>CP074390.1 GCA_022041995.1 Cupriavidus necator
CAGCCGGCAATGTATTGCCCCATTGCGTCAAGCAACAGTCTGACGCAATCCCGCTGCGTCGGCATGCGGGCAGATATCCACGTGGTGCCCGTCGTGCTCCAGCACGCGCAGGGTCTTGGGCAAAGTCAGCGGGCTGCAGGATGTGGTCGGCGCCGCGCACATTCCCGAGAGCGAACGCCTGCACGAAATCGTCGGCGTGCCGCTCGCCCAGGCATACCACACCTTTGGCTTCCAGAGCCGGCGGATCCTGTCGATGAAGGCGAAACGCTGACCGTCGCGGCAAAGCTCGAGGTAACGCTGCCTGGGCACAAGCTCCGGCTGGCCGCGGAAATCCGTCGACCACGGTGTCTGGTTAATCAGGCGCGCTGGCAGCGGAAACAGGCTGAGCTTGAACTCCGCGCCCGTGCGGCGCGTACAGATGATGGTCGAAGTAATGCTTCAGTCCCGCTCGCCCAGGGACGTGTTGAAGAAATGTGCGCGCGCTGCGGCCATGATCCTTGCAATTCTGGTGCGACTGCCAAGGCTCCATGTGGTCGCGGTGCTTGTGGCGGTACGCAGCGTCCCACGCACTGGGTTGCGCGTGCGGAACCAGCGCGCCACCATCGACTCGGCTCTCGGATGCGGTGAACTGTCACAAAAGAGACTGCGCGTCCGGATTTCCCCTTCCATCCCTACATACGACGCGAAATATTCTTCGAGCTGTTCACGCGTAAACACTGTATTCGGTTCTGTTTTCATGCCTCTACCGCGTGGGTGAGTAAAGGATGCCAAAAGGCTGAGCCCCGCTCAGCGATTTGTTGCACCACACAAAACTAGGCAGCGGCCGGATTCTGCGCGCGAATCCGCGTGTTTTCTCCCCCCATTCGAGGGATACGTTGTCACTCGTTTCCCTTCGTAAGCGGGGTAACGTTCAACGCAATATCACGGCAATTACGCGCGCGAGGCCTCAATAAACCCATAGCAAGTCAAGCTACAAGCGTGCCCGCCTGTCACACGTACGTCGTGCGTTTGGGTTAAAGTCGCCCTCGTGCGCGATGTTCTGTTCTGCACCGGCCGGTAACAGTCACCAAGCTTCGCGTCATCGATAGTGCTAAACGTCCCTGCCTCACCGCGCCGCGCTAGCCGGCTCACGCGCGCCGAACCCGAACGCTTGCCGCACAGCCACTTCGAGGTAGGTGCCGATGGATCGCAGGCCGCCAGAGGTCAGATACTTGCGTGGCGACAACGCGTTGGGCACGTCATGGACCTGGACGTCACGCGCGACAGCCTCCTTGCGCCCTTCCACGCAGCCATTGACCGCTACCTGATCGCGGACATGTCCTTCACGGACTGCCGCTGTGACGGCGTCACGCTGCAACGCAGCCTCGCGCGTATCTCGACTGACTCGGCACGGCATCACGCGATACAGGTCTTCGTCGAAGGCAGCGCCGGCTTAGTGGTGGGTGAGCGCCGCAATCCGCAGCCGCGCCACGGAGGTATTCTGCTGACGGACCTTGGGCAGCCGATTGAGATGCGGCGCGAGGCCACACGCGCGCTCTCGTTCTTCGTCCCGCGCATAACGATGGATGCCATTTTCATGGAAGCCGAGGCCGCGCACGGACGCATCGTCGAAACCGACACACCGCTGAGCCGACTGGCCGTCGCACACGCCGTCGCGCTCAGTCGCGATCTGCCAACCATGACACCCGAGGCCGCCGTGCACGCCATGCACACCGGCGTGGAGCTGCTGGTCGGGCCCCTGCGGCGAGGCGTGGGCCTGGACAGCAGCGCTCGCGCCGCGGTGCGCAGCGCCGCACGCGCCGTACTGGCACGCGCCCGTCGGCTGATAGACGCCGATCCCGGCCAGGCCGGACTGTCGCCCACCAGGCTGCTGTCAAAGCTGGAAATCTCGCGAGCCACCCTTTACCGCTTGTTCGAACCCGAAGGCGGCGTGCAAGCCTATATCCGCAAGAGCCGGCTGCGGGCTGCCGCGCAGGACCTGGTGCGCTACCCTCACCTGGCTGTCAACGACATCGCCTACGGGCTGGGCTTCAACAGCCCGTCCGACTTTACGCGCGCATTCCGCCGCACCCTCGGCATGTCACCGCGCGACCTGCGGGCCTACGCCACCGACGCCGGCAACCGTGCCTTCTGGCAAGCCGCGAACGCAGTCCAGGGCAAGGATTATCAGCAATGGATGCAGCGTCATGCCGCGTGATGACACCGCGGCCGCAGTGGCCAAACGGTGTCACACCGAGGCTTCGGTCTCTTCCTGTCGGCGCCGATCGGGCTCTTCTGGCCGCATCTGGAAATCGGCGATCGTCAGCCACTGGCTGATGAAGTGCCCATTGCATTCAACAGGACGTCTGATCCCAGGCCGGCAGCGCCGGCCACCGCGGGCAGACAACCAGGCGCGTGCCCTGGTCCTGGTAGACGCGCAGTACCCGTACCTGGTCAGCCGGCTTCAGGACATGCTCGGTGTATGGCTGGCCGCGCATGCCAAACGCGTGCAGGTATCCTCGTGACGCTCGCCCAGGCAGATCACCACCTTGGGGCGCTGCGCCGGGCGCAATGCCTCGATGAAGCGGAAGCGTCCGCCGTTGCGGCACATTGACAGGTAGTTGACCTTGGGATTGAGTTCGGGCTGCTGACCATACAGCCGCTTCCAGGGCAGCCCGTTGTCCGCGCGAGTCGGCAACGGAAACAGGCTCAGCTTGAATTCCCAGCCGCGTGCACGGTAGAGATACTCGGCAAGATAGCGCTGCCAGCTGCAGTTATCGCGCCGGGCGAACAACACCATTTCCCAGGCCGCCGACATGATGCGCGCGATGCGCTGGTGCGTCTGCCACCTTGCCATATCGTGTGCGTGAGCGACACGAAAGTGCGCGTCCCAGGCGTTCGGCACTCGCTGCGGAGCCAGCGGCGCCGCCAGCGGCAAGCCCACCGTGGTGGGCACATGATCGCAAATCCAGACCGCTGCCGCCGGGTTGCCTCCCTCCATGCCCACGAAGGAAGAAAATAGGCATCCAGCTCATCGCGGGTAAAAACGTTTCCTTTCATGTCTTGCTGCATCCTGCTGAAGATTGCCGTGACACCGGCTTGAGATCGGCACTACTGCGTTGCGCGCAATGCCAACGCAAGACTCTAGCCGTGGCGGCCCCTCGCACTTGACCATGCGTCTCAAAACGGAAGGTCTCGACGTAAAGGTGCCACACAAAACATCGCCCCACTTTCCCTTCTTACGCAGGGTACCGACGGGTCACGCTGCACCGCACTATTCGCACCAGAAACACGAAGCACACCGGCGCCACCAGCGCGCCGGCAGGAAGAGAGAGTTGCAGTTCCAGGGACGGCACTCAAGGATGCGGCCAGTGGCCGGTCGCTAGCTGACCGCAGCCACGCCATGGAACCGACTGCCGCAATGCAGTCCCGCACGACTCTGCTTTGTCCGCGCCAAGAGCATGCACACCAAGATGCATGCCAGCGACGAGCCTGGCCGACCCTGTGCGCGGCCTGCAAGTTCGGAGGAGACAAAAGGTATGGGCACTCGCTTGAGCGCCCATTACGCGAACGCTTCGGGGAAGCAAATGGGTGTCTATCGCGATATGTTTGCCAGGCATCACGATCAGCTCGCGCTGATGGTTCGCCTGCTCGACGCCGGCGCCATCTGGCTTGCGGCAATACTGGCCACTGAAGCGCGCTTTGCCAGCGCGCACGCCCCGATCCACCTGTTCGTCCAGTACTTTGGCTGCGCGATCGCCTTCATCGTGTTGCCCGGGTTCGACCTCTACAGCTCATGGCGCGGCCGCAGCCTGTTCTCGCTCGCCACGCGCCTGCTGTCCGCCTGGAGCCTGGTCTGGCTGATCAGCGTTCTGCTGACCTACCTGCTGCACCAGGCCGACGCCCTCTCCCGCTTGTGGATGGTTTACTGGTACGCCTTCTCGCTGGCCGGCCTGCTGGGCCTGCGCGTGGCCAGCCGCGTCGTTCTCAACCTGTTGCGCGTCACCGGCGCCAACAGCAAGCGCGTGCTTATCGTTGGCTATGGCCGTACCGGACAGGAGATGTACCGCCGCGCGACCGCCAGCCACGCCACCGGATTCAAGATCAGCGGCATCTACGCCCCCGAAGGCGAGCCCACTCCGGAAGGACGCCGGCGCATCACCGATAGCGCCCAAATCCCCGAGTTCGCACGCGATCAGGGGATCGATGAGATCTGGCTGACCCTGCCGATGAGCGAGTTCCGCCTGATGCAGGAGATCAACTTCTCCCTGCGCAATGACTTCATTGACATCAAGTGGATGCCGAGCGTGCTCGACTTCGACCTGCTCAACCACAACGTCGGCAACTTCCTCGGCATGCCCGCGGTGGAAATGAACAGACCGCCCGCGCTCGGCGTGCGCGGCACGATCAAGGCCATCTTCGACCGCACCTTTGCTGCGCTCGTCCTCATCGCCCTGTCGCCGCTGTTCCTGATCATTGGCATCCTGATCAAGCGCGACTCGCCCGGCCCCGTCTTCTTCAAGCAGGAGCGCCTTGGCATGGACGGCCGCGTCATCCACGTCTACAAGTTCCGCAGCATGAAGGTCCACGCCGAGCATGGCACCGTCACGCAAGCCACCAAAGGCGACAGCCGCATCACGCCGATCGGCGCCTTCCTGCGCCGCACCAGCCTGGATGAGCTGCCGCAGTTTATCAATGTGCTCAGGGGCGAGATGAGCGTGGTTGGCCCGAGGCCGCATGCCATGGCGCATAACAATATGTACAAGGAGCAGTTGGACTTCTACATGATGCGTCACCGCGTCAAGCCCGGCATCACGGGCTGGGCCCAGATCAACGGCTACCGCGGCGAGACCGACACCCTGGACAAGATGGCCAAGCGGGTGGAGCACGACATCTTCTATATCCGGAACTGGTCGTTCTGGATGGATGTGAGGATTATTTTCTGGACGGCGTTCAAGGGGTGGACGGGGCGGAATGCGTACTGATCTGTCCGTCCGAGCCTCAAGGCTACCGCACAGCTCACGCCGTGGGGTTATATCTCGCACCCGCCATCGTGTTCTTTAGCTCTGCTCGTGGTGGGCAAGTATCCCGGGCAAAGCGCAGGCGCTCAATCGGGAGTTTCACAACAAGCTGATGCACCTGGGCGCCTTTTCGCGGTGGCAGAAGTAGCACCCCGCTTGTGGGTGCGACCACATCCATGGCCGCCTCCGCCTAACCCTTTCCCTTATTCATCTATGCGCAACTGTATTTTCGTTACGGGCGGTGCGGGCTTCATCGGAGGCAACTTCGTTCTGGACTGGCTGGCCGATGCCAACGCCGACGAAGTAGTCAACGTCGACAAGCTCACGTACGCCGGCAATCTCAAGACGCTGGCCTCGCTCGACGGCGATAGCCGTCACGTTTTCTCGGAGACGGATATTTGCGACCGTGCCGCCCTGAACCGCCTGCTGACCACCTACAACCCGCGCGCCGTGGTGCATTTCGCCGCTGAAAGTCACGTCGATCGCTCGATCAGTGGCCCCGCCGAGTTTATCCAGACCAATATCGTCGGCACCTTCACGCTGCTGGAGGCCGTACGCGCTTACTGGGGCGGCCTGGACGACGCAGCCCGTGCGGCCTTCCGCTTCCTCCACGTGTCTACCGACGAGGTATTTGGTTCGCTCGGCCCTAATGACCGGCAGTTCTCGGAATCCACCGCGTATGCGCCTAACAGCCCATATTCAGCCTCCAAAGCGGCATCCGACCATCTCGTGCGTGCCTATCACCATACCTATGGGCTGCCGGTGCTGACCACGAACTGCTCGAATAACTATGGCCCTTATCACTTCCCCGAGAAGCTGATTCCACTGATGATCTCCAATGCGCTAGGCGGCAAGCCGCTTCCCGTGTACGGCGATGGTCTGAACGTGCGCGATTGGCTTTATGTGGGCGACCACTGTGCCGCCATTCGCGAGGTGCTTGCACATGGCCGCCTGGGGGAGACCTACAACGTGGGCGGCTGGAACGAGAAGACCAACCTCGACGTCGTACACACGCTGTGCGACCTGCTCGATGAGTTGCGTCCGAAGGCTGCTGGTTCATATCGCAACCAGATCACCTTTGTTAAGGACCGTCCCGCCATGACCGGCGCTACGCCATCGATGCGCGCAAGCTCGAGCGCGAACTCGGCTGGAGGCCGGCTGAGACCTTCGAGACCGGCCTACGCAAGACCGTGCAGTGGTACTTGGATAACCAAGGCTGGGTACAGGATGTGATGTCAGGTGAGTATCGCAACTGGGTGGCAAAGCAATATGCGGCATAAGACCCCCTCAATCCCGACGCTCCTTGTAACGGGAAGCAGCGGTCAGGTGGGCTTCGAACTGCGCCGCAGCTTGGCGCCGCTGGGTCGCGTGGTAGCACTCGATCGCGCCGGCTGCGACCTTTCGCGACCGGACGAATTGCGCCGCGTTGTGCGCGAGCTTCGCCCAGACGTGATCGTCAATCCCGCCGCCTACACCGCCGTGGACAAGGCCGAGACCGACATCGAGGCAGCCTACGCCATCAACAGTGTTGCGCCGGGCGTCCTGGCCGAGGAAGCCAAGACGCTGGGCAGCTTGTTGGTGCACTACTCCACCGACTACGTATTCGACGGCAGCAAGGACGGCAGCTATGTTGAGACCGACATAGTCAACCCGCAATCCGTCTATGGCAAGAGCAAACTCGCCGGCGAGCAGGCCATCGCCGCGGCCGGCGCGCAGGCCTTAGTGCTGCGCACCTGCTGGGTGGCCGGCGCGCACGGTAGCAACTTCGCCAAGACCATGCTCAAGCTCGGCCGCGAGCGCGACAGCTTGCGCGTTATCGCTGACCAGTTCGGTGCGCCCACAACCGCCTCGTTGATAGCCGACGTAACTGCCCAGATTGTGGCGCGCCACTGGCTGTCTGGTGGGCCAGCCGCGTTTGCCGCCGGCGTCTACCACTTGGCGGCCGCTGGCGAGACAAGCTGGCATGGCTATGCCACTGAGGTGCTACGCATGGCAGCAGCTCGGGGCGTCCCGCTACAGGTGAACCTGGAGCACATCGAAGCAATTCCGGCTACCGCGTACCCATTGCCGGCGCCACGTCCTGCCAATTCACGGCTGAATACCAGCAAGCTGCGCGAGACCTTCGGCATCCATTTCCCGGACTGGCAACAAGGCATTCGATTGCTGCTGGACCAGATCCTCCACTGAGTATTCGCACCATGCGCAAAGGCATTATTCTCGCCGGCGGTTCCGGCACTCGGCTTTATCCGATCACCCGCTCGGTGTCCAAGCAACTGCTGCCCGTGTACGACAAGCCGATGATCTACTATCCGCTGTCCACGCTGATGCTGGGAGGGATCCGCGACATCCTCGTCATCTCCACGCCGGAGGACACGCCCCGCTTCGCCGACATGCTCGGCGACGGCAGCGACTGGGGCATCAACCTCCAATATGCCGTGCAACCCTCGCCGGACGGCCTGGCGCAGGCCTTCATTATCGGCCGCGACTTCATCGGCAACGATCCTTCTACGCTCATCCTGGGCGACAACCTCTTTCATGGCCACGACCTTGTGCGCCAGCTCGAGCGCGCGTCCTCACAAAAGGAAGGCGCCACGGTATTCGCCTATCACGTGCACGACCCTGAGCGCTACGGCGTAGTGGAGTTCGACAAAGACTTCCGCGCGGTCTCACTCGAGGAAAAGCCGGCCCAGCCGCGCTCGCACTATGCCGTCACGGGCCTGTACTTCTACGACAACCAGGTCTGCGACATTGCGGCGGACATCAACCCGTCGGCCCGCGGCGAGCTCGAAATCACCGATGTCAACAAGCGCTATCTCAGCATGGCGCAGCTCGACGTTGAAATCATGGGCCGCGGCTACGCCTGGCTGGATACCGGCACCCACGACTCGCTGCTCGAAGCTGCTAGTTTTATTGCCACGCTGCAGAATCGGCAGGGGCTCGTCGTGGCGTGCCCTGAGGAGATCGCGTACCGCAACAAGTGGATCGATTCCGAGCAGGTGGCTCGACTCGCCACACCGCTGTCGAAGAACGGCTATGGCAAATACCTGACGCAAATCATTTTAGAAGCTATCAAATGAGCATGCATGTTATTCCCACCGCCCTACCCGAGGTTCTAATCATCGAACCCAAGGTATTTAGCGACGAACGTGGATTCTTCCTTGAGAGCTTCAATAAAAAGTCCTTTGAAGCTGCGACTGGGCTCAAGCGTGAATTTGTGCAGGATAATCATTCGCGCTCGGCGCGCAACGTTTTGCGCGGGCTGCATTATCAAATTGAGCACCCTCAAGGCAAGCTTCTCCGCGCCGTGACCGGGGAAGTCTTCGATGTAGCTGTGGACCTGCGTCGCAACTCACCGAACTTTGGCAAGTGGGTGGGTGTTACGCTGTCGGCTGAGAACAAGAGGCAGCTTTGGGTGCCCGAGGGCTTTGCGCACGGATTTGTCGTGATATCCGAGTCGGCTGAGTTTCTTTACAAGACAACCGATTATTGGCATCCGGAGCACGAACGATCACTGCTCTGGAATGACCCATCACTTTCCATTCAATGGCCGATCACAGCTACACCTGTAGTCTCCGCCAAAGATGCAGAAGGGAAAACATTCAAAGAAATTGATTATTTCCTATAAACGGACTGCATAAATCCGTCGAATGTTTTTTTGCCAAAAGAATATTAATAGTTTGCACAAAACTCGAGTCGACCCAAGGAATACACTTCATGCCCAAGACTACTGCGAGGAAGAGTCTAGCCATTCTCGGGACCCGAGGCGTACCTGCCCGCCATGGTGGGTTTGAAACATTCGCTGAACGCCTGGCACTCCACCTGGTAAAGGTCGGCTGGCAGGTAACTGTATATTGCCAGGAAGAAGGGCAACCCGGGTCAATACGCACGGACCGATGGGAAGGCATCGACCGTGTCGTAATTCCCGTCGGCCGGACTGGCGCCTTGGGAACGATATCGTTCGACTGGCGCTCAGTAAGACACGTTTTACAATCCAACTACGACCTCGTTCTGACGCTCGGCTACAACACGGCTATTTTTTGTGCACCATATCGTTTCAGTCGCATTACCAACGTCATCAACATGGATGGCATTGAGTGGAAGCGAGACAAGTGGAAAACTCACGAGCGACTCTGGTTGTGGTTTAACGAAAGAATCGGTTGCATCGTCGGCAACCATCTGATTGCCGATCATCCTGATATCGCTACTCATCTCGCAACGCGGGTGAGCAGAGACAAAATCACCATGATTCCCTATGGGGCCGATCCGATTCACGCCGCAAACATTGACGATCTACAGAAGCTCGGACTTCAACCGTTCAACTATTTCACAATAATTGCTCGCCCGGAACGGGAGAATTCAATACTCGAAATAGTAAAAGCGTTCTCCAGAAAGAAACGCGACAGCAAGCTTGTTGTTCTAGGAAAGTATACGCCCGACTCCAATAGTTTTCATCGTGAAGTTCTCGACTCTGCCAGTTCCGAGGTAATATTTCCTGGCGCCATATATGAAAAGCAAACACTCTCTGCATTGCGTGCTTACAATTCCGCATACATCCATGGACATACAGTCGGCGGAACGAACCCCTCTTTAGTTGAGGCCTTGGGGGCCGGTTCGGCCGTCCTCGCGCATGACAACTCATTTAATCGCTGGGTTGCTGGGTCTAAAGCATTGTATTTTTCAGATGAAGATGAATGCGAAATGCGAATCGAGGAAATTATCAACGGGAATGCACCACTCTCGGAGATGCGGAAATCCAGCATCAAGCGCCACGCGGATAGTTTCACGTGGGATAAGATACTAAATTCCTACGAAAGCCTGCTCCTTTCATTGGCAGCTTCCGCTAGTAACACCGCAACCGTTGAGTCTGCACGTGCCACATCTGTAGTTGGTGACTAAGGTCTATGCATCTCTAATCACCCAGTCCCCTATTTGAATTTTAGGAAGAGAATGAACATTTACCCTGTCATCCTCTGTGGTGGAAGCGGAACGCGGCTTTGGCCAATGTCGCGCGGTGGCTATCCGAAGCAGTATCTACAACTAGTTGGCAACCATACGTTGCTCCAGCAGACGGTCCTTCGCTTGAATGGAATCAAGAACGTCAGGCAACCTATCGTAGTGACGAACTTGGAGCAACGTTTTCTAGTGGCTCAGCAACTAAGCGACATCGCCGTGATCCCGTCGTCAATAGTACTCGAGCCCGTCGGCAGAAACACTGCTCCTGCCACAGCAGTGGCTTCGCTTCTCGCGACGGAGATAAGCCCGGACAGCATCCTGCTGGTATTACCCGCGGATCACATTATTCGGAACGATCAGATTTTTGTTGAGTTAGCCACCGCCGCGGCCGAGATCGCCAAAGATGGCCATCTGATAACATTTGGCATACGACCGACCGAACCCCACACTGGCTATGGCTACATCCGGTGCGGCAAATCCTTGAGTCCGGAAGATGGTGTATATCTAGTAGAGGATTTTGTCGAAAAGCCAGATTCGGCTACGGTTAGCCGGTTTCTGAAGGATGGCAGCCATCTCTGGAACAGCGGGATGTTCATGCTGCAGGCGTCAACTTATCTCGACGAACTTCGACACCACGCCCCGGCTGTTTTGGATCAGTGCGAGGCGGCGCTAACGAAAAGTACCCGTGATCTGGATTTCATCCGACTCGATAGGGCCGCGTTCGAAACAACGCCAAACGTCTCCATTGACTACGCCGTAATGGAGAAAACCGAGCGCGCAGTCGTCGTTGCAGCAACTGACCTAGGTTGGAGCGATGTTGGTTCTTGGGATGCTCTTGCGGCTGTGGCCCCGGTTGATCCAAACGAAAACAGCCTAATCGGCGATGTTTTGATCGAAGAAGTGAATAGCACCTACATCAGAGCAGAGCATCGCATGGTTGCGGCCATTGGCGTAGATAATCTAATTATTATTGAAACTGCCGATGCCGTTCTCGTCGCGACCAAAGATAAATCCCAAGATGTTAAAAAGGTAGTCGCTAGATTAGCAGCTAGCGGCCGGCAGGAATCGATCACACATCGTAAAGTTTTTCGTCCGTGGGGTTCGTATGAAGGAATTGATCGAGGTGATCGCTTCCAGGTGAAGCGAATCATCGTTAATCCAAATTCCTCACTCAGTCTTCAGATGCATCACCATCGAGCTGAGCACTGGATTGTGGTGCGAGGTACAGCCAAAGTATTCAATGGCGATAAAGAAATGCTTCTATCCGAAAACCAATCTACGTATATTCCCATTGGCGCAACCCATCGATTAGAGAACCCTGGAAAAATTCCACTTGAGCTCATAGAGGTTCAGTCTGGCTCTTATCTCGGCGAGGATGACATCGTACGCTTTGAGGATCATTACGGTCGCGTAGCCTGACTTCGCCCCGCGAAGATCACAGGCGGGGAAACATGGCAGCACGTCGAAAATTGATACGTAAGTTTCACCCCTTCCATGGACTCGAACTTCATCGCGCAGGCATATGATGAGTTCGCAAAGCAGCAGGTATTTGTCGGCTTCATGTCGGATGAGATGGCGACGTAGTCCGTGGCTTGCTTTTCCCAGATCCCCCAAAGTTGAGGCTCGTCTATGGTGGACCGATCAGATGCGATAAGGTTCAGGGGAAATCATGGAGGGGGTGCGAGGTGGATAGAAATAGGTTGCAATTTCTGGATGCGCTGCGCGGTGTTGCGGTGCTGCTTGTGGTTCTCTCTCACTTCGGCGAGGGGCATTCCGAGTTTTTGCGAGACCTCATCAGCTCAACTTTCCAATTTGGCCAGGCTGGCGTCTCGCTGTTCTTTTTGATCAGCGGGTACATCATTCCGCGCTCCATAAACGGAGCGTCAAGTTTGGGTGTATTTTGGGGGCACCGCATCATGCGGCTGTATCCTATTTATTGGATATCGATCGCCGTTGCCGTGCTCATGAGCGCGGCCGGAGTATTTGACTTGCCAACGGGGGCAGGTTCGGTTGACGTGCTTGTGAATCTGACAATGCTCCAAGGCTTTGTCGGGGTGAGTAACCTGATCGGCGTATTCTGGAGCCTGAAGTTCGAAATGGCTTTCTACGCTCTTATGACGATATTCGTATTTCTCGGCTGGAACACATGGCCGAGCAGAATTTACGCGGCATGGACCACGTGCATCCTGGTGATTGCTCTGGCAAGCGTCCTGACTCCTCGCCCGTTCCCGTACGGTCTGTTCCATGTGGAGCTCATGCTTCTTGGGTGGTTATTGGGTGAATGGCACTCAGGCAAAGGTAGCGTTGATTCGAAAACAGCTTTCCTAGGAGTGCTAGGGAATCGCTGAACAAAGCGTCAGCGCGCAGCGTTGCCAGTGTGATGCCGATTTTTTTTGTCAACCAACAGCAGATTTGACGGCTTGCCAGTTGGAAATTTTCATTTTTTGGGGCTTTTGCCCCGGGTTTCACGCCTTATGCCGCCTTGCAGACGGAATTGTCCATTGATTGCAGCAACGCTTTCTTTGCAATCACCAGATTGGCCAGCGCAAACAAGGTGTCGCACTGCGCACCGTTTTTGGCCAATCCCCTGTAGCGAGCCTTCTTGTGCTTGAACAGATTCTTCACCACATGAAACGGATGTTCAACCCGGGCACGAATTTGCGCCTTGACCTTCTCCAAGGCCTGCGTCAATTGCTTCAGCGGCCCTTCGGTCATGCCCTTGAGCCTGGAGCGCTTCATAGCCACCGACCACCGAACATCCGCCTTGATGGCGCCCTCTGCTTGCGCCTTCAAGATCTCGTCGCGCCTGTGCACGCCGGTGTAGCCCGCATCAAGAATGACGTCATCCTCTTGCCCGTGCAGCACCTCATGGGTGTGCGCCACGTCAGACTCGTTGGCCGCGGTGTAGTGAGTGCTGTGCACCAAGCCCGATTCAGCATCGGCACCCACATGCGCCTTCATGCCGTGGTACCACTGATTGCGCTTCTTCGTTTGATGCATTTCAGGGTCACGCGCCTTGTCTCGGTTCTTTGTCGAAGTCGGCGCATTGATGATGGTGGCGTCCACCATCGTGCCCTCGCGCATCATCAGGCCTCGCTCGCGCAGGTGGGCGTTGATCTGCTCAAACAGCACGGCGGTAAGCTTGTGCTTCTCGAGCAGGCGGCGAAACTTGAGCACCGTGGTGGCGTCCGGCGCTTCCTCATGTCCCAAGTCAACACCGACAAAATTGCGGATGGCCGCGCTGTCGCTGACGGCATCTTCAAGGGCCTCGTCGGACAAGCCATACCACTGCTGCACAAAGTACAGCCGCAGCATGCGTTCCAGGCCAATGGGCGGGCGCCCTCGTTTGCCCTTGGGGTAGTACGGCTCCAGTGCCTCCAGCAATCGAGCCCAGGGCACCACCTGCTCCATCTCACCCAGAAATTTCTCGCGCCGCGTAACGCGCTTCTTTCCCAGATACTCGGCACTAGCAAAACTGATTTGTTGCATCGGCGTAGCTCGCTGGTCGTCCTTAGTCTATCAACGCTTCACAGCTGCTCAACGTCGACACTCTCGTCGATTAAATCAGCCTTTCCCTAGCTGGCCTGGTTGTCGCGACTCTTTGCGCGTATGCGACCTTTGGTGTTCGCATCGCTGCCAGCGTAAAAGGTTGGCCAACTTTTTTGCCAATGGTCACGGCTTGGATCAGCGCGATGGTTGTCTTTATGGCTGCCCTTATTTTCTCCAATCGGATGCGTGCGCCCGGTTGGCTGGCACGGATAGGGGTCATCAGCTATTCCATTTATTTGCTCCACTGCCTAGCGTTGCCACTCCTGGCGTGGCTGGCGGGTAAAGTCGACTGGATGCTGGCGGCCGTCGTCTGCCTTCTCATTACAGTCGTGGTATCGGAGATGACATACCGATTTGTGGAGAAGCCCGCCATTGATTTCGGCCGTAAGCTATTGGCGAGGAGAACGGAATCGACCGTGCCGGTGACACCTCACGCGAGATAAGCGAGCCAGACATAGCCAAGCCCGCCCCTCGTGCGGTAACGCCGTCCAGTTAAGGTCGTTTCGGAGATATCGAACGGTATAGCACTTAGCAGCGCTGCTGGAGTACTCTCTGCTACAAGCGGATGCTTTTCCGCCTGTGCAGGTTGTTACGTCGCGCTCAATTTGAGGTCCAACAGGGTGAGTTTGTCTCGCGTACGTTGAGAACGATTTCACGAACATCCCCGCGAACATCGCGAGACGCCGCGGGCATGAGATAGGCCGGTACTCCTCTGCTATCGTGAGACGGTTACCACACCCTCCACGAACACAGAACAGCCCGGCCTATGCTTCGGATCGTACATGCCTTTGTCTCGCTCGAACAGCATCTTCGCGCCATCGTCACCACGCCTAAGTCCTATCATCCCGGCCGCTGCCCACATTGCGGTCGCACCTGCCTGTGGGCACACGGCTTCTATGCACGCAAGGCTGATCGCAGTGAGGGCGGTACCCTCAATTCCGTGCCCGTGCCACGCTATTGTTGTGCCGCTTGCCGGCGTACCTGTTCTCGCTTGCCGCTGTGCATCTGTCCGCTGCGCTGGTACGGCTGGGCGCTGCAGCAGCTCGTGTTTGCCCTGATCTTCGTCGGGATGTCGCTGCGCTTCACCGCCGCCGTGGCCGGCGTCGATCGCCGCACCGTCCGGCGCTGGTGGGGCTGGCTCCTGCGTCGCAGTGACAACTTTGCCTTTGCCCTGCGAAGCCGCTTCCCAGAACTGGGCCGCACCGCCGATACCGCCGCATTTTGGTGCGCCTGCCTCGCCCTCATGCCGCTATGCCAAGCGATGGCCTGGCTCGACCTGGACGGCCTTGATGTCCCGTGATCGCATGATGGCAACACTGCGCGCGACACCCCTTCCGGCACGGTAACGGGCACCCCACACAGTCTGCCCACTGCCGCCGGCCCGATATTGGTCGTTTCATGACGTCTCGTTCAACTTCAACGTAGACTTCATGAACAACATCGATCCCGTGGCCCTGTTCCGGTTGTCCGTGCTCGGTCCCATCGTGAGCCGTGAGCGGCTCGAGCGCGGCGAGCTGCAGCTGCTGCTGCGTCAGCTCGCCCTTCAGGAGTACGCCATCCCCGGCTCGCGCCGCCGCCACATCGGCGAGCGCACCCTGCAGACCTGGTACTACGCCTGGCGGCGCGAGGGTGTCGCGGGCCTGGCCAGCCGGCCCCGTGCCGACACCGGCCGCTCGAAGCTGCCCGAGGCCGTGCAGGCCGCCGTACTGGCTGCCAAACGCGAGAACCCGCAACGCTCCATACGCCAGATCCGGCTGCTGCTCGAGTCCGCCGGGGTGGTGGCGCGCGGAACGCTCTCGCGTTGCGCCGTGCATCGCCTGCTCAAGGTTCACGGCCTCTCGCGCATCGTCGGCCCCGCCGTCGTTCCCCAGGAGAAGCGCAGCTTCGTGGCCGAGTATGCCGGCTCCATCTGGTACGGCGATGTCATGCATGGCCCAATGTTCTCGTTCGGCGGGGCACGCCGCAAGACCTATCTCGTATCGCTGTTCGATGATGCCTCGCGCCTGGTTGCGCACAGCGCATTCTGCCTGTCCGAGACGGCGTTGGAGATCGAAGGCGTTCTCAAGCAGGCACTGCTGCGCCGGGGTATCCCGCGCATGATCGTCGTCGACAACGGTTCGGCCTATCGCGCCGCAAGCCTGCAGACCATCTGCGCAGACCTGGACATTCGCCTGGTGCACTGTCAGCCGTACCAGCCCACGAGTAAGGGCAAGCTCGAACGCTGGCACCGCACCGTGCGCGATCAGTTCCTCGCGGAGCTCGATGCCACCCACATCCGCGACCTGGCCGACCTCAACTCCCGGCTGTGGGCCTGGGTCGAGCAGGTCTATCATCGCGAGCCCCACAGCTCGCTGGGCAAGGATGTCTCGCCGCTCGCGCGCTACCAGCAGGACCTGCCGCGCATCCGCGCACTCGGCTCTCTTGCCCCGAAGCTCGATGAACTGTTCCTGCATCGCGTCGAACGCCATGTGCGCCGTGATGGCACCGTCTCGTACGATGGCCGCGTCTTCGAGGTCCCCTACGAACTCAGCGGCCAGCGGGTCGTGCTCGTCGTCGATCCCCACGCCGGCACCGTGCTCCGCGTCCAGAACAGCGCCGGCCAACCGCTGGGCGCCGCCACCCCGCTCGATGCCGTCGCCAACAGCCGACGACGACGCAGCAAGCCGCCAATTGAACCCACGACCGCTGCCCCTGTGCCCGGCCCCAACCTCATCGAACTCACCCATCAACATCACTACCGCCAGGAGGGTTGACCTATGTACCGTCAACACTTCGGCCTGCGCTGCGCCCCGCTGGACACCGACTGTATCGAACTGTGGGACGACGGCGCGCTCGCCAGTCTGTCCGAACGCTTCCAGTGGCTGCTCGACAGCCCTGGCATCGGCCTCTTGACCGGTGAGCCCGGCGTAGGCAAGACCGCCGTACTACGCCATCTCACGCGCAACCTCAACCCGCATCGCTACCAGACCATCTACCTGGCCGAGACCGAGTTCGGCCGCGTTGACCTGTACCGGTCACTGGCCCGCTCGCTCGGGCTCGAACCCAGCCATCGCCGCGCCGATCTCTGGCGCGACATCAAGGCGCGCATCACCGAACTTGCTAATGGCAAACAGGTTCTGCCCCTATGGATAATCGATGAGGCGCAGAACCTGCCTCCCGAGTTTTTCCGCGACTTCCCCTCATTCCTGAACTTCGCCTTCGACGCCCGTCATCTCATCACCGTCTGGCTCGTTGGCCACCCGGAGCTGGCCTCAATGCTTGAACGCAACGTCTACGCCGCACTTTACAGCCGCATCCAGACCCGCGCGCAACTTCAACCCGTCACCGAGCATGCCCGCTTCGCCCAGCTCATCTCGCACGCACTCAAGACCGCCGGCTGCAACCACACGCTGCTCTCAGAGACCGGGCTCGAGCTGTTGCGCCAAGCCTCGCGTGGCTTGCCCCGCAACGCCGGACGCATCCTGCGCACCGCCATGCAGCTGGCCGTGCCCAAGGGGCTGAACCATCTGCCTGACGAACTGCTGCAGCAGGCCATCGGGGAAATGCGATGAGAACCCCGCACGCCTCAATCCGCGAATCCATCATGTACATGTTCACTCGCAGCACCGGCGCTGCCGATCCGAAACTCTCCGACGAAACCGCCTTCGTCATCCAGCTTATCCTCGACGACCTATGGCTGTGGTTCAACACCGTCTATGGCGAACAGGCCCGTCGCTACCGCCCGCCGCCCGATCTCCAAGAGCCCGACGGCGGCGATCTGCCTGACGATCCATTCTGAACATCGGCCCCGGCTTCCACCGGGGCCGCTTCGCTTGGGCCGCACCGATACCGGCTTCCAGGCGATCCAACATGTCTCGCGCTCTACGGCAGTGAATCTCTTGTGCAAAAAGCGCGAGACATCCGCCCCTGTCTCATGCCAAATATCTCGCGACGCCAACTCTCATTCAGCCCGCAACGGAACAGCAGGTGAGCACGGCTTGATTTTACAATCCGGAAGATACGCACCCCTGAATCGAGTTTTTCGGCCTGGGGCGCCCATTTCCAGCCTTCTTTGCCCGATTAGTGCAACTTTGGACGGATCTGTCCCAGGGAACGCATGTGCACGAGGTTGTAGGCGAGCATGCTTAGGACATACATCTGGTCGACCCGCTTGAGTCCGTGCACCCATGGGCCCGACCGTCTTGACCCACCCAAAGCCTTGTTCGATCAGCTTGCACTTTTGCTGCGAGATGGCATAGCCTTGGCTACGGGCAATGGCATCACGAACAGCCGTAGCGCCGAACCGAGGTGTTTTGCGCGACATGCGGCGTCGATTTCATCTCCAGGCACGCCCCGAATGAACTCCTGCACGTCGTAGCCCTTGTCGAAATCGCCCAGGCGCCGCATGTGAACAAGCTTTCGGTAAATGTGCCTGCGCCGCGCATGCGATGTCGGAGAGTGAATCGTGTCGAGTTCTCAAGTCAACGTTTCGACATGTCCATGCGCTGACTCGGGGTCGAGGTACTTCAGCAGCCTGCTAGCGTTCCTTGCTCTGCCGGCCGAAAACACTTCGGATTTTTTCCAAATACGAAAAATTGTATTTTGTTGTCGGCTCTATTACCGAGCCCTCTCCGAACTCATTCCAGCAACAGATCACGGCAACGCCCTTTGTCTGCCTTGGAAATTCCTCCATAAGAGCCGCTCCCTCGCGAAGATGGGCTTCGAAAGAATCAGGATCACTTATTGATTCGTCATGGAGAGGATCCTTGCTCCCCCCCAAGGCCTGCGGTCCCAGCCTGCTGTTAGTGGCAAGAAATATGGCAGTCTCGAGTTCCGCACCATCCAGTTCCAAGTCTCCGAATATCCCTCGGAAAGCTCGGAATAACTGTGCGAGCCACGCCGCTTCACGTACTCGCCACTGAGCCCGAAATGGTAGTTATAAGCAGACAATGCATCAAAACCCGCCGCGGGTAGGGTTTTGTTGACTTTATCCGCGATCGCGTGCGTCGATGCAACGAAGTAAATTCCGTTTACACCATTCATTCTCGCGATATCTCGAGCACGCTCCAAAAGATACCTAGTACTAAGGGCCCACTTGGACGCGGTCGATGCGAGAGTATCTGGGTCGGCGATAAAGACTACGGGATTTCCATTTACCTGAAAATATGAACCACTGCGAAGGTATTTCTTCGCCCACCATTGCACCATTGCATCAAATTCTGCCAATGTTGCTGGCTCAGTCCCGTTATTTGCCCAAAAAATAGCAAACTTCAGCCCCCCTTTGATGAGGATTTCAGATAGCCATCAATGGCTGGATTTACGTAGCTCCCCGCCATTTTTTGCTCAGCATACCAGTCAAAGACCACAAAACTCAAACCATACTGGTTCATCCACTGAAGCTGACGGTCGACTACATTACTATCGGATATTTCATACCACCCGAGCAGCGGCTCCAACCCTCCGTGGTCCCGGATTGGCTTCCAGGTGTCCCGCGCAACGGTGCTGCGCCAGCCCGGAAAATAATAAACACCAATACTCTCGGCGAATGCATTAGCAAATTGCACGACCCCTAGCAAGATCCCTATAAAAACGAAAACCAGTCTGCGAATACGCATTTCAGATAATCCGCTGAATGACCTTCAAAAGAGATTTCGAACTATGCTCCCACGTATATTGCTGCGCTATTGCGATTGAGCGCTCCCGCATAAGTTCATTGTCCGCACCCCCAACAATTGACGCCCTGAGAGCGTCGAGAAGCGATTCGACATCCAGCGGATCAATCATGGTCGCCCCCTCCGAAAACACTTCCTTCATCGACGTGGTATTGGAACATATCACTGGACAGCCAGCCGCCATTGCCTCAAGCGGGGGTATTCCAAAGCCTTCGGCAAAAGAAGGGTAAACGAACAACTTGGCACATTTGTAAAGCATACCCAGCGTCGCCGCGTCTGCATCCTCAATGATCTTTACACAATCCTGCAGGCCGCTTTTCTCTATAAAATCGAAAATCTTCTCGTGCCCAAAGTCTCGCTGGCCAACAATAGCCAACATCGGGATCTGTGCCTCCGT
Organism: Cupriavidus necator; assembly: GCA_022041995.1. Classification (GTDB taxonomy): domain Bacteria; phylum Pseudomonadota; class Gammaproteobacteria; order Burkholderiales; family Burkholderiaceae; genus Cupriavidus. Next base: position 19,551 of record CP074390.1, read on the forward strand.
ACGCCGCAACAAATTATAGGCCTTCAGTAGAGTGAGATGATTCTTTCGCGGCTCAAGGCGTCCTACGGTCAGGATATAGTCCGCCAACCCATACCTAAGCTTCAACTCATTAGCTGCATGATTAGGATCGATTCGCGAGAACCGCTCCACATCTACGCCGTTCGGTGTCACAGACACACGTGCTTCATCTATCCCATAAAGCTCGCAGATTTTCTCCTTAGAATACTGCGATACCGTCAAGATCTGATCGGCACTTAACGCCGACCGGCGAACCAAAATTTTCGACCGCAGGTTGAACGCGGTTGAAAAGTACTGCGGATGCGTTTCAAATAAGACATCGTGAATGGTAACAATCTCTTTGGATGCCGAAAATAATGGCACGATATACTGAGAATGAAATGCGTCGAGCTTATACTTTCTTTGTTGTCTGGCGGCATCGTAGACCAATCTCGCGACGTTGCTATGGACGTCAAAATAACGTACCTCACCGAAACCACTCCACTTTTCTGGAACTGGTTTATTTTTATTGAAAAAAAATACAAATTCTACATTATTTTTGAGCGACTGAATCGACGTATAGATATTGTCCAAATACGTCTTGCTACCTTGATTTATTCCCTGCAGCACGTGGAGATCGATTCCCAGCCTCAATTTTTCCCCTCCTGGAATTTAAATGCTATCGCGGCCTTAGAGTACACAAGCATTCTTGTCGAGGCGATCCTGTCCCGCTCCGTCCTGGTGATCATCCATTTGATCTTGTAGAGTGCAGCCCGCAGTATGAATCCGCCGAAAAAGATGGCCTTTGCTACAGATACCCTTGCGAAGCCCGCTCGTGAGCTATATTCAGCCAACGTAGAATCAATCCAACGTGTTTTGATCCCAGTCGCGTCCTCCGAACCGCCGTGTACGTGTATTAGTCTGGACGTTGGAAGGTAGCTAACACTAAGTCCTAGGCCGCGTAGATTCCGACATAGTTTTACGTCTTCAGCATACATGAAATAATCCTCGGGAATGCCTCCCGCTCTTTTCAATGCAGTTGTTCGCACGAGCATTGCCGCGCCCGATACCCAATCTAAGTCGACGGGATTGCCTTTCCTAACGAACACGTCTTGATTAAAATAAAATGGCTTCGAAATGAAAGGAAATATTCGTGCCACAAATAGGAAATAAGATGCATAACTAACCAGGCCTCGATCGAACCCACCCGCCCCTGTCTGCAACCGACCGGATGGCAAGTAAAGGGCTGGAGATATGGCGCCACATGCAGGGTTCGCCGCGGCATAATCGGTCAATTTCGAAATAAAATTTGCGTCGTTAATCTCGGTGTCATTATTTAATAGCAACACAAACTCTGCCTGGCACATCTTTAAGCCAAGGTTGTTCCCCTTTGCGTATCCGAGGTTCTCCGTAAGGGCAAGGAGCTTGACGCGAGGAAAATTGCTTGCGATGTATTCTGCGCTTCCGTCGGCAGATCCATTATCGACAACCACCACACTGGATATCAGTCTGTCAAAATTAGGCAATGCAGTCAATTGCCTCAACAATTTCTCGCAAAAGTGCTTCCCATTCCAGTTAACAATCAAGATATCTACCGATTTTTCCATAATCGCCATCCTGTGTACCGTCTTCCAGATCTCGCCCCAACTTCTTTCAAGCTGAATACCAGCTTAATGCGACTTAATGCCACCCCGCATGGCAAAATGCCTCTTGACAAGTTGGGGTCTGCTTGGTAATGGGACACTACGTGAAACAGCCAATATTGCTCCGAGGAGCAGTGATATCGCCAGTCCATCGGCCTTATTAAACAATCCTGAAATAATGTATGTCATAAATAGCGTGCCAATCAAAGCCCCCTTAGCCAACCCAGTGAAGAAATGCACCGGATGTTCGCGCGGCCAATTTCTCTGCGCCTTGCCAAGTCGGGAGAAGAGACCACCAATAAAGATCAGATATAGCAAGAGGCCCACGATCCCGGTCTTAATGAGAAGATACAAATAACCGTTATGGAAGTATGGAACGTAGCGGAGATCCTCACCACCCAACTTCATATAGATTCCTACGTCGACCAACTCTCCAAAACCGTAGCCAAATGCATAGTTCGCGAAGTTACCATCGAGGAAATGTTTCAAGGCCATGTAGCTCTCGTAGCCGCGCCAGTTTAGATTGATATTCTGCTGATCATCGTAGTCTGAAATTGCTATTTCTGTGCTTGCGCGGGCTAGTTTCTCGACAAACGAGCCTTCGGTGAAGCTTGAGTTACTTTCGCCTAACGACGAAGTCAAGAAAAATAATCCAGCGATGACCAGCGGGCTAACGAAAATCAGATATTTCCAATATCTCTTCCGCCAGAAAGCAAACACTGCAACGGCAATAGAGAAAAGTACGATGGCGCGTGAGAACGATAGCATCATCGCTAAAAACAGGACGGCTGCGGCGAGCCCTCGAGATAATCGCCGAATTCCACCACGGCGAACTACCCCAACTGGGACCAAACTCATTATTAGGCCAAGGGCCAGATAAACATCTCCGTTTCCAGCGACTGAGCGAATACTTGCAGCGGTTTGGGTTATCAGAGATGGATCGACGATGAACTTGGAAAGTTGAACATAAGAATAAACCAACGAAGGAAGAATTATTATAGTTCGAAGCTCAGTTGCTCCCCCGGATATGCGCGAAAACAGCGCATAGCCCACTACAACTGCGGCGGGTATTCTTAGAAACGCCCACAGATCCTTCCAAAATGTTACCGCCTCGTTTGGCTCAACTCTGAATAAACCAATAACGAGGATAGCAATAAGAGGTGCAATCGCAACTATCAACCCTTTTGAAACTCCCCTATTTGTGATGATCACGGCAAACAGCAGGGGAACGATCATCACTGTTCCTACGTAATAGAAACCAAGCAGATCGCTTGCTATGGCTATTGAAATATACAATGCCAACGCCATATTTCGCGTGATCAATTTCGCTACCATTTAGGTGTTCTCTTCCAAACACATCAGGGTACGTCTTGCATAGCCTTCGCTGGAGTAGTTCTCTATCCGAAATCGCCTCTGAGCTCTTTCAGCCTGGTCTCGAGCGTTTCTTTTTCCGCAAAGTTCCCTCAAAGCATTGCGAAGTGACCTCGCGTTGCCGCATTCATAGTACTGGATTTCGTTTTCCGCAAAGTACGCGTCTATACCGCCGACTCTTGCGCAGACCACAGGCTTACCCAGAGCTACCGCCTCTAAAACCACTGTGATTCCGGATGCATGTTGATTCGACAACAATGGAACGACGACCACGTCAGCCTCACCATAAAGCTGCCGAATTCGTTCTACATTGTGAGCTTCCTCGACGGAAATATTTGTGGCGTTTCCTAGCGACGCAGATGTAATTGTCCGCGAAACGATTTTGAGATCGAAATCCCTTTGGTCCTTAACCGCTTCAATCAGCGTGGTCCAATCGCGATGTACGTCATTTCCCAAAGCCAATAATCGAATAACAGGCCCTGGCGAGAACCGTGGCGCCTGGAGCGGAAATGAGTTTAGCGATATCCCGAACGGGACAAACTGCGCCGTTTTACCGCCAAGGAGCCTGCTCAGAAAATCCGCGTTAACCGGGGAGAGAGTGATATTGAAGTCGCTCCGTCGCAAGAGGACCCGGTAGGCGAGTCGCCGCAACGGGCCATACGTTGACCACCGATCCACGAGCCAAACGGACTGAGCAATCAGTTTAGCCCGGCGGTTCGAGTTTCCCCGGAGCGAATTTGACAGTCCCTGCAAGGCGCTCACTGCGAGACTCTCGTATTCAGTATGCGTCAGGATTACATCGGCCGATGCCCACAGGCGCCGGTTGCGAAACGCATGCACAATATCAAAGCCAAGCAACTTCTTTAGGATAAGCCGAGACAGGCGACCGACTGTCGTTTCGGGACGATCAATCGACCAACTAAGCTTATGTGAAGTACACAAATGATGGTAGCCATAAGGACTGGCGTCGGGGTACCTACCCTCTGAGAAACCCTTTTCCCAGCTATCCAACGAAAATCCTCTGGCCAAATGCACATGGACTCGCATAATTCGATCTACATTTCTTGGAAAACTTGGATCTAGCGCAATTCGGCAATACCGCAAGCAGATGTCCATGCCTCATAATATGCCCTATTCTTCCCGTAACTGTTGTCAATTACGGTACTTGGCATATCAAGTAGGGTTGCGAATATATGACCATGCAATCGGGAGGTAACAACTCGCTGGTGCTGTAGGAATTCCTTTGCCTGACGAGTGATGAAATTCTCTACAAAGGAATACCAAATCCTAGTAACAGGCAACAGGGCTACGTTGGAGGTCCGCTCAATGGCGCACAGTTTTTTACAGAGTGTTTCAATGAAGACATCACCGTCAGATCGCAAACCATCCCAATCTCGGAAGCTGCACTCTTCTGCGCGAAATTCAATCGGGACCTCGGCCGACTCCTTGTCCCCCTCATCAGAAATAGTGTTTTTGACGAGCCCTCATGAACTCTCGGCACGGCTAAGGGCCAGAGGAAATGCGCCATGTCTGGCATGAGATAAACATTCTCACTCAAATAATTACTTGCGAGCTCAAAGCTAACTCGATCTCTTACACAGAGATGTAAATTCGAATGTGATCGGTAGATCTCCGAGGCCGACTCTAGATTCTTCTTGGAGGAAAAATGTATCGTTTGCGGAAGGATAACGATTTTATTATTTGGATATCGCTTAATAACAAGCTTTCTGAAATTGTCGTGTAGCGGGTATAGATCACCCAAATTTCCGCCCCCGTGGAATACGATCGTAGTCGAACCCTCGATAATTCCCTCAACCGTCCCATCCGTCCGCGATTGGGCTGCTACAGATTTTCTGATTTTGGGCTTTATCCCAAAATGAGAGAAGAATGCTTCCGTCCCCCTCATAATTAGAAGATCGCCGGTATTCAGGTGAATCGGATAATCCAGGTATGCAATGGATTCATAACTTCCAATGACGCCTACAATTTCGTAAAGCTTTTGCTTGAATCCAAGCATCGCTTCTCTATGCGTATCAAGAGGATAATTGCTCATTTTCCAAGCCTAGAAAGTAAGTACTTCAAATCCTGACCATTCAACAGCAAGCGCGGAGTCTTAATCCCGAGAAGAGTTGAGAAGGCGCCGACCGTAACGATGAACCTTAACAAGGCACCTATTAACAATGAAATTGCGACTCCGATCGCACCTAGCTCAGGTGTCAAGAAATACATAAGAACACATGTGATAATCGCACCAACGATCTGGCGAAGCACAATGATTTCCGTCCTCCCAATAGCATTAAATGCTTGGGAGAGAATCCATCCGCCACCAGACACGATACTTTCAACCACCAAAACAGCGAAAATTGGATATGCGTCTGCGTATTGGCTGCCGTATAGAATGATGATGGCGAATTTCCCGAGAGCGATAGCAATGAAAGCCAAAACCACAGATCCGACCGTAGATATTCTGAACGCGAGAGACACTTGCAAACTAACAACGCTAATTTCTTTTCCAGCCGCATGAGGGAAAATAACCGTCGCGATAGCAAGTTGTATTTGGGTCAGGATCCTTGAGAATCCGTAAGCGACCGCGTACACGCCCACAACGTTGGGTGCCAAGAATGCGACAAGGAACATTTTGTCCAACTGCGCACTGAGCACCGCCATAAAATCGATGCACCAGAACTTTGATCCATGTGTGGCCAGCTTTTTTAGAGCCGGTAACTCAAAGCGAAAATCTTTTCTGATATCGCATATTGCGGAATATGCTAAGGCGAAGGCCGCAACAAGGTATCCAGTTATATACATAGCCAAGAAATTCAGTGTATTCAGTTTTGAAACTGTACTCATAGCGAGCGCGAGCGCTAAATACAAGAATGGCGGCAATAGTCGTGTCGCGTTATAGAGGGTTAAATTTTGCGTTGTTTGAGAAATGCCGGACAGGAGCGTGAAGAGGGTCATGGCAAATGCGAATGCGGCCATCCACACCTGAAGTCCAGGCGTTTTCTCCGGCTGCGACTCATATAAATAGGGAGTCGCGAACCACATTATTAACGCTCCTACGATGGACAAAATCCCGGCAGCAACCAGTAGAGCACTTACATATTTTTTATAGGATGATGCGTCGTTCTTTGCGTGGAATATGAATGAAGAATTCATCCCTACAACAAGGATTGCCGCCAATATTGGCGGCCATATCATCCAAGCTGCAAGCACGCCTCGGCTTTCGGCGCCGAGCACTCGTGCGCAGATGATCATGCCGAGCGCATTGGCGACCATAACGGCTACATTCACCGTCGCCGTTTTTAGCATCAAGGCGAAGAGTGGTGAAGCGGAGATCGATTTTGTTCTCATAATTGCTTGAACGCCAGGGGTTAGGAGCCTGCATCGAAACTCTCTGCATGGTCGGAGTTCACGGAGCCTGATCGTTAGCAGTACAGAGAGGAGTCTTGTGGCAGACCTTTTCAGCCCCTGTGACTCGGCAGTATCTGCATCGCGGGTACCGAACAAAACTTTGTATCCAAAGTTTCATAATTGCAACTAGGCGCGAAGGCTAGTGTTAGTCGTTGCCTTTCATGCACGACCTCCCCGGCTAACTGGGCCCTCCTCGCATGCACGGGAAAATTGCAGTTCCCTTTCAAGAGGGGATGGTCATCTGGAGCGTTCAGTAGATTCGCCCCCGAACTACTTTCGCTTGCATGACAGCATTAACAAAAACGCCGGAACCTGACCAGCGTTTATAAGGTATCGATAGCTTCCGATTTTTCTCTCGAGACCCGCAAACTTTCGCCAGTTAGTATTGGCACCGCTATTTAGAAGCTTGATTGCGTTTTTTCAATCTTCTGCCCGTTTTCAGTAGCGCTATAGCCATAATAGGCATAGCGGTAGCGACCGTACTTTGATCCGTATCCATAGCGGTACGCGTTAGGGTCCAAGCCGTTGAACACCACGCCATTCACGTCAGCATTGGCCTGGCGTAATTGCTTGGCGGATTCGGTAACTTCGCCGATAGTGGTCTTCTCGAATCGCGTAACGAGGAACACGGTGCCACAGCGTGCGGCCAGGATCGCGGTATCCGAGACGGCTAACACGGGCGGTGTATCAATCAAAACAAGGTCGTACTGGCTACCCACCTCTTCGAGAAGCTTCACCATGCGCTCATTGAGCAGCAACTCGGCCGGATTCGGCGGCAGACTGCCTGTGCTTAGAAAGTCCAGATTCTCGAAAATTTCGCGATGTACTGCCCGCTCAAAGCTAACACTTCCGATCAGTATATCCGCAAGACCGTTGTTTCTGTCCTTGCCGAAATACTGGTTCAGATGGCCCTTGCGCATGTCCGCGTCGATCAGCAGCACGCGCTTACCACCCGTCGCCATAACCACCGAAAGGTTAGCCGAGATAAACGATTTCCCGACGCCCGGTGTGGGGCCCGTCAGCAGTACGCGGTTGTTGTCCGCGTCGAGCATGGCGAATTGCAGGGCGGTACGCAGACTGCGCAGACTTTCGATAGAAGGCTCGTTGGGATTGCGATCCGCGAGTAGGAACTTGCCGCGCTTTCGCTGTCGAATTTCTTCCGCGAGGAAAGTTTGGACAGTGGACAACGGTACGGTGGCATAGACGCTCAGCCCCGTATGTTGTTCAATGTCCTGCGAGTCGGTAATACCACCATACAGTGCGTTACGTACAAAGGCGGCCACAATACCTATCAGGGCCCCGAGAATCGCCGCCAGTGCGATGGTTAGGCCCTTTTTCGGCTTGATAGGTTCTTCGGGAACCGGCGCGTTGTCAAGCAGCCGGACATTGCCAACTTTGCCCGCCTTTACGAGCTTGAGTTGCTGCATGTTGTTCAGCAGACCAACATAGAGGTCGTTGTTGACCTGCACGTCACGCATCAGTCTCAACGTGTCCTGCTCCACATTCGGGAAGGCCTTCATGCGGACAGACATGGCGCCCACCTTCGCGCTCAGCGCAGCGATCTGCCGGTCAAGGGCTTGGACTGCAGGGTGGGCGGACGCAAAACGGGTTAGCAGTTCCGTACGCTTCTGCTTCAATTCAAGCAAGCCAGTCTCGGTAGTCACGCTCTCCTGCAGGAATGCCTTTCCTTCTTCACTGAGGTTGAACGTGTTGCGCTTATTGCGCATCTCGTTGTACTTCACCTCGGCACGTTCCAGCTCGCCCTTGAGTTGGGGCAACAGGTCACCCAGGAAGACCAGCGACTTCTCAGCCTCAGCGGCTTTGCGCTTGATGTTCTGTGCGACGTACTCCTCACCAATCTCATTCAAGATACTGGCCGTAAGCTTCGGGTTGGTGCCGTCGAGCGAAGCACCGATGATGCCGCTCTGCTTCCCCTTTTCGGCGATCTTGAGTTGATCCTGGAGCTTTTCGAGGGTCTGCAGGTGCGAGTTCCGTACGAGGTTGAAGACAATGCCCGGCTTTGCCTTCATATCGCTCACCAGCAGCGTGAAGCTACCCACGCTCTGTTCTGCGGTCAACGGCTGACCCACGCGTCCCTCGAGCGGCGCGTCCAGACTGGAATTCTCCAGACGGTAGCGCCCCTCCCCCAAGGCAATCAGTTTGAATCTTTCGCCCTCTAAGGATTCGGGTACGTCGAATTTTTCGACGTTGATCGACTCCTTGGCCCATGCGAAACCACCGAACCCGAGCAGTCCTGACTCGGACAAGCCCTTGGCGCGGCTGGCAATCCACGCGCCGACAAAAGGGAAATAGTTCGGTCCTGCGGAAATGTATAGTCGCAGGTTGTCTACCGCCTTTCCTACGACCATGCGAGAGCGAAGAATTTCGATCTCGGCTGTGGCTTCCGCCTTAACGTCAAAGATGCTCGACACGTCCCCAACAGGCTTTTTGCACTATTGGGACTGTCCTCCACCTGCACCAAAATATCTGCCTGATAAACCGGCCGAGCCAGGAACGCATACGCCACCCCCAACGCCAGCACTACACCCGCAATGGATGCAATCAGCCAACGGCTGGCAAGCAGCACATCAAGGTACCGGACGAGGTCGATCTCGTCCTCCGGAGGCGGAGCGACAACAACTGGAGGGGAGTCTGATTCATCTGCATTGCTGTATCGGTTATCGAAGTGCCTGGATGCGCGGCACCCAGGCTTCCACGCCGCGTTGGATCAACCGCAGGACGTTTTCGAAGGCGGGACGAGCCTCGCGATAGGGATCTGGCACGTCGAACCCGGCAAGCTCACCGATGCGGAAGACACGACCGGTGGTTGCCGGGTGCAAGTGCTGGATGTCTTGCCGCTGGTCGTTGTCCATCACGAGAATGAGGTCCGCACGGGTCGTCATGGCCCGGCTCAGTTGCTGGGCCCGATGGCCGGTGATATCCACGCCAATCTCGTGCATGACTGCGATGGCGTGCGCATCGGCCGGCTTGCCCGTGAGCGCGCCGAGGCCAGCGGAGATGATGTTGGCATCCGGCAATGCCTCCTTGAGGAGCCCTTCCGCCATAGGACTCCTGCAAATATTGCCGATGCAGACCACGAGTACAGTCTTGATCATTTGACCGCGTTCGCCGTGGACGTGAAGAAATTCCCACTCGGCAGCAGTTGGTTGATCACACGGCTCCAGCGGACCACGCCTGCGGCATCCACGTAGACAACGTCCCTCGGCTTCAGCTCGAACGACTCGGCCAGTGCAAAGGAGACGGGGGACTTGCCGTCGAGGTGGAACACCTCGGCTTCGCCATCGTTGCTCTTGCGGATAACGTAGAGTTCTTTGGCGTTGGCCGAGTTGGGGTTGACGCCGCCAGCTTCGCCGATGGCCTCGCTGAGCGTCAGGCGCCCGTTGCGCGGCATGACGGCAACAGGACGCAAAACTTCGCCGGTCACGAATACCTTGCTGTCCTCCCGTTGTTCCACGCGCACGATGTCGCCGTTGCGCAACAGGATTTGGGCGGGGTCGATGCCTTGCTGCAGGAGCGCAGGCAGGTTGACGACGTAGGTCTTTCCCTCGCGCGAAACGCGGATGCGGCTGTTGTCGCCCGTCAGGACGTTGACACCGCCGGCGCGGTTGAGCGCTTCGACCAGGGTCATGGGTACGTCGTCGACGTTCTGGGGGCCGGGCGTCTTGACTTCGCCGTCCATGTAGACGCGCTTGCTGCGGAAGGCGAGCACGCGTACGGTGACCTGTGGCATGTTGACGACAGGCTTGAGCTGGGTGCTCAGCTGTCCGCGGATTTCGTCCGGCGTGCGGCCGAGAACCTTGAGCACACCGGCATATGGAAACTGGATGGTGCCCGCGGGACTTACGACGTAGCCCGGCACGTTGGCCGCGCCGCTGTAGTTCGGGATCTCGTACGCAGTACCAATCGAGTACGTTTGCGTGGGGAACACCAGTTCCGGGTGGTCCCACACAACGATCGAGAGAATGTCGCCCACGCCCACGGTATAGGGCCTCGGGTCTGCGAACAGCTCCTCCACCCCAGCGTTCGCTGGCTGTGTGGAGGCCTTCAGCGTGCGCACCAGCGCCGGCGTGATCCGGGTGATTTTGGGCACCGATTCCGGGTCCTCCGGATCGAGCGGTCGCTGCGGGTCGAAGCGCATCCCTGGTGCGAGTGCACAGGAAGCCAGCAACGGAACGATCCCCAGGCACATTACCGCCCTGCCAAACGTCAGCCTGCTTGAAAGCTTTAGCACGTCTCGATTATTCCCTTGTTACAAGAAGGCCCGCATTGTCCGCCGTCTCCTGAGCGGGCTGTGTTGCGGGGATTCCGCTTGTCCGACATGGCACACGCTGGTGCCTTTCCGCTTGTTTGCGCTGCCTGCGGATTTGAACCTGGCGGTGTTGGCTTCGTGTTGCTCGGCGCGGTGGCGCGCTCTTTTTGCACTGCGTCATTACGCGAATGACCGGCGAAGTGTATGGCTCCAGCGGCTACATCTTCAAGGCACAAATGGCGTTTTTAGCGAGTTATCTATCCCCACGTAAGAGTGGACCCGCAAAAGGGAGGGATGTGCGCAAAGCGATATCGAGCAAGAATGCGTGCCTCGTCTAGCGTGGGAAATTCCGTCATGCCGCCGCGCATTTCGTCCCGGGCCAGCCAGCTTGCTGCTGTTCTTTCGGCCATGTTCCTGGCCTGCAAGATCGTCTGATCCGGCGCATCTTGCCCACCGGATTTCCGGACGCCTCTATACTCACGCCCTTCTTCCCGCAATTGGCCAAAGCACAAAAAAAGAAGGGTGTAGGCACAGGGAGGCCTACACCCTAACGGGTCAGGCAAGGGGTCAGGCTTGCCGGGGTTGATTATTGATGGGGGTGGGACCGGGTCTTACCCTGCTTTGGTGGGCCCCACGCTTAGGTGGGGAAAGTCATGTATAGGAGCATTGACGGTTGAAGATGGGGGAAGGCGGCACTCAGACAAGCGAACTCCGAAAGACTGTCGTCGCAACGTCTCTCGTCAGTGGACTGGAAACGTTTGACTTCACCGTGTTCGGATTCTTCGCGGCAATGATCGGAGACCAGTTCTTCCCGGCGGAAGATCCTCTGACTTCGTTGCTGTTGGCAGTGGGCACGTTTGGCGTTGGCTTTCTCATCCGGCCGCTTGGCGCGATGATGATCGGTGCCTATGCCGACCGTGTCGGACGCCGCGCGGCAATGACGAGAACCATCGTCCTGATGACCATAGGGACGGCGGCCATCGCCCTCTGCCCGCCGTTTGCAATGATCGGTGCGGCTGCGCCGCTCATCGTCATCACAGGTCGGGCGCTGCAAGGTTTTGCCGTCGGCGGCGAAATCGGCGTTGCCGCGACATACGTGATGGAAGCTGGACCGGTTTCGAGTCGTGGCCGCGTGGTCAGCTGGCAGTTCGTGAGCCAGGGCGCGGCTGCGTTGCTGGGAGCGTCCCTGGGCGCGCTTCTCACGAAGGTGATGTCGCCGGAGGATCTGGCTTCCTGGGGCTGGCGTGTTCCGTTCCTGATCGGACTTCTGATCGCGCCCGTCGGCATCTACGTTCGCCGTCAGCTTCGCGAGGCGCCGCTCGTCGACACAAACGGCAGAGATGCCACCACGCCGCTCGCCGAACTGTGGCGCGAGCATCGCAGGACAATGCTCCTGGCGATCCTGATCAGGATGGGGCCAACGATCCCCGTCTACGTCATCGTCTACTACATGCCAAGTTACCTGCATCGCGTGATGCACGTTCCTGCCATCACCGGATTCCTGTCATCGACGGTGTCCGCGCTGCTGCTGACTGTCATCCCGCCGCTGTCCGGCCTTCTCATCGACCGACTGCCTCGCCGCAAGCCGCTGGCCCTCTTCACTGCGGGATGCACGGTGCTCCTGGTCTTTCCGGTCTTCCTGATGATTGTGCGTGCAGACGGCACGCTGCCTGTCCTCGTTGGCGTCGGGCTTATCAGCGCAATGGTGGCACTTGGCGCCGCCGTTGGCACCCTGCTTGTGCTCGAAGCATTTCCTGCACGGGTTCGCGCCAGCGGCGCCGCGATTTCGCATTCGCTGAACGCTGCGCTGTTTGGCGGCACCGCGCAGTTCATCGTGACGGGCATGATCAAGTTGACCGGCAACCCGATGTCGGCGGCCTGGTATATGGCAGCGACATGCCTGCTGAGTTTCGGCGCTGTCGTGCTGATCAGGGAGCAGCGCCCACAAGCCTGAACCGCCCTCTCAGGCAGATCCAGTCAGAATTCCCCAAAGCCTCAGGCAGGCCGAGCACTTCTTTACGCTGCACTCGTGCTTCCCATCACTTGAGGGGTACCGCCGATGGTGCGATGCAGCACAATGCCAAACGGCGACCCCGTTGCCAACTTTAGGGTGTAGGCGCATCCCTGTCGCCTACACCCTCTTTCTTTCGCCCTCAGCCCAAACGAGCTGCACGTAGTCGTTCGCCACGGCAGGTTCCATGGCGGAACAGAAAGGCGGCAGGACCATGTGTCCTGCCGCCGCTCAAGCGCGCGCCTCCCCCCTGCCCAGACGCGCGCCGCCATCCAACGTGCCTACTTGATGCAGGCGAGGTTGATGGCGAGGCCTCCCCAATCGGTGGCCTGGTTGTTGTTGACGTGCCTCGGGCCCGAACAGCTCATATGGATGCGTTTCATGGGATGCCCCCCTTCCCCGGCTCTTAGGCACGTAAATTCGATGGCTTTGGCGAGCGCCAACGATGAGGTCAATCTAGCTGGCGGAATTGGAATGGCAAATCAGCTCTATGGACGAGGGGCGCACGTCCCACCGCTGGCGCTCAGGATAATGTCGGAGCGCACGGCATTAATCGCGTTGCGCTCTCGCCTCGGGACTTCTGGACTCTCGCAAAGCCTTGATGGACAAGGCATTGCCGATCATCGAGAGTAGTTTTTTGGAGGCTCCTGCAGACACTGCGGGCAGCGGTATCCAGTGGCCTAAAATGCTATCAATCCCCACTGGAGCGGGGTACGGCGCGCTAAACAGTTAATGAAAAAGTATTAGGTCAAGATGACCGGAAAAAATTTGCATAGCAAATGGAAAGTCGTCGAGTACGCCGACTCACCGCGAATGTGCCACGCTTGCACTGCTCACGGAGCGCACGAACCTCAGGCGCCCGCCTTTCAATCCCCTCCATAGAGGGGATTGAAATGGAATAACCCCAGAAATATCGCAGCGCAGCAAAGTCACTTATGTCAGACCTTAAAAAATTGGAATTCCTATTTCCGGCAGGTTTGGTTAAATTGACCTCAATTGCAGGAATCGGGGATAAGAATGCTGCCGGGCTGGAATACCGCATGGCTGCGCGTTTCGAGAGATCTTGATTTTTCCTCCTTGGCGCGTGCTATCGATATGCGGGTAATGCTCAGGCAATACAAAAGTGGTATCAGTTTGCGGCAGTGACAACAATCACATAAGAACGGATATAGGGAATCGCTGAACAAAGCGTCAGCGCGCAGCGTTGCCAGTGTGATGCCGATTTTTTTGTCAACCAACAGCAGATTTGACGGCTTGCCAGTTGGAAATTTTCATTTTTTGGGGCTTTTGCCCCGGGTTTCACGCCTTATGCCGCCTTGCAGACGGAATTGTCCATTGATTGCAGCAACGCTTTCTTTGCAATCACCAGATTGGCCAGCGCAAACAAGGTGTCGCACTGCGCACCGTTTTTGGCCAATCCCCTGTAGCGAGCCTTCTTGTGCTTGAACAGATTCTTCACCACATGAAACGGATGTTCAACCCGGGCACGAATTTGCGCCTTGACCTTCTCCAAGGCCTGCGTCAATTGCTTCAGCGGCCCTTCGGTCATGCCCTTGAGCCTGGAGCGCTTCATAGCCACCGACCACCGAACATCCGCCTTGATGGCGCCCTCTGCTTGCGCCTTCAAGATCTCGTCGCGCCTGTGCACGCCGGTGTAGCCCGCATCAAGAATGACGTCATCCTCTTGCCCGTGCAGCACCTCATGGGTGTGCGCCACGTCAGACTCGTTGGCCGCGGTGTAGTGAGTGCTGTGCACCAAGCCCGATTCAGCATCGGCACCCACATGCGCCTTCATGCCGTGGTACCACTGATTGCGCTTCTTCGTTTGATGCATTTCAGGGTCACGCGCCTTGTCTCGGTTCTTTGTCGAAGTCGGCGCATTGATGATGGTGGCGTCCACCATCGTGCCCTCGCGCATCATCAGGCCTCGCTCGCGCAGGTGGGCGTTGATCTGCTCAAACAGCACGGCGGTAAGCTTGTGCTTCTCGAGCAGGCGGCGAAACTTGAGCACCGTGGTGGCGTCCGGCGCTTCCTCATGTCCCAAGTCAACACCGACAAAATTGCGGATGGCCGCGCTGTCGCTGACGGCATCTTCAAGGGCCTCGTCGGACAAGCCATACCACTGCTGCACAAAGTACAGCCGCAGCATGCGTTCCAGGCCAATGGGCGGGCGCCCTCGTTTGCCCTTGGGGTAGTACGGCTCCAGTGCCTCCAGCAATCGAGCCCAGGGCACCACCTGCTCCATCTCACCCAGAAATTTCTCGCGCCGCGTAACGCGCTTCTTTCCCAGATACTCGGCACTAGCAAAACTGATTTGTTGCATCGGCGTAGCTCGCTGGTCGTCCTTAGTCTATCAACGCTTCACAGCTGCTCAACGTCGACACTCTCGTCGATTAAATCAGCCTTTCCATAGCCTGGACCCACGAAAGGGCCGGCTGGCATTTTCTTATTCAGTCGACATTGCTTTTCGTCATCGAAAGCGACGTGGCTGCATTTTCTGGCAGCGCGGCATGCGGGTACTGGCCTGGCCCTGCGGTTACGCAGGCGCCCAGACCTCGCCGGCATTAAGAAACGACTAGCAATTACCGGTGACATGGCAGCGGGCGGGCCATTATACCGAGATCCCATCGGCACAAGGATGGCGCCTGCGAAGGCGCACTGATCCCGTTCGTACTCCGCCTGCAGAAAGAGTTTTTAAACGACCACAGTGGCACGCACGCCCCAGAGGCGGCGGCATGCTGCGGCATTGGATGTATGGGGGTCCCACCAGGCAGCAAGGGATAATATGCAGCATTCAGGGGTATTCACGCGTCAGGAACTCGATCGTTATTTTGCATCTTATGTGGGGATGGAAGGAGGTAACCCAAGAGCTCCCGTCTGGATATGCGACAGAAGCCCGCGCGCCTGGTTGGAGCCCCTTGTCGCGCCGCTGCAGCCGCGTGTGGCGCCGCCCGCCTGGGACGCCGAGTTCCGCCACCAGCAGCGGGAAAACATGGGCAAGTGGCTCGGCCATCAGTACATCGCCCGCATCATGGCCGCCGCGCGGGCTGAAGCACTGCGCGTACGGCTCGCCGACAACGATTGGGAACAATACTACTGGCGCCATCTCTACGCGCCTGGGGGCGCCGAGTTCAGGCTCAGCCTGTTTCCCCTGCCTGCCCAACTAGATGGACGAACGGCATGGTCCAAAGCGTTCCGAGGCCAGCCCGAACTCGTCCCACAGACACGCTATGAGGATCTGTGCCGGCATGGCGAACGCTTCCGGTTTCTCGCGAAGACCTGCGCCCGCTGGCGCCCGAAGGTGGTCGTTTGCCTGGGCCATCGCCATACCGACGAATACCTCGAAGCCTTCTCGCTAGGCGGGCTCGCCAGCGAAGAGCACGCAATCCAGCCGGCCGACCAAGTCAGGCGCTTGCGCATCTTCGCCAAAGACGGCACGACGTGGATCATCTGCCCAGCGCTCGGCGGCAGCGCAGGACTGATCTCGCAGGTCCAGCTCGATGCGTTTGGCAAGCTTCTGGGCACGCGCCTGGCAGCGAGCGACTTCAAACACTGCCTCGATCTCGATCCCGTCGACAACGCCCCGTGGGCGCAGCTGGAGGTCTTGCCCGATCCGTGCCGGAGGAGCCAGCCGCCTGCCGACTCGGCTGGTTGCCATACGGAGGAACGTGCTCGGCCAGTGTTTCCCAGGAGCGAACACGCTCAGGCGGGGACTCGTGAATCCTTCGCCTAGTATGGGCGTATGCCAAGGGAATCTGCCATCACGAGTTGCGATAAAAGACCCCGTTATCGTGCCCCATCTTGGGCCCCGGCAACGCTGGCCTCACGTTCTTCCTGGTCTCACGTGCTGCCGGCATCCGTTGCTAGCCAAGCCTGGCCGAAGGGCCAACGGCGCTTGCCGGGCCACAAGCCGCCGTTCACATGCGTCGTCATTCGGACGGGTCACGCCTGGTCTTTACCGCCATGACGACCTCTTCCAGGGACGCGTTGCCTGCGCGTTCGCCAAGCCCGTTGATGGTGCACTCGATCTGCCGGGCGCCACCGTACCTGACGGCCGCCAGCTGGCGCTGGTCGAACTGTGAGGCTTCGGGAATTCGTTCATCGGCTTCCTCCTGGTCGACGTGACGTTCAGTTCAGGCCGATGCCACGCGACAACACCTCGTGCGCCCATGTCACCGCCGCGCGCGCCGGCGCCTGGCCGGTCGACTCCACGCGTTGCGCCAGCCTGAGCACCCGATCGCGGATGCCTGCCACTTCGTCACGCAGGGCCGATTCGTCGACACCGCCGAGGTATTCCCGGGCGCAACTCACGATGCCGCCGGCATTGATGAGGAAGTCGGGCGCATAGAAGATCCCGCGCTGGTGCAGGGTGTCGCCTTCGGCGAGGGAAGCGAGTTGATTGTTTGCCCCGCCGGCGATGACCCGGAAGCGGCAGCTTTCGGCCACGGCCGGGGTGATGACGGCACCCAGCGCGCACGGCGCGAATACATCGGCGTCGACGGCCGTGATGGCTTCCGGCGATACGACGCGGGCGCCAAACTGCTGTTGCGCCTGCGTCGTGCGGCCGGCGTCGATATCGGCCACGGTCAGGGTGGCGCCCGCTTCATGGAGACGGAGGCAAAGCTCCCAGCCCACCGAACCCAGTCCCTGGACGGCCACGGACAAGCCGGCGAGCGACTTGCGGTCCAGGCGATACAGCGCCGCCGCCTCGATGCCGACGAACACGCCGTATGCCGTCCACGGCGAGGGATTGCCGCCGAAGCCGCCGTCGCGCGGCATGCCGCTGACATAGCGGGTCTCGGCCTGGACGGCACGCATGTCGTCCACCGTCGTGCCGACGTCCTCGGCCGTAATATAGCTGCCTTGCAGCGACTCGACCATGCGGCCGAAGGCGCGGAAGAGTTGCTGGCGGTCGGTCTGCGCCGGGGAACGCAGGATCACCGCCTTGCCGCCACCGAACGGCAGCCCGGCGAGGGCGTTCTTGTAGGCCATGCCCTGTGACAGGCGCAGCGCATCGGACAGCGCGTCGGCTTCGGCGGGATAGGCCCAGTACCGGCAGCCGCCGAAGGCGGGGCCCAGTCTGGTGTTGTAGATGGCGATGATGGCCTGCAGGCCGGATTCCGGATCGGTGGCGAGCGTCACGCGCTCGTGGGACAGGCCTTCGCCGGTGCCGAAAAGGCGGACAGCGGCCGCCGCGTGGGTACGGTCGTTCAACTTCTTCTCCATGACGTGGGGAATGCAAAGCTGTAGCTCTGCCTTCCTTGACACACCGCCTGGGTTGCAGTGCGGTGCGGCGTTTGATGGGGCGTGGAGCCCCAATCCCGTTCGGCTGCGGGCGATCTTGTCGCGCCGGCGCCGGGTTGGCATCTTACCCAGTTTCTCGGTGCGGGCGGGGCTGGGGTTTTCGCTTACTCCAAGGTCGGCTTCCACATCCGCTTACCGTGTCTCGGGACTCTTACGGCTAGCACCGCGTGCTACCTGGTGCCACCGTGCAGCACCGCGTTGCGGCGCGCGTACAGGAAGTAGATCGACAGACCGATCCCCAGCCAAATGAGGAAGGCGATCCAGGTCAGCGCTTGAAGGTGCGCCATCAGGAACAGGCAGAAGCCCACCGATAGCAGCGGAACCACCGGCACGCCGGGGCAGCGGAAGGCCCTATGCAGATCGGGACGGGTCCGGCGCAGCACCAGGACCGCGATCGAGATCAGCGTGAAGGCCGAGAGTGTGCCGATATTGATCAACTCGGCCAGCACATTGAGCGGCACGAATGCGGCGATCATCGCAAACACGATGCCGACGGTCCAGGTGGCAAAGAATGGCGTGGCGTGCACCGGGTGTACCGACGACAGCTTGGCGGGCAACAGGCCGTCGCGAGACATGGCAAAGATGACGCGAGTCTGGCCAAAGGTCATTACCAGGATCACCGTGGTCATGCCGAGAATGGCGCCCAGGTCGACAAAGCCAGCCACCCAGTTCTGTCCCGCGTACTGCAACACCAGCGACACGGGATGGTCGACGCCGGCGAACTTGGCGAAGGGAACGACGCCGGTCATGATGGCCGCGACTATCACGTATAGCACTGTGCAGACCGTCAGCGAGCCGATGATGCCGACCGGCAGGTCGCGGTGCGGATTGCGCACTTCCTCAGCGGCTGAGGTCACCGCATCGAAGCCGATAAAGGCGAAGAACACCAGCGCCGCCGCATTGAAGATGCCGGATACCCCGAAACGGCGCGAATGGCTGCCAGTTGGCCGGCTTGACATGCCAGACGCCGACCGCGATGAACAGCACCACCACCGAAATCTTGATCGCCACCATCAGGTTGTTGAGACGGACCGACTCGCGCACGCCGCACGACACCACCCAGGTGGTGATCAGCATGATTAGGAAGGCCGGCAGGTTGAACAAGGTGTGAACGCCCGGCACAGCCCCCGGAGCCGCCGTCAGCGCCGCCGGCAAATGCAGGCCGAAACCCGCCGCCAGCGACTGGAAGTATCCCGACCAGCCCACCGACACCGCCGAGGTAGCCAGGCCGTATTCGAGCAGAAGGTCCCAGCCGATCATCCAGGCGATGATCTCGCCCAGAGTCGCGTAGCTATAGGTATAGATCGATCCCGACACCGGGATGGCGGAGGCGAACTCGGCATAGCACAGCGCGGCGAAGCCGCAGGCCATGGCCGCGATGACAAAAGAAACCGTCAGCGCCGGGCCGGCGGTCAGGGCTCCGGTGCCGGTCAGCACGAAGATGCCGGTGCCGATGATGGCGCCGATGCCCATCAGCACGAGGTCCACCGGACCCAGCACCTTCTTCAGGCCGCCAACGTGGCTGTCCACCAGCATGGCGTCAATGTCTTTGGTTCGGAACAAGCTCATATAGGTGTCTCCTGCATGTGCTGCCGAGCGATCGCACGGGCCCGCGCCGGAGATGGCGACGAGTCATGCGGGCGCGAAGGCATCCGGGCAGCGTGCTGCCGGGGTCGACGGCACGGCTTGCCGGCACGCAGGTCGCGCCCCGGTCCCGGTATTTTTGTTGGAATTACCCGGACCGCCCAGGCCACGGGGACAGACGTCAAACCGAATCAACGCGGCGCGCACGGCCCTCCGATTCCTTGCACGCCGCTGATGTCAAACACGCCGGTCTCAATCGACGTGATGAACCCATCCGAATGGGTCGGCGATCTTGCCGCGCTGGATGCCGGTCAACAACGAACGGAGGCGTTGCGTAACTTCGCCTTCCCCACCATTGCCGATCGTGAACTCCCCACCAGCGTGACGTACCTGCCCGATCGCGGTGACGACCGCGGCCGTGCCACAGGCAAAAGTTTCCTTAACCCAGCCACTGGCTGCATCTGCGCGCCACGTCTCGAAGTCGTATGGTGTTTCATTGACCGGAATACCCTCGTGCCTGGCCAGTTCGATGATCGAAGCGCGCGTAATGCCCGGCAGGATTGTCCCTGTTAATGGAGGCGTGCGCAGAGAGCCGTCATCCATCACGAAAAAAACATTCATGCCCCCGAGCTCCTCGATCCAGCGGTGCTCCGCAGCGTCAAGGAACACCACCTGGTCGCAGCCATTGGCCGAGCCCTCGGTCTGCGCGATCAGGCTGGCTGCGTAGTTGCCGCCGCACTTGGCCGCGCCGGTGCCGCCTGGGGCCGCTCGGGTGTAGCGATCCGAAACCCATACGGTCACCGCCGACTTGCCGGCCTTGAAATACGGGCCGACCGGGCAAGCAATCACGCAAAATACAAATTCGGCCGACGCGCGCACGCCGAGAAAATTCTCCGAGGCAAACATGAATGGACGCAGGTAGAGGCTTCCATCGCCACCTGGAATCCAGGCGCGGTCAATATCGATGAGCGCTTCCACGGCTTGCAGAAATGTGGCCTCGGGCAGGTCGGCCATCGACATGCGAGCAGCAGAGGCGCGAAAACGCCTTGCGTTCTCCTGTGGTCGGAACAGCGAGATCTTGCCGTCCTCGCCACGGTATGCCTTCATGCCCTCGAAGATTTCCTGCGCGTAGTGCAGTACTGCGCAGGCGGGATCGATTTGGAAAGGACGGCGTGCTTCGACCTTGGCGTCATGCCAGCCGCGACCGTCGGTCCAACGGATCGTGACCATGTGATCTGTGAAAATGCGTCCGAACGTCGGATTTGCCAACTTGGCAGCGATCTCATCGGCGGGGTGGGCTCGGGGCGAGGCTCTACAACGAACTGCAGTTGATTTTCCGTACTCATTTTTCAGTGTTCCGAGGATGTTGGGCCATATGGCCCTGGCCGCCGCGGTAGTGTCGTCGGGGCGGGTGCCATACAAGGGTGGAGTGCCACTTGCCAAAGAGCGGCGCGCCTTCGCAGGCCCCACCACCGCCAAGCCGGACGCGCTCGATCCTGCCACAGGAAACTGTTCTGCTGCGGCCGGAGCCAGGCAGCAGCACTCAGCGCGCCTCTGGCCTATTGCCGCAGTGGCGTTCGCACCAGCGCCTGGGTGCCGCTCATGTAGACGCGGCCTCTTTTGAGGGTGTCCTTGTCGTCCAGGCTGGCCGCGGCCAAGGATTCGCGCAGGTTGGCGATAGTGGGGTATTCACGATGTCTGTCTCCGTATGCTTCTTTTGTCCGGAGGAGTGTAGGAAGCGCCCGCGCCATCGTAAAATCAAAAATTCCAAAACCTGATATCCACAAAACAAATAGCGGAGGGATGGACATGGCCAAGTCTCGCGAGGCACCGGAAAGGATTGCCGACGAGACTCGCCCGCAATACGCGACAGCCATACCGGCATTGCCCCCTGATGAGGAAATGAAGTGTTTGGCGCCACGCTCAATATGCCAACTGCATGCATGTGAAATGCCGCGCAATTTGAATGAACCAGAAGGCGCGCCAAAGCAGGCTTTGTTCCGCACATCGCCCAGATCGGTGCGGATATCCCAACCATGCTCGGGCTAGTCGCCGCGGGGATGGGATATGCATTCGTGCCTGCCAGCACACGGGCGGCGTGCCCGCCGTCCGTAAACCTGTTGCCGCTCAGGGGCTGGACGCCGAGTTTGACGTCGAGTTCGTCTATAGCCGGGAAGCGCAGTCCCCGCCCGTCGAGCGATTCGTTGCATCGGTTCGCAGGGTCCTTGGGGGCGACCGCCAGTTGGTATTTTGGAGAGACAATCGGCCTGCCACTGGCGGCGGTTTACGCGTCGTCTCAACGACGCGTGGCTCGGACTGCTACGCGATTCGCCGCGCGGCGCTCAGGCGTTTATCCAGGCGCGCGCCTGCTCGAGTTCGTTGACGTGGAACGCTTTGATCTCGGCCTTCGTAAAGAACCGCGCCAAATGCATCGAGGCGCGGATCCAGCCCGCGTCGGCCACCACGGCGGCGCGCGTGATCCTGCGGGCCATGGAAACCCCGAGCGTCATGTCGGTCCACAGCGCCTTTGGCTCGATGCCGGTGAAATGCTCGATGCGTTCGAGCACGCGGGTCTTGCCGTTCAGTTCGAGATCACCACGCATGCGCTCGATGGCTTCACGCAGATCGTGGTCAGTGACTTTGCCTTCGACGAAAATTTCGATGACCGGAGAATCGGGGTCAGTGTGATACAGGATCATGGCAGGAGTACTTGGCCAGGGAGACGTTACACGCTCCAGAACGGTTAAATCCAGCATTCGAACCCATCGTACCCCTTTTCACACGGCTCGGTTAGCCTACTCAAGTCGCGGCCCCTTGGTACGGTAAGCACTGGCTCGGCTTTGTACTGATCAGGCTCGAAGACTGCGAAATAATGTATCCCCAGCGACGTGGGGGACGACCGGCCATTGGAACAGCGAGGGTTCAAGAGCCATGTGCAAGTTATTCAAACATGAAGCCAATCAGAGTGCAGTTGTCGGTACTTCCTCTTGTCATTCAGCCCACCTTACGATGGCAAAGCTTCAGATTCGAGGCCGCCTAGCTTAATCTGGATCCGGCTAACGGCCAGCCGACCGGCAGACAGAGTTCGGCCAACACGCGACATCCCCGCAGAAGACTGCGCGGACGCTCAAACGTCAGGTATGGCCAAACAGCGGACGCTTGACGCGCGTGGGATCGTCGGCCACTCACGAACCATTGCCACCCTTTGAGGAATGGCTTGCGCATGGGAAATTGTTCTCGGGCGACACTCATTCGTGCCATCATCGGCTGGGGGCAAGGGATGCTTTCTTTTGTCGGAGGAGGCTTTTTCAGTCTGGCTCTCTACGAGCATGCGAAGGCGGCGTTGTGCGACAACTGACCGCCGTTTCTACCCAGCACGGAGGAGGTGAAAATGGTCGAATCAAGAAATGGACTTTGGAGGCGGACGGGCGCAATGCTGGCCGCAGCCGGACTCCTGGCATTATCGGGGGCTGCTCTGGCCACCAACCAGTCGCAACAGCGCCAACAAGGCAGGGCCGCAAACCAGGCTGCCAAACAGGAAGCGCGCGGAGGCAAGGTCGACTGCCGGGCTGCAAACCAGAAGAGCAACTCCCAGTGCCGGCAAGACAAGCGCGACACGAAGCAGGAGGGCCGCCAGGAGAAACGGGACATCAAGTACTAGCGCGGCCGGTGCTGGCCGACGAAACGATGCTACGTATTCGTGCGGCCGCATGGCGCGGCGCTGTTCATGCGCAACCGGCCAACTAGGGCCACTCGACTGCGCTCTCGCGCCGACATTCGAATGTCGGCTTCTTTCTGAAAGGGCTGCTTGAAAGCGGCACCATTACTTCACTTCTCGTCGGGGCTCTTGTATGGCTGACGTTTTCCAAGCACTTGCGCGACCAACGGCACTGTGGTGATGACCCCTACAGCGAGCAGCGTCCAGCCGATGGCGCGGCGTTGTTCCGGATTCATTCGATCGCTGAGCAACAGTGCGAGGCCCGCACCGCCTGCCGCTCGTGTTCCGGCAATCAATCCAAGTTCTGGAATGGTCAGTGATACCTGTTTCATCTGTGCCTCCTGGCGGGTTGGACAGATTCGAAGTAGTTTTCGGCGCGTGCGGCAGGCGGTCTGTGCGCAAGCCGACACTGCTGAAAACGGCCGACGGTTTTAGTAAGCCCACACTCGAATTACTACTTTGGCTCGTTGGCGGAATTGGAGAGTGCGCCAATACCAAGCCTGCGCGCGCTGATCCCAGCCTCGCCCTTGCACAGCGTCTGCAAGGAGGTGGCAGCGCGCACTCAGCGGCCGATTCCCGACGTCAGCCGGATTCGACAAGCGTTCCGATAAGCCGTAACAACTCGGCATGCTCTGGTCCGTGCGCATCGGACACGAGGAAATCGCCGACGGCTATTTCGGATGTCTGGCCGCCTGATGGCAAGTTGGGCTCATGCCGGATGAACACTCGTCCTGAATCCAGGTCGCAAACCAGCGACCATCGGTCGCCATTGGAACTCCGATAAAGATGCCGTGCTCGCTGCGTCATGAACCCTCCCCCTCAATTTTGGCTGGCGGCATCGCCCATCATGAATAGATGACCGGCGTGCGGGCGTTCATTGCCAGCAAGCATAAAGCTACCAGCCGTGCGAGCGATCTCATCGGTAAAAAATCGCGCTCGATGCGATCCTCGAGTAAAGGCGCGATGTGGCGAGATCTGTTCCAGCGATGAATCCCCATGCCAGCACCTGTCCTTTAGAGCAGCCCCAATGTGAGGAGTTCATGGCCGAATGACATCGCCCAACCCAGAAGTATGAGCGTGAGCGAGACGTACATGGGATTGCGTGTATTGCGATACAGGCCAACGACGACGAGTTGGACCGGCGGAGCCCAAGGAGCGAGCGTGCCCTTGCGGAGCGAGCGTGCCCTTGCCCGAAACGTAGAAGTCGCGTACGCATCAGAGCAGACCAACCGAGCCGACCGGCATCAACACCAGACCCAGTGGCAGAACGAGCTGTGTGTGTGAGCTGGAAAGCAGCCAGATGCCGGGAACTGCAAAGGCCACTACGCCGGGCAGTGCAAAGAACGCCAGGACCGCCCGCGCAAACATGATCCCCTAGCTTTGTTTTCTGGCGACAATCCTCTCCCTTCCGATGACCTTGCCGACGTCTGCGGCAATGGTGCGCAGAATTTGCTTTAGCCATTGCACAGGTGGGGTCGGCCTCGGAGCATGCGATCTGACGGCGCGCGGGCCTCCGTGCTGCCCGATCCCCTGGATTGGCTTATCCAACGCCCTGCACGCACTCCTTCGGATCGATGACCCCGAGGCTCTTGACGATCCTGAAATTACCGTCATGTGCCTGGGCAAGGTACATGT
Source organism: Cupriavidus necator (assembly GCA_022041995.1). Lineage (GTDB taxonomy): Bacteria > Pseudomonadota > Gammaproteobacteria > Burkholderiales > Burkholderiaceae > Cupriavidus. The sequence continues at coordinate 44,498 of CP074390.1, forward strand.
TCATCCGCACGTGATGCTGGCCCGGCACCATCTCGGCCGGACCACCCGGTCCCTCGGCGATCCTCGCGTGGTCCAGTGCCTTGATGACTTCGTCTTGCTTTAGCGAGCCGGCCTCCTTCACGGCAACCTCCCAGAGCCTCAGCCCTCGGTACAGCCCGGAACACGCACTGCCAGCTGTGAATTTGGCACTGCCCGGATAGAGCGTGTCGTAATGCCGGACCAGGTTCTTGCTGAACGAATCGCTGACGTTGTGGTAGTAGTCGAGGCAACTGTACAGACCCTCCACATGTGCGGCTGGCACCAGGTTCAGGAAGTTCTCGTCGAAGTACGTGCAGACTATGCGTCCGCCTCGCTTCGTGAACCCGGAGCCATGAAGCTGCTCGAGGAATGGCGTGAGCCCAGGCGGAACGATCGTATTGAATACCACCTGCGCGCCACTGGACATGATCTTGTCAATGGTCCCGCCATAGTCGGCGTGATCGAGGGGAAAGTATTCCTCTCCGACTATCTCGCCACCATTTGCCGTGACCACCTGACGGACCTTCCTGTTCATCGTGTGCGGCCAGATATAGTCGCCCGACGGCAGATAGAATTTTTTCGCCCCCGTTTCCTGCATCAGCCACGGAATGAGAGGTTCGACTTGTTGTGCAGGCACCGGGCCGGTACAGAAGATGAGCGGGTCACATTCCTGCCCTTCATATTGCTCCGGGTAAATGTAGAGCTTCTTGCCCTGCACTACCGCCGGACCTTTGATGGCCTGCCTCGTGGAGCTAAAAATGCCGCCGAAAATCACATCCACTTGATCTTGCTGCACTAGCTTGGCCGCTTTGGCCTCCGCCACGCTATCTGTGGTCTCACTGTCTTCGAGGAACAACTCGATCTGTCGCCCCAGCAAGCCACCCTTTGCATTGATGTCATCGATCACCATCTTCGCGACGTTGGCATTGGCGATACCCATGAATGAGAGCGGACCGGTCTGGTCTGTGATGACCCCCACCTTGATGGATGATCCTTTCATGGCTATCTCTCCTCACGAAGCTGACCAAGCGCTGGCTTGAACGCTGGGCTCGCACATGTGTTTCGCATAGCACTTGCCTGCAGCAAGGGCGCCCACTCATACTAGCTGATCCAAACAGCCTTCACGAAATCTCGGGGCGGTTCATGCTCGCACCAGGCATACCATGCCCTCACCCATTGCACCACCTCCTTCGGCGCATTGTGCATGTTCGCGATGCATTCGATGGCCTTGATGCCGGACGAGTGCACGCGATGTCGCTGGCTTCAGAATTACGAATGGATCAAGCGAAAACGTATCGCCAGCCATGAACTCTGTCGACGCCAGGAATTGCTCCGCTTCGATGAGTGAGGCTCTTGCCAGTTCATGGATGTGCGAGGCCTGAGCGCCTGCCCTCGAGCAAAGCATAAGCCCATTAGACGCCCAGTTCCTTCAACCGAGCCTTCAATCGTGGCCCGGCGAAATCAAGAAATGCGCGCAACTTCAGCGGCAAAATCCCCTGTCCAGGGTGAACCAGGCTGATGGGCCACGGCGCTGGCTCGAACGCTTCGAGCGTGGTCTTGACCGCACCGGCACGGATCGCGTCCGCCATCTGGTAGGACAGCACGCGAGTGAGGCCGACCCCGGCCACCGCTGCGTCGATTGCGGCTTCGGCAGTGCTCACGACAAGCCGCGAGCGGATAGGCACCTCCACCTCCGCCTTGCCCGACAGGAAAGTCCAGACTTGCCTGGATGCAATCTGGTCCATGGTGATGCATGCATGGCCGGTTAGCTCAAGGGGGTGCGTCGGCGTGCCATGTTCAGCGAAGTAGGCTGGGCTCGCGCATACCACCCGACGCGTTGTGCCAATCCGCGTCGCGATGAAACTGCTGTCGGGTAGTTCAGCGATCCGCACTGCGACGTCGACTTGCTCTTCAAGAAGATGCATCACACGGTCGGTCAGCACCATCCGTACATCGATGTCCGGATAAGTCTTGAGGAATTCCGCGACCACCGGCAACAAGTGCAAGCGTCCGAAGACAATGGGCGCAGTCATGACAAGTTCACCTTTAGGCGCCGCGTATTCCCCCGACGCGGCACGCTCTGCTTCTCCAACTTCATCGAGAATGCGCCGGCACGCGGCGACATAGGACTGTCCGGCTTCTGTGAGCGCAAGTTGCCGGGTGGAGCGATGCAGGAGTCGGGTTTTCAGGTGTGACTCCAGTTCTGCGACCTTGCGGCTGACCGTTGCAAGCGGAATCTCGAGCTGCCGGGCAGCTGCAGAAAAACTGCCTGCGTCGACCACGGCCACCAGGATCGACATGGATTCGAAACGATCGGCCACGTTCTCATATTTTGGGAGGGTGATTCTTGATAATGGCAGATTATCTTTCTGGGTGGAAGCACCTACTATCCAGGCATTCCCCGGCGAACGCGTCGAGAATCTGGAGAATGTGCTGTGTCAACGCTATCGAGTACCCAACCGCAGGCTTTGCAACGAAACGCTTCTATCAAGAACTTGCCCGTCAACCTGTTTGCGTCCGTGATGGGTATTGCCGGGCTCTCGATCGCGTGGCGCCAGGCCAGCCAGGAATTTGGGGTAACGCCGCTGATATCCGCGGCAGCCGGGATCCTCGCCATCATGGTGTTCCTGGTGCTGAGCGCGGGATATCTCGTCAAGGCAATCCAACATCCGGACGCGGTCCGCGGCGAGTTCCGGCATCCCGTCGCTGGCAATTTCTTCGGCACGATCACGATCGCTATCCTGCTACTCTCCTCGGTCGTTGCTCAACTTAGCCAGCCGCTCGCCGAAGTCATCTGGATAGTGGGCACAATTGCGACGATCGCGCTCTGTTTCACGATTGCGAGCCGGCTGCTGCAGGGCAAGATTGACGCTGCACACGCGGTTCCTGCCTGGTTTATCCCCGGAGTCGCCACTTTGGATATCGCGGTTGCAGGTGGAAGCATGCCAATGCCGTGGGCACATGAAGTCAACATGTTCGCACTGGCCGTAGGGACGATGATTGCCCTCTTGTTCTTTACGATGATCATGTCGCGAATGATTCATCACGAGCCCCTGCCCGCCGGCATGGTTCCTTCCCTGTTGATCCTGATGGCACCCTTCGAAGTGGGCTTTCTCGCCTACACCAACTTTACGCAACGCGTCGACACTTTCTCCGGCTTGCTGTTTTACTTCGGCCTCTTCATATTCCTTACGCTGGCGCCTAAAGTCTTTCGCAAGGGAATTCCGTTCGCTTCCGGTTGGTGGGCCATCAGCTTTCCGATGGCGGCCCTCGCGAGTGCCGCGCTGAAATACTCGATGTTCGTCCAGGCTTGGCCCGTGACGGTAATTGCGATCCTCCTCCTCGCCATGCTGAGCATCGCGATCGTGGTTCTCCTTGTCAGAACGCTGCACATGCTTATTAGTGGGAAGCTGCTCGCCGGTTGAAGCCCCGTTATCGCTGCCGCCCGCCAGTCCCGGCAGCGCCATGCAGGCCATCGCCACCGGCAAGGGCGGCACGCGATCCGGCCTCGCAGCAGGACGCGACGATCGCCCCACCGGTCGGCCGCTGCGCCGGACAGCCAATTCACTTCAAGCCCCCTTCTAAGGCCCGACGCAATACAAGGGTTGCCGGTGCCTACTTGCCGCCGACACCTTGCCGCGCCCGAACCGGTCCGCGTGTATCCAACGGCATTACCCCGCCCGCAGCGCCCAAAGGGCCTCCAGTACGTATTCCGTGGCACGTTGTACCCTTTCCCCGCTGTGCGCCAACCCCAGTCGCCGCCACAACGCCGGCCGCAGCGGCCGCATCACTACGCGCGCATCCGGCGCCGGCGTGGTGACCTCGTGTGGCAGCAGGGCTGCGCCATAGCCGGCCGCCACCAGGCTCTTGATGGCGTCGTTGTAGTTGAGCTGAATACGCGGCGCTGGCCTGTGGCCACCGCTGGCGAACCACTCGGCGGTCAGGCGCGACAGGCGCGTGGTGCCGTCATTCAGGATCAGCGGGCGCGTTGCCAGCCAGGCCGGCGTGATGCGCGCCGGGCAGGGCCAACTCGCTGGCAGGAAAGCCCGTACCGGATCGCGCCGCCAAGGGCGGATGGTCAGCCCCGCCACGCGCGCCTGTGGCAGTGCCACCAGACCGACCTCCAGCGTGCCGGCGGCCAGCCGCGCCAGCGTCTCCTGCGAGGTAAGCACGGCCACCTGCACGTCGATATCGGGATGCCGCTCCGCCAGCATGGCCAGCGCCTGCGGCAGCAGGTGGGCGATGGCCCCGGTCGAGGCCCCGAGGCGCACGCGGCCGGTCAACCCCTGCACCTGACGCTGCACGTCGTCCAGCGCAAGGTCGGCATCGGCCAGCAGGCGGCGGGCGCGATCGACCAATGTCTCGCCAATGGACGACGGACGCACCTCGCCGCGCTTACGCGTCAGCAGTACCGCACCGACGCGGGCTTCCAGCTCGGCAATGTGAAGGCTGACGGTGGGCGGAGCCAAGTGCAACGCGCGCGCAGCTTCGGCGAAGGAACCCAGATCGGCGATGGCGACGAGGGTACGCAGGCGGTCCAGGCTGATCTCGCGCATGGGCGGAACTCCGGTTAAGGGCGTATCTGCTGACGAGGACATCGTTCAGGAAACATGAATTTCGTCGTCATGAAATTCAACTTCTCCGATTCTATCCGGTGGCGCAAGATGGCGCTTCCGTACCGGCCGCACCAACGCAGCGCTGATGCTGCACCGGCCGGGGCCGCCACTTTCACGCCACTGCCAAGGATCCATCCCATGCGCTACCCTGTTGTTTTCATCGACGGCGACCAGGGCACCACCGGCCTGCAGATCCACGAACGCCTCCGCGGACGCGACGATCTGCGCGTGCTGACACTGCCCGCCGGCCAGCGCAAGGATGCGCGCGCCCGCGCCGACGCCATCAACGGCTGCGACATCGCCATCCTGTGCCTGCCGGACTCCGCCGCACGCGAGGCGGTGACGTCCATCGTCAACCCTGCGGTGCGTGTGATCGACGCCAGTTCGGCACACCGCACGCAGGCCGGCTGGACCTATGGCTTTCCGGAGATGGCCGCCGGCCAGGCGCAGCGCATCGCGGGCGCGCTGCGCGTCAGCAATCCAGGCTGCTATCCCACCGGGGCGATCGGCCTGCTGCGCCCCTTGATGGAGGCCGGCCTGCTGCCGCACGACTACCCCATCGCCATCCACGCGGTGTCGGGCTATTCGGGTGGCGGCCGCACCGCCGTCGATACCTACGAGGGACCGCAGGCCACCCGGGCTCTGCCCTTCCAGGTCTATGGCCTGGACCTGGCGCACAAGCACACGCCTGAAATCCAGCAGCACGCGGGCCTGGCACGGCGCCCCGCCTTCGTGCCGGCGTACGGCGCCTTCCGGCAAGGTATCGTACTGACGGTGGCGCTGGAGTTGGACCTGCTGGCATCCGGCACGGACGTCGGCAGGCTGCACGACTGCCTGCTCGACCACTACGCCGACGCCCGCCATGTCGAGGTGATGCCGCTAGCCGAATCGGCCGCCACCACTCACCTCGACCCGCAGGCACTGAACGGCACCAACGACCTGCGCCTGGGCGTGTTCGCCAACCGCGAGCACAGGCAGGTGCTGTTGGCAGCGGTGTTCGACAACCTCGGCAAGGGTGCTTCGGGGGCGGCAGTGCAGAACCTCGACCTCATGCTGGCCGGGGTGGCGGCGGAGGTTCGCCGGGCCGCCTGAGGCCTACCCAACGCTCAAGATCGTCGGCCGCATGATCGAGCGCAACCCGTCGATGGTGGCCAGCGTGCCCTGCGGCTTGGAGTGGCCGCTGCCGCCGGTGGCGCCCGTGGCCGCGCCCGTCAGGACACCGCATTCGCATCCCGGGCCCGCCACCGCGAAACACTGCAACCGAACTGGCCGGAGAACCAGTGCGAGAAGGCGCTCAGCGAGGCAAAGCCAAGCAGGGCGGCCACTTCCGACAGGGGACGTTCGCGATTCTCGATATATCGCCCGGCGAGATCCGTCCGGATCGCATTCAGCAGCCCGGAGTAGCTCTCGCCCTGGCTCGCGAGGCGGCGTTGCACCGTCCTCGCATCCATGCCAAGGTGCTCCGCCACCCGGTCGATCGAGCACGCGCCCGACGGCAGCAAGGCGATGACCAGCCGTCGCACTTTGTCCGCCATGCTGTCCTCGGACCGGGCAAGCATCGCGTCGAGATACTGCCGCACCTGACGGGCGATGGCCGGATCGTAGGAGGGAAGCGAAGCGTCGAGGTCGGACGCGTCGCAGATGATGCCGTCGAACTCCTGGTTGAACAGCACCGGCATCTTGAAGACGCGCAGGTGCGTCGCGGTACTGGCTGGTGCGGAATGGGTGAAACAGATGTTGCGAGGCTTCCACCTGGGACCGAGGAACAGCGTGAGCACGCGATACAGGACACCGACCACCAACTCCGAGGACTGTCTCAGCGAGCCGGGAAGCCCGGCCAGTACTTCCTGCCGGATGGTCACCAGGCCGTCCGCCCCGTCGATACGCATGGCAATGGCCTCGTTCTGCAGGCGCAGATACCGGACCATGGATTCCAACGCACGTCGCAGCGTCGGCTCCTCCCGCATGACGAACGCCAAGGGGCCGAGGTTGGCGAGTTCCCGCGTCTCGGCCATGCGGAGCCCAAAATCCTCCACGCCTGCCGCCTGCGCTGACACCTCGAGCAACCGGGACACGGCTGCCGCGGAGATCCGGATATCGGGATCGACCAGCGCAGCCAGGCTGATGCGGGCGGCCCTCAGGAACGCGAACGGCTCCAGGCCCAGCGAGCGGGCTACATCGACGTAATTGGTGAGGCTGGCGCTTCGTAGCTGGTAGGGCATGGCGTTTTCCCTGAGTGTCGCGAATTATAAAACGTATGTCGCGCTTAATCAAATAGACGCTGGCCGACGGCCGATACTTTTCAATGTCGGCGCTCACCGTGCGCCATGCGCCTGAAGTCAACCTAATCCGTGGAGGGAAACGAATATGAGCAGCCAGAGCCGCCCCAGTGCCACACCCCTGTGTGATCAGTTGCGGGCAACCGGGAACTGGAATCCCGCCTGGGACGCCATCGCCGAACTGGACCCGGAATGGATCGAGAAATTCATGACGATGGGCATGCACCCGGTCCTCTCCGGCGTGCTCGATCCCAAGGTCTACGAATTCATCGCCATCGCGGTCGATGCGTCATGCACCCACATGTACGCACCGGGCACGCGCCGCCACATTCGCAAGGCGCTCGAGCTGGGCGCCACAAAGGAAGAGATCGCCGCGGTGCTGCAGGCCGTCAGCGTGCTCGGCATCCACACCAGCAGCATGGGCGCGCCGATCCTGCTGGAAGAACTCGCGGCACTGCAACAGCAACAGGCGTCGGCTGAGCGTGCGGCCGCCTGACCACGATTCGCGCCACACCCCCTTAATCAAGAGAGACAGAGATGCATTTTCTAGACGATTCCCTCCTGCCCGAGAACCAGGAAAAGCTGGTCATCCAGGTCGCCCCCTACGGGCCGCAGTGGGTGCCCGGCGATTCGGACGACATTCCGGTGACCATGGAAGAGCAGGTCCAGAAGGCGGTCGATTGCTACAACGCGGGCGCCACCGTGCTCCATGTACATGTGCGCGAGGCCGACGGCAAGGGTAGCAAGCGGCTGTCCATGTTCAACGAAATGCTGGCGCGCCTGCGCGAAGCAGTGCCCAAGATGGTGCTGCAGGTGGGCGGGTCGATCTCGTTCGCGCCGGAAGACGAAGGCCAGGCCGCCAAGTGGCTGGCTGACGATACCCGCCACATGCTGGCCGAATTGCAGCCGAAGCCGGACCAGGTCACGGTCGCCATCAACACCTCCCAGATGAACATCATGGAGCTGATGACCGAGGCCGACGTGGCGGGGACCTCCCTGACGAACCCGGCCATCCAGGCGGCGTACCGCGACATGATCGTGCCGTCCAATCCATCGTGGCATGTCGAGCACATCAAGCGACTGGTCGCGAAGGGCATCCAGCCGCATTTCATGCTCAGCAACTTGACAGGCCTGGAGACGGTCGAGCGACTGATCCGCGCCGGCATCTACCGCGGACCGTTGATCCTGAACTACGTCGCCATCGGCGGCGGCGCTGCCGGGCTGCACCCGGCTGACATGATCGAGTTCGTGCGCCGCACGCCCGATGGCGCGGTGCTCACCCTCGAAACGCTCAACCGCAACGTGGTGCCCATGAACACCATGGCGATTGCCATGGGCCTGCACGTGCGCGTGGGCATCGAGGACACGCTGTTCGGCCCCGATGGCCAGCGCGCCACGTCCGCGCAGCAGATCGAAAAGATGGTGCGCATTGCCCGCGAACTGAACCGCGAAGTCGCCACCGGCGAAGACGCGCATCGCATCTACCAGACCGGCACGTTCTGGAACAGCGCCGATGAAACCCTGGCCCGCCTGGGCATGGTGCCTAACCGCAAGCCCACGCAACGCGGCGTGCCGCTGCGTCCCGCCGCCTGAGCCTGACCCCTCTCTTTCCGGGAGAGGGGCATGGATGCAATTTAAAACATGGCCAATAAATATTGATCCGTGCCAGATAGAGACCAAAAGCACTCAAAGCAGGAGACAAGGATGTTCTGGAAGAAGAGCCCCTCTGCCGTGCTGGCCAGCTTGCTGGTCATCCACGTGCTGGCCATGGTTGACCGCAACATGCTGCTGGGCTTTTCGCCCCAGATCATCGCGGACCTGCATCTCAGCAACGCCCAATACGGCTTCCTCGTCGGGGCAGTGTGGGTGCTGAGCTATGCGTGCTCGGTCGTATTCCTCGGCTCCATGGCCGACCGCCTCAGCCGCACGCGCATCCTGGCCGGTGGTGTCTTTGTCTGGAGCCTGTGCACCTGGGCTTCGGGTCATGCCCAGAGCTTCGAGCAGATGGCGCTGGCGCGCTTCTTCGTCGCCATTGGCGAGGCCGCGCTCGTGCCGACCACGGTGTCACTGCTGGCCGAGCTGTTCGTGCAGGAGCGGCGCGGCACGGCCATGGGCATCTTCTTCATGGGCATTCCGCTTGGCATCGGCGTCAGCTTTCTGCTGGCCGGCACCTTTGGCGCGGTGCATGGCTGGCGCACCACCTTTTACGCCTTGGGTGGCATGGGCATCGCCGTCGCCGTGCTGCTGGCTGGCCTCAAGGACGACAGGGGCCAACTGCCAGCGCATGAGCGTGGTGCCCCCTTCATGCAGCAGGTTCGCGACACGCTGGGCCTGCTGCGTCGTAGCCCTGCGCTGTCGCTGATGATTGCCGGCTTTGCCCTCTTTCACTTCTTTTTCGTCGGCCTGGCGTTCACGCAGCTATGGCTGGTAAAGGAGCGCGGCATGGACGCCGCCGCCATCGCCTCGCGCATCGGCATGCTGCAACTGGTGTTTGGCGCGGCGGGCTCGGTGGTGGGCGGCGTGCTGGGGGATCGCATGGCGCAGCGGCTGCCAGGCAAGCACGCCGCCGTGGTCGTGCTGTTCATTGCCGTGTGCGCGGGGCCCATGATTGCTTACCGCTTTGCCGAGGCGGGTTCGTGGGTGTTCTACACCGGCATGTGCGCAGGCTTCTTCCTGCCGCTGGCCCTGTATGGGGCAGGCAACGGCGGCATCGTGAACCTGACACCGCCGCAGATGCGTTCCACGGTCACCGGCTTCACCATGCTGAGCGTCAACGTATTTGCCCTGTCTATCGGCAACGTCGTGGCGGGGCGCGCCGTGGATGTGATGAAGGCCCAGGGGGCTGCCAATCCGCTCTCGCACGTAGTGCTGGCGACCGACATCCTGGGCATTGCATCGATCCTCTTCTTTGCGCTGGCGGCGGTGGCTATCGCCCGGCAGCAGCGTGCCGCGGCGGGTGGCATACCTGCCTGCGCCTAGGTTTCCACTACAGATCGGACTGACTTCATGAAAAAACTGCAAGACAAAGTGGCCCTCGTCACGGGGGCCGGACAGGGCCTGGGCAGTGCCATCGCGCAGGCCATGGCCCGCGAGGGCTCCCGCCTGGTCATCTGCGACATCAACATGGAAACGCTGGAGCACACCCGCGCAGAGATCGCAGCCGAAGGCGTGCCCTGCCTGGCGTTGCGCTGCGACGTGTCGGACGCGGCTGCCGTTGATGCCATGTTCGCTCACACCGCCGAGCGCTTCGGCGCGGTGGACATCCTGGTCAACAACGCCGGCATCGTCCCATCGTCCCAGAAGGACACCGGGCGCCGCAACAAGCTCTACGCCTACCTCACTACGCCCATGCCGCGCCAGTCGCTGGGCATCGTGTCGTCGCTGACCGACGACGACTGGCTCAAGTGGTGGGGCGTGAACATGCACGGCGTGTTCTATTGCACCCGCGCCGCGCTGCGCCAGATGGAGCCGCGCCGCAGCGGCAAGATCATCAACATTGCCTCGATTGCCGGGATGAGTGCACTCAGCACGCACAGCCCCGGCTACTCGGCCACCAAGGCGGGCGTCATCAGCCTGACCAAGACCACCGCCATGGACGTGGCGGGCGCCAACATCTACGTCAACGCCATCGCCTGCGGCGGGGTGATGACGCCGCCCTTCCGGGCCTACATCGCCAATGCCAGTGAAGCGGAGAGGAACAGCCTGTTCCAGTTGTCGCCGCTGGGGCGGCTGGGCGAGCCGTATGAATACGCCACGCTGGCGGTGTACCTGGCCTCGGACGAGCATTACCTCGTAGGCCAGGTCATCAGTCCCAACGGCGGTGCGGTGATATGAGCTACGGACGCGCCATGACGCACGGCAGCGCTGTCCCAGACCCGGGCATCCCAGATGCACCCGAGTCGCGCCTTGCGCGGAGGAAGATGCGGGACTTTCAACACCCGAACATGTGAGCAAGCCTCCTGCAATGGGACAATCAAGACGGCCGAGAACCACCGTCACGGTGCACTTCTGCTAGCGGCAGCTTCTCGGTGCGGATTCAACCGGTCGATGCAGGGAGGACCACGGCTCGCGCCGTGAGCGTGTGCGCGGCTATCCCTGCTGGCTTCATCGAGGTCGGCGATCGGCCAGTTGCAGCCGTTCGCTATCCGCCGAAGACGATCTGAGGATCGCGACGTCGAGACTACCATCTGGAAACGGCGCAGCCCTACGCCTTGAGATCTGTTGCCGCGAGATCCTGAACTTCTCTTGGCCGAAGGATTTTTTCAACGAGCCGAGCCGACATCTGGCGGCTCAGTAGTCTCTGCAAGTTCGCCAGCAGTCGATTTCGCCCCCCCACAACCCAATAGCTCAGATTGCGATCGAGCGCCCACAAGGCATCCTGCACCACGTTCGCGACCGGCATCGGCACGCCGACAGCAGCCTCCTTCGCGCCAACAACGTCGAAAAAGGCCGTTTGCGTCGCGCCAGGACATAGCGCGACGACCCGGATGCCCCGATGCCGGTTCTCAGCCCAAACAGCTTCTGAAAATGACAGGAGAAAGGCCTTCGTCGCGCCGTAGACGGCCATATACGGATCGGGCTGGAATGCCGCGGTTGACGCGACGTTGATGACTGCGCCGTCGGATCGCGCTTGCATCCCCGGCAGCAGAAGATGAGTCAGCTCGATCGCGGCGATGCAGTTCACCAGAACTTCATCGCGCTGGCACGTCAACGGAATCGTTTCAAAGCGCCCGTAAGCTGCGAAGCCCGCATTGTTGATTAGCACATCGACGACCGTGCCGGTCTGCTTCAGATGACGATCGATCGTGTCGACGGCGTTGGCCGCGCTCAGGTCGACCGTCAGAAAATCGGCGTCGCACGCATAGTCGCGTCGCAGTTCTGCGGCCAGATTGCGCAGCTTGTCGTGAGAGCGTGCGACCAGCAGGAGTCTCGCACCGCGTTCGGCCAACGCATAGGCAAACGCGCGCCCGATACCCGAAGATGCACCGGTGACGAGTGCTGTTTTTCCGCCAAAATCGAAAGATTTGCTCATAGCTTGCTGATGGAGTGGAACGGGAGTTGCACTCTAAACCGTTGACTATAGGCAACGGTCAAGCGTAAATGTCGTTCCACGACATTGATTGGAGGCAGCATGCGCATCGGCGAGCTATGCAAGAGGGCGGGTGTATCGCGCGACACCGTCCGTTACTACGAACGTATGGGTCTGCTGGACAAACCAACACAACCTAACGCGACGAACACTTACAAGCGCTATTCCGAACTTTCGTTACAGCGGATACGGCTGATCGTCCACGCGAAGGAGTTGGGCTTCACGCTGGCGGAAATTGGCGACGTTGTCCATGTATGGGAAAGTCCGACGTTCGGCGTTGACCAAAAGGTCGCGTGCCTGCAAGCAAAACTCGCCGAACTCGACGCAAAGAGTCTTGCGTTGATCACGCTGCGAACAGGGTTGCTGAATGCGTTGGCCAAAGTTGGCGGCGATTGTGTCGAAGAAGAAATAGCGTGATGAGTCGCGGCCGTGCAAGTGTCATGTTGCCTCGAACAGGAACGTCAATGGCCGCTTTGGGTCGAGGGTGTGTGAAAACGTCCCGATCACCTAGTCTTACTGTGTCACAAGAGAAGTCGTTTGTTTGGCCTCCGACAGCACGGACACATGGCGAGTCTACCAATCAAGAGAATGCTGAGTTGGTGGCGGATCGTGGTGATTGAATCAGCCACGTGTCGCTGGGCGCGCTGGGCTGCCCCGCGGGATGTAATCTGCGGAAAGCGCAGGCGTTTGGCGTGCAATGAAGTTTTTTTTGGCGCCGACTAAATCGCCGGTGGTAATACGTTCAGAGACCAGGAATCCATAGGCGGCTATGCTCAGCGCGGCATGGTGGTGAAAGCCCCGCCACCCTCGGCCTTCGTAATGGCCGAGACCCAACTCCTGCTTCAAGTCCTGGTAGTCGCGCTCGATGCGCCAACGCATGTGCGCCTGGGCGACCAATTCATCCAGCGCAATATCGGCCGGGAGGGTGGATAGGAAGTACTTCAATGGGTCAGTGTCCCCAGTGGGCCACTCGATTAGCAGCCACTGCTCGGGGCGCAGACGCGCCTTGCCACTATTACCGCCTGCGTGACGCACACGTACGGCGGCAAAGCGCCCACTGAGCGTTTCGTTTGAGCCTTCGCGCCAGCTAATCGTCTGGAATGCGGTAGGCGGCAGGGAATGCGCCAGTTCCTTGACGCTTATCGGCTGTCGATTGCGAGTGCGCCGCGGCATCACCGGCGGGCGGCCGATGCCGCTATATGGCTTCGGCGGCAACGGCTCCACCCCCGGTGGCCAGACCACGACCGCCGACGTGATACCCACCACATACCGCATGCCCAGATCACTCAGACGCTGGCGAAATGCGTTGTCCACCCCGTAGCCGGCATCCGCCAACACGCAATACTTTGGCGCGCCGGCGGCCAACAGCGATTCGAGCTGTTGCAGAGCAATCTCGGTCTTCGTTGTGAACCTCACCTCGTCGGGAATTCCAGCCTTCTCACGCCGCTCAGTATCTTCCGCCCATTCCCGCGGTAGATAGAGCTGGTAGGCTACAGGCACACTCGCCTGCTCACAGGCCAGAGACACACTGACCGCAACTTGGCAGTTGTCCTGCTTACCCAGCACCCCACAATACTGACGCGCGACCCCAACCGAATGTTTGCCCTTCTTTGGGAAGCCTGTGTCGTCAATGATCCAGAAGCCACCGGTCGAGAGATCCATCTTGGGCACTACCCACTGACTGACCCGGCGCAGCATCTCCTCATCGGACCAGTCGGCCTTGGCGACAAAGTGGTGCAGTGCCTGGTGCCGGGCGCTAGGAGACTGTCGGATTTTCGGGATCCCCGGTCGTCCGGCGGGACGGGTTGGGCGTTAATAAATTAACAAGTTTCTGAGAGAGTCCATAGGTGAGTCGCTTCGTGCCCGTTGATCGTCAGACCGACTATCTGTTGCCGCCGTCAGTGGAGGACTGGTTGCCCGAAGGTCATCTGGCGCGGTTCGTGGTGGAAGTCATCGAGCAGATGGACCTGTCGGAGCTGAGCGGGGCGTACGCGGGTCGCGGCATGGCGGCGCATCACCCTGAGGTGCTACTGGGCTTGCTGGTGTACGGGTATGCGACCGGAGTGTCTTCGAGCCGCAAGATTGAGAGAGCGACCTATGACTCGGTGGCGTTCCGCTACGTTGCGGCGAACACGCATCCGGACCATGACACGCTGGCCACCTTTCGCAAGCGGTTTGCGAGCCAGTTAGAGAAGCTGTTCGTGCAGGTGCTGCTGATCGCGAAGGAGATGAAGCTGGTCAAGCTGGGCCGGATTGCGCTGGATGGCACCAAGGTGAAGGCGAATGCGAGCAAGCACCGCGCGCTGTCGCACGGGCACATCGGCCGGATCGAAGCGCAGTTGCATGAAGAAGTGCAGCGGTTGATAGCGATGGCCGAGAACGCCGATCGAGAGAGTCTGCCAGATGGGATGGATGTACCGGCGGAGATCGCACGGCGCGAAGCGCGACTGAAGGCGTTGGCCGAAGCGAAGGCGAAGATCGAGGCGCGGGCGCAGGAACGGTTCGAGCAAGAGCAGCAGGAGTATGAAGCCAAGGTGGCGCGTCGCGAGGCGCAGCGCAAAGACGGCAAGAAGCCGCGGGGCAAGGACCCGAAGCCGCCGCAAGGCGGTGCCAAGGAACGCGACCAGATCAACCTGACGGACGAAGAGTCGCGCATCATGCCGGTGTCCAGCGGCGGCTTCGAGCAAGGCTACAACGCGCAGGCGGCGGTGAATGTCGAGACGATGTTGATCGTGGGCACGACAGTGACCCAGCAAAGCAACGACAAGCGCCAGGTCGCACCGATGATCAACGTGCTGGGGGCGCTGCCCGAGCCATTGGGCCAGCCTGAGGTGTTGCTGGCGGATGCGGGCTACTTCAGTGCGGCCAACGTCGTCACCTGCGAGGCAGCGGACATCACCCCTCTGATCGCGATCCAGCGCGACGCCCATCATCTGCCGCTGATGGAACGCTTTGCCGACGATCCGGCGCCGCCCGAGAGCACCGATCCGGTCGTCAGGATGACACACCGACATAAGACGAAGGCGGGGCGAGCACTGTACGGGCTCCGCAAGAGCACCGTCGAACCGGTGTTCGGCATCATCAAGCATGTGATGGGATTCCGGCAGTTCTCGCTGCGCGGGCTGTCCAACGTCGCGGCGGAATGGTCGCTGGTCGCGCTCGCGTGGAACATCAAGCGGATGAACGTATTACGGGGTGTGTAGGGCCGATCAGCGGGCTCTTTGTGCCGCCTAATCGCCCGATTGCCTTCCTCATCCACTTTCAAATACCTTCATCGCGTTTTGACGACTGAGATGAGCCCGCAATCCGGCCGCGAACCCAGTCATGAACCTGATGTTTTGAATCGCGCTTCACCTCAACTCCGACGAGCTCCTAGCGTGCAGCGGATCGACTCCAGCTGCCATCGGCTCCACACTCTTACGCGATAGCGGCAGCATCAGACCTGTGCAGTAGCCCTTGAGCCCAGCATGGCGGTCCGCATGCCCCAGTCCCGCCGCTAAATGTTCCATGTATTGCTCAAATCGCTCGCTCGCGCTCATCGCTCTTCATGAACTGTGCCAAGAAGTTTATAGTATGGCACATTTATGACACAGTAAGACTAGGGAATCGCTGAACAAAGCGTCAGCGCGCAGCGTTGCCAGTGTGATGCCGATTTTTTTTGTCAACCAACAGCAGATTTGACGGCTTGCCAGTTGGAAATTTTCATTTTTTGGGGCTTTTGCCCCGGGTTTCACGCCTTATGCCGCCTTGCAGACGGAATTGTCCATTGATTGCAGCAACGCTTTCTTTGCAATCACCAGATTGGCCAGCGCAAACAAGGTGTCGCACTGCGCACCGTTTTTGGCCAATCCCCTGTAGCGAGCCTTCTTGTGCTTGAACAGATTCTTCACCACATGAAACGGATGTTCAACCCGGGCACGAATTTGCGCCTTGACCTTCTCCAAGGCCTGCGTCAATTGCTTCAGCGGCCCTTCGGTCATGCCCTTGAGCCTGGAGCGCTTCATAGCCACCGACCACCGAACATCCGCCTTGATGGCGCCCTCTGCTTGCGCCTTCAAGATCTCGTCGCGCCTGTGCACGCCGGTGTAGCCCGCATCAAGAATGACGTCATCCTCTTGCCCATGCAGCACCTCATGGGTGTGCGCCACGTCAGACTCGTTGGCCGCGGTGTAGTGAGTGCTGTGCACCAAGCCCGATTCAGCATCGGCACCCACATGCGCCTTCATGCCGTGGTACCACTGATTGCGCTTCTTCGTTTGATGCATTTCAGGGTCACGCGCCTTGTCTCGGTTCTTTGTCGAAGTCGGCGCATTGATGATGGTGGCGTCCACCATCGTGCCCTCGCGCATCATCAGGCCTCGCTCGCGCAGGTGGGCGTTGATCTGCTCAAACAGCACGGCGGTAAGCTTGTGCTTCTCGAGCAGGCGGCGAAACTTGAGCACCGTGGTGGCGTCCGGCGCTTCCTCATGTCCCAAGTCAACACCGACAAAATTGCGGATGGCCGCGCTGTCGCTGACGGCATCTTCAAGGGCCTCGTCGGACAAGCCATACCACTGCTGCACAAAGTACAGCCGCAGCATGCGTTCCAGGCCAATGGGCGGGCGCCCTCGTTTGCCCTTGGGGTAGTACGGCTCCAGTGCCTCCAGCAATCGAGCCCAGGGCACCACCTGCTCCATCTCACCCAGAAATTTCTCGCGCCGCGTAACGCGCTTCTTTCCCAGATACTCGGCACTAGCAAAACTGATTTGTTGCATCGGCGTAGCTCGCTGGTCGTCCTTAGTCTATCAACGCTTCACAGCTGCTCAACGTCGACACTCTCGTCGATTAAATCAGCCTTTCCCTAGACTGGATCAACGCATTCAGATTGGGGGCCCGGATGAAGCGATTCATAGAGGGAGAAGACCGCAAGCAAGCTACGCTGCTTCCAGAATGCCTCGATGATTTCATCGCCGAGGATAACCCTGCCAGGATCATCGACGCGTTTGTTGAAGAGTTGGATCTCGAGTCGCTCGGGTTCGAAGGTGCCAATCCTTCGACTACAGGTCGCCCCTCATATCATCCTGCCGTCCTCTTGAAGATATACATCTACGGCTACCTCAACCGCGTCCAGTCCAGTCGCCGTCTGGAGCGCGAATGCCAACGCAACATAGAGCTGATGTGGCTGACCGGTCGACTGGCGCCTGACTTCAAGACGATTGCGGACTTCCGCAGGGATAACAGCACGGGCATTCGCAATGTCTGCCGTCGTTTCGTGGTTCTGTGCCGCGATTTAAAGTTGTTCTCGCAGGCCATGGTCGCCATCGACGGCAGCAAGTTCAAGGCAGTCAATACTCGGGACCGCAATTTCACGGCTGGCAAAGTCGACAAACGCCAGCAGCAAATCGAGGAAAGCATCCAGCGGTATCTGAGCGCGCTGGAGACTGCCGATCGCACGCAGCCGGCGGAGATGGAACTCAAGACAACTCGACTGCGCGAGAAGATTGCGCAACTGCGTCAGCAGATGCATAGCCTTGACCAGATAAAGGAAGAGCTCAAGACACTTCCAGATGGTCAGATCTCGATGACCGATCCTGATGCGCGTTCGATGGCGACAAGTGGCAAGGGCTCTGGAATGGTCGGCTACAACGTACAGATGGCCGTAGATGCCAAGCACCATCTGATCGTCGTTCATGAAGTCACCAATATTGGCAATGATCGGGCGCAACTCAGTTCGATGGCTCGAGCCGCTCGCGATGCGATGGGTAAGACCAGGCTTAAAGCCATAGCTGATCGTGGCTACTTCAGCGCGCAGGAGATCAAGGCATGCGCGGATACGGGAGTTGCTGCCATCTTGCCCAAGCCAACGACGTCCAGCGCGAAGGCGGGAGGTCGATTTGATCGGGCGGACTTCATCTACATTGCCCGGGACGATGAATATCAATGTCCCGCCGGTGAACGTGCGATATACCGCTTCACCAGAGAAGAACATGGCCTGCAGCTACGCCGCTATTGGAGTAGTGCCTGTCCTCAGTGCACCATGCGATCTCAATGCACGCCGAGTCCGTATCGGCGCATCTCCAGATGGGAGCATGAGGAAGTGCTGGAGGCCGTCCAGCGCCGGCTCGACAAGACGCCGGATGCAATGACGGTTCGCAGGCGAACCGTCGAGCATGTCTTCGGAACCTTCAAACATTGGATGGGCTACACGCACTTCCTGACGCGCACGCTACCGAATGTAGGTACTGAAATGAGCCTGCATGTTCTGGCGTACAACCTGAAGCGCGTCCTTCGAATTCTCGGGTTCTCGAAAACAATGAAGGCAATGCGCCTGGTGGGTGCGTAAGCACCCATTTGCGCCTAAAAAATGGGCTGAAGATCGCCCTCAGGAGCTCATTGGCGCTGTTCGCACCCGTTTCGGCGTCGTCCCATGACCAGATTGGCCGAAAATTCGATAAGACAGGCTACGCCCCGGAGGAGACGCGCATTAGTGCGATTCGAGAGACGTTTCCACACGGCCTCGGTCGGTTAGGGACAAGATCCGGGCCGGTGAGAAATGGCGACCGCTAGAAGCCGGGAACGACCGAAAGCCCCGCTCGCGATTGGAGCGGGGCTAAAAGCGGAGCCGCTGATATTGCCATTGCGATAATGGCCGGACACTACGACAACCCCGGGGCCAGTGCCCGACTATGGGCGCCCCGCTCCATCCAGGCTCACGGGCTCCGAGGAAACACAGGCACACAGGCAGCTCTCGGCCATGAGGCGTCATTCCACTCATACCGTCGGTCGGACGTTCAGACGTCGGCTGCGGCCCCGGTTTCGCTTCATAGGCCGGCCCCGATCAAACGGCCAGTCAACCGTTGGATCCGTTCAGGAAGGCGGTCACTCACTCGCGCAGCCTCCAATTGTGCGCAGAAAGTAACCCTCTGCGCGGAAGCCGCCAACTTACGAGCGCTGCATAACACTGCCCCCACGATCGCTTGCGTACAATGCTCCTGTACAGGCGGCGGCGGGTCCTGAGGGAGTCTCCAAATGACCGACAGCAGAGTGAAATCCAATCTTCGCAATACGTGGGAGTCGGCAGCACCCGGCTGGGCGAAGTGGGAGCATGTGTTCGCCACCAATCTTTCGGGCGCCACGGACATGCTCATCGATATGGCCGGTATCCGGCCGGGCATGCGCGTTCTCGATCTGGCCTGCGGTGCCGGCAGCCAGAGCATTCAGGCAGCAATGCGAGTGGGTGCCGGCGGCGAAGTGGTCGCCTGTGATATATCGGGCACCATGCTGGAGCATGTCCGCCGAAATGCCGCTCGCGCCGGTCTTCAGAATATCGAAACGCTGGAATGCGCCGCAGAAGAATTGGACGAGACACTGGCCCCGTTCGACGCGGCGATGTGCCGATTGGGGTTGATGCTTTTCCCGTCACCTAGCGAGGCATTGGAAGCTGTCCAACGCGCACTCAAGCCTGGCGCGCGTTTCGCGGCGCTGGTCTTCACGACGCCGGCCAAGAATCCCTTTATGGCCAGCCGATGGCGATCCTTCTACGCCACGCGGGCAAGTCTCCTCCCGCGCCCGGACAACCTGGAATCTTCGCGCTGGGAGGCGATGGCGTGATGGAACGCCTGATGAACGACAGCGGTTTTGGAGATGTGAGAACACAGCACGTTCGAGCGCAGCTCGTCTTGCCGAGCGCGTCCGATGCTCTGCAACTGATGCAGGAAGCCGCCGGGGCATACCGGGCTGTGGTAGCGGACCTCGACGCCGCGGCGAGATTGAAGGCCTGGAACGATGTCTATGAATGCCTAAAGCAGTTCGACGCCGATGAAGGCTTCAAGGCAGAGCTTGAACTCATCATCGGGTCGGGTGCCAAGCCAAGATAGTTTTCGCCCGTTGGAGACTGACGGTCGCCTACACCCGGATCTTCCCGATAGCGACCCAATGACCGCGCACGTCGTCGCTGCACAAGCAAGCCCGTGCGACGAACTCGTCATCCGCTCGCAGCCCACCGCGGTCGACCGCCCGTGCCGGCGCAAGCGTCTGGCACTCGCCGCGACGATCCTCGGCTCAAGCATGGCGTTCATCGACGGCTCCGTCGTCAATGTCGCGCTACCCGCCATTCAGAGCGAACTCGGCGCGAGCGTCGCGGCAATGCAGTGGATCGTTAACGCCTACCTGCTCTTTCTCGGGTCCCTCGTGCTGGTGGGCGGATCGATGGGCGACAAGCTCGGCCGCCGCACGGTGTTCATTGCGGGCATCGGGGTCTTCACGCTGGCGTCGGCCGCGTGCGGGTTCGCGCCGGACGCGAATTCGCTGATCGCCGCGCGCGCTGTGCAGGGCATTGGTGCAGCACTCTTCGTACCCAGTAGTCTCGCGATCATCGGCGCCGTGTACGAAGGCGAAGCGCGCGGACGGGCCATCGGCACCTGGGCGGCCGTCGGGGCGATCACGTCCGCGGCGGCGCCGGTGGCGGGCGGCTGGCTCGTCGACATGTTGTCGTGGCGCGCGATATTCTTCCTTAACGTCCCGCTTGCTGCGATGACGATCGCGCTCGCGATTTCGTCGGTGCCGAACAGCCACAAGCTCGATGCGCCTCAACAGTTGGACTGGCCCGGCGCGCTTAGCGTCGCAGCGGGGCTCGCTGCCCTCACCTATGGTCTGACCGAGGCGTCTGCGCGCGGTTTCGCAGATCCGCTTGTCCTGTGCGCGATCGGCGCCGGCGCGTTCGTGCTGGTCGCATTCGTGATGATCGAAGCGAACAGCCGTCACCCCATGATGCCGCTCGACGTGTTCCGCTCACGCGATTTCACCGGCGCCAACCTCGTCACACTGCTGCTCTACTTCGGCCTGAGCGGCGCGCTGTTCTTCCTGCCGTTCACGCTGATCCGCGCACATGCCTACACCGCAACCGAAGCGGGCGCGGCGCTGCTGCCGGTGCCGGTCATCATCGGCTTGTTGTCGCGCTTCACCGGCGGCCTGACGAGCCGCTTCGGTTCGCGCATCCTGTTGAGCGCTGGCCCGGGTGTCGCCGGAATCGGGTTCCTGATGCTGGCGTTGCCGTTCGTGCGCGGCGGCTATTGGGCCGGATTCTTCCCTGCGCTCATCGTGCTCGGGCTTGGCATGACGATCACCGTCGCGCCACTCACGACGATTGTGATGGACTCGGTGCCGGCTGACCACGCAGGCGTTGCATCCGGCATCAACAATGCGGTTGCGCGTGTGGCGAGCCTGCTGGCAATTGCGGTGCTCGGCATCGTGTTCGTGTGGTCGCACCAAGCGGCGCTGTCGGCGCGGCTCGATGAACTGGACGTTCCCAGGGACGCACGCGGGACCGGGCAGTTGCTGGAGCCGGGCGCGCAAGCCGGGGCGGCAGCGGGCGACGCCCATTTGCCGACTCGGACACCCGTGGCGCTGGCGGAAGCCGAAGCTATCACCGACGCGCTGCGCGCCGTTGCGCTGGTGTCCGCTGTGTGCGCGTTCGCCGGAGCGGGTCTCGCGGTGGCGACCATCCGACCCCGCGGGTGATATGGCTCGTGTCGCCGGGCGCGTCCGTTGCCTATCGGCGCCCTCCCCGCGACGAAGGCAGATGGGTCAAGAAGCCGGGGGATGTCGTGCCGCTGGCGCCATTCCTGGCGTCGCAGCCGGATGCCAGCCCGGGCGCAGGAGCAGCCGGTCGCCGCTTACAGCGGCCCGGGCAGCGTCTTCAGGCCGATCCAGAGCACCACGATGACAACATTGACCGGTACGCAGAGCGCGCCGGGCACGTAGAAGAGCGCGGACAGCGCAGGCGCGGACAGCACAAGTTCCACCACACTACCCAGCCCATAGCAGCAGACACCGCACCAGAGCCAGCGCCGCATGTACGTTAGCAGCCAATGCGCGCGCGCCTTGTTGAAATGCCAGGCGAGGGCTCGTTCAGCGCGGTTGCCCTGGCTGGCGTCCCGGTACAGCCAACTGAAGAAAAAGTAGCGGTACAGCAGGGCGCGAAAGGTCTGCTCTTGCATGATCACTCCTTTGGCCGCGCCAGCCTGTGGAGTGTAAAGGTCATTCAATCCCACAGCGCAGGCCGGATGCCAGCGGCGCAGGCCAATTACCGTTCTGTTCAATGTCATTGGTAGAAACGCCCGGCACGGAAGTCAAGCGTGACGAGAATCGCTGCCGGCACAGGACGGCCACGGGGTGGCACTGCTGCGCCGCAGCGCAATGGGCAGGCGCACTGGAACCCGGCCAGCGATTTGGCCTGACTTGGCAGACGATGCGGTTGCGCCGACTCTCATGGCCGTGATCACGGCAGCAATACTGCCGATGACTCGGATGGCAAGACCCCCTTGGGCATAAGCTGCCCGCGCCGAACGGGATTTTCCCCTATTTGGAGTAATGGGCTGGTCGTGCTACGCTCCTCAGCGAGCGATACCCGTCCCGACGTCGTGCCCCGGTGGGGCCGCGCATCTGCAGGGCAATCCGCAGGGCGTTTCGGGCTCATTCTCATCGCTTATCCAAATTTATCTGCATTCGAACCTGAGCGGCATTTCTCCGCTCGTGGCGCCGTGCGCGCGGGAAACCGGCACGGATGACGTCGCGTCGTGACCGGCGACGCGACGTCATTTGTGGTTGGTCATCCTCTTGCGCGTGCGCCTCAGGGACGTACCGGACGGGGCATCTCCGTGATCGATCGCGATCCGGGCGGCCCGGGGATACGTGCGCCCAAATGACGCTACGGGTCTCGAATGCGATCGCCCCCACTCCTGGCAGCAGGGATGGGCGGAAGAAGAAATGACGATGAGACCACGATGACTTACACCACCAATATCGGACGTCGACAGTTCCTCAAGATACTTGGCTTTGGATCTGTTGCCGTCTCGGCCTCGGCCCTGGGCCTGGGTACAGCCCGGGCGCAGGCGCCTGCCGGCGTGCGCCCCTACAAGCTGCTGCGTGCGAAAGAGACGCGCAACAACTGCACCTATTGCTCGGTCGGGTGCGGCCTCCTGATGTATTCGCTGGGTGACGGCGCCAGGAATGCGAAGCCCCGCATCTTCCACATCGAGGGCGATCCCGATCACCCGGTCAGCCGTGGTTCGCTCTGCCCAAAGGGCGCGGGCCTGCTGGACATCGTCCATTCGAAAAACCGGCTGCAGTATCCGGAATACCGCGCGCCAGGGTCGAAGGAGTGGGTGCGCATCAGCTGGGACGATGCGACCAGGCGCATCGCCCGCCTGCTGAAAGACGACCGCGACAAGAACTTCATCGCGCGCAACGAGAAGGGCCAGCTGGTGAACCGATGGCTGAGTTCGGGCATGCTCGCCTCGTCAGCGGCGTCCAACGAAACCGGGGTGCTCGACTTCAAGTTTGCCCGCTCGCTCGGCATGCTGGCGCTGGACTGCCAGGCGCGTCTGTGCCACGGGCCAACGGTTTCGGCACTGGGGCCGTCCTTCGGCCGCGGCGCGATGACGAACCACTGGGTGGACATCAAGAACGCCAATGTCGTCATCGTCATGGGCGGCAACCCGGCCGAGGCCCATCCGGTCGGCTTCAAATGGGTGATCGAGGCCAAGATCAGGAACAAGGCCAAGGTCATCGTCATCGATCCGCGCTTCAACCGCACCGCCTCGGTTGCCGATATCTTCTCGCCGATCCGGGCGGGCTCGGACACGGCCTTCCTGATGGGCATGGTCAACTGGCTTCTGCAGCACGACAAGATCCAGCACGACTATGTGCGCGCGTACACCAACGCGCCGCTGATCGTGCGCGAGGATTTCGGCTTCGACGAAGGGCTGTTCTCGGGCTTCAATCCCGAGAAGCTCGCCTACGACAAATCCTCCTGGGCCTATGAACTCGACGCGGCGGGGAACGCGAAACGCGATCCCTCGATGCGCCATCCGCGCTGCGTGCTGAACCTGCTGAAGCAGCACGTCTCACGCTACACGCCCGAGAAGGTCGAGGAGATCACCGGTGTGAGGAAGGCCGACTTCCTGCAGATCGCCGAGATCGTCGGTTCGTGCTCGGCCAGGGACAAAACACTGACCTGGCTTTACGCGCTTGGCTGGACGCACCACACCGGCGGCGCACAGATCATTCGCGGCGCGGCGATGATCCAGCTGCTGCTGGGCAATGTCGGCATGTCCGGCGGCGGCGTGAACGCGCTGCGCGGACACTCCAACATCCAGGGCTATACCGACCTTGGTCTACTGTCGCTGCGGCTGCCGGGCTACATGGACCTGCCTACCGACAGGCAGCAGACGCTGAAGCAATACCTGGCCGATGCCACGCCGAAAGCCGTGGTGCCTGATCAGGTGAACTACTGGAAGAACCTGCCCAATTTCTTCGTCTCGCTGCAGAAGAACCTGTTCGGCAAGCATGCCACGGCGGAAAACAACTGGGCCTTCGACCTGTTGCCGAAATGGGATCGCAGCTACGACATGCTGGCCTATTTCGACCTGATGTACGAGGGCAAGGTCAACGGCTATGTGGTCCAGGGGTTCAACCCGCTGGCGGCGATGCCTGACAAGAACAAGTCCTCGGCCGCGCTGTCGAAACTGAAGTTCCTGGTGGTCATCGACCCGCTGGTGACCGAGACCTCCAACTTCTGGCGCAACGAAGGCAAGTTCAACGACGTCAAGACCGAAGAGATCATGACCGAAGTCTTCCGGCTGCCGTCGAGCTGCTTTGCCGAGGAAGACGGGACCGTCGTGAACTCGGGCCGTTGGCTGCAATGGCACTACGCGGGCCAGCAGCCGCCGGGCGAGGCGCGGCATGATCCGGCCATCCTCGGCGGCATCATGATGGAGCTGCGGCGGCTCTACGAGAAGGAAGGCGGCGCCTGCCCGGAACAGGTTTTGCACATGACCTGGGACGAGGCGACCTATCACGATCCCCACAGCCCCCATCCCGAGGAAATGGCCAAGGAAGCCAACGGCTACGCGTTGGCAGACGTGTTCGACGAGACCGGAAAGAAGATCCTGCGCAAGGGCCAGCTGCTGGATTCGTTCGCGCAACTGCGCGACGACGGCACGACCTCAAGCTACTGCTGGATCTTCGCCGGCTCCTGGACCGAGGCGGGCAACCAGATGGCCAGGCGCGACAACACCGACACCGGCCTGGGGAACACGCCGGGCTGGGCCTGGTCCTGGCCGGCGAACCGCCGCATCCTCTACAACCGCGCGTCGATGGACGAGATGGGCAACCCCTGGGACCCCAAGCGCCAGATCCTGCATTGGAACGGCGAGAAATGGGTGGGCGCGGACGTGCCCGACTTTCCGCTCACTGCGGCGCCTGGCACGCCCGTCGGACCCTTCATCATGCTGCCCGAAGGCGTGGGGCGCCTGTTCTCCGTCGGCGGCATGATCGACGGCCCGTTCCCCGAGCACTACGAGCCGGTCGAGAGCCCGATCGCCAAGAACCCCCTGCACGGAAAGGTCACCCACAACCCGACCGCCCGCATCTTCCAGAACGACGCGCAGCGGATGGGCAACCGCACCGAGTTCCCCTATGTCGCCACGACCTATTCGATTACGGAACTGTTCCGCCACTGGACCAAGCACTCGCACCTGAACGCCATGCTCCAGCCCGAGCAATTCGTCGAGATTGGCGAGAAGCTGGCCGCGGACAAGGGCATCGCCCATGGCGACACGGTGAAGATCACGACCAAGCGCGGACATATCACGGCCAAGGCCGTGGTGACCAAGCGCATGCGCACGCTCCAGGTGGCCGGGCAGGCGGTCGATCAGATCGGCATCCCCTGCCATTGGGGCTTCGAGGGGGCGACCCGCAAGGGCTATCTCGCCAATACGCTTGCGCCGGGTGTCGGCGACGCCAATTCGCAAACGCCGGAATTCAAGGCATTTCTCGTAAACATTGAAAAAGTGGCGGGAGCCCAGGCATGAACTCGCAAAACATCATCCGTCGCTCGGCCTCGTCGGAGCTGACACCCGCCCCTCGCATCCGCGACCATCAGATGGAAGTGGCCAAGCTGATCGACGTGTCGATCTGCATCGGCTGCAAGGCGTGCCAGGTCGCCTGCAATGAATGGAACGACCTGCGCGGCGACGTCCAGGAGAATGTCGGCGTCTACGACAATCCGCGCGACCTGTCGCCCAACACCTGGACCCTGATGCGCTTCACCGAGCATGAGGACCAGGCGGGCAAGCTGGAATGGCTGATCCGCAAGGACGGCTGCATGCATTGCGAAGATCCCGGATGCCTGAAAGCCTGCCCGGCGCCCGGCGCCATCGTCCAGTATGCCAACGGCATCGTCGACTTCCAGTCCGACCTGTGCATCGGCTGCGGCTATTGCGTTGCGGGCTGCCCCTTCGACGTGCCGCGTATTTCCAAGATGGACAACAAGGCCTACAAGTGCACGCTGTGCTCGGACCGCGTCTCGGTCGGGCAGGAGCCTGCCTGTGTCAAGACCTGCCCGACCGGCGCCATCGCCTTCGGCTCGAAGGCAGAGATGCAATCCCTCGCCGCCGAGCGCGTGGCCGAGTTGAACGAGCGCGGCTATGCCAAGGCCGGCCTGTATGACCCGGCGGGGGTCGGTGGCACCCACGTGATGTATGTGCTGCAGCATGCCGACGACCCGAAGCGTTACGCGGGCTTGCCGAAGGACCCGGAGATCAGCTCGGTGGTCTCGGGCTGGAAGGATGGCCTGAAACCCGTCGCCGCTTTCGCCGGCGCGGCGGCAGTCGTGGGCATGGCGGCACATTTCATGGCGGTCGGCCCCAACACCACCGAAACAGACGACCACGACGCCCCGACTGACGGCGCGGCATAAGCGGAGACCGGGAATGGCGACCAACAACGACATGATCCTGCGCACGAAATTCGCCGAGCGGCTGTGTCACTGGGCGATCGTGCTCTGCTTCTTCCTCGCGGCGGTTTCGGGAATCTCGTGGTTCTTCCCGACGGTGAGCTGGCTGAGCGGCTTCCTTGGCACGCCGCAGATGGCGCGGCTGCTCCACCCGTTCCTGGGCATCGCGGTCTTCGTCGGGCTTTGCTACATGGGCTGGCGCTTCGTGGGCTACAACATGCCCGCGTGCACCGACGCGATCTGGTTCCGCCGCGCCAGGGAAGTGCTGCTGAACCAGCATGGCGGCGAACCGCTGCAGATCGGCAAATACAACGCCGGCCAGAAGGTGCTGTTCTGGCTAATCATGGCTTCAATCCTGGCCCTGCTGATCTCCGGGCTGATCATGTGGCGTGCCTATTTCGCCGAGTACTTCCCGATCCCCGTGCTCCGTCTGGCGATCCTGGCCCATTCCGTCGCAGGGATCGGCCTGATCCTGCTGATCGTGGGCCACATCTATCTGGCAATCTGGGTGCGCGGCTCGATCACGGGCATGGTGACGGGCTACGTCTCGCGCGCCTGGGCCAGGCAGCACCATGACCGCTGGTATGGCGAGTTGAAGGCGAAGGAGTCGAATCAGTCGAAAGCGGCGGAAGCGAAGGGGAACGAGGCATGAACCAGCATCAGACAACGCCGGGAATACCGCCATCGGACGAGGCCTCGCGGCATTTCATGCCGCTGATCCAGCCGGACCTTGCCGGTCTTTACAGCCGCCGCGCCGCGCGCCTGCGCGCGCTGGCCGACGGGCACGACCTTGCCGATTATCTGCGCCTGGCCGCCCGCGTGGCCGAGGTGCAGGCGTCGCTGGTGCCCGAGGCCGGTGGGCCCGGCCCGGCAGACGCCAGGGCCATCCCGCGGGAGGGGAATTGGGGCGCCCTGCTTGATCGGTTGATCGAGCGGCTCAAGCACGATGCTCCCGCCCCGGTCGCCCCGCATCTTGCGGCGCTGCGCGCCCTCCCTGCGGATGCGCGCCTTGATGCTGCCCAGGCGCTGACCGAGGGCCGCTTTGATGCGGTGCCGGCGGCAATCGCGCCCTTCCTCTGGGCTGCGCTCTCGCTGCAATGTGCCAGCGCCGCGCGGGCGGCGCCCGTGCCCGACAGCGGCCCGGCCGAGCACGCGTGCTGCCCGGTCTGCGGCACTGCCCCCGTGGCAAGCCTGATCCTGATCGGCGACAGCCAGGGCATGCGCTATCTGCATTGCGCGCTCTGCGAGAGCCAGTGGCACATGGTGCGGGCGAAATGCACCAACTGCGGCACAGCCTCGGAGCTTGACTACCTCAGCTTCGACACCGCCGAAGCCACGGTGCGCGCCGAAAGCTGCGGAGTGTGCCACGGCTATCTGAAAGTCATCTCACTGGAACGCGACCCGCAGGCCGAGGCCGTGGCCGATGACCTTGCCACCCTGGCCCTGGATGATGCGGTGACGGCGGAGGGCTATCAACGCACCGGATTCAATCCCTTCGCGCTGCCGGGCTGAGGCGCTGCCCGACATATCCATGTGCTAACCGCCAGATTCTTTCGCTTACCCGAACGCCCGCACGCCGGTCATCCATTCATGAAGCACGAATCCGAACAGCGCCCAGCCTGCCAGCCCGACGACCGCCACCATCGCATCGCGCGCAGGTGTCCCGGTCGGGTAGCTGGTTCCCGCTTCCCGGTCCCGCCGGCGCGCTGACACGAAGTCCGCCACCGCCCACGCCAGGAACGCGCCAAACAGCACCACTGCGGCGAGTGTTCCGTTGGCAAGCAGGTGCCCCAGGGCCCAGGCCTGCACGCCTGCCAGCATCGGATGACCAAGCGCAGCCTTGATGCGGTTGCGAGGCACATATGCCGCCGCAATCAGCACAAAGGCCGGGACCGTGAGTAATGCGGCAACGTACCGCCCCCATACCGGCGGCGTCCAGACCAGCACAGGATGCGCGCTGGCCAGGCCGTAGCCCCATACAACCAGCGCCAGGCCGGCAATCGAAACCAGGGTGTACAAGCCTTTCCAGCGACGGGGGCCGAGCCTGGCAACCTGCGCGGTGCGCCATGGGTCAGCCACCATGCGTACCGAGTGCGCACCCAGAAAAATGAGCAATCCCAAAACCAGTACCGTCATGCTGCCACCTCTTTCTTTAGGGCCCGCCGCACGCCTATGCTAGACATATTGCATTTCAGCGGTCCAGCCTTGTTCAGGAGGATTTCCCCATGCTTCAGAACGGTAACGTCGCGGCCAGGATTCCTGCGCAAGACCTCACACGAGCGAGATCCTTCTACTCGAGCAAGCTCGGGCTTGAGCCAGTCGAGGAACGGCCCGGCGGCCTGCGCTACAAGTGCGGCAACAGCTACTTCGTACTTTTCGAGTCGGCTGGCTCGGCCTCCGGCACTCACACACAAATGGCCTGGGAGGTCGATGACATCCAGGCAACCGTTAGCGAACTGCGGCACCTGGGAGTCGTGTTCGAAGAATACGATCTTCCCGGCCTCAAGACCATCAATGGGATCGCCGAGGTCCAGGGGAACTACCCGTCCAAGGGTGGCATAGGCGAGAAAGGTGCCTGGTTCAGAGACAGCGAGGGCAACCTCCTTGCCATCGGGCAACCGATCAGGTGAGTCCATCGGCCTGATCGAACTACCCGCGGCTGTACCAAGCTGTCTTGTCTCTTGCCTGCAACCCCGGTGGGAGATAAAAGGACTGTTCGAGGACGAGCTGTCATCACCGGAAGCAGGAGGCAATCCATGTGGATGAATTTGCTTCTGATCTTTGTGCCGATCGCAATCGCCCTGGAATTCCTTGCTTCCGATCACCACCTCCTGATCTTTATCGCTTCCTCCCTGGCCATCCTGCCGCTTGCCGGACGGATGAGCCATGCCACCGAGCAACTCGCGGAGCGCATGGGCGAGGCGGTCGGGGGACTGCTCAATGCGACATTCGGCAATGCGGCTGAACTTATCATCGCACTTGTCGCCTTGCGTGCCGGCCTCCATCAGGTGGTGGAAGCCTCCATCGTCGGTTCCATTGTCGGAAATATGCTGCTGGTGTTTGGCGCCGCGATGCTCGCAGGCGGCATTCGCTATCCCGAGCAAAGCTTCAACCCGCGCGGCGCGCGTTCCCAGGCGACCATGCTCATACTGTCGGCGATCGCGCTGATCCTGCCTGCCAGCTTTGAAGCGGTAGAAGGCAGCACGACAGCCGTGCTGTACCGGCTCAGCGCCTGGATTTCCATCGCGCTTCTGGTCGTCTATGCGTTGTACCTGGTGTTCTCGCTGGTCACTCACCCCGCGCTGTTCCGCGGCGCATACGAAGCCAAGGCGGTTGCCCGGGAAGGCGTGGAGGACCAGCCCTCCTCGTCCGTAGCGCGGGCGATAGCGATACTGGCGGCAGCCACCGTAGGGACGGCGTGGATGAGCGAGATCATGGTGGGTGCGCTCGGCCCCATGATGCGCGACTACGCCCTCAGCGACATATTCGTCGGTGCCTTTGTGGTGGCGATCCTCGGAAATGCGGCCGAGCATGCATCGGCCATTACCGCAGCCATGAGAAATCGCATGGACCTGTCGTTTTCCATTGCGGTCGGCTCGAGCGTCCAGGTGGCACTGTTTGTCGCGCCGGTGCTGGTACTGACGAGCCACTTTCTCGGTCCGGCCCCGATGGACCTGGCCTTTCGTCCCGCCCTGGTCCTGATGGTAGTCCTGTCCGTGCTGGTCACGGCGCAAATGGCGAGCGACGGGCACGCCGACTGGTTCAAGGGCACGCAGCTCCTGATCGTGTATTTTGCCCTCGCCCTCACCTTCTTCTTCCTGCCGCGCTAAAGACTGCCGTCGGCGACATTGGCATCAGGGCACGCCCGCTACCGCCGCCGCGGCGCAGCATGCCGCGGCGGATAGAGCTTCTGGAACTGTGCCGTCGTGATCCCCATTGCGCCCCTGTCATCGATGATCGTCATCTCGCGCCACGCACTCGGCGCGCCTTCGAGTCCGGGGAATTCCCGCAACTGCCAGATGCGACCCGTCTGCGTGTCGAGCAAGAAGGGGCCTGCGCGGACCTGGGATTGACTCACGATCTGATAGCGGCCAGGTCCAGCCTGCTGCGGCATATCATCGGCTCGCTGGGGTGGCGGAATGGCAACCGCTTCACTGCCGGCGGCGACGGGTGTTTTACCGCTTGCCGGGGTGGCGGCTGCTCGCGGTTGCCGCATGCCCCGACCAAAGCCATCGACAAGCACAGCGCATAAGGTGCAAAGTAGTGCATGGTTGGCTCCGTGATCTCGCCCATCGCATCCATTGGAAAAGCCACCTGGCCGCCGTTCGGCGAACCTACAAGACGCCAAGACATCGCTGCGCGGCAGCGCGCACGCATGGCGCGGCGCCTCGCAAACCGGATGTTCGATGCTGGCCCTATGCCATCAGGAGCGCCTCGTATTCTTCCCGGAACTGATGGAGGGAACTGTCCACCACCGTCACGGCGCCGTCGATCAGGCCGCAGCGCCCGCTGCCGGGAAGGATGCGGCACAGGTTCTCCAACGATTCCAGGTCCGCACGCACGCCGCGGCCCGTATCGATCCGGTTCAGCAGGCGCATCAACTGGAAGGTCCCGCCCTTGCACGGCGGGCACTGGCCGCATGAGCCCTGGGCGAAGAAGCTGACGTACTCTGCCACCTTGCGGACGATGCTGGTCCCTTCCGACACCACGATCATCGCACCGGTTCCCAGCCGCGAACGCCGTTGCCGCACGGAGTCGAAGTCCAGCGCCACATCGAGATCGCGCTTGGTCAGCAGCATATTGGAGGGCCCGCCCGTGAAGACCGCCTTGAACTCCTTGCCCTGGAGCATCCCGCCGCCATGTCGGAACACCAGGGTCTCAAGGCTCGTGCCCATCGGCAGCTCATACAGGCCAGGCCGCAAGACATCGCCCGAGAGCGAATACAGCTTGGTTCCCGAGGCATGGCCGATGCCGAGGCCGCGATACCATTGGGCACCGTTGCGCAGGATGCCCGGGACGTGGGCCAGCGTCTCGGTGTTGTTGACGACGGTCGGCGCGCCATGCACGCCATGCTCGGCGGGAAATGGCGGCTTGCGGCGCGGAAACGGGAACCCGCCCTCGACGCTCGCGATGACCGCGGTTTCCTCGCCGCCGATATACAAGCCTGAGCTGGGTAGGACGCGAAGCGACACCGGTCCGCCGACCAGCCCGGCCAGCTCGGCGAACTGCGGGTGTGCCTGCCATTGCTGCACCGCCTCGCGCGTCCGCGCCAGCGACAGCGGCTGATGGGGATTGACATACAGCACGACATGGTTGGCGCGAGTGGCCGCCGCGGCGATCAGCGCGCCCTCGATCACCTGGTGCGGCGTGTGCTCAAGCAGGAAGCGGTCCTTGAACGTTCCCGGCTCGTCTTCGTTGCCATTGCAGATGATGTACTTGTCGCCGGCCGCCGCGGCAGCCACCGGTGCCCATTTGCGATGCGTCGCGAAACCGGCGCCGCCCATCCCGCGCAAGTCCGCCTGCTCGATCTCGGCAATGACCACGGCCGGCTCGCGCAGCGCCCGGGCCAGCCCCTCTCCGCCGCCGCGTGCCAACCACGCATCGAGGTCGGCGCCGACCCGGATGTCCTCGTTGAGCAGAACCTGATTGAACTGTTCCATCGCGCGCTCCGTGCCCCGCTTACCGGGTGCCGCCGACCGCCCGCCCCCACGCGCCGGAGTGCAACCCTGCGTCGACGCGCAGATCGAAATTTGCGTAGCCGGGGAAGAGCTGCGGTGCCTTGACATGCAGGGGCAGCCCGGCCAGCGTCAATTCCCGCTGCCAGGCGTGCACGTGGCCGATGCCGGCGCGTGCGGCGATGGCGCTGCGCCCGGCTTGCGCCGCGCTGGCACCGGCGCGCCGGCCCATGCTCAGGATATCGAGCAACGCGTTGCCCATCAGCCGGTTGCGCCCATGAATGCCGCCCGTGACCTCGCCAACGCAATAGAGCCCTTGCACGCTGGTCGCGCCCTCCTTGTCAATGGCAACGCCGCCGTTCTGGTAGTGCAGGGTCGGGTAGACAAGGAAAGGCTCCTGGGACGCATCCTGGCCGCACTTGTCGGCAAGATGGCGCAGCGTCACGAGCCGCTTGGCCAGGATGCCGGGGTTCTCCATTTCCAGCGTCGGCGTGTCGAGGAAGACACCGACCTGGCCACCCCGCTCGATGCCGCGCCCCTGCGCGCATTCGCGCAGGATTGCCGAGGCCACGATGTCCCGCGGCTTGAGTTCATCGACGAAACGCTCGCCCTCGCCGTTGATCAGCTTCGCGCCGGCCGAGCGGGCGGCTTCCGAGATCAGGCCGCCCGCCAGGTGCGGCGGGTAGGCGATGCCGGTGGGATGGTATTGAAACGAATCCAGCTCGCGCAGGCGCGCCCCGATCCGATAGGCCAGCACCAGGCCGTCTGCGGTAGCCCCGTAATGGTTGGACGTCGGGAAGGCATTCAGGTGCAGGCGCCCCGCCCCGCCGGTGGCGAGAATCACGGCGCGCGCTCGCACCAGCATAAAGGTGCGCCATTCGAGGTTGTAGATCACCGCCCCGGCGCAGCGCCCCCGCTCGTCGGACAGCAACTCGACTGCGGGGCAGCGGTTCCACACCGCGATGCCGGCCTCGAGGTCCACCGCCTCGCGCAGCACGCGCATCATTTCCAGGCCGGTATAGTCCCGGTAGGAGAGAATGCGCGCGGCCGATGCCCCCCCTGGCTTCTTGCGCAGGAGATTGCCGCCGAGGGGCCGGTCTTCCTCCTGGTCGAACATCATGCCCAGCCGGATCAGCCATCGGATCACGTCGGGCCCATCCATCACCATCTGCGCGACCAGCTCGGGCTCGCCGCAGAAGTGCCCGGCGCGCAAGGTATCCTCGAAGTGCAACTGGGGACTGTCGTCCTCGCCGATGGCCGCCTGGATCCCGCCTTCAGCCATCACGGTGTTGCTGTCACCGAGGCGCAGCTTGGTGGCGAGAATCACCTGCGCGCCTTGCCTGGCCGCGGTCAGCGCCGCCGCGCAGCCGCCACCGCCCCCGCCAATGATCAGCACATCGGTGGACACGAGTTGCGCCCCGGCAATGTCGACGTCGTCGATCAGCGCATTGGCTTGCAGATAGCGGGCGAGATCCGGCTGACAAGGCTCGCCGCGGTTGACGCCGACGCTCAGCGCAACGCGCGCATTGGACCCGTGGTCGGGGTGGTAGGCCTTTAGCAGTGCTTCGATGGAGGTGTCATCGCCGCGCACCGCCGGCGCCACACCTGGACGGTAGCGCTTGCGCGCCTCTTCGTAGGGGATGCCAGCTGGCATGATGGTTCGTCCCGTCAGCGCGGCGGCTGCGCGCCGGGTGCGTCAAAGTCAATCGTCATCGCGCCGCTCTCGATCTGCTGCAGGCGCAGCATGAGATTGGCCGGCCGCAGTGTCTGCGCCGCGATTATCCGCCGCACAAACAGGCCGAGATGGTTGGGCCGGATATGCTCGGGGCAGGCCAGCGTGCAGAGATTGCACATGACGCATTCGTCGAACACCTGGCCCGAGGCGGTCAGCTTGCCCTCCACCGCGAACCTCACGCCCTCCTGAACATCGAGTCCCTTCGGACAGGCCCGATCGCATCCGCTGCAGTGACGGCAATGGGCAGCTTCCGGGAACACTTCAGAGATTGTTTGCAAAGCATCCCAGCTGTCGCCGATCTCCTCGATGCGATAGACGTGCCGCTCCGACGCAGTGAAGTAATCCAGGAACGCGACCTGCATGCCATCTTCGACCAGCGTTTCGCAGGCGAGCGCAGTCTTGACATCCTGCTCGCCGTTGCGCCGCACCATGACGCGGCATGAGCCGCACACCCCCTGGCCCATGCAGCCGACGCCTTCGACAAGCGTTTCCCCGCATGCAGGAAGGCCTGCAGGATGGAGCAGTTTGCCGGTGCTTCAACCGAGCGTCCTTCAATGCTCAAGCGTACCAGTCCCATCGCGTCGCCTCTTTTGCCCGGCGTCGTCAGCGCCACACTGGCATTTCCACAGAAAAGGTCATATAAACCTTAGCACAAGGGAGGTCATTGCGAAGGGGGCGCCGCATCCAGGCCTTGCTGGACACCGCCGCCATTGGGGCCTGGGCGGGGCCATTGCCGCCATCAACTCTTCTGGGAAGGATCGCAAGATGCTCACCAAACTGAAAGCGGCGTTCCTCTACTTCAATAGCGTGGTCCCATTCCGGCTGGGCCCCGCCCTGATCACGACGGTGGTGCTGATCACCCTGCTGCTGCTGCCTGTGCCAGAGGGGCTCACGCCCAAGGCTTGGGGCCTGGTTGCCATCTTCCTGACCACAATCGTTGCGATCATCCTGAAGGTCATGCCGATCGGGGTGATGGCGATGATGGCCATCGTGGTCCTCTCGTTGTCGCAGGTGACCTCGACCTCGTCCAAGGGGGCGATCGCCGATGCGCTGACCGCCTTCGACAGCCCGCTGATCTGGCTGATCGTGGTGGCCATCCTGATCTCCCGCGGCGTGAAGAAGACCGGCCTGGGCACCCGTATCGGCCTGATGTTCATCGCCCTGATGGGGAAACGAACGATAGGCATCGGCTATGGCCTGGCCACCTGCGAGCTGGTGCTGGCGCCCTTCACACCGAGCAATACCGCGCGCGGTGGCGGCATCGTGCATCCGATCATGAAGTCGATCGCCAATGCATTCGACTCGGACCCGGCCAAGGGCACGGAGGGCAAGGTCGGCACCTACCTGGCGTTGGTCAACTATCACGCCAATCCTATCTCCTCGGCGATGTTCGTGACCGCCACCGCCCCGAATCCGCTGGTGGTGGACTACGTCGCCAAGGCGACCAACCAGAGTCTGCATCTGAGCTGGACGAGCTGGGCACTTTGCATGTTGGTGCCCGGCCTGCTATGCATGCTGGTGATGCCGCTGGTGATCTTTGTGTTGTCGCCGCCGCAGCTCAAGGCCACACCCAATGCGGTGGAGTATGCGCACGCCGAAATGGCGAAGATGGGTCCAGTGTCGCCGAAGGAAATGGTCATGATATTCACCTTCGCGCTGCTGCTGCTGCTATGGGCCAACGTTCCGGCGATGGTGTTCGGTCCTTCGCTCACGCTGGACCCGACGGTGGTCGCCTTGGTCGGCCTGTTCGTGCTGATCATCACTGGCACCCTCGACTGGGACGACGTGCTGTCCGAGAAGAGCGCCTGGACACGCTGATATGGTTTGGTGCGCTGATCATGCTGGCCGAGCAACTGAACAAGCAGGGTGTGATCGGGTGGTTCTCGAAGGGCATGAGCGACGCGATCGTGGCCAGTGGCATCGGCTGGGGTGGCACGGCTGCGATCCTGGTGGCGGTCTTCGTGTTCTCGCACTACCTGTTCGCCAGCACGACCGCGCATATCAGTGCGATGATGCTCGCCTTCCTGACGGTCGGAGTCCATCTGCTGCCGCCAGAGTATGTGGTGCCGTTCATGCTGCTTATGGCGGCCGGCTCGGCGATCATGATGACGCTGACCCACTATGCGACAGGCACCTCGCCGATCATCTTCGGCAGCGGCTTTGTCACGATGGGAACCTGGTGGCGCGTCGGCTTTGTGATGTGCGTGGTGGAGCTGCTGATCTTCGCCGTGGTCGGGAGCGTCTGGTGGAAGGTGCTTGGCTTCTGGTGAACACGCAGCCGGACGACGCCCTATGAACCGCTCGTGATCCCGCCAGGTCAACGCGTTCGGCCGCTTCTTCGCCTCGCTCTGAACCCGGAGACGCAAAATGCCATTCGTAACGTCCGACGGTGTTTCGATCCACTACGAGGTCAAGGGCCAGGGTTCGCCCGTGCTTCTCCTGGCGGGGCTTGCGGGAGTGGGGGCATCCTGGGGGCCACAGATCGACCTGTTCGCCGGGCATCACCAGGTGATCGTGCCGGATCACCGCGGCACCGGTCAGTCCGAGCGCACCGCGCGCGACATGACGATTACGCAACACGCGCGGGACATGGCGCGGGTCATCGAGGCAGTCGGGTGTGGACCGGTCCATGTGGTCGGGTCCTCGACCGGAGGCGCCATCGCGCAGCTGCTGGCGATCAATCACCGCGAACGATTGCGCAGCGCGACCATTGTTTCTTCGATTGCTCGCGCGGACGCGTTCTACCGCCGCCAGTTCGATATGCGGCGACGCATGCTGACCGATTCCGGCCTGCGCGCGTCCACCGAGGCGAACGCACTTTTCCTGTTCGACCCGAAATTCAGTCGCGAGCACCCGGAGCAGGTGCAGGCGTGGGTGAACGCCGCATCGGCTGGCACCTTCGACCCGGAGATCGGCTTTGCCCGGATCAACATGATCGTAGGGCACGATGCCTTCGATGATCTTCCATCGATCACGACGCCGACGCTGGTACTGGTGGGCGAACGCGACTTCTGCGCCCCGCCGTACTTCTCTGCTGAGCTTGCAGCGCGGATTCCGGGAGCGGAATTTGCCACCCTGGACGGTGGCCACTTCATCTTCCTCGAGAAGCCCGCACTACTGCATGACACTGTGGAAGCCTTCATTGCCAGGCACGAACGATGATCGGTTCGAGGGCACGGCACCAACATGCCATGTCATGGCACGCCGCCGCCCGCCTCTGCCTGCGCCGGGGCCGCCCCGTCCTCGCGCAGCCAGACAATGAACTCGGCGCCCTGTCCCACCGCGCTCTCCACGGTAATGCGGCCGCCGTAGCGCTCCACCAGCGCATAGCTGATGGAAAGCCCGAGGCCCGTCCCCATCTGCTTTTTGGTCGTGAAGAACGGGTTGAACAGGTTGGGCAGGTCTTCTTCCCGGATGCCGTGGCCGGTGTCGCGCACGTGCAGCGTCACACCCTGCCCGTCCCAGTCGCGCGTGCCCAGCGTGAGCGTGCCGCCCTCGGGCATGGCGTGGATGGCATTGGTCAGCAGGTTGACCACCACCTGCTGCAACTCGCTGCGGCTGATGCGCACCTGCCGCGTGGCCAGGCAGTCCAGCTCGACCCGGATCGACGCGCCCTTCAGCATGTGCTGGACCAGGTCGACGCAGCCAGCCGCCACTTCACCCACATCCAGGCGCTCCATATTGCCGGCGTAGGCCTCTGGCCGGACAAATTGCAGCAGCCGGCTGGTCAGCTGCTGGATGCGCCGGACCTGCTCGTCGATCAGCCGCAGCTCATGGCGGACCGGCTCCGCGGCCGGGCCCAGGATCTCGCGCGCCACGTCCAGGTTGCCCTGGATCACGGCAATCGGATTGTTGACCTCATGGGCCACGCCGGCGGTGAGCTGTCCCGCCACGGCGAGCTTTTCCGACGTGATCAGCTGCTGCCGGGCCGCCCGCAGGTCGGCGTTGGATTCTTCCAGCTCGCGGGTGCGTTCGGCCACCTTGCGATCGAGCGAGTCCGCCCAGTCCTTGAGCTGGGCGTTGCGCTGCTGCAGGTCAGACAGCAACTGGTCGAACTGGCCGGCAAGCTGGCCCAGCTCGTCTTCACTGCCCACCGGGCCTACGCGTGCCCCGGTGTTGCCGGCCTCGAGCGCGCGCATGGTGCCGACCATCCGCGCCATCGGCGCAAACACGCGCCTGGCCCACAGCAGGGAAAACAGCGCCCCCGCCACGCCCAGCAGCAGGAACAGGCCTACCAGCACGCCCAGGGCCAGGTCCTTGGCCTGGCTGATTGGCTTGGCCAGGTAGCCCACGTACAGCATGCCGATGCGCTGGCCGCGGCTGTCCGTGATCGGCTCATAGGCGCTCATGTACCAGTCGTTGACCACGAAAGCCAGGTCCAGCCATTTCTCGCCGCGCAGCAGCACCTTGTCGCGTACCTGGCGCGAGACCCGCGTGCCCAGCGCCCGCTCGCCATGGAACAGCCGCACGTTGGTGGCGATGCGCGTGTCGTCCAGGAACAGGGTCGCCGTGCCCTGGCTGCCGCGCGGCAATGACTCCGGCTGGTAGACCAGCGCGTTGATGGTATCGATAAAGCCGAGGTTGTTGTTCAGCAGGGTGCCGCCGTGCAGGACCGCCACCAGTGTGCCGGCTTCATCGAACACCGGCGCCGCGGCGTGCACCACCATGCCGCGGGTTTCCAGGGTCTTGTCGGTGGGCACCGCATTGGCGGTAGGTCGCAGCGCCACCTGTGCGCGCCGGGCAAGCTCGGCGGACACGGCTGCCAGCTGTGCCGCGGACCAGGCGTCGGTGGCGGCCGCCGCGCGGCCCGCCGCGGCGCTGCTCACTATGCGCCAGGCGGCAGGGTCGGCCCCTGCGCCAGCGGGCGCAGCGGCAAGCAGCCGCCCTTGCGGATCCAGCAGTTGCAGGAAATCCAGCCCGTGCGTGCGTCGCGCGTCGGCCAGGATGGCGGGCATGGCGTTGCCGCGGCCAAGCCCGGCCACCAGCGCATGTGACCGCGCCTCCTGCAGGACCCGGTCTTCCACGCCACGCACCATATGCTCGAAGTACTCGTGGGCGACCAGCAGGTCGCTGTTGACCTTGTAGGCCAGCAAGGCCTGGAACGCGCGATCGCCCCACAACCCCATGATCAGCAGCAGTGCCAGCAGCGCCACCAGCAGGGGCGCGATCACGATGGACACAAGCTTGGCCCGCAGCGAGGCGCGATAGCGGCGCAGCAGCGCAGCCGGGCTCAAGGACGCAGGCCCCACTGCAGGCATTTGCGGTCCAGCGTGCGGCGCGAGATGCCAAGCCGGCGCGCCGCTTCCACCCGGTTGCCGCCCTCGGCCGCCAGCACCTGCAGGATGTGCCGCCGCTCCACCGCCTCCAGCAGCGTGCCGTCGTCGGCCGGCATGGCTGCGTCCTCGCGCTCCTCTTCCGGCTGGTTGGCTTGAGCCGGATCGGCCTGGTGCGCCAGCAACTCGACCGGGTATTCGCCAAGGATCAGCGCCCGCTCCACCAGGTTGCGCAGCTCGCGCGCATTGCCTGGCCAGTCGTAGCCCTTGAGCACCCGGACCAATGAAGGCGAGAGCGGCACCGCGGGCAGTCCGAGCTGCGCCGACAGCTGCTCCGAGAAATGGTCGGCCAGCGGCACGATGTCTTCCGGCCGCGTGCGCAACGGCGGGATGGCGACGGACACAACGTCGAGCCGGTAGTACAGGTCCTGGCGGAAGCGCCCGGCGGCGACCTCGTTGGCCAGATTGCGGTTGCAGGCCGCGACGATGCGCACGTCCACCGCAATCTCGCGTTCGGTACCGAGCGGCCGGATGCGCCGGTCCTCGATCACCCGCAACAGCTTGGCCTGCATCGGCAGCGGCAGCTCCGAGATCTCGTCCAGGAACAGCGTGCCGCCGTCGGCATAGAGAAACAAGCCATGGCGCCCCCCGGCCGCGCCGGTGAACGCACCCTTGGCGTGTCCGAACAATTCGCTTTCAATGATCTCGGGCGCCATCGCGCCGCAATTCAGCGGCACGAACTGGCCTTGCCGTCCGCTCAGGCGATGCAACTCGCGCGCCACCACTTCCTTGCCGGTGCCGGACTCGCCCGTCACCAGTACCGTCGATGGCATCGGTGCCACCCGTGCCACCAGCGCCATGACCTTCTTCATGGCTTCGGACTCGCCGATAAAGTGCTTGTGGATGGTGTACTTGTCCAGCTCACGGCGCAGCAGGTAGTTCTCACGCGCAAGCCGGGTCCGGTCGAAGCAGCGCCGGATGGCATTGAGCATCTGGTCGACGCGGAACGGCTTGACGATGAAGTCCGCCGCGCCCGAGCGCAGCGCGGCAATCGCCGTGTCCATATCGGCGAAGGCCGTCATCAGGATCACATCGGCGGGGTTGCCGGCCGCGCGCAGTGCCTTGAGCCACTCGATCCCGCTGACACCGGGCAGCGCCACGTCGAGCAGGATCAGGTCGAAATGGCGTTGCTCCAGCAGCGCGGCACCCGCTTCGGCGCTGTCGGCCGCCACCACGCTGCCCACCTTGCCTTCTAGCGCGCGAGACAGGAACGAACGCATGCCGGCCTCATCGTCCACCACCAGGATCGTCCGGCGCTGCCAGTTGTCGGCTTCAGCTGCGTTGCTTTGTCTTTCGTTCATCACTTTACTGGTTGCGGGGGCAAGGGAAGAGTCTAGCGACAGTGCGCTATCGGCCTGTATTGGGAGTAAACCGAGCCAGCCCCGCAAACCGCGGCCAGGGATGGACAGTTTGGCCCGCGCCAGGGGCCGCCGCCAGGACATTTTGTCCACGGCTTCGCCTGACGGCCCGGTCCGAGCGCGGCACAATCCATTGGCAGCAAACGGAATCCGCCATGGGCATGGCTTTTGCTGAACGACGCACTCCAGCCCATCGCATCTCGCGCAAGAAGAGGCTGCCACTTCCAGGTAGGAGACAACTTCATGCCATACCCCGCGCAAGCGCAAACGCCCTCGCAGAAGTCCCAACACGCGT
This sequence comes from Cupriavidus necator, assembly GCA_022041995.1. Classification (GTDB taxonomy): domain Bacteria; phylum Pseudomonadota; class Gammaproteobacteria; order Burkholderiales; family Burkholderiaceae; genus Cupriavidus. The sequence continues at coordinate 85,672 of CP074390.1, forward strand.
CGCCGTCCCGGCCAAGGTCACGCCCGTCGGCCTTCTCCAAGGAGGCCATCATCGCCCGCCCCGGCTTCAACCGCTGGATGGTGCCGCCCGCCGCGCTGGCGGTGCACCTGTGCATCGGCCAGGCCTATGCCTTCTCGGTCTTCAACGAGCCGCTGACCCGGATCCTTGGCGTCACGCAGTCCGCGCCGGGCGACTGGCAACTGACCACGCTGGGCTGGGTGTTCTCGCTGGCGATCTTCTTCCTCGGCATCTCTGCCGCCTTTGCCGGCAAGTGGCTGGAAAAGGTAGGACCGCGGCGCACCATGTTCACGGCCGCGTGCTGCTTCGGCGGCGGCTTCCTGGTGTCGGCGCTGGGCATCTGGCTGCACCAGATCTGGCTGCTGTACCTGGGCTACGGCGTGCTGGGCGGGATCGGGCTGGGGCTGGGCTACGTGTCGCCGGTGTCCACGCTGATCCGCTGGTTCCCGACCGCCGCGGCATGGCCACCGGCATGGCAATCATGGGCTTCGGCGGCGGCGCGATGATTGGCGCGCCGCTGTCGGTCGCGCTGATGAACTACTTCAAGAGCGCGACCAGCGCGGGCGTGGCACAGACCTTCCTGGTGATGGGCGTGGTCTACTTCATCTCGATGTCGATCGGCGCGCTGGCCATTCGCATCCCGGCCCCGGGCTGGGCGCCCCCGGGCTACGTTGCCACCACCAGGGCCCGCAAGATGGTCACGCACGCCAACGTGCACATCGACCAGGCGCTGAAGACGCCGCAATTCTACCTGCTGTGGGTGATCCTGTTCCTGAACATCACCGCCGGCATCGGGGTGCTGGGCCAGGCCGCGGTGATGATCCAGGAAACCTTCAAGGGCAGCATTACTGCGGCAGCCGCCGCCGGCTTCGTCGGCCTGCTTAGCATCGGCAACATGACGGGGCGCTTCCTGTGGAGCTCCGCCAGCGACTATTTCGGCCGCAAGATCACCTATGCCATCTTCTTCGCCTTCGGCGCCGCGCTGTACATGGCGGTGCCGGCCGTCGGCGCGTCCGGCAACGTGGCCCTGTTCGTGGCCTGCTACTTCCTGATCCTGACCATGTATGGCGGCGGCTTCAGCACCATTCCCGCCTATCTGGCCGACATGTTCGGCACGGCCTACGTCGGCGGCATCCATGGCCGACTGCTGACCGCCTGGGCCGCCGCCGGCATTGCCGGGCCGGCACTGGTCAACTACATCCGCGAGCACAAGCTGGCCATGGGCGTGCCCAGGTCAGAGGTCTATGTCGACACCCTGCACATCATGGCCGGCCTGCTGGTGGCGGGATTCGTCTGCAACCTGCTGATCCGGCCGGTGCATGAGCGCCACCACCTGCGCGAAGCAACCAGCGCAGCCTGAGCGCCACCGCGGCTTCCGATACCAATACACAGGAGACACCACCGTGCAAGACGACCGGACTTTCGGCAAGACGCTGCTGCTGCTCGCGTTCTGGGCCTATGTGCTGATCCCGCTGGGCGCGGGCATCTGGTCGACTCTCGGGAAGGCCATGAAGCTGTTCAGCTGAGCGCTCGCGCCGGCCGTCCGCTGCATCACGATCCGTCAATGCAGCGGCCGCCGGCGCAGCCCCTGGAGCCGGATCCGGAGCGCCGATGCAGCGGGGTCCATCCATGACTGTGATCCCGCGCAATGGCGCTATCTGTATTGGCATTGTGACGCCCGGCGAGCGCTTCTTGCGGCTCTGCGAACTGAGCTTCAGCGGTTCCGCAAGAACTGTATCCTTCGCGGGCAGGCTGTAGTCCTTACGCTTGTCCGTAGTGTCGCGCGACACGCCGTCGTGCCGGCGGCAACCCCACGGAGAGCACATTGATGCACGGACTCACAGCCCTGGAACTCGCCCGAATCCAGTTCGGATTCACGGTTTCCTTTCACATCTTATTTCCCGCCATCACGATCGGGCTGGCATGTTTCCTGGCGTTCCTGGAAGCACGCTGGCTCTACACCAAGGACACGGTGTACAGGACCCTGTACCAGTTCTGGATCAAGATCTTCGCGTTGAACTTCGGCATGGGGGTCGTGTCCGGCCTGGTCATGGCCTATGAGTTCGGCACCAACTGGTCTGGCTTCTCGCAATTTGCGGGAGCGTCACCGGACCGCTGCTGACCTATGAGGTCCTGACCGCCTTCTTCCTGGAGGCGGGCTTCCTGGGCGTGATGCTGTTCGGCTGGAACCGGGTCGGGCCGGGCCTGCATTTCTTCGCGACGGTGATGGTGGCGCTCGGCACCATGATTTCCTCCACCTGGATCCTGGCATCCAACAGCTGGATGCATACGCCCGCCGGCTACGTCATCGTTGCCGGCAAGGTGGTGCCGACCGACTGGCTCGAGGTGATCTTCAACCCGTCGTTCCCCTACCGCCTGACGCACATGGTGATCGCCGCGCTGCTGTCGACCGCACTGTTCGTCGCGGCATCCTCGGCCTGGCAGCTGCTGCATGACCGCGCCGTGCCCGCCGCCCGCAAGATGCTGTCGATGGCCCTGTGGATGGTGCTGATCGCGGCGCCCATCCAGGCGGTGGTGGGTGACGCCCACGGCCTGAACACGCTGGAGCACCAGCCCGCCAAGATCGCGGCGATGGAGGGGCACTGGAACACCGCCGCCAGGGATGACAAGGGCGGCTTCCCGCTGATCGCCTTCGGCATCCCCGACATGGAACGCGAGGAAACCCGCTACGCCATCGAGATTCCGCGCCTGGGCAGCCTGATCCTCACGCACAGCCTTGACGGCCAGATCCGCGGCCTGAAGGACTTCCCCAAGGAAGACCGCCCCAATGCCACGGTGCTGTTCTTCACCTTCCGCGTCATGGTTGGCCTGGGTGTGGCGATGATCCTGTTCGGCCTGCTGGGGTGGGTGCTGCGCCGCAACGGCGCCCTGTACCGGTCCAGGGCATTCCTGCGCCTCGCGGTGCTGATGGGCCCCGCCGGCCTGGTCGCGTTGCTGGCCGGCTGGATGACCACCGAGATCGGCCGCCAGCCGTGGGTGGTCTATGGACTGCTGCGTACCCATGATGCCGTTTCCGCGCATGCCGCTGGCCCGGTGGCGCTGTCGCTGGCGCTGTTCGTGGTGATCTACTTCGTCTGCTTCGGCGTGGGCATCCGCTACATGCTCAAGCTGGCCAGCGCCGGCCCCGCCCCCGACGCACACCCGCACGATGAGCCGTCCTACGGCCCCGGCAGCGTCATTCCCGCCGCCATCGCCGCGGCTTCCACACCCAACCCGATGGCCCCGCACGGCCAGCGCGAATCCTGAACAGGTGATCAACATGGGTATCAACCTTCCCGTTATCTGGGCCGCCCTGATCTTCTTCGGCGTGATGATGTACGTCATCATGGACGGATTCGATCTTGGCATCGGCATTCTCTTCCCCTTCGTCGGCGATCGCCATGACCGCGACGTCATGATGAACACGGTGGCGCCGGTCTGGGACGGCAACGAAACCTGGCTGGTGCTGGGCGGCGCGGCGCTGCTGGGTGCCTTCCCGCTGGCCTACTCGGTGCTGCTCAGCGCCTTCTACCTGCCGCTGATGTTCATGCTGATGGGGCTGATCTTCCGCGGCGTGGCCTTTGAATTCCGCTTCAAGGCCAGCGACCGCAGCCGCCCTTACTGGGATGCCGCGTTCACGTGGGGATCGGTGCTCGCGGCCTTCTTCCAGGGCGTGACGCTGGGCGCCTATATCGACGGCATCACCATGGAAGGCACCACCTTCACCGGCGGCGCACTCGACTGGCTGGCGCCGTTCCCAATCTTCTGCGGCGCGGGCGTGGTGATCACCTATGCCTTCCTCGGGGTCACCTGGCTCATCATGAAGACCGAGGGCCGCCTGCAATGGACCATGCTGCGCGTGACCAACGTGCTGACCGGCGTGATGCTGGCGATGGTCGCCGCGGTGAGCGTGTGGACGCCGCTGACCCACCCGGAGATCGCGCAACGCTGGTTCGCGCTGCCCAACCTGTTCTTCTTCCTGCCGGTGCCGCTGCTGGTGCTGTTCTCGGCCTTGGGCATCTACCGGTCCCTGCGCAACCACCCGAACGTGTCGCCGTTCCTGTATGCGCTGCTGATGATCTTCATGGGTTATACCGGGCTTGCCATCAGCATCTGGCCCAATATCATCCCGCCGTCGATCTCGATCTTCGATGCGTCGTCGCCCCCGCAAAGCCAGGGCTTCGCGCTGGTGGGCACCCTGTTCATCGTGCCGATCATCCTGGCCTACACCTCCTGGTCCTATTACGTGTTCCGCGGCAAGGTCAAGCGCGGGGAGGGGTACCACTGATGGCCAGGATCCTGCATTCGCGGCTGGCGGCCCGCCTGGGCTGGCTGCTGGCCCTGTGGCTGGCAGGGGTCGGCATGGTCTTCGTCTGCGCCAGCCTGATGAAGCTGCTGATGCGCGCTGCCGGGCTTGCCAACTGAAGCCATGCCGCCCTCAAGCCCGCTCTCCCGCCCCGCGCTGCCCGCGCGCACCGCCAGCGTGCCCGACACGCTCGCGGCTGCCTGGGCCGGACGCGCCGACTTTGCACCCTGGCTGCATTCGCTGAAGGTGTTCGGCGCGGCGATGCTGGCGCTCTACGTGGCGCTGGCGCTCGGGCTGCCGCGGCCCTACTGGGCCATGGCCACCGTCTACCTGGTGTCCAGCCCGCTGGCCGGCGCTACCTATGCCAAGGGCACCTACCGCGTCTTCGGCACGCTGCTGGGCGCCGTGTGCGCGGTGGCGCTGGTGCCCTGGCTGGTCGACGAGCCCGTGCTGCTGATGGCCGCGATCGCGTGCTGGACCGGCACCCTGCTCTACCTGTCCCTGCTGGAACCGGCGCCACGCAACTACATCTGCCTGCTGGCCGCCTATACGCTGCCGATCGTGGCACTGCCGACGGTCACCAGCCCGGCCACGGTCTTCGACGTGGCCCTCACCCGCATCGAGGAAATCATCATCGGCATCGTCTGCGCCAGCGTGGTCAGCGCGGTGGTCTTTCCCTCGCGCACCACGCCGGCGCTGGCCGCACGCGCGTCGGCGTGGCTGGACCACGCCTCGCGCTGGATCACCGACGTACTGGCCGCCGGTGCCAGCGCATGCCAGCGCCATGACAGCTTCAGCCTGCTGGCCGCCGATATCCTGGCAATGGAAACCCAGCTGGCCCAGCTGACCTATGAATCCGACGGCGCCCTGACCCTGCGGCGCGCACGTGCCCTGCACCAGCGCATGACGGCCCTGCTGCCGCTGGTGCTCGCGCTTGCCGATGCAGCCAGCGGCTTGCGCCGGCATCCGGCGGGCATGCCTGACACCGTCGCGCAGCGCATGCGCGCTACGCTGGCCTGGATCGCCGGCGACGCCGGCGCGTCCCGGCCCCCGCCTTCCTGGTACCCGGCAGGCACCACCCCGGCCGCACCCGCGGACTGGCATGCAAGGCTGGTCGCGGCGACCTGCACTTATCTGGATGAACTGGCCGACCTCTGGCAAGACTGCCGCCTGCTGCAGGCCAGCCTGCGCCAGGGCGGGAGCGAGCCCACCGCGCTGCGGTACCGCGTGGAACCCGCCGGGCAGGCCCGGCACCATGATCACGCGCAGCTGTTGTTCCGCGGCGCCACTGCCGGTTCGGCCACCTTCGTCGCGGGCCTGCTGTGGATGGTGTCGGGCTGGGTCGACGGCGCCGGCCCGGTCGGCCTGGCCGCGCTCGCCAGCTGCTTTATCGCCACCACCGCGGAGCCGCGGCTGATGGCCGGCCGGGTGATTGCATGGAGCATCGGCTGTGCGTTGCTGTCCTGGTACTACCAGTTCGTGGTGCTGCAGCTGGCCCATGACTTTGGCTCGCTTGCCGCCCTGCTGTCCGGCCCCTACCTGGTCATCGGCGCCATGACGACGCAGCCGCGCAATGCGCTGTTCGGCGTCTTGCTGGCGGTCACGGCGGCGTCGTTCCCGGGCCCGCAGCACCTGAGCGCCGCCAGTTTCGCCGGCATCTTCAACAGCAGCCTGGCAAGCCTGGCCGCGCTGGTGTTCGCGGCCTTGTGGGCAGTCCTGATGCAGCCCTTCGGCCAGCAGCTGGTGGCGTACCGGCTGGCCAGGGCCAACTGGAACGAGATCGCGCTGGCGGCGCACCCGCGCGCGCCGGTCAACAGCGCGCGGCTGCGCGGCCGCATGCTGGACCGGCTGCTGCGCCAGTGGCCGCCGCTGACCCGCGGCAACAATGCCAGCGGCAAGCCGGCCGGCAGCGCCGTTGCCGACTTCCTGGTCGAATCCGCCGCGCTCGCGCTGCGGCGCGCCCCGGCTGGCGTGCCCGCGCCGCACCGCCGTGCCGTGGAGCGCGTGCTGGCAGGGGTCGCACGCCACTACCGCCAGTGCGCGCGCACCGGCCATGCCAGCCCGCCCGCTGCGGCGCTGGCCGCGCACATCGACGCGGCCTTCGCGGCGCTGGCCACGACGGCGCATGGCAGCCCGCGCACCGCGCTGGCGGCACTGGCCACCCTGCGGCTTGCTCTGCATCCGCATGAAGGAGACCACCATGCACGCCACTGAGTTCGACCTGTACGGCGTCTTCGTGCCGGCCACCGTGGTGTGGATGCTGGCCGCCTTCGCCGTCACCGCCGGCGTGCGCGCCGTGCTCGCCCGGATCGGCTTCTACCGCATCGTCTGGCACCGGTCCTTGTTCAATTTCTCGCTCTATATCCTCGTACTGGGCGCGATCGTCGCGCTCGTCTGGCAGGCCCCATCATGATTCGCAAGCTTTCGCTGCTCGGCCCCGTTGCGGTGACCCTGGCGGCCATGGTCGCCGCGGCGCTGGCCGCCTGGCATTTGTGGCAGTACTACACCGAGGCGCCCTGGACCCGCGACGGCCATGTGCGCGCAGAAGTGATCCAGGTCGCGCCGGATGTCTCCGGCCTGGTTACGACCGTGCTCGTCGGCGACAACGCCCGGGTGCAACGCGGCCAGGTCCTGTTCGTGGTGGACCAGGACCGCTTCAGCCTGGCCCTGAAACAGGCGCAGGCCGAGGCCGCTTCGGCGCGCGCCGCGCTGGCACTGGGCCGGCGCCAGGCGGCGAACGCGGCCGCCGTGGCCGCCCTGGCCGCCGCGCAGGCGCGCATCGAGGAAGCCGATGCCGCGGTGGACGTGGCCAGGCTGAACCTGGCCCGCTGCCGCGTGACCAGCCCGGCCGACGGCCATGTCAGCGACCGCCTGCCGCGCGCCGGCGACTTTGCCACGCGCGGCAAGCCGGCCCTGTCCGTGGTGGCCAGCGGCTCGCAGTACGTGGAGGGCTATTTCGAGGAAACCAAGCTGCCCGCGATCCGCGTCGGCAGCGCCGCCGAAGTGCACATCATGGGCCAGCGCACCCCCTTGCGCGGACATGTGCAGAGCATTGCGCCCGGCATCGAGGACCAGGACCGCGCCATCGGGCCGAACATGCTCCCCAGCGTCAACCCGACCTTCAACTGGGTGCGCCTGGCGCAGCGCATACCGGTGCGCATCGCGCTGGACCAGGTGCCGGCCGGGGTCCACCTGATCGCCGGCCAGACCGCGACGGTGCGCATCCGGGCGCCGCGCGAATGAGGCTCCCAATGACGCCACACCGGCCCCGCCAGAACTGTTCTGCTTTCGCTCCTGCCGATTTGTGCGCCTGCCGGGCGGCCATCGGTCCCTACCATGGACGGTATGGCATGCGCCATGCCCTAACCCCATTGCCCCCGGAGATTCGCCATGCAAGCAGCGCTTGTGCAAGAAATGCCCGCCGCCCGCGGTTCTGAGGCGCCCGAGCCGGACCACGCATCACCCGCCTGCCGGGACCAGCTGGGCCGTCCGCTGCGCGACCTGCGCCTCTCGGTGATCGACCAGTGCAACTTCCGCTGCACTTACTGCATGCCCAAGGAGCGCTTCGGGCGCGGCTATCCGTTCCTGGCGCCTGAGCAGCGCCTGTCCGATGCGGAGCTGCTGCGCATCGTGCGCGCCTTTGTCAGCCTGGGCGCGGAGAAGGTGCGCCTGACCGGCGGCGAACCACTGCTGCGCAAGGGCATCGAGTCTCTGGTCGAACGCATTGCCGCCATGCGTACCCTGGACGGCCGGCAGGTGGAAGTGGCCATGACCACCAACGGCAGCCTGCTGGCGCGCAAGGCGCGTGCGCTGCGCGACGCGGGCCTGGGCCGGGTCACGGTCAGCCTCGACAGCCTGGATGACGGCATCTTCCGCGCCATGAACGATGTGGATTTCCCGGTCGGCCGCGTGCTGGAGGGCATCGACGCAGCCTGCGCCGCGGGACTGGCACCGGTCAAGGTCAACTGCGTGGTCGAGCGCGGCACCAATGACGGCCAGGTGCTGCCGCTGGTCGAACACTTCCGCGGCAGCGACATCACGCTGCGCTTTATCGAATATATGGATGTGGAAGGCCCGAGCGCGTGGTCGCAGTCACGCGTCGTCCCCTCCGACGAGATCCGCGGCATGGTCGAACGTGCGCATGCGCTGCTGCCGGTCACCAGGCGCGACGGCGAAACCGCCAGTAACTATCTGCTGGCGGATGGCAGCCTGAAGCTGGGCTTTATCTCCAGCGTTTCGCACCCATTCTGCGGCGATTGCACCCGCGCACGCGTTTCGGTCGACGGCCGGCTGCACCTGTGCCTGTTCGCCACCAGCTCCGTCGACCTGCGCCAGCACCTGGGCACCGCCCGCCCTGATGAAGCCGTGGCGGATGCAGTACGGCAAGCGTGGCAGGCCCGCGGCGACCGCTACTCCGAGCTGCGCGCGGACCGGCTGGCCAGCGGCGAGCGGCAGTACCCGACGGTGCGCATGTCGCTGGTCGGGGGCTGAGCCGCGCGCGCGGCGCCCGGTCACTCAGTCAGGATTCGGGAAAGCCTGCGCGGCAAGCTCCGCGCCGGCTGGGGTCAGGCTCGCGTGACCGCGGCCATCCTCGTTGATCGCCACGTCAGCCAGTCCGGCGGCTTGCAGCTGCGTCAACACGCGCCGCAGCACGCTCATCGGCAGCTGTGCCCGCTTCGCGATCCTGGCGAGCGACCACGGGCTGGTGCCACCCTCGCGCCCGGCCTGCCACAGGACCTGGAGCGCCGCGACCATGGCGGGATCGATGTCAGCGTCTGGCATGCTAGTGCGCTTCCTCGCCGGGTTCCCGGCTGCGTGCCAGCAGGTGCTGCGCAATCTTGCCCAGCGTCTGCACGGCGGACTCGATGCCGGGCGACCATTCCCCGCTGTAGTTCAGCCGGATGCAATGGCGGTAAGTGGCCCCGGGCGCAAACATATGCCCCGGCGCAACCGTGATGCGGTGCTCCAGCGCGGCGTGGTACATCTCCATCGCATCGATGCCCTCCGGCAGTTGCACCCACAGCACATAGCCTCCCGCAGGGCGCGACGTGGTGGTGCCATCCGGGAAGAACCTGCGCACCGCGGCGGCCATGATGCTGGCCTGCTGCGCATAGGCCTTGCGCACCCGCCGCAGGTGGAAGTCGTAGCCGTCGTTCTTCAGGAACTCGGCAATCGCCAGTTGCGGAATCGCCGGCGTGGTCAGCGTGTTGAGGAACTTGAGCCGTTCCACCGCCTCGCGGTAACGGCCCGGCAGCGCCCAGCCGATCCGGTAGGCATTGGTCAGCGTCTTGGAGAACGAGGAGCAATGGAGCACGATGCCGGCCTTGTCAAACGCCTTCAATGAACTGGGATGGGCCTCGCCGTAATAGAGCTCGCCATAGACGTCGTTTTCGATGACGGGGATGTCCTTCCCAGTCAGCATGGCCACCAGCGCGCGCTTCTTCTCGTCGGGCATCTGGAAGCCGAGCGGGTTCTGGAAATTGGGCATCACCATGCAGGCGGCCACGCCCTTTTCATCGATCAGCCGCGCGAGCGCACCGATGTCGATGCCCTCCGCCGGATCGGTCGCCACCTCGATGGCGCGCATGCCCAGCCGTTCGATGGCATGGAGCATGGCGTAGTAGGTCGGTGACTCCACCGCGATGGTATCGCCGGGCCTGGCCACGGCCTGCAGGCAGAGGTTGATGGCCTCGGTCGCGCCGATGGTGACGATCACCTCGTTCGGATCGATGGCGTAGCCGTTCTCCAGGTAGCGGCGCGAAATCTGCCGGATCAGCTCGGGGCTGCCTGGCGGCAGGTCGTCGAGCATGGTCCACTTGGCATGGCGGCGCGCAATGTTGTTGGCGTACTGGTTGATGCGCTGCCACGGAAACAGCGAAGGGTCCGGATAGGGCGAACCGAGGGGCACGGCATCGTCGGAACGGATCGAACGCAGCGTGGAAAGCACCAGCGCGCTGACATCCACCGCCGAGGGCTTGGCACTGGGCCTGGACGGGCGCAGCTCAACCACCGGCTCGCCCGGCCGCGCGCGCACAAAGTAGCCGGACTGCGGCCGGCTTTCAATGATGCCGCGGCTCTCCAGCATGACGTAGGCCCGGATCACCGTGGTGATGCTCATGCGGTGGTGCTGGCTGGTCTGCCGCACCGAAGGAATCCGCTCGCCGGGCAGCAGCACGCCCTGTTGCACCAATGCCTCGATGTCCGCAGCCAGCTTTTCATACAGTTTCACGCTGCGCTCCCCTTTCCCTTGCGCCCCGCCGGTGCCTGAACCGGCCACCGCGCCGGGCCGCCGTCAGCTGAGCCAACGATGGAGATCATAGTACGGCAGGGGCACATTTTGGAGCTGTCCGGCGCATTGGGGTTCCACCCGCACAAAGCCGCTGGCCTGGCCGAGCGCCGACACCGAGGCGGCGCCCTGCTGTGCATTGACCTGCACGAAACTCTCGCGGCCGCCGAGATTGCCGATTTCGCCCACGCGCCAGAAGGCATCGCCACGGTGCGGGCGCGTGCCCGCCAGCGCCGCCCTGACCCGGCCTACCGGCGGGAACAGCTCCGCGCGCCCCTGCAGGCGGCGCAGCAGCGGCGTCACCAGCAGCGCGAAGGTGGCATAGGCTGCCGCCGGATTGCCGGGCAGGCACACCACGGGCTTGCCGCGCAGGCGCCCCACCGTGACCGGCTTGCCGGGCTTCATGTTGACGCCACGGCAAAGCAGCTCGCCGCCCGCCGAAGCCAGCGCCGCCGCCACCAGGTCGCGCTGGCCGACCGAGGCACCGCCGGTAACCAGCACCAGGTCGGCGTCGGCAGCAAGTTCCCGCAGCATGTCGTGCAAGGCGCGCTCGTCGTCCTGCACGTGGCGGTGGCAACTGACCACGGCGCCCATCGACTGCACCAGCGACTCGAGCATCGGGCCATTGACATCATGCACCTGGTACACATCGCGCGGCTCGTCGTGCGCCGCCACCTCATCGCCCGAGGTCAAGATGGCCACCTCCACCAGCCGGCAGACCGTGGCCTGCGTCAGCCCCTGCGACGCCAGGGCGGCAATATGCCCCGCATGCAGCAGGGTTCCTGCCGACAGCAGCAGATCGCCCCGGCGGGCGTCCTCGCCCTTGCGCCGGATATGCTGGCCCGCCACGGGTGCCCGCGCGCAGACGACGCCCCGGTAGCTCTCTTCGGCATCCTCCAGCGCGACCACGGCATCGGCGCCTGGCGGGATCACGCCGCCGGTGTAGATGCGGATCGCCCGGCCGGGCAACAGCGGCTGCGGCTGCGTGCCGGCGTAGACAACCTGCTGCAGCGGCAGGCAGGCGCCCTCGCGGCAGTCTTCGCAGCGCACCGCATAGCCGTCCATGGCGCTGCGGTCCGCCGCGGGCGTGTCCATGACCGCGGCCACGTCGCCGGCCAGCACGCGGCCGGTCAGCAGGCCCAGCCACACGGTTTCGGTCTGGCGCACAGGCTGCGCGCACATCGCGAAGACCGCCTGCGCCTCGTCAAAGTTCAGCATGTTGCGCCTGCGCGGTTGGTGTCCAATGTGGCGCCGGTATAGTCGACATAACCATCCTGGCGGCAGAAGCTGAGCAGGCGCAGACCGGCCTGCTCGGCTATGCGTATCGCCAGCGAGGTCGGCGCCGAGATCGTCGCCAGCATCTGGATATTCATGCGCGCCACCTTGCGCACCAGTTCATAGCTGGCGCGGCTGGACAGCAGCACGAAGCCGTCGTCCATCGCCACGCGCTGCATCGCCAGGTGGCCGATCAGCTTGTCCAGGCCGTTGTGGCGGCCCACATCCTCGAACACATGCAGGATCTCGCCGCCCGCGTCGCACCAGGCCGCGGCGTGGACGCCCCCGGTGGCCTGCATCAGCCGCTGGTGCGACGGCAGCGCCGCGACGGCGCGCTCGATCATCTCGCGCGACGGCGTCAGCCGGCTGGCCGGCTCGGGCATGCGCGCGGGCTCCAGGTCGAGCAACTCGATGCTCTCGATGCCGCAGACGCCGCAGCCGGTGCGCCCCGCCAGCGCGCGCCGGCGGGCCCGCATGGTGGCGAAGGCGTGCTCGCTGATCTCCATCTGCACCTCGGCGCTGTACGGGTGCACGCGCACTTCCAGGTCGTGGATTTCCGCATTGCGCCCGACGATGCCTTCGGTCAGCGAGAAGCCGACCGCGAACGCCTCGAGGTCCAGCGGCGTGGCCATCATCACGGCGTGCGAGATGCCGTTGTACACCAGCGCTACCGGGAGCTCTTCCGCCACGTTGTCCGTGGCCGGCTGCACCACGCAGTTCTTGTGCCGCACGATGCCGCGCGCTTCATAGCCTGAGTGTTCAACCAGTTCAGTGCATTCCATGGTGGGTCTTTTGAAGAAAATGAATTCAGCGCCTGCTTGCACACAGTCGGTGGCCCCCCTCTCCCGCTTGCGGGAGCGGGGAGCGTTCACCAGGGCTGTCAGTCGCTTGGCAAGCGGTATTTCGGTTAGCGCAGGATCATCACGCCGCCGCGGGCTGGAGACGGGACGGGGTTAGCAACACCGGCACCGACTTCGACGTGGGCGTGCCGCAGCCATCGCCAGTGCTTTCCAGCGGCACCAGCGGATTGGTCTCGGGGTAGTACGCCCCCAGGCAGCCTTGCGGAATGTCGTATTCGACCAGCACGAAGTCCTCGACCTGGCGCTGCACGCCGTCGTCCCAGACACTGGTGATGTCCACGTGCTGGCCCGCCTTCAGGCCAAGCCGCGCCAGGTCAGCGGGGCTGATGAAGACCACCCGGCGCAGGCCGAACACGCCACGGTAGCGGTCGTCCAGTCCATAGATGGTGGTGTTGTACTGGTCGTGCGAGCGCGTGGTCATCATCACCATCAGCTTGTCGCCATACTTCTGGCGCGCCCGGCTGATGGGGGTGTCCTTGTCGATGCGGTTGACCAGAAACTGCGCCTTGCCCGACGGCGTATGCCAGACCCGGTTGCATGCCGCCGGCGTCAGGTGGAACCCGCCCGGCACCGCCACGCGCTCGTTGTAGCGCTCGAAGCCGTCGATCACCTGCTCGATGGCGTCGCGGATGCGGGCATAGTCCTGCGCATACCAGAGCCAGTCGATCTTCTCCGAGCCCAGCGTGGCGGCCGCCATGCGCGCGACGATGGCAATCTCCGACAGCAGGTGCGGCGACGCCGGCGCGTTCATGCCAAAGGAGATATGGACCATGCAGACCGAGTCCTCGACCGTCACGCCCTGCGCCACGCCGTCCTGCTGGTCGATCTCGGTGCGGCCCAGCGTCGGCAGGATCAGCGACTCCTTGCCGTGCACCAGGTGGCTGCGGTTGAGCTTGGTGGCGATATTCACGGTCAGGTCGCACTGGCGCAGCGCCTCGAAGGTGCGCGGCGTATCCGGCGTGGCGGTCGAGAAATTTCCGCCCAGGCCGACAAAGACCTTGACCTTGCCCTCGAGCATCGCCGAGATGGTGTGGACCACGTCATACCCGTGCTTGCGCGGCGGCTCGAAGCCGAAGGCGGCCTGCAGGCGGTCCAGGAATTCCTGCTCAGGCTTCTCTTCGATACCCACCGTGCGGTCGCCCTGCACATTCGAATGCCCGCGCACCGGCAGCAGCCCGGCACCGGGGCGCCCGATGTTCCCGCGCATCATCATCAGGTTCGACAGGATCTGCACCGTCGGCACGGAATGCTTATGCTGCGTCAGGCCCATGCCCCAGCAGGCAATCACGCGCTTGCCCCTGGCGTAGACCTGGGTCAGCGCATCGATATCCTCCTGCGACACGCCCGACTCGGCGACGATGTCGGCCCAGCTCTGCGCGCGCAGGTCTTCGATGAAGTCGCCGAAGCCGATGGTGTGCTCGCGCACGAAATCGACGTCGATCAGGCGCTCGCGGCCGTGCCGGATGGCCTCTTCGTCGAGTTCGTCCAGGCGCTTGGCCATGCCCTTGATCAATGCAAAGTCGCCGCCGAGCTTGGGTTGCACGAACATCGAGGCAATCTTGGTGCTGGAGCCGGTCAGCATCTCCACCGGATGCTGCGGGCTGGTAAAGCGTTCCACCCCGCGTTCGCGCAGCGGGTTGATCGAGACAATGGTGGCACCGCGCCGCGCGCACTCGCGCAGCTCGCCCAGCATGCGCGGATGGTTGGTGGCCGCGTTGTGGCCGAACAGCAGGATGGTGTCGGCATGCTCGAAATCATCCAGCACCACGGTGGCCTTGCCCACGCCGATGGTCGGCGGCAGGCCCCGACTGGTGGCCTCGTGGCACATGTTCGAGCAGTCGGGGAAGTTGTTGGTGCCATAGGCACGCACGAACAGCTGGTAGAGGAATGCGGCCTCGTTGCTGGCGCGTCCCGACGTATAGAATGCGGCCTGGTTCGGATCCGGCAGCGCGCGCAGGTGGCGCCCGATCAGCGCAAAGGCCTCGGCCCAGGCAATCGCACGGTACTTGTCGGTCTGCGCGTCATAGACCATGGGGTGCGTCAGCCGCCCGTGCTGCTCCAGCTCATAATCCGTCTGCGCCATCAGCGACGTCACCGTGTGCTGCGCAAAGAACTCGGGGGTCACGCGCATGCTGGTGGACTCGGCAGCCACGGCCTTGACGCCGTTCTCGCAGAACTCAAAGGTGGAGGCGTGCTGGCGGTCCGGCCAGGCACAGCCGGGGCAGTCGAAGCCATCCGCCTGGTTCTGCTTGAACAGCATCTTGTACTTGCCTCCGGCAACCTTCTCCTTGATCAGGTTGATGGCAACGTACTTCAACGCACCCCAGCCGGCGGCGGGGTGGGTGTAGGGGGCGATGTGGCCTTTTTCAGGGGTCGGGGAGCTCATTGGCGTGGTGTCCTGTAACGACGGGGGCGCTGTCCGGCCGCCTGCCAGTGCTGCTGACGGGCGGGGACCGGATCGTTGCGGTGTCACCAGATTAGATTTCACGGGTGCCCCCGGGTACATACAAACAGGCGCTTGCCCGGGGAGCACAGTTGCTTCAGACCAGCGGGAACGCCTTCACCACGTGGCGCAGCAAGCTGTCGGCCACGGCCATCCGGTGCGCATCGACCCCGGGAAACCTGGTGGCCGCATCGAACCCGGCCAGCAGGCGCCGGCGCAACAAGCGGCGATCCGCCGTCATAGGGCCCATGAGATATGCGTTGTCTCCCAGCTCGTCACCACGGACGCCCTTGCCGTACACGTCCGCGGCAAAGCAGATGTAGCCCAATGCCGCGAGCCGGTCGGAGGTGCTGCTGGGCAGCTTCGGACTGGACGCCGACCGCGGACTGACCCGCCTGGCCAACATGGTCCACGCCCTGGATATAGGCGGGGCCCAGATGCCCGAAGCCGGCGGGTTCGAAGCCGTGCTTGCCGGCGCGCGCGAGCGCCTGGCGGATGACGACGCGCTGCTGGCCGAAATCGGCCGTACCCTCGATTCCCCTTATGTGTATTTTTCCGGAAAGCGATAGCACCATGCCCCTGAGGTCCACCATATGAGCAACGTCTCGCAGGCCCTAACCCGTCCGGCCGCGCTCACGGAACGGCCGCTACACCCTCTGGCAGCTGGTCGGCTATATGCTGCGCCTGGGTACGCTCGGCTTCGGCGGTCCGGTGGCGCTGGCAGGCTATATGCATCGCGACCTGGTGGACCGGCGCCAGTGGATCACTGACGCCGACTACAAGGAGGGGCTGGCCCTGGCACAGTTGGCACCCGGCCCGCTGGCCGCGCAGTTGGCCATCTATCTGGGCTATGTCCACTACCGGATCGCGGGCGCGACGCTGGCCGGGATCGCGTTCGTGCTGCCGTCATTCCTGATGGCTCCTGCCGTGCTACCTGTTCACCGTCCTGCCGGCCCCCTACTTCAAGAAATACGGCAAGCTGCCCGCCATCCTGGCCTTTGTCGACGGGGTGACCGCTGCCGCAGTGGGAGCCATCACCGGCGCGGTGATCGTGCTGGCCAGGCGTTCGATCGTGGATGTGCCTACGGTGCTGCTGGCGCTTTGCACGGTGGCGCTGCTGCTCAGGTTCAAGAAGCTGCCTGAACCCGTGATCGTGGCCGGCGGGGCGCTGATCGGTCTGGTGGCCTATCCGCTCATGCATCGTTGACGGGAGCGCCGTGAATCGCTTTACGATCTTTGGCGCACAGCCGGCCCACTGCCCTGGTGGCCGAAGCCACTTGCGATGGGCGGTTTTGGGGAATCTAATCCTACGGAGGAGGCGTTCCCAAGGAGGGTCCCATGGCGCAATGCACAAAATGCGGATTTGAGAACCCCGCAAGCGCCAATTTTTGCCAGCAATGCGGCAGATCCCTCATCCGCCAATGCCGGCGCTGCGGCAACGCCGTGCCCCCGGGGGCACGCTTCTGCAGTTCCTGCGGCGAACCCTGCAGCGATCCGGCACCAGTTGCCCCCACCTCGCCTGTCTCCTACACGCCGCCCCATCTGGCCGAGCGCATCCGGAGCGAGCAGGCAGCGCTTGAAGCCCGCGGCGAGCCCGCTGGCGAACGCAAGACCATCACTGTCCTGTTCGCGGACATGGCGGGCTCGACCGCACTGATCCATGACCTGGATCCGGAGGAAGCACACCGCCTGATCACGCCGGTGATCGAACTGATGATGGAGGCGGTGCACTACTACGAAGGCTATGTCGCCAAGTCGCTGGGCGACGGCATCCTGGCGCTGTTCGGCGCACCGATCGCCCATGAGGACCACCCCCAGCGTGCGCTTTACGCCGCGCTGCGCATGCAGAAGGCGATGCAGCGGCACAGCGACCGGCTCAGGCTGGAGCAAGGCATCTCGCTGCAGATCCGGGTCGGCATCCACACCGGCGAGGTGGTCGTTCGCTCGATCCGCAAGGACGACCTGCACACGGACTATGACCCGGTCGGCCACACCATCCACATCGCCTCGAGGATGGAGACCATGGCCGCGCTCTCGTCCATTTTTGTCAGCGAATCCACCCACAGGCTTGCGCAAGGATACTTCGCGTTCAAGCCGCTGGGCGTTGCCCAGGTCAAGGGCATTCCCATGCCGCTGGCTGTCTATGAACTGACCGGAACCGGCCCGCTGCGCACACGCCTGCAGGTGGCGGCGCATCGCGGCCTGGCGCGCTTCGTGGGGCGTGAGGCCGAACTGGAGACGCTGCAACGGGCACTGGAACTGTCCGCGGCCGGCCGGGGCCAGATCGTCGCAGTGGTTGGCGAAGCCGGGGTCGGCAAGTCGCGGCTATTCCACGAGTTCAAGGCGCGCTCGCTCGGCAGTTGCCTGACGCTGGAAACGTTCTCGGTGTCCCACGGCAAGGCCTTTGCCTACCTCCCGCTGATCGAACTGGTGAAGAATTATTTCCAGATCGAAGCCCACGACGATGAACGGAGGTACCGGGAAAAGGTTGCAGGCCGGGTCGTGATGCTCGACCGGGCACTGGAGGACGTGCTGCCATACCTGCTTCACCTGCTGGGCATCAGCGAGCCCGGTTCGGCATTGCCGAACATGGATGCCAGAATCCGACGCCAGCGCACGTTCGAGGCGATCACGAGCCTGCTGTGCCGCGAGAGCCGGAATCAGCCGCTTGTTCTGTTGTTCGAGGACCTGCAATGGCTGGACAGTGAAACCGAGGCCTTTCTGGATGTCCTCATCGAGCGCCTTCCTGGCGCCAGGATCCTGCTGCTGCTGAACTATCGGCCCGAGTACCAGCATGGCCAGGGCCGGAAGGACTTATACATTCCGCTGCGGCTGGATCCATTGGGCCAGGCCGAGGCCCAGCAACTGCTCGCCGCCCTCCTTGGCGACGATCCCGCGCTGATGCCCCTCAAGAGCCTCATTCTGGAAAAGACCGAGGGCAATCCCTTCTTTATGGAAGAGGTGGTGCAGACCCTGTGCGAGGAGAAAGCCTTGCTGGGTGAGCCCGGCCATTACCGCATCGAGAAGACGCCCGCCGCGCTGCATATCCCGACTACGGTACAGGGCGTACTGGCCGCGCGCATCGATCGGCTGTCCCGTGCCGGGAAGGACTTGTTGCAAACCCTGGCCGTGATCGGGAAGGAATTTTCCCTGAGCCTGGTCCAGCGGGTTGTCGCGCTGCCGGATGACCAGTTGCGCCCACTCCTCGCCCAACTGGAGTTGGGGAGTTCATTTATGAGCGGCCAGCATTCCCCGATATCGAATACACGTTCAAGCATGCACTGACCCAGGAGGTGGCCGGCAACAGCCTGCTCACGGAGCAACGCACAACGTTGCACCAACGCACGGCCCAGGCGATCGAAGCGCTCTTCCAGAATCAGTTGAAAGACCACTACAGTGAACTGGCCCGGCACTACAGCCTGGGCGGCAACGATCCGAAGGCAGTGGAGTACCTGCAATACACAGGACAGCAGGCCGTGCAGCGGTCTGCCTATCATGAGGCGATCAGCCACCTGAATGCCGCGCTGGTACTGCTTGGCCGGCAGCCCGACACCCCGGAACGTGCCCGCCAGGAGCTCGCGCTGCGGCTTGCTATCGGGCCGGCCTTGATTGCCGCCAGGGGCTTTGCCTCATCCGAGGTGGAAGCGACCTACCGCCGCGCCCTGGCACTGTGCGGTCCGGCCAGGGACACACCAGAGCTCTTTCCGACGCAGGTCGGGTTGCGCACCTACTTCTCCCTGCGTGCAGAGCATGCGAAGGCCTACGAACTAGGGGAGCAACTGCTGCACCTGGCCGAGCAAAAGAAGGATCCGGAGTTGTTGGGCGAGGCGCATGTCTCGATTGCGACGACCTCGTATTACCTGGGAAGATTCAGTATGGCGCATGCCCACTTGCGTGAAGCGCTTGCGCTCTACGGCGCAGGATCGCATCACACCCACCTGAATGTCCATGGCGTGGATCCGGAGGTACGCGCCCTGTCGACTTCGGCCCTGGTCCTCTGGAGTCTTGGCTATCCTGACCAGGCCAGCAAGAGCGCGCAGGACGCGGTTGCGCTGGCACGGGAGCTGTCCCACCCATTCAGCCTAGCGCATGCCTTGTGCCAGACGGCAGAACTGCACCACTTCCGCCGCGAGCCCCAACGCACGCAAGAATACGCCGAGGCAGTCATCACGCTCTCGACCGAGCAAGGTTTCCCGCTCTGGCTTGCGTGGACGACCATCCTTCGCGGTTGGGCGCTGGCCGAACAGGGGCAGCCTGAGCCAGGCATCGCGCAGATGCGCGAGGGGCTGGCGGCCTACCACGCTACGGGGGCAGCGTTGGGGCATTCGCATTTCCAGTGTCTCCTCGCCCATGCCTATGGACGCCAGGGACAATTACAGTCAGCCCTGAGCGCGCTTGCCGAGGCAAAAGACGCGGTGGACAAGACCGGGGAACACTATTGCGAAGCTGAGTGGCACCGCATCAAGGGTGAATTGATACTGCAAGGACAAAGCTCGCCGGGTCTCAGGCCTGATGGTAATGCGGAAGCGGAAGCGGAAGCAGAAGCTTGCTTCCACAAGGCGATCGACATCGCGCGTCAGCAACACGCCAGGTCGTTCGAATTGCGGGCTGCCTTGAACCTCGCACACCTGTGGCGGCAGCAAGGCAAGGTGGAACCCGCCACACAGTTGTTGGCCGGCATCAAGGCGGGGTTCACCGAAGGCTTCGACAGCGCCGACATGCGGGACCTGGTGCTTGCCTGACGCTGACGCCATGCCAGTATCCCGGTCAGGAACCACCGGCTTCCCCACGATCCTGTTTGGCGCTTTCGATCGCCACAACTTCGGCGACCTGCTGCTGCCGCATGTGATGCGAAGCCTGAGCGGGCAGGCCAACCCATTCTACGGGGGCCTGGCCGAGCGCAACCTGAGCATCCATGGCGGCCATCGGGTCCACACCCTGGCGCGGCTGGCAGCCACCGTGGGCGACAGCGCCGTCGATGTCATCCATGTGGGTGGCGAAACCCTGACCTGCTCGCTCTGGGAGGCGGCCGTGATGCTGCAGCCTCCCGAGCAGGCCCGGGCGGTGGTGTCGCTGCTCGATGCCCGGCCGCACGAGCGGACGGTCTGGGCCCAGGCGCAGTTGGGCGTGCGGGACCTGATCCCCTACCTGATGCCGGCCGGCATCCTTGCCAACGTCCGGCATGTCATTGTCCACGCCGTCGGCGGCATTGAACTTGGATCGGTTGAGCCTGCCATGCGGGCCGAGGTGGCAGCCAAGCTCGGTGCCGCCACCAGTGTCGGAGTACGAGACCATCAGACCCGGGCCATGCTCGCTGAGAACGGCATTGCCTGCCGCCTGGAGCCCGATCCGGCCGTGCTGGTGGCCGAGCTGTTCGGCGCCTGCATCCGCCGCCGCGCCCGCCAGGGCGAGTGCGCCCGCATCGTGTCAGGGTTCTCCGGCGGATACCTGGCCGTGCAGTTCAGCGCGGATTTTGGCGATGACGATACCCTTTCAGAGCTGGCGGCCCAGCTCGAACGTATCGCCCGGGCCAGGACCCTGGGCGTGGTGCTGTTTCGCGCCGGCGCCGCACCCTGGCACGACGACCTGGCTTGCTACCAGCGCCTGGCGGCACGACTGCGCGGCACGCCTGTGGTCCTGTTCGACTCGCTCAATCTGTGGGATATCTGTGCGCTGATTGCGCACAGCCAGGGCTTTGTCGGCAGCAGCCTGCACGGCGGCATAGTCGCCGGCGCGTTTTTCCTGCCATGGCTTGGCCTGCTCCGGCCCGCACAACTTCCGGGCACCAGCAAGCAAGTCGCCTTCGCCGCGGCCTGGGGCGCGGCCGGGGCGCCGGCCGCGGTGACCGTTCAGAATCTGGCGGCCGGCCTGGACGAAGCGATGGCAACCCGGACCGCGCAGCGCAGGGAATTGGCCCGGGAATGGGCCAAGGCATGCAGGACCGCATTCCAGCTGGTTCAGGAGAACTAGCGGGAGAACTAGCGCGGCCGAGTCCTCCAGCGAGGCATGGCGGCTGCTATACGAAAAAAGCGGGCTTCCGAAGAAGCCCGCCCGGTTTGCTACTAAACGCCTGTGTATCGGCCGGTCAGGCTGGCACCTGCGTCCCCGCCGCCGCCGTCTCCTTCGAGAAAAGACTCCTGGAGGTAGCAACATGGTTGGCCAGCACTGGCCGCAAGACCATGATCGCCAGGAAGGCCGCGGTCAGGTCCATGCCCGCCACCGTGTAGAGGACCGTCGACCAGGTGCCGGTCGCCTCCATCATCAGGTTGCCGACCGGCACGAACAGTGCGCCGATGCCCTTGGCCGTGTAGAGCACGCCGTAGATCTTGCCGATGTGCTTGGTGCCGAAGGCATCGCCGGCCAGTGCCGAGAACAGCGAGTAGACCTCGCCCCAGGCCAGGAACACCACGCCCGACAGGATCAGGAAGGCGTACGGGTTGCTGCCGAAATACCCGAGCGCGATGATGCCAAGGCCTTCCAGGGTGAAGGCGATGACCATGGTCTTCTCACGGCCGATGTTGTCCGAGATCCAGCCGAACAACGGACGCGAGATGCCGTTCATGATCCGGTCGAGCATCAGCGCGAGCGGCAGTGCGGCCATTACGAAGAAGTGCAGGTCGACCTTGAACTCCTTCACGCCCAGGTCCTTGGCGATGACGCCAAGCTGGGCCACGGCCATCATGCCGCCGGTGACGACCAGGATGAACATCACAAACATCAGCCAGAACAGCCTGGTGAACATCGCTTCCTTGAGCGTGTAGTCGCGCGTGGCCTGGACCAGCTTCTGCGAAGCCCGCACCTCGGTACCCTTTGGTGCGCGCAGGAACCACGCCGCGACAAAGGCGAGTCCACCCTGCAGCAGGCCAAAGAACAGGAAGGTGTGCTGGAAGCCCTGCGACTCGATCATGGCCGCGATCGGCAGGATAGTCGCCGCAGAACCGGCGCCATAACCGCCCGCGGTCAGGCCCACCGCAAGGCCGCGGCGGTCCGGGAACCACTTGAGCGCGTTGTTGATGCAGGTGGCGTAGATCGAGCCCACGCCAAGGCCGCCAACGGCTGCGCCGACGTAGAAACCCATCAGGGTAGTGGCCTGGGAGTTGATGCACCACGCCGCGCCGATAAAGACCGCGCCAAAGGCGACCATCATGCGCGGGCCGAACCTGTCGATGAAATAGCCTTCGATCGGCGCCAGCCAGGTCTGCACAAGGACGAAAACCGTGAAGGCGATCTGGATGCTGGCGCGCGACCAGCCGTAGGTGCCCTGGATTTCAGGGACGAACAAGGTCCAGGCGTACTGGATATTGGCGGTGGCGATCATGCAGACCACACCGACAATCAATTGCAGCCAGCGGGTGCCTTCCGGGATCTGGCGATTAGCGCCCAGCGCTGCCGATGGATTACTCATTTGCGCGCTCCTTGAATCATTTGGCCATTCAATTGCGGGGGTGCGGGCCAATCCACCCAAGATAAGGACATCAGCAAGCCTTATAGGCGGCATGTCGATGAGGTTTCTGGCGAGGCGGACGTGGTTTAGCGCGATCCGGTCGCACGCGATGGGTACGTGTTGCGATCAAGGCCAAGGTCTCATTCAGCGCAGCCTTGGCCCAGCGCAGTCCCAGTAGCGCCGCTGGCAGGACAGGTTTGAGAGCGGTGATGGCGTAGGTTCGGATGATCCGATAGTTCGAGTCAATCTCATGTTCCTGCACGGCGCTGAAGCAGCATAGAGCGTGCAGGTTATCACTGAGGATTTTGGCGCCGAAGTCCTGCCTGGCAGCCAACTGCGAGAGGCCGGACAGATGTTCGAGTCCCATGCGGTGCTTGAGGCGTTTGTACGCCTCCTCGAGGCGCCAGCGTTGATGGTAAAGGTCGCGGAAGGTGGCCGCTGGATAGCGGTGCATGTCGAGCAGATTGGTGATGAGCACGCGCACCTTGCCGGCTGGCGAGATCTGCCGGATCAGCCGAACGGTCTGCGGGGTAGCCGCACACTCGTAGTCGCGCGCGTCAATGCGGGCTGGAGCGGGGAGCGTGACGATGGCCTCGTCACGGCCAGAGCGCACGAAGCGCCGTACGGCAGCAAAGCCGCTGCCGTCGGCACGCATGCAGAAAGGGATGTTTCGTTGGTTGAGTACGGCCACCAGCCAGCGGGCGGGGTAGCCGCGGTCGAGCAAGAGCAAGTCGTCGGATTGCAGGCGGTCCAGATGCTCGAACAGGATCTGGCGTTCGTTCTCGTACACGCTGTGTAATGAGGCGGCGAGCATGATCTCGGCCCCAGGCAGGTACAGGCCGAAGGCAAGTTGATCGCGGCTGGCGGCTCGAGGCAGATGGCTGTGGCGAATGGCGAAACGCAGGTGTGAAGCGTCCGCGGCGACCAGCCGAAAGCCATGCCAGCGTGGCAAATGGTTGGAGACGTGCTGAAGTAGCCAGTCATTGAGGTGAGCAAAGACATCGCCGCCGAGCTTGCTGCGAGCCTGGGCGAAGGCTTGTTCACTGACGCAACGGCGCAAGGTGTTTTGGCGGGCGAGCGTGGCGAAGAATTGATCGAGCTCGGCTTGCATGCCCATACGCAAGTTGCCGAGCATGAAGGAGATCAGTGTCGGCAGGGTGAGCTTGCGCTGCCGGGTGAAGGCGGCCGGATGCTCTGGATGACGGGCAAGATCGTGAAAGACCTTGGTGTGCAGATATTGGGCAAGTGCAGCGAACAAATCGGACAGGGGCATGAGAGCCAAGCGAAGATCGAGAAGCGATCCTCTATTGGCCGCCGCCCTGCTTGCGCTAAACATCCAGCGCAAGCAGGGCGGCGGCCCCTCGAACCTCGTCACCTGTCAAGCGTTCTCGGCGCCAATTGCGATTTTATTTGGCGGCTTATCTTGGGTGGATTGGGGTGCGGGCGGGTATGCGGACGCGCTGCGCCTCAGCATAAGGGTGGCTGCTGGCATTTCATGTCTCCTGTGTCATTGGCATTTATTTGCCTCTTATTCCGACGCCGACCTGAGGTCTCCGCCCTCACCTCTCTCAAGTTGGGAGCGGCGATTGGATACACAGTATGTGATATATCAAGTAAGTCAAGAGAAAGGGGTGGCAGGGTTTTCACTGAATTTATGACAGGGAAGGATCGGCCCCGGATATTCACCCTGAATATGCATCATCGGTCCCGGAGAAAGGCGTCGCCAGGTGCGATCCGATGACCGTGAAACCCTTTACTGTAGCCACTTCCAGCCGAATCGCCGCTGATAGATGAGGGTTCGTTTTGAATGAATGAGGGAAAGGACTTAAATCCAATCATTACGAATTTGTAATGCCTGGAAGCATCCTCCCGGTCTGCCAGCATGATTACGAAAATGTCATGATTACATAAATGTCATGATTTTAGCCGCGCCGAATGATGAAGCAGAGAAATCAGAGCGATTAATACGGTATTAACAGCAACCCACGTGCCAAAAAAAAAGCCCGCAGGCAAGCCTGACGGGCGTAGGCATGATGCGTGACATCAGCCGCAGCATGTAGATGCAGTTATAGGCGATTATTCGAGCCAGACAAATAAATAAAAACGCTTAGTGCGGAATGGCAGCAGGAACCCTCAAAAACCCTGACGGATTTACCGAAAAACCCTGAACACCATTAGGCCGATTCAGAAGATGGCATTTTTGTCATGATCGGATGCACTGCTACCCGGGTCGGAAGGCAAGCCCTGTAGACAAGATCACCCAGGCCACTCATGAAAGTAGATGAAACGGTAAGTGCTGTAGAACATCTGTGAACCGGGCGACCAGGGTGCCCATCCATCGCTATAGATGGAATCGAAAGCGCTTGGCCATCAAGTAGATGTTTTGGTAAATTCTGTAGAAACTCTGGTAAGCTCCGAGCAAACCGGCACCCAAGGATTGCGACTTCATATGTCTCATGCGCCACTAGGCTACGATGCGCTTATCCGCAAGTTCGGGCTGCGCGTCCCGCCGCTGCGCTCGACGTCCGCCCTCGCCGACAAGACCGGGGTCCTCAGCACGCACACCGGACCGGACGGCACCACGCGCACCGTGTACCCAAGAAACCGCTACCGCGGCGGCGACACGACCGTGGACCACCTGACATTCGCGCTGAAGAAGGAGCAACTGGACCTGACCGTGCTGGCGGCGCTGTTTGAGCATGCACAAGCGGTGCAGGCCGTACGGGAGTGGCTGGCGGCCACCCCGACCTCCCGTTATGCGAGGCTGAGCGCGTTCTATGCCAAATGGCTTGCCGGAATTCAATTCGACTACAAGCTGCCGGCCGGGGCGCCCAGGGTACTGGCGCTGGACGAGACCCGGTACCTGACCGGCCCGGCAACGCCGGACCTGCAGTTCGGCATCCAGAACAACCACCTGGGCCCGCCCGCGTTTTGCCCCGTGGTGCGCCGCACCGAGAAACTGGCGCAGTACCTTGCCGCCGACCTCCCCGGCCGCGTGGCCGCGGCCATCAAGCGGCTCGAGCCAGAGTTGCTGGCGCGCGCGGTGGACTACCTCTACCTCGCGGAAACACGATCGACCTACTCCATCGAGCACGAGATCCCCGATAACCAGCGGGTCGCCAAGTTCAGGCGATTGCTGGAATACGCCGGCAATCCCGCCCCGCTTACCGAAGAGCAGCTGTGCGAGTGGCAAAACGAAATCATCTCGGGGCTGCGCGCCGAATTCGCCTACCGCGACAAGCAGAACTGGCTGTCGCGCGGCGGGCGCATGCGCAACATCGCGGACTATATTCCCCCGCCGCCCGGGCAGCTTGGCGCGATGATGGATGGCATTGCCGCGGTGGCGGGCCTGGTCGAGGCACAGGCGGCAAACCCGATCGTGGCCGCGGCGTGCGTATCGTTTGGCTTTGTCTTCGCCCACCCGTTCTACGACGGCAACGGCCGCCTCCATCGATTCCTCATCCACCACTTGCTGCGCCAGGCCGGTGTCACGCCCGACGGCGTAGTGCTGCCGGTGTCGGCGCGGATGCTCAAGCAAATCGATACCTATGCCGCCCTGCTGAAGTCCTATTCCGCCCCGCGGACGGCCCTGCTCAACTACGCGCTGGATTCGGACAGCGACACGATCCTGATCAAGTCGCCACAGCCCGGCTGGCTCTACGCATCCTTTGATGCGACAGCGTTGTGCGAATTCGTCTTCGAATGCATCGAGCAGTGCGTCGAGCGAGACCTTGCGCAGGAGATCCAGTACCTGCGCGCGTACGATGCCAGCGTCACACGGCTGGAAAGCTGGCTGGACCTGCGCCAGTCACGCCTGTCGAACCTGATCGACCTGATCGTCCAGAACCACGGCGAGCTGTCCAGGCGCAAGCGCAAGCTGTTCGAAGACATCACGGACGACGAGCTCGCCCGCATTGAAGCCGTCGTGCACGACGAATTCAAGGAATACCTCGAGCTCCACGGCGGCCGCTGAAGCGGCACAGCGTTGGCACTGCCCGGTGCCGCCACTATGCGGCGGCGGCGCCACTATGTATCGCTCTGTATCCCGGGCCGCGGCAGACATGAAAGATTGCACGGATGCCGGGAAGCGGAAACAGCCGGGATACGTGCGGACGGTGGAATGCGTCTATCGCCAAGACCGGGAGTTCTCCGCCATGTCCATCGTCGCCATCCATCCGCCGCCCGGCCCCTGCCATCGTGCCCGCTACGGTACCGCGCATGCCAATGGGAGCCGCCCATGATCGACGCCTTCCTTGCCTTTGCCGCCGGCGTGCTGACCATTGCCTCGCCCTGTGTGCTGCCGGTGCTGCCCATGCTGCTCGCCGGCTCGGTGGGCGAATCCGGCCGGCTGCGCCCGCTGGCGATCGCGCTTGGCTTCGTCAGCGCCTTTTCCGCGCTGGGCATAGTCTTCGGCGCGCTGTCCAGCGCCTTCAGCGAAGCCCCTGGCGTGGTGCGCAACGCGGCCATCCTGTTCCTGCTGGGTGCTGGCCTGGCACGGCTCTGGCCGGCGGGCTTCGAGCGCCTGGCGGCCCCGTTCGCCGGCGTGGTCGACCGCCTGGCGGGCGCCGGTGGCCGGACCGGCACCGGCGTGGCCGGCGGCTTTGTGCTGGGCATGACGCTGGGCGCGGTGTGGACCCCGTGCGCCGGGCCGGTGCTGGCGTCGATCCTCGCGCTGGTGGCCAAGGCGCAAGACCTGCATCGCGCTGCCGGACTGCTGGCGCTGTTCGCGGCTGGCGCGGCCATCCCGATGCTGGGCATTGCCTATGGCGGCCAGTTCGCCACCACTCACGTGCGCCGCCTGGCCCGGCACACGCACCGGCTGCAGCAAGGCTTCGGCGTGCTGGTGGTGGCGACCGCCATCGGCATGTACTTCCAGTACGACACGCTTGCCGTCGCCTGGCTGACCTCCCTTTTCCCTGCCTCCCAACCTGGAGCCTGAACCATGCACCGCTTCCTTCGTACCCTGCTGGCCACCACCGCCATCGTTGCCGCCCAGCATGCCGCCGCCGCCCCTGCCGACTATGGCAAAGCGCCCGAATTCACCGGCATCGACAAATGGCTCAACTCTGAACCGCTGACCGTTGCCGGGCTGCGCGGCAAGGTCGTGCTGGTCGATTTCTGGACCTACAGCTGCATCAACTGCATCAACACGCTCCCCCATGTGCGGCAGTGGTACGACAAATACCGCGACCAGGGCCTGGTTGTGGTCGGCGTCCACACCCCGGAGTTCCCCTTCGAGAAGTCCACTGCCAACGTGCAGGCAGCGCTCAAGCGCTTCGATATCCGCTACCCGGTCGCGCAGGACAACGCCTATGCCACCTGGAATGCCTGGCGCAACCAGTACTGGCCGGCGCTCTACCTGGTCGATGCCAACGGCACCGTGGTCTACAAGCACTTTGGCGAAGGCCAGTACGCGCAGACCGAGGCAGCGATCCAGAAGGCCTTGAGCGAGCGCCGCTGACCCCGCGCTCCTCCCCGGTCCTGATCCTCCCGCGCAAGGGAGTTGATACAAATTGTATGCAATTTTTGTATCATGGAGTGCCTATCCCTGCTATTCTTGCTTCCCGGTTGCGGCCTGGAACTTGATTCCGGCCACGCTCGCGGCAGGCGGGTTTCCGCCTGCCCGGCAGCGCGCAACGACAGGGCCGGGGCAGGCACTCCCCCGGCGCCAGAAGAACAAGACAGTCCGGAAACATATCCGGCCAGACAACAGGAGACATGAATGGCGCCCTTGCTGTTCAAGGTGGAAGACCGCCCCCCTCGGCTGACGACGTTTTTGCTTGCGCTCCAGCATCTGCTGGCCGCCCTGGGCGGCATCATTGCAGTGCCGCTGGTCATTGGCGGCGCCCTGAAGCTGCCGCCGGACCAGGTCATTGCACTGGTGAATGCCGCCCTGCTTGGCTCGGGCATCGTCACCATCATCCAGTGCAAGGGCATTGGCCCGGTTGGCATCCGCATGCCATGCGTAATGGGCACCAGCTTCGCCTTTGTCGGCGCGGCCATCAGCGTGGGCGTCGAACACGGCGTGGCCGGCATCCTGGGCTCGGCGCTGGCGGGCTCGCTGGTGATGATCCTGGGCAGTTTCTTCATGCCGGCAATCCGCAAGCTGTTTCCGCATACCGTCACCAGCGTGGTTGTCACCATGATCGGCCTGTCGCTGATTCCGGTGGCCATCGACTGGGCGGCAGGCGGCCAGGGCAGCAGCCGCTATGGCGCGCCCGGCAATCTGGCGATTGCCGTCGCGGTGCTGGCGCTGGTGGTCGCGGTGGTGCAGTGGGGCAAGGGCATGCTGTCGGCCTCGGCCATTGTCGTCGGCATTGCCGGCGGCTACCTGCTCTGCCTGGCACTGGGCCTGGTCGATTTCACCCAGTTTCACCAGGCGCCGATCATCGCGGTGCCGCAGCCGCTGCACTTCGGGATGTCGTTCCCCATCGCGGGCATCGTCGCCATGTCGATCGCCTTCCTGGTGACCATCGTCGAGTCCACGGGCACGTTCATGGCACTGGGCGCGGCCACGCAGCGGCCGATTTCCGGCAAATGCCTGTCGCGCGGCATCCTGTGCGATGGCTTTGGCTCGGCCTTCGCGGCGCTGGTGTCGAGCCCGCCGTTGTCCACCTTTGCGCAGAACGTCGGCGTGGTTTCGCTGACCGGCGTGGCCAGCCGCCATGTGGTCGCCCTGACCGGCGTCATGCTGCTGCTGGCGGGGCTGTTCCCGGTGCTGGGCGCGCTGGTGGTGACGATCCCGCAGCCGGTACTGGGTGGCGCAGGCCTGATGATGTTCGCGATGATCGTGTCGGGCGGCATCCAGATGCTCAGCACTGTCAAGTTCACGCAGCGCAATACCCTGATCGTGGCGGTGTCGATCGGCTGCGGCCTGGCGGTGACGTTCCGCCCGGAACTGCTGTCGAAGCTGCCGGCCTTTGTCCACGAAGTGTTTGGCTCCGGCATCACGGTAGGCTCGCTGTCGGCCGTGTTCCTCAACCTGCTGCTGCCCGGCGGCAAGGACGAGCCCGCTGAAGAAGCCAGCCACGGCACCGTCGGCGAGGTTGCGTGAGCGGCCTGCCTTGAAACCCGCGGCGGCCGCGCTAGTGTGCGCCGCCTCGCGCAGCCGCCCCGCCCCCTGGCGCGGGCGCCTTCCGCAGCGGGTAGGGATTGATCGCCCCGCCCGCGGTGTAGGGGCGTAGCACTCCGCCGTCACGCCGCCTTGCGCCTGCGCCGCGAAGCTTCCGCGGCAGCATCGCGCAACTCTGGCGGCAACGCGCGCAGTTCCGCGGTGAAGAACGCACGCTCGGCCGGCCGCAGCGCGGGCAGTTGGGCGGCCAGCCGCTCGACCGCGGCGCACGCTATTGCGCAAGCGCCCTGCTCGTGGGTGAGATACCAGGCCGATTCGAGCAACAGGTTGGCCAGCTGCAACGGCCCCAGCCTGATGTGGCCGGCGTCATGGTCTTCCAGTGCGAACGCGGCCACGGCCGACCAGCGCACGAAGCCCTTGGCCGGCGCGAACGGCGCGTGGAACGGCCGCAGCGCGTCGACAGCGTCGGCAACAGACAGCGGCCGCTGGCGGCGGAACGCGGCCATGCTGTCGTTGGCCCTGGCTGGCCGGCCGGACGGCGGCGTATCGGGCCCGCAGCTGCCGCGTGCGATGCGCAGCAGGAAGATCGCATTCCACGCCGTGCCGCCGCCCACGCCGAACCGGTCGCAGATCCACTCCGACAAGCCCAGCCAGCGCATCGCCTGCCGCTGCACCGCGCTGGCGGACAAGGAGCGCGCAGCATCGACCAGGCCGTGCTGCCAGAACAGCCACAGGCACAGGCCGATATTGGCCGCGGCATGCTGCACGGCTTCGACGGAATCGGCCTCGTAGGCTGCCTGCAGCGCGCCGGCGAAGGTATCCAGCGCGCGCTGCGCGGCCTGCGCCGTGCCGGCATGCCCGGCGCGCATGGCATCGGCCTTGTGCAGCAGCGCTTCCAGGTTCAGCACTTCAAATCGCACGCGCGGGTTGTAGCGCACCACCAGGCGCAGTTCCGGATCGGACTGCAGCCCTTCCAGGCCGGCACGCGCACCGTCGCCGTCGCCGCGGGTATAACGCTCCCAGGCCCGCACGATATGCGCCATGGCGCAGAACGCGGGCGTCGCCGCGCCGGCCTCGGCCGCCTGCACCAGGCGGTCGACACGCCTGAGCGCCGCCCGGCTCTGATCGAGGCGGCCGCAGCGGCGCCAGGCCAGGCTTTCCTTGAGCAGCGACAGCGCTTGCTGGAAACCGTCGCCGGCACTGCGGCCTGCCGCGCGGAAGGATTCGGCCACGGCTGAGCCGTGCATGCCCGCGTGGCCGTCCTGCGCGCCGCGCATGGCCTGGGTCAGCTCGCTCCAGAAGGCCATGTCGCGCATCACGTAGCCAACGCCGTCCGGCTGGCCCGCCGGCGCCGCTTGCGGCCCCGTGGGAAAGCCAAGGCGGCGGGCCAGCGCGGCCGGGCCCAGCGTGCGCCCGTCCGCCACAAAGCGCAGGCGCCGCGCGCTCGCAGCCGTGATCCAGAACGGCCCGCGGCTGCGGTGCGCCGGGTTGGCCGCGGCGGGATCGCGCTGGCGGTCGGCCCCCATCCGACCGCCACCTGCCAGCGCGCAAAGTCCGCAAACGCGCGCGATACCAGCATGCGCAGGTTGGCCGCTATCGGGAAGGCGCTGCGCACCACTGCCGCGGTGACGCCGCTCTCTCCGGTGCGATGCGCATGCCAGATGCGCGCCAGCAGCCAGACCGACTGGTAGCGCGCGGGTTGGCCGTCGACCCGGTACGGGGCCGACACGTCGATACGGATCGGGGCAGGCGTGGCTGGCATCAGGCAGTCAGGGAACGGGGCAATCGCGGGGGAAGCGCAGGCGGTGCCCGTCATGTTACGCAAGTTACAGGCAGCGCGGTTGGCGTTACCCGGGCGCTCTCCTATGCTGCGCACCACGGTCCGGGCCCGGATTGCCATCCCCTCAACTCATCTGCACAGCCATGAACAATCACCTTGCGCGTTTGCTGACACCGATGGCGATCGGCCTCGGCCTGCTTGCCTCCACCCTGCCCGCCCTGGCGGCACCGAAAGAAGTCCCGCTGGATGCCGCGGCGCTGTTCCGCCAGGCCGATACCACCGGCACCATGGTGATCTACGACCTGCGGCGCGACCGCATGCTGACCTACAACAAGCCGCGGGCGGCCACGCAGTACTCGCCGGCGTCGACCTTCAAGATCCTGAACTCGATGATCGGCCTGGAGAGCGGCGCCGTGGCTGACGTCGATCATGACAAGCTGCCGTGGGACGGCAAGGTCTGGCTGGTCGGCGGCAAGGCCATCCTGCCCGACGCCTGCAACGCTGACGTGCCGCTGCGCGTCGCCTTCCCCAATTCCTGCGTGCCGGCCTACCAGGCGCTGGCGCGGCGGGTTGGCAGCGCGGCCTACCAGCGCTACCTGACTGCGTCGCATTATGGCAATGCCAACAGTTCCGGCCGGGTCGACCGCTTCTGGCTGAACGGCACGCTGCAGATCTCCGCCTACCAGCAGATCGACTTCCTGAAGGGCGTGGTGCAACGCACGCTGCCGTTCTCGCCAACCACCTTCAACGCCGTGGACGACATCACGGTGATGGAGCGCACCGCCGCCTACACCCTGCACGCCAAGACCGGCTGGGCCGATTCGGCCAGGCCGGCAGTGGGCTGGCTGGTGGGCTGGGTCGAGCGTGGCGACGACGACTACCTGTTTGCGCTCAATCTCGACATGCTGCGGCCCGAGCACGCCAAGGCGCGCATGGAGATTGCGCGCGCGGCGCTGCGCCAGGCGGGGGCATTGCCGGACTGACGCTTCCAAAGGCGGCCGCCGCACGCGCGGCCGCTCTGCAGTCACCGCCCTCAGACTCTCCATCTACGCAATTTCCCCTCCATATTTCAGATCCGTCTGATTTACCTGCCGACCCCGGATCGATAGTTTTAGGCCGGTCGGCATGTCCCACCGCGTCGCCCGACGCAACCAATCCGTAGTGGGATCTGCCGGCGCCTGCATGCAACGGGACAGCAAGACCTTTCCCACCATCCGGAGGTGAAATCCAATGAGAAAAATAGCAATGCCGGCAGCCCTGCTGTCGGCAATCGCGCTGCTGGCCGCCTGTGGCGGCGGCGGGGACGATGCGACGAGCACACCGGCGGCACAAACGCCACCGTCTGAAAATAGTCCCGCACCGGCACCGGCACCGGCGCCTGGCCCAAAGCCTGAGCCCTCGCCCGCTCCGGCACCGCAACCTGCACCCGTTGGCGAACTGCTGCCGAGCCTGAGCACACCGCAACCGGGCTCGACGGCAGCGGTCGGCGATGGCAGCGAAGGTCTCTGGGTCGGCGCCATGAACGCCACGCTGGTCGACAACAGCGGCAAGTTCGTGCACGCGAGACTGACGGGCGTGCTGGGAGGCGCGTTCCAGTTCTCTGGTTCGACCTGGACGCTGGGCCCCGGCACGCTTTACGAGACCGGCTTTGTCAACCCGGCCACCGGGGCCGGCACCATTACCCCGAGCCAGCGCTTTGACGGCAATTTCGTCACCACGCCAAACAACGTTACCAATGCGCTATCCGGTACCTATGATCCGTCCAACGCGCTGGCCGTGGACCAGGCTGCCATCGCCGGCAACTGGACGCAAGGCGGCTTTGCCATGCAGATCGACGACGCGGGCAATGTCACCGGCACCTATACCAGCGGCACCCGCATCTGCGACCTGCAGGGCACGGCAACACTTGCCACCCCGGGATCGGCGACGAACCTGTATGCGGTCAGGATATTTGCCGAAAACTCCACGCAGCCGGGCAGCACCGGTTGCGCGCTGTCGACCGGCGTGCCGCACAACGGCTTTGCCGCGATCCGCCTGATGCCGGCCGACGGCAGCATCATCGTGAGCAACAGCACGCGCTATGCACGCACGCTGGTGATGGCCGGCAGCACCGGGACCGGCGGGTATTTCACCATGCAGATGTCAAAACAATAAGCCCACTCTCGGGCAATCCCCTGGCGGTCCCCTGCTGGGGGACCGCCGCTTCCGCTTCCTAGTCACTGAAGTGGAATTAAAATCACTTATCACGCGGACGGCGCATCCGCCCTCCGGGTTTCCCCGTGGTTGAGTTCTGCGCTCCCATATCATTTAATTCAACGTGAATTAATTAATAGCGGACGGAGACAAGATGACCGCATCCAAAGCGGGCCGTGGCGTAAATTCCGCCAGCCTGCGCCTCTACAACGAACGCGCGCTACTGCTGGCGCTGCGCCGTGCCGGCGAGGCCTCCAAGGCTGACCTGGCGCGGATGGCGCAACTGACCAATACCGCGGTGGGCAGCATCGTGCAGACCCTGTCCGAGGAAGGCCTGGTCGAGCAGTCCGGACGCCGCACAGAAGGCCAGCGCGGCCAGCCCGCCAGCCTGATCCGGCTGCAGCCCAAGGGCGCCTTCGGCATTGGCGTACGGCTGGACCGCGGCAGCATCGAGGTGGTGATGGTGGACTTTGCCGGCCATATCCTGGCCAGCCGCGCCCACCAGCTGGTCCTGCCCCACCCCGACCAGGCGCTGGACATGGTGCGGCACGACATTGCCGAGCTGCGCGCCCTCCTCACCCCCGCCGAACAGAAGCGCCTGCTGGGCATCGGCGTGGCGCAGCCCTATAACCTGGGTGCCTGGCTGCGCGAACTGGACGTACAGGGCGAAGCCTTCCAGGCAAGCTTCCGCGCCTGGGACCAGGCCGACTTCCCGGCGATGCTCAACGCCGCCACCGGCTTGCCGGTCTTCGGCGAGAACGACGGCACCGCCGCCGCGGTGGCTGAGCTGTTCTACGGGCGCCACCATGCCCAGCATTTTCTCTATGTCTTCCTTGGCCCCGCCATCGGCGGCGGCGTGGTGCTCAATGGCGACTGCGTGCGCGGTGTCTCCGGCAATGCCGGCGATATCGCGATGATGCCGGTGCCGCCCAGCGCGCTGTCTTCCGCGCCGGGTGCCGCGGGCACCGGCAAGCGGCGCGACATCCTGATTTCGCGTGCGTCGCTCAACGCGTTGACCCGCCACCTGCGCCACCACGGCGTGGTGGTCAACGGCCATGCCGACCTGCAGCGCCAGGTCGAGCTGGGCCACCCCGCGGTCGAGGAATGGATTGCCGACTGCGTCGATGCGCTGGCGCCTGCGCTGCAGTCCGCGCTTGCCGTGCTCGACGTGCCGCTGGTGATCTTCGATGCCGATATCGACGGCGGCCTGGTCGCCACGCTGATCGCGCGCCTGCAGCAGGCGCTGGAGGAAAGCGCCCCCGAAGCCCGCGCGCCCGCCACCGTGGTGCGCGGCTGCTTTGGCGCCAACGCCGGCGCGGTGGGTGCCGCCTCGCTGCCGATGTTCATGAACTTCTCGCCACGCGCCGAACTGCTACGGGGTGCGTCTGCCATCGTTCCGGAGGCCAGCCATGCCATTGTCTGAAGCACCGCGTCCCTCGCCCATGCCGGCGCACCTGCATGGCGGCCATGCGGGCCCCGCCCCGCTGCTCGAACTGTGCAATATCTCCAAGACCTTCCCCGGCGTGAAGGCGCTCAGCAACATGGAGCTGACCGTCTACGCCGGCGAAGTCCATGCCCTGATGGGCGAAAATGGCGCGGGCAAATCCACGCTGATGAAGATCCTGTCCGGCGCCTATATCGCCGACCCCGGCGGCGAGTGCCGCATCGCGGGCGAGCCGGTGGCCATCGACGGGCCGGCCACGGCGCGCGCCCACGGCGTGGCCGTGATCTACCAGGAGCTGAGCCTGGCGCCCAACCTGAGCGTGGCCGAGAACATCTACCTGGGCCGCCACCTGCACCACCGCGGCATGGTCGACCGCGCCGCCATGGCGCGCGCCTGCGAGGCCACGCTGGCGCGGCTGGGCGCGGACTTCACGCCGCAGACGCCGGTGCATTCGCTGTCGATCGCGCAGCGCCAGCTGGTGGAGATCGCCCGCGCAGTGCATTTCAAGGCCCGCATCCTGGTGATGGACGAGCCCACCACGCCGCTGTCCACCCGCGAGACCGACCGCCTGTTCGCGCTGATCCGCCAGCTGCGCGCCGAAGGCATGGCCATCATCTACATCAGCCACCGCATGGCGGAGATCGATGAGCTGGCCGACCGCGTCACCGTGCTGCGCGACGGCTGCTTTGTCGGCATGCTCACGCGTGCGGCGCTGACACAGGCGGCGCTGGTCAAGATGATGGTCGGGCGCGACCTGTCCGGCTTCTACACCAAGACCCATGGCGAGACCGCGCCGGGCGAGATCATGCTGTCGGTGCGCAATATGTCCGACGGCCGGCGCGTGCGCGGCTGCAGCTTCGACCTGCGCGCCGGCGAGGTGCTGGGGCTGGCCGGGCTGGTGGGCGCCGGGCGCACCGAGCTGGCGCGGCTGGTCTTCGGCGCCGACGCCCGCACCGATGGCGCCGTGTTCGTGGCCGGCACGCCGCTGGCCGTCACCGGCCCGCGCCAGGCGATCGATGCCGGCATTGCCTACCTGACCGAAGACCGCAAGCTGCAGGGCCTGTTCCTGGACCAGAGCGTGCACGAGAACATCAACCTGATCGTGGCCGCGCGCGATGCGCTGCGCGGCGGGCGCCTGAACCGCGCCAGCGCGCGCCAGCGCACGGCCGCGGCGATCTGCTCGCTCGGCATCCGCGTGGCACACCCGCAGGTCAACGTGGGATCTCTGTCCGGCGGCAACCAGCAGAAGGTGATGCTGTCGCGGCTGCTGGAAACCCGGCCGCGCGTGCTGATCCTGGACGAGCCCACGCGCGGCGTGGATATCGGCGCCAAGGCCGAGATCTACCGGCTCATCAACGAGCTGGCGCGCTCCGGCGTGGCGGTGCTGATGATTTCCAGCGAACTGCCCGAGGTGGTCGGCCTGTGCGACCGCGTGCTGGTGATGCGCGAAGGCGAGCTGGCCGGCGAAGTGCCGGGCTGCGCCGATGCCGCCGCCATGCAGGAACAGATCATTGCGCTGGCGACCGGCGCCGGCGAGCAACCGCCCCCGGTCCTGCATTGAACCGCTGAATTCCCGTACAGGCCGGCAAAGAACGGCCGCGCCGGCGCGGCATCCCGCCTCGCAGCATCAGGAGACACTTATGCGCAATCCCCTCTCATCCACGGCCCAAGCGGCCCATGGCGCCACCGCCCAGGCCGCCGCCCCGCTGGCGCGCGCCACCGGACGCGCCACCACGCAGGAACGGCTGCGCGCACTCGGCATGCTGCCGG
This sequence comes from Cupriavidus necator, assembly GCA_022041995.1. GTDB lineage: Bacteria > Pseudomonadota > Gammaproteobacteria > Burkholderiales > Burkholderiaceae > Cupriavidus. Next base: position 122,563 of record CP074390.1, read on the forward strand.
TGCTGGTGCTGCTCTGCCTGGGCTTCACGCTGCTGACCGAGAACTTCGCCAGCCTGCAGAACCTGTCGATCATCGCCCAGCAGGCGTCGATCAACCTGGTGCTGGCCGCCGGCATGACCTTCGTGATCCTGACCGGCGGCATCGACCTGTCGGTGGGGTCGATCCTGTCGGTGTCGGCGGTGGTGGCGATGCTGGTCTCGCTGATGCCGCAACTGGCGGCGCTGAGCGTGCCGGCAGCGCTGCTGTGCGGGCTGCTGTTCGGACTGGCCAACGGTGCGCTGATCGCCTTCATGAAGCTGCCGCCGTTCATCGTGACGCTGGGCAGCCTGACCGCGGTGCGCGGGCTGGCGCGGCTGGTCGGCAACGACAGCACGGTCTACAACCCGGATATCTCGTTCGCCTTTGTCGGCAACGGCGACCTGCTGGGTATCCCCTGGCTGGTGGTGATTGCCTTTGCGGTGGTCGCGGTGTCGTGGCTGGTGCTGCGCCGCACGGTGCTGGGGCTGCAGATCTACGCGGTCGGCGGCAATGCCGAGGCGGCGCGCCTGTCGGGCATCAAGGTGTGGGTGGTGCTGCTGTTCGTCTATGCGGTGTCGGGCCTGCTGTCGGGGCTGGGCGGCGTGATGTCGGCGTCGCGGCTGTATGCGGCCAACGGGCTGCAGCTGGGACAGTCCTATGAGCTGGATGCGATCGCCGCGGTGATCCTGGGCGGCACCAGCTTTGTCGGCGGGGTCGGATCGATTGCCGGCACGCTGGTGGGCGCGCTGATCATTGCGGTGCTGTCCAACGGGCTGATCCTGCTGGGCGTCTCGGATATCTGGCAATACATCATCAAGGGCCTGGTGATCATCGGCGCGGTCGCGCTCGACCGCTATCGCCAGAAGGGCTCTGCCCGTACCTGAAATGCGGCCGCACAGGAGACAGACCGTGATCCAACCCATCCTCAAGGCCCTGGCCGCGGGCGTGCTGGCAGCGCTGTGCGCGTTGCCCGCCCTGGCACAGACGCCCGCGCCGGCCGCGCCGGCTTCAGGCGCCCAGACTGCGCAACGACCGCTGAAGAAAGTCGGCGTGACGCTGGGCTCGCTGGGCAACCCGTACTTCGTCGCACTGGCCCGCGGCGCCGAGGCCGCCGCCCTGCAGGTCAACCCCAAGGTAAAGGTGACCGTGCTGTCGGCGGACTACGACCTGAACAAGCAGTTCATGCACATCGACAGCTTTATCGTCGCCGGCGTCGACCTGATCCTGATCAACGCCGCCGACGCCCGCGCCATCGAGCCGGCGGTACGCAAGGCGCGCAAGGCCGGCATCGTGGTGGTGGCGGTCGATGTGGCCGCCGCCGGCGCCGATGCCACCGTGCAGACCGACAACACCCAGGCCGGCGAACTCGCCTGCGGCTTTATCGCCGACCGGCTCAAGGGCCGCGGCAACGTCATCATCCAGAACGGCCCGCCGGTGTCGGCAGTGCTGGACCGGGTCAAGGGCTGCAAGACCGTGCTGGCGCGCCACCCCGATATTCGCATCCTGTCCGACGACCAGGATGCCAAGGGCTCCCGCGAAGGCGGGCTGAACGTGATGCAGCTGTACCTGACGCGTTTTCCCAAGGTGGATGCGGTCTTCACCATCAACGACCCGCAGGCCGTGGGCGCGGACCTGGCCGCGCGCCAGCTCAACCGCCGCGGCATCGTGATTGCCTCGGTCGACGGCGCGCCTGACATCGAGGCGGCGCTCAAGGCCGACACGCTGGTGCAGGCCTCGGCCAGCCAGGACCCGTGGGCCATTGCCCGCACTGCGGTGCAGCTGGGCGTGGGCATGATGAATGGCCAGCGCCCGCCCAACCCGACCGTGCTGCTGCCGTCCACGCTGGTGACGCGCGCCAATGTCGGCCAGTACAAGGGCTGGGCCGCGCCGCGGTAAGCGGCATGGCCGGCCCCTCCACCCTTTTCTCTGTTTTCTGAACCATGATGGCTAGCCACCCTGCCGGCGCTCCGGTGCCTGAACCTGCCCCGGAGTTCGATTTCATACTGTTCGGCGCCACCGGCGACCTGGCGCGGCGCAAGCTGCTGCCGGCGCTGTTCGATGCCCACGCCGCCGGCTCGCTGCATCCGCGCGGGCGCATCCTGGCCCTGGGCAGCCAGCCGCTGTCGCATGACGCCTACCTGGCGATGCTCGACGATGAAGTGCTGCCAGCGCTGGCGGGCAACGCCGCGGCGGCGGCGTGGCAGGGTTTTCTCGAGCGGATCCTGTACCTGCAGGTGGATGCCAACGCCGATTCCGGCTTCGATGCGCTGGCCGAGCTGGTCAATGCGCGCGCGGCGCCGGTGGTGGTGTTCTACCTGGCCACGGCCCCGCACCTGTTCGTCACCATCTGCGAGCAACTGGCGCGCGTGGGCCTGACCGGCCAGCGCAGCCGCATCGTGCTGGAAAAGCCGCTCGGGCACGACCTGGCCTCGTCCGAGGCCATCAACGCCGAAGTGGCGCGGCACTTTGCCGAGGACCAGATCTACCGGATCGACCACTACCTGGGCAAGGAGTCGGTGCAGAACCTGATGGCGGTGCGCTTTGGCAACGTGCTGTTCGAGCCGTTGTGGCGGCGCGAATGGGTGCGGCAGGTGCAGATCACCATCGCCGAAGAGCTGGGCGTGGAGCGCCGCGGCAACTTCTACGACGGCATCGGCGCACTGCGCGACATGGTGCAGAACCACCTGCTGCAGCTGCTGTGCATGGTCGCGATGGAGCCGCCCACGAGCCTGTCGGAAGACGCCATCCGCGATGAGAAGCTCAAGATCCTGAAGGCGCTGCGGCCGATCCGGCCGGAAGACGTGGCCGAGAAGGTGGTGCGCGGACAGTACTCCCGTGGCGCCGCGGGCGGCGACCCGGTGCCCGGCTATGCCAGTGAGCCCGGCATCGCGACCGACAGCCGCACCGAGACCTTCGTCGCCATCCGCGCCGAGATCGCCAACTGGCGCTGGGCCGGGGTGCCGTTCTACCTGCGCACCGGCAAGCGCATGCAGTCGCGCGTGGCGGAGATCGTGATCCATTTCCACGACGTCCCCTACCCGCTGTTTCCGCATCCGCTGGGGGTCATGTCCGGCAACCGGCTGGTGATCACGCTGCAGCCCGAGGAAAGCATCCGGCTGTACTTCCTGACCAAGCAGCCGGGCGACACGCAGGCACTGATTCCCGCCTCCCTCGACCTGCAGCTGAACACTGCCGCTCCCCGTGTGCGGCGCGTGGGCGCGTACGAGCGCCTGTTGCTCGACGTGATCCGCGGCCGGCTGGGCCTGTTCGTGCGGCGCGATGAGCAAGTGCAGGCGTGGCGCTGGGTCGCGCCCATCCTGAAGACATGGGAGAACTCCCCCGCGCCGCCCAAGCCTTACACCGCCGGCACCTGGGGCCCGGCGGCCTCGAGCGCCCTGCTGTCGCGAGACAGCATGGCCTGGCATGAAGAGATGTAGCCCACGTATCGCGGAGTATCCGAGATGACCACTTCCCTACCCGCCTGGCAAGCCCTGCGCGCGCACGCCGACACCCTGCGCGGCACCCATATGCGCGACTGGTTCGACGGCCCCCGCGGCCTGCTGCGCGCCGAGCGCTTCACCGCCGAAGCCTGCGGCCTGACGCTGGACTACGCCAAGAACCGCATCACCGGCGAAACGCTGGCGTTGCTGTTCACCCTGGCTGGCCAGGCAGGCGTGGCCGAGCGGCGTGACGCCATGTTCTGCGGCGAACCGGTCAACACCACCGAGCACCGCGCCGCACTGCATATCGCGCTGCGCGCCTATCCAGAGGATGGCTATCGCGCGCTCGGCGTGCCCGTGGGCGCGGATGTCGCCGCGGTGCTGGCACAGATCGAGCGCTTTGCCGGCGCGGTGCGCAGCGGCGCCTGGACCGGGTCCGATGGCCGCGCGATCACCGACATCGTCAATATCGGCATTGGCGGCTCGGACCTGGGCCCGCGCATGGTCTGCCGCGCCCTGGCAGGCGCGCAGACCACTGGCCCGCGCATGCACTTTGTCGCCAATGTCGACGGCAGCGATCTGGCACGCACGCTGTCCGGGCTGGATGCCGCCACCACGCTGGTGATCGTCTGCTCCAAGACCTTCACCACGCTGGAAACCATGGCCAACGCCTGCACCGCGCGCGACTGGTTCCGGCAGCAAGGCGTGACCCGTGCCGGGCTGGCGCGGCATTTCGTGGCGGTGTCGACCAACCGCGACGCGGTGGCCGAATTCGGTATCGACCCGGCCAATATGTTCCCGTTCTGGGACTGGGTGGGCGGGCGCTTCTCGCTGTGGTCCGCAGTGGGGCTGTCGATCGCCGTGGCCATCGGCTTCGAGCGCTTCCGGCAATTGCTGGACGGCGCGCGCGCGATGGACCTGCATTTCGCCAGCGCATCGCCCGAGCGCAACCTGCCGATGATCCTGGGCCTGCTCGACGTCTGGTACCGCAGCTTCCTCGGTGCCGGCAGCCGCTGCGTGGCGCCCTACTGCGAGCCGCTGGAACTGCTGCCGGCCTTCCTGCAGCAACTGGAAATGGAAAGCAACGGCAAGTCCGTCCGGCTTGACGGCGGCGCCCTCGATGCGGGCTCGGCCGCGGTGGTGTGGGGCACCACCGGCACCAACGGCCAGCACGCCTACTTCCAGATGATGCACCAGGGCTCGCAACTGGTTCCGGTAGACTTCATCGCCACGCTGGAACCAGTAAGCGACTTGCCCGGCCACCATACCAAGCTGCTGGCCAACTGTTTTGCGCAGGGCGAGGCGCTGCTGCGCGGGCGTACCGCCGACGAAGTGCGCGCGGAGGGCGTTGGTGACGAGGCGCTGGTGCCGCATCTGGTGTTCGAGGGCAACCGGCCCAGCAATACGCTGCTGCTGCAGCGGCTGGACCCGTACCACCTGGGTGCGCTGCTGGCGTTGTCGGAACACCGCACCTTGGTGCAGGGTGCGCTGTGGCAGATCAATTCGTTTGACCAGTGGGGCGTGGAACTCGGCAAGAAGCTGGCCGCGCCGATCCAGCGCGAACTGGAAGGCACGGCCGCAGCCGCCGCGCATGATGCCTCGACCGCCGCACTGATCCGGCGCGCCCGGGCAGTGCGGGCAACGGCCGCAAGCTAACCCGCAGCAGACAACACAGGAGACCCCAATGTCCGCGCCCCTTCCCCGCTATGTCGTGTTCGGCGAAGCCCTGACCGACATGGTCCGCCAGGCCGACGGCAGCTGGCTGGGCCTGCCCGGCGGATCATGCTGGAACGTGGCGCGCGTGGGCGCCCGGCTGGGCATTGCGACCGCCTTTGCGGGAGCCGTCAGCCAGGACCTGTTCGGCGATGACCTGGCGCAGGCCAGCGCTGACGCCGGCCTGGACCGCCGTTTCCTGCAGCGGGTGGCGCGCTCGCCGTTCCTGGCCTTTGTGGCCTCGCGCCATCCGCCGCAGTACTTCTTTGTCGGCGACGACAGCGCTGACCTGCATTTCGATCCGGCACGCCTGCCGGCTGGTTGGCGGCAGGCCGCGCAGGTGGTTCATTTCGGATCGATCAGCCTGGTGCGCCAGCCGCTGGCGGCACGGCTGTGCGAGGAGGCCACGCAGGCCGCGCGCGCCGGCAAGCGCATCGCCTTCGACCCCAACTACCGCGACCTGATGCGCACGCCCGGCTACCAGGAGGTGCTGGCCCATATGCTGGGACTGGCCACCTACATCAAGATTTCCGATGAAGACCTGGCCGGGCTGTTCCCGGCGCTCGACACCGGCGCCGCGCTGGCGCGGGTACTGGCGATGGCGCCGGATGCCACCGTGATGCTGACGCGCGGCGCGCACGGCATGACCCTGCTCAAGGGTGGTGCCGTCATCGAGCAGGCGGCGATGCGGGTTGATGTTGTCGATACCGTGGGCTGCGGCGACGCGGCCATGGGTGGCTGGATGGCCGCTGTGCTGGGCGATGCCACCCTCGACCTTGCCGCGCAGGCGCGCATGGCTGCGGCGGCGGCAGCGGTAGCCGCGACGCGTGCGGGCGCGTATCCGCCATTGCGGCGGGAAGTGGATGCGATATTGGCAGCTACACCTGCGGCAGGAACGCCGGCGACCGCAGCCGCAGCCCGATCGTAAAGAAGCGCGCGCCGTACCCGACCCATGCGCCACGCGCATGCATTCATGCGGAGATATCGCTAACGTTCGCGCCCCGCCTTCTCCTAACATCAGCTGCATCATCTGCCAGGCCGGCTCTGGACGACACCGGCCCTTGCCCCCGGCAGCTGACACAGAGGAGGAGGACCGATGCCAAACAGTGCTGCGCCGTCGAGCGCACCCTACACCCCGGCAGCGCCTGCGGCGCCCGCCATCCAGCCCAGCCAGCGCCGCCGCGCCATCATCGCCACGGTGATCGGCAACGGCCTGGAGTGGTTCGACTTCACCGTCTACAGCTTCTTCGCGGTCATCATCGCCAGGCTGTTCTTTCCCACCGGCGACGACCTCAGCTCGCTGCTCCTGGCCGTGGCCACCTTCGGCGTGGGCTTCTTCATGCGCCCGGTGGGCGGCATCGTGCTGGGCATCTACGCCGACCGCGTCGGCCGCAAGGCAGCACTGTCGCTGACCATCCTGCTGATGGCGCTGGGCACCACGCTGATCGGCATGGCGCCGACCTATGACCAGGTCGGCATCTTCGCCCCGCTGCTGATCGTGGTCGCGCGCCTGATGCAGGGGTTCTCCGCCGGCGGCGAGATGGGCGGCGCCACCGCCTTCCTGACTGAGTACGCCCCGGCGCGCCAGCGTGCCTACTACTCCAGCTGGATCCAGGCCAGCATCGGCGTGGCCGTGCTGCTGGGCGCCGCGGTGGGCACCTTCGTCACCAGTTCGCTGAGCACCGAGGCGCTCAACAGCTGGGGCTGGCGCCTGCCGTTCCTGCTGGGCATCGTGATCGGCCCGGTGGGCTACTACATCCGCCACCACCTGGATGAAACCCCGACCTTCCGCGACAACGCCGAGCGCGCCGATTCACCGCTCAAGGAAATCGTGCAGGCCTACCCGGGCGAAACCCTGGCCAGCTTCTCGATGGTGATCCTGTGGACGGTGTGCACCTATGTGCTGCTGTTCTACATGCCGACCTACGCCGTCAAGGTGCTGAAGGTGCCGCAGGCCGATGGCTTTATCGCCGGCATGGCAGGCGGCAGCGCCATCATGGTGTTCGCGCCGCTGGTGGGCCTGCTGGCAGACCGCATCGGCCGGCGCGTGCTGCTGAGCGGCTCGGCGCTGCTGATCCTGGTGCTGGCCTGGCCGATGTTCGCGTACATCAACCACACGCCCGGCCTGGCTTCGCTGCTGGTGTTCCAGCTGGTGTTCGGCGTACTGATCGCCACCTATACCGGCCCGATCCTGGCGGCCTTCTCCGAGCTGTTCCCGGCACGCGTGCTGTCGACCGGCCTGTCGGTGGCCTACAACTTCGCGGTGACGATCTTCGGCGGCTTTGCCTCGTTCATCATCACCTGGCTGATCGCCACCACGGGCAGCAGCATGGCCCCGGCCATCTACGTGATGATTGCCGCCGCCATCAGCCTGGCCGGCACCCGCTTCGTGCGCGAACCTTCCTACCTGCAACAACGCTGACATGTCCCAGAGTTCCCAGATCCTTTTCCACGGCGGCGATGTGCTCGAACCCGGCACGGGCGAGCTGCTGCGCGGCCACGACGTCCTGGTCGAAGGCGACCGGATTGCCGCGGTCGGCCCGGCCGTCGACGCCCCCAACGCACAGCGCATTGACGCGCGCGGCAAGACCGTGATGCCTGGCCTGATCGACTGCCACGTGCATGTGCTGGCCTCGCTGGCCAATCTCGGCCTGAACGCGGTGCAGCCCAATGTGCTGGTGGCGATCCGCGCGCTGCCGATCATGCAGCGCATGCTGGAGCGCGGCTTCACCACCGTGCGCGATGCCGGCGGCGCCGACTGGGGCCTGTCGCAGGCGGTTGCCACCGGGCTGGTGCCGGGCCCGCGCATCTTTGCGTCGGGCAAGGCGCTGTCGCAGACCGGCGGCCATGGTGATTTCCGTCCGCGCTCGGATGTGCTGGAGCCCTGTTCGTGCGCCTTCCGCGCCGGCGCCATCGCGCGCGTGGTGGATGGCGTCGACGCGGTGCGGCTGGCCGTGCGCGAAGAAATCCAGAAGGGCGCCAACCAGATCAAGATCATGGCCTCGGGCGGCGTGGCCTCGCCCACCGACCCGATCGGCAACACCCAGTACAGCGAAGAGGAGATCCGCGCGATCGTGGCCGAAGCCGAAGCCGCGCAGACCTATGTGATGGCCCACGCCTACACCGGCCGCGCCATCACGCGCGCGGTGCGCTGCGGCGTACGCACCATCGAGCACGGCAACCTGGTCGACCGTGCTGCCGCCGACGAGATGCGCAAGCACGGCGCCTTTGTCGTGCCGACACTGGTCACCTACGACGCGCTTGCGCGCGACGGCGCCCGCCTGGGCCTGCCGCCCGACTCGGTAGCCAAGATCGAGACCGTGCGCCAGGCCGGCCGCGACTCGCTGCGCATCTATGGCGATGCCGGCGTGCCGATGGGCTATGGCTCGGACCTGCTGGGCGAGATGCACGACCACCAGTCCGAAGAGTTCCGCATCCGCGCCGAGCTGCTCGGCAACCTGGAAGCAATCCGCTCGGCCACCTCGATCGCCGCCGCCATCCTGCAGCGCGAAGGCGAACTCGGCACCGTGCGCGCCGGCGCGCTGGCCGACCTGCTGCTGGTCGACGGCAACCCCCTGGCCGATATCGGCCTGATCGCAGGCCAGGGCGAGCGCCTGAGCGTGGTGATGCAGGCCGGCCGCATCCATCGCCGCGCCGGCTGATCCGGCATGCCGCCGCCCGGACGATCCGGGCGGCGCCCCTGCCCGCTGGCCTGCGCCTGCGGTCTATCATGGAGGCATCTCCGACCAGAAGCCCCCATGCGCATTTCCCCGCTCCCGCCCCTGCCCAACCTGGTCGCCTTTGAAGCCGCCATGCGGCACGGCAGCTTCACCCGCGCCGCGGCCGAGCTGCACCTGACGCAAAGCGCGATCAGCCGCCAGGTGGCCCAGCTTGAACGCTTTCTCGGGCGCAAGCTCTTTATCCGCGAACCGCGCGCGCTGCGCCTGACCGTCAGCGGCCAGCGCTATGCCGAGGTGGTGCAGCGGCTGCTGGTGGGCTGCGCCGAGGCCACCGAAGACGTGATGAAGGTGCGCAGCCATAGCGCGTTGACGGTGGCCAGCTCCACCGGCGTGGCGGTGCTGTGGCTGACGCCGCGGCTGGCTTCGTTCCGCGAGGCGCACCCCGAGATCCAGCTGCGCCTGACCGTCAACGACAGCCTGGCGTCGCTGTCGCCGGCGGAGTTCGATATCGGCATGTACTACCTGCGTGAAGGCCCGCCGCCCGGGCTGGCGGCGCGACGGCTGTATGGCGAAGAGGTGTTCCCGGTATGTGCACCCGGTTATCTGAACGGGCGCACGCTGGCGCCGTCTGCGCTGGTCAACGAAACGCTGCTGACGATCGACGACGGCCAGCGCCAGTGGATGTCCTGGCGGACCTGGCTGGCCCACCACGGCCTGCCTGACGCCACGCCGCGCAACGTGCTGACCTCCAACCAGTACCCGATCCTGCTGCAGCTGGCCATGGAAGGCCAGGGCATTGTGCTGGGCTGGCGCCATATGATCGACGCCTGCCTGCGCGAAGGCCTGCTGGTGCGCGCCAGCGAGGCCAGCGCCAGCCTGGGCGGCGGCTACTACGCGGTGTGGCCGCGCGACCGGATGGAACCGGCCGCGGCGCGCGCGTTCCGCAGCTGGCTGGTGCGGCAGGCGACGGCTGCACCAGCCTGAGCCCTCACGACCCCGCCTTGTAGTTCGTATCCTTGACGATCTTGACCCACCGCGCGGCATCCTCGGCAATGGTCGCGGCGAACTGCTCCGGCGTGCCACCCACCACCTCATAGTCGATCGCTGCCAGGCGCTGCTTGATCTCGGGCTGCGCCAGGATGCGGTTCACTTCCTGGTTCAGCCGCGTGACGATCTCCCTGGGCGTGCCGGCCGGGGCCAGCAGGCCTGCCCAGGAATTGAAGGCCATGCCGTCATAGCCGGCCTCATGCATGGTCGGCACATCCGGCAGCGCCGGCGAGCGCTTGGATGCGAACACCGCCAGCGGGCGCAGCTTGCCGGCCTTGATCATCGCCATGCCGTTGAACGGGTCGATGGTCATGTCGACCTCGCCCGCCACCACCGCCTGCATCTGCGGCCCGGTGCCGCGGTAAGACACGCTGACAACGTCCGGCGTGCCCGCCGCGGACTTGAAGGTGGCGCCGATCAGCTCGATCATGCTGCTGCCGGCCGACAGGCTCAGCGGCTTCGTCTTCGACTTGGCCAGCGCCACGAACTCCTGCACGGTCTTGGCCGGCACCGACGGGTGGACCACCATCACGAAGCCGATATTGCTGATCTGCGAGACCGGCGCAAAGCTCTTCAGCGGCTCATAGCCCGCCTTGTACAGCACCGGGCTGAGGGTCTGCGCGCCGGCGCTGTTCAGCAGCAGCGTGTAGCCGTCCGGCGCCGCGCGCGCCACGATGTCCGTGCCGATGATGCCATTGGCGCCGGGGCGGTTTTCCACCACCACGGACTGCTTGAGCGCTTCGCCCAGCTTCTGCGAAATCAGCCGCGCCACCACATCGGTGGCCCCGCCTGGCGCAAACGGCACCACCATGCGGATCGGCTTGCTGGGATAGGTGTCACTCCAGGCCAGCGCGGGCATCGCGCCCAGCATGGCGGCGCACAGCATCAGGCGGCGGCGCGAGTTCGGTTTCATCGGGGTTGTCTCCTGGACGGCGGTGGCAGAAAGCCTGCGCCGGCATGGCCAGCGCCTGGCTGGCACCTGCCATTATTCATGGTTGTGAATTATATTTTACGCACATAAATTATCCCGTCAACCGAGGGTATGTGCGGACAGCCGCCCGCGGCGCATGCCCGAGCGCGTCACAGCCCGGTCGTCAGTGGGCCGGCGCCAGTCTTCGGCAGATAGACGTCCACGCGCGCGACTTGATGCACGACGCCTTCGACGCGGCTGCCGCCAACCCGCCGGGGCTACCACGGAATCGGCTGGCGATCGCGGAAGAAGCCACCGGTGGGGCCATCGTCGGGCAGCGTTGCCAGCCAGATCACAGTGTCGATGCCCTGCTCCGGTGAGCGCGGCGCATCGGGGCCGCCCAGGTCGGTGCGACACCAGCCGGGGCACACCGAGTTGACCTTGACGCCGCTATCGGCCATCTCGGCGGCCAGGATGCGCGTGACGGCATTCAGCGCCGTTTTCGAGATTCGGTAGGCTGGCACGCCGCTGCCCATCTCCGCCAGCTGTCCCATGCCCGAAGCCAGGTTGACCACCCGGCCGGCGCCGCTGGCGCGCAGCAGCGGCGCCAACGCCTGGGTAGTCCGCAGCACGCCGAACAGATTGGTTTCCAGGGTGCGGTGCAGGATCTCGAGCGGAAGTTCGAGCAGGCTGGTGCTGTAGTGATCGAGTGAAACACCAGCGTTGTTGACCAGCACATCCACGCGACCGAAGCGTTCGGTCAGCCAGCTGGCCAGCGCGGCCGCCGAGCCTTCCTCCGTGACGTCAAGGGGACGGCATGCAATCGGATGCCCCGCAAGCCGCAGCTCTGTCTCAAGCGCCGCGAGGTCCGTTGGCTGGCGCGCCGTGGCAACGACCAGATGGCCTTCAACGGTGGCCAGACGGCGCGCTGCTGCGCGGCCCAGGCCGCGGCTCGCGCCGGTGATGACGGTAATGGGTTGGTTGACCATGCCTGAGTCCTCCCCGCTGGCGCCGATAATCATCTATACACCGTTGACTGCGACCTTGTGTCAGCGGATTCGCCGGAACAAATGAGGACCGGATTGGTTCTAATTAACAAATACTGGTGGCGACAATGCTCAGACTCAGCAAGCTGACCGACTATGGCACGGTGATCATGACGCACCTGGCGCGAAACCCGGGCCGAATCTACAGTGCCTCCGAAGTCGCCGCCGCGATCGGCGTGACGGTTCCGACGGCAAGCAAGATTCTGAAGTTGCTGGCAAGACACCACTTGCTGGAGTCATTGCGCGGCGCCAATGGCGGCTATCTGCTGGCGCGGCCGCCGGAACAGATCTCGATCGCACAGGTGATTGACGCCATGGAAGGCCCGGCCGGCATGACCGAGTGCAGTGTCGCTGCCGGCCTGTGTGCGCAGGAAGGCCTGTGCGCCATCCGCGCCAACTGGCAATCGATCAATCGAGTCATCTTTAGCGCACTGAATCGCGTGACGCTGGCAGATATGGCGCAACCGGTATTGCACCCGGTGGATATCGGCGCCTTGCACGCCCGACGCACCAACGGGCCGCAAGCTGACATCCGGTGATTCAGGTGACAGTGGCAAGCGAAGGCAGAACATGGCAACCCCGGCACGCAAGCTCGACGAACTGATCAGCCAAGGCTATAAGCATGGCTTCTACACGCCCGTGGAGACGGACACGGTACCGTGCGGGCTGAATGAGGACGTGATCCGCATGATCTCGGCCATCAAGGGCGAGCCGGAATTCATGCGGGAGTGGCGTCTCAAGGCCTTCCGCCACTGGCTGACGATGTCCGAGCCGCACTGGGCGACGGTCAGGCACCCGCCCATCGACTACCAGGCGATCGCCTATTATGCGGCGCCGCGCTCCCAGAAGGCCGGACCGAAGACGCTGGACGAGGTCGATCCGGAGTTGCTGCGCACCTACGAAAAGCTGGGCGTGCCGCTGCACGAGCGTGAGCTGCTGGCAGGCGTGGCGGTGGATGCGGTATTCGACAGCGTCTCGGTGGCCACCACCTTCAAGCAGAAACTGGGCGAACTCGGCATCATCTTCTGCTCTTTTTCCGAGGCGGTGCGCGAGCATCCGGCGCTGGTGCAGCAGTATCTCGGCTCGGTTGTGCCCTATACCGACAACTTTTTCGCCACGCTCAACTCCGCCGTGTTCAGCGACGGCTCGTTCTGCTATATCCCACCCGGGGTACGCTGCCCGATGGAGCTGTCGACCTACTTCCGCATCAATGCCCGCAACACCGGCCAGTTCGAACGCACCCTGATCATCGCCGACCAGGGCGCTTACGTCAGCTACCTGGAAGGTTGCACCGCGCCGATGCGCGACGAGAACCAGCTGCATGCCGCGGTGGTGGAGCTGATCGCGCTGGAAGACGCACAGATCAAGTACGCGACCGTGCAGAACTGGTATCCGGGCGATAAGGACGGCAAGGGCGGCATCTACAACTTCGTCACCAAGCGCGGTGACTGCCGCGGCGCGCGCTCGAAGATTTCATGGACCCAGGTAGAGACCGGCTCCGCCATCACCTGGAAGTATCCGAGCGTGATCCTGCAGGGTGACGACTCGGTCGGCGAGTTCTATTCCGTCGCACTGACCAACCACTACCAGCAGGCCGACACCGGGACCAAGATGACGCACCTCGGCAAAAACACCAGGAGCACCATCCTTTCCAAGGGCATCTCGGCCGGGCACGGCCAGAATGCCTACCGCGGGCTGGTGAAGGTTGCCCGCAGCGCGGTCGGCGCGCGCAACTACTCGCAGTGCGATTCGCTGCTGCTGGGCGACAAATGCGCCGCCCACACCTTCCCTTATATCGAGGTAAAGAACGCCACCGGCCAGGTCGAGCACGAGGCCTCCACCTCGCGCATCGGCGAGGACCAGTTGTTCTATTGCCAGAGCCGCGGGGTCAGCGCAGAGGATGCCGTTTCGATGATCGTGAACGGCTTTTGCAAGGAAGTATTCAAGGAGCTGCCGATGGAATTCGCGGTGGAAGCCCAGAAGCTGCTGGGCGTGAGCCTGGAAGGCAGCATCGGGTAAGGGTGGCGCGCACGGCGCGCGCCGCGGGCCGCATCGGATGAAAGAAGCCAGCCATGCTTGAGATTCGCAAGCTGCATGTCAGCGTAGACGACAAGCCCATCCTGCACGGCATCGACCTCGGCGTGAAGGCCGGCGAGGTGCACGCCATCATGGGCCCCAACGGTTCGGGCAAGAGCACCCTGGCCCACGTACTGGCCGGGCGCGACCGCTTTACCGTGACAGAGGGCCAAGTCATCTATGACGGCACCAGCCTGCTTGGCATGCCGCCGGAAGAGCGCGCCCGCGCGGGCATCTTCCTCGCCTTCCAGTATCCGGTGGAAATCCCCGGCGTCTCCAATATCTACCTGCTCAAGGCGGGGCTCAACGCGATCCGCAAGCACCGCGGTCAGCCAGAGCTGGACGCCATGGATTTTCTCGCCCTGGTCAAAGACAAGCTCCGCCTCATGGAAATGGACCAGGACCTGCTTTACCGATCGGTGAACGAGGGCTTCTCCGGCGGCGAGAAGAAGCGCAACGAGATCCTGCAGATGGCGGTGCTGGAGCCGCGGCTCGCCATTCTCGATGAGACTGACTCTGGCCTCGACATCGACGCACTCAAGATCGTCGCCAGGGGCATCGAGGCCATGCGCAGCCCGCAACGCGCGATTGTGCTGGTCACGCACTACCAGCGCCTGCTCGACTACATCGTGCCGGATCAGGTTCACGTGCTGGCGCAAGGCCGCATCGCCAGGTCCGGCGGGCCCGAGCTGGCGCGCGAGCTGGAGCGGCACGGCTATGCCGGGATGGAGTCTTCAACATGAGCGCAAGCGGACTGGAGCACTATCTCGCCGAGTTCGCCCGCGTCGAGGCCGCGTTGCCCGGCCACCACCTGGGCTGGCTTGCGCACGCGCGCCGGCAGGCGCTGGATCATTTCGCCCAGGCCGGGTTCCCCACGCTGCGCCAGGAGGACTGGAAGTACACCAGCGTGGCCGCACTCGAGAGAAGCCGCTTTGCCGTGGCACTGCCGCAGGCCGGCGCCGGCCTGGACCCTGCGGTGGCAGCACAGATCGAGGCGCTTGCCCTAGCCGGCGCGCATCTGCTGGTATTCGTCAATGGCGCGCACCAGCCGCAATGGTCGCGCGTCGACGCCCTGCCTGCGGGCATGGAGCTCGCCAGCCTGGCCGCCACGCTGGAGCGCGCACCAGACTGCCTGGAAGCGCTGCTCACGCGTCGCGCAAGCGACTACCCGTCCGGTTTTGCGTCCGGCTTTGCCGCCTTGAACATGGCGTTCATGACCGACGGTGCCTATATCCGCCTGGCGGCCGGAACCGTCTCCGAACAGCCGATCCACTTGCTGTTCCTCGCCACGGCTGGCGAGCTGGCAACCCATGCGCGCAACCTCGTGGTGGCGCAAGCCGGCAGCCAGGTCTGCATCGTGGAGCACCACGCGGGCCTGGATGGCCTGGGCTATTGCACCAATACCATCACTGACATCGTTGCCGAGCGCGATGCGCAGGTCGAACATCACAAGCTGCAGCAGGAGAGCCTCAAGGCCTTCCATGTCGCCGGCGTGAAGCTGGACCAACAGCGTGGCAGCCGCTGCGCGTCCAGCTCCTTTGCCCTGGGCGGCGCCCTGGCGCGGGTCGACATCGAAGTCGGGCTGAATGCCGAGCATACGGAGTGCTCGCTGGACGGGCTGTACATGAGCGGCGGGCGACAGCATATCGACCACCACACCCGCATCGACCACGCCAGCCCGCACAGCAAGAGTCGCGAGTTCTATAAAGGCGTGCTCGCGGGCGCCGCGCGCGCCGTCTTCAATGGCAAGGTGGTGGTGCATGCCGATGCCCAGCACAGCGACGCGCATCAGTCCAACCGCAACCTGCTGCTGTCCGACAACGCCGAGGTCGACACCAAGCCGCAACTGGAGATCTATGCCGACGACGTCAAGTGCAGCCACGGCGCCACCGTAGGCCAGCTCGATCCCGAGCAGATCTACTACCTGCGCTCGCGCGGGATGGACGATGCCGCGGCGCGTGCGCTGCTGACCTTTGCCTTCGCCGAAGAGGTAGTCAGACGGCTCGGCCCGGCCCCATTGCGCACGCGGCTGGAAACGCTCCTGCGCGGCCGGCTGCCGGCACCCGTGAAGGAGGTGCCATGAACACGGCAGCGCATGAGTCGATGGCAGTGGAGCACGCCTTGCCGGTCGCCAGCCTGGAGGTAGAGCGGCTGCGGCAGGATTTCCCGATCCTGCGCCAGACCGTCAACGGCAAGCCGCTGGTCTATCTGGACAACGCCGCCACCACCCAAAAGCCGCAAAGCGTGATCGATGCCGAAGCGCGCTACTATGGCGCGCTCAACGCCAATATCCACCGCGGCGTGCATACCCTGAGCCAGCGCGCCACCGATGCCTACGAGGCCGCGCGCGACGCAGTGCGAGACTTGATCAACGCGGCCGGGCGCGAGGAAATCGTGTTCGTGCGCGGCACCACCGAGGCGATCAACCTGGTGGCGGCAAGCTTCGGCCAGCGCCTGCGCCCGGGCGACGAGATCCTGATCAGCGCGATGGAGCACCACTCCAATATCGTGCCGTGGCAACTGGCCTGCCAGCGCACCGGCGCCTTGCTGCAGGTGGCGCCGATCAACGATGCCGGCGAGCTGATGCTGGAACAGTTCGCGCGATTGCTCGGCCCCCGCACCAGGCTGGTCGCGCTGACGCACCTCTCCAACGCGCTTGGCACGGTCAACCCGGTGCGACACATCATCGATCTGGCGCATGCCCAGGACATCCCGGTGCTGATCGACGGCGCCCAGGCAGTGCCGCACCTCAAGGTCGACGTACAGGCCCTCGATTGCGATTTCTACGCGTTCTCCGGGCACAAGCTATACGGCCCCACCGGCGTCGGCGTGCTCTACGGCAAGGCCGCGCTGCTCGATGCCATGCCGCCTTACCAGGGCGGCGGGGACATGATTCGCGAGGTCACGTTCCGCAAGACCACCTACAACGCGCTTCCCTACAAGTTCGAGGCCGGCACCCCTAATATCGCCGGCGTCATCGCCCTTGGCGCCGCGATCGGGTACGTGCGCGCGGTCGGCCTGGATGCCATTGCCGCCCACGAGCACGCGCTGCTCGCCTACGCCAGCGCGCAGGCCGCGAGGATCGCCGGCCTGCGCATGATCGGCACGGCTGCCGACAGGGCGAGCATCCTCTCGTTCACCCTGGACGGTATCCATCCCCACGATGCAGGCACCATCCTCGATCAGCACGGCGTGGCGGTCCGTGCGGGCCACCATTGCGCCATGCCGGTGATGGAGCGCTTCGGCGTGCCTGCCACGGTGCGCGCTTCCTTCGCGTTGTACAACACGCGTGAAGAAGTGGATGCACTGTTTGCCGCCGTGCGCGCGGCACAGGAGGTATTCGCCTGATGTCTGACCTGCGCAACCTCTACCAGGAAGTGATCGTCGACCACAGCCGCTCGCCGCGCAATTTCGGGCGGCTGGCGGCAGCGAACCGCAGCGCCGAGGGCTTCAACCCGCTGTGCGGCGACCGGCTGAGGCTGTACCTGAGAATCAGCGATGGGGTGATCGAGGACGCCAGCTTCGAGGGCTCGGGCTGCGCCATCTCCACCGCCTCAGCCTCGCTGATGACAGAAGCGCTCAAGGGCAAGACCGAGGCACAGGCGCGGGCCTTGTTCTGCGGCTTCCACGCGCTGGTCACCGGAGCGCCGGGGCAGGCCGAGGTGCCGATGGGAAAGCTGGAGGTCCTGGCCGGCGTGCGCGAGTTCCCGGCACGCGTGAAGTGCGCCACCCTGGCCTGGCATACCATGCAAGCCGCTTTGGAGAACAGCGCCAGGCCGGTCTCAACGGAGTAAGACCATGAGCATGATCGATTGGCTGCACAAGGCCAGGGAACACGAAGACAGCTCCGAGGCTGAGCCGGACAGCCTCGAGGGGCGGGTGATAGCGGCCTTGCGCACCGTGTACGACCCCGAGATCCCGGTCAATATCTACGACCTTGGCCTGATCTACCAGTTATCGGCGGACGAAGCCAGCGGCAAGGTTGGCATCCGCATGACGCTGACCGCACCGGGCTGCCCGGTGGCGCAGGCCTTCCCCGGCGTGGTGGAGGGCGCCGTGATGGAAGCCAGCGGGGTGAACGAAGTCGAGGTTGAACTGGTGTGGGACCCGCCCTGGTCGAAGGAAAGAATGAGCGAGGCGGCACGCCTGGAACTGGGGCTGATCTGAGATGAGCGAGTGGATCGATGTCGCCAGGGCCGACGAGTTCGCGCCCGGCACTTGCCGCAGCGTCGATGTCGATGGCATACAGGTCGCGGTATTCAATGTGGGTGGCAATTATTACGCCATCGAGGACCTCTGCTCGCACGAGGCCGAGCCGCTTTGCGGCGGCGACGTGGAGGGACAGGAAGTGGTCTGCCCGCGCCACGGCTCGCACTTTTCCCTGCTGACCGGCGAGGCGCTGTCCCCGCCCGCCTACGAACCGGTGGCAACATTTCCGGTCCGGGTGGAGGGCGGCAAGGTGCAGGTCAGGGACGAGCGCGCGGAATAGGCGGCCGCGCCGCGGGCACTTTCCCTCTGCGCAGCACTATGCGTACACTCTGAGCCGGCACAAGTTCAGTCACTTGGCCCGAGCCGTCTGGACTCACTGTCATCAGGCAGCACTGCCTTGCCATACCCGCCGATCCCATCTCTAATAGTCTTGAGTACCGTCCAAGCGACCAACGACGGCCAGGAGGCGAAATGCGCTGCACCAGTTGCGGTTTCGCGAACCTTGCGGGAGCCAACTTCTGTGAGGCATGCGGGGCAAGGCTTGGCCGAGCGTGCCCTCAGTGTGGCGAAGAAGCCACTGCAGCTGCGAAGTTCTGCCGCGCTTGCGGCTTTGCACTGTCCGACGCCCCTGCCAGCGCCGTTTCCACGCCAGTGCCGCCTTCACCTGCGGCCACGGCCCCGGTCCTCTACACGCCGCCCCACCTTGCCGGGCGCATCCTCGCCGAGCAGGCGGCGATGGAGGCCAGGGGCGAGACTGCCGGCGAGCGCAAGACCATCACCGCGCTGTTTGCCGACATGGCGGGCTCGACCGCGCTGACGCAGGACCTGGACCCCGAAGACACGCGCCGGCTGATCGACCCCGTGGTGACGCTGATGATGGAAGCCGTCCACCACTATGAGGGCTATGTGGCCAAGTTCCTCGGCGATGGCATCCTGGCGCTGTTCGGCGCCCCGATTGCCCACGAGGACCATGCCTTGCGCGCGCTGTACGCGGCGCTGCGCATGCAGGATGCCATGCATCGCCACAGCGACCGGGTGCGGCTGGAGCAAGGCATTCCGCTGCAGATCCGCATTGGCATCCACACCGGCGAAGTCGTGGTGCGCTCGATCCGCAAGGATGACCTGCACACCGACTACGATCCGGTCGGGCACACCATCCATATCGCTTCGCGCATGGAGGGGATTGCCACGCCGGCGTCGATCCTGGTCAGCGAATCGACCCACAGGCTCACCGAAGGCTATTTCGAATTCACGGCGCTGGGGACCACCCATGTCAAGGGCGTGCGCGACCCGCTCGCGGTGTATGAGGTGGTTGGCCTGGGGGCCTTGCGCACGCGCCTGCAGGTGGCGGCGCACCGCGGCCTGGCCAGGTTTGTCGGGCGCCAGGATGAGCTGGCGCACTTGCACGCGGCGCTGGGGCAGGCCAAGGCGGGGCACGGGCGCATTGTCGCAGTGGTCGGCGAAGCAGGGGTCGGCAAGTCCCGGCTGTTCCATGAATTCAAAGTCAGGTCGCAACAGGGCTGCCTGGCGCTGGAGACCTTTTCGGTCTCGCACGGCAAGGCTTTTGCCTACCTGCCGCTGATCGAGATGCTGAAGAGCTATTTCCAGATCACGGCGCAGGACGGCGACCGCAGCTGCCGCGAAAAGGTGACCGGCAGGCTGCTGACGCTGGACCGTTCGCTGGAAGAGCACCTGCCCTACCTGCTCTACCTGCTGGGCACAATCGAGCCCGACTCGCCGTTGCCGACCATGGACCCGACCATCCGGCGCCAGCGTACCTTCGACGCGATTGCGCGGCTGCTGGTCCGGGAAAGCCTCAACCAGCCACTGGAAGTCATTTTCGAAGACCTGCAATGGCTGGACGGTGAGACCGAGGCGTTCCTCAATATGCTGATCGAGCATGTACCCGGCGCGCCGATCCTGCTGCTGGTGAACTACCGGCCGGAGTACAGCCATCACTGGAATGCGGACGGGCATTATTCGCAGCTGCAGTTGCAGCCGCTAGGGCAGGCGGAGGCGCAGGAACTGCTGACCGCGCTGCTCGGAGACGACCGTAGCCTGGTGCCGCTGAAGCGGCTGATTCTCGACAAGACCGAAGGCAATCCCTTCTTCATGGAGGAAGTGGTCCAGACCCTGGCCGAGGAAGGCGCGCTGCTCGGCCAGCCCGGCTGCTACCGCATCGAAACCGCGCCGGCCCTGCTCCATATCCCCACCACCGTGCAAGGCGTGCTGGCCGCCCGTATCGATCGGCTGCCGCTGGCCCAGAAGGAGCTGTTGCAGACGCTGGCCGTGATCGGCAAGGAGTTCCCGCTGAGCCTGGTCCTGCGCGTGACCGGCTTGCCGGAAGACCGCTTGCATCCGCTGCTGGCCGACCTGCAGGCTGCGGATTTCGTCTACGAACGTCCGGCATTCCCTGAAGTCGAGTACGCCTTCAAGCACGCGCTGACCCAGGAGGTGGCCGGCAGCTCGCTGCTCACCGAGCGGCGCAGCGCATTGCATGAAAGCTCCGCCCAGGCCATCGAGGCGCTCTTCCATGGGCGGCTCAAGGACTACTGCAGCGAACTGGCGCACCACTACAGCCTCAGCGGCAACATCCCGAAAGCAGTCGAGTACCTGCACTGCGCCGGCCAGCAGGCACTGCTGCGCTCCGCGCAGGCCGAAGCGATCCGGCACCTGAGCACCGCCATCGACCTGCTCAAGCGGCAACCCGACAGTCCCGAACGCGCGCGCCAGGAGCTGAAGCTGCTGCTTGCGCTCGGGCCCGCCCTGTTTGCGGCCCGGGGCCAGGCATCGCCCGAAGTGGAGGTCAATTACCGGCGCGCGCTGGCCTTGTGCGAGCAGGGCCAGCAGACGCCCTATGTGTTCTCGGCACAACTGGGGCTGTGGGCGTTCTATCAGCTGCGCGCGCAATACGAGGTCTCGCTGCCTTTGGCCAAGCGGCTGCTTGCGCTGGCCATGCAGTCACAGAAACCCAAGCAACTGGCGGAGGGCCATCGCGCGATGGGCGCCACGCTGTTCCGCCTTGGCATGCTGGACGCCGCGCGCAAGCATGTGGAGGCGGTGCTCGCCGTGCCGCACCCTGAACAGCCGGCGTACGACTTCCTGACGGGCTACGGGCGCGACCCGGCCGTCCATGCCACCGGTACACTGGGCTGGCTCCTGTGGTACCAGGGGTTGGCGGACCAGGCACTGGCGCGCTGCAAGGAGGCGCTGGCCATGGCCCGCGCCCGGCCGGATGCATACAACCTTGCGCTGTGCCTGGTGTTTGCCGCGGAACAGCATCAGTGCCGGCACGAGGCCCGGCTGACACGGGAGTACGCCGAAGCCGCCATCGCCATTTCGGGCGAGCAGGGGTTTCCGATCTACCTGGCATGGGGCACGGTCCTGCAGGGCTGGGCGCTGGCGGAACTGGGCAGCCACCAGGAGGGCCTTGCACTGATGCGCCGGGGCGTAGCCGCCTATGAGGCCACCGGTGGCAAACTGGGTATGCCGAATATGCTGGCCTCGGTTGCCGATGCCTGTGGCAAGGCGGGCCAGACCACCGCCGCGCTGGACTTGCTCACGCAGGCACAGGCACTGGTGGAAGAGACCGGAGAGCGGCTCGATGAGGCAACCGTGTACCGGCTACGCGCCGAGATGCTGCTGCAGCTGTCGGCAGAGCGCCCTGCATCGCCGGCCGCGCAGGAGGAAGCCGAAGCCTGCTTCCAGCGGGCCATCACGGTCGCCCACGAACAAGGTGCAAAGCCGCTGGAACTGCGGGCCACCCTGGGCCTGGCCCGGCTGTGGCGGCAACAAGGCAAGGGCGACGCGGCGCGCGAAGTGCTGGCGCGGATCCACGGCAGCTTCAGCGAGGGCACCGATACTGCGGACTGGCAGGAGGCCCAGGCGCTGCTTGCAGCGCTGGCCGCCGACCACACCACCCCGGAGCGCCCACACGCATGACCCCGACGCCAGGCCTCCCCCTGCAAGACCGCTTTGTCGCCCTGTGGACTCGTGCGGGCGGCACGCGCGCGGCCGACGTCTTCACCGATCTCGCCCGTTGCTACGGTGAACCGACGCGGCACTACCACACCCTCGACCATGTCCGCCGCTGCCTGCACGACCTGGACTGGGCGCGCAGCGCGATCCCGGATACCGACGAGGTGGAACTGGCGCTCTGGTGCCACGACGTGATCTACGTGCCCGGTGCCACGGACAACGAGCAACGCAGCGCCGAATGGTTGCGCCATTGGTCGGGCGGCACCATCGCCGCCGCCGCGCGCGTGGCCGCCCTTATCCTGGAAACCACGCATGCCGAAGTGCCGGCAAGCCTGGCCGGCCGCTTCACCGCCGATATCGACCTGGCGGCGCTGGGCTGCAGCCGCGCGCGCTTCCAGGAAAATGGCGACCACCTGCGGGCCGAACGCACCGACCTGGACGACGCCGCCTATGACGCTGCCGAGCGCGCCTTCCTGAGTGCGCTGCTGGCCAGCCCACGCATCTACACCACCGACCTGTTCCAGGCGCGCTACGAGGCGCAGGCACGCGCCAACCTGACGTGGCGGCTGGCGCAGCCGGGCCGGCCTACAGGAACTCTCCGCTGATATCGATGCTGGAGCGCCGGCCCACGCTGTCGTAGTGCTGCTCCAGCCACCGGCTCGCCTCTGCCCGGCCCTTGTCGCGCAGCGAGCACAGGAATGCCCAGTCGGCGTTGTACTTGGTGGAGACCCCCAGCGCGGCCATGGTCTGGTCCGAGCGGATCGAGTGGATCCACATCTCCTTCATCTCCGTGCCGTCGACCTTGCCCTGCTGGATCAGCGACGTGACGAAGGCAATCGCGCGCATCTCGCGCATCAGCGACGAATTGAAGCTGACCTCATTGACGCGGTTCAGGATATCCGCGGCCGTGGTCGGCACGCCGTGGCGCACGATCGGGTTGATATGGACGATCACGACATCGTGCGTCTGGCAGTGATAGATCAGCGGAAAAATCGCCGGGTTGCCGACATAGCCGCCATCCCAGTAGTGCTGGCCGTCGATGCTGACCGCCTGGAACAGCGTGGGCACGCAGGCCGAGGCCAGCACGGCGTCGATGCTGAGCTCCTCGGGCGGGAAGATGCGTATCCGGCTGGTCTCGATATTGGTCGCACACAGGTACAGCCGGATCGGGCAATGCTCGCGCAGTGCCGCAAAGTCGACCTGGCTGCCGAGCACGTCGCGCAGCGGATTGAGGTTGTTGGGATTGAACTGGTACGGCGACAGCAGGCGCAGCGCAATGTCGGCCATCGCATACATCGGGGAATGGTTCAGGCCCAGCGTATGGCTGCTCTTGAACCACGGCAGCCACCGGAACGGGTTGTAGCGCTGCGCCGAGTGCGCGATCGCTTCCCAGAAATCGTGCAAGGCCAGGCGTGCGCCGTCACTGCCGCCCTGCAGCAGCCCGTAGGCCAGCACCGTGCCGTTCATGGCCCCGGCGCTGGTGGCGCTGACACCTTCGATCGCCAGCCTGCCGTCCTCCAGCAGACGGTCGAGCACGCCCCAGGTAAAGGCGCCATGCATGCCGCCGCCCTGCAGGGCGAGCGCCACGGGCTTGGGTTGTGCAGGCTCTGGCTGCATGCGTTCT
Organism: Cupriavidus necator; assembly: GCA_022041995.1. Classification (GTDB taxonomy): domain Bacteria; phylum Pseudomonadota; class Gammaproteobacteria; order Burkholderiales; family Burkholderiaceae; genus Cupriavidus. The sequence goes on from CP074390.1 coordinate 146,304, forward strand.
TCCCTTCAGCGGCGGCAACCCGCCATGCTCAAGTGTAGGGAAGAACTGTGCGTGCAGCGTAGTGCCGGACGCGCGCAGGGGCACACACCGCGCATGCCCTGGCCAGGCAGGGCCGGTCCGCAAGCGCCGGGCCGTTGCGCTGGCGCACAAGGCACTGAGCCAGGCTGCGGCCAGGTACTACAATGGCCGCATAAAAGCAGAACAGCTCTTCTTCGTGCGCCAAATACCTCACTTTCCGGCTCGAAAGGCCATTTCCCGCCCGGCCTCCCTGATCGTGGCCGCCAGCGTTATCCTGGTCTGCATGATCACGGCCCTTGGCGCGCTCGCCCTGGTGCAAATGCGCAGGGATGTGCTGGACAATGCCGGCGAGGCCTCGGCCAACCTGGCGCTGACGCTGGAACGCAGCATCACGCGCAACCTGCAGATCCACGAGCTGGCGATCGGGGGCGTGGTGGAAGCCATGCACGATCCCGCCCTGCTGGCGCAGCCGCCGGCGCTGCGCCAGCGGCTGCTGTTCGACCGCTCGATCAATGCCGAAGACATGGGCTCGCTGCTGGTCACCGACGCCAACGGCACGCTGGTGTTCGACTCGCACCAGTGGCCGCCGCGCCCGGTCAACGTCTCTGACCGCGACTACTTCCAGGCCCACCGCGGCGGCGATCACGGCGGCTTGTTCCTGAGCCGGCCGTTCCAGCCGCGCCTGACGCCGGAGAACCAGTCCATCGGCATCAGCCGGCGGCTCTCCGCGCCGGACGGCAGCTTTGCCGGCATCGTGGTCGGCACCTTGCGCCTGAACTACTTCCGCAAGCTGTTCGATGGCGTAAGCCTTGGCGCGGGCGGCACCCTGACGCTGCTGCGCACGGACGGCACCATCATCATGCGGCGGCCCTATCAAGCCGAATCGATCGGGCGCGACATCTCCGGCAGCCCGTCATTTGCACCGCTGCTGCAAGGCACGCAAGGTACGTTTATCGGCGTCGCGGCAGTCGACGGGGTTCAGCGGCTCTACAGTTTCAGGCGCATTCCGGGCTTTCCGCTGCTGGTCGTGGTGGGACGCGCCACCCACGACGTGCTGGCGCCCTGGTACCGGCGCGCGTGGCTGTTCGGGACGCTGATCATCGCCCTGGACGCCGCGATCATCGCGCTCTCGGTATTGCTGTCGCGCCAATGGCGGCGCCGCGCCGAGATGGAAGAGCACCTGCGCTGGATGGTCAACACCGATGGCCTGACCGGGCTGGGCAGCCGGCGCGCGCTGGACGATGCCGCCGATGTGGAATGGCGGCGCGCGCGGCGGCACGGCGAGCCCTTGTCGCTGCTGATGCTCGACGTCGACCATTTCAAGGAGTTCAATGACCGCTACGGGCACCAGGCCGGTGACGATGCGCTGGCCGCGGTGGGCGCCTGCATCCAGCGCCATGTGCGGCGGCCGGGCGACTATGCGGGACGCTATGGCGGTGAAGAATTTGCCATCCTGCTGCCCCACACCGACGCAGCCGGCGCAGCCGCCATGGCCGAGACCGTCCGCGCAGCCGTCCAGGCCTTGCAGATTCCGAATGCGGCGGGAGCCAACGGGCTGCTGACGGTCAGCGTCGGCGTGGTGACCGACTCCAACAGCGCCGGCAGCCACGAGGCCTTCACCGAGTTGCGCGCCTTTCTCCGCGCCGGCGACGAAGCGCTGTATCTGGCCAAGCGCTCCGGGCGCAATGGCGTGGCAACCTTCGGCACGACGACGGCAGTGGCAATGGCACCCTGAACGCGCGCCGCTGCATGCTCGCTGCGCCAGTGCTTACACCCGCCAGACCTGCAGCAGATCCCATGCCGGCTCCGCCCCTTCCGGCTGTGGCAACGCCTGCGCCTCGACCAGCATCGCGCCGGCCTGCGCCTGCAGCTTGTCCAGGCAGCGCGACAGCACGCGCGCCTCTTCGGCCGTCAGGCAGCCAGCCAGCCGTGTATTGAAGTCCCGGGCCTGCGCGAACGCCGCGCGGTAGACGGCTTCGCCTTGCCCGGTCAGCGTGAAGGCTGCAGCGCGCCGGTCCTGGGTGCGCGTTTCGCGCCGGACCAGGCCGCGTTCCACCAGGGCGTGGACGGCGCGGCTGGCCAGCACCTTGTCCAGGCCGGCGCTTTCGGCCAGTTCGGTCAGCCGGGTGCCTGGCTGCTCGCCAAGGAAGGAAATCATGCGCCATTCGCGCCGCGTGACGCCCGCCCTGGCGCGCAGGTGCAGCGCCGCGGCGCCCAGCGCGACGCGATTCAGGTGGTAGACCCGGTAATTGATGAAATCAGCCAGCCGCTGCGGCCGCTGCAGCCGGTTGCCGCGGTTGCCGCTGTTGTCGTGTGCCATGCCACACCTGCCAATTAGTTGACTTTGTCAATTATATCGACGGGTGTTAGCTTGCATCGACGCCGCTCGCCGGCGGACAACAAACTGGAGACATCGTGAGCCCTCGCACCTTCCTTCCCCGATTCGCCGCGTGCCTGCTGGCCGTTGCCGCCGCCTGGTCCGCGCCCGCCAGCGCCCAGTCGGACCGTCCGCTGCGCATCCTGGTGGGGTACCCGGCCGGCGGCACTGCCGACCTCGCCGCACGCCTGGTCGGCGACAAGCTGCGCGAGACCCTGAACCAGACCGTGGTCATCGAGAACAAGCCCGGCGCCGGCGGGCGGCTGGTGATGGACTACGCGCGCACGCAGCCGGCCGATGGCAATACGCTGGTGGTGGCCAACTCGGCGGTCATGACCATTGCGCCGCTGGTCTACCGCAAGCTCAACTACGATATCCAGCGCGATTTCACGCCGGTGGCGCAGGCCGCCAACTTCCAGCTGGCGCTTGCCACCGGGCCGGCCAGCCCGGCACGCACGCTGAAGGACTATGTGGCATGGCTCAAGGCCGGTCCGCAGAACAACTCCTACGCCTCGCCGGCGCTGGGCAGCATCCCGCATTTCTTCGGGCTGATGATCGGCAAGCAGGTTGGCATCGAGATGCTGCACGTCCCCTTCAACGGCTCGGCGCCGCTGATGAGCGCGCTGGTCGGCGGGCAGGTGCCGGCTTCGGTCGACACCCTTGCTGACCTGACTGAAATGCACCGCGCGGGCAAGATCCGCGTGCTGGCGACTTCCGGCACCCACCGCTCGGTGGCACTGCCCGATGTGCCGACCTTCACCGAACTTGGCTACAAGGGCATCGAAGGTGAAGGCCGCTACGGCCTGCTGGCACCCGCGGGCACGCCGCGGCCGGTGCTCGACAAGCTCAACGCCGCCATCGTCAAGGCCGTGACGTCGCCGGACGTGCGCGAGAAGTTTCTCAAGCTGGGACTGGAACCCGCAACCGGCCCGGCCGACGCCTTTGCCGGCGTGCTCAAGGCCGACGCCAGCAAGTGGGCACCGGTGGTCAAGGCGTCCGGCTATACCGGCGACTGAAGCGAGGCAGACCGACCATGACGATCCGCAATACCCTCTTCATCATGTGCGACCAGCTGCGGCGCGACCACCTGGGTTGCTACGGGCATCCGGCGCTGCGCACGCGCAGTATCGATGCGCTGGCCGCGCGCGGCGTGCGCTTCGACCGCGCTTTCGTTACTTCCGGGGTCTGCGGGCCCAGCCGCATGAGCTTCTATACCGGCCGCCATGTCAGCAGCCACGGCGCCACCTGGAACCGTGTGCCGCTGTCGGTCGGTGAAGTCACGCTGGGCGAATACCTGAAGGACAGCGGCCGCGCGCTGGCGCTGGCGGGCAAGACCCATGTGATGCCCGACAACGCCAACCTGAAACGGCTGCACCTGGATGGCGGCACTGAGCTGGAAACGCTGCTGCGCAGCGGCCACTTCACCGAGGTCGACCGCCATGACGGCCACCACGCCGAGCCGCACAGCGCGTACGCCGACTGGCTGCGCCGGCAAGGCTACGACAGCGCGGATCCGTGGACCGACTACGTGATCAGCGCCGAGAACGAACGCGGTGAGATCGTCTCCGGCTGGCACATGCGCAACGCAGGCCTGCCCGCGCGCGTGGCCGAGCCGCACTCCGAGACCGCGTACACGGTGAACCAGGCGATGCAGTACATCGCCACGCGCGGCGATGATCCGTGGGTGCTGCACCTGTCGCTGGTCAAGCCGCACTGGCCCTACCTGGCGCCCGCGCCCTACCACGCCGCGTATTCGCTCGACGACTGCCTGCCGCTGCAGCGCCACGACGCTGAGCTGGAAGACCCGCACCCGGTGCTGTCGGCCTACCGCACGCAGGAAGAATGCGCCAGCTTCATGCGCCAGGAAGTCTCGGACACGGTGCGGCCCGCCTACCAGGGCCTGATCCAGCAGATCGACGACCGGCTCGGCCAGCTATGGGAACAACTCGAACGCCTGGGCCGCTGGCAGGACACGCTGATCGTCTTCACCGCCGACCACGGCGATTTCCTGGGCGACCACTGGCTGGGCGAGAAGGAGCAGTTCTACGACACCGTGCAGAACATCCCGCTGATCGTCTACGATCCCTCGCCGCAGGCGGATGCCACGCGCGGCACCGCGCAGGCCAGCATGGTCAGCGCGGTCGACGTCGTGCCGACGGTGCTGGACGCATTGGGCCTGGCGCCGGCCGACCACCGCGTCGAGGGCCGCTCATTGCTGGACCTGACGCGCGCGGGTGAGCGCGCCGATGCCGTCAGCTGGCGCGATTTCGTCGTATCCGAACTGGACTACGCCTATCGCGGCGCTCGCGTGGCGCTGGGCCGCCATCCCGGCGAATGCCGCGCCTGGATGGTGCGCGACGCGCGCTGGAAATATGTGCACTGGCAAGGGTTCCGGCCACAGCTGTTCGACCTGCAGAACGATCCGCAGGAATATGTCGACCTGGGCTGCGATCCGGGCCACGAAGCCGTGCGCAGCGCCATGCGCTTGCGGCTGCTGGAGTGGTTCTGCACGCTCAAGCCGCGCGTGACCGTGACCAACGAAGAGGTAGCGGCCAAGACCAATGTGTACAAGCAGGCCGGCGTGTTCTTTGGCGTGTGGTGACTACGCCCCGCGCCATCCGCGGTACGGCGACTGCCCCTGCCCGGATGGCGTATCCTTTGAAAGGAGGGATGGGGGGGCCGGTGTTCGGACCGGCAACCGGAGCGATCATGAAACACACCTGGATCCTTGTGGCGGACGAATCCCTCGCCCGCATCTTTGCCTCGCACGCCTCAACCGCGCCAATGGCGCTGGTTGAGGAAATCACCGACGCGGCTGCGCATGGCGACCGCGCCGACCTGCGCCGCGATGCCTACGGCCGGCGCGGCCACGCCGCCGTACAGGGCGACGCCGGGCACCCGGGTGCCCACCAGGCCGGACCGTCCACTGTCACATCCTCGGCCGGGGAGGATGAACTGCACCAGGAAGCGCAGCTGTTTGCCCGCCGCGTGGCGGACTATCTTGCCGATGCGCGCAACAAGCAGCGCTTTGATTCTCTGGCGCTGATCGCGGCGCCGCGTTTCCTGGGCCTGCTGCGCAAAGCCCTTCCCGCCGGCGTCACGGACGTCATCACGAAGGAAATTGGCAAGGACCTCACCCACGTGGCCAACAACGACCTGCAACAACGGCTGGCCGACGAAAACATCATTCCCGCGCGCCGCGACGCGCGCGTCAATACCGGCCGGGACCGGTAGTGAAGCCACGCAGCGCCGGTGCCAGCCACTGGCGGCTGCGTCGCCCTATCGCGTCAGTGTCCACTTGTAGGCATAGCGGTCCGGACGGAACAGCAGTTCGCCGCAGAACAACGGTGTGTCCTCGATGTCATGCGGCGTGCTGCGCAGGCGCAGCAGCGGTTCGCCCACGGCAACACCGAGCCGGCGCGCCACGTCCGCGGGCGCGGCAACGGCGGTGGCTTCCATCGCCACTTCCTTGAACCGGTATCCCAGCCGGCTTTCAAACAGCGCCATGGCGTCGTTGGTTTCCAGGTCCTCCTGCACCAGGCGGCGCATCAGTGGCTCAGGACCCATCAGGGTGAAATGCGCGACGGCCGCGTCGTCCCAGTACCGCACGGTGGCCACGCTCAGCACCTTCTCGCCAGGCTGCAGACGCAGCGCCGCCGCCACATGGGCCGGCGCGCGCACCAGCCGTACCGACGCCAGCTTGCCGTACGCAAGCTGGCCACGGGCGCGTCCGGTTTCATAGAAGCCGGTCAGTGCGCCAAGGCTGGGCGTGTCCGAGGGACGGGTCACGAAACTGCCCTTGCCGTTGACCTTTTCGATCAGACCGGCGTTGTGCAGCCCGGACAGGGCCTGGCGCACGGTGATCCGGCTGACCGCGAATTCCGTCACCAGCTCCGCCTCGGACGGAAGCTTGGCGCCCGGCCCCCATGTATTGCTGGCGATTCGCTGGCGAATCTCGTTCTCAATCTCTTTGAACCTGGGCAGCGTCACGTATGTTCCGCCTTGGCGGCGGCTCCGAACTGGGTGGAACGGGATTATACCTATCATAATAGGTCTCGGCCTAACCCTATTGACCTGTCATAACAGGTGATGGCAGTATCCGTCATCACCAGATGTGCGCGCCCCTGAAGAACACCGCATGCTGGCAACTCAGGAGACACGTAAATTGAATACCAGGGCATCACAAGACGCCGCCAGCGCGGCGGCGGAGTTCGACTACATCGTGATCGGCGCGGGATCGGCGGGGTGCGCCGTGGCAGGGCGCCTGGCAGAAGACCCGAGTGCGACCGTGGCCCTGCTCGAGGCGGGGCCGCATGACCATCACTTCTCGATCTGGGCGCCGGTGGGCATCGCTGCGGTGGTGCCCAAGGCCGGCCCGCGCAACTACGCCTACTACACCGTACCGCAACCGGGCCTGAACGGCCGCCGCTCCTACCAGCCGCGCGGGCGCGGCCTTGGCGGCAGTTCATCGATCAACGGCATGGTCTATATCCGCGGCCATCGGCGAGACTACGACGACTGGGCCGCGCTGGGTTGCCGGGGCTGGGGTTTCGACGACGTCCTGCCCTACTTCCGCCGCAGCGAGCACAATCCCCGCCTGGCCGGCCACGAACATCCGCTGCACGGCAATGACGGGCCGCTGCACGTGAGCGACTTGCGCTCGCCCAATCCGTTTGCGCGGCGCTTTGTCCAGGCAGCGATCCAGGCCGGCCTGCCTCACAACGACGACTTCAATGGCCACAGCCAGGAAGGCGCCGGCCTGTACCAGGTGACGCAGCGCAACGGCGAACGCTGGAACGCGGCGCGGGCCTACCTGCACAGCGGCAATGCAGCGGACACGGCGCTGAATGGCGGCCGTCGCGGCCTGGCGGTGCTGACCGATACGCAAGCCCTGCGGATCGTGTTCGAAGGCAAGCGCGCTGTCGGCGTGGAAGTCGTGCGCGGTGGGGCGGTGCAGATCCTGCGCGCACGGCGCGAGATCGTGGTCAGCAGCGGCGCCTTCAACTCGCCGCAGTTGCTGCTGGCGTCCGGCATCGGTCCGGCCGCGCAGCTGCGCAGCTTCGGCATCGGTGTGGTCCATGACCTCCCGGGCGTGGGCGAGAACCTGCAGGACCACCTCGACATCATCGTCAACAAACAGCTGCAAACGACTGAGCTGTTCGGCAAGACCGGCCGCGGCATGCTGCGGCTGGCACGCGAAGTGATGCGCTACCGGCGCACCCGCACCGGCATGGTGTCGTCAAATATCGCCGAGGCCGGTGCCTTCCTGCGCAGCCGCCCCGAGCTGGACATCCCGGATGTGCAGCTGCACTTTGCCGTGGCGCTGCTCGGCAACCGCAGCCTGGGCAATCTCGGCCACGGCTACTCCTGTCACGCCTGCGTGCTGCGCCCGACGAGCCGCGGCCATGTGCGCCTGCGCAGCGCCGACATGCGCGAGACGCCGGTGATCGATCCGCGCTTCCTGTCGGCCGAGGAAGACATGGCCGGCATGGTCGAGGGCGTGCGGGCCATCCGCCGCATCTTTGCGCAGCCCGCACTGGCGCAGCACGGCGGGCGCGAAGTCCTGACCGACGCTTTCGGTCCCGACAGCGGCAATGAAGCCGCCATCCGCGACTTCGTGCGCGCGCACGCGGACACGGTCTACCACCCGGTCGGCACCTGCAAGATGGGCGTCGACAACATGGCGGTGGTCGACCCGGCGCTGCGCGTGCATGGTGTGGAGGGCCTGCGCGTCGCTGACGCGTCAATCATGCCGACGCTGATCGGCGGCAATACCAACGCCCCCGCCATCATGATCGGCGAAAAGGCTGCGGACCTGATCAAGGCCTCGCACCGCTGAGACGGCCATCCCCCCTGCATTGGCAACCACAACACGGAGGAGACACCCCATGCAAGCCACTGCCGCAGTCACCATCAGCGCGCAAGCCTATCGCGCGCTGGACAATGAAGCCTTTCCCTTTACCGTGCGCCGCTGCACGCCGACAATCGGCGCCGACATCGAAGGCATCGATTTCCGCGAGCCGCTGGACGACGACACCTACCTGTCGCTGCGCCGCGCGCTGCTGAAGTACAAGGTGCTGTTCTTCCGCAAGCAGGCGATCACCCCGGCTCAGCACGTGGCCGCGGCGCGCCGCTTCGGCACGCTGGAAACGCATCCGATGCTCACCAACCATCCGGAACTGCCCGAGCTGGTTGTCTTCGGCCGCGACGGGCAGACGCGCGGGCGCGAGAACCTGTATCACTCCGACGTGTCCTGGCGCGAGATCCCGTCGATGGGTTCGATGTTGCGCTGCCTGGAATGCCCGGAGGTCGGCGGCGACACGCTCTGGATCAACATGGCCGCCGCCTACGAGAACCTGCCGCAGGATGTGAAGGTCCGCATCGCCAACCTGAAGGCCGTGCATGACGCGATGCCGACCTTCGGCGCGTCGATGAGCGACGAGAAGTACGCGGAGATGCGCGCCAAGTATCCGCCGATGGTGCACCCGGTGGTACGCACCCACCCCGAAACCGGCGAGAAGATCCTGTTCGTCAACGAAGCCTTCACCACGCATTTCGCCAACTTCGTCAAGGAACAGCCCTATCGCTTCGGTTCCGATTACCGGCCCGCCGAACTGGACCTGCTGCAGTACCTGTACCGCCAGGCGGCCGCGCCGGAGTACCAGGTGCGCCTGCGCTGGCAGCCGGACACGATCGCGCTCTGGGACAACCGCTCCACGCAGCACTATGCCGTGCAGGATTACTTCCCGGCCGTGCGCCACATGAACCGCGCCACCATCATCGGCGACCGTCCGGTCTGACCGAACGCCAACCCATCCGAGGCAACCGGCATGCATATCGTCGACAAGTTCTATATCAATGGCAAGTGGGTGCAGCCCGCAGCGGGCGCGACCCAGGCCGACATCACCGACCCGGCCACCGAAGCGATCGCCGGCAAGCTCGCCATGGGCACCGCGGCAGACGTGGACCAGGCCGTGGCCGCAGCGCGCGCGGCATTCCCGGCCTGGTCGGTGTCCACGCGTGAAACGCGCATCGACCTGCTCGAACGCATCATCGCCGCCTACCAGGCGCGCATGGGCGAGCTGGCGCAGGCGGTGCGCCAGGAGATCGGTGCGCCGATCACGCTGGCCACCAACCTGCAGGCCGCGATCGGCCTGGCACAGCTGCAGGCAACGCTGCAGGCGCTGCGCGAGTTCGAGTTCGAAACCACGCGCGGCAAGAGCTACATCCTGCGCGAAGCCATCGGCGTGGCGGCGCTGATCACGCCGTGGAACTGGCCGCTGAACCAGATCGCGGCCAAGGTGGCGCCGGCGCTGGCGGCGGGTTGCACCGTGGTGCTCAAGCCATCCGAGATCGCGCCGCTGGACGCCCGGATCTTCGCCGAGATCATGGATGCCGCGCAGACGCCGCCGGGTGTCTTCAACATGATCTATGGCGAGGGCCGCGCGGTGGGCGCCGCGCTGTCGTCGCATCCCGAGGTCGACATGGTCTCCATCACCGGCTCGACCCGGGCCGGCGTGGAAGTGGCCATCAGCGCCGCGCCCACGGTCAAGCGCGTGGCGCAAGAACTGGGCGGCAAGTCGCCGATGATCATCCTGGACGATGCCGACCTGCAGGCAGCAGTGACCAGCGGCGTGGCGCAGTGCATGGTCAACACCGGACAGACCTGCATCGCGCCGACGCGCATGCTGGTGCCGCGCTCGCGCTATGAGCAGGCCGTGCAGATCGCCACCGCCGTGGCCAGCGCGGTGAAGGTGGGCGACCCGTCCGACCCCGAAACCAAGATGGGCCCGATCTCCAACCGCGGCCAGTTCGACAAGGTGCAGCGCCTGATCGGGGCAGGCATCGAGGAAGGCGCGCGCGTGGCCGCAGGCGGCCCCGGCCGCCCCGACGGGCTGGAACGCGGCTTCTATGCGCGCCCGACCATCTTTGCCGACGTGCGCAATCACATGGCCATTGCCCGCGAAGAGATCTTCGGGCCGGTGATGTGCCTGCTGCCGTACGACACCGAAGACGAGGCCGTGGCCATCGCCAATGACACCGAGTTCGGCCTGGCCGCCTACATCGCCTCGTCCGACCCGGCGCGCACGCGCAAGCTGGCGGCCCGCCTGCGCGCCGGCAGCGTGCGCATCAACGGCGCGATGATGGACATCACCGCACCGTTCGGCGGCTACAAGACGTCCGGCAACGGGCGCGAATACGGCCCCGAAGGCATTGCCGAGTTCCTTGAGACCAAGACGGTGACTGGCTGAGCCTGCGCGCCCCGCCTGCAGTCACCGGACCACCCGGCCGTGCAGCGCCATGCTGCCGGCCGGGCGGTGTCGCTAGTAAGGCGCCTCGCTGCCGCGCTTGTCTGACATGCACAGGCGGCGGCGTCCGACAGCCGCCACCTTCCAGCCAGCTATCTTCATAGCAGCGCCCGGCCTTTTGCCAGGGCGCCCGGCCATGTCGACCATCCCCGATTCCGCGGCGCCTTCGCTGCCCCCTGCCCCGCCCGTTCCGTTGCCCGCCGACGGTAGCCCGCATGCCGGCGCCGACACCGAGGGCGCCGGTGGGCCTCGCACGGTGGGAGAGATGCCTGGCACCGTCGCGCCGGCCGACGCCGTCACCGCCTCGCTGCACCGTGCCAGCCTGGCGCTGGTGGTACTGGCCACGCTCCTTTCGCTGTACGCCGTGCATATCGCACGCGACTTTCTCATTCCGGTGGTGCTCGCGATCGTTCTGGCCTACCTGCTGGACCCGCTGGTCTGCGCGCTGCAGCGGCTGGGCCTGCCGCGCGCGCTGGCAGGCACCGTGGTGCTGCTGGCCGTGCTGAGCGCCCTGCTCAGCGGCGCCTACCTGCTGCAGGGGCAGGTGGAATCGATCGTCAACAGCCTGCCCGAGACGGCCAGCAAGCTGTCGCGCTCGGTGGGCGCGCTGATGAGCGGCGACGATTCCATGTGGCAGAAGGTACGCCGTGCAGCCACCGTCCTCAGCGGCACCGGCCAACCCCCGCCCGCGCGCGGCACGCACGTGGTGGTGGAGCAATCGCCCGCCCAGATCCAGAACATGCTGCTGGCCGGTTCGGTCAGCATCTTCACCATGGCCGGACAGGCGGTGGTGGTGGTCTTCCTGCTGTACTTCCTGCTGCTGGCCGGCGATACCTTCAAGCGCAAGTTCATCAAGATGACCGGGACCACCATCTCCGAAAAGAAGATCAGCGTGCACATGCTGGACGAGGTCAACCACTCCATCCGCCGCTATATGGGCATGCTGCTGGTGACCAATGCGGGCCTGGGCGCCTGTACCTGGTTGCTGCTGAAGTGGCTGGGCGTGCACAACGCGGGCAGCTGGGCGACTGCGGCTGCGGCGCTGCACCTGGTGCCCTACTTCGGCGCCATGGCGATCGCGGCGTGCCTGGGAGTGGTGACCTTCATGCAGTTCGGCACGCTCGGCATGGCGGCCGCGGCTGCGTTCGGATCACTACTGATCGCCACGCTGATCGGATCGGTCATCACCACCTGGATGACCGGCCGCATGGCGCGCATGAACGCGGTGGCCGTATTTGTTGCACTGCTCCTGTTCACCTGGCTCTGGGGCGTATGGGGCATGTTGCTCGCCATCCCGCTAATTACCATCGCCAAGGTGGTAGCCGATCACATTGAAGGACTTGAAGTGATGGCAGAGTTCCTTGGCGAATAGCCGTTGCGCCGCCGCCCACGGCACTATCGTTCCGCCGCTATACTGGAAAAACGAATGCTGCACCACAGCATTCTTGCTGCGCCGGGGATCGTGCGGAGGAAAACAATGATGTCTTTATGCGACCTGTGCGAGTCGCAGCTGGACCGGCCTGGCCACGTGCCGCCGCATCCCAGGCTGGTGCTGTCGGCGACCTTGCGCACCACCAGCGGCCAGAATGCGTTTGTGTACCGTTGCGGGCACTGCGGCCAGACACTGCTGCTGGCCTCGCCCGATGGCGAGGCGCCCGACCGCTGGACCCGGCTGGACGCCGACGGATGGGACTGAGCGGGATGGCCGGCCGGCTGACTTGCGCTTGCGGTAGCGCAAATCGACGGCTTGCAGGTGTGGGCATAATCGTCCCAGCAGTTTCCCAACCGCAAGCCATGGCCAAGAAATTTCCCCTGCATCCCCGCCACCCTGAGCGCATCTGCTGGGGTTGCGACAAGTACTGCCCCGTAGACGACATGGGCTGCGGCAACGGCTCCAGCCGCACGCAGCACCCCATTGAACTGCTCGGCGACGACTGGCTGGAGTGCGGCGACTGGGATATCGAGGCACCGTCCACGGCCGCACCTGCCGGCCCGCCCAAGACCTCCACCAAGACCTCTACCTAGGTAGCCGGACTACAATCGTTGTCTCAGGCATCCACAAGACGCCGGGCACCGCCGGCATCCACCGAGACAACCATGCTGAACCTCCAGGACTCCTCGCTGCTGCGGCAGCAGTGCTATATCGACGGCCGCTGGATCGATGGCGAGCGCCGCATCGACGTCACCAACCCTGCCACCGGCGAACGCGTGGGACAGGTCCCGCAACTGGGCGCCGATGAAACCCGCCACGCCATCGAAGCCGCCAACCGCGCGCTGCCGGCATGGCGCGCCCGCACCGCCAAGGAGCGCTCGGCGCTGCTGCGCAAATGGTTCGAACTGATCATGGCCAGCCAGGAAGACCTGGCGCGCATCATGACTGCCGAACAGGGCAAGCCGATCGCCGAAGCGCGCGGCGAAATCGCCTACGCGGCCTCGTTTATTGAATGGTTTGCCGAGGAAGGCAAGCGCGTCTATGGCGACACCATCCCGGCGCCGGTCAGCAACCAGCGCATTGTCGTGACCAAGGAGCCTGTGGGGGTATGCGCGGCCATCACGCCGTGGAACTTCCCCGCTGCCATGATCACGCGCAAGGCCGGCCCGGCCCTGGCGGTGGGTTGCACCATGGTGCTCAAGCCGGCGTCGCAAACCCCGCTGACAGCGCTGGCGCTGGTGGCCCTGGCCGAGCGCGCGGGCATTCCGGCCGGGGTGTTGTCGGTGGTGACCGGCTCGGCCGGCGCCATTGGCGGCGAGATGAGCAGCAACCCGCTGGTGCGCAAGCTCACCTTCACCGGGTCGACCGAGGTTGGCCGCATGCTGATGGCCCAGACCGCGTCGACGATCAAGAAGGTATCGATGGAGCTGGGCGGCAATGCCCCCTTTATCGTGTTCGACGATGCCGACCTGGACGCGGCGGTGGAAGGCGCGATCGTGTCCAAGTACCGCAATGCCGGCCAGACTTGCGTCTGCGCCAACCGCATCTACGTGCAGGCAGGCGTGTATGACGCGTTTGCGCAGAAGCTGGTGGCGGCAGTGGCGGCCCTGAAGGTCGGCAACGGCATGGACGACGGCGTGCGCATCGGGCCGCTGATCGACGACAAGGCCGTGGCCAAGGTGGAAGAGCATATCGCCGACGCGCTCGGCAAGGGCGCGCGCCTGCTGCAGGGCGGCGAGCGCCATGCGCTGGGGCATTCGTTCTTCCAGCCGACCGTGCTGGCCGACGTCGGCCCCGGCATGCTGGTCGCGCGCGAGGAAACCTTCGGCCCGCTGGCGCCGCTGTTCCGCTTCGAGACCGAGGATGACGTCGTCGCCATGGCCAACGACACCGAGTTCGGCCTGGCCAGCTACTTCTATGCCCGCGACCTGGGCCGGGTCTGGCGCGTCTCCGAACGTTTGGAATACGGCATGGTGGGCGTCAATACCGGCCTGATCTCCAACGAAGTGGCGCCGTTCGGCGGCGTCAAGCAGTCTGGCGTGGGCCGCGAGGGCTCGCACTACGGCATCGAGGATTACCTGGTCATCAAGTACACCTGCATGGCCGGTATCTGACCTTGTCGCGCCTCAGCACGCCGTGTCCGCGCGCACGGCGCGCCGGGGCTCGGGGCACCGCCCGCCGTGCCGGAAGGTGTCGCGAAAGCGCGCGATCCGGTCATGGACACGCTGCATCTGCTCCAGCTGGTAGCTGGCGCGCGCAGCGCTGTAACAGGTGCCGAACTCATACAGGGCGTCATCCGCGGCGCGAGACAGTCCTTCCAGTGCCTGCGCCAGTTCCCGCCCTTCCACGCTGCGGTGTCGGCGCAGGCGCCAGGACAGGGTCTCCTGGCCCTGCGCAAGCAGGCTCTGCTCAAGGTAGCCAAGCTGCTCGGCAACGGCCTGCACGCCATGCAGCGCCGACAGGTAGGCACACACCACCGCGAGCCGCTGGCTCATCTCCCCGCCCCGGCCCAGCAGTTCGCGCGCACAGGTGCGCAAGGTATCCGCTTCGAACGATTTGCCTTCGTCGGTGGCTTCCTGCGCATAGGCGGCCAGCGGCAGCACCGTGACTGCCAGCCCTGGCGGCAGCACGCTGGTGAAACGGCTGGCGATCGCGTGCTGCAACGTGCTGTCCAGTTCGCAGCAGGTCGGCACAGCGGCATCGACATAGAATTCCAGCGCCTCCAGCCGCCCGTGGCCCGTCGACACCACGGCACGTGCAGGCGGATGCCCGGCCATCGCAAGCACCTCGAGGCCGGCCTCGACACAGCGCTGCGCATCGGGCTCTGCCCCCAGTGCCTGGACAATATCCTGCATCTGCAGCGTGCCCGTGATTTCCATGCGCGTTGTCCCGGGCAGGTGGTCTTCCCTGCGGCCGGGGTCGATCGCCATCCGCCTCCATTCGACTTGCGTCATCGCATTGCCCGTCATACAGCCTCCGATTTTGGTTCCACTACCCGCGCTGCGCGGTCATCACGATGGCCGCGTGCATGTTCTGCAGGGGATGCAGCGGCTCAGCGCCGGTCAGCGCGGCCAGCAGCATGCTGTCTTCCAGCCGGAAACGGCACAGCACCAGGTTGGAGCGCGCCAGCGCCACCATCTGCTGCGGCGTGAGCGCGGCCAGCACCCGGCCCACTTCGCGCCCGATGCCGAGCCGGAACAGGGCCTCGGCCTCGTTCTCGCGCATCAGCCGCTGCACCAGCAGCAGGTAGGAGAGGTTCAGGTCCTTGATTTCCCGCAGGCTCTCGCTGACCGGGTCGCTGGCCGGCTCTTCACCCGCGGTGCCAGCCTGTATTGCACGTTCCATTCCGTCCTCTCGCTTGCCGGGGTTAGTCATTCGACCGGTACAGCCTGGCCGCCGGCCGTGCGGGGTGCAAGCCGGCAGCTATGGTGCGGGCCGCGCCGGGGACCTGCACATCGCACGCAGGCGTGTGAGCGGAGATCATCGGGCGCTCGGCGATGGCCTGCAAGGCAAGCTTGTCGAGCAGCGCGATGGTGCGGTGCCTCACCCGGATCAGCCCGCAGTCCGCCAGCCGCGAGAACTGCCGGCTGACCGTTTCCAGCGTCAGGCCGATATAGCTGCCGATCTCCTCCCGGCTCATGCGCAGCACAAACTCCGAGGACGAGAAGCCGCGCGCCGCAAAGCCTTCAGCCATCCACAGCAGGAAGGTCACCAAGCGCTCTTCGGCGGTCATCAGCGCCAGCATGGTCTGCAGCGCGCGCGAGCGCCGCGCCTGCCCGCCGAGCGCCAGGAACAGCTGGTTGGCAAGCTCCGGCATGCCGGCGGCGGCGGCGCGCAGCGCGTCCATGCCGAGCATGCACAGCTTGGTGTCTTCCAGCGCGGTGGCGTAAGACGCATAGTGCGGATGCGCCAGGCTGTCCAGCCCGACCAGGTCCCCGGGGAAATGGAAGCCAACCACTTGCGTGCGGCCGTCTTCCGTGGTCACGTGGGTCTTGACCGTGCCGACGCGGATTGCGTAGAGCGAGGTCACGGGGTCGCCCAGCAGATACAGGCACTGGCCCTTGCGCAGGCGCACCGTGCGGTGGATGCCCTGGGCGCCGCCCGCCGGCCGCCGTGCGACTCCCAGGCAGAAGCGATCCAGCTGGCAACCTGCGCTGCACGGCATGCCGTCGCACGGCAGATGGCATTCGTCTAACTGTGTCATTGGCGCCTCTGGATGGAAGACCTGAAAACCCTGTGCAACTATTCTATGGAGCCAGCTTCTCCAGAAAACCCGCACATTCTGATTTGCAGTACGGAAGCTTCCGATCCTGGCCCGCGCCCGCGGCGCACCCTGCCGCACCGGCATCCCGGCCATTCGCCCTGCCAGGCTGCGGGCAGGGGTATCCTTGCTGCAAGATCAGGAACGGATGCGCTGGCGGCCACGGCCGTACAGGACATGCCATGACAAGACACCCCGACGACCCGCAACAACCTGCCGGAAGCGCACCTCGCCGCGAGGCTGGCGAGCCATCGGGCGGGCGTTCGCACGACATCCGGGCCGACCAGCTGCCGGATGCGCCTTACCAGACGCTGGTGGACTCCGTGCAGGACTACGCCATCTTCACGCTCGACGTCGCCGGCCATGTCTCCAGCTGGAACAAGGGCGCGGCGCGCATCAAGGGCTATGCGCGCGAGGAGATCCTGGGCAAGCACTTCTCGCAGTTCTACACGCCGGATGCGATCGCCCGGAACTGGCCGCAAGCCGAGCTGAGAGCCGCCGCCAAAGCAGGCCGGTTCGAGGACGAGGGCTGGCGCGTGCGCAAGGACGGCAGCCGCTTCTGGGCCAATGTCGTCATTACCGCATTGAGGGACGCCGAGGGCCGGCTGATCGGCTTCGCCAAGGTCACGCGGGACATGACCGAACAGCGCCGCGCCGCCGAGGCCCTGCGCCAGAGCGAAGAGACACTGCGGCTGCTGGTGGAGGGTGTCAAGGATTACGCGATCTTCATGCTCGACCCCGGCGGCCATATCGTCAGCTGGAATTCCGGTGCCTCTTATATCAAGGGCTACCGCCGCGACGAGATCATCGGCCGTCATTTCTCGGTGTTCTATCCGCAGGAGGATGTCGCCGCCGGCAAGCCGTCACGGCACCTGGCACTGGCGCGGCGCGTCGGGCGCGTGGAAGACGAAGGCTGGCGCGTGCGCAAGGACGGCTCGCTGTTCTGGGCCAATGCCACCCTGACAGCGGTATACGACGAGTCCCGCACGCTGCGCGGCTTTGCCAAGGTGACGCGGGACATGAGCGAGCGCCGCCGCCGCGAAGAGCTGGAACGCTCCAGCCAGCGCATGAATGAGTTCCTTGCCACGCTTTCGCACGAACTGCGCAATCCGCTGGCGCCGGTGCACAGCGCGCTGGCGGCGATGCGGCTGGCGCCGCAGAACGCGGTGCTGGCAAACCGGAGCCTGGCCATGATCGAGCGCCAGGTGACCCACCTGAGCCGGTTGGTGGACGACCTGCTCGACATCGGGCGCATCACCTCCGGCCGGATCGAGCTGCGCATGGAGCCGGTCGAGTTCAACGAGATCATCGCGCTGGGCGTCGAGGCAGCGCAGCCGGCCCTGGATGCCAAGTCGCAGCGCGTTGAAGTGCGGACCCATGCCGCTTCGATCCCGATGCATGCCGACAAGACGCGGCTGGTGCAGGTCATGCAGAACCTGGTGCTCAATGCATCGAAGTTCTCGCCGCCCGGTTCGTCGGTGACGATCGCCACCACGATCCAGAACCGCACACTCCAGCTCCAGGTGATGGACCAGGGCCGCGGCATCGGGCCGCAGGCCATCGACGAGATCTTCAACCTGTTCATGCAGGAAAGCCGCCCGGGCACCGACGTGCAGGGCGGGCTGGGCATCGGCCTGTCGCTGTCCCGGTCGCTGGTCGAGCTGCACGGCGGCACCATCGCTGCCGCCAGCGCCGGGCCGGGACAAGGCAGCACCTTCACGCTGCGCCTGCCGCTGCCGGCCTCGCGCAAGGAAGAGGCCCGCCCGGGCGCCGCACTGCCGGCCCAGGGTCCGGTGGCGCCCGAGCTGCAGGCGCAGCGCATCCTGCTGGTCGACGACAACCGCGACGCCGCCGACAGCCTGGCCATGCTGCTGGAAATGTGCGGCCACGACGTGACCATTGCCTATGACGGCGCCGAGGCCCTGCACGTGGCGCCGCGCTGCCGTCCGCATATCGCGCTGATCGACCTGGCCATGCCCGGCATGGACGGCTTCGAGGTGGTGCGCGCCATGCGCGGCGTGGCCGGCACCGAGCTGACCCGCTTCGTGGCGCTGACCGGCTTCGGCCAGCCGGCGGACCGCCAGCACACCGAGGCAGCCGGCTTCGACGCGCACCTGGTCAAGCCGGTGGCGCTGGAAACGCTGTTCGGCACCATCGCCCGGCTGCGCCAGCCGGAGTGACCCGCTCCGGCACCGAACGCGACCTTCGCCAATCCCAAACACGCGCCTGCCGGCACTGCGACACACTGACGGCCATTCCATCGCACCAGATCACAGAAAGGAGACAGCGATGCAAGGTTGGATCAGGCGTGCAGCCGCAGGGCTGATATTTGCGTGCGCGGCCACGGCCGCCGGGACCGCACTGGCGGACTATCCCGACAAGCCGGTGCGGCTGGTGGTGCCCTTCCCGCCGGGCGGCGCCACCGACCTGCTGGCGCGCGAGATCGGCAACGCGCTGTCGGCGCGGCTGCACCAGCCGGTGGTGATCGACAACCGGCCCGGCGCCGGCGGCAACCTGGCAGCCGTCGCGGTGGCGCGGGCCCCGGCCGACGGCTATACGCTGCTGTTCGGCACCTTCGGCTCGCTGGCGGTCAACAAGAGCCTCTATGACAAGCCTGGCTACGATCCCCTGAAGGACTTCGCACCGGTCGCTTCGGTCGCCTACCTGCCCAACGTGCTGGTGGTGCATCCCGGCGTGCCGGCGCGCAATGTGCAGGAGCTGCTGGCGCTGGCGCGCAAGGAGCCGGGCAAGCTGACCTACGGCTCGTTCGGCAACGGCTCGTCGTCGCACCTGGCGGGCGAGTTGTTCACGCACCTGGCCGGCGTCAATATCACGCACATTCCATACAAGGGCAGTGCCGCGTCGATGACCGACCTGATCGGCGGGCGCATCACCATGATGTTCGACAGTGTCTCGACCGCGCTGCCGTATATCCGCGACAACCGCGTGCGCGCGCTGGCGGTGACCACACAGAAGCCCTCTGACCAGCTCCCCGGCGTGCCTACGCTGGCGGCCGCCGGGGTGCCCGGGTACGAGCTGACCGCGTGGTTTGGCGTGGCCGCGCCGGCCGGCACGCCCAAGGCGGTGATCGACCGCCTCAACGGCGAGATCGTGGCGGCGCTGAAGCAGCCAGACCTGGCCGCCAGGCTCGCCAGCCAGGGCACCGTGCCCTTCCCCGCCACGCCGGCGCAGTTCGGCAGCTATATCCGCGCGCAGTACGAGAAGTGGGACAGCCTGATCAAGTCGGCCAATATCAAGCTGGACAACTGATGGCCTGAGCTCAGGCTGTGTCCGGCGCGCCGAAGCGCCACGACAGCCGGCACGCCGCCTGCCCCAGCAGCGCGGCAGTGGCGCCTTCGGTGCGGCTGTCAAAGCTGCCGCTCGAGCCCATCACGGCGATCACCAGCGCCAGGCTGCCGGTGTGATCGAATACCGGCGCCGCCAGCGTGTCGATGCCCGGCACCGGGTGGCTCAGCGCATTGTCGAGCCGGGCCGCGCGAACCTGTGCCAGGCGCCCGGCGTAGGCCGGCGCCAGCTTGCCGCCGGGTTCAAGCACTTGCGCCGCGGCAGCGCCGGCCATGCGCAGTTCGTCCTTTTCCAGCAAGCCCGCCAGCACGTTGGCTGGCAGGTAGGCCGCGGCGGTGCGGCCAATCGCGGTATGGACCAGCGACAGCACCGTGCCCACGCGCAGGCTCACGTGCTGCGGCCGCGCCGATTCCTCCAGCCGGACCACCGTGGGCCCAAGCGGCCCCAGCACCGCCATGGCCACGCTCAGGCCCGTGGCGCCGGCCAGCTCGACCACCTCCGGTTCCGCCTCGCGCGTCGGCGACAGCCGCTGCAGCGCGATCAGCCCCAGTTCCAGCGCCAGGGGGCCGCACAGGTAGTTGCCCGCGGCGTCGCGCGCCAGCAGGCCGGTCTTCTGCAGGCTGACCAGGTGCGGGAACGCCTTGGCCGGCGGCATGCCCGCGGCCAGCGCCAGGTCGCGCAGCGCCAGCGGCCGGCCGGCAGCCACCAGCGCCCCCAGCAGCTGGCCGGTGCTGTCCAGCGACTGGATGCCGCGCTGCGGCTTGCCGCCTTCCAGGTCTGGTTGGGCTTGCGCCGCGCGGGTCATGCCTGGCGCTCCTGTTCATCGCGCAGCGCGGCGCCGATGTCCGCCGCCGCGGCCAGCAGGGCCTGCGCCGCCGCGCCGCGCCAGTCCACGTCGATGGCACCGGTCGATCCCACCAGCGTCAGCACCAGCCGCAGCACGCCAGCGGCGTCGAGTACCGGCACGCTGAGGCTGCTGACGGCCGGGCTGGGCGTGTCGATGCTGCGCTCGATGCCGCGCTCGCGGATCTCTCTCAGACTGGCGCTGAAGGCGGCCAGGTCGGACTCGGCCGCGCCCGGCTGCTGCGCGCGCCACAGCGGCTGCCACAGTGCCGGTGGCTGGAAGGCACAGAACACGCGCCCGGTGGCCGTGGCGGCCAGTGCCATCACCGTGCCCACGTGCAGGTTGACATGCAGCGGCGCGCTGGCCGGCACATAGCGCACGATAGTCGGGCCCTGCGGCCCGGCAATGCTGATTGCCACGCTGAAGCCGGACGCCTGCGCCAGCGCATCCACCCGGGGCTGCGCGGCGCGCCAGGCGGCGTCCTGCTCCAGGTGCAGCATGCCCAGCTGCAGCGACAGCGGCCCGGGCTCGTAGCGGCCCGAGAGGTGGTCGCGCTTGATCAGGCCCAGCCGCGTCAGGCTGACCAGGTAGGCATGCGCCTGGGCCGGCGCCAGCTGCGCCACCTCGGCCAGCGCGGCCAGCGGCATTGGCGCGCGCGCGGCGGCCAGCGCCGCCAGCAGGCGCCCGCCCACCTCCACGCTCTGGATGCCGCGCTGCGCCTTGTCGGCGCGCGCCGCGGGCTCGCCCGCCTGCGTTCCTGCTTCTCCAGCCTTGCGCCTGGCCATTGCCATCCTGTGTGATCGGAAACCCCGGATATTAATCGAACGCCTCCCCTTGCCGTGCATACAGGGGTTTACCCCAATGAACGGGATCCGCTTCCGATGGCGCTCGAGGCACGCCCCAATGATTTGTCATAGACTAATCATTTAGCTATTGATTAATTTTCCAACGTTTCCTAAGATGGCACTACCCCGACCGAACACGGCGAGCCACGTCGTGAGACATCCATAGAAACGGGGGCGAGACAGCCCGCGCAGCCAGCGCAACGCAGCCATCGTGCCCCTGCCGGTGCCGTCTCGCCCCCCACACAAAGGAAAGACGCCATGTCCAAGGCATTCGCATCGCAGGCCGACCTGGAAGCCAAGCAGGTCACCTTCACCCAGTTGTCCGAGAACGCCTGGGCCTACACCGCCGAAGGCGATCCCAATTCGGGTGTGGTCATTGGCGACGACGGCGTGCTGATCGTCGACACCACCGCCACGCCGGCCATGGCGCAGGACCTGATCGCCCGCATCCGCACCATCACCGACAAGCCCATCAAGTACGTGGTGCTGTCGCACTACCACGCGGTGCGCGTGCTGGGCGCGTCGGCCTACTTTGCCGAGGGCGCGCAGCAGGTCATCGCCAGCCGCGGCACCTACGAGATGATCGTCGAGCGCGGCGAGGCCGACATGAAGTCTGAGATCGAACGCTTTCCGCGCTTGTTCGCCGGCGTCGAGACCGTGCCCGGCCTGACCTGGCCGACGCTGGTGTTCGAGAAGGAAATCACCCTGTTCCTGGGCAAGCTGGAAGTGCGCATCGCCCACCTGGGCTCAGGCCATACCAAGGGCGATACCGTGGTCTGGCTGCCGCAGCAGAAGGTGCTGTTCTCCGGCGACCTGGTCGAATACGACGCCGCCTGCTACTGCGGCGACGCCCAACTGGAAGACTGGCCGGCCACGCTGGACGCGCTGCAGGCACTCAACCCGGAAAAGCTGGTGCCAGGCCGCGGCCCCGCGCTGACCACGCCGGAGCAAGTGAAGAAAGGTATCGCCTACACCAAGGACTTTGTCACCACGCTGTTCCAGGCCGGCAAGGAAGCCGTGGCCGAGAAGCTCGACCTGAAGGCCGCGATGGGGCACACCCGGCGCGCGATGGACCCCAAGTTTGGCCAGGTCTTTATCTACGAGCACTGCCTGCCCTTTGACGTCTCGCGCGCCTATGACGAGGCCAGCGGAATCCGCCACCCGCGCATCTGGACGGCCCAGCGCGACCAGGAAATGTGGGCCGCGCTGCAGGACTGACCCACAGAAGAAAAGAGTCGGGCAACAAGCTATGGATGGAGACACAGGCATGAGCAGCATCGATTACCAGCGGCTGTCGTTCGAATATCAGCCCTGCGCCGAGCAACAGACAGCGGCCGATCCGGCCATCCACCCGGTCGTCGTAGTCGGCGCCGGGCCGATCGGCCTGGCCACTGCCATCGACCTGGCACAGCGCGGCGTGCGCGTGGTGCTGGTGGATGACGACTGCACGCTGTCCGCCGGATCGCGCGCGATCTGTTTTTCCAAGCGCACGCTGGATATCTTCGACCGGCTGGGCTGCGGCGAGCGCATGGTCGACAAGGGCGTGCGCTGGCATGTCGGCAGGGTATTCCTGCGCGACCAGCAGGTCTACAGCTTCGACCTGCTGCCAGAGAGCGGCCACCGCCGCCCGGCCTTCATCAACCTGCAGCAGTACTACGTCGAAGGCTATCTGCTGGAGCGTGCGCAGGCGCTGCCCAATATCGAGATCCGCTGGCGCAACAAGGTGGTCGGGCTGGAGCAGCGCGGCACGCCAGAGGCCGGCGTAGTGCTGACCATCGAGACGCCTGAAGGCTGCTACCCGCTGGCGGCGCGCTACGTGGTGGCCGCCGACGGTTCGCGCAGCCCGATGCGCAAGCTGCTGGGCCTGGACAGCAAGGGCCGCACCTTCCGCGACCGCTTCCTGATTGCCGACGTGAAGATGGAAGCGGATTTCCCGAGCGAGCGCTGGTTCTGGTTCGACCCGCCCTTCCACCCCAACCAGTCAGTGCTGCTGCACCGCCAGCCGGACAACGTCTGGCGCATCGACTTCCAGCTTGGCTGGGACGCCGATCCGGTGCTGGAGAAAACGCCGGAGCGCGTGATCCCGCGGGTGCAGGCGCTGCTGGGCAAGGACGTGAAGTTCGAGCTGGAATGGGTCAGCGTCTATACCTTCTCCTGCCTGCGCATGGACAGCTTCCGCCACGGCAACATCCTGTTCGCCGGCGACGCCGCGCATGGCGTGTCGCCGTTCGGCGCGCGTGGCGCCAACAGCGGCATCCAGGACGCCGAGAACCTGGCCTGGAAGCTGGCCTATGTGCTGCAGGGCCGTGCCTGCGACAGGCTGCTGGACACCTACGCCAGCGAGCGCGAATACGCCGCAGACGAAAACATCCGCAACTCCACCCGTTCCACCGACTTCATCACGCCCAAGAGCGCGGTCAGCCGCGTGTTCCGCGATGCAGTGCTGACGCTGTCCAAGCGCCATGCGTTTGCGCGCACCCTGGTCAACAGCGGGCGGCTGTCGGTGCCCGCGGTGCTGCAGGACTCGCCGCTGAACACCGGTGACGATGCCCAGGGCTATGCCTGCAAGCTGGTGCCTGGCGCGGTCTGCTGCGACGCGCCGGTATCCGGCGCGCAGGGCGCGGGCTGGCTGCTGTCGCACCTGGGCGGGGACTTCACGGTGCTGCTGTTCGGCAACCCTGACGCCATCGACGCGGGCACGCTCGCCGACCTTGCCGCGCTGAAAGACAGCGGCGTGCCGCTGCGGCTGGTCTACGTGACCGACGCGGCGCAGCCGGCGGTGACCTGCACCAATGCCACCGTGCTGCGCGACGACGAGGGCCTGGCCGCCGCGCGCTACGGTGCCACGCCCGGCACCTGCTACCTGGTCCGCCCCGACCAGCATGTCTGCGCCCGCTGGCACCGCCCCGACCCGGCCGCGATCCGCGCCGCGCTGGCGCGCGCCACCGGTGCCGACCTGCGCGCCCCGCAGCCCGGCCGCATGGCCGCCTGAGACCGGCCAGACCTGCACCGCGGAGATTCCCATGCCCAATACACTCAACACCCAGCCCAACCTGACGCGGCCCGACGACTTCTACGAAGCGCTGATCGAGATGCACCGCGACCTCGACGAGGCGCAAAGCCAGGCCGCCAATGCGCAGCTGATCCTGCTGCTGGCCAACCATATCGGCGACCACGATGTGCTGCTGGCGGCGATGCATGCCGCGCGCGAAGGCGTGACCGAGATGCCGGCCAGCACGCCAGCCTGACCTGATACAGGCGCGGCCCGCCGCGCCTGCCGCGGGCCTTTCC
This sequence comes from Cupriavidus necator, assembly GCA_022041995.1. Lineage (GTDB taxonomy): Bacteria > Pseudomonadota > Gammaproteobacteria > Burkholderiales > Burkholderiaceae > Cupriavidus. Next base: position 170,987 of record CP074390.1, read on the forward strand.
CAAAATCATCCCGGGCCACTGCGCGCAAGACGCTGCCCGCTGGCGGAACCCTCCGGCTGCCCGCCGCCGCAGCCACCACCGTACGGAGACAACACTCATGAGCCATCCGGTCTCAGGGGATCTTTCGTCCCTTTCCACCCTATCGCCCCCGTCGTCACCCGCACTGACCTTGCACGATGAGGACGCGCTCTACCGCAAAGTCTGGCTGCGCATCATCCCGTTCCTGTTCGTCTGCTACGTGGTGTCGTTCCTGGACCGCATCAACATCGGCTTCGCCCAGTTGCAGATGAAGCAGGACCTGGGCTTCAGCGACGCCATGTACGGCCTGGGCGCCGCTGTCTTCTACGTCGGCTACGTGCTGTGCGAAGTGCCCAGCAACATGCTGCTGGCGCGCTTTGGCGCGCGGCGCACGTTCACGCGCATCATGGTGCTGTGGGGCCTGGCCTCGGTGGCGATGATGGCCGTCTCCACCCCAACGCAGTTCTATGCGCTGCGCTTCCTGCTGGGCGTGTTCGAAGCCGGCTTCTTCCCCGGCATCGTGCTCTACCTGACCTACTGGTTCCCGGCGCGGCGCCGTGCCGCGGTGATGGCGATCTTCTTTGCCGGCGTGGCGGTGGCGGGCGTGCTGGGCGGGCTGGTGTCCGGCTGGATCATGCGCGACATGGCCGGCGTGCTCGGCCTGCAGGGCTGGAAGTGGATGTTTGCGATCGAGGGCGCGCCCGCGGTGCTGCTGGGGCTGGTGGCCGCGCGCTGCCTGGTGGATGGCCCGCAGCAGGCCAGCTGGCTGACCGACGGCGAACGCGCCCACCTGGCGCGCGACACCGCCGCGCAGGCTCATGCCGGCGGCCATTCGCTGCAGGCGTTGCGGCAGGTGCTGGGCAACCCACGCGTGTACCTGTTCGCCTTTATCTATTTTTCGCTGACCTGTGGTTCGCTCGCGCTGAGCTTCTGGATGCCGCTGATGATCCGCGACTTCGGCATCACCGACGTGATGTCGGTCAGCCTGTATTCGGTGGTGCCCAATGCCGTGGGCGCGGTCGGCCTGATCCTGATCGCTCGCCATTCCGACCGCACCGGCGAGCGCCACCGCCACTTCCTGCTGTGCACGGCAGGCGGCGCGCTGGCCCTGGCGGCGCTGACGCTGCACCTGCCCAGCCTGGCGGTGATGCTGGCCATCCTGTCGGTGGCAGCGGTGTTGATCTTTGCCGCGCTGCCGGTGTTCTGGTCGCTGCCGCCCAGCTACCTGCCGGGCGCGGGCACGGCAGCCGGCATCGCCTTCATCAGCAGCATCGGCATCACCAGCGGCATCGTCAGCCCGTGGGTGATCGGGCAGATCAAGACCCAGACCGGCAGCCTGGACCATGCGCTCTATCTGCTGGCGGCGCTGCTGCTGGCCAGCGGACTGGCCATGTGGCTGGGTGTGCCAAGGCAGCCCGCGCGGCCGGCCTGAACCGGGCCGCAGGCGTCTTCAAAGCCGGAATGTCCGCACCCGCGGGGTGCGGCGTTCAGTGGGACCGGCCGCAGGGGATGACGGAGGCGATTTCTTCGCGCATCACCTCGACCACGTCATCGATTTCCAGCCCTTCGGCCGTGACCAGCACATCCTGTCCGCGGCCGATCGCGTAGACCACGCCGCGCCAGTGGCCGGGCTCGACGGCCTCGCACAGGCGGATATTGAATTCGGTGTCCTGATCCTGGCTATACACCGTCACCAGGTCGCCCACCTGGGGAGTGCGCACCGCTTCTCCGTCGAACGCCCGGGCCACCACGGTCACCGGCGACTGCGTCAGCCCCCTGGCAAATCTTGCACGCATGGTCCGCTCCTCTTTTTGCGATCCAAGTCCAGCTTACAAGAGGCCGGATAAATAACCAGGGATTTCCGCCGAAAAGTGGAACTTGATGCGCTTTGCGCCTGTCAGACGCCGCCGGATAGACAGCGCGTGCAGATAGGCCACAATAAAAGCACTGACATTCGAGGAGACCCAACATGGGCAACAACATACACGTCGTCCCGCATGATGAAGGCTGGGATGTCATCCACGAAGGCGCGCGCTACGCCGAGTCGCACCATGCCACGCAGGAAGAAGCGATTACGGCCGGCACCACGCAGGCACAGCGCGAGCAGGTCGAACTGCTGATCCACGGCCGTGATGGCCAGATCCGCTCGCGCAACAGCTTCGGCCACGATCCCCGCACCATTCCGGGCTGACCTCCGGCTGAGCAGATCCGCTGAGGATTTCGGCGCCGCGCTCCCGGAAGCCGATGCGCCATGCCAAACACCCGGGCTGAACCACACGCCGCTGCCGCGGTTGCGGCCGCCGCGGTGCCACTGCCGCCCATCGACCACGCGGCCGAGAGTCCCTTTATCGGCGCCTTTGCCAACGCTACGGCAGTGCTGGCCGATATCCTCGCCGGGCACCGCATGGTGCTGCTTGGCGAGAGCACGCACGGCACCGCCGAGTTCTACCACGCCCGCGCCGCGCTGACGGCGCACCTGGTTGCCCGCCACGGCTTCCGCATCATCGCGGTCGAGGCGGACTGGCCGGATGCCGCGGCCGTGGACCGGCACGTGCGCGGCCGCCCGCCGCAGCCAGCCGAATCGCCAGGCGCGGCCTTTACGCGTTTCCCGGTCTGGATGTGGCGCAACCTGGAGGTGGCGCGCTTTATCCGCTGGCTGCGCGCGCACAATGCAACGCAGGCAAGCGCACGGCGAGCCGGCTTCTTCGGCCTGGACATCTATAGCCTGCGCGCCTCCATGGCGGCGGTGCTGGCCTACCTGGAGGGCGTCGATCCGCAGGCCGCGCGGGCTGCGCGCGAGCGCTATGCCTGCCTGGAGCCCTGGGGCCGCGATCCGGCGCGCTACGGCCGTGCCGTGCTGCACGGCACACACGCCGACTGCGAGGATGCTGTCGTCGAACAGTTGCAGGCGCTGCTTGATAAGCGCCTGGCCTATGCCCGGGCCGGCCATGAAGACTTTCTGGATGCCGCGCAGAACGCGCGCCTGGTTGCTTCAGCCGAGCGCTACTATCGCGTGATGTACCACGGCAGCGACGACAGCTGGAACCTGCGCGACACGCATATGTTTGAAACCCTGGCGCAGCTGCTGCAGGCGCATGGGCCCCAGTCACGCGCGGTGGTGTGGGCGCACAACTCGCATATCGGGGATGCCTCGAAGACCGAGATGGGCGCCAGCCAGGGACAGCTGAACATCGGCCAGTTGTGCCGCGAATCCTTCGGCGACGCGGCCGCGCTCATCGGCTTCAGCACTTACGACGGCACGGTGGCCGCAGCGACCTCCTGGGACGGCCCGATGGAAATCAAGCAAGTGCGCCCCGCCCGCGCCGACAGTTACGAGCACCTGTTCCACGCGGCCGGCCACGCGCAATGCTGGGTCGACTTGCGGGGTGCGGGCAGCGGCGTGCTGGCCGAGGCGCGCCAACTGCTGATGCCGGCGCGGCAGGAGCGCTTCATTGGCGTGATCTACCGCCCGGAGACCGAACTGCAGAGCCACTATGCGCGCGCCACGCTGCCGCAGCAATTCGATGTGCTGTTGTGGTTCGACCGGACGCGCGCGGTCCCGGCGCTGCCGGCGGCGCCTGCGCCGGGCGCGCCCGAGACCTGGCCATACGGGCTCTGAGCTGACCCGGAATGCGATACCCATGCCAGCGGGGGCACAATTCAGTCGCCCGTGCGGTCCGGCGCAACCTGGATGCGGTTGACGATCTCGCCTACGCCGGCACAGCCACGCACGCAAGCCTCGACCGCATCGCGCTGGGCCGGCGTGCCGATCGCGCCGTTTAGCGTGACGCGGCCTTGCGACACATCCAGCGTAATTTCGCTGATGTCGAGGCCGGTGTCCCACAGGCGCGCGCACAAGGCCGCCTGCAGCGCGGCATCGGCTTCAGTAGCGGCCATGCCGCGAGGATTGGCAGGCATCTTCGAGGGCTCGTGCATGCGCGCAGTCTCTGGGTTGATGCCCTGGGATCAGTACATGAGCATGCTGTGGCCGGGATGTATTGCCGAAGCACTGGTCCGCGGCACGCGCAAGTGGTTGACCAGGTCCTTCACCGCGAACACGTCGTCGGCAATATCCTCGATCCGGTATTTTTGCTGCCGGGTCGGCACGCTGCCCTCCAGCGTCACCACGCCCTGCTCCACCCGGACTTCGACATCGCTCAGGTCCAGCCGTGCATTGCGCGTCAGTTGCTCGCAAATGTCCTCAAGGATGCGCTCGTCCGACCGCTGGTAATTGCGCGGACCGACCGGGCGCGCACGCTGCGCCCCGCCCCGGTAAAGGTCCATGCGCTCGTTGTAGCCGGTGAACTGGCGATAGGGGTCGGCCATGCCGCCTTGCGCATGCGGCACGCCGGGCTCCCTGGGCTCGGCACCGTGCCGCCATGCCGGCGCCGCCCCGGGCCCGGCAAACTCTTCGGGGTCGACCGGCTCGTCATAGTCGTAGACGCCATAGGCGCCGACATAGTGGCTGCGCATATCCGTTTCAGGTACGGCGCCCTCATGCCAGGGTGGGCCGCGCCAGGTCTCTCTGTGATCCATCGTCGTCTCCGCTTGCCGTGATCCGGTGGCCTGTCGGCGTGCCGCTACTTCTGCCGCGGGGGCACCAGGCCGCGGTCAGGCGTGCTCAGTTCGCCCGCGCGCAGCAGCCGCACCGCACCTGCCAGCGCGCGCGCCACGTTGTCCACTTCGGCCTGTACGCCGGTGTCTTCATCCAGCGCCACATGGCTGGTGGCGTAGGGCGCGTAGTAGCCGATAAAGCGGTCCAGCCGCGCCTGCGGGCCCGCGTCGACCAGGCCCATCCAGTCCAGCCAGTCAGCCAGCGCGCGGCGCACGCCCTCGGTGCCGGCCACGTCGCCGTGCACCACCAGCCCATAGGCGCGCCCCGCCAGGTGCTTGGGATAGTCCCAGCCGGACAGCTCCATCGCCTTGGCGCGCACCACGTCCTTGCCATGCGTGCTGGTGGGGTCGGGATTGCCGCCATCGGCGCAGACCAGGCGGTCCATCATCAGCTTCAGCGGGCTGGCGGCCTGGTACCAGTACACCGGGGTGACGATCAGCACGCCGTGGCAGCCGGCCCAGCGCGGATAAATGTCATTCATCCAGTCGTTGACCTGGCCCAGCGCATGATTGGGGTAGCAGCTGCACGGCCAGTGGCACAGCGGCATCGCCGTCGACACACAGGCTTTGCAGGGGTGGATGCGCAACTCCGCATCAGAAGCCAGGTGGCTCAGGTCGAGCATGTCCACTTCCATGCCGCCCGCTTCCAGCTGTTGCCGCGCGCGCTCGGCCAGGCGCCAGGATTTGGATATTTCGCCGGGACAGGTGTAGTCGTTGCGCGCCGCCGCGCACACCAGCAGCACGCGCGACGGCGTGGCGGGATCGGCCTGGCGCTGCTGCGCGGCCCGCACCGCCTCGCTGGCGGCGCGCCATTCGTCGGACAGGTCGTAGTCCGGGTCGGCATACCCGGGCCCGGCCTGGTGCGACAGCGGGGCCTTGCGTCCGGCCTGGTAGGCATCCCAGGCAATGCGCTCGAGGCGGTCCAGCGCGGCGTCCTCCTGCCGGTACGCGGGATCGGTGAAACGCGCCAGGAAGCGCTGGCGGAACGTGTCACGCGGCAGCGGGCTGGTCACCTGGCCCTTGCGCACATCTTCGGGGTTGCCGGGGTGGCGCGGCGCACGCGGCGCATCCTGCGCGGGGCGGGCTGGCTTGGGCGGCTGCTCGGGCATGGCGGTCTCCGTACAGGGGCTTGTCCCGGAGCCATGCAAGATGAGCGCCATCACCCGGACGGCTTGTACTGCGCGCACCCACGCAGCTTTTACAGCCATGCTCCGGCGCTGCATGTACATATTTCTCCGCGTAGGGACCGGCAGACGGGACAGCATGGAAGCCTGCGCTGGCACGGAACCTGCCGCCGCAGCCAGAAAGACCAACCGTGGATGCCGACATGGACAGCATGGAAGTTCGGGCCGATGTGATGCACAGGCTGGTCGGCGCAGACGACGACCGCTGGCACGCCCGCGCGTCGGGGAATGGCGATGACGCACAACGGCAGCCATGATGGCAACCCTGGCGGCAACGATAACCGCGGCATTGCGCGCTACCTGCTGCGCCATGGCCTGCGTCTGGTCACAGCGGAGTCCTGTACCGCGGGGCTGATCGCGTCGCGCATTGCCGAGGTGCCAGGCTGCGGCGACGTCCTGCACTGCGCCATCGTTGCGTATTCGCCCTCGGCCAAGGTACAGCTGCTGCACGTGCCGCCAGACACCATCCGGCGCCACGGGCTGACCAGCGAGGCCGTTTCGCTGGCCATGGCGCTGGGCGCCATGCAGGTCACCGGCGCCGACCTGGCGATCGCCAACACCGGGGTTGCCGATGATGGCGGCGACGGCGATATCCCCGCTGGCACGCAGTGCTTTGCATGGGTGTTCCGCCGTCGCGGCCATGGCGCGCGCCACGTTCCGGGCAACCAGGCCGCCATTGCCGCGTTCACCGCAACCCGGCGCTTTCCCGGCACGCGCAACGCGGTGCGTGAAGCGGCTGCTGACTGGGCGCTCGCCCGCATCTGCCACTACCACGAGCTGGCGCAGCGCGGGCAAGGCGCCCACGCCCCGCGCGCATGAAGCGCCGGTGTGCTGAATCGGCGCGCCGGCATTCTCCAGGGCCTCTGGGCCGGACCTACCTAGTCTTGCAATGGAGACCACTATGAAACGCACCCTCGCTACCACGGCGCTGGTCGTCGGCGCCGCGCTCTGCCTGCCGGCCTTTGCGCAACAGGCTCCGGCCTCGCCGACCGCACCGAACCCCAGTGCACCACCGATCGAAGGCGCCGGGGCCTCGCGCAATCAGCCGGCCGCCAGCGACATGAGCGCCGCATCCGGCCCGGGCGCCACCAAGGACACCATGAAGAAGTCCAAGTCCGACAAGGCCTCGCGCAGCAAGAAGCCACGCGAGCAAGGCGCGCCGCCGTCACCGACCGCCGATGCGCCAAGCGGCCCCAAGGGGGATTCGCCGGATCCGGCACCCAAGCAGTAGGCCCGCGGTAATCCTCCCCGCGGCTACGGCCGCGCCTGCGGTATGCGGTACTGCTGCCGGAGCACGCGAAACAGCTCATGGCTGACTTGCACGCCACGGTACTGGCGGCGCACCACGGCACGCAGGCGCGAACCCAGCACTTGCGCGCGCAGCGCCCGCGCATAGCGGCGCTGCACGGCATGTTCGCGCTTGCTGATCGCCTGCAGGATGGAGCTGTCCGAACTGTGCCGGGCGATGCCGCGTGCCGCCGCGGCGGATGTGGCGGCCCGGGCCGGGGGTTCATCAGGCAGTTCGCCCAGGCCGAGCAGGCACGCTCGCAGCTCCTGCGCCGCCTGCGCAAACGCATTGGCGCGGCTGGTAAGGAGCGATTTCAGGTGGGGATTGGCCGCGGCCAGCGCTGCGCCGCGGCAGCCCAGTTCGCCATCGCGCGATGCCGCGATCAGCGCATTGAGCAACAGGGCCTTCTTCTTTGCCATGAAACACCTGCCCTGGTCCGCGGGCGGACCCGTGAAGTCACCGATCGGGGCCGGCTGCCGCCGGCGGTTGCTCCTTAGCGCCAGGCATGCGCCGCTCGGACAACTCGGACAAGAATAGTGGCTCGTCCCGCGCGCCGCCAGTTGGGGCAAACGCGCGGCGCGAGGCGGCCGTCCACGTCTTGCGGGCCTCGCGCATGCCGCGCAGGTTCATCACGATCAGCGCCAGTTGCAGGACGATCAGCGCATAGGCGCCGCCATGCCAGCCCCAGGCAATCCACAGCACATTGCTGGCAAGGAAGACCCAGAAGCCGGCCCGCCGGCGTGCGCTCCGGCGTGAGCCGACCAGCCAGGTGGCGACCACCGTCACCACCATCGCCGGCCATTGCGCTGCCTCCAGCCACCAGTCCATGCGTCTCCTTCCGCGGCCTTCCCACCGTGCCGGGGCAGCACGCGCTGCCATACAGCGGCAAGAAACATACCGGCTGTGCACGGCGCTCTCATCGGCCCCGCTGCCCTGCGCGTTCTTTCCATCGGCACGGCGCGCACCGGTAGATTTTACAAGCGGTACGGCATTGCTCACATGACGTGCTGCGGCGCTTGCCCTTGAGGCGCCTTGGCCAGGGGCGCAACGGCAACTGGCCGGGCGCGCTGGCACGCACTTCGCATGGCTGTGCCATCCCGCCGGCGGGCCGCGAGGCGCCGGAGCGGGATTTTTGTTGCTCCGCCGGAGCGAAACACCGGGAGGACTTTGTGCGGATCTGCCAGATCGACCTGACCGGAACGCCCGATGCCGATGAACACGCGCTCCAGCGCGTGGCGGCCCTGGGCTTCGACCACGTACTGATCGGCGGCTGGCCGCACCTGCCCGGCGAAGACGCTTTCGCGGCTTGCGCCCGGCACGGGCTGGCCCCGCTGCTCGACATCTCACTGGACCGCTATGCGGTCGACCACGCCGACGGCGCCGAGCCAGCTCCCGACCCTGCCTGGATCGACAGTGCGGTCCCGGCCTTCGCCCCACACGAGACCGACAGCCACATCCCCGGCGCCCGCCTGCGCTGGCATGACCCGGCCACGGCCGACGCGCTGGTGCAGTGGTGGGCGGTCCGGCTGCGCCAGGCCTGGGCGGCAGGCGCGGCGGGCTTCTGCTGCCGTGCGCCGGCTCGCGTGCCCGGCAGGCAGTGGGCCGCGCTGACCGGCACGCTGCGCAGCGATGCCGTGCCGGCACAGGCGCGCGGTGCACCGTGCTTGCTGGCGTGGACGCCGGGCCTGACGCCGGCGCAACTGGATGAGCTGGCGCCAGCAGGCTTCGACGGCGCCTTCTGCTCGCTGCCGTGGTGGGATTTTCGCAGCCCCTGGCTGACCGAGGAAATCGCGCGGCTGCGCCGCTTTGGCCGGGTGCTGGCCGCCCCCGCGCTGACGCCGGCAAGCCATGACGCGCTCAGCGCGCGGCGTGCGCTGTGGACCGCCGCGGCGATCGGCGACGGCATCCTGGTGCCGGCCGGCTTCGAGACCGGCGGCGCGCTGGCACGCGACCCGCTGGCAGCGGATGGCGCCCCGCATCAGGGCGTGCCATACGACATCACCCATGAACTGCTGGAAACCAATACCTGGCTGGCTGCGCGCGATCCGGCCCCCGCGCTGGCCGTGCGGCTGCTGAGCGGACCCGACGCGCCGCTGACGGTGCTGGCACGGCTGCCTGTGCCGGACGGCGCCTGCGCCCTGCTCGACACGGCCGGCAACCGTAGCGACCCTGCGGTACCAGACGGCGCCCCCGCCCTGGCAGTGGTGCTCAATCCAGACCCCGCGGCACCCGGCACGCTGGGCGCCGACCGCGTGCTGAGCGCGCTGCCGCATGCCAGCGCGCATCTGGAATCGTCACTGGGTGGCCCGGGCGGGACGCTCGATGGCAACCACCGGCTCGATGCGCTGGCCAGCATCACGCTGGCGCCCGCCGATATCCGCCTCTATGAAGTGCCACCGCTGCCCCTGACGCGGCCCGGCATGCCGGCAGCCGACGCGCGCGCGCCGCACGGCCATGAAACGCTGGCCGCCACCGGCCTGGGCAGCGTGGTGGCGGCGATGGAGGCCCCGCGCATCGCCATCGAGCACGTCGAACCCGCCTGCAACGAAGGCCGCTTCGCCGTGCGGCGCATAGTGGGCGAGCGCGTGACCGTCAGTGCCGATATCTGGATGGATGGGCACGACAAGCTTGCCGCCGCGGTGTTATGGCGCGCGCCGGGCGAGACTGGCTGGCACGAAGCGCCGATGCAGCCCGTGATCAACGACCGCTGGGAAGGCAGCTTCCCGCTGGTGGCACTGGGCCGGCACGAATTCACGGTCGAGGCCTGGCGCGACACCTTCGCCAGCTGGCTCGACGAGATCGGCAAGAAGCGCGCGGCCGGCCTCAACGTGGCACTGGAGATCGAAGAAGGCGCGCGGCTGGTGGCCGATGCGCTGCTGCAGCCTGCAAGGAACGGGAAGCAGGGCAATGGCGGGAAGGACAGCCAGAAGGCAACCGCGGACAAGGAGCTCTCAGCTCTCGTCGACGAACTGACCACCGCTGCCGCCGATGACGCTCGCCGGCAGGAGATCCTGCTGTCGCCACGCACCGCGGCCGCGATGCAGGCAGTGATGGCAACCCCGCGGGCCGCCCGTTTGCCTCGCGCCATCCGGTGGCCATGCCGGTCGAAGCCGACCGCCTGGCCGCACGCTATGCCAGCTGGTACGAGCTGTTCCCGCGTTCGCAAAGCAACGACGAGACCCGCCACGGCACCTTCGACGATGTCATCGCCAGGCTGCCCGCCATCCGCGCGATGGGCTTCGACGTGCTGTACTTCACGCCGATCCACCCGATCGGCCGTACCCATCGGAAAGGCCGCAACAACAGCTTGCGCAGCGAGCCGGGCGAACCCGGCAGCCCTTACGCCATCGGCGGCGAGGAAGGCGGCCACGATGCGCTCCATCCCGAGCTGGGCACCTTCGAAGATTTCGGCCGCCTGCTGGACGCAGCCGCGGCGCACGGCCTGGAACTGGCGCTGGACTTCGCGATCCAGTGTTCGCCCGACCATCCGTGGCTGAAGGATCATCCGGAGTGGTTTGCGCACCGCCCCGACGGCTCGCTGCGCTATGCGGAGAACCCGCCCAAGAAGTACGAGGACATCGTCAACGTCGATTTCTACGCCGCGCCGCCCGCGGGCGCCGCGCTATGGCAGGCCCTGCGCGACGTGGTGATGTTCTGGGCCGACCACGGCGTGCGCATCTTCCGCGTGGACAACCCGCATACCAAGCCGCTGCCGTTCTGGGAGTGGATGATCGCCGACGTGCGCGCGCGCCACCCCGACACCATCTTCCTGGCCGAGGCCTTCACCCGGCCCAAGATGATGGCGCGCCTGGCCAAGCTCGGCTTCAGCCAGTCGTATACCTATTTCACCTGGCGCAACACCAAGTGGGAGCTGACCGAGTACCTGACCGAGCTGACGCAAAGCCCGCTGCGCGATTTCTTCCACCCGCACTTCTTCGTCAATACACCCGACATCAACCCCTACTTCCTGCACCAGGGCGGGCGCCCGGCGTTCCTGATCCGCGCCGCGCTGGCCACGCTGCTGTCGGGCCTGTGGGGCATGTACAGCGGCTTCGAGCTGTGCGAGAGCGCGCCCTTTGTGCTGGACGGCAAGGTGCGCGAGGAATACCTCGACTCCGAGAAATACCAGCTGCGCGTGCGCGACTGGCGGCAGCCCGGCAATATCGTCGCGGAGATCTCCCGGCTCAATGAGATCCGCGCCGGGCACCCGGCGCTGCAGAACCACCTGGGGCTGCGCTTTTACCATGCCGGCAGCGACGCGGTGCTGTGGTTCGCGCGCTTCGTGCCAGGCACCGACTACCTGTTCGGCGACGACGTGCTGCTGGTCGCGATCAACCTGGATCCGCGCACGGCGCACGAGGCCGATATCGAAATCCCGTTGTGGGAATGGGGGCTGCCCGACCAGGCCGGCCTGGCGGTGCACGAGCTGATGCACGGCCGGCGCTTCGAGCTGCGCGGCAAGCACCAGCGCATCCGGCTGGATCCGGCGCAACTGCCCTTCTCGGTCTGGCATGTGCGCCCGCTGGAGCGTCCCGCGCCCCGCCCACCCGCGGCGCCGGCCTCGACCGACCCGCACGGCGCCTGACAGGCATACGTGGAGACACGGATGAAACGCCTTACCGAAACCGGCAGTGCCGACCTGCTCAACGCCGATCCGCTCTGGTACAAGGACGCGGTCATCTACCAGCTCCACATCAAGTCCTTCTACGACGCCAACGGCGACGGCGTGGGCGATTTTGCCGGGCTGCTGGCCAAGCTCGACTACCTGGTCAACCTGGGCGTAGACACGGTGTGGCTGCTGCCGTTCTATCCGTCGCCGCGACGCGACGACGGCTATGACATCGCCGACTACCGCAATGTCCATCCCGACTACGGCACGCTGACCGAGGCCAGGCGCTTCGTGGCCGCGGCCCATGCACGCGGGCTGCGCGTGATCACCGAACTGGTGATCAACCACACCTCGGACCAGCACCCCTGGTTCCAGCGCGCGCGCAAGGCCAAGCCCGGCTCTGCCGCGCGCCGCTACTACGTGTGGTCCGACCACGACCAGTCCTACGCTGGCACCCGCATCATCTTCTGCGATACCGAAAAGTCCAACTGGAGCTGGGACCCGGTCGCCGGCGCCTACTTCTGGCACCGTTTCTACTCGCACCAGCCGGACCTGAACTTCGACAACCCGCAGGTGCTCAACGAAGTGCTGTCGGTGATGCGCTTCTGGCTCGACATGGGCATCGATGGCCTGCGCCTTGACGCCGTGCCCTACCTGGTCGAGCGCGAGGGCACCAGCAATGAGAACCTGCCGGAGACGCACGCGATCATCCGCCATATCCGGGCCCACCTGGACCAGCACTTCCGCGGGCGCATGCTGCTGGCCGAAGCCAATATGTGGCCCGAGGACGCGCAGCAGTACTTCGGCCTGACCGGGCCTGAGCCTGAGGGCGACGAATGCCACATGGCCTTCCACTTCCCGCTGATGCCGCGCATGTACATGGCCATCGCGCGTGAGGACCGCTTCCCGATCACCGACATCATGCGCCAGACGCCGGAGGTGCCGCCCAACTGCCAGTGGGCCATCTTCCTGCGCAACCACGACGAACTGACGCTGGAAATGGTGACCGGCAGCGAGCGCGACTACCTGTGGGAGGTCTATGCCTCGGACCGCCGCGCGCGCATCAACCTGGGCATCCGCCGCCGGCTGGCGCCGCTGATGGAGCGCGACCGCCGCCGCATCGAGCTGATGAACAGCCTCTTGTTCTCGATGCCCGGCACGCCGGTGATCTACTACGGCGACGAGATCGGCATGGGCGACAACATCCACCTGGGCGACCGCGACGGCGTGCGCACGCCGATGCAGTGGTCGCCCGACCGCAACGGCGGCTTCTCGCACGCCGATCCCGAGCGCCTGGTGCTGCCGACGCTGCAGGGCCCCTGTACGGCTACGAGGCGGTCAATGTCGAGGCGCAGGCGCGCGACCCGCATTCGCTGCTGAACTGGATGCGGCGCATGCTGGCGCTGCGGCGCAAGCACCACGCCTTCGGCCGCGGCACGCTGCGCTTCCTGTTCCCGGGCAACCGCAAGATCCTGGCCTACCTGCGCGAGTACGAGGACGAGCACATCCTGTGCGTGGCCAACCTGTCGCGCGCGCCGCAGGCGGTGGAGCTGGACCTGTCCGCCTTCAACGGCCGCGTGCCGGTGGAGATGATGGGCGCCACGCCGTTCCCTGCCATCGGCACGCTGACCTACCTGCTGACGCTGCCGCCCTATGGCTTCTACTGGTTCGTGCTCAGCGACGAGGCGCAGCCGCCGTCGTGGCACGTGGAGGCGCCTGAGCAAATGCCAGACCAGATCACCCTCGTGATGCAGAACATTGGCCGGCCGGAGCTGACCGACGCCTCGCGCCGCATCATGGCCAGCGACGTGCTGCCGCACTACGTCAGCCGGCGCCGCTGGTTCGGCGCCAAGCACGAGCGCATCGAGCGCATCGAGCTGGCCTATGTGCTGCCATTTGCGCGCGGCAGCAGCGGCGAAGATGTCTACCTGGGCGAGGTCGAAGTGGTCCTGCCTGGCCGCACCGAGCGCTACCAGCTGCCGCTGGGCATCCTGTGGGACCGGGAGAGCGCCGACAGCGTGTCGCAGCTGGCACATGGCCTGTCGATGGCGCGCGTGCGCCAGGGCAGCCGCGTGGGGCTGGCCACCGACGGTTTCGTGGTCGAGCCCTTTGCGCGCGAGGTGGTGCGCGCGCTGCGCAATGACGTGCAGATGCAGGCCGGAAACGACATCATCCACTTCCGTGCCGAGCCCGGCCTGGCCGCGCTGGAACTGGAGCGCGACCCGATCGAATACATGTCGGCCGAGCAGTCCAACAGCTCGCTGTCTTACAACAACACGGCCGTGCTCAAGATGGTGCGCCGGGTCTCTGGCGGCATCCACCCCGAGGCCGAGATGACGCGCTACCTGACCGCGCAGGCCTATGCGCACGCGGCACCGCTGCTGGGCGAGGTGGTGCGCACCGGGCCGGATGGCGTGCCACATACGCTGATGCTGCTGCAGGGCTATGTCCTGAACCAGGGCAATGGCTGGGACTGGACCCTGGACTACCTGGGCCGCGCCATCGATGACGCGCTGCCCTCGCAGGAGAGCGAGGACGAGTTTGCCGAGGCCATGACCGGCTACGCCGCGCTGGCTGGCACGCTCGGCCGCCGGCTGGCCGAGCTCCATGCGGTGCTGGCACGGGCCACCGGCGACGACGCCTTCGCGCCATTGCCGGCAACCGACGGCGATGCGCGCGCGTGGGCCGGGCAAGCCATGCGTGCGCTGCAACGCGCGCTGACGCGGCTGGAGCCTGCGTTAGCCACCGTGCCGGGACCGGTGCGCCAGACCCTCGAGGCCGACGTGCAGACCCTGATGGCCGCGCGCGACGCGCTGCCCGCGCTGGTCGAACAGCTCGCCGCTGCCGCGCCGGGCAGCCTGCAGACGCGCATCCACGGCGACTTCCACCTGGGCCAGGTGCTGATTGCGCAGAACGACACCTACCTGGTCGACTTCGAGGGCGAGCCCGGCCTGCCGCTGGACTGGCGCCGCCGCAAGACCTCGCCGCTGCGCGATGTGGCCGGGCTGCTGCGCTCGCTGGACTACGCCGCGGCCACGGTCGGCACCGACCGCCAGGAACGCACCCACAGCGAACTGCCGCCGCAGCTGGCCGAACGCCGCGCGGTGCTGCTGGAGCGCTTCCGTACCACCGCCAGCGAAGCCTTCCTGAACTGCTACCACCAGCACATGCAGGACTCGGGCGCACCCTGGGTCGCGCCCGACCAGTTGCAGCCCTTGCTGGACCTGTTCTTGCTGGAGCGGGCGGCCTATGAGGTCGACTACGAAGCCGCCAACCGCGTGGCGTGGATCGACCTGCCGGTGAGCGGCCTGGCGCGCCTGCTGCGCAAGCTGGTACCGCCGGGAGACCAGCTATGACCCCCGCCCATGGCACGCAGCCCGGCATGCTGCCGGGCCACGAGCTCGAGGCCTTGCTCGGTGCACGCCACCATGACCCGTTTGCCGTGCTGGGTCCGCACCCTGACGGCGACGGCACGCTGGTGCGCGCCTGCCTGCCAGGGGCGGCGTCGGTGCAGCTGACCGATGCCGGCGGCACGCCACTGGCGGAGATGGCGCGGCTGCACGGCGGCGGCGTCTTCGCCGCGCGGCTGCCGCGCGAATACAAGGGCAGTCCGCCTGATTACCGGCTGCGCGTGCAATGGTCCGACGGCACCGGCCAGTGCAGCGCCGACCCTTACGCCTTTGGCCTGCTGCTGGGCGAGCTGGACCTGCACCTGATCGCCGAGGGCCGCCACTTCGAGCTGGGCGCCTGCCTGGGCGCGCAGTGGCAGCGCGTGGACGGCATCGACGGCGTGCGCTTTGCCGTGTGGGCGCCGAACGCGCAGCGGGTTTCGGTGATCGCTGACTTCAACGGCTGGCACCCGGCGCGGCACCCGATGCGGCTGCGCCATCCGAGCGGCATCTGGGAGCTGTTCATCCCCGCCGCGCTGGGCGCGCAGCCCGGCAGCCGCTACAAGTATGACCTGCTCGACCCGCACGGCACCGAGCTGCCGGACAAGGCCGACCCGCTCGCGCAGGCCACCGAGGCGCCCCCCGCCACCGCCTCGGTGGTGGCCGGGCCGGACCAGGGCGCGCCCCCCTTCGCCTGGCACGACGCCGACTGGATGGCGCGCCGCGGCGCCGCTGATCCCTATGCCGCGCCGATGTCCGTCTATGAAGTCCATGCCCTGTCGTGGCTGCAGGCGGCCAACGACCCGCAACGCGGCTGGGAAATCCTGGGCGGGCGGCTGGTGCCGTACGTGCAGGAACTGGGCTTTACCCATATCGAGCTGCTGCCCATTACCGAGCACCCGTTCGGCGGCTCCTGGGGCTACCAGCCGCTGTCGCTGTACGCGCCCACCGCGCGGCTGGGGCCGCCGCAGGCCTTTGCCGCGTTTATCGACCGCTGCCACCAGGCCGGCATCGGCGTGATCCTGGACTGGGTGCCCGCGCACTTCCCGACCGATCCGCACGGGCTGGCGCGCTTCGACGGCACCGCGCTCTATGAGCACGAGGACCCGCGCGAAGGCTTCCACCAGGACTGGAACACCCTGATCTACAACCTCGGCCGCAACGAGGTGCGCGGCTTCCTGCTGGCCGCCGCGCTGCACTGGCTGGAGCACTTCCACGCCGACGGCCTGCGGGTGGACGCGGTGGCATCCATGCTCTACCGCGACTACAGCCGCGAGCCCGGACAGTGGGTGCCGAACCGCTTCGGCGGCCGGGAAAACCTGGAAGCCGTCGACTTCCTGCGTGAACTGAACGCCGTGGTCCACGAACGCTGCCCCGGTGCGCTGACCATCGCCGAAGAATCCACCGCGTGGCCCGGCGTGACCGCCAGCGTCGCCAGCGGCGGGCTTGGCTTCGACTTCAAGTGGAACATGGGCTGGATGCACGACACGCTGCACTATCTCGGGCACCAGCCCGTCCACCGCGCCTGGCACCACCAGGACATGACCTTCGGGCTGGTCTATGCGTGGTCCGAGGCCTTCGTGCTGCCGCTGTCGCATGACGAAGTGGTGCACGGCAAGGGCTCGATGATCGGCAAGGTGCCCGGCGACGACTGGCAGCGCTTTGCCGGCCTGCGCGCCTACTACGGCTTCATGTGGGCGCACCCGGGCAAGAAGCTGCTGTTCATGGGCGGCGAGCTGGCGCAGTGGCAGGAATGGAACCACGATGCCGAGCTTGACTGGGCCTTGCTGGACCACCCGATGCACCGCGGCATGCACACGCTGGTGCGTGACCTGAACCGCCTCTACCGCGAGCTGCCCGCGCTGCATGCGCTGGACCACCGCCCGGAAGGCTTCCAGTGGGTGGTGGGCGACGACAACCACAACAGCGTGTTCGCGTGGCTGCGCCGCGCGGGCCCTCTCAGCCGCGAGGTGGTGCTGGTGGTGGTCAACATGACCCCGGTGCCGCGCTATGGCTACCGGCTCGGGGTGCCGTACGCCGGCGCCTGGCAGGAATGCCTGAATACCGATGCTGCCGTGTACGGCGGCAGCAATGTCGGCAATGGCGGCGCGGTAGCGGCAGTGGACGTGCCTTCGCACGGGCAGCCGGCTTCGCTCGCGCTGACGCTGCCGCCGCTGGCCACGCTGGTGCTGCGCTTCGATCCAGGCGGTGGCATCCAGGGCGCATCGGCATGAGCCGCCAGTTCGCGGACCGGCTGCTGCCCGGCAAGCCGTATCCCCTCGGAGCCCACTGGGACGGCCTGGGTGTCAATTTCGCGGTGTTCTCGGCCCACGCCCCCCGCATCGACCTGTGCCTGTTCTCCGACAACGGGCGCAAGGAGCTGGCGCGCCTGCGGCTGCCGGAATGCACCGACGAGATCTGGCACGGCTACCTGCCCGACGCGGCGCTCGGCACGCTGTACGGCTACCGCGCGCACGGCCCCTACGATCCCGCGCACGGCCACCGCTTCAACCCGCACAAGCTGCTGCTGGACCCGTATGCGCGCCAGTTGAGCGGCCCGGTGCGCTGGTCCGATGCGCTGTTCGGCTACCGCCTGCAAAGTGCGCGCGGCGACCTGACACCAGACCGCCGCGACAGCGCTCCGACCATGCCCAAGGCGGTGGTCGTCGACGAAAGCTTCCACTGGGGCGACGACCGCCCGCCCGCGGTGCCGTGGCCGTCCACCGTCATCTATGAAGCCCACCTGCGAGGCCTGTCGATGCTGCGCGGCGACCTGCTGCCCAACCTGCGCGGTTCCTTCGCCTCGCTGTGCGACCCACGCTTTATCGACCACCTGGTGCAGCTCGGCATCACCACTGTCGAGCTGCTGCCGGTCCACGCCATCCTGCAGGACCGCTTCCTGCTGGAGCGCGGACTGCGCAACTACTGGGGCTACAGCACCATGGCGTACTTCGCACCGGAGCCCGCCTACCTGGGCACCGGGCAACTGCAGGAACTCAAGGTGGCGATGCGGCGCCTGCACGCCGCCGGCCTCGAAGTGATCCTGGACGTGGTCTACAACCATACCTGCGAGGGCAACGAGCTGGGGCCGACAGTGTCGTGGCGAGGGCTGGACAACGCCAGCTACTACCGGCTGGTGCCGGGCGACGAGCGCCACTACATCAACGACACCGGCTGCGGCAATACGCTCAACGTGTCGCATCCGCGCGTGCTGCAGATGGTGATGGACTCGTTGCGCTACTGGGTGCAGTGCTACCACGTCGATGGCTTTCGCTTCGACCTGGGCACCACCCTCGGGCGCGAGGGCAATGGCTTCGATGCCGGCTCGGGCTTTTTCGATACGCTGATGCAGGACCCGGTGCTGAGCCGCGTCAAGCTGATCTCCGAGCCGTGGGACCTGGGCCCGGGCGGCTACCAGCTTGGCAACCACCCGCCCGGCTTTGCCGAGTGGAACGACAAGTTCCGCGATGTGGCGCGCCGCTTCTGGCGCGGCGACGCCAGCCACCGCGGCGAACTGGCGGCGCGGCTGGCGGCCTCGGCCGACCTCTTCGACCGTCGCCACCGGCGCCCGTGGGCCAGCATCAACTTCATCACCGCGCACGACGGCTTCACGCTGGCAGACCTGGTCAGCTACAGCAGCAAGCACAACGAGGCCAACGGCGAAGACAACCGCGACGGCACCGACGACAACGCCAGCGCCAACTGGAGTCCCGACGGGAGCATCGAAGGCCCCACCGACGACCCCGCCATCCTGGCCTGCCGCGCGCACGTGGCGCAGGCGCTGATGGCCACGCTGCTGCTGTCGCAGGGCACCCCCATGCTGACCGCCGGCGACGAATGGGGCCGCAGCCAGCAGGGCAACAACAACGCCTACTGCCAGGACGACGAGATCTCGTGGCTGGACTGGAAGCAGGCCCAGACGCCCGGCGCGCAGCCGCTGCAGCACATGGTGCGCCGCCTGCTGGCCCTGCGCCGGCGGCTGCACTCGCTGGCCGGCGACCGCTTCGCGCACGGGCGCGAGGAGCCGGCGCAGGGCATTGCCGATATTGCCTGGTTCGATACCGACGGCAAGCCGCCCACCCCCGAGGAATGGGCCGACCCGGAGATCCGCACGCTCGCGCTGCGCCGCGCGGCCACGCCGCCCCAACCGGAGCGTGCACAGCTGGGCTCGATGGCGCAAGACGAAGAGAGCGATGCTGACAGCGTGCAGGTGACCTTGCTGCTGCTCAACGCCGGCGATGCCGATGCATCCTTCCTGCTGCCCGAGCCCGCGCTGGCCTGGACGCTGCTGTTCGACAGCAGCCGGCCCGACGCCACTGAGGCCGAACTCGCGGGCGAGGCGGTCGCCAACAGCCTGGCGGTGGCGGGCCACTCGCTGGTGCTGCTGGCGGCCCAAGCCCGCCGCCGCCACAGCGCGCCCCAGGAAAGCCCGCCCCTGGGCGCGCCCCAGGAAAGCCCGCCTCCGGGCGCGCCGCAGGAGGCACAAGCGTGAGCCGGCGCGCCACCCGCCACGACGCGCCCACGCCGCTGCATGCGCTGGCGCTGCGCGCGGGCCTGCTGCCTCAGTGGACGGATGCCTGGAACCAGCCCCAGACGGTCTCCGACGCCGCGCTGCGGCGCGTGCTGGACGGCCTGGGACTGCCTGGCGCCACCAATGGCCAGTGCGAAGCGTCGCGCGCGTGGCTTGCCTCCGATGACGCCGCGCATGCACTGCCGCCCCTGGTCACCGCCGAACGCGGCAAGCCGGTGTCGGTGCCGTGGCCGCGTGCGCTGCCGCAGCGGTCCTACCGGCTGACGCTGGAAGACGGCGCCATCGTCACCGGCACCGCGGTGCGTGGCAACGGTGACAGCGCGCGCGACAGCGGCGGCACCATGCTGCTGCCCGCCATTGACGTATGCGGCTACCACCGCCTCGAACTGGGCGATGCGCACACCGTGCTGGCGATCGCGCCGCCGCGCTGCTACGGCGTCGCCGATGCGCTGCGGCACGCCGGCCGCGCGGGCGAACTGACCCGGCCCTGGGCCTGGCAGTGCAGCTCTACGGCCTGCGCCGCGGCGCGCCCTGCGGCATGGGCGACCTGAGCGCGCTGGCCCAGTGCTGCATCAGCGCGGCCGGCGCCAGCGCCGACGCCGTGGCCATCAACCCGCTGCACGCCGGCTTTGCCGCCCTGCCCGAGCGCTACAGCCCGTATGCGCCGTCCAGCCGCCTGTTCCTGAATCCGCTCTATGCCGACCCCGCCGTGCAATTCGGGCAGGCCGCGGTAGACTGGGCCGTCGCCGCGCTCGGCGCGGGCGAGTCGCTGCAAGCGCTGGAAGCCCGCAGCGAGATCGACTGGATCACGCTGACGCCGCTGCGCTACGCCATCCTGCGGTGGCTATGGGAGCGCAGCGAAGCGCTGCTGCCGCGCGCGGCGCTCGATGACTGCGCCGCCTTTCGCGCGCGCGGCGGCACTGCGTTGCACGCGCACGCCTGCTATGAGGCCATCCAGGCCCAGCGGCTGGCCGACAGCGCCAACGGCATGAACCACAACCCCGCGCCTGACTGGCACTGCTGGCCGGTCACGCTGCGCTCGCCCGGCGATGCCGCCGTGGCGGCTTTTGCACAGGCGCATGCCGATGAGGTCGCCTACCACGCTTTCCTGCAATGGATCGCCGCCGACGGCATGGCACGCGCGCAGCGCGCGGCGCGCGCCGCGGGCATGGCGGTCGGTATCGTCTCCGACCTGGCGGTGGGCGCCGACCCTGGCGGCAGCCAGGCCTGGACGCGGCAACAGGAAATCCTGGCGGGCTTCCATGCCGGCGCGCCGCCGGACCTGTACAACCCGCTCGGGCAGGACTGGGGCGTGGCGGTATTCTCGCCGCGCGGGCTGCGCCGCCGCGGCTATGCCGCCTTCCTGGAGATGCTGCGCGCCAACCTGGCCCATGCCGGCGGCCTGCGCATCGACCATGTGCTTGGCCTGGCACGCATGTGGCTGGTGCCGGCCGGTGCCCCGGCCAGCGAGGGCGCCTATCTGCGCTATCCGCTGCAGGACATGTTGCGGCTGGTGGCGCTGGAATCATGGCGGCACCGCGCGATCATCATCGGCGAGAACCTGGGCACGGTGCCGCCGGAGCTGAATGCGGTGCTGTCGGCCCGTGGCGTGCTGGGCATCGATGTGCTGTGGTTCCAGCGCGAAGAGTGCGCGCCAGCCGAGGCGGCGCAGGCAGATCGCCGGGTGCCCGCCCCCGTGCCAGACACCGTGCCCGACACCGTGCCGGCCTTCCTGCCTCCCGCAGCCTGGCCGCCCGATGCCGTCGCCACCACCTCGACGCATGACCTCCCCACAGTCACTGGCTGGTGGGCCGGCCGTGACCTTGCGTGGCGCGACCGGCTGCACCTGCTGGCGCCTGGCGAAACCCTCGAAGCGTTGCAAGCCGGCCGTGCGCGCGAGCGCGGCGCGCTATGGCAGGCGCTGTGCGAAGCGGGGCTGTGCAGCGGCGCCGTGCCGGGCCCCGCCCATACCCCGCTCGATGCCGTGCTGGCATGGCTGGGCACGGCGCGCACCGCCATGCGCCTGGTGCCGCTGGAAGACCTGCTGGGCGAAGCCGAGCAGCCCAACCTGCCCGGCACCACCAGCGTCCATCCCAACTGGCAGCGCCGGCTCGATGCCGACGTACGTGCGCTGTTCGATACCCCGGCGGTGCGGGCGCGGGCTGACGCCCTGCGCGGCGGCCGGCACGGCGCACGCCATCCGCCGCCACGCGCGTAGCCACGGGCCCGCAAAAGTGCCGCTTGCAAGACCAGCGCCGCGATCTCCCTGCAGGGATTGCTCCATCCACTAAGCTTGACCCACGCACATGCGCAGGAGCCTCGCCATGAAGGAATCTGTCCGGCCCGAGCATGCCGATGACATCCATACCGTCCGGCCCGAGCATGCCGATGACACCCGTACCGCCCTGTCCGGCGCCAGCCTGCGCCGGGCCTTCCTCGACCACGTCTTCCATACCCAGGGCAAGCTGCCCGGCCACGCCAGCCAGAACGACCTCTACCAGGCGGCGGCGCATACCGTGCGCGACCGCCTGGTGCAGCGCTGGATCAGCACCGCCGAAGCCTATCTGGGCCAGCCCTCGCGCACCGTCGCCTACCTGTCGGCCGAATTCCTGATGGGTCCGCACCTGGGCAACAACCTGATCAACCTGGGCATCTTCGACGAGGTGCGCGAGGCCATGGCCGCTGCCGGGCTGGATCTCGACCGCATCCTGGAGCAAGAGGTCGAGCCGGGGCTGGGAAATGGCGGCCTGGGCCGGCTGGCGGCCTGCTTCATGGATTCGCTGGCGACGCTGGAAATCCCCGCGCTCGGCTATGGCATCCGCTATGAATACGGCATCTTCCAGCAGACCATCATCGACGGCATGCAGGTGGAATCCACCGACACCTGGCTGCGCAACGGCAACCCCTGGGAGATCCAGCGCTCAGAGTGGGCCGTGCAGGTGCGCCTGGGCGGCCACACCGAGCACTACACCGACGACCGTGGCCACTACCGCGTACGCTGGGTGCCGGCCAAGACCGTGGTGGGTGTGCCATTCGACTCGCCGATCCTGGGCTACCGCGTCAATACCGTGAACACCCTGCGCCTGTGGCGCGCAGACGCCACCGAGGCGTTCGACTTCCATACCTTCAACCGCGGCGACTACCTTGGCGCGGTCAGCAAGAAGGTCACCTCCGAGAACCTGACCAAGGTCCTCTACCCCAACGACGAGACCAGCCAGGGCAAGGAGCTGCGGCTGGAGCAACAGTACTTTTTCGTCGCCTGTTCGCTGCAAGACATGCTGCGGCTGCTCGCCGTCGACGGCATCCCCGTGACGCGCTTCCACGAGAAGTTCGCGGTGCAACTGAACGACACCCACCCGGCCGTCGGCATTGCCGAGTTGATGCGGCTGCTGGTTGACGACCATGACCTGCCCTGGAACGAGGCCTGGCACATCACCCAGAATGCCTTTGCCTACACCAACCACACGCTGCTGCCCGAGGCGCTGGAGCAATGGCCGCTGCCGCTGTTTGCCCGTGTGCTGCCGCGCCATCTTGAGATCATCCTGGAGATCAACGCGCGCTTGCTGGACGAGGTGCGGATCCGCTTCTACGGCGACGAATCGCGCCTGGCGCGGCTGTCGCTGATCAATGAGCACGGCGAACGGCATGTGCGCATGGCCAACCTGGCGTGCGTGGGCAGCCACGCCATCAACGGCGTAGCCGAGCTGCACTCACGGCTGATGCGCGAGGACGTGCTCAAGGATTTCCACGAGATGTGGCCGGAGAAATTCACCAGCATCACCAACGGCGTGACACCGCGGCGCTGGCTGGCGCTGTCCAATCCGCGCCTGACGCGGCTGGTGTCGGAGGCGATCGGCGACGGCTGGATCTCCGACCTGGCGCAGATCCGCGCGCTCGAGCCGTATGCCGAGGACGCGGGCTTTCGCGAACAATGGCACGCCGCGCGGCACCAGAACAAGGTGGCGCTGGCCGAGCTGGTCCGCGACACCACCGGCGTGGTGGTGGACCCTTCCTCCATGTTCGACGTGATGGTCAAGCGCATCCACGAATACAAGCGCCAGCACCTTGCGGTCCTGCATGTGATCGCGCTGTATCACCGCATCAAGTCCGATCCCGGCGCCGAGATCCAGCCGCGCACCTTCCTGTTCGGCGGCAAGGCGGCACCGGGCTATGCCTATGCCAAGCTGATGATCCGCTTCATCACTTCGGTGGCCGACGTGGTCAACCGCGACCCGCAGGTGCGCGAGCGCCTAAAGGTAGTGTTCCTGCCCAACTTCAACGTCACCTACGGGCAGCGCATCTACCCGGCGGCCGACCTGGCCGAGCAGATCTCGCTGGCGGGCAAGGAAGCGTCCGGCACCGGCAACATGAAATTCGCAATGAATGGCGCGCTCAATATCGGCACCATGGACGGCGCCAATATCGAGCTGCGCGAAGCCGTGGGCAACGACAACTTCTTCCCGTTCGGCCTGACCGCGCCAGAGGTCTATGCGCTGCGTGCAAGCGGCTACGATCCTGCCGCCTACTACCACAGCAACCCGCAGCTGCGCGCGGTGATCGACCTGGTCCAGCAAGGCTTTTTCTCGCGCGGCGACCCGGCGCTGTTCCGTCCGCTGTTCGACCCTCAGCAGAGGCACGACCCCTACCTGCTGATGGCCGACTTCGCCTCATACATCGAGTGCCAGGAGAAAGTCTCGCAGGCCTTTGCCGAGCCGGCGCGCTGGCAACGCATGTCGGTGCTGTCTTGCGCGCGCTCCGGGCGCTTTTCCTCGGACCGGGCGATCCGCGAGTATTGCGAGCGCATCTGGCGCATCGAGCCGGTGCCGGTGCGGCTGCTGCACCGCGCCAGCGGCGCGCCCTGGCAGGGTGAATCTCCGGCACACGCCCCGCGTGCCGCCTGAAGCAGCGCTGCGGGCGTGGGCTAACGCACGTCCGCACCACCCGGTAGTTTCTACAATGGCCCATGTAACAAAGCCCGCGCCGGCAGTTGCCCCCGCCAGCATGCGGCCTCGCAAAGCGTTGTCCCACGGGCATGGAGTTCGCATTGTGCCAAGACCGGCCATCCGGCCGGCTCTCCCTTCGCACGTCCCACAGCTGTCCCGAAGCCAGGAGCCGAATTTGCACGCCAACCCGTTTCTTCTTGCCCCCGGCGCCCGCTCCGCCATGCCCAGCCTGGCCCCGCACGACTGCTTTGCAGCGCCCGCTGCCGTCGGACAGCCGGGCCTGCCCGGCAACGGCGAACCTGCGCACGACTACCTGTTCGGGCCGGCCTGGCTGCCAGACGGCGCGTGCGGTTCCGGCTGTGGGCTCCGGACGCAGCCGAGCAGGGCCAGGCGGTACGGCTGGAGATCGCCGGGCTCGGTCCGGTGCACATGGCGGCCGGCGCCAACGGCTGGTTCGAGGCCATTGTTCCGTGCAGCAAAGGGGCACGCTACTGGTTCCGGCTTGACGACGGCACCACCGTGCCTGACCCGGCCTCACGCTGGCAGGCTGACGATGTGCACGGGCCCAGCATCGTGCCCGCCCCCGACGCCGCGGGCGCCTTTGCGTGGGCGTGTCCGGACTGGCGCGGGCGCCCCTGGCATGAAGCCATCGTCTATGAAATGCACGTGGGCCTGTGCGGCGGCTTTGCCGGCGTGGCCCGGCAGCTGCCGCGGCTGGCGGCGCTGGGCTTCACCGCGGTCGAGCTGATGCCGCTGGCTGAGTTCCCCGGCACGCGCAACTGGGGCTATGACGGCGTGCTGCCATTCGCGCCGGAGTCCGCCTACGGCACGCCGGACGAACTGCGCGCGCTGGTGGACCGCGCCCATCAGCTCGGCATGATGGTGCTGCTGGACGTGGTCTACAACCACTTCGGACCGGAAGGCAACTACCTGCACCGCTACGCCAGCGCGTTCTTCCGCGCGGACCGGCAGACCCCATGGGGGCCGGCCATCGATTTCCGCCGGCCGCAGGTACGGCGCTTCTTCACCGAGAACGCGCGCTACTGGCTGGAGCAGTTCCGCTTCGACGGCCTGCGCCTGGACGCCGTGCACGCGATCGAGGACGAAGGCTGGCTGGCGGCGCTGCCCGGCGAGCTGCGCACCATGCTGGCCGAAGGCGACGGCGCCAGCCGCCATCTCCACCTGGTGCTGGAGAACGACAACAACGATGCCGCACTGCTGGCCACGGGCTACGACGCACAGTGGAACGATGACGCCCACCATGCCCTGCACGTGCTGCTGACCGGCGAGGGCGACGGCTACTATTCCGACTACACCTGCCGTGCCGATGAGGGCGACGATGCGGCTGCGGGGCGCGGCGAGCCCGCGCTGCGCCACCTTGCGCGCGTGCTGGGCGAAGGCTTTGCCTACCAGGGCGAACTGTCGGCACACCGCTCTGCCGCCGCGCCTGGCGTGTCGTCAACCGCGGAGGGCGTGCGCCGCGGCCAGCCCAGCGCGCACCTGCCGCCCACGGCCTTCGTCTGCTTCCTGCAGAACCACGACCAGACTGGCAACCGCGCACTGGGCGACCGGCTGGCCGGCCTGGCGGACCGCGATGCGCTGCGCGCAGCGGTGGCGCTGCAGCTGCTGTGCCCGCAGGTGCCGCTGGTGTTCATGGGCGAGGAAACCGGCACGCAGCGGCCCTTCCTCTACTTCACCAGCCACCCGCCCGAACTGGCGCAGGCCGTGCGCGACGGGCGGCGCCGCGAGTTTGCGGCAAGCGCGGCATTCCGCGACGATGCGCGCGCCGCGGCCATCCCCGATCCCAACGACCCGGCCACCTTCGAGGCGTCGCGCCCCGAGCTGGAGGACGACGGCGACTGGACACCGTACTACCACGAACTGCTCTCAGTACGGCGCCGTGAACTGCTGGACCGGCTGGCCGGCTGCCAGTCGGCCGGCGTCGATATCCTGGGGCCGGCCGCGCTGTGCGCACGCTGGCGGCTGATGGACGGCATGGAGCTGAGCCTGTGGCTGAACCTGGGCAGCGAAGCCGTGCCATGCACGCGCCCGTGCCACGACATGAGCGCGGCGCTGCATGAAAGCCTGCCCGGCGCCGCAGCCGAGCTGTCCGCCGGCATGCTGCCGCCGCTGGCCTGCGTCGCCACCATGTGCGAGCCCGCCGCGGCGCGCGCCAGATAATGCCCGCCGGCTTGCCGGAATCCCTGCCAGGCAGCCATGGCGATGGCGGCGATCATGACCTCCCCCGCGCCACCGCCCGGCTGCAGCTGCATCCGGGCTTCACCTTTGCCGATGCCGCCGCCGTGGTCGACTACTACGCCGCGCTCGGCGTCAGCCACCTGTACCTGTCGCCAGTGTGCAGCGCGCGCCCGGGCTCCAGCCATGGCTACGACGTCACCGACTTCACCCGCGTGCGCGACGAGCTGGGCGGCGAGCCCGGCCTGAAAGCGCTGGCCGGGCGCGCCCGCGCCGCCGGCCTCGGCCTGGTGCTGGACATTGTGCCCAACCACATGGCAGCCGACGCCACCCACAACCGCTGGTGGCGCGACGTACTGACCCACGGACGCGCCAGCCGCTGCGCCGGCAGCTTCGACATCGACTGGACCCCGCGCGACCCCGCCCTGCATGGCAAGGTGCTGCTGCCGATGCTGGGTCAGTCCTACTGGGACACGCTGGTGGCGGGCGAGCTGCAATGGGTGCCTGCAAGCGCAGGGGATGCCGCCCACCTGCGCTATTTCGAGCACTCGCTGCCGCTGGCGCCGGGCAGCGAGGATGCCGCCGCCGCAACACAGCCCGGCTGGTACGACCCCAAGCAGGCCGAAGGCCGCACCCGCCTGCACGCACTGCTGGAGCGCCAGCACTACCGGCTGGCCTGGTGGCGCACCGCCGCCGCGGCACTGAACTGGCGGCGCTTCTTCGAGATCAGCGATCTTGTCGGCGTGCGCGAGGAAGACCCGCAGGTATTCGACGCCGTCCACGAACTGGTCTTCCGCCTGCTGCGCGAAGGCTGGATCGACGGCGTGCGTGTCGATCATGTCGACGGCCTGGCCGATCCTGCTGGCTACTGCCGCCGGCTGCGCGCCGAGCTGGACCGGCACGCCGCCGCGCGCCCGCCGTTGCTGCGCCTGGCGCACCCATGGCTGGTGGTCGAAAAGATCCTGGGCCCGCGCGAACGCCTGGCGCCGGACTGGCAGGTCGATGGCACCACGGGCTACGACTTCATGGACGATGTGGCCGCCGTGCTGCATGACGGCAACGGCGAGGCGCCGCTGGGCGCGCTGTGGGTATCGGCCAGCGGCGATGCGCGCCCGTATGCCGCCCATGTCGCGGCGGCGCGGCGCCAGGTGCTGGAACGGCACCTGGTGACCGAGTACGAAGGCGCGGCCGCCTGCCTGCACGACTGCGCGAAGCAGGAGCCCGGCACGCGCGACCTGACACGCGCGGCGCTGCGGCGCGCGCTGGCCGCGCTGATGGCGGCGGTGCCCGTCTACCGCAGCTACTTTGACGCGCAACCCGGCAAGCGCGACGCCTCGGCCGCACAGGCCGACGATGCCATGCTGGACGAAGCCATGCAGGCGGCGCGCGCCGGCCTGGCCCCGGACGAGGCCGTGGCACTAGCCTTTATCGGCGGCTGCCTGCGCACGCCAGCCCCGCCCGACAGCGAAACCGGCGTGCTGCGGCGCCGCCTGCAGCAACTGATGCCCGCGCTGGCAGCCAAGGCCGGCGAAGACACGGCGTTCTACCGCTACGGGCGGCTGCTGTCGCGCAACGAAGTGGGCAGCGACCCCGGCACGCTGGCGCTGCCGCCGGCGCAGTTCCACGCGCGCATGGCGGCGCGGCGCCTGGCCAGTCCTCATGCCATGCTGGCCACCGCGACCCACGACCACAAGCGCGGCGAGGACACACGCATGCGCCTGGCCGTGCTGAGCGAGATGCCCGACGCCTGGGCCGATGCCGTGGCGGCATGGGAACGCGCATGCGCACCGCTGCTGTCGACCCTGCCGCAGGCCCCGGACCCCGGCGACCGCCTGACGCTGTACCAGACCCTGGTCGGCGCGTGGCCGATGGAGGACATCGGCAAGCCTGCAGGCAGCAACACCGTCGACGCGCTCCTGGAGCGCGTGTCGGCGTGGCAGCTCAAGGCCATCCGCGAAGCCAAGCGCCACGGCAACTGGACCTGCCCCGATGCAGGGTATGAAACTGCGTGCGAAGCCTTCCTGCGCGCCATCGCAGCGGGCTGGCCCTTGGGTGTGCTGGCGCATATCGGCCAGTTTGCGCAGCACATCGCCGTGGCCGGCGCAGTCAACAGCCTGGCACAGGTGCTGGTGCAGCTGACCGCACCAGGCATCCCCGACCGCTACCAGGGGTGCGAAGGCTGGGACCTGAGCCTGGTGGACCCGGACAACCGGCGCCCGCCCGATTTTGCGCAACTGCGCGCGCGCCTGGGCTGCAGCGCTGGCTGGGCCCACTGGCTGGCGCACTGGCGCGACGGGCGCATCAAGCAGCAGCTGATACGCCAGGTGCTGGCAGTACGCCGCACCTATCCCCGGCTCTTTGCCGACGGGCAATACAGCATGCTGGCGGCGCAGGGCGCGCTGGTGCCGCAGGTGCTGGCCTTTGCCCGCACCACGGATGCGCACCAGGCCATCTCGGTGGTGACGCGGCTGGCGGCCACGCGGGTCGACCCGACCATGCCGCGCATCCCGCCGGCGAGCTGGGGCGACACCATCCTGGACGTGGGCGCGCAGCAGCCCAGCCGCTGGACCGATGCGCTGACCGGCCACGTGCTGGACGCACCCATGGGCCGGCTGCGCCTGCGCGAGGTGCTGGGCGGCTTGCCGGTGGCGCTGCTGCTGCGCCAGCCGTAAGCGGCCCCGGGCAACGCGAACGGTGCCGGTCTCAGGACTTCTGCGCCGCCGTATGCAATACGATCGGCGTCAGCGGGCCGTGCTGCGGCTCGCGCCTTGCCTGGCTGGGCGAAGCGCCGCGTTCCTGCGGCAGGTAGGGCCGGATCACGACGGCCACGTAGTCGTCCGCCTTGGGCGTGACAACGATATATGCCAGGCCCGACATCACCAGGCCCACCTCACCCAGCTCGGTCGCGATGCGCGCCACGATAAAGCGCTGCAGCAGCAGCGGGTTGACGCTGTCGTCAATCGCAAGCGCGGCCGTGCAGATCGTCAGGAAGCAGCGCTCGACCTCGCGGCACACCACCACCACCTCATCGATGGCGTAGCCCGAGCGGCTGGCGCGCACCAGCACCGATACGCCCGAACTGGGCGCGGCACGGTGCCAGCCCGGCTTGACCTTGAAACTGGGCAAGGCCAGGCCGGAGCCAGTGTCCTGAGCCACGGTGTTGAAGCGCTGGGCGAAGTCCGTGGGCGTCATCGCAAGCAGCTGGCGCTCCATCGGTGCAGAAGACACCGAGACGGACGAGGCCAGGACGACAGTGGACAGGATGCTGGCTAGGTTCATGACTACCTCGCAACGGATGAGCCGCTTCCCCCCGGCTGCGCTGTCGGGCCCGGCGACACGCGGCGCACAGGGTGCCGCCGCGGCATGGGGCCGGCGTTGCGGGCTGTGCTCGCCGGCACTTGCCGCTCGCCAGTTTTTGCCAGCATTTCATTCACTATAGACACGACGGCACGCAATCACACGACAGCGCGCAAGCATCGCGCCGGTCATGCCGCGGCGGCCTGCCGGCACGCGCACGGGGCGCCATGCGGCGGTGCATGCAGTTTCTGCGGCGGCGGTAAAAACTACGCCGTGTACGCCGCGCCTGCGCCGCAAGCCGCACAGGATCGAGCCAGGCACCGGCGCGGGAACGGAGCTTGCAGGTCAAAGGCAGATGCGGAGCAGGAATCGCCCTGCCCGCCGCCAAGTACAGGAGGATCGTCATGACACCACGCTCCCGCATCACCCGCCTGGCGCTGCCACTGGCGGCGCTGGCCGTGGCCGCCTCCCAGGCCGCCGCGGCCGCCCCGACCGATGCGCCGGCGGCGCCGTCTTCCACGGGCCACACTGCCGCGCCGCGCGACACTGCAGCCGCCAGCGACCGCGCCATCACTGCCGAAGTCAAGGCCCGCCTGGCAAACGCGCGCACGCTGGACCCGGCCAGGATCCGCGTATCCACCACTGACGGCGTGGTCAAGCTGGAAGGCACCGTGCGCGACGATAAACAGCGTACGATGGCAATGGAACTGGCTCGTTCGGTGCGCGGCGTGAGCGCCGTCTCCGACGAGCTGCGCGCCGGCACCGACTGACCGGCAGCGCCATGCCAACCTTCGTGGAGGCGCCATGAGCACCCATCGCCAGCCCGACCATGACATCACGCGGCGCCGCAGCGAGCGCCCCGATCCGCACAAGGGCGGCCCCGACACCGAGCATGAACGCGGCAAGCCCGGACGCGACCGCCGCCACGATAGCGAGCATGAGCATGACATCCCGGACGAGAACCGCGAGCCGCCTTCAGTCAGGCGTCGCGGCAGCAAGCCCGAGGAAAGCGAATCGCCGGTGGAGAATGGCTGAATCCGCCGGGCCAACCGAACAGGAGGCACGATGAGCAAGACCGTACGTACCCACCGTACCGGCCCACGTCGCGGTGACCGCGTGGGCGGCACAGCAACCGCGCCGCGCGAAGGCGCGCAGGCCTCCGCCGGCCGCCGTTCGCGCGAGAACACCGCGTCCGGCGCCGCGCGTGCCGACGCGGGCCATATCCCGAGCACGCTCGACCCCGATCTCGAACAGGAAACCGACGATATCGACGAAGAAATCGAGCAACGCGAGAATGAGGCCCACACTGCGCCGGATGAGGAAAGCCCCGAGGAAGAGATCGCCGATGAAGTGATGCATGCCGCCGAAGACCTGCCGGCCGAGGTGCCGGTCGACAAGGCCGACCACACCGATGAGCGCGAGGAACGCCCGCCCCGCGCACCGCGTTAGGATGGCGCCCGGCAAGGACGTATCAGGGCGGCAAGACGAATGCCGGCCCCGGTGCGCCCGGGACCGCCGTCCTTATCCGGTCAGGACGCGCGTCGAAGCCACCTCTATGTCGTGCTGAGGTCCCCACCGTCATGCCGCGGCGCTGCGGGCACTTCAAAACAAGCCAGCAGCGGCAGGTGATCGGAGGCCACGCGCGCCAGCGGCGAACGATGGCTGGCCACGGACACCAGGTGCGCGCGCGGCGACACCCAGATGCGATCGAGCGCAAACACCGGCCAGCGCGACGGGAAGGTGGCGGTGTGCGGCGTATGCTCGAAATAGGCATGCAGCCAGCGCAACGGCCGGCCCCACAGGAACCATTCATTGACGTCACCAAGCAGGATCGTCGGCAACGGCGGCGCGGCGGCCACATAGTTGAGCAACTGCTGCACCTGGCGCCGGCGCTCACCGGGGCGCAGGCCCAGGTGGGTGGCAATCACGCGCAGTGCGCTCTCCCGGCCCGAGGCCGTGCACGCCAGCGTGACATCGATGGCACCGCGCGGCTCGCAGCCCTTCACGGTCAGGTCGATCTGGTTCACCGCCTGCGGCGCAAAGCGCGCCAGCAGCGCATTGCCATAATCGGCATTGCCGCGCACGCGCGTAAAGCCCGAGACCACATGCATGCCGGTATGGCCGGCCAGGTATTCCAGAGTGTGGTCGTTGCTGCTGCCGGATTCCACCTCCTGCAGCGCGACGATATCGGCGTCCAGTTCCTCCAGCACCGCTGCGATGCGGTCCGGCCGATAGCGGCGGTCCGTGCCCACGGCGCGGTGAATGTTGTAACTGGCCACCGTCATGCTGGCGATGCCGGCCGCGTCCGCCGGCCGCCCGCAGTGCAGCGCTGCCCGCGCGCCGGCGACCGCGAGCGCGTCGCCGGGGTCACGCGCCTGGGCAGGATTTACAAGAGACGGTAAGTCCGGTTGCATTCGCATGGCCGGCAGCGCTGGCCGCAATGCTCAGGCGCCATCCAGGAACGGGTTCGGCTTGCCGATACGGCGCCCCAGGTCGGGGCTTTCCCAACGTGCGCCATCCATGTATGGATCCGGGGCACGCTGCATGGTCGTGCCAGGCACGCCAGGCTGCGCCGGCATGGTCGAAGGCTGGGCCTCTGGCGCGGGCGCCAGGTCGGTCCGCGCAGGAGCGTTGGCGCCCTGGCTGTACGGGTCGAACTTGTCAGTGCTGCGCGCGCCTTGCGAATATGGGTCATAGGCGCCGCGCGGCGTGTCCGGCGCCTGCGCCATGGCGGGAATCGCGGCGGCGGCCAGGGCCACCGCTGCAAGGAGTCGGCTGGTGCGGGTATGCTTCATGGTTACCTCCGTTTGCACGCGATGTGCGCGCCAGTAACCATGATCAAGCGAAAGGCGTGCCCGTACGCCCTTCGCTGCGCCAATCCCTGCGCCAGTCCCTTACGCGATGCCCACTTTGCCTGCCTCGGCATTGCCCCGCGCCAGCACCGGCACCAGCGCCGCGCCGGTATGGCTGGCCGCATTGCGCGACAAGGCCTCCGGATCGGCCGCGCCGACAATGGTGCCGCCGCCCGCACCGCCTTCGGGCCCAAGGTCGATGATCCAGTCGGCCTCGGCAATCACGTCGAGGTCATGCTCGATCACCACCACGCTGTGCCCGCCGTCCGTGAGCCGGTGCAGCACGCGGATCAGGCGCGCCACGTCGGCCATATGCAGGCCCACGGTAGGCTCGTCCAGCACGTACAGCGTATGCGGCGCCTTCTGGCCGCGGCGCGTGATGTCGTCGCGCACCTTGCTCAGCTCGGTGACCAGCTTGATGCGCTGCGCCTCGCCGCCGGACAGCGTAGGCGACGGCTGGCCCAGCGTCAGGTAGCCCAGGCCCACGTCCTTCATCAGCTGCAGCGGATGCGCGATGTTCGAGATGGCCGAGAAGAACGCCACCGCCTCGTCGATCTCCATCGTCAGCACGTCGCCGATATTCTTGCCGCGCCAGGTGACCGCCAGGGTCTCGGGGTTGAAGCGCTGGCCGTGGCAGACATCGCACGGCACCTTCACGTCCGGCAGGAAGCTCATGCCGATGGTGCGCACGCCCTGCCCTTCGCACGCCGGGCAGCGCCCGTCGCCGGTGTTGAACGAGAAGCGCGACGCGGTGTAGCCGCGTGCGCGCGCTTCCAGCGTATCGGCAAAGAGCCGGCGAATGGTGTCCCACACGCCGATATAGGTAGCCGGGCATGAGCGCGGCGTCTTGCCGATCGGGGTCTGGTCCACTTCCAGCACGCGGTCGATCGGTTCCCAGCCGGTGACGGCGTCGCAGCCATGCCAGTTGTGCTCGACATTGAGCGGCTTCCTGGCGCTTGACTTCGCTGCCCTGGCCTCGTCTTTCGCAGCGTTGCGCGCGCGCCGGGTCGCAGGCGAAGACAGCACCGAGCGGCCCACCGCATCAAGCAGGTTGGTCATCAGCACATCGCGCGCCAGCGTGGACTTGCCCGAACCGGACACGCCGGTGATTGCCACCAGCCGCGACAGCGGAATGCGCGCCGTCACCTTGCGCAGGTTATGCAGCGATGCGCCATGCACGGTCAGCCATTCCGGCGGATCGGCGGGCTTGCCGGCAGCGCCGGGCTTCACCCTGCGCCTTGCCTGCAGCGGATGGATGATCGGGCGCGCCAGGAACTGCCCGGTGGTGGAGTCCGGCGCCGCGGACAGGTCGGCCACGCCGCCCTGTGCCACCAGCGTGCCGCCGCGTTTGCCCGCACCGGGGCCGATATCGATGATGTGGTCGGCACGGCGGATGGTGTCTTCATCATGCTCGACCACCACCAGCGTATTGCCCTTGTCGCCCAGCTTGCGCAGCGCGTCCAGCAGGATCCGGTTGTCGCGCGGATGCAGGCCGATGGTGGGCTCGTCCAGCACGTAGCAGACGCCCTGCAGGTTGCTGCCCAGTTGCGCGGCCAGGCGGATGCGCTGGGCCTCGCCGCCAGACAGGCTTGGCGCGGCACGGTCCAGGCTCAGGTAGCCCAGCCCCACTTCCTCCAGGAACTGCAGGCGGCTGCCGATCTCGCTGATGACATCGCGGGCGATCTCGGCATCGCGCCCCGTGAGGTGCAGGCCATCGACCCAGCGCCGGGTATCGGACACGGTCCACTGCGCCACGTCGACGATGGCGTTCTCGTCGAAGGTCACCGCGCGCGCCACCAGGTTCAGGCGCGTGCCATGGCAGTCCGGGCACGGCGTATCGACCACGCCTTCGGGTTCCTGCTCTTCCGACGGCAGGCTCTGCTCGCGGCCGCGGTTGTCTTCGGCCAGCACGGTATCGTCGAACGCCGCGCGCTGTTCGCGGGTCAGTGCCAGCCCGGTGCCCACGCAGGTGGTGCACCAGCCATGCTTGCTGTTGTACGAGAACATGCGCGGGTCCAGCTCAGGGTAGCTGGTGCCGCACACCGGGCAGGCGCGCTTGGTCGAGAACACCTTGACCTCGCCCACGTGCGCGGTACCGCCGTTGTGCATGGCGTCGTGCAGGCCGTCCAGCGGCGCCAGGAGGTGCATCACGCCCTTGCCGGCCTCCAGCGTCTGCGCCAGCAGCGCGCGCAGCTCGGCCTCGTTCTCCGGCGAGACCACCAGGTCGCCTACGGGCAGCTCGATGGTGTGCTCGCGGAAGCGGTCCAGCCGCGGCCACGGGTCGACCGGCAGGAATTCACCATCGACGCGCAGGTGCGTATTGCCGCGCGCCTTGGCCCACTTGGCCAGGTCGGTATAGACGCCCTTGCGGTTGACCACCAGCGGCGCCAGCAGCCCCACATGCTGGCCTCGATGGTCGCGCAGCAGCTGGGCGGCAATCGACTCCGGGCTCTGCGAGCTCACCGGCGCACCGTCATGCACGCAATGCTGGATGCCCAGCTTGACGTACAGCAGGCGCAGGAAGTGCCAGACTTCGGAAGTGGTCGCCACCGTGCTCTTGCGGCCGCCGCGCGACAGGCGCTGCTCGATCGCCACCGTAGGCGGGATGCCGTAGACCGCATCCACCTCGGGCCGGCCCGCGGGCTGCACGATGGAGCGGGCATAAGCATTGAGCGACTCCAGATAGCGGCGCTGGCCTTCGTGGAACAGGATGTCGAAGGCCAGCGTCGACTTGCCCGATCCGGACACACCGGTGACCACGTTGAACCTGCCGTGCGGGATATCGACGTTGAGCGCCTTCAGGTTGTGCTCATGCGCATTGACGATGCGCACCACGTCCTCGCCCTCCACCTCGCGGCGGGCGCGCCGTGCCTGCAGCGCGGCCTGCAGCGGCACGCCTTCGATCTCGGCGCGCTCGGCGGCCAGCGTGCCGGCTTCGCCCAGCGCCGCGTCATAGTGGACCAGCGCCTGGCCGGTATGCGATTCGGCGCAGCGCTTCACCTCTTCCGGAGTGCCGGTGCAGACCACGCGCCCGCCGGCGTCGCCGCCCTCGGGCCAAGGTCGATCAGCCAGTCCGCTGCGCGGATCACGTCCAGGTTGTGCTCGATCACGATCAGCGAATGGCCGCCGTCCAGCAGCTTGCCGAAGGCGCGCATCAGCTTGGCGATATCGTCGAAGTGCAGGCCCGTGGTCGGCTCGTCGAACATGAACAGCCGGCGCGGGATGGCGCTGGGCCGGGTCCGCGACGGCGTTGCCTGCGCCGCTTCGGCGAGGAAGCCGGCCAGTTTCAGGCGCTGCGCCTCGCCGCCCGACAGCGTCGGCACCGGCTGGCCCAGCTTCATGTATTCCAGGCCGACATCGACGATGGGCTGCAGCACGCGCAGCACCGCGGGGTCGGCGGCAAAGCAGGCGGCGGCTTCGCTGACCGTAAGCTCCAGCACGTCGGCAATGCTCAGCAAGCGCGGCGGCTGGCCGGCCGCGGCGCGCTCGATCTTCACTTCCAGCACTTCGGGGCGATAGCGGGTGCCGTCGCAGTCCGGGCAGCGCAGGTAGACATCGCTCAGGAACTGCATCTCGACATGCTCGAAGCCCGAGCCGCCGCAGGTCGGGCAACGCCCGTCGCCCGAGTTGAAGCTGAAGGTGCCCGCGGTATAGCTGCGCTGCAGCGCCATCGGGGCCTTGGCGAAGATCTTGCGGATCTCGTCGAACGCGCCCACGTAGCTGGCCGGGTTGGAACGCGCGGTCTTGCCGATCGGCGACTGGTCGACAAAGACCACATCGTCGACCAGGTCGGCGCCGCACAGCTTGCGGAAGGCGCCCGGCGACTCGGTGGCCTTGCCAAAGTGCCGCGCCATGGCCGGATGCAGTACGTCCTGCAGCAGCGTGGACTTGCCCGAACCCGACACGCCGGTCACGCACACCAGCCGCTGCAGCGGGATCTCGACCGTGACGTCCTGCAGGTTGTGCTCGGTGGCGCCTTCCAGCACGATGCGTGGCAGCGTGGCATCCACCGGCCGGCGCTGCCAGTGCGAGGCATCGGCCACGCGGCGGCGCCCGCCCAGGTATTCGCCGGTCCGCGTGCCGGCATTGCGGATATCCGCCGGCGTGCCGTCGAAGATGATATTGCCGCCGCGCTCGCCGGGACCCGGGCCCATGTCGATCAGGCGGTCGGCAGCCAGCATCACGGACGGATCGTGCTCCACCACCACCAGCGTGTTGCCCGCATCGCGCAGCCGGTGCATGGCCTCGACAATGCGGTTCAGATCACGCGGGTGCAGGCCGATGCTGGGCTCGTCCAGTACGAACAAGGTGTTGACCAGCGAGGTGCCCAGCGCCGTGGTCAGGTTGATGCGCTGCACTTCGCCGCCGGACAGCGTGCGGCTCTGGCGGTCCAGCGTCAGGTAGCTCAAACCCACGTCGCACAGGTATTTCAGGCGCGTGCGCACCTCGGCCAGCAGCAGCTTGAGGGCATCGTCCAGCATCGCGCTGGGCAGGGTCAGTCCGTCGAAGAAACGGCGGATGCGTTCGATCGGCAGCAGCATCAGGTCATGCACGGTCAGGCCGGGCAGAGCCTCCAGCTGCGTGCGGTCCCAGTCCACCCCGCGCGGCAGGAAGCGGCGCGGCGGCGCCAGCACGGCGTCGGCATTGTCCCTGGAGCCCAGGCGCCACAGCAGCGACTCGGTCTTCAGGCGTGCGCCGCCGCAGGTTTCACACGGCGTGTAGCTGCGGTACTTCGACAGCAGCACGCGGATATGCATCTTGTAGGCCTTCGACTCCAGGTAGTTGAAGAACCGCATCACGCCATACCAGTGCTTGTTCCACTGGCCGGTCCAGTCCGGCGAGCCATGGATGACCCAGTGGCGCTCGGCCTCGGTCAGCTCCGCCCAGGGGGTGTCGCGCGGGATGCCGGCCTTGGCCGCATAGCGCATCAGGTCATCCTGGCACTCCTTCCACGCCGGCGTCTGCATCGGCTTGATCGCACCGCCGCGCAGCGTCTTGCGCGCGTCGGGGATCACCAGGCCAAGGTCGACGCCGATCACGCGGCCGAAGCCGCGGCAGGTCTCGCACGCGCCGTAGGCGGAGTTGAACGAGAACAGCGCCGGCTGCGGATCCGCATAGCGCAGGTCGCTGTCCGGGCTGTGCAGGCCGGTGGAAAAGCGCCATACGGGGCCTTCGTCGCCGTCAGCCAGCACATAGATGTTGACGCGCCCGCCGCCGCGCTTGAGCGAAGCTTCGATCGCCTCCACCACGCGCACCTTCTCGGCATTGCCGATGCGCAAGCGGTCCGCCACCACATCGAGCAGCTTGCGCGCGCCGGTGGGCGACTGCACCACGCGCTGCGCCTGCACGCGCGTATAGCCGCTGACCGACAGCCATTGCTGGACCTCTTCATCCGTTGCGGACTCGGGCAGCTCGACCGGAAAGGTCACCACGAGCCGCGCATCGTGATGCGGCTGGCCCTCGGCCGTGCGCGCCAGCAGCTCGGCGTAGATGGTTTCAGGCGAGTCATGGCGCACCGGCAGCGCGGTCTGCTTGTCGAACAGCTCCGCCGCGCGCGCGTAGAGCAGCTTCAGGTGGTCGTTCAGCTCCGTCATCGTGCCCACCGTCGAACGCGAGCTGCGCACCGGGTTGGTCTGGTCGATGGCGATGGCGGGCGGCACCCCGTCCACGCGCTCCACCTGGGGCCGGTCCATCCGGTCCAGGAACTGGCGGGCGTAGGCGCTGAAGGTCTCGACGTAGCGGCGCTGGCCTTCGGCATAGAGCGTGTCGAACACCAGGCTGGACTTGCCCGAGCCGGACGGCCCGGTCACCACGGTCATCTCGCCGGGTCGCAGGTCGAGATCGACATTCTTGAGGTTGTGCTGGCGGGCGCCGCGAATGCGGATTAGCTGCTTGCTCGACACGATTTCTCTTTTCGAATCAGGACGTTAAGAAGAAGACGGGGGTGGCCCGACCACTGTACATCCATACAGTCTATCAGGTTGGAAAAGATTTGGTATCGCCAGCGCCGCTCGGAATCAGACAAATGACGGTGCGGGGGGAGCGGCGCGCAGCTTTCATGGCTTCTGGTACAGGCCAATGCAAATTTCGCCAGACTACTATTTATCGATTACCGGTATGCGATATGATCCAGTCATTCAGATGTTCCCACACATTTGAACTGTTCGGCGGCCGCTGTGTGCCGCGTTTCGCCAATGTTCGCGCGGTCGCCTGCCGCAAGTTGCTCATGCTCCATGAGGCGACCACACTCGGAATGTTGCGTTCGCCTCCGGGCAACCGGCTGGAATTGCTGGGCGGCGACCGCAAGGGCCGCTACAGCATCCGCATCAACAATCAATGGCGGATTTGCTTCATCTGGACGCATGACGGCCCGGCGGCCGTCGAAATCATCGACTATCACTAAGGACTGCCATGGCCCACTTCAAAGACGGCATGCCCCCCATCCATCCGGGCGAAATCCTGCGCGAGGAGTTCCTGGTGCCGCTGGACATGAGTGCCAACGCCCTGGCCCTGGCGCTGCGCGTGACCGCGGCGCGCATCAACGAGATCGTGCGCGAGCAGCGCGGCATAACGCCGGACACGGCACTGCGGTTGGCGCGCTATTTCGGCGGCGATGCGCGTTCGTGGATGAACCTGCAGTTGAACTATGACCTGAAGGTCGCGGAGCGCGACCACGGCGAGAGGATCACGGCGGAAGTGGCGCCGCGCGACCCAGCCGCGGCGCAGGCCGGCCCGTCGGCCGCAGAAAAGTAGGAAGTCTGTATTGCCAAGCCGGGCGGCCCTTGCCGCCCAGGCCATCACCCTATCGCATCAGCGTTTCCGCCAGCGCGCGGAAAGCGCGGAACGTGATCGGATTGTTGGCAGCGTTGCCGGCCACGGGGTGCGACGCGTATCGCACGATGGTCAGCTCGGCCTTGGGGTCGATATAGATGCGCTGGCCATGGATGCCGGCGGCCTGGAACATGCCGTGGCTATCGTGCGAGACCCACCACATATCGCGATAGCTCCAGCCCGGCAGCACCGGCGCGCTGGCCGACCTGGCAAACTGGTCCCGGTCGCCGCCGGCGCGGATATCCGCCACCACCGAGGCCGGAATGATCTGCTTGCCGTTGAAGCGCCCGTTGCCGCGGATGGTCTCGCCAAAGCGCGCGAGGTCGCGCAGCGTGGTGTTCAGCCCGCCACCGCCTGACTCCGTGCCGATGCTGTCCACGGTGAAGTACGCATCCTGCTCCGCGCCCATCGGTTGCCAGATCCGTTCCGAGAGCAGCTTGGCCAGCGACTGGCCCGAGGCTCTGCGCACGATCCACGCCAGCACCTCGGCATTGACCGTCTTGTAGGCAAACACAGCATTGTGGTCGCCTTCCTTCTGCAGGGTCTTCAGGAAGTCGTAGAACGTCCCCGGCCCGCTGTAGTCCGCCGGGCGGCCCAGCATGCCGCCCGCACGCGCGTAGTCCCACACTTCTGCCTTGGGATTGGCATAGTCCTCGGAGTAGCGCACGCCGATGGTCATGTCCATGACCTGCCGCACCGTGGCGTCGCCATAGGCCGTGCCAGCCAGTTCGGGCAGGTAGCGCGTCACCGGTGCTGCCGGGTCGAGCTTGCCGTCGGCTGCAAGCATCGCGGCCAGCGTGCCGACGAATGACTTCGTGACCGACATGGCGATATGGGGCGTATGCCCGTCGAGCGCGCCGAAATAGCGCTCATAGATGACCTTGCCCTTGTGCATCACCAGGATGCCGTCGGTGTAGGTCAGCGCCAGCATCTCGTCGAAGGTGCGGCGGGTGCCGTCCGCATCGGTGAAAGGCACCGAGCCGGTATCCCGTTCCGCACGCGGCAGCGCGCTGGCCGGGCCGGCGCCGCGCCAGACAGACGCGGTCGGCACCAGTTCACGGATATGCGAGAACAGCCAGCGATTGCGCGGAAACCTGTCGGCGCCCGGCGTATGCGTGATCAGCCGGTCCGGCGGCGGCGGGAAGCCCTGCATCCAGCCCAGGCGGTTCGGGTCGCTTTCCAGCGCGGCGACCAGGGTCGGCGCCGCGGCTGCCGGGGCGGCCGCACTCCCGGCGGTGCTGCCGGCGCTCTGGCTCCAGGCCGGCAGACTGGCCGCGCACAGCGCCATGCATGCCAGGCGGCGCCAGGGACGCGAGGATTCCGGATAGGTCTTCAACGACATGCTGTCTCCTTGCTTTGTTTTGATTGAGGGATTGCCGCCCGCGGGCTAGCCCGCCTGCGCATCCGCGCTCTGCTGGTGCTCGATCAGGGCCGCGGTCAGCTTGTCGATGCAGCGGTCCAGCGTCTGCACTTCCGCTTCCGTCAGCACCGAGAGGAACATCTTCTCCAGCACGTCGCCGCGCTGGTACGTCTGCGCGACAAGTGCTTCGCCCGCCGCTGTCAGGTAGAGGTTCAACTGCCTGGCATCGGCCTCGCCGACCTCACG
The DNA here is from genome assembly GCA_022041995.1 of Cupriavidus necator. Classification (GTDB taxonomy): domain Bacteria; phylum Pseudomonadota; class Gammaproteobacteria; order Burkholderiales; family Burkholderiaceae; genus Cupriavidus. The sequence continues at coordinate 212,345 of CP074390.1, forward strand.
GCGCAGCAGGCCCCGCTTTGCCAGCGCGGTGACCAGCTTGGAAGTCACCGTTTTCTCCAGCAGCACTAGCTCGATCAGGCGCGTCAGCGTGAGGCCCGGCTCCAGCCCGGCAAAGCGCAGCACACGCAACTCCCGCAGGCCGATGCCGAACTCGCGCTCGTAAAAGCCCGAGGCAGAGCTCTTGGTCATTTCACAGAGGCGGTTCAGGCGGAACGACATGAATTCCAGGATGGAATCCGTGGTGCTGGCAGTGTTGGACATGGGAACGCGGTGATCAGGCGGCCAATAGATTCTATTGGCAATAGTTTCCATCAGCAACTAACCAAGGGTAAATACGGTTCGACGGGCTATCGCCGGGCAAAAGAAAAGGCCCGCTCCAGGATTCCTGGCAGCGGGCCGGTCCAGGCAGCGCGGCGGCTGCCTTAAGTGCTCAACCGCGATCAGTCAAGCAGGTGCCCCATGCGCGTGCGCTTGGTGGCCAGGTACTTCTCGTTCTCGGCGTTGGATGGCACGATGTGGCGCAGTTGCTCGGTGACAGTGATGCCAGCCTTCTCAAGCGCGGCGGCCTTGAGCGGATTGTTGCTCATCAGGCGCACCGACTTGACGCCCCACTGGTGCAGCAGGTCGGCGGCAAAGGCGTAGTTGCGCGCGTCGATCGCCTGGCCCAGGGCCAGGTTGGCGTCGACCGTGTCGAGCCCGCCGTCTTGCAGGCGGTAGGCGCGGATCTTCTCGGCCAGGCCAATGCCGCGGCCTTCGTGTCCGCGCAGGTACAGCAGGATGCCGCGGCCTTCGGCGGCGATCTTTTCCATCGCGAGCTCGAGCTGCGGGCCGCAGTCGCACCGGCAGGAACCGAACACGTCCCCGGTCAGGCATTCGGAATGCATACGGATCAGGACGTCATCGCCCGTCACATCGCCCACGCTGAGGGCCAGGTGTTCGATGCCTGAATCGGCGCCCTTGAAGGCGTGCGCCGTAAAGTCGCCGAATCGCGTCGGCAGGCGCGCCGAGTCGATCAGCTCAATTTCTGTGTCATTCATACCGGAATTCTTGGTCAAAAGGCGGGGGCGCGGCCCGGCACCGCCGACATTATGAGCGGAATTGCGCCTTCGCGCTCGGATTCCCCGCCGTGGCGAGGCGGGACGGCCGTCGGCAAAGTCCTACAGCAGTACGCGCGATCCACTTATGCAGCGGCTTAAAGCGAGTCGGTAGACTCAGTTTACAAGGACATCGCCGGAGCCGTTCCCAGGCATCCGAAGCGCATTGCGCATCACCTGACGGCGGCCCCCGGCCCCAGCAGGAGCAGGCCATGACCGGTAATCCCTTGAACGCTGAGCAAGCCAGTACCAAGATCGCCGCACTGTTCGACACCAAGTCGGCAGCCAGCGACGCCGCCGAACGGGTCTGCCATGAGGCCCACCTCAGGCGCGGGCAAGTGCGGCTGGTGCATCCATACGAGGCCCACTTCGGCCGCAAGCTGGAGCCCGAGAACGACGCCATCGCGCGCACCGCGGTGCGCTCGCACCTGATGATGGGTGCGCTGGGCACCGTGATCGGGCTGGCCATTGTCGGCATCCTGCATCGGCAGGAGGTCGAGGCCGTCATGGACAGCCCGGGCCTCGCCGCCGGGGCGTCCATCTTCCTGGGCCTGGTGTTCGGCATGCTGCTGGCAGGGCTGATGACCGCACGGCCGGACCACCAACTGGTGATCACGCCGGTGCGTGAGGCCGTGCAGCATGGCCGCTGGGCGCTGCTGGTGCACCCGACCACACCCCAGCAATGCCACGAAGCCTTGCGCGCGCTGCGCAATACTACCGCCGAAGTGCTCAGGACAGCGTGATCAGGGCTCGACTGAAGGCTCGCGCTTGAGCGTGCGCAGCACAAAGGTCGAGCGGCTGTGGCGCAGGCCAGGCAGTTTGTAGAGCTTGTGCCGCAGGAACTCCTCATAGCCCTGGGTCCCCGCCACGGCGACCTTGATCAGGTAGTCATAGTCCCCGGTCAGCAGGTAAGCCTCCATCACTTCCGGCAGTTCCGCCAGCGCCTTGCCGAAGCGGTACAGCATGTCGTCGTCATGCCGCTCCAGCGTGACCTCGATCAGCACGGTATCGGGCAACCCCAGCGCCTTCTGGTTCAGCAGCGCAGCGTAGCCTTCGATCACCCCGCTTTCTTCCAGCGCGCGCACGCGGTTCCAGCAGGGCGTGGCCGACAGGCCGACTTGCTCGGCCAGCCGCGCATTGGACAGGCGGCCATCGCGCCGCAGTTCACGCAGGATGCGCCGGTCGGTGTCGTCGAGTTTGGGCGGGTGTGCCATAGCCATAGCTAACTAGAAAAAAAACATCCATATATTCTGCCATATGTGGATGTTTATTCTCGAATACAAGCCATACAAGAGAAAATAGAGAAGCCAATTTTGCGTAACGGCTGGTAAATTTACCTATCGAACGACCTGCCGGAAACGACACATGCCAGCCACCACCCTCCCTACCCTGCGCCTCTCGCTGCGACTTGAAACCGCCGACCTGTTCGGCGCCATGGAATGGGTGCTGGCCAATGCGCGCCGTACCGGCCTGGCGCCGGCGCAACTCAGCTTCGACGCCGCCCGGCAGCCCGTGCTGCATGCCACTCTGACGGCGGAGGATGCCGGCCTGCTGTGGCTGTTCCTGCGCCGCCTCGACAATGGTTTCGACGTGGAACTGCTGTTTGCCGACGTGGATGACCCGGACAGCGATGCCGTGGCCGACCCGGCGCCGCGCGCCGTCACGCGCCGCACCGGCAGCGAGCTCGCGCTGACCGCCTGATACCGGCCGCTGCGCGGGCTACGCGGCCTGCGGCAGCAGCTCGATCCCATCGAGCTGCGCCGCGCACGTATCGCGCACGATCGAGACAAAGTCCGCCACGTAGGGCCGGCGCGCCATCGCCGCCGGCACCGTGGCGTAGAGCTCGCTCCACAACCCTCTGGCACCGATGCGCTTGGCCAGCACGTAGTCGTGGTCGACGTAGTTCTTCACGCCCCAGTTGGGCAGCGCCGCCACGCCGCGGCGGCTGGCTACCAGCTGCAGCACCGCAACCGTCAGTTCCGCCGTGCGCCGTTCCAGGCGGATGCCCGCGGGCTCCAGCACCTCGCGGATCAGGTCGATGCGCTGCTCGGGCACCGGATAAGTAATCAGCGTCTCGCCGGCCAGGTCCCCGGCTTCGATGCGGCGCTTGTTGCGCAGCCGGTGCTCATTGGCGATAACCGCCAGGATCTCGAAGCGGAACAGCGGCGCCACCTCCAGCCCGCGCCGGGCCGCCGGCTGCGAGCCGATCACCATGTCGGCGCGGCCGTCACTGAGCAGCGCGATCGGGTCAGCGTGAAAGCCCGCCACCAGGTCCACCTCCACTTCCGGCCAGCGGCGGCGGAACTCATCCATCACCGGCATCAGCCAGTCGAAGCAGGTATGGCATTCCAGCACCACGCGCAGCTCGCCGCGGGTGTCGCCCTTGAGGCGTTCGATATCGCGGTCGGCCGCGCTGACCGCGGCCAGCACCTCGCGCGCCAGCGCAAGCAGGCGTTCGCCCGCCGGCGTGAAGCGCAGCCCCTGGCGCGTGCGGTCGAACAGCGGCAGCCCGTAGTGCGATTCGATCGCCTTGATCTGGTGCGACAGCGCTGACTGGCTGACATGCACGCGCTCGGCCGCGGTGGCCAGCTTGCCGGACTCGGCAATCGCCACCAGCGAACGCAAATGGCGGACTTCGATCATGCCGTGCCCCCAACGTGCCGCCAGCCCATCTTGATATGAAATCCATTCATATGTTGTTTAAAACTTGTCGCTTGATTCATTTTACGGGCAAACCGACACTGTGCGCCAGACATCTTCCGGAGCAACATCCATGGCACGCACCCATATCCTCGGTTTTCCCCGCATCGGCGAACGCCGCGAACTGAAATTTGCGCAAGAAGCGTTCTGGCGCGGCGATCGCACCGAAGCCGAGCTGCGCGACGTGGCCGCGCAACTGCGCCGCCGCCACTGGCAGCTGCAGGCCGGCCACGGCCTGGACACGGTCGCCACCGGCGACTTTGCCTATTACGACCAGATGCTGAGCCTGACCGCGCTGCTGGGCGCGCTGCCGCGCCGATTCGGCTTCGATCCGGCACAGCTCACGCTGACGCAGTACTTCGAGCTGGCACGCGGCAACCGCGAGCAGCCGGCCATGGAAATGACCAAGTGGTTCGACACCAACTACCACTACCTGGTCCCGGAACTGGACGCCGAGACCACGTTCGAAGGCGGCCCGGCATGGTTCTTCGAGGAAGCCGATGAGGCGCTGGCGCTTGGCCTGCGCGCCCGCCCGGTGCTGATCGGGCCGGTCACCTACCTGTGGCTCGCCAAGAGCCATGTGGCGGGCTTTGACCGCCTGACGCTGCTGCCGCAACTGCTGCAGGGCTATCGCCGCATCCTCGGCCAGCTCAAGGCGCGCGGCATCGAATGGGTGCAGATCGACGAGCCGGCGCTGTGCCTGGACCTGGAGCCGGCCTGGCTCGACGCTTTCGACACCGCCTACGCTGCATTGCGCGCCGCCGGCCCCAAGCTGCTGCTGGCCACCTATTTCGACACCGCCGCCGACCATGCGCAGCGCGCCGCCGCCCTGCCAGTCGATGGCTTCCATATCGACCTGGTGCGGGCGCCGGAACAGCTGGCAACGTGGCAGGCCGCGCTGCCCGCGCACGCCGTGCTGTCGCTGGGCGTGATCGACGGCCGCAATACCTGGCGCACCGACCTGCGCCGCGTGCTGGACACGCTGCGCCCGGTGCAGGCCGCGCTGGGCGAGCGCCTGTGGCTGGCACCGTCGTGCTCGCTGCTGCATGTGCCGGTGTCGCTCGCGCATGAAGTGCGCGTCGATGCCGAGCTGAAGTCGTGGCTCGCCTTCGCCACCGAAAAGCTCGACGAGCTGTCCGTGCTGGCCCGCGCATTGAATGAAGGCGACGCCGCCGTCGCCGAAGCGCTGGCAGCATCCGACGCCGCGCAGGCCTCGCGCCGCGCCTCGCGCCGGGTGGTCAACCCGCGTGTGCAGCAGCGGCTGGCAGCCGTGAGCGCCGGGATGGCCAACCGCGCCAGCCCCTTTGCCGAGCGCATCGAGCGCCAGCGCCAGGCGCTGCAGCTGCCGCTGTTGCCGACCACCACGATCGGCTCGTTCCCGCAGACCGCCGCCATCCGCCAGACCCGCGCCGCCTTCAAGCGCGGCGAGATCGGCGCGCTCGAATACCTGGAACGCATCCGTGCCGAGATCGCGGTGGCCGTGCGCAAGCAGGAAGCACTGGGGCTGGACGTGCTGGTGCACGGCGAAGCCGAGCGCAACGACATGGTCGAGTACTTCGGCGAGCAGCTGTGCGGCTACGGCTTTACCGAGAACGGCTGGGTGCAGAGCTATGGCTCGCGCTGCGTCAAGCCGCCGGTGATCTACGGTGATGTGTACCGGCCCGAGCCGATGACGGTCGATACCGCCCGCTATGCGCAATCGCTGACCGAGCGGCCAATGAAGGGCATGCTCACCGGCCCCATCACCATGCTGCAGTGGTCCTTCGTGCGCGACGACCAGCCGCGTGCCACCACCGCGCGCCAGCTGGCCCTGGCCATCCGCGACGAAGTGTGCGACCTGGAGCAGGCCGGCATCCGCGTGATCCAGATCGACGAACCCGCGCTGCGCGAAGGCTTGCCGCTGCGCCGCGCCGACTGGGATGCCTACCTGGACTGGGCCGTCACGGCCTTCCGGCTGTCGGCCAGCGGCGTGCAGGACCAGACCCAGATCCACACCCATATGTGCTATGCCGAGTTCAACGACATCCTGCCCGCCATCGCGGCCATGGACGCGGACGTGATCACCATCGAGACCTCGCGCTCGGCGATGGAACTGCTGGAAGGCTTCGGCGACTTCGACTACCCGAACGAGATCGGGCCGGGTGTCTACGACATCCACTCGCCGCGCGTGCCGTCGGTGCAGGCCATGGAACGGCTGCTGGACCGCGCCTGCGAGGTGGTGCCGCCGCAGCGGCTGTGGGTCAACCCGGACTGCGGCCTGAAGACGCGCGGCTGGGAAGAAACCGAAGCAGCGCTGGCCAATATGGTCAGCGCGGCGCGGGCACTGCGCGAGCAGTTGGCGGCGCGAGGGGCCACCACCTGGAAGCGCGTCACCGGGACGGCAGCGGGCACCGCCGCGGCCGTGCCCCACGCCTCCGGCGCCTGCACGACCTGCACCACGCACGCGCACTGAGCCGGCTCACATGACAAAGGCCGCATGCCTGCGTGGGCATGCGGCCTTTGCCTTGCCGATGGCGTCGCCGTCAGTTCACCCGCATCACCGCCGGCGGCATCCAGGTGCCGTCCAGCAGCACCTGCTCCGGCCAGTACGCGCGCAGCATCATGTTCAGGCCATCGGGCGGCGCCGGCAGCCAGTTCGCTGCCTTGGCGCCGGCCGGGCGCTCGTGCTGGATATAGATATCGAGCGAGCCGTCGCGGTTGTAGCGCAGCCGGTCGCGGCTGCCGACGGCGTAGCGCTGGATCGGATTGGGAATGAACGCCTGCCGGTCGTTGTACAGCGTCAGCGACCAGAACGCGCGCACCGGCGGCAGCTGGTCCTTGGCGAAATGCAGCACATAGCTTGCCCCGCCCTGCAGCGGCTTGCCGTTGGCATCCGTGCGGGTGGAGGCGTAGATCGCGTCTTCGGGCAGGTTGGCGCCCAGGCCCACCCACGCGGTCACCGCGCGGCGGCCGTAGCTGGTGCCATAGGTGCCCAGGTCGCGATGCATGACCCAGCCGTTGCCGGCATCGGCATTGCCCTTGCGCGCACCCTGCACGATGGCCGCCAGCGCCGCGGTGGCGCCCTCCTGCACCGCGCGCGCGGTGGAGGGCTCCATCACCGTGGTCTTGAACGGCACCCCGGGGGTGATGCCCATGCGGCGGAGCTTGTCGACCATGGCGGCATCGGCTGGCGCCGGCGGATTGGCCGGCAGCAAGGCGGCAAAGCGCGTGAAGAAGGCCTGTGCATCCATTGCCGCCACCTGCTCCACGGGCGAGCTTTCAGTGTCGATGGCCGTGGGCCGCGGCGCAGCCTTCTCTGGCACGCGCCGCCCGCCGCCCCAGGCTGACAACGGCGTCAGCCGGTACTGGTCCTGCAGCCGGTGCACCGCCGGGAAGTCCTGCTTGCCATCGGCCTGCGTGCGGCCGATCAGCCAGACCATCGACGTGGGCGAGCGGATCTCCTGCATGCCCTTGGGCAGCGTGCCGCGCCAGTCAGGCCCGGTGATGACGAAGTTGCCGCGGCGGGTGCCGGTGGTGCGCTTGCCCGGCGACGCGAACACATTGGTCCACGCATCCATCAGCGGCATCAGGTAGTAGCGCCCTTGCGTATCGGGCACCGACAGGATGACCGGCTCCCTGGACAGGTCGAGCCAGGCCGACGAATACAGGGTGTCGGCATTGGGGCTGACCACGTCGGTGAAGCTTGCGTCCGGGAAGCTGCGCTTGTGGCTGAAGGTATTAACCGGTGTGCGCAGCGTCATCAGCTCGCGCGTCACGTCCATCAGCACCATCGGATAGGCGAAGGTGAAGACCTCGGCGGACAAGGCCTTCATGGCCTGGTCGGACGGCGGTTGCTCGGCGACTGCCGGGCTGGCCCCGTGATCGGGCGCTGACGCACAGCCTGAGAGCATGACGGCGAGCGTGACCGCGCTCGCCAGTTGACGAAAGGATGGCTTCATGACCCCATTTTCCCAATGTTCTTGCGGCTTTTCGGGCGTTGCGGCTATCACTGCCGGCATGTCTCCCCGAAGGCGCATCTATTCCGTGCGCATCTTGTCCCGCGCGCCGGTGACCTGTCAATTCCTCTGAAGTCGGGAAGCGAGGGCAAGCGCACCGAGCGCCAGTGGCATCGGTCAGGGGTGAATCATAAAGCACCACAAGGAGTGATGAAAGCCGCACCCCATGGCTGCGGCCGGGATCCTTTCCCGGCCTCGGGTCTCAGCGCGTCAGGAAATCCAGCACCACCTTGCTGAACGCCTCGGCCTGCTCCAGGTTGGAGATATGCGCGGCCTCCAGCTCGACATAGTGGGCGCCCGGGATCGTCTGCGCCAGGAACACGCCATCGCGCGGCGGCGTGGGCAGGTCGCCCGAGCCGGCGATGACCAGCGTCGGCGTGGCGATTTTTTCGATTTCCGCGCGCAGGTCGGCATCGCGCACGGCCAGGCAGTTGGCCGCATAGCCCGCGGCCGGGCTGGCACTGAGCATGGCGCGCAGCGATGCCACCAGCCCCGGATGCGCTGCTGCGTACGGCGGGGTGATCCATTTTTCGACCACCGCGGCCGCGATCGATGCCACGCCGTCGCGCTCGACCGCCGCGGCGCGGTTGGTCCAGTTCTCCGGCGGGCCGATATAGGCAGCGGTATTGCACAGCACCAGCTTCTGCAGGCGCTGGCCATGGTTCAGGGCCAGCCACATGCCAGTGATGCCTCCCATCGACAAGCCGCAGAAACTGGCCTCGCCAATGCCAAGGTGATCGAGCAGCGCGATCACGTCGCCGCCGAGTTGCGCGATGCTGTACGGACCCGCCGGCACCGACGACTCGCCATGGCCGCGCGTGTCATAGCGCAGCACGCGGAAGTGCTGGCTGAAGGCCGCCACCTGCGGCTCCCACATGCTGAAGCTGGTCCCCAGCGAATTGGACAGCACCAGCACTGGCAGGTGCTCGGCGCCATCGAGGCGGTAATGCAGTCGGACGTTGGCGAGGTCGGCGTATGGCATGGCGTTTGGCTCAGGATCAGGGGGCTGGGTGGCGGGCGCTCAGTTCGGCGCGATGGCCGAACCGTGTTGCGCCAGCGGCGTGACCTTGATCTCCATGTACGGGTACAGCGGCAGCGCGGTCAGCAGCGTGTGCAGTTCGTCATTGTCGCCGACATCGAAGATGCTGACGTTGGCGTACTGGCCCACCACGCGCCACAGGTGACGCCACTTGCCTTCGCGCTGCAGGCGCTGCGACATGGTTTTCTCGTCGGCCTTGAGCTGCGCTACCAGCTGCGGATCGAGCGATGCGGGAATCTTGACGGTCATTTCGGCCATGAACAACATGGGGTCTCCTGGTCTGGGGGTACGGTGGGATGGAGGCAGCGTGGGCTGCCTCGTCAGAGATGGCGCACGCCGTCGAGATAGGCCTTGCGCCAGCGCACGATGCGCACCTCGGCGAACAGGCCCGCCTGCGTGAACGGATCGGCGTCGATGAATTGCTGTGCCGCGTCGCGGGTGTCGACATCGACGATATAGACGCCGCCACCGGCATCCGAGCCATCGTCGTTGAGCTTGGCGCCGCAGGCCAGCAGCAGCGCCTTGTTGGTTTCCAGGTATTCCAGGTGGCTGGCGCGGGTGGCCTGGCGCACCTGCTGGTGATTGGGCTTGTCGACGGTTTCGATCAGGTACGGCATGGCAGTCCTCCTGTCAGCGGCACGCTGGCCGCGGGTCAAAGTCAGGCAATCTGCGCGCCCCACAGCAGCAGCGCGGCAATGTAGATCAGGCCCACCCAGAACATCATGATCACGGTGTAGCCCATCACGTCCTTCAGGTTCAGCTTGGACAGCGCCAGCGCCGGCAGTATCCAGAACGGCTGCACCAGGTCGTTCCAGGCATTGCCGAGCATCACCGACATCGAGGTCTGGCTGACCGAGCTGTTGATGGCCTTGGCCGCATCGACCATGAACGGGCCCTGGATCATCCAGTGGCCACCGCCCGAAGGCGCGAAGAAGTTGATCACGAACGAGCTGAGCAGCCCCCAGAACGGCAGCGTCTGCGGCGTGGCGATATCCACGAACACGCGCGAGATCGTATCCACCAGCCCCGAGCCGGCCATGATCGCCATGATGCCTGCATAGAACGGATACTGCAGGATGATGCCGGAAATGGTCTTGATGCCTTCGTTCAGCTTGGCCACGTAGTTGACCGGCGTGCCCAGCAGCAGCACGCCCGCGAACAGGATCAGGAAGTTGATCAGGTTCAGGTCGAGCGAGCCGCCCTGCGTGAAGTAGATGACCGCGTAGGCCATGCCGCACAGGCCGATGGCCAGGCTCAGGATGCGGCTGTTGTTCAGGCGCGCCGCCAGGGTGTTCTCGCCACCCATGCTGTGGGCCGAGCCGGTCTCGGCCTTCGCGGGTTCCTGGTCGCGGCGGATCTCCACGACATCGGCCGGGTTGCGCGGATGCAGCCAGGCATTGAGCAGCGGCAGCGTGACGATCACCGCCAGGCTGGTCAACAGCATCGGCGCGGAGAAGATGGTTTCAGACAGCGGGATCACGCCCATCAGCTTTTCCATCGGGTGGCCCGGGGTGGAGATCAGCACCGGGATGCTGGCCGACAGGCCCAGCCCGTACAGGGTGAAGCCGCTGTACGCGGCCGCGATGATCAGCGGGTAATGCACGCCACGGACCTTCAGCGCCAGCTTCCTGGCGATGATGCCGCCGATCACCAGCCCGAAGCCCCAGTTCAGGTAGCTGCCAATGCCGCCCACCAATGTGGCGACGATCACCGCGGTGCGCGGCGAGTGCACCGCGCCGACGATGCGGTCGAGCATGCGGTCAGTGAACGGCGCGGTGGCCAGCACATAGCCCATCGCCAGGATCACCGCCATCTGCGTGGTGAATGCCAGCAGGTTCCAGAATCCCTTGCCCCAGCTGGTGATCACGGCCGGGGCTGCCTGCCCTTGCACCGTCACCGCCAGCGCCATCGTCAGCAAGGTCAGGCCGATGGCAAATACAAAGGGATCCGGCAGGTACCGGCGCATGAGTTCGGTGAAGAACCCGGCGATCTTGCTCATGGTTTCCTTGTCTCCAGTGTCAGCCAAAGTTACGTCATTAGAACTACAGTTCTATATGCGAACTTTGCAAAAGGGCGTGGCTATCCTAATGGCCGGTCGACTGGTAGGTCAAGGAAATGGGGAAGCGGGATTACCGTCGTTTCACACAACAATTATGGAATTTGCGGCCTGGAATTTTCAGCACAGGCGCCCTGCAATGCGGCGGATCGGCAGGGTCAATAGCGCATCTGCACATCGTCGACCTTGCCCGTGCGCGAGTTGTACAGGCAGGCATAGTGGAAGCCGATCGCCGACGAACTGTCGTCAGGTTCGAACACACCTTCACCGTTGACCGAGGTCTGCGCATTGGGGCCCACGTAGTACTGCTCGCGGTCGACCATCAGCATCACGCTGCCGGGCTGCGGGTAGCGGCGCTTGAGGGCTTCCGCCACGGCCGGCTCGCAGGCGGTGGACGCGGCCCTGGATGCGGCTTGTGGATCGACGGTGATGCGGGTGGTGGCCGGGGGCACAGGGCGCGGTGCCATCTGCGGCGGCGTTTCGCAGGCGGCCAGCAGGCACGCCAGCGGCAGGCACAGGCAAGAAGCTCGGATCACGCGGACCTCCTCCGAAGAGGGCGCCGGCAACGGGCACCCCAAAAAGTGAAGCGGAGCTATCAGATTACTGCCTCTGGCCGGAAAAGCCAAAGCCGGCGCGCCCCGGCAGCCCGGCAATCCCCGGCGATAGCGAATCGTTGAACGCGGCTAAACTATGGCTCGCGGCAGCGCCCCCGGGTTCCGGCCAGTTGCGCGCCGCCAGCACAACCATGATGCCGACACAATGACAACCACAGAGACAAGCGGCAACCGCACTGCCACCCCTGCCCCCTGCTGCGCACCGCCGCCAGCCTGCTCGTCGTGCGCGATGCGCCGGCCGGCATGGAAGTGCTGCTGGTACGCCGCGTCGAACGCGCCAACGACCGCAGCAGCGGCGCCTACGTTTTCCCCGGCGGCACGCTCGACGCGCAGGACAACGCCCTGCACGCGCATGCCCACGGCCTGGACGACGCCCTTGCCAGCGAACGCCTGGGCCTGCCGGCCAGCGGCCTGGACTTCTACCTGGCCGCCTTGCGTGAATGCTATGAAGAGGCCGGCCTGCTGTTTGCCTGCGACCGCGACGGGCGCCTGCAATCGCCGCACCAACTCGACGCCGCCGGGCAGGCGCTGCTGCGCGAGGCCGTGCAGCGCGGCGGCCCCGGCCTGGCCCATGCTTGCGAGCAACTGGGCCTGCGCCTGGCGGTCGACCGGCTCGCCTATCACAGCTACTGGCTGACGCCGCCCGGCCTGCCCAAGCGTTTCGATACCCGCTTCTTTGTCGCCATCGCCCCCGAAGGCCAGGTGGCCGTGCCCGACGGCACCGAGGTCGTGGAGCACCGCTGGACCCGCCCCGGCGAGGCCGCCGATCCCGCCAGCGGCCTGCCGCTGATGCACGTCACGCGCCGCACGCTGAGCTCGATCGCACAGTTTGAGAGCGCCGCGGCCTGCTTCGCCTATTTTTCGCAGCTGCGCGGCATTGCCTGCATCATGCCGCGGCTGGCCACCGGCGCGGCCGGCGTGCGCCCGGTGATGCCCAACGAGCCGTGCTACGCCGAGATCGCCCGCATCGATCCCGACGGCAACACGCACGGCCGTTATGAGCTGGCACCGGGCGTGCCGGTACGGCTGTCCGAGCGCGTCTGGCGCGTGACCGCCAACAACGGCAGCGTGATGACGGGCCCGGGCACCAACACCTACCTGGTAGGCGGCGGCGCGCGCAATGAATGGGCTGTGATCGATCCGGGCCCGGACGATGGCGAGCACGTGCGCGCCATCCTTGCTGCCGCACCCGGTCCGATCCGCTGGATCCTCGCCACGCATACCCACCTGGACCACTCGCCCGCGGCCGCCGCGCTGCAGGCCGCCACCGGCGCCACGGTGCTCGGGCGTGCCGCGCCCGCCGGCCAGTGGCAGGACGCCAGCTTCGAACCACAGCGCGAACTGGACCACGGCGAGCGCCTTGCCATCACTGAGGACTGCACCCTGCGCGTGTGCCACACGCCGGGCCACGCCTCGAACCACCTCTGCTACCTGCTGGAAGAAGAAAAGACACTCTTCACCGGCGACCACGTGATGCAGGGCTCGACCGTCGTCATCGGCCCGCCCGATGGCGACATGCGCGCCTACCTGGACTCGCTCGCAGCGCTGCAGGACGAAGACCTCGACTGGCTGGCGCCGGGGCATGGCTTCCTGATCGCGCGGCCGCAGGACGCCATCCGCATCCTGGTCCGGCACCGGCTGCAGCGCGAGGCCAAGGTCGCTGCCGCGCTGCGCCAACTGGGCCCGGCACTGGTCAGCGAGCTGGTCCTGCGCGTCTATGACGATGTGCCGCCGCGCATGCATCCGGTCGCGCAGCGATCGCTGCTGGCGCACCTGCTCAAGCTGCGCGATGACGGCAAGGCGCAGGAAGCGGACGGCATCTGGTCGGCCACGGCGTAGCGCCGGCACGGGCATCGGGGCCAGTTGAAGTTTTTTGGCGGGGGGCTTGCGCAAACCAGAAATTGCGCTACAATGGCGCCTCTCGTGTGCGGCTGTAGCTCAGTTGGATAGAGTACTTGGCTACGAACCAAGGGGTCGTGGGTTCGAATCCTGCCAGCCGCGCCACCTATGCAGAAAGAAAAAGGGCTTCCGGAAACGGAAGCCCTTTTTTCATTGCGGCGCCCGCATCTGGCGCCACCCTCCCCACTACCACCACTACCACCGATAGCGCGCCCCGACCGTTCCGCCCGGGTTGCGCCCTGCCCTCACCTTGAACCACAGCTTCATGCCGGTCGACGTATTGCCATGCGCGCCGATGTTGAAGGAGAACAGCCCGCGCAGCAGGTCGGCATCGATCTTGGTGCCGCTGATGTTGATGACCTGCTTGCGGCTGTCCTGCCACCAGTCTGCCTCGACGAAGGGATAGATGCCGGCCAGCCGCGTCGGCTGCGCGCCGTACAGGCGCACGCCGATACCGGCGGCGCTGGCATCGCCGGGCATGGCTTGCATCGGCATGCCGGAGACGGGAGACACGCCAGGCTGGTAGGCCAGCTGCAAGCGCGGCTGGATGGTCAGCCCGCCTGCGCGCGGCACCACGGCATCGACCGCCAGCGCCATGGTGCGCACGTGACTGTCGACAAAACCGCCTGCGGTGGTGATGTCGTCCAGGTGCAGCGACATCCGGCGCGGGCGCTCGGCCATGGCGGTTTCACGGTCCACCGCGGCAAGGCCGGGAGCATCGTCATCGGGCCCGGGGCCCATGGCAAGCGGTAACGCGGATGGGGACGACGGCGATGGCGATGGCGATGGCGACAGCGCGGCATACTCGACGGTGACGGGCTCGGCGGGCGTGGCGGACCAGGCAGGAGAAGCGGTGCCGGCAGCCGGCAGATCAGGCACGTCGGCCATGGCGGGCTGCCCGGATTGCGCCTGCAGCGGCTGGTCCCAGCCGGAGACACCCTGACTTTCCGGAACGGTTTCATCCGCATGGGCCAGTGCACAGATCAGCATGGCCAGGATGACGCAGAACTGCAGGTGATGCAGGACCATGCCGGGGTACGCGGCACATGCGTGCCACCCGGGGCAAGTCCCCGCCTCCCTCCCTCTCGATGACAAGACCGTAGTCATGGCAACCACCTTCGGACGTTATATGTGCGTGCCCGATGAGCTTGAGCATAGGTCAAATGCCCTGCCAGCGTTAGACGGGAATGTTCGGCCGCGCGCGTCCGTGCGACGCTGTCGGTGAGCAAATTTGGCCGGGCCGTCGGCGGGCTCTGTACCCTGGTGCTCGCCGCGCTGGTGATGGCCCGCTCGTATGGCGATTTCACCTCGGTCCGGCAGAACCTGTATGACATCTCGGCGTACCGCGAGCTGCCGGAGGCCGCCAACGTGCTGTCCGCGGAACGCGGGCCGGCCAACAGCGTGCTGGGAGAGCCACCCTCGCCCCAAACCCTCGCGCGCGAACGCCTGCAAGCCTTTCGGGCCCGCAGTGACGCCGCGCTGGCGCGCCTGTCCGCGCCGCCCAGCCTGGTGGATGCCACGCGCTCGCGCGGCCGGCTGCTGGAGCTATGGCAGCTGGCAGCGCCGGCGTACCACATGTTCGGCGCCGTGCCCGCGCTGGAGCAGTCATACGCCGACGCCGGCCACCAGTTCTTCGGCCAGGGCCTGGCCATGATCATCAGCCTGGTTGCGCAGGGCCGCGTGTCCGGCCATTGCTCGATGACGCCGACGGAGCTGACCAACCGCTATGTGCGCACGCTGGAGCCGCCGGAGCGGCTGCGCAGTGTATTCCTGGACGAGGTGGTTGCGCATTTCACCGCAACGCGCGCACAGGCGCCGCGATGATGCGCGCGCTGGTGCCGCCCGAAGGCAGGCTGGCACGCTTCGGTGGCGAGGAGGTCGCGCTGCTGCTGCCTCATGGCAAGCCGGGCGAGGCCGCCATGTACCGCGACAAGGCCGAAGGGCGCAATTGCGTGCGCGAGGCGCAGCGGGAGCAAGGGTGGCAACCGGCTGAAGCACGCCGGCCCCGGAACCAGCACGGAAACGATGGACGAAAAAAAACCGCATCGCTGCGGGTTTCTTCCAGATATCCGAGGCCGCCTCGGTATCGAATGGCGGTGCCCGAAAAGGCCCCGGTCGTTCACGCCGGGCTGAAACGAAGAAAGGCTCGCTTGCGCGAGCCTTTCCAAATATTGGTGCCCAGAAGAGGACTCGAACCTCCACAGTGTTGCCACCGCTAGGACCTGAACCTAGTGCGTCTACCAATTCCGCCATCTGGGCTTCGTTTCGCTGCATTGCTGCTGCGATGCGAAGAAAGAAATTATGCCGGGCGCGACAGGGACTGTCAACACCCTGACGCAAAAAACTCCCTATTGCCCGCCGCCGCGCCACAGGAAGTCCACCTGCGCCGGCCGGCCAGGCAGGTCCAGCGCGGCCATCGCCGGGGCATGCTGGCGATGGTCTTGCCGGCACGCAGCACCCGCAGCCGCGTGGCGCGCAGGCGGATCGCCTCCACCGGGTCGCGCGCCTGCAGCAGCACCAGGTCAGCGCGGCAGCCAGGCGCCACGCCGTAACCCTCCAGCCCCAGGATCTGCGCGGGCGTGGCGGTCACCGCGGCGAAGCAGGCGCGCATGGCCTCCTGCCCGGTCATCTGCGCGACATGCAGCCCCATGTGCGCCACTTCCAGCATGTCGCCGGAGCCCAGGCTGTACCACGGATCCATCACGCAATCGTGGCCGAACGCCACCGGCACGCCGGCCGCCAGCAGCTCCGGCACGCGCGTCATGCCGCGGCGCCGGGGATAGGTATCATGCCGCCCTTGCAGCGTGATGTTGATCAGCGGATTGGCGATCGCCGCCACGCCGGCCTCGCGCATCAGCGGAATCAGCTTGGACACGTAGTAGTTGTCCATGGAATGCATCGAGGTCAGGTGCGAGCCCGCCACCCTGCCCTGCAGGCCGAGCCGCACGGTCTCGCTGGCCAGCGTCTCGATATGGCGCGACAGCGGATCGTCGCTCTCGTCGCAATGCATGTCGACACGCAGGCCGCGGTCCGCCGCCAGCTCGCACAGCAGCCGGACCGATTCGGCGCCCTGCGCCATGGTGCGCTCGAAATGCGGGATGCCGCCGACCACGTCGACGCCCATGTCCAGCGCGCGCTTCAGGTTGTCCAGCGCGCCGGGCGCGCGCAGCACGCCGTCCTGCGGGAACGCCACCAGTTGCAGGTCCAGGTAGGGACGCACGCGCTCGCGCACGTGCAGCAGCGCCTCCACCGCCAGCAGCCGCGGATCGCACACGTCCACATGCGAGCGGATCGCCAGCATCCCGCGCGCAACCGCCCAGTCGCAATAGGCCAGCGCGCGCTCGACCAGCGCTTCCTGCGTCAGCATCGGCTTGAGCTCGCCCCACAGCGCTATGCCTTCAAGCAGCGTGCCCGACTGGTTCACGCGCGGCAGCCCGTACGACAGCGTGGCGTCCATATGGAAGTGCGCATCGACTAACGGCGGCGTCACCAGCTGGCCGGCCGCATCGATCTCTTCGGCGGCACGCGCGGCCAGGGCCGGCTCAACCGCGGCGATGCGGCCTTCGGCAATGCCGATATCGATGTCGGTGCGCCCGTCGGGCAGGTTGCAATGCCGCAGGATCAGGTCGAGCATGGAAGTCTCTCAGGCAGGAGGCACGGCGATATTCTCACGGCGCCGGCCCCGGCGCCAAGGCGCGCGGGTCCAGGCGTTCATGCGCGCCGGTCGGGCGCCGCGGGCTCAGGCTCGAGTCCGCAGCCGCGCAGCAGCAGCGCCACCAGGTGCTCGGTGGCCTGCGCATAGTCCTGCTGCTCCAGCTGGCTGACGCCGAGCACCGCGCATACCTGCGACTCGAAATCCGCATAGGTCTGCGTGGCCGCCCAGATCGTGAAGAACAGGTGCTGCGGATCGACCGGCGCCATCTGGCCGCGGTCGATCCACTGCTGCACCACCGCGGCCTTGCGCGACACCAGTTCGCGCAGCACCTGCCGCAGGACCTCGCCGATCTCATGCGCGCCGTGCAGCAGTTCGTTGGCAAATACGCGCGACGCATCCGGATGACTGGCCGACAGCCGCATCTTGGCGCGGATGTATTGTTCCAGCGCCACCTGCGGCGACAGCTCGGCGCGGATGATGTCGGTCTCGGACAGCCACAGCTGCAGCGTATGCGCCAGCACGGCGCGGTACAGCGCCTGCTTGGTGCGGAAGTAGTAATGCAGGTTGGACTTGGGCACGCCGGCGCGCACCGCGATCTCGGCCATGGTGGCGCCGGCAAAGCCCGCGCGCGCAAAGACATGCTCGGCCGCGCGCAGGATCATGGCCTGGTTCTCCTGGCGGATGCGCCCGCCCGGGGCATCGCACGCGGGCAGCGGGCGCCGCGCCGCGGCGCTGGCGGGCGCGTCCATCAGCGCGTGCCGTAGAGGCGGTCGCCGGCGTCGCCCAGCCCGGGCACGATATAGCCGTGCTCGTTGAGCTTGTCGTCGATGGCCGCGGTGACGATGCCGACCTCAGGGTGCGCCGCGCGCAGCGCGCGCAGCCCGGGGCGCGAGGCGATCAGGCACACATACTTCATGGTGGTGACGCCGGCCTCTTTCAGGCGGTTCAGCGCGGCGATGGCCGAGTTGCCGGTGGCCAGCATCGGGTCCACCACGATCACCATGCGCTCCTGGATGTCTTCCGGCATCTTGAAGTAGTACTCGATCGGCTCCAGTGTCTCGGGGTCGCGGTACAGGCCGATATGCCCGACGCGCGCCGCCGGCAGCAGCTCCAGCATGCCGTCGATAAAGCCGTTGCCCGCGCGCAGGATCGACACCAGGCACAGCTTCTTGCCGGACAGCACCCGCGACTGCATCGGCGCGATCGGCGTGCGGATGGCGATGGTCTCCATGGCCAGGTCGCGCGTGGCTTCGTAGGTCAGCAACTGGCTGATTTCGCGCACCAGGCGGCGGAAGTTGTCGGTGGTGGTGTCCTCGCTGCGCACCAGGGTGACCTTGTGCTGCACCAGCGGGTGGTCGACGACCAGCACGCCGGGCAGGACGGCAGGATCGGCATCGATTGGGTCAACAGCGGGAACAGCGGACATGTCGTTCATGGTGACGCTCCTGATGCCACGTTTCACATGCAATGCCTGCCAGCGGGGCGGCCAACTGCACCGGCCGCCAGGCGGCCGGCGCACTCAGAACACGGTGCCGTCGCTGAGGATGGCGAACGGCGGCGCGCCACCCGGGCGCCGCTTGGCGGCAATGCGGCGCCCCGCCGCCCAGGTGCCGCCTTCCAGCACGCGCGCCAGCGGGAAACTCTCTTCCTGCAAGCCAAGCGCCTGGCGCACGCCATCGGCCACCAGGTCCAGGCCGGTCACCGTCAGCGCGCGCCATTCGACGATCAC
Source organism: Cupriavidus necator (assembly GCA_022041995.1). Lineage (GTDB taxonomy): Bacteria > Pseudomonadota > Gammaproteobacteria > Burkholderiales > Burkholderiaceae > Cupriavidus. Next base: position 231,126 of record CP074390.1, read on the forward strand.
CGGCTCATCCACCGCATGCGGCACGGCGGCAAAGCCAGGGTCGCGCGGCACCATCAGCTCGAAGTCGTAGAGCAGGCCGCCGTTGCGGTATTCGGGCAGGCCCGTCAGCGCATCCAGCCCGGTCACAGTCAGGCCAGCGTCTTCCAGCGGCTCCAGCAGCGAATAGGTCAGCCATTGCGTGAGCTTGTGGAACGGCACCAGCCCGCCCGGCGCGGCCGGATGCCGCCAGCAGTCGCCCAGCGACACGCCTTCGACAATGATCCGCCCCGGCCATACCGGCCCCAGGCCGACCAGCAGCGTGCGCAGCAGGAAGCCGGCGTCGAGCTGCCCGTTGACCGCATGCGCCTTCAGGTAGTCGTACAGATTGCCAAGCCGCGCCGGCCGGCCGAACAGCGCCGGGGTCGCCTCCATTACCTCGCCGAGGCGGCGCAGCAGGCCGGCACGGCCTTCCAGTCCCACCAGCGGGTTGTGCTGGGCAACCTGGAAGGCGTGGGCGATGCTGTCGGCATCGATGCGCTGCAGCCGCTCGGCGTCCGCGCGCAGCGGATCGCCCGGCGCAGCCGAGAAGCCGCCGCGCGCGAACAGGACGAAGCTGGCCACGCCAAGCCCTTCCGAGCGCGTCAGCACCAGGTCGCTGGCAGGATCACGGTAACGCCATTCAGGGCCGGCGCCGGCATCCAGCAGTACGCTGGGGATCACCAGGTCGATGCCGATGCGGGCGCGTTCCTCGCGGTGCTCGGGCCCGCTCAGCGCGGCGCGCTCGCACAGCACCTGCCAGCGGTCCGCGCGCTGGTCGACGCCGCCGCTTTCGAAATGGCGCCAGCGGCTGTGGTATGGCACCTGCAGGTCCGGATAGCGCTGGCGGATGGTGCTGGCGACATAGTCGGCAACTGCATGCACGCGGTCCGGATGCCAGGTGAAAAGTTCGGACGCGCCGCTGGCCACGTGTTCGGTGACCGCCGCGCAATGCGTGCGCACCGCCTCGGCACATAGCAGCGCCGAAGCGGGATGCCCTTCCGGCACCGGGCTCAGCCAGCCGGCACCTGGCCCCATCTCGTTACCTGTGCCCTGGCGGTCCATGCCGGGCTTGCCATCCTCGGGAAACATCGTCATTCGTTCAACCCCCTGCCCTTTGCCAGGGCCAGTTCGTTCGCATCCGGCGGCGTGTAGTGCGTAAAGTAGCCGGCGGCCACCTTGGCATCGATCTCGACACGGGCGTCGGCGGGGATCAGGGTCTCGGGGATGGCCACCTGCTCGACCACCTCGATGCCCTGCGCCACCAGCGCGCCATGCTTCATGTTGCTCATCGACGCCCAGCGGTCGATGCGGCGGATGCCCAGCCAGTGGAACACATCGGGCATCAGCTCCTGGAAACGCATGTCCTGCACGCCTGCCACGCATTCGGTGCGGGCAAAGTAAGTCTCGGCACGGTCGCCGCCCACCTGCCGCTTGCGGGCGTTGTAGACCAGGAACTTGGTCACCTCGCCCAGCGCGCGGCCCTCCTTGCGGTTATAGACCACCAGTCCGACACCGCCCTGCTGCGCCATCTCGATGCACACCTCGATGCCATGTGCCAGATACGGCCGGCAGGTACAGATGTCTGACCCGAACACATCCGATCCGTTGCATTCATCGTGCACGCGGCAGGCGACGCGGGTCTCGGGCTTGCCCAGCTGGCTGACGTCGCCGAAGAAGTACAGCGTCATGCCGCCGATGGGCGGCAGGAACACCTTCAGGTCCGGCCGCGTCACCAGTTCCGGGAACATGCCGCCGGTCTGCTCGAACAGGCTGCGGCGCAGCACGCTTTCCTTGATGCCGAAACGGGCGGCCAGCCCCGGCAGGTACCACACCGGGTCGACCGCCGCCTTGGTCACGCGCACGTCGCCATTGGCATGGAGGATGTCGCCGTCAGGCTTGAGCCGGCCGGCCGCTATGGCCGACATCAGCTCCGGCATGTTGATATGCGCACGGGTGACGGCGATGGTCGGACGGATATCCACGCCGGCCGCGATGCGGTCGGCAAAAACGGTGGACACCAGGTGGCCCCAGGGATCCAGCGAAACTATCTTCTCCGGGTCGCCCCACTGCGGATGCGGGCCGATGGCCTCCGCCGGCGCGGTATCGGTCAGGTCGGTGCGATGGTCGCGCTGCAATGCGCCCGCGGCAACCGCCAGGGCCCGGTAGATGGCGTAGGCGCCAGCGTGAGTGCCAATCACATTGCGCTGCGCCGGATTCGCCAGGCTGGCGATGACCGGCCCGCGCTCGGCCGCCGTGGGGGCGCCCCAGTGGATGGGCTCGGCCGGCTTGTCGCGGCGTGCGTGCGAGGTCAGGACGATATGGTCGGACATGGCACCCTCGGTTCCCGATGGAATCCTGACCAAATGGTCAGGTTTATGATTCCATACTAGGCAACCTTTGTGCCATCGCCCAATGCCCGTTTACGCGAGTGTTGCGGCGATGTGTGTGGCGCCGAACGCAAGTCCGCGTGGGCGGCATGCACCCGTGGCGTGCCGGCGGCGTGACATGGCGGGTGCACATGCACCAACAAGAAGCGCGCACGGCCATGCTGGCACGGCGCCGTCCGGGGCAAGCCATACCACTGCCGCGCGGCAGTGCCTGCCAGCGTTACACGCTTTGCCGGCTGGCGGGTTCGCGACCGTTGCCCAGCAGCGCACGCAGTGCCGCCAACGGCTGCGCGCTTTCAATGTAGCGATAGAACAGCGCGCCGGCCGCATTGCTGAGTCCCCACGCCGCAACCATGCCGAGCGCGTTCAGCACCGGCTGGCCCGGCGCCAGGTTCGACACCAGCGCGTTGACCAGCAGGCAAACCGGAAAGTGAACCAGGAACACCGAATAGGAAATGCGCCCGAAGAAGCCGACCGCGCGCGCCTGCGGCCAGCGTTCCAGCCAGCCGCCGCGGCGCGCCACCGCCAGCAGCAACGCAGTGGCGAGCGCCACCGCGATGCGCAGCCGGAAATCCACGGCCAGCGCCGCCAGCGCCACCGCGCCGATGAGCAGCAGCGGCAACACCGGGCGGCCGGGCTTGGACGCCCAGTAGGCCAGCGCCCCCAAGCCATAGGCGCCGAAGAAGTACACGGCCCAGATATCCCACGCGGCATCGCGGTTGAACCAGAACAGCGACGCCACCGCCACCAGCGCCACGATGCCGATACTGGCCCCGGCACCCGCCGGCGCTTTCCCGCCCGCCACGGCGCGCGCGGCCCACAGCGTGCCCAGCAGCAGCGCAAACAGCTGCAGGTCGATGGCCACGTACCAGACCCCGGCCGAGAGCGCTTCGACATCGAGCACGTTATGCAGCAGCGTCACGTGCGCCAGGAACTGCAGCAGGCCGGGCGGCGCGGGATCGAGTCGTGCACCATCCATTGGCGCGCCAGGGCGGCACCGGCAATGCTGAGCAGCAGCGCCGCCGCAAAGGGCACCACCAGCTTCTGGTAGCGCCGCCACAGCACCAGCAGCGGATGCTGGCTGATCTCCAGCCGGCCATGCGGTGCCAGGCTGCGCGCGGCGAGAAAGCCACTGATCACCAGGAAGACCTGCACGGCGATGCGCGCGTAGTCGTACAGCCAGTCCACCAGCCCCGGGGCCAGCCGATACGCGGTATCGGACATCGGGCCATAGAAGGCCAGGTGATGGAGCACGATCAGCTGGGAGCTGACCGCTTTCAGGGCGTCGATGCACGGCAGGCGCGACGGACGGGGGCTCATCGTTATAGGAATGTTGCAATTGCCACGGAAGGCGCGATTCTACCTGCTTGCACCGGCTTTAATATGGCGCATACGCCACTATCTATAGATTCGTTACACACTGCGCCCGCTTGTTGCGAGTTTGCAGGCACATGGATTCATGTCTTAATCCCGAGGCTTATGAGTCAAGCACGTGCCTTGACGCGCCGCGGCCCAAAAATACATGGGTGGAAACGGGGACGTCAGGCTTGAACCACACCTTCAAGGGAAGTTTTGTTGTGCGCCGGTAGCCTAAGCTAGAGGCAGGATTGCCACCTGGGGCCCGCTTATGCAGCACCGCACGCTTTTCCCCCGCACCGGCCACGCCTTCCGTTGCGCCGTAGCCGAGTGCTCCCTCATTGCCCTTCTGGCCGCGGCCCTGGCGGGATGCGAGGGAGTCCCGCGGGATACCACAGCAACACCGCCACCGCCCCGTCAGCCGATTGCGCCCAGCGACGACGTGTACCCCGCCCCGACCACGGTGCGCGACACGCGACCTGCGGCGCGCACTCCGTAGGCGGCATTTGCCTACCGTTCCAGTGCATGGAGGCGAGGCGGAAAAAGCAAAAGCCGCGCGGCAGCGGGACGCCCCGACGGCTGCGCTGTTCCCGCTCGACCACCTGTCGTGCCGCTGGCCGGCACGGCGGCCAGTACCGGTCGCCGCGGGCGCAGTGCCCGCTGTCCGAGCGCAACGACCCAACGACGAGTGGCAACGCGCCGCGGCCTGACAACTCCTCATCGAGGTGGTTTGCTGCTTTGCAGACCCGCTATTGCCAAACGGAGAATCAACGACGCATGATCGCCGCGATCGAATCGACGCGGGTTCTGTCACAGGCCAATGCGATGCCATCTGCAAACACCGGCTGCGCCAGCCGTGTCAGCACGTCACCCGGAGGCGCCTCCACCACCAGCCTGGCGCCATTGGCGCGGGCCAGCAGCATGGCTTCATGCCAGCGCACCGGCGTCGCCATGTTCTGCGCGAGATCCTCAGCGATCTTGCGTGGATCGCGCAGTTCGCGCGCCTTGCTCGCACTGAAGTAGCGCAGCTTAGGCGCCGACATCGCCACCCCCTGCATGGCTTCGCCCAGGGCGCGCGCGGCGTCAGCCAGCAGCGGACAATGCGACGGGACGTGGATGGCGACCGGCCTGGCGGCCTGCGCGCCTGCCGCCAGTGCCAGTGTCGACACTTCCGCCAGCGCCGACAGCTTGCCCGCGATCACTATCTGCGTGGGGGCGTTGAAATTGGCCAGGTACACCGGTTGCTGGGGCGTGCAGACCTGCGCCACCAGCGGTTCGAGCCGGTTCCGGTCCAGGCCAAGGATCGCCGTCATGCCATAGCCATGCGGAAAGGCCTGCGCCATCAACTCCCCGCGCACGCGCACTAGTCGCAACGCATCGGCAAAGGCCAGCACACCTGCGGTCACCGCCGCCGCATAGGCGCCGATGGAGAGGCCGGCCACCGCGTCGGCGCGGGCGTCATGCGCGGCCAGGCAGCGCGCCATGGCCACGCCTGACGTCAGCAGGCAAAGCTGGGTCCATACCGTGGACTGCAGGCGTGCCGGCGTATCCATCTCCGCCGCTGGTACCTGCAGCACGTCTTCCGCCGCGGCCAGCACCGCGGCCACCGAGGGATGTGCCGGCAGGTCTTTCAGCATGCCGGGGCGCTGTGCGCCCTGGCCGGGGAAGGTAAGCAGGACATTCATCGCGTGGGGTGCCAGGGATCCGCGCACAGCCGCGGGCCGTGATCCGTTTTCAGCAGCACTTTACCGCCGCTGCGCAGGCGTTCCAGCAGCGAGAAGCCACCAAAGGGGGTCGCGACCTGTATATCGAGCCTGGCCGGCGCGGCGCGCTGCAACTCGGCCAGCAGGTCCAGATGCGGGGCCTGGAGGGGTTGTGCGGCCTGCACGACGAGGTCAAGGTCGCTGTCGGCACGCAGCACGTTGTGCAGACAGGCGAGCGAGAAGCCGGCGCTGCCAGTCACGCCCCACCGGATACCGGCGGCGTCGAGCCAGTCGGCGATGGCCTCGAGCGCGAGGATTGCTGGCAGGGTCGCCAGCTCCGGCCGCCGCCGCCATGCACGCTGCGCGGCCAGGTCCATCGGCGTGACGATCTTGCGGATCGCCGCGGGCGTGATCCAGGTGCCGAAGCGTTCCGCGCGCGTACCGCCGCGCAAGCCGACGGGGACGGCGCCAGGCCGGCGGCCGTCGCGCCGCACGACCAGCGGGATCTCGCGCAGCGCTGGCAGGCAGACCCATTCCGGCAAGGCGTCGCGGCCCAGGTCGCTTGCCGGATCGCCCAGCCAGACCAGATCGTGTGGCGCGGGCGTCGCAGTGTTCAGGCTTGCCATTGCCGCGACAGGCAGTCACGCACTGCAGCCGACGCCTTGCGGTTTGCGCCCGCCAGCCGGCCGGACAGTCCGCGCGTCGGGTCGCGTCGTATCTCCGCCAGCGCGCAGAGGATGGTGTCGCGCGCCAGGTGCACATCGGCCGGCACCGGGGCGCTGGCCGACTCGACGTCGATCAGCCGCCACAGGATGCCCAGCGTGGCGAAGTTTTCGATGTCGTAGGCCATCGGCGGAACCGTCGACGCCAGCGCTTCGAGGTCCTCGACTGTGCGCATGGTGACCCTGGCGGCGGCCTCCTTGCCCATCGCATGCACCAGCACGCCCTCGTCATTGAGCGCGATGATGCGATTGGCCTGGTAGCCGTGCGCAAGGAAGGCTCCCGACATGGCGCGCCCCACGATCAGCGCCACCACCGGGTGCCCGGCCAGGCGGGCCTCGGCATAGGCTGCCACGGCACCGGCCAGCGACTGGTGGATGCCAAGCGCCTCTTCTCGCCGGCCGTAGGCCTGGCTGGGGGTATCGACAATCGCCACGATGGCGCGCTTGACCGGCAATTCGCGGTCTGCTTCGATCGCTTCGCGCACCGCGCGCGCCAGCGACCAGCCTTCGAGCAGACCGGCCTCGCCATGACGTGCCCGCGGGAAGCGGCTGTCGGCGTCAGGCACCAGCGCGATCCAGCGAACCGCGGTCCCCGCCAGTTCGCCGTCGGCAACCAGCACTGACTCCGGCAGACCCAGCTGGATCTGCGCCGCGGGCGCCAGTGCCTGCAGCCAGCGTTCACCACGGCTGGGTTCGCGCGCGGTAGCGGTTTGGGTTGGTGAGTTCATGCGTCGGTCCCCCGTTGCAACAATGCCTGCACATCTGCCGGCGTGGGCTGCGCACTGGCGTCGTACGCCAGCAGTGCGGCCAGATATTGGGCGTATTGTTCACTGCGATGGCTTCCCGCGACCGGGCCGCGCAACAGTTCGGCGACCTGCCTGCGCATCGCGTCGCAGTCGTCATCGACATACGCATCGGCGAAGCCGGTGGCGACGCGCTGCGTGCCGCCGGTGAAGCTCCAGATAAAGGGCCGGTCACGCGAGTCGTACTCGGCGATGCCCGCCTCCTGCTCGATCACGGCCGGGCCGTTCAGGCCAAGGCGCCCTTCCTGCGTCATCACCAGCGCGGTACACAGGCCCGCGGCAATCGACATGCCGCCGAAGCAGCCCACCTGCCCGGCGATCACGCCGACTACCGGCTGGTAGCGGCGCAGGTCGACGATGGCCGCATGGATCTCGGCAATCGCGGCCAGGCCGAGATTGGCTTCCTGCAGGCGCACGCCGCCGGTCTCCAGCAGCAGCACTGCGCGCGTCGGTTCACCGCGGCGGTTGTCTTCGGCGGCCAGCTCCAGCGCACCGGCAATCTTGGCGCCGCCGACTTCGCCCATGCTGCCGCCCTGGAAGGCGCCTTCGATGGCCAGCACCACCACCGGCATCCCGTCGATGCGCCCCTTGGCGACCACCACGCCGTCATCGCTCTGCGGCACCACACCCTGCGGCGGCAGCCACGGCGACTGCAGGCCGTCGAACGGGCCCGCCAATTCGCTGAAGGTGCCCGGGTCCAGCAACGCACGAGCGCGCTCGCGTGCCCCCAGTTCAATAAAGCTGTTGCGCGCCAGCAGTTCCGCCGTGTTCATGCGCCCTCTCCTGGTTGCGGGTCGCCCAGCGCCTCGAAGGCCTCCGCCAGGCGCATGCCGACCACGCCCGGCGTGGCGCCGAAATCGTGGATGCGGATCTGCATCGACGCGCGCGGCTCGGCGGCGAAGACGCGCGCGAGCTGCGCATCCCAGACACGGCCATAGCCATTGACCGAGGTGGTGACCTCAACCGTGGTCACGCCGCCGCTGCCGGGCTCGACCAGCACCTCGAGGTCGCCCGACCCCACCACGCCCACCAGCACGCGCGCCTTGGCAGGCTGCCCCGCCGGAAATTCAAATCGCAGTTGTTCCATCAAAGTCCCCTGAATTGTTGCCCATCGAGCCCTGCGACAGCCGGTCGAGGAAGATCGTCGCGGCCAGCAAGTCCGCAGCGCCGCCCGGCGAGGCGCGCTGCGCCAGCATGCCGGCGTCCAGGCTGCGCAGGTGCCGCCGTCCCGCCACCGTGCCCACGCCACCGGCGGCGAGCACCGCCTTCGCGCCGGCCTGCATATAGTCCAGGCCCTTGCGCCCCGACCTCGCCAGCACGCAGGTATCGTCCAGTTCGCTCATCAACGCCAGCAGCGCATTGAGGCGTGCCGTGGATTCGGTGTCGCCGCGCGCGCGGCTGCGTTGCAGGGCCGGCAGCGCCAGCCGCATCACGTGCGGGAACCCTGCCCGTGCCTGCGCCCGCGCACCGCCAACGCCGTACGCCAGGCAGGCGAGTTCGCCCTTGTTGCCGGTAACCACCGGCCGGTGGCGGTCGGGCAGCGCGGCGATGGCACCCGCCGTGGTGCTGATCTCGGCGGCACTGGCGGGCTGCCCGGCGGCGCCGAGCTGTCCTGCGGCGCCCACCAGCAAGCCAATACACCAGATCGCGCCGCGATGCGTATTGACACCGCCGGTGGCGGACAGCATCACCGCCTCTGCCTCGCGGCCGAGCGCGCCCAGTTGCTCGCGCAGCCCATACCCGACGCGCGGCGCCTGCAGGCCGGCATCGGCCATGGCCGCGAACGACGGGCCCAGCGACTGCGCGGAGCGCAGCATCAGCGGCAATGTCAGGTCGGCATGCGCACCGCTGCCACGGCTGTCGACCAGGCCGGGCTTGGGCGAGAGCCGCGCCTCTTCGGCAATGGCGATGACGGCCAGTCCCGCCAGCGCCTGCGCCTGGGCGGAGACCGCTGGCGGCGGCTGAAGCAGGTGCGGCGCCTGCGCTGGCAGCAGCCTTGCTGCGGCGGCCGCCATCACCAGCTCCGGAAGCGTGCCGGCGGCTCGTACAGCCCGCCTGACCAGTCGACCAAATCGGCCATGCTCTTGGCCGCCAGCAGGCTGCGCGTGGCCTGGCTGCGCTGCACGCCCAGGTCTTCCGGCAACGCGATCAGGCCGTCGCTGCGCATCCGGCGCGTGGTGGCGGGATCGTGCTTCATGCCGATGGGCGTAACGCCGGCCACCGCGGCAATCATCCGGCGCCGCTCTTCCAGCGATTGCGCCTTGTACAGGTAGGCGATGCCTTCCTCGGTCAGCACGTGCGTAACGTCGTCGCCGTAGATCATCACCGGGGCGAGCGGCATGCCGCTTTCGCGCGCGACGTCGACCGCGTCCATCGATTCGACGAAGGTCGGCTTGCCGCCCGCCTGGAAGGTCTCGACCATCTGCACCACCAGCTTGCGGCCGCGCGCGAGTGGATCGTCGGTCTCGATCAGATCCAGCCATGCCGGCGTCGGATGCCGGCGCCCGCCAGGCTGGTGACCCATGTTGGGCGCGCCGCCAAAGCCGGAAAGCCGGCCGCGCGTCACTGTGGACGAGTGGCCGTCGCCGTCGATCTGCAGGGTCGAGCCGATGAAGAGGTCCACCGCGTACTGGCCGGCAAGCTGGCAGAAGGCCCGGTTAGAACGCATCGAACCGTCCGCACCGGTGAAGAAGACATCCGGCCGGGCTGCGACATAGGCCTCCATGCCCAGTTCGCTGCCAAAGCTGTGCACGCTATCTACCCAGCCGGTCTCGATGGCGGGAATCAGCGTCGGGTGCGGGTTGAGCGTCCAGTACTTGCAGATCTTGCCCTTCAGCCCCAGCGACTCGCCGTAGGTCGGCAGGATCAGCTCGATCGCCGCGGTGTTGAAGCCGATGCCATGGTTAAGCGACTGCACCTGGTGGCGCTCGTAAATGCCGCGGATCGCCATCATTGCCATCAGCACGTGGACCGGCTTGATCAGGCGGGGGTCGCGGGTAAAGAGTGGCTCGCAGAAGAATGGCTTGTCGGCCTGCACCACGTAGTCGATCCAGGAGCCGGGCACGTCCACGCGCGGCAGGCCGGTGGGGTCGTCGACGATCTCGTTGACTTGCGCAATGACCAGCCCGTCGCGGAAGGCCGCGGCCTCTACCAGTGCCGGCGTATCCTCGGTGCTGGGGCCGGTGTAGAGATTGCCCTCGCGGTCGGCCTTGTAGCCGGCGATCAGCACGACGTTGGGGACCAGGTCCACATACAGCCGCGCATAAAGCTCGATATAGGTGTGGATCGCGCCCACTTCGAGCTGGCCGTCCTCCAGGAACTGCGAGATGCGGATGCTCTGCGCGCCGGCGTACGAGAAATCCAGCTTGCGCGCGATGCCGCGCTCGAACAGGTCCAGATGTTCCACCCGGCTGACGCTCGGGATAATCATGTGGAGTGCATTCACACGCGCGGGATCGACCTGTGCCAGCGAGCGCGACAGAAAGTCGGCCTGCTTCTGGTTGTTGCCCTCCAGCACCACGCGGTCGCCCGAAAGCAGCACTGCCTCAAGGAAGGGCACAATATCGCTGGTCGGCACCAGCTTGCCCTGGGCAATGGCGGCGGCGTTCTGCTTGCGGCGCGCCTTGGCTTCCCTGCGGGTGTTCCATTGGCGGCCTGTGCTGGTGGTGGTCATCGCATCTCCGGGCTGACGTCTGTCTGATGTGCCCACCTTAAACAGGCGGCGCTCACCGAACAATCACGTTGGGCGGAGAACCATTACGCTGGCCGGAAGCAAGACCTGAAGCGCGGCCGACCGCAGCCTCGGCGTCCTATTGCTCCGCGTCGCGCATGGCCATGCGGCACACCGCGGCCAGCGCCAGCAGGTTAGGATCGCGCTCGCGGCGGCGCAGGAAGCTCAGGCCGATGGTTTGCTTGATGTCGTATTCGCCGGCCAGTGGCACGAACGCCACGTTGCGCGAATACACCCCTTTCACCCGCCCTGGCAAAAGCGTGTAGCCGATGCCACCGCCCACCAAGTTCATCAATGAAAAGATATCGCCGACTTTCATCACTACATTTGGCGTGAATTGGGCAATGCGGAAGGCCTCGACAAAGCCGTGATAGGTGACGAAGCCCTCGCTCAACGCCACGAACGGCTCGTCGCGGCAGGCTCGCAGGTCGACCGCCGGCATGGAGGCGTAGGGCGAGTCGGCAGGCGCCGCAAAGAAGATATCGTCCTCGAACAGCGGGATCGACTCGATCTCCGGATCGGGCTCGGGCACGGCCATCAACGTGGCATCGATCGAGCCCTGCTTGAGTTTGTGCAGAAGGTCCGCATTGGAACCAAGCACCAGTTCAGTCTGCATTTCCGGGCGCCGCAGCTTCAGCCCGATCACGATCTTGGGCACGGTCTGGACCGTCAGCGAGTAGAGCGAGCCGATCTTGAGCTGGTCGGCCGAATAGCCGGCGGCCTCGCGCGTGGCGCGGATGCCGTCGGCCATGGCCTTGAGCACTTCCCTTGCCGTATCCGCCAGCACATAGGCCGCATCGGTCGGGATCAGGTTGCGGCCCTCATGCCGGAACAGCGCGCAGCTCGTGCCCTCTTCCAGCGAATGCAGGGCACGGTGCACGCTGACCGTGCTGGTGTCCAGGATCTCGGCCGCCTTGGCCAGGTTGCCGGATTCCATGAACGCCAGCAGGGCTTCGAGTTTGCGGAAGGTGATCTCTTCGCCAATGCGGATTCTCATGGTTCTGGGCTCGGGTGTGGGGCGGCCTCCTATCTTAGCCGCGTGGCGGCCGGTTCGCATCGCTGACTGGCCTGGCCGAGCTGCTCCAGGATCGCCGGATTCTCCAGCGTCGAGGTGTCCTGCGTGATCTCCTCCCCCTTGGCCAGCGACCGCAGCAGGCGCCGCATGATCTTGCCCGAGCGCGTCTTGGGCAGGTTGTCGCCAAAGCGGATGTCCTTGGGCTTGGCGATCGGGCCGATCTCCTTGCCGACCCAGTTGCGCAGTTCCGTCGCGATCTTGACGGCCTCTTCGCCAGTCGGACGCGAACGCTTGGGCTTTCATGGTTTCGAGTCTGGTGTAGGCGATGGAAGGAACTCAGATCACAACGAAGATGAACCACAGCACGACCGGCGCAATCACGGTCACCAGCGCGCCATAGATCATCAGCTTGCGGAAGAAGGCCTGCCGGTCCACGCCCTGTGCGTTGGCCAGTACCAGCGCACCATTGGTCGAAAACGGGCTCACATCCACGATCGTCGAAGACACCGCCATCGCCGCGATAAAGCCGATCGCGCTGACGTCGGAGCCTTGCTGCAGGAACGGCACGGCAAGCGGGATCAGCGAGCCCAGCACCGCGGTTGACGATGCAAACGCCGACACCACCGCGCCCACGAAGCACAGCAGCAGCGCCGCCATCAGCGGCGAGGTCAGGTGGGCCACGCTATGGCCGACGAAATCGATCGTGCCCATCTTGTCCATCACACCCACATAGGTGCTGACCCCGACAATCAGCATGATCTCGGGCCACGACACCTGGCCGAGCGCGCGCTTCTGCAGCTCCGGCGCCATCAGCGTGAGCAGAAGCGCGATGGTCAACGAAACGAAGCCGATATCGAGCTTGAAGTAAAGCGTCAGGACGGCCAGTGCCGCCAGGCCGGCCACGGTCAGGTACTGGTAGAGTCCGGCCGGCGTCTCGGCGGTGCTGGCGCCATTGCCCTCGAGCATCGATCCGCGGTCGCGTGCCATCGTCTTCTGCTCTTCCACGCCGGCCTCGGCCTCGGCATCGCCATAGATCTGCGCGCCCTGTGCAGGCACGGTGCGTGCGCCGAAGGGATGGCCCATGGCCAGCACACCGGCGGCGGCAAGCGGCGCCGCCGCCGGCGCCGCTTGCCGCATCAGGCGCAGGCCGCCGAATGCGACGAACAGTCCTGCGGCCACGGCAAGGTTGACACCGAGGCTGGCAAAGGCCGTCGCCATCTCGTTCAGCGGCAGGCCTGCCTTCTGCACGATCTTGTTGGTGATGCCACCATAGATGCTGATCGGCGAGAAGCCGCCGCCCTGCGCACCGTGGATCACCATCAGGCCCATCAGCAGCGGGTTGATACCGTAACGCGCGGCGAACCCCAGCGCGATCGGCGCTATGATTGCGACTGCCGCCGGGCTGACCGCGCCGACCGAGGTCAGCACCGCCGCGATCATGAACATGATCCACGGGATCGCCGCGATCCGGCCGCCCACGGCGCGTACCGCAAGCCTCACCAGCCAGTCGATGGTGCCGTTGTTCTGCGCCACTGCGAACAGGTATGTGATGCCGACCAGCGTCAGGAACAGGTCGGCGGGGAATCCGGCCAGGATTGACTTGGCCGGCATGGCGGCAACCAGGGTGCCGACCAGGAATGCGCCGACAAAGGCCAGCGCGCCCATATTGATGGGCAGGACCGTGGCGATGACGAACATCAGCCCCAGGACAGAGATGGAAATCAGGTGTTGCGACATAGCGGCTCCGTCGCGGCAGGCGCGCCGGGGCGCCCATCGCTTGGTAGGAATGACGTGGGATTGGTTTTCGGCTGGAACTGCCGAAGGTGATGCGCCGCTACGGCAGGGTGTGGAAGGGGTAGGCCGTCACATGCGTCTCCTTGGTGGATATGGCCTCGCTTGAATACTTCAAGCCGGCGCCATTTTTGAGTCTTGCTTTTGAGCCAAGAATAAGGTGGCGGACAATGAGCATCAATTAAGGTGCGGGGGCAATCCTTACGGAGACCGGAATAGCATCGGGAGGGCGAGACAGATCGCAGGAGACGAGTGGCGAGACCGTCGCACGACTCTTGTGCCCGGCAACCAGGCTTCCATTTGACGCCTCTCGCGAGGTGTGGTGAACACGTGCGACGACGTCACGTGAGAGCGGGCTGCCGAAAACGACCAATGGATTTAAGGCGGGACCCCCGCGTATGCGGGGTGAGGAACCATACTGGGTCATCAAGCCGCGAATTTGCCCGATGACGCTTGCGACCTCATTCGCGCGGGCCTCTTCAATCCGGGCTTCCGACGCCTGCTTCCGCACCATCAGTTGCGGATCAAACGTAAAAATCAAGGATGGCTCACGTTACCCGCCGGCGATCAACGCGACATGAAGGACGGAGCTTTGTCAGACTGGCGGTGAATAGTGGGCCTCCCGTGAGTCGAACACGGCACCAACGGATTATGAGTCCGCTGCTCTAACCAGGCATGAGCTAGAGGCCCATTGGAAGGGGTAAAGCCGTCAGCAAAAGTTCGTCGGCCTCAGCTTTTTTCAGCAGTACCCCCATCTTGCATCCATCGGCTGGTTGGCGACATCTCGTTACCAGCCGAGGCAAAGATCACGCCGACGCTTCAGGCGACGCTACAGCCGGAACCACTTTCTTCGCCGAAGCCCGTTTTTTCGTCACAGATTTCACTGCGACCGCCTTCGGGCCTGCTTTCGCGGCGACCTTGCCCTTAGTAGCGGGTGCGGCCTTTTTCGCGACTGCTTTCGTTACGGCAGCTTTATTGCCCGTCGCCTTCTTGGCGCCCGCAGCCTTGGCCTTCTTCGCCAAGAGCTTGTCCTTTGCGGCTTGCTTTTCAAAGCGGGCCGCGGCCTTTGCGGCTTCCACGGCCTGGGCAACCTCGCGCTTAGCCGCTTCAATTGCCTTCTTCGTGTCGGCGCGCAGCTTCAGCAAGCGCTTCTTCGCTGCCTGTGCCTCACGGCCAAGCACGCTGGCCTTTTTCGTTGGCACGACCACCTTCTTTGCGGCAGGTTTGCCCTTGGCAGTTGCATTTACCCGTGTCGTTTTAGTTGTTGCGACCATGTTTGGTTATTCATCGTTGTGAGTGAAGCGCGGAGTATAACCGCACAAGTGGCGTTACATAATAGAGGTCGGTTTCTTCTTTATGTTTGCGTCCAAGCGCGATCAGCGGGCGGCCGAGATTCTGCCGCCCCATGGTGAGAGGAGGAGGGAACCGTAAGGAATTGCAAAATAGGACGTTTACCCCAAATGGCAAAGCATCGAACCTTGCAAGTCGATTTGACTACACCCCTGTCGATTGGGACTTGATTGCCTGACGGCAGGGTTGCGTTATATCGGGGCATGCCCGAGTCATGGCGCATATTCCCGCGCCTGGACAACGGAGCGGGCCCAGACCAACCGCCCCGTTGCCCTGCCCTGCTCAGGACAGGCATTCCCCGCGGTCGCGCGCATCGCTGCGCGCGCCGTCGGTGAAGCCATCGCGCGAGCTGATGCGGGCGCCATCGGTGTAAGGGTCAGGCTTGCGCATGCCGTCCAGGTACGGATCAAAGCCACGGATCGCGCACACGGACCTGCCCTGGTGCGCGACCACGGGCAACCTGGTGGCCTCGGTGGCCGGACGGTGCGCGCCATCGGTAAAGGCGTCGCGCTGGCCGCTGTGTCCCGGCGCGGCAACGATCAGCGCATCAGCATAGGCACCGGCGTGGGCGGCCTGGCTGAGCCCGGCGGCAAGTGCGGCAGCGGCAAGCAGGGTCTTGGCAAGAGTCTTATGCATTGCTATCTCCAACAGGGGTGTCGGCGGCGTTGCCGCGACGGCACTCAGAGGTGGCACCGTTTGTTCGGACAGGGATCCGGAGTTTTTAAGTGGAAGCGCTGGGGCAGTCAGGCTGCCGATTTGATCGCTGGCAGCGTGGCGAAGTATGCCTCATCCGGGGTCTGGTCCGCCAGACTGGAATGGGGCCGTCGTTGGTTGTACCAGGTTAGGTAGTTAGCGATAGAGCGGCGCGCATGGCTGACCGAGTCGTAGGCTTTCAGGTAGACCTCCTCGTATTTGACGCTGCGCCAAAGGCGTTCGACGAACACGTTATCGCGCCAACTGCCCTTGCCGTCCATCGACAGTTGGATGCCGCGGTCCAGCACGGCGTCTGTGAACTCCGTGGCGGTGAACTGGCTGCCCTGGTCGGTGTTGACGATCTCCGGCGCGCCGTACTTGGCAAAGGCCTCCTCGATTGCCTCGACGGCATGACAGCTCTCCAGCGTGATCGCCACCCGGTAGGCCAGCACCCGGCGGCTGGCCCAGTCCACCACTGCCGTCAGGTACACAAAGCCCCGTGCCATCGGAATGTAGGTCGTGTCCAGAGCCCACACCTGGTTGGCCCGGTCGATCTTCCGGTCGCGCAGCAGGTACGGCCAGATCTTGTGCGCCGCGTGCTTGCGGCTCGTGTTCGGCCGGCGATACAGCGCCTCAATGCCCATGCGCTTCATCAGCGTGCCCACGTGCCGGCGACCGACCTGGATGCCTTCCCGGCGCAGCAGGCGCGCCAGCATGCGAGCCCCCGCGAAGGGATGCTCCAGATGCAGTTCGTCGATGCGGCGCATCAGCTTCAGATCTGCCTCGCTGACCGGTTGCGGCTGGTAGTACGCGCTGGACCGGGCGATGCCCACCAGCTTGACCTGCCGGCTCACCGGCAGCGCGTGCTCGCGGTCGATCATCGCTTTGCGCTCAGCAGGCCGGCCTTGCTGAGCGCGCCGGACAAAAAATCGTTCTCCAGCGCCAACTGGCCGATCTTGGCGTGCAGCACCTTCAAATCCACCGGCGGCTCGCCCCCACTTTCCTTGCCACCGCCGAACAGGTCCGCGGCATGCTCCACCAACTGCTGCTTCCACGCTGTGATCTGGCTGGGGTGCACGTCGTACTGCTGGGCCAGCTCCGCCAGCGTCTTTTCGCCCTTGAGGGCCGCCAGGGCTACCTTCGCCTTCAACCCCGCCGAGTGGGTTCGCCTGCTTCGTTTCGTCATCTTCTGAGGTCCTTTCTGCCCGCCATTATGGCCGGCTCAGACCCCAGCTCTTCCATTTATCCGACTGTCCGAATTTCCGGCGCCACCTCTCTCCTCGTGCAGGCGATCAGCTACGGAACGGTACAGCCTGCACGGGATCGCCTCTGCCATGCAAGCCGTTGCCTGGCGCGGGCCGGCTGCCATCCGATCGTGGCAGCGGCGTCGCGCCGGACTCCGGGATAAGGGCTACCTGCGCCCCATGTCGCAATCGTGTTGCGTCAGGCGGGCCTGATGTTCTGATTCACTCGGAACAGGTTGGCCGGGTCGTATTTGCGCTTGATCTGCGCCAGTCGCGCATAGTTATCGCGATAGGACGCCTTCACGTTGTCATCCCCCTCGTCCATCATCATGTTGATGTAGCCGCCACCAGCAGAGTGCGGATGCAGGGCCAGCCAGTAGTCCTTCGCCCACTGCACGATGCGATCGTTGTTGGCCGGGTCGGGATCCACGCCGACGATCACGCTGGCAAAGTTGGCATCGCGGTAGCTGAAGGCCGTGTCGTCGCAACCGGCACGATGCGCTGCGCCATTGATCGGATACAGGTGCATGGTCGAGTGCATCGACGGCAACTGCTGCGCGTACTTGATGTGCAGATCGATGGCCTTGTCGCTCAGGTCGCTGACGAAGTCGGCTTTCCAGTACCACTGCAGGCCCGCCGGATACAGTCCGTCGAACAGGCTCTGCAGGACAGGCCAGGGGATAGGCCCGGCAAAGTCCACCGCCGGTGGCATGGCCTGGCGAATCGGACGGAAATGCGTGTCGGCCTGATCGAGCGGCCCGGTGTAGCACCACACCACGGCGCACATCTTCTGCAGGTGAACTTCCTCCGGGAAGGGGGCTGCAGGCGGCACCGTGACGAAACCGAACCAGCCATTGATGTGCTGCGGCGCGCTCAGGATGAAGTCGCGCCACCATGCCATCAGTTCGCGTGCCTGGTCCATCGGCCATAGCATCGGGCCACCATAGACCGTGGCAACGGGATGAGCCTTGAACTCGAACGAGGTCACCACGCCGAAGTTGCCGCCGCCGCCGCGCAATGCCCAGAAGAGGTCGGCGTTTTCCTCGTCGCTTGCGGTAACGACGCGCCCGTCGGCCAGCACGACCTCGGCGCTGAGCAGATTGTCGATCGTCAGGCCGTAGGCGCGGCTGAGGTAGCCGATGCCGCCGCCGAGCGTCAGTCCGCCCACGCCCGTTGTCGAGATGAAGCCACTCGGCGTCGCCAGCCCGTAGGCACTGGCGGCGTGATCCACGTCGCCCCAGGTGCAGCCACCGCCCACCCGCAGCGTCTTGCGTCCGGCATCGACAAACACGCCCTTCATGGGCGACAGGTCGATCACCAGTCCACCATCGCATGTGCCGAGCCCGGCGCCATTGTGCGCGCCGCCACGCACGGCCAGCAGCATCCCGCTGTCGCGCGCGGCGTTCACCGCCGCGATGACGTCCGCAACATCGACGCAGCGCGCGATGACCGCAGGACGCTTGTCGATCATGCCGTTGTACACGGCACGCGCCTGGTCGTAAGCCGCGTCGCCCGGCTGAATCAGTTGTCCCCGAAAATGCGCCTTGAGTCCGGTTGTGACGGGTTCGCTCAACGAAGCTTCCATGGCTGTCTCCTGTCCGGTTGGTATGCAGGAGTTTTAGCAACCTCGGCGTTTCGAAAGCGTTAGGTGAACCGTTACATGGGGATTCTGCCTCCCGACCGGCGCGCGGTGGTCGAGCCGAAACTAACGCGCGAGTAACGCCCGCGCCTTGACGATGTCGGGCTGATCGAAGCCCTCGGTGAATCGCGCAAGCGGCGCCTCGACCACCTCATGCGGATCGACGTGCCCCTGCGAGGTGCGCAGCGTTGCCCATGACAGGGTGGCACGCAGTTCAAGCGGAAGCGCGCGTTGGGCCGTGGCGATCTCGATCGCCTTGATCAGCGATGACTCGGCTTCGGCAAGGTTTGCGCTGCTGCGCAGCAGCAATTCACCGCGCAGACGGTACAGCTCGGCGTCCACCCAGTGCTCGCCAGTGCGCCCGGCGCATTCGAACGCCTGGTCAAGAGCCGCCAACGCAGCCTCGGTCTCCCCTACGTCGCCCAGGCATTCAGCCAGCATGCCCAGATAGAGCGGCAGGCGCAGGCGTGCGCCCGTCGCGTGAAAGCCCTCGATCGCCGCCTGCATCGCCACTACCGCGTTGGCGCTGGGCGACTGTTTCGCGTTCGCCCAGGCGAGCAGCATGCCTGCCCAGGCGAGGTAGTAGCCTACGTGATATTGCTCCGCGATCTCCTGCGCCTGGCGGGCATAGTCCAGCGTGAGAGCATGCTCACCGCGCAGCGCATGCTGTGTCGCGAGATAGGACAGCGCAAGCGCCCGGGAGAACGGGTGTGCTACCCGGTTCGCCACCTCCAGCGCTTCGTGGCCACGCTGAAGGGCCTGATCGGCAAGCCCCCTGAACCATAGTCCGTGCGCCGACCACGCGGCAGCCAGCACGCTGAAGTTACCGCCCATCAGGGACGCATGCTCGGCGTGTTGGGCTTCGTCATAAGCGGCATGCGCGCGTTGATACGCCGCCTCGGCAGCCACCCAGTCGCCTTGCTGGACCAGGCTGCCCATGATGTTGGTCCATGCCATCACCGAGTAAGTACCGGAACCCGGCGTCCCCAATCCGGCAATCAGCTCCTCGCTCAGGCTGCGTGCCTGTGCAAGCTCCGCCCTCACCGCCAGGAAAAATGAAAGGCTGACCTGGGCGCGGGCTTGCTGATTGCTGTCCCCCACCAGCCGGCTCAGTTCCACCGCGCGTCGCAGCGGCGCCTCCAGTTCGGGGCCGCCCAACCTCGGGCGATGCGAATCGGTGGCGCAAGGTCGAGTTGCAGGGCCAGCGATTGACTGGCGCGCTCCTGAGGATCGGCAATCCGGTCTGCTTGCACCAGCCCGCGCGTCAGCAATGCAATGGCTTCGTCATAGGCGTAGACACTCTGCGCAACGCCGGCCGCGCGCCGATAGAATGCCGCCGCCTGGGCTGGCTGGCCCGCTTGCTCATAGTGCGAGGCGATCTGCGCGCTTGCCGCGTCGGGCGCATCGCCTGACGCCTGCTCGAGCGCTCGCGCCACGCGCAAATGCAGGCGGCGGCGCTGCAGCGGACTCACTTCGGCGTATGCCACGTCGCGGATCTTGTCATGGCTGAAGTCAAACGCCAGACCGCCACCGTCGGTCTGACGCACGATGCGCCGCTGCCACAGTTCGTCCAGCGCGCCTGCCAGGGCTTGCTCGCCGAGGTCGCTTGCCTGGGCGAGGATGTCGGTCGTGAACGCCCTTCCAATGATTGCAGCAACCCCGACGATTTCGCGGGCGCCCGGAGGAAGCTGCGCCAGCCGGTTCGAGATGATGGTGTAAACCTTGGGCGGCAACTTCGACGCCATGCCGCCCTGTGCGTCCCCGACCGGCATGGTGACGGAGCGGGCCCGCATCATTTCGACCGCAAACAGCGGGTTACCCTCGCTCTCTTC
This sequence comes from Cupriavidus necator, assembly GCA_022041995.1. Lineage (GTDB taxonomy): Bacteria > Pseudomonadota > Gammaproteobacteria > Burkholderiales > Burkholderiaceae > Cupriavidus. The sequence continues at coordinate 251,409 of CP074390.1, forward strand.
GAACAGCCGGGTTGCCTCCGCGTCGGCCAACGGCCGGTCCAGGATGTGGGCCGCTATCTTTGCCGTTTCGGCGGCATCGAGTGTCCCCAATGAGATCTCGATGAACTGGTCGTCGCGGCGCAGTGCGTCCAGCAGCCGGTTCGCCGCGTGCAGCGGCATGATCTCCTCGGGGCGCGCCGTTGCGACCACCATCAGCCGTGCCGCCACGTCGAAACGCATCAGGAAGCGCAGCCATTCGAGCGTCTCGCCGTCGCACCATTGCAGGTCGTCGAGCAGCAACAGCAGCGGCCCGCCTTGTGCAAGCACCGCTCGCGCAAGCGCCTCGAAGAACCGTTGGCGCTGCCAGTATTCGGTAAGCGGCGACGGCGGCGACAGTCCGGATTGCCGGGTGAGGAGTTCGGGCAACAGGCGCGCGACCTCGGTCAGCCACAGTCTGTCGAGCTTGCCGATCGCGCCACTCAGGCCAGGGCTGCGCAGCCAGCCGGTCACCGGCGCAAACGCGAGCTGGCCCTCGGCCGCATAGGCGCGCGAATGCGCCGCGGTGATGCCTTGCTCGGACAGATGGACAAGCAGTTCCTCCGCCAGGCGCGATTTGCCGATACCGGCTTCGCCCAGGATCAGGACAAACTGCTTGTCGCCCAGCTGGGTACGCTGCCAGACCTCAAGAAGCCGGCGCCATTCGCCATGCCGGCCAATCATTGGCAGCATCCCATCCCGCGGGCGTTGGCGCTGCATTGACGCGGCCTGCCCAGCCAGCCGCGCATAGGCCTCGCGCATGGGTTCGCCGGGCAGTACACCCAATTCGCGAGCAAGCGTTTCCACACAGCTTTGATAGACGCGTATGGCCGATGCGTGATCGTGGTTCAGCGCATGCAGGCGCATCAGCGCCAGGCAGGTGGGTTCGCGGCACGGGTCGAGCCGCTGCAACTGCTGTGTGTACTTCAACGCCTTTGCATAGTCTCGCCGGTCCTCACTCAGTTGACCGAGGCGCGCGAGCGCCGCGATGCACTGTTCGCGCAACTTTTCGCGCTCGGGGTGGATCCACTCGTCATAGCAGTTGGCCAGCAGGTCACCGCGATAGAGATCCGCGGCATGCGTCAGCAGCTCTTCTTCAGCGCCTGCGTCGCCGTGCCTCGAGGCCCTGGCCGCAGCCGCAAGCGCGGACTGGAACTGCGCTACATCGAGGTCGAGCGCCGCATCGGGCAGCCATCGCACCGTTTGCGCATCGGCATGGACAAACTGATCTGCCTCCGGCCAGGTCTTGCGCAGCTGAAACAGCAGTTGGCGCAGGGCATTGCGCGCCTGCGCCTGCGAGGAATCAGGCCAGAACAGTACGGCGAGCTGCTGCCGCGTCTGCGGTGCGTCGCGATGCAGGACAAGGCAGGCGAGCAGCGCCTGCAAGCGGGGGGAGTTGGCGTTAAACAGGGGCGCGTCAGCGCCGTCGAGCTGGAACTCGCCAAACAAACGGACGGAGAAGCGGGCCTGGGAAGTCATGCTGGAGCGCAATGCGGCACAAAGCGATGGGGACCCTCCTGCAGGCAGCGTGCGCTGCGCACTGCGGCAGCGCTCGTGCGGGAACTCTCCAACACCCAAGCCCGCGCGAGCGCCATTCGTGACTATACTCGCGTTGGCGCGGCCCTACCCGAAGACCTCGGATGCGTCCGTCATCAATCTAAGCCCATGGGCTCGGATTCGCTCCTGGGCACGCCGGGCAAAGACTGATGCATCCAGGTTTGACCCGAGCTTCCGTACGCCGTGGGAGACTCGCCGAAAAATGAAATCAACTTCGTTTTCGGTGAAGTCGCCGTAGGCAAGGTATGCCCTCAGCATTTCGTTAAGGTAGGCATCACACTCACCTCGCTGCAATACTAGTGCGCTTGCCAGCAGAGACCGCGAGTGCCACCGCAGCCACCGGCGTCTCCAGTGCTTGTAGTCGTCCTTTACCAATTAACCCCCTCCATTGCCCGGCGGCACCTTTCTTTATGCTGCCCGCAATTGCCAGGGCGTAGGGAGCACGCGGCGCGCTATGTGGAAATCATCATAGCGTGACGGAAATAGCAGGGCAATCGGCTTTCCCCTGAAGAGGGACCCACCAAAGAGGGGGGTGGCGAGCCCGCGAGAACAAAGCCAATCAGTGCGCGAGCAGCTGGCATACCGTGCCATCGACCGGATATCACGCCGCTTCTGACTCCAGCTGCAGCGACGCGCATGGCCGCACGGGCCTCACAGAGGTCACCATCGTGGACATGCCGCCTCAAAGATTGAGGCGCTGGAAATACCCGGTTAGTTCCAGGTAACCCCGTCCGACCGCCTTGCCTCCCCGCAATGCAGTCACCGCGCCCTCCCAATAGACCGCGCCGGTGCTCGCGCGGCTATCGAGTTCCTGATCATCCATCAGCGGTGCCAGTTCGAGCGTGAAATCGCCTGCGTTCAACCGCATGGCAACCGGATAGCTGGCGCCGGTACGAGGCGAGCGCCAACGGCGCAGCGGCATGAAGCTGACCTCTTCGGGAGCCAGTACCTGGACGCGACCGTCGCTGCCGCGCAGCGTGCCGCCGCCCCAGAACTTGCGCCCCGCCTTGTCCCGGATCTGGAAGGCCATCAACGCGCCGCCGTCATCCAGGTTGATGCCGAGCCAGTCCCAGCCGACGGCCTCGTCGGCCAGCAAGGTCGACGACCATTCGTGATCCAGCCAGGCAGTGCCATGCACGGTTTCCTGCTGGCGGCCCCGCTTCAAGGTGCCGCTCACCTTGAGCCCCGGCTGGCTGTAGTAATAGCTCGCCTGGGCCGCCAGAGGGCCCTTGCGGCTGTAACCCCGTTCGCCCTGTAGCAGCAACCTCTGGCTTGGCTCCATTGTCAGATCGAGCGTGAAATCCCGCGCGGGAATTCTGGCTCGGTAGCGCCCCGTCATTTCTCGGCGCAGCGACCAGTTGTCGATGTACACATCGGTGTCGGCAGTATCGGCAAGCGCCAGGCCAAAGCCGCTGCGCACCGCACGCTGGTCGTGTTGGAGCGTGCCGGCCACAGGATCGCTCAGTGCGACATTGGCGAACAGCAGTTGCTGCGGCGCGAAGCGGCTCGGGTTGGCCTGGTCGAATTGCGGGCGTGAGCGGAAGAACGTCACCTGGAAGCCGAGCGGCGCTCCTGCCGGCGTCTGCAGCCAGCCGGTGGCATACCACCATTCGGTGCGATAGTCGGGGTGCGCGCCGTGGTCGCGCGGGAAGGCCAGGGTTCGGCCTGCGTCGACTGGCGGATAAGCGGGCGCTGCGCCCAGCGCCGCTGCCGCCACGCCGCAACCCGGCAACAACAGCAGGAATGAGCGCCTCTTCACCAATCCTCCTGAACCGCGCGCACGGCGCTACGCGACATCGCCTGCCGCCCGCTCGTCAGCGCAGCCAGCGAGGCCGCCGCCACCACCGCGCTCGCCACCTGGGCCAGGAATGCCCAAGGCATATGCAAACTCATGGTCCAGTGGAACGACTGCGGGTTGACAACGTGAACCAGGATCAAGGCGATGACCCATCCCAGCGCAAGACCGGCTACCACGCCAAGCAGAGCGAGTAACGCGCCCTCCAGTGCCAGCATCGCGCCGATCTGCCAACGCATGAAGCCGAGATGCCGCAGCATGCCGAATTCGCGCGCGCGCGCCAGGGACTGCGCGCTGAAACTGGCGCCGATGCCGAACAGGCCGATCACGACCGCTATGCCCTCCAGCAGGTAGGTCACGGCGAAACTGCGGTCGAAGATTTTCAGGGTGATGGTGCGAATCTCGCCAGGCTCGGCGAAGGTAATGTGTTCACCGCCGGCGATGCGCTGGCGCAGCCTTTCCTTGATCTGCGCCGGGCCGGTGCCCTGCTCCAGCCACAGGGCGACGTCAGTGACACGCCGCTCGTCCGTGAGCCGCCGATAATCGTCCTGGCTGATCACCACCGTACCATACTGGCGTGCGTAATCGCGCCACACGCCGCCCACAAGGAAGGCGACGGGCCGGCCCTGCAGCGGCAGCGTGATACGTTGCCCCGGGCGGAAGCCATAGAGGTCGACCATCGCCTCGCTGACCCAGACCGCCGGCGGATCTCCCGGCTGCGCCGCGACGGGCGCAGCCGTCAGCGGCAACCGTGCGCCCGGATCGCGCGGATCGATCGGCCGGGCAATGACCGTTACGGGGGGACGCTGGGGATCAAGCAGGATCTGGCTCGAACGTAGAAACTCGGCACGCGCAACGCCACGGACGCTGGCGATGGCCGCCTGGTCGTCAAGCGAGAAATACGCGCTATCGCCGTATGACGATGCACGCAGATAGAGGTCGGCCGGCAGGACATTGTGCAGCCAATCGTCCACCGAGATGCGGAAGCTTGACACCATGATCGCCATCGCGGCCATCAGGCTAAAGCTGGCGACAATGCCGGCCAGGGCGATGGCCGCGCGGCCCGGCGCGCCGGCGAGCTGGGTCAGGGCAAGCTGCGGCACAGCCTGTCGCGAAGGGGGCAACAAGCCGAACACAAGATGCGCCAGCCGTGGCATCAGCAGGATGGCGCCCACCAACAGAAGCGCGATCGCCGCATAACCGAAGACCGGCAGATCCGCTACCGGCCGCAGTGGCGTCATCCCAAGCCCGGCTGCCATCGCAGCAAGCCCGGTCCACGGCGCGCGCAGCCGCTTGAGCGGGGTCTCCTCATCGCCCGCCTTGAGCGCCTGCGCCGGCCGCGCGCGGGCGGCCTCCCATGCCGGTGCGAGACTGCCGGACACCGCCGCCGACAGTCCGAGCGCGAAAAAGATCAGCGCGGCCGGCGCGTCGAAGCGGACCTTGGGCTTGACACCTTCAAAGTAGCCACCGCCCAGATCGCCCCCCGCGTACCCGAGCACCGCGGCGGCGAGGACGAAGCCAAGCGCCAGGCCGAGCATCGCGCCGAGCGTGCCTTGAGCCGCGCCTTCCGCCAGCAGCAGCCGCAGCAGACCAGCGCGTGTCACCCCCAGGGCGCGCAACAGTGCAAGCTGCGAGCGCCGCCGCAGCACCGATACAGCCTGCATCGTGAACACCAGGAAGGCGCCTGTGAACAACGCCACCAGCGCAAGCACGTTCAGGTTCACCCGATAGGCGCGCGACAGGTTGGAAGTTCGGCGCGCGTTGTCCTGCGGCGAACCCGCCACCACCCCTGGCGGCAGCAGCGCGGCCAGCGCTTGCGCAAAGTTGTCGGTGTCCACTCCCGGCCTGAGCTTGAGGTCGATCCGCTGCAGCAGGCCAAGCCGGTCGAGGCGCCACTGCGCCGCACCGATATCCATCACGCCCAGGCGCATGCCCTCGCCTGCCGCCGGCAGCGTGCCGGCAATACGCAGCGTAAGCGCGGTGAGCCCGACTTGTACGGTGAGCGGATCCCCGGGCTTGAGATCGAGCCAGCTCAGCGCCGCCGGCGAAAGGAACACGGCGTCGGGATCGAGAACGTCGAGTTTGCCCGCGCGCTCCTCGGCTGGCCGCCCGATCAGATTGGGTGTCACAGGCGCCGCCCGGAACACATCGATGCCAAACAGCGTCAGCGCACCGGTGCGCCCCGGCACCCGCGCATTGACTTCCACCACGGGGCTGGCCGCCACCACCTCCGGCAGGCCCGCGATGCGCGGATAGAGCGATTCGTCGAAGCCCATGCGCGGCCCGCGGATCTCCAGATCGGCACTCCCCATCAAGGAGCGCACCGCCTGGGAAAACTCCGCCAGCGCAGCGTGGTTGACCAGATGCACGCCATAGCCCATTGCCACACCGATAGCCACGGCAAGGATGCCGATGATTGCGCGTCCGGGATGGGCGCGCAATTCGCCCAGGAGTAGCACAAGGCCGAGCGAGCTTCGCATTCGCATGGCTTAGGCGGCCGCACTGATTGGCGGCAGTGGCCCCAGCGGCGTCAGGCCCCCTGGCGTCAATTGCAGGACGCGATCCGCCGTCGCCGCAGCCAGTGCCGAGTGCGTGACGATAATCGCGGCTGTGCCATTTGCGTTGACCAGTTCGCGCAGCAGGCCCAGCACCCGCGCAGCCGTCTCGCGATCAAGGTTGCCGGTCGGCTCATCTGCCAGCAGCAGCATCGGCCGGTGTACCAGGGCACGTGCAATCGCCACCCGCTGCAGTTCCCCGCCAGAAAGCTCGCGCGGCAGACTGTCCTCGCGCCCCTCAAGCCCAACCGCAGCGAGCATCTCGGCAACGCGCGCCGACGCCTTTTCCCGCTCGAGGCCGTTCAACAGCAGAGGCAGCGCCACGTTCTGCGCCGCGCTCAAATTCGGCAGAACATGGAAGGCCTGGAACACGAACCCCAGCTTTCGCCGCCTCAGCAAGGTTGCGGCATCGTCGTCCAGCTTGCCCAGATCCTGTCCGTCGAACTGGATGCGGCCACTGTCGGGCCGATCCAGGCCGGCGATCAGGTGGAGCAGCGTCGACTTGCCCACGCCAGATTCACCCATGACGGCGACATATTCGCCGGCGTCCAGCGCAAGACTGACTCCGCGGAGAACCGTGCGCGGTCGGGCGCCGTTGTATGTCTTGGAGACGTCGGTAAGGGTCAGCACAATGTTGTCAACCTCGCGTGGCGCGCCTCTCCGTCACCTGTGACGGGAGAGCGGGCACAAGCCATTCTGCCACCGCTGAAGTGCATGGACTTGTCGAAGAGGGCCGCTAGAAGTAGGACGATTCCCACTGGGTGCTTCAGGTCACCGCCGGAACCACAACATTGAGAGCCCGCACGCCGCCCCCAGCAGCAACAACGCTGCTGCCGAGAACAATGCACTGATCTCGGTTTCCTTGCGCTCGAGCGCGAAGCGGGCGCTAAGCTGGCGATACACCTGGCTCAGGTCCGCAGCCGAGCCTGCCTGGAAGTACTCGCCGTTCGTTATCGCCGCTACCGCCCGCAAGGCGGGTTCATCGAGTTGCATGTAGTAAGACAGGCTCGACTCTGCGTCGGCTCCGCCCTGCGGCGTACCGAATCCCACCGTATAGACGCGCACGCCGCGCTGGGCCGCCATGCGCGCGGCGTCCAGCGGGTCCGGGCCGGTGGTGCGGCGGCCATCGCTGAGCAGGATCACCGCACCGTGCCGATACGAGCCAGGCTGCGCCGCCGGCCGTTCCTGTTCGCGCTTGCGGACGGCGTCCGCCGCGGCGGCCTCTGTCAGCGATCTGCCGCCGGGCCCGGGTGCGAGCGACTCGCCGCTGAAAAGGATTGCTTCCAGGTCGATGCCATCGTCGGGGAACAACACTGCCAGCGCCTGGATCAGCCCGCTGCCGGTCGCCGTGCCGAGCTGGAGCTGGAAGCGATCGATTGCGTCGAGCATGTCCTGCCGGTTGTCGGTGGGGGCAGCACCACGGTCGCGGTGGCGGCAAAAGAGACCATGCCCAGGCGCACGCTGGCCGGCAGCCCGACGATGAGATCCCGGGCAGCCTGCTTGGATGCGCCGATCCGGGTGGGTGCAACGTCGGTCGCCGCCATGCTGCGGGAGGTGTCCATGGCCAGTACCAGGGTGATGGTGTCGGACGGCAGCGTGATCGTCGCAGTAGGACGGGCGCAAGCCAGCAGGGCCACGCCCAGCGCGAGCAGGAAGAGCAGCGGCGGGATGTGACGCCGCAGTCGTTGGCCGGGACCCAGGGCGGCGCGCGGCAGCGCAAGGCTGGCATACAACAGCGCGATTTTCTTGCGCCGCGCAATCAGGTACAGGTAAGCGGCTGCCAGCAGGGGCAGCGCGAGCAACAGCCAGAGCATTTGCGGCCAGAGAAACTGCATGCACCTGCTCCTTGGCGCGTGGGTAAGACGATGGTACTGTATTTTTCACGGCGGGACGGGACCTCGGGAGCGGCAATGAAACGGGTAACGATCTACGGATGGGTCTCGGCAGCGGTGGCGCTGGTGCTCGCGGCCGTCGTGGTCTCTGCCTGGCTGTTGCAGCCGACGCCGCGCGTCCTCAAGCAAGCCGACATCGACTCCGCCGTGCTGCACACGCTGGAAACCAAGCGTCTGCCTTCGCGCACAGCCAGGGCGGCAGAGGCGGTTCGCGAGTCGGTGGTTGAAGTTCGCAGCTATGCGCCAGCCGAAAAGGCTGCGGACAAGCCGAAGAAAACGGCATCCGCCCCCCACGCCAAGCGTGACCCCCCCGCCACACGCCACAAAGCACCTCCCGAATCGCCCCCGCTACCCTCGGGCGATGAACTCGCAAAAGGCGACCCACCTGGCGGCAAGGGCGAGTCCGGCGGCAAGCGCACAGCCCGCCACATCGGTTCGGGAGTGGTCGTGACCGAAAGCGGCATCATTCTCACCAGCTATCACGTCGTCGCCGACGCCCTGCGCCTGGAGGTCATGTTCCATGACGGCCACACGGCCGAGGCCTCGGTGGTGCAGGCGTTCCCGGAGAAAGACCTCGCCGTGATCCGGCCCAGTTCCATCCCCGACGACCTGCCGCCGGCGACGCTCGGTTCCAGCCGGAACCTCGCGCCCGGCACCGAAGTCGTCGCGGTCGGCTTTCCGTTCGGCATCGGCCCGTCGGTGTCTGCCGGCGTGGTCTCGGGGCTCGACCGCAGGTTCGTTTTGCCGGACGGCAAGCAGGACCTGGACAAGCTCATCCAGTTCGACGCCGCCGCCAATCCGGGCAACTCCGGCGGACCGCTGGTGAATTTGGATGGCGAGGTAGTAGGGATCGTCACCGCCATCCTCAACCCCAACCAGAGCGGCACTTTCCTCGGCATCGGCTTTGCTGTCACGATCGAAAGCGCCGGGGTTTCCATCGGATCCTCTCCTTTCTAGACGGGTGGGCCTATGAACGACCAAGCCAGGGGCGCAGTGGACAGCGCCGACTTGATGGAACGCCTGCTGTATGAGGTGAAGCGCGTGGTGGTGGGCCAGGACCACTTCCTCGAACGGGTGCTGGTGGCGATCCTTGCGGGTGGCCACCTGCTGGTGGAAGGCGTGCCGGGCCTGGCCAAGACGTTGACCGTCAAGACGCTGGCCAGGACCATGAGCGGCTCCTTCAAGCGCATCCAGTTCACGCCTGACCTGCTGCCGGCCGACCTGATTGGCACGCGCATGTATAACCAGGGCACGGGCGAGTTCTCCACCGTGCGGGGCCCGGTCTTCGCCAACCTGCTGCTGGCCGACGAGATCAACCGCGCGCCGGCCAAGGTGCAGAGCGCCTTGCTGGAAGTGATGGAGGAGAAGCAGGTCACCATCGCCGGCGAGTCCCATCTGGTGCCCACGCCCTTCCTCGTCATGGCCACGCAGAACCCGATAGAAACGGAAGGCACCTACCCCTTGCCTGAGGCGCAGGTCGACCGTTTCATGATGAAGGTCCTGGTGGGCTATCCCAGCGAAGAGGAGGAGGCCGTCATCGTCAACCGTGTCACCGGCCCCCGCATCAGCGTGAGCCCCATCGCGACGCCCGAGCGCCTGGCAAGCTTGCAGGAGGAATGCGGCAGGATCTATGTGGATCCGAGCCTGCTCCAGTATGCAGTGCGCGTGGTGGCGGCCACCCGCAAGCCGGGAAGCTACGGGCTGGAAGACCTGGATCGATACATAGCGTTCGGTGCCAGCCCCCGCGCCACTATCGGCCTGATCGAAGGCGCGCGCGCCCTCGCGTTCCTGCGCCGCCGGCACTATGCGCTGCCCGAAGACGTGGTCGACCTCGTGCCGGATGTCTTGCGCCACCGCCTGGTGCTCTCGTACGAGGCCATGTCCGACGGCGTGACTGCCGACCAGCTCGTCACCCGCATCCTGCAGGCGCTGCCGGTTCCGGAGCGCCCATTGGAATCCCATGTTCGGGCGCCTGCGCGCTAGGCGCCGGAGCGGCCCCGAAGCCGCACCCGGTAGCGCACCCGCCGGCACGCCTGCCGGCACCGCGCTGGCCAGCGTCGACGCAAGGCAGGCCGAGGCCTTGCTGCGCCGCCTGGAATGGACCGTGGTGCGTCGCCTCGATGGCCTGCTGCAGGGCGACTACCGCACGCTGTTCCGCGGCTTTGGGCTGGATCTTGCCGACCTGCGCGAATACCACCCCGGCGACGACGTGCGGCACATCGACTGGAACGTGACGGCGCGGCTGCAGACACCACACGTGCGTGAGTACCACGAAGACCGGGAGGTCTCCGTCTGGTTCCTGCTGGACCTGAGCGGATCAGTCGGTTTCGGTTCCGGCAGCGTGAGCAAGCGCGATCTGCTGAGCGACTTCACCACCGTCATGGCGCTGCTGCTGACGCGCTATGGCAACCGGGTCGGCGCCCTGCTCTACGGCGGGGCCACAGACGCGGGCGCGTCGGTGGTGCCGGCGCGCTCGGGGCGCCGGCATCTGCTGCACCTGCTCGACCGCATGCATGCCACACCCGCCGCGTTGCCGGGCGACACCCGCTTGCGCGACCTGCTGGAGCGCGCACGGGCGGTCGCGAAACAACGATCGGTGCTGTTCGTGGTCTCCGACTTCATCAGCGCCCCGGGCTGGCAGGCATCGCTCGGAACGCTGGCCCGGCGCCATGAGGTCGTCGCCGTGCGGCTGGTCGACCCGCTGGAGATGGCCTTGCCCGACCTGGGCCTGGTCGTGCTGCAGGATGCCGAAACCGCGGAGCAGATGTTCGTCGACACGCACGACCCGGCCTTCCGCAAACGCTTCGCCGCCGCCGCCCAGGCGCGCGAGGCCGAGTTGCGCCTGGCCTTCACCCAGGCTGGCGTGGCGTGCCTGACGCTGTCGACCTACGCCCGCCTGGACCTGGCCCTGCTGCACTTCACCCGCCGGCGCCGCCACCGTCAAGGGGCCGCTGCAGTAGCAAAGCAGGAGAACGGGCCAAAGGGGGCAGCATGACCGATGCCATAAGCCGGCTACCCGTCTTCAGCTTTCTGTGGCCAGGCATGCTGTGGTTGTTCGCGCTCGTCCTCGTGCTGTCCGCGGGCTACGTATGGCTCGATGGGCGCCGGCGCCGGCGCCAGGCGACGGTGCACGATCTCACCCTGAAAACCGTCGGCGTTGCCATCAAGGGCGGCGCTACCTTGCGCCGCCACGTGTCGCCCATGCTGCTCCTGCTGGCCATGGCCGCGCTGACCTTCGCCATCGCCCGACCCCAGGCGGTGATGCTGCTGCCCTCGCGCATCGAGACCGTGGTCCTGGTCATCGATCTGTCCGGCAGCATGCGCGCGCAAGACATCCAGCCCAGCCGCATCCGCGCCGCCCAGCAAGCGGCCAAGGTTCTGCTCGACGCACTACCCGCGGGCGTCAGTGTGGGAGTCGTCGCGATGGCCGGCACCGCCGCCGTGGCACAGGCGCCCAGCCGCAGCAAGGATGCCGCGGCCACGGCGATCGACCGCCTCAAGCCGCAAGGCGGCACCGCGCTGGGCAATGGCCTGCTCATCGCGCTGACGACGCTGCTGCCGCAGACGGCTGGTGACGCCGAGCGCCTCATGAACGGCGACACCGCGCCGTTGCAAAAGCCGGACGCGTCCCGCAGCGGCGAAGCCGTGACGCCCGGCTCTTATTCCTCCGGGGCGATCGTCCTGTTTTCCGACGGTGAAAGCAACACCGGCCCGGCCGCGACGCAAGCGGCGCAGCTTGCCGCCGCGCACGGCGTGCGCGTTTATACCGTCGGGGTTGGCACGACCGAGGGTGTGGTGCTCTCGGTCGATGGCTGGTCGGCGCGCGTCAGGCTGGACGAGAAGGTATTGAAGGAAGTCGCCAATGCAACAGCGGCAGAGTATTTCCCGCTTGAGGATGCCGCGCAACTGAAGAGGGTGTACCGTGCGCTCAATATGCGGCTGGCGTTTGGCAAGCGCGAACAGGTTGAAATTACTGCGTTCTTTGCCGCGCTGGGAGCGTTGCTGGCCACGTGTGCGGGGCTGCTGTCGTTGTGGTGGTTCGGGCGCGTGATGTAGGCAGGGACTGGCTCTGACACGCCCTCGCCCCGCCACTTTCGGCCCCCGGTTTGGCGCGCGCTCGTGGCCAGGCGCATCAGAACCGGTGACGAACGCCCATCACCGCACCCACCTGATCCTTGCCAGGCTGTACGTTGAAAACGGCCGACGTGCCGCTGCCACTGTTGAAGCCGTTGACGCCTAGTGCCGAGTTATCCTTGTTTAGCGCGTAGGAGACTGAAGCGTAGAGGTCGGTGCGTTTGCTGAGCGAATAATCGCTAGTAAGCACGAACTGCCACGGGTCGGATCCGGTCTGCCGGAAGTCTTGGTAGTAAGCCGCGCCAGTCAGGGAGAAAGCCGGCGTCACTTTGTAAGCCAGGCCCAGCCAGTAGAGGTTCGAGCCGGCGTCAGCTGCCTGCGCGCCCGGCAGCGTAGCACCATCATAGGCCTTCGCCAGACGGTAGCCCGCATAAACCTTGGCATCACCCACCGCATATGTGGCAGCCACCGAAACGCGCCTCAGGACCGGCGCCTGGTTTGACGGCGTGCCGACGTGCGCATCGTCATAGGCCACGCCCAGCGCAAAGGGGCCGGAGGCATAGTTGACGAACGCGCCGAAATTACGTCCGAATACGTTGCTGCCAGCCACTTCGCTGCCATTAGCCTGGAATGAGTAGAAAGCCAGTCCAGTCAGCTTTCCGAACTTGCCGACATACTTGATGGCATTGTCCGCGCGCGCGCCAAACTCCGGCGCAATCGAGAGGATGCTGTAGCGGTCGGCAATCGCATTGGGATCATAGATATTGCCGAATTCGCGCATGCCGGTCTGCTGCCGCCCCAACAGGAGTGAGCCGTATAGGCTATCGAGCCCTGCATAGGCATTGCGGCCGAACAGACGCCCGCTCTGGCCCGAATTGCCGGTATCGATGTCGAAGCCGCTTTCCAGCAGAAAGACTGCCTTCAGCCCGCGGCCCAACTCCTCCACGCCGCGCAGCCCCCAACGCGAGCCAGACTGGTTCCCGGAAACCAGCCGTACGAGACTGTCGCCGTTGCGCCCTGCATTATTGTTGAATTCGATACCGGCGTCGGCGATACCGAACAGCGTCACGCCGGACTGGGCGTGGGCGCTTGCACAACACCCTATCATGGCGAACAACAAGGATATGTCAACGAGATGTAGTCGTCGCATGGTGGTCCCCCCCTCTTTCTTCTTGATTTTTGGCCAGCAATGCGCCCGCGGCAATCATCCAAACGGTGGTCCCCCCAAAAACGTAGCCGGCAGCTACCAAAGGTAGCCGTACCGAGCCATATCTGGCGCTCCGCCCCCGCACTGATGGCCCGCTTTAGCCAGGACGGCATCTCGCCCTGTCCGTCCCAGTCAGCCCCTTGGCATTGCGGTGGCAGACCACCGGTGCGGGAGGGGCGGCTCTGCAGAGCATCAACCTTTATAGTGGCCAACCCTCTGGACGATGCGTGAGCGCACCAGTCGCGGTCATTCGTGGGTCAGCGAAGAGAAAACGCGTCTTAACGGTGACCCAAGGCCTCCCGAATTTGGACAGCGAGTTCCGCCATCGACTTGGTTTCGGGATAGAAGACACAACTGCCGTCGGCATTGCGCTGTACCAGGTGCATCCCGGTTTCCAAGTGGGAGACGCTGACATGCAATCTGTCGTTGATGACCAGAATGCCATCGCGCTCCTCATCTTCGATGCCATGGTGGCAATGAATTCCAAGGGCTTCGAGCTTGCGCCGGACAGTGGTGATGCGCATGGGGCAGGCCTCCTGCGTACGAGCATTTCTTCTGATTGTGCTCGCCGTCCGCGATGGACGGAAGGGAGAACTCCCCACCTCGAGCAAGGTGCAGCGCGCTACCCGAGTCGCGGTGCGCTGCGACCAGGCCCCTGCATATGGCCGCCAAGGGCCAAATGCCGTGCCACGAAGGGAGCAATCCGTCGGCTGCGCACCAGTTCAACAGCGCCCGCAGGGTTCGTTCCGCCCTCGCTCGCTTATTGCGACAGAGCCAGTTATAGACGATTGCCAGACGGCCCATCGCTGGCAAGGCTCTCGGGGCAGGGAATTTGCTTATGACAACAATGTCCTTCGCCGGCCCCAGACCAGGGGTATACCCTTGCATCTTTGCCGCATTGCCGGCCGCTCTCCGGTTTCCTCCGCATGCCTGCCTTCACCCTGCCCGCCCTGTCCGCCCGACTCCTGCGCGCCCGCCGCTCGCTGGCGGCTGTCGCCCTCGCCGCCATCTCCGTAGCCGCGCTGGCGCCGGCACTGGCCAGCGCCCAGAGCCCTGTGCTCGACAAGATCCGCGAATCCGGCACCATCGTGCTCGGTTACCGCGAGTCGGCGCTGCCATTCTCGTTTGCCGATGACAAGGGCCAGCCGGCCGGCTATGCGGTCGACTTGTGCCTGCGCGCGGCCGAAGCGGCGCGCCAGCAACTGGGCCTGAAAGACCTGAAGGTGCGCTGGATGCCACTCACACCGCAGAACCGCATTCCCGCCGTGGTCAACGGGCTGGTGGACCTGGACTGCGCACCCAACACCAATTCGCTCGAGCGCCAGAAGCAGGTTGCGTTCAGCGTCTCGCACTACGTGTCGACCGTGCGCATGCTGGTGCGCGCCGACTCGGGCATCCGCTCGTTCGGCGACCTGCGCGGCAAGACCGTGGTCACCAGCGCCGGATCGACCGGCGACCGCCACGTGCGCCGCATGAAGGCCCAGTACGGCTACCACGACGTCTACGCCAAGGACCACGGCGAATCGTTCCTGCTGCTCGAATCCGGCCGTGCCCAGGCCTTCGTCATGGACGACGTGCTGCTGGCTGGCCTGCGCGCGCGCGCCAAGGACCCGTCGCAGTACGTGATCGTGGGCCCGGCGCTGTCGGTGGAGCAGAATGCGCTGATGCTGTCCAAGGCCGATCCGGAATGGAAGCGCCTGGTCGACCAGGCGCTGACCAACACCCTTGCCGGCCCGGAGGTCACGGCGCTGCAGAGGCGCTGGTTCCAGCAGCCCATCGGCAGCCGCGGCATCAACCTGGCGCTGGCGCCGTCCGGCGAGGTGCGCGCGGCCTGGAAACACCCGTCGGACGCGGTCACGGAGTAAGGGGGCAAGCGGTCCCCAACCTCAATCGGCCTGGGGCCGCAATTCAGGGTTTCCATGAGGTCGTGGCGCGGGGGCAAGCCCCAAGTTGACAGCGATGAACAATGTTGGCGACACTGGGCCGAGCCGTCCCATGCAAGGGACAGGCCACATACACGACCGCCCGACGGCGGCATTTCTAAGGAGAAACCATGAACAAGTTCGTCGCGACCGCGATCGCACTCTGCCTTGGCGCCGCTTCGCTGGCCGTGCAGGCACAGACCGGCGGCAAGAAGCAGTTCGATCCGTATTCCCAGGGTGCCAAGTCGGGTGAGAAGTTCGACCCGTACAGCCAGGGGGCCAAGGCCGGCGACAAGTTCGACCCGTACAGCCAGGGCGCGAACAAGAGCACCCGCAGCGAGCTGACCGACGCTTCCGCGCCGGCCGCCGAGAAAAAGCCGGCCAAGAAGTCCACCAAGAAGAAGAGCAAGCAGAAGGCCGCTTCGGCGCCGGCTGCCAGCTGAGCCGCAAGCGCCTGACGCAAAAAAACCCGCCAAGGCGGGTTTTTTTGCGTCCTGCCCAAACGCCCAAGCCTATGGCGCTTGCGTGTCGCGCTCCAGCGCGGTGACATCCACGCGCTGCACCTTGTCATCCTGGCGCACTTCAGTGCGCAGCACGAAGGCATCGGCCGGGCAATACCAGTCGGTGACGTGCATCACGGTCGGCTCGACCTGCACCACTTCTTCGGCAACCAACACCGGCCCCAGCGAGGTGCGCTTCTCATAGGTGACCGGCAGGCATTCCTTGCGCCCCAGCACGGTATTGATCGTCTGCCGCTTGCCGACGTGGCGCGAGCCGATATGGATCGACGCATGTTGTGCCCGCATGGTGCTGACCACTTCATCCGATCCCAGCGGGTAGACCTTCAGCGAAACGCTGGACTCAAAGGTCTCGCCCTCCAGCGTGGCGCCCTCGCGCAGGTCCAGGCCGGCGTAGTTGAACACGCCCATGCCGCGGAAGGCCGCCTCGCCGTACATGCGCGCGTAGCGGGCGCGGGCGTTGATGACGGCATGCTGGCTCTCGATGCTGGTCTGGCCGCCGGGCGAACGGCGGTCGATCACCACTTCATGCACCTGGGTGGTAATCACCGGCGGCCCCATCAGCGCCGACAGGGCAGTCTTGGAATTGATCTCCAGTTGGGCGCGGCAGCCGGTCGGACTGCGCACCACGTCGCGCAGGGTCATGCTGACCGACATTGGCATCACGCCGTCGCCTTCCATCTGCACGTGCGACCCGGAGCGGAACCACGGGGCATTGCACAGCACGGCCGCCGCCGATGCCTGCGCCTGGCTTGCCGCGGCCTGCGCCACCGCCGGGCCGGCGCCCGGCAGTGGCGCCGCACCCTGGGCGCCGGCATGCTGCGCCAGGGCCATGGCCGCGCCCGCCATCAAGCCTGCCAGCCAGTCTTGCTGCGCCTTTGTCTTCACATGAATCCCCGTCTAGAATGTCCAGGCGCGCCCGACCCAGCGCCCGGCCTGCCAGGCGACCGCCTGGACACTGAAATTATCGCGTTTTGTTGCGTGTGTAACTCGGATTTTTCCTTCCTCCGGGGCGCCGATCCGGCCGCGCCTGCAGGACCGTCCCCGGCACTCGCCGGGACAGCCTGCCCACCGTGCTACCATTGCCGGCCCGCGTGCGCCGAGGCGGCAGTGGCGTCCCAGGCGCGCGCCAGCCTGCCGGCCGCCTGGTGTCCACCAACCGGCAAGTCCATGCGTTGAGATGGCTTCCCGTCACCGCGCGCGCGCAGGACCATCGATCCGTCGCGCTTTTCCAGGAGATCTATGCGTAGTTCATCGACCTCGCGGCCTGCCGCGCTGTCTGTTGGAGCCACCACCGCCAGTGCGGTCGCACTGGCCAGCCTGTTTATCCTGCTGGTCTGGTTCGGCACCCTCGACATGCGCCACCTGCTGCGCTCCGATGAAGGCCGCTACGCCGAGATTGCCCGCGAGATGTTCGCCACCGGCGACTGGGTGACGATCCGCTACCACGAACTCAAGTATTTCGAGAAACCACCCTTCCACCTGTGGGTGACCACGCTGGCCTACACGCTGTTTGGCGTGGGCGACTGGCAGGCGCGGCTGTGCGTGGCACTGTCCGGCATCCTGGGGCTGGGCGTGTCGATGCTGGCCGCGGCACGCTGGTACGGCCGCCGCGTGGCGGTGCTGACGGGGCTGGTGCTGGTTTCCGCGCCGATGTGGAATATCGCCGGGCACTTCAACTCGCTGGACATGACGCTGGCCGGCGCCATGGCGTGCGTGCTGGCCTTCATGCTGCTGGCGCAGCACCCGGATGCCACCCGCGCCGAACGCCGCAACTGGATGCTCGCCTGCTGGGCGGCAATGGGCGTGGCGGTGCTGGTCAAGGGGCTGGTGGGGCTGGCGCTGCCGGGGCTGGTGCTGGTGGTCTACACGCTGGTGACGCGCGACTTCGGCCTGTGGCGCCGCCTGCATCTGCCGGGCGGCATTGTCGCGATGCTGGTGGTGACGGTGCCGTGGTTCTGGCTGGTGTCGGAGCGCAATCCGGAATTCCTGCGTTTCTTCTTTATCCACGAGCACTGGCAACGCTATACCTCAAACGTGCACCAGCGCGAAGGCGCGATCTGGTACTTCGTGCCGCTGCTGCTGGCCGGTTTCCTGCCCTGGCTGGGCCTGGCTCGGCAAATGTGGAAGGCCGTGCGCGAGCGCGCCGGGGTCGCGCGCGGCACCTCGCCGCGGCCATTCCAGCCCGCCCTGCTGGCAGCGCTGTGGGCCGTGGCGATCTTTGTCTTCTTCAGCCTGTCCGGCTCCAAGCTGCCCGGCTATATCGTGCCGATCTTCCCGGCGCTGGCGCTGCTGGCCGGCGTGGCACTGGACACGGTGACGGAACGCACCTGGCGCTGGCAGGTCAATGCCATGATCGCGCTGGGCGTGGTCGGGCTGCTGGCGTGCCCGTTCGTCGGCATGATGGACAAGCCCGGCACGCCCAATGTGGTCTATCGCGAATTCGCCATGTGGACCGGCATCGCCTTCGCGCTGATGCTGGCCGGCGCACTGCTGGCGCGCAGGCTGCTGCGTACGCGCGGGGTGTTTCCCAGCGTGGTGGTCTACGCGCTGGCGATGTTTATCAGCTGCACGGTGGCGCTGCGCGGTCACGAAGCCATGGGCCGGCCCAGCTCCGGCGTGGACCTGGTGCCCGCCATCAATGCCGTGCTGACGCCGGACATGCCGCTGTACAGCGTGGGCATGCTGGACCACACGCTGCCGTTCTACCTGCGCCGCACCACCATCATGGTGGAACATCCGGACGAGCTGGAATTCGGCGTCGGCCAGGAACCGCAGAAGTGGATCCCGACCATCGATGGCTTTATCGCCCGCTGGCAGGACGGCAGGCGCGCGGTAGCAATCATGTCGCCCGCGACCTACGACGCACTGGCTGCGCGCGGCGTGCCGCTGCACCGGATCGCCGGTGACCGCCGCCGTGTGGCGGTCGCCAATTTCGCGCTGCCGGGCAATGGCCCGCAGGCGCAATCCCCAGGACAGTAACCTGCAACTCCCGCACTGCGCAGCGCCATGACGTTTTCCACCTTCGCTTTCATCCTGACCGGCGTGCTGCTCAATGCGGCTGCGCAACTGTTGCTCAAGGCCGGCGTCAATGCCATCGGCGCCATCACGCTGGACCGCGGCACGCTGCTGGTGACGGCGCTGCGCGTGCTGACCCAATGGCCGGTGCTGGCCGGACTGACGCTGTACGTGGTCAGCGTGGGGGTATGGATCGTGGGGCTGTCGCGCGTGGATGTGTCGATCGCCTACCCGATGCTGTCGCTCGGCTACGTAGTCAATGCGCTGGCCGCCTGGTGGCTGTTCGGCGAGATGATCGGCCCCTTGCGCGTGGCCGGCATCCTGCTGATACTGGCGGGCGTCTTCCTGATCGCCCGCTCATGACGCGCCTGCGCGCGCGCCGCCAGGTCCGACACCAACCGTTCTTCTTCGCCCTGCCATGACCGCATCTGCCCCTGAATTCCTGCCTTTTGTCCGGCCTGACATCGACGCCGCCGCCATTGCCGAAGTCGGCAAGGTGCTGGCCTCGGGCTGGATCACCTCCGGCCCGAAGATGCAGGCCTTCGAGGCCGCGCTGTCAGACCTGTTCGGCGGACGCCCGGTGCGCACCTTCGCCAATGGCTCGGCAACCATGGAGATCGCGCTGCGCATTGCCGATATCGGGCCCGGCGATGAGGTCATCACCACGCCGGTCACATGGGTCGCCACCGCCAACGTGGTGCTGGCAGTGGGCGCGCGGCCGGTGTTCGTCGACATCGACCCGCGCACGCGCAATCTCGACCTGAATGCCGTCGAGGCCGCGATCACGCCGCGCACACGCGCCATCATGCCGGTGTACCTGTCGGGCCTGCCGGTGGACATGGACCGCCTGTACGCCATTGCCAGCAAGCACGGGCTGCGCGTGATCGAGGATGCCGCGCAGGCAATCGACTCGCGCTGGCGCGGCCAGCGCATCGGCGCCATTGGCGACCTGGTCAGCTTCAGCTTCCAGGCCAACAAGAACATCACCACCATCGAAGGCGGCTGCCTGGTGATGAACACGCCCGAGGAAGCCGTGCGCGCAGAGCGCCTGCGGCTGCAGGGCGTGATCCGCACCGGCATGGATGGCATGGATGTCGAAGAGCCCGGCGGCAAGTTCAACCTGACCGACGTCAACGCCGCGGTCGGCCTGGCGCAGCTGGGCAAGCTCGACGCCATCACCGCGCGCCGCGCCGAACTGGCCGAGACGTATTTCCGCTGTGCCGCCGACAGCGGCCTGGAAGCGCTGGGCATCGAGCTGCCGCAAGCGCTGGATGCACACGATGCCACCACCAACTGGCACATGTTCCAGGTGGTGCTGCCGACCGACCGCCTGCAAGGCGGCCCGCCCCAGGCGCGCCAGCAGGTCATGGAGGCCATGCGCGAGCGCGGCATCGGCACCGGCGTGCACTACCCGCCCATTCATCTTTTCACCTACTACCGCTCGCTCGGCTGGCGCGAAGGCATGCTGCCGCATGCCGAACGCATCGGGCGCGGCATCGTCACGCTGCCGCTGTTCCCCGCGATGCAAGCCACCGATGTAGAGCGGGTCTGCGCAATCCTCAGCGAAACATGCAAACGTCTCTCCAAATGAGCCCGGTCGAAGTCTCGGTCGTCATTCCGGTCTACAACGAAGAAGACGGGCTGCAAGCCCTGTTCGACCGCCTCTATCCGGCGCTGGATGGCCTTGGCGACTCGTACGAGATCCTCTTCATCAACGACGGCAGCGTCGACCGCTCGGCGCAGATGCTGGCGGCCCAGTTCCACAAGCGCCCGGATGTGACCCGGGTGGTGCTGTTCGCCGGCAACTTCGGCCAGCATATGGCGATCCTGGCGGGCTTCGAGCACACCCGCGGCAAGATCGTGATCACGCTGGATGCCGACCTGCAGAACCCGCCGGAAGAAATCCCGCGCCTGGTCGAAGCCATGCGCGCCGGCCACGACTACGTGGGCACCATCCGCCGCCAGCGCAACGACACCGCGTTCCGCCGCTATGCCTCGCGCGCGATGAACCGGCTGCGCGAGCGCATCACCAAGATCCGCATGACGGACCAGGGCTGCATGCTGCGCGCCTATGACCGCAATGTGATCGACACGATCAATGCCTGCCGCGAGGTCAACACCTTCATCCCCGCGCTGGCATACACCTTTGCTTCCAATCCGGTCGAGATCGAAGTCGGTCACGAACAGCGCCACGCGGGCGAATCCAAGTATTCGCTGTACCAGCTGATCCGCCTGAACTTCGACCTGGTGACCGGCTTCTCGATCGTGCCACTGCAGTGGTTCTCGGCGATCGGCACGATCCTGTCGCTGTGTTCGGGCGTCCTGGTGGTGGTACTGCTGGTACGGCGCTTCCTGTTCGGTTCGGAAGTCCAGGGTGTGTTCACCCTGTTCGCCATGAACTTCTTCCTGATCGGCATCCTGCTGTTCGGCCTGGGCCTGCTGGGCGAGTATGTCGGCCGCATCTACCAGGAAGTGCGCGACCGCCCGCGCTACCGCATCAAGGCAGTGCTGGAGGCGGACCCGCAGCGTGTCAAGCCGGCCGCCGCAGGCGCGGAGCAATGATGCGCGCCGTCGTCTTTGGCTACCACAATGTCGGCGACCGCTGCCTGCGCGTGCTGCATGCGCGCGGCGTGGAGGTGGCGCTGGTGATCACGCACCGCGACCGCCCCGACGAAAACATCTGGTTCCGCCGCGTGGCCGACACCGCCGCCGAGCTGGGCATCCCCTTCGTCTATGGCGAGGACCCTGCCGATGCCGCGATCGCCCAGGCTGTGCGCGACGCGCGCCCGGACGTCATCTTCTCGTTCTACTACCGCGCCATGATCCCGGCGGGCGTGCTCGCGCTGGCCCCCGGCGGCGCCTTCAACATGCACGGCTCGCTGCTGCCCAAGTACCGCGGCCGCGTGCCGGTGAACTGGGCGGTGCTGCGCGGCGAGTCCGAGACCGGCGCCACGCTGCATGCCATGGAAGCCAGGCCTGACGCGGGTTATATCGTCGACCAGACCGCAGTGCCGATCCTGCCGGACGACACTGCCGGCGAAGTCTTCGAGAAAGTCACCGTTGCCGCCGAGCAGACGCTGTGGCGCGCCCTGCCCGCGATGATCGCCGGGCAGACGCCGCAACACCCCAACCGGCTGGCCGAGGGCAGCTACTTCTCCGGGCGCAGGCCGGAAGACGGCCGCATCGACTGGAGCCGCCCGGCCGCCGAGGTCTACAACCTCGTGCGCGCCGTCGCGCCGCCCTATCCCGGGGCGTTCACCGAACTCGCCGGGCACCGCTTCATTCTGGCGCAGGCGCGCCGGCCGCTGGCGGACCTTGCGCTGGCGCTGCCCGCCGGCACGGCGCCTGGCCTGCATGTGCACGACGGCCAGATCATCGGCCTGTGCGGCGACGGCGGCCTGGTCATGGTCACCCGATTACTGGCACAGGATGGCTCGGCACTCACGCCGCAAGCCTTCGCCAAACTTATCCATACCGAACAATCCAACGAGGAAAACCGATGAAAAAGGTCCTGATTCTTGGCGTCAACGGCTTCATCGGCCACCACCTGACGCGCCGCATCCTGGAAACCACGCCGTGGGAGGTCTACGGCATGGACATGTCGTCGGACCGCCTCGGCGATCTCGTCGACCATCCGCGCATGCACTTCTTCGAGGGTGACATCACCATCAACAAGGAGTGGATCGAGTACAACATCCGCAAGTGCGACGTGGTGCTGCCGCTGGTGGCCATCGCCACCCCGGCGACCTACGTGCGCCAGCCGCTGCGCGTGTTCGAGCTGGACTTCGAGGCCAACCTGCCGATCGTGCGCGCCGCGGTCAAGTACGGCAAGCACCTGGTGTTCCCGTCGACCTCCGAGGTCTACGGCATGTGCAGCGATGATGAGTTCGACCCCGAGGCCTCGCCGCTGGTCTACGGCCCGATCAACAAGCCGCGCTGGATCTATGCCTGCTCCAAGCAGCTGATGGACCGTGTGATCCACGCCTACGGCATGGAGCAAGGCCTGAACTACACCCTGTTCCGTCCGTTCAACTGGATCGGCGCCGGGCTGGACTCGATCTTCGAATCAAAGGAAGGCTCGTCGCGCGTGGTGACACAGTTCCTCGGCCATATCGTGCGCGGCGAGCCGATCAAGCTGGTCGACGGCGGCGCGCAGAAGCGCGCCTTTGCCGATATCTCGGACGGCATCAGCGCGCTGATGCGCATCATCGAGAACCCCAACGGCATCGCCAGCGGCAAGATCTTCAATATTGGCAACCCGGCCAATATCCACTCGGTGCGCGAGCTGGCCGAGATGATGCTGAAGATGGCCGCCGACTACCCGGAATACGCCGACGAGGCGCGCAAGACGCAGATCATCGAGACCTCATCGGGCGACTTCTACGGCAAGGGCTATCAGGACGTCCAGCACCGCGTGCCCAAGATCGACAACACCATTGAAGAGCTGGGCTGGAAGCCCGAGATCAGCATGGAAGCGGCGCTGCGCCGCATCTTCGAGGCGTACCGCGGCAAGGTGGTCGAGGCCCGCACGCTGGTCGATTCCGCCAACTGAGCGCGCACCGCAGATGGCACGCATTGCCCTGAAGGTCGACGTCGACACGCTGCGCGGCACGCGCGAAGGCGTGCCGAAGCTGCTGTCGATGCTGGCGGCTGCGCAGGCGCAGGCAACCTTCCTGTTCAGCCTCGGCCCCGACCATACCGGCTGGGCGCTGCGGCGCGTATTCCGGCCCGGCTTCCTGAAGAAGGTGTCGCGCACCTCGGTGGTGTCCAACTACGGCTTGCGCACGCTGATGTACGGCGTGCTGTTGCCGGGGCCGGACATCGGCCGCAAGGGCGCCGCCGAGATGCGCGCGGCGCGCGCGGCCGGCCATGAGTGCGGCATCCACACCTGGGACCACGTCTACTGGCAGGACAACGTGCGCGAGCGCGATGCCGCCTGGACGCGCCGGCAGATGCAGCAGGCGTTCGCGCGCTACCGCGAGGTCTTCGGCGAAGCGCCGGCCACGCACGGCGCGGCCGGCTGGCAGATGAACGAAGCAGCCTTCCGCCAGATCGACGAATGGGGCATGGCCTATGCGTCCGACGGACGCGGCAGCGCGCCCTATATCCCGACCATCGACGGCGTGCCCTGCCGGCACGTGCAGATGCCGACCACGCTGCCGACGCTGGATGAACTGATCGGCACCGACGACCTGACCGAAGATAACGTCCACACCGCGCTGCTGAAGCTGACCGCAGGCACGCGCGACCATGTCTTCACGCTGCATACCGAGCTGGAAGGCGGCAAGCTGGCGCCGGTGTTCGAGCGGCTGCTGGCGGGATGGCGTGCGCAGGGGCACGAGCTGGTGTCGATGGCGACGTGGTATCGCGGGCTGGACCGGCAGGGACTGCCGGAGTTGCCGGTGACGTGGGGAGAGATCCCGGGACGCAGTGGTGAGTTGATCGTGCAGCCGCAGGGCTGACAGCTAGTTCCGGCCGCTGAATTTTCCAGTTGCCGAATGGTTGCCCCCTCTCCCGCAAGCGGGAGAGGAAGCAACCCGCGCGCGGAGTCAGCTCCCGCGCCTTACCGCCCCCACCCGCAGCCCGTTGAACACCACCAGCAGGCTCGCGCCCATATCGGCGAACACCGCCATCCACATCGTCCCCATCCCCAGCACCGTCAGCACCAGGAACACGGCCTTGATGCCGAGCGCCAGCGCGATGTTCTGCATGAGGATGCTTGAGGTGCGGCGCGACAGGCGCACAAAGGCCGGGATCTTGCGCAGGTCATCGTCCATCAGCGCCACGTCGGCCGTCTCGATAGCGGTGTCGGTGCCGGCTGCGCCCATGGCGAAGCCGATATCGGCACGCGCCAGCGCCGGTGCGTCGTTGATGCCGTCGCCCACCATGCCGATGCGGCCACCGCGCGCGTGGGCGGCGCCGGCGAGCGCCGCAATGCCATCGGCCTTGTCCTGCGGTAACTGGTTGCCGCGCGCCTCATCAATGCCGACCTGCGCGGCAATGGCTTGCGCCGTGTGCGGATTGTCGCCCGACAGCATCAGCGTCCTGACGCCCAGTTCATGCAACGCTGCAATTGCCTGCCGGCTGGTGTCGCGCACGGTATCCGCCACGGCGAACAGCGCCAGCGCCGAGGCGGCGCCATTGCCGTCGACGCGCGCCAGCAGCACCACGGTCTTGCCCTCGCGCTCCAGCGCTTCGAGCCGCGCTTCCAGCGCCGGCGAGCAGGCGCCCATCTCATGCACCAGACGGTGGTTGCCCAGGCAGTACGCCACGCCCTGCACCTTGCCGCGCGTGCCGCGCCCCGCCAGCGCCTCGAAGTCGTCCACGGGCAGCGTGCCGATCCTGTCGGCCACGGCCGCCGCGGCCACCGCGCGCGAAACCGGATGGTCCGAGCGCGCCGCCAGGCTGGCAGCAATGGCGCGTGCCTGCGGTGCGTCCTCGGCGAGCAGCGCGTGGTTGGTCTGCGCGGGCTTGCCGTGCGTGATCGTGCCGGTCTTGTCCAACGCCACCCAGGCCAGGTGCCGGCCCTGCTCCAGGTACACCCCGCCCTTGACCAGGATGCCGCGCCGCGCGGCCGCTGCCAGCCCGCTCACGATGGTCACCGGCGTGGAAATCACCAGCGCGCAGGGACAGGCGATCACCAGCAGCACCAGCGCCTTGTAGATCCAGTCGACCCAGGCGCCGCCCATGGCCAGCGGCGGCACTACCGCGACCGCCAGCGCAATCGCGAACACCGTGGGTGTGTAGATGCGCGCGAACTGGTCGACAAAACGCTGCGTGGGCGCACGGCTGCCCTGCGCGGCCTCCACCGCGTGGATGATGCGCGCCAGCGTGGAATCGCTGGCGGGCGCCGTCACGGTGTACTCCAGCTCGCCGGACTGGTTGATCGAGCCGGCGAACAGCGCATCGCCCTCGGCCTTGTCGACCGGCACGCTTTCGCCGGTGATGGGCGCCTGGTCCAGCGCCGACTGGCCGCGCACGACCTTGCCGTCTAGCGCGACGCGCTCGCCCGGCCGCAGCCGCACCAGCTCGCCCACCGCAACGCCGGCGGCGGGCACGGTGTCCCAGCTGCCATCGGCGCGCCGCACCGTGGCCTGTTCCGGCGCCATCGCCATCAAGCCGCGGATCGCATTACGCGCCCGGTCCAGCGAGGCCGCCTCGATGCGCTCCGCCAGCGCGAACAGCACCATCACCATGGCCGCTTCCGGCCACTGGCGCAGCAGCAGCGCGCCGGTGACGGCAATGCTCATCAGGGCATTGATGTTCAGGTTGCCATTGCGCAGCGCGATCCAGCCCTTGCGGTAGGTGGTCAGCCCGCCCAGTGCCACTGCCGCCAGTGCCAGCACGGCGGGCAGCCACGGCAAGCCCAGGCCCAGCCACTCCGCCGCTTCGGCACCCAAGGCGGCCACGCCGGCCAGCGCCAGCGGCCACCAGGGCTTGCTTGCCGTGGATTGCGGCAAGACTTGCTGCGCGGCCTCGGTGCTCAGCGGCACCGGCTGCATGCCGAGGCTCTCGATCGCCCTGGCCACCGGCTCCGGTGACGGCAGGGTGTGATGCACCGTCAACACCCGCTGTATCAGATTGAACTCCAGCGCCGCCACGCCCGCCATGCCGCCCAGCTTGTTGCGGATCAGCGCTTCCTCGGTCGGACAGTCCATCGCGTCGATGCGCCATGCAGCGGTCTGCGCGCCGGCGGGGACATCAACCGATGCGGCGGGCGTCAGCGCAACCGTGGACGAGCAGCCGCCGCCGTAGCAGGCGGAAGCCGCCGGTGCCTGCCGGGCCTCGGCATGGCCGTGCCTATGATGGCCATGGTCATGGTCATGGTCGTGGTGGTGATGGTCGTGATCATGCCCGCCATGCCGGTGGGCGGTGCCATCGTGCGCGTGGGCAGCGTGATCTTGGGGAAGTGCGTCCTCAGGTGACGTGCGAGCCATATCTTGTTGTTCCCGCTGGTTTAACCTGATGACATTGAAGACCCTGTAGCGGCTACAGAGTCAAGCGGCATGGCGGCGACCGCGGCGCCATGCCGCACGGGCGGGTCAGTGCTCGCAGTTGACCATCCAGGACATGCCGAAGCGGTCCACCAGCATGCCGAAGCCTTCGGCCCAGAAAGTCTTCTGGTACGGCACCACGACCTGGCCGCCTTCGCTCAGGCCGTCGAAGATGCGCTGGCCCTCGTCCTTGCTGACCGCCCCCACCGACAGGCTGAAGCCGCTGAACGCCGGGCGCTCGCCGCGCCGGCCGTCGGACGCCATCACCTGGTTCTCGCCGAACTGGATATTGGCGTGCATCACCTTGTCTTTCCAGTCATCGGGAACCTCCATGCCGGGGCTCGGCGGAGCGTCCTTGTAGCGCATCGCGAACGTGACCTGCGCGCCCAGCACCTTGCCGTAGAAGGCCACGGCCTCATCGAAACGGCCGCCAAAATCCAGATAGGGTTGCACCTGCATGTCGCTCTCCTTGTGAATGGTCGATCGGGCTGCATGGCATTGGCTGTTCGCCCGCGCGCCATTATGCGCGCGTGACGGCGTGCAAGCGCCCGCCCGGATTCAGGAAACCGCGGCGGGGGCCGGGACGGGCGGCGCGGCAGTGGCCAATGCTTCGGCGGGAAATTGCAGCGAGAACATCGTTTCGCCGGCAAGACTGCGCACCGTCACGCTGCCGCCATGCAGCCGCATGATGGTGTCGACGATGGCCAGCCCCAGCCGGGTCGACGCCGCCGAGTTGCGGCGCGACGGATCGGCCCGGTAGAAGCGCCCGAAGATATGGGGGAGCGTCTCGGGCGGGATCGCCGGCCCGGCATTGGTCACGCGGATGCAGGTCGTGCCGCCGCCCGGCGCCGCGGCGCGCTCAACGTCGAGCCGCACCGTGCTGCCGGCCGGCGCATGGCGCAGCGCATTGTCGAGCAGGTTGGTGACCGCGCGGCGCAGCAGCGTCTGGTCGGCCTGCACCATTGCCGTACCGTTCACCGCCAGCGCGACATCGCGGTCGGCGGCGACGGCCTCGAAGTACTCGGCCATCTTGTCCAGTTCTTCGCGCGCGTCCAGTGTGCGGATGCCCAGCGCCACCTGCGCATGGTCGGCGCGCGCCAGGAACAGCATGTTCTCGATCATGCGCGCCAGGCGCTCGTACTCTTCCAGGTTGGACTCGAGCAGCGCCTCATACTCGGCCACGCCGCGGCTCTGCGCCAGCGTGACCTGGGTCTGGCCGATCAGGTTGCTGATCGGCGTGCGGAAATCATGCGCCAGGTCCGCCGAGAACTCGGACAGCCGCGAGAAACTGTCCTGCAGCCGCGCCAGCATGTCGTTGAGGGCCGCCGCCAGCTCGCGCAGCTCGGCCGGTGCACTGCCCACGTCAAGCCGCGTGGCAAGGCGGCTGGTGGTGACCGCGGCGGCATCGGCAGCCATGCGCCGCAGCGGCCGCAGCCCGCGCCGCGCCAGCGCAAAGCCCAGCCCCGCCGCCACGGCAGCGCCGCACAGCGTGGCCCACAGCACCTGGTGGCGGTATTCGCGGATCAGCGCCACGCGGTAGCCGGCATCGCGCAGCACCACGATCTCCACGGCCTTGTCCGAATCCCCCAGCTGGCCCAACGCGGCGATGCCGCGCGAGGGCACGCCATTCTTGGGGTACCAGGTCTGCAACAGGCTCTTCTCTGGCTGCATGGTGGCCGGCAGCACGCGCAGCGGCGGCACAGATTCATTGCGCGGGTTGAGCGTGACCAGCGGCTCGCCCTGGCGTGAGCGCACCACCAGGATCAGCCCCTCATGGCCCATCGCAATATCGGCAAAGCGGTGGGTATCGGCGCGGATCTCGGCCTCGCTGCGCACCTCGCGCAGCAGGTGGCGCACCAGCAGCACCTCGCCGACCAGCTCGCTTTCATCGCGCCCCTCCAGTTGCACCGACAGCGCCCCGGACAGGTAGGCCGCCACGCTGGCAAGAATCACGGCCGTGGCCAGCCCGTACGCCAGCGCCAGCCGCGTGGTGAGCGAAGAAGGCAGCCGCATCATGCGTCCTGGCCCCGGTCCTCGCTGTCGTCCAGCACGTAGCCCATGCCGCGCCGCGTGTGGATCAGCTTGCGCGGGAAGGGATCATCGACCTTGGCGCGCAGGCGCCGGATCGAGACGTCGACCACATTGGTATTGCTGTCGAAATTGACGTCCCAGACCTGCGAGGCGATCAGCGAACGCGACAGCACCTCGCCGCGCCGGCGCGCCAGCAGGTAAAGCAGCGCAAACTCCTTGGAGGTCAGGTCGATCTTCTGGCCGGCGCGCACCACGCGGCGGCGGATGGCGTCGATCTGCAGGTCGGCCACTTCGATGAACTCGCTCTCGCGCAGCGGGCCGCGCCGCAGGATGGTGCGGATGCGCAGCACCAGCTCGGCAAAAGCAAAGGGCTTGACCATGTAGTCGTCGGCGCCAAGCTCCAGCCCCTTGAGGCGGTCCGACAGCTCGTCGCGCGCGGTCAGGAACAGCACCGGGGTATCGCGCTCGCGGCGCAGCTCGCGCAGCACCTGCCAGCCATCCAGGCCCGGCAGCATCACGTCCAGCACGATCAGGTCATAGGGATGCTCGCGCGCATGGGCCAGGCCGTCCGCGCCGTCGCGCGCCAGGTCCACCACGAAGCCGGACTCGGTCAGGCCCTTGTGCAGGTAGTCGCCCGCCTTGGGTTCGTCCTCGACAATCAGGATACGCATGATTCGGTCACTTTCCGCGGCACCAGCGCCGCCATGGCGTAACGCTAGCCGAGGATGACCGCCAATGGGCAAAGATTTCAGAAATGTCATCGCCATGCCAGGGCAATGCAGGCGGAAACCCCGGTAAAATGCGCGCTCATCGCCGGCGTCATGCCGGCTTACGCCGCCCTTGCCCCCACCCTGCCCGCCCCTGCCAATGAAACGCCTGCCGAATTGCCTGCTGCTGTCCCTGGCCATGCTTGCGCTGCCCGTCTCCGGTGCCGCGGCGGCAGCGGTGTGCAGCGCGGTACAGGCAGCCGGGCTGTCGCTGCCGGAACGGCATGCGGCCGCAAAAATG
The DNA here is from genome assembly GCA_022041995.1 of Cupriavidus necator. Classification (GTDB taxonomy): domain Bacteria; phylum Pseudomonadota; class Gammaproteobacteria; order Burkholderiales; family Burkholderiaceae; genus Cupriavidus. The sequence goes on from CP074390.1 coordinate 280,995, forward strand.
GAAGCGGAAGCGGCGCTGGACGGCACCGGCCCGGGCACCTGCCGCGCCAGCGCGGTCCAGGTGATGGCCGAGCCTTCCGGCAGTGGCCATGCGCTGCAGTTGCACGATGCCGATGCGCCGCAGGCAACCGGCCAGGGCGCCACGCCGCTGGAGACGCAGCCATCGGCCGGATCCGGCGTGCTGCGCGAACTGCCTGCGGAGGTGCTGGTGCATTGGGCGCACGCGGCGCCAATGGCCACGCCCGGTGCATTCACCGACATCCTGCCGCTGGAACGCCTGCTGCCCGCACGCTGCTGAGCGCGTCATAGCGGGCACAGCGCACGCATCGCTTCTTTTCGGTTTTTCGGAATACCCTTGGCACCGGCAAGGCGCGGCGAATTGCCGCGCCTGCGCTTTTTATCCGACGCGGAAGAATTCGATCGACTGCCCGGCGTTCACGGCCCGTTGCAGCCAGTCTGGATACTCGCCCTGCCCGTCCCAGCTCTGGCCGAGCGCATTGCGGTATAGCGGGCGTGCAGCGGCAGCCTTGGGGACGGCCTGCGGGACAGGCTGGGCCACGGCTGGCGCGGCCTCAGGCGCGGGCTCATGCCCGGCGTCGATGGCAACATGATCAAAGCACCCGGCGGCGACGAGATCGTCGAACGTCAGGGCATGACGGTCCATTTGCTCGCGGATCCACGCCACCGCAGCGAGTTTGGCTGAATCAGACTCGGACATGACTCTTGTGAGAGGCCCGCTGCATTTCCGCGGGCGATGAAAAACCGGCGATGGAACCGCAGGCCGGTCGGATAGCCGTGATTCTACAGCCTTTACCGGCGCTGCTGCTTTTCCCTCGTGGGCGCGCGGCCAATTGCCGTGCGCTTGCCGCGCACGTCCGCTGCCGAGTGACAGCAATGTCATGTGCCGGTCATGCTCGTGTGGGCACGCGCTGCCTAGACTTGCTTCACCGCCGCCCACCCTGGGCCGGCACCCTTACGGAGAAGCGACTCATGCAAGCACTCAGGCAAGTCTTTGTGGCCACCGCCCTTATTGCCGCCGTGGTCGGCACTGCGCAGGCTGCACCGCGCAACGTCGATCCGTTCAGCGACGGGGCGCACAGCGCCACCGGCACCCGCAGCGCATTCACGGACGGCGCGCATAACCCCAACGGCCCGCGCGACAGCTTCAGCGACGGCGCCTGACGGCACCCGGCCAGGCAGCGCCTCAGCACATCTCGCCGTAGATGCGGCGCGCATCGGCCGCGTCGGCAATCGGCCGGCCCAGCGTCAGGCCGCCCTGTACCGCCTGCGCCACCAGCGCATGGTTGCCGGGTGCGCGGCTGCCGTCGCGCAGCAGCAGGTTGTTCTCGAATCCTACCCGCACATGGCCGCCAAATGCCGCGGCCGCGGTCACGCAGGCATTCTCTTCGCGGCCGAAGGCGCAGATCGCCCACGGCAACACATCGCCGGACTCGCCCGCGGCCTGCAGGAACGGCAGCAGGTCGTGCGGCGACGACACCTGTCCGGCGGCATAGCGCCCCAGCACGTACAGCACCGACCATGCGCCCGGGGGCACCATGCCACGCTCACGCATCGACTGCCAGCGCCGCACATCGGCCACGTCATACAGGATCACCTGCGTCATCACGCGCTCACGCGCCAGCCAGGCGAAGAACGCCGCCAGCTCGCTGTCCGGGATGTCCGGCACGGCCACTTCGCGCAGGCCCACCGAAACGGCTTCGGGCCGCAGCTCACGCACCATCGCCATCTGCTCCGCGGCCTGGTAGACGCCCGCGGCCTCGCTCGTCACCTGCACCAGCAACGCTTCGCCCACAGCCTGCTTCACCGCGGCCAGCGCGTCGCGGTAGGCCTGCACGTCGAGAGAGTGGCGGCCTTCGGCATCGCGCACATGCATGTGCATCATGGCGGCGCCGGCATCCAGGCAGGCGCGCGCTTCAGCAGCCAGCGCCGCGGCGGTCAGCGGCACTGCCGGATGGTCGCTGGCACGCTTGTAGGCGCCGTTGGGCGCCACCGTGACGATCAGCGGCGCATCGGCCAGCGGCACGCGGGCCGCGGCCACAGGGGCTTGGGAAGGGGTCTGGGTCATGGCTCGATCTCGGGCAGTTCAGGCGCGATCAGCGCCAGGCCGGCGCGCAGCAGACTGTCATAGCGTGCGCGCTCGGCGGCAATGGTTTCGGGGGTCCACTGGTAGAAGCCTTCGCCGCGCTTCATGCCGTGGCGGCCGTCGGCGGCGCGCTCGGACAGGCAGCGCGCCGGATGGTCGTCGTTGCAGAAGGTCGGGTACATGGTGGCGCCGGCGGCCGCGTGCACGTCGATGCCCGCGTGGTCGCGCTGCAGCACCTGCCCGGCCGCCAGGAAGCGAAAGCCGAAGCCGAAGCGCACTGCCGCATCGACATCCTCGGGCGAGGCAATGCCGCGGTCAATCAGGCTGAAGGCCTCGCGCGACAGCGCATGCTGCAGCCGGTTGGCAAGAAAGCCCGGCAGGTCCTTGCGCACCTTGACCGGCACCATCGCGCAGCGGCGCATGAAGGCGATCAGCGCGTCGGCACAGGCCTCGTCGCTGTCATCGCCCATCACCACTTCCACCAGCGGCACCAGGTGCGCCGGCATGAAGAAGTGCAGGCCGAGCATGCGCGCACGCGTGTCGAGCCCCGCGCCGATGGCGCTGATCGGGAAGCTGGAGCTGTTGCTGGCCAGCACGGTATCGGTCCGAGCGCGCCGCACCAGCCCGGCAAAGAGCGCCTGCTTCAGGTCCAGCCGTTCCGGGATGCACTCGATCACCAGGTCCGCCGTGGACCAGTCCACCGCATCCAGCGTCGCGGCCACCGCCAGGCGCTCCGCGCCTTGTTCACGGCCGATCGCGGCCAGGTTGCCGTGCACGCGCCCAGGCAGGGCGCGGGCGCGGCCGGCATCGGGCTCGACCACGGTGGTGCGGCACAGCGCGCGGGTCAGCACCACGGCAACATCGGCGCCCATGGTGCCACCGCCCACCACCACCGCGTGCGCGGCGCCAGGGCGGCTCAGGATGACCGGAGTGGTCGGGTTCGACATAGGTTCTCCCAGGGGGATGCGACGTGGCGCGCACTCGCCATCGCCTCAATCCTGATGGCGGGGCATCGAATCCCGGCAGTGTAGAGAACTTGCTTTGATTGAAGAAGTCGATTCTGTGGATAGTAAAATCTGACGTCGCTGCAAGTACTTGTTATTTATATACTTTTCACTTTTCAACGTGCCTTATACCGTCAGCATTACCGTCACCAAAGGAAAGTACCCTGCACGCGGCTTCGCGGCACCATGGATTCTATCCCGAGGCACGCATTTACCGTCGCCCCAGTTGGGAATCTCGGGATACACTGTATGCATATACAGTTATGCCACATGCCAAAATTCCCAACCGGGCCCGACGGGCGATACCAATTCCCGCGGCTCCACTCTGCCCAGCTCCGCGCCATCTACGAGCGCAACCCGTGCGCGGAGGTGCGCGAGCTGCTGTGGGAAATCCACCGACTCCATATCCTGCTGCGCCGCGCCAACCAGTTGCAGGAGGCCAGCGGCGCCGGCTGCCATACCTCGTACCTGCAGATCCTGGAAACCTTCCGCGCCGAGCTACGTGGCGAGCCCTGCATCGAGGAGCGCAAGGCCTGGGATGCGGAGTTCTTTGGGCCGCGGCGCGTGAGCGAATACACTCGACGGCAGAAGGAGAAGGAGTAGCCAGCATGCCGGCACCACCCCTCACCGCCCTGTCGCCCATGCTGCTGACGGAACGGAAAACGCTGCCGACCACCGGCGAATGGCTGTGGGAGGTCAAGTTCGATGGCTACCGGATCCTTGCCTCAACAGGTCAGCCGCGACTGAAGACCAAGAACGGCGCCGACGCGACAACCTGGTTCCCGGAGATCGCTTCCGCCTTGGCCGCCCTGCCCGGCGGAGCCATCCTCGACGGCGAGGTCTGCGTGCTGGATGACATCGGCCGCAGTGACTTCGAGCGCCTACATGAGCGAGCGAGGCGCCGCGGCTGGTATGCCGGCGCCGACCCGGTTGCCTACTGCGTGTTTGACCTGCTCGTCGCCGGCGGCCGGGATCTGCGCGGCCAACCAGTCGAGAAGCGCAAGGCGGCGCTCCGCAAGCTACTCGCCGATCCGCCACCCGGGTTGCTCTACGTCCAGGACGTTGACGACGCGGCATGGCTCTACGATGCTGCGCTCCAACTAGGGCTGGAGGGAATTGTCGGCAAGCGGGCCGGCAGTCCGTATCGGGATGGCATCCGATCGCCAGACTGGATCAAGATCAAGCGCAAGGGCGCAATCCTGCCGGGCTTTCGCCGATCACAACAGATAGAAAAATTTTTGCGGGTCAGTCTGTGACGAATTGATTCCCTTGGAGCCCTTGAATCTGCTGGGCTCGTTGGGTACGCGGGGGAAAATCTTGCACTCACGCGTTAGAAAAAGCGCTTGTCAAGACTGGGCAAGCCGAGCCGTTTCAATACAATTAGGCGCAGGTTCCCAGCGGTCTGCCAAGCCTAGTGCAGGTATGAGCGGGGGATTGGGTTGGAGGTGGGGCGACGTGTCCGCGCCGCCCCTCTCCGTGATCCACTTTTACAACAAGGCTAAATGTCAGTAAAAGTGTTTGTACAAGCAGTTGAAGCAGTAGCGCATCTTCTCGATTCCGTTGCGCTACTTTGGGCCCTAATCGGGGGCTAATCCTCAACCCGCCCGGCTCGCCGGGCGGTCTTGAAGACCTGCTGCGAATTTCGCAACGTGCTCATTTTTGAGGATCCAGACGCGAAAGTAAAGAGTTTCTGCCCATTGTGTAAAGTCCGTCACCCTTCGGGCTAATCCGCTAGCGCCACCTCCGCCTGCCGGCGCATCTCCTTCGGCACGCTCTTGATGAGCCGGTCCTCCGACGTGGACTGCATATCGCGCGCGCGGCGCTGGACCTGCGACAGCTTGATCTTGATGGGTGCCTCCGGGTTCTGGAGGTTCCACTCGACCAACGCCTGGCGAGCATCGGCAATGGCGGCCGGATCCTTCTTCGCCACGCCCTTGGCCCACCGGCCAGCAATCTCCGACTCGACGGCGCGCGCCAGATTCGCCTTCTGGATGACCTCGCCACGCTGGCGGCCCGACTCGGCGATGTGCGCCGGCTGGAAGCCGATGGCCTTGAAGACGCCATCGAGGGCCGAGGCGTCCGCCACCTTGCGATCCTTGCTGTCGCTGTAGGTCTTGGTGCTGACCATGTCAATGCCCTTGGCCATGTCGCGGAAGGCCTTCGGGGACATGGCCAGCGCCGCGGCGCCGAGCTGCCCGTTCTGAGCCAGGCCGGCTGCCTGCGCGATTTGCTCGGCCAGACCACCGGCGGCGCCGAAGACTTCCGACACCTCCTTGCTCTTGTCGGTGGTCGACTTCTTGAAGATCGCGGTACCGGGGATCAGGTTGCCCACCGACATGCGGCCCGCAATGTCGATCGGCAGGCCGTAGGACACGCCGTACTGCACGAAGCCAGCAGCGTCCTTGCCGAACACGTTGGCCACCAGCTCACGCTTCCATTCCTTGGTGCCGGTCGAGTAGCCCAAGGACTGGGCGATGGTGTCGATCACGTCGTCCAGATCGTCGGCCCCGGGCATACCCTGCATGCCAGCGAACAGCACCAGGATGCCGAGGGCGATCGCGCGCTCCTTGGCGGGCAGGCGCTTCAAGAATTCCAAGTAGGAGATGGAAAATTGCTTGAAGGTGAACAGGGTTGAGCCCACCGCGCCGCGCGCCCAGTTAGGTTTATTTGCAGGGCTGTAGACGCCTTGTGTTTCCTCTACTGCCTTCTTGGCAAAGTCGTAGGCCGCATCCCCCTCCATCCCCTGCTTTTGCGCCACGCGGTACGCGGCGATGAAAGCCACGTCCCGGTTGTACAGCTCGGCCAGCGAGAAGAACGAGCCGAAGGCCTTCAGGAAGTTCCGCATGTAGCGGTTCCCCTGGATCATGCCCGTCCGGCTCGACTCCCCATAGAGCATGTGGATCTCGTGCGGGCTGGTCACACCCTCGTCCGTTGCGCGCTCGAGCGCCGCACGCAGGGCCGGGTCGGCGATTTCCGTGTCGCGGTTGCGCAGCCGGCGGCCCGCCAGGCGCATGGCCTCGCCCACCATGCCCGCCGTATTCCCGCCGAACTGGTGGAGGTACGGATAGGTCATGGTGACGGTCTGCGTCATGTTCACGAGCGCCGATGCGATCGAGCCGCCGATGTAGTTCACGAACAGCAGGCCGCGCAGCTTGCTCGCCTCCTCGCCCGGGTTCTGCAGGTAGCTCAGCAGGTTGACCGCCTCGTCCTTGGCGTCGCCGCGGTCCTTCGGGATGGCGGCGGCAGCCTTGAGCATGTCGCCCATGTGGTCGTTGGCGGCGGCGGCGCGCGCGTTCGACGTCAGGAAGGCGGCCAGCACGCGGGTCGGGTCTTCCGAATAGCCCTTGATCCCCTTCCGGGCGATCAGGCGCTTCATGGCTGAACGGTTGGACACTGCGGTCTTGAGGTAGCGCTGGAAGGCGTCGCTCTGCTCTGCACCCATCATTTGCGCCATCAGCTCGACGGTCTCCGGGGTCACGCCCTTGAACAGCGAATAGGCGTTCTGCGACAGCACGCCCTGCTTGACGGTGGCGTTCGGGTATTCCTCCTGCAGTGCGCGCGCGGCTTGGTTGGCCTCGGCCTGGGTCTCGAACATGCCGAAGAACGGGCGGATCTCCTCGCCGTCGGCGTCGCGCAGCGGCTTGCCGTCCTCGCCGGCCATGAATACGTCGACCGTGTATTGGCCGAAGCGGGTCAGCGGGGCATAGCCCTTGCGCTTCAGGTCTTCGATCTGCTCGGCCTTGCCTTCAAAGCCATGGCGCAGTTTCTGGAGTTCGGCGACGCGGGCCTGGAGCGGCGCGATTTCCGCCTCGTGGCGCTTGCGCATCTTCGCCACCTGGTCCGCATACTCGTTGCGATCGGCTTCCGTGTCGGCGCCGGCTTGGTCCAGCGCACGCACTTCCTGCGCCTGCGTCGCCTTCAGGTCAGCAAGCTCGCTCTCGGCTACGTCGATCTCGTCGGCGAACTGATCGAAGTAGAACTTCGCGGCCTGGCGCAGGTTCATGCCCTTCGGCGCGACTTGCAGCTTGGATGCCTTGGCGAGGCGGCCCATTTCCGAGATAGCTAGGTCGTCCAGCGACTTGTCGACCGCGGCGCGGAACTCGCGGTAGAGGTCGATCTGCTCTTTGGTCAGGCCGAACTCGCGGCGCAGCGCATCATCGGAGTAGATCGTCTCGTTCAGGGTTCCGTCGAAGATCGGCTTGGCAATCGCCTTGGCGTCGGCGGCGTCGCGTCGCACGGTGAACAACCCCTTGAATGCCTCGCGGGCGGTTTCGAGCTTCGGTAGCAGGCCCTCGGCGCGGTCTGCTGCCTCGGAGGCATAGCGCGCCACGTCATCGATGTACTGCTGGGCGAGGTTGAAGACCTTGCCGAACCCTTCCGGGTCGACCTGGGCCTTGTGGTACTGGGTGCCCACCGTCTTGTGCCACCAGCGGTTGAAGGTGCGTTGGCTGGTGAAGGTGTCGGATACCTGCTGGCGCACGCGGTCGCGCAGGTTGGCCATAGCGTCTTGGTCGCCGGTGGCGGCAGCGCGGAACAGGGTCGGCTCATCGCCCGCCGGCTCGGCGCGGAAGCGGATGTCCGGATTGGCGGGATCGAAGTTGCCATTGTTGCCGGTGGCGCTCTTGATCTGCTCGGGGCGGAAGGCAACCCATGCGTCCGCACCATACTCATCGCCGCCCATCTGCTCGCCGAGGCTTTCATCGCCGCGGATCAAGATGCCATCGTGGCCGTCTTTGATGGCCCGGTCGCGGAAGGTGGCCGCCGACTCGTCACCGCGCACGAAGCGCGCCGCGAACTCGCGCGCGCCGATCTCGACCGGGTTGGCGATAGACGCATAGACCGGCATCACGTTGCCGCCGGGCTTGTAGCCCATGCGAACGGGCCAAGTGGTCTGGTCGGGCTCTTGGCCGGCGAACAGAGCGGCCACCTGCGGCGACTCCGTCATGAAGATGCCAAGATCCGACGAACGATGGCCGGAGCCCTCGCGCGCTCGCCCGGTATCGAATTGCGAGAAATCGCGTTGGGTGCCGTGATACATCACCTTCGGCGAGCCGTCCGGATTTACCACCTTGCTATCGCCAAACCAGCGCCTGAAGGCCGCATCTTGCGTGGTGCCGCGGAATGCCGGGGCCGGCTGCCCACCGCGCGGGCTACCCTCCGGCCCACCGTTCTCCAGCCCCTTGCGGGCGGTGCGGATCAGGTGCGCCAGATCGGCGTCGTTGTACTCGGCCAGTTGGGTGAGCCCCAGCCGGCGCAGCGCGTCGCGGATCGCACCCACGAATTCCTTCCAGCGCTGGCGCAGCGTCGGCTTTTCCTGAGCGATATGGGCGATCAACTCCTCGGACAGCAGGGCCTTGATGACTTCGTCGCCGTAGCGCGCCGGGTCGGCCTTCTGCGCCCGCACCATGCCGTCGATATAGCCCTCGAAGGTGTCACCAAAGCCGTATTGCTCGGCGATCGCGCGCAGCCCCTTGATGCCGCCCAGTTGGGCGAACAGCTTGTTCATGCGCCGGCCGACCTCGGCGCCCAGCAGTTGGCGGATACCGAAGTGCCCGACGAGTTCATGCAGCGCCGTCGTTTCGAGGTCTTCGAGGGTAGAATGGTTCGACAGGACTACATAGAGCTTGCCACCATGGAACGCGCCTTTCACGCCCTTCGGATTCAAGCCCGCCGCGCGCGCGTCGCGTTGCAGCGCATCGGGCAGATCTTCAAAAGACGCCGCGATCTCGACGCCGGGCATCTTGGCGAAGCCGGCGCGCAGGCGAGCAAACAGGTTGTCTGCGTCCGCACCGGAGACACGCGGTTCATTGTTGACGCTGGCGCCGCCGGCCGCGTTGATCCCGCCGTCCTGCCCGACTTCCTCCGGCGTTGACCGGAACATGGCCACATTGCCGTCATCCGTCTCGCGCGTCTCGACCGTATCGAAGAAATGGTCGAAGCCCGCGCGGATCGCCGGGATTTCGCCGGCCGTTGGGTACGGATACGCACCCTCGCGCGCGAATGCGTCTTCGCTGACGATGTTGGCCAGATAGTCGTTCGCGGCGCCCTGGTCCGCCAGCTTGGCAATGACATAGCTCTCGAACGCTCGCGCGGACATTTCTTCCGGCGTGGTCCAGTAAGCCTTTGAGCGCAGCTTGTCGAGTTCGCGCGAGCGCTCCCGCAGGGCTGTGTCGCTGATGGCACGATTGACTCCGGCAAAGGCCGCGCGCATTTCCTCGCGCACACCCTCCCCGCCCTTCTGGTCGGCCGTCATCATGCCCAGGCGGTCGCCGCGCATACGGGAGAAGTAGCTGTCGAGCGAATGCCACCACTCATGCGCCAGCGAGCCGGCGCCGCTGCCCTTGGTCAGGTTGATGACCACGTTACCGCGCTCGTAGTGGGCGCTGCTCGGGTTCTTGCCACCGCTGCCACGTGCCCCGAAAGCGAGGCCAAGCTCGCCGTTCAGCGAGAGCGCGCGCGGCGGCACGTCCAGCACGCCGGCCAGGTCCATGAGCGCGTCATAGGCGTTGTTCAGGTCTTGCTGGCGGCGGGCGCCTTCGACGTAGTTGCCGAACTGCACGCCACGGAAGCCAAAGGACTCCGCGAAGCGCTCGGGCGTCACGTCGGCGCCGTCGCGGTGGTCGCCGCCGACGCGCGGGGCGTTCTCAGCGTTGCGCACGTCTGGCGTTTCCTTCAGCTTGGCCAGCCTTTCCTCAAGCTCAGCTTGGTGCTCGGCGAGGTATGCACGCGCCTCCTGGGCCGTGGACAGGCCGGTATGCAGGCGCACCACCTCCTTGCCGATCTTCTTGCCGATGAAGAAACCTTTCTGGCCGCGGGTGGAGTAGATGGCGAAGCTGACCGCTCGCTTCTGCGGCTCCTCGTCCACCTTGGCCAGCGCCGCCTGCCTGAAGGCCTCGATTGCCTCTTCCTTGGTGTCACCCATGGCCAGCATGCGCGGCCAGTTGCCGAAGGCAGTAGCCTTGGCCTCTCGGTTGACACTCCAGATCGTCTTTGCCGGGTCGTAGTGCTTGCCCTCAAAGATGCTGTAATGGCCAGCGCTGAGGGTCAGGCCCTTGAGCGACTTGGCGTGGCCGACGGCCAGATACAGATCGATGTTGTTCAGGATGTCACCGAGCCCATTCTGGCGGCGCGAGCCTTCCATGAACTCGCGGACAGCCTCCGGCTTGACGGTACCGGCAAGCAAATCCTCGGCGAACGCGCGCAGCGTCTCGACCTTCGAGACCCAACCGGACAGCTTCCAGCCTTTCTGCGGCTTGGTCGGGATAGCATCACGCGCAGCCCGAGCGAACGCAACCGCCCACGGATCGGCGCCGCCATCCAGCAGCTTGTTGTAGTCCGGATCGGGCCACGTCTTTGACAGCGGGTGCGCGGCGACATCAAGGCCGTGCGCTTCCTTCATGGCGTCGGCGTAGGCTTGGGCGTAGTGCTTGCGGGCACCGGTCAGCACCTCGCCAAAGTCTTCGATCTTGCCTGGCTGGGGAGCGCGTGAGCCGTCGACAGCGGCGGGCTCAGGCTCCTCTTTGGCGGAAACCGGCTCCGGCTCGGTGGTAGCCGACGCGTCGGTGGATTGCGGTTCCGTGGACACACCCTCCGGCGCCGGCTCATCTCCCGCGGACTCTTGCGCGCGCCCGGCCTCCTTGGCCATCTGCTCGGCCCGGACCTCGGAATACGGGCGGTTGCCGTCCGGCTCGTGCTGGGCCAGATAGTCGCGCGCCGGCTGCAACTCGCCTTCGCCCAGCGCATCGAGCGCAGCTTGACCGGCATCGCGCGGCGCGCCAGCTTCGGCCAATCGCGTCACTTCCTTAGCCAAGAATGCGGCAGCCAGGCGCTGCGGCTCGCCGTCGACGTTGGAGCTTTGCAGCGGCTTGGGCTGGCGCAGCGGCTCGGCTGCGGTCTGCGCAGTGCCTGCCTCAGCCTTTGGCCTTACACTTTCCTCCGGCGTCGATTCCACTTGTTGCGGCGCGCCATCCTCGTCGATTTCCTTGTCTGGCGCGGCCCTCAGGGTAGGTGATTCAACTTCCTGCGAGACGTCGCTCGACTTATTCGACTTCTGACGGATCTCGAACCGCTTCGTCCCGGCCGGGTTCACCACCTCATGGGTGTCGCTCAGGCCGTTCTCGGTAATGTGGCGCTCGGCGCGTGCCTTGGTGCCGTACCACTTGAGCGGCTTTTCGCTCAGTGCCGGCTGACCGTCGGCGGCGTCGCCTGCAGCAGGTACGCCGCTATCACCAGGTCGTACAGCCTCTCCGGCGGCATCGTCTGCGTCAGCAGTGCCTTGCGCAGCGTCTTCATGCTCCGCACCGGAATCTTCGTTACTCTCGACAGATGCTCCAGCGCCGCTATCGGTTCCACTTCCCACGCGAGATTCATTCGGTTGCTCCTGAATGCCGGTGACTTGCGGTGCCGGGGCAGCGCCGCTCTTGTCGCGCGAGGCGACGATGGCCTTGGCGATCTTCTCCGCACCACGCTTTTCGATCAGTTCGCGGGCAGCCTCGATGGTTGCCTCGGCCGTGGGCCCGTGCATCAGCGCCAAGCCGCTCGATACCTCGGAAAGCGTGTAGCGCGCTTCCGGGGCCGGGTTGTCCTTGAGCGACTCATGGACGATGAAATCGAAGTCCGGCAGCAGATCCTTGAGTTCAGTGACCGCGCGCGGGTGCTTGTCGGCAGGGATCGGCTGGAAGCCTTCCTCGGGGCCGCCGTAGAAGAAATACGTGGTCGCGGCCGGCGCCTCGGGCTCGTCCTGCGCCACCTCGGCCGGATTCACCGTCGCAGCACCCTCACCTGCGCGAATCGCCTTCGGGTCGATGGGCTGCTTGGTGTTGCCGTCCTTGAGCCAGGTCTTGAACTCGCCGATGGGCATTTCCGTGATGGCGCCCAAGCCCTGCCAGCCGTCCTCATAGCCGTCCAGATAGCCCTTGCGCGCGGCGGCCTCGGTGGTAAATCCGAGAAGGGCTTTATGCTCATCGAAGGCGCCGGTCTTCGGGTCGATCTGGTCGACTACGTAGACCTTCTTGCTCGTGGCGTCCGGGCCGATGAAGACGTCTACCGGGTCTTTGTCCGCCCCGTCGGTGCCCTCCACATAGCCGTAGTGGTGCACCATAGTCGATTCCCAGGCGTTGCCGTCCGGATCGACGCCGCTGCGCGTGGCGCCCTTGGGGTTCTCGATGGCGATCGGCAGGCCGTGGAACTTGATGCGGGCCTTCTTGTAGTTGCCGTTTTCCTTCTGCGCCTCGGTCGGCTCGGTGTTCGTCTCGGCGGCTGCCGTGCTGACCTTTTTGGCCAACTCGTTCCGCGCGATCTGCATCTCGGCGGGCGTCAGGCGGCGAGCCTCGCCGGTCTCGGGATTGACCAGGTACGTGCCGTCGGCGCGTTTCTCCACGGTCTGGCCGGCGGCGATCGCGGCGCGGATGGCCTCGCGGCGCTGGGCGAAGTCGCTCGGCTGTGCCGGTGCGGCCGGCGCGCGGGCGGGCGCGTAGGGGTCAAGCTCGTTCGGCGTGGAGGGGATAGCCTCGGGCGGAGCCATCAGGGCCTCGCGCAGGCCTTGGAAGCGGTCGATCTTGGCCAGTTCGTCCGCCGTCGGCGCGGTGTCACGGAATCCGGCGCGCGCCAGCTCGGCGGCGAAGCGCGGTTCGTGGTTCTCGACAGCCGGATCGGCCAGCACATCCGACAGGATGCGGGCGCGGTCCTGGCGCGAGCGCTCAGCGCGGTTGTGCTCGATGGCCTGCTGGATCTCGGCCAGACGTGCGGAGCCTTCGCGCTCGCGCATGGAGTCCTGGAACAGCGTGCGCGCCTGGCTCTCCAGTGCGGCGAGGCTCCGGTCAATCTGGTCCGTCTTCACCAGGTCGGAGAATTCCTGCTCATAGCGGGCACGCTCGGCCATGTCGGCGGGCGCGGGCAGGCGGGCAGCGGGACGGCCCGGCAGGCGCGGCGCGGGCGGCGGCACTTCGCGCACCTCGCCCTCGATGGTGTTCAGGTCTTCATTCGGCAGGCCGGGGCCGGCGGCGCGCTGCTTCGGTGCCCGGGTCGGAACGAGCGCCCCACCCCCGCCAGCATCATCGCCGCCGCCCGGCGGCATGGTGAAGTTGCCCGCGCCGGAGAAAATGGATTCAAGCTGCGTCAGCGCCTGCTCGCGCAGGTCCGCGCGCGCTTCCGGATTGGTGGCCACCGTCAGCGCATAGAGCGCCTCATCGCGCAGAGTCGGATCCTTGCCCTGCATGAAGGTCGGGAAAGCCTCGCGGATCTTGTCGATGCGCGCGGTGAACGGGTCGACTTCCTCGGCGGGCTGCGCCGCAGCGCCCGGCGGCACCACACCATCCGCCGGCGGCACTGCACCCGGAGCCTCTGCGCCGGGCGCCACGCCGGGGACTACCGTCGGCTGGGCCGGTGCATGGCCGGCCGCGCGCGACAAGACGCCGCCTGCACCACCCATCGGACCGCCCACCATGGCGCCGCCGGCGAAGTTGCCGAACGAGCCGCGCGTCACATCCTGACCCACCGGTCGGCCAAGGGCAAAGTTCTCGCCCATGGCCTGGCCCACGCCTTCAGAGACTTCCTGCCCGCCCTCACCCACCGCGCCAGCCGTCGCGCCGACCACGCCGCGCACGGTCGGGCGCTTGCTGATACTGCCCAGCACGGCAGACACGCCCTTGTGTGCGATCAGGTCTTCGATGATCTTGGCATTGAAGGCGCCACCGGCGGCGCCCATCAGGCCGGCGCCCATGCCGGCGTACTGCGCTGCGGCGTTCTCCACGGCGTTGCGTGCCGTGCGCGCGTCGCCGGTCTTGTCGAAGGCCTCACGGTAAATCGGCACATCGGCCATGAGCTGGTCATGGGTCATCTTGCTGAGCGTCTGGCCGACGTTCTGGCGTGCATCCGATGCGGCATTGCCGCCGGTCATCAGGCCACCGGTGGCAGCGCCGGTCACCTTGGCGGCAGCCGACGCAGCAGCAGCACCCGCGGCATCCCCTGCGGCGGCGAGGCGCGCGGCACGTGCGGCCGGGCCGAGCGCGGGCAGGATGCTGGGCGCCAGCGAGCCCAATCCGTTCGCCGCGGTCATCAGCCAGCCGGACACGCTGTCCGGCGCCTTCCACGTTTCCGGCTTCATCAGGTCGCCGTCGAATCCATCCTGACGCGCCAGCTTGCCGCCCTCAGTCATGCCGCTGCGCAGCGCCGCGGCCGGCTTCGTGAGCGGGTTGAAGCCCGCGTAGTCCTCGGTGCCAGTGAGGTGGTTGGCCGCGGCTGCCGCCACCTCACCGGCGCCGCCGAGCATGTCGCCCAGGCCGGACACAGCCGAGGCGCCGAACTCGCGCGCCAAGTCGCCCACCGTTGCGCCAGCCGCGCGCGCGGCGTCCGTGCGACGGGTATCTCGCTCGAAGTCCGCCGGCGAGGCGCCGGGCTGCTCGGCAGGATTGAAGTAGCTGACCGATGCTGGGCGCTCCTTGGGCGGGTTCAGCGTGCCGCGGATGCGCTTGACGGCCTCAGCCGCTGCGACCATCTTGTCGACGTATGCTGGATCTTCCGCATAGCCGCCCGCCTTGAGCGCCGTGGCGAACCGACGCGGATCGGAGCCGGAGCCGATGGCGCCGGGATACTTGCGCCCGATCAGGCCGGTATAGTCGTTGCCGAAGTCATCCAGGCTGGCGTACTGGCGGTACCGGTCACGGCTGCCGGTCATGTTGTCCGTTGCCGCAGCGCCCTTGCCCGAAAAGTCCTTGATGTTCCCGAGATTGTTCGTGCCCGGGATGACGCTCTTGCCCCAGCCGGTTTCCAGCCCCCACTGCCCGATCAGCGCATCGGGATCGACATCCAGATCGGCGCCGACGCGCTCGGCCAGAGCGCTGTTGTCGCGGATGAAGTTCGAGCGGGCGTCGCCGTCGGATTGGGTGCCGGCCGGCGCGGAGGCGGGCGCAGCCCCACCCAACGCGCGGAGTTGATCGAGGAAATTACCGTTGGAGGCTTGGTCCATATTGGTCTTTGTGTGCGGTCAGATACGGCGGCCGGTGTAGATTTCGATCGCTCGGCGATCGTCGGGAGTGAGCTTGCTCAAGTAGCTGGGGTCGGCCTTGACGATCTGCGCCAGGGTCTCAGCGGCCTGCGGTTGCTGGCCACTCCGGAAGGCCTGCAGGGAGCGGGTAAAGTTGCTGCTGCGCAGCGACCTACCGTAGTCGCCGACGGCGCTGGCGACGGACGAGGCTGCGCCCTTGACCTGATCCCACACCGGTCGGCCAGGCTCCTCGATGCCATATTTCTTGGCTGACTCCAGTTCCTGCGCGGTGTACTGGGGGGCGGCATTTCCAGCGGGGGCCGGCGCAGGCGCGGGGGCAGCGGACTTCGGTGTTGCCGCATCCGCCCCGTACTTATTGACCATATTCATGACCTGCAGGCTGCGCTGCGAGAGTTGGTCGCCACCAGCCGCTGCGGTGCGCACTTGGTCGACGGCTGCCTTGTTGCCGGCGTTCTGCGAAAGGGTCCGGAACAAGTCGGGGTTCGTCTTGGCGAAGTTCTGCATGAACCCAGTTTCCTGCTGCTTGATCCAGGCGTCATCGATGCCGCCCACCACCTTGCCGTCCTTGTCCTTGCGGATGAGGCCGGCGGGATTGACATTGCGCTGCAGGTAGTAGGTGTTGCCGTCCTCGTCGCGCGCACCGATGTCCCACGTGCCATCGGCGCTGAGAATCGGCAGCCGGCGATAGTTGGCCTGGCCGGACACCGGGATTTCCTCGCCGGCATCCGCTCGAGCGATGCCGCGGGCCATCGTCGCGGCCATGGCGCGGCCGCCCTCGGTCTGCGCCAGTTGCGGGTTGTTCTCCACGATCTGGTTGGCGTAGGTGTAGGCCGATGGGCCCCACGGCGCCACGGCGCCATCCACAGTGGCGTAATTCTTGAAGAAGTCGTCTTGCTTGAACGGCGTGGCCTCGCCCTTGCCGCCGCGCGAGCCCGAACCAGATCCCGAGCCGCCCTGCCCGCGCATCAGCGCGGTAAGCATACGGTCCTCGCGCGCAGCAGCGGCGGCCCGGTCTCGCATGTTGTTGTTCCGCGTGACCTCGTCCAGTTGCGCCTGGCGCTGACGGTCCATCATCCACATGCGCGTGAGCTGGTTGTCTTCCTTGCCCTGGTTGGTCAGCCACGTCGTCAGCAGCTTCGGATCGGACGCGGCAATCATGGCGCCCGCGGCCTCGCGCTCATCTTTGAACACGCGCGGCTGGCCGTAGACCGCCCCGGTCTTGTCGTTGACCATGGACAGCTTGATGCCGCCGCCGGTGCCGTCCGAATTCGTCGGCAACACCTCACGCTTGACCGAGTGCCCGTCAGGCAGCAGGTTGTAGATGTGATAGATGTCGTCGTAGTTGCCGTTCATGTAGGCGTTCATCGCCGCGCTGGAGTACTTGCGCGCGATCACGTCGGCCATCGCCTTGTTGGCTTCGTCGGCAAGGCCCAGGCTCGCTGCCTTCTCGATGTACTTGCGCTGGTAGTCGTCAAGGCTGAACTTGCGCGGCGCTAGCTCGGCAGGCTCTGCGGAGGCAGGCGCTGCGGCCTGACTCGGCACGGGCGTGGGGGCAAGCTCAGCCGGCGCGGCGGCTTGGCTCGGCGCGGGCGCACCACTGCCAGCAGCGGGCACATACATGCGCGCCTGGTCCTCATGCAGCTTGTCCGCGTAGGCCGTCGCACGCTCGGGGGTATCGAACACGCCAAGGTGCTTGCCGGTGCGCTGGAACTGCTGGATGGCCTCCTCATCTGACAAGATGCGGCTGCCGTCGTCGGCGACGGTCGGAATCAGGTATTCCTTGCCATCCATGCCCACCGACATCGAGCGAACGGTGCTGATCGAGCCATCGGCATTCTTGACCACCGGCCGCTTGGCGAGGTCGATGTTGCCCGCCTCCAGCAGCCCGTCATTACCCGCTGCCGGCGCGCCTGCATCCATACTGGTCTTCACCATACGCGGCGCGTTGTCGGCGAAGCGCTCGGGATTCAGCAAGGCCTCCATGCCTGCGCCGACACCGCGGCCCGGCGCGGGATTGTCGACCTGTGCCGGCATCGCCGCGCGCGTGGCGGCATCCATCGGGCGCGTGTCGGGCGGCCCGGCGGTCGCCTCATTGAAGGCGTCAGCGTAGGACGTCGGCGCCGAAGGTCCGGCCGCGGGCGCGGGCGCAGCCACTGGGGCCGGCGCAGCAGCCGGGGCCGGCGCGCTCTCGCCTGGCGCCGCGTCCTGTGCCATTTGATCCGCCGACCACTTCGCCAGTTCTTCTTGCCGACGGCGCTTTTCGCTCTCCTGATACTGCTGGGCAAAGTCCGCACCAGCGCCCATGCCCTGAAGGAAGCCCGTACCGAATCCGCCTGCCATATCAAGCCCCCTCAAGGAATTGGAATCCGGTGCCGAAGCCAGCATCGGTCGACGCGCTCATCGGCGCCGGAGCGTCTGGCGCCGCGGTCTCGGGCGCAGGAACAGCCGGTGCTGCGGCCGTCGTCGGGCTGTCGATCTGCGTGCCCTGCGGGTTGGACATATCGACCTTGCTCACCTGCGGCGTGCTCGCATCACCGGCCTGGCCCTTCATGTAGCCGGCCATCTGCTTGGCCAAGTCCTGCTGCGCGCGCAGTTTCTGCGCCTCCTGATACTGCTTGGCCAGGCTCATGGAGGCATTCATGCCTTGCAGGAAACCGGTACCGAAGCCACCTGTGTAAAGAGCCATGGTCAGTCCTCGTTGATCGTGAGTTCGCGGTCGAGGTGCGCCACATGCGGGCGCAGCGCGTCGGCCACGAGGGTCAATTTGCGTTGGTATTCGGCATACTTGGCCGGGTGGTGCTTGGCGAGGTAGGCAGCGCGGCCCTCGTCCCACCAAGCCGTGCAGGTCATGCAATCGAGCGCGCCCTTGCAGCCTTCCGCGTAGAAGCGCGGCGCCTCGACGCCCATGGCGTCCAGCGCCAACATCACCTGCTCGGTGGTCCAGCTTTGGATGGGGTACAGCAGTTCGATCCCGTCATGCACGTCACCGGATCGCGTGACGGGCGCGGCATAGTCGGTGTCGCGCTGACCGCGCACGATGAGCGTGATGCCGTCTGCCTTCATGCGCGCCTGCATCGGCAGCATGATCGTGCGCGCGCAGCAGTCGTAGCGGTCCTGCAGTCGCGGGCCACCCGTGTGAATCCGCCCGATAGTCGTCGCGCTCGTCGGGATCAGGTCGGAGGGCAAGCCGAATTCGGCACGCACTTCCCCCACCACGCCATCCACTAGCGCGAGGTGCGGCACGAGGTTGGCGATCTCCCGTACCAATTTCTGCGTCTCCGGGAAGTCGTCGCCGGTACGCAGGTGGTAGACCGTCATTGCAGCCCAATACGGGCGCAGCAGGTGCAGTGCACAGAGCGAGTCCCGCCCGCCCGAGAACTGGAAGGCGATGCGCTCGTGGCGCGCGAAGGCGGCGGCGATGTCCGTCACAGCAGCAACGCCCCCGCGCCGACGGCAGCACCTGCCATGCTTCCCATCGACTGGTTATTGGACGAGGCAGCCTGCACACCGAGGTTCATCGCGCCGACGGTGGAGTTGTTCGCGCTGATCGCCGTATTGGCGGCGTTGATCCCCATGCCGTAGGCGCCGGACACAGAATTGCCCGCCGCCAGGGTGTTGCCGATGCCGGCACCAGAGGTGCCCGCCGCCGCCGAGCCTGCGCCGACCGCGCTGGTCAGGTTCTGGCCGGCGGTATTGGTCATGTTCCGACCGAACGACGCTGCACCGGCCCGCAGGGCGATGCCCTTGTCGCGCGCCGCGGTGCGGGCCCCGGTCATGCCGGCCGCCGTCTGCGCCGCTTGGGCAATGTCCGTCATCCGGTTGGCGCTGGCGAACTTACCCGAGTTCGGGTTGACGCCCATCGCGGTCAACTGGCGGTTCGCCTGCTCGCGCTGGGAATCGAACGACGCCGTCATGTCCGCGCGTGCGGTGCCGGCCTGCTGGTTCTGGTCGGCGGCGGAACCGTAGTCCATCGCCTCCTGCACCATCTGCTTCTCGACGGGCTGGAAGGTGTCCTTGTAGTAGTCCCACTGCTCGTCGGAGCGGTCCTGCGCCTGCCGGGCCAAGTCCATCTGCTGGCGCGAGGCTTCCGACGAGATGTCCAGCGAGTTCTTCAACGACGGCTGCAGGTCGGCGTATTGCTGCTTTTGGAAGGCCAGATTGTCATCGGCGGATTGCTTGGCCAACTCGGCGGCCCGCTCGTTGGAAGCCGCAATGGCGCTGGTGTCCGGGGCGCTATCGCTGCAGCAGTACAGCGTGAAGCGCGGGGCGAGGAGGCGCAGAAGATTGGAAAGGATCATGGAGCTATCCTCGTGCGGCCTTTTCGGCCTCAAGGTTGAGCAGGTACCGATCGAACCCCTCCGCATGCCAATGCCGTCGCGCCTCAGGCAGCGCCTTGCGCGCGTGCTCGAAGCCGCCCACCAGGAACAGCGACTTGACGAACACGTTGATGTAGTCGGAGCGCGTGATGAAGGCGATTTCCTTGTCGGTCCTCGACTCGGTCGCCTCCATGGCATTGGCCGCCATCCAATTCAGGATGGCGTTGTCAATGAGGGGGTGCAGTTGCGCGAAGTGCGCGCGGTAGAAGGGATTGGCGGGGAGCAGGACCAACGCGCTGCGGAACGCTCGGTGGATGTCCTCGTCGGAGACGGGCTTGTCCCGGTCAATCAGGTCGTCCCAGGCATGGAGGACGTCTCGGAACAGCAGGTTGAAGGCGACGGCCGCCTCATTGCCGAGCAGGAAATGCTCGAAGAACTCTTTGATGCTTGAGAATGCGCGCATTTCCGCCTTCGTGGCCGAATGAGCCGCACTCTATCACGATACTTACCTGCGATAAGTATTACTTTCGCAACAGTCAGGGCCCCTCCTCCACCTTCGGGTAGCGGTCCTTGACGGCCTTGATCGGCTCGTAGAATTCCGGCACCTTGGGAAACTCGCCGCGATCCATGGCGTGCCACAGCGCGTCAAGCTGGTCTTCCACGGGGAGATAGGCGGCTTTGCGCAGCGGCCCATGGTCGGGGCGGTGTCGGATGACTTTCATGGAACGCTCACAGTGAAAGTGGCGTCGAGAACAGGGAAGGCCTCGACGGTGATCGTATGCTCGCCCGCCAGCAGGTCCAACTCGACAGCCGACTCGTCGTGCCCATACCGCTGGCCGTCGATGATGATGGTGCATGGCACCGGCAGGCCGGTAAGGATTGTGCCGATCAGCGTTGCGGTGTTCTCGGGGCGCTCTAGGATTTCGCCGCCCGCGACGTAGTGGCGCAAGTCATCGCATGCACCCACAATCACCGACTCGCCCGGATGGTTGGCTTGGATCTGCACCATCTCTTCAGGGCAGGAGCCATAGCGCAGAATTCGCCCGGCTCCGTTGTAGACCGCGTATTGCGAATTCATCGCTTCGTCTCCAGTAGTACGATTGAACGTTTGGCACTGGTGAAAGTGGCGCCTGTTGATCGAAACATCAGACTGTAAGTATGTGACCCACCACCGGGAGTGTCTGACAGCACCGCTGCAACTCTTGTCCAAGGGAGGCCGGCTGGATCGAGAAAGTTCTCAGCCCATATATTGGTTCCATCTCTATCTAGCCACACCTCAATGATGTCGTCCGTCGCCGTCAAGCTGAAACTAATGAACACTGCGATAGGGGCGCCGGACGAGGTGATTGTGCAAGACGCTTCGTTGAAAGTGCCTGAGCCGCGAGTCGATTCTGCCGCAGAGTACCCACTGACCGGGATCGTCACAGCATTGCCGGCGATCTTCAGGGTATTAACCTCTGCATCCCCGATCTTGGCGTAGGTGATCGCCGCGTCCGCAATCTTGGCCGTGCCGATATTTGCGTCGGCGATCTTCGCGGCAGTGACCTGCGCATTGCCGATCTTGGCATTGGTGATAGCGCCGTCGGCAATGTTGGCGGTGCCTACAGTGATGGTGCCGAGGTTGCCAGAGATCGCCGACAGCGACGTCACGCTGATCTTGTCCGCCGTGATGGCGCCCGCCGCCACCTTCCCCGCCGTCACCGCGCCAGCCGCCAGCACATCCGTGGTGACCGACCCCGCGGCGAGCTGCCCCGCGGTGATGCTGTTCGCCACCAGCTTATCGGCGGTGATGGTGTTGGCCGCGATCTTGTCGCCGGTGATTGTGCCCGCCTCAATCCGCGCCACATCGATGAAGCCCGCCGTGATCTTCTCGGCCGAGAGGTCCGCAATGCGCGCGTCATCGATGGCCGCCAGCCCGATCATGGCCCTGCCGATCGTGCCCACCTTGATGAAGGCGTCTCGGATGTACGTCCCCGCGGGCACCAGGTAGCCGTTGATGACGGTTGGCTCCGCCTGGATGACAAACGGCGTGGTGGAATCCCCCGTGAGGATGTCCATCACATAGCCCGGGTCCAGGCTCGTCTGCCCCTGCGTGCCGGCCACGGCGTTGTAAGGCCCGACCACATTGGCCCGCGACACGGCGCGCACCCAGTAGTAGAGCGACCGCCCGCCCCCGACCGAATCCGCATAGACCTTTCCCGGCGTCATCCCGACGCGCGAGGCCAGGCCGAGGTCATCCACCTCTGCGCGCCAGATCTCCGTGTAGGCGTGGTTCGGGTAGGTGGGCTGCGTCCAGGTCAGCAGGATGCTGGCCAGCCCGCCGGTGGCCTCCAAGTCCGTGAGCGCAGGCGGCGGCGTGAGGTCGCCGAGGGCGTCAGGGTCGATGGAGATGCCAGGCAGCCCGCCGGGGCCGATGCCGCCCTGCCCCGGCAGCTTGACCGTGAAGCCATCCATGCCCTGCAGCATGCGCAGCGTGACCCCCATGTCCAGCTGATCGCCCCGCTGGCCATTGCGCACTTCCACCGCCTCCTTGAGCGCCGAGAGGAACCCGCGCAGCGCGGGCGAGGCATCCGTCGGGATTGCGCCGATCGAGGGGTTCTTAGACATTGGCCAACTCCCCGATGCTGTTGGCGACAAAGACCGCCGTGACCGGGTTGGTGCCGGTCAGCTCAATCTCGCAGATGCTGTAGCGCCGCGGGGATGGCAGCTTGAAGGGCTCGCCGTTCGTGACGCTGCGCTCGTGCAGCAACGTGCCATCGGCAAAGAGGCGGAACGTGACCGGGTAGGCCGTGGCCTTGACCTGCGCAACCGCAAAGTTGGACGGCTTGAGCAGCAGGAACTTCTTCGAGCGCCAGAGGTAGGTGAGCAGCGCCGCCCCGCTGGCGGCCCAGCGCTTGACCGTGTTTCCGACGGCGAGATACAGCCCGCCGCTGCGCAGATCGAAGTACCCTGCGGTGGCGTACAGGTCGATCTTGGTGAGCGGCGCGCGGCTGTCCTGCGGATCGAGGATGAATCCGCCCTGCACCGTGCCGGCGTCGTAGAAAGCGAAGTACTTCCCATCCCAGCCGTAGGCGTGGATCGAGGCCGGGTTGAGCGCGTCCCAGTCCTCCTGCGACAGCAGATCCTCGGTGAGCACCCGGGCCGTGCCGTTGCCGATCAGGGCCAGGCCGTTCGGCGCGGCATAGATGACACCCGCATCCACCTTGACGATGGAGCGCGCCGAGATGCACGAATGCGGGAACGACTGGATCGGCTGGCCGGATAGCGAGGTGGTATCCGTGCCGGTGTAGGCGTAGGGGAAGCCATCGGTCAGCACGATCAGGGTCTGCTCGACCACCGCGCCGCCGATGATCTTGTGCGGCACGGAATCCCGCAGGCTCGAAGGCCACGCATAGCCCTTGTATGGCTTGCAGGCGCACACGTCCGAGCCAGAGAACCCGACCATCCCGCCATTGGGATAGGCCAGCAGCCCGAACATATCCGCCGGCGGCATGTCGTTGTCGATCGCCGAGAGCGTCTCGCCCAGCGCAGTGCCGGCAACGTTGTCGGTAAAGGTCGTCTGCGCGGCCGGGATCTCGGCGACGAACAGCAGCGCACCGTTGTCCGCGCTTCGGTAGAGCCGCTTCGTCGTGATGTTGAACGCGCCCGACGGCGGCAGGTCCAGGCCCGACAGATCGACGGTCTGGCCCTCGTAGACGGAGACCACATTCGATGCCAGGCTCGGTGTGCCCTCCTCGCTCCAGCCGGTCACAAAGGTCATCACGTAGACGCGCGACTGCTTGACAGTGGTGGTCACGCCACCGGTGCCCTCGACAGCAACCGGGGCGGTATCCGGCGCCGGCACGCCGAGGGTGTACGCCGCGACGGGATACCCGGTGCCGCCGGTGAGCGCCAAGGCCGAATCCGTGACCTTAGGCACCCCGTCACCCGTGAAGTACGTGCGCTCGGTGGTGTCGCCCGCCACCTGCCCGCGTACGGCATTGACGACCGTGGTCCAGTGGAACCAGAAGGTCGCATCGCCTACCACGTCCTGACCAAAGCGGTAGATTGACTTGATCGGCCCAGGCTTGGAGAGCGTGGCAATGTCGGCCGTGCCAGCCCAGCCGCGCAGGTCGCCGCGATTGAAGCGGCAGTTCTGCGCAATCTGCGCCGCGTTGTCAGGCAACTCGGTCGGCTCGAACAGCGGCATGATACCGGTTGGGACTTTGATAGCGAGCATAGGCAGCACCAAAGAAAAAGCCCCGCTCAGTGGCGGGGCTTGGTGTGGGGCGGGAGGGGCTTAGGCGAGCGTGATAACCGGATCGCCGAGGGGGTTCGCCGGCGGCTCGGCGCTCTCTGCCCGCGCGGCAGCGACACGCTCGGCGAGGCTCTGATTGGCCGTCCCCTCGATCAGCGCGATCAGGCTGGTGATGTGCTCGCGCTGGCGGATCAGGCCTTGCAGGACGATGTTGACGTCGGCCGGCGAGAGGTCGGGCAGTGCAGCGAGGATGGGGGACTGGCTCATGCTGCACCCTCCGACAGCATTCCAACGTCGCAACGGTGCCGCTCGATCTCCCCGTGCTCGCGGTGATGCACGATCAGACGCATGTCGCGGCCGGCTCGATAGCCCTGCCCTGCGTGCCAGGCATCGCGCGCAGCCAGCGTGCGGAAATACTCGACCACGCCGCCGCGGTACTCCTTGGAATCCTGGTGGTGGACGTGCCCGACATACCAATATCGGTGCCCCGTCTCACCCCAGTCCTGCGGGCGGTCGGCAGCCATCAGGCTCACCATGTCCGCGCCCTTGATCGTGTCGCCATGCGTCGAGCCGATCAGCACCTTGCCGAATCGGTAGTACCAAGCCACGGCCGGCGACAGATCCACCTCCACGCGCGGCTCGTCGTGGAAGTAGCACGAGAGCATCAGCGCGAGCGCGTAGGACGAGTGCCCATCGTGGTTGCCGCGGTTGACGCGCACCACCACCTTCTGGTGCCTTTCGAGCAGGCGGCGAACGCAGTAGAGCATCGCGCGCAGGCCGACTTGCTGGACCTTGGCCCAGCGCCCGTCCACATCGAGCTGGTGGCCGGATTGTGACTGGTTCTTCTGATTATCAGCATGGAATGCATCGCCGAGGTTCAGCAGCAATGCCGTCTTAGCGGGCGGCGCGCTGGCCACGAGGCGATCCACCGCGCTGCACGTAAGGCGCTCGGCAATGCTGAGGTCGAAGTCCTCTCCCGCGTCCTGCCACCAGGCGTACATGCCAAAGTGCGGGTCGCCCTGCGGGTAGACGCACAGCAGATCCTCGTCAGCCACCTTGGGCGGCTTCGTGATCGGCGCGAGGCCCTTGACGCCCTCGGCCATCGTAGCGGCGAAGTCCCGCATGATTTGCTCGAAGCGCTCCGGATCTTGGGCACTCTTCACCCACTGCCCGCGCGGCTTGCCTTCCTCGTCATAGTAGGTCGACACCCCCTTGACCATGAACCCGTCGGGCACCGTACGGGTCATGGCGTGTTCCGGCGAATACCCCGCCTTCGCCGCCCGCTTCCGCAGCGCCACCATGGAGTCATTCACCGCAGTCTTGCCCACTCCCAAAGCCCTGGCCGCCTTCGTGCCGCTCCCGTGCTTCAGGATGGCCTCAAGATATTCCAGTTGCCGCGGTGTCGCCCACTCGCGCAGTCGGTCATCAATCATGGTATTAGCTGCTCAGTCGTTGGCGGAATTCACCGCAAGCGGGCGAGGACGGCTCGCACCTGGGAAACTGCTGGATGGGCTGATAGAGGTCATCGACCCCAAGAACAACAGGCGGATACCGGCGGCATTCGCCCAACTCCTTGCAGAAGTAGGCGCACGGGCCGCAGCTCGGCCGGGCTTCGGGCTTCTTGCGTGCCATGGCTCAGTCCGGCAGCGCAGCGTTCGCACCCACGCCCGGCTCGATCGACTTGACGCAGTGGTCCGCCTGGAACCAGTTGAGGAAGCGGCAGAGCACGCAGCCCCAGCGCTTTTCCTCGCGCATGGCCTTACCGGCGCGGCTTGAAATCGTCTCGTCCGGGTCGCCGCCGAGCACGGCATTGGCGCCCTGGTCGAGGGCGATGAGCAGGTTCCAGAGGTATCGGCGCATGGGCGTCTCCTTTTGGGCATGAAAAAACCGCCCGAAGGCGGTTGAGGGGGAATCGTAGGCCGGTCTGCCTATCCGGGCAGCACGGTAACCGGCTTTGGGGTTGGTAGAGATGCTAGTGGTGGGAGGGGCAATTCGAGTCGCGCGGCGCAAAAGGTCGCGCCCAGAAGGCGAACATATCCCACCTGCTATGATCCCTCGCTCGAACAATGCGAGGAAAAATGATGCTTTCGGCTATATGGAGGCTGCTCGATCTTGCACGGTCGACACAGCATGGTCCCGCACCCACAGCCCCAACGATGCAATGCGAGCAAGCCTTTTTTGATGGTGTGCGAGCGTTTTACGCAGGCCTACGCAAGGCAGATAACCCCTACTGGCAAGGAAGACCTCATCTACGGCAGGCCTGGGACAACGGATACGAATACAGCGATTGCCTCGCTCGACCGTGGTGACTGTAGATGCTCAATTCGAGTTCAGGCCGATCGCATGCAATCCCCCACTTGGAAGGGATTGATGCATTGAGCACACAGGTAGAATCCCTTGTGGCGCACGACGAAACCAGAAATGCGCGCCGATTCAAGACCAGAACCTCAAGGGTGAGCTGGTACAAAAACGGATCACAACAAATAGGGGTCCATCAATGCAGAAAATTATCGCGCGCCTTGGTGAAACCAGAGAGGGTGGGCGCGTCCGACGCCAACTGAATTTCTCGCATGGTGAGATCTGGTGGGACATCTCTGGACCCGATGAAGCCCTACCGCCGCCATTGAGTCGCCATGACATGGCGGCGACCGCTTTGATTTTCAAAGCGATGCACATCGGCCATTCGCTTCACATTGATGGCCCTGTATCCTCGTCGCTGCTGGAAAACCTCGAAAACTTCGTAGCAAGCTGGGCAGTCTGGCGCCCTGACCTGTATAAGCGCGTGGGCATCACCGCCACCGAGATTGTCCGGGACGATCAGCCGGCCGCCGGCGCAACCGGCAAAGCTGTAGCAGCATTCTCCGGCGGAGTTGACGCATCCTTTACCCTCCTTAGGCACGCGAGGGTGATGTTGGGTTGCGCAGCAAGAATCTTGTCGCAGGCGTCCTCATTCAGGGGCTGGACATTCCGCTAGACAAGAACGACGCCTTTGACAAGGCCGCCATCTCTGCGGCCGACAGTCTTCGATCACTTGACGTTCCCTTTGCAACGGTGCGGACAAACTGGAAGTCGGTAGCGTGCACTCAATGGGAGATGGAGTTCGGCACCGCCGTGGCAACTTGCCTCCGGAATTGGCTCGGTAAGGCCGACACCGCCCTCATTGGCTCCGATGAAGACTACTCCCGCCTTGTTCTTCCATGGGGCGGAAATCCCATCACCTATTCAATGCTCTCCTCGCGAGACCTCACGGTCGTTTATGACGGCGGCGAGTTTGCGCGCACGGAGAAGGTCGAATATCTTAACTCCTGGGCCGCAGGCGTGCGCAATTTGCGCGTTTGCTGGGAAGGCCCGATCACCGGCGAAAACTGCGGATACTGCGAGAAGTGCGTGCGCACCAAGATGAACTTCCTTGCCGTCGGCGCAAGGCTGCCTGCGTCACTGCCCGGCCATCTGACGCCATGGCGAGTGTTGAACGTTCGCGCGGGGAACGACGGCCAGGTCGCACTCCTCAGCGAGATCTACGACATCGCAAAAGACAGGCAGATTGACGCGCCTTGGGTCACGGCTCTCCACTACTCACTGACCAAGAATCGCCTCATGAACTCCGCGCGCCGCTTCAAAATCCTCAAGTCGGCTTGGAAATTTACCAAGTCTCTAGGGCTAAGACCGGCCACACAGTGAATAGGAAGTCGCTATCTGCGGCGGTCCCGTGGGCGGCATTTGATGCCGTCGCGGCTGCCGCTCTCAACCTGTTCACGATTGCCCTGCTCTCAAAAATCCTCAGCCCCCGGGATTTTGGGCTGGTCGTCCTCGCGCAGTCCGTCGTCGCAGTTGTCCAGCTCGTGGGTGGGCTCGGGCTTCAAGACGCCATTGTTCAGCGCAAGCAGATCGACCAGGCATGTCAGGACAGCGCCTTCACGACATCAAGCGTCATGGGGCTCGTCGGCTCCGTCGTCTGCGCGCTAATCGCCGCCATTCTCGCTAGGGCGGGCCAGGACACAACGCTTTGCTACGTGATCCTGGTGGAAGGCCTATCCTGCACGCTTGTTGGCATCGCCACGCTGCCAACCGCGATCCTCACGCGCTCCTTGCGGACGAGCACTCTGGCGAAGCGCACTCTCGTTGGGCGACTGTCCTATCTGCTTGTCGCGACACTTCTCGCGCTGTCGCATTGGGGGCTATGGAGCATCGTCATTGCCAATGCGGTGCAAAACCTTATCTGCACCGCAATGGTATGGCTATCTATCGAGAACAAGCCGAAGCTGCGATTCTCATGGGCGCACACGAAAGGCCTCATTGCGTTCGGCGCCCCCGTCATGCTTGAGGGAGTTCTATGGTCCGTTCTGACGCGCGTTTTCAACGTCCTGGTGGCCAGATACCACGGCCTTGATGCGCTCGGGTTCCTCAACATGGCAATGAGGGCCACCGACGCTCTTGCCGGGATAGTCCAGTCCGTATGTAGCAAGGTTGCCCTGCCGATGCTCTCGCAGCATCAGGATGACCCGGGGCGACTTCGCCTCTCGTTCATGCGGGCTACGGAACTGCTCTCCTTCATCTCTTTTCCGGCCTTCCTCGGGCTTGGCGTCACCTCTGACCTGTGGGTGCCTCTACTCCTCGGGCAGCAGTGGTCCAATGCCGTGCCGGCGGTTCAGTTGCTATGCGTGTACTGGGCCGTCATGCTTGCGCGGATGTTTGTCGCATACTGCCTGCGCGCCGTCGGGAAGACCACTGTCTACCTACTTCCAGCGGGAATATCTGCCATCACAACAGTGGCCGCGGTAATCCTCATGTCCGGTATGGAGCCCATCTATACGGTCTACGCTTGGGCGGGCCGCCTCATCATCACCGTGCCGATCGGGGCGTATTTGCTCCTTCGCTTTACCAGCATTGATTACCGGAGCCAGTTTTCTCCACTGGTGGGGCCAGCATTTTGCTCTGTCCTTATGATCGCGGCGATCGTCTGGCTCCGGCATTCATACACGCCCGCCAACAGCTACTACCTGCTCCTCGCAGAGATTCTGATCGGCATGCTGTCATACGCCGTGGTTGCCGCAGCGTATTACCACAGGCTTACGTCGCAAGCGGCCCGCGCCCTGCGGGCGCGATTCTTAGCCAGTGCTAACTGATTTGAGAATCAGTCGGCGCGCAATAAGGTCGCTCACCTTGAACGTTACAAGCGCTCCGGCTGACACCGTGAGTGGCGATGCACGCCCACCGAGATCAATATTCCCCGAATTTCCGAAGGCCTGGGTAGTTTGGCCTCCATTCGCAATCAGTCGAATCGTAAGCTCCTGATTTGGTAGCATCTCGCAACTGATGTTGTTGATCTGCGTTGCAGAGCACTGAACCGCGGGAAATTCCGTGTGGCCGGTGATTAGCGTATCGGATGTTGCGGCTGCAAGCTGCTTGGTAATGCCGCTAGAACGTCCAACGAGCGCAGTTCCAGAAATCGTGTTCGGCCTCGGGTAGAAATACAAGACGTTGCTGCCGATGGCGATCTCATCAAAGGCACCGAGAATGGTATTGCCACCGAATTCGGCGCCAACCGCATTCCCCATATACAAAAGGTAGCCGCTGCCATCTCCTACGGAGCCTGCATTGGCAAATCGGTTTCGCTCCACGACATGCCCAACCCCCCGCCATCCAATCGGACGGATTCTGCCAAGTTCTCAAACCAGTTGTCATCCACATGCACCTGACTGGCGCCATAGACATCGATGGCTCGTCTCGCATTCTGGAAGGTGCACTTGTTCTTGAACGTCACATTGCCAGGGAAGACGGTATCCGTGCTCCGACCGTGTCGGGCAATCGTTCCAACCCGGTTCGTGCTCACCCGATTTTGCAGGGTGCACGAATCAAAGGTCACCTGCCCGTGCTGCCCCCGCATGTCCAGGGCGTAGCCGGTCGTGCCCTCAACGTTCACATCGACGTCGATGAAGTTGACGAACTGTTGCGGCAGCAGTGCGCTATTGTCTAGTGTGCCAATGGACTGGATGCCGTTGTCAAAGAAGTCGATCTGGATGTCAGAGAACGACGAATTCCATAGTCCGCCGGCATTACCCTGAGCCGCTAGTGGCTGCGCGACGAACTGCATAGCAAAGCATCCGGCATTGGTGGGCGCCCCTGCCGATCCACCTACCATCCGATAGCTACTATCATTTAGGAACTGGATGGCACCGGGCACAAGCTTCTGCATGCCCCCAGCCAGGCCAGCTGCCGCAATGAACTGTGTAGCTCGCGCACCCTGCCCGAACATTGATACGTAGGCTTGCCGGAGAATGGACGAAGCGATGTAGAAACTTTCGTCGGAGAACTCGAGAGCCCAGCCTGTAAAGTTGTTGTGGTTGTGGAGGAATAGCAGCGCAGCGTTGATCTCCACGTCATCAGCGACCCCGTCACAGATGACGTCGCAGCCCGAGCCTTGGCGCCCAACGGTATAGCGCATGCGCCTGCCAATCTTTGTCCCGTCGGGGAACTGGGCATATTTTTGTTGTCGGCCACTATCGGTCCCGACTCGCGCGCTGGGAGCGTCAAGGATTGACATACATCACCTCACGAAATAGTAATGGCCGGCTGCACAGTGACAGAGCCGTTGGCGTCGCGCGTCACAGCGGGTTGCGTGACGGTCTTGGTCGTGGTGCCGAAGTAGGTCACGTGGTACGCATCAATGGCAGGCGTCACGCCATTGACAGCATCCGTTGTGAATACGCCGCTGGTGCCGTCCGGCCAGGTGATATTGGCCGACAACAGCACGTTATTGCTGTCGCGCGTGACGCTGGATAGCGAAGCGAACGAGCTACTGGCCACCCATGCCTTCAGTCGCATGTTCAGCCAGAATCCGGTGAGATAGTCCCGAATCTTGGCGACCGTCGTCTGCAGTAGACCAGCCCCACGACTAGCCGGGATCGTTTCCGCGCCGGTCAGCGTGCCGGCGTCCGTGGCGGTGCCGTTGGCGATGGCGGAATTCGCTGCGGCAGCTGCAGCAGCGGAGCCGGCTGCGGCTGCGGCGGATGTTGCCGCATTGCCGGCCTGTGTGGTTGCCGTGCCGGCCTGACTGGTTGCAGTCGTCGCTGATGTGGTAGCGCTAGCGGCTTGGGTTGTCGCAATGCCAGCCTGTGCGGTCGCCGTGTCGCGCGCCGTCTCAGCACCTTGGCGCGCGGCTACCGCCTGCGTGGCACTTGCCGCCGAGTCACTCTTGCTCTGCGCTGAGGCGATTTGGCTGGCGCCAGCCGCGTCACGCGCCGTAGCGGCGGCGGTACTGGCTGCGCTTGCTGTGGCGGCAGACGCTGCGGCGGCCTCCGCGAGGGAAACGCGCTCCAGGTATTTGAGGTTGGCCTCAGATTCCGCGAAAGTAGGCGTCCGCCCGAGGTCGCCGCGAAGCAGGAGGTGATCGGTTTCCATCGAGTCTTCCGTGGTGGGTTACAGGCTGCCGTAGGCGGTGAGCACCCAGGCCGCGCCGTCATAGGTGGCGCGAGCCCATTGGCCGGGGTTCAGGTACTTCAGCGCAGCGACACCCACCAGATCGGCGCCAGCCGCGGCAGCGGTGCGGGTGACATGCACGCGATCACCAGTCGCCGGGTTCGTCGTGTTCAGGGTGACGGTGCGCGGCGCAGTGATCGCTACGTCATAGATGACAGTGGTATCGACCACTCGCCCGGTGGTCACGTCGGCATTACCTGGCTTCGTGACGGTCGGCACGATCGTGCCGGCACTTGCCGCCGCAGCCGCGGCGCTCGCTGCCGCCGCCGTAGCACTCGCCGCAGCATTCCCTGCCTGCGTCGTTGCAGTGGTTGCTGAACCTGCGGCTGCCGTTGCGCTGCCCGCTGCCGCCGTGGCGGAGGCCGCGGCATTGCCGGCCTGCGTCGTGGCCGTGGCGGCGCTGCCCGCCGATGCCGTCGCCGAGCCCGCCGCAGCCGCGGCCGATCCGGCTGCATTCCCCTCAGACGTCGCCGCATTCACCCGCGACGCCTCCGAGGCATTGGCACTGGTAGTAGCGGACTGCGACGAAGCGAGGGCTGCTGCAGCTTGGGTACCTGCACTGGCGGCGCTACCTGCCCCTGCCGTGGCACTTCCTGCGGCTGCAGTCTGTGCGGCTTGCGCTGCTACCTTGGCTGCGGTGGCTTGGCCCACCAGGTCGGAGGCCAACCCGCTCACCTCTTCAAAGAACTGCTGGAAGTCCGCCTTCGGCTCTGCAACCAACTCGGCAATCTCATCGAGATTGGCCGACGGCGCATCCGGGACGACAGCCAGCGCGCTATAGGCCTTGAGCCCGCCCGTCGGCGAAATCTTGATCTTGTACGAGGAGCCCGCCGCACCAAGGACGTTCGGGAACAGGCTCAGCGTGCATTCGCCAAAGGCATCGGTCACGCCCTCCACTTCGCGCGGCACCGCGAAGCCTTGGTAGATCTCATACCGGTCCAGCTTCGCCGTGACCTTGGCACCGACAACTGCCTGGGCGCCCTGGTCATAGAGCCGCACGAGGACGGCGCATGTTGGAATGCTCATGGGGTCTCCAGTTATCGGCCGAAGCGCACCGAATAGACGGTGCCGGTACCGCTCACGCCGTCGTTGAGGCGGTCCGCGCTGGCCTTGTCGCGCTCAGTCACGTAGAGGGTTTCGTGGTAGCCCGCCTGCTCCGCGCTGCTCCAGGCCTTGCTCGGCATCGCCATCAGATCGGCCTTGGCGCGCTCCAGCACGGCCCGGCGCCAGCGCGAGGCGATCGCATCGGGGATGGTGGTTGCCGTGGCCTTGGGCTTGAGCGCCACGCGCACGGTCAGCGCCAGATCGGCGCCGGCATTGAGCGGGATCGGATAGAGGCGAAGCTCGCCCCACGTGACCATGTTGTAGAACCGCGGCGCGCCCGTGGCCGTCTGCCAGGCGGCAAAAATCCGGGAGATCTCCGGCACGGTCTTGGCCGTCAGTTCCACGCCCGGCGCCCACACCTCTCGGACCATCACCAGATCGGCGCCGGTGGGCAGGTCCAACTCATAGACCGCCTTGTTGTCGAACACCAGAATGGGGTCAAGCCACTCCATCCACGCTTGGGTGTCTTCGCAGAACTTGATTGCCGCCTGCACCACGGCGCGGCGCACCGTGAATTCCGGGCAGGACTCCACGTCTGCCATGATGTCTGGCAGGAAATCGTCAATCGCAGCCATGGATTACCTCGCGGCGGCGGGCACGGCCGGGTTGAGCGGCAGCACCTGCAAATTCGGGTTGTTCCCGGTCAGGGCCTGCACCTGGGAATTGAGCGAGGACAGGAACATCGACGCGAACGTGTTGGCCAGGCCAGCGTTGGTCGCGTATTCCGAGTCCTTCATGTAGGCGCGGGCAACGACGTAGTTCACGAGGTCATCGAGATACTTGTCGTCCACGCCAATGACCCCGGCGTCGCTCCCATCCTTGCCATAGCGAGGCGTTCCGGACGTGCCGGTATTGGGGATGGGTGCCGGGTTGGCGAGATAGCTCGCCTCGACCCACATCGCCGGCGAGGCCGGGACTGCGGGGTAGACGTAGAAGTACTTGGGCGTGCGCGGGTCGTAGACGAATGCCTCGACCTTCGCGCCCGTGGTCGTGTGCCAGTTCGGGTTCTGCGCGTCCAGCACGTCGCGCGAGATCACGCGGATGGCGCGGCCCGGCGTGAGACCGTCGGCGCCCATGTTGCGGACGAGCTCGTTCAGCGCATTGCCGTGGACGGTGGCCGGCGTCGAACCGTCACCGGGCTTGACGTCCGTGCTCGCAATCGTGTCGAGCGATTGCTTGGTGCCCTGCTTCAGCTTGATCGCATCAACGCGGGCCCCGGCGATCGGGAGATACTTGGCGATGGCCACCTGCCCGTCATCGAGCCAGCCGACCAGCTCACGCTCGGTCCAGCGCACGAATTGCGGCTCGGCGTCCAGCAGCAGCGTGGAGACGCGAAAGAGCGCGTCACGGATGAGGACAGATGGCATCGCCGCGGCTCCTTACTGCACTGCGCCGTGGTACGAGTAGGCGAAGCGCGGGACGCTGCCCCTCACGATGCCTTCCTTCGTGTGGGTGTAGGTATCCTGCACAGCGTTCTGCAGGATCTCCAGAACCTCGACGGGAATCTCGACCATCGCATTGCGGTGGATCGAGTAGGCGTAGCCGTTGAGCGAGATGTCCACAGGCAGTTTGCCCATGTCGTCGGCGCCGCTATGGATCGTGATTCGGGCCTTGCGGCCGCACAGTTCAACGTCGTGGCCGACGCTCTTGACGGCGACGGGCGGGACGTTCGGGGTACCGGCCTGCACGCCAGCCGGCGCGGTTGCCATCTGGTCCTCCAGGTCGATGACGGTCGAATCGGTATTGGTGGGGGTCTTTGCCATGGTGTTGCCTCTCGTCAATGAAAAAACCCGCTTGCGCGGGCTTGGTGGGTGAAGCGGAAATGAAAAACCCCGCAGGAGCGGGGCTTGGGGTTACGGCATGTCAGGCCAGTGCCTGTTGTGCTTTCTCAGGTTGTCAGGCCCGGAAAGAACCTGCAGGTTGAACTCGTTATGCAGGCCGCAGACGATCTTGCTTATCAACGGCACGATGTGGTCGACGTGGTGAACGATGCCGGTCTGCTTCGAGATGCATTGCGCCTCGGCGTAGAACCGTCGAACCTTCACAAGGTTTGCCCATGCGACTGCAGCATTGCGTTTGGCAGCACGGCGCCGCGCCAGTTTCTCGTTCTCCTTCTCCGCGGACTGACGGGTGTATCTCTTGCCAGTTGCGGATACAAAGACACGACCCTCACCTGTCCACATGGGGTTCTTGTCACCGATCATTCTCGCTGACCGCCTTGCGATCGCATCGGGATCGGCACCACGACACTCATGGGAGCAGTAGATTCGCCGGCCAGCGTGGCACTCATGTTCCCTAAACTGCTTGCCGCACCATTTGCATGTGAGCGTCTGAATCTCGCCATCGCGGCCGTTGTAGGCCTTGCGAATCTTGTAGCCACACTCAAGCGAGCAGGTGCGAACATGACTGAGGCTCGGAGGCAGACTGAACTCCTTCCCGCACGCCTCACAATCACGAGTCGTTGCTGCCTTGTTGCGCGCATACATGCACGCCTTTGAGCAGTAATCCCCCTTGTCGCTCGCCTTGGGCCGGAACTTGGTGCCACATGTTTTGCACTCACGCTCAACCCGGCGGTTCTGTACCACGTGCCAGCATGCCTTCGAGCAGTACAGGCCCGCTCGCGCCGTTGGGTCGACGCGGAACGTCACGCCGCAGTGGGCGCATTCACGATGCAACTCCGGACGGCGCGGCTTATACCTGCACGCGTTCGAGCAATTCAGCTTCGGATCGCCTGGCCTGGCAACATAAAAGGCCGCTCCGCACGTCTTGCACTGACGTTCAATTTTCCCTTTCGGGGCCTTCTCTTCCGCCACAGATTCCCTCCACCATTGCAGGCGGAGGGAATCTTATGTCACGCGCCTTTATGCTTCAAGACGCATGGATACAACACCTTATGCCGTGCAGGCGACCTCTCCCCGGCAGAGCCAAAGGTCCTGCAAGAGGATAGCCCCCTGCATAGTTTTCCAGGCCACGTGGCCACGTTGCGCCAGCGGATCCGAGTCCGACGGCTTGGCGTTGACGACCATCGGGGTGATGGCGAACGCGCCCTTCAGCGCCACGATGCCGTAGGCGTTGGCGGCCAGGAACAGCACCGGGTACACGTCCGCGTTGGTCGTGTTGCCCGACAGCATCGTGCCCGGGGCGCCGCCAGCCGACAGCCACGGCTCGAATATGGTCGACGTCACGTAACGCACGTCTTCCACCTTGCCCAGCTCGTTCTCGTACGGCGTGATCGAGCCGTACTTCTCGGCCGGGGTGAAGCCCGCCAGACCGCGGATGTCCGATTCCAGATCGGGGTGGACCAGCGCGATGTAGGCCGGCGCCACGTTCTCCGTGCCGAAGCTCGGCGTCGAGCGCACGATCTTGGTGATCGGGCGGCCGTTCTGACGCTTCAGCGCGCGGGTGGCGCGACGCTGCAGGGTCAGCGAGATCGGGGTGTTCACCGCAGCGCGCGAGGCGCCATTCGCATATTGAACATTCGTGCCAGCCTTTAGCACGCCGAAGCGGACCTTCTCCACGATCTGAGCGGCCTGCTCGCCCAGCAGTTCGGTGGCTTCCGCCAGCACCGGATCTTCGTGCGTGTCCTGCACGATGTCGGTGATAGTCGTTTTATCGCCGTACTGCGAGAGCGTGAGCGATACGTCGGTCGAGTTGAGGGTCTGACCAGCGGGGGTCACGCCTTCGGTCAGCGCAACCGGCGTGGTCGGCAGCGCGTTGTAGCGACGGAAGACGATGGTCTTCGAGTGGTTCGCCGGCAGCGGCTTGGCCTGGCCGAACTTCTCGATGACCAGGAACGGGATGCCGCGCTTCAGCAGGTCTTTCGACGCATAGGCGGCGGTACGGGGCGAAATATCGCCGTAGGCAGTTTGTGCCATGGTGGGTTTCCTTTCAGGAGATGAATCGAGGGGATGGACTTCGAGTCAGCATTCGCCGCGGCCGGGCGATGAATCCGCCGGCTCAGACGAGGCCGTGAAAGGAGCGCGCACCTTTCGTATGCAGTCCGTTCGCCATGTGCGGCGCCTTGCGGCGTATCGCGGCGTTGGCCTGCGCAATCGGTGTTGCTGGCTCCAGGTTCCGCCGTTGACGCTGGCGGGGAAGCGGTTGCCGGTGATTTGCTTGCCCTGCGCACCGGCACGCAGGGGAGGCAGTCTGTGCTGCGGGACTGCCGCAGAAAGCGGGAGGGTTTAGCCGATTCTTACGGCCATGAGCACTAGCAGATGAGCGTGCCAGGGGCTCCCGGGGCGACGCCGGTGCCGGGGTTGGGTGCCAGCAGGTAATGCGGAGTCCACTGCCGCGACGGCCATGCATCCGGCAGAGGCCTCGTCGCCGGCTCCGCGATTGCCGGCCCAATGACCGGCGGCGTTCGGACGGCTGGCGTCACCTTGTTGAAGACCGTCGCCAGATGCTCGCGGATGGACTTCCACTGCTCCGGCGTAGGCGGCGTGTCGCCGGTCAGCTCGGCGAAGCCTTGCAGCCAGTAGGCGAATTGCTCGAGCGTCATGGCTTACTCGACGGCCTTGCGCGCGACGTAGCCCACGCCGGCAGTGATGCCCACCGATGTCAGTGGCACCACGTCCTGCGGCTCAGGCGTTTGCCAGGACACGTACCCGTTGACCGAGACCGACACGTCCTTGCTGTCGTCGTCGGCCAGCAGGCTCAGGGCCGCGTCGACATTGGCCAGCACGGCGGCGCGATCGCGCGCATGCACGGGCTGGTGCGCCACGACATCCGCATCGAACTTGGCGGCGATGGCGGCCTTGGCGGCTTCCTTGGTTTCGGCGACAACGCCAATCGAATAGCTCATGGTTCGCTCCTTATTCGGCGATGGCCTGCGTGGCTGAAGCTGCGGCTGCAGCGGCAGAAGCGGAAGCGGCCTCAGCGGAGGCTTGTGCGGAGCCCTCCAGGCTCGCGGACGTGGTGAGCACGTGCTCCGACGGCTCAGTTTCCGGAAGCTCGGCCGGTTCGTCGGTCACTCCCTGCCCGACGGCAGCCAGCGAGAACGACTGCAGCGTCACCGGCTCGGGCGCAGTTTCCAGCGCGACCTCGGCGATATGCAGGTCGTTGCCCGCGTAGACGTGGAATTGGG
Organism: Cupriavidus necator; assembly: GCA_022041995.1. GTDB lineage: Bacteria > Pseudomonadota > Gammaproteobacteria > Burkholderiales > Burkholderiaceae > Cupriavidus. Next base: position 318,328 of record CP074390.1, read on the forward strand.
CCGCCTGGCCCGGCTCGATGCGCTGCTCGCCGCCGGCTTCGCTGGTGACCACGATGGCGTGGTCGGCGTGCGGATTGCCGTGGGAAATGGTGATTGTGGTGGTCATGTTGGGTTCCTTGAAGATCAGGCCTCGTTGAAGGCCCTGAGGAAGTCGTCGTTGCCCGACGGGGCGACATCGGCCGGCAGGCGCAGGCCCGACGAGCGCACGCCCTCGGCATCGGCAGCGTCATCCCACGGGTCCGTTTCCTCCACGCCAGCGTTCTCGGTGGCGTTGTCGGGCTTCATGTCGGCCGGTGCGCGGGTGTCAGCCTGGGCGGCGCCGGCTTCGTTGGCCTTCTTGAAGCGGTCCAGCAGACCATTCACTTCGCGTGCGGTGCCGGTGGCTTCGATGCGCATGGCGTCAGCCTTGTCACCTTCCGGCAGACCATCGCGCCAGGCGCCGAACTCGGGCGACTGGTAGGTGTCGAAGAAGTCGCCGTGGCGGTCGAGGATTCGCTCGAAGTGATCGCGCACGGCGTTGTCCTTGATGCCGGCAACCAGGTCATCGATGTTCTTGTTCACCGCGCCCACGGAATCACCCGCGGCGCGGCCGCCGAAGTGCATGGCGATCTTCTTGATCGACTCCACGAACTCGGGACCAAAGTCCTCGGTCATCTGCGCGATCGCGGTCTTCACGTCCTCGGGCTCGCCCTCGCCCTCGCCTTCGCCGGCTACGTCGATTTCGATGGTCGGCTGATCGCCACCTTCACCGCCGGCAGGCTGCATGGCAGCTTCGCGGGCATCCAGTTCGGCCGCACGCTGCGCCAGTTCGGTTTCACGGGCCTTGAGGCGCCCTTCCCACGAGCGCTCGCGCTGGGCGTCGGCTTCGCTCTGCGCGTCAGCGGCAGGTGCGGCGTCGGCAGCCGGAGCAGCATCAGCAGCAGGCGCATCGACAGCGACTACAGCCGGAGCATCGCCGCTTGCGTTATCGCCATCACCGGCCGGCACTTCCTCGGGCGGCATGATGCCGAAAGCCTCGTCTTCCGACGGCGCCGCGGCGGGCGCCTGGTCTTCGTTGAACGCGGTGTTGAAGTCTTCGTCTTGCTTTGCCATCTGGTTATCTCCGTCGGCTTTTCAACAAAAAAGCCGGGGAGTGCCCGGCTTCAACTGTCCTGCTTGGCGCAGGGGTCAAACCTTCAAACCTTGGGGAACGGCGCTTCTTCCTGATCCGTCAGCACCCGGCGCAGGGCGCGCAGTTGGGCCGCGGCGCCTTGCGTGCGCGCCAGCTTCTCGGGCAGCACAATGCGCAGTTCGTCGTGGTAGACCGCATCCATGGCATCGAGCAGATTCAGCAGCGCCAGGGCGGCTTGCGAGCGGGCAAAGCCCTGCAGCTCGCGCGCGGCGTCCATGGCGACTTCACGGGGATCGGTCATTGCGGGGCCTGCTGCGGTTGCTGCGGCTGTTCAGGGGCGGGCTGCCCGGGCTGGGCCTGCGGCGTCGTGCCTTGCATCTGCGCGATGGTGGCCAGCGCTTCGTCGGTCTTCTGCTCGGCGTGCTGCAGGATCTCGTCGCCTGCTGCCGCTGCATGGGGGTTGGCCGTGGCGATCGCACCGGCTTCCAGCGCGCGGGCGGCGGTCTCGACCTCAACCTGCTGCGTCACGGCGCGGACGCGTGCGGATTCGGCCAGCATGTGCTGCGCCTGGCGCATCAGACGCTCGGCGTCGGCATTGAGCTTCGCGGCAGTCGCCTGAGCCTGCGCCAGTACTGCAGCGGCTTGTGCCTCGGCCAGCTTCTGCTGCATCTGCGCCGCTTCGTTGTTCTGCTCGCCCTCCACCTCTTCCTTGGTCTTGACCACACCAGTCAAGTCCAGGGCCTCGGCCTGTTGACGCAGGAGTTCGTCGCGCTTCACGAACGGTGCATCCATCGGGTTGCCGGTGGCGACACCGAAGGCTTGCAGTTGCTGCGCCCGCACTTCCTTGGCCACCAGCGACGCGGCGCCGGTTGCCTTGATGTCGTAGTCGCCCTTGACTTCGTCGTCCTTGCTGAACTGCATGTTCCAGCGGTACAGCGCGGTGATGAACGGGACTGTCACGCCCTCGTCGTAGTTGCTGACCTGATCCTTGAAGACGATGGAGCTATTGCCCATCAGCATCGAGAGGCCCGAAGCGGTACCGGCAGCACCGGCCGTCGGGTTGTCGCCAGTGACGTACTTCGGCACCGCCGTCGTCTCGTCGGCGTTGTTCTCGAACATGGTGGCGAGCTGGTTCAACTCGGTGATGCTGTTCGGGATGGTGTAGACGCGCAGGGCCGGTGCCACTGCGTTCTCATTGGAGCGCGTCCAGACCTTGAACGGACGAATGTCACGCGGATCCTGCCCGGGATTCAGCAGGCCGGTGTTCGCCTCGATCTGCGGGCCCGCCGTGATGGCCGCGTTGTCCAGCATCATGCGCACGCTCGCATTGAGCATGTCCTGGTCGTCACGCATGATCGTGGCGATACCCTCGCCAAAGATGCTGGTCTCGTCCTTGTCCAGGTAGTAGATGTGGTACGGCCACAGCACGCCGGCGATCGGCTGGATGCTCGCCTTGATGACGTCGCCCGTGGGCAGCAGCCAGATATTCGTGAAGAACGTCTCGATCAAGCGCTCGTCGGGCACTTCCACGCCGCATTCGCGCAGCGAGGCGCCATCGATCCAGCCCCAGCGCTCCAGCACGTCGTACTTGCCGGTGCGGTCGGCAATGGCGGAGGCTTCCCGATCGCCCATGGAGCGCAGTTCCACGTCGAAGGGCCGCGCCTCGGCGGCGCCATCCGGACGCGATTCGATGTACTCGCGGATCTTCTTCTTGTCGAACTTGCGGCGCCTGGACAGGTCCAGCAGTTCCGTGCGCGTCATCGGGTGCAGTTCGTAGACGTACCGGCACGACTCCAGTTCGGTCGAGCTCATGTCCGGGTAGAAGTGCCACAGTGGCACGTAGTCCACGAACGGGGCGATGTACGTCTCGGTCTTCATCACCCAGCAATAGCTGACCTTGCCCGTCTTCTCGTCCTTCTTGGTTTCCCGCACAAAGCGCTGACGCACCTTGCGCTCAACCAGGGGCGCCTTCAGCACGCCCGTACCGTACAGGTTGCCGCTGTGGATGACCTTCTTGGCCTGCGCCTTGTAGCGCGCCTCGATCAGTTGGTCATCAATGAGGGCCGCCATCTTCGAGGAGGCCTTGGCGCACGATTGGCGCACCGCCTCGTCAAGCTGGTCCTCATTAGGGGCTGGCCCATCGAAGCCTTGAGAAGTGCAGCGAACTCTTGTCGCTGCTCCGGCGCTACGGTCGGACTCGGGGTTGGCTCGATGGACCAGTTTCGTTGCGCGTTGGCCGGAAACAGCAGATCGGTGATGCGTGCATCGACCGTCTTGACCTTCACGCGAGTCTTGCGGACAAACGCCTTGGAGCGGTTCTTGTCCAGATTGGCGATGACTTCGGGATCGTAGATCCCCTTGTACTGACGCAGGTCGCGCAGCCAGCGCTCTTCCGTGAGCTGGCGCTCGATCCTGGCCTGGTTGAACTCGGCCAGCAGCTTCGGGCCGATGGCCGCCAGTTGCTCGAACGAAGGCGTCGGCGCAGCGTCATCGAAAGCGCTCTCGGCTGCCTCGGCATAGGCCACTTGATCCTGGCTCGGTACCGGCGGATTATCACGAGGGTGCGCGGACACGGGCGCCGCAAGCGGCTCGTCGTCCAGCATCAGGTCTTCTTGCATAGGCTAAGCCTCAGTATCCAGCGGTCGATGCCGCGGCGTGGCCGCTGCTGCCGCCCCATGCGTCATTGCCGGCGTTGCGGGGAATGACCGGACGGGCGAAGGTGAGTGCGAGCGCATCGGCAAGGTCAGGAGACCGGATGCCGCGCTTGCGCATGTCGTCTTTGCTCTCCACCAGCTTCAGGCCGTTGGAGTTGTGCTTCCAGCCCGGGGCGGACAGGTCGGACATCAGTTCCGACGAATTGGGCAGCCGGCAGGGAACGTCCTCCAGCCACTCTTTCATCGTCCACCACATCTCGGCGCGCAGATTCGCGTAGACGTCGGTGCGCGCCGGCTTCTCGGCGGAGTTGACGCCGATAACGGGAATGTTCAGTTCCTTCAGGCGGTCCACGATGCCGGAGCCGATGCCGATCTTGTCGACAAAGAGCGCGTCTGGCTCGCGGGACCGATAGAGATCAGCCAGCATGCCGGCGATTTCCATCGTGCCCTTCTTCTTGTGCGTCTCGATGCGCGTGACCATCCGGCCGCGGCGGAAACAGATGGCAGTGCGGTCGTCGCCGTACTCAGCCGGGTCGCAGCCAATGACCGTCACGGCGCGCGGACTCTCGATGAAGTCGGAGTTCACGGCACGCGCGACCATCGTCGGCGGAATCAGCGGGTTGGCCGTCGAGGACTGGAACGCGAGCGACGGCACCGCCGGGTATTCCTGATCGAACAGCCAGGCCATGCCTTCGCCGTAGGTCCGGATCTTGTTCCGGCGCCACTGCATCTGCTCCATGTCCAGCCCGTAGGCCGTCTGGTATTCCAGTTCGTCCTTGCTCAGCTCGAAATTGGCCTGCAGCGGCGCGCGGTATTCGTCCTGCCAGAACCAGGGCACGAAGATGGCCAGCCATTCGCCGTCGCCCTTTTCGGCGTCCTGCCACATGGCATGAAACTGATTGCCGATGCCGTTGGCCGTCGACTCGAGGATGATCTCGGTCCCCGCGGCGTCCGCCACGGTGTTGCCGATACCCGCCAGGTGCATCGCGGCGTTCTGCCAGAAGCCAAACTCAGAGCCGTGCAGCAACTGCGCCGTGTTCGAGCGCCCTACGTCCTGCGTGCCGGCCGTGGCCAGCTTGTAGCCAGAATCCAGCACATCGAACACCAGTTCCTTGGCGTTCGTCGCGCCCGTGCTCGGCGGCAACGGGTTGTGCTCGTGATAGCGCTTGACCATCCCGAACAGGTTGTCCGTCGCCTTCTGCTCGTGAGCGACGATGAAGGCCCGGCGCCCCTGCGCCATGCTGGTCTTCCAATAGAAGCGACCGGCAATGTAGGTCGAAGCGCCCTGCTGCCGCCCCTTGAGAATCAGCACACGGACCTTGCCGGTCTCGCGCAGTTGCTTCTCGATCAGTTCGTGGATGTACTGCTGCGCCCGGTTCAGCACAAACGGGCGCTTGGTGCCAACCTTGTCGAGGATCTTGAGGCAGTGCGGCGCGTAGATGCGAAACTCGTCCCGCAGCTTCTTGATGAGCTGCGCCTCGGTGCTGAGGACCGCCACTTACTCGGACGCCTCGGAAAGGCTGACTTCGCGGAGGAGCTTTTCGAGCGGCGACTCTTCCTTGTCCTTCGCATCGATGCCAAAGGCTTCGCGCTCCAGCTTGATCAAGGTCGCCTGCGTCCGCGACATGCTCTCCAGCGAGGAAACGCGGCTCGGCAGGCTGATGGCGCGCTGCAACGCTTTCGCCGTGCCGACCTCATCACCGGCAGCCAACATCTCGGCGGCCCGCTCGTACTCTTCCTTGCTCTCGGTCAGCGCCTCAAGCTCGTCGGCGATGGTATTGGCGATGCGACGCAACCGGCCAATGTCCTTGCGGTGCTCGCGCTGGACAGCAACCTTGACCTCGGCGCCGCCCTGGACAATCTCCTCCTCCGAGGCGCGCTCGGTTGCCGACTTGCCACCCCGGGGGAGCCTGGCAACCTCCGTGGCAACAATATCTCTGGCAAGCAAATCTGCCGCGCGCTCGTTGGTTTTCTTGGCGAGGTCGCGCTGCCAGTGGTTGGCCTCCGCATACTTCTGGATTGCCGTGTGCGAGATGCCATGTTCCTTGGCAATCTGGCGCACAGACTTCACATTGGGGCGATAGTCCTTGTAGATCGCATCCCAGTCGATGTCACGCTTCGGCTTAGCCACGATCCGCCTTCTCGCGCTCAGCGATCAGTTGGGTGACCAGCAGCAGCTTGAACAGCGTCTTGGTCTGCTTGATGTGCGGGAAGTACACGGGAAGCACATCCGCCGCACGACACGACATCTCGATCAACTGGTCATCCTGCTCATTGCCGGTAGACGAGAACATCAGCACCTTGCGCACCTTCTTGGGCGCACCGGTCGACATCCCCATCTGCGTGGCATAGCAGACAACCTGGCCGATGCCTGCCACCACATCGCGCACGCCACACCCGCCATCCTTGGCTTCGACCACCGTGGCCGTACCGTCGTCATGGAACAGCGCCAAGTCGGCACGGCCGCGCGGCAAGGGAAACTCACGTTCAGCAACAGAGAATTCCGGGATGCCCTCATCGACAAAGGCGCAGCCGCCGTCCGCGAAGATACGCATCTGGATCGTCGCCACGAGCGACTTCTCGCCGCGGCTCAGAAGGACGTTGCGGATATGGTCAAAGCCTGCAGCCATAGCTAACCTCAGTGCTTCACCACGAGCGCCAGCAGGCCGACGCCCACAAAGCCAATGGTGGCCAGAATGCCCATCACCATCCACTTGCGGGATTCGATCAGCCCGGGCATGTCGCGCTCAATCTTGGCGACGCGCTCAGCCAGCCTCTCGTTCTCTTCCTTGCGGCGCTCGATGGCCACGAAGGCGCGGTCAAGGCCCAGGCGGGTCTCGGCGTGGCGCTCCTCCAGGCGGACGAGCTGCTGCATGGAGTCGGCGATCTTCTCGACGGCACCCTCCACGGCGCGGATGCGCAACTCGTGCGCCTGCATTTGGGCCTCGTCGCTCATGCCTTCTCCCCTGCGCGCGCCAGCAGCTCGCTCTTGGCCTGCGAGCCGCGGGTGCTGCCGTACAGGTAGTGGAAGATGCCGGTAATGATGGTCGACACCAGCACGCCGAGGATCGTGTCCGCGATCCGCTGGCCGAAGCCCTCGGGCGGGAAGAACGTCACGGCGCTGAAGAACGCCATGGAGAACAGGCTCCAGGCGGTGGCGAAGTAGTAGACGAAGCGCTTGGAGAACAGGTCTTCCTGGCCCAGCGCGGCTACCTGCATGGCGCGGGCGTTGGCGACGTCGTCGAGATACGCCTTCTCCATGTCCGCCTGCTGGGCGCTCATGGTCTGCTGGAACTCAAGCACCTTGGCGGGATCGGCTTTGAGCGCGGCGAGCGCGGCGTCACCATCGGCGGTGCCCGTTACGGTCTGCGCGATGCCAACCACGTGCGCGGCGACGTCTTCAGCCTTGTCGCTGCCCGTGAGCAGCTTGATGATGCCTGGCGCGAAGTTGGCCAGGGCCATGGCGAGCGGAATGAAGGGCATGTCAGGCATCCACGGCGCAATAGCGCAGGTTCTGCGCGATCCGGCCCGCCCAACCCGAGGCGTTGGCGCCCCAGTTGGAGAGCCTGCGCATGAAGTCCAGGCGCTCGGCGTTCAGGCGGAACAGTTGATCCGTCTCGCTCATGCGCTTCGCCGCGGCGGCGGTGATCGGGCCCCAATGGCCGTCGTCGGCGACGCCCAGCGCCACCTGCAGCTTGCGCACCGCGGTCTCGATGCCGCTGTTCACGGCGAAGTCGAAGGTCTGGAAGGCGACAGACGGATAGAGCTGGTCGGCGTTGGTGCGCGACCAGAAATCCCGTTCGTAGATCCGCCTGGCGTCCTCGCGGGTCAGGGCCTTGATGTTCAGGCTGGGATAGGAGCGCTTCGAAATGCCCCAGTTGGTTTCGCCGCCCGGGTCATCCTTGGGATTCCGATTGGAGTAGCCACCCTCGGAGCCGAGCAAGCGATCGAATGCAGTGTTGAAGTCCATGGCGACTCCAGACGAGCTCCGACGCGCCCGTGCGCACTGGGCGCCGGACGGCCGCATCGGAAGCTGGAAATGAAAATGGCCCGGCGGCACCTTTCGGGTGCAGGCCGAGCCATCGAATAGACCGGGAGTGTGTGGAGGCTGCCACTCCCGAAGCAGCAATTCCGAGTCAGGGTGGAGGGACCGGCTCGAAAATTGGGCGCAACTTGGGCATCAGGGTAGATGCCACTGGCGTTTTGTCGTCGGCTGGGCGTGAAGCCCTAAGCGCCGATCATGTGCGAGTTATTTTACACAAGCTGTTCCTGTTATGTAGGGGAATCGTAATGTCAGTAACAACTTATTTCGCCTTTAACTTCAATGAGTTATACCCGTGGCGAGTAAAAGCCATGCGTATGGGGGATCGCAAAAACACTAACAGTTTATGTTATATAGTTAGGAAACCCATTGTGCAGCAATGGATTTTCTTGCTTAACAGGCCGTCATCAGGGCCTGCACCAACACGGGGAGGAATCTTGGAATCTGTTCTTTTTGCCGTCGCTTCGGCGCAACACTTGCACGCTGAGCTTGCGCCAGGCGGCACGGCAGTTGGTGGGCATCCTCCACCCCCTGTTGGGCGGGATTGGCACGTTGACAACCATGAGAAAATGAAAGTGCCTTGAAATTGGCTTGTGAATTAAGGAAATTTCACTACAGACCAAAACAAGGCTGTCAACGCAGACCCATTGCACACGTTGAATAGCTGGCACGAGTACGCCGGCGCTCGTGCTGCCATTAAGTGGGCGCATCAAGGTACTGGGCCATTGGTCCTGTCTAAACCCTGGGGCATCTCAGGTGCGGTTCGCCGTGGTCGGAGTGGAGGCCGGCCACGGTTTGAGTCGCCCCGCCCCGCTCCCAAAAAGAAGAATGGTGAAATCGAAAACTCAGCAGGCACTGGACTGGCTGTCCGTCAATCCAGGGCATTCGGCCTATGAGGCCGCAGCGCAATTCGGGCTCACGCCCACGGCCGTATACCGTGCACAGGCCAGGAAGAAGGGGAAGGTCATCTGCCCGTGCTGCGGGCAGGTGGTCCGCAAGGGGTTCGAGTTGAACCAGGCGCTTATTAAGACTCCGCGGGGTAGGCCGCCGAAGGACGGGTGATGGCGGCCCGCTCCGACACCGGAATCCACTCCGCCGCTGCGGGCTGGGGTGCGGCGCGCTCCAGCAGCGCATAGGCGGCGTCATACACGTATTGCTTGAGGTCGGATTGACCTTCCTTAACGGTGAATCCGTTGGCGAGGAAAATCTCGCGAATCTGGTCCTTGGTCATGCTCCCTCCTTGCTGGCGCGACGCTTGCGCAGGATCTCAACCAAGCCCTCCCGGCCGATCTCAACGGCGCCGAGCTGCACTGCCAACGCCCGCTTGCTCTTGGCGATGTCGAAGTGCTCCTGGTGCGTGCCCGCCTTCTGGATCCACTTCCGGGCCACGCCGATCTTGTCAGCCGCGTTGAGGATCGCCGCGGCCAACATCTTCTCTGCTTCTGTCATTTCGATTTCCATTCCGGGTCCGGGTGCAGGCCGTCAGGCCCGTAGATAGCTTCCAGATCCATGCACTCAGCGCCGCAGTTCGGACAGTAGTGCGTGTCCGTGTGGATCTCGTCGCCTTGCCAGGCGCATTCCAGGCACTCCACTGTCGTGCCGGTACCGTTGTTGCTCACGTCGGCACCCCCGGGGCGATCGGCATCCAGAACACGATGTCGTCCCACCCCCAGTCCTGCCCGTCGTTGTGCGGGTCGTCCCAGTAGCGGAACGCCTGGTGGGATTCCTCGTGGGTCGGCCGCTCCCACCGCAGCTCGCCGATGCGCACGTCGCCGTTGTTGAACATGATCAGCACCGGCTTCTCGCGGCCGCCAGTCGCCTCGAGCAACTTTCTCTCTCGGTACTCGCGCCACTGCGCGCGCGATCGCTCAGGATCGGATTCACGATACTTTCGTGTCGCCTGCCTGCGAGCTTCTTTTCGATCCCCCTCATAGACGCGCTTCACGCTCCCTCCTTGTTTTCGCGTAGGCACATCACCATGCGGCCGTAGCTGGCTTCCATGTCGTCCACATAGACGGCCATCACGCGCCCTCCTTGCTTGCGCGCAGGGAGGCGTCGATGGGGTTTCGTTCTAGGATCATCAATCCTCCTTTGGTTCGTCGGCAGGTATCCTGATCGCGCGCCGAGAACTTTGGGCGGCGATTTCAGCCTCGATGTTTGCCTCGATATGGTCGGCGGCGATGGAGGCGCTCGCACCACACGGCGCAAGCGGGATCACCCAGTCCGCGTATTTGGCGCCATTCCGATTGATGTAGTCGCGGCGGAATGATTCATTGCCTTCAAACAGCCGAAGATCGTAGCTGCCCTCACCATCGAACACCGCCCACGCGAAAATCAAATCCTCGCGCGGCTGCCCCACCATCCCGCGCGCTTGCGCCTGCGATGGCGCATCGAGACGTGCCGCATTGAAGCCGGCCCACCATGCTTTGCCATGCGACTCATCCGCGTTGGCGTAGTCCATCTGGTCGGCGGCGATCGGGGCGGCGAGGATGGCTTTCAATGTGTTGACAACCACAGGCCATCCGGGCGGCTGAGTTTTCAGTACGGAGTCAATCGCGTCCTGTATGGCGCCTTTCTCCAGTTCGTCTAGTGCTCCCGCAGCCGGTGCGAGCGCGGCGCGGGCGATCCAAGCATCTCGGGCCGCATCCTTGCTCTGCTTGCTAAACCAGACCCACCGATCTGACCACGCATCAAACGCCTCGAGCTCAGTCTTCTGTTTTTCCATTTCACACTCCTCCAATAGCCGGGATGCCGTCAACCTTGCCGATGTCAGCGAACAGGTTGATGGGGCCATTCCACGTTTCGTGAATTTCGACATTCAGTGCAGCCATTGCCGCCCGCCATTGTTTGTAGAGTTCTAGCATGGCTGTCCCTGGGTTTCTGCCCGCCGGAGCGAGCGGGTTGTGGTCAGACGAGAAAGCTAAAGCCGCGCGCCAGTTCGTCAAAAACTGCGCCGTACATTTCATAGCAACGGCGATACATGGCTTTCGTTACCGGGTCCAGCGAACCCCGACGTGCCAGCAACATGCTGTAACGCTTGGCTAGTACTTTGCTCATTTCTCAATCCCCCGTGCGTGTTGCGTTGTGGTTAGGCGCGAGCAGTGAGGATTTGCACCGGGACATTCCACGTGTCGCGCCATTCGTTGCGCATGAGGTGCGCGGCGATGCCGCCTGCCGGCACATGTTCCGGAGCGTCAAGCGGACCGCCCATGCTGAAGAAATGGGAACCCTCGTCGACGAACGTTTCGTCAAGGTGGCGAAGGCGATTTGCAGCATAGCCAGTACCCTTGATCGATTCGGCACGACGCGCGTGCACTTGCTTTACTGTTGCCAGAAGTTGCGCCATTTCTCTATCCCCTTTGCGTGTTGCGTTGTGACAGGGGAATCGTAGCCAGCATTTGGCATCGATGCAAGAAATACTTATGCGTGGTAAGTATTTTTTAACTTACCCGCCCCCGCACCTTAGTCCGGACGGCATCCTCCGCCACCCTCTCGATGTTCTCCAGCGCGCCGATGATCTCCGCGATTTCTCGGCCGTGCTGGAGGGGCAAGGGGCGCTTCCCGGTGCCGTGGCAGGGCCGGCAGATCTTGTCCGACAGGCGCTGGGTGCCGGGGAATAAGTCAAACTTCCGCCCGAAGCAGTGCGGGCACACCGGGCAGATGTAGTATTTCAGGGCCGTGCCCGAGATCCGGATCAGGTCGCGGACCTTCAGCTTCCACCTGCGCTTCAGATTCAGGTGCCGGGCGACCGCCACAGCGGCGCGCTCGGCTTCCTTGTACGCCGCTGGGTTCTGCGCCAGGTGCAGGTTCACCATGGCGCTCGCCGCGGAGTTGGCCCTCGCAGTCATTCCAAGGGCGATGATGTAGTCGACATCGCTTGTCCCGCGCTTGATGCTCAGGTCGCGCGAGCCCATGGCCGTGGCCAGTCGTTCAAGGGTATTGGGAGCGTCGATCATGCCTTTTTCGTCTTTGGCTTGGTGACTTCGGAAATTCGGCCCTCGGCCGTGGTGTAGCGCGCTTGGCAACTGCAGCACTCGCGGCGCCGGATGATGCGGTTCTTCACTGGATGCGGGCGGGAGTTGACGACGCGAGTTTCGCCGCCGCAGGCTGGGCACCTCATCGGGCAACTCGCTTCCCGGTTTCCCGGATCTCGATGCCGCGCAAGACTTTCATCATGTGGCGCTTCTGGCGGTACCCTTCCGTCACGAAGCCCTTAAAGTCTTCAATGACCTCCGCGCCGGCCTCCAGATAGACGAAATCCGCGACGTAGAAGCAAGGGCGGATCGTCTTTCCATTGATGGTCGTACCCGGCAGCAGCTCGAATGGCACTTGGCAGCGCAGGTTCTCGATGAGCCCGGCCCGCTCCAGGTGGCGCAACTCAACGTAGCGCGCGGCCTCGCCCTGGCTGTCAAAGGTGCGCCCATCCACGGCGGTCTTCTTGGCGCCGTATTTGTTCCGGCGCTCGCGCACCACCGAGGCGCCGTCGACCTGCTGCAGGCGCTGGGCGATTTCGGCGGCTTGTTTGCGGCTCCAGCGCGCCATCAGGCTTGATCCCCGGACATCGCGGCCAGGCGCTGCGCTGCGGCCTGCAGCCGGGCATTGAACCAGCGGCGAATCACGTAGGAGCGCGTGATCGAGATGGCCGTGTAAATCAGCCCCATCAGGAAGTTCGCACCCGGCGATATATGCATGCCAAACAACGGGAAAATCAGAAAATTGGCCGTGAAATTGACGCCGAAACCAATCACGACGTTGATGACGGCCTCATAGAGCGAGCCAAGGCGGGTCTGCGTCATCACTGGCCCTCCGCGCGACCGTCCGCGATGGTGTGGGGCCGCTGCGCGATGTGCTTGTACTTCTCGCGCAGATCCGCCATCGTCGCCTGGACGAACTCATAGGTGTCACGCACCCCAACGATTGGCGGGCGGTCGTCGGTGAGCTTGCCGGCGGCCTTGGCATCCAGCAGGATCGCCGCGCAGGCCATGATGTTGCCGAGATGGTGCGTGCCGTCCACTGGATCCGTTTCCTCGCCGCTCATGTAGGCGTCCAGGTGGCGCTGCATGGCCGACAGATAGACCGAGTTGCGCACGCCGGCCGCGCGCCAGTTCCAGGCTTGGTACTTGCACATGCCGGCGAACTGGGCCAGCGCCCAATGGGCCTTGGCGATCGGCGAGAGCAGCCACAGCGGCACCTTCTTGTCGCCGATGGCGTCCTTCGGGTTGGTGTCCTTGGTGGCGCCGGGCTCGGCCACGGTGAAGCCGGCGCTCTGGAGGGCCTTCTCCGCGCCATCGAGAACTGGCAGGAGCGCCGCCTCCTCGGCCGCGCGCGTGCTGCGCCGGAATTCCTCATCCACCCGCGCCCATTCCCGATTGGCTGCGCTCGCTGTCGTCATGGCTCAGCCCTCCGCCTTGGACTTGCGCAGGGCGAACCCCACGAACTCGCGCACGCGCTTGCCCGGCGAGAACTTCACCACCTTGCGGGCCGCGATCTCGATGCGCTCCATCGTCTTGGGGTTGTGCCCCACGCGCGGCTTGCGCTCGACCACCTCCAGCACGCCCATGGCGTAGAGCCGGACCTGGCCGTTGTTGGCGATCTCTTCCTCCGCCACGTCGACGTAGGCGGTCAGCATGCGCTTGGCCACGGTCTTGGTTACGCCAGTGCGCTCGGCGATGCGTTCAATCCAGTCATTGCGCTGCATAGTGCTCCTACTGCCTCTCGAAAATTAATCTTTGCGGGCCGGCGCGCTCCACCGGACCCCGCGTTCAGCGCCAAAGGCGAAGATGAGTTCGCGCACACTCAAAGCAGAAACCCCCGCTCTTGCATGAAATCGATCGGGTGTTTCGCATACTTCGATTGATTGCATGGCTTACACAACAGTTGCGCGTTATCGTCAGAATTTTCACCCCCTAGCGCGAGAGGGATTATGTGGTCGAGATGCATATCTGAAATCTTGAACTTCTCCCGACAGCATGCGCAATGACCACCTTGCAGATCAAACAGCTTTTTCTTAATTCCGGGAGATAGCTTCCCGCCGTTCTGCCGCTTCCTTGCCCTTCTGTTGTGCTCGTACTCTGCCCTCTTGTCTGGGTTCGCTGCGAACCATGCGCGAGACTGCTCTCTCGCCAAATCCGGGTTCGCCGCCCTCCGTCTCGCGTTCTGCTCCTTTGCTTTCCCGGGGTTCCTCGCACGATAATCCGCCGAACGCTGGGCCTTTATCCGCAAAAACTCAGGATCCGAGGACTTTCTTTTATATGCCTCTGCTTGTTGCGCGAGCAGCCTCTCCTTGTTTTCAAGATAACGCTGCCGCGAGCGCGCGTTCTTTCTCGCCCGCAACTCTTCTTCAGAGAATATTTTTGGTGTAGGCATGAAGAGGAACCCCTTTATCTACGCAAAAGACTAACGAGTACTCTATAAGACTTGCCCCGCGCTTTTTGCTCATCAGTGCGGTACTTTCCCGGATATTTACAAACTCCCCTTCTAACCCTGGGACTATTTCCGCTTGCTCCTTTGTCGCGATTGCGTGGCCCGACACAAGGAGCACCTTCCATTGCGCAGCATTTCTCCGCCTTCCCGCCCACTCAACATCAGATTTCCCCAAGTCGGAGCAGATCGCATGAAACTTGGCGTTCTGGTCTAAGCTGCGCGTCGGCTCGGCGACGGTCACGACATAGCCCTCAGGCGCAGCCTTGACGGCCTGCACTGCGCCGGCGCGGGCCTGCGGGTGGACCAAGCGGAAGAGTTGCTTGTTCATGCCATCGCTCCCGCCGTCCACGGCCACTTGTCCCACTCCCTGACGTAGCCGAACAGCCAGTTGCGGTGATGATTGCCGCCGTCCGAGTACGGGCAAAAGGCGATCCCGGTCTTGCAGGCGAGCGTAAATGCATCCCTGCCCTTAAAGCCGATCGCCGCTACCGGGCCGCCGGGGCCAGGACGGAACTTCACCAAAACCTGTGGCTCGCTCATCCCCGCGCCCTCTTCGCGCGCCGCACCCGCCGACCCACCGCCGCGCGCCACTGGCGCCAGAACCACAGCGCCGCGGCGAAGCTCATGCCCGCCGGCAGCAGCAAGGAAAGCACTGCCAATGTCTGCAGCAAGGTCATGCGGTTACCTCCTCGTGCTGTTCGTTGTGGACTGGCGCGCAGCCTGAGGAGCGAGCGAGCCTAAACGCCTCCTCAGGACTTCTACCCTCTCGTCGCAATCGCCGGTGCGCGCTGTAGTAATCCAATCCCAACTCCTCGCACCACTCCACGAGCAGCCTTGTCCTTCCCATGTAGGTAACGCTGATCGTGTTTCGGCGGTTCCGCGTCTGCGTGGTCGGGGTAGCCCACTCGCAGTTTTCCGGGGAGTAGGGGCCATTCACCTCACGACGCTCAAGCGTAAGCCCCGATGGCTTTTCGCCCATATCAGCAAGGAAGTTCTCGAAGGAATTCATCCACCGATCGCACATCGTGATGCCGCGGCCGCCATACTCGGTGTAACTCTTATCGACTTGGCAGGTGCACCGCCTTTTGGCACCCTGCCAGGACTTATATGTGGCAGTTCCGGTCATGTAGTGAGTTGCGTTACGAGCGCCATTTCGAGTGGCTTTTTCCCTCTTCAAACAACCGCAACTTTTGGTGTTTCCGGACGCAACTGATCTTTGGAGGATGCGCTTGAGCGTCCCGCACGAACACCGGCAGACCGCATACTTGCCCTCGATTTCAGTTACCTCCAGACGGCCATAGAGCTTGCCCACCTGAATCCCGTTACAGTTCATGTCGCGTTGCTCCTTATCCAATCCCGCCGGGCCGCCGCTTGGTCCGCGGCGATCGGCGCGTGCTTGTCGCAGTTGCGCGCCTGTTCCGCCGGCTCCCAGTGCAGCGCCAGGGTTTCCTTCGCGCACCTCCCCATGCCGATGCGCGCGTGGGCTACGTCGCTCGCTCGGTAGTGCGCCTCACCCTCGGCCGTGCGGGGCTTTAGGGTGAAGTGCTGGCAGGAGATGCAGGTGACTGTCATGCGTGAGCCGGGTCCGCCATGCCGAGCGCGCTGCGCGCCATCTTCGCCGTCATGAAGGCCAGCTTCTCACCGGCTTTCTGGCGATCCAGAATCCGCTGCGCCCACAACTTGTTGCCCGGCACCCTGGTGGTGGCACGCACTTGTTCTACGGCAGCCTTCACCCGCTCGGGGTCCGCGCGGGTCTGCCCGGGAGCCGGCAGGGCCACGAGGCGCGGCGGCACAGGCTGGACTCCGCCCGCCAGCACCGAATCCAGCGCGGCGGTGAAGCGCTTGATGAGCGAGTCGCGCGAAGAGTTGAGCATCTCGAACTCGCCAACCTTGATCGCGGCCCAGTAGAAGGCGGGGTTGGTCCACTCGTCCCTACCTTCGGCGCGGAGGCGCAGTTGCTGCGCGGCTTCGTAGAGTGCCGAGTCGTAGTCGACCTGAGGGCGGCAGATTTTCAAGAACCGCGGGAGCGTCGGCGGCGCGTCGACCGATTTCAGCGCAGCGACGCCCTGCCTCAATTCCTCGCGCGACAACTGCGCCAACTCCACGCCCCACAACCGGCGAACCGTCGTGAGATCCGTTCCGCGCCACATGTCAGCAAACTTTGAGCCGTACATCGCGGACATCTTCTCGAACAGACTGTTCACCCAAGTTTCCGGCACGGCGTCAGCCGGCCAATCAATCGACGAGGCGGGCTTCAACGTCGAATGCGTCATCGGTGCGTTCATAGGTCGGCTTCCTGCCGGTCAGCCCGGCGATAGTGTCGGCGCGCTCTTGCGCCCAGTCAGTGGAGCGTGGCCCGCTGCCATGGCCGGCTGCGCGCGGAGCGCGGTCCTGTGCCCGAGCGAACCAGTTGGTGAGAAATCGCTTGTAGTTGGATTTGGCGTTAGCCGGGTTGGCAACCAGCCATGCCCCTGCCCGGTTGATCTCGCGAAGCAGATCGAGCGCCGGATAGGCGTCGGACCATAGCTGCGTCAGTTGCGGCGTGATGCCAGAGAACTTTCCCGTTTCCAGGTTGAAGCCCAAAGCCGAGGCTCGCGCGTTTACCTTCTTCTTGTTCTTGATAGGTTCTATGACAGGTTCATGCCCGGCATTTTCTGCCGGTGGTAACGCACCTTTTTTGCCTGAGGCAGAAATTGCCGGTGGTTGTTTTTTGCCTGAGGCAGAAATTGCCGGTTGATCGTCGCAGTCGTCATCGCCGAATCCCTCATAAATCGAAGGGCCGCAAGACGTTTCCTCAAGTGGGAAAGTCGCTGGGGGCATGCTGAGGTTCAGCCACATGGCATCGGTCGTGCGCGTGCCATCCGGGCGGAACCGGCGCTTGCGTTGGATGTAGCCGCCGCTCTCCAGGTCATCCAGGTGATCGCGCAGAGCGCGCAGGCTCATACCCACGCGGCCTGCGAGTTTTGGTTGCGACGGAAAGCAAAAGCCGTTCTCGTCTGCGTACTGAGCAATGCCTGTCAGCACCCACTTTCTTCCGGGAGGGCCGCCCGGGCTTTGATCCCAGGCCCAGGCCACGGCTTTGAAGCTCATGCGGCCGACCCGTTACAACCCGTTACCGGAAAAGCACTCTGGAATAAGTGTTTCTTGCTTAAACTTACGCTCATGGATGGCGCCCCGTGCGCGAAACTGCGCATCCCGTGCTGGAAATGGGGTGTCGGGCGCGCCGCTTTGCACGGGAAGAAAGCGACTGGGCTGGCCTGCCTGCCCGACTGGGAACCGTTGGCACCGCTGCGTGGACTCAGCCTTTTGGCCGATGCGCAAAGCTGGCGCCGCGCCTAAGGTTATCAAATAAAACTTACTCTTGCCAAGTTTAACTTGGCACGTATCATCATTTCGTCGTTGCTTCTGCGCAAGTGGAAGCTCGGCCGGATAGGCTGGGAGGCTCTTTTCTGGTCGGTGATGAACGATGAAATCGTTGGGTGGAGGCCCAAACAGACATGAAGCTGAACGAGCAGATCGGGATTGCGAGGGAGGCGCGGGGACTATCCCGCGACGATCTCGCAGAGCATTTAGGGGTCTCGAAAACTTCCGTGGTGTGGTGGGAAGAGGGCAAACACGCCCCTCGCCTTCCCATGCTGCGGAAGATCGAAACCATCCTGGAAACCAAGTTCAACGCTACCGGGACTGAGCTCGCTGAGGGTCAATCAGCAGCTTTTCCCGGCGTGTCTCCGCAGGACGTGCAACTTGCCGTTGCCATCTCGCGGCTGCCGGCAGCCCAACGGCTTGCCATCCAGACGCTGGTGGAGGCCAGCGCGCCGGGTGGTGTGCCCGCGGGTGACGCAGTGAAACCGTTCACCGAGATGGTGGAGAACGAGACGCCCCGAAGACCAACTCAACAAGGGCGGAAAATCGTTCATGCAACAGAAGACGGTAGTGAATCACTCGGGGTTGAGCGACAACGTAGTGCGCCTCGAAAAAAGGCGACAACAGTTCGTCATCATTGAGCAACTTGAGCAAGCGCTCGCACTTGCGCGCGCCGGGGAGGTAGATGGCCTCTTGATGGCATTGGCCATCACAGGGGGGCGCCAGATGCGCGCAGCATCCGGGGCTTTTGTCGAATGCCCCGAGGCTGGCGTGGAGGCAGCCTTGGGGATGGCGACCCGGCTCGCAGGAGGGTAACGAAGAGGTGAGAGTGAGACAAAAAATTCAGCTACCGCAAAGTTTTACTTGCGCACGATAAGTTTCTTTAGTTTAATGGCATCCATGCGGTAGCGCATGGTGCCAAGCATCATGCCGCCCCGCCTTGTGCGGGGTTTTCTTTTGTGCCTACCCCAAGCGATACCAGCGAAACGTTGATCGCCGTGCCGTGAAATGCAGCCAACCTCCGGCGCCGGACTGGGTTGGGATTCGGCAGAGTAAGCAACGTGACTTTCCCGGGGAGAGACCGGGAGGCCTTTTGAATGGCGGTTGCGCTCAGCCACCAGCCAGAAGACCTCCGTATTGCGCGTGCGGCCGGCAGATGCCGGGATCTCCCCCAGGTTTGATACTGCCTGGACAGCCCAACGAGGTAGGGTAACGCGCTAGACCTCTGTGCCGGCTCGCGCTCGGGCCGCACATCGAAGATCCTGCGCCGCGGGCTTTTCGATGTGCTTAACAGGAGTGAAAGCATGGCATCAAACGTGGAGGAGCGCATCAAGCGCGTGGTGGCGGAGCAATTTGGCGTGGCTCTGGCATGCGTCAAGAACGATTCGAATTTCGTTGACGACTTCGGCGCCGATTCCCTGGATGCAGTCGAGCTCGTCATGGCTCTGGAAGACGAATTTGGCGGCGAGATCTCCGACGACGAAGCCGACAAGATTGAAACGGTCCAACAAGCGATCGACTACGTCAACGCTCACGTTCCGGCCTGAATGATGGTGACAGCCTGGAGAGACGGGCATATGGAGCGATCGTCTATCGGTCAGGACACCGGGTTTTCATCCCGGTAAGCGGGGTTCGATTCCCCGTCGCTCTACCAGTTTTTGGGGTGTTAGCTCAGTTGGTTAGATCGCCGGCCTGTCACGCCGGAGGCCGCGGGTTCGAGTCCCGCACATCCCGCCAGCATTGCAGTAGTGACGAGCCGATAGACGTTGCGCGATGGACAGGAGTAGCGCGGGGAGGAGCACCAAATGCCGCGAACAAACGATGGGATCGCAAAAACGATGAGGCGCCGAGGACGGAAGGCAGATGCCGTGACAGCCGGGAGAGACCGGCACCCTGAAACATGGATAGCGGGCGGCTGATCACCGCCGGAATGCTCGGACAGCTGGAGTAGCGCCCAGCATCCATGCTTGAGGGTGACAGCCAGGAAGCGCGCACAACGCCGTGGGCCAAAAGCTAATGCGGCGCCGGCATGGGATGCCGGACAGAAGCCGTGCTTACTGCCGCCGCGAGAGCGGATTCCCTCAATAATCGCACCCGCTCCAACCTGCAAGGATACGGCAGGCCATCACCGGGCAAAGTGATGGGAGGTTAGACGGCGACTCCGCAAGCCGTACGTGTCTGGCGGAATGCGGAGAGCGCGCCAACGCTTGATGCTGACAGCCGGGAACAGTACCGGCACCTTCACGCATGGCGATTGGTGCAGATCAGCGCACCCCGGGCACTGTAGTTAAAGTGGCACCAGTCGCCATGACGTGAGGGTGCGTTACGACAGCAGCGATCAAGGTGCGAAAGCAGGGCCGCGCCCTTAAACCTTGGTCGCAGCCGCGGGTGGGAATCCTGCAGCACCCACCACATTGCCTGCCGCTCACATGACGGTGTGAGCCTCGGGTGATCTAGGAAAGGCGCGGTAAATCTCGTGAAAAAACCGCGCGCCCCTCCACAAGAGGCCAACCCGGAGTTGGATAGCAAAGAGAGGCCGAGAGTAGCGGTAAGCCTGGGGACGCCCAGGCCCTTCATGTTTGGCGACTGGTGCGCCTGCAGCGCAGCCGTTGCCGGAGTCGGCCGTAAAACCGCCAGCCGCCAAACACGAGGGAATGCGCAGTGCTGATGCGCTATATGGCCAACACCCAATCCAGATGGGAAAGTCGCGTGCGGCTTGTTGGCCTTCTGGTATGCCGGGGATCAGTGCCGGCCCCTCTACCCTATTCCGTCACGCAATTGACCGTGCCCGTCACCGAGAACGGCACGCGATCGCACCTGGTGCGCACCGGGGCGCTGGGCGCGGCGTGCGCCCGGGATGGCATCCAGCCAGATGGCGAACTGTCATAGGGCATCGGCCATGCTGGGCCCGAGCTGGAGCGCGACACCTCTACCCTCATCCTCGCCTCGTCTCGACGATCAAGAATGGCAATGATGGCGTCCTTGGCGCGGTCTTCTGAAATCGCCTTGCGATCCAGTGCCTCGGTAACCTGCCACAGCGACTTGAGAGCGAGGTTGGTGATATTCACGTACACCGCCGGGTCGTCGCCGGATCGCTCAACCGCATAGACAGAGCAGACGGCGGCGAGCCGGGCCGGCATCTGAATGTAGGGATTGCAGAAGCGATCAATCTGCTCTCCCGTTGCGCGCACCCGCTGGGTCTTCGTCTGCTTGGCAAACGCCAGGCCGAACTGGGCATCCTCTGTCGGCCCGGCCGCCGCGGCACAGCTCGCAATCAGCGCGGCCAGCGCGCCGGCAATCCATCTCGCGGCCATTGTTCGCTCCCTGTTGTTGGCTCGTGCGCTGAATCATATATCCCACGTCCGAGCGGTAAATCCCTCCGACTGGGTGGAATTTGCAACCAAGTTTTGCTTGGTGGATCGTAAGTTTTACTTGTACTGAGTAAGATATTCACGCATCATTGACAGTGTGTTCCGGCGGGTCTAAGATTCCCATCATCACTGAGACAAAGGTGATACGGGCTTGGTCGTCCGGAACAGTTGGCGCAACTAACAAAGCCGCGCCGAAATTGCATGCGGCTTTTTTGTTTGCGATCGCTTGGCATCATCTCCTATGGTGGGCCGGGCGGGGACACCCGCAAGGGTGTGCCGGTGCCAACTACCGGTCGACCAACCCCGTTTCGGTCCACCACCCCGTTTGGTCGCGGGGCGGCGGAATCAAAACCGCTTAGTTGGAGCCCATCATGCCGGCACCGTCCCTCCTGTCGTTCAATTTCCAAGAATCTAATTCAGTCCGCGTTGTCATCGTTGATGGCGAGCCGTGGTTTGCTGCAACCGACGTTTGCAGGATCCTCGGGTACCGCGACGCCTTCAATGCGACGCGTCTCCTGGACGAGGATGAAAAGGGTACTCACATTCTGAGCACCCTTGGTGGCGAGCAAGTACTGTCCATCATAAACGAGTCAGGCCTCTATGCCCTCGTCATTCGCAGCCGCAAGCCAGAAGCGAGGCGCTTCCGTAAGTGGGTGACCTCCGAAGTCATCCCCTCCATCCGCAAGACCGGCAGCTACACCCTGCCCTCCCAACTTCCCCGCATCACCCACCCCGAGCCCCAACCGGCCCACCCCATCAAGCCGTCCGACTACAAGAATCTTGAAGGGCGCGTCCATCTCCTCGCGGGCTACTTCGGCAGGAAAGAATCCACCAGCCGCGCCATTTGGGCTCACCTGCGCGAGCAGCTCGGCGTGCGCGTGACGATCCGCAACCTGCCCGCCGACCGGCTCGATGATGCGCAGCAGATCCTCTCCGACCTCCAGACCAGCGTGCGGCCCTATATCCGCGCGCGCAACGAGTTCGACCGCGCCTGGCTGCAACGCCTGCTGGGCGGATCCGCAAGCACTGACCTCCTCCACTGATTGACCGCCGGGCGCCGAGCGCGCCCATCCGTGCGCTATCGCACGCAGCCGCCCGCATTTCTCGAATAAGTTTTCCTTGCATGCGTAACTTATTTTGAATAAGATACTCGTAACGGGTAAGCGTGCAGCCCGAACGGCACGCGAAGGACTGGAGATCGCCATGCATCTGAACACTGCGCCCTGCGCAAATTCGCAGTACTTAGCTGCCTACCTCCGGGAGGAGGGCAAGGAATATCGCCGCACGACATGGGCCGAGAAGGAAGCCGAATCGATGCTGACTCAAATGCAGCCGCTCAATCCGGACGCCATCGATGAGGCCTTGAGCGAGGTCATGAACTCGCCGAAATCACCGGATCGCGCCGCGGTGCTGGCGGCCTTCGCTGGCAGCGATAACGCGGCACTCGGCACGGCAGTTCGCGCCGCCGTTTCGAACTACTGGCTTGCCTACTGCAAGACCAAGGCTGAAGAGGCCTATGACGATGGAGCTGCGGAACCGGATTCCGATGCCGAGCGTGAAGCGCTGAACGAGCGCCGCGAAATGGCTTACGAGGACTGATGCCATGCCCAAGACCATTGAAATCAAGGGCTTCATCCACGCACGTATCAGTTCGTGGAAGCCCGAGGCGCCGCAATACGAGTTCTTCAGCAGCGAAGACATGTCGGGCCTGAATAGCAAGAACACTACCTACGTCATGGTCAAGCCAGTGACGTTCGCGGTGGAGATCCCCGACACCGCACTGGACTATCGCACTGCGCGCATTGCTGCGCTCGAGAAGGAGGAGATCACGATACGTGCGCACCTGGCGAGACGTGTCGCGGAAATCCGGGAGGAGGTGTCGCGCCTCACTGCCATCGAATGCACGCCTGCGGAGGTGTCGGCATGAATCACGCCATTGCCGATGCCTTCGACAAGGCCAGCGGTGCGAAGACGCCGTGGAACCCCTCGCGCAGCGCCATTGCTCGCGTCAAGAACCCATTGCCGGCGCCCGTCACCTGCCCGCACTGCGGTGCTTCCGTGGAGATCGTCAGCAATGCGCTGATCTACGGGCGGGAGTATGGCGAGTGGCCTTGGGCGTTCATGTGCACGGGGAAGTTCTGCGATTCCTACGTGGGCATGCACCCGTTAACCGGCATCCCGCTGGGCACGCTGGCCGATGGCCCGACGCGCGAGGCCCGCAAGCGTGCCAAGGCGGCATTCAACCCGCTTTGGCAAGCCAAGGCCATGACGCGCAGCGAAGCCTATGCGTGGCTCGCCCAGGCGCTGGGCATTGTCAACGTCGGTGAGTGCCACATCGGATGGTTCGATGTCGACCAGTGCCAGAGAGTGGTAGAGGCCTGCGCAAGCCGGCGGAATCAAGGGGAGAAGAACTCATGCCCCGCCTGATCGAAACCCTCAAGGTAGTCGGCGTCATCGTCTTCATCATCGCCGCCGCCCTTCTGGCCCAGCACCTGGATGAACGAAGCGAACGGGAGGCCGCCAGCCTGGCGCGAAGCATGTGACAGAAGACCCCTACTTTGACGATTGGGTGCGCCAGTTGAAGGCGCAGGGATACCGACTCACCGGCCACTGGCTTGCGAATGGCGAGCCTGAGATGGTCAGAATCCACTGAGGCAATCATGCAAGCAGCTACCGCAACACAAACACTCGGCAACGTCACGCCGATCAGCGCCGCCACCGGTGCGCTGGCCCTGCCCGCCGAGGAGCGCCGTGCCCTCGCGCTCAAGGTCATGGGCGACTCGCTCTATCCGGGCGCCAAGCCGGAAAGCGTCGTCATGGCCTACGAGTACTGCCAGGCCCAAGGGCTCGACCCGCTCCTCAAGCCGGTCCACATCATGCAGGTGTCCGTGAAGGGCGCGAAGGATGCCCGGGGCGCGATTCGTACGACAAGCGCGACGTGATCCTGCCGGGCATTGGCTTGTACCGCACGATGGCTGCGCGCACCGGCTGCTATGCGGGCATGACCGAGCCGGAGTTCGGGCCGAACGAGATCCTTGGGTACCGCCGCAAGGTGTGGGAGGAAAACCCCACCACGGGCAAGAGCAGCTCCCGCTGGGTTGATGAGGAACTCACCTACCCCGCCTGGTGCAAGATCACCGTCCGCAAGATCGTGGCCGGCGTCATCTGCGACTTCACGGCGGTGGAGTACTGGCTGGAGAACTACGCCACCTCCGGCCGCGACACGGATGCACCGAACGAGATGTGGCGCAAGCGGGTGCGCGGGCAGCTCGCCAAGGTCGCCGAGAGCCAGGCGTTGCGCAAGGCCTTTCCCGAAGTGGGTGCCCTGCCCACCGCCGAGGAAATGGAAGGTCGCGTTATCGACCTGGATTCCTATCAGGCGATGAGCGGCCGTGGCGACGGCGAGCACGAAGCCGGTGACGAGCCGCGCGCCAGCAAGCCGCTGCCCCGTCGTAAGTCGGAAGTTCAGCAGGCCGAACTGCAGATGGACCCGGAGCCGAAGCACGAAGTCACCGACGTGCCCTTCACGGAATCGCAACCGCAGGCCGAGGCGAAGCCCACCGCCCAGCCCGCGCGCCGTCAGCCCGCGCCGGAGAAGTCCGCCGACGCAAGCCCGGTGGCCACGGCCGGCATGCTGGGCCTGCTCCGGGTGAAGGCCAAGCAGGGCAACCTCACCGAAGCCGATCTCATGAAGCGCGCCGGCGTCGACGCCTTCGAGAGACTGACCATCGTGCAGGTGAACGGCCTGCTCGCATGGATCGCCAACCCGCAGGAGTAATGCCATGACCACCAGCAAGACCAAGATCCCGACCATCACGCCCGTCTCGTCCTCCAACCTGGCCGGCTACCACTATGACCCCGCCAAGCAGGTGTTCACGGTGAAGTTCTCCAGCGGCACGCACTACGCCTACTCGGGCGTGTCGGCAAAGACCATGAAGGGCTTCCACGAGGCGGAGTCGAAGGGCTCCTTCTTCGCCCGCGAGATCCGCAGCAAGCACGCCCACGAGCGGCTGGAGGAGGAAGCGTGATCTATCCGGGCCTCACGTTCGATGAGCCGACGCATACCTATCGGTTCCAAGGCAAGGAAGTGCCGAGCGTCACGCAACTGCTGGACACTGCGCTCTACAACTTCGCCATGGTCCCGGAGGACTTGCTGCAAGCGGCGGCGGATCGCGGCACTGCGGTTCACCTGGCTACCGAGCTGTACGACCAGAACGACCTGGACGAAAGCAGCCTGGAGCCGGAGTGGGTGCCGTACCTCGATGCGTGGAAGAAGTTTCGCGCGGAATCGGGGTTCGAGATCGACTTCATCGAGCGCAAGGTCTTCCACCCCACCCTGCACTACGCCGGGACCATCGACCGCGGCGGCGTGATGAGCGGCAAGCGCTGGCTGATCGACATCAAGACCACCAGCGTCGTGTCTCATGCGGCTGGGGTCCAGCTCGCAGCCTACGAGAAGGCGGCCCGCGAGAACGACGAGATTTACAAGAGCGCCCGCAAGGTTCACCGCGGGGTTGTGCAACTGAAGAACAACGGCACCTACCGTCTCGTGCCGTTCAAGGAAGAAAGCGACTGGAACACCTTCGTCGCCCTACTGAACCTCCACAACTGGAAGAAAAATCATGGAACTGCTTAAATCCCTCGCCACCCTGACCGCCCCGAAGGCTGACGATCTGCTGGCCGATGCCAATGCCTCGCACGAAATCGCGCATGCCATGGTGATTGACAGCGATGAGATGTTCGAGTTCGCCGGCAAGGAACTGCAGGACATCAGCACCAAGATCTCGGCGCTCGAAGAAAAGCGCATGGCCATCACCCGCCCGATGGACGCCGCCAAGAAGGCCGTGATGGCTCTGTTCAGCCCGGCAATCGAGCGCCTCACCGAGGGCAAGGTCTTCATCAACAACGGCATGCTGGTCTACACCCGCAAGAAGCAGGCTGAAGCTGCCGAGGCCCAGCGCAAGGCCGATGCCGCTGCCGCCGCGGAGCGCGCCAAGATCCAGCAGCGCGCCGAGCGGGCCGAGGCCTCCGGCAAGGTCGAGAAGGCTGAGGATCTGCGCGAGCTCGCCGCCACCACCGTCGCGCCCGTGGTCCGCATCGAAGCCGCCAAGGTCAAGGGCGTGAGCATCAAGGCCAACTGGCAATTCGAAGTGACGGACCCGAGCCTGATCCCGCGCGAGTTCCTGATGGTGGACGAGAAGAAGATTGGCCAGGTCGTCAAGGCCATGAAGGAAGCGACCAACATCCCGGGTATCCGCGTGTGGGATGCCGGCACGGTCTCGGCTCGCCGCTTCGGCTAAGGGCCTGACCATGGGCACCGCACCGGGGGCGCAGCGTCTGCGTAGGCTGCGCCACAAGGCAGAACTATCGCAGACATTGTTTTGGGGACGCATCGGCGTTAGCCAGCAGCGAGGCAGCCGCTACGAGACCGGAGCCGAGATGACGAAGGACGTGACGCTCTTGGTCGAGCTGGCCTATGGATGCATTCCCCTGTTCACGCTTGCCAAGCTCCGCGACATGCAGTTGGACGATTTTATGCGCGAGCAAGGTTTCGTTAGAAAGGAGAAGTGAAAGTGGCATCAGTAAACAAATGCATCCTCGTAGGAAATTGCGGTGCCGACCCTGAAACTCGGTACTTGCCCAGCGGTGACGCCGTGACCAACGTTAGCCTGGCGATGACCGATCGCTACAAGGACAAGCAGACCGGTGAGGCGCGCGAACATACCGAATGGATCCGCGTGAACTTCTTTGGAAAACTGGCTGAGATCGCCGGCCAATACCTGAAGAAGGGTTCGCAGGTCTACGTCGAAGGGTCCATCCGGACGCGCAAGTGGCAGGATCAGAACGGCCAGGATAAGTACAGCACCGAGATCCGCGCCGATGTCATGAAGATGCTGGGCTCGCGCCAGGGCGGCGATGATGACGGCGGATCCGGCGGGCAGCAACAGCGACCGCAGCAGCAGGGCCAGCAGCGTCAAGCCGCCGGCCAGCAGCGCCAGCAGGCACCGCAAGGTGGCCAGCGTCGACAAGCCCCGCCGCAGGACAACGGGTTCGAGGGCATGGACGACGACCAAATCCCTTTTTAGACGAAGGGCGCCAGCGACCAGCAGCGAGAGCCGCCGGCTCATTTTTTTGAGCCGGTGAATAAGTTTTGCTTGCGCTGTATAACTTTGTTTCTTAAACTGGCTGAGTCGTTTTTCAGAAATTCAGCCACGCGCCGAACTCCCTCGGCGCCTTTGTCGGAGAACCCATGAACGGAAAGAAAGCGAAGCAGCTCCGCGCTCTGGCGCGCGAGGGCACGGACGGGGCCAAGCCACTGTCGCAGGCGGCTAAACACGTCTATGCGCAAACGAAGCAGATCTACAAGGGCCTCACCGAGCCCGAGCGCAGCGCGGAGCGCCGGATCATCGTTGAGAACGCCTCGGTCGCAGCATGAGCCACAGCGTGAGAAAGCTCACCCTCCTCACCGCCGCGATGGCATTCGCCGCGTCGCTTACGTCGCCGGCCTACGCAGCACCGGGCCAGTGCCGTCGCGCAGGCGATCCCTACGGCGATCCCGTGGACTTCCAGCCTTCGGCCCCCTCCCAGCCGAAGCGCCAAGGAAAGCCCTGGGCTCGCAAGAAGGCCAACCGTCGATAGAGCCATGGGGCGCCGGAACCCTCCACCTCTGGCGCCCGTGGAGACCACATGAACGAACAACACCTCCTCGACCTGCTCCGCGAACTCGGCAAGCCTGTCCGGCGCCCCGAGCTGATGAGGCTCTCCGGTTTCTACGCGGAGGACCTGCTGGCGGCGCTTGATGCCCTGGTCCTGCGCGGCGACGTCGAGCGCGTGGACGACAAGTACCGCGCAGTCGAACGCAAGCCGGAGCCGGTCAAATCACCCTACCAGCCCGACTGGTGCGGGACGGAGTGGAAGCCGGACACCTTTACGCACTGGCACCGCTGCATGGAGTCCAGAAAGATGGGGATTAGCTGACATGAACCCTCCTAGCAGACAACTCACATTGCGGCGCATGGATGCCATTCTCGCGCTGCTACGCACGGGCGATCGAACCATCTATGAAATCGCCGACCACGTTTGCATCATCCCCGAGCACGTCCGCTCTCGCTATGTGAAAGTATTGATCGCCCAGGGCAAAGCTCACATTTGCCGCGCCGTGATCCGCCGGGAGGCTGCCAGCCCCAGTCCGCGCGTCGTTTTCGCCTATGGCCCACCACCAGAGGGCGTGCCCCACAACTACGGCGCCCAATTCACCCGCGCCCGCGGCGAGGCAGTGGGCGCGACCCGCAACTTCCAAGAGCTGTCGCTGACGCCGGTCCTCGCTGCGCTGGTCGATGGCGAGCGCGAGGTGGCCGAGATTTCGAATGTGACCGGCATCCATCCGCACAACGTAAAGCTGCGTCTGGACCACCTCATCGACGCGGACCGGATCCATGTTTCCGAGCGGGAGATTCGCGACGGATACCCGAAGTTCCTCTACGCCCTTGGGCCTGCACCGAAGGCCATGCCGCGCGGCACTGAGAAGCAATACGCCTACTGGCGCAAGAAGCACGCAGAGGCTGCGCGCAACGCGGATAACGCCCGCCGCCGGGCGGTGTACCGACGTAGCGCCCCGGACGTCGCCGCGTTCTGGATTCCGCGCCAGACCACCAACACCGAGATCCGAGCGTCAACTACCCCCGCCTGAAGGTTGGAGCTTGAAGGGCAACCAACAAGCTCGGGTTGACCAGGCAGAGCGGTAAACAGCCCGCTACGTTGCGAATAGGTGCAAGACCGACGTTGGGATGCTTCCTTAGTCCCAACCTCTCGAAGCCCCGGTTGCAGACAAGCGACAGGGTAAGCACGAAACGGATCGGGGCAGATCGCCGGTTCGCAACATTGCCGAAGGGAGACGCCCCGCAAGGGGCGCGTAACCAGGCCCGTAAGGGCGCCTATTTTGGAGAGATTGCCATGGCAGTCTTTGTGTTGGACAAGCACGGCAAGCCGTTAATGCCTTGCACCGAGAAGCGAGCGCGGTTGTTGCTCGAGCGCGGGCGCGCACGGGTGCACCGCCTGATGCCGTTCGCCATTCGGCTGATTGATGGACGCGTGGCTGACAGCGAGTTCCAGCCGTTGCGTCTCAAGCTGGATCCGGGGAGTAAGGGAACGGGCGTCGCCCTCGTTCGTGAGACAACTGACGTGAATGGCATCCGGCACGCCATCGTGCTGTCGCTGGCCGAGATCCTTCACCGTGGCCGGCAGATCAGCGAGGCATTGCTCGCACGACGCTCGATGCGCCAGGCCCGTCGCGGGCGAAAGACGCGCTACCGCGCATCTCGGTTTCACAATCGCCGCAAGCCCAAGGGGTGGCTGGCGCCCAGCCTGCGCCACCGCGTCGAGACCACCGTGTCGTGGGTTTCCCGCTTTCGCGCGCTAGCGCCAATCACGGCCCTCAGCACGGAGTTGGTGCGCTTCGACATGCAGGCGATGCAGCATCCGGAAATCTCAGGGATCCAATATCAGCAGGGGACGCTTCAGGGCTACGAACTGCGCGAGTACCTTCTCGAAAAATTCGGGCGAATCTGTGCATATTGTGACGCGAAGGACCGACCGCTCGAAATCGAGCACATCGACGCCCGCGCCAACAACGGGTCCAACCGGGTCTCGAATCTGACGCTGGCCTGCCGGCCCTGCAACCAAAAGAAAGGCGCTTTGCCACTCGAGGTATTCCTACACAATGACCCGCAGAGGGTCAGGCGAATCCGGGCGCACATGAAGGCACCACTGCGCGATGCTGCCGCAGTCAATGTCACCCGCTTCGCCTTGCTTGATGCGCTTAAAGCCACGAGCCTCCCAGTCGAGACCGGTTCCGGCGCCCAAACAAAGTACAACCGCCGACGTCTTGACATCCCGAAGGCCCACGCGCTTGACGCGGCGTGCGTTGGAGAGGTGCAGGCAATCTTGGGCTGGCAACGCCCTACGCTCTGCATCAAATGCACGGGGCGCGGCAGTTACCAGCGCACCCGGCTGACCGCAAACGGGTTCCCTCGCGGCTACCTGATGCGCAGCAAACGCGCGTTCGGGTTCCAGACGGGCGACATGGTTAAGGCCGAAGTCCCGGCGGGAAAGAGGGCCGGCACACACGTCGGTAGGGTTGCGATCCGGGCCACCGGCAAATTCAACATCCAAACCATAGGGGGAGCCGTGCAAGGCATCTCACATAAGTACTGTTCTATCCTTCAGCGCGGTGACGGATATGGTTATGCACTCGTAGCGCACTCACAAAAGAAGATCGAGTCGAGGACTGGGGCGACGCTACGCGTCGCGCGCTAAGGGGCCACCATGTCAGAACAGAAAGTCCTGATGCCCTCCGCCCTCACCGCAGAGAACGGCGCCAAGGCCCTGCTGAGCGGCGAGTTCCACGAGACGTTTAGCTCGGCCTGCCCGGCTTGCGGTGGCGATGTTGAGGAGGATGACTGCGGTGTTTGCGAAGGCAGCGGCACGGTCGAGATCCGCATTCCTGTGAGCTGGACCACGATCAAGGCCATCTACGCCATGGCCGTCGAGCACCTTGGGAGCCCCGCGTGATGACGCCGACCTCAAAGCAGATCGGACTGCTGCAGCACACCATCGGCGTGTCCGAGTGGCAGCGCGAGCCGCATCGCAATCACTTCGTCGCCGGCCCGGGCCACCATGACCAGAAAGACCTTGAGCAACTGGAGGCCGCCGGCCTGATGGGGCGCGGTCGCACGCCGAGCTTCATCCCCGCCGATAGCGTGGTGTTCATGGTCACGGAAGCCGGCCGCGCGTTGGCGATCGCCTCCCTGCCGGAGCCGAAGAAGCCGACGCGCTACGAGGAATACCTGCGCGCCGACGGGTGCGCGGGCGACTCGTTCGGCGAGTTCTTGTGCGGCATCCGCCTGCCGGAGTTCGAGTCTCGGCGCGCTCACAACAGACCGCGCGGCCGGTGGGGATACGAGTGCTACGAGTACCGCATGTTCCGCTGCGCTGGATGGGATTCGTACTACGGCATCCCCGGCGGCAGGGACGTGCAAGGCGATTGGGCGCCAACAAAGAAGGAAGCCAAGGCGAGTTACAAGGCAGCGCTCAAGGCGCATCAGCAGGCCAGGCGCGGCGACGCGTTGAGGAAGGCGGCATGACTTGCATCGCCCCACTCATCACCCTCGCCGGCTTCTTTGCCGCCATGGCTGTTGGCGCCTATGCCAACTACCGGTTTGCGAAGAGGTTGATGCGGCGACCCTGACAAGTTTTGCGGCGCGCTACCACCCGGCCAGCGCGCTGCCTTTTTATACCGAGGAACCATATGCCAAGCGGATACACAGCCTCCATCAAGGATGGCATCACCTTCCAACAGTTTGCCCTTCGCTGCGCGCGGGCCATGGGCGCGCTGGTCCTGATGCGGGATGAGCCCTTCGACGCGCCGATTCCGGAACGCTTCGAACCGTCCGACTACCACCTTAAGCGGGCCGAGGAGGCGCGGCAGGATCTTGCCAGGCTTCGCGCGCTGTCGCTGGACGAGGCTGAGAAGGAGAATGAGGCCGCTTATTTGGCTGAACTCGCCCGACGCGCCAAGCATCTTCAAGAGAACGAGGATCTCCGCGCCAAGTATCAGGCCATGCTGGACCAGGTGAACGCCTGGGAGCCTCCCACTCCCGACCACACGGGATTCGCTGAGTTCATGAGCACGCAGATCAATGAATCCATCAAGTGGGATTGCATGGACTGCATTGACGAACCCCAGCGCGTAGACGGCGAGCAATGGCTCGCGGCGCAGATCGAGAAAGCCGGGCGCAGCATCGCCTACCACGACCGCGAGCACGCCGCAGAAGTGGAGCGCACGGAGAAGCGGAACGCCTGGATCAAGGCACTGCGCGGGAGCCTGCAATGAACGAGCAAGTGCCACAAATCACTCCGAAGATGCGCGACATCGCCATCCGACTGTGCGTGCAGCTATTCGACGTCACGCCACACCCAACTGCGGCCGAAAAGCTGTGCCGGGCGATTGCGGCAGCAATGCCGGCGCCGGCCGCCGCCCTCTCCCAACTGTCAGATGAGGCGGTGCATTACGTTCTGCGCCAATACTTCGACGGCGTGACGGAGGAGAAAGCCCAGAACATCGCGCACGACTTGCGTATCGGCCTCGGCGCCGCCCCTGCGGCACCTGTCGCCGCACCAGCGAGCGAGCCCAAGCGCATCCTTTGGCCCGTGACGGGGAAGGTGCTTAGCTCCTTGGCGAACGAACTGGTACGTGCTGCTGAGTCCATGGGCTATGACGACGAACTGGTTCTGGAAGTGCGCGCGCCTGGCACCTTCGAGGACCACAACAAGAAGCTGAACGCGCGTCACGTTCTGGCGGTATCTCTTGCCGAGTATCTCGAGGAAGGCTTCTACCCCATCGACCCGACCGACCCCACCGGCGGTCGCGCAGCACCAGCCAGCGGGGAAGCGGGGGCGATGAGCGACATGGAAAAGGGCTGTGTGCAAACAGCGATTGACTGTGTGCTTAAAAGTCAGCCCCCTGGCTGGCCTATCGTTGTCAATACGCTGAAAGCCATCCTCGCCGCCCCCATCGCCGCCGGCCAGGAGCAAGCGCGCGAGATGGTGGGGCTGAAGCAAGCGGCAGAGTTTATACAGAAAAAAGCCGATGACTATGCACGGGAGTTTGGGAAAGACGATATGGGATCGCTCTCATTCGGCAATGAAGACATGCAAATCTACCACTGGCATCTTCTAGAACTTGCCGATGAGATTCGTGCCCTCGCCGCACCCCTCGCGGAATCCTTACAGGGTGACACGGCAGGGGCGAGCGAGCCGGTGGCATATGCCAATGCTCGGCATCTGGCTGAACGCATGAAAAGCGTGCCAGCTTGCCGCGATGCCGACCAATATTTCACGGTGCCTCTCTACACCGCCGCCCCGCAATGCCATGTGCAGAAGGGGTGGACGGCGAGTGCGGAGGCAAACAATGCGTTGCTTCTACTTGGTCGATTGGACGTGTCAGCGGAAGACGATACGCGAGTTGAGCAGATTGCAGCCATCGTGCGCGGTCTCGTCGCCACGCCGCCCGCTACCGGCGCAGACGATGCGAGGGATGCATGAGAACAGATCCGAGCTACTGCGATCATCAGTACGAATGCGTGCACTTTGATGGCATCTATCGATGCATGCATTGCGGCGACCGCACCCGCTACCCGCACAACGGGCGAGCACCGTTTACCGAAGACATGTGCGCGGCCATCGACGCCGCCCTGCGCGCCAAGGAGGGAGAGAGCAATGCGGATGCGTAAGCGCCGGCACACGTGGGAATGGACACTCACATTCGGCGTGCGAGGCAGTGTGTGGGGCGATAGATGGATTCGCACCGCTGTTCTCGTTAGGAAATGGCGGAATGCACGAAAAGGATTCGGGAAATGACCACGACTGACAAGCTGGATCTGGATACGCTGGAGGCATCTCTGAAGGGCGTCGGCAATATCTGCCTGCCGGTTCACGCCACGCAGCTACTCGCCCTGAT
Organism: Cupriavidus necator; assembly: GCA_022041995.1. GTDB lineage: Bacteria > Pseudomonadota > Gammaproteobacteria > Burkholderiales > Burkholderiaceae > Cupriavidus. The sequence goes on from CP074390.1 coordinate 351,809, forward strand.
CGCCCGCATCCGCGAACTGGAGAGCGCCTGCGACTCGCTGGCAAGCACGCTGACGAATGTCGATGTTGCGGTGCGCGACATCCTTGGCATTAGCCAGACCGCCGATGACGCCCTGCCCGAACTGGTCGCAGACTGGATGGAGAATCGCGCCGCACCCCAGCCCGCAGCGGCGCCACTGATCAAGCTGAAAGATGCGCTGGAAACTATTGCTGATTTGTATAGCTACGAGGCAACTGTTGGTGAAATGTCTAGTGCGATGTATGAGGCCCGCTGCATTGCGCTTAATGCATTGCGCACGAATTCAGCAGAGCGCGAGAAATGTAGAGAGTGCAACGGGACTGGAACGTCAGATGGCCGTGATGGCGCGCTGATTCCTTGCTTGGCATGCAAGGGAAAGAAATCTACAACATGCCAAGTTGAGCCTATCGCGTGGATTCAGGAGGAGCGCGGAAATAAGCACGTAGTTTGGCGCGAGTCCCCATCGAAATATCCGGTGGGAACAAAGTTCTATCTCGCCGCCCCGCCCTGCGCACTCTCGGGTAGCGGGGATGGGGATAGGGAGGTGTGATGCAGACGCTGACAATTCCCGTGAAGGGCATCTACTTCGACCAGATCAAGGCTGGCACCAAGCCGCGCGAGTACCGCCTGGTGACGGCCTACTGGCGCAAGCGCCTGGAAGGCCGGACCTATGACCGGATCGTGCTGACGCGCGGCTATCCCAAAGCCGACGACGCGGAGCGCCGACTAGTGGTTCCGTGGCGCGGCTACGAGCTGGAGACCATCACCCATGAGCACTTCGGGCCGGACCCGGTGCAGGTGTTCGCCATCGACGTGACTGGAGGCGCCCTGTGACCGCGCACTTCATGACCGGGCCCGAACTGAAGCTGCACCTCGCCGGCGAGGACGACGCCTTCGCCAAGGCCTGCGAGCTGCTGAAGAACGGCACGATCGGCCCGCACCGCTTCTGGTGGCTGGCTACGGAGTTTGCCATTGAGGCGCTGGCCGACAAGCCGGCACAGCAGCAGCCACACGAGCAGCCTGACCTGTTCACCGCATGACCACCGACCCCCGCCAAGAAGACTGGGAGCCAGGCAAGCCGCCCTTCGGCATAGCCGTTGAGGCAATCATCCGAGGCCACGCCCGCCGCGGCTATTCGGATGGGGTGTGGTTTTGGCTGGGCGATTGCACGCACCCGATGCAGAACGCTGTTGCCAGTGCCTCGGATGTCGAGGCGTGGCGGCAGGCACATTAAGGAGAAATTCGTGATCCAGAGCATTGCCCAACAGCGCGGCCGCGTGCCCTTCCCCGCCCACATCGGCGAGCGCGTCTACATGCGCGAATTCCGCAAGGCCGATGGGTTGCCGGCAGACTTGAGCCGCTGGCAGTCGACCGTAGACGCCATGCTGGACGGCGTTGACACCGATGGTCCGATCTATCTCATGGTCGACCAAGGCGCCGTGCGCGCTGGCAATCCGCACCGCCGGCCTGGCCTGCACATCGATGGCTACTGGAACCCCGGTGTGCACGCGCATGGGCCGCATCGGCCTGACACACCTCATCACAGCGTGCGACCCCCGAGGCATATCCACTCCTCCGGCGGGGACCATGGATTCAAATGGACCACCAGCCGTGAGGGCGTTCACTGGCCGTCCGAAGCCATCATCCTCGCCTCCGACGTGTCCGCCTGCCGCGCCATGGTCGGTGAGTTCGAGGGCATGCCGGCGGAAGGCGGAGACTGCAGTCACATCGACGTGGCGGGAATGGAGGAAATCCGCTTCCATGCCGGCCACGCCTACGCCGGGAATGTCACGATGCTGCACGAATCGCTGCCGGTCGCGGTGGATTGCCTGCGGACTGTGGTGCGGTTGAATGTGCCAGGCTGGAGCCCGACAGCATGAACACCCAAGCCATCTACCCCGACTCGTTCGCCAAGATGCTTCTGGAGCGCGCCGGCCAGAAGTACCAGCCGAGCAACGGCACCGAAGGCGAATGCTTCTTCGAGGCCTGGTGCCGCCAGTGCGCGCGCGATCGCTCCATGCGCGAGGGTGACGACTTCGATGAATGCGACGACAACGAGGTCTGCGGGATCATCGCGAACACGATGGCCCACAAGCCCGAGGATGACGAATACCCCAAGGAATGGATCTACGGCAAGGACGGGCAACCGTGCTGTACGGCTTTTGTGCAGGCGGGCCAGCCAATCCCGCCGGAGCGCGACCCATTCACCCGAGATCTGTTCGAGGAACTAGCAGCATGAACTTCGCAGAAGCCCTCGGCCGCCTACGCGCGGCCCTCTCCGATCCCCGCTCAGGCAGGGACAATACCCTCGTGCGCCGACTGGATCTGCGCGAGCTTCTCCATCACTTCGACCGCCTGGACGCCGAGGCGCGCGCGGCCCACGACGCAACGCACCGCCCGCCGGATTCCTACCTGAAGGTGCCGGTTCGCGGCGCGAATCTGGCGGAGATGCTGCTAGACCAGCCGTGGCACGCCCAGTGCGAAATCATCCCGCACTATATGCCCCGCTACCCCAGCCCGGAAACCAAGCCAGAAGTCCAGATCCGATTCAACAACGGGAAGGAGCATCCGCCATTCCTGCGCTACAGCAAGGGGCCGGCTCAAGGGTTCTTTTGGGACATCTACGGCGAGGACTTCCAGAGCATCGAGCTGGCCATTGTCGCGCTATCCCGAGCCCCAGCACCCCGCAACGTGAGCCCCATCACCTTCACCATACCCCTCCGGCCGGTGGCACCCCAATACATCGAGTAAGTTCCAATAAGTTTTCCTTGCGCTGTATAAGTTTTTCGCTTAGATTTGTCGTTGTCCACGACGAATCTAAGCGGGAACATGAGCGCACCAATTGCGGCATACGCCTACGGCACAGCACGGGAGATGGCCTTCATCGACCGACTGCGCAAGCGTGAAGAATCTATCCTCCTCCTGACCGGCTATCTCTCGGCCGCTGCAAAGCGTGTCAACTGGGGTGATATCGATGGTTTGGCTGCTGTTGAATACGCGCAGATCCAGCTTCGCGAAGCACACCAGGTGGTTCAGCAATGAGCCGCCGCCACATCCAAGCCTTGGCGCGCTACAACCAGCAGCGCGGCCCCAAGGCAACTCCCAAGATCTACCGCTTCCCCGCTTCCGATGAGACGAAGCTCCAACTGATTCCGCACGTCGAGTTGGACAAGTTGCTCAAGCGCGACGGCAATGAGAACAGTTGGCACACCATCACGGCCCGCGTGAATCTCGGCTGCACCCTCGCCTACTGGTACTACTGCAACGAGGACCAGACTGTCGCAGATCGCGCCCTCGAAGCGCTGCGCTCTGTCAGGAAGCGCGGGGACGACACCGGTGTGTGGGGTCTGTCTGGCGATGAATACCGCCTGATCGGCGCTGGCCTGAATGCAACCGATGAACTCCAGAAGCAGACACCGCGCGTGAAGCTGGCCGAGGCGCTGGAGCACGTCTATCGGGTGGCGTCTGAGCCGAATCGGGAAGTTGGTGCGCGGAGGGTTTCGCTGTGATGGCTCTATTTCCCTTCGAAATCGCGTTGCGAGATGCCCTCCGCAAGCGTGCTGACGACAAGGATGCCGAGAAGCTCCGAGCGGCCGAAGAAAGGGCCAAGAAGGTCAAGCGTGACAGCCTTGGCTTACCAATCGACGCATCGAAGTCGCAGTTGAGTGCCTGCCATGCTGACTAGACGTACCCCCATGAGGGCATCGGCCAAGACGATGAAGCGCACGCCGATCCAGCGCACCTCCTCTCTCGATCGCCGCGTTTCGATCCAAGCGCGAGCGGACGAAGCCAAGGAAATGCCGCGAGCGGATCTGAGGCGCTCGCCGATCAAGCGCAAGAACAAGAAGAAGCCGACTGTGGCCGAGTCTCAGTATCTCGGCGCTGTGGCCTCGCTCGGTTGCGCGGTCTGCCGCCGGCTCGGCTTTGGCCCTACCCCCGCAGAGGTCCATCACCCCCGCAAGGGCACCGGCATGGGCCAGCGTGCTGCCCATCGTGATGGCATTCCTCTCTGCCCCGAACACCACCGCGGCAATACGGGCGTGCATGGCCTTGGTGTCAAGCGCTTCGCTGCCGTCTATGGATTTGACGAGGCCGAGCTTGTCGCGGAAACGCAGGCGCTGCTGGTCTCGCATCTCCCGCCGCTCTTGGGGGCTGCATGAGCGATCGGTACACCCTCCACCTGGGCGACTGCGTTGAGGAGATGCGCGGCATGGCTGATTGCTCAGTCGATTCCATCGTCACCGATCCGCCGTACCACCTGACAAACAACGGGGGCGGCCCGACCAAGGGAAACGATAACCCGTACTCGCGCTCGCGGGCAGGCGCCACGACGACCGGATTCATGGGCATGACGTGGGATGGCGGCGATGTAGCCAATCGCGTTGAGACATGGGCCGAAGCCCTGCGCGTCCTGAAGCCGGGCGGCCATCTACTGGCGTTCTCCGGCTCGCGCACGTATCACCGCATGGTGTGCGCAATCGAGGATGCGGGCTTTGAAATCCGTGACCAGATTTTTTGGTTGTACGCGAGCGGATTTCCGAAAAGTCACAACTTGAACAAACTAAGGGGGAGCGCTTTCTGTGGATGCGAAGATAGATCGGCGCACGCTCAAGCGATCGGTTCCGTCGCTGACGTGCACGGTATGCGGGAAGCTGTTTCACTTGGCGCCATCTCGGATTGCCCGGGTAACAACGCCGAGTTGCAGTCGGCAGTGCAATGGGAAGATTCGCGGCGCAGAGTGGGCGAAGCACGGCCACAAAGGGGTGTTGGCTCGCAAGACGTTCACCCCGTTGAGGGGCGCAAACAACCCAGCCTGGAAGGGTGGGGTGACGATGTTCAAGAAAAAGGGCAACTACAAGGACATTCGGTATCTGCGCGCACCGGATTGGATGCTGCCAATGGCCCGGAAGGATGGGTACGTAATGGAGCATCGCCTGGTCATGGCGAAGTGGTGCGGGTATCTGCTGACGCGGACGGAAGTGGTGCATCACGTGGATCACGACCCACTGAACAACGCGCGCAGCAATCTGGAATTGTGGCCGGACAATCGCAGCCACAAGCTGGCAGAGCATGGCCGATTTGTGGAAGGTGCGGTCTGCCGGTGGTTCCCGAGGGACTTGGCACCGCGCTGAAGCCGGCGCACGAGCCGATCTGTGTCGCGCGCAAGCCGCTGGCCGGCACCGTGGCAGCGAATGTGGCGGAACATGGCACCGGAGCACTGAACATCGACGGGTGCCGCATTGGGACAGATGAGACGCTGCGCGCCGGCGCCGGCGGCTTACTGTCGCATGTGCGTGACGGTAAGCAATACCCCAACGGCCGGGATGGGGAGGCTAGCGCAGAACGACGTTACACGGCCGATGGCGGCACTGATTTCGCCATGAAGCCCGGCCCGCGCGGCGGCGATCCGTCCGGGCGGTGGCCCGCCAATGTCATCCATGACGGCAGCGACGAGGTGCTACAGGCTTTCCCGGAGGCAATGGGACAGCAGGGCGACTTGAATGGCCAATCCAAGGGGCGAAAGTCGAAGGGTATCTTTGGCGACATGCCGGCTGCACGTCCGCACGCCGCACGAATTGAGGTCGACAAGACCGCCGCGCGTTTCTTCTATTGCGCCAAGGCGAGCCGCGTCGAACGCAACGAGGGCTGCGATTCCCTTCCGGATCGCGCCGGCGGCATGAACAGTAACACCAGCGGCCAGCACATCACGCGTCGCGACGGCTGGCAGCCGGAGCCCGTGAAGAACAACCATCCAACGGTAAAGCCCACCGACCTGATGGCCTACCTGTGCCGTCTGGTGACGCCGCCCGGCGGCCTGGTGCTGGACCCATTCATGGGTAGCGGCAGCACGGGCAAGGCTGCCATGCGCGAGGGATTCCGCTTCGTAGGCATCGACATGACGCCCGAGTACGTGGAGATCGCCCGCGCGCGCATCGCTCACGAATTGAGCGTCATCGAAACCGCGGTCGCGGAGGCCTCGCGCCAGGCCGATCTGTTTGGAGAAGCAGCATGAAACGCACCCTCCTCGCCCTATGCGTTACCGGCTTCATTCTGCGCTGGGCTGTCGTCAGCCTGGTGCTGATCCCTGTGGATACCGCGGCATGGCTGCTGCGGCGCGTGGGTAGCGCCCTGCGTGTGGTGCGCGACGGGAGCTGGGCATGATCCTCCCGCCGATCAACCTAGACGAAGAAGTGAAGCCCACGGTTCTGTCGTTCCCCGGCACGAAGAAGCAGCCGGCCGAGGAAGGCCCCTATCTGCAAGACGTGGGCCACCGGTTCGGAGAGTGCCAGCACCGTGCCGGGTTCGTTCTGGACGACAAGCTTGACGCGGTGATCTGCAAGGGCTGCAACGAGAAGCTGAGCCCCATGTGGGTGCTGCGCCAACTCGCAAGCGTCGAGACGCGCTGGCACCGCTTCCGCGAGACGTACCAGGACGAGATGAAGCGCCTCGCCGAGCGCAGCAAGACGAAGTGCCGGCACTGCGGCGAGATGACACCTATCAGCAGGAGCTGACATGCAACGCACCGCCACGATTTCCGACTGCGGAACATTCCGCTACCGCTTGGGCCGCCGCTGGGCGGATGGGCCGACCCTAGCGTTCGTGATGCTCAATCCGAGCACGGCAGACGCCTATCAGGACGACCCGACGATTCGCAAGTGCATCGGCTTCGCGCAGCGCACCGGGCACAGCGCAATCGAAGTGGTCAACCTGTTTGCCTTCCGCGCGACGAAGCCTGCGGACCTGAAGGCGGCGGGCTGGCCGACTGGCCCTGAGAACCTGGGCGCCATTACCTACGTAGCGCGAACCACCCACGAAGCCGGCGGCAAGGTCGTGCTGGCCTGGGGCGCCAATGCCCGCGGTCTCGGCGCTCCGGTCCTTGTGCGTGGTGTGCTGAGCGGTCACGGAATCCCGGCATACGCCCTGCGCGTGCTGGACGACGGCACTCCGGCCCACCCGCTGATGCTGCCATACGCCTGCGAACTGACGCAGATCGTGTAGCCAAAGCAAGGAGCCATGCCATGAAGCGAGTTTTGATCCGCATTCGTCTCGCCATGCTGCGAGAGCAATCGAAGTGGCTTCATGCCTGGCAGGAATTGCTACCCACCATAGACGCCACCGGACTTTATGCCGAGATGCGCCAAGAGTACGTCAGCGTGACAGCAAAGCTGGTGGATTTGCAAAAGAACATCGCGCGGCTTGAGCGCGCACTGAGCCACTAAGGAGCAAAGATTGGAACCTGTTTGGAGCAACGTCCGCCGCATCGCTGACGACGCCAGCAACGTCTCGAAGTACGTCTTCGAGAAGGCCGATAGCGTGGTCGAGGCCGTGCTGTACCGCTACCCCAATTACGAGACGCGCACTGTTATCTGCTGCTCGACGCAATCCGGCTGCCCGATCGGCTGCCGCTTCTGCGGCTCCGGCGATTACTTCGTGCGCTCGCTGACCGCGGAGGAGATCGTCGCGCAGCCGGTGCGCTGCTTAGAGGATACGGGCGTCGACCCCGCCACCATGGGCCGCCTGCAGATCATGTTCATGAGCATGGGCGAGCCGATGCTGAACATGAAGGCGCTGGCGCCCGCCATCCGCCGCCTGCATGAGTTGTATCCGAACGCTGCCCTCCTGATCTCCACCTCGGCGCCGAGGGTCGACTATCAGTCCGTGATCGACGTGAGCGTTGACGTGCCGACGGTCGGTCTGCAATTCTCGGTGCACGAGTCCACGGATGCCGCGCGCGACGCACTGATCCCGTTCAAGGCAAAGCTGTCGCTGACGGAGATTGCCGCGCAGGGTGAGCGCTGGCACGCCGCAACCGGTCGCAAGCCGTTCTTCAACTACTGCGCCCACGATGGCAACTCGTCGCCGGACGATGCTGATCGCATCTTTTCTCTGTTCGATCCCCGCATCTGGTGCGCGACCGTCAGCGTGATCTGCGAGCGCCAGGAATGGCTGCCGAAGTCCAACGATCATCAGCGCAACCTCGCCTCCCACTTCGCATCGAAGATGGTCGAGCGCGGCTATGACACCCGCATGTTCGATCCCGCCGGCCAAGACACCATAGGTGGCGGCTGCGGGCAGCTGTGGATGACCCAGGAATGGATGCGCAAGAACCCAGAACTGGCCCGCCCGAGCATTGGGAGCGGCAAGCCGATGGTTCATGTTCCGATCCGCCTGACCCGCGAGGAGCGAGTGGAATGAAGCCGCTGATCCACGCGCAAATCAGCGTCAAGACTCACGGCGGGAAGATCGAGGACTACCTGCCGATCCACGAGTTCATCGACCACTCCAAATCGAGCGTCGCGGACGTGCGCCACCGCGCGATGCTGCACTCGGCCTGGGGTATCTACCTCGTCGGCCAAGTGTTCGGCGAAATCATGACCAACTCGGACGGCAAGAAACTCTCCGTCCGTGACATTGCCGAGGAGCATGTCCTGCAAGACCTCGGCTTTATCCCAACGATGCAGGACTGGCTTTCCAAGATGCCCATTGAGGGCTGGATGAGCGGCACCCGTAAAAAGCGCCGCGTCTTTGACTTTGACCTGGAGGATTGAGAAATGAGCAACGTAGTCGAGCAATTCAAGGCCGTGGCCGCCCGCAACAATGAGCAGATCGCAAAGCTGCGCGAGGAGAGCGCCGCGCTAATCAAGCCGCTCTTGCAGGACTTCATCAAGCAGAACCCCGAAGTTAAGCAGATCAAGTGGGCGCAGTACACACCCTACTTCAATGACGGGGATACCTGCACGTTCGGACTGCACAGCTTCGGCTTCTACTTCGAAGGCGATGATCTGAGCGAAAGCCGCTATGAGTTCGAGCTGTCGACCTGGCAGGGGTATGACAAGTTCGAGAAGCGCGAGGCCTGCTCACGAGAGACATGGGACAACTGCGTCGCGCTGGAGAAGCAACTGAACAGCGTGGGGAGCGAGTTGGAATCCATCTTCGGCGATCACGTAGAGGTGGTCGTGACGCCCGATGGCGTTGAGGTCGAAGAATACGACCACGACTGACCATGCGCCTCAAGTTCCGCGGGCTCAACCCGCTCCGCTGGGGCTTTGGCTTCTGGCGTGCGCCCCGCGGCCGCGCCGTGCTGGAGCTAGGCCCTGTCGACATCTACCTGAATTAATCACCCCGGCGCCAGTGAGGCGCCATCACCATGTAGGAGAAGCACCATGAACTACGTCAACGCCGCAACCAAAGTCCCCCAAACCACTGATGCCCGCGATGCTGAAATCCCGGCGCGCATCTCCGAGGCTTACGACGAAGTCTCGTTCTTGCACGGCACGATCGACATGCTCGTTGGCCGGCTTGATGCTGTGTTGCAGCCGCCTAAGGAGAGTCCCGATGTGGCTGCCACTGCTGCGCCGTCTCTGACGCCGCTTGGCGAGCAACTGCTGACGATCGGCAACCGGACGCGCGACGCGCGCGAGCGACTGCAAGACGTCCTCAACCGCCTGGAAGTCTAACGGTCAGCCGCGCCCGCCCGGGCGTACCGGGCGCCCTCCACCAATCGTCACAGGAAAGCCATGAGCAACGAAGGATTAATCCCAATGCCGAAATACAAGTGCCACAAGGAAGTTTGGGCACTGAAGATTGCCGCCATCACGCACGACGATAAGTTTCCCGATGGCGACTACGACGCCGGTGACCGCGAAGAGCCGGGCGCAACGATCACCCCGGAGGATGCTGGATATGCGCCTTTCCGTGTGAGTGCCGAATACATGCGAAAGCATCGTCCGGAGGTGGGCGGTTTCTTTGTGGTTTACGAGGACGGCTATAGCAGCTACTCACCAGGCGCTGCCTTTGAATCTGGCTACACCCGAATCGAACCGCCAGCCCGGGCGCACCGGGCAGCCTCCTCCTCCACACCCGAGCCCAACATGAACATCGAAATGAAGCAGGCCATCGAGAAGGCCATCACAGAGAACCTTACCGGCGCAATGGCCGGCGAACTGAAGACGTTCCTTGAGCAGGCCGAACAAACGAAGGCCGCTCACGAGAAGCTGCAGAAGGACTATGACTACCTGCAAGACGAAAACAAGCAACTCCGCCGGGCAGTCGAACTGCGCCGCAACCTGGACGGCGAGCGCGAGGACATCAGAAAGCAGCGTGAGGAGCTTGCAGCGCGCGAACTGAAGCTGGCGCATGACACCGCGGCCAATGCCGTTGCCGTGGCCCAGGCGGAACTGAAGGGCTACCGCGAAGTGACGGACCTGGTGTTCCGCAACATGGCTGTCCACAACAGCATCACGCGCAGTGTAGGCATCCCCGTGGAAGGCGCGCCCGGCGGCAATGGCTATGTCGGGACTATGGGGATGGTAGTCCAGACCACTGAAACCGAAGCGACCTCCTCCACTCAGGGCTGAGCCATGAAAAAGCTCCTCATCCTCGCCTTCTCACTCTTGCTCGCGGCCTGCGGCCAGACCGACTCACGCGTCGCCAGCCAGAGCCTGGCCACGGCCGCCGACAACTTCGAACTGAACCGCCGCATCGTGTTCTACAACGGCATCACCGCCGACTACATCCTCACCATTGAGGGGCTGTGCTCAAAGGATGACACCAGCGAAAGCCGCAAGCTGTCGATCACCTGCAAGACCGGCCCGAACACGTTCAAGCGTCACCTGCTGGGCCTGTCGGACAATGTGACCTACTTCGTGGAGCAGTTGGATGCGGCCCCGGCCAACGTCTACCGCTACCGCGTGGTGTTCAAGCCATCGACCATCCTGCCGGACGTGGAGATGAAATAAGGTGTTCGATCGATACCACATCAACGAATCGCCATCGCACGTATCCGTCAACGTCACGGAGCGCCGTGCGCCGACCGATGAATCGGTGCGCCTGCTGCGTGAGATGGAGCAGACCGCCGAGAAGCGCATCACAGACTCGGTCCGCGTCAAGGACCAGCAATTCGAATGCGTCATTCACGAGATGCCGGACTTCATCAATGACCGCACCCGCTACGGCGCTGTGTTCATGCTGAACGGCGTCCGCATGACGGCAGAGTACCGAGGCGAGCGCATGGATACCCGCGAGCAGATCGCCATCGGCATCCGCGACGCGGTGGCCACGAAGATTGCAAATGCGATCGCACCGGCTTTCAACAATCTCCGACTTCGTTAAGAGGCAATCGTGGCAAGCATCAACATCAATGGCAATATCGTCTCCGGCCGCAGCATCACCATCACCAACGGTCGCGTCACCGTGGACGGCAAGGACGTAACGCCTGACGGCAAGGCCATCTCCATTGAGGTCCAAGGGAACATCGATTCGATCAACGCAGACGCCTGCGATCGCATCGCGGTGACCGGCTCTGCGGGCTCTGTGAAGACCATGTCTGGCGACATTCGCTGCGGCGACGTTAGCGGCTCGGTGCAGTCGATGTCGGGCGACGTGACCTGCGGTGCTGTAGCGGGCTCGGTTAGCTCGATGTCTGGTGATATTCGGAGGGGATGAGACGTGACTGAGAACAATGAATTGCAGGCAGAGCGCGAGGCATTTGAGGCGTGGCGGAATAAACACCACGACAATGGCGCTGATATTGATTTTGAACTGTACGGCCCTTGGCTCGCATGGCAAGCCCGCGCCCTGCTTGCCACCCCGACCGCAGCCAGCGAAGACATCAACCCCGTGGAACTGATCGGCGCCGAGTTCAAGAAGTGCCACGCCTCCGAGGCGCACCCGCGCGACGTGGATATGTTGCTGGAAGCGCTGAACTGCACGCTCCAGGAGCACGGATTCCAGGTGGTTGAGCTGGAGGATGAGGCCGAGACGCAATGCCATGTCCCGGAGGGGTGGAAGCTGGTGCCGGTGGTGCCGACGAACGCCATGATGGTGGCGCTCGCCCGGAGCGAGTGGCCTGCCGATTCGGAGGCCGGCAAGCGGCAGCAGATGCAGTACAGCATCCCTCTCCCCGACAGGGATAACGACCCCCGCGCTATCTCGCCGGTCTGCGAAATTGAGTGCGCTGTTGGCAAGTATCAGCGTATGCTCGCCGCCGCACCCACGCCGCCCGCTGCCAGCGCAGACGATGCGTGCGAGCCACTGACCTTCACCGTCGATGGCGTGACGATGAGTCAGTTGGAATACATCGAATGGCTCCATGCTGAGTTGGATAAATCAAGAGAGGCGCAGCAGGATGCCCAGCGACTGAGGAATCTGATTGATCGCGGCTGGCAATTGATCAGTTGCGCTTGCGAGGTTGGGCCTCCGCTGAAGTGGACAGTCTGCGGAGAAGGCGCTCCCCTGCGGGGCTGGTTCTCAACTCAGCGCGCCGCTATCGACGCCGCCCTGCGCGCCAGCAAGGAGAGCGACAATGGCTGAGAAGCTTGACCTGGAGGCGCTGGAGAAGTTGGCGAGCGCCGCCCATCAGCATGGCGAGAACATCGGCGAGCCTGAGTGGTATCCGGCTGGTGACGGGGACATCTGGATCGCGGATAGCAACCCTGAGTCACCTTATGTGCGCGCCATGTCGCCCGAGACGACGCTCGCCCTGATCGCCTGCATCCGCGAGCAGGACGCTGCCCTAAAGCGACAGGCCGCGTCCGCTCGCTTGGGCATGGACGCGGCCAAGGCCGCGGCAGCCGTGTACTACCGGCTCGGCGCGCAGGCGCTAGACGAAGCAGGCCGCCTCGCTGCGCAAACCTCTTTCGCGGAACTGGAATCGCAGCGCTCTGCCAATGCGATCCTGACAGCGGAGAACGAGCGGCTGTCGAAGGACGCCGAGCGCCTCGACTGGCTTGACCAAGTGAATCGCGCAACGAATGAGCGCAATGACACCACCTACGGCTGGAGGTTCGATATCAACCACAACCGCGCAGCGCTGATGGATCACAACTTGCCGGCGCTGTCCGTGCGCCAAGCAATCGATGCCGCCAAGGAGGTGAGTAATGGCTGAACCCGCCGATGGAAGTTGGTATTGGGTGCTGTACGAATGTTGGGGTGACGATGCCAAGTGGGTTCCGGCCCAGCGCCAGCGCAACCACTGGAACTCTGCAGAGTTCAGAGGCATCCCCCTGCATCAGGTGAAGGTCGGCCCGGAGCTTACCTACGCTGAGCCGGCAATCGCGCCGCCGGAGTCGAGGTACGACGAAGACGGATTGCGCCGCCTGGTGGTAGAGGAAGAACGTGCGCACCGCCAGCGGATGGCGCCCTTTTACAAGGCGCTCGCCAACTACGCGGCACTGCGGCCGTCGCTTCCCCTCATATCGACGGCAATGATCGCCGACGCAACTATCCGGAGGGATATGGCGGCGTGGAATCCCGTGACCGGCTTCGCCTCCGCTACCGCCACCGAGGAGCGCGACGGCTACGCCTGCGTCTTCTGCGCCCGCGTGCTGCCGCGCTCACCCGAGGGCGTGATTGTCCATGACAGCGTGCCTCACCCGGTGGGCCACACCTATGACGAAGAAAGGAATCCTCAATGACAGCGGTATCTGACCTCTCCGGCGCCCTGCTGGACCTGTATGTAGCCAAGGCCGAAGGCCTGGAATTCCCCGAGATCCACGGCGAAGGGGACGAGGCTGTGGTCGTCTACCTGCACCACGAAATCCCGGACGATGATGGGCAGTGGCGGCATTTCATGCCGTCGATCTCGTGGGCTGATGCGGGGCCGCTGATTGACAAGTATCACGTCGCCGTCATGCGTAACCGTGATGGATCTTGGGATGCGTACACCGAAGGCAGGTGCTTGCATTTTGGGCCAGAGGGCAAAGCTGAGGCATTGGGCGAGACGGTGCAAATCGCCGTCTGCCGAGCCGTCGTGGCGCATGTGTTTGGCAAGGAGGTGCTCGATGCTGGCGTCTGATCTGGAGGGCGCACTACTCGACTACTGGGTGGCGCGGGCCGAGGGAATCGAGCATCCGCCGTACCTTCGTGCAATGGCTCCGGGGTGCGTGCTCGTGCCGCGCGAGACGGAATCCGATGGGGCGCTGTGCCGGGACTGGGTAGCCTACCAGCCGTCGCTGGACTGGGCCGTGGGCGGCCCGATCCTCGATCGCGAGCGGATCGGCGTGATGCCTCGCAATGGCGAGTGGGCGGCATGGTCCAGCGGAGAGATGGACCCGAATGGAGCCGGGGAGACTGCGCTCATTGCCGGCATGCGGGCGTATGTGTCAAGTCGATTTGGCAAGGAGGTTTCTGACCTATGACGATCTACCTGTTCCGTGGCATCACCCACGCACCGCCGGCTCGCCGGCTGGTCTTCCTGACTGAGTTCAACCGCACGGCGTGGTCCATCGAGGTCTGGTGGCAAGTCGGAAAGCCATTCGAGGAACTGGTGACGTCCGAGGTGCAAGCCCGGTATCGCGTCTTTGGCCTGCTGGGCATCCGCCGCCGCGAGCGCCGCGTCATCGACGTCAATGAGGCGCGGCGCATGGTGAATGCGGCGGCCCGGCAGGACTTCAAGGACGCATTCGATGAAGTCACCCAGGAATGAGAGCGGGAGGCGCGCGACCGATGTCGACAACTAACGCCGAACGCAGGTTCGAGCCCCAAGCGTTCGCCTCACGCGGCGCCGACTTGCCGCGCAAGCATGACTCCGTGCGCTCGGATTTCTACTTTCAGCACATGGCCGCTGGATGGCGCAGCGAGGAGATTCACGAGCGCTATCGTGACTGGGCCGAAGGCGTTCTCCCACTTGATGTTTGCTTGACGCCAAGCGAGACGGAAGCGGCGCGCTATCGAGATGCTGCATTGCAAAGCAAGCGCGAGAGTGGGCGTCGGTCTCTGTTGGAGCGAATTGAGTCGATTGCGATGGCCGATGAGTTTGGCGACCTGATTGAAGCGGAGGATCGGCGCGCGTACCTCAATCTTGCCGCCTGGGCCCTTGAGGGAATTGGCGGCCTCATGGGTGAATGGTGATAAGTTTTCCTTGCTGCTGATAAGTTTTTGGTGTTTAATCGCTTCATTCATCAAGCGGCGAAACACCATGACTGACCCTCAAATCAGGCGGACGATCCGGCGCGAGGAACTGCGTCAGATTGTCCCGCTCTCGGACTCCACCGTCTACGAGATGGAGGCCAAGGGGAAATTCCCCAAGCGCTTTGCCCTGACGCCGCGCTGCGTCGTCTGGTACCTGGACGAGGTGCTGCAGTGGGTGGAGGCCCGCCGGACAGGTGAGGTTGCTGTGCAGGCTGTCACGCCGCCGAAGCCCAAGCGCAAACGCGCGCTCGAAGCTATGCCGGCGTAACCTCGGGCGGGACGAGGGCCGGCTTATAGGGCCGCCCAGCCTTCATGGCGTCCAGCATGTTCGCCCACTCCTCCATCATGTGCCGGCGCTGTTCCGCGTACTCCGCCTTGTTGTAAATGGCGCGAACGCCCTTCTGCTCATGCGCCAGGCATTTCTCAATCCAGTCCGAATTGAAACCGGCTTCGTGCAAGATCGTGGAGCCGGTGCGCCGCAGGTCGTGCGGGCCGAAGGCGCCAAGCTGCTGCCCGATTTCTGAGGCGCGCAGCACCACCCCGTCAATTGAGCTATTCAGCGAACTCTTGGAGATCGGCTTGTTTCTCCCGAAGAAGCTCGGCAGCACGTAATCGGATGAGCCGGCGCATACCTTGAGCGTCTGGAACAGCTTCACGGCCTGCTTGGACAGGTAGACGTTGTGCGGTCGCCGCCCCTTCATGCGCTCCGCCGGGATACTCCACTCCGCTTGCTCAAGATCTAGCTCGGACCAGGTCGCTTCGGTCAATTCCGACTTCCGCACCATCGTCAGCAGCAGCAACTCGAGCGCGATGCGTAGGCTTGGCGTGGTGCCCGTGGCAGGCAGCGCGACAAAGAAGGACTGGATTTCCTTCGGGGTTAGGACGCGCGTCCGGCCCTTCAGCGTGGCGATGGCAGAGGCCCGCACCTCGGCGGCTGGGTTCGGCACCTTGTGGCCGCGGTCGGCCGCATAGCCATAAATCTGCGCAATTATGCCGTGGGCATGGACGGCCGAACTGGGCGCCCGCGCGCCTTCATCTTGTCGCAGACGTGCCGGACGTCGTCGCCTGAGATCTCGGAGAGCAGCCGGTTCTGAAACTCGGGCAGCAGATCCTTGTCGAGGATATGCCTCCGCGTGCCCCGCGTGGTCTTGGCCATCGTGGCGTTCTCGATCCAGTCCAGCGCCATGACCCCGAACGTCTTTTCGCCCTGAATCTGCTTCTTGCTTCGCTGCTTCTCCCGGGATGGCGAGCGCCCCTCGGAAATCGCCCGCTTCGCCTGCAGGCACTGCTCACGCGCCTCGGCCAGGGAGATGCCCGTCGGCCCATACCGTCCGATGGTCAGCGTCTCCCGCCGGCCGTTGAGACGGTAATCCAGGCGGAACGTCACCAGGCCCTGCGGCGATACCGCAACGTACAGCCCGTCGCGGTCAGCCACCTTGTACAGCCGCTCCCCGCCCTTGAGATTCTTCAGTTTCGTGTCGGTCAGCATGATCCCCCACCCCTGCCGTTGACGGTAAATTCCAGTGCTCGATGATACGTCTCGCTGGCTTTACCGTCAAAACTACCGTCACTTTTTACCGTTTCCCACTGGAGGCTATTGGAGGCATCGGGATCGGAGAAGCCCATTCTATAAGGCTTAAACGTCGATTTCCCGGAGGCACCCGGAGGCAGGAGATAGAACAAAAATCATATGGATAGAATGATCCACAAATCAGATCAATCGCATGATGGCCTCGCGCAACCGCAGCCTGTCGCCGGCGGCTGCCGAACTGACGGCGGCGGTGCGCGCGCAGCTGGCGAGTCCGCCCGTCCATGACACGGCGGACACGGAGGCCGGCGCATGAGCATCATGCGTCGAAGACCGCTTCAAGGCGGCCGAAGCGGGCCTGGCCGAGATGCGTGCCAAGTTCGGCGACTAGACCGTGGCGCTGGAACGGCGGCTGCTGATGCTGTTCGCGTTGCGCAAGGGCCGGCGGTCACTGGAAACCATGCGCGAGGAAGCCGTGATTTCCAAGGAAGCGTTCAACCAGATCGCCCAGGTGATCCAGCAGTCCTGGCAAGCCAGCCTGGTGCGCCCGCCGCTGCGCGGCGTCACGGAAAACAAGCGCGGGCCCGGCACTGCGCCGGGCCCGCAGCCCTCACGAGGGGTCCTTGGTACGGGTGCGCGAGACGGCCATCATGATGCCGAGGCCGAGCACGATCAGGCAGGCAATGCCGATATAGACGGGCGCGAGGCCAGCCGTTGACAAGCCCCAGGCAATGCCGCCCACTAGAACCAGCAGGCCGATGATGTATAGCGCGAATGACATGAGTCGGCTCCTTGCGGTGGTGCCACCTAGGTTCAATGTAGGCAGTTGCGATGCGCAAGGGATAGGACAAGGGCGGATGCTGGCGTAGGCGGGTTCTGACCTTGATGTGAGGTGCAAGGCGGACCGCTCCGCGGCATCGCTTTGCCGGCCTCACCCCTCTGCCAGCGCTGGCATCTCCGCCAGCCGTTGCACCGACGTTCGCAATCCCTCCAGGATCGTGTCTGCCACCTTTTGCGGAAAACCCGCGGGCAATGCCGCGCCGACCTCGGCAATCACCGCCGGGGTCCGCGCGATGATGCGCCCGATCAGCGCCTCGGCATCGGCACCCAGAAAACAGCGCGGTGCCATCGCATTGAAATGGCGGCGCTGGATATCGCGCAGGCCGTAGTGCCGGCTGCGGCCGGCGACCGCCATGGCCAGCTTGGCCTTGTGCCAGGAGAACTGGTTGGCGCCCTGGCCCACCACCGGCCAGATCGACATCACGTCGTACAGCGGCGTCATGCGGTAGCGCCCGCCGGCCAGCAGGCGGATGCTGAAGTTCTTGGCGTGCCCGTCCGGTGCGGCCAGCAGCCAGAACAGCAGCTGCGCGCCCAGCAGCGTCTGCAGATCATCGGCCTGGGCCACTGAGTTGCGCAGCACCTTGGCGATCTCGATCACGCCGGGCCCGCCATCGGCCTCATATTTCTGCAGCGGGCTGAGGCCGAACACCTGGCAGAAATCTTCCTGCAGCAGCCGCAGCAGCCAACTCCCTGACGGATGAGGCTGGCGGTCGAAACGCGTGACACTCAGCACCTTGCGGCGGCCGAACCTCAGCATCTCGCAATCGGCCACCGGCAAGCCATAGGCGGCAAGGATCTTCAGGCACAGCCATTCGTTTTCCACCGACGTGCTCAGGTCGGCCCTGCGGTTGCCGACCAGGCCCAGCGGCAGCTTGAAGATATGCGTGGTCGGGGTGGCGCCGTCCGGCCGCAGCCATTTGCCGTCATGGCGCAGCAGCGCCGTCTTCTCCTGCGCGCCGGCGATGGAGATGCGGAAGTCGTCGTCGTGCTCATGCCGCCCAGGCGCGGGGTGGCGACGATATCCTCCAGCCAGCGCTCGATCTGCTCGTCCGATAGCGGTTCGCCTTCGATCCGGTCGATGCCCGCAGGCACTTCGTCTTCGCCCAGGATCTGCACCGCGCCCACGCAATCGCGGCCGATGGCGGCGAGCAACGTGAAGGCTTCTACCGAGCCGGTCCGGAAGCGCAGCGCCAACCTGCGCCGGATGGCATCGCTGTCCGGCAACAGGTTGTCGAAGTAGTTGCGCACGGCATCGCCACGCACCACGCGCCGGTTGCCCAGGCCATACCCGAGCGACAGAGACAGGGGCCGCCCGGCTTCAGAGCGGATCCAATCCTCGTCGTATTCCAGTTCCATCCCGGTGGCGGACGGCTGGCGCCAGGCGCCCACGCGCTGCCCGTTGGCCCAGACCGACAACGCCGGCGTACGTGACCTGCGTGCCGCCATGATTACCACGCCACTTCGGACACCTCGGCGGCTCCGGTGGCCCGGTCCTGGACCACCAACTCCAGCCCGAGCGCGCCGACCAGCGCCAGCAGCTGGTCGACACTGATGCTGTCGGGGTTCAGTTCCATGTGCGACATCCGGCTCTGGCTGATATTCAGCCGCGCGGCAGCCTCGGTCTGATTCAGGCCGGCCGCCTTGCGCGCTGCCTGCAGGATCTGGCCAAGCTGCCAGGGAGTAGAGACGATTTGCTTCATCGCGTCGGAGGAAATACCAATATGATAGGTATTTTTATTTTAGCGACAACATGGGTATTTTTCAAATACCCATTTAATAGGTATTTTGTTTTTAACGATGCCATGACTATATGTGCCCGAAGCGGCATCCTGTAGCGCAGCATCGCGCCAGGCTCTGTATCTGTCCCCCGGCCCGGCGCCCTCGTATACTCTGGGGCCGGAGGCGGCCCAGCCGCCCCGCCGGCGCAGCGTCCAGGCGTGGCATCACGCAAACGGGGCCGCGCCTCACCGATCCCAAACATACAAGCAACGGAGCAGCAGCATGCGTGTCGCATTTCTCGGACTGGGCGTCATGGGTTTCCACATGGCCGGCCACCTCGCCACCAAGGGCCACGAGGTCACCGTATACAACCGCACCGCCGCCAAGGCGCAGGCCTGGGTCGAGAAGTTCGGCGGCAAAGCGGCGCCCACGCCGGCACAGGCCGTGCGCGATGCGCAGGTGGTCTGCTCCTGCGTGGGCAATGACGATGACCTGCGCGCGGTGCTGGCCGGGCATGACGGCGCCTTCTTCAGCGCGCCCAGCGGCTGCATCTTCGTGGACCACACCACCGCCAGCGCCAACGTGGCGCGCGAACTCTACGCCGCCGCGCGCGAGCACGGCCTGCACTTTGTAGACGGCCCGGTTTCCGGCGGCGAAGTCGGCGCGGAGAAGGGCATCCTGACCATCATGTGCGGCGGCGATGCCGACGCCTATGCGCGCGCAGAGCCGGTCATTGCCGCCTACGCACGCGCCGTCACGCGCATCGGCGAATCCGGTGCCGGGCAACTGGCCAAGATGGTCAACCAGATCAGCATCGCCGGGCTGATCCAGGGCCTGTCCGAGGCCATCGCCTTTGGCGAGCGCGCCGGGCTGGACATGCGCCTGGTGCTGGACGTCATCAGCAAGGGCGCGGCCGGCTCATGGCAGCTCGAGAACCGCGGCCCCACCATGATCGCCAACAAGTTCGACTTCGGCTTCGCGGTGGACTGGATGCGCAAGGACCTGGGCCTGTGCCTGGACGAGGCGCGCCGCAACGGCGCCGGCCTCCCGGTGACGGCGCTGGTCGACCAGTTCTATGCCGACCTGCAGCAGATGGGCTGCGGCCGCGCCGACACCTCCGCGCTGGTCAAGCGCCTGCGCCAGCACGCCAGGGACGCCTGACGCCACCGCTGCGCCACCTGCCGTCGTCCGATTCCTACAACGCAATCGGCGTGTCTCGGAGAGGGCCCTGCCCGGCACGGGCCTAAGCTGGACACATGGGGCCGGTTGCCTGCAACTGGCCCGGCAACGATGCAGGAGACCATCATGTGGAAACTCGCAGGCGCGCTTCTGGTAAGTGCAAGCATGGCGCTGGCCGGCTGCACTGCGGCGGGCGCGGTGGCCGGCGGCGTGGCCGGGCACGAGCTGACTGACGGCAGCACTGCCGGGACCATCGGCGGTGCCGTGGTAGGCGGCGTGATCGGTCACGAACTGGGCAAGTAAGCAAACCCTGGCCCCTGGGCCAACCAGGCAGAAAGGCCGCATGATGCGGCCTTTCTGTTTGCTCTTTCGGCTGATCGCTCAGAACTCGGCGTTGTCGGCCTTGAACTTCGGATCATATGGGCCAGCCGGCAGCCCGACGCCCACCAGCCCGACAGCGGAGGCATTGGCCTGCTGGGCCAGCGGCACGTAGTTCGGCTTGGCCTTCTCGACCGCCGCGGCAATCGCCGCCCCGATCAGGCCAGCGAGGCCGCCGCCCCCACTGTTATTGGGCGTGTAGGCCAGCTGCTGATGGCGCGACCACAACGTCTTGCCGTCCTTGCCGCTCTTGAGCGTGTAGTCCATCTCCACGGTGGTGGTCGTCTGCAGCACCATGTACTTGGAATCCCAGCGCTCGATGCGCACGTACATGACGGCATCGGCACCGAACATCCTGGCAATGACGGCCGGATCGTTGTTATGCACCAGGTCGGCATCGGACAGCCCTTCGTCTTCCATCAGGCGCTTGGTCAGGTGCACCGGAAAGACGTAGTAGCCACGCTCGGCGACGGGCCGTGCGATGGTCGACAGGAAATAGTCGGGCGCATCGACGTCGACGCTGCGGTTGACCACCGGCACGACGACGATGGAGCGCGGCTGGTCGGCGCGGAAGGCGGTGTAGTCAGAGCGCTTGGCCATGGGCGCGCAGGCGGCAAGGCTGCCAGCCAGCGCCAGCAGCGCAAGCGTGCGGAGTGAGCGGATCAGTCGCATGGGTCCTCTTATTGCTTGGTGGTCTGGCCCGGTGCCGCGGCCGCGGCCTGGGCGCTGCCGGGGGTGGCGTCCTTCGCCTTGGGCTTGTCAGCGCGCGGCCCGCTGGCGATCTGCACCATGCGTGTCATCAGCACGGCGGACTCCGGCCAGGCAGCCTTTTCCTTCTCGAACCAGACTACCGCCTCCTTCCCCTTGCCCTGCTCCAGCAGCACGTTGCCATACTCGGCATACAGGCCAGGCGGGACCTTGGTGCCGCTGCTTTCAGCGGTCGTGATGGTCTTGTTGAGCTGCTCGGCGAATGCCTCCGACGCAGCCGGCGTCTTGTAGTACGTGTAGAGCGCTGGCTCGTACGAGCCCCATGCATATTTCTGCTGCGGCGCGCAGGCGCTGAGGAGGGCGGCGGCAAGCAGCACGCCCGTGGTCTGGATCCGTTTCATTGTGGCTGCTCCGCGGAGACTTCGATGCTGACGGACTCGCCGCCTGCGGCAAAGATACTGCGCGTCAGCAACGCACGGCTGCCCTGGCGGATCTCGACCTGGTGGGGACCTTCTTCAATCTTGAGCACGGACTGCGCGCCGTCGAAGGCGGCTGCCTGGCCCATCTGGATGCCATCGACCACCAGCACGGACTGCGGCGGTGCGCCGACCACGCGAAGCGTCGGGCGGCCCTGTCCGCTCTGCACGGTAGTGTTCGGCATGGCGCAGCCGTACATGGCCAGCGCCGCGAGCGCGGCGCAGAAGAGTTGTTTCATCTCGGGCTTCCTTATTGCGCGACGAAGAGGTTGGCGGTGCCTCTGGGCAGCGTGCCGGACACCAGCTCCGTCACCGACCCCTCATTGGTCTCGCTGTCGCCGAAGGACGACTGCACGCGCACCTGGGCAACCGGCCGCGCCGGCAGCGCAATCTGGAAGCCGCTCTGGCCACTCTTGACCTGTTCGCCTTCCGCATAGACCTGCAGCGTGTCACCGGTACGAATGCCCTGGCGGCTGCCGCCCGAGATGTACACCGTGCGGCCTTCGGCCTTGAGGATGTCAGTCTTCCACTGGCGCTCTTCGAGCTTGCCCATCAGGCGGCCCAGCACATCCGAGATGGCGGCGGCAATGGCCTTGTCGTTGAGCGTGCCGTCGTAGTCGGCCTTGCTGCCGAAGCCAGCCACCTCGCCGGATTCCGTCGAGGCTTCACCGGCGCCGCTGGCGGAGAAGAAGGCATGGCCGGTCTTGACGTCGACCAGGCGGATTTCCACCTTGGCATGGGCCGTCTGGACCTTGGTCGAGCTGAGGAAGCCCGCCTTGCCGGTGGTGGCACGTCCAAACTCGGTCACCGAGCCGATGATCAGCGTATCGACCCCCACCAGCTGGCTGTCCCTGGTCAGGCTCTGCTCGGCCTGGACCTTGCCGAGGTCCGGCCGCTCAAATACCAGGAAGCGCCTGGAAGCCACCAGGCGGCTGGCCAGGATATCGCTGGCCTGCTTGCCCAGGGGATCCAGGTTCTGGTCCGTGAAGAAGGTGCGCCCATATCGCGTTTCATTCGAGAAGCGGCCAATGGCGATCTTGCGCTTCAGCTGGCGCACCGGCGGCAGCGACACGGCTTCCTGCGCGGCGACCTGCTGCTGGCGCGGCGCGGGCGCCTCCACCACCTTGGGCGGCGTGGTGACCGTGGCACAAGCGCCCAGCCCCAGGCAAATGCCCGCGGCCAACATCCTGCTGATTCCCATCCTTCCTCCAATTACAAATCGTTACAAATTGCAAGTTGGCCGATTCTATGGAACATGCGCCACGTTCGCAATTACTGCGTAGCTATAACGACACAGCTGTACGTTTCTTGAGGAATATCAGGAATAGCTTTGCGGCAGATCAGGGTTCCGCAAGGAGATGCAGGCAGGGGCCGGTCAGGCCGTGTGATTGGATGATGCGGCGCCAGCCTGGCGCCGCAGCCGCTGCCACACCAGTACCGGCAGCCGCAGCACGAAGCCGGCCAGCAGCCGCAGGTGCATGCCAGTCAGCAACAGGTTGTCGCGCAGATAGCGGAAGTGCGATACCCCTCCCTCGCGCTGGCCGAAGTAGCGCACCGGCGCATCGGCGTTGATGGGGCGCACGCCGCGCCAGCACAGGCGCACCGCCACTTCCGGGTCGAAGTCGAAGCGCCGCATCCAGCGGCTCTCGCGCATGACGGCGCGCAGCGGCGCGATCGGGTAGACGCGAAAGCCGTACAGGGAATCCCCGATGCCTGCCCACAGCGTCTCGACATCCGCCCAGAAGTTGGACATGCGCCGCCAGTAGACCCGCTCACGCGGCGCGCTGGCGTCGAAGACGGGCCGGCCCAGCACCATGGCGCCTGGGTGGCGCTGCGATATCGCCATGAACTGCGGAATCAAATGTGCAGGATGCTGCCCGTCCGAATCCATCACGAGAACATGCGTAAAGCCAGCCGCGGCGGCCGCGTCGATACCATGCAGCACCGCGGTGCCCTTGCCCTGGTTGCGCGGCAGCACCAGTACGCGTAGCCCCGGATCGGTGGCCGCCTGCGCCAGCAGCCACTGGTCGCTGCCATCGGTGCTGCCGTCCACGACCACCCAGACCGGCGTCCAGGCGGCGCGCGCCGCGCGCAGCACCTCAAAGAGGCGCACGCCGGGGTTATAGCTGGGGATCAGCACCAGGTGCGTGGCAGACGGCTCGGCGCCGCCCATGGGGCAGGCGCTGCCGCCGGCCACCAGCGCGGGCCCGGGCATGGCTTGCTGCGGCATGTCGTGCTCCGGTCCTGGCTTTGGGAAAAGGAAAAAGGTTGGGTGCGGCGAGCCGGGCTAGCGCATGCGGTGTTCCGCCAGGTAAGTGGCGAGGCTGCCCAGCGAGGCAAAGATGGTCTTGTTGTCGGGGTTGTCCGAACGCAGTTCGACCCCGTACTTGCGCGACACCAGCAGCGCTATCTCAAGGATATCGATGGAATCCAGCCCGAAGCCTTCGCCATAGAGCGGCGTGGCGGCATTGATGTCTTCCAGCCGCAACTCGGCAATGTCGAGTTCGTCGATGATGAGGCGGGCAAGTTCGGTTTCGAGTTCGGTCATGTCGCTAGGTGGCTGGAATGCCGCTGCGGCATGGGTCCGGGCAAGATTGTCCAGTCCGTACGGCAGGGCAACCGATGCTATCAAAAGGGGCAAATCCCAGCCAGTTGAGAGAAGTTTAGTAACAACAAACGCGGCCCTTTTGGGAATCATCACCACGTCGGGCGGGTCTTTTGGGGTATAAAGCGTTCGCTTCGCGCACCATGCGGCGTCATTTCCGGCCACGCAGTGCGCCAAGCGACTTACGCTACACACAATATACCCTCGCAGATGCCATCGAGCCAGCCCTTCGAGCGCCCCTCTCCACCCGCCACGCCGGCCATGCCTGTGCGGCGGAATGCCGTGCCGGCAGGCCGTCGCCATGGCTGGATTGCCGCGGTGGCCGCCTTTATCGCTTACGAATCCGCCCTGCACCATGCGGCACACCAGCCGGGTGCCGAAGTCGCCGCCTTATGGCTCGGAGCGGCGCCGTTCCTGCTGATCGGCTTCCTTGCCTGCCGCCGCGCCGGAGGGCGCCTGCCTGCACTGGCGGGCTTGCTGGCAGCCTGCGCCGCCCTGTGGATCTGGCGCTTGCCGCTGGCCACGCATTTCGGCTGGACCTATTTCCTGCAACACGCCGGCATCAACGCCGCACTGGGCGTGATGTTCGCGCTGAGCCTGCGCTCCGGCCACACGCCACTGTGCACGCAGATCGCGACGGCAATCCATGGCCAGCTGCCCCCCGCGCACCTGCGCTACACACTGCGCGTGACCCAGGCCTGGACGCTGTTCTTCGCCGCGATGGTGGGTATATCGACGCTGCTGTTCGTGCTCGCGCCGGTGGCGACCTGGTCCAGCTTCGCCAACCTGGCCACGCCGCTGCTGATCGCGCTGATGTTCGTGGGCGAAGCCGTGTGCCGCCGCATCGCCTTCCCGGGCATGGCCCATGGCGGCCTGCTGGACGCGGTGCATGGCTATCGCGCAGTCATGGCTGCCCGTGCGCGCCGGCCCGGTTTGCCGCGCTGACGCGCCGCGCCCCGGCCCCTACACTGGCAACAGGCACAGGCTCCGCCCCATGACCATGCTCCCGATCGTCGCGCATGCCTCGCCCGAAGACATCATCGCCTGGGCGCACGGACGGCCTGTCAGCGTGCGCCAGTTCCTGGCCGATGCGTCCACCCTGGCCACTGCGCTGCCGGCAGGCGGGCACGTATTCAACGCCTGCACCGACCGCTACCGCTTCACCGTCGGCCTGTGCGCCGCGCTGCTGGCGGGCAAGACCACCCTGCTGCCGCCGTCGCATACGCCGGAGATGGTGCGCCAGCTGGCCGACTTTGCCCCGGATGCCTTCTGCCTGCATGACCAGCCTGACGCGGCGTGCGCCATGCCGGCGGTCCACTATCACGACGGCCTGCGCGGCGCGGCCACGGACGGGCCGGTCGAAATCCCGCAGATTCCCGCGGCCCAGGTCATGGCGTATGTGTTCACGTCAGGCTCGACCGGCACGCCGGTGCCGCACCGCAAGACCTGGGGCGCGATGGCCCGATGCGCGCGTGTGGCGGCACAGCGGCTGGGCCTGCTGGACGGGCGTGCCTGGACCCTGGTGGGCACGGTGCCGCCGCAGCATATGTTCGGGCTGGAAGCCACGGTCATGCTGGTGCTGCAGGGCCGCGCGGCACTGGTGGCGGCCCCGGCTTTCTATCCGGCCGACGTGCGCGATGCACTCGCCTCGGTGCCGGCGCCGCGTGCGCTGGTCAGCTCGCCCGTGCACCTGCGCACGCTGTTGCAGTCAGGCATGGCGATGCCGCCGGCAGACCTGGTGCTGTGCGCGACCGCCCCGCTTGGCCGCCAGCTGGCGGGCGAGACCGAGACCCTGTTCGGCGCTCCCCTGTGCGAGATCTACGGCAGCACCGAGACCGGCCAGATCGCCACGCGCCGCACCGCGCAGGCCGATGCCTGGACACTGGTGCCGGGCGTGCGGCTGGAAGCACGCCAGGGCGCCGGCGGCGGCACCGAGACCTGGGCCGAAGGCGGCCATATCGAACAGCCGGTGCCGCTGGGCGACGCCATCGCACCGCTGGATGCCGGCCACTTCCTGCTCCATGGCCGCAAGGCCGACATGCTGAATATCGCCGGCAAGCGCACCTCGCTGGGTTATCTGAACCACCAGCTCACGGCCATCGACGGCGTGCGCGACGGCGCGTTCTTCATGCCTGATGATGCGCACGAAGGCGACACGCATGGCCACGTGGTGCGGCTGGTGGCGGTGGCGGTAGCGCCAGGCGTCACCCTGGCGCAGCTCCAGCAGGCGCTGCGCGCGCGCATCGACCCGGCCTTCCTGCCGCGCCCGCTGCTCCTTGCCGACAGCCTGCCGCGCAATGCCGCCGGCAAGCTGCCGCGCGAAGCCCTGGCGGCGCTGGTCGCCAGGCTTGCCGGGGCGCACCGCGGCGATAGCGTAGCAAGGCCCGCCTTCGTCATCGGCGCCGCTCACCCGGCCATCGCCGGCCACTTCCCCGGCCATCCGATCGTGCCGGGGTGGTGCTGCTGGACCACGCGGTGCTGGCACTCGGCGCGGCGCTGGGCCGCCGCCTCGCCGTCACCCAGGCCGGCGCCATCAAGTTCCTGAGCCCGGTGACCCCGGGCGAGCGCGTGGAGATCCTTCACCAGGCTGACACAGCGGCCGATGGCGGCGAGAGTATCCGCTTCACGCTGCGCAGCGCCGGACGCGATGTCGCCAGCGGCACGCTGCAGGTGCGCAGCGCCGCGCCGCCAGCGGGGGCATCGGCATGCTGAGCTGGCTGTGGAAGCGGCAGCCGCCGCTGGAATCCGAATGGTCGCGCCGCGAGGAGCGCGGCAGCATCACGCTGCTGCGCGTCATGACGTGGATCTCGCTGGCGCTCGGCCGCCCCGTCGGACGCGTGGTGCTGCGGGGGATTGCGGCGTACTTCATGCTGTTCGCGCCGGCGGCACGCCATGCCTCGCGCGCCTATATGGACCGCGCCCTCGGGCGCGAGGCCAACTGGGTCGATGGCTACCGGCATGTGTTCACCTTTGCCTCGACCATCCATGACCGCATCTACCTGCTCAACGGCCGCTTCGACCTGTTCGATATCCGCCTGCACGGAGAGGCGCAGCTGGAAGCCGCGATGGCGCGCGGCCGCGGCGCAATCCTGCTGGGTGCGCACCTGGGCAGCTTCGAGGTGGTGCGCGCGCTCGGGCGGCGGCACCCGGAGATGGAAGTCGCGATCACCATGTACGAGGAAAACGCGTACAAGCTCAACGATGTACTGCAGTCGATCAACCCGGCGATGCGCCAGGACGTGATCGCGCTGGGCCGCTTCGACACCATGCTGCGGGTGCGCGACTACCTGGACCGCGGCTACATGATCGGCATGCTGGCCGACCGCACGCTGTCGCAGCGCGCCACCGACCCGGTGCAGCAGTGCAGCTTCCTCGGCACGCCGACGGGCCTTCCGACCGGCCCGCTGCGCATGGCGGCGATGCTGCGCCGGCCGGTGTTCTTCATCACCGGCCTGTACCGCGGCGGCAACCGCTACGATGTGCACTTCGTGCCGCTGGCGGACTTCACCGGCACCGCACGCGGCCAGCGCGAGGCAGCCGTGCAGACCGCGCTGGCGGAATACGTGCGCCTGCTGGAGCAGTTCTGCCGCAGCGCGCCGTACAACTGGTTCAACTTCTACGATTTCTGGCACGCCGGCCCGCCGCTGTCTGAACAGCCGCCGCCGGGCAACGAGCCATGACCCGCGAGCCGTGAGCAGCCCCTGATGTCGCTTTCCAAAATCCCTTTCCGCTTTCTGCTGTCGATGCTGCTGGCCGGCGCCATGCTTGCGCTGGCCACACCGTCCGGTGCCGCCACGTTCGGCGTCGACCAGCTGATGTCCACCCTGGCGCAGCGCAAGTCGGGGCGCGTGCTGTTCACCGAGACCAAGTACCTGGCGATACTCGACAAGCCGGTGCAGTCGTCCGGCGAACTGCTGTTCGCGGCGCCCGACCACCTGGAGAAGCGCACACTGTCGCCCAAGACCGAGAACATGGTGCTTGACGGCGACATGCTGACGGTCGAGCGCGACGGCAAGCGCTACACCATGCCGCTGCAGAACTACCCCGAGCTGGCCGCCTTTGTCGAAAGCATCCGCGGCACGCTGGCAGGCAACCGCCAGACGCTGGAGCGCTACTACAAGCTCGGACTGGAAGGCCGTGCCAGCCGCTGGACGCTGACGCTGACACCGGCGGACTCGCGCATGGCCGCGGTTGTCAGCCAGGTGCGCATCGACGGCAGCCAGGATGCGCTCGACCGCGTCGAGATCCGGCAGGCCGACGGCGACCGCTCGGTGCTGAAGATCCGTCCTGCCGCCCGCCCATGAGCGCAGCGCCGCCCGCAACGACGCGCCCAGTGACGCGCCGGCTCGCCCTGGCACTGTGGCTCTTCGCCATGCTCGCCTGCGCGGCTGTCATCAGCCGCACCACATTCACGGCCGACCTCTCGGCCTTCCTGCCGCGCCTGCCCAGCGCCGAGCAGCAATTGCTGGTGAACCAGCTGCGCGACGGACTGGTGTCGCGCCTGGTCCTGGTCGGGATCGAGGGCGGCGATGCCGATGGCCGGGCCGCGGTATCGCGTGCCATGGCGGCGCAGCTGCGCGGCGATCCGCGCTTCACCGCGATCCAGAACGGCGAGCCGGTCAACCAGGCCGCAGACCGCCAGTACGTGTTTGCGCACCGCTACCTGCTCAGCCCCGCGGTCACGCCGGAGCGCTTCAGTGAACGCGGCCTGGCGCAGGCACTGAATGAATCGTTCGAGCTGCTGGCCTCGTCCGCCGGGCTCTTCACCAAGTCGCTGCTGCCGCGCGATCCCACCGGCGAAGTGGCCGCGATGCTGGCACAGCTGGATGCCGGGCAGCGCGTGCCCATGCACGCCGGCGCCTGGGCGTCGCGCGACGGCAAGCGTGCGGTGCTGCTGGCGCAGACGGCCGCCGCGGGGTCTGACACGGATGCGCAGGCCCAAGCCATCGGGGCCGTGCGCGAGGCGTTTGGCAGGGCCGCAGCGGCCGGCCAGTACCAGCTGGTGATGACCGGGCCGGGCGTGTTTTCCGTCAATGCACGCGACACCATCCGCCATGATGTGGAGCGCCTGTCGACCATCGGCGTGGCCATCATCGTCACGCTGCTGCTGCTGGTCTACCGCTCGGTGCCGCTGCTGGTGCTGGGGCTGGTGCCGGTACTGAGCGGCGCGCTGGCGGGCATTGCCGCGGTCAGCCTGGGCTTCGGCGGCTCGGTGCACGGACTGACGCTGGGCTTTGGCACCACGCTGATCGGCGAGGCGGTCGACTATTCGATCTACCTGTTCGTGCAGTCCGCGCAGTACACGCGCGATGGCCGGCGCGACGAGCACGCCTGGCTGGGCGGCTTCTGGCCAACGGTGCGCCTTGGCGTGCTGACCTCGGTCTGCGGCTTTGCCTCGCTGCTGCTGTCGGGCTTTCCGGGGCTGGCGCAGCTGGGGCTGTATTCGATTGCCGGGCTGACGGCCGCGGCGCTGGTGACGCGCTTCGTGCTGCCGCAGCTGGTGCCGGCCACGCTGCACCTGCGCGACGTGGCGCCCCTGGGCCGCCGGCTGCAGTGGCTGGCGGCGCGCGCGCACCGGCTGCGTTGGCTGGTGCTGGTGCTGGTGGTGGCAGCCGGCACGGTGCTGGCCATGCACCGCGGCACGCTGTGGGGCCGCGAGCTGCAGGCGCTGAGCCCGGTGTCGGCCGGCGACCAGGCCCTCGACACCCGCTTGCGCGAGGATCTTGGCGCGCCCGACGTGCGCTACCTGGTGGTGCTGTCCGGGCCGGACCAGGAATCCGTGCTGCAGGGCGCGGAGCGCGTGGCACGTGAACTGGACCCGCTGGTGGCACAGAATTTCATTGGCGGCTACGAGAGCCCGGCGCGCTACCTGCCCAGCGCGGCGACCCAGCGCGAGCGCCAGGCCAGCCTGCCGCCGCCCGACGTGCTGGCGCAGCGCCTGCGCGCTGCCATCGCCACGCAGCCGGTGCGCGCGTCACTGTTCGCGCCGTTCCTGGCGCAGGCCGAGGCGACGCGCACCGGTGCGCTGCTGCGGCGCGAGGACTTGCGCGGCACATCGATGGCGCTGGCTGTCGATGCGTTGCTGGCGCAGCGCGACGGGCGCTGGAGCGCCACGCTGCCGCTGCGCGCACCGGCCCACACCCAGCAAGGCGCCGGCGCAGCCGACGGCGTCGACACCAGCGCGGTGCGGGCCGCGGTCGCGCGGGCTGGCGTCCCTGACACGCTGTTCGTCGACCTCAAGGGCGAATCCGACCGCCTCTACACCGGCTACCTGCGCGAGGCCTTGCTGCTGTCGCTGGCCGGCCTGCTGGCGATCATCGTGCTGCTGGCCGTGGCGCTGCGCTCGGCACGGCGGGTTGTGGCCACGGTGCTGCCGCTGGCCGCGGCGGCGCTGGTGGTGCTGGGAGGGCTGGCAGCGCTCGGCCAGCCGCTGACGCTGCTGCACCTGGTGGGCCTGCTGCTGCTGATGGCCGTGGGTTCCAATTACGCGCTATTCTTCAACGGCCCCGCGGCGGGCAGCCAGGTGGCGGGCGCTTCACCGCATACACTGGTGTCGCTGCTGCTGGCCAACCTCACCACAGTGGCCGCTTTCGGCCTGCTGGCGCTGTCGAGCCTGCCGCTGCTCAAGGCCTTCGGCCTGACGGTAGGTCCCGGTGCCGTGCTGGCCCTGTGGTTTTCGGCGATCCTGGCGCGCCCGGCAGCGCCGGACACAGCCGGGAGTGCAAGATGAATTCGTATCCCGCACCGCGCATTGCCTTGCGCGGCACCTCCAACAGCCGCACCTGGCGCCCCACCCCGCTGCTTTGCGGCGCCGCCGCCGTGCACCTGGGTGCCGCCGGCGCGATGCTGGCGCACCCTGAGTCCATCGGCATGGCGCTGGCCGGCGTTGGCGCCGCCCATGCGGCAATGTGCGCCACCGGCCTGTGGCCGCGCAGCCGCTGGCTTGGCCCCAACCTGCTGCGCCTGCCGCCCTCGGCCAGTGACTGCGTGGCACTGACGTTCGACGACGGCCCCAACCCGGCGCTGACGCCGCGCGTGCTAGACATGCTGGACCAGCACGGCGCGCGCGCGACCTTCTTCTGCGTCGGCGCGCGCGCCGCGGCGCATCCGGAACTGGTGCGCGAGATCGTCCGCCGCGGCCACGCCGTGGAAAACCACAGCATGTACCACCGGCTGCACTTCTCGGTCTTCGGTCCCGGGCGCATGCTGCGCGACATCCGTGCCGCGCAGCAGGTGCTGACCGACCTCACCGGCCAGGCGCCGCGCTTCTTCCGCGCGCCCGCGGGGCTGCGCAATCCCTTCCTTGAGCCGGTGCTGTGCCGGCTCGGGCTTCAGCTTGCCGCCTGGACCCGGCGCGGCTTCGATACCCGTTGTGGCGACCATGCGGCGCGCGTGGCGCAGCGCCTCGGCGGCAAGCTCGCCGGGCGCGACATCCTGTTGCTGCACGACGGCAACCCCGGCACCGATGCCGCCGGCAATGCACACTGCGCCACGGTGCTGCCGGGCCTGCTCGCCGCCATCGAACAAGCCGGCCTGCGCTGCGTCACGCTGCGCGCGGCCGTGCCGCCAGCCTGAGTGAGCGGCGGCTTGTTACAATTGGCACAGCCTTCCGAGATTCCTTCAATTCGCTCCCCTAAGCCGTGTCCCCGCTCCTGTTCTCGCATTTCACGGCCACCAGCTGCCTTGGCGCCGGTGTAGACGCCACCCTGTCGGCCCTGCGTGCGCAGCGCGGCGGCCTGGCGCCCTGCCGCTTTGGCGGCGTCGAGCTCGATACCTTCGTCGGCGAAGTCCCCGGCCTGGACGCCGTGGCACTGCCGCCTGCACTGGCCGAATTCGACTGCCGCAACAACCGGCTGGCGCAACTGGCGCTGGAGCAGGACGACTTTGCCGCGCGTGTGCGCGAAGCGGCGGCGCGCTACGGCGCCCACCGGGTCGGCGTCTTCCTGGGCACCAGCACCGCGGGCGTGCTGCAGACGGAACTGGCCTATCGCCAGCGGGATCCTGCCAGCGGCGCGCTGCCGCCGGGCTTCCACTACGCCACCACCCACAACCCCTACTCGCTGCCTGCCTTCCTGCGCCAATACCTGGGGCTGGCCGGCCCGGCGGCTGCGGTGTCCTCGGCCTGTTCATCCGGCGCCAAGGTGTTCAGCTCGGCACGGCGCATGCTGGAGGCAGGGCTGATCGATGTAGCCGTGGTCGGCGGTGTCGATTCGCTGTGCCACACCACGCTGTACGGCTTCAATTCGCTGGAGCTGTTGTCCGACCAGCCGTGCCGGCCCTATGACGTTGCGCGCAACGGCATCTCGATCGGCGAGGGGGCGGCATTCGGCCTGCTCGAGCGCGTGGCCGGCACCCCGCCAGGCGATGCCATCCTGCTGGCCGGCATCGGCGAATCGAGCGATGCGCACCATATGTCGACCCCGCACCCCGACGGGCTGGGCGCGCGCCTGGCACTGGAGCAGGCACTGGCCAGCGCGGGGGTCGCGCCGGCACAGGTCGGCTACGTCAACCTCCATGGCACCGCCACGCGCAGCAACGACGCGGCCGAGGCGATGGCCATGGCCGCGGCGCTGCCCGGCACGCCGTGCAGCTCCACCAAGGGCGCTACCGGGCATGCGCTGGGTGCCGCCGGCGCGCTCGAAGCCGTCATTTGCGCGCTGGCGCTGCGCCACGGCCTGCTGCCCGGCGGCATCAACACCACGCAGGTGGATCCGGCGCTGGACGTGAACTACCAGCTCGCCAACCGCGAAGCACCGCTGCGCTATGCGATGACCAATGCCTTCGGCTTCGGCGGATCCAACTGCAGCCTGCTGTTCGCTCGCGCGGACGCAGCTTCCCATTGAGCATCGCCATGCCGCAGCACGTCTATATCGAAAGCATCGGCCTGCTCGGCCCCGGCCTGACCGGCTGGCAGCAGGCCACCGAAGTCCTTGCCGGCCGCGTGCCGTACGCGCACGCGGCCACCGAACTGCCGCCACCCGCGGGCCTGCCGCCGGCCGAGCGCCGCCGCACCGGCCCGACCGTACGGCTGGCGCTGGGGGTGGGCCAGCAGGCCGTCGCCGCCAGCGGCCTCGATGCCGCGCAACTGCCGACGATCTTTGCCTCGTCCAGCAGCGACGGCCAGAACTTCCATGCCATCTGCGAAGCGCTGGCCGAGCCCGAGCCGCTGATGTCGCCCACGCGCTTCCACAACTCCGTGCATAACGCGACCGCCGGCTACTGGTCGATCGCCGCGGGCGCGATGCGCACCTCCAATGTGCTCTGCGCCATGGATGGCAGTGGCAGCGCGGGCTTGCTCGAATGCGTGCTCCAGGCCGCCGCCGATGCCGAGCCCTGCCTGCTGATCGCCTATGACACCGGCTATCCCGAGCCGCTGCACAGCCACCGCCCTATCCCCGATCCCTTCGGCGTAGCCCTGCTGGTCACGCCGCGGCAGACGGCGCGTTCGCTCGCGCGCATCGCCGTGGCGCTGAAGCAGGCACCGGCCACGGTGATGCCGGACGCCGCGCTGGAAGCGCTGCGTACCTCGGCGCCGGCCGCACGCATGCTGCCGCTGCTGGCGG
This sequence comes from Cupriavidus necator, assembly GCA_022041995.1. Lineage (GTDB taxonomy): Bacteria > Pseudomonadota > Gammaproteobacteria > Burkholderiales > Burkholderiaceae > Cupriavidus. The sequence goes on from CP074390.1 coordinate 385,733, forward strand.
CCATCGCCCGCGGCAAGACCACCACCGTGGTGCTCGATTATCTGGACACGCTGCAGCTTGAAGCCGAGGTGGAAAGCCTCTGCTACCAGGCGGATGGCTGAGCTGTTGAAAGACCGCGACTGGATCGCGGCACGCATTCCGCACCAGGGCACGATGTGCCTGCTCGACGGCGTGCTGGCCTGGGATGCGGCATCGGTTCGCTGCACTTCCTCCACGCATACGCGCGCGGACAACCCGCTGCGCGCGCAGGGCCGGCTGGCCGCGGTCAGCGGGATTGAATATGCGGCACAGGCAATGGCCGTGCACGGCGCATTGCTGGCGCAGGCGGAACCCGGCAAGGACGCGCAGCGCCCGCGCTCGGGCTACCTGGCCAGCGTGCGCAAGCTGGTGCTGCACGTGGAGCGGCTAGACGATATCGAGGCGCCGCTGCAGGTGGAGGCGCAGCGCATCAGCGGTGAAGGCAGCAGCGTGCTGTATGCATTCACCGTCAGCGCCGCGGGCCGGGCGCTGCTGTCAGGCCGCGCGGCGGTCATCCTGGATGCCGCCGCAGTCGGCCAAAGCGCCGACCGCAGCGCCGGCTGAAACGCTTCAGCGCGCCGGCAGGATCTTGCCCGACACCACGCCGAAGCCAACGCGATAGCCTTCGCCCTGGCAGTAGCCGGTCATGGTCACTTCGTCGCCATCCTCCAGGAAGCCGCGGCGGCTGCCGTCGGCCAGCGTCGCCGGCTCGGCGCCGTTGCGGGTCAGCTCCAGCAGGCTGCCGTAGGAATCCGGCGTGGTGCCGCTGATCGTGCCCGAGCCCATCAGGTCACCCACGCGCACATTGCAGCCCGACACCGTGTGATGGGCCAGCTGCTGCGCCATGGTCCAGTACATCGCCTTGAAGTTGGTGCGGCAGATGGTGCTGGGTGCCGCTGCGCCCTGCGGCTGCAACGCGACTTCCAGGGCGATGTCGTAGGCATTCTTGCCCTGCTGCTGCAGGTACGGCAGCGGCTGCGGCGATTGCTCGGGATTGTCGCGGCGGAACGGCTCGAGCGCTTCCATCGTCACCACCCAAGGCGAGATCGAGGTACCGAAGCTCTTGCTGTTGAACGGTCCCAGCGGCACATATTCCCATTGCTGGATATCGCGCGCACTCCAGTCGTTGAGCAGCACCATGCCAAACATATGCTCTGGCGCGGCAGCGGTGCTGACCGGCTCGCCCAGCGCGGTCTCCTTGCCGACGATAAAACCCACCTCCAGTTCGAAGTCCAGCTTGCGGCAGGGGCTGAACACCGGGCGCGCCTCGTTCGGCAGCTTGATCTGGCCGTTGGGGCGATGCAGCGGCGTGCCGCTCACCACCACCGAGCTGGCACGGCCGTTGTAGCCGATAGGGATCTCCAGCCAGTTCGGCAGCAACGCATTGTCCGGGTCGCGGAACATGCGGCCGACGTTGGTGGCGTGCTCCCTGGACGAATAGAAGTCCGTGTAGCCCGGGATCTCCACCGGCAGGTGCAGCGTCGCGGCCGACATCGGCACCAGTGCCTTGTCGCGCAGGGCGGCGTTGTCGCGCAGCGCGGCGTCATCACCGGACAGCAGCGCCGTCAGACGCTTGCGGGTTTCGCTCCAGACCGGCTTGCCCAGCGCGATAAAGCGGTTCAGGCTGGCTGCGGCAAACGTGCCTTTGGCAATGGCCGGCAGCAGGCCGGCCTCATCCAGCGCGGCGAGGTCCAGCACCTGGTCGCCGATGGCAACGCCGACGCGCGGAGCCTGGCCCTTGGTCGAAAACACGCCATACGGCAGGTTCTGCAGCGGGAAGTGGGATTGGCCGTCGTTGGCGGAAGCGATCCAGCTGGTCTTGGGGGCGGTCATTGGGATACTCCGAAAATTTGGTGGCACTTGTCGCGTGCGGTGACGCGTCATGCTTGACGAGCGCCTGCCCTCTCCCCCGGCCCCTCTTCCGCAAGCGGGCGAGGGGAGAAAACCGGGCGGGCGGCCAGGCGCCCGGGGTTAGCGGGTGTTCGGGTTAAAGTGTTTCTTCAGGCCTTGCCAGCACGTGTAGTAGTCCTGCTGCAGCGAGGCCGACTGCGCGGCATACGGCGTCGGGCGGATCACGCCCGGGGTCTCGAACATGAAGGCCATGGTGTCCTCGATGCGGTGCGGCTGCGAGGTATCGGCGGCGCTGGCCTTCTCGAAGGTTTCCGTATCCGGGCCGTGGCCGCTCATGCAGTTGTGCAGGCTGGCGCCGCCCGGGGCAAAGCCTTCGGCCTTGGCGTCGTAGACGCCCGCGATCAGCCCCATGAATTCGCTGGCGATATTGCGGTGGAACCAGGGCGGGCGGAACGTGTCCTGCATCGCCAGCCAGCGCGGCCCGAAGATGACGAAGTCGATGGTGTCCACGCCCGGCGTGGCCGACGGCGACTGCAGCACCAGGAAGATCGACGGATCCGGGTGGTCGAAGCTGATCGAGCCGATGGTATTGAAGCGGCGCAGGTCGTACTTGTACGGGGTGTAGTTGCCATGCCAGGCCACCACGTCCAGCGGCGAGTGGCCGATGCCGGCGCGCCACAGGTTGCCCTGGAACTTGGCCACCAGTTCGAAATCACCCTCGCGGTCTTCATAGCTGGCCACCGGCGACAGGAAGTCGCGCGGGTTGGCCAGGCCGTTGGAGCCGATCACGCCCAGGTCGGGCAGCTGGAACAACGCGCCGTAGTTCTCGCAGATATAGCCGCGCGACTCGCCGTCGGGCAGCTCCACGCGGAAGCGCACGCCGCGCGGGATCACCACGATCTCCTGCGGCTCCACTTCCAGGCGGCCCAGCTCGGTCACCATCAGCAGGCGGCCCTGCTGCGGCACGATCAGCATCTCGCCATCGGCGTTGTAGAAGAAGCGGTCCTGCATCGACTGGTTGGCCAGGTACAGGTGGATGCCGCAGCCGGTCATGGCCTCGGGGCCGCCGTTGCCGGCCATGGTGACAATGCCGTCGACAAAGTCGGTCGGCACCGACGGCATTGCCGGCGGGCTCCAGCGCATCTGGTTGGGCGACGGCGGCACCTGGTCGAAACGGCTCAGGAAACGCGACTGCTCGATCTGCGTGAACGGCGTATGCATCGCGGCCGGGCGGATGCGGTACAGCCACGAGCGCCGGTTGTGTGCGCGCGGCGCGGTAAAGGCCGTGCCGGACAGCTGCTCGGCGTACAGGCCGTAGGGCGCGCGCTGCGGCGAGTTCCGGCCCACAGGCAGCGCACCGGGCAGCGCCTCGGTGGCGAATTCATTGGCGAAGCCGGACATATAGCCGTGCTCGGCAAGCTGGGTGTGCGTGAGTGTCATGGTGTCGTCAGCGTTCCTGGGTCTCGGTCCATTTGGCGCTGCGCTGGCGCCTGGCGGCCTCTTGCTGGGAGTGCCTGCCGGTCCGTATTCAGCCTTTGCGTGTGCACATGGCAAGAATTACGGAATGCGTAATGCATTTACCATATCGTAATATCGAGTACCGGACGTGTCAAATGGCATCGCCTGCGCATGCGTCGGACGCCGCTTGCATTGCAGTTGTAGGCGGGAAACGGGAAAAGCGGGAAGAAACCCGCCAGGCGCTGGGACGCGCGTTGACGCCTGCGTGGCGGCAATCGCTCACGCAGCGGAAAGGAAAAAAACGGGAAAGGCAGAAAACGCCGAAGCAGGCAGCCGGGCCTGCGGCGTGATCGCGCCGGGCATCGTGAACGGCGCTCAGGACAATGGCAACCGGCGCGGTGCGGAACGCCCCGCGCCGGTTGTCATGGGTGGCCTGGAGGCCAGCTGCCGGTGCCGGCGCGTTGCGAACGCGGCCGGCCAGGCAGCGGCTGGTCAGACCGGCTTGTGGCCCTCTCCGGTACCGGAGCCGAAACCGCCTCCGGAAGCCGGTGCCGCAGCCGGCGCGGCCGTGCTTCCGGCGGCCGGCTGGCCAGCCATGGAAGCTGCCGTCACGCCGCCATTGCGGCTGGCAATAAATGCGTTGACGTCTGCGGCAAGATGCTGCGGGGCCAGCACGACTTCCAGGCCCAGCGCCTCGCAGGCGGCCAGGAACGTCGACATGCGGGGATCGGCCTGACCCGACTCCGCCCGCAGGTAGGCTTCCCGGGAAATCCCCGCTTTACGGGCGACGTCCTCCTGCTTGAGCTTGCGCGCGCGACGCAACGCCCGCAGTTGCCGGAACGGTTCGCTAGCGCCTCTTGGCACGGCTGTACTGTTCATGTCGGTCTCCAGTCACCAGTGAAAAAAAGTGCGCGGACGTGCATTCGAGTATAGAGCACGCAAAGCGTTCCGTATGTAACCGCAGAAACACTTTGTGCAGATTTCTTAGAAGTCCGCAATCCCGCCCTGACATCGGCCGGCTGGCAGCCATCAAAGAGCCGGATCGTGCATAGCATCGCTGCACCGCCCAGTCTCTAACGGGCCTTGGCGGTTTGCGTTGACGTCACATGCCTATCCATATGACGTTATGGCCTCCCCGACACAAGTGCGCAAGTCGGGGCAAATACCATGCATCTGGTTTCGTTGACAAACCGACCGGTCGTGCTATTCTTCACGCCATGCAGAAAGGACAACTCACCCGCAATGCCATCGTCCAACAGGCACTGGACACCGCTGCCAAGGTCGGCTTCGAACAGTTGTCGCTGGCCACGCTGGCCGCGGACACCAATATGTCGAAGAGCGGCCTGTATGCGCACTTCAAATCCAAGGAGGTGTTGCAGCAGGCCGTGCTGGACCTGGCCGTGGAGCGCTTCGGCGAGATCGTGATCCGGCCGGCGATGCGCCAGCCGCGCGGGATGCCCCGGCTGCAGGGGCTGTTCGAAGGTTACCTGGAATGGCTGGGCGGCACGGTGACGCAGGGACGTTGCCTGTTCACGGCGCTGGGCCAGGAATACCGAGACCGGCCGGGCTCGATCCGCGACCTGGTCGTGCAGTCGCTGAAGGACTGGCACAGCACGGTTGCGCGCGTGGTGGGCGACGCCATCGATGAGGGCCATTTCGGGCCGGACACCGATCCGCGGCAATTTGCTTTTGAACTCTCGGGTATCGGCATGGCCTTCCAGCAATCGTTCAAGCTGCTTGGCCGCGAGGATGCCGAGACCATGGCGCGACACGCATTTGCGGCACTGGTGGCCCGTGCCGCCGAAGGCGCCCGCGGCCACTGAAGCCACACATTGGCGCCGGCGCTACCCCGCCGGCAGGCAGCAACCGCTCCGGCGGGCTTTTTTTGCATCAAAAAAGCACGACTGGTCGGTCGTAATAACAGCACGGAAAGCCGCCGGTAGGGCCGGTGCCGATGATGCCGTGCAATCCAGAATCCATTGGAGGTGCAGGTCGTGACGCAAGCAGTCTCTTCTCCTTCCCCCGTTTCCTCATCCCCCGCCGGCGCGCCCTTGCCCGCGCGCGCCGGCAATGCGCCGCTGCGCACCGGCAAGTCCGGCGCGGTGGAGCGGGCCTTGCAGGGCTGGCAGCGGTTGCGCTGGCAGGTGGGCAGCATGGTCAGGCCCGGCGCGACAGCGCGGGCGCTGGAGCACATCTGGTTCAACCCGCCGCGCGCCGCCGCCACATCGGCTGCGCGGCACTTGCTGGACGGTGCGCGCGCCGACTGGGCGCTGGTGACGGGCCAGGGCCCGAGCCGGCGCGTGCGCGTCTATCGCTGGGGCACGTCCGGTCCCGTGGTGCTGCTCGCGCACGGCTGGGGCGGCCATGCCGGCCAGTGGCATGCGGTTGTCGAAGGCCTGCTGGCGGCCGGCATGCGGGTGGTGGCCTTCGATGCGCTCTCGCACGGCGCCTCCGATGCCGGCGCGCGCGGCGCGGCACAGACCTCGGTGCTGGAAATGTCGCGCTCGCTGCTCGCCGCAGCCTGGCACGCGGGCCGGTACACGCCGTGGTGGCGCACTCGCTCGGCGGCGCAGCCACCGCGCTGGCGCTGCGCGAGGGGCTGCCCGCCCGCGCCGCCGTGCTGGTCGGAGCGCCGGCCGACATGCACGCCGCGTGTGCGTCGCTGGCCTGGCAAATGGGCTTCACCCCCGGCGTGCTGGCGCGCATGCAGCGCCAGAGCGAGCGCTGGCTGGGACTGCCATGGTCGGCTTTCAATGTGCCCGACGTCGGCCGAACCCGTCCAGTCCCGCCAACGCTGGTAATCCATGACCGCAATGACAAGGAAGTGCGCTGGGAAGACGGCGCCGCCATCGCCGGCGCCTGGCCCGGCGCGCAACTGGCCACCACCAGCGGCCTGGGACATCGGCGCATCCTGCAGGATCCCGCCGTGATCCGGCGCATCGCCGACTTCATCAGGCCCGGCACAGCCCCGCGCGCGGTGATCCCGCCCGCGTTGCACGGCCTGGCCGCCGACTGAACCTGGAGACCATCATGTTCCTGGTGAGCAATGACATGACCGCCACCCTGCCCGCTCGCAGTTCGCTGCGGCTGGTGGCGGGCGCCGGCGAACACGTCGCCGTGCGCTGCACCGAAGGCGAACTCTGGCTGATCCGCGACGGCGACCCGAAGGATACAGCGCTGACGGCGAGCGAGAGCTTTACGTTGTCCGACAGCGGCCATATCGAGCTGTATGCCGTCACCACGGCATCGCTGCACGTGACGCGCTGCCGGGAAGGCACCAGGCCGGCAGCGGGCGCCTGGCGGCAATGGCTGCGGCGCTTGCTGGCGCCGCATAGGCGAGGCTATACCGGAGCAGGCCGGTGACAGGTGGGGCTGGACACCCCTCGCCCTGCCAGCCCTGGCGCGGATGCGCGGACTTGGGTGGGTGGAATGCTTGGCGGTTAATTGCGCTTTTGGAGTGAGCAGCACGCCCCTCGCGGTGCGCCTGCCCCGCCATCGGCGAAGTGCGCGGACGCGGCCTGATGCTCGGCGTGGAGCTGGTCGACGAACGTGCCGATGCCGACGCCGTGGGCGCCTACCCTGCCGATGGCGCCTTTGCGCGCACCGTGCAGCGCGCATGCCTGCAGCGCGGGCTGATCGTCGAACTGGGCGGGCGCCACGGCGCAACGGTGCGCTTCCTGCCGCCGCTGGTGATCGACGAGGCCGAGATCGACCTGGTGGCGGAGCTGTTCGGCGAGGCGGTCGGGGCGGCGCACACGCAATGCCGCTGAGCGCCTGCGCGCCGTGCCGCGGTGGCCGGGGCAACCGCGGCGCCAACTTCAGGACGCGTCGCTGCGCAGCATCTCGCGCAGCCGGAACTTCTGGATTTTTCCGGCGGGCGTGGCCGGCAGTGCGTCCTGCACCACGAGCTTCTCGGGGATGTACTGCAGCGCCATCTTCTGCGCCTTGAGCCAGTCCACCATCGCCGCCTGGTCGAACGCCTGGCCGGCGCGCGGCACGACGAAGGCGCAGGCGCGCTCGCCCAGGCGCTCGTCGGAGTAGGCCACGATGGCCACTTGCGAGACCGCGGGATGGCGGTATAGCAGGGTCTCGACTTCCAGCACGGGGATGTTCTCGCCGCCGCGGATGATCACGTCCTTGCTGCGTCCGGCGATGCGCAGGTAGCCGCCAGCATCGAGCCGTGCGAGATCGCCGGTGTCGAACCAGCCGTCGGCATCGGTGCCGTTGAGCTGCGGGCGCTTCAGGTAACCGCCGAAGTTGGAGCACGCCCGCACCAGCAGGCGGCCGGTCTCGCCAGGCGGCACGTCGGCGTCGGTGCCGTCCACGACGCGTATCTCGACGCCCGGCAGCGGGCAACCATCGGTGGTCGAGGCGCGCTCGTCGCCGTCATCCGGCAGCGTGGTGGTGACCGCGCCGTTCTCTGTCATGCCCCAGGCGGACACGATCTTCGCGCCGAGCGTCGCGCGCGCGCGCTCGACCAGCGCGCCGGGGATCGGCGCCCCTGCGCACAGGAAGGTGCGCAGGCTGGGGACCGGCGTGCCGGACTCCGCCACCACGCGCGCCAGGTCAGTCAGGAACGGCGTCGAGCCCATGGTGAAGGTCACCCCTTCCTCGCGGATCAGCGCCGCGGCGCGCGCCGGGTCCCAGATATCCTGCAGCACCGCCTGCGCGCCCAGCATCACCGGCATCAGGAGCCCGTACATGAAGCCGGTCTGGTGCGCCATCGGCGAGGCCATCAGCACCACATCGTTGCCAGACAGGCGCAGCCGTTCGGCATAGGGAACGATGTTGGAGAACAGCGTGTTGGCGCTATGCATCACACCCTTGGGCTCGCCGGTGGTGCCGGAGGTGTAGATGAGCTGGGTGACGTCGTCCGGGCCCGGTTGGCTGCACAGCAGGATGTTGGCGGCATCGGGCTCGTCTTCCCATGCCGGCCCGCTCAGCAGCGCCTCGAAGCTGTCCGCGCCGTCGCCGCCGGCAACGACGATGTGGTGCAGTGCCGGCAAGGCCTCGCGCAAACCCTGCAGCATCTGCGCATGGCCAAAGCCGCGGAACACCTGCGGCACCACCGCCACCTTGCATTGCGCATGCGCCAGCATGAACGACAGCTCGCGCTCACGAAAGATCGGCATCAGCGGGTTGAGCACCGCGCCCAGCCGCGCGCAGGCGAGATACAGCAAGCTCAGGTGCCAGCCGTTCGGCAGCTGGCAGGACACCACGTCCTGCGCGCCGATGCCGAGGCGGCTGAGCCCGACCGCCACCCGGTCCGCCATCCGGGCCAGCTCGCGCCAGGTAAAGCGGGTCACGCTGCCCCTGTCGAGGCTCATCGCCGTCAGTGCGGGGGCGTCGGGCAGGTCGCGCACGCAGGCGCTCAGGTAGTCGTTGACGGTGCGGTCGTGCCAGCGCCCGGCGGCAATGCTGGCGGCACGGCGCGGCGCGATCAGTACGGCGTCGAAATCCATGGCTGGTCTCCTTGATATGGGTCGGCTCGGGCGGTCCCGGCGCACATCGCGCCGCTTCAGGCCGGTACCGCTTCGCGCCCCGCGCGTGCACGGGCGATGATGGTCTTCATGATCTGCGCGGTGCCGTCGCCGATCTGGAAGCCAAGCACATCGCGCAGGCGCTGCTCCATCACGCCGCGGTCATAGCCGCCGTGGCCGAAGCACAGCAGGCACTGGTGCACCACGTCGTAGGACAGCTTGGGCGCCCACCACTTGCACATCGCCGCCTCCGCCGTATGCGGCAGGCCATGGTCCTTCAGCCACAGCGTCTGCAGGCACAGCAGCCGGGCCGCGGTCACCTGCGTCTGGAAGTCCGCCAGCGGGTGCGACACCCCCTGGAAGGCCGACAGCGGCTTGCCGAATGCCTGGCGCTCTGCCACATAGGCCCAGGTTTCGTCCAGCGCGGCCTGCGCCACCGCCAGCACCTGCAGGCCGATCAGCGCGCGCGAGAAGTCGAAGCCCTGCATCACCTGCACAAACCCCTCGCCTTCCTGGCCCAGCAGGTGGCTGGCCGGCACGCGCACATTCTCGAAAAAAATCGAACCGCGGCCGATGGCGCGCTGGCCATGGCAGTCGAAGCGGTTGCGGGTGATGCCCGGCAGGTCCATCGGCACCAGCAGGGCCGAGACGCCGCGCGCGCCGGCCTCGACGGTGCCGCTGCGGGCAAAGACCACCGCGGCATCGGCCTGGTCGGCGGCGGAGATCGAGGTCTTCTCGCCGTTGAGCACGTAGGCGTCGCCATCGCGCTCCATGCGCAGGCGCAGGCTGGCCGCGTCGGAGCCGCCGCGCGGCTCGGTCAGCGCGATTGCCAGCAGGGCCTCGCCGCGCGTCAGGCGCTGCAGCCAGGGCGCGCCGATCTCAGGCCGGGCGTGCTGCGCCAGGATCTGGCCATTGAGCGAGGCCAGCAGGTTGATATACGACAGGCTCAGGTCGGCACGCGCCACCGCTTCATGGATCACGCCGGCCGCCAGCGAGCCCAGGCCCTGCCCGCCCCAGGCCTCGGGCAGCTCGGGCCCGATAAAGCCCATTGCGCCCATCTCGCGCATCAGCGCGCGGTCCAGCACGCGGGTCTGGTCCCGCTCCAGGTAGCCGGGCGCCACGCGCGCGTCGGCAAAGCGGCGCGCGTGTTCCGCCAGCGCCATCAGGTCTTCGTCAAGATAGGGATTCATGGTTGTCTCCGCCCGGTCGGCTGTCAGCTTATTTGGCGTACTTGCGGAAGTCGGGCTTGCGCTTTTCCTGGAAGGCCGTCACGCCTTCGCGCGATTCCTCGGTGTCGTAATAGAGCTTCAGCGCATACATGCCCATGCCGGCAATGCCGCTCTGGTGCGCCGTGTCCATGTTGAACGAGCGCTTGGCGATGGCGATGGCCGTGGGGCTCTTGTCCTGGATCTCGTCGCACCACTTCTGCACTTCGGCGTCGAGCTGCTCATGCGGCACCACCGCATTCACCAGCCCCATCGCCAGCGCCTCGGCCGCCGGGTAGCGCCGGCACAGGTACCAGATTTCGCGCGCTTTCTTTTCGCCGACCACGCGCGCCAGGAAGGCGGTGCCATAGCCCGGGTCGACCGAGCCCACCTTGGGCCCGACCTGCCCGAACACGGCCTTGTCCGATGCAATGGTGAAATCGCAGATCGTGCACAGCACATTGCCGCCGCCGATGGCATAGCCCTGCACGCGCGCAATCACCGGCTTGGGCACGTCACGGATGGCGTTGTGCAGTTCTTCCATCGGCAGGCCGATGGTGCCACGGCCGTCGTACTGGCCTTCATGCGCGGACTGGTCGCCGCCAGTGCAGAAGGCCTTGTCGCCGGCGCCTGCCAGCACGATGGTGCCGATCTCGCGGTCATAACCGGCGCGGTTGATGGCATGGATCAGCTCGTCACAGGTGCGGCCGCGGAAGGCATTCATTTTTTCCGGGCGGTTGATGGTGATCCAGGCCGCGCCGTTGCGCACTTCGTACAGGATGTCTTCGTATTGCATGGTGGTCTCCGTGATCTGGTTGCTTGCGGGTTCAGCCGTTCATGGTCAGGCCGCCCGACACGCTCAGCACCTGGCCGGTAATAAAGGCGGCGTCGTCGCCGGCAAAGAACAGCACCGCGCCGGGCAGGTCGTCGGGCTGGCCGATGCGGCCCAGCGGGATCGAGCGCGTGAAGGCCTCGACCAGCTTCTCCGGGTTGCCCGCGCCCTGCTTGTAGTCTTCGAACAGCGCGGTTTCGGTCGGCCCCGGGCACACCACATTGACGGTGATGCCGTGGCGCGCGTGCTCGCGGGCGATGGTCTTGGAGAACGACACCAGCCCGCCCTTGCACGCCGCATAGACCGCCTCGCCGGAAGACCCCACGCGCGCCGCATCCGAGGCGATATTGACGATGCGCCCGCGCCGGCGCTCGACCATGCCCGGCAGCACCGCGTGGTGCATGTGCAGCGCCCCGGTCAGGTTGATGGCGATCAGCCGCTCCCATTGCGCCGGCTCGGTCTTGATAAAAGGCCGGAACACATCCCAGCCCGCGTTGTTGACCAGCACGTCCACCGGCCCGAGCTCCCGCTCGACCGCCGCGACCGCGGCATCGACGCTGGGGCGGTCGGTGATATCGCAACGCATTGCCAGCGCGCGGCCGCCAGCCTCGCGGATCTGCGCGGCCACGCGTTCGCCGGCCTCCGGGTTCAGGTCGAGCACGCCGACCGCCGCCCCCGCCCGCGCAAAGCGCAAACAGGTTGCGCTGCCGATGCCGCCACCACCACCGGTCACGATGACCGTCTTGCCTTCGAGTCCTTGCACAGCGTTCTCCTTTCAGGGTTCCGGTGCTATCGTGCCGGGCATGTGCCAGCACTTGCGCCGCAAATTAGGTAAATATGTTTACCTATAATAGGAGGCAGCCGCAGCCCGCGCAAGCCATTCATCTATGGAAAACGACTATGGTTAACCCCGAAACGGGAGGAGAACTCCCGACCAATGCGCGCATGGAACTGGCCAACCGGCTGTTCTTCCGGCTCTACCAATGCGCAAACATGTTGCATAAAACAGGGTCGCGGGCGGTCGAAGCGGAAGGCCTGACCACGCAGCAGTGGGCTGTGCTGGGCGCGCTGTCGCGTCCCGAAGCGGCCGAGGGCATGAGCGTGGGCGATCTGGCCCGCTACCTGATGGTGACCCGGCAGAACCTGTCTGGGCTGGTCGGCCGGATGGAGCGCGATGGCCACGTGACGCTGGCGCCTGACGGGCGCGACCGCCGCTCAAGGCTGGTACGGATAAGCGAGCCGGGACGGGAGGTCTGGCTGCACCAGGCGCAGCCGAAGATCCGTGATTATTATGAGCAGGCGCTGGATGGGTTCTCCACCAACGACCTGACCCACACGTTGCACTACCTGCTCAAGCTGCTGGACAACATGCGGGCGCTAGATGGGCGTGCAGGCGATGGCGAGCCTGACTAAGGGCGAGGCGGGCCGCTGTAGTCATTAGGCTTCTTACCCCAGAGAACGGAGAAAATCGCCGGCCAACAGCACACATTCGTCAAAACTCTGGCTGAACCCGATCCGTTGGATCCTGGCAAACTGCTCACGCATGATAGGGGCGCCTGCATCTATCTGTGCCAGGAATGCGTGGGCGTGCCGGAGCAAAAATGGTGCGGCCGCCGACAGCGCCTGGGGGTCGCGCTCGACCACCATAGCCAGATCGAAAAGATCTCGCGCAGTTGCACGGTCGCCCCTGTGATAGAGCTTCTTGGCCACGATCTCAGCCGCCGTCTCGACTCTGACCGCCTGCCCCATGATCGTCCAGGTTTCGAATGGGTTCGCGGTCAGGTTTGGCGCAGCCACGACATCGATTTCGCCGGATTCGAGCACGAGCTTTACAAAGTTCCCCTGCTCGATGTAGTCGCCCGAAATGGCCTCGGCAACCTCGCTCAGGCGCGGGGTCACAAAGCCCAGATACTGAGGATCCGGCACAAAAAGGTCGATGTCGCGCGAGAAGCGATGGTTGTACCGGAGCATCAGTACCGTCCCTCCCCCGAAGGTCCAGAACGGCTCGATGCCGCCGTGGCGCCGGACCTCGTCCATCAGCGTGAAAGCGTGAGGAAACAGGCTCTCCCAAACGGCACCCTTTAGTACGACGTTCATGCCCACAGCCCTCCCCGCGTCGCAGTCAGGGGGCGGGCGAGCGTTCTGAGGTTCTTCCAGATTTCCGCTGGCTTCCGGTGCTGCCTGGCTGCGACTTCGGCGACCACCTTGGTGACTAGCTGCAGGGGCGCTTCATCCAGTACCTGTGCGAGTTGGGGGTGGTACTCGGCCGGCACCTCGCCCGTGGCCAGCGCCCGCTCAAGCTCCTGGGGCGTCAGCTCGCCCGTATAGCTGACATTGGCACCCTTCGCGGCCATCCAGAGTGCCCGGGTCGGCAATCCCTTGGCTTGGCGGCTGGCTTCAGGATCTGTCACATCGAGCGCCAGGCCGAGCACGTCCAGCAGACGGCCGAGGGTCTCGAGCGTGGCATTGACGGTGCCATGTTCGATACCGTTGAGCGACTGGCGCGAGAGTTGCGCCATATCGGCCAGTTGCTGCTGTGTCAGGCCTAAGGCGATCCGCTTGCGTTGGATTGCACTTCCGAGCGTTGCAGGGTTCATGGCCAGGACCTCCGATCTATATGTCAAGTATAGACGACAAGATCCACACGGACTGAAGCAGTATCAGCTTTGAAACAATTTGCCACGCGAGCCGGGACTGAACCTGCGTGAACCGTCCTGCAAGCGCCAGCCAACGCCATTGGCTCGCAATATGCGTGGTCCTGAATTTGCTCAGACTCGTGGACGCAGGACTCCGTCGGTGCGAGGCAAATTGCCTCGACCGCGGTGCCGGCGGCCCGCTCCGAGGCCCTGAACCACCCTCCGTACATTGCCGCGCGGTGCGGGTCGCAGCTCGCGTCACAGGTATGTGCGGACGGCGCCCGATCCAATTCGCCGGAGACGCATCATGACCCGCTACATTGTGCTAGCCAGCTTCACCGACCAGGGCATCCGCACCGTCAAGGACACCACCAAGCGCGCCGCCGCCGTGCGCGAGATGGGTGCGCGCCTGGGCGTGCAGATGAAGGACATCTACTGGACGCTGGGCAAATACGACATCGTGCTCACCGTCGAGGCCCCCGACGATGCCACCATGACCAGCTTCGGGCTGACCATCGGCGCGGCCGGCAACGTGCGCACGCAAACCCTGCGCGCCTTCAATAGCGACGAAATGCAGGACATCCTCAGCAAGATGGGCTGAGGTTTGCCAAGGGCCGCGATTCCGGATACCCCGCTGGGTGCTCCCTCTCCCGCTTGCGGGAGAGGGTCGGGGAGAGGGCCGGAATATCCACGAAGTACTGCCGGTGGTTTGCCAGCGCCTGCCCTCTCCCCGGCCCCTCTCCCGCACGCGGGAGAGGGGAGAAAACCCGGCGCGCTGTCTGTGTCAGAACCCTTCCAGCACCAGCTTGCCAATGGTCTGCCCGCCTTCCAGCGTCGCATGCGCGCGCCGCAGGTTCTCCGCGTTGATGCGCCCCAGGTTCTCGCCCAGCGTGGTCTGCAGCCGGCCGGCATCCACCAGCCGAGCCACCTCGTTGAGCAGCCGATGCTGCGCAACCATGTCCGCGGTGCTGAACATGGCGCGCGTGAACATGAATTCCCAGACGAAGGTGGCGCTCTTGTTCTTGAGCAACTCCACCGGCAACGGCCGCGTATTCGAGACGATCGTGCAGATCTTGCCCTGCGGGGCGACCAGTTCGCTCATCGCCGGGAAATGACCGTCGATATCGTTGAAGCAGAGGATATAGTCGACCTCGGCAAATCCAAGCGCCTTCAACTGCGCCGGCAGGTCGCCACGATGGTCAACCGTATGGTCGGCGCCAAGCCGGCGGCACCATTCCTGCGACTCGGACCGCGACGCGGTGGCGATCACGGTCAGCCCGGCCAGCACCTTGGCCAGCTGGATGCCGATCGAGCCCACGCCGCCCGCGCCGCCGATGATCAGCACCGAGCGGCCGGCGTGATCCCCCTTGGGTGAAATGCCGAGCCGGTCGAACAGCGCCTCCCAGGCGGTGATCGCCGTCAGCGGCAGCGCCGCCGCGTTGGCGAAATCCAGCGAGGCAGGCTTGTGGCCGACGATGCGCTCATCGACCAGGTGGAATTCAGCGTTGGAACCGGACCGCGTGATGCTGCCCGCGTAGTAGACCGGGTCGCCAACCTTGAACAGGGTCACCTCCGGCCCCACCGCCGCCACCGTGCCGGCCGCGTCCCAGCCCAGCACGCGCGGCGTGGGCTCTACCTGCGCCTTGGGCGCGCGCATCTTGGTGTCGACCGGGTTGACCGAGACGGCTTCAACCTTCACCAGCAGATCGCGGCCGCCGGGGCTGGGCATGTCGATCTCCACGTCCTGCAGCGAACGCGGGTCGGAGATGGGCAGGTACTGGGTCAGGCCGATGGCTTTCATGGCGGGCTCCGGGTTGTGTGGGGAATGAACTGAAGCGTAGCCTGTCACGATTGATTTGATCAGCTGGAAACTACAGCAATCAATTTCCCGATTTCCCGAAACTACGGATAATCACCCAACAAAAAGGGCCGCCTGCGCTACCCGCGCAGACGGCCCCGTCAGGGCTTGCCGTTGGCCCTACACCGCCAGGATCTGCCCGCCGCCGTAGCTCGACTGCTCCGGCGCCTCGCCGCCAAGTGCCATCTTCACCGCGCAGTACTTGAACTCCGGGATCTTGCCGAAGGGATCCAGCGCCGCGTTGGTCAGCTTGTTGATCGCCGCCTCGTAATAGCAGAACGGCACGAACACCGCCCGCGCGGCGTGCCGGCGTCGGCCCGCGCGTACAGCGTGACTTCGCCGCGGCGCGATGCCAGCGTGACCACGTCGCCCGGCTTGCCGCCCAGCGCGTCCAGGTCCAGCGGGTGCACCAGCGCCACCGGGTCGGGCTCGATCGCATCCAGCACGCCGGCGCGCCGCGTCATGCTGCCGGTGTGCCAGTGCTCGAGCTGGCGGCCGGTGATCAGCACCATCGGGTAGTCGGTATCGGGCCGCTCGGCCGCCGGGATGATGTCGGCCGGCACGAAGCGCCCACGGCCGGTGGCGGTCGGGAAGCTGTCGATAAAGATCACCGGTTCGCCCGGGTCGCCCTCTTCCGTGCACGGATAAGTCACGGCGTGTTCGCGCTCCAGCCGCTCCCAGGTCACGCCGCCGATGCTGGGCATGGCTTGCCGCATCTCGTCGAAAACCTCGGCCACGCCGTCGTAGTGCCAGTCCAGCCCCAGCTGCGCCGCCATCTGCTGGATGATCCACAGGTCCTGGCGCGCCTGCCCCGGCGGGTTCAGCGCCTGGCGGCCGAGCTGAACGGTGCGGTCGGTGTTGGTGAAGGTGCCGGTCTTCTCCGGGAAGGCCGAGGCCGGCAGCACCACGTCGGCCAGGTAGGCGGTCTCGGTCAGGAAGATGTCCTGCACCACCAGGTGGTCGAGCGAGGCCAGCGCCGCGCGCGCGTGCTCGGCGTCGGGGTCGGACATCGCGGGGTTCTCGCCCATGATGTACATGCCGCGCACCTCGCCGCGCTCGATCGCCTGCATCACTTCGACCACGGTCAGGCCGGGCTGGCGGTCCAGCGGCATGCCCCACAGCGCCTCGAAGCTGGCGATCGCCAACGGGTCGTCCACGCGGCGGTAATCCGGATACATCATCGGGATCAGGCCGGCGTCGGACGCGCCCTGCACGTTGTTCTGGCCGCGCAGCGGATGCAGGCCTGTGCCGGGGCGGCCGATCTGGCCGGTCATCAGCGCCAGCGCGATCAGGCAGCGCGCGTTGTCGGTGCCATGCACGTGCTGCGAGACGCCCATGCCCCACAGGATCATCGAGGCCCTGGATGTCGCATACAGCCGCGCCACCTCGCGGATGACCTCGGCCTCGATGCCGCACACCGGCGCCATCAGTTCCGGACTGTACGCCGCGACATTGCGCTGCAGCTCGTCAAAGCCGATGGTGCGGCTGTCGATGAAGTCCTGGTCCACCAGGCCCTCGGCGACGATGACATGCATCATCGCGTTAAGCAGCGCCACGTCGGCATCGGGCTTGAACTGCATGAAGCGATGGGCAAAGCGCGCCAGGTCCGAGCGGCGCGGATCGGCCACGATCAGCTTGGTGCCGTTCTTCACCGCGTTCTTGATCCAGCTCGCCGCCACCGGGTGGTTCACGGTCGGGTTGGCGCCGATCACGATCACCACTTCGGCCTTGTCGACATCCATCACCGGGTTCGATACCGCGCCCGAGCCGATCCCCTCCAGCAGCGCCGCCACCGACGAGGCATGGCACAGCCGCGTGCAGTGGTCGACGTTGTTGCTGCCAAACCCGGTACGCACCAGCTTCTGGAACAGGTAGGCTTCTTCATTGCTGCCCTTGGCCGAGCCAAACCCTGCCAGCGCGCGCTTGCCGTGGGTGTCGCGGATCTGCGCGAGCTTGCCGCCGGCCAGTGCCAGCGCCTCTTCCCAGGTGGCCTCGCGGAACACATCCATCACGTGGTCCGGATCCATGACGAAATCGCCCTGCTTGGGCACGCCTTCGCGACGCACCAGCGGCACCGTCAGCCGCTGCGGATGCTGCACGTAGTCAAAGCCGTAGCGGCCTTTCACGCACAGCCGCTCGTGGTTGGCCGGGCCGTCGCGCCCTTCCACGAACAGGATGCGGTTGTCCTTGATGTTGTAGGTCAGCTGGCAACCCACGCCGCAGTACGGGCAGACCGAGTCCACCTGCTTGTCCGGCACCGCCAGCGCTGCGTCGCGCGCGGGCATCAGCGCGCCGGTCGGGCAGGCCTGCACGCATTCGCCGCAGGCCACACAGGTCGACGCGCCCATCGGGTCATCCATGTCGAACACGATGCGGGCGTCGTCGCCGCGCAGCGCCAGGCCGATCACGTCGTTAACCTGCTCGTCGCGGCAGGCGCGCAGGCAGCGGGTGCACTGGATGCAGGCATCGAGGTTGACGGCGATGGCCGGGTGCGACAAATCCGCCGCCACGCGTTCGCGCGGGGCAAAGCGCGGCTTGCCGATCTCCAGCTTCGCGGCCCACTGGTCCAGTTCGTTGTGACGGGTGTAGTCGGTCTCGGGCATGTCCGACTGCAGCAGCTCCAGCACCGTGCGCTGGGCACGGCGGGCGCGCTCGGATTCGGTCTGCACCTGCATGCCCGCGGCGGGATAGCGGCAGCAGGACGGGGCCAGCACGCGCTCGCCCTGGATCTCGACCATGCAGGCGCGGCAGTTGCCGGCCGGCTCCAGGCCGTCCTTGTAGCACAGGTGCGGGACGTCAAAGCCTTCGCGCCGGGCTACCTTCAGCAGGCTCTCGCCGGGCTGTGCGCTCACCTCGCGGCCATTGAGCGTGAAGGTGACGGCTGGCTCGGCGGATTCGACAAGCGCGCGTTCGGCGCGGGTCAGTGCGTTCATGTCTCTCTCTCAGGCTCGGGTCAGGCCAGTTCGTGCGGGAAGTACTTGATCACGCAGTCGACGGGATTGGGCGCGGCCTGCCCCAGCCCGCAGATCGATGCATCGCGCATCACCGCGGACAGGTCTTCCAGCGCCGCCAGGTCCCACGCCGGCTGGCGGATCAGGTCCAGCGTCTTGGCCGTGCCGCTGCGGCACGGCGTGCATTGCCCGCACGACTCATGCTTGAAGAAGTGCATCAGGTTGCGCGCCGTCTGCGTGGCGCTGTCGTGGTCGGACAGGATCACCACCGCGGCCGAGCCGATAAAGCAGCCGTAGGGCTGCAGCGTGTCGAAGTCCAGCGGGATATTGCCCATCGACGCCGGCAGGATCCCGCCCGATGCACCGCCCGGCAGGTAGCCGTAGAAGGCGTGGCCGTCGAGCATGCCGCCGCAGTATTCGTCGATCAGCTCGCGCACGGTGATGCCGGCCGGCGCCAGGTGCACACCGGGGCGTTTCACGCGCCCGGACACCGAGAACGAGCGCAGGCCCTTGCGCCCGTTGCGCCCCTGTGAGGCGAACCATTCGGCGCCCTTCTCGATGATGTCGCGCACCCAGTACAGGGTCTCGAAATTGTGCTCCAGCGTCGGGCGGCCGAACAGGCCCACCTGCGCCACATAGGGCGGGCGCAGCCGCGGCATGCCGCGCTTGCCTTCGATCGACTCGATCATGGCCGACTCTTCGCCGCAGATATAGGCGCCCGCGCCGCGGCGCAGCTCGATCGTCGGCAAGCCTGGGATTGGCGGGTCTTGCCGCAGCCGCCGCAGTTCTTCCGCCAGCAGCGCGCGGCAGCCGGCATACTCGTCGCGCAGGTAGATATAGATCGCTGACACGTTGACCACCGTCGCCGCGATCAGCATGCCCTCTAGGAAGCGGTGCGGATCGCGTTCCAGGTAGACGCGGTCCTTGAAGGTGCCGGGCTCGCCCTCGTCGATGTTGATGGCCATCAGCCGGGGCGCGGGCTCATTCTGCACGATGCGCCACTTGCGCCCGGTCGGGAAGCCTGCGCCGCCCAGGCCGCGCAGGCCGGAGTCCTCCATCGTGCACAGCACGGCGGCCGGGTCGAGGTCGCCGCCGGCGAGGGACTTCAGCAAGGCATAGCCGCCGTCCTTCCGGTAAGTGTCGTAGCCAATATAGGGCTCGGGCGCATGGCGCACGGCCTTTGCCTGCACGGCGGCGTCGATGGCCTCGGCCGTGGCAGCGTCGACCGGATTCTGCCCGACCAGCGCCGCGGGCGCCTTCTCGCAGCGGCCGATGCAGGGCGCGGCCACCACGCGCACTTCAGTGCCGAGCACCGCAGGCAGCTTGCTGATCAGCGCCTGCGCGCCCGCCAGCTCGCAGGCAATGCCTTCGCATACGCGCACGGTCAGCGCCGGCGGCGGCGCGATCTGGCCGTCGGCGTCCTCGCGCACCACGTCGAAGTGGTGGTAGAAGGTGGCAACTTCATAGACCTCGGTCATCGACAGCCGCAGCTCGCTGGCCAGCGCCACCAGGTGCGGCATCGCCAGCTGGCCGTAGCGGTCGTTGATGCAGTGCAGGTGTTCGATCAGCAGGTCGCGCCGGCGGGGCATGTCGCCCAGCGCCACGCGCACTTCGGCCAGCGCGGCCGCGTCTACCTGCCTGCCCTTGGGCTGGCGGCGCTTGCGCTGCCGGCCGAGCCCCGTCGCCTCGAGTGGAATGACAACCTGGTTCATGGCGTGCCTGGATTCTGTTTGTGGGTGTCCGATGTGCGATCAGGAAGGCGCCGGTCGGGCCGCCCTCCTGTCGCGCTTTGTCATTGTCGTATTGTGCTACCGGACATGGCGCCTGTGCAGGCATCGCAGCCGCCACGTCCGGGGTACTGCCGGCGCCGGGAGGCGCCGTACTGCTTTCTTCATCAGGTCAGGTCTTCCGGCACGGTGCGGTAGCCCATCGGTGCCGAGGTGTTGGCATGGACATACTTGCGGGCATGGGCTTCGCGCATCGGCTTGAGCACGAACAGCGCCATCACCGCGGTCAATGCCGCCATGCCAGAGGCCACCAGGAAGACCGCATGCCAGCTGCCCGTGGCGGCCGTGATCACACTGGAGAACGGTACCAGCAGCGCGGCCGTGCCCTTGGCGGTGTACAGCAGGCCCGCGTTGGTGGCGGCAAACTTCGGCCCGAAGGTGTCGCCGCAGGTGGCCGGGAACAGGCTGTAGATCTCACCCCAGGCGAAGAACACCACGCCTGTCAGCACCACGAAGGCAACCGGATGGTGGCCGTACTTCGACAGCAGCAGGATACCGATGGCCTCGACCCCGAAGGCGAAGAACATGGTGCGTTCACGGCCGATATGATCGGAGATCCAGCCGAAGAACGGGCGCGTCAGGCCATTGAGCACGCGGTCGATGGTCAGCGCGAAGGTCAGCGCGGGCAAGGTCAGGCCAAGGATCGAGATCGGCGCATCGTGCAGGCCGAAGTCCTTGGCGATCGGGCCGAGCTGGGCGGTGGCCATCAGGCCGCCGGCAGCCATCATCACGAACATCGCGTACATGACCCAGAAGATCGGCGACTTCAGCACCTCGCGCGGCGAAGCGTTGTAGGTCGCGGCAGCCTTCAGCGTGGACTTGACCTCGCTCAGGATCTTGGCCGACGGCGGGTACAGGGCCATGCCCAGGATGAACACGATCAGGCCCTGGCCCAGACCGAACCACAGGAACGCGGCTTCATAGCCTGACGTCTTGATCATGTTGGCGATGGGCACCACGGTCAGCGCGGAGCCCGCGCCGAAGCCGGCCGCTGTAATGCCCGCCGCCAGGCCCCGGCGATTGGGGAACCACTTCAGCGCGTTGCCCACGCAGGTGCCATACACCGCGCCCGCGCCCAGGCCACCGATCGCAGCCGCGACGTAGAGCATGGGCAGCGAGGACGCCACCGAGTTGAGGGCCCAGGCAACGGCGCACAGCAAGCCGCCGCCCACCACCACCGGACGCGGGCCGTATTTGTCGACCAGGTAGCCTTCAATCGGGACCAGCCAGGTTTCCGTCACGACGAAGATGGTGAAGGCCACCTGGATCGCGGTGCGGCCCCAGTGGTACTTGTCGTCAATCGGGTTGACGAACAGCGTCCAGCCGTATTGCATGTTGGCGATCATTGCCATGCAGATCACGCCGAATACCAGTTGCACCCACGGCGACGCAAAGCGCGACGTGGACTCCCTCTGCTGCAATTCCATGATGTCTCCTTATAGCGGCTTGCCGCCAAGGTGGAAGATGGGCGCCTGTAGACGCCTCTGCGTGACTCTCAGTCAAAGAACAGCTGAGCCGTTCTAGTGCTATACGGTATGTGATATATCAGGTAAGTCAAGCGTATTCGTCGCGGCTCTGCAGCATGAGCCCGCGGCGAGCGACACCTGGCTGGCCGTTGCTGCAATGCGACTGGTGCGCACACTGCATCAATGGTCGGTCCGACAGCATCCGGAGTCGTTGGAAATCAAGCAGTTGCCATGCAACGGCGCATCAATCAGCCGACTGCTGGCAAGCGCAAGAATGCCGGGGATCGCGCTTCGGAAAAACCGGGAAAACGATGAGTTGGGGAAAGTCCCTAGATGCATACATTAATGTCTGGCGACGCGTGTATGACCTTGGAAACGATGCCGGAGGAGGCGTTGCAGGCACGGCAGGGAGCTGCCGGATTGGGGCAGGCGGCGCAAGCAAGGGTTGGGGATCGCTGGCAGCGATCGGGAAGAGGATGGCGGCGGCCGCAGGTTCGCGCGGAACCCTGCCCTGGCTCGCGGCGAATGCCGCAGATCAGGAGTCAACCGAGTACTGCCACAAGGGATGCCGGCCGCTACAACCCTTGCCAGATGCGCTGTTCAGCGCGAACGGCGCATGGCGCCGGCGCGCATTACGCGTAAGCCAGTTCACCGGCAGCGGGCACGATGCGCGACGGGCTGGCACGGCCCACGCCATCGCTTTCCTGGTTCGAGCCCAGGCCGGCGAAGCGACCGTGCTCCTGCGCGGTCACCAGCACGCCCATCGGCAGGCGCGTGGCCAGCAACGTGGTCACGCCGACACCGACAGCAATCAGGCCCAGGCCAAGAGCGAAGAGAAGAGCGGCTTCCATTTGAAAACTCCAATAGCGTTGTGATCAGGAGTTTTCATTATATGCTGCGCTGCACTATGTGTAAATATCCTGTATGTGATATATCAGTAGAAGTTTTGCACTAATACAACGAACGCAGCCCCGATGCCTCCAGATGAGCCGATGGCCTCACACCGTGGTCGTTTCACGACGCGCCACCGGCGGCTCCTGATACTCCTGGCCACGCAAGGCATCCCAGATTGCCGCGGCATTGGGCTTGAGCGAACGGCTCTTGCGCCGAACCAGCATCACCGTGGAAGTCACCTGCGGACGCAGCGGCCGCATCACCGCCGCCGGATTCATGCCGCCAACCTGGGCACGCGACGGCACTACGCCGATACCAAGGCCCAGCGCCACCATGCCGAACACCGCGGCAAAGTGGCCAAGCAACTGCAGCGAGCCCGCGCGCACGTGATAGCTGCTGAGCGCCTTCTCCACCGCGGGCTGCATGCCGCACTGCTGGTCCAGGGCCAGCACGCGGGCATCGCTCAGGTCGCCCCACCCTACCGCGTCGCGCATGGCCAGCGGATGCTGGGCGGGCAGGACAGCGTGGTAGGCATCGACGCACAGCGGTTCACAATAGAGATCATCGGTTGCCTGCGGATCGGTGGCAATGCCGAAGTCCACCTCGCCGCTGCGCACACTCTGCAGCACCGACTCCTGCGAGCGGTCCTTCAGGTGGATGGCAATTGCCGGCCACGCTTGCCGGCAGCCGGCCAGCCACGTCGGCACCGACATCGAGCTGAGCACCGGATCCGATGCGATCTGCACCAGGCCCTGGCACGGACGGCTGGCGCTCTGGCTGTCGCGCAGGGTCTGCTCCACCTCTTCGATCAGGTGGCAGATGCGCTGCGACAGGTGCTGGCCGGCATCGGTCAGTTCCACCTGGCGCGTGGTACGGTCGAACAGGCGCTGGTCGATTTCCTCCTCCAGCTCACGCACGCTGCGGCTGACCGCGGATTGCGTCAGGCCCAGCTCAACCGAGGCACGCGTAAAGCTCTTGTGCCGCGCCACTGCGGCGAAGGCCTTCAGTTGGGGGAGCGAGATATTCATGACCTGCCCCCCTGCCCGGCACCGGCGTGGCTGAGACGGAGCCTGTCGTCAGGCATGGCGGGGTGTCGCGTTGCACGCACCATTGCGTTCAGTCCGGTCACGGTAGTCTCCTTGTGTTTTTTTGTCGTGACTGTAGGCAGCCATCGTTGTTATCGGCCATGCTTGTGGCCATTAGCGGGCTCCTTGGCGCAAGCCGGAGAGCCGGATTCGGGGGCGGGGCATGCCAATCCGACGATTGATGCTACTTGAATCTAAGATCAGTACTGCATAAAGTTTTTTATCGTTTATATAGTCAATCGTTTATATATTGCACGGGACGAGCATGAGGAACGCCACGCTGCGGCAACTGAAGGTCTTTGAGACCGTTGCCCGCCATATGAGCTTTTCACGCGCTGCCGAGGAACTGCACCTGACGCAGCCCGCGGTATCGACCCAGGTGCGGCAGCTGGAGCACCACGTGGGGCTGCCCCTGTTCGAGCAGTTGGGCAAGAAGATCTACCTGACGCCGGCGGGCCACGAGATGCTGCATTACAGCCGCAGCATCATCCAGCAGTTCCGCGAGGCCGAAGACGCCATGTCCCAGCTCAAGGGCATCTCCGGCGGCCGGCTCAACGTGGCGGTGATCAGCGCCGGCGACTATTTCTTTCCGCGCCTGCTGGCCGAGTTCATGAACCGCCATGAAGGCGTGACGCTGAACCTTGCCGTGCATAACCGTGAGGAATTGCTGCACCAGCTGGCCGGCAACCTGACCGACCTGGCGGTGATGGTGCGCCCGCCCGAAGGCATGGACACCATCAACGAGGTCTTCGCCCCGCACCCCTATGTCATCGTGGCCGCGCCCACCCACCCGCTGGTCGGCCAGCGCAATATCCCGCTAGCAGGACTGGCGGATGAAGCCTTCGTTTCACGCGAGAAAGGCTCGGATACCTGGAACTCGATGCAGGAAGGCTTTGCTGGCAAGCTGTCCAATATGCGCATCGCGATGGAGATCAAGAGCACCGAGACCATCAAGCAGGCCGTGATCGCCAACATGGGCATCGCCTTCCTGTCGGCGCACACGGTCGGCCTGGAACTGCAGGCCGGCAAGCTGGCGGTGCTGGACATCGAGGGCTTCCCGGTCATGCTCAACTGGTACGTGGTGCACCGTAAGAACAAGCGGCTGCCGCCAGTGGCACTGGCGTTCAAGCAGTTCCTGATGGAAGACGGCGCGGGGCTGATCCAGCGCATCACTGGCGTGGGAGACTTGATCGGCCAAGGATGTATAAACGATTGATTATGAATTTGCTATGAAACTTTAATTATCGCAAATCATCCGATGTCCCTATGCTTGTCTCAACCCAACCGCTACAGCGCATCTGAGGAGACGAGCATGAACCAGGTCCAGCAGGAAAACCGCCAGGCTGCCGTCACAGTCGGCACCGATAACCAACCTATTCCGCGCGACACCCAGCTCGCCGCCTACAACGCCGCGTTTATCGAGCTGGGCCTGCGCTTCCGCTGGGACGCCCAGATGTATGAATGGCTGTGCGGCATCGAATGCGAGAAGGCGCGCGTGGCCCGCTATATCGAAGAACACCACGCGCACCTGCTGGCCGCCTATGATGCCGCCTTTCTGAGCGCGCTGATCTTCGAGAAGAAGAACGAATACCTGCGCGCGGTCGGCCATCTCAACTGAGGGGCCGGTCGGTTCACGGCGAGGCGCGCGAGCGGCCTAGCTTTTTTTGCCTAGCCCGCATGTCCCTCAGGCGAGGTCCGCCTCCTCTGCCTTGACTGCAGGGCGGGGCAGCCGCTTGATGCGCTTGCGCGGCCTTTGCGCCGCGACCCAGAGGTCGTAGGCCATCTGCATGCCGCTCCACATCTCGCGGCTCGCGCCCAGGGCTTCTTCCAGGCGAATGGCGATGTCCGGCGTGATCGACGAATGACCATTCAGGATGCGCGAGAGCGTTGCGCGCGTCACGCCGATGTGCGTGGCGAACGCCGTGATGGTCATATCGTCCATGCCATCGAGCCAATCGGCCAGCACCGCGCCGGGGTGCGGCGGGTTGTGCATGCGCGTCATGATGAGGTCCTTCAGTGGTAGTCCTGGTAATCGACGACGATGACGTCGATGCCGTCGAACATGAATGTCAGCCGCCAGTTGCCATTAACGCTGACGGACCAGTGGCCGGACATGTCGCCGCCCAGTTGATGCAGCTTCCAACCTGGCACCCCCATGTCCTGGGGTTTCGTGGCGTGATCCAGCGCACCGAGCTGATTGCGCAATCTCTGCGCGTGATGCGGCTGGATTCCCGCCTTGGAGCCAGTCTCGAAGAAGCGTCTGAGGCCCGCATGGGCGAAACTCTTGATCATCGATGTCCAGGTAGCAGAGTGTATAGCGTATAGATACGCTATACAAGCGTTAGAAGCTTGCTTGCGTTGCCGGGGACGGACTCTATCACCTGAAGCACACTGGGATCCCTGTCTGCGGCTGCTTTTGAGCCATTACTCATTCCGCGCCTGGGGGAGATGGGGATGTGCCGGCCGGCATGGATCCATTGCCATGCCGGTGCGGGCGCAGTCGTCGTAAGATTCGGCATTTACACTCATGTGCCCGGCGCTTGCCTGGCTTGCCACCCGTTTCATGCCAACCCGACGCACCGACGAAGACTTCATCCAGGACCTGACCCGGCTGCTGAGCACCGAAGGCGTGTCGTCGCTGACCATCGGCGAGATTGCCCAACGCATGCGCTGCTCGCGGCGGCGCCTGTACGAAATCGCGCCAACCAAGGAAGCGCTGTTCGTCGGCATCTGCCGCGAGGTGCTCGCTGACAACCTGGAAAGAGGCTTTGCCGCGGCGCGCCGCGAAAGCGATGCGGCGCGGGCAGTGTCCGCCTACCTGCATGCCGCGCTGAACACATCGGGACTGAGCAAGGCCGCACTGGCGGACCTGGATGCAATCGACAGCGGCCGGGCGGTATTCGACGCCTACCAGCTAGCGCGCGTGCGCGGGCTGGAGAGCCTGCTCGATGCAGGGATGCGGCAAGGGCTGATGGCGCCGCACAATCCGCGGCTGGTTTCCGAAGCGATCCTGGGCGCCGCGCACCGGCTGCGCAACCAGCAGTTCCTGAAGGAAACCGGCCTGAAGATGGGCGATGCCTTCAGCGAGTTCTACGAGATCATCCTCAACGGCCTGCTGTCCCGCCCGGACACCGGCGCGCGCACGTCCTAGCCGCGCGCCGGCAGATGGGCGTGCTCAGGCCACCTGCCTCTCCTGGCCGCCCCAGTAGCGTCCGCGGATGGCCTTGCGGTCGATCTTGCCCAGCGCGGTCAACGGCAGCTCATCCACGAACACCACCTGCTTGGGCGCATTGACCACGCCCTTGTGCTGCGTGACGTGGCCGATCACATCGGCCTCGGTAAGCGCGGCACCGGGCCGGGCCACCACCACGGCGGTGACCGCTTCGCCCCACTTGGCGTCGGGGATGCCGACCGGGTCGCCGCTGAGCGGCTGGCCCGGGATCACAGGGAAGACACGCGCCTCAGGCCTGTTCCTTGACCTGGTTTTCCAGCTCCACCAGCCGCTTCTTCAGCGCCCGCTCCTCCTGGAAGCGCACGGTCTCGTCGCGGATCAAGGCGACGATGCCGGTGATGGCGCCCGCGTCATCTTTGAGCAGCGCCACGGTGAAGGCGATCGACATGGACTTGCCGTCCTTGTCGACCGCGGGCACCTTGAGCAGGTCGTGGCCGTAGCGCGTGATGCCGGTCGCCATGGTCTTGTCGTAGCCCTCCCAGTGCCGCCCGCGCAGGCGCTCAGGGATGATCAGGTCGAGCGACTGGCCCATGGCCTCGGCCTGGGTAAAGCCGAACAT
Organism: Cupriavidus necator; assembly: GCA_022041995.1. Lineage (GTDB taxonomy): Bacteria > Pseudomonadota > Gammaproteobacteria > Burkholderiales > Burkholderiaceae > Cupriavidus. Next base: position 413,045 of record CP074390.1, read on the forward strand.
GCGCTCGGCGGCGGGGTTCCATAGCGTGATGGCGCCCTTGGCGTCGGAGATGATGATGGCGTCGCCGATGGCGGACACCAGTTGCGCGTAATCGATCTGGTCTGTCATGGGGATTCCCTCGTTATTACCAGGGCCGGTCGGCGCCGGCCTGTCATGGCCATCAAGGTAGCGTGCCACATGGCCACGCTGCAAGCAAAAACGCCGGGGCCCGCTATGCGCGAGACCCCGGCGTACGCTCCGGCACACGTGCCGGCGGGCAGCGTCAGATCACCTGGGACTCGCGCAGGCGCTTGATGTCGTCCGCACAGTAGCCCAGGCCGGCCAGCACCTCGTCGCTATGCTCGCCCAGCAGCGGCGATCCGGTGATCTCCGGCTTCAGGTCGGAGAACTTGATCGGGCTGCCCACCGTCAGGTAGGTGCCGCGCTCCTTGTGCGGCACCTCGGTGATGCTGCCGCTGGCGCGCAGCGACGGATCGGCGGCAATCTCCTTCATCGACAGTACCGGCGAGCACGGAATGTCGTGCTTGCGCAGGATGTCCACTGCTTCGTACTTGGTCTTGTCGGCCAGCCATTCCTCGATGGTGTTGAAGATATCGAAGATATGCGGCTGGCGCGCCTTGGCCGTGGCGTAGTTGGGATCGGCGATCCATTCCGGCTTGCCCAGCGCCTTGCAGATCGGCTCCCAGGCATGGCCCTGGATGGTGAAGTAGATATAGGCGTTGGGATCGGTCTCCCAGCCCTTGCACTTCAGCACCCAGCCCGGCTGGCCGCCGCCGCCCGCGTTGCCGCCGCGCGGCACCACGTCGCTGAAGCTGCCATGCGGATACTGCGGGTACTCTTCCAGGTAGCCCAGGCGGTCCAGGCGCTGCTGGTCGCGCAGCTTGACGCGGCACAGGTTCAGCACCGCATCCTGCATCGACACGGCCACCTTCTGGCCCTTGCCGGACTTGTCGCGGCCGATCAGCGCGGTCAGGATGCCGATGGCCAGGTGCATGCCGGTGTTGGAATCGCCCAGCGCCGCGGCGGACACCGTCGGCGGGCCATCCCAGAAGCCGGTGGTCGAAGCCGCGCCGCCGGCGCACTGGGCCACGTTCTCATAGACCTTCAGGTCTTCGTAGTGGTGGCCGTCGCTGAAGCCCTTGACCGAAGCCACGATCATCTTGGGGTTCAGCTCGTTGATGCGTTCCCACGAGAAGCCCATGCGGTCCAGCGCGCCCGGGCCGAAGTTCTCGACCAGCACGTCCGATTCACGAATCAGCTGCTCCAGGATCTTCTTGCCTTCTGGCTTCTTGGTATCCAGCGTCAGGCTGCGCTTGTTGCTGTTGAGCATGGTGAAGTACAGCGCATCGACATCCGGGATGTCGCGCAACTGGGTACGCGTCACGTCGCCGGAACCGGGGCGCTCCACCTTGATGACGTCTGCGCCGAACCACGCCAGCAGCTGCGTGCACGCGGGGCCAGCCTGGACGTGCGTGAAGTCGATGATCTTGATGCCGTTGAGTGGGAGGTTCACTTTCGTCTCCTATTGGATTAGGGGGTGAAATTCGGGTCGATTACTTCTTGGCCGAGCTTTGCGGATTCAGGTTGGTCAGACGACCACTTTCGGTGCCGGCAGCCGGGTCGATGACGGCGTTGACCAGCGTGGGCTTGCCCGACCGCAGGGCTTCGTTCACCGCGGCTTCGAGTTCCGCCGGCGTGGTCACGTTGTGACCGACGCCGCCGAACGCTTCCATCATCTTGTCGTAGCGCGCGCCCGGGACGAACGTCGTGACCGCCGGATCCTTGCCGCCGGTCGGATTCACGTCGATCCCCTTGTAGACGCCGTTGTTGTTGAAAATAACGATGCAGACGGGCAGGTTGTAACGGCAGATCGTCTCGACTTCCATGCCCGAGAAACCGAACGCACTGTCACCGCACAGCGCCAGCACGGGCTTGCTGGTCTCGACCGCCGCGGCGACCGCGTAGCCCATGCCCACGCCCATCACGCCCCAGGTGCCCACGTCCAGGCGCTTGCGCGGCTCGTACATGTCGATCACGGCACGGGCGTAGTCCAGCGTGTTGGCGCCTTCGTTGACAAACGAGATGCCCGGGTTGGCCTTGACGACATCCTTCAGCACGCCCAGCGCGCCGTGGAAGTTCATCGGCGAGACATCCTTGGCCTTGGCCAGGGTCTCGGCCATCTTTGCCAGGTTCGTGTCCCTGCGGTCGGCCACCGCGTTCAGCCAGTCAGCGCCCGGCTTGGCAAAGTCGTTGCCGACCTTGTCGAGGATCGCCGACACGCACGAACCGATGTCACCCACTACCGGCGCGGCGATGGCGACATTGCTGTCCATCTCGGTCGCCGCGATGTCGATCTGGATGAATTGCTTCGGCTTGCCCCAGGTCTTGCCCTTGCCGTGCGACAGCAGCCAGTTCAGGCGGGCGCCGACCAGCAACACCACGTCAGCTTCAGCCAGCACATACGAGCGTGCGGCCGAGGCCGATTGCGGGTGCGTATCGGGCAGCAGGCCCTTGGCCATCGACATCGGCAGGTACGGAATACCCGTCTTCTCGACCAGCGTGCGGATATCCGCTTCGGCGCGTGCGTATGCGGCACCCTTGCCCAGCAGGATCAGCGGGCGCTTGGCGCTCTTCAGCAGCGCGACGGCACGGTCGACCGAGTCCGGTGCAGGCAGTTGGCGCGGGGCCGGATCCACCACCTTGATCAGCGACTTGCGGCCCTTCTCGGCTTCCATCGACTGGCCCAGCAGCTTGGCCGGCAGGTCCAGGTACACACCGCCCGGACGGCCCGACACGGCGGCACGGATGGCACGCGCGATACCGACACCAATGTCTTCAGCGTGCAGCACGCGGAAGGCAGCCTTGGCGTGCGGACGGGCGATGGCCAGCTGGTCCATCTCTTCGTAGTCACCCTGCTGCAAATCGACGATCTCGCGCTCGCTCGAGCCGCTGATCAGGATCATCGGGAAGCAGTTGGTGGTCGCATGCGCCAGCGCCGTCAGCCCGTTCAGGAAGCCTGGCGCAGACACAGTCAGGCAAACGCCCGGCTTTTGCGTGAGAAAGCCGGCAATCGCTGCGGCGTTGCCTGCGTTCTGCTCGTGACGAAAGCTGATGACGCGCATGCCGTTGGCCTGCGCCAGACGAGCCAGATCGGTGACCGGAATGCCGGGCAGGCCGTAGATGTTTTCGATGCCGTTCAGCTTCAGCGCGTCGATGACCAGATGAAAACCATCGGTTTGTGCCTGATGTTCTTCCGCGGCGTGACGCTGCAGCTCGTTTCCGACTTCTGCCATGGTTGCTTCCTTCTATGCAAATTGACTGGGGTTGGAATTTTTTTTGTTTCAGGGCTTCCGCGATGTGCTCTCGGGCCGCTTCGCTACGACTTGGGACATGTTTGGTCTCCTCTTTGGACTCGTGTTCATGGTGCGCGGGGGCCATCCCCTTGCTTAAACCTGTGCCGGTTTGTTCGACCGGTCTTGATGACATACGGTATGTGATATATCAGAACGACGCAAGAGGAATTTCCAGCAGAATGTCAACTTTCGTCGGTGCAGCGCAGCAATCAGGGCTCTAACTAGCACCAAATCACCGTAAATCCCTAATGCAGGCGATTCATGCGCAATCGGCACAGGTCAGCTCTGCCGCTCGACACGTTGTCGATCGGACGCTAAAACCCGACATAGATATATTACATACCAAAATTTCAGAGCCACTCGGGCCCTAAAGGATGAAGACGCCTGGTACTTATCCTGAATGCCGGCCGGCCTCGCCGGCACAACGGGCAGGCTTCGGGCGCAGACGCGGGCGGTTTGCCGGTCTGCGCCTGAAGTGTTCCCGCTACTCGCCCTGCCGCGGCGCCAGGCCGGCCAGGAACGCTGCATCGGACACACGCACCGCCTCGGCATGCCCGGTGATAAAGCGCTTGCGCATGGGCGCCAGGAACACCTTGGCCGAGATCCCCGCCGCAATCGTCACCACCGCCGCCACCGAGAATACGGCTCCCCAGCCGCCATAGGCCGACAGGATCGATGCCAGCGGCACCACCATCGCCGCCGTGCCTTTCGCCGTGTACAGGGTGCCCGCATTGGCCGCCGCGAACTTGCTGCCGAAGGTATCGGCGCACAAGGCCGGGAAGATCGAGAAGATCTCGCCCCAGAACAGGAAGGTCAGTGCGGCAAAGAACATGAACCAGTACGGGTTGTGCCCCATCTGCATCAACCCGAGCAGCGCCAGGCCTTCGCCGATGAAGATTACGAACATGGTGTTCTCGCGCCCGAACCGGTCCGACAGGAAGCCGCACAAGGGCCGCGTAAAGCCATTGCACAAGTTGTCGATCGACAAGGTCATCGTCAGCAGCGGCAGCGTCATGCCCAGCATCGTCACCGGCATCGAGGCGAAGCCGAAGTCCTTGGCGATGGGCCCGAGCTGCGCCGTCGCCATGATCCCGCCCGCGGCCACGGCCACGAAGCAGACGTAGATCAGCCAGAACACCGGCGTCTTCACCATTTGCCCCGGCGAGAACTCGACCGGATTGGTCAGCACCGCCTTGGCCGCCACCGCTCCCTTGGGCGCCTTGGGCTTCACCAGCAGCAGCGCCAGCACGAAGATGCACACGCCCTGCAGGATGCCGAAGGTCAGGAAGGCCTTTTCATAGCCCGAGCTCTGGATCATGTTGGCGATGGGGATCACCGTGATGGCCGAGCCGGCACCGAAACCCGCCGCCGTCAGCCCGGCTGCCAGGCCGCGCTTGTCCGGGAACCACTTCAGCGCGTTGCCGACGCAGGTCCCGTAGACGCCGCCCGCGCCGATGCCGGCAATCACCGCGGCCGCATACAGCTCCGGCAGGGTGGTCGCATAGGAATTCATCACCCAGGCCAGTCCCGCGCAGATGGCCCCGCCCGCCACTACCGGGCGCGGGCCGAACTTGTCCACCAGCCAGCCTTCCAGCGGCACCAGCCAGGTTTCCGTCACGATAAAAATGGAAAATGCCACCTGGATGGCGGACGCGCCCCAGTGATGCTTGGCGTCCATCGGTGACACAAAGAGGGTCCAGCCGTACTGCAAATTCGCCACCAGCCCCATGCACACCACGCCGATTGCAAGCTGGATCCAACGGTTCTGCAGCCCGCGGCCGTTCACGTTGCCGTGACCGGCCGGGGCCGATGCTTCAAATTGCGCCATCTGTTTTGTCTCCTGGTACCGCTTGTTTGTGCCTCGACGGGCACATCAGGGCTTTGTGGGTTGCCCTTCTCACAACTAGACCGGCGCCTGGCATTGCGGCACATGAAGTCGTGGATTGATGCTACCCGAAGCTTAATTTGATAGGTCTTAAAGTTTTTTATCGTATCTATTAACGATCATTTATATATAGCGGAACCCGCATGAATCGACTCGCGGACATCCGTCTGTGCTCGTCCATCGTCGCCTGACCCGGACCAGATCTTTTCGGTCCTTGCCTGCAATAAAGCCACCGTCGCCCGCTGGCAGCAGGCGACAGTGGCTCGCAAGCAAGGGAAATGCGCCGCGGACGCGCACTCAGGCCGGCGCTTCCTCTAACTGCCGCAGCAAGGCGTCGACACTGCCTTTGGCATCGCCGAACCACATGCGCGTGTTGTCCTTGTAGAACAGCGGGTTGTCCACGCCGGCATAGCCCGCCGCCATGCTGCGCTTGGACACCACCACGGTGCGGGCCTTCCACACCTCCAGCACCGGCATGCCGGCAATGGGGCTGCCGGGATCCTCCAGCGCGCCGGGGTTGACGATGTCGTTGGCGCCCACCACCAGCACCACGTCGGCCTTCTCGAAGTCGTCGTTGATCTCTTCCATCTCCAGCACGATGTCGTACGGCACGCGCGCCTCGGCCAGCAGCACGTTCATGTGCCCGGGCAGGCGGCCCGCCACCGGATGGATGCCGAAACGGACATTGACCCCTTGCGCCCGCAGCCGCCGGGCGATCTCGCTGATGGTGCCCTGGGCCTGCGCCACGGCCATGCCGTAGCCCGGCACGATGATCACGTCGCTGGCGTCCTTGAGCAGGTTGCCGACTTCCTCGCTGGACACCGGCAGCACCTCGCCCTGCTCGGTTGCCGCGCCCTGCGCCTGCACCGCGCCGAAGCCGCCCAGGATCACCGACAGGAACTTGCGGTTCATCGCCTTGCACATGATGTAGCTGAGGATGGCGCCGCTCGACCCCACCAGCGCGCCCGTGATGATCAGCAGGTCGTTGCCCAGCATGAAGCCGGTGGCCGCCGCGGCCCAGCCGGAGTAGCTGTTGAGCATCGACACCACCACCGGCATGTCGGCGCCGCCGATGGCCAGCACCAGGTGCGCGCCGACCAGCAGCGCAATCACCGTCATCGCCGCCAGCGGCACCAGCCCCTGCTGCGCGCCGGGCGCGCTCAGGAAGGCATAGCCCAGCCACACGCAAACCAGCAGCGCGATGGCATTCAACGCATGCCGCCCGGGCAGCAGCATCGGCTTGCCGCCCATGGTGCCCTGCAGCTTCAGGAACGCGATGATCGAGCCCGTAAACGTGACCGCGCCGATCAGGATGCCAAGGTAGGTTTCCACTTCATGGATGGCCTTCTCCGCGCCAGTGAGCGCATGGGCATCCAGGTAGTTGGCGTAGCCCACCAGCACCGCGGCCAGGCCGACGAAGCTGTGCAGCACCGCCACCAGCTGCGGCATCTGTGTCATTTCCACGCGCTTGGCCAGCATGGCACCGGCAACGCCGCCCACCAGCATCGCGCCGATGATGATGGCGATGCCGTCCGGGCTGCCCGCCAGCACGGTGGTCAGCACCGCGATCACCATGCCGGCGATGCCCAGCAGGTTGCCGCGGCGCGCGGTGTCGGGGTGGCTCAGCCCGCTCAGGCTGAGGATGAAGAGCGCACTGGCGCCCAGGTAAGCGATATTGCTGATTCCGGATGGCATCCCTGTCTCCCCGTCTAGTCCCGCTGGAACATCTTGAGCATGCGCTGCGTCACCAGGAAGCCGCCGGCGATATTGATGGTGGCCAGCAGCACCGCGCAGCCGGCAATCGCCGCCGTCAGCAGCGACGGCTTGCCCAGTTGCACCAGCGCCCCCACCACGATGATCCCGCTGATGGCATTGGTCACGCTCATCAGCGGCGTATGCAGCGCGGCGGTGACGTTCCACACCACCTGGTAGCCGACAAAGATCGCCAGCACGAACACCGTGAAGTGCGCCATGAAGGCTGGCGGCGCGACCGCGCCCAGGCCCAGCAGCGCGGCCGCCGCGATGGCCAGCGCGATCAGCGTCGCGCCGCTGCGGCTGCGCGGCGGCCCGGCTTCGGCCTGCACCGGCGGCGTCGCGGCCGGCGCCTGCTGCTGCGGGATCGCCACCGTCAGCGGCGGCGGTGGCCAGGTCACCGTGCCCTGGTGCAGCACCGTGGCGCCGCGGATCATCTCGTCGTCCATGTCGACCACAAGCTGGCCGTCCTTGCCCGGCGTCAGCTCCGTCAGCAGGTGGCGGATATTGGTGCCATAGAGCTGGCTGGCCTGCGCGGCCATGCGGCTGGGCAGGTCGGTGTAGCCGATGATGGTGACGCCGTGCTGCCGCACCGCTTCACCCGGCACGGTCAGCTCGCAGTTGCCGCCCTGCTCCGCGGCCAGGTCGACCACCACGCTGCCGGCGCGCATCAGGCCCACCGTGCCGGCCTCAAGCAGCTTGGGCGCGGGCCTGCCCGGGATCAGCGCGGTGGTGATGATGATGTCGACCTCGCGCGCCTGTTCGGCAAAGAGGCGCATCTCGGCTTCGATAAAGGCCGGGCTCATCTCCTTGGCGTAGCCGCCGCTGCCGCTGCCGTCCTCTTCGATCTCGACGGTCAGGAACTCGGCGCCCAGGCTTTCGATCTGCTGGCGCACCACCGGCCGCGTATCGAAGGCGCGCACCACCGCGCCCAGGCTGCGTGCCGCGCCGATCGCGGCCAGCCCCGCCACGCCCGCGCCAATCACCAGCACGCGCGCCGGCGGGATCTTGCCCGCGGCCGTGATCTGCCCGGCGAAGGGCCGGCCAAAGGCATGCGCGGCTTCGATCACGGCGCGGTAGCCCGCCATATTGGCCATCGAACTGAGCGCGTCCAGCTTCTGCGCGCGCGAGATGCGCGGCACGCAGTCCATCGCCAGCACGGTTGCGCCGCGCTGCGTCAGCCGCTCCAGCATCGCCATCTGCTGCGCCGGCCAGACAAAGCCGATCAGCGTGGCATGCTTCTTCAGCAATGCCGCCTCTTCCACGCCCAGGCTGGGGTGAACCTGCGGCGGGCGCACCTTGATCACCACGTCGACCGAGGCCCACAGGCTGGCCGCGTCGACAATGGCCGCGCCGGCGGCACTGTAGTCAGCGTCGGAGAACGACGCTTCCTGGCCGGCCCCGGTCTCGACCACCACCTGGTAGCCCAGCTTGAGCAGTTCCCTGACCGAGTCGGGCGTGGCGGCAACGCGCCGCTCGCCCGGATGGACTTCGCGTGGCACACCGATCGTCATTGGCATGGCATTCACCGTTTTATGGAAGGAATCAGGCGCCGGCTCAGCCGCGCACGTGGTTGACCAGCGAGCCGATGCCCGCGATCGCCACCTCGACCACCGCACCGTCCTTCATCGACCCCACGCCGATCGAGGTGCCGCACGCAATCACGTCACCGGGCATCAGCGTCAGGTCCTGCGAGATCCGGCTGACCTGCTCCTCGGGCGAGAAGATCATGTCCGACAGCGGGTAGTTCTGCCGCTCCACGCCATCGAGCCGCGTGATCACGCTGGCGGCTTTCCAGTTGAAGCCGCAGACAATGGCCGGGCCGATGCAGCCGAAGGTGTCAAAGCCCTTGGCGCGGGTCCACTGCGGGAAGCTGGGGTCGGCCGTGATCAGCTCGGCCGCGGTCACGTCGTTGACGACGGTGTAGCCGAAGATATGCGCGCCGGCCTCAGCCACGGACACATTGCGCGCCTTGCTGCCGATCACGATGCCGAGCTCCCCCTCATAGACGATCTTGCCGTCGTAGCTCTTGGGGCGCTGCACGGCATGGCCCGGCCCGGCCAGCGACGAGGCCGGCTTGATCAGGAACAGCGGGTGCGTGGGCACGGGCTTTTCCAGCTTGCGCGCGAGCGCATGGAAGTTGTTCCACAGCGCCACCACCTTGCCCGGCGCGCAGGGCGCGAGCAGCGTCAGCGACGCGCGGTCATGCACGGCGCCGGTGAGGGCCGGGTCGTTGAAACCGTCGCCGTCATATTCGACGACACGGTTGCCATCGGCTTCGTCGATGCGGCCATGGCCGATGCTGCCGTCGGCGCGGCGAAAGCGTATCCAGGTTTGCACAGCATGCTCCTTGCGCAGGCAAAGGGAGGCCCTGCCTGCTCCAATGTCGGTTGCAGGATCTTGGAAGAAGTGGGATCGCGGGCGGCGCGCGCCCGCAATCGTCATTCCCGCGCAGGCGGGAATGACGTCAGGTCTGTGTCATACCGCGCCGGCCAGCTTCATCGCGGCGATCTGCGCGGGCGAGCGCCCCAGCCACTCGAGGATCTCTTCGGTATGCTCGCCCAGCAGCGGCGAACGCTCGATCTCCACCGGCGATGCCGAGAGCGTGATCGGGCAGCCCAGCTGCACGTAGCTGCCGCGCTGCGGGTGCTCCAGCTCCACCAGGTAGCCGCGCTGGTACAGCGACTCATCCTCGATCAGGTCTTTCATCGACAGGATCGGGCCGCACGGCACATCGACCTCATTGAGCGCCGCCATCACGTCGAACTTGCTGCGGCCGCCGGTCCATTTCTCGATCACGGCGAAGCAGTCGGCCAGATGCTTGAGGCGTGCCTCGGGCGTGGCGTAGTCGGGATTGGTGATCAGGTCCTCGCGCCCGCACAGGCGCATCAGCGGCTCCCAGCCCTGCGGCTGGATGATGACGTAGACATAGTCGTTGGGGCCGCCCGGCGCGCAGCGCAGCGCCGCACCCGGCTGGCCGCCGCCCGAGGCATTGCCGGCGCGCGGCACGTGGTCGCCGAATTCTTCGTTTGGGTACTCGCGCAGCGGGCCGTTGGACAGGCGCTGCTGGTCGCGCAGCTTGACGCGGCACAGGTTCAGCACCGCGTCCTGCATCGCCACTTCCACGCGCTGGCCGCGGCCGGTGTGCTCGCGCTGCAGCAGCGCGGCCAGGATGCCGACCACGCAATGCACGCCCGTGCCCGAATCACCGATCTGCGCGCCGGTGACGGTTGGCACGCCCTCGGCATCGCCCGTGGTGGAGGCCGAGCCGCCCATGCACTGGGCCACGTTCTCATACGCCTTGCAGTCTGCGTACGGCCCCGGGCCGAAGCCCTTGATCGAGGCATAGACCAGCCGCGGGTTCAGGTCCTGCAGGTGGTCCCAGTCAAAGCCGGCGCGCTCCAGCACGCCCGGCCCGAAGTTCTCGATCAGCACGTCGCTGCGCTGGACCAGGTCTTCGAGCAGCGCCTTGCCTTCGGGCGTCTTCATGTTCAGCGTCAGGCTGCGCTTGTTGCTGTTGAGCATGGTGAAGTACAGGCTGTCGGCGTTGGCAACGTCGCGCAGCTGGCTGCGGGTAATGTCCCCGCGCCCCGGCATTTCCACCTTGATCACGTCCGCGCCCAGCCACGCCATCAGCTGCGTGGCCGAGGGGCCCGCCTGGACGTGAGTCATGTCCAGGATGCGAACGCCTTGCAGTGCCTTGGTTTCCATTCGGATGTCTCCTCGGGCGATGGTTTTACTTGTAAATGGTCTGATTCTTGGTGCCCGGCGCGTACTCGCTCGGGTCCACCCGGATATGGATCACCGCCGGCTTGCCCGTGCGCGCGATCGCCTCGCGGCCACGGCGCAGCGCCCCGGCGATTGGGCTCCTCATTGAACTTTGCCGTTCGGCCCTCTTGATGACATACGGTATGTGATATATCAGAAGAGAGCAAGAGGATTTGCCCCGATGCGACACAAATTTCGACGATGCAATGCAGCAATCGCACGATTTTGTCTACCGGAAGTGGGAAACCCAGTGAAATCCCGAATCAGTCAGGCAGCATCTTTTTCGCATTGATATATCACATACCACAACGCGAAACGCTCGCCCGCCGTCTGGGATGCGCACCAAAGCAAAACGGCGGACCCAGGTCCGCCGTTTTGCTGCCCTGCCCCGCCCGCTTTCAGTCGAGGAAGTCGCAGTGCCGTTCCACGTAGTCAGCCAGATCCAGCGAATGCTGCCGCACCAGCCGCTCGGCCAGCTCGGTATCGCGCTTCTCCAGCGCCTCGATGATGCGCAGGTGGTCCACGATGGAGCGCGCCGCGCGGTCGCTCTGCGAGATCGTCATCTTCCGTATCGCCCGCACGTGGATAAAGATATTGCGGATCGTGTCCATGATGATGTGCGACCTGGACAGCTGCACGATCGCCTGGTGGAACGCGATATTGGCGTCGGAATATTCTTCGATATGCTCGGCCGGGGTGGAATCGCGGAAGCTGTCGAACATGCGGCGCAGCTGTGCGATCTCGGCATCGGTGGCGTTCTGCGTGGCCAGCCGTGCCGCCATGCTTTCCAGCGCCGCCCACATCTGGATCATCTCCACGATCTCGCGCTTGGTCTTGCGCATGATGTAGATGCCGCGCCGGGGCACGGTGCGCAGGAAGCCTTCCTGCTCCAGCAGCGTCATGGCTTCGCGGATGGGCGTGCGGCTGACACCCATGGCCTCGCTCAGCACCCGCTCATCGAGGCGGATCTCGTCGCGCGACTGGTAGATGTCAGCGTCGGCGATGGCCTGGCGCAACATGGCGTAGGCCTGGTCGCGCAGGCTCGCGCCGGCGTTGATCGGTTGCACGGACAAGGCCAGCCCGCTTGGCTGGACGATGGATTGGCTTTGCGCAGACATGAATGAGCTCGTGTGAGACCAGCGGCAGGGCGGCCGGAATGGCTACCCCGCATTGCCGCACAGCTTAGCAAAAACGCCTGACCCATTACGAAAACGCATCAAACAATGCGTAGTTGTCATGCATCGGCACAGTAGCGGTGCGCGGTCTGTCGTATATCGTATATCACTATCGCCCTGCCTTTCTCGCTTGGCAAGCCCGGCTCACGCTGCCCTGCGCGCGCCCGGCGTGCGCCAGGGGATACCTGACCCGGCGGTATCCCCTGTTGCCAGCCGCGCTCAGGCGGCCAGCTTGGCCATCGTGTCGCGCTGCTTGATCAGCCCCAGCACGGCGTCGCACATCGGCGTGGGCTGCGCGACCAGGCGCCCCATCTCCTGCACCACCGTCAGCAGCGGGTCGATTTCCATGGCCCGCCCGGCCTCCAGGTCCTGCAGCATCGAGGTCTTGTGCGCGCCCACGGCACCGGCGCCGTCGATGCGACGCTCCACGTCAACGCGGAATTTCACCCCGAAGCGCTCGGCGATGCCCTGCGCCTCCACCATCATCTGGCGTGACAGCGCCCGCGTGGCCGGGTCGGCGGTGATGACGTCGAGCGTGGCATGCGTGAGCGCACTGATCGGGTTGAAGCACAGGTTGCCCCAGAGCTTGAGCCAGATCTCGTCGCGGATGTTGTCGCGCACCGGGGCGTCCAGGTCGGCGGCCATCATCATTTCGCTCAGCCGGGTCACGCGCGCGGAGCGGCTGCCATCCGGCTCGCCCAGCGGAAACTTCTTGCCATAGACATGCTTGATCACGCCAGGCGCAACGATTTCAGCCGCGGGATAGACCACACAGCCGATCGCCCGCTCCGGCCCCAGGCCTTTCCACTGGCGCCCGCCGGGATCGACGCTTTCCAGCGTGCTGCCGGCCAGGTCGCCGCCATGCTTGTAGAAGTACCAGTACGGAATGCCGTTGACGCCGGTGACGACCGCGGTTTCCGGTCCCAGCAGCGGCTGCATCTGGTCCACCACGCCCGGCACGGAATGCGCCTTGAGGGTGATGAACACATAGTCCTGGTGCCCGAGCTCGCGCGGATCGCTGGTGCATCGCACCTTGGCCACGCGTTCTTCGCCGTCGATCAGCAGCCTGACGCCATGTTCCTGCATTGCCGCGAGATGGGGGCCGCGCGCAACGAAGCTGACCTCCGCCCCCGCGCGCGCCAGCTGCGCCCCGACATAGCCGCCGATGGCGCCTGCACCGTAGATACACACCTTCATCGCTGTCTCCTTGATGGCTCGATTTGGATCTTTTGATATATCACATACTATATTCCATAGAGACGCATGGCAACCGCGTCAAGCAACCTTTATCTTTCCGGATCACACTGCGCGGGCAAGCGGCGCTGCGCTAACATGACGCCTGCATGTGCCCCGGGTGGAACATCGTCCGGCGCCAGCCTGGAACCTGACACCCCGGAGCCCTCATGGAAGCGTCGTTGGCATTGCTGCAGGACCCCGCCGCGTGGGCGGCACTGGCCACCCTGGTGGCCATGGAAATCGTGCTGGGGATCGACAACCTGATCTTTATCTCGATCCTGACCAACAAGCTGCCTGAAGCCATGCGCGAGAAGGCGCGCAAGATCGGCATCAGCCTGGCGCTGGTGATGCGCCTGGGGCTGCTGGCCACCATCGCCGTCATCGTCAAGCTCACCGAGCCGGTGTTCACCATCCTGGGCCAGGGAATGTCGTGGCGCGACATGATCCTGATTGCCGGCGGCGCCTTCCTGGTGTGGAAGGCAACGCGTGAAATCCACCAGCACGTCAGCGGCGACGAGGAAGGCGAGGACAGCGGCACGGCCAAGGCGGTGCAGAGCTTTGCCTCGGCCATCGGGCAGATCCTGATCCTCGACCTGGTGTTCTCGATCGACAGCATCATCACCGCGGTCGGCATGACCGAGCATGTGCAGATCATGTTCGTGGCGGTGATCGCCGCCGTGATGACGATGCTGTTCGCCGCCACCCCGCTGGCCAACTTCATCAACCGCAACCCGACCATCGTGATGCTGGCGCTGGCCTTCCTGATCATGATCGGCATGACGCTGGTCGCGGAGGGCCTCGGCACCCATGTGCCCAAGGGCTATATCTATACGGCGATGGCGTTCTCGGCCGCGGTCGAGGGGCTGAACATGCTGGCACGCCAACGGCGCCAGCGGCGCCGGGCCAGCGGGCAGGCCTGATGTGCGGCGGCGGCCGCTTGCAGTCAGGCTGCAGGCGGCCGCCTGTAACAGAGGGTGTCCGAACTTTTCGCGGACGACGGCGTCTCTTACAGTTCTGCACAACCCCCGAACAATAAAAGGACGCTTTCGCCACATGATGAACCGCCGAACCCTGCTGGTCTCCGCCACTGCCTCCGCCGCGCTCGCCGCACTGGGCATTACCCCGTCGGTGCTGGCAGCCAGCCGGATCAAGCTCGGCGACGCCCAGCCATTCGGTTTCGACGCCCTGATCGAACGCGCCCGCGCGCTGGCCGGCAAGCCCTACGCGCCGCCGCCGTCGCCGCCCGCGGACGTGCTGTCCCGCATCGACTACGACGCCCACGGCAAGATCCGCTTCCGCACTGACGACGCGCTCTTTGCCAGTGGCCCCGGCCAGTTCCCGGTCACCTTCTTCCACCTCGGCACGTACTTCCGCACGCCGGTGCGCATGCACGTGATCGAGCGCGCCAAGGGCGGCCCCGGCAAGGCCCGCGAGATCGTCTACGACGACGCCTACTTCGACATGCCGGCCGACAGCCCCGCGCACAAGCTGCCGCCGGGCAGCGGCTTTGCCGGCTTCCGCTTCCAGGAAAGCCGCCTCGGCGACCAGAAGACACGCGACTGGCGCAAGAACGACTGGGTTGCCTTCCTCGGCGCGTCGTATTTCCGCGCCATCGGCGAGCTGTACCAGTACGGGCTGTCCGCGCGCGGTGTTGCCATCGACGTGGCCGAAGCCGGCAAGTCCGAGGAATTCCCGGCCTTCACCCATTTCTGGTTCGAGACGCCCGAGGGCAACGGCGATACCGTCACGGTCTATGCCCTGCTGGATGGCCCCAGCATCGCCGGCGCCTACCGCTTCGTCATGCAGCGTGGCAAGGCCGTGATCATGGATGTGGAATGCGCGCTGTTCCTGCGCAAGGATGTGGGCCGGCTGGGGCTGGCGCCGCTGACCTCGATGTTCTGGTTCTCTGAAGGCATCAAGGGCACTGCCGTCGACTGGCGCCCGGAGGTACACGATTCCGACGGCCTGGCGCTGTGGAACGGGGCCGGCGAGCATATCTGGCGCCCGCTGAACAACCCGCCGCAGACCACGGCCTCGGCGTTTTCCGACGATAACCCGAAAGGCTTCGGACTGCTGCAGCGCGACCGCCTGTTCGATCACTACCAGGACGGCGTCAACTATGAGCGCCGCCCGAGCCTTTGGGTCGAGCCGCGCGACGGCTGGGGCGCCGGTTCGGTACAGCTGGTTGAGCTGCGCACCGATGACGAGATCCACGACAACATCGTCGCCATGTGGGTGCCCAAGGCCCCGGCCAAGGCCGGCAGCACCTACCGCCTGCGCTACCGGCTGCACTGGCAGGCCGACGAGCCCTTTGCTTCGCCGCTGGCGCGCTGCGTGGCCACGCGCCTGGGCAATGGCGGCCAGCCGGGCCAGCCGCGGCCCAAGGGCGTGCGCAAGTTCATGGTCGAGTTCAAGGGCGCGCCGCTGGAAAAACTGCCCTTCGGCGTCAAACCCGAGGCCGTGCTGACCGCCTCGCGCGGCACCTTCTCCTACGTCTTCACCGAAGCCGTTCCCAACGGCGTGCCGGGCCACTGGCGCGCCCAGTTCGACCTGACCGCCGACGGCAACCAGCCGGTCGATATCCGCCTGTTCCTGAGGATGAACGGCAAGCCGCTGTCCGAGACCTGGCTCTATCAATACCACCCGTTCCAGTCGCCGGCGGGCTGAGGCGCCCCGGCACGGCCGCGCCGGGCCCTTTACACCATATTGCGTCGCCGTGATGTCAGGCGCGCACGAGCGGGTATCATGGCTGGCTACGACAGTCCAACTGCATCAGCCAGCCTCACATGATTTCTCAAGAGTTCGCCGGCGCCGCCGAGAGTGGCCAGGCCGCATCGCTCCCGCGCTCAGAGCGCGCCTACCAGCAACTGCGCGCCGCCATCCAGGCCGGCCAGCTGCCCCCCGGTACGCGGCTGCGCGAGGTGGAACTGGCCGAATCCCTGGGCCTGTCGCGCACGCCGGTGCGTGAAGCGCTGTCGCGGCTGGAATCCGAAGGCCTGGTCGTCAACGAGCCCAACCGCGGCATGATGGTCACCCAGCTTGACGCAAGCATGGTCAGCGAGCTGTACGTGATGCGCGAAGTGCTGGAAGGCACCGCCGCCGCGCTGGCCGCGCGCCATGCCACCGACGTGGAGATCTCGCTGCTGCGCGATATTGTCGAGCGCGACCTGGCCATCGCCGACGACCCCGACCGGCTCGCACTGAACAACCGGCTCTTCCACGAGACCCTGCACCGCTGCGCTCACAACCGCTATCTGCTGAAGACGCTGCGCTCGCTGCATGAATCGATGGCGCTGCTGGGACGCACCACGCTGGCGGTGCCGGGGCGCGCGCGCAGCTCCTACGAGGAACATATCTCGCTGGTCGAGGCGCTGGAAAAGCGCGACCCGGCACTGGCCGAGCAGATCGCGCGCCGGCATATCCAGCAGGCCTACAAGGTGCGGCTGTCGCTCTGGATCCAGGAACAGTCGGGCAGTTGAGCTGCCCGGCAGCAGTCGGCAGTATCAGGCCACCTGGGCCCGCGCCGTGCGCAGCGTGCCCAGGCTAAGGAACGAGTGAGAAATAACTTCCCGAAGTGGACCTGGCGTGCGCAAAGCGACGCGGGTAAGATGTGATGCCTCTGGAGGACAAACGATGCAGGCTGGTTACCGGGCTGAGGTTGAAACGCGGATGAAGCGGCTGTACGCGCGCTTGTCGGAGAAGGACCGACGGCGGTATGCGGCTGTGGAGGCGGACAAGCTGGGCCATGGCGGTTTCGAATATATTGCGAAACTGTTTGAAATGGACCCGAAAACAATTAGACAAGGGCTAAAGGACCTGGAAGAAGAGCTGGATCCGGTTGGAGAGCGGATCCGAAAAAAGGGGCGTAAATCCAGGTTAACGGACCATCCGGAGTGGAACGCGGTATTTCTAGATGTGGTGCGAGAGCATACGGCGGGTAATCCACAACACGGCATCATCTGGACGGATCTGAAGCCACGCGAAATCGCACAGGCGATGACGCAGCAAGTAGGCGAACGGGTGAGCGTGCGAACGGTCCGGCAGCTGCTAAAGCGCAACGGTTTTTCCCGGCGGCAATCACAGAAAAAGAAGTCGTTCAAGTCCCACGCACAACGCGACGTACAATTTCAGCGTATTACGCAACTCAAGGCGGAATATCTCGAAGACGACCAGCCTGTCCTCAGCATCGATACGAAGAAGAAGGAGATGCTGGGCAATTTCTATCGCGACGGCAAGCTCTACACGCGCGAGCAGCTTGAAGTCCTCGACCATGATTTTCCGAGCTACAGCGAAGGCAAGGTCATCCCGCATGGGCTGTACGACATCGGGCTGAACAAGGCACATGTGAACATCGGGGTGAGCCGTGACACGACGCAGTTTGCCTGCGACAGCGTAGCGCACTGGTGGGAAAAACAGGGTCGCGCCGATTATCCCCAAGCCACACGGTTACTGCTACTGTGCGATGGCGGAGGTAGCAACCCAAGTGATTCGTGGCTTTTCAAAGCGGATCTGCAAGATCTGGCAGACCGGCTCGGACTGGAAATCCGGGTGGCCCACTACGCCCCATACTGCTCGAAACATAATCCGATCGAGCACCGCGTGTTTCCACACATTACGCGAGCCTGTGCTGGCGTAGTCTTCAGCAGCGTTAGTCTGGTTCGTGAACTGATCGAAAAAGCCTGCACAAAAACCGGACTGAAAGTTACTGCTGACATTCTTGACGGAGTCTATGAAGCCGGACGGACAGTCACTCGTTGCGTCCGTGCTTCACTGAACATCGAGTACGACTCAACCTTGCCTGCGTGGAACTACAGCATCCGCTCACGGAACGCCGCATAGCGGGAAGTTATTTCGAGCACGTTCCTAAGCACGGCCAGCGCCACCAGGATCAGCATCACCGCACCCAGCGTCTGCGGGGCGATCTGCTCGCCGCCCAGCCACGCACCCATCGCCAGCGCCACCGGCGGGTTCACATAGACATAGCTGGCCGACAACGTCTGGCTGACCGTGGACACCAGGTACATATAGGCAGAGAACGCCACCAGCGACCCCGCCACCACCAGATAGACCCAGGCCCAGCCGGCCTGCGCGCTGACCGATGCCGGCCACGGCTCCTGCCGCAGCGCCGACAGCACCATCAGCACCGCGCCGCCGATCAGCATCTCAGCGGCAAATGCCGCGGCGCCCTGGGGCAGCTCCAGCCGGCGCGCCAGCTGCGAGCCGAACGACCAGCTCGCCACTGCCAGCATCAGCGCCACCACGCCCCCGGTACTGACACGGAATTCCGCCCCCGCGGTCAGCACCAGGATGCCCAGGCTGCCGATCGCGATCGCCACGTACTCATACCATTTCGGCCCGTTGCCGAAGCAGGCACTCCAGATCAGCGCGAAGATCGGCATCGACCCGATCATCACCGTGGTGGCACCGGAAGAAATCGTCTGCTCGGCAATCGCCGTCAAACCCATGCCGCCCACCAGGAGGAACAGCGCCGGCACCGCGCAGTTGCGCAACAGCCGCCACGACGGCATCGGCGTGCCCCGCCATGCCAGCCAGGCGGCCAGCAGCAAGCCCGCGCACAGGAAGCGCGTGCCCATCATGAACAGCGGCGGAAAGCTCTCCAGCGTAAAGCGGATCGCCAGGTAGGTCGTGCCCCAGACCACATAGGTGATCAGCAGGCACAGCAGGACAAGCGGGGGCATGGTCGGGAAAGCGTATTGCGAAGGCATCCACGATAGCCCCCCGCCTCGTCCCGGCCAAACGAAAAGGTCTGGCAAGCCTTGCGAAAGTTATTCACAAAGCACGCAAAAAGCCATGGGCAAAACAAAACCGGCCGCGTCTGCCCGGGCGGGCGCACGTATGGCCGGTTCTACCACGCAGCCCGCAACGGGCGGCAACCACTATGCTGCAAACAGCACTTCAGCCGTTGGCGTAGACCACCTTGGCCTTGCGGGCCTGGCTCTGCAGGCCCTCGATCGCGCGCTGGACGAAGGCGATGGCGCGCTTCACGTCGTGGGCGAAGCCCAGGCTTTGCGTACCGAGTTCACGGTCGATCAGTTCGCGTTCGAGTTGGTCAGTCAGCTTGATATCGGATTGGGTGTTCATGGCGTCCTTCCTTTCGGGATTACCCTTATGGGGTTTTCCCTGATTGTAGCAAAGGAATTGTCGCAATGCAGCATTAGGTGAAAGTACGTATGTGGGAAAGCAACGGCATGTCCGCAAACGCAACCATAAAGTGGCAGTAAGGGCACGTTATGCTTGTTGGCAAGTTTGGACACGTCATTGCGCAATCGAAGCTAAATTTGATTTCGCTGGTCGTGTGCAGGCAGGACTACCTGACAGTCAGGACGGCAGAAAAGCCAGGGGCAACGCGTCTTGCGTCAGGGCCGCGAAAGCGGGCTTGGCACCCGCACATCGGAGATCTGGCGTCCGCAATATAGCGGTGTGGTGTCCCACGGATCCCTAATCGGCCGCAACCTGATGCATCCCGACACCTTGATCCTTTGGCGTCAGCACCATCACGATCTTTGTGACGATTTGCTCTTGCGGCGTCCCTGGCCCATAGATGCCGCGGACGCCTGCCAGCTCCAGGGCGCGCCGGTGCGCCGCTGGAATAATCCCGCCGACAAATACCGGCACGGCATCCCCGCGCTGCCGAAGGGCCTCGAACAACTCAGACACATAGGCAAGGTGCGCTCCGCCAAGCGTCGAGATGCCGATGGCGTCGAAGTCGTCATCGCGAGCTTGCGCCGCAACGGCCCCGGCCGACTGGAACAACGGCGTCAGCCTGACCTGGAAGCCGGCATCGCTCAACGCGGCGGCGACCGCCTTCGCGCCGCGATCGTGCCCGTCCTGCCCAAGCTTCGCCACCAGGATGCGCGGTGCGCGCCCGAGCGTCGTACGCAGCCACCTGACACGGTCGCAAGCCGCCGCCCAGTTCGCATTCCGGCGCGGGCAGCGCCGTAGTGCGCCTTGTCATAGGCCAGTTGCGCAGCGTAGCGCGGCCAGACCTCAAGCAAGGCACGCGTGCATTCGCCAACCGTCGCCCGGCAGCGCATGGCGTCGATGGCGCAGGCCAGCAAGTTCCTGTCACCGCCGCGCGCGGCTTGTGCCAGTGCACCCAGGGCCTGCCTGACTGCAGGCTCGTCCCGCTTTGCACGCAACGTCGCCAACCGATTCGCCTGCTCGGCGCGGACGCGGCTGCCATCGACTTCCAGGCACACTGGCGGCGCTTCGTCGTCGTCCTGGAAACGATTGACGCCGACCACGACCTCGTCTCCGGCATCGATCCGCGCCTGCATCCGCAGGGCATTCCGGTGAATGCGCTGCTGGACCCAGCCGGATTCCAGTGCCGCGAGCACGCCCCCTTGCGCATCGATCTCGCCGAGGATAGACCAAACGGCGTCGACCATGCCCCCGTCAACGATTCGACCAGATAGGAGCCTGCCCAAGGATCCGCCACGTCACACAGGTCAAACTCATGCTGGAGGATCAATTGCGTGTCGCGCGCGATCCGCGCCGCCTGCGCGCCCGGCAGCGCCAAGGCCTCGTCGAACCCGTTGGTATGCAGCGATTGCGTGCCGCCGAAAATCGCCGCCATGCCTTCGATCGTGGTACGGGCAATATTGTTGTGGGGCGACTGTGCCGCCAGTGTCCACCCGGAGGTCTGGCAGTGCATCCGCATCGCCGTGGCACGGGCAGTCGTGCCGCCCCTTTCGCGGACGATGTCGTGCCACAGCAGCCGGGCAGCGCGCAGCTTGGCGATCTCCATGTAGAACTGCTTGCCGACGCCGAAGAAAAAACTGAGGCCGCCACAGAAGGCGTCGACATCGAGGCCCCGGGCGCGCAGCGCATCGACATAGGTCCGCGCGTTAGCCAGCGTCAGCGCGAGTTCCAGCGGCGGGTCTGCCCCGGCTTCCTGGAAGTGGTAGCCCGATACCGACATGCCGTGGAACTTCGGGGCGTGCGTGGACAGCCATTCGACCACGTCCGTGGCGATCCGCAACGACGGCTCAGGGGCATGGATCCACGTATTGCGGACCATGAACTCCTTCAGGATGTCGTTCTGGATGGTGCCGCGCAGCCGGTCGTACGGCACGCCGGCTTCCTCCGCCGCGACCAGGAAGGCCGCCAGGACGGGCAGCACCGCCCCGCTCATCGTCATCGACACCGAAACCTGCTCTAGTGGTATGCCGTCGAACAAGCGACGCATATCGTCAGCCGAGTCGATGGCCACGCCAGCCATGCCGACGTCGGCCGCCACCTCGGGCTCGTCAGAATCATAGCCGCGATGAGTTGGCAGGTCGAACGCAACGGACAGGCCCTGTGCCCCTTGCATCAGGGATTGCCGATACGCCAGGTTCGACGTTGCGGCGTCGCCATACCCTGCATACTGCCGTATCGTCCACGGGCGTTGCCGGTACATGCCCGGGTAAGGCCCGCGCACAAAGGGTGCCTCGCCAGGCATGCCGCCGAGATGACTCAGACCGGCAAGGTCGTCCGGGCCATACACGGGTTTCAGGCCCGCCCCGACGCGCTGCTCGTCCCATTCCGGATTCATCGTTGCCTCGCGCGCTTGCGGGTCACGACATCCGCGATCTTCTCGCCGTCGGCAGCGCGCCGGATTTCACACCAGTGCGCCAGCCCCGTCTCGTCTTCGCGCAGGGCCGAGAAGGACAGTTCCAGGACCTCGCCAACATTGATGTTACCGTGGAAAAACAGGTCACGCTCAAACACGGTCGGGGGATCCGCATGGCCGCGCCATTGCCATTCGGCCCGATCAACCATCGCCTGGAAGCTGGCGAAATACAGGAGGTCGGCACCATTGAAGTCGTTGTATGGGCACGGCAGGTAGCTGACAGCGTGACACGCGCGATCCTGCTCTTGCCGCAGGCCGAGGTGGATGCCCCACTCACCGCCACGGAAGTGCCTGGCAGCCTGCGACAGGCTCGTGGCCTCCCCCGATGGCCCGACATCGGTCCAGTTCGCGGCCACCGTCGGCATCGCGCGCACGACGGAGCGATTGTCCCGCTCGCGCGCCCGTCGGATAAAGGTGGAGAGCATCGTCACGGTGGCGCGACGTGCTCCATCCGGTGATGCCACCACATGCCTGCTGAGGCGCTTTACGCCGCCTGCAGGCACCATGTGAGAGTCCAGCGTGAATTCGCCATGCTCCCGGATCCTGTCTAACGCCGCATCGCGTACGCGCACGGCGGTGAAGGCCGCATAGACAGGATTGCCCTCGCGGTCACGGAAGTCCGGCACGGCCAGGCCGGCACCCGCAGCCAGCTGGCGCCAGTGCAGGTCACCGCAGGTCTTCAGCAGCCAGCTTTCCGACAGGCCGGTGTAGGCCAGTTGCGGCATGCCGGCGATATGGTGCGAGCGAACGGCTTTCATCTCATGCGGCCAGTGCGGTGTCGCACCCGTACGCTGCAATCAGGCTGGCCAGGTACTCCGCGTCGCGCGCGACGCCCGAGAAGCGTCCTGACCCCCACGT
This sequence comes from Cupriavidus necator, assembly GCA_022041995.1. Classification (GTDB taxonomy): domain Bacteria; phylum Pseudomonadota; class Gammaproteobacteria; order Burkholderiales; family Burkholderiaceae; genus Cupriavidus. The sequence goes on from CP074390.1 coordinate 435,707, forward strand.
GTGCAGCCACGGCAGGCCCAGGAAGTACAGGCCGGCTTGAGCGGTCACGCCGCGCTCGTGGCCCGGATAGCCGCGGCCGTTGAAGACCGGGACCTCCAGCCAGTTGAAGTCGGGCCGAAACCCGATGCACCAGATGATGGTGCTGACGCCGGTTGCCTGTGGATCGAGTGCGGTGCGTTCCGCCTCCGGCACCCATACCGGCTCATAGACACTGCCCGGCGGCGCCTCGATGCCCCGTTCGGCGATGAACTTGTCGATACTCGCGTTGATGCGGTTGTAAGTCGCGTCGGCATCGTCAAGGCTCTGGCGCAGGTCCGGCGCAAAATGCAACTGCCCGTCGCGGTAGTCTTCCAGCACGCCGTACAGCTCCATGCCTTCGGTGGCAAACCTGCGCAGGTCGATATCGCGCCCGCCATCGCGGCCGGTCACATAGTGGTTGGTGTTGTCGCGCACGCCCTCGCGCAGAGGATGCTCGGTGACGGGCAAGTCGTAGTACTTCATGTCGGCAAGCCAGTCGACCACATCGCGGCCGCGATAAAAGCGCGCGCAGCGCGGCGCTTCCCCAACCGCGAGAACCACCTTGCGCCCGGCCAGATGCAGGTCTTCGGCGATCTGCGCACCCGACTGTCCGGATCCCACCACCAGCACAGCGCCTTCCGGCAGGTCCTGCGGGCACCGGTAATCCGCGGATTGGATCTGGCGGATCGAAGCCGGCAGTCGCTCGGCCATGCGCGGCACGATCGGCGTGTGGTAGCCACCGGAAGCAACGACCACCTGGTCGGCGCTGAATGCGCCCCGGCTCGTCGCGACCAGATAACCGCCCTGCGGCCTCGGCTTGACGCTCAGTACGGCGGTATATTCGAGCACCGGCGCTGCCACGGCCGCGATAAAGCCATCCAGGTAGGCAATGATCTCGTCCTTCTTCATGAATCCGTGCGGATCGTCGCCGCGGTACGGATACCCTGGCAGCGCGCATTGCCAGTTCGGCGTGACCAGGCAGAATGCGTCCCAGCGCTGTGTGCGCCAGGTATGGGTAAGCGTATGCTTCTCCAGGATCAGGTGTTCGATCCCGGCCTGCTTCAGGTAGTAGCTGACGGACAGGCCGGCCTGGCCGCCGCCCACCACGATCACCGGGACGTGACGGGGCTCGGCGTTGACGGGCGTATCGATGCTGTTGCTAGTCATGGCATGGTTTCCTTGATGCGAATGTCGTTCGGTCACGGCGTCGGCCGTGATTACTTGCTAGCGGCCGAAGCCGATCACATGCACGGTAGCGCCAGGCCACTCGTGGAATCTTGCTGCGTCTTCCTCGATCACCTGCAGCTGATCCATGGCAGATGAGCAGGCATAGCCGTACTTCATACGTACGCGCTCAGAAGCCTGGCCCAACGCAAGGCGAGCGAGGTGGACGAACTCCGCTAACGAATAGGTGCGGCCGGCGTCGAGATGCTCGGTCACGACCGATGACGGCGAATAGCAGAGCGCTTCGCTCTGGTCTGGCCAGCGAATGCGAAAAGGCGTGACGGGCATGGCTTAATCTCCTTGCATGGCAAGTGAACCTGCGCAAGCATCGGCCCGCGCTGGCAGGATGAAGGTTGCGTCGCCGAAGTCCCATAGCAACGCCGACTCCCCACGGTGGGCAATCGACACGCGCGAGGTATTGTCGAACCTGCCGATGGACGCGCACGTGATGTCCCGCGCCTGGAAGCGTGCGATGACTTCCTGCACATCGCGCTCATCCACGGCGAGCAGGAACCCATAGCTGGGGAAGGCGCTCAGCCAACGGAGCAGAGGCACATCCGGCGGCGTCGGCACGGCGTCGAGGTCGATGCGCCCACCGATGCGGGAGCACTCCATCAGCATCAACGCCGTGCCCGCAACCCCGGCCATGCTGATGTCCTTGGCGGCCGCGCACAAACCGGCTTCGGCGAGCGCGGGAAGGATCTCCAGGTCGGCGCGCAGGCGTTCGCCTGGCGCACTGGTGGACGCATTCCAGTAGGGATAGGGCTCTTCAAAGGCGCCACGCAGGTCCACGGCCATCAACAGGTGCTGGCCTGGGCGCGCCGCGAAGCTTGACAGCAGCCGGCGTGCGCGGCCAAGGATGGCCACTGCCAGCTGCTCGCCATCACTTCTGGCATTGCTGTGGCCGCCGACGACCGGCACGCCATAGGCGGCCGATGCGGCAGCCATGCCTCGGATCACTTCCGCGGCACCGTCTATGCCGTCGCTCCAGATGGCATCGACCACCGCCAGCGGCCGGCCGCCCATCGCATAGATATCGCTGACATTCACCATTACCGCGCTGTACCCGGCAAACCACGGCATGGCGCGCAGGAACTCGCCGACCATGCCTTCGATCGCGAACAGCAGATGTCCGGCACCGTCCGCAAGCGCGGCACAGTCATCGCCCAGCACGATGCCGCGGTCTTCGGCACTTTGCCCGGCCGGCAGCGCATGCTTCAATACCGACAGCATGCCCGCAATATCGGTCTTGTGGCCGAAGCCGCGGCCAGCCCTCAGCGCCGTTGCCAGTTCCGCCGCGTTCATGGCGCACTCCTCTCCTCAATTACCAGTCCGGCCAAAGGCGTGTGGCAAGGCGGATAGTGGTTCAGGTCAGCCACCATCAGGTGATGGGGCCGGCCCAGCAGCACTTCCTCCTGCAACGTGGTCCAGTGCAGGCGCCGAAACAGCGGCACGTTCTGGCTCTGCACATGCGCCAGGAAGCGCCGGCAGCCGATCGCGTGGGCACTGCTGACTGCCAGGCGGATCAGGGTCGCGCCGATGCGCCCCTGCCGGCGGTACGGTGCGGCGACCGCCAGCCGCGAGCCGTACCAGACGCCCGATTCGCTTTCGTGGATACGTACGGTGCCGACCACCTCGCCTTGCCCAGGCAACTGGTCCGGATCGGTCTTGAGCGCGACCAGCAACTGCGCCACATCGTCGATGACATCACGGTCGTCATCGGCAAAAAGCTGCTGCTCTTCGCAGAACACCGCGCGGCGCAACGCGTGAGCCTGTTCCGTCTCCTGGCGCGTATCGGCCCAGCGGATCCGGTACACAGGGATCTCCGGGATCGCCGGAACTTCGACACAAAGATCGCGGCTCATGACGGCACCCCTTCATACGCGGACAGCGACGAGCACGCCCCGCACTTGCCGCAGCCGGCCTTGATGTCGGCCGACCGCATGCCTGCCGCCGATACCATCTGGCCCAGCGGCGCCAGGATGTCGCGCATGAACGCCGGCGTAGGCGCGGGGTGGTCTTCCAGCGGGGTACCGGAGATCGGCACGAACGGCACCACGAAGGGATAGACGCCCATGTCCACGAGCCGGCGCGACATGGCGAGAATGGCGTCGGCCGTGTCGCCCAGCCCGGCGAGGATATAGGTGCTGACCTGTCCGCGTCCGAACACGCCCACGGCAGCCTCGAACGCGTCCATGTAGCGCGACAGCGGCACCGATGCCTTGCCGGGCATGATGCGTTCGCGCACGGCAGGTGTGACCACTTCGAGATGCATGCCGAGGCTGTCGATACCCGCGGCGCGCATTCGCGCGAACCAGCGGTCGTCATCGGGCGGCTCGCACTGGGCCTGGATCGGAAGGTCGACCGCGGCGCGGATCGCGAACGCACTGTCGCAGAGGATGCCGGCCCCGCGGTCAGGTGTCGGCGGCGTGCCGGTAGTGAGCACCATGTGTTTGACGCCGTCGAGCAGCACCGCGGCGCGCGCGACTTCGGCAAGCTGCTCCGGCGTCTTCCTGGCAATGGTGCGGCCAGCCGCCAGTGACTGCCCGATCGCGCAGAACTTGCAGGTCTTGCGCCGGCTCTCGTAGCGGATGCAGGTCTGCAAGACCGTCGTGGCCAGCACGTCGGCGCCATGCAGCGTCGCGATCTGCGCATAGGGAATGCCGTCCAGCGTCTGCAAGCCATAGAAGCGCGGCGCTTTCGGGAAGCTGATGTCGGCGATCGGAATGGCGCCCCGCTTCAGCGCGCTGCGGCCGCTGCCATCTGGCGCCGAGGCGACGAACGGCGAGTGCCAGGCCGTGCTGGTATGCACCGGCACCATGATGGTCACGCCATCGATGGTCACCGCCTTGTGGTCGGACGGCCCGGCGCCGCCGCGCCGGCTTGCAGCGCCGGCCTGCGGGTCCTCAAGTCGCAGTCCGACCGACTGCAGTTCAGTCATCAACTGCCGGCTCGAGGCCGACATCGTCTCGCTGGGATGCATGATCCGGGCTCCGATAGAGAGGAAGCGGAAACTCGCTCATCGCCGACACCGTGGCCGCCGGCCTGTCGTTGATGGCGAGGCTGAGCAATTCGGGGCGTGCGTAGTGACCGACCGAGTCCATCATGCGCTTGCGCTTGGTGATGAGCCCCATGTCCAGGTCGGCGACCACCATCCCTTCACCTTCGCGCAGCGGCGGCGCGAGATGCTGGCCTTCCGGCGAGATGATCGCCGTGTTGCAACCGCCGCGCAGCGCCTTCTGCAGCGCTGGGTCGGTCGTCACGGATGCGATCTGGGCGTCGGTGAGCCAGCCCGTCGCGTTGACCACGAAGCAGCCGGCTTCCAGCGCGTGATGGCGGATCGTCGCCTCGATCTGGTCGGCGAAGACCGGACCGACGAGCGAGCCGGGGAACTGGCTGCAGTGGATCTCTTCATGCTGGGTCATCAATGCGTAGCGCGCGAGCGGGTTGTAATGCTCCCAGCACGCAAGCGCGCCGACGCGGCCGAGCGCGGTCTGCGCCACCTTGAGGCCCGCCGCATCGCCCTGCCCCCAGATCATGCGTTCGTGGAAGGTCGGGGTCAGCTTGCGCCGCTTGACGGCGAGGCGTCCCTCGGTATCGAAGATCAGTTGGGTGTTGTACAGGCTGCCGTGGTCGCGCTCGTTGACGCCGAGCACGACCACCATGCCGTGCAGCCTCGCCCGTTCTGCGACAGCGAGGGTCACCGGGCCGGGTATCGTCACGGCCTGCTCGTACAGGCGCAGATGATCGCTTCCGGATTGCACCGGCGGGCGGACGAATGAGAAGTACGGGTAGTACGGCACGAACGTCTCGGGAAAGACGATCAGCTGCACCCGTCGCGCGCGGCCTTGTCGATGGCCTCGACAACCTTGGCAAGCGTCCCTTCACCGGATTCGAGGTCCGGCGAGATCTGGACGGCGGCCGCGCGGACAATGCGTTTCTGTGACATGGCGATACCCCTGCGCTGGATCAGACGGTCCAGGTGTCGATGATCAGTGCGTTCTCCTTGCGGTGGAGCAGCTTCAGGTCCAGCACGTCGAGCGGATTGATCGGGCGGATGCCCTCGACCAGCGACGCTTCGCCATGACCGTAGAGGGCCTGCAGCGCGAAGCGGCAGGCATAGACCTTGCCGCCCTCGTCCATGAACTTGCGCAGTTGCTTATTGACGTTCAGGTGGCCGGCGAACGCTTCGTCGCCAAGGCGCGGGAACCCGCGCTGCAGGCCAAGGGTGACACCGGGGCCGTACAGCAGGATGCTGGTGTCGAACCCCTTGCGCTGCAACCGCGTGGCCTGCAGCAGGTTGACGAAGCCGATCGATCCCTCGAAGGCCACGGTATGGAAGGTCACCAGCGCCTTCTCTCCGGGTTCCGCCTTGACGTCCTCGAACACCTTTTCTTCGAAATCGACCAGGAAGTCGCCATCTTTGTGGGCAGGTTGGTTGACTGCGGGCATGCTTTGCTCCAGTGGGTTGCGGTTGGCGGTGCGGCGCCATCCGCCACACCTGTCCGGCGCTGTCGCCGACGGTCCTGGTTGTGCAACCGATATGCCACCGACCGGGCTCAGCCCACCGATCAATTGCCGATCAAGCAGTCGCCGTGCGATCGATCGCATCATTGATCGCATGGCGTGAATGACTTTATCGCAGCGCAAACGACGGCTTGCCGCCCCGAGCGAGTGCACCAGAATCGTGTAGAAAGCCGCCGCAAAGCGCATTGAGATGGTGCGCCCCTGCCGTCGGCGCACCATCATGCATCCGTTCCGATGCAATCAATCTGGCATGAGACATGCATTCAATGCCTCGGCACCGCACCGGCGCACACCGCATGGAGAAACTCTTGTCCGGCCTGACCAGTCATTGGGCGAAGCGCATTGCAGACAGCCCGAAACCCGCTTACCTGATCATTCCCGACCTGATCGAGGAGGCACTTGCGGACGGGCGCCTGCAGGCGCGTGACCGCCTGCCCGGGCTGCGCGACCTGGCCGATGCGCTGGATCTGAACTATTCCACTGTCGCACGTGCGTATGGCGAGGCACGCAAGCGCGGCCTGATCGATGCGAAGGCCGGCAGCGGCACCTATGTGCGTGGCCGGGCCCCCGCGCTGCCGCTGCGCGGGGGCACCAGCGCCGAAATGACCATGAACATGCCGCCGGAGCCCCTCGCGCTTGCCGCCAGGCTGCGCGAGTCGTCGGCAGCGTTGCTCGCCGCGACGGATCCATACATGCTGCTGCGCTACCAGAATTTCGGCGGCACCCCGGCCGACCGTGCGGCCGTGACGGGCTGGCTGCGCCGGCTCGTGCCGAAGGCCACCGGCGATACGCTGCTCATCTGCCCGGGCATGCACAGCGCATTGGTCGCCCTGTTGTCGCAACTGGCGAGGGCCGGGCAAACCCTTTGCGTGGAGCCACTGGCCTATCCCGGGATCAAGGCCATCGCCGCACAGTTGGGCGTCCCGCTGCAGGCACTGCCAAGTGACGAGGATGGCATGATCGGCAGCGCCTTCGAGCGTTTCTGTCAGGTGCACAAGCCCGCCGCTCTGTACTGCAACCCCACTATCCAGAATCCGGGCACACGCACGATGCCCCAGGCACGCCGCGAGATCCTGGCTGACATTGCGCTACGCTATAACGTACCGATTATCGAGGACGATGCCTATGGCATGCTGCCCCGGCGCACGCCGGACGCTTTTGCCACGCTGGCCCCTGAACTGACGTACTACATCACCGGCTTGTCGAAATGCTTCGGCGCCGGGCTGCGCACCGCGTTTGTCCATGCGCCCTCGGCGAGGCAAAGCCAGCGCCTGGCAGGCACGTTGCGCGCCACGACCGTGATGGCGAGCCCATTCACTAACCTGCTGGCCACGACCTGGATCAAGGATGGCACGGCCGACGAGATGCTCGCAGCAGTGCGCCAGGAGAATGCCGCACGCCAGGCCATCGCCGCGCGCGTGCTGGCCGGCCACCAGTACGCGGCCGATCCGGACGGCTTTCATCTCTGGTTGCCGCTGGACGCTGGCAATGCCTGGCGCCCGTCCGAACTGGCCTTGCATCTGCGTTCGCGCGGAATCGGCGCCGTGTCGAGCGCGGCCTTCTCGACGGACGGCAACCCGCCCGATGCGATCCGTCTTTGCCTTGGCGGGCCCGGGGAGCGTGACGAGATCGAGGAGTCGATGCAGATCGTCGCGGATACGCTGGACGATCCGCACCATCTGCATTCGGCCATGCTGTAGTCCAGGTCATCAGGCAGTTCTGCAAGCGCCTGGCGAAGCCGCAAGGCCGCCTGGCGAAAGGCAGGCAGAATGAGACTGGCCTTATGTGGCGATAGGGCCAGGCAACTTGGATCAGCAAGTAGCCACTCATCGCCGCAAAGCTGGAAGCACAGCGGTACCAAGTTCTTCCACGACCTCCAGCAGAGGCCGCGGACCGGGCCCGAGTTGCAGCATGGCGTGGGCGACACCATTGGTCTCCAGTCGTTTCAGGTAGTCGATCAACGCCCGGCGGCCACTTCGCAAGCCCAGTTCGATGGGTTCAGCCTCGGTCGAAGGGTTATCGACCAGATCCAGGTGTATGGACTGGACAAACGGCTTTGGCATACCGGGGGACCGTTCGCGTAGCGCGGTTTGCCAGAGGCCAATGCGACCTTGCTGGCGCGCTTCCTCTCTGTGGTAAGTCGCCCATGCGTCCTTATGGCTCGGCCGTTCACAGGCGAGTCGGTGACCTCACGCTGCTTGATCCTGGCTCAACACGGGATAATCCACATAGCCCTGTGCGCCGCCGCCGAAGAAGGCCGCGGCGTCGGGCGTATTCAGCGGATAATTGCCGCGCAGGCGTTCCGGCAGGTCCGGGTTGCCAATGAACGGGCGACCGAACGCAATGATGTCGGCCCGGCCATCCGCGATGGCACGTTCGGCGCTTTCACCGTCATAGCCGCCTGCCAGCATCAGCACGCCCTGATAAGTCTTGCGCAATTGCCGGATGATCGCGTCCCAGCGAGGATCGACGTGCTCGTCCCTCACCGTACCGACGATAGCGGGCTCCACGAGGTGCAGGTATGCGAGCGGCCATTCGTTGAGGCGCCCGACGATGTAGCCGAAGGTGTCTTCCGGCGTCGTATCGCCCATGCCCATGAAGCGGCCCATGGGTGTCAGGCGTACAGCCACGCGCTCGGCGCCGATCTCCGCACTGACCGCGTCAACCACCTCGAGCAGGAAGCGCGCGCGGTTCTCGATGCTGCCACCGTAGTTGTCCTGCCGATGGTTGCTGGCGGAATTGATGAACTGGTCGAGCAAGTAGCCATTGCCTGCGTGGATTTCCACGCCGTCCATCCCTGCAGCCATGGCATTGCGCGCGGCCTGGCGGTAATCCGCCACGATCTCTGCAACGCCCGCCGCCGTCAGGGCTTGCGGCACCGGAATGTCGGCCCAGATGCCATTGCCGTCCGGATCTGTCACAAACGTCTTGCCAGGTACGGGCAAGGCACTGGGCGCGACCGGCAAAGCGTTGGCGGGCTGGAACATGGGGTGCGAAACCCGGCCCACGTGCCAAAGCTGCAGGAACATCCGTCCCCCTTCTGCGTGAACGGCGTCGGCCACGGCCCGCCAGCCGGCGATCTGCGCCTCGGTATGGATGCCAGGTGTCCAGGCATAGCCCTGGCCTTGCGGCGAAATCTGGGTCGCTTCCGAGATGATCAACGCCGCCGACGCGCGCTGCCGGTAGTACGTCGTGTTCATGTCGGTGGGTATGTTGCCGGGCTGGCCCGCACGCGAACGAGTAAGCGGTGCCATCGCCACGCGATGAGGCAGGGACAGCGGGCCGACTGAGATCGGACAGAAGAGATGAGTGGTCATGGATAGACTTTCTGAAACCTGGAGGAGTGCTTTCGATCTTGTGCGCCGGGACCTCCTGTGATGGTCAGGCGGCGAACGATACGCGCGGAGTTTCGGATGTCCTCCGGGCATTTCGCCCGACAAGGGCTCCGGTGCCTTGAAGCGTAGGCAAGTCGCTCTTGGCTGAGAATGGGTTGGTAACGCAAGTCTGCGTTGCGCACGGCGCAACAGCTGGCTCGAGTCAGCCCGAGCGGCACGCAATGAGAGGGCACACTTGCCCGCCCTGCCTCACGCAAAGGCGTGCCCCCGGGCTCAGGAAGCCCTTCAGGGCCCGGCGCTTTAGATCAACTGATCTGGGAACCGAGTGTGGAGATGGATCTGATCAGACGTGGCTGCGGTCCCGCGCGGCGCGAATGCTGGTGGGGCACAGCACCGACGTGACAGGGCCTCTGGGGGAATCACTTTGGCCGAGATGCATCAACCCTGCACGCCTGGAGAATCGGCCTCGGGCGCAACCCCTCGGCATGGCGCACCAGGGCGGCTAGGCCGCGGCCGTATCCCTGCGGGTCGGGCCGGGTAACTCGCCCAGAAAATCGAGGAAGGCGGCAATCCGGCGGGAGCCGCGCTGGTTGGGCAGATACAGCGCTGTAATCGCGGAGCTGGCTCGATTGGGATTGACCGTCCAGTCATCGAACAATGACGTCAGCTCGCCGGCCCGCACGTCCTCATCGACCATCCAGTCCGGCAGCAGGCCAATGCCGCCGTCGGCGAGCGCCAGTTCGCGCAGCACCTCGGCGTTATTGCTGCGGAACCGCCCCGAGACAGGCACCTGAACCTCTTCGCCCTTGCGACCGAACGTCCAGACCGGCGGATTCGAACCATAGTTGAAACGCAGGCAGGCATGGTCGGCCAGATCCGTCGGCGACGTCGGCAATCCGTGCGCCAGCAAATAGGCAGAGCTGGCGACGACGCGTCGCCGGAAAGCGCCGATCTGGCGCGCTACGACATCGTCATACGATGCCGCACTGCCGAGCCTGATTGACAGGTCGACGCGCTCGCTGATCAGATCGACGATCTCGTCGGTCATCGTCACCTCAAGTTCCAGTTGGGGATACTTGGCCATCAGACCGCCCAGGAAGGGTGCGATGCAGCGCCGTCCAAATGCGACGGGCAATGACACGCGCAACTGACCGACCGGCGTTTCTCCCCGGTCGGCAATCAGTGAATCCGCCTCGGCTACCGCTTCGAGGATCTTGCGCGCCCGTTGGTAGTAGGCCGCGCCAGCTTCAGAGACGGTCACTTGCCGGGTCGATCGGTTCAGCAGCGCGGCGCCCAGTTCCTCCTCAAGACCATCGATGGTGCGCGTGACCGAAGACGTGGCCAGGTTCAGGCGCCGGGCCGCTGCCGAAAACCCGTTGGCATCCACGGTCTCGACGAACATCTTGAGTGCCAGCAGCTTGTCCATGCACGCGTCTCCCAGGTTGCGCCGGCTCAGGTGCGCGCCTGCCGCAGCTTGCGCATGGTTGCTGGTGCACCGTTCAGGAACATATCGACCTGCTGCCGCACGGCCGCTTCAATGTCCGCCGGCACCTTCAGGCCATACACCCACTTGCGCACACCGAGATAGAAGATTGACGCATGCAGGCTCCAGATCATCTCGATCTCCGCTTCCTGCTCCGCCGCATTGCGCGGCTCGCCGATTCCGAACTCGGTCCGCACCTCGGCCAGCACCGGCAGGAAGATCCGGTTGCGCAGTTTGCTGAGGTACTTGTTGTTGATCCCTTCCCGCGTCAGGCCGGCGAAGATAAAGATCCGGATCCATTCCTCGCGCAGGATGACCGACGAGTAGTCGATATAAAAGGCCTGCAAGCGCTCGACGAGCGGTATGGAACGGTCGGCAATCTGCCGCTCCCACTCCCGGCGCCACTGAAATACCTCGTTATAGACCCGGTCGATCAGCGCTTCCTTGCTCTCGAAATAGCGGTACAGCAACGGCTGCGTCACACCGATCTGCTTGGCCAGTTCGCGTGTACTGCCCGAGAACCCGTTGCGCGTGAAGTGCTCGATCGCCATGCTGACAATCTGCTGCTCCCGCTCTTCCGGGGGCAGCCGTCTACCGGTCTTCTCGGGCGTGTCCAACCTCGCCCCCGTTTCCCCTCGTTCCATGCATCCCCCTGGCTCTGATCAGCATCTGCCTTCGTGCCTCGATTCTACCAATCAGGCGATAAATTGTAAGGCAAAGGCGGGCGCGCCGAATTTCCGCCGAGCACCGAGGAGCGCGCGGGTCCGTCTTAGGGTAAATACCCTCCTTCTGGTCCTTGGCCCTCCACCGCTTCGATTCTATTATTTATCCATCGATCATTGATCGGTTGATAATTTAACGGAGGCTTCGATGGCACTGGCCAAACTAGCACACTATTCCATCCGCACCGCAGACCTGGAGCGGTCCTGCGCATTCTACGAACGCGTCCTCGGGTTCCGGCGCGGCTACCGGCCACCCTTCGACTTTCCCGGCGCATGGCTCTATATGGGCGACGACGAGCGCGACTACGGGACGGTTCACATCATCGGCGTGGATCCGGAGAACTCGTCCGGCCTGTCTGCCTATCTGGGCGACAAGTCCCTGCCTGCAGCCGGCACCGGTACGCTCGATCACATTGCCTTCCTGGCCACGGGCGTCGAACAGATGTGGGCGACCCTGCGCGCTGAAGGCATCTCCTGGCGTGACCGCACGGTACCGAGTCTGGGTCTGCATCAGGTTTTCATCGAGGACCCTTCCGGCGTCACGATCGAGCTCAACTACCCCGCTGCCGAAGTGGCGGACCTGGCACTGCCCGCCAGTGCGCAAGCAAACATCGGAGCAACGGCATGAATACCGTATCGCACAAGCAACCGAAGGCGATCGTTGTGGGGGGATCGCTGGGCGGACTGTTTGCCGCCAACATGCTCAGCCGCAATGGCTGGGAGGTGGAGATCTTCGAGCGCACGCCGGAAGCATTGACCGGCCGCGGCGCCGGCATTGTCACACACCCGGAACTGTTCGACGCGCTCGCTGCGGCTGGCGTGGTGTTCGACGAAACCATTGGCGTGCACATCAGTGCCCGCATCACGCTCTCGCGAGAAGGCACGTCACTTGGCGATCAGCAATTGCCTCAGACCCTGACCGCCTGGGGCAAGATGTATGACGTGCTGAGCAAGGCTTTCCGTGGCACCTATCGCACCAGCATGCTGGTGACGTCCGTCGATTCGCACCTGGATCATGCCACGGTGACGCTGCAGGACGGCTCCACGCACCGAGCCGATCTGGTCATCGCCGCCGACGGCTTCCGTTCCAACGTGCGCGAACAGCTGTTGCCTTCGGCCGGCCTGGAATATGCCGGATACATTGCCTGGCGCGGCCTGGTCGACGAGACGCAGCTTTCGCCAGACACCCATGCAGCGATCTTCGACAAGTTCGCCTTCTGCCTGCCTCCGCACGAACAGATCCTCGGCTATCCGGTGGCGGGTGAGGGCAACAGCACCGAACCCGGGCAACGGCGCTACAACTTCGTCTGGTATCGCGCCACGCGCGAGGACGACGAGCTGCCCGATCTGCTGACTGATGCCAGCGGCAAGCGCTGGTCCAACGGCATCCCGCCGGGCCTGATCCGCCCAGACGTCCTCGCAGACATGGAAGGCGCGGCGACGACTTTGCTCGCACCGCAGTTTGCCGAGGTCGTCGCCAAGACCACTCAACCGCTGTTCCAGCCCATCTTCGATCTCACCGTGCCGCGCATGGCTTTCGGCCGGATTGCGCTGCTCGGCGACGCCGCGTTCGTCGCCCGCCCTCACTGCGGCATGGGTGTCACAAAGGCGGCGGGAGATGCCATGGCGCTGGTGCGTGCGCTCGCCGGACATTCGTCTGTCGAGACGGCGCTCGAGGCGTATAGCGCCGAGCGCGTGCAGTTCGGCCACGCGATTGTGGAGCACGCGCGCCACCTCGGTGCCTACATGCAGGCCCAACTCAAGAGCGACCATGATCGCGAGATGGCCGAGCGCTATCGCACCCCCGAGGCGGTCATGCGCGAGACCGCGGTATCCCGTCGCTTCTGATTCGCTTCCGGACAACAGGCATATGGAGACAACATCATGACCCACACCGCCCCCTTTCCATCACCGCTGGACCCGGCCCGCATCGATGAGCCGGTGACTCCGCACCCGATGCTGAGCCAGCCGCGCTTCGAGCGCCTGCATCGTGCGCGGCGCGGCTTCTCCTGGTCGCTCACGGCAGCCATGCTGCTGGTCTACTTCGGCTTCATCCTCACGCTGGCCTTCCGCCCGGACTTGCTTGCCGTGCCGCTCACGCCGGGCCAGCCGATGACCATCGGCATCCCCATTGGCTTCGGCATGTTTGCCTTCACGTTCGCCATGGTGGCCATCTATGTGCACCGCAGCAACACCGTCTACGACCGAATGATCGAAGCGATCCGCCAGGGAGAGCAGTCATGAAACGCATGCTCGCTGCAGCCGCCGCACTGGCGGTGGCCACCCCTGTCCTGGCAGCCACCCCGCCTGTCGGGCAGGGCCTGAACCTGATCGCCATCGGCATGTTCCTGGTGTTCGTGGCCGCCACGCTTGGCATCACCAGGTGGGCCGCAAAGCGCAACCACAGCGTGGCCGACCACTACGCCGCCGGAGGCAAGATCACGGCTATGCAAAATGGCTGGGCCATTGCCGGCGACTATATGTCCGCGGCCTCGCTCCTCGGCATTTCCGCGCTGGTGTTCACCAGCGGCTACGACGGCCTGATCTATTCGATCGGGTTCCTGGCCAGCTGGCCGATCATCCTGTTCCTGATCGCGGAGCCTTTGCGCAACCTGGGCCGCTATACACTGGCCGATGTGCTGTCATACCGCCTCCGGCAGCGACCCATCCGGGCGTTCTCGGCGTCAAGCTCGATCGTGATCGTGCTGCTCTATCTGGTGTCGCAGATGGTGGGGGCGGGCAAGCTCGTGGAATTGCTGTTTGGCTTCAACTACACCTCGGCCGTAGTGCTCGTCGGCGTGCTGATGGTGGTGTACGTGTTCTTTGGCGGCATGCTGGCCACCACGTGGATCCAGATCATCAAGGCCGTCTTGCTGCTGGCCGGTTGCGCGTTCATGGCCTTCATGGTGCTGAGCCGCTTTGGCTTCAGCCTGAACAGCCTGTTCGAGCACGCCGTCGCCGCGCATGGCAAGCACGACGCCATCATGCGCCCCGGGGGGCTGGTCTCTGATCCGGTCTCGGCTGTGTCGCTGGGTCTTGCACTGATCTTCGGCACCGCAGGCCTGCCGCATATCCTGATGCGCTTTTTTACCGTCAGCAATGTCAAGGCCGCGCGCAAGAGCGTGCTCTATGCCACCGGCATCGTCGGCACCGGCTACGCGATGATCATCGTGATCGGCTTCGGCACAATCGCCCTGGTGGCCAACGATCCCCTGTACCACAATGGCGCCGGCGCTGTCATCGGCGGCGTCAACATGGTCGCCGTGCACCTGGCCCATGCGGTCGGCGGCAACGTGTTCCTCGGCTTCATCTGCGCCGTGGCGTTCTCGACGATCCTTGCCGTCGTCGCCGGGCTCGCCCTGGCGGGCTCCTCGGCCATCTCGCACGACCTCTATGCAACGGTCATTCGCCGGGGCGAGGCGTCTGACAAGGACGAGATGCGGGTCTCGCGCATCACCACGTTGGTGCTGGGCGTACTGTCGATCCTGCTCGGCATCCTGTTCGAGAAACAGACCATCGCCTTCATCGTCAGCCTGACGTTCTCGATTGCCGCCAGCTCCAACTTCCCGGTGCTGCTGCTGTCGATCTATTGGCGGGGGCTGACCACGCGCGGTGCCGTGGTTGGCGGGATGATGGGGCTCATCACGGCCGTGACGCTGACGATCCTGAGCCCGACGGTCTGGGTGCAGGTGCTGGGCCATGCCTCGGCGATCTACCCGTATGAATATCCGGCGCTGTTCTCGATACTGGTGGCATTTGCCGGCATCTATATCTTCTCCGTGACGGACCGTTCGGCACGGGGCGCCTGGGAGCGCGCGGCGTATCAGAACCAGCGCGTGGATTGTGAGTTGGGGATGGGCACCAAGGAATCGGCCGGGGCGTAAGGACATCAGGTCTCCCCTCTCCCGCCTGGGAGAGGGGCCCTGGATCGCCCGATCCCAGCATGGTCGGACCGCAGGGCGCCATCCCGCAGCCATAGTCAGGGGAACGTCGTGACGACCTTGTTCTGATAGTCGGCACCCAACACCTCGATGGGCCGGTCCAGCACCTTGCCGCCGAAATCCTGAACCGCCATCCGCCCCTCAGATCACTCCGTGATGCACGAAAGGATACGGGACCCCGCGCGGGCAAGCACTTGGGACCCTGCCCAAGCTCGAACCCCCAAAAACTATTTCCATAATCATATGTTTACACATAAACTATACGAACTACAAAGTTCGCGCAACGTGGATTGCGCTGAGACGACATCCGGGCGGTCTCTCCAGCACCCCATCCGCCATCCCAAAAGGAGGACAAATCATGACCCCTGCCACCAGCACGCAACCTTGGCGCCCCAATCCTAGTGCGACCTATACCGTACTTCTCGTATGCTTCCTCGCAATCCTTTTTGAAGGCTATGACGTCGGTGTCATGGGGCCATACTTCCCTCACTTGCGGAAGACCGTAGCTGGAATCTCACTCCGCTAGAGCTAGGCGCACTTAGCAGTTACGCACTGGTCGGCATGTTCTTCGGGGCCTTTCTGATTGGCACGTTGAGCGAGATGATGGGTCGCCGCCGAATGCTTTTGCTATGCGTGTCGGTGTTCTCTCTAACAATGCTGGGCGCTGCTTGGGCGCCAACGCCCACACTCTTCGGAGTCCTACGATTTATCGGGGGGCTCGGCCTAGGCGGCGTAATCCCAGTGGCCGCCGCGCTGACCATCGAGTATTCACCACCGCATCGCCGTAGTTTCAACTACGGGCTGATGTACTCCGGATATTCAGTAGGGATCCTTTGCGCTGCACTCATCGCCATGTGGCTGCTGCCCGCTCTCGGCTGGCGCGGCGTTATTGGCTTGGGCGCCGTGCCGCTTGTGGCAATTCCGCTCATGGCATGGCTGCTGCCTGAATCGATGGAGTATCTCGTGGGGCAGGGCCGCAACACGGAAGCCCAAGCGCTGGCCGCTCGCACCGGCACAGGCCAGCTGCAACAAGGGGCCCGCCCCGCTCAGGCTGTCGCGCGTGCCACATGGCGCGATGTGATGTCGAGCATCTTCTCGCGCGAACAGCTACGTGCGACCGCGTGTTTCTGGGTGGCGCTCTTCTTCGGATTGCTGCTTGTCTACGGCCTCAATACTTGGCTGCCCACCATCATGAGAAAGAATGGCTACGATCTCGGATCTAGTCTTTCCTTCCTGGTTGTGTTCAGCATTGCTTCCGCGGTGGGCGGGCTTTTCCTTGGCGGTGCAGCGGACAAGATGGGCGCACGAGGTACCGTTGCCTTTTTTTACCTGATTGGTTCTGTCGCGATCGGTGCATTGATGTTCCGCAATTCAGTCATCGTCAATTACCTTCTCGTCGCGTTGGCAGGCGTCGGCAGCGTTTCAGCATCGCTTATCCTGACTGGATATCTCGCAGGCCATTATCCGGCACACGCACGAGCTGCCGCGACAGGATGGGCTTTGAGCTTCGCACGCTTCGGTGCCATGAGCGGACCGCTGGTCGGGGGGTACGTGGCCGGCTCGGGGCTGAGATTCGAGTGGAACTTTATTACGTTCTCTCTCGCTGGCCTGGCAGCAGCGCTGGCGGTAGCGCTGCTGCCGCGAGCGGGTCAACAAGCCATCGCCACACGCGATAGCCAGGAAGCGAACGCATAAGAAATGGAAAGCCGTTCATTAAGTCCGCGGCAATCTCCCTCCTCAGAGTTTTCCCAACAAGTCATGAGTCATCTGCGAAACATCGCAGCATTCAGGGCGGCTATCGCCGTAGCGCTACCCTCTCTTGCGCGAGCCCAATCATCCGCCACGCTTTACGGCGTAGTTGAATCAGATACGCTCGGACGGGGTACGCGCGGACCGAATACCTTCGGGTCGGCTTCGCCTGGCGACGGCAACATACGGGCGCTTTCCAAGCTCCGCGTGGTCATCCCGCTGTCAACCCCAGTCCTATAAGTTGGTTTGACCTAGCTTCAAGCCTTCTATCGAGGCACGCAACGACGGCTTTCTGCGGCGCATGCGCCGCGCTATCCCCTCAAGCAAATCGGAGGTTCGGGTAAGTCCTTACACCTGTTCCGTCACTCCGACCATAAATATGATTTTGGAAATGTTTATACCTAAACTATACTCATCTCAAAGGGGCATGTGTTGCGCGTTACAGGTCCCAACGTTTGCATCAGGAAGGAAAACCATGGCTGAGCGTTCATTTGTCGAAGAAGTCAAGAAGTTGCGCCTGGGTTCGGGCGAGGTTTTCAGCGGCGAGGGCATCCTCGCGGTTACCAAGGCTCTGCTGGAATCCGGCGTAGCGTATGTGGCCGGCTACCAGGGCTCGCCGATCTCGCACCTGATGGACGTCCTGGCTGATGCGCAAGACATCCTGGCCGAGAACGGCATCAGGTTCGAAAACAGTGCGAGCGAAGCGACTGCGGCCGCATCCCTGGCTGCCTCGGTCAACTACCCCCTGCGCGGCGCGGTGACATTCAAGGCCACCGTCGGCACCAACGTGGCCTCTGACGCGCTCGCGAATCTCGCTTCGGGCGGCGTCACCGGCGGTGCGTTGATCATCGTTGGCGAGGACTATGGAGAAGGTTCCTCCATCATGCAGGAGCGCAGCCACGCCTTCGCCATGAAGTCGCAGATGTGGCTGCTCGATCCGCGTCCCAGCCTGCCATGCATCGTTCAGGCGGTAAAGGATGGCTTCGACTTGTCAGAAGCGTCCAACACGCCGGTGATGCTGCAGCTGCGCGTCCGCTCCTGTCACGTGCATGGCCAGTTCGTCGCGTCCGACAACCGCCGTAGTCGCTTCTCGATCCAGGATGCGCTTGAGAATCCCACGCGCGACCTCAGCCGCATCGTGCTGCCGCCCGCGAGCTTCGTTCACGAGCACGAGAAGATCAAGCAGCGCTGGCCGGCTGCCGTGAAGTTCGTCGAAGAGCGACAGCTCAACGAATTCTTCCCGGGCGAAATGGAGGATATCGGCATCGCCGTGCAGGGCGGCAGCTACAACACGCTGATCCGCGCGCTGGAGCAACTTGGTCTTGCCGATGTATTCGGCGAGTCCAGGATCCCGCTTTACGTGATGAACGTTGCCTACCCGCTGATCGATTCCGAGTGGGAGCGCTTCTGCGCCGGCAAACGCGCGGTGCTGGTGCTCGAGGAAGGCCAGCCAAACTTCATCGAACAGAACGCAGCCAATATCCTGCGCGTGGCTGGCACCACAGCCACGCTGCACGGCAAGGACCTGCTGCCGCTGGCCGGCGAGTACAACACCGCCACGCTCCTCAAGGGGCTCCGTACCTTCCTTGAAAAGTACGGGAAGATCGAACCGCAGCCGGAGCCTAAGCCGGTCCGCAAAGTGATTCCGGTTGTTCAGGCCCCCGTGACCACCGTCGATGCCGTGGCCGCGGAAGTTCTGGAGCCTCAGAAGCTGGTGGACGAGAGCGTGCATGCGCGTCCGCCGGGCTTCTGCACTGGCTGCCCGGAGCGCCCCATCTTTACCGCGATGAAGCTGGTCGAACGCGAAATCGGCGAGCATCACGTTAGTGCCGACATCGGCTGCCACCTGTTCTCGATCCTGCCGCCGTTCAACCTGGGCAACACCACCATGGGCTACGGGCTGGGCGGCGCAAGCGCCGCGGCGCTGAACGCGCCCGCAGGAAAGCGCGCCATCTCGGTGATGGGCGACGGTGGCTTCTGGCACAACGGCCTGACCAGTGGCATCGCCAATGCGGTATTCAACAAGAGCGACAACCTGACCATCGTCGTCGACAACAGCTATACGTCAGCCACCGGCGGGCAGGACATCCTCTCCTCCACCGCGCACAACGATACGCGCAGCACCGGCCATGCCATCGAGGATGCCGTGCGTGGCGTCGGCGTCAAATGGGTACGCACTATCCGCCGCACCTATGACCTGAAGGGCATGAAGGCCGCGCTCAAGGAAGCGCTGACCACCGGCGCCAAGGGACCCAAGGTGCTGATCGCACAGAGCGAATGCATGCTGAACAAGCAACGCCGCGAGAAGCCCAGGATGCGCAAGGCGATCGCCGATGGCGAGCGCGTGGTACGCGAGCGCTTTGGCGTCGATTCGGACACCTGCACGGGCGACCACTCGTGTATTCGGCTGTCCGGTTGCCCGTCACTGACGATCAAGCCGAACCCTGACCCGCTGCGCACCGACCCCGTGGCCTCGGTGCTGGACAGTTGCGTAGGGTGCGGGCTGTGCGGCGAGGTCTCGCACGCCGCGGTGCTGTGCCCGTCCTTCTATCGCGCCCAGATCGTCACCAACCCAACCCGTATGGACAAGCTGCGCCAGCGCCTGCGCGACGCCGTGATCGGTTTCCTGCAGCGCCGCGATGCAGCGCGCCGCGCCCGCCTTGCATTCTGAACATAAAGTCTCGAGAGGTTCCATCGTGAACGCACCCAACAACCTCGGCGCCAAGCCGATCAAAGTTGCCATCCTCGCCATGGGTGGCGAAGGCGGCGGCGTGCTGGCCGACTGGATCGTGGATCTGGGCGAGCACAACGGCTATATCGCACAGACCACTTCAGTGCCCGGCGTCGCCCAGCGTACCGGGGCCACGATCTACTACGTCGAACTGTTTCCGCGCGACGTGGCTGAGCGGGCTGGCCGCCAGCCGGGCTGGCACTGATGCCCACTCCCGGCGACGTCGACGTCGTCCTCGCCTCGGAACTGATGGAAGCCGGCCGCGCGGTGCAGCGCGGGCTGGTGACGCCGGACCGCACCACGCTGGTTTCGTCCACGCACCGCGTCTACTCCATCGCCGAGAAGTCCGCGATGGGCGACGGACGCGTCGACAGCGACGAGCTGATCGCCCACGCCGGAAAAGCCGCTAAGCGGTTCGTTCGTTTCGACATGGCCCAGGCAGCTGAAGCGAGCGGCAGTGTTATCAGTGCCGTGCTGTTCGGCGCCCTCGCGGGCACCGGTGTGCTGCCGTTCAGCAGGGCGCAATTTGAAGCCACGATCGAGCGTGGTGGCGTTGGCGTCAAGCCCAGCTTGCGTGCCTTCGGCGCGGCATTTGCCAAAGCCGAATCCGGCGATGCACCAGGCGCCGACACTGAGATGCGCCTGCCCGAACCCAAACCACAGGACGCCAAGGTTTCACAGCTACTGCAACGTGCGCGCAAAGAGCAACCGGCGGAAGTCCACTACGTCGTGGTGGAAGGCGTGCGCCGCCTGATCGACTATCAGGACAGCGCCTACGCCGCCCTCTACCTGGATCGTCTGGCGGCCGTGCGCAAGGCCGTCGGCAAGGACGATCTCGCGCTACTGCGCGAAACGGCGCGCCATCTGGCCCTGTGGATGTCATACGAGGACACCATTCGCGTTGCCGACCTGAAGACCCGTGACTCGCGTTTCGCGCGCGTGCGGGGCGAGGTGCGAGTCAATGAAAAACAGTTGCTGGCGATCAACGAGTTCATGCACCCGCGCCTGGAAGAGATCTGCGAGACGCTGCCAGCCGGACTCGGCCGCTGGCTGATGAAGCCACATTTCGTGCACCGGCTGGTGCGCCGCTTCACCGCCGCGGGACGGGTTGTCACCACCAGTTCGCTGCGCGGCTACCTGACGTTGTGGGCGGTAGCCCGGCTGCGCTGCATCCGCCGTAGCACGCTGCGCTTTGCGCTGGAAACCGAGCGCATCGAAGGGTGGCTGACCCAGGTGCTAGGCGCCGCGCGCCTTAACCCGGCGCTGGCTTTGGAAGTGGTGCAGTGCCAGCGTTTGGTGAAAGGCTACAGCGACACCCACGTGCGCGGCTTGACCAACTATCAGACCCTGATGGGCGCCGTGGAGCGGGCAGGTGCACGCCTGGCCCCGGCAACGCTGCGCGAGCTGCGCGAAGCCGCGCTGGCCGACGAGCACGGCAAGAAGCTGAAGGAAGCGCTGGCGCGTCACGCACTGGCTTGACTGTTCCCGGCCCCACCCATAGCGAGAAACTGCAGACCATGAGCCCCGCCCATATCTTCAAGCGCCAGCACAAGATCCATTTTTCCGAATGCGATCCGGCCGGCATCGTCTTCTACCCGCAGTACTTCGTGCTGTTCAACGATCTCATAGAACGATGGGTCGACACCCTGATGCCGGACGGCTACCACGGGGTCATCGGCGCACGCCGAATGGGCATGCCGACCGTGCACCTGGAGGTGGACTTCAATGCAATCAGCCGCTTTGGCGACCAGGTCTGGCTGGAGCTGGAGGTCGTGCGCGTCGGCGGCAAGTCAATCACGCTGGCCTGGCGGTGCACGGGTGCAGGCGGCGAGGTGCGCATGGCGGCGACCCAGACCATCGTGATGACCTCGCTGGACACGCACCTGGCAATCCCGGTGCCCGATGACCTGCGCGCCGCAATGGAACGCGGGCCTGCCCCTGCCTGCCCAGAGAAAGGGGCATCCAACGACTCGGACCACCGGAGCGCAGCGACTTCCGCCCCGGCAGGTCGGTCTTATCCCGAAACCACGGTGTGATGCCGCCGTACCCGCGGCGCGGGTGTCGAAGGCTCCGGTAATAACCTGATTGGAAGCAGCCATGAATATTGTGTGTATTGGCGGTGGCCCCGCCGGCTTGTATTTCGGCCTGTTGATGAAACTGCAGGATCCCGCCAACAAAGTCGTGGTGGTGGAGCGCAATCGCCCCTACGACACCTTCGGGTGGGGCGTGGTGTTCTCCGACGCTACCCTGGAGAACCTGCGAGATGCCGACCCGGTGTCAGCCGAAACCATCGGTGATGCCTTCAACCGTTGGGATGACGTCGAAGTCCATTTCAAGGATCAGGCTGTGCGCAGCGGTGGCCATGGCTTTATTGGCATCGGCCGCAAGCGCCTGCTCAACATCCTTCAGGCGCGTTGCGAGGAAGTTGGCGTGGAACTGGTGTTCGAAACCAACGTCGAGGACGACCAGGCTATCGCGCTCAAATACAATGCCGACCTTGTGCTGGCTTCGGACGGCCTGAACAGCGTGGTGCGCAAGCGCTATGCGGACACGTTCCGCCCCGACATCGACACCCGCAAGTGCCGCTTTGTCTGGCTGGGCACGAAGAAGGTGTTCGACGCCTTCAACTTTATCTTCGTGCCGACCGAGCACGGCTGGTTTCAGGCTCACGCCTACCGCTTCGAGGACGGTACCTCGACTTTCATTGTCGAAACTCCGGAAGACACCTGGAAGGCCGCAGGCCTTGACCAGATGAGCCAGGAAGAGGGCATCGCCTACTGCGAGAAGCTGTTCGCCCCCTACCTGGACGGCAACCCGCTGATCAGCAACGCCTCGCACCTGCGCGGCTCGGCGATCTGGATCCAGTTCCCGCGCGTGATCTGCGACAAGTGGGTGCACTGGAACGCATTGGCCGACGACAATGGCGTTGAAAAGAAGATCCCGGTGGTGCTGATGGGCGATGCGGCGCACACCGCGCACTTCTCGATCGGCTCTGGCACCAAGCTGGCGCTGGAGGATGCCATCGAACTGGCCCGCACAATCAAGCGCGTTGATGGTGCGCTGGAAGAAGCCTTGCAGCAGTACGAGGCCGTGCGCTCGGTCGAAGTGCTGAAGATCCAGAACGCCGCGCGCAACTCCACAGAATGGTTCGAGAACGTCAAGCGCTACGAGAACCTCGAGCCGGAGCAGTTCGCCTATTCGCTTCTGACCCGCTCACAGCGCATCTCGCACGAGAATCTGCGCGTGCGCGACCGGGCCTGGCTGGAAGGCTATGAAGCCTGGCTGGCCGGGCGCGCCGGCGCCGAAGCCGCCGATGTGCCGCCGGCCCTGACGCCTTACACCGTCCGCGGCGTGGCGCTGAAGAACCGCGTGGTGGTGTCGCCCACCGCCATGTACTCGTGCCAGATGGGCGTGCCGGGCAATTTCCACATGGTGCACCTTGGCAGCCGCGCACTGGGCGGTGCCGGGCTGGTGATGGTGGAAATGACGGCGGTGTCGCCGGAGGGCCGCATCACACAGGGTTGCCCGGGCCTGTGGAACGACCAGCAGGCGGCGGCATTCGCCGGCATCGTCGGCTTCGTTCATGAGCACACCAGCGCGCGCATCGGCGTGCAGATCGGCCACGCCGGCCGTCGCGGCTCGACCCAGCTCGGCTGGGAACAGGCAGATCACCCGCTCGCCGAAGGAAACTGGCCGCTGGTCTCGGCATCGGCGCTGCCCTATCTGCCGGGCATTTCGCAGACGCCACGGGCCCTGACCCGCGAGGAGATGGACCGCGTGCGCGATGACTTCGTTGCCGCCACACGGCGCGCGGCAACGGCGGGCTTCGACTGGCTGGAGCTGCAAGCCGGTCACGGCTACTTGCTGTCGAGCTTTATCTCACCGGTGACCAACCGACGCACCGACGAATACGGCGGCACGCTCGAACACCGCATGGCCTTCCCTCTCGAAGTGCTGCGCGCGGTGCGGTCAGCATGGCCGCAGGAAAAGCCTCTGTCCGTGCGCATTTCTGCCACAGACTGGGTCGAAGGGGGTAACAGTGCTGACGACGCCGTGGAAATCGCGCGCCTGCTCAAGGATGCCGGCGCCGACGTCATCGACTGCTCGTCGGGGGAAGTGAGCCCCGACCAGAAACCGGTGTACGGCCGCATGTTCCAGACGCCCTTCGCCGACCGCGTGCGCAACGAGGCAGGCGTGCCCACGATCGCCGTTGGGGCCATCACCGAAGCCGACCAGGTCAACGGGATCATCGCCTCGGGCCGGGCAGACCTGTGCGCCATCTCCCGCCCGCACCTGGCCGATCCGGCGTGGCTGCTGCACGAGACCGCGAAGCTCGGCTACCGCAGTGTCGAATGGCCGAAGCAATATCTGCTCGCGAAGGACCAGCTGGAGCGCAACCTCCGCCGTGCGGTGGCTGGCGTTTGAGCAGTGTCCCTACCCTCCCCCTTCGCGGGGAGGATGAATACACAAAGGAGAGGATGACAATGTCGAATACCTCGTATGACACCTACCGCGAAAGCGTAGCCGGCCGCGCCGACGTGGAAGATACGCCCGAGCTGGTCGCCTACTACAAGGAGCTCGCGGCGCTCAAGACCGGCGCGCTCTGGACGGTGGCCAACAAGATCGAACCGTGGCAACCTAAGTCGGAATCGGTGCCGGTGCTGTGGCGCTTCCGCGACCTGCGCGAGCACGTTCTGCGCTCCGTCGACCTGGTTACGCCGGAGAAGGCTGGCCGCCGCGTGGTCTACCTGAACAATCCTGGCCGGCAGGACGTGTCTGCTGCAGTCGGCTGGCTTTATTCTGGCCTGCAGGTAATGCATCCCGGCGAAGCCGCCTCTGCCCACGCCCATTCGTCGTCGGCACTGCGCTTCATCATGGAAGGCAGCGGTGCCTACACCATCGTCGACGGCCACAAGATGACGCTGAACGCCAACGACTTCGTGCTGACGCCCAACGGCACCTGGCATGAACACGGCGTCTCTGCGGAGGGAACGACCTGCATCTGGCAGGATGGCCTCGACATCCCGCTGGTCAACGCATTGGAAGCCGGCTTCTATGCAGTGCACCCGGACCTGCAGCAGGCCGTCACCCACGCCATCGATGATATGCCGGCAATCTGGGGCGGCAAGGGACTGCGCCCGCACGATGGCAACTGGAGCAAACCGTACTCGCCGCTGTTCAAGTACGAATGGGCGCCGACCTACGAGGCGCTGGTACGCCACAGCAAGGTCACTGAAGGCAGCCCGTTCGACGGGGTCCTGATGCACTACATCAACCCGGTTACCGGCGGCCCGGTGATGCCCACCATTGGCGCCAGCATGCAGCTCCTGCGGCCGGGCGAAGCCACCAAGGCCCACCGCCACACCGGGAGCTTCATCTACCAGGTGGCCAAGGGAAGCGGCTACTCCGTCATCAACGGCCAGCGCTTTGACTGGACCGAGCGCGACATCTTCTGCGTGCCGTCGTGGGCCTTCCACGAGCACGCCAACGCGTCGGCCAGCGATGACGCCGTGCTGTTCTGCTTCAACGACCTGCCGGTGATGCAGTCGCTGGGTCTGTACCGCGAGCAGGCGCTGGCGGAGAACGGCGGGCACCAGGTCGTGCTTTGAACGTCATCAATACCTGTTTTCCAGGCTTTACCGCCGCATCGTATGCGGCCTTTCTCGGAGTTTTCGAAAATGCGTCTCGTAACCTATCGCGCTGAAGTTGCTGCCGCCGCCCGCCTGGGTGCCATTGTCGACGGCAACGTCGTCGACCTCGCCCGCTTTGGCGCTGCCGTTGGCGTGAGCATCCCCTCGACCATGCTCGAGTTCATTGACCTGGGTCCAGAGGCAGTCCGCTCGACCAACGCGCTGCTGAACGAATATCGCGGCAAGCTGCCATTCGGTGTGGCCGTGCCGGCCTCCAACGTGAAGCTGCTGGCGCCGATTCCGCGTCCGCGCAAGAACATCTGGGGCATCGGCCTGAACTACGTCGAGCACGTGGCCGAGTCCAGCCGTAGCCTGGACACCTCAAAGGAGCTGCCGAAGGAGCCGGTGATCTTCTCCAAGCCGCCCACCACCGTAATCGGTCCGGGCGACGCCATCGAGCACAACAAGGAAATCACCGAGCAGATGGACTGGGAGGTCGAACTGGCCGTCGTCATCGGCACGCGCGGCAAGGGCGTGAAGGAAGCCGATGCCCTCAACTACGTGTTCGGCTACAGCGTGATGATCGACATCTCGGCGCGCGACTGCCGCCGCGCCGGCCAGTGGATCTATTCCAAGGGCCAGGACACCTACGCCCCGTTCGGACCGGTCATCGTCACCGCGGATGAGATCCCCGACCCGCACACGCTGGACCTGTCGCTGACTGTCAACGGCGTGACCAAGCAGAGCTCCAACACCCGCCACATGCTGTTCAAGGTGCCCGCGCTGATCGCGGACATCAGCAAGGGCATGGCGCTGGAACCCGGCGACATCATCGCCACCGGCACACCGGATGGCGTGGGCGCTGGCCGCACCCCGCAGGAGTGGCTGTGGCCCGGCGACACCGTGGTGGCCACGGTGGAAGGCATCGGTGAGCTGCGCCACCCGGTGGTGGCAGTCTAAACCCCCGTTGTTCCCGCGCAAGCGGGGACAACGCTGCTAGCGAGACACAAATGCTCAACCTGCCCAAGTTCAAGGCCGCGGCCGTGCAGGCCGCGCCGGTTTTCCTCGATGCCGACGCCACGGTCGACAAGGTCTGCCGCTTGATCCGGGAAGCCGCCGACAACGGCGCCAGCCTGGTCGCGTTCCCCGAGGTCTTCGTGGCCGGCTACCCATACTGGAGCTGGCTGACCAACCCGGTCGACGCCAGCCCCTGGTTCGAGAAGCTGGTCAAGGCTTCCATCGAGATCCCCGGTCCTGAGATCCGCAAGATCGCGCAGACGGCCCAGGCCAACCACATCAACGTGGTTGTCGGCGTCAACGAGCGCAGCCGCACCGGCATCGGCACGATCTTCAATACCCTGGTGACCATCAGCGACGAAGGCCGCATTCTGGGCAGGCACCGCAAGCTGGTGCCTACCTGGGCCGAAAAGCTGACCTGGGCCAATGGCGATGCATCGGCGCTGCGGGTGCACCAGACCAGCGTCGGCCCGCTCGGCTCCTTGGCCTGCGGCGAGAACACCAACACGCTGGCGCGCTTTGCGCTGCTGTCGCAGGGTGAGCTGATGCACGTAGCCAGCTATATCGCGCTACCGGTTGCGCCGGCCGACTACGACATGGCCGACGCCATCAAGGTTCGCGCCGCGGCTCACTGCTTCGAAGGCAAGGTATTCACCGCGGTGTCGTGCTCGACCGTCTCGGAAGAGATCATCGACGCCATGAGCCCGCTGAACCCCAAGGCGCGGGAGTTGCTGTCGCGCCGTAACAGCGCCTTCTCCGGCATCCTGGGCCCGGACGGCCGCGTAATCGGGGAGCCGTTGATTGACGAAGAAGGCATCGTGTATGGCGATATCGACTTATCGCGCTGCATTCAGCCGCGCCAGATGCACGACATCACCGGCCATTACAACCGCTTCGACATTTTCGACCTGCGCGTGGACCGCCGCCCGCTGCAGCCTGCCCAGTTCATGGACGGCACCACGCAGGCTTTTGACCTGAATGCCGAACAGGCTGAACTCAATGCATTCGACCTTTCCGAGAGCAAGTAAATGTCTTTCCTGTTGACCTCCCAAAAGCCGCTGCGCGTCGGGCAAATCGTGCCGTCCTCCAACACCACCATGGAGACGGAGATTCCCGCCATGCTCCGCGAGCGGGAAAAGGACTTCGCCGAGCGCTTCACCTTCCACTCCAGCCGCATGCGCATGAAGAAGGTGGTGAAAGAAGAGCTGGAGGCGATGGACCGTGACAGCGACCGTTGCGCGATCGAGCTGTCCGACGCGCGCGTGGATGTGCTGGGCTACGCCTGCCTGGTCGCCATCATGAGCATGGGCAAGGGTTATCACCGTGTCTCCGAGGCACGCCTGACGCAGCGTACCGTGGACAATGGCAATCCCGCACCGGTGGTGACCAGCGCCGGCGCGCTGGTGGACGGCCTGCACGCGATGAAGGCGAAGCGCGTCTCGGTGGTCTGTCCTTATATGAAACCGCTCACCAAGATGGTCGTCGAGTACATCGAGAGCGAAGGCGTGGAAGTAAAGGATTATTGCGCGCTGGAAATTCCCGACAATTTGCAGGTAGCGGCGCAGGATCCGGCCAATTTGCTGGAAATCTACAAGCGCATCGACACCACCGGCGTAGATGCCATCGTGCTCTCCGCCTGCGTGCAGATGCAGTCTCTGCCGTCGATCCAGAAGGTCCAGGACGAGTCGGGTATCCCCACCGTGTCGGCCGCGGTGGCTACCACCTGGCAGATGCTGCGCAAACTGAACCTTCGCACCGAGGTCGCCGGTTGCGGCGAACTGCTGAGCGGCAAGTACTCAGCGCATTCCATCGCTTTCGTCGTTCCTGCCCGGGCAGGGACGACGCTGCGCACACGAACATGGACAATATTCACTTCTACGAGCCCACGCGCGGCCACGGATTGCGGCATGACCCGCTTGCCGCAATCGTCGGCCCACGTCCAATTGGCTGGATTTCCACGGTGGATACGGCGGGCCGCGCCAATCTCGCCCCCTACGCATTCTTTAACGTCTTTAACTACACGCCCCCTGTGGTGGCATTCTCCAGCGTCGGTTACAAGGACACCGTGCGCAATGTGGAGGCCACCGGCGAGTTCGTGTGGAACCTGGTGACGCGCCCACTGGCCGAACGCATGAACCTCACCAGCACCGGCGTTGCTCCCGAAGTCGACGAATACGACCTGGCGGGCCTGACGCCAAGGCCATCGCGCCTGGTGTCGGCAGCTCGCGTAGCGGAAAGCCCAGTGTCATTTGAATGCCGCGCGACCAAAATCATGCAGCTGGCCAAGGCGGACGGCGCCCTGCTCGAGACGTGGATGGTACTTGGCGAGGTCGTTGGCGTGCATATTGACCAGGCCTTCCTGCAGGACGGCGTCTATGACACTGCCGCCGCCCGCCCCATTCTGCGCGGTGGCGGCCCGGCCGACTACTATGAAATCAGCAAGTCGACGTTGTTCCAAATGCGCCGACCGGGCTGAGTCCCGGGCTGACTTCAGTTGGCAGAGCGATGCAGCTGGATTAGCAACTTCAGCGTGGCGCGCAATTCGTCGGCCTTCTTCTTGCCGAGCGGTGCCAGTACCTCGGCCTCATGGAGGAGGGCCTGTGCAATCAAGTTAGAGGTCAGCTTCTGGCCGCGCGGCGTGATGCGCACCAGCGTGATGCGCCGGTCGGTCTCATGCGGAATGCGCTTCACGTAGCCCTGCGCTTCCATGCGATCGAGCAGCCGTGTCACAGTGGGCTGCTTGGTTACCGAGATCTGCGCCAGTTCCCCGATGCTGATTGACTTGCCGCCCGACAGTGTTGCCAGGACGCGCCAGTCTGAGATGGTGAAACCGTTGGCCTGAACGATCGCGTGGAATTCTCCCGAGATAAGTTGGCTGGCTTGGGCCAGCAGGCCTGGAGTGTAGTTATCGACAAAGTCGTCTTCGGCGGTATCGCTGCGGGAGTTCATGCGGTACGGTGGTCAGTTGGACGGCCTCGTTGGCCGGGCGGAAACAGAACATACCACGGCGGGACACTTCGGCTTCGGCAAGCACTCCGCGCACACGGCCGCTCTCTTGCTACTAGCAGGAACTTTAGGTACAAAATAAGTGGATTGCGCAGGCATCTCGCGGCGCATGCGAGCCTGACGCGCTGCAATCCTCCAGGAATGAGACGATGCAGACCGCCCCTCAACCTTCACCGGAAATGCCGCCCGTACCAAGTGCCGAGAAGGACGCGTTACGGGGTCTGCTCGCTCAGTATCCTTTGTTCCGCTCGCAAGACGTTGAGGAGACGCAGGGCAAGATTGCAGCTGTGTTTTGCCCGCATGAACTGCGTGTTGTTGGCGCAGCGCAGCATTTGCACGTGCAGCACAACCTGGTAAAGCTGCATGACACTGCCATCAATTTCCTTGCCTATGGCGCGGATGTCCAGATCGATCCTGGCCGGCTAGGCAACTTTTACCTGGCTCAGATTCCTGTCGCAGGCCACGCAGACATCCAGTGCGGCGCGCAGAGCGTAGTTTCTGACGTCAAAACAGCCAGCTTGCTCAGCCCGGACACACCAACTCGAATGCACTGGCACCAGGACTGTGCGCAGGTGTTGCTCTGGATAAAGAAGGCGGCCATGGAGCACCGCTTCGCCTTGTTGACAGGGTGCGACCCAGACGGTCCTCTTGCGTTCGATCCGTCGCTGCCCCAACACGCAGGTCTTTCCAGCCCCTGGACACAAGCTGTACTCGACCTTGCAAGGAATATCGATCAGCACGGTACCCACTGGCTCCAATTCCCCGCGGCGGTGGCGTCGATGGAGGATTATCTCTTGCGGACTCTGCTGCTGCTTCAGCCGCACACCTATACCCATCTCCTTGCACGCAGCGCCGAACCTGCCAGGCCGCGTCATATGCAGCGGGTAATCGACTATGTTCGCGCGAATGCAGATACACCGCTGACCGTCGCAGATCTGGCAAAAATCGCGTGCGTCAGTGTCCGGGCGCTGGAGGAAGGCTTCCGGCGCCACCTCAATACAACGCCGGTTGGGTACCTGCGCGACGTCAGGCTGGACAGCGTGCGACAAGCGCTTATCGCCGCTGCGGGAGCCGAGCATGCCTCCATCACGGATATTGCATATCGGTTTGGGTTTACGCATCTCGGCCGGTTTGCGGCCTACTACAAGAAGCGCTTCGGCGTTTCCCCCTCAGCAACGTTGCGTGGCGACGCAAGGGAACGCCATTTCAGCGATACCGGGCGTTGAGGGCCCTCGGGCTCCCTTAGCCTCGCTCTGGACCAGTCGCCCTTTGGCATCCTTTCAGTCGTTGATACAACAATAAAGCTGCGCAGCACCGACACCCTTCAGGCCGAGCCGCACCGCAAGGCTGCTCATTCTGCCCGCATCACCGCCCCAATTTCCTGCTACCAGCAAAGGCTCGCAATCCGGATATTTGCCGGCGGATTCTGGATAGCAGCGTCGTCATTGCTAAACCAAACTACCTCCCACATGGCTACGTGCAAGCCAAGACAATAAGCGGAGACAGACATGCAAGGCATTGAAGGCAAGACGGCCATCGTGACCGGTGGCGCAACGATGATTGGCGAGGCGGTGGTGTCGGCCCTGATCTCGGCAGGCGCGAACGTCGTTGTCGTCGACATCGACCAACAAGGTGGTCGCCAGATCGCGGAACGCCATCCGGCGCGTTGCCGCTATGTTGCCGTGGACGTGACCAGCGATGCCGACATCGCTACCTGTATCGCCCAAACCGTCGATGCGTTTCGTGGCATCGATTTGCTCATCAACTGCGCCTGCACCTATGTGGACAACGGCGCCGATTCCACCCGCGAGCAGTGGCTGGATTCCTACAACGTCAATGTCGTCGGCGCGGCGATGATGCTCAAGGCATGCGTGCCAGAGATGAAAAAGCGCGGCGGCGGAGCCGTCGTCAACTTTGCCTCGATCTCGGCCGGCGTGGCGCAGGCGGGGCGCTGGCTGTACCCGATTACCAAGGCCGCGATGCAGCAGTTCACGCGCAGTGCGGCGCTTGACCTGGCCCCTGACAACATTCGCGTGAACTCGGTCTCGCCGGGATGGACGTGGTCGTCGGTCATCAGCACGCTCAGCGGCGGCGACAAGGCCAAGGCCGACACTGTTGCCGCCGACTTCCACCCGCTCGGACGCCTCGGCAAGCCTGAGGAAGTTGCGCAAGTTGTCCTCTTTCTCTTGTCCGATGCAGCTGCGTTCGTCACCGGCACCGACTACGCGTGTGACGGGGGCTATGGCGCATTGGGCCCGGAAGGTCGGCAGGCAGCCATCCAACGCCTCATGGCGTAATACCGCCCGATGAATCGCGGCGCCGGCAACCCAGCCGATTCCGCCCCCTGCGCCGGACACATAGAAGACACCCCACTGGAGAGACACATGACAACCCATTCCATTGCCAAGATCACGCCCCGCAAGATTGCCATTGTCGGCGCAGGCCAGGCCGGCCTGTTGCTCGGATGCGCCTTGCTCCAGCAAGGCTACGAGGTCACGCTGGTGACCAACCGCACCGCGGAGGAAGTCTGGAACGGTAAGGTGATGTCATCCCAATGCATCTTCGACCAGGCCCTTCAGATCGAGCGCAATTTCGGGATGAATCAATGGGAATCGCAGTGCCCCAACGTCAATGGTATTGGCCTGACCATCCCGACGCCCGATGGCAAGGGCGAGATGGCCATCCATTGGCGCGCTCGCCTGAATGCCTCTGCGCAGTCGGTGGATCAGCGTGTCAAGATGCCCGGATGGATGGCGGAATTTGAGACCCGCGGCGGCAATCTCCGCATCGAGAACGTCGAGATTCCCCAGCTTGAAGCATTGGCCGAAAGCCATGACCTGGTCCTGTTGGCAGGCGGCAAGGGCGAGATCGTCAACCTGTTGACCCGCAATGATGCGCGCTCTCCCGTTCGCCATCCGCAGCGCCAGCTGGCACTTGCCTACGTGACGGGGATGGAGCGCAGCGGCCCGTTTGAATGCGTCAATTTCAACCTGATTCCCGGTGTCGGCGAGTATTTCGTCTTCCCGGCCCTGACCACCAAGGGCAGCAACGAAACGCAAGCCTGTGACATCATGGTATTCGAAGCCATTCCCGGCGGCCCGATGGACCGTTGGGCTGATGTCAAATCAGCCGACCAGCACCTGGACGTCTGCCTGGGTATCCTACGCGATTACCTCCCTTGGGAAATCGAGCGGTGCGCCAATGTCCAACTCACCGATGCGAACGGCGTCCTGAGCGGACGTGTCACGCCGACCGTGCGTAACCCCACCCTTACGCTGCCCTCCGGCCGGGTTGTGATGGGCCTGGGCGACGCCGTCATGGTCAACGATCCGATCACCGGCCAAGGCTCGAATAACGCCACCAAAGGCGCCCTGCACTATTTCGACGCCATCCTGCGCCAGGGTGACAAGCCCTTCGACAAGGCATGGATGCAGTTAACCTTCGACGGCCTTTATGAGGGCTACGCAGAGCCGGTGATCCGCTGGACAAACTCTTTGCTGTTCCCGCCGCCGGACCACATCGTCAAGCTCCTGGCCACAGCGCAGCACGCGCCGCGTATTGCCCACCGCATCGCCAACGGCTTCAACGATCCGCGTGACTACGGCAGCTACTGGTTCGACGAGGAAGCCACCGACGCCTGGATCGCGCAAGAGTCCCAGACCCGGGCCGCCTGAAGACATCACAGCCTCACTAGAACAAATTGCCTGCTTGCCCCGTCATCGGCGCGGCAGGCCACAGGAGACAACCATGACCGACGCTCGCGAGTTTCGGAATGCCCTCGGCCGCTTTGCTACTGGCGTAGCCATCGTCACAACCCGCACCGCCGATGGCGAACCATGGGGCGTGACTGTCAATAGCTTCAGCTCGGTATCGCTGGAGCCGCGTCTGGTGCTGTGGAGCCTCGCAAAGAAGTCCTACAGCCTTGAGGCATTCCAGAAGACCGGTAG
The DNA here is from genome assembly GCA_022041995.1 of Cupriavidus necator. Lineage (GTDB taxonomy): Bacteria > Pseudomonadota > Gammaproteobacteria > Burkholderiales > Burkholderiaceae > Cupriavidus. The sequence continues at coordinate 469,037 of CP074390.1, forward strand.
TTTCGTTATTCACGTCCTGGCTTCCAACCAGGAAGATGTCTCGAACCGCTTCGCGCGCGGCGCGGACGGCAAGTTCGTTGGTATCTCATGCACGGATGGCATCGAAGGCTCGCCTGTTCTGCCAGGGTGCGCGGCGGTCTTTCAATGCCGCAATGCGCAGCAGTTCGATGGGGGCGACCACATTATTTTCATTGGCGAAGTCCATCATTTCGACACATCGGACCGTGAATCCCTGCTCTTCTATAAGGGCGGGTATGCCCGCGCTGCCAATGCGCTCACCGACCTTGCAGAGCTGATCCGCAGCGAGTACAGCGCAGCGACCTAGATGCCGCACGCGGCCGAGCGTTCAGGACAAATGCAGGCCAACGCCGCGGCCAAACGCATTGCCCCCTTCGTATCCTTGCCCCCGGGATAATCCATGAGTACCTATGACGCCGTCATTGTCGGCAGTGGTATCAATTCGCTTGTCTGCGCTGCCGTCCTCGCCCGGCGTGGCAAACGCGTCTGCGTGCTGGAACGCAACAGCACGCTGGGCGGATGCATTCGCACCGAGTCCCTGAACGCACCGGGTTACCTGCACGACACGTTGTCCACCGCACACCCACTGTTTGTCACCTCGCCCGGCTACGCGGAGCTGAAGGACGATCTCCATCAGGCGGGGCTCAGCTACCGCAATAACGACACGCCCACGGGCGTATTACTACCCGACAATCGTTCGCTGATCTTAGCCACCTCCCGCGAGCGCAATGTCAGCGCATTCAATGCGCTGGCAAGCGGCGACGGCGATGCCTATATGGCCGCCATGCAGGAGGTCGAGCGGAATGCCGGACTGGTGTTCTCGCTGCTCGGCAACGAGCTTTGGAGCGCGGGTGTGGCAAGGACGGTGGCTGGCCGCCTGTGGAAGCAAGGCGTGCATGACACTGTTGCCTTCTTCTCCCCCGCGCTGATGAGTTGCCGGAATTGGCTGGAGACCCGCGTCAAATCCGACCTGGTCCGGGCGCTGCTGGCACCTTGGGTATTGCATACCGGCCTTGGCCCGGAGAGCGCCATGTCTGCGCTAATGGGCAAAGTGGTCGCGTTCAGCCTGGAGGCCGTGGGACTGCCAATCGTCCAAGGCGGCAATGCCCGGACGGTCGATGCATTTCGCCGGATCATCGAAAGCCGGGGCGGTGCGCTCCATGTCAATGCCGATGTCGAGGATATCTTGGTCCTCGGCGGCGCGGCGCGGGGCGTAAGGACACGGGACAAGCGCGTATTCACGGGCAAGGAAATTATCTGCAATGTCACCCCTGGGCAGCTCTACGGCAAGCTGCTGGCCCCTGAACACGTTCCGGCTGGTCTGCGGCAACAGGCCGCAGAGTACCGCTATGGAAAGGGCAATATGCAGATTCACTTGTCGTTGTCAGCCCCGCCGGACTGGCCCCAAGAGCATCTGCGGGACGTCATCTACCTGCACCTTACCTCTGGTCTGGACGGCGTCTCCAGGGCAGTCAGCGAAGCAGAGCGCGGGCTGCTTCCAGCCGAAGGTACGGTTTGCGTTGCCCAGCCTTGTGCGGTTGACCCGTCGAGGAGCCCGGCTGGTGGCTGGATACTCTGGATCCAGGTCCCCGAATGCCCGCGAAGTATCAAAGGCGATGCCTTGGGAGAAATTCCCGCCCCCGCGGACGGCCGCTGGACGCCGGAAATCAGAGAACGCTACGCGGACCGGATCATCGAGCGCATTGCGCGCCAGGTTCCAAACCTGAAGGCGAGCATCGTCGGGCGGACTGTCCTGTCCCCGGCGGACCTCGAAGCGATGAACATCAATCTCGTCGGCGGCGACCCCTATTCCGGCGAATGCAGTATTGACCAGTTCATGTTCTGGCGGCCACTTCCAGGGGTCAAGGATCACGCAACGCCGGTCAAGCATCTCCACCATATCGGCGCCTCTACGCATCCAGGGCCCGGTCTTGGCGGCACATCTGGTTACCACGTCGCCAATGCGCTCGCACGGAAGCGGGCGAAATCAAACTGAAAGTGAAAAGATCTGAAAGGAGACAACCATGAGCAACAGCCTCGCCCAGTTTGCAGCAGACCTTCTGGCTGGCCGCATCCGCGTGGTCGACCTGACCCAAACTCTGAGTCCCGAGTTTCCGACCATCTCGCTCCCGCCCGAGATGGGCCAGACCTGGCCCTTCCGGCAAGAGACCATCTCCCGCTATGACGAGCGGGGCCCGAACTGGTACTGGAATAACTTTTCCTGCGGCGAGCATACCGGCACCCATTTCGACGCGCCCGTCCATTGGGTATCCGGCAAGGATCTGCCGGACAATACGACCGACACCATCCCCGCTGAGAAATTTTTCGCCAACGCCTGCGTCATCGACTGCTCCAGCGAGGCCGCCGAAGACCCGGACTTCCTGCTCACTGTCGACGCCGTCAAGGCATGGGAAGCCCGGCATGGACGCATCCCGCCCCGCTCCTGGGTCCTGATGCGTACCGACTGGTCCCGGCGCACTAGTCCCGAGGCGTACCTGAATGCGCGCGATGATGGCATGCACACCCCCGGCCCCGACCAGGGAGTCGTCCAGTGGATGATCGAAGAGCGCGATGTCCATGGATTCGGCGTCGAGGCAATTGGTACCGACGCGGGCCAATCCTATGGCTGGGAGTTTCCGTTCCCGTGCCATTACCTGATGCACGGCAACAACCGCTACGGTCTGCAATGCCTGACCCATCTCGACCAGCTTCCTCCGCAGGGCGCACTGATTGTCGCTGCCCCGCTGAAGATCAAGGATGGCTCTGGCAGTCCGCTACGCGTCCTTGCCTTGATTCCCGGCTGACATTCCATCCGCTCGCCCATAACCACAAAAGGAGGAGAACGAATTGAAGAAACGAGCCATCGCGGCCATGCTGGCCGGTTTGCTTGCGCTAGTCGGCAACCAAGCCTTCGCCAAGGAAGGTGCAGACCAGTATCCAAATGGCGCCGAAAGCTGGATGTCGGGAGCATTGCCCCCTCCCGGCACATACTTTCTCAATTACACCGGCTACTACGGCGGCAAACTCAAGGACGGCAACGGCGACAACGCCAGCATTGGAGGGAATCCCGCCAAGGTGGATGCCTGGTTTGACGCCGTGCGTCTCGTCAAGGTAACGGACTTCACGATCCTTGGCGCAAGCTGGGGCATGCAGGCAATCGTCCCGCTGGTCTATCAATCGATGAATCTCCCCCAGTTGGGCGGCCGCCGCAGCGCCACCGGCCTGGGTGACATCTCGATCGACCCGATTGTCCTCGGCTGGCATGGTGACAACTGGCATGTCACGACTGGCCTGGACATCTACCTGCCAACGGGACGATACGACCAGAACGATCCCAGGACCAGCATCGGCGCGAACTACTGGGCCTTCGAGCCGGTCGCCGCATTCACCTGGCTGGGCCAGGGCGGCTGGGAAGTCTCCGCCAAGGTCATGTACAACATCAAGGGCAAGAACAAGGACGCGAACTTTGGCGGCATGACTGGAAATTATCAGTCAGGGCAGGAACTGCACGTGGACTATGCCTTTGGCAAGCATATCGGCCCGTGGACTGTCGGCTTGAGCGGCTATTATCTGAAGCAAGTCACGGACGACAAGTTCAATGGCACCGTGGTACCGGAGGTGCCCGGCGTGTGGAGCCGGGGCCGACGTGGTGAAGTGCTCGCCATTGGCCCGAGTGTCTCCTATACGAATGCCAAGGGCACCAGCTTCGTCGCCCAATGGCAGCATGAAGCGTATGCCGAGAACCGGTTTGCCGGCGACAAATTCTGGTTCAAGGTGGTTACAGCGTTCTAACGACGACGGGTCCGCGGGAGCGGACCCGCAAAGCCGGGGTATGCTCCAATGGGAGGCAGCCCTGTATGCTGCCGGGATCAGCCGGCAGGCTGGTTCCACAGCCAGCCCGAGGGGCGAAAGAGGTGAAGCATGGCTATCATCAGTCGCCAGCTGTTCTCTAACTCCGCAGAGTTCCGGGTGCGCGATGTAACGCTCTCCGCGAGTGACGATTTCGATACCCAAAGGGACAAGCTCGCACGCATCATGCTGGATGCGATGTACCAGTTTGTCGGCCTTCTGGATGTCGACGGCAAGATGCTCGAGATTAACCGCGCAGCGCTCGAAGGGATCGGCATCCGGATGGACGATATTCGGGGAAAGCCATTCTGGGAGGCACGCTGGTGGGTCATCTCGCAGGAGAGCCAGGCCTTGCTGCAAGCGCTAATCCGGCGCGCAAGCCAGGGCGAGTTCGTCCGAGGTGACTTCGAAGTCTACGGTCAAGCGAGGGGCGAAGAGACAATCATTGTCGATTTTTCGCTCTTGCCCATTCGGGATTCGAATGGCACCGTTGTGTTTCTGCTCCCTGAAGGCCGCAATATCACGGAGAAGAAGCACGCAGAAGCAGCGCTCGCCCAAAAGAACGAGGAACTGCAAGCCAGCTGGGAGTTGATTCGGAGGCAGCGCGACGAACTCCAGAGCCTCTACGATAAGCTCATGACAGAGCAGAAATTATCAGAGCGGCTGCTGCTCAATTTGCTTCCCTACCCCATCGCCGAGAAGCTGAAGACGCGCCCTGATCTGGTCGCCAACAGTATTCCCGAGATTATCGCTGACAGCTTCTCTGAAGTATCAGTTCTATTCGCGGACATCGTCGCCTTCACCCGGTTTTCGGCTGACATGAGCCCCGAGCAGTTGGTTGCTGTCCTCAATGAAATCTTTTGCGAGTTTGACATCATTGCGGACTATTGCGGCCTCGAAAAAATCAAGACCATTGGCGATGCCTATATGGCCGCCGCGGGGCTCCCCGAACCCGCCGCGGATCACGCAGTACGAGCAGCGGAGATGGCGTTGGGCATGGTAGACGCCCTCATCCACGTCAACCAGCGCAGCGGCTACAACCTGCAAATGCGCGTTGGCATCAATAGTGGGCCAGTGGTCGCCGGGGTCATCGGCAAGCGCAAGTTCATATACGACTTATGGGGGGCCGCGGTCAATACGGCCAGCCGAATGGAATCGCACGGTGTCGCCGGGCGGATCCAGGTGACAGGCGCAACCAGGCGTCTTCTTGACGAACTCTATTTGTTCGAGGAGCGGGGGACAATCGAGGCTAAGGGAATTGGCGCACTGCATACTTGGTTCCTGACCGGCCGTAAAGATACGCCGCCGAGATAGGATCCTGTTGGGTTTACAACGGGCTTTAGTTGTCCATTGCTTGTATCCCCACGAAACAAGTGCTTCGGTAGCCTCATTTCCACGAGGTTCTGGACGGGAATTGCTTGAAATCCGGTCACGATTCTCCAAATTTCCCATGTTGGCGATGTCACCGAAATCTTGCCGGCCGGCAGCGTTATGCTTGAATCCATTCAGGGCAACGGTGCCTTGTCGACACACAACAAGAGCACCTGTCACCCAACCTCCTCTCCGGGAGAGGTACCGGAGCCGTCCCGTGAGTTCACGTTCGTAATGCAAAAACGGATGCCGGTATGCCAAGGCCCCAGATCCTGACCTATGTCGACGCCGGCGCTTCCGACTGGACCGCGTGCCTGATGCGGACCATCGGGCACCAGCTCCATGCCAGCACCTACGAGATCCGAGCGGTGATGGCAGACGAGATCCGGCACGACACCACGCTGTTCGATGGTGCGGTGCTGTTTGTCATGCCGGGGGCGCCGACCTTCCCTACTGTGCAATGCTGAACGGTGCGCCGAACGTGCGCATCCGGCATTTCGTCGAGCAGGGCGGCGTCTACCTCGGGATTTGCGCAGGCGCTTACTACGCATGTCGGGAAATGGCGTTTCACGCCGGCACCAGGGGCGCAATCTGCGGCCCGCGCGAACTGTGCTTTGTCGACGCGGTGGCAGTGGGCTCGCTGCCAGAACTTACTGATGGCATGCTGTATGACGGCACGCCGCGTACCACGGCCGCGGTGAAACTGCGGACCACGGACAGGCTGACCGATGTCCCGATGTCGCTATACACCCACTACCATGGCGGCTGCCGCTTTGACTTCGGCGACGCCCCCGGCGCTGACACGCAGGTCCTGGCCGTCTATGCGGATATCGATGGCACGCCGCCCGCCATCGTCAGTTCACGGGTTGGCAAGGGCCGCGCGGTGCTCGCGGGCGTCCACCTGGAGATCTCCGAGCGGGAGTGCAAGGATGCGCTGCGCGGACACAGCGATATGCCTGAACACCTCCATGTCTGCCACCGGCTGGCGGAGACAGGCGATACACGCCTGGCGGTGTTTCGCCAGTTGCTGGCGCACGCGGGGCTTGCGCTGAGCTGAGCGGCACGCCCTACCCTTTGGCCGGCATGCTTAGTGAATTCACACAATGTTAACCAGCCGCGTCCCCGCCGTCAGGAAAGTGCCTGCGGCCGCCTGCCACGTTACGCGGCCGCCGCGATGCGCATGGACTTGCATCTCCATCTTCATTGCTTCCATCACGGCGATCAAATCGCCTTCCTTGACCTCGTCACCCACTGCGACCTTCCAGGTCTGCACGGTGCCGGCGATCGGGGACGGCAGGTCCGCCGGGTCGGTAGCGGCGGCCTGGGCCAGCGCCGCGGCGCTGCCTTGCCCGGGCGCGTCGGCGAGGCCGCGCAGCAGCTGCGCCGGCAGGCCCAGCACCATGCGCCGGCCGTCGATCTCGATGGCGGTGCGCAGCAGGCTGGCATCGTGCTGGGGCTCGGCACGGGTGGCCGCCGCCAGCGGTTCGGCGAAGTCCGACTCGATCCAGCGCGTGTGGACCCTGAAGCCATCCGCGCCGAGGAAATCTGCGTGGTCGATCACCGCACGGTGGAACGGCAGCACCGACGCCACACCCTCGATACGGAACTCGCGCAGCGCACGGCGTGCGCGCGCCAGCGCCTGTTCGCGCGTGGCACCGGTCACGATGAGCTTGGCCATCAGCGAGTCGAATGTGCCGGGGACCACCGAGCCCGACTGCACGCCCGAGTCCACGCGCACCCCGGGGCCCGACGGAGCCTCGAAGGTTTGCACCGGCCCGGGCGTGGGCAGAAAGCCGCGGCCCACGTCCTCGGCGTTGATGCGGAACTCGATCGAATGGCCCAACGGCGCCGGGGTTTCGGTAATGGAGAGCGGCAAGCCATCCGCCACCCGCAATTGCTCGACCACCAGGTCCACGCCGGTGGTCTGCTCGGTCACGGGGTGCTCCACCTGCAGGCGGGTGTTGACCTCCAGGAAGGAGATCGCGCCGCTGGCGCTGAGCAGGAATTCCACGGTGCCGGCACTGGTGTAGTTGGCCGCCGCGCAGATGTCGCGGGCGGCGGCGTGGATACGCGTGCGCTGCGCGTCGGTCAGGAACGGCGCGGGGGCTTCTTCGACCAGCTTCTGGTTGCGGCGCTGCAGCGAGCAGTCGCGCGTGCCCAGCACCACGACATTGCCATGCTGGTCGGCCAGTACCTGCGCTTCGATATGGCGAGGCTTGTCGAGGAACTGCTCAACGAAGCATTCGCCGCGCCCAAAGGCAGTGACAGCTTCGCGCACGGCGGAGGCGTACAGCTCTTCAACCTCATCCATGCGCCATGCGATCTTCATGCCGCGGCCGCCGCCGCCGAAGGCTGCCTTGATGATAATCGGCAGGCCGTTCTGCTCGGCAAAGGCCAGTACCTCGCTGGCGTCCACGACCGGGTCGGGCGTGCCGGCGACCAGCGGGGCACCAACCTGCAAGGCGATCTTGCGCGCTTCCACCTTATCGCCCAGCCGGGCAATCGTGGCGGGAGACGGGCCAATCCAGACCAGGCCGGCATCGATCACTGCCTTGGCAAAGGCTTCACTTTCCGACAGGAAGCCGTAGCCCGGATGCACGGCATCTGCCCCGCTGCGTCGGGCGATATCGAGCAGCTTGGGAATGTTCAGGTAGGTGTCAGCCGGACGGTCGCCATCCAGGCCATAAGCCTCGTCGGCCAGCCGCGCGTGCAGCGCGTCGATATCAGCATTGGCATACACGGCCACCGACCCGACGCCGTAGTCGGCACAGGCGCGGATGATGCGGACGGCAATCTCGCCACGGTTGGCAATCAGGACTTTCTTCATCGCAAATCTCGGTTGGGGCTTGTGCGCTCAGGCGGCAGACGGTCGCTGCGCCGACGGTTGCAGTTCTGACGGTTGAAGTTCTTCGAAGGCGCCGACCGGGTTGAAGCGCAGCCAGGCGCCAACCGGAATCTGTCCGGCGCGGTCCAGGTGGTAAGGAGCCACGGCCCCGATCACGGGGTAGCCGCCGGTCAGCGGGTGGTCGGCCAGGAACAGCACGGGTTGGCCGCTTGGCGGCACCTGCAACGCACCCAGGGCGGTGCCCTCGCTGGGCAGCTCGCCGGTGATGGCGCGCTCCAGCGGCACCTCGCCGGCCAGGCGCAGGCCCACGCGGTTGGATTGTGGGGTGACTTGCCAGCGCTGCGCAGCAAGGCGCGCCACGGACTCGGCAGTGAACCAGTCGGTGCGGGGACCGAGCACCACATCCAGCACGACGTCCTGCGCCACCGTGGGCAGGTCGGCGGCAGGCAACCCGGGGGGGCCCACGACGGCGCCGGCCGGTGCCGCCAGCAGGTCCAGCACATCGCCCACGGCCAGCGGCGCGGGGCCGACCTTGGCCAGTGTGTCGGTAGCACAACTGCCCAGGACCGGCGCGACGGCAAACCCGCCGCGTGCAGCCACATAGCTCCGGGCGCCGGCAAGAGGCTGACCGATGCTTAGCGTGTCGCCATCGGCCAGCGCCACGGCCTGGTGGTTCGGGACGCTCCATAGGCGGCCATCGGCAGTGCGCACCGTCAGCGCCGCATCGGCGCCGGTGACAGCCAGCACGGTTTCGCCCACGCTCTGCAGTTGCAGGCCGCCGCCCACGGTCTCGAGCGCCGCGCAGTCGCTGCGGTTGCCGACCAGGCGGTTGGCCATCTTGAGGGCGGCCTGGTCCATCGCACCCGAGGCCGAGACGCCCTGCCCCGCCTGGCCGTGCCGGCCCAGGTCCTGGAACACCGTCTGCAGCCCGGTGGCCTTCACCTTCAGCGCCGCGGCAGCAGGCGCCTTGTCCGTCGGCAACGGCTGGCGCGCCGGGGCGCCAGCGGCGATGGCGCTGCCCGCATCGAGCACGCCATCGAGCGTGGCGATGTCGATGAACCGCACACGATAGCCGGGCAGCAGCAGCGCAGGCTGTTCGCGATTCAGGTCCCACATGGCCACGGGGGTGACCCCGATGATCTGCCAGCCGCCCGGGCTGGCCTGCGGGTACACGCCGCTGAAGGTGCCCGCCAGGCCCACGGCACCGGCGGGAATACGCGTGCGCGGCGTACTGCGGCGCGGCACGTCGAAGCTGGGATGGCCGCCGCTGAGATAGGCAAAGCCTGGCGCAAAGCCGGTAAAGGCAACGGTGTATTCGCTGCCGGTGTGGCGGCGCACCACTTCCGCGGGCGTGATGCCAAGCAGCTGGGCCACCTCGGCCAGGTCCTCGCCGTCATAGCGCACCGGAATCTCGACCAGGATGTTGCTGCGCCCGACGCGCTGCGACAGGTCGCGCGCGGCGATGGCCCGTACCAGCGCGGCGGCGCTGGTGGCCACTGGGCGGAAGTGAACGAGGATGGTGCGCGCGGCGGGCACGAGCTCCGCCACGCCGGGTAGGGGATCGCGCTGCAGCGAGGCCAGCAAGGCCAGCGTCTGGTCCAGGTCGGCCAGTTCCACCAGCAGTGCATTCGAAGTGACGGGCAGAAAACGCAAAACGAGCTCCGCAATGACCCGGAGGTCCTAGACGTGATACGTGCTGTCTGGCACGTCGGTAATGAACATGTGGCCCGGCGCATGCGTCACGGCGAACGGCACGCCTGACGCCATCACGGCCGCCTGGGGCGTGACGCCGCAAGCCCAGAACACCGGGATCTCGCCTGGCTCGATACGCACGGCGTCACCAAAGTCAGGCCTGGCGAGGTCGGCAATGCCCAGCGCGGCCGGATCGCCGACATGGACGGGCGAGCCGTGCACCGACGGGAAGCGTCCGCTGATGGAAACCGCATCGGCAACCCGATGCGCAGGGATGGGCCGCATGGACACGACCATCTCGCCATGCAGGCGGCCCGCCGGTCGACACTGGCGGTTGGTGCGGTACATCGGCACGTTGGAACCGTCGGCGATATGCCGCACCTCGATGCCTGCCTCTTGCAGCGGCGTCTCGAAGGTGAAGCTGCAGCCGATCAGGAAGGTGACCAGATCCGGGTGCTCAGTCCACAGGGGCGTGGCATCCGCCACCTCCTCCACCAGCTCGCCATTGCGCCACACGCGATACAGCGGGATGTCGGTGCGGATATCCGCCCCTTCCGCCAGCACGGTCTGCTGTGCACCCGCTTCGATCACGTCGAGCACGGGACAGGCCTTGGGATTGCGTTGCGCGTACAGCAGGAAGTCCCAGGCCCAGTCGCGCGGCAACGCGATCATGTTGGCTTGCGTCATCCCCGGTGCAATGCCGGCGGTAGGCTGTACCGTGCCGGCACGGTAGCTTGCGCGCGCTTCGCGCGCGGCGTTCACGGCGGCGATGCGGGCGCGTTCCAGTGCGGAATCTTGCATGAGTGTTGCTCCAGTGTCGTGGATCAGGCGAACGCGCGAATCTTTACGCCGTCGCGCCCCAGGAGGTGGATTTGCATAGTGTCAGGTCTGCCGTGCGCGGAGCTCTGGCCGTGTTGGCGGTGATCAATGCGCAGCCTCGGCCTCGGCCCCGGCTTCGGCGAGCAGTTCGCGCCCTTGCGTTTCCGGCAACAGCAGGCAGGCGATGACGACCAGCCCATAGGCGCCGGCGGCGAGATAGCCGATGGCAACACCCAGCGACATCGATGCGCTCATATGCCCGATCATGGCCGGGAATACCGAACCGACGGCACGGCCAAAGTTGTAGCAGAAGCCCTGGCCGGAGCCGCGGATATGGCTCGGGTACAGCTCCGTCAGGTATGCCCCCATCCCCGAGAAGATGCCGGACAGGAAGAAACCCAGCGGGAAACCCAGCACCAGCATGGCAGCGTCGGTGATCGGCAACTGCGTATAGCAGATCACGAGGAAGGCCGCGCTCACCGCAAACAGCATAAAGCAGCGCCGGCGCCCCAGGTGGTCGGATAGCCAGGCGCTGGTCAGGTAGCCGGCGAAGGACCCGGCGATCAACACCATCAGGTAACCGCTGGTGTTGAGCACGGAGAGATTGCGCTCCATCTTGAGGTAGGTGGGCAGCCAGGTCGTCACCGAATAGTAGGCACCTTGCATACCGGTCGCCAGCAGGCTTGCCAGCACCGTCACGCGCAGCACGCCGGGCTTGAAGATCAGCATGAAGTTATTGCTTTGGCCGGTGCGGGCCAGCTTGGCCCTGGTTTCCTGATACACCTCGGGCTCGGAGATATTGCGGCGGATATACAGGATAAAGATCGCCGGCAGCACGCCGGCCCAGAACAGCACGCGCCATGCGTATTGCTGCTCGAACACGGCATAGACCGCCCAGAATGCGATCGCCGACAGGCCCCAGCCGATGGCCCAGCTGCTTTGCACCAGTCCGACCGCCTTGCCGCGGTGGCGGGCCCGGATCATCTCGGCGATCAGCAAGGAACCGACCGACCATTCACCGCCAAAGCCCAGGCCTTGCAGCATGCGGGTCAGGAACAGTTGCTCGGGGGACTGGGTGAAGCCGCTCAGGAACGTAAAGAAACTGAACCAGAGCACAGTCAGCTGCAGGATCCGCACGCGACCATATTTGTCGGCCAGGATGCCGGCCAGCCAGCCGCCGATGGCCGAGCTGATGAGCGCGCCCGTCGCGATATAGCCCGCCTCCGCCTTGGTCATGCCCCACACCAGGATGAAGGTGGGGATCATGAAGGTGTAGATCATGTAGTCGAAGGCATCGACCCCATAGCCGACGAAGGCGGCAAAGAGCGTCTTGCGCTCCGTCTGGTTTGTTTCTTTAAGCCACATGGTTGCGCTCACTATGGATAAGGACAAAGCGTGGACAAGGCTCGTCGCGCTGTCTTCACGACGAAGTTCCGGTAGCGAGCAAGACCGCTATTCAGCGGCCCCGCACCCCAACCGCTGTTTAGCAAAACACATGCCATGTTCATTTATATGCACGTATGACTCAACCACCATGACTTATTGTTGAACAATATGGCTTGTTGTTCGATCGTGGTATACACCTAAGTCCCGTTTGCAGGGCATACTTCGCACCAATCTTGTGCCTATTGTTCAACAAAGTGAGATAACATCCCGCACGGGGCATGCCGGAACCTGTCGCCCCGAAGCCAACATGACATCCAGTACTGACGTAAGAAATCTGGCCGAGCGGGTCACGGAGCAGATTCGCCAGCGCATCGTGCATGGCGAATTCGCGCCCGGGCAGCGCTTGTCGGAAGCCGCGCTTAGCGAGAGCCTGCAGATCTCGCGCAATACCTTGCGCGAGACCTTTCGCGTGCTGACCAAGGAAGGCCTGCTCAAGCACGAACCCAACCGCGGGGTATCCGTGGCGATTCCCAGCATCGCGGCCATCATCGACATCTACCGCGTGCGCCGCATGATCGAGTGCCAGGCCATCGCCCAGGCCTACCCCAGCCATCCGGCCAGGAAGCACCTGCGCGAAGCGGTGGAAATGGGACTGCGCTGCCGCGACAGCGGCGACTGGCAAGGCGCGGGCACCGCCAATATGGAGTTCCATATGGCCATCGTGGAACTGGCCGACAGCGAGCGGCTGAACGTGATGTTCTCCCACCTGCTCGCCGAGCTGCGCCTGGCTTTCGGCATGCTGCAGGATCCGGAATTCCTGCATGGCCCATATGTCGAGATGAACCAGCACATCCTGCAGTTGTTCGAGTCGGGCAAGCTCGCAGAGTGTGCCGCAGCCCTCAACGACTACCTGGCGCAGTCCGAGCGCATCGTGCTGTCGGTTTGCGCCCGGCACCCGATTTTCAAGGGGCGTTGAACGCCGGCGCTGAGCGTATCCATGCGTAGCTGCTGCGCGCCGGGCCCCGATGGCCACTGCCTGCTCAAGATGCGGAGCTATGCATTGTCGGCAAGGCGATAGGGTCCTCACTTCACGGCAAGCGTAAACGGCAGCAGCAGCGCATTCACAAGCAGCAAGCCATAGACCACCACCACCGCGGCCGGGATGGCGAAACGCGTCCGATCCTGTGCGCGCGCGGCACGGCGCGTCCACAGGAAACCCGCGCCCATCACGGCAAGTCCGGAAAGCAGGCTCTCCACGGCAAGGGCTGGCGGATAGGGCCTGGCCGGGCTGCCGTTCTTGTTCTCGGCAACGGGAAGAGTTGTGCCTTGCCAGACAGGCAGCGCTTGGGCAGCGGGAGCCGTCGGCCGTGTTGTTTCGACGGGCTCCGGTCCGGCCGAGATGGCAGGCGGCTCCGCCGGCGGCGGCTCTTCTTGCACGCGCTGCGTCGGCGCAGGGGTCTGCGTTGAGGGCTGCGTTGAGGGCTGCGTTGAGGGCTGCGTTGAGGGCTGCGTTGAGGGCTGCGTTGAGGTCTGCGAGGCCGGTGCAGAAGCCGCCGCAGGCGACGGTGCCGCCTCCTGGCTGGCCGGGGTCGACCTGGCCGTTGCCGCTTGATTCGCGGCGTCGGACCGGCCCGGCGTGATTCGCATCGAATCCCGCTCCCGCCAGAATTTGGCAAACATGCTTTCCAGGCAGCGTACCGAGTCGCAGGCATCGCGCCGGCCGCGCCACGCGGCGATGTCCGAGTCCAGGATCCTGCCCTTGCGCAGCATCCTCTGCTGCTCCGCGTAGATGCGCTCGTAGCGCTCTGACAGCCTGGGGGTATCGCAGATCAGGTGCCGCTGGCGCGCCTGCGGGCCGGCCTCGCCTGTCGCAAGGTTGCATCTCACCCCGGAGCCATCCGGGTTGTTGCAGCGGACAGGGGATTCGCGCGCAGTTGGTTTGCAGACGATGTCAGAAGCCCACGCGCCGCTTGCGGCGAAAAGGCCCGCTGCTACGCCCACGGAAACGATCGTGGCCAGGCGCCCTGTGATCCTCTTCATCATGTGCCCCATCGAAGCGGCCCCAAGGCTTTCAAGCTAGTCGATAGTTGCCGGGTATCCCAAGCGCGCAATGCCGGGCGCGTGCGGTAAGTCACCTTGTCCCGTACCGACAGGTCCGCATGCGTCGCGCGATGAACAATGTTTTGCGAAGCCGCAGCAACATCTCACGCCGCCAGATTTCATGGCATGCTCGATACCCTGCGATACAGCCTCGCCTTCGATCATTTCCCGAGCGGAATCCTGCACTTCAAAGAGAAAGAGACTCTCATGGACACTTCCAGGCCTTCCAGCCACCGCCGCAACCTTCGTTCGATCCTGGGCATTTCCACGCCCATCGTCCAGGCGCCCATGGCCGGTGTCAGCACAGCGGCCATGGCTGCCGCCGTGTCAGAGGCCGGCGGGCTGGGCTCGCTTGGCGTTGGGGCAATGGACGCGCAAGCCGCGCGAAAGATAATCCGCGAGACACGAGCGCTGACTGGCAAGCCATTCAACGTCAACCTGTTCTGCCACGCCCCCGCCAAAGCCGATGCGGCGCGCGAGCAGGCCTGGCTCAGCTACCTTGCCGCCCAGTTTGCCGAGCACGGCGGGACCACACCCGCGAGCTTGCGCGAGATCTACAAGAGTTTCGTGGCCGACGACGCCATGTTCCAGATGCTGCTGGAAGAAAAGCCAGCGGTTGTGAGCTTCCATTTTGGCCTTCCCGACCAAGAGAAGATCGACGCGCTGCGCGGGGCCGGCATTGTGCTGCTGGCCAGTGCAACGTCCCTGCATGAGGCCCGCCAGATAGAGGCCGCCGGCGTGGACGCCATCGTCGCGCAAGGCATTGAAGCTGGCGGACACCGCGGCGTCTTCGACACCGACGGATACGACGAAGGCCTTGGCACGCTGGCCCTGGTGCGTCTTCTGGTGCTGGGCACGAAACTTCCGGTGATTGCCTCGGGCGGCATCATGGACGGGGCAGGCATTGCCGCGGTGCTGGCTCTCGGGGCGGAAGCCGCCCAGCTTGGCACGGCATTCGTCGCCTGCCCGGAGTCATCCGCGGATGCCGCCTATCGCGCGGCGCTGACCGCGCCCCAACCGCGCCCGACCACGCTCACCCGCGCCATATCGGGCCGCGCGGCCAGGGGCTTCACCAACCGGCTCACGGCACTCGGCATCGCCGCCGACGCACCTCCGGTTCCGGATTACCCGATCGCCTATGACGCGGGAAAGGCGCTTCACGCCGCGGCCAAGGCCGCGGGGAGCGCGGAGTACGCAGCGCAGTGGGCCGGGCAGGCAGCGCCGTTGGCCAGGTCCCTGCCGGCCGCGGAGCTGGTGGCGCAACTCAGGTCGGAGCTCAGGGAAGCGATCCTGCGAATGGCGACGTTTGCGGACCCGCAGGACGCAGCCTGAGCGTATCTATAACAATTATTTGAATGTACTGACTCTCGGCTCTACGATGGCGCAACCCAACGTCTCCACTGCCACGAGGCCCCCATGCACATCGCCATCCTGACCTTCGAAGGTTTCAACGAACTCGACTCGCTGATCGCGCTCGCCATCCTCAACCGGGTCAGGCGGCCCGGCTGGCGGGTTTCAATCGCCAGTCCGGCGCCCAGGGTGCGTTCGCTGAATGGTGTGGTGATGGAGGCGCAAGCATCGCTGGAGGACGCATGCAACGCGGACGCTGTGCTGGTGGGTAGTGGGATACGAACCCGGGACGTCGTCGCCGATGCCGCGCTGATGTCGCAACTCCGCCTCGACCCGACGCGCCAGTTGTTGGGCGCGCAATGCTCGGGCACGCTCATACTCGCCAAACTGGGCTTGGTGAACGACGTTCCGGCCTGTACGGACCTGACCACCAAGCCATGGGTAGTGGAGGCCGGCGTGGCCGTGCTCGATCAGCCGTTTGTCGCCAAGGGAAACGTTGCAACCGCCGGCGGGTGCCTGGCGTCGCAGTACCTGGCCGCCTGGTTCATCGCCCGTCTGGAAGGCGTCGAGGCTGCACGCAGCGCGATTGACTATGTGGCGCCAGTGGGCGAGAAGGAGGCCTACGTGACGCGCGCGATGGCGAACATTTCGCCGTTCCTCTGATGCGCGCTGGTGATGTGACTCCGGGCTGAGCCTCCTACACCATGATGAGGCCGTGCCGCATGCCCTGCAATACAGCCTCCGTGCGGCTGCTTGCGCCGAGCTTGCCGAAAATGGCGGAGAGGTGGAACTTCACCGTGTTATCCGATATGTCGAGTTGGCGCGCGATTTCCTTGTTGCCAAGCCCTTCGGCGAGCATGGCCAGCACTTCAAGCTCGCGTGGGGTGAGCGTTTCGGTCAGAGCCGCGGATGCCGTCTGGCGAGGTGCCCTGCGCTGCGCCAGCAGCCTGGCGAGGATCTCCGGGGACAGCACGCAAAGTCCCGCGGCCACAGCTTCGATCGCGGCGATGATTTCGCCGGGCGTCGCGCCGCGCGGCAGCAGTGCCGTGGCGCTGGCGCCCAGCGCCTCATGGATCCCTTCGCTGTCCGCCTCGTCGGTGAGCAGGACCAGCGCCGGCGCTGCGGGATCGCGGCCCGCCTCTGGCACCGGCAGGTCACCGGCCTGCGGCTCAAGTTCGATCACGACCACATCCGGCACGTCGCCGGCAAAGCGGTCGGCAATCCCTGCGGTGTCGGCCGCGCTGCCTGCGAAATCCAGCGCCGGCGCCGCCTCGACAAGCACCTGCAGGCTTGCCCGCGCCTGCGGCGAGGCGGCGACCACGGCAACCCTGACCGGGCTCATCGGTGTCATCCTGGCATCCGGCATGCGGCTGGCATGAATCTCAGCCGCACGACTTCCGTTGCTGGCGTTCGCCCACCGTGACCGAGCATTCGCTGCGTTCGCCACCCCGGATCAGCCCGATCTTCAGCAACTGCCCGACACGGTCGCCGCCCAGCGCGGCATGGACGTCGTCCATGTCTTGGCATGGCTTGCCATCCAGTTCGACCAGCACATCCCCGATCAGCACCCCGGCTTGCTCCGCGGGCCCGCCCGCCGCAAGCGATACCACCAGCAGCCCGCGCCCGGACGCCAGATTCAGCTTCGTCACCCATGTGTCCGACAGGTTCACCGGCTGCGTGCCCACGCCGAGGTAGCCGTGCGAGACACGTCCTTTGCTCAGCAGTTCGCCGCTCACGCGTGCCACTGTCGCTGCCGGTATCAGGATGCCAGCGCCAGGCGCGAGCGCCGATGTGCACAGGCCCATGACCCGCCCCTGCATATCCGCCAGGGCCGCTCCGGAGAAACCGGGGCGCAGGCCGCCGTCAAGCCGCACGAAGGCGTCGAACTGCCCGCCTCGCCAGGTACGCCATGGACCGCCGGCAGTGCCGACAACGCCGAAATCCGCGCTGGTGCCGAGCCGGTCCACTCGCGCCACCGCGAGCACCAGATGGCCCGCTTTGAGGGCGCGCGCATCACCCGTCTCGACCGGGTTCAACTCCACGCCATCGAGCCTCAGTACGGCCAGGTCGGTGCCAGGGTCCCGTCCCGCCAGGACGGCCGCCACGGTACGGCCATCGGCCAGGGTGACTTCAATGCCGTCTTCCTGCCTGAGCGTATGCGCGGCCGTGACCACCACGCCGGGTTGCCAGATGACTCCACTGGAGGGAAAGCGATGCCGTCCGTGCACCGCGACGACACTCTGGCCGACGCGCTCGGCAATGGCTGCCAGGTTGGCGGAAAGATCCTGCAAGGGATTTCCGCCGGGGGTTGAGGTTTCCATGGTGATGACTCCTGCCATTTGCTACGTGAACCGATGCGTCGCGCGCCCGGCCAGCTTGAGGAAGCCAGGCAGGCAAGCGCAGACGAGTGGTTTCACAATGACAGGCGCGCGACGGCCGCGCACCACCCGGATGGGTAGCTGGTGCAGGGAGGACTCGCGCGCGGCGTATGTGCTTGTACGAGCCCTTGTCTTCTCGCCCATTGTTCCCCCATTTTTCGTGGCACAGGTGCGCCAAGTGTTCACCAGTATCGCCCCGAGCACCAGGGCCGGCAATCGTCACTCCGACCGGATCACTGCGCGTTTCCCCCGGCGTGCCAAAGCGGCTTTTCGGATACCTGAGCCCCTGCCCGTGCTGGCACATGCTGATGGCACGGACAAGCCCGGCGGATCCATGCGAAAGCCGGCGGCGCGGCGGCGAGCGGCGCTGCCTATGCTAGACAGAAGCGGCCCCCGGCCGGGCAGCCGCGTGGTCCCATTTCGTTTCAGGAGATAACCATGAACAAGCGCTTGAGTGAAGAAGGCATGGATCTGCTCTTTCGCGAGGCTCGCACGCACAGCGCATGGCTGAACCAGCCTGTGAACGACGAAACCCTGCGGCAGCTCTATGACTTGATGAAATGGGCGCCGACCAGCGCCAACAGCTCTCCCGCGCGCATTCTGTTCCTGCGTACCCCTGAGGCCAAGCAGCGCCTGCTGCCCGCGCTGGCGCCGGGCAATGTAGAGAAAACCATGGCCGCACCGGTCACAGCCATCATCGCCTATGACATCAAGTTCTACGAACTTCTGCCCAAGCTGTTTCCGCATGCGGACGCACGCTCGTGGTTCGCCGAAACCCCCGAGCTTGCACTGGCTACCGCGAGGCGAAACAGTTCCCTTCAGGGCGCGTACTTCATCATTGCCGCCCGCTCGCTGGGGCTCGACTGCGGGCCGATGTCCGGCTTCGACAATGCCAAGGTCGATCACGAATTCTTTCCCGCGGACCCTAAGGACAATGCCTTCCAGCTCGAATATTTCCCGGACAGCCACGTGAAATCGAACTTCCTGTGCAACCTGGGCTATGGCGACCCTGCCAAGCTGTTTCCGCGCAGCCCCCGCCTGGAATTCGACGAGGCGTGCAAACTGCTCTGAAGGAGGCAGTAACTAGGCCTGCACCCGCAGCTCCTGCAGCAGCGTCGGTATCAGCTCGGACACCGTGGGATGGATGTGCATCGCGCGGCTGATGGTGGCATAGGGTGCTTTGGCATACATAATATCGAGCAGCGAGTGAATCACCTCGTCGCCGGTCACGCCGAGGATCGCGGCACCGAGGATCATGTGGGTATCGGCGTCGACCACGACTTTCATGAAGCCCTGGCTCTCGCCCTTCTCCACGGCCCGCCCGACGCGGCTCATGGGGCGAGAGCCGACCAGCAGCCTGCGTCCGGATTGCCGGGCTTCTGCTTCCGTCATGCCGGCGCGGCCGAGCGGAGGGTCGATGAACATGGCATAGGCCGCGATGCGGTCCGTCAGTTGGCGGGGATCGTTGTCGAGGAGGTTGGCAGCGACGATCTCATAGTCGTTGTATGACGTATGCGTGAACGCCCCGCGGCCATTGCAATCGCCTAGCGCCCAGATGCCAGGGACGTTGGTGCGCAACTGTTCGTCTACCTGGATATAACCGCGAGCGTCGGTCTCGACCCCGGCCTGGTCCAGCCCCAGGTCCTCGGTGTTGGGAACGCGCCCAACCGCCAGCAGCAGGTGCGAGCCGTGGACGTCGCGCGCGCCATCCGAACAATCCAGCCCGACCGCAATGTGATCGCCTTCCCTGCGCGCGCTCAGGCAGTTGGCATTGAGCCGGATTTCAATCCCCTCGCCTTCCAGGATCTCCCGCACTGCCTGCGACACATCCTCGTCTTCGCGCTGTATCAGGCGCGGGCCTTTTTCGACAACGGTCACCCTGGCCCCAAAACGCCGGTACATCTGGCCAAACTCGAGGCCAATGTAGCTGCCGCCAACGATGATCAGGTGCTCCGGCAGGAAATCCACCTCCATCATGCTCGAGTTGGTGAGGTACGGTACCTGGTCCAGCCCTGGCATGGGCGGAACCAGGGCCCGGCCGCCGACGTTCACGAAAATCCGGTCGGCTTCCAGCAGTTCGCCGTTGATCCGCACACTATGCGCGCTTTCAAAACGGGCGTGCCCCTGATAGACCGTGCCGTTCTCCAGGCTGCGCATCCACTGTTCCACACCATTGCTGGAACGGCCGGAGATCTCGTCCTTGCGTGCCTTCACTTGCTTCATGTCGACGGCGACCGGCCCGCCGATGGTCACACCGTACTCGGCAGCCCGCCGCGCCAGTTGGGCTGCGTACGCGCTCGCGATGAGGGTTTTGGTGGGAATGCAGCCGGTGTTCACGCAGGTGCCGCCAAAACGCGCGCGCTCGATAACGGCCAGTTTCATGCCCGCGCCAGCCAGCCGCGCAGCGAGGGCGGGGCCGGCTTGCCCAGTGCCGATGATGATCGCGTCGAATCCTTGAGCCATCACGATTCTCCTTGCCTGGTACCGCAAAGCCACAAGCTACTTTAGGTGGTAGGACGCTGCCCTGCCAGCTACGCGTAGGCGCCGACGCGCCGAATTCATTGCCGCGAATAAGAAATGGAAGGAGTAGCCACCCATGGCCCCGGCACGGGGTACAGGAATCCTCACGACCCCTCTGTCTGCGCGGCGGCTGCGGGGCGCCGCTGGACGATCAGGTTGACGGTGAAAACCTGCACGGGCTCATCGGCCTGGTTGACGGTTGTGGTACGCACCTTCACGATGCCCTGGTCGGGGCGCGATTTCGAAATCCGCACTTCCAGTATCTCGCTCTCGATATGCAGCGCATCGCCAGGGCGAACCGGTTTTGGCCAACGCAGCTCCTCGAAGCCCGCGCCGACGATGCCGCCTGCGGGCCGGAATTCGCTGTCGACCAGCAGGCGCATCGTCAGCGCAGCGGTATGCCAACCGCTCGCAGCCAGTCCACGAAAGAGCGTGTCGCGGGCAGCGGCTTCATCGAGATGGAAAGGCTGCGGGTCGAACTCGGCCGCAAAGGTCTTGATCCTTTCAGGCTCGACAGTCAGCCGCCCCGAACCATATTTTTGGCCCGCCGCGAGATCCTCAATGTATTGAATGTTCATGCTTGTTCCTCCAGATGGTTTGGCGCCGATCTTTCCATTGGCCGCACGCACTTCAACTGAGGCGCCATGCGGTATACGCGCGGCGGCCGGTTTCTGAAGGTTGCAATAAGAATTGGCTGCGCGGGAATTCCGGCTCAGGCTTCTGCCGAGCGGGACAGCCGCTGGCGCACGCGGTCGCTGGCGGCGGGGCCGGGCGCAAGGTGATAGTCAGCATCGGTGACCGGGCGTCCGTTGGCGGCGTCGACCAGCACAGGCTCCACGCGCACGCCGGTGCGCCGGTTGGCCAGTTGCACGCTTTCGCCTTCGGGCGCGAGATGCTTGTTGCCCCAAGCCAGCATCGCCAGCAGCACCTGGCGGAAATCGCGCCCGCGCTCGGTCAGGATGTACTCGGAGCGCGGTGGCCGATCGCAGTACTGGCGACGCTCCAGCATGCCTTGTTCGACAAGCGAGTTCAGGCGACGCGTGAGCATATTGGGCGCGATATCCAGGTTTTGCTGGAACTCATCGAACCGGGTCACGCCGTAAAAGGCTTCGCGCAGGATCAATACGCTCCAGCTGTCGGCAACGCGGGCCGCGGTGCGTGCGATCGGACACGGGGTTTCACCAAGTGGCTTCCTCTGCATGACTGGGTTCCTCGAAAAACCTACTTGCTATCGATTTGAAAGTTAGTCTAGAGTAGTCACTATCATCATGCAAGTTCGTTTTTCGCTTGGGCTGTATTCCGCCCCGAGAAGCGAGAAGAACTGGCGCGCATGGTCCGGGGCATGCCCGACCATGCGCACCGATGGCCTGCGCCGCCCAGCTCCGATGCCAGCGCCGATAACGTCATGGCAGCCAGTATCAGCAATCTGCGCATTGCGCCCCTCACCCGTCAGCGCCTGTCAACATCGAGCACCGCCTGGGCAAACGCGGTGGGCGCTTCCTGCGGCGGGTTGTGGCCGATCCCGCCCGTCAATTCCCGGTGCTCGTACCGGCCCGTGAACTTGCTGGCATAGGCGCTGGGCTCAGGGTGCGGCGCGCCGTTGGCATCGCCTTCCATGGTGATGGTGGGCACGCCGATGGCGGGCGCCGTGGCGAGCCGCTTCTCGATGTCATCGAACCTGTCCTCACCGGTCGCCAACCCCTGCCGCCAGCGGTAGTTGTGAATGGTGATTTCGACGTGGTCGGGATTGTCGAAGGCGGCGGCGCTGCGATTGAACGTCGCATCATCGAACTTCCATTGCGGCGATGCCAGTTTCCAGATCAGCCTGGCAAACTGGTGCGTGTACTTCTGGTAGCCGGCGCGGCCCCGATCGGTGGAGAAATAGAACTGGTACCACCACTGGAGCTCGGCCTCAGGCGGTAGCGGCTGCTTGCCGGCTGCCTGGTTGCCGATCAGGTAGCCGCTTACCGAGACCAGCCCCCTGCAGCGGTCCGGCCAGATCGCCGCCATGATGTCCGCGGTACGCGCGCCCCAGTCAAAGCCGGCCACTACGGCGTTGCGGATATTCAGCGCGTCCATCAGCGCGATCATGTCGGCGGCGATCGCTGCGGGCTGGCCGTTGCGCATGGTGTCGGCTGAC
The DNA here is from genome assembly GCA_022041995.1 of Cupriavidus necator. Classification (GTDB taxonomy): domain Bacteria; phylum Pseudomonadota; class Gammaproteobacteria; order Burkholderiales; family Burkholderiaceae; genus Cupriavidus. Next base: position 491,505 of record CP074390.1, read on the forward strand.
AGGAAGGCCGTCGAGCCAAACCCACGCAGGTGGGGAATGATCACCCGATAGCCGCGGGCCGCCAGCAGGGGGGCCACGTCGACAAAGCTGTGGATGTCATAGGGCCAGCCGTGCAGCAGCAGCGCAACGGGCCCGGTGGCGGGGCCGGCCTCGGCGTAGCCGATATTGAGCACGCCGGCGTTGACCTGCTTGATCGGCGCGAAGCTGGCATGGGTGCCCGGCGTGGTCAAGGGCAGCGCCGGCGCCTTCGACACACCGGTTTGCGCGCGGGCGGCCTGCGGCAGCCCGAACGGCGCGGTGGCCAGCGTCGCTGCCGCTGCACTCAGAAAGCCTCGACGGGGTAAATTGACTGTCTTCGACATCTTCCTCTCCTGTTGGCGTGATCAATGTGAGCATGAGTCTAGGAGGGCATGGCAAGCGGCATGTGTCGGATTTCAGGGGATTTGTATCGCTGTGTATTGATCCGCGATTGCGACATACGAGAATACAAAGCAGCCCGGCTGAAGGACTCGCACGCCAGTCAATCGGACTCTCCCAGCAGCACGACTTGAGGCATTGGCCTGCTACCCGCATCTGGAAGATTGCAATACGCATTCGCTGCACGAGCGCACGCTACACCGTTGTCGCGCGGGCGCTCCCCCGCATACGCCACCGAGGCGCTCCCCGCGATCAGCGCGACAGACAGGAGCCGCTTGCACAGACTGATTTTCACGGTCGTTCCTTCATCAATGCGCGTCTGCCGACGGACCCTTCGGCGCTCCAACCTTGCGCATCAGCGGCACCATGGCGGTGGCGATCGCGAAGCACACCAGGATCAGCAGGAAGATGTCGCCAAAGGTCTGGGTCTGCGCCTCGCGCCAGGCCAGTCCCCACAATTGCCTGAGGGCCGCGGTCTGCGCATCGAGGGCATCGTGCCCGGCCGCGACGAACTGGTCGCTGAACCCTTGCAACAGGTTGCCCATGGCTTCATTGCGGATGTTCAGGTGCTCTGCCTCGCGCAGGAAGTGCATATTGCCGCGGTTGTTGAGCACGGTTGCACAGGCCGCGATGCCGATGGCCCCGCCCAGGTTGCGCATCAGGTTGAACAGCCCGGACGCAAGCTTGAGCCGCGCCGGCGGCAGGCTGCCCAGGGTCAGTGTCACCGTGGGCGCCACCGCGAACTGCTGGGCCATGCCGCGCAACGCCTGCGGCAGCAGCAGCTGCGCCGCGCCCCAGTCGTGCGTGATGGGCGCGAAGTACCACATCGACACCGCGAACAGCCCCAGGCCGATCATCATCAGCCAGCGCAGGTCGACCCGATTGGCCAGGAAGGCATAGAGCGGGATCGACGCCATCTGGAACACACCGGTGGAAAACACCGCTAGCCCGATATCCAGTGCGCTGAAGCCGCGCACGCGCCCCAGGAACAGCGGGGTCAGGTAGATGGTGGCAAAGATGCCGATGCCGGTGACAAAGGAGAAGAAGCAGCCAAGCGCGAAGTTCCGGTCCTTGAGCGCGCGCAGTCAATTTGAAAGTTAGTCTAGAGTAGTCACTATCATCATGCAAGTTAGTTTTTTTGCTTGTGCTGCATTCGTTGCTTCTGAAAGGTTTCCGTCATGCCGCAGAGTCCATCCCATCCCCCGCGCCGGCGTACCCGCGCTGGGTTCGCCCGCCTCCTCCCCACCCTGCTCGCGGCTGGCGTCGGGGCCAGCCTGGCTGCCTGCGCGGCTGGCCCCGACTACCACATGCCGGCCTCGGACATGCCTGCGGCCTATCCGCACGCAGCGGCGCTGGACGCCCGGGACGCGGCCCAGCCGGCGCCGTCACTGGACAGCTGGTGGCTGGGCTTTGACGATCGCGCGCTGACGCGCGTCATCCGGCGCGCGCTGGAGCAGAACCTGGACCTGGCGGCGGCGATTGCGCGGGTCGACCAGGCCCGCGCCGCGGCCAGCCATGCCGGCGCCGAACTGCTGCCGCAGGCATCGTTGTCCGGCAGCGTGGCCAGGCAGCGCCAGTCGCTGGAAGGGCCTTTGGGCAGCCTCGGCAAGAACGCGCCGGGCTTTGACCGCAACAAGACGCTGTACAACGCGGGGGTGGGGGCCAGCTGGGAGATCGACGTGGCCGGTGGCCTGCGGCGCGGCGCCGAGGTCGCCAGCGCGGAGGCCCAGGCCGCGGAAGCCGAGCACATGGGCGTGCGCGTGCTGGTAGCCGCCGAAGCGGCCGATGCCTACTTCCGCGTGCGCGGCGCGCAGCAGCGCATCGCCATCGCGCAACAGCAGGTGCGGACCAATGCAAAACTGCTCGAACTGGTGCAGCTGCGGCTGGCCGATGGCATCGGCGCCGAGCGGGAACGGGCCCAGGCGGAAGCACAGCTGGCACAGACTCGCGTGACCATCCCGCCCCTGCAGATCGAGCTGGAGACACAACTGAACCGGCTTGACGTACTGATGGGCGCGCATCCGGGCACCTATGCCGCTGAGCTCCTCACGCCGACCGAGCGCACCGCCGTGCCGCAGATCGCCTCGGCACAAGGTCCGGCCAACCTGCTGCAACGCCGCCCGGACGTGATTGCCGCGGTGCGCCGGCTGGCGGCATCCAGTGCCCGCATCGGCGTGGCCACTGCCGAGTACTACCCGAAGCTGTCGTTGTCAGCGCTGCTCGGCTTCGAGAGCCTCTCCGCCGGCAAGCTGTTCACCGCATCCGCCTTCCAGCCCGCCGCGATCGCGGGACTGCGCTGGCGGCTGTTCGACTTCGGCCGGGTGGATGCCGAAGTGGCGCAGGCCAGGGGCGCCAACGCCGAAGCCCTGGCCACCTACCGCAAGGCCATGCTGCGCGCCACCGAGGACGTGGAAAACGCGATCATTACGCTGACCCAGCTGGAGTTGCAGGGCAAGGAGCTGACCGTGGAAGTGGCTGCCCACGCGCGCGCGCGCGGCGCCGCCGAAGACGCCTACAAGGGCGGCGCGGTCAGCCTGTTCGAAGTGCTGGAGGAGGACCGCCTGCTGCTGGCGGCGCGCGACCAGCAGGCACGTGTGCGCGCCGACAATGCCCGCGCGGCGGTGGCAACGTTCCGTGCGCTGGGGGTGGCTGGTAACGAGCGGGTGGCGGCTCAACCCACCCTGAGCCGCGCCTCCAGGCCACCGCCCTCGCGATTGCGCAGCGTCAGTGAGCCGCCGATCGCCAGCGCAAGCTGGTGAGCAATCGCCAGGCCCAGGCCGGTGCCGCCGGTCTCCCGGTTGCGCGATGCCTCAAGCCGGACAAACGGCTGCAGCACGGACTCGAGCTGCTCTGCCGGGATGCCGGGCCCGCGGTCCAGCACGCTGATGATCACCGCACCGCCGTCCTCGCGGTGCACGTTCAGCTCCGCCGCCCCGCCGAACTTGAGGGCGTTGTCGGTCAGGTTGGTCAGGATGCGGCGCAAGGCGTGCGGGCGCGTCTCGAGGGTGCCGCCGGCACGCTGCAGGATGGTGACGGCCTTGCCGGTGTCCTGGTAGTCGTAGACCAGGCTATCGACGAACGACCCGATGTCGATCCGCGACGGCGTCTCGCCATCGCCATGCATGGCGCGCGCATAGGCCAGCCCCTCCTTCACCAGCGTCTCGATCTCGGTGAGGTCTTGCACCAGCTTGCGCTTGTCTTCAGAGTCTTCCGTCATTTCGGCGCGCAGCTTCATCCGCGTGATCGGCGTCTGCAGATCGTGGGAGATCGCGGCCAGGATCTGCACTCGCTCCTCGACAAAGCGGGCAATGCGCTCGCGCATGGCATTGAATGCGCGCGCGGCACGTACCAGTTCGGTGGGCCCGGTCTCGCCCAGCGGCTGGGTGCTGGCATTCGGGTCGAGCGCGTCGGCGGCGTTGGCCAACGCCACCAGGGGACGAATCGACAGCCGCACCGCGAGCCAGCAACACAGGATCAGAAGCACCAACTGGATCACCAGCACATAGGGCAGCCATCGGGCAACCGGCGCCGGCTTCGGGTGCACGTCGATCGTCAGCGGGCTGCCATCGCTGAGCGTCAGGTGTGCCTGCATGCGCTTGCCCTGGCCGGGGATCGACTCGACCTTGACCGGAAACCGGCCACCGCTCGCCTCCATGATCCGGTCGGCGACTTCCTTGGCCTGCGTGCTCATCTCCGGCACGCCGGGCAGGCCTGGCCCCAGGATGTATTGATAGTTGCCGCGATTCACATATCTCAGCCACTGCGGGCGCTCTTGAGCGGGTACGCGGTCCAGGATTGCGATCGACGTGGAAACGTCCGTTTCCAGCGTGCCAAGCATGACCGTGCGGGCGGTGAGGTAGCGCTCTGAAAACAGCACGCCGAACGACAGCAGATGCGCGATGATCAGTCCCGCCAGCAGGATCAGGAACAGCCGCGAGCCCATCGTACGGGGCCAGGGCAAGGCACGGAGACTCACTGGCGTGCCTCCCGGATCTCCACGGGCGTCGAGAAGACATAGCCCTCGCTGCGCACGGTCTTGATGTAGCGGGGCTCGCGCGCATCGTCCTTGAGGTGCTGGCGCAAGCGGCTGACCAGCAGGTCGATCGAGCGTTCGAACATTTCCGCTTCGCGGCCCTGCGTGAGGCTGAGCAGCTGGTCGCGGTTAAGCACGCGCTGCGGATGGTCGACAAAGACGCGCAGCAGGCGGTATTCCGCGCCGCTCAGCGCGACGATGACGCCATCCTGGTCAATCAGGTGGCGGGCGGTGGTGTCCAGCTGCCAGTCGCCAAAAGCAAGCAGCTGCCCGGCCTCGGTGATCTGCAGGTTGGGCGGAAGCATCCGGGTCCGCCGCAGCACCGCCTTGATGCGGGCCAGCAGCTCGCGTGCGGCGAAAGGCTTGGCAAGATAGTCGTCGGCGCCCATTTCCAGGCCGACGATGCGGTCGGTCTCGTCGCTGCGCGCGGTCAGCATCAGCACCGGGGTGGCCTTGTGCTTGCCCGCCCGCAGTTCACGGCACAGCACCAGGCCATCGTCGCCCGGCATCATCACATCCAGCACGATCAGGTCGACGTTGTTGACGTCCAGGAACGAGCGCATGTGCCGCCCGTCCGGCGCCACGGTAACGCGCAAGCCGTTCTTGGTGAGATAGGTGGAGACCAGTTCACGGATTTCGCGGTCGTCATCCACGATCAGGATGTGGTCGGTGTGTGCGTCCATCGGTGTCACCTTGGCATATTGATTGAAAACCGCCAGGCGCGGCGCCGGGCACCGAAAGATTAACGCAATACGGCGCGACGGGTATTCCCCCATCGCGCCGCGGGTGCGTCCGCTCAATGCCCTGCGCTCTGGCCGCCGTCTACATGCAGGATCTCGCCGGTGACAAACGGTGCGCTGTCGAGATACAGGACAGCATCGACGATATCGCGCATCTCGCCCATATGACCCACGGGGTGCAGCGCGCTCAGCCCCGCATGGGTTTCGGGCGGATGCATCGGCGACTTGATGATGCCGGGCGAGACAGCATTCGCGCGGATGCCGGTCTTGGCGTACTCGATGGCCAGCGACTTGGTCGCGGCGTTCAGCCCCCCCTTGGTCAGCGAGGCCAGCACCGACGGCACCCCGCTGATCGCATGGTCGACCAGGCTGGTCGTGATGCTGACCACGTGGCCGCTGCGGTGCTTCTCCATTTCGGCGATGGCCAGCTGCGTGATATGGAAGAAGCCCGTCAGGTTAATGCCGGTGGCGGCCGCGTAGTCCTCGTCGGTATAGCTGGTGAACGGCTTGGCGATGAAGATGCCGGCGTTGTTGACCAGGGTGTCGATGCGCCCGAACCTTGCCACGGCCTCGGCGATGACGCGGCGCGCCGTGGACGGATCGGCAATATCGCCGGCGACTGCCAGGATGTCCTGGTCGTCCGACGGCTTGATGGTGCGCGCGGTGGCGACAACGCGATGGCCACGTTCCCGGAACGCCTTGACCAGTTCAGCGCCAATGCCTTGCGATGCGCCCGTGATGACAACGACTTTCTGTGCTGCGCTCATTTTCTTGAACCTCGATGTAGATGGAATCGGCTTGCTTGCCGGTCGGGCCGGCGGCTCCGATGGGTTCCAATCTAGGCAATTCCCTTTCGCATTCGAAGACCTCGGCGGCACAAACAGTCTTGCGCCACAAGCACAAATAGAGGGGACGAATCCTCCGGCGCCCATGGCACACGCCGCCTTGCGGTCACTTCGGCGCCGCCCACGGCCCGGACATCGACATCTGCCAGTGGCGCACATATGATGGATACATCGCTTGACCCGGTGCGGCCTGCAGTCGCAAGCAAAGAAATGAAACGGCAATTCGATGACCTTCAGCTTGGCAGCATCGAGCTGTTCTGCCTGGCCGCCGAGCTGGGTAGCTTCACCGCGGCGGCAGTGGCCGCGGGCGTGACACCGCCCGCAGTCAGCCGCACTGTGCAAAGGCTGGAAGAGCGCCTGGGGGTGCGGCTCTTCGTGCGGACCACGCGGCAGATCCGCCTGACCGACGAAGGACGGGTGTATTTCGAGCAGAGCCGCGGCGCACTGGCGCAGCTGGTGGACGCGGAGCGCCAGATCAGCGGCCAGCAGGCTGCCCCTGCGGGGCGCCTGCGGATCAGCCTGCCGACCCCCTACGCGCACTATCGCGTGCTGCCAGTGCTGCCGGCATTCCGCGAGCGCTACCCCGAAGTCGAGATCGAAGTGCACATCAGCAACCGCAATGTGGACTTCGCCGATGACACCTATGACCTGTCGGTGCGCGGGCGTGCGCCGGATGATTCGAACCTGATCGCGCGCAAGCTGGAAGACGCTGAGCTGGTGGTGGTGGCAACGCCTGGCTATCTGCGGCGTGCCGGCACGCCGCAGTCATTGGAAGACCTGCTCAGGCATGAGTGCATCCAGTTCGAGCGCCCTAGCAGCGGCCGGCGGATCCCATGGACGTTCCAGGTCAACGGCGAGGACACGGATATCGTGACCGCCGGCGCGTATGCGGCGTCAGAAGACATCCTGGGCGGGGCCACGCTGGTGCGCGCCGGCGCGGGCCTGTTCCAGACCTACCGCTTCGTCGTGGAACAGGACCTGCGCGACGGCACGCTGGTGGAGGTGCTGAAGGACTACGGCGGCAGTACGCGCCCCTTTGTGCTGCTATACCCGTCCGCGCGCCACGTCTCGCGCCGGGTACGGGCGTTCGTCGACTTCCTGGTCGAGAAATTCTCAGCGTAACGGCACACGCCGCGCTGCTTATGCAGGCCGGATCTGGGCAATGACCACGAGGATCACGGCCGCATTCGCCGGCTGCTGGAAGTGCGAGGAAATGGTTCGCGCGTGGCCGGCCTTCTCTGCCAGCACCTCGCCAAACAGGTCCGAGGCACCGTCGAGCACCGCGGGCTGCCCGAACCAGCCGGGCGCGCTGGCGATGTGCCCGTCGACGCGGACGATGTGGTCCAGGCGCTCGAAGCCACCCAGATAGGCATGGATCTGCGCCAGCACGTTGAGCGCCGCCAGCTCGGCGGCACGCTTGCCCTGCCCGACATCCAGGTCCTTGCCGACCTGGCCTTGCCAGACCACCTTGCCATCCTGCAAGGGCAACTGCCCGGAGATGAACAGCAGATCGCCGGCCTGGCTGACCGCGGTATAGCTGCCGAGGGGCTGCGGGGGCTGCGGCAGCACCAGGCCGCGCGCTGCGAGTCGTTCTTGCACAGACATACTGGCTCCAGTCAGGTGGGGGTCACGCGACCAACTCTATGTGCTCGCCGGCCTGGGAGAAAGGCATGGCGCGGAACAGGAATTGGTACCTGGAGTAACAAGTCGCATGCCCGGCATGGCTTGCATGCGTCTGTATCAGCTCGGCCGCCCCTACGCAGTCTGCAATTCGTCGCCGCGCGCCATGCGCCGGATCGCCTGCGGCGGTTGGCCGAACGCCCGCAGGAACGCACGCCGCATGCGCTCGCGGTCACCGAAGCCGGTATCCCGCGCGACCACATCGATGGCATGGCGCCCGCTTTCCATCATCAGCCTGGCCGCCTCCACGCGCAGGTGCTCCACGGCCTTGGCGGGGGTCTGCCCGGTCTCGTCACGAAATGCGCGCGCGAACTGCCGCGGGCTCAGGTGCGCCGCATCCGCCAGTTGTTCCACCGAAAGCTCCTGTTGCAGGTTCTGCCGCGCGAAATCCAGCGCGGCACGAATGCGGTCCGAGCGGGGCTCCAGGTCCAGCAATGCCGAGAATTGCGACTGCCCGCCGGCGCGCCGGTGATACACGACCAGTGACTTCGCCACATCGCGCGCAACCGCCCCACCGGCGTCTTTCTCCACCAGCGCCAGCGCCAGGTCGATGCAGGCCGACATCCCGGCCGAGGTCCAGACCGGGCCATCGATGATGAAGATGCGGTCCTCTTCCACGCCGACGTTCGGAAAGCGCCGCCGCAACTGCTCGGCGTAGTACCAGTGCGTGGTGGCGCGGCGGCCATCCAGTACCCCGGCCTCCGCCAGGTTGAAGGCGCCGGTGCAGGTGGCGCCGATGCGCCGCGAAGTCCGCGCCGCACGTTGCAGGAACTTCACCAGCGCGGGCGCCGTGGGCAGCACGTCGTTGTCTCCCACCACCAGCACGGTATCGAAGCGGCGCCTGCCGAACGGCTCCGTGCTGACGAAAAAGCCACCGGAACTCAACACGGGTCCGCCATGCTCGGACAGCAGGTGGACCTGGTACAGCGGCTCTCCAAGTGAGCGATTGGCGAACTCCAGCACCGTCGAGACCGCTAGGTTCAGCACCTGGAATCCGGGATACAGGGCAAGGGCCACGTGATGCATGTCGGTCTCCTGAGGGCAGCAATAAAAATCTTGCCTTCGATGGCAGAAAAGGTGGCATCTATGACATTGGTGTCATCGCCATTGTGCTCCTAATCTTGGTTTCACGCAGCCGGCCGATCCGGGCCGACCGCCACGAATACTCTCTCCCTCACTGAATCCGGAGCTTTGACATGACCATGCACAACCATCCCGGCACCGCCCTCATCACCGGTGCTTCTTCCGGCATTGGCGCCATCTATGCGGAGCGCCTGGCGCGCAGGGGCCACGACCTGATCCTGGTGGCGCGCAACCGCACGCGGCTGGAAGCACTGGCCCGCCGCATTACCGACGATACCGGCCGCTCGGTCGAGATCGTGACCGCGGACCTTGGCCAGGCCGCCGAGGTACGACGCATCGAAGAGATCCTGCGCACGGATGCAAGCATCACCACACTGGTCAACAACGCCGGCTTCGGCGGCGCTGCACCGCTGCTGGAATCGGATGTCGACACCATGCAGGCAATGATCGAGCTCAACGTCACGGCCCTGACACGGCTCACCTACGCCGCCGCCCCGGCCTTCGTCGCGCGCGGCGAGGGCACGATCATCAATATCGCCTCGGTCGTGGCGGTCGCGCCCGAGGTCCTGAACGGTGTCTACGGCGGCTCCAAGGCGTTTGTGCTGGCCTTTACCCAGTCACTGCAGCATGAGCTTGCCGGCAAGGGCGTGCGCATCCAGGCAGTCCTGCCGGGGGCCACCCGCACCGAGTTCTGGGACACCGCCGGCCAGCCGGTCGAGAACCTGCCGCAATCGATGGTCATGGGCGGCGACGACCTGGTCGACGCGGCCCTGGCAGGGCTGGACCAGGGCGAGGTGATGACCGTGCCGTCGTTGCCCGACGTGGCCGACTGGAACGCGTTCGAGGCAGCACGCGCCGCGCTCGGCCCCAATCTTTCGCGTGACCAGCCCGCTGCCCGGTACGGCGTTGCCCGGTAACTGACGGCTCGCGGACGCGCGCGGCCTCAGCACCACCTTCCCCCGGCGCGCGGTATCCGGAAATCGCTCCGGCCGCCGCGCGCCTCCTCCTTGCCACCTGCGCCAGCAGCCGCCTCCGCTGATCCGGCCCGGCGCGCGCAGCCGATCCCTACCCGGACGGCGCCCATGCCTGACAGCCGGCATGGGCCTCGGCTATTGCGCTGCGCGCGGCGCAGCCGTGGAACCCCGCACGATCAGTTGCGGCGTCAGTTGCACGGTGACGGCATCGGAGGCTGGCTTGTCGATCTTCCTGAGCAGGAGCCGGGCGGCCTCCTCGCCCATTTCGTGGACGGCAATGCGCACGGTGGTCAGCGGCGGCGTCAGGGCGTCGGCAAACGGCATGTCGTTGTGGCCCACGACCGAGACGTCCTCGGGACAACGCATGCCGCGCTCGCGCAGGAAGTCGTAGCAGCCCATCGCCACCAGGTCATTGCCGGCGGCGATGGCGGTCATCTGCGGGAATGCCGCGAAGAGCTGCTCGCAAGCGAGCCGGCCGGCTTCACGCGAATAGCTGGCGGCTTCCATGACTTGCCATTCGCCGCGGCGCAGGCGGTGGCGCTTTACCGCCTGAAGGAAGCCCTCGCGACGCAGGAAGCCGGTCGACAGCGTGGCTGGCCCGGCAATATGCCCGATGCGGCGATGGCCCAGGCCGACCAGGTGGTCAACCGTCTGCCGCATGGCCAGCAGGTTGTCGCTCACCACGCAGGACACCCGGCCCGTGTCTTCGCCTCGGTTGACCGTGACCACGGGGATATGCTGCTTGAGGCAGTAGGCGAGTATCGGATCGTCCCGTTCCGCGGTGGCGAGCACCAGTCCTTCGACTTGCCGGCCGATCATCTGGTCGATGACAAAACGCTGCCGGCTTTTGTCGGTACCGGCATTGACCACGATCGGCACGTAGCCTTGCTGCGCCAGCACGGATTCAATCCCGGCCAGGATGGGCGGAAACACCGGGTTGGAGATATCGGGCAGCACCACGCCCACCAGTCCCGAACGCTGGGTGCGCAACCCCGCCGCGATGCGGTTGGGGCGGAAGCCGCGGGCCTCGGCAAGCTCCAGGATGCGGGCCGCCACGTCCTCAGCCACCAGGTGCCGCGTGGCCGGGTTCATCACTCGCGAGACGGTCGAGTAATGCACGTCGATCTCGGCAGCCAGGTCTTTCAGGGTGAGGCGCTTGCGCTCGGGCATGACGGCAGTTGGCGGGGCGGCAGCCCGGGGAGAGTCGGAATACGCCATTCTAAGCCAGCCCCACGCCGTCGCCGCACGCCTGCGGACTACCGCTACTGCCCCGCTTTCACGCCGGATTGCCTGACCACCGGCGCCAGCTTGCCGATCTCCGCCTGGATATAGGCAGCAAACTCCTGCGGCGACGAGCGCTTTGACTCCGCGCCCTGGGCGGCCAGGCGCTCGCGCACATCCGGCGCGGCCAATGCCTTGCCGATCTCGGCATTGAGCGCATCGACGATTTCCTTCGGGGTGCCGGCGGGCGCCAGCACGCCGAACCAGGAGTCGAACGCGTAGCCGGGGAAGCCGGACTCCGCCACCGTGGGAATCTCCGGCAGCGCACTGGCGCGTCTGGCCGTGGTGACCGCCAGCGCCCGCAGCTTGCCCTGCCTGACGAACGGCATGGCCGATACGCTGGGCGCAAACATCATGTCGCCCCGGCCAGCCATGACGTCGGTCAGCGCTTCGCCCGTGCCCTTGTACGGGATATGGACGATGTCGATGCCGGCCTGCATCTTGAACATCTCACCGCTCAGGTGGGTGGAGCTGCCGGAACCTGCCGAGTCGAAATTCAGCTCACCCGGCGTCGCCCTGGCGGCGTTGACGACGTCCCGCACCGACTTGTACTTGCTGGCGGCATTGACCACCAGCACGTTGGGGACCGTGGCCACCAGCGAGACCGGTGCGAAGTCCTTCACCGTGTCATACGAGAGCCTGGGATACAGCGTGGCGTTGATGGCATGCCCGACCGACACCAGGATCAGCGTGTAGCCGTCCGGCGCCGCCTTGGCCACGCCGGTGGCGCCCAGGGTGCCGCCGGCGCCGGGGCGGTTGTCGACGATCACCTGGTAGGTGCCGCCCTCGCCCATCTTGCTGCCGATGATGCGCGCCAGGATATCGGTGGCGCTGCCCGCCGAGAACGGCACCACCAGCCGGATCGGCTTGCTGGGATATTGCGGTTGCGCGTGGGCGGCGGGTGCTGCCGCCAGCATGAGCGATGACGCCAGCGCCAGCACGGTGCCTTGGATGGATCGAATCATTCTGTGTCTCCTCACTTCAGAAGCGAGCGCGGGCCACCGCGCATCACCGTTGAATGCGGCGCGCCCATGCCGGGCGTGCCGCCCTGCCTCAGAAGAAGTGCCGCATGCCGAGCGCGACCGTCTGCGGGTCTGAACCCGCGCTCACGCCCAGTTCATTGATGGCAAAGTCGTAGATCGCATTGCGCTTGTTGTTGATGCGGCTGTAGTACGCATACAGCGCGGTGCGCTTGGACAGCGGATAGTCGTAGCCGACCGTGACCTGCGTGGCACCCGTTTCCGCGCCGCTGCGGAAGAAGCCCACCGTCTCGGTCGCATTGCCCGCGCCATTGCTGGCAAGGCCAAAGCCGACGCGCACGCTGCCCGGCCCGAGCTTCTGCACCAGCGAGGCGTAGTACCCGTTGCGGGTCAGGTCGCCGGTCGCGGTGCGGTAGTGGAGCCGTTCATAGAGCAGCGCCACGGTGGTGGTCGGGAACTTGTACGAGACCCCCGCCTTCATCGCGTCATCGTTGCGGCCGGCGGTCTGGTAGTGCTGGTGGACTTCATAGGCCAGCGCCACGTTGAGCGGGCCGTTGTCGTAGGCCGCCGAGAACGAATACAAGCCGGGATTGCGCGGTACGGTGGTCTTCTCCTCGTTCACGCCCCACGCCGCGGCGCCGCTGAAGCCGGCGAACGACGGCGTCTTGTAGACGATGATGTTCTTCTGCCGGCGGTCGAACGAGCTGGTGTCCTGGACGTTGTCGGAACTGGACGTGGAGCCGTTGCCGATCAGCGCCATATAGCCGGCAGTGGTCGGATAGTATGGGTCGTAGGCCAGCGTCGATTCGGTGTATGGGGTCTGCCAGTGCCCCAGGAACAGCGTGCCGGCATCTCCCTGCAGCCCCACCCGCGTATTGCGCCCGGCCACCTGGCCCTGGCCGGTATCGAGCGAGAAATTGCTTTCGATCTGCCAGATGGCTTTCAGGCTGCCGCCCAGGCCTTCTTCGCCGCGCATGCCGAAGACCGAGCGGTTGTTGGTCAGGCGCCCCACGCCGCCAAGGCGGGTGCCGTCGGTGGCTGTGTTGGCATAGGAATACTCCAGTGCCGTATTGATGCGCCCGTACAGGGTCACGGCTGACTGCGCGCAGGCCTCGCCGCCACAGGCTGCGGCCATGGCCAGCATGAGCAGATGGCTACGCCTTCTGATGGATTTCATTTGCTTTGTCTCCCCTGGTTTGTCGTGGTTGTTGTGGGCGGGCCGTCTGCTCCGCTGCCATGCAATCGTTTGCAGTTCGCCCCGAAAATATCAGTCCTTCGGATACGGCATCGCCAGCAGCAGCAGCGCCGGCCGATTGCCCGGGTTCGACACCTGCCGCGCCTCACCCGGCGCCAGGCGCACGGAATCGAACTGGCCCAGCGTCACGCGCTCGTCGGGCGTGGCGATGCAGACTTCACCTTCCAGCACCACGTAGTGCTTTTCCACCGGCGCGGCATCCATCGACGTATGGCCGCCCGGCAGCAGCACCGAGACCGCCATCCACAAGGCTTCGGACGGCCCCGCTTCATGTCCTTGCAGCCGCAGGCAATGCATGCCTTCGTGGTTGGCCGGGAAGTAGGCCGGCGCCTGTGCGAACCGGGTCGTGTTCATGGCTTGAGCACCACGCGTTCGGTTGCGCCCTGCAGGACTGCCCGGTAGGCCTCCTTGGCGTTGGAAAGCGAATAGGTGTAGTCGGAGAGCACCGGAAACGGCCGCAGCGCACCCGAGGCAAACATCGGTGCGAGCTGGTCAAGGATGCCCGCGCAGGCGTTGCTGTCCAGCGCAAGGGTGTCGACGCCCACATAGGTGTGCTGGCCACGATAGAAAGCGAAGATGTCGAACGGCACCGGCTTCTCGATGGTCGAGATGAAGATCTGCGCCGCGCCGATCGCCATGGCCTGGTTGGCCTGTTCGAAGTAGGGGCTCCCCACCGTGTTGTAGACGATGTCCGCACCGTGCCCGTCGGTCTCTTCGCGCACCACCGCGGCGATGGATTCCCCGCTGGCATCGATCATGCGCACGTCGCCGCTGGCATGGCCGCGATAGGCTTGCGCAGTGCGCTCCACGGCAAAAACGCGCGCGCCGAGCGCAGTGGCAATCTGGATCGTTGCCTGTCCCACCTTGCCGTTGCCGCCACACACCAGCACGGTGCTGCCAGCCTGCGGCATGCCCGCGCGGCGCAGCCCTTCATAGGCGGTGATGAACGGCACCCCCACGGCGCCGGCTTCCAGCAGCGACACCGACGCCGGCTTGGCGCGCACGGCGCTGGCCTGGATGCGCAGATACTTGCCATGCGTGCCATCGCGGCGGATGCCGAGCTCGCCGCCGCTGCCCCAGACCTGCTGGCCCAGCAGTTCGGAGGGACCATCGACCACCAGGCCTGCATAGTCGCGGCCTGGCGTGCGCGGCCAGACCGCATGCGGCATCAGGCCAAGCGTTGCCTTCACGTCGCTCGGGTTCACGCCGGCGCTGGCCACTTCGATGATGACCTGCCCCTGCGCCGCTTGCGGGCGCGGCACGCCGAGCAGCTCCAGTTGCAGGACATCGATATTGGCGGCTTTCTCGCTGACTCGAATGGTGTTCATGGTAATTCCTTCCTGAAATGTTTAGTTCTGTATGGCCGGGATCAGGCCTCGCGCAGGCCAAGCGTGCGCCGGGCCTCGGCGGACGAGGCAATCTCGCCGCCGAGCGACCTGACGATGTCGCGCGCCTTGGCGACCAGCGCCGCGTTGCCTGGCGCCAGCACGCCCTTCTCCAGATAGATGTTGTCTTCCATGCCGACGCGCACGTGTCCGCCTGCGAGCCATGCCTGGGCCACGATCGGGAACTCCGCGCGGCCGATGCCGAATGCCGACCAGTGGGCGCCGGCGGGCAGCATGTTGCGCGCGTAGAAGATGGTTTCCGGCGTGGGCGCAAAGCCGTACTTCACGCCCAGCACGAAGGTCCACAGGCCGGGGCCGTCCAGCACGCCTTCACGGATGAAGTCGAGCGCCATGTTGAGGTCGCCGGAATCGAAGATCTCCAGCTCGGGCATGACGCCGGCCGCGCGGATCACGCCGGCCATCTTGCGCACGTTGGCGGGCGTGTTGATGACCACGTCGCCGCCGGAGTTCATGGTGTTCAGGTCGAGCGAGCAGACGTCCGGGCGCAGCGCCGCGATGTGTTCGACGCGCTTGGCGGGATGCAGCAGCGTGGTGCCCGGCGCGGCCACCCGCGGCTCATCCTCGCTCGGCACGAAGCGGCCACCGGGTCCGGTGGTGAGGTTGATGATCAGCGAGCGGTTGCGTTTGCGGATGCGGTCGATGACATCGGCGTAGTAGTCGAGCGACATCGACGGCCGCCCCGTTTCAGGGTCGCGCACGTGGATGTGGGCGGCGGCTGCGCCGGCCTCGGCGGCTTCCAGCGCGGCGTCGGCAATCTGGGCCGGCGTGACCGGCAAGCCGGGGTGCTGCTCCGGGGTGACGATATTGCCGGTCACCGCGCAGGTGATGATGGTCTTACGTGCGTGCATGAGCGAAGGTCAGTGATGGAAATGCGATTGGGCAGACATGGAGGGCCTGGCCTATCCAAGCTGGCGGCCGCCGTCCACGACGATGGTGGTGCCAGTGGCAAAGCGCAGTGAGGTCGCGCAGGCCGCGATCGCATCGGCCACGTCCTGTGCCTGGCCGACGCGCTTGAGCGGCGTCGCCTTGGCGGCGCGCTCGTTGAAACCGCTGTCGCGTCCCGGCACGAAGGCGGTATCAACCACGCCCGGTGAAACGTTCAGCACGCGGATATGCGGCGCCAGCGCACGCCCGAGCGACATCGCCATGATATCGAGCCCGGCCTTGGCAGCGCAGTACGCAACGTTGCTGCCCTGCCCCGTACGGCCGGCGATGGACCCGACATTGACCACCAGCCCGTCGCCATTGGCGCGCAGGTGCGGCGCGAACGCACGGATCGCAGCAAACTGCCCGCGCCAGTTGACGGCAAACAGTTCATCGATCAGCGCATCGTCCAGGGCGTCGAGGTCGGCGTGCGGAATCGCCCGCGTAAAGCCTGCGGTGTTCACCAGGATATCGACGCGGCCGTAGTGGTGGCTGACCTCGTCGGCCAGCGCGCGCAGCGAGGCGCTGTCGGCAATCTCGGCCACGGCGGCAAGATGGTTGCCGGCCGGCAAGGCCGCCGCGGCACTGGCCGCCTTGTCGGCGTCGCGCCCGGTCAGCACGACGCTTGCGCCAAGGCGCGCCAGCGTTTCACCGGCGGCAAAGCCGATCGCGCCGGTGCCGCCAAGGATCACGGCGACCTTGCCGGAAAGAGAAGTAGCACTCATGGTTTCAGTGTGGGAATGGGTCAGGGGAAGTCGATCCGGCCGTCAGTCGATCGGCGGCTTCGGGAAGGTCTGCTCGCCAGGCTCCAGCGTGAAATCGAACGCCAGCGTGTAGAACGGCGCCGGCACATCGCCCCACGGGCTGGGGCCTTGGTGATGCAGCCGGAGATCGCCAACCAGTTGCCGATGCACGCCGAACGTGACATCGGATTCCAGCTTGTCCGGCGTGTCGGCAAACACCTGGGTGACGAGCGTCCGGTAGCCCGGCGCCGCGACGATGAAATGGATATGCGCCGGCCGGTACGGATGGCGCTGCTGCGCGGCCAGTAATGTGCCTACCGGGCCGTGGGTCGGCACCGGATAGCCGGCAGGCCGCACCGTGCGAAAGTGATAGCCACCGCTTTCATCGGTATGGAAGCAGCCGCGCAGGTTGCGGTCGGGCTGCGTCGGATCCTGGTTGTCATACAGCCCCACCGGCGACGCCTGCCAGATCTCGACCAGCGCGCCAGGCAGCGGCGTGCCATCGGTCGCGCGCACGGTGCCGCTGACCAGCAACGGCAAGCCCGGCGCGTCGTCCTGCACGACGCAGTCACCGCAGTCATAACGCGGCGCGTTGGCGCGATAGAACGGGCCGAGCAGGGCGCCGGGCGTGCGCCCGTCCCTGGTGCTGTTGTTCATGGCGGTCACCAGCGTCGACAGCCCCAGCACGTCGGCAGCCAGGACAACCTCGTTGTGTTTGGCATTGGTCGCATGGCCGAGACTGGCGATATACCCCAGGGCCAGCTCGAATTCCTCGTCGGACAGCCGCACCTCGGACAGGAACCCGTGGAGGTGCCGCACCAGCGAATCCATGACGAAACGCAGGCGGGGATTGGTGGTATTGGCCATGGCCGCCTGGACCACGCCTGTCACCGAGTGTTCGTCCTCGATCAGCGCCAGACGCTCGCCTTGTGGCGCCTGCCGCTCGCTGGAAGTTTCCATGTTTTATCTCCTTTGCAAACGTTTGCATTATCGGCGGTTCCGACGGATGGTCAAGGTCGAAGTTGGTCACCGCCACGACTTGCAACGGCTTCCGTTCAACCAGAATCACAATCAAAACAAGGGGTACGGAGGAATTTCAGGAGAAACCCTAGGTGCATGCAGAGGCGCAGAATGTGGCGCATAGGCCTGTCCGAGTCCCTGCCGATGCGGCTCCCCATCCTTTCGCGCATGAGTTTGTACCCGTCTGTATCACGCAGCCGCAACGATACGTGTTCCGACAGAGACACCCCTCACGCGCTACGGGCCAGATACATCGATCGCCTTAAATGCATTCCGTGGCCCGGCGGCGAACCTCAACGAAGCCAGTCCCTGCCGCGCAATACCGAACCCAGACCTTTAAGGAAGACGATCATGACTACCCACAACATCGCCAAGCGTTTTGTCTTCGCCATCGCCCTGGTTGCCGCCGCTGCCGGTGCGCAGGCCGCCGCACTGTCCCAGGCGGGCGCGCGAGACCCGTTCACCGACGGTGCCCGCTCCGTGCAAGAGGCACGCAGCCCATACAGCGACGGCGCGCGTGCCATCGACCCGTTCACGGACGGTGCGCGCAACGTGGATCCGTACTACGACGGCGCGCGCACCCTGTCCGGCCTGGACCGCACCGGCGTTTCGGCGGACCCGGCGCGCAGTGTCGACCCCTATCTTGACGGCGCCTACGCCTGAACCCCAACTCTCTGAATGACCAAGGAACGCATCATGACCCGTATCGAAAAAGTGCTGTACACCGGCAAAGTCCACATCACCTCAGGCGGACGCGACGGCCAAGCCCATAGCGATGACGGCCGGCTGAACCTTCAACTGTCCTCGCCGGGCACCAAAGGCCCGGGCACGAACCCGGAGCAATTGCTCGCAGCGGGATGGTCGGCGTGCTTTATTGGCGCGATCGGGCTGGCCGCCGGCAAGATGAAAGTGAAGCTGCCGGCCGAGCTTTCGGTCGACGCCGAAGTTGATCTGGGCAGCGCTGGCGAGGCCTATTTGCTGCAGGCCCGGCTCAATGTCCACATCCCCGGCATCGAACCTGAAGTGGCCCAGGCACTGGTGGATACCGCGCACCGGACCTGCCCGTACTCGAAGGCCCTGCACGGCAGCATCCACGTCGAAACCAAGCTGGTCTGACGCACGCTGTGACCTGCCCTGATGCAACTGGGCAGGTCATCTTCCGGAACCAAAACGCACCATCTGTCCGGCGCAGTCGCGTCCCATGCGACGTTCTAACGTTTGCGCGCATAGAGACTCGGAAGCTGGCAAATCCCGACATGCCCGAGGCATAATCGTGAAACTGGTTTCATCAAGACCCGAACGCTATGCCGCGCCCTGTTACCCGACCTGTGTCCGACCTGAAACCCGCAGAGAAACTCACCATCCAGGACGTTGCCGACTATGCGGGCGTCTCCAAGGCAACCGTGTCGCGCTACCTGAACCGCGGCGGCGAGCAGTTGTCCGCGGACGTAGAGGCGCGCGTGGCCGCGGCCATCCGCGCGCTCGGCTATAGCCCCAGCCCGATGGCGCAGGGGCTCAAGCGCGGCAAGTCGCGCCTGATCGGGCTGGTGGTCGCGGATGTCTCTAATTCGTTCTCGGTGGCCGTGCTGCGCGGCGTTGAGAAGGCCTGTCGCGACGCCGGCTATATGGTGATGCTGTTCAACCTCGGCAATGACGAGCAGCTTGAGCGCGAGGCCATTCGCTCGCTGTCGGCCTACCGGGTCGAGGGCTTTATCCTGCACACGCTGGGCCACGATGCCGGCGCCCTGGCCGATGCGGCGCAGTTGGGCAAGCCCGTGGTACTGGTCGACCGCAAAGTCGGCGATGCCGAAGTCGACCTGGTGGCCCTGGACAACCTGACAGCCGTGCAGGAAGCCGCCGGCCACCTGGTCGAAGCCGGCTATCGGCACCTGCTGTTCATCAGCGAGCCGATCAAGGCTATCAGCTCGCGCAACGAGCGGGCGCGCGCGTTCCAGGCCTTTGTCGCCGAACACGCGGACACGGTTGACGGGACCGTTTTTGAAGCCCAGAGGGGTGATGACGATGCCCTGGATGAAGCGCTCCGCGCCCTGCGCCGTGGCGCCGGACAGGCACCCGTTGCCGTGCTGGCGGCCAACGCCGTGATCTCGCTGCGCGTGGCCGCGTCAGCCGCCAGACTGGGGTGGCAACTTGGCGCCGACCTGGGCCTGATCGGTTTCGATGATCCGGAATGGGCTGCATTGGTTGGTCCTGGCCTCAGCGCCATTTCCCAGCCCACCGACGATATCGGGCGCGTCGCCACCAACTGCCTGATCGAGCGCCTGCAAGGCACGCAACTGCCGCCGCGCCGGGTGCTGTTGCCCGGCACCCTGGTCACGCGCGGATCCACCCGCCGAGCCTGACTGCCGAGCCCTTCCCCACCGGCGTCCGCCGTGCCCGCCTGATCCACGGCTGCACCCGCTTCGCACGGCCAGCGGGTGCATGACGTTCCGGCTTCCGCATCCGCCCAAACTCGCTTCTTGCCCGTAAGGGTTTCCACTGCTGGATCTCTGAAACCGGTTTCCTATAATCCTGAAACCGGTTTCAAGACGGTGCTTGCCGAACGCTGCGACGCCAGCGACACACCCATATACGTGCAGGAGACATTGATGAACGTCCAACCCTTGTTGCGCCGCGTAGCCGCGCCCGTGCTGACTCTGCTGGTCCTGGCCAGCGCCGCTTTCACCGCCCAGGCGCAGACCGTCGCCGAGATCGTCAAGAAGGGCAAGGTCACCATTGGCGTGGTGACCGGTGCCCCGCCCTTCGGCACCACCGACGCCACCGGCAAACCCGCCGGCTATGACGTCGACGTGGCCAACCTGCTGGGCAAGTACCTGGGCCTGCCGGTCGATATCGTTCCGCTCACCTCGCCCAGCCGGATTCCGGCGCTGGAGGCCGGCAAGGTCGATTTCCTGGTCGCGACGCTGGCGCCGACGCCAGAGCGGGCGCGGGCCATCATGTTCAGCGCGCCATATAGCGCGTTCGAGCTGACCATCTTTGCGCCCACCGCTGCCAGGTACGCCAGGCTGACGGAACTCGGCAAGAAGAAGGTGGGCGTGACGCGCGGCACCACGCAGGACTCCGCGCTGACCCGGCTCGCCGTGCCCGGCATGAATATCGTCCGCTTCGAGGACGATGCCACCTGCGCGCAGGCGCTGATCAGCAATCAGGTCGAGGCCATTGCCCTGCCCAACACCACCGGCAACGAGATCATGAAGGCACGCGGCGCCGGCAAGTTCGACGCCAAGTTCGCGTTCTCGGTGCAGCCGAATTCGATGGCCGTGCGCCGCGACGCCTTCGAACTGCGCCAGTGGCTCAACACCACCATCGCCTACGTCAAGCTCAATGGCGAACTCGACGCCATAGCGCAGAAGTGGACCGGCAAGGCGCTGCCCGCGCTGCAAGCGTTCTGAACCAGGCCGACTGAGGTTGCGCGCCGGCGCCAGCCGGCGTGCCAGGAGACCCGCATGCACTACCAATTCGAATGGACGCCGGTGCTGTCGCAGCTGGACCGCTTCGCGGAAGGCGCGGCGATGACGCTGGCGCTCAGCTTCGGCTCGATCCTGCTTGGCACCGTGGTCGGCACCGCCGGCGCGATTGCCGCCGCTTTTGGCGGGCCCTGGCTACAGCGCGCCACCAGGGCATACGTCGAAGCCATCCGCAACACGCCCTTCCTGATCCAGCTCTTCATCATCTTCTTCGGCTTGCCGACCGTGGGCCTGCAGATCGATGCCGTCACCGCCGCTGTGATTGCGATGACCGTCAATCTCGGCGCCTACTCGACGGAAATCATCCGGGCGGGCCTGCAGGCGGTGCACCGTTCGCAGCTTGAAGCCGCCGCCGCGCTGGGCATGACACGCTGGCAACTGATCCGCCACGTCGCGCTGGTGCCGGCCTTCGAGAAGGTCTATCCGGCCCTGACCAGCCAGTTCACGCTGATGATGCTGACCTCGAGCGTGGTGTCGACGATCTCGGTGGAAGAGCTGACGGCGGTCGCCAGCCAGGTCGATTCGCAGACCTTCCGCACCTTCGAGAGCTACATCCTCGTCATGTTCATCTATATCGGCCTGGCACTGCTGCTGCGCGCCATGTTCGCCCTGATCGGCAATCTGGTATTCAAGCGGCGCCGCGTGGTGGCGCGCGCTCGAAAGCTGGCCCGCACGGCCCGGCTCGTGCCGCCGGCGCAAACGGAACTCACGGCCGCGGTTGCAGGGAGCGCGAAATGATCACCGAGTTCTCCTGGAATCATCTTGAAATCCTGCTGCTGGCGGCACGCTGGACACTGTGGGTAACCTTGCTCGCCTTCGTCGGCGGCACGTTCGCCGGTTTCCTGGTGGCGCTGGCGCGTACCTCCAGAAGCCCGCTGCTGCGCCTTGCCAGCACGCTCTATATCCAGGTCGTGCAAGGGACACCGGTGCTGATCGTGCTGTTCCTGAGCTACTACGGACTCTCCGTGCTCGGGCTCAAGCTGTCGCCGATGGTCGCCGCCATGCTGGCGATGTCGATCTACGCCAGTGCCTATCTTGGCGAGATCTGGCGCGGCTGCATCGAGGCCGTGCCCCAGGGGCAGTGGGAAGCCAGCGAAGCGCTCGCCCTCACCCGCTGGCAGCAACTGCGCTTTGTGGTGCTGCCGCAGGCCGTCAGGCTGGCCTTGCCGCCCACGGTGGGGTTCTCGGTCCAGCTGGTCAAGAATACCTCGATCACTTCCATCATCGGCGTCATCGAACTGACCCGCGCCGGCCAACTGATCAACAACGCGACCTTCCAGCCCTTCGCGGTCTTCGTCGTCGTCGCGCTTATCTACTTCGCGCTCTGCTTCCCGCTGTCGGCGGCGGCCCGGCGCATGGAAAGGAGGCTCCATGTCAATCGTTGAAGCACAAGGCGTGCACAAATCGTATGGCTCCGTCGAAGTCCTGAAGGGCGTTTCGTTTGCGATCGATCCGGGCCAAGTGGTCGCCATCATCGGCCGCAGCGGCTCCGGCAAAAGCACCATGCTGCGCTGCCTGAATGGCCTGGAGACGATCAACGCCGGCAATATCACCGTCGCCGGGCACAAGCTGGATCACGACCGCAAGCGCTTGCTCGACCTGCGCCGCGACGTGGGCATGGTGTTCCAGAGCTACAACCTGTTTCCGCACCTGACCGTGGGCCAGAACATCGCGCTGGCGCCATCCATCGTCAAGAAGCTGGCCGCAAGCAAGATCGGCGGCATCGTCGACCAGGTACTGACCCAGGTCGGCCTGCTGGACAAGAAGGACTGCTACCCCGAGCAGCTCTCGGGCGGCCAGCAGCAGCGCGTGGCCATCGCCCGTTCGCTGGCGATGGAGCCCAAGGTGATGCTGTTCGACGAGGTCACCTCCGCGCTCGACCCCGAGCTGACGGCGGAAGTGCTTCGGGTCATGGAAAGCCTGGCCGCCTCCGGCATGACCATGGTGCTGGTCACGCATGAGATGGAGTTCGCGCGCCGCATGGCGCATACCACCATCTTCATGCACCAGGGCAAGGTGCATGAGGCAGGGCCGTCGAAGGCGCTGTTCGCGCAGCCGCGGACGCCGGAGCTGCAGCAATTCCTCAGCGCGGGAGCACTGAAATGAGCCAGTGGCAAGCAGATGGTTCTTTGCGCCCGCCGGTGCTGATCTCGCTGACGGCCTATGGCGCCGACCTCGCCCTGCGCGACGGACAGGCTGCGCTGGCACGGATTGCCGCGGCCGCAGGCGCGGACGGCGTCGAGTTCCGCGGCGAACTCCAGCGCGGGCACAAGGATGAAGTCATTGAACAGCGCGAGGCCGCCGGGCAGCATGGACTGAGCGTGATCTGGTCCAGCCCGGAAGGCCTGTGGAATGATGCCGGCACCCTCGACGCCGCCGCGCTCGACCGTGCCTTCACGACCGCGCTGGCGCTCAATGCGACCCGGGTCAAGATGTCGCTTGGCGGCTATCGGGAAGGCACGGCGCTGGAAGCACTGCTCCCGTGGCTGCGGCACGACGGCATCGAACTCGTCGTGGAAAACGACCAGACTCCCCAAGCCGGCACCGTGCCGCCGCTGCGCGATTTCTTCGCGCGTACCAGGGCGCTCGGCAAGACCGTGCCGATGACCTTCGACATGGGCAACTGGCACTGGACCGGCGAAGACCCGCTCGACGCCGCGCAGATCCTCGGCGCCAACGTCGGCTACGTGCACTGCAAAGGCGTGCAGCGCACGCCCGCCAAATGGATCGCGGTGCCGCTTGACCAGTCGGCGGCGCCATGGCGCAGCATCTTGCGCCGCCTGCCCACGCAGGTTGCGCGTGCGATCGAATTTCCGCTGCAAGGCGACGACCTGGTGCAGGTCACGCGCCGGCATGTCGAACTGCTGCGTTCGGTGGAGGTCCCCGCATGAGCACCGATCTTGACGTGGTCACCCTGGGCGAGGCGATGCTGATGCTGGTCGCCGGCGAAGCCGGGCCGCTCGAAGGCGCGCAGACCTTCCACAAGCGCACCGCCGGTGCCGAGACCAACGTGGCCATCGGCCTGTCGCGCCTGGGCCTGAAGGTCGGATGGGCCAGCCGGCTGGGCGACGACTCGATGGCGCGCTACCTGCTCGGTGAAATGCAGCGCGAAGGCGTGGATTGCAGCCAGGTGGTGTGCGAGCCCGGCGAGCGCACCGGTTTCCAGTTCAAGGGCCGGGTCGATGACGGCAGCGATCCGCCCGTCGAATACCACCGCCGCGGCTCGGCGGCGAGCCGCATGCACCCGGAACACCTGGACGACCAGTGGCTGCGGCGCTCGCGGCACCTGCACGTCACCGGCGTGTTCCCCGCGCTGGCCGCAGGCACCCAGGCCGCCACGCGCCAGGCCATCGCCACCATGCGCACTGCCGGCCGCACGATCTCGTTCGATCCCAACCTGCGGCCCACGCTGTGGGCCACGCCCGAGTTGATGCGGGAGACGCTGAACGACCTCGCGCGGCAGTGCGACTGGGTGCTGCCCGGCATCGAAGAGGGCCGCTTCCTCACCGGCCATGCCGAGCCGGAACGCATTGCCGCCTTCTACCGAGCCCGCGGCGCCAGGCTGGTGGTGGTGAAGCTTGGTGCCGACGGCGCCTATTTCGATGGCGAAAGCGGCACCGGCCATGTCGAGGCATTCAGCGTCGAGCGTGTCGTCGACACCGTTGGCGCCGGCGATGGCTTTGCCGTGGGCGTGATCAGCGCGCTGCTGGAGGGCCGGCCGGTGAGCGACGCCGTCCGCCGCGGCGCATGGATCGGCGCGCGGGCGGTGCAGGTGCGGGGCGATACTGAAGGCCTGCCGACCCATGCCCAGCTGGCGGCCGCCAGTTTGTGAAGCCACAGCAAGGATTTGCCATGCGCAAGAATGTACTGGTGTTCCGCCCGATTCCTGAGGACCTGCTCGCCAGGATCGCGTCGGAACATGACGTGATCGTGGCCGACCCGCGCCAGCCGGCACAACGGCCTGCCTTCCGCGCCGCACTGTCGAAAGCCCACGGCCTGATCGGCTCCAGCGTGAAGCTGGGCGCGGCGGAACTGGCCGAAGCGGGCCAGTTGGAGGTGATCTCGAGTATTTCGGTGGGCGTCGACAACTACGACCTCCCCTGCCTGCACCGGCGTGGCATCACCCTGTGCCACACGCCCGGCGTACTCACCGAGACCACCGCCGACACCATCTTCGCGCTCATCATGGCCACCAGCCGCCGCCTGGTCGAGCTGGCGGCCCATGTGCGCGAAGGCCGCTGGACCGCCAACATCGGAGAGGGCCTGTTCGGCTGGGACGTGCACGGCAAGACCCTGGCGATCCTGGGCTTCGGGCGCATCGGCCAGGCCGTGGCGCGACGCGCCGCGCTCGGCTTCGGCATGGAGGTGCTCTACGTCAACGAGACCGCAGCGGCACCGCCCGACCTGGCGGGACGCACCACCCGCACGGATCTCGACGATGCCTTGCTGCGCGCCGATATCGTCGCCGTGACGCTGCCCCTGACCGACAGCACGCGCGGCCTGATGGGCCTGCGCGAGTTCGCGCTGATGAAGCCGGGCGCCATCTTTGTCAATGGCGCGCGCGGCCAGATCGTGCAGGAAGACGCGCTGCTCGCGGCGCTCGAGAGCGGACACCTGCGCGCCGCCGGGCTGGACGTCTTCGCCACCGAGCCCCTGCCTCAGGATTCGCCGCTGCGCAGCCATCCCAAGGTGACAGCCCTGCCCCATATCGGCTCGGCCACGCATGAGACCCGGCGTGCCATGGCCGAACTCGCCACGCGCAACCTGCTGGACGCGCTCGCCGGGCGGCAGCCGGCTGCGCGCTTCGACCTGGCGGCCTTTGCCGCCCAGGCAGCCGCCTGACTCCCCCGCAAGGACAACCCGCAATGCCCGGTTCCATTCCCACGCTGTGCGGCTCGATCATGGGCGAGCCCATCACCTTCAATGTGCGCATCCACAATGCCGCCTATCGGGCGCTCGGGATCGACTACACCTTTGTGTGCTTCGGGGTGCAGGACGTGCCCGGCGCCGTGCAATCGATCCGCGCGCTCGGCGTGCGTGGCATGAATGTCTCGATGCCGCACAAGCAGGCGGTGATCCCGCATCTCGACCATCTCGACAGGACCGCCCGCGCCATCGGCGCGGTCAACACCATCAACAATATCGATGGCGTGCTGACCGGCTACAACACCGATTGCATCGGCGCCGTGCGGGCGTTCGGGGAGGTGACGGAAGTGGCCGGCAAGCGCATTGCGCTGCTGGGCGCGGGCGGCGCGGCGCGGGCGATGGCCTATGGCCTGCGCGAGGCCGGCGCCAGCGTGACCGTGTTCAACCGCACCGCGGCGCGTGGCGAAGAACTGGCCGGCTCGCTTGGCCTGCGCTTTGGCGGCGGGCTGACGGACTTCCGCGCGGCGGACTTCGACATGCTCGCCAACGCGACCGCCGCCGGCTTTCGCGCTCCCGATGTCAACCCGGTCCCCGGACAGCTCGCCGCACACCTGATCGTCATGGACGCTGCCTTCATCCCGGTCAGGAGCAAGCTGATCCGGGATGCCGCCGCGCTGGGCTGCCGTACCATCGACGGCACGCGCATGATGCTGCACCAGGCCTGCGCCCAGGTCGAGTTCTACACCGGCTGCGCACGCGCGCCGATCGAGGCAATGGAAGCGGCGCTGCTTGAGGAGATCGCTCGCCTGTCTTGAGCCCCCCTGCCGCCCTTGGCTCCGGATCGATGCGGACGCGCTGCCTCACTTCCGGAGGTCGGTCTTGGCCACCAGTGCCTTCATCACCGCATTGTCCGCCGCGATCATCGCCAAGCTTCCTGCCGGACTGTTCCTGCCCCTGGCGCCGGTCACACCGGTGACCAGCTGCGGCGCCGTGCAACGCCCGCTTCAGGTCAGGCGGTCCGATGTCACGACGTGGATGCCGAGCGCCGCGCCCTTCGCACACGCCACCATGGCCCTGGCAATCTGCTGCGCCGGATTAAGGCGCCAGCGACGAGGCAATACCGGCCCGAGCACTGTCAGCGCGGTCACCATGGCGCGTTCCCCGAAGCGGAACTCAGCGCGCTGCCCGCCGATCAATCCCGGGCGGACGCAGGTCAGCGATGGAAAGCCAAGCCCCGCCAGGTCGCGCTCCAGTTCGCCCTTCACCCGGTTGTAGAAAAAGCGTGAGGCCGCGTCCGCGCCGATCGCGGAATTCAGCACGTAGGCTGGCGTGCCATGTTGCCTGGCCAGGCGCGCAACGGCGAGTGGATAGTCATGGTCCACGCGCCGGAATGTCTGCTCGGAGCCGGCAGCCCGCATCGTGGTGCCGAGCGCGCAGATGACGGCATCCGCCTGCCACCATGGCGCATCTTCCGCCAGCCGGTCGAAGTCCACCACCGGCGCCAGCAGCTTCGGGTGCGCGGGCAGCGCGCGCCGGCCCGGCGCCACTACGCTATGTACGTCCGGGTCGGCAAGCGCCTGTTCCAGGACATGGCCTCCGACCAGTCCGGTCGCTCCCACCAGCAGCAGCTTCATGCTCAGCCTCTCCCTATCCACGCGCCCCACGACACTGGTCCGCTTGAAATTGCCTGAAATTTTCACCCAATGAAAATATACGGCATTCGTTTGACGCTGTTTCCCTCCGCTCCCTAAGATCTCCCACACAGAGTTTCCCTCAACGAAACCAGATGCGCGCGCACCGCCTCGCGCCCAGGAGACAACCCGATGCAGCGTCATTCCCGCCCGCGGCGTGCCATAGTCGCGGCGCTCGCCACCCTGCCCGCCTTGTGCGCCTGGACCGCACCGGCCTGCGCGGCAGAGGTATTTCCTTCGCGTCCGATCCGGCTGGTGGTGCCCTTCACGCCCGGCGGCACCACTGACATCCTGGCGCGCCTGGTTGCGCAGAAGGCTGGCGAGGCGCTGGGCCAGCAGATCGTGGTCGACAACCGTCCGGGCGCGGGCGGCAACATCGGCGCGGAGGTGGTGGCGCGCAGTGCGGCTGACGGCTATACGCTGCTGATGGGCACGCTGGGCACGCAGGTGACCAACCAGTTCATTTATCCGCGCATGCCGTACGACAGCACCCGGGACTTCGTGCCCGTGACGCTGGTCGCCAATTCCCCCAACGTGCTGCTTGTCAACAGCACGCTGAACGCCAGGTCGGTGGGCGAACTGGTGACGCTGGCCAGGCGCGAGCCGGGCAAGATCAACTACGCCTCCACCAGCACCGGCGGGTCGCCCCACCTGTCAGGCGAGTTGCTGAACATGATGGCGGGCGTCAGCATGCAGCACGTGCCGTACAAAGGGGCCGCCCCCGCCATGACGGACCTGCTCGCGGGCCAGGTCAACCTGATGTTCGACAACCTGCCGTCCGCGCTCGCACAGATCCAGGCTGGCAAAGTGACGGCGCTGGCGGTCACCAGTGCCAGGCGGGCCTCGGTGCTGCCCTCCGTGC
This sequence comes from Cupriavidus necator, assembly GCA_022041995.1. Classification (GTDB taxonomy): domain Bacteria; phylum Pseudomonadota; class Gammaproteobacteria; order Burkholderiales; family Burkholderiaceae; genus Cupriavidus. The sequence continues at coordinate 519,790 of CP074390.1, forward strand.
CGACCGTGCGCGAGTCGGGGCTGCCGGGCTATGAAGTGAATTCCTGGTTCGGGCTGCTCGCGCCGGCCGGCACGCCGCCAGAGCGTGTGCGCCAGCTCCAGCAGGCGGTGGACAAGGTGCTGGCCACGCCGGACGTGCGCAAGCGCATCGAACAGCTTGGCGCCGAGCCGGGCGGCGAAGGCTCCGCAGCATTCGCGGCGCAGATCAGGAGCGATACGGAAAAATGGTCGCGCGTGATCCAGACCGCCGGCATCAAGGCGCAATGACACGGCTGGGCAGCGCCAACCCCTGACACAAGACAACCATGACCAAGACCAACACCCTTCGTATCGGCTCGGGATCGGGCTGGTGGGGCGACCGCGTGGAGCCCGCAGAGCGTTCGGCGCGCCTGGGCAAGCTCGACTACCTGTGCTTCGAGACCATGGCCGAGGCCACGGTATCGGCCGCGCAGGTGCGCAAGCGGCGCGATGCCGGCTTCGCCGGCTACGACACCTATCTCGACGAGCGCATGCGCGCAGTGCTGCCCCCCTGCATCGCCAACGGCACGCGCATCATCAGCAACCAGGGCTGGATTCATCCGCTGGGCGCGGCCAGGCGCGTGGCCGAACTCTGCGAGGAACTGGGCCTGCCCGGCGTCAGGATCGCCGCGGTCACCACCACGGACCTGACCGGGAGCATCTGCGAGCTGGATCTCACCCTGCTGGAAAGCGGCGCACCGGTTTGCTCGCTGCGTGAAACGCTGATCAGCGCCGAGCCGTACGAAGGCGCCGAGCCGATCGTCGCCGCATTGCGTGCCGGCGCGCAGATCGTGATCACCGGGCGCGTGGCCGACCCGTCGCTGTTCCTCGCGCCCATGATCCATCATTTCGGCTGGTCTCCGGACGACGTGACGCGGCTTGCGCGCGGCAGCGCCATCGGCCATTTGCTCGAGTGCGGCGCGCAGGTGACAGGGGGATATTTCGGCGACCCCGGCTACAAGGATGTGCCGGAACCATGGAACCTGGCCTTCCCGATCGCCGAGGTGGAGGCCGACGGCAGCGCCGTGATCGGCAAGGTGGATGGCAGCGGCGGGCGCATCGACCTGCAGACGGTCAAGGAGCAGATGTTCTATGAAGTCCACGACCCGCGCCGCTACATCACGCCGGACGTGGTGGTCGACTTCTCCACTGCGATGCTCGAACAGGTGGGGCCGGACCGCGTGCGCATCAGCGGCGTGAGCGGGCAGCCGCGCACCGACACGCTCAAGGTGTCGCTGGGCTGCACCGAAGGGCATATCGGAGAAGACATGTTCTTCTACGCGGGGCCGGGTTGCCTGGAAAAGGCCAGGCTGGCCAAACGCATCCTCGAAGCGCGCTTTGCCATGGCAAGGTTGCAGGCGGATGAGGTGCGCATCGACTTCCTGGGTGTCAACGCCGTGCACGGCGCGGCCTCGCCCGAACCTGCGTGCGAGCCCAACGAGATCGCGGTCCGCGTCGCCGCGCGCACCCGCACGCGCGAGGAAGCCGCCAAGGTCGGCCGCGAGATCGACAGCATGGCGGTCTGCGGCCTGGCTTCCACCGGCAAGCGCGTGCCGCACCAGGACCGCACGCGCGAGATCATCGGCGTCTGGTCGGCGCTGGTGCCGCGCGCATTGATCACCTCCCAGGTCCACTATCTCTGAGGATTCGCCATGCGTGTACCACTGCGACGTCTCGCACACAGCCGCTCCGGCGACAAGGGCAATACTTCGAACACGGCGGTCATCGCCTACGCGCCGGAGTTCTACCCGCATATCAAGGCACAGCTGACCGCACCCGCGTTCAAGGCGCTGTACGGCACGCTGATCACGGGCGCGGTCACGCGCCATGAAGTGGATGGGCTGCAGGTGCTCAATTTCGTCGCGGAGGGCGCGCTTGGCGGCGGTGTGTCGCGCAGCCTCGCGATCGACAACTACGGCAAGGCGCTGGCCAGTGCCGTGCTGCGTTTCGAAGTGGAGATACCTGACGCGTTGGCAGGCCTGCTGCGCGGGCCGGCGGCATAGGCTCGCCGGGATGCGCGTCAGCTGCCGCCGGGCTGGCGCCCCCTGGCACGCCGGCCGTCCGTAGACGCGTCGGCCCGCGGCGGTATCACGGTGCGCGTCCAGGCGCTGGTGATCCGCCGCGCCTCTTCCTTGAGCTTGCGCGACAGCGCGGCCTCGCGCGAGCGGATGCGCGCACTCATCGCCGCCACGCTCAAGGCACCGATCGGCCTGCCCTCATAGTCGAGAATCGGCACAGCGATGCCGCCCATGCCATCGACCACCCAATCGAGAAACAGCACATGCCCGCGCTCGCGGGCTGCCTCGATTTCCGCGGCAATGCATGCGGCATCGAGCCGCGGGTGCTTGCCAAGCTTGCGCGTGGTCTGCTGCAGCCGGCGCGCGCGCTCGGGCGCGGGCAGCCATGCCAGCACCGCCAGGCTGCCGGCGCCCACGCCGAGCGGCCGACGCGTGCCGACCGTCACGTAGTTCGCCCGTATCGCATACGTACCGGGTTCCAGGTCGGTGCACACCGCCTCGCCACGGCTGGCCTCGGTCAGCACGGCGGTATCCTCGAACGCCTCCACCAGCCGTTCCAGCGCCGGACGCGCCAGCTTGCGCAAGTCCACGCGCCGCTGCGCCACGTCTGCCAGCTGGAAGATCTCGGGCCCGATGCCGTAGCGGCGCGCCTGGTCGCGCGTGGCGAAGCCCTCCTGCACCAGCAGCCCGAGCATGCGCGAGGCCGTGGCCGGATCAAGCCCGGTGGCGCGCGCCACGTCGCTCATGCGGCGCACTTCCGGATCGGACAGCGCGCGCAGCACGGCCAGTGCGCGCTGGATCGGGGATGGGCGCGATGGCAACTGGCGGGCCCGCTCAGGCAAGCCCCGCGCCAGGGCGGCGCTCAGCCATGATGCGATGCTTCCAGGGTATCGCGCTTGATCTTCTTTGCCAGCGACCACTTGTGGACTTCGGTCGGGCCATCGTAGATGCGAAACGCACGCACTTCACGGAAGACCTGTTCGACGATGGTGTCGCGCGACACGCCCATGCCGCCGAGAATCTGCACGCAGCGGTCAGCCACGCGGAACAATGCATCGGACACGGCCACCTTGGCCATCGAACTCTCCGCCGTGCCCAGGGAGCCGCCGTCGAGCACCCCGGCGCACCAGTCGATCATCAGTGCGGCCTGTTGCAGGTCGATCAGGTTCTCGGCCAGCATGAAACCCACGCCCTCGTGGTCGATCAGCAGCTTGCCGAAAGCCTTGCGCGTGGTGGCGTAGGCGCGCGCGATCTCATCGGCACGTGCCACACCCCCGAACCAGCGCATGCAATGCGACAACCGCGCCGGCGACAAGCGAACCTGCGCATAACGAAAGCCCTCGTCCACCTCGCCCAGCACCTGGTCCTGCGGCACGCGCAGGCCGTCGATCAGGACCTGTGCATGGCCGCCCGGCATGGAACTGTCGATGGTATCGAGCAGGCGCTCGATGCGGATCGCCGGATGCGGCAGGTCGACCAGGAACATGGTGGCCTGCGCGCGCTCACCGTCGCCGGTACGCGCCATCAGGATGCCGACCCGGGCACCTTCCGCTCCGGTGATGAACTTCTTGCGCCCGCGGATCACCCAATCGCCGCCGTCCCTGACCGCTGTGGTCTGGAGCATCGCCGGATCGGAACCGGCCCCGCCCTCTTCCGCTGGCTCGGTCATGAAGAACGCGGAGCGGGCCTCGCCGCTGACCAGCGGCGCAAGGAAGCGTTGCTGCTGTGCGTCCGTGGCGACCTTGCCCAGCAGGAACATATTCCCCTCGTCCGGGGCCATGGTGTTGACCGCGACCGGCCCGAGGGGCGACAAGCCCGAGCGCTTGAGCACGGCCGCAGTTTCGAGCTGGGTCAGGTGAGACCCGTCGGCCAGGATATGTGGCGTCATGACGCCGGCCGCGCGCGCCTTGTCGCGAAGCTCAGCGACCAGCCCTGCCGTCGGGCCATGGGCTTCGCAGCGCACATCGCGCTCATAGGGCACCACCACGTCGCGGACAAAACGCTCGACGCGATCGGCAATGACACGGCTTCTTTCTGTGGGACAGGCAGTGAACATGGTGATCCTCATTGTCAGGACAGGATCAGATTGTAGGACGGCACACCGCGGGGGCGCTGTCACGGAAGGCCTCCGCGCAAGGAAATTCCTGGTATCAGGCCAGCAGTGTGCTGGCTCTCGCCTGACTAATTAATTGAATTGCGATTACTAGTATGTGGATTTCACCTATATCTATGCTTATGACAATCGAATAGTATGGCTTCAGTCGAGCACGAGGGCACAACGCGATGTCACTTGTATTGAAGCTGAAAGACTTGTTGGGACACGATGCGGTTCTCACCGAAGCCGCGGACGTTGCCGCCTACATCGAGGACTGGCGCGGCCGCTACACGGGTCCGGCGCTGTGCGTGGTGCTGCCGGCCTCCACCGCGCAAGTCGCCGCGGTGGTGCGGGCCGCGGCCCAGGCCAACGTGCCCGTGCTGCCCCAAGGCGGCAATACCAGCTTGTGCGGCGGCGCCGTACCGGCCCCGGACGGCACGCCGCCCATCGTCATCAGCCTGGCACGCATGCGGCGCATCCGCGCGATCGATGCGGCCAACAACTCGATGGAAGCCGAGGCAGGCTGCGTGCTGGCCGCCATCCAGCAGGCGGCGGCGGAACAGGGACGTCTCTACCCGGTGAGCCTGGGCGCCGAGGGCTCCTGCCAGATCGGCGGCAACATCGCCACCAATGCGGGCGGCACCGGCGTGCTGCGCTACGGCAACACCCGCGACAACGTGCTCGGCCTTGAAGTGGTCCTCCCTGACGGCCAGGTCTGGAACGGCCTGTACCGCTTGCGCAAGAACAACACCGGCCTCGATCTCAAGCACCTGTTCATCGGCTCCGAAGGCACGCTGGGCGTGATTACCGCCGCCACGCTCAAGCTGCACCCGCTGCCCACCGCGCACGCCATGGCGTGGCTGGCGGTGCGCACGCCGCAGGCGGCGCTGGAGATGCTGGGACGCTTTCAGCAGCGCTGCGGCGCCACCCTGTCCGCGTTTGAAATGCTCAACGACGTGCAATTGCGGATCGTGCTCGATCACGTGCCCGGCCGCCGTGCGCCCTTGCCTGCCAGCCATCCCTGGCACGTGCTGGTGGAACTTGCCGACACCGGCCGGCGCGAGCTGCTCGATGAGGTGCTGCAGGAAGTGCTGGAGCAAGGCGTGGCCGAAGGCCTGCTCGACGATGCCGTAGTGGCCGCCAGCGGCGCGCAGCGCGAGGCCATGTGGCAGGTGCGGCATAGCGTCTCCGAGGGCAACAAGAAGGCGGGCCTGGGCCTGAACACCGATTGCGCCGTGCCGGTCTCGGCGGTGCCGCAATTCATTGAGCGCGCCACCGCGGCAGCGCATGCGGTCCTGCCGGATTTGCCGATCATCGTCGTGGCCCACCTGGGCGATGGCAATGTCCATTTCATCCCGCTGGTGCCTTTCCCGCAGTGGGAAGCACTGCCAGGGCGCGATGCCGTGGCCGCCCGCATCAAGCACGCCATCGACCAGGTGGCTTATGAGCTGGGCGGCACCTTCAGCGCGGAACATGGCATTGGCCAGGTCCTGACCGAGGAAATGGCGCAGTTCAAGCCGGCGGTCGAGATCGCCATGATGCACGGCATCAAGCGCATGCTCGACCCTCGCGACCTGTTCAACCCCGGCCGGCTGCTGCCGTCCCCACCTTCCCAGCAATAACGGCAATCAAGGAGCTCGCATGAACGACCACAGCCCCATCAACTCTTCTCGCCGGCGTGCCCTCAAGGTCGCCGCTGCCGGCCTTGGGACCCTGGCCGCGCCCGCCGTGCTGCAATATGCGCGCGCGCAGTCCAAGCGCATCGTGGTGCGCGACGACGGCGGCATCTACACCAAGGCCTACAGCGCGGTGTACTACAAGCCGTTCACCGAGAAGACCGGCATCGAGGTCGTGGGCGTGCAGGCCAACGCCGAACCGGTGGCGCAGATCCGCAGCATGGTCGAGACCAGGAACTACACCTGGGACATGGCCAAGATCAGCCAGCCGGCCATCCTGCTGCTGACGCAGGGCGGCAAGGTCTACCTGGAGCAGCACGGCCTGGAGGGCGACGCCACCGTCAAGACCATTCCGGCGCATTTCATGTCGCCCTACGGCGTTGGCACCAACGTCTACACCACGGTCCTGGCCTATCGCACCGACGCCTTCAAGGGCCGCAAGGCGCCGTCCTCGTGGGCCGACTTCTGGAACGTCAAGGACTTCCCCGGCCGCCGCGCCCTGCGCAAGCACCCGTTCGACACGCTGGAAGAGTCGCTGATGGCCGCCGGCACGCAGACCTCGTCGCTGTATCCGCTCAATGTCGACCGGGCCATCGCGAACCTGGAGAAGATCAAGGCGAACGTGGACGTGTGGTGGAACTCCGGCGCCCAGGTGGAGCAGATGCTCAAGTCCGGCGAGGTCGACATGGTGGCCACCTGGGTGTCGCGCGCGCAGAGCGCGGCCGCCGCCGGTGCCCAGGTCGGCATCGTCTGGAACCAGAACCTGTGGGGCGTGGACAACTGGTCCATCCTGGCCGGCACGCCGAATGCGCAAGCCTGCCGCGAATTCATCAGGTTTGCGTCCGACCCCAAGCGCATGGCCTCGCTGGTGGAGTACTTCCCGGCGGGCGTGACCCAGCCGGATGCCTTCAAGTACATCAAGCCCGACGTCGCGAAGAACTGCCCGACCCACCCCGACAACATCAAGTCGGGCGTGCAGATCAACGCCAGGTACTGGCTCGACAACCAGGCCGCGGTGATGGAGAAGTTCAACGGCTGGATCCTCAAGTGATCTGAACCGCTTCACCAGACACGACAAGCAACGACACGATGCCGAATTTCAAACTCAAGATTTCCGGGCTGACCAAGCGTTATGGCGACTTCGTCGCGCTGGCACCGACCGACCTTGAAGTGGCCGAGGGGGAATTCCTTACCCTCCTGGGCCCTTCGGGCTCGGGCAAGACCACGCTGCTCAGCCTGATCGCCGGCCTGGCCGTGCCGGACGGCGGCCAGCTGCTGATCAACGGCAAGGACGTGACCTATGGCGCCCCCTACGAGCGCGATATCGGCATGGTGTTCCAGAACTACGCGCTGTTCCCGCACATGACGATTGCGGAGAACATCGCCTTCCCGCTGAAGATGCGCCGGGTCGACGCGGCCACGGCCAGGCGCCAGGCACTGGAAGCACTGGAAATGGTCCGCCTGCCCCACGTCGCGGCGCGCTTCCCGAAGGAACTCTCCGGCGGCCAGCAGCAGCGCATCGCGCTGGCCCGTTGCCTGGTCTACAAGCCGTCGATCATCCTGATGGATGAACCGCTGGGTGCCCTGGACAAGAAGCTGCGCGACCACATGCAGCTGGAAATCAAGCGCATCCACCGCGAGCTGGGCACGACCATCGTCTACGTCACGCACGATCAGGAAGAGGCGATGACGATGTCCGACCGCATCTGCCTGATGAACGGCGGCAAGATCGAGCAGCTGGGCACGCCGTCGGACCTGTACTTCCGCCCGCGCACGCTGTTCGTGGCCGACTTCCTGGGCGAATCGAACCTGTTCGAGGGCACGGTCACGCAAGTGCGCGGCGACCACGTGGAGGTGGCCCTGGCACAGGGCGGCGCCGTCGCCCATGCGGTCACGAATGCGCCGGTGGCTGCCGGGGCAAGGTGCGGGTCATGGTGCGGCCGCAGAACATCGCCATGGCCAACGGCGTCACCGCTGCCAATGCGGTCAGCGGCAAAGTGCTGGACAGCATGATCACCGGCAGCCTGACCAAGCTGTACGTGGAATCCGACGCCGCCGGCCAGGCCCCGGTGGTGCTGTCTTACCCCACCTCGATGGGCGCTTCCCGGCATGCGGTCGGGCAGCAAGTCACGCTCACCTGGCAGCGCAGCGACGCTGTCGCCGTCCCGGATTCCCTATGACCGCCGCCGCCCTGCAACGCCGACCCCGGCCCTGGCTGCGGCCCGCCTTGCTGGCCGCGCCGCTGGTGCTCCTGTTCGTGGTGCTGCTGGCCTACCCGGTCGGCCAGCTCCTGCTGCTGAGCGTCTACAGCGACGGTGCCTTCACGCTGGCCAAGTACCGCCAGCTGTTTGCGTCGTCGGTCTACGTCGACGTGATGCTGATCACGCTGAAGATCTCGCTCTGGACCACGCTGCTTTCCGTGGTTGCCGGGTATCCGGTGGCCTACCTGATTTCGTCGCTGTCGAAGGACAAAAAGGCAAAGTGGCTGTTCTGGGTGCTGCTGTCGTTCTGGACCAGCTTCCTGGTGCGTGCCTTTGCCTGGATCGTGATGCTGGGCCGCAACGGCGTGGTCAACCAGCTGCTGACCGCCGCGGGCATCCAGGATGCGCCGTCCAATCTGCTGTACAGCCTCGGGGCGGTGCTGGTGGCGATGGTGCACGCGCTGATGCCGCTGGCGGTGCTGACCATGCTGTCGGTGATGGAGAATATCGACCGCAACCTGCCGCGCGCGGCACTGACGCTTGGGGCACGGCCTGGCACGGCGTTCTGGCGCGTCTACTTCCCGCTCTCGATGCCGGGCGTGGCGGCCGGCGCCATCATGGTGTTCGTCACCGCCGTCGGCTTCTTTATCGTGCCCGCGCTGCTGGGCGGACGCAAAGAGATCATGGTGGCCCAGCTGATCATCGACCAGGTGCAGCAGACCATGAACTGGGGCTTCGCCGGCTCGATCTCGGTGTTGCTGCTGCTGGTCGTGCTGGCGGTGTTCGCCCTGTATGACAAGGTGCTCGGCCTCTCGTCGATGGCTGGCGCAGCGGAGCAACGCACCCGCTCCGCGGCCGCGCACGATGGCGTGCTGCATCGGCTCGGCGACAGCGTGCTTGGCGCACTGGGAACGATCAGCGACAAGCTGCTGGCACTGGTGCCGCGCGGCCGGCGCGAACGGGGCGAATGGCAGCCGGGCGACTCGCTGCCGCTGCGCACGATCGTGCTGCTGGTGCTGCTGTTCCTGAGCGTACCGGCGCTGCTGATGATCCCGCTGTCGTTCGCCGACAAGTCGGGCCTGAACTGGCCGCCGCGCGGCTTCACGCTGCAGCACTACCAGGACATGCTGGCGTCGCCGCTGTGGATGCAGGCCGGGCTGCGCTCGCTGCTGGTAGGCCTTGGCGCCGCGGTGCTGGCGCTGCTGGTCGGCACGCCGGTGGCCTTCCTGCTGGCGCGCACGCAGATGCGGGGCAAGTCGCTGCTGCTGGCGTTCGTGCTGTCGCCGATCATCATCCCGCGCATGATCATCGCGGTGGGGATGTTCTACTTCTTCGCCAGGGTCGGGCTGGTCGGCACCTCGCTGGGCCTGATGATCGGCCACACAGTGGTTGCCGTGCCCTACGTCGTCATGACGATGATGGCGGTGCTGCGCAACTACGACACGCGGCTCGACCTGGCGGCGCAAAGCCTGGGCGCCAGGCCCTGGCAGACGCTGCGCTACGTGACGCTGCCGATCCTCGCCGCCGGGCTGTTCTCTTCCTTCCTGTTCGCCTTCGCCACCTCGTTCGATGAGCTGACGATCGCCCTGTTTGCCTCTGGCGGACTGAGCGCTACGCTGCCCAAACAGTTCTGGGACGAGGTGACGCTGCAGCTTTCACCGGTGATTGCCGCGGTGTCTACCTGCCTGTTCGTCTTCGTTACCATCCTGATCACCTGCGCGGAGCGCTTGCGCCGCAAGAGCGCCGGGCGCTGAGACCCATATCCATGAACAACAAGCTTACCGCCGCCGACCTGCGCGGCATCTTCCCCGCCATCCCGACCCCCGTGACGGCCGACGACCGGATCGACCAGGACGCCACGCGCAAGCTGATGGCCTACCTGCTGGGCCATGGCGTTGCCGGCGTGGTGCCGCTGGGCGGCACCGGCGAATACGGTGCCCTGGCGCGCGAAGAGCGGGTCCGCATGGCGGCCCTTTGCGTCGAAGCAGCGGCTGGCCAGGTTCCGGTCATTCCCGGCGTGCTCGACCCGGGCTTCCACGATGCGCTGGATGCAGGCAAGGCCTTTGCCGGCGTTGGCGCCTCTGCCTTGATGGTGCTGACGCCCTATTACACCTCGCCGACCCAGCAAGGCATCCGCGACTATTTCCTGCGCTATGCCGACGCCTCGCCGGTGCCGGTCATGATCTACGAGATCCCCTACCGCACGCGGATCGCGATCGCGCCCGAGGTGCTGCACGAGTTGTCGCGTCACGAAAACATCATCGGCATGAAAGCCTGCAACACCGACATGTACCACTTCCTCAAGGTGGTGGCGGGTGCCGACGACAGCTTCAGCGTGTTCAGCGGCGAGGACAGCCTGTTCCCGCTGCACATGGCGGCGGGTGCCAGGGGTGGCGTGGTCGTGACCGCCTCCGTGCTGCCGCGCACCTGGCGTGCCATCTATGAACTCGGCGTGGCCGGCAAGACCGCGCAAGCGGTACGCCTGCACCGCGAGCTGATTCCGTTGCTGGACCTGGCCTTCTCCGAAACCAATCCGGGGCCGCTGAAAGCCGTGCTCGACCTGGTGGGCGTGACCGCGCCAAAGGTGCTGGCACCGCTGGTAGCGCCGGCGCCCGGGCTGCAGGCACAGTTGCGTGCCGAACTGACGCAGCGGCTGCAAGCCGAGGCCGCCCTCGCCTGAGGCGCCGACGATCATGCTGCCGGCCATCAAGGACTATCGGGAACTGGCGCGGCGCCGGCTGTCGCGCTTCGCCTTCGACTACCTCGAGGGCGGCGCGGAGGACGGGCGCACGCTGGCACGCAACCTGGCCGCATACCAGGCACTGCTGTTCCGGCCGCGCGTGCTGCGCGATGTCACGGAGATCGATCCCGGCATGGAGATCTTCGGCCGCAAGTACAGCCTGCCGTTGCTGGTAGGCCCCACGGGGCTGAACGGACTGTACTGGCCGAAGGCCGAAGAGGCGCTGGCACGGGCCGCCCACGCAGAGGGCCTGCCCTTCGTGATGTCGACCGCATCGACCTCGCTGATCGAGGACGTGCGCGCCGCCACCGACGGCGACTTGTGGCTGCAGCTCTACGTGCAGCGCGACCGCTCCATCGCCGAGAACATGATGGCGCGCGCACGCGCCGGCGGCTTCAGCACCCTGATGCTGACCGTCGACACCATGGTGCACGGCAAGCGCGACCATGACATCCGCAATGGCTTTCGCATGCCGGTGCCGTGGACGCTGCGGCTGCTGGCCGACCTGGCGGCGCATCCGCGCTGGTGCCTGCGCATGCTGCGCCAGGGCGGCTCGCCGCAGCTGGTCAACCTGGCCCGCAGCAGCGGGCTGGCCAACGACCTGAAGACGCAGGCGGCAGGGTTGAGCCGGCAGATGGACATGTCGCTGTGCTGGGACGACATCGCCTGGCTGCGCCAGCACTGGCACGGGCCCGTCATCATCAAGGGTATCCTTACGCCGGCCGACGCGGAAATCGCCGCCCGCCAGGGCCTGGATGGCATCGTGGTCAGCAACCACGGCGGCCGCCAGCTGGAAGGCGCGCCCAGCGCGCTCGAGATGCTGCCCGCCATCGTCGCGGCGGCGGGCAAGATGCATGTATTCGTCGATGGCGGCGTGCGGCGTGGCGCCGACATCGCCAAGGCGCTGGCAATGGGCGCCCGCGGCGTGCTGGCGGGGCGCGCACCGCTGTACGGACTGGCGGCGCGCGGTCCCCGCGGCGTGGCGGAAGTCCTGGCCATCTTGCGTGGAGAATTCGAGACCACGCTGCGGCTGCTCGGCATTCCGGAGGCAGCGAAGCTGGACACCGCCGCGCTCTCGGACGGCCATGCCGCGCGGCTGGCCGCACTGTAAATCGTGAAGACAATGGCAAGGACGAGCAGGAGGTTGTGTGGATTCAGGTAATGAAGGCAACGGGCTGCGCACAAGGCGCGAGCGTTCGTCCCTGTTCGTCGGTTCGGTGGAAAAGGCCTTCCAGGTGCTGGAAGCCTTCCACGGCCCGGACCGCCGCCTGATGTCGATGGCGGAGATCGCGCGGGCGGCCGATCTCGACCGCAGCGCAACGCAGCGGCTGGTGCACACCCTGGAACAGCTGGGCTACATCCGGCGCCTGCCCGATTCGGCGATGTACGGGCTTGCGTCCAAGGCACTGGGCCTGTCGTACAACTACCTGCGCTCCAACGACCTGGTCGAGCGCGCATCGCCCTACCTGCTCGATATCAGCCGCACGCTGGGAGAAACCGCCAACCTGCAGGAACTCGACGGGCACGAGATCGTGTTCCTGGCCCGCTTCCCCGGGCAGCACCTGATCAACGTCGATTTCGGGGTCGGATACCGGCTCCCGGCCGTGTACACCGCGTCCGGGATTGCGATCCTGTCGAAGCTGCCCGAAGCGCAGCGCCTGGAGGTGGTGCGGGCGACCGCACTGAACCCCATCACGCCGTTCACCGAAACCGACCCCGACAAGCTGATGACGGCGATCCGCGAGGCCGGTGAACGCGGCTATGCCGTGGCTATCAACCAGACCGTGGTCGGCGACATCTCCGTCGCAGCCGCAATCACCGACCACCGCGGCCTGCCGGTCGGGGCCATCAACATCTCCGTCCCTTCCACGCGCTGGACGCTGGAAACCGCGCAGGCCAAGCTGGCCCCGCATGTGCAGGTGGCGGCCATGTCGATCTCGCAGGCGAAGCGGATGAGTTTTCAGACGGCATGAGCGATGCCAAGGACAGGGATGACCAAGCCAGTTCCCGCCCAGCGTTCTTCCCTCCAGGCACTCCTGACTGAAGTGCGCGCCTGCCGCGCCTGTGCGCCCCACCTGCCGCTCGGCCCGCGCCCGGTCGTGCGCGCCGGGGCCGATGCACGCATCCTGATCGTCGGACAAGCCCCGGGGATACGCGTGCACGAAACCGGCATTCCCTGGAACGACGCAAGCGGCGACCGCCTGCGGCAGTGGCTTGGGGTCGATGCCGCCACCTTCCTCGACGAATCGCAGTTCGCGATCATCCCGATGGGGTTCTGCTATCCCGGACGCGGCAAGAGCGGCGACAACCCGCCGCGCCGCGAATGCGCGCCACTGTGGCTCGACCGGCTGCTGGCGGAACTGCCATCGCTCGAGCTGACCTTGCTGGTCGGCCAGTACGCGCAGCGCCATTTCCTCGGGGCGCGCCGCAAGCCGACGCTGACCGAGACCGTCAGGGCATGGAAGGACTACGCGCCCGACTTCGTGCCGTTGCCGCATCCGTCACCGCGCAACCAGCCGTGGTTCAAGCTGCATCCCTGGTTTGATGGCGAGGTGCTGCCGATGTTGCGCGAGCGGGTTGGCCGGCTTTTGCGGTAGGTAGCAAGCGATACTCGCCCTCCCGCTGGCCGTAAAGCCCGAGGCCCGCCTTACGGCCCCGGCTCAGTGCCCGCACAGCACCGCCGCCATCTCCCTTGCCGCCCCCTGCAGCGTCGGCACCGCCTGCAGCAGCGCCTCCAGCGATGCCCGCGCCGTCGGCGCATGACAGGCAATCGCAGCCACCACCCGGCCTGAACCCTCCCCCTCCGGCTCGCGCACCGGCACTGCCACCGCGCACATGCCGCGCACGAATTCCTCATGGTCCACGCCGATGCCGCGCGCGCCCAGCCGGTCCAGCTCGGTATTGAGTCCCGGCACATCGGACAGCGTGCGCGGCGTGTGTGGGGCCAGGTCCAGGCGCCTGAGCATCTGCTGGCGTTCCAGCCGGTTCATCGCTGACAGGAACAGCTTGCCGCTGGCGGTGCAGTGCAGCGGCACGTGGATGCCGGGCGACAGCTGCAGGCGCAGTGGCTCGTGTGTCTCGACGCGCTCCACATAGAGGACCCGGTCGCCGTCGAGCGCGGTGAGGTTGCAGGTCTCGCCCAGGCTCGCCACCAGCCTGGCCAGGATGGCGCGGCACTCGCGCAGCATCGGCGGGCTCCTGAGGGTCTGCAGTGACAAGGCCGCGGCGCCCGGGCCGGGCACGTAGCCGCGCTCGGCGGGCATGCGGACCACGAAGCCGGTGCGCTCCAGGGCGGCCAGCAGGCGCATCAGCGTCGCCTTGGGCACATGCAGCCGCTGCGAAAGCTGGGAAAGCGTCTGCGGGTGCTGCGCCCTGGCCAGGCTGGACAGCACCATCAGCACGCGCAGGCTGCGCGCATCGTCCTCCACCGCCCCGTCTTCTGCTGCAGTGCGATTCTGAAACGGGAATTGCACGTTCTGTTTCACAACCGGCGTCTCCTCGCGATTGAGCTTTCCATTCCGGCCCGGAAAAATAAAATCCGGAACAGAACGTTTCAAATTATAGGCCCAAGCCGGGTGGTTACGCGCCTGCCGGCCAGAAAAGGAGACAGCGACGATGTCGCAAACCGTTGACTACATCGTGGTAGGCGCCGGCTCGGCCGGTTGCGTGCTGGCCAACCGGCTCAGCGAAGACGGCCGGTATTCGGTCTGCCTGCTGGAGGCCGGCCCGCCCGACCGCTACCCGTGGATCCATATCCCGATCGGCTATGGCAAGACCATGTTCCACAAGGAAGTGAACTGGGGCTTCTATACAGATCCCGATCCCAACATGCTCAATCGCCGCATCTACTGGCCGCGCGGCCGCACGCTGGGCGGCAGCAGCGCCATCAACGGCCTGATCTACGTACGCGGCCAGCGCGAGGACTATGACCACTGGGAAACGCTGGGCAATCCGGGCTGGGGCTGGGACAACTGCCTGCCCTACTTCCGCAAGCTCGAGAACAACGACCTTGGCGCCGGCCCCACGCGCGGCACCGACGGCCCGCTGAACGCGACCTCGATCGACCGGCAGCATCCGCTGGTCGATGCCTTCATCGGCGCCGGCCAGGCCCTGGGCCTGCCGCGCAAGACCGACTTCAATGGTGGCGACCAGGAGGGCGTGGGCTACTACCAGCTCACCACCCGCAACGGCTGGCGCTGCTCCACCGCGGTGGCCTACCTGCGTCCGGCGCGCGGGCGCGCGAACCTGCGCGTCGAGACCGATGCCCACACCACCGGGATCCTGTTCGAAGGCAAGCGTGCCGTGGGCGTGCGCTACACCCGGCATGGCCAGCCCTATATCCTGCGCGCGCGGCGCGAGGTGATCCTGTGCGCCGGCGCGCTGCAGTCGCCGCAGTTGCTGCAGCTGTCGGGCATCGGCCCGGCGCCGTTGCTGCAGGACCTGGGCGTACCGGTGGTGCGTGCCCTGCCGGGCGTGGGCGAGAACCTGCAGGACCATCTGCAGGTGCGGCTGATCTACGAGGTGGCAAAGCCGATCACCACCAACGACCAGCTGCGCTCGCTGACGGGCAAGGCGCGCATGGGCCTGGAATGGCTGCTGATGCGCAAGGGGCCGCTGGCGATCGGCATCAACCAGGGCGCGATGTTCTGCCGCGCCCTGCCGCAGGAAAACGCCACGCCGGACACGCAGTTCCATTTCTCGACCCTGTCCGCCGACATGGCGGGCGGCATGGTGCATCCCTTCTCCGGCTGCACCTATTCGGTATGCCAGCTGCGGCCCGAGTCGCGCGGCACGGTGCGGATCCGCTCGACCGACCCATATGAGCCGCCGTCGATGCAGCCCAACTACCTGTCGGCCGAGCTGGACCGGCGCTGCACCGTGGCAGCGGTGCGCTACGCCCGGCGCGTGGCGCAGACCGAACCGATGCGCGGCCTGATGAAACGCGAGTTCCGGCCGGGCGACGAGGTGCGCAGCGACGACGAGATCCTGCACTTCTGCCGCGAGTACGGCGCCACCATCTTCCATCCGTCGGGCACCGCGAAAATGGGTCCCGCCGCTGATCCGCTGGCAGTGGTCGATGCGCGCCTGCGCGTGCATGGCGTGGGCGGGCTGCGCGTGGTGGACTGCTCGGTGATGCCCACGCTGGTCTCGGGCAACACCAACGTGCCGGTGGTGATGATGGCCGAACGCGCGGCCGACTTCATCCGCGAAGACGCACGGCGGGAAATGCATCCCGTCGATGCAGCGTGCCCGATGGCAGCAGCCGCCTGAGCGGCTCGCGCCAAGCCTCGTTGCGAACAAGCAAGGCCAGGCATCCATAACAAGGCCAAACCCCGCAGTGCATCCGGCGTCCATAACCATCCTTCCAGAGGACGCCGACCAACACCAGAGGAGACAAGCATGACAAGCCCCAACGAACAGGCGATCCGCAAGGTCGCGCTGGCGTCCGTGATCGGCGCCACCATCGAGTGGTATGACTTCTTCCTGTACGGCGTGGTCGCCGGCCTGGTCTTCAACAAGCTGTACTTCCCCGGCAATGACCCGCTGGTAGCCACCATGCTGGCCTACACCACCTTTGCGGTGGGCTTTGTCACGCGGCCGCTGGGCGGCGTGATCTTCGGGCACTTTGGCGACAAGGTCGGCCGCAAGAGCATGCTGGTGATCACACTGATGATCATGGGCGTGTCCACCTTCCTGATCGGGCTGGTGCCAACCTACGACAGCATCGGCATCCTGGCGCCGATCCTGTTGCTGCTGTTGCGCGTGCTGCAGGGCATCGGCCTGGGCGGCGAATGGGGCGGTGCGGTGCTGATGGCCTATGAGTACGCACCGCCGGGCAAAAGGGGCTTCTATGCGTCGCTGCCGCAGATCGGGCTGGCGATCGGACTGTGCCTGGCGTCCGGCGTGGTGGCGCTGCTGTCGCTGACCCTGACCGACGCGCAGTTCCTGGCCTGGGGCTGGCGCGTGGCCTTCCTGATCTCAGCGGGGATGGTGTTCGTGGGCATGTATATCCGCCTCAACGTCAAGGAGACGCCTGAATTCGCCGTGATCAAGCAGCGCAATGCCGAGACGCAGATCCCCTTTGTCGACATGATGCGGCGCTACCCGGGCAATATCCTCAAGGGCATGGGCGCGCGCTATATCGACGGGGTCTTCTTCAACATCTTCGGCGTGTTCTCGATCACCTACCTGACCCAGACCATCCATATCAGCCGGACTGAAGCGCTGGTCGGCGTGATGGCGGCGGCGATTGCGATGTGCTTCTTCATTCCGTTCTTCGGCCACCTGTCCGACCGCATCGGCCGCACCCGCGTGTATTTCTGGGGCTCGCTGATCACGGCCCTGTCCGCCTTCCCGGCGTTCTGGCTGATGCTGAACAGCGGCGGCAACACCATGCTGCTGTGGCTGTCCATCGTGGTGCCGTTCGGCATCCTCTACGCCGCGGTCTACGGCCCGGAAGCGGCGCTGTTCTGCGAGCTGTTCGATGCCAGGGTGCGATACACCGGGATCTCGTTCGTCTACCAGTTCTCGGGGATCTTCGCGTCCGGCATCACGCCCATCATCGCCACGGCACTGCTCAGGTCGGGCGGCGGCAAGCCCTGGCAGATCTGCGCCTACGTGGCCTTTGCGGGGCTTGTGTCGGCGTTGTCGGTGGCGCTGATCGGGCGGGGCGAAGGCTCCCAGGCGCGGCGCGAAAACGGCATGCCGCTGCGCGGTCCGGCGCGCTAGGCCGGTCGGCAATGTCTTAGAATGGCGCAACGCCAATGACAGGGACATTGCATGCAAACTCCGGACGGCACCGGTGCGGCCGCCGCCCCGCTCCTGCCCAGGGTCGTGCGCCAGCGGCTGCACGACACCGTGGTCGACCACCTGCGCAACTTTATCGTCGAGGGGTGCTGCCGCCGGGCATGAAGCTCAATGAGCGCGAGCTGTGTGAAACGCTGGGCATCTCGCGCACGCCGCTGCGCGAGGCGCTGAAGGTGCTGGCCGCCGAGGGGCTGATCGAGATCTCGCCCAACCGCGGCGCGAGCGTGTCACGGATGAGCGAGGCCGAGGCCTGGGAAGCCTTCGAGCTGATGAGCGGCCTGGAGGCCTTTGCCGGGGAGCTGGCGTGCGAGCGCATCACGCCGCCGGAGCTGGCGCAGATCAAGGCGCTGCACTACGCCATGCTGGCCTGCCGCGCGCAGAACGACCTGCCCGGCTACTACGCCCGCAACCAGGAGATCCACGACCGCATTGCCGAGGCCGCGCGCAACCAGACGCTGCAGCAGACCTACCTGACGCTCAACCGGCGGCTCAAGGCAATGCGTTTCCGCTCCAACCACCAGACCGCCAAATGGGACCGCGCCGTGCACGATCACGAGGAGATGATCCGCGCGCTGGAAGCCCGCGACGGCAAGCGGCTGGCGGCCATCCTGCGCCAGCACTTGCTGGACAAGCGCGCCGCGCTGATGCAGATCCATCCCGACCCGATCGCTGGCGTGCCGGCGGTGCCGAATGCCTGAGGCCTGGGCCCTAAGCCGTCAGGCGGCCGCCCCGGCATCGGGACGATCCAGGTACCCGCCGACGATACGGACCAGCAGCGGCAGCTTGCCGGTAAAGAAGTGGTCCGCCCCCGGCACCACCACTACGGGCAGCCCCTGCGGGCGCGCCCAGTCGAACAGCGCGCCGAGTTCCGCGCGCTCGTCACGCTCACCGTGGACCACCAGGCAATCGGCGGGCACGGCCGGCGTGTCGTAGCTGCGATGCGCCTTGACGGTGCCGTAAGGCGTGCCGGCAAGCACCAGGTGACGGATCGGCACGGACTGCGCCGCCAGCGTGGCGGCGACATGGGCCATGACGAACGCACCAAAGGAAAAGCCGGCCAGTGCCAGCGGCAAGCCGGGATGGGCCCCGCGCAGATGGGCGACGACGGCGAGCATGTCCTGCGCCTCGCCGCTGCCCTGGTCATGCTTGCCCGCGGACCCCTCGACCCCGCGGAAATTCGGCCGCACAGTCAGGAAGCCGCGTGCCACCAGCGCCTTGGCCAGCTGGTGCGGCACCTTGTGCGTGGCCGAGCCGCCCAGCAGCGGATGCGGATGCGCGACCACGGCGATGCCGCGCGGCGCGCCGGCAGGACGGTCGACCAACATTTCAATCTGCCCGGCCTCGCCGCCGAGCTGCGCCTTTTCCGTGCCTGACGGAACAGCCATGCCTTCTCCTGGTGATGACGATAGGCCGCCCGCGGCCTGAAAACCGTGATGGTAATGCGATTCCGGCAGGCCGCGCCGGCTGGCGCCCGGCCCTGCACCGCGCGCCCGCGCGCGCGTATCCGTATCAAAATGTCAGCCAGTGCATTATCCGACGCACCACGGCGTCGGGTGGCGCATTCGCTTTCGTATAATCCTGCGAACCGCGGCAAGGCCGTTTTTCGTTTTCCCCTTGGTCCCGCCGCCATCGGTCAGCACGTCCCGTGTCACGCACACCGGCCTGCCAGGCAGCCCGCCGCGCTTCGTGCCCTGACCAGACTTCGCCGAAGGGAGCGCCAGCGAGCGGTCATCCCTTCCCGTGTTCATTGCCGGTGTCCCGGCCGTTCCCGCATCCCGTCGCCGCCGCATCCGACGCGTGCCAGCGCGATGCCCCTGCCGATGCCGGAGCCGCCGCAAGCCGTCACCATCCGACGAGATTGCGCCATGAGCAAAGTTTCACGGCTCGCACTGGGCCTTGCGCTCGCTGCGCTATGCCACCTGATGCCGGCCACGCTGCCCGCCGCACTAGCCGCCCCAGCCTCCGAAGCGGCATCCGAGGCCGGCGCCCAGCAGGCGCCCGCCATCACCCACGGCGAGGCCGCCGCCGAACTCAAGCGCCTGCAGACCGAGCAGGACCGCATCAAGCAGCAGGCCTCCGATCCGGATGGCAACACCAGGCTGCATGAACTCGAAGAAACGCTGCAGAAGCTCGATGCCGACGTCGGCAAGCTGTCTTCGGCGCTGACGCCGCAGCGTGCGCAGCTGCAGGCGCAGCTGGACGTGCTGGGGCCGCCGCCGGCGGACGGCACCACCAAGGAAGCGCCGGCGGTGGTCAGGCAGCGCGCCGAACTGAATGCGCGCCGTGCCCAGCTTGATGCACAGCTCAAGCAGGCGGGCGAGAGCAAGGCGAACATCGCCAACCTGAGCGGCCAGCTGGCGCGGCTGCAGCGCAGCCAGATCAAGGACCAGCTCGCGCTGCGCTCCGAGAGCATACTGAATCCGCAGTTCTGGAAGCCGCTGGCCAGCCCGACGCAGGAAGACCAGGCGCGCCTGGCCACCTTTACCGACCAGGTGGTGCCGATGGCGCAACTGGCCTGGCAGCCGTCACAGCGCACCGCCACCATCGCCTTGCTGCTGCTGGCCCTGGCCGTATGGACCATGGGCCGGCGCCTGGCCGAACGGGCACTGGCGTGGTTCTGCCTGAACCAGCTGCCGGCGACGCGCCTGCGCCGCAGCGCCCTGGCGCTGGCCACCACGCTGGCCACCGTGTGCACCACCGGGCTGGCGGTACAGCTCGTCTACAACGCCTTTACGCGCAGCTATGAACTTCCGCCGGACCTGATCGAGCTGTACGGCCAGCTGCTCAAGCTGACGCTGACCAGCGCGCTGATCGCGGGCCTGGGGCGCGCGCTGCTGTGCACGCGCCATCCCTCCTGGCGCCTGCCGGCGCTGGCCGATCCGGTCGCGCTGGCGATGAAGCCGTTCCCCGCCGTGCTGGCCGGCCTGTTGCTGCTGGCCGGCACCCTTGAGCAACTGAACCGCATTGCCGATACCAGCGTGCAGGTCACGCTGCTGGGCCGCGGGCTGGTCTCGCTGGTGGTGGTGCTGACCATCGGCGCTGCGCTGCTGCGCGCCAACCGCGTGCGCAACGTGCTGGCCGCGGCGGGCGAGCGCCCGGAGGCGCGCGCGACCCTGGCGGGCATGATCCACGCCGGCGTGACCCTGATCGTGATCGTGTCGATGGTGGCGCTGCTGGCCGGCTATATCAGCTTTGCGCGCTTCCTGACCTATGAACTGGTCTGGTTCGACATCGTGCTGTGCAGCCTGTACCTGCTGACCCAGGTCACGCGCGACCTGTGCGAAAGCGTGTTCTCGACCCACTACGCCAGCGGCCGCGTGATCAAGCAGCTGTTCGGCATCGAAGACGCTCGCCTGGAGCAGACTTCCACCATCCTGTCCGGCATCGGCGCCAGCCTGCTGTTGCTGCTGGCGGTGCTTGCCCTGCTGACGGGTGGCTTCGGCACCACGCCCGCGGACCTGCTCAACAGCCTGCTGACCGTGCTCGGCGGCGAAAAGCTGCGCAGCCTGAACATCATGCCGGAGCGCATCCTGAACGCGCTGGTCGCGCTCGGCGTGGGCATCTGGCTGCTGCGCTCGGTGCGGCGCTGGCTCGATGCAGAGCTGCTGCCCAAGCTGTGCGTGGAGCCGGGGCTGCGCGCCTCGCTGGTCACGCTGTTCAGCAATGTCGGCTACGTGCTGCTGGTATTGCTGACGCTGTCGCTGCTGGGCGTGCGCTGGGACAACCTGGCGTGGATCGTCAGCGCGCTGTCGGTGGGCATCGGCTTCGGCCTGCAGGAGATCGTGAAGAACTTCGTCTCGGGCCTGATCCTGCTGACCGAGCGGCCGGTCAAGGTGGGCGACATGGTCAGCATTGCCGGCGTTGAGGGCGACATCCGCCGCATCAACGTGCGCGCCACCGAGATCCAGCTGGGCGACCGCTCCACCGTGATCGTGCCCAACTCGCAGCTGATCTCGCAGAACCTGCGCAACGTGACGATGAGCAACAGCACCCAGGGGGTGGCGTCGCTGCAGCTCACCTTCCCCCTGAATACCGACCCCGAACAGCTGCGCGACCTGCTGCTGGACGTCTACCGCGAGAACGAGACCATCCTCGACGTGCCGGCCCCCTCAGTCATGTTCAGCCAGCTGGCGCCCAACGGCATCACGCTGTCGGTGACGGGCTATGTCGGCAGCCCGCGCATCGCCGCCACCACGCGCAGCGACCTGTTGTTCGAGATCCTCAAGCGCCTGCGCGCCGCGGACATCTCGCTGTCGGTGCCGCAATCGCTGCGGCTGGAAAACATGCCGCCATTCGGGCAGGAGCCAGAGCGCGCGCTGGCCACCGGCTGACGGGGCACCGGCATTAAAGCAGCCGTTACAACCCTAACAAGTCGCCGGCCGCGCCGAAACACCTTGAGGGGCGCTTTGCGTGCATCATGAATGCACACAGGCTGCATCAGAAGGAGTCCGATATGCGCCCCTCCACCCGAATCGTTTCAGCGGTTGCCCTGAGCGTGGCGCTGGTGGCAGCCGGCCCGGCGTCGGCGCGCGGCCGCCACTACCACGGCGGCGGCTCGAATGCCGGAGCCGTGCTGGCGGTCGGCGCGCTGGTTGGCCTGGCCTTTGGCGCGGCCCTGGCCTCGGCGCCGGTCATGGCGGCACCGCCCCCTGTCACCTACGCCCCGGCTCCGGTGACATACGCGCCGGCTCCGGTCTCATACGCACCGCCGGCAGCGCCGCCAGGCTATTGCTACCGCGACTACGACCGTGCCTACGTGCCTTGCGGTCCGCAGCCGTCGGGGTATTACGAACAGCAGCAGCCGTATTACGGTTATTGAACCAGGCGCCTGCTCACATGAAAAAACGCCCCATGCTTGAACTGACCCCAAGAAGTTGGACATCAACTTTTGGGGTGCAGTTCATGCTTTGATGGGGCGTTTGTCTTTGGTGAAGCGGCTGGCAAGCGCGCAGGCTTCTGACTGACCGCTTGCGTGCTCCCTCTCCCGCAAGCGGGAGAGGGGAGCAAACCAGCAGGATACGAAGGTAGCCGCTGCCTTACACCGGCACGTCCCTGGTCGGATCCGGCTTGCGATCATCGAACCAGCGATACAGCGTAGGCACCATCACCAGCGTCAGCAGCGTCGACGTAATCAGCCCGCCGATCACCACCACCGCCAGCGGACGCTGCACCTCCGAACCCGGCCCCGTCGAGAACAGGAACGGCACCAGGCCCAGCATCGCAATGGTCGCGGTCATCATCACCGGGCGGAAACGCTGGGTCGCGCCCTGCACCACCGCTTCATCGAGCGACAAACCCGAGTCGCGCAGCGTGCGGATATATGACACCAGCACCACCCCGTTCAGCACCGCCATGCCCCACAGCGCGATAAAGCCCACCGAGGCCGGCACCGACAGGTATTCGCCAGTGACGAACAGCCCGATGATGCCGCCGATGGAGGCAAACGGCAGCACGGTGATGATCAGCGTGGCAAAGCGCAGCGAGTTGAACAGCAGGAACAGCAGGAAGAAGATCGCGGCGATGGTCACCGGCACGATGATCTTCAGGTGGCCCATGGCGCGTTCCATGTTCTGGAACTGGCCACCCCACTCCAGGTAGTAGCCTTCAGGCAGCTTCACCTTGGCGCCGGTGGCCTGCTGCAGCTCGGCCACGAAGCCGCCGAGGTCGCGGTCCTTCACGTTGATCATCACCACCACGCGGCGCTTGGCCATTTCGCGGCTGATCTGGGCCGGGCCGTCGTTGACCTCGATCTTTGCCACGCTCTGCAGCGGCACCTGGGTGCCGTTGGGCGTGGACACCAGCAGCTGGCGGATGGCCTGCTCGTTGTTGCGGAACTCCTCCGGCAGGCGCACCGCCGCGGCAAAGCGGCGCTCGCCTTCGAAGATGTCCGTGGCACGCTTGCCGCCGATGGCAATCTCGATCACGTCATGGATGTCGGACACGTTCAGCCCGTAGCGCGCAATCGCCTGGCGGTCGATCTCGATCGACAGGTACTGCTGCCCTGACACGCGCTCGATGCGGATGTCCTGCGAGCCCTGGATGCCGCCGGCCACGCGGGCGATCTCGCCCGCCAGTTCGCGCAGCTTGTCCAGGTCATCGCCGAACACCTTCACCGCCACGTCCGAACGCACGCCGCTGACCATTTCGTCGACGCGGTCCGAGATCGGCTGTGCCATCACGATCTGCACGCCGGGAATGGCCTTGAGCTTGTCGCGGATGGCGTTGGCGATATCGTCCTGGGTCCAGCCGTCGGGCCACTCGCCGCGGTCCTTCAGGCTGGCGATCGGGGTAGATTCGTTCTGGCCCTGCGGGTCGGCCGGGCTTTCGCCGCGGCCCACGCCGGACACCACCGACTTCACGCCCGGCACGCTCAGCACCAGCTTGTTGGCTTCCTTCTCCAGCTTGATCGACTCTTCCAGCGAGATG
The DNA here is from genome assembly GCA_022041995.1 of Cupriavidus necator. Classification (GTDB taxonomy): domain Bacteria; phylum Pseudomonadota; class Gammaproteobacteria; order Burkholderiales; family Burkholderiaceae; genus Cupriavidus. Next base: position 543,770 of record CP074390.1, read on the forward strand.
TTGGGCACGCGGTCGATCGCGGGCACGATCGAGCCTTCCTTCATCTCCGGAATGAACGAGGTGCCCAGCAGCGGCACAATCGCCAGCGTGGCGACGAAAGCCGCCACCGCGCAGATCACCGTCTTGCGGCTGTTGCCCAGCGCCCAGTGCAGCAGGCGCAGGTAGTGGCGCTTCATGAAAGCGATCACATGCGTGTCGTGCTCGGCGCCGCCCTTGAGCAGGTACGACGACAGCACCGGCGACAGCGTCAGCGACAGGAACAGCGAGATCGCCAGCGCGATCGAGATGGTGAACGCCAGCGGCGCGAACATCTTGCCTTCCATGCCCGACAGCGTCATCAGCGGCAGGAACACCAGGATGATGATGCCCACGCCCACGATCACCGGCGTGGCCACTTCCTGCACGGCCTTGACCAGGATCTCGGTCTTGGTGAGGCCCGGCTCCTTGTGGCCGAGCCGCTCGAACGCGTTCTCGACCACCACCACCGAGCCGTCGACCATCAGGCCGATGGCAATGGCCAGCCCCCCCAGCGACATCAGGTTGGCCGACAGGCCCACCTCGTTCATCACCATGAAGGTCAGCAAGGGCGTCAATACCAGCGTGGCCAGCACGATCACCGACGAGCGCACGTCGCCCAGGAACAGGAACAGCACGATCACCACCAGCACCACGCCTTCCAGCAGCACCTTGGTCACGGTCCACAGTGCGGAGTCGACCAGTTCGCTGCGATCGTAGTAGGGCACGATCTGCAGCTTGCCCGGCAGCATGCCGCGCTCGTTGATTTCGGCCACGCGTGCCTTCACGCGGCTGACCACCTCCTTGGCATTGCCGCCGCGCATCATCATGACGATGCCGCCGACCGCCTCGGTCTGGCCGTTCTTGACCAGCGCCCCCTGCCGCACCTCATGCCCGATGGTGACGTTGGCCACGTCGCGCAGGTACACCGGCGTGCCGTTGATCTCCTTGAGCACGATGCTGCCCAGGTCATCCACGCCGCGGGCCAGGCCCACGCCGCGGATCAGGTACTGCTCGGCATAGTGCGGCAGCACGCCGCCGCCTGAGTTGGCGTTGTTGCGCGCCAGGGCCTCATAGACCTGCTGGGTCGAGATCTGGTAGTGGCGCATGCGTTCCGGGTTGACCAGCGCCTGGTATTGCCGCACGTAGCCGCCCTGCGAGTTGATCTCGGCCACGCCCGGGATCGAACGCAGCAGCGGGCGCACCACCCAGTCCTGGGCGATGCGCCGCTCGGCCAGCTCTTCCTGCGTCAGTTCGCGGTTGCCGTCGTCGGCACGGTCCAGCGTGTACTGGTAGACCTCGCCCAGGCCGGTGGAAACCGGGCCCAGCACCGGCGACACGCCTTCCGGCATGCGCCCGCCCACTTCGATCAGGCGCTCCATCACCAGCTGGCGCGCAAAGTACACGTCAGTGGCGTCGGTAAACACCAGCGTGATCAGCGACAGGCCCGCCTTGTTCAGCGAGCGCATCTCTTCCAGGCCGGGCAGGCCGGTCATGGCCATTTCCACCGGCACGGTGACAAAACGCTCGACTTCCTCGGGCGAGCGGCCCGCGGCTTCGGTGGCGATCTGCACCTGCACGTTGGTCACATCGGGGAAAGCATCCACCGACAGCCTGGTGGCAGCGCGCAAGCCGAAGAAGAACAGCACCACGGCAATCACGCACACCACCAGCCGCTGCTTGATGGCGGCTTCGACTAGGGATTTCATCATGGCCGGTTACCCTTGCTCGAGGCGCTTGCGCTCGTTGTCGAGATGGAAGGCGCCATCGACCACGATGCGGTCGCCGGCCTTCACACCGTTCTGCACCACGCGCATGCCGTCGCTCTCGGCGCCCAGCCTGACCTTGGTGAGGCGGTACTTGTTGCCCGGCATCTCGACGTAGACCAGCTCGTCATTACCGTCGCGCACCACCGAAGCCGCCGGGATCACCAGCTGGTCGACCGGCTTGCCGGCGATCAGCATGCTGGCCAGCATGGCAGGCTTCAGGCGGCCTTCGCGGTTCTCCAGCTCGGTACGGACCAGCACCGTGCGCGACTGCGGGTTGACCGTGCGGCCGACGTAGATCAGCTTGCCGGTAATGCTCTTGCTGCCCGCACCGTTGCCAAGCGAAGGCACCTCGATGTCAACGCTTTGCCCTTCGGCCACCTGGGCGGCCTGCTGCTCCGGCACTTCGGCCACCACCCATACGCGCGACAGGTCTGCCACCGTATAGAGCGCATCGGCCGGCTGCACCACCTGTCCTTGCGCCACGTTGCGCTCGACCACGGTACCGCTGATGCTGGAAAACACCGGCGAATGCGAGTTGATGCTGCCGCTCCTGGCCAGCTCGGAAATGGAACCCTGCGACATGCCCAGCACGCGCAGCTGGTCGCGGTAGGCGCGCATCTCGGCCGAGGCAATCGCCAGTTCGCTCTCGCGGCGCTGCAGCTCGCCGCGGCCGATCACGTCGGCGGCAAACAGCTGGCGCGCACGCTCGGCGTTGCGGCCCTGCAGCTCGGTCTGGGCCTCGCTCTTCAGGAAGGCCATCTGCGCCGCGCCCAGCTCGCTGCTGTGCAGGCGCGCCAGCACCTGGCCAGCCTTCACTTCCTGGCCCAGGGTGGCATAAAGGTCGGTCACGCGGCCGGTCACGCTGGCGCCGATGCGCGCCACGCGTTGCTCGTCGAAGTCGACGCGGCCGGCCACGCGCAGCATCTCGCTGAACGGGGAGGTGGCCACCGGCGCCACCTTCAGCCCCTTCTGCAGGTTGCCCTCTGGCTGGATCACGCCCGGCGGCAGCTTGGGCGCCTCGGCAACGGGTTGAGGTTTGTCGGAGCAGGCCGCCAGGCTGAACGTCAGGACGGCAGCGGCCGTCAGCGAAAGCAGGAATTTGGGACGCATGATTATTTCTGTTCGATGGTGGAAGTCGGCTGCAGGCCCGGCGCCGCGGTAGCGCCCGGGGCGGTCGACATAAGCTTTTCGATCTGGATGGCGGCCACCTGCAGGTCGTACTGGGCGGCAATCAGCTCATTGCGCGCGCCGCGCAGCACGCGCTGGGCATCGAGGTAGTCCAGGATGCCGCGCTCGCCGAAGCGGTAGGCGGACTCGGCCACGCCCAGCGCCGACTCGGCCTCGCGCACGATGCCAGACTCAAGCGCCGTCACCTGCGCCTGGTTGATCTCGTACTGGCGGTAGGCGGCTTCCAGCTCCTGCATCAGCTCGAACTCACGCGCTTCCAGGGCGCTGCGCGCCTGCGTGGCATGCGCCGTGGCCTCGCCCACCGGGCCGCTGCGGCGGTCCCACAGCGGGATGGTCAGGACCAGGCCGATCTGCGAGACGTTGTTGTCAGGCTGGCGGTCGGTGCTGGCGCGCACCGCCACCTCGGGCCAGCGCAGCGACTTCTGATAGTTCACGCCCAGCTGTGCGCGCTCCAGCTCCATGCGGCGCTGGACCAGCTCGGCATTGCCGGCGGTCATGGTGTCGCGCAGCACCGGCAGCGGCGGCACGTCGGGCGACTGGCCCAGGGCGCCGGCCAGCGCATACTGGCCCGGCATGGCACCGCCCACCTGCTGGCGCAGCGCGGCCTTGGCCTGGTTGACGCGCAGCCCGGCGGTCTGCTGGCTCTTCTGCGAGGCCAGCAGTTCGGTCTCGGCCTTGATCAGTTCATAGCGCGGCGCCTCGCCCACCTCCACGCGCAGCCGCGCCCGCGAATGGATCTGGCGCATCATCGCCAGATCTTCCTCGGCGGCATGCAGCTCGCTCTCACGGCGCAGCACCTCGTAGTAGGCGGTCTTCACGCGGGCGGCCAGGTCGGCCCGGAAGCCTTGCCGCATGGCCTGCGACGACTCCAGCCCGCGGGTCGCCATGGCCTCGCGCAAGCTGCGCTGGTGCGGGTAGTCCAGCTTCTGCACCACGGCGTAGCTGGGCGCATTGCCGCTGGTCACGCCCGGCTGCTTGCCGGACAAGCGGCCGTACATCACCTCCACCTGCGGGTTGGGATAGGCACGTGCGCTGCTGATGGCCGCGCTGGCGGCATCGACACCGGCCTCGGCGGCGGCCACGCCCTTGTTGGTGGACTGGGCCAGGTCGAGCAGTTGGGGCAGCGAGTAGGCGGGTCCCGCCTGGGCGCCAGCCGATGCGGCGGATGCGGGCTTCGCAACCGCCGCGGCCGCCAGGATGGCAGAGCCCGGCATGGGTGCGGCAGCAGGTTTGGTCAGGGGCGCGGGGGCGGCTGGCGCGGCACCGGCCGCGTCCGTTGGCGTCGGGGACACCCCGCCTCGCAGATCGGCATGGGCCGGGGCGGCGGCGAGCGCGATCAGCGAAAGCGACGCGATCAGGGTCAGCTTGGTTGTTGTCATGAGTCGGGAAAGCAAGCAATACGGCTGCCTGTCGCCATGCTGTCGCTCGCCCCGGGGCGAGCGGTCACTTGGACGCGATCACGGCAGGACGCACAACGGCAGCGGCTTGCCCGCGCGGTCAGGCAGCAGGCAGGCTGGCGAAATCAGGCAAGAAGGCGCGGCCCGCGGCACGGCGGCGGCATGCGGCAGCGCGTGCGGTGCGGGCGCAGGAAAAGCTCAGGCGCGGGAAATGGGGGGCCGGAAGAAGCCCGAAGGCGGCGGCTCGGCGCGGCCAGGCGGATGCTGGGCGACGTCGCCGGAGGGCAGCAGCAGCTTCACTGGTGGCAAGGCAATCAGAGCGCTGGATTCCTCGATCTCGTCGAGCAGGTCGAGGGGATCGAGCAGATCCGCCGACCAGATATTGCAATACCCGGGGGGCGGGTCGTCGCAGATATCGTCGTCATGCAGGCCGTCGTCGCCGGGCACGATGATCCGGCCCAGATCGTCAACAGGCTGCCCCGCCGCCAGGTCTACCAGGTCAACGCTGGCCTGCGCCTGCAACGCCGCGCGCGTCCGCCACTGCTCCGAAGGAGAGCAGCGACAGGCACATGGCAGTCAGCAGCAGGAACAACAGTCGCATTGGATCGGGGGCATTGGCGGCATTGCCGGCCAGCCCGCTGTCGGGGTTGGCCGGTGGAATGCTGCAGGACAGCATTGTAACTGAACGATTACGATTGACAGGGAATCGTTACGTTCGTTCCCTTGCTGTAGAGAGATCGGGCGCCTGCAAGGGCTTTCAGACTTATCCAATTTCAGCCAATCCGCTCCCCAGTCTAGGCTCAGTCCCTGTTCCCAAAACCCCTGTGAGCCAGTCTGTGCGTCCATCCGTTGGCGGTTTTGTAATACAAAAATGAGGTACAAATGAGCGCTATACTTCCGTATTACGCAAGTACGGAGCCATTCATGCAAGGAACGACCTTGTCCTTCCGCGCCGGCGAAGAACTGGCCGATCAGACTCGCGCGCTGGCAAAGGCATCGGGACAAAAAACTTCCGACTACATCCGCGATGCCGTGCGCGAGAAGAACGAACGGGAAATGGCCTCCCGTATCGCCATGCTTTCCCGGAAGCTTTCGGCAAAGCACCTGGCCGCCAGTGAAGACATGGACGCATCGGCCGGAGACGGGCTTGACTGAACTGAAGCGCGGGCAGATCTGGGAGGTCGACCTCAATCCCCAGACGCATCGGAAAGAGCCGGCCAAGCGCAACCGGCCGGCGCTGGTCATCCAGACGGATTTGCTCAATGACGCCGGCCATCCGACCACGATCATTGTGCCCGGAACATCACAGATCGAGCGCGAGGATTGTTTTCCGTTGCGGGTCGCGCTGGGAAAGCTGCCTGGCCTGGCCTATGAGACGGACCTGCTCATCGACCAGGTCCGTGCGGTGTCCAATCGCCGGTTCATGGGCGGCCGGCCGGTGGCCACGTTGGCGGCCAATCACCTTCGCAAGGTGGAAGAGGCCATGCGTCTGCTGCTCCGCCTCTAGGCCTTCCGGTCTTGCCCCTGCCTGTCGCCCGGCCTCGCTGCATGATAAGCAGCGTCAGTGCATATCATGCAGCGGCCCTACACCACCCTGAACCCATGCGTCCCGTCGCGTTCCAGTTGCGCGATCAGGCCGAACTCCCAGTCCAGGTAGCCCTGCATCGCCTCGCGCGGGTTGTCGGTGCCCTCATACGGCCGGCGGTAGCGGTCAGTGCGTTCCGAGGCCAGGTGCGTCTCCCCGCTTTCCAGCGGCAGTCCCGCGGCAATCCACGCCTGGGTGCCGCCTTCCAGCACCAACACTTGCGCATCGGTCAGGCGCCGCAGGTCGGCGGCGGCAAAGCGCGCCAGCAGGCTTGAACCGCAGGTGAGCACGTAACGCCTGGGCTGCGCGATGCGTGCCAGCGCGTCGGCCAGCTGGGCGCGAATGACGAAGCAAGCGCCGGGAATATGGCGCTTGACGTAGTTGGCGCTGGTGGTGAAGTCGAGGACGGCGGTGCTGCCATCGCCTGCGTCAAGCCACGTGGCCAGTTCGGCTGCAGAGATGGTCGGTACCGGCGCTGACGCCGGCACCGGTGCGCTGACCGCGCCGGTTTCACTGCGCTCCGCCGCGGCCACCGGTTCCACCACCCAGATATCCCAACCCATCTGCGCCAGCCATGAGCCGGTCATGCTGGCGCGCACGTCGTCATCATCCGCCAGCACGATGCGCGCACCGCGCACCGGAGCGCAATGGTCGGTCTCCTGCACCAGCTGGCCGCCTGGCGCGTTGACAAAGCCCGGCAGGTGGCCGTCGGCGAATTCCTCGGGCGTGCGGACATCGAAGCGGTACACGGTGCGGCCGGGCTGCTGCAGCGTTTCGATCTGGGCCAGGGCAATGCGGCGCACGCCGGCCCGGTCGGCGATCGCGCGCGCGCCATGGCGGGCACTATCGCGGTTGGCGTCGCTGACCGCGGTGGGGGCGCGGCGGCTGGCACCGTGGTCCAGCTGCTGGCCGGCCAGGGTCCAGCCGATGGTGCCGTTGCGCAGCGCCGCCACCGGGTTGGGAATGCCCGCGTTGACCAGCGACTGCGTGCCGATGATGCTGCGCGTGCGCCCGGCGCAGTTGACGATCACACGCGTGCGCGGATCAGGCGCCAGCTCGCGCACGCGCAGCACCAGTTCTGCGCCTGGCACGCTGGTGGCGGTGGGAATGCTCATGGTCTGGTATTCATCGAAGCGGCGCGCATCGACGATCACCACATCGGCCTTGGTGTCGATCAATGCCTGCACTTCCTCGGCCGCCAGCGACGGCGTGTGGCGCCTGGCTTCCACGACCTCGCCGAACGACTTGCTCGGCACGTTGACGTCGCGGAACACCTCGCCGCCGCCGTCGGTCCAGGCGCGCAGTCCGCCTTCCAGCAGATGCACGCGCGTATAGCCCAGCTCGCGCAGTACGGCCGCGGCGCGCGGCGCCAGGTCAGTGCCGGCGTATTCGCCGTAGACGACGATCAGGGTGTCGCGGCGCGGGATGCGCGCCCACGCGTCGATCTCAAGCCTGGACAGCGGGAAATTGGCGGCCCACAGCGGGTGTTCCTGCGCGAAGGGATCTTCCTCGCGCACATCGATCAAAGCGATCTCGTCGCGGTTGAGCAGCGCCTCGCGCACCGCGTCGCGCGAATACGTTGGAAAGGCCGGTGCGGCCTGGGTAGCAGTAATCGTGGTCATGACTGGGCAACTTCGCGGGAACGGTCCCACAGGTTGGGCAGGGTCTGGTTGGAATAGCCGGAGACAAAGGGCTTGCGCGTGCCGTCTCCGGCATAGACCGAACGGCGCACCGCGCCGATATTGGCGCCATACACATGGATGCTGACCGAGACGCGGTCGTCATGCACGTTGTTGACAAGGTGGATATCGCCGACCGTGGGCGATACGGCCTCGACCTGACCGGGCAGCAAGCGCACGGCGTCGCCATGCGGCACAGGCCGCCCGCCTGCGTCGAGCGCGAACGGCTGCGAGTCTTCCGCGCCGCGCAGCATGCCGATCAGGCCCCATACGGTGTGGTCGTGGATCGGCGTGCGCTGGCCCGGCCCCCAGACAAAGCTGACGACCGAGAAGCGTTCGGCGGAATCGCAATGCAGCAGGTGCTGCTGGTAGTACTCGGGATGCGGCTGGGCCCAGGCATCGGGCAGCCAGTCGTCGCGCGCGACCAGCTTTGCCAGCAGCGCCCCGCCTTCGCGCAGGATGCACGGCTCGTCCGGGTGCTGGTCCAGCAACGCGGCCAGGCCGGTAATGAAGTCGCGCAGCGGCGCGAGCATGTTGGGGGTGGGGGTGCTGCCCATGGGACTGACTCCGGAGTGTCTCGTTCTGGTTTGCCGGCGCGCCGGGCGCCTGCGCTGCGGCCCTCTGCGGGGCGGTGCTGCCGCAAACATAGCACGGCCAGGCGGGCCCGCGCTTACAGGCCAAGCTGCGCACGCCCGGCGGCGACCAGGATGGAATCGTTCTGCGGGGTATGGATGCGGCTGCACAGCACGTCGCGGTAGTGGCGCTCGAGCGGGTTGTTGCGGCTCAACCCGTGGTTGCCTGACAGCTGCAGCGCCAGCTCCACCGCACGGATGGCATTGCTGGTCACGGTGTACTTGAGCAGTCCGCTGTCGGCCGGCGCGGGTGGCTCGCCCGCGCCAGTGCGCGCGGCGGCATCATCGAGCAGCACCTGGTTGGTCCGCAGCAGCGCCGCGATTTCGCCGATGGCTTCCTGCACGCGCGGCAGCGTGGCCAGCGGCGCGCCCAGGCTGGCGGGGGCGCGCTCGCGAACGAAATCGCCGATCCATGCGGCGGCAGCGCGTGCCACCGCGTCATAGAGGCTGCCCAGCAGCACGATCATCCAGGCCTGCTGGTCTGCATTGGCGTCGATGTCGGCCTGGCTGGCACCGGCCGGCGCCCATGCTGACGGCGGGCGGATATCGACTGCGTGGTCAGGCGGGATCCAGACGTTGTCGAGCACGGTCTCATGGCTGCCTGAAGCGCGCAGGCCAAGGTGGTTCCAGTTTTCGACGATGCGCACGCCCGCGATGCCGGCCGCCGGTCCGGGCACCAGGAACACGCCCACGCGCGGCTGAGGCTCATCGGTGCGCGCCCATACGGCCAGCCAGCGCAGCGCCGGAATGCCGGTGCTGTACAGCTTGCGGCCGCTGATGCGCCAGCCGTCGGCCACGCGCGCGGCCACCGTGGCCGGCAGGCCGCCGCGTGCCGGCGATCCCAGTTCCGGTTCCACCCGCAGCGCATTGATCAGCGCACCGTCCTGCACCGCACTGGCAAAGACCTGGTCGCGCACGGTCTGCGGCCAGCGCGAATCGGCGCGGGCGATCGCGCGGTGCTGCAGGTAGGTCATGGTCAGCACCAGCGCGGTCGCGGCGTCGCCGCCCGCCACCGCGGCCACGATGCGGCGCGCCTGCGCCAGGCCAGCTCCGCCGCCGCCCTGCGCGCGCGGCACCACCTGCGCAATCAGGCCATTGGCATGCAGCTGCGCCAAGTTGTCGTGCGCAAAGCTGGCAGCGGCATCGTGCGCGCCGGCACTGGAGGCAAAGCGCGCGGACAGCCCGGCCAGCACCTCGCCAAGGCGCGCTTCGCTGCTGGGCAGCCGGCGCAGGGTAGACGTCAAAGACATGGAAGAACACTCCGGGAAGGATGACGACGAGGCGCGCTGCCGGCACGCGGCTCGCACCGAATGCCGCAGAGTAGCGCCGACACCGCATTACGAAAACGACGCTTATTGAATATGGACCGTCGTTTTTATTCGTTAGCGAGCGCGCGCGCCTGTCGTACTTTCTGCCTCAGCCCAACACCATCCGGGCGGCGCTGCCGCCCTCACCGAACCCAGGAGAACGCACGTGAGCGTCAATTTCATCGGCATGATCCAGAGCCAGAAGCAGTCCGAGATCCATCCTCCGTCAGGCCCGGTGATTGATCGCGACTATGTGCGTGCCTTTGCCCAGGCCCATGAGCAGGCCGGCTTCGACCGCATCCTGGTGCCGCACCATTCCACCGGGCCGTCGGCCACGCTGACGATCGCCTACGCGGCCAGCGTGACCCGGCGCATCCACTTCATGCTGGCGCACCGCCCCGGCTTTACCGCGCCGACGCTGGCCGCGCGCCAGATCGCCACGCTCGACCAGTTCAGCGGCGGCCGCCTCGGGGTGCACTTCATCTCCGGCGGCTCGGACAGCGAGCAGCAGCGCGACGGCGATTTCCTCGGCCATGACCAGCGCTATGCGCGCACCGACGAGTACCTGCACATCCTGCGCCGCATCTGGACCGAGCCCGCGCCGTTCGACCACGAAGGCCAGTTCTACCGCTTTACGCAGGGCTTCTCCGAGGTCAAGCCCGCGCAGCAGCCGCATGTGCCGATCTACTTCGGCGGCGCCTCGGAAGCCGCGCTGGCCGTGGCCGGCAAGCATGCCGACGTCTACGCGCTGTGGGGCGAGTCGCTCGATCAGGTGCGCGAGCTGACCGCCCGCGTGCGTGCCGAAGCCGCGCAGCACGGGCGCACGGTGCGTTTCTCGGTGTCGTTCCGCCCGGTGCTGGCCGAGACCGAAGAAAAAGCCTGGGCCCGCGCCGACAGCATCCTGGAGCGCACCCGCGCCCTGCGCGTGCAGGCCGGCTACAGCCGCGGTGGCCCGCAGCAGAGCGAAGGCGCTCGGCGCCTGCTCGCGGCGGCCGACAAGGGCGACCGGGTCGACCAGCGCCTGTGGACCGCGATCGCGCGCGAGACCGGCGGGCGCTCCAACTCCACCGGCCTGGTCGGCACGCCGGAGCAAGTGGCGCAGGCCCTGCTGGCGTACTACGAACTGGGCGTCACCACCTTCCTGATCCGCGGCTTCGATCCGCTGGAAGACGCTATCGATTATGGCCGCGAGCTGATCCCGCGCGTGCGCGAGCTGGTGGCGCAGCACGACGCCGCGCAGCAGGCGCAGCGCAAGGCCGCCTGACGGCCTCACCACACCACACCACACCACACAACGAAGACGGGGAGTTTCACCATGAGCCAGGACAACAACCATGATGCCGACCCGCGCCGACGCAGCGTGCTGCGGCTGGCCGGCGCCGCGGCCATCGCCGCGCCGTCGCTGATCCTGGGCCGCCAGGCCTGGTCGGCGCCGCGCAAGCTGACCTTCGCGTGGAACCAGAACTCCTTCTGCCTGACGCCGATCGTGGTGGCGCAGGAGAAGGGCTTCTTCGAGAAGAACGGCTTGCAGGTCGACCTGATCAACTACAGCGGCTCGACCGACCAGTTGCTGGAATCGATCGCCACCGGCAAGGCCGATGCGGCGGTCGGCATGATCCACCGTTGGCTCAAGCCGCTGGAAGCGGGCTTCGACGTCAAGATCATCGGCAGCTCGCACGGCGGCTGCGTGCGGCTGGTGGGATCGAAAGCGGCGGGAGTCACCAGCCTGCAGCAGCTGAAGGGAAAGACCGTAGGCGTCAGCGACCTGGCGGCGCCGGGCAAGCACTTCTTCACCATCCTGCTGGCCAAGAACGGCATCGACCCGGACCGGGACATCACCTGGCGCCAGTACCCGGCCGACCTGCTGGGCGTGGCGGTGGACAAGGGCGAGATCCAGGCGATTGCCGACGGCGACCCCAACCTCTACCTGCTGGAAAAGCGCACCAACGGCGCCTACGTGGAACTGGCCACCAACCTCACCGGCGAGTACGCCCGCAAGGTCTGCTGCGTGGTCGGCGCCCGCGGCGAGCTGGTGCGCAACGACCGCCCCGCTGCCACGTCGCTGGCGCGCGCCATCGTGCAGGCCACCGGCTACGTCAATGAGAACCCCAACGAGGCCGCCAGGGTCTTTGCCAAGTATTCGCCCAAGATCAACCCGGAAGACCTGCGCAAGCTCTACGCCACGCTGACCTATACCCACCACCCGACCGGCGCCGACCTGCGCGACGAAATTGCCTTCTACGCCGATGATTTCCGCCGCATCGGCGTGCTGAAAAAGACCACCGATGCCAAACGCCTGGCGCAGCACGTCTACGCCAATGTGCTGGGGTGATGCCATGACGACAAGCCAACCTGCATTCGACGCCGGGCCAGCGCGCAAGCCAGCCGCCGCAACCGTGCCGCATGGCAGCGCGAGCGCGCGCGCGTCCGGCCCGGCCTGGGCCACCGGCATCCTCGCCGCGCTGGCGTGGGCCGCGTTCGGCGCGCTGACGTGGCTGTGGCCCAACCAGGCGGTGGGCTTCAGCGACTGGGCCTTTACGACGGAACTGGGCATTGCGGCGCTGGCCGGCGCCGCGTTGCTGGCACTGGTTGCGCTGGCCGGCCAGCGGGTCCGGGCGGCGCAACGCGCGCTGGCCGCGCTGCGCGCCGCCGGCCCGTGGCTGGTGGCGCTGCCCGTGGCCCTGGCCGCGTGGGAAATCCTGACCGCCAAGACCGCCATCCTGCCCACGCCCTTCTTCGCGCCGCCGCAGGCGCTGATCGAAGTCTATGCCGACGACTGGCGGCGCCTGGGCGACAGCGTGCTGAACACGATCAGGCTGCTCGGGCTGGGCGTGGCCTATGGCGGACTGGCCGGCTTCCTGGTGGGTGTGTCGATCGGCTGGTCGCGCCGCATCGGCTACTGGGTGCATCCGGTGCTGCGCGTGCTGGGCCGCTGCCGTCAACCGCGCTGCTGCCGCTGACCTTCTACTTCTTCCCGTCGAGCTATTCCGCCGCGGTGTTCCTGATCGCGCTGGCCACTGCCTTCCCGGTCGCGGTGCTGACATGGTCAGGCGTGGCCGGCGTCAACAAGAGCTACTACGACGTCGCGCGCACCCTGGGCGCCTCGGGCTGGTTCCTGGTGCTGCGCGTGGCGATCCCGGCGGCGCTGCCGCAGGTATTCGTCGGCCTGTTCATGGGGCTGGGCGCTTCGTTCTCGGTGCTGGTGACGGCGGAGATGATGGGCGTGAAGTCGGGCCTGGGCTGGTACCTGACGTGGGCGCAGGGCTGGGCTTCGTACGTCAATATGTATGCGGCGCTGATCGTGATGGCGCTGCTGTTCTCGGGCGTGATCACGCTGTTGTTTGTTGCGCGCGATCGCGTGCTGTCGTGGCAAAAGGGGACGGTGAAATGGTGAGTGTTGTTGAGCGGTTGAATGCCTGGCGATCCAGCGGCCGCCCGCGGAAGGCTCCCCTCTCCCGCGAGCGGGAGAGGGGAGTTAACGCGGCGGCAGGCGCTACGTCCGGAGTTCTGACGGGCGCACGTATCGACATCCGGAAAGTCAGCCACCGGTTCGGTTCCGCCGATGACCAACTGCAAGTCCTCGACGACGTCGACCTCAACGTCGCCCCCGGCGAATTCGTCGCCCTGCTCGGTCCCAGCGGCTGCGGCAAGTCCACGCTGCTGCGCCTGGTCGCCGGCCTCGACCAACCCTCCTCCGGCGACATCCTGCAGGACGGCACGCCCATCACCGAGCCCGACCCTTCACGCATCGTCGTGTTCCAGGATCCCACGCTGTATCCCTGGCGCCGCGTCTGGGACAACGTCGCACTCGGCCTGCAGGCACGCGGCATCCTGGCGCAGGAGCGCCACCGCGTGGATGAGGCGCTGCGCCGCGTCGGCCTGGAAACCTTCGCCCGCGCCTTCCCGCACCAGCTCTCCGGCGGCATGGCGCAGCGCGTGGCGCTGGCGCGCGCGCTGGTCAATGATCCGCGCCTGCTGGTGCTGGACGAGCCGCTGGGCAAGCTGGACTCATTGACGCGGCTGGCGATGCAGAGCGACCTGGTCGATCTGTGGCAACGTTCGCGCTTCTCCGCGCTGCTGGTCACGCACGACGTGGAAGAAGCGCTGTTCCTGGCGCAGCGCGTGATCATCTTCAGTCAGCGTCCGGCGCGCATCACGGCGCAGATCCGGGTCGACCTGCCCTACCCGCGCCATCGCGGCGATCCGCGGCTGACCGGGCTGCGGCACGAAGCGCTGCGCCACCTGGGGCTGGACGCGAGCTGGTAATGGCGTTGCGCTTCACCTCGCGGGCCGCCAGATGAGCGGGCCGCCTCCGCAGGCATGGCTCAATGCACTGCTGGTCCTGATCGAGAAACTCCAGCTTGGCTTGCTGTCGCTATGGCATGCCCTTGGCCTGACCGGCGACAGCCACGGCCAGCCGGCGTGGCCGTGGGCATGGCGCGTGGCGGGCGAAACCCTGCTGATCGACCTGGGCCTCGCGCGCCAGGTCGGCCTGAGCCTGTGCGCCGTTGCCGTTGCCGTGGTGGCCGTCGCCGTCGCACTGGCATGGCGGCGCCATCGCGGCGTGCTGCTGGGCGCCGGTGCGCTGGCCCTGGCGGCGGCGCCGTGGCCCAGCGCATCGCTGCTGCTCGGGCCTGCGGTGCCGACCAGCTTCCACGCCAGCCCTACCCGCTTCTCCGTCGATGCCATCGCGCTCGGCGCCCGCGTCTATGCGCAACACTGCGCTGGCTGCCATGGTGTCGATGGCCGCGGAGAAGGTCCGTTGGCGGCAAGCCTGGCCAACTGGCCGCCAACGCTGGCCAGCCCGCTGCTGGCGCGCCGCGCCGATGGCGAGCTGTTCTGGCATGTGCTGGCCGGCATGCGCGACCGTTACGGCCAGCCCACCATGCCGGCTTTCGGCGATGCGCTTAGCCACCGTGAGGCCTGGGCCGTGATCGACTACATGAAAGCGATGTCGGCCGGCGGCGGTGCCGAGGGCAACTGGCCGGTACCGTTGCGGCTGCCAGAGATGGCCATCCGCTGCGCCAATGCCGCGCCGCTGGCGCTGTCGCAATGGCGCGGCGACCAGCGCGTGCGGCTGGTCGCGGTGGACGGAACGGCATCGTTGCCGTTCGAGGATCCCCGCTTCCTGACCGTGCTGGTCACGCCCGACGGGCGCCCACCCGCGCGGGTGCCGCGCTTTCGCGCCGGCTGCACGGCTGCTTCGGCAAAAGCATGGCAGGCGGTGGCAGCGATTGCCGGCCTGCCGCCCGCAAAGCTGGCGGGCACGCAGCTGCTCTCGGACCGTGCGGGATGGCTGCGCGCGCGTGGCATGCCTGGCAGCCAATGGTCCGATGCCGACCTCGTGTGCGTGTCAGCGCCCGCTGCCGGCACGGCGCGTGCCATGCCGAAGGCAGGCGATGGCCTGACGGCGCTGCTGCTGCGCATGGATGCCGAGCCGGTGCGCTTCGTCAAGGGCGGCTTTATCCATTGATGCCGCCGGCGACAGGACGGCACGCTGATCCGCCCCGATTATTCGCCGGCAGCGAATTCTGACTTTCCTGCCATCGCCGCTATCGCCCCCGCGCCTGAACTAACCTGCGCATCATGACGAAAACACTTCTGGAACCATGACATGGCGCGGATAAGGATGGCGGCGTGAGCGCCGTGGGAAGTGCGCGGCCCCTGCAGGGCATCACGCTGATGGTTGCCGCGGTGGCGTGCTTCGCCGCGCTCGACACGCAGACCAAGATCGCCGGACTGGCCGTGCCGATGGTGATGGCGCTGTGGCTGCGCTACCTGGTGCAGGCGGCGCTGACCGGCGCCGTGCTGCTGCCGGCCCGCGGCCGCGCCCTGCTGCGTACGCGCCGGCCGCTGCTGCAGGGCGCGCGGGCGGTGTTGATGCTGATGTCCAGCGCGTGCGCGTTCTACAGCCTGCAGGTGCTGCCGGTAGGCGAATTCACCGCCGTCGTCAGCCTGACCCCGCTGGCCATGGCGCTGGCCGCCGCCACCGTGCTCGGCGAACGCGTGTCGGCAGTGCGCTGGCTGTGCCTTCTCGCCGGTTTTGCCGGCGCGCTGGTAGTGATCCGCCCCGACGCCGGCCTGCAGCCCGCGCTGCTGCTGCCGCTGGCGACCGTGCTGTGCAATGCCGGCTACCAGTTGCTGACCAGCGTGCTGACGCGCGCCGACGGCGCCGGCACCACGCACTTCTATACCGGTTGCGTGGCCACGCTGCTGTTGTCGGCGGCGCTGCCGTTTGCCTGGACGTCGCGACTCACGCTGGGGCACTGGGGCCTGCTCGCGGGCATGGCACTGGCCGGCACCGCCGGCCACCTGTTCCTGGTGCTGGCGTACGCCCGCGCCCCGGTCAGCCTGCTGACACCCTACCTCTACCTGCAGATCGCCTTTGCCATGCTGGGCGGCTGGCTGGCGTTCGCCTACCTGCCCGACACATGGTCCGTGCTCGGCGTGGCGCTGATCGCGGCCAGCGGTTTGGCTGGCACCGTGGCGGCGGCGCGGGAACGACAGCTGCCAGGCCGCGCGGTCGGCGCGGCTTAGTAGTGCAACTGCGCCTGCGCCGCCATCCGCACCGCCGCGTTCGCCGCACCGTAGCCCAGATAGCCGGCGCGCTGCACCAGCTCGAAGAAGAAGCGGCCCTGGAACGGCGCGGTATACGCATGCAGGAAATCACCGCCCGCGTCCCGGTCATAGAGCAGGCCGAGCCGCTGCAAGCGCGCTAGCAGCGCATCGTCCAGCGCCAGCCGCGCGGCCACGTCGTCGTAGTAGTTGTCGGGCACGTGCAGCATCGTGGCGCGGGCGCGGTCGATGGTCTCCAGCGTCTGCTCGATATGGTCCGAGCGCAAAGCGATGTGATGCACGCCCGCACCCGAGTAGGCCGCGACGAAGCGCCCGGTGGCCGTGCGGCCGCTCTCCGACACATTGAGCGGGATGCGCACGTGCTGCCCGGGGCTGACCATGGCACGGCTTTTCACCAGGCCATAGGGATCGGCGATCTCGTGCATGGCTTCCGGCTCCATGCCGAACACCGAGCGGTAGAACAGCACGAAGGTATCGAGCCGGTTCGCGGGCAGCGCCTGGGCCAGGTGGTCGATAGCGGCGAGACCCGCGCCGTGATGGCTGGCGGGTGCCGGCGCATCGAGCACGAAGTCGCTCTCGTAGATGCTGCGGTCGGCGTCACGGTCATCAACCAGGTGGAACAGCATGCCGTCGGGCGAGCGCAGCGCGGGAATCACCCGCTCGTCCGGCCCCACCGGCTCATGCCACGCCTTGCACAGCAGCGCACTGGCGCGGGCCATCGCGCGCCGGGCGTCGTCCACGCGCAGCCCGATCGCGCATACCGACGGGCCGTGTAGCTGGAAATGCCCGGCGGCGGCGCTGTCCTGCTCGGCATTCAGGATCAGGTTGATACCGCCCTGGCGGTACAGGTCCACCGCCTTGGAGCGATGGCGGCCGGCATGGGCAAAGCCCAGCGAAGCCAGCCGTTGCGCCAGTTCGCGGCCGGCCACGTAGTCGACGGCGAACTCGATGAAATCGACGCCGCCCAGTACCGGCGGCTCGGGCAGCGGCGTGCCGCCCGCCTCGGACTCCAGCCAGATCAGCGAGCGCAGCCCGTCCTGCGCGGTCTGGCGTGCCGGCGCGGCGCGGAAGTCATCGTTGAAGACTTCCAGCGACAGCGGCCCGGCATAGCCCGCCTGCAGCACGGCGCGCGCGAAATCCGTCACCGGCAGGTCGCCCTGGCCGGGGAAGTTGCGGTAGTGGCGGCTCCACGACAGCACGTCCATCGACAGGCGCGGCGCATCGGCCAGCTGCACGAAGAAGATCTTGTCCGCCGACACGGCATCGAGGCCCTGCAGCGAATCGCCCAGCGACAGCGTGTGGAAGCTGTCCAGCACCAGCCCCAGTGCCGCGTGATCGGCTTGCCGCACGATTTCCCACGCCTGCTGCCAGCGGCGCGTATGGCGCCCCCATGCAAGCGCCTCGTAGCCCACGCGCAGGCCACGCCGCGCCGCGGCCTCGGCCATGCGGCGCAGGTCGGCGGCGGCGCGGGCCGGATCGTCGATGGCGGCGTCCTGGACATTGCTGCACACCAGCACCATCTCCGCCCCGAGTTGCTCCATCACGTCGAACTTGCGTTCGGCGCGCGCCAGGTTGCGCGCAAGCTGGTCGCCGGGCATGGCTTCAAAGTCGCGCAGCGGCTGGTAGAGGAAGACCTGCAGGCCCAGGTCCGCGGCCATGCGGCGCACGGCCGCCGGCGTGCCGTCGAAATGCAGCAGGTCGTTCTCGAAGATCTCCACGCCGTCGAACCCGGCCGCGGCGGCGGCTTCCAGCTTTTCCGGCAGGGTGCCGGAGAGCGAGACGGTGGCGATGGATTTGGGCAAGGGCTTGGGCGCTGCGGTCATGGCAAGAAACAAACTGGCTGCGATGAGCCAAGGGTATGAGCCAGGCGTGCGCACAACAACCACAATTCGCGCATAGGCGTGCGACAATCGCTCCTTTACGATCACGATTCGCGCGAAAACAGGGTTAACCATGGAAAAGGAAACGCTGAACCGACGCGACTGGATCGCGGGGCTGGAGAAAGGCCTGGCCATCCTGGAGGCTTTCGACCACGACCATCCGCGCCTGACGCCCACGCAGGCGGCCGAGCGGACCGGCCTGACGCGCACCGCCGCGCGCCGCTACCTGCTCACGCTGGAGCACCTGGGCTACACCACCAGCGACGGCACGCTGTTCAGCCTGACACCGCGCGTGCTCAAGGTGGGCTGGTCGTATTTCGATTCGGCGCGGCTGCCGCGCACGGTGCAGCCCTTCCTGCAGCAGATCACCGCGCAGCTTGGCGAGGCCGCCTATCTGAGCGTGCTCGACGGCTGGGAGCTGGTGTTTATCGCCCGCACCGGCACCAGCCGCGTGATGAGCACCGGCTTTGTGCTGGGCGCGCGCGTGCCGGCGCCGCTAGGCTCGGCCGGCGTGATGATGCTCGCCTCGCGCCCGCAAGACCAGGTGAAGGCATGGCTGGAGACCTGCGTGCTGGCGCCGTACACGCCCTACACCATCCTGCAGCACGACCGGCTGCTGGAAGAGATCCGCAAGGCCGGCGCGCAGGGCTACGCGATGCTGGAGCAGCAGTTGCAGACCGGCGTGCGCGGCGTTGCGGTGCCACTGCGCGACCGCCACGGCAAAGTGATCGCCGCGCTGTCAGTGAACATGCCGATCGGCGAGGAAACCCGCAGCAGGCGCTGGACCGCGTACTGCAGGTGCTGCAGGACACCGCGCTGCTGATCATGCGGGTGCTTTAGGGTCTGCCTGGTCCAGGGTCGTCGCCAGCGCGCGCGGCCCTTGCGACAACTGCGCCTTCAGGAACTCGAGGCACACGCGCATCCGGCCTGACGCCGACGCCCGCGCGCTGGTCACGGCCCAGATATCGGCCGGCAGCTGCCAGTCTGGCAGCACGCGCACCAGTTCGCCCGCGCGCACGCTGGCGGCCACGTCCCAGACCGAGGCCATGATGATGCCGAAGCCTTCCAGTGCCCACTGGTAGGTCACGTCGCTGTGGTTCGATGCCATCGGCCCGGTCACTTTTACCGTCTCCCAGCCGCCCGGCCCCTGCAGGCGCCATACGCCGAAGGCCTGGTCGCGTTCGCGCAGCAGCAGGCAGTCGTGCCGGGGCAACTCGGCCGGGTGCGCCGGCATGCCGCGCCGCGCCAGGTAGGCGGGCGCGGCGCAAAGCACGCGGCTGCCCGTGGTGATCTTGCTGGCGATCAGGTGCGGTTCCTCGACCTCGCCCACGCGGATGTCGAGGTCGAAGCTCTCGCCGATCAGGTCGACGCGGCGGTCGAGCAGCTCCAGCCAGACCTCCAGCCCCGGATGCTGCTGCCGCAGCAGCGACAGCACCGGCGCCACATGCCGGCGCCCGAGCCGCACGCTGGTGGCGATGCGCAGCAGCCCGCGCGGTTCGCCGCCGGTGGCGCCCACGGCCTCGAGCATGCCGTCGACGTCTTCCAGGATTTTCTGCGCCCAGGCAAAGGCGCTCTCACCTTCGGCGGTCACGCTGACGCGGCGCGTGGTGCGGTGGAACAGCTTGGCACCGAGCATGGCTTCGAGCATGGCGATGCGCTTGCTCACATGGGCCGGCGAGATCCCCGTCTCGTTGGCGGCGGCGATAAAGCTGGCGCGCCGCGCTACCGTGCAGAACAGCCGCAGGTCCCGCAGGAACGGGTCATTGTTCGCCGTGAGCGCATTCTGAGTTTCCATGGCGGTCGATGATTGGATGAAGGGACTAACGATAGGCTATTGGCGATGGCCGCGCCAGCGCTGCGGCCGATTCCAGGAGACATGATGAAGACAGTACTGGTGCTCAACGGGCCCAACCTGAACCTGCTCGGCACCCGCGAGCCAGCCGTCTATGGCAGTGAAACGCTGGCGGATGTGGAACGCATCTGCCAGGAAGCCGCGCAGCGGCTAGGGCTGGAGGCGCAATGCCGGCAGACCAACCATGAAGGCCAGCTGATCGACTGGATCCACGAAGCGGGACGGCTGTGCGCGCAAGGGGAAATGGTCGGGGTGGTGCTGAACGCGGGGGCGCTCACGCATACGTCGATCGCGCTGCATGACGCGATCAAGGGGGCGGCGGTGCCGGTGGTGGAGTACCACATCTCCAACGTGCATGCGCGCGAAGCGTTCCGGCACAAGTCGTGGATTTCGCCGGTCGCGGTGGCGGTGATGGCGGGGTTGGGGGTGAACGGGTATGGACTGGCGATTGCGGCGCTGGCGCAGGTGACGGGGACAACAGCGGAATCAAGTCCGGCTTGAATGCCCGCCGGCAGCCGTTGCTCGCTGCCGGTTTGCTCCCTCTCCCGCTTGCGGGAGAGGGAGCAAACCAGCGGCTCGGAGGACGGTGAGCGTCAGAACTTATGCCTGACCCCTGCCATCACCCCAAGCCGCGTCTTGTTCCCGTACGTATTCCCGCTGCTCACAAACCCTGCCCCGCTGTTCAATGCAATCCACTGTCCCTGCAGATGGGTGTAATCCACTTCCATATACACATCGGTGCGCTTGCTGAAGTTGTAGTCCAGCATGCCCGCGGTGGTCAGCCGCTTGCCGCCCTGCCCCGCGTGCCGCAGCCAGTCGTACTGGACAGTGCCGATGAACGCCAGCGCATCCGTCAGGCTGAAGCGCGTGCCGACATAGCCTACGTTGTTGCGATAGTCCGCCACATCCAGCCGGTTGTTGGTATAGCCGAGGTAGTACTGCGCCCGCGCCGCCTTCCACGTCCCGCCCAGCCCCCACACGGTCTGCTTGCTGGCCTGCGCCGCGGGCACCGCGCCGAAGTAGGCCGAAGTGACGTTCTGCGTCTGCTGGTAGACCGCGCCGATCTCCAGCGGCCCCGAGCTGTACACCAGCGATCCGGCCGCGGCCGAGCCACTCTTGATACTGCCCGGCACCTCGCCGAAGGTGTAGGCCGCCGCTACCTGCAGGCCGTTGAAGCTCTTGATGTACTTGACGGTGTTGTCGTAGCGCAGCCCGGTGTAATTGCCGCCCTGGTAGCCGACGATGGAATTGTTGGCAAAGGCCATGGCCTCATACGACGAGAGCACCTCATGCGCCAGCGTGTACTGGCGGCCGAGCGCGAGCTTGCCGTAGCCGCCTTCCAGCCCGACCACCGCGGTGCGCCCGAACAGCCGCCCGCCCTGCTGGCTGGTGCCGGTGTCGGGCGCGAAGCCCGATTCCAGGATGAACCAGGCCTTGTTGCCGCCGCCGATATCCTCGGTGCCGCGCAGCCCCCAGCGGCTGCCGGTCAGCACGCCGTCGGTCATCTGCGTGCGGCCGTGGCCGGCCGCGTCTTCATGGGTGCTGTAGCGGATGGTGGTATCCAGCAGGCCATAAAGCGTGACGGGCGTGACCCCACCGGAAGTCTGGGCGACAGCGGGCAGGCTGCCCGCGCCAAGCGCGAGCAGCGCAATCAGTCGTTTTTGCATCGGAGTCTTGTCTCTGTCTTTGTTGTCGTATTGCTGCGTGATGACTGCCAGCGGGGATTGCCGTCAGGCGGCGTCAGGCACCTTGCGCGGGGCGAGGAAGAACAGCCACGTGAGCGCGATAAAGTAGGCGCACGGGATCATCGTGAACAGCACCGCATAGTTGTTGTGCGTCGACGTGAGCACGTAGCCGACCAGCTGCGTCATGAACATGCCGCCGATGGCGCCGATCATCCCGCCGAAGCCGAACACCGAGCTGACCACGTGCTTGGGCGTGTAGTCCATCACCATGCTCCAGATATTGGCGGTCCAGGCCTGGTGCGCGCCGATCGCCACGGAGATCGCGGCCACGGCCATCCACAGGCTGCTGGCGCCGGCGGCCATCACCACCGAGGTAATGCACGCGGCAAAGATCAGCATCGACAGCAGGCGCGCCCGCACCGCCGGCATGCCGCGGCTGATCAGCCACGACGACAGCGCACCGCCGCCAACGCTGCCCACATCGGCCGCCAGGTAGATCACGATCAGCGGCAGGCCCATCTGCGTGACGCTGATGCCGAGCTGGTACTGCTGGTTCAGGAACGGCGGCAGCCAGTACAGGTAGAACCAGAACACCGGCGCGGTGATGGCGTACGCCAGTGCGAAGGCCCAGGTGCCGCGCATGCGCAGGATCTGCGCGTAGCGGATGCGATGCGGCGCCGGTTCGACATCACGCGTGATGTGGTCCAGTTCCGCGGCGCTGACGCTCGGGTGCTGTTCCGGGTTGTGGTAGCGCGTGCACCAGAACGCGAGCCAGACCGCGCCCAGCGAGGCAATCGCGATGAACGCGGCCTGCCAGCCCCACGCCTGCAGGATCAGCGGCAGCATGATCGGCGTGAGCATCGCCCCGACATTAGTGCCGGCATTGAAGATGCCGGTGGCAATGGCGCGCTCGCTGGCCGGAAACCAGATCCGCGTAGTCTTGACGCACGCCGGGTAGTTGGCCGCTTCCGACAGGCCCAGGAAGAAACGGCAGATCATGAAGCCGGCCGCCGAGGCCGCAAGCGCGTGCGCGCCGCTGGCAATGCTCCACAGCAGCACCGCCAGCGCGAAGGCGCGCTTGACGCCGACCATGTCGATAAACCGGCCCTGCAGCGCAAAGCCGATGGCATAGCCCACCTGGAACCAGAAGTTGATATTGGCGTAGTCCTGCGCGGTCCAGGCCATGGCCTTGGCCAGCACCGGCTGCAGCACGCCCAGCGCGGCGCGGTCGACGTAGTTCAGCGTGGTCGCGAAGAACACCAGCGCCAGCATGCCCCAGCGCACCTTGCCGAAGGCAAAGGCGGCGCGCACCTTGTCGCCGATCGAGTTGCCGAATGCAGCAGCCGCCGGCAGCTCCTTGTGAGTCATTGTCATATTGTCTGTCTCCACCAATGGATAGGAAATGCTTGCCGGCGCGCCTTTATGTGGCGGGGTGCGCTCGGCTTCGGGCCGGAACCCTGGTCCCGGCCCCACGATGCGTCAATACCGGATCTGCGCCACCTCGCGCAGCGCGTCGGGCGTGGCCGTGCCGTAGCCGAAGAACTCCAGGTAGGCGGGGATCATCTCGAACAGCATGTCGGTGCCCACCTGCACCTTGCAGCCGCGGGCCAGGGCGGCCTGCAGCAAGGGCGTGTATTCCTGTTTCATCACCACCTCGCCCACCATGGCGCCGGGGGCGATGCGCGCCACGTCGAACGGCAACGGGTCGCCGGGATGCATCCCCAGCGGCGTGGCATTGACCACCACGTCGAAGCCATGCGGATCGGCCGAGCCGGTGCTGACGCGCAGCGCCGGGTAGTGCGCGGCCAGGCGCTGCGCCAGCGCGCGCGCGGCCGCCTCACGGGCGTCGAACAGCGCCAGCTCCGCCACGCCCGCAGCCGCCAGCGACGCGGCGATCGCGCTGCCCACCCCGCCGCTGCCGGAGACGATGGCGCGCGCGCCCTCCAGCCGGCAGCCCTTGCGCATGATGCCGCGCACGAAGCCTTCGCCATCGAACTGGCCGCCGACCAGGGCGCCGTCGTCGCGGCGCAGCACGGCGTTGCAGGCGCCGGCGATGCGGGCGGCCGGCGTAAGTTCATCCACCAGTTCAACCGTGGCAACCTTGTGCGGCATGGTCACCAGCGCACCGCGGATATTGGTCAGGCGGAACAGCGCGCCGAACACGTCAGCATAGTCGTCCGGCTTCACACCCATCGGCACCACCGCGGCGTCGATGCCCTGCCGGTCGAACCAGGGGTTGTAGATCATCGGCGCCTTGAACGACTCCGTGGGATAGCCGAGATGCGGGATAAGCGTGGTCTTGCCGTTGATCATGATGTGCCTGAGTCCGGGGAATCGCGCTCCGGAGCCGGCAGGTGGACCTTGCTGAAGGACCTGGCGGAGGACGGGGGCGCGTCGTTGACCGGAGATTAGTGCCCCGCCGCCCCTCAGCCAACTGTCTTTTTCGCCATATTGCGCGATTAATGAACGCATATGCGCGATCATAGTACGCACTGCGGGTTTCTACGGGGAGCGCCAATTGCCGCCCGGACGCGGCCCGGCGTGGTCGGATTGCTATGATCGGTCGTCGCCGCAAGGCCCGGCATCGCACTCAGCCAACCTTTCAGGAGCCACGACAATGAGCGCCGCAGAAGTCCTATCCCCGCGCGCGGACGATTTCCAGCCCTGGGACAATCCGCTCGGCATCCAGGGCTATGAGTTCATCGAATTTGCCTCGCCCGACCCGGCCGCGCTGGGCCGGACGCTGGAACGCCTTGGCTTTGCCGCCATCGCCCGCCACCGCCACAAGGCGGTAAAGCTGTACCGGCAGGGCGAGATGAACTTTATCGTCGACGCCGAACCGGATTCATTCGCCACGCGCTATGCCGGCAGGTACGGCCTGTCGATCTGCGCCATCGGCATCCGCGTCAACGATGCCGCGGCCGCCTTTACCCGCGCGCTGGAAGCGGGCGCATGGCCATTTGAAGGCGGCACGGTGGGGCCGATGGAGCTCAACATCCCAGCCATCCAGGGTATCGGGCAATCCATCCTGTATTTCATCGACCGCTGGCGCGGCAAGGAAGGCCGGCCTGGCGACGTCGGCGATATCTCGATCTACGACGTCGATTTCCGCCCGCTGCCGCAAGCCGGCAACCCGCCCGACGCCGGCCTCGTCCGCGTCGACCACCTGACCCAGGCCGTCGAGCCAGGCCATCTCCAGGAATGGCTGGAGTTCTACCGCAAGGTGCTGGGTTTCCGCGAGTTGCGGGTGGGCGGCGAGGCGCGCGCGCTGGTGTCGCCTTGCGGGCGCATCCGCATCCCGCTGTATGAGAAAGGCACGCCGCGCCACGACCAGATGCGTCACTACCTGTCGGACCAGCACGGCGAAGGCATCCAGCATATTGCGCTGGCCAGCGACGACATCCTGGCCAGTGCCGCGGCGCTGACGGGCCATGGCGTGCAGTTTGTGCAGCCACCCGCGGCCTACTACGACTCCGTGGACGCTCGCGTGCCCGGCCATGGCCTGGACCTGGCCGCGCTGGGGCGCTACGGCATCCTGGTCGACGGCAGCGCGCACGGCGACCGCACGCGCGAGCGCTTCCAGCAGGCCTTCCTGAAGCGCGAGGCGGGCGAGTTCTTCTTCGAGATCGTCCAGCGCGACGGCCACCTCGGCTTCGGCGAGGGCAACCTTCCGGTGCTTGAGGCGCTGTCGACGCGCTGAATCCCTTCCGCTTGCCGTAACGCCGCGCACCGCGCGGCACCCACTCCCTCCCCTCTTTCCAGCGCCGGTTGTCCACCGGCGCTGCGCCGCCCGCTCATTCCCGGTCTCTCATTTTTCGCCAATCTCGGCGAGCAATAAGTTACGTCTAAATCTCTTTGCACGTAACTTATCTCAATTTTTCATGTTTTTCATTCCGAAAAACAAAACTCTTGTTGACCAACCCAGATCTTCCGCCTACATTTCCCCCAGCAAACAAGTTTCCGGAACGTTTAGCTCCACTTTATAAGACCCTCATCAGGAGACAACGCCATGCGCGACCTCGATACCACCTCGAATCCCGCCGTTTCCGGTGGCTCGGCTGCCGCGAAGGAGAGCCAGGTCCCGGCCGGACCGCAGACCATGACCCCGTCCGAAGCCTTTGTCGAAACGCTGGCCGCCAATGGCGTGACCGACATGTTCGGCATCATGGGCTCGGCCTTCATGGATGCGATGGACATCTTCGCGCCGGCGGGAATCCGCCTGATCCCGGTGGTGCACGAGCAAGGCGCCGGCCACATGGCCGACGGCTACGCCCGCGTGTCGGGCCGCCATGGGTGGTGATCGGCCAGAACGGCCCCGGCATCTCCAACTGCGTGACCTCGATCGCCGCTGCCTACTGGGCCCACAGCCCGGTGGTGATCGTCACGCCCGAGGCCGGCACCATGGGCATTGGCCTGGGCGGCTTCCAGGAAGCCAACCAGCTGCCGATGTTCCAGGAGTTCACCAAGTACCAGGGCCACGTCACCAACCCGGCGCGCATGGCCGAGTTCACCGCCCGCTGCTTCGACCGCGCCACCGCGGAAATGGGCCCGACCCAGCTGAACATCCCGCGTGACCACTTCTACGGCAAGGTCAATGTCGAAATCCCGCAGCCGCGCCGCCTCGACCGCGGCCCCGGCGGCGAGCAGAGCCTGAATGAAGCGGCCGAGCTGCTGGCCAACGCCAAGTTCCCGGTGATCATCTCGGGCGGCGGCGTGGTGATGGCCGATGCGATCGAAGAGTGCAAGGCTCTGGCCGAGCGCCTGGGCGCGCCGGTGGTCAACAGCTACCTGCACAACGACTCGTTCCCCGCCAGCCACCCGCTGTGGTGCGGCCCGCTGGGCTACCAGGGCTCGAAGGCGGCGATGAAGCTGATCTCGCGCGCCGACGTGGTGATCGCGCTGGGCTCGCGCCTGGGGCCGTTCGGCACGCTGCCGCAGCACGGCATGGACTACTGGCCGAAGAACGCCAAGATCATCCAGATCGACGCCGACCACAAGATGCTGGGCCTGGTGAAGAAGATCTCGGTGGGCATCTGCGGCGACGCCAAGGCCGCCGCCATCGCGCTGACGCAGCGCCTGGCTGGCCGCACCCTGGCCTGCGACGCCACCCGCGACGGCCGCGCCACGGAAATCGCCAACGAAAAGGCCGCGTGGGAGAAGGAGCTGGACGACTGGACCCATGAGCGCGACCGGTACAGCCTGGACATGATCGAAGAGCAGAAGCAGGAGCGCACGCCCACCGGCGGCCACTACCTGCATCCGCGCCAGGTGCTGCGCGAGCTGGAAAAGGCCATGCCGGAAGATGTGATGGTGTCCACCGACATCGGCAACATCAACTCGGTGGCCAACAGCTACCTGCGCTTCGAGAAGCCGCGCAGCTTCTTCGCGGCGATGAGCTGGGGCAACTGCGGCTACGCCTTCCCGACCATCATCGGCGCCAAGGTCGCGGCACCGCACCGCCCGGCCGTGTCGTACGCCGGTGACGGCGCCTGGGGCATGAGCCTGATGGAAACCATGACTTGCGTGCGCCACAACATCCCGGTGACCGCGGTGGTGTTCCACAACCGCCAGTGGGGCGCGGAAAAGAAGAACCAGGTGGACTTCTACAACCGCCGCTTTGTGGCGGGCGAGCTGGACAACCAGAGCTTTGCCGACATCGCCAAGGCGATGGGTGCGGAAGGCATCGTGGTCGATCGGCTGGAAGATGTCGGCCCGGCACTGAAGCGCGCCATCGACCTGCAGATGAACCACGGCAAGACCACGATCATCGAGATCATGTGCACGCGTGAACTGGGCGACCCGTTCCGCCGCGATGCCCTGGCCAAGCCGGTGCGTTACCTGGACAAGTACAAGGACTACGTCTGACCGGCGCATTGCATCCCGCTAGTGCATCTCGCTAGCTGGTGGTGTGCCCCTTCTCCCGCTTGCGGGAGAGGGGAGAACCCCAAGGGCATAGCGCAAGTCGCTGGCCCTTTTTTTCGTTTTTACACAGCCCATCCCGCCATGAAAGCCATCCTCCGCATCATCGACCGCGCCCGCGCCGCCCCCCGCCGCATCGTGCTGTGCGAGGCCGAAGACCCGCGCATCCTGCAGGCCGCGCAACGCGCCACGCAGGAAGGCATCGCCCACCTCGTGCTGGTCGGCAACACGCGCCAGATCAACGCCGCCGCAGCCATCCACGGCATCGGGCTGGACGGCATGACGCTGGTCGACCCGGCCACCTCGGCGCTCACGCCCTCGTTCGCGCAGCAACTCTTTGCGCTGCGCCAGAAGAAGGGCATGACGCTCGATGAAGCCAGGCGCGCCGTGCTCGATCCCCTGTGCTTCGCCAATCTGATGGTGCGCCTCGGCCACGCCGACGGCTCGGTGGCGGGCGCCGCCCATACCACCGCCGACGTGGTGCGCAACGCAATCCAGCTGATCGGGCTGGCACCCGGCTTCCGGCTGGTGTCTAGCTTCTTCCTGATGATGCTGTGCGAGCCTTTCCACACGCTCAAGGGCGGGCTGATCTTCTCCGACTGCGGGCTGGTGGTGGATCCGGATGCCGATGCGCTTGCCGATATCGCCATGGCCGCGGCCGACAGCGCACGCACGTTGCTGATGGAAGAGCCACGCGTGGCCATGCTGTCGTTCTCGACCAGCGGCAGCGCCCACCATGCGGCCGTGGACAAGGTCGTGGCCGCCACCGAGCGCGTGCGCGCGCAACGGCCGGGCCTGGCCATCGATGGCGACGTGCAGCTCGATGCCGCTATCGTCGCCGAGATCGCCGCGCGCAAGGTCGCGCATTCACAGGTGAACGGCCACGCCAACGTGCTGGTGTTCCCCAGCCTCGAAGCCGGCAATATCGGCTACAAGCTGGCCGAGCGGGTCGGTGGCGCCAAGGCCATCGGGCCGATGCTGCAGGGGCTGAACAAGCCCGCCAACGACCTGTCGCGCGGCTGCAGCGCCGACGATGTGTTCCATGTCATCGCCGTCACCGTGGTCCAGGCGCAAGCCACCGCGGAACAGGCCACCAAGGGCGAGCAGGCGGCGGCATGAAAGCAGAACTGTTGTTGCCGCTGCTGGGCCTGCAGGCCCTGCTCGGCGCCGGCACCTATTTCCAGACGGTGACCGGCTTTGGCCTTGGCATGATCGTGATGGGCGCCACCAGCGGGCTCGGGCTGGCGCCCGTGGCCACCGTGGCCGCGGTGGTCAGCCTTGTCACGCTGGCCAACAGCGCCTGCGCGCTGCCCGGCAAGTTCCAGCATATCGACTGGCGCGCCGTTGGTGCCGCCGCCATCGGCATCCTGCCGTCGGTGCTGGTCGGCGTGGTGGTGCTGGAGTACCTGAGTTCCTCGGCCGCCACGCTGCTGCAATTGCTGCTTGGCGCCGTGATCCTGTATGGCGGCCTGAGCTCGGCGTTCAGGCCCGAGCCGCTGTCGCGCCGCTCCGGAGACGGCAGCTTTTTCATGAGCGGGGTCTTTGGCGGGTTGCTGAGCGGCATGTTCGGCGTATCCGGGCCGCCGCTGATCTTCCAGTTCTACCGGCAGCCGATGAAGCCGGTGGAAATCCGCTGCGCGCTGATCCTGGTCTTTACCGTGACCTCGACGGTGCGCACGCTGTTCTCGGCCTGGCAAGGACAACTGGATGCCGCGATCTGGCTGCAGGCCGCGGTCGGGGTGCCGGTGGTGGTGATTGCAACGCTGCTGGGCCGTCGCTTTCCGCCGCCGTTCTCACCGACCACCACGCGCAGGGTGGCGTTCGGGGTGTTGATCGGGATCGGGGTCAGCCTGATGCTGCCGGCGCTTTCGGCGTGGGTGTTCTAAAAAAGGGCGCCCAGCGCGCCCTTAGTACCGGGACCGGCCTCAGGCGACCGTCCCGCCGGCCGGGCGATCGGCGCGGCCTCTTCTCTGTCCCCGCCATCACCCGCCTGCCCAAGATCCATGCCCGTCGTCTCGGGCAACAGCACCGCGGCAACCACCACCATCACATAGCCAACCCCCGCCACGATGGCGATGGCACCCGGCAGCGATGTGTGGCCTGAACTGAGCCATCCCACCGAAAGCGGAAACAGCGACCCGATCACCCGCCCGGCGTTGTATGACACGCCATACCCGGTCGCCCGGATATCGTTGGGAAAGGACTCCGAGATCGTCGCCCCGATGCCCGAGAACACGCCCTGCATCAGGATGCCCAGCGGAAATCCCAGGAACAGCATTGACGTATTCGACACCGGCATCACCATATAGACCAGCGCCGCAACGAATGCCCCCGCCGCAAATACGATGTACGTCAGCCGCCGCCCCCAGCGGTCCGTGGCATAGGCGCCCGCCACGTAGCCGATCAGTGAGCCGACGATGGTCACCGCCAGGTAAGAACTGGTGCCGAACACCGACAGGCCTCGCTCGATCTTGAGAAAGGTCGGCAGCCACGTGGCGATGGCGTAGTACGCGCCCAGCATGCCGCCGGAAAGCAGGCTGCACAGCAGGGTCTTGGATAGCAGCGGCCCGCGGAACAGCCGTCCGAGGCCTGCCAGCGCCGTTTCCTGCCGGCCGGCCGCCCGGCTCTTCAGGAAAATTTCCGGCTCTTCCAGGTTGCGGCGCAGGTAGACCACCACCAGCGCCGGCAGGATGCCGAGGAAGAAGCAGACCCGCCATGCCGTCTCCGCCGGCAGCACGCTGAAGGCGATCGCATACACGATGGCCGCTGCGCCCCAGCCGAACGAATAGCTGCTGGCGGTAAAGCCCGAGTATTTGCCGCGGTGCGCCGGGTTGCGGATCATCTCCGTCACCAGCACCATGCACAGCGAAGACTCCCCGCCAAACCCCAGGCCCTGGATCATGCGGAACACCATCAACTGCTCCGGCGACTGCGCCAGCCCGCACAGGAAGCAGGCCCCCGCGAACACCACGATGGTCCAGCGCAGCACCCGCACGCGCCCGTAGCGGTCAGCCAGGATGCCGGCCCCGATCGCGCCCACCAGCGACGACACCAGCGTCCACGTGACGATGGCGCCCGCCGTCGACTTGCTCATGCCCCACTGCCCGAGCAGCGTGGAGATGAGGAAGGAATAAATCATGAAGTCGAACACGTCGACCGCATGCCCCAGGAACGCGCCATAAAACCCCTTGCGCTCCATGCGCGACAAATCACGGAACCAGTCAAACATGATTCCCTCCCCTGTGGTGTGTATGGTGTGGTGGCTTAGCTGTTGTGGTCAGCCGGCATGACAGATGGCCGCGGCGGCGGCCGGAACGCGTAGCCCGCGTGTTCCAGCAGGCTGGCAAAGCGCAGCGCGGTGAGATCCCGGTAGCGGCCGGCAACGATCTGCACGCCGACCGGCAGGCCGCTGATGCCTGGCCCGATCGGCGCGACCGCCGAAGGCAGCCCGCACAGACCGGAATGGCCGGCCCAGAACAATTGCGTGGTCATCGGCTGCGCGCGGCCGTTGACGGTGATGCTGCGTTGCCAGGGCTCGCCGGCCTCGTTCAGCGCGAAGGCGGTGGTGGCCGCGGCGGGGCAAAGCAACACGTCATGGGCGCGGAAGAAGTGGCGCCAGGCTTCGGCGAAGCGTTCGCGGGCAACCTGCAGCCGCAGCCAGTCGCGATGGCTCAGTGTCGCGCCGGTGTACTGGAGGGTGGCGTAGCCATGGTCGTGCGCCGCGGCGGTGGCGCTGCGGGCCAGCGCATCGGCATAGGCGGCGTCGTCCATGTGCACCGCGGTGGTCGCGCGCAGCAGCGTCACGTAGACGTGCCACAGTTCGGCGGCATCGAAGTCAGGCCGCACGTGCCAGTCCACGCGCGCGCCCTGCCCGGCCAGCCAGTGGCCGAGCTGTTCGATCTGCGCGGCGACCTCGCGGTCGGCTTCGGCCTGCGCATGGGTGGGCAATACGGCGATGCGGAAATCGGCCAAGCGGCGGTGCGGGCAGTCTGGCAAGTCCAGGCGGTAGGGCAGTGCCTCGTCGCCGTGCGGGCCGGCGATGGCGCGCAGCACCGGCTCAAGGTCGCGCGCGCTGCGTGCCAGCGGGCCGGCGACATTGATGTCCTGTTCGCCGAAGCGGGCCGGGCCGGCGCCATGTCCTGCCAGCGGCACCAGGCCATGGCTCGGCTTGAGTGAGAAGACGCCGCAATAGTGGGCCGGATTGCGCAGCGAGGAGCCGATATCGGAGCCCACATCGAAATACGACAGGCCGGCACACACCGCCGCTGCGCTGCCGCCGGACGAACCGCCGGGCGTGCGCGACGGATCGTGCGGATTGCGGGTGGTGCCGTAGATGGCGTTATAGCTCTGCCAGTCGCGCAGGCCGAGCGGGACGTTGGTCTTGCCGAGCAGGATGGCGCCGGCATCGCGCAGGCGCTGCACCACCACGGCGTCGCGCTGGGCCACGCGGCCGTGCATGGCCGGATTGCCACAGGTGGTTGGCCAGCCGGCGACGTCGAACGATTCCTTCACCGAGAACGGCACGCCGTCGAGCACGCCGCGCGCTTGCCCGGCCCGGCGGCGCCGGTCGCTTGCCAGCGCCGCGGCGCGGGCGGCATCGAAATCGCACAGCACCAGCGCATTGATGATGCCGTGCCAGTCGCGCCAGGCGGCCTCGCAGGCATCCACCAGTTCCACCGCGGAGACTTCGCCGGCAGTGAGCCGCTGTGCCACCTCCCATGACGGCGGAAAAGCGCCGGTGGTCCGGTCGGACAGGTTCACATCGACTCCTTGTCGTTATCCGCGCGGGCAGCGGCGCGGTGGGGGTGCATAGGACAGGCTTCGGGAGATATTGCGAATGCGTTGGTATACTATATTCCGTCTTAATCGGAGCGCAAGATAAAATGGCACGCACTGGCGTGCTGGAGCAGGCAGCGGTCCAGGGAAGAAAGGGAGGGAGGGAGGGAGGGAGGGAGGGAGGGAAGCGTCGGCCGGCAGGATGGCCAGGCGGGCGCGGCGGCGTGATGGCGCCGCCGGTCAGTCAGGACGGCTCAGCAATGGCCACGGCGCGGGGTGCGGCCGCCGAGGGCCAGGAAGAAGCGGCCGATATCGCGCACGCGCAGCGGCACCAGCGGCGTGGTATGGCGAACCGCATCGCGCGCGGCAAGGTGGTGCAACAGTTGCTGGCCGACCGGTTGCGAAAGATAGCGTTGCTCAGGCGACTGCATGGTAAATCCCTATTGATCTGGAATGCCTACAGTATACCTAAATTGGTGCAGTGCGCCATAGCAGCGCATGGAATGCCCAATTGCCGGGCATGCAACGAAAGGCTGAAGACGGGGGAGGAAAAGACCGGAGGCCTGACGCCCTCAGGCCGCCTCCGCCCTGCCCTGCCCGTCCACCGGCAGGTCCGCTGCCTTGGCGGCACTGTAGACATGGCGGGCGGCCAGCAAGGCGGCAAGGTCGGCATCCCCGGCGATGACCGCCTGCAGGATCTGGGCGTGCTCATCCCAGTTCTGGCGGGCGCGCACCACGTTGGCCGGTCCGAACAGCACCGCGGTGCGCTCGCGCAGCGAACGCATCATTTCCTGCAGCACGCTGTTGGCGGCAATGGTGCCGAGCACCTCATGGAAGCGGGTATTGAGGGCGAGCAGCTCATCCGCGCGGCCCTGCGCCGCAGCATCCATGCCCTGGCGCAGCACGGTCTCGAGTTCCGCAACCAGCGCCGGGTCGCGGCGCTGCGCGGCGAGCTTGGCGTTGAGCCCTTCCAGGGTCGCGCGCACCTCCACCATCTCGCGCGCGATAACCGGCGACAGGCTGGCCACCGAGGCGCCGCGGCGCGGCTCGATCAGCACCAGTCCTTCGCTGGCCAGCGCGCGCAGCGCCTCGCGCACCGGGATGCGCGACACGCCCAGTTCCGCCGAAAGCTTGTTTTCCACCAGCCGCTCGCCGGGGGCGTACTTGCCGTTCAGGATGCCTTCGCGCACCTTGTCGGTGACAAGGGCGAACAGCGGCGAGTGGCTGGCGCCGAGGCTCAGCGGCTCGGCGGGCGCGGCAGGGGACGGAGTGATGGACATGGGTTGGCAAAAACGATGGCGGACGGTCTCGCCGTCATTGTATACCACGCTCCCGCCGGTATACTTTCATGTCTTATCCATCCTGCTGGAAGGTGAAGCTGTCTGCGTAAATGTGCGCCGGACTAGCCCCGCGCTCGAGGAAGGCAGCGCGCGCATCGCGGATCATGTTGGGTGAGCCGCACAAATAGACAGCGTGCTCGCTCAGATCACCCGCGTCAGCCAGCGCCGCGTCGTGAACGTAGCCGCGCCGGCCCTGCCACGCGGCGCCGGCGCGGGACAACACCGGCACGTACCGGAAGTCGTACAGCCGTTCGCCCCAGGCGGGGATATCGGCGTGCAGGTACAGGTCTTCCGGCTGGCGCATGCCCCAGTAGAGCGACACCGGCGGGCAGTCGGGATCGTCCATCAACGATTCGAGGATCGCCTTGATCGGCGCCAGGCCGGTGCCGGTGGCCACCATCAGCAGCGGCCGGTAATCCCTGGCGCGGTAGAAGAAGGAGCCGAGCGGCAGTTCGACGTCAATCGCGTCGCCCGCTTTCATTTGCGGCAGGATGCCGTCGGTGAAGGCGCCGCCCGGGATGCGCCGCACGTGCAGGTCGACCCGTCCGCCGCGCGGCACCGAGGCCATCGAGAAGCTGCGCGCGCGTCCGTCCCGGCTCAGCAGCTTCAGGTACTGGCCCGGGCGATAGTCGAGCGCACCCGCGTCCGGCACCTCCAGTTCGATATGCAATACGTCTGCCGACAACGGGCGCACGGCCTGCACCAGTGCCTGATAACGCGCGGGTGCGGCGCAGGCCTCGTCCTCGCGCGCCGTGCTGATAACCAGGTCGCCAATGGCTGCGCCTGGCAGGCCAGCGCATAGCCGGCGGCGGCCTCGTCCGGTGCCAGGCCGAACGGTTCTTCCTCATACCGCACCTGTCCGTCGAGCAGGCGGATGCGGCAAGTGCCGCAGCCGCCCAGCTGGCAGTCGTGCGGCAAGGCGATGCTGGCGCGCCCGGCGGCCTGCAGCAGGGTCTCGCCGCGGTCAACGAAAAAGACTTGCTGCGTTTCGGCGATCTGGATGCGGTACGACATGGAAGCTCCGCGTATGTTCGACATGGTGGCGGGCGGCTGGCGCCCGCTTTCCTTACTTCTTGATATCGGCCTGCACCAGCACCTTCAGCTCCTGCGGCCCAGCAGTTCGGCCAGCGCCTGCAGCGCGGCCACCCCGGCCTGGGTATCCTGCTCGCCGTTGCCGCCCGACAGGCCAATGCCGCCGATTACCTCGTCGTTGACTACGATCGGGAAGCCGCCCACGAACGCGGCGAACTTGCCTTCGAAGCTCCATTGGATGCCGAAGGCCTCGTTGCCCGGCAACGCCGGCCCGTTGGGCGGCGTGGTGAACAGATGGGTGGAGCGCTTGTGCCCGGCGGCAGTGAACGCCTTGTTCCATGCGATCTGCGGCCCGGTGATGCGGGCACCGTCCATGCGCTCCAGCGCGAGCGGGTAGCCGCCCTCGTCAACCACGCAGATCGACTCCAGCACGCCGATTTCCTCCGAGCGCCGGATCGCCGCCGCAATCATATGGCGCGCCTCGCGCAGTTCCAGCTTGATGGCTTTCTTCATGTGTATGGCTCCTTGCAACGGCCGGGCTCAGGCGCCGCGGTAGACCGTCTTGACCTGCGTATAGAACTCCAGCCCGGTACGGCCCGACTCGCGGAAGGTCGACGTGCTCGAGCGCTTCACCCCGCCGAACGGCGCGTTGACCAGGTTGCCGGTGGTGGTGCGGTTGATCTTGACCGTGCCCGCCTCGATGTCCGTGGCGAAGTGGTGGATGTAGCGCGGGTTGCTGGTGACGATAGCCGCAGCCAGGCCGTACTCCGTGTCGTTGGCCTTGGCGATGGCATCGGCATAGTCAGAGAAGCCCAGGATGGCAATCACGGGTCCGAAGATTTCCTCACGCGCGATCCGCATCTGCCGGGTCACGTCCGTGAACACCGTCGGCGCCACGTAGTAGCCCTTGTCGAAATCGCCGCCGGCCAGGCGCGCGCCGCCGCACAGCAGCGTCGCCTCGGACTTGCCGATGTCGATGTAGCGCAGCACCGTTTCCAGTTGCTTGTGCGAGGCCAGCGGCCCCAGGTCCATGCCCGCCGTCATGCCGTTGCCGACCTTGAGCGTCGCCACCTTCGCCAGCAGCCGCGCGGTGTACGCGGCCTTGACGGATTCGGCCACCAGCACGCGGCTGGTGCCGGTGCATGCCTGCCCGGAAAGCGAGAAGCCGCCCTTGATGGTCAGGTCGACGGCGCGGTCAAGATCGGCATCTTCCATCACGATCAGCGGGTTCTTGCCGCCCAGTTTCATCTGCGTACGCGTGGTCAGCGGCGCCGCACGATGGATCTGCTCGCCGGCGCGCGACGAGCCGGTGAACGAGATCGCCCGCACGGCCGCGGCCTCGGTGATGGCCGCGCCAATCTCCGCCGCGCTGCCGGTGATGAAGTTCAGCACGCCCTTGGGCAGGCCGGCCTTGACCAGCGCCTCGGCCAGCCGGTAGCCCGACAGCGGCGCCTCGGACGACGGCTTGAACACCACGGTGTTGCCGGTCACCAGCGCCGGCGCGATCTTGCGGGCCGGGATCGACACCGGGAAATTCCACGGCGCGATCACCGTCACCACGCCCAGCGGCTCGCGCTGGCTGTAGACGAGCTGGTCCGGGTCGTCGTTCGGGAACACCTCGCCGGTAAAGGTCTGCCCTTCCACGGCATAGAAGCGCAGCGTCTGAGCAGAACGCAGGACTTCGTCGCGCGCCAGCGCCAGCGCCTTGCCTTCCTCGCGGGTCAGTTCGGCGGCGATGCTGTCGGCATTGGCCTCAAGCTGGTCGGCGGCGCGGTTGAGGATGGCGGCGCGCTTGCCGACCGGGGTCTTCTTCCAGCCGGCAAACGCAGCCGCCGCGGCGGCGACGGCCGCCTGCGCATCCACCGCGGACGATGCCTGGAAGCGGCCCACGATATCGGCAGTGTCAGCCGGGTTGACGTTGTCGAAGGTGCGGCCCGACTGGCAGGCCGTCCATTCGCCGTCGATATGGTTCAGGAAAACGTTCATTGTCGATCCGTTTGCGCGGCGCCGGTCAGGCGGCCATATCGAGTTCGGGCAGGGGCAGCTCCTTCTCGACGTAGTCGTGATAGAGCGCCGTCGTATACAGCAGCCGCATCTGGGCGCCGATCTCGCAGATCTTCAGGCAGCGCTGCTGCAACTCCGGGGTATTGGCGTGCTCCAGCACGATCTGGTAGCCGCGCTCGCCGTGGATCTCGTCCGAGACGATATGCAGGTCGAAGAACTCGACCTCCTCATCGGTGAACTGGTACTTGTCGCGCAGCGTCGGGGTCTGCTTGCGGTAGATCGACGGCACCTGTGACTCCAGCCCGACCACCAGGCCGGCCACGGCCACGATCGGGTCTTCACGCATGGCCACGGCATAGCACCAGCTCTGCAGGCCACGGGTGGTGGGAGACATGTTGTCGGGGTCGGTCACGCGCTCGCGGGTGGTGCCGCAGGCTTCGGCGAAGCGGATCAGCAGGTCGGTATGGCGGTCGCCGCCGATCTCCTCCTCGTACATATTGGCGAGCAGGAAGTCCTTGGCTTCGGTGTACCGGTCCGGCGTGCGGGCGTAGATGTAGCCCAGGTAATCCGCGAACGGGCCGACGTAGTGATAGTGATTTTCGGCCCAGCGTGCGAGGTGGGCACGGGTCAGCTTGCCGCTGGCCCAGGCCACGCTGAACGGCGCCTTGTTGGCGCTCTTGCCCTTGATAGCTTCTTCGAGGGCGGCACGGAATGCTTCGCGGTTCATCAGTTCGGCCATGACGGAGGCTCCTGTTGGCGATGTGGGGCGATTCGGTGAATGCCGGGGGCCGCGTCGCGAATCGGGCGGCCCCTGCATGAATGTATACTATATACACTCAGCTACCGGCGACAAGGACTTCGTTGACTGATCACATAGGGGTTTACCCAGATCGAGGCCGGGTGATGGCACTCAGGCCGCGCGACGCCCCGCCTCGCCGGCCATGCGCGACCACGCGAAGCCCGCCAGCGCAACGTCTTCCAGCCCGACGCCGACCGACTTGTAGATGACGATGTCGTCGTCCCGCTGCCGCGGCGACACCTTCCCGAGCACGACCTCGCCCAGTTCGACGATCTTCCCTGCCGGGAGGGCCCGTGGATCGGCCAGCACGATGTCGCCAGCCTCGCGGGTGGATTGCGGGCGCCACTCGACCACCACAGCGGCGGCACGGCGCAGCGCGGTGTCGTCCAGTTCGCGCGTGTGCGGCAGGCTGGAACCAATGGCGGCAACGAAGGCGCCAGGGCGGATCGACGCCCCGCTGAACAGCGGCGTGGTGGCGCGCGAAGCCGTGACGACGATGTCGGCCTGGGCCACGGCGGCATCCGGCTCGGCCAGCGCAACCGGGATGCCGCATTGCGCCGACAGCCGCGCGGACATGCCGGCATCGGCGTGCGGATCGGACACCAGGATGCGCTCCAGCCCAAGCGTGGCGCTGAGCTGGCGGGCGTGCTGCGCGCCCTGCGTGCCCGCGCCGAACAGCGCCAGTGTGCGCGCACCTGGCCGCGCCAGCCGCTGCGCGGCGAGCGTGGTGCAGGCGGCCGTGCGCAGCCGCGTGATGGCACCGGCATCGAATGAAGCGAGCGGACGGCCATCCTCTGCCGAGAAGATCAGGATGACAAAGGAGAACTGGCCATTGATGGTCGTGTAGACCTTGGCCCCCGCCACGCCCTGCTGCGGGATGACCGCGCCCAGCGTAGACAGCTTGACGCCGCCCGCCTCGGTGCGGATGCGCTCCTGCATTGCGGCGTCACCGCGCCCAAAGCTGGAAAAGGCTGCCTCCATGACTTGCCGGGCATCTTCCGGGCTGACGTGGGCGTCGATCATCGCGTCTGTGATGTGCTGCATGGGAGCTCCGCTAGTTGGGTAAGGCTGGGGACCTTCAGGAAGGGAGACGGCCGGCCACAGGGGGATTGGCCAGCCGCCACAGGAATCGCTACGATATGGCCGCGCGGCCGAGCACGCCGAGCGCACCCGCCGCACACAGGCCGAGCAGCAGGCGGCGCACAGCGCCGGGCGAGACGTGCCCGCGCAGCCGGTTCGACAGTGCGAAGCCGGCCAGCACGAAAGGCATCAGCGCTGCCGCCAGCATCAGTTGCTGCCAGCTGAAGCGCCCGGCCACGGTCAGCATGGCCAGCGACAGCACCGCGCCGCCGGACAGGATGCAGCCCATCGTCGCGCGCATCGGCGCGGGCGCCATGTGCTGCATCACCAGCGCGAACGGCGGCGCACCGGCCGAGGTGATCGTTCCCATGAACCCGGACAGCGTGCCGGCAATGGCAACGTTGCGCGACGACGGCAGCAGGCGCCAGCCGAGCAGGCTCAACGCCACCGCGGCCAGGACCGAGAGCGAGAACAGCACCGCGAGCGGGCCCGGTGCCAGCCATGCCATGGTCAGCACCGCCACCGCCCCGCCGACCGCCCGCCCGATGAGGGCGAAGCCGGCGATGGGCCAGGCGATCGCCTCGCGTTCGCGCACCGCGCCCATCAGCGACAGGCAGCAGCCCATCGCCAGCAGCGGTCCCGGCACGAGATCGGGGAAGAAGATGGCGCCCAGCGGCGCCGACAGCATCGCGAAACCGATCCCGCCCACGCCTTGCAGGCACGCGCCCGCGAAGACGAGCGCCCCCATCCACAGGTAAGCCGGTATGGAAAGTCCGGCGGGAAGCAGTGAGAACAACGCGGCGGGCGGGGCAACGGTCATGGCGGCGGGAAGAGACAGCGTGTGACAAGGGCGGACGGAAGATGCGAGCCAGGCGGACGATTCCGGCATTCCAGGCACGCCTCATGCTCATAATGCCTGCTGGCTTCAGCTTAGTCCCCGCCAAATGGTATACAGTCTACACATAGTGGCGAAGCCAGGCAAAACTGCCGTAAACTCATGCACCACCGAGAGGCCAGCCAGAGAACCCGTAATCCCAACAATTGGGCGACTTCCAGTCAACTTGCACCGAACTGGTATTCGCGTAACCCCGGATAAGAAACTGCTTGGCGCGACTTCATATCGGAATATAGTATACCGAAACGGCTTCCGGACTCACCGCGAACCCGCCCCCACCACCCTCTGCCCCCAGGGAGTCTTCATGTCACAACAAGTCGTGATCGGTGCCGCGCACTGGATCTATCTGTCAGGGGTAGCGGTCATCGTGCTGACGATGATCCTGCGCGCCAATGTTGTCGTACCGTCCATCGTCGGCACTGCCCTGGTTGTGTTCGCGCTCACCGGCAGCCCGGTCACGGCGCTGGCCGGGGTGTTTTCCGCGAGCCTGGTAGCCGCCAAGGAACTGTTCAATATCTTTCTCGTGATCGCGTTCATGACCGCATTGCTGAACGCGCTCAAGACGCTGCGCTCTGACATCCGCATGGTGGAGCCCTTCCGCATGGTGATGAAGAACGGCCATTCGGCCTTCTTCATCCTGGCGGGCATCACCTACGTCATCTCGCTGTTCTTCTGGCCGACGCCGGCCGTGCCGCTGGTGTCGGCCATCCTGCTGCCGGCCGCCATCGCCGCGGGGCTGCCGCCGCTGGCGGGCGCGATGGCGATCGCCATCGCCGGCCAGGGCATGGCGCTGTCGTCGGACTACGTGATCGGGGTGGCGCCGGGCATCAGCGCCAAGGCGGCCGGTGCGGCAGTGAGCGCTGCCGTGGTGGCCGACCGCGCGCTGGCGCTGTCGATCATCACGGGCACCATTGCGCTGTGCCTGGCCTACCTGTCGATGCGCAAACATATCGTGCCGGCCTGCGGCACCCTGCTCGACCGCTGGCAGGCACGCGCCGGCGGCGCCGCCGAGCCGGTGGACGGCGGCACCTTTGACAAGGCCGAGATCGCCAAGGGCACCGCCCATGCCGAGCCGCTGGCCACCGACAGCAACATCGAGGCGAGCCTGTCGATGGTGGCGCGGCGCCGGGTGAAGTGGTCGAAATGCTTTGCGATCGTGACGCCAGTCGCCTTTCTCACGGTGGTCGCCGTCATGGTGCTGCCCAAGCTGGGCACAGGCGTACAGGACCTCAAGGGCGGCGACGCGGCCGCGCTGGTCGGCGGCGTCGCGGCGCTGCTGATGATACTGGCGACCCTGGCCGCCGAAGGCCCGCGCCGCATGCTCGACGTATGCCCGGAGCACATCACCGACGGCTTCGTCTTCGCCTTCAAGGCGATGGGCTCGGTGCTGCCGATCGCTGGCTTCTTCTTCGTCGGCGCTGGCGAAACCGCCGCGCAGATCCTCGGCCTGCCGCCGGGCAAGGCGCCCAGCCTGCTGTTCGAGCTGATCCAGGCATACCAGCACATGATCCCGGACAACCACGTACTGGTCGCCTTCGGGGTGCTGATCGTCGGCATGATCACCGGCATCGACGGCTCCGGTTTCGCGGGCCTGCCGCTGACCGGCACGCTGGCCGGCGCGCTCGGCCCGGTGGTGGGCTTCGACCCTGCCACGCTGGCGGCAGTGGGCCAGATGGGCGCGGTCTGGACCGGCGGCGGCACGCTGGTGGCGTGGTCGTCGCTGATCGCGGTGGCCGGCTTCGCCCGGGTGCCGGTGCTGGACGCGGTGCGCGCGCTGCTGATCCCGGTGCTGATCGGGCTGGCCTGCTCCACCGTGGCCGCCATGGTGTTGTGGTCGTAAGCGGCTGCCAGCGCCGCCACGCCCATCCGATATCCCCAACTTCCGCGGACTGCACCATGCCAAAGATCACTTTCCACAAGCACGGCCAGACCTTTATCGACGAGGTCAAACCCCAAAGCAACCTGGTGGTCCGCGCAGGCATCCGCCAGTTTCCCTACCCCAACCTGCGCTATGAGTGCGGCATGGGCAAGTGCTCCAAGTGCGCCTGCCGCGTGCTCGCGGGCGCCGAGCACCTGCCGCCGCCCAACTGGAAGGAAAAGAAGCAACTCGGCGACCGGCTCGAACAGGGCTACCGCCTTGCCTGCCAGCTCTGGATCGAGCACGACATCGAGCTGGCGCAGGACGATCTGCCAGACACGACACCAGCTGGCGCCAGCCTGGCCACGGTCAGCGTGGACGCCTGACATGTTCGTCCTTCTCACCAGCCGCCCGGGCCAGTTCCGCACCGAGCCGACCGCGGGCATGACTGCGGTCGAGGCGTACGACTATGTCTTCTACGGCAAGCGCACCGCGCGCTTTGTCATCGCCGAACTGGCCGCCGACACCAAGGTGCGGGTGCTGGAAGAAACGCCGCCTGGCATCGTCAACCTGGTGTCGACCAAGTTCCTCGACAAGTACGCCACGCTGGAGGCCGCCCGCGCCGCGCTACGCAAGCTGGCCAGCTTCGGCAGCATGGACATCGCCCTGGTGCCCACGCCGCTCGCCGTGGGCGGGCGATCCTGACGTCCCGGCCCCCACGCTGGCACCTGACGCATTCCGCAACGCATTCATCGCCATGATCCAGATCACCTTTCTTACCAACCACGGCAAGACGGTCAGCGCACCGCCCAACAGCAACCTGCTGCGCGTGTCGCTGCGCGAGCAGGGCGGCATCCCCTTCAAGTGCGGCGGCGGCCTGTGCGGCACCTGCAAATGCCGCATTGAAAAGGGCCACGAACACACCGACGCGATCAAGCCGAAGGAAAAGAAGCTGCTGGCGGAGGCGGAGCTTGCCGCCGGGTTCCGGCTGGCCTGTCAGACTTTTATCGATGGGGATATCGCGGTGTCGTGGCAGCCAAGGGAAGCTGTGCGGGTGTGATTGCGAGGGCGAGGGGCCGCCGGAGATGGCTGCAGCGGCTGCTCAGAGCATTGGACCTACGGCTCCAATCCAGTTAGCGGCAAGAACTCCGCCCGAAACGCCTGCGTTCGTGGAGGCATATCAACGGACCATTCCGTACGAATTTCAGACGTTGTACGCGGAACGCGTACAAGCGAGAAGCTGAAACCGTACCTTTAGCGCCGCCTTGCCCCTACCAGCCCCGCCAACTCATCCAGCATCGCCATATCCACCGGCTGCGACAGGTCCAGCGCCAACGTATGCCGGTAGTAGGGGCTCAGGTCCAGCCCGACTCCCAGCCCCAGCACTTCCACATCCCGCAGCGCCTCATGCCGCGCCACCACCGCTTTCAGGTGGTTGTCCAGGTAGCACGCATCATTGGCCTGCCCGGTCGCGGTATCCATGGGGCTGCCGTCCGACACCACCACCAGGATGCGGCGCGCCTTGCCGCTGGCGTGCAGGCGCGCGCAGGCCCAGTCCACCGCCTCGCCGTCCACGCCTTCGCGGAACAGGTCGGCCTTGAGCAAGGCGGTGAGGTCGGTGCGCGCGCGCCGCCAGCTGCGCTGCGCGTCCTTGAACACCATGTGGCAGGTCTCGTTGAGGCGGCCGGGGTGCTGCGGGCGGCCGCGCGCGAGCCAGTCGGCGCGGGCGCGGCCGCCATTCCAGGTGTTGGTGGTGAAGCCGAGCACCTCGGTGGCCACGCCGGCCTGGTCGAGCGCGCGGGTAAGCAGGTCGATCAGCAGCGTGAGCGGCTCTGCCTGCGCCTTCATCGAGCCGGAGCAATCGACCAGGAAGCCGACCACGCAGTCGGCATGGGCCTTGTGCGCTTCCTGGCGGAAAAGCCGGCGCTCGGCAGGCGAGCTGACCAGCTGCGCCAGGCGGCGGCCGTCGATGCGGCCGCTTTCCTCGCCGAAGGACCAGCCGTCCACGCGCGGCTGCGACAGCGCAGCGCGCAGCCGGCGCGCCAGCCGGGCGATGTTCACGCCCGCGCGCGCGATGCGTGCGTCGAGCCGCGTGCGGTACTCGTCCAGCAAGGCGCGGCGCACCAGCGTGGCGGC
Source organism: Cupriavidus necator (assembly GCA_022041995.1). Lineage (GTDB taxonomy): Bacteria > Pseudomonadota > Gammaproteobacteria > Burkholderiales > Burkholderiaceae > Cupriavidus. Next base: position 587,174 of record CP074390.1, read on the forward strand.
GCGCACTTCGCGGTCGTAGCGGGTGGTGAAGACGCGGTAGCCGTCGGTGGCGTCGGCCAGCACGCGGCTGTGGCCGCTGTCGGCCAGCGCAAATTCTTCCGCCGGCGGTTCGTCGAAATCCAGCCACAGCGCAAACCCGGCGCGCGCTGCCGAGGCCGCGTTGTCGTCGTCTTCGCCGGCAAGCGGAGCTTCGGTACGGATCATCTGCGCCACCGCGCGGGCCAGCGCCAGTGCGTGCGCGGCGTAGGCGGCCTGGCCGTGGCGTTGCGCGCGCAGGCCGGCCAGCGCGGTGCCCAGCACCGGCACGATGGCGGCGCGCGTGGCTTCGATCAGGTCTTCGGTCTCTTCCAGCACCGGCTCCCCCGTCAGGCGCGACCACGACACCTGCGCCATGGTATAGAGCAGGATGCCGAGGTGCCCCTCGGTCAGCCCGGAACGATGGAAGGCCCGCGACCACGCCATGAAGCGGTGGCGCAGGTTGGCCGCCACGCCGGCCATGCCGCGCGGCAGGCGGGTCTCGCAACGCAGCTGCTCCAGCAGCTCGAAGACCAGGCGCTCGACCGGATCTGCCGGGCACAGCTGCCGATGCAGCGCGGCATCGGAATGCGCCTGGCGCAGGGCGGCACCATCGGCCGCACCGCGCAGGCAGGTAGCCGTGTCGGTTTCCAGGTCCGTGCGCAAGTGCGGCGCGTGCTGCGGCACCGGGCGCATCGCGCGCCAGAGCTGGCCGTCGCGGAAATGCAGCGCCGCATCGCCGGTGATCGCGCGCACCGCGGCGCCGGACAGCGCATCCTGCCGCTGCCGCCGGCGCAACTGCTGCGCGACCGTGGCCGCGCTCATCGCGCAGGCTCCGACTCGGCGCTCACGCCGGCGGCTTCACCCGGCAGGTGGCCGAAGCAGCGCTGGTAGTACTCGGCCACCACCGGCCGCTCGGCTTCGTCGCATTTGTTCAGGAAAGTCAGCCGGAACGCGAGCGCGGGGTCGCGGAAGATCTGGCAGTTCTCGGCCCAGCTGATCACCGTGCGCGGCGACATCAGCGCCGACACATCGCCGGCGGCAAACCCGCGGCGCGTGAGCCCGGCCAGCGCCACCATCGCATCGACCAGCGCGCGCCCGGTGTCGTTGTCCAGTTCCGGCACGCGCGCCAGCACGATGCGGGCCTCCTCTTCATGCGGCAGGTAGTCCAGCGTGGCTACCACGTTCCAGCGGTCGATCTGCGCGTGGTTGAGCAGCTGGGTGCCGTGATAGAGGCCGTTGACGTTGCCCAGCCCCACGGTATTCGATGTGGCAAACAGGCGGAAGGAAGGATGCGGGCGGATCACGCGGTTCTGGTCCAGCAGCGTGAACTTGCCGTCGCGCTCCAGGATTCGCTGGATCACGAACATCACATCGGGGCGGCCCGCGTCGTATTCGTCGAAGATCAGCGCCACCGGGCGCTGCAGCGCCCACGGCACGATGCCTTCCTGGAATTCGGTGACCTGGCGCCCGTCGCGCACCACGATGGCATCCTTGCCGACCAGGTCCAGCCGGCTGATATGCCCGTCCAGGTTGACGCGCACGCAGGGCCAGTTCAGCCGCGCGGCGACTTGCTCGATATGGGTCGACTTGCCGCTGCCGTGCAGGCCCTGCACCATCACGCGCCGGTCGCGCATGAAGCCGGACAGGATGGCCAGCGTGACCTCGGGCTGGAAGCGGTAGGCCGGATCGATCTCCGGCACGTGGTCGTCGCGCTCGCTGAAGGCCGGCACCATCAGGCCGGAATCAATGCCGAACACGCTGCGCACCGGAATCATCCGGTCCGGCTTGCCAAACTGGTCTTGCGTCACCTCATGCTCCTTGTTGCTTGTCGCCATGCCATCGGCACTGCGGCAAGCGGAGCAGTCCGCGTGACGCCGTGCGCGCTATTCGTCCTCTTCCGCGCCGCCCTGCCAGTTGCCGGCGCTGTCGGCCTCGATCGCCGCCAGCACGCCTGCCGCACGCTGCAGCGCGGGCAGCAATTGCAGCACCTTGTCGCGCGTCACGCGCATCACCGGGGCCTGCAGCGCCAGCCCCAGGTTGGACTTGCCACCGTCCACTGCCGGCACCAGCACGCCGATGCAGACCAGCCCCGGCAGGAACTCTTCATCGTCCATCGCGTAGCCGTCGCGCTTCACGCGCTCCAGTTCGGCTTCCAGCTGCCCGTGGTCAGTCAGCGTGTTCTGCGTGTAGCGTTCCAGCTCCACATTGGCCAGCAGCCGCTGGCGCTGCGCCGGCGCCAGCTGCGCCAGGAACAGCTTGCCCGTGGCCGAGCAGTGCGCCGGCACGCGCGAGCCCGGGTGCAGGTAGAAACGCAGCGGCGCCGCCGTCTCCACGCGATCCAGGTACAGCACCTCGCCGCCGGAGAACGCGGTCAGGTTGCAGCTCTCGCCCACCTCTTCCACCAGCCGGCGCAGCACCATGTGGCGCGCACCGTGCGAGGTGCTGTTGAGCAACAGGTTCTCCGCCAGCCGGCGCAGCCGCAGGCCGGTGCCGTATTGCCGCCCGTCGCCGTTGCGCTGGATCAGGCCCGCGGCCTCGAGCTGCTGCAGCATGCGGTGCAGCGTGGGCTTGGGCAGTCCCGTTTCTTCCACCAGCGCCTGCAGGTTGAAGGACTGGTCCTTCTCCGCGATGACTTCGAGCAGGCCGAACAAACGCAGTGCCGGCGTGTCTCCATCCGGCTTGGCGTCACTTTTGGCGAGGCGCATATCGTTCATGCCTGGCTCCATCATAGGTAAGTTTCATTTTCAGAGTCAAATCATATCAATTATCGAAACTTCTGGTTGACCTTCGCCTGCGAACGGCCTACATTCCAGTGAAAGAACAATTTTTCGGAACTTCTAGTTCCATTTTTTAAGCGATCACCGGAGACAAGTCGACATGTACGGATAGGCCATCCCTCCCCCGGGATTGCAAATACTGACCGACCACGGCCCCAGGCTGGCAATTACTGCCCTGCCATCTATACCAAGAGAAGCCGTGGCACCTGCCTTAAACGCTGTACTGGCTGCAACGCAGTACCGACAGCAAGCGCAGCACAGGAGACACAACATGATCCAACAACCAGAGTCCGGCAACGGGCTATCCCACGGCCTGAAGCAACGCCACATGACCATGATCGCGCTCGGCGGCGTGATCGGCGCAGGCCTCTTCGTCGGCAGCGGCGTCGTCATCAAGTCCGCCGGCCCCGCCGCGGTCCTTTCCTTCCTGATCACCGGCCTGCTGGTGGTGCTGGTGATGCGCATGCTGGGCGAGATGGCCTGCGCCATGCCCGGCACCGGCGGTTTCTATGAGTATGCACGCGAAGCCTGGCGCGACCGCCCGGCAGTGGGCAACCTGGCCGGTTTCCTGACCGGCTGGATGTACTGGTATTTCTGGGTCATCGTGGTGGCCCTGGAAGCCGTGGCCGGCGCCGACCTGGTGCGCTACTGGCTGCCAGACGTGCCCAACTGGATCATCAGCCTGGTGCTGCTGGTGATGCTGACGCTGACCAACCTGGTGTCGGTCAAGTCCTTCGGTGAGTTCGAGTTCTGGTTCGCGTCGATCAAGGTGGCCGCGATCATGGTGTTCCTGTTCGTCGCCGGCGTCTACGTATTGGGCCTGGCCCCCGGCGCCCATGGCATGCAGGTGGCCAACCTGACCGTCAACGGCGGCTTCATGCCGCACGGCATCGTGCCGGTGCTGACCGGCGCGGTGGCCGCCACAGGCTTCTACTTCGGGGCCGAGATCGTCACCATTGCCGCCGCCGAGACCTCCGAGCCGCAGAAGGCCGTGGCCAAGGCCACCAGCTCGGTAATCACGCGCGTGCTGTTGTTCTATGTGGGCTCGATCCTGCTGGTCGTCTGCCTGGTGCCGTGGAACTCCTCCAGCATCGCCACGCCGTACGTCAGCGCGCTGAACGTGATGGGCGTGCCGGCCGCTGCGCAGATCATGAACGCAATCGTGCTGACCGCGGTGCTGTCGGCGCTCAACTCGGGCCTGTATGCCTCGTCGCGCATGCTGTTCGCGCTGACCCGCCGTGGCGACGCACCCAAGTCGCTGGCCCGCGTGAGCCGCAACGGCGTGCCGGTGCGCGCCATCCTGGTGGCGACCCTGTTCGGCTACGGTGCGGTGGTGATGTCCTATGTCTCGCCGGATACGGTGTTTGCCTTCCTGGTGAACTCGTACGGCACGGTGGCGATCTTCGTCTACATCCTGATCGCGATCTCGCAGCTGCGCCTGCGTTCCCGCCTGGAGCGCGAAGCGCCAGGCCAGTTGCGCGTGCGCATGTGGTGCTACCCGTACCTCACCTACCTGGCGATCGCCGGCATGATCGGCATCGTGGTGGCGATGGCCTTCATCCCCGACCAGCGCACGCCGCTTGCGCTGGGTGTGGTGAGCCTGGGCGTCCTGCTGGTGGCCTACGCCGCGCGGCAACTGTTTCGAGGCAGCGTGGATCCGGTAGTGCCGCTGGCAGAGATGCCGCGCCCGGACCTGCACGAGTATTGATGACTGACCATGACTGACGTGGCGCGCCGGCGCGGTATGCTGGCGCGCTTCGCCATTAAGGCAACGCCCCTGCCCTATGAGCCTGAAGTCTCCCACCACCCTCTGGTCCCAGCTGTTCCAGCAGCATGCCCACTCGGGCCTGAGCCTGCAGGGCAAGATCCGCCAGATGCTGGTCTCGGCCATCCTTGACGAGCAGTTGCCGCAGGGCGAGCCGCTGCCCAGCAGCCGCGAGCTGTCGGCGCAGCTGCGCGTGGCGCGCAATACGGTGGTGCTGGCCTACCAGCAGCTGGTCGATGAAGGCTATCTGGTGGCGCGCGAGCGCAGCGGCTACTTCGTCAACCCGGAGATCCTGGGCACACGCGTGAGCGGCGTGGCGTCGCTGCGCGGCGAGCCGGTGCCCGCCCGCTCGGGCGAGCCGAACTGGGAGCGGCGTTTTGTGTTCCGCCCCACGCAGCAACGCAATATCGTCAAGCGCGCCAACTGGCGCGACTACCCCTACCCCTTCATCTACGGCCAGTACGATCCGGTGCTGTTCCCCACCGCGGACTGGCGCGAATGCTGCCTGAAGGCGCTCAGCGTGCTCGACATCCACGACTGGGCCCAGGACATGATCCTGCGCGACGATGAATCACTGGTGCAGCAGATCCGCACCCGCGTGCTGCCGCGCCGCGGCGTGTGGGCCGGGGCCGACGAGATCGTGGTGACCGTGGGCGCACAGCAGGCGCTTTACCTGCTGGCCGACCTGCTGGTCAGCCCCGACACGCCGGTGGGCATCGAAGACCCCGGCTATCCGGACGCACGCAATATCTTTGGCTCGCACACCTCCCACCTGGTGCCGCTGCCGGTCGACGGCGACGGCCTGACCCTGTCTGACGCGCAACGCGCCTGCGACTACGTCTACGTGACCCCGGGCCACCAGTGCCCCACCACCGTCACCATGCCGCTGGCGCGCCGCCAGGCCCTGCTGCGCCAGGCAGAGGAAGCGGACTTCGTGCTGATCGAGGACGACTACGAAAGCGAAAGCCGCTTCGAAGGCGACCCCACGCCCACGCTCAAGAGCCTGGACCGCAGCAACCGCGTGATCTATGTCGGCAGCCTGTCCAAGAGCCTGGCGCCGGGGCTGCGCATTGGCTATATCGTCGGGCCGGCGGCACTGATCGCCGAGCTGCGCGGCGCGCGGCGGCTGATGCTGCGGCATCCGTCGGCGTATATCCAGCGCGCGTTCTCGCTGTTCCTGTCGCTGGGCCACTATGACGCGCACCTGCGCCGGCTGGCGGCCGCGCACCGCGAGCGCGCCGAAGCGGTGCTGGCGGCGCTGGCCACGCATATGCCTGACTTCCGCGCGGTGCCGATCGCCGGCGGCGCCTCATGCTGGATCGAGGGGCCACCATGGCTCGATGCCGATGCGCTGGCGCGGCTGGCCGAGCTGCAGGGCGTGCTGATCGAACCCGGCAGTGTCTTCTTCATGGCCGAGCCCGCGCCGCGCAACGGCTTCCGGCTGGGCTATTCGTCGATCTCGCTGGACCGCATCGAGCCCGGCATCCGCGTGCTGGCGGGCGTGGCGCGTGAGCTGCAAGCCACTGCCGGCGGCGCCACGACCATTGCCGTGGCCCCTTCCCGGGTCCGTCCCGCGGCTTGAGCCGGCCCGCGGCGGTGTCTCCCGCCGCTGGCCCAAGCGATTGTCCGGAACTGGCGCTACAGCGCCGCGCGCGGCTTCCCTATTCTCGAGTCATGGCCGGACCTGCTGACGGTGCCGGCAGACAACACTCAGGAGACCAAGCCATGTCCAGCACCAACCCACCGCCGCCGGCATCGAACTGCTGCAGGCCTTCAACGACGCCTGGAACCGCCACGACATCGAAGCCCTGATGCGCTTCATGGCCGATGACTGTGCCTTCCACGGCGTCGCCGGTCCCGACCTGCTGGGCCGCAGCTTCATCGGCCGCGAGGCGGTGCGCGAAGGCTTCCAGCTGGCCTGGCAGACCTTCCCCGACGCACAGTGGGTCGATGGCGACCACTTTGTCGTGGGCGACCGCGGCGTGAGCGAATCCACCTTCCGCGGCACCCGTGCCGACGGCGCACGCATCGAGGCGCGTATGGTGGACGTGTTCACCTTCCGCGACGGCAAGATCGCGGTGAAGAACGCGTACCGCAAGGACCGCCCGCCGGTCGTAGCACCCGCAGCCTGAGCGAGGAGACGCGCCATGCAAGCCGTAGTCCCCCGCAGCAGCCTCCTGGCCGGCGAGCAGTCGACCGCGCCCACCCGGCCGTACGACCCCGCCTACGACCCGCTGCACACCCCCACGCCCGGCCATGGCCGCGAATACGCCCCGACCTACTGGATCGGCACCGCAGGCGAGCCGCCCGCCGACGACGGCCCGATCACGCATGACATCGACGTGGATGTGGCCATCATCGGCTCGGGCTTCACCGGCCTGACCTGCGCCATCTTCCTGGCGCAGGAATATGGCATCAAGGCCACCGTGCTCGAAGCCAACCGTGTCAGCTGGGGCTGCAGCACGCGCAACGGCGGCCAGGCGCAATGCGCGTCCGGGCGGCTCAAGCGCTCGCAGTGGATCCAGCGCTATGGCCTGGATACCGCGCTGCGCCTGCATGAAGAAATCTGCGACGGCATGGAGACCTTCAAAGGCCTGATCCAGAATATCAATTGCGATCCGCAGCCTGGCGGCCACCTGTATATCGCGCACCGCGCCAAGGTGATGCCGGCGCTGGAAAAAGAAGCCAAAGTCCTGCGCGAAGTCTTCAAGTACGACGCACGAATCATGGATGCCGACACCGTGCGGCGCGAGTATGTCGACGACAAGGAAGCCGCGGGTGCCATGCATGAGCCCGAAGGTATCGGCATCCACGCCGGCAAGCTCGCCTTCGGCTACCTGCGCCGCGCGCGCGAGCTGGGCGCCAAGGTGCATCCGTCCAGCCCGGTGACTGGCTGGGAAACCCGCAACGGCGTGCACTACCTGCGCACCCCCGGCGGCATCGTGCGCGCCCGCGCCGTGGGCGTGGCCACCGGCGGCTATACCTCGCAGACGCTGCACCGCCAACTCAAGAACCGCCTGTTCCCGATCCTGTCGAACTCCATCGTCACGCGCCCGCTCACCGCGGACGAACTGGCCGCGTGCAACTTCCGCACCACGCAGGTCATCACCGACACGCGCATCCTGCGGCATTACTACCGCCTGATGCCCGACGGCCGCCTGCAGATCGGGAGCCGCAGCGCCATCACCGGCAACGACGCGCCGCAGGAGCAGTACAAGCAGAAGCTGATCGGCGACATGTACCGCAAGTTCCCTGCGCTGCAGGGGATCCAGGTCGATTACTCGTGGTGGGGCTGGGTCGATGTCAGCCACGACATGATGCCGCGCATCACCCAGCCGGATCCGGCCCAGTCGATCTACTACGCCATGGGCTACGGCGGCAACGGCGTGATGTACTCAGCCCAGGCCGGCAAGCGCCTGGCTGCGCTGATCGCCGGCAAGTCGTCGGCGCTGCCGGAACTGCCAATCTTCGGCTCGCCGCTGCCGTTCCCGAACGTGCGCGAGATGGTGGAATCGCAGATGTTCGCGCCATTCCGGCGGCTGGGGCAGCGGGTGCTGTACCACTGGTATCACCTGAAGGATGACGTGCTGTAAGGCCTGCGGCAGGCGGCTGCGCCGTCTGCCTTTTTTGTCGGATTCCACCGACACTGGAACCAGCCCTCACCGCCTCCATGCCCTGCGCAACGCCGCAGTATGATGCCCAGGTCTCCCTCCGCGGGAGCATCGCGGCCACGCTCCGGCCGCAGTGCATCAGGAGGCACGCTTGGACTCGATCCGGCAGCTACCATCGGAATCCGCCCGCCCCGGCGACCTGGTCGTCGCCCGGCCGGAAGGCCTCTATTGCCCGCCCGGCGACTTCTACATCGATCCGTGGCGCCCGGTCGAGCGCGCCGTCATCACCCATGCCCATTCCGACCACGCCCATTTCGGACACGCGCACTATCTGTGCGCCGAGCCTGGCCGCGGGGTGTTGCTGGCGCGGCTACCCGGCATCCACCTCGACACCCTGCCTTACGGCGAACGCATCACCCACCACGGCGTCACGCTGAGCCTGCATCCGGCCGGGCATGTGCTGGGCTCCGCCCAGGTGCGTCTGGAATATGGCGGGCAGGTTTGGGTTGCATCCGGCGACTACAAGCTCGAAGCCGACGGCACCTGCGACGCGTTCGAGCCGGTGCGCTGCGACACCTTCATCACCGAAAGCACGTTCGGCCTGCCGATCTACCGCTGGCCGCCACAGGCTGCGCTGATGGCCGAGATCTTCGACTGGTGGCAGGCCAACGCCAGGGCCGGGCGCGCCAGCATCGTCTACGCCTATACCTTCGGCAAGGCGCAGCGCATCCTGCACGGCCTGCTGCGGCATGCCGGCGCCGATGGCATGCCCGGCCCGGTGATCGTGCATGGCGCGCTGACGCAGCTCAACGCGGCCTATGCCGAGGCCGGCGTGGCGCTGCCGCCGACAGCGCTGGTCTCCGAATTGCCGCCGCGCAGCCCGCTGCTACGCCAGGCGCTGGTGGTGGCGCCGCCGTCGGCACAGCGCTCGCCGTGGCTGCGCCGTTTCGGCGATGCCTCGGATGCCTTCGCCAGCGGCTGGATGCAGCTGCGCGGCACGCGCCGGCGCCGCGGCGTCGACCGTGGCTTTGCGTTGTCCGACCATGCCGACTGGCCCGGGCTGCTCGCCGCCATCGGTGCCACCGGTGCCGGCCGCGTCATCGTGACCCACGGCAACGTGCCGGTGATGGTGCGCTACCTCGGCGAGCGCGGCTGGCAGGCGCAGGCCTTCGACACCGAATACGGCGACGACGACGAAGCCGCGCGCCCGGACGCGCCGGCGTCCGCCGACGCGGGCGAGAAACAGGGCGCGACATGAAGGCCTTCGCCGACCTCTACGCCGCGCTCGACGGCACCACCTCCACCAAGGCCCGGCTCGCCGCGCTGGTCGACTACCTGCGCGCCGCGCCGCCCGAGGATGCCGCGTGGGCGGTCTATTTCCTGGCCGGCGGCAAGCCGCGCCAGATCGTGCCGGTGTCGCTGCTGCGCGACCTAGCGCGCCAGGCCGCGGATCTGCCCGACTGGCTGTTCGAAGAGAGCTACCAGGCTGTCGGCGATCTCGCCGAAACCATCGCGCTGCTGTTGCCGGAACCACAGGATGCCGACCACGCCGGCCTGGCCGAATGGGTCGAGCAGCGCCTGCTGCCGCTGCGCGGGCTGCCGCCGGAAACGCTGCTGCCGCGGCTCGACGCCCTGTGGCGTCCGCTGGATGCGCACGGCCGGCTGGTGCTGTTCAAGCTGATCACCGGCGCTTTCCGCGTGGGCGTGTCGCGGCTGCTGGTGACCCGCGCGCTGGGCGAGGTGGCCACCATCGATCCCAAGCGCGTGGCCGAGCGCATGGTCGGCTACACCGATCTGTCGGCCCGGCCCGACCCGGCGCGCTTCCTGGCCCTGCTGGCCCCCGAGGACGAAGACGACCGCGCGCTGCGCGCCAGCGGCCAGCCGTATCCATTCTTCCTGGCCCACCCGCTGCAGGCACCCGTCGAGCAGTTCGACGCCGTGCTGGGCGCGCCCGGCGCGTGGCTGGTCGAGTGGAAGTGGGACGGCATCCGCGCGCAACTGGTGCGGCGCGGCGGCCAGACCTGGCTGTGGTCGCGCGGCGAGGAACTGATTACGGAACGCTTCCCGGAACTGCAGCAGGCCGCCGCGCCGCTGCCGGATGGCACCGTGCTCGATGGCGAGATCGTGATCTGGCAGCAGGGCCGCGTGCAGCCGTTCGCGCTGCTGCAGCAGCGCATCGGCCGCAAGACGCTGGGCGCGAAGCTGCTGCGCGAGGCACCGGCGATCCTGATGGCGTACGACCTGCTCGAATGGCAAGGCGAAGACTGGCGGACCCGGCCGCAAGCCGAGCGCCGCGCGCGGCTGGAACGGGTGGTGGCCGATCACGTCCACCCCGCGCTGGAACTGAGCCCGCTGGTAGAGGCCGACGACTGGGAACACTATGCCCGCCTGCGCGATGCCTCGCGCGATCTGGGTGTCGAAGGCTTCATGCTGAAGGCAGCCAGCGCGGCGTATGGCACCGGCCGCACCAAGGATGTCGGGGTCTGGTGGAAGTGGAAGATCGACCCGTATTCGGCCGATGCGGTGCTGGTCTATGCGCAGCGCGGCCATGGGCGCCGCGCCAGCCTCTATACCGATTTCACCTTCGCCGTCTGGAACGCCCCGGCGGGCACGCCCGGCCGCGCGCTGGTGCCCTTCGCCAAGGCCTATTCCGGCCTGACCGACGCCGAGATGCGCGCGGTCGACGCCATCATCCGCCGCACCACGGTGGAGAAATTCGGGCCGGTGCGCAGCGTCGAGCCCACGCAGGTCTTCGAACTGGGCTTCGAAGGCATTGCCCGCAGCGGGCGCCACAAGAGCGGCATCGCGGTACGGTTTCCGCGCATGCTGCGCTGGCGTACCGACAAGCCGATCGAAGAGGCCGACACGCTGGCCACGCTCGAAGCGATGCTGCCGGCTGCCGGCGCGCCGCGGGAGGATGCGGCATGAACCCGCCCCGCAGCGCGCGCCAGCCGGCGGCGCCTTCCATCGACCCCGCCACACCAGCCGCGCAACCGCTGACCGTCGCCCAGGGCATGCAGGCGCTGTTCGACGCGCGCGGCTGGGAGCCCTTCGCTTTCCAGCGCGAAGTCTGGACCGCGATCGCGCGCGGCCAGAGCGGACTGCTCCATGCCACCACCGGCACCGGCAAGACCTATGCGGCATGGCTCGGCGCGCTGATGGCGTTCGCCACGCCGCGCGCGGCGCCAGCGCACGACAAACCCGCGCCGCCGCTGTCTGTGCTGTGGCTCACGCCGATGCGCGCGCTGGCGGCCGACACCACGCGCGCGCTGCAGGCGCCGCTGGCCGAGCTTGATGTCGACTGGACCGTCGCGCTGCGCACCGGCGACACCGGCAGTGCCGAGCGCGCCGCGCAGCAGCGGCGCTTCCCGACCGCACTGGTGACCACGCCAGAAAGCCTGACGCTGATGCTCACGCGCGCCGACGCGCACGAGAGCCTGCGGCGCGTGCGCATGGTGGTGGTCGACGAATGGCACGAGCTGCTCGGCAACAAGCGCGGCGTGCAGGTGCAGCTGGCGCTGGCTCGGCTGCGGCAATGGCAGCCCGCGCTGATGGTGTGGGGCCTGTCGGCCACGCTGGGCAACCTGCCGCACGCGGCCGACGTGCTGCTGAGCGGCGTGCCCGGCGAGCGGCGCGTGCTGGTGCATGGCCATACCCCAAGAAACTGGTGATCGACACGCTGCTGCCCGACAACGTCAGCCGCTTCCCGTTTGCCGGCCACCTGGGGCTGTCGATGCTGCCGCATGTGGTGGAAGAACTGGCGCACAGCAGCACCACGCTGGTGTTTCTCAATACGCGTTCGCAAGCCGAGCTGTGGTACCAGGCGCTGCTCGACGCGCGGCCGGAGTGGGCCGGCGAGATCGCCCTGCACCACGGCTCGCTCGACCGCGCAGTGCGCGAATGGGTCGAGCTGAACCTGAAGAACGGTGCCTTGCGCGCCGTGGTGTGCACCTCCAGCCTGGACCTGGGCGTGGACTTCCTGCCGGTGGAGCGCGTGCTGCAGGTGGGCTCGCCCAAGGGCGTGGCGCGCCTGCTGCAGCGCGCCGGCCGTTCCGGCCATGCGCCGGGGCGCGCCTCGCGCGTGACGGTGGTGCCCACGCACAGCCTCGAACTGGTCGAGGCTGTGGCGGCGCGCCACGCGGTGCGGGCCGGCCGGATCGAGGCGCGCGAGTCGCCCGACAAGCCGCTCGACGTGCTGGTGCAGCACCTGGTGACGGTGGCGCTGGGCGGGGGCTTCCGGCCTGAAGCGTTGCTGGCGGAAGTGCGCTCCGCCTGGGCCTATCGCGGCCTGACCGACGAGGAATGGCAGTGGTGCCTGGACTTCGTGCGCCAGGGTGGCGCCACGTTGTCGGCCTACCCGGACTTCCGCCGCGCCGTGCCCGACGACGAAGGCGTCTGGCGCGTGCCGGACGCAGGGCTGGCGCGGCGCCACCGCATGAGCGTGGGCACCATCGTCAGCGATGCCACCATGCAGGTGCGCTACTGGAGCCGCGCCGGCACGGGCGGCGCCTCGCTGGGCACGGTGGAAGAAGGCTTTATCGCGCGGCTGGCACCGGGCGACTGCTTCCTCTTCGGCGGCCGCTTGCTGGAGCTGGTGCGGGTGCAGGAGATGACTGCCTACGTGCGCCGCGCCACCGGCAGGCGCCCGGTGGTGCCGCGCTGGAATGGCGGCAAGATGCCGATGTCGACCGAACTGGCCGAAGCCGTGATCGACACCCTCGCCGCCGCCGCGGCCGGGCAGCTGGATCCGCGCTCCACGCCCGAGCTGCCGCTGATCCAGCCGCTGGTGGACCTGCAGGCGAGTTGGTCGGCACTGCCTACGCGCAGCACGCTGCTGGCCGAATCGCTGCACTCGCGCGAGGGCTGGCACCTGTTCCTCTACCCGTTCGCCGGCCGTTCCGTCCATCTGGGACTGGGCAGCCTGCTGGCATGGCGGCTGGGGCAGCAGGTGCCCGCCACGTTCTCGGTCGCGGTCAACGACTACGGGCTGGAACTGCTGGCGTCGGCGCCGGTGGACTGGGCCCGCTGGCTGCCGCAGGTGCTGGCCGACGAGCGCCGGCGCGACCTGGCCGCCGACGTGCTGGGCAGCCTGAACGCAGGCGAGCTGTCGTTGCGGCGCTTTCGCGAGATTGCGCGCGTGGCCGGGCTGATCTTCCAGGGCTACCCTGGCGCGCCCAAGAGCGCGCGCCAGTTGCAGGCGTCTTCGAGCCTGTTCTACGAGGTCTTCCGCAAGCATGATCCCGGCAACCTGCTGCTGGGCCAGGCCGAACGCGAAGTCCTGATGCAGGAGCTGGACGCGCACCGGCTTGCCGCGACGCTGGAGCGGCTGGCAGCGCTGAAGCTCGACCTGCACGCGCTGAAGCGGCCCACGCCGCTGTCGTTCCCGCTGGTGGTGGAGTTCCTGCGCGAGAAGCTCAGCACCGAAAAACTGGCCGACCGCATCGCACGGATGCTGGCCGACCTGGAACTGGCTGCCGGCCCTGAACCTGGCGAAGCCGCCGGCATGCCGGCCGAGGCAGTGGCCGAGGCCGCGCGCTTTGGCATGGCCGACCATGCCGGCCCGTCCGCCCGCACCGCGCGCCGGCCGCGGCGCCAGCGCAAGCCGTCCAGGCCGTTGCCGCTGCTATGAACGTCGATGCCCGCACCTTGCAGGACGGCGGCGCGCTTGCCGTGTCGGCAGCAGGCGAAACCGTGTGGCTGCTGCCCGAACATGCGCTGTGGTGGCCGGCGGCCGGCATGCTGATGGTGGCGGATGTGCATTTCGGCAAGGCCGCGGCCTTCCGCGCGCTGGGGCAGCCGGTGCCGCACGGCACCACCGGCGACAACCTGGCGCTGCTGACCCGGCTGGTGCGGCAGCTGCCGGTCGATGAACTGGTGTTCCTGGGCGACTTCCTGCACGCGCGCGCCGCGCGCACGCCGTCGGTGCTGCGGGCGTTGTATGACTGGCGCCATGACCTGCCGCCGCAGTTGCGCTGCACGCTGGTGCGCGGCAACCACGACGCGCGCGCCGGCGACCCGCCCGCGTCGCTCGACATCGACGTGCAGGACGAGCCCGCCGTGGCGGGCCCGTTCGCGCTCTGCCATATGCCCGGCGCGTCGCCGCTGGGCTATGTGCTGGCGGGCCACCTGCATCCGGCCTGCCGCCTGCGCGGCAGCGGCGCCGACAGCCTGCGCCTGCCGTGCTTCCTGTTCGGGCCGCGCGGCGCCATCCTGCCCGCCTTCGGCGCCTTCACCGGCCATGCCACGGTGCGGCCGCAAGCCGATGAACGCGCCTATGTCGTTGGCGGCGGCAAGGTCTGGCCGGCAAGCCCGGCGCCTCAGAACAGGGTATAGCCGCCGTCGATGACGAAGGTATCGCCGGTGTGGTAGGCCGATGCCGGGCTCATCAGGTACACCGCGATCCCGGCGAAGTCGCTGCCTTCGCCCCAGCGGCGCATCGGCACGCGCTTGTGCACCATCTCCTGGAAGGCGTCATTGGCCTGCGCCACGCTGGTCATCTCGGTCTTGATCCAGCCCGGCAGGATCGAATGGGCGCGGATGCCCTTGCGCGCGTACTCGACGGCGAGCCCGCGCATCATCGAGATCACGCCGCCCTTGGTGGCGGCGTAGTGTTCCGAGCGCGGCGCCCCTTCGATCGCCGCCACCGAGGCCGTGCTGCACAGCACGCCGCCCTCGCCCTGCACCAGCATCTGGCGCACCGCCGCGCGCAGCGTGAAGAAGGCGCCGTCCAGGTTCACGCGCAGGGTCCGGCGCCAGGCCTCGGTCGCCATCTGGTCGAACGGCCCCTTGTTGCCGCTGCCGACGCCGGCGTTGGCAAAGCAGCCATCGATGCGGCCGAGCGCCGCCACCGTGCGCGCCATCGCGGCATCGACCGCGTGCTCGTCGCCCACGTCGCAGAGTTCCGCGTGCACCTTGCGTCCATGCCGGGCCAGCCGGTCCGCGGCGGCGGCGATCTTGTCGGCATTGGTGCCCCAGATCGCGATATCGGCGCCGGCCGCGGCCAGCCCTTCGGCAATGCCCAGGCCAATACCGCCATTGCCGCCGGTCACCAATGCCGCCTTGCCGGTCAGGTCGAACGGATGCTTGCTCATGTCTGTCTCCTCCGATGTGGTTTGTCGCTGTCTTGGCCGGACATTGTTGGCATGGCAGGCGAAAAAGCTCGTCGTCGGAACAGATGAAATTGGGCTGCGGAGGGGAACAGGAAACAGGGCGGCGGGCGTGGCGCAGCCACGCCGCAATGCAACAACGGCGCCGTCGTAAGGCTCCACCGGTACGCGCGTGCACTGGGACGCCGGGGCACCAAGCCCCGTGCCGGCACGCTGCGCGCGACGCGGACTAGCGCAAGCCGAAGAAGCTGAGTACCGCGAGAATGATGACTACGGCCCCAACAAGCCAGACGATATTCATGACAACTCTCCTTGGTCGAAAGGTCCCGGCGCGGTCGCAAACCCGACGGACGCCTTGTGGCGGGTGGATGGTCGACCCGGTCACCTCCCGGGCCAGCGATATGCCCATCGCTGCCAGGACCTCCCGCAACATTCGTGCCGTAGGCGCGGGGGCCTCGGGCTGCGCACCAGCGGCCCTTGCGCGCTTCAGCCTCCGCTGCGGGCGTTGCGAATCCACGGATTACAAGGAAAGTCAGGGACTTAATTACAAACGCGCGACATGGGAGCCTGCGCGATTTGCGGCAATGCATCAGCCAGCGGACCGGCAAGCACGTGCGGGAGCTGCCGATCCGCATCGAGCCTGATCGGGCACTAGTCCGGCGGGTGAGAAGCATGCCGCCGACGCCGCCTGCAACCGCGGCGTCGGCAGGTATCCGCCGCTTCGACGCAATTTTTCAATGTATTTCTTTACAGGGCTTACCCGAAACCCTAGGGTTTTTCATACGAAAACCCAGGCTGCCGGGATGGATAAGGTACTTTTCTCCCCCCAACACCTGAACACCCCGAATCCGCCCACGCGTCAGGGACCGCCGCCGACAGGCTTCATCATGATCAAAGATCTACGCATTCGTTCTGCGGGCACGCAAGATCTGCCGGCTGTTTCGAAGGTCCTCGCACAATGCGGTTTGGACGAGCACGAAATCGAAGCGCATCTGGACGCTTTCCATGTCGCGGAGCTGGAAGGCCGCGTGGTTGGATGCGCCGGCGCCGAACGATACGACGATCTCATCGTCATCCGGTCTGTGGCCGTGCTTCCCGAGTTTCGCCAGTTGGGGGTGGCAACTCACCTGGTCTCTGCGGTATTGATGCGCGCACGCGCGCAAGGCGTGCGTCGCGCCGTACTGGCGACCGGCAATTGCCCGAGCCATTTTGCCCGCTATGGCTTCGAGCTGTGCTCCGCGGAGACGCTTCCCGCTGAAGTCCGTGCATCGCATACGCTCAAAATTGCAGGCATACCGCCAGGGCTTTGCATGCATTGCGAGCTGAAGTAGCAGCCTCTGCCACTCTCCATCCGCTCTGTCAGTAGTTCACAGGCACGAGGTCCGTGGTGCCCACGGCCGCCGGCTGTTTCCGAATCCGCACTATGATGGCCGGACTCTTCACCATCAGTTGCCAGTCATGGACAAAGCCCGTGTCCTCACCCTCTTCCTCGGCGTGGTGCGCGCCGGCAGCTTCCACCGCGCCGCGATGGAGGCCGGCGTTACCCCGCAGGCCGCCAGCAAGGCGGTGCGCACGCTGGAGGACCATCTCGGCGTGCGGCTGCTGCACCGGACCACCCGCAAGCTCAGTCTGACCGAAGAAGGCACACGCCTGTTCGAACTGGCCGCCCCCGGCATGCGCCAGCTCGACGAAGCGCTCGAGCAGGTCCGCGGCAGCAGGAGCGACGACGACGGCATGATCCGCCTGACCGCGCCGCCGTCGCTTGGCAGCCGCGTGCTGGTCCCGCTGGTGCGCGGCTTTCGCGAACAATATCCCGGCATCACCTTCGATGTGGTGCTGAGCGATCTCTTCACCGACCTGGTCGAAGCCAGGATCGACGTCGGCTTCCGCGTCGGCACCAGCCCCGGCCAGAACCTGGTGGCGCGGCGGCTGTGCGACCTGCCGCTGGTCATCTGCGCGGCGCCGGATTACCTGGCGCGGCACGGCGAGCCGGCCATCATCGACGACTTGCCGCAGCACCAGTGCACGGGCTTCCGCCGCCCCGCCACCGGGCGCATGGTGCCATGGGAACTGCAGGTGGACGGCGCCCTGGTCTACCAGGAGGTGCCTGCCGTAGCGAGCTTCAATGACGTGGAAGCCGAGGTCGAAGCGGTGCGCGCCGGCATGGGCATCGGCCAGCTGCCCGCCTACATGATCCACGCCGACCTCGTGAGCGGGCGACTGAAGGCGATCCTGCCGGGCTACAGCAGCAGCAATGTCGGCATGTACAGGTACTACCCGCATCGCAGCCAGATGCCGGTGCGGGTCCGGCGCTTCATCGACTTCGTGGCGGAGGCGGCTCGGGGCGCGGAGCAGTCGCTGTCGCGCCTGGTCGGGATCGTGCCCTGAGCGTGTCCTGAACGGCTGACTCCCGCGTATAAGCGCCTTTCCAGACGCCCCATTTCGCCCATACGCTTGACTTTTTCTCAAGCGAAACGGCCGGAAATATCGTTTGTCGCGCAGCCCGCCGGCGACAGCTAAAGGAGATTCACCATGTCCGCCAACACCACCATCAACGCCACCAGCAAGGTCTGGTTTATCACCGGCGCTTCGCGCGGCTTCGGGCTGGAACTGACCCGTGCCGCGCTGGCGCGTGGCGATCGGGTCGTCGCCACCGCGCGGCGCCCGGAGACGATCACCGCCGCACTGGGCGGACACGACAACCTGTTGGGCGTAACGCTGGACGTTACCGACGAAGCACAGGCCATCGCCGCCTCCAAGGCCGCCGTGGCCCGCTTCGGCCGCATCGACGTGCTGGTCAACAACGCCGGCTACGGCCTGCTGGGCGCGGTCGAAGAAGCCTCCGCGCGCGAGGTCGAGCAGCAGTTCGCCACCAACGTGTTCGGCGTGCTGACCGTGACGCGTGCCGTGCTGCCGCAGATGCGCCGGCAGCGCAGCGGCCGCATCCTCAACATCTCGTCGATCGGTGGCTACGCCGCGTATCCCGGCTGGGGCGTCTATGGCGCGACCAAGTTCGCGGTGGAGGGCCTGACCGAAGCGCTCGATGCCGAACTGTCGCCGCTGGGCATCCGTGCCACCGTGGTCGAGCCGGGCTTCTTCCGCACCGACTTCCTCGACGCCAGCTCGCTGGTGCGCGTGCGCACGGAGATCGCCGCGTATGCCGATACGGTCGGTGCAATGCGTGAGCACATGGCTTCGGCGAACCACCAGCAGCCCGGCGACCCGGCCAAGCTGGCGGCAGCGCTGCTGGCCCTGGCGGACAGCGACAACCCGCCGGTGCGCCTGCCGCTGGGCTCGGACACGGTCCACCGCATCACCGAGAAGAACCGCCGGGTGGAAAGCGAACTGGCCGCATGGCAGGCGCTGGCGGTGTCGACCGACCACGACGACGTGCGCCGCTGAGTTTGCTGCAGCGCACCAGCATGCGGCTTGCTGCAGCGCAGGCAAGCCGCGCGGCGCCCAGACAAGGCCGGTCGAGCGCCGGTCGCGCCACTTGGCAGCTATTCCATGTCCGGCATGGCACGGTGCCGGGCACGCACATATGTCGCTTCCGCGAAATTTCGCCAATAATGCCCTGAGAGTCATTGCCGGACGAACCGAGAGCCAACATGCACGATAGTCCCGATGCCATCCGCACCGTTGCCCTGCTTGGGCATGCAGGGAGCGGCAAGACCTCGCTGGTCGAGGCACTGCTGTACAAGGGCGGTGCGCTGCACACGCCCGGCAGCATCGAGCGCGGTTCCACGGTGTGCGACAGCGACCCGCTCGAGCGCAAGTACAAACGCTCGCTCACCACCGCCGCCGCCCACCTGCACTACCGCGACACCCGCGTCTACCTGCTTGACACCCCCGGTTACCCCGACTTCTCCGGCCTGGCCATCAGTGCGCTGGCGGCAGTGGAAACCGCCGCCATCGTCATCAATGCCCAGACCGGCATCGAGATGACCACGCGACGCGCGATGGCGTGGGCGCAGGCGCGCCAGCTGTGCCGGATGATCATCGTCAACGGCATCGACGGCGACAAGGTCGACCTGCCCGCGCTGCTTGCGGATATCCAGGAGGCCTTTGGCAAGGAATGCCTGCCGATCAACCTGCCGGCCGGCAACGGCAGCCAGGTGGTGGACTGCTTCTTCAATCCGGCCGGCGAGTCGGATTTTTTATCTGTGCCCGCCGCGCACGATGCGCTGATCGACCAGGTGATCGAGATCGATCCCGAACTGATGGAGCTGTACCTGGAGCAGGGCGAGGCGATCACGCCGGAGCAGCTGCACGCGCCATTCGAGCGCGCGCTGCGCGAGGGCCACCTGGTGCCGATCTGCTTTACCTCGGCCGCCACCGGCGCCGGCGTCGCCGAGCTGCTCGACGTATTCGTGCAACTGCTGCCCAACCCGACTGAAGGCAATCCGCCCCTGTTCTATCGCGAGACACGCGAAGGTGGCGGTGAAGGCGGCGAACACCGCAAGGCGGTGCGGGCCGTTCCCGTGCCTGACAAGCACGTGCTGGCCCATGTCTTCAAGGTGGTGATCGATCCCTATGTCGGCAAGCTGGCGGTGTTCCGCATCCACCAGGGCACGGTCACGCGCGACAGCCAGCTCTATATCGGCGACGGGCGCCAGCCGTTCAAGGTGGCGCACCTGCTGCGGCTGCAGGGCAAGGAGACTCAGGAGATCCCGCGCGCCGGCCCGGGCGATATCTGCGCGGTGGCCAAGGTGGACGAACTCGGCTTCGATGCCGTGCTGCACGACGCCACTGAGGACGGCAATATCCACCTGACGCCGCTGGAGTTCCCGACCCCCATCTACGGGCTGGCGATCGAGCCGGCGCGGCGCGGCAACGAGCAGCGCCTGGCCGAGGTGCTGCACAAGCTCAGCGCCGAGGACCCGTGCCTGCGCGTCGAGCATCCGGTTGGCACCAATGAGACCGTGGTGTTCGGCCTGGGCGAATTCCACCTGCGCTGCGCGCTGGAGCGGCTGACCGAGCAGTACAAGCTGGAGGTGGTGACGCGCCCGCCCAAGATCGCCTATCGCGAGACCATCGGCGGCAAGGCCGAGGGCCATCACCGGCACAAGAAGCAGACCGGCGGCGCCGGGCAGTTCGGCGAAGTGATGCTGCGCGTGGAGCCGCTGTCGCGCGGCGAGGGCTTCGACTTTGTCGATGCGGTCAAGGGCGGCGCGATTCCGGGCCAGTTCATTCCCGCCGTGGAAAAGGGCATCCGCCAGGTGCTGGACAGCGGCCCGCTGGCGGGCTTCCCGATGCAGGACGTGCGCGTGACTGTGTTCGACGGCAAGAGCCATCCGGTCGATTCCAAGGAAGTCGCGTTCGCGACCGCCGGGCGCAAGGCCTTCATCGACGCGGTACTCAAGGCCAGGCCCAGCGTGCTGGAACCGATCGTCGACATCGAGGTGACGGCGCCGGGCACCGCCATGGGCGACATCATCGGCGACCTCTCCACCAAGCGCGGCCAGGTCCATGGCACGCGCACCGCGGCCGGCAACGCCGTGATCGTCGCCGGCCAGGTGCCGCTGTCCGAGCTCAACGACTACCAGTCACGGCTGAACAGCATCACGGGCGGCCACGGCAGCTACACCATCCAGTTCAGCCACTACGACAACGTGCCGCCGGCGCAGCAGGACAAGATGGCGTCGAAGCACAAGGCGCAGGTGGATACGGATTGAGGGTATAGCGCCGAGGATGTGTGCACGCAATGCCGCCGGTGTGCTCCCCTCTCCCGCGTGCGGGAGAGGGGAGCAACAACCCGGCAGTGAGCCTGGGCGTAGCAAGTTCAATACGTCTCCAGGTGCAGCCGCCCATCGCGCTTGAGCCCCTCGGCCAGCGTCTCCCACTGCAACCCCGCCTGCTGCGCAACGTCGCGCAGCGCCAGCACCACGCCCTCTTCCATGCTCTTGAGCCCGCAAACATAGAAGTGCGTGTCGGGGCTCGCCAGCAGTGCGGCCAGATCGGCGGCGCGTTCGCGCATCAGGTCCTGCACGTAGCGTTTCGGCTGCCCCGCCGTGCGCGAAAACGCCAGGTTGATGTCGATAAAATCCTTGGGCAGGTTCTGCAACGGGCCAAAGTAAGGCAGCTCTTCGCGGGTGCGCGCGCCGAAGAACAGCATCAGCTTGCCGCCGTCGAACTTGCCGGCCTTGCGCAGGCGCCGGCGCCATTCGGTCATGGCGCGCATCGGTGCGCTGCCGGTGCCTGTGCAGATCATCACGATGTTGGAGCGCGGGTGGTTGGGCATCAGGAAGCTGGCGCCGAACGGTCCGATCACTTCGACCTTGTCGCCGACCTTCAGGTCGCACATGTAGTTGGATGCCACGCCGCGCACCGGGCTGCCGTCATGGTCCTGCAGCACGCGCTTGATCGTCAGCGACAGGTTGTTGTAGCCGGGGCGCTCGCCGTTGCGCGGGCTGGCAATTGAATACTGGCGCGCATGGTGCGGGCGGCCGCCGGCGTCGGTGCCCGGCGGGACGATGCCGATGGACTGGCCTTCCAGCACCGGAAACGGCGTCGCGCCAAAGTCCAGCACGATGTGGTGGGTGTCGTACTCACGCCCGACTTCGGTCACGCGCACGTTGCCGGTCACGGTGGCGGTGATGGTCTTGTTGGCGGACTTGGCGCCGTACAGGTTGGTGTAGGCATGCGCAGCGGACCACGGCGGCACGGTGGCGCCGTAGCGGGCGCTGTTGACGGCGTCCTCGCCGGTGCCGGCCAGCGGCGACGCGGCGGGAATCTCCGGCGCGGCGGTCTGCATCTCGGCACCGGGCGCCAGGTCGGCCAGTTGCTCGGGCGTCAGTTCTTCCGGCAGCGTGTCCCAGGTGAGTTGCTCTTCGATGCTGTAGGCGCGCAGCTTCGGCATGGCGCGCCAGTTGTCGATCGAGCCCGTCGGGCACGGGGAAATGCAGGCCATGCACAAGTTGCACTGGTCGGCATCGACTACATAGTTGCGCGCGTCGTGCGTGATCGCGCCCACCGGGCAGGTGGCTTCGCAGGTGTTGCAGCGGATGCAGATCTCGGGATCGATCAGGTGCTGCTTGATGATTTGAATTTCTGCCATGTCCATGGCGGTCTCCACAGGATGAGGGGCGCCCGGGGTGAGGGTCGTTGACGGCGGCGGCGCCTTGTCGTGGCGCCTGCCCTCTCCCCGGCCCCTCTCCCGCACGCGGGAGAGGGGAGCAAACAGGGAGTGGTTGACAGGTCCGTGGCTTAGTTGAAGCGCACGTACTCGAAGTCCACCGGCTGGCGGTTGATGCCCATCACCGGCGGCGCGATCCAGTTGGCGAACTTGCCCGGCTCGACCACGCGGCCCATCAGGCTGGCGACAAAGGCGCGGTCGCCTTCGCTGGGCAGCCACTGGTCGCGGAAGTCGCGCCATTCGGCGTCGGAGATCACGCGGCCGTCCGGCGATACCTTGACCCCGGCCAGCGCGCCGATATTGCGGTGGAAGGCCTTGTGCGGCACCTTCAGGCGGAACGGGATGCCGGCCTTGTCGATGACCTTGTTCCAACGTTCGATGCCGGCCATGCTGTCCTTGATGTAGTCGTCGCGCAGCACTTCATTGAGCGCGTTCAGCAGCGGCACTTCCTTCTCGGTCAGCTGGCCGTTCTGCGCCTGCAGGATGCGGTAGGTCTGGCCCTTGAGCACGTGGTCGTCCATGCGCTTGCCTTCTTCGTAGCGGCCCTTCAGGCCGGTGCTGTAGAAGGTGGCAGCGTTGCTGGACTCATCGGCGCCAAACAGGTCGATCGTCACGCTGTAGTGGAAGTTCAGGTAGCGCTGCAGCGTCGGCAGGTCGATCACGCCGGCCGCGCGCAGCTTTGCCGGATCGTCGGTCTTGAGTTCGTTCATCACCTGGCAGGTACGCTGGATCACGCGCGACACGCCGGACTCGCCCACGAACATGTGGTGCGCTTCCTCGGTCAGCATGAACTTGGTGGTGCGCGCCAGCGGGTCGAAGGAGGATTCGGCCAGCGCGCACAGCTGGAACTTGCCGTCGCGGTCGGTGAAGTAGGTGAACATGAAGAACGACAGCCAGTCAGGCGTCTGCTCGTTGAACGCCTGCAGGATGCGGGGGTTGTCCTGCTGGCCGCTGCGGCGCTCCAGCAGGGCCTCGCCCTCCTCGCGGCCGTCGCGGCCGAAGTACTTGTGCAGCAGGTAGACCATGGCCCACAGGTGGCGGCCCTCTTCCACGTTCACCTGGAACAGGTTGCGCAGGTCGTACATGCTGGGCGCGGTCAGGCCCAGGTGGCGCTGCTGCTCAACCGACGCCGGCTCGGTATCGCCCTGCGTCACGATGATGCGGCGCAGGTTGGCGCGGTATTCGCCGGGCACGTCCTGCCACGCGTCCTCACCCTTGTGGTCGCCGAAATGGATCTTGCGGTTGGCCTCGGCCGGGTTCAGGAAGATGCCCCAGCGGTAGTCCGGCATCTTGACGTGGCCGAAGTGGGCCCAGCCCTGCGGATCGACGCTGATCGCAGTGCGCAGGTAGATGTCATGCTGGTGCGAGCCTTCCGGGCCCATGTCGTTCCACCAGCTCAGGTAGTTGGGCTGCCATTGCTCGAGCGCGCGCTGCAGGGTGCGGTCTTCGCTCAGGTTGACGTTGTTGGGGATCTTGTCGCTGTAGTTGATGCCGGACATGGTGGTCTCCTTCAGGGGACGATTCGGTTGTCGTGTAAGGCTGGATCAGACGCGGTTCCAGTCGAAGGCGGCCTTGTCGCCCTTGCCGTAGACCTTGAGCGCACCCTTTTCACCCACGGCGTTGGGGCGCTGGAAGATCCAGTTCTGCCACGCGGTCAGGCGGCCAAAGATGCGGGTGAACATGTTTTCCTGGCCGTTGAAGCGCAGGTTGGCTTCCATGCCGGTCAGCGCATCGGGCGACATCGCCACGCGCTCTTCCAGCGCGATGCGCACTTCGTCGGTCCAGTCGATGTCGTCGGGGTTGGCGGTGACCAGGCCCAGCGCATAGGCCGCATCGGCATCGAGCGGCTGGCCGGCCCTGGCGCGCACCGCGTCCAGCGCGGGCTGTTCGTCATAGAAACGGCGGCCCAGGCGGCTCTGGCCGGTGGCCATCGGGTAGAGGCCGAAGTTGACTTCCGCCACCGTGATCTTCGGTGCGCGGTCCTCGTCGTCCGGCAGTGCCAGGTGGTAGCTGCGGTCACAGGCCAGCGCCAGTTCCAGGAAGGTGCCGGCAAAGCACGATTGCGGCTCGATCAGCGCGAACAGGCTGCGCGAAGACACGTCCAGGCGACTCAGCGTGCGGCGCAGCAGGCCGATGGTCTCGCGCACCAGCCAATGGTCCTGGTGCGCCAGCAGCGTGGCGTCGCTGGCCAGCACCGCGGCGGCATCGCCGCTGGTCTTGATCAGCCAGGTGCCGATGTCCAGTTCATTGGTGCGCATCGACAGGATCGCGTCTTCCAGTTCACGCGCCAGTTGCAGCGGGTACCAGGCAGCGCCGGCTTCCACGATTTCATCGATGTTCTGCGGCTGCGCGCCCGTCGGCGCCTTGACCGTAAAGGTGGCGGTGCGGCCGGCGCGGTCGATCTCGATCGTCACATGGGTGTAGCGCAGCGCATCGGCTTCGATGGTGCGCTCGATCGGCTCGAGCGCCACGCCGCGCGCATCGGCCGGGCGGTCGCTCTGCGCGGCCAGCGCCAGCGCGCGCTCCTGCACCTTCTGGGCGAACACGGCCGGCTTGGCGATGTCGTCGACCAGGCGCCAGTCCTTGGCGCGCTGGCCGCGCACACCTTCGGTGGTGGTGCAGAAGATGTCGGCCAGGTCATGGCGCACGTGGCGCTTGTCGGTCACGCGGGTCAGGCCGCCAGTGCCGGGCAGCACGCCCAGCAGCGGCACTTCCGGCAGGCTCACGGCCGACGAGCGGTCGTCCACCAGCAGGATCTCGTCACAGGCCAGCGCCAGCTCATAGCCGCCGCCGGCGCAGGCGCCATTGACCGCGGCCAGGAACTTCAGGCCGCTGTGCGCCGAGGAGTCCTCGATGCCGTTGCGGGTCTCGTTGGTGAACTTGCAGAAGTTGACCTTCCACGCATGGCTGCTGACGCCCAGCATGAAGATATTGGCGCCGGAGCAGAACACCTTGTCCTTGCCGCTGGTGACGACCACGGTGCGCACTTCCGGGTGCTCGAAGCGGACGCGGTTGAGCGCGTCGTTCAGTTCGATGTCGACGCCGAGGTCATAGCTGTTGAGCTTGAGCTTGTAGCCGGGGCGCAGGCCGGCGTTCTCGTCGATGTCCACCGCCAGCGTGGCGACGGGGCCGTCGAACGTCAGCTTCAGGTGTTTGTATTGGGCGGGGGTGGTCTGGTAGTCGACGCGGGGGGCGGTGGTCACGGCGGGTGTCTCCTCTGCGAAACTGCACTATCGTGCATGGACAGGAATCTGGTGATAAGAACTATAGTTCATTAAGCAGATTTTCTGCAAGCACTATTGTGCAGTTTTCTCAGGAGGCGCCGCTCACTGCCCCCGATGCCGCGTTACTGCGCCCCAGCCGTCACAACGGCATGCGCAACGCCTGGCGCACCAGTTCGCGCAGCGCGGCAAACGTGGGCTCCAGCGGTTGCGCGCTGGTGTCCAGCGAGAACTCCGCCTTGGAATAGAAGGCCGCGCGCCCGGCCAGGATATGGCGCAAGTCCTCCATGGCCTCCTTGCTGGCCGCCATCGGCCGGAAGTCGCCCTGCTCGCGCACCCGCTCCATATGGTCTTCCGGCTCCGCCCGCAGCCAGACCGTAGTGCAGTGGGCCAGCAACAGGTTGAAGGTGGCGGGGTCCGATACCAGGCCGCCGGGCGTGGCGATCACGGCTTCGGGATAGATCTGGATGGCCTCTTCCAGCGCGCGCCGCTCGTAGCGGCGGTAGGCGTTCATGCCATACAGGCCCTGGATCTCGGAGATGCTGCAGCCGGCAAACTTCTCAATCTCGCGGCTCAGCTCGACAAAGGGGAAATCCAGGTCTTCGGCCAGCATCCCGCCCAGCGTGGTCTTGCCGGCGCCGCGCAGCCCGATCAGCGCCACGCGCGGGCTGCGCGCGGCCTGGCCGGCGTTCTCGCCACCCGTGCCGAGCATCTCGCCCACGGCAATGCGCACGCGCCGCAGCGTGGCTTCGTCGCGGTGCTCCAGCAGCTCGCGCAACAGGATCCATTCAGGCGACGACGTGGTGACGTCGCCCAGCAGGCCGGCCAGCGAGCACTGCAGCGCCTCGGCAATATGCTGCAGCACCAGGATGGAAGCGTTGCCGCTGCCGTATTCCAGGTTGGCCAGGTGCCGCTCCGACACGCCGGCCGCCTGCGCGGCGGCCTTTCGGGTCAGGCCGCGGCAGGCGCGCAGCTCGCGCACACGCTCGCCCAGCGCGACCAGGAACGGGTTCTTCTCAGTGCCGTTGGCAACACTTGAATCTGAATCATGATGCAGGTCGGCTTCCGGGGTTAACCCAGATTCATGCAATATAGTGCTTGACATGATTTCGGTGCGGCTCTATTTTTCATACATGCACAATAATGCATGAAGCCAGTGATAGCAACTGGCGAATCCGACGGAGCCCCTCACCATGTCCCCCACAGAATTCCGCAGCCAGATCGCGCAGCTCACCGCGCAACTGGCAGGCCGCCCGCTGGATACCGCGCTCGATGCCTGGCTCAATGCCGAGCATGGCGCCGGCAGCACCACCTACCAGCAACTGAAGGACGCATGCCAGGCCGGCGTGGCCGAAGGCTGGCTGTGCGACCGCGAAGGCGGCGGCATCCGCTACGGCCGCATCTTCAGGCCGGCTGACGACCTGCACGGCTTTTCCGTCGACGTGGTCGACATGCAGGACATTGCCGGCCCGCATCACACCCATCCCGATGGCGAGATCGACCTGATCATGCCGCTCGAGGGCGAGGCGCAGTTCGACGGCCGCCCCGCCGGCTGGCTGGTATGCCCGCCGGGCAGCGCCCACCGCCCCACCGTCAGCAACGGCCGCGCGCTGGTGCTCTACCTGCTGCCAGAAGGCCGCATCGACTTCACGCGCTGAGATCCCCTATGACTGAATTGCTTTCCAACTACCTCGGCGGCAAGTGGCAGGCCGGCAGCGGTGCCGGCACGCCCTTGTTCGATCCGGTGCTGGGCGACGAACTGGTGCGCGTGGATGCCACCGGACTGGACCTCGCTGCCGGCTTCGCCTTTGCCCGCGAACAGGGCGGCGCTGCCCTGCGCGCGCTGACCTATCGCAAGCGCGCCGCGCTGCTGGCTGACATCGTCAAGGTGCTGCAGGCCAATCGCGATGCCTATTACGACATCGCCACGGCCAACAGCGGCACCGTCAGGAACGACTCCGCGGTCGACATCGACGGCGGCATCTTCACGCTGGGCACTTACGCAAAGCTGGGCGATACGCTCGGCGACCGGCATTACCTGCCGGATGGCGAGGCCACCCGACTGGGCAAGGACCCGTTGTTCCAGTCGCAGCATGTGCTGGTGCCCACGCGCGGTGTGGCGCTGTTCATCAATGCCTTCAACTTCCCGAGCTGGGGCCTGTGGGAGAAGGCGGCACCGGCATTGCTGGCCGGCGTGCCGGTGATCGTCAAACCCGCTACCGCCACCGCCTGGCTGACCCAGCGCATGGTGCGCGACGTGGTCGAGGCCGGGGTGCTGCCAGCCGGCGCGCTGTCGGTGGTGTGCGGCAGCCCGGCCGGGCTGCTGGACCCGTTGCAGCCCTTTGACGTGGTGTCGTTCACCGGTTCGGCCGATACGGCCGCGGTGATCCGCTCGCATCCCGCCATCGCGCAACGCTCTGTCCGCGTGAATATCGAAGCGGACAGCGTCAATTCCGCCGTCCTGCTGCCGCAGGACGGCCCCGATACCGCCGCCTTCGACCTGCTGGTGAAGGAAGCCGTGCGCGAGATGACGGTCAAGTCCGGACAGAAATGCACCGCGATCCGGCGCGTGTTCGTGCCTGAAGCGCTGTATGGCCAGGCCGCCGAGGCCATCGGCGCACGGCTGTCGAAAGTGACCGTGGGCAACCCGCGCAACGATACCGTGCGCATGGGTGCGCTGGTCAGCCGTGCGCAGTTCAACGCCGTGCAAGATGGTCTGGCTTACCTGCGCAAGCATGCACAGGTGCTGCATGACGCCACGCAGCACCTGGTGGATGCCGATCCGGCCGTGGCCTGCTGCATCGGCCCGACACTGCTGGGCGTGACCGATGCGGATGCTGCCGCCGCGGTGCACGACACCGAAGTGTTCGGCCCAGTGGCCACGCTGCTGCCCTATCGGGATACCGCCCACGCACTGGCACTCGTGCGCCGTGGCCAGGGCTCGCTGGTGGCATCGCTCTATGGCAGCGACGCGGCCGCGCTCGGCGCCGCCGCCGTCGAGCTGGCCGACAGCCATGGCCGCGTGCATGTGATCTCGCCCGACGTGGCGCAGCTGCACACCGGCCACGGCAACGTCATGCCGCAATCGCTGCACGGCGGCCCCGGCCGCGCCGGCGGCGGCGAGGAACTGGGTGGCCTGCGCGCCCTGCACTTCTATCACCGGCGCAGCGCCATCCAGGCCAGTACCGCGGTGCTCGACGCGCTCGCCTGACTGTTCAAGCCAACCCGCTTCACCGCGCCGCCACGCCCGCATGGCGGCGCGCGGCACACCGTACACCAGCAACGGGGAGACACCCATGACCGCCACGCCCGCAGAGACACCCGTCCGGCCACCCGGCACGTCCTTCAACTTTGCCGAGCACCTGCTCGGCTGCAATGCCGGACGCGCCGGCAAGGTGGCCTATATCGATGACGACGGCCAGCTCACCTATGGCGAACTGGCGCAGCAGGTGCGGCGCCTGGCCGCCGCGCTGCTCGGCGCCGGCATCCGCCGCGAAGAGCGCGTGCTGCTGCTGATGCACGACTGCACCGACTGGCCAGTCTGCTTCCTGGGCGCGATGTACGCCGGCATCGTCCCGGTGGCCGTCAACACGCTGCTGACCGCCGACGACTATCGCTACATGCTGCAGCACAGCCGCGCGCAGGCGGTGCTGGTGTCGGCCGCGCTGCTGCCCGTGCTGCAGGAGGCGCTGGCGCGTCCCGGGCATGAAGTCGGGCGGGTCCTGGTATCGCGTGCGCATGAGCCGCTGCCCGATGGCATGGCGGCGCTGGATGCGGTGCTTGCCGCGCAGGCGCCGCTGCAAGCGCCTGCCGCCACCAGCTGCGACGATCCCGGCTTCTGGCTTTACTCGTCCGGCTCGACCGGCCAGCCCAAGGGCGTGGTGCACAGCCACGGCAACCCGTACTGGACCGCGGCGCTCTACGCCGGCCCGGTGCTCGGCCTGCAGGAGCGGGATGTCTGCTTCTCGGCGGCCAAGCTGTATTTCGCCTACGGGCTGGGCAACGGCCTCAGCTTCCCGCTCAGCGTCGGCGCCACGGTGGTGCTGATGGCCGAGCGGCCCACGCCCGAGGCCACCTTCCGCCGCTGGCTGCAACACAAGCCAACAGTGTTCTTCGGCGCGCCGACAGGCTACGCCGGCATGCTCGCCTCGCCGGCGCTGCCGCAGCGCGCCGAGGTCGCACTGCGGCTGTGCTCGTCCGCCGGCGAGGCGCTGCCCGCCGATATCGGCCAGCGCTTCACCGCGCATTTCGGCTGCGAGATCATCGACGGCATCGGCTCCACCGAGATGCTGCATATCTTCCTGTCCAATCGTCCCGGCCAGGTGCGGTACGGCACCACCGGCTGGCCGGTGCCGGGCTACGCCATCGAGTTGCGCGACGAAGACGGCCGCCCGGTGCCCGACGGCGAGATCGGCGACCTCTATATCCAGGGACCCAGCGCCGCGATGATGTACTGGGCCAACCGCGAGAAGTCGCGCGAGACCTTCCGCGGCGGCTGGACCAAGAGCGGCGACAAATACGTGCGCAACGCGGATGGCACCTACAGCTACGCCGGGCGCAGCGACGACATGCTCAAGGTCAGCGGCATCTACGTATCGCCGTTCGAGGTCGAGGCCACGCTGGTGCAGCACCCTGCGGTGCTGGAGGCCGCGGTGATCGGCGTACCTGACCATGAAGGACTGATCAAGACCAAGGCCTTCGTGGTGCTGAAGGCCGGGGCGCAGCTGGGCGACGGCGAACTGAAGGCCTTCGTCAAGGAGCGGCTGGCGGCCTACAAGTACCCGCGCGCGATCGAGTTCGTCGATGCGCTGCCCAAGACCGCCACCGGCAAGATCCAGCGCTTCATGCTGCGCGAACGCGAACTGAAGGCCGCCGCAGAGCGCGCCGTCGCGGTGGCATGAGCGGCAACGCCGCCTCATCGCAACCTACCGCCATCCCACCATACCGGAGACAAACCATGCGTCAGATCGATGTCCACAAGCTGGCCGACGAGGCCCGCTTCAACCGCTTCCATGCGCTCATCCTGTTCTGGTGCGCACTGATCATCATCTTCGACGGCTACGACCTGGCCGTGGCCGGCATCGCCCTGCCGTCGATCATGAAAGAGATGGGCGTGACCGCAACCAGCGCCGGCTTCATGGTCAGCTCGGCGCTGTTCGGCATGATGTTCGGCGCGATCTTCCTCGGCACCGTGGCCGACCGCATCGGCCGCAGGCGCGCCATCGCCATCTGCATCCTGCTGTTCAGTGTCTTCACCGCGGCGGCGGGCTTTACCAGCGACCCGGTGACGTTCAGCGTCACGCGCTTCCTGGCGGGCCTGGGCATTGGCGGCGTGATGCCCAACGTGGTGGCGCAGATGACCGAGTACGCGCCGCGCAAGCTGCGCGGCACGCTGGTGACGCTGATGTTCAGCGGCTACTCGGTGGGCGGCATGCTGGCGGCGCTGCTGGGCAAGGGGCTGATCGAGAGCTACGGCTGGCAGTCGGTGTTCCTTGCCGCCGGCGTGCCGGCGGTGCTGATCCCGCTGGTGCTGCGCTCGCTGCCGGAGTCGATGCCCTACCTGGTCCGCACCGGCCAGACCGCGGCGCTGCAGGCGGTGGTATCGCGCCTGGTGCCCTCGCATCGCCCGCAAGCCGGCGACTCGCTCACCCTGCCCGCCGATGACAAGGCCGGCAGCGCGCCGATCCGGCGCCTGTTCCAGGATGGCCGCGGCTTCAGCACGGTGATGTTCTGGGTGGCGTTCTTCATGTGCCTGTTCATGGTGTATGCGCTCAGCTCGTGGCTGGCCAAGCTGATGGCGGGCGCGGGCTACAGCCTGGGCTCGGCGCTGACCTTCGTGCTGGTGCTGAACTTCGGCGCGATGCTCGGCGCCATCGGCGGCGGCTGGCTCGCCGACCGGCTGCCGATCAAGCACGTGCTGATCGGCATGTACACGCTGGCGGCCGTGTCGATCACGCTGCTGGGCTACCCGATGCCCAGCGCAGCGCTGTTCGTCGTGGTGGGCCTGGCAGGTGCTTCCACCATCGGCACGCAGATCGTCACCTATGCCTATGCGGGCCAGTTCTATCCGATGGCGGTGCGCGGCACCGGCATCGGCTGGGCTTCGGGCGTGGGACGCAGCGGCGCCATCCTGGCACCGATCGTGATCGGCGTGCTGGTGGGCATGTCGTTGCCGTTGCAGCAGAACTTCATGGCGATGGCAATCCCGGCGGTGATTGCGGTGGGGGCGGTGTCGATGATCAACCACCGGAGGTCGGCATCGGCGCAGGCGGAGGTCGCTGCGGCGCCCGTAGGAAGGGTTGTGAAAGAAGCCTGAGGGATTCTGCTTGCCACTTGCTGGCTCCCTCTCCCGCAAGCGGGAGAGGGAGCCAACCGACAGGTTGCTAAAGGACGTTGCTTACTTGCTGCTCTTCACCGTCGTATAAGCCGTAATCAAATTCCGATAGTCCGGAATATGGTTCGAGAACAGCGTGCCCAGACCCTCGATGTCGTTGCGCCAGTCGCGATGCAGTTCGCAAGCCACGCCGAACCACGTCATCAGTTGCGCGCCAGCGTCAGACATCCGTTGCCAGGCCGAATCGCGCGTGATTTGGTTGAAGGTGCCCGAGGCATCGGTCACGACAAAGACTTCGAAACCCTCTTCGATCGCCGACAACGCCGGGAAAGCCACGCACACCTCGGTGACCACGCCGGCGATCAGCAGCTGCTTCTTGCCGGTGGCACGCACCGCGGCCACGAAATCCTCGTTGTCCCAGGCGTTGATCTGGCCCGGGCGCGGAATGAACGGCGCGTCGGGGAACATGGCCTTGAGCTCAGGCACCATCGGTCCGTTGGGGCCATCCTCGAAGCTGGTGGTCAGGACCGTTGGCAGCTTGAAGTACTTGGCCAGGTCGGCCAGTGCCAGCACGTTGTTCTTGAACTTGTCGGGCTCGATATCCCGCACCAGCGACAGCAGGCCGGCCTGGTGATCGACCATCAGGACGGCGGCCTGGCTCTTGTCCAGGCGCTTGTAGGGCTTGCTCATGACGTTCTCCTGTGAACAGAAGGCGCGGACCCGCGGCCTTCGCGGTTCCGCAGCCGGGGTGTACAGGCCGTTGCCGGCCTGGCGTCAGCGGGTGGAGTCCAGGACCTCGTGGTTCTTCTCGACGTCCTGGGCCTTGAGATAGCTTTCGATCAGCAGGCGGTACGCCGGGAAGATCTGCGTGTAGACCTCGGCCCATTGCTGCGCGTCGGGGCGGTTCCAGCTCTGCTGCAGCTCAGAGGCCACGGCGGCGGTATCCATCGGCACCACGCCGGCCTGGACAATGCGCGCCAGGGTGATCTCCTGCGCCATCTTGGAATAGGTGCCCGAGGCATCCACCACCGCGAACACCTTGTAGCCGTCCGCCACCGCGCTGATCGACGGGAATGCCATGCACACGCTGGTGATGGTGCCGGCGATGATCAGGGTCTTCTTGCCGGTCTCACGCACCGCGGCGACGAAGTCGGGGTTGTCCCAGGCGTTGATCTCGCCCTTGCGCGCGACGTATTTGGCATGGGGGCGTTTTCGTGGATTTCAGGGATCAGCGGGCCGTTCGGGCCTTGCGGCACGGAGGCCGTGGTGATCACCGGCAGCTTGCACAGCGTCGCCATCTTGGCCAGCGCGGCCGCACGGGCGCGCAGCTCAGGCATCGGCATGTCGCCAACGGTCTGGAACAGGCCACTCTGGTGGTCGATCAGCAGCATGGCCGTATCGGCGGGATCCAGTACCGGACGTTTGCCGTTGAAATTCGCGGGTGTGGTCATTTGGCTTTCTCCTATGCAGTTGGCGAAACCGGCGACTCGGGGCAATGCCAAGCCGACCGTGTGGCCGAAGCATAGGACTTGGCGGATCACGCCGGTAGGATGGAAAATCTGCCCTCAGCGTCCTACTGGCAGGACGACAGGAGCCGCCCGCTTGCATCCCGACCTTAATGACCTGTATTACTTCGCGCAGGTAGTCGACCATCAGGGCTTTGCGCCCGCCGGGCGTGTGCTCGGCATACCCAAGTCCAAGCTGAGCCGGCGCGTGGCCATGCTGGAAGAACGCCTGGGCGTGCGCCTGATCCAGCGCTCGACGCGGCGCTTCTCCGTGACAGAACTGGGGCAGACGTACTACGCCCACTGTAAGGCCATGCTGGTGGAGGCCGAAGCGGCCGAGAGCGCGATCGAGCAAACCCGCGCCGAACCCAGCGGCCTGGTGCGCATGAGCTGCCCGGTGGCGCTGCTGCACGCGCGCGTGGGCGACATGATTGCGGATTTCATGGCGGCGAACCCCAAGGTCATCGTGCACCTGGAAGCCACCAACCGGCGTGTGGACGTGGTGGCGGAGGGGATCGACCTGGCCATCCGCGTGCGCGTGCCGCCACTGGAAGACAGCGACCTGGTGATGCGCGTGCTGGCCGAGCGCGCCTGGTGCTTCGTGGCCAGCCCGGCGCTGCTGGCAGGCCATGGGCCGCTGCTGTCGCCCGCGGACCTCAACGCGCTGCCAACGCTGGACC
Organism: Cupriavidus necator; assembly: GCA_022041995.1. Taxonomy (GTDB): domain Bacteria; phylum Pseudomonadota; class Gammaproteobacteria; order Burkholderiales; family Burkholderiaceae; genus Cupriavidus. Next base: position 621,326 of record CP074390.1, read on the forward strand.
TGGGGCCGCCGCGGCCCTCGCACACCTGGTCGCTGTACGGCCCCGATGGCGCCACTGCTGACCTGCACCACAAGCCCCGGATGGTCACCGACGATATGATCATGCTGCGCACCGCGGCCGTGGCCGGTGCCGGCATCGTGCAGCTGCCGATCATGATGATGACCGACGAGCTACGCGATGGCCGGCTGGTGAAAGTCCTGCCGGACTGGTCGGTCAGGGGCGGCGTGATCCACGCCGTGTTCCCGTCACGGCGCGGTCTGCTGCCTTCGGTGCGTGAACTGATCGACTTCCTGTCGCTGCGCTTCGCGCAGATCAGCGAACGCTGAGCACCGCAAGGCGGCCGCACCAGGGGCACTGCCCGTCACGCAGGCAAGTTTGGCCCGGAAGTGGTATCATTCGATATTCTATGCACGGATCGGCAACGCCCGACGTCCGTGCGCCAGCCGCAAGACAATCTCACAAAAGCATTCAGCGGCGGCATATCGGGCGTACACCCGATGCGTCTTTGGGCCGAACGGCCCACCACCCTTATCCGACCGGCGGCATGTCCGCTCCGCAACGATCGCCCCTGTACCCGGCGCATCGGCTTGCGCAGGCATGGTCCACTTCACGCCAGATTCAACGCCCGTGCTGCCGCGCGGGCCCGACGCTGGCACACAGCAACGGCGAACGGCCGCCACCGCGCGACGCTCAGCATCGGCAACCCGATGCACCGCGCCACCTGCGGCCGCGCCCATGAACAGGCATCACATTGAATCGAATCAACCCTACCCCTTACACCGTTTCCGTCTATCCCATCCAGCAGGAACCCGGCCTCTGGTTCGCGACCTACATGATTGCGGAATACCGCAATGGCGCCGAACGCATCGTCGCCAACGTGGCAATGCGCCACGACACGCACCGCTCTGAAGCCCGCGCCAGGCAGTCCGCCCGCCGTGCCGGCGAACGCGCCGCGGCGCGCCTGCGCCAGCCGTAAGCCAGGCATCGCAAACCCCATCCCATCGGCCAGTTGGTGTCCAGTTGGCCGTCACAACAGCTCGCGCACAAGCGGCGCGGCTACAGCAAGGAGCCTCCTTGGCAAAAGAAGAACTGGTCGAATTTGGCGGCAAGGTTTCGGAAGTCCTGCCCGACAACCGTTTCCGCGTGATCCTGGAAAACGGCTTCGAAGTCTGGGCGTATTCGTCCGGGCGGCTGAAGAAGAACCGCATCCGCGTGCTGGCGGGCGACCGCGTCACGCTGGAGATGTCGCCCTACGACCTCACCAAGGGACGCATCAACTACCGGCACAAGTCGTAGGCCAGCGTCCCCTCGTCATGGCATGCGCCGCGCCGGCGCGTGCCGTCCCGCTAACGATTCATCCCTCAATCAAGGAGAACCGATCATGTCCGTCATCGAAGAATGGGAAGCCGTGCACCTGACGCCCGAAGGCTGGCAGGCAGGCAGTTACCGGCATGCACCGTGGCAGGCGGTTGAAGTCGCACCGCCCGCGTCCGGCGTGCTGACCGTCAGGCGCCATGTGACGGCGACCTATTGCGGGCCGTCGCGCGCGGTGGAAGACCGTACTCCGGAGATCGCCGACATGGCGCTGATCGAGGCGCTGCTGGAGCGCCACGGCAACCCGGTATTCCAGATCTGACCTGACGATTGCGTGCGGCCTCAGCCAAGCACGCGCACATGCGGCCGGGCCGTCCTGAGCCCCGCGCCGACCGGCCTCAGCTCGCCGTCCCATGGCGAGGCGGCGAGGTCCAGCACCGCATCGCCCTCGCGCGCCTTGTCGTGCAGCTGGTCGCGCACCACCTGGCCGATGGCCAGGCGGCACAGCGCCTCGCCGCTGGCGGCAAGCTGACCCTGCAGGGCCCCTGGCTCGGCCAGCACGCCGAACGACCGCCGCCCCACACCCACGAAGCTGGTGAACAGCACCCCGGTGGGACGCTCCGCATCGATAAAGCAGACTGCGACGTGATAGGTGATGCCTTTGCCCTCACCGGGCAACGTGCACAGAAAACCAGATGATCCCGAACGCATGTCCATGAACGGACTCCTTGCAGTCTGACGGATAGCGCCGCGCCTGTCTCCCCGCTCCGCAACTGGCCTGTGACCAGGCCGCTGCGGAACCGGATTCCTAGATCGACGTCACGGATTCGCCGGCGACCAGGCCATTGATGATGTCTTCGCCGAACTGCAGCGCACCGCGGCGCGCCGAGCCGATGTTCTCCCAGCGCGACTCGCTCATTGGGAATACGCGCGCATGGTCGCTGCCAGGGCGATAGCCCTCGCGGCAAATCACGATCGACGCGAGGAAGCTGTTGTCGGGCTTGATGCGCGGCCAGGCCTGCTCAGGCCGATGGCGATAAACCAGGGGATACAGATCGAAACCCTTGTAGCTGGCAAAGGGCGTACTGCCGGGAACTGTGTTGCCGGGACTGCGGCTGGGACTGCTGTCGCTCACGACATCTCCATGCGGCATCGTGCCGCGCTGATGGGAAGGATTGCTGAACTCATGTGGATCACGCGCACGGCATGGGCCATGGCCCCGCGCGGGCGGCAGCGGCGCAGAATGCACGGCGGCGCCAGGGCCCGTCGCGGACCTTCAGGACGCCATCGGCGCGCCGGCCGTTGTTACCGACACCCCCGGCACCGCGCCATTGATGATGGCCTCGGCATAGCGCAACGCACCGCGTCGCGCGCCACCGACGTTATCCCACGGTGCGGCTTCCAGGCGGAAGGTGCGCGCCTGCATCCCTTCAGGCGACTCGCCTTCCAGGCAGATCACCACGGCGGCATCGAAGGAACGGTCGGGCCGCGGCTCGGGCCACACGCGCTCGGCGGCGTGCTTGTATACGAGGGGATAGAGATCGTATCCCTTGTAAGTTGCAGCCGGATAGATATCCATGGCAGCCTCCGCCGTTTGGTGATCCTGCCCCCACTCTACGCTTGTTGCCGCGCCAGCAGTGGCTTTATTTCACCGTTGCGGGGAATTGCGGCAACGGAAATAAAAAAGCTCCGCGTTGGCGGAGCTTTTTTCATTGGACTGGCGCCTTGGCGCTCAGCTCAACTCAGGTCTGTGCGATTCAGATCGGCTCGATCTTGGTCGCGGCCGGGCCCTTTTGGCCGACGCCAGCGACGTAACGCACCTTCTGGCCTTCTTGCAGCGACTTGAAGCCGTTGCCCTGGATTTCGGAGAAGTGCGCGAACAGGTCGTTGCCGCCTGCATCAGGCGTAATGAAGCCAAAACCCTTCGAATCGTTGAACCACTTGACGGTACCGGTTTCCATGTTGGATTCCTCAATAATTTTTTTCTCACCGGCAAAAGCGCCGGCAAGGCATGACGATCAAGGAAGACACAAGGAGAAAAAGTGGCGCCGTATGGGCAAGCACCTGGACTTCTAGGTTGCTGCTTGAAAGATCCTGCACTCATCCTTATACAGGCCCCACTCCGGCATGTCAATGAACTTCACCGGATCGGCCACAAATCACATGGAAAGTGCGGGTTGAGCGTCGCGCCCGGAGAAAACCCGTATGCGCCGCATGCACCTGTCCACTTCGGGCCTCGAAGGCGCCGGCATGCTACAGTGGCCGATCGAACGGAACAGACACGGATGACACTCTGCACTGCCTGCCAGGCCATTGAACGCCACGTGCGCGGCGCCCCCGGGCACGCGGCACTGCGCATCACCGATACCCGACGCATCAAGCCCGCCGGTTCCGCTGCCATCACCATCAGCAGCTTCGTCTGCCAGGACTGCGGTGCGCTCTGGACGTACCGGGACCAGAAGAGCGGCCCCGAACAGGGGTGGGACATCCATATGGAAGCGCAGCAGCCATAACGCGTTCTGCGGCGCAAAGAAAAACCCCGGACCAAGGCCCGGGGTTGCGACACCTGCCGGCCCGCCAGGCGGGCCAGCCCGGTCAGGCCGTCACGGTCGACAGCGCGGCGTTCAGCGTCTGGCTCGGGCGCATTGCGGCGCTGAGCTTGTCGGCTTCCGGCATGTAATAGCCGCCGATATCCACCGGCTGGCCCTGCACGGCGGCCAGTTCGCCAACGATCTTCTGCTCGTTGTCCGTCAGCGTCTTGGCCAGCGGCGCGAACTTCGCGGCCAGTTCCGCATCGTCCGACTGGCCTGCCAGTTCCTGCGCCCAGTACATCGCCAGGTAGAACTGGCTGCCGCGGTTGTCCAGCTGGCCGGTCTTGGGCGACGGGCTCTTGTTGTTGTCCAGCAGCTTGCCGGTGGCCGCGTCCAGCGTCTTGGCCAGGATCTTGGCGCGCGCATTGCCGGTCTTGATGCCGACGTCTTCCAGCGACACCGCCAGCGCCAGGAACTCGCCCAGCGAATCCCAGCGCAGGTGGTTCTCTTCCACCAACTGCTTGACGTGCTTCGGCGCCGAACCGCCGGCGCCGGTCTCATACATGCCGCCACCCGCCATCAGCGGCACGATCGACAGCATCTTGGCGCTGGTGCCCAGTTCCATGATCGGGAACAGGTCGGTCAGGTAGTCGCGCAGGATGTTGCCGGTCACCGAGATGGTGTCCAGGCCGCGGATCACGCGCTCCAGCGTGTAGCGCATGGCGCGCACCTGCGACATGATCTGGATGTCCAGGCCCTTGGTGTCGTAGTCCTTCAGGTAGGCCTCGACCTTCTTGATCAGCTCGGCTTCGTGCGGACGGTACGGGTCCAGCCAGAACACCGCCGGCATGCCCGAATTGCGCGCGCGCGTGACGGCCAGCTTGACCCAGTCGCGGATCGGCGCGTCCTTGACCTGGCACATGCGCCAGATGTCGCCCTGCTCGACGTCCTGTGCCAGCAGCACTTCACCGGTGGCCAGGTCGACGATGTTGGCCACGCCGTCTTCGGCGATCTCGAAGGTCTTGTCGTGCGAGCCGTACTCTTCGGCCTTCTGCGCCATCAGGCCCACATTGGGCACCGTGCCCATGGTGGTCGGATCGAAGTTGCCGTTGGTCTTGCAGAAGTTGATGATCTCCTGGTAGATGCGCGCGAAGGTGCTTTCCGGGATCACGGCCTTGGTGTCCTTCGGACGGCCGTCGGCGCCCCACATCTTGCCGCCGATGCGGATCATGGCCGGCATCGAGGCATCGACGATCACGTCGTTGGGCGCGTGCAGGTTGGAGATACCCTTGGCCGAATCCACCATGGCCAGTTCCGGGCGATGCTCGTGGCAGGCGTGCAGGTCGCGGATGATCTCTTCACGCTTGGAGCTGGGCAGCGCCTCGATCTTTTCGTACAGGTTGACCAGGCCGTTGTTGACGTTCACGCCCAGTTCATCGAACAGCGCGCCGTGCTTGGCAAAGGCTTCCTTGTAGAAAATCTTGACGGCGTGGCCGAACACGATCGGGTGCGACACCTTCATCATGGTCGCCTTGACGTGCAGCGACAGCATCACGCCGGTCTGGCGCGCGTCTTCGAACTGCTCTTCATAGAAGTCGCACAGCGCCTTCTTGCTCATGAACATGCTGTCGATGATTTCGCCGTCCAGCAGCGAGACCTTGGGCTTGAGCACGATGGTCTTGCCGCTCTTGGTGACCAGCTCCATCTTGACGTCACGCGCCTTGTCCAGGGTCATGGACTTTTCGCCGTGGTAGAAGTCGCCATGCTTCATGTGCGCCACGTGCGTGCGCGAGGCCATGCTCCACTCGCCCATGCTGTGCGGGTGCTTGCGCGCGAAGTTCTTGACCGCTGCCGGTGCGCGGCGGTCGGAGTTGCCCTCGCGCAGGACCGGGTTCACGGCGCTGCCCAGGCACTTGGAATAGCGCTTCTGGATGGCCTTTTCTTCGTCGGTCTTCGGGTCTTCCGGATAGTCCGGCACCTTGTATCCCTTGCCTTGCAGTTCACGGATGGCGCTCACCAGCTGGTGCACCGAGGCGCTGATGTTCGGCAGCTTGATGATGTTGGTGTCCGGCAGCTGCGTCAGCTTGCCCAGCTCGGCCAGGTTGTCCGGCACGCGCTGTGCTTCGGTCAGGAATTCGGGGAATTCGCCCAGGATGCGGCCCGCCACCGAGATGTCGCTGGTGGTCACGTTGATGCCGGCCGGCCTGGTGAAGGTCTGGATGATCGGGAGGAACGCACTGGTCGCCAGCAGCGGAGCTTCGTCGGTCAGCGTGTAGATGATGGTGGGTTGCTGGGTGCTCATTGCTTCTCTCAGATCCTCGAACGGGTGGTGGGACATCCGCCTGCTGGGTCACAGCGCGGCGGCATACTAGGCGAAAAATAGAATTTTGCCTCAGTTTGCTTTCATGGGCCTGAAAACCCACTGCTTTTTGCGCGGCTATCGGCAGAAATCCGGACGCCGGTGCCGCGTTGCGCCGCCCGCGCAGCATGATCGCTCTCCGATTGCACCGGCACTGTGGCCCGCATGACGCCTACGCTGCAGCGCAGCATGGCCGGGGCCGTGCGCCCCGCGGATCACAGTTCTGTCAAACTTGGCGCCGACAATGCAGGGTTTTGTCTCTTCAACGCCAAGGAAAACCACAATGTCTCGTCATTTGCTGCTGGCCCCGGCGGCCATCGTACTGGCCTGCCTGGGCGCGGCGCAGGCATGGGCGCAGGCCCCTGCTGCCTACCCCGCCACGCTGGCCGGCCACGCGCTGCTGCCGGCCCAGACCCTGCTTGCCGTGCCGAAGGACGCGCCCGCTGACCTGCAGGTCAGCGGCAAGTTCACCACCGCGCAGCGCGTGGAGAGGCCGGGCACGGTCGAAGGCAAGTCCAATGGCCGCCCCACCGGCGTGTCGCTGCCGTTCCGCGGCCAGCCGGCACAGGGGCATTCCGGCATCAAGCGCATGGCCGACGGTAGTTTCTGGGTGCTGACCGACAACGGCGCCGGCGCCAAGGCCAACTCGCCGGACTTCATGCTGTACCTGAACCACTACAAGGTGGACTTCGGCAGCGGCCGCCTGCAGCGCCTGAAGACCATCTTCCTGCACGACCTGGACAAGAAGGTGCCGTTCCGCATCGTCCACGAGGGCACCAGGCAGCGCTACCTGACGGGATCGGATTTCGATACGGAAAGCTTCCAGTTCGCCGATGGCGCGATCTGGATCGGCGACGAATTCGGCCCGTTCCTGATCAAGGCGGACATGGACGGCAAGGTGCTGGCCGTGTTCGACACCATGGTCGACGGCAAGGTGGTGCGCTCGCCCGACCATCCCGCCGTCACCGCGCCCGGCGCGCCGGACGGCAGCGTGAAGTTCCAGGTGCGGCGCTCCAAGGGCTTCGAGGGCATGGCGTCCTCGCCCGACGGCAGCAAACTGTACGCGCTGCTGGAAGGCGCGCTGTGGGACGCCGCCGCCAAGGGCTACGAGAACGAAGGCGGCAAGCCCTACCTGCGCGTGCTGGAGTTTGATGTCAAGCAGCAGGCCTGGACCGGCCGCCACTGGAAGTACGTGCTGGAAAGCGCCAGCCATGCCATCGGCGACTTCAACATGATCGATGCCCCACCGGCCTCATCATCGAGCGCGACAATGGCGAAGGCACGCCGGACAAGGCCTGCCCGGCCGGGCAGAAGCGCCCGGACTGCTTTGACGATGTGGCAAAGTTCAAGCGCGTGTACAAGGTCGAACTGAGCGATGCCAACGCCGGCGGGCCGCTGCGCAAGATCGGCTATATCGACCTGCTGCGCATTGCCGATCCGGGCAAGCTTGCGCGCAAGCCGTTGACGGATGGCGTGCTGGCGTTCCCCTTCTTCACCCTCGAAAACGTCGACGTGGTCGACGCCACGCATATCGTGGTGGGTAACGACAACAACCTGCCCTTCAGCAGCAGCCGCGAGCCGAACCAGGCGGACGACAATGAGCTGGCGTTGCTGGAGGTGGGGGAGTTCTTGAAGGCGCGGTGAGAATCCGCCGTGATGGGGGTGCTCCCCTCTCCCAGAGGGGGAGGGGAGAAAACAAGCAGGGTACGCTTACGCCGCCAGCCTGAACGTCGACACCGCCTCTTTCAGCCGCTGCGCCTGCTCCTCCAGCGAGCCCGCTGCGGCTGCGGCTTCTTCCACCAGCGCCGCGTTCTGCTGCGTCACGGTATCCATCTGCGTCACAGCCTGGTTGACCTGCTCGATGCCGGCGCTCTGCTCGGCCGAGGCCGCGCTGATCTCGCCCATGATGTCGGTCACGCGCTTGACCGCGGCAACGATCTCCACCATGGTCTGGCCGGCCTGCGTCACCTGCATGGAACCCTTCTCGACGCGATCGACCGAATCGCCGATCAGCGCCTTGATCTCCTTGGCGGCGGAAGCGCTGCGCTGCGCCAGCGTGCGCACCTCGCCCGCGACCACGGCGAAGCCGCGGCCCTGCTCGCCGGCACGCGCCGCTTCCACCGCGGCATTGAGCGCCAGGATATTGGTCTGGAAAGCAATGCCTTCAATCACGGCGATGATGTCGACCACCTTCCTCGACGCGCCGTTGATCTCTTCCATGGTTTCGGCAACCTTGCCCGCCGCGTCGCCGCCCTTCCCGGCGATGTCCGAGGCATTGACCGCCAGCGTGCTGGCCTGGCGCGCGTTGTCGGCGTTCTGGCGCACGATGCTGGTCAGCTCCTCCATGCTGGCCGCGGTCTGCTGCAGCGACGAGGCCTGTTCTTCCGTGCGCTGCGACAGGTCGGTGTTGCCAGCCGCGATCTGGCTGGTGCCGGACACGATCGACTCCGTGCCCGCGCGCACCTGGCGCACGATGCGCAGGATATTGGCATTCATGTCCGCCAGCGCCTGCAGCAGCTGTCCGGTTTCATCGCGGCTGTCGACGTCGATGCGGCTGGTCAGGTCGCCCGACGCCACGGTGCGCGCCACCGCCACGGCGCGGTGCAGCGGCCGCGTGATGCCCACCGTCAGCCATACCGAGAACGCGATGCCGACGGCCAGCACCACCATGCCCAGCCCGATCAGGCTGTTGCGGGCGTTGACGTAGATGCCGTTGATCTCGCGCGCGGTGGCGTCGATGCTGGCACGCTGGATGTCGAGCAGCTTCTGGATCTCGCCCAGGTAGGCGTCGCCGGCCGGGACGAACTCTTTCTCCAGCACCTGGTTGGCCTCTTCGGTCAGCCCCTCTTGCTTGAGCCTGGTGATCTTGTCGCGGCCGTTGTTGTACGGGTCGCGCACGCTCAGGATCTTCTGGAATGCGGCCTTCTCCTCGGCCGAGCTGAGCATCGGCTGGATCTTGTCGCGCAGCGCGGCGATGCCTTCGATCGACGCCTTGGTCTCGGCCGCGAAGAATGCGCCGAGCGACGGGTCGGCGCTGCGCGCCACCGCCGTGGTGCGGCGCACGCTGGTGTGCATGAGGCGGTACCAGTCGCTGACCACCCGCTCCTTGGTCAGCGGCTGCTGCATCATTGCGTGCGTGCGCTCAGCCACCTGTTGCAGGCGCATCATGCCGAATACCGTCATGAGCGCAGAAAGCAGCAATACCACCCCAAAGCCGATGCCGAGGCGGACCCCGATGCCTAGATTCTTCATGTCTTCTACCTGATTAGCACTGGTTATGGCGAAGTGCCGCCGCGCACGGCTGGTCGGCGCGGCGCTCTTCGCTCTCATCGTCCGCGGGCGGGCCGCTCGGGCCGGCGCACTTGCGGGCTATGGATGCCAACGGCATGGGGGATGGAAACTTTAGGGTCTTTCTCGATTGACGGCCAGAAGTGTGCGGATAGCGGCTATAGTGGACAGGAACCCGGCCAAAGGGCGCTCCATCCCCCGTCGCCGGCCACCCTGCCAGTCCTTTCAGAGAGATCGAGTATGGCCACGCCTCCCAACCCCTTTGCAGACTTCACCAAGATGATGGAACAGTTCCGCCTGCCGGGCGTGGACATGAGCGCAGTGATCGAAGCGCGCCGCAAGGACATCGAGGCCCTGACCGAGGCCAACAAGCTGGCCTATGAGGGCATTCAGGCCGTGATGAAGAAGCAGCAGGAGATCTTCGCCCAGACCATGCAGCAGCTGCAGGCGGCCGCCCAGCAGTACAGCACCGCGGGCAGTCCGGCCGAAGCCATGGCCAAGCATAGTGAATTCGTGCAGCAGCAGCTGCACCAGGCATTGGAGAACATGCGCGCGCTGGCCGAGACCACGCAGAAGGCGCAGGCCGAAGCGCTTGCGGTGATCAGCAAGCGCGCCGAGCAGAATGTGAAGGAGGCCGGCGAGTTGCTCCAGCCGAAATCCAAAGGCTAGCGCTAACGCTGCTCAGGCGGGACCGGGGCGATCGCCCCGGCAAAGCGGGCATGCGCCTCGAGGTCCACCGGCCGGTGCTTCACCTTGGTACTGGCCGGATCGTTGCCGAGGCAGTTGCCGTTCTTCCAGTCGCGTGCCGGGCGCACCGGGCGCGGCACGAACCCGCCCCCGCAGTTCGGGCAGACATTGCTGAGCGTAGCCACGCAGTCCGCGCAGAAGGTGCATTCGTACGAGCAGATGCGGGCTTCGGTGGATGCGGGTGGCAAGGGCTTGTTGCAATGCTCGCAGCCCGGTCTGAGTTCCAGCATATCGCTTGCTTCCTGTGTGGGTGAACGATTGGGGATCCACGCTATCGTAGCCGCATTTCCGGTGACGGGGCTCGCCCGTTCCAGCGCGCCACCGCAGCCGGCCCCCGCCTGGCCGTTGCGCCACCCGCGCGGCACCGGCATAGTGCCAGGCAAGCCGCCGCCAGGCACCCGGCCGCCCCCGACATGCTGCGCAACACCCTGACCCGCCTGATGCCCGGCGCCGCCGAGCTGCTGCGCCACCACCTGCGCGATGATCGCCGCCACGCTGTCGCCGCTGGCGCTGCCTGCTGGCCGCAGCCATCGCGCTCCTGCGCTTCCTGGCGCCGCTGACCCGCCCCGGTGAGCAACAGTTGGGCCTCTGGCAAGGCCACGATGGCTTCTACGAACTGGCCCACTACCCCGAGGCCCGACCCTTGCCTGGGCTGTTGATCTACCACTTCGAATCGCCGCTGACGTTCTTCAACGCCGACTTCCTGCGCTGGCGCATCCTGGCCCTGGCCACGCTGAACGAGGTGCGCTGGGTCGTGATCGATGCCATCTCCATCGCGCACGTGACCTGACCGGCGCCACCGTGATGCGCGACCTGCGGGCGCAGCTGTACGCAAGCGGCACGCAACCGGTCATCGCCGGACGCACCGCGCAGCTGACCGCCTGGCTGGAGCGCCGGCCGGCGCCCGCCGGCACAATGCCCTGCCACTCGCGCCCCTCCCCCCCGTGCACAGGCGCCCCGACCGCGAAGATTCTCCGCGGTCCGAAGACATGTCGCCGCATCAGGCAGCCACTGCTGCATCAACTCGCAGAACCGGCCGTCTCGCCATACCCACTGGCGCCGCTAACCTGCAGCACACCCACATCAACGCGAACGATTCCCATTTCCGTGCTGCACCACACCTCGCCGGACTTGCTCCAGACGCCCCAACATGAAACGCCAGCTCATTTCTATCCTCGCACTGACACTGGCCGCTTGCTGAAGCGTTGAACCATGACAAGGCTGGCGACACCTGTCGCCGGCCGATCGCAGAGGCGGCAATGGAATATGGCATCACTGACTACGAGAAGCTCAAGGCAATCTATTCCTGCTTTGTCTTCTTCTACTTCGTCCCGAGACTCGTGGTGTTTCCGCTCGTCTATGGCGAGCGTTATCTTCGGACGGTCATCACGTTGTGCGCGGTGTTTGCCGCGAACTATCTCGTGCTCACGCGTTTCTTTGGAGGCGAGGTAGTGCCAACGCTCTGCGAGGCATGCTACGGCCCCGTCATGAGCGTCTGGTTCGCGCTGCTCTGCAGCAAAATCGAGAAGGACAATCCGGGCTACTACAAGAATGAGGTTCGCCGCAGATGGTAGGGACGCTGACACTCTCAGACTTCCAGGTCAACGGCTACGGCATTGCCATGCTTTGCTACATAGCCATCGTGCTCGGCATCCTGGCGCCGAAGTACTTGTTGGTTCCACCGATCCTTCGGCGCCAGTATGGCTGGGCGGCCGGGGCAGCCGCCGGCGTCTTGCTGATCAACCTTTGCATCTTCACCCTCCTGATGCCTACAAGACCGCGGGTGCCATTCTATGAGTCCTTCGCGGGCGTGTTCCTGAGCCTATGCCTGTCGTTTGCGATATGCCATAGGGCCAGGAGCCAGGCTGACAGATCCTGACACCGGGTACTACGCCGGCCGGCATTGCACCGGCCGCCCGATCAGATCGCCAGATCACCCCTTGCGCCAGCATGGCATCCGCCACCTTGACGAAGTCCGCGATGTTCGCGCCTTCGACATAGTTGACATACCCGCCCGCCTTCTGTCCGCGGTGGATGCAGTTCTGGTTACAGCCGCGTCGAGCAGGACATCGCGCTGGTGACGGTGGCAGGGGTAGTGCTGCTGGGTGTGATGTCAGGCATCCTGCTGGCCGTAGCCATCGCGCTGCTGCGCTGATTGATCTCCGAATCATAGCCACAGGCGCACCGATCTCGCACCGGCGAAAAATCCCCCGCCCCTCGGAGATCTCGCTGCAACAGGCAGCCATGGCTACATGGTTTCGCTGAATCGGCCGTCTCCGCCAGCCCGCTGGCGTCGTTAACCTGCAGCACATCGACAGCAGAGAACGAATTTCATCTCAGCGCTGCCCCGCTCCTCGCAGGACATGCTCCAGACGCCCCGACATGAAACGCCAGGTCATTCCCCTTCTCGCGCTGATGCTCGCGCAGGCTTGCCAAGCCAGGCGGTGCGCAGATAGCGCCCGGAACGGTAGTGAAGCTGGGCGCCATGCCCGAAAGGGACCGTTTGCAGTAACCACCTTCGACTTCAAGGAGAACTCCAATGCATTACGCAAGGAAGACAGCGGCCACGCTTGTGCTGGCCAGCCTTTGCTGCGGCGCTTGGGCCAAGGCGCTGACGTTTGAAGAAATCGAGCGGGCAGATACCGTTTCCGGGCGCTACATCAGCCATCTGTCAGCGACGGAAATGAATATGGTCGACTCACCGCACCCACCCCCTTTCCATCAACGGCACATCCCACGGCGGCTCACCCTGCAGGCTTTCCGCCAGGTAATCCACCAGCACCCGCACCTTCAGCGCCTGCCGCTGCGTGGCCGGGTACACCGCGGCGAACTCGAACGATGACAGCGCATAGTCGTGCAGCACCGGCACCAGCCGGCCGTCCAGCAGGTCTTCGCTGGCGACCAGCGTGGGCAGGCAGACCACGGCGGCGCCGCTGACGGCGTAGTCGCGCAGCAGGTGGACGGAGTTGGTGCGCATGCGCGGGGCCAGGTCGATCTCGACCGATTCGGCATCGCGCGAGAAGGTCCACTTGTTGCGGGTCGGGTAGGCGGAGTAAAGCGCCACCTTGCTGCAGACCAGGTCCGATGGCCGCTCCGGCTTGCCCCAGCGTTCGATGAATGCAGGGGCCGCGCAGAAGATGCGGCGCAGCTTGAACAGGCGCCGCGCGATCAGCGAATCGTTTTGCGGCGCGAAGATCTGGAAGGCCACGTCGAAGCCTTCTTCAATGGGATCGATCACACGGTCGTTGACGACGATATCCAGTTCGATATCCGGATACTGCTCGCTGAAGCCGGCCAGGATATCGGCGAAGTGCCCGATGGCAAAGCCGGGCAGCACCTGGATGCGCAGGCGCCCGGCGGGGGTGGCGCGCAGGTCGCGCATCTGGTCGGTCAGGTCGGCCAGGTTGGCGACCACGTCGGCGCATTGGCGGTAATAGGTCTCGCCGACTTCCGACAGGCGCACGTGCCGCGTGCTGCGATGGAACAGCGGCGCATTGATGTACTTCTCCAGCTGCTGCACCCGATTGCTGACGACGGAATTGGTCACGCCGAGCTGGCGTGCGGCCTCGGCAAAGCTGAGCGTATCGGCGACCCTGACGAAGGCTTCGATGCTGAGAAAGCGGTCCATGGCAAACCTGGGGCGAGGGGATCGAAGTTGACATGTGGCAGTGCTACCATCGGGCGCTCGCCGGGCCGACGAGAGCGGCCGGCAACATGCCGCGGTTGGCTGCACGAGGTTGGTGCGCGGCGCCATTTCAGCCGCGACCAGAAGGCACCTGGCGGCAATCATAGCGAACGAGGGGCAGATCCGTCATGCAGATCCGTGCATTGCATCGCCGCCGCCTGGTGCTGGGCGGCGCCGCCGCCATGCTGCTGGCCGGCCGCGCCGGCGCGCAGGCGCACAGCACCGGCCCGCTGGTGCTGGTCGTGCCATTTGCGCCGGGCGGCGTGGTCGACAAAACCGCGCGCGAAGTCCATGCCGGCCTTGGGCGAAGGCTCGGCCACACCGTGGTGATCGAGAACCACGACGGTGCCGGCGGCACCATCGGCACGGGCATCGTGGCGCGCAGCAAGGCCGACGGCCACACCATCGGCCTGGTCTATGACTCGTATGCAACCGAGCCGCTGGCCTACCCGAACCTGCCTTACCGTGCCGGGCGCGACCTTACCGGCGTGGCCTACATGGTGCGCGCGCCGATGGCGCTGGTGGTACCGGCCGCTTCGCCCTGGCACACGCTGCAGGACTACGTGCGGGCCTGCCGGCAATCGCGCGAAGTGTCTTATGCATCCGTGGGCGTCGGCAGTTCCAATCACCTGACCGCCGAATGGTTCCACCAGGCCGCGGGCACCCATGGCCTGCATGTGCCGTTCCGCGGCGGCGCGCCGGCGCTGAAAGACCTGCTGGGCGGCCATGTCGATTCGATGTTTGCCAGCCTGCCGCTGGTACTGGCGCAACTGCAGGCCGGCAAGCTGCGGGCGCTGGCGGTAAGCGCCTCGGCGCGCAATCCGCATCTGCCGACGGTGCCCATCCTGGCAGGAACCTGGCCAGGCCTGGTTACCTACTCCTGGGTCGGCATGATTGCGCCGGCCGGCACGCCGGCCACGCAGCTAGACCAGCTGGCCGCCGCCGTCAGCCAGTCGCTGCGCGAGCCGGCCGTGACGCAGCGGCTGCATGACAACGGCTTCGAAGTGGTGGCTGGCGGACGCGATGCGATGAATGCGCTGGTCGCATCCGAAGCGGCGCGCTGGGCGGTACTGGCGCGGCAACGCACGCTGGCGCTGGGCTAGCGCAGCGCTAGTGCGCCTGCGGCTGGTCGTCCGCGGTTTGTGCCGCGGGGCGTGATGCCGTCGGCGCCGCTGGTGCGCCCGTGATTTTCGGCACGCACTCGCCGCGGAACCACGCCACCGTGACCGGCTCGCCCGCCAGCAGGCGCTTGACCGGCGGCACCACTTGCTCGCCGATCAGCATGCCCAGCAAGCCGATCAGTGCCACCACCGGCGGCGCCGGCGAGCGCACCTGCAACAGCGCGTAGATGATGCCGACCAGGATGCCAGCCGCCAGTGATACCAGATAGAGCTTCATTGCCATCTCCCTGAAATGATCCGTGATGTCGCGCGGGCTTCAGCGCGCAAAGTGCTGCGCAATGCCGGCATCCACGTTGATCCACACCGAACGCGGCTCGGTGTAGCCGTGCATCGCCTCGAACCCCATGTCGCGCCCGTAGCCGGATTCGCCCACGCCGCCGAAGGGGCTGCCCGGATGGACGCGCTTGTAGCAGTTGACCCAGCACATGCCGCCGCGGATATCGCGCGCGAGGCGGTGCGCGCGGGCCAGGTCGCGCGTCCATAGCCCGTTGCCCAGCCCGTATTGCGTGGCGTTGGCGATAGCCAGCGCCTGCTCGTCGCTGGCAAAGCGCAGCACCGCGACGACCGGGCCGAAGACCTCTTCCTGGGCGATGCGGTCCTGCGGGCGCGCCGCGACCACGGTGGGCTCGACATAGAAGCCGTGGCGCAGGCGGGGGTCGGCAGGCGCCTTGCCGCCGGCCAGCACGGTGCCGCCCTGGGCCCGCGCCATCTCCACAGACTCCAGCACGCGGTCGCGATGGGCGGCCGAGGTCAGCGGCCCCATCTCGGTGGCGGGGTCTGCCGGATCACCCACGCGGATCGATTGCGCCAGCGCCACGAAGCGCGCGAGGAAGGCATCCGCGATGTCCTCATGCAGCAGCAGGCGCGAGCCGGCGATGCAGGCCTGGCCCTGGTTGTGGAAGCTGGCCCAGGCCGCGCCCGCCACCGCGGCATCCAGGTCGGCATCGGCAAAGACGATATTGGCGCCCTTGCCGCCCAGCTCAAGCTGGATGCGCTTGAGGTTGCCGCGCGAGGCCTCGACGATGCGCCGCCCGGTGGCGGTGGACCCCGTGAAGGCAATCTTGCCGACGTCGGGATGGTTGGCCAGCCGCTGCCCGGCCACATTGCCGAAGCCGGGCACGACGTTGATCACGCCCGGCGGGAAACCGGCGTCAGCCGCCAGCGCCGCCACGCGCAGCGCGGACAGCGGCGTCAGCTCCGACGGCTTGAGCACCACCGTGTTGCCCGCCGCAAGTGCGGGCCCCAGCTTCCAGCCGGCGAACATCAGCGGAAAGTTCCACGGCACGATCTGCCCCACCACGCCGACCGGGATCCGTTGCACGTAGTTGAGAAAACCGGGTTCGACCGGCACCACGGTGCCTTCGATCTTGTCGGCCATGCCGGCGAAATAGCGGAAACACGCCGCGGTGCGCGGCACGTCCAGGCCGCGCACATCGCGGATGGGATGGCCGGTGTCGGCGCTTTCTAGTTCGGCCAGCCCCGTGTCCGCCTCGATGGCGTCGGCCAGCCGCGCCAGCAGCCTGCCCCGTTCGCCGGCGGCGAGGCGCGACCATGCGGGAAAGGCGCGGCGCGCCGCGGCCACGGCGCGGTCAATATCGAGCTGCGCGCCCGCGGCCACGCGCGTGATCAGGCTGCCGTCGTGCGGATTGACGACGTCAAGGGTGTCACCGTCGAGAGCGTCGACGAAGCGGCCATCGATAAACAGCTGGTTGTGCATGGGGGTCCTTGGGGTGGCGGGCCGTGGCTTGCGCGGGGCGCGGGGCGCGGGGAAAGCAAGGCGTAGTGGTCAGCCAGCGCCTGCCCTCTTCCCCGGCCCCTCTTGCGCAATCGGAAGCGGAGCAAACCAGGGGACATTGGTTGTCTTGTGGTTGGCTGGACAGGTCGCTTGCGGCCTCAGCCCGGCGTGGCCGGCGGCCGCCCAATGCCCAGCAAGTGCCGCACCCGCGGCGGCCCCTCGCCAGTGTGGAAGCGCGCGACCTCGCGCTGCAGGTCGGCGTCCGCGTGCGGCACGCGTTCGTGCTGGCGCAGGTGCTCGGCCCAGGATTCGACCAGGAACCACTCGGTGTAGGCCTCGGCGTCGGCCGAGGTCTTCCATCACGCCCCAGCTGAAGGCGCCGTCGCGCAGCCGTTCCTCGGACAGCTTGTGGATGGCGTGCAGGAAGCTGTCGCGGTCGGCCGCGCGCACGCGGTATTCGATCAGGATCATCACCGGGCCACGGTCGTGCGCCACCTCGGCGGCTTCAGGTGAGTTCGCTGGCCGGCACCAGCTCCGGCACGATCGACTGCCAGGTCGGCCCCATCATCGCCGTGCCGATGCCGCCCAGAAAGGCCAGGCCGATCAGCAGCTCGATGGTCAGCCCGTCCCGCCATGCCAGCAGCATCAGCGAACCGCTGACCATTGTCAGCCCCAGCTGGATCACGATCAGGAAACGGCGCCGGTCGAGGATGTCAGACAGCACGCCGGCGGGAATCGCCAGCAGGAACACCGGCAGCGTGCCGGCCGCCTGGATCATGGCGACCGCGGCGGGCGAGCCCGACAGGTCAGTCGCCAGCCAGGCGCTGGCCACATCGCGCATAAAGCTGCCGATATTGCCCAGCACCGTCGCCGCCCACAGCACGGCAAAGGTGCCGTGCGCCAGCGGCGCGAAGCTGCCGCCGGCCGGGGCGGCGGCACCGGGGATCGGCGCGGGCTTGGCGGCCGGGCTCATGCCTGGCCCCTGGCCGCGCGGCGTTGCCGCAGGTCTTCCCAGGCCACCAGGCAAAGGCCGCCGGCCAGCGCGATATGCTCGAAGAAGGCGTTGGCCTGCCCGAAGCGGGCATCCGGCGGCGCCTGCCAGAAGCGGTTGGCGACCAAGGTTGCCAGCACGGTGAAGACGGCCAGCGCCAGCGCGCCCAGCCACCGCAGCCGCCCGCTCAGCATCAGTGCGGCCGCGCCCAGTTCCAGCACGATCACGGCGGCCGCCAGCGGTGCGGCCGGTGCCAGGCCGAAGTGCTGCATCTCGGCGATGGCGGCACCAAAGCCAGCCGCCTTGACCAGTCCACCCTGCAGGTAGGGCGCGGACAATGCCAGCAGCGCCAGCCAGCGCAGCCATGCGGGGGGCGCGCCGGGCGTGGTCGCTGTGCCCGCCGCGGGGAGGATGGGATGGGCTGTCATGGTCGGGTTTCCTCGTATCGGCAACGCAGCGGCATCAGAACGCCCAGCATGAGCAACCCAGCGCGCCCCAGAACGTACTCTCGTCCGAGGCGGGCACGCCGGCCGTCCAGGCCCTGGCATGCGCATGGCCATGCACGCCGCACGAACTGGCACAGCCGCAGGCCGTGTTCAGCGCCAGCTTTTGGGCTTGCGGGCGCGGCTGGTAGCCGCCCGCGTGGCGCACCGGCGACCAGTCCGGCATGGCCGGCGGGATGGCGGGCGACAGCTTGCCGAAGTCGCCGTCGCCATAGACCACCTCGCCGCCCAGGATGGTCAGCACCGAGGTGATGTCCTGGATCTCGTCGCCCGGCACGCTGAAGTAATCCGCGGACAGCACCGCCAGGTCGGCCAGCTGGCCCGCCTTGATCTGCCCCTTCTTGCCGGTTTCGGACGAGAACCAGGTATTGGCCTCGGTCCACAGCCGCAGCGCGGTCTCACGGTCGAGCAGGTTGGCCTGCGGGTACATCGACATGCCGCCCACGGTCTTGCCGGTGGTCAGCCAGTACAGCGACACCCACGGGTTGTAAGAGGCCACGCGCGTGGCGTCGGTGCCGGCTCCGACCTTGACGCCCCGCTCCAGCATCTTCTTCACCGGCGGCGTCGCCTCGGCCGCGCGCGCACCGTAGCGCTCGACAAAGTACTCGCCCTGGTAGGCCATCCGGTGTTGCACCGCGATGCCGCCGCCGAGCGCGGCAATGCGGTCGATATTGCGGTCGGAGATGGTCTCGGCGTGGTCGAAGAACCAGTTCAGCCCGTCGAACGGAATGTCCTTGGCGACCTTTTCATAGACGTCCAGCGCACGAGAGATGGTCTGGTCGTAGGTGGCATGCAGCCGCCACGGCCAGCGCTTTTCCGCGAGCAGGCGGATCACCGGCTCCAGGTCGGCCTCCATCGACGGCGCCATGTCGGGGCGCTCGACGCGGGTCCTCGAAGTCGGCCGCGGTGTAGACCAGCATCTCGCCGGCGCCGTTGTGGCGGTAGAGATCGTCGCCCTGGCCTGGACTGACCTTGGCGGTCCAGGTCTTGAAGTCGTTCAGTTCTTCCTTGGGCTTCTGCGTGAACAAGTTGTACGCGAGCCGCACCGTCAGCTGTCCTTCCTTGTGCAACGCCTCGATGATGCTGTAGTCCTCGGGATAGTTCTGGTACCCGCCGCCTGCATCGATTACGCCGGTCACGCCCAGCCGGTTGACCTCGCGCATGAAATGGCGCGTCGAGTTCTTCTGATATTCGGGCGGCAGCTTGGGGCCCTTGGCCAGGGTGGCGTAGAGGATGGTGGCATTTGGCTTGGCCAGCAGCAGCCCGGTGGGATTACCGCGCGCATCGCGCACGATCTCGCCGCCCGGCGGGTTGGGCGTGTCCTTCGTATAGCCCACCGCGCGCAGCGCGGCGCCATTCAGCATGGCGCGGTCGTACAGGTGCAGGATGAAGACCGGGGTGTCGGGCGCCACGGCATTCAGTTCCTCGATGGTGGGCAGCCGCTTCTCGGCGAACTGGTGCTCGGTGAAGCCGCCCACCACCCGCACCCATTGCGGCGCTGGCGTGCGGGCGACCTGGTCCTTCAGCATGCGCATGGCGTCGGCGAGCGAGCGCACGCCGTCCCAGCGCAGCTCCATGTTGTAGTTCAGGCCGCCGCGGATGATATGCATATGGCTGTCGATCAGCCCGGGAATGGCCCGCCGGCCATTCAGGTCGACCACCTTCGTCTGCGCGCCGGCCAGCTTCATGATGTCCTGGCGCGTGCCGACGGCGACGAAGCGTCCGTCGCGGATCGCAACGGCGTCCGCCTGCGGCCTGGACTTGTCGAGCGTGGCGAACTTGCCGTTGACGAGGATGAGGCTGGGTTGGCTGCCAGGCGACATGGCGAAGGTCTCCGAGAGAGGCGCCGCGCCGAGCGCGGCGGCCGAGGCGATGAATTGCCGGCGGGTGACTGACATCGTGGCTCAGGCCTTCAGGAAGGCCAGCAGGTCGGCGTTGACCTGGTCGGCATTGACCACGCACATGCCGTGCGAAGCGCCCGGATACACCTTGAGGGTCGCGCCCTTGACCAGTTCCACCGACCGCTTCGCCGAAGCGTCGATGGGCACGATCTGGTCGTCGTCGCCATGCAGGATCAGCGTGGGCACGTCGAACTTCTTCAGGTCCTCGGTGTAGTCCACTTCCGAGAACTCCTTGATGCAGGCGAACTGGCCCACGATGCCGCCGGCCATGCCCTGCGCCCAGAAGGCATCGATGGTGCCTTGCGAGACCTTGGCGCCGGGACGGTTGAAGCCGAAGAACGGCGTCGCCAGGTCCTGGTAGAACTGCGAGCGGTTGTCGGCCACGCCCTTGCGGATGCCGTCGAACACATCGATCGGCAGCCCGCCGGGGTTGGCCGCGGTCTTGAGCATGATCGGCGGCACCGCGCCGATCAGCACGGCCCTGGCGACACGGCCGGTGCCATGGCGGCCGATGTAGTGCGCCACCTCCCCGCCACCTGTGGAATGGCCCACCAGCGTGGCATCGTGCAGGTCCAGCGCGTCCAGCAGCGCGGCCAGGTCGTCGGCATAGGTGTCCATGTCGTTGCCCTGCGCCGGCTTGTCCGAGCGGCCATGGCCGCGGCGGTCATGGGCGATCACCCGGAACCCCTGCTGCACCAGGAACAGCATCTGGGCGTCCCACGCGTCGGCATTGAGGGGCCAGCCGTGGGAGAAGACCACGGGCTGGCCACTGCCCCAGTCCTTGTAGAAGATCTGCGTGCCGTCCTGCGTCGTGATGATGCTCATGATGGGGCTCCTGGATGCAATCAAGGGATCGGGCGAGCTTGCGGCGGGTTCGGTGCCGGCTCAGCGGGCAGGCACGGCGGCCAGTGCCTCGTGCGGCGTGGCGGTGCGCTGCGCGGCCTTGTGGACCATGGTGTAGGCGTAGTCCACTCCCATACCGTAGGCGCCCGAGTGCTCCTTGACCAGTTTCATCACCGCGTCATACGTGTCGCGGTGGGCCCAGTCGCGCTGCCATTCCAGCAGCACCTGCTGCCAGGTGACCGGCACCACGCCGGCCTGGACCATGCGCTGCATGGCGTAGTCGTGGGCTTCCTTCGAGGTGCCGCCGGAGGCATCGGCCACCATGTAGATCTCATAGTCGCCCTCGGCCATCGCGCAAAGGGCAAAGCTGTTGTTGCAGACCTCGGTCCACAGGCCGGACACCACCACCTTCTTGCGGCCATTAGCCTTGAGCGCATCGCGCACCTTCTGGTCGTCCCAGGAGTTCATCGAGGTGCGTTCCAGCAGCTTGTGGTCCGGGAACACATCCAGCAGTTCCGGGTAGGTAAAGCCCGAGAACGACTCCGTTTCCACCGTGGTGATGGTGGTCGGGATATTGAAGATCTTCGCCGCCTTGGCCAGGCCAACGGTGTTGTTCTTCAGGGCCTGGCGGTCCATCGACTGCACCCCGAAGGCCATCTGCGGCTGGTGGTCGATAAAGATGAGCTGGCTGTTTTGCGGGGTCAGGACTTCGAGCTTGGGGTTCGTCATGATGATCTCCGGTCAGGGGCGCCTGGATAGGCTGGCTTGCAAGTTAGTAACTGCTACTGCTGCATTCATTCACCAGTGGCATTCACCAGGTGTGCGGGCATAGTAGGCAAGGCGCCGTGCACTGACTATGGGGCAAAGTCCGAGGACAGTGTTCGCGATTTGCGAATAATCGGGAGATGTCGGCGGGCCGTGGCGCCGGGCGACGGCATGGGGGTGCTGCCGGCGCTGCGGGATGGGTACTGCCTGAGGGGGAATCGGGGGAGATGCGCCAGACGGGTGCGTGCCTGCACCCGCCCGGCAACGGCCGGCATTGCGCCGGCCGGAACTTCAGGTCAGATCACGCCTTGCGCCAGCATGGCGTCGGCCACCTTGACGAAGCCGGCGATGTTCGCGCCTTCCACGTAGTTGATATAGCCATCCGCCTTCTGCCCGTGGTGGATGCAGTTCTGGTGGATGTCCTTCATGATTGCATGCAGCTTCTCGTCGACCTCGGCATGGTGCCAGGACAGGCGCATGGCGTTCTGCGACATTTCCAGGCCGGAAGTGGCAACGCCGCCGGCATTGCTGGCCTTGCCCGGGGCGTAGAGGATCTTCGCATCGACAAAGCGGTCCACGGCTTCCAGCGTCGACGGCATGTTGGCGCCTTCGGCCACGCAGATCACGCCATTGCCGAGCAGGGCCTCGGCGTCGTTGCCGTCCAGTTCGTTCTGGGTGGCGCACGGCAGGGCCACGTCGGCGGGCACGTGCCACGGGGTGCGGCCGGCTTCAAAGGTCATGCGGTGGCGGGCGGCGAAGTCAGACAGGCGGCCGCGCTCTTCATTCTTGAAGGCCATCACTTCGGCCAGCTGCTCGGTGGTCATGCCTTGCGGGTAGTGCAGCACGCCGCCGGAATCGGACAGCGTCAGCACCGTGGCGCCCAGCTCGATCGCCTTCTCGGCCGCGTACTGGGCCACGTTGCCCGAGCCGGAGATCAGCACGCGCAGGCCGTCGAAAGCGCGCCCGCGGCGGTGCAGCATCTCCTGCGCGAAGTAGACCGTGCCGTAGCCGGTCGCTTCCGGGCGCATCAGGCTGCCGCCGTAGGCCAGGCCCTTGCCGGTGAAGACGCACGCGGACTGGTTCGACAGCTTTTTCATCATGCCGGCCATGAAGCCGACTTCGCGCGCGCCCACGCCGATGTCGCCGGCCGGGATGTCGGTATCCGGGCCCAGGTGGCGGTACAGCTCGGTCACCAGCGCCTGGCAGAAGCGCATCACTTCGCCGTCGGACTTGCCCTTGGGATCAAAATCCGAGCCGCCCTTGCCGCCGCCCATGGGCAGCGTGGTCAGCGCGTTCTTGAAGGTCTGCTCAAAGCCCAGGAACTTCAGCACCGACAGGTTCACGGTCGGGTGGAAGCGCATGCCGCCCTTGAACGGGCCGATGGCCGAGCTGTGCTGCACGCGGAAGGCGCGGTTGACCTGCACGCGGTTCTGGTCGTCGGTCCAGGCCACGCGGAACTGGATCACGCGCTCGGGCTCCGCCAGCCGCTCAAGCAGGGCCTGCTCGGCGTAGCGCGGATTGCGCTCGACAAAGGGCCAGAGCGTCACCATCACTTCCTTCACGGCCTGGAGGAATTCAGGTTGATTGGGGTCGCGGCGGGCAACCCCCGCCAGGAATGCGTCAAGGGACGGAGAATTCACGGATGTCTCTGCTGTGCTGGAGTGGCTGGATCCGGCAGCCTTGCCGGCTTGGTGCCGGTCTGTGGTGCCGTCTGGCGTTGCGCCGATGGAAGGTGGGTGACCTCCGGTTGTCTGCACATTCACGGCGGGCCGTGCCTGTCTGACAACGCAGCACTTTAGCACCAGCGTGGGGCACGCAACAGTCAAAACACCTGTGACAGCGGCGTGCAAGCCGCAATTTTATTGCAGGCGACAGGGTTTTCCGTTCGATCAGCGGACAGCGTTGGGTCCAGCGAGTGGGCTTCCCGGCCTTCAGGCGATGAGCAGCCTGGCGCCCCGCTCCTTGAGCGCCGCCGCCAGTTCCGGCTCCGGCGCCATGTCCGTGATCAGCCAGGCAGCCTGTTCGCCATGCTTGATGTTGACCCCGGTATTGCGGCCGAACTTGGTGTGGTCGGCGACCACGCAGGCCACGTCGGCGGCCAGCAGCATGCGGCTGCGCAGCTCCGCCGCGGCGCGGGAGAAGTCGCAGATCTCGCCGCGCGGCGTGACGCCGCCGATGCCGACAAAGGCAAAGTCGGTGTGGTAGCGCGACAGCTGTTCGATGGTGTCCCAGCCGTGTGTGGCGTCTTCGTTGTCCTGCAGCTCCCCGCCCAGCACGATCACCCGGTTGCCGTTGCGCCGGCCCAGCAGCTGGGCGATGGCAAGGTCGTTGGTGTAGACCAGCAGGTTGTGGTGGCCATGCAGCGCCTGCGCCACCGCGTGGGTGGTAGTGCCGTAGTCCAGGATCAGCGAAGCGCCGTCGCGCACCAGTTCCGCCGCGCGCACGCCGATGGCGCGCTTGCCTTCGGCATTGACTGCGGCGCGGGTCTGGGTATCAGGCTCGGTGCGGTCCGAGGCCAGCGCGCCGCCGTGGGTCAGCACCAGCAGGCCACGTGCCGCCAGCGCGTTCAGGTCGCGCCGGATGGTCTCGCGCGAGACATCGAGCTCGGTCACCAGTTCGCTGATGGCCAGCGCGCCGGTGGCGGACAGCTGGTCGAGGATGTATTTCTGCCGTTGTTCGGCGAGCACGGTGACTCCGGGAGCGTCAGGGGATGGGGGCTGATTCTAGCGCAGCCATTCCTTGGCGTGCCAAGGCGCCATGCCCCATGAACAACCGCTTGCACGCTCCCTCTCCCGCAAGCGGGAGAGGGGAGCAAACCGGCGGTAGGTGCAATGTCCTCAGTCCTTCACCCCCACGGCAGCGTAATCGTCTTCAAATTGGTAAAGCTCTTGGCCGCCTCCTGCACCCCTTCCTTATAGCCCAGCCCCGAATCCTTGATCCCCCCGAACGGCGTCAGCTCAATACGGTAGCCCGGCACTTCCCACAGGTTGACCGTGCCCACCTGCAGTGAATTGGCGATCTTCGTGAAATCCTCGATACGGTTGGTGCAGACGCCAGAGGACAGCCCGAACGCGGTGCCGTTGGAAATCCGGATGGCATCGTCCACGTCGCGGAAGGTGATGATCGGCGAAACCGGCCCGAAGGTTTCCTCGCGCACCACGGTCATCGACGGGTCCACGCGGTCCAGCACCGTGGGCGAATAGCTGGCGCCGTTGCGCTGGTTGCCCACCAGCAGCCGCGCACCCTGCGCCACTGCCTCATTGACGCGTGCCTCGAACAGCTGCGCGGCCTGCTCGTCGATCACGGTGCCCATGTCGACGCCGCGGTCCATCGGGTCGCCGTATTTCCACGCGCGGGTCTTCTCCACCACCAGTTCGGTAAAGCGCGCGGCCACGGCTTGGTGCACCAGCATGCGCTTGACCGCGGTGCAGCGCTGGCCGGAGTTCTTGTACGAGCCCTGCACCGCCAGGTCCGAGGCGCGGTCCAGGTCGGCGTCGTCCAGCACGATCAGCGGATCGTTGCCGCCCAGCTCCAGCACCACGCGCTTGTAGCCGGCCTTGCTGGCAATGTACTTGCCGATCGCCACCCCGCCGGTAAAGGTCACCAGGTCCACGGCGGGGTGCGTGATCAGCTCGTCGGCGATCTCGCGCGGGTCGCCGGTGATCACCTGCAGCATCTGCGGCGGCAGGCCGGCTTCATACAGCAGGTCGGCCAGGTAGAACGCCGACAACGGCACCTTTTCCGACGGCTTGAGCACCATGCAGTTGTTGGTGGCGATCGACGGCGCCACCTTGTGCGCCACCTGGTTCATCGGGTGGTTGAACGGCGTGATGGCGCAGATCACGCCCAGCAGCGGCTCGCGCTGGGTCATCACGCGGCGCTTCTTGCCGTGGGGGGTCAGGTCGCACGAGAACAACTGGCCATCGTCGCGCAGCGCCTCGGTGGCGGCAAAGCCAAGCACGTCGGCGACGCGGCCGATCTCATACAGCGAATCCTTCTTGGACAGGCCGGATTCCAGCGTGATCAGGTCCGACGCTTCCTCAGTGCGCTCGCGCAGCAGCGCGGCGGCGCGGTTCAGGATGGCGGCGCGCTCGTAGCGCGTCAGCGTGGAGCGGTAGGCCTGGCCCACTTCGAAGGCACGGCGCACGTCGTCCAGCGTGGCCTTGGGCACGGTGCCCACCAGCGCGCCGTCATACGGGTTGCGCACTTCGATCACGCGCTCGCGCACGATCTTCTGGCCGTCGATGCGCAGGGCCTCGGCGCGGAAATGGGGGCTGACGGCGCCAGCGGGGATTGGGGGGCGTTCATGAGTCTCCTCCGGTCAATACAGTTCGGTACGGCTCCAATGCACTCAGTGCAGATGGTTCAGCGCGACATCGAAGATGTCGAAGTTGCGCAGCAGGGCCTTGCCGGGAATGCCGGCCGTGGCACGGTTGAATACCAGCGGCACGGTCTGCTCCGACACGCCGCCGTGCGAGCGCAGCGGCGCGTCCAGCCCGGACAGGTCGTGGCGGCTGCGGCTGGTGCCCAGCACCACATGCTTGTCGCTCGTCACCACCAGGTCGCCGACGCGGTCAGGCGGCAGTTCGAAGCGCGCGCAGGCCTCGGCGTTGGTCAGCACGCTTTCCACGCCCTGCAGGTCGGACAGCCGGGCCTTGATCGCGGCCGGGTCGGCATCGTCGGGCAGATAGATGGTGGCGTAGGATCCGAGCGCGCCGTGGTGGACCACGTAGGGATCGGTGATCGGCAGGATCACGCGCGCGCCGCCGTCTTCCACGCCGCGGCCCAGCCATGCGTCCAGGTGGTCCTGCAGGTAGATCACGTTGGGCGCCTTGGTGGCGTCGTCGTGCTTGGCGTTCATGCCGTGGTCGGCGGTCAGCGCGACCACGCAGCCGAGCGCGTCCAGTTGCGCCAGGTATTTGTCCATCATGGCGTAGAAGGCGTTGGCGCCGTCCGAGCCGGGCGCGAACTTGTGCTGGATATAGTCAGTGGTGGACAGGTACATCAGGTCCGGGCGGCGCGTTTGCATCAGGCGCACGCCGGCGGCGAAGACGAACTCCGACAACTCCGCGCTGTACACGTCAGGCACCGGCATGCCGACCAGCTCGAGCACGCCGTCGATGCCGTTCTCTGCCACCGTGGCCTGGTCGGCCTTCTCCGACGAGAAGCAGATGCCCTGCATGCCGTGGCCCAGCAGGCGGCGCAGCTTGTCCTTGGCGGTCACCACTGCGACGCTGGCCCCGGCATCGGCAAACGCGGCCAGGATGGTGCCGGCGCGCAGGTACTTGGGGTCGTTCATCATCACTTCCTCGCCGCGCCCGCCGTTGGCGCTGCGGTCAAAGAAGTAGTTGCCGCAGATGCCGTGCACCGCGGGCGGCGCGCCGCAGACGATGGACAGGTTGTTGGGGTTGGTGAAGGTCGGCACCACGCAGGCGCCGCGGAAGGCGGAGCCGGCTTCCAGCAGCCGCTTCAGGTAGGGCGCGCGGCCGCTGGCGGCGGCGGCTTCCAGGTAGTCGAACTCGCAGCCGTCGACGCAGACCACCACGACGGGCTGCTGCATCCAGCGGTAGGTGCGCTGGTTGACGGTAATGGTGCGGGCATTGGTGTCGGGCATGGCGAGGTTCCTGTGCGTAGGCGCGATCGGGGTCGGTAGCTTCAATGGATTCGGTCGGATTCAGGCGGCAGCACCGTTGTCGGCGCTGGCCGGGTCCACCGCGGCATGCATGCGGGCGCGGCCGCGCTCGACGTGCTCGCGCATCAGGCGCGCGGCCAGTTCGCCGTCGCGCGCGGCAATCGCCGAGACGATAGCGCGGTGCTCGCGGATGGAATCGGGCATGGCGGCGTGGCTGCCGGACAGCGCTTCGCGCCGGAACAGCGTCAGCTCCTTGACCAGGCGCCGGTAGGTATCCAGCAGCTTGCGGTTGCCGGCCAGTTCGACCATGCGGTCATGGAACGCCAGGTTCAGCCGCGTGTATTCATCGACATCGCGCGCCTGGCTGGCGGCACCCAGCGACTCCACCAGCGCACGCAGTTCGCGCAGGCTCTCGGGCGTGATGCGGGCGGCCAGCTGCCGGCCGATGAACTCATCCAGCACGGCTCGCAGCTCATAGATCTCATCGGCTTCTTCCACCGAGATGGCACGCACGAACACACCGCGGTTCTTCTCGGTGCGCAGCAGGCCAGCCTGCTCCAGCGCCCGGAAGGCTTCCCGCACCGGTCCGCGCGACACATTGAGCTGCCCTGCCACCTCGATCTCATTGAGCTTGGCGCCGGGGGGCAGGTCGCCCGACATGATCCGCAGTTCCAGTTCGCGCTGCACCAGGGTGGCCAGGGATTGGCTCTGCAAGATGGTGATTTCGCTCGCCAGTGGCGCTTGGCCTGACATGAAAACTCCCGTTTGTGACGGATTGAGCAATATCGAAAATCCTTGTTGCCATTAAAGCAAGCGGTTTGTATATTGTCAACAATCTAGACATCGGTGTGGCGCAGATGGTGACGTACGGAGCGCAAGAAACCCGGCATATGTCTTGAAAGTGTTGTAGCACAAGGGTTTAACGGTGATTCAATGTTGTGCGGCACGCCCCGTGGCAATGCAACATATTCACCAAATCGACACATATCTCCACCTACAATGCCAGAAGGAGTCCCCATGCAACCGTCCTTCACATCCACCCTGCGCGCCGCCGCCACCCTGCTTGCGCTAGCTGCCTCCGGTACGGCGCTGGCCCAGAAGACCACCCTCACCGTCTACACGGCGTGGGAGATCGAGACCCTCAAGCCGTACGCCGAGGGCTTTGCCAAGGTGGCGCCCGATATCGAACTGAAGTACGTGCGCGATTCCACCGGTGTCATCACCGCCAAGGCGCTGGCCGAAAAAGGCAACCCGCAGGCCGACGTGATCGCCGGGCTGGCGGCGTCCAGCCTGGAACTGCTCAAGCAGGAAGGGATGCTGGCGCCCTATCCGCCCAAGGGCTTCGAGAAACTGACGCGCGACTACAGCGACAAGGCCACGCCGCCGTCCTGGGTGGGGCTCGACGTCTGGGGCGCCACCATCTGCTTCAACACCATCGAAGCCAAGAAGCGCAACCTGCCGCGCCCCGAGACCTGGAAGGACCTGGCCAAGCCCATCGACAAGGGCACCATCGTGATGCCCAACCCGGCCTCTTCCGGCACCGGCTTCCTGGACGTGACCGCCTGGCTGCAGCTCTATGGCGAGCAGGATGGCTGGAAGTACATGGACGCGCTGCACGACAACATCGCGCAATACACGCATTCCGGCTCAAAGCCATGCAAGCAGGCCGGCTCGGGTGAGTTCCCGATCGGCATTTCGTTCGAACTGCGCGCGCACAAGACGCTGGCCTCGGGCGCGCCCATCGAGATGATCTTCCCCAAGGAGGGCCTGGGCTACGACATCGAGGCCGCCGGCATCGTCAAGGGCACAAAAAAGATGGAGGCCGCGCAGCGCTATATGGACTGGCTGGCCAGCAAGGAAGCCAACCAGCTGTTCGCCAGGGACTGGGCCATCGTCGCCTATCCAGGCGTGGCGAGGAAGGTCGAGACCATTCCGGCCAACTACGAGCAGATGCTGGTCAAGAACGACTTCAGCTATATCGCCAAGAACCGCGAGCGCGTCCTGACCGAGTGGCAGAAGCGCTATGCCAGCAAGTCGGAGAAGCAGCCCTGAGCGCCGTCCTGTACCGGCGCCCTCGCCCCCCCCGGGGGCAGAGGACGCCGGGTCCCCCAACAGAACACACCGGGCCCCACGCCATGCAGACCTCCCCATCCACGGCCGAGACCTACCTCAGCCTGAAAGGCATCCACAAGCGCTTCGGCAGCAGCAGCGGCACCTTCGTGGCACTCCACAACATCGACCTGGACGTGCGCCAGGGCGAGCTGCTGTGCTTCCTGGGCCCGTCGGGCTGCGGCAAGACCACGCTGCTGCGCATCATCGCCGGGCTGGAATCGCAGAGCGCCGGCACCATCCACCAGGGCGGGCGCGACATCTCCACGCTGCCGCCGATGGAGCGGGACTACGGCATCGTGTTCCAGTCTTATGCGCTGTTCCCCAACCTGACGGTGGCAGACAACGTGGCCTACGGCCTGGTCAACCGCCGCATGCCGCGCGACCAGCGCCGCGCCCGCGTGGCTGAGCTGCTGACGCTGGTAGGACTGCCCGAGCGCGGCAACCAGTACCCGGCGCAGCTTTCCGGCGGCCAGCAGCAGCGCGTGGCGATTGCGCGCGCGCTGGCCACCTCGCCCGGCCTGCTGTTGCTGGATGAGCCGCTGTCCGCGCTCGATGCGCGCGTGCGGGTACGGCTGCGCAGCGAGATCCGTGCGCTGCAGCAGCGGCTGAACATCACCACCATCCTGGTCACGCACGACCAGGAAGAGGCGCTGTCGATGGCCGACCGCATCGTGGTGATGAACCAGGGCGCGATCGAGCAGGTGGGCACGCCGGCGCAGATCTACCAGCGCCCGGCCACGCCGTTCGCCGCGGACTTCGTCGGCAAGACCAATATGCTGGGCGCGCGCGTCTGCGGCGACGGCGAGCTGCACCTGGGCGGCGTGCGCATGCGCTGCGCCGCGCCCCCGGGCTGTTGCGCCGACGAGGACGTGCAGGTGTTCTTCCGCCCCGAAGACGTATGCGTGCGCGGCATCGAACAGCATGGCCCCAACGTGCTGGAGGCCACCGTGGACAAGATCGAGTTCCTCGGCGCGTTCTCGCGGCTGACGCTGCGCCTGCCCGACGCCGCCGCAGGCGCGCCGGGGGGTGCCCCGGGGGTGCTCTTTATGCCGACCTCTCCCTCAATGACCTGCACGAGCTGCGCCCGCACACCGGCGACCGGCTGCGCCTGGCCATACCCGCTGACCGTATCCGCATCTTCCGTCACGCATGCGCATGAGCCTCACTGCGGCGCCGGCCAATACGTCTGCCACCATGCCGGCCACCGATACCGTCCCCGCCCCCGCCACCAGCGCGCCGGCCGGGCCTGCCAACCCTGGCGCGCAGCCCGCGCCGCCGGCGCTGGTCACCACTTCCGTGCGCGCGCACTGGACCGACCGTCTCGCCCATGTGCTGCTGGCGCTGGCCGCGCTGGCGCTTGCGTGCTTCGTGTTGGCGCCGATCGTGATGATCCTGGCCAAGAGCGTCCAGAACCGCGACGGCAGCCTGGCCGGCATCGCGCACTTCCGCGCGTACTTTGAGTCGCCCGCGCTGCTGCGCTCGGTGTGGAACAGCCTGTGGGTCTCTGCCCTGGCCACCTGCATCACGGTGCCGCTGGCGTTCAGCTTTGCCTATGCGCTGACGCGCAGCCGCATCGCCTGCAAGGGCCTGCTGCGCAACCTCGCGCTGATCCCGCTGCTGGCGCCATCGCTGCTGGCGGCGATCTCCTTCATCTTCTGGTTCGGCAACCAGGGGCTGTTCAAGCCCTGGATGGGCAGCACGCAGATCTACGGGCCGCTGGGCATCGTGGCCTCGCTGGTGTTCGCCACCTTCCCGCATGCGCTGATGATCCTGATCACTGCCCTGTCGCTGACCGACGCGCGGCTGTATGAGGCGGCCGATGCGCTGGGCACCTCGACCGTGCGCAAGTTCTTCACCATCACCGTGCCGGGCGCGCGCTACGGCCTGGTCAGCGCGGCGATGGTGGTGTTCACCTATGCGATCTCTGACTTCGGCATTCCCAAGGTGATCGGCGGCAACTTCCATATGCTGGCCACCGACATCTACAAGCTGGTGATCGGCATGCAGGACTTCTCGCAGGGCGCGGTGGTGTCGCTGATGCTGCTGGTGCCGGTAGCCGTCACCTACTATGTCGATGCGCGCGTGCAGCGCCGCCAGATGGCGCTGATGTCGGCGCGCTCGGTGCCCTACGTGCCGCGCCGCAGCCCCCGCTACGACCTGGCCATGGCGGTGTTCTGCTGGCTGATGGCCGCGCTGATGCTGGCGGTGATGGGCATGGCGGTCTATGCGTCCTTCGTCAAGCTGTGGCCGTACAACTTCTCGCTGTCGCTGAACCACTACCGCGTGGGGCTGGTCGAGGGCGGCGTGGTCGATTCCTACCTGAACAGCCTGCGCATGGCGGGCCTGGCCGCGCTGATCGGCCCGGTGTTCATCTTTGCCACCGCCTACCTGCTGGAGAAGACCCGCGGCATGGACTGGCTGCGCAGCTTTGTGCGGCTGATGGCGGTGCTGCCGATGGGCGTGCCGGGGCTGGTGCTGGGCCTGGGCTACATCTTCTTTTTCGTGCCGCAGGCCAACCCGATGCACGGGCTGTACCAGACGCTGGGGATCCTGGTGCTGGTGACCATCGTCCACTATTACGCGTCCTGCCACCTGACCGCCGTGACCGCGCTCAAGCAACTTGACAGCGAGTTCGAGGCCGTGTCCGCGTCGCTCAAGGTGCCGTTCTACAAGACCTTCTTCAAGGTCACGGTGCCGGCCTGCCTGCCCGCCACCCTGGAGATCTCGCGCTACCTCTTCATCAATGCGATGACCACGGTTTCGGCGGTGGTGTTCCTGTACGGCGCCGACACCAAGCTGGCCTCGGTCGAGATCGTCAACCTGGATGAGTCCGGCGACATCGGCCCCGCGGCTGCAATGGCAACGCTGGTGGTGCTGACCTCGGCCTTCGCCTGCCTGCTCTATTACCTGCTGCAACGCGTGCTCGATCGCAAGACCCAGGCCTGGCGCCAGGGCAACGACTGACCTTCCCTTTTTCCACGCCTTCCCAATCAGGAGCTCACCATGATTCGCGGCAACGACCCGATCCTTCTGACCCCCGGCCCCTGACCACCTCGCTCGCGACCAAGCAGGCCATGCTGCGCGACTGGGGTTCGTGGGACGCCGCCTTCAACACCATCACGCGCAGCCTGTGCGACGACCTCGTGCGCATCGTCCACGGCGAAGGCACCCATGTGTGCGTGCCGATGCAGGGCAGCGGCACCTTCTCGGTGGAAGCCGCCATCGCCAACGTGGTGCCGCGCGACGGCAAGGTGCTGGTGCCGCAGAACGGCGCCTATTGCCAGCGCATCCTCAAGATCTGCAAGGTGCTGGGCCGCGCCTGCGTGGAACTGCCGATCCCCGAAGACCAGCCCGCCACCGCCGCGCTGATTGAAGACGCCATCCGGCGCGACCCGTCAATCACGCACGTGGCGCAGGTGCACTGCGAGACGGGCGCCGGCGTACTCAACCCGCTGCAGGACATCGCCGCGCTGTGCCAGCGGCTGGGCAAGGGGCTGATCGTCGATGCCATGAGCTCGTTCGGCGCGATCGAGATCGACGCCCGCACCATGCCGTTCGATGCGCTGGTGGCCGCCACCGGCAAGTGCATCGAGGGCGTGCCGGGCATGGGCTTCGTGCTGGTGAAGAAGGACGTGCTGGAAGCCAGCCAGGGCAACAGCCACTCGCTGGCGCTGGACCTGTACGACCAGTACGTCTACATGCAGAAGACCACGCAGTGGCGCTTCACGCCGCCCACGCATGTGGTGGCGGCCTTCCGCACCGCGCTCGACCAGTTCCTGGAAGAAGGCGGCCAGCCGGTGCGCGGCGCGCGCTACCACAGGAACTGCGACGCGCTGGTGCAGGGCATGGCCACACTCGGCTTCCGCGCCTTCCTGCCGGCGGCGGTGCAGGCGCCGATCATCGTCACCTTCCATGCGCCGGCCGACGCGCGCTATGACTTCAAGACCTTCTACGCCAAGGTGCGCGAGCGCGGCTACATCCTGTATCCGGGCAAGCTGACGCAGATGGAGACCTTCCGCGTGGGCTGCATTGGTGCGATCGACGACAACGAGATGCGCAACGTGGTGACGGCGATCGGCGAGGTGCTGCGCGAGATGGGGATCAAGGCGCAGGCGCCTCTGGCCGAGGCGGCGTAGGCCATTTTCCTCCAACGCCCGCAGCAGGCTCCCCTCTCCCGCAAGCGGGAGAGGGGAGCAAACCAGCGGGTTCGCGAATACGTCCGAAGACCAGACCACAAGAACCACCCACCCCTTAATGTCGCTCCCCCCAGATTTCCACGGCTTGGCCTTTGCCGCCGTGATGCTGTCCGCGCTGATGCATGCGTCGTGGAACGCCATCGTCAAGATCGGCGGCGACCGCCTCTCGTCGATGGCGCTGATCGACACCTTCTGCCTGCTGGTCGCCCTGCCCTTTCTGTTCCTGGTGCCGCTGCCCGCGCCGCAGGTGTGGCCCTTCCTGCTGGCCACCGTGGCGCTGGAGGTCGGCTACAAGCTGTCGCTGGTAGCCGCTTACAACCGCGGCGACTTCAGCCAGGCCTATCCGCTGATGCGCGGCTCGGCGCCGATGATGGTGGCCATCCTGCTGTTGCTGGCCGGCAGCGAGCGGCTGGGGCCAGGCGGCTATGCCGGCATCGCGCTGATCTGCTGCGGGCTGGTCAGCCTGGTGCGGTGGCGCCGGCAAGCGCCCGACCTGCTCGGCTTTGCGCTGCTGGCCGGGGCCTGCCTGGCGGGCGGCACCGTGATCGACGGCACCGCGGTCAAGCGTTACGGCGAGGTCTTCACCTACATCGTCTGGCTGCAGGCGATGTCGCACATCTTCATGCCGACCTACGCCTTCAGCCGGCGCGGCACCGCGCTGGTCACGCTGATGCGCACGGAATGGAAGCGGGCCTGGATCGGCGGCATCAATCGGGTCGGGTCGTATGCCCTGATGCTGTGGGCAATGACGATGGCACCGGTCACCAAGCTGGCGGCACTGCGTGAATCCAGCGTGATCTTTGCCGCGCTGCTCGGGCACTTCCTGCTGCGCGAGCCCTTTGACCGGCGGCGGCTGATTGCCACGGCGCTGGTGCTGGCGGGGATCCTGACGCTGCAGCTGGCGCGCTAGGCCCACCTCATCCACCTGATCCGGCCGGCGTTGCCGGCCGCCCTTCCCCACGTCGGCGCACCGGGGCATGGCTGCCGCACCCCGGGACCCGCGCCCCCCATCCGGCGCGCACGCGCAAGTCCCTGATTCTGCGCGTCTTCCGTCTCCGGCGCCGGGACCGTGGCGCCCCATCCCCTTGCCCTTGTCCGGCGCGGCGCGGCCTGCCACAACGCTTCGCCGCCCTGGCCCGGTTGTTGCGCAACAGACCCTGAACCCAGCACCCAGCCCTACCCGCGACGGCTTCCGATATGGTCGACACCTCGGTCTCAGGCCTTGACCCCCGCGCCGCCGCCGTTGCGATGCAGGTCGCCGGGTATGTGCGCCGCTACCCCAGGGCGGCCGACACCTGTATCGGCATCACCCGCTGGTGGCTGCCGGCAGGGCCTCAGGCCGACCCCGCGGCGGTGTTGCGGGCGCTGGAAGCGCTGGTGCGCGGCGGCGTGCTGCAGGCGCGGCGCCTGCCCTCGGGCGAGTTCCTGTACAGCGCCGCCGGCGGCCCGGACCATGACAGCGAGCAGCAGAACGAGCACTGAGCGATGAAGACAGCGATACGTGATGCCTGCCAGAGCCTGCGCCGCCATATCGAGCAGGCGCTGCGCGACGACCCCGACCTTTCGCCCTACTTCGACCCGGCCGATCCGATGCCGGATGCGATCGGCACCATGATCGTCTCGCTGGACACGCCGCAGGAGCTGGAGGAGCGCGACCGCGAAGGCCTGTCGCTGTGGCTCTACCTGGTCCAGCGCGAGGAATTCACGCTCAACCGTCCGCCGCGCCGCAGTGCCGCCGACCGCCTCGAGCGCCGCCCGCTGCCGCTGCGCCTCCATTTCCTGGTCACGCCCCAGGTCGCCGACGAGCGCGACGACGCGACCGACCTGGAACACCTGATCCTTGGCAAGATCCTGCAGCTCTTCCACGACGACGCCAGCCTCAGCGGCGCGCGCCTGGCCGGCACCCTGGCCGGCTCCGGGCTGGAGTTCTTCATGCGGCTCGAGCCGCTGTCGCTGGAAGAAATCACCCGGGTCTGGGACGCGCTCGACAAGCCTTACCAGCTGTGCGTGTCGTTCGACATGAGCATCGTGCCGATCGCGTCGGGCAACGATGCGGAGCAAGTCACGCCGGTGGACTCGGTGCTATCCGAGCACGGCACGGCCAGCCTGCAGGAGCCGGCATGATGGACTGCCGCCCGGAACATGTCGGCGCCGCCAGTTGGCACCTGTGCCCCGACCCGCTGCAGGTGCCGGGCGCCCGGCTGCGCGCGCTGGTACAGGCGCGGCTGGTGGACGAGATCTCGCTGGGGCCGGTGACCGCAGACGTCGTCGCCACCCCCGACCTGCGCCTGGCCCTGCACGTGGCGCCGCGCATCGGGCGCGACGGCATGATCGGGCTGGCCGGCCGGCCCGAGAGCCTGTTCCCCGGGCTCGCGCTGGCCGCCGCGGCGGTTCCCATGCACGTGACCGCGCGCGGCTACCTGCCGCTCGACCTCGACGGCACGCTCGGGCCGTTTGGCGGCTTTCCCGAGAACTTCGCCGCGCTCGACCACGGCGACGTGTTCCTGCACCGCACGGGGGTGGCATTCAAGGGCCGCGTGGTGCAGCGTGGCACACCGCAGAACCTGCCACTGGCGGGCGCCACGGTCGAGATCGATGGCCTCTGGCCGACCTACCCGCCGCCCAACGTGATGCCCGCCGCGGTGATGGAGCCGGCCGACGTGGTGGCGCTGTCGCCCGGCTTCTATGGCAGCCATGCCACGGCAACGCTGTCGCGCTGCGACGTGGTCGACGACCTGCCGCAGGCAAAGCGCCTGCTGCTGACCGCAGCGCCCGGCACGCGCCGGCTGCGGCTGGACAACCGCGGCACGCTGGTCGCAGGCATGCCGCTGCGGATCGATGCCGACGATGCCGCGCGCGGCGAAGTGATCGGCATCCATGCCGTCGATACCAGCCTGTCGGCCGATCAGCCCGCATGGATCGAGCTCGACCATCCGCTCAAGCACCTGCACCGGCGGCTGGCACGGGTGGTGCCGGCGAGCATCCCTGCTACGCACGACCCGCGCAATCTGTCGCGCGCGGCCCAGCCGGGCGATCCCTGCGCTTTCCTGACCGCTGCCGCGCCGTGGGCCGCGCTGTCACTGGTGCAGGTGGACGACGGGGTCGGCCCGCCCGAATTCCAGCGGATCGCGCGCTACGCCGCGAGCGCCGATGCCGACGGCTACTTCCGCCTGCCGCGCATCTCGCGGCTGGCCCTGTTCCGGCTGCGCGCCACCCACCCCGCGCCGCCGCAACCGCTGCGGCTCACCATCGAGCCCGACTACGGGCTGGCCGAGCAGGTCCTGACGGTGGCCTTCGAATGACGTGAATGAAAACCGCGCTCCTGTTCCGTCCCGCAACCGCATAGGGGAACCAACATGCCCGAATATCTCGCACCCGGCGTCTATGTCGAAGAAACCCAGGCGAGCAACAAGCCGATCGAAGGGGTCAGCACCAGCACCACCGGCCTGGTCGGCGTGACCGAGCGCGGCCCGCTGAACGTGCCGCAGCTGGTCACCAGCTTCGGCGAGTTCCAGCGGCTGTTCGGCGGCATGCTGCCGCCGGGCGAGTTCACCGGGCCGGGTGGGCGCGTGCACAGCTACCTGCCGCATGCGGTCGAGGGCTTCTTCCTCAACGGCGGCAAGCGCGCCTACGTGACGCGCGTGCTGCCCGCGCAGGCCGAGCGCGCGCGGCGCAACATGTTCCACCTTGACCTGGCCAATGCCGCCATGGGCGGCAGCGTGCTGCTGCGTCCGGCGCTGCAGGACACCGGCACGGCCATCAACCTGCCACGGCTCCATGTCCTCGATGCCGGCAACTTCGGCATCGGCGACTGGGTGCGCGTGGGCGACGGCAGCCGGGCCGATTACCGCCAGGTGCAGGCGCTCGGCGCCGCCCCGAGCCATACCTCGCTGACGCTGCCGCTCTATTTCTCGCACGCGGCCGGCGCGCCCACGCGCGATATCGCTGTCACCGTGGCCGCCGCGCTCAGCCCCTTCACGCTGCGCGACAACGCGCGCGCCGGCGCCACCGAACTGGTGGTCAGCGGCACCGCTGCGCTGATCACCGGCCTGCTGCCGTCGACGCACCGGCTTCTGCAGGTCGATGGCGCCGAGTATGTGTTCGCCGCCGCAGTGGTCGGACTGGGCACCACAGAGGCCCGCGTGCTGCTGGAAACGCCGCTGCGGCTGCCGCACGCGCGCGGCGCGCAGGTCGACGGCCTCGACATCCCGGCCGGCGCCAACGTCAACCTGGAGGTGGCGGCCAGCGCCGGGGATCTGCTGCTGTTTGGTCCGAACTTCAGCACCGCGGGCAAGCTGGTAGTGGTCGGCGTCGGCAGCGCGCAGGAAGAAGTGCAGCGCGTCGGCACGCTGGCGCAGTTGCCGCTGGACGTGCCTGCCTACGCCGCCTATCCGGCCGGCACGGTCGGCCAGTTGGTCACGCTGGATGACGACGCGCGCATGGTGGCGGACCTGCCGACCAACGTGGTGGTGCCGCTCGATACGGTGGCCGGCATGAGCGCCGGCATGAGCCTTACCTTCGGCGCCAACAGCCAGGTGGTGGCGGCGGTCAACCCGGCTCTTGGCCTGGTGCGCCTCGCCGCTGCGCTGCCTGGCCCGGCGCTGGCTGCCGGCGATGCCGTGCAAGTGGGCGCCGTGGCGGCCAACGTGGTGGCCTATCCCACTGCGCGCGTGGTGCCGCTTGCCAGCATCAACGGCGTCGAGACCGGCATGACCTTCGATAACGCCGGCGATACCGCGCTGGTCGGCACCGTGCTGCATGATCTGCGCGCCGTGGTGCTGGCCACCTCGCTGGCGGCCGCACCCGCGCCCGGCACCGCCGTCACGATCGGCGGCAATGCCAATACCGCGCAGGCCCTGCTGCGCCCCGACGTGATTCCGCTGGACGATGTCGACGGCCTGGCGCCCGGCATGTCCATCACCATCGGCGCCGATACCGGCACCATCAGCGCGGTCAACACCACGGTGGGCGCGATCGCGCTGCAGGCGCCGCTGCCCGCGGCCCCGGCAGCGGGCAGCAGCGCCAGCTTCGCGCTGCGCCACGCCACCCAGGCCGCGGGCGCGGGCGCCGCGACGCTGGCGCTGGACAACCGCCTCGGACTCGATGCCGGCGACGTGCTGCGCATCGGCGTATCGCCGGACGAGGAATACGTCACCATCGCGCGCGTGCTGGGTGAACGCGGCGTCTCGCCCGACGCCGGCGTGGTCCAGCTCGCGCATCCGCTGAGCGCGGGCCATGCCAGCGGCGTGGAGGTCGTGCGCCAGGAAGTGGCCGTCGACACCACGCGCCAGCCGGCCACCCTGGTGTTGTCGCCCACCGCCGGCAGCGAACAGTTGCTGGTGGGCGATGGCACGACCTATGGCGCGGTGCTGCCGGAAGTGGTCCGCTTCACCACTTCGGATGGCGTCGCCTATTTCCACCGCCTCGACGGCGCCGCGGCCAATGCCAGCCCGCTGGAGCTCGAGCTCGACGACCGCCTCGGCTTCAGCCACGCCGCGGGCGCGGTGGTGGTGGAACGCAATCCACTGTTCGTGGTGCAGGCGCTGGACGCCGGCGCCTGGGGCGACCGCCTGATGATCGCCGCCGCTGACGAGGCCAGCAGCCTGGCAGCCAATGCCAATGTGCTGGCCGCCAACCCGCCGCCCGGGCCAGGCATGTTCTCGTCGCTGCAACTGGCCACGCTGACCGGCATCGAGCCCGGCAGCATCCTGGAGCTGCTCGAGCCCGACGGCTCGCCTGTGGCCGGCGCGCCGCTGCTGAAGGCGCGCGCGCTCGACCGCGCCAGCCGGCTGGTGCTGCTCGATCCGCCCGGGCTGCAGGCCGCGCACATGAACGCGGTCAACAATGCGCTGATGGCGGGCCTCAACGCGCGCGTGCGCTCGCGCGAATGGAGCCTGACGGTGCTGCTGCGCCAGCGCCCCGACCCCGCAGTGCCCACGCGCAGCGACAACCTGCTGGACCAGGAAAGCTTCCGCCAGCTGTCGATGGACCCGCGCCACAGCCGCTATTTCGAGCGCGTGATCGGCGTCACCTTCACGCCAGGATCGCCGACCGACGATGCCGGCAATCCGCTGCGGCGCTGGGACCGCCGCTCCGAAGGGGCGTCGCACTATATCCGCGTGCTCGACCTGGAGCCGGTGATGGCCAACCGCACCGCGATCCGGCTCGGGCCCGAGGCGTTGCTGGACGTGCTGCCCTCCGGCCTGGTACGTCCGGCGCGCCTGCCATTGTCCGGCGGCAGCGATGCGGTCTCGCTGATGGGCGACCCGATGTACGCCGGCGCCGACAGCAATGAGCCGGACCTGCGCACCGGCCTGCAGGCGCTGAAGAACCCGCAGAACATCTCGCTGGTCGCGATCCCCGGCCAGACCACGGCGGCCCTGCAGCAGGCGCTCATCGACCAGTGCGAGGCCATGCGCTACCGCTTCGTGGTGCTCGACGGCCCACCGCCCGACAACGATACGCTGGCCGACGTGCAGGACCTGCGCAGCCGCTACGACTCGCGCTATGCCGCGGTCTACCACCCGTGGCTGACCATTCCCGACCCGTTCCCGCAAAGCCTGGCCAACCTGCGGCAGGTGCCGATTCCCCCGTCCGGCCACATGCTCGGCATCTATGCCCGGGTCGACAACGAGCGCGGGGTGCACAAGGCGCCGGCCAATGAAGTGGTGCGCGGCATCACCGGCCTGACGCGCTACTTCAGCAAGGGCGAGCAGGACATCCTCAACCCGTATCCGGTCAATATCAATGTGGTGCGCGATTTCCGCCCCAACAACCGCGGCCTGCGGGTGTGGGGCGCGCGCTGCATCACCTCGGAGAATGAGTTCAAGTACCTGAACGTGCGCCGCCTGCTGATCTTCCTGGAAGACTCGATCGACCGGGGCATGCAGTGGGTGGTGTTCGAGCCCAATGCCGAGGAGCTGTGGGCGCGCGTGCGGCGCAGCATCACCAACTTCCTCACCACGGTGTGGCGCAACGGCGCGCTGGAAGGCACCACGCCCGAGCAGGGCTTCTTCGTCAAGTGCGACCGCACCACCATGACCCGCGACGACATCGACAACGGGCGCCTGATCGTGGTGATCGGGGTAGCGCCGGTCAAGCCTGCCGAGTACGTGATCATCCGCATCGGCCTGTGGACGGCCGACGCCGAAAGCTGAGGAGCGAAGCCATGGCTGCCACCGACATCCGCATCGATCCCTTCCCGGT
The DNA here is from genome assembly GCA_022041995.1 of Cupriavidus necator. Classification (GTDB taxonomy): domain Bacteria; phylum Pseudomonadota; class Gammaproteobacteria; order Burkholderiales; family Burkholderiaceae; genus Cupriavidus. Next base: position 662,315 of record CP074390.1, read on the forward strand.
CTTCAATTTCCGCGTTGAACTCGACGGGCTGGTCGTAGCCTCGTTCAGCGAGGTCAGCGGCCTCACCGCCGACGGCGATGCGATCGACTATCGCGAAGGCAAGGATCCGACCAACAACGTGCGCAAGCTGCAGGGCCTGCGCAAGTACACCCCGCTGATGTTCAAGCGCGGCTACGTGCAGGATGACACGCTGTGGCTGTGGTACCGCCATATCGCCGACGGTGCCAACGAGCGCCGCAACGGCAGCGTGATCCTGATGAACGAGGCGCACCGCGACGTGCTGAGCTGGAACTTCGTCAACGCGTGGATCAACAAGATCGAAGGGCCCAGCCTGACCGCCACCGGCAACCAGGTGGCCGTGGAAAGCATGGAACTGCACCACGAAGGCCTGACCATCGAGATCATCAGCACCGCACCCTGAGCGCCACGCCAACGAGAGCCGGAGACCGTCATGCACCACGGCATGCCCGCCGTCACCATCGAACGGACCGACGCCGCCGGCACCGAGCCGGTGGTGCTGCGCACCGACATCGCCGCGTTCATCGGACTGGCCGAACGCGGCCCGCTCGACACGCCGGTGGCGGTGGAGTCGTGGCGGCAGTTCCAGGCGCATTTCGGGCGGCCATTCGGCAGTGCCTACCTGGCGTGGGCGGTGCGCGGCTTCTTCGATAACGGCGGCATGCGCTGCTGGGTGGTACGTGTGGCGGCGCGGCAGTTTGGCGATGGCGATGACGCTCCCGGCGGCGGCGCGCGCAGCGCCTGCGTGCTGCTGGCGGATATCGCCGGCGTGCCGCGCTGGCGGCTGTCGGCCACCTCGCCCGGCACCTGGGGCAACGAACTCAGCGTGGCCTGGCGCCGCGAGCGGCCGCTGACGCAGCGCGCGTTGTCCGCCGATGCTAGCGGCGCCCGGCTGGAGGCCGTGGCCGGATTCGCGCCGGGCGAACTGGTGCGGCTGGCCCAGCCAGCGGCGAGTGCGCATCGCGTGCTGGTACAGGTCGATGCCGCCGCCGGCACGCTCTCCTGGGTCCATCCAGACCCACGCCAGCGCAGCGCCGACCAGATGGCCTGGAACGCGCTGGACCCCGCCCAGCCGCTTGCCGTGGAACGCGTCGCGTATGCGCTGGACGTCTGGAGGCGCGACGCCTTCGCCGCGCAATACCGCGACCTGCATCCGTCGCCGCAACACCCGCGCTACTTCGGCACCGTGCTGGCGCCGCCCTACCGCAACGGTGCCGAGCTGCTGCGTGTGCCGCCGGTGAACCCCGGTGCCCTGCCCGTGCCACCGGGACTGGTCGAGATCGCCCCGCTTTCCCCGCAGCTGCCGCCGCTGCCGCTGGCGGCAATGCCAGTCCGGCGACTGCCGCTCGCGCAGGGCGCCGATGGACTCGCCGCGCTCACGGCAAGCGACTTCCTCGGCGAGCCGTTTTCGCCGCGCGACAGCGACTTTGCCCGCCTGCGCAAGGCCCGCGGCCTGCGGGCGCTGGCGGAGATCGACGAGATCTCCCTGGTGGCCGCCCCCGACATCCTGATCCGCCCGCAGCCGGATCCCCGCTATGAGCCACTGCCGCCGGACAGCGTCAATCCCTGCAGTCCCTGTCCGTCGCCCGCGCCGCCGCGCTGGATGCACCAGCCCCTCGCCACCATCGAACTGCCGCCGGTCTTTGCCGAGGCCGACATCCTGCGCGTGCAGACGGCGCTGATCGCCGACTGCGAGGCGCGCGGCGATCGCTTTGCCGTGCTGTCCGCGCCGTTCGAGCGCGCCACCAGGCGCTGCCGCGGCATCCGCGCGCTGATCGAATGGCGGCGCATGCTGGTCGGGCAGCAGCCTGCCCGCGCCGCCGCGTTGTACGCGCCATGGCTGGCAGTGGCCGAGGACGACGGCGCCGCGCCGCCGGTTGCCGGCAGCGTGGCCGGCGTCAGGGTGGTGCCCGCCTGCGGCCACGTTGCCGGCGCCATCGCCAATACCGACCTGACGCTGGGTGTGATGCGCGCCCCGGCCAATGTGCCCGTGCAGGGGTGGCCGACGTGCGCAGCGCGGTCAATGATGCCCAGCACGGCGAGCTCAACCATGCCGGTGTCGACGTGCTGCGCGCCGAATTCGGCCGCGCGCCGGTGCTGCTGGGCGCGCGCACCATCAGCGACGAGCCCGAATGGCGCTATGTCAGCACGGTGCGCATGCTGATCGCGCTCAAGCGTGCATGCGACATCGCGCTGCGCTGGGCCGTGTTCGAGCCCAATGACGCGCCCACGCGCGCCGCCGTCGCCTCCACGCTGATCGCCATCCTGACGCTGTTCTGGCAGCGTGGCGCCTTTGCCGGCGCCACCGCGGCGGAATCGTTCTTCGTGCGCTGTGACGAAGATTCGACTGGTGCCGATGCGCGCGAGCATGGCCAGCTGATCGCACTGGTGGGCATCGCGCCGGTGGCGCCGGCCGAATTCATCGTGCTGCGCGTGGGCCGCCAGGACAACCTGCCGGTGTTTTCGCTGTTCGAACGCAAGGAGTTCGCATGAGCCTCGCCACGCGCCGGGACCCGCTGCTCGGTTTCAATTTCCTGGTCACCCTGTATGACTCCACCGCGTCCACCGGCTCGGCCGTGACGCGGATTGCACTGTCGCCGCTGATGCCGGCGCCGGTGGCCGGCTTCAGCGAATGCAGCGGGCTGGAGATGTCGATGGAAACCGATGACTACATGGAAGGCGGGCTCAACGGCACCGTGCTCAAGTTCCCCAAGCGCATCCGCAATACCGAGATCGTGCTGCGCCACGGCGTGACCAGGAGCACCGAGCTGTTCGACTGGTTCTATGCCTTCACGGCGGGGGCCGGCAAGCGCAAGGACGGGCTGATCACGCTATGCGACGCCCGCCACAAGCCGCACACGGTGTGGGGCTTCCGCCGCGGCCTGCCGACCAAGTACAGCGGGCCGCAGCTCAATGCCCAGCAAAGCGCGGTGGCGGTCGAAGCCGTCACCATCACCCACGAGGGCCTCTACCAGCTGGGCGGCGCAGCAGCGCTGGCCGGCGCCATCGGCGAGGCCGCCGAAGCCATCGGGAGCCTGTTTTGAGCGACGTCATCATCGAAAGCGTGGTCAGCCGCGTGCGCATCGTCGACGGCGCCGGCGGCCTGTCCGAGCAGACCGTGCGCAGCATCGTTGCCGCGATCCTGCCGGCGGTGCAGCAAATGCTGGCCCACCAGCGCCAGGTAGCCAGCGAGACCTCCACCCGCAACGGCTACCTGGACTGGATGGAAGGCGAAACCGGATCCGATGGGCGCAGCGGCGACTGACGGAGCAAGCCATGACCATACCCGCCAAGGGCAAGTTCAGGGTGCAGGTAGGCCCCAAGCCCGCCAACACCATCACCTATCCGGTTCAGTTCAACCCGACCGAACTGCAGTTCGACAAGCAGGTGCAGATGGCCGAGATCGGCATCCCGGGCCTGGATGCACCGCTGCAGCAGTTCGTGCGCGGCAATGCCGAAAAGCTGACGCTGGAGCTGTTCTGCGACAGCACCGACAAGGGCATGGGCATCGGCGCGCAGTCAGTAACAAAGGAAACCGACAAGTACTACCAGCTCGTCAAGATGATCCCCACGCTGCACGCGCCGCCCATCGTCACATTTATCTGGAACGACCAGTTTCCCGGCAACGAGGTCGGCAAGGCATGGGGCGGCAGCCAGCGGCGCACCAGCTTCACCGGCGTGGCCGAGAGCGTGCGCAGCCGCTTCACGCTGTTCAGCCCCGAGGGCATCCCGCTGCGCGCCACGGTCAACCTGGTGCTGCGCGAGTGGCGGCCGATCGAACAGCAGCTCGGCAAGCAGAACCCGAGCTCGCCCGACCGCAGCCACGCCCATGTGCTGCAGCGGGGCGAGACACTCAGCGCCGTCGCCGGCGACTACTACGAGCGCGCCGGCGAGTGGCGCGCCATCGCCGACGAGAACGGCATCGAAGACCCGCGCCGGCTCGCGGCGGGGTTGCGGCTGACCGTGCCGTCGATCCGCTAGCCACCATTTCGAGCTGCCGCCGTGGACGCCGACGAATACCTGACCCTCGCACGCGAATCGGCCCGCGCCGAAATCGGGGGTTTCCGCGTACCGCGCTTCGAGCTGACCGTCGACGGCGCCAGGCCGGAGAACAGCGTGCTGCGGGACATTGTCGACATCACCTATCGCGACAACATCGACCAGATCGACGGCTTCGAACTGACCGTCGGCAACTGGGATCCGGCGCGGCGCCGCTACAAGTACATTGGCTCGGACGACAGCAAGACCGCAGCCGATGCCACCCTGCATGAGCTGGAGACGCTGTTCGAGCCCTGCTCCAAGGTGGTCCGCATCAAGATGGGCTACGGCAGCGAGCTGGTGGAGATGCTGACCGGCAACTTCACCACCATGGAGCCGACCTTTTCGACCGGCGGCCCGCATACGCTGGCGGTGCGCGGGCTGAACCGCCTGCACCGGCTGCGCCGCAAGCGCTACGACGGCAACTGGCACGCCACCACCGACAGCGCCATCGCCAGGAGCTTCGAGGGCCTTACCGACCCGGACTGGCGCAACAGCGGCCAGGACGCGCGCCGCATCCCGATGCCGATCCGCACCGACCCGGAGCAAGAGCCGCAGCTGGTCTTCGTCGGCCAGAAGAACGAGTACGACATTGACTTCCTGTGGCGGCGCGCGCGCATCCGTGGCTACGTCGTGACGATCGAGCAAGACCCGGCCGACGGCAGCGACCGGCTTTACTTCGGCCCATCCACCAAGGGCGGCCCGACGCCCTACCGGCTCGACTGGGGCGCCGGCCTGGTGGACCTGAAGGCAACACTGACCACAGCCAACCAGGTCAAGAAGGTGACGGTGCGCGGCTGGGACCGCGCCAGCCAGCGCGCGATCGAGGAAACCGCTGACCTGGAAGACCCGCGCTTCCTGCGACGCAACCCGCGCCTGCTGGAAATCGTCAGGCAGTGCGACCCGCGCGAGGAACGCGTGGTGACACGCCCGGTTTCGACCCGCACCGAGGCGCGGCAACTCGCGCTCGACATCCTCACGGGCCACGCACAGGAGCTGGTCAAGGTCCAGGCCACCGTGGTCGGGCTGCCGCGGCTGCGCGCCGGCTCTCACGTCAGCATCCAGGGCATCGGCGCGCGCCTGTCGGGCGAGTACTTCGTCACTGAGACCACGCACACAATCAATGCCAGCGGCTACGTCACCCGCTTCACTGCGCGCCGGGAAGACCCGGACACCGGCCTGCAGCTACCGCCCGGAGGCACGCCATGAACCGCAGCGAACGCAGCGCAGGCATCGTCATCGGCAAGGTGATCGCCGTGCGCGACCCTGAGCGCCTGGGCCGCATCCAGGTCAGCTACCCCTGGCTCTCAGGCCCTGAGCAGCGCTGGGTGCCAGTGGCCGCGCCGATGGCCGGCGGCGACCGCGGCGCCTTCTTCATGCCCGAGGTCGACGACGAAGTGATCCTCGCTTTCGACCAGGGCATGTGGGACCACCCCTACGTGATCGGCTTCCTGTGGAACCCGCGGCAGCGCCCGCCGTCGCCCGACGAGCGCCAGCGCATGATCCGCTCACGCAACGGGCATGCGCTGCGCATGGTCGACTCGACGCCGGTTGCCGGCAACAAGGGGGCGCTGATCATTGAGGACGCGCACGGCAATACCGTGGTGATGACCAATACGCATATCAGCATCAACACGCGCGGCGCGCTGGCGATCAACGCGGTTGGCAGCGTGACCATCAACGACCGGCTGGTGCGGCCCACCGGCGGACCGATCTGAAGGCTGGCGCAGCAGCCGGCACATCCGACGCACACGACACGGCGAGGCAAGCATGGACGTCCCGATCGAAGTACCGCTGCCCGAATCCCTGCAGAAGGCGCTGCAGAAACCGATCTGCATCCCGTTGCCAAAACCCGGCAAGGCGCAGATCCAGCTGCCCACCGGCGGCACGCTCAAGGGCATCGTCGACATCACCAAGGGCATTCCGGACGACTGCTCGCTGAACTTCTCGCTGGTGCTGCAGCTGGCGCCGGTGATGGCGAGCATCGAGTGCCTGGTCAAGGTGCTCAAGCTGATCAAGCCGCTGATCGACGTGGTCAAGGCGCTCGGCCCGCCCGACCCGCCCACGCTGATCAAGGTGGTGCCGGAGTTCCTGCAGGCGGCCGAGGCGGTGCTGCCCTGCCTGGCCGTGCCGACGCCCGCGGTGATGATCCCCTTCGTGCGCGACGTTCTGCTGCTGATCATCAAGCTGCTCAGGTGCATCGTCGGCCAGCTCAAGAGCATCCTGGCGGTGATGGGCGGCCTGGCACTGCAGATCTCGTCGGCACAGGCCGAGGGCAACAGCGAGCTGATGGCGGCGCTGGAATGCGCGCAGGCCAATGCCAATGCCTCGGCCCAGCACATGATGTCGGCGATCGACCCGGTGCTGGTGCTGCTGGCGCTGGCCGAGCCCTTCATGGGCATCGCCGGCGTGGACCCCATCAAGACGCCGGCCATCGGCTCGGCCGAAGACATCGAGAGCCTGCAGAACGTAGTGAGCACCCTCGACGAACTGGCCAAGGCGCTGCAACTGGTGGCCGATGCCCTGGGAGGCTGAGATGAAACCCGAATTCCTCGGCACCGGCCTTGCCTTCCCGCTTTCCGTCACGCCGCGCGGCAAGATGGCGCTGGCGCGGGCCGGGCAGCGCATCGAAGAATCGATCTACCTGATCCTGGGCACGCGGCTGGGCGAGCGCGTGATGCTGCCCGCGTTCGGCTGCGCCATCCACGACCTGCTGTTTGCACCCAACGATCCCACCACGCGAACCGAGGCAGTGGACGCGGTGCGCGAAGCGCTGGCCATGTGGGAAGCGCGCATCGACGTACTGGCCGTGACGGCCGATTTCGACCCTGCGCAACCCAGCCTGCTGCTGATCCGCATCGACTACCGTATCCGCGCCAACAACGCGCTGGCCAACCTGGTGTACCCGTTCTATATCAACGAATCCTACGTGTAGGGTCAGGATCATGCCGCTCAGGAACGAATACCCGGTGATCGACGACAGGCGCTACGCGGAGCTGGTGGCCGAGGCGCGCGCGCGCATCCCGCGCTACACGCCGGAGTGGAACGACGTCAACGACAACGAGCCGGGCATGGCCGTGGTGCAGCTGATGGCCTGGATGAGCGACCTGCTGATCGCACGGCTGGGACGGGTGCCCAAGCTGAACTACCTGAAATTCCTGGAGCTGATCGGCATCGAACTGTTGCCGGCGCGCCCGGCGCGTGCCGAGCTGAGCTTCCCGGTGCAGGCGACCTACGCCGAGCCAACGCTGATGGTGCCGCTGCACACGCAGGTGGCGGCCGAGGTGCCGGGCGAAGAGCGGCCAGTGGTATTCGAGACAGAGAAGGCACTGATTGCGCTCAGCGCCAGGCTCGACAAGGTGCAGGTCGACCAGGGCCTGCAGGCCACCGACGTCAGTGCTGCCAATGCCGAAGTGCAGGCCGGCTTCCTCGCCTTCGGGCCGGCGGTGCGCGTGGGCAACGCATTGATGTTGGGCTTCGATTCGGCGCTGGACTTCCCGAGCGTGGCGGTCGACCTGGCGGTGTGGGTTGCCCGGCGCGACGCACGCGCACCGCTTTATGTCGACAGCCCGCTAGCCACCGCGCCGCCTGCCACGCTGGCCTGGGAATACTGGAACGGCAAGGACTGGTACCCGCTCGACACGCTGCGCGACGACACCGCCGCCTTTACCCGCAGCGGCCATGTGCTGCTCGGCGCCGCGCCGCGCCACGGCCCGCAACGCGCGGTGCTGGGCAAGGTGGCCGCGCCGCGCTACTGGCTGCGCGCGCGTCTGGCCGGCGGTGCCTACCAGCGCCCGCCGCGGCTGCTGGCGGTTCGTACCAATACCGTGCCCGCGATCGCCGCGCAGTCGGTCGATGCGGAGATCGTCGGGCGCAGCACCGGCATGCCCGACCAGGTGTTCCAGCTTGCCCAGCACCCGGTGCTGGCCGGCAGCCTGGCGCTGGAAGTCGATGAAGGCGACGGGCTGCAGTCATGGCAGGAGGTGGCAGACTTCCTGGCCTCGGGGCCGGACGATGCGCACTACGTGCTCAACCGCACCACCGGCGAGATCCGTTTCCACGGCATCGGCGGCCGCATTCCGGTAGCCAACCCGAACCGGCCCGCCAATATCGTCGCGCGGCGTTACCGCGTGGGCGGCGGCGCGCACGGCAATGTCGGCGCCGGCCTGATCGCGACATTGCGCGGCAGCCTGCCGGGCATTGATACCGAGGGTGTGGGCAATTTGTTCCCGGCCTTCGGCGGTGGCGATGAAGAGACCCTTGAGGCCGCGCGCGAACGCGCCGCGGCTACGCTGAAGAGCCATGAGCGCGCCGTGACGCGCGACGACTTCGAGCTGCATGCGCGGCGGGTCGGCGGCGTGGCGCGCGCGCGGGCGCTGCCGCTGTTCCATCCCGCCTTCCCCAACGTCGAGGTGCCGGGCGTGGTCAGCGTGGTGGTGGTCTCCGAGGCCAGCGACCCGCAGCGGCCGCTGGACGACCCCGCGCCGCAGCCGACCGAGGGCCTGCTGCGCGAAGTCTGTGCGCAACTGGACCAGCGCCGTCTTGCCACCACCGAACTCTATGTGCTGGCGCCCACCTACCGGCTGCTCAGGCTTTGCGCAACGCTCACCGTGGCCGGCGATGCCGACCTGGCCGTGGTCAGGCAGGCCGCGCTGCTGGCGCTGCGGCGCTACTTCCATCCGCTGGCCGGCGGGGAGGACAGCAAGCCTGACGCCAACGGCAGCGGCTGGCCGTTCGGCGGGGACATCCACTATTCGCGCGTGGTGCAGCGGCTGCTGCTGCCCGGCGTGGTCAGCGTCGACGACCTGCTGTTCCGCCTCGACGACACCGACTACCCGGCCTGCACCAATGTCCCGGTCGGCGGCGGCGCCCTGCTGCGGCTGGCCGATGATTCCCTGGCGCTCAGCGTGCGCTACGAGACCAGAGAGGTGGACGCATGAGCCAGCCCCAGCCCTGTACCCTGCCCGCCCGTCTGCCGGACGCCGGGCCGGCCTCTCATGCGGCCTCTCATGCGGCCTACCTGCCGCCGGTGCCGCGGCCCCCGCACGATCCCCTGACCCTGGTGCTCAACGGCCAGCTCGGCTGGCGCGTGCTGCCCGGCAAACCGCCAGCCGTCCCCGCTGCCACCATCGGCCCGCTGGGGGAATGCGGCGCGCTGACGCTGCTGCCGCTGCCCGGCTCGGGCCGCACGCTGCTGGAAGCCAGCGGCAGCTTCGGCGGGCTGGTGCTGCCGCGGCACATGGCGCTCGCTTCGCTCGGACCCTGCCAGCAGGCATTGCTGCTGTTCGATGCAAAGAATCGCCGCCTGTTGCGCTTTGACCCCTGTGCCTGCGTGTTCGCTGCCAGCTTCTGCCTGCGCGCGCAGGATCCGCGCCTGCCCTCGGGCCCTGCCGCGCTGGCCGCCAGCTGCGGACGCCTCTACCTGGCCGATCCGGCCGGGCGCCGCGTGATCGTGCTCAACGCCGCCACTGGCGCCGCCCGCGGCGTCTGGCGCGCGCCGCTGTCCACCCCGCCGTGCGACGCCGGCAGCGGGCTCGATGACTGGCAACCGGCTGCGCTGGCGGTGGCGCCCAACGGCGATATCTGGGTCGGCGACCGCATCAATGGCCTGCTGCTGCGCTTCTCCCCGACAGGTTGCGTAGTGGAGCGGCATCACGGTTTCGGTGCCGTCGCCGCGCTTGCCGCTACCTGCGACGGCAGGCTGCTGGTCGCCGGAGATGGGGCCGCGGCCATCGTGTACTACGATCCGTCTACGCGCCGACGGCTCGATGCGCCACTGCGCCCGGCCGACCTCGCCGACGCCTTCGCGCCACTGCCGCTGACGGTCCATGCCGATGGCTCGGTCGACCTGTCCGCGCTGTGCAGCCCGCCGTGCGCCGCACCGTGCGTGTTCGACCCGTCCGGCAACCTGCTGGACACGCCACCTGACGATCCGCCCGATGCCTGGCCGGCTACCGGCACCTGGTACTCGCAGGCGCTCGACAGCGGCATCTCGGAATGCGTATGGGACCGCATCGTGCTCGGCGCCAGCCTGCCCGCGCACACGCGGCTCGCCATCGACGTGCTCACGGCGGAAACCGAGCTGCCGCCATCCGGCCTGTTCGAAAGCGGCGACTGGCAGGCCGCGCTGGCACTGCATCCCGAGCCCGACGGCAGCAGCGCCTTCGACGGCATCGACTACATGCTGCAGGCCCGGCCCGGCCGCTACCTGTGGCTGCGCCTGCGGCTGGATGGCAACGGCAGCGGCACGCCATCGCTGGCGTGCCTGGCGCTTGATTTTCCGCGTATCAGCTGGCGCCGCTACCTGCCGGCGATGTTCGGGGCCGAGCCGGTCAGCGCCGAATTCACCGACCGCTGGCTGGCGCTGTTCGACCGCCAGTTCCGCGACATCGAGCAGCAGATCGACCGGCAGGCGCGGCTGTTCGACCCGCTCTCGGCCCCTGCCGGCGGGCGCCAGGACTTTCTCGGCTTCCTGGCCGGCTGGCTCGGGCTGGGCAACGGCCTGTCCGCCCTGCCGCTGGCACGCCAGCGTGCATTCATCAAGCATGCGGCGCGCGCGTTTGCCTGGCGCGGCACGCCGCGCGGGCTGACGCATACGCTTTACCTGTTCCTTGGCCTGCAGCGCTGGTGCGGCTATGCCGCCGACGCGGCGGCCTGCGTGCCGTGCGCCACCGACATTCCCGCGCGCTTCCGCTGGCGCCCGCCGCGCCTGCTGCTGGAGCACTACCTCCTGCGGCGCTGGCTGTTCCTGGGGTTCGGCCGGCTGTCCGACAACGCGCGCCTGTGGGGCGAGCGCATCGTCAACCGCGGCCGGCTGGGCACGGGCGCGCCGCCCGCGGCAATGCCGGGTTGCCCGCTGCCGGCCGGTGCCGGCGCCGATGACTGCGAGCCCTGCGTCGGCGCGTCCCATGCTGGCCGGCATGGCGCCGCCAGCCCCGACGAGAGCGCGCGCATCGGCGTGACCCAGCTCAAGACCGCGCAGGACCCGTGGCGCGATCCCTTCCATGTCTATGCGCACAAGCTGTCGGTATTCGTGCCCGCGGCCTGCGTGCGGGAACCCGCGCTGGCACGCGCGCTGGCGCAGCTGCTCAAGGCAGACGTGCCAGCGCATGTGCAGGCCACGCTGGTGCCGGTGGAGCCGCGCTTCCGTATCGGCGTGCAGGCCATGCTGGGGCTGGATGCCGTGATCGGCTACCGTGCCGCGCCGGTCACGCTGGATGCGATGAAACTCGGGCGCGCGACCGTGCTGGGCAGCGCCGACCGCGACGGCGGCGCGCGCGCCTTGCGCGTGGGCACGCGGCGCGTGGGCATGGACACCACCATGCAGTAGCGGCTGCCGTAGTGGGCCACAACAGCGGACGAACGACGAGAGGTTTCAACCATGGGCAACGCAATGCATACCCCCACTGGCTGCTGCGACGAACCCTGCCTGAGCTGCGAGGTGCAGACCCCGCTGCGCAACCACTACTTCTTCGGCAAGCTGATGGACGTGCCGGACTTCGATGTCGAGCAGGCCTATGTGGTGGACAAGTTCCGGCGCCACCACGCGCGGCTGCATGGCACCGGCGTGATCTGCGGGCTGGAGGTGGTGGCGCACCAGAACCCCGCCTGCCGCGACCGCTACCTGGTGGTGAAGCCGGGCGCGGCGCTCGACTGTTGCGGCAACGAGATCCTCGTGATCGACGCGGACACCCTTGACATCACCTGCTTCCCGGCGGTGCGCGCACTGGTCGAAGATCCCGACGGCAAAGACCATCTGCTGCTGCTGTGCATCCGCTACCGCGAGTGCCCCACCGAGGAAGTGCCGGTGCTGTACGACGAATGCGGTTGCGACGATAACCGCTGCGCGCCCAACCGCATCCTGGAGAGCTATGAATTCGACGTGCTGGTTGATCCGGAACTGCCCGCGGTGCCACCCGCGCAGCCCCGGCCGCCCACGCTGACGTGGCAGGCCAGCGTCACGCTGGACGGCGCGCGCGCGGTGGCGCTGCAAGAGGCCAGCCAGCGCGCCTATCTGGCGGCGGACCTGGCCGGCGGAGGTGGCACCGTGCAGCAGTTGTGGCTGTCGAACCAGGCCTATATCGCCACGCACAACTTCACCACCGCGGTCTTCGGCATTGCCGGGAACGGCGACGGCACGCAGCTGGTGGCACTGGTGGCCGGCGCGAGCGCGGCCGACCCGGCGCGGCTGGCGCTGCTCGATACGGCTTCAGCTGGCGCGTTTGCCGGCCCGGAAGACGCGGCCCTCGATCTGGCAGGGACTGCAGGCGCCACGCGCGGGTGGATGATGACCATCGGCGCCAACCGCGTGGCAGCGCTGGTGGTCAGCGGAGGCGACAGCCTGCTGTTTACCGTCGATGTCGCGCCCGCCACGCTGACGGCCGTGCTCGACGCGACGCTGAGCGGTTTTGCCGCGACCGCATGGGCGTTGGGCAGCGACGGCAAGACGCTGTATCTGGCGCAGGCCAACGGCGCCATGCAGTCGGTGGACCTGACAGCGGCAGCGCTGACACCGGCTGCGCCCGGCCTGTCCGGCACCAACGTCAGCGCACTGGCGGCGGTAAAGACCGATGCCCTCGACCTGCTCGCCTGGACCGACCAGGGCGCCCAGCGCATCACGTTATCCAGGCCGGACGGCACGCTGCTGCACCAGGACGCGCTGCCGGCGCCGCCGGTGGCGCTGGTGGCCGAACCCGCCGGCCGCTTCGGCTACGTGCTGATGCAACCCGCCACCGGCAACAGCAGCATCGTCGCAGTGGACTTGCGCCGCATGCAGCAGGGCCAGCCGGCGCTGCTGTCCAACGCGCTCGAGATCGGCCCGGGCGGCGACGCGCTGGCGCTCACCGGCGCGCGGCTGTGGGCGGTCTACGACGACGGCGCCGCCATCGCGGCCATCGAAGCCACCCATTGCGAAGACTTTCTCGACCCGCATCCGTGCCCCGCCTGCCCGTCGCCGGACTGCGTGACGCTGGCCACGATCACGCAATACCGTCCGCAGCGCAAGCTGGAAGACCCGGCCGAACCGCCCACCGACCCGCTTGCCGACGCCGCCGCGAACATCGCCCGCATCGACATGCTGACCTGGCGCGCCACCGTACCCAGCGTCAGCGACCTGGCGCTGGCGGTGCGCTGCCTGCTTGAGCATTGCTGCGGCGGCACCAGCGCCAAGGGCGAACAGGGCGATCCTGGCCTGCCCGGGCAACAGGGCGAGCAAGGGGAGAAGGGTGATAAAGGCGATAAGGGCGACAAAGGGGACAAGGGGGACAAAGGGGACAAAGGCGACCCCGGCCAGCAGGGCGAGCCGGGTATCCCCGGCGACGGCCTGGACTGGGCCCTGCCCCATATCTGCGACATCAACTGGAGGCATGCCGAGCGCGTGCCCTTCGACGCCATCGCGCGCGGCCTGGTGGTGGCGTTCGATGCGCCGGTGGTAGCGGCCGACCTGCATGCCGATTCGATCCACCTGCAGGTGCAACACGACGAGCGCCTGGGCGATACCGACCTGCCGCTGCGCTGCTGGTGCGACCTGCCGCTGTCGCCCGACGACCTGGAGCCCGGCCAGCTGGAGCGCGACTGCGACGCACAGGCACAGTTCGATCCGGGCATCGATGCCGATGGCATGTCCACCGCCGTGCGTATCGGCCAGCAGATCCTGCCCAAGGTGTTCGAGACGCTGCAAGGCAAGCCGGTCAAGCTGCGGCTGCTGCTCAACGGCGACTTTATCCGCGGACTGCACCACGACACCAAGCAGTTGCGCGCGCTCGACGCCGACCACATCCCCAAGCTGATCCCGCCCTCGCCGCCCAATCCGCCGCAGCCTGGCAAGGTGCCGGAGTGGCTGCAGCCGCAGGACGACCGCGTCAGTGGCGACGGCATCGAGGGCGGCACCTTCGAGAGCTGGTTCACCGTAGTACGAGGATAGGGAGCACCAGGCGATGAACACCGTGAACGACCTCTATCGCAGGCGCCAGGGCCAGAGCCCCACCGCCTGCCCGCCCGAACCCTGCGTCTGCAGCACCTGCGGCATGCTGGAATGCCTGTGCCGGCCACGCTTCTTCGCCGGCCAGGTGCTCACCGCTGACGACCTCAACCGGCTCGACGGCTATATCCGCGGCAAGCACCGCCTGCACAACCGGCAGTTGCACGGCTGGGGCGTGGTCAACGGCCTGGAAGTCACCTGCAATCCGTGCGGCAACGGTGTCGCGGTCGGCTGCGGCTATGCGCTCAGTCCCTGCGGCGACGACATCGTGGTGTGCGAAGCGGTCAGTGTCGACGTGTGCGAGCTGATCCGCCGCTGCAAGGACGCCGAGCACAGGTGGCAGCAGTGCGAGCCGATGCAGCATCCTTCGCCTCAGCACTGCGACGCCAGCGAGGAGGAGTGGATCCTGGCGATCCGCTATGCCGAAGCGCCGGCACGCGGGGTCAAGCCGCTGCGCCCGGCCCCGGACTGCACCGCCAATAGCTGCGCCTGCGGCGGCAATGGCGGCAAGTGCGGCTGCGGCGGAGCCTGCGGCGGCATGAAGTGCGGCTGCAACGGTGCCACGCTGGCCAAGCCACGCGGCGCCCCGGTGCAGTGCGAGCCCACCGTGATCTGCGAGGGCTTTGCCTTCGAGGTCTACCGCAAGCCTGCCGAAAACGCCCCCGATCCGGTTGGCACCACTGACAGCACCGTCGGCGGCGCGGCCAACAACAAGCAGGCCTTCAACCCGGACGCCGAGCTGATGCAGCGCTTCCGCTGCTGCGTCGAGCTATTGGTCACGCAGATGCCCAAGCTGCCCGGCGTGCTCAAGGTGCCCGCCACCGCTGCCGAGGCGCAGGCGTGGTACCAGTGGGTCAGCGCGGCGCGCATGCAACTGCGACGCTATTTCGCCAGTCACGGCAGCTACAACTGCGACCTGATGGCGCAGTTCAATGCCATCCCCTACCCCGGCGCGGGCACGCTCGCCAACGCCGGCGCCATCTACCTGGCGGTGGTGCTGCTGATGATCGTATGGCTCGACGCACTGCTCTCCTGCTTCTGCTCGGCGCTGCTGCCGCCCTGCCCGCCGCCCTCGCGCGAAGTGCGGGTACCGCTGGCATCGCTGCATGTCGCCGGCGGCTGCAGCGCCCAGTCGTGCCGCGTGCTGCGCGTATGCAACTGGACCGTGCACCGCAAGTTCGCCACCACGTTCCCGGCGCTGCAATACTGGCTGGGCATCCTGCCCTTCGGCAAGCAACTGCGGCAGCTGCTGGAGACGCTGTGCTGCTTCGATATCGGCGGCATCCTGCCCGAACACCGTCCGCAGGACACCACGGCGGGCGCGCAGCCCGGATTCTTTGCGATGCGCGCGGGGATGGCGCCGGAGGCCGCGGCCGCGGCCGGTAACAACGACGACCACGACAACGCCGACATCAAGCTGGCCAATGCCGCCTACCAGCGCGCCAACGACCTGCTCAACCCGGCGCTGGCCGAGCCCGAACGCATTGCCAGCGCCACCGGGCTGCTGCGCGCCGCGCTGGCGCGCACCGGCAAGACGCTGGAGTTCAGCACGCTGGCCGAAAGCATGATGCTGCCCGGCAGCGCCGGCAACGGCCGGGACCGGTTGTCCCCCGCGGAAACTGCCAACCTGCCCCAGTTCGTGATCGCCAACCAGCTGATGCGGCCGGCCGCCGCGGCCGCGATCGCACCGCTGCTGGATGCCGCACTGGGCCTGTCGCTGCGCGCCACGGCCTTCACCGGCGCGGCACCCGGGACGGCACCCGAATCCGTCACACCTGATGCCATGACCGCTCTGCGGACCGAGATGGAAGCGCTGCGCGACAGCGTCACGGCGCAAGCAGCGGAGATCGAACGGCTCAAGGCGGCGGCCAGGCCCGCGCCGAAGCCGGCCACCAAGCGCAGCGGCCGCAAACCCGGCTAGGAGGAATGCGCCATGACCACTGAATTTGCCGAGCGGCCGCGCTTCTTCGAAGGCCAGTACCTTGGCGCCGAAGACCTGCAGGCGCTGTTGCGCTACTTCAGCACGCTGCTGGCGCGCCACCAGCTGGGCAGCCACAGCTGGGGCATCGCTTCCGGCATCGAGCTGGTCTACCAGGACTCGCCGCAAGGTACGGTCGAGGCCTACCTGACGCCTGGACTGGCCACCGACGGCTATGGCCGCGCCATCGTGGTCGCCGAGCCCTTCGCGCTCGACGCCGGCCTGCTCGCCGGGCAGCCCGCCGGCCTGGTCAATGTGTGGATCCGCTATGACGAGTCCGCCGGCCAGGGCGTGCGCCCCGGCTTCGAGGTGTGCGGCGCCAGCGATGCCTATGCGCGCGTGATCGAGTCCTTCCTGGTCGAGGTTGGCGAGCGCAAGACCATCGAGACCCGCCGGAGTGGCGTCGCGCTGGGCGACGACAGCTACAGCGATGCGCGGGAGGCCCCCGGCGCGCAACTGCCGAAGCAGCCCGTCGCGCCGGACGGCTCCGCACCGGCGCAGCGCTTTCCGGGCGAAGACGATCCCAACCTGTGGCTGATCCCGGTCGGGCGCGTGCTGTGGCAGGGCGGCGTGCTGCACAAGCCCACGCAGGCCAGCGCCACGCAGTCGCGCCTGTTCCGCCGGCACTCGGGCTGGATCGGCGAGGCGCTGCATGGCACCGGCGGACTGCTGCGGCTGCGCGGGCGCTTTATCCCCCGTGGCGCCGGCACGCCAGTGGAGCAACTGTGCCAGGCTGACCAGCCCACCGAGAGCGACCTCATCTTCTGCGCAGCCGATCCGGACACGCCCCGCTTCCGCGAGCCGGTCTGGCTCGACGCCGACACCCGCGCACGCGGCCACCTGCGCTTCTACGGCACGCGCGCCGAGTGGGTCGATGCCGGCGGCACCGACTACCTGGCGCAGGGCACCGTCACCGCGCTCCAGCGCGTCGCGCCCGGTGCCGTCGACGGGGTCGACCTGCAGCTGCTGCTGGGCCAGCCACAAGGCACCGCCGGCCCGACCCGGCTCACCATCGGCGCCGCCACCCCGGCCGGCACCGACCCTTGCGCGATCGGCTTCAGCTACACCGCCGGCGTGGCCATCCAGCACGACGGCCATGTCGGCATCGGCAGCACCGACAAGACGCTGGCCCTGCCACTGACGGTACGCGCGATCGCCACTAACGGCGGCCTGGTCGGGCTGGAAGGCACGGGCGGCGCGCTGGCGTGGCAGATCAACATGGGGCCGGCAAAGAACGGCCTCAATGTGACCCAGGCCGACCCCACGCTGAGCAACCTGTTTATCGAGGCGGCCAGCGGCAATGTCGGCGTCGGCACCCTGACGCCAGGTGCACGCCTCGACATCCAGCAGGTGCCGTCGCCGCAGGGCAATGCCGTTGGCAACGGCAAGTGGCTGCAGATGGGCAACAGCGCCGCGCCGGACGCCGGCCAGGCCTGGTTCCAGTACGGCCCGCAGCTGGCGCCGCTGCTGGTGCTGAGCGACCTCGACGATCCGCCCCGCGTCCAGTTCCAGCAAGTCGGGAACGGCAACGAGGCCGCGGCGCAGTTCTCGAGCTGGATCGGCCAGGCGCGCAGCAACTCGCCCGACCTGGCGCTGTCCGGCGGCAGCGTGGGCATCGGCACGCTGACGCCGTCGCGCACCCTGCATGTGGTCGGCAACGAGATCCACAGCGGGGGCGGCGGCGCCGGCTACTCGTTCGAGAACCGCGAGACCGGCGCCTTCATCAACAACCCCGCCAACGGCGAGCGCTGGGTCTGGTACGCCAGCGGCGGCAATGCGCGGCTGTGGAGCAACGGCGACAAGCTGACCGTGACCCCGGCCGGCCGCATGGGCCTTGGCACCGCGGCGCCGGCCAGCGCGCTGGAAGTGCGCGGCGCGATCCGGCTTGGCGATAACGGCGACTACTTTGCGGTGGGCGGTCTGGCGGAGATGCGCATCGTGGCCGGACAAGTCGCCGCCGGCGGCGGCTCCGCCGCGACCGGCTGGAGTGCCACGCGCACCAGCAGCGGCCACTACAGCGTGACCTTCTCGCCAGGCTTTACCAGCACGCCGGTGATCGTCGCCAGCCTGGTCGACTCGGCCAACAACGACCAGGTGGCCACCGTGCGCAATGTCGGCACGGGCGGCTTCACGCTGGTCGCGCGCGACACCACGCCGCCATCGGAAGGCACCTTCGTCGACAACGACTTCCACTTTATCGCCTACGGGCCCCGCGCCTGAAAGGAGCCGCCATGGACCACGCCACCCCCGCTGCAGCCGCCGTGCCGATCGAACGCAGCCTGCTGCAGGCGCGCCTGGCCACGCTGCGCAGCGAATACGGCACGGGCCAGCGCCTGCTGGCCGAGGCCGAGGCGCGCGCCGCCACGCTGCGCGAGCAGTTGCTGCGCATCGGCGGCGCGGCGCAGGTGCTGGAGGAGCTGCTGGCAACCGCGGATGAACCGGTTACGCCCGCAGCCAGCCCGGCGCCGGGAGACCGCTGAGCACGGATTGCAGTCCACCAACGGCATTCGAGCGCTGCCATGACCGAGCTTCGCATCCGCCACTGGCACAACGACTACACCGTGCCGGGTTCGCATCCTGCACCGGGCGTGCTCGGCCATGCGCTCGACCAGCTGGCGCCGCAACTGGCGCAAGCACTGGCCGCCCACCTCGACGCGCTTGGCCTGGATGACCAGGCCGTGGTGCTGCTGCCGCGCCTGGAGATCGATTGCGAGCTCGATACCGCCTGCCCGCCCGACCGGCTCGTGCAGCACTGGTCGCGCCAGCTGGCGCTGGCCTTTGCCCGCGCGTTGGCCGATCCTGCCGGCGACGCCGTGCAGCTGCCCTCGCGCGCCGCCTACCATGCGTGCTTCATCGAACAACTGCTGCGCGGCGACGGTTGGGACAACTGGCTCTACCACCGCTTCGCCGGCCTGCGCGTGCTGCCGGCCGCAGCTGCCATCCGCACGCTGCTGACCGACGACGCGGCCACGGGACGCGCCACGCTGGCACTGCTGGGCGAGGCCGCCTGGCCCTTGCTGCTGCCGATGCTGGGCGAGCGCGAAGCCATACGCATCCTGTCGCACTGGCACGAGCAGGAAGATTCGGCATCCGACATGGTCCTTGCGGAACCAGCGGTCACGCCATGGCTGCACGCCGCGCCGGGCCGCATCGATGCGCCGCTGCTGGCGCTGTGGCTGCTGGCACACGCAAGCGCACCGCGGCGGGCCGGGATCGGCGCGCTGTGCTGGCTCGCTGCGCTGCTGTCGATGCCACAGGACATGCCTGCCGGCGAGCTGGCCCGCATGGCAATGCACGGCACCATCGACGCGAAGACGCCGGCCACTGCCAGCACGGACCCCGACTGGCTGCTGCTGCTCGCCACCACGCCCCAGACGGTTCGCGCAGCCAGCGCGGAGCTGGCCGCGCAGGCACGTCAGGTTCAATTCGACCACGCGCGCACCGCGCCGGGAGCAACGCCCGACCATCTGGATGCCCCCTTCGGCGGCCTGGCCTGGCTGCTGCCGGCACTGCACGACCTGCTGGCAAGCGGCTGGCCGGCCACACTTCCCGCGCCACCGGCCGACACTGGCAGCGCACGGGACCTTGCTGCGCTGCTGGCGCTGGCGGTCGCCGCGGGCCATCGTGGCGAACGGGTGTGGCGCGATCCTTTCTGGCGCACCTTCCTGCGGGTGGCCCCTGGCTTTGACCTGGCGGCCTTGCATGACTGGCTGGCCGCTGCGGACCCCGGCCCGCCTGGCCTGGCCCTGGCCGCCGCGCTGCACCGCTGTGCCTTCACCGGTGCCGCACGGCTACGAGTGCCGACGGGCACGGCCCGCACGGAGCGCACGGAAGTATGGGTCGAGCCCGGCAGCGCCTGCCGCCTGCATGCCGCACCGGCGGAGCTGGCTGCATCGGCCCCGCTGTCATTCGCCTTGCGGCTGCGCCTCACGCGCCTGCTGCGCCAGGATCTTGCGCTGCTGTCCGCCGGCCCGGTGCTGGCGGCGCTGCCACCGGCCTGGCAGGAGGTCTTCGCCACGCTGGCGCAGGCGGCGCTGCGACGCACCGCTTTCCGCATTCCCGGCGCGGCCTGCTGCACGTTGCCATACCTGTTCGCCAATGTGCTCGACCCGCGGGGCGAAGCCAGCCTCGACGGCGGCGGCGCGGCCTGGACCCTTGTGCTGCGCCGGCCGCCCCTGCACGTGCTGCTGAGCCTGAACGGCATGGCGCGGCTGCGCCTGGCCTGGCCGGACCAGCGCCAGCTGGCCTTGCACTGCACGGAGTGAAGCCATGCGCCGCAATCTCGACCCGCTCATTGCCGGCGGCCCGCAAGCCCCGATGCCGCCACCGTGGCCGCAGGCGCATCCGTTCGGCAACGAACGGCTGTGGCTGGACTGCCTGGTCGAGCGCGAGATCCTGCGCCTGCGTGCGCGCTATGAGCTGTCGCTCGACGAGCTGCGCGGCCTCTATATCTCCGATCGCCAGGTCGATGCGCTGCTGCGCCAGCAGGCCAGCCACGCCGGCCCGGGCGGCGCCGATCCCTCTGGCGCGCTGACGCGCCAGGCCGCGCAGTGGCGCGAGCATTTCAACGCCGGCTCGCCGCTGGCACTGCTGGGCGAGCGGCTGGCACTGGCGCCTGCTGACCTGGAACTGCTCTTTATCGTGCTCGCGCCCGAACTTGACCTGCGCTATGAGACGCTCTACGCCTATCTGAACAACGACATCGCGCGCAAGTTCGCCACCGTCGACCTGGTGCGTCGGCTGCTCGGCGCCGACGTGGTCCCGCACGACGCCGCGGCGCTACGCAGCCGCATCGACGCGCTGGCCGCGGCCGGCATTGTTGTGCTGGCCGACAGCGGGGATCAGCGCAGCGCGCTGGGCCAGGGCCTGGCGCTGGCCCAGCCGGTCGCCCAGTTCCTGCTCGGCATCGCGCCCGCGGCGCATGAGCATGCCGATGCAGGCCACCTCTGGCTCGAACCCATCGCTGCCGATGCCGGCACCATGCCATGCGCGCCCGGCGAGCTGATTGCCTGCCGCAGCGACGACCCCGACCGCCAGGCTGGCTGGGCGTGCCGCCTGCTGGCCCGCCGTGGCCGCCACGCGCTGCACCTGGCGCCGCACGCCCTGCTGGCTGGCACGGCCGCGATGCTGAGCGCCCGGCTCGCGCACGCCGCACTGGTGCTGCACGACAACGCCGGCACCGGCCGCGACGCCGCCGCGGACGAGCGCCTGGCCGGCGCGCTGCAGCGCGCGCTCTGCGCCGGCCTTGATGTGCTGTGGCTGGTGCCGCCCAACTGGCGCGCCACGCCCGCGCTGTCGCGCCTGCCGCTGACCACCTTCGCACTGCCTGCGGCCAGCAGCACCGAACGCGCACAGGACTGGGCCAACGCGATCCACGACGCCCGGCTTGCCGACGCGGGGCTGTCGGCCGAAGCCATGGCAAGCGCGCTCGCCGCGCGCTTCTCGCTGTCAGGCCCGCGCATCCGGCAAGCCGCGCGCGCGGCGCAGGCCTTGCGCGCCGCCGACCCCGCCATCGCCACCCACCAGGACGCGCTCGACCGCGCCGCGCGCCAGCTCGCCGCGCAGGGGCTGGCGCAGGTGGCCGAGCTCGCCACGCGACCGCACCGCTGGCCACAACTGGTGCTGCCCGCCACCACGCTGCAACTGCTGCAGGAAATCGCCGCCGCCATCGCCTGCCGCGAGCAGGTGTTCCGCGACTGGAACATGCAGCGCCGCACTGGCCGCAGCGCCGGGCTGATGCTGCTGTTTGCCGGCGCCTCCGGCACCGGCAAGACCATGGCGGCCTCGGTGCTGGCCAACCATGCCGGGCTGGATCTGTTCCGCGTCGACCTGGCCAGCGTGGTCTCGAAATACATCGGCGAGACCGAGAAAAACCTGGAGCGCATCTTCACCGCCGCGCAAGACGCCGACGCCATCCTGCTGTTCGACGAAGCCGACGCCCTGCTCGGCAAACGCGCCGAGGTCAAGGACGCGCACGACCGCTACGCCAATATCGAGGTGGCCTATCTGCTGCAACGGATGGAAACGCACGACGGCGTGGTCATCCTGGCCAGCAACCTGCCCAAGAATCTTGATCCTGCCTTTGCGCGGCGCATGCATTACACCGTAGAGTTCGGGCGCCCCAACGCGGCCCTACGCGAGCAGCTATGGCGCGGGATGTTCCCGGCCGGCGTACCGCTGGCGGCGGATATCGACTATGCGTTTGTCGCCGAGCAGTTCGAACTGACGGGTGGGGACATCCAGACCATTGCGCTGGAGGCCGCCTTCCTGGCCGCCGGCGAAGGCAGTGCGGTGGGAATGGCGCAGTTGATGCGGGCGCTGTCGCGGCGGCAGACCAAGCATGGGGACCCTGGCACGGCGGCGCGCCTGCGCGCGCACCAGGCTGCCAGCAATGGGGGGCGCGCCTGAAGGCGCGGCGCCGCTGATGCCTGCGTACCCCACCTGGCTGCCGCGCCCGGCCAATCTCAGCGGACCCGGCCCGGCGACCAAGCCGCCGGCGGGTACGCACGAGCCCGCTCCCCTGGACAACCAGAGTGCCCAGGCCATCTACCAGGCAAAGGCGGACCCTGCCGCGCTCACCGGCGGTGATCCGCTGGATGTGCAGGCCATGACGCTGGAAGAATTCCAGCAGCACACGGGGCTGGACGCCTCGACGGTGCCGGAAAACGAGTACACGCCGATGCAGGCGATGCTCAATGCCGCAGGCTACGGCATGGTGTGCCCGGCACCGTCTCTTATGGCCGGATTGCCCGATACCACCGGCATCCTGTGGGAAGGCGCTCATGTCTCCGACTTCTCGGTGCGTGGCGGCGTGATCACCGATATGCGCGGCTTTCGCGCCGGCTTCTGGCGGCACTTCTTCTCCGCAATGGAACGCAATCGCTGGACCAGTCCCCTTGCCACTCCGCTGGGCAAGCTGTTCTATCCTCCCGGCGCCACCACCACGCTCAACCGCGGCGTGCCGGGATCCTACGCCAACGACTGGATGTTCAAGTACAACCCCAGCGCCACCGTGGTCTACCGCACTGATCCGATGGTGGATCCGGCGGCGTTCTCCGAGTACATGAAGTCGTCGGTACCGGAGTACGCCGGCAAGACCTATACGTTCAGCCCGCCCCCCGAGGGCAGCGCCGCATTTGCCGAAGCCTTTGGCGGCGGCTGCTCGCCGCCGACCACCAATTGCGTCAACCTGCCGCAGTCGCAACACCGCAACGCGCTGGGGCTTGAGCCGAAGGAGCCCCTGCCCTTCGTTCCGGAGCCCGGCGCCGAAGGACGCTTCCTGGATCCGGTCGACCGCTATTTCTCCGGCAACGAGGGGCTTCCGCCCGGCCTGGCGCGCGCCCGCGTCGGCCCCTCGATCCTGGCCGGCGGCGTCATCCGGGTGGGCGGCACGGTGCTGCTGGTCTACGGCGCGTGGCACAGCGCCAGCCGCATCGCCGCAGCGGAGCCCGGCAGCGAACGCACCAAGGTCGTGATCGAGGAGGCCGGCGGCTGGACCGGCAATCTCGTCGGCGGCACGCTGTCGGGCATGCTCGGCCGCGCCGTCGTCTGCGCGGAGACGGGCCCGGCCGCCTTCTACTGCATGATCGGCACTACCCTGGTAGGCGGCGTGGTGGGCGGCATGCTCGGCGCGCTGATCGGCCGCGATGTCGGCGACGCACTCGTCGAAGGCGGCGAGCTGTTGGCGGACCCGGACCGGTTCATGGAAGCCTCGGCGTGGTTCAACTCGGCTGCCACCAACGGCCAGAGCGTGCAGGACTACTACGAGATGGCCGCGACCATGGCCGAGATCAACGGGCAGCCCCTGCCGGACAACGTGCAGGCCTACTACGACATCTTCCACGGCGGAGAAGTGCCATGAATCCAGGCCGCACACAGGCGCCGGACCGTGTGGCGCGCGGCGCCGAGCGTGCCGCAGACGCACCCGCGCCAGCGGCAACGCATAGCGCTCATGCCGCAAGGCTGCAGCCGACGGGCGACAACCTTGCCCTGCAAGCACTGTATGCCAGTGGCGAGCTGCGTGCGCGGCTGACGGTTGGCGCGGCCGACGACCCGCTCGAAGCGCAAGCCGACCGCATGGCCGACGCCGCGCTGGCTGGCACACCGGCCGGCTGCACCTGCAACGCGGGCGAGCCGCCTTGCCCCGCTTGCCAGGCGGGCGCCGCAGCCGGCATCCGGCGCAAGCCGCGCGGGCCGGACCCACCACCGCCCCAGCCATCGGCACCACTGCTTGGTAGCGGTCGTGCGCTCGGCGCCGCAGAGCGCGCCATGTTCGAAACGAGCTACGGCGCCGATCTGTCCGAGGTCCGGATCCACGACAATCCGCAAGCCGCCGGCAGTGCCGCGCGGCTGAACGCGCGTGCCTTCAGCCTCGGCACGTGTATCGCTTTTGGAGCCGGCGAGTACCAGCCGCATACCGCTTCCGGCCGGCACCTGCTCGGCCATGAGCTGGCGCACGTGGCGCAGGGCCACGGCGGCATCCGGCGCCAGACCGGGCCCAGCATGACCCCGGTGGACGCGAATGCCAGCTTCGCGCCACCGGCCGAGGCTCTGCAAAGCTCGATGGCGGGCCCGGCCCATGTCGAGCACGCGACCGACTTCAATCCGTGTGCCGTCGACGTGCGCGCGCTGACCAACTACCAGTTGCTGGCCGAATACAGCCATGCGCTCAGCGTGGTCAACCGGGGGCGCGGCGCCGACGGGTATTTCGACTACCGCAACCTGCAGCGCCGCCTGATCGCCGAGCGCGACCGCCGCGTCGATCTGGGCCATGCCTGGCTGGCGACGATGCCGTCGGCATTGCCCGAACAGCTCTACCACATTGTCGACGGCGAGGCCGGAAGCTTCCAGGTCGTCGCCGTGCCGGGCACACTGGCCGCGGGCGCGCCGGACCGCGGCGCCCTGCCGCTGATGACGCGCGACCAGTTCGACCGCTTCCTGCTCACGCACAACGTGGAGCGCGTAAACGCCCACACCTTCCAGCTGCGGATGTTCGGGTCTGCGCCCGAGAGCGGCGGCCTGGGCAGCACCATGGCTGCCGGCGGGCTCTACAACCGTCCCGTCGACATGCTGCGCCTGTTCAGCCCCCCGCGTTTCCGGCCGAAACCCCGCTGGTATGCGGGGGCGCGCTGGCATCACCGTTTGACCGCCCTGACTGGTTCCTCAGGCAACCGGCCTACATGCAGCTGGACCTGATGCTCAATCCTCCGGCGCTGGATCCCGCCCGTGCCGAAGCCATGCGCCGCCTGCTGGGAAACTATCGCAGAGCGCCAGGCGTGCCCGCGCGCATCGACCCGATCGGCAGTTCCGAAGCCGTGCGCGGCGGCACTGCAGCTGTCGCGCAGACAGACATTCCCGGCCTGGCAGGGCGCAACTTTGTCGGTGCCTCAGCCGAAGCGCTGCCGCCCGCGCTGCGCGGCACGCCGGGCACCACGGGCGGCAGCGTGCTGGTGGCCGCAAACCCGACGGCGGTCAACCACGCCGAACACGTTGCGTTGGAGAACCTCAGGCTGGCGATCGAGGACATGCTCAGGCGCGGCGTGCTGACGCGCGAGAACCTGCGCGGCAGGACTGTCTTCGTCATGGTCGAACAGGAGCCCTGCCCGTCATGCGCGGCGGGCGCCGGCGAGGGGCGCGCCGGGGTGCTGCAGCAGTTCGCCGAGCTCTACCCCGAACTGACCGTGGAAGTGCGCAACGCACGAACCACCCGCGCCTTTCTCTATCGCGGCGGTGAACTCCTCAATCCGCTCAGCGGCGTGATGCCTGAGGGCGCGCTCGCTCCCACCACGGAGGGTGGCCCGCGCGGGCTGACCGCCGCGCAACTCGAACCGCTGGTCACGCCGGAACTACGCCGCAGCCTTGCTGTCGGGACTTCCGTGCGGGCGGTGGGGCAACGCTGACCGGCGCAGGCATTGGAGCAGGGGTGGCGGTGCTGGCCAATGGCGTGGTGATCCTGCTCAATCCGTCGGCGCATCCCGATTGGGGGCGTGAGCTGGCCACCTCCGGCGGGCTGGGCGGCGCGGGCGGCGGTACCGGCGCGCTGACCGAACAACTGCTGATATCCAGCCTGAACCGTTCCATGCTGAGCGACATCTCGGCCACCGGCGCATCGCGTCTGACGCCAGGGCTGATCACCGGTGCAGGGCGCTTCGGCGGCGGCAGCGTCGGCGCGATGTTCGTCGAAGGGATCAGCATGGGGCTGCTGGAGGAGCGCGAGCATTCCGCGCTGGAGGTCGGCACCCGCATGACGCGGTCGGCGGCGCTGGGCGGCGGCAGCGTCTGGGCCGGTGCGGCCGCGGGCACGGCGGTCGGCGGGCCGGTGGGCTTCATTGTCGGCTTGCTGGTCGGGGGCGCGCTCTACTATGTCGGCGACAAGCTGGTCCCCGGCGGGCGCGAAGACTGGGATGCGCATGAGGCGGGCTGCACGCCCCTGCCGACGGCTTCGCCCTGGACCGGTAGCGCGCCTGGCGGCTTCAACTCCGTGATATTCAATTGCTTCGAGGCCGAAACGCCAGTGCGGCTGGCCGACGGCAGCGAGCGGCGTATCGCCGAGATCGCGATCGGCGATGCGGTGCTGAGCTACAACGAGCGGCTGCAGCGGCTGGAAACCTGCTTGGTCAGCGCGGTCCACCAGGCAGCGCCGGCACTGATGCTGCGGCTGCAACTGGACAACGCGGCGCCAGTGCAGGTCACGCCCGCCCACAAGCTGCGCGGCCCGCACGGATGGATTCCGGCAGGCGACCTGCGGCCCGGCGACATCCTGTGGATCGCTTCATCTGCCGAACGCGTACCGGCAGTAGTGGGCGCCCGGCTGCAGGCCGTGACCGTCGCGGCGCCGGCCGGGGCCGTTTACGACCTTTCGGTGACGGGCACCCACACCTATTTCGCCGGCGGCATCCTGGCGCACAACAAGCTGCCATGAGCCACGCCGGCAAACCAGCGGGGCACGCTGCGACATCCGGGGGCCGCCACCAGGCCGGAGATGCCCGCGAGGCCACCAGGCCAATGGCGGGCAAGTCTCATCATACTGCTGCCCCGGCACCCCGTGCGCGGCTCGACAATCAGACGCACCAGGACCTGGCCAGTCATGGGCTGGTACGGACCACCCGCGACGTCACGGGCGACGCCCCTGAGCCGCTCGCCAATGCCGGCTGCAGCTGTACGCCAGGGCAGCCGCCCTGCCCCGCCTGCCTCGCTGCCGGCAACGCAGTCTTGCGCCGCAAGCCACGCAGCCAGAGCCTGCTGCACGACTCGCCGGGCTTATCGCTCGGCCCTGCGCAGCCACTTGGCCAGTGCGAGCGCAGCTTCTTTGAAGCGCGCTACCAGGCCGACCTGTCCGCAGTGCGCGTGCACGACAACCCGGATACCGCCGCCAGCGCCGCACAACTGCACGCGCGAGCCTTCGCCCTCGGCCCGGCCATTGCCTTCGGCGCCGGCGAGTACCGGCCCGACACCGGCACGGGCCGGCGGCTGCTGGGGCACGAACTGGCGCATGTGGTGCAGGCCACCGGCGCGGCGCATGCACACCCGGTACTGCGGCGGCAGGAATCGGCCAGCCAGGAGGCCTCCCCCGGAAGCGACCTGGTCTGCAGCGCGGAAACCGACGAGCCGCAGGTATGCGAGGACACTCCGGTGCCGGCCGCCTCCGCACAGGCAGGGCAGCCGGCCGCCCTGAACCTGAGCGGAAGCTTCGACGAGCGCATGAGCGCATTCAAGCAGCTGGTCAAGACCACCGCGATCCACCGCCTGATCGGCAATCAGCGCAACCTCGACTTGTGGGCAGTGCTGATCGACAAGGTCATACCTGCCACCGATCTCGCCAGCGTTGGCATGATCCAGAGCGGCGGCCTGCGCGCCTACAACGAGATGCAGGACATCCGCGATCCGATGGTGCGCGAGCTGCGCGCCCACCAGGCCGTTGGACGCTATCGCGCCTGCACCGGGTGTCACATCGAAAACCAGGCATGGGGTACGCGCACAGAGCGCTCGGCGCTGGGCGGGCCCGAGTGGCTGTCGCCCAACGAGCGGCGTGCGGGCCTGGCCGCTCCGGGACCGTTCTCAGGCACGGCGTTTCCGGCTTTGCGGTGGAGCGCCTCGCCGCCGCCGGACAGCGCACGCGCGATGTCCGACTGGATCAGCGGCAGCGCCACGGTCCAGGCACCGGGCGGAGCGGGCTACCAACCGCCGGCAGGCACGCTGGAGGGACGCCTGAACCAGCTGTTCCCTGACCCGGCCGATGTTCCCCGCGCGATGAAACGGGTGCGGCCCGTCCTGCAGGCCCTTGGACCGCAGGGCTACAAGGTGTTGCCGGATTCGATCCTGACCGAACTCGAGGGAGACTCCGTCGAAGCGCTTCGCCATACCATCGACACCGCCATCACCGAGCGCAAGGAAGGGTACGCCGAACTGATCCGCATGATCCGCGCCGGTGAGGTCGGTTACGAGCATTTCGGGCCGATCGTTCGCGACTTGCTGCCGGCGGCCGACGCGGAGGTGCGCGACGCGATCCAGCAGGAAATGGACGATCACGCCTTCTGGGCCAAGGTGGAAGGCATCGTGGTCGGCCTGCTGAGCATAGCCGCCCTGCTGCTGACCATCTTCCCGCCAACCTCGGCGGCGGGCCTGATGGCGCTGGGCGCGCTCGAAGCCGGCCTGGGCGTCTATGGCGCCGTCAAGGGCGAGGAGATGATGCGTATCGGCCAGGCATACCTGCTGGGCATCGGCGCTGACGACGTCTTTACCCGGGAACAGCAGGAAAGCGGCGGCACGATGGTCGTGGGTGGCTTCGCCAGTGTCGCTCTGGCGCCGCTGGCAGTGGCCGGCGGCACCGGCCGGATGATGGGCGCAGCCTCGCGCATGGGCGAAGCCTCACTGGAAAGTAGCCTGGCGCTGCTGCGGGCCGGACAGACAGTACAGCGCGGCAAGTACGTCATCACAGTGGCCGAGGATGGCTCGCTGGTGGCGACCGTCGCCGATCGCCCCGACGTGCTGATCATCATGCGCGATGGCACTGCCACTGCCTATCAGTCGACCGGCAGCGGCGGCATGCGCGTGCTGGAAAGCCGCACCCTGCTGCCCCCCGGCGCCGGTGGTGCCAGCGAAGGCGGGGCGGCCTTCGAGGGCGGCCTGCCCCATGTCCAGCAAAAGGCATCGAACTGGTGCGGAGCGGCCTGCGGCGAGATGGCGGCCGGGCGCCTGGGCGTGGAAGCCAGCCAGGAGCAGATCGCCGCGACACGCTTCTTCGAGCACCCCGTCATTGCCGACGGCCAGGAATTGAGCGCGGGTGGCTTCCAGACCTCGGGGCTGAGCAGTGCAATGGAGGAAGTGGCACCGGTGGCGGGCCGCCGCTGGATCGGTGGTACGATTTCCAACAGCTACCCGATGTCGACTGCGGACGGCCTGCGCGAGACCATGCGCGGTTTCCTTGGCAGCACGGAATCAAGCATCATCCTGCGCGTGCGCGGGGGCAACCACTGGATCGTGGTGGATGAAGTCAGTGCCGAAGGCATGCTCCTGATCCGCGACCCTGCCCGCCAGGCCTCCACCATGGTCAGCGCGGACGAACTGCTGGCCATGCAGCCGACAGGAGACGCAGTGCTTTCCTTCCCACGGAAATGAGCCCGACAGCCCCCATTCCCCGGATCCCATCCTGTTAGTGGTCGACGCCGTCACGCGCGACCTTCAGGTGCCCACGCAGCTTGCCGCCCGGTTGCGCTTCGGTGGCCACCGCCTGCGTGTCGTGCTGGATTTCGCGCAGCGCGAGCTTGGCCTGATCGAACACGTCGAACTGCCATGGCTGCTCGGCTTGCACCCGCCCTCGCAGCGTGCGGTGATCTCACTGCTGGAGCGCATCGACGCCGGCGAAGCCATTCCCCTGCCCTGCGACCTGAGCGACGAGGTGCGCGCCGCCGAGCCCCCGTTCCCGCTGCGAACGCTTGCCCGGGACGAGCGCGCACGGCTCGAAGCCGCCGCCGCGCAGGTGCCGCTCGAAGTCCTGTCGATCCGGTGCAGCGGCGCCGCCCCGGTCCGGA
The DNA here is from genome assembly GCA_022041995.1 of Cupriavidus necator. Taxonomy (GTDB): domain Bacteria; phylum Pseudomonadota; class Gammaproteobacteria; order Burkholderiales; family Burkholderiaceae; genus Cupriavidus. The sequence goes on from CP074390.1 coordinate 692,358, forward strand.
TTTCGGCACGCCTGCGCCTTGCAGGCCAGGCGTTCGATCTGGAAGCAGAGCTCTATGCCGAAGCGGGTGCCGTGCCGCTGCTGCGCTGGCTGGCGGGTCCGGACCCGGCCAGCCTGGACGAGGCGCAACGGTACGCGATCCAGCAAGCGCTCACCACGACGGCTGGCGGACCGGCTGCCCGGTAGCGTGCCTGGCTACGCAGCAATGCTGCTGGCAATCATCCCATGGACCCGCACCACGCGATGCCCCGTATACCGCTCGGCACGCTGCTCGCTACCGCCGAGCGCGCGCTCGCCTGAGCCTCGCCGGCAGCGCCATTAGCAGAATTCGGCGCGGTCGATGCCGTGCTTTTTCAACAAACGCCCGAACACCCGCCGCTCCTTGCCCGCCTCACGCGCGGCTGCCGACACATTGCCGCGGCTGCGCGCCAGCGCGGCGCGCAGGTAGGCCGCTTCGAATGCCGCCAGCGCCTGGTCGCGTGCCTGCTTGAAAGGCTGCCCGCAACCGGCGGCGGCGCTGCCGCCCTCGCGTGCCGCGCATGGCACCGGGATACAGCCTTCGGCGTGCACGATGCTTCCGTCGCATGACAGCAGGCAGCGCTGCACAAAGTTCTCCAGCTCGCGCACGTTGCCACGCCAGGGCTGCGCCAGCATCCAGGCCAGCGAGGCCTCGTCGAAATGGCAGCCGGGCCAGCCGTAGCGGGTGCAGAAGCGGGCAATGAACAGTTCGGCCAGGCGGGGAATGTCTTCGGGCCGCTCGCGCAGGCTGGGCATGCGCACGTTGGCCACGTTAAGCCGGTACAGCAAGTCTTCACGGAACCAGCCGTCCTCGGCGCCCTGCTTCAGATCGCGGTTGGTGGCAGCGACGATGCGCACGTCGGCGCGGCGGCATTGCGCCGCGCCCAGCGGCCGGTAGTGGAAATCCTGCAGAAATCGCAACAATGCGGCCTGGCTGCGCAGGGACAGCGCGTGGACTTCATCGAAGAAGAGCGTGCCGCCCTCGGCCTGCGTCACCAGGCCAGCGGCATCGCGCCGCGCGTCGGTGAAAGCGCCGCGCACGTGGCCGAACAGTTCACTCTCGAACAGGGTCTCGGGCAAGGCGCCGCAATCCACGGGGACGAAGGGGCGATCGCCCCGCCGGCCGGCGTAGTGCAAGCTGCGCGCCGCCAGCTCCTTGCCGGTACCGGTCTCGCCGACGATCAGCACGGGCACCTCCACGCGCGCCAGCCGGGCCACCACGGCCAAGGCCTGCCGGAACACGTGGCTGGACCCCAGCAATCCGCCGGCGTCCTCGCCCGCGGGCATGACGCGATCCTCCAGCGCCGGCGGCATGGCGCCGGGCGCGATTTCCTGATGCGGAGACATCCTTTCCTCCCCGGTGCGCGGCGGCGCACTGACAAGCATGGCAGCGCCGACGGCCCAAATGCCTCGACTCGACCCGTTGTGCAGAGCAGCAGCGAACGCGGCGAGATGGCTACACACTAGCCCATGGCGGACGAAACGCAATTTAGTTTCCGGCAGATCAGCCCTTACGTGGGTTTTCTTTTTTTAATCAAAGGATTAGAGGAAAGTTAGACCAAGTTACGATCCGTGCCTGCGTCTTTCGCTACTTGAGAACAGATTTTCGGCTGTCATTCACCCCAAGTCGCGACGCCGGTGCGCCATCCGTCATGTTGTGTTTTGTGTTGTTATTTGGCATTTTGTGGCGTAGCATTGGGACTTGACCTACCCTGCGCCGAGGTACCCATGACCCCACCCCTCCCCGCCCAATCCCGCGTCGTCATCATCGGCGGCGGCATCATCGGCTGCAGCGTCGCCTATCACCTGACCAGGCTGGGCTGGAAGGAGGTGGTGCTGCTTGAGCAAGGTCAGCTTTCATGCGGCACCACCTGGCACGCGGCCGGTCTGGTCGGCCAGCTGCGCGCGCAAGAGAGCATGACCAAGCTGATCCGCTACTCAACCCGCCTCTACAGCGAGCTGGAAGCGGAAACCGGCCTTGGCACCGGCTGGAAGCAGTGCGGGTCGTTGTCGGTAGCCCGTACGCCGGAGCGCATGACGCAACTGCGCCGTACCGCGGCGGTGGCGCGGGCCTATGGCGTGGAATGCGAGGTCATCTCCCCGTCCCAGGCTGGCGAACTCTGGCCGGTGATGCGTACCGACGACCTGCACGGCGCGGTGTGGCTGCCGGGCGACGGCAAGGCCAACCCGACCGACCTGACCCAGGCGCTGGCACGTGGCGCGCGCTCACGCGGCGCTGTGATCGTGCAGGACACCAAGGTCACCGCCATCCACAGCCGCGACGGCCGCACCACTGGCGTGAGCTGGCGCAACAAGGCCGGCGACGAAGGCCCCATCGGCGCCGAGATCGTCGTCAACTGCGCCGGCCAGTGGGCGCGCAAGGTCGGCCAGATGTGCGGCGTGACCGTGCCGCTGCACTCGGCCGAGCACTATTACATCGTGACCGAGCGCGTCGCCGGCGTGCACCCTGACCTGCCGGTGATGCGCGACCCGGACGGCTTCATCTACTTCAAGGAGGAAGTCGGCGGGCTGGTCATGGGCGGCTTTGAGCCCAATGCCAAGCCGTGGGGCATGCAGGGCATTCCTGAGCCGTTCGAGTTCCAGTTGCTGCCTGATGACTGGGACCAGTTCGAGATCCTGATGGAAAACGCGCTGATCCGCGTCCCGGCACTGGAGTCGGCACAGGTCAGGCAGTTCTACAACGGGCCCGAGTCCTTCACGCCGGACAACAACTTCATCCTCGGCGAAGCCCCAGAGCTGCGCAATTTCTACGTGGGCGCGGGCTTCAACTCAATGGGGATCGCGTCTGCCGGCGGCGCCGGCATGGCGCTGGCGGAATGGATCGTGGCGGGCGAGCCGACCATGGACCTGTGGCCGGTCGATATCCGCCGCTTTGCCGGCTTCAACGGCAACGAAAGCTGGCTGCACGACCGCGTCAAGGAGACGCTGGGCCTGCACTACGCGATGCCCTGGCCCAACCGGGAACTGGATACGGCGCGGCCGTTCCGCCGCTCGCCGCTCTATGCCCACCTGCATGCCGCCGGCGCCAATTTCGGCAGCAAGATGGGATGGGAGCGGCCGAACTTCTTCGCGCCAGCCGGACAATCGCCCGAGATCCGCTACGCGTTCGGGCAGCAGAACTGGCTGCCGTGGAGCGGCGCGGAACACCGTGCCTGCCGCGAGGCGGTGGCGCTGTTCGATATGAGTTCGTTCTCCAAGTACATCGTCAAGGGTGCCGATGCCGAGGCCGTGCTGCAATACGTGATGAGCAACGACGTGGCCGTGCCGCCGGGGCAGACCGTGTACACCGCCATGCTCAACGACCGCGGCACCTATGAATCCGACCTGACCGTGACGCGGCTGGCACAGGACCAGTACCTGCTGGTGACCGGCTCGGCGCAGACCACGCGCGACTTCAACTATATCGAGCGCCTGATTCCCGCCGACAAGCGCTGCGCGATGGTCGATGTCACCGGCCAGTACGCCGTGCTGGCCGTGATGGGCCCGCGCTCGCGCGAGCTGTTGCAGAGCATGTCGCGGGCCGATTTCTCCAACGCGGCGTTCCCTTTCGGTACCTCGCGAGAGATCGATCTGGGCTATGCCACGGTGCGCGCCACGCGCCTGACCTATGTGGGCGAGCTGGGCTGGGAACTGTACGTCCCGGTGGAATTCGCGGTGGGCGTCTATGAAACCCTGCACGAAGCCGGACAACGTTTCGGACTGGTCAACGCCGGCTACTACGCCATCGAATCGCTGCGCCTCGAGAAGGGCTACCGCGCCTGGAGCCGCGAACTGACCACCGATATCCATCCGTTCGAGGCCGGGCTGTCGTTTGCCTGCAAGCTGAGCACGGACATCCCGTTCCGCGGGCGCGAAGCGCTGCTGAAGCTGCGCGCTGCCGGCGGTGCCGCGCAGGTGCGGCGGCGCGTTGCCGTGGTCACGCTGGACGGCGCCAGCGAGGCCATGCTCTGGGGCGGCGAGGCGATCCTGCGCACCGCCCGGGACGGCACGGTGCGCCCGGCCGGCTTCGTGACGTCGGCCGCGTTCGGCCACACCCTTGGCTGTCCGGTGGGCATGGGGCTGCTGGCACGCGACGATGGTCCGGCCGACGCGGCATGGATCGAGGGCGGCAAGTATCACGTAGACCTGGCCGGGGAACTGCTGCCTGCGCGCATCCACCTGCGCGCGCCGTACGATCCGGCCAGCGAACGGACCAAGGCCTGAACATCGATGCCAAGCGGATACCGGAGTGCCCATGCCAGTGATCCAGACTGAAACCGCCAGCTACATCCTGACGCTGTCGTGCCCCGACCGTCCCGGCATTGTCCATGCCGTCTCGGCCCTGCTGGTGGAGGCCGGCGCCAATATCGTCGATTCCGCGCAGTTCGGCGACCGCGACAGCGCACGGTTTTTCATGCGCGTGCACTTCCAGCGGCCGCTGCCCGAAGGCCAGGATGCCGGCGAGGCGCTCGCTGCCCTGCGCGGCACGCTGGCGGGCGTGGCGGCCGCGCATGAGATGGACTGGTCCCTCCACGACGCCGCGCGCAAGCCGCGCGTGATGCTGATGGTGTCAAAGATCGGCCACTGCCTGAACGACCTGCTGTTCCGCTACCGCACCGGCCAGCTGCCGATCGAGATTCCGGCCATCGTCTCCAACCACAAGGACTTCTACTAGCTTGCGGCGAGCTACGACATCCCGTTCCATCACCTGCCCCTGCTCAATGCCACGCCGCAAGGCAAGGCCGCGCAGGAAGCGAGACTGTGGGACCTGGTCTGCGACTACAGTATCGACCTGGTCGTCCTGGCCCGTTACATGCAGGTCTTGTCCGACGAAGTGTGCCGCCGCCTGGAGGGCCGCGCCATCAACATCCATCATTCCTTCCTGCCCAGCTTCAAGGGTGCGCGCCCCTACGCGCAAGCCTATGAGCGCGGCGTCAAGCTGATCGGGGCCACAGCCCATTATGTGACCGGCGACCTCGACGAAGGCCCCATCATCGAGCAGGAAGTCGCGCGCGTGGACCATGCCATGGACGCCGCGCAGCTGACCGCCATCGGACGCGACGTGGAATGCGTGGCACTGGCGCGGGCGGTGAAATGGCATGCGGAACATCGGGTCCTGCGCAACGGCGGCAGGACGCTGGTGTTCCGCTGAAGCGCCCGCCTTTGCCGCCGCTTCAGCCGGCCACCACCCGCCGGACCTTGCGCAAGGCCTGCTCCAGCGCATCTATGGAGATCGATCCGAGCGCCAGCCGCAGCGCATGCGGCACGCTCGCGCCGACCGCGAACGGCTCGGCCGTCGTCACCAGCACACCCTCGTGTTCCAGCGCGGCCGCGGCCTGGTCGGCGCGCAGGTCCTCCGCGAGTTCAAGCCACAGGTAGTACGAAGACGGGTGCGCCGTGACGCGGCAGCCACGCAGGATGCGCCGCGCCAGGCTCTGCCTGCGCCGGGCGTCCTTGCGCTTGCGATCTTCCAGGTCATCGACCGTGCCGGCTTCGATCCACAGGCAGCCGAGCGCCACGGTCAGCGAAGGCGTGTTCCAGGTTGACACGCGAATGGCGCGTTCCAGTGCCGGCACCAGGTGCCCGGGCGCCGCGATGAACCCCATCCTCAGGCCCGATGCCACGCTTTTCGACAGGCCCGAGACGTAGACGGTCCGCTCTGGCGCGAAGGTGAACACCGGTTTCGGCGCCGGTTCGGCAAGGAAGGCGTAGGCACCGTCTTCAATGATCAGCAGATCATGCCATTGCGCCAAGGCCGCAAGGCGGCCGCGGTCCGCCTCGCTCATGACATAGCCCAGCGGATTGTGCATGGTCGGCATGGTGTAGACCGCCCGCACCGGACGCCGCTTGCAGAGCGCGGCAAGGCGCTCCAGGTCCAGGCCCGCGGCGGTCGCCGGCAACGGTTCCAGGTCGAGCCGGTATGACTGCGCCAGCGCCTTCATGCCCGGATACGTCAGCGCGTCGATCGCCACGACGTCGCCGGGCTTGAGCAGCCCCATCACCGTCACCGCCAGGCCCTGCTGCGCGCCGTTGACGATCAGCACCTGGCTGCCCGGCACCCGGATGCCGCGGTTGCGCAGGTGCCGGGCAACGGCCTGCCGTTCGTGCGGGCGCCCGCCCTGCGGCGCGGAATGCAGCAGCGCGTCAAGGTCGCCCGAGGCCGCGATGCTGCGCAAACCGTCGCGCAACAGTTCAACCTGTCCGGGCAGCGACGGGTAGTTGAAGGTCAGGTCCACCGCGCCTGCGCGCACCGGATGCTGCTCCAGCCCCAGGCCGCGCGGCAGCGAGGTATCCCGCACGAAGGTGCCCCTGCCGGTCTCGCCGACCGCCAGCCCGACGGCCTCCAGCTCGACGTAGACGCGTGCAGCCGTTGCCAGCGCCACACGGTACTGCTTCATCAGCGCGCGCACCGTCGGCAGTTGCGTGCCCGGAGGCAGGTCGCCGCTGTGAATGCGCGCGGCAATCTCGTCAACGATGGCTTTGTAGCGTGCGTGGGCCATGCTTTGTATCTAGAACAATTCTTTGCGTGTATCAGGCCTCCAGAATAGCCTGCATGCCTAGTCAACGCTAACCATTTCCTGCACATGATTGCCCTGACCACCCTGTCGATCTTCGCGGCGGCAGTAATGCTCCTGCTGCTGTCACCCGGCCCGAACATGGCATTCGTGATGGCACATGGCATCACCCACGGCCCTCGGGGCGGCGTTGCCACGGCACTGGGGATTGCCGTAGCCGACCTTATCCTCACGGTCCTGACAGCCACCGGCATCACCGCCCTGGTCATGGCGTGGGCGCCGGCGTTCGACCTGATCCGCTATGCCGGCGCGGCCTATCTGCTGTGGATGGCGGTCAAGGCGCTCCGGCAGCCGCTCACGCTGAACGAGGCAGTGGTAACGCAAGCGTCTTTGCGCTCGGTGTTTGTGCGCGCCATGCTGAACAGCCTGCTCAATCCCAAGGCGCTGCTGTTCTTCATGGTCTTCCTGCCGCAGTTCGTGGAACCTGGCAAGGGTAGCGTGACCCAGCAGTTGCTCGTGCTCGGCGTAGTCCTGACGGTGCTCGCCACCGTGTTCCATGCGTTGCTCGGAGCGGCTGGCGGCACCGTGCGCCGCTTCCTGTCTCGCCATCCCAGGGCGGCAACACTGCAGTCGCGCGGCCTGGCAGCCGTGCTGGTGCTGCTGGCGCTGCGGCTGGTGCTGACCTCACGCCCGTCCTGAACCCGTTTCCCACGCAGAGCCCTGGATGTATATCGCAGCCTTTATTTACCGGCCCGGCCAGGCCGATGACGAGTTCCACCGCCTTAGCGCCCTGATCGACGAGATCGCGGCCGGCATACCCGGCTTTGTCGGTGCCGAGTCCTGGCGCTCGCCAGATGGCCAGCTCTCCAACGCCAGCTACTACTGGCGGGACAAGGACTCCCTGCAGGCCTTCGCCACCCACCCGCGGCATCTGGACGCCAAGCGCCAGTACCGCAAGTGGTATGACGGCTATCACGTGGTGATATCCGAAGTGCAGCGCGCCTATGGCGACGGTTCGCTCCTGCACTTCGTGCCCGACAGCCGGCGCCAGCCGCCGCGGGGGTAAACGCAGTCACCCTGCCCGGCCGATATCTGGTCGGCCGGCCGCACGCCGTCGACTTCCTGCATGAATACCTGGACCCTGCCCCGGGTGTTCCATTCCGGAACACCCGGTGTCACGCGCTGACACAGCCGTGCCGGCGCGTGACACATCCCACCCGTGCCATTGGCACGCGCCCCGCCAAATTCCGCGTTTTTGCTCCGATTCCGTCCCCGGCACAGCTTTTGCAATCTGTCTGCGGTGCGCGCGGCGTCCACGCCGTGACGACACTACAGACATCACTGAACGGAGCGAGACATGAACATGGCCGAAATCGCCCAGCTGGGCGTCAGCAACCCCTACAAGCAGCAGTACGAGAACTACATCGGCGGCGCCTGGGTGCCGCCTGCCGGCGGCGAGTACTTCGAATCGGTCACGCCGATCACCGGCAAGCCGTTCACGCGCGTGCCGCGCTCCGGCCAGCAGGATGTCGACGCCGCGCTGGACGCCGCGCACGCCGCCAAGGCCGCGTGGGCGCGCACCTCCACCACCGAGCGCGCCAATATCCTGAACCGCATCGCCGACCGCATCGAGGCCAACCTGACGCTGCTGGCCGTGGCCGAGAGCATCGACAACGGCAAGCCGGTGCGCGAAACCACCGCCGCCGACCTGCCGCTGGCGGTCGACCACTTCCGCTACTTTGCCGGCTGCATCCGTGCGCAGGAAGGCGGCATCTCCGAGATCGACGCCGACACCATTGCCTACCATTTCCATGAGCCGCTGGGCGTGGTCGGCCAGATCATCCCGTGGAACTTCCCGCTGCTGATGGCCACCTGGAAGCTGGCCCCGGCGCTGGCCGCCGGCAACTGCGTGGTGCTCAAGCCCGCCGAGCAGACGCCCGCGTCGATCCTGGTGCTGATGGAGGTGATCGGCGATCTGCTGCCGCCGGGTGTCATCAACGTGATCAACGGCTTCGGCCTGGAAGCCGGCAAGCCGCTGGCATCGAGCCCGCGCATCAGCAAGGTGGCCTTCACCGGCGAGACCACCACGGGCCGGCTGATCATGCAATATGCGTCGCAGAACCTGATCCCGGTGACGCTGGAGCTGGGCGGCAAGTCGCCCAACATCTTCTTTGAAGACGTGCTGGCCGCCGACGACGCCTTCTTCGACAAGGCGCTGGAAGGCTTTGCCATGTTCGCGCTGAACCAGGGCGAGGTCTGCACCTGCCCGTCGCGCGCGCTGATCCAGGAATCGATCTACGACCGCTTCATGGAGCGCGCGCTCAAGCGCGTGGCCGCGATCCGCCAGGGCCATCCGCTCGATACCGGCACCATGATCGGCGCGCAGGCGTCGGCCGAACAACTGGAGAAGATCCTGTCGTACATCGACCTGGGCCGCAAGGAAGGCGCGCAGTGCCTCACCGGCGGCGAGCGCAACGTGCTGGACGGCGACCTCGCGGGCGGCTACTACGTCAAGCCGACTGTATTCGCCGGCCACAACAAGATGCGCATCTTCCAGGAAGAGATCTTCGGGCCAGTGGTATCGGTGACCACCTTCAAGGATGAGGAAGAGGCGCTGGCCATCGCCAACGACACGCTCTATGGGCTCGGTGCCGGCGTGTGGACCCGTGACGGCGCGCGCGCATTCCGCATGGGCCGCGGCATCCAGGCGGGGCGCGTGTGGACCAACTGCTACCACGCCTACCCCGCCCATGCCGCATTCGGCGGATACAAGCAGTCCGGCATCGGCCGCGAGAACCATCGCATGATGCTGGACCACTACCAGCAGACCAAGAACCTGCTGGTGAGCTACAGCCCCAACGCGCTCGGGTTCTTCTGACCATGGCGGGCTCAACGTCCGCTCCCGCCACCGCGCCGGTTGCACGCGTGGTGGCAACCCCGGCCGCGCTCACGCTGATCGCGGAGCTCGCCGCGCGGCATGGCCCGCTGATGTTCCACCAGTCCGGCGGCTGCTGCGACGGCAGTGCGCCGATGTGCTTCACCGCCGGTGAACTGCTGGTGGGTGCGGCCGATGTCTGCCTGGGCGAGATCGGCGGCGCGGCGTTCTATATGACACGGGCGCAGTTCGAGTACTGGCAGCACACGCGGCTGGTGATCGATGTGGTGCCGGGCGCGGGCGGGATGTTCTCGCTGGAGGGACGGACGGGGAAGCGGTTCCTGACCCGCTCGGAGTTGTTCAGCGATGAAGAGGCCGCGTGGCTGGCGGCGCAGCCGGCATTGTGAGGAGGTGCGCGATGATAGCTTGCTGATGTCGATGCTTGCTTGCCGACAGTGTGCTCCCTCTCCCGCAAGCGGGAGAGGGGAGCAAACAAGCGGGACGGGATGAAGTCTCAGCGTCCCGGCTCTTGCTCGTCGCCTTCCAACCCCTCCCGCAACCGCCGATAAATCGTGTTGCGCGACACCCCCAGTTCACGCGCCGCGTGGCTGACATTGCCGCCGTGCCGGGCAAGCGCCTGGCGGATCAGGCCGGCTTCCCAGTCGCGCATGCGGCTGGCCTTCGCTGACGCCGGCGCCTGCGCTGCCGCCGCCGCATCACTGCTCTCGCGCAAATCGCCGCATTCGTGCTCAAACCCTTCCGGCAGGTGTTCCACCCCGATCTCCGCCTCCGCTTCTGCCAGGATCGCCGCCGTGTGCAGCACGTTGGCAAGCTGGCGGATATTACCCGGCCACGGATGCCGGCGCAGCAGCGCCAGCACTTGCGCGTCGACCCGCAGCGGCCGCGCGCCGGCTTCTTCGCCCTGCCGCCGCAGGATGCGATCGACCAGCAGCGGCAGGTCGCTGCGCTCGCATAGCGGCGGCAGGGTCACGGCCAGCGCATTGATGCGGTAGTACAGGTCTTCGCGGAAGGCGCCATCGGCAATCATCGCGCGCAGGTCGCGGTGGGTGGCGCAGACCACGCGCACGTCGACCGGCAGCGCGCGGGCGCTGCCCAGCGGGGTGACCGCGCGCTCCTGCAGCACGCGCATCAGCCGCACCTGCTGTGGCAGCGGCATGTCGCCGATCTCGTCCAGGAACAGCGTGCCGCCGTGCGCCTGCACGAGCTTGCCCTCGCTGCCGCGGCGGCGCGCGCCGGTGAAGGCGCCTTCTTCGTAGCCGAACAGTTCGGCCTCGATCAGCGATTCGGGGATGGCCGCGCAGTTGACCGCGACGAAGGGCCCGCCGGCGCGCGGCGAGGCGGCGTGGATGGCGCGCGCCAGCCACTCCTTGCCGGTGCCGGTGCGGCCCTGGACCAGGATGGTGATATCGCGCCCGCTGACCTTGCGCACCCGGCGCAGCACCGCGGCCACGGCGGCGTCGCCGGTATCGAGCGCGGCCAGTGCCGGCGGCAGCGGATCTTCAGCGCTGGGCTGGCGCACCACGATGGGCGCGGCCAGGTATTCGAGGCGGGCAAACACCTGTACCCGGCTGGGCAGCGTCAGCGTCTGCAGCGATCCCGCCGCGCCGGCGCGCGCCTGCATCGCCACGCGCACCGGCTGGCCGAACAGCCCGGCAAAACCGGCTGCCGCCAGCGCGTGCGGGGCCAGCCCCAGCTGGAACAGACCGCTGCGGTTGGCAGCCAGGAAGGCGCCGTCGGGCGAAAACGCCGCCATGCCCTCGAACAGCGTGCCGACGAACTCGGGCCGCGCATGGAAACGCACCAGCAGCGCCTCCGGGAAGTGGTTGGCAAACAGGTGGTTCTCGATCATCTGCGCCGACATCCGCACCAGCGCCATGGTGTGCCGGTGGAAGCCGCGATGATCGCCACTGACATCGAGCGCGCCCAGGATGGCACCGGTCGGGCCGGCGATCGGCGCGCATGAGCAGGTCAGCTGGTGGTTGGACTCGAGGAAATGCTCGCTGGCGTGGATCAGAGTGGGACGGGCCTCGGCCAGTGCGGTGCCGATGGCGTTGGTGCCCTTGCTCGGCTCTGACCACGATACCCCCGGTGCCAGCGCCACGTGCCGCGCGCGCGCGACGAATTCGCCGTCGCCCAGGCTGTGCAGGATCACGCCGCTGCTGTCGGTCAGCAGCACCATGCTGTCAGTATTGGCGATCTGCGCGTGCAGGGTCTCCATCACCGGCAAGGCATGGCGGTACAGGTCGCGGCTGGCGTCCACCAGTTCACCCAGCGCGCGCGGGCTGACGGCGTCGAAGCCGGGCGCATGGCGCGCGTCCAGCCCGAAGCCGGCCGAGCGCGCATGCGCGCGGGCGATCAGGCCGGCGCGGTCGGCATCGGCCGGGTCGACATGGGCAGCCTGGCGGGCAACATCGGAAAGCGCAGCGGGATCGGCGGCACAGTGCATGACGGCGGGTCTCCTGTATCAGCAGGCGGCGCGCGTTGCGGCCGCTGCCCTGCCGTCCCGTGGCGCGTGCCGTGCAACTCAGGTGCGGCGGCAGGCCGGGCGGCTGTAGTCCGGCAACCTTATCACAGGCTCCCGGCCGTGTATTGCCCCCGCGCCCTGCCGGGCCGGGTCAGCGTTTTTCGTCGAGCAGGTCGTTCAGGATCTCGTCGAAGGTGGCCTGGGCATCTTCCAGCGCCTGCAGCGCCGCATCGAACGTCTGCAGCGCAAGCTTGGATGGCTTGCCGCTGCCCTGCGGCGGATAGTGGGTCTGCAAGGCGGTGAAGGCCACCTGCACCTGCCGCGTGGCCGCGACCACGCGTTCCATCGCCTGCGCCTCTTCGGCGCGGTATTGCTCGTGTTTCTGCTCGCTCATGCCTGTTTGCTCCGTATGCGCGTCATCCCGGGAGGGGGCGCGCGCGTGAATGAGGTATATCGTACAAGAACTGCGCCAGCCGGCTTGCGCTACGCGCTCGCGCCTGACAAAAATGAGGTAGGCTGCGCGGCTGGGCGGCAAGGCCGGCGCTGGTGCGCCTCGCCTGGCAGCGACACTGAAGACTAGCCATGCCATTGATCACCCGCCGTACGCTGGCAGCCGCGCTGATGACTGCCAGCGGCTTCGCCTGCTACTGGACCTACCTGACGCTCAACCAGGAGCGGCTGCTGTTCGATGCGCGCCGGCGTCCGCCGCGCGACCTGCCCGACGGCATCATTGGCTATTCGCACCTGATCCCCGGCGGCGTGGTGCGCGGCTACATCTACCATACCCCCGGCGACAACGTGCGCGACCTGCTGTTCTACCTGCCCGGGCGTGGCGAGGATGTGCTCGAAACGCTGCTGTACGCGCGCTGGCTGCCCGCCGGCATGGCCTTCGCCACCTACGATTACCGCGGCCTGGGACACTCCGACGGCCTCCCGTCCGAGGGTGCCGCAGTGGCCGACGCCAGCCAGTTCCTGCTGCATGCACGCCGTGTCTTCCCCGACACCCGCGTGCATGTGGTGGGGCGCAGCCTGGGCACCGGCGTCGCGATCCAGCTGGCGGACCTGCAGGACTTCGAGAGCCTGCAGCTGATCACGCCATACGACTCGCTGCTTGAACTGGTGCGCAAGCGCTTCCCGCTGGTGCCGCTGCGCCAGCTGATGCGCCACCATTTCGATTCGATCTCGCATTGCAAGAAGGTCGTGCAGAGCACCAAGGTGCTGCTGGCCGAGACCGATGAAGTAGTGCCCCATGAATGCTCAGAACGGCTCATGGCCGCCTGGCCCGGCCCGGTGGCGCTGCAGACCGTGCCAGCCACGAATCACTTTACCATTATCGAACGCGAGGAAACCTGGCTGGCGCTAGGCGAATTTGCCCGGCATCACAACCAGGCCAGGCTGCACGTGGCTACGGCCCAGCCCGCCCGGCCCGGTCCGGCGGCCGCCGCCGGCACGCCGCCCGTCGACCATGACGAGCTCGGCAATCCGTTGCCGCTGGCGGCCAGCCGCTAGCGGCGGTCAGGCAGCGGGTAAAATGCGCGCATGAAAAAAATCGCAGTCAAGGCAGGCGGCGCCGTACTGGCGCTGGCTGCAGCCGGTGCCTTGCTTGCCGGCTTTGCCGCGGTGGTAAGCCTGCGGCAGCTTCCCCCGATCGACGCCCTGCGCGACTACCGGCCCGACGTGCCCCTGCGGATCTACACCAGCGACAACGTGCAGATCGGCGAGTTCGGCAGCGAGCACCGCGAGTTCATCCCCTTCGAGCAGATTCCGCCGCGCATGGTCCAGGCGCTGCTGGCAGCCGAGGACGACCAGTTCTACGAGCACGAGGGTGTCGACGTCCCCGGCGTGTTGCGCGCCGCGCTGGCCAACCTGGGCCAGGGCTATGCGCAAGGCGCCTCCACCATCACCATGCAGGTGGCGCGCAATTTCTACCTGTCGCGCGAGAAGACGCTGGCACGCAAGTGGTATGAAATGCTGCTGGCCTGGCGCATCGACCAGACCCTGCCCAAGGACCGCATCCTTGAGCTGTACATGAACCAGGTCTATCTGGGCGAGCATGCCTACGGCTTCGGCAGCGCCGCGCATGCGTACTTCGGCAAGCCGCTGGCGTCGCTGTCGCTGGCCGAGACGGCCATGTTGGCGGGGCTGCCCAAGGCCCCCTCGTCCATGAACCCGGTGGTCAACTTCCCGCGCGCCAAGCGGCGCCAGGAATATGTGCTGGGTCGCATGCTGGCGCTGGGCATGATCAGCCAGGACGACTACCGCGAGGCCCGCGCCGCGCGCCTGGCGATCTCCGACGACAGTCCCGGCAGCTTTGCCGGGCATGCCGAATACGTGGCCGAACTCGCGCGCCAGCTGGCGCGCGAGCGCTTTGGCGACGAGGCCTACACGCGCGGCCTGAACGTCTACACCACGGTGTCGTCGGTGCGCCAGACGCTGGCTTACGATGCAGTGCACGGCGGGCTGGAAGGCTACGCGCGGCGCCACCGCAAGTTCGTCAGGGACCTGTCGCAGGGTCCGCAGGCCGCGCTGGTATCGCTGGACGGCGCCACCGGCGCGATCGAGGCGATGGTGGGCGGCGCCGACTTTGCCACCAGCCGCTTCAACCACGCCACCCAGGCGCAGCGCCAACCGGGCTCGACCTTCAAGCCCTTCGTCTATGCGGCGGCGCTGGAGCGCGGCGTGTCGCCCGGCACGCTGATCAACGACGCGCCGCTGGCCAACGGCTCGCGCTGGCAGCCGTCCAATGACGACGGGCGCTTTGTCGGCCCGATCACCGTGCGCCAGGCGCTGGCCGAATCGCGCAACCTGCCGGCGATCCGCACGCTGCAGGCGATCGGCATTCCGTACGCGGTGGAGTTCGCCAGCCGCTTCGGCTTCGCGCCCAGACGGCTGCCGCGCTACCTGCCGCTGGCACTGGGCACCGGCACCACTTCGCCGCTGCGCCTGGCCGCGGCCTATGGCGTCTTTGCCAACGGCGGCCACCGCATCGAGCCCTACCTGATCGCGCGCATCACCGACAGCGAAGGCAAGGTGCTGTTCTCTGCCGAGCCGGGCGACGCCACGGACAGACCGGCCTCGCCGCGCGTGATCAGCGCCCGCAACGCCTTCGTCATGGACAGCCTGCTGCGCAGCGTGGTCGACGACGGCACCGGCGCCGGCGTGCGCCGCTACCTGCGCCGCGACGACGTGGCCGGCAAGACCGGCACTACCAACGATTCGGTCGACGGCTGGTTCGCGGGCTACGCCGGCGGCGTCGTCACGGTGGCGTGGATGGGCTATGACGACAACCGCAGCCTGGGCGAGCGTGAATTCGGCGCCACCACCGCGCTGCCGGTGTGGGCCGCCTATATGGAGGGCCGCCTTGCAGGCGTGCCCGTGCCTGAAGCCGAAGCGCCCGCAGGCGTGGTCCGCGTGAGCGGCGACTGGATGTATGCCGAGTATGCTGACGGCAGCCATGGCATCGCTGCCATTGGCTTCCCGCCGCCGGCACCCGCGGCGCCGCCGGCGGTCGATCCGGTCGCCAGCAACCTCGGCGGGCCCGCGGCCGCGGCGCCGGCTACCCCCGCACCAACGCCCGTCACCAGCGAGGCAACTGGCCTGCCGGCGCCCGGCGCTGCCACGCCGGCCGTCCCCGCAAGCGCCAGCCTGTAAAATTCGGGTTTCCCCTATCCCGATCCCGATGTCCAGCCACGCCCCTCTGCTGATCTGGTCGGTCGCCGCGCTGACCACGGCCGGCGTCCTGTTCCGCCCGTTCCGCCTGCCCGAAGCCTTCTGGGCCGCCGCCGGCGCCGTGCTGCTGTGCGTCACCGGCCTGATGGCGCTGCCCGACGCGCTGGTGGCGGTGCTGCGCGGCTATGACGTGTACCTGTTTCTCGCGGGCATGATGCTGATCTCCGAGCTGGCCCGCAAGACCGGGCTGTTCGACCATGTCGCCGCGCTCGCCGTGCGCCGGGCGCGCGGCTCGGCGCCGCGGCTGTTTCTGCTGGTGTACGGCTTCGGCACGCTGGTGACGGCATTCATGTCCAACGACGCCACCGCCGTGGTGCTCACGCCCGCGGTGCTGGCCGCCACCCGCGCCGCGCGGGTCCGGCATCCGCTGCCCTACCTGTACGCGTGCGCCTTCATCGCCAATGCCGCCAGCTTCGTGCTGCCGATCTCCAACCCGGCCAACCTGGTCATCTTCGGCGCACGCATGCCGCCGCTGGCGGGCTGGCTGGCGAGCTTCGCGCTGCCGTCGCTGGTCGCGGTGCTGGCCACGCTGGCGGCGCTGTGGTGGACGCAGCGCGCGGCGCTGGCGGAGCCCATCGAACATGACGTGCCGGTCCCGCCGCTGTCGCCGCAGGCCCGGCTGACCGCGCTGGGTATCGTGCTGACCGGCCTGATCCTGCTGGTGGCCTCGCTGCGCGGCAACGACCTGGGCTGGCCGACCTGCGCGGCGGGCGTGGCCACCCTGCTGCTGGTCTGCGCCACCCGGCGCGAGCTGCTGGTGCCGGCGCTGCGCGAGGTGTCATGGGGGGTATTGCCGATGGTCGCGGGGCTGTTCGTGCTGGTGGCGGCGCTGGAGCAGACCGTGGTGATCCGCCACCTGGCCGATGCCGTCGCAGCGGCGTCGCGCGACGGCGGCGCGCTCGCCCTGCTGGGCGCGGGCGCGGTAGTGGCGCTGGCGGGCAATATCGCCAACAACCTGCCGGCCGGCCTGATCGCTGCCTCGGCGCTGGCGGGCGGACATGCCTCGCATGCCGTGACCGGTGCAGTGCTGATCGGCATTGACCTTGGCCCCAACCTGTCCGTCACCGGCTCGCTGGCCACGTTGCTATGGCTCACGGCGCTGCGGCGCGAAGGGCATATGCTCAGCGCTGGCCAGTTCCTGCGCGTGGGGGCCGTGGTGATGCCGGCAGCGATGCTGCCGGCACTGGCGCTCTTGCTTCTTTAAGCCGCTGGCTCAGCTGGTGGCGGCGTCGTTGGCCGCGGGGGTGTTGGCGGCCTGCAGCAGGGGCCGGCGCAGGCCGGTCGCGCCATGGCGCACGGCACTGGCGTGGTGTTCCGCCACGCCAGTTTCGACCGGCGTGGCCGGAAGCGGCACTGTGACCACATGGAGCAGCATCAGGCTGCTGCACGGAAAGGCAATCGGCATGATGACGTTATTCCCGACAAAGAGTCAGGCCGCGTGCTGCAGCGGCCGGGTGCCGGCGGCTTTATGGCGGGCTGCCTGGCATTGTGCAGACATTATGTGCGCTTGTCGGCGTTGTGCGGCGCGGGCTTGAGCGATGTCATGAACTATTCACGGAGCCATGCCGACTTGTGGCGTAATCGGCCCACCGCGCCGCATCCTGCCATGCCCCCGCGCGGGTTGTGAGGCCACGGCATCTGCCATATAGTGAATCCGGCACACCCGCTGCGCAGTCATCCATCCCACCACGCATAACCATGACCAGCAAGGACGCGGCGCACCGCGCGAAGGACAGCAACGCCGGCGACGATGCCGGCCACCCCCACGCCCACGGCGTCTCGGCCCGCATCCGCGCACGGCTGGAGGCCGCGCAGGAGCGCTTCCACGCCAACGACAATATTGCGCACTACATCGAGCCGGGCGAGATGGAGCAGCTGCAGGCCGAAGTGCAGGCGCGCCTGGAAGACGTGCTGCGCGCGCTGGTGATCGACGTCGACAACGACCACAACACCCAGGAAACCGCGCGCCGCGTCGCCAAGATGTACCTGAAGGAGATCTTCGCCGGCCGCTACGCCAAGGCCCCGCCGGTGACTGAGTTCCCAAACATCGGCCAGCTCAACGAACTGATGATCGTCGGCCCGCTGCGCGTGCGCAGTGCCTGCTCGCATCACCTGTGTCCGATCATCGGCAAGCTGTGGGTAGGGGTGATGCCGAACCAGCATTCCAACCTGATCGGCCTGTCCAAGTACGCGCGGCTGGCCGAATGGATCATGTGCCGGCCGCAGATCCAGGAAGAGGCGGTGGCACAGGTCGCCGACCTGCTGCAGGAAAAGATGAATCCCGACGGCCTGGCCATCGTGATGGAGGCCGAGCACTTCTGCATGCACTGGCGCGGTGTGCGCGACACCGATGCCAAGATGACCAACAGCGTGATGCGCGGCTCGTTCCTGAAGGATGACAGCCTGCGCCGCGAGTTCCTCACACTGCTGAACCACAACCGCGGCTAGGCCGCAGGCCCCGCCACCCACCAGCCGCCACAACCGAGCGCCACGACCATGCTAGTCCGCCTGCTCTATGCCAGCCGTGCCCGCCAGGCCATCGACGCCGCCCTGCTCGACGCCATCCTGGCCGCCAGCCTGGAACGCAATCCGCGCCACGGCATCACCGGGGTGCTGTGCCACGGCAACGGCATCTTCCTGCAGGCGCTGGAAGGCGACCGCCAGGACGTGTCACAACTGTTCCAGTCGATCGCACGCGACCCGCGCCACCACGACGTGACTCTGCTGCATTTCGAGGAAACCTGCACGCGCGACTTTGCCGGCTGGGCAATGGGCCAGGTCAACGCGGCGCGCATCAACACCGCCACCCTGCTCAAGTTCTCGGCGCGGGCCGAACTGGACCCGTACCGCACCTGCGGTGCGGCGTCGCTGGCATTGCTCAAGGAGCTGATCGCCGGCGCGTCAGTCGTGTCGCGCGCCGGCGAACGCGGACGGCACTGAGCCGCGCCGCCAGGCCTGCGGCGCGCTTCTGTCACCAGCGCGCTAGGCGGTCACCTGGCCGAACAGGCCGCATTCCAGGTCGCTCTCGAATTCCTCGACCCAGACCGAATCGGGGCCTGCCTCATAGATGCTGGTCTTGTCCGTGCCCACCCGGCGCACGCTGACGCGCCGCACCCCGGCCTCGTGGCTTTCCTCGAAAATCTCGAACATCTCGGCCGCCAGCCCGACATGCCTGCATACCTGCAGGACCTGTTGCTGCTCGTCGGCGGGAAATTCGGTGAACGGTCTCGTTGCCATGGCATCCTCCGTCAAGGTTGAGATCGCCGCTTGCGCGCAGCGCTGATGCGCGTGGTGCCCATGCACCACGCCTGGAAAAGACATGCCGCGGCCGTCGGCCGGCGGCACACCGCGCGCTCGCCGCACAACGGCGGCGAGCCGCAAAACCTCCTGGGAGGCAGTCGTTCGGACTCGGCGGACTCAGCTCTTGCGCTGGGTCACTGCCACGAACGGGGCCGGTGCGTGCTGGACGGACTGGCTGCCGCAGTTCGGGCAGTTCGGATGGGCAGAGGCGTGTTCCGCGAGATGCTCGGTTTTCTCGAACATATGGCCGCACTTCTCGCAGCGGTATTGGTAGACGGGCATGGCGTTCCCCAAACGCGGTGCACGCGCCGCGGGGCGCGCGTCAGCTTCATTCTAGGACAGCGGTCCGGGCCCCGAAGCGTGAAAGTTCGCGCTGCCGGAGCCGGCACGCTGCGTGCACGCGGCGATGTCACCGCGAATTCACTTTCTCTCGCCGCGCTCCTGCCTGCGCTATGTGAATGCGTCTTCCGCCGCGCATTGACATCAGGCAAATGGCTGGTCGCGCTCGCCGCGGAACAAGCGCCGCAATGCTGCGCAAACCCAGGTCAAGCATCGCGGCATGGCGCCGTTCTATTGGCAGGTCACGCATTTCCCGAACTGGCCATGTCCATGCCCGCCTCACGCAAGTTCCCTGAACTAGCAGAATTACGATTCAAGGGGGCGCGGAACATAGCCAGAATTTCGGATTTGTCGTGGCGCAATTGCCCAGTGCAACCGGCGTGAACCGGTTGCCGCCCATCCGGAGATAGCTATGTACGACGGAGTCTTGCGTATCGCCCTGGCGGACGACCACCCGCTGGTCGTGGCCGCCCTGCGCGACTGCCTGCAGCGCAGCGGCAATGTCCAGATCAGCTGCGAATGCCGCAGCGGCACCGAGTTGCTCGGCGCGCTGGACCAGCATCCCGCCGATATCGCCATCACCGATTTCTGCATGGGCCACGGCGATACCTCGCTGGACGGTTTCAACCTGCTGGGCCGCCTGGCGCGCCGCCATCCGCTGACGCGCGTGGTGGTGATCAGCGCCCAGTCCAATCCCGCCATCATCCGCCGCGCCATGAAGCTTGGGGTGCGCGCCTTTGTCAGCAAGGAAGACCACCTTGAGGAGGTCATGCGCGCCTGCATCCACGTCGCATCCAGCGGCAGCTGCTTCTATTCGCCTGCGGTGCACGCCATCCTGCAACACGCCAGGCTCGCCGGCGCACCGGCCACCGAACTGACGCAGCGCGAACTGGAAGTGATCCGGCTCTATGCGCAGGGCCTGCAGCTGACCGACATCGCCGGCAAGCTCGGCCGCTCGGTCAGCACCATCTCCAGCCAGAAGACCGTGGCCATGCGCAAGCTGGGGGTGCAGACCAATACCGGGCTGATCCGCTACGCCTATGAAAACCGCCTGATCTGACACGGCCCGACCCGCCGATGCAGCAAACCGTCGACCGTACCCGTGAAACCCTGGCCAGCGCCTTCGATGCGCTTGCCGACAACGCGCGCCGCCAGCAACACCTGTACTCAGTGACCATCGCGGTGCTGACCGCGATCGTGCTGTTCTCCGGCTTGCTGCTTGCCGGCCTGGCGACGGGACAGCACCTGGATTACCGCCGCAGCGACGTCTCGCGGTACGTCAGCTCGGTCTCGCAGTTGCTGCATAACGAGTCCTCGTTCCTGCGGCGCACCGTGCTGAGCATCCGCTACCACCTGGATGCGCCCGCACCGGAGCCGTCGCGCGATGCCGCCTTCGGGGCCTTCCGGCGCACCGGCACCGCCAGCCTCCACATCGACGCCGTGCGCAAGGACTATCACCTGCTTGCCGCCGAGGCAACGCGGCAGCGCTGGGGGGCCGGGCTGCCGGCGCAGTTCGTGCGGCTGCGGCAGATTGCGCTGGCTGCAGTGGCCACGCAACAGGCGTTCGATCTCGACCACGGGGCCTATGCGGTCGCGCTGAACGAAGACAGCGCCGTGCTCATCAGCCAGCCCGAGGCCGGCGCGCGCGCACCGCTCGCGCCCGAGCCGACGCTGATCCCGCTGCTGCGCACGCGGCTGACGCAGGCGCTGCAGGCGCGCACCGGCCGCGCCGTGCCGGCGCGCGGCCAGCAGGTCTGGGTGGGTCCGCTGCGCCACCCGGTGGACAACGCCCCCGTCATGATGCTGGCCGGCGCCGCCTATGCCGGCGACACGCCCACCATGCTGGTGGCCGCCTGCGTGCCCCTCCAGGCGTTCCTGGCCGAATTGCAGCGCCCGGATGATCCGGCGCTGCTGGCGCTGCTCAATGCAGCCGGCGAGATCATCGATGTATCGCCGCGCGACTGGCCGGCAGCACCGGCCAGCGTCCATGATGTGGCAGCCGGCGCGCGCCTGCTGTCGCACAACACGCTGGATGTCACGCCATCGGGCGTGCGGCTGGTGCAGGTGCTGCCGGCCGGCTTCGGGCGGCTGGTCTACCACCTGCCGTACCGCAGGCTGGGTGCGGCACTGGCAGCGGAACTGGCCGTGATCGCCGGCGCCATGCTGCTGCTGACCGGCGCCATTGGGCTGGCCGCGCGCTACTGGAGCCGGCACCTGCTGCGACGCACGGACGCAGAAGCCTCGCGCGCGCTGGAAAGCGAGCTGATGAACCACGTGCTGGTCAATGCCACGCCGGTCGGCCTGTGCATCGTGCGCCAGCACGACTACGCCGTACTGACGTCAAACCCGCTGGCCTGCATGCTGCTGCAATGGCAGCCCCATGGACACCTGCCCGATGCGGTAGCGCAAGCGTTCAACCGACAGCCGTGCGTTGGCGACAGCGGGCACGCATCCATTTCCAGCTTTACCGTCGCGGCACCGCCGTGCGCGCCGGCAGATGAGCCACCCGGCCCCGGCGACGCCAGACAGCGCTTCCTGCAAATCACCTACACGCCGGCGCGCTACCGCGAGGAAGCGGTGCTGTTCTGCGCCGTGCAGGACTGCACGGCGCAACAGGCACTGCAAGAGCAACTGCGCTCCGCCCAGCAGGCCACCGAGGCGATGATGCGCGCACGCTCGATCTTCTTCGCCGCGATGAGCCACGAGATCCGTACGCCGCTGAACGCATTGCTGGGCAACCTGGAGCTGCTCGCGCGCGGCAGCAGCCTGGCAGCACACGCGCCCCGGCTCAGGGCACTGGACACCGCCGCCGAGGCGCTGCGCCGGATCGTCAACGATGTGCTGGACTTTTCCAAGATCGATGCCGGCGAGCTCGGGCTGGTCAACGCGCCCTTTCGCCCCGTGGAAGCGCTGGAAAGCGTGGCGCTGACCCATGCGCCGATGGTGGCCGGCCGTCCCATCCGCTTTCACCTGCAGCTGTCGCCATCGCTGGATGCGGAGGTCACAGGCGACCGCATGCGCCTGGTGCAGGTGTTCAACAACCTGCTGGGCAACGCCTTCAAGTTTACCGCCAGCGGGCGCGTCACCGTAAGCGGCGAGCTGCGCCAGGACCACCACGGCACGCAGCGGCTGGTCTGCCGCGTCAGCGATTCCGGCATCGGCATGCCGCCGTCGCTGGCGGCACGCGTGTTCCAGCCGTTCGTGCAGGGCGATGCGGCGACCGCCAGCCGCTACGGCGGCACTGGCCTGGGCTTGTCGATCTGCGCCCGGCTGTGCGAGCTGATGGGCGGCAGCATCAGCGTGGACAGCGTGCCGGACGTGGGCAGCGCGTTCACGGTCTCGGTGCCGCTGCCGCCGGCCGCTGGCACGCCGCGGCCGCTGGTCCCGGCCGCCGCGGCGCAGTGCGGCGACGTGGTCGTGCTGTGCCAGGACATGCGCACCGGCGAGGCCCTGGCCGCGTGGCTCGCCACGGCAGGCTGGCGTGCCGATGTGCTGGCATCGCAGGGGGCCGCGCTGGCGTCCTTCCAGGTCAAGGTGCCACGCGTCATCGTCGCCACGGAAGAGTATCCCCTGGCGGCGCTGGCCGGCCTGCGCGATGCGGCAATGGTGCCGGTTGTGTGGGTGACGCCGGAGGGCCCGCATCGGCTGCGCCAGTGCGCCCCCGGCATCCACGAAGTCACGGCCTACAGCCACCGCGCGCTGATCGACTGCGTGGCCCAGGCGGCCGCGGGCGCCACGCCGCCGCTGGCGCCGGCTGATGGCAACACGCCGGCGGCGCAGGCGTTCCCGGCGCCGGCCGCGGAGCCGCTGACAATTCTTGTGGCCGAGGACAATCCGCTGAACCAGACACTCGCCGCCGAACAGCTGCAGGCACTTGGCTGCCGCCCGATCATTGCAGGAAACGGCAGACAGGCATTGGCGGCGCTGGAGAACACGCACATCGACGCGGTGCTGACCGATATCCATATGCCAGTCATGGACGGCCTCGCGCTGCTGCGGGCGGTGCGCGCGCAGCACCCCGGCATGCCGGTACTGGCCTTCAGCGCATTCACGTGCGGCGAGCCGTCGGCAGACTGGCGCCTGCGCGGCTTTTCCGGTTTTGTCGCCAAGCCGGCGTCGCTGCAGGACCTGCAAGCGTGCCTGGATGGCCTGCCCCGCCGCAGCCATGCCGCGGCCCCGCCTCCTGCCACCCATGACGATCCGGCTACGGCCTCGCACGCCGAAGCCGCCGATCGCTGTCGCTATGAAGCCATGCTGCGCCGGCAATTGCAGCAGGACTTGCCAGCGTTGGCGCACATCATTGCGCAGCAGGACCTGCCGGCATTGCGGCACTGGGCCCACGCCGCGGCCGGCGCCTTCATGATCGTGCGCCGCCAGCGCATCGTCGAGGCATGCCAGGCACTGGAAACACTGTGTGACGCGGCGCAGGCGTGGACCCCGGCCGCCGCAGCCGCTGCCGAAGCCCTGCTGGAACGGCTGGGCGGCTACGTGCAGGCCGCCGCAGCGGGATAGTGCGCCCGGCGCGCTGCGCTCTACCACAATTAGCGGATTTGCGAGCATCGCCACGCGGGACGATAATGGCAATGCTGCGCCGTGGCCGTCCTGGCCATGCCTGACCGATGCTGGCGCGGCATTGTCTTCAATGTCTCTCCCCATGCAGCCAGAACACGGCCTTCCCCAGCCACAGCGGACCTGGGCGATCCTCACTGTTTTCTTCGGCCTGATCATGGCCGTGCTCGATGGCTCGATCGCCAACATCGCCCTGCCCTCGATCTCGCGCGAGCTGCAGGCCGATCCGTCCAGCACGATCTGGGTGGTCAACGCTTACCAGCTGACGGTGACCGTGTGCCTGCTGCCGCTCTCGTCGCTGGGGGACATCCTTGGCTACAAGCGCGTGTACCGGGCGGGGCTGGCCACCTTCCTGGTGGGCTCGCTGCTGTGCGCGCTGGCGGTCAACCTGCCGATGCTGGTGGCAGCGCGCGTGCTGCAGGGCATCGGCGGCGCCGGCATCATGAGCGTCAACACCGCGCTGGTGCGCTTTATCTACCCGCCCACGCGCCTGGGCCGCGGCATCGGGCTGAACGCGCTGGTGGTCGGCGTGACCATCGCCGTGGGCCCGTCGCTGGGCGCGCTGATCCTGGCGGTCGCCAGCTGGCAATGGCTGTTCGCGGTCAACGTGCCGGTGGCGATCGTCGCGCTGGTGCTGAGCCGCACTTCGCTGCCGGCGACGCCGCCGCAGCCGCGCGAGTTCGACTACCCCAGCGCGCTGCTGTCGGCGCTGGTGTTCGGCATGTTCATCCTCAGCGTCGATGTCCTGGGCCATGCCGGCTGGCGCATCGCAGGCGCTGCCGGCATGGCCGCTGCCGTGGCGCTGGGTTGGCTGCTGGTGCGGCGCCAGCACGGCCGCGCCGCGCCGCTGGTGCCGGTGGACCTGTTTGCCACCCGCGCCTTCACGCTGGCGGTGGGCACCTCGTTCTGCTCCTTCATGACGCAGATGCTGGCCTTTATCGCGCTGCCGTTCTATCTCGAATACCAGCTCGGCCGCTCCCTCCAGGAAACCGGCCTGCTGATCACGCCCTGGCCGCTGATGGTAGCCGTGATGGCCACGGTGTCGGGCCGGCTGTCGGACCGCTATCCGGCCAGCATCCTGGCTGGCATCGGGCTGGTCATGCTGGCGTGCGGACTGGTCGGGCTGGCCACGCTCGGCCCGGACGCCGGCAGCCTGGACATCGTCTGGCGCATGGCGATGTGCGGCACGGGCTTCGGCTTCTTCCAGTCCCCAACAACCGCGCCATGATCGGCGCCACGCCGCCCGAGCGCAGCGGCGGCGCCAGCGGCGCGCAGGCGACCACGCGGCTGCTGGGGCAGACCACCGGCACAGCGGTGGTGGCGCTGCTGTTCAGCCTGGCGCCGACCGGAGCGGCGCGCATTGCGCTGTATCTGGCGGCAGTGGTGGCGGCGCTGGGGGCCTTGATCAGCCTGAGCCGCTTGCGCGATGCCGGCGGCGCGGAGCCGGTGCGGGGTGCGGTGGAACCGGACGCCTGACCAGCGCTTGCGTGCGCCCTCTCCGGCAAGCGGGAGAGGGGAGCAAACCCTCGGGGTTTAAGGGTCTACTCTGCCTTCGCCCCCGACTCCTTCACCACCCGCGCCCATTTCGCAATCTCCTGGCGCTGGTACGCCGCCAGTTTCTCCGGCGTGCCCAGGATCGGATCCAGCCCCAGCGTCTTCAGCTTCGCCTGCACATCGGGCAGCGTGAAGATGCGGTTGAGTTCGGTGTTGAGCTTGGCCACCACGTCCTTCGGCGTATTGGCCGGCGCGAACACGGCGAACCATGAATCGGCTTCAAAGCCCGGCAAACCCTGCTCGGCCAGCGTCGGGATATCCGGCGCCGAGGCCGAGCGCTTCGCGCTGGTAATGCCCAGCGCGCGCAGCTTGCCCTCGCGCACCACGGGCAGCGCTGACGGCAGGTTGTCGAACATCATGGTGATATGGCCGCCGAGCAGGTCGGGGATGGCCATGGCGCGGCCTTTGTAGGGCACGTGCGTAATCTTGACGCCGGCCATCGAATTGAACATTTCCCCGGCCACGTGCGGCGAGGTGCCGACGCCGGGGGTGCCGAAGGTCAGGCCGCCCGGCCTGGACTTTGCCAGCGCGATCAACTCGGCCACGCTCTTTGCCGGCACGCCGGGATTGACCACCAGCACGTTCGGCGTCGAGGCGATCAGGACCACGGGGGCGAAGTCCTTGATCATGTCGTACGGCATCTTGCTGTACAGCGCGCCGTTGATCGAGTGCGTGCCGACGGTGCCAAGCGCCAGCGTATAGCCGTCGGCCGGCGCGTGCGCCACCGCTTCGGCGCCGATATTGCCGCCCGCCCCGGCTTGTTGTCCACCACCACCGGCTGACCCCATGCGGGCGAGATCTTTTCCGAGACGATGCGCGCGAGCGTGTCGGGCGCGCCGCCGCTGGGGAAGCCGACCACGATCCGGATCGGCTTGGCGGGATAGCCTTGTGCCAGCGCGGGGGCCGCGCTCACCAGGGCGGACGCGGCGAGCACTGCCGCGGCAACGGTACTGAAACGCATGGATTCTCCTCCTGTTGCCGGCGGCTGCATGGCTGCCCGCATTGTGAAGACGGCGGCCAATGCCACCGCCGGGACCTGCCAGGACTACTCGTGCCCTCAGACCGCGATGCCGCCGAACTCTTGCATCACCTTGTCATGCAGGCGGCGCATGCCGCGCAGCCAGCGGTCGTAGTCCTGGCCCTTGCGGCGATAGTACTCAAGCACTTCCGGGTGCGGCAAGATCAGGAAGCGCTCGTCGGCCACCCCTTCCAGCGTCACCGCGGCGACGTGCTCGGCGGTGACCGAACCTTCCTGCAGGAAGCCCTTGCGCTCGCCCTTCTCGCCGAACAGCATGTTGGTCTGCACGCCTTGCGGGCAGATGCAGCTGACCTTGATGCCGCGGTCGCCGTAGGTGATCGACAGCCACTCGGCAAAGCCGATGGCGGCGTGCTTGGTCACCGCATACGGCGCCGAGCCGATCTGCGACAGCAGGCCCGCGGCCGACACCGTATTGATGAAGTAGCCGTCGCCGCGCTCCAGCATCTGCGGCAGCACCGCCTTGGCCGCGTGGATATGCGCCATCACGTTGATTTCCCAGATGCGCTGCCAGTCGTCGGCGCTCGCCTCCAGCCCCTTGCGCAGGATGATGCCGGCGTTGGAGCAGAAGATGTCGACCTGGCCAAAGCGGCGCGTGGCCTCGTCGGCCAGGCCCTGCACGGCGGCCGCATCGGCCACGTCGACCGGCTGGGCGAACACCTGGCACGCAGGCACCGCGGCCTGGACTTCGGCGGCAACTGCGGCGGCGCCCGCCGCGTTCAGGTCGGCCACGGCCACGCCGCGCGCGCCGGCCTGCGCAAAGGCCAGCGCCAGCGCGCGCCCGATGCCGGTGGCCGCGCCAGTCACCACGACGGTCTTGTTGCGTACTTCCATGGGTTGTCTCCTCGTTGAATTCGGTGCGCGCACTACGCGTTGGAGGCGTGGGTGCGCGTATCAGGGTCCGGCTGCGCGGAAGCAAAGCGGGCGGTCGCGCGCGCGCCGCCCGGCTGCCACAGCCGCGCCTGCAGGGTCTCGGCCAGTTCGCGGATGCGCGGGCCCAGGTTGCTTTCCAGGATCTCGGGCGACAGCCGTGTCGCGGCGCCGCCGATATTCAGCGCCAGCACCTCGCTGCTGCCCGCCAGGCGCAGCGGCGCGGCGGCGCCGCTGACGGTGCGGTCCCATTCGGCATGCGCCACGCAGAAGCCGCGCCCTGCGTGGTCACGCAGCGCACGGTCGATGCCGGCGCGCACGCCGGGCCAGCGCGTGCCGTAGTGGCGCGCCAGTTCGGCCAGCGCGGCCTCGCGGTGATCGGCATCGAGCCCTGCCAGCCAGGCGCGGCCGATCGCAGACGTGGCCATCGGCAGGCGCGCGCCCGGCGCCAGCCGGATCACCAGCGCCCCGCGCGGCTGGCAGCTTTCCAGGTAGACCATGGCGTGCCGGTCCGGCATGGCCAGTGCCACCGTGCAATCGGTGGTAAACGCCAGCGACTGCATCAGCGGCTGCGCGATCTCGCGGATGCCGGCGCCGCCTATATAGCGGTGGCCAAGCGCCATCGCGCCCTGCCCCAGCCGGTACTTCTCGGTGGCTTCGATGTAGGTGAGATAGCCGAGCGTGGCCAGCGTGTAGGTGAGCCGCGACACGGTCGGGCGCGGGATGCCGGTGCGCCGCGACAGCTCGGCGTTGCCCAGGTAATCGTCCTGCGGCCCAAAGGCGCGCAACAGCTCCATGCCGCGTGCCAGCGCGGTGACGAAGTTGCGGTCGTCGGCGCAGGCATGACCCGCCTGCGCGTCGTCGGCCGGCACCAGGGTATGCGCGGCATCGGGCGGCGGGGTTGGAATGGTAGTGGTGCGTTTCATGGCAGGCGGTCGGGAAGAGAACATTGATAGCAGCAACGGGGCTGCGCAGGGACCGCTATGTAGGGAAAGCATGCCGGCCAGAAGCAGCGTTTATAGAGATGAATCAAAAGGTTAGCGAGACTTTCCCAGGCAAGATAGGGCACGAAGGCATGCAGATACGGCCTAATAGAATCAGTAAGTTGCCGCAGCTCACTAAATCCCAGCAGACGGAAAGTCGACGGCCACCTCACGCTCTAACGAGAGTTCATGATGGTGGATTGCCGTGCGCCACGATTACTGGCCCTATGGCACCACTGACAAGAACAAATAGGCCGCAAATATCACGAGGTGAACCACGCCTTGCAGGATGGTAGAACGGCCCATACCGAGGGTCAGGGTCAGCACGATCAACGTCAGGAACAGCAACACAATATCCTTGCCACCGAGCCCCAGCGCAAGCGGCTGGCCGGTCCAGATGAAGACAGCGGCTACCGTCGGAATGGTCAGGCCGATACTGGCCAGCGCTGAGCCCAGCGCCAGGTTCAGGCTTGTCTGGATGCGATCGGCGCGCGCCGCACGCAATGCCGCCAGGCATTCGGGCAGCAGCACGAGCGCGGCAATCACGATACCCACCACCGCCGGCGGAGCACCCGCTGACAGAATGGCGTTCTCCACCGACGGCGACAGCAACTTTGCGAGTCCAACAACCGCCACCAGGCAGACCATCAGCAGCAGGCCACTTGCCATCGCCACGCGCGCAGGCGGCGGCGGAAGGTGCTCGTTTTCATCCGAGCTGCCTTCCGCCAGGAAATAGTCGCGATGGCGCACGGTCTGCACGAAGACGAAGCATCCGTACAGCACCAGCGACATCACGCCTGAAAAGCCCAGTTGTGCGGGTGTCAGCATCGGCCCTGGCGTGGAACTCGTGAAGCTCGGCAACACCATTGTCAGCACCAGCAGCGTGGCCAGCACCGCCATGGCCGCATTGGCTCCCGGCGCCTGGAAGGCCTGCTCGCGATGATGAAGGCCGCCTACAAACAGGCACAGCCCGACGATGCCGTTGCAGATGATCATTACCGCCGCAAACACGGTGTCGCGCGCAAGTCCCGCATTCTCCGGGCCGGAAGAGAGCATGACCGAGACGATCAGCGCCACTTCGATGACCGTGATCGCAAGGGCCAACACCAATGTACCGAACGGCTCGCCGACCTTGTGGGCGACAACTTCGGCGTGGTGAACGCTCGCAAAGACGGCGCCGGCCAGGGTGATACCCATCAGGGCGATCAGCCAGCCTTGGCCGGAGAGCAGTACACCGGCAACCAGCGTAGCCGAGGCAATGCACGGCGCAACGATGGTCCATGCAGGCAATTTGTTGGGGTTGATTGTCATCGCTGCATGCTCCTTCCGTTCTTGCTTTTGATGTGAGAGTCCGCACGGGGCGGTCGCAGACGAGCCGCGGCTGCAGTGGAGCTCGCGGCCGAAGCCTTGCAAGCGATACAAGAATAGGATTATTGCGTTTGGGTGGGCAACCGCGTCGGTGGATGTCTGCGTGTCATTTAGATCATGTTCTCCTGCTGGCAGCACCACCGCGCGCCAACACTCCTGAATCCCTGGCACCACTTTTCCCCCTTCACGATCGCTGAATCTTGCGGTCGTGTCTCGCCCTTTTGACCTTGGGTGCCGCCGGTGGCGGGGGCAGGCCCAGCGGTGCAGCAAGGCGTTCGGCTTGCCCCGGCAGGCGCTCGGAACCGGCGCCAGCGTGCGCACGGTCAGGCTGCACGACCCGATGCTTCAAGCTCTCGAGCTGCTCCCACAGTGCGCGCGCCAGCCGGTTCTGCTCCAGCGCGATGGCGCGTACGGCGTCGGGATCTGCAGGAAGATCGGAAGGGGCCAGGACGGCAGGCATGCCGCCATGGTGTCCGGCTGCCGCAGCGTTTCCAATGTCATATGACGCATTCGTGCCTGAATCCTCGGATGCCGCCGAATTACCCCTTTGGCTCCGCCATTGCGAAACGCTACATCCGTAGCGGCGCCCAAACCAGCGGGAAAATGCGCTCAATGATGAAAATCCCACCAGCGTCGCGACTTCAGACAGCGGCCGATCGTCGCTATCGATATACCGCTTCACCAGGTCCTCCCGCACAGCGTCGACGATAGCCAGGTAGCTTTCGCCGTGCTGCGCGAGGCGGTCCTGCGACCGACGCCCAGATGCTGCGCCACGCGATCCACTGAACAGGTGCCCGAAGGAAGCAGCGTGATGACAAGCCTCCTTACCTTGTCGGGCATTGTCGCGTTGGACTGAGCCAGCATCGCATCCAGGTACCGGCGCACCTGCTGTGCCATGACCGGATCGTAGGCCGGGATTGCGACCTCAAGATCGGCCGCGTGGCACACAAGACCATCAAAATCCTGACCGAACAGAACCGGGGCTCCAAACACCCGCGCGTACATGGCGAGGCTGGCGGGAGCAGCATGCGTGAAGCAGATGGTACGAGGCCTCCACGCCACGCCGAGAAGCGTGCTCAGCGTCCTGTGCACGACGCCCAGCACCAATTGCATCGCCTGCCGCGTGGCGCCGGCGTGGCCGCCAAGCAGGTCCTCGCGGATGATGACGATGCCCTCTGCTTCCTCGATGCGCATGTGAAGCGCTTCGTTCTGCAGCCGCAGGTAGTGTGACACCGAGTCGAGCGCCTTGCGTAGCGTGGGCTGCTCCTGCATCACAAAACCGAGCGGCCCAAGGTTGGAGAGCTGGCGGGTCTCCGCCATACGCAGGCCAAGATCCTCGATGCCTGCGGCCTCGGCCGATGCCTCCAGCAGGCGCCCCACCGCCTCGGCTGGAATCATGGTGTCCGAGGCCAATAACGCAGACCGGTCAATTCCGGCATCACTCAAGTGCCGATAGGGATCAATCCCGACGGATCGCGCCACCCGGACGTAGTCGGTCAGCGCGGCACTGCGAACTAAGTAGGCCATAAGGTTTTCCCGTACTGCCCAATATGTAAATTCAAACTCCCGGGATGTCAAATTGGCAATCGGCCGGTATCCGATACTTGCCTCCGGATACACCAGGCGCGCACACGCGGCGCGCCAGTCAAGGAGACGAGTAATGAGCGATAAGACGAGCGGCATGGCTACCCCGGTCTGCGATCACCTGCGCGCGACCGGCAACTGGAATCCGGCCTGGGATCCCATCGCGGAACTGGATCCTGCCTGGGCAGAGAAATTCATGGCGATGGGTGCGCACACGGTGATGTCTGGCGTGCTGGAGCCAAAGGTGCTCGAGTTCATCGCCATCGCAGTGGACGCGTCCTGCACGCATATGTATGCGCCGGGCACGCGCCGCCACATCCGCAAGGCGCTCGAACTTGGCGCCACCAGGGCAGAGATTGCTGCCGTGCTGCAGGCGGTGAGCGTGCTCGGCATCCATACCAGCAGTCTGGGGGCACCAATTCTTCTGGAGGAACTGGCGGCCATCGAGCAGGCCGGGACGACCAGCACCCGGGCCGCCGCCTGAGTACCAATCCGCTCCCCCACCAAATCCCTTAATCCACGTACCTTATCGAGGACGACAGACCATGCATTTCCTAGACGACTCCCTGCTGCCCGAGAACCAGGAAAAACTCGTGATCCAGGTCGCGCCGTACGGCCCGCAATGGATCCCCGGCGACTCGGACGATATCCCGGTCACGATGGACGAGCAGATCCAGAAGGCGCTCGACTGCTACAACGCCGGCGCCACCGTGCTGCACGTGCATGTGCGCGAAGCCGACGGGAAGGGTAGCAAGCGCCTGTCCATGTTCAATGAAATGCTGGCCCGCCTGCGCGAAGCCGTGCCCAACATGGTATTGCAAGTGGGCGGTTCCATCTCGTTCGCTCCGGAAGATGAAGGAAAGGCCGCCAGGTGGCCCAGTGACGACACGCGCCATATGATTGCGGAGCTCGATCCCCGGCCGGACCAGGTCACCGTTGCCATCAATACCGGCCAGATGAACATCATGGAGTTGATGACTGAGGCCGACATCGCCGGCACCTCGCTCACCAATCCCGCAGTGCAGGCGGCGTACCGGGACATGGTCTCCCCGTCCAATCCGTCGTGGCATGAGGAACACATCAGGCGGCTGGTGGCTAATGGTATTCAGCCTCAATTCATGCTTGGCAATCTGGCGCAACTGGAAACGCTCGAGCGCCTGATCCGCAGGGGGCTGTACCAAGGTCCGCTGAACCTGAATTACGTGGCCATAGGCGGCGGCGCTTCAGGCCTGCACCCGGCCGACATGCTCGAGTTTGCCCGACGCACGCCAGATGGTGCGGTGCTCACGCTGGAAACCCTGAACCGCAACGTGGTGCCAATGAACACCATGGCCATTGCATTGGGCCTGCATGTGCGCGTCGGCATCGAGGACACACTGTTCGGCCCCGACCGGGAACGCGCGACCTCGGTGCAACAGATCGAGAAGATGGTGCGCATTGCGCGCGAACTCAACCGCGACATCGCCACTGGCGAAGATGCCCGCCGCATCTACCAGATCGGCACCCACTGGAAATCCACCGACGAGACGCTGAAAGCCTTGGGCATGGTGCCCAACCGTGTGCCAGCGCAGCGCGGTGTTCCTTTGCGCAAGGCCGCGTAAGCCGGCGAGTCCCGGACGGACTGCGGCAGCGAACCGAATTCCGTCCGGCCCGCACCCAATGGCCCTGTGCTCTGGAGACATCTGATGTTCTGGAAGAAAAGCCCCTCTGCCGTTCTGGCGACGCTGTTGACGATCCATCTTCTCGCGCACATCGACCGTAACGTGCTGCTGGGATTCTCGCCGCAAATCATCAAGGATCTGGCGATCAACAATGCGCAATACGGATTTCTGGTCGGCGCGGTCTGGGTGCTGAGCTTCGGCGTCATGGCGATGTTCATGGGCACGCTCGCGGATCGCTTCAGCCGGACGCGGATCATCGCGGCCGGCGTGCTGATCTGGAGCATCTGCACCTGGGCCTCTGGCCATGCACAGACCTTCGAGCAAATGGCGATCGCACGCTTGTTCGTTGCCAGCGGCGAAGCTGCGCTGGTGCCAGCGGCGGTGGGCTTGCTGGCCGAGTTGTTCTCCGAGAAGCGGCGCGGCACGGCGATGGGCTTGTTCTTCATGGGCATTCCCCTGGGCATCGGCTGCAGCTTCCTGCTGGCCGGCACTTTTGGTGCTACATCGGCATGTGCGTGGGCTTCTTCCTGCCGCTGGCGCTTTACGGCCCAGCCAATGCGGCGCTCGCGGGCATGACGCCGCAGAAGATGCGCTCGACAGTCTCTGGCTTCACGATGCTGTGCATCAATGTCTTCGCGATCGCCATTGGCACCGTGGCCGTGGGCGCCGCGGCAGACCATCTGATCGCAAATGGCACCACTGCGCCGCTGACCCGCGTACTGCTGGCCACGGATGTGCTGGCTATCGCTTCGGCACTGTTCTTCGCACTGGCCGCGCGCGCATCGTGCAAGCAGCCCGCCATCGACATGCGACCCCTGCAGACGACAAGGTAAGGAACCATTGCCACAGCATGATCTTCCCGCGAAGCCCCCGCCCCGGGGCATGAGAGCGCTACCCGGGCTGGGCGTTGGGACCAGATGACCACGCAAGAGCGGAAAGGCCAGATCCGTCCTTCGTCACCTGCGAGATCCGAAGCGTGAACCGGCATTTTGATCTACGTCAATCTCACCCGGCAAAGGCGGCCTATTGTGATTATGAGGCGCCGGGAGTGCGATACAAGTCCGGACTCAAGGGTCTACCTGACCCGCCTCACAGGAGGACTCCATGGCCAACCCACTTGCTGTCTGGCATACCGACCATATCCATTTCGCCAGATTACTCGACCTGCTGGAACAGCAGGTAAGCGCCTTTCACCGGGAAGAACCGCCAAACTACGGGTTGATGGGCACCATCATCGGTTACCTGCGCAAGTATGGCGATCTTGTGCACCACCCTCGCGAGGATGTCGCGTACGCGCTAATCGTCGATCGAGAGCCGGGCATGCGGATTGTTTTGAGCCGGCTCCTGCAAGAACACCGTGTGATTGCCACGGTCGGCGAAGAACTGCTCAACCGTCTTCACGAAGCAGAAAATGAGATCGTCACGTCCAGAACGGCTCTGGAAGCCGCTGCGGCCATGTACTTGGTCTACTATCGCAATCATCTCTTCACCGAGGAAAAGCAGGTCATGCCGCGGGCCGCTCAGCTCCTGACTGAAGAGGACTGGGCAGAGATAGCCGCCACTGATCCGGCCAGTTCCGATCCACTATTTGGAGCCAATGTAGAAGAGCGATTCTCAACGTTGCGCCAACAGATCGATGCGGAAGCGAAAGCATAGACTGGCTGGCGACGCAGCACACGTCCTATCGGCAGCCATGGCATCAAGTTGTCAACCTGCCTGAAACCCGTTGTCAGCCTGGCCCTGAGAACCCGGCGGGGAAACACCCCGCTTCATCACCGCAATCACCGCCCCTAAAATCTGCATCCCCCGCTGAATCTGCTCCACCGTCAAACTCGCATAACCCAGCACCAACCCGGCCGCCCGATACGGTCCCTGAGACCGAGCCCCTGCAAACAACGGTGATACCGGGTAGACCCCCACATCCTTGCTGCGCGCAGCGGCCACCAGCGCTGTCTCGTCCTGAGGCCGCAGCGACGGCAACCACAGCACCACATGCAGCCCCGCCGCCGTACCGCAGACTTCGGCGTCCCCTGGCAGGTGGCGTGCGACGCCATCCAGCAAGGCCGCTCGCCGGCGCTCGTTTTCCCGGCGCGTGCGCCGCACATGGCGTTCGTAGGCACCGCTTTCGATCAGCGCTGCCAGCACGCGCTGCTCCAGCACGGGCGCATGGCGGTCAGCCAGCCGCTTGGCCTGCCGGAACACCGGCACCAGTTCGGGCGGCAGCACCAGGTAGCCGAGCCGCAGTTGCGGGGACAGCGCCTTAGAGAACGTGCCGACGTAGATCACGCGGCCGTCGGTGTCGATCGAGCGCAGCGTGTCGATCGGGCGCTGGCCGTAGCGGAACTCCCCGTCGTAGTCGTCTTCGATGATCCAGGCATCGTGGCGCTGCGCCCAATGCAGCAGGTCCAGGCGCCGGCCGATCGGCAGCACGCCCCCTAGCGGGAACTGGTGCGATGGGGTCACGTACACCAGGCGGACACGATCGTCCTGGGGAAGGCTGGCAGTATCCAGGCCATGCCCGTCCACTGGCGTGGCCTGGCACCTGGCGCCGGTGGCTTCGAAGCAGCGCCTTGCCATCAGGTAGCCAGGGTCTTCGAAGGCAAAGGCATCGCCGGCATCCAGCAGCAGCCGTGCGCACAGGTCGATGGCCTGCTGCGAGCCATGTACCACCAAAACCTGTTCGGCCTCGCAGGCCAGTCCCCGGGCACGTCGCAAATAGCCCTGGAGGGCGCGTCGCAGCGATGCCTCACCTTCGGGCGGGGCGTAGGACAGGCTGTTTTGCTGACGCAGCAGCTCAGCCTGGTAGGCACGCCGCCAAGCCAACGTTGGAAAGTCCCGGGAAGCCACCGCCCCATACAGGAAGTCGAAGCGAACCGGTTCAGCCTGCAGCGGTGCTGGCAAGCCGAGCCCCGCCACGCGGCGCCCGAATTCGGACAGGGTTGGGGCGGACCTGGCGCGCCGGCCTGCGGTCATCCCGGCGGGTGCCGGTGCCGCCAACGGGCTGGCAATTCGGGCCGCCCGCCCCACCGCCGTGACGAGGAAGCCCTCGGCCGCCAGTTGTTCATAGGCGGCGGTGACGGTGGTACGCGATACCCCAACTCGGACGCCAGCGCTCGCGTGGACGGCGCCCGGGCGCCCGGCGGCAGTGTGCCGTCCGCGATCTGGGCACGCAGAAGATCGTAGATGCGGCGTCCCGCGCCCGTGGCTCCGGGCCGGTTACCGGCTGGCTGGCGTGACTGGTCCATAAAGAATCCCGAAAACTGGACCTTCTGATTGTGCCAGTTGTCGGCGAGAGTATCGAATATTCCATCGCTTCCGATTCCGCGCCATGTACATTCCTGCCCACTTTGCTGAAAACCGTCCAGAGGAACTGAGCCGCATCATCCACAAGCACCCGCTGGGGATGCTGATTACGCAAGGCAGCGCCGGACTGGATGCCGACCACATCCCGTTCGAGTTCGATCCCGGCGAGGGAACCCACGGCGTGCTCACTGCCCACGTGGCCCGCGCGAACCCACTCTGGCAGCGTTGCCCCACCGGCTCGCCGGTCATGGTCGTCTTCCGGGGCGCCGAGGCCTATGTCTCGCCCAACTGGTACCCGAGCAAGCATGAGGCGCACCGCCAGGTGCCGACCTGGAACTACGAGGTAGTGCACGCGCACGGCACGATCACCGTGCAGGACGACGAGCGTTTCGTCCGCCGCCTCGTTGCGCGTCTGACACGGCGGCACGAGGCGGTCGAACCCAGGCCCTGGAAGATGGGGGACTCCGCACCAGAGTACATCGACAGCATGCTGCGCAACATCGTGGGCATCGAGATCGCCATCACTTCGCTGGTGGGCAAGGTCAAGCTCAGCCAGAACAGGGCGTTGCGGGACCGCTTCAGTGCCGCCGACACCCTGGAGGCTCGGGGGCATGGCGAACTTGCGCAGTCCATGCGCAAGGCTGGTTGAATTGCCCTCTTGCAACCCGTGAATGACTGGCCCCGGCCCGCGCTCAGCTTTGCCTCACCATTGACGAACACCACACCATGTCATTCGTCCCCTTCCTGATCGCTGCCATCGTTCTCGCCATCACCCCCGGCCCGGCCATCGCCTATGTCGTTGCACGAACGGTGGCTGGCGGCCGATCCGAGGGCCTGGCTTCATGCTTCGGCACCGCCCTTGGAGGCTTGCTCCATGTGCTCGCGGCGGCCTTGGGCCTGTCGCTGGTCATTGCCCAGTCGGCACTGGCATTCAACCTGCTCAAGTATCTGGGTGCGGCTTATCTGGTGTACCTGGGGATTCGCATGTTGATGCGCAAGCAAGCGCCGGTCACGCTCGAAATTATGCCATCCAAAGGTGCGCGCCGCGCTCTGGCCGAGGGCATCATGGTCGAAGTCCTGAACGTCAAGACGGCGCTATTCTTTCTGGCGTTCCTGCCGCAGTTTGTCTCGGCGAGCGAATCTCCGGTGCCGCAGTTGGTGCTGCTGGGCTGCATTTGCGTAGCGCTCAATACGCTGGTTGACGTTGTTGTCGTGTTTGCCGCGCATCGTCTGCTCAAGTCTGGCGCCGCCCGCGAAGCTCGCGCCCGCTTGATGGCCCGGATGTCGGGTGTCACAATGCTGGGCTTGGGCGCCTTCCTGGCGCTGGCCCGGCGCGAGGCATAGACAGGGGGCCGTTCGCCCCCCGGAAGATCAATACACTCCCACCCGTCCGCCGCCCCCGCTGGCAGCGCATTCTGCTGTGCCAGCCTGAGCACACCGCGGCCACGCCCAGCCCACCACCATGAAGCATCGCACCGC
The DNA here is from genome assembly GCA_022041995.1 of Cupriavidus necator. Classification (GTDB taxonomy): domain Bacteria; phylum Pseudomonadota; class Gammaproteobacteria; order Burkholderiales; family Burkholderiaceae; genus Cupriavidus. Next base: position 730,025 of record CP074390.1, read on the forward strand.
CTCATCCACGGAATCATGCATCGACCTTCCCGGCAAGGGTGACTGGGTCCACCGGGATGCTTCCGCTCGCCGCGTCGAGCGTTTCGAAGCATTCTTTGGCGGCCATGGCTACGACATGCACCGTCATGACACCTACGCGATCGGCCGCACGCTGTCCGGCGTGCAAAGTTTCTCCTATCGGCGCGGCATGACGCATAGCACACCCGGCGGGACCATCGTGCTACACCCCGACGAGCCCCATGACGGCCACGCCGGCACCGATGCCGGTTTCCGATACCGGATGCTCTATATCGAGCCTTCGCTGATCCAGCGCGCACTAGGCGGCAAGCCACTGCCATTCATTGCGGGCGGCCGCTCGGAAGATCCACGGCTGTACGCCGCGACCGAAACCTTGTTGCAGGCGATGGGTTGCGCGCTGGCCCCGCTGGAGGAAGACGACGCCATCTTCGACCTGGCACAGGCCCTGGCCGCTGCCGCGGGCGTACGGCGCGGCCGCCAGGCTGTGGACTACCGCGCCGCGGAAATCGCCCGCACCTGCCTGCTCGACAACCTGGAGATCACCGTCACCCTTGGTGAACTGGAGCAAGCCAGCGGGCGTGACCGCTGGAGCCTGTCGCGCGACTTCCGCACGCTTTATGGCACCAGCCCGCATCGCTACCTTGTCATGCGCCGGCTCGACATGGTGCGCCGGCTGGCAGCAGCCGGCGAAACATTGGCCAATGCCGCCGTCTGGGCGGGCTTTACAGACCAGAGCCACATGACGCGGCACTTCACGCGCGCGTTCGGCCATTCGCCGGGACGCTGGATGCGTGCGTTGCGGAGCCCATCGGGCTGAGCTTGCACGAACGTACAAGACCTTGTAGCCGGATCGGCGCAGACTGTCCCTTCCCGCCTGACTGATCTGAAACGAGCCCCGTCATGAATGCATCGCACCACACCGCTGCGCCCTATCATTCGATCAACTTCGCGCAGAAGCTAGGCCTGATCACTGAACATTGGCAACCGCGCGTGGTTGCGGAGATGAACGACTACCAGTTCAAGATCGTCAGGATTGCTGGCGATTTCGTCTGGCACCAACATGCCGATACCGACGAAACCTTCATCGTGCTCAACGGGCAGTTGCGCATCGATTTCCGCGATGGACATGTGCTCGTCAATGCCGGGGAGATGTATGTCGTGCCCAGGGGCGTGGAACACAAGCCCTATGCGCATGAAGAAGTGCACATGCTCCTGGTCGAGCCGCGCGGCGTTGTCAACACCGGCGACCAGGGAGGCCAGCGTACCGCGCCGAACGACGTGTGGATCTGATGCCAGCCCTTCCTGTTGTATGGCCTGGGCTTCTGTGACCCGACCGGTTCTTTAACACGCCCGCCGGCTCTTGGCCGACCGGGCGTGTCATCTCAACGGCCTGCGCTTTCAGCTAACCATCGCCCCTCAAGCCGCGGCCCGCCGGGCCGCGCCGCGATACTGCGCCAGCAACGCCTCCCGCCGTACCGCCGCCGCATCCATGCTGGCCTCCTTCACATGGCCGTAGCCCCGGATATCCTCTGGCAACGCGGCAAGCGCCAGCGCGGCGTCGACGTTGCCCGCGCTCAGGGAAGCGGCGAACTCGTCGACCATGGCCAGATAGTCGTTGACCAGCGCCCGCTCGGCGCGGCGCTCAGCAGTCTTGCCAAACACATCGAGCGCCGTGCCACGCAAACCCTTCAGGCGCGCCAGCAAGCGGAATGCCGTCATCGTGCGCGGACCGAAGCGGCGCTTGACCAGGCGGCCCTTGTCGTCGGCCTTGGCCAGCAAGGGCGGCGCCAGCCAGAAATTGAGCTGGTAGTCGCGGCCGGGCTCGCCTTCGAACTGCGCGCGCAGCTTGTCCAGGAACGCCGGATCCGTGTAAAGACGCGCCACCTCGTACTCGTCCTTGTAGGCCATCAGCTTGGCCAGGTTGCGGGCCACGGCCTCGGTCAGCGGCAGCTTGCGGTCGATGCCCAGTTGCTGCTCCGCTGCGCGGATGCGCTCGACAGCCTCGCGGTAGCGGGCGGCGTAGGCGGTGTTCTGGTAATCGGTCAACATCGTCTCGCGCTTGCGGATCAGGGTGTCGAGCGTCTGCGGCATTGACACGACCTGGGCCGCCGGCGCGGCCGGCAGGAGCGCCTTCACCGTCGCCTCGCCGTGGTGAGCCAGGTACCGTCCCCATTGGAATGCGAGGCGGTTTTTCTCGATCGACACGCCATTGAGTTCGATCGCGCGCAGCAGGCTTTCATGCTGCAGCGGGATCCAGCCCTTTTGCCAGGCAAAGCCGAGCAGCAGCGGGTTGGAGTAGATGGCGTCGGCCAGCAGGGTCACTGCCCATGCGCTGGCGTCAAAGAACGCGCAGGCATCGCCGACGCTGGCGCGCAGGTCCTGCTCAGCACTGGCACCGGGGAATTTCCACTTCGGGTTCTTGATGAATTCCGCGGTGGGCGTGTTGGCGCTGTTGACCACGGCGGCGGTCAATCCGTGCCGGATCTTCGACAGCACTTCGGCCGAGGCCGAGACAATGGCGTCGCCCCCGATCACCAGGCGCGCCTCACCCGTCGCGATACGCGTCGCATGCAGGTCGTCCGGGCCCGGGGCGATCTGCACATGGCTGATCACCGCCCCGCCCTTCTGTGCCAGGCCAGCCATGTCGAGCACGGTCACGCCCTTGCGTTCAAGGTGCGATGCCATGCCCAGCAGGCCGCCGATGGTGACCACGCCAGTGCCGCCGACGCCGGTGACCAGCACGCCGTACGGCCGTTCCAGGGCCGGCAGCCGCGGCAGCGGCAGCGACTCGAAGTCGGCGCCGGTGCCTTTGCCACCCGCTGCCGCGGGCTTGCGCACCTGTGCCCCGTCGGCGGTGACAAAGCTCGGGCAGAAGCCGTTGACGCAGGAGAAATCCTTGTTGCACGACGACTGGTTGATCTTGCGCTTGGTCCCGAGTTCAGTCTCCAGCGGCTCCACCGACAGGCAGTTGGACTTGGCCGAGCAATCGCCGCAGCCCTCGCAGACCGCGTCGTTGATAAAGGCGCGCTTCGCCGGGTCAGGATAGGTGCCGCGCTTACGGCGGCGGCGCTTTTCGGTTGCGCAGGTCTGGTCGTAGATCAGGATGGTGACGCCCGCGGTATCGCGCAGCTCAACCTGGACGGCGTCGAGCTGGTCGCGGTGGAACACGGTCACGCCGGACGGCAGCATGGTGCCGTCGCCATACTTCTGCGGCTCGTCGGTGACGACGACTATCTTCTTCGCGCCCTCGGCCAGCACCTGGTGCGCAATCTGCGGCACCGTCAGCACGCCGTCGATGGGCTGCCCGCCGGTCATTGCCACGGCGTCATTGAACAGGATCTTGTAGGTGATATTGGCCCTGGCCGCGATCGATGCGCGGATGGCCAGCAGCCCCGAGTGGAAATACGTGCCGTCGCCCAGGTTGGCAAACACGTGCTTGTCACCAGTGAAATGCATCTGGCCGGTCCAGGCCACGCCCTCGCCGCCCATCTGGCTGAAAGTGTCGGTATTGCGGTCCATCCACAGGGTCATGTAGTGGCATCCGATGCCGGCCAGCGCACGCGAGCCTTCCGGCACGCGCGTGGACGTATTGTGCGGGCACCCTGAGCAGAACCAGGGCTTGCGCTCCACCGCGATGCGCGGCTGCGCGGCCTCGCGCTCCTTGGCCTCGATCAGCGCCACGCGCGCGGCAATGCGTGCGCGCACCGCTTCCGGCAAGTCCAGCCGTTCCAGCCGCCGGGCGATGGCCTTGGCGATCAGCGCCGGCGACAGCTCGTAGTGCGCCGGCAGCAGCCAGCTGCCACGCGGCACCGACCACTCGCCGCCATCGTTGCCGCGCTGGTCGAACTTGCCGAAGACCTTGGGCCGCACATCCTCGCGCCAGTTGTACAGTTCCTCCTTGAGCGCGTATTCAAGGATCTGGCGCTTCTCTTCCACCACCAGGATCTCTTCCAGGCCGGTGGCGAACTCACGCGCACCATGCGCCTCCAGCGGCCACACGCAACCCACCTTGTAGACGCGGATGCCGATGCGGGCGCAGGTGTCATCGTCCAGGCCCAGGTCCGTGAGCGCCTGGCGCACGTCCAGATACGCCTTGCCGGCGGTCATGATGCCGAAGCGCGCGTTCGGCGAATCGAGCACGACGCGATTGAGCCGGTTGGCCCTCACATAGGCCAGCGCCGCATACCACTTGTGGTCAAGCAGCCGCGCTTCCTGCTCCAGCGGGGAATCGGGCCAGCGGATATTGAGGCCGCCCTGCGGCACGACAAAGTCCTCCGGCAGCGCGATCTGCACGCGGTCGGGATCGATCTCGACCGAGGCGGTCGACTCCACCACGTCGGTGACGCACTTCATCGCCACCCACAGGCCGGAATACCGGCTCATGGCCCAGCCATGCAGGCCGTAGTCGAGGTACTCCTGCACATTGGCGGGATACAGCACCGGGATGCCGGCGGCCTGCAGCACGTGCTCCGACTGATGCGCCACGGTGGAGGACTTGGCGGCATGGTCGTCGCCGGCCAGCAGCAGCACGCCGCCATGGCGCGACGAGCCGGCCGAATTGGCGTGCTTCAGCACGTCGATGGACCGGTCCACGCCCGGCCCCTTGCCGTACCACATCGAGAACACGCCGTCGCGCGTGGCGCCGGGGAACAGGTTGACCTGCTGGCTGCCCCAGACGGCGGTCGCGGCAAGGTCTTCATTGACGCCGGGCTGGAACACCACGTCGCTGGCCGCCAGGTGCTGCTTGGCCTTCCACAGCGCCTGGTCCACGCCGCCCAGCGGCGAGCCGCGGTAGCCCGAGATAAACCCGGCGGTGTTGAGGCCGGCGGCGCGGTCGCGCGCCTTCTGCAGCATTGGCAGGCGAACCAGGGCCTGCACGCCGCTCATGTAGACGCGGCCCTTTTCCAGGGTGTACTTGTCGTCCAGGCTGGCGCTGGCCAGGGCTTCGAGCAAGGCGGGGTTCAGCGGGGCATTCACGATTATCAGTCTCCGTGCTGGTTCTCTTGTATTCGGAGCAGTTTAGAAATCCATGCCGTCATCGTAAAATCATGAATTCCAACACCTGATATCTGCAGAACGGATACCTCGGAGATCACCATGCTCAAGGCGCGCGAAAGCTCGGAAAGACTGGCCAAGGAAGTCACGCTGAGGCAGTTCCGCTATTTCGTCGCGGCCGCGGAGACGGGGCAATTCTCGATGGCCGCGACCGCCGAGCATGTCTCGCAGTCGGCCATCACCAATGCTGTGCTGGCGCTTGAGCAGCGCCTGGCCGTACGCCTGTTCGATCGCCGGCCCCATGGTGTGACGCTGACGGCGGAAGGCCACCTCTTCTTCCAGCACGCTCGCCAGATCCTGGATTCGGTCGAGGATGCGCTGCGCGAGCCGCGTTTCCAGGTGCACGGGTTGCAAGGCAGCGTGCGCCTGGCCGCCTCCTACACGGTGCTGGGCTACTTCCTGCCGGGGCTGCTGGCGCGCTTTCGCACCAACTATCCGGACATCGAACTGGATCTGCTGGATATGGACCGGCCGGATATCGAACGGGCCGTGCTGGCGGGGGAGATTGAGCTGGGCATCGCACTGCTGTCGAACCTGGAACGGCCCCAGCGCTTCCAGCGCCATACGCTGATGCGATCCCGGCGCCAGTTGTGGACCTCGGCCAGCCACCCGCTGCTGGCCGTGGAGCGGCCTTCGCTACGCGATATTGCGGCCTATCCGTATCTGCTCATCACCGTGGACGAGGCCGAGGAATCCACCCTGCGTTACTGGCGCAGCCAGCGGCTCGCACCGAATGTCGTGTTCCGGACCGGCTCGATGGAGGCCTTGCGCGGGCTGGTGGCACATGGCTTCGGCGTCACCGTGCTGTCCGACATGGTGTATCGCCCCTGGTCGCTGGAGGGAAAGCAGATCGAGGCCCGGCCGATTGCCAATGCGGTGCCGGACATGGAGGTCGGCATGCTGTGGCAGCCCGGGCGCAAGCTAGGCAAGCCGGCGGATGCGCTACGGGAGTTCCTGATTCACGCTTGCGGGAGCTGAGGCGGGATACGCGATTGCGGGCGCCCGTTGCTGTTGCCGGGAACCCCAACGCCTCAGTTCAGCGTGGCGCCAGCCTGCTTTACGATCCGCGCGTGCTTGTCCAGTTCGTTCCTGAAGAACGGCACCGCCGCGTCGGCGCCCGTGGCGGTCACGACCACGCCTTGCGCCGCCAGGTGTTCCTGCACGTCGCGTTCCTGCAGCGTCGCCTTGATCTTCGACTGGAGGTCGTGCACGCCCTGCTTCGGCATCCCCGCGGGGCCGACGATCGCCAGCCATGCGTCGAAGCTGTAGTGGGGAACCCCCGACTCCGCAAGCGTCGGCACATCGGGCAGCGCCGGGACCCGCTGCGCAGTGGACACGGCAATCGCCTTGAGCTTGCCCGCCTTGATCAGCGGCAACACTGCCTGCACTGTCAGGAAGCCCATCTGCACCTGGCCACCGATCAGGTCGGTGGTGTAGTTGCCCGCGCCCTTGTATGGCACGTGCCGGATATCGACTTTCGCTTCACTGGCAAAGAGCTGGCCAGCCAGATGCAGGACCGTGCCGTTTCCCGACGAGCCGTAGTTCAGCTCACCCGGTTTCGACTTCAGCAGCGCGATCAGTTCTTTTGTCGTTTGCGCGCCGACCGCGGGATTCACCACCAGCACCAGCGGCAGCGTGCCGATGACCGTGATCGGGGTGATGTCCTTCAACGCGTCATAAGGCAGGTTCTTGTAGATGAACGGATTGATGACGTGATTCGACGAGATCAGGCCAAGCGTCGACCCGTCTTTCGGCGCCCTGACGATTTGCTGGGTGCCCGGCACGCCGCCGGCGCCGGCGATATTCTCGACCACCACCGATTGACCGAGCTGCTTGCCCAGCGGCTGGCTCAGCGCGCGGGCCACGGCGTCGGCTTGCGAACCCGGCTGGGTCGGTACGATCAGCCTGACCGGCGTGGCCTCCTGCGCACTGACTGAAACGGCCTGGCCGCCAAGCAATGCCAAAGTGGTCAGGGCCGCAAGCGCATTGCACGCCTGTCGAAACAGCGAAGTCCGCATATCTTGTCTCCGTTTGTCGAATCGCACCGTGGGCGGTGGCTTTGGGACGGAGTGTAGTGTTGCGGCGCCGCGGTGGCCGAGTGCTAATCCGCTGGACCGGGTATCTCAGCCTGGCATATCTTCCGGTCCCCCATCTGGCTGCAGCGCGCGGATCATGGCCGCAATCGCGCGCAAGCGCGGTTGCTTGTACGGGGCATAGACCAGCAGCTGGCGCTCGCGCCACCGCTCATCCAGCGGCACGCGGACAAAGCGTCGGGTTCCCGCATAGGCGGCGCTGGCGCTGGCCGGAAGCACGGCGATGCCCAGGCCGGCCTCCACCATGCGGCAAGCGGCCTCGAAGCTGGACACCGCCACGCCCTGGTTGAACGGCAGGCGCAGGTTTGCCGCCTGCTCGCGCAAGTCCTGGTCCAGCGCGCCGCCTGGCTGGACCACGACCAGCGGATGCTCAAGCACCTCGGCATAACGAATCCGCTTGCGCCTTGCCAGCGGATGCGACGACGGAATCACAACGTTGAGCGGATCGCTGGCAAAGGGCCAGGTTTCCAGGCCGCCGGGCGCCTTGGCCGCGACGCCGATGCCGATGTCGACCCGGTCATCGAGGCAGGCCCGGATGGTTTCGGCGGTGGAGCGCTCATAAAGCGCAATCTCGACCAGCGGGTGCGCCGCCTTGAATGCGTGCAGCCGTTCCGGCAGAAAACCGATGATGGCCGACGGGCTGGCTGACAGGCGCACAACGCCGGCGACCCGGTCGCCCAGGTCTTGCACCTCGCGCGCGAAGCTGGCGATATCCGCGTTCAGCTTGCGACCCAGTTCCAGCGCGCGGGCGCCGGCATCGGTCAGCACCACGCCCGCGGGCGAGCGGACCAACAGCACCACCCCCAGGCTTCGCTCCAGCTCGGCAATGCGCCGGCTCAGCGCCGACTGGGCAATATGCTCGGTCTCGGCCGCGCGCTTGATGGAGCCTTCGCGCGCCGCTGCCAGGAACAGTTGAATATTGACGGGATCGATGCGATGCATGGGTCAGTGGGCTCCTGCGGGCGATCCGGAATGTCGCCTGATACTAACCTTGCCGCGCGTCCTGCGCATGCACAAGGGTTTACCTTAATATGCCGCGGACAGATAGCCGCCATGCCGCATCAGCGCTTCGTGTCCGCGCGCAATGGGCAGTAAAGTCCCGCGCAATGCCACCGGAGACTCGCATGAGCGCCATCGATGCCACAGGCCGCATCCTGTTCCTTGCCGACTCAGCGGCGGTCATGGAAAAACAGTTCCAGGGCCAGGCCATGACCCTGGACCAGGCTGGCACCCTGCGCGACGACGTTTCCACGGACGAAATCACACCCGTGCCGATCCTGACGCACTATGACGACGCGCTCGGCCGCTATCCCTATACGGGCTACAAGGTAGAGGGAACCTGCCCGGTCACCGCCAACGCCATCCGCAACGGGGGCTTTTCGGTGACGGTCGCGGGCAACCGCTACGGCAAGGGATCCTCGCGCGAGCACAGTCCGGCAGCAGAGAAGCTGGCGGGCATCCAGCTGGTCATCGCCCGCAGCTTCGAGCGCATCTACCGCCAGAACGCCGACAACATCGGCTTGTTCACCTCGACCGACTTCAGCCTGCTTGCCCGCCTGGAGAAAGGCGAACCCATCGAACCGGACGCGCTCGTCGCCGGGCGCGACGCGCTGGCCGCATCCATCCTGCGGCACGGTGGGCTCCTGAAGTTCGGGCAGGCATACCTGAGCAAGGTGGAACCCGCGGCCCCGGCCCTGCCCACGGGCCCGCTGACCTTGTTCGAAAAGATCGTCCACCGGCATCTGCTTGCGACGCCGGTGACGCCGGCCAGCCCGGCTCCGGGCGACGGCATCTTCGTGCGGGCCGACTGGCGCTTCATCCACGAGTACTACACAGGCATGTGCGCCCACCTGCTGCACGCCACCTTCGGCACACCGCGTCAACTCAAGGATGCGGACCACATCGTTGTCTTTGAGGATCACACCTCCTATGTCACGGAAAGCCCGGCCCACGTGCGCGGCGGGCTGGTCGGCAACGTCGCCAGGATGTGCGCGGCGCAACGGGATTTCGTTCGCGCCTACCAGCTCCGCTGCCACCGCACGCTGACCGAGGACGAGTCCCGCAGCGCTCCGGGCAGCCATGCCGCGGGCATCTCGCACGCGATGATGGCCGAACGCTATGCCCTGCCCGGACAAGTCGTGGTGGGCACCGACTCTCACACCCCGCATAGCGGCGCGCTGGGATGCGTGGCGTTCGGTGTCGGCACGACGGACATGGCCAATGCGTTCGTGACCGGCGCCGTGCGCATGACCATGCCGCAGTGCATTCTGGTCAGGCTGGACGGCGTCATGCCGCCAGGCGTCACGGCCAAGGATGTCGTGCTGCACCTGCTGGCACAAGCCGAGATCAAGGCTGGCGCGGGCGTCGGCAAGGTGTTCGAGTTCACCGGGACGGCTGTCCGCGCGATGTCCATCGACGAGCGCGCCACCCTGACGAACATGTGCGCCGAACTCGGCGGCTTCACCGGCATCGTCGCGCCCGACGCCGAGACCGTCCGCTTCCTCAAGGAACGGCGCGGCATCGATTTCAAGGTCGAGCCATGGATGCAAAGCGACGACCACGCTGTCTTTGCCACCACGATCGACATCGACTGCGGCACGCTCAGCCCCATGGTGGCCCGCCCCGGTGATCCGGGCAACGGCCTGCCGCTGGCCGCGCTGGACCAGCGCGTGCCAGTGGATATCGCATACGGCGGCTCTTGCACGGCCGGCAAGCGCGAGGACTTCGACTGGTATCACGAGGTCCTGCACTGGGCCGTGGAGCGAGGCTTGCGCATTGCGCCTCACGTCACCCTCTACCTTCAGTTCGGCACGACCGACGTCAGGGACTATTGCGTCCGCCAGGGCTACTTGGAAACGTTCGAGGCGGTCGGCGCACGGATCCTCCAGCCTTCCTGCGGCGCCTGCGCCAACTGTGGCCCGGGATCCTCGGAGCGGGCCGAGCAGGTGACGGTCAGCTCGATCAACCGGAACTTTCCCGGGCGCTCGGGCCCCGGCCAGGTCTGGCTTGCCAGCCCGCCAACGGTGGCCGCCAGCGCCATTTGCGGGGAATTGGCTTCCTTCCATGCGTTGCAACAGCGCTATGAAGGGAATGGGATAATCGCGTCATGGCAGATAGGACGGGCATCGCAGAGCTGCCGCTGATGGCGCGGGGGAATTACGGCGCCATGGCCAGCGCCCGCCCCGCAAACCCGCCGCTGGCCGGCGCCTGTATCCCCGGGCAAGCCGGCGGATGCGCTGAGGGAATTCCTGATTCACGCTTGCGGGAGCTGAGGCGCCGGATCCTGTCGTGTCGTGCCCAACCCAGCGCAAAAAACCGAAAGAAATGGTGCAATGCAGCATAAATGCGCCTATGCTTGGGGAATGCCGGCCGGACACGCTTTCGAAAAGCGATCCAGACGCCGCTCGCCTCCCATTTGCCAGAATTTGCCAGGTGTCCGTTTTCATCGGATATCGAAGGAAAACCCCGTGCCCCCCTCCGTTCTTCAGCAACCTGTCCTCGACGCTTCTGCAAACTCCTCTCGCCTCTTTAGTGAAATGTGCGAACTGCTCCAGGCGGCAATACATGTCGTCAGCATTCGCACCACGCGCATGGCGATCGCCGGTCCGGCGCCTGACGAGCAGGACCAGCGCGAATTCAGCCTGATGAGCATTGAAAAGGGAGAGGCCGCATCGGAATCGTTGCTTGCGATGGGTTCGGGATGGATCAACCTGACCATGAGCCTCGCAAAGGACACCAGCGATCATCTCTGGGCGACATCCGCGGCCGCGGCCACGCTGGCGTGCAGTCGTTCCGCTGCGCAATGGTTCGAACGCCAGGCCGACCTTCTGCAATTGGCCGCCGGGTTCCCCGGCAACCCGCTGAAGCTGGCAGACCTGGCGACAAACCTGATGCAGGAGATCCTCGCGCCGATCCACGGCCGTGCGATGGCAAATGCGAAGCGCCTGGGCGCAGCGTGAAGGGCGCCAGGCCCGCGGTTGCATCGCCACGGACCGAATCAGACAGCACCCGCACGCGGGCGCGCGAACAGGAAACCGCGGACCCGGTCGGAGCCAGACGCCGGCAACGCTTGCGCCGATTTCCTAGACGGTGACGGCCGCGACGCCTTCCAGCGCGATAATCCTTGTTGTCGCACACCTTTCCCGAATCGCCTTGAGGCGGGCGTACTCTGGCGAGTCATACCAGGCCATCAAGGCATCCATGTCCGGGAACTCGACGATGACGAGACGATGCGGCTGCCAGTCTCCTTCGAGCACTTTGGTTGCACCGCCACGGCCCAGATATTTCCCACCATAGCGCACCTCGGTAGCAGGTACGTCTCGTTTGTACTCTTCAAAAACGGCGGGGTCCGTGACGTCAACATCGGCAATCAGGTATGCAGCCATGGCACGCTCCTATCTGCGGTAGTTCCCCGGTTGATTGTAGTTGCCACAATCGCCAGTACAGGCCGGGACGCGAGCGAGATCCCCATCAACGCCACGCGCCTGCCCTGCCCGCCCCGCCTCCAGGAACGGCAGCAACTCCACAAGTCCGGGAATCACGGCCTCCGTAAACGGTCAAGCCTGCTCGGCGCCGCGCCGGTAGAATGCAGGTCGCCACAGCATTCATCCGCGAGCACGGCATCGACTGATTCTCGTAGCACTCACCAGCCCATATCAACATCCACGGACGGAGACATGCCTTGAACATAAAGAACCGATTCATCCTGGGCCTGTTGGCGACGGTAAGCGTTATCGCGGCTACACCAGCTTGCGCACAAGAGCAATGGCCGAGCAAGACGATCCGCTTTGTCGTGCCCTTTGCCGCCGGCGGCGCCAATGACCTGATGGCGCGCGCCGCGGCCGAGGGCGCAACCAAGGCGCTGGGCCAGACCGTGCTGATCGAGAACCGGCCCGGCGCGGGCGGCACCGTGGGCGCCGATATCGTGGCCAAGAGCGCGCCGGATGGCTACACCTTCCTGATCAGCGCCGCCGGCGTCATCTCCAACAGCATGATCAAGAAGTCCATGCCGTTCAAGGATGACGCGCTCGTCCCCGTCGCCATGATCGGCCTTGCGCCCTCGGTCATCGTGGTGCCGAAGAACGCGCCCTACAAGGATCTGCGCGACTTTGTCGAGGCTTCAAAGAAGGGGAACGGTTTCAACTTCGCTACCGCGGGAACCGGCAGCACCCCGCACTTCGTGGCGGAGATCCTCAATGTGAAGTACGGTGCGAAGCTGCAGCCGGTGCCCTACAAGAGCGGGTCGGAAAGCACCACGGCAGTGCTGGGCGGCCAGGTGGAAGGAACCTCCGAGGCCAGCATCATCGCCCTTCCGCATATCCTGCACGATGGCAAGTTCAAGGCGCTCGCCACCACCTGGACGCAACGCATCTCGGCCTACCCGCAACTCTCCACCGCCGTGGAGCAAGGTTTCCCGGACCTGCAGATCGCGCATTGGGCCGGCGTCCATGCAGCCAAGGGGACGCCCGACGCGATCCTGGACAAGGTGGCCGCCGCGGTCGACAAGGCCATGAAGGACCCGGCCGCCGCCGCCAAGCTGAAGGCCGTGGGCATCGAGCCGGTCGGCGGCACGCGTGCCGACTTTGTGAAGTTTGTCGATGCTGAGCGCAAGCGGCTGGGCGAGATCGTCAAGGCTGCCAAGATGCAGGAAAAGTAATCGCGGCTTCCGTCATGCCGCCCCATCCGTCAAGGCGTTGGGGCGGCCTTGCTTTCATTGAGCGCTGCCGCAGGCAGGTTGCGGCGCCCCCAGTTCTGCCTGCCGCTCCAGATGCAGGCGGATAAAGTCCATCAGCGTTCGCGTTGCCAGCGTCGGATAGCGGTTTGGTGCGGTCAGCATGTAGACGCTGTCGCCCACGCCTTTCCGGCGGCTGGGAGGTGATCTTCAGCGCCACGTCGTAGCGTAGAACCCGATGGCTTTAGTCCTAGTCGTCATCGTGCCAACGATGCCACTCGCCATGGCGCTCTCTCCACTCGCGTTCCCTCCACCGCCGCTCACGCCACTGTTGTTCACGCCATTCGCGTGCCTGCCAATCGTCGTAGTAACCTGGCGCCACTACCACCGGGCGCGGAGCAACGTAGACAGGGGCCGGTTCGTAGTACACCGGGGGCGGAGGCGCTGCAACTACGACACCTGGAATACCGATGCCAATTCCGACGTCTACCCTTGCCTGGGCGGCGCCTGACGCAAGCATGGATGCGGCTGCGATTGCACAAACTGCCAAGATCTTCTGCATGATGCTGTTCCGTCGACTGTTGCCAATACCTTAAAGGGTTCTCGCCCTGTTTGGTATGAGCAGAACCTAAAGCTGGTTACCTCGTGTAACGGCGACAGCTTGCGACAGTTGACCACTGCGCTTGAGAGTCTTGTAAGGCTTTGTATCCACTCCTTCGTAGGCTGACGCTTCAGTCAAGCGGTGGAGATCCTTCCGTCAACGGGTAGTGCTATCGGTCAGCGCGTCGCAGCTGCGCTCGCAGGCCTGCCCTGCGATGCGGGCAGAAGTCAGGGGCTGGCGCATCAATCCTTGTTACGGTCTCTGCCGCGACCGTTGCCACCGTCGGCATCACGACTCCGCCCACGGTCATCACCGCGGTTACCGCCACGGTCATTGCCCCGGTCCTCGCCACGCTCGCCTCGCCGGTCCCGGCCGCGATTCTCCGCTCGCTCATCGCCGCGATTCCATCCACGCTTCTCGCCGCGGTTTTCGCCTTGATCTCCACCACGGTTCCAGCCGCGGTTATCACGGTCGCTCCAATCACGGCCCCTGTTTCGCTTCTCGTCCCGGTCCCAGCCTCGATCCCAATCACCGCCCCACCTTCGGTTGCCGCCGTAGTACCTCGCGCCGTCCCAATCGGAGTAACCGCCGCCGTAAATCGGACGCGAGTAACCGCCGTGGTAGTAGCCGTCATCATAGGGAGCGATGGCGCAGCCGGTGAGAAGTGCTGCCGTGGCTACGGCGAGCACAAATAGGGATTTCATGGTGACCTGCGCTTGCAATTGGCGAATTTGGCGCAAGGATACCGACGGGCACCTCCCCCGGTTGTAAGAAATCGTGTCCCACAGCGCGGGGGCGGAGCTAGCTGTAGCCGTCAACCCGCGCCGATGACGGCAGCACCGGTCGTCAACGTGCCTGAGATGGCGAGCTAGTCGGTGAAGGAATCGAAACGCTTCGGCGTAGCCGCATGAGGCTACAAGCCGGTCTTGGTGTTCTCGACGCAAGCCTTTGCGTAAGCGATTGCTTCGGTCATTGCCTCGTCCTCGCTACTGAACGAGGCTTTGATCTTGTGTCGCAAGCCTGGGACAAACTCGTTTGCGTGATCGATTCTTCGCTCGAACAATACCGATGCCTCCCAGGTCCCGGATTTAGACTTCCAGACCGTGCAGTGGCAGTAGTACTCCCCTTCTTCGACCCAGACATGGCTCGACATGGCGACCTCCCATCGTTTCGAGGAATCCTAGCATGACGAAAGAACGCCCCAGCCGGCATCTACTGCGGCTGCGCGTAGACTGCCAATCCGTGGGTCTGGGCGGTCGATTTCAGAGGGGTTCAGCCGTGATCATCTACCCACGCTTTCGCCCAGGCAATGCCGGCTGCCGCAGCCCGCTCGAACGAGGGGTAGTACCCCAAGGGATCCGACCCTTCCTCGATGCGGCCCTCCTTCTCAACTGCACCGGATGCCTCGAAGGACCCGTCACCAAGCTGCTTTGCAAAACCGCGGACGGTGTAGCCCTTGTAGCTTTCGATTGTCATGACGACCTCCGATTTAGACAGAAGATCGTAGCATGAAGAAACGGGTCAATCCGACTCTCGACGGCGAGACCGGTTGCATCTCTGCGCCGGCGAGCCATACCGCTACCGCCTCTGGCGCGAGTGGGTCTGAAGCAACCCGAGCCTCGCCTTCATCAGACTGACGATCACCCGCTGCCTGCAGGGCGCGCTATGCATCAAGCGAAGGAAGTTTAGGCCGGCGCTTCACGGCCCCTCGGCATTGCGGCACAGGGCAGGCGAGGGATCGGCGGCGGCGCAAAGCACCCGGCCGCCTCCAACGCTTCCATCGTCAGCCCTTATTCGAGCATCTGCGCACCGTGAAGCCGCATGCCGGGGAGCCAAAGCCGACTTACATTGCAGCTGCCTTTGAGGCCTGCGCCGCACGACGTTGCATGCCTTTCGAGGGCACCTCCGCAGCAGTATTGAAGCTGCTCTCGGCCACTTGCATGGCTTGTTTTGCCGTCGTTTGCATCGACTCATAGAGCGTAGTGGTCGCGTTGACGGCCTCCTGCCAGGCAGCCAATGGCGCCGCCGCCGCACCCGCTGGCGTCTGGCTCACCACGCTGCCAAGGAAGTCGTGCAGACCCTGCTTGCCTGCCGTGTATTGGACTTCGGCGACCTTCTCGAACTCCGCCCGAGTGGCGGCGAGGATGTCGTACAGTTGACGGCGATACGCCAATACATTGGCGGCTGCGGGTTGAAATAATTCGATTTGCAATTCGAGCAATGCTTGCGGGTCCTTGACTGAGAGCGCTTTCTTTGCGCCGTCTTGTGTCTCAGCCAAGGCCGTCTTCATGGTTTGCAGATTCAACTCCAGCAGTTTTTCGAAGCCTTCAAAGGCCTTGCCGGTCAGCCCGGTCAAGGCTTCAATGCCTGCCATTTGGACCTTAATGAATTGCTCGGGGGACCACTGAGTCATCTTGCGTCTCCTAAGTGCGACCCGCTACCTGAGCCTTCCGATGAGAGCTCCGACGGGACGGGAATCGAGTGGATAATGATTGCTGCATCGTGCCCCTGGCAGGCCACGCCGATCAGACCAAAGCACACCAACGCCGGCAGGCGCTACCGGCTAAAGCAATACGCTCATAAGGAGGCCTGGCCAGCCTGACATTCCCTTGCGCGAACTCGCCCGAAGGCTTTCAGAAAAGCGTAGCCTTGGATTGTCACCTGAGGGCGGCTGTGTTTTGGCCCCAGGCGCTCAAGCGTAACCAGTTGATATGCGAGCAGCGCGTCCATATCCGCGCGATCCAGCTCCGTTGGGTCAGAGCTGCCATTTACCAGCACAAGCGTGGCGAATTCATGATGACTCAGCACAGTCGTCTCCCAAGCTGTAGGTCTGCATTTGCTACGGGACTTCACTACCGTCCGTGACAGCCGCCTGGTTTGCACAGACCGCTTGTTTCGTCTCGGACGCGAGGTTCTGGCTGGCGGATGCTTGTTCTCGCACCCGGAACGTTCATCTTAGTTGCTGGCCACCTTGTGTTCAATGTGATTGGAAGCATGTCTGCCCTAATCCCGGTATTTTCTCCGTCGCCCAAAAACGCGCGCAGGGCAGCTCAGCGAATATCGCAACATGATATGCATCCAGGTTCGGGAGCATCCATTCGCCGACCGGCCGGACGGCTTGCATTAGCGCCACTCGCCAAGGTCCGCTACCGATATGTGGCTGCTGGGGAAAGGCATGGAGCTGCAGGCCATATGAGGACCGCGCTGTGTCAAAAAAAACCCGCGTCGCCGGAGCGGTGACGCGGGGGTAGTAGCAGGACTTCAGGGCGATTCTATATTGACTTAGATTTTTCTTACGTCAGAATTAAGCAGGATCTTGACTCCAAATCTGAAGCCAAGAGTCCCGCGCGCGGGAAGGTGTGAGTGGAGGCAGAAAATGACAACGGCTCGGGCTGGAACCAAAGGGGAAGCTATCAGGCTCCTGGAGGCAGAGGGGGTCGCGCTGGTCGAGCTCGACTATGAGTCAGGCTGGCAAGATGCTATTGAGCTCGGGCGCCTTGGTAATAAGGTAGGGATACGGGTGGAGTATCGCGGACACGAAAGCATTGCCGTGAAGTCCCTCGCGGCGCTCATTGCAGGCCTCAGCCGGCCAAAGGTGTCCTTCCGGCAACGGAACCTTTACTGCCAGTTTGCATTGGACCAGCTGGCAGCCAACGAGTTAGTTGCCCTGGAGACAAAAGCCATGAAGGCTGGCGATTACATTCTGGCCGGGCACCTGCTGCGGGACGTCGATGCCGTTTGGACTGAGTAAGCCTGGATCGAGGGGACTTTCTCAGATCCGGCGGTCGGAAATTTGCGCACTCAGCCCGTATCGCGACTCGCCCGCCTCATCTTCAGCCCTCTGATCCAGAGGTTAACCCGCAGATGCTGCCCGCCCTCCTCTTCGGTATGCTAGGGGTTCGGCGCGCCGCACCGCATTCAACCCTATTTTGGCGACGCGGCGATTCTGGGGCGGGGCTTCTCAGCACGCAACCTGTAGGCACCAAATGTCGAGGACGAAATGGCGACTGGCATCGTGAAGTGGTTTAACAGTGAAAAGGGCTATGGGTTCATCACGCCGGATGATGGCGGCAAGGACTTGTTTGCGCATCACAGCGAAATCCAAGGCACCGGGTTCAAATCGCTGGAGGAAGGCGCGAGAGTGGAATTTGAAGTCACGCAAGGCCAGAAAGGCCCACAAGCGTCACAGATCCGCCCGCTATAGTCGCCCTGGGCCGCCTGACGGCCTGAATTGACAAAGCCCTCCACGAATTGCGAAGGGCTTTTCTGCTTTCCGGCTCGTGGCGGCCCCATCCTGGGGGTCGCTATTTCCTGCGCCAATATCGACTGACAACAGCATTTCGGGCTAAGTGCGACAGACCTCGGGCTCATGGCGACGGAGGTAGTCGACCACCGTTGCGAGTTTCAAACGGAGCCGCTTGCCGCCCCGTGTAAACTCCTGCATCGGCGGATCGCCAACCATCCCCCTATTGAGGAAGAACATGACTCGACAATCACTTCGTACGCTGTGCCTGACCCTGCTGCTAGCCGCTGCCACCGCACCGGCATTTGCCGATGACCTGAAGAACGCCGCGGGAGGCGGCCTGGGCGGTGCCGCGGGCGCGGCCGTTGGCGGCGCACTGGGCGGCAGCACGGGTGCCGTGATCGGCGGCGCGGTGGGCGGCGGTGCGGGCGGCGCGGTGACTGCCAACAAGAAGGAACGAACTGGCGCCGTCGTGGGTGGCGCGCTGGGCGGTGGCGCCGGCGCGGCGGCCGGCAATGCCCTGGGCGGCCGAACCGGCGGCATCGTCGGTGCCGCGGCCGGTGGTGCAGCGGGTTCGGCGCTGGGCGGCAATGTGTCGCGCAACAACTATGCCGATGACCACAGGAACGGCAATGTGTCGCGCAACAGCTATGGCGATGACAAGAACAGCAATCGCGGCAAGCACAAGGGCCAAAAGAAGCATCGTCACGACGACTGAGCGAGGCGACGCGCGATGGCGCCCGTCAGTTGGGCATCCATACCATCGCGCTCTTAACCGCGTCGCGCGGCTGAGGTAGTGGAGCAATCGCTTGACCGCAGACGCGATTCAGCGGCCCATGCGGCGGTTGTAGCTGCGCGAAATGCGCGCCATCAACGCTGGATCTTGTGCAGCCATGCTGTCGAATTCCACCCGCACGTAGCCGTCTGCCTGCTGATGAACACCGGCCATCACCGTCCTGGTATCCAGACTGCCGACGACCACGCCATTGACCGGGTCCTCGACGCTGATCGCCAGGCCCTGGTCGCGCATGGCCCCAGCTGCTGCGGTGAAGGTGCGATCGAAGCTGGCCGGGCCCATGACCGTAAAGGCGCCTGTTCCGGCCGGATCCAAAGTACATGCCGAAAGCGCCAGCATGGCGCCGCTGACTATCAGTGAGAGTCGCATGATGATGACTCCTTCCGTCAGCCCCGGATCGAAAATGTACGCGTTGCGACTTCAGGCGAGTTTTCCACTCGCTGATCGCTAAGACACAAGATTAGGCGACGCTGGCGCATAGACACAGCCTGCCAGGTGCGCGCCCGCACCCTGGCCGTCGTTGCAAGCTAATGCGAAGTGCGCCGCAGAGCCGACGCAGCGGCAACTAGGCTGCGCCCGCCCCGCGCCCCGCGCATGCCAATGCCAGCGCCAGCCTTGCGCCCACCTCGGCGTTGTGTTTCACGAGCGCGATGTTTGTCGCCAGGCTGCGTCCGCTCGTCAGCGCCTTGATGCGAGCCAGCAGGAAAGGCGTCACGGCCTTGCCGGTGATTCCCTGCGCCGTGGCCTCGGCGAGCGCCTGCTGAGTCAGCGCGTCGATCTCCCCGGACGTCATCGCTGCCGCTTGCGGCACCGGGGTGCTCAACACCACGCCGCCCGCCAGGCCCAGGTCCCACTTGGTGCGGATGAAGCGTGCCTGCTCCGCCGCATGGTCCAGCCTGAAGTCAGCACGAAAGCCACTGTCGCGCGTGTAGAACGCTGCAACATTGTCTTGCTCGCAACTGAGCACCGGCACGCCGTGTGTTTCCAGGTATTCCAGCGTGAGGCCGATGTCCAGGATGGACTTCGCCCCGGCACAGACCACCACCACCGAGGTCCTGGCGAGTTCCTGCAGGTCGGCCGAGATGTCAAAGGTCTCCTGCGCACCGCGGTGCACGCCGCCAATCCCGCCGGTGACGAAGACCTCAATGCCCGCCAGCGCGGCACATATCATCGTGCCAGCCACCGTCGTGGCGCCGAGCCCGCCGCTGGCCAGCACGGCTGGCAGGTCGCGGCGGCTCACCTTGTGTACGCGGTCCGAGCGCCCGAGCAGTTCCAGTTCGTCGTTCGAAAGCCCGATGCGGATTCGCCCACCAATCAGCGCGATCGTCGCAGGCTCGGCTCCCAGGTCGCGGATCAAGGCCTCCACTTCGCACGCCGTGCGAACGTTCTCCGGGTAGGGCATGCCGTGGGCGATGATGGTCGATTCCAGCGCAACGAGCGGGCGGCCGGCAGCCTGTGCAGCGGCCACAGGCGCGCTGAAGGTCAACCAGGAGCGGGCAAGGTCGGCAACCATGTCGATGCTTTCGGTGGCGAGTCACATCGTGTGCAGCAAGAGGCTGGTCCATGAGGCGCAAGCTTGGGGCCACCTCAAGACGTCAATGGTACAGCGGGCAGGACTGGGACGGCTGACTCTGGCACCCTGAATCGCCTGCCCGCAGGTGCCACCTCATCGCGGCCTGGAATATCGTTGTCATAGCCGGGCGGGGGTGCTGCCGGGAGCCTCACGCTAAGGTATGCTGCCGCTTTCGGATCGATTCTCTCCAGAGGGGCAAATGCGGCGCGTCGTGTTCAATCAGAAGGGTGGGGTCGGAAAATCGACCATTGTATGCAATCTCGCGGCGATCAGCGCCAGCGAGGGCTTGCGCACCCTGGTCATCGACCTGGATGCACAAGGTAACTCCACCCAGTACCTGCTTGGCGCGCAGGCCGCTGAGGCAAGTCCGACCGCGGCGAACTTTTTCGAGACCTCGCTGACCTACAACTTCAGGCCGGTGGAATTTACGTCCTTTGTCCACCCGACGCCGTTCGAGAACCTCGATGTGATGCCGGCGCATCCTGACCTGGATTCCCTCCACGGCAAGCTCGAATCCCGCTACAAGATCTACAAGCTGCGCGACGCCTTGCTCGAGCTGGAGGCAGTCTATGACGCCATTTACATCGACACGCCACCGGCCCTGAATTTCTATACCCGCTCCGCACTGATCGCCGTGGAGCGCTGCCTGATCCCATTCGATTGCGATGACTTCTCGCGCCGTGCCCTCTACACGCTGCTCGATAACGTGAAGGAAATCCAGCAGGACCACAACGACGGGCTGCAGGTCGAGGGGATCGTGATCAACCAGTTCCAGCCGCGAGCCAGCTTGCCGCAGAAACTGGTCGATGAACTGGTAAGCGAGGGCCTGCCAGTCCTTGAATCGCGGCTATCTGCATCGGTGAAGATCCGCGAATCGCATCAGCATGCCACCCCCATGATCCATCTGGATCCACGCCACAAGCTTGCGCAGGAATACGTGGCGTTGCACCGCGAGCTGGCTGGTTGAAGAATCGCCAAGGCGCGCTGAGATAGATTTCCCCACGCAAGGACACTGCCGGCGTGAGCCGGATGCCAATTGGCCCCGCCTGGCCGACGCGTGGCCAGGTGGCGCCGGCCACGCCGGCGCCGCCATTGCACGGCAAAGGCTGTCAGGGCTTCTGTGGCCGGACGGCGTCAGCGGTGCCCTGGATACTGGCTCAAGCCATACACGCCGCCCCAGCCCACTGCAATCGAAACGTACTGCTTGTGCCGTCGAGCACGTAGGTCACCGGCGCGGCCACCACGCCGGAGCCGGTCGGCACCTGCCACAGCTTGTCTCCGGTGCCGGCGTGATAAGCCACCAGGCCGCCGATGTTGTCTCAGATCGATGCAGAGGGTGTCTCAATATGAGACAAGCGCCCCGGAAAAGGGCGCTTCAAACTGCTGAAAAGCCTCAACGCCGGTGGTTTTCTGTGCGATGCATTGCCTGAATGAAATGACCGAAAAATCCCTCGCATGCGCGGAAGCTGCACGCCGGTGCACTGGCGTGCATCACAGCCCGCCCGACTCGGTGATCATGCCTGCGGCGAATCGCCCTCAATGACCTTGAGGGCTATCGCTCCCTTAACGCCCAGCCTTGTCCTGCGAGACGTCCATGATCATCCGCGTCAGCAGGTACAACCGCGGCGTGACCGAGTTCAGATCGACATACTCGGCATCATTGGAGTGAGCACCGAAGCCTCGCAGCCCGAAGCGCTCGATCACCGGCGCCTTGGTGTCCGCAGCCGCGAAGGCGGCATCGGTGCCTCCGCCTTCCGCGGTGTCGTGGACCTGGAGCGTTTCACCGATCTCCGCATAGATGCCTTGCGCATGCGCGGCGAGCTTGCGTGCTGCGTCGCTTACCTCCAGCGGTGGACGGCGGCGCTCGAATTTCACGTCAACCTTGGTGTCGGGAATGAGCTGCTTGCGGATGCGTTCCTGCAGCGTTTTCTCGAGGCTATCGTAGTCAGCGGTGCGCAGCACGCGTACGTCTGCCTGCGCGGTAGCGGTGGCCGGGATCACGTTGCGATTGGTGCCGGACGAGGAGACTGTCCAGTTGACCTTGAGGCCGGTGGCCGGATTGGACAGGTCGCGCATCTGCAGGACCTGGTGCGACAGTTCATAGAGCGCATTGCGGCCCTGCTCGGGCGCACTGCCCGCGTGCGACGCCTTGCCCTGCACCGTGAGATAGATCGAACCGATGCCACTAGTCGCCAGCGACAGGCGGTCGCCGGTGACGCGGCTGGCCTCGCATGAGAACACAGCATCCTGCTGCGCGCCCAGCCGGGCCAGCACGGCCCGCGCACCGGGCGAGCTGATTTCCTCGTCGCCGTTGATCAGCACCGTCAGCGTGCCGTAGTCCTTGAACTTCATCTTCTGCAGGAGCGCGATGGTGTGGAGGATCACGGCCACGCCGTTCTTGTCGTCGGCGATGCCCAGCCCGTAGGCGCGGTCACCCTCGATGCGGAAGGGCTGCTGGGCCAGCATGCCGCGCAGGTACACGGTGTCCATATGGGCAATCAGCATGATGTTCCGCTTGCCGCTGCCCTTGAACTGCGCCATCACCATCTTGCCCACTTGCTTGGGCGTGTCTTCCATCCGGTAGATTTCGGCTGGCTCGACCAGCTTGGCTTCGGTGGCTCCCAGCGCCGCCAGCCGGTCCCGGATCAGCGTGCCGATGCGGTCCAGCCCTTCGATGTCCTTGCTGCCGGACTCGATCGACACAAGGTCTTTCAAGGTCGCAATGAGTGCGGGCTTCTCCTGTTGTGCGAGCTGATGAACCGGCTCGACCGCGGTGGCTGCGGCGGTGCCGGCAAGCGTGGCACCGGCGATGAACAGGACGGCAGCGCGCAGAGAAAAAATGCGGCAAGGCATGGGTAGGGTCTCCTGGGTTGCAGGTTACGGTGCGAAAAGGCGGGAAAGCAGGCAATGTCCCAACGGCCGGGATACAGCGCGCACGAGCATAGCGCGTCGCCGTATGGCGCACAACGGCGGGTACGCAGCCATGGAAGGATCCGCGCAGGCCTCGCACAGCGCCAGGTAGCGCGCCGAAAGCGGCGTAGCACAATCAGCAGGCCAGTTCGATAGCATGGCGGCTCTCTACTTGGGCGCAGGCCACACATGCAGCCGACGCCGGATGCCCCCCCGCTCTTGCGCACGATCGGGGCAAGCCCGATTTCCGAGACAGGCACCTCCAGCTGGACCAGCTGGCGTATCAATGTACAGGGAGCCGGCCGTCGGCTCGGCGAGTCGCACGCCGATGCCGCTGAAGCCGCCAGTGGTCAGTGCCTCGGCAATCAAGCAGCGGCCGCACCGGTGTCATCCATGTACAGCAGTTCATGCAGGGAAAACATAGGGGTCATATGCCCCGTCGATGGCGGCGGGCAGACCCTCTCCGGACATACCCGGAGGCCAGCGTCTTGCTATTTCGCCGTGCGGAATACTCCGCCGCTTTCCTTGACGATGCCTCGACGCCTATGCAACAGTCGGTGAAAACGAACGATCGTGCGGGAACACTCCCGACACCTCGTCACCGGGTCGCAACGCCGCCGTTCGCGCCGACGCGGCCAGTGCCCCGGCTTGCCGGGCGGCCAGCGCGCCGCATCGCACAGGAGACAAGCATGCAGTACCTGCAACACGCATCTGCGCACCCGCGCCGTGACCGCCACGGCGCGCCCTGGGCCAGGCCATTCCGCCCGCGCATCGCCGCGCGCGAGCCGGCGCTGCCGCCCGCCTGAGTTCCGCCCCCGACTTCCTGACCGTGGCCGCGCCTGGCGCCGCCGCGACGGAACACGCACGGCCTTTGCCGCTGCGTGCCTGGTTTCCCGAACCGCACGAGGTACCCCTGTGGCATTGTTCCTTCAACAGTTCCTGAACGGCCTGACGCTGGGCGGCGTATATAGCCTGGTGGCGCTTGGCCTGACGCTGGTCTACGGCATCCTGCACGTGCCCAACTTCGCCCACGGCGCCTTCTACATGGCCGGCGCCTATGTGTCGTACTTCCTGATGACATCGCTGGGTGTGAACTACTGGCTGGCGATGCTGGGCGCGGCGCTGGTGGTGGCCGTATTGTCGATGGCTGCCGACCGGCTGGTGTTCCACCCGCTGCGCAACGCGCCCGAGCTGCACGACATGATCGCCGCGATCGGCATCCTGCTGTTCCTGGAAGCCGGCGCGCAGGCGCTGTGGGGCGCGGACTTCCACCGCATGCCCACGCCCTATGGCCAGATCGTCGAGGTGTTCGGGCTGACCGCGCCGCTGCAGCGCCTGCTCATCATCGGCGCCGCCTTTGCCCTGATGGTGCTGCTGCACCTGTTCCTGACGCGCACCATGACCGGCGCCACCATCATGGCCATGGCGCAGAACCGCGAAGGCGCCGCGCTGGTCGGCATCGACGCCACCCGCGTGACGCTGCTGGTGTTTGCCATCTCCGGCGCGCTGGCCGCGATCGCCGCCACGCTCTACGCCCCGATCAACCTGGTCTACCCCAGCATGGGCAACCTGGTGATCACCAAGGCCTTCGTCATCATCATCCTGGGCGGCATGGGCAGCATCCCCGGCGCCATCGTCGGCGGGCTGATCATCGGCATGGCCGAAAGCTTCGGCGGTTTCTACGTTTCCACCGACTACAAGGACATCATCGCCTTCGTGCTGCTGGTGGTGATCCTGTCGATCCGGCCGCAGGGCCTGTTTGCCGGCAAGGCAGCCTGAGGAGTCACCAGACATGAAAGCACTGCAAGGAAAAACCGGCTGGACGTTGCTGCTGGCACTGGCCATCGCCTTCCCGCTGATCACGCCCAACAGCTACTACCTGACCGTGATGACGCTGGCCTTCATCTACGCCATCGCCACGCTCGGGCTGAACCTGATCACCGGCTACACCGGCCAGCTGAACCTGGCCCATGGCGGCTTCATGGCCATCGGCGCCTATACGCTGGGCATCCTGACGGTGGACCACCAGGTGCCGTTCTGGCTGGCCTTCGTGCTGGCGGGGGTGATCTGCATGGTGCTCGGCTATGTGGTCGGCGTGGTGTCGCTGCGCCTGAAGGGCCATTACTTCTCGATCTTCACCATGTGCGTGGGCTACATCATCTACCTGCTGATCGAGAAGTGGGAAAGCCTGACGCATGGCACGGTGGGCCTGATCGGCATCCCGGTGCCGGCCGCGATCGGGCCGCTCAGCTTTGACAGCGTGCAGGCGCAGTATTACCTGGTGCTGTTCTTCCTGGCGGTCGGCACCTTCCTGATGCACCGCATCGTCACCTCGCTGCTGGGCCGCAGTTTCATGGCGGTGCGCAACAGCGACGCGCTGGCCGAGGCGCTGGGCATCAACCTGATGCGCACCAAGGTGCTGTCGTTCGTGCTGTCGGTGGGCTACGCCGGCTTTGCCGGTGCCCTGTATGCCGGACAGGTGCGCTTCCTGGGGCCGGACATCGCGCGCACCGACCTGACCTTCGACATGGTGATGTCGATGCTGGTGGGCGGTATCGGCACCATCTTCGGGCCGCTGCTGGGCGCGGTGCTGGTGCCGTGGATCACGCAGTCGCTGCAGTTCATGCAGGACTACCGCATGCTGGTGTTCGGCCCGGTGCTGATCCTGCTGATCATCTTCGTGCCGGACGGCATCGTGGGTTCCTGGCTGAAGAAGCAGGCACGCAAGGCCGCGGCCGAACGGCGCGGCAAGCTGGCGGCGCAGTCCCCCGCACAACCCGCCACCGCTGTCCCGACCACCCGCGCCGGAGCCGACCATGCTTGAGATCCGCAACCTGACCAAGAAATTCGGCGGCCTGACCGCGGTGCACGATGTCTCGGTGACCTTCGAGCAAGGCCATATCAACGCCATCATCGGCCCCAACGGCGCTGGCAAGACCACCTTCTTCAACCTGGTGGCAGGCACGCATGCGCCCAGCTCCGGCCAGATCCTGTTCAAGGGCCAGGACGTGGCCGGCCTGCGCGCCGACCAGATCGCGCGCCTGGGCGTGGCCCGCACCTTCCAGGCCACGGCGCTGTTCGACCGCGCCACGGTGCTCGACAACCTGATCGTCGGCCACCGCCTGCGCACCCGCTCGGGCCTGCGCGACGTGCTGTTCAACACGCGCCGCCTGCGTGAAGAAGAGCGCTTGTGCCGCGACAAGGCCGAAGCCGCGCTGGACTTCGTCGGCCTGTCGCACCTGGCGCATGAGGTCGCCGCCGACATCACGCAAGAGGCGCGCAAGCGCGTGGCCTTTGCGCTGGCACTGGCGACCGATCCGGAACTGCTGCTGCTCGACGAACCCGCCGGCGGCGTGAATCCGGAAGAGACCGTGGGCCTGGCCGAGCTGATCCGCAAGATGGTGCGCCATGGCAAGACCGTCTGCCTGATCGAACACAAGATGGACATGATCATGCGCCTCGCAGACAAGATCATGGTGCTGAACTACGGCGAGAAGATTGCCGAAGGCACGCCCGCGCAGATCCAGCAGGATCCGCATGTCATCGAGGCCTACCTGGGAGCCGACCATGTTGCAGCTTGAACGCGTCTCGCTGTCGTACGGCAGCTTCCGCGCCCTCGACAACATCACCCTGCACGCCGGCGCCGGCGAGCTGGTGGTGCTGCTGGGCGCAAACGGTGCCGGCAAGAGCTCGATCTTCCTGGCGATGAGCGCGATCCACCGCGTCAGCGGCGGCAGCATGCGCTTTGACGGGCGCGAACTGTCCGGCATGAAGCCGTCGCAGATCGTGCAGGCCGGGCTGGTGCACTGCCCGGAGGGCCGCAAGCTGTTCCCGGCGATGAGCGTGGAGAAGAACCTGGTGCTTGGCGCCTACGTGCACCGGCGCGATGGCGCGGGCATCCGTAAGACGCTGGAAGAGGTCTATGAGCTGTTCCCGATCCTGCGGCAGAAGAAGGACGATCCGGCCGGCTCGCTGTCCGGCGGGCAGCAGCAGATGGTGGCACTGGGCCGCGCGCTGATGAGCCGCCCGCGCGCGCTGTTGCTGGACGAGCCGTCGCTGGGGCTGGCGCCGCTGGTGGTCAGGCAGATGTTCGAGATCATCCAGCGCATCAACCGCGCCGGCACCACCGTGCTGCTGGCCGAGCAGAACGCGTATGCGGCGCTGGGGATCGCGCATCGCGCCTACGTGATCGAGAGCGGGCGCATCGTGATGGAGGGGGATCGGGATACGTTGCTGAAGGATGAGGGGATTCGGAAGGCGTATATCGGGGGTAGCGGACAGGCTCGACACGATGGGCTCGCTGTACCGCAAGCATGCCCCCTCTCCCGCAAGCGGGAGAGGGGGCAAACCAAGCGGTCGTCAACGGATATCAGGCATAACAAGCGCAGTACATTCAGGAGACATAGCAATGCAAAGCAAGATCATGCGCCGTATCTTCCCGCTGGCCGCCACCGCCGTGGCCGCCATGCTGGCCTCTGGCACCGCGCTGGCGCAGGAAGTGGTCAAGATCGGCTATACCGGCCCGCTGTCCGGCGGCGCCGCGCTGTATGGCAAGAACGTGCTGTCGGGCGTGCAGATGGCGGTGGACGAGATCAATGCATCCGGCCTGGAAGTGAAGGGCAAGAAGGTCAAGCTGGAGGTGGTGGCGCTGGATGACAAGTACTCGCCGGCCGAGGCCGCCATCAACGGGCGCCGCCTGGTGCAGCAGCACAAGACCCCGGCGGTGTTCGTGCCCCATTCGGGCGGCATCTTCGCGCTGCAGGCCTTCAATGAGCAGGAGAAGTTCCTGGTGATGGCCTACTCCAGCGTGCCGCGCATCACCGACGCCGGCAACAAGCTGACCATCCGCATCCCGCCCGCGTACACCGGCTATATCGAGCCCTTCATCAAGGCGCAGATGAAGCGCTACGGCAAGAACGTGGCGCTGGCCCCGGCCGACCACGATTACGCCAAGGCCTGGGTGCAGGCCTTCGTTCCGGCGTGGGAATCGGCCGGCGGCAAGGTGGTGGCCAACAACCCGATGTCGTACACCAAGGCCACGGATTTCTACAGCGGCGTGTCGCGCGCGATGAGCGAGAAGCCGGACGTGATGTTCGTCGGCGGCCCGTCGGAGCCGACCGCACTGGTGGTCAAGCAGGCGCGCGAACTGGGCTTCAAGGGCGGCTTTATCGTGATGGACCAGGCCAAGATGGACGAAATGGCCAAGGTCACCAACGGCCTGGGCATGCTGGAGGGTGCCATCGGCGTGCTGCCCCTGGTCAACGACGGCCGCCCCGCCGCGCAGAACTTCAACGCCAAATACAAGAAGCTGCATGACGGGCGCGATGCCACCACCGAGATGTCGCTGAACTACACCATGGTGTACGCGCTGGCGGGTGCGATGAAGCTGGCCGGCACCACCAGCGACGCGGCCGCGATCCGGGCGAAGATGCCCGACGCGGTCAAGGGCCTGGCCAAGGAGGTCAACCCCAACGAAGTCGACGGCATCGACGCCAAGGGCGGGTCGATGGCCGACACCATTGTCGGCTGGGTGCAGAACGGCAAGATTTCGCAGGTCCGGTTGTCGGAGCTGGCGAAGTAAGCCAGGCCGCGGCGGCGCCCGCGCGGCGCCACGCAAGAACAAACCCCGGCAGGCCGCGAGGCCTGCCGGGGTTTCTGCCTTCCGGGCTCCGTCAAGCGGGCCGCGCTACTGACGGCGATCGCCGTCGCGCCCGTTGCGCGCTTCCATCTGGCCGCGTTCGTTCTGGGCGCGCTGTTGCTGCTGCTGTTGCTGCTGTTGCTGCTGGCGCTGCTGCTCCATCTGCTGCCGCTGGCGCTCCTGCATCTGCCGTTGCTGGTCCTGCTGGTGCCGCTGCTGCTCCTGCATCGCACGCTGCTGCTCCTGCGCCGCACGCTGCTGCTCCTGCGCCGCACGCTGCTGCTCCTGCGCCGCACGCTGCTGCTCCTGCATGTGGCGCTGCTGCTGTTCCGCCTGCTGGCGCTGCATGGCCTGCTGCCGTTGCTGCTCTTGCACCTGGCGTTGCTGCTCCTGCATCTGCCGCTGCTGCGCCATCTGCTGGCGCTGGGCCGCCTCGGCCTGCCGCTGCTGGGCCTCCTGCATTTGCCGCTGCTGCTCGGAACGCTGGCGCTGCATCTCCTGGCCCTGCCGCTGCTGCTCGGCCATCTGGCGCTGGCGCTCCACCTGCTGGCGCTGCTGGTCGGCGGCCTGGCGTTGCTGGGCTTCGGACTGGCGCTGTTGCTCCATCTGCTGGCGCTGGATGTCTTGCGCCTGGCGTTGCCGCGATTCCTGCATCTGCCGTTGCTGCTGGGCTTCGGACTGGTGCTGTTGCTCCATCTGCTGGCGCTGGGCGTCTTGCGCCTGGCGCTGCCGCGCTTCCTGCATCTGCCGTTGCTGCTGGGTCTCCTGCATCTGGCGTTGCTGCTCAAAGCGCTGCCGCTGCATTTCCTGCGATTGCCGCCCCGGATCGGGACGGTCCTGCCCATCCGCCCACTGGCGCTGTTGCATGCGCTGCTGATCCTGCTGGCGTTGCTGGTCGCGGGCCTGGTCCTGCCAATGGCGTTGCTGGGCGTCGCGTTGCTGGGCCTCCTGCTGTTGCCGCTGCAGATCTGGCCCCTGCCGCTGCTGCTCGCGCAGCGCGCGCTGTTGTTCCATCTGCTGGCGCTGCAAAGCCTGCTGCGGTTCGCGCTGCATCCCCTGCGCCTGCCGTTGCGCGTCGGCCGGTCCGCCCGGCTGGCCAACAAAGCCGCGGGCTTCGTCGGGCCGGCTGCTCTGGCCGCGGCCGTTGCCGCGCCAGGGTTCGCCCGGGGCGTTCGAATAGTTGCGATCACCGCGATCGCCACGTGCGGGGCCATCGGCATCGCCGCGGCCGGCGCGCGGCTGCGCCTGGTCGCGCGCGGCGATGGCCGCCTGGCTCATGCGCACATCGGGAGCCCGCTGCACGTCGCGCCCGGGCCGCCGTTCATTGCCACCGCGCCAGGCAGGGCCGGCGCCGGGCACAACCCCGCCCTCGCGCGCGAAGCGGCGGGCCAGGTCGTCCGTGGCGGGCCGCCCCGGCGCGCGGGCGGCGATGGCCTCGCGCTCGAAGCCATGGCGGGCCTGCGGCGGCAGCGGCCGCATCGGGGCCGATCCCACCAGGCTGCCCTTGACCGGCGCCACCGGCGGCGCCCCCCTGGCCTCGCCGGCCGGCAGGTTGCGCCATTCGTCGCGATGCATGCCGCGCGCCGGGCGCCCTTCGACGAAATTGCGTGCCGGCATGCCGGTGATGGCGCCGGGCACGTTGCGGTTGGCGTAAGGCGCAGGCCGGCGGTCGCCCATCACGATGTTGTTGACCGTGACACGGTTGATGCGGGCGACATAGGTCGGGCTGGCACGATAGACCGGCCGGTACGCGTCGCTCGGCCCAAGCGGATACCAGGCCACGCCCGGCCCGCTGCCAACGCGCACGCTCCAGTTCGGCCCGCTGGCGCCGACAAAGGCCACCACCGCGGGGCGTAGCACGGGCGCACGCGCGGGCCCGGCACCCAGCCCCAGCGCGAACCCACATAGGCCCAGCGGCCGTAGTGCGACGGCGCGAAACCCCAGGGCGCGTCATCGATCCAGGTCCAGCCCCACGGGGCGATCCAGGCCCAGTGCCCGGCGCTGTACGGTGCCCAGCCGGCGCTGACCACGCGCGGGAACCAGACCGCGCCGTAGCCGGGGTCTTCCTGCCAGTCGCCATAGCCGTCCAGCGCGGCGTAGCCCGGCATCTCGCGCGGCACGTAGCGGGCGGACGGCGAGGCATCTTCGCGCGCGTCGCGTGCCGCGGTCCAGCGGTCGAAGGCGTCTTCCGGCGCGCCGCCGCCACCGGCGTCGGCCAGGTCGGTGCCGGCAAAGCGCATGCGGTCGCCGCGCTGCAGCTCGATCGAGCGGCTGTCGCCATAGACTACGGCGCTGCCGTGGCGCATGGTCACGGTGGTGGTGCTGCCGTCCGGCGCCACGTCCAGCCGGTAGTCGCCCGGCTCACGCGGCACGAAGGCCAGGTTGGGGGTGTCGACCTCGACTGTCTGGCCCGGCGGCAGCGCGCGCACGCGCAGTTGCAGCGTGCCCTGGGTCAGCTTGACCTGCGTGGCGCTGTCGTCCAGGTTCAGGATGCTGGCCGCGGTGGCGCCGCCCAGCCGGACCGCCACCGTGCCGGCATGCAGCTCGGCACGGCCGCCATGGTCCAGCCAGAGCCGGTCGCCGGTGGTGACGGGCCGGTTCAGGCCTGCGGCAGCCCAGTCGTCCGAGCCTGCCGGCGCAAAGCTGAGGTTGCCGTCGACAGCGGTCAGCGTGGCAATGCGCGAGGAAGGATCGGCTTGCTGGATCGGGGCATCAGCCCCCGGCGCATCGAGATAGGCCTCGCCGGGGGGCCGGCGGGCACCTGGGCCAGTGCAGCAGCCGCCACCGCCAGGCCGGCGGCTGCGGCCAGGGCCGTCAGCGCCAGCCTGCCACGGAATTGGCCACGAGCACGGGGGACAGATTGGGAAGAATCGAACATGGAAGTCAGGACCGGGACAAAAGGCATAACGCATGGGGGCGGCCGGCCGATGTCAGCGGCAACCCTAATGTCACCATACATTGCCCCGGGATGCCGCGGCACGCCCGGCGCGGCAGACTTTGTAAGTTCGTATTTCGCCATGCGGCAGTGCAGCGCAGGCCGGCGCGCTATCCCAGGCAGGCTGCGGGCGGGCGGGGGTCAGCGGGTGCCCGGGACGGGCAGGCTCGCCGTCAAAGGTGGAAACAACTTCCCTGACAGGGGGGGCGAAACCGGGAGCAGAGGCGGCTCAGCGGCCGGACTGCTGGCGCAGCATTTCAGTCAGGCGCTCGGCCGGCATCGGGCGGCCGTACAGGTAGCCCTGCGCCTCATGGCAGCCGTTGGCCAGCAGGAAGTCGCGCTGCTCGGGCGTTTCCACGCCTTCGGCGACCACGCCAATGTGCAGGCTTGCGCCCACGTTGATCACCGAGCGCACGATTGCGGCATCGACCGGGTCTTCGGTCACGTTGCGGATAAAGGACTGGTCGATCTTGAGCCGGTCCACCGGGAACGACTTCAGGAAGCTGAGCGAGGCATAGCCGGTGCCGAAGTCATCGCAGGTCAGCGTCACGCCGTCGCGGCGCAGCGCCTGCAACTGGTCCGCGACCTCGTCGCCCTGCTGCAGCGCGATGGTTTCGGTGATCTCGATCTCCAGGCAGTCCGGCGCCAGTTCCAGCGCGCGCAGCACGTGGCGCACCTCGGTCAGCAGCCGGCTTTCGGACAGCTGGGCCGCGAACAGGTTGATCGCCACCCGCGGCGGCTGGGGAAAGGCCAGCGACCACGCGCGCGCCTGGGCACAGGCGGTCTGCAGCAGCCACATGCCGACATCGCTGGCGATGCTGCTGCCGGCCAGCGCGTCGATGAAGGCGGCGGGCGCCAGCAGCCCGCGGGTTGGATGGCGCCAGCGCATCAGCGCCTCGGCACCGTGCACGCGGCCGTCGCGCAGGTCGACCTGCGGCTGGTACAGCAGCTCGAACTGGCGCTGGGCATAGGCTTCGTGCAACGCCTGCACCAGCGACAGCCGCGTGGTCACGTCCGAGCGCATCTGCGGCTTGAAGAAGCGCATGGTGCGGCCGCCGTCGTGCTTGGCGCGGGCCAGCGCCAGGCTGGCCGCGGCCAGTACGTCTGAACCCTGTTCGCCGGCGGCGGGGATCACGCAGGCGCCGATGCTGGCCAGCACATGGTGGCGGCGACCTGCGTTCTCATGCGGGGAGGACAGCATCGAGAGGATTGCCGCACCAACATGGCGCACCAGCGTGGGATCGGCAATGGAGGGAAGCAACACACCGAACTCGTCGCTGCCGATGCGGCCAATGGCGGCGTCGCGCGGCGAGGCGTCGCGCACGCGGCGGGCCACGCGCTGCAGGATCAGGTCGCCTTCGGCATGCCCGTGCATGTCGTTGAAGGCGCGGAAATCGTCAATGCCGATCAACAGCAAAGCACAGCGGGGCACCGCCTCGCTGTGCAGGCGTGCCTCCAGCCGCTTCAGAAATCCCTGGCGATTGTCAACGCCGGTCAGCGGATCGAGATCCGAGCCTGGCGAGGCGCCAGTCGCCTTCGCCCCCGACTTGGCCACCATCCCTGCCCCATCTGTAATTGTCGACATTGTTACCTGCTAGCAATTTAGCAAGTGTGACGAAAACTTGGAAAAAATCAAGCAGTTCCGATTGTGGCGGGAACAACTATGCGGCGGCGCAACGGCGCCGCATTGCGCGTTGAATCGGCTCCCGGCTTACAGTACCCTACCGCGCATCGGGCCGTCCCCCGCCGCCCCGCAACCTCCTGCTTGCCCGGAGCGGCGCCCCTGAGGCGGCTTTGCGGGGAACGGCCGCTCCTGAACAAGAACCTCACCGGCACCTCACCGTGAACGAATGGACCATCCGCACGCGCATCCTGGCAAGCTTCTCGCTGATCCTGCTTGTCATGGCACTGATGGGCGTTGTCGCCTACACCCGCCTGAGCGCCATTGAACGCGAAACCACGCTGATGCTGCAGGACGCGCTGCCCGGGCTGAACTACAGCACCGGCATCCGTGGCGTCTGGGGCGAGCGCTATGTGCTGGCGTGGCAGACCATCAATGCCGCCGACCCGGCTGAGCGCCGCGGCTTCCAGCAGCAAAGCCAGGACGCCGCCGGCCGCCTCGACAAGCTCGAGCAGCAGTATGAGACCTCGATCACGCGCGACGAAGACCGCATCGCCTTCAAGGCCTATCGGGACATGCGCGCGCGCTACGAACAGGCCTCCCAGATCCTGTCCCACCAGGGCGAGTGGAACGGCGCCGCCGCCGCGGCAGCGCTGCGCGGCGAGGCGCATGACCACTGGGTCGAGGCGCGCAAGGCGGCCCAGCACCTGGTGGACGACAACAGCGCGGTCAATTCGCGGGCGGCGCGGGGCATCGACGATGCCGTCAGTGCAGCCAAGACCGGCATCGAAGCGGCGCTGATCGTGGCCCTGGTGGTCGCCCTCATCTGCGGCTACCTGCTGCTGCGCGCGATCACGGTGCCGATGCAGTCGATCGTCAACCTGCTGTCCGGCATCCGCGGCGGCGACCTGCGCCTGCGCATGGCGCTGCGCCGCAAGGACGAATTCCACGAAGTGGAGGAAGGTTTCAACCAGATGACGGGCGAGCTGACCTCGCTGGTGGGCCAGGCACAGCGCACCGCGATCCAGGTCACTACCTCGGTCAACGAGATCGCCGCGACCGCGCGCCAGCAGCAGGCCACCGCCACCGAGACCGCCGCCACCACGACGCAGATCGGCGCGACCTCGCGCGAGATCTCGGCCACCGCGCGCGACCTGGTGCGCACCATCCATGAAGTCTCGAGCGCCGCCGAGCAGGCAGCCGGGCTGGCCGGCACCGGCCAGGTGGGGCTGTCGCGCATGGAAGGCACCATGCAGCATGTGATGGACGCCGCCGGCTCGGTCAATGCCAAGCTCGCCACGCTCAACGAAAAGGCCGGCAATATCAACCAAGTGGTAACCACCATCGCCAAGGTGGCCGACCAGACCAACCTGCTGTCGCTGAACGCCGCGATCGAGGCCGAGAAGGCCGGCGAATACGGCCGCGGCTTCGCCGTGGTGGCGACCGAGATCCGCCGCCTGGCCGACCAGACCGCGGTGGCCACCTACGATATCGAGCAGATGGTGCGCGAGATCCAGTCGGCGGTGTCGGCGGGCGTGATGGGCATGGACAAGTTCTCGGAGGAAGTGCGCCGCGGCATGTCCGAGGTCACGCAGGTGGGCGACCAGCTGTCGCAGATCATCGCGCAGGTGCAATCGCTGGCGCCGCGCGTGCTGATGGTCAATGAGGGCATGCAGGCCCAGGCCGGCGGCGCCGAGCAGATCAACCAGGCGCTGATGCAGCTGTCCGAGGCCGCGCAGCAGACCGTGGAGTCGCTGCGCCAGTCGAGCCAGGCGATCGACGAACTGACGCTGGTGGCCAACGACCTGCGCAGCGGCGTATCGCGCTTCAAGGTCTAGGGCCTGCGCCCCGCCGCCATGAAACTCTTCCTGCTGTTCCGCCTTGGCGCTGACCACTATGCGCTCGATGCCGCCGAGGTGGCCGAGGTGCTGCCGCTCACGCGGCTCAAGCAGATCCCCGGCGCGCCGGCCTGGGTGGCGGGCCTGATGGAGCGCCGCGGCCAGCCGGTGCCGGTGATCGACCTGCCGGCGCTGGCCACCGGCGTGCCGGCGGCGCTGCGCACCAGCACGCGCACGGTGCTGGTCCACTACCGCCGCCATGGCGGCGAGGCCAGCCGGCTGCTGGGCCTGCGCCTGGAATCGGCCACCCAGACGCTGCGCTGCCCGGCGCAATCGTTTGTCGACGGCGGCATCGCCGGGGCCAGCCCGCGCTACCTCGGGCCGGTGCGGCACGACGCGCGCGGCCTGCTGCAGTGGGTTCGGGTCAATGCCCTGCTGCCGGACGACGTCCATGCCATGCTGTTTGCCGACCCCGCCGGGGAGGCCGCGCCATGAGCACTGCCACGCACATCGAGGCCCTGCTCAAGGCCCGCATCGGCCTGGACGCGGGCGCCATCGGCACCGGCGCGGTGGCACGCGCCGTGCGTGAGCGCCAGCAGGCACGGCAGGCGCCGGACACCCAGGCCTACTGGGACTTGCTGCACGGCACCGCCGATGAATTCCAGGCGCTGATCGAGGCCGTGGTGGTGCCCGAGACCTGGTTCTTCCGGCATCGCGAAGCGCTGCTGGCGCTGGGCCGCCTTGCCGCCGAGCGCGCCTTTGCCGACGGCAGGCGCACGCTGCGCGTGCTGAGCCTGCCCTGCTCCACCGGCGAAGAGCCCTACTCGATCGCCATAGCCATGCTCGATGCGGGCGTGCCGGCGAGCCGCTTTGCCATCGATGCCATGGACATCAGCGCGCGCGCGCTGGCCCGTGCACGCCAGGGCGAATATGGCGCCAACGCCTTTCGCAGCGCGCCGCTGGATTTCCGCGACCGTTATTTCACGGCCACGCCCACCGGCTATGTGCTGGATGCACGCGTGCGCGCGCAGGTGCGGCTGCTGCAGGGCAACCTGGTCGATCCCGGCCTGCTGGCCGGCGAGCCGCCCTATGACTTCGTGTTCTGCCGCAACCTGCTGATCTATTTCGACGCGCCGGGGCAGCGGCATGCGGTGCGGACGCTGGCGCGGCTGGCCGCCGCCGACGGCCTGCTCTTTGTCGGGCCGGCCGAGGCCAGCATGCTGAGCGCGCAGGGCCTGGAGCCGGTCGGCTTGCCGCTGACCTTTGCCTTCCGCAAGCCGTCCGCCGTGCCAGCCGCCAGGGCGGCGCCGCGTGTGCCAGTGCACGCGGCCCAGCCGCCCCGCATGGCCGCACCGCCACGGCTGCCGAGGCCACCAGCCTCGATGCGGCCTGCCCCAGTCACGCCCCCGCCGCTGCCCGCAGCGCCCGCGCCTGGCAACGATCAGCGCGCCGCGCTGGCTGCCATTGCCGCCCAGGCCGACCGCGGCGAGCTGGAGGCCGCCACCGCCGCCTGCCTGGCGCTGCTCGAGCGCACCCCGGATGCCAATGCCGACGCCTATTGCATGCTGGGCGTGCTGCACGACGCCGCCGGCCGCACCGCGCAGGCCCATGCCGCCTACCGCAAGGCGCTGTACCTGGACCCGGCGCACCAGGAAAGCCTGTACCACCTGGCCGCGCTGCTCGATACCGAAGGCGATCACGACGGCGCCATGCGCCTGCGCCAGCGCGCGCAACGCCACACCCGCAAGCACCATGGCTGAGCCCCAAGGCATTCTCCTGCGCACCGAAAACGTCGACGACTGCTGGCGGCGCATCGGCGTGCGCGGCGACGGCTCATGCCCCGCGCTGGCCGAGCATGCGCACTGCCGCAACTGCCCGGCCTACGCCCAGGCCGCGGCCATGCTGCTGGACGCGCAACGGCTGGACGTCGAGCCGGACGCACTGCCCGATGCCGCCACGCTCACCGACGATAACGGGGCCTTGCCGGCCGAACGCGGCACCGCGCTGGCCTGCCTGGTCTTCCGCATCGGCGATGAGTGGCTGGCCCTGCCCACCGCTGCGCTGGGCGAAGTCACCGCTCCCTGCCCGATCCATTCGCTGCCGCACCGGCGCGATGCCGCCGTGCTGGGACTGGCCGCGGTGCGCGGCAACCTGCTGGCCTGCCTGTCGCTGGCCCGGCTGTTCGACGCGGGTGCCGGTGAAAGTGCCGGCAGCAGCCGCTTCCTGATCCTCGGGCAGGGGCGCGCCGCGATCGCGCTGCCGGTAGCCGAGGTGTCCGGCATCGCCCGCGTGCCGGCGCCCGCGCTGCAGCCGCTGCCCGCCACCCTTGCGCGGGCGTCGGCGCGCTATACGCAGGCGCTCTTCCTTGACCAGGGCCGCAGCGTCGGGCTGCTCGATGCCGCACTGGTGCGCCAGGCGCTGGCCAGGAGCCTGGCATGAATCCCGAGCAACTGCGCGATGCCTCGCTGCTGGAACTGTTCGCGCTTGAGGCCGATGCCCAGGCCGAAGTCCTCAATGCCGGCCTGCTGGCGCTGGAGCGCAACCCGGCAGCCGCCGAGCAGCTCGAAGCCTGCATGCGTGCCGCCCACTCGCTCAAGGGCGCGGCCCGCATCGTCGGGCTCGATGGCGGCGTGCGGGTGGCACACGCCATGGAAGACTGCCTGGTCGCCGCACAGGGCGGCATGCCGCTGACCGCAGCGCATATCGACGCGCTGCTGCAAGGCACCGACCTGCTGCTGCGCATCGGCCATCCGCCCGGCGGCGATCCGGGCTGGGCCGAGCATGCGGGCCGCGCCGAGATCGATGCAGTGGTGCATCGGCTGGGCACGGTCGATGGCGGTGCCGGGGCGCCGGTCGGACTGGCACCACCAGCGCCGGCCGCGCCCTCGTTACCGGAACCAGCGCCCGCGATACCGGCAGACGACACGCAGGAGCGCATGCTGCGCGTGAATGCCGATGCGCTTGACCAGCTGCTGGCGCTGTCCGGCGAGGCCATGGTCGAGTCGCACTGGCTGCGCCCCTTCGGCGCCTCGCTGCAGAAAGCAAGGCGGCAACAGGCACGCGCACTGCGCGCCGCCGATGCACTGCAGGAAGCCTTGCAGGACGCACCGGACGGCAACGCGGGCGCGGCTGCATACACCGCACTGGCCGAACTGCGCCAGCTGCTGGACGAAGGCCACGACCAGCTGGCCGCGCGGCTGGAAGAGTTCGAACAATACGATCACCGCGCCACGCGGCTGGCGCGCCGGCTCTATGACAGCGCCCTGGCCTCGCGCATGCGCCCGCTGGCGGACGCGCTGACCGGCTATGCGCGCATGGTGCGCGACCTCGGGCGCACGCTGGGCAAGCCGGCGCACCTGGCGCTGATCGGCGCCGGCACGCAGGTGGACCGCGATATCCTGGAAGCGCTGGACGCGCCGCTGGCGCACCTGCTGCGCAACGCGGTGGATCACGGCATCGAACCGCCCGAGGTGCGCGCCGCGCAGGGTAAGCCGGCGGAGGGCCGCGTCACGCTGCAGGCGCGCCACAATGCTGGCCGCCTGGTCATCGAGATCTTCGACGACGGTGCGGGCGTTGACCTGGATGCCCTGCGCCGCGCTATCGTGCGGCGGCGGCTGGCGTCCGAAGAGACCGCGGCGCGGCTGTCGCAGGCAGAGCTGCTCGACTTCCTGCTGCTGCCGGGCTTCAGCATGCGCGACACGGTCTCCGAGGTCTCCGGCCGCGGCGTGGGCCTGGATGCCGTGCAGGAGATGGTGCGCCGCGTGCGCGGCAGCCTGCGCCTGACGCAGCAGCCGGGCCAGGGCCTGCACTTCCGGCTGGAGCTGCCGCTGACGCTGTCGGTAGTGCGCACGCTGCTGGTGGAGGTCGCGGGCGAAGCCTATGCCTTCCCGCTGGGCCGCGTGCTGCGCGCGGCCGCGGTGGCGCGCAGCGAGATCGAGCAGACCGAAGGGCACCAGCATTTCCGCCACGAAGGCCGCGCCATCGGGCTGGTCAGCGCGACGCAGGTGCTGCAACGCCCCGAGGCTGACGCTGCCAATGTGCGCGAGCAAGTGCCGGTGGTGGTCATCGGCGAGGCCGAGCGCATCTATGGCATTGCCGTCGACCGCATGCTGGGCGAGCGCCTGCTGGTGGTGCAGCCGCTGCCCGCGGCACTGGGCAAGGTCCGCGACATCGCCGCCGGCAGCCTCACCGACGACGGCACGCCGGTGCTGATCTTCGATGTCGAGGACATGATCCGCTCGGTCGAGAAGCTGGTCTCCGAGGGCCGCATCGAAGGCGTGCGGCAGGCGGCCGTGGCCAGCGTCCAGGCGCGCGCGCGGCGCGTGCTGGTGGTGGATGACTCGCTCACCGTGCGCGAGCTGCAGCGCAAGCTGCTGGCCGGGCGCGGCTATGATGTGGCGGTGGCGGTCGACGGCATGGACGGCTGGAACGTGCTGCGCGCCGAGCCCTTCGACCTGGTCATCACCGATATCGACATGCCGCGCATGGACGGCATCGAGCTGGTGCGCCGGATCCGCCAGGACGCCGCGCTGCGGCAGCTGCCGGTGATGGTGGTGTCATACAAGGACCGCGAACAGGACCGCCAGCGCGGGCTGGAGGCCGGCGCGGACTATTATCTGGCCAAGGGCAGTTTCCACGACGCCGCGTTGCTCGACGCGGTCCAGGACCTGATCGGCGAGGCACGTCCATGAAAATCGGCATCGTCAATGACTCGGCGCTTGCGGTAGCCGCGCTGCGCCGCGCGCTTGCGCTGGATCCGTCGTTCGAGATCGCCTGGATCGCCGGCGACGGCGAACAGGCGGTGCAGATGGCCGCGCGCCAGACCCCGGACCTGATCCTGATGGACCTGCTGATGCCAGTCATGGACGGCGTCGAGGCGACCCGGCGCATCATGTCCGCGACGCCCTGCGCGATCGTGGTGGTGACCATGGACCTGGGCCGCAACGCCTCGCAGGTGTTCGACGCGATGGGCCACGGCGCCATCGACGCGGTCGACACCCCCACGCTGGCCGAACCCGACGCGCAGCTTGCCGCCGGGCCGCTGCTGCGCAAGCTGCGCAATATCGGCCGCCTGCTGGCGGGCCGGGTGGCCCCGCAGCACACGCTGACGGCGGCGCCGCGCGCAGTGGCCGCACCACGCCTGGTAGCAATCGGCGCCTCCGCCGGCGGCCCGGCCGCGCTGGCCACCCTGCTGGGCGCGCTGCCGGCGGACTTCGGCGCCGCGGTGGTCACCGTGCAGCATGTGGACGAGGCCTTTGCCGCCGGCATGGCCGACTGGCTCGACGGCCAGTGTGCGCTGCCAGTGCGCATTGCCCGCGCCGGCGACACGCCCCAGGCCGGCACGGTGCTGCTGGCCGGCACCAACGACCACCTGCGCCTGGCCGGCCCCACGCGCATGGCCTACACCGAGCAGCCCTGCGACTACCTGTACCGCCCCTCCATCGATGTGTTCTTCGAAAGCGTGGTCGAGCACTGGCGCGGCGACGTGATCGGCGTGCTGCTCACCGGCATGGGCCGCGACGGCGCGCTGGGGCTGAAGGCGATGCGCGAGCGCGGCTTTCTGACCATCGCCCAGGACCGCGCCACCAGCGCCGTGTACGGCATGCCCAAGGCCGCCGCAGCCATGGGCGCGGCGGCGGAGATCCTGGCGCTGCCGCGCATTGCGCCGCGGCTGGTACAGGCATGCGGCGGCACCGTGCTGCTTTGACCCAATGCAATCCGTCCCGGCCGGGACCGGGACCGTGACACCCAGGAATTGAACATGCAACCCGAATCACCCAACCAACCTGAAGCGCCCGCAGCCGACAAGGGCTACCTTGCCATGGTGCTGCTGGTGGACGACCAGGCCATGGTCGGCGAAGCGGTGCGCCGCGCGCTCTCCACCGAACCCGACATCGACTTCCACTACTGCTCGCAGCCCGATGAGGCCGTGGCGGTGGCGCAGCGCACCAAGCCCACCGTGATCCTGCAGGACCTGGTCATGCCGGGCATGGACGGCCTGACGCTGGTGCAGCGCTATCGCGAGAACCCCGCCACGCGCGATATCCCGATCATTGTGCTGTCGACCAAGGAAGAAGCCGCGACCAAGGGTGCGGCATTTGCCGCCGGCGCCAACGATTACCTGGTCAAGCTGCCCGACAGCATCGAGCTGATTGCGCGCATCCGCTACCACTCGCGCTCGTACCTGAACCAGCTGCAGCGCGACGAAGCCTATCGCGCGCTGCGGCAAAGCCAGCAACAGCTGCTGGAAACCAACCTGGAGCTGCAGCGGCTGACCAATTCAGACGGCCTGACCGGCCTGTCCAACCGGCGCTACTTTGATGAATACCTCAGCGCGGAATGGCGCCGCGCGCTGCGCGAGCAGACCCAGGTGGCGCTGCTGATGATCGATGTCGACGCGTTCAAGGCCTACAACGACACCTACGGCCACGTCGCCGGCGACGAGGTGCTGCGCCGCGTAGCCACGGTGATCCGCGACAATTGCGTGCGCGCCACCGACCTGCCCGCGCGCTTCGGCGGTGAAGAATTCGCCATGGTGCTGCCGGCGACCTCGCCCGGCGGCGTGCGGCTGCTGGCCGAGAAGGTGCGCCGCGCAGTGCAGGGACTGGCCATTGCCCACAGCGGCTCCCCCACCGCCGACTGTGTCACCGTCAGCATCGGCGGCGCCGTGCTGGTACCCCAGCCGGACCAGCCGCCGAGCCAGGTGGTGGAAGCAGCCGATGCAGGCCTCTACCAGGCCAAGCGCAATGGGCGCAACCAGGTAATGATGTCGCAAGACTGAGTCACTGCGGCAGCACAGCAGCAACAACCAGTTACACACTGGCAGCCACCCGGCCAACCGCGCCACCTGCCCCGCCCACGTCCGCCGGGCGCCGCGCCTGCTGGCCTGGCTGCCCCCCGCGCACGCACGCGTCATCGCTTGTCGGAATCGTCCGACAAACGATTAGGAACCCCGCGTCTGTCTCGCCCCTGGGTTGATACCTATCGTTGCATCACGGCAAGCGCTTTGCCGCGCCTGCACGCCAAGCAAGCAGATAGCGAACT
The DNA here is from genome assembly GCA_022041995.1 of Cupriavidus necator. Lineage (GTDB taxonomy): Bacteria > Pseudomonadota > Gammaproteobacteria > Burkholderiales > Burkholderiaceae > Cupriavidus. The sequence continues at coordinate 772,061 of CP074390.1, forward strand.
GGCCTCGCTACCGGCGCCCCCGCGCGGGCATGGGCCAGCACGTCCCTGAATCCAATGAACGGTAAGAGGTGATCCATGTTCCGATCCAAGACACTTTTGATAGGCCTGGCGCTGGCCGCCACGGCGGTGCTGTCGGCCTGCGGCGGCGGTGACGACGATCTCGGCGACCGCATCGGGCTGAGCAAGCCGAGCGTCCGCGTGATACACGCCATCACCGGCGGCCCCAATGTCGACGTGCTGCAGAACGGGGTGCTGACCAAGTTCGTGAACGAGCCCTACAAGTTCGTCTCCACCTACTTCAACGTGGAGACCGGCAACCAGTTGATCTCGTTCAACCGCACCGGCACGCAGACCGAAATCGGCCGCGCCACCATCATTGCCGCCACTGGCCACAAGTACACGGTAGTGGCACTGCCCGGCGCGACCGCCGCGGAAACACTGACCATTGACGACCCCTTCGAAAAGGGCCTGCTGTCGACCAAGGCACGCGTGCGCAGCCTGAACGCCTCGTTCAATGCGCAGAACGTTGACATCTACCTGACCATGCCGGCCATCGACCTGAACTCGGTGGGCCCGACCTTCGCCAGCGTGGGCTACAAGCAGGCTGTGCCAGCCTCGGGCGCCGACTCGATCGACGTGGATGGCAACACCACCTACCGCCTGCGCATCACCACTGCGGGGACCAAGACCGTGATCTTCGATTCCGGCGCGCTGACACTTGCCAACAATGCCGACTGGCTGATCACCACGATCCCGGTGGACGGCATCGGCGGGCTCACGCCGAACAAGATCAAGGTGCTGGTGGCACGTGGCGATGATGAGTCGCAGGCTGGGCTTGAGCTCGTAACGCAGTAACAGGGTGCTTGCAGCTGCCTGCGGCAGGCGGGCAGCATGCAGGAGGCCGGTCCAAAGGATCGGCCTTTTTTGTTTGAGGGGTGGCGGCTGACCGCCCCCTACTCTTCTTCCCCCGGCTCCAGCTCCGCCTTCAGCACCGCCAGGTGCGATATATAAGCCTCCAGCTCCGCCCGCCCCTGCTCGGTGATGCAATAAACGCGGCCACTGCCTTCAACCAGCTCGGCAGTAATGGCCCGCGCCATCATCAGGCTGCGCAGGATCGGCCGCAACGAGCGGATATTCTTGTCGATGCCGCGCTCGCGCAGCCGGTCGACCAGGCTCAGGACCGTGGACGGGCTCGACTGGACGAGCTTGAGCACATAGATACGTGAGAAAAACCGGTCAAAGATAGGCGGTTTCATGGGCGCTGTCGGCGCACCCGACGGTGCGGGAATCCTGATCATCATGCGCAGCCCATGACTGCTGCCGCAGTCGGGCACTCTCTGGTCTTGTTGGCGGGCGCACGCGAGAGCGCGAACGGCCCGCGAAAGCAAACGGGGTGCGCGAAGGCACCCCGTTTGCTTGCGTTGCGTGCGCCGTCTGGCATGAGCCAGGCCGGCGCCACTCCGGGGAGCGCGCGTGGCGCTATTCTTCCTGGAACGCTTCTTCGCGCTTGGCCTTGATCGACGGCAGCGCCACCACTGCAACCAGCGCAGCGGCTGCGACCAGCAGACCCAGCGACAGCGGACGCGTCACGAACACGCTGAAGTCACCGCGCGACAGCAGCAGCGAGCGGCGGAAGTTCTCTTCCATCATCGGCCCCAGCACGAAGCCCAGCAGCAGCGGTGCCGGTTCGCAGCGCAGCTTCAGGAACAGGTAGCCGATGATGCCGAAGCCCGCAGCCATGAACACGTCGAAGGTCTGGTTGTTGACCGAGTACACGCCGATGCCGCAGAACACCAGGATCGCCGGGTACAGGAAGCGGTACGGCACGGTCAGCAGCTTCACCCACACGCCGATCATCGGCAGGTTCAGGATGATCAGCATCAGGTTGCCGATCCACATCGAGGCGATCAGGCCCAGAACAGCGCCGGGTTGCTGGTCATCACCTGCGGGCCGGGCTGGATGTTGTGGATGGTCATGGCACCGACCATCAGCGCCATCACCGCGTTGGGCGGAATGCCCAGCGTCAGCAGCGGGATGAACGAGGTCTGCGCCGCGGCGTTGTTGGCCGACTCCGGACCGGCCACGCCTTCGATCGCACCCTTGCCGAATTCATGCGCGTACTTCGAGGTCTTCTTTTCCAGCGAGTAGGCCGCGAACGAGGCCAGCGCCGCGCCGCCGCCCGGCAGGATGCCCAGGGCCGAGCCCAGGAACGTCCCGCGCAGCACGGCCGGGATCATGCGCTTGAAGTCTTCCCTCGTCGGCCACAGGTTCGTCACGCTATCGGTGAACGTCTCACGGGCTTCCTTCTGCTCCAGGTTCGCGATGATTTCCGCGAAGCCGAACATGCCCATGGCCAGCGCCACGAAGTCGATGCCGTCGGTCAGTTCCGGCACGTCGAACGAAAAGCGCGCGGCGCCCGAGTTCACGTCGGTGCCGATCAGCCCCATCAGCAGGCCCAGCACGATCATGGCCACCGCCTTCGGCAGCGAGCCCGAAGCCAGCACCACGGCGCCGATCAGGCCCAGCACCATCAGCGAGAAGTATTCGGAAGGGCCGAACTTGAACGCCAGTTCCGACAGCGGCGTGGCAAAGGCGGCCAGGATCAGCGTCGCCACGCAGCCGGCGAAGAACGAGCCGAGACCGGCGGTGGCAAGTGCCACGCCCGCGCGCCCTCGCCGCGCCATCTGGTAGCCGTCGATGGTTGTCACCACCGAGGACGATTCGCCCGGCAGGTTCACCAGGATGGCGGTGGTCGAACCGCCGTACTGGGCGCCGTAGTAGATGCCGGCCAGCATGATCAGCGCGGCCACCGGCGGCAGCGTGTAGGTCACCGGCAGCAGCATGGCGATGGTGGCCAGCGGCCCCAGGCCCGGCAGCACGCCGATCAGGGTACCCAGCACGCAGCCCAGGAAGGCGTAGGCCAGGTTCTGCAGCGACAGGGCCGTGGAAAAGCCCAGCGCAAGGTGATCAATCAATTCCATGGTCGGCGCTCCTTAACCGGTGATGAAGGCCGGCCACACCGGCATCTGCAGGTTGATGGCGTAGACGAATGCGCCAAGGCTGATCAGCACCAGCACCACGGCGTTGAGCAGCGCACCCTTCCAGCTGAACTCATGGCTGGCCATCGACGACACCATCACCAGCACGAACACCGACAGCACCATGCCCAGCGGCTTGAGCAGCAGGCCGAACAGCACCACCGAGCCGAGGATCCATAGCAGCGTCTTCAGGTCCCAGCGGGCGAGATGGTCTTCCTCACCCCCGGACGACAGCGAGGCCAGCAGCACCACCGCCCCAAGCAAGGCCAACACCAGTCCCAGCAGGAATGGAAAATATCCGGGTCCCATCTTGGCGGCTGTTCCCATGGAATAGCCGCGAGCGACCCAGGAAAAGCCCAGACCGACCAGAACGAACATCAGGCCGGAGGCAAAGTCCTTTTGGCTGCGTATGCGCAAAACGATTCTCCTCAAAGTTCACGAAATGCCGTGCCGGGGGGCGCACTGGCTCGGGCGCGGCAAAACATGCACAAGGCATGCTCCCCGACGGTTGACCCGAACCTTAGAGACGTGATCTTTCAGGTGCCTTTCATTTGTCTTGGTTTAGGGGTATTCACCGATCGCCCTTAAAAACAAGGCAAATCCAATCGATGCGCACGAATAGATACATCACAACGTGATGTATCTATTCGTGAAGAATCCGGGAGTAAAGTCGGCGGGAATGTCAGACGAACAAGACGGCGCGCGCGCTTGCATCAAGGCAAGGCGCGGCCGGAAAGACGCGCGCCTGCTCTGGCTGGGCTGGCGACGCGTGCGCTGGGAGGGAGTGCCAGCGGTGACACGATGACACACCGGTCTTTCGAATGGCTTTCAAAGCCGGCGGCACGATGACGGGCCGCTGCCGGTCAGCGCACGCCTTCGGGCTCGGGCGTTGCCGAAGCCGTCTCCTCGACGACCTCGCCCGCATCTTCGCAGGGCGTTCCCATGCTGGTGTCGGGCGCCAGCCCCACGGCTTCCGCCGGGTGCGGCACGGTGGGCAGGATATGGCTGCGGCGCCAGTTGCCGAGGCGGTAGTAGCCAGCCGCCAGCACCAGCGACACCACCGAGCCCAGCGGAAAGCTCCACCAGATCGCCTCGGCGCCGATGCGCGGGCCCAGCACCCACGCGAACGGCAACCGGATCACCCACATCGACAGGAACAGGATCACCAGCGGCGCCATCACTGCGCCGGTGGCGCGCACCGTGCCGAAGATGACGATGGTGAAGCCAAACAGGATGAATGACCACAGCACCACCACATTGATATGCTGCGCGATGCCGATGGCCACGCCGTCGGTGCCCAGAAACAGCCCCAGCGAATGCCGGTTGAACAGATAGATCAGCGCGACCAGCGCACCGGTCATCACCACATTGATCAGCAGGCCCACGCGCGTGATGCGCGACACCCGCTGCCACAACCCGGCACCGACGTTCTGCGCCACCATCGACGACACGCTCGCGCCTACCGCCAGCGCGGGCATCTGCACATAGGTCCACAACTGCGAGGCCACGCCGTAGGCGGCGGTGGTCTGCGAGCCATAGGCATTGACCAGCGCCATCATCACGATCGCCGACGACGAGATCACCACCATCTGCAGGCCCATCGGCAAGCCCTTGACCACCAGCGCCCGCAGGATTGCCGGATCGGGCCGCAGCAGTGCAAGCTGGCCACGGTGCAGCAGCAGGAAATGGCGGCGCCGGTACAGCAGCACCATCATCGCCGCCAGGCTCACCAGCTGCGCGATCAGCGTGGCCAGCGCCGAGCCCGCGATGCCCAGCGGCGGGATCGGGCCCACGCCGAAGATCAGCACCGGGTTGAGCACCACGTCCAGCACGACGGACAACAGCATGAACCAGAACGGCGTGCGGGAATCGCCCGCGCCGCGCAGCGTCATCATCACGAAGTTGTAGAAGTACATGAACGGCAGCGCCAGGAAGATGATGCGCAGATAGCTGACTGCCAGCGGCGCGGCGTCTTCCGGCGTGTGCATCGCCGCCAGGATGACCGGTGTATAGAAATAGCCCAGCGCCGAGGCCAGCACCGACAGCCCGACAAAGAGGGTGGTGCTGGTGCCGACCACGCGGCGCGCCTCGTCCAGGTCGCGCGCACCCACGGCCTGGCCGATCATGATGGTGTTGGCCATGCTGATGCCGAACACCACGCCCAGCAGGAAGAACAGGATGATGTTGGCGTTGGAGGTTGCCGTCAGCGCGGCCTCGCCCAGGAAGCGGCCGACCCAGACCGAGTTGATCGAGGCGTTCAGCGACTGCAGGATGTTGCTGCCGAGCACCGGCAGCGAGAACAGCAGCAGGGTGCGGCCGATCGGGCCGGTGGTCAGTCTGGCGTCTGGCTTCATGAGGCGTCGCGCATGGGAAATCCGCCCAGTCTATTCCTGCCCGGAGGCGGCAACAAGGACACATGGCCGGCATGGCACAGTGCTTTTTACCTGAATGAGTTATTCCCCTCCGGTTGCGGCCCCCTGCATACTCGGCGCGGGACCACCGCGTCCCAGGCCGGCTGCCGGACGGAATGCCTGGCATGCGAGTGCGCCCTTCAGTCGCAGTCAAAACGAGGAGGTGGGGTCATGTTTGTCGGTTTCCAGCCTGTTTCCGGCGCCGTGGTGCCGTTTGCCTATGACTGGCCGATGGTGGGCCTGTCGTTCCTGATCTCGGTCTGCGGTGCCTACGTGGGCCTGCGCTGGTCGCGGCGCGTGCGCTTGCCCGACGGCCGCCTGGACGTAGACCGGCTGTTGTGCGCCAGCGTGGCGCTCGGCGGCGGCGCGGTCTGGTCGATGCATTTCATCGGCATGGTGGCTTACCGGACCCCCACGCACCGCGAGTTCGGGCTGTTCATGACGCTGGCTTCGCTGGCCGTCGTGATGGTACTGGCCGGCGCCGGACTGGCGATCGCCTCGCGTCCGCGCGGCAGCCGTACCAACAACGTCGTCAAGGGCGGCGTGCTGACCGGGCTGGGCGTGGTGGCGATGCACTACACCGGCATGGCGGCGATCCGCTCCAATACCCGCTTCGACTGGGACCTGGCCGTCATCGGGCTGTCGGTGGTGATCGCGGTGGTGGTGTCGGTGGTCGCGCTGTGGCTGGCCACCACGGTGAAAACCCGAGGCAAGCAGCTGGCGGCGGCAGTGGTCATGGGCGTTGCCGTCTGCGGCATGCACTACACCGGCATGTTGGCGGGCACGATGATCTGCACCAGCCCGACCTACGCGCCCGGCCTGTTCGCCATCGAGGGCGACAGCATCGGCTATGCGGTGTTCGGCCTGACGCTGATCACGCTGCTCGTGATCCTGGTGGTGGAAGCCACCCGCACCGGGGCTGAAGTCGTGCCGGTGGCGCGCACGCGCGATACCGCCCCTGATATCGGCTGATCCGGCCGCGGGGACATTCCCGCACATTCCACCTGGGAACGCACCCGGCGCGCTGCATGAACGCGGCCGCCGGGTTAAGCTTGCGGTTTCACCGCCCACCAGGAGAACACGCATGTACCAGGATCTCGCCCTCTATATCGACGGGGAATTCATCAAGGGAGGCGACCGGCGCGAGCAGGATGTCATCAACCCGGCCACGCAGGAAGTGCTGGGCAAGCTGCCGCATGCCAGCCGCGCCGACCTGGACCGCGCACTGGCCGCCGCGCAGCGCGCCTTTGAAACCTGGAAGAAGACCTCGCCGCTGGAGCGCGCCAAAGTGCTGCGCCGCGTGGGCGAGCTCACCCGTGAGCGCGCCAAGGAGATCGGCCGCAATATCACGCTGGACCAGGGCAAGCCGCTGGCCGAGGCCGTCGGCGAAGTGATGGTCTGCGCCGAGCACGCCGACTGGCACGCCGAGGAATGCCGCCGCATCTACGGCCGCGTGATCCCGCCGCGCCAGCCCAATGTGCGCCAGATCGTGGTGCGCGAGCCGATCGGCGTGTGCGCCGCTTTCACGCCGTGGAACTTCCCGTTCAACCAGGCCATCCGCAAGATCGTGTCGGCGCTGGGCGCCGGCTGCACGCTGATCCTGAAGGGCCCGGAAGACTCGCCCAGCGCGGTGGTGGCGCTGGCGCAGCTGTTCCATGATGCCGGCCTGCCCCCGGGCGTGCTCAACATCGTCTGGGGCGTGCCCGGCGAGGTCTCGACCTACCTGATCGAATCGCCGATCGTGCGCAAGATCTCGTTCACCGGCTCGGTGCCGGTGGGCAAGCAGCTGGCGGCGCTGGCCGGCGCGCATATGAAGCGCGTGACCATGGAGCTGGGCGGCCATTCGCCGGTACTGGTGTTCGACGACGCCGACATCGACCCCGCCGCCGAGATGCTGGCGCGCTTCAAGCTGCGCAATGCCGGCCAGGTATGCGTGTCGCCGACGCGCTTCTACGTCCAGGAGAAGGCCTATGACCGCTTCCTGGCGCGCTTTACCGAGGTGATCGGCTCGATCAAGGTGGGCAACGGCCTGGAAGACGGCACCCAGATGGGGCCGCTTGCGCACGAGCGCCGCGTGCTGTCGATGGAGCAGTTCCTGGACGATGCCAGCCAGCGCGGCGGCAAGGTGGTGGCCGGCGGCTCGCGCCTGGGTGACAAGGGCTACTTCTTCGCGCCCACCGTGGTCACCGACCTGCCCGACGACTCGCGCTTGATGACCGACGAGCCGTTCGGCCCGGTGGCGCCGGTGACGCGTTTCAAGGACACGGCCGAGGTGCTGCGCCGCGCCAACAGCCTGCCCTTTGGCCTGGCGTCGTACGTGTTCACCAACTCGCTGAAGACCGCGACCGAAGTGTCCAACGGCCTGGAGGCCGGCATGGTCAATATCAACCACTTCGGCATGGCGCTGGCCGAGACCCCGTTCGGGGGCATCAAGGATTCGGGCATCGGCAGCGAAGGCGGCCAGGAGACCTTCGACGGCTACCTGGTGACCAAGTTCATCACCCAGGCCTGAGCGTTTCGACGTTGGCGCCGTTCCCGCATGCGGAAACGGCGCTTGCACCTGTCGGCGCCCGCTCAGCCTCCCCGCGCCTTGCGGTAATCGTCCGCGTACGCCTTCCATTGCGCCACCGACACCGCGCAGCCATGCCGCGCCAGCCGCAGGACATTGGTGCGCCAGCGGGTGCCGGCGGCAAACGCCTGCAGCTGCTCGATCCGGTCTGCGGCATGGTGCCCGCACCCACGCAGATGCGCCCATGCCGCGGCGTGCGCCATGGTGCCCAGCACCTCGCGCAGCGAGGCAAACCCGCGGCATTGCGCCAGGTCGACGCGGTCCGCGGTTGGCTGCAAGCTCTTTACCAGGTAGGAAGCCTCGCCCATGTCGACCGCCGACAGCAGCGCGGGTGAGGCCGCCTGCATGATCTGCTGCGCGGCCGCCACGCGCATGGCATCGCTGTCCCAGGGCGGCTGGGGCCGGCTGGCCACGTCCTGCCAGGCACTGGGCGCGGCACGCTTGATATCGACCAGGCGCTGCATGCCCCCCAGCTTGTCCCTGGCCAGCACCATGTAGCGCTCCAGCCCGAGGCTGCCGATGCCCGCCACGCGCCGCGCGGCATCGTCGGCGGCAAAGCGGTGGCCATGGTGGCTCTGCTTCGAGTAGGCGACAAGGATGGCGCGGGCCTGATCACGGGCCGCCTTGTCGGCCGGCAACGCATGGCGGCCATCGCATAGCAGTCGCCGTTTGCCCTTGCGCAGCGCGGTGCGTTCGGCCAGCAACTCGCCGCGCCTGCGGCGCTTGACCCGGCGCAGCAACGTCGCCACCATGCCGACCGCCGTGGCGCGCTCGAGCCAGCGTGGCTTGCCCGTCTGGAGCACGGCCGCATAGGTGGACAGCATGGCTTCGCATGCTTGCATGGCATTGGCCTCGGACAGGCCCAGTGTGCCGGCGGCCACCAGCACGCTCGACAGTACCCGGACCACATCCACGGTAAGCGGTGCGACCAGGGCATCGTCAAAGTCGTTCAGGTCGAAATAGACCAGCCCGTTATCGCCCTTGAAGCTGCCGAAGTTCTCCAGATGCAGATCGCCACAGACGTAGGTTGTCGGCGCATCGAGCAATGATGCCTCATGGCGCAGCGATGCGGCATAGAGATGGTTGGTGCCTCGGAAGAAGGCAAACGGATCTGCGGCGATTACCGCAAGCTTGCGGGTCAGCCGTTCGGGATCGCGCCCATGGTTGAAGATCAGGATTTCCTGTGTGGCAGCGTGCATGGGCTCTGCTTCCATTCAGACTTGGAACCCGGCAGCGGCGCAACCGGTCAGCGCGCGCCCCGGCGTCCGGGTCAGCGGAAGAACAGGCCGCGCGTGATGAAAGTGTAATTCGCTTCCTCGGCCATCAGGAAGACCAGCACCAGCAGGCAAAGCGGCGGCACCAGGATGGCGCAGATCAGCGCCATGCGCTCCCATGCCATATGCATGAACACCGCCACGATCAGCCCCGCCTTCATCGCCATGAGCAGCAGGATCAACGTCCAGCGCAGGTAGCCGGTGAAATTGAAATAGTCCACCAGGTAAGACAGCGTCGACAACACGAACAGCAGCAGCCAGATCTTCAGGTATAGCCCGATGGGATGCTGCTGGCCGGTGTGCGCGGCATGCCCGGCATCGTGGCCGGAGCCGTGCGGCGTGCCCTGCGCCGGGGCCACTGGAGTTGCCGGATTCGATGCCATGGCCGCCTCACCAGAGATAGAACAATGCAAAGATGAACACCCACACCAGGTCAACGAAGTGCCAGTACAGGCCCGCGATCTCGACGATCTGGTAGTTGCCGGTGGCTTCGTAGCGCCCGCGCAGCACGCGCGAGGCCACGATCAGCAGGTACACCACGCCGCACGATACGTGCAGGCCGTGGAAGCCGGTGATCATGAAGAAGGTCGAGCCGAACTGCGCCGCGCCCATCGGGTTGGTCCACGGCCGCACGCCCTCGTCCACGATCAGCTTGGTCCATTCAAAGGCCTGCATGCCGACGAACATCATGCCGAACAGCGCCGTGACGAGCATCAGCATCGCGCACTCGCGGCGCGCGCGCCGGTAGGCAAAGTTGACTGCCATCGCCATGGTGCCGCTGCTGGTGATCAGCACGAAGGTCATGATGGCGATCAGCAGCAGCGGAATATCGGCGCCACCCACATGCAGCGCAAACACTTCGCTGGGATTCGGCCATGGCACTGTGGTCGACATGCGCACGGTCATGTAGCCGGTCAGGAAGCAGCTGAAGACAAAGGTGTCGGACAGCAGGAAGATCCACATCATGGTCTTGCCCCACGACACCTTGAAGGCCTGCTGGTCCGACGACCAGTCGGCCAGCAGGCCGCGCACGCCGCCCAGCGGCGACGCGGGCACCCCTGCGGGTGCAGGCGATGGTGAAGACAGTTGCGTTGACATGCCGGTCCTCCTTCTTGCCGGCGCTAGGCCGTGCCGCAGATATAGCGCACCAGTTCAGGCGTGAGCCAGCCCAGCGCGGCGAGCAGCACCACCCACACCGCCAGCAGGAAATGCCAGTAGCGCGCGCACAGCCGCATGCGCAGCACCGCGGCCTCGCCGCTGCCGCGTGTCGAGACGGCAAAGCCCCAGCCGGCCAGGCCGCCCAGCACGTGCAAGCCGTGCATCGCGGTCAGCAGGTAGAAGAAGCTGCCGGCCGGATTGCCGGCAGGCATCACCTGCATCGCACCCAGCGCCTGCCAGGCCCACAGCTGCGAGGCGACGAAGCCGGCCGCGCCCAAGCCGCCCAGGCGCAGCGCTTGCCTGGCCACGGCCATCTCGCCCCGGCCCGCGGCGCGCGACGCCACCGCCATCGCCACGCTGCCCGCGGCCAGCAGCGCGGTGGACAGCCACACCTGCCAGGGCAGCCCGATGCGGTGCCAGTCCGGGCTGTCCATGCGCAGCGCATAGGCGGTCAGGAACAGCGCGAACAGCGAGCTCACCACGCCCATGAACACCCACAGGCCGATGCTTGCGGGAGCGCGCCCGCGCGGCCGGTGGTTGGCGGCATTCTCGTCGGACGGGTTGCCGCCGAAATCGTCGCGGCTGACCTTGTACAGGGCTTCGGCGTTCATGCGACGGCTCCGCGGCTGGCATGCGGTTCAGGCTCGGCCCCACCCTCTTCCGGCGGCGCGTTCTGCGCGATAAAGTCCTCGCGCGCGCCCGGCACGCTGTAGGCATAGGCCCAGCGGTACACCACCGGCAGATGCGGTCCCCAGTTGCCGTGCACGGGCGGCGTCTGCGGCGTCTGCCATTCCAGCGAGGCGGCGCGCCACGGGTTGGCGTCGGCCTTGCGGCCATGCCACAGGCTCCACACCAGGTTGAAGACAAAGAGCAGCTGCGCCGTGGCGACGATGAATGCCGCCACCGAGATGTACATGTTCATCACATGCGCCGACTCCGGGATAAAGGCGTAGTTCTCGTAGGCGTAGTAGCGGCGCGGCATGCCCAGTATGCCCAGGTAGTGCATCGGGAAGAAGATGGCGTAGGTGCCGACGAAGGTGACCCAGAAATGGATCCGGCCCATGTTGTCGTCCAGCATCCGGCCAGTTACCTTCGGGTACCAGTGGTAGATGCCGCCGAACACCACCAGGATCGGCGACACGCCCATCACCATGTGGAAGTGCGCCACCACGAAGTAGGTGTTGGACAGCGGGATATCCACGCTGACATTGCCCAGGAACAGCCCGGTCAGGCCGCCGATGACGAAGGTGCTGATGAACGCGATCGCGAACAACATCGGCACGGTGAAATGGATATCGCCGCGCCATAGCGTGATGACCCAGTTGTAGACCTTGATCGCGGTAGGGATGGCGATGATCAGCGTGGTGGTGGCAAAGAAGAAGCCGAAGTACGGGTTCATGCCGCTGACGAACATGTGGTGCGCCCACACCACCACCGACAGCACCCCGATCGCCAGGATCGCCCACACCATGGTGCGGTAGCCGAAGATGCTCTTGCGCGAATGCACGCTGACCAGGTCCGAGACGATGCCGAAGGCCGGCAGCGCGACGATATACACCTCGGGGTGGCCGAAGAACCAGAACAGGTGCTGGAACAGCAGCGGACTGCCGCCCTTGTAGTTCAGCTGCTGCCCCATCGACACCATCGCCGGCATGAAGAAGCTGGTGCCCAGCGTCTTGTCCAGCAGCATCATCACCGCCGACACGAACAACGCCGGGAACGCCAGCAGCGCCAGGATGGTGGCCATGAAGATGCCCCACACCGACAGCGGCATGCGCAGCAGCGTCATCCCTTCCGTGCGCGCCTGCAGCACGGTGGTGACATAGTTGAGGCCGCCCATGGTGGCCGCGACGATAAAGATCGCCAGCGACACCAGCATCAGGATGATGCCCCAGTCATGGCCTGGGGTGCCGGCCAGGATGGCCTGCGGCGGGTATAGCGTCCAGCCCGCGCCGGTGGGCCCGCCGGGCACGAAGAAGCTGGTCAGCAGCACGATCACCGACAGCAGGTAGACCCAGAAGCTGAGCATGTTGAGGAAGGGGAACACCATGTCGCGCGCGCCCACCATCAGCGGGATCAGGTAGTTGCCGAAGCCGCCCAGGAACAGCGCGGTCAGCAGGTAGATCACCATGATCATGCCGTGCATGGTGACGAACTGGTAGTAGCGGTTGGCGTCGATGAACTCGAAGCGCCCCGGGAACCCCAGCTGCAGTCGCATCAGGTTGGACAGCGCCACGCCCACCAGGCCCACCACGATCGCCACGATGGTGTACTGCACGGCGATCACCTTGTGGTCCTGGCTCCAGACATAGCGGGTCCAGAAGCTCTGCGGCGCGTGATGGGCGGCATCGTCGGCGTAAGCCATGCGGGTCTCCTCACTTCCTGGCGGGCGCAGGCGCCGCCGAGGGCGGCACGGCCACGGCCGTCGAAGTCGTATAGGTGCCGGACGCGGCCCCGGGCGTGGCAGCGGGCGCGCCGGAGCCAGCGGTTGCCGTGGTGGCGGCGCTGGTCGCGGCAGCCGGGCCGGCGGGCACGTCCGCGGGAGCGACCGGCGCAACGGTTCCCGCCTCGGCCGCGCCGCTGCCGGCTGACTTGATATAGGCGATCAGCGCCGCGACCTCGTCCTCGCTCACCGGCAACTTCGGCATCACCGGCCCGAAGCCCTTGACCAGCCGCGCATGCGGGTCGGTGATCTCCTCGTGCAGGAAGACATCGTCCACCTTGGCGCTGCTGCCGTCGGCAAAGGTCTCGGTCTTGCCGTACAGGCCCTTCCAGGTCGGCCCCACGCCCGGATTGCCGTCGATGCTGTGGCAGCCGACGCAGCCCTTGCTCTGCGCCAGCGCGCGGCCCTTCTCGACGATGCCGGCGTCGCCCGCGGCGCCGGGTGCGGCAGCGGCCATTGCCGCCGGCGGTGCCGCGGCCTTCGCCAGCGTCATGGCAAAGGTCTGCTGCTTCGCCAGCCATGCCTCGTACGCAGCCGGTTCTTCCACCACTACCGTGCCGCGCATGTTGTAGTGCCCCACGCCGCACAGCTGCGCGCACAGGACGTCGAAGCGGCCCGTCTGCGTCGGCGTGAACCAGAACGACGTCACCATGCCCGGCACCATGTTCATGCGCGCGCGGAATGGCGGCACATAGAAATCATGCAGCACGTCCTTGGAGCGCAACAGCACCTTGACCGGCTTGTTCAGCGGCAGGTGCACCTCCGGGCCGATGATCACGATATTGTCCAGGCCGCGCGGATCATCGGGGTCCAGCCCGAGCGGATTCGCGCCGGTGACAAAGCGCGGATCGGACGCACCCAGCTGGCCGCTCTTGCCGGGAAAGCGGAAGGCCCAGGACCACTGCTGCCCCACCACTTCCATCACCATCGCGTCGCGCGGCGGGCGCACGTAGTCGGCGTAGACGAACAGGCCCGGCGCCAGCAATGCCACCACGCCCAGAGTGGTGCCCCCGATCAGCCACAGCTCAAGCTTGCTGTTCTCCGGGTGGTAGGACGCGCGGTGGCCGGTGCCGCCATTGGGATGCGGCGCCTCATGCCGGTAGCGCCAGACGATGTAGCCGACAAACAGGTTGATGCCGATGAAGAAAATGCCAGTGATGACCAGGGTAATGGTCAGCGTGTCGTCCATCTGCTTCCAGTTGGACGCCAGCGGGGTCGCCCACCACGGGCTCAGGAAATGGAAGAGCACCGAAGCGACGACCATGACTACGAGTGCGATGGCCAACGCCATATCCACCCTCCTCCTCGCGCGCGGCGAGGGATGCGCAAGTCACGCAGGTAGACATAAGACTAGTGCATGCCGTCAGGTCACTGCAAGGCGACATGCCAATGCATTGGTGTCGCACTGCACAAGCGCGCAGCGCGGGAAAAAGCGGCGGCGGGAACCCTTGATTCCGGCCGCCGCGGGCCTTGCGCGCGTATCCGCCCAGAGGCTGGCGCGCGCAATGCAACCGTCATGTGCGGGCGCTCACAGCGCCCTGCCCCGATGCGATTGTCAGTGCGATACGTCCTTGCTCTCCAGCTTCCAGTAGCATGCCGCCGCGGTCATTCCGAAGATCAGGTGCCCGATAAACGTATGCCATCCGCGCACCTCGACAAACCAGTGGAAGGCCCGCGTCATCACATAGAAATTGAAGAAGTACACCACCAGGCCAAACACGGCGCCCGCCAGCATTGCCATGCCCAGGCTCGAATCCAGCGTGAATGGCGCGATGATGGCCGCCAGGATCATGCCCAGCACGGCACCCAGCACGAAATGGATCACCAGCGCCGCGGCCACGGTGCCGACGGTGAACGTTGCGCTCTGCAGCACACTCTGGCCCATCAGAATCCCCGCGATCATGCGCGTCGCGACCCACGGGTTCACGCCCGACACCATCGACGACCAGAACAGCTCCAGCACCAGCAGCAACGCCCCGGCCGCCAGCCCCGAGACCGCTGCCGCGGTCCAGTCCGGCTGCCGCCGCACGTAGTGGTGCGATTGCATGTGAAGTTCCATAGCCACCTCCGTCTCTCTCGGTCCGCGGGGCATTGGACTTAAATGGGAACGGGGCCCCGCGTCTCTGATCAGCATAGGACACGTGTTTCCCGCTTCGGGGTTCGCATGGCGAAAAACGTGAGGCATGCGTACGCAGCGCAACACCTGAAGGCCCTATGTGCACGCATCAGTACCTGGGTGGCATCCGCATCGCCCCGGTTCGGGACAATCCCGATGCACGCAGCCATGCATCGGGCACACACTGCCTATACTGGAATCACAAAAGAGAGACAGGAGACCGCCATGCACTTCAACGCGCATGATCTTGTATTCCTGATTCCGATGGCGCTGGTAGGCGTGATCGCCATGGGTTCGATCCCGGTGACCGCCAAATTCCTGCGCATCAGTTGCCGGACCCTGGGCGCCCTGATCGGCGCACTGGTTGCGGTGTTGGTGCTAGAGGCATTACCGCTGCTGATCTGACCCCCAGAGGTCGGACAGACGGTTTTTCGGGAGGAGGGCCGTTATGTCGATCGGCCTGCTCGCTGCCGTCATGGCTGCGCTGCTGTTCATTACCGTGTTGCGGGCCATCTGGCGCTGCAGCCATCCGTACCGGATGCGCTACCGGCGCTGCGCTGCACAACGGCAACGCGCGGGGCTGTGCCGGCATACGCTGCGACGGCACGGCTAGCAGCAACAAGGCACGCGAACCGGGCAACAGCCCGTCACGCCGTCGGCACGCGCAACGCCGCCAGCGGCGCGTTCACTGACTCCCCCAGCCGCTCCATCAGCGAATAGCGCGCCACGTAGTGCCGGAAGTGTTCGAGGAACGCCGCCTCGGCCGGCGTCTGGCGCCGCTCCGGATTCCACAGCAGGTACATGTCGATATCGGCCACGCCTTCTTCGGGCGGCAGGCGCCACAGCCGTTGCTGGGCGACATCGTCGGCCACGATGTGTTCCGGCAGGCAGCCAATGCCATAGCCCGCGAACACCAGCCGCCGGATTTCATCGAGGCTGGGCGAGGTCGCGACGATGCGGCCCGAAAAACCGTGCTGGTCACGGAATACGGCCAATGGCGCCAGCACGTCGCCAAGCTGGTCGCTGCTGAACGACACGAAGTTCTCGGCCAGCAGGTCGGCAATGGCCAGCCCGGTGCGCCCGAACAGCCGGTGATGGCGCCCGCAGAAGATGGCGTAGCGCTGGCGCAGGAAGAGCATGTGCTCAAGCCCGTCGCCCGACTGCCGGCCCGACTGCCGGTACAGGCTCAGGCCCACGCCGGCAGCCTTCTGCGCAAGAGCGTCTGCGATCTCGGTGCTGCGCATCACGTCCACCTGCAGCGTGACGCGCGGATGCTGCCGATGGAACGCCGCCAGGCATTCGTCATAGACGCCGGAATGGATCCGGCTCACGGTCAGCAGCCGCAGCAGGCCGCTAACTTCATCCTGCTGCTCCGCCAGTTCAGCCCCCAGCCGCGCCACGCTGCCATAGACATCGGTGGCGATGCGCAGCACCTCTTCGCCGGCCCGGGTCAGGCGGAAATTGCTGCCGCGCCGCTCGATCAGCGTGTGTCCCAGATGCTCTTCGAGCCGGCGCAAGGCCAGGCTCACCGCCGGCTGGGTGATATGCAGCCGCACCGCGGCACGGCTCAGGCTGCGCTCGTGGACGATGGTCAGAAAGGTGCGCAGCAGGTTCCAGTCGAGCCGGTCGGTCAGCAGGGCCCGGTCCAGCGCAGAACGCTCCATCCCGCCCCCCATATAAATTCAGATTATGTGAAAAATAAATATTAGAAATTTGACTGATGTTTGTCAACGGGCGATAACTGCTCCCACAGCTGCCCCTGATGCAGCGGCACAAACATAGTGAGGAGCCAGTCCATGCAAGTGTCCCCTTCCGGCACGCGCCAGCCCGTGCGCGCCGCCACGGCCGCCTTTGTCGGCACCATGATCGAGTGGTACGACTTCTACATCTACGCCACCGCCGCCGCGCTGGTGTTCGGCCCCTTGTTCTTTCCCGGCGGCGATCCCTTCCTGAGCACGCTGGCATCATTCGGCACCTTCGCGGTCGGCTTCTTTGCCCGTCCGCTCGGCGGCATCGTGTTCGGCCACTGGGGCGACCGCATCGGCCGCAAGAAGGCGCTGATGGTCACGCTCATGATGATGGGCGTGGCCACCATCGGCATCGGCCTGCTGCCGACCTACGCCACCGCGGGCGCCATCGCGCCGGTGCTGCTGGTGCTGCTGCGCGTGGTGCAGGGCATCGCCGTGGGCGGCGAATGGGGCGGTGCGGTGCTGATGGCGGGCGAGCACGCCCCCAGGGGCCGCCGCACCTTCTTCGCTTCGTTCGCGCAGCTCGGCAGCCCGGCCGGCCTGATCCTGTCGCTGCTGGCTTTCCGCGCGGTGACGTCGATGGAGCACGACGTGTTCATGGACTGGGGCTGGCGCCTGCCATTCCTGGCCAGCGCGGCGCTGCTGCTGGTGGGCGTGGCGATCCGGCTGGGCGTGAATGAATCGCCCGAGTTCGCGCAGGTGCAGGCGCAGCGCAAGACCGCCAAGCTCCCGATTGCCGAAGTCTGGCGCACGGCCCGCGTGCCGGTGCTGCTGTGCATCGGCGCCAATACCATCGGCATTGCGGGGGTGTACTTCACCAACACCTTCATGATTGCCTACACCACGCAATACCTGTCGCTGTCCAGGACGCTGATTCTCGACTGCCTGTTCGCCGTCGCCATCATCCAGTTCCTGGCGCAGCCGCTGGCCGCCTGGCTGGCAGAGAAGCTTGGCGGCGCGCGCTTCCTCAAGCTGGCTGCGCTGCTGGCCATGGCTTCACCCTATCCGATGTTCCTGCTGGTGCAGACGCGCCAGGCGCCGGCCATCGTGCTCGGCATCGCGCTGGCGGTGGTGTGCATGGCGAGCTTCTATTCGGTGATCGCGGGCTTTGTCAGCGGTGTCTTCGAAACGCGCGTGCGCTACTCGGCGATCTCGTTGTCCTACCAGGTCTGCGGCGCGGTGGCGGGCGGGCTGACACCGCTGGTGGGGACCATCCTCGCGCAGCGCTTCCAGGGCCAATGGTGGCCGCTGGCGGTGTTCTACACCTTGCTGGCCGGCGTGTCGCTGCTGTGCATTGCCTGTATCGATGCACGCCAGCGCCAGCAACAACAACCCGCCGCGCAAGCCGCGCAGGCCTGACGGCTTTCCACAGAGGTTGCAAACCCATGCTGACGTTTTTCCATCCCGAGCAATTGCTGCACCATCCGCAGAGCTACTACTCGCGCGGCAAGATGCGCTCGCCGCAGGAGCTGCCCGCGCGGGCGCAGCGGCTGGTCCAGGCGGCAGAAGCGCTTGGCTTCGCGCTCCACGCCCCGCTGACCACGGCCTCGCACCGCTTGCCGCCGTGCACGACCATCCTTACCTGCAGTTCCTGCAGGACGCCCATGCCAGCTGGCGCGAGCTGCCTGAGGACTGGGGCGACGAGGTCATGTCCAACATCTTCGTGCGCGAGCCCAACGCCTTGCGCGGCGTGCTGGCGCAGGCCGCGCGCTATCTCGCCGACGGCAGTTGCCCGGTGGGCCTGAACACCTGGCGCTCGGCCTACTGGTCGGCGCAGAGCGCGGTGGCCGGCGCCGGGGCGCTGCTGGACGGCGAACGCCGCGCCTATGCCTTATGCCGGCCGCCGGGCCATCATGCGCGGCGCGGCGCGGCGGGCGGCTTCTGCTACCTGAACAATGCCGCGATCGCCGCCCAGGCCCTGCGCGCGCGCTTTGGCCGCGTGGCCATCCTCGACACCGACATGCACCACGGCCAGGGCATCCAGGAGATCTTCTACGACCGGGCCGACGTGCTCTACGTATCGATCCACGGCGACCCGACCAACTTCTATCCGGTGGTCGCGGGCTTCGACGATGAGCACGGCCGCGGCGCGGGCGCCGGCCACAACCTCAACCTGCCGATGCCGCACCGTTCGCCCGAGTCCGTCTTCTTCGACAAGCTGGACCAGGCGCGCGGCGCCGTCGAACGCTTCCAGGCAGACGCGCTGGTGCTGTCGCTCGGCTTCGACATCTACCGCGAGGATCCGCAGTCGCTGGTGGACGTGTCCACCGAAGGCTTCGGCCGCCTCGGCCGCGCGGTTGCCGCACTGGGCCTGCCCACGCTGATCGTGCAGGAAGGCGGGTATCACCTCGATTCGCTCGCCGCCAATGCAAAGGCATTCTTCGGCGGCGTCCAACAGTCAGGAACGGGCGCATGAACGCAATCACGATCAATGGTGAACGCCTGTGGCAAGCGCTGATGGAACTGGCGCAGATCGGCGCCACGCCCAAGGGCGGCAATGCGCGCCTGGCCCTGACCGCGCTGGACGGGCAGGCGCGCGACCTCGTCACCGGCTGGATGCGAGATGCCGGCCTGACGGTGCGCATCGACCGCGTGGGCAACATCTTCGGGCGCCGGGCGGGCCGCAACGACGCGCTCGCCCCGGTCACGACCGGCAGCCATATCGACACCCAGCCCACCGGCGGCAAGTTCGACGGATGCTATGGCGTCATGGCCGGGCTGGAAGTCATGCGCACGCTCAACCAGCACGGCGTGACCACCGAGGCGCCGCTGGAACTGGCAATCTGGACCAATGAGGAAGGCGCGCGCTTTGTGCCGGTGATGATGGGATCGGGCGTGTTCGCCGGCGTTTTCCCGGAAGCCACCGCGTTGACGGCAACGGACAACGCCGGCAAGTCCGTTGCCGGCGAACTCGCGGCGATCGGCTATGCGGGCACCGCGCCGGTCGGCCACAAGGTTGGCGCGTACTTCGAGGCGCATATCGAACAAGGCCCGATCCTCGAGGCCGAGGACAAGGTCATCGGCGTGGTGACAGGGTCGCTTGGCCTGCGCTGGTATGACGTCACGGTGACGGGCATGGAGGCGCATACCGGCCCCACCCCCATGCCGCTGCGCCGGGACGCCCTGCATGGCGCGTCGTTCCTGTTTCAGGAAGTGACGAAGATCGCGAACGACTTTGCCCCCGATGGCCGGGGCACGGTCGGGGTGGTCAATGTCCACCCGTCTTCACGCAACGTCATCCCCGGGCGAGTGCAATTCAGCGTCGACCTTCGCCATCTCGATGGCGGCCAGCTTGACCGGATGGAAGCAAGGCTGCGCGCAGCGTGCGCGGCGCTGGCCAGCGGCAGCACGACAGGTGCCGCGCTGGCGGTGGAAGTCGAAGCGATCCAGCGGTTCGAGCCGACCCCGTTCGCGCCCGAGCTTGTGGCGCATGTCCGGCAGGCGGCCGTGGCGCGCGGCTACACGCATTGCGATATCGTCACCGGCGCGGGCCACGACGCGGTCTACCTGGCCAGGGTGGCGCCGGCGGCGATGATCTTCGTGCCGTGCAAGGACGGCATCAGCCATAACGAGGTCGAGGACGCCAGGCCCGAGCATCTCGAGGCGGGCGCCAATGTGCTGCTTGCCGCCATGCTGGCGCAAGCCCAGGGCTGAGCCTGCAAGGATCAGCCGGACCGTGCCTGCGGCGTTACAGCTCGATCATGGCGAATTCAGCCTTGCCGACGTCGCATTCCGGGCAGCGCCAGTCCTCGGGGATGTCTTCCCAGCGCGTGCCGGGGGCGATGCCGTCTTCCGGCCAGCCCAGTTCTTCATCGTAGACCCAGCCGCAGATCACGCACACCCAGGTCTTGTAGGCGACGGCGGCTTCCATTTGATCCTGCTGCAAAACACACTCCTGAATCGGCTATAGAACGGATTGTCCGGGCCGAATCATACCGGTTTTCGTGGCCTTGCTTGCTGCGCCGCCGCGCGGTACGCCGCCGGCCAGTCAGCCCGAGAATCGTTCACGAGCAGGAAATCCGCCCTGAGCGGGTGCATCCCGAATCCACCGCATATTTTCTTCAGTCGTTATTTCCGGTTTGCGAGCAAATGTATGGTCGCTGTTTTGCGCCGGGGTCGCCTTTGCGCCGCCGCAGGCGTCTCTCAAAAACGGGGCCTATTAAGAAGTACCTAATACAGCACTTAATATTGCCAATGGCTCTTAATCCATACATTGACCCAAGATCTGAATTGTCTGTGTCGGCAACACAGCAGGCCGCCACGCTGCCGGCAGTGGTGGTCAACGGCGAGGCCTCCCGCGGCGATTTCAACGCCGGCAAGGGGTCGCTGAGCAAGCTGCCCGCCGACCTGCGGGACGTGCCGCAATCGGTCACCGTGGTGAACAAGGCGCTGATGGAATCGCAAGGCGTCAGCTCGCTGGCCGATGCGCTGCGCAACGTGCCGGGTATCACTATCGGCGGTGCCGAAGGCGGCCAGATCGGCAACAACATCAACCTGAACGGCTTCTCGGCGCGGACCGACATTTACCTGGACGGCTTCCGCGACCGCGGCCAGTACTATCGCGATACCTTCGCGCTCGAGCAGGTCGAGGTGCTGATGGGGCCGTCGTCGATGCTGTTCGGCCGCGGCTCCACCGGCGGCGTGATCAACCAGGTCAGCAAGAAGCCGACGCTGAAGGCCGCCACCGAGGTGACCGGCTCGGTCACCACCAACGGCCTGGTGCGCGCCACCGCCGACTACAACACGCCCACGGGCGATACCTCGGCGTTCCGCATCTCGGCTTGGAGCGCAATCCGCTGTTTATCAGCGCGGCGCTACCCAACATCGTCTATCCGCCGATGTTCAACCGATACAGCGAAGGGATGACCTTCGGCGCCCATGTGGACGGCAGCGTGCGCATCCATCCGTACGACGGCCGCAAGCTGCGCACCGACATCTCGGCCACGCTGTTCCTGTCGGAGCTGGACAGCTACGACGGCGGCGAGTTGCAGATGCAGGACACCTACGGTGCCCATTCGGTCAGGCTGGAAGCCGGCGACATGGTGGTCTATCCCGCCACCAGCCTGCACCAGGTCACGCCGATCACGCGCGGCGTGCGGCTGGCCAGTTTCTTCTGGATCCAGAGCCTGGTCCGGGACGATGCCCGGCGTGCGATGCTGTTCGATATGGACAATGCGATCCAGACCCTGAACCAGACCGGCGCCGATGAGGGCGCCCGGAGGACACTGGTGGGGTGCTATCACAATCTGCTGAGGCAGTGGGGCGAAACGTGAGATCGGGGCGCCTCGCGGTGTGATGGCATGACACGCCCGCCATGCGGCGGGCGGCATTGCGAAACGTCTTCCCCGGCGTCTATCCGCGGATGGAAAAGTCCACGCGGTTGGGCGCGCCCTTGTCCTTGATGCCCTCGGCGCTGAGCTTGGGCGCGGTCAGGAACAGCCGGCTTTCCGGCACCTTGCCCTCGCGTTCGAGCGACTGCTTGACCACCAGTGCGCGCTGCTCGGCCAGGCGCTTCAGGTCGGCCTCGGTGACCGTGGCGTTGGCCATCAGCAGCTTTTCCATTTCCTCGGGCGGCAGGGATTTGGTGAAGCCGACGAAATTGCGCGGCTTCTTCATGGAAGTGCGCTTGTAGACCTGCTCCAGGTACTTCGGGTATTCCTGTTTCGAAACCTTGATCTCGGCGCCCTGCTCGGCGGCTTCGTCGTTGCCGGCCTCGCTGCCTGCCTGCGCGCTGTCGCGCTGGTCGCGCCGCTTCTGCTCGGCCACGCGCGCATCCAGCCACGCGCGGCGCGCGCCGGCCTCGTCGGTGGCCGGGTCGATACGGCCGCTGATTTCCAGCCGCAGTGAGGGCCTGTCATTGAGCGCCAGGCCCAGCTTGGCGATCTTCTCCTTGGCCGCCGGCGTCAGCGTCGCGGTGCCGGGCGCGAACTCGACATAGCCCAGCTCCTCGCCCCCGCCGCCGCCAAAGGCCGAGGCGATCAGCGAGAACGGCGACGTGATCGCCCTGGTCAGCAGGTTGACGATCACGCGCACGATCACGCCGCCGATGCTGAACTCCGGATCCGACAACGAGCCCGACACCGGCAGGTTCACGTCGATCACGCCGTTGCGGTCCTTCAGCAGCGACACCGCCAGCAGCACCGGCAGCTTGGTCGCATCCGGGCTGTCGACGCGCTCGCCGAAGGTGAGCTGGTCCAGGAACAGGTGGTTGCTCGCATCGAGCTTGCCGTTCTCGATCTTGTAGGCCACGTCCACCGTCAGCTTGCCCTTGGTGATCGGGTAGCCGGCGTACTTGGCCGCATACGGCGTGAGCCGCGTCAGTTCCACGCCCGAGGCCTTGGCGGCAATGTCCAGGAACAGCTGCTCGCCCAGCGGATTGAGCTTGCCGCTGATATTGACCGGCGCATCGTCGTCGATGCGGCCATCCAGCACCAGGTCGGCCGGCGTGGGGTCGCCCGACGACACCTGGGACACCTTGCCCTTCATGCCGGTGAGGTTGGCCGTGTAGTTGGGCTTGACGAAGAAGTCCGAGAAATTGATGTTGCCCTTCTCGACCGACACCCCGCCGATGCGCACCTGCGGCTTGGGCCCGCCCGGCTTCTGCTCGACCTGGGCCGTGCGCGTATCGCCCGCCTGCACCGGCGGCGTTGCCGGCGCCGATGCCGGGTTGGCCTGCGTCAGGCTGGTGGATGGCGCGGCCTCGCCCTTCGCGGTGCCGCCGGCCATCACGTCCTGCAGGTTCAGGCGGCCGTTGGCGTTCAGGATCACGCGGGCATAGAAGTCAGACAGCGCGATATTGCCCAGGCTCACGCGCATCGGGCCCTTGCTCTCGTCCATGGCAAAGTCGATGCCCGACACCGCCAGCGAGCGCCAGCGCAGGAAGTCGTCGCCGCTGACGCGGTCCACCGTGCGTACATTGCCGGTTTGCACGTTGCCGCTGAACTGCGCGGCGATGGGCTTGCCGGTTGGCGCATCGACATTGAGCTTGCCCTTTACCGTCAGCGTGCCGGTGCGCAGGGCGGCGTTGAAGCGGTCAGCCAGGTAAGGCTGCAGCGGCCTCACCTCCACCTCGCGCAGGTCCAGCTGCAGCCGGCTGCCAGGGACGGCCGGCAACACCGTGCCATCGACGCCGATCACGCCGCGGCGACCGGATTCGGCATGCAGCTTGAGCGGCACCGCCGCCGGCGTCAGCGGCCAGGCGACGGCGCCGGTGCTCAGCGCAATATTGCGGAACTCGTGGATCACCGGGCGGCCGCGGTTGGCCCCGGCCGGCAGGTAGTCAGCCAGGCGGGCGCTGCCTCCGTCAACCGTGACCTTGCCGATGTCTGCCTTCCAGCCGCCCCCCGCTGGCTTGCCGTTGGTGGCGGGCGCGGCTGCTGTTGCATTGCCGCGCGGCGTGGCGCGCGCCTGCTGCGCCGATTCGGTGGCCCACAGCCGCGCCATCTCGATCAGCTCGCCGCGATAGTCGCGCGTGGCTGCGATCTGCGGCTTGGCCAGGGTGACCTGGCTGGTAGCGAAGGTCTGCTTGGCCAGGTCGAACTGGATATCGTCCAGCACCAGTTTTTCAGCCTGCAGCAGCGGCAGGTTGGCGCCCTCGCGGTCGGCGGCGCGCTCACGCGCGCGGCGTGCGGTGCGCGGGGCGGCATTGTCGTTGCCGGCGGGTTTTGCGCTGGCATCGGCATCGCGTGCGGCGGCCGAAACCGGCATCGTCACCGGATCGCGCGTGGCCACGTAGAGCGGCGCCAGTTCCAGCCGCGATTTTTCCAGCACGAACTGGAACTGCGGCGTGCCCCACGACATGCGGTAGTTGAGCTCGGCATTGACCGCGGTCGCGCCGAACTGGCTGCGCAGCTCGCGCGGCCACCATGCGGCAAACCCCTGCGGCCGCAGGCCGTTGGTTTCCACCGTGCCGGCCAGCGTGCCGTCGCGCAGCAGCAGGTCTCCGGTATGGGTCAGGGTCTGGCCGTCGGCCACGGCCAGCGTGGCCTCGATCCTGGCCGGCTTGTCGCCGTCGGTGCCGGCAAAGCCCTTGACGTCGGCATCGAGCGGGCCGAGTGCAAGCTTGCCCGGGCCGGACGGTGCCAGCGCATCTTCAAAGCCCAGCCGGGCCTGCTTGACCACGATGCGGTCGACCGCATAGCGCCACGGCACATCCTTTGGCGCCGTCTTGGCCGGCGCCGCCTGCACCCCCGAGGCGGCGGGCGCTGCGGGCGCCGAGGCAGGCGCCGGTGCGGGCACCACGCCATCCGTGGATTTGCTGACCGCCTGCGGCAGGAACGCCGTGGCCAGGTTCAGCGAGCCATCCGCGCGCCGCGCGGCTTCCACGCCGAGCCCTTCAATCTCCACGCTGCGCAGTTGCACGCGGTGGGCCAGCGGCTCGAGCTTGCCGATATCCACCGCCAGGCGGCCGCTCTTGAGCAGCGGCTGGCCGGCGCGCGTGACGACCTCGGCATCGCGCAGCGCGGCCGTGCCCATCACCAGCATCTCCTGCGTGTCCTTCTGCTGGCGGAAGGCCACGGTCAGGCGCGTATCGAGCTTGCCGGACTTGACCTCGGCATCGCGCAGCGGCGGCGCGAACGCCATCAGCCGCGCGACCTCCAGGCCGTCAAGGTTGACGTTGATCCGGGTCTGGCGCGAATCGGCAAAGGGCAGCACCTCGCCGTCCAGCGCCAGCGGCGTGCCGTTGACCTGTGCGCTCAGCGTGGGCCGCGTCACGATCTCGACGTCATGTGGCAGGTTCGACAGGAACGGCAGGGTCAGCGTCAGATTGTCGATGCGCAGGCTGGAACCGAGCAGCTTGTCGTCATAGCTGAAGCTGCTGCCGGTGACCGCGATGTTGTTGACCGAAAAGCGCGCCGGCTTGGCATCCGGCGGCTTGGGCGGCATGGCCGCTAACTTGTCCTGGATATCGGCAAGGCTCAGGCGGCCGTCGGCGCCGCGCACCACATGCACGGCCAGCCGGTCGACATGGAGGTTGTCCACCACCGGCGCCAGGTGCCAGACCGAGGCCAGCGAGGTATTGGCCTCGGTCTCGCCCAGCGTCAACGCGGGGGTC
This sequence comes from Cupriavidus necator, assembly GCA_022041995.1. Lineage (GTDB taxonomy): Bacteria > Pseudomonadota > Gammaproteobacteria > Burkholderiales > Burkholderiaceae > Cupriavidus. The sequence continues at coordinate 797,873 of CP074390.1, forward strand.
TTGCCGTCGCGCTCATAGATAGTGAGGTCAGTCAGCGTAGCCGCCAGCTCGAATGGGCGCACGTGGGCCTTGCCCAGCGTGACCTTGCGCCCCAGCGCCTCGGTCGCGTTCTTTTCAATCAGGTACTTGAGCAGCGGCGGGCCGCCAAAATACCCCGCCAGCCCAAATACCGCGAGCGCCGCGACCACGCCGCCCGCGACTCGCGCCGCCAGCCGACCGCGAGGCGTGGCAGCCACTGCCTGGATGGATTGCTTGAAAGCCATGTCGTTCCGGAAGATCTGACCCCGCATTCCGGCGCTGCACAACGGTTTGTGCCCCGGATTTCACATTTTCCGACATTATGGCAACGGTTTCGGACAAAGCAAAGAAATCAGAATGGACCAACGCCGCATGGGCCGATCTGGCATCTTTACGTTCGTTGCGAAGCGTTTCATCGCAAGCCTGCGGCTTGCCCGCCACATCGTGCTGCTCTCCCCTGCAACCCCCGTGCTGCGCGCTTCGCATGCGAGATATGAGAGTCCCATAAGACATAGAGCCCGCCGGCTATGCCCCGATGACGGCATAGCCAGTGCAGATGGCTGTGGGTTTAATTTTTTGCTTCGTCCACATTTGTGCTGCCGGACGTCAACGCCGGTGCTGGCTGAAGAACTGCCACATCATCATGCTGGCATCCGGGCCGATATCGCTGTGGTAGCCATAGCTGGCGTCGCCGCCACTCCAGGCGTGGTCCAGGCCCTCTACTTCCACCAGCGTCACCAGGTCGCGGCGCCAGCGGCCGAAGCGGTATTCATGGGACCGGCCCGGCGGTTCGTCTTCCGGGTCGGACTGCGCGGGCGGACCGGCGAGCCGGTCTTCCAGGCCGTTGTAAGCCAGGAACTGCCGCGCCAGCAGACGGCCATTGACCGGATGCACGGCATCGTCGGCCAGGCCGTGGATCACCAGCGCGGGCACCTCGGGACCGCCCGGCGTCACGCCGGCGGCATCCAGCAGCCAGGACGGATCGGCGGCCGAGCCTTGCTGCATGGCCCGCAGGCCGGCGCGCGGATTGTCGGCCGCGCCGATGACCACGCCGGAATGCAGAGCCGCGGCCGCCACCTTGCCCGGGTAGCGCAACGCCACCACCGCGGCCATGGCCGCGCCGGCGGACATGCCGGCCAGGTAGATCTCGCGCTCGCGCACGTCGTGGCGCGCAGCCAGCGTATCGATCAGCGCGGCCACCGCCTGCGCCTCGCGTCCGCCCTCGGCCGCACCCAGGTCGAACCACTGCCAGCAGCGCTGCACCTGGCGCCGCAAGGGCTGTTGCGGGTAGGCCACGATAAATCCCTCGCGCTCGGCCAGCGCATTCATGCGGGTGCCGGCCGACAGGTCATCCGGCGTCTGGCGGCAGCCATGCAGCAGCACCACCACCGGCAACGGGCCGCGATGCGCCTTGGACGGTATGTAGAGGTAATACGAGAGTTGCGGCACCAGTTCACCCGGCAGCGGCGCCAGGCGCAGCCTGTGCGCCTGCCAGGTACCGGGCAGGGAACCCGGCGCGGGTGCCGGACGGGCGGGCCGGACTTTGCCCGGCGCGCCGGCAGGGCGAGCCGGTGTAAGCGGATTCAGCGAATCCATGCGGTCCAGCCAGGACTTCACCTGGGCTTCCGTGCGGGCTTGCACCCGGCTCAGTCGCCGGATCCGCGCGTGCCAGTCAGCGGCAAGGCTTTTGGTCATGAGGACTCCTGGTCGTGTGACGGAATCTCCCCCTACACCTTTATTGTTGCGTTGCAGCATATCACAACCCGCCTTACGCCCGCCGGCGTGCTCCCGCCGTGATGGCACAAATGCAACACGCCTCGCGCTCGCGATGCGAAATTTCTAAATTAGCCATACGAAAGAATGCAGATCGCAGCGAGATGGCTTGCGTTGCCGGCATCTTATACTTGGCCATCGCCACCGGAGGACAATGACACCATGCCAGAAAGCGGCGCCCCAGCCTGCCTGCTCTGCCTCTTTCGCCACGTTTGCCACAGCGCCGAAGCGCAAGCCACTCTGTCGCACGCGCCGATGGCGCTGCTGCCGGAGCGGGTTGAGGTGCGCACGGGCGAGCATGTGTTCCGCCAGGGCCGCCCTGCGCTGACGGTCTACCCCCTGCCATGGCAGCGCTAAGCAGGTCTATGAATCGCCGCTGGGCTGGCGGCAGGTAACGGGTTTTTCGCTGCCTGGCGATGTGCTGGGGCTTGAGCCGCACGAAGGCCCGGTCCACGGGACTGGTGCAATCGCATTGCAGGATGCCGTGGTCTGTGCGGTATCGGTCGAATCCCTGCGCACGCTCATGCAGGCCGCCCCATTTCGTGAAACGGTACTGGAAGCGATGCGCCGCAATGCCGAGCGCGAACGCGTGCTGCTGGTGGCGGTGGGATCGATGAAGGCGGCGCAGCGCCTGGCCATGCTGCTGCTTGACCTGGCCGGCGAGCAGGCGCGCCGCGACGGCAACCGCGACGGCGCGCTGACGCTGGCCATGTCGCGCACGGACATCGCCAGCCTGCTCGGGCTGACCCTGGAAACGGTGTCGCGGCTGCTGTCGCGCTTTGCCTCGGTCGGGCTGATCTCGGTGCGCCAGCGGCACCTGCGCATCATCGACCGCGACGGGCTGGCCTCGGTCTATGCCGACCTGGATCCGGCCCCGCGCCAGGCGGTGGCCAGATCAGACGCCCGCGGCGTGGAGCTCGGCGAACCCCGGCTGGCCTAGACGGCTGGCCGGAGCGCAAGTGCCGAGAGGGCTCAGCGGTCCACGACGCGCTGCCAGCCGGCCGGCGAGAAACTGCGGATGGTCTTGGCGCGCGATGCCGTGCCGGGCCCGAGGTCGCGCTCATAGAACACGCGGTCGCTGCCAAGCATGAAGGTATGCACGCCGGTATCGGCATAGCGGGCCGGCCAGGCAATCAGGCCGTACTTGGCGTCGCTGCCCTTGGCCGGCGGCAGGATCCGGTAGTGGTAGCCGTAGAAAGCGTCTGCGGCGGGCGTATCCGGGCTCATGGCAAGCGCGTCGGGGCCGATCGGGCTCGCGTCCTGCTCGCTGGCCGCGGGCCAGTACAGGCCATTGGTCTTGCCCGGCGCGCTGATCAACTGGGTTGCGTAGCGCCCCTGCCCCACCTGCTCCGCGTAGCGCTGCTGGGCATCGGCCAGCTGCAGCAGCGTTTCCATCGTCACCAGTTCATTGCGCCCGAGGCGGCGGCGGCGCACTTCCTGCTGGCCGGCACGCAGGTCGAACTGCCAGCCGTTCTTCTGCTTCGCCAGTGGCACAGGGAACGTCCATCCGCTCTGCCCGACCGCGATCAGCGCGCGGCGCTCGCCATCGGGCTGCACGGCATGGTGGCGCGCCCAGGCGCCAAGGAATTCGTAGACGTCGTCCCGGTCGATGGAGCCCTCTGGCACCAGCGACTGGTATTGCTTGCCCAGCACGCGCTGCAGGGCGCCGCCGTCGCTGCGCGCGATGGCATCACCCAGTGCCTCGGCGGCCGCGTCAGGGCTCGGAAAGACCTGCTGGGCCATCACCGGCAGGCCCAGGGACAGGGCCGCGGCCGCCACCAGCGCGCGCGCTCCGGCTGCCGCAGAGAAGGGATTTCCGGTCATGTACATCATGATTTACCTCCGACCATGGCCGAAATGTTCGCCGCCGCCAGGCTGGCCGCCACCGCCGCCCAACCCACCACCCTGGCGCGCGCCGCCGTCCTGGTGAAACCCGGCCGGGCGCGCATGCGGCGCTTCCCGCTGCGGCGTCGCCGCGCGCTGGGTCTGCTGGCGCACGCGGTCGCCGTTGCCGGCATCGCGCAGCGCGCTGTCCCGGTTGGCACTGTGGGCACGGTCGCGGGCCTGGGCCTGGTCTGCGCGCTGGCGGTCGGCACCGGCTGGCCGCGGATTCTGCACGCCACCACCGGCGGCACCCGGCCGCGAGCGCTCTGCCGCCTCGCCCGCATGGCCCGGTATGGATTGTCCGGTACGGCCCTCGAACGATTGCGCGGCGCGCTCACGCGCCTGGTCGCGCTGCGAAGGCTGGCGCTGCACCCCGCCGCCAGCGGTCCCCACGCGCTGGCCGGGTTGCGCACCTTGCTGCCGGCTGGCGAGGCCAGACTGGCGCTGCTGGTCATAGCGACCGCGCACCGCCGCATTGTTGTAGGGCACGTTGCCGCGGTTGGCCGGGTTGTGCTGCCAGTTCACGTTGGCACGATTAACGTCCAGGCGCTGGTTGACATTGATGTTGTTGTAGCGGTTCACATTGATGTTGACGTCGTGGCCATGCCAGTCGAACCCGCCCCACATCGCATCGACCGCCGCCACGCCAAGCCCGAAGCCGATGCCCGCTACCAATGCCGTGGCAAACACGGATCCGGGCGGCGGCGGGTAGTAGGCCGGCGGATACGCGGGGTACGCCCAGGTGCCGTAGACCGTGGTCGGGTTGTAGGCCGGCACGTACACCACCTGCGGATTGGCCGGCTCGATCTGCACGATCGTGGTTCCGCCAGTGGTCTGCGTAACGACCTTCTGCTGCTCGGTCGTCTTCAGCGTGCCGGCTTTCTGCGCCTGCGCCCGCAGTCGCTGCACCGAATCCATCACGTCGTTGGGCTGGGCCAGGAACGCGTCGCCGACCGACTGCACCCACTGCGGCTGGCGGCCCATCATGTCGAGCACGGACGGAAACGCGGCCAGCGACTGCACGCTGGGGTCCCAGGCCTGGCTGGCGACCGCCTTGGTCGCGGCATCGCCAGACAGACTGGGATTGGCCTTGGACCATTGCGCCGCGGCCGCGACATCGGCTGGATAGGTGGCCGCCATCAGCACCTGTGACAGCAGCGCATCGGGATACAGCGCAATCGGCGCGGTCAGCTGGTCAAGCTGGGCATTGCTCAGCCTGGACTGCGCCATCGCTGGCCCGTGCGGCGCCATCAGCATCAGTGCCAGGCACCATGCGAAGAGGTGTTTGAAACAGTGCATATCGGCTCCCCACAAATACCCAGGTGACGGCCTGCTGCCGGGGGCGCCTCAGCGGCGCTGCTGCGCGCATTCCTGGCGATAAGCCTCTTCCAGGCGCTTGCGATCTGCCTGGCGTTCCAGTGTCGGATATGTGCGCCCGTCGGCCGTGGTTACCGACGACTTGCCGGAGGACCACTGCGACCCGCCGGGCAGCGCGTTGATCTGGTCCAGCAATGACTGGCAGTGTTGCCGCTGTGACGCGGACAACGTCCCATCAGGTCCTTCCACCACGGCCGTGGCTTCGTCCAGCATCCGCGGCGGCGGCGGGGCCACCATCGGAGTGCCGGCGGCCGCGGCCGCCGATGCAGCACCGGCCGCCCATGCCGGGACAACCACCATGGCGGCGCATGCCAGCACGCCCGCCTTGCTCAGAAACTTCGTCAAACCAATACTCCAGAACCCTCCGCGGTACGTGGAACCGACACCGCGGCGCATTGCAAGAACCGTCCGCCGCTAGCGATCCTTGCCAGTGCCATTGCGGCGGCCGGTACGGTTGCGCATCAGCTCAAGCTTGAGCAGCGCGTCCGCAAGCATACTCTTCAGCCGGGCATTCTCTTCCTGCAGCTCGCGCAACTTGCGGCCCTCACGTGCCTCACCCTGGTTGGGCTGGCCGTAACGGGCACGCCATCCGTAGAACGAAGCATCGCTGAAACCATAGCGCGCGCACAGCTCACGCACTGGCACGCCGCTGGCCGCCTCGGCCAGGTAGCTGCGGATCTGCTCTTCCGAATACCGTCTGTTCACGAATCTCTCCGCATCACAACAGCGGGCCACAAGCGGCACCAGCCGCGCCGCCAACCGTGCCGACTCTGGCCCTACGTTAGCCCAGGGCCGCGCCAAAAGGCAATTCAGTGTCTTCGCTGCGCGAGTTAAGAAAATTATCTCTGCGCACGCTGCCGCCGGCGCTGGCGCGGATTGCCAAATTTCGTTAAACCAATTTGGAATCTAGTTAGACCATTAGCGCTGCGCATCGCGGAAACGGAGATGCCAGCCGCCCGTAAAACATGGGCATGATGGCCTTGTGCGCGGCGGTGGTCGCGCATGAATCGCCCCGAAACCCCGATTTCAAGCTATGTATTGATGTACAGACAAAGAACGGGCTGAACCAAATTAGAAGACTGCCATCAATTCAAGTTTCTATGACTTTCGCTGAGCATGTATTAAGCTTCTTCGGCACAACTAAATTTCGCACGCCTTCGCGCGGCGCCCTGGGTGGCGCCGGCAGAAGAGCGGCCAGGCAGCCGGCACCACCCTGACGTGGTACGGTGCGCATTCCACGCTGCCAACCTGTACCGGGCCTGAAGGATCGAGTCGTCACTGCGCCATTTGTCGACGCAAGTCGGACATTTAGGAGTCGTGCCATGCGTTTTCGCAGCATCCTGCCCGGGCCTTTGCCCCCCTGGTCTTCATCCGGACATGCCCGCATCGCGCGCCGTGCATGCCGCTTGCGCCTGCCCCTGTCAGGGGCCGAATCATTGCCCTGACATCTGGCGGCTCTTGCGCCCCATGTCCGACGCAGCGCTGTACGCGCCGGACAAATAAGAAAAAAGCGAAAACAAAGTCATGGATCGGGAGAAGTCGCAATGCGTCACGTCAGCACGAAGTTGTTGCATGTCTTTGTCCTCGTCATGGAATACCGGGACCTCAGCGCCGTGGCGGCCTGCACGCAGGGACGCGTGCCCACGGTGGCCTACAGCCTCGCGCGCTTGCGCGAAATCACCGGCGATCCGCTGTTCGTCAAGCGCAACGGGATGCTCGAACCCACTCCGCATGCCCTGCGCCTGGAACAGACGGCGCGGCAGATCCTGGCCAAATGGAACCAATTGGTGCGCCCCGGCGACTCTGGCCTGAGCAAGCGCCGTGACGACGGCAGGCGCGTTTCGATCGGCTTCTCATCGTCGATCGGCGACCCGGTCATCACCGAAATCCTGACGGCACTGTGCGAGCAGTTTCCGCAAGACAGCTTTGTCACGCGTCCGGTGATTGCCGACGCCGTCCTTGCCGGCCATCTCGGCAGCGGCGAACTGGACTGCGCCTTCGTCGTCGACAGCGGCCACGATCCCGAACGCGTGCGCCAGCACAACATCATGGCCACGCCGCGCCGGCTGGTGAGCGCCACGCGCGGCGGCAGCCATGACGAAGGCGAAAGCGACTGGATCCTGCTGCAGGAAGACTGCGAGGCCGGCAGCCCGCTGCGGACCTTCCTGAGCCGCCAGGCCAGCACACCGGGACATCGCGAGACCGTGGTCCCGTCATGGCATACCCAGATCACGCTGCTGCATTCAGCCGGGGGCATCTGCCCGGTGCTGGACTTCAACGTGCCGCTGGTCACGCGCGAGCGCAAGACGCGCCTGCTGGCACCGCCAAGCAGCTTCCCGGAATGGGCCGCACTGCATTTCTGGGCACCGGAGCGCAGCGGCGACAAGGGCGTGCTGCGCGACATCATGGATGTCGGCAGCGCCGTGCTGCGCGACCCGCTCAAGGCCATCGACGGCCGCCGCAACGGGCGCCCCGCAGCCTATACGCAGCCCGCTCTGGCCTGACGCAACTCCCGCAGCACAGGCGCCCGGAAGGCGCTGGCAGCCACATGGCGCCAGCGCCTTTTTCTTTGGCTGCGCAGCAATGGCGGCGTTTTTATTACAGTCTTGAGACATTTTTTCGAGCGCTGACCTTGCGCTACACTCGCGCGGCTTCGGCCGGTGCAGGCCGTTGTGCCACGGCGGCGCTTTGCGAATCCTCCTAGTTTCCCCAGACCGCGCAGCCGATACCCTGCAAGGGCATTGCTGCGGTCCGGCCGTCTCCCGTTTGGCCCGGTCCCGGGGCAATGCGCGCAGTTGTCTGGCGTCGTATTGTTTGGCGTCGTTTTTGCGCCGCACGTCTCGCTGACGTGCGGCGTTTTCTTGATGCCGGCGCTGCCACGAACCTGAATCGAGGAGCAACCAGATGACATTGAGGATCCTGCTTGCCGACGACCACCCCCTGGTCAGCGCGGCCGTCGCGGACCGCCTGCATACCCAGACCGGGTGGGAGGTGTGCGGCAGCGTGACCAGCGCGGCGGCCTTGCTGAACGGCGTGGAAAGCCTGCGTCCCGATGTCGTGATCACCGACTACCACATGCCCGCGCAGGGCGAGGGCAACAGCGACGGCCTGCGCCTGCTTGCCAGCCTGCGGCGGCGGCATCCGTCGCTGGCCGTGATCGTGCTGACCATGATCACCAATCCGCTGGTACTGCGCTCCATCCTCGACACGCAGGTGCACGGCCTGCTGCTCAAGGACTCGCCGCTGTCAGAACTGGTGACCGTGGTTTGCCGTATCCAGCGGGGCTTCCACTACATCGGCAAATCCGCGCTGGAAATACTGTCGCAGGCCGATCCGGGCAACCCGGTCGCACCTGGCCAGGCCAGCGCGGAGCGCCTGTCCCGGCGTGAAATGGAAGTATTGCGGCTGTACCTGACCGGCCGGTCCGTGAGCGCGATCGCCATCCTGCTCTGCCGCAGCGTCAAGACCATCAGCCGGCAGAAGAACTGCGCCATGCAGAAGCTCGGCGTCACCAACGATCGGGAACTGTTCGAATTTGCAGCGCTTAACGGCATGCTGCTGACTGCCTGAGCGCCAGCGGCACGGGCGCAGCCGCGTCAGGCGGCGTCGGCTGCCTGTGCCGCGTTGGCCTGCGCGTATGCGATGCCGGCCTCCAGCCGCGCCAGGCCGCGCGACAGCTCGCGCATGGTCGACGGCGACACCTCCGCAAGCACATCCTCCAGAAAAGCTGAGCGCAGCGGCATGGCGTGCGCCACCACCTGCTGGCCGGTCCGTGACAGCGTGACATGCGTCACGCGGTTGTCGCGTTCCGAGGTGCTGCGCTCCACCCAGCCAAGTTCCTGCATGGCCTTGAGCTGGCGCGTCAGCGCGCCCGGGTCCATGCCGACCAGGTCAGCCAGCGCCTTCTGGCCGATCGCGCCCTCCTGGTGATGCAGCGCATGCAAGATGCGCCAGCGGGGCAGCGGCAGCCCCAGGCGCTGCTCGAATGCGGCCGCGTAAGCGCGGTAGGTGCGGCCGAACTGCTGCAGTACGGCCACGCTTTGTCGCTCCAGTTCCATCCGTATTCCTCAGGTTAGGTTGCAGGCCGGCGCTTCAGTCGGCGGCCATGGCGGGCGCCGGCGCCCGGCCCAGCTTGATCGACGGTACCCGGCGGGCGCACCACACGCCCAGCGCGGCGGCCACCGCAGCCACCACCAGGCCGAGGTGGATGGCACTGACCAGCGACACGCGCGCCTGCTCCAGCAGCAGGGCGCCATTGTGCCCGGCTTGCTCCAGCTGGCCGAGCAACGCGACTTGCGACGCCTTGTCGATCAGCACCTGCGGGTCCGCCATGCGCGCTGTCCACTGCCCGGCATTGACGGCGGACAGCGCATGCTCCACGCCACCGGTATAGCTGCGCGTGACCAGCGTGCCCACGATCGCGGTGCCCACCATACCGCCTACCATGCGCAGCGATTGCAGCATGGCCGTGGCAATGCCAAGGTGTTCGCGCCCTGCCGTCTGCTGCGCAAACACCGTCAGGTTCGGCATGATGAAGCCGAGCCCGAACCCGCCGATCAGCATGATCGTCAGCAAGACGCCATGCGGCATGCTGCGCGTGGCCTGCGACAGGCCCACGCAGGACACTGCCAGCATGCCGAAGCCGGCATAGAGCATGGTGTTCGGGCGGCGAATGCGCGTGACGATGCGGCCGTTGAGAATGCTGCCCGCGGTGATGCAGACCACCAGCGGTGTGATCAGGATGCCCGCCTCCTTCGGCGAATAGCCAAAGCCGCCCTGGAACAGCAGCGGCGCATAGAGCAGCAGCGAGAACATGGTGAAGCCCGTAAACACCGCCAGCAGGAACAGCGGCGCCAGCCCCGGGTTGCGGAACATCTCCACTGGCAGGATCGGGTTGGCGCAACGCTGCTCCCACTGCCATAGCGCCACCAGTGCCAGCGCCGCCAGCACCAACAAGCCGCTGGTATAGGCGTCGAACCCGCGCGCCGGCAGCAGTTCAACGCTCAGCTGCACGCACCCCAGCCCGGCTGCGATCAGCAAGGCACCCAGCCAGTCCACGCGGATCGGCCCGCTGTGCGCCTGCTGGCGCAGGTGCGGCAGGTAGCGCCACGCAAACCACAGCCCCAGCACGCCCACCGGGAGGTTGACATAGAACACCGCGCGCCAGCCGTACCACTCCGTCAGCAGCCCGCCCAGCGACGGCCCGACCGCATTGGCAATGCCGAATGCCGCGCTCAGCATCACCTGCCAGCGCAGCCGCACATGCGCATCCGGAAACAGGTCGGCAATGCAGGCAAAGGCGGTGCCGACCAGCATGCCGCCGCCAATCCCCTGCAGCGCGCGCGCCAGTACCAGGAACGGCATGCTCGGCGCCATGCCGCACAGCGCCGAGGCCACTGAGAAGACCACGATCGATGCCAGCACGAACGGCTTGCGCCCGTAATAGTCCCCGAGCCGCCCGAATACCGGCACGGTGATCACCGACGTCAGCAGATAGGCCGTGGCTACCCAGGCGTAGTACTCGAAGCCTTGCAGCTCGGCCACCACAGTCGGCAGCGCCGTGCCGACCACGGTCTGGTCCAGCGCCACCAGCATCACCACAAAGGCCACGCCCAGCATGGCCAGCAGGGACTCGCGAAATGGCAGCACCTGGGCGTTGGCCTCGGACCTTTCTGGCTGTGGAGTCACTTTATTGCCCAATCAATCATTGTATTGTCAAGCATTATAGACACAGATTGGCCGGCCTCGTCATGGCGCGACCAAATTTAATGCCTCATCTGCTGGGAAGTCCGCAGGTAGGTCAATCGGAGCTGGCTCCAGATCGCGGGCGGTCGTGTCGTTGTGCAGATCCGCGCATCGGGGGCTGCGCTACGCGCCCGTCCTAAGCACAGCGACGACCCCGTCCTAACAGCGTTAGGTTCGGCGTCATCCGCGACAACGTGTGCGAGCGCAGCGATGCACTCCGTGCCCGTGCCCGTGCCTCCGACCTGCGATGAAGCGTGCGCGCAGCGCAGCCGAAGGCGTCCCACCGATAACCTGGTTAGTAGGCTGCCAACAACCTAAAGTCGGGTTCGTCCAATAATCGCAATTTATGGCCAGCCGCCCAGGCGACGCGTTTCTTGCCTACTTCTTGTCGCTCGGACAAGAAGTAGGTCGCCGGCTACGCCGGCGAAACAGCCCACGTCCGTCAAGCACGACAACCACCCGCAGTGCCAAAGCAAAAAATCACCGCCGCTAATCGGCGAAGATGGTATGAACAAGCCCCGTCCCGAGCCGTAGCGAGAAAGCTGAGGCCTCATGCATCTGTGGCCCCCAGGACCGAATGGCATCGATGTGCCAGAGTGGTAGGTGTCGCCGCCCCTAGAGGAACGGAGGGACCAGGGAGACGCTCCACGGAAGCAGTATCGCGCCCGGCGCGTGACCGCTCCATCAGGCATGCCTCAAATCCGTCGTATTGTTGGCACCCTGCGTGCCGCCCTGCGACTCCAGCCCATCTGCCAGCTGCTCCAGTTCGGCATGGAAGGCCTGCCAGTCCGCACCAATGGCTACCAGCCCCGAGCACCGGACCGCCTGCTCCAGCCAGCGGCACGCCTGGCTCTGCAGCGCATGGCCCATCACCGACAGCGCTCCGGCCAATCCGTGCAGACGTTGGGCAAACGCTTCGGCGTCCCCGCCAGCAGCGCCTCGACCAGCGCGCGCTGGTCGCGCCGCAGCGCGTCGGCATGCAGCGACGTGTCGCCGCCTGCATGCTGGCCCGGCGCTGCCCGCGCTGCCATTTGGGCGCCGGACAGGTCTTCCAGCAGCTTGCGCAGCGTCACCAGCCCCACCGGCTTGGTCAGGCATCGGTCGATGCCGGCCTGCTGGCATCGCTCGGCCACATCGGGCGCCACGCTGGCGGTGACGGCAACGATCGGCGTGGCCAGGCCGGCATCGCGCAGGCGCCGCGCCAGCGTGAAGCCGTCCATGCCAGGCATCTGCAGATCGGTCAGGACCAGGTCGTAGTGCCGGCCCGATGCCATCAACAGGGCCTCGGGCCCGTCACTGGCCAGATCGACCTTCTGCCCCAGGTTTTCCAGCTGCTCCCGCATCACCACCTGGTTGATCGGATGGTCTTCCACCAGCAACAGCGCCAGCTGCGCCGCAGGCGCATACTCGCGCGCCGACAGTGGCGCTTGCGTTTGCGTCACCTCCACGCCGGCCGCTGCCGCGATCGCCGCCAGCAAGCCGCGCCATGCATAGGGCGATGCCACCACCGGCGTCTGCGTCAGGTCCGGCACTGCCGGCGCCATGGCCGACACCACCACATCGGCGTCGTTGCAGCGCGACATGGCCGGCTCATCGCACACCAGGACATCGACCGGCGTGGCCGGCGGCGCGTCGGGGTCATACTTGACCGCCCGTGCGCCATAGAACTGCAGCAACTGCTCCACGCCCTGGTAGAGCTCGCGCAAGGTGACATTCAAGCCGACCGTCAGTCCACGCAGCGCGGTCCGCGGCCAGGCGTCGGTTGACGCCGCGGCACCGGCGCTGGCCAGCGGCAGGCTGACGGTAAAGCAGCTGCCCAGGCCGGGCTCGCTGACCACCCGTATCTCGCCAGACATCAGTTCGACCAGCCGGCGGCAGATCGACAACCCGAGGCCTGTGCCGCCGTAGTGGCGCGTATCCGGCTGCTCGGCCTGGACGAAGGGCTCGAACAGCCGGATCTGGTCTCGCCCGGCGATGCCGATGCCGGTGTCGATGACGCGGATTTCCACGCCGCCGCCCGGCTTGCGCATGGCCGCCACGATCACCTTGCCTTGCTCGGTGAACTTCACCGCATTGCTGACCAGGTTGGTCAGTATCTGCTCGAGCTTGACCACGTCAGCCATCACCGGCTCAACCAGCGAAGGATCATTGATGCAGAGCAGCCACAACTGCTTGCGCGCCGCTTCTGCCGCAAAGCGCCGGGTCACGTCCTCGACGACTTCCGCGACGCGGCACGGCCGCAGCTGCAATGACATCTGCCCGGCCTCGATCTTGCTGAAGTCCAGTACGTCATTGATGATGTAGATCAGCGACTGCGACGCGTGCTGCATCACTGCCAGCTGGTCGCGCTGGCGTAAATCGAGCCGGGTCATGCCAAGCAGCTCGATGCTGCCCAGCATGCCATTGAGCGGCGTGCGGATTTCATGGCTCATGGTGGCCAGGAACGAAGACTTGGCGTGGTTGGCGGCATCCGCCGCGCGGATCGCCTCGCGCAAGCGCGCTTCGCTGCGCCGCCCCTCGGTGACGTCGTTGAGGGCGTACAGGACGGCGGCACGGCCTTCGTAGGTAATCTCTACCAGCCGCACCTCCAGCGACCGCATCTCGCCGTTGCGGCCGGCCATGTCCACATCGAAACGGGGCAGTACCTGTGGCGGGCCTTCGGCATTGACGTGGCCGCTGGTCAAGCGCGCGCCGCAGGCATCCTGCAGCTGCGTCAGGCCGGCGGCGCTGGCCTGATCGATGATCGACTTGGCGGCGGCATTGGCCAGCAGCACCTGCCGCGTGCTGCGCTCGACGACCATCAGGCCCACGCCGGCCACTTCAATCACGAAGCGCCCGAGGGCATCGCTTTCCTGCAGGCGCAAGGACTGGCGCTGCGCCGGGCGCATGATGCGGCGGTCGATCAGCCAGATCCACGCCAGGATCAGCATCGACAGCGAGCCGGTCAGGCCCAGCATCCACAAGGCGTTCCGCCGGAACTGCTGCCATAAGTGGCCCAGTCCGACCACGCCGACCGTGCGCCAGCCCCACGCGTCCAGCTGGTATTCCAGCACGACGACATGGTCCAGCAGCCCTTGCCGTACCAGCGCCGAACGCACCCTGCCCGGGCGCGCACCCTGCGCTGCCAGCGATGCCGCGACCGGCTGGCCGAGGGCGGCGGCCGGCATGCCGTCCGCGCTCAGCACCATGCCGGCATCGGTCACCAGCATGAAATCGCCATCGATGGTCTGCCCGTCCGGCAGCATCGGGGACAGCGGGAACTCCATGGCCAGGATCGCGGCCGGCTCGCCACCGGCTTGCACCAGGGTGGCGAAGGTCACGGTGCGCATGCCGCTGACCCAGTCCTGCGCCGGTGGCAGCACCACCGCCTGGCCCGGGTGGGCGCGCAGTCGTGCAACCAGCGCGTCATTGCGCAGGCGCGTGAGCGTGTCACGCAGGAAGGTCTGGCGCACGTCGTCGCGCTGCATGCGCGCGCGTGCCGGGTCCAGCCGGCGCGGGATGACATAGAGCTGATCGGCCCGCAGGTCGACCAGGTAGGCGTTCTGCACCTCGCGGTATTGCAGGTTGTTGACGCGGAAAGTGAACGTCATCATGTCGGCCAGGCTTTTCAGCCTGGCGCCGGGCGCCTTGGCGTGGGCAGGCGGGACCAGCAACGGGATGTACTGGCGGTCGCCCCGGCGTTGCAGGCGGTCGGTCCATTGCTCATCGCTGACCGCAGCCAGCTCATCGGCCAGGCCGATATCGGCAAGCCGCGTCAGCGACCCCTGCGCGCGCACGGCCAGTGCCTCGGCCCAATGCAGCTTTGCCTGCAATTGCTCGGACTGCGACTGCAGCACCATCTCCTGCCGCTCGACCGCCTCGTGCAGGCGATAGCGCAGCAGCATCCCCCAGGACAGTACGGTCAGCCCCAGCACACAGGCCGAGAACAGGCAGACCAGATAACGTATCTGGCGAATGCTCAACGGCAACGCAGAGCTGCTGTCGATCGACATCAGCCGTTTCATTGCATACCTCGTCTCAGTATCGCGACTGCCCGGAGCATCCGGCCAGTGCATGGGTCGTAGTGCGCGTGGCGGCAAGCCGCGTGCCGCGCCTCACAACATGCCGCGCTGGATGGCAAAGGCGGCAAGCTCCACGTCGTTCTCGGCGCCGATCTTGCGCATGACGCTCTGCTTTTGCGTGCTGATCGTCTTGACGGTCCGGCCGGTGCGTACGGCGATCCCGGTAACGGACATGCCCGACAGGTAGAGCCGCAGCACTTCGCTTTCACGCCTGGTCAGCAACTCCGCCCAATCGCCGCCGTCCGACGGACCGCTGCAGGGCCTGCCCCAGATCAGCGTGCAAGCGATTTCCGAAACGGAAGCCAGCCCCAGATATGCCATCCAGACCGCCTTCATGACTTCGTCGAGGCTGTCCCTGGCGGTCACGACATTGCGGCAGCCGTCCCTGAGCAGCTGCAGCACGCCGGCACGGTCGGCGACGTTGGCGATCGCAACCACGCGCTGCCCGCCCAGCTCGGCGAGCCGCGTGCCAAGGCGTGCGTAGCCGCAAGGCTCGGGCTCATTGGTGTCCCCAAGCGGGTAACGCAGTGCCACGACATCACACGAGCCATGCTGCAGCGCTTGCACCAGGCTCGGTTCGTCGCCCACCAGGCCAGCCAGTTCGATGCAGGCGCTGGCCGCGAGCCGCCGGCCCAGAAGGCGCCGCATGACAGGTTGCGAGTCCGCGACGAGCACCCGGATATTTTCCATGGCCACCTTACGCTCCAGCGTTGTCATTCCTGCATTCAGGATGAACCATGCGCCTGGCTTTCGAAATCAGCCAAGCCTGAAATGAGCAGGGAAACTTCCGAGCAGATGGATAGCGCAGGTGCCGCCGCACGGCAGGAGAGGGCCGGCGTCAGCGCCGCCTGGCGTGCTATTCAGCGGAGGGAGGGAAAATGCGACGCGGCCCGACCGGCCCGCAAGGCAGGGATGACGCCAGGATCAGGTGCCGCCCAGCAGGCCGTTTGTCCTGGCGTACTCATAGAGCTCGTAGTCGTTGGTCAGGCCCAGCTTCTTCATGGCAATGCTCTTCTGCGCGCTGATGGTCTTGCTGCTGCGGTTGGCCTGGCGCGCAATCTCGATGACCGGGACACCGGCTGCACACTGCCGTATCACTTCCAGTTCGCGGCGCGTCAGGACCGGCCGGTGCGACGGCTCATCCAGGCCGCCCGAAGCCAGGATCGCGCGCACCGATGCCGGCTGGTAGCTCAGCCCGCTGAACGCGGCACGCACCGCCGGCACCAGTTCCTGGACCGGATCGGTCTTGTTCAGGATCACGGAAATGCCGGCCTTCTGGATATTGCGAATCAGCGCCGGATTATCCAGCATGGTCATTACGACGATCCGGGTGGTGGGATAACGGCGGCGCAACATCTGCAGCATCGGCAGGCCGTCGCCAAACTGGCCGCCCGGCATGGAGTAGTCGGTCACGATAACGTCGCAATCCGTGCTTTCAAGCAATTCCACCAATTGGGTGGAATTTGCGGCACTTCCGACGATTTGCGTGCCCACTTCGTTCGCCAGCACCCGGCTCATCCCGTCAAGCACGACGGGGTGGTCATCTGCGATGATTACCTTGATCATTTACGATCCCCCTTGTTTTTATCGGTTCTGCCGGCCGCCTACCTGTGCGCCGCCGAACCGTGCCGGCATTCAATGCCGGTCATCTTCGCTGATCTGAATATTAGGAGTCTTCCGAAAAACCCGAATTAAGGTATTCCTTAAATAGTATCCGGCCAATCGCGTCGGGCCGCATCCGGGCTGCCTTCATGGTTTTCAGGATCGTCAAAGTATGCGGCAAGATACAACGCCAGGTTGTCGACATGGGCTTGCACGGCTGCCAGCGCCTGGGCGGCATCCAGCTCCAGTTCCCGGCACAGTTCGACCATGTCCTCGCCATCTTCGGCATGCGCCATGGCCCCCCTCATACGATGGGCATGATCGCGGATTGCCTTCAGTTCCCCGCTGGCTGCCGCGGCGGATAGTTGCTTGAAATCCTCACGCATGGTGCGCTCCAGCAACGCCATGCTGGCAACCTTATCCTCCACGCCGGCGGAGCCAGCCGCGCCCGCGGCCCCTTGTGCCAGGCCGGGTACATGCGCCGGCAGCGCGGCGCGCAGACACTCGGCCAGGTCGCCCAGCAGGATCGGCTTGGACAGGTAGCGATTCATGCCGGCTTCCAGGCAGCGCTCGGCCTCACCCTGCGCGATGCTCGCGGTAAGCCCGACGATGGGCAGCGTTGCCCCCTGCGCGCGCAGCCTGCGGCTCAGTGCGTAGCCGTCCATGCCGGGCATGTGGACATCCGTCAGCATCAGGTCAAACTTGTGCCGGCGCAACACTGCAAGCCCTTCTTCGCCGCTGGCCGCAAGCGTCGGCCGGCAGCCAAGGCGCTCAAGCTGCTGCTGCATCAGCAGCCGGTTGTAGGGATGGTCGTCGACCACCAGTATCTCCAGCCCCAGCTGCGGCGTGGGGTCGGCAGGCGCAGCCAGCGGCGGCGCACTGACCGGCGTCATGCCGGCCGCCTTGCAAAACGCCCGCAGGATGCCCGCCTGATGATAGGCATTGACCAGCCAGCTGCCGGCGATCAGCTGTGGTTCCGCCGGACCGTCGACGCGCGTAAAGACCACGCCGGCATAGCCTTCGGGAATGGCCTCGATGTGGCGCGTGGCAACGAGCAATACCATGCCCGGTTCCGGCGCCGGCCCACGGCAAGCGACTGCCCTGCAGCCCATGGCGCGCAGATTGTCGATGGCATGGCTGCGGATCTCGTCATTTTCCGACAGCACGGCCACCGGCGGCAGCACGGGCTCAACCTGTTCGCGCGGCCCGGCTTCCGGCAACCTGAGCAATACCCGGAAGACGCTGCCCTTGCCCGGTTCGCTTTGCACGGAAATACTGCCGCCCATCAGGGCGGCCAGGCGCCTGCAGATCGACAAGCCCAGGCCCGACCCGCCAAACCGCCTTGCGGTGGAAGCATCTGCCTGCACGAAAGGCTCAAACAGTCGCGCCTGGACCTCTGGCGCAATGCCTGGCCCGGTATCCGCCACCTCAAGCCGGATGCCGATCCTGCCGTCGGCATCCGGCGCTTCGCTCTGTGGCGCGCGCTGCAGGCGCACGATGACATGGCCCTCTGCCGTGAATTTCAGCGCGTTGCCGAGCAGGTTATCGATAATCTGGCGCACCCGCACCGGATCCCGACCAGGCAAGGCAAGCCGGGCTGTGGATAGAACGGCAGCGCAATGCCTTTTTGCAGCGCGATCGGCGCCTGCGCGCGAACCGTCGATTCCAGCAGGTCGACCGGATCGAACGGCACGGCGTCCAGTTCGATCTGGCCGGCTTCCGCGCGGGAGTAGTCCAGCAGGTCATCCAGTATCTGCAGCAAGACCTGCGACGAGGACTGGATGGTCGACAGCATCTCGCGCTGGCTGTGCGCCAGCTTTGTCAGGGACAGCAGCTCCAGCGTGCCCAGCATCCCGTACAGCGGCGTCCGGATTTCGTGACTCATGGCGGCCAGGAACTGCGATTTGGCGGCGCTTGCCTCATCCGCCAGCTGGCGTGCGCGCGAGAGCGCGCGGTGCGCTTCGCGTTCGTCGGTGACATCATGGATCGCACACAGCAGTACGTCTTCACCCTCGAAGCGGGTGTGGCGGCCGACTACCAGCAAGTCGCGCGGTGCCCCGTGGTCGGATGGCACCTGCAGCTCCAGCCGCGCGGGCTGGTCACCCCGCCGCGCCAGCATCTCGTCCAGCCATGGCCGGCCCGCCGTGCGCGTGTCGAGCGGCAGCCATTGCGCGGCCAGCGCGTTCTCGACCCGTACATGCGCATCGGCTGTGCGCACCACCCGCAGGCCGACCGGCGCGGCCTGCATCACGGTACGGTTGAAGCGTTCGCTGTCCTCGATCCGTTCAGCGTTTTGCTGCAGCGGCACCAACACCCGGCGCCGCAGCGTGCCGGCACCGGTCAGCACCGCGAGCACACCAAGCCCATAGAGCAGAAGCGCAGCCGCCAGCGCCGGGCCATGATCCGCCAGCGCCTGCGACAGCGGATAAGCGTAGGCCGCGCGCCAGCCATGGTCGCGTGCCATGAGGCCAATCATCAGGCTGCCCTGCTCGAACCAGTAGGCTACGTTTTGCCGGCTGCTGCCCAACTCACGCGCCACCCGCTCACCCAGCGCTTGCGGGCGCAGCCACCCGGCGTCGCTGCCCTGGTACAGCAGCCGCCCTTGCTCATCGAAGAACATTGCGCGCCTGCCTGACGCGGCGTGCGTGGCATCCGGGACGCTGACGTCGCCCATCAGCGCGCGTGCAGGAATGGCAGTCGCGGCATACGCCACGAGATTTCCGCTGGCGTCACGGACTGGCAGGAAGCAGCTCAGGATCGGGCCCCGCTCGATGGTGCCCTGGTATGGTCCGGCCCACAGCGGTGAGGCGACCGGCGTCTCAGGTTGCGCTTCGCGCGACCGGTTCGCCAGCGCTTTGGCCCAGTTGCTGACAACAGCATCGACCAGCGGCCCGCTCAACGCCAGCGCGCCCGGAAGCGCCGGTGTCACGAATGCCTGGCTCCCGTCGGCAGCCAGGAAAGCCGAGCGCATCCCCTCTGGCGCCTTACCCCAGTACGCGCGCTCGAAGATGGCGAATCGAACGATGTGCGAAATCGTGTCGGGATGCTCCGCCGCTGGCGCGGGCGTGCCCGTCAGCATGGTGGCCTGATTGGTCAGGCCAGGCACTTCGACGGTACGGGCACTGCCTGGAGGCAAGCCCGTCAGCATGGCTTCGAGCTGGCCAGCCAGCCGGTCGCTGCGCGCCAGCCGATACTCCGGCCCGGAGATGTCCGCCATGCGCCGGATGAAATACTCGTGCGTGGACTTTACCTCCAGCACCGCTCCCAAATGCAGGCGGCTGGCCGACGCCTGTTCCCAGAGGATGCGCTCGAACAGGCTATGTAAGAACAGGGCAAGGAAGCTGCTGATCACGACGATCAGCAGGGCAACGACAACGGCAAGCAGGCGGCCGTGAACCTGCGTGTTCGCGCGAGACAGCCAGTTGACCATTGGCGACGCTCCTGCTCGGCAACCTGCGTGACGCCGGTCCGGGCACCGGGCATCAGAAAGCGCCCACGATGGGATATGGAAATGCCTCCGGATTATGCATCAACATTCCGGATCGTCGGGGTCAGACGGTGTCTTTCTGGCCGCCTCGCGTCACAGACAGGTCATGGTGAACGTCATCGCCACTGTCCCCGCCCTTTGATACAAGGCTGTCATGCCCAGGAGCCAAATATGGCATTGTGAGCAATGTCAGTACGCAGCCCGCGGTCGGGCAAGACTTGTTTCCGGCTAGATCAACGGCACCTTGCGTCCACGACCTGGTAAGACGTGCCCGCTTCGCTGCCAACCTTCGGCAAGACATAGTCCAAACCACAGCGCTGTGCAGCGCCCTTGCCCCAGCTCACCATCAACCGGCCGGAATCTGCCTTGAGACCGCGCGCAATGACACGACCACCCTGAGCGACGGTACCAATGCTTTGCCCTTGCGCATCCGACACCTCCGCGCCAAACGGCAGCGGCTTCCCATCCGGCCCATTGGCACGCAGAATCGCCGCCCGCCCTGGGTTGTCCGTCTCGAACTTCATCTTCACGATCGCACCCGCGGTCGGCGCCACGTTCTGCTGCGTGGTCTTCAGCTCCACGCTCATCGGCAGCCCTTTCGGGTCGATCTCGATCTGGTTGGTGGCGAACGGCGTCAGGGTCGGCACCACGGCGCGGCCCCAGGGGTCCACGCGCAGGCCGCTGCCGTTGGCCAGGCGCGCACCCGCGGCATCCCTGGCCTCGACGATGGCCATGGTGTCGCCCATCGTCGGGGTGAACGCCACGCCGCCCGCATAGGCCACGATGCCGCCGCTGATGCCCAGGCCTGCCTGCGAGAAGTTGCGGCCCGTGCTGGCGCTGGCCGTCATGGTAGCCATCGGCGACACATAGCCGACGTTGGCGCCGACAGAGGCTGCATCCCTGGTGTTGCCGCCACCGGTGTAGCCGGCGTTCACGCCGTAGGTGAAGGCGTTGTCCTCGCCCAGGGTGCCGGTCACCGTTTCCTGCAGCGAGGTGCCGCCGGTGGAATCGTGGCTCAGGCTGGTCATCGAGTACGGCGCGTGCTGGCCCTTGCCCAGCGGGATACCCACGTTGAGCATCACCCGGGTGTCCCACTTGCCTGAGCCGACGTTGAACTGGCGCGACGCCGAGACGCCATAGTTGATCCGCTTGTAGCTGTTGTTATAGCCCGCCTGGAACTGGGTATCGGAGCCGCCGCGGTTCCAGTAGTTCTGCGTGGAGCCGGACAGGTAGAACGAACCGTAGCCTCGCGGCAGCATCTGGTTGATGGTCATCTGCAGGCGCCCGCGCTGGATGCCGCTCAGGAGCATGCCAGGGCCCAGGCCGCGCTGGTCCAGGTCGCGCAGCGCCATGGCGTCGGTCATGCTCAGGTAGCCGCTGCTGGAATAACGGTAGGCGGCCAGCGTCAGGTTGGTATTGGTCGGGGCCACCAGCTTGCTGTACGACAGCCGCATGCTCTGGCCGCTCCGGTTGGCCGCATTCTGCAGGGTGGTCCAGGCTTGGGTCACGTCAGCGCCGAAGGCACCGAAGTCCGTGTTCAGCGCCCCGCCGCCCATCACCGCCGTGTAGTCCTGCGCCGCGATGACGCCGCCGTAGCCGGTCACCATATTGCTGAGGCCGTGCTGCACGGTCGCCTGCATCATCATCGGCTTGCTCTGGATCGATGTATTGCGGTACTGGCCGACGGTCATGCTGTAGCGCGTGACGCCCGGGCGCAGCGCATTGACGGCTGCGGCATAGGGCACGCGCGAGGTATGCACGCTGCCATCGGCTTCGGTGACCACCACCTCGAGATCGCCGCCGTAGCCGGTCGGATAGAGGTCATTGATCTCGAATGCGCCGGGGGCAACCGTGGTTTCATAGATGATGTTGCCGCTCTGGCGGATCTGCACGCGAGCGTTGCTGTTGGCAATGCCATGGACGGTCGGCGCGTAGCCGCGCTGAGATTCCGGGTACATCCGGTCGTCGCTGGCAATCTGCACGCCACGGAAGCCGAAACTGTCGAACATGGTGCCGTCGGTGAAGGCGTCACCGATGATCAGCTGGCTCCTGATCTGCGCAATCGAGCGCTGCAGGCTGGTCTGCACGCTCTGGTAGCGCGTGCCCTCGACGTCGCCGTGCGTCAGGTTGCCCAGATGGCGCAAGCGCCAGCCACCGAAATTGAGTCCGGCGTTCACCCCGACATAGCTCTGCGTGGTCGAGATCCCGCTCGAATCGGAATGATAAACGTTGGCGTTGTATTGCAGCCGCGCCGCGGTAACGCCTTCGTCCCAGTACCTGGGATCGACATAACCGCGCGCCGAGCGCGACATGGCGATCTGCGGCACCGAGACATTCAGGCGCTGCTCGCCGTTGTCGAAGGCGGCTGTGGCATCGGGGACCAGGTCGGGCAGCGATACGCAGCCCGTGTCCAGCCGCGCCGACGCCTCCGGCGACAACCTGGTCAGGTCCACGCCCATGCGCTGGATCGCGGCACGGTCAAAGCACGGCTGCACGTTGCGGCTGTCTTCGCCCACCTGGCGCAGCGTCACTTCGGCACGGCCCAACCAGGCTTCGTTGACATACAGCTCCGCGCGATAGTTGCCCGGCAAGGCCACGTTGCCCTTGTTGAAGCGGCTCACATCGATGCGGCTGCCGCCGGGCTGCTGCAGGAACGTGTCGTTGAATTCCACCTCGGCCAGGAGGTTCGAGGCGCCGGTGCCGGCAGGCGCCGCCCATGCACCAACGCTCGCGAACAAGGACAACACCACCGCGCTGGCCGGACGCAGCCGGGACGGAAAGGAAGAGGTCTTCTGGATTCTCATTGGTTTATGCCGGATCTGGCCATGCGCGGGCAAGACTTGCCCCTGCCGCTTGCGCGGCATCGTCAATCAGGAAATCATGGAAGATCGCCGGGTGTTGCCCGGCGCATGGCTAGCGCGAAGCGGCCTGGCTGGCGGCGCTGCCCGGCGCGGCTTCGCCGTCGACGGCGCCGCCGTAGTCGTTGATGGCGTGGTAGTGCACCTTGGCGTCGGAGCCCTGCGCAACCTCGCCGGTCAGCGGGAATGCCCTGGTTTCGCCCGGACCGACCATTCCGCCCTCTTCAAACTTCGCGGTCTTGCCGCCACCGGCCAGTTCGAGCCCGGCGAAGGAAACGTGGTACTCGCTGGGGTTGCTCGCTTCAAGCGCCACCTTGCCGCCGGCTTGAGTGAGGCGCCAGCTGATGCTGCCAGGAGCGTCGTTGGCGTTGCCCTTCAGGCCCGCGGGGCGGAAGAACAGCTTGATGCGCGAGCGGAAGGCCAGCTGCAGCTTGTTGACATCAGCTTCTTCGGCGGTGGGCTTTGGCGGGATCTCCAGCACATTGAGCCAGAACACGGATTCGCGGTCCTGCGCCAGCGGCTCGCCGGTGTAGATGATGCGCAGCGTCTGGCCCTTGCCCGGATCGATGCGCGCCACCGGCGGCGTCACCGTGAACGGCACTTCGATGGAGGTTGGTGAAGCCCTGGCGTCGCCCTTGTCGATCCAAGCCTGCGTCAACGCCGGTGACCTGCCTTCGTTGGTCAGCTTGATGGTGGTCTCAGCGTCCTTGGCGTTGTAGATGACCCGCGTGCCCGCTATGACCACGGAAGCTTGCGCGTGCAGCGCGCCCATGAGTCCCAGCGCAATGGCGCCGGCGGAGATCAGGGTCTTGGTGGTCGTTTTCATCGTGTTAGCGGCGCCTGTATCGGGTGAACCGGCAAACTTCGGAATTCGAAAGGCGCGGAGCGCGCCGGTAACACGCTCCGCACCCTGCGTACTGGCGATTACTGGTAAGCGATGGTGTACATCACGCTCGAGTTGGCTGCGCCGGCCGTTGCCACACCGGTGGCCACGTACTGGGCGTAGTACGACAGCGTGGCCGAGCCGCTGGCAATGGTGACGACCTTGGAGTTCTGCGATGCATCGGCAAAACCTGCCTTGATGGGGCTGAAGTCCGAGTTCAGCAGGCCGATCTGTACATTGGTGGCGCCGCCGGAGTTGACGATCAGGTTGCCGGTGGTGGTGTCCGTGGTCGGGCCGGGTTCAAAGAAGGTGTGCACGCTGCCGGTGTTGGGCGTGCAGCCGGTCAGTGCGATATTGAAGCCGGTGCGGCCGGCGGTGAAGCCAGCCTCGGACAGGGTCGAGGAAGAGACTGTCGGCAGCGTCACGGCGAAGTCCTTGGCGCCGGAGCCGTTGCCGTTGATCGTGCAGGTCTGGGCCGTGATCTGGCCATTGAAGGTGATGGTGCCGTCGGCGGCGTGTGCGAATTGCGCGCCCATGGCGGTGCCGGCAACGATCAGAGCGGCGAGGAGCTTGGTGTGCTTCATGATGACTTGGTCAGATAAGTTGATGGTTGAACGGTGATCCCTTTTCAGGGGAATCCGCTGCGCCCCACGTCTGCGTTCGACTGCATTGGCTTCGCAGTCACCCAGTGTCACAGGGACAACCGCAATATAGGGATGACGCTTAATGCCACCAATAAGGCAAGCCTTAGATCCGACCCAGAATCTATCCCATTGCCTGCACGGCGGGTTGCCATGATGCGTACGCGCCGCGAATCAGCCTTGCTCCGGCGCATCTACCACAGCAGGAGATGCGCAGCATGCTTGCGCCGCGACTCACAATTGATCCGCATCAAGGACAGCAGTGCCTGACATCTTGCGCGGCAGGCAAACCCGCACGGCCAGCCCGCGCGGCATCACGTTGTGCGCCGACACCGTGCCGCCATGCGCGGCGATGCCTGCCTGCGCGATGCTGAGCCCCAGCCCCGCGCCCGTCGGATGCCCGGGACCGTTGCGTACCCGATAGAAGGGCTCGAACAGGTTTGGCAATGCGTCTTGCGGCACGCCGGGCCCGCCGTCGACGATGTCGAGCCGGATCGCAAGCTCACTGGCGTGCAGTGTTACGGTCACGGCTGCTGCGGGATCGCTGTACCGGATCGCATTGCGCAGGATGTTCTCGATGGCGCTGCCCAGCGCCGCGGCATCGGCATCGACGATCAGTTCCGGTGGCTGCGCCCAGTGGATTGCCACATCGCGGGCCGCGGCTTCGAAACGGGCATCGGTGACGATGACGTCGACCAGCTCGGCCAGGTCAACGGGATTGCGCACCGGCGCCATCGCATGCAGCCGCGCCAGCTGCAGCGTGCGTTCGACCAGCGCATCGAGCCGTTCCGTCTCGCGCTCGATGCGCTCGAACTGCAGGTCGAGCGTGGCGTCACGCCGCCGCGCCAGCTCCAGCGACAGACGCAGCCGCCCCAGCGGCGAGCGCAGTTCATGCGCAATATTGCGCAACAGCTGCTCGCGCCAGTCCATCAGGCGCTGCAGGCGGTCGGCCATGGCATCGAAATCGCGCGCGAGCTGACCCAGCTCGTCGGCGCGGCGGGCCAGCAAGGGCGGCGTGCGCGTGGCCAGCTCGCCGTCGGCAAGCGCTTGCGTGGCTTCGCGCAGGCGCCGCACGGGGCCGGTTACATGCCGCGTGAGCGCCCAGCACAGGGGCGCCGACACGGCCAGCGCGAACAGGCCGAGCGCGAGCACCACGGGCGATAGGTGCAGCACCTCCCAGCGCGACGAATCGAACGGCAGGAACAGCATCAGGAGCTCGCCGCCTTCCGGCAGCGCGATGGGTTGCGGGTCCCACCATGACACGCGCGCGCCGGGCCCGGGCTCATGCGCGACAGCATGGCCGATCAACCCCGCGCGCCACATCGGCACCAGCCGGTCGGCCAGGCGGTTGCGCAGCCGCGCCGGCAATGGGCGGCCCAGCAGTTCCTGCAGCGTGTGGTCGACAATGTAGATGTCCAGCGCCGAAGCGTGCGAATCCATCGCCGTCAGCCAGCGCCTGAGCCCGGGGCGCCCCTGGGCCTGGGCGACCTCCAGCGCATCCTCGGTCAGCGCCGCGGGGCTCAGGCCATCGAGCGCGTCGAAGCGGTACCAGGCCACCGCGGCCGTCAGTGTCATGCCGATGCCGACGATCGCGGCGATGCCCAGCCAGAAGGTCAGGAAGTTGCGCCAGAACAGCGGCAGCGGAAACAACGCGCGCACGCGGCGCCGCCAGTTCACGGCGCCTGCACCAGCATATAGCCCTGCCCGCGCAGGTTGCGGATCCGCAGCGGCGAAGTGATGCCGTCCAGCGCCAGCTTGCGGCGCAGCGCGCTGATATGCGTATCGAGGCTGCGGTCGTAGCGTGCCGGCGCGCGGCCCAGCGCGAACCGGCCGATCTCGGCGCGCGCGACCACCCGGCCCGGCGCCCGCATCAGGATTTCCAGCACGCGCTGCTCGGCCCCGGTCAGTGGCGCCTCGGCGTTGCCGTGGATGGCTACGCCGGACGCCAGGTTCAGGCGCAGCGCGCCAGCCTCCAGCCACGGGGTCTGTGCGGGCGCGGCGGGCGCGGCGCTGTGGAAGCGGCGCAGCACCGCATGCATGCGCGCCTTGAGCTCGCGCGGACTGAACGGCTTGCTCAGGTAGTCGTCGGCGCCCAGTTCCAGCCCCAGCACCCGGTCGGTTTCATCGCCATGCGCGGTGAACATGATCACCGGACGCTGCGAGCGCGCGCGGTGCAGCCTGAGCAGGTCCAGGCCGTTGCCGTCGGGGAGCATCAGGTCCAGCAGGGCGACGTCGTAGTCGTTGCGGGCCAGCAGGGTCTCGCCCTGCTCGCGGGTATGCGCCAGCGTGACAGTGCAGTGATCGGGCTCCAGGTACTCGCGCAGCATCTGCGCCAGTTCCAGGTCGTCGTCGATCAGCAGCACGCGCGCGCGCGTGTGGGAGCACATCAGCATGCAGCTTGCCGGGGCCTTGCGGGCGTGGACGATGCCGCCGGCCCCCGGTTCCGTCAAGAAACGTCAAGGAAACAAAAGCTTTCCAAAGTGACTGGTAAGCACTTTGTATCCGGAATTCTAATATGCGAATGATTGTTATTTACAAAAGACACGGAAAATGATGACGTTCAGGAAGGTCGCCGGGGTTGGGTCGGCAGCAAGGGCGGCGGCAGGATTGGCAGCACCGGCGGGTGTACGACAGAGGCAATGGATGCGGATGCTGGCGGCGGTATGCGCCACCTCCGGCATGACGGGAGCCTGGGCGCAGGAGCCGAAGGCGGAAGCGACCCTCGCCACCGTGGTGGTGACGGCGGCCGGCAGTGAGCAGGACATCCGCGACGCCCCCGCGTCGATCAGCGTGGTCACGCGCGAAGACCTGGAGAACAAGGCCTATCGCGACATCAACGATGCGCTGGTGGAAGTGCCCGGCGTGATCGTCAGCGGCGGCGGCGACCGGACCGACATCAGCCTGCGCGGCATGGGCGCCAAGTACACGCAGATCCTGATCGACGGCAAGCGCCAGAGCTCGCGCGAGACCCGCACCAACTCCGACTCGTCCGGCGTGGAAAGCAGCTGGACGCCGCCGCTGTCCGCGATCGAGCGCATCGAGGTGGTGCGCGGCCCGATGTCGTCGCTGTATGGCTCCGACGCCATGGGCGGCGTGGTCAACATCATCACGCGCAAGGTGCCCAAGACATGGACAGGCGAGCTGCGCGGCGACGCCACGCTGCAGGAGAACAATGACTCAGGCAATCTCTACCAGGGCAACTTCTACCTGGCCGGGCCGCTCAAGAGCGACCTGCTGGGCCTGCAACTGTACGGCCAGAGCACGCACCGCATCGAAGACGATATCGACTACGGCTTCCGCGGGCGCCGCGCCGAGAGCCTGACCGCCAAGCTGGCGCTCACGCCCACGCGCAACCACGACATCGTGTTCGAGGCCACGGGGATGCGCCAGCTGCGCAGCGAGACCGTGGGCAAGACCGTGCCGCCGCTGCCGCCCGGCACCGCCTGCCCGCGCACCGGCTGCCCCACCTCCTCCGAGACCGACTACCGCAGCGAGAAGTACGCGCTGTCGCATACCGGCCGCTGGGGCTTCGGCGTCTCCGACAGCTATATCCAGCAAGAGGCGTTCGACAACCGCAGCCGCCAGATGAAGATCAAGAACCTGGACCTGCGCACCAGCTGGGCGATGCCGCTGGGCAACCATATGCTGTCGGTCGGCGGCGAATACCTGAACCAGCGCCTGAACGACCAGACCGGCAACCAGATCGCTGGCGGCCCAAACCAGGTCGAGCGCTACCAGTGGGCGCTGTTTGCCGAGGACGAGTGGCGCCTGGCGCAGAGCTTTGCCCTGACCGGCGGCGTGCGCATGGACCACGACCAGAACTTCGGCCAGCACTACAGCCCGCGCTTGTACGGCGTGTGGCATGCGGCCGAGCGCTGGACGGTCAAGGGCGGCGTGTCAACCGGCTTCCGCGCACCGGACCTGCGCCAGACCGTGGCCGGCTGGGGCCAGACCAGCCGCGGCGGCAATATGTACGGCAACCCGGACCTGAAGCCTGAGACCATGGTATCGCAGGAACTGGGCCTGCTCTATGACAAGGGCAACGGCCTGCAGGCGGGCGTGACGCTCTTCAACAACGACTTCAAGGACAAGATCACGCGCGTCGCCTGCCCGACCACGCAGTGCACCGACGGCCCCAACCGGTTCGGCGCCAACCCGACCACCTACATGAACGTGGACCGCGCCTACTCGCGCGGGGTGGAAGCCAGCCTGCGCTGGCCGATCGCGCAAGCGTGGTCGCTGACCGGCAGCTATACCTATACCAGGTCGGAGCAGAAGAGCGGCCAGTACCAGGGCCAGCCGCTGAACCAGTTGCCGATGCACCTGCTGGTGGCCACGCTGAACTGGCGGCCGGGCGAGAAGGTCAACGCCTGGGCGCGCGTCAACTACCGCGGCAAGGAAAGCCAGCCGATCACGGGGCCGTCGTCCAGCACCGTGGTGGCGCCGTCGTACACCTTTGTCGACCTGGGCGCGACCTATTCGGTCACCAGGAATGTGTCGGTGTTTGCCGGCATCTACAACCTCTTCGACAAACAGGTGAACTACACCGACTACGGCTATGTCGAGGACGGCCGCCGCTACTGGATGAGTGTGGCGGTGAAGTTTTGAATTGTGGCTGTTCTTGCTGTGGCCATGCGATTGGTCTGTGGCTCTTGACTAGCGTGGGCTGTTTCGCCGGCTACGCTCGTCAAGAGCGACACACCGACCGCATTGAGCAGCAATGCCAAATCCCCCAACGCGATGCGAGCTCAGTGTGCTCACCTCAGGTCGCCACATCATCCGCCCGGCACGTTGCCGGCACCTCTCCATAGAGGACCATCAACGCACCGGCAACCGCATTGGTCCAGCCAAAGCCATCCTGCAACGGATACTCGCCCCCGCCCCCGCCCAAGGCCCGCCCTTCGATATTCCGGATGCGGTATTTCTCCACCAGCTTGCATTCATGAATGTAGAGGCTGGCCACGGTCGCCAGCCAGCGCTGCGCGATCTCGCGCGCCAGGTCGTCGTGGCCATAGCGCGCCAGCCCGCGCACGGCCAGCCATTGCAGCGGCGCCCAGCCATTGGGCCGGTCCCATTGCTGGCCCGAAGCGCATTCCGTGGTGGCCAGGCCGCCGTCAACTAGCAGCCGGTCCTTCACCGCCTGCGCCACGGCTTGCGCCTGCGGCGGCCGCGCAAGGCCGAGATAGAGCGGCATCACCGTTGCCGCGGTAAGGCACAGGCGCGGCGCGCCGCGGCACCAGTCGTAGTCGACAAAGACGCCCGCGGGATCGTCCCACATGTATTGCAGGATAGCTGCCTCGCGCCGCTGCGCCGCCGCGCGGTAAGCCTCTGCCGCGGCATCGCCCGCCTGCTCGCACAGCGCGGCGAGGCGCGTTTCCAGGTGCCAGAGCAGTGCGTTGAGATCGACCGGCAACATCGCCGTGGTCCGGATGGTGGCAAGGTCCGCGGGCTGGCCGGTGGGCGTGGATGGCGAATCAAGCCAGCGTGAACTGAAGTCCCAGCCCGATTCCGCCGCGGCGCGCAGGTCGCGGAACACCAGATGATGCGGCCGGCCGCTGCGCATCGCGGTCTCCATGTCCTCCATGAAGGCTTCTTCGCGCGGCCACGGTCGGTCGTCCCAGTAGCGGTTCAGCACCGCGCCGTCGGGCAGGCAGACCACCCGCCGGTGCGCGTGGCCAGGCCGCACGCAGTCGGCGCCGTCCATCCAGAAGGCGTATTCAAGGCGCAGCTGCGGCAGGAAGTCGATGGCGCTGGCCAACTGCTCGCGCTCGAGCAGGTCCACCATCAGCGCAAATGCCGGCGGCTGCGAGCGGCTCAGGTAGTAGTTGCGCGTGCCGTTCGGCACCAGGCCATACGTGTCGATCAAATAGGCGAAGTTCCGCGCCATCGCCACCATCAGGTCGCCGCACCCGCTGCCGGCCAGGCCCTCCATGGTGAAGTAGGAATCCCAGTAATACAGCTCGCCGAAGCGCCCGCCCGGCACCACGTAGCGGTACGGCAGCGGCAACAGCGACGACAGCGGCGGATGAGCCACGGGCTCGCGCGTCAGCACCGGCCACAGGCCGTCGATATGTTCGCGCAGGGTGCTGGCGGGGTCTGACACGTAGTGGCTCTCCGGCACGGTGGCGCGGGTGAAATGCGCCTGCACGAAATCGGCCAGCGAGAAGCCGGGCGTGTCGCGCGTTTCGCGGTAGCGCGCCACGATCAGGTCCGGATCGCAGTTGGGAATGCAGTCAGGGAAGGTCTTGCTGTCGGCAAACAGGCCGCTGTGCTGGACATCGACGAACAGCTCGCAGTAGCGCGCCGCGGGCGACAGCATGTCGGCGCAGGCACAGCCGGGCAACGTGTGCGGCGGCGGGCAGTCCCGGTGCGTGACCAGCGCTGGCCGCGCCGCCGCATGGACCTTGTCGGGCGCCGCCGATGGCCCCGGCACCGCGCCGGCGCCGTCAGGGGTGGCCGGGGCCGTGCGCGGCACCGTGCTGCCGCCGGCAGGGGGGCCTGGCGGCGGTGGGATGGTGGGTGCGGGCCCGGCTTTGCCTGTCGGCTGCATGGACGCCTCCTTGCACCGGGCGCTGCCGGCTCATGTGGATAGGAGCCGGGAAGTGCCGGGTAAGTTCGCGGCCGCCCCCAAAGCGGCCCATGTGTCACACAGGCGCTCACACCTCCTTCTCGCCATGCTGCACCGATATCGCCGGCGCGGGCTCGCGCACGCCCAGTTGCATGAAAATCCAGGCCGACGCACACGTGATCAGCCCCATGCAGACAAAGGTGGCATGAAACGCCGGCAGCACCGCCGCGGTATCGCCGCCAAAGCGGTACTGGAAGGTCGCCAGCAAGGCGCCCGCCGAGGTCACCGCCAGGCTCATCGACAGCATCTGCACCATCGACAACATGCTGTTGCCGCTGCTGGCGCCGGCCCCGCTCAGGTCCTTCAGCGTGACCGTGTTCATGGCCGTGAACTGGATCGAATTGACCATGCCGAACACGGCCAGCAGCGGGACCAGCAGCCACAGCGGCAACTGCGGCGTGATCAGCGCAAAGGCTGCCATCACCAGCCCCACCACGAAGGTATTGGCCACCAGCACGCGGCGGTAGCCGTAGCGCTGGATCAGGCGCGTGGCCAGGCGCTTGGAGGCCATGCCGGCCGCGGTGACGGGCAGCATCATCAGGCCCGCATTGAACGGCGAATAGCCCAGGCTGATCTGCAGCGTCAGCGGGATCAGGAACGGCATCGAGCCGTTGCCGATCCGTGCGAACAGGTTGCCCAGCAGCCCTACGCTGAAGCTGTGGATGCGGAACAGCCGCAGCGGGAACAGCGGCTGCCTGCGCCGGTTGGCGTGCAGCCCGTAGGCGGTCAGCGCGGCCATGCTGGCGATCAGCAGCATCAGCACGGTGGCGTGCTGGAAGCCCAGCCCGGCCAGCCCGTCGAGCGAGAACGACAGCGCCAGCATGGCGATGGCCAGCAGCAGGTAGCCGGCGATGTCAAAGGACCCGATGCCGGTCAGCCGCGCGTTGGGCATATAGCGCACCGTCGCCAGTGCGCCCAGCAGGCCGACCGGCACGTTGATCAGGAAGATCCAGTGCCACGACAGCGCCTGCGTCAGCCAGCCGCCCAGCGTCGGCCCGATCAGCGGGCCGATCATGCCGGGGATGGCAACGAAGCTCAGCGCCTGCAGATACTGCTCGCGCGGGAAGGTGCGTAGCACCGCGAGCCGCCCCACCGGCAGCAGCATGGCCCCGCCCACGCCCTGCACCACGCGCGCGCCGACCAGGAAGTTCAGCGTCGGCGCATAGGCGCACAGCAGCGAGCCCACCACAAACAGCCCGATGGCGGTCTGGAAGATAGTGCGGGTGCCGAAGCGGTCAGCCAGCCAGCCCGAGGCCGGGATGATCACCGCCATGGTCAGCGAGTAGGCAATCACCACCGACTGCATCCGCAGCGGACTCTCGCCCAGGCTGTGCGCCATCGACGGCAGCGCGGTGTTGACGATGGTCGAGTCCAGCGTCTGCATGAAGAAGCCGACCGCCACCACCCACAGCATGATATTGGAATCTCGGTTATCAGTACGAAAACGGCTGGAAAACATGGGGTTTCAGTGTGCGCAGGTGGAAAAGAATGTGCCCCAAACCGACGCTTTGGGGCACTGCGGAGCTAGTATATCCGTCCCAAAAACACACATATAGGGGTGCATCAAAATAGCTAATCTCGAGCAACGGGGGCACACGGTTCGTGCCCTGGTTCGCATGAAGGGACAGCGCATCAGCGCTGCTTTCGACAGCGAGTAGGCCGCGCGCGATGGGGCGCGGGAACCCGGCCGGCCTATCAATCGGCAAGTAATCAGACGTTCTATTGCTCCGCTGTAGAGGTGACCACGGCGTGCGGGACTGTGCTGCCGCTTTGACGAAGGCACGCCTCCAATCACCGGCGTCGTTGCCGCGACGCTCGACAGCGTGACGATGCAGCAGGTGAGGAAGGCTTTGGCGGCACGCTTGACGACGTTGCCGTTGTGCTGCTGCTTACAGCGTTGGCTGCGTACTAGCGCGCAAACCCGGCGCGGCACCGCGCCTGGACGCTTGATCTTTATCCAGTCGCGCCGCCGCTCGCCGGGCAGGTAGACTGACCCCGCGCGCTTTGCGACTACCCACAGTCAGCGCGAGCATCAGCGCGTGACTTCGACACTTTTTCGCTTGAAACCTGGCGGAAAAAGAATATGCCAATGCATCATTCAGTGTCGCCCACTAATGAGGAAAAAGAGCCCCCGGGGACCGGGGGGTTCCCCGAGGGCCATAAATGCGAGGCGAAACAGCAGCCCCGCGCATTCCATGCTGAACGATGGTGGTTGAATCGGCATCCGCCAGAGTATTTAAACCACTGCGCCATTAAGTGTGTTTCAACGGCGAATAGGGCAATTACTTGCCTATAGAGACGTGATTACCGGGTGAATCTCTGCGGCGGCACCGCGCCGGGACGCTTGATCTTCATCCAGTCGCGCGAGCGCTCCCCACCCTGATACAGCGAGCCGGCGCGCTTCCCCACCACGCCCGCCACCCCAGTGAGAGCGCATGGCCATACTGCCGCGCGCCATCCTCGACGCTATCCGCGTAAAGAAGCCCTGCACGCGGCTCGCCCAGAAGTCGACGGAGTGGACGCTCCAGCGACTGCCGGCGCGAATCCTTTCCCTTGCCGGCAAGCATGTCAAACGCACAGTGCTGAAACCGTAGGACGATTTGTTATTTTTCTATTAATAAGAATTGAGAACCGCACTTGGTCATGCCTATCGGGCAGCCAGCCTCGGTGGGCCGCTATCAGCGCATGTTGCTGCCTAATGCGACGACAACTTTGTGGATCTGCAGCGCGGCAAAAAGATAAGTATAGATCGACTGAGGCAGCCATTGCGCACCAAAATACAGCGCGCAACTGCCTCCGACCAAAAAGAAATTTCCAGTTCGACGCCTTGCTTTAACTATACTTTCGAGAAAGTTTATACAATACCAGATTGTAAATTTTGCAGCAATTCTGAAGCGCATATTCTTAATACGAAGCAAGGAGGTAACCATCAAGGCTTTAAGTATCTGCTGACTTCTGCGGAGCGAAGAAAAAGGTAAACAACAAGCCAATTTTTCTCATCTGGGGGCTAAATGGATTCTGGAGAAAAATATGAAGAATCTAGCTTTAGTCACATTGGCGGCGGTGCTGGTCGCTCCCGCAGCTTGGGCGGAAACAATTGCCGCCAACGGGCCCAGCGGAGCGCATTATGCAAGCGGCTCTGCCGAGCCGCAATGCACCGTAGATTCCAGCCTGAATGTCAGCTGTACCGGGACTACCATCGGTGGGGTCGGCCACACTAATGCGACAGCGATTCTGTCAGTGAGTTACTCAGGCACCGTGCAGTGCACAAACCATGGCGGCCAGATCGTCGAGGTGAAGACGAAGTTCACGGACGCTACTTCGTCGGGAACCCTGAGACCTTCCAAGAATGGCCAGCTGGTAGTGCCGCCGCTCAGTACGACGGCGCCGACCGCCCAGGAGTTACTAAACGCCGCCACCTGCCCCAACGGGAACTGGACCAAGCAGCTGATCGCGGGCCCAACCCTTGCGGGTTTCGTGTATACGGTCACCTTCGCGGGCTTCACCCAGCCTTATATCAGCATCGTGGGTCCTTGATTGACTTGGCACAGGCTTCGGCACATTCGACTGATATGCGAGGGCGTCCTAAGCCATAGCGATGGGCGTGCCAGCATCCACTGGCACGTCTGCAATCGGTGGCGGCTGGTACCAGCATTTCGTGCGGTACCACGCCGACTTTCTCCTGAATCATCGGATGCTTGACCATGCAACAAGACGTTCACCTTAATTGCCACGGGTGGCATGCACCGCGCCAATTTTTGCATGCTCGGTGGATGCTGCTGTTCAGTCTGCTGCTTGCCGGATGCGGCGGAGGGGATTCCGCCCCGGCATCAAGGGCAGCCCCGCAGCAAGCTTGGTCGGGACCGAGCCCATTGGCCGCGCAAAGCACGTCGCCAGGAGGGGAAAAATCGGCACCGTCGGCCGTGACGGACGAAGCTGCCGTACCTTCGGCAGGGTCCGCCAGTATGGTGCAACTCAGCGCGCTACCGCAGCTGTCATCGCTGTCCGACCGTGAGAAGGCGGGGTTGCTCATGCTACTGCCCTCCAAGTCGTCTTCGCAACGGCTGGCATTGATTAACATGTATCCCGGTCTGGTCAATCTGCCGGTCCAGCAAAAGGAGCTGTTGCTGGACCAACTGGAAAAAATCGTCCCGGTCACGGTAAGTCAGCGTCAATGACCGCTTTCCGACAGAAGCTTCGCTGCTTTCGCATAAGCACGTTAGTAGGCGCCGGTACCCGCTTCATGTGACACGAGCGTGCTCCAGAAGAATGCCACTGCGCCAGGAAATGCAGCGGATGGACCAGGAAGCCCAGGAAATCAATATCCGGAAAGGCGCCGGCGGCAGCGCCAAGCAGCAGGCGCTCGCGCGTGCTGAGTCGCCGGCCGGGGACCTCGGCCATGGGGATGGCAAGCGCGTGCGCTCCCATCAAGGCATGGGTGATCGTGTCCATCCGGACCGGGCTCCCCTGTCGCCAGGGCGGCGCTAGGCCAGGCGCTCGGCGCAGCGCAGTTGCCGTTCGAGCCAGGCTTGCGTGCGCCCGGCATCCGGCGAACGGTCGCGCAGCCAGTAGCCGAAGGTGGAGAGGAAGATGCTGGTCAGCACGGCCTCCCCCACTTCGCGGCGCCAGCCGGATTCGGGCAGGCGGGCCGATTCCCGCAGCCACTGCACGGTGCTGCTGATATGCAGCAGGCCCTGCACCTGCAGATGCACGTGCTCTGGCTGCAGCTTGTAGCGCAGCATCTGGGCGGTGAGTTGCCGATGCGGGGCCAGCGCCTCGAGCCAGGCGAGGATGGCCTGCTCCAGGCGCTCGCGGTGGGACAGGGCGGCCCAGCCTTCACGCGTGGCAGCGTGCAGAAGTGCGAGGTCGGCCCGTTCGAACCAGGCCTCGGCCAGGTCGTCCTTGTGCCGGTAATGCCGATGGATCTCGTCCAGGCCTATGCCCATGTCGTCGGCGACGTCATGCAGGTGCAGGGCGTCCCAGCCGCTGCGCTCGCCCAGCATCAGGGCAACCTCCAGGATCCGGCCAGCCAGGGCTGCATCGTCGCTCATCGCTTTGCCATCCTCGGTAATGCGCGTCCGCGCTCTACCTTCCAGCATAGCGAGGCAGCCAGCACGCGAGCGCGGATTTCTGTGCCATGTGCGCGATGCTGCCGCTCAGGATCGGGGTGCAGCCGGGGGCTTGCCGGCCTGTGCCCGGCCCGGCACCTGCCTCGACAATTTCCGCACGCGGGCTATCTTTAGGGTGTCAGTCCAGGCGCCATCCGGAACGGCCGCCGCGCCAGCCAGAATCCGGCGGCGGCCGCGGCATCGCGTGGACAGAGGCCGTACGCGCATGAAAGCGGATTCTCCCCCGAAGCAGAACTACGAGGATGCCCTGCTCGGCATCGTGCGGGAGATGTCTTCGGCCATGCGCCCGCCGGCCGAGTCCGAAGTGACGGTCGCGCTGGACAGCACGCTCGAAGGCGAACTGGGCTTCGACAGCCTGACGCGCGCCGAGCTGCTGACCCGCCTTGAACACCGCTTCGGCGTCAGCCTGCCAGAGCAGGTGCTGGCCCAGGCCGACACCCCGCGCGCCCTGCTGCGTGCCTTGCTTGCCGCCCAGGACCTGCCGCCCGGCGCCAGCGGCGCGCACCTGCGTCAGGCCCGCCCTGCGCCGGCGGCACACGCGCCCGACGGCGCAGACACCTTGCCGGACGTGCTGCGCTGGCACTTGCGCAGACACCCGGAGCGCACCCACATCGTCCTGCAGGACGGCGACGGCGCAGACACGCAGATCAGCTTTGCGCAGCTGCACCGCGGCGCTGCGGCCATTGCCGCCGGGCTGGTCGCCCGCGGCGTGCGGACGGGCACGGCAGTGGCCATCATGCTGCCCACCAGCCCCGAGTACTTCTACAGCTTCTGCGGCATCCTGCTGGCGGGCGGGATTCCCGTGCCGCTCTACCCGCCGGCGCGGCTGGCGCAGATCGGCGACCACCTGCAGCGCCACGCCGGCATCCTGGCCAATGCCCAGGCGCCGATCCTGATCACGGTGGCCCAGGCGCGGCCGCTGGCGGCCCTGCTCAAGGCCAGCACGGGAACACTGCAAAGCGCGCTCACGCCCCAGGAACTGGAGGACGGCGGCGGCGCCCTGGCCCCTCCGATACTGCGCACGCACGACATCGCCCTGCTGCAATACACCTCGGGCAGCACCGGCTCGCCCAAGGGGGTCGTGCTCAGCCATGCCAACCTGCTGGCCAACCTGCGCGCCATGGGCAAGACCCTGGCCGTCGGCTCGCAGGACGTCTTTGTCAGCTGGCTGCCGCTTTATCACGACATGGGCCTGATCGGCGCCTGGCTGGGCAGCCTGTACTACGCCTACCCGCTGGTGGTGATGTCGCCGCTTGCCTTCCTGGCGCGGCCCGAGCGCTGGCTGTGGGCCATCCATAAGTACCGCGGCACGCTCTCGGGCGGGCCCAACTTTGCCTACGAGCTGTGCCTGCGCAAGCTGGCCAATGCCGACCTGGCCGGGCTGGACCTGTCCAGCTGGCGTTTCGTCTTCAATGGCGCGGAGCCGGTGAGCCTGCAGACCATGCGCGCCTTCATGGAGCGCTTTGCCCGCTACGGCCTGCACCCGCAGGCCGCCGCGCCGGTGTATGGCCTGGCGGAGGCTTCGCTGGGCCTGACCTTTCCGCCGCTGGGCCGCGGGCTGGCGGCCGACCGCATCGACCGCGCCGAATTCACGCGCACTGCCGTGGCCGTGCCCGCCGGCGAACACGAGCCTACTGGCGGGCGCGAGACCCTGGAATTCCCGTCCTGCGGCCGGCCGCTGTCCGGCCACGAAGTCCGCATCGTCGACGCCACCGGATGCGAACTGGGCGAGCGGCATGAGGGCCTGCTGCAGTTCCGCGGCCCTTCGGCCACCAGCGGCTATTTCCGCAATCCCGTGCAGACCCGCCAGCTGTTCGACCGCGGCTGGCTGAACACCGGCGACTATGCCTACATCGCCGCCGATGAGGTCTATATCACCGGACGCGCCAAGGAAACCATCGTGCGCGGCGGCCGCAATATCTATCCCTATGAACTGGAGCAGGCGGTCGGCGCCATCCCCGGCATACGCAAGGGCTGCGTGGCCGTGTTCGGCAGTCCCGATCCGGATAGCGGCACTGAACGCATCGTGGTGATGGCGGAAACCGCCGAGAAGAATGTGCAGGCGCGCCGCGCGCTGCACCGGCAGGCACTGAAGACCGCCCTCGACGTGCTGGGCATGCCGCCCGACCATATCGCGCTGGTGCCGCCGCACAGCATCCTGAAGACGTCGAGCGGCAAGATCCGGCGCGCCGCCTGCCGCGAGCGCTTCGAGCGCGGACGCCCGGGCCGTGGCGTGGAAGCGCCCTGGCTGCAGATCGCGCGCTTTGGCTGGCGGGCGCTGCGGCCGGAGTTGCGGCGCGGCCGGCAGACCGCCGCGGGACTGTCCTACGCCCTCTATGCCTGGCTCCTGTTCGCAACGCTGGCGCCGGCGACCTGGCTGGCATCGGTTGCGCTGCACCGGCCGGCACTGGGCTGGGCGCTCAGCCACCACGCCGCCCGGCTGTTTCTCAGGCTGGGCGCGGTGCCCTGGTTCGTACAAGGGCTTGAGCACCTGCCGCGCGACCGGCCCTGCATCCTGGTCTCGAACCACGCCAGCTACCTGGACGGCATTGTGCTGGTGGCGGCGCTGCCCACGCCGGTATGCATGGTCGCCAAGCGCGAACTGCAGGGCCAGCGCATTCCCGGCACCTACCTGGCCAGCATCGGCGCCGATTTCATCGACCGCTTCGACAGCGTGCGCGAGCACGAGGACGTGGAGCGCGTGGTGGCGGCGGTGCGCGCCGGGCATTCGGCGCTGTTCTTCCCCGAAGGCACTTTCGGGCGCGCGCCGGGGCTGCAGGCCTTCCGCTCGGGCGCTTTCCTGGCGGCCGCGCGGGCCGGTGCGCCGGTGGTGCCCGTCGCCATCCGCGGCACCCGCTCGGTGCTGCGCGACGGCCAGTGGCTGCCGCGCCGGGGGCCGATCGGCGTGGTCATCGGCAGCCCGCTCTGGCCGGACGGCGCAGACTGGCCGGCCGCCATGCGCCTGCGCAACACCGCCCGCGCCGAAATCCTGCATTACTGCGGCGAGCCGGACGCCCGGCGCATGACGCACCGGGATGCAAGGCGGGCCTAGACTGCGCGCCGCGAGGAACTTGCCATGACATCTGCCGGCGCAGCAGGACTCTAGCGGCGTGGATACCTTTGCCACCGCCCCGATGTGGGCCGGCTTCCTGGTCCTGGTGCTGGGAACGCTGGTGGTGGACGTGTTCGTCCTTGGCCGCCGGCACGCGCACCGCGTTTCGACGCGCGAGGCGCTGGGCTGGACCTGGCCTGGTCGACAGTCGCGCGAGCGCCGGGCGGGGAACCGGCGCACATAAGGAGCGATTCCATGAACAAGATCCTGCTTGCGACCGACGGGTCGGCCTATAGCGACGCGGCCGCCCGCTACCTGGTGCAGAATCCCCTGCTCAGCCGCGATTTCGTGGTGCAACTGGTGCATTGCGAGCCGGATGTGGCTGGCGACATCAAGACCTTCGTCGACCGGTCCACCCTTGATGCCTGGCATCGCGAACAGAATGAAAAGGCGATGCAGTCCGTGGCCAGCATCCTGGGCGAGGCCGGTATCGCTTTCGAGTGCCATGGCTTCGTCGGCTTCGCGCCGGCCCGCATCGTCGAGTACGCGGGCAGCATCGGCGCCGGCCTGATCGTGATGGGTTCGCACGGCCGCGGCGGCTTCCTGGAGGCCATCATCGGCTCGGTGGCCAGGCGAGTCCTTGCCCACGCGCACTGCCCGGTGCTGCTGGTCAGGAGCTGAGCGCTATCCGGCGCGGCTCACAGGGCCGCGCGCAGGCCCAGGAAGAAGCGCCGCCCGGGCGCGGGTTCAAAATACCGCCCGTTGGCCTCATTGACAATCACCGAGCCGATATAGCGCCGGTCGGTGAGGTTGTCGATGCGGCCGAAGACGTAGAGCCGGGTCGGGCCGATGCGGAACTCATAGCCGGCGCGCAGGTTGAACACCGCATAGCCTGGCGCGGCCTGCGTGTTGAGGTCGTCGGCGTAGACGCGGCTGTCCACGCGCATCTCGGCCCCCAGCGTCAGCGGCGCTGCCGGCCGCCATGACAAGTCGGCGCCCACGCTGTGGCGCGCGGTGCCGGGCAGGCGGTTGCCGGCCGCCACGGTCTGGCCCTGCGCGTTGACGAAGCTGTCGCCAAAGTATGCATCGAGCCAGGTATAGGCCAGTCCTGCCTCGATACGGCTGCCGCCGCCCTTGCCCGGTGTGCCCACCTCGCCGAGGAAGCCGCCGCGCCAGCCCAGTTCGAAGCCGCGCCGGTGCACGCCGCTGACATTCTGGTAGACGGTGCGCCCGGCATTGTTCGATTGGGGCACCACTTCGTCGTGGCTGTCGGCATCGAACAGCGCCGCCTCAAGCCGCTGTCCCGCCGCCTGCCACTTGATGCCGACCTCGCCCTGGCGGCTGGTGGCGGCCTGCAGCCCCAGGTTGCTGCCGACGCCGCCGGGGCCGTAGGCAACTTCGGTCAGCGTCGGCGTCTCGAAGCCACGGCCGAGGTTGGCGTAGACGTTGAGGGAATCGAGCGCGTGCCACACCACACCAAGCACCGGGCTGACGTTGCTGTAGGTCGCGCTGCCACTGTCATCGGGGCTGGCCGCGTTGATGAAATGGTCGTCAATGCCAAGCCGCACCCGGCTGGCGCGCACGCCGCCCACCAGTTGCCACGCCGGGTGGAAGGTCCAGTCGAACTGCGCAAAGGCGCCAAGGTCGGTCGCGGTATTGGTCTCGTCGCGGCGCAGCGCGCCCTGCGTGCCGTTCTGGTTGACGTAGCCGTTGCGGCCGTCGCGCATGCCGTTGGCTTCCAGCCCGGCGCTCCACAGCAGCGGCAGGCCGGCGGCAGTGGTGGTGCGCCGGCTCCATGACAGCGCGGCGCCGCCGTAGGTGCGGTCCAGGTCGACGATGCCACCGGCCGAATTGGGCGCGGCACCGCTGAAGCCCAGCTGCTGGTACAGGTTGCGCGTGCCGCCGTACAGGCGTGCCGACAAGCTGTCGATCCCGGTCAGCTGGTGGTCCACCACTACGCCGGCCTGGGTCTGCTCGACATTCTTGCCAGTATCGAACTGGGTCGCGGCGGACACCGCCTGGCGCGGGTTGGCATCGGCCTGCGCGCGCGTGAGCCCCAGCGGGTCCTGCGCCAGCGGCTGGTTGAAATAGTTGAACTGGCCGGTCACGCGCGTGCCGCTGGCCGGCTGCGCCACTACCCTGGCATTGAGCTGGTAGCGCCGCGCCGCGCTGTGGTCGCGGTAGCCGTCGGTCTGGTAGGTCCAGGCATCGAGCGAGCCGCCGAGCCGGTCGTTGCCGCCGGCCAGCGCGATGCCCGCCTGCCACTGGCCATCCGAGCCGAAGCCCGTCGACGCGCGCCCGCTAAAGCCATCCCTGGGCGGATCAGGCGTGAACACCTGCACCACGCCGCCCGACGCATTGCCATACATCTGCGCAAACGGCCCGCGCAGCACCTCGACGCGGCTCGCGTTGGCAAGGTCGGCAGTGGCAGCCTGGCCCTGCCCGTCCGGCATGGTGGCCGGAATGCCGTCGACATACAAGCGCACGCCGCGCACGCCGAAGGTAGAGCGCGTGCCAAAGCCACGCACCGCCAGTTGCAGGTCCTGCGAGTAGTTCTGCCGGTCGCGCACCGCCACGCCCGGCACGCCGGCCAGCACCTCGGACAGGTTCACCAGCGGCGTGGCGCTGCGCAGCGGATCGACCGGCACGCTGTCCACTGCCGCCGGCGCATCAAAGCGGCGCTGCTCGCTGCGGGTGGCGCTGACCACCACGTCGGGCAGCGTTTCGGCGGTGGCCGCGGCCACTGCCGTGCCGGGCGGGTCGGCGGCACGCGTGCCGGCGCTGGCCAGGACCAGCGCGGTGAACGCCAGTGCGGAGGAGCTCGCCAACGGGATGCGGGGGATACCGGAACGGCGCTGCCGCCGGACCGCCAAAATCTGCCTGCCGCCTGGTTTCATGGATCGGAAGCGGGTTGCGGGTCCTGGCGCAGAGTGTGGGGCGCCGGGGACAGGTGAATGTGTCGCAACTTTATCGTTTCCACAGCACTATTGCCATGCGCATGGCTGCGGGGAAAACCCGCGGAAGAGACGATGCCGGCACCGAATTCCAGATGTTCAGAAAAATTCAACAACTGATTGCATGGATGCTCACGCAGCCAACCCAACGGCTCCGTACACTGCTTTCACCACCCGCCGCAACCGCACCACTTCATCACGCGATGCAGCATAAGGGTATTCAGATTTTCGCAACTACCAAGGGATCCGCCATCATGACCACCGCACAAACCCGCGTCGCCATCGTCTACCACAGCGGCTACGGCCACACCGCCAGGCAGGCCCAGGCCGTTGCGCGCGGCGCCGGTAATGTCGCAGGCGCTGAAAGCCTGCTGATCCCGGTCGAGGACATCGACCAGCACTGGGACACGCTGGAGCAGGTGGACGCCATCATCTTCGGCGCGCCGACCTACATGGGCAGCGCCTCGGCACAGTTCAAGGGCTTTATGGACGCCACCTCGCGCAATGTCTTTGCCAAGGGCGGCAAATGGGCCAACAAGGTCGCAGCCGGCTTCACCAACGCGGCCTCGCGCTCGGGCGACAAGCTGGCCACGCTGCAGCAGATCGCGATCTTCGCGGCGCAGCATGGCATGCACTGGGTCAACCTGGGCCTGCCCCCGGGCCATAACAACTCCAAGTCGACCGAGGACTCGCTGAACCGCCACGGCTTCTTCCTGGGCGCCGCCGCGCAGTCCAACGCCGATGAAAGCGCCGACGTGGTGCCGCCGCTGGCCGACCTGCGCACCGCCGAGCACCTGGGTGCCCGCGTGGCCGAAGTGGCACAGCAACTGGTCGCCGGCCGGCGCGCGCTGGCGGCACTGAAAGAAGCCGCCTGAGCCCCTCACACGCTGACTGATCGGCCCCCTCGGGGGCCGATTTTCTTTATCCGGCAGCACCGCAGACGCGCGCCCTGACACTCAGTACAAGACTTCCAGCTGGTCGAACAACTCGCTGTCCTTCTGCGCCGCCGAGCGCGCGCGGCGCCGGATTTCCTGCAGGAGGCAGTCGGTGAAGCACTGCGCCGCGGGGCTGCGCACCGCGTTATGGCGCGTGATGATGCCGAGCCGGCCGGTCTCGAACTGCTCGGCCAGCGCCAAGGCGTGGACCCAGCCGCGCATCGGCTCGGTCAGCAACAGCGGCCGCGGGCAATAGCTGATCATGCCGGCATTGCGGATCAACTCCAGCAGCAGCGCGGTGGAGTGCGCGCAATGCAGCCGCGCCGGGTCGATACGCGCGTCATGCTGCCAGAACAGGTTGCGCATAAAGGACTCGTAGCTGGCCGCGGTGTAGTTGACGACCCAGTCCTGCTCCAGCAGTCCGTGCAGCGAGCGCGCATCCGCGCACGGGTGCCCGCGCCGCGCGATCACGC
The DNA here is from genome assembly GCA_022041995.1 of Cupriavidus necator. Taxonomy (GTDB): domain Bacteria; phylum Pseudomonadota; class Gammaproteobacteria; order Burkholderiales; family Burkholderiaceae; genus Cupriavidus. Next base: position 841,373 of record CP074390.1, read on the forward strand.
ACGAGGTGTAGGCGAGCAGCGGCTCGCATTCGAATTCCTGCGTGGACATCGCCGCCGTGAACGGGCCCACCGCAAAGTCCAGCGTGCCTTCGCGCAGGCGGGGCAGGGCCACCGCGGTCAGGCCCTCAAAGATCTCCACCTGCACGCCTGGCATGCGTTCGCGAAAGTGCAGCAGCACGCGCGGCAGGAACGTCAGCATGACCCACGGCGTGACGCTGATGCTCAGCCGCCCCACCCCTTCGCCCCGCAGCGTGGCCAGCTCCTCACTAGCTCGGGCAAGCTGACCGACCACCAGGCGGGCGTGGCCCAGCATGCGCTGCCCCGCCTCGGTCAGCGCCACGCCGCTAGCGGTACGCGACAGCAACGGCAGCCGCGCCTCGCTTTCGAGCTCGCGCAGCGCCTTGGTGACCGCCGCCTGCGACAGCCCGACCAGCCGCGCGGCGGCGCGGATGCTGCCGGCATCGGCAACGGCGACCAGCGCCTGGATCTGGTGGAGTTTCATCATCATGGCGGTTCGCGGTGGTGACAACCAGTGGTTGTCAGGATAACAGCATTGCGGCTATCGGCGCGCAGGCGCCCTGCATATGATCGCCGCACGCCATCCCCCGACAAAGCCCACCGGAGACCCCATGCATCCAGATCCCGTCCTGCCCGGCATTCGCGCCATCGAAGCCGAGATGGTGGACCTGCGCCACCGCATCCACGCCCACCCCGAACTCGGCTTCGAGGAATTCGCCACCAGCGACCTGGTGGCGGAGTGCCTGCAGGCCTGGGGCTATGCCGTGCATCGCGGCCTGGGCGGCACCGGCGTGGTGGGCACCCTGCGGCACGGCGAGGGCCGCGCCATCGGCCTGCGCGCCGACATGGACGCGCTGCCGATCCGCGAAGCCACGGGCCTGCCGTATGCCAGCAAGATCGACGGCAAGATGCATGCGTGCGGCCACGACGGCCACACCGCCACGCTGCTGGCCGCGGCCCGCTACCTGGCCGAGCACAAGCCCTTCCAGGGCACGCTGCACGTGATCTTCCAGCCGGCCGAGGAAGGCATGGGCGGCGCGCGCGAGATGATCCGGGACGGCCTGTTCCGCCTGTTCCCGTGCGATGCGGTGTTCGCGCTGCACAACATGCCCGGCCACCCGACCGGCAAGTTCGGCTTCCTGGGCGGGCCGTTCATGGCCTCGTCGGATACCGTCACGATCCGCGTCACCGGCCGCGGTGGCCATGGCGCGGTGCCGCACCGGGCAGTCGATCCGGTGGTGGCATGCGCATCGATCGTGATGGCCTTGCAGTCCGTGGTGGCGCGCAACGTGAACCCGCTCGACATGGCCATCGTAACCGTCGGCGCGATCGAAGCCGGCAAGGCGCCCAACGTGATTCCGGAAAGCGCCGAGCTGCGCCTGTCGGTGCGCGCGCTGAAGGCCGAGGTGCGCGACCTGCTGCAGGCCCGCATCACCGCGCTGGCACATGCGCAGGCCGAGAGCTTTGGCGCCAGCGCCGAGGTGCACTACGACCGCCGCTACCCGGTGCTGGTCAACCACCCGGCCACCACCGAGATGGCTCGCGAGGTCGCCCGTGAATGGCTGGGCGAGGACGGCCTGATCGACAACATGGTGCCGCTGACCGGCAGCGAGGACTTCTCTTTCATGCTCGAGCAATGCCCGGGCTGCTACCTGATCGTCGGCAATGGCGATGGCGAGGGCGGCTGCATGGTGCACAACCCGGGCTACGACTTCAACGACGCCTGCCTGCCGCTTGCGGCCACCTACTGGGTCAGGCTGGTCGAGCGCTACCTGCGCTGAGCCACGCTCCGCCATCGACAATGACCGGCCCCGAGGCCGGCGCCACCCCACCCACGGAGACACCGAATGTCCACTTCCCTGCCCGCGCAGCCGCTTGACGGCGCTTATGCCGCGCCCCCGGCCAGCCGCGCCGCGCCGCGCCGTCGCGTGATCGCAGCCATCACCATTGGCAACGGCCTGGAGTTCTACGATTTCACCGTCTATAGCTTCTTCGCGGTACTGATCGGCAAGCTGTTCTTTCCCGTGACCGGCAGCTTCGGCCAGCTGATGCTGTCGCTGGCCACGTTTGGCGTGGGCTTTGTCGCGCGCCCGCTCGGCGGCCTGATGATCGGGCTCTATGCCGACCGCGTGGGGCGCAAGCCGGCCATGGCGCTGACGCTGTGGCTGATGGGGCTGGGTTCGCTGCTGTTCGTGGTCACGCCCACCTATGCGCAGGCCGGCCTGGCCGCGCCGCTGCTGATCGTGCTGGCGCGGCTGCTGCAGGGCTTTGCGCTGGGCGGCGAGGTCGGCGCCTCCACGGCGCTGCTGATGGAGTACGCCGATGACCATTCACGCGGCTACTACGGCAGCTGGCAGCTGTTCAGCCAGGGCGTCAGCGTGCTGCTGGGTGCGGTGGTCGGGCTGTCGCTGACCAACGGGCTGTCGCCTGATGCCCTGCAAAGCTGGGGCTGGCGCGTGCCGTTCGCCATCGGCATCCTGGTCATCCCGCTGGGCCTCTATATCCGCCGCCACCTGGAAGAAACCGCCGAGGCGCCGGCCGTCTGCGCGCCGGGCCACGAACGCACCGGCCTGGCCGAGATCTTCCGCGGACACGGCCGCGTCGTGGTGGCCGGCGTGCTGGTGACGATCGGCGGCACCTCGGCGACCTATATCGTGCTGCATTACATGACCAGCTACGCGGTGACGGTGCTGAAGATCCCGCTCGGGCTCAGCATGGCCGCCGGCTGCGTCGCCGCGCTGGTACAGGTGGCGCTGGCCGCGTATGCCGGCCGGCTGTCGGACCGGATCGGGCGCAAGCCCGCCATCCTGTGGTCGCGCGTGGCCATGCTGGTGCTGGTCTATCCCACCTTCATGCTGCTCAACGCGCGGCCGTCGCTGGGGATGCTGCTGGCAGTGGTCGCGGTACTGGCCCTGCTGCTGGTGCTGAATACGGTGCCGTCGGTGGTGCTGATCACCGAGCTGTTCCCGCGCCGCATCCGGGCGAGCGGGCTGTCGGTGGTCTATTGCATCGGCGTGCTGGTGTTCGGCGGCTTCGCCCAGCTGATCGCCACCTGGCTGATTGAGCTGACCGGAAATGCCAGCGCGCCGGCGCTGTATGTGATCGGCTGCGGCCTGATTTCGCTGCTGGGGCTGGCGATGGTGCCGGAGACGGCGGGCAAGCGGCTGGATTGACGCCGGTGGACTAGGCGCCGGCCAAGATCCGGCGTGCGCGCTCCAGCACGGGGCGATCCACCATCTTGCCGTCCACTGCCACCGCGGCGCCATCGGCAGCGGCGGCCGCGGCCATGACGCGCCCGGCCCAATGCCGTTCATCGGCCGACGGCGCCAGGCCGTCGTGCACGCCGCGGACCTGGTCCGGATGGATCAGCAGCTTGGCGCCAAAGCCGAAGGCCCGGGCGCGGCGCGTTTCAGCGGCAAGCGCGGCGTCATCGCCGATCGCGGTGCAAACGCCATCCACGGGCGCGGGCAAACCCGCCGCGCGGGAATGGAGCACCAGCCGGCTGCGGAAGTAGTGCAACGCTTCGCCATCGTCATGCACGCCGAGGTCGAACATCAGGTCGATGCTGCCGAACAGCAGCCGGACCACGCTGCCGGCGCGGGCCAGTTCGCGCAAGCCGGCGAAGCCGGCGGCGTTCTCGACCAGCGGGCAGCAGCGCACCCCCGGCAATGCCGCAGCCAGCGCATGAACGTCGGCCGGATCCGCCTTCGGCAGCACGATGTCGGCGGCCCCCTGCGCGCGGCACCAGGCGAGATCGTCCTCGTAGTACGGGGTATCGGCACCGTTGATGCGCGCCAGCATGGCGACGCCCGCCGCCGCTGCCTGCTCGCCCAGCGCCGCCCATGGGCCGGCAAGCCCGTCGCGGGCGTGCCCCTTGTCGGCGGGCGCGACTGCATCCTCGAAGTCGACGATGACGGCATCGGCACCGGAGCCGATCGCCTTGGCGATGCGCTCCGGACGCGAGGCCGGGACAAACAGGTAGCTGCGCGGATTGGCGATCGGCATGGCGGCTTCTTTCAGACTGCGCCGGACGAGCGCAATGCGGCAATCTGGTCCGCGGTCTGGCCCAGCTCGGCCAGGATGGCATCAGTGCTCGCGCCGAGCGACGGAATCGGGTCCATGCGTGCCTCGGTCATGCCCGGCGGCAGCAACGCCGGCACGGGACCCACCGGCGTATCGACCTGGCGCCAGCGCTGGCGCGCCGCCAGCTGGGGGTGGTCCCAGACGTCAGCGATGGTATTGACCCGCGCATTGGCGATCCTGGCGCCCTCCAGCCGGTCGACCACCTCGGCGGCGGTCAGGCCCGAGAAGCTCTCGACGATGCGCGCGCGCAGCGCCGCGCGGTTCTGGTTGCGCAGGCTGTTGCTGGCAAAGTCGGGATGCGCGGCCAGATCGGGTTCGCCCAGCACCGCCTGGCAGAACACGACCCACTCGCGCTCGTTCTGCAGTCCCAGCATCACGGTCTTGCCATCGCCGGTTGGAAACGGGCCATAGGGATAGATGGTGGCGTGCGCCGCGCCCGCGCGCGGCGGCGGCTCGGCGCCATCGAAGGCATAGTAGAGCGGGAAGCCCATCCACTCCACCATCGATTCCAGCATCGAGATATCGATGCGCTTGCCGCGCCCGGTCTTGCCGCGTTCGAGCAGCGCGGCCAGGATATTGGTATAGGCATACATGGCGGCCGCAATATCGGCCACCGAGGCGCCGGCCTTGACGCCGTCCTCCGGCGTGCCAGTCACGGAGACAAAGCCGGATTCGCTCTGGACCAGCAGGTCGTAGGCCTTCTTGTCGCGGTACGGGCCGTCGCTGCCATAGCCCGAGATATCGCACACGATCAGGCGCGGGTACTTTTCGCTCAGGCTGTCGAAATCCAGGCCCAGGCGCGCGGCCGCGCCGGGCGCGAGGTTCTGCACCAGCACATCCGCGCGTTCGAGCAGTCCGGCCAGCACGGGGGCGGCCGCGGCGTGCTTGACGTCGAGCGTGAGGCTCTCCTTGGAACGATTGGTCCAGACGAAGTGTGAAGACAAGCCGCGCACGCGCGTGTCGTAGGCGCGGGCAAAATCGCCGCTGCCAGGCCGCTCGATCTTGATGATGCGCGCGCCCAGGTCCGCCAGCTGGCGGGTGCAGAACGGGGCCGCGATCGCCTGCTCCAGGGAAACGACGGTGATGCCTTCGAGGGGATGGGGCATGGTGGTATCCGGTTTTGCGCAATGTCCTGACGGCAATCTACCGGACCGGGCCGCACCTGGGAAATACCGATTGCCGAGGGGATCATAAGTAAAATGAATACTTTGAAAATCCCCGGAGCCCGCCATGGACCTGCGCGCCATGCGCTATTTCATCGCCATCGTCGACCAGGGCAGCCTGACGCGGGCCGCCGAAGTGGTCTGCGTGGCGCAGCCCGCACTCAGCCAGCAACTGGCGACGCTGGAAAAAGAGCTGGGCGTGCCGCTGGTCCACCGCGGCGCCAAAGGCGTCAAGCCCACGGAAGCCGGCCGCACGCTCTATCGCCACGCCCGCAATATCCTGCGGCAGGTGGAGATCGCCGGCGCCGAGGTCCGGGTGGCGGGCACGGATGCCACCGGCATGGTTGCCATCGGCCTGCCCACCACGGCGGCAGCGGCATTCGGCATGCCGCTGATCCGCGCCGTGCGCGCCCGCTATCCGCAGATCCGGCTTCAGCTGTTCGAGAGCATGAGCGGCTATATCTCGGAGCTGCTGGATCACAACCGGCTGGATTTCGCCATCCTGTTCCGCGATGTGCCGTCGCGCGCGGTGGAACTGGAGCGGCTGGCAAGCGAACCGCTATACCTGGTCGGGACGCTTCCCGTGACGCGCGGGCGCGCAAAGGCGCAAGCGAAGTCCCGGGCGCAGGCCGGTACGCAAGACGCTAAGGTCGCGATCAAGGCACTGGGCGAGCTGCCACTCGTGCTGCCAAGCGGCTCGCAGGGCCTGCGCGAAGTGGTCGAGCTTGCCTTCGCCCAGGCCGGCGTGCCGCTGAACGTGGTGGCCGACCTGGATTCGCTGCCCTTCCTGCTGGCGACCGCGCGCGAGGGCCTGGCCTGCACCATCCTGCCCGCGTCGTCACTGTCCGAGGCGGACAGCGAAGTGCCGCGGCACCTGATCGTGCCGGAACTGCGCCGCACGCTGTCGCTGTGCTGGCCACGCGCGCTGCCGCGGACCAGCGCGGCCGAGGCCGTGGCGGAGGTGCTGCGTGAACTGGTGGCCGGGCGCATCGCGGCGGGCGGGTCGCTGAAGCCGCCGCCTGCAGCCGATCAATAAAACTTATGCCCGTAGTCGGCGATTGAATTTCACGCCGGCGCGGCAGTCGGCTAGAGTTGCCACCAGCCTGGGCCGGCATTCACGGCCCCGCAACTCCAGGAGACACCATGCAACGCACCCGCCGCGCCCTGGCAGCCGCCGCTGCCCTGGCCGCCTGCCTGCCGCTGTTCAGCGCCAGGGCCCTCGCCGCCGACCCCTATCCGTCCAAGCCCATCCAGATGATCGTGCCGCAGGCGCCGGGCGGCACTAACGATATCGTCGCACGCCTGGTCGCCGCGACCCTGTCGCAACGGCTTGGCCAACAGGTGGTGGTGGAAAACCGCCCGGGCGCCGGCGGCAATATCGGCACCCAGGCCGCGGCCCGCGCCACGCCGGACGGCTACACGCTGCTGATGACCATCAGCAGCACCCAGGCCATCAACCCGTCGCTGTACCGGAGCATCCCGTTCGATCCGGTCAAGGACTTCGAGCCGATCGCACCGGTGGCGAGCGTGCCGAACGTGCTGGTGGCCAACCCCGCCTTCCCCGCCAGGTCGCTGCCCGAGCTGATCGCGCTGGCCAAGGCCAAGCCCGACTACTACCGCTATGCCTCCGCCGGCAATGGCACGCTGAACCACCTGCTGGGCGAGATGCTCAACAGCATGGCCGGCATCAAGCTCGAACACGTGCCCTACAAGGGCGTCGCGCCGGCGCTGAACGATGTGCTGGGCAACCAGGTGCCGCTGGCCTTCGCCAGCCTGCCGTCGGTGCTGGCCCATATCAAGGCGGGCAAGGTGCGCGCGCTCGGCGTCAGCTCCGCCAAGCGCTCGCCGTTCGCGCCGGACATTCCGGCGATCGGCGAAACCGTGCCCGGCTATAGCGGCGACCTCTGGGTCGGCCTGTTCGCGGTCAAGGGCACGCCGAAGGACGTGACGCAAAAGCTCGGGCAGGCCATGCAGGAGATCCTGGCGGACAAGACCCTGCGCGACAAGCTGGCGGCACAGGGCGCCGAAGTCATGACGGGCACGCCGCAGCAGTTCAGCAAGATGCTGGCGTCCGACATGGACAAGTGGGCCCGCATCGTGAAGGCATCGGGCGCGCAGGTGGACTAGGCGCAGAACGGGCACCCAGGCGGTGCGCCAGTGGGCATGCCGCCACGCCCGCACACCCCCGCCCTATCGGCCAACGAGCGCCGCCAGCTCCGCCGTGCGCTGGGCCACGAAATCCCGCAGCGCCCGCAGCAGCGGCGTCACCTGCCGCCGCCCCGGCACCACCATGTACAGCGGCGACGCCTCGGTGCCCCAGTCCGTGCACAGCGCCTGCAAGCGCCCTTCGGCCAGGTCCTCGGCCACATCGAAATAGGCCTTGTATGCGATGCCCTTGCCGAGCCGCGTCCAGCGGTGCACCGCATCGCCGTCGTTGGAAACATTGAAGGCCCGCACGCGCACCGTGACGGCATCGGTGCCATGGCGCCAGAAGCGCCAGCGGTCATGCACCTCGTCGCCGAGCATGTAGCACAGGCAGTTATGCTCCGACAGCGCCAGCGGCGTGTCCGGGGTGCCGTGCTGCGCCAGGTATTGCGGTGACGCGCACAGCACGCGGCGGTTGTCGGGCGCCACCGGCAAGGCGACCAGGTTGGAGTCCGGCGGCTCGCCATAGCGGAACGCCGCGTCCACCGGATCGCTGTAGATATTGGCGATGCGGTCGGTCAGGTGCAGACGGATCTCCACCTGTGGGTGCCGGGCCTGGAAGGCATCGAGCCACGGCAGCAGCAGGTTGCGGCCGAAATCCGACGTTGCCGACAGCTTCAGCGCCCCGCGGAATGCCTGCACGCCGGTGGCCAGTTGCTGGCCGACCTGCTGCAACGCGTCCAGCGCCGGCCGGCCTTGTGCCAGCAGCAGTTCACCTGCCTGCGTCAGGCGCATGGTGCGGGTGGAACGCACGAACAGCTGGGCGCCCAGTTCTGCTTCCAGCCGCTTGAGCGCGGCGCTGGCGGCGGCCGGCGTCAGGTCCAGCGCCCGCGCGGCGGCCGACAGGCTGCCGCTGTCAGCGGTGCGCACGAAGATATCCAGGTCTTGCAGGGCCTTCATCGGTCGATTCCCGGGATGGGCTGTGATTTTCAAATATTAATTGATAGCTGCAGCAAATATTGCGGGGTTTTTCAAATAAGAGGCCAGTGGGACGATGGTGCATCCACACACCACACCCATCAGGAGCCCAACCATGACCGCACAACACCTGCTCAGCCCCCTGCCCCTCGGCCAGCTCTCGCTGCCCAACCGCATGGTGATGGCACCGATGACCCGCGCCCGCACCAGCCAGCCCGGCAACGTGCCCAATGCGCTGATGGCGTCCTACTACGCCCAGCGCGCCAGCGCCGGCCTGATCGTCACCGAGGCCACCCAGGTTTCGCCCCAGGGCCAGGGCTACAGCTTCACGCCCGGCATCCATAGCGAGGCGCAGGTGCAGGGCTGGCGCGGCGTCACCGACGCGGTGCACCATGCCGGCGGACGCATCGTGCTGCAGCTTTGGCATGTGGGCCGGATGTCGCATGAGAGCTTCCATGCCGACGGACTGCCGGTGGCGCCGTCGCCGCTGTCGCCCGATGCGCAGGTCTGGGTCGCCGGCGACGACGGCGTCGGCCGCATGGTCGACTGCCCGGTGCCGCGCGCCATGACCGGGGCCGATATCCGCGCCGTGATCGAAGACTTCCGCCGCGGCGCCGCCAACGCCATGCGCGCCGGCTTTGACGGCGTGGAAATCCACGGTGCCAACGGCTACCTGGTCGACCAGTTCCTGCGCACCACCGCCAACCACCGCACCGACGCCTACGGCGGCTCCATCGCCAACCGCATCCGCTTTGCCGAAGAAGTGGTCGCCGCCGTGGCCGGCGAAGCTGGCGCCGAGCGCACCGGCATCCGCCTCGCGCCCTTCATCACCCAGCGCAACATGAACTGCCCGGAGATCATTCCGACCATCCTGCAGCTGGCACAGCGGCTCGATGCAGCAGGCGTGGCCTATATCCACCTGGCGGAAGCGGACTGGGACGACGCGCCGCAGATCCCCGAAGACTTCCGCCACGCGCTGCGCGCCGCCTACAAGGGACGCGTAATCGTGGCCGGCAAGTATGACCAGGCCCGCGCCGAACGCATCCTGGGCCAAGGGCTGGCCGACCTGGTCGCGTTCGGGCGCCCCTTTGTCGCCAACCCGGATCTGCCGGCACGCTTTGCGGCCGGCCTGCCGCTGGCTGGTTTTGACAGCCAGAGTTTGTTTGGCGGAGATGCGCGGGGGTATACCGACTACGCGGACTCCGCGGCGGCGGCATAGGCCGGCTTGCCCAGGAAACTGCTAAAGACCGCGCCGTCCCTGCCGTTAAGCAAGAGTTGGCCAGCGAAGGACATTGGCAAGACAGGCAGCCGGCACGCCGGTGCCTGCACTTCTGGGGTGGAAACGGGAGAGAGACATGCAGAACCTGGGGATTCGCATACGCCTGGGCGCGGCGTTTGGCGCCATGTGGTCGCTGATGGCGATCGGGATCGCGGTGGCCATGCCGCGGATGCAGGATGCGGCCGATGCGCGGCGCCTGTTGATCGCGTTGGGCGTGGGTGGGCTATGCCTGGCGGTGGGCGCGGTCTGGGCGCTGGCACGCAGCATCGAGGCCCCGTTGGCCGAGGCCGTCTACATTGCCGAAACCGTGGCGGCAGGCGATCTCAGCCAGGAGTTCGACACCGAGCGAGGCGGCGAGTTTGGCCGGCTGCTGGGCGGCCTGGGAGAGATGGAAGACATGCTGACCGACCTGGTGACACGCATCCGCGCTGCCACTGATTCGATCACCACCGCTTCGCACCAGATTGCCGCAGGCAATACCGACCTGTCGCAGCGCACGGAAGAGCAGGCGGCGGCACTGGAAGAGACGGCGTCGAGCATGGGCGAGCTGACTTCGATGGTGCAGCAGAACACCGAACGCGCCCGCGCCGCCAACGGGCTGGCGGCAACCGCATCGGGCATCGCCGCGCGCGGTGGCGAAGTGGTGGGCAATGTGGTGCAGACCATGTCGGCGATCAGCGCCAGCTCGCGCAAGGTCACGGACATCATCGAAGTGATCGAAGGCATTGCCTTCCAGACCAATATCCTGGCGCTGAACGCGGCGGTGGAAGCGGCGCGCGCGGGCGAGCAGGGCCGCGGCTTTGCCGTGGTGGCGGGCGAGGTGCGCACGCTGGCGCAGCGCAGCGCGTCGGCGGCGCGGGAGATCAAGCAACTGATCGACGATTCGGTGCAGCAGGTGGACAGCGGCTCGGCGCTGGTGGGCCAGGCCGGCGCAACCATGCAGGAGATCGTTCAGGCGGTGGCCAGCGTGACCGGGCTGCTGGGCGAGATCACCGCGGCGTCTGAACAGCAGAGCGCCGGCATCGCGCAGGTCAACGAGGCGGTGGCGCAGATGGATACCGTGACGCAGCAGAATGCGGCGCTGGTGGAGCAGGCGGCCAGCGCCTCGCAGGCGCTGGCGGGCCAGGCCACCGAGTTGCAGCGCGTGGTGGGGGAATTCAAGCTGGATGCGGAACCGGCGTCAGCGCTGGCGCCGGGGCGCGGCGCATTCAGGCCGGACGCGGCATTCGCCTGATGCGGCAGCGCCGGACTGCTGACTGATTGCGTGCTCCCTCTCCCGCTTGCGGGAGAGGGTTGGGAGAGGGCCGGAGTATCGACGAAGCAACGCGTGTCGGTATGCCAGTGCCTGCCCTCTCCCCCGGCCCCTCTCCCGCAAGCGGGAGAGGGGGGCAACCCCCTGTCGGCTGCCGAAAAGGCCGCGCAGGAGACGATGATGCTGTGCGTGTCGCGCTGCAAGGGCCAGCGGCTGGTGCTGGATCTCTGACCACACCGCGGCAGTTCGCAACCTTTTGGTTGCATTTCACCATCCGGTCTCCTAACATGCAACCACTGCGTTGCCTATTCAAGCCTGAACAAGGAGACCGGACATGACCTCATCCACCGACCGCATCGAGCGCAGCATCGTGCTGGCCGCCCCCATCGACCGCGTCTGGCACGCGCTGGCCGATGCCGACACCTTCGGCAGCTGGTTCGGCGTGAAATTCGACGGCGTGACCTTCGCGCCCGGCAAGCGCGCCGTGGGCAGCATCACTTATCCCGGCTATGAGTACCTGAAGTTCGACGTAGAGGTCGAGCGCATGGAGCCGCCGCGGCTGCTGTCCTGGCGCTGGCATCCGGCGCCGATGGAGCGCGGCCGCGACTATTCGGCCGAGCCGCCCACGCTGGTGGTGTTCGAGCTGAAGGAAGCCGAAGGCGGCACGCTGCTGACCGTGGTCGAATCCGGCTTCGACCAGATCCCGCCCGAACGCCGCATGGAGGCCTTCCGCATGAACAGCGGCGGCTGGGACGGGCAGATGGAAAACATCCGGAAGCATGTCAGCGGCACAGCCTGAAACCTTCCCTGCGCCGGAACTGCGCGATGCCGCGACCATCTTCGCCGCGCTTGGCGACGAAACCCGGCTGCGGCTGGTGGCGGCGCTGTGCGCGGGCGGCGCGATGTCGATCGCGCAGCTGACCGCGGGCAGCGCCATGACGCGCCAGGCGGTTACCAAGCACCTGCAGGTGCTGGCGCAGGCCGGGCTGGTGCGCGACAGCCGCGCCGGCCGCGAGCGCCTGTGGCAGTTCGAGCCCGGCCAGGTCGAAGCCGCGCGCCGGTCGCTGGAAGCGATCGGGCGGCAATGGGATTTCGCGCTGGCGAAGCTGAAGCTGGCGGTGGAAGCCGAGCCTTGACCGCCCCCCAACGCCAGCGGTTTGCTCCCCTCTCGCAAGCAATGGACACCCTTTCACTCGCCGCTATACTGGGAGTCCCGCCCATCACAGCGAGAGGAAGCGCGCAGTGGCTGACCACGACCTGTCCAGGCTGAAAATCGACCGGAGCGCCGCCACGGCCGGCGCCAGCATCCGCCCCCGGCGCAGGTGGCTACGCTATGCAGTGATCGCGCTGGTCGTGCTGGCCCTGATCGGCATCGCCATGAAGCTGGCCGGGCCGCAGGCGGTGCACACCGCCACTGTCACCTCCGCCTATCCCACGCAGAATTTCACCGTGCTCAATGCCACCGGCTATGTCGTGCCGCAGCGCAAGGCGGCGGTTGCGTCCAAGGCGCAGGGCCGGCTGGAATGGCTGGGCGTGCTGGAGGGCTCGCACGTGAAGAAGGACGAGGTCATCGCGCGGCTGGAGAGCAAGGACGTTGCCGCCTCGTTCGCGCAGGCTCAGGCACAGGTCCAGGTGGCACAGGCCAACCTGGCACTGCAGCAGGCCGAACTGAAGGACGCTGAGGTGAACCTGCGCCGCTCGAAGATCCTGATCGTGCCGAACGCCATCTCTCGCACCCAGTACGACGCCGACGTGGCGCGCTTTGACAAGGCGCGGGCCTCGGTCAACAGTTCGCGCGCGTCGATCGCCTCGGCGCAGGCCAATGCCCGCGCGGCCGAGGTCGCGGTGGAGCAGACCGTGGTGCGCGCGCCCTTCGATGGCGTAGTGCTGGTCAAGCATGCCAACGTGGGCGACAACATCACCCCCTTCTCTGCCGCCGCCGACACCAAGGGCGCGATCGTGACCATCGCCGACATGGAGACGCTGGAGGTGGAAGCCGATGTCGCCGAATCCAATATCGGCAAGATCCGCGCCGGCCAGCCGTGCGAGCTGCTGCTGGATGCGCTGCCCGGATTGCGGCTGGCGGGGCAGGTGTCGCGCATCGTGCCAACGGTGGACCGCTCCAAGGCCACCGTGCTGGTCAAGGTGCGCTTTGTCGACCGCGACGCGCGCGTGCTGCCGGACATGAGCGCCAAGATCGCCTTCCTGTCGCGCCCGGCCTCGGCGCAGGACCGCCAGCCGGTGGTGGCGGTGCAGCCCGCCGCCGTGGTCAAGCAGCAGGGCCGGGAGCTGGCTTATGTGGTGAAGGACGGCCGGGCGCATGAGGTTCAGGTCAAGACCGGCGGCAAGGTCGGCGAACTGGTGGCCGTGCAGGGTGTCAAGCCCGGCGACGTGCTGGTGCTGTCGCCGGGCGACAAGCTCAGCGACGGCGACCGCATCACCGTGGCCAAGCCGTGACGAGGCCAGCTGAAGGGGGCCGCATGCGCGCCGCGCCCCTGGTGCAGATCAGCCACGTCGCCAAATCCTATCGACGCGGCGTGCAGACCGTTCCGGTGCTGACAGATATCTCGCTGGAAATCGGCGAAGGCGAGTTCGTTGCGCTGATGGGCCCGTCCGGCTCGGGCAAGAGCACGCTGCTGAACCTGATCGCCGGCATCGACCGGCCCGACAGCGGCACGCTGCACGTGGCGGGCCTGGACATCACGCGGCTGCCGGAAGCCGGGCTGGCCGACTGGCGCGCCGCCAACGTCGGCTTTATCTTCCAGTTCTACAACCTGATGCCGGTGCTGACCGCGTTCGAGAACGTGGAGCTGCCGCTGATGCTGACCAGCCTGCCGCGCGCGGAGCGGCGCGCGCGCGTGGAACTGGTGCTGGACATGGTCAACCTGGCCGACCGCATGAGCCACTACCCGTCGGAGCTGTCGGGCGGCCAGCAGCAGCGTGTGGCCATTGCGCGCGCCCTGATCACCGACCCTGCGCTGATCGTCGCCGACGAGCCCACCGGCGACCTCGACCGCACCTCCGCCGCCGAGATCCTGGCGATGATGCAGCGGCTCAATGCCGACGCCGGCAAGACCATCATCATGGTCACGCACGACGCGCACGCCGCGGCCGCGGCCGGGTCGCTGGTGCACCTGGAGAAGGGGGAATTGATCCGTGGCGAGGTTGCCTGATCCCAGAACCCTATGTACGCGCTCAAGCTGATCACCCGCAATGCATTGCGGCACAAGCTGCGCACCGCGCTGACGGTGTTCGGGCTGGTGATCGCGGTGCTGGCGTTCGGGCTGCTGCAGACAGTGATCGACGCCTGGTATGCGGGCGCGTCGGCGGCATCCAGCGCGCGGCTGGTCACGCGCAATGCGATCTCGCTGGTGTTTCCGCTGCCGCTGAGCTACGAAGGCCGCATCAAGGGCGTCGACGGCGTGACACTGGTGGCGCGCTCCAACTGGTTCGGCGGCGTCTATCGCGATCCGAAGAAATTCTTCGCGCAGTTCGCGGTATCCGACAGCTACCTTGACCTCTACCCGGAATTCATCGTGCCCGCCACGCAGCGCGCCGACTACCAGCGCGACCGCAAGGGCGCGCTGGTGGGGCGCCAGCTGGCCGACCAGTACGGCTTCAAGGTGGGCGACGTGATCCCGATCAAGGGCACCATCTACCCCGGCACCTGGGAGTTCGTGGTGCGCGGCATCATGGAGGGGCGCGACGAGAGCACCATCACGCGCCAGATGGTGTTCCACTGGGAATACCTGAACGAAACCGTGCGCAAGCGCACCCCGCGCCAGGCCGACCAGGTCGGCGTCTTTGTGCTGGGCGTGGACAACCCCGACAACGCCGCCGCGATCTCGCGCAATGTCGATGCGGTGTTCCGCAATTCGCTGGCGGAAACGCTGACCGAAACCGAGCAGGCCTTCCAGCTGGGCTTTGTCGCCATGTCCAACCAGATCATCGCGGCGATCCGCGTGGTGTCCTACGTGGTGATCGTGATCATCATGGCGGTGATGGCCAACGCCATGGCGATGAGCGCGCGCGAGCGCACTGTGGAATATGCCACGCTCAAGGCGCTGGGATTCGGCCCCGGTTTCCTGGCGCTGCTGGTGTTCGGCGAGTCGCTGGCGATCTGCGTGGCCGGCGGCGCGCTCGGCGTGCTGGCGACGCCGCCGGTGGCCGCCGCCTTCAAGCAGGCAGTAGGCGGCGTGTTCCCGGTCTTCACCGTGTCGCCCCAGACCATGCAACTGCAGGCTGCCTGCGCGCTGGCGGTGGGCGTCTTTGCCGGCATCGTGCCGGCGGTGCAGGCTGCGCGCGTGCGCATCGTCGAGGGCCTGCGGGCCATCGGTTAGCGCACGGAGGCTGACGTGGCGATCCCGCTGACCTATATCGCGCGCAACCTGTGGGCCAGGCGCCTGACCACCGCCCTGACCGCGGGCGGGCTGGCGCTGGTGGTGTTCGTCTTTGCCACCATGCTGATGCTGGACGCCGGCCTGAAGAAGACCCTGGTCACCACCGGCGAGCAGAACAACGTGGTGCTGATCCGCAAGGGCGCCGAGACCGAGATCCAGAGCGCGGTCAACCGCGACCAGGCCAGCATCATGGAGATGCACCCGGCCGTGGCCATGAGCGGCGCGGGCCGCCCGCTGGCCTCGCGCGAGGCGGTGGTGCTGATCTCGCTCACCAAGACCAGCACCGGGCAGCCGTCCAACGTGGTGATCCGCGGCATCTCGCCGCCGGGCATGGACCTGCGCCCGCAGGTGCGGCTGGTAGCCGGGCGCATGTTCCGGCCGGGCTCGTCCGAGATCATCGCCGGCAGCAGCATCGCCGGCGGCTTTGCCGGGGTGCAGATCGGCGAGCACCTGCGCTTTGCCCAGCGCGACTGGACCGTGGTCGGCCACTTCGACGCCGGCGGCAGCGGCTTCGACTCCGAAATCTGGGGCGACGTGGACCAGCTGATGCAGTCGTTCCGGCGCAATGCGTATTCATCGATGGTGGTGCGGCTGGCGGATACGGCGCTGTTCGACCGCTTTCGCGCCGATATCGACGTCGACCCGCGCCTGGCGGACGAGGCCAAGCGCGAGCAGGCCTTCTACAGCGACCAGTCCAAGGCGCTGTCCAGCTTCATCAATATCCTGGGCTTCACGCTGTCGACCATCTTTTCGATCGCGGCGATGATCGGCGCCATGATCACCATGTACGCCTCGGTGGCCAACCGCGTGGCGGAGATCGGCACGCTGCGCGCGCTGGGTTTCAAGCGCGTCAACGTGCTGGCCGCCTTCCTGATCGAAGCCGCGCTGCTGGGGCTGGTAGGCGGCTTCGCGGGGCTGGCATGCGCCGCGCTGATGCAGTTCGCCTCGTTCTCGACCATCAACTTCCAGACCTTCGCGGACCTCTCGTTCCGCTTCATCCTGACCCCGGCCATTGCGCTGCAGACGCTGGCGTTCTCGATGGCGATGGGGCTCGTGGGCGGTTTCCTGCCGGCGGTTCGGGCGGCGCGGATGAATATCGTGGACGCGTTGCGGGCGCGCTGAGCGAGTCGCTCCCTGCCGGTTTGCTCCCCTCTCCCGCGTGCGGGAGAGGGAGCACGGCATCGGCATTCAAGGCCCGGTCGTCACTGCCCCGCCCTATCCATTTCTTGCCTTATTCCACCCGCGCGTCTACAACCCGTAGTGATGCATGCTCCCCGTCAGGCCCTGCCTGCGGCCAGTGCACCCCCGGCACGGCCAGCGGCGCCCGATGGCATTCCCCGCAACTTCAACTGCCAGGACGCCCCCGATGAACCTCGACCTGCTGGGCTCATTGCTGACCGCCGTGGTGGTGCTGCTGATCGGAACGCTGGTCAACCGCAGCGTCGGCGCGCTGTCGCGCTACAACATTCCCGACCCTGTCACCGGCGGGCTGCTGTTCGCGATCATCGCCTCGGTGGCGGTGGCGGCATTGAACTTCCGCGTGGTGATCGATCCCGGCATGAAGCCGGTGCTGCTGCTGATGTTCTTCGGCGGCGTCGGGCTCTGCGCCGACCTGCGCATGCTCAAGCGCGGCGGCAAGGCGCTGGTGATCTTCCTGATTATCCTGCTGCCCTATATCGTGGTGCAGAACGTGGTAGGCGTGGCCATGGCCAGGACGCTGGACCTGCACCCCATCTTCGGGCTGGTGAGCGGATCGATCACGCTGGTGGGCGGCCACGGCACCGGCGCCGCCTATGCCGAGCGCTTTGCCGAGGTCAACAACCTGCAGGCGGTGATGGACCTGTCGATGACGGTCGCCACCATCGGCCTGATCGTGGGCGGCATCATCGGCGGCCCGGTGGCGCAGTACCTGATCTCGCGCAACAAGCTGCGCTCGACCGCGCGCGAGGCCGGCGACACCGAGGAAGAAGCGGCAGCCGTCTCGCCGATCACCACCGTGGGTGCGCTGGCATCGCTGGCAGGTATCCTGGCCGCGGTGATCGGCGGGCGCTGGGTTGCCGCGCAGTTGCCGACCGGCGCCATCACCATCCCCGGCTTCCTGTGGTGCATGATGCTCGGCATCGCCATCCGCAACCTGCTGCCCTTTGCCGGCGTGCGCTTTGACGACCGCGCCACCGACCTGATCACCAATATCTGCCTGTCGCTGTTCCTGGTGATGACGATGATGGCACTGGACCTGGCCGAGGTGGCGCTGTCCGCCGGCCCCTTCCTGCTGATCATCGCCATGCAGGTGGTCTTCATCATCCTCTATGTGGTGCTGGTTTGCTTCCGCTTCATGGGGCGCGACTATGAGGCCGCGGTCACCTCGGCCGCCTTCATCGGCTTCAACATGGGATCGACCGCCACCGCCATGGCCAATATGCGCGCCATCACGTCCCGCTACGGGCCGGCCCCCACCAGCTACCTGATCACGCCGCTGGCCGGCGCGTTTTTCGTCGACCTGATGAACGCCTTCGTGCTGACCATGCTGCTCGCGTTGCCGCTGATCGGAGGCTGACATGCGCCGCACCCTCTTCACCCTCCTCTTTGCCTTGCTGGCCAGCGCCTGGCTGGCAGGCTGCGGCGGCGGCCCGCCCGCCGACGGCATCCGCACCGGCATCAACGAGCGGCTGGCGCAGGCGCTGCCGCCGGCACGGTGGAGCTGGCCGGCCTGCACCGGCGCGGCTCGCAGGCTGACACCAAGGCCCCGGCCGGCGAAATCCGCCGCGTGGTGTATTTCGACGCGCAACTGAAGCTGCTGCGCGACTACGACTTCGGCGCATGGGATTCACCTGGCGTGGCCGGGCTGGTGTCGGCGCTGGGCGCGGGCCCGCGCGGCATCACCGGCATCACCAGCGGCGGCAACAAGGCCGGCGACATCATCCGCGCGCATGGCACCGCCCTGTACCGGCGCGACGGCGGGCGCTGGGTCAGCGTGCTGCCGGCCGGCTACCGCCCTGCCGAAGCCCCGGCGGTCGCCACCAACGCGCCAAGCGGACCGACGGCGATCCTCGAGGCGATGCGCAAGGTGATCGAATCCGTGCAGAAGGATGCCTCGCCGGCGCAGCGCGCGGTGATCGAGCAGGAGCTGACCACCGCGCACGCCAACATCCGCGCGCGGCTGGCACGGGTCGACGAGGGCTATGCCATTGCCGCCGGCGCCGAACACGGTCAGTACCTGCGCTTTGCGAAGGCGCTGGTGGACGGGGCGCGCGTGCGCGCGATCCCGCTGGTCACGCACGGCGGCGAAGAGAACCTGCGCCTGCTGCGCGAGGGCAAGGTCTCGGTGGCGCTGGCGCAGGGCGACGCCGCGCTGGACGCCTACGAGGGCAAGGGCGCATTTGCCGAAGACGGCCCGCAGGCTTCGCTGCGCGCCATCGGCAGCCTCTACCCCGAGCCCGTGCACGTGCTGGTGCGCGACGGCGATCCCGCCCGCTCGGTGTCGGACCTGCGCGGCAAGCGCATTGCATTGGGCGAGCGCGGCTCAGCCTCGCGCATGACCGCGCTGCGCGTGCTGGCTGCGCACGGCCTGACGGACAAGGACTACAAGGCCGAGGAAGTGGGGCTGGGCACCGGGCTGGTGGCGCTGCGCCAGAACCAGGTCGACGCGGTGATCCAGGTGATTGGCGTGCCGGCCGACAGCATCCGCGACGCGCTGGGCGAAATGCCGCTGCGGCTGCTGCCGCTGGATGAACGGGCCATCACCGCGATGGTCGGGCAGAAGGCGGGCTATTTCCGCGCCACCATCGCGCCGGGCACCTATCCCGGGCTGCACGCGCCGGTGCGCACCATCGCCACGGCGGCGATCCTGGTGACCGGGCCGGACCTGTCCGATACCGAGGTGGCCGAGCTGACGCGGCTGGTCTACCGCCACGGGCGCGACTTTGTCGCCCGCGGCAGCGCCCAGGGCGCGCAGATCGCCGTGGCAACGGCGCGCGCAGGGCTGATGATCCCGCAGCACCTGGCGGCGGCCAAGGCGCTGGACGCGCTGGCGGCACCCGGCAGGACGCCCGCCAAGCCCGCCGGAATGCCCGCGAAACGCGTTGAAACGCCCGCGGCTTCGGGCGCCCGCGCGCAGTGAGGCCCGGCGGGCTGGCCGCCGATCAGCCCGGCGCGCTCGACAAGCCTTCAGCCAGCCGGCAACGCCGGTCCAGGAAATCGCTGGCGTGGCCGTTGCTGCCAGCCGCCGTGTCAACGGGCTGGTCGATCACGACAAAGCCTGCCCCGCCCTGCCGTTCCTGCACATAGGTGACAAAGATGCCGCGGTCCGGCGGCGCTGCGGCCGCGCTCCCCTTGGTGCCATCACGCACAAGCTGGAAAGGGTCGACCGCCAGCACCGGCGCGCTGGCCGGCACAAAGATCGCGCGCACCGGCTTGTCCTCGAGCCGCAGCGCGGTCCAGCCGGTGCCGATCGGCCCGGCCGCGCCATTGACCACGGCGCGCGCGGCAGCGCTGATGCAATCGAGATGGATATGCAGCTGGTCCTGGCTGCGCGAGGCGCGGGAATTGATCGCCAGGCCCAGCATGTCGTCAGGCACGGCCTTGCCAAGCGAGCGGGCGACGATGCCGCGCGCGGCCCAGCCGAAGGCCCAGGGGTTGGCGCCCGCGCCGTCCCAGGCTTTGGCGTCGTCGATGCCGGTCACCGTCAGTGCCGGAATCACCAGGTAATGCGACTTGCCGATCGCGTCCTTGTAGAGCACCAGCCCCTGGGACCGGTCCACCTGCGCGCAATCGGGATGAGCCGCCGCTGGCTTGCCAAGGCAGCGCTGCTGCACGTTGCGCCACAAGCCATCGCGGCCGCCCGACAGGACGCCGATGACGTTTTCGGCGGTGCAGCCGGCCAGGGCCAGGATGGCCGCCAGCCACAACGCGGGGCACCGCGCCAACCGCGGGCCGGCTTCAGCGCCGGCACGAAACTCCGTAGAAAGTCCCGGCGCGTGGATTAGACACCACATAGGCGTTGCGCTGCGCCCAGAATTGCGCGGTACGGAAGGCCTCGGCCTCGCGCTCGCTCCAATCCGTTGCAAGCAACGGCAGGGCCTCGGCATCGGTGGTGAGATAAACCCGCGCCTGATAGCGGGCGGATTGCAGCGTGCCGGTACGGATGGTGCGGATCGTGACGTGGAGGGTCATAGGCAGCTTCTCGACAAGTCGACTACCAAATCATAACCACTTCCGTGTGTTGGATTGGTGAAACCGTTGCGAATGTGCTAAGGCACCACAGATCTGTCAGGATCCGGCCCCGGCACCGACATATCCGCATCCTCATGCTTTCGGGAGAAAGAACATGCTGGCCAACCCGCTCCGCAAGCCCGCCGTCCTTGTGCTGACCCACCTTGCCGCGCTGGCGGCGGGCTTTGCCGCGGGCATCTATGTCCTGCCGATCCTGACAGAACAGGCCGGTGCCAGTGCCGAGCAAGTGCAGGCTGTATCACAACAGTCGCGGTACACCGGCACCTTCCGCAAGGACCTGGCGGGCAGCGACGCACTGCACTGGGCCAGCGGCCAGCTCCATGTTTCGCCGCAGGCGCTTGCCTTCGAAGGCATCGTTGCGCCAGGGCCGGACTATCGGATCTACCTGGCCCCGGAGTTTGTCGACAATAAGGAGGCCTTCCTTCGGATCAAGGACCGGTCGCTGCAAGTTGGCGAGCTGAAGACCTTTGGCAACTTCACCGTAGCGTTGCCGGCTGGTGTGGATCCGGCGCGGTATGGGGCGGTGGTGATCTGGTGTGAGAGGTTTGGGCAGTTTATTGGGGCGGCGGGGTATCGGTAGACATCGTTAATGGCAACAACAAGAACACCCCGCCACCAGGGCGAGGATCAGAAAAAAAGGGCCGATCAAACCAACCGGCCCAACGAACCCCGCAATGCAATCCGCAGGTGTCGATATGACAGTTAATCGCCCACCAATGCAGGCATCGCAACCTGCAAGGCGGGCATCAGGCGGTTACGCTCAGAAGCGATGACGCAGGCCAACGGTAGCACCGGTCTGGTTCTCACCAGCCACCACCGTGCCAACACCATTCAGGCCCAGCGCCGAACCTGACTTGTTCTTCGAGTAGCCAACATTCAGGTACACGTCCGTACGCTTGGACAGCGAGTAGTCCGCCGACAGCACGAACATCCACGGATCCGCATCGCTATTGCGGGTGTCGTTGTAGTAGGCCGCGCCGGTCAGCTGGAAGGCAGGCGTGAAGCGGTACTGCGCGCCAGCCCAGTACACGTTGCTGCGGGTCGAAGCGGCGCTGGCGCTCGAGACGCCGTCGTCCTTCAGCCAGCGGTAGCCGGCAAACACCTTGGCGCCGCCGAAGGCATAGGCCGTACCCACCGCGGCGCGCTTGGCGGCACGGTCCTGCAGCGCCACCGTGGCGCCCTGGTACTGGTCGTAAGCAGCGCCGACCGAGAAGCCGCCCGCGGCGTACGACAGGCCGCCGCCGAAGTTGCGCGCGACCTTGGGCTCGCCCGGGATTTCGCCGTTGTTGTCGCGGCCGAAGCTGTAGAAGCCGGTGGCGGTCAGGCCGCCGAACTTGCCGGTGTACTTGATGGCGTTGTCGGCGCGGCCGTTGAAGGCCGAGTCAACGCTGTTCAGCGAATAGCGCGGGCCCACGCCCATCGGGTCGAAGGCGCCGAACAGGTCGTACAGCGCGTTCTGCTGGCGGCCCAGCGTGACCGCGCCCCAGCCGCCCTGCAGGCCGACGTAGGCCTGGCGGCCGAACAGGCGGTTGCCCTGGCCCGAGATGCCGGTGTCGATGTCGAACCCGCTCTCCAGCACGAAGATACCCTTCAGGTCGCCGCCCAGGTCTTCGGTGCCGCGCAGGCCCCAGCGCGAGCCGGACAAGTTGCCGGAGTTCAGGCGCGTTGCCGTACCCTGGGCGCCGTTGCTGCCCGGCACGTTGCTGATCACTTCGACGCCGGCATCGACGATGCCGTAGAGCGTCACGTTGGACACGGACTGGGCCGACGCCACCCCGGATACGGCCGACGCGGCCGCTGCTGCCGTCATTGCAAGGAGAGCTTTCTTCACTGTAATTTCTCTGTGTTCTGTTTGAGGCACGACACCGCGCCGGACCCGGGCCGTGTCGGCCAGGCCAACCCGATCCAGCCGGGCAAGCCGGCAACGGCGCATCGTCCGCACAAGTTGCGGACTCGGCATTGTCGCAACGCAACATGAAGCCTTTGTGACCCATGCTTTACAGCAGGAAGTAGCGGATAGTCCCCGAATGGGGGTTTTCCCTGTAACCAACGGGAACGTTTTGGTAGGATGCAGGCTTTTACGACGACGGTAATGCCAGTGCCCCGTGCCGCCATGTGCCTGTGCCTCGACCGCTTCGCCTCATGAGGCTGGCTGAGATCAAGACCCGGCTTGCCCCGCTGCTCGCCTCGCTGCAGGCTTCATTGCCTGCCCCCCTTCAGCAACGCCTGTCAGGCATGGCCGCGCGCTTTGCACGCGCCGGCCTGACCCGGCCCGGGTCGCTGCGCCCCACGCGGCGCGGCGTGCTGGTAGGCCTGGCCGCCATCCCGGCCGCCTTCCTGCTCTATGTGATGGTCCTGATCCCGTTCACGCCGGGCATCAGCGATATCCGCAAGGCCAAGTCCGAGCAGCCGGCCCAGGTGCTGTCCGCCGACGGCAAGGAGCTGGCGGTGTTCAAGTGGGCCAACCGCGACTGGGTGCCGCTGTCGCAGATTTCGCCCAATGTGGTGGCTGCGCTGATCTCCACCGAAGACCATCGCTTCTACCAGCACCACGGGCTGGACTGGCGCCGGCTGGCCTCGGCCGCGGTGCGTACCTTTTCCGGCGACCGCCAGGGCGGCTCCACCATCACCCAGCAGCTGGCCCGCAACCTGTATCCCGATGAAATCGGCCGCGCGCCCACGCTGACCCGCAAGCTCAAGGAAGCCATCACCGCGCTGAAGATCGAGGCGCTCTATACCAAGGACGAGATTCTCGAGACCTATCTCAATACCGTGCCGTTCCTGTACAACGCGTTCGGCATCGAGATGGCGGCGCGCACGTACTTCGACCGCCCGGCCCGCTCGCTGGACGTGCTGCAGAGCGCCACGCTGATCGGCATGCTCAAGGGCAACAGCTACTACAACCCGGTGCTCAACCCCGAGCGCGCGCTCGACCGGCGCAATATCGTGCTGGGCCAGATGGTCAAGCGCGGCAAGCTCGATGCGGCGCGCTACGAGCAGTTGAAGAAGCGCCCGCTGCGCATCGACTTCGAACGCCAGACCGAGCCGCCCGGCCCCGCGCCGCACTTCGCGCAGCAGCTACGCAAGTGGCTGATCGGCTGGGCCGACCGCAACGGCTACGACATCTACGCCGATGGCCTGGTGGTGCACACCACCATCGACGCCCGCCTGCAGGCCATGGCCACGCAGGCCGTGGTGCAGCAGGGCAACCGGCTCCAGGCCATCGCCAACGCGGCCTGGGCGCCGCGCGCGGGCTGGGCCGCCAACATGCCGCTGGTGCAGGCCTTCGTGCGCGAGACCCCCGAGTACCGTGCCGCCATCGCCGCCGGCACCGCGCCGGAAGAGGCGCTGCGCCATCTGATGTCCGACCATGCCTTCATGCGCGCGCTGCACCAGCAGAAGACGCGCATCCAGGCCGGCTTCCTCGCCATCGACCCGCGCAACGGCGAGATCCGCGCCTGGGTCGGCAGCCGCGACTACACCCAGGACGCGTTCGACCACGTGCAGCAGGCGCGCCGCCAGCCGGGCTCGACCTTCAAGCCCTTTGTCTACGGTGCGGCCTTTGAAGAGGGCAAGACGCCCGACGACACGCTGGTGGACCAGCCCGTTGAAATCGAACTGGCCGGCGGCGAAGTCTGGCGCCCCACCGATGAAGGCCGCCCCACCGGCCGCGCCATGTCGCTGCGCGACGGCCTGGTCTATTCGCGCAACACCATCACCGCGCAGCTGATGCACGAAGTGGGGCCGTCCCGCGTGGCGCGGCTGGCGCGCGACATGGGCGTGCGCGACAGCCAGCTCGACGTGGTGCCGTCGCTGGCGCTGGGCACCAGCCCGGTCACGCTCAAGGAGATGGTGGCCGCCTACAGCACCATCGCCAACGCCGGCGACTACATCGCGCCCACCATGGTGACGCGCATCGAAGACCGACAGGGCAATGTGCTGCAGGTGTTCCGGCCGGCCCGCGCCGAGCACGCGCTGCCCGCCGCGGCCACGCAAACCCTGCTCGATGTGATGCGCGACGTGATCGACCGCGGCACCGGCGCCAGCATCCGCTCGCGCTACGGCATCCGCGCCGACGTGGCCGGCAAGACCGGCACCACCCAGGACAACGCCGACGGCTGGTTCATCCTGATGCATCCGGAACTGGTGGCGGGCGCCTGGGTCGGCTTCAACGACAGCCGCGTCACGCTGCGCAGCGACTACTGGGGCCAGGGCGCGCACAGCGCCCTGCCGATGGTGGGCGACTTCTACCAGCGCGCGCTGCGCTCGCGCATCGTCGACGGCCGCGCGCGCTTTGCCGAGCACCAAGAGACCAGCCTGTTCGCATCGCTGGGCACGCAGCTGCGCGGCTGGTTCAGCCAGCTGTTCACGCGCGACAAGGCCAGCGAGACCCCGGCGCCGCGCCCGGCACCGCGCCGGCCGGCGTTGCCCGCGCCGGAGGCTGAGGTCGCGCCGCCGGCCGGTGCGGCATCGGCTGCCGCGGCGGAGGTCGGCCCGGATGACTCCAGCCTGGCGCTGGACCGGGGGGAGACGGTGATTGCAGTGCCGCAGGACATGAGCGCGGGCAGCGCCCCGGCGCCAACCCCTCAGGCGGAACAGGCGCCCAACACCCCACCTGCCTCCCCGGCTTCCGCAAATCCGCCTGCGCCCCCAGCGCCCGTCACGCCCCTCGCGCCCACCGTCATCACCCCAGCCAACGGTAGCAACTGAACGCCCCCTCCGGACAGCGCGGCGCGGGCGGCTACACCAACCC
This sequence comes from Cupriavidus necator, assembly GCA_022041995.1. Lineage (GTDB taxonomy): Bacteria > Pseudomonadota > Gammaproteobacteria > Burkholderiales > Burkholderiaceae > Cupriavidus. Next base: position 866,676 of record CP074390.1, read on the forward strand.
GATATCCCGCCCCCGCACCCCCGAAACACCTGCGCCAGCCGCGCCTCATCCAGCCCGTACAGCCTGCGGAACACCCCGCCCAGCACCGCCCGGTACTCATTGCGCACCGGCCAGTCGCGGTTCTGGTTGAGCGTGGCCGGTTCTACCGCCACCTGCTCGCCGGCAATGCGGCCGCCGCGCACCGCGCCGCCCGCGGCCCAGTAGACCGTGCCGTGGCCGTGGTCGGTGCCGCGCGTGCCGTTCTCGCGAAAGGTGCGGCCGAATTCGGACAGCACCACCACGGTGGTCTTGTCCCAGGCGGGCCCCATCTCGGCGGCAAAGGCAGACAGGCCGCGGCCGAGGTTGTCGAGCAGGCTGGCCAGTTGCCCCTGCGCGCCGCCCTGGTTGACGTGGGTGTCCCAGCCGCCCACGTCGATAAAGCCCAGGTTGAAACGCTCGCGCATCAGCCCGGCCATGCGCCGGGCCTCGACCTCGAAACCGCGCGCGCTGAGCGAGCGGCGGTTGGCGGCCTGCATTTCCTGCATGCGCGTGGCCATGGTGCCGGCGTCGCTGCCTGACATGCCAGGCTGCGGCTGCGCCTGGCGCGCCACGGTTTCGCGCAGCTCAAAGCCTTCATCGATCAGCGATTCGAAACGGGTGCCACGGTACATCTGCGCCAGCAGCTTCGCCTGGCGCGCATCGAACGGGGTACGGCCGCTGCCCTTGAGCGAGACATTGGGCACGTCGCGCGGGCCGGACAGCACCATCGGCAAGCCGTCGGTGAAGGCCACTGGCGCAGCCTGCCCGCCCATGGCCTGCGCCAGGCGGTTCAGGAAGCCGCTGCCGCGCAGCGAGGCCACGGCCTTGCGGTCCTCGCCCTCGCCGGGCAAGCCGGCCTCGATCCCATCCTGGGTCTCGAAGTGGCTGCGCGACAGGTCGTGCGTGCCGGCGAACGGCATGAAGGCCAGCTGGCCGCGCTGCCATAGCGGCAGCATGGTCGTGGCCAATGCCGGGTGCAGCGCCCAGTCGCCGATGCCGCGCGCGGCGCTGTCGGCGGCAAAAGCCGGCGCCAGCGCCACCGCCGCGTTGGGGTCAGCGTCCGCACCGGCCGCGGGCGGGCGGCGGATGGCGATATTGGGGCGCGCGGCGTAATAGAAATCGCTGCCCGCCGGCACCAGCACGCTGGCGGCGTCATAGCCGCCGCGCAGGAACACCAGCAGGAAGCGCGCATCGGCCTGCGCCGGCAGCGCATAGACACGCGAGGTGATGGCGGTCAGCGCCAGCCCCAGCGTGGCTCCGCCCATCGTTTTCAGCCATTGTCGGCGTTCCATGGTCTGCTCCTTGCGCCATCAGCGCTGCATCCACTCGGGCGAGCCGAGCAGCATGGTATTCCATTCAGCCTGCGATTCGGCCTGGGCCAGCGCGGCGCGGGTGGCGGGGCCAAGGGTGGCTTCGATGGTGTCGTAGTACAGCTTGTTGCCGATCATCGGGAAGCGCGCGCCGCGCGGCCTCGCGCCATCGCCGGCAAATAGTCCCGCCGGCCCCGAGCCGATCGCGCGCGCGATCTCGAAGCGCCGCACCATCTGGCCCGAGCTGGCCCACGCGCTTTCCGACGACGGATAGCCGTCCGGGGCCACGTGGCCGTAGAGCGGCTCGCCGAGCTGGTTCAGCCAGTTCATCACCGGGCGCAGGTTGGTCACGGGACGGCCTTCATAGGCGAGCCGCATCGATGACACCACATAGACCATCGGATCCTTGAACTTGCGCATGGGCGCGGCCAGTTGCCGGTCCAGCTCCGGCGCCAGAAACAAGGTGCGCAGCACTGCGGCGATATCGCCATCGGTGCGCGTGAAGGTCTGCGCCATGCGCTCGACCAGCGCCGGCGGCGGGTTGTCAGCGATGAAATAGGCCGCCAGCTTGACGCTGATAAAGCGCGCGGTAGCCGGCTCGCGCGCCAGGATCGACACCGCTCGCGCCACTTCGTCGAAGCCGGCCGGCTCGATGCGCTGGCCCAGCAGCGTCTTCGCGCCGAAGTCGTGGCGCGCGGGGTTGAATTCGAACAAGCCCTCGCTGCGGTACAGCCCCGCGCGCGCCGGCGGCAGCCGCGGCGGCGGCGTGCCGCGCAGGTTGACGCCCACGCCGGTCAGCACGCGCGCCAGCTCCTGCACGTCCTGCTGGGTGTAGCGGGAGCCGCTGGGGCCGCCGGCGACGCCCATGGTATGCAGCTCCATCAGCTCGCGCGCGTAGTTCTCGTTGATGCGGTTGGCGCTGCTCTGGGCGTTGTCGAGGTAGACCAGCATGGCCGGCGCAGTCACGTTGGCCATCAGCAGGTCGCGGAAGCGGCCCAGCGCGTGCGGACGGATGGCGCGCTCTTCGTAGTCGGCCAGCAGCAGCCGGACCTGGCCCTTGCCCGAATAGACGTTGAAATGGTTCATCCAGAACCATGTCATCTGCTCGCGCAGCTGCGCGGGCGAATACAGCGCGCGCAGCAGGTGGCGCCGCGCGGCATCGGCCTCGATCTCGCGGCCCTGCGCGTTCAGCGCCTGGCGGGCCTGCTGCTTGCTGTCGTCGTCGGGCAGCGCGTCGATGCGCTGGCGGGCGTCGCGCGCGGCCTGGATCTGCGCGGCGGCGTCGGCCTGCAGGTTGGGCAAGGCCGCGATGGCGGCCGCCAGTTCGGGCGGATCGGCCAGCGGCAGCGTCAGTTGCTGGTCGAGGAAACCCTTGCGGCCCAGCCGGCGCAGGTCGCCAAGGGTGGCCTGGTCAGCGCCGTAGGTGACGGTGTTGAGCCAACGCAGGTCAGTGGCGGCGGCGCTGCCGCCAGCCCCGGCCGGCACCTGTGCGCAGGCGGCCAGGCATGCGGCCAGTGCCAGTGCCGCGGCGGCCCGCCAGGGGGCGAGCCCGCCACGGCGGGGTTGTCTCGAATGCTGCGCCGGATTCATGCCCGCCTCCTCGCCTTTTTCGATCAGACCATCACTATGTTACGTCGCAAGCGCACATCCGTTGACCCGGAGGCGCTGCGGGAGTGTTACCAATGCTTTCAGCATGCCGATTGCCGGATTTGCCAAGACAGCGGCGCGCGGCCTGGCTAGCCTTGCGTTTTGCCCATCCGATCCCGCCCCGACGCAAACGCCTGCTTTCATGTCGCGCCCCCTGTCCGCTGCCACCTGGCTGCCCACCGTTGCCTTTGTCCTGATCTGGTCCACCGGCTTTATCGTCGGCAAGGCCATCGTGCCGCTGGCCGATACCAGCCTGTTCCTGCTGGGCCGCTTTGCCGTGGCGGGGCTGATGTTCGTGGCGTGGTCGCTGGCCGCGCGCGCGGCCTGGCCACCGCTGCGCGAGGCGCCGCGCCACCTGCTGGCCGGCGCGCTGATGCAGGGCGTCTACCTGTGCGCCGGCTACGGGGCCGTGGCCAGGGGCCTGCCGCCGGCGATCATGGCCTTGCTGGGCGCGCTGCAGCCGCTGCTGACCGCGCTGCTTGCCATTCCCCTGCTGAAAGAGCTACCTTCCAGGCGGACGTGGCAGGGCCTGGCGCTGGGCGCGCTCGGCGTCGCGCTGGTGGTCGCCCCGGCGATGCAGGCCGGCATGCAGACGGCCGCGCCGGCCCTATCGCCCTGGATCGTGCTGCTGGGCGCGCTGGCCATTGTCTCCATCACCATGGGAACCCTCTTGCAGAAGACCGCCATTGCCGCCTGTGACCTGCGCGCCAGCTCCGCCTGGCAGAACCTGGGCGCCATGCTGGTAGCCGCCGCGATGGTGGCGATCCAGGCCGCCGACGCGCCGCTGCACTGGCATTGCGGCGTGGCGCTGTGGGCCGCGCTGGCGTGGGCGGCGATCGGCCTGTCGGGCGCCGGCACCTGGCTGCTGGTCAGCCTGGTGCGGCGCGGCCAGGCCGCCAATGCCGCGGCGCTGATGTTCCTGGCGCCGCCGCTGGCCGCGCTGCAGGCCTGGCTGCTGTTCGGCGAACTGCTGGATGCGGTGCAGGCGCTGGGCATGGCGGTGGCCGGCGCGGGCGTGTGGCTGTGCCAGACCCCCGGCAGGTTGCGGCATGCCCAAGCCCGCTGAGCCCCACGCCTCGCCGCTGGTCGAGCACCGGCACTACCGCCCGCAGCCGGACGGCCACCAGCACGGCTACCACCAGTTGCTGTTCGGCCTGGCCGGCGCCACCGAGCTGGAGATCGACGGCCACGTCTATCGCGTGGATGACCGCACCGGCCTGATCGTGCCGGCCGGCAGCCATCATGAATTCCTGGGCTTCGACGGCAACCTGCAACTGGTGGCGGACTTCCCGGCGCAGTCAGTGGCGCTGCCCGCGCGGCTGATGGCGCGCCCGCGCACGTTTTCGCTGGACGGCGCCTTCGGCAGCCGCGTGCGCGCGCTGGCGGCGTGGCGCGCCGCCGCGGCAGCGCGCGGGCCGCAGACCGACTGGCAGCTGGCGGCCACGCTGGCCGCGGCGCTCGCGGACTGCCTCGGCATGCCCGGCGACGAGCAGGTATTCCCGCTGATGGCCGTGGACGCCTACCTGCGCGCCAATCTGGCCTCGCCACTGCGCGCAGCGGAAGTCGCCGGGCATTTCGGCTGGAGCGTGCGGCGCTTCCAGACCCTGTTTGCCGAGGCCTTCGGCGATACCCCGCACCGCTACCAGACCCGGCTGCGGCTGGACCGCGCGCTGCAGTTGCTGACGCAATCCACGCTGCCGCTGGCCGAGATCGCGCTGGCGTCAGGCTACCCGGACCAGACCACCTTCACGCGCAGCTTCACGCGGCGCCTCGGGCAGCCGCCCGGGGCGTGGCGGGCGGCCGCACGCGGCTAGCCAGCGTGCGCGGCAGGCGATGCTGGCACCGGGCTAACCGTGGTGACCCTCTCGCGTCGAGGCGAGTCAGAGGGCGGCGTCGCTTTCCACCCCGAGCCCGACACCGCTTGCCGCCTGGCATACCGACCATATCCATTTCGCCTCAATGCTCGACCTGCTGGAAAAGCAGGTCAGCACCTTCCATCAGGGCGAGCAGCCCGACTACGGCCTGATGGCCACGATCATCCACTACATGCGCAACTATGGCGATTGCGTGCACCACCCCCGTGAGGATGTGGCCTACGCGCTGCTCGTGGAACGGGATCCCGGCACGCGGATCATCATCAGCCGGTTACTGCAGGAACATCGCGTGATCGCCACGGTCGGCGCGGAATTGCTCGACCGCCTGCGTGAAGCCCAGAGCGAGGTGGTCACCTCGCGAGCGGCACTGGAAGCGGCCGCGAGGCGCCGGTGCCTTGTTTTCTTGTGGTCCACCCGCACAGGAACGCGACGCAGACCGACGGGCAATAGGTTCTAAGCTGGGGCGTCGAACTCCATGTAGCCGCGCGCCACCATGGTCCGCAGCAGCATCGAGACACTGGACTGCGGGGATCCGGGCGTCTTCGCCACGCCGTGCAGCCAACAGCACTCCTCGCCATGCTCATTGTCGTTGCCTACGGAACCTGCCCCGCCTATAATGCTTAGGCTCCTAACAAAGTTGATCGAGGCATGATGGCAGCGCACAATCCAATGTACTGGCATGACGGGCTACTGATCGGTCATCGCGCGATTGACGACGAACATCGACAGTTTGCGGCACTTATCCAGTCACTGCGCGAAGCGCCTGTTGACGGCTTGGCGGAGAAGCTGGAGGAACTGCTACAACTGGCACGAACGCATTTCCTGCACGAGGACAGCCTTATGGAGGCAACGGCCTTTCCGCCGCGCAAGTGCCACATCGGCGAACATAAGGCCGTGCTGGCCTCTGTATCCGGTGTGCAGGCAAGGCTCGTACGCGGGGAGGTTGCGGTAGTGCGCCGGCTGGCGGAGGAACTGGAGCACTGGTTCCCCGCGCATGTCCAACATCTGGATTCGGCGCTGGCGCACTGGATCTGCAAGCAGCACGCCGGCGCCAAGCCGGTCGTCCTGCGCAGGAACCTGGAAGTCCGTCCGGCCGCGGAGCCTGCGTAAAGCACAGACAAGCCGTGGCAGAATACGCCTTTGTCCTTGCTTCCCGCCCTATGTCGAAAGCCTCTGCACTCAGAGAACAGGAAATCGCCCAGCGCGTCCTGCGCCGCTGGCACGACGACGTGCCCAATGATCGCCTTGCGCACCTTGTGAAAGACGCGACGCGGTTCTTCCTGCGCGCGCTGCAGCACCGACTCTCCCAGCATGACGTGCAGCTTGGCCACTGGACCTTCCTGCGCATTCTCTGGGAACGCGACGGCATCACCAAGCGTGAGCTCAGCATCGAAGCGGGCGTGATGGAGCCGACCACATTCGCGGCCTTGCAAGCCATGGAGGCGCTCGGCTATGTCACGCTGGAGCGCCGGCCGACCAATCGCAAGAACATCTATGTGTTCCTCACGCCATTGGGCAAGCGGCTGCGCAAGACGCTGGTACCGTTGGCCGAAGAGGTCAATGCGGTGGCGGTCCAGCATCTCGCCGCGGAAGAAGTCGCCAACACTCGCCGCGCCCTGCTGGTGATGATCGACAACCTGACCCGCGACCAGGAAGGTATCGAGCAAGCGTAAGCGACTGCGCGACTGCAAGGGGAGGACTGCGGCTGGCAGTCCTGTTTCCCAACACATCTCCAGCCGCCCCCGCCCCCCTCCTCCCTCCCCCTCTCGATCTTCCAGGCTGCGACCTGTTTCGCAGCCGGCACTTATTTGCCTTGCGCCGAGCATCTGGCAAGCCGATGCCTTGCTTCCCGTCCGGCCGCGCATTGCGCACGTGACTGTGACGGCGCACGTCCTCTTTTTGTTAGCCTCCTAAGTATTTTCCCTTGGTTTCCCAGTCCCGCCTTGCTATCGATGTTTTCTCTGATTATTCTTAGGCCACTAAGTATTTTCAAGCAAAGCCAGAACGCCAGACCGGCCAGCGCCGGAGATGCGCTGGCCAGGAGCCCCCAAATGATGACGAAGGAAGAAAACGATCTGTTGTGCCGTGTGGAAGGCGATGCGCCGATGGGGCAGCTGATGCGCCGGCATTGGACGCCGGTCTGCCTGCTCGAGGAGGTGACGGAGCCCGATGGCGCGCCGGTAAAGGCGCGCGTGTTCGGCGAAGACCTGGTCGTGTTCCGCGACAGCGACGGCCGCGTCGGGGTGATGGACGAGTATTGCCCGCACCGCAGGGCATCGCTGGTCTTCGGCCGCAACGAGGAAGGCGGCCTGCGCTGCCTCTATCACGGCTGGAAGATGGATGTGGAGGGCAACGTGCTGGAGATGGTCTCCGAGCCAGCAGCCAGCGGCATGGCAGAGAAAGTCAAGCACAAGGCCTATCCGGTCAAGGAATGGGGCGGCATGGTCTGGGCATACATGGGACCGGCGGACCTGGTGCCGGAATTCGTGCCGCCACGCTGGGCGCCGACCGAGGACACCCGCGTCAGCATCGCCAAGGTGCTGCTGCCTTGCAACTGGGCACAGGTGCTGGAGGGTGCGATCGATTCCGCGCACAGCTCGAGCCTGCACAGCTCGGACATGGTGCCGGCGCGCGTGGACTGCGCCAAGGCAACTGACAGCCTGTGGCTGCGCCCTTCGACCGACAAGGCGCCGCGGCTGCAGGTGCAGCGCGGCGGCTACGGCTTCCGCTACGCCGCCATCCGCAGGCCGATCCAGCAGGCGCAGACGCATGACTATGTGCGCTCCACGGTCTTCGTCGCGCCGGCAACCGCGCTGATCCCGCCGAACAACCTCTACAACGTCGCCAACATCAACGTGCCGATGGACGACACCAACACGGCGTTCTACTTCATCGCCTGGGGCCATCCGACGCAAACTCCCGAAACGCAGACGTGGCGCAAGTTCCTGCGCCAGACCGTCGGCGTGGACCTGGACGCGTACTACCGCCCGCTGCGCAACATCGACAACCGCTTCTGGCAGGACCGCCAGGCGATGAAGGCGGGCAACTTCACCGGGATTGCCGGCTTCCCGAACCAGGACGTCGCGATGTGGCTGACGATGGGCCCGATCGCCGACCGCAGCCATGACCGGCTGGGCGCGAGCGATCTCGCCATCGTTGAGTTCCGCAAGCAGATGCTGGATGCCGTCAGGGCGTTCCAGCAGGGCGGCGAAGCGATCGGCACGGGTGCCAATGCGATTCCCGCGGACGTCTGCGCGTTCCAGGCGGTGGTGCCGAAGTCCGATGACTGGCGTACCTTCAACGTGCAATACGTCTGGGCCGGCGGACCCGAACTGCCCGAGTTGGAGCCGTCGTACTCCGTCACGGCATGAGGAGCACATCCCCGACATCCCCCGCTGACCGCCACCCGCATTCCCCCGAGCCCCCACTCCATCACCGATGACCAAACTCCGTCTCTCCGTCGCCATGGGCGACTATGACCGTACCCGCGCGCTGCTCGATGGCCGCGTCCAGATCGACGGCGTCGATCCCGTCTACATGACGCTCAACCCGGAGGAAATGTTCTTCCGCGCCATGCGCAGCCAGGACTTCGATATCAGCGAGCTGTCGTTTTCGAGCTACCTGGTCAGGCATGCGCGCGGCGACTGTCCGTACATCGCGGTGCCCGTCTTTCTCTCGCGGGCGTTCCGCCACACCTCCATCTATGTACGCAAGGATCGTATCGGACGTCCCCAGGACCTGAAGGGCTGCCGCATCGGCATTCCGGAATACCAGCTCACCGCGATCGTGTGGGCGCGTGCGGTCCTGCAGGACGACTTTGGCATCCGCCCGTCCGATGTGACCTGGGTACGCGGCGGCATCGATACGCCGGGGCGTCCGGAGAAGGTGAAGCTGCAGCTTCCCGCCGATGTCCGCGTGGAGGCCGCGCCCGAAGGCCGCACAATCTCCGAGCTGCTGGACAGCGGCGAGATCGACGGCTTCATCGCGCCGCGGCCCCCGGGCGCGGCGGCGCTGCGCAACGAGAACGTGGGCTGGCTCTTCGACGATCCGACCGCCGAGGCGAAAGATTACTTCCGGCGCACCGGCGTGTTTCCCATCATGCATGTGGTGGGCATCCGCAAGACCCTCGCCGAGGCGCAGCCGTGGCTGCCGGGCGCCGTCTTCAAGGCGTTCAGCCAGTCCATGGCCCACGCGCTGGCGCAGCTGTCCGATACGTCCGCGACCAAGGTGACGATGCCGTTCGTGGAAGAGATGCTGAAGGCCGCCCGCGAGACGCTGGGCGAGGACTACTGGTCGTACGGCGTGCAGGCAAACCTGCGCACGCTGGAGACGTTCGCCCGCCATCACCATGGCCAGGGCCTGTCCGAGCGGCTGATGCCAGTGGAGGAGATGTTCCACCCCTCCACCTACGAGTCCTACAGCATCTGACGAACGCGCGGGCGGGGCCATGCCGCGCCCGCGCACCTCCAGGAGCAAAGATGTTCGAGTACAACGAAACCCTTGAGCAGGCGCTGCGACGCAATGTCGACGACGCGCTGCGCGAGGACATCGGGCGCGCCGACTGGACGGCGCAGCTCGTGCCCGCGGCCAGGCGCGTGCAGGCGTGCGTGGTGGCGAAGGAAAACGCTGTGATCGCGGGCCAGCCGTGGTTCGACGCATGCGTGGCGCGGCTCGATCCGGACGCGTCGATTGCGTGGCGGATTGCCGAGGGCGAGGCCGTGCTCGCCGGCTCCGAGGTCTGCCGCATCACCGGTGACGCGCGGGCGCTGCTGTCCGCGGAGCGCCCGGCGCTGAATTTCCTGCAGACGCTGTCCGGCGTCGCCACCGTGACGCGCCGCTACATCGAGCGGATCGCCGGGGTGTCGCCCAATCCGAACGGCTGCGCGATGCTCGACACCCGCAAGACGCTGCCTGGCTTGCGCCTCGCGCAGAAGTACGCCGTCCGCGTGGGCGGCGGCGCCAACCATCGCCTGGGGCTGTGGGACGGCATCCTGATCAAGGAGAACCATATCGCCGCGGCCGGCGGCGTGCGCGAGGCGCTCGAGCGCGCAGCGCACCTCGGCGCCGAGGTGCCGGTGCAGATCGAAGTGGAAGACCTGGAAGAGCTGGCGGCGGCACTGGCCGCCGGGGCCACCAGCATCCTGCTGGACGACTTCAGCCTCGACGACATGCGTCGCGCCTGTGCGCTGAACGCCGGGCGGGCGCTGCTGGAGGTCTCCGGTGGCGTCGACCTCGAATCGCTGCAGGCCATCGCCGCCACCGGCGTGGACCGGATTTCCAGCGGCAAGCTGACCAAGGACGTGCGCGCGATCGACCTGTCGATGCGCATCGTCGACTGACAGGAATGCGCATCATGACTACCACACCGCTCCATCCCGAGCCCCATACAGACACGCCGATGCTGCTGCGCATCGCGCGTATCCACGACGCCGCGCAAGGCATCCGCAGCTTCGAGTTCGTGCAGGCGGACGGCACCGAGCTGCCTCCGTTCACGCCGGGCTCTCACATCAAGGTGCAGGTGCCCAACGGCATGCTGCGCAAGTACTCGCTGTGCAACGACCCCGCCGAGCGGCACCGCTACGTGATCACCGTGAAGCGCGACGAACAGGGACAGGGTGGCTCGAAGAGCCTGTGCGACGATGCCAGCGAGGGCGACCTGATCCCGGTCGGCTTGCCCGACAATGCCTTCCCGCTGCTGGAGGACGCCAAGGCATTCGTCTTCATCGCCGGCGGCATCGGCATTACGCCGATTCTCTCGATGATCCGCAGCTTTGGCGAGCTTTCCACCGCAAAGTGGCGGCTCTACTACTTCACGCGCTCGCCCGAGAGCACCGCCTTCCTGGACGAGTTGCAGGCGCCCGAACTCAAGGGAAAGGTGAAGATCCACCACGATTTCGGCGATCCTGGCAAGGCCTTCGATCTGTGGCCGGTGCTCGAGCGTCCGTGCGACACCCACATCTACTGCTGCGGTCCGCGCGGCCTGATGGGGGCGGTGCGCGACATGTCGGGGCACTGGCCCGCCACCCGGATCCACTTCGAAAGCTTCAACGAGGGCGGCGGCGTGCGTGCCGACGACAAGCCGTTCGACGTGGTGCTCAGCCGCAGCGGGCAACGCTACGAAGTGCCGGTCGGCGCGAGCATCCTGAACGTGCTGCGCCAGCATGGCTGCAATGTGCCATCGTCCTGCGAGAGCGGCACCTGCGGCACATGCCGTACCGGGCTGGTCTCGGGCGAGGCGGACCATCGCGACATGGTGCTGATGCCGGAGGAGTTGGACCACCAGGTGATGATCTGCGTCTCGCGGGCAAAGTGCGCCGAACTGGTGATCGACCTATGAGCGCCAACGCAACCCGGCAAGTGCGCCTGGGCGTGGTCGGGCTCGGCCGTGCCTTCTCGCTGATGCTGCCTACGTTCCTCGCGGATCGGCGCGTGCGCCTCGCCGCCGCCTGCGATCCCCGCGAAGCGGCACGCCAGCAGTTCGCGCGCGATTTCAATGCGCCCGTCTATGAGGACCTGGCGGCCATGGCGGCGTCGCCAGACCTTGACGCCATCTACATCGCGAGCCCTCATCAGTACCATGCTGCGCATGCGTGCCTGGCGGCGGAAAGCGGCAAGCACCTGCTCGTGGAGAAGCCGATGGCGATCTCGCTCGCGGAGTGCTACCGGATCATCGCGGCTTGCGAGCGCGGCGGCGTACGGATAATCGTGGGGCATTGCCACAGCTTTGATTCGCCATACCTGCACGCGCGGCAACTGATCGCGTCAGGGCGCTTCGGCGCGGTTCGCATGATTCACGCGCTGAACTACACCGACTTCCTGTATCGCCCGCGGCGCCCCGAGGAATTGCAGACGGAGGCCGGCGGCGGCGTGGTGTTCAGTCAGGCCGCGCACCAGGTCGACGTGGTGCGATTGCTGGCAGGCGCGCCCGCCACGCGTGTGCGGGCGACACTGGGCAGATGGGACCCGGCCCGGCCGACCGAGGGCGCCTATAGCGCCATGCTCTGGTTCGAGGACGGTGCCTACGCGTCGCTGACCTACAGCGGCTATGGCCGTTTCGACACGGATCCGTGGAACGGCGGCTTCAGCGAAATGGGATTCGCCACGCGCGAGGAGGACTACGGCCGCGCACGGCGCAAGCTGGCGGCGGTCGGCACGGCGCAGGCGGAGGCGCGCCTGAAGACGGATGGCACCTACGGCGGCCCGTCGTGGCAGGCCCCGGCCGGCACGGAACGCGCGCTCGCCAACCAGCACTTCGGGCCGGTCATCGTGAGCTGCGAGCATGCCGATATCCGGCCGATGCCGGACGGCATCTGGGTCTACGCCGACACGCAGCGCGAACACATCCCCCTGCCGGCACCGGCGGTGCCCCGCTTCGAGGTCATCGACGAACTGGTCGATGCCGTCATCCATGGCCGCGACCCGCTCCATGACGGCGCGTGGGCGCGGTCCACGCTCGAGGTCTGCCTGGCGATGCTGACCTCGGCGCGCGAGGATCGGGACGTAACGCTCACGCGGCAGGCGAGGGCTTCGCCACATCCGGTCGACATATTACCGGTCGCCTGAACCCATGGCTCGCCCAAGACCATCATCCGGATACCCCCCGCGCAGCGAGCCCACGAATGCCATCGTCAGAACGGCATCGCCAAGGGCCGCCGCATGCACTACGATCGTAAAGTGGAGACAACACATGAACCGCCCCCAAATCCGGCTTGCGCGACGCAGGCTTTGCCTCAGCCTGGGCCTCGGCCTCACCGCAGCATTCGTTCCCGCATTGGCCATGGCCAGCACCGATGCCTGGCCCACCAAGCCCATCCGCTTTATCGTTCCCTACGCGCCCGGAGGCTTGCCTGACACCGTTGCGCGCGTTTTGTCCCAGCAACTCACCCAACGCCTGGGCAAGCCGGTCGTCGTTGACAACCGGCCCGGCGCCAATGGCGTGGTCGCCGCCCAGGCGCTCATGACGAGCCCTGCCGACGGCCACACGTTCCTGGTGACCGACGGCTCGATGATGTCCATCAATCCGGCGATTTACAAGAACCTGTCGTATGAACCCAAGCGCGATTTCGTACCCGTCTCGCTTGCCGCCAGGTCTCCGCTCTTCCTCGCCGTCAATGCACACGTTCCAGCCAACTCACTCAACGATTTTGTCGCGCTGGCGAAATCCAGATCGGGCGCGCTGAACTATGGATCTTCCGGCATCGGCAGCACCCATCACCTGTCGATGGAAGCACTGAAGACCGCCCTCACGCTGGATATCAAGCACGTACCGTTTCGTGGCTCAGGCCAGTCCGTTCCGGCTTTGATCGGGGACCAGGTCCAGGTGGTGTTTGCTGCCTTGCCGTCGCTGTCGGGCTTCGTCAAATCGGGCCAGGTCAAGATTCTCGGCACCAACTCCCTGCAGCGCTCCGCTCTTGCGCCTAAGATTCCGGCGATTTCCGAGGTGGTGCCAGGATACGACTTCGCTGTGACGGTCGGCTTGCTTGCCGCAAAGGGAACCTCGGACGCCGTGGTCAAGAAAATGGCCGACGCGGTTACCGAGGCAGTCAAAATGCCCGAGGTGGTCTCGCAGTTCCACGTTGCCGGTATCGAACCCGTGGGAGGATCCAGCGCGGACTACGCGAAGGTCATTGCCGACGAAGCGGCTCGCTATGCGCAGACCATCAAGGTTGCGCATGTCGTGGCCGAGTAAGTAGCACAGTCCATCCGCCGCTATTCCTGAGCCTGATGACCAGGCTCAGGATTCACGCCTGCCGAGCGCTCTCGTCAACACAACAGCCTCTGCAATCAGAAGCTCGCCGAACTGGTTGACACGCTCCTATCAAGACACTCAGCGCTAGCTAGCCGACGGGTCGGCCAGCGCCGTCAACGGGCCCTGCATCCGGTAGAACGTCTTGTCCGCGGCGGTGAAGAATGCCATGGAGCGGCCGCGCACGAAGTCGTCGACATGCACCACGGTCGCGCCGTCAGCTTCCTGCCACGAGATCGCATACATGCCCTCCGAGATTTCCTGCCACTCGCAACGGGCCTCGCCAGTCGCTCCGGCGTAGGGGCCGGCGACGATGGCGTAGCGGATCGACTCGCCATCCTCGGATGGGCATATGCGGCGCATCGTCCCAGTCGGCCTCAGCGATATGGATGTAGCCCACGCCTAGCTCGCCGAGCAGCTTTGCCGCGGCCGTATAGGTGGTCTCCGGATCGGGGTCGACGCAGCCATTGAGCGTGGTCAGTGGCGCCAGGCGGATACCGACCCGGTCCTTGCTGCCCGTGCCCTCGATCAGCGCCTGCGTCACCTCGCCCAGGAAACGCAGGCGGTTTTCGAGCGAGCCGCCATATTCGTCAGCTGCCGCAGCAATTTTTCCTGAATTTCACCACGAATTCAGCAACAAATATCCCCGCGATCTGATTAACCTGCCCGCTATTTTCCGTTTGCGGCCCGCCGCGGACGAGAAAATAGCTGCTCCCGCCGGCCCCACGAAGGCCGGCGCGGCCTTTCAGATGACACGGAGACAACGACACATGAGTGCAAGCGCAGAACATCTGCAACGCGGCCTGGGCGAACGCCATATCCGGCTGATGGCACTGGGTTCAGCCATCGGCGTAGGCCTGTTCCTTGGTGCCGGCAATGCCATCAAGATGGCCGGCCCCGCCATCATGCTGGGCTACCTGATCGGCGGCGCCGTGATCTTCCTGATCATGCGCGCGCTGGGCGAAATGGCCGTGCACAACCCCGTGGCCGGCTCCTTCTGCCGCTACGCACAGGACCACATGGGCCCGCTGGCGGGCTACCTGACCGGCTGGAACTACTGGTTCCTGTGGCTGGTGACCTGCGTGGCGGAGATCACCGCCGTGGCCATCTACATGGGCATGTGGTTCCCCGACATGCCGCGCTGGATCTGGGCGCTGGCCGCGCTGGCGGCGATGGGCTCGGTCAACCTGATGGCGGTCAAGGCCTATGGCGAGTTCGAGTTCTGGTTCGCCATGATCAAGATCGTCACCATCGTGCTGATGCTGATCGGCGGCGGCGCGATGATCGTCGTCGGCTTCGGCAACGGCGGAGTCGCCACCGGCATCGCCAACCTGTGGCAGCACGGCGGCTTCATGCCCAACGGCGCCTCGGGCGTGCTGATGTCGCTGCAGATGGTGATGTTCGCCTACCTGGGCGTGGAGATGATCGGCCTGACCGCCGGCGAGGCGCGCAACCCGAAGAAGTCGATCCCGGACGCGATCAACTCGGTGTTCTGGCGCATCCTGATCTTCTACGTGGGCGCGCTGTTCGTGATCCTGTCGCTGTACCCGTGGAATGAGATCGGCGCCCAGGGCAGCCCGTTCGTGCTGACCTTCGAGCGGCTGGGCATCAAGACCGCCGCCGGCATCATCAACTTCGTGGTGCTGACCGCGGCGCTGTCGTCGTGCAACGGCGGCATCTTCAGCACCGGGCGCATGCTGTACAACCTGGCGCAGCAGGGCCAGGCGCCGAAGGCCTTTGCCAAGGTCGACCGCAATGGTGTGCCGCGCCGCGCGCTGCTGGTGTCAATCGCCGCGCTGCTGTGCGGCGTGCTGCTCAATTACCTGGTGCCGGAGCAGGTCTTCATCTGGGTGACGGCGATCTCCACCTTCGGGGCGGTCTGGACCTGGGCCATCATCCTGGTCACGCAGATCAACTTCCGCCGCAGCCTGGCGCCGGCCGAGCGCAAGGCGCTGGCCTTCCGCATGCCGTTCTGGCCGTATGGCTCCTACATCGCGCTGGCCTTCCTGGCGCTGGTGGTGGCGCTGATGGCCTACTTCCCGGAAACCCGCGTGGCGTTGTACGTGGGCCCGGGCTGGCTGGTGCTGCTGACGGCGTGCTACTACGCGCTGGACATGCGCTCGCGCGGGCCGGTCAGCTACCGCGCCTGACCTGGCTCTGGCCCACGGGGTGCGCCGGCCGGCGCGCCTCGCTACAATGGCTCCCGGGCAATCCAACGCCAGGGGGCCGAATGTCCGAAACCACTGAGGTTGCTGGCAACGCGGCGGCGCCGCCGCGCAACAGCGCCGCCGATGCCGAGGCCCGCGCCATCGCGGTTGCCGATACGGTCGCGCGCACTGCCGTCGAGCAGGCCGACCATGCCATGCGCCACTGGGCCGACCCCACTCCGGGGCCGGTGCGCATCGGCTCCGCGCAGCACCTGCAGATGTTCTGCAATATGCTGCTGCAGACCCACAACCCTTACAAGCCGGCCGTCATCGACTGGCCCAAGCTGTCGCCGCAGGCCCTGCATCGCGTCACCTCGCTGCCGATCTGGGATATCGCCGTGCAGACCGAGGGCCGCGCCTCGGTCCGCGTCAAGACCTTTGCCGACACCGTCGGCGACCCCCTGCTGCGCAGCGCACTGGAGATGGACGGCGGCGAAGAGGCGCGCCACAAGGTGGTGCTGTCGAAGCTGGTGGAGGCCTACGGCATCGCGCTCGCGCCCGAGCCTGACTACCCGCCCCCGGACGATCCGGAATGGGGCTGGCTGGTCACCGGCTACAGCGAGTGCATCGACAGCTTCTTTGCCTTCGGCCTGTTCGCCGCGGCCAGGCGCTCCGGCTTCTTCCCCGCCGAGCTGGTCGAGACCTTCGAGCCGGTGATCCAGGAGGAAGGCCGCCATATCCTGTTCTTCGTCAACTGGGCGGCCTGGTACCGGCGCAACCTGCCGTGGTGGCGCCGCCCGCTGTTTGCGCTGAAGGTGGCGCGGGTGTGGGCCTTCCTGATCTGGGAGCGCATCGGCATCGCGCGCGGCATCGACACCGACGGCGTGGCCCAGGATGCCAACTTCACCATGAACGGTTCCGCGGCGCTGGGCGAAGCCCTGACGCCGGGCGCGATGATCGACCTGTGCCTGGCCGAGAACGACCGGCGCATGGCCGGCTATGACGCGCGCCTGCTGCGCCCGGAAACCGTGCCGCGGCTGGCCCGGCTGGCGCGGCGCTTCGTGAAATAAGGCCGGCCCATGCACCTTGCGTTGGCGTTGTCGCTGCTGTCACTGGCGGTCTGGCTGGTGCTGATCTTTGCCCGCGCGGGCTTCTGGCGTGTGCGCAAGCCGGCTGCCGCACCGGATCCCGCGGCCTGGCCGGATGTGGTCGCGGTCATTCCCGCCCGCGACGAGGCCGAGGTGATCGGCCGCGCCGTGGCCGGCGTGCTGGGCCAGCGCTACCCGGGCCGGCTGGCGCTGGTCGTGGTGGACGACCACAGCCAGGACGGAACCGCCGATAGCGCCCGCGCCGCCGCCGCGGCCACCGCACGTCCGCAGGGGTTGACCGTGATCGGCGCACGCGAGCTGCCGGCCGGCTGGAGCGGCAAGGTCTGGGCGCAGTCCGAAGGACTGGCCGCGGCCGACCGCATCGCTCCGCAGGCCCGCTACGTCTGGCTGACCGATGCCGATATCTGGCACGGCCCCGGCGTGCTGGCCGCGCTGGTGGCGCGCGCCGAGCACGAACGGCGCGACCTGGTCTCGCTGATGGTGCGGCTGCGCTGCGAATCCGCCTGGGAACGGCTGATCGTGCCGGCTTTTGTCTTCTTCTTCGCCAAGCTCTACCCGTTCGCCCGCGTGCGCGATGCCCGCAGCCGCGTGGCCGCCGCGGCCGGGGGCTGCATGCTGGCCAGCCGCGCGGCGCTGGCGCGTATTGGCGGCTTTGCCGCCATCCGCGGCGAGCTGATCGACGACTGCAGCCTGGCCGCGCGCATCAAGCCCGGCGGCGCGATCCGGCTGGACCTGGCCGACGACAGCGTGTCGTTGCGGCCCTACAACGACTGGCACAGCCTGTGGGACATGATCGCGCGCAGCGCCTACACCCAGCTGCGCTATTCGCCGCTGCGGCTGGCCGGCGCGGTGGCGGGCATGGCGCTGACCTACCTGGTGCCGCCGGTGCTGGCGATCGGCTGGCGGCTGTGGCCGGCATGGCTGGCCTGGGGCGCGCTGACCCTGGCCTACCTGCCGATGCTGCGCGAATACCGGCAGCCGGCGTGGCTGGCGCCGCTGTTGCCGCTCACGGCGCTGTTCTACCTGGGGGCAACCATCGACTCGGCACGGCGCTACTGGCTGCGGCGCGGCGGGCAGTGGAAGGGCCGCGCGCAGGCGCCGGTGCGGTCCTGAGCCCGCCCTGCCGCCCTTGGAAGCCGTTATGAAACGGGTTCTTATTGCCTGCCGAGATACCCCTGCGCCCGGAACCACTCCAGCGCGTCCCGCAAGCCCTCCTGGTATGGCCGCGGCTGATAGCCCAGCACCTTGCGCGCCTTGTCTGATGTAAAGAACATCCGGTACCGGGACATATTGAGTCCATCTACAGTGATGAACGGCTCCTTGCCGGTAAAGCGCGCCGCCGCCTCCGCCCCGTAGGCCAGCGGGTACAGCGGCCAGCGCGGCAGCTGTACGGTCGGCGGGCGCCGGCCGCACAGCTGCGCGATCTCGCGCAGCATCTGCTGCAGCATCACGTCCTGGCCGCCCAGGATATAGCGCTCGCCGGCCTGGCCGCGTTCCAGCGCCAGGAAATGCCCTTCGGCCACGTCGTCCACATGCGCCAGGTTCAGGCCGGTATCGACAAAGGCGGGGATCTTGCCCATGGCGGCCTCAACGATGATGCGCCCGGTCGGCGTGGGCCGCACGTCGCGCGGGCCGATCGGGGTGGACGGATTGACGATGACCGCCGGCAGGCCGCGCTCGGCCACCAGCTTTTCGACCACGCGCTCGGCCAGCACCTTGCTGCGCTTATAGGCGCCGATGGCCTCGTGCGGGCGCAGCGCCGCGGTCTCGTCCACCGGCGCCCGCGCGCCTGCCACGCGCAGCGTCGCCACGCTGCTGGTATAGACCACCCGCTCGACGCCGGCCTGCTGCGCGGCCTCCATCACGGCCAGGGTGCCGTCGACGTTGGTGCGCACAATGTCCTCTGGGTCCGGCGCCCACAGCCGGTAGTCGGCGGCCACATGGAACAGGTAGCGCACGCCCTGCAGCGCGGCGGCCACCGCGCCGGCGTCGCGCATGTCGCCCTCCGCCACGGTCACCGGCAGCCCGGCCAGGTTGGTGCGCGGGCTTTGCGGGCGCACCAGCACGCGCACCCGGAAGCCGCGTGCCAGCGCCCCGCGCGCCACCGCCGAGCCGAGAAAGCCCGAGGCGCCTGTCACCAGCACGTCATCGTTTATCGTCATGAACCCGTTTTCCCGTAAGACGGAATCGCCTTGGCCAGCCTCGCGCTGGCCAAAGCGACTCCAGACAAAGCCGGCGTGTCGGGTATATAGTAACCATCGTGCGACGGAAATGTGATCTGCGGTGGATCTCCGGCGGTTGCCGGTGCATTTCCCGTCCCGCCATCCCAAACACTGAAACCCGTTGCAAAGGGTCGGGGGCTTACTCTATGCAGGTGATTCTTGCTCAGCCCCGGGGCTTCTGCGCCGGCGTGGTGCGCGCGATCGAGATTGTCGACCGCGCCCTCGTCAAGCATGGCGCCCCGGTGTTCGTGCGACATGAGATCGTGCACAACAAGCACGTCGTGGAGGGACTGAAGGACAAGGGGGCGCGCTTCGTCGAAGAACTGGACGAAGTCCCGACCGGCGCGGTGACCATCTTCAGCGCGCACGGGGTCTCGCGCGAGGTCATCGCCGATGCCAGCCAGCGCCAGCTGCATGCCATCGACGCCACCTGCCCGCTGGTGATCAAGGTCCATACCCAGGGCCGCCAGTACGCGGCCAGCGGCCGCACCGTGATCCTGATCGGCCATGCCGGCCACCCGGAGGTGGAAGGCACCATGGGCCAGATCCCGGGCAAGGTGATCCTGGTGCAGAACGAGGCCGAGGTCGCGCGGCTGGACCTGCCCGCCGACACCCCGGTCGCCTACGTCACGCAGACCACGCTGAGCGTGGACGACACCCGCAATATCATCGCCGCGCTCGGGCGCCGCTTCAGCAACCTGGTCGGTCCCGATACGCGCGACATCTGCTACGCCACGCAGAACCGCCAGAGCGCGGTGCGCGACCTGTGCAAGCTGGCCGACGTGATCCTGGTGATCGGCGCGACCAACAGCTCCAACTCCAACCGCCTGCGCGAGATCGGCACGGAAAGCGGCGTGCCCAGCTACCTGATCGCCGAAGGCAGCGAACTGGACCCCGCCTGGGTGCGCAACGCCAACGTGGTGGGCATCACCGCCGGCGCCTCCGCCCCCGAGGAAATGGTCGAGGACGTGATCAACGCGCTGCGCCGGCTGGGCCCGGTGGATGTCACCACCATGGCCGGGCGCGAGGAACATGCCGAGTTCCGGCTGCCGGCCGAGCTGGCCGACGTGAAGCCGAAACCGGCCCCGCGCAAGGCCGGCAAGGAAACCGCCGCACTCGCGGCCGCACCTGCCACCGCCAACGAGAATATCGCCGGCTGAACCAACCAGAGGAAGCTGCCTTGGCTATTCCGCTACTGCAGGTCGCCCGCGTGGGCGCCTACATCGTCGGCAAGCATCTGTCGCGACAGAAACGCTATCCGCTTGCCCTGATGCTGGAACCGTTGTTCCGCTGCAACCTGGCGTGCTCAGGCTGCGGCAAGATCGATTATCCGGACCCCATCCTGAACCAGCGCCTGTCGGTGCAGGAATGCCTGGAGGCGGTGGATGAATGCGGTGCGCCGGTGGTGTCCATCGCCGGCGGCGAGCCGCTGCTGCACAAGGACATGCCGCAGATCGTGCAAGGCATCATCGCGCGGCGCAAGTTTGTCTACCTGTGCACCAATGCGCTGCTGATGGAAAAGAAGCTGGACCAGTACCAGCCCAGCCCGTATTTCATCTGGTCGGTGCACCTGGACGGCGACCGCGAGATGCATGACCGCTCGGTGTGCCAGGAAGGCGTATACGACCGCTGCGTCGAGGCGATCCGGCTGGCCAAGGCACGGGGCTTCCGCGTCAATATCAACTGCACGCTGTTCAACGATGCCCAGCCCGAGCGCGTGGCGAAGTTCTTCGACTCGGTCAAGGCGCTGGGCGTGGACGGCATCACCGTGTCGCCGGGCTATGCCTATGAACGCGCGCCGGACCAGCAGCACTTCCTGAACCGCGGCAAGACCCGCCAGCTGTTCCGCGACATCCTCAGCCGCGGCCGCGCCGGCAAGAACTGGGCCTTCAGCCAGTCGACGCTGTTCCTGGACTTCCTGGCCGGCAATCAGACCTACCACTGCACCCCGTGGGGCAACCCGGCGCGCACCGTGTTCGGCTGGCAGCGTCCGTGCTACCTGCTGGGCGAGGGCTATGCCGCCACCTTCCGCGAGCTGATGGAAGAGACCGACTGGGACGCCTACGGCACCGGCAACTACGAGAAGTGCGCCGACTGCATGGTGCACAGCGGCTATGAAGCCACCGCCGTGGCCGACACCTTTGCGCATCCGCTCAAGGCGCTGGGCGTAAGCCTGCGCGGCGTGCGCACCAGCGGGCCGATGGCGCCCGACATCGCGCTGGACCAGCAGCGGCCGGCCGACTACGTGTTTTCGCGCCACGTCGAGATCAAGCTCGAGGAAATCCAGCGCGCGAAGCCACCCGCCAACCGGCCGCGGCCGGCCAAGGCCAACGCCGCGGCCACGCACTGACGGCACTGCCGATGGCCGCGGAACTTGCCGCCACCCTCCCGGGCGCTGCGCTGACCTGCGTGTCGGCGGGCTATGCGCTGGCCGCCGCCTGGCTGTCGCGCCGCGCGCCTGCGGCAGGCGGCGGCACGGCAACGGCACCGGTCAGCGTGCTCAAGCCGCTGTGCGGCGCCGAGCCCCGGCTGTACGAGAACCTGGCCACGCTGTGCCGGCAGCGGCATCCGGCGTTCCAGCTGGTATTCGGCGTACGTGCCGCGGACGATCCCGCCATTGCCGTGGTCGAACGGCTGCGCCGCGACTTCCCGGCGTGCGACATCGCGCTGGTGGCCGATCCGCAAGTGCACGGCACCAACCTGAAAGTCAGCAACCTGATCAACCTGTTCGCGCAGGCCAGGCACGATTTGCTGGTGATCGCCGACAGCGATATCGCCGTGCCGCCCGACTACCTGGCGCGCGTGACCGCGCCGCTGGCCGATCCCGGCGTGGGCGTGGCCACCTGCCTCTACCGCGGCAACCCGACGGGCGGGCCGTGGTCGCGCGTCGGCGCGCAGTTCATCAATGACTGGTTCGCGCCCTCGGTGCGCATTGCGCATGCGGGCGGCTCGCAACGCTTTGCCTTTGGCGCGACGATTGCGCTGCGGCGCGATGTGCTGGAAGCCATCGGTGGCTTCGCAGCCTTGTCGGACCGGCTGGCCGACGACTACTGGCTGGGCGAGCTGACGCGGCAGCAGGGGTTGCGCACGGTGCTGGCGGAGGTGGTGGTCACAACCGATGTCACCGAGGACCGTTTCACCGACCTGTGGCGCCATGAACTGCGCTGGCTGCGCACGATCCGCTCGCTGAATCCGCCGGGTTTTGCCTTTACCTTCATCACGTTCACCTGGCCGATGCTGGCGCTGGGTGTGCTGCTGGCACCGCTGCCGCTGGTGATTGCGGTGGCGGCCGTCGGCGCGCTGGCGCGCAGCGTGCTGGCAGGCAGCGTCGCCGCCGCACTGCGCGCACCGTTGCGCGATGCGCTGCTGCTGGCCGGCTGGGCATTTGCGCTGGCAGGCAAGCGCGTGCAGTGGCGCGAGCAAGTGCTGTCGGTGCGGGATGCCCTGCACACCAGTCCTGCGCTGACCCCGAACCAACCTTCATCCACCGGCATCCATCCCCAGAGGCCGCTATGAAAAAAACCCTGTTCCTCCAGGCCCCTTCCTTCGACGGCTTCGACGGCGGCGCGGGCTCGCGCTACCAGGCCAAGCGCGAGATCAAGTCGTTCTGGTACCCGACCTGGCTGGCGCAGCCCGCCGCGCTGGTGCCGGGCAGCCGCGTGCTCGACGCACCGGCCGACGGCCTGACCGTGCAGCAGACGCTGGATATCGCCGCGGACTATGAGCTGATCATCATCCACACCAGCACGCCCTCCTTCCCCACCGACGCGAAGTTTGCCGAGGAACTGAAGCAGCGCAAGCCGGACGTGATGATCGGCATGGTCGGCGCCAAGCCCGCGGTCGATCCGGGCGGCACGCTGGGCGCGAGCGACGCCATCGACTTCGTCTGCCGTGAAGAGTTCGACTACACCTGCCAGGACGTGGCCGCCGGCAAGCCGCTCAAGGACATCCTGGGCCTCTCCTACCGGCTGCCGGACGGCTCGCTCGAACACAACGGGCAGCGCCCGATGATCGAGAACATGGACGAGCTGCCCTTCGTCGCGCCGGTCTACCAGCGCGACCTGAAGATCGACAACTACTTCATCGGCTACCTGAAGCACCCCTATGTGTCGATCTACACCGGCCGCGGCTGCCGTTCGAAGTGCACCTTCTGCCTGTGGCCGCAGACCGTGGGCGGGCACCGCTACCGCACGCGCTCGGCCGAAAGCGTGATCGCCGAGGTCAAGTGGATCAAGGAGAACATGCCCGAGGTGAAGGAGATCATGTTCGACGATGACACCTTCACCGACTTCAAGCCGCGCGTGGAAGAGATCGCGCGCGGGCTGGGCCAGCTGGGCGTGACGTGGTCCTGCAATGCCAAGGCCAACGTGCCGTACAGCACGCTCAAGATCATGAAGGAGAACGGCCTGCGCCTGCTGCTGGTGGGCTATGAGTCCGGCGACGACCAGATCCTGCTGAACATCAAGAAGGGCCTGCGCACGGACATTGCGCGCCGCTTCACCGAGGATTGCCGCAAGCTGGGCATCCAGATCCACGGCACCTTTATCCTGGGCCTGCCGGGCGAAACGCGCGAGACCATCGAGAAGACCATCGAGTACGCCAAGGAAATCAACCCGCACACCATCCAGGTGTCGCTGGCCGCGCCCTACCCTGGCACCACGCTGTACCGCCAGGCGGTGGAGAACGGCTGGCTCGAGGAAAACAAGGTCATCAACCTGGTCAATGACCAGGGCGTGCAGCTGGCCGCGATCAGCTATCCGCACCTGTCCAAGGAAGACATCTACCACGGCGTGGAGACCTTCTATAAGCGCTTCTACTTCCGCCCCGGCAAGATCTGGGAAATTGTGCGCGAGATGCTGGGCAGCTGGGACATGATGAAGCGGCGCCTGCGTGAAGGCGTGGAGTTCTTCCGCTTCCTGCGCTCGCACGAGGCCTGATCCTGGCCCACGCGCTTTCCTGTGCCTCGCAACGCGCGCTGATCGTCACCGCCGACGACTTCGGGCTGCACCCCGCCGTCAACGAGGCGGTGGAGCTGGCCCACCGCGACGGCGTGCTCAACGCCGCCAGCCTGATGGTGGGCGCGCCCGCCGTGGCGGACGCGGTCGAGCGCGCGCGCCGGCTGCCGTCGTTGCGCGTGGGGCTGCACGTGGTGCTGGCCGACGGCCCGGCCACGCTGCCGCGCGCGCAGATCCCCGACCTGGTCGACGCCGAAGCCCGCTTCGGCTCCGCCATGGCCCTGGACGGCTGCCGCTTCTTCTTCCTGCCGCGGGTGCGCCGCCAGCTGGCGGCGGAGATCCGCGCGCAGTTCGAAGCCTTTGCCGCCACCGGCCTGCCGCTGGACCACGTCAACACGCACAAGCATTTCCACCTGCATCCGACGGTGCTGTCGCTGATCCTGTCGATCGGGCGCGACTACGGCCTGCGCGCGATGCGCCTGCCGCGCGAGCATGGCGCGCCGTTGCTGCTGCGCCCCTGGCTGGCGCTGCTGCGCCGGCGCCTGGACCGTGCCGGCATCGCGCACAATGACTACGTGGTCGGCATCGCGCGCAGCGGGCAGATGGACGAGGCAGCCCTGCTGCAGGCGCTGGCGCGCCTGCCCGCGGGCGTGGGCGAGATCTACCTGCACCCGGCCGTGGTGTCGGGCGCGGCCATCGCCGCATCGATGCTTGGCTACCGCCACGCCGACGAACTGGCCGCGCTGCTGTCGCCGCGCGTGCGCGCCGCGCTGGAGCGCGCGGCCAACCGGCGCGGCGGCTTTGCCGACGTGCTGGTGCCCTGAAACTTCAAGATGAAGCGCATTGCTTACCTGACCGGCCTGATCGGGCTGCTGGCGCTCACCGCGCTGGTGATCCACCAGGGCGCCAGCGATATCGCCGCCATCGTGGCGCAGGGCGGCTGGCTGCTGCTGTTGCTGGTGCCCCTGCACGCACTGCCGCTGCTGCTCGACGCGCAAGGCTGGCGCGTCCTGCTGGCCTCGGCCGACCCCGAGGAGAAGGCGGGACTCGGTTTCCTGTGGTGGGTCGCCACTGTGCGCGAAGCGGTCAACCGCCTGCTGCCAACGGTGGGGGTCGGCGGTGAACTGGTCGGCATCCGCCTGACGCGGCTGCGCATCCGCGACACCACTGCGGTGACTGCCAGCATCGTGGTCGAAGTGATGGTGACGCTGTTCTCGCAGTACCTGTTCTCGGCCATGGGGGTGCTGCTGCTGGTGGCCGCGCTGCAGGACAGCGGCGGAGCCTGGGTCATCCTGGCCGGGCTGCTGCTGTCCTTGCCGGTGCCGGTGCTGTTCGCGCTGTCGCTGCGGCACACCGCCGTATTCGAAAAACTGGAAAGCGCGGCGCGCAAGCTGTTTGGCGAAGATCACCGCATCGTCGCGATGATCGACGGTGCGCGGCTCGATGCCCATATCCGCGCGCTCAACCGGCGCCGGCGCGAGCTGCTGGCGGCGCTGGGCTGGCAACTGGCAGGGCTGCTCAGCGGCACGCTGGAGATCTGGCTGGCGCTGATGCTGCTGGGCCATCCGGTGCCGGTCTGGCAGGCGCTGGCGATCGAATCGCTCACCCAGGCCGCGCGCCAGGTGGCCTTCTTCGTGCCCGCCGGGCTGGGCGTGCAGGAAGCGGTGGTGATGCTGCTGGGGCAGGTGCTGGGGATGGATGCGCAGGTCTCGCTGGCGCTGGCACTGGTCAAGCGCGCGCGCGAGATCCTGTTCGGCGTGCCCGCGCTGCTGTCATGGCAGTGGGTGGAGTTGCGCCACTGGCGCCGCAACCGGCACACCGGCCACGCCGCGCCATGATGGCGCGCGGCGCTCAGGCGTCAGACGCCTGGCGCGCGTTGTGGGTGGTCAGGTATTTCACCAGCCCGTCGACCCCGCTGCGCGCGACGATGTCCGCAAACTGCTTGCGGTACACCTCGATCAGCCACGCCCCCATCATATTGATGTCGTAGATCTTCCAGCCGTTGGCAGTGCGCTGCAGCCGGTAGTCGATCTGCATCTCGTCGGCATTGTTGAGCACGCGCGTCTGCACCACCACATCGGTGGCGCCGCTGCCGGACTTGACCGGCTGGTAGCGGAACTTGACGTTCTGCTCGCGCAGCTGCGCCAGCGACACCGCATAGCTGCGCACCAGCAGCATCTGGAACTGCTCATAAAGCTGTTGCTGCTGCTCCGGCGTGGCGGTGCGCCAGGCACCCCCCACCGCCAGCCGTGTGGTGCGCTGGAAATCCGTGTAAGGCAGGAACTGCTTCTGCACGACCGCGGTGATCTTGCCGAGGTCGCCGGCGCGGGTGTCGGGATTGGACTGGATAGTGCCGATCACGCCCTCCACCGCGGCCTGCACCAGCCGCTCGGGGCTGGCGCGCAGGTCGCCGGGCTGGATAGCCTGGGCGTGCGCTACAGAAACCATGGCCACCGCTGCAAGCGGCGCCAGGGGAAGCAAACCGTGAATCGTCATGGATGTGAGAGCCGGGAAGGACCGTGAAGCGGCGCCGCCGCTGCAGCGCCGGCGCCAGGCTGACAGTTTATAGCGGATCGGCCTGCATCGCGGATGCCACGGGCCGCGCATGCCGCATGCGACACGCTACCAGCCGATATACTCGCGGTTCGTGCTCCTTCCGGATCCGCCCATGTTGACTTCGCTGCTGACACGCATTGTCCGGCTTGCCACCGCCTGGCCGTGGCGCGTCATCATCCTGGCGGCATTGCTCACCGCCGCCAGCGGCGTCTACGTGGCCCGCAACTTTGCGATCAATACCGACATCGGCCGCCTGCTGAAATCCGACGCCCCCTGGGCGGTGCGCGACGCCGCCATCGGCGACGCCTTTCCCCAGCGCAACCAGTTGATCCTGGCGGTGGTGCAGGCGCCCGCGGCAGAACTGGCCGAGGCCGCCGCCGACGCGCTGGCCGGGGCGCTGCGCCGCCAGCCGGCACGCTTCACCGCGGTCAGCCAGCCCGGCGGCGGCCCGTTCTTCGCGCGCAACGGATTGCTGTTCGCCAGCACCGATGAAGTGCGCCAGCTCACGCAGCAGCTCATGCAGGCGCGCCCGCTGGTCAACGCGCTCGCGCATGACCCGACACTGCGCGGCCTGTCCGATCTCCTCACCACCACGCTGACGCTGCCGCTGCAGATGGGGCAGGTAAAGCTGGGCGACATGGCCAGGCTGCTGGGCAGCAGTGCACAGACACTGGACCAGGTGCTGGCCGGCAAGCCCGCCGCGCTGTCCTGGGCAGGGCTGCTCGACGACAGCCTCAAGCCCGGGCCCGATGGCCACGTCTACAGCTACATCGCGCTCAGCCCGGTGCTGGACTACAGCGACCTGCAGGCCGGCGCCGCCGCCTCGCGCGCGATCCGGCAGGCAGCGGCCGACCTGCACCTGGCGCAGCGCTACCAGGCCACGGTGCGCCTGACCGGCCCGCAGGCGCTGGCCGACGATGAATTCGCCTCGGTCAGCGACGGCGCCGTACTCAACGGCGTGCTGACGGTGCTGGTGGTGGTCCTGATCCTGTGGCTGGCCTTGCGCTCGGCGCGGCTGATCGTGGCGGTGCTGGCCAGCCTGTTTGCCGGGCTGCTGATCACTGCCGCGCTGGGATTGGCCATGGTTGGCGCGCTGAACATGATCTCGGTGGCGTTCGCGGTGCTGTTCGTCGGGCTGGGGGTGGATTTCGGCATCCAGTTCGGCGTGCGCTACCGCGCCGAGCGCCATGACCGCGACCATATCGTCGAAGCGCTGGGGCTGTCCGCGCGCGGCGTGGGCGCGCCGCTGGCCCTGGCTGCCGCGGCCACGGCGGCGGCATTCTTCTGCTTCCTGCCCACCGACTACCGCGGCGTGGCCGAGTTGGGGCTGATCGCCGGCGTGGGCATGATGGTGGCATTCGCCACCACCTTCACGCTGCTGCCGGCGCTGATCTGCGTGCTCAAGCCCGGCGGCGAGCCCGAGGCGCCGGGTTTCGCGTGGCTGGCGCCCGCCGACCGGTTCTTCGACCGCTATCGCAAGCCGGTGCTGCTGGTCACGCTGCTCGCGATCCTGGCAGGCGCGCCGCTGCTGCCGCGCCTGCGCTTTGACTTCGACCCGCTGCACCTGAAGGACCCCAGGTCCGAATCGATGGCCACGCTGCTGGCGCTCAAGGACGCGCCGCAGGCCGGCACCGACGATGTCAGCGTGCTGGCGCCTTCGCTGCCGGCTGCGCGCGATCTCGCCGGCAAGCTCGCGGCGCTGCCCGAGGTGGCGCGCGCGGTCACGCTGCAGACCTTTATCCCCGACGACCAGCCGCCCAGGCTGCAGGCCATCGGCCAGGCTTCGGCCGCGCTGATGCCAGCGCTGACGCAGCCCACCGCCACGCCTGCCACCGACACCGCGCGCGTCAATGCGCTGCGCAATGCCGCGCGGCAGCTGGCCATCGCCGCCGACGAACATCCCGGTCCGGGCGCGGCCGAAGCCGCGCACCTGTCCGCCGCGCTGAAGCAGCTGGCCAGCGCCGACGCCACCACGCGCGACCGCGCCGAGCGCGCCATCGCCGTGCCGCTGCAGCTGGCGCTGGCACGGCTGAAGCTGGCGCTGGACCCGCAGCCCGTCAGCCAGCAAACGCTGCCGCCCGAACTGGTGCGCGACTGGATCACGCCGGACGGGCGCGCGCTGGTCAGCGTCAGCCCGAAGCTGCCGCCCGCCAGCGCGCAGCGCGAGGCCGCGCTGGACCGCTTCATCACCGCGGTGCAGCGCGTGGCACCGACCGCCACCGGCGGGCCGATCGCCATCCGCGGCTCGGCCGATACCATCATGGCCGCCTTTACCCAGGCAGGCGTGTGGGCGGTGGTGTCGGTCACCATCCTGCTGTGGATCACGCTGCGCCGCTTCGGCGACGTGCTGCGCACGCTGATACCGCTGCTGGTTTCGGCCATCGTCACGCTGGAGTTGTGCGTGCTGTCCGGCATTGCGCTGAACTTTGCCAACGTGATCGCGCTGCCGCTGCTGCTGGGCGTCGGGGTCGCGTTCAAGATCTACTACGTGATTGCCTGGCGGCACGGCAAGACCCAGCTGCTGCAGTCCAGCCTGACGCACGCCGTACTGTACAGCGCGGCCACCACCGCCACCGCTTTCGGCAGCCTGTGGCTGTCGCAGCATCCCGGCACCGCCAGCATGGGCAAACTGCTGGCGCTGGCGCTGGCGTGCACCCTGGTCGGCGCCGTGTTCTTCCAGCCGATCCTGATGGGCCGCCCGCGCGAAGGCGCCCATCACAAACATGACAAAGCTGGCCGGTCATAATCACAAACCCGACGCGGCCGCCCCCGATCTCCTTCGTACGATGCCTTTACGCCAGCGCGCTACATCCGTTGCCATTACCGCCATTGCCGCCATTACCGCCATTACCGCCACCCTGCTCGCCGGCTGCGCCACCGGCCCGCAAGCCAATCCCGACGATCCGCTCGAACCGATGAACCGCGCGGTCTTCACCGTCAACGACAAGCTCGACCAGTACGTAGCCGTGCCGGTGGCCAAGGGCTACAAGGCGGTCACGCCGGAGCCGGTGCGCACCGCGGTCACCAATGTCTATTCGAACATCGCCGACATCGGCAACTTTGCCAACAACCTGCTGCAAGGCAAGGGCGTTGAGGCCGCGGAGAGCTTCATGCGGGTCGCGATCAATTCCGTGCTGGGTATCGGCGGACTGATCGACATCGCCACGCCCGCCGGGCTGCAGAAACATTCGCAGGATTTCGGCCTGACGCTGGGCACCTGGGGCGTGCCATCGGGACCTTACCTGGTGCTGCCGGTGTTCGGCCCCAGTTCATTCCGCGACGGCATGGGCGTGTATGTGAATTTCTGGTTCGACCCAACCACCTATGCCGAGCCGGCGGTGCGCAATTCGCTGTTCGGGATGAACGTGGTGGACGTGCGCACCAACCTGCTGGGCGCCACCGACCTGCTGAAGCTCGCGGCGCTGGACAAGTACACCTTTGTGCGCGATGCCTACCTGCAGCGGCGCCGCTACCTGCTGGGAGAGAACACGTCGCTGCCGGACTACGACGAAAACGACGACAGCGGCGCGGCCGCAGCGCCCGCCGCGGAGGCGCCGGCGGGCGCGCCTGCGCCCGCGCAGCCGCAGGCGCCGCGCTGATGCGGGGTCTTAGCCGCCGATCCCCAGCAGCACCACCTCGAAGGTGAGCGTGGCGTTCGGCGGGATCGTGCCCGGCACGCCGCGCGCGCCGTAGGCCGTGGCCGGCGGGCAGGTCAGCTTGGCCTTGCCGCCCACCTGCATCGCCTGCACCCCTTCGGTCCAGCACGGAATCACGCGGTTGAGCGGGAACGAGATCGGCTGGCCACGCTTGTACGAGCTGTCAAACTCGGTGCCGTCGGCCAGCGTGCCGCGGTAGTGGACCTGCACCGTGTCGGTGGCCTTGGGCGAGGCGCCGTTGCCCTTGATCAGGTGCTGGATGGTCATGCCCGACGCCAGCGTCTGCGGCGCCGCCGCGGGTGCGGCCGGGGCCGAGGCGGCCGAGGCAGCCGAGGCAGCCGGGGCGGCCGCGGATGCGGCGCAGGCGAAGGTCAGGGTGCCGAGGAAAAGCGCAAGTGTTTTCATGGGAAACCTGGTCGTGAGGTCGTGATTGGGGATGCGGCAGTTTAACCGACACACAACAACGATATGGCGGCAGCGGCATATAGCGCACAACGCACCCCGGCCATGCGCCTTGCGGCGGGCATGGTGCGGCGCACCCCGCCACATCCGTTACATGGGGCGTTTTGCCGTCTACGATGGTTCGTGACAGCCCCGCTGCCGCGGGCGCACGGAGATTGCCATGGCACTCACGGATTCACGGGATCTTCCGGTCTCGACCCAGAACGCCCGCTCGGTCGAGCAGTATGAGACCGCCCTGCAACTGCTGAACGGCTACTACGGCGACCCGCTCGCCGCCATCGACACGGCGCTGGCCGCCGACCCCGGCTTCGCCATGGGCCACGCGCTGCGCGCCGCGCTGATGGTGACCGCCGGCGACGGCACGGCCGAGTCGATGCTGCGCCAGAGCGTCGAAGCCGGCGAAGCCCTGCATGCCCGCGCCAACGACCGCGAGCGTCGCCATATTGCCGCGGCACGCGCCTGGCTGGACGGCGAGTTCGAGCGCTCGGTCCGGCTCTACGGCGATATCGTGATCGACTATCCACGCGACCTGCTGGCGATCCAGACGGCGCATCTCGAAGACTTCCTGCTGGGGCAGTCATCGATGCTGCGCGACCGCGTGGCGCAGGCGCTGCCGCATTGGGATGCCGGCATGCCGGGCTATGGCTACCTGCTCGGCATGCATGCCTTCGGCCTGGAGGAAACCCAGCTCTACGGCCGCGCCGAGGAAAGCGGTCGGCGCGCGCTGGAGCTCAATCCGCGCGACCCGTGGGCCGTGCACGCGGTGGCGCACGTGATGGAGATGCAGGGCCGGCTGGCCGACGGCATCGCCTGGCTGGACGGGCGCCGCGACGACTGGTCCGACGACAATATGCTGGCCGTGCACAACTGGTGGCACCTGGCATTGTTCCAGCTGGAAGAGGGCAGGACCGACGAGGTGCTGGCGCTGTACGACCGCTATATCAAGCGCCCCGCGCCGGCGATCGCGCTGGACCTGGTGGATGCCTGCGCGCTGCTGTGGCGGCTGCACCTGCGCGGCGTGGACGTGGGCGGGCGCTGGCAGCCAGTGGCGGACGACTGGCTGGGCCGCGGCGCGGCCGGCTACTACGCCTTCAATGATGTCCATGCCGTGATGGCCAGCCTGGGCGCGCACCGGCCCGCCGCCGCCGACCAGGTCCGTGCGGCGCTGGAGCGCGCCGCCCTTGGCAACGGCACCAATGCCATGATGTCGCGCGATGTGGGGCTGCCGGTGGCCGATGCCCTGATCGCGTTCGACCAGGGCGATTACACCACCGCCATCGACCTGCTGATGCCGGTGCGCCTGATGGCCCACCGCTTCGGCGGCAGCCATGTGCAGCGCGACGTCATCAGCCTGACCCTGCTCGAGGCGGCGCTGCGCGGCGGCCGCCGCAACTTGGCGCTCGCGCTCACGTCCGAACGCGCCGCGCTCAAGCCCATGAGCCCTGGCCTGCACCGGCTGGTGCAGCGCGCCGACTCGTGCCGCGCATAAGTCTCCCTGCCACGACCCGGATCGGGACCTATACTGCACCTGTCCTGACCGGAGACCACCCATGCCCAGCCTGGGGCCCTATCGCAGCCTGCATGCCGGGCAACGGGGATGGGACAGCGGCGCCGCGCCGCCAGCCGGCGCGCGGATCAGCGCCATTGTCTCGATGGTGACGTGGTCGCTGGTGATCTGTGCCGGCCGTCTGACTGCCTGTGTCTGATTGCCCCGGCCTCACATCGGCGCCGGAGACAGCATCCCCAGCATGGCCACCAGGGCCATCACCAGCGCGGCGGCGCAGGCCTCCAGCAGCAGGCTGCGCCGCAACGCCAGCGTCGCCACCCGATACTCCCCGGCCTGCACCGCCAACGCCAGCCGCGGGCTCAGGCGGAAGCGGTTCGCGGCAGCCAGGCCAAGCATCGCCACGAACAGCGCGAGCTTGGCGGCCAGCAGCCCGCCATAGGACATCGGCGTTAAATCCGGCAGCACCGGGCCCACGATGAACCAGTAGTTGAGCACGCCGGTCAGCAGCAGCGTGGCAACAATGATGGTGCCGACGCGGGCGAAGCCGTTCGAGGTGCGGCTCAGCAGCGCCACGGCCGCCTGGTCCGATGCCGGCCGTGCCAGCGACAGCAGCACGAACGCGGCCAACGCGCCGACCCAGGCCCCGGCGGCCAGCAGGTGCGCCACGTCGGCGCTCAGGTGGACATAGCGCATGGCACCCTCATGCATCGCGCCGTGGCCGCCCCAGGCCAGCGTGGCCAGCGCCATCCCGCCGGACCCGGCCAGCGCGGCCAGCGCGGCGAAGTGCGCGCCCGGCCGCCTGCGCCAGCTGCGCCACGATATGCAGGCCAGCACGCAAAGCAGCAGCGCCACCAGGCGCACCGACCAGGCCACGCCGAAATCCGTGCCCGTGACGATCATCGCGAAGACGTGGCCCTGCAATGCAGCGTAGTCAGATACCCCCGTCATGGCCCGGGCCATCACGACGAGCGCCCCCAGCGAGAGCACGATGCCCGCTACGGCACAGCCCAGCACAAGCGCCTGGCACCGCATGGCAAAGCGTGAGGCCCGTTCACCCCGATGCAGCGCATAGATGCAGAACAGCGGCAGCCCGAACAGCAAGGCCAGGTCGACATAGAGCGCCAGGCGCAGCCCGGCGGCCACCCAGTCCGGTTGTGGCAATCACTTCACCGTGAAGGCGATATTGCCGTTGACGGGATGGGTATCGGACGACACCGCCCGCCAGTCCACCCGATAGCTGCCCGGCGGCAGCGGCTGCGCCGGCGTGATCACCATGGCCTTGGGGTCATCGCCGCCGGAGACTTTCGCGGCCATTTTCATCGGCGCATGGCTGGCCATGCCCGGCATGCCGGTCATCACCAGGCTGGCGCCGGAAAACTGGGTGACCAGGCTCTCGGAGAATTGCAGTTCGATCTTCTGCGGCGCCGCCACCTCGGCCTTGTCCGCCGGCGTGGATGACACCAGCTTCGGGTGCGCGAAGGCAATGCTGCTGGCCAGCGCGGCGGTTGCGGCAAGCAGGGTCTGGATCAGGGGGCGATGGGCATGCATGGTTATCTCCGCTTGGGGATGATGAAGTTGTGGTGTCAGAACCAGACGCGGACACCGGCGACGAAACGCGTTTCGCCCGCCTTGCCGCCAGAGGTCCGGATCATGTCGGCGGTATTGCCAAAGGTCTGGTAGCGCTCCACGCCGATATACGGCGCAAACTGCCGGCTGAACTCATAGCGCAGCCGCAGCCCCACGGTGCCGTTGGACAAGCCGCTGCCGATGCCCACCTCCGGGTCGTTCTTGCCATAGAGGTTGGCTTCGATGCGTGGTTGCAGGATCAGGCGCTGGGTCAGCAGCAATTCGTATTCGGCGGACAGCCGCAGCGCGGTGCGGCCGCTGGTGCCGACATAGGCCGTGGCATCGACCTCGAACCAGTACGGCGCCAGCCCCTGCACGCCAAAGGCCAGCCAGTTGCGCGCCGGGCGCCCGCTGCCGGCGTCGTTGCGCAGGCCCAGCTGGGTATCCCAGTAGCTGGCCACGGCGTGGCCCCACAGCAGCTCGGTGCGGGCCTCGTGCATCTTGCCCTTCGACGCTTCGCCCTCGGCCTTGAGCACCAGCTTGTCGTAGCTGTTGCCGAACCATGCCTGCACCTCGTAGGCGGCGGCATTGCTGCCGCTGGCGTGGGCCCACTCCAGGCGGTCGACCAGCACCGAGGCGAACAAATGCTCGTCGGCCATCACCAGCTGGCGCTTGTCGCCAAGCGCGTACTTGCCGACCCCGAGCTGGTACCCGCCGGAATAGGCATGCGGATCGCGGGCGTCGGGCGGCGCGCTGCCGCCCTGCATCTTCATGTCGCCGTGGTCCATGGCAGGGGCGGCCATGTCCTGCATGTCAGTCATCGGCGCGCCGCCACCGTCCATGGTCTGGATCCCGTCCTGCTCCATGCCCTGCATCTGGCCATGGTCCATGCCCTGCATG
Source organism: Cupriavidus necator (assembly GCA_022041995.1). Lineage (GTDB taxonomy): Bacteria > Pseudomonadota > Gammaproteobacteria > Burkholderiales > Burkholderiaceae > Cupriavidus. The sequence goes on from CP074390.1 coordinate 901,351, forward strand.
GCGGCCGGGGCATCGTGGTTGTGCGCATGGCCGGCATGCGCATCCTGCGCCTGGGCTGCGCCCATTGCGGTCAGTGCCAGCGCCGTGGCCAGTATCGTCTTCGTGTGCCTGTGCATGGAGATTGCGAATTCAGGTTGAGCCATCACGCCACCACCACTTCACGGAACATGCCCGCATCCATATGCAGCATCAGGTGGCAATGCCAGGCCCAGCGCCCGAGCGCATCGGCGGTGACCAGGAAGCTGATGCGCTGCGCCGGCTGCACGGGGATGGTGTGGCGCCGCGCCTGGAAGCTGCCGTCCGGCGCTTCCAGCTCGCTCCACATGCCGTGCAGGTGCATGGGATGGGTCATCATGGTGTCGTTGTGCAGGATCACGCGCAGCCGTTCGCCGTGTTTGAAGTAGATCGGGGTCGACTTGCCGAACTCGACGCCGTCGAAGGACCAGGTGTAGCGCTCCATATTGCCGGTCAGGTGCAGCTCGACCTCGCGCCCGGGCCCGCGCGCATCCATGGCGCCGCCGATGGTGTGCTGGTCGGCCAGGGTCAGCACGCGCCTGCCGTTGTTGCGCAGGCCAATGCCGGGATCGTCCAGGTTGGTGCGGGCCATGTCGACGCGCATGTCGGTGCCAGGACCGTATTCGGTGCGGGCGTGGCGGGCGGTCTTGCTGGGGACCTTGAGCGGATCGGCGGCGGCCATGGCGTGCTGGCTGTGGTCCATGCCGGCGTGGTCCATCCCCTGCATCGGCATGGCACCGTGCTGCATGGCACCGTGTCCGGCATGCCCGCCATGGCCGCCGTGGCCCGTCATCTCGCCCATCATGTCGGTCATGGTCAGCCATTCGGCCCGGTCGAGCGCGGGCACCGGCGCCGCCAGCCCCTCCCTGACCGCCAGCGTGCCGCGCGCATAGCCGGTACGGTCCATCGATTGCGCGAACAGGGTGTAGGCGTCGTCGCGCGGCTCGACCATGGCATCGCAGGTCTCGCCGGGGCCGAAGCGGAATTCGTCGACCGTGACCGGTTCAATATCCTGGCCATCGACCTGCACCACCCGCAGCTTCAGCCCGGGGATGCGCACGTCGTAGAAGGTGTTGCCCGAGCCGTTGATAAAGCGCAGCCGCACGGTCTCGCCACGCCGGAACAGCCCGGTCCAGTTGCCGGCCGGCGTGACGCCGTTGGCCAGGTGCGTCAGCGTCGCGCTGGACAGGTCCGCCAGGTCGGTCGGGCTCATCCGCATCTGGTTCCACATGCTGCGCTTGTCCAGCGCCTGCTTCAGCCCGTCGCGCGAGGCGTCGCGGAAGAAGTCGACCACGGTCGGCTGGTTGTAGTTGTAGTAGTCGCCCTGGACCTTGAGCTTGGTCAGCACCCGCATCGGGTCTTCGTCGGTCCAGTCCGACAGCAGCACGGTGTGGTCGCGGTCGGCCCGCACGGTTTCCTGCCCAGAGGCCGGATCGATGACGATGCCGCCGTACACGCCGGTCATTTCCTGGAAGCCGGAATGCGAGTGGTACCAGTAGCTGCCGGTCTGCGCAACCTTGAAGCGGTAGGTGAAGGTCTCGCCGGGCGGAATGCCGGCAAAACTGATGCCGGGCACGCCGTCCATCTGAAAAGGCAGGATGATGCCGTGCCAGTGGATCGAGGTGGCCTCGCGCAGGCGGTTGGTCACCCGGATGGTGACCGTGTCACCCTCGCGCCAGCGCAGCGTCGGGCCGGGCAGCATGCCGTTGATGGTGGTGGCGATGACAGGCTTGCCGGTAAAGTTGACCAGCGACTCGCCGATCACCAGGTCGAACTCCGTGCCGCGCAGGACCGGCGCCGAGCCCGAGCCGGCCGCGGCAGGCTGCCCGGCGCGCTGGCCCGCATGCTGCGCCCACGCGCTGCCGCCGACGCCGGCCAGGCTGGCCACCACGCCGCCGGCTACCAGCCCTTGCACAAAGCGGCGGCGGGGTAGATCGGGCAGCACAAGGCCGGTAGTGGGGTGGCGTCGCATGGCATCAGTCCTGGTTGAAAGCATGATAAGCGTAGCGAAGGCCACCCTACGCACGTCTGACCGGAACATGACATTCCGGTAATCTTCCGGTCATGTTGGCGCCCGCGTTGCCGGCGTAGAGTTGCCGGACCCTGCCGAAAGGGCCGATCGATCAAGGAAAGTGTGATGAAACTGCTAGTGGTGGAGGACGAGCCCAAGACCGGCGAATACCTGCGCCAGGGGCTGACCGAGGCGGGCTTTGTCGTCGACCTGGTGGCCAACGGGCTGGACGGCCAGCATATGGCAATGACCGAGACCTACGACCTGGTCGTCCTGGACGTGATGCTGCCGGACGTCGACGGCTGGCGCATCGTGCAGGCGCTGCGCGCGGCGGAGATCGCCGTGCCGGTGCTGTTCCTGACCGCGCGCGACAGCGTGGCCGACCGCGTCAAGGGGCTGGAGCTGGGTGCGGACGACTACCTGGTCAAGCCCTTCGCCTTTTCCGAGCTGCTCGCGCGGGTGCGCACGCTGCTGCGCCGGGGCACGGCGCAGATGGCGCTGGACCGCATCCAGGTGGCCGACCTGGTGCTGGATCTGGGCCGCCGCCGGGCCACGCGCGCCGGGCGCCGCATCACGCTGACCAGCAAGGAATTCGCCTTGCTGGAACTGCTGGCGCGCCGCCGCGGCGAAGTGCTGCCGCGCTCGCTGATCGCCTCGCAGGTGTGGGACATGAATTTCGACAGCGACAGCAATGTCATCGACGTCGCCATCCGGCGCCTGCGCGCGAAGATCGATGATGAGTTCGAGTCCAAGCTGATCCAGACCGTGCGCGGCATGGGCTATGTGCTGGAAGCCCCCGAGGCAGCGGAGGACACGAAATGAAGAGCCGGATGTCGCTGACGGCACGGCTCACCATCCTGTTCTCGCTGTCGTCGGCCGCGGTGCTGCTGGGGCTGGGCGTGCTGATCTGGCTGGCGATGGACAATCATTTCGCCGACGAGGACTACGCCGTGCTGGGCGACAACGTGCGGCTGATCCAGAAGATCGCGGGCGAGGGTCCGGCGGCTTCGCTGCCGCAACGCCTGGGCCCGGTGCTGGAACACCATGCCGGATTCGTGGCCGAGGTGCGTGCCGCCGACGGCAAGCGCCTGTATGCCACGCAGGACTTCGATTTCGGCATGGCACTGGCCGCCGCCGCGCAACTGCCGGCGCAGCGGCATGCCTTCACCTGGGAACAGGCTGACCAGACCTACCGCGGCATGCGTGCGCTGGCGCAGGTGCCGCCGGGGCAGCCGGGGCCGTTGCAGGTCGTGGTCGGCATGGACACGGCGCTGCATGCCCACTTCATGCACGCCTTCCGCCAGTCGCTGGCCTTCTACACCGCGCTGGCCGCGCTGGCGAGCGGGCTGCTGGGCTGGTGGGCCGCGCGCCGCGGACTCTGGCCACTGCGCACCATGGCCTCGCGGGCGCGCACCGTCACCGCGCACAAGCTGGACGAGCGCATGCCGGTCGATGCGGTGCCGGTGGAAATGGCCGACCTGGCCGCGACGCTCAACGCCATGCTGGAACGCCTGCAGCGCGATTTCGCGCGCTTGTCGGAGTTCTCATCGGACCTGGCGCATGAGTTGCGCACGCCGATCACCAACCTGATGACGCAGACCCAGGTGGTGCTGTCGCAGCCGCGCGACGCGGACAAGTACCGCGACGTGCTGGCGTCCAACGTTGAAGAGCTGCAGCGGCTGTCGCGCATGGTGTCGGACATGCTCTACCTGGCGAAGATGGAGAACGGCATCACCCTGCCGAACGCCGAGCCGATCGAGGTGGCTGATGAAGTCGCCGCGCTGTTCGATTTCTACGATGCGCTGGCCGAGCACAAGGGTGTGCGCCTGGCCGTGCGCGGCCGTGGCCGCATCACCGGCGACCGGCTGATGCTGCGGCGGGCGTTGAGCAACCTGCTATCGAATGCGCTACGGCATACGCCTGCGGGCAAGGGCATTGTGGTGGAGATTCTGCCCTCCGCCGAAGTGGTGACGGTGGTCGTCGAGAACGAGGGCGAGACCATCCGGCCTGAGCTGCTGCCCTCGCTGTTTGACCGGTTCTTCCGCGCGGACAAGTCGCGGGCCCGGCCTGAGTCCGATGGTGCGGGACTGGGGCTGGCGATCACGCAGGCGATTGTGGCTGCGCATGGCGGGGGGATTGGGGTGGAGTCGGCAGAGGGGAGGACGCGCTTTGTCTTGACGTTCAGGGGATAGAGCGTGAGGGAGATTCAGCCGTGCCAGCGGTGATCGCATGCGCCGGCAACCCGGGCAGCATGGCGCGTATCGCAGAGCACCTATTCCCCCCCTGTCGCTGATCGATCGTGATGGACAGGAACCGGATCGGACACTTGGCCAGGCCTACCGGGCCATGCGGTATCTCGCCGTTTCGCTGGCTACGCCGGCGAAACAGCCCACGCTCGCCAAGCACGACACCCAACCGCAGTGCCAAAGCCCAAAATCCATCCCCCCGCCAATCGGCGAAGAACCCCAAAAAAGCCGCCCACGCCAGTTACGGCCATTGGGGGAGCTGGCGTGGGCGCGAAAACCACCGGATGCGGCTCCAGCGGCGATCCGATGCTACGCAAATCCGCCTGCGGCGACTGCCAACAATTGTGTCGGCAGCCGCAACATGCCTAGCGGTAGTTGCCGTCCCGCTCAGGCCACAGGCAATTCGATACGAAATACCGCCCCCGCGCCAAGCGCACTGCGCACGCTGGCCTTGCCGCCATGCCGCTCGGCCACGGCGCGCACCAGCACCAGCCCCAGACCCGTGCCTTCCGGCGCGCCCTGCTGCCCCTCATGCAAGCGCGCGAAAGGCTCGAACAATCGTGCCTGGTCGGCCTCGGCAATCCCCGGCCCGTGGTCCTGCACAGCAACGACAAAGCTGCCCGGCTCACGCGTGAGCGAAACCGTCACGGTCCCCCCTTGCGGGCTGAACTTGATCGCATTGCTGACCAGGTTGGCAATGGCGCGCGCCAGCAGTGCCGGTTCGCCCTTCAGCACCGCGGGCTCGTCCGGCAGGTCGATCTGCAGCGTTACGTCGCGGGCCTTGGCCAGCGCCCAGAGCTGGTCCGTCGCGTCCAGCACCAGGCCACCCAATTCCACGTCCATGAACGCCAGGGTCTTCGACTCCGCGCGCGCGACGCTGATGAAGTCATCGGCCAGCGTCATCGTGCGGCGTGCGTGGGCGGCGATGCGGGCCAGCACGCCGCTGTCCGTGGCAATATCGCCGGCGGCTGCGCCATCGCGCCGCGCGCGGCGCTCATGCAGCTCGATCAAGGCCAGGATCGACGCCTGCGGCGAGCGCATGTCATGCGACAGGAAGCGCAGCATCTGCTCGCGCTGGCGCTCGGCGACGCGGATCGCGGTGATGTCGATCACGCTGACGATCAGGCCGGCCACGGCGCCGGCCTCGGCATGCAGCGGCGCGCCATGCAGCAGGTAGCGACGGTCGCCGCGCCCGGCCACCTCGATGCCGCCGTGGGGGACCGGGGCCGGGGCGATGCGGGCATCGGCGTAGCGGTCATGCAGCGACTGCCAGTACGCCAGGGCCGGTGCCGGCGCGGGAAAGATTGCCTCGATCAGTGCGCGGATGGCGGCCCGCGGCGGGCCAGCCTCGCCCGGCGCGCGCGCGGGCTCGCCGTCCAGCACGGCGGGCGCCAGCGCCACGCAGCGCCGGTTGGCCAGCATCACGCCGCCATCCAGGTCGCAGATCGCGGTGGCATCGGGCAGGCTTTCCAGGCCATCGGACAGGAAGCGGCGCATGCCGCGCAGCTGCGCGCTCATGCCGTAGACGGCGCGCATGCGGCTGTCGAGCGTGGCGCCGGTATGGCGTGGCGCGGCAATCAGGCCGGGTTCGCGTTCCAGCCGCGCCAGTTCGTCGGTAAGGAAGCGCAGGGCCGCCTCCTGGCGCAGCCAGCTCCACAGCGGGTAGAACAGCACGCAGCCCAGCGCCGCGGCGGCCGGCGCAAACCACAGCCGCGCCAGCGCCAGCAGCAACAGCGAGCCGCCGAGCAGGCCGGCCAGCAGCAGCCCGGTGGCCACCAGCGCGCCGCGCGGCGGCAGCCGCAGTGCGGCCAGTGCGGCCAGCAGCACCGCCAGCAGCGTGCCCCCGACCTGCCAGGCGCGCGGCACCGCCACGATGGCGTCGCCGTCGGTCAGTGCCTGCACGGTATTGGCCAGGATCTCCACCCCGCTCATGCCGCGGCCATCGCGCGACACCGGCGTCGGCAGCACGTCGCCCATGCCGGTGGCCAGCGCGCCGATCAGCACGGCCTTGCCGGCAAAGATGGCGGGATTGGCGCGGCCGTCCAGCACGTCGCGCGCCGACACGCGGGCAAAGGTGCCGGGCGGGCCGGCATACGGAATGCGCAGGCGGCCGCTGCGCTCCCAGCCGTTGGCTTCGGTGATCCGGGCCGGCTCCTGGCGCGCGATGCCGGGCGGCTCGCCGGCGCGCCCGAACGCCGCCATCACCACGGCCAGGTGCGGCACGCCGGCGGCGGCGACCGGATGCGGCCCCTCGCTCAGATAGACCTGGCGTGCCACGCCATCGGTATCGACCACCATGTTGATATGCCCCACCGCGGCGCCCAGCCCGGCCAGCGGGTAGCGCACCAGCATGCCGGCAGGGCCGGATTCGGCCACCACCGGCAGCACCACGTTGCCGGCCTGGGCCAGGCTGCGGGCCAGCACGGCGTCGTCTTGCGGATAGCGGGTGTCGCGCTCGGACAGGATCACGTCCACGCCGATCACGCGCGGCCGGCCGACAGCGATGCGCTCGACCAGCTGCGCCAGCACCGCGCGGCGCCACGGCCAGCGGCCGATGGCGGTGATGCTGGCGTCATCGATGCCGACGATGACGATGTCGTCGCGGGCCGGATGGTGCTGGGCGCTGATGGCGATGTCGTAGGCGGCCAGGTCGGCGCGCTCGGCCCAGCCCTGGCGCGCGGCCAGCACCACCAGGGCCAGCACGGCCACAAGCAGCAGGCACCATTCGATCCGCGTGCGCCGCCCGAAAGCCCGCCCGCCTGCCCGCCCGGCCGCGGCCGGTGCCGGGCCTGGCGCGTCAGTTGAGCCGGACGCGGCCACCACCGTCCGGCCGGCCGCCCGACCCGATTGCGCCGCCCTGCGAGTCGCGCAAGAAGGCAGAGACTTCGATGCGCTGTGGCGCGGAGAACGCCGCCGGATCCGGCGTCACCCCCGGCGCCGCGCGTGCCACGCGGATGAAATAGACGCCGGGCGCGGGGCGCGGCAGGTCGATGGCATTGGTGGTGGTGTGCGCGTCGGCCAGCAGCGTGGCAAAGCCGGCATCGGCCGACACCTGGACCCGGTAGCCCGCGCCGGCGCCGCTACCCTCGGGCCAGCCGATATGCAGCGCGCCGCCGTCGTCCTGCAGGGTCGGCACGGGCGGCTTGGGCTCGACGCTGAACGGAACCGCATCCGACCACGGGCCCGGCTGGCCCGCCGCATCGACGCTGCGCACGCGCCACCACCAGCGGCCCGGCACCAGCGCTTGCGCGGCGGCAGGCCCGGAGGCCGCCTGCACCACGGCGTCGCGCGTAAAGGCGGGATCGGCGGCCAGCGCCAGTTCGTAGCGCGCCGCGCCCGGCACGGCGGCCCATTCGAAGGCGACGGCGTCGGCATAGCGCACCGCATCCGCGGCCGGCTGCTGCGTGAACGGCGCCGGCGGGTTCAGCCGCACCACCACCGGCGCCTGCGCGCCGTGCCCGGTCAGCTGGTGCTTGTCGATGGCGCTGACGCTCAGGTACAGCGTGCCCTCGGGCAGCCCGTCTACACGGGCGGTCGTGGCATTGGCGCCACTGACGATGCCGGTCCAGGCCAGTTCGCTCAGCGCCGCATCGCGCGCCACCAACACGCGGTAGGCGGTGGCGCCCGGCACCGGCTGCCAGGCGGCCTCGAAGGACGGGCCCAGCACGGTATCGGCCGGGGGCAACAGGGCCGGCGCCGGCAGCAGCGCCACCGGCTGCGACAGCTTGCCGCCGGCCGACACGCCGATGCCATAGCCGGCACCGACCGATGCCGCCGCGGTCATGGCGCGCTCCGCTGCCGGCCGGGCGCGGGCGCCCCGCGCCGCGCTGACGCCGACGCGCCCTTCCAGCACCTCGCTGCGGCTTCCCGCGGTGTCGGCCGAGACCCGGTAGCGGGTGCCGCGCACGCCGGTCACCATCATCGGCGTATGCAGCTCGAAGCGCCCGACGCCGCCGCCCTGCGGCGCCACGCGCGTATCGGCGGCACCCTTGTCGATGCGGATCACGGTGTCGGTCAGGCCGCTGCGCGCAAACGTGCGCAGCCGGCTGACCGAGAGCGTGGTGGCCGGCGGCACCGTGACGCGGCTGCGGTCCGGCAGCTCCAGCGTGACCGAGCCGCCCGCGGGGGTCTCGATGCGCGCGGCTTCGTCCAGCGTCATGCCGGCCTGCACCGGCCGGCCATTGGCGCGGACCTCGCCGGCCACATGGACCACGCGCGCCGAGGCGGCCTGTTCGGGAATCTGGCTGAGCGGGATGCGCAGGCGCGAGCCGGGCACCAGCCGGTACGGATCAGCCACGCCGTTCAGGCGCTGCAGCGTGCGCCAGCCTTCCTCGGACGCCATGTAGCGCGAGGCCAGGCCGATCAGCGTATCGCCCGGCTCCACCAGGTAGATAAAATCGGCGCCTTCCGCGCCCGCGGGCCCGGCCTGCGCCGGAGCCGCCACGCCGGCCAGCAGGGCCAGCGCGACACCAGCCATCAGCTTACGCATCCGCCCCGGCCTCATCCGCCTCCGCGTCAGCCGCGGAAGCCTCTTCAAAGCGATAGCCATGCGAATACACGGAGGTCAACCGCACGCCGTTCTCGGGGCGCAGCGCCAGCTTGAGGCGCAGCCGCGAGATATGCGTATCCAGCGTGCGCGAGCCCGCCCCCATGGCGCGGCCCCAGACGGCCTGCTCCATCACCTCGCGCGCCAGCAGGCGCCCGGTATTGCGGAACAGGAACAGGGCCAGCTCATATTCGCGCGGGACAGCAGCGCCGGCTCGCCGCCGACGGTGATGGTGCGCGCGTGGGTATCGACAGCATAGTTGCCGCGCCGGATCAGCTCCACTTCCTGCGCGGCCTCAGGGTAGGCGCGGCGCAGCAGCGAGCGCACGCGCGCGACCAGCTCGCCGGCGCGAATGGGCTTGAGCATGTAGTCGTCGGCGCCCACCGTCAGGCCGTCGACGATATCGGATTCGGCGGTGCGGCTGGTGACGAACAGGATCGGCGGCATATTGCCGGACTTCTGCCGCACCCAGCTGACCAGCTCGTAGCCGCTGGTGCCTGGCAGCTGCCAGTCGACCAGCAACAGGTCATAGGCGCGCTCGCGCAGCGCGCGCAGCAAGTCCGCACCGTTGGCGAAGGACTCGCATTCGAAGCCGGCTTCGCTCAATATCTGCCGGATCAGTTCGGCCTGATCCGGATCATCCTCCACGGAGGCAATTCGCATACCTCTACATCCTTCTGCCAGCTTCCGACTGCAACTGCGGTCTCTGCCACGGCATGTCGACGGCTCGGCCGGCAAGTCATTCCTCATATTCACCCCCCAGGGGGCGCGGCCGTCGATCTGATCCGACGGGCCAGGCCGAAGCCCGCCGGCTGCTGCCATGTTACCCAATCACGGGCCCTTTCGTCGAGATGCCCCGACGAGGGGTGGCGGCAGCAACTGCGCCGATCCCTCCGCGATCGTCTTTCGATCTGCATCATCCTTGCCGCCATCGCGCCGCCCGGGGAGCCGGTCGATGCGGAGCCGGCAGGGCCTATTGCAGCATGTAGGTCTCATACTCCAGCCGGTCCAGCTTGCGGTCCAGCAGGTATAGCGCCAGCGCCACCACCACCAGCAGCGACACCGCAAAGCCATAGCCGTACCAGGCCGGCCCCAGGTGCAGGGTCAGCAGCGTCAGCGCGAAGTTCAGCACCACGAAGGTCGCGGTCAGCAGCAGCACCTCGCGGCGGCGGTCCAGGTAGAAATAGATATTGAGCACCCCCAGCAGCACCACCTGCAGGCTGGCGCCGATCACGTCCACGTACAGCAGCGGCAGGTACAACTCGGAAATGCCCAGCAGCCGCAGCACCCACACGCCCACCGCGAACAGCAGCAGCGCGGCGATGGCCTGCACCTTGACGATCTCGTACAAACCCAGCCGGATGGTCTGAACCATGGTGTTGCGCATGTCCTCGATATGCTCGAGCGAGCTGCCGCCGCGCACCGCGTCGTAGAACGCGTCGTAGTACTCGACGAAATCGGTCTCGATGCGCACCAGGAACACCGCCATGCCGGGGATGATCGCCAGGTAGGCCAGGAACACCGGGATGTCGTAGATGATCGACGCATGCAGCGGCCCGATCACCTGCTGCCCGGTGGAGGGCGCGTACCAGAACATGAACTTGTCGATCCAGATGCCCAGGTTGTACAGCAGGCCGATCGCGACCAGGCTGGGGTAGGCATAGCGGCGCTGGAACACCTCGAACGACATGAACTGGCGGCTGGTGTAGTTGCGGTAGATCAGCGTCACCATGCCGGTCAGCAGGCACAGCTGGCCGGCGGCGAAACCGCCCAGCAGCCCTTCCAGCCCGTGGCCGCGCAGCGCCAGCGCGGCCCCGACCGAGATCGCGTAGCCCAGCAGGAAAGTCCACACGATGGCCTTGTACTGCTTCATGCTCGACAGGAAGATCGCGGCAATCCAGATATTGCTCAGCACCACGAATCCCGCCACCATCAGCAGCCGGTACAGCACTGACTGCTCGCCGAAGCTGAACACCGCGCACGCCACGCCGATGCCGCCCGACAGCACCGTCGCCAGCATTGCCACCGCGTGGTAGTTGCTCAGGATCAGGTGGTCGCGCTTCTCGAACAGCCGGTCTGAGGTGAAGCGCGTGAACGCCAGCTGCAGCGGCCCGGTCAGGATCAAGCTGCCGGCGATCAGGTAGGTCACCGACACCTGGAACTGCGTGATGAGCGAGCCCGGCACCACGAAGGGCAGGCTCATCATGCCGATCAGCAGGATGCCGACGATCGACAGGATCCACGGCCCGGAGCTGATGATGCCGGCATACGCGTAGGCGCTCAGCATGCCGGACAGGTTGTCCCGGCGCAGCATCTTGCGCAGCTCGAATCCAATGCCAGCCATGCTCAGGCTCCTCCGTGGACCGGGCAGCGCGCGGGGTTGCCGCCGCCCTGCCGCCCATGTCCGCCATGCCCGGCGCCGTCTGGCTGCGCCATCAGCCGTTGATACAGTTCGCGGTAGCTGCCCACCATGCGGTCCTGGGTGTAGTAGCGCTCCACGCGCGCCACGCCGGCGGCCTGCGCCGCCTGCCAGCGCGCCGGGTCCTGCAGCAGCCCCAACGCCGCCGCGGCCAGTGCCGCGGGGTCGGCAATGCGCACCACCTCGCCGGCCGAGCCCAGCGCGGCATCCTCGCCGGGCAGGCCGAACAGCAGTTCGCGGCACGAGCCCACGTCGGTGGTCACGCACGGCACGCCGGCGGCAAAGCCTTCCAGCACCACCAGCGGCAGCGCCTCGCTGATCGAGCTCAGCACCAGCACGCCCACCTGCGGCAGCAGCGCGTCAATGCGCTGGAAGCCCAGGAACTTCACCTTCTGGCCCAGGCCCAGGCTTTCGGCCAGGCTGCGGCATTCGCGCGCGTAGTCGGGATCCTCGTCTTCCGGGCCGGCGATCCAGCCTTCGGCATCGGGGTACTCGCGCACCACCGTCAGCATGGCGCGGATAAAGGTCTTGACGTCCTTGATCGGCACCACCCGGCCGATCAGGCACAGCACCGGCGGGACGCCCGGCTTGCGGCGGGCGCGCAGCGGCGCCAGCCGCGGCAGGTCGATGCCGTTGGGGATGCTGCGCGTGCGCGCCTCAGGGGCGCCGTCCTGCACCTGGCGGCGGCGGTTGCCCTCATACAGCGCGACGATGTCGTCGCCCGCGTCGTAGCAGACCCGGCCGATGGTCTCGAAGAAGCGCACCCACAGTTCGCGGAAGTAGCTGATCTGGGAGATGTCGCGCTCGAACACATTGCGGTTGTCGCGGATCCACTGGCTCTGGAACAGGTCGATCTTGCGTTCCTTGGTGTAGATGCCGTGTTCCGACACCAGCAGCGGGCGCTGGTTGCGGTGGCGCAGCAGCGCCCCGAGAAAGCCCGCATAGCCAGTGGAAACCGTGTGGTAGACGCGCGCCGGGATCAGGTTGTCGGCAATGCGCACCAGCTGCCACAGCGGCTTGTGCATGATGCGCACGGTCCAGAAATAGTCCGTGAACGACGGGTCCGTGCAGAAGCGCCGGTATTGCTCGGTGATGGTCTGCCAGGCGCGGCGGCTGTACAGGAAGGCGTCTTCGCCCAGCGCCCCGCCCTCGCGCAGCGCCGGCATCAGCTCGCGGATCATGGCGCCGGCCTCGGCCTCGCGGCCCGGGTCGCGCAGCAGCTCGTGCAGGCGGTCCGAGGCGTCGAACGCCCTGGCATCGCCAGTGCTGCCCTGGACCAGCGGCGGCGGCGGAAAGTCGTACAGGTAGTGCGTTTCCAGGTGCACCACGTTGGGCGGCAGCTGGTAGGCCATGTCGCCATAGTCCTCGCGCCGGCTGCCGATAAAGACGATGCCGAAGCGCAGGTCCGGGAATGCGCGGATCATCTGGTTGACCCAGCTCGACACCCCTCCGCTCACATACGGGAAGGTGCCTTCGAGCAGCAACATGACGTCGGCCGACGTCTCTTTTACCAGGATCTCGCTCATGATTGCCAGTACCGCAGCAGGGGCCGCACCAGCGGGAGCGGCGAGGGGCTGTCAAACGATGCCATCAGCTGGCGCACCGCGGCGTAGTCGCGTTCCAGGTAGGCGGCTTCGGCCAGGTGCGGCAGCACGCGTTCGCGCGCGAAGCCGAGTGATTCGGCGCGCTGCAGCCAATCACGCGCCTCGCGTGGGGCATTGCGCGCCAGTGCCAGGCGGCCGCGCATGTACCACAGCGAGGCATTGCTGTCGTCATGCGCCAGCGCCGCGCTGGCGTAGCGCTCGACCTGGCTGGCGGTGTAGCGGTAGACGTCGCCCTGCACCAGGTTCTGGTAGATCAGTTCCCAGTACAGGTCAGCCAGCCGCTTGCTGATCTCGGCGCGCTCGCTGGCGCTGTTGGCGTTCTCCAGGCGCGGCAGTTCGGCCAGGATCTGCTGGGTCAGCTGCTTCTCGGCGCCGTCCAGCATGCCGTAGGCCAGCAGGCGCACGTCGTCGGCACTGTCGGCCAGCAGCTCGCGCAGCACCGGGCTGGCGGTGCGCGCCGGCATCGACTGCATCGCCACCAGCGCGGTCATGCGCTCGGGCAGGGGCGCGCGCGCGTTGCCCAGCTGCGCACGCAGGCGCGCGCCGCCGCCGTGCGTGACGCGCGACATCAGGTGCGTGACGAACTCGGGCAAGCCCACGGTGCCAATGCCGCTGGTGTCCACGCGCCGCGGGAACAGCTTCGAAAACAGGTAGCTGCCCAGGCACACCAGCGCGCCGCCAAGCGGCACGAAGAAGCAGAACAGCGCGAGAAAGCCATAGCTCCACGCGAACGGCATACGAAAGCGCCGCGGCAGCAGGCGCCACAGCAGCAGCGCCGTCAGCGCGGCAGCCACCGCCTGCATGCCGAAGAAGGCCAGCAGCAGCGCGGTGCTGTTGCCGGCGCGCGCCAGCAGCGCCAGTGCGGCGATCTGGGCGGCGAGCCCGCTGGCGCCGAGCTTAAACATGGGGCGCTTCCCCGGCCGGCAGCGTGGCGGGCGCGATCGCGCCATCCACCTGGGCCCGGCGCAGCAGCTTGACCAGCGCGTCTTCCGAGCCGGCGCCGGGCACCGCCAGCGTATAGACGCCGATGCCCGCACTGGTGAAGTCGGTACCGAACTGCGCGCGCAGCATGTCTTCGATGCGCACCAGGTAGGCCGCAACCGCCTGCGCATCGGACAGCGGCATCAGCGTCAGCATGGCGCGGTGATGGGCGTTGACCACCGGCCACGCCACATCCAGCGCGCGCCGGCTGCGCACCACCTGCTCGAACAGCGCATCGCGCTCCGGATCGGTGTCGAACACGAGCGCCACCACTGAGCTGTCGATGCCGGTCTCGCGCCGCAGCCGCGACAGCCGCGCATAGTCCAGCGCAAACGGATACGGGCAGGCCGGCAGCGCCGCCTGGATGGTGCGGGTGGCGCCGGCGTGCTCCACGCCGTCGGCGTAGTAGCCCAGCAGCACCATCAGCATCTGCAGGTTCTCGTAGGTCAGCGACAGGAACGGCATGCGCTCGACCACCAGCAGGCCGATCAGGTGGTCGGAGCCGGCCAGCACCGGCGCGACCGCCACGTAGCGCGTCTGCGCGCCATGCTGCAGGCCGTCGGCGCGCAGGTGCGCCAGCTGGCGCGTGTCCAGGCAGTGGCGCACCAGCGGGTCGGCAGTGTCGAGCGTGAATTCCGGGCCGACGCTGGCGACCGGGGCACCGTCCACGCGCTCGCCATCGCAGGCATAGAGCGCGGCTGCCTCAAGCTGGCAGGCCTGCGCCACCACCTGCAGCATCGGCTGCGCGCCGGCCAGCACCTGGCCGGTGCGCGCGGCCTCGTCCAGCGCCACGCTGCGCAATTGCGACAGCGTGTCGCGCAGCGTGGTGGGCCGCGCCAGCAGGTCGTTTTCCAGCCGCGCATGCGAGATGCGCAGCAGGTAGTGGTTCTTGGTCAGTGCCGCCAGGCGTTCGTCAAGGTAGCGGTTCACGGCGCGGGCGCGCGCCAGGCGCGTGCCCCAGATATCGCCGAACTGCCCGGCCACCAGCACCAGCAGCAGCCCGCCGAGGAAGAACAGGCGCGGGAAGGGCCCTGCCATCACGCCGGTCTGCTGGTAGAAGTACCAGCCGCCCAGCAGCATCAGCACGCTGCCCACGCCGATCAGCGTGCCGTAGCGCAGCGCCAGGATCACCGGCAGCAGCCAGGCCCACGGAAAGCCCATGCCGAGCAGCAGCGGGTTCTGCGGCAGCACCAGCCACGCCAGCCCCATTGCCGCCAGCATGGCCACCACCAGCTCCACCACGGCCGCGCGCCCGCTGACCGCCGGCGCCAGCAGGCGCGCATAGCGCCCACCCAGGCCGATGCCCTGTCCTTGCCGCGCGCGATATGTCTTGTCAGCCGTATTGGCCACGCTCATCCCCTTGCTTCAACCATTCCATCGCCGCATCGGTGTGCAGCCTCTTCCTGATGGCCAGTCGCCTCAGCCCTGCATCAGCGGCGCCAGCAGGCGGCGCAGCAGCTTCTGCGCGGTGCCTGACAGCGACGCTCGGCTCCAGCCGCTGTCGCTGCCGGTGGCCGACCACACCACTTCACCGCTGTTCACGTCCAGCAGCTGCAGCGAGATGCCGACCGCGGGCTCGCCGTCCACGCCCACCTTGTAGCGCCATTCCTGCACCGCACCAGTCAGCGCGTAGCGGGCCTTCTCGGCACGCGCCCATTCCAGCGCCTTGCCCACGGCTTCACGCTCGGCCGGCTCGAACAGCGTTTCCGGGTTCAGGCTGGCCGGATAGCGCTTCAGGCTGGCCACGCCGCCGGTCTTCAGCAGGCTCTCGGCAATGGCCTCGGCGCGCAGGCCGGCCTGCGGCGTCTCGGTGTAGTTCACGATCGGCAGCACCGCGATGGTCTCGCCGCGTGCCAGCGCCGGCGCGCGGCCGACATCCGTCACCGCGCAACCCGCCAGCCACACTGCCGCGCCCAGCGCGCCACACCATGCCGCCAGCCGCCTGGCCACCGTCTTGCCCGTCACTGCCGTGGTTTGCTTGTTCATCTTCATCCCCTTTTCCATGTCCTGTTGTTACCCGATCCCTGCCATCCGCTGCCACCGGCTCAGTACAGCCAGCGATAGCGCATTCCCAGTTCCGTCAGCGGCGTGCCACCGTTGCGCGCCGCGGTCTCATGCGAGATATACAGCGCCAGGTGGTCGTTGCCGAACACCGATCCGGCCACCCCGCCCTGCACGCGGAAGTTCTGCCGCGCGCGCGTGTCGCGCAGCAGCCCCACTTCACCGAACGGCCGCCACTTGCGGGTGTACTCATCCAGCAGCTCAGTGCCGAAGCCGAACAGCACGCCGGCCTGCGTAAAGCCCTGCGGCATGTAGAACGCCGGCGTGGCTTCATCGCCGGCCGGCACCAGCGAAGCCATGCGCGGCGTCAGGCTGCCGCCGTTGGCGCTGTAGTTGGCATGCGTGCCGACCACGCGCACGGTGTAGTCCGGATACGAGGTGCGGATCTTGTAGCCGGCCTCGACGTCATAGACCATGCCATGCCCCAGCGCGCTGCGGTCCTGCCCGCGGAAGCTGCTGTACTCGATGCGCGCGCCGACGAACTCGCGCAAGCCGAAGCGGTAGGTTGCGCCCAGCCCCACGACGTCCTTGGCCCCGCCCACGCGCAGCGGCGCCGATTCATCGGCCGGCTGGTTCAGCCCGGCCAGCGTGCTGAACTGCAGCCGGCCCTGCTGGTTCCACTCGCCGAAGAAGCGCGCGGTCGCCATCGTGTCCAGTCCCTCGCGGTAGCCTGCCGTGGCACGCCAGCGCTTGCTGTTGTCGCGAAAACCGAGCGACAGGTCGGCGCGCCGGTCGGACGACGGCACGTTCACCAGTTGCTGCGGATCGGTGCTGCGCTGGTCGCGCCAGGTGCCGCGCAGGTTCAGGTCGTACCCGTCCCACAGGCGCACGCCGCCCGCGAGGCTGCCTTCGGTATATTCCAGCGGCTTCTGGTGCATGAAGCTCACGCGCGGCTCGATCGCCTGGGCGTTGTAGAGCAGCGTCTCCTGCAAGGTGTCCTGCAGCGTGTCGTCGGAACGGGCCCGCTCCTGGGTCTCGAAGGCCAGCGTCTGCGCGGCGCTGATGCGGTCCAGTTGCTGGTTGGCCTCGATCTGGTTGGCCACCGGCACGCGGCCGGCCTGGCGTTCCAGGATGCGGTCCAGGCTGTTCATGTCCTGCTGGTCCAGCGCAACCGCCACCTCGGCATACGCCGGGCGCTGCAGCCGGTTGACATACTGTCGGGCCAGCCAGCCGCGCGCCAGTTCGTTGGATTCCGCCGACATCGCCCACGCCAGCGCGGCATCGCGCCCGGCCGCTGACAGCGCCGCCTCGCGCCGGGCCGCATTGCGCATGATCTCCGCGGGCGCGGGCGCAGCTGCAGCCTCATGCAGCGGCGGCAGCCCAGCCACCTCGCCCAACTGCGACGGCGCGCCCGCCATCGGCGGCACCAGTTCGCGCGCAGCCGTGGAAGCGCGGTCCGCGCGCAGCATCTGGATCACCAGCGCGCGCGAGACATCGCCCGAGGCAAAGATCTGCCCCAGCGCCACGGTCTGCCGGCACAGGTCCGCGCGCGAAGGCGCGCCGGATTCGTTCTCATACTCCTCGTCGCCATCGGTGTTGTCGGGCCGCAGCCGGGCATAGCGCACCCCGCCCTGGGACCAGCCGTGGTGCAGGTCGATCCAGGCCTGGCGGCGCACGCGCCAGGCCATGTCGGTCTGGCCGATGGTTTCATAGGCATCGGCCATCAGGCTGAGCCAGAGCGGGTCGGCGCTCTTGCCGTCATTGAGCCTGCGCAGGTAGTGCATGGCCGCGCGTCCGTCCTGGAAGCGCATATGGCCCGCGGCAAAGGCGCCCCACAGGTCGGGGTTGTCTTCCGCGTCGTCCTTCACCCGGCGCATCACCGCGCGCACCTCGGTATCGCTGCCCTGGTCGACCAGCGTCCACAGCAACGCCGCCAGGGTTTCGCTGTCGGCATCGCGCAGGCCAGCGGCGTGGCGCAGGTCGGCCAAGGCCAGGTCGCGCTGGCCGGTCACGCGGTAGTACTCCGCGCGCCGCATCAGGAAGCGGCTCGACTGCGCTGCCGCCTGGCGTTGCCCGGGCGCCATGTCCCGCAGCAGGCGCCCGATACGCGGGTAGGCATGGGCACGCGTGTAGTAGTACAGCGCCAGCTCCAGCGATGCCGGCTTGCCGCTGCGGCGCCAGTCGGCCTCGGCGATGCGCCCGGCGTCGATCGGGGTCTTGTCGTAGTAGGCGATCAGGTTGGAGAAATCCGCCTCCTGCGTGTCGCGGACCTCGTCCAGGCAGTCGTTGCGCGCCGGGCCCGCCGGCATCTGCAGGCAGTGTTCGTCCTGCGTCTGCGCCGCCGCCAGCATCAGCTGGCGATAGCCGTCCTTGAGCAGGTCGTCGCGCTGGTTCAGCCGCGCCAGCTCGGTAAAGGTGCGCCAGTAAAGGATGTCATCCTTCCCGGCCGTGGCACGCGCCGGCAGCATGGCGTCCAGCGCCTGCGCCAGCTTGCCGCGCACATAGAGCAGGTTGGCGAGCTTGAGGGCATAGGCAGGGCGTGGACCAAAGCGCTGCTGCAGCTGCGTATAGATCTGGAACGCGCGCTCGTCCTTGCCGGCGCGCTCGGCCAGCGCGGCGTGGCGTTCCATGATGTCGCGCGCCCTGGGCCCGTGGCTCAGGCCTTCGAGGAAGCGCATGGCCTCTTCCGGCTCGCCCAGGCGTTCGTAGGCGGCCACCACCTCATCCACGGTCTTCAGGTCCGAGCCGCCCGCGCGGTGGCGCAGCGCGGCCAGGTAGGCGCGGTCGTCGGACAGGCCCGGGGCGAGCCGCATCACAGCATCCCACGCGCGCTCGTCGTTGGTGGCGCGGGCATAGTCGAGCCAGCTCTTCAGGGCCACGGCCGGCTGGCGGTTCCATTCGGCCACCTGCGCTAGCCGCTCGCGCCAGATCGTCTCGCCCGGCAGCCGGCGCACCGCGGTCTCGGCCACGCGCTGCGCCTGGTCGAGCTTGCCGGCCGACAGGAACACGCGATAGGCGAGGTCGTAGTCGTCGGCGTTGAACGGCTTGTCGGCCGGCTCGGCCGGAGCTTGCGCGGGCGCAGCAGCTTGCGCCGCAATCCTGCGCGTACCCAGCTGGCCGGAAGCGGCCAGCGCTTCACGCAAGGCCAGGCCGCGCGGCCCGTCGAGGAAGACAAAGCCGCGCCCGGCCCAGGGCTGGCTGGCGGCGATGCGCCGCACTTCGGCATGGCGTGCGGCCAGCGCCATGTCCCCGGCATCGCGCGTGCGCGCCGAGACCTTCAGCAGCCGCTCGACATAGCGGCTGGCCTGCTCCGGCTTGTTGGCCGCCAGCGCCAGCTTCGTCAGGTAGCGCAGCACCTCCGGATCGTCCAGCAGCTTGCCGCCGTGGCGCTCGGCCTGTGCCAGCGCTTCGTCCAACAGGTTGCCTGACTGCAGCGTCTGCACCGCCTTCAGGAACAGCGCGCGCCGCTCGGCCAGCGTGGTGGCGGCCGCCTGCTGCGCGAACAAGGCGTTGGCGGCGTCGCGATAATCGCCGCCCGCGATCGCCATGTCGGCCAGCTGGCGGTTCCAGAAGGCCGCGTTGTTGCGGTCCTGGCTGGCCAGCGCCGCATAGAATTTGCGCATGGCGTCCTGGGCGCCCGCCTGGCTGGACTGCGTGGCCAGCGTTTGCAGGTCGGCCAGCCCCCAGCTGCGCCCGGCAGCCTGGTCCAGCAGGCTGCGCAGCTGCACCAGGTTCTGCTCGCGCTCAGGCGTATCCGGCAGCGCGGCCCAGGCGCGCTGCTGCGCGATCTCGATGCGCGTGCGCAGGATCTGGCCCGACAGGTCGGTGCCCTGCACCGCCTGCATGCGCGCCAGCATGGCCTGCGCCTCTTCCAGCCGGCCGGTGCGCGCGTATTGTTCGGCCAGCACGCCCATGAAACCGGGGTCGTCGGGCGTGACCTTCCACCAGGCTTCCAGGTAGGCCATGGTCAGCCCGTCGATGGTGCGGCCCTGGCCCAGCAGGCGTTCGCGCAGGGTCTCGCGCGGGAACATCAGCGCCAGGCCGATCCCCACCATCGCGGTGAAAGTCAGCACCAGCGCCGGCGGCAGCAGCCGCTCGCGCTCAACCGGCGCAGCGGACTTCGACTTGTTGCCTGGCATGGTTCGGATCAGTGACGGGTGCGGTATCCACGCGCAGCCTGTCGCGCTCGCGGACGGCCTGTACGGGCTTGCCATCGACGCTCACACGGCAACTGCCGGCGTTGGCAAGACGGAAGAATGGCTTGAAGTAGCCGCTGAAGGCGAAGCGCGTGACGCCATCGCGCTGCGACCATTCGCGCACAATGCCGTTGGCTTCGGCCAGCTGCGGCGCGGCCGGGGCAGTGACTGTGTCGCGCACGGCAAAGCGCGCATCGCCGCCATCCAGGTGCAGGTAGACGCCGCCGCCCGGTGCCGGCGAGGTGCCGGTCACGCCGTGCGCCGCGCCCACGTCGGGCATGCCCGCGCCGCTCCAGCGCAGGTTGCGCAGGTTGCCGTCGCCGCGCACGATCCATTCGGCACCGGTGCTGCCCTGCTGGCCGTCGCCCACGTCCCGCGCCACGGCCATGTCCTGCCAGTCGAGCACCTTGCGCACGTAGTCGGTCGAGTGCAGCGGCAGCAGCGGCTGCGCCAGCACATAGTCATAGACCTTGCGCAGCGCCTTCAGCGACGCGGCCTTGGTGCCCGAATAGCTGTGGTAGTAGATATTGACCGGCTTGAAGCGATAAGGCTTGTCGGTCATCTCGTAGGTCTCGATCACGCGCTCGAAGCCGTAGAACGGCCCGTGCCAGAGGTTGGTGTAGACGTTCTCGTTCTGGTTGGGCGCAAACACCTGGAAGGTGCCGCCGGGCTTGTTGATGCCCAGCGGCGCAATCGCGGTCCAGCTGGGATTGCTGCGCGTGATCAGCGTATCGCCGCCATTCATGTTGAGCACGCGCGCCTTGCCGGTCAGCCGCAGCGCCTCGGCCGGCGGCTGGCAGTCGCCTGACCACAGCAGCATGCTGACCGGCTTGCCGGCCGGCGCCAGCGTGCGGTTGATGTAGTCGATGGAGCCGCCGATCTCGCGGTTCAGGTCCATGCTGTAGCCGGGGATGCTCAGGTGGAAGGCTTCGTCGCCCTCGACCACGGCGGCCGCGCTGGATTGCGCTGCCTGCCCTGGCTGTGGCGGCACCGTGCGCGACCATTCGAACGGATGCGAGAAGGTATGGCTGGCCACCTCGACATAGGGCTGCGCGAAGATCTTGCGCGCGATCGGCTCAAGCTCGGCGCTGAGCCTGGGGTACATGCCGTCCTTGCTGACTTCGCCCTGGATCACCGACATCGTCATCGGCAGCCGGTAGCGGTCGAAGATCTCGCGGAACAGCACCTCGCCGGAGAAGCCGCCACCGGGAATCTCGGCGCGCGAGGCAAAGCCGTCGCCGTCGATATGGATGGTCAGCAGGCGCCGGCCGTTCTCGGTGGTGACGTCGGGCACGGGCATGGCGGGCAGGCGCAGCGCCTCGCGCAGGAAGTCCAGCGGCTGCACCACCCAGCGGCTCTGGCCGTTGCCGCTCTGGCGCACCGCGTACGGCCCCAGCACATAGCCGCCCCACGGCGTGATCGCGGCGGCGTCATAGGTCAGCGTGCCCGAGCGCAGGCGCAGCAGCGAACGGTAGCCATCGCCGTCCGGCACCTGGATCGCTTCGGCCTGGGTGCGGTCGGGGGCAACCGGCATCTCGAAGCCCATCATCCGGTCCTTGCCCAGCACCTCGACCGGGCCCGACACGCGGCCCTTGACGGCCTTCAGCCCGAAGCTGCGCGCCACCGCACCGCTCACATTGGTGCCGAAGTCGTTGAGGAACACCACCGGCATGCCCTGTGCCATGCGCGCCTGCACCCAGGTATAGAAACGTCCCGGCTGCGCCGTGACATTGCCTGACAGGTACACCACCACGCCGGCGTAGCGGTCCGGCCCGATCTCGGGCAGATCCTCGCTGGTCTCGGCAAAATCCACGCGATAGCCAAGGTAGTTAAGCGGCATCGAGACAAAGCGCACGCCCTCGGAATCATCGATCGACAACCCGGGGCGGCGCTCCTGCACCACCAGCACGCGCCGCGGCAACACCTCGACCTTGCCGATGCCAACCGTCTGCAGCCCGGGATCGGCCACATAGGGCGTGATCCCCAGCGCGCGGATGCGCTGCGCGGTCTCGCGCGCGCAGCGGCGGTCCGCCGGCGGGCAATAGTCGATGGAAATCACCGGCAGCCGGTATTGCTCGCGGATGGTGCGCGCCTGCGCCAGCAGCCAGTCGCGGTCCGCCTGCGGCACGTCGACATAGCGGCCCTGGGCCTGGTTCCAGCCGCGGAACAGCGACTCGAAGGCAACGGCATAGGCCAGGTCATGCACCTGCGGCAGGATCTCGAAGCCGCGGTTGAAGACCAGGCGCGCCTCGGGGTAGCGCGCCTTGATGGCGCGGATCACGCGCACCAGCCCGGCTTCCTGCCGCGCGCGCCCGGCGTCGGTCCTGGCGGCAAGCTGGTAGGAATCGAGGGTATCGAGGAAGAAGCCGCGGAAGCCGCGCTCCCACAGCGGCGCGATCACCTTGTCGACATAGAAGGCCGGCCAGCCGTCTGCTGCCTGGTCGATGACCGTGGCGTTCCAGGCGTCATTGCGCCCGACGAACCAAGCCTTGGGGATGTCCTTGAAATAGGGGCGGCTTTCCAGCACCTCGCCCACGCTGACATAGGCGAACCAGGCGGTGGCCGGCGTCGCCGCCTGGCGCGGGTCGAAGCCGCTGTCGGGCTCGACCACGGCGATATCGAAGGCCTGCAGTGCGTCAACCGGCGGCTTGGCGCCATAGTGCAAGGCGATCGACGGCAAGGATGGCGTCTGCGCCGCGGGCGACGGCGCGGCCGCAGCCGTCGCCGCCCCAAGGGCCAGCGACAGCGCCAGCGCGATGCCTTGCACCCGCTGCGCCACGCGCATCCCCACCCACCCCGATCGGAACGGCATGCGGCCGCCCCGGTTACCTTGTGCTTCCTCCAGCTGCTTCACAGGCTTGCTTCCTCTTGTCTGCGCACGCCGGCAAGTGCCTCACGCACGACATTTCCTGAGGCGGTCGGCACCGCCTTGTGTCCGACTATGAATCTCGGAATCGGAAAAATCCGATGGTATCCGGAAACGAATGCTAGGACAGACGCATGGATCACATTGTCAACAATTGTCCCAATACTGAGACATTGAGCCGGCTCGCGCGTTAACGCGCGCCACCGCGCCGCAGGGCGCACGCCAGCCACGCTGGTACGGGCGTACCGCGAGTGTGCCTCAGCTCAAATGCAAACAACGGAAACAGTCCAGGCCCCGTGCGCGACGGGAGGTGAGGCTGTCCGCAACCGCAATTCCGGACAGCTAGGTTTGAAACGCCATGATGGATTCCCCGTTCCGATCTCTTATGTATAGGCTCGCATACAGTGGGCGCGCTCATGTATGACAGTGCATGACGCGAGCGCGGCCACCGGCGCAACCTTTATGCCCGGCATAATGATATATCGGGGCCGCGCCCGCTTCCCCCGAACGCGGTAGGCATAGGGGCCGTAAGAATTTGTAAAAAGGATGGCACCCCCATGCACCGGGCGACAGCCATTATGCACGGGGGCGTGGCATCGCGCTCGCTGATGGTGCACGCACTACCAAACCCGCCAATAGAAAATCAGGGAATTCACTGAACTGAAGCCGAAGTAGAAAACGCTAATATCTCCTATCGGAACCTCTCATCATGATTAGGCGCTTAGCCTGATTGACACGCCGGGAAAATTCGGCAGAATGATTCCCACTTGTGCAGCGCCCATGCGGTGTGTCTTTTGGTGTTGTCGTTCCGTGACGTTTTCGGTTGTCACGACAGCGACATATCGAAGTCATATGGAATGCGCTGGCGGGGAACATAAAAAGGATCCGCTGGGTGCGTTGCACACGGTGTATAACGAGCGTTTTCGCTCATTTTGAAATTCAAGGTTGAGATAGATATGGAAACCGGTACCGTTAAGTGGTTCAACGACGCCAAGGGCTTCGGCTTCATCACGCCGGATGAAGGCGGCAATGATCTGTTCGCGCACTTCTCCGCCATTGAAGGCAATGGCTTCAAGTCGTTGAAGGAAGGCCAGAAGGTACGCTACGTCAAGGCCATGGGCCAGAAGGGCGAGCAAGCCACCAAGATTCAGGCCCTCTGATACCGGTGGAATCCGGGCCGGTCCGGCGGACCGGCCGGAAGGAAGGCCCCGCAGCTTCGGCGCGGGGCTTTTTTATTGGCGCGCCGGCACCGGGGCCGCGGATGAGGCGGTCTTGCAACAGGTGAAATTGCTATAATCGGCCGACCCACAACCACCCTCCCGCCAGTGGGCGCGCATGATGCTGCGCGGTCAGTGCGGGACAGTATGCAGCGTGTCGAGGAGTTACGTGGCCGGTACTCAAATCGCAACGCAAGACACCCCCGTCGCCGATCATGGCAGCCAGGCGGGCCCGGCGGCCTCGGCCGGAAGTTCCTTCCATGCCGCGCTGCGCATCCTGCCGCCAGCGCAGCGCCAGGCCATGTTCGAGATCTATGCGTTCTGCCGCGCGGTCGACGACATCGCCGACGGCAACGCACCGCACGCCGAGCGTCTTGCCGCCCTGGATGCCTGGCGCCACGACATCGCCGCCTGCTACACCGGCGATCCGCCTCGCGCCCTGCAGCCGCTGACTGCGCAGATCCGGGCCTTCCACCTGCAGCAGCAGGATTTCCTCGCCGTGATCGACGGCATGACCATGGACGTGGTGCAGGACATCCGCGCCCCCGACGCGGCCACCCTTGACCTGTATTGCGATCGCGTCGCCAGCGCTGTCGGCCGGCTGGCGGTGCGCGTGTTCGGCCTGGAAGAAGCGTGCGGCATTGCGCTTGCGCACCACCTGGGCCGCGCGCTGCAGCTGACCAATATCCTGCGCGATATCGACGAAGACGCTGCCATCGGCCGGCTCTACCTGCCGGCGCAGGCGCTGGCCGCGGCCGGCATCGGGGCGGACACGCCCCAGGCCGTGGTGGCCCACCCCGCCGTCGGCCAGGCCTGCGCGGCCGTGGCGCGCGAGGCCCAGTCGCACTACGACCAGGCCTACGCCATCATGGCGCGCTGCCCGTCCCGGCAGGTGCGCTCGCCGCGCATCATGGCCGAGGTCTACCACCGCATCCTGGCGCGGCTGCGCTCGCAGGGCTGGCGCGCGCCGCGCCAGCGCGTGCGCCTGCCGCGCGCCCAATTGCTCTGGATCGTGCTGCGCCACGCCATTGGCTGAGCGCCGCACCCGATGCCTGCCGGGCGCGGCCGCGCCGTGCACCGGCACAAGGAGTCTGCATGTCGATGAACGAGACCGCCTTTGCCACGGCAGTGCCACGGATCGAGCCGGCCAGCGCGGGCGACAGCCCCTCGCCGCGCGGCGCCGCGCAGGCACTGGACCACGGCATCGGCCGCGCGACCGACGCGCTGCTGCACCAGCAGCGTCCCGACGGCCACTGGGTCTACGAACTGGAAGCCGACGCCACCATTCCCGCCGAATACGTGCTGATGGTGCACTACCTCGGCGAAGCCCCTGACCTGGAGCTTGAAGCCCGCCTTGCCCGCTACCTGCGCCGCATCCAGAATCCGGATGGCGGCTGGCCACTGTTCCATGAAGGCCGCTCCGACGTCAGCGCCAGCGTGAAGGCCTATTTCGCGCTGAAGATGGCCGGCGACGACCCCCAGGCCGCGCATATGCAGCGCGCGCGCCGGGCCGTCCACGCGCTGGGCGGCGCCGAGGCCAGCAATGTCTTCACGCGCACGCTGCTGGCCCTGTACGGCGTGATGCCGTGGTCGGCGGTGCCGATGATGCCGGCCGAGATCATGCTGCTGCCGCAGTGGTTTCCGTTCCACCTGTCCAAGGTCTCGTACTGGGCGCGCACGGTGATCGTGCCGCTGCTGGTGCTGAACAGCCTGCGCCCGCAGGCGCGCAACCCGCGCGGGGTCGGCATCAATGAGCTGTTCGTCGGCAACTGCCATACGGTGGGACTGCCGCCGCGCGCGGCGCACCAGCACGCTGGCTGGTACACCGTGTTCCGCGGCCTGGACGCGCTGCTGCGCGTGGCCGAGCCGCTCTTCCCGCGCGCGCTGCGCCGGCGCGCCATTGCCGCGGCGCAGGCCTTCGTGCGTGAGCGGCTCAACGGCGAGGACGGCCTGGGCGCCATCTTCCCGGCAATGGCCAACAGCGTGATGATGTTCGACGTGCTGGGCGTGCCGCCGGACGACCCGGCGCGCGCGGTGGCGCGGCAATCGGTCGAGCGGCAGCTGGTCGAGCACGGCGACGAAGCTTATTGCCAGCCCTGCCTGTCGCCGGTGTGGGATACCGCACTGGCCGCGCACGCGCTGCTGGAAACCGGCGAGGCACGCGCAACCGCCGCGGCCGGGCACGGCCTGGACTGGCTCAGGCCGCTGCAGGTGCTGGACGTGCGCGGCGACTGGTCCGTGCGCCGTCCGCTGGTGCGCCCCGGCGGCTGGGCCTTCCAGTACGCCAATGCCTATTACCCGGACGTGGACGACACCGCCGTGGTGGCCGCCGCGATGGACCGCCACATGCGCGCGCACGATGTGCCGGGCCGCTATGACGAAGCCGTGGCGCGCGCCGCCGAATGGATCGTCGGCATGCAAAGCAGTGACGGCGGCTGGGGCGCGTTCGAGCCCGAGAACACGCATCTCTACCTGAACAACATCCCCTTTGCCGACCATGGCGCGCTGCTGGACCCGCCCACCGCGGACGTGTCCGCGCGCTGCCTGTCGATGCTGTGCCAGATCGGCGCCACACCCGCCAAGAGCGAACCCGCCGCGCGTGCCCTGCGCTACCTGCTGGCCGAGCAGATGCCCGACGGCAGCTGGTTCGGCCGCTGGGGCACCAACTATATCTACGGCACCTGGAGCGCCCTGTGCGCGCTGAACGCCGCGGGCCTGGCACCGGAAACCCCCGAGATGCGCCGCGCCGTGGCGTGGCTCGAGCAGATCCAGAACGCCGACGGCGGCTGGGGCGAGGACGGCAGCAGCTACCGGCTCGATTACCGCGGCTATGAGCCCGCGCCGAGTGCGGCCTCGCAGACCGCATGGGCGCTGCTGGCGCTGATGGCAGCCGGCGCCGCGCAGCATGCCGCGGTGGCGCGCGGCATCGACTACCTGCTGCGCACGCAGCAATCCGGCGGGCTGTGGCATGAGCCACGCTTTACCGCCGTGGGCTTTCCGCGCGTGTTCTACCTGCGCTATCACGGCTATGCGCGCTACTTCCCGCTGTGGGCGCTGGCGCGCTACCGCAACCTGCAGCGCGGCGGCGCGCACCAGGTGTCGTGGGGGCTATGACGGCACCGTTCGTGCTGGTCGTCACCGGCATGGCTTTCGAGGCGCGCATCGCCGCTGGCCCGCATTGCCGCGTGGTGCACGGCCTGCGCGGCCTTGCCCTGGAACAAGGCGTTTCCGCGATGGCGAGCCGGCACTGCATGGGCATCCTCAGCTTTGGCGTGGCGGGCGGGCTGGACCCCGCGCTGACGCCGGGCGATCTCGTGCTGGCGGACTCGGTCTGCGCGGCAGCCGAACGCTACGACACCGACCTGACCTGGACCCGGGCAATGCACGCGGCACTGCCGCATGCCAGGGTCGGGATGCTTGCTGGCGCGGACCAGCCGGTGCTTTCGGTTGCCGCCAAGCAGATGCTGCACCGGACCACGGGGGCGCTCTGCGTCGACATGGAATCGCACCTCGCCGCGCGCATGGCGGCGGCTTGCCGGCTGCCGTTCGCGGCTTGCCGCGTGGTGATCGACCCGGCCAGTCGTGAGGTCCCGGCTGCCGCGGCGGCGGGCATGGGTGAAGACGGCAAGACCGATGTGGGCGCGGTGCTGGGCGGGCTGCTGCGCGCGCCGTGGGAATTGCCGGCGCTGCTGCGCCTGGCCGGCGACGCCGCGTCCGCGCGCGGGGCGTTGCGGGCGGCGAGGCTGGCGTTGGGGGATGCGTACGGCTTGCGCGACATGCGGGCGCAGCAGGCTGACACCTGAACTTGCCGACGAAAGGCTCCCCTCTCCCGCAGGCGGGAGAGGGGAGCCAACACGCTGCGCGCTATAGCGACAGGCCTGCGCGCCCGCCCCTCACCCAAACTTGCGCACCGCATCCAGCGCCAGCCCGCTGCCGATGCTGCCAAACCGGTCCCCTTCCACGCAACGCGCTTGCGGCAACAGCGCCGCCAGCCGCTGGCGCAGCAGTGGCACGCTGCTGGAGCCGCCGGTGAAGAAGATGGTATCGACCGCGGCGCCATCCACGCCGGCATCCACCAGCAGCTTCTGCACGGTCTGTTCGGTCTTCGCCACCAGCTTGTCGATCGACGCATCGAACTCGTCGCGCGTAATGGTCAGCGTCAGCCCCTGTTCCAGCCGGTGCAGGTCCACGTCGGTGCTGCCGGCGTCGGACAAAGCGATCTTGGCGGCTTCCATCTGGATTGCCAGCCAGTGCCCGGCACGCTCGCGGATCAGCCGCACCAGGCGGTCGAGCTTCACCGTATCCGCCGCGTCGCGGTAGTTGTCCATCACCAGCGACCACGCCTTGCGCGTATAGACCAGGTTGATGGTGTGCCAGCTGGCCAGGTCGAAATACTGGCTGGACGGCATCGCCTTGCCGTTGCGCAGCGCGCTGCCCAGGCCCAGCAGCGGCATTGCGCGCGCCAGGCTGAGCGAGCGGTCGAAGTCAGTGCCGCCGATATGCACGCCGCCGTTGGCCAGAATGTCGTCGCGCCGGTCGCTGCGCGCGGCGCGCTCGGGCGACAGGCGCACCAGCGAGAAGTCCGAGGTGCCGCCGCCGATGTCGGCCACCAGCACCAGTTCCTCACGCGTGATCCGGGCCTCGTAGTCGAAGGCCGCGGCGATCGGTTCGTACTGGAACGCGATCTCGCCGAAGCCCGCGTCGCGCGCGATCTCGGCCAGCGTGTCTTCGGCCAGCTGGTCGGCGGCCGGGTTCTCGTCGATGAAGAATACCGGGCGGCCCAGCACGGCGCGCGAAAACTCCGTGCCGGCGGCCTGCTCGGCACGCGTCTTCAGCTCGCGGATGAAGTGCGCCAGCAGCTTGCGGAACGGCATGGCCTGGCCCATCACCTCGGTGCTGTCGTCCATCATCGAGGTGCCCAGCAGGCTCTTGAGCGAACGCATCAGCCGGCCTTCATAGCCGGCCAGGTAATCGCCCAGCGCGGCGCGGCCATAGCTGACCAGCGGGTCCTCCGCGTGAAAGAAGATCACCGAGGGCAGCGTCACCTTGCCGTCCTCCAGCGGCAGCAGCGCCGCCGGCCGCTCCGGATGGCTCCAGCCGACCGTTGAATTGGACGTGCCGAAGTCCAGGCCGCATGCGTTTGACATCATTGATTCCGTTCCCTGCAAGACAAAGTGGCCCGCACGGCGCAAGGCCGCCGCGGGCGGGGGCGTCATTGTAGGGCAGTCGCGCGGACCGTGGAGGGCTGGCGGGCAGACGGTGTTGTCGGGAAGCTATTTTCAAACATTCATTGAAGGCAGTACTAAGCAGATGTCTCTTTTTCAATGGCACGGCAACTGGGACCATGGCGTCCTTGGCGTGGTGCTGCCTGCATCACCCACTACCACCTGGAGCCTCGTCATGAATCTTTCCGACATTGTCGACACCCGCTATGCCACAAAAGCCTTCGAGGCAGGCCGCACCCTGCCCCAGGCCACCGTGGACCAGCTGCTCGCCGTGCTGCACAAGAGCCCGTCCTCGGTCAATTCCCAGCCGTGGCACTTCGTGGTTGCCGCCACGCCCGAAGGCCGGGCCCGGATGACGCGCGCCACCGCCGACCGCCACCCCTACAACACGCAGAAGATCCAGGACGCCTCGCATGTGATCGCGCTGTGCGTGCGCACGGAAATGGATGCCGCCCACCTGGCCGGCATCCTGGCGGCCGAGCAGCGCGACGGGCGTTTTGCCGATGAAGCTGCCCGCGCCGGCACGGACAAGGCCCGCCGCGGCTTTGTCGACGTGCACCGCTATGACCTGCGCGACCTGCAGCACTGGATGACGCACCAGGTCTACCTGGCGCTGGGCGGCCTGCTGATGGCCGCGGCCGCGCTGGGCGTGGACGCCACGCCGATGGAAGGCATCGATACTGGCCCGCTCGACCTCGAACTGGGCCTGCGCGAGCGCGGACTGACCAGCGTGGCGCTGGTCAGCCTGGGCTATCGCAGCGCGCAGGACTTCAACGCCGCGCTGCCGAAGTCGCGTCTGTCGCGGGAAGAGGTGTTCACGTTCCTGTAATTCCCGTTCCTGCAAGTCCGGCCCCGGCAGGGGCCGGCGCGTGCCTTGACACGCCAGCATGGCCCTCCTATCCTGCGCCTGTTCTTTATTAAAGACCGTCGTTCTGTTCTACGGAACATCAAGGAACGCGCGGCCGGACGTAGCCCTATGCAAAAGCCCCTGCGCCATATCCGCGTGCTCGACCTCACCAATGTGCTGGCCGGGCCATTCTGCTGCCACCAGCTTGCCCACCTGGGCGCCGAAGTCATCAAGGTGGAAACCCCCGGCAGCGGCGACCTGGCCCGGCAGCTGGGCGCCGATGCCGGGCTGAACCAGCGCCTGATGGGCGTGTCGTTCCTGGCCCAGAACCCCGGCAAGCAGTCGGTCACCCTCAACCTGAAGCACGCGCGCGGCAAGGAGGTGTTCCGCAAGCTGGTGCAAAGCGCCGACGTGGTGGTGGAAAACTTCCGCCCCGGCGTGATGGACCGGCTCGGGCTGGGCTACGAGACCCTGAAGCAGGACAACCCGCGCCTGATCTACTGCGCGATTTCCGGTTTTGGCCAGGACGGGCCGCTGGCCGGGCTGCCGGCCTATGACCAGATCATCCAGGGCATGGCCGGCGTGATGAGCATTACCGGCGATGCGCAGAGCGCACCGTTGCGGGTCGGCTATCCGGTCTCGGACACCATCGGCGGGCTGACCGCGGCGCTGGCGGTGTCGGCGGCGCTGGCGGACCACCAGCGCACCGAAGGCTATTTCATCGACGTTTCGATGCTGGAAGCCACGCTGGCCACCATGGGCTGGGTGGTATCCAACCACCTGATCGCCGGCAAGGTGCCGGCGCCGATGGGCAACGAGAACATGACCGCCAGCCCGTCGGGCACCTTCCGCACCGCGGACGGGCTGCTCAATATCGCGGCCAACAAGCAGGAACAGTTTGAAGCCGTGTGCCGCGTGCTGGGCCGCCCCGAGCTGGCCGCCGATCCGCGCTTCGCGCAGCGCCAGGCCCGGCTGGCCAACCGGGGGAACTGACACAAGCGCTGGAAGCAGAGCTGGCGAAAAAGCCGGCCACCGAATGGTGGCCGCTGCTGACCGGGGCCGGCGTGCCCGCCGGCCCGGTGCTGGACGTGCCGCAGACACTGGCCCATCCGCAGGTGCGCGAGCGCGGCATGATCGGCGAATTTGCCGATGCGCCCGGCGTGGGCCGCGATATCCGCGTGGTGCGCACCGGCTTCAAGCTCAACCGCGCAGCGCCGGCCGTGGACACGCCGCCGCCGGAGCTGGGCCAGCATACGCGACAGGTGCTGGCCAGCCTGGGCTATAGCGATGCGGACATCGACCAACTGAGCGAGGAGCGCGCGATATGAGCGGCATCGACACCGACCGCCACCCCGGCCATCCCCAGGATGACGCCATGGACCCGGGCCAGCGCCGGTCGCAGGACTGGTGGCGCACCGGCATCATCGACATGCGCCCGGGCGAGATCCGCTACCGCGGCTACCCGATCGAACAGCTGATCGGCCGGGTCTCGTTTGCGCAGATGATCTGGCTGATGCTGCGCGGCGAGCTGCCCGGCCCCGGGCAGGGCGAGCTGCTGGACGCGGCGCTGATGGCCGCGGTCGACCACGGCCCGCAGGCGCCCAGCATTGCCATCGCACGCATGGCGGCCACCTGCGGCGTGGGACTGAACAACGCCATGGCTTCCGCCGTCAACGTGCTGGGCGACGTGCACGGCGGCGCCGGCGAACAGGCGGTGGCGCTGTACCAGGACGTGGCGCAGCGGCTGGATGCGGGCGGCGCCATGGACGACGCCGTCGCCGCCGCGCTGCAGCACTACCGCGACCTGCACGGCAAGTTCATTGCCGGCTTTGGCCACCGTTTCCACCCGGTCGACCCGCGTGCGCCACGGCTGCTGGCGCTGGTCGACCAGGCCGCGGCCAACGGCGTGGTCAGCGGGCGCTACGCGGGGATCGCGCGCGCGGTCGAGGCGGCGCTGGGTGCCGGCCGCGGCAAACCCATCCCGATGAATATCGATGGCGCCACCGCGGTGATCTATGCCGAGCTGGGTTTTGCCGCACCGCTGGCGCGGGGGCTGTTCTGCCTGTCACGCTCGGTCGGCATCCTCGCGCATGCCTGGGAGCAGACCTGCGAGGGCGGGCGCAACAAGGGCCCGATGCCGCGCCAGTTCCTGTGGACCTATGACGGTGCGCCGCAGCGCGACGTGCCGGAGCCAGGCCGGCAGGCATAGCGGGGTCAGCCGGCCAGGTCGGGCTCTGGCTCCAGCAGCGGCGCGGGCAATGCGCTCGCGGCCGCCGGCGCCGCCATGGACGAGGCCAGCACATAGCGGTCGCGCCCATGTTCCTTGGCGTGGTAGAGGGCGCGGTCGGCATCGGCAAACAACAGGCGCCACAGCGCTTCCTTGCTGCCCGCGCCGCCGCGCAGCTGCGCCACGCCAATGCTGACGCTGGCATGGCCATGCCCGGCGGGCAGTTCAATCGCGCGCACCTTGCGCAGGATCCGGTTGGCCAGCGCCGAGGCCTGCTGCTCGTCGGTATGCGGGCACAGGATGCAGAACTCTTCGCCACCGTAGCGCCCGGCCACGTCCGAGGCGCGGCGCGAGTTGTCCAGCGCATGCGCAACCTCGCGCAGCACGGCGTCGCCGGCGTGGTGGCCGAAGGTATCGTTGACCTGCTTGAAATAATCGATGTCGATCACCAGGCAGGACAGCGCCTGCCCGTCGCGCTGCCAGCGCGCCACCAGCGAAAGTGCCGACATCTCCAGCGCCCCGCGGTTGAGCAGCCCGGTCAGGGCATCCATGCGCGCACCGCTTTCATTGTGCGCGACGATCTGCTCCATCGCCATCACGGTGAAGCCGAACAGGCCCAGCAGGGTGGCGATCAGCGGCGCCAGCACCCAGGCCGAGCCGGCCGGCCCGGCAAAGAACAGCGTCAGCGGCGCGCCGCCCGCCACCGGAAGGCTCATGGCATGGCTGAAGCCGGCCAGCTGTGTGGCCAGATGCACCAGGCTGGCCACCAGCACCAGCGGCGCGCCGATGCTGCGGCGCCCGCGCCCGGCGCGCGCCAGCGTCGCAAAGGTGGCCAGCGACACCAGCGCCAGCAAGCCGTAGACAATGCGCAGCACCATCTGCTGCCCGTCGGGCATGCCGCTGGTGGCCGCGGTCAGGCCAAGCACGATCACGCCCGCGGCGGCCAGCGCCGCGGCATTGGCCGGCACCCCGTAATAGACCCGCACGCCGCGGTAGATCAGCAGCCAGCCAGCCACGAATGCCAACGCCCCCAGCGTGCCCAGCTGGCCCGTGCCGCTGGCCGCGCTGATGGCCAGCGCCAGGCCCGCGGCCGACACCAGCACGTGCCCGAACGCCCACAACCGCCCCGCCTCGCACGCGCGCAGCGCGAACACCAGCCCCGCCGCAATAATCAGCGTGCTGCAGAAAAACACCATCATCACCACCGCAATGGTCTGCTGGTCCAGGTGCACGGGGACTTCCTCAAGGATGCCGTTTGCCGCGCCGTCAATATCGAGCAGCGGGCATCAGGCCACAGGGGCGCGATGCAGGCATCTCCGCGCTTGTTTTCACAACATGTGACGTGCGTTGTTTTCAATGCCAGCCGCATGATAGCCCGCGCATGCCGGGCCGTGGCACCCCCGACAAGCCGGGTCGGGCCGGCTGCACACAGTGGCTCAGTCCGGGTGGCGTTGTCCGCAATGCTGTCCGGAAAGGTGCCGCCCAGCGCCTGGGTCAGCACGCGCGCCGCATGCAGCACATCGACGCGGAAGTCTTCACGATAGCGCGAGGCCGGGCAGGTCAGCGTCAGCGCGCCGCACAGCACATCGCCGGGTCCGAACACCGGCGCCGACACCCCGGCAAGATCGGGGCTGCGGTCGCCCACCAGTGCCGCCACGCCCTCGTGCCGGATGCGTTCATAAAGCTGGCCGGGCTCGCCGGCAAAGGCACGCAGCACCCGTGCGCCGGCGCCCCGGTCGCGCGGCAGCAGTTCGCCGGCGCGGACATGGTCGCGCACCGGCTGCGGCGAATCGACGCGGTACAGGCACAGCCGGTGCTCGCCCTGCTCGACATGGAAGGCCGCGCTTTCACGCGTGATGCGCGCCAGCTCGCGCAGCGCCGGCATCACCACCGCCTCCAATGAGAACGACGCCGCGTAGACGGCATTGAGCCGCGCCACCTCGGGACCCAGGCCATAGCGCCCGTCCGACTGGCGCCGCACCAGCCCGGCGTGCTCAAGCGAGGCCAGCAAGCGCAGCAGCGTGCTCTTGTACAGGCCACTGCGCTGCGCCAGTTCGGCAAGCCCCAGCGCGGTATCGCCAAGACGGAACACCGACAGCACGAACAGCGCCCGGTCCACGGCGATGGCGCCGCCCGCGGCGGCGTGCTTGTCGGCTTCTGAAACCTGTGCGGCTTTGCGTGGCATGGCGGGCGGCGGCGATCCAGGCTGGACCGGATGACGGAACGATGCGCCAACGTATAGAACGCATCCCGGCTTGTCAATCCGATCTGCTGCGTGTCAATGAACCGGCACACGTCCGGCGAGCTCGCGCAACAGACGCCGCGCGTGTTCACGTACCCGCGCGCGCTGGCGTTTTTCTGCAACACCGTTGCCGGCGCATGCTGCCGTCAGGGCCGCGGCCCAAGCGCCTTCACCGCCCCCTCGGCTACCGCATCCGCCACATTGCGTGCGCGTACTCGCCACTCCCCGCTTTGCAAGCGGAATTAGAGGGAAAGTTACCTGCTTTTGATTAAGCAGCCGCTGCACGGGGTGGATAAAATCATGTGTTGCTGACCTCTGCGCAATCCCTGCGCTGCTTTCCGTACCCTCGCTGCAATGTCTCACCGCCGTGCTTTTCCCGACCCTGGTATGACCGTTCCCGCCCTCTCGCTTGGTGCCATCCTGGATGACCTGCGTAGCGCCCCGCGCCCGCTGACTTCCGCGGAGTACACATACCTGGCCCATCTGCGGCAGCGTATCGTCACCGGCGACGCAGACCTGTGGACCACGCTCGAGACCGCGGGCGTGCCATGCAGGGAACGCCGCCTGTCGCCCGAGGTGGTGCAGGCGCTGACCGCTATCGGCCATTTGCCGATGCACTGAGCCCGGTTCGCGCCACCCCGCATTGCAGAAGTTTCCCCGATCCATTCGGAAAGCCGCACCTTCCAGGCCCCGCTAAGATCGATTCACTCTCGATCCGCCGGGCACCGTGCTTTCAGTCAAGCGCCAAGCATGCCCCGGCCATGGCCCAGGCATGGCTTACCCACCCAGCAACCGGCGCGTCAGCTTCCTGTCGTTGCGCGCCTATGTCGCAGTGATGCGGCACCGTGATGCCGCCCGCGCAGCGCTTGCGCTGCGCATCCATCCGCAAAGGCTGTACTACCATATCCGCCGCCTCGAGGCCGTGCTCGGCAAGCCGCTGTTCCGCACTTGCCGCCCGGACTGGCTGCCGACATCCACGGGCGTGAACGCACTGCCCAAGGTCATCGCCATGCTGGCCATCTGGGAACAGATCGAGGCCGGCATCCGTGCCAGCCAGCCGGCCGCGACGGCCCCGGAACCCGAGCCCGGCGCCATTGCGCACCACGGCGCCGCATTCTGGGTGCGGCAGGCGACGATGTAGCGTCAGGCCAGCCGTTCGCAGCAATAGGCCTCGGTGCGATATGGGAAAGCAGCCTCGGCACGGCCCGCCAGCGCGGGATACCCGTCGATGACCGCCTGCAGCCGTGCGCGCACGCGTGCCTGCTCAGTCGCCGGCAGCGCGGCAATGAAGCTCACCGACATCACCCGGTCCACGATCACCTGCTGCGGCGCCCCCACATGCGTGTAGGGCAGGCTGCGCAGCGCCAGCGGCCCGAAGCCCTCGGCGGGAAAGACCCGCTTCCAGTCGCCCTTGTAGAAGCGCGGCGCATCGCCTTCGTACGGCGTCATGATGGCCGTCAGCTGCGCCACCCACTCCACGCTTTCATCGCGCACGTTCCATACCAGCCCGAGCCGGCCGCCGGGGCGCAGCACGCGGCCGATTTCCGCCATCGCGCCCGCATTGGCAAACCAGTGGAAGGCCTGCGCGCAGACCACGGCGTCGACGCTGGCATCGGGCAGCGGGATAGCCTCGGCACTGCCTTCCAGCGCCTGCACCGACGGCAGCGCCACGGCCAGCTGCGCGCGCATCTGCGCCACCGGTTCGACCGCGATCACCGTCGCCCCCGTCTCCGCCAGCCGGCGCGTAAACTTGCCGGTGCCAGCGCCCAGGTCCAGCACGGTGCGGTCCGCGCTCAGGCCCAGCGTGCCGCGCAGCCAGGTATCGATTTCAGCGGGATATTCGGGGCGTCCACGCGCGTAGGTATCGGCCTGGCTGGCGAATCCCTGTGCGGCGGCCTGGTGGATGGCGGTCATGGGCGGGCTCCGGTTAGTTACCGGTGCCGTAGCCTACGCTTCATACGGGCGTCGGGCAAGGCTAGTGCTGCATGCCCCAGCGGCGCACGGTCAGCCGTTCCAGCGTGGTGAACACCAGCCCCTCCACCAGCAGTCCGATCAGGATCACCGCGGCCAGTCCCGCAAACACGCGGTCGGTATAGAGCTCATTGCGGTTCTGGAAGATGAACCAGCCCAGCCCGCCCTGCCCCGACGATGCGCCGAACACCAGCTCGGCCGCGATCAGCGTGCGCCAGGCAAAGGCCCAGCCGATCTTCAGGCCCGACAGGATCGCCGGCAGCGCCGCCGGCACCAGCAGCAGCGCGACATAGCGCAGCCCGCGCAGGCCGTAGTTGCGGCCCGCCATGCGCAGCGTCGGCGGCACCGCCTGGAAGCCGGCGTACATGTTCAGCGCCAGCGGCCACAGCACCGAATGGACCAGCACGAAGACCAGGCTCCTGGTGCCCAGCCCGAACCACAGCAGCGCCAGCGGCAATAGCGCGATCGCCGGCAGCGGGTTGAACATGGCGGTGAGCGTGTCCAGCACATCGCGCCCGAAGCGCGTGGACACTGCCAGCGAGGTCAGCACGAATGCCAGCACGATGCCGGCCGCATAGCCGCGCAGCAGCACCGACAGCGAAATCGCCGCCTTGCCCGGCAGCTCGCCGCTGGCCACCGCCCCGGCAAAGGCGCGCATCGTCGCCAGGCACGACGGCAGCAGCAGGTCGTTGTCCTGCACGCGCGCCACCAGCTCCCAGATCAGCCCCAGCGCCAGCAGGATCACCGCCTTGCGCAGCCAGCCTTGTTGCCACAGGCGCTGGTGCCACGGCAGCGCGCGCGCAAGCGGGACCTCGGTGAAGGATTCAGGCACGCGTTCGTATTCGGGCCGAAGCGTGTCGGCCAGTGTCAGTGTCGGTTGCGTCATGATGCGATATCCCGGTTCAGCGGCCCGCCGCGCTGCGCGCACGCGGTGCGGCCTCGGCGGCGGGCTCGTCGAACAGCAAGGTATGGATGCGTTGCGCGGCGGCCTGGAATTCGGCGCCGCCCTGGCTGGCCAGGCTGAACTGGTGGCTGTTGAGTTCCGCGCGCACGCGGCCCGGGTGCGGCGACAGCAGCAGGATGCGGCTGCCCACCACCAGCGCTTCTTCGATCGAATGGGTGACGAACAGCAGCGTGAGGGCCGCGTCGTCCCAGAGCGCCAGCAGCTCTTCCTGCATGCGCCGGCGCGTGAGCGCGTCCAGCGCCGCAAAGGGCTCGTCCATCAGCAGCACCTTGGGGCGCATCGCCAGTGCGCGCGCGATCGCCACGCGCTGCTTCATGCCGCCCGACAGCGTATGCGGATAGGCATCGGCAAAATCGGCCAGCCCCACCTTGTGCAGGCTGTCCAGCGCCAGCTCGCGCGCCTGCGCCCGCGACAGCTTGCGCGCTTGCCGCAGTGGGAACATCACGTTCTGCACCACCGTTTTCCACGGCGGCAGCTGGTCGAACTCCTGGAACACCACGATGCGGTCCGGGCCGGGCTGCTGCACACGCCGGCCTTCCAGCCGGATCTCGCCCTCGCTGGGCGGCACGAACCCGGCAACCGCCTTCAGCAGCGTGGACTTGCCGCAGCCGGACGGGCCCAGCAGCACGAAGCGGTCGCCGGCATGCACGTCGAAGCTGACGCGATGGGTGGCGCGCACGATGCGCTCGGGCGTGCGGTACTCCAGCGACACGCCCTCCACCTGCAGCAGGGGCGTGGCGCGGTCCGACACCACGCGCAGGTTGTGGGTGGCCATGCTCAGCTCCCTTGCGCGGTGACCGGGTCCTGGAAGAAATAGTCCTGCCAGGACTTCGGCTGGTTCCGGATCGCGCCCACACGGTGCATGAAAGCGGCCAGCGCAAAGGTGTTCTGCGGCGCCACGCGGAACTGCACCTGCGGGTTCTTCAACACGCGCAGCAGCAGCGCGCGGTCGGTCCTGGCCTTGCTCTGGCGCAGGTAGATATCGGCGGCGGCTTCCGGATTGGCGGTGGCGAAGGCAGCGGCCTCGGCCAGCGCGTCGACGAAGGCGCGGTAGGTCCTGGGGTTGTCGTGGCGGAACTTCTCGGTCGCGTACAGCACCGTGGACGAGCTCGGGCCACCCAGCACGTCATAAGAATTCAGCACGATGCGCGCGTTCGGGTTGCCCGCCAGTTCCTGCTCCTGAAACGGCGGATTGCCGAAGTGGCCGGTGATCTCGGTGCCGCCGGAAATGATCGCCGCGGCGGCATCCGGATGTGGCACCGCGACCGTCCACTTGTCGAGGCGGTTGTAATCCTTGTCGCCCCATTGCTTTGCCGCGGCGAGCTGCAGCACGCGCGACTGCACGGAGACGCCCACTGCCGGCAGCGCGATCCGGTCCTTCTCGGTGAAATCGGCAATCGACTTCACCTTGGGGTTGTTGCTGACCAGGTAGTACGGGAAGTTGCCCAGCGACGCCACGCCGCGCACGTTCTGCTTGCCGTGGGTGCGGTCCCACAGCGTCAGCAGCGGGCCCACGCCGGCACCGGCGATATCGATCGCACCCGAAAGCAGCGCGTCGTTTACCGCGGCGCCGCCCGACAGTTGAGTCCATTCGACCTTGATGTCGACACCCTGCTGCTTGCCGTGCTTCTCGATCAACTGCTGGTCGCGCGCCACGTTGAGCAGCAGATAGACCACGCCGAACTGCTCGGCGATGCGCAGCTTGCCTTCGGCGTGCGCGGTGCCGGTGATGGCCAGGCCGGCGCTCAGCGCCAGCAGGCCGAACCTGCGGGAAAAACGAGAGAACATGATCAAGACTCCGGGAAATTCGGTGGATTGGCGCTCGCCACTGCGAGCGCCCTGGGATGACATGCGATACCGTTGCCGCCTTCAGCGCGGCACGTCGCCTTCGATGGTGGTGCGGTACATCACGCGCCGCAGTTCCGGCGGACAGCCCGCGGCAAGATGCAGCAGCGAGCGGTTGTCCCAGAACACCAGGTCGTGCGGCTGCCACTGGTGGCGGTAGATATGGGCAGGCTTGACGCTGTGCGCAAACAACTGCTCCAGCAGCTCGCTGCTTTCATCTTCGGGCAGGCCGACGATGCGCGTGGTGAAGTGCTCGCTGACGAAGAGCGCCTTGCGTCCGGTCTCCGGATGGGTGCGCACCACCGGCTGCAGCACCGGCCTGACCTGCGCAATCTGCTCCGGCGTCAGGTTGGGGCGCCACGGGCTGCGCTGCTGCAGCTCGGCGTAACGCGCCAGGTAGGTGTGCTCGGCCTGCAGCCCATCGACGGCACCTTGCAGCGCCGCCGGCAGCGTGTCCCAGGCCAGGTGCATGTTGGCGAACAGCGTGTCGCCTCCCTCGGCGGGCAGCTCGCGCGCATGCAGCAGCGAACCGAGGCTGGGCCTTTCCTTGTACGACAGGTCCGAATGCCAGAAGTGGCCGGCATCGCCCAGCCCGATCGGCTTGCCGTTCTCGACCACGTTGGACACCACCAGCACTTCCGCATGGCCCGGCAGCTGGAACTGGTGCAGCACGTGGATCTGCAGCGGGCCGAAGCGGCGGCTGAAGTCGATCTGCTGCGCCGGCGTGATCTGCTGGCCGCGGAACACCACCACATGGTAGTCGAGGTGGGCGCGATGGATGCGTGCAAAATCCGCGTCGGACAACGGCTGCGACAAGTCGAGCCCGATTACTTCCGCGCCCAGCGGCGCGTCCAGCGGACGGATTTCGAAGTTGCCTGCGTCTGCGGAGAATGCGGTGGAAAGCGGCGCGCTCTGCTGGCGCGAAACACTGGCGTGGGCGGTTGCGGTCGTCATGGCAAGCTCTGGCATACGGGGGAAGCCGATGCGGCATCCGGGATGCCGCGTACAAGCTTGCACTGTAGAGAGCCGGCTATTGCGCGGTCAACGAATCATAGCGTTGGCCCTTATCCGCTTATCGCATATCCATGTCTCGACATTGGCAGGCCATCAGGGCTTGCCGGGGCAGCCGCTGCGGCACGGCACGTTGGCCGTGTCGGGACGCGCATCCGCAACGAAGCCATCGCGGTTCGGCATCTTCACTTGCGGCAACCTGCGCGCATCCAGCACCGCATCGGCGGGCAAAATGCCGTTCTTGTGCAGCAGCCACGCGGTGACCGCATAGACCTCGTCTGGCGCCAGGCTCTGCGGCGCGTTGTAGGGCATGGCGCGGTTGATGAAATCGAATACGGTGGTCGCGTAGGGCCAGAAGCTGCCGATGGTCTTGACGGGGTCCTTGCCCCTGGCGGCGTCCTGCAGCGTGCCCTGCCCGCCCACCAGCGCATCGGCCGGCTTGCCTTCGCCATTGACGCCGTGACACGCGGCACAGTGCTGCGCATAGACCTGCTGGCCCCGCGCGACCGTGCCGCTGCCTGGCGGCAGGCCAGCGCCGTCCGGGGTCACGTCGATATTCCACGCGGCAAGATCGCGCTCGCCGGCGGGGCGGCCTATGCCGTAGGTCTGCGCAAGGACCGTTTGGGCAGCGCAAGCCAGCGCCAGCACCGCAGCGGTACCACGGATTCGTTCAGGCGCGCGCATTGGCAATGCTCCCGTCCGCGGCCACGCGCCAGCGCTGGATCGCGTTGTAGTGATAGGTGGAAGCCACGCCGCGCGCGGCCACCAGCTGGTCCGGCGTGGGCTGGACGTTGCCGGCTTGGTCGATGGCACGGCTCTCCAGCGAAGCTGGCCCGCCATCCCAGCGCCACGGCAGGCGGAAGCGCACCAGCGCGCGGTCCAGCACCGGCTCCTGCAACTGCGCCTCGCGCCAGCCGCGGCCGCCATCGACCGACACCTCGACGCGGCGGATCCGTCCGTGGCCCGACCACGCCAGGCCCGAGATCTCGTAGAAGCCACGCTC
The DNA here is from genome assembly GCA_022041995.1 of Cupriavidus necator. Classification (GTDB taxonomy): domain Bacteria; phylum Pseudomonadota; class Gammaproteobacteria; order Burkholderiales; family Burkholderiaceae; genus Cupriavidus. The sequence continues at coordinate 942,788 of CP074390.1, forward strand.
GCGCAGCTTGTGGTCCGGCGCGGGGAAGGTGATCACTGACTTCACGTCCATCAGGAAGGTGAACTGCCGCGCGCTGCCGTCGGGCAAGGAGTCCGTGTACTTCGACGTCTCTTCGCGTGACATGAACGGCGCGCGCCCCAGCTTCAGGCGCCGCAGCCACTTGATGGACATATTGCCCTCATAACCCGGCAGGAACAGCCGCAGCGGATAGCCATGCTCGGGCCGCAGCATTTCGCCGTTCTGCGCGTAGACCAGCAGCGCATCTTCCAGCGCCTTGGCCAGCGGCACGCTGCGCGTCATGGCCGCGCCGTCGGCACCTTCGGCCAGCACCCATGCCGCATCCGGCGCCACGCCGACCTCGTCCAGCACCACGGACAACGGCACGCCGGTCCACTCACAGCAAGACAGCAGGCCGTGGCTGATCTGCACGGACTTGGCGCCGGGCGCCTTCCACTCGCGCCCGGTGTTGCCCGAGCACTCCAGGAAATGGATGCGCGACACCGACGGCAGGCGCACCAGGTCGTCCATGGTGAAGATGCGCGGGCGCGCCACCAGCCCATGCACCGCCAGCCGGTGCTGCGCCGGGTCGATCAGCGGAATGCCGGCGTGATGGCGCTCGAACACCAGCCCGGTCGGCGTAATGATGCCGCGCAGGTCCTGCAGCGGCGTCATCGACGAGTTGGCGCCCGGCAGCGGCGCCGCGCTGCGGCTGCGCCGCACCACGTCCTTCTCGAACGGGGACGGCTGGCCGTAGGCATGCCACAGCACGGGCTCGCCCGGCATGCGCGTCCACGGCGCAACCGTCAGGGGTTCAGCGCGCGCCGCGGTGGCGGCGCCGGCCGCGGCGGCACCCAGTACGGCCCCGCGCTGCAGGAAGCGCCGGCGGCCGGCAGGAAGGTCATTGCTCATCGTGAGGGCTCGGTCAGCCTGGCAGGGATCAAAATGCGCAGACTGTAGGACAGCACCGACATTCGGCCAACGAAGAAGATTGCATGCCGATATGCCAACGCCGCGCTGCGCGCCATATGCGCAGGGCCAATAACCAAAGCCGGAATCATTCGTTCAGGTCCGCGCGCAGCGCCGCTTATCGTGGAGCCGTCCTCCACTTCAAGAAGGCCCGCACGATGACGTCCCCGCGCCCCGATGCCAATACTCCGCACACGCTGACCCGCCGCGACATGCTGCGCTGCGCAGCCTGGTCCGGGCTGGGCATGGCGGCTTCGCTGTCGCCGCTGTCCGCGTTCAGCGCCAGCCCCACTGCGCGGCCTGACGTGATCCGCATCGGCGTGGCCCAGCCCGCCACCGGGACCCCGCCCAGCTTTGCCGGCAGTTCGCTGGCGATTGCCCATGCGCGCGGCTGGCTGGAGGAATCGTTCAAGCCGACCGGCACGCGCGTGGAGTGGTTCTTCTTCAAGGGCGCCGGCCCCGCCGTCAACGAGGCGCTGGCCAACCGCCAGCTCGACTTCGCGCTGCAGGGCGACCTGCCGTCCATCGTGGCACGCTCCGCGGGCCTGAAGACGCGGCTGGTGCTGGCCACCGGCGTGCGCGCCAACATCTACGTGGGGGTGCCACCCGATTCGCCGCTGAAGACGGTCAGCGACCTGCGCGGCAAGCGCGTGTCGCTGTTCAAGGGCACCAACATGCACCTGCCCGCGCTGCGCCTGCTGGAAGCAAACGGGCTGTCGGACAAGGACCTGCGCCTGCTGAACCTGGACACGGCCGGCTACCTGGCGGCGCTGTCCACGCGCGACATCGACGCCGCCATCGGCGCCATGGACATCCTGCGCCTGCGCGACAAGGGCGCGGTGCGCATCCTGTACTCCAGCAAGTACCAGTCGCCGATCTACACACGGCAAAGCCACGTACTGGTGAGCGACGAATTCGCCGGGCGCTATCCGGAGACCACGCAGCACCTGGTGAAGGCAGCGGTCGAGGCGGCGCGGTGGGCTTCGGACGAAAGCCACCGCGAGGAGGTGCTGCGCACCTGGGCGCGTGCGGGTACGCCTTATGACCACTGGAAGGAGGACTTTGACGGCGAGCCTTTGCGGGTGCGGCTGAACCCGAATTTCGATCCTTTCCTGGTCAGCCGCTACAAGGATGCGGTCGAGCAGGCCTATCGCTTCAGGCTGAGCCGTGCGCGCTTTGACGTGGACCAGTGGATCGACCAGCGCTTCCTGAAAGCTGCGCTCAACGACCTGAGCCTGCAGAGCTACTGGCCCGTCTACCAACCCAACGGCAAGATCCTGGGAGCCTGACATCATGTCCGTCGCCGATTCGCTTTCACTGCCCGCCGCCGCGGCGCCGCGCGTGGCTAATCCGCGCAAGCCACTGCGCTGGCAGGATGCCACACGCTGGCTGCTGGCCTGGCCGGTGCCGCTGGCGCTGCTGCTGATCTGGTATGTGGCCGCCCGCAATGCCTGGATTGCGCCGCAGGTGCTGCCCGCACCCGAAGACGTCGCGCGCACGTTGGCCGACCTCTGGCAAAGCGGTGAACTGCAGGCCAACCTGGCCATCAGCGCGCTGCGCGTGGCCGGCGGCTTTGCCGTGGGCCTGGCCGGCGGGCTGACGCTGGGCGCGGCCATGGGCCTGTCGCCGACGTTGCGCGACTACGTCTACCCGACCTTTAAGGCGTTCAGCCAGGTGCCGGTGCTGGGCTGGCTGCCGCTGCTGATGCTGCTGCTCGGCATCGACGAAGCGCTCAAGGTGATCCTGATCGCCAAGGCCGCCTTCGTGCCGGTGGCGCTGAACACGTACAAGGGCATCGGCAGCGTGCCGACACGCTACCTGGAGGTGGCGCGGGTGCTGCAGCTCACGCGCTGGCAGACGCTGTCGCGCGTAGTGCTGCCCGCCGCGGCCGCGCCGGTGTGGAACGGCGTGCGCTACGGCCTGACGCACGCGTGGCTGGCGCTGGTGGTGGTGGAGCTGCTGGCCTCGTCCGAGGGGCTGGGCTACATGATCGTCTACGGGCGCCAGCTGTTCCAGCTCGACATGGTGCTGGCCGCCGTGTTGGTGGTGGGCGTGGTGGGCTTTGCGCTGGACAAGACGCTGGCGCTGGCCGAAGGCGCGGTGCTGCGCTGGCGCAAGCCGGGCTTCTGAGGCGAGGCCGCGATGACCACTTCTGTAATCCGCCCCCGTATTCGCCTGCCCCGCGCCTTGCGCGGCTGGGTGCTGCCGCTCACGCTGCTCGCGCTGTGGTGGGCCGCCGTGCGCTTTGGCTGGACCGCTTCGCCGCTGCTGGTGCCGGTGTCCAGCGTCTGGGACACCGCGCTGCGTCAGGTACAAAGCGGCGCGCTGGCAACGGCATTGGGCGCCAGCCTGTGGCGCGACCTGGCCGGCTTTGCCATCGGTGCCAGCGCCGGGGTGGTGTTCGGTACGGCGCTTGGGCTGTCGCGCCTGTTCGAACGCCTGGTGGGCCCCAGCTTCCATACCGTCAAGCAGATCTCGCTGTTTGCATGGATCCCGCTGATTTCGGTCTGGTTCGGGCTGGGCGATGCCGCCAAGGTAGTGTTCCTGTCGTTGGCGGCATTCTTCCCGGTGGCGCTCAACACCTTCGAAGGCATCCGCGCCGTACCCGCGGACCTGCTGGAAGTGGCCCGCGTGCTGCGCTTTACCCGCACCCAGGTGCTGTGGCGCGTGGTGCTGCCGTCGGCAGCCCCGTCGATCTTCGCCGGCATCCACCTGGGGCTGATCTATGCGTGGCTGGCCACGCTCGGCGCGGAGTACCTGCTGGTATCCGGCAAGGGCATCGGCAACACCATGACCGACGGCCGCGAGAACTTCTGGATGGACCTGGTGATCTTCGGCGTGATCGTGGTCGGCCTGGTCGGCTTCACGCTGAACTGGATCGCCGGCCGCATCGAATCCCGCCTGCTCGCCTGGCGCGGGCGCTCGGTGGCCGCCGGCTGAGCCACCCCCTCAATGGATCGGAGACCCCTATGCCACATGCCGGCACGCTAAGCATCGCGCACCTGCACAAGCAGTATGAAGTCGAGGGCCGGGCCCTGCCCGTGCTCGAGGACATCACCCTGACCATCGCCCCGGGCGAGTTCATCAGCATCGTTGGTGCCAGCGGTTGCGGCAAGTCAACCCTGCTGCGGCTGGCGGTCGGCCTGGAAGAGGATTACCGCGGCGAGATCCTGCTGGACGGCAAGCGCGTATCGGGCACCAGCCTGCAGCGCGGCATCGTGTTCCAGGAGCACCGGCTGTTCCCGTGGCTGACGGTCGACCAGAACATCCGGCTGGCGCTGCTCAATACGCCGGGCAGCACGCAGGAGAAAGACCGCAACGTTGCCGAGCATATCGCCCTGGTTGGCCTGCGCGGCTTCGAACAAGCCTATCCGCACCAGCTCTCTGGCGGCATGTCGCAGCGCGTGGCGATTGCGCGGGCACTGGTGACGCGGCCCGGGATCCTGCTGCTCGACGAGCCCTTCGGCGCGCTCGACGCAATGACGCGGGCCTACCTGCAGCAGGAACTGCAGCGCATCTGGCAGGCCGAGGGCATCACCATGATCCTGGTCACCCACGACGTCGAGGAAGCCGTCTTCCTGGGCGACCGCGTGGTGGTGATGGAACCCCGGCCCGGCCGCATCCGCCGCATCCTGCCGGTGGACCTGCCGCATCCGCGCGAACGCGCCGGACTTCCCTTCGCGCGCGTGCGCGATGCCGTGCTGCGTGAGTTTGCCGGACAGGAGCCTGCCGTGCAGCGGGCCCCCGAACCTGAACTCGCCTGACCCAATCCCAATCCCCTCCGGAGCTTCGTGATGACCCAAGCCAACGCCACCCAAGACCAGACCGTCCAGCTCGACATCCACCCGGTTGCCGGCCGCATCGGCGCCGAGATCCGCGGCGTCGCGCTGCACGGCGGCCTGCCCCCGCCACCTTCGCCGCCATCCGCGCAGCCCTGCTCAAGCACAAGGTGCTGTTCTTGCGCGACCAGGTGCATCTGGACGATGCCGCACAGCAGGGCTTTGCGCGCCGGTTCGGCGACACCGTGCCGCACCCGACCGTGCCCTCGCGCGACGGCACGCAATTGCTTGAGCTCGACTCGCAGCATGGCGGCCGCGCCAACTCCTGGCATACCGACGTGACTTTCGATCTGGCCTACCCCGCGGTCTCGGTGCTGCGCGCCGTGACCGTGCCCGCCGCCGGCGGCGACACGGTGTGGGCCAATACCGCCGCTGCGTACCAGGATCTGCCCGAGCCGCTGCGCGCGCTGGCCGACAAGCTGTGGGCGCTGCACACCAACGACTACGACTACGCGGCCACGCGCGTCAATCCCAGCGACGAAGGGCTGAAGCGCTACCGCGAAATATTCACCTCGGCGCTCTACGAGACCGAGCACCCGGTGGTGCGCGTGCATCCGGAGACCGGTGAACGCACGCTGGTGCTGGGCCACTTCGTCAAGAAGCTGCTGGACTACTCGTCGGCCGATTCGGCGCACCTGATTGCCGTACTGCAGGGCCATGTGCACCGGCTGGAGAACACCGTGCGCTGGCGCTGGCGCGCGGGCGACGTCGCCATCTGGGACAACCGCGCCACCCAGCACTACGCCATCAACGACTATGGCGACGCGCACCGCGTAGTGCGCCGCGCCACCGTGGCCGGCGATATCCCGGTCGGTGTGGATGGCCGCCGCAGCAAGGCGGTGAAGGCGGGCGTGCGCAGCGAGGGCGCGGCGCCGGCCAACCAGTCCGCCCGTGCCGCGCAACGGCAAGCGGCCTGACCCAGCCAGATTCTTCCGGGAGCACGATCGATGTCACAGCAAAAGCCGCCGCGCCAGCTGCATCTGGGCGCCTTCCTCCAGGCCACCGGGCACCATGTCGCCGGCTGGCGCCATCCCGGGGCCCAGGCCGATGCCGGGCGCAACCTGGCGCACTACATCGCGCTGGCGCAGCGCGCCGAGGCCGCGGGCTTCGATGCGCTGTTCCTGGCGGACGGCGTCGCCATCCGCGGCATGGACGATGCCACCCTGCCGCGCACCGCGCGCGCCGCCACCTTCGAGCCGCTGACGTTGCTGTCGGCACTGGCGGCGGTGACGCAGCGCATCGGCCTGGTGGCGACCGTCTCCACCACCTACAACGAGCCCTTTCATGTGGCGCGCAAGTTCGCCTCGCTCGACCACCTCAGCGGGGGCCGCGCGGGCTGGAACGTGGTGACGTCGTGGTCGGATGCCGAAGCGCGCAACTTCAGCCTCGAACGTCATCCCGCGCACGCTGACCGCTACGCCCGTGCCGAAGAGTTCGTCGACGTGGTGACCGGGCTGTGGGACACCTGGGAGGACGATGCTTTCCTGTACGACAAGGACAACGGCCTGCATTTCGATGCGGACAAGCTGCACCCGCTGGACCATCGCGGCGCGCAATTCCAGGTGCGCGGGCCGCTCAACGTCCCGCGCCCGCCGCAGGGCCATCCGGTGATCGTGCAGGCGGGCTCGTCCGAGGCCGGGCAGGAACTGGCGGCACGCACCGCCGAGGTCATCTTTACCGCGCAGCAGTCGCTGGCCGATGCGCAGGCCTTCTATCGTGGCCTGAAAGCGCGGCTCGCGCGCTACGGCCGCACGCCCGGCCAGCTCAAGATCCTGCCTGGCGTGTTCCCCGTGGTGGGCCGCAGCGAGGCCGAGGCGCAGGAGAAATTCGAAGCGCTGCAAAGCCTGATCCATCCGTCGGTGGGGCTGGCCCTGCTGTCGCAACACCTGGGCGGGATCGACCTGAGCGGCTATCCGCTGGACGGCCCGCTGCCCGACAACCTGGCCGAACCGAACGGCGCCAAGAGCCGCTTCCAGCTGGTTACCGGCCTGGCCCGGCGCGAGGGGCTCACCATCCGCCAGCTGTGCCTGCGCGTGGCCACCGCGCGCGGCCACTGGTCGATCCACGGCACGCCGCAGTCCATCGCCGACCAGCTGCAGGCGTGGTTCGAGGGCGAGGCCGCCGATGGCTTCAATGTCATGCCACCCTGGCTCCCGGGCGGGCTCGATGACTTCATCGAACTGGTGCTGCCGGAACTGCGCCGGCGCGGGCTGTTCCGCGAGCGCTATACGGGCTCCACGCTGCGCGAGCATCTGGGACTGCGCCGGCCGGAGAACCTGCGCTGGCAGCAGGTCGAACCGCCGCTCGCGGTCGGGGCATGACCCCTGCGCAGCGGCGCCGCGCATATCCAAATGCAATAAGTTTCCTTGCATGGCGGGAGCGCCGTCGGCAACCATGGCGGCCACGCCGCAGGGGCGTGCGCGGGCCGCGCTGGTACCATGGCACGGCCCGGTGCGCCCGCGCGGCGCACCGCTCGGCATGCCCGGCGCCATGGCAGGCACTGCCCCGGCGCGCCGGTCCGGCACCCAACAGCGAGAAGAAGAGAGAAGAACATGAAACTCGAAACCCTGGCCGTCCATGGCGGCTATTCGCCCGATCCCACCACGCGCGCGGTGGCCGTGCCCATCTACCAGACGGTGGCGTACGCCTTCGACAACGCCCAGCACGGCGCCGACCTGTTCGACCTGAAGGTGGCCGGCAATATCTACAGCCGGATCATGAACCCGACCAATGACGTGCTCGAGCAGCGCCTGGCCGCGCTCGAGGGCGGCGTGGGCGCACTGGCGCTGGCGTCGGGCATGGCGGCAATCACGTACGCGATCCAGACCATTGCCGAGGCCGGCGACAACATCGTCTCGTCGAGCCAGCTCTATGGCGGCACCTACAACCTGCTGGCGCACACGCTGCCGCAGTCCGGCATCGAGACCCGCTTTGCCGATGGCCGCAACCCGGCCAGCTTCGGCGACCTGGTTGACGCGCGCACCAAGGCGATCTTCGTGGAGTCGGTGGGCAACCCGCTCGGCAACGTGGTCGATATCGAAGCCATCGCGCGCGTGGCGCACAACCACGGCGTGCCGCTGATCGTCGACAACACGGTGCCGTCGCCCTATCTGTGCCGTCCGTTCGAGCATGGCGCGGACATCGTCGTGCATTCGCTGACCAAGTACCTGGGCGGCCACGGCAACAGCGTCGGCGGCGCCATCATCGACAGCGGCAAGTTCCCTTGGGCCCAGCACAAGGAACGCTTCAAGCGCCTGAACGAGCCCGACGTGTCCTACCACGGCGTGGTCTACACCGAGGCGCTGGGCCCGGCCGCCTATATCGGCCGCGCGCGCGTGGTGCCGCTGCGCAATACCGGCGCGGCGCTGTCGCCGTTCAATGCCTTCCTGATCCTGCAGGGCATCGAGACCCTGGCGCTGCGGCTGGACCGCATCACTGAGAACGCGCTGGCGATCGCCCGCCACCTGCAGCAGCATCCCAAGGTGGACTGGGTCAACTTTGCCGGCCTGCCCGACCATGCCGACCACGCGCTGGTACAAAAGTACCTGGGCGGGCGCGGTCCCGGCATCCTGTCGTTCGGCCTGAAGCAAGGCGGCCGCGAAGGCGGTGCGCGCTTCCTGGATGCGCTGCAGCTGTTCACGCGGCTGGTCAATATCGGCGATGCCAAGTCGCTGGCCACGCATCCCGCGTCAACCACGCATCGGCAACTCAATGCGGATGAGCTGAAGGCGGCTGGCGTCAGTGAGGACATGGTGCGGCTGTCGGTCGGCATCGAGCATATCGATGATCTGATCGAGGACCTGGATCGGGCGTTGGCGGCGGCCTAACCGCAGGCGTCACAGCGATCCGCAGGGTTTCTCCCCTCTCCCACTTCGCGGGAGAGGGGAGCGTACGCGAAGGCTGGTAGCACTCTCGAAAGCTATCGGTCGCCAGCACAACCTACCTCCCACCACGCTTGCCGTGCGCCTCCAGCACAAAGTAGCCAATCGACCCGATCATCAGCGGAATCAGGTAATACATCGCGCGATACGCAATCAGCGCCGCCAGCAGCAGCCCGTGCGGCACCTGGCTTCCCAGCATCGTCAGGAACACGGTCTCGATCACGCCGAGGCCCCCGGGGATCCGCACCACCACGCCCGCCAGCCCCGACGCCAGCAATACCTCAAGCACCGTGAAGTACCCCGCATGCGTATGCAGCAGCGAATACAGGATCGCCGCCATCGCCATCCAGTGGGCCGCTGACAAGAGGATTTGCAGCGCCGCGAAGCCGATCGAAGGAACGTAGATATCATGGTCGCGCACGGTCCGGTGCCGGCCGTGCCAGGTGGCACAGGCAGCCAGGTAGGCAGCCGGCACCGCCAGCATCAGCGCGCCCAGCACCCGTGTCAGCGCCGCGGGAATGCCCCACTCCGGCGGCAGCACCACCAGCTGTGCCGCCAGGATGCCCCCCGCCAGCAAGGCATAGCCGAGCCAGTTGCTGCTCACCACCACCACGAACAGGCTCCAGATCTGCGGCAGGGTCAGCCCGGCGCGCGTGTACAGGCGATAACGCACGCCCGCGCCGCCCAGCGTGGCCCCAAGGTTGAGGCTGAGGGTGTAGCTGACATAAGCAATCGCCATCACCCGCCACGCCGGCAACGGGTGTCCGGCATAGTGGCAGCCAAGCCGGTCGAACTGGCTGTACAGCAAGCCGCTCAGCGCAACGAAGGCCGCCGCCGGCACCAGCGTGCGGGCGTTGAAGCCGCGCAGCGCGGCCAGCACCGCGTCCCAGTCGATGGTGCCCAGCTTGCGCGCGATCAGCGCCAGCACCGCGGCAATGAACAGAATGCCGATGGCACGGCGCCACGCGGGCCAGTGCGCGTGCTCGCGGATGGCCGAGAAGGCCGTCGCGCCCATCATTGCGCGCCTCCCGTCGTCGCCGCGCGCCGCAAGACCGGCTGCGGCAGGAATGTGCGGAAATGCAGGCCTGCGTGCGCCAGTCGGGCATGCAATTTCTGGCCTGCCTCGGCTTCAAACAGGATAAAAGTTTCCGGCAGTGCGCTTTCGCGCGCGCACGGGATCGCGCCAAACCCGCACGACAGACGGCGCGCTGCGCCGTGCCCAGGCCGGCGGAAACGATCGGAGGCGGACTGCATCGGTGTCATGACCTGAAAAGGCCGCAAACACCGTGCCAGCGCGGCCCCGTCAACCACGGCCACGGCCACGGCCACGGCTGCGCCGCCAGCGTGCCAGGGCCGCGGCCGCCAGCGCACCGGCGACAAGCCCGGCAATGAACACCGCGGCAGTGGTCCCCTCCCAGCCCGTCTCGGCGGCAACCTCTGCGCTGCCCCGCGCAAGGGGCGCGAGCGACTGCCAGTCGGCAGCCGTGAACTGCGTCATCGCCTGCGCGCCGTCCAGGCCATACACGCAGATCTCCCCGCCCGGCAGCTTGCAGAAGCGCTCGCGCGGGCAGGCCTTGAGGATGGCCTGCGGCGCGCCCTCGCCGCAGTTGGCCCCGGCGCTGCGCAAGACCTGGATCGTGACTTCGGGATGCCGGGTGAGTTGTTCGGGCATGGCCGCCTCCAGACGGGTGACGCTGTCCTTCAGCGTAGTGCAGCCGGGCGCCGGCGCCCTTATTCGTGGCCTACCTGAAGAAGTTCTCGGCCGACCGCAAGCTGGCGCTGACCGACGTGATCCAGGTGCCGACCGCGCCGATCGGCATCTACAGCCGCAAGCACAAGGGCCTGGCCGAGGTGAAGCCCGGCAATACCTGTCGCTGCCGAACGATCCCACCAACCTGGCGCGCGCCATCGCCATCCTGCGGCAGATCGGCTGGGGCACGCTCAAGCCGGGCACCGACCCGGTCCGCGCCACCGAGCGCGACATCGACGCCAACCCGCACCAGCTCAAGCTGATCGAGCTGGAAGCCGCCCAGCTGCCGCGCTCGCTCGACGACGTGGACTATGCCTTCGTCAATGGAAACTATGCGCTGGCTTCCAGCCTGAAGCTGACCTCGGCGCTGGCGCTGGAACAGATCCCCGACTACTACATGAACCTGGTGGCGGTGAAGACGGCGGACCTGAACAAGCCCTTCGTCAAGGACATCCGCGACGCCTACCAGTCAGCGCAGTTCAAGACGGTGACGCAGCAGCGCTTTGCGGGCTTCGTGCAGCCGCCGTACCAGCGCTGAAGCGCACTGCTGTTGCCAGCAAGAAAGCGCCGACAGGCGCTTTCTTGCATTGTGGGCAGCACCACGCGCATTGTGCACAGCAAGACGATTTTGCGACGCGCCCGCCGCGCAAATGCCCTACACTCAAGCTCAAGTCCCTCCGCGCCCAAAAAGCACGGCGGGGATCACAACGCGATCATTGCTGCGGACAGCGCTGCGAAGATCCTCGCGGCCGTCCCTGCAGATCCTGTCGAGACAAGCATCGAGAGACCTGCCATGTCCACGGTTGCGAGCTTCGAGATCGGCTATACGCGCTACCTTGCCCCGCCGGGCGACACCTCCTCCCCCACTTCCCCTCCCCCACCCCTTGCCGGCAACCCCGACGCGCTGCTGCCGCTGTACCAGGCGATGGTGCTGACGCGCCAGTTCGACCTGAAAGCGATTGCGCTGCAGCGCACCGGCAAGATCGGCACCTTTGCCTCGGCGCTCGGCCAGGAAGCCATTGGCGTGGGCGTGGCCTTTGCGATGCGGCCCGAAGACGTGCTGGTGCCCTCGTATCGCGACCACGCTGCGCAGTTTGTGCGCGGCGTCACGATGACCGAGAGCCTGCTGTACTGGGGCGGCGACGAACGCGGCAGCGGCTTTGCGGCGGCGCCGCATGACTTTGCCAACTGCGTGCCGATCGGCACCCAGGTCTGCCACGCGGCCGGCGCCGCCTATGCGTTCCAGCTGCGCGGCGAGCCGCGCGTGGCGGTCTGCCTGCTGGGCGATGGCGGCACCTCCAAGGGCGATTTCTATGAGGGCATGAACATGGCCGGCGCGTGGCACGCGCCGCTGGTGATCGTGATCAACAACAACCAGTGGGCAATATCGATGCCGCGCAGCGGCCAGACCGCGGCGCAGACGCTGGCGCAGAAGGCCATTGCCGCCGGCATCCCCGGCGAGCAGGTCGACGGCAACGACGTGGTCGCAGTGCGCCACCGCGTCGGCGAGGCCATCGCGCGCGCGCGCGCCGGCGGCGGTCCGGCGCTGATCGAGGCCATCACCTACCGCCTGGGCGACCACACCACCGCCGACGACGCCTCGCGCTACCGCGACGAGGCCAGCGTCAAGGCGCACTGGCAGGAAGAGCCGCTGCTGCGGCTGCGCACGCACCTGCTGGCGCTGCACGCGTGGGACGCAGCGCGCGAGGAAGCGCTGGTCAAGGCCTGCTCACAGCAGGTGGCGCAGGCCGTGGAAACTTACCTTGCCATGCCGCCGCCAGATCCGGCCGCGATGTTTGACTGCCTGTACGCGGCCATGCCGGCCGAATTGCAGGCGCAGCTGGAGATTGCCCGGCGCTTCCCGGCGCCGCGCGGATAAGCAAGCGAACCCTGCGCCTCCACGTAGCGACCACAGCGAGCGAACCATGGCGGAAATCAATCTGGTCGAAGCAGTCAACCTGGCGCTGGCCCATGCGCTGGATCACGATCCCGATGTGCTGCTGCTGGGCGAGGATATCGGCGTCAATGGCGGCGTGTTCCGCGCCACCGTGGGCCTGCAGGCGCGCTTTGGCGCAGCGCGCGTCATGGATACGCCGCTGGCCGAAGGCGGCATCGTCGGCGCGGCGATCGGCATGGCGGCAATGGGGCTCAAGCCCGTGGCCGAGATCCAGTTCACCGGTTTTATCTACCCCACGGTCGACCACATCATCAACCACGCCGCACGCATGCGGCACCGCACGCGCGGGCGCCTGTCGTGTCCGATGGTGGTGCGCTCGCCGTGCGGTGCCGGCATCCATGCACCCGAGCATCATTCCGAAAGCCCGGAGGCGATGTTCGCGCATATGCCCGGCATCCGCGTGGTGGTGCCTTCATCGCCTGCGCGCGCGTACGGGCTGCTGCTGGCGGCCATCGCCGATCCGGACCCGGTCATCTTCCTCGAACCCACGCGGCTGTACCGCCTGTTCCGCCAGGAAGTGGCCGACGACGGCGCGGCGCTGCCGCTGGACACCTGCTTCACGCTGCGCGAAGGCAGCGATATCACGCTGGTTACCTGGGGCGCGATGGTGCAGGAGACGCTCGCCGCCGCGGACGCACTGGCCGGCGAGGGCGTGACGGCCACGGTCATCGACGTGGCCACGCTCAAGCCGCTGGACATGCAGACCATCCTGGAATCGGTGACGCGCACGGGCCGCTGCGTGATCGTGCATGAGGCACCGCGCACCGCCGGCTTCGGCGCCGAGATCGTGGCACAGCTGGCCGACGCGGGCCTCTACTCACTGGCCGCGCCGGTGCAGCGCGTGACCGGCTTCGACACCGTGGTGCCGCTGGCGCGGCTGGAATACACCTACCTGCCTGGCGTCGCCCGCATCGTCGACGCGGCGCGCAAGGCGATGGCGGCGTAACGTTGGGCAAAGATGCGCAAGGAGGGTCGATGAGAGTCTTCAAGCTGCCCGACCTGGGCGAAGGCCTGCAGGAAGCCGAAATCGTGACCTGGCACGCCAGGACCGGCGACACCGTGGCCGCCGACCAGCCGCTGCTGTCAGTGGAGACGGCCAAGGCCATCGTGGAAATCCCGTCGCCATATGCCGGCACCATCGGCAAGCTTTTTGCGCAGCCCGGCGACATCGTCCACCTGGGCGCGCCGCTGGTCGGCTTCGAGGGTGCGGGCGAGGATGCCGACGCCGGCACCGTGGTGGGCTCGGTCCAGGTCGGCACGCACGTGGTCAATGAAGCCGCGCCTGCGGGCACCGCGGCACCCGCCGCGGGCATGGCCGCGCGCGTCAAGGCCACGCCGGCAGTGCGCGCGCTGGCGCGCCGGCTGGGGGTGGACCTGGCGATGGCAACCGCATCGGGCCCCGAGGGCGTGGTCACCGCCGCCGACGTGGAGCGGGTAGCCAGCACGCTGGCTGAGCTGGGCGCGCCGGAAGAGCTGCGCGGCGTGCGCCGGGCGATGGCGCAGAACATGGCGCGCGCACAAGCCGAAGTCGCCGCCGCCACCGTGATGGATGACGCCGACATCCACCCCTGGCAGCCCGGCGCCGATGTCACCATCAGGCTGGTGCGCGCCCTGGTGGCCGGCTGCCGCGCCGAGCCCGGCCTCAATGCCTGGTACGAAGGCCAGACCGCCCGCCGCCACGTGCTGAAGAAGATCGACGTCGGCATTGCGGCGGACCTGCCCGAGGGCCTGTTCGTGCCCGTGCTGCGCGACGTGGGCAACCGCGATGCCGCAGACCTGCGCCACGGCCTGGACCGCATGCGCGCCGACATCCGCGCGCGCACCATCGCGCCGGAGGAAATGCGCGGCAACACCATCACGCTGTCCAACTTCGGCATGATCGCGGGGCGCTATGCCGCGCCTATCGTGGTGCCGCCGACCGTGGCAATCCTGGGTGCCGGGCGCGTGCGCGAAGAAGTCGTGGCGGCCGGCGGCGTGCCGGCGGTGCACCGGGTGATGCCGCTGAGCCTGACCTTTGACCATCGTGTGGTGACGGGTGGAGAGGCGGCGCGGTTTTTGGCGGCGGTGATTGCGGATCTGGAGATGGTGATGTAGGGGCAGCCGGCAGCAGGTGCTGACGGCCTGATAGTTTCTGAGAATGCTGCCACCCCTCGCGGACACCCCCCTCTCCCGCAAGCGGGAGAGGGGAGCAAACCGCTGGCTTCGGCACTGGTTTGCGCTGTATATAATGCGCATCCAATCACCGCCGCCATCACCGGCCGGGACAGCCGGACACCCCTCATGGAATCCAAGACCGCCCGCCTTACCATCCTGATCGATCCGGTCAAGAAAAAGGCTTTTGAAACCCTGTGCGCCTCGCAGGACCTGACACCGTCGCAGGTCGTGCGCCAGCTGATCCGCGAATACCTGGCCCAGCATGGTGTGGAATACGCCACCAAGGCCAAGCCCGCGGGCAGCACACGGCAGAAGAAGTAGCTCAGCGCGGGGCGTCGCCCTCGCCATTGCCTTCGCCTGCCAGCTCGCTGCAGCGCTGCACCGCCGGTGCCAGCGAATCCACGTAGTTGCCCTCCCCCAGCGCCGCCAGCACGCCCGCGCGCGCCAGTTTTTCCCTGACACGCTCGTTGGCTTCGGCCAGCACCACCGCCACGCCGCGTTTCTGCAGCGTCACGATCACGGCCTCCAGCGTCTGCAGGCCGGTCATGTCCATGAAGGGCACGCGGCCCAGGCGGATCAGCAGCACGCGCGGTTCGGTATGGGTCTGCACCAGCGCGCGCTCGCAGGCTTCCACGGCACCGAAGAAGAACGGTCCGTCGATCACATAGACCAGCACGCCCGGTGGCATCCGCGCGGCCGGGCCGGCGCCGGCGCCGCCCAGTTCGCGCTCCACCTCCACCGCGTCCTGGCGCGCCACCTCCACCGACGCCGACATGCGCCGCAGGAACTGCAGCATGGCCAGGATTACGCCGATATTGACCGCCACCACCAGGTCGGTCAGAACGGTCAGGGTGAAGGTGATCAGCAGGATGGCCACGTCGGCGCGCGGCGCGCGGCGGACCATGCGCGCAAACTGGCGCCCCTCGCTCATGTTGTAGGCCACCACGAACAGGATCGCGGCGAGCGTCGCCAGCGGCACGCTGGCCGCGAGCGGCGCCAGGAACAGCAGCACCATCACCAGCGTGAGCGCATGCACCACGCCGGCCAGCGGGCTGTTGCCGCCATTGCGGATATTGGTGGCCGTACGGGCAATGGCGCCGGTGGCGGCAAACCCGCCGAACAGCGGCGCCAGGATATTGGCGATGCCCTGGCCGACCAGTTCCTGGTTGGAATCGTGCCGGGTGCCCGCCATGCCGTCGGCCACCACCGCGGACAGCAATGACTCGATCGCGCCCAGCATGGCGATGGTGAAGGCCGGCCCGGCCAGCTCCAGCACGCGCGCCAGCGTGATGTCCGGCAGCGCTGGCACGGGCAGCCCGCGCGGCAGTCCGCCAAAGGCGGTGCCGATGGTGGCGACGCCGTCAAAGCGCAACAGCGCCTGCACCGCGGTGGCCACCAGCAGCGCCACCAGCGGCCCGGGGATGCGCCGCAGCCAGCGCACGCGCGGCGCGCCCACTACCAGCGCCAGGCTGCCCAGCGCCAGCGCGGTGGTGGCCGGGTGCCATTGCGGCAGCGCTTGCAGCAAGTGCCAGAGTTTTTCGTGGAAATGCTCGCCTGCCACCGGCGGCAGGCCGAAGAAGTCGCGCCACTGGCCGACGAAGATGATCACGCCGATGCCAGCCGTGAAGCCGACGATCACCGGCGCGGGAATGAACCGGATCACGCTGCCCAGCCGCGTCAGCCCCATCGCCAGCAGGATCAGGCCCGCCATCAGGCTGGCGATCTGCAGGCCGTCGATGCCGTGGCGCGCGGTCACGGCGGACAACACCACGATAAACGCGCCGGTCGGCCCCGCGATCTGCAGCCGGCTGCCGCCGAACAGCGACACCGCCAGCCCGGCGACGATGGCTGTGTACAGGCCCTGCTCCGGCTTGGCGCCCGACGCAATCGCAAACGCCATGGCCAGCGGCAGCGCCACCACCCCGACGATCACGCCCGACACGATGTTCGGCAGCCAGTTGCCGCGTCGGAATAGTCCGGCCAGCCAAGCTTCGCGCAGCGCGATCATGCGTCAATCCCTCGGGTTCGTGCAGGATGATAATGGTGCATTGGATGATAACAGGATGTTAATCCCGCCGGCTTGCGGCGCGCGCCGTGATATTCGCCACGTCTGCCCTGTCGCTTATGCCACTCAATTCCTATACTGGATTGGCTCGTCCGGGCGCACGGGGTACGGGCCCAGGCGGACGCGGCAAACTTCTGCAATCGGAGGCCCATCATGTTCAAGCACCTCCTTGTGCCTACCGACGGCTCCGCACGCGCCGACGCGATGGCGGCCCGGGCCATGGCCTTCGCCAGCCGCATCGGCGCCCGCGTGACCGGGCTGCATGTGATCCCCGAGTACCACGTGCTGACCTACCGGCTGACCAGCCTGCAGGACACCAAGGACACCTTTGCCGCAGAGGCCGCGCGCCACGCGGATACCTTCCTGGCCGCGCTCAGCCACGCCGCCGCGCAGGCCGGCGTGGCTTGCGAGACCATCACCGCCACCGACGACCATCCCTGGCAGGCCATCATCCAGTGCGCGCAGCAGCGCGACTGCGACCTGATCGTGATGTCGTCGCATGGCAAGCGCGGGCTGCAGGCGCTGCTGATCGGCAGCGAGACCCACAAGGTCCTGACCCACAGCACGATCCCAGTGCTGGTCTTCCGCTAGGCGGCCGGGCGAAGAACGAGATAGCGAGATAGCGGGCAACAGTGCGCGGCGACGCGCGTTTCCAAACCACGCCAACTGCAAGGAGCGCAACCATGGCGATTCGACTGGGCGAGCAAGCCCCTGATTTCACCGCCGACACCACGGAAGGCAAGATCAGCTTCCATGAGTGGATCGGCGACAACTGGGCCATCCTGTTCTCGCATCCCAAGGACTTCACGCCGGTGTGCACCACCGAACTGGGCTACATGGCCCGGCTCAAGCCCGAGTTCGACAAGCGCAATACCAAGATCATCGGCCTGAGCATCGACCCGGTGGATGACCACCAGCGCTGGGCCAAGGACATCGAGGAAACGCAGAACTGCACCATCAACTATCCGATGATCGGCGACGCCGACCTGAAAGTGGCCAAGCTCTACGACATGATCCACCCCGAGGCCAGCGGCAGCGGCCCGCGCACCGCGGTAGACAACGCCACCATCCGCTCGGTGTTCATCATCGGCCCGGACAAGAAGGTCAAGGCCATGCTGGTGTACCCGATGAGCGCCGGGCGCAATTTCGACGAGGTGCTGCGCCTGCTGGATTCGCTGCAGCTCAATGCCAAGCACACCGTGGCCACGCCGGTGAACTGGAAGCCGGGCGAGGACGTCATCATCCCGACTTCGGTCTCGGACGAGGACGCCAGGAAGAAGTACCCGCAGGGCTTCAAGACCCTGAAGCCCTACCTGCGCACGGTGGAACAGCCCAAGTAAGGGGGAGCGAGGAGCGCCAGCACCAGGGAGTACGGCCAGGCGTGGAGGTCACGCCGGCCGCCGCCGGGCCTCCCGGGCAGTAGCGGCCGGGAGGCCCGACTTGTCCACAGGAACTATCCACAGCTTCAGTGGATATCCCCCTCTTGACAACCGCAAAGGGCGCGCCGGCGCTGGAACTCACTGGAGTGCCCGTTTTATAGGCAACCCGCCGGGATACGGGAATGGTTGCGGGCGTTTGAATTTTGTGCCTGTTGCGATTCTTCCGCCACCAGGCGCTCAGCGCGTCAGCACCTCGCGGATGGTGTCAGCCAGTTCCTTGGCCACGAATTTCGCCACATAGGCGTCCGCGCCCACTTTGCGCACATGCTCCTCGCTCGCCTCTCCCGACAGTGACGAGTGAATCACCACCGGCAGCGACTTCAGCCGGCTGTCCGCCTTGATCTTGCGGGTCAGGGTGAAACCATCCATCTCCGGCATCTCCAGGTCGGTCAGCACCAGCGCCACCTCGTCCTGCACTGACTTGCCATGGCTGGCCGCCTCGGCGGCGATGCGGTCAAGCAGCTCCCACGCCTCCTTGCCGGACTTGGTCATCACCACCGGCGCGCCCAGCGCCTTCAGCCCCTGCTCGATCAGGCCGCGCGCCAGTGCCGAATCATCGGCGGCAATGACCTTGGCGCCCGGGCGCAGGCTCAGTTGCGGGCCGACCGTGCCCGGGTCCACGTCCGGCTGCCGCGTTGGCAGCACATCGCGCAGGATCTGCTCCACATCCAGCACCTGCACCAGCCGCGACGCGTCCGTGCCCCCCGCGGCGTCCCCATCCAGCTTGGCGATGCTGGTAACGTGGCCGGTCCGCACGCTGGCCTCGGCCGAATGCACCTGGTTCCACTCCAGGCGCACGATTTCCTCCACTGCCTCCACCGCAAAGCCCTGCGTCGAACGTGCATATTCCGTCACCAGCAGGATGCCCAGGCCGCTGCGCGGCTTGCACCCGACCAGCCTGGGCAGGTCGATCACCGGGATCACCTGGCCGCGGATATCGGCCATGCCCAGGATCGACGGGTCGGCCCCCACCACGGTCGTCACGTGCGGCATCACCAGGATCTCGCGCACCTTGAAGACATTGATCCCGAACAGCTCCGTCTGGCCGGAGTGCTCGGCTTCGCCAAGCCGGAACAGCAGCAGCTCGAACTGGTTGTTGTTGGTGAGGTTGGTCCGTTCGTCGATGTCCCTCATGGAACTGCTCATGCGTCGCTCCCGTGCCGTGCGTGTGGTGTTTGCCGCCGTCGTTGTCATCTGCCTGCGGCCGCGGCGGATGGCGCACGGCAGGGTTCATGACTGGATATCGGCGGTGGGCACGGGGAGTTGAGCGGCGCTGTCGCCCGGCCTTAGCCGCCCGCCAGCGCCTGCAGGATATGCACCTCGTCGGTTTCCTTCAACGGCGCATCCAGCCTCATCAGCTGCGTGCGGTTGACGAAGACGCGGATATACGGCCGCAGCTTGCCCTGCTCATCGACGATGCGAAAGCGCATGCCGGGGAACTGGCGGTCAAGGTCGTCGAGCAGTTCAGCAATGCTGGCGCCACGGGCTTCGACGTATTCGCGCTGTCCGGTATAGGAAAAGAGCGGCGTCGCGATACGGACCTGCATGGAAGTTCTCCGATCGGCTGATGGCATTCAGGCAGGGCGCGCCACGGTGACCGCGTAGACCTGCGGCAGATTGCGGGCGATGCATTGCCAGCCCTCGCCTTCATCCGCACTGGCCCAGATCTCGCCACCGGTGGTGCCGAAGTAGACGCCCACCGGCGCGTGGCCGTCGGTGGCCATGGCCTGGCGCTTGACGGTGAACCAGCCTTGTTCGGCCGGCAGGCCGCGGTCCTGGCGCTGCCAGGTCTCGCCAGCATCGCGGGTGACATAGGCCGCGGGGTGGCCGCCCGGGCTGACGCGCGGCCAGACATCGCTGCCGTCCATCGGAAATACCCACACCGTGCGCGGATCGCGGCGGTGGGCGACGATCGGGAAACCGATATCGCCAACCTCGGCCGGCATGGCTTCGCCGATGCGTTTCCATACACCTTCGCGGCGGTCCATGCGATAGATGCCGCAGTGGTTCTGCTGGTACAGGATGTCCGGGTCGGCGGGATGCTGCAGCATGCAGTGCGGGTCCTGGCCGTATTCGGGGTTGGGATCGGGCAGGAAGGTGGCGAGGCTGCCGCGGTTCAGCGGCTTCCAGTCCGCGCCGCCGTCGGTGCTCTCGAACACGCCGCCGCTGGACATGCCGATATACAGGTGGCGCGCGTCGCGCGGGTCGACCAGCACGGAATGCATTTTGGGGCCGTCGGGCGTGCCGTCCTGCTCGCCGCCGGTCCAGGTGCGCCAATTCGGGTGGTCGTTGAAGCCGGACACCGGCTCCCAGGTCGCGCCATGGTCGGCGCTGCGGAACAGCCCCTGCGGCGAGGTGCCGGCGTACCAGGTGCCGGGCTCGCTGGCATGGCCGGGCGTGAGCCAGAACACGTGGTCGACGACGCGGCCGGTCTCGCCCTCCGGCGCCTTGTCGAAGGCGGGCGGGCGCGCGGCTTCGGTCCAGTTGCGGCCGCCGTCGGCGGAGCGGAACACGGTCGGGCCCAGGTGGCCGGTGCGCGCCGCCATCAGCATGCGCGACGGATCGCGCGGGTCCTGCACGATATGGTGGATGGTATGGCCGAGAAACGTCGGGCCCTCGATCTGCCAGCCGCGGCGCGCGGCGTCGCTGGTCAGGAACCAGGCGCCCTTGGTGGTGGCCACCAGCAGCCTGACGGGTCCGGCATCGGTTTCGGGAATGGGGGAAGTCGTCATCATGGCTCCTGCAAGAAGGCCGGTGAACGATGCTTCCGAGTCTAGTACATGTAGACAGTGTTCACAATTGAAGGATGACCAAAGCTGCTGGCGGCAGCTCAGTGACAGCCACAAAGACTACGAATGCGATGCCGGCGCTGCCCGCGGGCGGCCAGGCCTGCGCCTGCGCCTGCGCTATCGCGAGGCCGGCTGGCCGGTTATGCCGTCTTCAACCGGCTGATCGAGGTCGGCCGCCGCGCCGATCCATGGGTACGGGCGCCGCATACAAAGTTTGCGCCCGCTTACCAACGCCGCGGCCTGGCTCGGGCGCCATACCGCTGGGCGCTGGACGGCGGGCTGTGCCTGCTGAGCGGGGCGCGCCAGTCGGCCGGCGCCAACGCCCTATGGCAGGCGCTGGCCGCCGATTACCCGATGGGCTATGTGGACTTGCGCCACAAGACGCTGAGCTGGCTGGGCCAGGCCGTCGACGCGCCAGTGCGCGAGGGCCTGCATACGCGCATGCTGCTGCTCGGGCGCGGCTGGACGCTGGACGCGTTCATGGCCCGCACCGGCATGTACTGACGCAGCGCAACCGCTTACAGCCAGCGGATCGGCGCGGCTTCGCGGGCGTTGGCCAGGTACAGGGTCCAGCCCTGGGCAAAGTAGGCGCGCACCCGCGCGGCCAGCGATTGGCCACCGCCCACGCGGGCGTAATAGGCAACATCGCGTGCAGGCCGGGCGGCGGGCTTCGATCCCCTGGCTTGGGCGGGCTGGCGATAGAGGGTGTCGGCGAGTACTTGCATGGCGAATATCCTTTCCAGTTAGGTTGGAAGTTGGTACGCCTCACGAAGCACATCCAGCCGTGGTTCGGCCCGGATCGGGAGGCAGTTCAGGGTTATCCCTAGTATAGAGAAGTTGCGCCTGAATCATCCGGGTCTGTACCTATAGGCCGTATATCGGGTGCGTGATAATGACCGCCTGCCGGAAGCGCCACCTGATGCCGATCCGCCGATCTAAGGCGGTTAATCGTCACATTCGATATTCCCCGATCCACATGCCGCGCATTGTCTGCCGGTGATGATGCATGGCGCGTGGTCACCTAGCCTTCAGCCTTGCCCGGATCGCGCCCGCAGAAGGCACCGACAAGCGGCACACCGATAACAGCGGGTTGGCCAGGCTTGCGCCTGCAGCCCAGACCAGAACCACGTGAGATACGCCTGACAACAGTCCGTACGACGGACGTTGCAGCGCCCGCAAGGAGACAGCCCATCATGATCGAACAGCCCTATCCGTCGCCCGCGACGGAAGCCGATGCCGCACGCCCCCAAGTCCCCGAAGTCCGGAGCCGGCTCGACGCGTTTTTCGAGATCACGGCGCGCGGCAGCACCCAGCGCAAGGAAGTGGTCGCGGGGGTAACCACCTTCATGGCGATGGTCTATGCCGTCTTTGTCGTGCCCGGCATGCTGGGCAAGGCCGGCTTCGACACCAGCGCGGTCTTTGTCGCGGTGTGCCTGACCACTGCCTTCGGCTCCCTGCTGATGGGCCTGTGGGCCAAGCTGCCGATCGCCATCGGCTGCGCCATCTCGCTGACCGCATTCATGGCCTTCGGGCTGGTGCTGGGGCAGGGCCTGTCGCCGGCGGTCGCGCTCGGCGCCGTGTTCCTGATGGGCGTGATCTTCACCGCGATCTCCGTCACCGGCGTGCGCTCCTGGATCCTGCGCAACCTGCCGGCCGGCGTGGCGCACGGCACCGGCATCGGCATCGGCCTGTTCCTGCTGCTGATCGCCTCGAATGAAGTCGGCCTGGTGGTCAAGAACGCTCACCCCGGCCTGCCGGTGTCGCTGGGCAAGATCACCTCGTTCCCGGTGGTGATGTCGGTGCTGGGCCTGGCCGCGATCTTCGGCCTGGAGCGCCGCAAGGTGCCGGGCGGCATCCTGCTGGTGATCATCGCGATCTCCGCCCTGGGCCTGGCCTTCGATCCGGCGGTGAAGTTCACCGGCGTGTTCGCGCTGCCGTCGCTGAGCGCACCCGGCCATGAATCGCTGATCGGCGCCATGGACGTGCGCGGCGCACTGTCGGCAGCGGTGCTGCCGAGCGTGCTGGCGCTGGTGATGACCGCGGTGTTCGACGCCACCGGCACGATCCGCGCCGTCGCCGGACAAGCCGGCCAGCTCAATGCCGCCGGCCATATCAACAACGGCGGGCGCGCGCTGACCGCGGATTCGGTCAGCTCGATCTTCTCGGCGATGTTCGGCGGCGCTCCGGCCGCGGCCTATATCGAGTCGACCGTCGGCGTGGCCGCCGGCGCCAAGACCGGCCTGACCGCCGTGGTGGTGGGCCTGCTGTTCGTGGCGGTAATGTTCTTCTCGCCGCTGGCCGGGCTGGTGCCGTCGTACGCCACCGCGCCGGCGCTGATGTACGTGGGCCTGCTGATGCTGTCGAGCGTGAGCCGCCTGCACATGGACGACCTGGTCGACGCGATGGCCGGCCTGGTCTGCGCCGTGTTCATCGTGCTGACCTGCAATATCGTGACCGGCATCATGCTGGGCTTCTGCACCCTCGTGGTGGGCCGCGTGGTGGCGGGCGAATGGCGCAAGCTCAATGCCGGCACGGTGGCTATCGCGGTCGTGCTGGCTGCGTTCTATGCCGGGGGCTGGGCCATCTGATCCTGCCGGAACCAACTGCCGCGTCCGGGGCGCCATGCCCGGGACGCTGACAACCAGATGTCTCCTCCACCGTGATCCAGGTGGATTTCAAGCCCGGGCTTCCTGCTTTCCCGGGCTGTTTTTTTTGGTGGCTTGCCTGAACGATCCCGCGGCTGGTGAATAGGGTCTCGCTAAATCGCCTTCATTGCCTGGCCTGCATTGCCGCCATATCCATGTACACCAGCTCCCAGACATGGCCATCCGGATCCTGGAATCCATGCCCGTACATAAATCCCAAATCCATCGGCGGCTTGTAGGTATTGCCACCCGCCGCGACCGCGGCATTGACTATTTCATCCACGCGGGCGCGGGTTTCCATCGACAGGCAAACCAGCACCTCGGTCGATTTCCGTGCATCGCAGATTTCATTGGGCGAGAAGCTGCGGAACTTGGCTTCCGTCAGCAGCATCACGAAAATGTTCTCGCCGACGATCATGCAGGTGCCAGTGTCGTCGGTAAATTGCGGATTGAAGGAAAAACCCAACTGCGTAAAGAAGGCAATCGACTTTTGCAGGTCGCGGACGGGCAAATTGACAAAGATCTGCTGGCTCATCAGGGGCTCCGGTAGTTGTACCAGGGGGCTGCGCTGGGCGCAGACAAGCAGTCTAGGCGTTAAAGTCCCCGGTCGCGCGTATTTTCATTGTCCTAAACTGCTGGCAAAACAGGCTATGAACAGCCCAATGCCGGCTGCGTCGTCGGCTGTGCAACCGTCAATTCAGGCCGGCAATCAATCAGTCCGTGCAATCTCCGTTATTTTTTGTAAAATTTTTTTAGGTGAACCGACCCCGCAACTTCTAGTACCATGCAGCGGCCTATTTGCAGAAAGGGGATATAAATGGCGACATACAAGCAACTCCTGGCTGAGAAGGAAGCGCTGGAAGCCAAGCTGAATGAAGTGCGCGCGACGGAAGTCGCCGGCGTGATCGACAAAATCCGGGATCTGATGACTGAATACGGCCTGACCGCCGACGACATCCTGCCCCGCCGCAAGCGTGGCCGCCCGGCCGGTTCGAGCGCGAAGAAGCCTGCATCCGCCTTGCCGCCCAAGTACATGGACCCCAAGACCGGCAAGACCTGGTCGGGCCGCGGCCGCGCGCCGGCGTGGCTGGGCAAGCGCCCTGAGCGTTTCCTGATCGAGCAGTAAGCCGCCTGCGCGGCCAGCGGGCGCCTGCCTCAAACGCCCGCTTCAATCGATGGTGCCATCGGTCTGCCAGGCGCGTCACTGCGCCTGGCACACATAGTCCTTGCGCAGCGCCCTGAAGCCCTGCTGGGTCGGCTCCGCCGTCAGGCGCGCGCCGCCGTAGGCCAGCGGCTGCATGCGCAATACCTGCGCCGAGCACTGGCTCGCGGTCTCGTCCCGCTGGTAGCGGATCTCATACTGGCCGCCGGCAGCCGGCACGAATGACACGCCCGCCGCGCAACGCAGTTCAGGCAGCGGCGGCGCCGCTGCCGACGTCACCGCTACGTAGATGCGCCGGCCCGCCTCCACCAGCCGCTCGCGCGTGCGCGCCGGCGGCTCGGGCGAGCGCCCGGCCATGTCCAGGCCGCGGTCCCGTCCCATCGCAGACAACTGCCTGCCGGTTCCCGCCAGCACCAGCGGCCGCGCGGGCACCGGGCATTTGGCCGGATCGACCACGGTGAACGAAGTATTGTCGTCGGTGCTGGTCAGCAGCCGCACGCTGGCGGTCGGGGCGCCGGCGGGCACCCGGTATTGCGCCACGCAGCCGGACAGCGCCAGTGTGGCGGCGAGCATCGGCAACAAGGCCACGCGAGGCAGGACTGCGGACGACCGGTCATGGCGCATGGCGGCGGGCAGGTAGAGTCGCAATGGGGCCAACAGCGGGCGTTGGCGGCATGATGGCGGCAAATCCGGCAGGGATGCCACACGATGACAACGCGGCCAGGCAAGAGGCCGCGCCCTCAAACCACTCAGCATACCCGCATCCGGCACTTGGCGGCAGCCGCACAAACCCATGTTGAAAACTGGCGTGTGATATCCACAGAATCTGTGGATATCCTGGCCCTGCACTCCCCGAAAGCCCCAGTCTGTGCGGCAACCCACCGGAGCGCCCAAATTTTAGGCAACGGGTTGCGGGCGCCCCGGAACCTGGCAACGGTACGGTACCACCCGCTGCCCGCACGCCGTTGCGCTGCCCAGGCCACACTTCGCCCCCCGCATGCCCTTGAAGGGGGCACCGGCACCGCGTAATCTCATTGTTACCGGGGCTGCACTGGCGCACTTGCGCCAACTTGCCAGCCAGATGATGACAATGACACAACAAGAGCCTATCCAGGCCGGGCCGTTGCCTCGTGACCTGCTGCACGCGCTGCGTGACGGCGGCTACGACGTATCGGGACTCGCGCCTTCCCCGGAATCCGACACCGACTCCGACCCCAGCGACCTCAAGCCCACCGTGCCGGCGGCCGGCCCGCAACAGGCCTGCAACGTGCTCTGCGCGGTCTACCGTGCCACCGGCGATCCAACCATCGGCCTGTGGCTGGGCAGCCGGATGCAGACCGACCTGCTCGGGCTGGCGGGCCTGCCCGCCATGGCCGGGCCGTCGCTGGGCACCGCGCTGCGGCGCATCGCGCGCTACCAGAAGCTGCTCGCCGGCGACCGCATCGAACTGCGCCGCCAGGGCGACGAAGCCTGGGTCTGCATCCGCCCGAGCGACCCCGAGGCGCCCGACACCCGCCCGCGCATCGACATGGAGCTGTGCTCGCTGCTAGCCTTCGGGCGCCAGTTCACGCGCAAGCCGCTGCATCCGCTGCGGGTGTCGCTGCGCATCGGCCAGCCGGACTGGCACCTGCGCTATACCGAGGCATTCGACTGCCCGGTGCGCTTTGGCGAGCCGGAAGACGCCATCGTGTTCGGCCGCCGCGACCTGGCCTTGCGCCTGGCTGCCCGTGTGCGCAGCGGGCCGGACGGCCCGGGCGCGGGCCACGCCATGCGCGAAGCGCGGCCGGCATCCGCTTCGCTGGACGATGTGCGCGCGGCCCTGCAGGCCCTGGCCGGCGAGCGCGCCCTCAGCCTGGCCGCGGTGGCGCGCTACCTGGACATCAGCGAGCGCACGCTGCAACGCCGGCTGATGGCGGCAGGCACGAGTTTTCGCAAGCTGTGCGAGGAGGCGCGCCGCGACCTGGCTGGCGGCTACCTGGCCGGGGGCGCGATGTCGCTGGGAGAAATCGCGTTCCGGCTCGGCTTTGACGATGCCAACTCATTCTTCCGCGCCTTCCGCCGCTGGACCGGCATGACACCGAGCGACTACCGGCGCGCGGCGGCGCATCTGCCCGCCTAGGGCAGGCCGTCTCACCCGCCGTCGGGTTGCTCCCACGGCGGGTTGTCGCCGAAGCGCCCGGCCAGGAAATCGACAAAGGCGCGCACGCGCGGCGCTGACATGCCAGGTCGAATGCAGGACGATGCCAAAGCCCGCCAGCGCCGCATCGGACAACAGCTCGCCGGTATTGGCCTCGATCCGGCCACGCACGCGCACGGCAATCTCCCCGCCGGCACCCTCGGCCAGGCGCCAGACATCCTGCCGGCTCTGGCTGCCGACCAGCACCAGTTTCATGGCGTCGCAGCAACCTGTCGGGAAAAGCGCAGGAATCAGACTATTCCACTGACTCAACCAGGCTTGCCGTCAACCCGCGGCCGCATCAGCCGCGGCGCATACGTCAGCGCATAGAGTCCAAAGCCCGCCACCCAGCACGCCCCGGCGCCCCACACCCAGTGCAAATAGCCGGCCGGCCAGATCATCGGGCCGAACACCCGCAGCACCGCCGCCGCCGCCACCAGCCAGTACGCTGCGGTCTCCGCGCGGCCAGCCACCAGCATGCGGCCGGTGTGGCCCAGCGCGGTGCGCGTGATCATGGCGATGATCGCCACGCCGAGCACGCCCACCGTGAACGCATGCGTGGCCAGCCCGGCCATCGCCAGCCCCAGCGCGCCCAGCGCCTGCAGCAGCAGCGCCAGCGGCAGCCACGCATAGGCCAGGTGCAGCACCCACAGGATCGGCCGGTTGCCTACCGCATGGCTGCGCCAGCCGGCCACGCGCACGGCCAGCACAGCCGCGGCCAGCAATGACAGTGCCGCCGCCAGCCAGCCCGGCAAGGGCAGCAGCCCCGCGGCCAGCCCCAGCACCGCGGCCGGCACCGCCACGCGGTCCACCTGCCGGTATTGGCGCAGGCGGAACCCCGGGATCGCGTTGGTCGTGAACATCGGGACCACGCGCCCGCCGATCACCACCACGAACAGGGTGACCAGCGCCACGCCGGCGCGGCAGGCCAGCATCGCACCGGCGTCATGTCCGCGCGCCTGCAGCCACAGGCTGGCGATATCGGCCGCGGCCAGCAGCCACAGCGCCAGGGCCAGCGGATAGTTGCGGCGGTTGCCGGCGCGGGCCAGCGCGCGCGTGAAGGCCAGCGCGGCCAGCGGCAGGAACGCGCCCTCGATCACGAAGGCCGCCGTGCCGGGCGCCACCCACATGCCCACGCGTCCGGCCAGCCACAGCAGGAACAACGCAGCCAGCGCGGCGCCGGTGGGCGTCGGCTGGCCGGTCCAGGCCCGCCCCGCGGTGAACAGGAAGCCCACCACGATGGCCGCGGCAAAGCCGAACACCATCTCGTGCGCATGCCAGAACATTGCCGCCATCACCGGCGCCGGGCCGGCTGCGTTCACGCCCGCCAGCATCGCCGACCACGCCGCGATGGCCAGCGCGGCGAACATCGCCCCGCCCAGGTAGAACGGCCGGAAACCCAGCGCAAACAAGGCAAAGCCGCGCGGCGGCGGCCCGGCGGGCGCCTTGCCGGGCGGCGGCGAGCGCCGCGCGGGGAGGATGGGGATGGTGTCCATGGCTGGCTACGGGAATCAGGTGATGCGGCGCGCGCCGGCTTCTTGATCCGGCGCATGGTTTGCCGCAGGGGCGTAAACGGATGCCGTTCACGCTGACTGCACGATAGCACCGCAGCCGCGCCGGCGGCCTCCGCCGGTGGAACTACCTCCAAAGGCAGGCTGCGCACCCGCGTGCGCTGTGCTGCCGGCGAATAGGCAGCACCAGTGGCCGCCCCTACTCTGGCATCACCCCCGCCAAAGTTGATACAGGAGCATGGCCATGGCCACCCACCCACGCGCGCCGGAGCTAATTGCGCCCGGCGCCGCAATGACGCTGGCGTCCAGCACGTTCGCCTTCACTATCTGCTTTGCCGTCTGGATGCTGTTCGCCGTGCTGGGCATCCCGCTCAAGCAGGAACTCGGCCTCAACGATACGGAATTCGGCCTGCTGGCCGCCACGCCCGTGCTCAGCGGCTCGCTGATCCGCGTGCCGCTGGGCATCTGGACCGACCGCTACGGCGGCCGCATCGTCTTCTTCGTACTGATGCTGGCCACCGTGATCCCGATCTGGCTGATCTCGTATGCGCACACGCTGTGGCAGCTGCTGGTGCTGGGGCTGTTCGTCGGGCTGGCGGGCGGCTCGTTCTCGGTCGGCACGCCGTACGTGGCACGCTGGTTCCCGCGCTCGCGCCAGGGGCTGGCGATGGGCATCTTCGGCGCCGGCAACTCGGGCGCGGCGCTGACCAAGTTCGTCGCGCCGGCGATGATCCTGGCCGCCGGCACCTGGACCGTGGTGCCGCGCGTGTATTCGGTGGCGATGCTAGTCACTGCCCTGTTGTTCTGGGTGTTCTCGCGCAGCAACCCCGCGCACCTGGTCAAGTCCAGCGTCGGCTGGCGCGAGCAGCTCGCCGTGATGCGCGACCCGCGCGTGTGGCGCTACTCGCAGTACTACTCGGTGGTGTTCGGCGGCTATGTCGGCCTGTCGCTGTGGATGACCAAGTACTACATCGGCGAGTACGGCTTCGACATCAAGACCGCGGCCTTCCTGGCTGCCTGCTTCTCGCTGCCCGGGGGCGTGCTGCGCGCCATCGGCGGCTGGATCTCCGACCGCCACGGCGCGCACCGCACCACCTGGTGGGTGATGTGGGTGAGCTGGGTCGGCTTCTTCCTGCTGAGCTATCCGCAGACGGATTTCATCATCCAGACCACCAGCGGCCCGCAGGCGTTCCGCATTGCGCTGACGCCCACGGTATTCACCATCCTGCTGTTCGTAGTGGGCATCGCCTTCGCCATCGGCAAGGCCTCGGTGTTCAAGTTCATCTCCAATGACTTCACGCACAACATCGGCGCGGTCTCGGGCGTGGTGGGCCTGGCCGGCGGGCTGGGCGGCTTCGTGCTGCCGATCCTGTTCGGCGTACTGGCCGACCTGACCGGCGTGCGCAGCAGCTGCTTCATGCTGATGTACGGCACCGCGTGCGTGAGCCTGGTGTGGATGCACTACAGCCAGCGCGCCGAGCGCCGGCGCAAGGAACAAGCCGTCGGCCTCACGCAGCCGGCCTGACGCCACTCATCACGCAAGCAACCAAAGGCATACCATCATGTCCTCTACCGTACTCACCCGCTGGGAGCCTGAGAACAAGGTCTTCTGGCAAAGCCACGGCGAACGCATCGCCTACCGCAACCTGTGGATCTCGATCCCGGCGCTGATGCTGGCCTTCGTGGTCTGGATGCTGTGGAGCGTGGTCGCGGTCAACCTGGACCGCGCCGGCTTCCAGTTCACCAAGAACCAGCTGTTCTGGCTGACCGCGCTGCCGGCGCTGTCCGGCGCCACGCTGCGCATCTTTTACTCCTTCCTGGTGCCGGTGTTCGGCGGGCGCCGCTTCACCGCGATCTCCACCGCGCTGCTGCTGATCCCGGCGCTGGGCATGGGCTTCGCGCTGCGCGATCCCGCAACCGGCTACCCGACGCTGCTGGTGCTGGCGCTGCTGTGCGGGCTGGGCGGGGCCAACTTCAGCTCGTCGATGGCCAATATCAGCTTCTTCTTCCCCAAGGCGAAGAAGGGGCTGGCCACCGGGCTGAATGCGGGCATCGGCAACCTGGGCGTGTCGGTGGTGCAGTTCGTCACGCCGCTGGTAGTGTCGTTGGCCATCTTCGGCGCGCTTGGCGGCGAGCCGCAGCAGTACCAGGCCAACGGCGCCACGCAGAACCTGTGGCTGCAGAACGCGGGCTTTGTCTGGGTGCCGTTCATCATCGTATCGGCGCTGGCGGCCTGGTTCGGCATGCATGACATCGCGGACGCCAAGGCCTCCTTTGCCGACCAGGCGGTGATCTTCAAGCGCAAGCACAACTGGCTGATGTGCTGGCTGTACGTGGGCACCTTCGGTTCGTTCATCGGCTTCTCGGCCGGGCTGGCACTGCTGACCAAGTCGCAGTTCCCGGGCGTGAATCCCACGGCGTATGCGTTCCTGGGGCCGCTGGTGGGCGCGCTCACGCGCCCGGTGGGCGGCTGGATCTCGGACAAGCTCGGCGGCGCGCGCGTCACGCTGTGGACCTTCGCGGGCATGATCGCCGCGGTGTTCGCGGTGCTGGCAGCGCTGCCGCATGACGGCGCCGGCGGCAACTTCATGTACTTCCTGGCGGCGTTTGTCGCGTTGTTCGCGCTGACCGGCATCGGCAACGGCTCGACCTTCCGCATGATCCCGGTGATCTTCCTGACCGAGCGCCAGCGCGCCGCCGCGGGCAAGGGTGACGCCGCACAGAAGCAGGCATTGCAGGACGCCGGCAAGGAATCGGCCGCCGTGCTGGGCTTCTCCGGCGCGATCGGCGCCTACGGCGGCTTCTTTATCCCCAAGAGCTTCGGCACCTCGCTGGAGCTGACCGGCGCCGCCGACGCCGCGCTGTATTGCTTTATCGCCTTCTACCTCAGCTGCATGCTGGTGACGTGGTGGTACTACGCGCGCCGCAACGCACCCATGCCCTGCTGACCTGTCACCAGCGCCGCCGGCCGGGCTAGTTCTTCCGGACTAGTCCCGTGCCCGGCGCCTAGCCCGATCGCCATGCGGCGGCTGTTCCACCAGCGAATGGGCCGCCGCCCGCCTCCCCCATAAGCTGAGGGTGTCCCTGCAAAGCTCCTGAAATCATCGGAGCGCCCGCAGCAAAGCACTCGCGGAGAACAAAGCAATGAGTCATTTCCTGGATCGACTGAAGTTCATGTCGCGCGTCAAGTCCACCTATGCGGATGGCCATGGCGCGGTGGTGAACGAAGACCGCAAGTGGGAAGACGGCTACCGCAGCCGCTGGCAGCACGACAAGATCGTGCGCTCGACCCACGGGGTGAACTGCACCGGCTCCTGCTCGTGGAAGGTCTACGTGAAGAACGGCCTGATCACGTGGGAGACCCAGCAGACCGACTATCCGCGCACGCGCCCGGACCTGCCCAACCATGAACCGCGCGGCTGCCCGCGCGGCGCCTCTTACAGCTGGTACGTCTACTCGGCGCAACGCGTCAAGTACCCGATGATCCGCGGCCGCCTGATGCAGATGTGGCGCGAGGCCCGCAAGACCATGGACCCCGTCGCCGCGTGGGAATCGATCAGCCAGGACCCGGTCAAGGCCGCGCGCTACAAGAGCGTGCGCGGCCAGGGCGGCTTCGTGCGTGCGGACTGGAACACGGCGACCGAGATGATCGCGGCGGCCAATGCCTTCACGGTGAAGAAATTCGGCCCGGACCGCGTGATCGGCTTCTCGCCGATTCCCGCCATGTCGATGGTGTCCTATGCCGCCGGCGCACGCTACCTGAGCCTGCTGGGCGGCGCCTGCCTGTCGTTCTACGACTGGTACTGCGACCTGCCCCCGGCCAGCCCGCAAGTGTGGGGCGAGCAGACCGATGTGCCCGAATCGGCCGACTGGTACAACTCCACCTACCTGATGGTGTGGGGCTCGAACGTGCCGCAGACGCGCACGCCTGACGCGCACTTCTACACCGAAGTCCGCTACAAGGGCACCAAGACCGTGGCGGTCTCGTCCGACTACGGCGAGATGGTCAAGTTCGGCGACATCTGGCTGGCGCCCAAGCAAGGCACCGATGCCGCGCTGGCGATGGCCATGGGCCATGTGGTGCTGAAGGAATTCCACGCCAGCGGCAAGTCCGCGTACTTCCGCGACTACGTGAAGCAGTACACCGACATGCCGATGCTGGTGCTGCTGCGTGAGAACCAGGGCACGCTGGTGCCCGACCACTTCCTGCGCGCGTCGCACCTGGCCAATAACCTCGGCGAAGCCAACCACCCCGAGTGGAAGACCCTGCAGATTGACGACGCCAGCGGCGAGATCGTCGCGCCCAACGGCTCGATCGGCTTCCGCTGGGGCGAAGGCGCGCACAACGGCGGCGAGAAGGTGGGCCGCTGGAACCTGGAAATGAAGGACGGCGGCAGCGGCCGCGCGGTCGAGCCGCGCCTGTCGCTGCTCGGCAAGGAAGACGAGGTGGTGGAAGTCGGCTTCCCCTACTTCGGCGGCGAACACGATGAGCTGCTGCGCCGCCGCGTGCCGGCTCGCCGGCTGACGCTGGCTGACGGCAGCACCGCGCTGGTGGCCACCGTGTATGACCTGCAGATGGCCAACTACGGCGTGGATCAGGGACTCGGCGGCCCGAACGTTGCCGCTTCGTACGACGATGACGTGCCCTATACCCCCGCCTGGCAGGAAAAGCACACCTCCGTCCCGGCCCGGCTGGTGACGCAGGTAGCGCGCGAGTTCGCCGACAACGCCGACCGCACGCAAGGCAAGAGCATGGTCATCGTCGGTGCCGCGCTTAACCACTGGTACCACAACGACATGATCTACCGCGGCATCATCAACCTGCTGATGATGTGCGGCTGCATCGGCAAGAGCGGCGGCGGCTGGGCCCACTACGTCGGCCAGGAGAAGCTGCGCCCGCAGTTCGGCTGGGCCCCGCTCGCCTTCGGGCTGGACTGGTCGCGCCCACCGCGCCAGATGAATGGCACTTCGTTCTTCTACAACCACACCAGCCAGTGGCGCCACGAGAAGCTGGGCGTCGACGAGATCCTGTCGCCGACCGCCGACCGCAAGCGCTATGACGGCCTGTCGCTGCTGGACCTGAACGCCAGGTCCGAGCGCATGGGCTGGCTGCCGTCGGCGCCGCAGCTCGGCGCCAACCCGCTGGATGTGGTCGATGCGGCCGAACGCGCCGGCAAGGACCCGGTAGCCTACACCGTCGACCAACTGAAGTCGGGCGCGCTGCAGTTCGCCTGCGACGACCCGGACAATCCCGCAAATTTCCCGCGCAATATGTTCGTGTGGCGCTCCAACATCCTGGGCAGCTCGGGCAAGGGGCATGAGTACTTCCTGAAGTATCTGCTCGGCACGCAGAACGCCGTATTCGGCGACGAGAACGATGCGATCACGCCGAGCGAAGTCAACGTGCGCCCGGCCGCCGAAGGCAAGCTGGACCTGCTGACAGTGCTGGACTTCCGCATGAGCACCACCTGCCTGTATGGCGACATCGTGCTGCCTACGGCGACCTGGTACGAGAAGGACGACCTCAACACGTCTGACATGCACCCGTTCATCCACCCGCTGTCCGAAGCCGTGCAGCCGCTGTGGGAAAGCAAGACCGACTGGGAAATCTACAAGGCCATCGCAAAGAAGTTCAGCGAGATCGCCGGCCCCTACCTCGGCACGCGCAAGGACCTGGTGTGCACGCCGCTGCTGCACGACACCCCGGGCGAGCTCGGCCAGCCGTTCGAACCGAAGGACTGGAAGGCCGGCGAATGCGACCTGATCCCCGGCAAGACCGCGCCGTCGATGACGGTGGTGGAGCGCAACTACGCGGACATCTACAAGAAATTCACCTCGATCGGGCCGCTGCTGGACAAGCTCGGCAATGGCGGCAAGGGCATCAACTGGGACACCCGGCATGAAGTGAAGGAGATCGGCCACCTCAGCCACACCGTGCAGGAACCCGGTGTGAGCCAGGGCCGCCCGAAGCTTGAGACCGCCATCGACGCCGCCGAGATGATCCTGACCTTCGCGCCCGAGACCAACGGCCACGTTGCCGTCAAGGCGTGGGAAGCGCTGTCGAAAATCACCGGCCGCGACCACACCCACCTTGCCGAGGGCCGCGAGCACGACAAGATCCGCTTCCGCGACGTGCAGGCGCAGCCGCGCAAGATCATCTCCGCGCCGACGTGGTCGGGACTGGAATCGGAAGAGGTCAGCTACAACGCCGGCTACACCAATGTGCATGAGCTGATCCCCTGGCGCACGCTGACCGGCCGCCAGCAGTTCTGGCAGGACCACCGCTGGATGCTGGACTTCGGCGAAGGCGCGTGCGTGTACAAGCCGGCCATCGACACCAAGACCGTGGCGCCGATGCTGGGCAAGAAGCCCAACGGCAACCCGGAGCTGGTGCTGAACTGGATCACGCCGCACCAGAAGTGGGGCATCCACTCCACCTACTCGGACAACCTGCGCATGCCGACGCTGTCGCGCGGCGGCCCGCACGTGTGGATCTCGGAGACCGAGGCCCGCTCCAACGGTATCCGCGACAACGACTGGGTCGAGGTCTTCAACGTCAACGGCACGCTGACCGCGCGCGTGGTCGTGTCGCAGCGCGTGCCCAAGGGCATGTGCCTGATGTACCACGCCCAGGAAAAGATCGTGAACGTTCCCGGCGCCGAGACCAGCGGCATGCGCGGCGGCATCCATAACTCGGTCACGCGCGCCGTGACCAAGCCCACCCACATGATCGGCGGCTACGCGCAGCTGGCCTACGGCTTCAACTACTACGGCACCGTGGGCAGCAACCGCGACGAGTTCGTGATCCTGCGCAAGATGAAGAAGGTCGACTGGCTGGAAGGGCCGCTCGTGGAAACGAACAAGGAAGGAGCCTCGCAATGAAGATCCGTGCCCAGGTGGCCATGGTGCTGAACCTCGACAAGTGCATCGGCTGCCATACCTGCTCCGTGACCTGCAAGAACGTCTGGACCAGCCGCGACGGCGTCGAGTACGCCTGGTTCAACAACGTCGAGACCAAGCCCGGCATCGGCTACCCGAAGGAATGGGAGAACCAGGACAAGTGGCAAGGCGGCTGGAAGCGCAACGCCGACGGCACGCTCGAGCCGCGCCAGGGCGGCAAGCTGAAGATCCTGGCGAACCTGTTCGCCAACCCCAACCTGCCGCAGATCGACGAGTACTACGAGCCCTTCACCTACGACTACGAGCACCTGCAGAAGGCGCCGCTGGTGCAGACGCCGCCGACCGCGCGCCCGGTCTCCGTGCTGACCGGCCGCAAGATGGAAAAGATCGAGTGGGGCCCGAACTGGGAAGACGATCTCGGCGGCGAGTTCAGCTCGCGCGGCCGCGACAAGCTCTTCGACGACGTGCAAAAGGAGATGTACTCGACCTTCGAGAACACCTTCATGATGTACCTGCCGCGCCTGTGCGAGCACTGCCTGAACCCCGCCTGCGTGGCCTCGTGCCCGTCGGGATCGATCTACAAGCGCGAGGACGACGGCATCGTGCTGGTCGACCAGGACAAGTGCCGCGGCTGGCGCATGTGCATCTCGGGCTGCCCGTACAAGAAAATCTACTTCAACTGGCAGAGCGGCAAGGCCGAGAAATGCCTGTTCTGCTATCCGCGCATCGAGGCCGGCCAGCCCACGGTCTGCTCCGAGACCTGCGTCGGCCGCATCCGCTACCTGGGCGTGATGCTGTACGACGCCGACCGCATCGAGCAGGCGGCATCGGTGGCCGATGAGCGCGACCTGTACCAGTCGCAGCTCGACGTCTTCCTCGATCCGCATGACCCGGCGGTGCAGGCCGAGGCGCTGCGCCAGGGCATTCCGCAAAGCTGGCTGGATGCCGCGCGCAAGTCGCCGGTCTACAAGATGGCGTGCGAGTGGAAGGTCGCCTTCCCGCTGCACCCGGAGTACCGCACCCTGCCGATGGTCTGGTATATCCCGCCGCTGTCGCCGATCCAGTCGGCGGCCGAGGCCGGCCACATGGGCCTGAACGGCGTGATCCCGGACGTGAAGAGCCTGCGCATCCCGGTCAAGTACCTGGCCAACCTGCTGACGGCGGGCGACGTGATGCCGGTGCTGTCCGCGCTGGACCGCATGCTGGCGATGCGCGCGTACAAGCGCTCGCAGGTGGTGGACGGCGTGCAGGACCTGGGCGTGCTGCAGCAGGTGGGCCTGACGCCCGAGCAGGTCGAAGACATGTACCAGACCATGGCCATCGCCAACTACGAGGACCGCTTCGTGATCCCGTCCTCGCACAAGGAAATGGTCGAGGACAGCTTCAACGACAAGGCCAGCTGCGGCTTCACCTTTGGCAACGGCTGCTCGGGCGGCACTTCGGACGGCGCGCTGTTCGGCAAGAAGCCGCAGGGCAGCGTCCACTTTGTCGACATGCCCAAGTCGCGCAAGAACGCAGTGATGAGCTGAGCCCGCATCCAAGAACCGCCCGGAGAAGACCATGCCCCTCTATCCCATCCTCAGCGCCCTGCTCGGCTACCCCGAGCAGGATCTGCTGGACGCCCTGCCCGAGATCGGCGCCGCGTTGGCCGAATGGCCGCAGGCGCGCGCGCTGCTCGCGCCCGTCACCGGCCTGCTGCGCGGCGAAGCGCTGATCGCACTGCAGGAGAACTACGTCGCCACCTTTGACCGCAACCCGGCGCACTCGCTGCACCTGTTCGAGCACGTGCACGGCGAAAGCCGCGACCGCGGCCAGGCCATGGTCGACCTGATCGACGAGTACCGGCGCGAAGGCTTTGAACCCGCGGCGTCCGAGCTGCCCGACTACGTGCCGCTGTTCCTGGAGTTCCTCGGCGCGCTGGTGGCCGACGGCAAGGAAGCGCGCGCCGAACAGCTGCTGAGTGAGGCGATCCACGTGCTGGCCGCCATCGGCGAGCGCCTGGCGCGCAATCAAAGCCCGTACGCCGGCGTGTTCGCGGTGCTGCGCACGCTCACCGACGTGCAGCCGCAACCGCAGCAGGAGCCGCCGGTGCGCGACATGGACGAGGCACTGGAGACCTTCGGCCCCGGCGCCGACGGCGTGGAACCCTTGCTCGCGCCGCAGGCCGGGCCGCAGGCGGTGCGGTTCTATCCGCGCGATCAGCGTGTCAAGGCGACAGCGCAGGCTGCCTGCTGACGGCACGGCGATGCAAACCGAACACCAGACAATGGGCTAACACACCATGGCAACGTTCCACCAATTCCTCTACGGCATCTACCCGTACATCGCTGCCGCCATCTTCCTGCTCGGCAGCCTTGCGCGCTTCGAGCGCGAGCAATACACCTGGAAGACCGACAGCTCGCAGGTGCTGTACCGCGGCAACCTGCGCACCGGCAACATCCTGTTCCACGTCGGCATCCTGGGCCTGTTCTTCGGCCACCTGGCCGGCCTGCTGACGCCGGTGGCGGTGTGGGATGCGCTGGGCGTCTCGCACGGCTTCAAGCAGGCCGTGGCGATGGCCGCCGGCGGCGTGATGGGCACCATGTGCCTGGCCGGGCTGCTGATCCTGCTGCACCGCCGCCTGACCAATGCCCGCGTGTCGGCGGTGACCCGCACCGGCGACAAGGTGCTGCTGCTGTGGCTGCTGGTGACGCTGCTGCTGGGCCTGTCCACCATCTTCGAATCCGCCAGCCACATGGACGGCCACATGATGGTGCAGCTGATGACCTGGGCGCAGCACATCGTCACGCTGCGCGGCGACGCCGCCAGCTATGTCGCGGATGCGCCGCTGCTGTTCAAGGCGCACCTGTTCATGGGCATCACGCTGTTCGCGATCTTTCCGTTCACGCGGCTGGTGCACGTGTGGAGCGGCTTTGCCTCGGTCGGCTACCTCGGCCGTGCCTGGCAACTGGTGCGTAGCCGCTGAGCGCCGCAACCCGACAAGGAGAACAGCATGCCTGTCACCGTCAACGGCGTGGAACTGCGCGACGCCGATATCGAACGCGAACTGGACCACCATCACGATGCGGCCAACCCGGCGCGGCTGGCCACTATCTCGGCCATCCTGCGCCAGTTGGTGCGCGCCGAAGCCGGCCGCATCGGCCTGGCGGCCGAAGGCCTGGATGACGACGCGCTGGCG
Source organism: Cupriavidus necator (assembly GCA_022041995.1). Lineage (GTDB taxonomy): Bacteria > Pseudomonadota > Gammaproteobacteria > Burkholderiales > Burkholderiaceae > Cupriavidus. The sequence goes on from CP074390.1 coordinate 981,200, forward strand.
CAGGCGCTGCTGGCACATGAAGCCGGCACGCCCGAACCGGACGAAGCGAGCTGCCGCCGCCACTACGACAGCCGCCCCGAGCGCTTTCGCGAGGGCGAATGGGTCGAGGCCGACCATATCCTGTTCCAGGTCACGCCGCGCGTGCCGCTGGACGCGCTGCGCGAGATCGCGGCGCAGACGCTGGCGCTGGTGCGGGGCGATCCTTGCAGCTTCCCCGAGCACGCCCGCGCGCTGTCCAACTGCCCGAGCGGCGCCAACGGTGGCCGGCTTGGCCGCGTGTTCCGCGGCGAGACCGCGCCGGAGTTCGAGCGCGCGCTGTTCGCCGCGCAGCACGACGGCGTGCTGCCGCAGCTGGTGGAAACCCGCTTCGGCCTGCATATCGTGCGCATCCTGGAACGCTGCCCCGGCACGCGCCTGCCCTTCGATGCGGTGCGCGGCGACATTGCCCCCGCCCTGGCCAGCGCCGCGCGCGACCGTGCCTGGAAGCAGTACGCCAGCCTGCTGATCGGACGCGCGCGCATCGAAGGCATCGAGCTGGAAGGCGCCGACAGCCCGCTGGTGCAGTAGCGCCTGGATGCCGCCATGCATCACATCGAACAACTGCTCAAAGGTTTCGAACGCTTCCAGCAACGCTATTTCGACGACGAGCCCGGGCTGTTCGACACGCTGCGCACCGGCCAGCGCCCGCCCACGCTGCTGATCGGCTGCAGCGATTCACGCGTCGATCCCGGCCTGCTGCTGGGCTGCGATCCGGGCGAACTCTTTACCGTGCGCAATATCGGCAACCTGGTGCCGCCCTGCACCGGCCGCCATGAAGGCAGCCTGCACGGCGTATCCGCAGCGATCCAGTTTGCCGTGCAGCAGCTGCAAGTGGCCCGCATCATCGTGATGGGCCACGGCGGCTGCGGCGGCATCCGCGCCTTGCTGGCGCAGCCAGCCAACGCCCGCGACCATCCGCCCGACGAAAGCGAAGACCCCGACTACATCGGCGCCTGGGTGCGCATCGCGGCACCGGCGCGCAGGCAGGTAGAGGAAACCCTGGCCGGGGCCAGCGCCGCCGAGCGCCAGCGCGCCTGCGAGCAGGCGGCGATCCTGGTGTCGCTGCGCAACCTGCAGACCTTCCCGTTCGTGCAGCGCGCGCTGGAGGCCGGCAGGCTGACACTGCACGGCTGGTATTTCGACCTTCAGGCCGGCGCGCTGCTGGCCTATTCGCAGCGTGCCGACAGCTTCCTGCCGCTGGTGTGCCCGCTGCCCGCCCAACCTGAACTCCGCCAATCCTGCGAACCCTGACACCATGCATCCCTTCATCCTTGGCATCACCGGCACCTCCGGCAGCGGCAAGACCACGCTGATCACGGCGCTGCTGCCGTGGTTCCGCGCGCAGGGCCTGACCGTCAACGTGATCAAGCACAGCCATCATCCGCTGGAACTGGAGCCGCCGGGCAAGGACAGCGCGCGCTTTCGCGCCGCCGGCGCGGCCGAGGTGATGGTGGCATCGCCCTATCGCTTTGCCATCGTGCGCGAACTGGCCGACGAGGCCGAGCCGACGCTGGCCGAGCAGGTGGCGCGCCTGCGGCCGGCCCATATCACGCTGGTGGAAGGCTTCCGGCGCGAGGCGATTCCGCGCATCGAGGTCTACCGGCCCGCGCACGGCCGCGCGCCCTACTATCCGGGCGATCCTTCGATCGTCGCGCTGGCCACGGATGCGCGCATGGACACGGTGCTGCCCTGCATGGCGCTGGACGATATCGCCCAGGTCGGCGGCTTTATCCTCGCCATGCGGGACCACGCCTGCGCCACGCCTGGCGCAGGCGCCTGCCATTCCCGGGCGGTCGCCCTCGCGCCGTGAGCGGCCGGAGTGTCCCTGCAACTTCGCACCATCGCAGATGCCTACCAGCAACTGCCCCCATTGCCGCCGCTTGCCGTACGGTGGCCGGCAAAATGCTCCAGCAGGAAATCCACCAGTGCCCGCACCTTGTCCGGACGATGATTGCGCGCCGGGAACACCAGGTGGATATCCGCCGGCGCGAACCGCCATTGGGGCAGCACCCGGTGCAGCGCACCGCTGCGCAGATGCTCCGCGACATCCCATTCGGAGCGCACGATCAGGCCCTGGCCGTCGAGCGCCCAGGCCAGCGCGGATTCCCCGTCATTGGTACTCATGGTGCCGCGGACCTTGACGGTCTCCTGCTGCGCGCCATGGCGCAGGTGCCAGGTGCCGAAGGTCTCGTCGGCTTCGCGGATGAAGATGCAGTTGTGCCGCGCCAGCTCGCGCGGGCTTGACGGCTCGCCCCGCGCTTCCAGGTAGGACGGCGCGGCGCAGAGCAGGCGGCGGTTGTTGGCCATCAGGCGCGCCGTCAGCCGCACGTCCGGCATCTCGCCAAAGTGGATCATGGCGTCCAGGCCCTGCTCGACCAGGTTCAGGGGCCGGTCAGTCAGGTAGAGCTGGACCTCGATATTCGGGAAACGACGCGAGAACCCCGACAGCGCCGGCGCGATATGCCGCCGTCCGAAGCCGAGCGTGGCGCCGATCTTCAGCAAGCCGTGCGGCGTGCTGCCGGTGCCCGCGATCGATCGCTCCAGTGCCTCCATCTCCGCAAGAATCCGCGCCCCTTCCACCAGATAGCTTTCCCCTTCCGGCGTCAGGCTGATGCGGCGCGTGGTCCGGTGCAGCAACCGGACGCGCAGCCGTGCCTCCAGCCCCGCCAGCCGCTTGCTGACCGCGGGCGGCGTCACCCCAAGCTCCTGCGCGGCGCCGGCCAGGCTGCCGTGCTTGTTGATGCACGCAAAGAACGCGACGTCCGAGAGGTTATCCATTAGTGAATACCAGGAAACAAAGAAGTAACTGAGTTTGAATTATGTGTCTTCTGGTGAATGATACGATGGTTTCCATAACGATTCCTAAACCAGGAGACACCCATGAAAGTTGCCCACCTGACCGTCCTGCTGCTGTGTGCCGCGTCGATCGGCACGGCCGCGGCCCAGTCCTATCCCCAGCGCCCGGTGCGCCTGATCGTGCCGTACGCCCCCGGCGGCAGCGCCGACATCGCCGCCCGCCTGGTCTCGGACGCCTGGTCGAAGCGCCTGGGCGGCACCATCGTGGTCGAGAACCGGGCCGGCGCCGGCGGCAATATCGGCGTCGATGCCGTGGCCAAGGCTGCCGCCGACGGCTACACCATCGGCCTGCAGACCGTGTCCCTGGCCATCAACCCGGGCCTGTTCCCGCGCATGCCCTACGACACGCTGAAAGACCTGGCCCCGATCGGCATGGTCGCCAGTTCACAGCATGTGCTGGTGGTCAACAACAACGTGCCCGCCAAAAACCTGCAGGAACTGATCACGGCAGCCAGGGCCACGCCTGGCAAGCTGACCTACGGGTCCCGGGCAACGGCAGCACCTTCCATATGTCGGCCGAGCTGTTCAAGTCGGTGGCCAACGTCTCCATCGTCCACGTGCCGTACCGCGGCGGCGGCCCGGCCCTGGTCGACACCATTGCGGGCCAGGTCGACATGAGCTTCCCGGTGGTCTCGGCCGCGCAGCAGCATGTGCAGGGCGGCAAGCTCAAGGCGCTCGCCGTCACCGGCTCCAGGCGCTCGCCGCAGTTGCCCAATGTGCCGACCGCGGCCGAGGCGGGACTGCCCGGCTATGCCTTCGAGACCTGGTTCATGGTGTTTGCCCCGGCCGGCACGCCCAGGCCGCTGATCGACAAGCTCAACGCGGCGCTGAACACCGCGCTGGCCGCGCCGGCAACCCGCGACCGCATGCTCAAGGAAGGCTTCGAGCCCACCCCAACCACGCCCGAGGCCGCGCGCCAGCGCCTGGAAAAGGAAATGCCCGTGTGGGCCAACCTGATCAGGCAGCGCGGCATCACCGCGGAATAACGACAGACAAGGCAGTTGCCATGACCCCCAAGACGCTATACGAGAAGCTGGTCGACGCCCATACCGTGGCCAGGATCGACGACGACAACGTGCTGTTGTACTGCGACCTGCACCTGATGAACGAGTACACCAGCCCGCAGGCCTTCGCCGGGCTGCATGAACAGGACCGCGGCGTGCTGGTGCCCGGACAGAACGTCTCGGTGGTCAGCCATATCATCCCGACGCACCCCACTGCGATCCGCGTGATCGCGGATCCGGCCTCGGCGCTGCAGGCCACCAACCTGCGCCGCAACTGCGAGCGGCACGCGATCCCGCTGTTCGACACCAACGATGCGCTGCAGGGCATCGAGCATGTGATCGCGCCCGAGCACGGCATGATCCGGCCGGGCATGGTGGTGATCTGCGGCGACAGCCATACCACCACCTACGGCGCGCTCGGCGCGCTGGGCTTCGGCATCGGCACCTCCGAGGTCGAGCATGTGCTGGCCACCCAGACGCTGGTCTACCGGATGGCCAGGACCATGCGCATCCGCGTGGACGGCAAGCTTGCCGCCGGCACCACCGCCAAGGACCTGATCCTCAGGATCATTGGCGCGATCGGCGCACAAGGTGCGCGCGGCTATGTCGTGGAGTACTGCGGATCTGCGATCCGCGACCTGAGCGTCGAAGCCCGCTTCACGCTGTGCAACATGACCGTGGAAGCCGCGGCGCGCGGCGCGCTGATCGCGCCCGATGCAGTCGCCACCGACTATGTGCTGCGCCGCGCCGTGGATATTGAAGGTCCGCAGCGCGACGCCGCGCTCAGCTACTGGGCAACGCTCCAAAGCGATGCGGACGCCGTGTTCGACCTGGATTTCATGTTCGACGCAAGCGAGATCGAGCCCTACGTCACCTGGGGCACCAGCCCGGACCAGGTGCTGCCGGTTTCCGGCCAGATCCCGTTCCCGGAAGACCAGCCCGACGAGGCCCAGCAGCGCTCGGTCGAGCGCGCGCTGGCGTACACGCACCTGCAGCCGGGCGCCACGCTGGCAGGCACGCCGATCCAGCACGTCTTCATCGGCTCCTGCACCAACGGCCGCATCGAAGACCTGCGCGCGGTGGCCAGCGTGGTGCGCGGCCGCAAGGTCGCTGCAGGGGTCCGGGCCATGGTCGTGCCCGGGTCTGGCGCGGTCAAGGCCCAGGCCGAGCGCGAGGGCCTGGCCGAAGTCCTTACCGCCGCCGGCTTCGAATGGCGGCAACCGGGCTGCTCGATGTGCCTGGCCATGAACGACGACGTGCTCGCCGACGGCGTACGCTGTGCTTCCACCACCAACCGCAATTTCGAGGGCCGGCAGGGACGCGGTGCCATCACCCACCTGATGAGCCCGGCCATGGCCGCCGCGGCAGCGGTCACCGGCGTCATCACCGACGTCCGCAAGCTGGAGATCACCCATGTCTGAAAACACCTGCATCGCCGGCAAAGGCGCCGCCCTGCGCTTTGAGAACCTCGATACCGACCAGATCATCCCCAAGCAGTTCCTGCGCGGGATCGACAAGGCCGGGCTGTCCGAAGGCATTCTCTACGACCACCGCTTCGATGCCAGCGGCGCGCCGCGCCCTGGCTTCGTGCTGAACCGGCCCGAGTACGCCGGCACCAGCATCCTGGTGAGCGGCGCCAACTTCGGCTGCGGCTCCAGCCGCGAGCACGCCGTCTGGGGCCTGCAGCAATTCGGCATCCGCGCGGTGATTGCGCCGAGCTTCGGCGAGATCTTCTATTCGAATGCGATGAACAACCGCCTGCTGCTGGTGATGCTGCCGCGCGAGGTGATCGAGCCATTGATGAACGACGTGGATGCGGACCCGGGCAACACCATCAGCATCGATGTCGAGGCGATGCGCGTGCGCACTCCCTCGGGCGACTACGCCTTCGACCTGTCGGCACGGCACCGCCGCATGTTTATCGAAGGGCTGGACATGATCGGCCTGTCGCTGCGGCAGCGCGGCGAGATCGAGCAGTTCATCCGGCAGTACCAGGGCGCGTTCCCGTGGACAACGAACGTGGCCAGGCGCACGCGCGACCGCCTGGGCGCGACCTGAAGCATAGCTTAACGACAAGCATCAACCACCCCACACTTCGTTCCCGCACCACCGCCGCCGTTTGATGCCAGTCAATTCCATGTCGTCAGTGTGTCCGCATGATCCCCACATGACGACAGGTACCCGCCACGCAGGCATGGGCACCGCGAAACCGCTTTCCTCACCGCTGATCCACGGCACCCATGAAAGCAAAAAACTGGCTGTACCCGGCAATCGCGGCATTGCCGCTCTCACTCTGGCTCGGGCTGCCGCATGCAGCCACCAAGACGGCCACCAAGGCAGAACCGAAGGCGGAACAGAAAGCCGCCATCCCCACCCTCACTGCCGCTGAGTTCGACCACGCCCGGCAGATCTACTTCGAACGCTGCGCCGGCTGTCACGGCGTGCTGCGCAAGGGCGCGACCGGCAAGGCGCTGACGCCGGACATCACCCGCGCGCGCGGCACCGAGTACCTGAAGACCTTCATCAAGTACGGCAGCCCCGCCGGCATGCCGAACTGGGGCACCTCGGGCGATCTCTCCGACCCGGAAGTCGACTTGATGGCGCGCTATATCCAGCTCGACCCGCCGACCCCGCCCGAGTACTCGCTGGCCGATATCGAGAAAAGCCGCAAGGACATCCTGCCGGTGGCCCAGCGCCCGACCAGGAAGATGAACCAGTACAACCTGGACAACCTCTTCTCGGTCACGCTGCGCGATGCCGGCGAGGTGGCGCTGATCGACGGCGACAGCAAGCAGATCATCAATATCGTCAAGACCGGCTACGCGGTGCATATCTCGCGCATGTCGGCGTCCGGGCGCTACCTGTACGTGATCGGCCGCGACGCGCGGCTGGACCTGATCGACTTGTGGCTGCCCAAGCCGGATATCGTCGCGGAAGTGAAGGTCGGCATGGAGGCGCGCTCGGTCGAGACCTCCAAGTACAAGGGCTATGAAGACAAGTACGCCGTGGCCGGCTCCTACTGGCCGCCGCAGTACGTGATCATGGAAGGCGACACGCTCAAGCCGCTCAAGGTGGTCTCCACGCGCGGCATGACCGTGGACAACGAATACCACCCCGAGCCGCGCGTGGCGGCCATCGTCGCCAGCCACTTCCATCCTGAGTTCGTGATCAACGCCAAGGAGACCGGCAAGATCCTGATGGTCAACTACTCGGACCTGTCCAACCTGAAGACCACCACCATCGATTCGGCCAAATTCCTGCATGACGGCGGCTTCGACGCCACCGGCCGCTACTTCCTGGTGGCCGCCAATGCGTCCGACAAGATCGCCGTGGTCGACACCAGGGACGACAAGCTGGCCGCGCTGATCAACGTGGGCAAGACCCCGCACCCGGGGCGCGGTGCCAACTTCACGCATCCGAAGTTCGGCCCGGTCTGGGCCACCAGCCACCTTGGCGACGAGACCATCAGCCTGATCGGCACCGATCCGGCCGGACACCCGGCGCAGGCGTGGAAGGTGGTGCAGACCATCAAGGGCCAGGGCGGGGGCTCGCTCTTCATCAAGACCCACCCGAAGTCGTCCAACCTGTGGGTCGACACGCCGCTGAACCCTGACGCCAGGCTCAACCAGTCGGTGGCGGTGTTCGACACGCGCAACCTGGAAGCCGGCTTCAAGGTGCTGCCGATCGCTGAATGGGCAGACCTGAAGGGCGCGGGCGCCAGGCGCGTGGTGCAGGCGGAGTACAACAAGGCCGGCGACGAGGTCTGGTTCTCGGTCTGGGGCACCAAGGACGGCGAGTCCGCGCTGGTGGTGGTCGATGACAAGACCCGCACGCTCAAGACCGTGATCAAGGACAAGCGCCTGGTCACCCCAACCGGCAAGTTCAACGCCTACAACACGCAGCACGACGTGTACTGAGCCGCGCCACCATGCGTAATCAAATCGCCTGGCGACGCGCGGCACTGGCCGGGCTGGCCGCGGCCTGGCTGGGCGCGGCGCCCTGCGCGGCGGCCCAGCCCACCGCTGCCCGGCAGGCGCAGCTTGCGCACTGGCTGCGCGACGACTGCGGCGCCTGCCACGGCATGACGCTGCGCGGCGGGCTGGGCCCGCCGCTGACGCGCGAGGCACTGTCCGGCAAGCCGCCCGAGGGCCTGGCCGCCACCGTGCTGTATGGCCGCCCCGGCACCGCGATGCCGCCCTGGCAACCCTTCATGACGCAGGATGAAGCCCTATGGCTGATCGATCGACTGCAGGCCGGCAAGCCCCCGGCCGCCCCGGCGCAAGGCAACTGATCCGCGGCCTGGCCGCGGCCTTGTGCGCCACCCTTGGCGCCGCGCTGGTGGCCGGTTGTGCCAGCGCCGTGCGCGGCACCGGCGACCTGGGCGTGGTGGTTGAGCGCGCCGCCGGGCGGCTGCAGATTGTCGAGACCACCGGCATGACCCGGCTGGCAACGGTGGATGGGCTCGGCGACTTGTCCCACGCCAGCGTGGTGTTCTCGCGCGACGCACGCTACGCCTATGTCTTCGGCCGCGACGGCGGCCTGACGCGCGTGGACCTGCTCAGCGCCCGCATCACCCACCGCGTGCTGCAGGCGGGTAACAGCATCGGCGGCGCGATCTCGCAGGATGGGCGCGTGGTGGCGGCGCAGAACTACGCGCCCGGCGGCATCCGCTTGTTCGATGCCCGGACGCTTGAGCCGCTGGCGCAGCTGCCGGCCATCGGCAATGACGGCCGCCGCGCCAAGGTGGTGGGCCTGGCCGACCTGCCCGGCCGCCGCTTTGCCGCCAGCCTGTTCGAATCCGGCGAGATCTGGATCATCGACGCCAGCGATCCGCGCCAGCCGCAGCTGACACGCCTGCCCGCCGGCCGCGAGCCGTACGACGGACTGGTCACGCCCGATGGCCGCTGGTACCTGGCCGGCCTGTTCGGCGAGGACGGCCTGGCGCTGGTCGACCTGTGGCAGGTGCCGCCGCAGTCGCGCCGCGTGCTCCCCGGCTATGGCCGCGGCAGCGCGCCGCTGCCGGTCTACAAGATGCCGCACCTGCGCGGCTGGGCCATGGCCCAGGGCATGGCCTGGCTGCCGGCGATCGGCCGTCATGAGGTGCTGGTGGCCGACCCCGCCAACGGCTGGCAGCAGGCCGCGCACGTGCCGCTGGCCGGCCAGCCGGTCTTTGTGATGGCACGTCCCGACGGGCGCCAGGTCTGGGTCAACTTCGCCTTCCCCCACAACGACACGGTGCAGGTGATCGATACCGCCACGCGCCAGGTGGTGCGCACGCTGCATCCCTGCCGCGGCGTGCTGCATATGGAATTCACGCCCAAGGGCGAGGCGCTGTGGCTGTCCTGCCGCGACGACAACCGCGTCGAGGTCTACGACACGGCCAGCCTGGCGCGCATTGCCACGCTGCCCGCCGACAACCCCAGCGGCATCTTCTTCACCGTGCGCGCGCAACGGTTCGGCATGTAAGGGCACCATGTACGATGAACTGAACCTCTACGACACCCTGCAGCGCGATTTCCCGCTGCAGCCGCGGCCCTACCAGGCCCTGGCCGGCAATCTCGGCCTGTCTGAGCACACGCTGCTGAGCCTGCTGGCGCGCGACCTGGGCAGCGGGCGCATCAGCCGCGTCGGCGCGGTGTTCGCGCCCAACGTGATCGGCGTCAGCACGCTGGCCGCGCTGTCCGTGCCGCCGGCCCAGCTGGACCGCGTGGCAGCGCGCGTCAGCGCCTGCGCGGCGGTCAGCCACAACTATGCACGCAGCGGCCACCCGTACAACCTGTGGTTCGTCGCGGGCGCGCGCGAGCGCCGCATGCTCGACGGCACGCTGGCGTCGATCGGGGACATGACCGGCCTGGCGCCGCTGGACCTGCCCATGGCCCGCGAGTATCACATCGACCTCGGCTTCCCGCTCGCGCGCCCGGGCAGGGCACGCGCCCGCCGCGCCAGCGCGGCCGCTCCCGCCGTGCCTGTCACCCTGGACGATGACGACTGGCGCCTGGTGGCAGCACTGGAAACCGGCCTGCCGCTGACGCCGCGCCCGTTCCACGCACTGGCAGCGCAAGCGCGGATGCCGATGCCGCAGGTCCTGGAGCGGCTGGCGCGCTGGTCCGCGCAAGGCGTGATCCGGCGCCTGGGCGTGGTGCTGCAGCATGGACGCTTCGGCTTCCGCCACAACGCCATGTGCGTGTGGGACGTGCCTGACGCGCACGTGGACGTCATCGGCATGCGGCTGGCCCGGCACGCGCGCGTGACCCTGTGCTACCGCCGCGTGCGCCGGCTGCCCGACTGGCCCTACAACCTGTTTGCGATGGTCCATGCGCGCAATGCGCAGGACCTTCAGCCCGCGCTGGCACGTGTCCAAGCCACCGCCGGGCTGGAACATGCGCCCGGGACCGTGCTGGTCGGCACGCGCTGCTACAAGCAGCGCGGCACGCGCTACGCCATGCAGGTGTCGGCATGACCAGTGCAATCGCGGCACTCGACCCACTCGGCCCGCTCGACCGCCGCATCATCAACGCGCTGCAGCGCGGCCTGCCACTGGTGCCGCATCCGTATGCCGAAGCCGCGTCGGCGCTTGGCATCACCGAGGCTGAACTGCTGGAGCGGCTGCACGCGCTGCTTGCCGCAGGCGTGCTGACGCGCTTCGGCCCGCTGTACCAGATCGAGCGCGCGGGCGGAAGCTTCGTGCTGTGCGCCTGCCATGCGCCCGCCGAACGGATGGAAGCCGTGATCGCCGCCATCAACACGCACCCCGAGGTCGCCCACCACTATGCGCGCACCCATCACCTGAACCTGTGGTTCGTGCTGGCGGTGGCGAGGCCGGAGGATGTCGCGCCGGTGCTCGCGCGCATTGCCGCGGCGGCGGGCGTCGAGATCCTGCCGTTCCCGAAGGAACGGGAGTTCTTCGTCAACCTCTACCTGTCCGCCTGATGTCCGGGCCTGTCGATGCCGTCGACCTGGCGCTGATCCGCGCCACGCAAGCCGGCCTGCCGCTGGTGCCGGCGCCCTACGCGGCAGTGGCCGGCGCACTCGGCCTGACTGAGCACGAAGTGATCACGCGGCTGGCCGCGATGCAGGCGCACGGCGTGCTGCGCCGTATCGGCGCCGTGCCCAACCACTACCGGCTGGGCTGGCGCGCCAACGGCATGACCGTGTGGGACGTGGACGATGCGTGCATTGACACGCTGGGCGAACGCATCGGCGCCCTGCCCTTCGTCAGCCATTGCTATCGCCGTCCGCGCCACTTGCCGCATTGGCCCTACAACCTGTTCGCGATGGTCCATGCGCGCTCCCGTGAAGACGCCGCGCCGCAGGTCGCCGTGATTGCGGCACTGCTTGGCGACGCCTGCCGCGCGCACGACGTGCTGTGGTCCACCCGTATCCTCAAGAAAACCGGGCTGCGCCTGCCGCCGCCCGGCCCAGACCAATAGGAAACCCCGCCCATGTTCCGCCTGTCCCGCTTCATGGAAGCCCTGCGCGATGCCGGCCCGGTGCCGCCGCCGCGCAAGCCCGCCGGCCCGGTGGTGATCTGGAACCTGATCCGCCGCTGCAACCTCAACTGCCGGCACTGCTATGCCACCTCCGCCGACACCGACTTCAAGGGCGAGCTGGACACCGCCGAGGCGCTGAACGTGCTCGAGCAGTTGCGCGATGCGCGCGTGCCCGCGCTGATCCTGTCCGGGGGCGAACCGCTGCTGCGGCCAGACCTGTACGAGATTGCCGCACGGGCGCGCGCGCTCGGCTTCCACCTGTCGCTGTCGTCCAACGGCACGCTGCTTGATGCGGGGCATGCGGCCCGGCTCGCGGCAGCGGGCTTCGACTACGTCGGTGTCAGCCTGGACGGCTTGCCGGCCACGCACGACCGGTTCCGGCGCAGCGACGGCGCCTTCGCGCAGGCGCTGGCGGGCCTGCGCGCCGCGCGCGCGGCCGGCCTGCGCGTGGGTGTGCGCATGACTCTGACAGAAGCCAACGCGGCGCAACTGCCCGACCTGGTGGCGCTGACCGAGCGCGAAGGCATCGACAAGTTCTACCTGTCGCACTTCAACTATGCTGGCCGTGCGCGTAGCCATCGCACCGAAGACGCGCACCATGCGCGCACCCGCGCCGCGCTCGACTGGCTGTTCGACCACGTCTGGCAGCGCGCGCAGCAGGGCCATGCCGGCGACTTCGTCACCGGCAACAACGATGCGGACGGCGTGTACCTGCTGTACTGGATTGCCAGGCGCTTGCCGCATCGCCTGGCCGATATGCGCCAGCGGCTGGAACACTGGGGCGGCAACGCCACCGGGGTCGGCGTGGCCAATATCGACAACCTGGGCAATGTCCATCCCGACACGATGTGGTGGCACGTGACCGTGAGCAATGTGCGCGATCGGCCGTTCGGCGAGATCTGGGCCAGCCGCGCCGATCCGCTGATGGCGGGCCTGGCCAGCACGCCACGTCCGTTGCAGGGGCGTTGCGCCGGCTGCGCCTGTCGCGCCATCTGCAACGGCAATACCCGTGTGCGCGCCTTTGCGCTGACAGGCAACGCCTGGGCGGAAGACCCGGGCTGCTACCTGAGCGATGCCGAGATCGCGCACGCGCCGGGCACGGAGGTCGCGGCATGAAGACCGTGCTCGGATGGCTGGCCGCCCTGGCCTTTGCCTGCGCCACGCAAGCCGCAATGGCCGCCGACCCCGCAGCGGTCTACGGCCAGCACTGCGCCGCCTGCCATGGCGCCGACCGCCTCGGCGCCATGGGCCCCGCGCTGCTGCCGGAAAGCCTGGAGCGCCTGCGCGCGAGCGAACTTGACCAGGTGCTGCACGATGGCCGCGCCGCCACCCAGATGCCGGCGTTCGCCGGCACGCTGGCCGAACCCGACTTGCAGGCGCTGGCGCGCTGGCTGCGCACGGCGCCCACAGCCATGCCGCAGTGGCACGCGGAGGCCATCCGCGCCAGCCATATCGTCCACCACGCCCCCGGCAGCCTGCCGGCGCGGCCAGTGTTCGGCGCCGATCCGCAGAACCTGTTCGTGGCGGTGGAGGCCGGCAGCCATCATATGACAGTGCTGGACGGAGACCGGCTGGCACCGGTCCATCGCTTTGCCACCCGCTTTGCGCTGCACGGCGCGGCCCCAAGTTCAGCCGCGACGGCCGCTATGTCTACATGGCCAGCCGCGATGGCTGGGTCAGCAAGTACGACCTGTGGAACCTGGCCTATGTGGCGGAGATCCGGGTCGGCGTGAACACGCGCAATGTCGCCGTCAGCGACGACGGCCGCTGGGTGCTGGCCGGCAATACGCTGCCGCGCACGCTGGTGCTGCTCCATGCCGAAGACCTGTCGCTGGCGCGGGTGATCGACGTTAAGGGGCGGGATGGCGAGGCCTCGCGCGTCTCCGCCGTCTACGACGCCGCGCCGCGCCGCAGCTTTATTGCCGCGCTGAAGGACATCGCCGAAGTCTGGGAGATGCCGTATGCCGATGCGGCCGGCGCGCCACTGCCCGCGCTGGCACCGCGCGTGGTGGTGCTCGATGATGTGCTCGACGATTTCTTCTTCGACCAATCCTACCGCCACATCCTGGGCGCCTCGCGCCGCGGCGGCGGACAGGTGATCGACCTGCAGCAGGGCCGCAAGGTCGCGGCGCTTGCACTTGGCGGCATGCCGCATCTTGGCAGCGGCATCACCTGGCAGCGCGATGGCCGTGAAGTGATGGCCTCGCCCGACCTTGGGCAAGGCCGCATCACCGTGATCGACATGCAGGACTGGCACACGGTCGCCACCATACCAGCCAACGGTCCGGGCTTCTTCCTGCGCAGCCATGAAAACACCCCCTACGCGTGGGCCGACGCCATGATGAGCCCAAAGCGCGACACCCTGCAGGTGGTCGGCAGCGTTACGCCGAGCCCGGGGCGCACTGCTGCCCACGTCGAATTCACGCGCGACGGGCGCTACGCGCTGGTCAGCCTGATGGAGCGCGACGGCGCCATCGTGGTCTACGACGCCGCCACCTTGCGGGAGGTCAGGCGCCTGCCGATGGACAACCCCATCGGCAAATACAACGTCTTCAACAAGACCACGCGCTCGGCCGGCACCAGCCACTGAGCCGGCGTGGTGATGCCCCATTGCAGGAGCCCAAGATGAACTTACCCCTGAAACCCGGCAAGGTCTGGCTGGTCGGCGTCGGCCCGGGCAGCCCGGATCTGGTCACGGTACGCGCCATGCGCGCGCTGGCCGCGGCCGAGGTCTGGCTGGTCGATGACCTGGTCGCGGCGGAGATGTCCTGCTATGCCAGTCCCGGCACCCATGTGGAGTGGGTCGGCAAGCGCGGCGGGCGCTGCTCGGTCAGCCAGGAACGCATCCAGCAGCTGACGCTGCAGCATGCGCTGGCCGGCCGCACCGTGGCGCGCGTCAAGGGCGGCGATCCGCTGCTGTTCGGGCGCGGCGGCGAAGAAGCCGCCTTCCTGCGCGGCCACGGTGTGGCCGTCGAGATCATCAATGGCATCAGCAGCGGCATGGCCGCCGCGCAGGCTCTGGGGATTGCGCTGACGCACCGCGCGCACTGCCACGGCGTGACCTTCGTGACCGGCCATACCAGCGCGCACGGCTCGCCCGACTGGCAGGCGCTGGTGCGTGGCGGCACCACGCTGGTGATCTATATGGGCATGAGCCGGATCGCGGCGATCCGCGACGGCTTGCTGGAGGCGGGGATGCACAGTGACATGCCGGCGGCGGTAGTGATGCATGCCGGCAGCGAGCAGGCACGCACCTGGACCGGCTCGCTCGGCACGCTCGCCGAATCGCTCGCAGCGGGGCTGGCCAGCCCGGCCGTGGTACTGGTGGGTGGGGTGGTCGCAGACACGCTGCAGGCGGGGCAGGCGATGGTCCCGGGCGCCGGCTCGCTGGCCGCGTAGTGTCGGCTGCCAGCAAAGTTCTACCGGGTCCCATCGAGCCGACTGCGTGCTCCCTCTACCGCTTGCGGGAGAGGGTTGGGGTGGGGCCGGCGGGTCAACGAAGTCAAGGCTGGTGGTATGCCAGTGCCTGCCCTCACCCCCTGCCCTTCTCCCGCTAGCGGGAGAGGGGAGCAAACGGGCAGCATGCAAAGTCTGTCAGCAATCGCGCGTCGATGCCGCGCCCGCCTCGCTTGTGTAAATTCGCGTTTTGTTAGGCTGACGTGGCCAATGGTTGATCCACCTTCCGAATCCCCATAAGCATCACAATGGCGGCTACCCCGGGGACCGACGACAGCCAAAGAGCATTGGCGCCAAATGCGTCCAGGCAAATACCGAATAGCCATGGCGCCAAAGCCTGTGCAACACGCGCAGGAACCATCAAGACGCCTTGTCGGTGCCCATATCCGCTTGGTCCAAATATGACCAAAGGAAGAGTGCCCTTGGCGATGGTGGTCTGGGCGATTCCCAGCCTCGCAATCACGCCGGTGCTTGGCTCCACGGCCATCCTTTAATTGTTATTCGACTTCGACGCTATCGGTATCGCCAACTTCAGCGTCCTTCTCGTGGCGCATCGCCGCGGCAGTCAAGGCGGCCACTTCCACTGGCGCGGCGTCCTTGCGCTCACTGTAGCGGTCCGTCAGGTAGTCACTGCGATCGCGCACCAGCAGCGTGAACTTATACAGCTCCTCCATGACGTCGACAACGCGATCATTGTAGGAAGATGGCTTCATGCGGCCATTCCCGTATTGCGGATCATCGCCAGCGTGTTGCGGGATGTGTCGCACTCAGGATTGTGGTAGATGGTGACAGACATGGTGTTTTCGGAATCAATCGACTTGATGCTCGCCGGAAGACTCAATGACGTTCGGATGGCCATCGCGCGCATGGCGTGGCTCGAGCAACCGGTGCAGCATGAGTCCGATCGCGGCACCTCCGCATTGGGCTAGCACGAATCCCGGTACGCTGCCCGGTGCGATACCAGCGAAGCTGTCACTGAACATCCGCCCAAATGCCGCCGCCGGATTGGCAAACGACGTGGAAGCGGTGAACCAGTAAGCAGCACCGATATACGCCGCCACCATGGCGGAGGCCCGACCGTTCGGGGCGCGTAGGATAACCAGAAGAAGGCCAGCGGTTGCGACCGCCTCTGCAATCCATTGTCCCGCGCCACTACGTACCTTGACGGAGAACTGCAGGATTGTCATGTCGAACATGGCATGAGCCAACCATGCGCCGAGTACCGCGCCGACAAGTTGTGCTGTGATATACGGAACCAGTGCGGCGCCAGGCAACTCTCCTTGGGCCACCATGACCGAACTAACCACCGGATTGAAATGGGCGCCGCTGATCGGGCCGAACACTTCGATCAGGATATACAGGCCGCCGACGGTTGCCGCCGTATTGGCCAGAAGCGCCACGGCGACATTGCCACCTGCAAGCCGCTCGGCCATGATCCCCGAGCCGATGACGATGGCAAGCAGCAGGGCTGTCCCAAGCGTTTCGGCGGCCAATCTGTTGCGCAAGTCAATCATGGCGCTCAACTCTTCGAGATACGGTCGAGGTGCTCTTGCAACTGGGCGTTGCTCATCGAATCCAGCGGCAGCATCAGCAATTGCATCATCCGATAGCCGATGGCCTGCCGCGTCAGCTCGAAGGCCTGGCGCTTCCCTTCATCACCGCCTGGCGCATTGGAGGGATCGGCATATCCCCAATGCACCTTGACCGGGCTTCCCGGCCAGTACGGGCATTCCTCGGCCGCCGCGCTGTCACAGACAGT
The DNA here is from genome assembly GCA_022041995.1 of Cupriavidus necator. Classification (GTDB taxonomy): domain Bacteria; phylum Pseudomonadota; class Gammaproteobacteria; order Burkholderiales; family Burkholderiaceae; genus Cupriavidus. The sequence continues at coordinate 997,804 of CP074390.1, forward strand.
AATGACGATGCGTATCTCGGGAGCGCCGTCGCCAACGAATTCATCCCAGCTTTTGCTGCGGAAACTGCTGACCTCCACCCCGGCGTTGCCAAGCGCCTCGATGGCAAACGGGTTGATCCGTCCGCTGGGTGAGCTTCCGGCGCTATAGGCGCGTACGTCTCGGCCGAATTGTCGGGCCAGATGGTTCAACATCCCTTCGCTCAGCACGCTGCGGGCTGAATTATGGGTACAGAGAATCAATACGTTTGTCGTCATGGGGCGCTGCAGAACAATAATGAATGTGGCTCGGAGAAAAAAGTCAGGGTCAGCTCTTTCCGATATCCTGGACAGCCTTGTGAAGCGAGACTGCGTCCAGCTTGGGAAAAGGCAATGACAGGAACAGTTCGATACGGCGCTTGAGCGTAATGGTTGCGTCGTTGATAGCCTGCAGCTTCTGGGCGTCCGTTCCCTCGCGGGCAGCGGGATCGGGAACGCCCCAGTGCGCTGTCATGGGCTGGCCAGGCCATACGGGGCAGACCTCACCCGCGGCCTTGACGGATGCTCGCGGACAGGTCTGCGACGCTGACGTGGACGTGGAAGCGTTTCACGATGTTGACTCGGAGGCGGCGGCACAGTTGGACACAGGAGAGCACGGATTACCGCTGCAGCAGTTCTCCGTCAGGTAACCCAGCAATGCGTTCATGGTTTCGAACCGAGCCATATAGATGATGGAGCGCCCGTCCTGACGGCTCGAAAGTAGGCCAGCGCGGTGCAATTCCTTCAAATGGAAGGACAGCGAAGATGCGGGCACGTCCATCAGTTCAGCAATCCGGCCAGCTGGTAGTCCTTGTGGACCAGCCTGAACCAGCAGCCTGAACACGGAAAGGCGGATCGAATGAGCGAGCGCGGCAAGCGCTTCAAGTGCGTGATCAGTTTCCATGATTCGACGATAATCGAATCATGGAAACTTTGAAAATGAATTCTTTATGACAATGGACGGTGCGCCTACTTGCGTTGTCGCCTAATCGGCACTTTGCGTTGTTCGCCGATTGGCAAAAGCTTATGAATGGCGAAGGTGCGGCTTATTGCGGTCGTTGCGAGACTGTTGCCCGATGGCAGAAGCTTGGCCGTCAGCGGTCGTGCGCTGTCCCTGCTCCGAAACCTACTCCGAACCAGACTGCTCGCCTTATACAGCGGCTCCGGCCACTCGTTCAAGCCGCCAAGAGGGGTTCACTCTGGAGGGAGGGTTCCGGCCACACGGAGAAGACGGAGAAGAGGTGCCACAGGGGCTGAAATTGACCATCGACTCACACCTTGTCGCACCGAACCCCCTGCGCTGCACTGGCCAGCTGATATGACTCCCGGTTACCTACAACTTGCTGGCAGACCGCTCAATACGGCAACCCTACATAGTTTTCAGCCAACGCCCGCGACGCCGCCTCCGACCCCACCAGGTAGTCCAGCTCCGCCTGCTGCATCCGCGACGAGAACGCATCCGCATCCGGGAACCGGTGCAGCAACGAAGTCATCCACCAAGAGAAGCGTTCGGCCTTCCACACGCGCCGCAGGCAACGCGCGGAATAGCCATCCAGCCCGCTGCCGTCAGCATGCCGGTAGTGGCCTTCAAACCCCTCAGCCAGGGCCAATACGTCGCTGGCTGCAAGGTTCAACCCTTTGGCCCCGGTGGGCGGCACGATATGGGCCGCGTCGCCAGCCAGGAACAGCTGGCCAAAGCGCATCGGCTCGCACACAAAGCTGCGCAATGGCGCAATGCTCTTCTCGATGCTGGGGCCGGTCACCAGCGCGCTTGCCGTCTGCGGATCGAGCCGGCTGCGCAGCTCCTGCCAGAAGCGCTCATCGGACCAGTCTTCCGCGCGCTCACTCGACGCCACCTGCAAGTAGTAGCGGCTGCGGTGGCGCGAACGCATGCTGCACAGCGCGAAACCGCGTTCGTGGCTGGCGTAGACCAGTTCGTCGGCAACGGGCGGCGTTTCCGACAGGAGGCCGAGCCACCCGAACGGGTAGACGCGTTCGAAAATGCGCATGGCATCCTGCGGCACGCTCTGGCGGCTGACGCCGTGGAAGCCGTCGCAGCCGGCAATATAGTCGCACTGGATCTCACGGACCATGCCGTCCTTGCGGTAGCGGACCAGCGGCCGGGCGCTGTCGAAGTCATGCAGGCTGACATCCTCCGCCTCATAGATCGTGGTGGTGCCCGCGGCCCGCCTGGCATCCATCAGGTCCCGTGTGACCTCCGTCTGGCCGTAGACGGTCACGCTGCGGCCGACGAGCGCGTGCAGGTCGATGCGATGGCGGCGGCCATTGAAGGCGATTTCGATGCCGTCGTGCACCAGCCCTTCCTCGTGCAGGCGCGCGGCCACACCGGCACGTTTGAGCGCGTCGACGGTCACGCTCTCCAGGATGCCGGCGCGAATGCGGCCCAGTACATACTCCGGGCTGCGTTGCTCGACGATGATGTTGTCAATGCCCGCTCTGGCGAGCAACTGGCCGAGCAGCAGGCCGGCCGGGCCGGCGCCGATGATGGCAACCTGGGTGCGCATGTCTTGTCTCCTTGTGGGTATCCGTCTTCTGCCACTAAAGATAGTCGGCGCAGGCCCGCCAAGGAATGGACAGATAGAACCAATGACAGGACAATCGGAACATTGCTGGTAAACACTGAAACCACCGTGAAGCCTGTCCCGACGTACTCTCTGTATGGCGTGAATTCTTCGGAACCGCTTTCTGATCAGCTACATTTCGAATCCATCGCCTCCCGCAGCCGCTTGCACGGCTGGGAGATCAGGCCCCACCGGCATGACACGTTCCTGCAAATTCTGCACATCCACGCCGGTGGCGGAGAGGCCCTGCTCGAAGAACGCCGCGAGCCGTTGCGCGGCGGCTCCCTGGTGACGATGCCGCCGCGGCACATCCACGGTTTCGTTTTTACCCCGGACACGGATGGCATGGTCGTGACCATGACCGAAAGCCACTTGCGCACGCTGCTGGCCGGGGTGCCGGATGCGCTGCCGCTGTTCGATCACCCCCGCCACGACCGCGTGCGGCGCGGCCATGCGCTGGCGGATGCGCTGACAATGTTTCGTGGGGAAATGGAAGCGGTGTCCGCCTGGCGTGGGGCGTCGCTGTCGGCGCTGTTGACCCTGGTGCTGATCGGCATTGCGCGGCTGGCCAACGCCTCGGCGCCGGCAGCCGCGCGCAGCAACAGCCGGCCGGCGCGGCATTTCCAGCATTTCCAGCAGCTGCTGGAGGCGGAGTACCGCGAGCAGAAAGAGATCGGCTATTACGCCGGCGCCATCGGCATCACGCCCACGCAGCTCAACCGCGTGTGCCGCCAGACGTCAGGGCAGTCGGCCCTGCAGATGATCCACGCGCGCGTGCTTGCCGAAGCGCAGCGCGACCTGCTCTTCAGCGACCTGGAAATCAAGCACATCGCATTGTCGCTCGGGTTCTCCGACGCGGCGTACTTCTCGCGCTTCTTCGCGCGGCTGGTGGGGCAGGCGCCGACGGAGTTCCGGCAATCGGGGCGGGCGCGGCTGCCGGCGTTTGCTGTGCAGCCGGCCCGGGAGTCCGGCTGATCGATCAGCCTGGTTGGTCCAAATCGGCGAAGATTTCCTCAGCCATGTGGAACGCCGAGTTCGCCGCCGGCACACCGCAGTAGATGGCCGTCTGCAGCAACACCTCCTTGATCTGGTCGCGCGTCACGCCGTTGTTGGCGGCGGCGCGCAGATGCAGCTTCAGTTCTTCCGGGCGGTTCAGCGCCACCATCATGGCGATCGTCAGCAGGCTGCGCGTATGCCGCGGCAGGCCTTCGCGCGTCCAGATCTCACCCCAGGCATAGCGCGTGATGAGGTGCTGGAACTCCTCGTTGAGCGGCGTCAGCCGCGCGAGCGAACGGTCCACGTGCGCACTGCCCAGCACCTCGCGCCGCACGGCCAGGCCGGCGTCGTAACGCGCATGATCGTCGGTCACGGGCAGCCGGCCACGCACGAAATCCAGCAGCGCTGCCGTGAAGCGGCCGGGCTGCTCGAAGCTGGAAATATGCGCGGCGGGCAGTTCGACAAAGCGGGCGCCGGGAATCGCATCGGCCAGCGCGCGGCCTTCCTGCGCGCTGGTTGACGGGTCCTGGCTGCCGGCGATAACCAGCACGGGCACCGTTATCGACGCCACCGACTCGCGGAAATCGGCGTCGCGCACGGCCGCACAACTGGCCGCATAGCCGCGCGGATCGAGCCCGCCCAGCACATCGCGCAGGCCGTCCAGCGCGCGCTCCGCCGTGGCGGCAAACCCCGGCGTGAACCAGCGCTCGACCGAAGGCGCGACCATCACGGCCATGCCCTCGCGCAGCACGGTCTCGATGCGGGTATTCCATCCGTCGGCATTGCCGATCTTCGCGGCGGTATTGGCCAGCACGATATGCGAGAACCGCTGCGGCGCATGGATGCCCAGCCACATCCCGGTGAGCCCGCCCATCGACAGGCCACAGAACACCGCCTGCCCGATCCCCAGCGCATCCAGGATGGCGACGACGTCCTGCCCGAGCTGCGCCACGGTAAAGGCATCGCCCGGCGCGCTCGAGCGGCCGTGGCCGCGGGTGTCGTAGCGCACCACGCGAAAACGCCCGGCCAGCGCGGCGGCCTGCGGCTCCCACATGGTGTGGTCGGTGCCGAGCGAATTCGAGAAGAGGATGGCCGGCGCGGCCTCGGGGCCGTCAACGGTGTAGAAGAGCCGGGCGCCGGCGTGGTCGAGATAGGGCAATGCAGTCTCCTGGGGAGCGCGGCGGCGGGGCCGGCGCGTCGTGGTGGTTCCGGGTTGCGGGCAGTCTCAGGACGCTGGGCGTGCCGCCAGTGCGGATTGCCAGGCCTGCACGGCAGCATCCGCAAAGGCCGCTGACTGGCCCGCGTAGTTGGCGGGGTCGGCAAGGCGATCCAGCGCGGCGTCATCGAGCAGGCCGGCATGCGCCGGATCTTCCCGCAGCGTGCGGGCCAGCGCGTCGCGCAGGCTGGTGCCGTCGGCTACTGCGCGCTGCGAGGCACGCTCTACCAGATGGTGCGCCGGCAGCCGGCCGATCCTGCTGCCAAGCTCAAGCATCGCCGCCTCGCCGAGGATCAGGCCATGGGTGAGGCCGAGGTTGGCACGCATGCGTGCCGTATCGACCTGCAGCCCCGCCACGACCTCGCCCATCTGGCGCAGCGCGCCGGCGGCCAGCGTCACGATCTGCGGCAGTGTGTCCCACTCTGCCTGCCAGCCGCCCAGGGCGCGTTCATGTTCCTGCACCATGCCCGCCAGCATCGTCGCCACCAGCGGCGGCACGCGCACCGCGGCCGTCAGCACCGCCGCGCAGCCGACCGGATTGCGCTTGTGCGGCATGGTGCTGGAGCCGCCGCGGCCGGGGCCGGCAGGCTCGGCCACTTCCGCCACCTCGGTCTGCATCATCAGCGAGATATCGCGCGCCATTTTGCCGAGCGTGCCGGTCAGCATGCCCAGCGTGGTGGCGACCTCGACCATGCGGTCGCGATGCGCGTGCCACGGCAGCACGGGCGCGGCCAGGTCCAGTTCACGGGCCAGCGCGGCGGTCACCGCGGGCGCGGCCTGGCCAAGGCTGGCGAGCGTGCCGGCGGCGCCGCCGAACTGCAGCACGCGGGCCTGGGCGCGGGTGGCATCGAGACGGCCGAGATCGCGGCGCAGCGCATCGAGCCAGCCCGCGGCCTTGAGGCCGAAGCTGGCTGGCAGTGCATGCTGGAGCCAGGTGCGCGCGACCATCGGCGTGGCGCGATGCGCGGTGGCCAGCGCGGCGCAGGCTTCGCCCAGGCGCACCAGGCCGTCATCCAGCGCGCGCAGCGCATCGCCGGCCTGGAGCACCAGTGCGGTGTCGATAATGTCCTGGCTGGTGGCGCCCCAGTGGACGAAGCGCGCCGCCTCGGCATCGCGCGCGGCCACGGCGGCGGTCAGTTGCCTGACGAAGGGAATGGCGAGATTGCCGGCAGCGACCGCGGCTTGCGCAAGCGCGTCGCGATCAATGATGCCGGGGTCGCGGCAGACGTCGGAGATCACGGCCGCGGCCGCGGCAGGGATCACGCCGCTGTCGGCTTCGGCGCGTGCGAGCGCGGCCTCCACGGCAAGCATGCGCTGCACGGTGCCGGCATCGGAGAAGATCTCCAGCACGGCCGGACTGCCGGACATGGGATCGGTAAGACGCGTAGCGGTTGGCATTGGGGGCGATGGGTAGCGTGAGTGGCCGTGACATCGACGGCCACCCGATTATGCGTCTGTTGCCGAGAGCGGGGCCTTCAGATATCGAAAAACACCGTCTCGCCCTGCCCCTGCAGCGCCACGTCCCAGCGCAGCGTGCCGTTGCCGCCATCGCTGGCAATCAGCGTGCCGCGGCGCTCGGCGGGGACCAGCGCCAGCACGGCATCGGCGGCATTGGCCGCCGCTTCGTCCGGGAAGTACATACGCGTGGCGACATGCCTGACCAGGCCGCGCATGAACACCGACACCATGATGTGCGGCGCCTGCGGCCGTCCGTCCGGGCCCGGCACGGCGCCCGGCTTGACGGTGACAAAGCGGAACGAGCCGTCGGCCTCGGTTGGCACCCGGCCAAAGCCGGTGAAGCCGGGCACCAGCGGCAGTTCGCGGATGTCTTCGGCATGGCGGTAGCGGCCGGCAGGGTTGGCTTGCCAGATCTCGACCATGCCATCGGGCACGGGCTGGCCGTCGCCATCGGTCACGCGGCCTTCGATCACGATGCGCTGGGCAGCCAGTTGCGGTGCGCTCGCGGTCAGGTCGGCGCAGTTCAGGCCGCTCAGGCCGATATGAAGATAAGGACCGACGGTCTGGGATGCGGTGGCGTAAAGCATGGTCTTACTCCATCGGCGTGGCATCGCGGCCACGCAGCACGATATCGAAACGGTAGCCGAGCGCGTATTCGGGCTGGGTCGTCTCCCAGTCGAGGCTGGCCACAAGCCGGTCGCGCGCCTTCTCGTCCGGCACGCAGTTGAAAATCGGATCGAACGGCAACAGCGGATCGCCGGGGAAATACATCTGCGTCACCAGCCGCGTGGCGTAGGCGTTGCCGAACAGCGAGAAGTGGATGTGCTGCGGCCGCCAGGCATTGTGGTGGTTGCGCCAGGGATAGGCGCCCGGCTTGATGGTCTTGAACTGGTAGCGCCCGCTGGCATCGGTGACGGTGCGGCCTTCGCCCGAGAAATGCGGGTCGAGCGGCGCATCATGCTGGTCGCGCTTGTGCACGTAGCGGCCGGCCGCATTGGCCTGCCAGACCTCGATCAGGGCGTTCGGCACCGGCCTGCCATTCTCGTCCAGCACGCGGCCGGTCACGAGGATGCGCTCGCCGATGGGCTCGCCGCCGTTGCCGACGGTGAGATCGTTATCCCCTTCGCGGACGAACTCGGCGCCAAAGGTGGGACCGGTCACTTCAGACAGCGACTGCGGCAGCGCAATCAGTGGCTGGCCCGGCGAGCGCTTCTGCGTCGAGGCATAGGGGTCGAAGCGGTATTCGGGCTGGGTGTCCCAGTAGGGACGGCGGTACTGGGCAAGACGGGTCATCGCGCAGTCTCCTTGTCATTGGAATGGTTTGACTTTAAACAACACATAAAGTCATGTAAATTAAGAATTCGTCGAAATACGATAACTTTTTGACATGAAACCCCAAGCCCCACTCGCGCTCGAAATCTTCCGCAATCGCGTGCGGCTGCGGCACCTCTATTGTTTCGTGGCGGTGTCCCAGACCCAGCACCTGGGCCGCGCCGCCGAACGCCTGGGCCTGACGCAGCCGGCTGTCTCCAAGACACTGAGCGAGCTCGAGGAACTGGCCGGCACCCGCCTGCTGGTCCGGCAGCGGGCCGGCACTGAACTGACCACCGCCGGCACGCGCTTCCTGCGCCACGCCCTGCGCATCCTCGCGGATATCGATGCGGCGGCGGACAGCATGGCCGGCGCGGATGCGCTGCCGCAGGAGCGCATCCGGCTGGGTGCGCTGCCGAGCGTGGTGCCGGCGGTGCTGACCGACGCGCTGCTGCGTTTTCGCGCCGCGCATCCCGAGGTCGGCCTGGCCGTGCAGACCGGCATGAACCGCAACCTCATCGACCAGCTCAAGGCGGATGTGCTCGACCTCGTCATTGGCCGGATGGATGACCCGGTTGCCATGGAGAGCCTGTGGTTCGAGTCCCTGGGCCCGGACTCGCTGGCACTGGCGGTACGTCCCGGACATCCCCTCGCCGCCGTCTCGCGGCCAACGCTGGTTGACGCGCTGGCGTGGCCGCTGGTGATTCCGGCCGCGGGCTCGATTCCCCGCCACAACACGGAAAGCCTGCTCGCCCGGCACGGCCTGCCCCTGCCGCACGGCTGCGTGGAAACCTCGGACGCCTATCTCGGACGGCTGCTGGCCCGGCAGAGCGACAGCGTGTGGGCAGCGCCGCTCTCCGCAACCAGGCGCGCGGTATCCGAGGGGGATCTGGTACTGCTGCCGATCGATACGCAGGGCACCGAGGAACCGATCGGCCTGCTGCGGCACGGCGACCGCACGCTCACGCCGATGGCCGAGGCGCTGGCGAACTGCATTCGCGCCGCGGCCCAGCCTGCTTGCGCTCAGTGACTTGCCACGCTTGCGCTGCCATTGACTGAGTCAGCGGCACCCGCGGGGCGGCTGCTGAAATGCTTCACCAGCAGTGCACCAGCGGCAAGGAATGCCGGCACGGTAAGCAGCGTAAAGATCGTGTCGAAGCCCAGGTGCAGGCGCAGCAGTTCCGCACCGAGCAGCGCGCCGGTGATGCCGCCGAAGCGGCCGATGCCAAGCATCCAGGCAACGCCAGTGGCGCGGCCCTGCGTCGGGTAAAAGGCCGCGGCCAGCGAAGGCATCGAAGACTGGGCGCCGTTCATGGCCGTACCGGCGAGGAAGATCAGCACGCCCAGCAGCACCTGGCTGCCGGTGCCGCGGCCCACGGCGTAGATCAGTACGCCGGTTGCAGCGTAGGTGATGGCGATGACCTTGTTCGGATTGAAGCGGTCCATGAACCAGCCGGCCGCGATGGTGCCGATGCCGCCACCGAGCGGAAACAGCGCCGTCAGGAATGACGCGTGCTGGATCGAGAAGCCGGCGTCCTTCATCAGCGTCGGCATCCAGCTCGTCAGCAGGTAGAAAATGACGAGGCCCATGAAGTAAGTGGACCACAGCATCGCCGAGCCCAGGCGATAGCCGGGCGCCAGCACGGTGCCGATGGCGGACCGGCTCGCAGGGGCCTGCTCGCCGATGATGAAGTTGTCGGCCTTGGAAAGGTCTGCGCCAGTCACGCGCCGCAGCACGTTGCGGATCTGGGTGGCAGGATAGTTGCGCAGGACCATATAGCGCACGGACTCCGGCAGCAGCACCACCAGCAACAGCGCGAGCGCAAGGGGCACGATGCCGCCAAGCAGCAGCACACTGTGCCAGCCGAAGTGCGGAATCATCGCGGCGGCGACAAAGCCGCCAGCCGCGGAACCAAGCGGAAAGCCGCAGAACATGGTGTTCACGAGCACCGCACGGCGGCGTTGCGGCGCAAACTCCGATGTCAGCGTCACAGCATTGGGCATGGCGGCGCCCAGGCCCAGACCAGTCAGGAAGCGCCAGACCGTGAGCCAGCCCAGCGTGGGCGCAAACGCGGTGGCGAGGCTGCAGGCGCCAAAGAAGAAGACGGACAGCACCAGCACCTTCTTGCGGCCGACACGGTCAGCCAGCGGACCGGCGAAGATCGCACCGAAAGCAAGACCGAACAGGGCCGCGCTCATGACGGGCCCGAGGGCGGCTTTCTCGATCCCCCAGTCCTGCACCAGCGCCGGCGCGATATATCCGATTGCGGCGGTATCGAAACCGTCAATGGCAACGATCAGGAAGCACAGCACAAGAATGAGCCACTGGTAACCAGTGAATCGCTGTCCGTCGATCAGGGCCTGGACGTTCGTGACGCCGCCCTTTGTTTGGGTGGGATGTTGCACTGCTGTCTCCGTTTGCCTGGAAATCGCACGAGCCGTCCTGCGGGCCGAACATGCGATTTTGTTCTAATAGCGAACTGCCGTTCTCCAATTGAACGGAATCTTAGGCAACGGGCATGGCGACTCAGAATTATCGTTAACCCGGCGGGAAATTGGCCCTCCTATATGTGGATTTCGCCGGAACACGCCATTTTTGTGGAACCAGACAGAACATCTGGGTCAGGGAACAGTGCTTTCTATCAGAAAACAGGCTAATCGTGAAATTTACTGTCAGACTAACCTTGTGTCATTCCGGCGGTATAACCAAATTTCATGCAAAGAGCGCCAACTCTCAATTTACATTCCGAAACCCGCGAACTATAGTCCCTGGCCCCGGTGCGCCGAGCCGATGCAATCCTGCGGCGACGTGCCTGTCCAATGTCTCAGGACACGCGGCGCCAAAAGCCGCCGGCCGAACCGAATCCATCCGATCATGCAACGCCTGCTTCTCATCCTTGGCTGCCTGCTGATCGCAGGCGCCGTTGCTTGGCCCTGGCTGTCGAAGCTGCCGCTTGGGCGGCTGCCCGGCGATATCCATATCGTCCGGGACGGGTTCAGCTTCTACTTTCCGATCACGACCTGCATCCTGGTGTCGGTGCTGGTGTCGGTCGTGATCTGGATCGTCCGGCGCTGAGCACGGCGAGGTGCACTAGGCTTGCGCCTCGGTCCGGAACACCGCCACCGCCCGCTGCATATGCAGCGCCTGCTCCTGCAGCGACTGCGCCGCCGCGGCGGCCTCCTCCACCAGCGCGGCGTTCTGCTGGGTGACCTGGTCCATCTGCGTCACCGCCTGGTTGACCTGGGCGATGCCGCTGCTCTGCTCGCGCGAGGCATGGCTGATCTCATCCATCATCGCCGTCACGCGGCCGATGGCGGCAACAGTGTTCTCCATGGTCGCGGCAACGTCCAGCGCCAGCGTGTTGCCCGACGCCACGCGCTGCGCCGATTGCGAGATCAGCGTGCGGATCTCCTTGGCCGAGCTGCCGGCGCGCTGCGCCAGCCCGCGCACCTCGGTCGCCACCACCGCAAAGCCGCGGCCGGCCTCGCCCGCGCGCGCGGCCTCCACCGCCGCATTCAGCGCCAGGATATTGGTCTGGAAGGCAATGCTGTCGATCACCGCGATGATGTCGACGATGCGCCGCGAATCGGCCTCGATCTCCTGCATGGTCTGCCGCATGCGCGCGACCGCGTCGCCGCCGGCGCGCGCCACGCCAGACGCCTCGCGCGCCAGTTCGCTGGCCTGGCCGGCATTGCTGGCGTTCTGCTGCACGGTCGCCGTCAGCTGCTCCATGCTGGCCGCGGTCTGCTCCAGCGACGAGGCCTGCTCCTCGGTGCGCTGAGACAGGTCGATATTGCCCTGCGCGATATCGCCCGCCGCCGCCAGCACGTTGTGCGCGCCGGCCTTGGTGTCGCCGATCAGCGCGCGCCAGCTGTGCACCAGCGACAGCAGGTGCCGCTTGATCTCGCTCAGTTCGTCGCGCCCGCGCACGGCGACGCTCAGGGTCAGGTCGCCCGCGTTGATGCGCTCGACCATCTCCGCCACCTGCCGCACGTCGCCGCGCATGCCGCGGCTGAAGCCGATGAACAGGTAGAACACGGCGGCCACGGTCACCAGCGCAATGCCCGCCAGCAACACGAACTGCGTTTCCTGCGCCGCGACACGCTGTGCCAGCATGGCGTCCACGATCCCGGCAAACGCCTTGTTGGCGGCCGCCACGCCTTCGATGGCCGCGGTGGCCTCGTCGAAGTAGGTCCTGGCATCGATATCGATGCCGGTCGCGCCCAGCATCCGGACCTTGAGCGTGCGATGGAAGTTGTCCATCGCGGCGAGTCGCGCCAGCGCGGCGTCGATGCGCGGCCGGTACGCCGGTGCCGCGTTCCCGACGCGCGCAATGTCGCGCCGCACCGTTTCCAGCCCCTCGTGGATCTGCTCGGCGAGCGCGCCCAGGCCCGCCTGCTGCGCGGCATCGGCATAGCCGCCCTGCGCGATGATGCCGGCCCCGCGGCCGCGCGCCAGCGCACTCAGCTCAGCCAGGCGCGGCATCGGGCCCACCAGCAGGTTGCTCAGGTAGTACGAGCCGGCTTCACTGTCCAGTGTCAGCTGCGAGCGCTCAGCCACGTCGCCGATAAACGCCTGCGTCTGCCGCACCAGCGCGCTGTGGCGCTCGAACAGCGGCCCCGCCGTGGTGTCCAGGCCAAGCCCGCGCAGATGCTGCCAGTCCTGCTCCAGCTTGCGCGCCCCGGCCGCCAGTTCGAAGGCGGGATTCTCCGCGATGCTGCGCGTCAGCCCCGCCAGGCTGGCCGCGGCCTTGCTGTCGGCCCCGCCGAAAGCGGCGCGAAAGGCCGCATTGCCCGACAACACCGCATTGGCGGCGCCGCGCCGGACCTGGGTCTCGCGCATGAAGTCGAGCGCATGCCCGACCACGGCAAGCCCCCGCACCTGATCGCCGGTGGTGCGGATCGATCGTGCCGCATCGCTCAGCACCACGTACATCGCGCCGCATAGCGGCACCAGGAACAGCACGGCGATCAGCGTGAGCTTGCGGTTGATATTCAGGCGCGCCATCAGGCGCTCGGCGGGAAGAAAAATGGGAGTCATGGCGGTCGGGGAACTTGACGTGGTTTTCCTCCTATCGGCCTTGATTTGCAGGCCTGAAGCGCGGATTTCGAAAGTCTTGATAATGCGCAAGTCCAGTGCAGAAAACGCGCTGAAGTGGGGCAGAAAGCACAGGTTGCGGGCAGCGTCGGCACCGCTGCCTGTCCACCTGCACCGAAGACGTGTGGGGCATCGGGACAAGGGGTGACGGCGTCGTCTTCGGCGCCTCCCTGAGCACGCTCATGCGCGACGGGTCCGCTCGCCGCGCCCGCGCCGGCGCGGGCCCGGGCTCCCGACCATACCCGGCGTGGGAATGGCTTGCCGCATGGTATCGACAAACAACCTGAGCTTGGCCGGATAGAAGCGCGCATAGGGGTAGACAAGGTAGATCGGCAACGGATCGGCCTGCCACTGCGGCAGCAGATGCAGCAGCCTGCCGCTGGCAATGTCGTCGGCAAAGATCCAGGCCGAGCCGACGGCGACGCCCAGCCCCAGCCGGGCCGCCGAATGCAGCGCGTAGAGGCTGTCCGTGCTCATGCGCGGCTGGAATGCGATGTCGTGGCGCGCCTGCGTCTGCGTGTTCTGCAGCACGACCTCATTCCGATAGAAGGTGCGCAGTGCCAGCCATGGCAGGCCCTCCAGGTTTTCCGGCCGGCGTGGCAGCGGCTTACCCTTAAACAGCGACGGTGCGGCAATGACCGCGCGCGGCACGTCGGCGAGCCGCACTGCCACTACGCCGGGTTCATGCACCTCGCCCACATGGATCGCGCAATCGATGGCCTCGGCGATGAAATCCGGGGTACGGTCATGCAGCAGCCATTCCACCGAGACTTCGGGGTACTGCTGCAAGAAGCCGGCCAGCGGGCCGACCAGCAGTTCCTGGCCGAAAGCATGCGGCACCACCACGCGCAAGGTGCCTGCCGGCGCATGCCCGACCCCGCGCACGTCGGCCTCGAACATGGTCCAGTCGGCCACCAGTTCCTTGGCACGCTCATAGCAGCGCTCGCCGTCCTCGGTCAGCTTCATCGCATGCGTGGAGCGCTGCAGCAGGCGTACGCCGAGCAGCCGCTCCAGCGTCTGCAGGCGCCGGCTGACGGTGGGCTGGGTAGTCTGCAGCTGCGCCGCCGCCATCGACAGGCTGCCGGCCTCGACGATGCGCACAAAGGTCTGCATCAGTTCGATGCGGTCGGCGCTGGTGGCGCCGCGGGCAGCTGCCCTGCCCTGCGTGGCGGGGATTCGCGGCGATGCTGGCTGGCCTTTCATACGTGCCTCGTATAACCATTGTTCATCCCGCACGTCTACCAGAATCCGCCCGCGTGGACAACACTACGAGCCATCCAAACCTGCCTGCGGACCACGCACCCCAACATGTCCCCTGTTCCCGCCACCCCATCCGCCGCCACCGTTGCCAGCCCGTCCTTGCCGGGACGCCTGGTGCTGCTGCTTGCCGTCGGCGCGGGCCTGTCAGTCGCCTCGCTGTACTACAGCCAGCCCATGCTCGGGGTGATGGCCCCCGACCTGCATGCCTCCGATTCGGCAACCGGCGCCATCCCGACCCTGACGCAGCTCGGCTATGCGCTGGGCATCCTGCTGCTGGCGCCGCTGGGCGACCGCTATGACCGCCGCCGCATCATCGTGGCCAAGGCGGTGGCACTGGTCGGCGCCTTGCTGCTGGCGGGCCTGGCGCCCGGCATTGGCGCGTTGCTGGTATCCAGCCTGGTGGTGGGCCTGGCCGCCACCATGGCCCAGGACATCGTGCCCGCTGCAGCGGTGCTGGCGCCCGCGGCGCAGCGCGGCAAGGTGGTCGGGACGGTCATGACCGGACTGCTGCTGGGCATCCTGCTGTCGCGGGTGGTCAGCGGCTTCGTCGCCGCGCACTTCGGCTGGCGCGCCATGTTCATGATTGCGGCGGCCAGCATCGCGGCGGTCGCGCTGGTTGCCCGGCGCCAGTTGCCGCGCTTTACGCCCACCACGGCGCAGCCGTATGGTGCGCTGCTGGCCTCGCTGGCGGGCCTGTGGCGCGAGCATGGCGCCTTGCGCCGCGCCGCCCTGGCGCAGGGGCTGCTGTCGGTGGGTTTCAGCGCGTTCTGGTCCACGCTGGCGGTGATGCTGCATGGCGCACCGTTCCATCTCGGCAGCGAGGCCGCGGGGGCGTTCGGGCTGGCCGGTGCCGCCGGCGCGCTGGGCGCGCCGCTTGCCGGGCGCCTTGCCGACCGCAGCGGGCCGGAGCGGGTGACCCGGCTGGGCGCGGCACTGGCGGCGCTGTCGTTTGCCGGCATGCTGCTGACCCCGCTGGTATCGCCGCATGCGCAGCTGTGGCTGATCGGCGCCAGCGCCATCGGGTTCGACCTCGGTGTCCAGATCGCCCTGGTCGCGCACCAGACCATCGTCTATGGCATCGATCCGGGCGCGCGCAGCCGCCTGAATGCCGTGCTGTTCGTCTGCATGTTCACCGGCATGGCCGTCGGCGCCGCGCTCGGCAGCCTGGCACTGGCGCGTTTCGGCTGGACCGGCGTGGCCGCGCTGGCGACCGCCGCCGCGCTGGCTGCGCTGGCCGTGCGGCTGGCGCCGCGGGGTGGCGCGCACTGAGCGCCAGCCCCCGGCGTGGGCATGCTGAGCCTTCGCGCCCGGCATGGCACCGCCACAGAAACTGCTCCCTTTGTCGGAGTTAGAACATTTTTACCAGTTCTGTCGGTTTTTTCGACCTGTACGCTACAATGCCCCGGCGCCGGCAGCGCAGCCGCTCCCGCCAAGGCAGCCACGACCACCAAGTCGACCAGATCGACCAGATCGACCAGATCGACCAAGACCAGCAGCACGAAGTAAACCAGCCAAACGGTGGCGACGGGCGGCAGCATGACCGCCCGGACGCCCGCCCCGGCTACGCGTGGCGCGCCCTGCCTCGCGCCATGTGGATATTGCGGCACGGCCCGCCCAGCCGGCCTTGCATCCCTTACAAGCTCTGAAACCGTTGCACGGATGGCGCGCGCCAAAGTGCCGGCCAACCCCCGTCCGCGGGGCATCCCGCCGCACGGTACGAATCTTGCCCCTTCCTGATTACCCGCCAGCGGCTCGCGCACGGCATGTGCGCCCGCACATGGCGCCACACGCACACTGTCAGGAAAACAGCATGGGCTACTACTACGATGAGCGCAATGCGCGCGCCGCGCGCCAACACCGCCAGGCATGGGAAGACGAGGACTGGCAACCTGAATCCGAACAGGAGCGCTGGCAAGCGCGGCGTCGGCGCCAACAAATGGCCCCCGGCCAGACCAGCTATGGCGACCCCGCCCGCCCGGCCCGGGATTTCAATGAAGCGTACGGCACCGGCAGGTACCCGGAACATCCTTCCGGCGCGCGCTACGGCAGCAACCTGCGCTACGGCCTGAACGGCGGCTATGGGTGGGAACGTGCCCGCGAATGGCGCGATCCGCAGGCATGGCAACGCGACGACGAGGACGCCGAGCGCCAGTGGCGCCGCAGCGCCGAACGCGCACGGGAACCGCGTGAATCGCAGCGCGCGCGCGGCGATGACACTTACTTCAGGGACCTGCGCAGCGACACCCGCTACTGGGTCGACCCGCGCGAGGACTGGGAAGAGAAGCAGCGCTACGAAGCCCGGCGCCATAGCCCGGGCTATCGGGAGTATGCGCAGCGCCGGGGCTGGGAAACCGACAATCTCGATGAGGAGCGCGAAGGCTCGCACGGCGTGCTCTACAACCTGGGCCGCCGCATCGGCGAAGCCGTGGGCGACTTGTTCGGCTCCTCCGAGCGCCGCACCGGCCCGCGCGGCTACCAGCGCAGTGACGAGCGCATCCGCGACCAGATCTGCGAGCAGCTCAGCTACGCGCGCGGCGTTGACGTGAGCGACGTCAGTGTCGACGTCAGCGAAGGCGTGGTGTCACTGACCGGCACCGTGCGCGACCGCGGCCAGAAGTTCTATATCGAAGACCTGGCCGACGGCACCTACGGCGTCAAGGAGGTCAACAACGACATCCGTGTGCGCCGCGAATCCCCCGAAGCGCGCGGCACCGGCGAGGTGACCGGCAGCACCTGGCGCGGATAACGCCAACGATGGCGGGCGCTGCAGGACACTAGGCGCCCGCCACGCCAACCTCCGCCGCCAGCCGTTCGCGGATAAATCCCAGGAACGCACGCACGCCCTCAGGCAGCGTGCGGCCGGCCAGCGTTTGCAGTTCGATCGCGCGGCTGCGCATGCCGCGCTCTCGGATCGAGGCGGCGTGCAGTTCGCCGCGGCGCAACCTGTCGCCCACGGTGACGGCGCCGGAGATCGACAGCCCGCCACCGTGCCGCACGAAGTTGGTCAGGGTCTCGAAGTGGTTGGTTACCAGCACGGGTTCGAACACCATGCCGCGTTCGCCGCAGGCGATGTCGAACAGCTGGCGCACGGTGTTGTCGCCCTCCGGCAGCGCCAGGGGATAAGGCTGCATCTGCGCCAGCGTGACGCTGCGAAAGCGCGCCAGCGGATGGTCCGGACGCATGATGGCAATCACCGGAGCGGGCTGGCGGTGCTCCACGCGGATGCCCTGCTCCGCGGCGCGGCTGTAGGTGATGCCGATGTCCGCATCGCCATGCAGCACGATGCCGGTGACTTCGGCCGGCGGCGCCACGCGCACATGGAACTGCAGTCCCGGATAGCGCTGGCGGAACTCGGCAATGATGCGCGGCAGGAACTCGATCGCAAACCCCGCCGAGCTGGCCACCCGCACCCGGCCCCGGCGCAGGCCCTGCAGCGCGGCGATCTCAGACACTACCCGATCGGCTTCCAGCGCCCCGCGCAAGGCATAGGCTGCCAGCAACTCCCCGGCGGCACTGGCCACCATGCCACGCGGCCGGCGGTCGAACAGCGGCACGCCGAGCAACGCTTCGAGCGCGCCGACCTGGCGGCTCACCGCCGACACGGTGACATTGAGCCGCTGGGCCGCCTCGGTCAGCGAGCCGCTGCGTATGACCTCCAGGAAATAGCGTAATGAAGTGTCCTGCAGGCGATGCGACAGCATGGGCGGGTCCGCGGGTCTGGTTTGCGTTTTACGCAAGGATATTTGAAAAAATCATCGATTGCAGGAAACCGTGCGCCGCCCGTATGCTTTTTCCCGACACCACAGGAGACACCCGAGCCATGGCGCCCAGCCCATCCACCGATCCCATCACCGAACTCGATGCCGTCGCCCTGTCGCGCGCCATCCATGCGCGCGAGGTCTCGTGCGTGGAAGTGCTTGATGCCTTCCTTGGCCAGATCGGCCGCCACAACCCGCGCGTCAATGCCATCGTGGCACCGGTGGAGCGCGACACCCTGCGCGCGCAGGCCGCCGGGCTCGACGCCGAACTGGCGCGCGGCGCCAGCCGTGGCCCGCTGCATGGCTTCCCGCAGGCGCCCAAGGACATCAGCCCGGCGGCGGGCATGGTCACCACCAAGGGCTCGCCGATCTTCGCCGGGCAGGTCAGCGAGGCCGACGCCGTGATCTTCGAGCGCATGCGCGCCGGCGGCGCGGTCTTTGTCGGGCGCACCAACTCGCCGGAGTTCGGCCTGGGCGGCCATACCTACAACCCGATCTACGGCACCACCCGCAACGCCTTCGACCCGGCGCGCTCCGCCGGCGGCAGCAGCGGCGGCGCCGCGGTGGCCGTGGCGCTGCGCATGCTGCCGGTGGCGGATGGCTCGGACATGATGGGGTCACTGCGCACGCCCGCGGCGTTCAACCACGTGTATGGCCTGCGCACCTCGGTCGGTTGCGTGCCGCACGGCCCGGGCGACGAGGTCTTCTTCCAGCAGTTCAGCGTGGCCGGCCCGATGGCGCGCAACGTGCCGGACCTGGCCCTGCTGCTGTCGGTGCAGGCCGGCTTCGACGCGCGCCTGCCGCTGACGCACCGCGCCGAAGCGCCCGGCACCTTCACGCTGCCGCCCGAACGGGACTGGGCCGGCGTGCGCATCGGCTGGCTGGGCAACCTGGGCGGCCACCTGCCGACCGAAGCCGGCGTGCTCGATACCTGCGCGCAGGCGCTCACGCACCTGCGCACGCTTGGTTGCACTGTCGACGCGGCGCTGCCCGAATTCGACCTGGAACGCCTGTGGCACGCGTGGATCGACCTGCGCAGCTTCTCGGTGGCTGGCGCCAACGCGGCGCTGTACCACGACCCGGCCAGGCGCGCACTGCTCAAGCCTGAAGCGGTATGGGAGATCGAGCGCGGCCTGGCCCTGCCGGGCACGCGCGTGTACGAGGCCCTGTGCGAGCGCAGCGCGTGGTACCAGGCACTGCGCACGCTGTTCGAGCGCTTCGACTACCTGGTGCTGCCAGCCGCGCAGGTATTCCCGTTCGATGCCGACTGGGACTGGCCGCACGCCATCGACGGCCGCGACATGGACACCTACCACCGCTGGATGCAGACAGTGGTGCCGGCCACCATGGCCGGACTGCCCGCCCTGGCCGCACCAGCCGGCTTCGGCCCGCAGGGCCTGCCGGCCGGCATCCAGATCATCGGCCCGGCGCAGGCCGACGCCGCCGTGCTGCAGCTCGGCCATGCCTATGACCAGGCCGGCGGCTTCTCGCGCGTGCGCAGCCCCTGGCTCGATTGAGCCCTCGGCTTGTCCTGGCCCCGCTTCGTATTGCTTCCGATTGCCTTCTATTCCTACAACTGCCGGCAGGAGTGCCAACGATGACCGCAATGCCCCCGAAGCTGTTTCTCGCCTGCGCCGCCGCCCTGACCGCGGTGCTGTTCACTACGCCTGCCACCGCGCAGGCACAGTCCTGGCCGGAGCGCCCGATCCGGCTGGTGGTGCCCTTTGCCGCGGGCGGCGCCACTGACGTGCTGGGCCGCTTGCTGGCTGTCGGCCTTGGCGAAAAGCTCGGCCAGCCGGTGGTGGTCGAGAACAAGCCGGGCGCCAGCACCGTGATTGGCGCCACCCAGGTATCCAAGGCTCCGCCCGACGGCTACACGCTGCTTCTGGCGGCCAGCACCACGCTGACGCTGAACCCGGCGATCCGCCAACACCTGGGCTACGACCCCATCAAGAGCTTCACCCCGCTGGGCCTGGTCGCCGACATGAGCCTGGTGCTGGTGGCCAATCCGGACACGCAGATCACCTCGCTCAAGGATCTGGTAACGCAGGCGAAGGCCCACCCTGACAAGTTCTCCTACGGCTCGTTCGGCGCCGGCTCCTCAGTGCATTTCGGCGCGGAGATGCTCAAGTCCGCCACCGGCATCCGCATGGTCCACGTGCCCTTCAACGGTAGCGCCCCCAGCCTGACCGCGCTGGCCGGCGGCCAGGTGCCGGTCGCGGTCGATACCGTGGTGGCCACCCTGCCGCTGATCAAGGGCGGCAAGATCCGGCCAGTGGCGGTGTTGTCGCCGCAGCGACTGCCAGCGTTGCCGCAAGTGCCTACCGTCGCGGAGAGCGGCTACCCCGGCTTCCAGATGGGCACCTGGTTCGCGCTGCTGGCACCCGCGGGCCTGCCCGCGCCGGTGCAGCAGAAGCTGGAGAAGGCCCTGGCGGACGTGGCCAACGCGCCGGCTACCAAGGCGCGCATGGTTGAACTGGCGCTGACGCCGGCTTATGGCAATGGCGCGGCGGTGAAGGCGCGGGTGGAGAAGGAGTTGCCGGAGATGCGGGCGGTGGCGGCGCGGGCGGATATTCGGGCGGAGTAAGTCCGCCGGGGCGGCCGTCGGTTGCCGCCCCTATGCCACGTGCGCCGCGAACCCCACCGCCGCCGGCGCAACCTCCTCACGCAGCGTCAATTGCGGAATCCGGTAGTCCCCCGCGTTCTGCGGCCGGAACGGGATCGGAGCGGTTGTCCAGAGGGTATCCAGCCGCTGGCCCAATTCCTCGCGAATCTCCCCAAAGCGCGCCGCATCCACCTTGCTGGTCCGATACACCAGATACGGCGGCAGCACGTCAAACCCGGGGTAGTACAGGATGCCGTGGTGGATCGGGAACAGGATGTCGTCGATCGGGCCGTTGATGCCGCGCGCGCTGTAGTGGGATTCCCAGCCGCCGGTGGTGACGACCAGCATGGCGCGCTTGCCGGCGAGGCTGCCTTCGCCATAGCGGTCGCCCCAGCGCTCGTCGGAGTGCTCGCCGACGCCGTAGGCAAAACCATAGGCATAGACGCGCTCGACCCAGCCCTTCAGGATGGCCGGCATCGAGAACCACCACAGCGGGAACTGCAGGATGACGGCATCGGCCCAGCGCAGCTTGTCCTGCTCACGCGCAATGTCATCGCTCTGCAGCCCGTTTTCGAAGGCATGTTTCGAATCCAGTGACGGATGGAACGGCGCGTTGGCCGATGGCGCCTTGGTGTCGGCGCTGTCGAGCTGCGCCTTCCACTGCATCGCATACAGGTCCGAGACCTGGACCTGGTGCCCGGCATCGCGCAAGCGCTGCACGGCAAAGTCGCGGATGGCACCGTTGAGCGACCTCGGTTCGGGGTGGGCATAGACAAGCAATACGTTCATGACAGCGGCTTCCAATGAATGAGTGAAGCCAGCGTAGGCCGTCTTCCGCTATATTGGAAATGAATATCCAATATCCCAGGTATTGTCATGACTAATCTCAGGCGGCTGGACCTGAACCTGCTGGTGACGCTGGATGTGCTGCTGTCCGAGCACAACGTGACCCGCGCGGCCCAGCGGCTGCACTTGTCGCAGCCTTCGGTCAGCGTGCATCTGTCCAGGCTGCGCGATTTCTTCGGCGATCCGCTGCTGTTGCCGGGCCCGCGCGGCATGCGCCCCACCGCCAGGGCAGAATCGCTGCGCGAACCGTTGCGCGAAGCATTGGGCGCGCTGGAGCATGCGGTTTCGTCCGATAGTCCGTTCGATCCCGCTGCCTCGACCCACACCTGGCGCGTCGCCGCGACCGACTATGGAACGAGTGAGAAATAACTTCCCGAAGTGGACCTGGCGTGCGCAAAGCGACGCGGGTAAGATGTGATGCCTCTGGAGGACAAACGATGCAGGCTGGTTACCGGGCTGAGGTTGAAACGCGGATGAAGCGGCTGTACGCGCGCTTGTCGGAGAAGGACCGACGGCGGTATGCGGCTGTGGAGGCGGACAAGCTGGGCCATGGCGGTTTCGAATATATTGCGAAACTGTTTGAAATGGACCCGAAAACAATTAGACAAGGGCTAAAGGACCTGGAAGAAGAGCTGGATCCGGTTGGAGAGCGGATCCGAAAAAAAGGGGCGTAAATCCAGGTTAACGGACCATCCGGAGTGGAACGCGGTATTTCTAGATGTGGTGCGAGAGCATACGGCGGGTAATCCACAACACGGCATCATCTGGACGGATCTGAAGCCACGCGAAATCGCACAGGCGATGACGCAGCAAGTAGGCGAACGGGTGAGCGTGCGAACGGTCCGGCAGCTGCTAAAGCGCAACGGTTTTTCCCGGCGGCAATCACAGAAAAAGAAGTCGTTCAAGTCCCACGCACAACGCGACGTACAATTTCAGCGTATTACGCAACTCAAGGCGGAATATCTCGAAGACGACCAGCCTGTCCTCAGCATCGATACGAAGAAGAAGGAGATGCTGGGCAATTTCTATCGCGACGGCAAGCTCTACACGCGCGAGCAGCTTGAAGTCCTCGACCATGATTTTCCGAGCTACAGCGAAGGCAAGGTCATCCCGCATGGGCTGTACGACATCGGGCTGAACAAGGCACATGTGAACATCGGGGTGAGCCGTGACACGACGCAGTTTGCCTGCGACAGCGTAGCGCACTGGTGGGAAAAACAGGGTCGCGCCGATTATCCCCAAGCCACACGGTTACTGCTACTGTGCGATGGCGGAGGTAGCAACCCAAGTGATTCGTGGCTTTTCAAAGCGGATCTGCAAGATCTGGCAGACCGGCTCGGACTGGAAATCCGGGTGGCCCACTACGCCCCATACTGCTCGAAACATAATCCGATCGAGCACCGCGTGTTTCCACACATTACGCGAGCCTGTGCTGGCGTAGTCTTCAGCAGCGTTAGTCTGGTTCGTGAACTGATCGAAAAAGCCTGCACAAAAACCGGACTGAAAGTTACTGCTGACATTCTTGACGGAGTCTATGAAGCCGGACGGACAGTCACTCGTTGCGTCCGTGCTTCACTGAACATCGAGTACGACTCAACCTTGCCTGCGTGGAACTACAGCATCCGCTCACGGAACGCCGCATAGCGGGAAGTTATTTCGAGCACGTTCCTATGGCGAATCGACCATCGTGCTGCCGGCGCTGCAGGCGCTGCGCATCGCGGCGCCCGGCGCGCGCCTGGCCGTGGTTGAGATGGTGCCGCCGCGCATCGCCCGGCAGGCCGAGCGTGCGGAACTGGACCTGGCCTTCCACACCACCGATGGCTCGCCACCGGGCCTGCACCGGCGCGCGCTGTTTACCGAGCGCTACGTGCTGGTGGGGCGCGCCGGCCATCCGCGGCTGAAGCGGCGGCCAACGCTGGCGCAGTTCTGCGCGCTTGACCATGTGATCGTGTCGCCAGACGGTGGCGGCTTTTACGGCGTCACCGACGAGGCGCTGGCGCTGGCCGGCATGCAGCGGCGGGTGGTGCTGTCCGTGCCCCACTTCCTGTTTGTCACGTCGGCCGTTGCCAGCACCGACCTCGTGGCGATGCTGCCCGAGCGGCTGGTGCGCGGCGTGCCCGCTTTGCAGGTGGTGGTGGCGCCGGTCGAAGTGCCGGGCTATGAGATGTCGATGTTGTGGCCAGAGCGCGTGCATCGCGATCCGGCACACCGCTGGCTGCGTGAACTCATCGCCACATCGGTCTGACTGGCAGCGCCCCAACCTTTTGCATACAAAACTGGAATACAATCAAAGCTTTCAACGCTGCCCCCAGTTTTGGAGGAGACCATGACGTATTCAGAAACGGGCCTGACATCCCGCCACGTGGCCGCGCTCGCGCCGATCGAGGACTACTTGCAGGGCCATGTCACCGGCAAGGCCGAGTTCATGTACAAGGCGTTTGCCGCCGATGCGCGCATCGTCTCGTTCCGCGACGGCAAGCTGCATTCGCTGACGGTCGAGGAATTCGCCTCGGCGCGCTGTCCCAGCCATCCCGCTGCGGACGAGGCGCAGCGCAAGCGCTTTATCACGCAGTTCGATGTGGTAGGCAATGCCGGTGTGGCCAAGGTGGTGCTGGAATACCCGGGCGTGACCTTTACCGACTACATGACGCTGCTGGAGATCGACGGCGCCTGGAAGATCGTCAACAAGACTTTCAGCGCCGCACCGCGCTGAAAATAGAACGGTCGCTGCGGCAAAGCGCCGCAGCTGTGCCGCCCGGCCTCACCTGCGGCAGCGGGCAACCGTGCCAGGGTTCAGCCCGGCAACACCGCCGTTGCTTCGATCTCGAACAGCATGTTGTCCAGCGCCAGCCGCGGCACCGGGATCAGCGTGCAGGCCGGCGTTGGCTTGTCGCCCCACATCTCGCGCAGCGCCGCGCCGAAGGTGCGCAGGCGGTCGTGCGAATGGTCGACCACCAGCACCGTGAGCTTGGCCACATCGCCCACGTCGGCACCTGCCGCTTGCAGCGCGATGCGCAGGTTCTGCATGGCGCGCGCCACCTGGCGCGGAAAATCGAGCGGCAGGCAACCTGCCGCGTCCTCACCGCCCTGCCCCGCGATATAGACGATGCGGGCCGGGCCTTCCACCATGGCCACATGCGAATAGCCGTTGGGCCGCGGGTCGTACAGGCCCTCGGGATTGATCAGGCTCAGCGAGGGATTGGGGCGGGCGACCGGCATGGTGGGCATTGACGGCAGCGCGGGCATCGAGGGTGAACGCAAGGATGAGGGCGAGAACGGGATCATGGTCATCAGCTCTGTATTGAGGCGTGGCGAACAGTGGAGCCGCAAGTATCAAACCTCAACTTAACCTGAGGTCAAGCGCGGCCTTGGTGGTAGCATGGGCATTCCTTGATCTCACTGGTGTCTTCCGTTCCCGATGGCCTCCGCGAACAAGCCCGCCTCGGCGCGCCGGCGCCGTGCCGCGCCTGCAGAAGAATTGCTCGGCGTCGGCGAAGTCGCCGCGCGCACGGGCATTGCCGTATCCACGCTGCATTTCTATGAAGCGCGCGGCCTGATCGCCAGCACCCGCAGCGGCGGCAACCAGCGCCGCTATGCGCGCGCCGTGCTGCGGCGGCTGGCCGTGATCCGCGTGGCGCAGCGCATGGGGCTGCCGCTGGCGGTGATCGCCGACGCCATGCAGAAGCTGCCGGACGGCCGCGCGCCAACGGTGGCCGACTGGCGCCGGCTCTCCGCCAGCTGGCGCGATGACCTCGATGAACGGATCCGCACGCTCACGCAGTTGCGGGATCAGCTTGATGGGTGCATCGGGTGTGGGTGTTTGTCGTTGAAGGCTTGTCCGTTGCGGAATCCGCAGGACGCGATGGCGGGGGAAGGGCCGGGGCCGCATTTTCCTGAAGAGGTTTGAATGGGGGGGACGGTGGGCTGTGCTGGATTAGCGGTCGCACAAAAAGCCGAAGCGGCTCTTGGGCCTGCGCAGCAGCCGTAGGCGTCCCCGCGATGCCGTTGGCAGCAGGCGGCCTACACCCTGCATGGGGATCGTCCAATAGTGGGTCATCGAAGGCACTATCCCTGACTCACATGGCGTAGCAGGCTCGAACGGGCACCCAAGCAAAAACGGAAATCACCGCCGCGGGAACGGCCAACGCCGTGTAATGGATTGCCAGCCGCTCAGGCGACGCGTTCTTTGCCTACTTTCTGTCGCTCGGACAGAAAGTAGGTCGCCGGCTACGCCGGCGAAACAGCCACACCCTACCCCCAATCCAGCGAAGCACCCCCAAAACCCCAAACTCCTATTTCCCGCTTACTGAAAGGTCTGCAGGTAACCCAGCAAGTCAGTGATCTGCTTGTCATCACTGAGCCCCCAGAACCGCATCTTCGTCCCAGGCACCACCTTCCCAGGTGAATGAATGAAGGCCCGCAGCGTGTCATGCGACCACACCACCTTCGACGCCCGCATCGCCTCGGAATACTGGAAATCATTGGTGCGACCCGCGGCACGGCCGAAGATGCCGTTCAGCTGCGGGCCAAAGCCAGCGCGCGCGTTGCGGCCGACGTGGTGGCACGAAGCGCAGCGCGTGGCGAACAACGCCTTGCCGGCCTGGATATCGGCAGCGGCAGTGGCTGCGGTGGCTGCGATGGGAATGGCGGTGAAGGCGGTCAGGGCCAGCAGGACAATGGCAATACGGCGCATGGAGCAGCTAAGGAAGGAAAGAGCTTCGGCAACAGGGTTGCATGATACAGGCGTAGCCAGGACGTCCCAGCCCTGCAGCAGGGTTACACCACGTCACACTTGCAACACTTTGCGCGCCCCATATTACAGGCCCGCCCCCTACAGTGAGCCCATGTCCAACGCCCCTTGGGAGGCAACCATGAAACGAATCATCGCAATGGCGGTAGCAGGTGGTGCAATGCTGGTGGCCAGCGCCGGGGCTTACGCCGGTGTGAATATCGATATCGGCATCGGCGTGCCGGGCGTGGTGGTGGCGGAGCCCGCGCCGGTCTACCGGCCGGCCCCGGTCTATGCGCCGGCCCCGGTTGCCTATGCGCCGGCCCCGGTTGCCTACGCACCGCCTCCGGTGGTGGTCGCACCGCGCCCCGTGGTAGTGGCGCCGGTGCCGGTACGCTACGACTATGACCGCGGTTATCGTCGGGATTACTACCGCGGCTATTACCGCGACGGCTACCACGACAACCGCCGCGACTGGCGCGAGCGCGAATGGGCCCACCGTCATGGCGACAATGACGACCGCGGCCATGGGCGCCGCTGGGACTGATCGCCGGAACTGATCTGATGGGGCGGGCGCCCGGCCATGGCTGCGGCGCCCGCCTGCAAGGATTCGCCAGTCAGGCTACCCTGTCGGCAATTTCCAGATCCGGGCCGGGGCCATGCCCCTGCCCCACGCCAGGAGTAGCCATGCCCCAACCCATCAAGATCGACTTCGTCTCCGACATCGCCTGCCCCTGGTGCGCCATCGGCCTGTCGTCGCTGCAACTCGCGCTGCAGCGCCTTGGCGATGCGGTGGATGCCGAAATCGTCGTGCATCCGTTTGAACTCAACCCGGGGATGCGCCCGGAGGGCGAGGCGATCGTCGACTATCTCGGCAAGAAGTACGGGCGCACCCCGGCGCAGATCGCAGAGACCCAGGCCATGATCCGCGAGCGCGGCGCCGGCGTGGGCTTTCCGTTTGGCGAGCGCACTCATGTCTACAACACCTTCGATGCCCACCGGCTGCTGCACTGGGCAGGCCTGGAAGGCAAGCAGCTGCCGCTGAAGCTGGCGCTGCTGCGCGCTTACCATGCCGACGGCAAGGACCCGAGCAATCACGATGTGCTGGTCGAGGCGGCGCAAGCCGTTGGCCTGGATGCCGCGGCGGCGCGCAAGGTGCTGGACAGCGATGACTATGCCGATGCGGTGCGCGCGGAAATCCAGGAGTACCAGCGCATGGGCATCCAGTCGGTGCCATCGGTCATCTTCAACAACCGCTACCTGGTCACCGGCGGGCAGCCGGTGGAGGCGTTCGAGCAGGCCATCCGGGAAATCGTTGCCGAGGCGCAGCAGGCGGGGAACCGTTGAGCAGCCACGCATCGGCAGGATGAAAAAGGCCCGCCCGGAACCCCGGGCGGGCCAGCACTGCCTCTCGCTCCCCGATCGTTCAGCGTGCCGCCGGCCTCATGCGTGCCGTCGCCGTGTCCGCCGCCAGCGGCGTTCGGTTGGCCAGCCCCAGCACCACCTGCAGGGCAAATGACACCGCGCCGACGATAAAGACCACGTCGCCGAAGGTGCGCACCCAGCGCAGCGTCTGCAGGATGGGCTGCTGCATGAAGGCCTCGCTGCGCGCATACCAGGTGCCATGCTCGACGCTGGCCAGGAACTGCATGATGCCAATCGGCAGCAGGCTGGTGCCGATCATCAGCACCAGGCCGATGTTCAGGCCCCAGAAGGCGGTCTTCATCAGCGCGGGGCTGAGCCGGTAGGCCGGGCGCACGTAGCGCAGCACCAGCAGCGTGAAGCCCAGCGCCAGGAACCCGTACACCCCGAACAGCGCGGCGTGGGCGTGGACCGGCGTGGTGTTCTGGCCCTGGATGTAGTACAGCGCGATCGGCGGGTTGATCATAAAGCCGAACACCCCGGCGCCCAGCATGTTCCAGAACGCCACCGCGACAAAGCACATCAGCGGCCACTTCAGGTCGGCCATCCACGGCGCGCGCCGCTTCAGGCTCCAGTTCTCCCAGGCTTCATGGCCCAGCACGATCAGCGGCACCACTTCCAGCGCGCTGAAGGCGGCGCCCACCGCCATCACCGGCGTGGTGGTGCCGGCGAAGTAGAGGTGGTGGAAGGTGCCGGGAATGCCGCCGAGCATGAACAGCGATGCCGAGGCCAGGCTGGCGGCCGTTGCCATCGGGCGCGAGACCAGGCCCAGCGTGGAGAAAATGAAGGCCAGCGCCGTGGTGGCAAAGACTTCAAAGAAGCCCTCCACCCACAGGTGCACCACCCACCAGCGCCAGTACTCCATCACCGTCAGGCTGGTGCGTTCGCCGTAGGCCAGGCCCGCGCCGTAGAACAGGCCGATTGCCACCACCGACGAGGTCAGCAGCGCCAGCAGGTTGCGGTCGGTGCCGCGCGCGCGCAGCGCCGGCAGGATGCCGCGCATCATCAGCACCAGCCAGATCAGGATGCCGGCGAACTTGCCGATCTGCCACAGGCGGCCCAGGTCGACATACTCATAGCCCTGGTGGCCCAGCCAGAAGTTCAGGTGCGCGGGCAGCTTCTGCGCGATCGCCAGGTAGTTGCCGGTGAACGATCCCACCACCACGACCACCAGTGCCCAGAACAGGACGTCGACGCCCAGGCGCTGGTACCTGGGGTCCTTGCCGCCGTTGATCAGCGGCGCCAGGAACAGGCCCGCGGCCAGGAAGCCGGTGGCGATCCAGAACAGCGCGCTCTGGATATGCCAGGTGCGCACCAGTGTGTACGGGAACCACTGCGAGACATCGATGCCGTAGAACTTCTGGCCTTCGACGGTGTAGTGCGCGGTAAAGCCGCCCAGGAACACCTGGAACACAAACAGTGCCACCACCAGGAACAGGTACTTGCCAAGCGCGCGCTGCGACGGCGTCAGCGCCACGGCCAGCAGCGGGTCGCGTGCCGGCGCCTGCGGCGGCGCGTCTTCCTTGCCGCGCAGGAAGGCCCATGCCCATACCAGGAAGCCGACCCCGGCCAGCAGCACCACCACGCTGATCACCGACCACACCACGT
The DNA here is from genome assembly GCA_022041995.1 of Cupriavidus necator. Classification (GTDB taxonomy): domain Bacteria; phylum Pseudomonadota; class Gammaproteobacteria; order Burkholderiales; family Burkholderiaceae; genus Cupriavidus. The sequence goes on from CP074390.1 coordinate 1,026,708, forward strand.
TCTCGCTGGTGGGCTGGTTGCCGACCAGCGGCTCGTGGGGCCAGTTGTTGGTGTAGGTAGCCTCATGCCCCGGGCGCGCGGTCGATGCGGCCCACGCGGTCCAGAAGAAGAAGTGCGTGAGTTGTTCGCGGCGCTCGGCGCTGGGCAGCGTGTTCTCCTTCATCGCGTAGTGCTCGCGCGTGGTGTGCAGCACCGGCGCGTCGGAGAAGAGCTTGTCGTAGTAGGCGGCGGTGCCGGCAATGGCCTGCGCGCGGCGCGTTGACACGGTCAGCACGTTGGTGGCCGGATCGGTGGCATTGCCGCGGTACTCGGTGCGCAACTGCTCGCGCAGCGCGGCCCGCGCCGGCGCGTCGAGTTGCGCATAGGGCCGGCCGTAGGCGTCCTGCGCGGCCAGCTCCAGCCACGCGGTCAGTTCGCGGTGCAGCCAGTCGGCGGTCCAGTCCGGCGCCTGGTAGGCGCCGTGGCCCCAGATGGAGCCCAGCTGCATGCCGCCCACGGACTGCCAGGCGGTCTGGCCGTCCAGGATCTCGTCACCGGTGAAGAGCGTGCGGCCCTCGGCCGTGACGACCTTGGCCGGCATTGGCGGGGCCTGCCGGTACACCTCGACGCCGTAGTAGCCGAGCAGGGAGAACGTGACCGCCAGCACGGCGATCAGCAGGAACCAGAGTTTGCGGTAGGAACCCATGATGCGAAGTCGTTGGTTATGGTGGCGGGCTGGCTCAGGCGTGCGTCGAGCAACCGCAGCCGGTGGCTTGCGCGGCGGCGGCGGGCGCCGTGGCAATCTCGAACAGCACGTTGTTTTCCAGGTGGATGTGTTCCATCAGGTCTTCGCGCAGCGTGCGCAGGCCCAGGTAGAGCGCGCGCCAGGTATTGCAGGCCGCGCGCGGCAAGGTGATGTCGTTGGTCAGCGCCGCCAGCCGCTGCAACGCCACGCCGTGGTCGTCATGCTCGGCCCGCATCACCGTGATCGGCCGGCCCGCTGCGGCATGCAGGCCGCGCGACAACATCGGGAACAGCACCTGCTCTTCCTTCTGCATATGCGATTCCAGCTCGCCCAGCATCTCGCTCAGGTGGTCGGCCAGGCCAAGCGGGCAATCGGGCCGGTCACCGTGCACCTGCTCGACGCGCCGCGCCAGGCGGATCAGCTCGGGCAACTGCTCGCGATGGCGCGCATGAAAGCGCGTGAGAATATGGTCGATCAGCTCGGCCGGCGCCGCCGTGTTCCAGTCTTGCGCCGACGGCCCGGCTTCGTCCTGCAGCGCGCGCAGCCGTCCCTCGATGGAACCCATGGCAGCCGCATCGAGACCCAACTGGCGCGCGGCGTCGCCAAGGGTCTGCTTGCCGCCGCAGCAGAAATCCAGCCCGTAGTCATGGAAGACGCGGGTGGCACCGGGAATCAGGCGGGCCAGCTGGCCGAGCGAATGGTCCTGCAAAGTCATGATGATTTCTCCGTGTGGAAGTTATGCATGCATGACTTACGCGAGGAGCGTGCCTGAAAAAAACCTATCCGGATCAATGACTTGAAACTTCAGCGGTGATTAATACCCTATACTTGTCGCGGTACTTATTACCCTAACGGTATTTTTCACCATGCTACCGAGCGCTATGTATCCCGAGTTGCTGGCCGACCTTGTCACCGACCTGCCGCATGCGGTGCGCCTGCAGCGGCTGGTCAGCGCGCTGCGCACACATTTCCGCTGTGGCGCGGTGGCGCTGCTGCGGCTGGAGGAAGACCACCTGCGCCCCGTGGCCGTCGATGGCCTGGTGCGCGATGCGCTGGGCCGGCGCTTTGCGGTCGGCCTGCATCCACGCCTGGCCGCCATCCTGGCGCGGCGCGGGGTGACCTGCTTTCACCACGACAGCATGCTGCCCGACCCGTACGACGGCCTGATCGACGAGCACGTCGGCGAGCCGCTGCCGGTGCACGACTGCATGGGCACCAGCCTGGCCGTGGACGGGCAGCCCTGGGGCGCGCTCACGCTGGACGCGCTCGCGATCGGCACCTTCGATGCCGCGGCCCAGGCCGAGCTGCAGCGGCTGACGGTGATCGTGGAAGCGGCCATCCGCACCACCCGGCTGGAAGGCGAGATCCGCGCGCTGCAGCTGGCGCGCGGCACGCCCGACGCCGACGAAGGCACGGCCCAGCATGGCGACATCAGCGGCGAGATCATCGGCCAGAGCGAGGCCATCGCCAACCTGCTGCATGAGCTGGAAGTGGTGGCCGATACCGAGCTGCCGGTGCTGCTGCTGGGCGAGACCGGCGTGGGCAAGGAACTGTTCGCGCACCGCCTGCACCGCCAGTCGCGCCGGCGCGCGCAGCCGCTGGTGCATGTCAACTGCGCGGCGCTGCCGGAGTCGCTGGCTGAAAGCGAGCTGTTCGGCCACGCGCGCGGCGCCTTCTCGGGCGCGACCGGCGAGCGCCCGGGCGCTTCGAGGCCGCCGACGGCGGCACGCTGTTCCTCGATGAAGTGGGCGAACTGCCGCTGGCCATCCAGGCCAAGTTGCTGCGCACGCTGCAGAACGGCGAGATCCAGCGGCTGGGCTCGGACCGCCCGCGCCGCGTCAACGTGCGCGTGATTGCCGCCACCAACCGCAACCTGCGCGAGCATGTGCGCGACGGCTCGTTCCGCGCCGACCTGTACCACCGCCTGTCGGTCTACCCGATCCCGATCCCGCCGCTGCGCGAGCGCGGCAACGACGTGCTGCTGCTGGCCGGGCGCTTCCTGGAGCTGAACCGCGCGCGCCTGGGGCTGCGCAGCCTGCGGCTGTCAGGCGGTGCGCAGGATGCGCTGCGCAGCTACCGCTGGCCCGGCAACGTGCGCGAGCTGGAACACGTGATCAGCCGCGCGGCGCTGCGTGCCGTCAGCCGCGGCGCGGGCCGCAACGACATTGTGACGCTGGAGCCGGAACTGCTCGATCTCGACGGACTGGAAGCGCCCGCCGCACGCCATGCCGGCGCCAGCCTGGCCAGCGCGTTCGCCGCCCCGGCGCTTGCCGCAGGCATCACCCTGCGCGACGCGATGGCGCAAACCCAGCGGGCCTGCATCGAACAGGCGCTGCAAGACCAGGGTGGCAACTGGGCCCAGGCGGCACGCCAGCTCGGCATCGATGCCAGCAACCTGCACAAGCTGGCCAAGCGGCTGGGATGCAAGTGAGTCACTCCGCCGTGCGCGGATTCGGACATGGCGAGGGCCGCGGTTAGCGCATAAGCTAATCTGCGTGCCGTCCGCATGGCGGCGCGGACCCACAGGAGATCTCCGTGATGATGACCACAACGCAAGCCTTCTGGCCGCTCAGCCTCTGGCCGTTTCCGACCTTTTTTTCCGGCGTGCACCAGTTTGAAGCCATACAGGCCGACCTGGCGGACAACTGGCGCCGCATGACCGAGCTCAACCTGGAATTCACCCGCACCATGTATGAAGAGCTGCAGTTCGATGCCATGGGCACCCTCGTCGCGCAGGAGCCTGAGGCCTTGTACGCGCGCGAGATCGCCAGCGAACTGCCGCTGATCGGCGGCCCGCTGCACTATGCGTCGGCCATGCTGGAGCTGTACGCCCGGGCCCAGCAGAGGTGGATCGATGGCTGGGGCCACCTGCTGACGCGGGGCCTGATGCCTGACTGGCAAGGCATGCAAAGAGACGTCACCGATATCCCCTTCTGGCTGGTCCGCGAAACACCGCGGCCAGCATGACCTGACGCCGCGCGGCGCCCCCCTCGCACCGTCGCGCTGGCCGAGGTCCTGCCGGGCTATATGTCATGCATGGCGGCGATCGTGGCGGTACCTGGTGGCAATCAGGCCGGCGCGCCCGGTATCATGCGTGCTGATGAAAGAACGAAGCCCATATGCCGGCGTCCCGGCCAGTCACCGAACCGGAACGGCCGGCCACAGAGCGGCGCATGATGCGGACGGCAACGTGCCCGCAGCCCCACCCCCGGCACCAACACATAGGTCATAGATCCCCGGACGCGCCCCGCATCCATGCCTTCTTACCCCTTGGTTCTCCTGCTCACCATCGCTGTCATCTGCAGCATCGGCATGGCCATTGCCACCTGGCCACGGCGCGACGACCCCACCGTCCAGGCATTCCTGCTGCTGGCCGCGGGCGTAGTGATCTGGAGTGGCGGCCGCCTGCTCGAGATCAGCTCGACCGACCTGGCGGGACGCATCCTGTGGGCCAAGGTGCAGTATCTGGGGATCGTGGCCGTGCCGATCGGCTGGCTGGTGGCGATGGTCCACTTGAGCCGCCCGCGCTATGTGGTGCCATGGTCCCGGCTGTGGCTGCCGGTGCTGGCGGCGGTGGTGCTGGTCTTCACCAATGAACGCCACCACCTGATCTGGCAGCGCATCACGCTGATGCCGCCCGGCGTCGCGCCCGGCGCGGTGTTCGAGCATGGCCCGGGCTATATCGTGGCGGCCACGTGGACCTACGGTTTGCTCGCGCTGAGCATGTACTTCCTGGTCACCGCGGAAGTGCCCAGCCACGCCCTGTCGCGCCGCGGCCGCGCCATCCTGGCCGCTGGCCTGGCCTTGCCGCTGCTGGCGCATATCGCCTACCTGAAGCGCTGGACCGGCCCGTTCGGCGGCGACCTGACGCCGGCGACGTTTTCGCTGATGACCGTGCTGGTGTGGTTCTGCGCGCTGCGCACTCACCTGGACGATATCGGCCACTACGCGCGCCTGCGGGTCTTCGATGCGCTCAGCGAGGGCTGCGTGATCGTCGATGGCCACCGCAGGATCGTCGAATTCAACCCGGCCGCCGCGCACCTGTGGCCGGCCCTGGAACGCGGCGACGCCGTGCCGGCCGGCTGGGCGATCGCGCTGCAGCCCGCGCCAGCTGGCAAGGCAGGCGCCGCGGCCACGCCGTTCGTGCCGCCCGGCGCACCCTTCGAGCTCACCGTGGAGCCCGTCGCACGCCTGGACGGCAGGCAGATCGGCAGCCTGCTGTTCCTGCGCGATATCAGCCGCTTCCAATCGCGCGAGCTGGCCCTGAGCGCGCGGCTAGGCCAGACCCAAGAGCAGTTGTGGCAGGTGCAGGCCGACCTGGACATCGACGCCCTGACCGGCATCCGCAACCGCCGCTACTTCCAGCGCGAGTCGATCGCGGCCGTGACCCGGGCGTGCGAGCGCAACCAGGCGCTGGGCCTGCTGATCCTGGATGTGGACCAGTTCAAGCAATACAACGACCTGCATGGCCACGTGGCCGGCGACGACTGCCTGCGGCAGATTGCCGGCGCCCTGACCCGCACCCTGTCCGGCGAGCAGTTCTGCGCCCGGCTGGGCGGCGAGGAATTCGCGGCGGTGTTGCCCGGCGCCACGCGGGACGAGACTCGTGACGTGGCGCGCCGCATGGTGGCCGTTGTGCGCGATCTCGGCATCGCGCACAACGGCACGCCGGTGCAGCCGGTGGTCACGATCAGCGTGGGCGCGGTCTGCGCCGTGCCGGAAGCACCGCGGCTGGAGCCGCTGCTGCACCGTGCCGACAGCGCGATGTACCGGGCCAAGCGCGCGGGACGCAACCGCTTCATGCTGGACGGCGACGCCTGAGCACGGCTACGGCGCCATGCCGGCCCGCCCCACGGTGGCCCCGTGCAAGGCCACCAGCCGCGCCGCGGCCTGGCTGACCCATGCGGGCCGCGGCGCGGCATCGAGCCAGTACTTGACCTCCAGCCCCAGCGCGGTATCGCCGCTGATCACCAGCCGGCGCTGGAAGAACAGCGTGTCGGTATCGGCCTCGCCGCCAAGCAGCCGCAGGTAGTCGACCGCGCAGGCGCGCAGCGTCAGCTCAGGTTCGGCGTCCGACGCATCGGCACGAAAGCGCCCGCCTTCGCAACGGAACGGCACGGCCAGCCCAAGGTCCTGCACCGTCAGCAGGAAGGCATGCCCATCCAGGGCGGTCGGCGGCTCCAGCCATCCCGCCCGGCGCGCCAGTTCCAGCGCCGCCACCAGCGGCAGCGCCCGGGCACGGGCCGGCATGCGCCGGTGCGCGCCCGCGATCAGCTTGTGCAGCGCGCTCATGCCCGGGCCTCCCAGGCAATGCCCGCGCTGCAGTGCCAGTAGCCGTTGCAAGGCTGGGCACCGGCCGGCGTGATGCCGCTGGCAGCGGGTGCCTGTTCACCTGCACGAATCGCCGCGAGCTGTTGCACCACCTGCAGCGTGCCGGATGAATGCGGGCTGACGCGCAGCATCCCCACCCCCATCCGCGCCATCGCCAACGCCTCTGCGCACAGGTCCAGGCAAGTGGCGCTCTGCGTCTGCACGCCGTTGAGCGTGAAGAAGGCCTGCCCCTCGCCGGTGGCGGCCACCAGGCCGTCGGGATAATCCATGCAGCGGAACTCGCAACTGTCCTTGCGCAGGCGATGGTGGCGCGCGGTAAAGCAGCGCGCCGAGAACGCCAGCGGCAGGCGGCCCCAGACAAAGGCTTCCAGGCGCATGCCCGTGGGACGCGCCGCTGCCAGCGCGGCCAGCGTGCCGCCATCCATCTCCACCGGCGCGACGCAGCCAGTCGCGCCCAGCCCGGCCAGCCACGCCAGCGTATCGGCGTGGTAGACATTGAGGTGGGGGCCGCCGACAAAGGGCCTCCCTTGCAGACAGCGCACCGCGCCAAGGTCGTTGGCTTCGACCAGGTAGTCGTCCTGCGCGCAGGCGCGGCGCATCCAGGCGATATCGGTGTCGGACTCCACCAGCACCGGCGTTGACAGCACCACCTCCTTGCCGGCATCGCGCAGCATCTGCGCAAGCTCCAGCCATTGCGCATGGCGGACTTCATGGCGGCGCGTGCAGACGGTTTCGCCGAGGTAGACGCGGTCGACCGGCGCATCGGCGACCGACGCATAGAACTGCATCACGGCCTCGCGCGGCCAGTAGTACAGCAACGGGCCCAGGGCGATGCCGAAGTCGGGCAGCGCTGCGGCTTGCGGCATCGCGGCCGCGGCAATCTCTGGCATGGGAAGCTCCATCATGGCCGGTTCAAGGCAGATCGATGTCATCGGTGTCACCGCCACGGCCGGTCGTAGGCGCCTTGCGTGACCTGGTCGCCTTCGGCATGGCGCCCCAGCGTGCTCTGCCACTCTTGCCGCGGCACGAAACGCGCCGGATCGGCGCAGGCCGCGTCGATCGCCGCGCGCAGCACGCCGACCACATCGCCCACATAGCGCGGGCTGCGTTGCCGGCCTTCAATCTTGATGGCAGCGATGCCCATGTCGATCAGCGCCGGCAGCAGCGACAGCGCATTGAGGCTGGTCGGCTCTTCCAGCACGTAGCCGCGCTCGCCCTCCACCTCGAAGCGGCCCTTGCACAGCGTGGGATAGCCTGCCGGCTCGCCCGGCGCATAGCTGTCGATCAGGATGCCCGACAGCCGCGCCTGCATGGTCCCGTCCTGCTCGGTCCAGCGCACCGCGTGCGCGGGCGAGCAGACGCCCTTGTTGTTGGGCGAGTCGCCGGTGGCGTAGGACGACAGCAGGCAGCGCCCTTCGGCCATCACGCACAGGCTGCCGAAGCCGAACACCTCCAGCTCCACGCTGGTCTGGCGCGCCAGCTTGCCGATCTGCGCCAGCGACAGCACGCGCGGCAGCACCACGCGGCGGATATTACTCAGCAGTCAGAAATATATGCGACAGAAGGATGGCGGAAGAATGAGCGTACAAGCGCCGGATTTTCCGCCACGGTTTGAAGCTGTTCGTTGACCTTTTGTTGCAGGTCCTCACCTTTACGAAGAGGCCTGCGTGCCACACCTGTGCGCTTGGTATGACTCCACACCAACTCGTCTGGATTGAGGTCGGGCGAGTAGCCAGGCAAGAAGTGCAATGTGAGCTTGCCCTTTGTCGATTGAACGTAGCGCTTCACGCATGCCTTCTTATGTGCGGGCAGTCCATCGACCACCATGTGCACGCTGTTTTTTCGCCCGCGCATCAATTTCTTGAGGAGTTCGACGAACAGCTCTCCAGTCAGACCGCCTTTGTAGGTGGCGAACCAGAAGGCCCCCTTGGAGTTGACTGCCGACGCGGCACTGATGCTCTGGCGCTGCCCCGGCCGATCGACCACCGGGGTCTTGCCACGCGCACCCCATGTCTTGCCATGCACGGTGTCGGCACGAAAGCCTGACTCGTCCCAGAAGAAAATGTCAGCCTTCTGTGCCTTTGCCGCTTTCGCAATGGCAGGAAAGGTCTCCTTGCGCCATGCCTCAACGGCCAATGGATCGCGTTGATAAGCGCACTGCAGTGGCTTTTGCGGCGTCAGTCCCCTGCGCGCCAGAAGCGCACCGATGCTAGCCAAGGACAGATCCACTCCGAATTTTTCTTCCACCAACAACTGAACAATCTGGCGCGTCCACAAACCAAAGTCAAAACCGTATTGCGTCGGATTCTTGCCATTGATCCAGCGAAACACCTGGGCTTCTTGGCTGTTCGTGAGTTTGCGTGGCCTGCCACTACCTTTGGTTGAGCGCAAAGCCTGCAAGCCCTTGCCGCGCCCCATGGTCATAGCGCGACATCGGAAGGCCCAGGAACGATGCATGCCAAAGGATTTGGCTACGTCCTCAGGATGCTCACCCTCCCTCATCCGTTGCACGGCCAGTACGCGCATTTCCTCAAGGGTGTTATGCGCCAAGGTTCGTCCGTCTCGTTTCATAAACGTCGGATTTCGACAGATTATGGAAGTTCAATTTTTGTCGCATATATTTCTGACTACTGAGTAAAGCGCTCGCGCATCAGCTCGATGGCGTCGGCGTGCGTGGCCGAGCCCTGCACCGACAGGTGCAGCCGCAATCCCGGATGGCGCTCGCAGGCATAGCCCATCAGGCCGGCATCGGCCATGATGACCGCGTCGGCGCCAAGGTCAGCCGCCGCATCGACCGCGCGCTGCCATTGGGCCACCGCGCCCATCTGCGCAAAGGTGTTGATGGCGAACAGCACCTCGGCGCCGCGCGCGTGGGCTTCGGCCACGCCGGTGCGGATGTCGGTCTCGGTAAAGTTCAGGCCACCGAAGTTGCGCGCGTTGGTGGCATCGCGCAGGCCCAGGTAGACCGCGTCGGCGCCGTGCTGCAGCGCCATGCGCAGGGCCGCCAGCGAACCGGCGGGCGCAACGAGCTGGGGCCGGCGCGGCACGTTCGCCGCGGCGGATGGGGCTGGGGAGGCAGGGGTCATCGGTAACGGCGCCGGCGGCGGCGCGAAGATGAAGACAGCCGCCGATGCTAGCCAAGCGCTTGCAGCAGGGGCTTGACCACGCGCAAACCCACGCCAACGGCACACCGCCCGCGCCGGGCCTAAGCCGGTTGGCGTAGGCCGATGGCAGGCCACCGCCGCGCGCTTGACCTGCCGCAAACGCCGGCCCGTGCCGCTGTGCCACGCTTGCCCGGTCATCCCCGCGGCTGGCCGCACGCCGGCCCCGCGCCCATCCTCTTCCGGAGACCCGTATGAATCAACCCTGGCTCAAGCTGGCCGGCCGCCGCCTGCTGCCCATCGTGCAGGGCGGCATGGGCATCGGCATCTCGGCCCACCGGCTGGCCGGCGCCGTCGCGCGCGAGAATGGCGTCGGCACCATCGCCAGCATCGACCTGCGCCACCACCACCCCGACCTGATGGAACGCACCCGCGGCAGCCGTGACAAGCCCGCCATCGAAGCCGCCAACCTCGAAGCGCTGGATCGCGAGATCCGTGCCGCGCGCACCGCGTCCGAGGGACGCGGGCTGATCGCGGTCAACGTGATGAAGGCCGTGGGCTCGCACGCCGCGCTGGTGCGGCAATCCTGTGAAAGCGGCGCCGATGCCATCGTCATGGGCGCCGGCCTGCCGCTGGACCTGCCCGAACTGACCGCCAGCCACCCCAGGGTGGCGCTGATCCCGATCCTGTCCGAGGCGCGCGGCATCGGCCTGGTGCTGCGCCGCTGGATGAAGAAGGGCCGCCTGCCCGATGCCATCGTGGTCGAACACCCGGCGCATGCCGGCGGCCACCTGGGCGCGGCCACCATCCAGGACTTGTCGGAGCCGCGCTTCTCGTTTTCGCGCGTGCTGGCCGAATGCCGCGAGCTGTTTGCACAGCTGGGACTGGCCTGGGACAGCATTCCGCTGATCCTGGCCGGCGGCATCGACAGCCATGCCAAGGTGCGCCACTGGCTGGGCGAGGGCGCCGCCGCGGTGCAGCTGGGCACGGCCTTTGCCGTGACCGAGGAATGCGATGCCCACCCGGCCTTCAAGCAGGTGCTGGCCACGGCGCGGCCCGAGACCCTGCGCGAATTCACCAGCGTGGCCGGGCTGCCCGCGCGCGCGGTGCTGACGCCGTGGCTGTCGCGCTACCTGTCGAGCGAGTCGCGGCTGCAGCGCCGCGCCAGGCCGCGCGAATGCCTGGAGGGCTTCGACTGCCTGCAGGCGTGCGGGCTGCGCGACGGCATTGCCCGCATCGGCCAGTTCTGCATCGACCTGAAGCTGGCGCAGGCCGTGCGCGGCGACGTGGAGCGCGGCCTGTTCTTTCGCGGCCGCGGTGCGCTGCCCTTCGGCGAAGCCATCCGGCCGGTGGCGGAGCTGATGCACTACCTGTTGACGGGGGAAAAGCCTGCGGGGCTGACCCAAGCCCCGGCACCAGCCTGACGCATACCGGTTATGCTGCCGCAGCCAACGCCGCGCGAACAAGGCTCCCCTCGCCCGCCTGCGGGAGAGGGGTGGGGGAGTGGGCCGGAGTATCTACGGAGTGAGGCGCGTCGGTATGCCAGCGCCTGCCCTCTCCCCCGGCCCCTCTCCCGCAGGCGGGAGAGGGGAGCAAACCGGCAGCATGGGAACCTTGTCAGCAATGCGCGGCGGTAATCCCCCGCGCTTCTTCATCTCCCGCATGCATCGCAACGCTGCCAGCAGCTGCCACCCGAGCCATGCATTGGCGCCCGCCAGCAGCAGTCCGCCAGCGCGGGCCAGCGGCGCCGGCGCCAGCGGCACCGCCAGCAGCAGCGCGTAGGCCGCCAGCAGCAGCCATGCCTGCCGCCGTTGCCGGCCCGGCACGATGATGGCCTGCATGGCCGGCACCCGCGCGCGCGGCGGCAGCAGCCGGCGCAGGTGCAGCCAGACCAGGAATGGCACGATCTTGCCGAGCATGGCCGTGACCGGCAGCACACCCGCGCCGACCAGCGCCATGGTGCCTGCCCACCATGCCAGCGGCAGGCCGGCGGCGGGCAGCACGACGGCCGCCGCCCCCAGCAGCGCCGCGCCCGCCATGCTGGCGCAAGCCACCGGCCAGAGCAGCCAGAGCGGATCATGGCGCCGCCGCGCGCGCAGCGCGCCGGCCATCCCGCAAGCGCCCATCACCGCCACGAACGCCAGCCACGCGAGCAGCACGCCATGCGCCGGTGCCCGGTGACCCGGCCACAGCATTGCCGCGGCGCTGAACAGCGCCAGCGGCAACCAATGCGCCATCGGCAGCCAGCGCCCGATCGCCGCCGGCAGGCGCGGCGCCTGCCAGAACATCGGCAGCACGGTGGTGGCCACGCCGGTCACCAGCGCCGCCAGCCAGCCGCCCAGGGCCCAAGCCATATGCAGGCCGAGCCAGCGCTCCACCGGCACGTGCCACCAGCCACCGAAGGCGCCGGCCAGCACCATGCCGCACAGCACCGCGGCCATCAGCGGCGCGCCGATGCCGGCAAGGGTGCGCGTGGTGGCATCCACTGCGGCCACGCGCCGGCCAGCAGCCAGCAGGACCGCCCCGGCCAGCAACAGGATCACGGCCACGGCCGCCGCCACCCGCATCGCTGCGGGTTCGCCGCCGAGCAGGCCAATGCCCAGGGCGGTGGCCACACCGGCGCCGGCCGCGGCCATGAACGGCGCAAGCAGCCCCGCACCCGGCACGGCCACGCCGGCCACCACTGGCATCATCTGGAACAGCGCGCCCACCATGACCGGCTGCAGCATGCCCAGCGCCAGCACATGCACCGCCACCAGCGCCAGTGGCGCAAAGCGGTCCGGCAAGCCGTCGGGCGGACCGGCGGCAAGCAAGACGCCCGCCGCGGCGCCAAGCCACGGCGCCGGCATCAGGCAGCCGAACACCACTGCCAGGCGCGGCGCGCGTTCATAGTCGAAACTGGCTGCCTTCACGCCTTGCCTCTCCCCCTCAATGTTGGGACACGATGCTAGGCCAGGGCAGCTCATGGGGATTTGACCGCAGCTAAGTCCAACGACATATCCCCCGCCCTGCGGTGGAGCGATATATCACGGCGTGACAGGCTGATGAGGGGCGACATCCCCGGCGATCAAGCGCCGATGCGCCGCCGGCCGCACATACAACGCACCGAAGCCGGGTTTTCTTGATCTGGCGCAGGAAGCCCCGCCCGCTGCGCAGGGAAAATCGCTTTCAACTCCAGCGTAGCCCTGTTTGCGCTGGCTGCCGGGCCGCAGCCCGCCCCCCGACAGGTAGCCCCCGATACCGCCATGTCCGAAACCGATCCTCCCGCCGCCAGCGGCACGGCGGCATCCACATTGCCTGCCCTGCGCGACCGCCTTTCCACCCGCATCATCTCGCTCTCGCTGGCCGTGCTGCTGGTGGTGCTGGGCATGATTTCCGGCACGCTGTGGCTGTCATGGAAGCTGGAAGGCGCGGGTGCCGCCATCAATGACGCCGGCAGCCTGCGCATGCGCGCCAACCGCGTGGCGATCGAACTGACGCTGGCACAGGCACGCCAGGCCAATGCACTGGCCGAACAGGTGCAGGCGCTGGATGCCACGCTGGCCCTGCTCAGAAAAGGCGACGCGGCGCGCCCGCTGTTCCTGCCGGACGAACCCGCCATTCATGCGCAGATGACCCGGGTCACGCAGGACTGGCAGCAGCGGGTGCGCCCGCTGGCGGTGGCCGGACCGGGCAGCGACGCCGCGCCGGCACGCTATATCGCCGCACTGCCCGGCTTCGTCGCGCAGGCCGATCGCCTGGTCGGCATGATCGAACAGGACAGCGCGCGCAAGACCGACTGGCTGCGCGTTTCGCAGATCGCGCTGGCGGCGATGGCCTGCGTGGGCACCGTGGCCGTGATCTACCTGCTCTACCTGTGGATCATCCTGCCGGTGCTGCGGCTGCAGGACGGCCTGCGGCGCATGGCCGCGCGCGAGTTCTCACTGCGCCTGCCGGTGGAAAGCCGCGACGAGTTCGGCACCCTCAGCGAAGGCTTCAACCGCATGGCCGGCGAACTGCAGGGGCTGTACCACGACCTGGAGGCGCGCGTGGCGCAGAAGACCGCGGAGCTGGAACACCAGAACCGCGACCTCGAGACGCTCTACGACATGGCCGCCTTCCTGAACCAGGCCGCCGATGCCGAGGCCATGGCGCGCGGCTTCCTGGGGCGCGTGATGCGCCAGTTCGATGCCGATGGCGGCAGCGTGCGCGTGCTGGACAGCCGCCACGGCAGGATGCACCTGCTGGCAGCCGCCGGCCTGCCGGCCGCGCTGGCCGAATCCGAATCCTGCGCGGCGGCCAACGCCTGCCATTGCGGCGACGCCACGCGCGAGGCCGTGGTCGCCATCGTCGACCTGCGCGCGGCGCAGCGCCAGGGCGCCGCCGGGGATGCCACGTCCTGCAGCCGCAACGGCTTCCGGTCGCTGGCGGCCTTCCGCATTGAAAGCCAGCGCGGCGCCACCGGCGTGTTCGCACTGCACTTCCGCGCGCCGCGCGCGCTGCACCCGTCAGACCGCCAGATGCTGGAAACACTGGGCCAGCACCTTGGCACCGCGCTGGAACACCTGCGCCTGTCCGCGACCGCGCGCCAGCTGGCGGTGGTGGAAGAGCGCAACCTGGTGGCGCAGGGCCTGCACGACAGCATTGCCCAGGGCCTGAACTACCTGAACCTGCAGGTGCAGCTGCTGGACGCCGCGGTCGCGCGCGACGACCTGGCCGAGACCCGCGAGATCGTGCCGATGCTGCGCCACGGCGTGGAAGAGAGCTACCAGGACGTGCGCGAGCTGCTGAACAACTTCCGCTCGCGGCTCGGCACCGGCGAGCTGCGCCCGGCGGTGGAAGAGACCGTGGGCCGCTTTCGCCGCCAATGCCGCACCGAGGCCACGCTCTCCATTGACGAGAGCGGCGGCGCCTGGCCGTTGGCGCCGGAGCAGCAGCTGCAGGTGCTGTTCATCCTGCAGGAGGCGCTCTCCAATGTGCGCAAGCACGCCATGGCGGCGCACGTGGCAGTGGCGCTCAGCCACGGCCGCGATTTCCGGCTGGTGGTGCAGGACGACGGCGAGGGCTTCGATCCCGAGGAACTCGCCACGCGCGCCGAAGCGCATATCGGCCTGAACATCATGCGCGAGCGCGCGGCGCGGCTGGGGGCGCGGCTGCACGTGCGGGCCCGTCCCGGCGACGGCGTGCGCATCGAACTGGTGCTGCCCGCCGGCCGCGCTGGCGGCGCCCGCGAGCGCGCCGACACCGGCCCCGCCCCCAAGACCACCGAGACCCAGCCATGACCATCCGCATCCTGCTGATCGACGATCACACCCTGTTCCGCTCCGGCATCCGCGCGTTGCTGCAGCGGCAGGCCGACTTCGAGATCGTCGACGAAGCCGCCGACGGCGTGGAAGGCATCAAGCGCGCCAAGCAGCACCGCCCCGACGTGATCCTGCTGGACCTGAACATGCCCGGCCTGTCCGGCCTGGAGGCCCTGCAGCTGTTGGTGGAAGACCTGCCGCAATCCGCCGTGATCGTGCTGACCGTGTCGGAAGAAGCCGAGGAACTGGCCGCCGCGCTGCGCGGCGGCGCGCGCGGCTACCTGATCAAGAATATCGAGACCGAGGCGCTGATCGCCGGCATCCGCCGTGCCGCGGCCGGCGAGCCGGTCATCTCCGACAGCATGACCGCCAAGCTGGTGGCACAGTTCCGCGCGCCCGCACCGGCGGCCGCGGCGCGCCAGGATGAAGCGCCACGGCTGACCGCGCGCGAGCGCGAGATCGTGCAGGGCCTGGCGCGCGGCGAAAGCAACAAGGAGATCGCGCGCGACCTGGGCGTGGCGGAAAGCACGGTGAAGATCCACGTGCAGAACATCCTGAAGAAGCTGAACCTGGCCAGCCGCGTGCAGGTGGCCGTCTATGCCGTCGAGCACGGGCTGAACGCAGCGTGCTGAACGCGGCGCAGTATCCGGCGCGTCCCGCCCCGTTCCCCCACACCCCGGCGTCGTCCGATTCCTACACCGATTTCAGCCCTAGTCCGGGGGGATGCCGGCGCCGCCTGATCTAGGCTGGACAGTAAGCAGTTGGCTCTCCGAGGCCACCCCGGTCCGGAAGCCCCCGGCTTGCCAAATCCACGAACAAGGAGCACGCCATGGGAATCGGCACCATTCTCCTGATCATTCTTGTCCTGCTGCTGGTCGGCGCGCTGCCGGCCTGGCCGTACAGTTCCGGCTGGGGCTACTGGCCCAGCGGCGGCCTGGGCCTGATCGTCCTGATCGTGGTGCTGCTCGTGGTGCTTGGCCGGATCTAGGGTTCTTTCCCGGCCAGCCTGCGGGCGATCCACGCCAGCACGCGCTCGCAGCGACGCCGGCGCGCGGCTACCCTTGTCGCTGCCGCGCCGGCGCCCTATAACGAAGCGCGGGCGTGTATCACCGCAGCGCCCGGTTCCTTCCCCTTTTTCGCAAGGAGACTCAGATGCCAGCCAAATCCAAGGCGCAACAGCAGGCCGCGGGAGCGGCGCTCTCCGCAAAGCGCGGCGAAACGAAGGCCGGATCGCTAAAGGGACCTTCCCGCTCGATGTATAAGTCGATGAGCGAAAAGGAACTGGACAAGATGGCTTCGACCAAGTCCAAGAGCCTGCCAAAGCACAAGTAAGACAGTTGATCGGCAAGCTTGCTCTCTCTCCCGCACGTGGGAGAGAGAGCAAGCCCCAGGCGGTCTCCCAGGGCCTGCTACCTGTTTTATCTGGCACCGCCCTTCTTTCCCCCGACTCTCCCCCTCACCGGCCTGCCGCAATAGCCCGGCAGCCGCTTTGCCCGGGCGCTGCGCGCCAGCCGGATCGACTCCGCCAGCGCCAGCCCGAATCCCGCAACGCTGCCCAGATCCTGTTCCACCCGCTCGCGCAGGAAGCGGGCCCATAAGAATTCGTCGGCAGCGCTGCCAGGCTTGCGGTAGGCGCCGGCCTCGCGCGCAAAGGCCGCCAGGCTGCGATAGGGATCGTCGCGCATGCCTCGCACGGTGGACGGCAGCGCCTTCGGGTCCAGCAGCTTGCCGTGCTCGTCATAGGGATGGACATGGCCGAGAGCGCGCATCCGTTTCCAGAACGCCGACGGGCTCAGGCGGCTGAAGTCATGCAGCACGCGCACGGGTGCCTGCTCATAGCCGAGATCCAGCCACGCCCGCGCCCAGTGATGGCGCTCGACGATATAGAGGCCGCCGCCCGGCCCGGCCACCGTCCTGATGCGATGGCGGCGCATGAAGCGCCGCAGCGCCGCGTGGTCGTCAGGGTTCGCATGGCGCTGCGTGACGTCCATCTTGTAGCTGACGTGTGCATAACCCAGCGTCAGCTGGGTCGGGCGCAGGCGCGCCAGTTCGGCAACGGCCATGCCGCGCGGCGCGCCGAGTTCAGCGCTGTCGGCAGCGCGGCGCTCAGTCGTGCCCGGCACGCTTCTGGTCAATGAAGTGCTCAAGCTCGCTGCCCGGGTCTTCGTTGCCGGTACTCTCTTCGGCAACCGCCTCGCGTGCGAGCGGGCGCGGCCAGTATTCACCCTCGCCGTCGCGTATGGGCTCGCCGTGGCTGGCGGGATTGAAATCCGTCCACTGGCCGCATTCCCAGTTGCCTTGCGCGCGTTCCAGCCCGCTCGCGCCGGCCTCGCGCAGCACGTCCACGGCAACGGAGCCAAGCCCGTTGTTGACGCACGCCGCCAGCATGACGCGGTCCGCTGCGCCGCGGTCCGGCGCAGTGTCCTGGCCCACCGACATGATGGATACGTCCCACACGGAGAAGCCGCGCGCGAACAGGGTCCGTGCTACCTCTTCGGCGCTGGCAAGCGAATCGAAACGTCCGGCTACGATCGATGACATGGTGACTGACTCCAAAGATGGTGGCGAGGGTCATGACTGTTGCCATCCACATTGCAAAAGCCACGCCTGCGCCCGCTGTGCCGCACGGCGCGCGCGCGAACTGCATGGCGTGCACGCCGGCGTGCAATATTTGCAAAGGCGGACCCGGAACTACATGCCTGGCCCTGGCGCCTCAGCCGTTGACGACCTCGCCGCCGTTGATGTGCAGGATCTGCCCGGTGATGTAGCTGGCTGCGTCGGACGCCAGGAACACAAAGCCCGCCGCCACCTCGAACGGTTGTCCCGGGCGGCCCATCGGCGTCTTCCTGCCAAACTCGGCCACTTCTTCCGCCGTGAAGGTCGACGGGATCAGCGGCGTCCAGATCGGGCCCGGTGCGACGCCGTTGACACGGATGCCGCGATCGACCACCTGCAGCGCCAGCGAACGCGTGAATGACACGATCGCACCCTTGGTGGCTGAGTAGTCCAGCAGGTGCTTGCTGCCGCGATACGCGGTCACCGAGGTGGTGTTCAGTATTGACGCCCCCGCCTTCAGATGCGGCAGCACCGCGCGTGTCAGGTGGAACATCGCGAACACATTGGTGCGGAAGGTGGCCTCCACCTGGCCGGCGTCGACGTCTTCCAGCGAGGCCTTGGGGTGTTGCTCGGCGGCATTGTTGACCAGGATGTCGAGCTTGCCGTACTGCTGCAACGCCTGTCGCGCCACGGCCTCGGCATGCGCGTGGTCGCCGAGGTCACCGGCGATTGCCAGGCATTTGCGGCCAGCCCCCTCTACCAGCTCGACGGTCTCGCGCGCATCGGCATGCTCATCGAGATAGGCAATGGCGACATCGGCGCCTTCCCGCGCAAAGGCCACCGCAATGGCCCGCCCGATGCCGCTGTCGCCGCCGGTGATCAGCGACACGCGCCCGCGCAGCCGGCCGCTGCCGACATAGTCGTCGGCGCCACTGTCCGGCTGCGGCCGCATGGCGGCCTCCAGGCCCGGCTGGTGCGACTGGTGCTGGGGCGGGATGCTGGTCGGTGTGGACATGGCTGGCTCCTGTCTGCGCGGCCGCGTCGCGGCCCTTGCAGGTGCCGCGCAAGTTCCATGCCGCAAACGGCGAGCCCGCGCCACGCCGCGGCTCCCGCGTAGGTGGCCGGCGCCCGCTGCCGTGACTGGCACGCCGCCCGTAACCCTTACATCGCCCGGCAAACCTTACAGCGCGCCATGCGCGCCAGCCAGCATGGTCCCGCCCGCGCGCCGGGGCACGGATATTGCGGCCATTGCAGGCATGAACGTCACCGGCCCGGCACGCCTGCGGCAGTTGCCGCACCGGCCTGCCGCACCAGGCAGTGCGGCGGAGGACGCCCGGGCCCACAGCCAGGAGGCAACCATGTTCAACTTCCGCAACGACCGCAGCCGCAGCGGCCCCCGCAACGGCACCGAATCGCAGCGC
This sequence comes from Cupriavidus necator, assembly GCA_022041995.1. Lineage (GTDB taxonomy): Bacteria > Pseudomonadota > Gammaproteobacteria > Burkholderiales > Burkholderiaceae > Cupriavidus. The sequence goes on from CP074390.1 coordinate 1,045,123, forward strand.
CGCGAGCGCGGTCCGGCGCAACGGATGCGCGACCCGAGCCGGGGCCGAGGCTCGGAGGACTGGGGACAGGAATGGGGTGAGGACTGGCGCGGGGACAGCAGCAGCCAATCCGCGCCTCCAGGCCGCGACAGCGAGTCCGCGCGCCATGGCGGCCCGTGGTACCAGCAGGACACGCCTGCTGGCCAGCGCCGCGGCAGCTGGGGCGAACAGGGCTATGGCGCGGCCGACACAGGCGGCACCGGCCATCCATACAGCAGCGGCTACGGCGGCTACCGGCCGGCCCCGCAGGACAGCGGCTACCGCAGCGAAGAACGCGAATCGGGCTACGGCTACCGCGATGAAGACCGCTTCGGCCCGCGCGGACGCCGCAGCGAAGCCAGCGAAGCGGACGACCCGCGCCAGCCTCGCCGGGGCTGGCACGGCGAAGAAGACTGGGGTGAACGCGGCGGCCGCGCCATGCACTGGCGCGAAGGCATGGAACGTGACCGCGCGCAGCGCGCCGGCCAGCCCAGCTATGGCGGCGGCTACTTTGGCGACGCCGGCAGCGGTGGCCAGTCGTACAGCGGCGGCCAGCGTGTGTACCCGGATGATCCGGGCTACCGGCGCCACGCGTCTTATGCAGCGCAAGCGGGAGCGCCAGGCGCCCAGCGCGCCGGGCGCCGTCCGGTTGGCCCCAAGGGCTACCGCCGCGCCGATGAGCGCGTACGCGAGGATGTGTGCGAACGCCTGGCAATGAACCCGTATGTCGATGTCGGCGACGTCAGCGTGGAAGTGGCCAACGGCGTGGTGACGCTGGAGGGCACCGTGCGCGAGCGCCGCGAGAAGTACGTGATCGAAGACATTGCCGATGCCGTGTTCGGCGTCACCGAGGTGGACAATCACCTGCGCGTGCAGCGCCAGCCAGGCGCCGCATGGGCGGCGGGCTCTGAGATCGGCGGCGACGATGCGGCCGGCACGGATGCGCCGGGGACCTCGCCCGAACGCACGCTGAACAAGAGTTGATGCGCCCGTGCGCCGCCAGCCTCGCAAGCTGCGCCCAGGCAGCAAGCTGATGGTGCCGCTGGATGCCCTGCATCCCACCCAGATCACGGTTGGCGGCTACCACGTCGCGCAGAAAGTCCATGTCACCCGGCGCGTGCCCCCGAACACCGCGCCGCGTTTCTGGACCGGCACCGTGTACACCTGGTGATTGGTCCGGAACAGACCCTGTACGTGGTCGATCACCATCACTGGGTGCGCGCCTGGCACGATCTCGGGCTCACCCAAGTGCCGGGCCTGGTGCGCGCCGACCTGAGCGACATGGGCGTGCCGGCGTTCTGGCGCCACATGGTGGCCGAGCACATGGTCCACCCTTATGACGAGCACGGGCGCCGCCGTCCGCTGACAGAATTGCCTGCCGGCGTCCACGACATGCGCGACGACCCGTATCGCAGCCTGGAGGCCTTCGTGCAGCTGGCCGGTGGCTATCGCAAGGTCAAGACCGCCTATATGGATTTCCGCTGGGCCGACTACTTCCGCCGCCACGTGGCGGGCCCGTTCGACACCACGCATCACTTTGCCATCGCGCTGGCGCAGGCGTTCCGGCTGGCGCACGCTGCGGGCGCGCGCGGCCTGCCGGGCTATATCGGCCCATTGGGGTGCTGAGCGGGTTCAGCCGTGCGTGCCTGCTGCCAGCGACATGGCGCAAGCCACGCTATGGCGCGCCGGATGCCGTCTCCGGGGCGCTGGCGGACTCGGCCAGCGGCATGTCCGGTTCGTCGGCCGGCGCCTGCGGCGCGGGCCGCTCCGCAGGCGGCTCTGCAGGCGGCTCCGCGCGTTCGGCGCTGACCGGGCCCGCGCGCGCGACGGTAATCATTTCGCGCAGCCAGTTGACCAGCAGGCTGCTGTAGCCGCGCTGGCTTTCCTCATCCGTCAGGCCGTGGTCGGCCCCCTTGATCACGCGGTAGGTCATGGAGCTGGCGTGCACGCAGGCATCCACGTAGCTCATCACCGCGGCGTGCGGCACCACCTGGTCATGCTCGGATTCGATCACCAGCACGTCGCCGGCAAATTCCGCGCACGCGCGCAGGGCGCGGTTGCTCTCGGGCGGCACCACGCTGCGCCGGTAGGCCACCAGGTCCTGTTCGCGATGCAGCTGGCGCTTGGGCAGTTCCCAGCCCGAGTCCATGTACAGCGCCGGCGCGCGGAACGCCATCCAGCGCACCTGGCGCAGCGTGCTCAGCAGCGCCGCCAGGTAGCCGCCGTAGCTGCTGCCCACCACCGCGATGGCGTTGCGGTCCACCTCGGGCTGGCGCACCAGCACATCGTAGGCGGCCACCACGTCGGCCAGGTTGCGCATGCGGCTGACCGTCTCATATTGCGCCTGGGTGCCGGCGTGCCCGGTCAGGTCGAAGGTCAGGCAGACACAGCCCAGCCCCGCCACCTTGCGCGCGCGCGCCAGGTATTGCTGCTGGCTGCCGCCCCAGCCGTGGACGAACAGCACGCCCGGCAGCCTGGTCTGCGGGCTGATCAGGGTGCCGGCAATGGTGCCGCCTTCGCTTTGTATCTGCAGCAGGTCTTCATGCGTTGCCATCGGATTCAGGCTCCAGTCGTGCGTATTTGGTCAACGGACCGGCGTGCCGGTCCTCTCCCTGGAAGTAGATCTCGGCGTTGTCCGGCACGCGCACGCCCTTGCCATAGACCTCGCGCGTGGCAGCCACCACGCGGGCGCGGCGCGGGTCCTCGCGCAGCGCGGCCAGCGCCGCCAGTTCGGCGCCGGTCGCGCCACCCACCCGCCAGGACTGTTCCAGCACGCCCCCAAGCACTTGCCCGTCGCCGGCGCTGCCCGCGGGCGGGCCGAAGGCGACGTCGTAGTTGCAGCGCGACAGCACCATGCCCCCGGCATCGCCATAGCAGGCCAGCGCGGCTTCGTGGTACACCATCGCGGCGCGCACCGCGGCCAGCGCGCGGGCGTCGAACGGATGCTGCAGCAGCGCCTCGAGGCCGCCGCGCACCATCGTCAGCGTGGAGCCGCCATAGACCTTCTGCCCGTGGTTGTTGGCAGTGAGCCCTTGCGTGCCACAGTAGCTGGCCCGCAGGCCTGCCAGCTCCACCTGCCCCACGCTGTAGGTCTGCGGCGCGTCCAGGTCGCGCTCCGCCACCAGGCCATGGGCTTGCACCACGTCGGGCGCCATCGCGGCAAGCGCCTCGTCCAGCGAGCGTTCATCGTGGACCACGCGCTGGCCCAGCCCGCCGACGCCGCATGGTTCTTTCAGCCGTACCGGCCCCAGCGCCAGCAGGCGCATTGCCGCAATCCGCGCATCGCTGAGCGTGAAGGCGGTAAAGCCCGGCAGCGTGGCGCCCACCACGCGCCGTACAAAGTCCTCGGACCAGCCCCGCGGCGCTGCGGCGCCGGGTGCCACCAGGCCGTGCGTGATCGCCTTGGTGGCCACGAAGGCATAAGGCACCACCCCGCCAAACAGGTCGCCCTCGTCCCGCACGCCCAGGTCCTGGGCCAGCGTACGGCCCACCAGAGTCTGCGCGGGCACCAGGTATGGCGCAGGCGCCCCCGCATCCGGCGCGGCGTAGGGGCCTGCAAAGGCAAGACCCGCGATGTCAGCGACCTTGCGGGCAATATTGGCAAGGGTCGTGCCATGGTGGCTGTCGGCCTTGCCCAGGGACTCGCAACCGTAGACCATCACCGCGCGGCTGCGTGCCGGCGGGTTGCCCGCGGCAGCGCGTTTTCGATGCGTTGTCTTGCTCGGTTCGGACACGGGCGGCTCCTTGCTGGTGGCTCTCGCTCGATGGGGTGGGAGGGGCCGCATGGCGCCGGGCTAAGAGCTGGCCGCCACGGTGGGGGAGCGGCTCCCGGCATCGCCGCCGGCCGGCCGGCCCCCGCGCGCTGCGCGCGCCTGCCGCTTCGCGGCGTGGTTCTCGCGCGCCTCGTCCAGCGAATGGCTCGACTTGATACCGTCTTCCTTGCCAGCCAGCTCGGCCAGGTGGCGATAGAAGGTCACCAGCTGGCGCAGTTCCTCCTCATCCAGGTCCTCGATCGACACCAGCATATTGCTGGCTTCGCGGTGCGAGGCGAGCAGTTCATTGAGCTTCAGGTGGACCGCGATCGCGTCCTTGTTCTGGCTCTGCTGGATCAGGAACACCATCAGGAAGGTAATGATGGTGGTGCCGGTATTAATGACCAGTTGCCAGTTCTCGGAATAGGCAAACAGCGGACCGGTGATGGCCCATGCTGCGATCACGCCGACGGCCAGCACGAACGCCACCGGCGATCCGGCCTGACGCGTGGCCGCGCCGGCGAAACGGTCAAAGGCATGCAGCACGGCATGCTTGCCGGACCCGGGGCGATCGGCAACGCCTGGGGGATTGGGGGGGATTTTTTCATTGTTACGCTCTCACAGTGGGGGTGATTGGGCTGTCGCTACGCGGTTGGTTGTCTTGCTTGATTTGGCGTGGGCTGTTTCGCCGGCGTAGCCGGCGACTTACTTCTTGTCCAAGCGACAAGAAGTAAGCAAGAAACGCGTCGCCTTTGCGGCTGGCAATCCATTCCTCGGCGTTGGTAGTTCGGGCGGCGGTGATTTCCGTTCGATGTGGGTGCCCGTTCGACCCGGCTACGCCCCCTGTCCGGTGCCTCCGTCCACGGACTATTGGACGAACCCGACTTTAGGGGATTGGCAGCCTGCTAAGACCGCCATCGGTGGGACGCCTACGGCTGCGCTGCGCGCCGGCCCGAAGCAGAGCGACCGACCACGTCCTGACAGCGTTCGGTTCGCCATCTTCCGCGACCACGCGGTGCGAGCGCAGCGATGCACTCCGTGCCCGTGCCTCCGACCTGAGATGCTGCGTGCGCGCAGCGCAGCCGAAGGCGTCCCACCGATAACCTGGTTAGCAGGCTGCCAACAACCTAAAGTCGGGTTCGTCCAATAGTCCGTGGACGCAGGCACCAGACAGGAAGCGTAGCTGGCTCGAACCACCAATCACATCAGCGGAAATCACCACCCCCCGAATCACCAACGCCGTGCAATTTATTGCCAGCCGCACAGGCGACGCGTTTTTTGGTTACTTTTTGTCGCTCGGACAAAAAGTGACTCGCCGGCTGCGCCGGCGAAACAGCCCACGCCAGTCAAGCACGACAAGCAAACCGCATGCGCCAAAACACCCCCATCACCTCCCCCTATCATCCCAAGGGTCATACCGCTCCGCCTCCCAATAAGGCGCAATCCCGTAATACTGGTGAATGCTGGTAGCCCACTGCGAGTCCGCCATGCTAGGCCAGTGGTCCTTGTCAAACCCCGGTGCGGCCTTGAGCCGGTCCCTCTCAACACCGAGCACGAAACACTTGCGCCGGGTGTCGAGCGTGAGCGCAGACCACGGCAAGGCAAAGAGCTTTTCGCCGATGCCAAGGAAGCCGCCCATGGCCAGCACCGCGTAGGCCACGCGCCCGCCCAGCACGTCGATCATGATGTGGTCGATGGTGCCGATCTCGTCGCCGGCGGGGTCAACCACCTTGTTGCCCTCAAGCGTGTCGGCTGCCATCACGAATGGACCCGGCCCCGGGAATTGCGGTCGATGCCGCCGACGATGGATGCGCCGTGCGGCGGTTGTTCGCCAGGGGGTTCAGGTTGGACTCGGGTCATGGCTATCTCCGTTTGTGGCGGGCCGCGGCGCGGGCACTGGGGCACCGCGCCGCGGCACCGGGATGGACTCAGGGTGACGGACGTGTGCGCTTCAGCGCCGGGTGGTCGACCCCTTGCGCTGGCCGGCTGGCTTGGCGCCCACGGGCTGTTTTTCGCTGCCTTGCTTGAGCTTCCAGTCGACGTCGTCGCGCGCGGTTTGCGTCTTCTTCTCGGCGTGCATGGCTGCGCTCGGCGAGATCGGGTCGCTGGCCGGGAACGTCATCTCCAGCGAGTCGTCCACGGCGGCCTGGTAGGTCTTGGCTTCCTTGCCCCGTTGCTTGTCGCCGGCGGCGGCCTTGCCTGCGCCGGCCTTGCCTGCGGATGGCCCGCTCATGCGGGCAGCCTGGGACTTGTCGGATTTCGCGCCGGACGGCTTGTGAGCAACCTGCGCGGCCTTGTCGGATTTGCGGCTGGCTTTGGGCATGGTTGTACCCTCCTTGGTTGGGTCCTTCATCCATGCAAGGCGCGGGCCAGAAACGGAAGCGGCCAGGCGAGAGGCGGGGAGCGGTGCAGGCGCTGTGGTGACGCCGCGTGTATGGCGAGTTCGACAAAGGCCAACCGGCAAGCGCTACGTGTAGCGCACGCGACAGGCCGGTAAAAACTACATCGTTGCGCGGCGCCGCGTCAGGCGCGCATGTGGCGCGGGAACCTGACGGCAATGCAGACGCTGATCCTGTCGCTATCGCTGCCATCGTTTTCCGCGCTCAGCGCCGCCCCGTGCATTTCCACCATGCGGCGCGTCAGCAGCAGCGCGCTGCTCTGCCGGGCCGGGGCAGCACCATCCGGTGCCGCCCGGCGCCCGAAGAAATCGGTCAGCGCGGCCAGCCGGCTGGCGCTGCGCTGCGGGTCCAGCGGCGGGCTCTCGGTGATACGCAGCTTCACGTGATCCGGCTCGCTGAATAGCCGCACGGCGACCGAGCCGCCGGCCGGCGCGCGCCAGATGCAATGCACCAGCAGGTGCCGCAGCAGCGGGGCCAGCCGCACGGCGTCGCCATCGATCAGATAGCCTGCTTCCGACGATCCGGCCGCACCATCAGTGGCGACCGGCGACAACAGCACGCCACGGGCTTCGGCCGCGGGACGGCGGTCGGCAATGGCCTGGGTCATGAGCGCCAGCAGGTCCAGGCGCTGCCAGCGCGGTGCGCCCTCGTCGGCCAGCAGCCGCACGGCTTCTTCCATCTCCTCGATCAGCGCCAGTTGCTGCTGCATGCCGGAGCGAATTCCGTCCAGCGCGCGCTGCGCGGGCGCCGGCGTGGAATCGAAGGCGCGGTCCAGCACATAGGCCCAGCTCTGGATGGCGTTCAGCGACGAACGCAGGTCATGCGCCGATTGCTCGATCAGCGCGCTCACCTCTTGCACGCTGCGCACGGCACCGGCTGGCGAAGAGTGCGGAGCGTCCGGCATCGCGGACTGCGGGGGTTGCTGCGTCATGTGCGGCTCGGCATTGGCACGTCCCGGGCCGGATTGGCCGGGTCGGATGCACTGGACGGAAGCAAGAAACGTGCTGCACAGGGCGCTGCCGCCCGCTGGCACAGGTGCAATCCCCGCAAACGCAGGCGCTGGCTCACGCCGTCAGCCGTTAGCCGACGATCCGGTGTCGTTGCGCGAGGCGCGCAGCCACTCTGGCAATTCGCCGCGGGCGGCATAATCTTCCAGCCGGTTGTACAAAGTCTTCAGGCTGATGCCGAGGATCTCGGCCGCATGCTTCTTCACGCCGGCGCATTGCTCCAGCGTGGCGAAGATCAGCTGCCGGTCGGCATCGGCCAGGGACATGCCCACCGGCACCGACACCACCGCCGCGCCCGGCGCCTGCGTGGCTGCGACCTGCAGCGGCACCTGGACCTCGGTAATGAGGTCGTCGTCGGACATGATGAAGGCGCGCTGCACAAAGTTGCGCAGCTCGCGCACATTGCCGGGCCAGGCGTGCAGGCGCAGGCTGTCCAGCACATTGGGCGCGAAGCGGCGCCGGGTGCCCTGCTCGGCATTGAGCTGCTCCAGCATCAGGTTGGCGATCTGGATCACGTCGTCGCCGCGCGCGCGCAGCGGCGGCAGTTCTACCGGGAACACGTTCAGCCGGTGGAACAGGTCCGCGCGCAGCTTGCCGTCGGCCACCGCATCCTCGGGGTTGCGGTTGGTGGCGGCCAGCACGCGCACATCGGCATGGCATTCGCGGTTGGTGCCCACGCGCATGAAGCTTCCGGTCTCCAGCACGCGCAGCAGCTTGACCTGCAGCTCGGCAGGCATTTCGGTGATCTCGTCCAGGAACAGGGTGCCGCCGTCGGCGCGCTCGAAATAGCCCTTGTGCTGGCGGTCCGCGCCGGTAAAGCTGCCGCGCTCGTGGCCGAACATCTCGCTTTCGATCAGCGTGGGCGAGATCGCACCGCAGTTGACCGCCAGGAACGGCTGGCGCCGCCGCGACGAGAGCTCATGCACGGTCTGCGCGGCCAGTTCCTTGCCCGTGCCGCTTTCGCCGATCAGCAATACCGTGGCTTCAGTCGGCGCCACGCGCGCGAGCTGGTCGTAGACCACCTGCATCACTTCTGAACTGCCCATCAGCCGGCCGAAACGGCCATAGCGGCGCAACTCACCGCGCAGCGAATGGATCTCGGCGCGCAACTCGCCGGTGGTGGCCAGCCGCCTGAGAACGATCTGCAGCCGCGCCACGTTGATGGGCTTGACCAGGTAATCGGTGGCACCGGCGCGCAGCGCTTCGACCGCGCTTTCCACGCTGGCATAGCCGGTCGTAAGGATCACTTCGACGCCCGAGGCGCCAACCTCGTCGAACAGCTCCATGCCGTTGCCGTCCGGCAGGCGCAGGTCGGCCACGATCGCGTCCGGCATGCGCCAGCCGATCTGCAGCCGCGCCTCGCGCAGGGTGCCCGCGGTGGCGGAACTGAAGCCTTCCATGGCCACGATTTCGGCTAGCGCGGCACATGCATTTTCGTCGTCATCGACAATCAGGATGTGGGGCATACGATCCGTCAGTGAGACCTATTGGAAACTTTTGGGCGAAATCCACTGGCGCCTGCTTTCGCGAGCCACGGCGGCCATTGCTGCCGGGCCCGGGACGCCCGCCGGCGCGCTCCATGCGAGGCTGGCGCGACGGGCACAGGGGCGGCACGGGTTTCGACTGCGACATTTTCAGTCGGTTGCACAAGTCCACTGCGTAATGCCAGTCTAAGCGGGGGCAGGCACGGTCGTTGCCGGTGTCCGTCTGACACAGCTGTCGGATGTTTCCGCGCGGGGTCGCGCACCTATGGCAAGCCCCTGCGCCAAAGGCTAGCATAGGAACTTCCCACGACAAGCCCGCCGCCCCGACCGAGGCCTTCATCGTGCCCGTGACCGCCAGCACACCGCGGCGCAGCAACGCCGCTCCTCCCTCTGGCCAGCCCGCCAGCCACGCCGCCAGCACATCCGAGCCGGCGCGCGAGGCCGCGCCGCGCCGCGCCATACCCTCGCAGGTCTCGCTGCTGTGGGAAAGCACGTCGCCCGCCATGCAGCGGTTGCTGGCCCAGATCGAGCGCGTGGCGCCCACCGACGTCACCATGCTTGCAGTAGGCGAAAGCGGCTCCGGCAAGGAAGTGGTGGCACGCGCGGTGCATGAGCGCAGCGCGCGCCGCAAGGGCGCCTTCATTGCGGTCAACTGCGGCGCGATCCAGCCCACGCTGATCGAGTCAGAGCTGTTCGGCCACGAGAAAGGTGGCTTTACCGGCGCGATCGAGCAGAGGGCAGGCTACTTCGAGCAGGCCCATGGGGGCACGCTGTTTCTCGATGAAGTCACTGAAATGCCTCTCGAGATGCAGATCAAGTTGTTGCGGGTGCTGGAAGGCCGCACCTTCCACCGCGTTGGCGGCGACACGCCCATCGCCGCGGACGTGCGCATCCTGGCAGCCACCAACCGCGACCCGGTCGAGGCAGCGCGAGCCGGCCAGTTGCGGGAAGACCTGCTGTACCGGCTGGCCGTGTTCCCGCTGCATATCCCGCCGCTGCGCGAGCGGGCCGACGATATTGTGCCGCTGGCACGCCACTTCCTGGCCGAATACAACGCCATGGAGCGCACCGACAAGGCCTTTTCGGCCGCCTCGCTGGAGCGGCTGGTGCGCTATGACTGGCCGGGCAATGTGCGCGAGCTGAAGAACGCCGTCTACCGCGCCTTTATCCTGGCGGACAAGGTCGTGGAGATCGGCAACCCCAACCTGGCCACGCAGCCGCCGCGGCCCACCACGGTGGACGGCGTGGTCAGCGTGCGCGTCGGCACCACGCTGGCCGACACCCAGCGCGAAATCATCATGGCCACCCTGGCTCGCTTTGACGGCGACAAGCGCCAGGCCGCGCACGCGCTCGGCATCAGCCTGAAGACGCTGTACAACCGATTGGACGCCTACCGCTCCTTGTGAGGGCCCGGCGCGGCCAGCGCGCGCGACAGGGCATCGATCGCCAGCGGCTTGGTCAGGTGCGCATGGAAGCCTGCCAGCTTGCTGCGCCGCTGGTCTTCGGCAGTGCAGCGCCCGGTCAGCGCCAGGAACTGCACCGCGCGCGGGCCGCACGCCTGGCGCAATGCCGGCAGGACTTCAAAGCCCGACATGTCGGGCATCTCCAGGTCGAGCAGCACGCAATCCGGGCGGAATTCGGCGGCCATGTCCAGTGCCTGCTGGCCGCCATGGGCCGCGCGCGCCTCATGGCCGAGCAGGCTCAGCAGTTCGGCCATGCTGTCGGCCGAATCGGCATTGTCGTCCACCACCAGCACGCGGCGCAGCAGCACCGGCCCCGCGGCGGCGTGCCGGCCTCGTGCCGGCGGACGGTGGCGCGCGGCAGGATCACGGTGAAGGTGCTGCCCTTGCCCGCGCCACCGCTGTCGGCCTGGATCGCGCCGCCGTGCGCCTCCACCACGGCCTTGGCCAGTGCCAGCCCGATGCCCAGGCCGCTGCGGCTGCCGGTGTCGGCCTCCTGCGCGAACAGGTTGAAGATGCGGTCCAGCGCCGCGGGCACGAGACCCCGGCCGGTATCCGACACGGCGGTGATCACGCGCGCTGGCTCGACGCTCACATGCACGCTGACGGTGCCGCCGCGCGGGGTGTACTTGACCGCGTTGCTGAGCAGGTTCAGCAGCACCTGCCCCAGCCGCTCGGCATCGGCGCGCACGTAGGGCGACCTTGCCGGCAGCGCCACCACGAGCTGCTGGCCGGCTGCCTCCAGCACCGGGCGGATTGCCTCGATGCTGGTGGTCACCACCTCGTTGTACGAGGTGGGCGTCAGCTCCATCTTCAGCTTGCCGGCGGTCACGCGGCCTACGTCGAGCAGGTCGTTCACCAGCCGCTCCAGCTGATGCAGCTGGCGGTCGATGATCCCGGCGCAGCGGCGCACGCGCGTATCGGCATTCGGGGTCAGCGCGATCACTTCCACCGCGTTGCGCACCGGCGCCAGCGGATTGCGCAGTTCATGCGCGAGGATGGCCAGGAACGATTGCAGCCGGCGGCTGCCGGCCTCCAGGGTTTCCAGCCGCAGCGCATCGCTCAGGTCGCGGGCGGTCCACAGCAGGCTGCTCGGGCAGCCGGCGGCGTCGCGCACCAGCACCATGCGCGTCTGGCAACGCACCACTGAGCCGTCCTTGCGTGCCACGCGCTCGTCGCCGGCCCACTGGCCGCAGGCGCGCGCGGCTTCCAGCGCCGCGCGGTCGCGCCCCGCGGCGGCATCCTGGCGGGAATAGAGCAGTGCCAGCGGCTGGCCGACGGCTTCGGCCTCGGCGTAGCCTGCCAGGGCCTGCGCGCCGACGTTCCAGCCGCGGATGGTGCCGTCCAGGTCAAGCTCGCACACCGCGGTGCCGGGCAGGTTGTCGGCCAGCAGCCGCAGCCGGGTATCGGCCAGCCCGGCATGCTCGGATGCGGCCTGCTGCACGGTAATGTCGCGGCACGACACGATAAAGCCGGCGGCCTGGCTCGCCGCGGACGCCGCGGACAAGGCACCGCCATGCCCCGCGCCCGGCTCGTCGGCCGCGCCGATGGCCCGCATGAGGCAGGACGCCTGCAGCAAGCTGCCGTCGCGCCGCACGCGCCAGCCTGCGTCGCGCACGCTGCCTCCGAGTGCGGCCGCCTGCAGCCATTGCTGCGGCAGGCCGGCAGCGACATCGTCAGGGCGATGCAGGCAGGAAAAGTGACGGCCGGTGATTTCCTCGGCGCTGTAGCCGAACACGCGCCGCGCGGCATCCGGCCACATCGCAATGCACCCGCGCGCATCGGTCTCGAACACGGCGCAGTCTTCCACCGCATCGAGCAGGCGCCGGTACTGTGCCGCCAGCGAGAGGCTGGCATCGTCCGCCCTGGCGCCGTCCGGCTCGCCCACGGGTGGCGCACGGAGGACACCTTCTTCCGCTTGCGGCTCGGACATGAGCACACCTTCTGTGTGATGGGGTGAAGACAGCAGGCCCCATGCGCGGGCGGCCTGGCGCCGCCGCGCGGCGGAGGGCCGAATGCCCGCAACTGCGGGCATTCGAGTCAATAATAGGCGTTCGCGGCCCATGCGCCACCCAATGTGCGCGGCACCGGACACTAGCGTTTGTGCCGCAACTGGTACACCGCGGCAACCGCGGCTGAGGCGCCCACCACCAGCGCAGTGGCCAGCATCGGGTGGCGCGCCGTGGTGGTGTAGGGACAGGAGTGCAGCGCGTTGTGGCTGCCGCTGCGTTCCTGCAGGCCACTGCCGCTGCCATACAGCGCGTTGTCCTCGAGCGGCCCCGCGGGGTGGTGCGTCTGTTGCGCGCGGCCCATGAAGCGGCGCATGAAGCGGTCGAAGGTGCGCGGCGCATGGTACGCCGCGGCCGAGAACGCCTTGGCGGCCGCACCGACGAAGAGCTCGCGGCGCGGGTTCGCGGCGGCAAACAGGATCGCGTCGGCGGCCAGCGCCGGGTCATACAGGGGCGGCGGCAGGCGCGGCTCGACATCGAGGAAGTTCTTGGCGTGCATCGCCAGCGGCGTTTCCAGTCCGGCGGGCTTGATCAGCGTCACGCTGACCGGCGCCTGCTCCTGCTCCAGTTCCAGCCGCAGCGAATCGGTAAAGCCCTTGATCGCGTGCTGCGAGGCCGCGTAGGCGCTCTGCAGCGGCAGCGGGCCGTCCGCGGCCTCGCTGCCCATGTTGATGATGGCGCCGCCGTGCTCGCGCAGGTGCGCGGCCGCCGCCAGCGAGCCATGCACGGTGCCCCAGTAGTTGGTATCAAACAGCCGCCGCTGGTCTTCCAGCGGCACATCGCAATGGCGGCCGAAGATGGTCACGCCAGCGTTGTTGATCCAGGTATCGAAGCCACCGAAGCGCTCGATGGCAGCCTGCGCCACCTTGCCAACCTCTTCATGCTTGCCGACATCGGCCACCACGGTGATGACTTCATTGCCATGCTCGCGCAACTCTTCGGCCAGCTGGTGCAGCGAACCCTCGCTGCGCGCCACCAGCACCAGCCGTGCCCCCAGCTGCGCCGCCTTGCGCGCCGTCACCAGGCCCACGCCGCTGCTGGCGCCGGTCAGGACGATGACCTGCGAGCCAATGTTCTTCAGGGTTGGTTTCATCTGCCGCATCCTCCTCGGGAAGACCCGGCACGGTGCCGGGCATGCCGCTGGGGATTCGCAAGGAGCGTTCCTGTCCGGCGCCGCCCCGGGTGGCGGCGCCACGGCAGGCGGGCCGCCGCAGATTTACAACACCCGGTAAGAACCACATGCCGCGGCGCGCGCAGGGGGCTTGCGCAGGGCACTGTAGGACGGGCGCCGATTTCAGCGGCGGCATGTGCTGCCTAAGCTGGATACATCCCACATAACCGGCGACAGCCATGGCCAAGACCACGCGACCGACAGCGCCACAGGATCCAGGCAAGCACCGCGCCGCGGCAAAACGCACCGGCAAGCACACGGACAAGCGCGCCAGCACGGCCCGCCCGGCGGCACGCGGCGCGCCAGCCGCCAAGGGCGCCCCCGCCGCGCTCGACAAATACCGCCGCATGCGCGACTTCAGCGCCACGCCTGAGCCTGGCGGCGGCGCCGCGCCCGCCCGCGGCAAGCCGCGCAAGCGCGCCGGCGAGCTGTCCTTCGTGATCCAGAAGCATGCGGCCCGTCGGCTGCACTATGACTTTCGCCTCGAACTCGGCGGCACGCTGAAAAGCTGGGCCGTGCCCAAGGGTCCGAGCCTGGACCCTGCCGACAAGCGCATGGCCGTCCATGTCGAGGACCACCCGCTGGACTACGCCGGCTTCGAGGGCGTGATCCCGGCCGGCCACTACGGCGCCGGCACGGTCATCGTCTGGGACCGCGGCACCTGGTTGCCGGTGGGCGATGCGGAGGCCGGCTACCGCGCCGGCAAGCTGAAGTTCGCGCTGCGCGGCGAAAAGCTGCACGGCCACTGGACCCTGGTACGCATGCACGGCAGCCGGCAGAAGGAGCAGGACGCCTGGCTGCTGATCAAGGAGCGCGATGAGGCCGCCGTGCCGGCGTCTGAGTTCGACGTGGTCGAGGCCTTGCCGGACAGCGTGCTGGGCGGCACACAGCGCAAGCCTGCGGCAAAGCGCGCAAAGACCGCCCGGCCGCCTGGCGATGGCGCGCCAGAGGCCGCGGCGGGTGCGCGCAGCCTGGCGCAGTCCCTGAAGCCGCCGCGCGGCGCGCCACGCGCGGCCTTGCCGCTGGCGCTGGCGCCGCAGCTGGCCACGCTGGTGGAACAGGCTCCGTCCGACGCGCAGGCGTGGCACTACGAGATCAAGTTCGATGGCTACCGGCTGCTGGCCCGCATCGACGGCAAGGATGTGCGCCTTTTCACGCGCCAGGGCCACGACTGGACCAGCAAGCTGCGTGCGCTCGCGCATGACGTCGGCACCCTGGGCCTGCCCGACGGCTGGCTCGATGGCGAGATCGTGGTGCTCGGCAAGCATGGCGCAACCGACTTCCAGGCGCTGCAGAACGCCTTCGATACCGCGCACGTCGAGGCCATCCAGTATTTCGTGTTCGACCTGCCCTACTTTGCCGGCCATGACTTGCGCAAGGTGCCGCTGGTGGAGCGCCGCGCCCTGCTGCGCCGGATCTTTGCGCACAACACCTCGCCGCGCCTGCAGTTCAGCGAGGACTTCGAGGCCAGCCCCGCCGACATGCTTGAGGCAGCCTGCCGCATGAAGCTTGAAGGCGTGATCGGCAAGCGCGCCGACGCCGCCTATGTCAGCGCGCGCAGCAGTACGTGGATCAAGCTGAAATGCACCTTGCGCCAGGAGTTCGTGGTGGCGGGCTTCACCGACCCGAAGGGCAGCCGCGCCGGCATCGGCTCGTTGCTGCTTGGTGTGCACGACAGCGGCGGGCGGCTGCGCTACGCGGGCAATGTCGGCACCGGCTTCGACACGCGCACGCTGAGTGCGCTGCGCACACAGCTGGACGCGTTGCGCGCCGATTCCGCGCCCTTTGAGAGCGTGCCGGCAGGGGTAAAAGGGCACTGGGTGCAGCCAAAGCTGGTGGCCGAGGCCTCGTTCGGCAGCTGGACCCGCGAAGGCCGCGTGCGCCATGCCGTCTTTCACGGCTTGCGCACCGACAAGCCGGCGCGCGCGGTGTCGGTGGAGCGGCCGGCAGCGCCGGCGGCCAAGGGCGAGCCTGCAGCAAGATCAGCAAAAGCAGCAAAGCACGCTACCGCCACCGGCGGCAAAGTCGCGATCAGCCATGCCGGGCGCGTCATCGACACCGCATCCGGCCTGACCAAGGGCGACCTGGTGCGCTACTACGAACGCGCCGCGCCACTGATGCTGCCGCACCTGCGCGGGCGCCCGATCGCGATGGTGCGGGCGCCGTCGGGCGTGGGCGGCGAACAGTTCTTCCAGCGGCATGGCGACACGCTTCGGGTGGAGGGCCTCAACGTGCTCGATCCGGGCCTGTGGCCCGGGCATCCCGCGCTGCTGGAAATCGCGTCGGCCGAAGGCCTGGTGTCCGCGGCACAGCTCAACGTGGTGGAGTTCCACACCTGGAACGCCAGCAAACGCAGCATTGACCGCCCCAACCGGGTCGTCTTCGACCTGGACCCGGGCGAAGGCGTGCCCTGGGCCCAAATGCAGGAGGCCGCTGCGCTGGTGAAGGCGCTGCTCGATGAACTCGGACTCGCCAGCTTCCTGAAGACCAGCGGCGGCAAGGGGCTGCACGTGGTGGTGCCGATCACGCCGCGTGCGGGCTGGGACGAGGTAAAGGCGTTCGCGCATGACGTGGTGCGCCATGTCGCCGCGACCATTCCGCGGCGCTTCGTGGCCAAGAGCGGTCCACGCAACCGCGTTGGCAAGATTTTCATCGATTACCTGCGCAATGGCGTAGGCGCCACCACGGCGGCGGCATTCTCGGCGCGGGCACGCCCGGGGCTGGGCGTATCGATGCCGGTGTGGTGGGAAGAACTCGATACCCTGAAAGGCGCGGCGCAGTGGACCGTAGCCAATGCGGGCCCAAGGCTCGACACCCTGGCGGCCGACGATCCGTGGGCGGACTACGCCGGCACCCGGCAGGCGATCACGCGCGCCGCGGCGCGACTGGCGGGCGCCGGATAGCCATCCCGCCCGTTGCTGGCGGATTCCGCAGAAAACGCCAAGCGGCACATTTCTTGCCGCATCCTGGTCATGGCACACGGCCCGGCGCACCCGCCGCGTGCGCCTTGTTGCCCTGCTGGCAGTGCAACCATGACATGGAGATGTGATGATGAGCCAACTCAGGATCGCCGCGAAGATTCGGGCCGCGGCCGCCGGCGCCGCGCCACGCAACCGGCGCGCCTTGCGTCACCTGCTGGTTTCCTGCGCAATGCTGTCCTTCGCCGCCACCCCGGTGCAGGCACGCCTGCCGGCGCCAACGCCCGAGCAGCAGCAGGCCGCCGAAGCCAAGAAGTCCAAGGAAGCCGAAGCGGCCAAACAGCAGGCCGAGGCATTGGGCCGGGTCCAGGACAGTATCTCCGCGCGCTTTGGCAAGGGCGCCACCAGCGGCGGCTCCACCGAGCCCGGCAAGATCCCGCAGAAAGCTGCCGAAGCGACCGGCTCAGCCGGACCGCACGGCGGCACGTCCCCCAGCGCTGAAGCGCATGCCGGCGAGGCAGCCCGCCACTGAAGCCCGCAACGCATGCCATGCAGTTCACTTGCCGCGCTGCGTGCCGGGCGGCGCCTGTCCGGCACGTCTCTTGCCACTGCCAGCGCAACAGCCTGGCAAAGACCGCAGGCGTGCTGATGCAAAAGGGGGAATGGCGATGGATGACTTCTGTGCACATGTAAGAACTACAATCGGCAGCCGCGCGGTCGCGGCAAAGCTTGCAAGCGGTGCGGCGCGGCTGGCGCACTTTTACACGGCGCCGCGGACCATCCCGGGCCTTGCCCCTGAGCAACCCTCCGCGCGGGCGCGCAAGCGCCTGTCAGCGTGATGCCATGACGCCGCATGCCGCCAACCCGGCCCCGCTGATCCTGAATGTCGATGACCGCGAGGGGCCGCGCTACGTCAAGAGCCGCATCCTCCATCGCGGCGGGTATTCTGTGATCGAGGCCGCCACCGGCCATTCGGCGCTGTCGCTGGTGCGACAGCATGAGCCCGTGCTGGTGCTGCTGTCAGCACGCCTGCCCGATATCAGCGGGCTGGAAGTCTGCCGGCTGCTCAAGGCCGATCCACAGACCGCCCACACGCTGGTGCTGCTGACCTCGCCAGGGCTGGCGCGCCAGCGCGTAGAGGCCCTGAGCTGCGGCGCCGACGGCCACCTGGTCGAGCCTGCCGAGCCGGAAGAGGTACTGTCGACGATCCAGGCGCTGCTGCGGCTGCGCGGCGCAGAGGACGCCTATCACCGCACTTCGCGGGCACTGCATGCGCATGAAGACATGTTCCGCCAGCTGGCCGAATCGCTGGCCGACGTGGTGTGGATCCTCGACCCGGCCGAGCCCCGCCTGCTGTTCGCCAGCCCCTCGCTCGCCGCGTTGTGCGGCCATGCGCCCGAGCAGCTGGCGCAAGACCCGCGCCGCTGCCTGGAGCGCGTGGCCCCGGCCGACCGGGCGCGCGTGGAAGCGGCCTTTGCCAGCATGCTGGGCGACGGCAAGCTGGACATCGAGTTCCGCCTTACGCGCCCGGACGGCGAGCTGCGCGATATCCGCGCGCAGGCGTTCCCGGTGCGCAGCGTGGAAAGCCCGCCGGCCGACGGCGGCGCGCCGCCGTCACGCATTGCCGGCACCTGCCAGGACGTAACGCTGCAAAACCGTGCCGAACGCGCGCTGCACGACGAGGAACGGCGCAAGGATCAGTTCCTGGCCATGCTGGCGCATGAACTGCGCAATCCACTGGCGCCGCTGCGCAGCGCCGCGGACCTGTTGCAGCAGCTCTCGCCCTCGCGCGAGGACATGTTCCGCGCGCGCGACATCATCGGCCGGCAGCTGCACCACCTGACGCGGCTGGTGGATGAGCTGCTCGACATCTCGCGCTTCAACCAGGGCCGCATCACGCTGCGCGAGGACCTGGTGGAACTGCGCACCGCGCTCAATACCGCGGTGGAAGCCGTGCGCCCGACGATAGAGGCCTGCGGCCATACGCTGCGCCTGTCGCTGCCCGAGCAGCCCCTGCCGGTACGGGGCGACCTGGTGCGCCTGACGCAGATCTTCAGCAACCTGCTGCAGAACGCCGCGGCCTACACGCCCGCCGGCGGCCAGATCGCCGTCGATGCCAGTCTTGAAGACAGCGTGGCGGACACTGCGCCCGATGCCGGGTCCGGTGGCCGCGTTACCGTGCGCGTGCGCGACAACGGCGCCGGCCTGTCAGAGGCGCTGCAGCGGCAGCTGTTCGATCCGCTGGCCCCGCTCGACGACGGCACCCAGCCAGAGCCGCCGCGCATTGCGTTCCAGCATGACGGTCCCGGCATCGGCCTGACGCTGGTGCAAAAGCTGGTGCGCCTGCATGGCGGCACCATCCGCGCCGACAGCCCCGGCGCCGGACAGGGCAGCACCTTCACGGTGACGCTGCCGGTGGAGCCGTGGCAGAAGTGGCACCCTTGCTCCGGCCGCGCCGCACCGCACCGAGGCGTGCCGCGCCGGATCATGGTGGTGGACGACAACGCTGACGCGCTCGAAGCCATGATGATGACACTGCAGACGCTCGGCCATACGGTGGTGACCGCCGCCGACGGCCCCAGCGCGCTGGCGGGCGCCACCGATGCCCGTCCGGAAGTGGTGCTGCTGGATCTGGGCATGCCCGCCATGGACGGCTTCGAAACCGCGCGCCGCCTGCGCGCGCTGCCCGAGATGCGCGGCGCCACGCTGGTGGCGCTGACCGGATTCGGCCAGCCCGAGGACCGCCGCCGCGCGCTGGAAGCCGGCTTCGACCGGCACCTGGTCAAGCCAGCCGACCTGGACGCGCTGACACGGCTGCTGGACGAAATCGGCGCGCGCCACCCCTAACGCGTGATGCCAATGCCAGCCGCCGATCCCATCCACCCTTGAACAAGGAAGCTCCGTGCATACCACGCCCGACCCCGACATCCCGCCGCGCAAGCCTGAAACCCCGCCGCCGGAACCCCCGCCGGGCCCGCCCGAACCGGTGGCAGACCCGCCTCCGGGCGATCTGCCGCCACCGCCGCCGCAACGTGCCCGTGCGGCCGGCAAAGGAGCCGTCACGTGTCACGCATCATCTGGAAAGGCGCCATAACCTTTGGCCTGGTCAATATCCCAGTGGTATTGCGGCCCGCGTCGCGCAGCCAGACGCTGGACCTGGACCTGCTCGACGTGCGCGACATGGCGCCGGTGGGCTACCAGCGCATCAACAAGAGCACCGGCAAGCCGGTGGACAAGGAACATATCGTCAAGGGCTACCAGTACGCCAAGGACGAATACGTGCTGCTGAACGAGGAAGACTTCCGCCAGGCCAATGTCGAGGCCACGCAGACAGTGGATATCGTCAGCTTTGTCGAGGCGCAGAGCATCCCGCCGTACTACTTCGATACGCCCTACTACCTCGAGCCCGACAAGCGCGGCGAGCGCGGCTACGCGCTGCTGCATGAAACCATGCGCCGCACCGGGCGTGCTGCGCTGGCGCTGGTGGTGCTGCGCGCCCGCCAGCACCTGGCCGCGATGCTGGTGCACGGCGACGCGCTGGTGCTCAACACCATGCGCTTTGCCGACGAGGTGCTGCCCATCTCCGAGCTACGTCTGCCCAAGGCAGCCACCGGCAAACCCACCGGCGCGCACGCGCGCGAGATCGAGATGGCCACCAAGCTGGTCAACGACATGAGCGAGGACTGGGAGCCGGAACAGTACCGCGACAGCTATCGTGACGACCTGATGGCGCGCATCGAAGAAAAGATCGACTCCGGCAAGACCCACCAGCTGACCCAGCCCGCGCAAGAGGAAGAAACGCCGCGCCAGGGCGCCAAGATCATCGACATGGTGGCGCTGCTGCGCCAGAGCCTGGGCCAGCGCGGCAAGGAAGATAAGGAAGACACCGCGCCCGCGCGCCGCAAGGCCCCCGCGCGGCATGCCGCCGCCAGGAAGCAGCCCGCTGCAAAGCGGGCTGCGACGACCCCACCCGCCAAGCGCGCCAGCACTGCCGCCAAGACCAAGCGTGCACCGGCCAAGCGCGAGTCGCATGCGCCGGCCGCGCGCAAGAGTGCAAGCACTACGCGCAGGAAGCACGCAGCTTAGGCAGGCACTGCGGTTTGCCAATCATGTCAGGCAAGTCCCGATTGTGTTCTCCCTCTCCCGCAAGCGGGAGAGGGGAGCAAACCGTCAGCACTGGACAAGCCCGCTTACCGCGACGACACCTTCAGGTTGTCATTGACTGACGTCACGCCCTCGACGCTGCGGATCGCGTCGAGCGCCATGTCGTGCTGCTGCTGGCTTGGCACGGTGCCACTCACTTCAACCGTGCCCAACTGGGTCTTCACATGAATGCCGGTGGACTTGAGGTCCTTGGTGGTGAGCAGCCTGGTCTTGATCCTGGTGGTGATGGCACTGTCCTCGACTGCCCGCTTGGCCTTGTCGGCGCTCAGGTCGGGGGCGGCGCCCCGGTCAGGATCCGCACGGCCGGGCATGCCCGGCGCGGAATTGACGGGCGCCACAGGGGGGTTGTCCGCCGCTACCAAGATCAGGCCGCTCTTGTCGAGCGCCAGCGCGCCGCCGGCCGCCGCCAGCGCCGCAGCAACACAGGCCATCCGCACGATGCGCGCGGGGATTCGGGAAAAACGCATGTCTGCCTCCTGTTCGGGTCACCAGCGCATCCGTTGCCGTGCCTTGCCTGGCGCGCGGAACCACTGGTAAGTCATTTTTCAGCAAGCTCCATACCTGCCGGCCAGGCCGCACCAGGCATGGGCGGCGCGGCCCGGGGTGTGTAAATCGGGCCGCCCGTTGTAAAAGCGCCCGCCGCCCGGTGTGCTGCATAGCCCGATACAGGCCGATGCCGGCGGCATCCGGGTCCTCTCACGCTTGGCATGGCGATTGCAAAACAAGGAATGCGGCAGTTCGCCGCGCCAAGGAGCTAGCAATGGGACAGCAGCAACAGCCGGGTCAATCGCAGTCGGGCCAGAAGCAGCAGGAACAGTCGCAGTCGGGCCAGAAGCAGCAGGAACAATCGCAGACTGGCCAACGCGGCAGCCAGCAGCAACCGGGACAACAAGGCGGCGGTCAGATGGGTGACAAGGACCGCAAGCAGGACCAACAACAGCAGCAAGATCGCGGCAGCTCGCAACCGGGCCAGCAAAGTGGCCAACGCAGCGGCCAGCAAAGCGGCCAGGGCGGGCAACAGGGTGGCCAGCAAAGCGGACAAGGCGGACAACGCCAGCAATAATCCTCGCTAGCCTCGACAACAGGCAGCTTTCCGGGTATGTGCGGCAGCAACATGCGGTGCGACCGCAGGGGCATACGCCGGAGATTGGCAGGCCGGGACTCCCGCAAGGGGGCTCCGGCCCTTTTTGCGGCCACCGCACCGGCATGACCCCACGCACATCGTCCCGCATCCCGTGTATGCTGGCCGTGACTTCCCCATCCAGGCACCCACCGGCCTTGTCCAGCTATACCGACCCTGCCGCCGGCCGCTCTGCGCGGCCAGGACGCGGCCCGCTGAACCAGCTCTCCACCAGGTTGCGTCAGCGCGCCGGCGCGCACGTGCGCGCGCTGACCCGCAGCAATTCCGGCCTGACCCTCGACTATGACAACCCGCCGGGCGATCCTGGCCTGTTCGGGCCCGACGCGGTCTGCTGGCGCGTGCATGCCGACTTTCCGGCAATGCTCGCGGGCGGCGTCAGCGCGCTGCTGCTGCAGACGCTGCATCCGCTGGCGCTGGCCGGGGTCTGGGACCATTCCAGCTTTCGCGCCGACATGCAGGGGCGACTGGGGCGCACCGCGCAGTTCATCGCGGGCACCACCTACGGCAGCCGTGCCGATGCCATGGCGCTGATCGGGCGCGTACGGCGCATCCATGCCGGCGTGGTCGGGGTGGCGCCGGACGGGCGGCACTATGCGGCCTCCGACCCGGCGTTGCTGACCTGGGTGCACGTGGCCGAGGTCTCGAGCTTCCTGGCTGGCTACCTGCGCTATGTCGGGCCGCTGAGCAGCGCCGAGCAGGATCGCTACTACGACGAGGTTGCGCGCATCGCCCAGATGCTGGGCGCGGCCGACGTGCCGCGCTCGCGCGCCGAAGTCACGGCCTACCTTGAATCCATGCGGCCGGCGCTGCTGGCCAGCGAACGCACCAGCGAAGTGGTGCGGCTGGTGCGGAAGATGCCGGTGGCCAACCCGCTGCTGCAGCCGGCGGTGCGCATCATGGCCGACGCGGGCATCGCACTGCTGCCGCCGTGGGCACGGCACCAGCTCGACCTGGACGGCCCTTCGATACGGCGCCCGGCCGCACTCGCTGGCATGCATGTGCTGGCACCGGCGCTTCGCTGGGTGCTCGGCGCCGGCCTGGCAGCGCGCGCCCGACGGCGCGTGGCCCGCGGCATTGCCATGACGGCCGGCTGAGGGCCGCGCCGGCTATCGGCGTTCAACGGATCCTTCTTGAGGGGAAATGAGAATTGGCGGCAAAAACCCTCGCATTTCGGAGGATTGCGCGGCGCGAAAGTGGCGTTAAATCTGCCTGGGCATTCCGAACGGCCGGTCGGATTTACTAGCCGCACCAGTCACAGCGCCACAGAGCGCGATTCAAACGACGCAGGCAAAAAAGAAGCCTACGCGCGGGGTGCTCGTAGGCTTTCCAGGACTGCTCGAGCCGAAAGGCTCTTGTCAAGAATATAAACGCGCTTACATGAGGTGTAAATCCCGTTTCTATCAGGGAATTCCCTTATGACGATATGAGGTAGCGCTGAAGTATTCCCCTTCTCTTCTGGCAGCACCAACCGCCGTTACCGAGAGCGGATGTTTCTCTTGCCGCCCTGGTCGCGCCGCACCCCAAGCCGCCGGCCAACGGACCCAGCCGCCAGAACCCTAGCGGGCTCTTCCGGAGTCGTTGTGAAGAAGAAGGAAACCCGGCCCAAGTCACCGGGCCGAAAGCAACTGCAGCACCAGCAATTTGCTGCATACAGCACCAGCCAGGCGCCTGTGATCGTCCACCTGTCCAACGGCGCGCGGCTGCAAGGCCTGGTGCTGGCGTCAGACGACTACGTGGTGCTGCTTGGCCGGCAGCCGGACGACATCCGGCCCACGGTGGTCTACAAGCGGGCCATCTGCCTGGTCACGCTGGCCAATGTGCAGGACGCGCCGGTGGTGGCACCGGATCCGGGCCCGGGGCCGGACTTCCTGCCGCTCTACATCCCCCGCACCCGCAAGCGCCGCTAGGCCAACGCCCGACCCACACGCCTTCCCGCCGTCCCCTGTCGCGCGGCGCCTCCGCCCGCCCTGCCGGCACCCCGCGAAACTATCGCGGAGATCACTCTAAACCTTTGCCTTGCCCGGTCGATAACCCAAGCAACGGAGGCACTCTACGCCCTGCAAAGCAGGCCGCCAACGTTACGGCACTAGCCGGAATGCCCAAAACTTTGCATACAGGAGTCGTACCATGGCGCAAGTCATTAACACCAATTCGTTGTCTCTGATGACTCAGAACAACATGAACACGTCGCAATCGTCGCTGAACACGGCGATCCAGCGCCTGTCGTCGGGCCTGCGCATCAACAGCGCCAAGGACGACGCCGCTGGTCAGGCGATTGCGAACCGCTTCACCGCGAACATCAAGGGCCTGACGCAAGCTCAGCGTAATGCTAACGACGGTATTTCGCTGGCGCAGACGACCGAAGGCGCGCTGACCGAAGTCAACAACAACCTGCAGCGTATCCGTGAACTGAGCGTGCAGGCTGCCAACGGCTCGAACTCGGCTTCTGACCTGAAGTCGATCCAGGATGAAATTACACAGCGCCTCTCTGAAATCGATCGCACCTCGCAACAAACTGACTTCAACGGTGTGAAGGTGCTGTCCGCCTCTGCCCGTCCGCTGACTGTCCAGGTCGGCGCCAACGACGGTGAAACCATCAAGATCGACCTGCAGGAAATCAGCTCCAAGACGCTGGGCCTGCAAAGTTTCACGCTGTCCGGCCCCAAGGCTGTGGCGGCCGGCTTCCAGTTCAACGGCACGACCGCCTCGGCCGCTGGCGATGCACCGACGGCTGCACAACTGCAGTCCCTGTACGGCGCCACCACGACGGTCACCTCGACCACCGTCACGGAACTCAGCGGCGACACGCTGTCGACCAAGCTCGGCCTGGGGGCTGGCGGCGCCACGTTCACGGGCAATGCCGTGGCCGACGGCAACGGCAACCTGTTTGCTGAAATCGCGATCAAGCCGACCGGCGCCGGTGAAACCCAGTCGCTGATCAACCAAGGCTTTACCGGTGCGGTGGACGGTACGTCGATGTATCGCTACGTCGCCCTCGACCCGCAATCGGCCAACACCACGACCGATCCCACCAAGGCGGCCTTCACCATCGACAGCGCAAAGATCTCGGTTGCCAGCCTGCAGGCCGGCGGCACGGTCAACCCGCTTGCAACGATCGACTCCGCGCTCAAGAAGGTTGACGACCTGCGCAGCTCGCTGGGTGCAGTGCAGAACCGCTTCGACTCGGTAATCGCAAACCTTGGTACCGCTGTGACCAATCTGTCGGCCTCGCGCTCGCGCATCCAGGACGCCGACTACGCAACGGAAGTGTCGAACATGACCCGCGCGCAGATCCTGCAACAAGCTGGTACCTCGGTCCTGGCCCAGGCCAACCAGACCACGCAAGGCGTGCTGTCGCTGCTGCGTTAATCGCATCCGCGACCAGGCATTGAAGGCTGGGCCGCAAGGCCCGGCCTTTTTGCCGGAACGTTTCGCAGGCAGACCGCTGCCCGCAAAGCGTTTCAACCCGCACGTGAACCACGACAAAGGACGGAGCAGACCATGGCGCCTCCCCCAACCGTAAGCCCGACCGCAGCACACCTGCCGTCCGAGGTGCTGGCTAAGAGCACTAAGACCCGTGCACCGGCCGGCTTGCGCGCACCGGAGGAGAACGCCGCGGCATCATCGGCGCAAGCCGTGGATACCTCCGCCGCCATCGGCGAACTGGTCGAGACGCTCAAGACCACCTCGATCGGCCTGCGCTTCGAGATCGACGAGACCACGCACCGCATCATCACCAAGGTGATCGACAAGGAAACCGGCGACCTGATCCGGCAGATGCCCACCGAAGAGGTGATGCGCATCGCCCGCGCCATCGACAAGCTGCAAGGGCTGTTCGTCAGCCAGGTGGCTTGAGCCCTGAATATCAGTTGAAGACGAGACAACAATATGGCAACGATCTCCTCCATCGGCATCGGCTCCAACCTGGACCTGAGCACCCTGCTGGACCAGCTGCAGAAGGCAGAGCAGGCGCCGCTTGACGCGATCAACACGCAGGCCAAGAGCTACCAGACCAAGCTGTCGGCCTACAGCCAGGTGCAGAGTGTGCTGGACGCCTACAAGGCCGCCGCGAAGAAGCTGTCTGAAGCCGCCACCTTCGGCGCAGTGAAGGCGAATGTCGGCACGCCGGACGTGATGTCTGCCACCACGGCCGCCAATGCGGTGCCCGGCAATTACAGCATCACCGTCAGCGCGCTGGCCACCGCGCAGTCGCTGGTCAGCGGCAATGTGGCCGACCAGAAGGCAGCGATCGGCGGCGGGGAACTGGTCTTCGATTTCGGCGAGGCGCTGGCCACCGGCGGCGCCGCCACCAGCACCAAGAAGGTCACCATCCCCGCAGGCTCGTCGCTCGAAGGCATGCGCGATGCCATCAACAAGGCCGGCATCGGCGTGACCGCGAGCATCGTCAATGACGGCAGCGCCAGTCCTTATCACCTGGTGCTGACTTCGGACAAGACCGGCACGCAGTCCACCATGCGCGTGTCGTCGACCGATGCGGCGCTGAACAATGCGATCGCCTTCGATCCGGCCGCGGCTGCAGGCGTCAACAAGATGGAACAGAAGGTGCCGCCGGCCAACGCGACGCTGAAGATCAACGGCATCGACGTGGTCAGCCAGAGCAATTCGGTGGTGGATGCCGCCCAGGGCGTGACCATGAACCTAGCCAAGACCGGCACCACGTCGCTGGTGGTCACGCGCGACAACGACGCGATCAAGGCTTCGGTCCAGGCTTTTGTCACCGCCTACAACAATATCCAGAGTACGGCCAAGACGCTGACGGCGTTCGATACCAAGGCCGGCACGTCCTCCGCACTCACTGGTGACGGCACGCTGCGCGCGATCCAGTCCAGCCTGCGCTCCATGTTCGGCGGCGCCATGGATGACGGCAACGGCGGCAATATCACACTGATCGGCGTTGGCATCTCGTTCAACAAGGACGGCACGATGGCGCTCGACGATGCCAAGCTGACCAAGGCGCTGAACAATAACCTCGGCGGCGTCACGGCCATGTTTTCCAGCACCACCGGCAGCGGCGGCATCGGCAAGCAGGCGAGCGACTATATCGGCAGCCTGACCAAGACGGATGGCGCGCTGAAGTCGGCCCAGGACGGCATCACTAAGACCCTGAAGGACCTGGAGAAGGACTATAGCCGGGTCCAGGACCGCGTCACCGCCACCATCGATCGCTACAAAGCCCAGTTCACGCAACTGGATCTGATGGTCGCGCAGATGAACCGCACCAGCAGCTATCTGACGCAGCA
Organism: Cupriavidus necator; assembly: GCA_022041995.1. GTDB lineage: Bacteria > Pseudomonadota > Gammaproteobacteria > Burkholderiales > Burkholderiaceae > Cupriavidus. The sequence continues at coordinate 1,071,907 of CP074390.1, forward strand.
GTTCAACGCGCTGACCAGCAGCACCAAGAAGTAATCACTCAGCCGCACACCAGAGCCAGAGGAACCCAATCATGTTCGCCCGCGCATCCGCCAATGCCTACGCCCAGGTGGGCGTCCAGACCGGCGCCATGAGCGCCAGCCCGCAAAAGCTCATCACGATGCTGTATGACGGCGCCCGCTCGGCCATCGCCAAGGCCAAGTTCAATCTTGAGGCCGGCGACGTGCCCGCGCGCGGCAACGCCATCTCCAAAGCCATCGACATCATCGACAACGGCCTGCGCGCCGTGCTCGACCATGAGGCTGGTGGCGAGATCTCCGCCAACCTCGAATCCCTGTATGAGTACATGGTGCGCCGGCTGATGCTGGCCAACCTGCGCAGCGACGCGGCCCTGCTGGCCGAGGTCGACACGCTGCTCGAAAGCCTGGCTTCGGCCTGGGCGCAGATCGACGACACGGCCGCGGCCGCGGATCAGCAACCCGCCTTGCAGGACAACTGACATGGCCTCCCTTCCCGAGTTTTCCCCGATCGTGACCTGCTACGAGGAAATCCTCGCGCTGTCCGCACGCATGCACGAGGCCGCCCAGGCAGCTGACTGGGACACCGTTGCCGAGCTGCAGCAAGGCTACCTGGCCCATGTAGACCGCCTGCGCCTGATGGACCACGAGGCACCGTTCTCCGATGCGGAACGCATGCGCCGCTACCAGTTGCTGGACCGCATCCTCACGTACGATGCCCGCATCCGTGACCTGGCCATGCCGCAGCTGAAGAGGCTGGGCGACATGCTGACCAGCTCGCGCCGCCAGATCGAACTGTCCGTCGCCTACGGCGCAACGGCCTGACGCAGCCTGAGCGCTGCGCAACTTCCCGCGGCGGGCCGGCAAGCCCAACGCCTGCATTCACGCGACCCGTATGACCGGCATCCATCTGCCTCCAGGCCTGGCACCCGGTCAGGCCCCGGACCCGCAATCCCTGCGCACGGCACTTGCCATCGACAAGATGGCGGCGCTGCAGCCCGTGCCCGAGGCCACGGAGTCGAATGTCCAGAACTCCACTGGCCAGGCGATCCGCCAAAGCCCGCTCGCGACCGGTCCCAACGCCGTGGCCGGTCAGGCCACGCTGCTGCCAGGCGCCTCGACACAGGAATCGCTGAGTGCGGCCGCGCGGGCCATCCTGACGGTGATGGACGGTACCGAGGCGCTGCCGGTGCGCGGCGCCGGCCCGCTGCTTGCCGCGGCGCCCACGACAGCTTCCGCGCAGGCCACTGCAGCGGCCCTTGCCAACACGGTCGGCCAGAGCGGCCTGTTCTACGAATCGCACCTGGCGCAATGGGTTGCCGGCGCGCGCGGGCTGTCCGACATCCGTCAGGAACCGCAGGCACAAGTCCCGGCACCGGCCGGATCGACCCCAGGTGGCGCTGCCCAGGCCGCGGCAACGCTGCCGTCTGCGCTGCTGACCTATGCCGGCGGTGCGGCAGCGGCAGAGCCGGCGCGGCCCTCGGCGCCGCCGCTGCTTCCGGCCTCGCAGGTGCTGGCTGAAGCGCTGGCTTCGGCCGGCAATCCGCGCGTGGCCCACAGCCATGCGGCGGCGGAACAGGCGTTGCGGCAAGGCACCGCTACCACGGCGGCCTACAGCCGTGAAGCTGCCGAACCCGGCACCCAGCGCCAGTCCGCCGCGGCGCTGGCCACGCAGGCCTACCAGAGCACCGCGGAGGCTGGCGCGCCGGACAGTCTCGCCCCCTACGCAGCGCGCGGCCCCGCAGGTCTTCCGGATACCGCCTCGGCAGAAACCATCCGGCAGGCCGCGGCAGCCGGCCCGGCCATCCATCCGGCAACCGAAGGCGTGGTCCGCCAGCAGCTGGAATTGCTCGCCACGCAGCAGTTTCGCTTTGCCGGCGAGGCGTGGCCCGGCGTGCCGATGGAGTGGGAGCTGCTACGCCCCGATGCGGATGGCGCCGCGCAGGCCCATGACGACAGCGCCCGGCCATGGTCCAGCCGGGTGCGGCTGCACTTGCCGAGCCTTGGCATTGTCGAAGCGGTGCTGACACTGGGGCCGGCAGGGCTCGACGCCCGCGTGGCAACGCCCGAGACCGATGTCGCGGCGCGTTTCATCGCGGCACGGCCGCTGCTGCGCAACCAGCTGGAGGCGCAGGGCATCGTGCTGCAGCGCCTGAGCGTGCAGACCCAGGACCACATGACCGAAGGAGAGGCGCGATGAGCGAAGCGGCGCAAGACCGCGGCGCGGCGATCGCGCTGTCCTACCAGCACAGCGACAAGGCCCCGCGCGTGCTCGCCAAGGGCTATGGCGTGGTGGCCGAAGCCATCATCGCCCGCGCGCGCGAAGCGGGCGTCTATATCCACGATTCGCCCACCCTGGTGAACCTGCTGATGCAGGTCGACCTGGACAGCCACGTGCCGCCGCAGCTCTATGTGGCCGTGGCCGAACTGCTGGCGTGGATCTACCACCTTGAAGCGGGCATGGACGCAGGCGCTGAAGCACAGGCCTGACCCGGCAGGCTTCCCGACGACAAAGAGCCCCTGGCCGCTTGCGCGCGCCAGGGGCTCTTTGCTTTCGGGGCAGGCGCTGGCCTTACACCGCCATATTCATCATTTCCTGGTAAGCCGCCACCAGCCGGTTCCGCACCTGCACGCCGGTCTGGAACGACACATTGGCCTTTTGCAGGTCGATCATCACGTCATTGAGCGCCACGCCGGGCTTGCCCAGTTCGAACGCCTCGGCCTGGCCGTAGGCGCGTTCCTGCGCGGCGTTGATGCGGCCCAGCGAGCGCTGCAGTTCGCCGGCAAAGCCGCCGCCGACCGGCGCGGAGGACTGGCTGGCACTGTTGCCCGAGGCAACCTGGGACATCCCGCGCAGTTGCTGCAGCATGCCCTCGATGGAAGAGATAGTGGTCATTTGGCTCGTCGTATGCCGGTCCACCGGCAGAGTTCGTCTTGTGGCGCGCCCCTTGCATCACATAACGGCCTGCCGGGCAGGCGGGCCTCAGGCGGTTCGCACCCAGTTTCAGCCCCCGCAGAGTACCCGCCGCCTGCGGCCTCCCATGGGCCGAAATCGGACAAAAAACCGCGTCTGTTCGCCGGATTGTCGCGCTCAAGTCTGGCCGATCATTGCCACCGTGCCGGAAGAGCGCGGGCTGTCGTCCCGTGCTGGCTCCGGAAACCACCAGACAACCATCGATTCGGGAGTACGCGTGTTTTCTCTGCAGCGTAATGTGAGCCGGGCCGTGAGCCGCGCCGACGACCAAGGCGGTCAGCATCGCCCGTGCCGTCGCGAGCATCGCAGCGCCGGATCCGGAGCACGCGCATGACCGCGGCCGTGGCACTGCCCGGGCGCCCGGCAGAAGTGATCGAGCGCCTGAAGGCCAACCCGAAGCTGCCGCTGATGCTGGCCGGCGCAGCCCTGGCCGCGGCCATCGCCGTGGGCGTGCTGTGGTCGCGCAGCCCGGACTACAAGGTGCTGTACAGCAACCTGTCCGAACGCGACGGCGGCGCGGTGCTGCAGTCGCTGCAGCAGATGAACGTGCCGTACAAGTTCGCCGAAGGCGGCGGTGCGGTGATGGTGCCGGCCGAGAAGGTCCACGAAATCCGCCTGCGCCTGGCATCGCAGGGCCTGCCCAAGAGCGGCACGGCCGGCATGGAGCTGATGGACAACCAGAAGTTCGGCATCAGCCAGTTTGCCGAGCAGGTCAACTACCAGCGCGGGCTGGAAGGCGAGCTGGCGCGCTCGATCGAATCCATTGCCGCGGTGCAGTCCGCCCGCGTGCACCTGGCCATCCCCAAGCCGACGCTGTTCGTGCGCGAGCGCCAGAAGCCGACCGCGTCGATCGTGCTGCAGCTGTACCCGGGCCGCGCCATCGATGAAGGCCAGGTCGCGGCGATCAGCCACCTGGTGTCGTCCAGCGTGCCGGAACTGACGCCCAAGTCGATCTCGATCGTCGACCAGCACGGCAACCTGCTATCGAACACGGCCAACGAGCGCATGCTCGACGCCACCCAGCTCAAGTATGTCCAGGCGCTGGAGCAGAATTACCTGAAGCGCATCGAAGCGATCCTGACGCCGATCGTCGGCAAGGATAACGTGCGCGCGCAGGTGACCGCCGACGTGGACTTCTCCGTCGTCGAGCACACCGACGAGAGCTACAAGCCTAACCAGGACCCGACCCGCTCGGCCATCCGCAGCCAGCAGACCAGCGAATCGACCCAGCAGGGTGCCACGCCGCCGGGCGGCGTACCCGGGGCGCTGTCGAACCAGCCGCCGGCCGCCGCCGCCGCGCCCGTGACCACGCCGCAGACGCCGCGTGCGGGCCAGGCGCCGGGACAGGCCGGCGCTCCGGCTGCCGGGCAGGCGGGACAGGGGGCTCAGGGTGCCACGTCCGCGGCCTCCAGCGGCCCCAGCAGCAATCGCCGCGACTCCACCGTCAACTACGAGCTGGACCGCTCCGTGCGCCACGTGCAGCAGGCACCGGGCGGCGTGCGCCGCCTGTCGGTGGCGGTGGTGGTCAACTACCGCCAGCAGGCCGATGCCAAGGGCAAGCTCGTTGCTGAAGCGCTGCCGCCGGCACTGCTGGCGCAGATCCAGAACCTGACCAAGGAAGCGATGGGGTTCTCGGCCGACCGCGGCGACTCCATCAACGTGGTCAACAGCCCCTTCACCGCCGAGCGCGAGAAGGCCGCGCCCGAGGTGCCGCTGTGGAAGCAGCCCGACATGATTGAGCTGGGCAAGACCCTTGCGGGCTACCTGCTGCTGGCACTGCTGGCGCTGTTCGCGTGGTTCAGGGTGGCGCGCCCGATCCTGCGCCGCTATACCACCCCGCCGCTGCCGGCGCCGGAAGCCAGGGACGAGACCGAGGCCGTGCTGCTGCCGCCGGACGAGCCCGCCAACCCGGAAATCCTGCGGCTTGCCGCCAAGTATGAAGGCGACCTCGCGCTGGTGCGCGACGCCGCACAGCGCGACCCGCGCCTGGTCGCCAGCGTGATCAAGAACTGGATTGCCAATGACAACCGCTAAGGGCATCTCCAAGGAGATCTCGGCCAGTGGCCTGCAAAAGAGCGCCGTCCTGATGATGGCGATCGGCGAGGATGCCGCGGCCGAGGTCTTCAAGCACCTGTCGCAGCGCGAAGTGCAGGAGCTGGGCTCGGCCATGGCCACGCTCAGCTCGGTCACCCGCGAGGAAATGGCCGAGGTGCTGGGCGAGTTCCGCTCCGAGACCGAGCAGTACCTGGCACTGAACGTCGATTCCAACGCCTTTATCCGCAGCGTGCTGAACAAGGCGCTGGGCGAGGAACGCGCCCAGTCGGTGATCGAGGACATCCTGGAGTCGCGCGATCCGGGCGGCGGCATCGATTCACTGAACTGGATGGACGCCACGGCCATTGCCGAGCTGATCCGCGACGAGCATCCGCAGATCATTGCCACCATCCTGATCCACCTGGACCGCCAGAAGTCCTCCGAGGTGCTGGCGCTGTTCACCGACCGCCTGCGCAACGACGTGATCCTGCGCATCGCCACCTTCGGCGGCGTGCAGCCGGGCGCGCTGCAGGAACTGACCGACGTGCTGACCAAGCTGCTGGCGGGCCAGAGCCTGAAGCGCAGCCGCATGGGCGGCGTGCGCACCGCGGCCGAAATCATCAACCTGATGAGCACCGCGCACGAAGAGGCCGTCATCGACGGCGTGCGCCTGCATGACGGCGACCTGGCACAGAAGATCATCGACGAGATGTTCCTGTTCGAGAACCTGCTGGAGGTCGACGACCGCGGCATCCAGCGCGTGCTCAAGGAAGTCGCCACCGAGTCGCTGATCGTCGCGCTCAAGGGCGCGCCGCAGGAACTGCGCGACAAGTTCATCCGCAATATGTCCACCCGCGCCGGCGAGATGCTGCGCGAGGACCTGGACGCGCTGGGCCCGGTGCGCGTGTCGCAGGTCGAGGCCGAGCAGAAGGCCATCCTGCAGGTGGTAAGGCGCCTGGCGGATGCGGGCGAAGTGCAGATCGGCGGAGGCGACGATGCCTATGTCTGAGGCAAACCCTGAGCGCGGCCAGGCCGCACGCCGCGGGCCGCGCGGCGACCCGCTCTCTTCCCTTGCCGGCAACAGCACGGCCGCCGAGCCTGGCGGCTTTGCGCCGTTCGAGCCCCCGCGCCGCGCGCGTGGCGGCGCAGCCGGCTGGCAGCGCTGGCAGATGGGCTCGCTCGATCCCCGGGGACCGAGCCGCCCGCAGCCCTGGCGGCCATGCCTTCCGAACCGGCACCGCCGCCGATCGATTTCGAGGCGCTCGACGCGATGCGAGAAGGCGCGCGCAAGGAAGGCTATGCCCAGGGCTACACCCAGGGGCAGACCCAGGGCTACGGCGACGGCCACCGCGAAGGTTACGCCCGCGGCCTGGAAGCCGCACGCAACGAGGCCACGCAGCTGCAGGCGCTGGCCACCAACTTCCGCGGTGCGCTCGGCGGCGTGGACGACCAGGTCGCGCGCGCGCTGGTGTCGCTGGCGCTGGACGTGGCGCGCCAGCTGGTGCGCTCTGCCCTGGCGGACGACCCCGCGCTGCTGCTGCCGGCCGTGCGCGAGCTGCTGACCAGCGAACCCGCGCTGTGCGGATCGCCCAGCCTGCTGCTGCATCCCGACGACGTGGCGCTGGTGGAAACCCACCTGCATGGCGAACTGGCGGCCGCCGGCTGGACCGTGCGCGCCGATCCGTCGGTGGCGCGCGGGGGCTGCATCGCCAGCGCCGCCAGCGGCGAGCGCGACGCCACGCTGCCCACGCGCTGGACCCGTGTGGTCAAGGCACTGGGCCGCGACGATCCATGGGAGCCGCCGCATGCCTGACACCACTGCGCCGGCCACGCCCACGCCAGATCCGGCGCTAGCCCATACGCAGCGCTGGATCGGCGCACTGAACACCGCCGCGGCCGGCATCGCCGGGCTCGACAGCAAGCGCAGCTGCGGGCGCCTGACGCGCGCCGCCGGCCTGGTGCTGGAAGCCGTGGGCCTGCGCCTGCCAGTGGGCAGCGACTGCCTGATCGAGCTCCCCGCCGGGCAGTTCACCACCGACAGCAATGCCCCGCGCACCGCGGAAGCAGAAGTGGTGGGCTTTGGCGCCGACCGGCTCTACCTGATGCCGCAATCGGATGTGGTGGGCTTGCTGCCGGGCGCGCGCGTCTACCCGCTGGAACCATCGCCGCAGCCGGCAGGCACCACCACGCCGCGCGAACCGGGCTCCAAGCGCCTGCCGGTTGGCGCCGGCCTGCTGGGCCGCGTGCTGGATGCCGCGGGCCGTCCGCTCGACGGGCTGGGCCCGATCACCGCCGCCATGGAAGTGCCGCTGGCCGGTGAGCAGATCAACCCGCTGATGCGCGCGCCCATCGAGACTGTGCTCGATACCGGCGTGCGGGCCATCAACGGCATGCTGACCGTAGGACGCGGCCAGCGCATGGGCCTGTTCGCGGGCTCGGGCGTGGGCAAGAGCGTGCTGCTCGGCATGATGGCGCGCTATACCAGCGCCGACGTGATCGTGGTCGGCCTGATCGGCGAGCGCGGCCGCGAAGTGAAGGAGTTCATCGAGAACATCCTCGGCCCCGAGGGCCGCGCACGTTCGGTCGTGGTGGCCGCGCCGGCCGATACCTCGCCGCTGCTGCGCATGCAGGGCGCCGCCTATGCGACGCGGCTGGCCGAGTATTTCCGCGACCAGGGCCAGCATGTGCTGCTGATCATGGACTCGCTGACGCGCTACGCCATGGCGCAGCGCGAGATCGCGCTGGCCATCGGCGAGCCGCCGGCCACCAAGGGCTATCCGCCGTCGGTCTTTGCCAGGCTGCCGACGCTGGTCGAGCGCACCGGCAATGGCCCCGAAGGCGGCGGCTCGATCACCGCGTTCTACACGGTGCTGACCGAAGGCGACGACCAGCAGGACCCGATCGCCGATTCCGCGCGCGCCATCCTGGACGGCCATATCGTGCTGTCGCGCAGCCTGGCCGAATCCGGCCACTACCCGGCCATCGACGTGGAAGCATCGATCAGCCGCGCCATGACCGCGCTGATCCCGAACGCGCAGTTCGGCTCGGTGCGCCGCTTCAAGCAGCTGATGTCGCGCTACCAGCGCAACCGCGACCTGATCAGCGTGGGTGCCTATGTGCCGGGCAACGACCCGGAGCTGGACCTGGCGATGCGCCTGCACCCGCGCATGGAAGCCTTCCTGCAGCAAGACATCCACGAGCGCGCCGGCTACGACGACGCCATCGCCCAGCTTCACAGCCTCTTCGACAGGAGTGAACATGCTCAAGCATTCACCGCTTAATACGCTGGCTGACCTCGCCCAGAACGATACCGACGCCGCCGCGCGCGAGCTGGGCAGGCTGCAGGGACTGCGCACGCAGGCTGAGCAGCAGTTCAACCAGCTCACGCAGTACCGCCATGAGTACCGCGCGCGCATGCAGGTGGTGGCCGCCGAAGGCATGACCTCCAGCCGCTGGCAGGATTTCTCGCGCTTTCTCGATTCGCTTGACCATGCCATCCACCAGCAGAGCGCGGCGCTGGCCAAGGCCGAAGCCGACCTGCTGGCAGGGCGCAACCACTGGCAGCACCAGCAGCGCCGCCTGAACTCGTTCGACACGCTGATCGCGCGCGCCGAAGCGAAGGAAGACCAGGTTGCCGCGCGCCGCGAACAGCGCGCCAACGACGAATACGCCGCCCGCCTGGCCCGCACCACGGCCAGCCGTCTCAGCGAAGCCTGAGAAACATCAGCCGGGCCACACCCGCAGCCAACTCCATGATCGATATCAGCCAGATTGTCAGCAGCGCCGCCAATGCGGTCGAGGGCGCCAGGCGCGCCACCGCCGACGCAACGGCGAGCGGATTCGGCGACGCGCTGTCGCGCGCTCGCGAAAGCAACAAGGCCCCCGCGCCACCGGCCAGGGAAACCGCCGCACGCGACCAGCCCGCATCCCGCCAGCCCGCGGCGCAGGCAGATGCCGGCAAGCCGCGGCAAGCCGCCGCGGCCGGCAAGAAGCCTGCGGCCGGCCCCAAGGACGAAGACAAGGACCAGGACGACACCGCGGCGGCCACGCCGACGGATGCCGCAGCCGCTGCCGCAGCGGCCCTGGCACTGATGCTTCCTGCCGCCGCCCCGGCCAGCCCCGCTGCCGCGCCGGCCGGCACGTCAGGTTCCGCCCTCGCCGGCGTTGCCGACACCGGCGGCGCCGCCGCACTGCAGGCGGCGCTGGCAAATGCCACGCAGTCGGCCACGGCAGATGTCCAGGCCGATGCCATGCCGGCGGCCACCACGCCACGGCCGGACACGCTGCAGGTCGTCACCACCGAAGCCCGGCCTGCACAGCCTTCGGTAGCCGACACGCTGGCCACCATCGCATCCCAGCGCGCCGCGATGCAGGCCGGCGCCAGCACAGGCACCGACGGCAAGGCCGCAGCGACCCAGGCGATCCCGGGCGACGGGATCGCCGCCCAGCAGCAGGACACCACCGGCCAGTCTGCCGGCGGATCGGGCAATCGCCCGGACAGCGGCATCGCCGGGCACCGCGCCGATCCGCTCGCCGCCAACCCCGGCACGGCGGATGCCAGACCCGCGGCAACGCCGTTCGCCGTCGCACAGGCTGCCGCCCGCACCGGCGAGGCTAGCGCGGCCAGCCCCGACAACACACAAGCCGTGGCCGCCGCGCTGGCCGGCCAGGCTACCCCGTCGGCTACTGCAGCCGCTGCCGCCGCCTCCGCCCGTCCAGTGGTCGCCCCGCAGCTGAACGACAGCCAGTGGCCGCAGGCCCTTGGCCAGCAGATGATCCGCATGAGCACGCAAGGCCAGCAAAGCGCCGAACTGCAGCTGAACCCGCCGACCTGGGGCCGCTCAAGGTCGTGCTCAACGTGGTCAACGACCAGGCCCAGGCCCAGTTTGTCTCGCCCCACCAGGCCGTGCGTGCCGCGGTGGAAGCGGCGCTGCCGCACCTGCGCACCGCGCTGTCGGAAAGCGGCATCCAGCTGGGGCAAACTTCAGTGGGCGCCGATGGCTTTGCCGGCCAGGCGGGCAACGGGAACGGGCAGCAACAACAGGCGCCGGGGAACGGACGGGGACAGGCCAGTTTTGGCACCGGTACGCTGGCGGCGGCTGAGCCAGCGGCCGCGGCCGGCGCAACGGCTCGTCCCGTGCGAGTGCTTGGGCGTGGCGAGATCGATACCTTTGCCTGACCATGGGCTGCGTGGCGCGCGGTGACTGCGCGCCATAGATGAAAGCAAGGCCGCCGTATGGCTAGCGGTTAACAAAAAGTGTTAAAAACCGGTTGCGATGAGCCTGGGATCCAGGCCCCGCCTGGGCCTTCTCACCCGTCCTGCCTACGATCACCGACTCCGTAGCCAGATCGACGATGTCGGACCGGGTCGCGCCGGGCGCAGGGGGCGTCCAGTTTCCGTCAATATAAAAAGTATCGCGTTCAAGGATGGTGTTCTGGGTTGTGTCGTTGTCCGGGCCACGCCACCTGCTTCCAGTAGGCATCGTCGGCCATCATTTTCGCCAACGGCTACTTCCCCGGCAGCGACAAGAACAACATGTTCGGCGTCGCGCTGGGCATCCGTCACAAGTTCTGACGCGGAAAACAAGACGGCCGGCGTCAATGGCGAGCCGGCGATTCTGTCTTGCTGCCGGTGCCTTCTCAGATCACGCCCCGTGCGCGCAGCCCCGCGATCTCGCCGGCCGCATAGCCCGCGTCGCGCAGCACTTCCTCGGTATGCTCGCCGGCCATCGGCGGGCGCCGCACGATAGCCGGCGCGGTACGCGACAGCGACACCGGCGTGGCGACGAGCGGTACCTGCGCGGCTGCCCCCGGATAGTCCACGCAGTGAAACGCTCCGGAGGCGCGGACGACTTCGTCCTCCAGAGCCTGGCGCGGCGTGTTGACCGGCCCGCCGGGAATGCGCGCTTCCTCCAGCAGGGCCAGCGCTTCCTCGCGCGTGCGGCCGGCGCACCAGTCCGACATGATGTCGCTGAGGACTTCACCATGCTCGCCGCGCGTCGCATCGTCCGCGAAGCGCGGATCGTCCAGCAGTTCCGGGCGGTCGACCATGCGCGTCCAGCGTTTGAACATCGCGGGTCCAATCACCTGCGCGATGATCCAGCCGTCCTTGACGCGGAAAATGTCGGACGGGCCGTAGGTCGGGCTGCGGTTCACGGTGGCCTGCCGGTTCAGCCCGCGCAGCGCTTCCTCGATCAGGCTGCCGCTGGACAGCGTGAGCGCCGTGTGCAGCAGCGACGCGCTGACTTCCTGCCCCTGGCCGCTCGCCTTGCGTTCGTAGAGCGCCATCATGACCCCGAGCGCGCAGCACAGCGCAGTCGAAAAATCGACGACCGGCACCATCGACTTCATTGGGTGGTCCGGCAGCCCGGTCAGGTGGACCGCCCCGCTCATTGCCTGCCCTACGCCGTCGAAGCCGACACGGTCGCGCACGGCCGGGTCTGCCCCGAACGCCGAGGAGGCAGTCAGGATGATGTCGGGCTTCACCTTGCGCAGGCTGTCATAGTCGAGACCTAGCGCGGCGATGGTGCGCGGCGGCATGTTCGCCACGACCACGTCGGTGGTCAACAGCAGCTTGCGTACCACCGCCCCGCCCTCTTCGCTGTCGAGGTCGAGCGTGATCGAGCGCTTGTTGCGGTTGACCTGCAGGAAGAACGCGCCTTCGCCTTCGCTGGTCACCGGCGCGACGAAGCGGTCTTCGCTGCCCCCGACGCGGTCGATGCGGATGACATCCGCGCCGAAGTCAGCCAGCAAGGCCGCGCAGAAGGGGCCGGCAATGAACCGGCCAAAATCCAGGACCCTGATGCCTTCGAGAACTTTCATCTTGCTTGCCGCCTCATGCCTGCGGGCCTGCGCCCGATACCGCGCGGATCTCGTCGAGCGACGCGGGGTTGTCGAGCGACGACAGGTCGCCCGGCGGCGTGTTGCAGTACACGCTGCGGATCACGCGGCGCATGATCTTGGAACTGCGTGTCTTCGGCAACTGGCCGACCACATGCACTGCGCCGGGACGGAACGGGCGTCCAAGGCGCTTGTCGACGTGGCGGGTGACGAGCGACGACACCGCGTCCGCATCGCCCGCCGCACCAGGCGATCCGACAACGAACACCACCAGCCGCTGCCCTTTGTCCTTGTCGTTCACGCCGATGGCCGCCGCTTCAGCGACTTCCGGTAATTCCAGTACGACTTCTTCCACCTCCGCCGGGCCCAGCCGCTTGCCGGCCACCTTCAACGTGTCGTCGGAGCGCCCCATCATGAAGAACGTGCCGTCCTGCCGGCGCAGCGCCAGGTCGCCATGCACCCAGAGGCCGGGGATGGTGTGCCAGTAGGTGTCGAGATAGCGCTCCGGGTCCTGCCAGAACGACTGCGTCATGCCGACGAAAGGCTGACGGATCACCAGTTCCCCTACTGCACCGGTCAGCGGCTTGCCGCTCGCGTCGACCACGTCCACGTCCACGCCCGGCGAGATCGTGTTGAAGCCGCTCGGCGGGATAGGCCTTACCACGACGCTTGACAGCAGCGCGCCCGACACCTCGGTGCCGCCCGTGTAGTTGATCAGCGGCTGCGTGCCGCGCCCGAAGGTCCGCTGGAACCAGCAGAAGTGCTCCGGGTCGATGCCTTCGCCGGCGGTGATCAACAACCGAACCGAGGAGACGTCGCCCTCCAGCGCTACCTGCTCGTTATTGGCGAGGCCCCGGATCAGTGTCGGCGCCGAGCCGAAATGGGTGACCCTGTGCCGTTCCACCAGTTGCGACATGCGTGCCCAGCTCGGGTAGTCGGGCGCGCCGTCGTAGCAGACCAGCGTGGCGCCGCGCAGCAGGGCGCAGCCCAGCACCAGTGTGCCCGCGATCCAGCCCATATCGGCGGGCCAGCAGAAGACGTCGCCCGCGGCCACATCGAAGTGCACCACGGCATCATGGGCGATCTTGAGCGGGAAACTGTTACCGGCTGCGGGTTAATAAGAGCCAAACTACCAATCCGGTAGGACCGTACTTAATCGCCGTGGCCTTTGCGGACTAGAATTTCCCCAAGGAGGAGCCAGTCATGTCAGCTATCAAGCGCATAGATCGGGGCCATGCCGCCTACCAGCCAGAACTGTCTCGGACGACCTGCTACCCTGCGGAGCATGTCACGTTGACGGCTAGCTCCAGAAAGAGGCTGCGCCCCTCTGTGCCGCATCGCAAGGTCGGGCGCGGCAAAGTCGGCATTGGCGGCAAGCGCAGCGGCAAGTAGGCGGTGAAGCGCCGATCACCTCGCGACAATGTGCCGCTTTATCACGGCCGCAGCAGACCAGAGACCGACGGTTCCTGTGACTGTATGCCGCCTGACCGCACTATTGTGCTTCGATTAGGTTTCTCCCGGTAACAGTTACCGCTATTGGGAAACCATGCTGCCCCTGGGCGCGGAAGGGCACGCGGTCATGGGACGGATGCACAAAACCGAGGACGAAAAGCGGTCCATCGTGTTGGTGCCCCCGCGCAATAGGACGAGTGGCTGCAGTACGACAATCCGGATAAGTCTGCATCCGACCGCGTGTGCCCATACTCGACTTACCTTGCAAACCGGGGCGCGAGAAATACAAGGCAGGCATTGTCCCGCTGACGCACGGACGCGGTGAGCGGCTTCCCGCCGCTCACCGCGCATGCCACTATTCAGCGACGACATTGGCCGATTTGGCGACCGCGCCCCACTTATCGGTTTCGTCCTTGATATACCTGGCAAACTCTTCCGGCTTACTGGCTGCAACTTCTGCCCCAAGCATCGAGAGCTTTTCCTTCACTTCAGGCATGGCCAATACCTTGACCATCGCGGCATTGAGGTGCTTTACGATTTCAGCGGAAGTACCCGCCGGCGCGACAAGACCGCCCCAGGAGGAGGCCTCAAAGCCCGGCAATACGGTCTCGCTGATGGTGGGAGCACCCGGAAATGCCGGCACGCGCTTCTTGCTGGCCACCGCAATCAGCTTCAGCTTGCCGCCCGTAATATACGGGCGCGCGGCAACCGCAGTGGTAAACATCATCGACACCTGTCCTGCCATGACGTCTGTCATGGCAGGACCGTCTCCCTTGTAGGGAACATGCATCATGTCGAGCTTGAGTCCGGACTTGAACATCTCACCCACCAGATGGTTTGAAGATCCATTGCCGGCGGATGCGAAGGTATATTTGCCGGGATTGGTCTTGACTTCCGCCACCAGTCCTTTGATGTCTGTCGCCTTGACCTTGGGGCCGGCGACAAGAACGATCGGCACCGTGGTGGTTTGCCCGATGGGCGCAAAGCTCTTGTTGACGTCGTAGTTCAGGTGCGGATAGATGGTCTGACTGATCGCGTTTGGACCAACGTTTGCCATCAGCAAGGTGTAGCCGTCCGCCGGTGATTTCGCAACCATCTCGGCAGCGATGTTCCCGTTCGCGCCCGGCCGGTTTTCCACCACGAAGGTGCCGCCCGTGACCTGCTTCAGTTTCTCGCTCAGCAAGCGAGCCGTCGTGTCGGAAGCCCCGCCCGGCGGATACGGCACGACGATACGCACAGGTTTGTCCGGATAGGCTGCGGCGGCCACGCCAGCAATCAGGGTCGCCGTTGCAATGGCGCAGCACCAGGTAGTTTTGATGATCGTCTTCATGTCTCCTCCAGAGGATGGTCAGCGTGGCCGGATCGGTATCAATACCGCACCGCGAGCCAGCGGCTTTACTGTCTTGCTATAGATGTTCAGCCAACCCTGTTCGGTGGCCCCACGGATCGGAGTCGCGTGCGCGCGGCGCGCGGCGAGCTCGCATTCTTCGACCAGCAAATTGATTTGGCGGCCGGGAATATCAATTTCAATTTCATCGCCATCCTGGACCAGCGCCAGCGGGCCGCCGGCGGCCGCTTCCGGACAGACCTGGCCAACGGCCACGCCGCGATTGAGGCCGGATAACTGGCCATCCGTGACGACCGCCACCTTGCCATTGAATCCGGCGCCTTCCACCGCGGCGACGAACGATGAAGCCAATGCCACGCCCGGCCCGCCGATGGGCCCCATGCCGCGCAGGCAAGCCACGGTTCCGGGGGTGATCCGGCCTTCTGCCAGCCCGGCAATGGCCTCTTCCTGAGAATGGAAGACCATGGCCTTGCCCCGGAACCTTTCCGCCTTTTCTCCCGCATTCCCCAGTTTCAGAATGCTGCCCTCGGGCGCCAGCGATCCCTTCAGGATGACCAGCGACGGCTTGGTCGAAACCGGGTCCTCCAGCGACCGCAGGACGGACGGTGACGGCGCTTCATAAGCGTCCAGGATCGCTTGCCAGGTTTTGCCCGATACCGTCTGGCAATCCTGCTCGATCATGGAAGCCAGAAGCTTGATCGTCGCCAGCGTGCCGCCGGCAGCCTCGAGGTCTTCCGTGCGGTGCGGACCGTTCGGCTTGACCGTTGCCAGCAGCGGTACTTCGCGACCAAGGCGGTCGAACAGGTCGTAGAGGTCCACATCAGTCCCAGCCTCCTCGGCCACGCCCTGCAGGTGGCGAAGGACATTGATCGAGGTGGAGAGCGCCAAGGCGACTCTTACGGCATTGCGAAACGCTGCTGGCGTCAGGATGCTGCGCGGTGTCAGGCCTTCATTGACCATTTCCACGATGCGCGCACCGGCGCCCCTGGCTTGCTCGACCATTGCCGGCGAATTCGCCAGCACCGGGCTTGCCCCAGGAAGGGTCAGGCCGAGCGCCTCGCAGACGATGTGCATCGAATTTGCTGTGCCCAAGCCGGCGCAAACGCCTGGGCTGCGGACGGCGCGCTTGCACATCCCATCGAGGTCGTCGAACGAGAGCTGCCCGGTGACATGCATGCCGACCTTCTCGAACACGTCCTCGATATCGACATGCTCGCCCTTGTATTGCCCGCTCGCCTGGTAGCCGCAAATTACGACGATGGTCGGAATGTTGAGCCGCGCCGCCGCCATCATCTGGCCGGGGGTGGTTTTGTCGCACGAGGCCAGGCAAACCATGCCATCGAGCTGTGCCCCCTCAACCTGCACTTCAATGTCGTTCACGATCAGGTCGCGTGACGGCAGGATGTAGCGCCCTTCCTTGCCGGCACTGGTGATGAAGTCGCTGGGCGCGGCGGTGCGCACTTCAAAGGGCACGCCGCCGGCTGCGCGAATCGCCTGTTTGACTTGCGCCGCCACGCCGTCCAGGTGGCTGAAGCAGCTCGACAGTTCCGACGATGTATTGACCACCGCGATCTTCGGCTTCTCCATGTCCGCGTCACTGAGACCGAGCGCCTGCCATTGCGCCTTGCGCAGCGCCCAGCGCGTGGTGCCGGGAGTGAAGTTGCTGCGATATTGTTGCGATGTCATTGGGTTGCTCCGAGGAAGGCGCCGTTGTTGGCCAGGGATTGTTGAATGTCCGTAACGGGTACGGTGTGCACGCTACGTCGCTGCGCCACCGCGGCGGCGGCGGTATAGCCCGCAGCCTCGCCCATTGCAAAGCACTGTGCGGTAACACGGATCGACGCCTGCGCGCCGTGTGTGGCCGAGGCGCAGCGGCCGGCCACCATCAGGTTGTCAAAGCCCGGCAGCGTGAGGGAACTGAGCGGAATCTGGAAGTAGGTTCCTGGCTTCAGCCAAATCCATTTGGTCGCGCGACCGGCCGCGTGGTCTTCCATCGGCCACGCGCAGCAGGCAATGGCATCGGAGAACCGGGCACCTTCCAGCACGTCCTGGTCGGTCAGCACATAGCTGCCGACGATGCGACGGCTTTCCCGGACACCAATGACCGCACCGGTATCCATGACGAAGGCGGATTCGAAGCCCGGGACGTATTGGCGAAACGCCTGCAGATACATGCACACCTGCTCGCGCCCGGCCAGTTCTGCGCGCGACATGATGCTGACATCGAACGGGTCCGGGGACTCGCCGTCCACCGCGACCTTCGTGATATTCAGGTGCGCCAGGCCCGGCCGTTCGGCGAATACGCCCCCGGCGGTCCGCGGCAGGTCGAAGCCATCATTCACCGCTAGTTCGAGGCGCTCACGGAGCGCCGCCCGGCTCAGGCCACTGAGCACCGCCGTATCGACACCACCAAAGCGAACCATCGTGGTCGGGAACTGCAGGTCGCCGGTCGAAATCTCAAAAGGCGCACCGGCAAACTTGACCACGTCCGCATCGCCCGAGCAGTCGACGAACGCCTTGGCGCGAATCGCCAGCCTGCCTTCCTTGGTCTCGATCAGCACCGCGTCGACCTCGCTGCCGTCCATCGCAACATCTACGACCATCGCGTGAAACAGCACTTCGATCCGGGCCTCCTTGACGAGCTGATCAAGGGCAACCTTCATCGCAAACAGATCGTAGGGTAGCGAGGCAGTCTCGAGCCATCGGGTGGGCGCCCCTACTCCGTCCAGTGCACGCAGACGATCGATCACTTCATTGCAGACACCGCCGACGACCTGCTGGATTTCCGATTCCGACACGGCGTACAGACCGCAAATGCTACCGAGGCTTACCGAGGTCAAGGTCCCGCCGAGGAACCCCTCCCGCTCCAGCAGCAAGACTTTGGCGCCGGAGCGCGCGGCTGCAATGGCGGCCGCAACGCCCGCGGCGCCCCCTCCTACGACGCAAACGTCGGCGGATCGAACCACGGGCGTGGAACGCGCTGCCTCGGTGATCTCGCCGTATGAATACGTAGTCATTTTATCTCCAAAAAAATGGGCGGCGAGTATGCTTAGTCACTCGAGCCGCCAGCATGCTATCCCAAGCAAAAATGGTTACGTATTCATTATAACGAGCAAATTCGCTGGCGCAAGGTCAGGACGTTGTGCGGCGCAGCACCAGGTCATTGGGCAATACGAACGTATGCGGGCTCATCGCGGGGTTTCCAATGCGAGCCTCGAGTCGCTCGACAACCTGCTCGACCATAGCCGCCAGCGGCTGCTGCACAGTACTCAATGCGATACATTCCCAGCGCGCCATCGGAATATCGTCGTATCCCACAACCCACATGTCGCCGGGGACGGATCGGCCACAACGCTTGGCCGCATCGAGCGCGCCGATCGCAACGATGTCGTTGGTGCAGAAAACGCTGTCGATATCCGGACTTTCGCTCAACAGGGTCTGCATGGCACGGAACCCAAAGTCATAGCCGAAATCCCCGGCATCGGCGCGGGTGAAACGGGGACTTAGTGCCACATCCCCCAGGCCTTCCATGAAGCCCCTCTCGCGGTCGCGGATGGTGCTTGCGCGCGAGCTCTTGCTCGATTTGGCGGAGATCAGTCCGATGTGCTTGCGGCCTGCCGCCTGGAAATACTCGGCGACTCGCCGACCTCCAGCGTAATTGTCGCTGACGATCGTATCGAAGAGGTTGGTACCGACCGACCGGTTGATGAGAATAACGGGCTTTTCGGCTGCCACCCTGGCCAGCAACTCCCTGGACTCCTCCAGGGCAGTTGCAAAAATGACGCCGTCGGTAGCACTCTCTGCGAGCGCGCGCACTGTTGCATCGTCCATCACACCGTCCAGTTCCCAGACAGTCGTCCGAAAGCCCCGGCCGGCAAGACGTTCCACCAGAAGCTGCAGCAATAACGGGTAGAGCGGGTTCGACAGATTTGCGACAACGACCGCAACCGTGCCGCTTCGTCTGGTCTTCATCTGCCGAGCCGCGGCACTGGGAAGATATTCGTGCTCCTGGATGATTTTGAGGACGCGTGCCTTGGTTTCCGGTTTCACCGAGGGCAGATCTTGAAGAACCCGGGAAACGGTGGTTTGGGACACGCCCGCCAGGCGGGCAATATCGATGCTCGTAAGTCTTTTGCTCATGGTGCTGTCAAAATCAGCGGCACGTTATCGGGGATGCGTCCCGATTCTAATCGAACACGTCTGACGAAGATGCCGTCGCATGCTCTGGCGGCCGCATGGAGGTGCCACCCGGCGCCGCGCTGAAAACCATGACCATCCAGGCCACCGGCGGCATTCCGCTGTGCGCTATCGCCCATGTCTTCGGCCAAAGCGACTCGGCAATCCCGATCTGCACCTACTATTAGGATTCGACATCTCTCCTGGTTCGGCGACCTTTCCCCAGATTTGCGGTCGAACTGAAAAACCATTTCTTTGGCAGCGTTATGCCGGTCGGTAGCCACTAAACATTTTAAGTTGCTAGCCGTCGCGCAAGAATGTGGTGTGACGATTTCGGAGTGCCTACCGGGTGCAGTGGATTCGCATTTCTTTGGGCCACCAGATCCTGGCCTCCGAATCAGGATTCGGATAAGGTCGCCCGCTCGGCGCGGGCGACGAACAGTGCCACGTCCAGCCATCGAGTGGGTATTCTTCAGGTATCGCGCCGACGCGGATCGCTGATGAGCGATGTCGAGAAGGCTTCGTCCGTCCTCGACGCGCCGAAACGGGCTGGTGTATCGACCTCGCTCGACGACTTCGGCTCGGGATATTCCAGCCTCGCCTATCTGGCTCGCCTTCCGATCGACACCCTGAAGATCGACAAGTCATAGCGCTTACTTTTCCCCGAGGCGCCCAGCCGTCTCCGGAACAATAGCCGCGCCCGCCAGGTAGATGATGGTGACAGTCGCCAGGAACATGCCCAACACCTTTGGCAATTCGGCGGGGGTGCTCGCGCACAGCGATGCAAAGGTCGGCATCATGCCGCCGATGGCAAAGCCGATATTCCACGACAGGCCAGTCCCCGTTGCGCGGATGCTCGTGGGGAACCGTTCATTCAGGAAAATCAGGATCGGTGCGAAACCCGTGCTGCCCAGCATGGCGAGCGCCACGGCGTACATGCCGACCGTGGTGGTGTCCGCTGCCTCGGGCATCCGGTGATAGAGCAGCGGCAGGAGGACCACGTTCAGGGCGCCGATCAGCAGGAAGGCCCGCTTGCGGCCAACCAGCGAACTGAGGTGACCCGCAAGGATCGATGCCACGATCACGCCAAGACTGCTGAGCATCAGGATAGCGGCGGCTTCGCCTGCCGGCGCCTTTACCACTACCTTGAGGAAGGTCGGCAGGTAGCCGGAGGTCAGGTAGTAGGCGCTGCCCCCACCAATCGTGAGCAGGATGTTGACCAGGAGGATGCCCCGGTACTGGCGGGAGAACAGGGTACGCAGCGGGTTTTCCAGCGGCGCGGCATGGCCCTTGGCCGCCTGCAACTGCTTCCACAGCGGCGACTCTTCCAGCGAATTGAAGATGAACAGGCCCAGCACCGAACTGACGATGCCGGAGAAGAACATGCAGCGCCAGCCCCATGTGTCAAAGGCATCTCCCGGGAACAGCGCGGTCATCGCCAGGTAGGTGATGGAGGCCAGCAGTGCCCCAATGCCGGCGCCACCGCCGCCTACCAGTCCGGACACGGCGCCGCGCCAGGAGGGCGGCACCGACTCCGTGCCGATGGTGTGGGTGGAAGCCACCACGCCACCGACGAAGATGCCCTGCACCAGCCGCAACAGGATGAACAAGGCTGGCGCAAGCAGGCCCACCTGACCCACCGTGGGCAGCAGCCCGAACGCCGCCGTGGACAAGCCAACGCCGGTAACCGCAACCACCATCGCCCCCTTGCGGCCGTGGCGGTCGGCATAGGAGCCGAAGATCGCGGAGCCGAGCGGACGCATCAGCAACGTGACGGCAAAGGATGCATACACTGCGGCCAGCGACAGCATGGCATGTTCCGACGGAAAAAAAAGCCTGCCAATCACCGGTGCCACGAACAGCAGGATGAACAGGTCGAACAGGTCCAGCGCCCACCCCATGCACGAAGCCGTCACGGCACCAAACACCTGTCGATTGCTCGCTGCCCGCAGCGCCACGCTGTCCGTGCCGCTGACAGTCCCTGCCTTCTTCTTGACTATGACTTCCATGGTTGTCTCCTTTGGTTGGATCTCTGTCTGGATCTCTTCCGGGGTGATTACCGCACCGACGCCAGACGGGCGCCACCTTGCCGCCACGCAAGCGCTTGCCCGCGCGGTCAATGGGCCTCGTGCTCCGGTCCATCTCTCCCGGGATGCGGGCGGCCTCGCCAGCACGCCCGCTAACGACATCAGCTGCCGCGGAATGCCGGCTTGCGCTTGCCGTGGAACGCTTCGACGCCTTCGCGGAAATCGTCCGAGCTGCGCAGGCGGCTATAGCAATGCCCTTCCAGTTCGATGGCGATCGACAGCGGCGCGTCCTCGGTGTCGTTGAGCAGCTTTTTGGCGGTGCGCTGCGCCAGCGGCGAGAAGCCGCGCAGTTCGTCGACCAGTGCGTCGGTGGCAGCCTCCAGCTCGGCGTCGGCCACGCATTCCACCGCGATGCCCCACTCATAGGCCTGCTTGCCCGAGATGCGGCGCGAGCGCATCACAATGTCCTTGGTGCGGCCAATGCCCACCATCTTCTGCAGCCTCGCCGAGCCGCCCGAGCCCGGGATCTGCCCCAGCTTCTGCTCCGGCAGCGCGTACTGCGTGGTCTCGGTGGCGATGCGGAAGTCGCAGGCCAGCGACAGCTCGAAGCCCACGCCGAAGCAATAGCCGCGGTTGGCGGCAATCACCGGCTTGCCGCAGCGCGCCGGCGCCGCCACGTTCCAGGCCAGCTGCGAGACGTGCTCGGGCGAGGACTCCAGGAAGCCCTTGATATCGCCGCCGCTGGAAAAATGCTCGCCTTGCGCGCGCAGCACGATCACGCGCACGCGCTCGTCCGCGTCGAGCGCCTCGAGCACCGCGCGCAGCTGGTCGCGCGCCGCCATGGCGATCACGTTGTAGGGTGGGCGGTGCAGGATGATGTCCGCACGCTCGCGCTGCGCATCGATCTCCACGGAGAAACCATCGAGCTGCTGGAGCCGTTGCTGGTCGGGATGGATCAGATCGGTTACCTGGGTCATGTCTTACTCCTTGATTGTGTCGACAGGCGCGGCGTCCGCTGCCTGGTTGGGGCTGGGGTTAAGGCTGGGATTGGGGCCGGGGTTCACGGAATGCGGGGCCAGTGCGTATTCGCCGGCGGACAGCTTGCGGCGCAGGATCTTGCCCACCGGCGACTTGGGGATCTCCTCGACGAAGACGTAGTCGCGCGGGCGCTTGAAGTTGACGAGGTCAGAGTTTCGGCAATAGGTGTCCAGTGCCTGCGCATCGACGCTGCCGCGCGGCTTGACGAAGGCCACCACCTTCTGGCCCCAGCGCGGGTCGGCCACGCCGGCCACGGCCACCTCGTCCACCGCCGGATGCAGCGACAGCACCGATTCGATATCGACCGGCGAGATGTTCTCGCCGCCGCTGATGATCATGTCATCGACCCGGCCGCTGACGAAGAGGTCGCCGTCGGCATCGAAGTAGCCGGTGTCGCCGGTGAAGTACCAGCCGTCGCGCAAGGACTTGGCGTTGGCGTCGTCACGGTTCCAGTAGCCCTCGAAGGCCTCGTCGCCGCGCAGATCGGCAATGATCTGGCCTTCTTCGCCGATGGCCGCCAGATCGTCGGGCGACTTTGCTTCCAGGCGCACCACGCGCAGCCGTGTGTTAATGCCGGCGCGTCCCGCGCTGCCGGGCTTGCGGGTGGCGTGCTGGTCGATGCTGAAGGTGTACACCTCCGACGAACCATAGTGGTTGACGAACAGCTCGGGCTTGAAGGCCAGCGCAAGGCGGCATAGCAAGCCATCGCTCATCGAAGCGCCGGCAAATCCGAGCTTGGTCACGGTACGAATCGCCGAGGCATCGAATCCCGCATCGGCCAGCAGGTCGTGGTAGAGCGTGGGCACAAGGTACAGGCAGCTGATCCGGTGGGCGGCGATCTCTTGCAACGCCTGCCCGGCGTTCCAGCGGCGCACGCAGACGAACAGGCCGTCCACCAGCGCCATCGCCAGCAGCGAGCGCACGCCCATGGTGTGGTACAGCGGCATCACGCCGAGGGTGCACTCGCCGCGCCGATACAGGTTCTGCGCCACGTGCGCGAGCGCGGCGGCGCGCTCCTGACGGTGCCGGCGCGGCACGCCCTTGGGCTTGCCGGTGGTGCCCGAGGTGTAGAGCATCAGAGAAACACCGTCCGCCTCGGCCAGCGGTGTGGGGCTCAGTGGGATGCTCGCGAGTAGCGTGGCGAAGGGCAGCGAGCCGCCGGCCGCGCCATCCAGCGCAATGCAGGGCACGGCCCGCGCCGCGGGACTGGCCAGCACCGCATCGGCGCTGACCGGTTCGAACACCAGCGCCTTGACGCCCGCATCGCGCACGCAATAGTCCAGTTCCTCCGGCTTGGCGCGCCAGTTCAGCGGCACCATCACAATGCCGGCGAACTGGCAGGCCCAGTGCAGCGTGGCCATTTCCCAGCGGTTCTGCAATACGGCCAGCAAGCGATCGCCTGGCACCAGGCCGATCTCGCGCAGGCCGGCCGCCGCGCAGCGGATACGCTCGTACCACTGCGCATAGGTCAGCATCAGGTCGCCATCGACGATGGCGGGCGCGTGCGGGCTGCGCTCCACGCTCTGCAGGAAGGTGCGGCCAAGATCAAGCATCTCAGGCCTCCTCGCTGGCCACGCCGGCAGCCGCGCGGCGCGCGGCCACGTCGAGCACCGCCGCCACGATGGGGGTGTAGCCGGTGCAGCGGCACAGGTGGCCGGACAGCATGTCGCGCACCTGCGCCTCGGTGGGTTGCGGCACGCGCTCGAGGTAGTCCGCACACGACAGCAGAATGCCGGCGGTGCAGAAGCCGCACTGCAGCGCGTGGTGGCGGCGGAAGGCTTCCTGCAGGTCGCTCAGGCCTTCTGCCGGCGCCAGGCCTTCGATGGTATCGATGGCCCGGTCCTCGGCCTGTACCGCCAGCATCAGGCACGAGCGCGCGGCCACGCCGTCGACGCGTACCGTGCACGCGCCGCAGACGCCGTGCTCGCAGCCAACGTGGGTGCCGGTGGCGCCGAGCTCGTGGCGCAGGAAATCCGACAGCAGCTCGCGCGGCTCGCAATAGCCGCTGCGTTCGCGGCCGTTCAGGGTCAGGGTGATGCGGCGCCGCTCCTGGCGCTGCATTACCTCGGCGGGCTTGCCGGATTCGGCGCCCTTGGTGGTCTTGCTCATTTTGCCTCCTCGATCACACGCATGCCCAGTTGCCGCACTAGGTGCCGGCGGTACTGCGCGCTGATATGGGCGTCGTCCTGCGCGCCCAGTTTCCAACTGAAATCGTTGATGGCCTCCTCCAGGTCCTTGCCCTGCAGGCGCGGCCAGATTTCCAGCACCGGCCGGTCCGCCACGCCGCCAACCGCCAGCGCGATGGCGTCATCGGTCACGGTGGCCGCGCAGGCCACCAGCGCAAAATCGCCGTGGCGCGCGGAGAATTCGGCAAAGCCGTAGCGCGCCCCGGGCGCCGTAGCGGAAAGCGCACCGCCTCCACCAGCTCGTCGGGCTCGCGTGCCGTCATCAACATGCCCTGGAAGAAGCTGGCCGCCGGCAATACGCGGCGGCGCCGCGCGGCGCGCAGCACCACCTCGCCGCCCAGCGCGGTCAGCACCAGGGGCAATTCGGCGCTCGGATCGGCATGAGCCACCGAGCCGCACACGGTGCCACGGTTGCGAATCTGGAAATGCGAAATATGCGGAAAGGTCATGGCCAGCAGCGGCACCTCGTCGGCCAGCGTGGCGCGCCATTCGACGCTGCCCTGCGTGGCCGCGGCACCCACCACCAGGTGAGCGTCTTCCACCCGCACCGTGTTCAGTTCGGCGGTGCGCGAGATATCGATCAGCAGTTGCGGCTGCGCCAGGCGCATGTTGAGCACCGCCATCAGCGACTGGCCGCCGGCCAGCACGCGCGCGCCCTCGCCGCCACGGGCCAGCGCATCGAGCGCGTGCTGCGTGGTTTCGGCGCGCAGGTAATCGAAAGCGGATGGTTTCATCGACGAACTCCCAAACGGGCCAGCAGGCGGGCAAGCCAGCCTTGCGGCCGTACCGGCTTGCCGGCGGCCTGGCGGCCGAGCGATTCGAACAACTGGCGCAGCACCACCTTGGCGGCGCCTTCCAGCATGCGTCCGCCCACGGCGGCGACCTTGCCGGATACCTCGGCCTCGTAGTCGTAACTCAGGCGCGTGCCGCTGCCATGCGGGACCAGATCCACCAGGCCGGCGCCGCGCGCGCTGCCCAGCGAGGACATGCCGGCGCCCGCCAGCCGCAGCCGGCGCGGGGGATCGAGGTCCGACAGGGAGATCTCCGCCTCGAAGCGCGCCTTGATCATCCCAACCCCTACCGTCACGTCGGCGCGGTAGTGGTTCTCGGCGGTGCGCTCCAGCGCGTGGCAGCCGGGCACCACCTTGGCCAGCGCCTGCGGGTCCAGCAGCACGGCGAAGATGGCTTCGGGCGTGGCGTCGAGATCCACTGAGCCGCGCGCGGTGAGCGCCTTGCCACTGCCCTTGCGGGCCGCGGGCACGGCGGCCTCGCGTATGGCTTCCAGCAATTCGGGGCGCGACGGTGGCGGATCGTCGAAGCCCACCATGGCCATCACCTTGGCCGGGGTCAGCGGCAGGCGGATGTCCTGCACGCCGAGCGCGTCCGCCACCGCGTTGGCGATGCAGGGGGGCGTGCTCATGTTGTTGCCCTCGCCCAGGCCCTTGGCGCCGAGCGGCGTGAAGGGGCTTGGCGTTTCCAGGTGCACGATCACCGGATCGGGCACCTCGCAGGTGGTCGGCATCAGGTAGTCGGCCAGCGTGCCGGACTGGAAGCTGCCGTCGGCGCCATAGCGGAACTCCTCCATCAGCGCCGCGCCCAGCCCCTGGGCGAAGGCGCCGCGGATCTGGCCATCGGCCAGCGCCGGGTTGAGCAGCGTGCCGGCGTCGTGCGCGGTCACGTAGCGATCGATACGCACGCGCCCCGTGGCGCGGTCGATCTCCACGCCGCACATATCGAAGGCAAAGCCGTAGGCGGCCGAGGTGTTTATGCGGTCGTTCTCATCCGGCGCTTCCAGGTTGGGCGGCGACCAGAACACCGTCTCGCGCAGGCCAGGCTCTTCTCCCGCCGGCAGCTGCTGCGGTGACCAGTGCGGCGCATTGCTGGCTACACGCGTGAACGGCAGGCCGGATTCGGGCGCGCCTTTGCGGGCAATGCGGCCGTCTTCGAACACCACCTCCGCAGGCGCGCAGCCGAACTGCGGCGCCGCGATGCGCGCCAGCTTGTCGCGCACCCGCTCGGCGGCCAGATGCACGGTGCCGGCCACCGCGCCGGCAAAGCGGCTAGAGTAATTGCCGGCGGCAACCGACCACGCATCCTTGTGGGTATCGAACTCGACGTTCACCACCACGTCGGCCGGGTCCACGCCAAGCACATCGGCCACGACCTGCGCGCACACGGTCATATGGCCCTGCCCGGCCGGCGTCGAGGCAATGGTGACCACCACGCCGCCGAGCAGGTCGACGCTGACCGTGGCGCTGGCGATGGCGCCGTTCTTCGGCCCCACCTTCTTGCGCGCCTCGGCCGGCATGGCGGTGGTGATATAGCCCATATTCGAGACCGAAGGCTCGACGATGGCGGCAAAGCCAATGCCGTACAGCCGGCCCTCGCTACGAGCGGCATCGCGGCGGCGCTTCAGTTCCTCATAGCCGCCCTCCTCCAGCGCGCGCTCCAGCGCCAGCTGGTAGTTGCCGGAATCCAGCAGCGCGCCTGCCGCAGCCCGATACGGAAAGGCACCGGCCGGGACGAAATTGCGGCGATACACATCGAGCGGATCGAGCCCGAGTTCCATCGCGATGCGTTGCACCAGCCGCTCCAGCGCGAAATACACCTGCGGGCCGCCAAAGCCACGCACCAGGCCGGTGGGCGTCTTGTTGGTCATCACCACCCGGTTGCGCACCAGCAGGTTGGGGATGTCGTAGGCGCCGGTCAGGCAGCCGTGCATGCGGTAGAAGGTGGCGGGCTCCGGCGCGCGCAGGTAGCCGCCGCAGTCTTCGACCTGGTCGTAGGACAGCGCCATGATGCGGCCATCGGCCATCACCGCGGCTTCCAGCGTGGACAGCCGCGCGGTGGCGGAGGTGGCGGCGCTGAGATGCTCGAGCCGGTCTTCCACCCACTTCACCGGTGCTCCGGCCTTGCGGGACGCCAGGCACATCAGCACCGCGTAGGGAAACACGGCCTGCTTCACACCGAAGCTGCCGCCGGAATCGCGCGGGGCTTTGTGGCGCAGCCGGTTGGCCGGCACCTTGAGCGCCATCGCCATCACCGCATGCAGCGAGAACGGCCCCATGAAATTGGAGGTGACGTCGTAGCCCTCGTCACCGGGCAGGAACTCGGCAATCACAACGCCGCATTCGATCGGCGTGCAGGTGTTGCGCGGATAGTGCGCGGTCAGCGTGACCCGGTGCGGCGCCGCGGCAAAGGCGGCTTCAGGCTCGCCGTAGCGGAAGAGGCGGTCGCTCACCACATTGGCGCCTACGCCGGGATGCAGGATGGGCGCATCGTCGGCCAGCGCGGCTTCGATCGATACCACCGGCGACAGCACGCGGTAAGTGACGCGCACCAGGTCGAGCGCGTCTTCGGCCAGGGCACGGCTCTCGGCCATTACCACGGCCACCGGCTCGCCCACGTAGCGCACGCGATCGATGGCCAGCGCCCACTGCTCCATCGGCGACTTCACGGCGACCACGAAGGGCCGCGACCAGGCCGCCAGGTCGGCGCCGGTCAGGACCGCATGCACGCCCGGCGCGGCAAGCGCCGCGCCGGTATCGATGGTGCCGAGTTCGGCATGCGCATGCGGGGAGCGTACGATGGCGGCATGCAGGGTGCCCGGCTTCACGCCGAGGTCGTCGCCATAGCGGCCACGGCCGGTGAGGATGGCGGCGTCCTCGAGCCGCTCCATCGGACGGCCGACGTGGCGCTGGCGCGCGGCCGCGCCTGCTGCGGATGCATGGTGGATGGCCGCCGCTGCCGCGGCCAGGTTGCGCTTGTCGCTCATGACCGGCCTTCCCGCCTGGCGGGGCCGGGACGGTCCATCTGGTTAGCGGGGATTGCGGGCCGGCACGGGGAGATGCCACGCGGCACGGGGCGAACGTCCGCTACCGCTGTCTCCAGTGTCGTGCCGGTCATGCCGCCAGCATCGTTCTGTCTCATTCCTGACTCCGTTCTTCGCGTCGGCCCCGGCAGGCGAATCCACCCGGGACATGCAACGTTGAACAGGAGCTTAGGGAGGTTATGGTATTAGTTCTAATATTGTTTTTTGATTCGCTTCATCATTTACGATGATCTCTGCCAGCATGGGCGTTAATGCGCACATCCGTGCTGCTGACGCGCCACGGCTAAATGTTCGGCCGCGAATAACGGCCCGAAAAGTACGCGATGAGGGCGACAAAAAACTGATACGCTCATTCCAGTCCAACGAATTTATTGATACCTGATCGATCACTTGGCATGGACCTCAAACAGATCCAATATTTCATCGCCCTGTTCGAAGACGGCTCCGTCACGCGCGCGGCGAAACGGCTGAATATCGTTCAGCCGGCGCTGAGCATGCAGATCGCCAAGCTGGAGGAAGAGTTCGGACAGAAGCTGTTCGATCGCATCCCGCATGGCATGGTGCCGACCGCCGCCGGCCGCATGATGTATCGGCTGTTCCTGCCGCTCGTGCGCGACCTGGCCAATGCGCGGCAACAGCTGATGCAACGCGACGAGCAAGTGGCGGGCAGCATCTCCATCGGCATGGTGGCGTCGGAGACGGAGAGCGTGCTGGTGGGTTCGCTGGCGCGTTTCAACGCGCGCTACCCGAACGTCGAGGTATCAGTCGCCGACGGCTTCAGCGCCACGCTGATCGACCTGGTTTCCGCCGGCCAGCTCGACGCGGCCGTGGTGCATAAGCCCCGCGGCAAGCTCTCGCTCCATGTGCAATCCCTGCACGACGAGGAAATGGTGCTGGTCACCAGTGCGGAACATGGCCCGGAACTGCCGGCAGCGGTGGAACTCACCAAGCTGCCGGGACTGGAACTGGTGCTGCCCACCAAGCGCCATGGCTTGCGCGGCGTGCTGGATGCGGCCACGCAACTGGAAGACGTGACCTTGCAGCCGAAGTTCGAGATCGACATCCTCGGCACCATCGTCCAGTTCGTCGAGGCCACGCGTTTTGCCACGGTGCTGCCGCGCATCGTGGTGCAACGCGCCGTCGACGAGGGCCGGCTGCGCGTGTACCCCATCCTGGCGCCGCGCATTGTGCGCCACCTGGTGTGCGTGAGCCATCCGCAGCGCCCGCTCAGCACGGCCGCCGACGCGCTGATCGCGATCGTGGCCGAGGAGATCCGGAGGGTATCCGGCACCGCCGCCTGATCGGGGCGCTGCGGCCATCGCTGTCCTGCCCTTGCACCGGGCTGCGCGCCGCGCGCGGGGCATCGCTGCGCGTGCCGAACAGCGTGTCGCAGATCGGGAAGGTCAGGTTGAAGTTCTGCGTGGCCATCAGTTCGGGATCGTGATGCGTGACGTGCAGGCGCCGCACGGTACCCACCAATGGCATCTTGTCGAGCAGCGGGCTGTCCGTGACGTGCGATAGCGTATGCATTCCTTCGTACATCAGGTAGTACGCCGCCATCGTCATCAGCGCGATATACCCCGCGTTCTTTGAGAACACCGCGCCGATCGCCAGTGCGAACGGCACTGCGGCCAGCACGAAAGCCACCGGCGCGAACGGCGGGAACAACAAGGCGCGCCAGTGTTTCTGGCCTTTGTACTCAAGCGTCACGTGCGTGAAGAAGCGATGGTGCACGGCGCAATGCCGTTTGTAGATCATGCTGAAAAAGCGCGTCGGCCGATGCAGTACATAGCGGTGCGCGGCCCACTCGGCCCAGTTCCCGAACAGGAAGATCGGCACGATCGCGAGCCACTGCGCCAGCGTCGGTGCTCGCAGGTTCATCGCGCACCATGCAACCACCCCGCCCGTGAACAGCAGCGTGAAGGCGAGATGCAGTTCGCCGCGGTACCACGCGGGCGTGGACGCGACATACTCGTCGCGGAAGCGGTAAGAACGTGCGCGGACTTCGTCATCGTATTTCATCGTTGTCTCCTCGTTCCAGGCGCTGGTGGCGCCCCATAGTGCGGCTTCGGTGTTTACCTTTGGTTTCCAGCTTCGGTGTTCAGCCCGGATCGGCACCTTCGCTCAACGCCCGCCGGGTTGCGCGGCGCTCGGCCAACATGGCGTCGGCGATCTTTTCCGCGAGCATGATGGTGGGAATGTTGGTATTGGCCGTCGGCAGCCGAGGCATCAGCGACGCGTCGACGACGCGCAACCGGCCGACATCGTGGACGCGGCCCGTTGCGTCCGTCACCGCGCTCCGGTCCGCCTGCGCGCCCATCCGGCAAGTGCCGCTGGCATGCCAGACCCCGAAGACGCTCTGGCGCACGAAGCCCTCCAACGCGGACTCATCCGCGAGCAGGCTGGTCAGGTTTGCCCCGCCCGTGACAAAGCGCGCGATCAGGCTTCTGCGTAGCGGCCCCGAGACATCGAGCAGTGCCCCCAGCAACGCGGTGAGCATCGCATTGCCGGGGCTCACGCGGCTCATTGCCTTGACGCGCGGCGAAAAGATGGCGGGGAAGAAATCATCCGGATGCTGATGCAAGGCCGATGCACCGACGATGCGCACCAGCCTGCGCACACCAGCCACCATGCGTCGCAGATCCCGTTCGTCATCCAGCAGGTTGAGCTCCACCAGAGGCGGCACCTCCGGCTGGGCGCCGGCAAGGCTCACCTGCCCGCGCGAGAATGGCCGGTTGCACCACAGGAAGAAGAGGCCGAGCCGATTACCGAGCGCATGCCAGCCCGCCCGTGTCGAGCTGGACAAATACATGTCCGACGCTTCGCCGCCCGGCACTTCGGATGAGAAGCGCGCCGCCGTCATGCTGGAGCGCCGGCGCGCGAGCGGCATGCGGTACTCGGGCGCGAGGAACTGGCAGAAGGTCAGCGCAGGATGATCCTGGAGATTGCGGCCAACGCCGGGCCGGTCGGCCACCACCTCGATGCCGAGCGCCTGCAGCGCGGCCGCGTCGCCAATCCCCGCGCGCATCAGGATGGCGGGAGACTGCAGCGCGCCCGCTGACACGATGACCTCTCCGGCTTCCAGCGCCAGCCGCGCCCCGTCGGCACGAACGGCGATCACCCCGCGCGCTTCGCGTCCGGATACGACCAGCTCCTTCACCGTTGTCTCGGCAAAGATCCGCAGATTGGTCCGCTTGCGCGTGTTCGCATCGAGATAGGCGATGGCGGTCGATACCCGCTTGCCATCGAGGTTCGAGAAGGCAGCGGGAAACCAGCCATCGCCGAACTCCGCGTTCTGGTCGTCCAGCGCGGACAATCCGCTGCGGCCCATCGCTTGCGCAAAAGCCGTGCAAAATGGCGGCCACGCCTGCGGCAGGATGCGGCGGATCGGCACCGGGCCGTCGCTGCCGTGCATCGGGCTGCTGGCGAAATCCACATCCCGTTCGAGCTTGCGGAAATACGGCAACACATCCTGCCACGACCAGCCGGGCGCGCCCGACGCCGCCCACTCGTCGTAGTCGCGCGGCAGCCCGCGGTTGGCGGCCTGCACATTGATGCTGGAGCCGCCGCCCATGACGCGCCCTTGCTCGTAGAGTCTGGCGCGCGCCCCTGCCACGGCGCGCGCCTGCAGCGATGGCCAGATGTACCGGTCGCCGAAGAACAAGGGCATCGGATAGCTGTCGAGAATCTCCGCCGGCACCGCGCCGGGCGGCGTATCGACGCCCCCTCGATCAGCGCGACGCGTATGCCCGGGTCCCGCGAGAGGCGATTGGCCAGCACGCAGCCGGCCGACCCGCCGCCAACGATCACATAGTCGAAGCGGTCCCTCGGCGTACCCATGTGTTCTCCCCTTGTCATGTGCGTGGTTGCTGCGTCATTGCAAGGGGATGGCCGCGTCCTGCACGACCTGCTTCCACTTCGCCAGTTCCTTGCCGATGAACGCCGAGAAGTCCGCCGCGCTGCCGCCGGCCGGCCTGACGCCCTGCTCGTGGAAGATATTGCGCACATCCGCCGTGCGCAGCGCGTCGTTGATCTGCGCGTTCAGCTTGCGCACGATCTCCGGGGGCGTGCCGGCCGGCGCGACAATGCCGTGCCAGGATGACGCGTCGTAGCCGGGCAGGCCGCTCTCGGCCATGGTGGGCACCGTGGGAAGCGACGCAAAGCGGCTCCGGTCGGCGACGGCAAGCGCGCGCACCTTGCCGGACTTCACGAAAGGCAGCACATGGGGCAACGCGTCGAAGGCCACTTCGACCTGCCCGCCGGCCAGATCGGTCAGCATGGGCGTGCTGCCCTTGTAGGGAACCTGGGCGAGCGTGACGCCGGCACTGCGCTCGAACAGCGCCATGGCAAGGTGGTTGGACGAGCCGCTGCCCGACGAGCCGTAGTTGATCTTGCCGGGCGTGGCCTTAGCGGATTTGACAAGATCGTCCACGGAGCGGATCGGCGATCCGTTGGTCACCACAAGGGTCATCGGCGACTGGCCAGCCAGGATGACGGGCGTGAAGTCCTTGAGGGTGTCGTACGGCAGCGACTTATAGAGCCAGGGATTGGCACCGAAGGGGAACTGCACCACCAGCAGCGTGTAGCCATCGGGCGCGGCCTTGGCCACGAACGAGGTGCCGATGATGGTGCCCGCGCCGGGCTTGTTGTCCACCACCACGGGCTGGCCCCAGGCTGCAGTGAGCCTGCTGCCGACGATGCGGGCCAGCGTGTCGTTGAAACCGCCGGGCGGGTACGGCACCACGATGCGGATCGGCTTGGTGGGATAGCCTTGTGCATGGGCAAGCCCCGTCAGCAACAGCAAAGCGAGCCCGGCATGGGCGAGCCAAGTTTTCATGTCTGTCTCCTGCCTGTTCAGTATTCAAAGCTCGGCCGGGATCAGTGCCCCGGTCCGCAGCGCTGGCCGTCAGCCGGCAAAGTCGTGAGCGAGGCCCGACCAGCGGCTGGCCAGCGTGTCGTGCTCGATCTGGAACAGGTCCAGGATGCGACCCACGGTGTGATTGACCACGTCCTCGATGCTGGTCGGATGTGCGTAGAAGGCGGGCACGGGCGGCATCACGATCGCGCCCATCTCGGTGGCGTAAAGCATGTTGCGCAGGTGCGCGAGGTTCAGCGGGGTTTCGCGCGCCACCAGCACCAGGCGCCGCCGCTCCTTGAGCACCACGTCCGCGGCGCGGGTCAGCAGGTTGTCAGAAAACCCGTTGGCCACCGACGCCAGTGTCTTCATCGAGCACGGCGCGACCACCATGCCCTCGGTCACGAAAGAGCCGCTGGCCACCGCCGCGCCGATATCGCGCACGTTATGCACTACGTCGGCCAGCGCCTCGAGTTCGCTGCGCTTGATGCCGAGTTCCTGGGTCGCGGTGAGCATGCCCGAAGCCGACACGATCAGATGCGACTCGACGTTGTCCAGGCTGCGTATCGCCTTGAGCAGGTTGACGCCGATAGCGGCGCCGCTGGCGCCGGAGATACCGACGATGATGCGTTTCTGGTTGGCCATGACATCAAGCTCCATCGCCGAGGTACGCTTTCCAGCGCGATGGGTCGGCGGACACCAGCGCCTGCACATCGATGGTTGACTCGCCGGGAATCCGCACGCGCGTGAACACATGCGCCGCGTACTTGACCGGGCGGGTCGCGTCGAGCCCCATCTTGGCGCAGATGCCTTGCAGGTGCGGCTCCGGGTTGTCGATACCGGCCAGGCTGGCCGCGACGGTCGTGGAGGGATCGAGCACCGAGCCCTGCGCCCCCGCGATCACCACCAGATCCTGGTCCGCCTGGAAGCGCGTCGCGACCGCCCATTCGACCTCGGCGGGGTCGTGGACGTCGACATCGGTATCCACCACGATCACCTGCTTGATGTCGTAATGCGCGCCAAACGCCGAGAGAATGACGTTCTTCGCCTCGCCCTCTCGCTTCTTGTCGAGCTTCACATACAAGTGGTACCGGCATACGCCGCCCACCGACAGATGCACATCCTGCACCCCGGGATGGCTGCGCTGCAGATGCGCCAGCAAGGTCGCCTCGCGCGGAATCGCCCCGAGCAGCAGGTGCTCCATCTCCGCCGGCACGATGGTGTGATAGATCGGGCGAAGCCGGTGCGTGACGGCGTCGACCTGGATGACCTCGCGCGGCTCGGCGCTGCTGTAGTACTTGGGAAACTCGCCAAAGGGCCCTTCCATCTCGCGCTCGCCGGGCAGAAGCCGGCCCTCGATCACGATCTCGGCATTGGCCGGCACGCGCACATCGCTGGTGCGGCACTTGACCACGGGAAGCGGCGCCCCATGCAGCGCGCCGGCGATTTCCAGTTCGTCATGGTCGATCGGTGTGATGGCCTGCGAAGCCAGCATGGTGAGAGGATCGACACCGATGACGATGGCGATCGGCAGCGCCTCGCCGCATGCTTCGGCCGCACGGTAGAACGCATCGAGATGGCGTGGCAGCATCAGGATCGCCATGCGGTCCGGCGCATGCACCTGGATGCGGTGGATCGAGACGTTCTGCACGCCCGTGCGCGGGTTTCGCGCGATGGCCAGGCCGGCCGTGATGTAGGGACCGTTGTCGTGCTCGCTGTGGGTCGGGATGGGCAACAGTTCGTGCAGGTTCACCTTGTCCAGGTGGATGACCTGCTGGCACGCTGCCTCGCACTGGGCGATCTCGCGCACCGGCAGGGGCTGCGCGGCCGCACTGCGGAAGCGCTCCAGCAAGCCGTCTTCGGGCACCCTCATCGCCTCGGCGATCCACGAGCGGCGAGACATGAATCCGCTCACCACCGGAATCGCATGGCCGCCGGGCTGGTTGAAGAAGGCCGCGCGCTCGCCATCCAGCCGCTTGGCGACCGCGGCAAGGGTGTGCTCAAGCGCAACCGGCTCGTCTATTGCCGCCAGCCTCCCGGTGTCGCCAAGGTGGCGCAGCCAGCTGCGCAGGGTCAGCGCCTCCTCCGGCATGGCCATGGGTTCCGGCGCGCGGTTCATCGATTCGGCTATCTGCCTGAACATTGCATTGCTCCTGAGTCGTCGGCGTGCGGCCCAGGTCCTGACTGGCCTCACCGCACGCAAGGTGAGGCAAGCCTAGTCGGGAAGCTACATCAGGGCTAATACTGTTTATTGATTCTAAATATCATCGTTGCTGATATAAGTAATTGACCTGATGACATCCGGCAAGCACGGAACGCTAATAGAGGGACCCCAGGAAGCGCCACGTTTTTTCGTTCAGCTGCTCCCGATGAAATGCACGATCAGCGGCTTTTAACGGCATTCTCGCCACGCGCCACGAAATCACCGCTTCATATAAATTGATCCCATGTATCACTGTTAATGATGAATTAATGCGGCACACCGGGCACATGGACTTAAAGCAAATCCAGTACTTTATTGCGCTGTTCGAGGATGGCTCCGTCACGCGAGCGGCCAGGCGACTGCATATCGTGCAGCCTGCACTGAGCATGCAGATCGCAAAACTCGAGGAAGAGCTGAATCAAAAGCTGTTCGAAAGAGGCGCGCACGGCATGTCGCCGACCCGGGCAGGCCGCCAGATGTACGGGCTGTTCCTGCCCATCATGCGCGACATCACGCATGCGCGTGAACAACTGGTGCAACGTGAGGAGATCATTTCCGGCAGTATCACGATCGGCTTGATCGCCTCGATCGCGGAGGGCGCGCTCGCCGAGTCGCTCGCCCGCTTCCGAGCACGTTACCCGCACGTGGACGTGACCGTGGCCGACGGCTACAGCACGACGCTGATCGACTGGGTAGCGGGCGGCCAGTTGGATGTGGCCATCATCAACAAGCCACGCGCCCAATTGTCCCTGGATTCCCGGCCGCTGCTGGACGAGGAAATGGTGCTGGCAACGAGCGCCGCCCACGGCCTGGACCTGCCCCCCTCGGTCCAGTTGTCCAGTCTTACCCAATTGGAACTGGTCCTGCCAACCAAACGCCACGGCCTGCGCGGCGTTCTCGACAGCGCGGCGCACCAGTTCGACCTGATGCTCACACCGAAATATGAGGTCGACGCGCTTGGCACGATCGTCAAGCTGGTCGAGTCGACGAACATGGCGACCATCTTGCCCCGCATCGCGGTGCAGCGCGCGGTAGGCCACGGCACATTGCGCGCGCACTCCATCCTCGCCCCTCGTCTGGTCCGGCACATCGTGCGCATCAGTCACCCGCGCCGCGCGCCGAGCACTGCTGCGGAAGCGCTGATCGGCATCATTTCCGGCGAGATCCAGCGCGCGTCGCATGCCGCTGCGTCTTCCGACAGTCCAGACTCGACCAAGGAGAACAACGAATGAACGCGCAACACTGGATTTACGGCACGTGGTCCGGCGAGCCTTCCGCCGATAGCATCAACCCCGCGGACGGAACCCTGATCGGAAAATTTCCCGACGGCGGGACGACGGAAGCCGACGGTGCCATCGCCGCCGCGCGGCACGTCTTTGAACGCACGACATGGGGCCACGATGCCCGCCTGCGGCAGAATGTGCTGCTCGCCTGGGCTGGCGCGCTCGAAGGAGAGCGAGAGGCCCTGGCCCGACTGCTCACCGCCGAAAATGGCAAGCCCATCGCGCAGGCCCGGGGCGAGATCGGCGCCGCCATCTCGGAAGTCCGCTATTACGCCGGGCTGGCGCGGCACATTCCGGGCCACGTGCTGGAGCCGGAGCCCGGCACGATATCGACCATCCTGCGAGAGCCGGCCGGCGTCGCCGCCATCATCGCCCCCTGGAACGCGCCCGCGGTGCTGCTCGTGCGCTCGCTCGCACCGGCGCTCGCCGCCGGCTGCACGGCAGTGGTCAAGGCTGCTGCGCAAACCACGCTACTCACGGCGGCCATGCTGCGCCTGTTCGAGCGGACCGGCCTGCCGGCCGGCGCCGTCAATCTTGTCTGCGAAACGGGCTATGCCGCATCGGACCGCCTGGTGCGTTCGCACGACGTGGATGTGGTGAGCTTTACCGGATCTACCGCGACCGGCAAGAAGATCATGATTGCCGCCGCGGATAGCGTGAAAAAGCTCTCGCTCGAACTCGGCGGGAAATCGTGCTGCCTGGTGTTCGATGACGTCGACACGGAGGCGGTTGCCAACCGGCTCGCGCTCGCGGCCACCATCATCTCGGGCCAGCAATGCACGGCGGCGCGCCGCATACTGGTACACGAGGCCATCGCACCGCAGATGCGCGGGCACTTGACTGCGGCCCTTGCCGCGCTTCGCCTCGGGCCCGGCATCGAGCCGGACACGCAAATCGGCCCGCTGATCGACCACCCGACGCGCGCAGCGATCGGCGCCCTCGTCGAACGCGCCTGCGACGAGGCTGACTCGGTACTGCTGCGCGGCGCCATGCCAACCGGCGCGCTCGCGCGTGGCGCCTTCCTCAGCCCCACGCTGGTGGAACACAGCGACCCCGATGCCTTCTTCTGCCAAGAGGAGATCTTCGGTCCGTTCGCCACACTCGAGACCTTCGCGACCGAAGAAGAGGCACTGGCAAAAGCCAACAACACCGTCTTCGGCCTGTCCGCCAGCGTGTGGACGCGACAAGGCGAGCGTGCCATGCGGCTTGCGCGGGCCTTGCGCAACGGCACTGTCTGGGTCAACGACCACAACCGCCTGTTCGCCGAAGCAGAGACGGGCGGCTATCGGCAGAGCGGACTTGGACGGCTCCACGGGTACGACGCCTTGGCCGACTTCACCGAGTTGAAGCACATCTGTATCCATGCGGGCATGCCGCAAGGAAGCAGCAGAGTTTGCGCGGCGTGATTCGTGGCAAGCGGGTCCGCACGCAAGCGGGTCCGCACGACGACTCCGGATACGACAGCAGCGCGGCCGCCCACCCGTGCCCCTAGCCCTCAATCCCTTGCCCCGCTTCAGCCCATGTCTTCATCGTCGTCCCGCTTCTGCTGAAGATCACCCTTTTCCGCCTTGACATCGTTCTCCCTTCGCCTAGACTGATGTAATCGATTGCATTGCCAATGTTTCCATCCATGCTGCGGCTGTGCAATATTTTTTGCACTCAAATGTAATCGATTACATTGAACGAAGATCACAAGGAGACATCGACATGCAGGAACGCCGTCGGAAGTTTTATGGCTGGGGCTATGAAGGGGACACCGTCACGCAGGAGGAAATCTCGGAGTTCGAGGCGGCGTGGAGCCGGCTGCTAGGCGTCGACCATTTCGAGGCCATGCCCTTCCCCAGCGCGGATGAAATCGAGCTTCGCTCCCCGCGCGTTCAACCGCCTGCAACGCTGCGCGAGATCTGCACGACGGACCACTATGACCGCCTTTATCACACCTATGGCGCCGGTACGGTGGACGTGGCGCGGGCCATTCGGAAGGAGTTCCCGAATCCGCCAGACGTTGTTGCCTATCCCAGGACCGAACAGGAGATTGTCGATCTCTTCGACTGGTGCGGCCGCCAACAGCTCGCCGTCGTTCCCTACGGCGGCGGTTCCAGCGTGGTCGGCGGGGTGAACCCTCCTGAGCACGATCGCTACCGAGGCGTCCTCACACTCGACCTCAAACATTTCGACAAGGTGCTCGAAGTCGACCAGACCTCGCAGGCCGCACGCATCCAGGCCGGCGTGCTCGGGCCGAGCCTGGAACGTCAACTCAAGCCAACCGGGTTGACCATGCGCTTTTTCTTGCAGGCATGGGAGTTCTCGTCGCTGGGGGGCTGGATCGCGACCCGCGCCGCCGGGCATTTCGCCACCGCCTACACGCAGATCGACGACCACATCGAAAGCCTCAAGGTCGTGACTCCCGCGGGCAATATCGAGTCGCGCCGCTTTCCGGTATCGGGCGCGGGCCCCAATCCCGACCGGCTGTTCCTGGGCTCGGAGGGCGCGCTTGGCATCATTACCGAGGCCTGGGTCAAACTGCACCGCCGCCCGGTCTTCCGCAAGCAGACCACGGTGCGCTTCCGCGATTATGCGAAGGCTGTGGAGGCGACGCGGCTGCTGTCGCAGTCTGGCCTGAACCCCGCGAACGCGCGGTTGGTCGAGCGCGAGGAGGCAGCCTACACCGGCTCCAGCGACGGCACCTACGACATCCTCGTGCTGGGCTTCGAGTCGGCGGATCACCCGGTCGATGCGTGGATGGCGCGCGCGCTGGAGATCTGCGCAGCATGCGCCGGCGATTGGGATACCGCTCCGTCAGCCAAGGAGGAAGGTGCCGATTCGGCCACGGCAAGCTGGCGCAACAAGTTCCTGCGCGGACCCTATCTGCGCGAGTACGCCATTGCACGCGGCGTCATGCGCGAAACCATGGAAACAGCCGTCACATGGGACCGCTTCGCCGCGCTTCACCAGCACGTCAAGAACGAGACCCATCGCATCATCCGCGAAGTGACGGGCCGCCCGGGCTCGGTTACGTGCCGCTTCACCCACCTGTATCCGGACGGCCCCGCGCCCTACTTCACCTGGTTTGCCTATGGGGACAAGGCCCGTATTCCCGAGCAGTACCTGGCAATCAAGCGGGTGGCCGAACAGGCCATGGTGGACGCCGGCGGCACCGTCACGCACCACCACGCGCTCGGACGGGACCATCGCCCTTGGTATGACAAGGAGCGGCCAGAGCTGTTCTGCACCGCGCTGAAGGCGGCAAAGCAAGCGCTCGACCCTAAGCAGATCCTGAATCCCGGCGTACTGTTCGACCCGAGCTGAAGCGCTCTGGCATTCACAGGAGGCAAGACCATGGCAGGACCTTTGGAAGGCATCCGGGTGCTCGACCTGAGCCGCATCCTTGCGGGACCGTGGAGCACCCAATTGCTGTCGGACCTCGGTGCCGACGTGATCAAGGTGGAGCGGCCCGGCAGCGGGGACGATACGCGCGCCTGGGGGCCGCCCTTCCTGGCCCGGGAAGACGGCACCCCGACGGCTGAATCGGCCTATTTTCTTTGTGCCAA
This sequence comes from Cupriavidus necator, assembly GCA_022041995.1. GTDB lineage: Bacteria > Pseudomonadota > Gammaproteobacteria > Burkholderiales > Burkholderiaceae > Cupriavidus. The sequence continues at coordinate 1,111,721 of CP074390.1, forward strand.
TCGTGGCAAGCGCTCGATCACCGTGGACGTCAGCAGCGAGGCGGGACAGGCCGTGCTCCGCGAACTGGCGAAGACGGCCGACGTCTTCGTCGAGAACTATAAATGCGGCGACATGCGGCGCTATGGCCTCGACTACGACACGTTGGCGGAGCTCAATCCACGCCTGGTCTACTGTTCGATCACCGGCTTCGGACAGACCGGGCCGTACAGTCACCGGGCCGGCTACGACTTCGTTGTGCAGGCCATGGGCGGGCTCATGAGCATCACCGGCGAGTGCGACGACCGTCCCGGCGCAGGGCCGCAGAAATGCGGCGTACCTATCTCGGACCTGATGACAGGGATGTACGCGTCGGTGGCCATCGTCAGCGCCTTGTTCGAACGGGTAGAGAGCGCGCGCGGCCAGTACATCGACATGAGCCTGCTCGACACGCAGGTCGCGTGGCTTGCGAACCAGGCTTCCAACTTCCTGGTAGCGGGTTCCGAGCCACGACGCTGGGGTAACGCCCATCCGAACCTCGCGCCGTACCAATCGTTCGCGACCAGCAATGGCGCGCTGATCGTTGCAGTCGGCAATGACCGGCAGTTCGGCGCCCTGTGCGCCGCACTGGACCTGGGCGAACTGGCACGCGACGAGCGCTACGCGACCAACGCCGCGCGCCTGAAGCACCGCGAGGGCCTGGTCTCCTTGCTGGCGGACCGATTTCGTGGCCACGACACGGCAGCCTGGCTGGTCGACCTGGAAGCCGCGGGCGTGCCGTGCGGACCGATCCATTCGATTCCGCAGGCCTTGTCGGATCCGCAGGTGCGCTCGCGCGGCATGGTGTTCTCGCTTCCCCATGGAAGCGGAGCGATCGCACCGCAGATCGCCAACCCGATCAAGTTTTCCCGCTCCACCGTCGCGTATCGGCGTGCCCCGCCAGTGCTCGGCGAGCATACGGACGACATCCTGAGCCGCGACCTCGGCTGGTCCGCGGACCGGATTTCGGTATTGCGCAAGGGAGGAACGATTTGAACCGCAGGTAGCACAAGCGCGATCCCGAAGCAGGATCGCATCAGGAGACAGGAGACCCCATCATGCATCGATATCTACGACAAGCGTCCGCCGCCCTGCTTTGCCTGGCAGCGATCTCCGGTTGGCAGCACGCTGCGGCCAAGGACTGGCCCGCCCAGCCGGTCCGCGTGGTCTTGCCCTATCCGCCCGGCGGCGCTTCAGATGTCACCGCCAGGCTGCTGAGCGCAAAGCTTAGCCAGGCCTGGGGAGAATCCGTCGTCATCGAGAATCGGCCGGGCGCCAACGGCATCATCGCCAACGAACTGGTGTCGAAATCGGCCGCGGACGGATATACGGTGCTGATGGCCAACCTTGGTCCGAATGCGATCAATCCTGCGGTTTATTCGAAGTTGCCCTATGACTCGGTCAAGGATTTCGCGCCCGTGATCCTGGCGACTACCGTTCCGCTCATCATCGTCACGGCGGCGAACTCACCCATCAAGGATCTGAAGCAACTGATCGCCGTGGCCAAGGATAAGCCTGGCGAGATCACCTTCGGCTCGGCAGGCAACGGGGCGAGCAACCACCTCGCGGGCGAACTGCTCAATACCATGGCGGGCGTCAAGATGGCGCATGTCCCTTACAAGGGCGACGGCCCCTCGTTGACCGACGTGCTGGGCGGCCAGATCCATGTCGCGTTGCCGACGGCCCTGGCCGGCATGCCGCAGGTCAAAAGCGGCAAGCTGCGCGCGCTTGCGGTCACCAGCAAGAAGCGCCTACCGTCCTTGCCGGATGTTCCCACGGTAGACGAAGCACTGGGCATTAACGGCTATGAGGCCGTATCCTGGGGCGGCTTCATGGTGCCGACGGGAACGCCGCCGGCCATCATCAGCAAGATGAATGCTGAGTTCAACAAGGCGTTGCAATATCAGGATATCCGGGAGAAGCTGCGGGCTCAGGGCGCCGAGATCGTCGGCGGCACGCCAGAGTCGTTCGACACCTTCCTTCGCGCCGAACTCGCCAAATGGAAAAAGGTGGCGGACTCTGCCAAGGTGCGGCTCGACTAGCCGCGGCAAGCGCCGGCCGCATTTGCCGCGACCGGCGCTTGCGTGGCGTTCCTGCCCCGCGGACTTGCCCCCCGCGATACAATGCGACCCGTGGACAGGCTCATCCTTCACTCCAACCTTGCTCGTCCCCTTCGTTTTCGAGGCATGCCGAATATGGTCAACGTGAAACAGGTCGCTCTCCTTGCCGGCGTGTCTTCCGCCACCGTATCGCGCGCGTTGTCAGCACCGGAATTGCTGCGCCCAGAGACCCTCAAGCGCGTGCAGGAAGCGATTGCCAGCCTCGACTATGTGCCCTTTGCCGCTGCCCGGATCCTGCGTTCGGGACGGACCATGTCCATCGGCATCATTGCGCCGACGCTGATGAACGAGCTGTACGCAAGAGCTGTGGACACCCTTGAGAAGCAGCTCGAAGCGCTCGGCTATACCGTTGTTCTGACGTGCCATCGCGACAACAGCGAAATCGAGTTGCGCTGTGCGCGCGAACTGCTGGAGCGGCGCGTGGACGGCATCGCCATCATCGGTTCGCAGCACCATCCCGAAGTCTTCTCTCTTATCCATAAGCACAATGTCCCCTATGTGCTGATGTGGGCAACGGATCGCGAAGGCAGCCATCCTACGGTCGGCTACGACAACCGGCTCGCGATGCGGCGGCTGACCGCCTACCTGGTAGGCCTTGGGCACCGCGAATTCGCTGTCCTCCCGGGCCGCTGAACACTCAGCATCTGTCGGTCCAGCGGCTGGAAGGCGTCAAGGACGTGCTCAGCGAACACGGCATCGCATTGCGTGATGAGCTGGTCCTGCCCACTCCCTATGAGGTCGAGCCGGCCCGCGCCGCGGCGCGCGCGTGTCTGACCAGTCCACATCGGCCTACCGCACTGATCTGCATAAACGACTTCATCGCGGTCGCCGCCATCGCCGAATGCCGCGCTCTGGGCCGGTCCATTCCGGCCGATATCTCCGTGACCGGTTTCGGGGACTGGCAGGTCGCGGAGCTTATCACCCCCACCCTGACAACCATGCGGTCGAATCCAGTGCGTATCGGCGAACTGACCGCGAGGAACATCATTGCGCAGATAGAAGGCACGGCACGGCGAGAAGAACTGCAGAACGAATTCGAGCCCGAACTGATCGTACGGGAAAGCACGGCCCGCCTCGGCGGTCCAGTCCCTGCGCTTCCCAAGAACCACGTGGCGGCGGACGGTGACGCTGCGATGGGTCGAACAGCTGAGAAGGGTCGATAGGCGCCGTTGACCAGGAGTGGCGTCGCGGCCAGTGGAACAAGACAGAAGCCCCACGAACTGATCGTGGGGCTTCTTGACTTCTCAAAGGCAGTTTCTGGCTTTCAGCACTTTTGCTGCTAGAATCAGTAAGCATTTTTGCTTACCTTTGATGTCCCCTAAGATGCAGGAGGATTCGGATAAAGCAGAGCGAATTCCGGCGTTGGCTCGCCGGACAGGACGCCACCTCCAGCGACGAAGCAAAAGCATGTGAGGCTGTATCTCAATGGCAGGCAGTCCACGCTGCCACGGCATCCCAGCCATGAAATCCGTGAAGGGCTGCGCAAGGCGATTCTCAAGCAGCTCGGCCTGTCATGAGTCATCGACCTCACGTCCCGACATGCCCTCGCCGTCCAAAGGAGTACAGATATGCTGCGTTTCCCTGCCAACGTCGTCCCGGACGACGGCGGTTTTACGGTCTCGTTTCCCGATATCCCGGAAGCCCTGACTTGCGGCGATACCATCGAGCAGGCGTGCGAAATGGCTGCCGATGCCCTGGCCACGGCCATGGAGTTCTACTTCGAGGATGGACGCCCGGTGCCGCTGCCGTCCAGGGCGAAACGCAGCCAGCATCTGATCGAGCTTCCGGCCAGCGTTTCAGCAAAGGTGCTGCTGCTCAACGAGATGATCGCGCAGGGCGTCACACAGGCCGAACTGGCACGCCGGCTGAATACGCGCAAGCAAGAGGTGCAGCGTATCGTCAACCTCGAGCATGCGACCAAGATCGACACGATCGAGGCAGCCTTCCGGGCGCTTGGGAAGCGGCTGGAACTCACGATCGCCTGACCGCGCCGAAGCGCCCGCAATCGTCAACGCCATGACTTTCGACCTGTTCGACGACCTGCCACCGAGTGGCCCCGCCACCGCCACCGTCGACCCCCTCGCCGATGGCGCCGTAGTCCTGCGCGGCCTGGCCCGGCCCGACGCCGAAGTGCTGCTCGCCGACGTCGGGGCCATCGTCGCCATCGCTCCCTGGCGGCACATGATCACCCCCGGCGGCCTGAAGATGTCGGTGGCCATGACCAACTGCGGCACGGTCGGCTGGGTCTCCGACGCGCGCGGCTATCGCTATGACCCCGTCGATCCGCTGCGCGCAAAGCCGTGGCCGGAGATGCCTGCGAGTTTCCGGCAGCTCGCCACCGCCGCCGCAGCGCAAGCAGGCTTTGCCGGTTTCGAGCCGGATGCCTGCCTGATCAACCGCTATGAGCCGGGCACCCGGCTCTCGCTGCACCAGGACCGCGACGAGCGCGATTTCAGCGCGCCCATCGTCTCGGTCTCGCTGGGGCTGCCCGCGGTGTTCCTGTTCGGCGGCATGCGCCGCGCGGACCGTCCGCAGCGGGTGCGGCTGGCGCATGGCGACGTGGTGGTGTGGGGCGGGCCGTCGCGGCTGGCCTTCCACGGCGTGGCGCCGCTGGCCGATGGCGACCATCCGCTGCTGGGGCGGCTGCGCATCAACCTGACGTTCCGCAAGGCGCTGTAGCCCTCAGCGCCGCCTTTGCACTTTGCCAGGGGTTTTCTACAGTCTATGGACTGCCCTTAACGCCATCGAGCAAAGGCCACACCATGCATCTAGACGGCTCCTGCCATTGCGGCGCCATCCATTTCTCGCTTGAGTCCGATTCCCCCTGCCCTTATATGCATTGCCATTGCTCGATCTGCCGCAAGACGGCGGGGAGCGGCGGCTACGCGATCAACCTCGGCGGCGATGCGGCCACGCTACGCGTGCGCGGGCGCAAGTACCTTCGCATCTATCATGCCGTGCTGCGCGAACCCGGCAAGCGCGCGCGGCGCTCGCCGGCGCAGCGGCATTTCTGCGTGAAATGCGGCAGCGCGCTGTGGCTTTGGGACCCGCGCTGGCCGGAGCTGGTGCATCCGCATGCGTCGGCCATCGATACGCCGCTGCCGCGCCCGCCGGAGGTGGTGGAGGCGGCGCTGGAATCTGTCGCGCCCTGGGTCGACGTGCCCAAGGGCAAAGGCCATGTGCACTGCGGCACCTGGCCGGAAGAATCGCTGGCGGACTGGCACAAGCGGCACGGCCTGTCGTCGCGCTGAAAGGCTGCCGTTCGCGATATGAACCGTGACCTGGTCTCGGCGCACTGGCTGCCCAATGCGGGCATCGGCTACCGCTTCGAGTTCAAGCCGCGTGTCAATGTGCGGCTTGATGCCGGCTTCGGGCGGCGCACGCGCGGGGTCTGCTTCCAGATCAACGAAGCGCTCTGAGCGCCCGGGACGCAAGGCCCGGGCGCTCATGCCTGCTCAGGCGGGCAGGAACCCTTCGACGGTCAGGTAGCGTTCGCCGGTGTCATAGTTGAAGCCCAGCACGCGCGCATTGGCCGGCAGCTCGGGCAGCTTCTGCGCGATCGCGGCCAGCGTGGCGCCGGACGAGATGCCGACCAGGATGCCTTCCTCGCGCGCGCAGCGGCGTGCCATCTCGCGCGCGGGCTCGGCGTCGACCTGGATCACGCCGTCGAGCAACGAGGTATCGAGGTTCTTCGGGATAAAGCCCGCGCCGATGCCCTGGATCGGGTGCGGCGCCGGCGCGCCGCCGGAGATCACGGGCGAGGCCACCGGCTCGACGCCAAAGACCTTGAGCTGCGGCCACTTGTCCTTCAGCACGCGGGCGCAGCCCGTCAGGTGGCCGCCGGTGCCGACGCCGGTGATCAGCACATCCAGCCCCTCGGGGAAGTCATTCAGGATTTCCTGCGCGGTGGTGCGCGCGTGCACGTCGACATTGGCCGGATTCTCGAACTGCTGCGGCATCCATGCGCCCGGCGTGGCGGCGACCAGTTCTTCGGCGCGCGCGATCGAGCCTTTCATGCCCTTCTCGCGCGGGGTCAGGTCGAAGGTGGCGCCATAAGCCAGCATCAGGCGGCGGCGTTCCACCGACATGCTGTCCGGCATCACCAGCACCAGCTTGTAGCCCTTGACCGCGGCCACCATGGCCAGGCCGATGCCGGTATTGCCCGAGGTCGGCTCGATGATGGTGCCGCCGGGCTTGAGCACGCCGCGGCGTTCGGCGTCTTCCACCATCGACAGCGCGATGCGGTCTTTGATCGAGGCGCCGGGATTGCTGCGCTCTGACTTGATCCAGACCTCATGGCCGTTGCCGAATAGCCGGTTGATGCGGATATGCGGGGTATTGCCGATCGTCTGCAGGATATTCTGGACCTTCATCGTGTTCTCCGTGGCGGGCGCGGTGCGGCAAGCCTGGAAGGCTCCCGGCACCGCAGGATCGAATGACGGAAAGATTCTAGTGCAAGGCACCGGCCGCGGCTGAGGCGCCGGCTGCCGCTTACTTGCGGAACACCAGGCTGAAGTTGTTGGCCGGCATCGGCACCGGCTCGTCGCAGCGCATGCCCTGCGCCTCGCCCAGCGCGATCACGGCTTCCATGTCGCGCACGCCCCAGTCGGCATCGGTGGCACGCAGCTGCGCGTCGAAGGCCGCATTGCTGGGCGCCGTATGCGCGCCGCCGCGGCGATAGGGGCCGTACAGGAACAGCACGCCGCCCGGGCCCAGCAGCTTGCCGGCGCCTGCGAAGAGCGCCTCTGCTGCGGCCCACGGGGCGATATGGATCATGTTGATGCAAACCACCGCATCCGCGGCGTCGATGCTCCACGGCTGGCGGCAGACATCCAGCGCCAGCGGCGCGCGCACATTGGCCAGGCCCGCATGCGCGGTCCACGCGGCGATCGACGCGCGCGCGGCGGCTTCCGGATCGCTTGGCTGCCAGGTCAGTCCCGGCAACGCTGCGGCGAAATGCACGGCATGCTGGCCGGTGCCGCTGGCAATTTCCAGTACCGTGCCGCTGGCGGGCAGCACATTGCGCAGCACCGCAAGGATCGGTTCGCGGTTGCGCTCGGTGGCGGGCGCCATGCGGCGTGCGTCGGGGTCTTGGGTCGAGCCGGTCATGATGGCATGCTCAGCGGGGGAAAGGGCTTAGCGTAGCAGAATCGGCGCGCGGGAGGGACCGCGTGGCGGCCCCACCACCCCTCAACCAGACATACACGGGAACGCATGCAAACGGCGGGCCGAAGCCCGCCGCCCTCATTCCCGCACTACCGTACGCTTCAAGCCTTGGCCAGCTTGACGCCGGTCGGGTCGCCCGTCAGGTACCCCACAGCGGCACCGAAGCGGTCCTTGTAGTTGGCCATCACCTTCGCTTCCAGCGCCGACCGGACCTTGTCGTGCAGCGGCGACTCCCAGTCGCCAACGTGCTGGAAGTTGCTCATCACGTAGGTCCAGCCGTTGATCTCGTCCACCGCATGCAGCCCCGTGGATTCCGCGCCGACCGGGCACGACAGCACGCGGCTGAGCACCTTGGTGTCGACGTTGTATGCCCACAGGAAGTTGTTGACGTGGGTGTTGCTGTCCTCGCCGACAAACAGCGTGCGCAGCTTTTCCGAGAACTTCAGGTTGTCGGGCGTGGCGACCTTGTCCGGGTTGGCAAAGTTGCCCAGCGCATCCTGCTGCTTCATCTTGCCGCCGCCCAGGTCTTCGCTGATCAGCGCCGGCACCGCCGCCATGTCGACCGGCACCCATTCGCTGCTGATGGCCGTGCCGGTCTTGTCGGCCTGGCCGCCCTTCAGGTTCAGCTCATAGACCGCGCCGGAGTACGGGCCTTCCACCTGGATGTCACCGGCGTTGGCGGCATTGCCCGCGAGCATGCTCGACTCGATGCGCGACATCGCCGAATAGGCCTTCTTGTCCTTGATGTTGACCGTGGTGCCTTCCATCTTGGTAAAGCCCAGGCTGCCGCCGACCAGCGCGGCGTAGCGGTGCGTTTCCAGGAACGCCGCGGCCTTTTCCATGCCCGGCATCAGCTTCACCCAGTTCTGCTTGCCGCTGTAGAGGATGCGGGTATAGCTGACATCAGCCGGATCGGCTGTCTTCACGTCCATGATGTCGGCCAGCTTGATGCCGCCGTCGACAAGGGTACGGATTTCGGCGCTGGTGGCGCTGCCCAGCTTGATCCACGACAGCGTGGCACTGCCGGGACCCGCGCCCGAGGTCTGGTGCCACTTGGCCACGTACAGCGTGCCGGACGACAGGTCGCGGGCGCGGTCGGCGATAAACAGGAACAGGCCGCCGTTGGTGGCATCGTCGCCCATCAGCACGGTGCGCTCGTCGGGCATGACCTGCACCAGTTCGTGCGAGATGCGGCCCAGGCAGTAGTGCTTCTTGATGGTGCCGGTGCCGTCCGGGTTGACCGTGACTTCGGGCAGGTGGCCGTAGTTATAGGCATTGGCCTTGGCCGGGTCACCGTACAGGTTCTGGCTGTAGCCCTGCAGCTGCTTGACCGCGTTGGCGTCCATCTGGTCGGTCTCGTACTCTTCGCTCGACAGGTGGGTGTTCCAAGGCGACAGGCTGGCGCCGCAGGTGATCCACAGGCCGTTGACGCCGGAGGTGTCGACATTGTGGTACTTCACCGGGGTCAGCTTGCCGGTGGCCGGATCCTGGTCCAGCGTCACCACGGCAATGGGCGACGGCAGCAGGCCGTACATGCTGACATTGCCCTGGTTGCGCGTGGTGTACTCGAACTGCACCACCGCAAACACGGTCTTGCCCTTGACGCCGGGCACGGTCGGGTTGGCCAGGGTCAGCAGCGAGCTGCCGTCCGGCGCATCAGAGAAGAACTGGCGTTCCTTGCCGGCCACGGAGGTGTCCATGATCGGCTTGTTGTTGATGTCGTAGTAGCCGCCGGCCAGGATGGTGCCACCCTTGCCGTCGGGCAGGGTGTCGCCGGTGATGAAGAACGGCTGGTAGGCCAGCTTGTAGGTCTGGCTGCTGCCGTCGCTGAACGACACCTTGAGGCTGGAGCCCACCGTGGTGGTCGCCATCGCGTCCGGCGTGGCCAGCGTCGGCGCGCTCATGCCAACGAACTCGGCAGTGGTGAACGTGGCGGCCTGGGCCGGCGGAAGGGGCGCGGCGACAGCGTCGTCGCCACCGCCGCAACCTGCCAGCAGGCTGGTGGAGGCAAGGCCAAGCGGCAGCATCGGCGCGCCGGCCAGGAGCTTCAGGGCCTTGCGGCGGCCAGCATTGGGTTGTTCAAGCATGTTCTCGATCCGGGGAAGAGGAAGGGATATGTTGTTCACTGCGTATTTGCGCCGGTCCCGCGGGCGGGACCGGGCACCTGTTGGCACAGGCGGGCGGCATTGCGCATGGCCTGGGCGGATCGTAGGCGCCGTTTGTGACAGCAAGTTGACGATACGACGCAAAGGCGGTGCTTTCGGCCTGCTCCCGGATGCCGCTGCGGTACACTCGCCCTTTGCATCCGCGGCTCCACAGGCGCGGATCCGTTGAATGCCGGCAGCCTCCGTTTCTGCCCCTTCCGCCCTTCCGCTTGCCCACTTACACGCTAGCCAACCCCGTCCAGGCCGAGATCGAAATCCGCAAGAGCCGCTTCCTGGCGCTGGCGCTGCCCGTTGCCGACCGGGAAGCCGCCATGGCGGCGCTGCAGGCGCTGCGCGCCGAGCACCCCACCGCCACCCACGTGTGCTGGGCATTGCTGGCCGGCGGCGCCTCGGGCATGTCCGACGATGGCGAGCCCTCCGGCACCGCCGGCCGGCCCATTCTGGAGGTGCTGCGCCACCATGACCTGGACGGCGTGCTGGCGGCGGTGGTGCGCTATTACGGTGGCGTCAAACTGGGGGCGGGCGGGTTGGTGCGCGCTTACACCGATGCCATCGCGGCCGCGCTGAAAACGGCCGAGCGCGTGGAACGCATCGCCTACGGCACCCTGACGGTGTCCGTCGACTATGCCGACGAGCCGCGTGTGCGCCGCTGGCTCGACTACGAAGCGCAGCCGGGCTGCACGCTGGCCGGCACCGACTATGGCGCACTGGCCACGCTGGTCCTGCGCATGCCCGCAACCCAGCTCAACGTGGCGCGCGATGCCCTGCGCGATGCAACCCACGGACGCGCCCAATTCCCGGAAGCGGAGGATGAGGCCCATGGCTGAACGCGAGCCGGTGGCGCCGGACGACCGCGCGGAATTCACCGCAAGCGTGCTGCCAGGCAATACCCGCTTTGCCGCGCCGGCGGGGCTGAGCCTGCTGGAAGCTGCATTGCTCGAAGGCGTGGCGCTGCCCAACTCCTGCCGCAACGGCACCTGCCGCGCCTGCGCCAGCCGGCTGCATGCGGGAACGATCCGCTATCGGATCGAATGGCCGGGGTTGAGTCTGGATGAGAGGGAAGAGGGGCTGATCTTGCCGTGTGTGGCTTGTCCGGCCAGTGATGTGGTGATCGAGCCGGTAAGTCTCGGATAGGCGTTCAGATCAGGCGGACAGGCCCGGGGTACTGGGCAACGAGCTGGTCGGATGTCAGCAGCGTAATGCCCTCGACAGTGGCCTGGGCCACCAGGAGCCGGTCAAAGGGATCCTTGTGAATCGGAGGAAGGCAATTTATCGCCACCGCGTGTTCACTGCCGATCGGCAGCTCGCTGTAGCCGTTGTCGATCAAGCCTCTGCGCAACACTCGGGCATCGACATGAAAGTCCGCGCGGCCGAGCCCCTGCTTGATCGCGACCTCCCACAAACTGGCCGCGCTGAAATAAGGCTTTGTGTCCTCGTTACCCAGTATCGACTGTGCGACGGGCGACAGGCGCGCAGGCGTCAAGGCCGCCCATAGTAAGAGGTGGGTATCGAGCAAGACTTTCATGACTCGCCGCCAAACATGGCTTCAATCTCACGCTGGCCCATGCGATCAAAGTCATCGGGCACCTGACCCTGGCCGGCCATGAACCCCAGCCGCTTGACCTGGTTTGCTTCCGGCGCATTCAACGCAATGACCTTCACCAGTGGCTTGCCTGCCTTGGCAATCACAAATGGCTCGCCCTTGGCCGCCTGGTCAACCAGCCGGGAGAGATGCGTCTTCGCGTCGTGGATGTTGACGGTTTGCATGGCATGGCTCACTAAACTAAGTTTAGTTAGTCTAGTCCTGCCATAGCTTCGAAGCAATAGCCGTTTTTCTAAACTCCGACCGCCAGAAAAAACCGCAACGCCAGCTTCAGCCCATCCGGCCCCGCCGGATCGGAGAATGCCTGGCCGCCTGCTCCGCCGCTCCAGGCGTGACCCAGGCCCTCGATCCGCACCAGGCGCAGGTAAGGCGACTTTCCCTCCATCCAGTCGGACACCTCCATGGCACGGCGCATGCCGCGCTGGATGCGCCGTGCCGGCACCGCGGACAGCGCGTGCGCATCCTCCGGCTGCAGGTGCATCCACAGGCCCGCCGCGGCAGTGGCGTTGCTGAAATCGACCACGTGGTCGGCATCGCCATGCAGCAATAGCAACGGCGGCGGGCGGCGCCCTGCCAGCCCGAACCGCAGCGCCTGCATGGCCCTGGTATCGGGCCCGCGCCCCCCGCGCATGGCGCGCGCTGCCTGGGCGGCATTGCTGGCGCTCCAGGGCACCGCGCCGGAGTGCGATCCCACTGCGGCAAAGCGTTCCGGGTAGCGCAGCCCCAGCATCAGCGCCATCGCGCCGCCCGCGGACAGCCCCAGCACGCTGATGCGGTCCGCGGCGACCGGATGGCGGCGGCAAGCCTGGTCGATCAGCGCCATCAGCAGCCCGGCTTCAACGCCGCCCTGCGCGGCGGGCCGGAACCAGTTCCAGCAGCGCTGCGCGTTGGCCTGCGAGGTCTGTTCAGGCAGCAACACCACCCAGCCGGCTTCACGCGCCACGGCGGCGGCGCGCGTGACCGCGGCAAAGCTGGCGGCGTCCTGGCCGCAGCCATGCAGCAGCACCCGCATCGGGGCGCGCCGCGACGCCGTGACGCCAGCCGGCACGAAGATGCGGTAGCGGCGCGGTGCCAGTGGCGCGCCGCCCCATGCGCCTTCTTCCCAGCGTCCGCTGCCGCGGCTTTGCGGCGCCTGCACCGGCGATACCACGCCCGACAGTGCGCGCTGCGTGGCGGCCGTGACTGCAGCCGATTGCTTCACCGCGTTGCGCACGATGGCCTCGGTCATCGGCCTGGTCAGGTTCTGGTTGACGGCGCGCTGCATGCGGCGCGCATTGCGGGCCGCGGCCTTGTTCAGCGTGGACCAGAGTTTTGCACCGGATGAGCGGGGCATGCGCGTCCTGTCGGCTTGGGTAACCCGTACATCATATGCGCTGGCTCAGGCCACCTTGCATGCAACGCGTGCCGGATGACTGCCTACAATGCAAGGGCCGTGTCATCCCGAGACATGGACAGGAGGCAAGCATGAGCGATGTGACAAGCGAGTTCAGGCCCCTGGATCCGGGCCGCATCAACCTGATGGATCCGCTTGAAGTGCAGTACTGGTGCCGGGAGCTGGGCTGCAGCACCAGCGACCTGGAGAACGCCGTCGATGCCGCGGGCGACCATATCTCCGCGGTGCGCGCGCAACTGGAGTCGAACCAGGCCGGCGCGCGGCCTGGCTGAAATCCCGAGACAAACGGTGGCAGGCAGGCATTCCCGGCTGAGCCGGGAATGCCTGTGGCGCCCTGCGCCTTCAGCGTGCCACGTGAGATGTCGGCGGGCGCTGTGTCCGTTCCATGACGGCATGCGCGGCACGCATCAATCGCATGCGTGCATGCAGTCCATACCCTTGTTAAACGCAGTGCAGACCGGAATTCAGTAATGCCTTATTCGCTGGACGACCGTTTTGCTGCATGATTTTCCGGCCCGGGCAAAGACCCGGCACTCAAGACTGGGACAGCCTGATAACACCACGTCGGAAAACAAGGGGTTTCCAACACAAGGACGCATCGACAATGAACGCCAAGCTGCCGATTATCACGGTTTGCACCGCCTTGCTTGCACCTGCCGCGTGGGCCGGCAATGACCCGCACTGGAGCTATACCGGACCGACCGGCACCAGCCACTGGGCCAGGCTCGACCAGGACTACAAGACCTGTGCGCTGGGCAAGCACCAGTCGCCCATCGATATCCGCACCGGCAAGGCCCAACCCGCAGACCTGAAGCCGATCGGCTTTGGCTACGCCGCCGCGCCCGCCACCGTGGTCAACAACGGCCACACCGTACAGGTCAACCTGCCCGCCGCGGGGCAGATCGAACTCGACGGTGTGCCCTACAAGCTGCTGCAGTTCCACTTCCATACGCCCAGCGAAGAGAAGATCAACGGCAAGACCTATCCGCTGGTCGCGCACCTGGTGCACCAGAATGCAGAAGGCAAGCTGGCGGTGGTGGCGGTGCTGTTCAAGTCCGGGCGGGAGAATGCGGCGCTGAAGCCCGTCTTCGCGAGCCTGCCGGCCAGGGCCGGAGAGTCGCGCGAGCTGACGGCGCCGCTGGATGTGGCGGCGTTGCTGCCGGCCCGGCAGTCGTACTGGGCCTTCACCGGCTCGCTGACCACGCCGCCGTGCAGCGAGGACGTGCGCTGGCAGGTGCTGAAGACCCCGGTGGAAGTGTCGCCGGCGCAGTTGGCGGCATTCCGCCGGCTTTATCCGATGAACGCCCGCCCGGTACAGCCGCTGAACGGCCGCACGGTGCAGGCCAGCCGCTGAAGGACGGCGCTCCGGTAGAAGTTCCAATCGGGCGTCAATGTCCGACTGTGTGCTTCCTCTTCCGCGCGCGGGAGAGGGAGCAAGCCAGCGCCAGGGTCAGGACAGCCCGCGCAGCGCCAGTTCGCCGCCCAGCACCAGCAGCCCGCAGAAGAACAGCTTGCGGAAGCGCCCGGCGCTGATCCGGTGGCGCAGCCACTGGCCCAGGAACATGCCGCCGAGCGCCGGCGCCAGCGCCAGAGCCGAGGCGCTCAACACCGGCAAATGCAGCAGCGACCCGCCCATGGCCAGGCTCACCGCCAGCGCGATGGTCGATACCGTGAACGACAGCCCGAGCGCCTGCACCAGGCGTTCCTGGTCCAGCCCGAGTCCCTGCAGGTAAGGCACGGCGGGAATCACGAACACACCAGTCACCGCCGTAATGCCGCCCGTGACCAGCCCGATCAACGGCCCCAGCCACCGCTGCGCCCCTGCCGGCACCACCAGCCTCACCGCTGCCAGCCCGGCCACCGCGTACAGCACCAGCGCCAGACCCAAGGCCGAGGTCGCGTGCGTCATCATGCCGGCCGGCACCCATGCCGCGCACAGCCAGGTGCCGGCGCAGATCGCCACCAGCATCGGCCACAGCCGCTGCATCAGTTGCCCGAAGCGCGGGCCGCTGAACAGCTGCACCACGTTGGTCACCATCGACGGCGCCACCAGCAGCGCCGCCGCCTGCGCGGGCGGCATCACCAGCCCCAGCATGCCCACCGCAACCGTGGGCAAGCCCAGGCCCACCACCCCTTTGACGAAACCTGCCAGCAAGAACGTCAGGCCGATAAAGGCGGCCTGGGTGCCGATCGCGTCCATGGTCATCGCTGCCCCCTTCAGCCCGCCTTTTGGTCATGCACCGCGCGGCTGTCCGCCGGCGCCTGGTCGCGCTCATTCAGCCCGTAGTCGCGCAGCACCTGCGCCACGCGCAGCCGGTAGCCGGCAAACACGCCGCCACGACCGGCCGCCTGCGCCTGGCGATGCGCCAGCGTATTGCGCCAGGCGATTACCGCGGCCTCGTCGCGGAAGAACGACAGCGACAACAGCTTGTTGGGGTTGGTCAGGCTCTGGAAGCGCTCCACCGAGATAAAGCCGTCGATGGCCTCAAGCTGCGAGCGCAGGTGCGCGGCGATGTCGAGGTAGTTGTCCTGCCGGCCCGGCGCGGGCTCGACTTCGAAGATGACTGCGATCATGTTGTCTCCTGGGGCAATGGCGGGATCAAAGGAAATGCGGAATGCGCGCGTTCAGCGACGGACGATAGCGGAATGCCTGCGCCAGCGCGGCCGGATCGGCACCACGCGCACGCAGCGCCGCCACCGTGGCAGCAGCCAGCGCCTGCGCCAGGCGGTCGCCGGGACAGGCATGGCGGCCGTGGCCGAAGGTCCATGGCCGCTCGCCGGCTGCGGCACCACTGCACGACGCCGCGGCCAGCAGCACCAGCACCGCATCGCCGGCCTTGACGGCGTGGCCGCATAGTTGCGCATCGGCGGCCAGGAAGCGGCGCGTATTCTGCACCGGCGGATCCTCGCGGGCGACCCGCGCCACCACCGCATCGAGCGGCAGCCCTGACTGCGGCGTGTCGCGGCCCAGCCGCAGCAGCGTATTCCCGGCCAGCGCCGCGGTGGCTTCGCAGGCCTGCACCAGCAGGCCGATGATGTTGGCGGCGACAGCCCGCGCGTCGATGCCGGCGGCGCGAGCGGCCTGCCGCAGCGCCGACAGCCGATCGTCGGCGGGTGCCGCATCGGCAAGCCAGGCGCCCAGCCATTGCGCGGCCTGCGCGCCTGCGTCCACGGCTTGCGCACTGGCCAGCGGCGACTGCGCGGCGGCGAACGCCGCGACATATTGCGCAACCTGCGCCGCCCTGCCCCCATCGCCGGCGACGGGCAGCCCGAGCAGATCGGCAACCGTCACCACGGGCAGCGCGAAGAGCCAGCGGTTGACGCATTCGCCGCACAGGGCGGCTCGAGATGCCGCACCGGCATCGAACACCTTCGCCATCGCGGCAACATGCTGCGCCGCCGTGGCCGGAGCGATGTCCGCGAGCATCGGGATCAGCAGCGCCTTGAGCGGTACGTGCGCGGCGCCGTCGTTCATGCGGATCAGCCGGCCGAACAGGTCGCCGGCGGCGGTGCCGGCCAGCGCGGGCGGCACTGGCTGCGCGGGCGGACGCACGCGGCAGTCGGGGTGGGCCAGCACGGCCGCCACTTCACGCTGCCCGGCGGCAACCCACAGGCCCAGGCGCTCATCCCGGAAGAATGGCCGGCTGGTGGCCAGTTCCCGGTAGTAGGGGTAGGGGTCGGGATGGGTGACGGCGCTGAGCGGGTCGATCCCGGTATTGGTATGGGGCATGGCAGCACATGGAGATGCGGAACATGCTGCCAGTTTGCCGCGTACGCGAAGCCGGACGCTTCACGGCAAGGTGAAGGATGGAATGCGCTCTGCCGTCCACCTTCCGCCCGGCCCAGCCCTCACGCATCCATCCGCACGAACTCTCCTTCATCCTGCACCGCTTCAGCCACCGGCTCATCCCTCCTGTGCGCGAGCCGATACAGCACCGGCAACACCAGCAGCGTCAACGCCGTCGACGACAAGATGCCACCAATCACCACCGTCGCCAGCGGCCGCTGTACCTCGGCACCCGTGCCAGTGGCCAGCGCCATCGGCACGAAGCCGAGCGAGGCTACCAGCGCGGTCATCAGCACCGGGCGCAGGCGCGTCAGTGCGCCGTTGCGAATGGCGTCATCCAGGCCGTGGCCATCCTCGCGCAGCGAGCGGATGAACGACAGCATCACCAGCCCGTTGAGCACCGCCACGCCGCACAGCGCGATAAAGCCCACCGCCGCCGAGATCGACAGCGGAATACCGCGCAGCCACAGCGCCAGGATGCCGCCGGTCAGCGCGAACGGGATGCCGGTGAAGACCAGCAGCCCGTCCTTGACGTTGCCGAACATGGCGAACAGCAGCACGAACACCAGCCCCAGCGCCAGCGGCACCACCACGCGCAGCCGCGCGGTGGCCGACTGCAGCTGCTCGAAGGTGCCGCCCCAGCTGGTCCAGTAGCCCGCCGGGATCTGCACGCGCGCGCGGATCGCGGCCTCGGCCTCGGGCACGAAACTGCCGATATCGCGCCCGCGCACATTGGCGCTGACCACGATGCGGCGCTTGCCGTTCTCGCGCGAGACCTGGTTGGGGCCCGGCGCGATCTCCACGCTGGCGACTTCGCTCAGGGGGATATAGCTGGTGCGCGCCGCGGCCTCCTTCGGCAGCGGCACCGGCAGGCGCCGCAGCGCCTCCACGTCCTCGCGCACGGCATCCGGCAGGCGCACCACGATATCGAAGCGCCGGTCGCCGCTGAAGAAGGTGCCAGACACCTTGCCACCGATGCCGATCGCCACCGCATCCTGGATATCGCTCAGGTTCAGGCCATAGCGCGCCGCCTTGTTGCGGTCGATCTGGACCGTCAGCATCGGCAGGCCGGTGGTCTGTTCGACCTTCACCTCGGTCGCGCCGGGGATGCCCTGCAGCACCGCCGCGACGCGACTGGCGGTCTGCTCCAGCACGGCGTTGTCGTCGCCGAACACCTTGACCGCCACATCGGAGCGCACGCCCGAGATCAGCTCGTTAAAGCGCAGCTGGATCGGTTGCGAGAACTCATAGTTGTTGCCCGGCAGCTTGCCCACCTCATCGCGTATCGCGGCGATCAGCTCGTCGCGCGTGCGGCGGGGCTCGGGCCATTGGGACACGGGCTTGAGCATGATGTAGCCGTCGGAGATATTCGGCGGCATCGGGTCGGAGGCGATCTCCGCGGTGCCGGTGCGCGCAAAGATGCGCTCGATCTCCGGGAGCCTGGCCTTCAGCGCGGTTTCCACCTGCTGCTGCATCGCCACGGATTGCGTCAGGCTGGTGCCGGGGATGCGCAATGCCTGGATCGCCAGGTCACCCTCGTTCAGGCTGGGCACGAACTCACTGCCCAGCCGCGTGGCAATGGCCAGGCACAATGCCACCGCCACGCCGGCGAACGTCAGCACCACCGGCGTCGCGGCCAGCGAGCGCTCCAGCAGCACCGCGTAGCGGCGGCGCGCCCAGGCCATCAGCCGGTTCTCGCGCTCGGCCACGCGGTTGCCGATGAACAGCGCCACCGCCGCCGGCACGAAGCTCACCGACAGCACCATCGCGCCCAGCAGCGCCAGCACCACGGTGAAAGCCATCGGGTGGAACATCTTGCCCTCCACCCCGGTCAGCGCAAAGATCGGCAGGTACACCACCATGATGATCAGTTGCCCGTACAGCAGCGGCCGGCGTGCCTCGCGCGCCGCGGCAAAGACTTCATGCAGGCGTTCGCTGGGCGTGAGGGGCCGGCCGTGGCGCTCCTGCGCATGCGCCAGCCGGCGCACGCAGTTCTCGACGATCACCACCGCGCCGTCGACGATGATGCCAAAGTCCAGCGCCCCCAGGCTCATCAGGTTGGCACTGACGCGGTAATGCACCATGCCCGTGAAGGTAAACAGCATTGACAGCGGGATCACCAGCGCGGTGATCAGCGCCGCGCGCAAATTACCCAGGAACAGGAACAGGATGGCGATCACCAGCACCGCGCCTTCCAGCAGGTTCTTCTTGACCGTGGCAATGGCCTTGTCGACCAGCGTGGTACGGTCGTACACCGTGACGGCCTTCACGCCCTTCGGCAGGGTGCGGTTGATCTCGACCATCTTGCGGTCCACCGCCTGCGAAACCGTGCGGCTGTTCTCGCCGATCAGCATGAACACGGTGCCCAGCACCACCTCGCGGCCGTTCTCGGTGGCGGCGCCGGTGCGCAGCTCGCCGCCGCTCTGCACGGTGGCCACGTCGCGCACGCGGATCGGCTGGCCCTGCGCGGTGCCGACGATCACGTCGCGGATATCGTCGAGCGAGCGCACCTGCCCCGGCACGCGCACCAGGTACTGCTCGCCGCGGCGCTCGATATAGCCGGCGCCGACGTTGTCGTTGTTCTTTTCAAGCGCGCTCGCCACGTCGGCCAGCGACAACCCGTACGACGCCATGCGCTCCAGGCTGGGCGCAACCACATAAGCGCGCGCATGGCCGCCGATGGCATTGACCTCGGTCACGCCAGGCACGTTGCGCAGCTGCGGGCGGATCACCCAGTCCTGGATCTCGCGCAGGTCCGACAGCGTATAGAGCGTGCCGTCCGGCTTGCGCGCGCCCGGGTCGGCCTCAACCGTCCACAGGTAGATCTCGCCCAGCCCGGTCGAGATCGGGCCCATCGCGGGCGTGATGCCGGCGGGCAGCTGGTCGCGCGCTTCCTGGATGCGCTGGTTGACCAGCTGGCGGGCAAAATGGATATCGGTGCCGTCGCGGAAGATCACCGTCACCTGCGACAGCCCGTAGCGCGACAGCGAGCGGGTCTGCTCCAGCCCGGGCAGGCCCGCCATCACGGTCTCGACCGGCCAGGTGATGCGCTGCTCGGTCTCCAGCGGCGAATAGCCCGGCGCGGCGGTGTTGATCTGCACCTGCACGTTGGTGATATCGGGCACCGCGTCGATCGGCAGCCGGGTGTAGCTGTACAGGCCCAGCGCGGCCATGCCCAGCACCGCCAGCAGGACCAGCCAGCGTTGCTCGATGGCAAAGCGGATCATGCGTTCAAACATGCGTGCCTCCTGCTCAGTGCTCATGCCCGGCGCTGGCTTTGCCCAGCTCGGACTTGAGGATGAAGCTGTTGGCCGCGGCGTAGCGCGCGCCGGCCTGCAGGCCCTCGGTCACCTCCACCAGCCTGCCGCCGGCGCGCCCGGTCTTGACCGGCTGCACGGCAAACCCGCCCGGCACGGCAATGAACACCACGCTCTGGCCGTCGACCTGCTGCACCGCGTCGGCCGCCACCGTCACCGGCACCTGCGCCGGCGCGCCCAGCACGCTGACCGTGACGAACAACCCCGGGCGCCACGCCATGCCGGGATTGGCCAGCGTCACGCGCGCCTTGGCGGTGCGCGTCTGCTCGCCCAGCAGCGCGCCGACGTAAGACACCTTGCCCTCGGCCTGCGTGTCCGAGACGCTCGAGCGCACCGTGACCGCTGCGCCCACGCGCACCTGGTCCAGGTCGCGCGCGGACACCACGAACTCCGCCCACACCGAACTCAGGTCGGAGACAGTGA
The DNA here is from genome assembly GCA_022041995.1 of Cupriavidus necator. Lineage (GTDB taxonomy): Bacteria > Pseudomonadota > Gammaproteobacteria > Burkholderiales > Burkholderiaceae > Cupriavidus. The sequence continues at coordinate 1,131,711 of CP074390.1, forward strand.
AGACACTGGTGGCTTCCTGGACCGCTTCGCCCAGCGCCAGGTGCTTCTCGACCACGATGCCATCGAACGGGGCACGCAGCGCAAACTGGTTCAGGCTGCCGCCCTTGCCCGCGCTGTTCTCCGTGGCGCCAATCGCGGTCAGCTTCTGGCGCGCGTTCTGCACCGCGATCTGCGCTTCCTCCAGCGCCGTGCGGGCCTGCTGGTAATCCTGCTCGGCGGAGATCTTCTCCTGCCACAGCGTCTTCTCGCGCGCATAGGTGGCACGCGCCAGCGCCTCGCGCTTCTGCGCCGCCAGCAGCTCGCTGCGCTGCTCGGCCAGCGTCGTGCTGGCGAGCAGCGCCAGCACTTCGCCCTTGCGCACCTGCTGGCCAAGGTTGGCCGGCACCGCCTGCGCCACGCCCGCCACGCGTGGCACCACGTGGGCGGTGCGGTCTTCATTGAAGCGGATCTCGCCGGGGAAATCGACGCTGCTGCGCAGCGGCGCCGCGGCGGCGGCGGCGATGCCGATGCCGGCCTGCCGGATCTGCGCGGGCGTCAGCGCGATCAGGTGCGGCTTGCTTTCGGCTTCCGGTTTCGCCGCGGGGGCGCTGGCGTCGGCGTGCGCGGCCGCCTTGTCGCCTTCCTTGCCATGTGCGTGCTCGTCGCCAGGCTCGGCATGCCTGTGCCCGGCCTCGCCGGTGGCGCTACCGCCCTTGCCGGTGAACAGGATCGCCGCGCCGCCCAGCATCCCCGCGACCAGGATGGCCACCACGGCGGCCCGTTGTTGTTTGCTCATTGCCATGTCTGCAGCTTCCGTATCAGTGTCCGAGGATGCGGTCGATGCTGGCCGCGGCGTCATAGGTGCGGGCCAGCACGTCCAGGTAGCGGATGCGCGCCTGGAACAGCGTGCGCTGGGCATCCAGCACATCGAGGAAATTGAATTTGCCGGCCTCGAACCCGCGCGAGGCGGCGGCATAGGCCTGCTCCGCCGCGGGCAGCACCGAGGCCCGCAGCGTCTGCGCCGCGGCGCGCGATACCGACAGCTGCGTCGACGCCTGCCGCAGCTCACCCACCAGGCGGATGCGCGTGGCCGCGTGCGTGTCCTGCGCCTTGTCGGCCCGGCGCAATGCGGCGTAGAGGTTGCCCTGGTTGCGGTCAAAGAGCGGCAGCGGGATCGCCACGCCCAGCACGGCCATATTGCGGTTGGCCTCGTTGTCGCGCTTGGCGCCCAGGCTCACGGTCACGTCGGGGTACTGGCGGCTGCGCGCCACGGCGACTTCGGCGCGGCTGCGCTCGGCCAGGAGACGGCTTGCCGCCAGCTGCGGCGAGTCTTCCAGCGCTGCTTGCAGCGCTGCCGGCGCGGGGCGCGAGGGCAGCGCGTCAAGGTCACCCTGCGCCTGCGCAAAGTGCGGCACGGCATTGCCCCACAGCGCGGCCAGCGACTGCCGTGCGGATTGCAGCGCGCCGGTGGCCTCGGCCAGTTCGAGCTCGGCATTGGCCTGTTCGACCCTGGCGCGCGTTGCTTCCAGCGGCGCGACCTTGCCGGCGGCCACGCGCCGCCCGGCCGCCGCGGCCGCCTTGCTGGCGATACCGACCGAGCCTTCGGCCAGCTTGACGCGCTCCTGCGCCACCAGCACGCTAAAGAAGCGTGCGATCAGCGCGGCGCGCAGCTCGGCGCGTGCGCCGCCCAGCTCGGCCTGCGCCAGCTCGCGCCCGCGCTCGGCCACGCCGATGCGCGCGGCGCGCTTGCCGCCGAGTTCGATCGGCAGGTTGATCTGGCCGGTGGTGGAGCGCGTGGCCTTGCGCGTGTCTTCCATCGACACGGCCAGTTCGGGATTGGGCAGCAGGCGCGCCTGCGTGACATCGCCCTCGGTGGCGTCAAGCTCCTTGCCCGCCGCGGACAGCGTGAAGCTGCCGGCTTCGGCCAGCGCCAGCGCGGCGTCGAGCGTCAGCGTGCCGGCAGGCTCTTGCCCCAGGGCCGGCGAGGATGCCGATGGCTGCGCCATGGCAGGGGGCGGCGTCTGCGCGACGCCATGGATCGGGCTGGATAGGACGGCCGCCAGCCCAAGCGGCAGCAAAAGTCTTCGCATCGAATTGCACCAGGAAAGAAACCGGGAGAATTCGGCGAGACGCGCCTGACCTCAGGAACTCAGGGAAATCAGGAAATGGAAGTGTCGTCTCGCCGGCTAAGCGAGACGCGGCCACTGCGGACGGTCGGGCGCCCGCGCAGTGTGCGAAGAGAAGCTGGGCTGCGGCGCCGGTGGCGCCAGTTCCACCCGGCGCATGGCGTGTACGTCGGGCGCGTCGGCCCGCGCAAATGGCAGCGAAGCGATATGGCAGACGCCGCAGTCGGGATCGGGCAGGCCGAGCTTGGCCTTGTCCTGCGCCTTCTGCGCGGGCTGGTCCTGCTTGCCGCTATCGGCCTTGTGCTGGTGCTCGTGGTGCCCGAAATGGGCCTTGGCCGAAGCCGCCACCTCATGCCGGCAATACGCGGCGGCTCCCGCCCAGGCGAACTGGAGCGGCAGGACGAGCGCAAGAAGGATGAGGATGAGCCGTTGCATAAGGGAAGTGGCGGCTGCGCTGGCCGCCTGGCATCAGGCGACGGGGGGACCGCAGCGAGCCGCAAGTTTAACTGAGCCGCGCCGGCCATTCCTGCGACGGGGTCATTACATTTACGTCATGCCAAGGGTCGTCTCCGCCCTTGCGCGCAAATTCAATATTTTTGAATAACTTGTCCGGCAACTAGCCTGTTTCGGTGTCGATGGCGCTCCTATAGTTCTGTACATGAACGGCACGCACTCAACGCAAAGCCTTCTGACAAATTCAACGAGCCCAAGGAGAACCATCATGACCAAGACCACCCGCCTCGCTACCGCCCTGCTCCTGTCGCTGGCCGCCCTGGGCGCCGCGCAAGCCGCCACCGCCGCCGAACAAGTGCCCGGCGACAAGTACGGCTACAGCTTCCGCAGCACCGTGCCCGGCGACAAGTATGGTTATGAGTTCCGCAGCCATGATGTGTTCACGGAAGGCGCCCGCGTCGGCAAGGCCGATCCGTTTGTCGACGGCGCCCGCACGGTGGCCGGGCTGGAGCGCAGCGGCGTGTCGGCATCGCCGTCGCGCAGCTTCGACACCTTTACCGAAGGCAGCCGCGCTGGCGGCTTCGACCCCTACGGCGAAGGCGCGCGCGCCTGAGCGCTACCGCCACCCCGTCACTCTGCCAGCCAAAAGGCCAGCAGAAGCCAAGCCTTACGGCGCAACGCCTGCGGCGAACCGCTGCAGGCGTTGACCCTCGGCCAGCAACTGATCCCAATCGTCCGGGGGATGGCCGTTTTCCCCTTGTGGAACACCCGGTAGGCGTCGTCGCTGCTCTCATAAGCACGCCTGGTGTCCTCGTCGTTGACCCACGCGAACACGATCACCTTGCTCGGCGCGTGGTAGCGGAAGAACAGCCGGTACTGCTGGAAGAACTCTCCAGGGAGTGGCTTACTTGTGCGGTCATAGTCACTATCCACCAACGCTGGTTAGCGGATAACGCACCAGCGCTGGCCTTTCGTCATTCGTCGCGCCCCAGCCTGCGCATGGCCTCGCGCAGGGTCCGCATCTGGGCGCTGAAGCTGGTGCAGGCGTCGCAGATCGCCAGGTGGCCGCGCATGCGCAGCCGCTCGCCCCATGACAGCGGCCGGTCCAGGCCCTTCATGGTGAGGTGGTGGACCTCTTCGCAGTTCGGCAGCAGGCGGCGGGACGGGCGAGAATCTGGCATGTTGCTCAGTGACTTATCCGTAGCATGGGCGGGGGACCGGCTCAAACGGCCTTGCCGGGCCGGCCGCGCTGGCCGAACCAGTGCAGCTCCAGGCACTCGCGCAGGCGCATGCGGGCGCGATACAGCATGGCCCAGGCATTGGTCGCGCTGATCTGCAAATGCTGACAGATTTCTTCGGTGTCCAGCTCCAGCCACTCGCGCATCATGAAGATCCGGCCGGTGCGCTCCGGCAGGCGGTCCACGCAAAGCTGCAGGATTTCAAAGAACTCGCGGCGCTCAAAGGCGCGTTCCGGATCGCCCCAGTCGGACGGCGGATGCTGATAGTGGCCGTTGCGCGTGAACAGCGCGTCAAAGGCATCGTCGTCGGACTGCGGCTGGCCCTCGCTGTCCGACGACGATGCCAGCCTGACTTCGCGCCTGCCGCTGCGCAAGCTGTCGATGATCTTGTGCTTGAGGATCCCGACCAGGTAGGTGCGCAGCGCGGACTGGCCGGCAAAGCGCTCCGGGTGCTCCAGCGCAGCCAGCAGCGTCTCGGAGACGGCATCCTCGGCCACGGCCTCGTCGCGCAGCTGCAGGCGCGCAAAGCGCAGCAGGTAGGGGCGTATGGCCTGGAGTTCGGCGGGGTCGAGGCTCATCGGGAAATCGGGGCACAATTGCCTGGACGGATGCCCCATGATACCTGCCCGGGTCAGGAGGTGGTTGCGCCACCAGCTATGCGCATCGGTTGCCCGTTGGGATCCCTCAGGAATTCGTTCGCGGTGTAGCGGTGCTCCTGTTTCCTCCGCCTGTTCCTTCGATGTCAGATGATGTGTGCGCCCCGGCGTCGCTCCCACAGCTCCAGGGTGATCGCACGGGCTTGTCGTCCGTCAGCAACAACAGCGGCACTGCTGGCAGGCCCGCAAGCCCGTCGTCAAGAAAGCGTATGCCTACGGGGCGCGCTGCGCGGCGGCACGCCGATCGATCCGTCCATTGCCAAGCGGCTACTCCCGGCATTGGTGCCCAAGGCCGCGCCCGCCGAGATGAAGCTTGCACCGACGGGAAGCGCAAAGCCGCTGCTCAGCGCACGCGAGGCGCTGTCGCTGTCGCGGCTGACCATCGAGTCGCACGTCAAGAACATCTACAAGAAGCTGGCGGTCAAGACGCGCACGCAGGCCATCTTTGAAGCACGCGCATATGGCGTGCTGAACTGAGGCGCGCCCCCTTGCGCTAGCGGCTTGCAGCCCATCCGGCGCACACAACGTCCCGGACAGTCACGTCGACGTCCCGGCGTGTCAATCTGAATGCAGACCGCCTGCCTAGAATGGTCACTGTTCGACCCGGGCACGCTGCAGTGCCCTCAAACGAGAACTGGGGGACTATGGCTGGCTCTGAACGATTTCTGGTAACTGGGGCACTGGGCTGTATCGGTGCGTGGACGGTGCGCCGGCTGGTGCACGAAGGCGTACCGGTGGTCGCCTTCGATGCAGACGCTGACGTGCGGCGCCTGCGCCTGCTGATGGACGAGGCGCAACTGTCGCGCGTGGACATCGTTCGCGGCGACATCACGAACCTGAGCCTGCTCGAGGAAACACTGGATGCCCATCGCATCACGCACGTCATTCACCTTGCTGCCTTGCTCCATCCGCGCTTCAGGAGCGATCCTCCGCTTGGCGCCCGTGTCAACGTGCTGGGCGGCGTGAACCTGTTCGAGGCGGTGGCCCGCCGCGCGCAACGGATCCCGCGCATCGTGTATGCGTCATCGATCGCGGTGTACGACAAGTCCGACGCGGCGGATGACGTAGCCATCATGCACCATAGCCCCGCGCATCCAACGACCCTCTATGGTGTGTTCAAGCAGGCCGAAGAGGCCATGGCGCGGGTGTATTTCCAGGACAGGGGAGTCTCCAGCATCGGGCTTCGCCCGGCTACCGTATTTGGCGCGGGGAGAGACTATGGCCTTACGGCGGCGCCCACCCAGGCGGTCCTGGCCGCGGCGCTCGGGCGCCCGTTCCATATTCCTTATAGTGGCCGCAGCCATGTTCACTACGCCGACGACCTCGCTCGCATCTTCATCGCTTGCGCGCGTTCCGGCTATCGTGGCGCAGAGGTCTTCAATATGCGCGGGGTCGTCGCGGATATGCGCGATGTCGTGGAGACCATCGAGTCCGTGGTGCCGCGAGCGCGTGGGTCGATAACCTGCGCCGGCCCGTCGCTGGAACTTCCGGACGATTACGACGCGGCCGCGCTGGAGCAAGTGATTGGTCCCTTGCCGCGCACGCCACTGCGTGAAGCCGTGACGGAAACTCTCGCGCTCTTTCGCAGCAAGATCGCCAGCGGCGAGATCCGCGAAACCTGAGGCATGCGCTGAGGTGCTGCAGCGCGCCGCTGGCTGGCGCGCAAGGCGGCCGGCCAGCGTCCGTGCAAGCATGCTGGTCGGCCGCATGCCTGTTGGCATGCCTCTTTCCAACGCCCCTCTCGTTTTCCCGCACTGTCCCTAAATGCAACCAAATTGTCCCGCATGGTCAAGTCTTGCGGCTATCGACCCCGGATACTCAGACGTGCACGGATGGGGTTGCAAAGCACCGTGTACCAGACAGTCTGCCGGTCGTTCAGCGCATCCGCCTTGTTCAATCGTTGCGCAACCGGGCTTGATGCCTGGACGACTCGGCCACAGCCTGATCTCCTGATCGACAACATGAGATTCCGATGAGCCTTCCCCCCGACACCACCGTCCTGATGGTTCCCGGCCTGCGCGATCATATGGCCGAACACTGGCAGACCCTGCTGCAGGCCCAGTTGCCGAACGCCCGGTCCGTGCCGCCGCTGGAGCACGACAAGCTGAGCTGTGCCGCACGCGTTGCCGCGCTGGATGCCGCGCTCGCGGACATCGACGGGCCGGTGGTGCTCGTGGCGCATAGCGCCGGCGTGATGATCACCGTCCACTGGGCCGCGCAGCACCACGGAAAGATCCGCGGCGCACTGCTGGCCGCGCCGGTCGACCTTGAAACCCCGCTGCCGGCCGGGTCTCCGGACCCGGCAACCCTGGAGGAGCACGGTTGGCTGCCCATCCCCAGGGCACCGCTGCTTTTTCCCAGCATCGTCGCCGCCAGCCGCAATGATCCCCTGGCCAGGTACGAGCGCGTCGCGCAAATGGCCAGCGACTGGGGCAGCCGGCTAGTCGACCTGGGCGAGGTCGGCCACCTCAATCCCGCGGCCGGCTATGGCCCCTGGCCACGCGCCACGGCACTGTTGGAGGAACTGCTGCGCACCGGCTGACGTGCGATCCATTTCGACGGGAATACCCGCAATACAAAGCAAAGAAGAAGGAGGAGATTTGTCTATGAATGTAAAGAACCTGGCCATGGCGGCATGGCTCGCCTGTTCGGGCAGCGCCTTCGCGCAGTCGAGCGTCACGCTCTATGGCGTGCTTGACGTCAACCTGGAGTACGTCAATCATCTCGGCGTGGTCCCGGCGGCTTCGAACCAGTTCAACCGCGGCCCGTCCAACGACGTCTACCGCATGAGTTCGGGCGGCTTCTCCGGCTCCCGCTGGGGTATCCGCGGCACGGAAGACCTGGGCAGCGGCCTGAAGGCTATATTCGTACTCGAAAACGGATTCAATGTCGACACCGGCACGCTTCAGCAAGGCGGCCGCATGTTCGGCCGCCAGGCATTCGTGGGCGTGCAGAAGGCCGGCATCGGCCAGCTCAGTCTGGGCCGCCAGTATGCCTCCATGTTCGAGGCGCTGGCCAATTTCGCGCCCGCTGCTTACGCCACGCAGTATGAACCGACCGTGCTGCTGACCGGCCCGAACTTCCGCGAGGACAACACCGTCAAGTACACCGGCCAGTTCGGCCCCGTGACGGCGCTAGCGCATTATTCCTTCGGCGTGGGCCTGGCCCTGCCGCAGACGGTGGGCATCGCCACACCGGTCGGCGGCAACGGCGAAATTCCCGGCCGGGCACGCCGCGACAGCGCCTACGGCGCGGCCGTCGCCTACCAGGGCGGCCCGGTTGGTCTCACCGTCGGCTACGACCAGTGGAACCCAACCATCGGCACCGGCAGCGGCACGGCCAAGAAGGCCGTGGTGGGCGCAAGCTACACCTATGGCCCGGCCAAGCTCATGGGTGGCTACCGCTGGGGCCAGAACAAGAACGCGGCCGACGTGCTGATCCAGCGTGATGACTTCTACTGGATCGGTGCCAACTATCAGGTCACCCCTGCCGTCGGCCTGACGCTGGAATACAACTACGACAACGTCAAAAGCCTGTTCGGCGATACCCATGTCGCCAATCCCTGGCAGATTGCGTTCATTGCCAACTACGCCTTCTCCAAGCGCACTGACCTCTATCTTTCCACCGCATATGCCAAGAACGCCGGCCTGATGATGGAGTCGCTGGCAACGGTATTCGCGAACAGCCTGTCGTTGGGCAACAGCTATACGCTGGCCAACGGGCAGAGCAATATGTTCGGCGTGGCGCTGGGGATCCGTCACAAGTTCTGACGAACCTGCGGGCCCGACGGCGGCTTGCTGCCGCCGTGACCACATTTCTCATGCTCGTTTCGGCCGCGCACGGGCCTCTGTGACGGCCGTTTTTTGGATTGGCGGGGGATGGATTTTGGGCTTTGGGACTGCGGTTGGGTGGCGGGCGTGGCGGGCGTGGGCCGTTTCGCCGGCGTAGCCGGCGAGTCACTTTCTGTCCGAGCGACAGAAAGTAACCAAAGAACGCGTCGCCTATGCGGCTGGCAATCCATTACACGGCGTTGGCCGTTCCCGCGGCGGTGATTTCCGTTTTTGCTTGGGTGCCCGTTCGCCCCTGCTACGCCATGTGAGTCAGGGATAGTGCCTGCGTTAACCCACTATTGAACGATCCCCATGCAGGGCGTAGGCCGCCTGCTGCCAGCCGCATCGCGGGGACGCCTACGGCTGCTGCGCCGGCTCAAAATGCGCTGACGGTCATTGGACGCTTGCGCGGAGCGCAGCCGAAGGCGTTGATGCGATAGCGCTGGAGAGCGCGGGCCGCCGCCCGACTTGGGGATCGTTCAAAAGCCGGTTATCGCAGGCACTACCCCTGACTCACATGGCGTAGCAGGGTCGAACGGGCAACCACATCCAAACGGCAAGCACCGCCGCCCATATGACCAACGCCGCGTAATGGATTGCCAGCCGCATAGGCGACGCGTTTCTTGGTTACTTCTTGTCGCTCGGACAAGAAGTGACTCGCCGGCTGCGCCGGCGAAACAGCCCACGCCCGCCACGCCCGCCACCCAACCGCAGTGCCAAAACCCAAAAACCCCATGCCCGCAAATCGACGAAGACCCTTTTTTTACTCCCGAGCCGGGGCGGTCCGGATCATGTGCCGCCGAATACATCGGAGCGCCCGTCCGGAGCATGTATCCCGACCCCGAACAGGAACACGGCATCGTGCTTTCCCTAGCTGTCCCGAAACGTCAAAAAGATGCCCCCGATGGTGAAGGGCCTGCACGCCATTGGCCGATACTTTCACTCAGGTACAAGCCTTCGGGGAGGCATGACCACCGACGAAGAATCCAGATCCGATCCCACGGGCTTTCCACATCCAACACCCAAAATGGGGAGACACACATGCCAATCCGCCCTACCCTCTTGCGCGCGCGCCGCGCCGCCGTCTGCGCTGTTCTGACCCTGGCCATGCCCGTGGCCATGGCATGGACCAACAAACCCGTCCGGGTGCTGATTCCCGCGCCCGCTGGCGGCACCATGGACGTCTTGGCGCGCTTGCTGTCCGAACAGCTCACGGCAGAACTGGGCCAGCCCGTAGTGGTCGACAACAAGCCGGGCGCCGGCGGCTCTATCGCGATCAACACCATGCTGGCGGCACCGCCCGACGGCCAGACCATCCTGCTGTCGACCACCAATGTGCTCACGGAGATCCCGCATGTGATGAAGGTCTCCTTTGATCCAATGAAGGATGTGAAGCCCGTGGCCGCCGTGGCCAAGTCGACCCTGCTGCTGGTCGGCTCGACGAGCCTGCCGGCCAAGGACCTGCCGGCCCTGGTGGGCTATGTGAAGGCCCATCCGGGCCAGCTGAGCTTTGCTTCCTACAGCGCAGGCACGGTGGCCCAATATGCCGGCCTGATCATGAACCAGAAGGCCGGCATGGACCTGCAGCACGTGCCGTTTGCCGGCTCGCCGCCGGCGCTGACCCAGGTGATGGGCGGACAGATCACTGTGATGTACGACGGCATGGTGACCTCGCTGCCGATGATCAAGGCCGGCAAGCTGCAGGCCTATGCCCTGGCAGCAAAGCAGCGCTCGCCGATGCTGCCGCAGGTGCCGACCTTTGCCGAGATGGGCTATCCGGACATTGACTTCAACAACTGGGCCGGCGTCTTCGTGTCGGCCCAGGTGCCCGCAGACGTGGTCCAGAAGATCCAGGCGGCTGTGTACAAGGCAGCGGCCACACCCAAGGTGCAGGAAAGGATTATCGGGCTCGGCTTCGAGACGGTGCCTGCCCAGTCCCCCGCCCAGCTGGGCCAGGCTCTGCGTACCGAATTCGATCGCAACGCCGGCATCGTCAAGACCTACCACATCCAGCCCTGAGGTCGCAGCCCGGGCTGTGCTGGTTCGCCAGACCAAACGGGCTTGCTGTTTGCTCCGCTCTCCCGCATCGCGGGAGAGCAAGCGCAATCTCGCGCAACGCACGTGCAGTGTCCCCGATGGTCACGGCAAAGACCCCGAGCATCATCCGCCAGACCGCCCCGCTACCTAGAATCGGCACACATACCTCGCGGCACAGCACGCCGCGCCGATACCTCGATACCTGCCCCCCGCGCGGTCCGTCGAAACATGAAGGAGCCTGCATTGCCTCTCAAGACCTGCCCCCTGGACCGTGCCGATACCCCCGAAGAGGCAGGACTTTCCGCGCGGCGGCTGCAGGCCATCTCGTCGGTGCTCAATGCCGATGTCGATCGGCGCAAGATCCCGGGGCTGTCGTGCTGGTCGCGCGTAAAGGCCGAATCGCATGGTTCGAGGCATTTGGCTTCGAACATGCGGATGCACCGACGCGTCCGATGCAACGCCATTCCGTCTTTCGCATTGCTGCAATGACCCGGCCAGTCGTCGGCGTCGCGGCGCTGATATTGATGGAAGAAGGCCGCCTGGCACTGAACGACCCGGTCGCACATTACATCCCCGAGTTCGCCCGCGTGCAGGTCGGCGTCGAGACGGTCGACGCGAACACCGGCGGGCGCCGCCTTGCGCTCGAGCCGGTGCGGCGCGCCATGACCGTTCACGACCTGTTCCGGCACACATCCGGCCTGACTTACGGGCAGTTCGGTGATTCGCTGGTGCAGCGCCAGTATCGCGAAAACGGCCTGATGGATCCTAGGCAGAGCAATGCCGAGATGGTCGCGAAGCTGGCGGCCCTCCCGCTGCAATGCCAGCCGGGCGAGGTCTTCGAGTACGGCATGTCCACCGACGTGCTTGGCCGCATCATCGAAATCGTCTCCGGCATGGACCTCGACCGCTTCGTCGCCGAGCGCGTGACGCAACCGCTGGGCATGCATGCAACCGGCTTCCGCTTGATCAGGCAGGACGGTGCAGGCCTGGCCTTGCCGTTTCGCGATTCCGCCATGTCCAGCGCGCTGTTCGCCTATGACGAAGACAATCCGCCCCGGTGGCATTCCGGCGGCGCCGGCCTGCTGTCCACGGCCGGCGACTACGCGCGCTTCTGCCAGATGCTGCTCAATGGCGGCGTGCTCGATCGCGTGCGCGTGCTTTCGAGAAAGAGCGTCGACCTGATGCTTGGCAACCATCTGCCGCCGGGTGCGGACTACGGTGGTTCGACACGAGGACTTGGCATCAACGCACCGTTGCCTGACCTGGGACAGGGGCACGGCCTTGCCGTGGGTGTGCGCACCGAGCGGGGCCTGTGCCCGGTGCCAGGTTCCGTCGGCGATTTTTACTGGGGCGGTGCACTCGGGACCTATTTCTGGGCAGACCCGCAGGAGCAACTGCTCGCCATCCTGATGCTGCAGGAGAACGACCTGGCGACCCGCACCGGGTACCGGTCACTGCTGCGCAACATCGTATACGGCGCGCTGGAAGACTGAGCCGCCGGCCGCAAACCCTGGAGAAGCACCCATGAAGAAAATGAACCGGCGCTGGATCCTCAGGCAGCGCCCCGTCGGCGATGTCTGCGACGACGACCTGCAGCTCGTTGAAACACCGCTGCCAAAGCCGGAAGACGGCGAGATCCTGGTGCGCAACATCTACCTCATGGTCGCGCCGACCAATCGCGTGTGGATGAGCCAGATCGACCAGTACATGGCACCGGTGGCCCTTGGCGAGGTGATGCGCGGCGTCACCATGGGCGTGGTCATCGAGTCCAGGCATCCGGACTTCAAGCCTGGCGACATCGTCGAAGGCGGCATGGCCTGGGAAGAGTACTCGGTGACAAGGACCGCCAGGCGCGTCCCGGTGGAGTACGACCTGCCTCTGCACGCATTCGCGAGCGTACTGGGCAACTCCGGCATGACCGCCTACTTCGGCATGCTCGACATTGCCAGGCCGAAGGCCGGCGACACCATAGTCGTGTCGGCCGCCGCGGGCGGCGTCGGCTCGATCGCCGGGCAGATCGGCAAGATACTCGGTTGCCGGGTGGTCGGCGTCGCGGGCGGCGAGAGCAAATGCCGGCTCGTCAAGGAGGAGTACGGCCTGGATGCCTGTGTCGACTACAAGGGCGGCAACCTGCTTGCCGATCTTCGCGCCGCCTGCCCGGACGGCATCGACGTCGATTTCGAGAACGTGGGCGGGGACACCATGGATGCCGTGCTGGCGCTCATCAACCCGGGCGCCCGCATCGCGCTTTGCGGGATGATCTCGACCTACAACGCAAGCGGTGACTGGTGGAGCCCGAAGATGTTCCGCAACGTCATCATGAAACGCGCGCGCATCGAAGGTTTCCTCATTGCCGACTACCGTTCGAGATTTCCGGAAGCCGTGGAAGTCCTGGCGAAATGGGTCAGGGACGGCCAGCTCAAGTACCAGGTCGACATGGTCGACGGCATCGAGCAGGCGCCTGCCGCGCTGAACCGGTTGTTCACCGGCAAGAATATCGGCAAGCAGCTTGTGCGCCTGTCGCCGGAACCCACGCTTGGCTGAGCCGCAGCCCTTCACGCCAATGTCCATGATCCATCCAGATATCACCAGCAACGACGCGCCGGAGACAACCGGCACGGCCGATCCCGGCGCCCGCCCCCGCCTTCACGATTTCCAGGGCAAGGCCGCAATCATTACCGGCGCCGCGTCCGGCATCGGCCTGGCCCTGGCAGAGGCACTGGCGGCTCAAGGTGCCGACCTTGCGCTTGCCGACATCGACGCACGCGGGCTCGACGCGGCGCGCGCCCGGCTCGCATCGACCGGCAGGCGCATCTGCACACGCGTACTCGACGTTTCGTCGGAAGCGGACGTGCGCGATGCCGCAGCGGAATTCGAGGCACAGCTGGGCCGCGTGCATCTGGTCTTCAATAATGCCGGTATCGATATGAGCGGCGAACTGGCTTCGCTATCCCAGCAGGACTGGACCCGCGCTTTCGGTATCAACGTGTTCGGCGTGATTCACGGCATCCGTCATTTCCTGCCGCTGCTGCACCGGCACGGCGAGCCGGCCCATTTTGTCAACACGGCGTCCGGCGCGGGCTTCTGGGTGAACGGCGATTTTCCAATGGGTGCCTACGCGGCAACAAAATACAGCGTGGTGGCCCTCTCCGAGTCGCTTGAACAGGAACTCCGCGGCACCGGCATTGGTGTCTCGGTGCTTTGCCCCGGCCCGGTGAAGACCCCCATCGCGGAACGCTCAAGCCATGCAAGCGAACCGTTCAAGGCCAGTGTTGCCGCCGGCACGGCCCCGGAACTGGTGGCCAGCCAGGCGCTGGACGCAATTCGCGCGGGCGAGTTCTATATCTTCACGCCGACACGCATGCGGCCGCGCCTGGAGGCGCGTTTCGCGCGCATTCTCGATGCCCTGGAACGTACCCCCGCCACAACCAACGGAGGCTGCGCCACATGATTCATCTCATTTTCCTGTGCAAGCGGCGCGCCGATGCGGACCGCAGCGAATTCCTGCGCTACTGGCGCGATGTGCACGCACCGCTGGTCGCAGGCCTGCCAGGTGTGCGCCGCTATGTCCAGAACACTGTGCAGCCTGTCCCGGGCCACGCCGAGCCGTACTGCAGCGTGGACGAGATCTGGGTCGAGGATGCGGCCGCTGTCGACAGCCTCATGCGCAGCGCGGGATACGGCAGATCGGCACTGGCGGGGGCGGGCAACCTGGTCGATCCCGTGCATGGCGTGCGCCTGCAGACCATCGATCACGTCATGCTTGCCGGCCGCCCGATCAGCGCGGATGAATCGTTGCCAAAGAGAATTACCTTCTTCAAGCGCATGCAAAGCCTGAGCCAGGAAGCCATGTTGCGCTACTGGCGTGGCACACATGGGCCACTGGCCGCATCGGTACCGCGCCTGCGCCGCTATGTGCAGAGTGCCATGCAGCCGACCACCGTCGAGCCGCGCTTCGACGGCGCGGCGCAGATCTGGTTCGAGGATGCCGCCGCGCTGCAGGCCGCGATACGCTCGCCGTTCTTCCGCGAATCGGTCAAACCGGACGAAGCGAACTTTATCGCCACTGACACCGCCCTGACACTGTCGATCGAAGAAGAACACCGCATTGTCTGGCCGCGGGCGGCTTGAGCATTGCCGCGCTACACCCGCTGCTCCGGGCTCGCCAGCAACATCGGCCGGGCAGAACGGGCCCGGCCGGCGGCGCGCCTCCGGCGCGCCACGCGCTCGGACTGCAGCCAAAATGACCGCGGAACCAGCGGGAAAATGCGCTCTGCATCGAGAACCCGAGCAACACGGCGACGTAGCTGACCGAACGCTCCGGATGGCCGAGATACTGGACCGCAAGCGTGACCCGGACTTCGTCAAGGATGTCGCTGAAGGTCGCGTCTTCCTGCAACAGCTTGCGGTGGAGCGTGCGCCGGTCGATGCCGAGCTGGCCGGCAACCCGTTCAACGCTGCAGTTTCCCGTAGGGAGCAAGGACAGCACCATGCGCCTGACTTTTTCGGTCATGGACGGGGACGCATGCGCGGTCAGCGAGTCCAGGTACGCATGCGCATACCGCGCGAGCTCCGGGCGCGCGGCGGGCGGCACTGCCTCCATGTCTTTCAACGCGCAGACAATGCCGTTGAAGTCGCAACCGAAGTCCACCGCCCCGCCGAACACACGCAGGTAGGATGACAGGTTCCTTGGGGTACGGTGCGAAAGGCAGATGCGGCGCGCGCGCCAGCCTGGGCCGATCAGTTCCCTGAGCATCCGATAGAGCGAGCCCAGCACCATTTCGTCGGCCTGACGCGTCGAACCGGCGTACTCGGCCATCAGCGACATGCCTATGACAAAGGCGCCGTCTCTTTCTTCCACGCCAAGGACCAGAGCCTCGCTGTGCAGAGCGATGTAGCGCACCATCGCACTGAGCGCGTCGCGCAAGGTCGGAGAATCCCGCACAGCCATGCCGAGCGGCCCAAGGACCGACAACTGACGGCTCTCGCCCATGCGCAGGCCGAAGTCTTCGGCGCCGGATGCTGCCGCGGACACCTCGAGCAGCCGGCAGACGGCGCTGGCGGAGATCAGGTTGTCTTCGGCGTCCAGGCAGCTTCGGGGCAGCCCGACTTCGGCCAGCATCTCTAGTGGATCCAGTCCCACCGAGCGGGCAACCTCGGCATAACGAGACAGCGTAGCGCTGCGGACTAAGCGGCTCATAGGCCTCCTTGCATGGGCAGCGGCTGCATAGCCATGCAGCCTGCGGTTGTCGCTGGAGCGGAATGCATGCCCGGTCTGGCTTCAGGCGCGGCGCATCAGGCTGTAGCTCTGGGCGCTTGGGCCGACATCGGGCATGCTGGCCAGGAACAGCGCGAGCGGGATGACATCCCCCGGCTCCTTGAACCATTCGCCGGGCGGCACTGCGACATCGCGCGTCATGTCCGTCCTGACCGGCCCCGGAATCAGCTCATTGACGCTGATGTTGTCCTCCTGCAGTTCCGTCGCCAGGGACTGGGTCAGCATCCACAGACCGGCCTTGGAGCATGAATAGGCGGAGAAGCCCGCATTGGGCCGCCTGCCCTGGCCGGAGCCGATCATGATGATCTTGCCCGCCCCGCGGCGGCGCAGGTGGGGAATGGCGGCATGGGCGGTATGGTAAGCACCGGTCAGGTTGATATCGATGGTCTTGCGCCAGAGCGCAGGGTCGCCGTCTGCGATCCTGCGCTGTTCGAGCGCGACGCCGGCATTGGCGACCACGATATCGACACCGCCGAATGCATCGCCGGCGCGCTGGAACAGGGCCGCCACCGTCGCGTAGTCCGCCACGTCGGCAGCATGCGCAATGGCCTGGCCACCGGCTTCGCGGATCAGCGCGGCCGTCTGTGCGATGTCGGCCTCGTTGCGGGCGCTGCATACGACCGCGGCTCCGGCGCTGGCGTAGGCAAGCGCAATGGTGCGCCCGATGCCACGGCCGGCGCCCGTGATGACGGCGACCTTGCCCTTGAGCAATTCAGGATCAGTATGGCTCATTGTCATTCTCGATGGGTGTTGCAACGGGTTGTTGCAATGGGTTGAAGGGGTCCAGGTACCACGCTGCAGCCTGTTGCTCAGAATGGGCGGTCCCCGATCACGGTGGCACGGTCCATCCTGCGATGGCACGGCGGGTAGTCCATGACCGCGTAGTGCTGGGTGGATCGGTTGTCCCAGATCGCCACGCTGTTCGTGGTCCAGCGCCAGCGCACCTGATGCTCCGGAATGTAGGCCTGGGTGATCAGGTAGCGCAGCAGGTCAGAGGCCCCCAGGCTGAAGTCCTGCCCGAAGCGGACGCGCTCAGGTGTATGGAAGTTCGTGAAGTGGGTGGTAAAGCCGTTCACGAACAACACCTTCTCGCCGGTCTCGGGATGCGTCCGGACGACGGGATGCTCGGCGTCCGGAAACTGTTCCTTCAGCGCAAGGCGCTTTTCGATCGGCATGGCCGCGCCGAAAGTTGCCTCGATACTGTGGCGTGCACGCAGGTCAGCAATCTCCGCCTTGACGTGTTGCGGCAGGTTCTCATAGGCCAGGACCATATTGGCCCACATGGTGTCGCCACCAACTGGCGGGCATTCCCGGCAACGCAGGATGCTGGCAAGCGGCGGCGCCTCGCGCCAGGTGGCATCCGTGTGCCAGGAATTCTCGTAACGCGGGGTGGGCTGCTCGGGGCTTTTGTAGATGCGCACCAGCCCGGGATGCTCGGGATCGCTCCCCGCCACCGGATGATCCTCAAGTTCGCCAAAGCGGCGTGCAAAGGCTACGTGCTCGCCGGCCGTTATGTCCTGGTCACGCAGGAACAGTACACGGTGCCTGAGCAGCGCCTCCCGGATGCCGGCGAATATGCCGTCATCGTGAATGGCATCGACGAGGCTGACGCCGACCAGTTCGGCGCCAATGGCACAGGTAAGTTGCTCGACTCGCATGGCGACTCCGTCAAATGGTGAAGTTCGAAGCAGAGTATTGAAGAAGTGGCGCGCGATGCGTTGACATTCCGGGGCAGGCACTTTACATTTTGGGGCACCCTGGGGGAACTCCTATGTCGACGCCGCTGCAACACGTGAACCTGACGGAATTTGTCGACGTGGCCCGCCAGGTCGGCCTGGATCCCTACCGGCAATTGCGGCAGGCAGGGATCAGCCCGACGGCCCTGGTGGACCCGGATATCCGGGTCCCGGCAAAGTCGGTCATGCAATTGCTCGAGGATTCGGCGCAGTTCGCGGGCGTCGAGGACCTTGGACTGCGCGTAGCGGAAGCCCGCCAGCTGACCAGCCTGGGACCGCTATGGATGGTGATGCGCGAGGGCGCCACCCTGCGCAACGCCCTGGAAGCGATGGCGCGCTATCTGCATTTGCTGAATGAAGCGCTGGACTTGCGCATCGAGGAAGTCGGGGACATCGCGGTCGTCAAGCCTGAATTCCTGGTAAGTGTGCAGGGCTCCATGCGGCAATCGACGGAGTTCATCATTTGCCTCTGGTTCCGGCTGTTCAAGCTGCTGTCGGGGACGACCTGGAAGCCGCGCAGCATCTGTTTCACCCACGCCGCACCGGCCAGCCTTGCCACACATCGGCGCCTGTTCGGCATACCGGTCCGGTTCCGCCAGGATTTCAATGGCATTTTGCTGTCCGCTGCAGACCTCGACGTAGCCGGTCCGGCCTACGATGCGGCGCTGGCCCGTCATGCACGCGAATTCCTGGATACCAAACTGGCGCAGTCCGATTCGACCATGCCTGACAAGGTCCGCAAGCTGGTGTTCGCCCTGTTGCCGACAGGCGAGTGCGGGGCCGAGCAGGTGGCCCGCCAGCTTGGCATTGACCGCAAGACGATGCATCGCCATCTGGCTGGCTATGGCGAGAACTATCTGTCCGTCGTCGATGCGGTCAGGGCCGATCTTGTATCGCGATACGTCGCGAATAGCGAACGGCCCTTGTCGGATGTTGCGACCTTGCTGGGCTTCTCTTCGCTCAGTGCCTTCTCAAGGTGGTTTGCCACACGCTTCGGCTGCAGCGTAACGGCATGGCGCCGTCAGCAATCGGCGCCAGAACGTGTGCGCTAGGCGCTGCGCGTCACGCCTGGCATGCTGACCCAGTCCGCAGCCAGATCCGTCAGCGCTGGGCAGCCCAGCAAGCCGAGCGTGCGGTCGATCTCGGCACGCAGTATCGCCAGCGCGTGCGCGACGCCCGCCTTGCCGCCAGCCGCCAGGCCATACAGCGTGGCGCGGCCTGACATTGCCGCATCCGCTCCCAGCGCGCGTGCCTTGACGAAATCGCTGCCGCGCCGCAGGCCGCTGTCGACGATCAACGTCATCCCGGGGCCGACCGCGGCACGGATCGCGGGAAGCACCTCGATGGGCGCGACGCAGCTGTCGAGCTGGCGACCGCCGTGGTTGGTGATGACCAGGGCATCGACGCCCAACGCCCGGGCCCGCAGCGCATCGTCGGGCCGCATGATGCCCTTGAGGATGAGCTTGCGCGGCCACAGGTCGCGCAACCACTGCACGTCCTGCCAGCTCAGCGAGGGGTCCATCTGCTTCGACAGGAAGGTTGCCGCGTTGCGGGCGTCGTCCCGGCCGGGTGGAAGGACGTCGCCTAGATTCCGGAAGCGCGGCATGCCATGCGGCACCAGAACGTCCCACCACCAGGCGGGCCGCATGGCGACGTTGACCAGGTTGGCAAAATCAAGCTTCATCGGCGCCCGATAGTTGCGCCGGTCCCATTCCCGGTTGCCAAGCACGGGAACGTCCGTGGTCACCACAATGGCTTCGGAGCCGGCCGCTTCGGCACGCCTGACAATGCCCGCCAGGTTCGCGCGATCCTTGAATGGATAGATCTGCATCCAGTGCCGTACGCCGGTCTCGGCAACCCGCTCGAGCGCGACCGTCGACACCATGCTCTGGCACATGGGAATGCCTGCATCGCGCGCGGCGTGTGCAAGTGCCAGGTCGCCCTCATGCGCCAGCAGTCCGTTGAAGCCGGTCGGCGCAACGACCGCGGGCATGGCGATGCGCTCGCCGAACAGCAGGCAGCCGGAATCGCGCACTGAAACATCGACCAGCGTGCGCGGCGCGAAGGCGATCGCGTCATAGCTGGCGCGATTACGGCTCAGGCTCAGTTCGTCGTCCGCGCCGCCCTCCAGGTATTCAAGGCAGAAGTTGGGCAGGCGCGCGGCCGCCATCGCGCGCAGCTCGGCAATGTTCTGGGCGCGCCGCACGTCGCGGCCGCGATAGAGACTGCGTTTCATTGTCATGAGGACCGGTTCCATTTGATCGCCGCTGCAGGGCTCCGATTATCCGGAGACTGAGAGCGATCGCGCCCCCTGCGCGGAGGAGGGGCGAGCCGTGCGGCCCGCCGGCAAGCGCGAGGGCCGCGGCAGGGCGAAGTTACTCGAGACCTTCCAGCAGCCCCAGCAGCTGGGCGCGCCGCACGGCGTGCTTGCGCGTGCCGGCGCTGAGTTTGCCGAACAGGTTCTTCACATGCCACTTGGCGGTGACCTCGCCCACCCCGATGGCCTGCGCGATTTCCTTGTTGGAGAGATTGCGCGCGAGCAGTTCAAGGACTTCGCGTTCCTTGGGCGTCAACACCGTGCTGGCAACGGCGCGCGGCTGCGTCGCAGGGCGTTCCGCGCGGCGCGGTATGCGTGCAACCGGCGCCATCTGGCCAGCGTCCGCTTTCCCGGCCTTCCCGGCGTCCTCGTCTGCGACACGCCTGGCCCAATCGGCCAGCGCCGGGTGCGCATCGACGAATATGCGGGCAAAGCCGTAGGTCTGTGCCAGGTTCATCGCTTCCTGCAGCAGCGCCCGGCTGTCTTCGCCGTTGCGATGACGCACGAACGCCTTCAGTGCCATGATCTCGATGCGCCGGCGCCCGAGTTTCATGGCCTCGGCCAAAGGCGCGGCACGGTCCAGGGCGTCGGCAGCGGCTGGCCAGTCCTGAGCGGCTATCGCCGCGTTGGCATGCGCCATGACTTGCAACAGCGACACATCCCGGCGCCACAGCGGGCCATGGTCTGCTTCGACTTGCGCAACGAGTTCGTCAATGCGGGTGATCAGGGCGCGGCACGTCTCGGCACGGAAGCGCCCCGCATGCATGCGCACCTGATCCGCGAGGCTCGCGATGCAAAGCCGCGGCGTCCGGCGCGCGATGCCCACCGCGTGCAAGGCTTCGAGCAGGTCGAGTGCACGGTGCTCGACGCCTTGCGCGGCCGCCACGCGCGCAGCGCTCAGGTACGCCAGCAACGACGTTTCCGACGTGCCGGACCGCTCCAGCACGTCGAGCCGGTTGGCAAGCAGCGCGCCCGCTTCGTCGACCCGGTCGCGCTCATAGACCGCCGCGGCCAGCAGCGACGCCAGCATGCAGGCGAGAGGATGGCGGCGGCCGAGATCCGCTTCCGCGCTTGCGAGGGCGGGCCGCAGGACCTCTTCGCTTAACATCACCTGCCCTTCACGCAGGTAGCTCAGTCCGACCACGAACTCGCCCCAGCGCGCCGCGTAGCGATGACCCTCGCCGAGGTCGCCGCGCGGCGCGAGCTGCAGATGGCGTCGCGCATTCCCTGTTTGCCCTTGCAGGATCGCCGCCATCGCCAGGCGGTTGGCATGCATCTGGGCCAGCCGCGGGTCGTGCAGAGCGGGGGGCTGGAGCCACGGTTCCAGCAGCGCGAGGCAACGGTCTGGCTGGTCTGCGTAGTAGGCCGCTACGCTCAGTATCAGTGCGCATTCGTAGCGCAAGGCGGTATCGGCGCCTGCCCCTTCGAGCAGGCGCGCCACCAGCGACTCGGCCTCCGCATGCCGCTCGCCAAGCGCCAGCACCCAGGCGGCGGCCATACGCAGGCCAGGATGCCGGTCCAGTTCCGCATCGGGGAGACGATCGAGCCATTCGAGAACGGTCGTGAGTCGCCCCTGCATCACGGCGTCGTAAAGCGAGCGTCCCGCCAGCTCGAAGGCCAGCTCGTGCTGGCCTGCCGCGTGCGCGTGGCGCCCGGCTTCCTCGGCCATACCGTGCGCGGCCAGCCAGTGCGTCGCGCGGACATGCAGCTCGGTCAGCGCCTCGCCAGGCAGCTCGGCCAGGCGCACCTGCAGGGCGCTGCGCGCCAGCGTGTGCAGCCGACACCAGTCGCTGTCGTCGCCGGACACAAAGATGGGTGTCTCGCGGACCAGCCGCGCCAGCTGTCCGGACGCCTGCTCGCTGCCTGTCAGCGCAACGCACAGGTCGGGGTGAAGGTGATCCACGACGGCGATGCGGGTGAGGAAGGCGACGTCGTCGGGCGCAAGCCTGGCAATCAGGCCGCCGACCAGGTGCTCGCCCTCATCGGCCGGGCGGGCCGACATGGTATCGATGACGCTGCGCGGATCGGCGCCGCGCTCCATGGCCGCCAGCACGAGTTGCAGGCCGAGCGGCCATCCATCGGTCATCTCGTGCAGCCGCGCGCAGCTGTCCGCATCCACCCGGTCGCCGAAGCGACTGCGCACGAGGGCCATGGTTTCGTCGAAACGGAAACGCAGCGCTTCGGGCCCGATGCAGGCGCATTGACCATACGCCGTCAGGTCGAAGACGGCCGTATCGAATCCGCTGCGCGCCGCGACCACGATGCGCAGATTGGGCGGCGCGTTGTGCAGCAAGTAAAGCAATGCCGGAAACCCATCTTGCGAGAGACGATCGGCTTCATCGACGATCAGCATGAGGTCCAGCGACGTCTGGGCCACCTCGGCAAGCCAGGCCGTCAGCCCCTCGGTGCCGCCCGGCGCCGCGGCTGCGCCTTCGAGCAGCGTGCGGCCGAAACCCGGCCGTGCGCAACCCGCGCGCACGGCAAGCACGAGGCACTGCAGGAAATGCAGGGGATCGTCATGGGCCTCCGCGGAAACCCAGGCGACGGGGGCACCGCGCGCCAGGTACTCTCGGCGCCATTGCGCAAGCAGCAGCGTCTTGCCGAAGCCCGGCGGCGCCTGCACGACAACCACCTGCCGGTCGCGCAGCGCATCGCTGTCGAGATTGAGGCGCGCCCGCGCAAGCAGGTGCCGCGGCGCGCGCGGCGGCATGGTCTTGAGCGCAAGCTCGGAAAACGCGGCACCCGCGCCGCGGTTCACTGAGGTCATCTGGCAGGTACCGGTTAGCTTGGATGCGGCGCTCCCCGGGGCGTGCATGCCGGACTGCCTGCGGGGCAATGCATCGTCCGCATCGTCCACATAGTCCGTTACTGCGCCCTGCCGTTTGGGGCGGCGTGCCTGGCTCGAAATTGGGTGCCTCATTATAGGCACACGACAACGCCGCATGGCAATCGCCCCCCTCCTCCGCGGAGGGGGCGCACGATGCGGCCGCGGCCTAGTATGCGTCCAGGTCGAAACTGAACGCGAGGCATGGGATGCAATTCACGGACGTGAGCGCGTTGGGGCGTGTGCTGGTCGGGGCGCTGGCATGAGCCAGCCTTGCCCCGGTGCCGACGCCATCACGTGCCGCCACCTGCTGGTCCCCGTCGATGAAACGGGCGAAGCCATGGCTACCGTCATCGGGGCCATCGAGCTGGCGCGCATTGCGGACGCACGCATTACGTTTGTCCATGCACCGCACCTGGCCGTCGCAACGCCGTACGGCCGGGTGAACCGCGGCCGCGAGCTGCTCGGCAAGGCCGAGTCAGTCGCGCGCGCACACGGGGTGCCATGTGCGTCGGCTGGCACCATTGGCGCCAACCCGCAAGCCGCTATCCTCGCGGCGGCCCGTGAGGCCGGCTGCGACCTGGTTTTCATCGGCGCCCACGGACACGGCGGCAATTCCGGCGCGATGCCAGGATCGCTGCTCCCGGCCGTGCTTGCGGCCGGTATTCCGGTGTTCGTCATGCCGAATTCCCCGTCTGCGAAGCTAGTGCCGGCAATCCAGTGCATCCGCGACGAGCACCGCGCTCTCAGTGCCGTATTGCGCGCCTGGCTGGACATGCTCATGGCCGCGAACGACCATGGCACCGCCGCGGACGTGGAGGTGATGCGAAGCATGATCCGGTTTATCCAGGCCTTCCCGGTCGCGCGACACCATGCGCGCAAGCAGGCCTGCCTCTTTGGCCGCCTGCGCCGGCGCACGGCCAGGGCCGACGCCGAACTCGACGAGCTGGAGCGCCAGCACGAACGCGATGCGCAATGGGCAGAAGCACTGGCCGAAGCCGTCGAGAAGTTCGCGGCAGGCGGCCCGCTGGCCGAGCTGCTGAGCAAGGTAGATCACTACGCGCAGTTCGCCTGGGCGCTCATGGGGCGTGAGGAAGGCGTCATCCTCCCGGCGGCGCGGCGCCATCTGACCGACGCGGACTGGGACAAGATCAACGCCCCTTACTGCGCCGCGAACACCAGCACAGCGCCCGGCAAGCGCGCTGGTCGGCATGAGGATCGCCCCTTCGACCTGCTGCTTGCCTACCGTGCCGGCCTTCCGGATGCCGATTGCGTGGCCCGCATCTGCTCGCAAGTGGAAGACGGGTCAACGACGTTCAAGTGAAAGCGCGGCCATGCGCGTCAAATCGTGGCCATTGGATCAACACCGCCAAACTGGCGCGTCGGAACGCGCCACTCACAATCAGGAGGAGACCATGCAATTTCTCGACGATTCCCTGCATCCGGAGAACCAGGACAAAGTGGTCATCACGGCGGCCCCGTATGGCCCGGAGTGGATGCCGCAGGACTTCCCGGAAGACATCCCGGTGACCATGGAAGAACAGGTGCAGAAGGCCGTGGATTGCTACAACGCAGGCGCCACCGTGCTGCACCTGCACGTGCGCGAACTCGACGGCAAGGGCTCCAAGCGCCTGTCCAAATTCAACGAGCTGATCGCCGGCGTGCGCGCCGCGGTGCCGGACATGATCATCCAGGTCGGCGGTTCGATCTCGTTTGCCCCCGAAGACGAAGGTGAGGCCGCCAAGTGGCTGTCCGATGACACCCGCCACATGCTCGCGGAACTCACCCCGAAACCCGACCAGGTGACGGTGGCGATCAACACCACCCAGATGAACATCATGGAACTCCTCTATCCGGAGTACCTGAAGGGCACCTCGCTGGAGCAGCCGGCCTACCAGGCCGCCTACCGTGAAATGACCGTGCCGGCCGGCCCCGGCTGGGTGGAAGAGCACCTGCGCCGCCTGCAGGCTTCACGCATCCAGCCGCACTTCCAGCTCACTGGCATCCACGCACTCGAAACGCTCGAGCGCCTGGTGCGCAGCGGCGCCTACACCGGCCCGCTGAACCTGACCTGGATCGGCATCGGCGGCGGCTTCGACGGCCCCAACCCGTTCAACTTCTTCAACTTCGTGCACCGCGCGCCGGACGGCTGCACGCTGACCGCCGAGTCGCTGCTGAAGAACGTGCTGCCGTTCAACATGATGGCCATGGCGATGGGCCTGCATCCGCGCTGCGGCATCGAGGACACCATCATCGACCAGCACGGCAAGCGCATGACCTCGGTGCAGCAGATCGAGCAGTGCGTGCGCGTGGCAGAGGAACTGGGCCGCGAGATCGCCTCGGGCAAGGAAGCGCGCGAGATCTACCGCATCGGCACCTGGTACGACAGCGCCGACGAGACGCTGGCCGCCCACGGCATGGCACCCAATCGGCAGGCCGGCGTCAGGAACCTGCCGCTGCGCGCGGCCTGATGCAACCTGCCGCCCCGGCCGCGGGCATCGCCGCGGCCGGGGCGGCAGGCTTCCCTGTCCTTAATCGAGACCAACATGTCCAATCGTCCTGCGCTCTTCGCATTCCGCAAGGTTGCCGTTGCCGTCATGCTGGCCGCAGCGATGCCCGCGGCCATGGCCTGGACCAGCAAGCCCGTGCGCATGCTGGTGCCTGCCCCCGCCGGCGGGACCATGGACGTCATCGCCCGCGTGCTGGCCGAGCAGCTTTCGGCGGACCTCGGGCAGCCCGTGGTGGTCGACAACAAGCCGGGCGCCAGTGGTGGCATCGCGATCAATACCCTGCTGGCGGCGCCGCCTGACGGCCAGACCATCCTGGTCACGCTCACCAATGTCTTCACCGAAGTTCCGCATGTGATGAAGGTCTCCTTTGATCCGGTGAAGGACGTGAGGCCCGTTGCCGCCGTGAGCAAGGTGACCATGGTGCTGGTCGCATCGACTGACCTGCCGGCCAGGGATCTGCCGGGCCTGATCCGCTATGTGAAGGCCAACCCCGGCAAGCTGAGCTTTGCTTCGCCCAGTGCGGGCACGGTCGGCCACTATGCCGGCATGATCATGAACCAGAAGGCCGGCATGGATCTGCAGCACGTGCCGTTTCCCGGCTCACCGCCGGGACTGACACAAGTAATGGGCGGGCAGATCACTGTGATGTACGACAACATGGTGACTTCGCTGCCACTGATCAAGGCCGGCAAGCTGAGGCCCTATGCGCTGGCGGCAAAGCAGCGTTCGCCGCTGCTGCCGCAGGTTCCGACTTTCGCCGAGCTCGGCTATCCGGACATCGATTTCAGCAACTGGGGTGGTGTTTTCGTATCCGCCAAGGTGCCGGCAGACCTCAGCCAGAAGATCCAGGCGGCGGTCTACAAGGCGGCGTCGAAACCCCGTGTGCAGGAACGGTTCATGGCACTCGGCATGGAGCCAGCGCCCGCGCAGGGGCTGCCGGAACTCAGCCAGGCACTGCGCACGGAGTTCGATCGCAATGCCGGCATCGTGAAGGCATTCCATATTCAGCCATGACTTGCGCCGCCCCCGCGGCCGGCAGTCAGGCATAGACTTTCTACCAGGAGACCTTTATGGCAAAAGCTATTCGCTTCTACGAGACCGGCAGCGCCGACGTCCTCAAGCTCGAAACAGTCGAGGTCGGCGATCCCGGCCCGGGCCAGGCGCGCGTTCGCCACACCTATATCGCGGTCAATTTCATCGACATCTACTTCCGCACCGGCCACTATCCGCTTCAGCTGCCCAACGGCCTGGGCTCGGATGCGGTTGGCGTGGTCGAGGCCGTCGGCCCGGGCGTGACCGACATCCGTGTCGGCGACCGCGTCGGCTATCTGCTCGGGCCCCAGGGCGCTTACTCGGACGTGCGCGTGATGCCTGCGGAAGTCCTGATCCCGTTGCCCGATGGCGTCTCCGACCGTACTGCCTCGACGCTCATCATGAAGGGCATGACTGCCCAATACCTGTTCCGCCAGGTCTACCCGCTCAAGGGTGGCGAAACCATCCTCTATCACGCCGCGGCTGGCGGCGTCGGCCTGATCGCGTGTCAGTGGGCACGCGCGCTTGGCGTGACCATGATCGGCACGGTCAGCTCGGATGAAAAGGCCGAGATCGCCAGGGCCAATGGCTGCGCGCACACCATCGTCACTTCGCGCGAAGACATCGTCGAGCGCGTGATGGAAATCACCGACGGCAAGAAGGTCCCGGTCGTGTTCGACTCGGTCGGCAAATCGACACTGGATGCATCGCTGTCCTGCCTGCAGGTGCGGGGCACCCTGGTCAGCAACGGCACGACTTCCGGGCCGGTGGAAATCGACAGCCGCACACTCGCGGCCAAGGGTTCGCTGTGGGTCACGCGTCCGGCCATGGTGCACTACGCCACGCCGCGTTCGCACATGCTGGACATGGCCAGGGAGTTATTCGACATGGTGCTGGCCGGCAAGATCACGAGCGAGCCCAAGCAGAGCTTCGCGCTGGCCGATGCCGCCGAGGCCCACCGCGCGCTCGAATCCAGGAAGACCAGCGGCGCTACCGTCCTGGTACCGTAACGCTTGCAGCCTGGCGCGCGGACCTCATCGCCTGTGCGCCTGGACCAAGAAACGATCGCGGGGCGACGTGTTCATGGCACGTTCGCCCCGCTCCTTTGCATGAAATCGGAGACATCATGGACCTGGGGTTAAAAGGCAAGCGCGCAATCGTGACAGGCGGCAGCGGCGGCATCGGCAAGGCCATTGCACTGCAGCTCGCACAGGAGGGGGTCGACGTGGTGCTCGCAGCGCGCGGGCAAGACGCCCTGGCCGAGACAGCCGCGGAACTTGCGGCACTGACCGGCCGGCGCATCGTGCCGCTGACGGTCAACACCGCCGACAAGGCTTCCGTTGATGCCATGGTGAAGCAGGCTATCGAGGCCCTCGGTGGCATCGATATCCTGGTCAACGCCGCAGCCTTGCCGGGCGGCATCTCGCCAGCCACGCGGCTCGATGAGATCGTCGATGCACAAGCGCTCGAAGACATCGACATCAAGGTTATCGGCTACCTTCGCACCGCGAGGGCGCTGGCACCGCACCTGGCCGCAAACGGCTGGGGCCGCATCATCAATATCGGCGGGTTGGCGATCTACCACACGGGCCGGCCCATTGCCACGCTGCGCAATGTCGGTGTGGCGGCAATCACCAAGAACCTCGCTGATGAACTTGGCCCGAAGGGCATCAATGTCACGGCGGTCCATCCCGGACCCACGCGCACCGAGAAGACCGACGCCGCAACCGAGGCGTGGGCGGCGACCAAGAGCACCCTTGGTCGCATGGTCGATGCCAGCGAGGTCGCCAGCGTGGTGACCTTCCTCGCGTCACCGCTGAGCGTGGCAATCAATGGTGAAGCCATCCCCGTGGGCGGGGGAGCCCCGGCATCATCCACTACTAAGCTCACCGTGAACCACCGCCGGCAGCTTCGCCCCTGCTTCTGACGAGGCGCTGCCGGCAGCGCTGCTGTCAATGGCTCCCTTCTTCCTGAAGCCGCTGCCGCAATACCGCGCGCAGGTCTTCCCCGTAACCGGTGAGGGTGCCGCCGTCCACCGCCAGCATCTGGCCCGTGATCATGTCCGCACGCTCGCTGGCGAGGAAAGATACCGCTTCGCCGATCTCCGTGGGCTTGCAGAACCTGCCCAGCGGCACCGTCCGCCGGATCAGGGCTTCGCGCTTTTCCGGGCTTGCATAGGCTTCAATCGCAGGTGTCAGGATGCCGCCAGGGCATACCGCATTGACGTTGATGCGCTGGTCCGCCAGCTCCCATGCGAGATGCTGCGTCAGTCCCGTGACCGCATGCTTTGATGCCGTGTAATCCACGCTGCTGAAGTAAGCCATGCGGATGCCGGCAATCGAGTCGATATTGACGATCTTGCCCTTTCCCTGTGCGCTCATGGCGGGGATGACGGCCTGGCAGCAGAACAGGATGCCCTTTGCATTCACCCCCATCACGCGGTCCCAGTTCTCCTCGGTGACGTCGCACACCAGCGCGGACGCGCCGCCGACGCCGGCGTTGTTGACCAGAATGTCGATCGCGCCGAAGGCCTCAAGGGTCTGGCTGGCCATGGCTTGCGCGTCTGCCTTCTTGCTGACGTCGGCGCGGATGGCAATCGCACGCTTGCCGTCCGGGTCGATGCTGGAAGCGACGCGCCGGGCGGCGTCAAGATTCAGGTCCACCACAGCGATCTTCGCGCCTTCACGCGCCAGCACGCGTGCGATGCCTTCGCCGCCGCCTTGGCCGGCGCCAGTGATGATTGCAACCTTGTCCTTCAGCTCCATGGTCTTCTCCTTGCAAACCTGCGCCGGATGTCAAAGTCCGCGCGCGCCTGGTGAGATTGGCGAGCGGTTTTCTCCCCCTCTCCCGCCGGGCGGGAGAGGGGAAAACACCGTCGCCCCTGAGTGTGTTTGTGTTTGTCAGCGAAGCTGGGCCGCAACGCCATGGCTCGATGGCCGCGCGATGAGTGCGTCAGCCATCGGCCACTCGCCGAACCCGGAGGCCGCGGCATTCGAACCCAACAAGTATCCAGCAACGATGCGAAGCGCTTTGACAATCTGGGGCGCCCAATTGACAGTTCGGGGCAGTTAGGGAAAGCACGAAGCCGGATACTGTCGCCCATTGCCCACGAGGCGAAATCGACAGTGAAAGAACCTATCTGCCTGTCCGAAATTACTTGACCACCACAACGGGAAGCTACCGCACAGAACGGGACATTTCACAAGGACACTGATGTCTACGGAAAGGACATCAATGTTTAGAACGGGACTTTAATGTCTTGCAAGGGCTTTAATGTCCGAGGTCAACGACCGGCCCATCACCTATACTCCGCATGCCACCCTTCATCCGGAGCCAAACCATGGATTACACGCCGGGCATCAGCCACCTCGCCGGCCTGCTCGCCGATCCCGGCCGCGCGGCCATGCTGTGGGCGCTGATGGATGGCAGCGCCCGGCCCGCCGGCGAACTGGCGCTGATTGCCGGGCTGTCGGCCTCTTCCACCAGCGGCCACCTGGCCCGGCTGGCCGAAGGCGGGCTGCTGGTGGCCGAGACGCGCGGGCGCAACCGCTACTACCGCCTGGCCACGCCGGAGATCGGCGTGGCGATCGAGGCGCTGGCGTCGGCGTCGCTGGCCAGCCGGCCGCCGCGGCTGCGCGACGTGCCGGTATCGCGCACCGCTCCACCGGCGCTGCGCCAGGCGCGCACCTGCTACGATCACCTGGCGGGCGAGCTGGCCGTGGGCCTGTTCGAGCGGATGACGCATTCAGGCTGGCTGATGCTGGACGGACAGCGCGTAGACCTGAGCGGCGACGGCGCGCAGGCGCTGGCGGGGCTGGGCGTCGACGTCGAGGCGGCGCGGCGCAAGCGGCGCCAGTTTGCCTGCACCTGCCCGGACTGGAGCGAGCGCAAGCCGCACCTGGGCGGCGCCCTGGGCGCGGCGCTCTTGGGCAGCCTGCTGGCGCGCGGCTGGGTCGAGCC
Source organism: Cupriavidus necator (assembly GCA_022041995.1). Taxonomy (GTDB): domain Bacteria; phylum Pseudomonadota; class Gammaproteobacteria; order Burkholderiales; family Burkholderiaceae; genus Cupriavidus. The sequence goes on from CP074390.1 coordinate 1,161,687, forward strand.
TACGCGCACCTCGCGCGCGTTGCGCGTGACACCGGCTGGCCAACGCGAGATCATGCGCATCGCGGCCTAGACCGCAGCAACAGGAGAAATCAAGATGGCCACACCACTGGACGACGACACGCAGGACGCGATTGCGCGTTTCTTCGCCCTGATCAACCTTGGCGACAGCGCACAGACCTCGGCGCAGCTGTCGATGTTTGAAGACGCCTTGCTCGATGCCGAGGACGATGACACCGATGGCCAGGAACTGCTGTGGGTGATCCGCGAGGTCATCGACTGGCAGTCCGGGTTCTTTGTCGACTGGAAGGATGCCCAGTCCTTTATCGGCTGCCTGAACCAGCTGTGCGAACGGATGGACCTGGAGATCGACTGGGGCAGCGACGACCCCGAGGACGAGGCCTTCCTGGAAAGCACCAGCGTGCCGGAACTGATGGAACTGGTGCACAACCAGTTGCGCGTGGCCGGCTATACGCTGTGGAACTGGGATACGGGCGGCGATGCCTACGGCGGCTGGATCACGCGCAGCGAGGACGATGAGGAGATGCTGGATCTTGCCGAAGTCCTGCACTTTGACGTGCGGCCGGCCGGGCAGCCTTACTGACCGATGCCTGAGGGCGCAGGCCCCGGCAGCTAAGCGTTCTCCCGCCGCTTGCCGGCCGGGCGCCGCGTCTCCGGCACGCCCAGCGTCTGCTCCAGCACGTCCAGCAGCAGCCGCACGCTGGCCGGCATCAGCTTGCGCGCCGGCATCAGCACGTAGACCTTCAGCGGCGATGAGGCATAGCCCGGCAGCACGCGCACCAGTTGCCCCTGCCCGACCGCATCCTGCACGAAGCGCGGCGACAGCCGCGTCACGCCCAGGCCGTCGAGCGCCGCCTTGAGCCGCAGCTCGGCGTTATGGGTGCAGATGCGCGGCTCGACATCCAGGCGTGCAATCTCCACGCCGTCGCGCAGGAACTCCCAGTGCCGGTCGTCAGCGTTGCCCAGCGTGGGCCACCCCTGCAAGTCCTGCGGCGTGCGCGGCAGCCCGCGCGCCTTGATCAGTGCCGGCGCGGCATAGAAAGCGCGTTCAATCAGGACCACGCGCTTGCTGGCGAACGAGGTGTCGTGCAGCGCGGTGTCGGTCATCACGAACGCGAGGTCGTAGCCGTGACGGATCAGGTCGGGCTGGTCCCAGCTGACATCGACCTGCACGCGCAGGCCGGGGTGGGCGCGCAGCACGCGCGTCAGGCTTTCGGACAGATGCTGGGAGCCGACTTCATAGGGGGTGGAGATACGCAGCAGGCCGCTGACCTCGGCGCTGTCCGAGGCGGCCTCGGCGCTGATTTCATGGAGTTCGGCGAACAGCGGCGCCACGCGCTCATACAGGCGCTGGCCGCGTTCGGTCACGCGCACGCGGCGCGTGGTGCGCTCGAACAGGCGGATGCCAAGCTGGCTTTCCAGCCGCGCCACCGCGGCGCTGGCGGAAGATTTGGGTACTTCTGCCAGCTCGGCCCCCTGGGTGAAGCCGCCGCCTTCCACCACGCGGCAAAAAATCTCCCAGTCCTTCCATTCGATTGTCTTCATGCGGCGCCTCGTCATTGCGGTGCGCCGCGATTGTCCCACAGCGCGAACAATGGCGCTGGGGGCGGCGGCCCTTAATCGAACAGGATCACCGAGCGCGCCAGCTCGCCGCGGCGCAGTTCGTCGAAGGCATCGTTGATGCGCTCCAGCGGCAGGCGCTGCGCAATCAGTTCGTCCAGGTGCAGGCGGCCGGCCATGTAGAAGTCCACCATGCGCGGCATGTCCACCGGAAAGCGGTTGGATCCCATCAGTGAACCCTGGATGCGCTTCTCGGCAAGGAAGTCGCTGCCCTTCAGTTCGATCTTGACGCCCGGCGCGATCATGCCGATGACCGTGGCGGTGCCGCCCCGGCGCAGCATGGCAAAGGCCTGCTCGGTGGTCTGCTTCAGGCCGATGGCCTCAAAGGCATGGTGCACGCCGCCGCCGGTGAGGGTGCGTACGGCGTCCAGCACGTCAGCTGGGGTGGCATTAGCGGCGTCGATCACGTCGGTCGCGCCGAACCTGCGCGCCAGTTCCAGCTTGGCCGGCACGCGGTCGATGGCGATGATGCGCCCGGCGCCGGCAATGGCGGCGCTGTTGACCGTGGCCAGCCCGATGCCGCCGCAGCCGATCACGGCAACGGTCTCGCCCGGCTGCACCTTCGCGGTATGGATCACCGCGCCCATGCCGGTGGTGACCGCGCAGCCGATCAGCGCGGCGCGGTCCAGCGGCATGTCGCGGCGGATTGCCACCAGCGCGTGCTCATGGATCAGCATCTGCTCGGCAAACGCCGACAGGTTCAGGAACTGGTTCATCGGCCCGCCCTGGCGGGCCATCAGGCGCGGCTCTTCGTCTTCGCGGCGGCGGGTATCGGGCTCGGTGCACAGCGACAGGTGGCCGGTCAGGCAGTGCTCGCAATGGCCGCAGTATGCCGACAGGCAGGTGATCACATGGTCGCCGGGCTTGACCGTGCGCACTTCGGCGCCGACCTGCTCGACCACTCCCGCGGCCTCGTGGCCCAGGATCGCCGGCATCGGGTGCGGGTAGGCACCGTCCAGGAAATGCAGGTCCGAGTGGCACACGCCCACGGCGGCGGTGCGCACCAGCACCTCGCGCGGGCCGGGCTTGCCGATGGCAACGTCTTCGATCACCAGCGGGGTCTTGGGTTGATGCAGGACAGCGGCTTTCATGAAGCTCCTTTGCGAAAGGCAACGAAGCGGAAAACCATACGCCCAAACCCAGGTTCAGGAAAGGCGCGGTGCAGCACCGAGGCCAGGCTTACAGCTCTTCCTTGATCGGGAGCACGCGCAGCACACCGATGCCCAGATGCTGCAGCGGACCCATGCCGGGTTCGCTGTCGTAGACCATGAGCTGCCCCTTCTCGCGCGTGGTCCAGGTCAGGCGCCGGTTGCCGCCGTCGCCATCGGCCTGCATCCCGACACGGTAGGCCATGTCGAGCAGCCCGTTCTCGGTGGACTTGATCATGCGCTCGGCCAGCGCCGGGCTGTCCAGCACGATGCCCATCTCGGTATTGAGCTTGGCCGAGCGCGGGTCCATGTTGAGCGAGCCGATGAATACCAGGCGCCGGTCGACGATGTAGTTCTTGGCATGCAGGCTGGCGCGGCTGGACGATAGCCATGAGCGCGAACCGCGCGCGGCCTTGCCGCTGCTTGCCAGTTCGGCATAGGCGCTGGGCTTGAGCTCATACAGCTCGACGCCCGCGGCCACCAGCGCCAGCCGGTGCGGCGCATAGCCGGCATGCACCGGGCTGACATCGGTGGCGGCAAACGAGTTGGTCAGGATGCGCACGCGGATGCCGCGCTTTGCCAGGGCGATCAGCCAGGCCTCGCCGTCGTCGTCCGGCACGAAGTACGGCGAGGTCAGCAGCACTTCCTTCTGCGCGCCGTTGATCATTTTCTCGAGACGGGCGGTGGCGTGCCCGGGATCGTCGTCGGTCTGGTGCGTGATCTTGGCGGCCTTGTCGGAGACCACGACAGCCTTGCCGCTGTAAGCAGGCATATGGCCGCTCTCGATGCTCTTGGCCAGGCCCGACTCCAGCAATTCCTTCACGTAGGGGCTGGCGACCGCCTGGTCGCCGCGAGCTTCCAGACCCTTGCGCAGGCTGCGCATCTCAACCGGCGCTTCCTTGCCTGCGGGGATCAGCGCCACCACCGGATATGAGGACGGGTCGTTCCAGTATTCGTCGAATACGGCCGACACCTGCGGCACCGCCGGTCCGGCAATCAGCACATCGAGGTCGCTGAAGTCCATGTCGGTGCGCGCGGAGAAGTAGGCATCGCCAACATTGCGCCCGCCCACCAGGGACATCTGGTTGTCCACCGTCATCGACTTGTTGTGCATGCGCCGGTCCAGCCGCTTGAAGCCGGCCAGCATTTCCAGCCAGCGCACGCTGCGGTTGGCAAAGGGATTGAACAGGCGCACCTCGATATTGGGATGCGAATCGATGGCCGACAGAATCTGGTCCATGCCGCCGGTATGCAGGTCGTCGAGCAGCATGCGCACGCGCACGCCGCGGTCGGCCGCGTTGATGATGTCGCCCAGCACGGCGGCGCCGGTGCCGGTGGTTTCGAAGATATAGGTCTGCAGGTCAAGGCTGCGCTGCGCCGCACGCGCCATCGCCAGCCGCGCAGCGAGCGCGTCGGGCCCGGATGACAGCGGATAGAACAGCGACTCGCCGGGGCGCTGCGCCAGGCGCGGCGCCAGCACCTTGCCCAGCGGGGTATCGGTGGTACTGGCCGGGGCGTTAGAGGGGGTGCGCTGCGCCGAGGCCGGCAGGCTGGCGCACCCTGCCAGCACCCCGGCCGCCAGCACGGAGCCCAGCATCACCGCCGTCAGCCGGCGCAGGCCCCGGCGGCGGCTGGCGCCCGCATGCCCCGCGGCACCGCGTGGCCGGGTAGCGAACGGGACATGGCAGAGCGTCTGGAACATCCGTGAGGTCCCCCTGCGGCGGGATGGGATAGGGCTGGCTCCGCGCGCCGGCCGGCGTGCAGCGCCTGCTACCTCGCACGATATACCGCGCGCCGTGGCCGCGGCAGCGGTGCCCTTCCTGTTCCGCGCCGGGTGTTTGTCCTACACCTCACACAAAGGCAGCGCGCCACGCGCCTGATACGGCACATCTAGCGGCGCACGGCCCCGCGCAGCGGCTTTCCCTGCACAGCGATTTCTCTTATGTTGCCGCCCAATATATCGGCCGGTAGAACCGGGAGGAGGCCAGGTGAACTGGAAGCTGGGTCGCTTCCAGACCGCGGCCGAGCTGGACGCGGCGGTGTCGGACCGCCCGGTGCAGCAGCCTCCTCCTTGGTTCGCAGGTCAATCCGGACACGAATGTTCGACATGGCCATGGCAGGCTCCAGCAATCGATAGGGGAGTCAGGGAGGCGCGAACCGGCTACGCCAGCCAACGTTGTTTCCACCGCAACACCCCCTCCCCCCCACCTTGACCCCCGCAACGAGCGTAGGCATCATTCAGTCTTTTCTCAAATGCGAATTATTCGCATTTGTATTTACATTCAAATACAGGCCCGCCTGTCTCCTGCTGTCGCCTTATGAACCGCCAAGTCATTCGCGCCGCGCGCCTGCGCGCACCCCAAACTCGCCATTTCGCCGTGCTGGCGCGACTGGCCGTCCTGGCTGGCTTTCCGACAACCGCCGCGCTGGCGCAGCAAGCCGCGGCGCCGGCGGATGCGCAGCCGCTGCCCGCGGTGACCGTCAGCGCCTCGGCAGTCGACGATTCCGGCCTGCAGCTTGAGAAAAAGGCCAGCACCGGCGCGCTGGGCGCGCGCGCGCAGCTCGACACCCCGTACTCGACCACCATCGTCACCGCCGAAGACCTGGCCGACCGCCAGGTGGCCAAGCTGGGCGATGTGTTTGCGATGGATGCGTCGGTCAGCGACAACGGCAACGGCTACAACAGCTGGTCCAGCTACCTGAGCGTGCGCGGCCTGCAGATCGACTGGCAGAACGGCTTCAAGATCAACGGGCTGCCGTTCATCGCCTACGGCATCACGCTGCCGTACGAGCACATGGAGCAGGTGGAACTGCTCAAGGGCCTGCCGGGCTTCATGTACGGCTTCGCCACCCCGGGTGGCATCGTCAACTACGTCACCAAGAAGCCGACCGACACCTTCACCGCCTCGTTCGAACTGGGTTACCGCGCCGCCAATGTCTGGAGCGAGCACGTCGACCTGGGCGGGCGCGCCGGCCCGGACAACATGTTCGGCTACCGCCTGAACGTGACGCATGAGGAAGGCACGCCCTACAACGCGCGCAGTATCAAGCGCGACAGCGTCTCGCTGGGCCTGGATGCGCACCTGACCAAGGACCTGATCTGGACCTTCGACTCGCTCTACCAGGACCGCCGCGCCACTGGCCAGATGCCGTCGTTCAGCCTGTGGAGCTACGGCGACACGGCCCTGCCGGCCGCGGTGTCCGGCCGCATCCGCAACTTCGCCGGTGCCGACCAGCACCTGAACACCAACCTGCAGCTGTACAGCACCGGCCTGCGCTACCAGATCAATCCCGACTGGGCGGTCAGCACCAGCTACAGCTTCACCAAGGTCAACCGCGACCGCAACGAAAGCACCTACAACCTGCTGAACCAGGCCGGCGACTACAGCGACCAGCGCTACGACACCGCGCAGAACCAGCAGGTGGGGCAATGGCAGGCGATGCTGGAAGGCAAGTTCCGCACCGGGCCGTTCGGGCACCAGCTGGTGGCCGGCCTGTCATGGCAGAAGCAGATCGACCGCTATGACAACAACGGCTTCGGCGCCGTCATCGGCACCGGCAACATCTTCGAGCCCAACACCAACACGTACTACAGCTCGACCGCCTTCAACAAGGTGCGCAATAGCGACATTACGCAGAAGTCGGTGTTCGCCAGCGACACCGTGCAGCTGAGCGAGCGCTGGTCGGCGCTGGCCGGCCTGCGCGTGACCAACTTCGAGCAGAACGGTTACGTGCCGGTGACCTCCAGCTACAGCAAGAACGGCGTGGTCACGCCCACGCTGGCGCTGATGTTCAAGCCGGTGCCCACGGCCACGGTCTACGCCAGCTACGTGGAAGCGCTGGAGCCTGGCTCGATCGTGCCGGATGGCTACACCAACGCACGCCAGCTGCTCAGCCCGATCCGCAGCAAGCAGTATGAAATCGGCGTCAAGGCCGACCAGGCCGCCTGGAGCGCCACTGCCGCCGCCTTCCGCATCGAGCGCGGCGCCGAGTACGACAGCATCAACGGCGGCGTGCCGACGCGCCAGCAGGACGGCACCTCGATCTACCAGGGGCTGGAGCTGGCCGGCGTGTACCGGCTGGGCACGCAGTGGGAATTCGGCGCGAGCGCGATGTACCTGGACTCGTACTACGACAAGGGCATGGCCAACAACGGCAAGCGCGTCGCCGGTGCGCCGGACCTGGTGCTGGCGGGACGCATCAGCTACCGCATGCCGTTCGTGCCGGGTCTGCGCCTTGGTGTCGATGGCAAGTACACCGGCAATACCAAGCTGAACGCGGGCAATACGCTGGAGGCCGGCGGCTACACGGTGTTCAATCTCGGCGCGAGCTACAACACCCGCGTCGCCGGCAAGGACCTGACGCTGCGCGCCGCGCTGAACAACGTGACCAACAAGCGCTACTGGGGCTTCCAGTATGAGAACTACATCCAGCCTGCGGATCCGCGCAGCGTGAGCCTGACGGCGAGGATTGCATATTGAGATCCCGTCGGCGGCGGGGTCGTGGCAAAGAACTGCGCTCTTGGGAGTGGGGTTCTTTTGATTCTGTGCTGATTTGGTGGGGGTGGTTGTGGTACTGGGGGCATTGGCAATGCGGTGGGGTGTCGTGCTTGACTAGCGTGGGCTGTTTCGCCGGCGCAGCCGGCGAGTCACTTCTTGGCCGAGCGACAAGAAGTAACCAAGAAACGCGTCGCCTGTGCGGCTGGCAATCAATTCCTCGGCGTTGGTGGTTCCCACGGTGGTGCTTGCCGTTCGATGTGGTTGCCCGTTCGACCCTGCTAACGCCATGTGAGTCAGGGATAGTGCCTGCGCTAACCCACTATTGAACGATCCCCATGGAGGGCGTAGGCCGCCTGCTGCCAGCCGCATCGCGGGGACGCCTACGGCTGCTGCGCCGGCTCAAAGTGCCCTGTTGGTTTTTTCTGCGCTTGCGCGGGGCGCAGCCGAAGGCGTTGATGCGATAAGAGCGCGGGTACCGCTCGCGTAGATGCGGCAATGCCATCCTCGAAAAACTGATCCGCGAGATGGTGTCGCTGACCTGCCTGATCATCACGCTGTACGACCGCCCCGGCGCGCCGGCCTGCGCCGAGCATGAGCACCGCCAGCTGATCGACGCCATCGAGCAGCGCGATGATGGCGCAACACCTGGAACACATCGAAGGCTCGCTCGACCTGAGCGTGCCCGACAGCGGCGCGCCGGACTTCTACAGCATCTTCAGCAAGGGCTGATGCCCTGCCCTCGCACGTTCCAGGCAGGCATTGCACTCCGCGCCCGGCAGCCTAGACTGGCTGCATAACAATGCCGCGCGCAATGCGCCGCAGGGAGGTGCGCCATGGCTGCCACTGCCGAACCCGTCACAAGTGCGCGTGCGCCGCTGGCCTTTGAGCGGCTTTACGCGGATGCCGCCGGCGAGTCCCACTTTGCCCCGCTTTCCGTTGCCATCACGGAGCGCCTGTTCGCGCCGCCGGCGCGCGCCTTCTGGGTGTCGCCGCTGGACGAAGCCGCGCGGCAGGGCTTCCTGCTGGTGCCGGCCGGCTGGGCGGGCGCACTGCACCCGTCGCCGCTGCGCATGTGGATCTTCGTTCTGGCCGGTGCGATGGAGTTCGAAGCCAGCGACGGCGAACGCCGGCCGCTATCGGCAGGCAGTGCGCTGCTGCTGGAAGACACCACGGGCAAAGGGCACCTGAGCAAGGTCGTCGGGCCAGCCGATGCCACGCTGGCCGTGGTGCAATTGCCGGCCCGCGGCGGCTGAATCCGCGGCCCGCCTGGCAACACTGCGGCGACGCAACGCCACACTGGAGACGCCCTGAACGCTTCCGATCCAGCGGCTTCACCCGAGCCAGCGCCGCAAGTGGTGCTCAACGGCTATCGGCAAGGCATCATCACCGCGATCATGGTGCTGCTGGGTTTCGCTGGCGTTCTGGCGCTTCTGGGGCTTCGAAAGCCCTGGCCACTGGAACCCGCGCGCGCTGGTTCCTTGGTTGGTTCCTTTGCTGGTGCCGCCGCCATGCCGCGCGGCGCGCGATCCCTCAGTTGCCGAGGATCTCGATGCTGCCGACGCGCTCCGGATAGAAGGCCAGGTACGAGCCAATGGCGGCGACCGCGGCGTAAGGCGCTTCATAGCTCCACACCGCATTGCGCGAACGCTCGCCGCCTGCGGGAATGGAGAAGTAGCTGCAGTCGCCCTTGTACGGACAGTATGTAGCGTGCGCGGTACGCTCCAGCTGCGCCATGTCGACATGCGCGCGCGGGATGTACTGCACCGGCGGGTAGGCCGCCTCTTTCAGCGTGAGCGCAGCGTCGCTGTCGGCAATGGTGACGCCGGCCACCTTGACCACGACCCTGCCGGCGGTCGGCGTGATGGTGATCGGGTGGTCGGGGCCGGGGATCTTGACGGGCTTGTCGGACATGGTCGTCCTCCTGGGGGCATCGCCACGGTGGCTGCTGGCATTCTAGGCGCTTGGCGCGCATCCTGCAGGCCACCGTGCCCAGTCACTTAGCCGATCTTTTCCAGCGCTGTCCGGTAATACGCGGCACGCCGGACGTAGTCCTCGGCATTCACGCGCAGGTGCGTCACTTCCTCATCCGTCAGTTCGCGCACAGCCTTGGCGGGCGATCCCAGGATCAGCGAGCGCGGCGGGAACTGCTTGCCCTCGGTCACCAGCGCGCCGGCGGCCACCAGCGACTCGGCGCCGATCGACGCGTTGTTCAGGACCACGGCCTGGATGCCGACCAACGCGCCATCGCCCACGGTGCAGCCATGCAGCATGGCCTGGTGCCCCACGGTCACGCCGGCCCCGATCGCCAGCGGACAGCCCGGGTCGGTATGCAGCACCGCGCCTTCCTGCACATTGCTGCCGGCGCCAATGGTCACCGGCTCGTTGTCGGCGCGGATCACCGCGCCGGGCCAGACCGAGACGTGTTCGGCCAGTTCCGCGCGGCCGATGATGGTGGCTTGCGCCGCGACAAAGGCGGTACCGGCGATGGCGGGCGCGAGGTCGCCAAGTTTGTAGAGGGTCATGAATGAGAGCGTGAGGATGGATCAGGTGTGGTGCCGCAGCGAAGTGGGGCGCTATTCGATCTTGACGTTGGCTTTCTTCACCAGCGCGGCGTAGCGTGTGGCCTCGCTGCGGAAGAAGCTCGCGGCGGCTTCGGGTGTGCCGGGCTCGATCACGGTGGCTTGCTTCTTCATCGCTTCCAGCACTTCAGGCGAGGTGAAGGCCCTGGCGAATGCGTCATGCACGCGCTTCACCTCTGCCGGCGGCATGCCGGCAGGGCCAACCACGGCAAACCAGCCGGCGACGTTGTAATGGGGCAAGCCTTGTTCGGCGATGGTGGGGATGTCCGGCGCGGCCGCCGAGCGCTTGTCGCCGCACACGCCGATCGCGCGCAGCGTGCCGGCCTTCAGGTGCGGCGTCACCGCGTTGAGTGCGACCACGCCCAGCTCAACCTGGCCGGCGATCAGGTCATTCATCATCGGCCCGGTGCCCTTGTACGGCACATGGCGCGCACTCACGCCGGCCTCGTCCAGGAACATCTCCCCAGCCAGGTGGATGATGGTGCCATTGCCGGACGACCCGTAGTTGTAGCCGTCGGGCCTGGCCTTGAGCAGCGCCACCAGTTCCTTCACGTTCCTAGCCGGCACCCTGGGATTCACTACGAGCACCAGCGGCGTGGTGCCGATCACGCTGATCGGGGTGATGTCCTTGATGGCATCGAACGGCATTGTGCGGAACACGCTCGGGTTGATGACATGGTTGTTCGAGACCAGCCCGAGCGTGCTGCCGTCCGGCTGCGCCTTGACCACGGCCGCGGCCCCGGTGATGCCGCCGGCGCCGGGCAGGTTCTCGATCACCACCGGCTGGCCGAAGGCCTTGCCCAGCGCGGGTCCGGCCGCGCGCGCGATGGTGTCCACGCCGGAGCCGGCGCTGATTGGCAGGATCAGTCGCACCGGCTTGCCGGTGCCGCCCTGCGCGAGCGCGCCGATACCCGGCGCCGCCAGCACGGTGGCAACGGTGGCGGCCAGTGCCAGCCCTGACTTGAGAAGGATGCGACGGGGGTGCATGGGGTTGTCTCCGTATCGTTATCGTAGGATCTTTGCGGACTGCCGCTGTGCCGCGGCATGCACGCTGCGTTGCGGCTCAGCCGGTGCGGCCCGTGCCCAGCTGCGACAGGATTTCTTCGTTGTGCTCGCCAGCCCGGGGCAGCGGCCGGCGCACGCCCGGGCGGCGCCCGCCCATCAGCAGCGGCAGCAGCACCGTGGGCGTGGTCGAGCCGTCGTCGGCCTGCATCGGCACCAATCCGCCGCTGGCGAGCAGGTGCGGATCGTCGAGCAACTGGTCCGGGCGCACGATCGGCGCATAGGGGATGCCGGCGGCTTCGAGTTTGGGCGCGAGTTCTGCGCTGCGGTGGTGGCGCAGGATCGCGCCCAGTTCGTCGAGCAGTTGCGGACGCACTGCCACGCGCGAGGTATTGCTGGCGTACTCAGGCTTGTCGAGAAGCTCCGGATGTCCCAGCACCTGGCACAGCATGACGAACTGCTTGTCACTGACCGCGCCAATGAAGAGCTGCTCGTCGCCGGCCAGCGTGAAGACGTCGTACACGCTCCACGCCGACACGCGCGACGGCATCGGCGGCGGCGCCTCGCCGGTCATCGCAAACTGCTGCATATGCTGCGAGGCCAGGAATACGCAGTTCTCGAACAGCGCGCTCTGGATCTCCTGGCCGCGCCCGGTGCGGTCGCGCTCGCGCAGCGCGGCCAGCACGCCGATGGCGCCGAACATGCCGCCCATAATGTCGTTGACCGAGGTGCCGGCACGCAGCGGCCGCCCGCTTGGCCCGGTCATGTAAGACAGCCCGCCCATCATCTGCACCACTTCGTCCAGCGCCAGCCGGTTCTCGTAGGGGCCGGGCAGGAAGCCCTTGTGCGAAACGTAGATCAGGTGCGGGTAGTCGCGCGACAGCGTGGCGTAGTCCAGCCCCAGCTTCTGCATCAGGCCGGGCCGGAAGTTCTCCAGCAGCACGTCGCTCTGGCCCGCCAGCTCGGCGGCGGCGGCACGCCCTTCCTCGGTGGTGATGTCCAGCACCACGCTCTTCTTGTTGCGGTTGAAGGCGCGGAAGAAGCCGATGCCCAGGCCCGGCAGGTTGCGCGTCTTGTCGCCGCCGGGCGGCTCCACCTTGATCACCTCGGCGCCCAGGTCGGCCAGGATCATGCCGCAGGTGGGGCCCATCACCATATGCGTGAATTCGACCACGCGGATGCCGGCCAGCGGCAGGGAGTTGCTTTTGTCTTGGATCATCTTGTGTCTCAGGCAGCGGCGCCAGCGGACTGGGCCGGGAAGGTCTTGGGCAGGCCGGCGCGCCACAGCGTGCCGTGCAGGGTTTCGTCCTTGAGCCAGCCAGCCACGTCTTCACGCAGCGCGAGCAGGCGGCCGATATCGATGCCGTTGTCGATGCCCATGCTGCCGAGCATGTAGGCCAGGTCTTCGGTCGTGACATTGCCGCTGGCGCCAGGCGCGTGCGGGCAGCCGCCGATGCCGGCCAGGCAGGCGTCAAAGCGGGTCACGCCGGTTTCCAGCGCCGCGTGGACGTTGGCCAGGCCAAGCCCGCGGGTATCGTGGAAATGGCCGCACCAGAAGCGATCGCCGGCTATATCGAGCGCACGCGCAAACAGCTCGCGCACCATGCGCGGGTCGGCATAGCCGACGGTATCGGCCAGGCTGACGCGGTCGGCGCCGGCATCGAGCAGCGCCTGCATCAGGCGCAGCACTTCGTCCGGATCGACATGGCCCTGCAGCGTGCAGCCGAAGGCGGTGCCGACACCGCCTTCGATCAGCGTCTTCGCACCGCTGGCATCGCGCGCGGCACGGATGCGCGCCACTTCGGCCACCACCTCGTCCGGCGTCTTGCGCAGGTTGGCCAGGCTGTGCGCGTGGCTGGCCGACAGCGGCACGATCATCAGGTCAGCGCCGCTGGCCAGCGCATCCTGCGCGCCGCGCAGGTTGGGCACCAGCACCGAGACGAACAAGTCCGCCAGCGTGCGCGCGAATGCGACCAGCTGCGCGGTATCTGCCAGTTGCGGCAGCAGGTGCGCCGGCACGAACGAGCCCACCTGCAGCTCACGCAGGCCGGCTGCATGGGCGCCGCGGATCCAGGCCTCCTTGCTTGCCGTGGGCAGGATGGTGCGGATGCTTTGCAGGCCGTCGCGCAATCCGACTTCGCGGATGACGGCGTGGCGGGGAAAGGGAACAGACATGATTCAGCGGCTTCCGGTTTGCGCCCTGAGGCGGGAGCGATGGAAGAACTTTATGAGTTTCTGCCAAAGAGCTGAAGCGGTGATTTACGCACGATAAAATTCCGAATCGGAATGTCTTCTTGGCGCCGCACAGAAAATTCAAGGAGTTCCCGGATGAATGATTACCGCCACCCAAATAGGCTTACCATTCCATTCCGGAAATTCGCAGTCCCTCACAGCCATGCGAGACCTCGACCTCACCACCCTGCGCCTGTTCGTCGCCGTCTGCGAAACCCGCAATATGGCGCGCGCGGGCGAGCAGGAGCACATCGTGGCATCCGCCATCAGCAAGCGGCTCGCGCAACTGGAAGAGACCGTAGGCGCGACCCTGCTGGAGCGGCGCCGCCGCGGCGTGATCCCGACGCCCGCGGGCGAGATGGTGCTGGCGCATGCGCGCGCCATGCTGGCGGCGGCGGACCGGGTCGCGCGCGACATGGCCGACTACGGCGCGGGCATCCGCGGGCAGGTACGGCTGCTGGCCACGGTGTCCTCAATGGCGGAATCGCTGCCGGACGATATCGCCGCCTTCCTGCAGCAGCCGGCCAACCGCGACGTGCGCGTGACCATCGAGGAAAGCCTGAGCAGCGACGTGGTGCGCGCGCTGCGCGAGGGCTCGGCGCCGCTGGGGATCTGCTGGGACGCGGCCGACCTGGAAGGCTTCCAGACCCGGCCCTACCGCACCGATCACCTGGCGGCGGTGGTGCATGCTTCGCATCCGCTGGCGCAGGCCGCCGACTGCCGCTTCGAGGACACGCTGGATTACGACCATATCGGCATGCCCGCCCAGACCGCGGTGCAGACCATGCTGACGCGCTATGCGGCCATCCTCGGGCGCGGCATCGCCTACCGCGCGGTGGTCTCGACTTTCGACGCTGCGCTGCGCTGTGTGCGTGCCAACCTGGGCATCACCATCATCCCGGCTGAGATCGCCGCGCCGATCGCGCCCACCTTCAGCCTGCGCGTGATCCCGCTGCGCAACGACTGGGCGCGGCGGCGCTTTGCGATCTGCTTCCGCGACCTGGAACTGCTGTCGCCGGCGGCGCGGCTGTTGGTGGGGTTCCTTGAGCAGACCGCGGCAGCGGAAGCGGCGGCCGCCCCCGCGGACACCGCGCCAGCGCGCAAGCCACGGCGCAATCGGCAATGACGCCGGCCCGCCGCGCAACTTCCTGTGCCGTTCAAGGGTTAGCCCGAGGCAATTTCGCAAGCAAATGTTGGGGGGCGGTGCGTAGACTGGCTTGCGTTTTTCGCCCCGGCCCACGAGGTAAAAGCCGGCCCCGGGCGATGGCTGACCCCGACCATGTGCGCCACGACGGCGCAGGAGCACGCAAATGAACTTCAACGGCAAGAACGTATTGATCACCGGCGCACGCGGCAACCTGGGCCGCGCCGTGGCGCAGGCCTTTGCGCAGGCAGGCGCGCGCGTGGTGCTGCTGGACCGGCATGTGGCGCCGCTGCCCGAAGCGGGCACCGGCCACCTGGCCCTGCAGGCGGACCTGCTCGATGCCGGTCAGCTCGGCGAGGCCGTCACGCAGGCCATCCAGGCATGCGGACGCATCGACGTGGTGTGCAACCTGGCCGGCGGCTTTTCAATGGGCCCGAACGTGCATGAAACCAGCGCCGATACCTGGAACCACCTGTTCGACATGAATGTGGGTACCGTGCTGAACATGGCGCGCGCGGTGGTGCCGCACATGCTTGCCGCGGGCGGCGGCGCCATCGTCAACGTGGGCGCCAACTCGGCCGCGCGCGGACTGGCGCAGATGAGCGCTTATTGCGCCTCGAAGGACGCGCTGGCGCGCGTGACCGAATCGATGTCGGCAGAGCTGCGCGACCAGGGCATCCGCATCAACGCGGTGCTGCCCAGCGTGCTGGATACGCCCGAGAACCACCAGGCCATGCCTGACGCCGATGCCACGCGCTGGGTCAGCCTGGATGCGCTGGCCGACGTGATCCTGTTCCTGGCCTCGGATGCGGCACGCGCCGTGCAGGGCGCGCTGGTTCCGGTGGTCAACCGCGCCTGACGCGGGGCTTGCGCGCGGCCGGTCCGGCCGCGCTGATGGCGCTGGCCACCTCCTGGATCTGCTGGCGCAACCAGCGCCGCAGCCGGTCGGCATCGGTGCGCGCGTGCCAGATCTGCATCATGTCGACCTGGGGCAGCGTGAAGGGAACCGGTAGCAGCACCAGGTCAGAGTCGCGCGCCACGGCCTCTTCCGCGACCGAGCGCAGGCAGGTCAGCAGCAGTTCCGTGCCGCGCACCAGCCGGCTCGGGGCAAGGAAGCTCGACAAACCCGCCACCACTGTGCGCTTGTGCCCCTGCCGGGCCAGCGCGCGGTCGACCACACCGTTGAGGTCGCCGGTCAGCGTGGTCAGCAGGTGTTCGCACGCCAGGAAGGCGTCGAGATCCAGGCCATCGGCAATCCGTGGATTGGCGCGCGAAGCCAGCACCACGAAGTCCTCGCTGCATAGCCGCTGCTGGTGGAAGGTGTCGGGCAGGTTCTCATAGAAGCCCGCGATCGCCAGGTCGCAGGTGCCCTTCTCCAGTTCCTCGCGCGGCAGCTCGCCGCGCGTGTTGTGCGTGACCAGCACCACGCCCGGCGCCTGGCTGCGCAGCCGCGGCAGCAGGGCGGGCAGCAGCAACTGCTCCATGTAGTCGGTGGTATAGATATGCAGGTGCTCGCTGCGCGCCAGGTAATCGTGGCCGGCACAGGCGTCATAGAACGCGTCGAGGTCCCCGACCAGCCGCTGCACCTGCGGCGCCAGCGCATGCGCACGCGGCGTTGGCGTCAGTCCGCGCGGCGCGCGCACGAACAACGGATCGCCCAGCTCATCGCGCAGGCGGTTGAGCTTGTGGCTCAGCGCCGGCTGGCTCAGCGCCATGCGCGCGGCCGCGCGCGAGGCATTGCCTTCCTGGTACAGCACGTGAAACACGTACAGCAGGTTGAGGTCCTTGCTGCCGATATTCATTTTTTGGATAGCAGAGATCGAATAATAGAAGTTTTCGAATCATAGTCCGCTGCCTAGGATGTTGCCAGTGCCGCGGCATTTCAGCCCGGCTGCCTGTGAACCAATGGAGCGGAACAATGAAAATCCTGATGGTGCTGACCTCCCACGACAAGCTGGGCAATACCGGCCACAAGACCGGCTTCTGGCTGGAGGAGTTCGCCGCGCCCTACTACGTCTTCAGGGACGCTGGCGCCGACATCACGCTGGCCTCGCCCAAGGGCGGCCAGCCGCCGATCGACCCGAAAAGCGACGACCCCGGCGCCCAGACCGACGCCACCCGGCGCTTCCAGGGTGACCCGGCCGCCAAGGCCGCACTCGCCAGCACGCTGACCCTGGATCAGGTGAAGGCGGAAGACTTTGACGCCGTCTTCTATCCGGGCGGCCACGGCCCGCTGTGGGACCTGGCCGAAGACCAGCGCTCGGTCGCCCTGATCGAGCAGTTCGACCGCGCCGGCAAGCCGGTGGGAGCGGTATGCCACGCCCCCGCAGTGTTCCGCCATACCAAGGGCGCGGACGGGAAACCGCTGGTCAGCGGCAAGGAAGTGACCGGCTTCACCAACAGCGAGGAAGACGCGGTGCAGCTGACCACGGTGGTGCCGTTCCTGGTGGAGGACATGCTCAAGGCCAATGGCGGGCGCTTTACGCGTGGCGAGGACTGGGCCAGTCATGTCGTGGTGGCAGGCCGGCTGGTGACGGGGCAGAATCCCGCGTCGTCCGATGCGGCGGCGGCGGCTTTGTTGAAGATGTTGAAGTAAGGCTTTCCCGATGGCGCGCCGCCCCTACCTGCGCTGGGGCGGGGCGGCAGGCACCGGGGCTTGCGGCTCGCGGGCGGCAAAAATCCGGCCAGGCAACACAAAGCCCCGCAGCGCGAGCATCTCCAACGGCCCCTGGCCGATCTCTGTGCGCATCTGGTAGCGGATGGGATAGATCATGTCCCCTGCAGCCGCCAGCTTCGCGGCGCGTGCCGTCAGGCTGTCCGGGTCCGTTTCGCCCGGGTCGGCTATCGGCGCCAACGTGTCCGGGACGGCCTGCCAGGTCAGTTGATAGGTCGCACTGCTCAGCGGCTCGATGTGCGCGCGCTCCAGCATCCGCACCAGTCCCCAGCGGCCACCGAACTCATAGCTCTTGTTGAGCCCGGCTTTCTCGGTCCGCCATTGCAGGTGCGTCCCCAGGTCTTGCGGGCTATTGCCCGGCCAGGTCATCGCCTGCCAGATCTCGCGCTGGTTGTAGTAGTGCAGCTTCTGTCCGTCGACAGTCAGGAGCGTATCAGTCAGGCCCGGAGTCGGAACCGGCTGGAACTCGAAGCGGTACCCGGGCTGTCCTTGCGCCAGCAGATGCGCGGCGATGCGCTGCAGGGTGTTGACCGCCCTCAGGAAGGCGGGATCGAAAGCCATTGCCTGACCACTGGTGGCGGCTGGCACCCATTGGTCCCCACGCAATTCCAGCACGCCGGCCAGTTGTGTGCCAAGGAACGCGCCAATCAGCCCGCTCTGCGGCCGCAGGAAGCGCGCCAGCTCGGGCAGCGAGGCATCCTCAGTGCTGTCCGCGAACGGATAGCGTCCGGCGAATGCCCGGCCCCACGTCATCGCGATGCTTTGCCGCCACGAGTCGTTCAGGCTCGCTTGCGCGGGCTGCAGCACGGTCTGCGTCGCTTGCGCAATCGGGCGCACGAACAGCGTCTCGCCCATGCCCGCCCACTGGCTGCCAAGGCTGGCGGCCATCAACTGCGCGTAGGCTTGCGTGTCAGCCAACTCCGAGCCTTTTCCCTGGAATAGCGCCTGCGCCATCTGGCGAGACTGTGCATCGGCATCGGCGCTGTTGCTGACCTGCTGCAAGCGCAGGCGCAGTGCCGTCGCCCGGTCAAGGAAACGTTGCAAGCTCATGTCACCGTTGGCGCCGGGATTGGCGGATTGGCCCTGCCCCATCAGGCGCAGTACCGGTGCGAAGGCAGTGCCAAGCGGCCCCGCCGGATCCGGCTTGATCGCACCGGGTTCGGCCGGTTTGCCCAGCAGGTTCTGCGCCTTCTCGACCAAGGTATCGGAAAGCGATTCCTTGCGGGCCCCGGCGCCGCCCTGGTATTCCAATGCCTTCATCAATGCCATAACCGGCGACTGGCGCGCGTCCGCCATCAGCTTGAGCTGGTCGATCGCGGTCGGCAGCGTCGGCGCGGGCTCCCATTGCAGGCTGTTCATAAAACCCTGCCAGCGGTCCGCGTAGTCGGAGAAATACTGTTCGGTCAACGCAGCTTGCAGGGTCTGTGCAGTGCGATGTATTGCCGCATTTGCCTGCACCTTGTCATCCGCCAGCACCCAGTCGCTGGCAATTTCGCTGCGTGTGGCAGCCGTCTCGATCGCGGGGGCGACATAGCCCTCGTAAGCTTGACGCGTGAACACTGCGGGGACGATGGCGGCGCTGCGCAGCAGCCCTCGTGGATCCGTGCCCGCGGTCAGCGATGCCAGGCTTTGATCGGGATACTTGCTGCCGCCAAGCTCTCCGAACGCGGTGAGGATGCCCTGGTAGATGGTCTCCTCGGCGTTGCGTTGCCCGATGACCGCCAGCAGAGTCTGGCGCGCGCCAGCTACCAGTTCAGGGCGGGGCTGGATATGCCAGCCCGGGTTGGCCTTCAGGTGATTGGCATAGAAGTTGAGCAAGCGTCCGGCAAGGTCCTGACGCTCGCCTGGGGTGATCCGCGCGTCTGTGGACCAGTGCTGCGCCAGTTGCGGGGCCAGGAACGCTGCATCGGCGCGCTCGGGATATGCCAGCATCAGGTAAGTCTTAAGTCCCTGATGGCCCTCCAGTGCCCAACGGCTGGTCTGCTCGTCCAGCGAATCGGTCCGCATCTGCGCAAGGTCCGTCAGCGACGCCTCCAGCGCTTCCTGGACCGGTGTGACCAGCAACTGGCGGCTGGCCTGTGCGTATGGCTTCCACAGGACGGCCAGCACCTCCGGATCGCGATTCAACCCGAAGCGGGTCAGCAACGGCGCGTAATGCTGCGTTCGGTATTCGAAGCGCTCGATCTGTTGCTGCAGCGCAAGCAGTGCCTTCAGGCGAGCGGCAGGAGTGGAGGCCGTCTGCATGTCCTGAATCGTCTGCCGCGCCGTGCGCAGGTCTTGGGTATTGCGCAAACCGGAAGCCAGCATGCCAGCGCTCCAAAAAGCGACCGATACCAGCGCAACCAAGGTGAGGACCGTAAGCGGATGTATTCCGATTCTGCGCGCGCGATAGTTTGCGGCACGCTCGCCAATCTCTCGCCAGGTCGCTAATAGCGTAACCAGTTGCATGCCGGCCGCCTCCGGCCCGTGGATTGCGGCGGCCAGGCTGGCCACTTCGGCCGAAGCATCCGCTGCGGGCACGGGTACCGGCATCGAAGGCGCGGCGAACACCGGAGCAAACATGACGCCGGCCATCGGCGCACGCCGCCAGGCTGACGCATGCCACGCCGCCCACCGATTCACGATGCCAGCCCGGTGCTCCCCGATGTAGGCTGAAATTCTCGCGATGAATGGTGACTTTCTAGGTTCAGCACACCATTGCACGCCAAGCACAGCGGTGCGAGCCTCCAGCGATACCAATAAGTCATCCATGGCGTTGGCTGCTGCGCCACGGGTCCGATGACTTGCCTCATCGAGGAATGCGCCGATGGCCGTGAATTCCCCCCGGTGCGCGCCCTGCAGCGTCACGGGGTGGACGAAGATCACCGGCGCGGCCCAGCCTAATTCACCCTGGGTCGCGGCCAGGGCACGCAGCGCCTGCGTGTGCGCCGCACCCGCATTGTTTCCCGATACCACTTGCACCATGGCATCGACCGGACAACGGTAGCGCAACTTCCGCACTTGTCGGAGCCATGTGGCCGCCTCGCTGCCGGCGGGCGAGGCATGGACGAGAACGGCTTCCTCCGAGCGCCACACGCCGGCCTGCTTCAGGCCAGGGGCGACTTCATCAATCGATGCATCGTCGCCGCACAACATCAGCCACGGCATGCGCGAACGCCAGCGCCAGCCCAAGGAGCTGCGCAGATCATGGCGTAGTTCTTCCAGCCGGGTGTCGCGCCGAGGCCTTCTGCCCCAAGGAGAGCGCGCGTCACCCGCCTCGCGGGCGAAAAGCCGCGCCGTGGCCCGATCGGCACCGAGCAGAACCGAGACCAAGTACACGAGAATGGCAAAGATAACCACAAGGGGAATCCACAGCAGCACAGACATCCTGGCATCGCGCGAAATCAGCCCGAAGCTCTCGCCATGGAACCAAACAACGAGGGCCGCCAACGCTCCCGTTCCCGCCAGGACCAGGGGACCACCCCACAGGGATATGGCGCCGGGAGTCTTCGAGTTCGCCGTCTCGGCCTTCAGATCAGTACTTGGATTCGTCATGCGGTGGTGTCAGGACGTGAAGGACCGCTGCCTGCGCGCGGTCAAGGATGAGATGCGAGCCGGTCTCGCGGGATTCGATGGCGGCCGCAACGGAAAGCCAGGGATCGACCGCGCCGACATTGCCGACGATGCGATCCACGCGGCATTGGGCCTCCCACTCGTTGAGTTGCGGCAGGGAGGCTGCCTTCATCGCGGCAGAAAGCGCTATGTCTTGCTGGCTTCCCAGGCCGGTGATCCATGCCCGCTGCAACGCCGCGGGTTCGGTTTTCCCCCATCGGATCGCGTTGGCGACAAGATCGCCCGATGCGCCGGCTGCGTCGGCAAGGGGCCGATGGAGTAGCCCGACCACCTTCACCGGCTCGGGCAACTGAAAGCAGCCGGGATTGAGCAACACGGCAACACACCCCTCCCCACTGTTGGCCGGAGGATTGGCATCGTGCCATTCAGCGGCAATCACCAGTAGCGGCCGCCATTCACGCAGATCGAGCCATGCATCGGCAACCATCAGTGCATCGGACGCCGGTACTGTCTGGCATTCGAGGTGCGGAAATCCAATGCGGCCCAGCGCTTCCTGCACTTGGGCCAGACGAATCGTCGCCATCTCGGCCTCGGCCAATACGCGCACCGCCGGGGCGTGGCCAGGCCCATATTGGGACAACACTTGCAGGTGCTGCGCGAGCGGAACCAGCGCATCGACCATCTTCAGCACAATGGTGGAAACCGTCTCGAACGTTTGCTGCACAGGCTCGTCCGGATGGTCCCCGGCCGGTGATTCACCTTCCAATAGACGGGCGCACAGCGAATCCTCATCGAACCGGCTATGCGCGATCAGTGCTGCACGAGTGCGCGGTGCGCGCTGATCGACCAGAGGCTTTGCCGCACGCAACGCGCTGGAAAGATCCTTGTGCCCTTGAAGGGGCAGGCAATAGCTGGCCCCCAGTACCTGCAATGGGCGCTGCGCTTCTCGCACGCGCGCGTCGATCCATTTCTGCCTGTGGACATTCCAATGATTGGCGCGATGCCATTGCACTTCGTATCCGACGCGCGCGATGCCTAGCAGGATCAGAAAGACGCCATTCGGTATGCCAGCAATGCGCCACCAAAACAGGGTCCCACGTGCCGGTACCCCTACGGGCCACAGCAGCAAGGCGATAGCCGCGCCGACGACGACGCACAAGGCCCAGATGACGAGCCACGACAAGAAGCGGCGAACGTCTGCCGGGTACGGACTCGCCTCACCACCCGGGGACAAATCGATGGGCATGTTCAAGCGATATGGACATTCAGGAGCGACGAAATCAGCCGGCAGCCACACGTGCAACGGTAGTGGTGCATGGCTACGGGCCGTCCGTCCTGGTCGCGAAAGCCGTCATGACCCTCTGCAATCGTCGTCGCGCCGTGGCGGGCGCAATGCGCTGCATCCCCCTTGCGCGCGAGCGGGCGGTTCATGAATGTCATGGTCGGCGAGGCGGTTGTGACTTGGCCGCCGTTTTCGAGTCTGTCGCCGAGGCGAATGGGAGATTCCACGTCTATTGCGGTTTTTATTAATTCCTATTTACTTAGGCACTTCTGCGTCGAGAAGCCAACCCTATACGTGGGGGCGAACATTTTGGATGTCTTGTGAGTCAGATCCAA
Organism: Cupriavidus necator; assembly: GCA_022041995.1. Lineage (GTDB taxonomy): Bacteria > Pseudomonadota > Gammaproteobacteria > Burkholderiales > Burkholderiaceae > Cupriavidus. The sequence continues at coordinate 1,183,772 of CP074390.1, forward strand.
TACATCAATCCCAAATTTATTTTCTACAGAAACAAAATTCTGATCGGAGCTGAACGCGGCATCATATACTCCACCACCATAAATTTGCCTCATAATGACAAAAGGCCGTCGTCTTACACTAATAATTGAGAGACGGGTGACCTGGGGACCTTTGGAATTTACATTTCTTGGCGATCCGAACACGATTAATATCGAGTTATCCAGGCTAAACACCCCACCCGAGAGATTATGATCTATTCGTTTCGATGCGAATCGCCGGAAACCGTGATTTATTAACAATACCCCATTACCATCCATTTTGGCCGCGTACAACCCATCACACGACTGAATGGAAGGCGCAGCTAACGCAAAGCCAAAATAAAGAAATAGAATTGCAATAACGAAAAATCCCCTCATTTTGAGTCTCCCAGTATCGCATATGCCTTTTTTGTTTCATCCCATCGCAAAGATGGGCTTTTCACGTCATACGGGTTCACGATCTTTGATACGGCGAGCGAAACGAACTCTCTAACGCCCGCATCAGCCGCCTTCGCCACGTGTCGATATGCGCAGTAGAAACCGGCGGTGTCGACACATGTGAACGGGTCATTGCCAGCGACCTCTGGATGATCCATTGCAGGGCCAGATTTTTTCTTTTTAAACCACGCATGATCATAGGATTTTGCATCCAACCACCCCCGAAATACCCTGTACTGAGAATAGTTATATCTTCCCGTGAGTTGCTTTAATCCCCTTCCTCTAAATTTAACGCCATCTCCGGGATCAGTGTTGCCAAGTTGAGATATACCATCGTATTTTATAAAATACGCAACATCAGATGGTGCTGCGGGTGGAGACTGCAGATATCCATTCGTTTCTGGCGCTATGGACACATGATTAGATTTAACCGCCTTGGCAATCGCCACAGAACTTTCACGCACAACCATCATATAGAATGATTCTATTGCACACTGCCCGAAAAAATGCGAGGCTCTAACCTGAGTATTTAGCGCATACTTTCGCAAGACGAGATTTATTGAATACCTATAACATTCCTTATATTCGATCCCACGCTTCCCAACCGATATATAGTTTTTCTCATCATAGATTCTCTTAAAATCATTTTGACTCAACCACCCGCACTTCCTGAAATGACGGATAAAAGCTAGCGGGTGGAAGAACCAAAATTTCTTGCCGCCGCCGAGCGAGGTCTTCTCTAGAAACTGAAACCGCTTCAGGAACCTGATGAAGTCGTCATACCCATTCGGATCAAGTTCCTTGCGCTTCCCGAAGAACCCATCCGGATCCTTCAGCCTCTTGTAGCGCGCCTCGTTGCCGCTCGCATCCCACTCGCTTGGCGCTTGGCAAACGAAGCCCCTGAACTTCTCCCGCACCTCTCGATGGTGTGCTATGTAAGCGGCCAGCTTGGCTTCCTGTTCATGGGCGGGGCGCACTCTTTCGGCAGAGGTCTCGGCATCCTCAACCACAGCAACGATTTTTCTCAACGCGTCGTAATCGCAGATGCCATCCTGGCTGAATGGCGTGTTGCCTTCTTCGATCTTCTGCCAGCCCATAAAGAACGGGAAGTCCGCGTCGGACAGCTTCTGGATTGCCGGCTGGCTGATGTCGATATAGCCCTGCTTGCCTGCCTCGAAGGTCGCGGCCACCCAGGTCTGCTGGGCAGCTGCCGGCAGTGTGGGGTGGTCGTTCAGTATCCGGCCGAAGCGGAGCAGTTCGTAGCCATCGCTTGGGCATTGCGGGTAGAGCGCGGTGGCTCGCTCGTACATCTTGTATTCGTAGTCGGCGTAGGTGTCCGGTACAGGCGCGGGAGTCAGGGGCATAAGAGTTCCGGCCATTTCAACCCAGGAGCGCGTGTAGCGTTGCCCCTTGTGGAAATAGGCTTCAACGTACAGCTTGCTGCCGGTGTCCAGCGTGCCCGACTGTAGTGGTGGGAAATACGCTGCCGCCGTGCCTACCGCATTGGGTGGCTTGCTGACGAATACCTGCCCACCAGGGATCACAAAGTAGCTATGGCCCCAGTAGTCCTTCGATGCTGGCGTAGTGGGATTCCTGCTTCCAAGTTCCACGACATGGCCCGACTGCTCGAACCACGCCCTGAAGTCACCCTCGGTCATGAAGATCTCGAAGTGCAGGTGCGGTTGGCCGTGGCACGCACCGGCGTAGCCCAACATGTCCTTGCGATAGACCTTCAGGTTCTTGGGCACCTGCACGCCATCGATGGAATTGGACAACCATTCCGGCAGGACGGTGGATGATCCTGTCTCGGGCGGATTGTTTGGCAACGGGCCCACGGCATTTCGAATGCCGTCAAGGTCCCGCAAGTGCATGTACAGCGAATAGAAGGTGATGGTCCGGCCTTCCCCCGTGTCAGTGGCATGCCTGAGCAGCACAAAGCCGGTGTTCGAGTTCAGGCTGTCGCTGCCGTCGCTATTCTTCTTCCCATCACAAATGGGCCTCTGGCTGACACGATAGGCAACGACTTCACCATCGGCAATCGCGCGCACGGGTTCGTTTTGAAACGAGGGTGCGAGATGCGCACCACGATGCCAGCGCCGGTCAAATGCAATCGGGTAGACACCATGATGACCAAGTTCGTACTGGTCAACGAGATCCATCATCGGATCGGTCTTGGCCCGATCCGTGGATTGCAGGACTTCGGCCGGCAGGAAGGGAGGGCTGATGATCATGATTCAGTGGGACGACGGATACTGGTCGCTGACTTGCAGGCAGGTCTTCGGCAGGTTCGGCAATGCATGGCTTTGCCCTTCCGGACCTTCGAATGTGAAAGAGGCGGCTTTTACCTTGAACGCTCCAGCACAATGGAATGTGGCGCTATGGTTGTCGAAAACCAGGTGGGCCCCGCTGCTGCCTATCACGACCTTCTTGGCCGCGTTGATGACCACCTCTTCGCCAGCGCTTGCGATATGCACCTGCTTGTCCGCGAACAAATCGAGCGCCCCGTTCTGCGCCTGGATTTCCACCTTGCCTTTCGCTGCGAACACCTTGACGCCCAGCCTCGAGGCGAACAGCGACAACGCGTCACCGGCGGCGATGGCAACCTTTTCGAGCGCGCTGACGTGGAAGCCAGCCTTCGTGGCGACATTGACGTCCCGTCCCGCGGCGACCGAGATGCGGTCTGGGGTGGCAAGGGCAATGCCATGGGGTGCGGTGAGCATCATGACGGCCTGCTTCAGCTCATTCACGCTGCTGCGCAGCCATGCGTTCTCGGCCTTCAGGTCAGCGATTTCGGCCTTGGACTGTGTGGCCGCATTCGCCAGCGCCTGCGCCTGGGAGAGGACGGCGCGCATCTCTTGCATGGCCACATCCATGTCGAGCTGCTGCCCGTTGGCTCGCTGCTGCGTCCATGCGGTAAGCAGCAAGCCTCGGCCCGCCCGAAGGGCACCCTGCGCATCGGTGCGCAGCTCGAAGCCTTCGCCGCGCGGCACGCGCTTGCCGTTGACAATGTGGCCCAGGGTCAGCTGGCTCTTGCCCGAATGCTCGGTGGACAGCTTGACGTGCTCCTGGCCCTCCCAGTCTTCCAGCTCGACCTTGTTGTCGCTCTGCGTGCGGATCACGTTGCGCGACAGCCAGCGGTCCTGATTGGTGATCAGGTCTCCGTGCTGGCTGTTGTGCTGGACATGGGCGATGTACGGCTTGTTCGGATTGCCGTCCCGGAATGACACCTCCACGTAGGTGCCGTCGATCAGCGGGAAGTGGAACCCAGTCTGCAGCGCTCCCGCGAACGGCTTGGCGAGCGCCAGCGGCACGCTCTCGCCGCCGTTCGGCCATTCATCGAAGTCCAGGTCGAAGCGGACGACGTAACGACCCTCCTGCGTCAGGTACGCATACTTGTACTGCCCCGGCGACGTGATGCGCGCACTCAGGGTGCCGTGGATGCGTGGCCATTTTTCCTCTTCCAGCGGCAGTCGGTAGCGCCGGTCTGAGGGAATTGCCTTGTAGCTATTGCGGTAAGCCTGATCGCGCCCGCCGCTGTGGCTGACCTCGATGACGACCTGGCCGTTGGGGGCATCCGAAAGGGCTTCGTCCATGCGCAGGACACGCGCGGGGCGCAACTCCAGGACGTTGCTCTCGCCCTCAAGGAGGCATTGACTGGCCAATGCCGCCTCATGGCGCAACTGCGCCTCCCATTTCGCGCTGGCCTCGTCCAGATGGTGTGTGCCGAAGACATAAGGCTGGCCATAGGTTGTGCTGTCCTTGCGGGCGACGTTCGCCTCCTGCTTGAGGCGCTCCCATGCCAGATCCGGGTTGTAGTCCGCGACGCAGAAGGATTGCGGCACCGTTTTCGCATGAACGCGGATGTCGAATACGGCTTCGATGCCGGCCTCCAGGCCGGCAGTCTCGCGATATGGCATGCGTAGTTCAGGCTGGTAGACGTAGTGATCGATGTCGTCGCCGAATACGATCATCTCGCCAAACTTGCCGGGGATGAAATAGCAGTACAGGCCCTCCTGCCTCATCAGCAGCCCGACATAGTCCCAATCTGTCATCTGATACTGAAGGCGGAACTTGTGCTCCGGGTAGCGCCGGCGCGTCCTGAAGGCAAATTGATGGCCCTCGAGACCATGCTGACGCAGGATCGCCTCGATGATCTGCGGAGCGGTCTTGTGCTGGTAGATGCGGCTTGCGTGGGTCAGTTCGAGCCGTGCCACGAGGGGCCGAAGCACGATTTCGTAGCCGATGAAATCGCGGCTGCGCCGGATGAGCGAAAATTCTGAAATCCAGCCAGCGAATTGGCGCGGCGCACTGCCGTCGCCTGCGTCAATCACAAAGGTGCCGTTCCGGTTGAGGTATTCGGCGCGATCCACCGCCAGCGGGTGGGTCAGCTGGACGGTTACGCGATAGGGCTCACCCAGCCGCTCGACCGCCTTGAATGACACTACCGATAGCCCCGGCGCGCTGGCCGCACCAGGGACGATCAGATGATATGCCTGACGCCCAGGCACTCTGGCGCCGTATCCGTTGAATTCGTCAATTGCGTCCATGTCTTCGCCGTTGTAGCCAACGGCCGATCATAGAAGTGGCCTTGGCGAAGACTCAATCGGACAATGCTGAAATTGGGGTCGAAGAAATGCAACGGCCCTCTCCCGCTCGCGGAAGAGGGCCATTTTCACAAGGCGCATTAGCCTATATCAAATACGGGCGTACGACAGCACCACCCTCACTGCGGCACCAACTCCAACCGCTCCCGACTAGCCTTCTCCACCGCCTTGCGCGTATACACCAGCGGGAAATACTCCCCCTTCGCCCACAACGGCGCCAGGTCCCGGTAATGCGGGCTGGCCGGATTCCCTGACTGTCCCGGCGTGTTGACCACGCGCGAGGCATCCCAGTTGCCCACATCCAGCACCATGCGGAAGGACGCGCCGGCGGTCAGGCGGAAGTCGGTATTGCGGTAGCTGGTGTTCATCGGCGTGAAGGCCGAGCCGCCGATCGGGCCGGCGTTGACGTTGAACTGATCGCGTTCCGCGTCGCTCAGGATCGGGTCCATCGGATGCGTGAACACGGCGGTATGGAGCTTGCCCCATTGCCATGCGCGCGGATCGGGGCCGAGCTTGGCTTCGAGTTCCGCCATGGCGGCTTTCAGCGATTCCAGCATCACCGCATTGCGCCGCTCCGCCGGCATCCGCGGCCCGGGCTGCTCCCGCACCGCCAGCACGCGCGCGGCATCGCCTGCGCCCACCAGCCGCGCGGCTTCTGGCGGCAGCGCGGCGCGCACCACGGCCTGGCGCAGGTGCTTGCTGAACCAGACCTCGAACAGTGCCGCGGCGGCGCTGTCCGCGCGCTCGTTGCCGTCCCAGTTGCGCAGCAGGTCCAGGCCGCGGGCCAGTTGCGGGTCGTCGCTGCGCACATCCTTCAGCATCGCGACCGCGCGCTGCGCCGGTAGCGACACAGTGTCGTTCTGCCACGCCATCGAGTCCTGCACCGAGCTGCGCGTATTGGCTCCCACCAGAGCCTTGAGCCGGCGCGCGCGCGAGCTGTCGCTCCATTCGTAGCCTACGCCAAGTTTCGCGGCGGGGTGCTCGGGCGGGATGTTGTTCTCGTTGGCGGTGACGATATAGCCAGGCGCGGGGTTGAAGGCCCACGGCAGCTCGTCCATGTTGCGGTAGCCGGCCCACTCGTAGCGGCCAGCGCCCGCCACCGGCGTGAGGCCGTCCCAGTTGGGCCGCTTGACGGTCAGCCCGCCCGGGATCCAGCCGATGTTGCCGCTGGTGTCGGCATAGACCTGGTTTTCGCCGGGCGCGCCCCAGCGGTTCATGGCGGCGCGGAACTGGTCCCAATCGCGCGCGCGCATATAGTCCATCGAGCCGAAGTACGGCGCCATGCCGTAGTCGAGCCACGCGGCGCGCAGCGCCCACGCCTGCGCGCGGCCGGCATCGGCGACCAGCACCGGGCCGTGGCGGGTGAAGTCGATAGTGACCTTGCGCGGCGTGGACTCGCCCTTGACCACGATCTCTTCGGTGATGGTCTCCATCGGCTCCCAGCGGCCCTTGTATTTGTACTCATGCGGGTTGGCCGGATTGAGCTCGTAGCCGTACAGGTCTTCCTGGTCCATGTAGAAGCGCGTCAGGCCGAAGGCGATGGTGCCGTTGTGCCCGATCGAGATGCCGGGCAGGAACGGCTCGCCCGCGCCGATCACCGACATCCCTGGCGCGTTCAGGTGGCTGATATAGCGCAGGCTGGGCGCGCCGTGCGAGCGGTGCGGGTCGTTGGCCAGGATCGGGCGGCCGGTGGTGGTGCGCTTGCCGCCGATGACCCAGTTGTTCGACCCGAGGCTGCGGCCGGTGTCGCTGTTGGGGTCCACCAGTGCGTAGAGCTGGTCGAGCGGGATACTGCCGGCCTGTGCCGCGGCCCACGCCTCCTTCGGGAAGCGCGCGGCGGCGGTGGCCAGTTCATAGGCGCGGCGCAGTTCCGCTGCGGGCACGGTGCAGGGGTCGACGCCGGGGTTGAGCCTGGGCTCGATCTGCGGATCGAGTTCGCGGCGCAGCCAGTCGGCACGCGGGGCGTCCTGCCTGGCCTGGCAATAGAGCTGGGCGCGTTCGACTTCGCCGGTGAAGTTGAGCGTCAAGCCGTGGTGGCGGATGCGCACGATGTCTTCGGCCTGCCAGCGCGCAGGCTTGTAGTTGAGCTTGCGGAATTCCGGCGGCAGCAGCTCGGGCTTCTGCTCGGTCAGCGCCACATAGGCGTTCACCCCGGCCACGAAGGCCTCGGCCACGCGCTTGGCGTCGGAGCCATAGGCCAGCCATTCGCGGTACATGTCGCCGCGGAACAGCACCGCGCGCGCCATGCGGTCGCCATCGGCATAGGCCGGGCCGAAGTCCCTGGCCATCTCGCCGAGTCCGCGCTTGCGCCACAGGTCGATCTGCCACAGGCGGTCGCGCGCGGCCATGAAGCCCTGCACAAAGAAGGCGTCGTAGAGCGTGCCGGCATAGATATGCGGCACGCCCCAGCGGTCGACCAGCACGCTGGCGGGCTTTTCCAGGCCGGGCACGGCAAGCACGTTGTTGCGGGCGGGAGCTTCGGCCATGGCGGCCGGGATGGTGGTGGCGAGCAGGGCCAGCGCAGCGGCCAGGCGGCGGGGGGTGCGTAACATCAGGTCTCCTCGGTGTTGTGATTGGCTGCAGATGTCTTGCAGTTCACACCGAAGATAGTGCATCCCCGGCCGGCGCGCGAGCCGCGCGGCCGATCTCCGCACGGCGCGTGCCGCTGCGGGTTCGCTCAGTAGACGTCGCGCCGGTAGCGGCCGTCATCGGCAAGCCGGCGCAGCGCGTCTTCGCCGAGGATCCCTGCCAGTGCGTCATGGACGCCGCCGGCCATGCCCTGCAGGCTGCCGCAAACGTAGACGGCCGCGCCGTCCGCCACCCACTGGCGCACCCTCTCGGCCTGTGCGCGCAGGGCGTCCTGTACGTAGCGCGGCGCGCCGCCGTCACGCGACCAGGCGCGGTCCACGCGCTGCAGCGTGCCGTCGGCCTGCCATGCGGCCAGTTCCCCGGCAAAGAGCGCGTCATGCTGTGCCGAGCGCTCGCCGAACAGCAACCAGTTGCGGCGCTGCCCGGCCACGGCGCGGGCCTTGAGCTGGGCGCGCAGCCCGGCCAGCCCGGTGCCGTTGCCGACCAGGATCAGGGGCCGGTCATCGGCCGGCGGGTGGAAGCTGCGGTTGGTGCGGATGCGCAGCGCGATGCGGGCGCCCACGGCCGCGTGCTCGGTCAGCCAGCCGGAGGCCAGGCCGAGGCGGCCGTCGTCGTAGCGGGTCTGCCGCACCAGCAGTTCGAGTTGCCCGTCCTGCGGCAGCGAGGCGATCGAATACTCGCGGTGCGGCAGCGGCGGCAGCGTGTCCACCAGTTGCTGCGGCGGCAGGCCCTGCATCGCCGCAAAGTGCGGTTCGGGCAATGGCATGCGCGTGGCCATGGCCTCGACCAGGATGGTGTCGTGGCCATCGCAACGCACCGGCGTGGCGCCGTCCAGGCCAAGCCGCGCCAGCAGCCGTTCAACCTCGGCCGGCGCGTGGCACGGGCCGATCTCGGCGATGTCGCCGGCTTGCCAGTCCATTGCCGCATCACCCTGCGGCGCCAGCGACAGGTGGAACGCCGGCGCGCCCTGGCTGCCGGGGTTCAAATGGTGACGTTGCGCGAGCCGCCAGCTGTCATAGCGCGGGCGTTCCCAGTCGGCAATCTCCGCGCCGCCGCTCAGGGCCGACAGGTGGTTCTGCCAGTGGCGCAGGGCGCCGGCGTCCCCGTTGTCGACTTCGACCAGGTCAAAGAGCGGCTGCGCACGGTGGCGCTGCAGCCAGCCGTCGAGCGTGTGGCCGAAAGCGCAGAAGCGCGCGTAGCTGCTGTCGCCGAGCGCGAGGATGCCGTAGCGCAAAGACTGCAGGCCATCCGCGCCGGCCAGCAAGCGGCGTGAAAAACCGGATGCGCTGTCGGGGGCGTCGCCCTCGCCGGTAGTGCTGACCAGGAACAGCGCCTGGCGGCATGCCTGCAGGCGCCGCGCATCGACATCGGCCAGCGAGAGCAGTTGCACCGGCACGCCAGCGCCTTGCAGCGCGGTGGCGGTTTGCAGCGCCAGCTGTTCGGCAAACCCGGTCTGGGAGGCATAGGCAATCAGCGTTGCGCCTTCTTCCGTGCCAGCCAGTGCCGCCACGCGCGCGTGCCGCTGGCGATAGTGGGCAACCACCGCGCTGCAGAAGCCCGCATAGGCTGCCACCACGCCGGCCGCCATGGCCATGCGCGACGGCCCCAGCACGGACAGCGCGACGCCGCCGGCAACGGCAAGCCAGCTTGCGCCAGCGATGGCGGACGGCATGGCCTTCGCGCTCATGCCAGCATCGCGGCAAAGGCCGGGGAAAGATGTTCGTCGAAACCGCCCGGCGTGCGCACCAGGAAACGCGCGGCAATGCCGTGGCGGCGCGCGTGCGCCATGCCGGCCTCTGGGCCCAGCACGGTCAGCGCGGTGGACATCGCATCGGCCAGCATGCACTGCGCATGGATGACCGTGACCGAGGCCAGCGCGTGGCTGGCCGGATAGCCGGTGCGCGGATCGATGGTATGAGCGTAGCGGCGGCCGTCACGGTCGAAATAGCGGCGATAGTCGCCGGAGGTGGCGATGGACAGGCCGTGCAGCGCCACCAGCGTCTGCCCCCCGGCGTCGCAGTCCAGGCCGGGTGGTGATTCCAGCGCGACCCACCACGGCATGCCGTCGGGCTTGACGCCATGGCCGCGCAGTTCGCCGCCGATCTCGGTCAGGTGGTGGTCCAGGCCCTGTTCACACAGGTAGGCTGCCACCGCGTCGACGGCAAAACCCTTGGCGATGGCGCAGAAGTCCAGCGACACGCCGCCTGGCTGCCGGGCACGCCGGCCCACGGCATCGACTTCGATGCGCGCCCAGCCGCAGCGGCCGCGCGCGGCCTGCACCACGTCTGGCGACGGCGGCGCGGTGCGCGCCGGGGCGGGGCCAAAGCCCCACAGGTCGACCAGCGGACCGGCGCTCGGGTCATAGGCACCCCCGCTGTCGCGCGCCACCTGCAGCGCGCATTGCAGCACCGCGAAGCAGTCGTCCGGCAGCGCGTGCCAGTTGCCGGGAGCCGCGTGGTTGAAGCGACTCAGGTCAGAACCCGCTTCCCAGTTGCTCATCTGCGCGATCACGCCATCGAGCACGGCCCGGATGCCGGCTGCGATGCCGTGGGCATCCGCCGCGGCCGGCAGCAGCGCCGCCACCGACCAGGTCGTGCCCATGGTCGCGCCGGTCCAGCGCTGCAGCCGCGTGTCGGCAGCGGGCGGCGGCGCAGGCGCGGACAGCGCAACGGGGACCAGGACGCGGTGCAAACCCGGCAACCGGCTTATTGCGGCAGCACTTCCACCGTCACCGCATAGACGGCGCGGCGCGACCTGGCCTGCTTGAAGGTGGTCTTGTCGTCCTTGACCTCGGCTTCCATCCAGTACATGCCGGGGGCCGGCCACTTGACGCTGAACTTGCCGTCGGCGTCGGTGGTGGCGCTGAACTCCTGCAGCTGGTCGCGGTAGCGGATGCCGCCCGGCACCACCGAGACCTTCAGGTTGCCGGCAGGCTTGCCGTCGAGCAGCAGGCGGAAGCTGGCGGTGTCGCCCGCGACCAGGTCGTTCGGGTGCGTGATCGGCGCCAGTTCCAGGCCGCGGCCGACGGTGCGCAGGCCTTTCTCGCTGGGCTTGCCGGCGGTGACGAAGGATTCGATGCGGCCTTCGGCCTGGGTAACCTGCAGGTCCTGCGCATCGGCCGGGACTTCCCTGGCGAAGTTCTCGGCCGAGCCGCGCCAGCGCCTGGCCTGGCCGTCGACCTTGTAGCTGGCGAACAGGCCGTTGTTGACCACCGCCACGCGGTACGTGCCTGGCTGGGTCAGGTGCAGGTCGAAGGTGCTGCGGTACTTGCCGGTGGCCGCGTTCTCGGCCTTGACGGCGCTGCCGTCGGGCGCGGTCACCTGCAGGTTGTCGAGCCGCATCGGCACGTGCTCGAAGTAGAACAGGTCATTGGAGACAGCAGCGTCCACGGTCACCCACGGATCGCTGCCGGACAGCACGGTGGCAGACGGCAGCAGCCACTGGCGATGCGCGTGCGCGGCCAGCGGGGCCAGGGCAGCCAGGGCAAGCACGGTCACGCGTGTGGCCATGCGGGAAGATGCGGCGGAGATAAGGGAAGGTTTCATCGTCTGGCTCCGGAAGGATTACGGCTTCAGTTCCACGGTCACGCCGCCGAGTTCGTGTTCGCCCTTGGCGCGGGCGGTCTGTGCGGCTTGTGGCGGCCACGTGAACGGCACGCGCAGCAGTTCGCGCCCGCCCACTTCACGCGCGGCTTCCACCACCAGCTGGTAGTTGCCCGCGGGCAGCTTGCCCAGCGGCGCCTTGCCCTCGCTGAAGCTCACGCTGTGCTCGCCCGGCGCGCGCGTGGCGCCGGAGATGCCGTCGGCCGGCATGTGCAGGTCGCGGCCGGCCTTGCGCCACCACTGGCGCATGTCCTTGAGCCACTTGGTGCCTTCGCCGTCCTTGAGCTTGCCGTCGTACCAGACCGCCAGGGTCTGCACCGGGCTCTGGTCGGCACGCTCGACCCACATCGCCACATAGGGGCGGTGGTACTCGGCCACGGTCAGGCGCGGGATTTCGACCTTGACGTTCAGGTCCGCGGCCAGCGCGGGGCCGGCCAGGGGAACCGCGGCCATGCCGGTCAGGGTGACGGAGAGCATTCGGCGCATATCGGAGAAACCTCGTCAGTGAGATGCAGAAGGAAAACGGTTGGAACGGTTGACTCAATGGATAAACAGGATCGCCAGCAGCACCGGCACCACCAGTCCCAGCCCCACCAGCGGCCAGGTCGCCACGCGCCCGGCCGCATGCAGCTTGAGCAGGAACAGGCCGGTCACGCTGAAGATCAGGCACGCCAGCGCGAACACATCCAGGAACAGGCTCCACGCCGCGCCGGTGTTACGGCCCTTGTGCAGGTCGTTCAGGTAAGAGATGGCGCCGCGCGTGGTCTTCTCGTACTGGGCTTCGCCGCTGTCGAGTTCCAGGCTGACCCAGGCATCGCCGCCCGGGCGCGGCAGCGCCACGTAGATCTCGTCGGCGGACCATTCGGCCTCGCGTCCGCTGGCGTCGATGGCCAGCGCCTGCGCCAGCCAGTCGGCCAGCACCGCCGGCACCGGCGCCTTCTTGTCACGCGCCGGGGCATCGCCCGCCGGTGCTTCGGCTCGCACCTTGTCGAGCACGCGCGTGGGCATGGTGGCGTGGCGCGTCTCGACCGCGGGCCTGGCCTCGATCTGTGCGGCGTGGTTGAGCGTGAAGCCGGTGATGGCAAACAGCAGCATCCCGATCAGGCAGATCGCGGAACTGATCCAGTGCCACTGGTGGAGATGCTTGAGCCAGAACGCACGGCGCTGCTGGCCGGAGGCCGGCTGGGGTTCGGTCATTGCGGTTGGCCGGCGGGCGCAGCCAAGTGGCGGCCCGGTCTTGCCCTGTGTATGGATAGCTGGAGCGCCCCCTTGTGCGCATCACATGGCGCTCGGGTGTGCCATTGTCTGCACAATGGCTAGCGGAAGAGAGAAGGATAATCGTTCGCATTTGAAATCGCAACGAACCGGGGATGGCGCTGGATTACAGCGCATTACAACGTGAAGCGGCGGCGGCAAGCACAAGCACGACGGCACGATGTAAGCCAATCAACCACATCACCTGAAGGGGTGAATTTACCCCAATCAAGTTAGTTGCCTCCTCCGCCGTTAAGGCGATGACTCACACGCATGCGACAGGCGCCACCGATGCATGACGCCGCCGGCGTGTCGCCGATAAGAAACGCGCAGAGCGCGGAATGGAGGAGTGAAAGCAATGCTGCACAACCTGAGCCTGAAGAAGAAGCTGTTATTGCCGCTGGTGCTGAGCTGGGTCTGCCTGCTCGGCATCACGCTGTGGAACGCATGGCAGATCCGCACGCTGCGCATGGAAGAGCGGCGCCTGGACCTGGCCCACGTCACCGACACCGCGTTCTCGGTGGTGGCCGAGTACGAGGCGCTGGCCAAGGCCGGCAAGCTAACGCAGGATGAGGCCAGGAATCAGGCCATCGAGCGCGTGCGCGCGATGCGCTTCGGCAGCGATGGCTATTTCACGCTGATGCGCTCGGACACGGTGGTGCTGATGCATCCGTTCAAGCCCGAGATGAACGGCAAGGCCATGGAAGGCACCAAGGACCCCAACGGCGTCTACCTCTTCCGCGAAATCGCCGAGCTCGGCAAAGGGCCTGGCAAGGGCTTTATCGAATACCTGTGGCCCAAGCCCGGCGCCGAGGCGCCGCAGCCCAAGCTGAGCTACGTGGCCAACTTCCGCCCATGGGACTGGAACTTCATCGCGGGCCTGTACCTGGATGACATCGAGGCGGCGTTCCGCGCCGAGCTGATGAAGGCGTTCGGCATCCTGCTGGGGGTTGGCTTGCTGATGTCGCTGGTGATGGTGCGCGTGGCCGCCAGCCTGCAGCGCCAGCTGGGCGGCGAGCCCGCCACCACGGCGCACATCGCCGGGCGCATTGCCGAAGGCGACCTCGGCAGCCAGGTCGCGGTTCGCCCCGGCGACGAGCACAGCGTCCTTTATGCGATGCAGCGCATGCAGGCGCGCCTGACCGGCGCGATCGGCAGCATCCGCGGCTCGGCCGATTCAATCGCGGGCGCGGCCAAGCAGATCGCCGCGGGCAACGCCGACCTGTCGCGCCGCAGCGAAGAACAGGCCGCGTCGCTGCAGGAAACCGCCGCCAGCATGGAGCAGCTCACCAGCACCGTGCGCCAGAGCGCCGAGAACGCACGCCAGGCCAGCCAGCTGGCCGAAGGCGCGTCGGACATTGCGGTGCGCGGCGGCACCATTGTCAGCCAGGTGGTGAACACCATGGGCGAGATCAAGAACGCCTCGGGCAAGGTGGTCGACATCATCGGCGTGATCGAGGGCATTGCCTTCCAGACCAACATCCTCGCGCTCAATGCGGCCGTGGAAGCGGCGCGTGCCGGCGACCAGGGCCGCGGCTTCGCGGTGGTGGCCGGCGAGGTGCGCACGCTGGCGCAGCGCAGCGCCACCGCGGCCAAGGAGATCAAGGCGCTGATCGGCAACTCGGCGCAGCGCGTGGACGACGGCGCGGTGCTGGTTGAAAGCGCGGGCAAGGCGATGGATGAGATCGTCGGCGCGGTCAGGCGCGTGACCGACCTGATGGCCGAGATGCGCGCGGCCACCGAGGAGCAGACCGGCGGCATCGAGCAGGTCAACCAGGCGGTGTCGCAGATGGACCAGATGGCGCAGCAGAACGCCGCACTCGTGGAAGAAGCCGCGGCCGCCGCCGCCTCGCTGGAAGACCAGGCGGATGCGCTGCATCACGCGGTCGGCCAGTTCCGGCTGGCGCAGGCCTGACGGCAGCGCCGCCGTTTGTCACTTGAGCGTCATACGCACCAGACTGCTGCGTGTATCATGAAGCGCAGCCGGCCGCCCCATGCGGCCGGCATGGACTCAGACCACTACCAGGAGGGCGCATCATGATGGCATTCATTCGCACCGTGTTCGTTGGCCTAATCGTCGGCCTGATCGCCAGGGCGGTCAAACCCGGCGACGACAAGATGGGCTGGATCATGACCATCGTGCTGGGCGTGCTGGGCTCACTGGCTGCCGGCTACGTCGGCCGCGCCCTCGGCTGGTACCAGCCGGGTCAGCCGGCCGGCTGGATTGCGTCGGTAATTGGCGCGATCGTGCTGCTCGTGATCTACGGCATGGTCCGGCGCAAGGGCTGACTGGCGCGGCGCACGCCGGCGGCGTCCTGCGCGTCGGCCAGCGCCGGCGTGTCCGGTGCGCGCACGGGGCTGGCAGGGTTGGCCGGCTGTGCCTGGGCCAGCGGCGCGCCGGGCACGGCCTCGGTCAGTGTCGGCGTGCGCGGGGCGCGCAGCCCCGGCGACGTATCGCGGCAACGCAGCAGTGCTCGGTCGCCGCCTGGCGCCATCGCCGAGATCTGCGGCGCGATCGCGCGCAGCACCCTGACCGCCAGCGCGCTGGTATAGCTGTAGCGCGCCGCGTAGGGTTCCCTGGCATTGACTACCACGGTGCCGAAGAAGCGATCGCCCAGCGTGAACACGAAGGTCGCCGAGCGGTTGACCGAGCGCGACGAGATCAGCCGTCCGCCCGGGCCGTAAACCTGGAAGCGCTGGTCGCCGGTGCCGGTCTTGCCCGCCACCGTCAGCGTGGCGCCATTGCGCCCCGGCATGGTGAAGGCGCCCCGGATCGACCTGGCGGTGCCGCCTTCCACCACATCGATCATCGAGCGCCGCACCACGGCGGTCACTTCTTCCGGCAGCAGGCGCTTGCCCGGCGCCGGCTGCAGCACGTAGCGCGTGGCATAGGGCGTGCCATCGGCAAAGGCGAGGCTGTACACCGCGGCGTTCTGCGAGGCGATCCCGCCTGACATCAGGATGCCCGCCAGTTCCGCCAGCGCGGCCGGTCGGTCGCCCGAGGCGCCGATGGCGCTGGCATAGGACGGCGTCAGCGAATCGAACGGATAGCCCAGCCGCTGCCAGCGCCGGGCAATGCGAGCGAACGCGTCCTGCTCCAGCAGCGTGCGGATGCGGTTGTCCTGGCCCGCCTTGCTGTGCGTCTTGAACAGCCATTTGTATACTTCCTGGCGCTCGGCGGTGCTGGCGCGCAGGATCTCCGCCAGCGTGGCGTTGGGATGCTGGTCCAGGTACTCCACCATCCACAGCTCCAGCGGGTGCACCCGCGACAGGTAGCCACGGTCGTTCAGGTTGAACTTGTCCTTGCCGTACTTGCGGTACAGCGCCGCCAGGTCTTCCTTGGCCAGCTGCTTGTCGCCCAGGCGCGCGCGCATGATGCGGACATAGCTTTCCTCATCCAGGTGCGGCCGCGCACTCAGCAGCGTCACCGACATGCGCACCGCATTCAGGTGCGGAATGGTCATGCGCACGCGGCCCAGCAGCGTGTCCAGGCGCTGCGCGGAATCCTTGCCGCGGTAGCGCTGGTAGAAACCGGTCATGTAGGCGCTGCCTTCCTGGTCGGCAAAGCGCTCCAGGTACTCGCGCCGGCCGGGCGCGTTGCGGTCTTCGAACAGGTCGCCCATGTCCGGCTTGGCGTGGAACATTTCATAGCGCACGATGTCGCGCATCATGCGGATGAACACCAGGTTGACCGAATGCTGGAAGCCCATGCGCACGGTCATGATGCGCTCACCTTCCCAGCGCTCGAAGTTGGAAAAGCTCTGCAGGCCGCCGCCAGTGTAGAAGCCTTCGCCGGCACTGCCGGAATACTTGCGTTCCATGGAGGCCTCGAGCATCGCCATCAGCTCGCGCTCGGCAGGCTTGCGCGCCTTGGCCAGGTAATCGACGGCCCAGCGGCTGAGCGCGTCCTGGCGCGCCAGCGGCACCGCGGCCAGCTCGGCGGGGGTCATGCCGGCGTATCGCGCATGCAGTTCGCTGATGATTTCCAGGTAGGTCACCAGCGTGCGCAGCTTGGCCGTGGAGCCCAGGTTCAGGCGCGCGCCGCTGTTGATATCGAAGGGCTGGTCGATATTGTCGGCCTGCACCCGCACCACGCTGGCATTGCCCACGCGCTCATACAGGGTGAAGCTTGTGACCAGTTTGGAGGGATCGTCATTGTCGCGCAGCAGATTGTGGCCGTACAGGCCCATGGCACGCGCATCGGCCTTGTTGTTCACGCGCTGCAGCGTCTCGGTGATGATGCGCTGCGCTTCGCGGTTGATGGTGCTGTCGACGGTCAGGTCGAGCCGGTCCATGTCGTAGCGGCTCTCCACCCCGGTCAGCCGGGTGATATCGGTGCGCACGCGGTTGACGGCCTTGCGCGTGACAAACGGCTCCTGCGGCGGGCGCTGCGGCGGCGCGGCCTTGTCCAGCGGCTGCGCCAGCGCCGCGTCGCGCAGCTCGGCGGTGATGATGTTGTTGGCAGCCAGCAGGCGCAGGTAGCTGCCGGTCAGCGCATCCAGGTTGGTGTCGTCGCGGCGCAGGTGGTAGGACGGGCGGCGCTGCGAGATGATCAGCGACAGCGCGCGCTTGAAGGCCTGCGCCTGGCGCGGTTCAGGGGCGCGCACGTCCATTTCCTTGAGCAGCCGGTTGACCTCGCCGAAATCCTCGCCATACCAGACCCAGAGCCCGTCGCCGATGCCGCTGATCTCGCCGAAGCCGGCGCGCGCCGACAGCGGCACCGTGTTCAGGTAGTCGACCACGATGCGCTCGCGCGCGCGCTGGGTGTCGGGGCCGTCCAGGTAGGCACGCAGCGACGCCGACGCCATCTGGCGGAATTTTTCGGGGACCGATGCGGTGCGGCCTTCGGGCGAGTGCCGGTATTTCTCGATCTGCGTGGCCAGCGTGCTGCCGCCGGGCGCGTCATGCGACTTGTCGGCAAGCCGGATCACCTGGTCAAGCACCGCGCGCGACAGCCGGCGCCAGTCCAGCGCCGGGTTCATATTGGGGTATTCCGGGTTGAGCAGGCCCTGGTTCTCGACATAGAGCAAGGCGCTCACCAGCAGCGGCGGCACTGCGCCGAAGTCCGGGTACTGGCGCTGCGGATAACGCTCGAACGCCAGCGTCAGCCCGTTGCAGTCGCGCAGCAGCAGGCCCGCCTGGTTCTTCTCGCGATAGGGCGTGAACAGGCCTTCGTCGATCATCCGCACCATATCGGGCGACATGCGCGCCTGCTCGGCGGGCACGTAGCCGCGCTGCTCCAGCCGCTGTGCGAAGAGCGGCATGCGGCCGTAGCCCATGCGGGCGTCATAGGGGCCGGAATGCGGAAAACGGATGCTGTCGCTGGCGCCCGGCTGGATCTCGAATGTCAGCCGCTGCCCCAGGCTACCGATCAGCCGCGCCTGCAAGTGCGAGTTGCGCACTTCGCTTGCGACAAAGCTGTACACGACATAGGCGCCCCCACCAAGGGCGACCGCCAAGCCAGCGAAGATCCAGCCACGACGCGACACGTTTGGGCTTCCCTGTTGGGCCGATGCAGCGCGCAGGCGCTGTCATGCACCGGCTCGAAGCGCAATGTTCTCGCGGCGCACGCACGCGGCGCGCCGCCTGTCTTGATATTAGTAGGAGTAAAGGCAGCCTGCAGCAAGCGCGCGCACGCGCAGCGTGCCGTTGCATACAGGCATCACTCCAGGCAGCGCCTGCGCCACATTGCGCCCCCTGTCCGAACGGGTCATCAGGCTGCCTGCGCGCGTGCCACGGGTCGTCCCCCGAACGGGTAGCCCGGGTCGTTGTAGCCGTGCGTCGAGGCATGGCCCGGCGACACCAGCGCATCGACCATCGATTCTTCCTCGGGCGTGATGACGGCAGCGGGCGCGCCCAGATAGTCCTCGAATTGCGCCAGCGTGCGCGGACCGGCAATGACCGACGAGATGATCGGGTTGGCCAGCACCCACGCCGTGGCGAACTGGCCCGGCGTCAGCCCGCGCCCTTCGGCATGGACCTTGAGCTGCTGTGCAATCACCAGCGATGCTTCACGGAACTCAGTTTCCATCATGCGGCGGTCGGCGCGGCCGGCGCGCGTACCCTCGCCCGGTGCCTGCCCGGGCGCGTACTTGCCGGTCAGCACGCCGCGCGCCACCGGGCTGTAGGGCACCACGCCCAGCCCGTAGTGCTCGCATGCCGGCAGGATCTCCACCTCCGGCATCCGGTTCAGCAAGTTGTAGTAGGGCTGGCACGCCACCGGGCGCGGCACGCCCAGCTCGCCGCACAGGCGCGCGATTTCCGCAATGCGCCAGCCGCGGAAGTTCGACACCGCCCAGTAGCGGATCTTGCCGCTGCGCACCAGGTCGCCCATTGCCCGCACCGCCTCTTCCAGGTTCGTGCCGGGATAGTCGCGGTGCAGGTAGAGAATGTCGATGTAGTCCGTCGCCAGCCGGTGCAGGCTGTCCTCCACCGCGCGCAGGATCCAGACCCGCGAATAGTGCCCGTGGTTGGGCGCCGCCTGCATCGCGTTTCCCAGCTTGGTGGCAAGCACCCAGTCGTGGCGGTTGGCGGTCAGCAGGCGCCCGACCATCTGCTCCGACGCGCCCTTGGTGTACACGTCGGCGGTGTCGATGAAGTTCACGCCGTGGTCGCGCGCGCTGGCGACGATGCGGGCGGCTTCGGCCTCATCGGTCTGGTCGGCGAACATCATGGTGCCCAGGCAAAGTGCCGAAACACGCAGGTTGCTGGCGCCTAGGCGGCGGTAGGGCATAGTGGTGGCAGGCATGGTGGCTCCTTCGGATGGGGTGGGATGGCCTCGGGGTGGTGTAAGCGCAGGGCACAGACGGAAATGGCAGGCTGTGACCACGGTTCCACATTTTGCCCCGAGTTGGCGTGGCTTGCTGGCCCCCCGCGCTTTCTGCGCGGTCCATCGATAATCCAGCCCGGGAGAATGGTTTCAATATGTTGCAGGCCGGCCAACAGGAGCCAATTTGCAGTCATATTCTTGCGTCTGCCGCGCGAGGATGACGCTTTGCCCAACCCTCGCCACCGTCCCCATGCAATAGAAGAGAAGAATCGAAGCTCATGAAAACGGAAACCACGGATGTCGTCATCATCGGCGCAGGGCCCGCGGGCTCGGTCGCGGCCGGCTTGCTGCGCAAGCATGGGATTCCGGTACTGGTGATCGAGAAGGAGACGTTCCCGCGTTTTTCCATCGGTGAAAGCCTGCTGCCGCAGAGCATGGCCTATATCGAAGAGGCAGGCATGCTGCGCGCGGTGGTGGAAGCCGGCTTCCAGTACAAGAACGGCGCCGCCTTCTCGCGCGGCGACCAGCAGACCGCCTTCGACTTCCGCGAGAAGTTCTCGCCCGGCTGGGGCACCACCTACCAGGTACAGCGCGCACGCTTTGACGACGTGCTGATCCGCGAGGCGGCGCGCCAGGGCGCCGAGGTGCGCTTCTCGCACCTGGTCGAGGACGTCGACGTCAGCGGCACGCAGCCGGAGGTGACCGTGCGTGCGCCAGACGGCAGCCGCTACACGGTGCGCGCGAAGTTCCTGCTCGATGCCTCCGGCTTTGGCCGCATCCTGCCGCGCCTGCTGCAGCTGGAATCGCCGTCGGGCTTCCCGGTGCGCAGCGCGCTCTTCACCCACGTGGAAGACCGCATCGCGCCGGGCGCCTTCGACCGCAACAAGATCCTGATCAGCGTGCATCCGCAACACCCGGACGTCTGGTACTGGACCATCCCGTTCTCGGACGGCCGCTGCTCGCAGGGCGTGGTTGCCGAGAAGGCATTGCTGGACCGCTACACCGGCACCGAGACCGAACGGCTGCGGGCGCTGGTGGCCGAGGAACCCGGCCTGGCGAAGCTGCTTGGCCAGGCGCAATGGGACACCCCGGCGCGCCAGATCGCGGGCTATTCGGCCAATGTGAAGTCACTGTGGGGCAACGGCTATGCGCTGCTCGGCAATGCCGGGGAGTTCCTGGACCCGGTGTTCTCGTCCGGCGTGACCATCGCCTTCAAGTCGGCCAGCCTGGCGGCCCAATGCCTGGTGCGCCAGCTTGCCGGCGACACCGTGGACTGGGAGAAAGACTTCGCCCAGCCGCTCAAGGCCGGCGTGGACTGCTTCCGCGTTTTTGTCGAAGCCTGGTACGAAGGCCGCTTCCAGCAGCTGATCTTCCATCCCAATGCCAACTCCGAAATCCGCGACATGATCTCGTCGATCCTGGCCGGCTACGCGTGGGACCGCAGCAACCCCTTCGTGGCCGAGCCGCGCCGCCGGCTGGCGGTGCTGGAAGAATTCTGCCGCGTATGATGCTCCGCATCCGCACGCGTTCCGCTTTCGCACCTGCGCCCGCAGCGGACTTTTTTCAAGGACACCAGGTATGACCAATCCGACCGTGCTGGTAACGGGATCGTCGCGCGGCATCGGTCGCGCCATCGCCCTGCGGCTGGCCCGCGACGGCTACGACGTGGTGGTGCATTGCCGCTCGCGCCGCGACGAAGCCGACTCGGTCGCCGACGCGGTGCGCGCCTGCGGCCGCAAGGCCCGCGTGTTGTGCTTCGACGTGGCCCGGCGCGAGGAAGCAGCCGCCGCGCTGCTGGCCGATATTGCCGCGCATGACTGCTACTACGGCGTGGTCTGCAACGCCGGCCTGGCGCGCGACGCGGCCTTCCCGGCCATGAGCGGCGCCGAATGGGACGAGGTGGTGCACACCAACCTCGACGCTTTCTACAACGTGCTCAACCCGGTGGTGATGCCGATGGTGCAGCGGCGCCAGCCCGGGCGCATCGTCACGCTGTCGTCGGTCTCGGGCCTGGTGGGCAACCGCGGCCAGACCAACTACAGCGCGGCCAAGGCCGGCATCATCGGCGCCACCAAGGCGCTGGCGATCGAACTTGCCAAACGCGCCATCACGGTCAACTGCGTGGCGCCCGGCCTGATCGACACCGACATGGTCGAGCAGCACGTGCGCGACGAGGCGCTGCGCATGATCCCGGCGCGGCGGCTCGGCACGCCCGATGAAGTGGCAGCGACCGTGGCCTTCCTGATGTCGCCCGACGCCGGCTATATCACGCGCCAGGTGATCTCGGTCAACGGCGGGATGTTCGGATAAAGAACGTCGTCGCCAGCGTGGCCCGATGAACGGGGTCAGCATCGTTGCCGTTGACGATGCTGGTGGCGCGGGGCCGGTTGCATCAAGCGCCATCCGGCCGCTCACACCGGGATCAACCCCGGCAACCCTGCCATCGCCTGCGCCAGGTATTCCAGCAACACCCGCACCCGCGCCGGCAGGTAGCGCCGCGACGGATAGACCAGGAAGGCTTCCTGCGCCGGACCGCTCCAGCGTGGCAACACGCGCTGCAAGGCACCGCTGTCGAGCAGGTCCTGCACCAGCCATGCCGGCGTCATGCCAAAGCCGGCGCCGGCCAGGAAGCTCTCGCGCATCGCCAGCGAGTTGTTGACGCGGTAGCGGCCGGGCGCGCTGACCAGCGCCTGCCCGCCAGGCCCGTCGAGCACGATCTTGTCGCCAGCGGCCAGCCAGGTGAAGCGCAGGATCTGGTGCCGCGCCAGGTCTGCCGGCTGCCGGATGCGCGGATGGCGTGCGAGGTAATCGGGCGAGGCCACCAGCAGCCGCGGCGACACCGCGATGCGGCGCGCAACCACGTTGGGCGGCAGCGAGGCGCCGAGGCGCACCGCGACGTCGACGCCCTCTTCCACCAGGTCGACGAAGCGGTCGTCGAACCGCAACTCCACCTCCACCTCCGGATAGCGCTGCTGGAACGCCAGCACCAGCGCATTGAGCCGCAGCACGCCGAAACTGGCCGGCGCGCTGACGCGCACCCGCCCGGCCGGGTGCCCGGACATGCCACGCGCATCGCTGACCGCCTCGCCGTATTCATCCAGCATGCGGCGCGCGCGCTCATAGAAGCGCCGCCCCGCCTCGGTCGGCGACAGGCTGGTGGTGCTGCGCTCCAGCAGCCGCACGCCCATGTCTTTCTCCAGGGCAGCCACGGCCTTGCTGATGGTCGGCTGGGTCGACTGCTGCTCGCGCGCCACCGCCGACAGGCTGCCCAGCTCCACGGCGCGCACGAAGATCTGCATTGCCCTGATGGTGTCCATGCTGTTTCTTTGTGCCACCTCATTCCATCATGGAATGAGTGATATGCCATTCTGCCCGCTAGCTGTCATTTCTGGAATGACCTACCTTTGGCGTCATCCCGGCACCAACGCCGGTCCACGAACCGAGGCAAATCCATGTTCCGCATTCCCCGCATCGTGCGCCGCCTGACCGCGCTGACGTTCTCAGCCACCATCGCCAGCGCTGCGGCGCTGGCCAGCCCCTTGCAGGACCCGGCCTGGCTGACCAGCTGGATGGCAAGCCAGCAGCCGGTGTGGCAGCCCGGCGCCCAGCCGCTGCCGACCGGCGTGCCCACGGTGCTGTCCGGCCAGACGCTGCGCCAGGTGGTGCGCCTCAGCGTGGGCGGCAAGCGCGTGCGCGTGGTGCTGTCCAACCCCTACGGCCACCACCCGGTCGCGGTCGGCGCGGCGCAACTCGCGCACCATGCCGGCGGGGGCAGTATCGACGCGGCGGGCAGCCGCGCGGTGACGTTCGGCGGCAGCGCGTCGGTGATCATCCCGGCTGGCCAGGCCGTGGCAAGCGATCCGGTCGCCATCGAGGCCCCGGCACTGGGCGAACTTGCACTCAGCCTCTACCTGCCGCAAGCCACCGCGATCGAGTCGTTCCATTGGGATGGCCGTCAGACCGCGTGGCTCGCGGCCGGCAACGCGGCCACGCAGGCCATGCTGCCTGCGCCGCAATCATTCAGCGCACGCGTCCTGCTCAGCGAGGTGCAGGTCGAAGCGCCCGAGCACGCGGGCGCCGTGGTGGCAATCGGCGATTCGATCACCGAGGGCAACGGCTCCACCCCCGACACCAACCGCCGCTGGCCGGACGTGCTGGCACAGCGTGCGGCCGGCAACGGCGTGGCTGTGCTCAATGCCGGCATCTCCGGCGGCCGGCTGCTGCGCGATGGCATGGGGGTGTCCGCGCTGGCGCGACTGGATCGCGACGTGCTGAGCCAGCCGCATGTGCGCGCCGTGATCGCCGCGATTGGCATCAACGATATCGCCTGGCCTGGCTCCACCTTTGCACCGGGCGATGCGGTGCCGCAGGCCGCCGAGCTGATCGAGGGCTATCGCCGCCTGATCGCGCGCGCCCATGCGCGCGGCGTGCGCGTGATCGGCGCCACCATCACGCCGTTTGCGGGGGCGCTGCGCGATACGCCCATCCGCGGCTATGACAGCCCGGGCAAGGAAGCGGTACGGCTGGCGGTCAACGACTGGATCCGCAACGGCGGCGCGTTTGATGCGGTGGTGGACTTCGACGCCGCGGTGCGTGATCCCGCGCGCCCGCGCGCCTTGCTGCCAGCGTTCGACAGCGGCGACCACCTGCATCCGGGCGACGCGGGCTATCGCGCCATGGCGGCGCGGATCGCGCTGACGCTGCCTGACCTTGCCCGTCAGTCCCGGTCCGGCGCACCCGGCGGAAAGAGCGGGCGATAGGGACGCGCCTCGTCCACCGCGCGCGCAAACGATGGCCGCGACAGCAACCGGCGGCGATAGGCACGCACATTGCCGTACGCGTCCGGGATCGGTTGCACCCAATCCGCGTAGAACAGCGACGGCGCGGCGGCGCAGTCGGCCAGCGTAAAGGCGCCGCCCGCAGCCCATTCCCGGTCGGCCAGCGTTGGCTCCAGCCAGGCATAGGCCGCGTCGAGCAACTTGCGTGCCTCGGCCACGCCAAAGGCATCGCGGTGCTCCGCCGGGCGCAGGTAATCGGCGACGATGCGCTGCATCGGCGTCATCACGTACTGGTCGAAGAAGCGGTCGAGCATGCGCACGTCCAGCGCGGCGTCAGGCGACTCCGGCAGCCAGCGCACCGCACCGCGGTGATGCAGGTCCAGGTATTCGATGATGATGCTCGATTCAAGCACCGAGCGGCTGCCGTCGACCAGCACCGGCATGCGCTTGAGCGGCCACAGCCTGGCTTGCTCGGCCAGGTTCTGCGGATGCTCGGGCGATAGCATGCGTAGCTTGAACGGGATGGCATTCTCGTACAGCGCGACGAGGACCTTCTGGCAATAGGATGAAAACGGGTGGGCAAACAGCTCCATCGTGGTCTCCTGTGGTTCCGGCACGCGGCGGCTACCGCTGCGCCGCAAAGCGATCGGTCGCGGCAATCAGCTGGTCCATGATGCCCGGCTCGGTCCACGCATGGCCGGCGCCTTCGATCAGGTGGAAATCAGCCGTGGGCCACGCCTGGTGCAGCGCATAGGCATAGCGCACCGGGCACGGCATGTCATAGCGGCCGTGCACGATCACGCCGGGGATGTCGGCCAGCTTGTGCGCGTCGCGCAGCAGCTGCCCGTCTTCCAGCCAGCAGCGGTGCGTGAAGTAGTGGTTCTCCAGCCGCGCGAACGCCAGCGCGAAGTGCCCGTCGTCATGCTTGGCACTATTGCCCGCGTCCGGCAGCAGCGTGATGGTCTCGCCTTCCCAAACGCTCCACGCGCGCGCCGCCTCCACCTGCTGGTCCGGGTCGTCGCCGGTCAGCAGCTTGCGGTACGCGGCCATCATGTTGCCGCGCTCGGCCTCGGGCACCGGCGCCTGGAAACGCGCCCACTTGTCGGGGAACATTTCGGACACGCCGTATTGGTAATACCAATCCAGCTCCGCCTGCGACACCGTGTAGATGCCACGCAGCACCAGCTCGCTGACGCGCTGCGGGTGCTTCTGCGCATAGGCCAGCGCCAGCGTCGAGCCCCATGAGCCGCCGAACACCAGCCAGCGCTCGACGCCGGCCAGCGCGCGCAGGCGCTCGATATCGTCGACCAGGTGCCAGGTGGTGTTGGCCTCCAGCCCGGCATGCGGGGTCGAGCGCCCGCAGCCGCGCTGGTCGAACAGCAGCACGTCATAGCGCGCCGGGTCGAACAGCCGCCGATGGTCAGCGGAAATGCCACCGCCCGGCCGCCATGCAGGAATACCGCCGGCTTGGCGCCAAGCGTGCCGACGCGCTCGTAATAGATGACATGCCCGTTGCCGACATCCAGCGTGCCGGTTTCATAAGGCTCGATTTCAGGATAGAGGGTGCGCAGGTCAGGCATCGGTGCGGGGCTCCGGAGGTCGGGAGCCACAGTGTACGCTGGCGGGAATGGCCCTTCGTCAGGAACCGCGACTCAACGCCGTCTCCCGCAACCTGACTCGTGTCTAGTGATGTTCCATCTCATGCTGCGCCGCCATTGCGAGGAATGCGGACCGGCTCATAGGCCGGTTTCTGGCAGCATCATCGATGGCCTGCACCAGACGCTCCGGCAGGCTGATATTCACACGCACCGCCTTCGTGTTGACGCGCGACAGGTCGATATCGACGAGCATCCAGACACCGCGGCCGCACGCCAGCACGACGCCCTGCCCTCCTACCCCCCTGCGCGATCCCTGCGCCAGTTGGCTGGCGCCATCCCGAACTGCGCCGAAAACCACCGTGTAAACGAACTGGCCGACCCATACCCCAGCAACTGCGACACCCGCAGCAGCGAATAGCGCGGATTCTCCACGTACCGTCGCGCCAGTTCGCGCCGCACGTCGTTCAGGATCTCAGTGAAAGTCTCGCCCGCGTCGTCGAGCTGGCGCTGCATGGTGCGCAGGCTCAGGCCCAGGCCTTCGGCCACGGCTTCACAGGTGGCGCGGCCCATCGGCAGCATCAGGTAGATGGCGGCGCGCACTTCATGGCCGATGGACCGCGGGTTGGCGCGGGGCAGCGTGTCGATGAACTGCTGCGCGTAGCGTGCCATGACCGGGTCCGCCGTCGGGTTCGGCGCGTCGAGGTCGGCCGCGCGGCAGATGATGCCATTGCATTCCGCGTTGAATTCCAGCGGGCAACCGAACAGGCGGCGATGGATGCGCAGATCGGCCGGCGCCGCATGCGTGAAACTCACGCCGATCGGCTGCCAGCGCGGGCCCAGCAGCAGCGCGCACATGCGGAATACGACGCCGATGGCCAGCTCGGTGGCCTGCCGCGAGGGCGCGTCACTGAGCACTTCCTGCCGGATGACCACGGCGCTGCCGGCATCTTCGAGCAACAGCGCCACCGAGTCATTGACCAGGTGCCGGTAACGGATGGTCGTGGCCAGCGCGGCGCGCAGCGTGGGCTGCTGGCTGATCAGCAGGCTCATCACGCCAAAGTCCGACAACTGGCGCGACTCCGCCATGCGCAGCCCGAAGGTCGGGCAGGCCGAGGCCTGCGCGGCGGCTTCCAGCAGCGCCACGCAGGCGCTGACCGGGATGCGCTGGTCGGGATCGTCCAGCCAGGCCCGCCGCAACCGCGCCTGGCGCAGCAACGGCTGCGGATCCAGGCCCAGGTCGCGCGAAACCTCCAGGAAGTTGGTCAGTGCGGCAGCACGTATCAGGGTTTCCAAGCCAGCGTTGCCTTGCGATGCGTTGTCTGTTGCCGGCGGGCAGCCTGCCCGCCGCAGCAGCGATCATAGGGCCATGTGGCATGAAATGCAAAGTCATCGGTAGCCAATGCAAAGCGGGCCGGGGCGGCAATCTCTACAGTTCCCTGCATGTGCAGCGTGTTCTGCACCAATGAGATTCCAGGAGACAAGACCATGGCAAATGTTGTCCGCATGTACGAGACCGGCGGCCCCGAAGTGCTGCGCTACGAACACATGGAAGTGGGCGAGCCGGGCCCGGGCCAGGTCCGCATCCGCCACGTGGCGGTGGGGCTGAACTACGCCGACACCTACTTCCGCAACGGCACCTATCCCGTGCCCCTGCCCAGCGGCATGGGCGTGGAAGCCGCCGGCGTGGTGGTATCCGTCGGCCCGGGCGTGACCAACGTGGCGGCGGGCGACCGCGTCACCTATACCGGCTTCGTCAACACGCTGGGCGCCTACAGCACCGAGCGCCTGGTGCCGGCCGCGCCGCTGATCCGCCTGCCCGAGAGCATTGCCTTCGAAACCGCCGCGGCCATGACCATGCGCGGGCTGACCTCGGCCTACCTGATGCGCCGCATCTATCCGTTCAGCCAGGGCGACACCATCCTGCTGCATGCCGCGGCGGGCGGGGTCGGGCTGATCGTGTCGCAGTGGGCCAAGCTGCTGGGCCTGACCGTGATCGGCACGGTGTCCACCGAAGCCAAGGCCGAAGTGGCGCGCGCGCACGGCTGCGACCACATCATCCAGTACACCCGCGAAGACGTGGCCGGGCGCGTGCGCGAGCTGACCGACGGCGTGGGGGTTTCGGTGGTGTTCGACAGCGTCGGCAAGACCACCTTCATGGCGTCGCTGGATTCGCTCAAGCGGCGCGGCACCATGGTGTGCGTGGGCACCGCGTCGGGCCCGATTCCGCCGTTCGACCCGGTGCTGCTGGCAATGAAGGGCTCGCTGTTCCTGACGCGCCCGGCGCTGGCCGACTACATCGCCGACCCCGCGGAGAAGCAAGCTCTGGCGGGCGAGCTGTTCGACCACGTAGGCGCGGGCCGCATCCGCATCGGCATCAACCAGCGCTATGCGCTGGAAGACGCGGTCCAGGCGCACCAGGACCTGGAGGCGCGCCGCACCACCGGTTCGTCGATCTTCGTCATCTGAGAACAACAACAGAGGAGACAACACCATGCACGCAGAACCCCTGACCTGCACCATCGGCGCCGAACTGACCGGCGTCAGCCTGGCCGATGCATCACGCGACGCCGGCCTGTTCGCCGAGATCAAGGCGCTGCTGCTGCAGCACAAGGTGCTGTTCCTGCGCGACCAGGACATTACCCGCGCCGAACACGTTGCCTTTGCCCGCCGCTTCGGCGAACTGGAAGACCACCCGGTGGTGGGCAGCGACCCGGAACACCCGGGCCTGGTGCAGATCTACAAGTCGCCCGACAGCAAGGTCGAGCACTACGAGAACTCCTTCCATTGCGACGCCACCTGGCGCCAGGCGCCGCCGATGGGCTGCGTGCTGCGCTGCGTGGAAACACCCGCAGTGGGCGGCGACACCATCTGGGTGAACATGGGCGAGGCGTACCGGCGCCTGCCGCAGGACATCAAGGCCCGCATTGAAGGCCTGCGCGCCAAGCACAGCATCGAACACACCTTCGGCGCCAATATGCCGCCGGAGAAGCGTGCCGCGCTGGCGGCGCAGTTCCCGATGGTAGAGCATCCCGTGGTGCGCACCCACCCGGAGACGGGCGAAAAGATCCTGTTCGTCAACGCCTTCACCTCGCACTTTGCCAACTACCACCGCGACGACGTGGTCCGCTTCGGCAAGGATTTCATGCCCGGCGCGGGCGATCTGCTGCACTACCTGTGCGCGCAGGCGGAGATCCCGGAGTACCAGGTGCGCTGGCGCTGGAAGAAGAACAGCGTGGCGATCTGGGACAACCGCTGCACCCAGCATTACGCGGTGCAGGACTATGCGCCCACGGTGCGCAAGATGGAGCGCGCCGGCATCATCGGCGACGTGCCGTTCTGACGGAGACAGGCAGACATCCAACCAAACCTTGTGCCTGCGGCGCGCAGGCCTATGCCTATCCCTTGCTCGTCAGGCAGCTGCTGCTCAATTCGCTGTCGCTCTACGGCGACCAGCAGATCACGTATCGCGGGCAGCTGCGCCATAGCTATCGCGAATTCCGCCAGCGCGTCGGCCGGCTGGCTAGCGCGCTGGCCGCGCAGGGGGTAGCGCACGGCACCCCGCGTGGTTTTTGGGTTCGGCACTGCGGTTGTGTCGTGCTTGGCGGGCGTGGGCCCCGTTTCGCCGGCGAAACGGCCCACGCCCGTCAAGCACGACACCCAACCGCAATCCCAACACCAAAACCACTAGCCCACCATCCCCCGCTAATCGCCGAAGAACCAAGTAAAAAAGGGCAGCCCAGCTGCGGACTCAGGGCTGGATATTGAATGCCTTGACGATGCCGGCATTGCGCTCGAACTCCGCGCGCACTGATTCGCTAAGTTGCGGCAGGGGCTGCGCCGGCAGCGGCTCATAGCCGAGCGCCTCCATCCGGTCACGCACCTTGGCAGAAGCCGCGGCCTTGTAGGTAGCCGCGTGGATCTTCTCGGCCAGTTCGGGCGACAGCTTTGACGATGCAATCACGCCCACCCAGTTGCTGAACTCCATGTCCGGGTAACCCAATTCCGCAAAGGTCGGCACCTGCGGCAGCAGCGGCGAGCGGCTCTTCGACGCCACGGCATAGACCTGCACCTTGCCGGCACGGATCATCGGCAGCGAGGTCACCATGCCGTCGTACATCACGGCAATCTGATTGCCCATCACTTGCGTGAGCGCCGGCGCGGAACCGGCGAAGGGCACATGCTGCAAGTCCAGCCCGGCCTTCTGGTTCATGATCATGCCGGCGTAGTGCGAAGCGGTGCCGGCGCTGTACGAGGCAAAGCTGAGCTTGCCCGGATTGGCCCGGACGTAGCTGACCAGGCTCTTCAGGTCCTTGGCGGGCAGGCCAGGCGCGCCAATCATCACCATGCGCGAACGCGCCACGGCGGCGATGGGCCTGACGTCTTTCAGCGGGTCGAACCCCTGCTTGAGCACATGCGGGATCTCGGTCAGCACATTGCTGGCGGTGACCATGATGGTCTGGCCATCAGCAGGCGCGGCCAGCATGGTGGTGATGGCAATGCCGCCGCCGGCGCCCGGCTTGTTGTCGACCACCACGGGATGGCCAAGGTCCGCCGACAGCTGGTCTGCCAGCAGGCGCGCAAGCACGTCCATGGTGCCGCCCGCGGGGGCGGGCACCAGCATCCGGACCGGCTTGCTGGTCCAGGCCATGGCAGCGGGGCTGCCAGCGCCAGGCTGGCAGCCACGGCGGCGATGCGCAGCAGGAATGAAGGGTGGGTGGGCATGTTGTGTCTCCGTTATGTAGTATGGATCTTCTGTCCAGCGTTGCCCGGCGCGGCGTCACCGAGCGGTGAGCGCGATGCCTGGCGGGGGTGAGGAAGCGGGAGACGCGCGGGCCAGCGCCCGGAGCATTGCCTCCAGCAAGGCACGCGGCGGCCTGGCGCCGGCGATCGGCGGCGCACCGTTGATCACGAAGCGCGGCACGCCCAGGCCGGGACTGGGTAGCGGCACCTCCCCGCCATGCAGCGGCGGCAGCCACGCCAGGTCTTGCGCAGTGGCTGGCGCCGCCGCTTGCGGCATCGGCGTGCCACAGGCGATCGCTGCCGCGTGCAGCACGCGCGGATCGCCGAGGTCCTCACCGCACAGGAAGTACCTTTCAAACAATCGGTCGATCAGCGCGGATGCGGCCGCTTCGCCACCAGTCTGGCGCGCGTACCGGATCAGGCGATGTGCAAGCACGGTGCTGGGCAGCACTTCAATGCGGTCGGGTTCCAGCGTGATGCCGGCCTCGCGCGCCGCGGCGCAAACCTGCGCCTGCCGCAGCGCCACGGCTTCGGCGCTGCCAAGCCGCGCCAGGCTGAACTTGCGATAGGGAATGCCGGCCGGCGGCAGCGTCGGAAACAGGGGGCAGCTGCGCCATTCGACCGTGACCACGACATCGGGCCGTGCTGTGGCCAGCTGCGCCAGCGCCGTTTCGAGATGGCGCTTGCCGATCATGCACCAGGGGCAGACCAGGTCGAACCCGACCTGGATGAAGAGGGAGGCGGGCTGGTTCATGGCAGAGAGCCCATAGCGGCGCGCTGCCCGCGGCGGGCCGGCGCCGCCGCCAGCACTTGCGCGCGTTCCGCTTCGCTCATCTGCGCCCAGCGCCCGATTTCCAGCCGTGTCCTGGCGCAGCC
This sequence comes from Cupriavidus necator, assembly GCA_022041995.1. GTDB lineage: Bacteria > Pseudomonadota > Gammaproteobacteria > Burkholderiales > Burkholderiaceae > Cupriavidus. Next base: position 1,215,038 of record CP074390.1, read on the forward strand.
CTGGCAATAGCGGTTGGCGAGGTCCATGCGGCAGATGTTGATGCAGGGATTGGCGAGGGCGTCAGGGTGATGCATCACGAACTCCGGTAGTGCATGGCAAGGGCCGGCCGGTATGCCAGCCCTGCGGCCAGCGTCAGGCCGCCGCGCGCAGCGGCAGGTTCTTCTGTCCCGTCTTGCGGTTAGGCGCCATGCCATTGGCTTCCAGCGTGGCGTCGGCGCTGTCGTACCAGGTGCCGATGCGGTAGATCTCGCGCGCTTCCTTGCCCGAGGCGATCTCGCGGCCCAGTTCCTTCGCCACGCGCACGCACTGTTCGATCTGCTGCACCGAGGTCATGCGGTTGCCGTGCTGGTCGATGATGGTGTCCTCGATGCCGCAGCGCGGATGCAGGCCCATCGCCATGGCCATCATGTTGAACGGCAGCACGTTCTTCAGCAGCGACTCGGCGGTCAGCGTGCAGCCGTCCGGCGCGCGGTGCACGAAGTTGAAGAAGTTGAACGGGTTGGGGCCGTCGAAGCCGCCGCCAATGCCGATCCAGGTCAGGTTTAGCGGGCCGGTGTAGACGCCGGCGCGCACCAGCCGCTCCAGCGTTTCCAGCGCATGGATGCCGGTCAGCTGGAAGTGCGGCTGGATGCCCGAGGCCTGCAGCCGGCGCAGGTGCTCCTCAACCCAGCCCGGGCCGGCCGGCACGGTCATCTCGCGATAGGCGGCCTGGTAGGCCGGGTGTTCCAGCGAGGTGCCCTTCAGGTATTCCGGATAGAGCAACTCCATGATGTTCATCTGCGTGGTGTTGATCGCCACGGTCACCTGGTCGGGCTTGGGCTCCAGCTCCGCCAGCATGTGGCGGGTGTCGTCGGACAGCCACTTTGCCTCCTGGCCGTCGTCTTCCGGCGCAAACGAGATCGAGCCACCAACCTGGATGATCATGTCCGGCACCGCGGCGCGCACGCCGGCGATCAGCTCGTTAAACTTGGACAGGCGCTTGGAGCCCTTGCCGTCGAGCTCGCGTACATGCAGGTGCAGCACCGTGGCGCCGGCGTTGTAGCAATCCACGGCCTTCTGCACCTGTTCTTCCATGGTCACCGGGATGTCTTCCGGGAAGTCCTGCGGCATCCATTCCGGGCCATAGGGCGCAACGGTAATCACCACTTTGTCCATGTTTTCGGGGTGCAGGGAATCGTCGAGGAATTGCATGGATGGCTCCGGTTGGTTAGTGACTGGAGTATCGGCTAACGACTGGCCATGATTTGACGATCCGAGACATCCGATTTACATTTCGGGACACTCAGGGAAAGCACGGAATCCGCCCCATGTCCTACTATCTGCGCAGCGCCAGCCTGACCAACTACGTGGAAGTCGCGCGTTCGCTGGGGCTGGATCCGTACCAGCAGCTGAGGGCGGCGAAGATCAACCGCTCGGTCCTGCTCGACCCCGATATCCGCATCCCGGCGGCATCGGTCGGCCGCTTGCTGGACGCGTCGGCGCACGCCGCCGGCGCCGACGATTTCGGCCTGCGCATGGCCGAGCTGCGCGAGTTCTCCAACCTGGGCCCGCTCGCCTTCGTGGTGCGCGAAGAACCGACGCTGCGCCGCGCGCTGGAGTCGATGGTCCGCTACATGGGCCTGCAGAATGAGTCGCTGTCGATGCGCATCGAAGACAGCGATGAGCTGGTGATGATCCGGCTGCAGGTGCTCACCGAAGCGCCGGGCACCCTGCGGCAGGCCGCCGACCTGGCGGTCGGCGTGGTCTTCCGGATGCTGAAGCTGTTCCTGGGGCAGTCCTGGCGGCCGCGCAGCCTCTGCTTCACCCACCCGGCACCGGCCAGCGCGGCCACGTTTTCACGCGTGTTCGGCATGCCCTGCACTTTCAACCAGGATTTCGACGGCATCGTCTGCCTGGCCTCGGACCTGGAAGCGCCATTGCCGTCATATGACCCGGTGATGGCGCAGCAGGTGAAGCATTATCTCGGCACGCTGCTGGCGCAGTCGACCGTGGCGAGCATGTCGGACATGGTCCGCAAGCTGGTTTACGCGCTGCTGCCCACCGGACTGTGCTCGGTCGAACGCGTGGCCCAGCACCTGAGCGTCGACCGGCGCACCGTGCATCGGCGGCTCGGGCAGGAACATACGACTTACTCCGCGATTCTCACCGAGGCCCGTGCCGACCTGGTGATCCGCTATCTGGAGAACCGCGAGCGTCCGCTGTCGGAAGTGGCCGCGCTGCTCGGGTTTTCGTCGCTGAGCGCGTTCTCGCGGTGGTTCAGCGGGCGCTTCGGGCGTAGCGTGTCGGCGTGGCGTGCGCAGGCGGGGTAAGAGGGAAAGTTTTTGGCAATGCGGTCGGTTGTCGTGCTTGGCGGGCTTGGGCTGTTTCGCCGGCGTAGCCGGCGAGTCACTTTTTGTCCGAGCGACAAAAAGTAACCAAAAAACGCGTCGCCTGAGCGGCTGGCAATCCATTCCACGGCGTTGGTGGTTCCCGCGGCGGTGCTTGCCGTTCGATGTGGTTGCCCGTTCGAGCCTGCTACGCCATGTGAGTCAGGGACAGTGCCTGCGTTAACCCACTATTGAACGATCCCCATGCAGGGCGTAGGCCGCCTACTGCCAGCCGCATCGCGGGGACGCCTACGGCTGCTGCGCCGGCCCTAAGCAGAGCGACCGTCCACTTCCTAACCGCGGTAGGTTCGCCTTCTTCCGCGACCACGCGGTGCGAGCGCAGCGATGCACTCCGTGCCCGGGCCTCCGACCTGAGATGCTGCGTGCGCGCAGCGCAGCCGAAGGCGTCCCACCGATGGCGGTCTTAGCAGGCTGCCAACAACCTAAAGTCGGGTTCGTCCAATAGTCCGTGGACGGAGGCACCAGACAGGGAGCGTAGCTGGCTCGAACCACCAATCACATCAGCGGAAATCACCACCGCCCGAACCACCAACGCCGAGCAATTTATAGCCAGCCGCTCAGGCGACGCGTTTCTTGCCTACTTCTTGTCGCTCGGACAAGAAGTAGGTCGCCGGCTACGCCGGCGAAACAGCCCACGCCCGCCAAGCACGACAACCGCCCTCATGGCGACAAGCCCTCCAGTCAACTGCAATCCAATTGCAACCAACTCAGAACTTATGCCGCATCCCCAAAGCCACCCCCACCATACTGCGCTGCCCATTAGCCGCAGCATAGCTGTTGCCCAGCGACAGGCTGTTGGCATAGACCGTGGCAAGTGGCCTTTGCGGCCGGATTTTTTTGTTGTGCCGCGGACGCGGCGAGGTCACGAATCGTGCGTGACCAGGGTGCCCAGCTCCGCCAGCAAGTCATGGGCACGCGGCCACGGGCCATAGCCCGCGGCAGGGTTGAGGTGGCCGACGTTGCCCAGGTCCACCAGCCGGCTGCCCCATGCGGCGGCCATCTCAGTGACGCGCGCATGGCTGGCCAGTGGGTCGTTTCCGCTGGCAGCAACCAGGCTGGGGAAGGGCAAGGGCGCGAGCGGCGTCGGCAGCCAGCCTCCCTGCGCCAGCGCATCCTGGGCCGGATAGCCGGGCGGCAGCGGCTGCGAGAAATCCGGCGGCGTCACCAGCAGCGCGCCCAGGATCTGGCGCTGGTGCCGTGCCGCCCAGTGGACGGTGATCATCACGCCGGCGCTGTGCGCGACCAGCACGACCGGTTTGTCAATGGCCGCCAGTGCCGCATCGAGCGCGGCGACGCGGGCCGCGCAGCTGAGCTTGTCGTGCTCCAGCGGCGGCACGCAGCGGACGTCATGCCCCTGCGCCTGCAGTTCGGCTTGCAGCAGCGTCTGCCAGTGCTCGGCGACGTGGTCGCGCAGGCCCGGCACCATCAGGACAGTGTGGGTGGGTGTAGCAGTCATGGTCGGATTGGAAAGAGTCAGGCAGGAACAACGTTGGGCACAGAATGGCCATCCAGGCGGCGCAGGTCCGCCGCGTAGTGCCGGCGGCCGATGCAGAACAGCAGGGCCGCGCCCGCACCGGCCAGCGGAATCCATTGCAGCGCGCCGGTCAGGCCGATGTGGTCGGCCAGCACGCCAGTCAGGAACGGTCCCGGCGCCAGCCCCAGCAGGTTGTTGATCAGGGTCAGCGTGGCAAACGCGGTCGCATGGATGGCGGGCCGCGTCAGGTTGGCCACCATCGCGCTGGCGGGGCCGGCGGTGCCGCCCACCACCAGCATGCCCGCGCCGATCAGCACCAGCTGTGCATGGCCCGCGGGCAGCCGGAATGCCGTCATCAGCAAGACGCAGCAGACCACGCTGTAGGCGATGGCCATCTGCCATTTGCGCGCGGGCGCGCGCCGCGCCACGCGGTCGGTCAGCGCACCGCAGGCCACCATGCCCACGCCGGCCATCAGCACCAGCATTGCCGCAGCCACGCCGGCGCGCCCGGTCGCCATGCCGTAGTCGCGCGACAGGAAGCTGGGCAGCCAGGCCAGCAGCGCCGCCATCACCAGCAGCTGCAGCGCACTGCCCGCGCAGGCGCAGAGCATGGAAGGCACCGTCAGCAGCTCGCGCACGATCCGGCGCGGCTCCATTTGCCGGGCCGGGGCGCGTCGCCGTTGGCCGCGCCCACGCGTTGCTGGAGCCCGCGCAGCCGATGCTCGCTGATCGTCAGGTAGTAGAACGCCACCAGCACCAGGCCGAAGCCGGCGATCCCGGCAAAGGCGAGGCGCCAGCCAAAGTGGGCCGCCAGGATGCCGCCCAGCCCCATGCCAAGCACCGAGCCGAAGGCACCCCCGGCAATAAACGCAGCGCTGAGGCTGGCGCGCAGATGGCGCGGGAACACCGACACCACCACCGCGATACCCACACTGCCATATGCCGCCTCGCCGATGCCAACGCAAAGCCGAGCCAGGAACATCTGGCCGAAGCTGTCCGCCACCGCGCAGCCCAGCGTGGCCAGGCTCCATAGCGCCGCCATCAGGATCAGGCTGCGCACGCGTCCCCAGCGGTCGGCCAGCAGCGACAGCGGAATCGCGAGCACGCCCACCATCAGCGCGACCACGCCGCCGAGCGCGCCCAGCTCCGTATCACCGAGCTGCCATTCGGCCTTCAGCAGCGGAAACACCGCGTTGAGCACCTGGCGCGACATATAGTCAGACAGCAGCAGCGCAAACGTCAGCGCAAAGACGAGCCACGCATAGCGCGGTCCGGCAGCAGCCGGCAGGGTCGGCAGGGCCGACTCTGCGGCAAGGGCAAGGCGGGGTCTGGACATGGGGGTCTCCGGAAGCAGACCGGCGGTCTTCGCGCCGCCGTGCGTTCACAGCCCGCCCCCGAAGGGCGACGAGCGCAGGCAGTATCTGGCGATCGGGCCCGCCCGGTTTGATATTCCGGGACCTACGTTTGACAATCCGGGACAGCTGGGGAAAACGCCGAGACAAAAAAAACGGCACCCGAAGGTGCCGGTTTCTCGCTGGCCCGCCGTCAGGCGAGGCGCGGCGGAGCTCAGTCTTCCAGCTTCGGCAGCGAGGCGCTGACCTTGGACGACAGCAGGCCGCTCTTGGCATACGTCTGCAGCTTTTCGCGCGTATCGACGATATCGAGCGTGCGCATCGTCAGCTGGCCGATCCGGTCCAGCGGCGTAAACATCGACTCGCCCTTCTCCATGGTCAGCCGTTCCGGCTTGTAGGTCAGGTTCGGCGAGGTGGTGTTCAGGATCGAGTAGTCGTTGCCGCGGCGCAGTTCAATGGTGACTTCGCCGGTGATGGCGCCCGCCACCCAGCGCTGGGCGGTTTCGCGCAGCATGATGGCTTGCGGGTCGAACCAGCGGCCCTGGTACAGCAGGCGGCCCAGGCGGCGGCCGTTGTCGCGGTACTGCTCGATGGTGTCTTCGTTGTGGATGCCGGAGATCAGGCGCTCATAGGCGATAAACAGCAGCGCCAGGCCCGGGGCTTCGTAGATGCCGCGGCTCTTGGCTTCGATGATGCGGTTCTCGATCTGGTCGCTCATGCCCAGGCCATGGCGCCCGCCGATGCGGTTGGCTTCCATGAACAGGTCAACGCTGTTGGCGAAGGTCTGGCCGTTGAGCGCGACCGGCTGGCCTTCCTCGAAGCGCACGGTGACTTCTTCGCGCTTCACTTCCACGTCATCGCGCCAGAACTGCACGCCCATGATCGGCTGCACGATGCGGATGCCCGAATCCAGGTGCTCCAGGTCCTTGGCCTCGTGGGTAGCGCCCAGCATGTTGGAGTCGGTCGAGTACGCCTTTTCGGCCGACATCTTGTAGTCGAAGCCGTTCTGGCGCATGAACTCGGACATCTCGGCGCGGCCGCCCAGTTCATCGATGAACTGCTGGTCCAGCCACGGCTTGTAGATCTGCAGGCCGGGGTTGGTCAGGAGACCGTAGCGGTAGAAGCGCTCGATGTCATTGCCCTTGAAGGTGCTGCCATCGCCCCAGATATTGACACCATCTTCCTTCATCGCAGCGACCAGCATGGTGCCGGTGACGGCGCGGCCGATCGGGGTGGTGTTGAAGTAGGTGATGCCGGCGGTCGAGATATGGAACGCACCGCACTGCATGGCGGCGATGCCTTCGGCCACCAGTTGCGTGCGGCAGTCGACCAGGCGGGCTTCCTCGGCGCCGTAGGCCTTGGCGCGGCGCGGGATGTCGTCGTAGTCGGGTTCGTCCGGCTGGCCCAGGTTGGCGGTGTAGGCATAGGGAATCGCGCCCTTCTGGCGCATCCAGAGGAGTGCCGCGCTGGTGTCAAGGCCGCCGGAGAAGGCGATTCCGACGCGCTGGCCGGAAGGAATGTGCTGCAGGATGGTAGTCATCGCCAGAAATCAATGTGAATTTGTCGGCTCTTGGGCGGGCTTCCAAAACGCGCGCCGGGGCGGCGGGAAGCACGGCGACGCGGCCGGCCGAGTCACGTGCCGAGTCAGTGCCAAACGCGAATTGTGACACGGCAGCGCCCACGCGCCAAACGCCGGGGCTGGCGGGGGCGCCGGCGCCACCTGCATCCCGGCCTGCCGGACCATTCAAATCCCGCGAACGCGCCTTTCAAAACTATCGACTGGTTCGCTCCAGGACCCCTCCCTATACTGCGCCGCACTGTTGTCTGAAAGCGGAGTCGTCATGCTGCATCGCGCCCTGGAAGGAGTCCGGGTCCTGGACCTGTCGCGCATCCTGGCCGGTCCCTGGTGTACCCAGAACCTGGCCGACCTGGGCGCCGAGGTGACCAAGGTCGAGCACCCCGAGCGCGGCGACGATACCCGCGGCTGGGGCCCGCCCTACCTGGAAGCGCCCGAGGGCAGCGGCGACACGCAGCGCCTGTCCGGCTACTTCATCTGCTGCAACCGCGGCAAGCGCTCGGTCGCGATCGACTACGGCACGCCCGAGGGCGCCGCGCAGGTACGTGAGCTGGCGCGCGCAGCCGACGTGCTGGTCGAGAACTACAAGGTCGGCACGCTGCGCCGCTACGGGCTGGACTACGACACGCTCAAGGCCATCAACCCGCGCCTGGTCTACCTGTCGGTCACCGGCTTCGGCCAGAGCGGGCCGATGGCGGACAAACCCGGTTACGACTATGTGTTCCAGGGCATGGGCGGGCTGATGAGCTACACCGGCCAGCCCGACGGCACGCCCGGCGCCGGGCCGCTGCGCACCGGCGTCGCCGTGGTCGACCTGAGCACCGGCATGTATGCCACCTCCGCAGTCCTTGCCGCGCTGTACCAGCGCCAGGCGACCGGGCTGGGCGCACACCTGGATATCGCGCTGCTCGATGTCGCGGTAGCGATGAACGCCAACCAGGCTGCCAACTACCTGGTGTCGGGCCAGAACCCGCAGCGCAGCGGCAACGCCCATCCCAACTGCGCGCCCTATGAGGTGTTCCGCTGCGCCGACGGCCACCTGATCCTGGCGATCGGCAATGACAGCCAGTTCGCGCGCTTCTGCGCCGTGGCCGGCATGCCGGGCCTTGCGCAGGACCCGTGCTACGCCACCAACTCCGCGCGCATCGAGCACCTGCCCGCGCTGCGCACCCTGCTGACTGATCTCTTCCCCACGCGCACCCGCGCTGCGTGGACCGACGCCTTCGATGCGGCCGGCGTGCCCTGGGGGCCGATCCACACCATGGACGAAGTCTTCGCCCACCCGCAGGTGCAGCACCGCGGCCTGATGCAGGTGGCCGAACACCCTGTCATGGGCCGCGTACCCATGGTGCGCAACCCGATGCTGGCCGGGCACGACCTGCCGCTGCCCGCGCCGCCGCTGCTGGGCGAACACAGCCCGGCAGGCTGCACGGCGCGCAGCTACCCATAAGACCAAAAACACTGACACGGAGACACCAATGAAACCAACCTTCACCGCCATCGCGCTGGTGGCTGCATGCGCAAGCGGCGCCGCGCATGCAACCGCATATCCCGAGCGGCCGATCAAGCTGATCGTGCCCTATGCCGCCGGCGGCACCACCGACATCATTGCCCGCATCGTCGGCACGCGCCTGGGCCCGGTGCTGGGGCAGCCGGTGGTGGTCGAGAACCGCCCGGGCGCCGGCGGCGCGGTTGGCAGCGCCTACGCGGCCAAGCAGCCGGCCGACGGCTACACGCTGGTGATGGCGGTGGAGAGCTCGCACGCGGTCAACCCCAACGTCTACCTGAAGACCGCCTACGACCCGGTCCGGGACTTCGCTCCGGTCAGCAACCTGGCCGACGTGCCCAACGTGCTGGTGGTCAACCCGGCGTTCCCGGTCACGGACCTGCAGTCGTTCATCAGGCTGCTGAAGGCCAACCACCCGGGCAAGTACTCGTTCGGCTCGTCCGGCAACGGCGGACTGAGCCATATGAACGGCGAACTGTTCATGAACGCCACCGGCACGCGCATGCTGCACGTGCCGTACAAGGGCCTGGGCCCGGCGCTCAACGATGCGGTGGCGGGCCAGATCCAGGTGGTGTTCGACAATATCCCGTCGTCGTCGGGCCTGATCCAGGGCGGGCGCCTGAAGCCGCTGGCGGTCGCCGCGAAGCAGCGCCTCAAGGTGCTGCCCAATGTGCCGACCTACTCCGAGGCCGGCCTGCCGGCGATGAACAACCCGTCGTGGTTCGGCCTGGGCGCGCCGGCAGGCACGCCCGCCGCCATCCTCGACAAGCTCAACCACGCCGTGCGCCAGGTGCTGGCCGAGCCGGAGGTGATCGCCGCCATCGAGAAACAAGGCGCGATCCCGGCACCGACTTCGCGCAAGGCCTTCGGCGACCTGATCCGGGCGCAGAATGCGCACTGGAAGCAGGTCGTCGAGGACATCCACTTCACCAGGCTCCAGTAAGCCACAAGGAACGACATGAGCGCACTTCAGCAAGAATCGCACGCCGGCGTCGAGATCGACGCGCGCGGCATCGCCACCGTCACCATCCGCGAGGCGGGCTCGCTCAATATCCTGAGCACGCCGGTCATCGCATCGCTCACGCACGCCATCGAAGCGCTGGCCGGCCATGACGCGGTACGCGTGCTGGTGCTGCGCGGCGCCGGCGAGAAAGGCTTTGTCGGCGGTGCCGACATCAAGGAGATGGCCGCGCTGGACCGCGCCAGCGCCGAGACCTTCATCAGCGGCCTGCGCCGCCTGTGCGACGCCGTGCGCCACCTGCCGGTGCCGGTGATCGCGCGCATGCCGGGCTGGTGCCTGGGCGGCGGGCTGGAACTGGCGCTGGCGTGCGATATCCGCATCGCCGCCGACAACGCGCAGCTGGGCATGCCGGAAGTGAAGGTCGGCATCCCGTCGGTGATCCACGCCGCGCTGATGCCGCGCCTGATCGGCAATGCGCGCACTGCATGGATGCTGCTGACGGGCGAGATCTGCGACGCCACCGAGGCGCTGCAGTGGGGGCTGGTGAGCCGCGTGGTGCCGCTGGCCGAGCTGGACCTGGAAATCGAACGCGTGGCCGCGCTGCTGGCCGGCTTCGGCCCGGCCGCGGTGCGTCAGCAGAAGCGCCTGCTGCGCGAATGGGAGGATGCGCCGCTGGAAGTCTCGATCAACAACAGCGTGACCGAGTTCGGCAGCGCCTTCGACACCGGCGAGCCGCAGCAGCACATGGCCACCTTCCTGAACCGCAAGCGCTGAAGCGCGGGCAGGACTTACGGCGCCGTAACCGCGACGGCGCCGCCCTCACGCGTGGCCACCACGCGCGGATCGTTCAGCAGGAACTGCGCAAAGGCCTCGGCAAACGCCGGCAGCTTGCCGTCGGCGCGCACGATCAGGTTCAGTTCGCGCACGGCCCACGGCTCTGCCAGCCGCACCCCCACCACGCGCGCCTCGCGCAACGCCTGCGCCGCCACGCTGCGCGGCACCAGCGCCACCCCCACGCCGGCCTCGGCCAGCGACAGCACTGCATCGAAGCTGTGCGCATGCAGCCGCACATTGGGCCCCTTGCCCGCGCGCTGCGCCATGTCGCGCAGGAACAGGAAGTTGCTGCTGGTGCGGCTCATGCAGACAAAGTCGAAGGCCAGCGCCGCGCCGAAGCGCACCTCGGGCTCGCGCGCCAGCGGGTGATCCGCGGCCACCGCAAGGATCAGCTCGTCGCGCGCATAGCGCACCGAGCGCACGCCGGTGGCTTCGCCGCCAGTCTGGAAATCTCCGGCCAGGATGCCGACATCGGCTTCATGCGCTGCCACCGCCGCCAGGATCGACTGGCTCGCGCGCTCCTCCAGGTCGATGTTCACATCCGGGTTGGCCAGCAGGAAGCGGCTCACGCTCGGGATGATGAAGCCGTTGAGCGAACTGCTGTTGGCCAGCAGCCGGATATTGCCCTTCAGCCCGGCAGAAAAGCGTCCCACCTCGCCGTGCATGCGCTCCACGCCAAGCAGCAGTTCGCGCACATGGACCAGCAGGGTTTCACCGGCCGGCGTCAGCTCCATACCGCGCGCGGTGCGCACGAACAGCGGCGTGCCCATCGCATGCTCCAGGTTCTTCAGCCGGTAGCTCGCCGCCGACGCGGTGATATGCGTGGCCGAAGCGCCACCTGACAGGCTTTGCGCATCGGCAATGGCCTGGAACAGGCGCAGGTCGGTCAGTTCGTAACGCAAGGCAACTCCGTTTGGGGCGGGACGGTCGAAGGGATTGGCGCTTGGTGGTGTCGCGGCCATTCTAGTGCAGCACCGTGGGCTTCCTGCCCCCACCCGGTCCGCACACACTCCGCTCTTTTTGATGTGGACGCCGTCCATTTTCTTTGCTAAGGTATTGTGGACGGCGTACACAAGAGCGTGCGCCGCAATGTTCACTGCGGCCAGCGCGCCGCCTGGTTCGCGCGCCATGCCGATATCCACGGCCGCCCCAGCGGCGGCCTGCCTACAGGAGTTGTCATGCAAGTCCAGCCCTATCTGTTTTTCGAAGGCCGTTGCGATGAAGCCGTCGAGTTCTACAAGAAGACCCTCGGCGCCAAGGTCAACATGCGGATGACGTTCAAGGAGAACCCGGAGGCCGACAAGGCCGGCCCGGGTTGCCAGCCCGGCGCCGGCACCGAAGACAAGGTCATGCACCTGGAGTTCCAGATCGGCGACAGCGTGATCATGGCCTCCGACGGCCGCTGCTCGAACCAGCCCAACTTCCAGGGCTTCGGCCTGTCGATCAACTACCCTGACAAGGCCGCGGTCGAAAAGGCCTTCAACAGCCTGAAGGAAGGTGGCCAGGTGGTGATGCCGCTGGACAAGACCTTCTTTGCCGACCAGTTCGGCATGGTCACCGACCGTTTCGGCATCATGTGGTTGCTGCTGACGGCACCGAAGTAAGCGGCGCATCGCGCAGGCTTCCCGGCAGCGACGCGCCCCTTGAGCGTATGGGCTTACAATGCGCCGCCTGCCGGAGAAACCTTGCCATGGACGATCGCATCAACGAACTCGAAATCAAGCTCGCCTTCCAGGAAGACCTGCTTGATACCCTGAACAGCACCGTGGCACGCCAGCAGCAACAGATCGACCTGCTGCAGGAGCAGTTCCGCGCGCTGTACCAGCAGGTGCGCAGCGCCGCCACCACCGCGGCCGAAGCCGACCCCCAGCAGGAAATCCCGCCGCACTACTGATGGACGCGGCCCGCGCCATTCGGGCCGACAAGCCGATGTGACGGAACGCCACCCCGCCCGCGCGGTCTGACAGGCTGACCCATCCACCGCCGCCCTCGACAGGCGCGCCCCATCCGCCACATGCGTCTGAAACCTTCCCTGCTGATTGCCGCCGCCTGCGTTGCTGGCGCTGCTGGTGCCTCCTCGGCGCTGGCCGGCTACAACATCTGGACCGGCGAGTTCTCCCTCTCCCGGCAGGAACTGCAGACGGCGCTGGACCAGCGCTTCCCCGCTACGCTGCGCTACGCCGAAGTCGTCAGCGTGCAGCTCAGCCATCCCCGCCTGGTGCTGGACGAGGCCAACAACCGCGTCACCACCCACGTCGACGCACGCCTGACCAACGCCTTGCTGCCGTCCCCGCCGGTAGACGGCAAGCTGGCGCTGAACAGCGGCGTACGCTACGACCCGGCCAAACGCGCGGTGCTGCTCGACAACCCGACCGTGCAGCAGGTGGAGGTTGCCGGCATGGGGCAATACCGCGAGCAGCTCAACGCGATTGGCGCCGTGGTCGCGCAGCAGTTGCTGAAGGACTATCCGGTCTACACCTTCAAGCCCGAGGAACTGCGCGTCGGCGGCAAGGACGTGGAGCCGGGGGCGATTACCGTGGGCAAGGATGAGGTGCGGGTGGAGGTGAAGCAGCGGTAGGCTGCGGGCCGGCCTGCTTTCAGATCACCCGCGCATCGGATTTCGCCCTCCCCGAAACACCACCCCCAACCCCGCCAGCACCGCCCCCATTCCCGCCATCGCCAGCGGCGCCATCCGGTTGCCCAGCAGCAGGTAGTCGAGCACTGCCGTACCCGCCGGCACCAGGTAGAACAGGCTGGTGACGTTGACCAGGTTGCCCGCGCGGATCAGGCGGTAGAACAGCAGCGTCGCTCCGATCGAAATGACCAGCGCCAGCCACAGCAGCGGCAGCGCGAAAGCCAGCGAAGCATTGAAGGCGAAGGGCTGGAACGGCAGGCACAGCAGGCAGGCCGAGAGGCTCACGCCGTACTGCAGCGGCAGCACTTCAGCGGGTGCGCACGTGATGCGCTTCTGCAGGATGGCGCCGACGGTCATGCTGGCGAGCGACGCCAGCGCGCACAGCGCGCCCGCCAGCGACAGCCTGGCCAGCAGCAGGCTGTCCGCCACCACCATGGCCAGCCCGGCGAGCGCGAGGGCCAGGCCCGCCATGCGTGCGCCGCTGAAGCGCCGCTCGGTCAGCAGCAGCGTCAGCATCGGCTGGGCGCCAAGCACGGTGGCGAGCACGCCGGGTGTCATGCCGTGGTCGAGCGCAAGGAAGTAAAAGGCGGAGTAGCCGCCGATCAGCAGCAAGCCGGCCAGGGCGGCGTACCGCCGCTCGCCGCGCGGCGGCAGCAGGCGGTGCCTGGCCAGGCCGATCGCGCCCAGCACGGCGCAGACCAGCGCGAAGCGCAGCGTCAGCAAGGCGAAGGGCGTGGCGTGGTCAAGGGCCAACCGGGCAGCGATGGCGCCGCTGCTCCACAGCAGCACGAAGAGGGGCGTGGCCCAGGCGGAGGTAGTGGTGGTGCGTGTGCCGGTGGCGGCGTCGAATGGCCCGGCGCAGTCTTTGTCGGTCGTCATGGATGGATGTCATCTGTCGTCAGCTTGGCAGGCTCCGGCGACGCGCATCGGCATGCGGCCATGGCACTGCGGCAGACGCGTACTGGCGTGCGGCTGCCGTGCGCGCAGGCACAGGGATACGGGACTACCGGAGACGAATGAGGCTGGGGGGCGTGCCCGTCAGCCGCGCGGCGGCGGCGGGTGCGCACCGCCGATGAACGGCGGCGGCGCGACAGATGTGAACGCAGGCTGGCGACGCACGCATGGCAACGCGCGGCCCGGGGGCGCGGCGTTGACGGGGCGTTGGCGGTCTGCGGTCATGGTGGAAATTGAAGACTTCGAAGAAGTAGTCCGGCGATGCTATGCCTGTGCGGCCATCGCGTCAACGAGGTTTTGTCGTGCCCTGCTCCAGCCGGGACACCAGCGCCTGCAGCGTCGGCACGCATCCGGCTTCCACCTTCAGCGCGAGCATCGCGTCCGCCCGCGTGGTGCCCAGGTTGAGCGCGGCCACCGGCTTGCCCATCTGTCCGGCCCAGACGCAGAAGCGGTAGCCGGAATAGACCATCAGGGACGAACCGACCACGAGCATGGCATCCGCTGCCTCCAGCGCCGCGCGTGCGGCACCGACCCGCGGGCGCGGCACGGATTCACCGAAGAACACCACGTCCGGCTTGAGGATGCCGCCGCAGCGCCCGCACTCTGGCACGCGGAACTGCGCGAACAGCGGCGATTCGAAATGCACGTCGCCATCGGCGGCGGGCTCGGCGATCACGTCGCGCAGCGCGGCGTTCTGTGCCAGCAGCCAGTCCTGCAGGCCGGCGCGGTCATGGCGCGTGCCACAGTCCAGGCAGACGGCGCTGGCCAGGCTGCCATGCAGTTCGATCACACCGTCGCTGCCGGCGCGCTGGTGCAGGCCGTCGACATTCTGCGTGACCAGCGCCGTGAGCCGGCCGTGCGCGCCAAGGCGCGACAGCGCATGGTGCGCGGCATTGGGTCGCGCCTGCCACGCCACCGGCCAGCCCAGCATGCTGCGCGCCCAGTAGCGCTGGCGCCCCGCGTGCGAGCCCAGGAAGGCCTGCAGCGTGATGGGCTGCGAGCGCTGCCACTGGCCGCGCGCGTCACGGTAGCCGGGAATGCCGGAATCGGTGCTGATGCCCGCGCCGGTCAGCACGAACAGGCGCGGGTGGCGCTGCACGAAATCGAACAGCGCGGACGTTGGGTGCGGGGGTTGCAGCGGCTCGCTCAACTTGCCGGATCCTCGGCATGACGCGCCGCCTGGCGCGCCTCCCAGGCACGCAGCGCCTCGCGGTAGCGGTCCATCTCCTGGTAGTAGTAGTCGAAGATGCAGGGATCGCAGCCGGCGCCGCAGCACTCGTCATCGCCGGGCCGCTCTGGCGGCATCGGGCGGGGGTCGTCGGGGGGCACGGCGGGGGACGCTTGGGACACTGACAGTTCGCGAACAGGCGCAATGGCGGATCAACCGCCAGTATATTCCCGCCGGCCCTGGCCTGCCGCCGGACCCCTCAGTGGCCGAGCAGCCCCTCGCCGACCGGGATCACCAGCGCCGTGCCCGCCAGGCAGGCGATGTCGTCCTCGGCAAGCCGGCGCGACACCACGTTGGCCAGCCTGGCGCCGATACGGGCAAGTTCGGCGGCGTCGGCCAGGTAGACGGCGTCGATCACGCTCTGGTCGAACTGCAGGGCCGCGCTCAGGCGACAGCGCCCGGGCGAGCCGGCTGGCTCGGCCTGCCAGCTGACCTGCACCTGGTTGCCGTCGCTGCGGTGGTATTCGGCCGACATCGGAAACAGCCGGCAGGTATGCTCGCGGGCCCACTCGACCAGGGCAGTCATGGCGATTCCCCCTTTGGCGGGACAGCGCGTCCGCCGGTGCGCCGCGTCAGCGGCTCAGTACATGGTAGAGCCAGTCGTGCGCGCGTGCCGGCACGCCCAGCGCGCTGGCATCGATGCGCCGCCCCTGCGCCCGCAGTGTGCCTTCGTGCAGGGCATCCACCGCTGCCTGGGCATCCGGGAACCTCCCCATCACGCCATTGCCCAGCATCAGCATCCAGTCCTTCTCGCGGGGAATGAGCGTGAGCTGTCCCGCGGCGGTCTGGCAAAAGAAATAACCGTACATGCAACCCCCAAAGCACCTCGCCTGTGTCCATCTTAGAGCAGGGCACCACAGGGCCGCGTGCCGATCTGCACGCTTCCGAACGGCGTGATGAATTGTTTTTGCACGGCCGCGGGCAGGCGGCCCGCATGCGGCATTTTGCCCGAAGATAGCTGGACCTCCGCGCCCGGCTGCCGCCGGGCCGGGCCACTGCCGCCCGCTGCGGCCGGCAGCGAACCGATTGCGAACCCACGGTGCCATGAAGGCAGCCCCATTCCATTGCTTGCGCGAACTGCTCGTAGCGGCGGCCCTGGCGCTGGCTGCGGGCGCGGTCCTGGCCGCTGAGCCGGCCTCCATGCCGGCGGCGCCGGCCAATGAGCCGCCCGCGGACCAGGCCGCGGCGGCCACGCCGCAGCGGGCCGCAGGCGCGCGCCCCCGCATCTGCCTGGTGCTCTCGGGCGGCGGCGCGCGCGGCGCGGCACATATCGGCGTGCTCAAGGTGCTGGAGGCGATGCGCATCCCGGTCGACTGCATCGCCGGCACCAGCATGGGTTCACTGGTGGGGGGCGCCTATGCCACCGGCATGACGCCCGCCGAAATGGAGCGGCTGGTCGGCGGCCTGAGCACCGACAAGATCTTCAAGGAACGCCCGCCGCGCCAGGACCTGACCATCCGGCGCAAGCAGGACGATTTCACCAACCTGCTCACGCCCGAGATCGGGGTGCAGGCCAGCGGCCTCTTGCTGCCCAAGGGCGCGGTCTCCGGCGTGCAGCTGGAGACCGTGCTGCGCCAGCTGGCCAACGCGCCCGGCTACCGTGACTTCGACCAGCTGCCGATTCCCTACCGCGCCGTCGCCACGGACCTGGTGGCGGGCACGCCGGTGGTGTTCAGCCAGGGCGAGCTGGCCAACGTGATGCGCGCCAGCATGTCAGTGCCGGGCGCGGTGGCGCCGGCCGAGTATGAGGGCCGGCTGCTGGTCGACGGCGGCCTGACCGACAACCTGCCGGTGGACGTGGCGCGCAAGATGGGCGCCGATATCGTGATCGCGGTGAACCTGGGCACGCCGCTGATGAAGCGTGAGGAGCTGACCTCGATCATCGGCGTGACCGGCCAGATGCTCAATATCCTGACCGAGCAGAACGTGCGTGCGTCGCTGGCCTCGCTGCGGCCCACCGACGTGCTGATCGAGCCGGCGCTGGGCGATTTCTCCGCGACCGACTTCGACCACCTGCCGGCAACCATCCCCATCGGCGAAACCGCCGCGCGCAAGGCCGCCGACCGCCTCGCGCCGCTGGCGCTGCCGCCGGCGCAATATGCGCAACTGCGCGCCAGGCAACAGGCGGTGCAGCCGCCTGACACCCGCCCGGTCGATGAGATCCGGCTGGCGCCGCTGCAGCGCGTCAACCCGGACTACGCCACGGCGGTGATGGAAACCAAGCCGGGGCAGCCGGTCGACCAGGCCACGCTGGACCAGGACATGCGCCGCCTGTTCGGCACCGGCGACTTCGAGCACGTCAACTACGGCCTCCTGGAAGAGCCGGGCAAGCGTGTGCTGGCGGTCAATGCGGTGGAGAAATCCTATGGTCCCGACTACCTGCGCTTCGGGCTCGGGCTGAGCTCGGATTTCCGCGGCGATGCCTACTTCAACCTGGTGGGCAGCTACCGGCGCACCTGGCTCAATGCGCTTGGCGCCGAATGGCGCACCGATGCGCAGGTGGGCCAGACCACGTCGCTGATCAGTGAGTTCTACCAGCCTCTGGATACGCGCCAGTACTTCTTTATCGCGCCGCGCATCGAGCTGGAGCGGCGCCCGGTCAATGTCTTCCAGGGCAGCACGCGCATCGCCACCTATGACCTGCGCCGCTTTGACATCGCGCTGGACGCGGGCAGCCAGTTCACCAAGTACGGCGAGTTGCGCGTGGGCGTGCAGACCGGCTCGGAACACGCCACCCTGAGCACCGGCCCTGAGTCGCTGTCGCCAGGTCCGGGCAATATCCGGCGCGGCGCCATCACCGGGCGGCTCTTGTTCGACCAGCTCGACAGCGTCGAATTCCCGCGCTTCGGCTATGCGGCCGGGCTGCGCATCTACGCCTCGCAGCCGGGGCTGGGTGCCGACCAGGCTTATGTCAAAGCACAGGCGGACGGCATCTATGCCCACTCGTTCGGCGACCACACGTTCTCGCTGGGCTTCAAGGTTGGCAGCAATCTCGGCGGCAAGCCGCTGCCGCGCTATGACCTGTTCCAGTGGGGCGGCTTCCTGCAGCAATCCGGTTATGCCACCGGGCAGCTGCTGGGCGGCAACCTGCAGTTTGCGCGGCTGGTGTACTACAACAAGCTGGCGCGCCAGACCCTGCTGCAAGGCGTGTATGCAGGCTTTTCGCTGGAGACGGGCCGCGTCGGCGACCCGCTGGTGCCGGGGAGCCCGACCGGGCTGCTCAAATCCGGCTCGGTCTTCCTGGCGCTGGACAGTCCGCTGGGCCCGCTATACCTGGCCTATGGACGCGCCGCCGCAGGCACATACAGCTTCTACCTGTACCTGGGCAAACCCTTCTGAGCCGGCCAGCATAAGCGCCCACCAAATGTGAACCCGCCGTACCCTACCAAAGTTGTATGTAATGTCTTAATTCAAATGTCTATACTTTTTCCGTCACCAAGACCCCCTCTTGAATGACGACCTTCCCCGGTCGCCGCTCCCCAGCGGCGACTTTTTTTTTGGGCGCCCGCCTGGCATGCGGCGCCTATAATCCGGCCCTCGGGCTGCACTTGCGGCCGCTCCGCGCCCTTTCGCGCGCCTCCCCCATGCAGATTGATTTGACACATTTCACGCCGTGGCTGTCGCTGGCCGGCGGGCTGGTCATCGGCCTCGCGGCGGCGCTGATGATCCTGGGTCTCGGCCGCATTGCCGGGATCAGCGGCATTGTCGGCGGCCTGCTCAAGCTGCCGCACGGCGACACCGCGTGGCGCGCCGCCTTTGTGATCGGGCTGTTGCTGGCGCCGTGGCTGGCGCGCGCGTTCGACGCCATGCCCGCGGCTCAGATCGATGCCGGCTGGGGCGAGGTGCTGGCGGCGGGGCTGCTGGTAGGCATCGGCACGCGCTACGCCGGCGGCTGCACTAGCGGACACGGCGTGTGCGGCCTGTCGCGGGGCTCGGTGCGCTCGCTGGCCGCCACGCTGACCTTCATGGCGGCGGGCTTCCTGACGGTGCTGGTGCAGCGCCATTGGCTGGGAGGCTGACCGATGGGCACGCTCTTCTCATTGCTGGCCGGGCTGGTGTTCGGCATCGGCCTGATCCTCTCCGGCATGGCCAACCCGGCCAAGGTGCTGGGTTTTCTCGACCTGGCCGGCGCCTGGGACCCGTCGCTGGCCTTTGTCATGGCCGGCGGGATCCTGGTGGGGGTAGTGGCCTTCGCACTGGCGCGCCGGCGCCAGCGCTCCTGGCTGGGGCTGCCGATGCAGTGGCCGGCGCTGGCCGCGGTCACGCCGCGGCTGGTGCTGGGCAGCGCGGCGTTCGGCGTGGGCTGGGGCCTGGCGGGCTTCTGCCCGGGCCCGGCGCTGGTGGCGCTGGGTGCCGGCTATGCCAAGGCCTGGGGCTTTGTCGGCGCCATGCTGGCAGGCATGGCGCTCTATGAGATCGCGCAGCGGCGCGGACGTTGATGCAGTGCAGCATCCGGCGCTCGTGCCGTGCGGGTTATGCGCGAATGCAGCAAAGGCTGGCCCCTGGCGGCCAGCCGGTTTAAGATTGCGCGATTATCGGACAACAAGCCCCAGGCAACACACCTCCCAATGGATGTCCTCCGCCCCCTCGGTTTTGGCCATGCACAGGCCGACACCGTCCGCGTTGCCCGGCCCCAGGCCGAGCTGCTCGCCAGTTTTGCCGGCGATCCCAACTTCATGCTGTCGCTGGCGCGCGGGCTGACCGTGCTGGAGGCCTTCTCGGAACGCAAGCGCCCGCTGACGATCTCGCAGGTGGCGCAGCGCACGCAGCTGTCGCGCGCCTCGGTGCGCCGCTGCCTCTATACGCTGGAACAGCTCGGCTACGTCAGCCAGCAGGACGGGCAGTTTGCGCTGCGACCGCGCGTGCTGCACCTGGGCCACGCCTATTTCTCGTCGACCTCGCTGGTGTCTCTGGCGCAGCCGATCCTGGACAACCTGAGCGCGCGCATCCACGAGACCTGCGCGCTGGCGATCCTGGACGGCACCGACATCCTGTACCTGGTGCGCTCCGAAGTGCAGCGGGTGCTGAACTATTCGCTCGGCATGGGCAGCCGCCTGCCAGCCTACTGCACCTCCAACGGCCGGCTGCTGCTGGCGCACCAGCCCGCCACGGTGCTGGACGGCTTCTTCGAGCATGCCGAGCTGCGCCCGCGCACGCTGCAGACCAAGGTCTCGCGCCAGGAGCTGGAAGCGTGCTTCGAGCGCGCCCGCGAAGTGGACTACGTGATCGTCGATGAAGAGCTGGAACCGGGCCTGCGCGCAATGGCCGTGCCGGTGCGCTCGGCCTCGGGCATCGTGCTGGCGGGGCTGAGCGTGAGCGTGCGCGCCGCGCGTGTCTCCGAAGCGGAGATGATCTCGCGGCTGCTGCCGCCGATACGCGAAGCCGCAGCGGCAATCGGCCGGCTGATCGGCTCCTGATTACCGCTGACTGGTCCGCTGACTGGTCCGCTGACTGGTCCGCTGACTGGTCCGCTGACTACCCGCGCAGCGGCGCGGTACGGTGCATCAACCCCGGTGCGCCAGTTCCAGCGCAAATACCAGCCGCTGCAGGAAGTTCTCCATGCGCCCGTCCGGATGGATGAAGGCGCAGCCGAAATGGTGGATGGCGCTGTCGTCATGGCCCACCAGCCAGTGGCCAACCACCTGCAGGTCCAGCTCAAGCTTGCCCAGCTCGCGGAAGTCCAGCCGGCACTTGCCGACCGTGGTGCCGACCGGCAGGTGCTCTGCCGAGACCGTCTTCGAGCGCAGCCCCACGCCCGACAGCGACAGGTCGGCGATATCGAGCCCCAGCACGGTCTTGTCCGACATGTGGATCTCGCAGCGGTAGCCCCTGGTCACCAGCGTGCGCGCGCGGAAATGGCGGCGGCGCTGGAAGTGATAGAGCTTCTCCGGGAATTCGACGACAAAGGCCGGGCCTTCCTCATAGCGCGTGGCGGCCGGCTGGCCCACCATGAAGTTGACCGGCACGCCGCGCAGCAGCCCCGAGAAGGCGTTCTCCTCCGAGGTCATCAGCGACATCCGCTCGGGCTCCGTATTGCACCAGTCGAACACGAAGGTGCGGTTGACCGGGTCGACGTGCAGCACCGACGTGACGAACTGGTGCCCGGTGCGGGTGCGCACGCTCAGCATGCACTTCTGCCAGGACAGGTCGCGCAGCACGGTGCCGATCTGCGAGTTGTGCGTCAGGCGGTAACGTTCATCCGCCGGCTCAATGCCGGATTCGGCGTCGTTGTCGGCTGGCCCGGAGGCATCGTGCTGATTCATGGATTCACGCAACATCTGGAGTGGCTGGGAGCGCCGGGTACGGGGGCTTCGGCCTGCCGGCCGCGCGCATGTTAAGCGCGTGCCCCAATGCCCGGCAAGACTCATGCTCTCACTTCGGCAGATTTGTGGCAGAACTTGAGCACAGACTTCCGGGGGGTAGCGCGCACGCCGCTTTCAGGCGTCCGGGGGCGACGGCGGCGGCGCCGCAAGCGTTGCCTGCGCCTCTTCGCGCAACCACGCCAGCAGCACCAGCCGGCGCGTGTCGTGTTCAAACGGCGCGGGTGACAACAGATGATAGGCCGATCCGTCGGCCACAAAACCGAACGGCGCGGCCAGCCGGCCATCGGCGATCTCATCAGCGGCCATCAGCTGCGAGGCCATGGCCCAGCCCAGCCCCGCGGCGGCTGCCTGCAGGCTGAGGTAGAAGTGTTCGTACCAGGCGTCCCCGTCGCACTGCACGACCGGGGCGGCGTCGCCGCGCGCCGCCTGCCAGCGCTGCCATGCCTCGGGCCGCGTGCGCGTATGCAGCCGCGCCGGGACCGTGGCCGCCCCTGCGCAAGCTGCGGCCGGCACACCGGCCCCACCCGTTCCTGTGCCACCTCGCGCGCGTGCCAGCGCGCATCGAAGGCAAAGTCATTGCGCCGCAGTGCCAGGTCGGCGCCGCTGCGGGTGAAGTCGATCGGCCCGCCCGCGGCCATCAGGTGCAGCGGGATATCGGCATGGCGCGCGGCAAAGCGCGGCAGCCGCGGGATCAGCCAGCGCATGGCGATGGTTGGCTCGCATGACAGCACCAGCGCTCGGCCCGGCGGCTGCGTGCGAATGCGCGCGGCGGCGCCGGCCAGCACCTCCATCGATTGCGTGGACGCCGCGAACAGCGTGCGCCCCGCCTCGGTCAGGAAGACCCCGCGGTTGCGCCGCTCGAACAGCGCCACGCCCAGCGTGTCCTCCAGCTGGCGGATCTGCCGGCTGACCGCGCCATGGGTCAGGTGCAGTTCCTCCGCCGCCCGGACAAAGCTTTCGTGGCGCGCCGCGGCCTCGAAGAATCGGATCCAGCCCAGCCAATGCATCAGTCAGTTTTTCTCACGTAATTGCGCGAGTATATATCGGTTGTGATAGGGCTTTCCGGCACGCAGAATTGGGTACGCCCGGATCGCACGATGTGGCGATCTCCGTATAACTGCAACGTAACCTGACAGAAAATGCCCTCAATCGCCGAATCCCTGGCGGTCGCCGCCGTGACCGTGCTGGCCGTTGTCAGTCCGGGCCCGGACTTCGCCATGGTCACCCGCAACAGCTACCTGTACGGCCGCCGCGCCGGCCTGCTCAGCGCGCTCGGAATCGCGCTGGGGGTGCAGGTGCATGTGCTCTATACGATGTTTGGGGTGGCGCTGCTGATGGCCCATGCGCACAGCGTGCTGACGGCGGTGAAGATGCTGGGCGCGGCCTACCTCGTGTGGATCGGCATCCAGACGCTGCGCAACCGCGAGGCGCTGGCAGTAGATCTGCAAGGTGCGCGCACGCTGCGGCCGTGGGCGGCGCTGCGCATGGGCTTCCTGACCAATGCGCTGAACCCGAAGACCACGCTGTTCGTGGTCAGCACCTACACCCAGGTCGTCGATGCGCACACGCCGGTGCCGGTGCAATGGGCCTATGGCGGATTCATGTCGGTGGCGCACCTGGCGTGGTTCAGCCTGGTGGCGTGCGTGTTCACCGCGCCGGCGCTGCGCGCGGCGATGCTGCGGCGCCAGCGGCTGCTGGACCGCACCATCGGCTCGGCCTTGTGCGGGCTGGGCGTGGCGCTGGGGCTCAGCAACCTGGCGTAGGGCCAGCCTGCGTCAGTGGCCAGGCCTGGCGCACGAGATGCTGGGGGCCTTGCGGGCCGAGCCGGCTTTCGAACAGCACCAGTCGCTGCACGTGCCAAGGCTCGCCGGCCAGCGTGCGGTGCGTATCGAGCCAGACGCGCAGCACGCTCTCCGGCACGGACGGCTTGCAGCGCGCCAGCGTCAGGTGCGGATGAAAACGCCGCCGCTCCGGGGTAATGCCCGCGGCCTCGGCCAGCGCCTGCCCGACCTCAGCGTGCAGGGCGCGCAGCGCGTCCAGGCCGGGACCCGGCGCCAGGCCTGCCCACAGCACCGACCCCTGGCCGCTGCGAAAGCGCCCGGTACCGGCCGCCTGAAGCAAGAAGGCAGGCGCGTGGATGCGGTCGAGCGCGGCCCCCAGCGCTACGCCAGCCACGTTGCACTCGCCCAGGAAGTGCAGGGTCAGGTGGACCTGCTCTGGCGCTGCCGGCCGCACGCCGTGTGCGGGCGGCAGGGTCGACAACAGCCATGCCGCCTGCCCGGGCGGGACTTCCACGGCAATGAACAGGCGCGGCATGGCAGCGCAGCCGGCGCGATCAGCCTGGCGTGGTGCCGACGCCTTCGCGTTGCAGCAAGGCGCGCTTGCGGTCGATGCCGCCGGCGTAGCCGGTCAGCGCGCCGGCACTGCCCAGCACGCGATGGCAGGGCACGATCACCGACAGCGGGTTGCGTCCCACCGCGCCGCCGACTGCGCGCGCATGCGCGGGCGGCAGGCCCAGGGTGCGGGCCAGTTGGCCGTACGATGCGGTCTCGCCGCAGGGGATGGCCAGCAGCGCCTCCCACACGCGCTGCTGGAACGGGCTGCCGGCAAAGCGCACCGGCACGGTGAAGGTATCGCGGCGGCCGGCGAAATATTCGGCCAGTTCCGACGCGGCGCGGTCGAGCACGGCGGCATCGGCCGGCGGCACGTCGCGGCTGTCGGCGATGTCCGCGGGGTGGTATTTCTGCCCCGCGAAGAACAGGCCGGTCAGGTGTGCGCCTTGCGCGCGCAGCAGGATGGTCCCGAGCGGGCTGTCGATATGGCGATAGCTGGTCATGTGATCGTCTCCGGTTCGGCCGCGGCGCTGGCCGCGTCCTTCATCGCTTCATAGCGATGCCACAGGTGGATGGCGGCGTACGCACGCCACGGCGCCCATTGCGCGGTGCGTTCGTGCATCGCGCGCACGGTACTGACGCCCAGCACCTTGCGCAGCGCATAGTCGGTGCCCGGGAACGCATCGGGCCAGCCCAGCGCGCGCATGGCGACATACTGCGCGGTCCAGTCGCCGATGCCGCCGACCTCGCGCAGCGCCGCCACGGTCTGCTCCGGCGGCGCGTGCGCATCGAGCGCCAGCGTGCCGTCGGCCACGCGCTGCGCCAGCGCCAGCAGCGTGCGCGCCTTGCCTGCCGACACCCCGGCATCGCACAAGGTTTGCCCTGGCAGGGTGGCAATGGCAGCGGCCGTCGGGAACGTGTAGCGCAGGCCGTCCGGGGGCGTGCCGTCCAGCGCCTGCCCCGCGTGCTGCGCCAGCGCGCCCAGGATGCGCCGCGCCTGCACCACCGAGATCACCTGCCCCACCACCGCGCGCACCGCGATCTCAAAGCCATCGACGCTGCCCGGCAGGCGCACGCCCGGCATTGCCTCGGCCAACTCGCCCAGGTGCCGGTCCACCACGTCCGGGCGGCAGCCCAGGTCGCACAGGCGGCGCACCTTGCCCAGCGCCTGCGGAATCACGCGCGCCAGCGAGGCCGACAACGTCACGCGCAGCACCAGCCGGCGCGGCACGTGTTCGATCCGTACCCAGCCGGTGTGCGTGCTGCCGCCGGCATCCACCCGCAGCGTGCGCATATAGGTGCCGTCCCGGATGGCCTCGATGCCGTCCACCGCGCGGGTAGCCAGGAAGCGCAGCCATGCGTCCCAGGCAAACGGCGGGCGGTAGCCCAGGTCAAACACCAGCCGGTCGGCCACGCCGTCGGCGGCGCGGCGGCGCAGCGCCAGCGGTGTCAGGCCGTAGCGGGTCTTCAGCACGTCGTTGAAGCGGCGTACGCTGCCGAAACCCGCCGCCAGCGCCACTTCGGTCACTGGCAGCGCGGTGTCGGCCAGCAAGCGCTTGGCCAGCAGCAGCCGCTGCGTCTGCGCGTACTCCAGCACCGACACGCCGAACTGCGCATCGAACAGGCGCCGCAGGTGGCGCTCGGTCACGCCGATGCGCGCCGCCAGCGTGGCCACGCTGCCTTCGGCCATGAAGCCCTCGTCGATCAGCGTGGCCGCGGCCTGCGCCAGCCGGCCTGAAATATCGGCCAGCCCGTGACCGGGCGCCAGCTCCGGACGGCAGCGCAGGCAGGGGCGGAAGCCATGCTTTTCCGCCGCCGCGGCGCTCTCGTAGAAGGTGCAGTTTTCGCGCTTGGGCGTGCGTACTGCGCACACCGGCCGGCAGTACACGCCCGTCGACGACACACCCACGAAGAAGCGTCCGTCGAAGCGGCGGTCATGCGAAGCCACGGCCTTGTAGCAGGTATCGGGATCGAGGTGCATGACGGCATGCTACCGCTACCTGCAAGTGCTTACCGGCTGGATTCGGACATTTCCCTCTGGCGCGCAGGCGTGGGCTGCGGCACAGTTCCTGGCAGGGGCGGCGGCTAGAATGCGCTTCGTGCCTCACCCACCAACCCACTGCCACCGCCCGCCCGGAGACGCCATGCGCCGCACTGCCCTGCACCTGTCCTTGCTTGCTTCGCTTGCCTGCGCGCCGGCGTTGGCACAGCCGGTGCAGACCGCCCCGCGGCGACGCCTGCCAGGGCCGCGCAGGTGGCATCGGTTGAAGGCATTACCGAATACCGCCTGCCCAACGGCCTGCGCATCGTACTGGCACCGGACGCGGCCAAGGCCACCACCACCGTCAACATCACCTATCTGGTCGGCAGCCGCCATGAGAACTATGGTGAGACCGGCATGGCCCACCTGCTCGAGCACCTGCTGTTCAAGGGCACGCCATCGCTGCCCGGCACGACCATCCCGACCGAGTTCGCCCGGCGCGGCATGAGCGTGAACGGCACCACGGCGCAGGACCGCACCAACTACTTCGGCACCTTCAGCGCCAACGATGAAAACCTCGACTGGGCGCTGCGCATGGAAGCCGACCGCATGGTCAACAGCGTGATCTCGCGTGCCGACCTGGACAGCGAGATGACGGTGGTGCGCAACGAGATGGAAATGGGCGAGAACAGCCCCGGGCGCATGCTGATGCAGCAGACCATGGCCGCCGCCTACCGCTGGCACAACTACGGCAAGGCCCCGATCGGCGCGCGCAGCGATGTCGAGCACGTCAGCATCGACGGCCTGCGCGCCTTCTATCGCCGCTACTACCAGCCCGACAACGCGGTGCTGGTGGTGGCCGGCAAGTTCGATCCCGCCGCCACGCTGGCACGCATCGAGCGCTACTTCGGGCCGATCCCGCGCCCGACGCGCGTGCTGCCGCCCGAGCATACCGTCGAGCCCGCACAGGAAGGCGCGCGCGAGCTGGTAGTGATGCGCCCCGGCGACAACAGCCTGGTCGCCGCGCAATACCACGTCAGCCCGGGTGCGCATCCGGACAGCACGGCACTCTCGCTGCTGACCCTCATCCTCGGCGATACGCCGGGCGGGCGGCTGTACAAGGCACTGGTCGAGCGTGGCCAGGCCGTGTCGGTCGGCACCGCGCTCTATGCGATGAAGGACCCGGGCGCGCTGCTGCTCATGGTCGAGACGTCCAAAGACCAGCCGCTCGCGGCCGCGCGCGCCGGGCTGATCACGCAGGTCGAGGGCTTTGCCGAGGCGCCCGTGACCGAGGCCGAGCTGGAACGAGCGCGCGTGCGCATGCGCAACGCGTACGAGCACTACATGAACGATCCCGGCGCGCTCGGGGTGGCGCTGTCCGAGGCCATCGCCAAGGGCGACTGGCGCCTGTTCTTCCTGGCACGCGACCGCATCGAGACCACCACCCTTGCCGACGTGCAGCGCGTGGCACTGAACTACCTGCAGGCATCGAACCGCACCCTGGGCGTGTTCCTTCCCGTCGAGCAGCCGTCGCGCACGCAGGTGCCGCCGGCGCCCGATGTCACGGCCATGGTCAGCGGCTATCAGGGCAGGCCGGCGATGGCCGCGGTGGCGGCATTCGATCCCAGCCCCGCCAATATCGAGGCCCACATCACGCGCCAGACGCTGGCCAACGGCATGCAGCTGGCGCTGCTGCCCAAGCCCGCGCGCGGTGAAGTGGTGCACGGCGCGCTGGTGCTGCGCATGGGCGACACGCAGAGCCTGCAGGGGCTGACCACGGTGGGCGCGCTGACCGCCTCCATGCTCCGGCGCGGCGCGGCTGGCATGGACCGCCAGCAGATTGCCGACCGCATCGAGGCGCTGCGCGCGCGCGTCGGCATCTCTGGCAGCTCTGAGCGCGTCACCGTCAGCTTCGAGACCCGCCGCGCGCACCTGCCGGAACTGCTGGCCCTGCTGCGCGACCTGCTGCGCGCACCGAACTTCCCCGAGGCGGAGTTCGAGACGCTGCGCAAGACCAGCATCGCGGATATTGAAAGCACCCAGCGCGAGCCGGGCGTGATGGCGTCCAACACGCTGGGCCGCCATGGCGACCCCTACCCCGCGGGCGACCCGCGCCATGCGCGCACCTTTGCCGAGAACATCGCCGACCTGCAGGCCGCCACGCTGGCGCAGGTGCGCGATTTCCACGCGCGCTTCTACGGCGTGGGCCATGCGCAGCTGAGCCTGGTGGGCGACTTCGATGCCCCGACCGCGGCCGCGCAGGCAGCGCAGCTGTTTGGCGACTGGAGCACGCAACAGCCCTATGCGCGCGTCGAGCGCCCCTTTGTGCCGATCCCGCCGGCAGAGTTCGTGCTGCCCGCGCCGGGCAAGGCCAATGCCATCTACCTGGCCTCCACGCCGATCGACCTGACCGACGACGCGCCGGACTATGCGCTGATGATGATTGCCAACCGCGTGCTCGGCGGCGCCAGCCTGCGCGGCCGCCTGGCCGACCGGCTGCGCCAGCGGGAGGGCCTGAGCTATGGCGCGAGCAGCTGGGTGCAGGTGGGCGCGCTCGACCACGCGGGACGCTTCGGCCTGCAGGCGCAATACGCGCCGCAGAACCTGCCGCGCCTGCAACGCGCCGTGACCGAGGAGCTGGAGCGCTTCGTGCGTGACGGCATCACCGCGCAGGAACTGGCCGAGGCCGTCAGCGGCCTGCTGCAGCAGGGCATGGTCAGCCGCAGCAACGACGCCGCGCTGGCCGGCACGCTGGCCAGCCAGCTCTACCTGGGCCGCACCATGGCCTTTACCGCCGAACTCGAAGAGCGCCTGCGCAACGCCACGCCGGAAGCCGTCAACGCAGCCATTCGGCGCTACATGCAGCCAGGCACGCTGTCGCGCGTCTATGCTGGCGACTTCAGCGGCGCACCGGCGCAGGGGGGCGCAACCGGCAGCGGTAGTGGCGCCGGCGCGGCCGGCAGCACAGGCAACGAAGCGGCCGGCGCGGCACCGCAGGCGCGCCCCTGACATACGCGGGAAACAATATTCGGCTGCACTGGCGAAAGGCCGCAGACGCGGCCAGCGCAACATCGCAGCGGCAAGGCGGGGAGCGGTCGGCAGGCGTCCCGTGCAAGCCCCTTGCCGCGACCCCGGGTTGACTGTATATTCGTACAGTATAAGTCGATATAAGAGGTGTGGATGTCAATCGTGCGAGCTGGCAGCAAGGCAGAAGCGCTCAGGCTTCTGGCCTCGGAAGGCGTGCTGGCGCTTGAGCTGGACTACGAGACAGGATGGCAGGATGCCGTCGAACTCGGCAGGCTCGGAGAAAAGCGCGGTATCAAGGTGCAATATCGCGGACAAGAAAGCATCGCCGTCCGTTCCCGCGAAGCCCTGATCGAAGGGCTGGCCAAACCCAAGGCCACGTTCCGTCAACGCAATCTCTATTGCCAGTTCGATCTCGGCACGCTGGCGGACCATGAACTGCTCGACCTCGAGGCCAAGGCCACGCGGCTCGGGGACTATATCCTCGCCGGCCACCTGCTGCGCGATGTCGATGGCGTGTGGCCGCAATAAGCCGCTTGCGCGCACGTCAGACCGCTAGAAGAGAAAGAGAAAAAGCCGCCATGCAGGCGGCTTCCGTCAGATTGCGCTGAGCACTTTCTTCGTGCCCGATGCCCCGGTCAATGCCACACCCGCGTGGCGTTGGCCCAGCGCGCCGCGCACGACGACTGCGCCACGGCCGCGCCGATCGTTTCGTCGGCGGCCTGCGCCACCGGCACCGCCGCGGCGGTATCCAGCGCCGCACGCCACAGCACCGCCGACACCAGCGTCTTGCATTGCCGCCGTTCGCCATGCGCAAGCGCCAGCAGCCGCTCATAGCCGTCCAGCACGATCAGCCGGTCGCCGCGGCGCGGATGCAGCGACAGCGTGTAGAGGTGGTCAAACTCGCATTGCAGGCGGCCGCCGCTGACCGCGACCACGATTGCACCCGGCAACGCAATGCCGCTGGCCTGGACCTCGCCACGCAAGCGCGCCAGGTGCGCGTGCGCGCGTGGATCGCAGGTGCCGCCCACGCCGCTCGCCATCTCTGCCGGCAGCGCGCTGAGCGCCATCAGCTCGGCCGGCGACACCGCCAGCGTATAGGCCTGCAGCGTGGGACGATAAGTCGCCACCACGGCGCGCAGCCGGTGCGGCGCATCGCCATCATGCCCTGCCTGCAGCGGGCTGTCCGGCCCGCGTAACTGCATCGTGTTCATGTCGACTCCTGCCGCCCCGGGCGGTTGCATGCTCAGTCGCGCAGCAGTTGCTTGGCGATGATCAACTGCTGGATCTGCGTGGTGCCTTCATACAGGCGCAGCAGGCGCACGTCGCGGTAGAAGCGCTCGGCCTTGTACTCGGCGATATAGCCGGCGCCGCCATGGATCTGCACCGCGCGGTCGGCCACGCGGCCCACCATCTCCGTACAGAACATCTTGGTGCACGAGGCCAGCATGCTGACCTCCGGATCGCTCTTGCCGGCGGGCTTGGCATCGTAGCGCTGGGCGCAGTCGCGCACCATCGACAGGCCGGCGTAGAGCTCGGCCTGGCTGTCGGCCAGCATGCCCTGGATCAGCTGGAAGTCGCCGATGGGCTTGCCGAACTGCTTGCGCTCCCTGGCGTAGGCCACCGCGTCGGTGATCAGGCGATGCGCCATGCCGCAGGCCAGCGCCGAGATATGCAGGCGGCCGCGGTCCAGCACCTTCATCGCGGTCTTGAAGCCCACGCCCGGCACGCCGCCGATGATATTGGCGGCCGGCACGCGCACGTTCTCAAGCACCACGTCGCAGGTCTTGGTGCCGCGCTGGCCCATCTTCTTGTCCGGCTTGCCCAGCGAGATGCCCGGGGTGTCGGCCGGCACGATGAAGGACGAGATGCCCGCAGCGCCCGCACCGCCGGTGCGCGCCATCAGCGTGAAGGCGCCGGCGCGCGGCGCGTTGGTAATGAAGCGCTTGGTGCCGTTGATGACATAGTGGTCGCCATCCAGCTCCGCCCTGGTCTGCAGCGAGGCCGCGTCGGAACCCGCATTGGGCTCGGTCAGCGCGAACGAGATGATCAGCTCGCCGCTGGCGATGCGCGGCAGGTACTGCTGCTTCTGTTCCTCGGTGCCATCCATCAGGATGCCCTGCGAGCCGATGCCGACGTTGGTGCCGAACACCGAGCGGAAGGCAAAGGCGGTATGGCCCAGGTCGTAGACCACATCGCATTCCTGCGACATCGACAGGCCGATGCCGCCGTAGTTCTCGGGGATGGAGATGCCGAACAGGCCCATCTCCTTCATGTCCGCGACGATCTCGGCGGGCACGTCGTCGGTTTCCTCCAGCGTGTCTTCGGCGGGCTTCAGGCGTTCATCGATGAAGCGCTGCACCGAGGCGCGCAGCAGGGCAAAGGATTCTTGGTCAAGGGCCATGGTGATTCTCCGGGTCAAGCCAGTGCGTCAGTCTGGCCGCCTATGGTACGCCGGTCGCTGGATTTGACAATCCACTTAAACTTGGACAGAAACGTCAATATAATTTGACAATTGCAGCGGACCTCAATCCCATGTGGCGGATAACAGGCCCGCCACGCCGATGGCCAGCGCCGCCAGCGCATCGCCCGCGATCAGGCCACCACCGACCAGCGATGCGGTGCTCATGTCCCGCGGCAAACCCCGGACCGGCCTTGCGGGCCCGGCCGCGGCAGCGGCCACGCTCGCCACCACGCCGCCGGCCGCCATCCACCCCGCCGCCGCCAGGTTGACAAAGCCACCGAATGACGACGCATAGGGCGAGGGCAGGATCACCGCATCGAGCAGGAAATCCGCCATCCGCCCGCGCCGGCTGGCTTGTGCAAAGCGCTGCCACGCCGGCCGGCCGAGGATGGCCTTGCGCAATACCGCGGTGACAAGGCCGAGCGCCAGACCCGTTGCCACCGCCACATGCTGGCCGGCGCGGCTTTGCGCCAGCCCGTGCAGCACGCCCACGATCTTATAGGTCATGGCCGAGGTCCAGCGCGCCGGCTGCTGATCGGCCGGCAGGCTGGTCTGGTCCAGCGCCAGCACCGGGTAGGCATGCATGAACAGCCGCGCCATCGCCACCGCAACCAGCGCACCCACGACGATGCCCGCCACCTGGTAGCCGAACTGCACCATGCGGTCGCTGCCCAGGCGCCAGCCGGTGGAGCGGTCCTGCTGCATGTCGCTCGCCTCGGCCGTGGCCACCAGCAAGACCGTGGCGGCGATCAGCCCGACATGGGGCGTGCGCAGCCCGGCAGCGGCCATCAGGATCACGGACAGCACGAAGGCGGACGAGATCGGGTTCTGGTCGACCATGCCGACCGAGATACCGTTGACCAGCGCAAATACCAGCACCAGCAGCACCGCCATCAGCTGGAAGCCCAGCGGCTGGCCGAACCAGGCCACGCCCGCCGCCACCGTGGCCGCGCCCCACAGCAGCGCCCAGGCCGCCACCCAGCCCATGCCCGGCCCGCGCCGCGGCGCAGGGTGCCGCGGTTTCCGGCCCGCACGCCACTGCCGGCACGCCTGCGCCAGCAGCAACGCCACATCGACGGCGGCCGCCCCCATGATCATGCCCAGCGCCACCAGGAAGGTGGCCTTGCGATAGGGCTCGCCAGGCGCCATCCAGCCCGCGGCGACAAACCACGGAGTCATGGCCCAGCCCGCCAGCCCGCCCACCAGCGCGGCAATGCCCACGCGCGCGCCGACAATCATCCCGGCGCCGAAGGTCGCGGCCGACAGGTCCAGCGCCGCCAGCCACGGCGCGCGCGCCGAGCCCAGGCCGCAGCCCAGGCCCAGGGCCATGCCGCCCCCGAGCCGGGCCACCGAACGCCGCAGCAGCGCCGGATCGGTCAGCGCGCGCAGGATATTGGCCACCGCCAGTCCCGACGGAAAGGTCAGCTGCATCCGGTCCACCAGCAATGGCGTGTACAGCATGCCCACGCCCACCCCGAACATGCCGATGCACAGCATGTACAGCACCAGCTGCCACAGCGGCGGCTGCGCCATGCCCAGCCAGGCCATCGCCTGCAGCACCACGGCCATGCCGCCCATGCCCGCCACCGACGCCGCCGCGGTCTGGATGTAGTTGGCGCCGTGGCGCCCGGGCGCGCCATAGCCCGCCGTCACCACCGAGCCGAGGATGCCCGCCAGCACCTGCCCGCCCACAAAGAAGCCCAGCGAGAAATTCATATACGCGGCAGCGATGCCGCCCAGCGGCCCCAGCACCAGCATGCCTGCCGCGCCCAGCAGCACGTGGTACTGCCAGCTGCCTGGCGAGGGCAGCCAGGTGGCGCGGGGTGCGGCATCGGTCGGGAGCGTGGGCATGGCGCAGCGAACGGGTTGGGCAGTGTGTGTGCCTCTTGCGAAGCATAAGCCAAGGACGCCCAGGGGCGATGTGCGGCTTGTCTCCAACTTTCGCCGCACGGCCGATGTCCGGCCCGGGTTAACACTAGTTTCGCACGCAACCATCTGGTCGATATAGTTGCGCCCACAACTACATCGCAGAGACACCACAGCCCCGCCATGCCAGACTCCACTGCACCCCACGCGGCCGTGCCGCCGGCACCCCCGCCCTCATCATCGCGCCCATGGCCGCAGCGCGTGCCGGTACTGATTGCCGGCGGCGGCCCGGTCGGCCTGACGCTGGCCGCGCTGCTGGCGCGCCAGGGCATTGCCTCGCTGGTGGTGGAAGCCGACGACGGCTACTGCGCCGGCAGCCGGGCCATCTGTATGGCGCGGCGTTCCCTGGAAATCCTCGGCTGGGTGGGCGCGGACCGCTCCACCGTCGACACCGGCCTGCCGTGGGTGGGCGGGCGTAGCTACTACCGCGATGCCGAGGTGCTGCATTTCCGCATGCCTAGCGAGCCCGGCGAGCGCTTCGCGCCGATGGTCAATATCCAGCAGTACTACCTGGAGGCCTTCGCCCACGACGCCGCGCTGCGCGGCGCCGCACCGGCGGATGTGCGCTTCGGCGCGCGCGTGCAGGCAGTGCGCCAGCACGGCAGCGGCGTCGTGGCCGAGATCCAGACCGGCGCAGGCGTGGTGCAGGTCGACGCGCAATGGCTGGTGGCCTGCGACGGCGGGCGCAGCACCGTGCGCGAGCAACTGGGCCTGCGCATGGAAGGCACCCAGTACGAAGGCCGCTACGTGATCGTCGATATCGTGCAGAAGACGCGGCGCGAGGTGGAGCGGCTGGCCTGGTTCGACCCGCCCTCCAACCCCGGATCGACCATCCTGATGCACCGCCAGCCTGACGACGTCTGGCGCATCGACTACCAGATCCGCGACGACGAAGACCCCGACGAAGCCGTCAAGCCGGAAAACGTGCTGCCGCGCGTGCAGAGCCACCTCGACATGATCGGCGAAACCGCGCCGTGGCGGCCGCTGTGGATCTCCATCTACAACGCCAAGTGCCTGACCTTGCAGGACTACCGCCACGGCCGCGTGCTGTTCGCCGGCGACGCCGCGCACCTGGTGCCGATCTTTGGCGTGCGCGGGCTCAACTCCGGGCTGGACGATGCCGGCAACCTGGCCTGGAAGCTGGCTTGGGTGCTGCGCGGCCAGGCGCCCGACAGCCTGCTCGATTCCTATTCGACCGAGCGCGTGCATGCCACGCGGCAGAACATTGCCTACGGCGCCAAGAGCACCGAGTTCATGGCACCGCCCGACTTCGCCTTCCGGCTGATGCGCGAGGCCACGCTGCGGCTGGCGCAGCACGAGCCCGCGGTGCGTTCGCTGATCAATCCGCGGCAGTCGGCGCCGATTGCCTATACGGATTCGGCGCTGAACGGTCCCAGCGATTTTGGCGACGACTGCCCTGGCGCCGCACCCGGCATGCCTGCGCCGGAAATGCGCGTGGCTGGCCCCGACGAAGTCGCACACCTCACCCAATGCTTCGGGCAACGGTTCACGTTGCTGTACTTCAGCGATGCGCCCACGCTGCCCGAGCCGCTGGCCGCGTTCGCGCACGCGCATCCGGACGCCATGCAGGCACACGTGGTGGTCACCGGAGCCAACATGGCCGGCGCCACGGCGCTGGCCGACGTAGCAGCCCAGGCCCACGCCCGCTACGGCGCACGACCCGGCACGCTCTACCTCATCCGCCCCGATGGCTATGTACTGGCACGCTGGCGCGAACCGTCATGGGACGCCGTGCGCGCCACCCTTGCCCCCCTGATGCAAACCGGAGCCGGCCATGCAAGCTGAAGACCTCGACCTCGCCTACACCCGCCTGTGCGAGGCCATGGGCCGTGCCGGCGAAGCGCGCACCCCGCTGCTACTGGCGATGGTGTGCCTGGGCCTGATGAGCCGGCAGGACGCGCTGGCGCCGGTGCTCGCGCTGATCGACGAAGCCGAGGCGCACAGCCGGCAACAGGGAACACAAGGCTCTACAAAGCCGACGCCTGACCAGGACACGCCATGAAGCCACAGCCACGCCTAGACCAGTTCCTGACCTACCGCCTGCACCAGGTCAACAAGCTCAGCGACAAGGACAGCGCCGCCGCCTACCTGGAGCAATGCGGCCTGCTGCTCAGCGAGGGCCGCTGCCTGGCGGCGATCGGCGCCTTTGCGCCGCTGTCGGTCAACGAGCTCGCGCAGCGCGCCAACCTGACCAAGGGCCAGGCCAGCCGTTCGGCGCAGGCGCTGGTGGCACGCGGGCTGGTCAGCAAGGAGGCCAGCGAGGCCGACGGGCGCGGCGTGGTGCTGTCACTGACCGCACAGGGCAAGCCGCTGCACCGGCAGGCGATCGCGATGATCGCCAAGCGCAATGCGGAGATCTTCGGCTGCCTGAGCGATACCGAACAGGCGCTGCTGGGCAGCCTGCTCGACCGGCTGGTCGCGCACGCCGGCCAGCAGGACGAAGACGGCGCCGAAGACGCCGGCGCCTGATCCTTCAGCGGCGCAGGTTGTCGACCTGCACGCGTGCGCCATCGCGGCGCGCGGCGTCAGCCACTTCATTGGTGACCACAGTCTGGCCGATCGGCGCCAGCGCAATGCCGGCCAGCTTCAGGTGCTGGATCGCAAACGGGATGCCGATGATGGTCACGAAATTGGCGACCGCCGCCATCACGTGGCCGATGGCCAGCCACACGCCGGCAAAGACAAACCACAGCACATTGCCCACCAGCCCCAGCGCGCCGGTGCCGATATCGTCGCGCCCGGTCAGCTCGCGCCGGCTGATGGCCTGCTGGCCGAACGGGAAGAAGGTGAAAGTGCCGATCACGAAGCAGGCCTTGCCCCAGGGGATGCCGATGATCGAGATAAAGGCCAGCAGCCCGGCCAGCCACCAGGCCAGGCCCATCACCAGGCCGCCAAGGATGAACCAGAGGAAGTTGCCGATTGCGCGCATGCCATTCTTTCGCGAGTGAGGAAGAGAACACGCATGATACGCAATGGCGTTGTGCCGGCATGGCAGCGAGGGGGGCGTGGCAGCAAAGCGTACCCGTTTCTGCGTGGCTCGCCGGGACCGGCAGAACGGCGCCGCCGGCCCTTCTGGAAACGCGTTCGAGCCTTGTTTATAGGCATATTCCACGCTGCAAGACCGGCCGCAAAGCCCGCTGCCGCAGGCAAAGCGTACCCGTTTCTGCGTGCTTGCGCGCGCGCTGTCGCCTTCGGCAAGCCCGACGCCGCAGCGCTAGAATGTGACGTCTGCCCGCTATCCGCGTGACGGACACCCAGGTGCATCCAACACGCTGTCACCCTTCTCCGACTCCACCGTCTACTCCGCTGTCCCCGCCATGAAGCCCACGCTGCTGATCCTGACCCAGGTCGCCACCCACCACCGCGAAGCCATTGCCGAACGATTCGAGGTCCTCTACGCGCCGGACGCTGAAAGCCGCGCCGCACAGATCACCACGCAGGGCGAACGGATCCGCGCAGTACTGACCATCGGCTCCACCGGCCTGACCGCGGCGGAAATCGACGCAATGCCGGCACTGGAACTGGTGTGCGCGCTGGGCGCGGGCTTCGAGAATATCGCCGTGGCCCACGCCCGCGCGCGCGGCATCGCCGTGGCCAACGGCGCCGGCACCAACGACAGCTGCGTGGCCGACCATGCCTTCGCGCTGCTGCTGGCGACCGTGCGCGCCGTGCCCCAGCTGGATGCGGCCACGCGCGCAGGCACCTGGCGCACCGCGCTGCCGCTGCGGCCCAATGTCTCGGGCAAGCGGCTGGGGATCGTCGGGCTGGGCACCATCGGCCGGCGCATCGCGCGGCGCGGCGAGGGCTTCGACCTGGAGATCGGCTATCACAATCGCATGCCGCGCGAGGACGCCGGATACCGGTACTTCGACAGCATCGGTGCGCTGGCCGCCTGGGCGGACTACCTGGTGATCGCCACACCGGGCGGGGCGGGCACGCGGCACCTTGTCGATGCAAGCGTGCTGGCGGCGCTGGGGCCGGCCGGGTTTCTCGTCAATATCGCGCGCGGCAGCGTGGTGGATACCGAGGCGCTGGCTTCAGCGCTGCGCGCCGGCAAGCTGGGGGGGCGGGGCTGGATGTCTATGAGAGCGAGCCGGCGCCGCCGGTGGCATTGTTCGACTGCCCCAACGTTGTGCTGACCCCGCATGTCGCCGGCTGGTCGCCGGAAGCCATCACGGCGTCCGTGACGCTGTTCCTGGAGAATGCGCGGCGGCATTTTGCGGGGGAGGGGTGTTGACGTCGGTGGGGTGAGGAGGAAGCTTTTGCATTGGCCAATGGTACAAGCGACCGCATAGCAACAAGCCAAACAGCCCGCCCGCCAAGCGCGACAACAGCCCAACCAGCAGCTAAGACCTACCCGGCCCCAAACACCACCCTCACCCGCAACCCCGGCCCCGCGTCCTCCAGCACCACCCGCGCCCCATGCGACTGCGCGATCTCGGCCACGATGGCGAGCCCCAGCCCGCTGCCACCGGTCGGCGCTTCTGCCACCCGATAGAACCGGTCAAACACGCGCGCACGCTCTTCAGCGGGGATCCCCGGCCCGTTGTCGCTGACCACCAGTTCAACGGCACGTCCATCGGCGCTGCGACCCACCAGCACATCGATATGGCTTCCGGCAGGGATATAAGCCAGCGCGTTATCCAGCAGATTGGTCAGCAGGATGCGCAACGCATCCGCATCGCCCCGCACCACCGCCGGCGATGTGTCCTCGCTGCCGTCCAGCCCAAGGTCGATATTGCGGTCCAGCGCGGCCTGCGCCATGTCCGCGACCACGCTTGCGGCCAGTTGGTGCAGCGCCACCGGTTCGTGCCGGGGCATGGCTGCGCCCGGTTCCTGCCGTGCCAGCGTCAACAGCTGGGTGACCAAGTGGGTCAGCCGCTCCAGTCCCTGGCGCAGCTTGCCGATCGCTTCGTCACGCGCTGCGCCGTTGTCGGCGCGCTCCACCAGCTGTGCCTGCAGCTGCAGCGCTGCCAGCGGCGTGCGCAGGGCGTGCGCGGCATCTGCCACGAAGGCGCGCTGCGTGTCGATGGCGTGCGAGAGCCGCGCCAGCAGCTGGTTCAGCGCCGCGCTCAGCGGAGCGATCTCGTCGGGCATCTGGCGCACGGCCAGCGGCGCCAGCGTGTTGGCGTCGCGCGCGCGCACCTCGGTGGCGATTTCGCGCAGCGGGCGCAGGCCGCGCCCCACCGCCATCCACACCAGCCAGCCCAGCAACGGCAGCAGCAACAGCAGCGGCGCCACGGTGCGCAGCGCCATGCGCGCGGCCAGCGTACGCCGAGCGCTCATCGGCTGCGCGATCTGCACCACGGTGGGTCCAAGCTGCATGCTGTACAGGCGCCATTCGCCCTCCTGCGTGGTCACGTTGGAAAAGCCCAGCTCCGCACGCGCGGGCAGCGCCGGGTGCGAATGCGACAGGTACAGGCTGCGGCCGGAGCCGTCCCAGATGTGGATGACCACATCCTCGTCGGCGTGCGTCAGGTCGCCGGGCGCGCCCAGAAACGGCGGCGCCACCGGGTCGGCAAACTGGCTGGGCAATGCCGCGGCCATCTGCTTCATCTGGTAGTCGAACAGCGCATTGGCTTCCTGCCGCGCCTGCCCGTAGATCAGCCCCGTGGCGACGGCGATGCCGGCAAGCAGGCCCGCGGCCAGCCACCACAGCAGGGTTCGCTGGATGGAGCGCATCAGGGGGGGTCTCCTTCGCCCGCGGACGATGCTTCCCCGTCCAGGCGCGGCAGCACATAGCCCACACCGCGGATATTGCGGATCAGCGCCGCGCCGAACTTCTTGCGCAGCGCGTGGATATACACCTCGACGGTATTGCTGCCGACTTCATCGTCCCAGCCGTACAGCCGCTCCTGCAGCTGCGGCACCGACCAGACCTTGCCGGGACGCGCCATCAACGCGGACAGCAGCGCGAACTCGCGCGCCGACAGCCGCACCGGCTCGCCGCGGTGGGTGGCCTCGCGGGTAGTGGGGTTGAGCACGATGTCACCGTAGCTGACCAGCGGTTCCGCCCGGCCGGCGGCGCGGCGCGCCAGCGCATGCATGCGCGCCGCCAGTTCCTGCAGGTCAAAGGGCTTGACCAGGTAATCATCTGCGCCGGCATTGAGCCCCGCGACACGGTCCGCGACGGCATCGCGCGCGGTCAGGATCAGCACCGGCGTCGGCACGCCGCGCGCGCGCAAGGTGCGCAGGACGTCGAGGCCCGGGCGCCGCGGCAGGCCAAGGTCAAGCAGGATCAGGTCATAGCAAGCCTGGCCGTGCTGCGCGGTGCTGGCCGCGGCCAGGCCCGCGTCGCCGTCGCGCACCCAGTCGACGGTAAAGCCTTCCTGGCGCAGCGCCAGCTTGACGCTGTCGCCGATCATGGCGTCGTCCTCCACCAGCAGCACGCGCATGGCTATGCGTTCCCGCCGGAGCTGTCGAGCCGCTCGGCCAGTGCGCGCGCCAGTCCCGGCAGCGCGGGGTGGCTGGCGGTGATGACATGGACCGGCACGGCCTCCAGCCAGCCGCGCATGCGGCCCTTGGCGACGAAGCGCTCGGCAAAGGCCGAGGCCTGCAGCGCAGACACGAAGCGTGGCACGATGCCGCCGCCCAGGTAGACCCCGCCACGTGCGCCCAGCACCAGGGCGATGTCGGCCGCAACCGAGCCCAGCAGGCCGAAGAACACCGCCATGGCGCGCTGGCACAGCGGGTCGTGGCGCTCGAAGGCGCCGGTGGTGACTTGCTCGGGCAGCAGCGGCGCGAGCAAAAGCGTACCCATTTCTGCGGCCAGCGCGGCATGGATATGCGACAGGCCGCTGCCGCACAGGAGCCGCTCCGCCGAGACGCGGCCGACATTGCGATGAGCGGCGCGCCAGGCG
The DNA here is from genome assembly GCA_022041995.1 of Cupriavidus necator. Taxonomy (GTDB): domain Bacteria; phylum Pseudomonadota; class Gammaproteobacteria; order Burkholderiales; family Burkholderiaceae; genus Cupriavidus. The sequence goes on from CP074390.1 coordinate 1,254,879, forward strand.
ACCCATTCGTCGTCAGTGTCGGGCATCAGTTCGATATGGCCGCCTTCACCTGCCAGCGCCACGGCTGGTCCGCCCGGCGCCGGCACCAGGCCGGAAACGCCCAGCCCGGTGCCCGGCCCGACCAGCGCGAGCGGCGCGGTGGGCACCGCGGTGCCGGCACGCACCGGCACCAGCCCGTCGGCAGGCAGGTGCGGCAAGGCCAGCGCCAGCGCGGTGAAGTCGTTGATGGCCACCAGGGTCTGCAGCCCGAGTGCGCGCCGCATGCCGTCGATCGAGAACGACCAGTTGTGGTTGGTCAGCCGGACCTGGTCGCCGGTCACCGGGTTGGCCAGGCCGATCGCCGCGTGGCGCGGCACGGGCTTGCCCGACGCGGCAAGTCCGTCGAGGTATTGGCGCAGCGCCGCTTCGAGCGACGGGAAATCGGCCACCTTCAGCGCGGTCACCGGACCGATCCGCATTGGTGCGGTTTCCAGTGCAAAGCGCACGTTGGTGCCGCCCACATCGCCGAGCAGGCGGGGAAAGTCAGCGCAGGAGGATGCAGTGGTGGCCATGGCGTCGGGTATCGCTCCCCTTGGGAATCAGGTCTGTCAGGTCTTGAACACGTCAAGCCCGTGCCGGTGCCGTGACAGCACCAGGCTGACCGGCAACGACGGCGCAGGGCCCTGCAGCGCGCGTTCGAGCACCTCGGCCTTGGCCGCGCCGGACACTGACAAGAACACGCGTTCGGCGGCCAGCAGCGCCGCCAGGTTCAGCGTGATGCGCGCATGCGGCGCGACTGACGGGTGCGTGATCACGTAGCCGGGCTGCGGCTCGCTCAGCGCGCTCTGCAGTTCGGGCGCATCCGGGAACAGCGAGGCGGTATGGCCGTCTTCGCCCATGCCCAGCACCACCACGTCGGGCTGGCGGAATGCGCTGTTGGCACGCGCCACCGCCTGTGCCGGCGCGGCAACGTCCTGCGCATCGGCAATCAGCGGTATGAAGGCGGCGCTGGCAGCGGCCTCGCGCAGCAGGTGCGCGCGCACCAGGGCGGCGTTGCTGTCCGCGTGGTCGGGCGGCACCACGCGCTCGTCGACCAGCGTGATGGTCACCGCTTCCCAGCGCACGTGACGGTGGCGCAGCCGCTCGAACATCGCCACCGGCGAGCGTCCGCCCGAGACCGCCAGCACCGCCCAGCCCTTGACGCGGATGGCCAGCTCCAGCGCATTGCCGATGGAGATGGCCAGCGCCTCGGCCTGGTCCATCGGGGTGGGATGTTCAAACAGGCGCATGATGGTTTCCTTTTCGATTCCGCGAGCGCATGGCTCAGGCTTCCTCGTGCCACAGCCCGCCGTCGCGCGACATCAGCGCCGACGACGCGGCCGGCCCCCAGGTGCCGGCGGTATAGGGCTTGGGCGGCACGGTGCTGGCCTCCCAGGTGTCGACGATGGGTTCGACCCAGCGCCAGGCCTGCACTTGTTCATCACGGCGCACGAACAGGCCCAGCCGGCCGCGGATCACATCGAGCAGCAGCCGTTCATAGGCGCCGGCGCGGCGCACCTTGAACGAGTTGGCAAAGTCCAGGTCGAGCGAGGTCGGCGTCAGCTCCAGCGTGTCGCCAGGCTGCTTGACCAGGCAGTACAGGCGGATGCTCTCTTCCGGCTGCAGCTGGATCACCAGCCGGTTCTGCGGCGACAGCGTCAGCGGCCGCGGGAAGATCGCATGTGGCACATCGCGGAAATGGATCACGATCTCGGCCACGCGGGACTGCATGCGCTTGCCCGTGCGCAGGTAGAACGGCACGCCTTCCCAGCGCCAGTTGGCGATCTCGGCCTTGATCGCGACAAAGGTCTCGGTGCGGCTGTCGGGCGCGATGCCCGCTTCTTCCAGGTAGCCCGGCACCGGCTTGCCGCCGATGGCACCGGAGCGGTACTGGCCGCGCACGGTCTTCTCGGCCACGTCCTGCGGCGTGATCGGTTTGAGCGCCTTCAGGATCTTGATCTTCTCGTCGCGGATGGCATCTTCGCTGAGGCTGGCCGGCGGCTCCATCGCCACCATGCACAAGAGCTGCAGCAAGTGGTTCTGCACCATGTCGCGCAGCGCTCCGGTGCGGTCGTAGAAGTCGCCGCGCGTTTCCACGCCCAGCTCTTCGGCGATGGTGATCTGCACGTCCTGCACCCACTCGCGCCGCCACAGCGGCTCGAACAGCGCGTTGCCGAAGCGGATCGCCATCAGGTTCTGCACCGACTCCTTGCCCAGGTAATGGTCGATGCGGTAGATCTGTTCTTCGGCAAAGTACTTCGCCACTGCGGAGTTGATCGCCTCGTTCGATTCGAGATCATGCCCCAGCGGTTTTTCCAGCACGATGCGCACGTTCGGCGCATGGCGCGTATTCAGGCCGGTGCGTGCCAGCTGCTCGCAGATCGACACGAACAGGTGCGGCGCGGTGGCGAGGTAGCACACCACCACTTCCGGCTTGCGTGCCAGCACCTGCTCCGCCAGCGCATCGAAATGCGCTGGCACGCGTGCGTCGGCCTGCACGTAGACAATGCGCGCGCAGAACTTGTCCCATGACTCGGGCGGCGCATGGGCCAGCCCGGGGCGCACGGTCTGCTCCAGCGAGGAGAGGTAGTCCGCGGTCGAGAGCGGCTGGCTGCCGGTGGCGAGGATGCGCGCGGCCGGATGCAGCAGGCCCGCGTGGTGCGCATCAAACAGGGAAGGCAGCAGCTTGCGCCGCGCCAGGTCGCCGGTGCCGCCGAACAGCACCATGTCGAAATCAGGCATGCTCACCCTGGGACTCCTTGTGCGGTTGAGGACCCGCCATGGGCGGGTTTGCATTGTGGCAAGTTTACGTGACTCGCCCCCGCTTGGCGAGGCGCAGGCCGCGGCACATGCCGCGGCAAATTCATGGCCTGGGCCCAAAGCGTACCCGTTTCTGCGTGCACCGGCTGGTGCACCGTGCGGTACGCGGCAAAGTGCGCTAGGCTGGAAGCTCCCCCGCAGGAGAACCCCATGCCACGCCATCCAGTGCTCGAGCGGGTCACCGCCCGCATCGTCTCCCGCAGCGCCGCCTCGCGCCAGGCGTACCTTGACCGCACCCGCGCCATGGCCGGGCAGAAGGTCGAACGCGCGCAGCTTTCCTGTACCAACCTGGCCCATGCGGTGGCTGCCATGCCGGACGCCGCGAAGATCCGGCTGAAGGCCGACGAGCGGCCCAACCTGGCGATCGTCTCGGCGTACAACGACATGCTGTCGGCGCACCAGCCGCTGGCGGCTTTCCCGCAGTGGCTCAAGGAAGCGGCGCTCGAAGCCGGCGGCACCGCGCAGTTTGCCGGCGGCACGCCCGCGATGTGCGACGGCGTCACGCAGGGCCAGGACGGCATGGACCTGTCGCTGTTCTCGCGCGACGTGATCGCGCTGGCTGCGGCCGTGGCGCTGTCGCACCAGATGTTCGATGCCGCGCTGTACCTGGGCGTGTGCGACAAGATCGTGCCTGGCCTGGTGATGGGCGCGCTGTCGTTCGGCCACCTGCCGGCCGTGTTCGTGCCGGGCGGACCGATGACCACCGGCATCAGCAACGACGAAAAGGCGCAAACGCGCCAGCGCTACGCCGAAGGCAAGATCGGCCGCAAGGAACTGCTCGAGGCCGAGACCCGCTCCTACCACGGCCCCGGCACCTGCACCTTCTACGGCACCGCCAATTCCAACCAGATGCTGATGGAAATGATGGGCCTGCACCTGCCGGGCACGGCCTTCGTCAACCCCAACACACCGCTGCGCGAAGCGCTCACGCGCGAGGCCGCGCGCCAGGCGCTGAAGCTCGTGCACGGCGGCGAGCGCTATACGCCGGTGGCCGAGGTGCTGGACGAGCGCGCCTTCGTCAACGGCATCGTCGGGCTGCTCGCCACCGGCGGCTCCACCAACCACACGCTGCACCTGATCGCGATGGCGCGCGTGGCCGGCATCGTGCTGGGCTGGGGCGACTTTGACGAGCTCTCGGCAGTGGTGCCGCTGCTGGCGCGCGTGTACCCGAACGGCAAGGCCGACGTGAACCAGTTCCAGGCCGCCGGCGGGCTGCCCGTGGTGATCCGCGGGCTGCTGTCGCTGGGCCTGGTGCATGACGACGTGACCACCATCGTAGGCCGCGGGCTGCAGGATTACACGCGCGAACCCGTGCTGCGCGACGGCAAGCTGACGTGGATCGACGGCCCGGCCGCGCCGCTCGATGACAGCATCGTGCGCGGCGCCGACGCGCCCTTTGCCCCGGACGGCGGCATCAAGGTGCTGGACGGCAAGCTGGGCCGCGCGGTGATCAAGACCTCGGCGGTCAAGGCCGAGCACCAGGTGGTGGAGGCACCGGCGATCGTGTTCGCGCATCAGGACGATGTGCTGCACGCCTTCAAGCGCGGCGAGCTGGAGCGCGACTTCGTCGCGGTGCTGCCGTGGCAGGGCCCGGCCTCGTGCGGCATGCCCGAGCTGCACAAGCTCACACCTACGCTGACAGTGCTGCAGGACCGCGGCTTCCATGTGGCGCTGGTGACTGACGGGCGCATGTCGGGCGCGTCGGGCAAGGTGCCGGCAGCCATCCATGTCTGCCCCGAGGCGCTGCACGGGGGCGCGATCGGGCGCGTGCGCAGCGGCGACATGATGCGCGTGGATGCGCCCGCGGGCGTACTCGACGTGCTGGTGCCGGATAACGAATGGCAGGCGCGCGCGCCTGCGCGTCCGGACCTGAGCGCCAATCGCCATGGCGTGGGCCGCGACCTGTTCGCCACCTTCCGCCGCCACGTCAGCACTGCGGAAAGCGGCGCCTGCACGCTGTTTTCGGACGAGGGCGACGAAAACAACCGGGGCAACGCGCCCGTGCAGGGTTAGTGCCCTGTTCCGTAGATAGCCAGCCAGAATTTCATGGCAAGGTATTTGCGGAACAGGACACGACTAGCCCAGGTGCCGCACCGGCTGGCGCGGAGCCGCGCCAGCCGGGTGCGGCGCGCCCGCCGATGGAGCGCTGTCGGCCACCTTCACCGCGCCCGGCACTGAGGCGGCGCCCGGCACGTGCAATTCCTGGATCGGCACCGCCAGCTTGCTGCCGGCCTGTTCCAGCACGTGCTTGATGCGCTCATAGAACGCGAAACGCACGTTCCAGTAGTCGTCGTTCGAGGTCCAGTAGCGCACGTTCAGCGTGATGCCCTGCTGCGTGTAGTTGACCACCATGGTCTCGGGCTTGGGGTCGGCCAGCAGGCGCGGCTCGCGCGCGAGCATCGCGCGCAGCGCTTCCAGGCTGCGCTGCACATCGCTGCCGAAGGTCACCGTGGCTTCGATGTCAGCGCGCCGCGTGGCGTTCTCGCTGTAGTTGGTGATGGCGCTGCCCCACAGCTTGCCGTTGGGCACGCGCAGGCAGACGCCGTCGAAGGTGGTCAGCTCCGTCATGAAGAGGCCGGTCTCGCGCACGGTGCCGGCCACCCCCTGCGCATCGATGTACTGGCCTACGCGGAACGGCCGCAGCAGCACCAGCATGATGCCGGCGGCAATGTTCTGCAGCGTGCCCTGCAGCGCCAGCCCGATGGCCAGGCCCGCGGCGCCCAGCATGGCGATGATGCTCGCGGTCTGCACCCCGAACTGCGACAGCACCAGCACGATGGTCAGCACGCGCACCATCCATTGCAGCGCGTTGGCCAGCAGCGGGCGCATGGTCTCGTCCACGTGCGTGCCGCTGAGTGCGCGCCGGGCCGCCCGGGCCACGCGGGCGGACAGCCACCAGCCGGCCATCAGGATCAGGATGGCTGCCAGGCAGTTCATGCCCTGGTTGATGGCGAACTGGACCAGGTAGGTCCAGCCCGCCTCCAGCTTATTGGCATCGATGAAGTTCAGGTCCATGGGAGCGGCTCCGTTGGCGGTTGTTATGGAGGAGAGAGGCGGTGCTGCGTACCCGTTTCTGCGCGCAGCGGCGGGCTGCCAGGGCCGCATCCAGGCGGCTGGCGGAAAATTTCCTGCATGACAAATTGCCGAATATTGCGGGTGCGATGTCAGACGATCACTGACAATGCCGGCACGGCAATACAGTGAAGGGGACAAGCAAGGCGGGATTTGGTTTCCGGCGACTGCGGGCACGCGGTTGCGTGCCGGCGCGCCAGGCCTTGTGGGATCAAGGCTGGCGATGGATCAGAAAAATCCGAGCAAGGGAGGGACCAGGGGGCAGCCAGGCCAGGCCCGGGGCGGCAGGCCAGCTGTGCGGCTCAACTTTCAGCGACGAAAGTTGGCGAAGGCGGGTCGGCGATACCGCCTCCGGACATCGGCAGGGGACGCAGAAACGGGTACGCTCCCTGCCCTGCCCCGGCAATGGCTCAGGCCGGATGATCGTGCAGCCGGTCGCGCGAGGCCAGCGCAGGAAAGCAGCGCATCCACAGCGCCACCACCAGCAGCGTGCCGACGCCGCCCAGGATCACCGCGCCCACCGGGCCCAGCAATGCCGCGGTGACGCCGGACTCGAACTCGCCCAGCTGGTTCGAGGCGCCGATAAACACCGAATTGACGGCGCCCACGCGCCCGCGCATGTCGTCCGGGGTGTCGAGCTGGACCAGCGTGGAGCGCACCACCACGCTGATCATGTCCGACGCCCCCAGCACCACCAGCGCCACCATCGACAGCGGCAGCCAGGTCGATACGCCGAACACCACGGTAGCCACCCCGAACAGCGCCACCGCGCCGAACATGATGCGCCCGGCGCGCCGGTTCAGCGGATGGCGCGCCAGCCACAGCGCCATCACCAGCGCGCCGACTGCTGGCGACGAACGCAGCAGCCCCAGGCCCCACGGCCCGGTGTGCAGGATGTCGCGCGCGTAGATCGGCAGCAGCGCCACGGCGCCGCCCAGCAGCACCGCGAACAGGTCCAGCGATATCGCGCCCAGCAGCACCGGGCGGCTGCGGATATAGGCAAACCCGGCAAACACCGTGCGCACGCTGACCGGCGCCGTCAGGCGCTGCGCGGCCTGGCGCAGCGTGATGCCGCTTACCAGCACGGCGGCAATGGCAAAGAGCGTGGCACTCAGCCCATAGACCACGCCCGGCCCGGCCACGTAGGCAAAGCCGCCGATGGCCGGGCCGATGATGATGGCGGCCTGCCCGGCGGAACTGGCCAGCGCCACAGCGCGCGGCAACTGGCGCGGCGTCACCACGCTGGGCAGCAGCGCCTGCAGCGTAGGGGTCTCGAACGCGCGCGTGGCGCCGATCAGCGCGACGAAGACAAAGATGTGATGGCTGTCGATCCAGCCGGTCTGGCTGGCCACGGCCATGCCAGCGGCCAGCAACGCCTCGATCGCCTGGCAGGTGCGCACGATGCGGCGCCGGTCAAAGCGGTCGGCCACGTGCCCCGACATCAGGATCAGCACCACCGACGGCAGGAACTGCACCAGCCCGACCATGCCTAGCATCAGCGGGTCGCGGGTCAGGTCATACATCTGCCAGCCGACCGCCACCGTAAAGATCTGGTAGCCAATCGTGGTGCACAGGCGTGCGAACCAGTAACGGCGGAAAACGGCGTCGCCGAAGACGCTGTCCGGCGCGGCGGCCCGGATGGTGGCAGGGGAAGACATGGATGCGGGAAGGAGGCGGAGATTGCTGCGCACCGACCAGCGCCGCCGTGCCGTTGAGGACGCCACGCCAGCGTTGCGATGCACAAAGGCAAGATTCTAAAGCGCTTGCTGAATACCTGCATACAGATGCCCACATGCGCACACCCGCCGGAAACAATGTCGGAAATTCATCTCTTTCAGGCGTCTGAATGTCTGCACATTGATGCACGGAAACCACAATGCCCGGCGCCGGGTGCTGGCCGTCTCGCTTCTGAGAATCACTCGCATTTATAATCGCGGCCCATTGGCGCGGCCGCCCACGACGTCCCTCCCAGGCTTGCGGAACGCGCTGCTTTTCAGGAATCTCATCTTGCAGCCCGCTTTCCGCCTTTCCGGGGGTGCCGTCGGCGCCGCCCTGCTGTTCGCCCAGCTTGCCGCCCTGCCGGCCCACGCCGCTGATCCCGCACCTGTTGCCGCCACCGCAACCGCCGCGCCTGCCGCCAACCCCGAAGCCACGCTGAACACCGTCACGGTGGTCGGCAACTGGCTGGAAAATGCCAGCGAGGCCAAGGTGCTGGAGCATCCCGGCGCGCGTACCATCGTCGACCGAGAGACCTTCCAGGAAGCCGGCGCCAACAATGTGCGCGACGTGCTGCGCCGCATTCCTGGCGTGCAGGTGCAGGAGAACAACGGCACCGGCGGCAGCGATGTGTCGCTCAACGTGGGCGTGCGCGGGCTGACCTCGCGCCTGTCGCCGCGCTCGACCATCCTGATGGACGGCATTCCGCTGGCGGTGGCGCCTTACGGCCAGCCGCAGCTGTCGATGGCGCCGCTGTCGCTTGGCAACCTGGAAACCATCGACGTGGTGCGCGGCGCCGGCTCGGTGCGCTATGGCCCGCAGAACGTGGGCGGCATCATCAACTTCGTGACGCGCCCGATCCCGAGTACCTTCGCGGCCGATGCGTCAGTATCGACCGACATCTATAGCCATGGCGGCAGCGTCAAGACCAACCCGAGCGCATTCATCGGCGGCACCAACGACAATGGCCTGGGCGGCGCGCTGCTGTACTCGGGCATCCATGGCAACGGCTATCGCGAGAGCAACGACCACGTCAATATCGACGACCTGATGCTCAAGGGCGCGTACCGGATCTCGAAGACCGATGAACTGAGCGCGGCCTTCCACTACTACGAGGGCAGGGCTGGCATGCCCGGCGGCCTGACTTCGGCCCAGTATGCGGCCGACCCGTTCCAGTCGGTGCGGCCCTACGACAATTTCGACGGCCGCCGCAGCGACTTCAGCCTGAAGTACAGCCACAATGACAACAATCGCAAGTTCGAGGTGCTGACGTACTACACCGACAGCTTCCGCGGCAGCAATATCGAGCAGCAAGGCACCGGCGCGCAGGCCAACCTGCGCCGCCTGACCGCGGCCCCGCGCAACTACCATACGTTCGCGATCGAGCCGCGCTACTCGCAGCTGTTCCGCGGCGAGAGCATGAGCCACGAGGTCAGCGTCGGCTACCGCTTTCTGCGCGAAGCCAGCGACGAAAAGGCATCGCGCACGCTGTTCTACACCCCGGGCACCATCGATCCCACCATGCTGCCGTCGCCGGTGTACCAGTCGCGCACGGGCGGCACCACCGCCAATGCGGTCTATATCGACGACACCATCAACATCGGCAGCTGGACCATCACGCCGGGCCTGCGCTACGAGTTCATCCGGTCGTACGTGACCGACAACTTCACCGGCGCGCGCAACGATGTCTCGTCCAATGAGCCGCTGCCGTCGCTGGCGGTGATGTACCACGTCAGCGACCAGTGGAAGCTGTTCGCCAACGCCGGCGTGTCGTTCGGCCCGCTGCAGTATTTCCAGATCGCGCAGACCACCAATGGCCTGACGCCCGAGAAGGCCAAGACGTATGAGGTCGGCACGCACTTCAACGCCAATGGCTGGGGCGGCGAGCTGACCCTGTTCAATATCGACTTCGACGACGAGCTGCAGCTGCGCGGCGGCACCGGCGGCGCGCCGGATGCATGGACCAACCTCGGCGCCACCACCCACCGCGGCGTGGAATCGTCGCTGCGCTATGACTTCGGCGCGCTCGACAAGTCGCTGGCCGGCCTGTCGGCGTACGCGACCTACACCTTCACCGAAGCTACCTACAACCAGGGCAACTTCGCCGGGCGCGACCTGCCGTTCTATTCGCGCCACGTGGCCACCGTAGGCATGCGCTATGCGCGCAACCGCTGGGCGCTCAATGTCGATGGCTTTGCGCAGTCGAAGCAGCATTCGCCGGGCGATCCGAGCACGTCGACCAACTACCAGACGGCGGAAAGCGCAAACGGGGCGCTGGGCGATATCCCGGGTTATGCACTGCTGAACATGCGGCTGGGCTATGACTTCGGCAAGTCGGCGCAGAACCTCAAGGTGGCGGTTGGGGTGAAGAACGTATTCGACAAGCGCTATTTCACGCGCTCGACGGACAACAATGCCGGCAAGTATGTGGGGATGCCGCGCACGTTCTATATCCAGGCGTCGCTGGCGTACTGAGGCGAAACCACGCTGATACGTGCTCCCCGCTCCCATGCAATTGGGGAGGGAAGCAAATCTTCAGATAGCAAAACGGCTCGCCAATGCGAGCCGTTTTGCATTCCAGCTTCAATACGCGATCACACGATCTCGCGCGTCTCCAGGAACTGCAGCTCCGGGAACCGCTCCTGGGTCAGCCGCAGGTTCACCATGCTCGGCGCCAGATAGACATGGTCGCCCGCGCCATCCAGCGCCACGTTATGCCCCGCCTTGGCGATCAGCTTCTCGATCTCCGCGGGCGCGCCCTTGAGCCAGCGCGCGGTCGCGCATTCATGCGATTCGAAAATGGCATCGACGCCGTACTCATGCTCGAGCCGGTGCGCGACAACATCGAACTGCAGGATACCGACCGCGCCCAGCACCAGGTCGTTAGAGGCGAGCGGGCGGAACATCTGCGTGGCGCCCTCCTCGGCCAGCTGCTGCAAACCCTTCTGCAGCTGCTTGACCTTGAGCGGGTTGTTCAGGCGCGCGCGGCGGAAGAACTCCGGCGCGAACGACGGGATGCCGGTGAACTTGAGCGGCTCGCCCTCGGTGAAGACATCGCCCAGGCGGATGGTGCCGTGGTTGGGCACGCCGATGATGTCGCCGGCATAGGCTTGCTCTGTGGTGTTGCGGTCCTGCGCCATGAAGGTAATGGCGTTGTTGATCGCCACAGTCTTGCCGGCGGCCACGTGCAGCAGCTTCATGCCGCGCTCGAAACGGCCCGAGCACACGCGCACGAAAGCGATGCGGTCGCGGTGGCGCGGGTCCATATTGGCCTGGATCTTGAAGACGAAGCCGGTGAACCTGGGCTCCTGCGGTTCAACCACGCGCGAATCCGTGTTGCGCGCCAGTGGCGGCGGCGACAGCTCGCACAGCGCATCCAGCAGCGACTGCACGCCGAAGTTGTTGATGGCCGAACCGAAGTAGACCGGGGTCTGCTTGCCATTGAGGAACGCATCCTTGTCGAAGGTGTGCGAGGCACCGCGCACCAGCTCGATCTCGATGCGCAGCTCTTCGGCCTGGCTGCCCAGGATGCGGTCCAGCTCCGGGTTGTCCAGCCCGTCCAGGATCGCGGCCGTGCCCTTCTCGCCGTGCGGATCGAACAGCTGCACCTTGTCGTCGATCAGGTGGTACACCCCGCGGAAGGCCTTGCCCATGCCGATCGGCCAGGTCATCGGCGCGCACTGGATCTGCAGCACCTCCTCGATCTCGTCGAGCAGCTCGATCGGCGAACGGCCTTCGCGGTCGAGCTTGTTGATGAAGGTGAGGATGGGCGTATCACGCAGGCGGCAGACGTTGAGCAGCTTGATGGTCTGCGCTTCCACGCCGTTGACCGAGTCGATCACCATCACCGCGGAGTCCACCGCGGTCAGCGTGCGGTAGGTGTCTTCAGAGAAGTCCTCGTGGCCCGGAGTGTCGAGCAGGTTGACAATGTTCTCCTGCGCCTTGCCATCGGCAGTCTCCCGGCGGTAGGGGAACTGCATCACCGACGAGGTCACCGAGATGCCGCGCTGCTTTTCCAGCTCCATCCAGTCCGAGGTGGCGTGACGGTCGGCCTTGCGCGCGCGCACTTCGCCCGCGACCTGGATGGCGCCGCCAAACCACAGCAGCTTTTCGGTCAGGGTGGTCTTGCCCGCATCGGGGTGGGAGATGATGGCAAAGGTGCGTCGACGCGCAATTTCAGAAACGAGCGAGCTCACGGCAGCGGAGTTTGACTGGCAAATATTGGATGGCCCGGCGGGCGGCCGGGCCAGGGCCGGCAGCGCCCGCAGGCGATGGCGGGGCCGGGCTCTGCGGGCACGCGAAGGGAATGGGGCGCTATTTTACCGGTTTTGGGCACCGCTCCGGGTTTGTGGCCCCCTGGTTCGGCAAGTTATTCCGCCAGCTTCTCCGCCGGCTTGCCGCGCAGGCTGCCGAACTGCAGCGCGTACTGACGCGTCAGTTCCGCGCCGAAAAAGAAAATCTGTGCCGAGTAGTACACCCATAGCATCAACGCCACCACCGAGCCCGCGGCCCCGTACGACGAGGCCACGGCGCTGTTGCCCAGGTACAGGCCGATCAGCCGCTTGCCGATCGAGAACAGCAACGCGGTGATGACCGCGCCCATGGTGACGTCGCGCCAGGCAATGCGCGCGTTGGGCAGCATCTTGAAGATCACCGCGAACAGCGCCGTCACTACGGCAAAGGAGAAGGCGGTGGAAATCACATCGGCCACGGGCGCGAACCACGACTGCGTCCACAACTGGCCCCAGAGGCGCTCCACCACGGCCAGCGCCGCATTGACGATCAGCGACACAAGCAGCATGAAGGCCAGCACCAGGACCAGGCTGAACGACAGCAAGCGCGTGCGCAGCAGTTGCTGCCAACCCGCGGTCGCGGGCACCGGCACATGCCAGATGTCGTCCAGGCTGCTCTTGAGCTCGGCAAAGGCGCTGGTGGCGCCCACGAACAGGATGCCCGTCGCAACCAGCGCCGCCATGCCGCTGCCGCCGGCGCGGTGCGTGGCCGCCAGGATTTCCTGGATGGCCGAGGCGCCCTGCGCGCCCACCAGGCCTTCAAGCTGCGAGAAAATCTCGCCGCGCGCCGCCTCGGCGCCGAAAAACAGGCCGGCAATCGAGATCACCAGCACCAGGATGGGCGCCAGCGAGAACAGCATGTAGAAGGAGAGCGCCGCCCCCTTGCTGGCCGCCCGATGCGCAAACCAGGAGTTGATGGCGGCGGCGACCACGCGCACCGTGCGGGTGCCGGTATGGCGGTCCGGCAGCCAGTGCGGGCGGTGCCGGCGGGGCTGTGGCGCCGCGCTGCCGGCGGAAGTGGATGGGTGTTCGGTGTTGTCGGTCACGGCCTGGTGCTGGCGCGATGCGCCAGGCGGATCGCGTGTGCGTTGCGCATGCCTTCGCGTCTGGTCTGTGCGGCGAGGGCCCGTGCGTTCATCATACTGCGCATTGCGCGCTGCCCCAAGCCGGCGCACGGGGGGCAACCTGCTACAGTAGGACGAGGCACACCTGCCGGCGCAACCCGTGCCCGCGCGCCGGCGCAAGGAGGCACCGTGACCTGCAACCTCTGCTCGCGCCCAGCGGCCGTGCTACTGATCATCGGGATGCTGGGCTGCGCCGGCTGCGAACGCAGCCAGCCGGGCCCCAAGCCCATTTCCGGCACGGCGGCCAGCGCCACCCCGGGCGCGCCCGCCACGCTCAATCCCGCCGACACAACCGGCGCGCCGGCATCCGGGCAGCCACGCTGACGGCGCTGCTCTGACCGGGGCGTACCCGTTTCTGCGTGTCCAATCGGCTGCCGGCTGCCGGCGCAGGTGCTGGCGGGCCGCGTCCGCAGCAACGCCGGTTTCAGGCGTGCAACGCGTTGCAAGACCGCGCCTGCGGGCGTGGCGCAGCGCGTTATCCCGCACCCCGCGTACGCAACGGGCACCCTGCGCCGCACCAGCGCCGCCACCACGCGCGCTGCCGCGCGCATGACGCGTTGCAGCGGCGAAACCGATTGGTCTGCCACTGCGCCCCGGAGCCTGCCCGCGCTCGCCCCGCCCGCCGCAAACCCGCTTGGCATAAGCCTTTGCGGCCCTTGGCACACTTGTCGCTCAGGCTGGACAGAGGCACATGCGCCCGTGTCCATTGAACCAGCCATTGCATGCAGGAGAAAACCCAGCCATGCGTCATCCGCCATCACGCATGACGGCGCGCCGGCGCTCCCACCGGCTCGCGGGTCCGCCGCCGTCGGTGGTGGACCTGCTGTCATCGCCCCTGTTGCCCCATCCGCGTGCGCGCACGCCGCCCGCCACGTCAGCCGCAGGCGTTGGGTGCGCAGCGACAGCAAAGCAGGGGGTTGCCAGGGCTGCCTTCCGGCGCCACGCGGGCAAGCGGCGCGCGTGACCACAGGCAGCATCGGCAACGCAGGAATTCGGGGCAGGCTTGCGCCGCAAACAGAATGATGGCGGGCACGCGAGCCCGCGTGCCCGAGCGGATTTGGTGCTCCGTCCCCCGGCGGGCACCGCTTTTTTAAAGGGAGACACCCACCATGACAGCCCGAATGCTTGCCACCACGGTGCTGGCGGTGTTCTCAACCAGCGCCGCGGCGGCAAGCTACGCCTGGTTCGACCGCCCCGAAGCGGCCGGCGCCAACAGCCACTCGGCGGTCAGCAATGATGTCTACGTGCGCGGCTTTGGCTGGGCCTGGGGGGAGCTGCGGCTATCCCCGGACACACCGTCCGGTGCCGCCATGCCAACGCCTGGGCGGCAAGCGCGCGACAAGCCGGAGCACGGCGCGATCGTGCCGTGGCGCCAGCAAGACGAGAACGGGCCGCCGCGCCATCCGCGCGGCAAGCTCGGCATGAACCTTGCCGCCGAGCCGATGGATGCGGCCAGCGGCGGGTCCGGGGCCAGGCATCCCCTTGCGGTGGTGCGCTGACGTGCCGACGGGCACGAGGAAAGGCGGAACCGGCGAGCGGACGTTGCCGGTTCCCCTTTCCTGCGGCGCCTGGGATTGCGCCCCGCCTCCGGCAACCCGCGCCGGCTGAGGCCCGCCAACCGTTTACTCGCCCGCCGTCGCCTGGCTCTCCACGCGGATGTTGTGCTTGTGCATGAGCCGGTACAGCGTCACGCGCGACACATTGAGTTCACGCGCGGCCGGCACCACGTGAAAGCCGTGGCTGGCCATCACGGTGCGGATGGCCTCGCGCTCGGCCTCTTCGCGGATCGCGTCGAGGGTCTTGCGCGGCAGCTCCGCCCCGCCATGCAGCTGCAGGTCTTCGGCGGTGATCTTGCGGTTGTCGGTCATCACGATGGCGCGGCGCACGCGGTTGATCAGTTCGCGCACGTTGCCCGGCCACGCGTACTGCATCATTGCCTGCGTTGCGCAGGCCGAGAAACCACGAATGCGCCGGTGCGCCTCGTGCCCGTGCTCGGTCAGCACCGCGTTGGCCAGCTGCAGGATGTCCTCGCCGCGCTCGCGCAGCGCCGGGATGGTCAGCGTCAGCACGCACAGCCGGTGGAACAGGTCGGAACGGAAGCGCCCGTCGGCCTGTGCCGCCACCAGGTCCACGTGCGTGGCCGAGATGATGCGCAGGTTCAGCGGGATCGACTGGTGTCCACCCAGGCGGGTGATCATGCCCTGCTGCAGGAAACGCAGCAGCGCCACCTGGCTCTCCAGCGGCAGGTCGCCGATCTCGTCCAGGAACAGCGTGCCGCCCTGCGCCTGCTCGATCCAGCCGATCTTGCGCTGGTTGGCGCCGGTGAACGCGCCCTTCTCATACCCGAACAGCTCGGACTGCACCAGATGCGAGGGAATCGCACCGCAGTTGATGGCGATGAACGGTCCCTTGCGCCGGCTCGAGGCATCGTGGATCGCCTGCGCGGCGAGTTCCTTGCCGGTGCCGGACTCGCCGGAAATGAACACCGGTGCCTCGTTGTGCGCCACCTTGGCCAGCGAGCGGAACATCGCCCGCATGGCCGCGCACTCGCCGATCATGGTGCCGCGCGAGGCGGTCTCATGCGGGCGCGCGCCATGCAGCGACGCCATGCCCTGCGCATGCTTGAGGGTGTAGAGCAGCTCCGGCATCGAGAACGGCATGCGCACGTAGTCGACGCAGTAGTCGCGGATCAGCCGGCGCACGCGCTCCTGCGCCAGCATTTCATCGGAGGTGATGGCCACCCAGGTAATGTGCAGGTACTGCAGTGCCTGTTCGAGCTGCGCGAACTCGGCATCGCTGTAGTCGGACTGCAGGTCGATCACGCCTGCCATGGGCGGGCAGGCCCGCACCACGCGTTCGAGGTCGCGAATCTGCTGGACCCGGCGGATTTCCCATCCCGTGGCGCTGCCAGACGGGTCAAAATCAAAATCTTCATGACGCGACACGACCACGATCTGTGCAGTGCGTGACGCCTTGCACAGTCGGTCCATCCCGATCTCCCGGACGTTAGGCTTGTTTTTGGTTCCGGCACCCGTGTCCGCCGTCGCGGCCTGCGGCCGCGGCGGACGGTGGGGCTGAACTGGCTGCGGGCACGTGCCCGCGCGCGACGTCGGTATCACGAGCTGGACAGACTGCGGAGTTGCTCATCGGGTGCGGCAAGACAGTCCGCACCCGCCTGGAGCTGATCGCGGATACGCCGCCGCACAGTCTCTTTTTCACGCATCAACTCCAGGCGCGGCGCCTGCAGCGACTGGCCGGAGTATTGATAGTAGAGCGTCTTGTAGGTCAGCTGGCTCAGGATCCATTCCTGCAGCAGCGTGCGCTGGCGTGTCAGCTCGCCCTCGAGCAGGCGCTGGCGGCGCAGCAGGTCCGCCACGGCCGCGCGTGCGCAGTCACTGAGTTCGCTGTCTTCGGCAAGCAGGGCGGCCACGTCGGCCGTCGCGCCCTCTTGGACTGCCCACTTGCCAGGCGCTTCGCCTGCGGCTTCCCCCACGGCAGCCCAGGCATGACGGATGGATCGGATGGAGCGGTTATTAGTCTCCCTGACAGGCCCGATAGCGGGTCGCCGGATCTCTCCTGCGGTCATGATAATCCCCGTTGAACAACATCCCCCGGCACTACACGTCTGCGGTTACCACTTGTCAGTCTTTGAACTGGTTTTTTGCCTGCATGGCGCGCGTGTTTCCCGCACGCTCCCGGATGGTGGCTATGCCGCCTTGTTGACGGTCTGGTCCGAAATGTCCCCGACTGGCGAACGGCGCTGAAGCGCTCTCGGTTGGCTCCGGCATCCTGCCGCACGCACCGGAGTCAAGAAGGGGCGCCTTGCCGCGCCCCTCTTTGCCACGTCTATAGTTCAGTGCATTTGGGGCACTTTGTCCAGCCCCGCGTTGGCGACTTACAGCCAATCTCATACTTTGGTATGAGGCCACGTGCACACTAGCCGCCGGCCTGCGGTAGCGCCCCCTTCGGGCACATTCCCAGCGGCAGCTGTGTGCATACAGGCTACGCAGAAACGGGTACGCTTTGACACCCCCCCAACGGGTGATGGCAGCACCGTCGCCGCGGGAATGGCAAGCCGTGCCGCGAGGGCGTGGCCGGCCGCCACGCAGAAACAGGTACGGCCAGCCTGTGGGCCCGCTTGCGCGGTACGCAGAAACGGGTACGGCTGGCGGACGCCGGACGGCGCCACGGGGCACAGCCCGTCATCACGATGGCAATATCATGACAGCAGCGCGCCATGGAAAAAGGGCGGCCCTGGCCGCCCTTCCTTCATCCCATGCCGGCTGGCGCGCTCAATGCCCTGGCAGGTAGTAGAACTTGAAGATGAACACCGCCGCGATGATCCACACCATCACGGGCACGCTGCGTGCGCGGCCAGTCAGCAGCTTGAGCGCCGCGTAGCTGATAAAGCCGAACGCAACGCCGTTGGCGACCGAGTACGTAAACGGCATGCCAAGCGCGGTCATCACCGCGGGCACGACTTCGGTGACATCATTCCAGTCGATCTCCAGCAGCTCGCGCAACATCAGGCAGGACACATACAGCAACGCCGGCGCGGTGGCATAGGCCGGCACCGTGCCGGCCAGCGGCGCGATGAACAACGCCGCGAGGAACAGCACGGCCACCGTCACCGCCGTCAGTCCGGTGCGCCCGCCCGCCTGCACGCCCGACGCGCTTTCGATATACGCCGTGGTGGAAGACGTACCGAGGAACGAGCCCGCCATGATCGCGGTGCTGTCGGACATCAACGCCTTGTTCAGCCGGTCCATTTTCCCGGCCTTGAGCAGGCCCGCGCGGTTTGCCACGCCCATCAGCGTGCCGGTGGCGTCGAACAGCTCCACCAGGAAGAACACCAGCACCACGTTGATGATGCCGATCGACAGCGCGGCGGAAATATCGAGCTTGAACAGCGTCGGACTGAGCGACGGCGGCGCGGAGAACACGCCGTGGAAGGTATTGCCGGCAAACGCGAAGCTCAGCAGCGTGGTGAGCAGGATGCCGATCAGGATCGCGCCCTTCACCCGCAGGTGGTCCAGTGCCACGATCACGAAGAAGCCGATGATCGCCAGCACCGCCGAAGGCTGGTGCAGGTCGCCGATGGTCACCAGCGTGGCCGGGCTGGCGGTGACGATGCCGGCGTTCTTCAGCGCGACAATCGCCAGGAACAGGCCGATGCCTGCGGTAATCGCCACCCGGATCGAATGTGGAATGCCGTTGACGATCATCTCGCGCACGCGGAACAACGTCACCATCAGGAACAGGCAGCCGGAGATAAAGACCGCCCCGAGGGCGGCCTCCCACGCAAAGCCCATGCCCTTCACCACCGTATAGGCAAAGTACGCGTTCAGCCCCATGCCCGGCGCCATCGCGATCGGGTAGTTCGCGTAGAAACCCATGATCAGCGTGCCGATCGCCGCGGCCAGGCAGGTGGCGACGAACACCGCGTCTTTCGGCATGCCCGCGTCGCCCAGGATCGACGGGTTGACGAAGATGATGTACGCCATTGTCAGGAACGTGGTGACGCCGGCGAGGATCTCGGTGCGCACATCGGTCTGGTGTTCGCGCAGCCTGAACAGTCGCTCGATCAGCGAAGGCGCGGCCTGGGGCTGGCCGTGCGGCGGATTGGCGGTTGACGTGCCCGGCTTGGAAGCGGGTTCCGGCATCGACATGACTGGTCTCCTGATATCGTTATCGTGTGCGCGGCGATAGGAACGGCGCGGCCGCAGATGGCTGGCTTCGGCCAGAAGCATCCAGCGACGCCCCACTGTGCGGCAAACGTACTCTGGTGCAGGTCAGCCCCGCTTCGCCATGGCACAAGCGAATAAGCGATATGCAAAAGGCGTGATGATCCCACAGCGCACACCGCTGAAGCCAGCGCCCCAACGGGACGTTCCGGGGGCATTCCGGGGCGCCCCCAGCTTGACGCTTGCGGCAATCCCCCGTATAAAGCCGCCTAGATTCAAGCGACGAGGCAACAGTTCATTCGTTAGCCACCGTCTGGTACTTCGGTTGTCCATGGTGTCCTTTCCTTGAGTTCCCCGAGTCGGATGACGTTTTCGTCATGCGATGTTTTTTGTCCTTTTTCTGGAAAGCAAATCATGCAAACCGGTATCGTCAAGTGGTTCAACGACGCCAAGGGCTTCGGCTTCATCAAGCCGGACGCGGGTGGTGACGACCTCTTCGCCCATTTCTCGGAAATCCGCGCCGACGGCTTCAAGTCGCTGCAGGAAAACCAGCGCGTTCAGTTCGAAGTCAAGAATGGCCCGAAGGGCCTGCAGGCCGCGAACATCACCCCGCTGTAAGCATTGACTGCCGGCGCGCCCCGTGCGCGCCGAACAGCATAGAACCCCGCCCGATGGCGGGGTTTTTTGTTTTCAGGCGCAGATCGCGCCACTGGCGGTGCTACCTGCGCCACCTTCATCACATCCCGCCCCGCCCCGCTCCCGCCTGCCCCGGTCATGCAAACGACCAGGCGCCCCGCTCTTGCCCTGCCTGCCATGCGGCCGATAGCCAGCACCCTGGCCTTGCGCGGCACGCCATCCTCACACCGCCTGCCTCCCTCCCGCCTCACGCAGAATCGGGTACGCCTTGCTGCGCCGCACGAAGCATGGCGCCGCCCGCGAGCGCCGCAGAAATGGGTACGGTCTGACTGGCGGGCAATGTTCGCACCGCGCAGCGCGCACGCAGAAACAGGTACGCCCTGCGGCTAACGTGTCTTTCCAGGTGACTTCTGGCACGCAGAAACGGGTACGCCCCAGATTTTTTTTCCAATTCGATGCGACCGATGGCAGCGCTTGCCTGCCCCGCATTCCGCCGACATATCCACAAAAACGGCTCAGGCCGACGACGCAGAAACGGGTACGGCGGGTGCTGCAATGCAATAGCCATCTGAAGTCCTGAGGCTGCCCGCACCTCACGCAGAAATGGGTACGCCGGCGGGCATGGGTGCGCAACGCAACGCCACGCAGAAACGGGTACGCCGGCAGCCTGCGAGGTGGATGGCCGCCAAATCGAGCCGCGGCGGCCATGGTGTGTCGACGCAGAAACAGGTACGGGATAAGCGCGGCGAGTTTGTCACGTATACGTTGAGTGTAAGCGCTAGCTTTTTTCCTATCCAGCATGTATAATGGAAACTTGGTGGAAGTTCCGCCACAGTAATCCCTTGGATCTGCGCAGAAACGGGTACGGGTAGCTCGGAGAAGGGCGGCAGCGAGCACGCAGAAATGGGTACGCTTCGCGGCGCCCAGGTCCCCGGGGTCGTACGCAGAAATGGGTACGCCGCAGAAACAGGTACGCTGTGGCAGCGCGGTTGCAGTTTTTTCAGGCCGGCGCAGAAACAGGTACGGTTTGAGGCTTCGGGACGCAGAAATGGGTACGCCTGGCGCATAAAGTACCCTCCGGCAGCTCGGCAAGTGAACCAGTTTCTGCGTGGATAACCGGGCCTGGCGGTGCTTTCCACAGGAATGAGGTCTCAAAACGCTCGTAAACCGCGTATACGCGCTGTTCACCCGCAGAAACGGGTACGGTTTGCGGGGTGGTCGCGGTGGAAAAGGCTGTGGAATCCGCGAGTTATCCCCGCAGAAACCAGTTCGCCCCACCCGCAGATACAGGTTCGCCTTGCCGCAGATACGGGTTCGGCCCTTCGCAGAATCGAGTACGTTTGCCCGCAGAATCGGGTTCGGCGGGGTTGATTTTTCCCTTACGAATCAAGGCGCTGAACTTCACGTATACGGTTTACAAGTAGTTAACCCGTATCGGTATCGTTTACTGGTAGTGGATGGCTGGCGAACCGTGGACAACCCTCGCGGGTTGCCCACCGTCCGCCACCATGCGACCAGTCTTGAAATCCCCGGATGGCAAAAAAGGCAGGAGGGCAAGGCAAAGGCTTTGCGTACCTGTTTCTGCGTGACAACCTTTGCGGCTTCGAGTACAAAGGCGGGTAATCCGAAGCACGCCAATATGCCCATTAAACGCTCCCCGGCCACCACGGGGACCGAAGCGTCCTCGACCTGGACGCCGAGCCCTCCCGCATCATTGTTCCCGGCAACGAGAACAACCTGGTTCCGTCCGAGAAATTCCAGCGCCTGTTCGACGAAGCGCAGGCCATGGAGCGTGAAGACGCCTGGCAAAGCGGCGAAGTCGGCTTCCTGAGCCGCGCCAGCGTCCAGGTGACGCTGCCCTACCGCGCGCCCAAGGGCGCGCCGCCGGTATGGACCCGCACCAGCGGCAATATCTCGCTGATGATCCAGCCAGGCTACTTCACTCAGCAGCGCTCCGAGCGTGCCACCAACGGCCGCCAGAAGCTGGTGTCAGAGACCGTTTCGCTGGGCTACCCCTATGGCTCCTATCCACGGCTGATGCTGGCCTGGATCGGCAAGGAGATCATGGCGAAGAAAAAGCGCGGCGAATTCACTGGCACGGTCGAGGACCGGCGCATTTCGCTGGGCAATTCGCTGTCCGAGTTCATGTATAACCTCGGCATTCCGATGGCCACTGGCGGCAAGCGCGGCACCATGACGCTGGTACGCCAGCAGATGATCCGCCTGTTCTCTGCGACCATCGCCATCGTGCAGAACAAGTCGACGCCAAGCCAGAACCAGAACCCCAACCACGAGCCGCTCTCGATCGACCGCGTGGGCTACCTGCTGGCCGACCAGCTGTCGACCTGGTGGGATCCCATGCAGCCGGGCCAGGGGTCCATGTTCGAGAGCTTCGTGGTGCTGTCCGAGCCGTTCTTCAACGAACTGGTCAACCGCCCCGTACCGGTGGACATGCGCGCCCTGAAGGCGCTGAAGCAGTCGCCGTTCGCGCTGGACGTGTATTCGTGGCTGACCTACCGCTTCTTTACGATCCAGCGCCGCACGGAAATCCCGTGGGAAGCGCTGCAGATGCAGTTCGGCACCGAGACCGAAAGCGAGCGCAAATTCCGCGCGCTGTTCCGCAAGGCCCTGAAGGATGTGCTGGTGGTGTACCCCGGAGCCAAGGTCGATGCGGATTCGTCCAAGGCGCTGATCCTGCAGCCATCCCGCACCAGCGTGCGCAAGCTGGGCTGAGTTCCGGCCCCGGGAAAGGCCGCGCACGCTGCTGCTAGCGCTCTCGGGACGGCAGAAGCGGCCCGGGTGGTCCGCAGCGGAAGGCAGTGACCATGTCCCGCCCCTGAATGCAAGAAAGGCAAGCGTTGGACGCTTGCCTTTCTTGTTTGCCCGCCGCGGACGGATCCGCAACGGGCAGGGTCAGCCGAGGCTGGTCAGGCCGGCTTGATTGCCGAAGCCTGCAGGCCCTTCGGGCCTTGCTTGACTTCAAACGTCACGCGCTGCCCATCCTTCAGGGTCTTGAAGCCCGAGCCCTGGATTTCCGAGAAGTGCGCGAACAGGTCTGCACCACCGTCGTCCGGGGTAATGAAGCCAAAGCCCTTGGTCTCGTTGAACCACTTGACCGTACCGGTTGCCATAGGAATTTCCTTTTCGAAGCAAGTTCTTGTACACAACGCAAACAACCGTTCAAGCACGTTGAGTTCTCGTAGATACCGAACGGAAGCCGACGAGGTTGACATGACTTGACTCGACTGTAGCGCGCATCATAACCACTTTGGATTGCGGTGTCATGTGCGGCGTAATGCGCACTACAGATACTTTAGGCACATTCCGGCCTGCTTTTCAAGCAATTTTACGGCCCGGCCCGTTTCCAGCTTCCTGACGGCCAGTGCCCCTGTGGGGCTAATATATTTTTTGTAAATTTGAAAAACGGTTGAAGCATCACCTGGTTTTGGCTACAGTTGCGCCTTAAGAATCAACCGCGCTTTCAGCGCTGAAAGAGAGGTCGCAGTGCCAGCCAAAATCATCACGGTCTTTAACCAGAAAGGCGGTTGCGGCAAGACGACGGTCAGCATGCACCTTGCCGGTACGCTCGGCCTGCGCGGCGCGCGCTCGATGCTGGTCGACATGGATGAGCAAGGTACCGCCACCCGATGGGCGGCGCAGGCCAGCGACGAGCGGCCTTTCCCGGCTTCCGTGATCGGCCTGGCACCCTCGGGCGGCGCCATGCACCGCGAGGTCCGCAAATTCGTCCAGGATTATGACTACATCGTCGTGGATTGCCCTCCGGCGGTACATTCGGCGGCGCCCTCGAGCGCGCTGCTGATTTCTGACCTTGCCATTATTCCGGTGGTGCCTTCGCCGCCGGACCTGTGGGCGGCGGTAGCGGCCAAGACACTGGCGCAACACGCCCAAGTCCAGAATGAATCCTTGCTCATCCGCGTGATGGCCAATATGGTCCAGCGCCGCGTCTCGATCGCGCGCCAGGCTATTGAGATTCTTGGCGACGACGGCGACGTACCGCTGTTGAATTCGATGATCGGATCGCGCTCGGCATTCCGGGAATGCCAGGCGATCGGCTGCACCGTGCACGGCGTTGTCGGCGCGCGCGAGGCGGTGCAGGAGGTCGACATGATGGTCGACGAAATACTGTCTTTGATTGAGCACTAGGCATGGCTACCAAACTGAAAAGCCTCAAGGCTGGCATGCTGGCCGGCATGGCGGCCGAAAAGAACCGCAACGAAACGCTGGACCGCTTCGCACGCGCAGAAGCGGCCATTTCCCAGCATCCGAACGGCTTGCTGCAGGGCAGGGCAGCCGATGGCACGCCGGTTTTCAGCGCTGAAAGTCTTGACGAAGCCGCCGCGGGCCGGCAACTGATCAGGATTCCGCTGGCGCAACTGCACGACAATCCTCTCAACGCTCGGCGCCTCTACGATCCGGCCGTGGTGCAGGAGCGGGCGGCATCCATCGCCACGCACGGTCAGAAGACGCCCGGCCTGGCCGCGCCCGACCCGGCGCGCCCCGGCCATTACATCCTGATCGACGGCCACTACCGCAAGCGAGCCCTGGCGTCCGCCGGCAAGCTCGAGATGGAATGTTTTGTCGAAAACGACCTGAGCGACCTGGATTTTTACCGGCTGTCGTTCATGCTCAACGAGCAGCGCTCGGACCAGTCGGCGCTGGACAATGCGATCGCCTGGCGCCAGCTGCTGGACGAGGGCAAGGTCCAGAAGGAAGAGGAAATCTGCGAGCTGACTGGCATGTCGGCCGGCACCGTGAACAAGACGCTGGCGCTGCTGCGCCTGCCTGAGTCAGTGCTGGGCGTGATGCGCGAGCGCCCGAGCGCGATCGGCATCGCCGCGGGCTATGAACTGACGCTGTACTGCAAGCTGGCCGGCGAGGAGCGCACGCGCGAACTGGCGGCGCGCATCATCAATGACGGCCTGTCGAGCCGCGAGGTAGAAGCCATCCGCAAGCACGCGCAGGAAGGCAAGGCGCGCAAGGTCAAGGAAATCAGCCGGCAATACAAGATCCGGACCGACAGCGGCCAGTTGCTGGGCACCATCAAGGAATGGGACTCGGGACGCGTGATGCTGGACGTGCAACTGAGCGACCGCAATGCCCGCGAGGCGCTGGTCGAGGCCCTGAAGGCCCGCTTCGGGCTGGACAAGACCCTGCTCTGAGCCGGGCAGGCAAGCCATGGCGCTGCGGCGGCAGTACTGCCGCCGCCGTGCTCAGGCCAGCAGATCGCGCGGCGACCGCGCGTCAAACTCCTGGTCACAGGTCTTGCGATAGCGCTCAAGCATGCTGGACAGCAGCGCGTGAAGGCCGCGCACCGAGTAGCCGGCCCGGGGCAATGCCGCCAGCTTGCGCTGCGCGCGCCGGGTCGGAGGCGCGGCGGGTGGACCGATCAGCGATGCGTCTTCGGTGCCCGCGCCATCCCACTGGAGATTGCGGTCACGCCAATGCAGAGCCAGCGCGTGCTGCGTGGCCAGGCCAAAGCCAGGCGTTCCGTCTGGCGCAGCACTTCCCATACCGTCTTCCGGACTGCGCGCAGGCGGCTGCATCGGGGCTAGTGAACGCCGCGTGACCGAGGTCAGCCGGTCCAGGCTGAGCCGGTGTTCCCGCAACAGCAGGATTGCCGCGTGGGCCGTGCGGTAGCGCTGTCCATCGCCGTCGCCGCCCCGGCGTTCCAGCCATGACAGGAAGGGGGCCAGGCTGGCTCCGGGAACCTGCGCGGCGTCCGGCCGCGCCGCCGCAGTTGCCGCCGATGCTTCGGTGCCGTCCGGTATCTGAGCCGGCCAGAGCGCTGCGCCCGGGTATCCGTTGGCATGCATCCAGCGGAAGAGGGCGGCCAGCACCCGCATGCTGTGCCGCACGCTTGCCGGACTGAGCGGGCCGGTGAACGGACGCCATGCGGCCAGGTGGCGCGGTGCCCGCGGTCCGCACCAGCGGCTGGCAGGTTCGGGCTGCGCCAGGAAGCCCAGGTAGGCCTGACGGTCGTCCAGATCGAGCTGCGACAGGCCCTTGCACCGTTCCAGCGCTGCCCAGAGCAGCAAGCGCTCGGCCTCCTTGCGGTAAGCCGAGAACGTGTTGCCGCTGTCGCCGGCGGCATCGCGCAGCCAGGCCTGCGCCACGTCGAGGCCCTGGCTGTACGGGCAACTGGCGTCAGGGTCCAACGCGGGCGGCGCGGTCATCCATTCCAGCGGCAGCGGCTGGCGCATCCCTGGCCCCAATCTGCCTTGCTCGAGCAAGCTGCGGTTGCCGACATGCGCGCCCAGCAGCAGTTTGCCATCGGGGTCCCGGAAGGCAGCGCGGTTCTCGCTGAGCCAGCGGTTGACGGCCGCGCCGGCAAGCGCGCCAATGCGCGGGACGGTTCGCCACCAGGCGTTGCCGCGCAGGTTCGCAAGCTCTAAAAGAGTATTAAGCGTCACAATTTCAGCCTTGCGCAGGCGCCGCGCCAAGGCTGGTGCAAACCACAACTCCACGCCATGCTGGGGCCGCGGCGCCGCCGTACCCATACGCTCGAGCTCGGCCAGCGCGTCCACCCGGCGGTCCATGCCGCGGTTGGAGCGGCCAGGGCCGGCCAGCAGCAGTTCGGCCAGATCTGCCCGACCGTGCAGGTGCGCGAGCTGGACCATCCGGTCGCGCAGGGCAAGCAGGACTCGCAGTGAAGATTCGGCCCCGGCTTCGTCGTCATCGGTTTCGTCGGCCAGGTAGCGGGGCACCACCATGGCTGCCGGCATGCCCTGGACATAGGCGCGCACCGCCGCAAACTCGCTGCGGGTGAGGCTGACCGTCTTCATTCCAGGAATCATGGCACGAATGCGCTGAATGGCTAACTTCTTGATTTATAAGGCACTTGAAGCGAGCGAGAATTCATCCGGCCCGAAATGCATAGCAAAATGCAATGCCGATAATTTTATGCGTGTTTGCACTAGAAAGTCATCCCCGCTGGCCTCGTGCGATCGTATGCTGGCGTCAGGCGGTGCTCGGGGAAAACCCCCGCGGCGCACCATCACCTTGCATTCGGGTTACGCGTTTCATATGCTGCAGGTCAGGAGTTATAAATACTTAGATCAGACTTCAGTCGTATCTAAAACTCTTTCTACATAAGCGTCTTAACACGCAAAACGGGGCGATCCGGTATCTCCACGGGAAGGACAGACCTGCAGCCAGACGGGAAGGCTGCAAGGCGGTCTGGAGCGATGGCGGATCGTATGGAACTGCAGCCGCAAGATAGCGGAGCATTTCCGACAAGCAAGCGCGGATTGTCGCAGGGTCCGTACTTGCCGCAATAATAAGAGAGCGGCCATGGCCACCATCCTCTTGATCGAGCCTCACCCCCTCCTGCGCCTGGGTCTGCGCCATCTGCTGGCCCAAGCACATATTCCTGGTGACCTGATCGATATCGATCCCCTCGCCCCAGTCGATTCGGATTTGTGGCTGTACGATGCCGACCTGCTGATCTACGGTCTGCCTGCCGACCACGCCGGCGGCTGGGCCATGCTGGACGAACTGTGCCAGCGGCTGCGCCCGCAGCGCGTGCTAGTCCTCAGCGATCAGGCGGCGCCAGCGCTGCCGGGTGCGGGCTTGCCTGACTCGGTGCGCGGTTGCGTGGCCAAGAGCTGCAGCGCGGATGCGCTCGATGCGGCGGTGCGCCTGGTGCTGGCCGGCGGCGAATGCTTCCCGGCGCGTTCCCAAGGCAGCCACGCCTGGCAACCGGAACTGGAAGCCGGCCATGCCCCGGTGGCAAGCAGCGCAGGGCAGGGCGAAGCCCGGGTCGTGGCGCTGCGCGCGGGCATCGGCGAAGCCATGCTCGACAACGCGGTGCCCGCGCCCCAGCTCCATTTCCAGGCACATGCGACGTACCACGAAACCCCGTCGGCCGGCGCGCACCTGCTGAATATCACCGAGCGCCAGTACGAAGTGCTTGCGCTGCTGGCGCGGGGCTATCCCATCAAGACGGTCAGCCGCATGCTGAATATCTCGGTGGCCACCGCAAAGACGCATGCCTGCACGCTGTACCAGCGCCTGCACGTGCGCAACAAGGGCGAGGCCGTCTACGTTGCTCTGCAGAAGGGCGCCACGCTCAACTGGGCCGGGCCCGCCACGCCCGCCAATCCGGTGACCCGCGTGCCGGCGCCTGACCACACCTGCCAGGCAGCGTGACTGGCGGCCGCGCCTCATCCTTCTGGCGTGCGGCTCTCGGCCAAAAGCATGAGGCAATGGCGGCGGCGGCTTGCTACCTTGTGATGAAAGGCATCTGCAGACACTTTTGCCGGCGGCCGGCGCTGCCCTGATGCCCTGCAAGGCGGGCCGCGCCGCGGCCCGGATCCCGACCGGGTGGCAAGCGCATCTGCGGCCCGGGCCCGCTGCCAGACCGAGTCAATGCCGACCTACCTCATCGCCAGCAATGAAATGATGTGCCGTGTCCTGGCGCGTCGCCTGAACGCACTGGACGTGCCGCAGCCGATCACGTGGCGTACGCCGCAGTGGCTGCATGAATCAGCGTGCGCATCGACGCAGGCTTGGTCATCGGAGCCATCGCCGGACCCGGCCGATATCGCGCTGATCGACTGCAGCGCGCTGGAGGGCGACCCGCGTGCGTTGCTGGACCAGCTGCAGGCACGCCTGGCGCCACGGCGCTGGCTGGTGCTGTCCGATCGCCTCGATGCCTCGCTGATGCTGCATGCCGCGCTGCTCGGTGCCAGCGGGTGTCTCGCGCTGCCGGCACCGCTCGAACTGGTCTGCGCAGCCACCGCGCTGGTCTGGGCGGGCGGCCAATGTTTTCCGCGCATGGCGCTGTCACTGACGGGCGCCAACGGGACGAGCGCCTCCCTCGTTTGAGCGAGCTGTCCTACATCCACCGGAGGAGTGCGCATCGCACCCGATCACCTATGCTTGAGTCGCCCGGAGGCAGAAGCCAGCCCAATTTGCAGGCAGGCCGCCGCGGGGAAGTAAGGGGGTCATATGGAGGCCGGACTGGAATTCCTCGTCGTTCGCGGCTTTGCTGTGCGCGAAGGCAGAGGCAAGTGGGCGTGCTGCTTCGAGATCAGGCTGGCTGCCAGCCTGGACGATGGTTGCCACGCGGGTGCCAATGAGGGCAGCGATGAGCCGCTGCTCTACCGCGGTGAACTGCACGGACGTCAGTTTGACTGTGAGCTGGCCGCCGCCGACGCGGCCCGCGCGGCCGGCGAGCGCGAAGCGCGGCTGCGTGTGGAAAGCCTGAGGGCGCTGATCATTGCTCAGCATCGGCATCGCGTGCCGCCGCCACTCGTAGCCTGAACCTGCAGGCATCAAGCGAGAGTCAGGCACAGTGGCACCCGGCGGCCCCGCCGGGTGCCACTGTGCCTTTGTCATTCCCCTCGTGATCGCGCAGCTTGCCGGCGAGCCAAAAAAGAAGCCCGCCGACCGGGGGACCATGCGGGCTTTGAAGGCGTGCGAGCCATACTGCCCGCCCACACGTCTCTTTGACGATAACCAATCGGCTCGCGCTCCTCCATCAACCAGAAGCACCATGCGCGCATATTTGCGGCCGAGTGCCCCTGAACTGCCTGAACCGTCCGCCTGTTTTTTGTGCGCCGTCCAACAGACTGGCCTGAACCACGCGCGCCAAGATCGCCATTACGGCCAATGGCAGCAAGTATCTGGCTCGGGTTCAGGGGGAGACGGAAAAATGACTGGTGTCAGCGCTTGGCCTGCCGCATCGCACGTCAGGTACGCGCGCGGGCCCGGCATGGGCCGTCCGTACCCGCTCACGAAACCGCATGGCAGGCGCGGAGGTCACTAGTGCACGGCGACACCAGGATGCGTGGGCGGGGCGGACCGGGGTTGCGCGGCGGCAATCCGGTGTGGTCGCACGTCAACTGCTACATCGACCTTTGGATCGAACTGCTGCACGGACTGGACCTGCCGCCTGTCGCGGCACTGGCCTGCGCGGTGCGGCAGGACTTCGAGGCCGACCACTTCACGCCGTGCCGCTTTCCGGATGCCGACCTGGAGCGGCTGTACGGCCTCACGGTGCACGCGCTGACGTTCTACGACTCGCTCGAGTCGCACGTGGCGGCACAGACCTCGCGCGGCCATATTGTCGTGATGGAACTGGACAGCAGCCAGCTGCCGCCACCCCGCGGCGCCGGCTACCTGCGCCATTGCATGCCCACCTGCATTGCCATCGATGTGTTGATGCCCGAGGCCGGCGCGGTCGGCTACTACCACTCCGACGGCTACCACACCGCGACCGGCGAGGACTACGCCGCCATCATTCGCCTGGCACCGGACGTGCGCAGTGCCGAGGCGCTGCCCTTCCTGCATGCCGACGTGGTCCGCCGCAACGGACACCCGCACGCTGCCGAGACGCTGCTCGAGGCCTCGCTGGCATTGCTGCGCTTTCACCTGGGAAACCGTCCGCGCGAGAACCCCGTCACCCTGTTTCGGGCGGTGTTTCCCCAGCATCTCGAGCGGCTGATGGCGCGCGGCGAACCGGGCTTTCACCACTACGCGTCGGGCGTGCTGCGCCAGCTCGGCGCCAATTTCGAGCTGCTGGCGCGCTACCTGCGCTGGCTGGTGATGCATGGGCAGGAGGTGCCTGAGAAGGCGGCGCAAGCCTGCTACACCATGGCCTCGGAGGCGATGGTGATGCAGTTCCGCCTGATGCGCGCGGTCATCAGCCGCAAGCCGGACCGTTGCGAAGACTGCCTGGACCAGCTCGAAGCCTCATACCTGGCCAGCGTGCCGTTGCTGGCCGCGCATTTCGGCGAGTTCACGCCATGAGCCGGCAGACCGTGCCTGCAGCGGGCAACCCGTGCCTTGTGTGGCCTCTGGCGCGTGGCACAAAACCGCTTTGATCCGGCGCCGGGGGCAAGCCGCAGCATCCGCCATTTGCACGATAGCCCGGGTCTCATGCCGACAGCGGAGGGCATGCCATGCATCCAGGCTTGCGCGCTGCCGTGGCTGATTAGCCCGGAACCGCTTCCAGCCGCCGTGCTGCCTCGCCTCGTGTGGCGGCGGCAGACATAGCCGCCGCCGCCGGCATGGCGCCTTTGCCAGCGCCCGCTGCACTCTCGCCTTTCCGTCCAACCTCCCGATGGATGACCGTTTCCCAGCCGTTCGCCTACTGTCGGAGCGCGCTGCCATGACGCTAAATAGAGGCACTGGCTTGCAAAGAGCGCCGCATCTGGGTCGGTGGCGTGGCCAGCCGGTACTCGGATAGCAGTCGTGCCGAGCCAGGCCGGCAGAGCGTTGTTCCCGGACACGGGATTGGACAGGGGTACGAAAATGATTACGCATCGATCGGATCTGCATGTCAATCACCTGCTCAGCGCGCTGCCGCGCGGCGAGTGGGAGACGCTGGCGCAGCACTTCGAGCTGGTCCGCCTGCGCGCCGGCGAACTCCTGACTGATTCCGGCCAGCGCATCGTCCACGTCTATTTCCCGACCACCGCGGTGGTGTCGCTGCTGTCGCTGCTGGAGGACGGCGCGACGGTCGAGATCGCCGCGGTCGGCAACGAAGGGCTGGTTGGCATCCCCGTGGTCACCGGCGGCGACACCATGCCCAGCCGGGTGGAAGTGCGCAGCCCCGGAATGGCCTATCGCATTCCCGCGCGCCTGCTGCGCGGCGAGCTGCCGCGCCTGCCCACGCTGCAGCGCGTGACACTGCTGTACGTGCAGGCCATGCTCACGCAGATTGCGCAGACCGCGGCCTGCAACCGCCACCACTCCCTGAACAAGCAACTGTGCCGCTGGCTGCTGCTGGCCATCGACCGGCTCAGCTCCAACGAGCTGGTGATCACCCAGCAGGTCATCGCCAACATGCTCGGCGTGCGCCGCGAAGGCGTGACCGAAGCGGCCGGCAAGCTGGAAGACCTGGGCCTGATCCACCACAGCCGCGGCCATATCACCGTGATCGACCGCTGCGGGCTGGAGAAGCATTCGTGCGAGTGCTACAAGCTTGTCAAGCGCGAGTATGACCGCCTGCTGCCCGCGCTGGCCGGCGCCTGAGCGCCACGCTCCGGCGCGCGTGGCCTGCGAAGCGCGGCGTGCATACGCCGCGCCGATCCCATTTGAGGAGCCGTACTCGTGAGCAGACTGTCATATGCCGGTGGACCGGCTGAGAGCACCACCCCGCGACGTGATGCCCAGCCGGGCGTCATGCAGGCGCGCGCGCTGATGGACCACCTCGGCTGGATCGCCGCGGCTGGCGTGGCCGGGGCGGCCGCAGGCTTGCTGGTGGCGCTGTCCGCGCCGCTGCAGTATCGCGCCCAGGCGCTGGTGCAGGTAGAGGGGCGCGATGGCGGCATGCGCAGCGTCACGCAGACGCAGGGCCCGGCGGCCTTCGACGCGGGCCTGCTCAGGAGCCGCGCCGTGGTCGGTCCGGTGGTGGAACGGCTGCGGCTCGATATCACCGCGCAGCCGCTGCGTGCGCCGCTGGTGGGCGCGCTGGTCCAGCGTTTTTCCACACCCGGCCAGCCGCGCGGCACCTGGCCCGCCAGCCTGGGCTATGCCTGGGGGGGCGAGCGCCTGGTGATCGCCAGCATGACCGTGCCCGAGGCGCTGGTAGACCAGCCGCTCACCTTCGAGGTGCGCGGCGAGGGCCGCTACCGCCTGACGCAGCAGGACACCGTGCTGCTCGAAGGGCAGGCCGGCGAGACCGCGATGGCCAACGGCATTGTGCTGCGCGTGGACAAGATCGAGGCCGCGCCCGGTACGCGCTTCCAGCTCACGCGGCACGACCTGGCCCGCACCGCCGAGTCCGTGCGCCGCGGGCTCACGGTAGAAAGCGAAAGCACCGGGACCCCGGCGAGCCTGGGCGGCGCGGCCGACCCCCTGTCCGCGCCGGGCGGGACCGTGCGCGTGAGCTGGCAACACCCGGACCGCCAGCTTGCCGCCCAACTCGTCAACGGAGTCACGCGCGCCTATATCGACGGCCAGACTGACAAGCGCCGCCAGGACGCGGCCGGCACGCTTGCGTTCCTGTCAGGCGAGCTGCCGCGCGTGCAGAGCGAGCTCACGCGTGCTGAAGAGGCGCTCACGCGCTACCGCGCGCGCACGGGTTCGCTGCAGCCCAGCCGCGATGCGCAGTCGTTCCTGAACAACAGCATGGAGTACCAGCGCCAGATCGCAGCGCTCAGGCTTGAGCGCACGCGGCTGCTGCAGCGCTTCACGCCCGAGGCCAACGAGGTCCGCACCGTCGACAGCCAGATCCAGCAGATGACTCGCGAGCGCGCGGAGATCGACGCGCGCATGCAGACCTTGTCGGCCTCCGAGCGCGAATCGGTGGCGCTCACGCGTGACGTCAAGGTGGCCGAGGACATATACATGTCATTGCGCAGCAAGGTCGAGCAGCTGTCGCTGATGCTGTCCGACAGCTCCACCCAGATGCGCGTGGTCGATGCCGCCATCGCGCCGGTCACACCGGTCGGTCTCGGCGCGTGGCCGTTCGCCTCTGCCGGCGCCTTGCTGGGCCTGTGCCTGGGCGTGGCCGCGGTCAACCTGCGCCAGCGCATGCGCCCGTCGGTAGCCAGCGCCGCCGATGCGGAAGAGCGCCTGGGCATGGCCATGCTGGGCGATATCGCTTTCAGCAACGAGCAGACCGGGCTGGAACGACTGGTCGATGCCAAGCGCCGCCTGGGCATTGCCTCCGGCTTTGTGCTGCCGCCCAATGTACGCCTGGGCTGGCCCGAGTCTGCCACCAGCGTGATCGACGCCGCCACGGCCGCCGCCCCGGAGGACGAGCGCGCGCGCGCCGAACGGCTGATGCGCCAGGGCCTGCACGACCAGTTCCTGCTGGCGCGGCGCGCCCCGCATTCGCTCGCCGTGGAAGGCCTGCGCACGCTGCGGGCGGCACTGCATTTCGCGTTGCGCGATGCGCCCAACTGCGTGGTCGCGGTGACCAGCCCTGCCGCCGCTGCCGGCAAGACCTTCGCCGCGGTCAACCTGGCAGTGCTGTTCGCCGAAGCCGGCCAGCGTGTGCTGCTTGTCGACGCAGACCTGCGCCGCGGCCGCGTGGCGGACTGGTTCGACCTGCCTGCCGAGCCCGGGCTGGCGGAAGTGCTTGCTGGCCGCAGCGCGATCGCCGACGCGGTCAAGCCGAGCGTGATCAACGGCCTGTTCCTGCTCAGTCGCGGTGCGGTGCCGGCCAATCCGTCCGAGCTGCTGATGCTGCCCGCGCTGGCGGAATCCCTGCGGCTGTGCGCGGGCCGCTTCGACCTGGTGCTGGTGGACACGCCGCCAGTGCTGGCGGTGGCCGATGCCACGCTGGTGGCCAACCTGGCCGGTTCCACGCTGGTGGTGGTGCGCGCCGATGTCACGGCGACGGCGCAGGTCGACGAAACGCTCAAGCGCCTGGCGCATGCCAACGCACGGCTGGCCGGCGGCATCCTTAACGGCGTCATGCCCCGGCGCAGCAACCGGGCGGATTTCAATACCATCAATCCCTATCTGGGCATGCCGCTGCCGCCGCCGCAGCTCAGGCATCCAGCGCTGGCAAAGTCAGAAGCGCCCGGGCAATCCTGAGCGGCAGGACGTCGGCCGTACCCATTTCTGCGTGCAGTCCGTTAGTGTCCTGCCGCAGGAATGGGCCGCGGCGGCAACGCGATGGCGTGCAAGTCAGGTCAGCGCGCCGGCGCGAGGCCGCTATGGCGCGAGCAGGATATGGGCACCAACGACGTTGTTTGCAGCATCGGCACCGGCGCCCACCTTGATGGAGTAGTTGCCACTGGTCAGGTCCGTCGTGATCGAGTTGTTCATGAACGTGGCTGCCTTGATGATGCCGACCACCGACCTGGAGCCGAAGTTCTTGTGCGGATAGGAAAGCTTGTTGCCTGAGAAGCTGGCAACCCCGGCCCTGATATTGGGAAAATCGTCGCGGTAGTCAGGCCCGTGCGTGCTGATGAAGGTGTTGTTCTCGATCACGACGCTTGCCCCCGCATCGGCCGCCTGGAGCCCGACGCCACTGCTCCTGATGGTGTTTCCCCTGACGATCGTATTCACTGCCTTCATGTCGCCAATGCCTTCCGAGAAAGAGGGATAAACACCGCCGTCGATGGTATCGATCTGATTGTTTTCAATGACGGCTCCGGGCGCCGACAGGATGATCACGTAAGGGTGCTTGTTCCCGGCCCGGCCGACGAATTCCGAATTCCGGATGGTGACGTTCTCGGTGTTGCGGCCATTGTCGCCGCCGACGAACTGCGAGCCTTTGTTGTTCACGAAGCGGCAGGCATCGAAGACCATGTCTCCGGTTCTTGCAGTCACGCCGTCGGCCGGCGTCCCGTCTGGCTCGATATCCACCCCGGCGGCGGGCGCGTGGGTAGGGTAGGCCCCGTCGGTCAGGCCCGTGTTGCGGAATGAGGAGTTGGTGATGCGGAAGGATCTTGCCTGCATGATGCTCATGCCCTGACGGGCATTGTTGTACGAATCCACCGCGTGGATGGTGCCATTGAGATCGGCGGTGAAGTCGCCGCCGATGAACAGGCCATCGCAGGCAAAGTGATGGATCTTCAGGTGGCTGAGTTCATAGTTGGAACTCGCGTGCGTCTGGATGCCAAAGGAAGGCGTTTCACTCAGGGGCTTGCCATTCGCCGAGGGCGGCCGCGACAGCTTGTCGACGTTGCCATTGAGCTCCAGGCCCGAGATCCTGAAGTTGCTGGCGTTCCTGATCTCGAACCCGAGCTGGTGCCTGGCCGAATACCATGATCGGCCAGAGAAGTGGTCGTTGGTGATGGTGAAGTTCCCCTTGAAGGAAACCACGGACCCGGTGCAGCCGATCAGGCTGAAGTTGCTGGCTTTCAGCAGCCGGATATTCTGGTTATGGTTCGTCCAGGGACCGCGGGTGACGGCGTAGCGATCGATGTAGTAGGTGCCCTTGGGGAAATATACGATCTGGCGCCTGGTAAACCGTTGATTGGAAATATCCGCCGCCATCATCTGGAAGGCCAGATATTCATCCGTGACGCCATCTCCCCTGGCACCGTAGGAGGTGATGGACCTCACGGTGGCGCCGGGATAAGCCTGTTTCTCGGCGCTCAGGAGCGGGCAGGGATCCGGACGTCCGGAGGGCTTCGTGGCCGCGGCGTCTGCCGCGCGTGCGCCCGATGGGTTGCCGGAACCTTGCCGGGTCTCATTCGCACTCCCGCTTGTCGCCCGGGATCCGGCCTGCGCGTAGTTCGGAAGCAGCAGGAACGAAGAACAGGCGACAGCGGAGACGGACGGCCAGAGGCGCTTCGATTTCTTTCGCTTGTGCGGAGCAGACATCATGTCCCCTTGAATGACCGCTGGCTGTGGTCGGGCCAGCATCGGCCCGAGGTCAGCATCGGTGATCGCGGATCATGCCGCTGGTTTTCTCCCCTCTCCAGCTTGCGGGAGAGGGGCAGGGGGTGAGGGCAGGCGGCGGCATACCACCGGAGGTACTTCGTGGATACACCGGCCCTCACCCCAACCCTCTCCCGCACGCGGGAGAGGGAGCACACCAACGGTTGTCCGAAGCCCGTGGCACTTGCCGGCTGACCTTCCTCAGGCCCGCTTTGGCGGCTTCGCGCTGTACTCGCCAAGGTAACGGTATTTGCCGAAGTAGTAATGCGCCCGGTACCAGCGCCCCTCGATGCGCAGGCCGTTGAGCAGCACACCCTTGACGTCCGCCCCACTCTGCTTGAGGGCCCGATAGGATGCCTGCAGTTCGTTCACGGTGGTCTTCTCTGCGAGCGCCACCAGGAAGACCGCCGCGGCCTTGCCCGCCAGGATGCCGGCGTCGGTGGCGGCCAGGATGGGCGGGGTGTCGATCAGGACCAGGTCGTAGCGCTTGGTGAGTGTGTCGAGCAAGTTCTCCATGGCGGGGCTGAGCAGGACATCCGCCGCATGCGGCGGCTCGCTCCCGGTCGAGATGAAGTCCAGGCCAGGCGCGACCTCTCTCTGCACGACCCGTTCGAACGGCGCGCCCAGCAACAGTTCAGTGAGCCCGGGCGTGCGCTGTGCGCCAAAGCGGCGATGCAGCGATCCGCGCCGCAGGTCGGCGTCAATCAGCAGCACACGCCGGCCGCTGGCGGCGATCGCCGAGAAGTTCGCGCAGATAAAGGACTTGCCGACGCCGGGCGCCGGACCCGTGATGACCACGGTCCGGTTCTTGTTGCCGGCCAGCGCGAACTGCAGGGCGGTGCGGAAACTGCGCAGCGTCTCCACCGCGGGATCGTCCGGCTGCTCGCGTACCAGCAAGCCGCCACCGCTTGCGGCGTCCCGCGTCTGCGCTTCCTGCGGGGCGAAGGGGATCGTGGTGTAGACCACCAGGCCCGTCCTGCGCTCGATCTCGTCGGCGTCCGCGACGCCGCCGTTGAAGGCATGGCGCAGCACCACCGCAACCAGGCCGGCGATCAGGCCGAGCACGACCGCCAGCGTGGCAATCACCTCGCGGTTCGGGCGGATCGGGCCGAGCGGCACTTCCGCCGAGTCGACCAGGCGCGAGTTACCCACCTTGCTGGCCTTCATCAGCCTGAGCTGCTGCACATCGTTCAGCAAGGACTGCAGCATTTCGGTGCTGACCTTTACGTCGCGCATCAGGCGCAGCACGTTCTGCTCGACGTCAGGCAGCTTCTGGATGCGGCCCGCCAGGCCGTTGATCTGGGCGTTGACGCTGGCGATCTGGGCGTCGATCAGGGAAATGACAGGGTGGTTGGGCATGAAGCGCGCGTCCAGCTCTTGCCGCTTCTGCCGAAGCTCTTGCAGCTTGGTCTGGAGCTGGACCGACTGGTTCAGCATCAGCTTGGATTCCTCGGGCAGGTCAACCGTGCCGCGCTGGTTGCGCATGGCGTTATAGCGGTTCTCTGAGGTCTCGACCTGCTGCTTGAGCTGAGGCATTTGCCGTTCCAGGAAGGCCAGCGACTTCTCTGCTTCGGCAGCCTTGCGCAGCACGTTCTGCTCGACATAGGCGTTGCCGATCTCGTTGAGCGTGGCCGCTACCATCGCAGGGTCGTCGCCTTCCAGCGAGATGCCGATCACGCCGCTTTGCCTGCCGCGCTCGGTGATCACGAGCTTGCCCTGCAGGCGTGCGATGGCGGTGCTGCGTGGCAGCCGGCGCAGTTCGAACCTGGCGCCGGGGCGCGCGTCGAGCTGGCTCACCAGCAGGCGGACGGCGCCGGTCGGCGTGGCGATCGACAGGGGCGCGCCGACCTTGCCGCTGGCCCTGGCGTCGCCGCCATTGAACGACACCGAATAACCGCCGTTGCCGGTCGCGGTCAGGTCGATCCTGCGGTCTTCCATCGATTCCGGCACCTCCAGCTCCTTGACCGCAATCGATTCGCTGCCCCAGGCATAGCCACCCCAGCCGAACAGGCCCGGGTTGGACAGTTCGCGCTTGAAGTGCGCGATGGTCTGCCCGATCAACGGAAAGTAGCGCGGCTGCGCCTCGACATCCAGATGCAGGGATGCCACGGCCTTGCCCACCACCATGCGCGAACGCAGCAGCTCCATTTCCGCCGTAGCCGCCGGCTTGATGTCCAGCACCGGCGATATCGACGTGGCCAGCTTGCTGGCACCTCCGCCATTGCTCTCTTCCACCTGGACCACGATGTCGGTGCGGTAGACCGGCGAGGCCACCATGGCGTAGAGCAGGCCCAGCGTGACGACAAAGATGGCGACGCCGCAGAACGTCCAACGGTAGCGGACCAGAATGTCGATGTAGGCGGTCAGGTCGACAGACTTGTCCTGGTCTGCGGCTTCCTCGATCGCGTCATCTCGGTTGGTTATCGTTCTCATGTCGCCTCCCTGTGGCTGTCACTCGACGCAATGGCGTGTTCCTGTTCCAGTTGCGACGACCAGGACAAGATTCCCTGCTTGATCATCTCCAGGACAATGCTGAACATCTGCTGCGAACTGCCGTACGGATCGGGCACGTCGAGATCCATGCCTTCGCAAAGCCGGAAGGTCTTGCCGCGCGACTGCGGGAAGCGCTGTTCGAGCGCTTCGCGCTGGAGGCTCTCCATGACCAGTACCAGGTCGGCGGATTCCACCAGGACACTATCGACGGCGCGCGCCCGGTGGCCGGCGAGGTCGCAGCCCTCGTGGGCCAGCAAGCGCACGGCGCGCGGATCGGCCGCGGCACCGACAGGCGGCGCAAGTCCGGCCGAGGTCACATCGAAGCCGGGGAGGGCGCGGTTGAGCAGCACTGCCGCCATCGGGCTGCGGCAGATATTGCCGAGGCAGACGACGAGGATGGTTCTGGACATGCCGGTTTCACTCACTTGATTCCTGCCGCAGTGCCGACCAGCGACGTGGACGGCAGCAGCAGGCTCATCACGCGGCTCCAGCGAACCAGGTCGCGGGCGTCGACATAGACCACGTCTTTCGGCTCCAGCTCAAAGCCTTCGGCAATGGCCAGCGCCGCCGGCGAGGTGCCGTCCAGGTGGAATACCGCAGGTTCGCCGTTGGGCGCCTTGCGGATCACGAAGATCTGCTCCGCGTTGGCCGTGCCCGGGTTCACGCCGCCTGCGTCACCCAGTGCCTCGTTCAGCGTCATGCGGCCATTGCGCATCAGCAGCGACGTCGGCTTCCCTACTTCGCCGGTCACGAAGATCTTGTTGTCCTCGCGCTGTTCCACACGCACGATGTCACCGGAGCGCAGCATGATGCGGGCCGGATCCTTGCCCCTGGCCAGCAGGGCCGGAATATTGACGTACCAGCTGCGTTCGCCGCGCGTCACGCGTATGCGGCTGTTGTCGCCGGTCAGGTTCAGCACGCCGCCGGCACGGTTGAGCGCTTCGACCAGCGTCATCGGCGCATCGTCGATGGCGAGCATGCCGGGCGTGCGCACTTCGCCATCGACATAGACGCGCTGGCTGCGGAAGCCCAGCACGCGCACGGTCATTTGTGGATTGCGCACCACGCGGGAGAGGATGCGGGCGGTTTCGTCGCGCACCTGGTTGGCGGTCTTGCCAGCGACCTTGAGCGAGCCAGCATAGGGAAACTGGATGTCTCCCTGTGCGCTCACCACGTAGCCGGGCAGGTTGGAGCCACCGGTCGATGCGGGGATTTCGAAGCTCGCGCCGGGGCTATAGGTCTGGGTCGGGAAGACCAGTTCGGGGTGGTCCCAGACCACCACTGAAATAATGTCGCCCGGGCCGATCCGGTAAGGCTGCGCCGGGGCGTACAGCTCTTCGACGCGCTCGTTGGCGGGCTTGATCTTGTGGCGCAGTTCGCGCACGAGATCGAGCGTGATCGGCGTCACAGTGGGCGTTGCGTTGGGGCCGACCGCCTTGACTGGTGCGTTGCTGTCGAAAACCATGCCAGGGGAGGCGGCGCATGCCGTCAGCAGCGCGCTGGCCAGGAGGGGCAGCAGCGACGCCGCAGCGCCGCGGCGCTTCGGCTGATTGGGGCGCTGGATGGCGCAGCTGTAGATTGATCTCACGGCGATCTCCTCGCGAAGCGGGCAGGCAACCAAGCCGGTACTTCACCCACGATGCATTGATCGTAGGAAGGCCGGGTGAAAGTCTCGGTGCGCTGACACACATTGCTTTCAAGCGAGAGCCCCGACCACGGCAGGACCGAAAGCAGCACGGCACGGATGGCGGCTCCCCTCCTCCATCGGGAGGAGACGGCCATCTGGACGATGGTGCCGCCCTGGCCAGGATGTAGTCTGCGGGAACACACAGCCGGCACGGCCGCATGTCTGGTCAGCGAATGGAGCATAGGCCATGTCCATGGGGGCAGCCCTGACGGGGCGCCCCGCAGTGTGCGGGGGACAACAGTGAGCGCAACTGCTGGGGGGCAGAATATTTAGAATCGGTGCAAGCGCCCGGCCAACCGGGTGGCAGCGCCGGGCGCAGCCGCGGCAACTGAGGTTAGTGCCGGGATGCGTCATCAGAACGCAGCGGATACGGTCCTGGCAAGGCGCGCGGCCCGGACAGCAACAGTTGTACGGCAGTATCGCGCAACCAAGCCAGCGTGCTTTTGATAGGGGTTCCAACGAAAACCGGCAAGACTGGCAGGCCGCGCGGATCATTCGGCGGCCCTGCCGGCAACGACTATTATGAGCTTCTTTCCGGAGAGACCTGGCATGCGTATGCAGATCGCCCGCAATGTATTCTGGCTGGTCTTCGAGCGTGGCCTGCAGGTGGTGTTAGGCATCGTGAGCGTGGCCATGATCGCACGCGCCGTCGGTCCCGAAGGCTTTGCCGAGTTCCAGTACGCTCAGTCGCTGGTGCTGATTGCATCAGCGGTCGCCCTGATCTGTGGCAATGAAGTGGTCATCCCGCGCCTGGTTGCGGACCAGGCGCCGGCCGCGCAACACCGGCTGCTGGCCCATGTATTCGGCCTGCGCGAGATTGCCGCCGTGGTGGGCTACCTGCTGCTGGTGGTGGTCGTGGCAATGACGGAAGACGACGAGGTCATTGTCGTGATCGTCTTCATCACTGGCATCCCCATGCTGTTCCGCGAACCCTTCGGCGCGGTCCGGACCTGGCTGCAGGCGCGTACCGACAGCCGCCCTGCCGTGATCTTCAGCATGGTCGGCCTCGCCTTCCGGATGATTGCGGTCTCCGGGCTCTACCTGGCAGGCACGGACTCCGCGCCGGTCTTTGCCTGGGTGGTGGCGGTGGAGTCGCTGTTGTTTGCCGTGCTGCACGCCCGCTACTACAGCAAGCGCAGCCCCCGGGTGGCGGTCGAGCTTGACTGGTCTCTTGCCAGGAAGCTGTTGCGCGACGGCACGGTGTTCTGGGCGAGCATGATCCTGATGCTCTGCGCCAAGCGCATCGATCAACTCCTGCTCAAGCCGCACATTTCCCTGTTCGAGCTTGGCGGCTATGCCGCCTCCATGCAGGTCCTGGACAACTTCATGATGCTCAGCGCGATCGTCGCGAGCTCGGTGGCGCCGTTGATGATCTACGCGCAGCCGACCCTGACGCTGGTACGGCGCAATGTGCTGTACGTCGTCGCCGGCATGGTCTTCATGGGGGTCGCGGGAGGCGCAGTGCTGGCTTACTGCGCGCCCTGGATCATCGCCCTGATCTACGGCGATCACTATGATGCCGCGGCCAGCCTGCTGCGGCTTTCCGCGATGGCATCCGGGCTGGTGTTCGCCGATGCGGCCCTGTCGCTGCTGGTGATCTACCTGCGCAAGCCGAACTGGCTGGTGGAGAAATGGCTGCTGGTGCTGGGCACCATGATCCTGGTGGATCTGATCGCGATCCCCATCCACGGTGCCCGGGGCGCCGTCTATGGCTATATCGCAGGCAATTTGGTAGCGGTGATTGCCGGCATCGGCTTCTTCATCCGCTCCCGTGAGCCGGTCGCAATGGAGCAGGCGGTGTGACCGGCTGGCGCGCCTGAGGCGGCCAACTCTTGCTTGGGGTTTCGACCATGGAATACGCATCTTCCGCGTGGCATGTCATCAGCGCGACGCTCGTGCTGATGCTGGGCGCACCCGTGGCGGTGAGCATGGGCCGCAAGTTCGGCACCCGGCCGAAATGGGGGCTGTTTCTCTATGTCTGGCACACCATTTTCTCCATCTTCTACGCCAAGCTGGTGATGGAGAGCGGCGGAGACGCCGCGGACTACTTCGAGGCGTCGCTGGCGCCGTCACCCGAGTTTGGCATCGGCACGCGCGGCGTGAGCTACTTCACGCATATCTTTTCCATCTACCTCGGCTTCTCGTACGTGGGGGTGTTCTTTGTCTTCAACATCTTCGGGACGATCGGCCTGCTGGCGTTTGACGCGGTGCTGCGCACGGTGACACAGGACCGG
This sequence comes from Cupriavidus necator, assembly GCA_022041995.1. Taxonomy (GTDB): domain Bacteria; phylum Pseudomonadota; class Gammaproteobacteria; order Burkholderiales; family Burkholderiaceae; genus Cupriavidus. Next base: position 1,296,966 of record CP074390.1, read on the forward strand.
AGCCGATTCCTGCGCAGGCTGGCCGTGGTGATCGTGCTGCTGCCGTCGATCAGCTTCTGGAGCGCCGCCATCGGCAAGGATTCGGTCGCCTTCATGGCCACCAGCCTTGCGCTATGGGCAAGCATGTCCATGCCGCGCCGCAGCTGGCTCATGATCATCGCCATCGCCTGCATGTTCCTGGTGCGGCCGCACATCGCGGCGATCATGATCCTGTCGCTCGCTGCCTCGATGGTGTTCTCGGCGAAGGTCCCCTGGAAGTGGCGGGCCGCTCTGGTCAGTGTGGCATTGGCCGCCTCCGCGGCTATCGTGCCGTTCACCATCCAATACGCCGGCCTGGAGATGCCGGCGGACGGCGAATCCATCGAGACCTACGTCGAAAAGCGCCAGGGCTACAACCAGCATGGCGGGGGCGGCATCGACATCGGCAGCATGTCGCTGCCGATGCAGCTCTTCACCTATGTCTTCCGGCCCCTGCCGTACGAGGCAAACGGCATCTTCGGCCTGGCGGCGTCGCTGGACAACGTGGTGCTGCTGGTGCTCGCGGTGCTCGGTGTCTGGGGGATGATTCGCCGGCGAGGCGATCGCGTGGTACTGAGGAACGCGGCGTTTCTCTGGATCTACTGCGCCGGCACCTGGCTGATCCTGGCGCCGATGACGGCGAACCTGGGCATCTCCGTGCGGCAGAAGTGGATGTTCGTGCCGATGCTGGTCTGCCTGCTGATCTGCAATGTCAGGGAAAGGCAGGTCAGGCGCCGGGCTTCGGCCGCTGAGTACCAGCCGCTCGGTACCAGCCGCTGAGTTTCAGCCGCTTGCCGCCACGTCGGCCCGCCTGGCCATCACCATCATCCGCCGCCCACGCAACAATCCGCGCAGATGGGCGGCGTCGCCCCCTTACCCAGCCCTTGATCCAGTGCCCCGTGCGCGCCTGCCTTGCTGACCTGAGGCGGCTGCGTACTCCGTGTCCCGCGAATCAGTGGGTCGCTCTGATACTCCCACTGGCTTTGCCCTGGCACCAAAGCGGCGATTGATATAAGTCCGCATCGGCTTCTCGACGACGAAATGCAGCAGGATGGCGATGCCGACCGTCAACGCCAGCAGCAACGCTGCCTGCGCTACCCCCGGCAGGGCGGCAAGGCTCGCCATCTTGCCCCGCGCGAAGGCGAACATGTATTGCGGAATGCGCTGCACGATATAAATGCAGTAGGAGACCTCGCCGAGGAAGACGAGGCTGCGCAGCGACAGCACGCGGGTGAGAGCATCCTTTTCGTAGGAGAGGAAGAACACCAGCCCGGCCGCGCCGGCGACGAACAGGACATCCAGCCCCAGTCCGACGCCGAGCACGCAGACCCCCAGCGACAGTATGCCGCCAGCGGCGAAACCGTTGTTGTGCGGCATCGCTTCGCGCAGCCGGCGGAGCAGCACCCCCAGCAGGAATTCCGGTACCAGCCGTGCCACGCCGCCGCTCAGCGCCAGGTGATCGGGCGAGGTGGCTTCCACTGCCGCGAGGGCCGCCAGGGCCAGGCAGCCGGCCATGGCGATGCGGGCCTTGTTCAGGCGTGGCGCTGCCAGCAGGAACAGAGGGAAGAAGACATAGGCAAACCATTCGGCGCTGACCGACCAGCCGACGTCATTCCACCCGCTCGGCCCGGCGTACTGCCACGCGCCCAGCATCAGCGCTTCCGGCACGAAGCTGGACAAGGTGTAGCTGCCCGAGCCGACATTGTGCGTATGCAGGGCCAGGTCGCGGGCGATCACGGAAAGCGCGAAGGCGAGCAGGCAGAAGAGGTAGACCGGGTAGATGCGGGCGATCCGCGCCACGATGAACTTTTTCCACTGCAGCTGCTGCCCCGGCGCCGGATCGTAGTTGTAGGCGAGGATGAAGCCGCTCAGGATAAAGAAGCCGTCGACGCCCAGGTAGCCATGATCGAAGTACGTGCTGGTGAAGCCGATGTTGAAGAACATGGCGTCCGGCTCGTAGACATGGAAATAGTGCCTGCACAATACCCATAGGGCCAGGAACAGCCGCAGGCTGGTGAGTGGCTTGAACTGTTGCATCGAACGCTCCCGTTTCTGTCAATGCCGAAGTCGGCTGGTGGCCGGTCTGATAGATGTGCGCCCGCCTGTTGCTTCGGTCACCGCCGGACGCCGGCCTCGGCTGGCGATGGACCGCTGCTGGCGCAGGGTGCTATTCGGCGGGGCTTTTCGCTTCCTGGAACGCCGCCGCCGGAGGATGCGATAACACGCCGGTGCGGCTCTCGGCCAGGGGCTGCGGCACGGCGGGCGCATCGAAGGCACGGCTGCCGCCTTCCGCGGCGTGGCACCGGCTGATATGCCGCGCGATGCGGGGCGCGGCATACTTGGCGCCATAGACAAAGCGCAGTACCGGCCCGAAGCTCAGCGCCGACGCCGGTCCGGTGATATAGAGCCCCGGCATGGCGGATTCGAAGTTGCGCGACACGTCCGACCAGCCATCGACGAGCGACAGCGCGCTGACGATTTCCGGCGACAGGAAGGCATGCCTGGCCAGGTCGACCTTGAACCCGGTGGCGGCGACGACGTGGTCGCCGGTGATGGTTGCCGGTCCGTTCTCACCGCTTACCTCCAGCACCACCTCGTCGTTGCGGATCGCGACGTGCCGGACCGTGGTGTTCATCCGGAGCTCGATCTTGCCGGCCACCCGGTCACGCAGCCACCACGCCCCGGAGGGGCCGAACGAGGCCTCGGCGATGCGCTTGCGCGTTCGCTGCCCGACACCCCGGAACAGGTACGGGAACTCAGACAGGACATAGGGATACCAGCCCTGGGCCAGCCCGCCCTCGGGACGCAGCATGCGCGACAGCAGGCTGCGTCCGACTTCCGGATCTTCGTTCCAGGAAATGATGCCGCCCCGGACCAGCACACGGACATGGGCGCCCAGTTCGTTGAACAGTGCCGCCAGGCCAAGCGCCGACTGCCCGCCGCCGACGATCACGATGCGCTTGCCCCGGGCCCATGCCAGGTTGCCGATCTCACCCGAGTGCAGCACATGCGGCCTGGGCAGCCCCTGCAGCACTGTCGGCGTCTGCTCGAACCCCTTGAGCCCGAGGGCGACCACCACGCGCCGTGCGGCCAGGGCGCTCCCGTTGCTCAGGGACAGGAGGAAGCCGTCGTCCTGGCGGCGCAACTCCGTGACGTCCACCGGGCGGACGTGGCCAACGAGCTGCGACTGGAACCAGAGCCCGTACTCGACAAACCGTTCAAGCGGCAGGCGCATGCCGATGGGGGCATAGGGCAGGTGCATGAGGCGGCAGTAATCCTCCAGCCGGTAGCCGGCGTGGGGCGCGTACAAGTCGGAGGCGAAGGCCTCCGATCGCATCAGCATCCCGGGCGGCATGAAATTGCGCCAGGCCAGCATGGGTTCCCCCAGCACCTGGTGGGGCACGCCGGCGTCGCTGAGGTGGGCCGAGATCGACAGTCCATACGGGCCAGCCCCGATAATCGCAGTGTCGGTGGTCGAGATCATTGCTGTTCCTGTTGGACCTGGTCGCGGCGCGTGGAAGGAAACCAGCCGCTCCAGTGCAGCAGGAAGCGGTCGAGCGGCATGCTCAGGCAGTAGTGTTGGATGGCAGGCAGCGGGTCATCCCAACGGAAATAACCGTCGAAAATGCGCGCGCCGTGCGGCATCAGGCTGCGCGGCGCGGAACGGAGGAAGGTCGCGCGCCAGACCGCGCCGCCGGGCGGCGCCGTGGCCGCCGGCAGGTCGGGCAGGCCCAGTTCATGCCGGTAGGCCGCGAGCGGGATATTGACCCCGCACAGCGTGGCGATTTCCTCCTGCCAGTCGATCCGCCCGACGGTCGGCTCGATCATCACGAAGCGCCGGTGGATCTCGTCCCACTTGTATTCCATGCTGCCCATGCCGTAGAAGCTAGCGCGCTCGGCGAAGGCCAGCGTGATCGGCTCCAGTTCCTCGCTGGCTTCGGGGGCCGCAACGCAGACGGCGGTGCTGCCGATTTCCGGCGGCCAGCAGGCGAGCTTCCTGCCCGTGAACACCGCCGCGGCCTTGCCATCCATGCCGCGGTAGAAGAGCGTGAAATGGATATTGCTCTGCGGGCCTTCGATCCATTCCTGCGCCACGATGCCGCCGGGGGTGCGCAGCATGGCGCGGGCGTGGGCTTGTCCCTCGGCAAGCGATTGCACGCGGATTGCGCGCTCCTTGTCCCCGGTCAGGGCCTGGCGCTTGTCGTCGGGCTTGATCACGGCGGGATAGCGCAGGCCGGACAGCAGGGGCACGTCGAGTTGTCCGTTCATGATGACCGTGCGCGGCACCGGGAAGCCGTTCTCTTCGGCAAAGCAATGGAAGGCCGACTTGCTGCTGAGCATGCGCACGCCTTGCGCCGGCGGCACGCAGAACCGGAACCATTCCGACAGCTCATCCCGGTTTTCCGAGACGCTGTGCACGGCATCCTCGTCGGTCAGGAACAGGACGGGCCGCTGGCCGAGACGCCGGGCGAGCGCAATCAGGTCTTCGGTGAATTCGCGGCCGACCAGGCTTCGAATGATGTGCCGGCGCGCATGGCGGGACCAGGACGCCGGCGTGGTGTGCCCGGTGTCTGCCAGGAGGACGGGAATTCCCTTGCCCGCCAATGACCGCACTAATCCAAGCCCGCCGAGTTCGCCGCCGACGACTACCGCCGCGGTTGTCTCTGCCGGATCCAGCGTGCTTTTCATCATGATTTCCGGGAAGTGTTAGGCGCTGCACTGAGGCCGGAAGGGCCAGAAAAAGGGCAGGAAGGGGGTGCCTGGCGAGGTCCGCACGGTCTGCCTGTCGCGTCGATACCGGTGCCCGGCATGCGCACAAGTCGACAAATGCAATCTAGATCGATGCACATGGCTTATCCGTACGAGGACACACACACCGTTTGAAACAGCCAGCACGGTCCTGCCGTCCTGTCGACACGGGTGCCGGCAATGCGCACCGGGTCGGCACTGGCAAGCTACCGCGACGCAAACGGGTGATCCGTACGGGGGCACACACATGCCGGCTTTTCCAACACTCGCGCACGGCAGCCGGCGTCACCACAGGCCGGCTACCTACCGAAGGATGATTGCGGCTCCGCCCTAAGGCTAATGTCGGGGCGCTGCATCCCGGCGCCAAATACCAGGAGCCATTGCACCCGATCGCCGGGGAGGAAGACATGTCCTGTCTGTTGCCAGAGACCGCCGCGCGGGAGAGCCTGGTCATCATGGTCACTACAGCCGAGCCCGCAGGCTGGGAGCGGTTGGTGGTGCAGCGTCTGCAAGCCTCGGGCACGTGCCGAGTGGTCGAGCGCGCGCTTGGCGCAATGAACGCGCTGGAGGAAGCGAGCGGCACTGCCGATCGGGCGAAGGCGCTGCAGGCGGGCGGGCAGGTGACCGCCATCGTCGACCTGACCGGCAGGCTCGATACCGGCTGGAGCCGCCACGCCGCAGAGGGCGTGTGGCGCCTGTGCGACGCGCGCGGCCTTGCCCCGGGCGACCCGCACCACGGCCTGGAGACCCACGCCAGCGGTGCCGGCATCCGCCTGCACCTGGTGGTCTGGACGCCCTCGCATGCGGTCATCGTCGATACCGCCTCCGGCTATGCCGAACCCTGCGAGAAGGTTCGCCCCGAACGGCTTGCCGTCATGGGTGCGTCGCTGCTTGACGGCGCCCTGCGCGAGATCCGCGCCCTGGGTGGACTGTCGGGGCGCCAGGTGTGGACGGGGCGTCATGGCCGCCTGCCGGCATGGCGGCGCCTGCTCTGGCGCCTGCGCGCCCTCGGCAGTCACGCCATCATCCAGCTCAAGGGCTTCGTGCTGGTGGAGGAATGGATGGTGGGCATCGTCGAGATGGCGTTTGCCGACGCCGTGCGTGCGCAGCGCCTCCCGGTGCGTTGGCTCGGCACTCGCATGCCGTCGTTCTGCTGGGCCGATCCCTTCGGCGTGCCCGGCAGTCCGGACGAGATCTATTGCGAGGAAGTCGACTTGCGGCAGGGCATTGGCCGCATCGTCAGGCTCAGGCTGGACGCGCACGGCGCGCCGTCCGGCGCGGGGCAGGTCGATCTGGGGCTGCCGGGGCACCTGTCGTTCCCGTATCTGTTTCGCCATGACGGGGCGCTGTACTGCGTGGCGGAGTCTTCGCAGAGCCGGCGCTGCGTGCTGAACCGGCAGGAGGAGGGCGGGCGCTGGCAGCAGGTCGCGGTGTTGCTGGAGGACGTGGCCGCGGTCGACCCGACCGTCTTCGAGCATGAAGGCCGTTTCTGGCTGTTGTACACCGACGTCGCGATGGGGCAGTTCGACAACGTATGCCTGTGCTATGCGGAAAACCTGCTCGGTCCCTGGCAGCCGCACCCGCAGAACCCGGTCAAGTTCGACCACGGCTCGGCGCGCGCGGCCGGCTCGGTCATGCGGGAAGCAGACGGGCTGCTGCGCGTGGCGCAGGTCTGCAAGACCGGCTACGGGCAGGCCATCGCCGTCAACCGCATCGTGCACTGCACGCCCGAGTTCTATCGGGAGGAGACGGTGGGGGTCATCAGCCCGGCGGGGGATCGTGTCAACCCGCACGGCTTGCACACCTTGTCGGCGTGGGGCGGGCGCGTCGTGGTGGACGGCAAGCGCAATGGTTTCAATGGCGGCGTGCTGTGGCACAGGATCGTGTCGCGCGCCGCCCGCGCCTTGCGCCTGCCGCTGCCTACTCGAACCCCATCTCGCGCAGCATCACGGCGTTGACCTTGCGCACGTCGTACTTGGACTCGGCGATCTGGCGCGAGCGCTGGCCCATGCGCACGACTTGCTCCCAGTCCTCGATCAGCTGCATCATGGCCTGCTCCAGCGCGCCCACGGACTTGACCGGCACCAGCAGGCCGTTGTCGCCGTCAACCACCGTCTCGCGGCAGCCTGGCGCATCGGTGGTGATGATGGGACGGCCCATCGCCATGGCCTCCAGCACAGAGCGCGGCGTGCCTTCACCGTAGGAAGGCAGCACGTAGACGTTGCAGCCGGCAATGGCCGGGCGCACGTCGGACAGCCGGCCGAGGAAGTCGACGGTTCCGTCCGCGACCCATGCGTCCAGCTCGTCCTGGGCGATGGCGTCGGGGCTGGCATCGATCCAGCCCACCAGGCTGAAGCGCGCACCGGCGCCCCGCGCGCGGATTCTTCGCGCGGCCTCGGCATACTCGCGCACGCCCTTGTCGCCCAGCAGGCGGGCGATCAGCAGGAAGCGCGGGCCGTCGTCGGGCAGGGGCGCGACCTCGAAGCTCGCCACGTCCACGCCGGAGCCATTGACAATGCACGAACGCTTGCCGGCCGGCAGGATTGCCGCGCGGCGGAACAGCGCCTCGTCGTCGGGATTCTGGAAAAAGGTGGTATGGGCGCGGCTGAGCGCCAGCGCGTAGAGCCGCTGCACCACCGCGCGCAGCCGGCTTCTGCCGCTGTCCTCGCGAAACGCATAGCCCAGCCCGGTGATCAGCGCGAAGCGGCGCGGCACGCGCGCCAGCCAGCCCGCCAGCATGCCGTAGATCACCGGCTTGATGGTGTAGCTCATCACGCAGGCGGGCCTGACCCGCCGCATCAGCCGATGCAGGGCGAGCAGCGTGCGCGCGTCGGCCAGCGGGTTCATCCCGGTACGCTGGAGCGGGACGTGATGCACGACCACGCCACGCGATTCCAGCGCGGCGCGCACCTGATGCCCCGCTGGCAGGTCGGGCGCGGCGATATGCACCTCCAGGCCCTTTTGCTGAAGCGCTGCGATGAGCGGGCCGCGAAACGCGATCAGCGACTCGGCATAGCTGGCGATCATCAGGAAACGCATGCGGGACTCCTTTTCGGTGCGGCCTGGTGCGCGAGCCATGCCTGGAACATCAGCACGCACCAGAGCTGATGGTGCCAGTTGCGCCGCCCGGAAAGATGCTCGGCCCAGCGTTTGCGTATCGGCTCTGGGTTCAGGTAGCCCTCGCACCGCAGGCGCCGGGGATCGATCAGGTCCTCGGCCCAGTCGCGCAGCGGCCCGCGCAGCCACGCGTCGATCGGAATGCCGAAGCCCATCTTGGGCCGCTCGATCAGCGTGCGCGGCACATAGCGGTCCAGCACCTGGCGCAGCACCCATTTGGTGGTATAGCCCCGTTCTTCCCTGCGCAACTTGTACGCCAGCGGCAGCCGCCACGCGAATTCGACCACGCGGTGGTCGAGGAACGGTATGCGGGTCTCAAGGCTGTGATGCATGGCTGCGCGGTCGACCTTGGCCAGGATGTCGTTGGGCAGGTAGCTCAGCATGTCCAGTGCCATCATCCGCTCCACGTCGGTCAAGGCGCGGAAGGCCTGCGCGCTGCCGTCCAGCACCGTGGCCGCTTCTGCGCCGCCGACGACGAGCATCTCCGGGTGGGGCCAGTGGGACACCATGCCGCGGTACAGCTCGGCCGACGAGCGCGCCGCCATGACGCCGGCGCCCTTGTGGATCTTCTCGCCCACATTGGCCCAGCGCGAGGCGACGGGGAACGCGGCTGCGATCCGGTTGATGCGGTGTGGCGAGCATCGTGTCAGGCTCCATGCCGCAGCTGCCCGTAGCGGGGCGGAAATGCGCGAGAGCCGGGGCCACAACTCGGCCGTGATCTGGTAACGGTTATAGCCGCCGAACAGTTCGTCGCCGGCGTCGCCGGAAAGCGAAACGGTGACATGCCGCCGCGCCAGCTCGCTGACCAGCAGCGTCGGAATCTGCGAAGAGTCGGCGAATGGTTCGTCGTAGATCCGGGGCAGGCCGGGGATGACCGCCATCGCATGTTCGGGCGTGACGTACAGCTCGGTATGGCTCGTGCCAAGATGCTGCGCCACCGCCTTCGCGTGTGCGGCTTCGCTGTAGTCGGAATTGTGAAAGCCAATGGAGAAGGTGCGGATAGGCTGCGACGATTGCGACTGCATCAATGCCACCACCGTCGAGGAATCGACCCCGCCGGACAGGAAGGCACCGAGCGGGACGTCCGCCATCATCTGGCGGCCTACCGCATCGCGCAACAGCGTCTCCAGCTGGTCCACTGCATCGCCCGGGCTGCCGGCGAACGGATGCTGAACGCCGTCAAGCGCGGCCCCGGCGCCGGACCAGTAGGGCCGCAGCACGGGCTCAGGCGCCCCCAGCGAGACCGTCAGCAGATGCGCCGGCGGCAGCTTGGCAACATTGTGGTAGATCGAATGGCTGCCGCTCACATTGTTGTGGCGCATATACAGGCACAGCGCGTCGCGGTTGATGCGGCCCTCGAACGCGGGGTGCGGGCGCAGCGCCTTGAGTTCCGACCCGAACAGGAAGGCACGGCCCCTGCCGGTTGCCTGCCAGCCGTAGTAGAGCGGCTTTTCGCCGAGCCGGTCGCGCGCCAGTGTCAGCATGCAGGTCCGCCGGTCCCACAGCGCAAACGCAAACATGCCCACGGCGCGCCGGACCGTGGCCTCGGCGCCCCAGGCATCGATGCCGGCAAGCAGGGTTTCGGTGTCAGAGTGGCCGCGCCACCGGGGCGCGACGCCGGCACGCTCCAGCTCGGCGCGGATGTCCAGGTGGTTGTAGATCTCGCCGTTGAAGGCAATGACATGGCGGCCGCTGGCGGCGGTCATGGGCTGGTGTCCGGCCGCGGACAGATCGACGATCGCCAGGCGGCGGTGGGCCAGCCCGAACGGCTGGTCCGGATCGCACCAGGTGTCGCCGTGGTCCGGTCCGCGGTGGCGGATCTGGTTGGCCATGTCGGCGAGCAAGGTCGCCCGGTCGGCCAGGGTGGCGGGAAAGCCGCCAAGAAATCCTGCAAATCCGCACATGGCTATGTCCCGGTTGCTCAGGCGTTCAGTGCCTGCTGCATCTGCACGTACCAAGGCATCGCCTCGGCCAGGCCGTCGCGGACGCGGTGGGTAGGCAGGTATCCCAGCAGGCGTTGTGCCTTGCCAATGTCGGCCTGGCTGTGGCGCACGTCTCCGGCCCGGAAGCCGCGATAGACCGGCTGGGTGCCGGCGGCGACGCCGTAGGGCCGCAGCCCGTCGCGAAGCAGCTCGAACAGCGTGGCCAGCGTGGTGCGGTCGCCGACCGCCACGTTATAGACCTGGCTGCCCCCCTCGCGGTGGTCGCTGGCGGCGGCGAGCAGGTTGGCCTGCACGGCGTTCGCGACGTAGCAGAAGTCGCGGCTGGTTTCTCCGTCGCCGTTGATGTAGACGGCCTCGTGCCGCAGCAGGGCTGCGATCCATTTGGGAATCACCGCCGCATAGGCACCATTGGGATCCTGGCGCGGCCCGAACACGTTGAAGTAGCGCAGGCCAGTGGCATGCACGCCGTAGCACCGGTGGAAGACGTCGGCATACAGCTCGTTGGCATACTTGGTGACCGCGTAGGGGCTCAGCGGCCTGCCGATGCGGTCTTCCACCTTCGGCAGGCCCGGATGGTCGCCGTAGGTGCTGCTGCTCGCCGCATAGACGAAGCTTCTGACCTGCGCATCGCGGGCGGCGACCAGCAGGTTCAGGAATCCGCTGATATTGACGCTGTGGGTCGCGATCGGGTCTTCCAGGCTGCGCGGCACGGAGCCGAGCGCCGCCTGGTGCAGCACGAAGTCCACCGGGTACAGGCCGTTGGCTGCGCCCTCGCGCCCGGGCGCGCAAAAGCACATGGCGCTGCGGCAGTGCTCGAGGTTGCGGATATCGCCTTCGATAAAGCGGAAATTGGCCCACTGCCGGGGCGACACCAGCGCCTCGACTTCGATGAGGTTGCGGCGGTGCCCGGTGGAGAAGTTGTCCAGGCCGACCACGCGCTGGTCGAGGCGCAACAGCGCTTCCAGCAGGTTGCTGCCGATGAATCCGGCGACGCCGGTGACAAGCCACGTGCGCGGCGTGGCGGCCAGGCGGGCCTTGAGGTGCGCGTAGGCGTTCTCTTGCATGGGGACGGTGGTTCCGTTGCGCCGCTTCCGGCGGGTTTTCGGTGCGTGGCCGCAAGGCGGCTACAGGCGTGCGTCGATTTCGCTCCTCGGCAGGACGCCCTTGACGTCGAACAGCACCGCATGGGCCTTGCCGAGGGCCTTGATCGCCCGCACGCCCATGGTGACGAACTGGTGGTGCGCGACCGCCAGCACGATGGCGTCGTACTGGTCGTTGCGCGGGGCCTCGCGCAGGCAGGACAGGCCGTATTCGTGCTCGGCGTCTTCGATATTGATCCACGGGTCGTAGACATCGACCTGGGCGTTGTAGCTGCGCAGCGTGGTCACGATGTCCATGGCCTTGGTGTTGCGCACGTCCGGGCAGTTCTCCTTGAACGTCAGGCCGAGCACCAGCACGCGGCTGTCGAGCACCGGAATGCCCCGGCGCAGCATCAGCTTCACCACCTCGTCGGCCACGTGGATCGCCATCTTGTCGTTGATGCGCCGGCCCGCCAGGATGACCTGCGGGTGATAGCCGACCTCCTGCGCCTTGTGCGTCAGATAGTAGGGATCGACCCCAATGCAGTGCCCGCCGACCAGGCCCGGACGGAACGGCAGGAAATTCCACTTGGTGCCGGCGGCCCGCAGCACTTCGAGCGTGTCGATGCCCAGCTTGTGGAACAGCAGGCTGAGTTCGTTCATCAGCGCGATGTTGACATCGCGCTGGGTGTTCTCGATGACCTTGGCGGCCTCCGCCACGCGGATGCTGCTGGCGCGGTGCGTGCCGGCCACGATTATCCTGCCGTAGAGCTTGTCGATGGCCTCGCTCGCCTCGGGCGTGCTGCCGCTGGTGACCTTGCGGATATCCGGCAGCCGGTGCTCCTTGTCGCCGGGGTTGATGCGCTCCGGGCTGTAGCCGCAGAAGAAGTCCACGTTGAACTTTAGGCCGCTGTGCGTCTCCAGCACCGGCACGCAGATTTCTTCGGTGGCGCCCGGGTAGACGGTGGATTCGTAGATCACCACCGCGCCCGGCGCCATCGCCCTGCCCACGGTCTCACTCGCAAGGATCAGCGGCGTCAGGTCGGGGCGCTTGGCCCGGTCCACCGGTGTGGGCACGGTCACGATAAAGACCTGGCAGTCCCTCAGCGCCTCGGGATCGTTGCTGTAGCGCAGGTGGTGCGCGCTGCGCAGCTCGTCCGGGCCGACCTCCAGTGTGGCGTCGTGGCCGGCGCGCAGTGCTTCGATGCGTGCGGCATTGACGTCGAAGCCCAGCACGGGCTGCTGCTTGCCGAACTCCACCGCGAGCGGCAGGCCGACATAGCCCAGCCCTATAATGGCGACTTGTGCGTGACTGAGTTCCATGACCGTGATCTTCCGAGTAGTCGAGCCTGTCGTCGTCGGCATGGAAAGGCAGACTCGTGGAAATTATCGTGCGCGGGCGGCGTGCCGTGCGCGGCGGTTCGTGTCTTGACGTACACAAGCCCGCAGCCGTGCAGCAGTGGTGGCCCGCGTCACGCCATGCCGATTTCGCTGGTGGTGGTTTCTCCGGATGTGCCGGACAGCAGGCGTTCCCAGTACGTGCCGATTTCGCCCGGCGTGAACCTTTGTGCGTGACGGCGGCCCGCTTCGGACAGGCGGGCCGCCAGTTCGGGACTGGTGATGACCGCCGCGATCCCACGCGCCAGCGCGGTGGGGTCGTCGACCGGACTGAGCTGGGCGTTTTCTCCGTGAGTGAGCATGGCCTTCACCCCGGTCTCGCAGTTGGTGGCGACCACCGGCAGGCCATATGCCATCGCCTCCAGCAACACCAGCGAAAAGCCTTCAAAGCGGGAACTGAGGCAAAAGAGAGAGGCGTCGCGGTACACCGACTCGATATCGCTGCGTGCCGGTTCGATGTGTACGCAGTCCTGCAGGCAGAGCCGGTCGCGCAGCTGTGTCAGGGATTCGAGCAACTCGCCGTTGCCCACGATCCGGAGCCGCCAGTCCGGAAACGTCGTGGCAATGGGCACCCACGCTTGCAGCAGCACGTCGAAGCCTTTGACGTCGGCCAGGCGCCCCACGGCAACAGCGGTGCGGGACGTGCGCGCAGCCGGCTCGGCGGGGATGGGGAAGGTCAGGATATTGGGGATGACGTCGATATTGGTGCAATGCAGGCTGCGTACCCATTTCTCGCGGTCCAGCTCGGTCAGCACCACGATCCGCTCGCAGGTGCGTGCGGCGAGGCGGCGCGCGATGCTGCGCAGCGGCAGGCCCAGGTCCTGGTCGAAGTTGCAATGCTCCCAGGCAATGCGGCGCATGCCCAGCCCCAGGCATGCCGGCAGGGTGAACAGCGTCAGCAAGGGGTCGACTTCCACCAGCACGGCAATCTTGTGCTGCCGGAGGTAGCGCCGCAGGCGCGCGATGGTGGGCAGGAATTGCGAACGGAAGGAAGGGCGCCGATCGAACAGGGCGTCGTGCCGGACCGCCGGATCGAGCCGGAAGCAGCTGCGCGGATCGCACAGGCTGAGGATGTGGATGTCGTGGCCGCGCCGCGCCAGCTCGTTCGCCACCGTGGCGGCCATGCGCTCGGCCCCGCCGAATAAGTTCAGCGTGCCGGTCAGGAAGCAGATCGCCGGCGCCGTCGTCGCGTCGGCGCCCCGGTGCCGGCCCGGGCTACTGGTAGCGCGCGGCCGCATCGGTGGCCTCCACGTGTGGCGCCGCGCCGGCGCTTGCGAGCCTTGCATACAGGCGCAGCCACTCGCGGGCAATGACCTCGATGTTGAATGCCGTCGCAATATGCTGGTGCCGCGCCGCTTCGTCGGCAGGCTCACCGCGCCCTTGCGGGACGGAGTCGCCAATGGCGCGCGCCAATGCCGCCGTATCGCCACGACGGACCAGGGTGCCGACGGTGCCGAGCATGGCCGGGACACCCGAGGCATCGGTGGAGACCACCGGGCACCCGCACGCCAACGCTTCGCCCACGACCAGCGGCATCCCTTCGATCAGGGACGACAGCACGAACAGATCCGCCGCATTCAGCAGCGCCGGCACGTCCGCCCGCTGGCCTAGCAGACGCACGCGCCCGCTCAGCCCGTGCTGTGCGATGCGCTGCGCCAGGGCATCGCGCTGCGGACCGTCGCCAGCGATCATCAGCACCGTGCCGGGCCCGGGGCAGGCCTGCGCGAAGGCATCGATGAGGTCGGCCTGGGCCTTGTCCGGCACCAGCCGGCCAACGTTGAGGACGAACCGGTCGCCCGGGCCCAGGCCGAGCCCGGCACGGGTGGCGGCGCGCTGTTCAGCGCTGGGCCGGTAGCGGGTGGTATCGAAGCCGTTGGGCATGTAGATGATGCGCGTCTCGGGGGCCGCCCGCACCTCGATCATGCGCTGCCGGCCTTCGTCGCTGACCTGGGTGGTGAGATCGGCCCAGCGGTCGGTGAGGCGGTACGCCAGCATGCGCCAGGTGCCGCCCTCCATGTAGTTGTGCGCCGTGCAGATCGTGGCGGGGACAGGGCACACTCGTGTCAGCAGGCGCGCGACCAGGTTGGCGTGAACCAAGTGGGCATGGATGACGTCGGGGCGCCAGCGCAGCACGAACCGCCGGATCTGCATGAGGGTGGCCAGCAATGCCAGCGGGGTCTTGCGTATCGCCAGCATCAGGGTCTCGACGCCTTCCGGAAGCTTCACCTCGCAGCCCGGCATCAGGCTGATCACTGAGACCGCGTGTCCCAGCGACAGGTACTGGCGTGCGAGCGCGGCCACCTGCTGTTCCGCGCCCCCCATCTGCAGGCAGGTGATGAGCAGGGTGATCCGCATTGGCCCGGCTGGCTTTCCGGATTGGCTCTGGTCCATCCTGTCTCCTCGGCATGGTTGATGCGGTCCCAAGCACGCTACCGCTGCCGGAGCGCGGCATCTGTTCGGCGTCGAACGCAGGCGCTTGCCCCCTGCGCCATGACAGCCGGCGAGGTTCTGTGGTGTACGACACGTTCCCGCGCGCTCGGGTGGTTCACAGGGGCGGGCGAATCGGATTTCATATCTCCTGTACATGGCACAGGCGGCGGGAATCGATCATGAAGCGCGTTCTGGATGTTGTCCTCACGTCGGTGGCGCTGATGGTGCTGGCGCTGCCCTTGCTGGTCGTGATGGGGCTGGTTCGCTGGAAGCTTGGCGGTCCGGTCTTCTTCCGGCAGACGCGTGCAGGCCTCGACGGCAAGCCCTTCGAAGTCATCAAGTTCCGCACCATGACGGATGAGCGCGGCCCCGATGGCGAACTGCTGCCCGACGCGCAACGGATCACGCCGTTCGGCTGGATGATCCGGCGCACCAGCATCGACGAACTGCCGGAGCTCTGGTGCGTCCTGAAGGGCGAGATGAGCCTGGTCGGGCCGCGCCCGCTGCCCACGTTCTACCTGCCCCTCTACTCGCCGGAACAGGCGCGGCGGCTGCTGGTCCTGCCGGGCATCACGGGCTGGGCGCAGGTCAACGGACGCAATTCGCTGAGCTGGGAGGAGAAGTTCCGGCTGGACGTCTGGTATGTGGATCACCAGTCGTTCTGGCTCGATCTCAGGATCCTGTGGCGAACCATCGGAACGGTGCTGGCCAAGGAAGACATCAGTGCCGCTGGCGAAGTCTCGGCGACCCGCTTCTGCGGGAGCAAGGAGGTGCCATAGACGCCATGGGCGCCGTGGCCCGCACCGCAAACCTTGGGGAATTGCCAATGCTCGATACCGGATTCTCGCCCTGGCCCAGCTTCAGCCGCGAAGAGGCGCAGGCAGTGCAGCGCGTGCTGCTCTCGAACCGTGTCAACTACTGGACCGGCACCGAGTGCCGCGACTTCGAAAAGGAGTTCGCGGCATGGTGCGGCGCCGAGTACGCCGTCACCCTGGCGAACGGCACGCTGGCGCTTGACGTGGCGCTGCATGCGCTGGATATCGGGCCGGGCGACGAGGTGGTCGTCGCGCCCCGCACTTTCCTGGCCAGCGTTTCGTGCGTCGTCAATGCGGGGGCGAAGCCGGTGTTCGCGGACGTCGATCCGGACAGCGGCAACCTCAGCGCCCACACCATCGCGGCCGCGCTGACGCCGCGCACGCGCGCCGTCATCTGCGTGCACCTGGCCGGCATGCCGTGCGACATGGACCCCATTATGGCGCTGGCGCGCGAGCACGGCTTCAATGTGATCGAGGACTGCGCACAGGCGCACGGCGCCGTCTACAAGGGACGCATGGTCGGCACCATCGGCCATATCGGGGCCTGGTCCTTCTGCCAGGACAAGATCATGACCACAGGGGCGAGGGAGGCATGGTCACCACCGACGATCGCGAACTGTGGTCGCACATGTGGTCGTACAAGGATCACGGCAAGAGCTGGGAGGCCATGCATGGCCGCGCGCATCCGCCGGGCTTCCGCTGGGTGCACGACGCCTTCGGCACCAACTGGCGCATGACCGAGATGCAGGCCGCGATCGGCCGCATCCAGTTGCGGCGCATGGCTGACTGGCACGAACGGCGCACTGCCAACGCCATGGCGCTGGCAGATGCGCTTGGTGCTTGCGATGCCCTGCACGTGCCGCTGCCGCCCGCCGGGATCGAGCATGCCTGGTACAAGCTCTATGCATTCGTGCAGCCCAGGGGCCTCGCCGAGGGCTGGAGCCGCGACAGCATCATGGCTGCCATCAACGCCGCCGGCGTGCCCTGCTATGCGGGCATCTGTGCCGAGGTCTACCTCGAGAAGGCCTTCGACGGCACCGGATTGCGCCCGCCTGCACGGCTGCCGGCAGCGCGCGCGCTGGGCGAGACCAGCCTGATGTTCCTGGTGCATCCCACGCTGACGGATGACGAAGTGCGCATGACCGGGCAGGTAGTGCGCAGCGTGATGCAGCAGGCAACGCGCGTGACGGCTTGATGGCGACTTTCCTGTGGAACCACTACCTCTATTTCGGCGAAAGCCGCGTGGCATTGCCGCTGGTGGCCTGGGTCGCGGTCTGCTTCGTCGTGGCCGGGCAAGGCTGGCGCGCGTTGCGCTGGGCGGTCTCGTTCGGCGTCGGCGGCGCATTGCTGATGGCGGCCAAGTCCGCGTTTAGCTACGCCGGCTGGTCCCTTCCGACCATCGGCGTCTACAGCGTCAGCGGGCATGCCATGCTGACCGCAGCGGTGTACCCGGTGCTGCTGATGCTGCTGGGTTCCGCGCTGGGCAGGCAGATGGCATGGCTCGGACTGGCGACTGGGGTGGGGCTGGCCTTGTTCATGCCCGTGGTGCTGGTGACGGATTTTCACCATACGATCGGTGAGTCGCTCATTGGGCTGGGTGTCGGGTTTGCCGTTGCCGGGGTGACCCTGTGGCGCTGGCGGCCGGTTGGCTTTCTGCACGTCGGCGCGGCCGTGGCATTGCTGGTGCCGGTGGCGCTGCTGTTCGACCCGCGCGACGCCGTCGAAGACTTGCAGGGCGCGTTGCGCAGCCGCGTCATGCTCTGGACGGGAGCGACCGGCGAATACTGGCGCAGCATCGACCCGGATCCGGCAACGGGAAGGCGGGTCATCTCCGTCGGGTTTTGGAGTGAGAGAGACACGTCAGGGCAGCTCCCCCATCGGCGCCGGCATCACAGCGCATGGCCGTCGTATGAAGTTCTCATTGAGCGCGCTGGACGGCACCCATGAAATCTGCCACGGAATTCGGCTCATTCTTCCCGCTCGACCCCGCCGTCCCCCTGGGCGGTGAGGCCTGGCTGCGCCCGGGCGACCTGCTGACCGGCACCGGCCGCGATGCGCTGCGCGCGATGGTGGCGCACGGGCGCTCGCTCGGATGGCGGCGGCTCTATGCGCCCAGCTACTACTGCCATGCGGTGCTGGACGACATCGCCCGCGACATCGACGTGCGCATGTATCCGCATGCCCCTTTCGGCGGCCCGGCGCAGCTTGCGCTGGCCGACGACGAGGCCGCGATCGTTCCTGAATACTTTGGCTTGCAGGCCGAGGTGGAGGTGCAGGGCGGCAGCGTCCTGCTCGACCGCTCCCACGACCTGCTCGCCACCTGGTCCTACGCGCGGGCGCCGGACTATGTGTTTGCGTCGCTGCGCAAGACCCTGCCGGTGCCCGACGGGGGACTGGTGCGGCCGCCGCCCGGGCAGCCGTTTGCAGGTTCGCTTGCACCCACGCCGGCACACGTGCGCGCCGCTGCCAGCATGGCCGCGGCCATGGCGATGAAGGCGGCATACGTGGCCGGCGCGCAGGTCGCCAAGGCAGCCTACCTGGCGCTGGCCGCCGAGGCCGAGGGCAATCTGCGCAGCGATGCCGAGATCTCCGGGCCATCGGCGCTGACGCGCGTGCTGGCGCCGGCCGTCGATCTTGGCTGGATGCGGCAGCGGCGGCAGGAGAACCTGGCGCTGCTGGCCCGCTGTTTCGCCGGCCCGCATGCCGCCCTGCCCGCCGGCATGCAATGGCGGGAAACGCCGGCTTTTGGCATCCTGCTGTGCGCCGATGCGCCGCAGCGCGAGCGCGTCCGGCAACGACTGATCGGCGCGGATGTCTATCCGGCGGTGCTCTGGCCCATGACCTGGCCCGGCGTCCCCGAGGACAACCGCCGCCTGTCCGGGCGCATACTGGTCCTTCATGCCGACTACCGCTACGGCCCGCAACACATCGGGCGCCTCGGCGAGATCATCTTGCAGATCGCCGCCAGCATTGCCGCAAATCCCGATACTTCCGACGAGGACCGACGATGATGAAGATCAATCTGCTGGAGACCTCCAGCGCCGAGTGGCTCGACGTGCTGCAGCGTTGCCGGCACGACAGCCACCATATGCCGGGATGGCTGCGGGCGGCGCAACATGAAGGCAGTGGCAAGGCGTTCGCCGTCCATGTCATGGATGACGGCCATGAACTGTTCGTGCCGCTGCTGAACCGCGACATCAACGGCAAGGACTGGGATGCAAGCTCGCCCTACGGGTTTGCCGGCCCGCTCGTCAGCGACGACGCGCCGGACGCGTTCGTTGACACCGCCTTGTCCGAGGCCCTGGAACTGCTGCGCGGGCGCGGCTGTGTTTCATGCTTCATCCGGCTGAATCCGATTGTCAACGCGCCATGGCGCAGCGCCGTCGGCACGCTGATCGATCATGGCATGACGATCTCGATCGACCTCTCAAAGAGCGAGGCCGAGCATTGGCACGACACCTCGCACGGGCACAGGCTGGAGATCTCCAAGGCCATGCGCGCGGGGGTCACGGTGCGGCTGGACGAGACGCTTGCAACGCTGCCGCATTTCATCCGTCTCTACAACGCATCGATGGACCGGCTGCGTGCTTCCGACTACTACTTCTTCGACGACGCTTATCACTACACGCTGGCCCGCGAGCTCGGCGACCGGCTGCGGCTGTTCGTGGCGGAGGAGGAGGGCGTCATCATCGGCGGCGCGACCATCACTGTGTCTGACGGCACCGGCATTCTGCAGGGCCACTTGATGGGCATCGACGCACGCTACCGGCACCGTCAGCCCAGCAAAATCTTGCTGCACGCCATCCGGCAGTGGGGACGGGAGCAGGGCTACCGCTATTACCACCTTGGTGGAGGCCTCGGCGGCTCGGCCGAGGATTCGCTGTTCCGCTTCAAGCGCGGGTTCTCGCCGGACACCCATGTATTCCGCACGCAGCGGGTGGTAGTGGATCCCGGCAAGTACCTGGTGCTGTGCGACGGCACGCCCTCGGTGCTTGAGGATCTGAGCGGATACTTCCCTGCCTATCGACGGTAGGCCCGGCAGGGCCCGGGCACGGATGACGAACGACAGCCGCCCTTTGAGGCGGCTGTCGTGTCTGGCAAGCAGCGCTCGGGGGATGGCGAATCAGAGCTTGCCCGGGCTCGAGAGCGACACCGGCTTCGCTTCGCTGGCCAGCTCGGGCTGGCCCAGCGCGTGGGACGCGACCCGGCGCAGCACGACCTGGCGCGGCACCCTGGCGTCGTCCGGCGCGTCCTGGATGGCCTGGCCGCTTTCGGCGGGCACGGCGGCAGGCACCGGCTTGCGGCTGGCGTCGTCGAGCGAGGTATACGGGGCGTATTCCGGCACGATCGCCTGCACCATCGTCTGGATCCTCAGTTCGTCGCGGGCGTCGCAGGCCGCGTAGAGCCGGGTCAGCATCTCCCGCAGCTCCGCCTCCTCCAAGCTTGGCTCCTGGGAGCACATGATGCGTTCGTGGTCGCTGGGCGTGACATTGCCGCCGATCAGCAGCTCCTCGTAGAGTTTCTCGCCCGGGCGCAGGCCGACGAACTTGACCTCGATGTCCCCGTTCGGGTTCTTGGGGGTGCGCTCCACCAGCCCGGCCATCTCGATCATGGTCCTCGCCAGATCCACGATCCGCACCGGCTGCCCCATGTCCAGCACGAACACCTCGCCGCCGCGGGCCATCGCGCCCGCCTGGATCACCAGCTGCGAGGCTTCGGGGATCAGCATGAAGAAGCGGATGACATCGGGGTGGGTGATCGTGATCGGCCCGCCCGCTTCAATCTGGCTGCGAAACAGGGGAACCACGGAGCCGGAAGACCCCAGCACATTGCCGAAGCGGACCATCGCGAAGACCGTGCGGGTGCCGGGCCGTGCCGCCGCGGCCTGGAAGATCAGCTCCGCGATGCGCTTGCTCGCGCCCATCACGTTGGTGGGGCGGACGGCCTTGTCGGTCGAGATCAGCACACAAGTCTGCACGCCGAAGCGGTCAGCCATGTTGGCGATGGTGAGCGAGCCCAGTACGTTGTTGCGAATGCCCTCGGGCATGTTGCTCTCGACCAGGGGCACGTGCTTGTAGGCCGCGGCGTGATAGATGGTATCGACCTGCTGGCCCTGCATGGCGGCGGCCACGGCATTGGTGTCGCACACGGAGCCGATGCGCGCCAGCAACGGCACCCCGGGGAAGTTCCGGCGCAGATCCTGCTCCACCATGTACAGCGCCCATTCGGAATGGTCGAACAGGATCAGCTTGCGCGGCTGCTGCGTGGCAACCTGGCGGCACAGCTCGCTGCCGATGGAGCCGCCCGCGCCGGTCACCATGACGACCTTGCGGTGCGTGCACTTGGCGAACAGCGCCTCGCGCGGCGGCACGGCTGGCCGCCCAAGCAGGTCCTCGACCTTGACCTCGCGGATCGACTGCATGGTGATCTTGCGGTCCACCAGCTCCAGCAGCGTGGGCAGGGTGCGCACGCTCACGGCGTACCGGTGCAGCTTGTCCAGGATGCGCTTGCGCCGGTCCGGCGACAGCGAGGGCACCGCCAGCACCACTTCGTCGATGCCCAGCCGCCGCAGCTGCTCTCGCATGCGCGAGGTATGGAAGACCGGCAGGTCGGTGAAGGTGTGGTTGTCCAGCGAAAGGTCGTCGTCGAAGAAGCACACAGCCTCATGGTCGACGCTGGCGCGCATGGCATTGGCGAGCTGGAAGCCGGCCTCGCCTGCGCCGAAGATGCCCACGCGCCGTGTCGGGCGCCCGCGGGCACTGCGCCACAACTCAGTGCGCCGCAGCATGGCGCGGATCAGGAAGCGCGAGATCACGACGTAGGCGAACGCGATGAACCAGTAGATCAGCAGGCCGGCGCGCGGCAGCCGGCTGTCGTTCATGAGAAAGGAAACGCTGTAGGTCAGCCCGACCATGGCTGCCATGCTGATGCCGGCGGCCCACAGCACCTTGAGGTCGATGTAGCGCAGCACGGTCCGGTACAGGCCGCTGAACGAAAACACCGGGATCGTGCACGCCGCGATGAACAGCGGCGGCAGCAGGCCGTACTGGATGATCAGCTCCTGATTGCCGGAGCGCAGCAGCAGGGCTAGCGCGAAGCACAGCGGCAGGGCCAGCAGGTCGACCGTCATCATCAGCACGATCTTCTGGCGGCGCGAAAGGGATAGCAGGCGCAGGGAGCGCGGGGCTGTCATGCCCGGAACTCCTGCAACACCACCGCCGCCATTGTCACTGCTATCCGCATGGCCCACAGGCTCTGGCTGGCGGGAACCGCTCGATGCATCCATATCGGTGTGTCCATTGCACGGCTCTTCTGCCCGGAAGGCGGCGGCGTCAGCCTGCGACTGGCTGTGATGCCATGGGTCGCCGTGGGTTCACGCATCACCGTGTGCCGGCGTGAATCCGCTTTCCTGCAAAGCTATCGTTTCTGCGTGGTGTGGCGCAATCGGGCTACGTGCGCTGCCGAACGTGGCATGCCGATAGGCCAGGGCGCGCAGAAACGGGTACGCATGCCATTGCCGCCACCTGGTGTCGTCATCGATCGCCCATGGAAGGCTGGCGCAGAGGGAGCACGGGGAACGGGCGATATTGCAGCGGCGGCGGCGCAGGCGCTGCAATGCGGATACGTGCGTTGCCGCACAGGCGCTGGCGAGGGAGCGCAGAAACGGGTACGCTCCCCGGGCCTGCGTGGCTGTCAGTCGCGCGGCAGTGGCGCGCTGAGGCCGGCGTTACCTGAGTCCTGGCGCCCGGCTGGTCGCGGGCCGCGCAGCAGCTGCCACAGGCAAGTCGCCGTGTCATAGAAGGTGCCGGCACCGCGCAGGCCCGCTGCGCGCAGATGGTGCGCAAGGTCGTGCGGGAGGGCCAACACCAGGAACATTGCCGTCTTCAGCGGGTGCTGCGGGCCATGGTCATAGCGCCGGCAGGCCACATACAGTCGTGAGGCGTCGCTGGCGGGGAACGGCTGGTCGGCCGACACCGACGGCAAGCGCTGGTTGACCGCGCTCGGGACCATCTCGATGCGGTAGCCGAATTCCTGCACCGCGCGTCCGGCCAGTTCCAGGTCGTCGTAGCCGACGGCAAGGTGCTCGTCGAACGACAGGTTCTCGAACAGCTCGCGCGGGAACACCGCGCTGTGCAACAGCACCGAGCACAGGCGCTCGCCGCGGCGGTAGTCCAGCGTCGGGTGGCCCAGGAACGCCGGCTTGCGCGGAACGCCGCGCCGCCCCTGGCAGACCTCGGTCCCGGTCAGAATGAGCGGCATCGCGCAGCCGGCAGTGGCCCGCCGAAGATGGTCGTCGGCAACGGACTCGGTCATCTGCTGCAGGAAGGTTGCGCCCAGCAGCGTCTTGTCATCCAGGAACAGTACGTGCGAGCCGGTGGCCGCGCGCAGGGCGCGGTTGCGGTTGGCGGCCCTGGAGCGGCGCGGGCCTTCCAGGTAGGTGATGTCCGGATAGTCCCGGCGCATCATCTCGCGCGTGTCGTAGCCGCTGCTGTCGTCGGTGACGATGAGCTGGTGCGCCGGCATGGTGGAATCGGCGACCGATTGCAGCGTGTGCCGCAGTGGCTCGGGACGGTCGCAGGTACAGATGCATACCGAAACGGTGGGCAGGAAAGAGCTTGCCGGCATGGTGACCCCTCCAATGTTCGGCAGATGGCAGACACCTGTGCCGGCCCGTCTAGTGCGGGCGCGGCGTAGGGTCCTGAACTACAGCACCGGGCTGGCGGCCTGGAACGCGGCTTCGCTGGTGCGCGACGCAACCACCGGGCGCGCGGTGCTGCCGCGCGTTAAGCGTTCATCGCCGCTGACCCACTCGAGCGTCGCGCCGCGTTGCAGGGCGGCATAGACGGCTTCACCCTTGTTGCGTACCTTCAGGCGCTGGTACAGCGTGCAGGCGTGACTCTTGACCGTGGCCACCGAGATATTGAGCATGCGGCTGACGGTCTTGATCGGATAGCCGCGTGCCAGCAGCACCAGCACCTCATACTGGCGCGGCGTGATCTTCAGCATTTCGGCTTCGTCGTAGCTGGGCTCTTCCTCGACCAGCGGCGCTGCGCTGGTGGCAGCCGGGGCCGACAGCGGCTGCCCCGGCCGCAGGCAGGTGAGGTCGCGCACCGCCACGGTGGTGCGCGCGGCACCGGGCGTGCCGGCGCATGCCACCAGTGAAAGTTGCTCGCCTGTCAGCGCGTGCGCAGTGCTCAGCGGCAGCGGCGCGGCCGAGGCCAGCGACTGCACGGCCGGCATGGCCGAGCGCGACGCCGACGGCATGGAGCCGGTTTCTGCCGAGAACAGCAGCCCCTGCACCCCTGACACCGCCAGCCGGATGGCCGCCTCGATCACCGCCAGCGAGGCGGATTTCGGCAGGCAGCCGCATACGCCGCGTGCGCTGTCCACGTTGGGCACATGCAATGGCAATATGTCTGCCAGGATCAGGATGCGTTGCGGCGAGAGCGCTTCTCGGGCCTGTTCGAGCTGCGGCCAGCCAGACCCCACATCGGCGGGCATGCCGAATACCAGCAGGTCCGCATTGTGGTGCCGGGCATCCAGCCTGGCGATGTCCGCGGGCGCAATGGCGGCAATCAGCGCGGACTCCTGGATGTTCTCGAGCATTTGCAACAGCCCGAGCCGGAGCAGCGGATGCTCCTCGATCAGCAACGCGTTCATGGACTTCACTCCCCGTTACTCGGGAGCGGACTGCGGGGCGCTTTGCGTATGGAGGGGCATTACAGCAGTCACCGGCGGCGACCGGCTGCTTGTCTGACCCCCATGCTTCCATGCTCCCGCAGTCCCGTTGTTCTGGATGGAACTTGTCGGCGGCTGGAAGGTTGACCCGAACCCGAACCCGAAAGATTCTCGCTCCTAAATCGGCTTAAATTCATCTTATGGGCTGGTTGAATGGAATGCAAGCAGGCCGGTTTGGGACGAGTAGGGGTAGGAATGAAAGGACATACATAATCCTTTCAAAAATTACCCGAACACGCTGGCCCAGGTTCCGCAAACGCCGCGCTGATGCGGGGTCCAGGAGGTTTCATGGATGTGACATCCGAATTTAATTTGGTTGCAGTATTGAAACAGAAAGAATTATCAGCACCCCCTGTAAGTAGTATTCTTAACCCCATCGTGGGGTATCGGTAATATATCTGCGGCCGATTGCTCCAATCATGAAACGCCGATTTCATATGGGTTTTTGAAATAGGCCAGCCTGATTTTCAGGCAGGTCGGGCGCATGGCCTAATGCTTCTGGAGGAGAGCCATCTCCCACCTCGGGATGAGCCCTGCCGCGCCGGCTGCGCCGGCCTGCACCGGCCTGCACCGGCCTTGCCACCGGCTGCCGGGAGGGGAGGCCCGAGCGGGCCGGCAGATTTGCCACGGGATGTCAGCGGGCCCAGTGGCCGGGGCGCATGACCCAGCCGTGCGGGCCGCGCACCCAGCGCTCAGGCACATAACGGTAGCCTGCACGCTGCGCCTTCCAGTAGCCGCCGCGCCAGTCGTAGCGCCCGCCGGTGGCGGCCCAGTGGCCCGGCACCCAGACCTGGCCGCGACGCGCTGCGGGGTGCGGCTCATAGCGCGGCGGCGGGGGCGGATGGCCATAGCCGTGGGCGACCACCACCGGATGGGCCTCGGCGGGGCCGGTCAGTCCGAAGGCGCCGCCCGTGGCGAGGACGGCTGCGGCAAGCAGTAGCTGGCGTTTCATGTGGATTCTCCTTGGGGCGGTTCGAAGCGGTTGGATCGATCAATAGCGGTCGTAGTGGTGGTAGCGCGGCGGCGGGCCGCCGCGCGGTGGCACTACGATGCAGGCGGACAGCAGTGCGGCCGTGGTGGACAGCAGCACCACCAGCGAGAGGGCGCGTTTCATATGGACTCCTGGCGGGTTCGCGTTGGGCATGGCTTGAATGTAGCGAGCCGGCCCCGCACCGCGTGCTTGCACTTGTAAGGCTGTCTCACATGGGATTGCCCTGCTGGCGCAGGCCTGCGCCTAGCGCTGGGCATCCCGGAAGCCTTGCGTATCAAGGCGTTGCGCGCATGGCGGCAGGCCCATGGCGTGGTCTGCACGTGCCGGGTCGGAGGTAATGTGACGTTACACCGGAAATAATTCTCGCAATGCAACGGGCCCTGGCGCGGGCCTTGCACCCCTTGTGGATGGCCTGGCCGGGGACGCAGAAACGGGTACGCCGCGATGGTGCGCGATGCCTCGGCATGGCCCGTCGGCGGGGCGCACTGGTAGCGTTTCGGCGCCATCTCGGTGCCGTCACGGGCATTCGGGCGCGCAATTCGATGGGGCGGAAATGGCATGAAGCTTGCGCCATGGGCTATACCAGTCGGAAGTGGCCTCGTGTGCTTGAAGGAGGCGTCATGCCGGTCATGCTCATCGTGCTTGCTCTGCAATGGCTGCAGGGGCTGTCGCCGCCCGCCGCGGCGTTGTTCGCGCTGCCGCAGGAGACGGCGCCCGCGGATGCCGCGGCCATCGTCGATACCGCGCTGACACGCTGACATGGGCCTGACGGGGGTGGTATGACCACCCTCCCGCCGTGGCCGTCCGAGTGGTTCCATCCACCCTACCACTCACTGTCATGGAGCCAGCATGAACCGCAGCGACGTCACCGACCTCATCATCGACGCCAAGGTCACCCGCGGCATTACCTGGGCGCAGGTGGCCGAGCGCGTCGGCCGCAGCAAGGAATGGACAACCGCGGCGTGCCTGGGCCAGATGGCATTCGACGCCGCCGGCGCGCGCGCGGTCATGGAGGTGTTCGGGCTGCCGCCCGAGGCCGAGCCCTGGCTGCGCGAGGTGCCGTACAAGGGCTCGCTGCCGACGCAGGTGCCGGCCGATCCGCTGATCTACCGCTTCTACGAACTCATCAGCGTGTACGGCACCACGTTCAAGGCGCTGATCCATGAAGAGTTTGGCGACGGCATCATGAGCGCGATCGACTTCCGCATGGACCTGCAGCGCGAGCCCGATCCCAACGGGGACCGGGTGCGCATCGAGATGTCGGGCAAGTTCCTGCCCTACAAGACTTACTGAGCGGCTACCGGGCGCAGCTGGTGGCATGCACCGGCGGCAACGCAAAGGACACGCCATAGCGCGCCGGGTCCAGGCGCATGGTCAGCACGCCCACCAGCGTGGCGCAGGCCAGGTGGTACCACCAGCCGGTGGCGAAGTCGCCGGTGCGTTCGTGCAGCATGGCGGTGATCCAGGGCGCCAGCGACGCCAGCAGGAAGCCGCCGCCCTGCATCAGGGCGCTCAGCGCGCCGGCGCTGTCGGGGTCCGGCAGATGGTCCAGCGCCACCACCAGGTACAAGGCAAAGCAGCCACCGAGGCCGGCGCCGCCGATCACGGCCCATGCGTGCGGCGCGGCGTCGGGCCACAGCGCCAGTCCGCCGAAGCCCGCCACCTGCATGGCCAGCGCCAGCGCCATCCAGGCGCGGCGGTCAAGGCTGCGCGCGGCCAGCACCGGCAGCAGCAGCGCCGCGGCGGCCTGCGCCACCGCCATCAGCGCCACCAGCGACCCGCTGGCCGAAGCGCTCCAGCCGTGGTCCTGGTAGAACGGTGCGAGCCACGCCACCAGCGACGCATAGCCGCCGTTCATTACGCCGAAGCAGGCCATCAGCAGCCAGGTGCGCGGACGCCGCAACAGCGCGCGGGTCGCGCCCGTCGGGCTGATTGCCGGCTTCCCGGCCATGCTCGCCGCAGTGCGCGGCAGCGCCACCCAGGCCAGCGCCAATGCTGCCAGCGCAGGCACGGCCCACAGCGCCAGCGCATCGCGCCAGCTGCCGGCCAGCGCCGTCACATAGGGCGACAGCTGCGCGCCGAGCGCGCCGCCGCCCATCAGCGCGGCGGAGTACAGCCCCATCACCGGCGCCACGCGCCCCGGGAATTCTTGCTTGACCAGGCCCGGGCAGGCGGCCTGCACCACGGCCACGCCCAGTCCGCACAGCGCTGCCGAGGCGATCAGCCAGGTGCCGTCCGCCACGCCCAGCCGCAGCGCGCAGCCGGCACCCAGCAAGGCCAGCGCGCCCAGCACCGCGGTGCGCGCACCCAGCCGCGCGCGGATGGCCGGCCCGAAGAACGCGCCCACGCCCATCAGCAGCATCGGCAGCAAGGTCAGCCAGGCCATGCCCTGGTAGCTGAGGCCGGTGCTGGTGCGGATGGCCGGGGCCAGCGGCCCCACCGCGGTCAGGAACGGCCGCAGGTTCAGGCCGATGCCGGCAACCGCGGCCAGCACCAGCCAGCGCGGGGTGGTGCGGACCGCGCTGCCGGTGGCCCCGCGCACACCCTCAGCCACGGGGCGAGCGCGGGCCGTAGAGCTGCGCGGCGGAGAGATCGACCGGCACCCGCGTGAGCGGCAGCGGTGGCGGGATCAGCGACAGGCGCAGCGCCTGGTAGGCGGCCTCGCTCGACATGCCGTAGGGCGCGGCGTCGTGGTTGTCAAAGGCGTAGTAGACCGCCTGCACGCCGGCCATGGTCATCGCCGCCAGGCACATCGGGCAGGGGTGGCCGCTGGCATAGACCACGCTGCCGCGCAGGTCGGGGCGGCCCAGCTTGCGCGCAGCGGCGCGCACCGCCTCCATCTCGGCATGCGTGGTGGGGTCGTGGCTGTGGACGATGTCGTTGACGCCGGTGGCGACGGCCTCGCCATCGAGCACCAGCACGGCGCCGAAGGGGCGCGCGCCCCGGTCACGATTGGCTGCGGCCAGGCGAACCGCCTCGCGCATGAATACCTGGTGAGTGGTCATGGTTGGCAAAAAAGTGAGTGCATGCTGCGCGAGGAGGGCGGCATGGGGCTTTGAGGGGCGTTCCCGGCGCTGCAGGACGCGGGCCGGGGCAGCGTGCCAACTGTACGCCGGGGCTTGGTAATTGGGAAATTAAATGATGAAATCGCCGGCAGTGGAAAATCAAATGGATAACCGGACATGCAGGACGCTCGCCTCGATCCCGTGCTGTTGCAGAGCTTTGTCGCCGTGGCGGAAAGCGGCAGCTTTACCCGCGCCGCGCAGCGCGTACACCTGACCCAGTCAACGGTCAGCCAGCAGGTGCGCCGGCTGGAAGACCAGCTCGGCTGCGTGCTGCTGGACCGCAGTGGCCGTTACGTCTCCACCACGCCCGAGGGCGAGCGCCTGCTGGGCTACGCGCGCCGCCTGCAGCAGCTGATGGCCGAGGCGGTGGGGCAGCTGCGCCAGAGCGCCGGCCAGGGCGAGATCCGCATCGGCGTGCCGGAGGACTTTGCCGCGCGGCCGCTGACGCCGGTGCTGGCCGGGTTTGCCGATGACTGGCCGGGCATGCGGCTGGAGGTGACCAGCGGCATGAGCCATGAGCTGTGGCAGCGCTTCCAGGACCGGGAACTGGACCTGGTGCTGGTCAAGCAGCGGGTCGGGCAGGCGCCGGGGCTGGCCAGCTGGCCCGAGCCCCTGTGCTGGATCGACAGCCGCGGCCGCCCGGCCGTGGCGCGCGACCCGGTGCCGCTGGTGGCGTTCCCGGTGGGCGGGCTGTACCGCGGCGAGATGACGCACGCGCTCGACGCGGGCGGGCGGCGCTGGCGTGTGGCCTTTGTCAGTGCCAGCCTGGCCAGCATCCTGGCCGCGGTGGCCGACGGCCTGGGCGTCACGCTGCTGCCGCGGCGCCTGGCCACGGCCCAGCACCAGGTGCTGGAGGACGACGGCTGGTCCGCCGCGGTGCCCGACGTCGAGCTCAGCCTGCACGCGCAGCCGGACCTGCCGGCCGCGGCGCGCGACATGGCCGCGCGGCTGGCCGCGTTATGCGAGACCGTGATGGGGGCGGGCGAGCCGCCCGCGGATCAGCCGAAGAACTCGTTGTAGTAGCGGGTGCAGGTGCCGGCCGGGCGGAAAGTGTATGGCAGCTCGGCCATTGCCGCGGCGTCCAGCGAGCCGAACGGGATGTCGGGCGCGGCCAGGGGGCCGGCTTCAGGGGCGGATTGGCGGTCGGGGCGCGCAAGCTGGGCGCGGGTGTTGGATGGCGAAGTCATGTCAGGCTCATTCTCAAGGGCCGGGCACTGCACCCGGCAACTGCGGATCGGCGTTGTCAACGCGTGCAGCCATCCTAATGCTGCAGCGCGGCGCAGTCAGCCATCCCAGCCTGAACACACTGTTGCGCAATCGCGCCCAATCGAGACGGCTTGCCCGGGGTTGCCCGCGCCTGGCTGCCGCCGGCGACTTGCGCCAACGCCGCTCGCGGCAGGGTCTATATTGGCTGAGGGTTGCCTGCCCCGATTACCTTGCGGACAGCCTGGCCTGAGTGCCGCCTACCTTCCGGAGCGTGCCATGTCGTTGCCACCATGCTTTGCCGATCGCCGCGAGGCTGGCCAGTACCTGGGCCGCCGCCTGGCCGAGCTGGGTTTCGGCGCCGCACAGCTGGGCCAGCCCGCGCTGGTGCTGGCGCTGCCGCGCGGCGGGGTGCCGGTTGCGTTCGAGGTGGTGCGCGCGCTCGACGCGCAGCTGGATGTGCTGCTGGTGCGCAAGATCGGCGCTGCCGGCTATCCCGAGCTGGCGCTGGGCGCGGTGGTAGAGGGCGATGCCGGCGGCGGTGGCCCGCACACGGTGGTCAATGACGATCCCTGGGCGCGCCGCGCCGTGGAAAGCGGCAGCTTCGATGCCGAGCGCGGCCGCCAGCTCGACGAGATCGCGCGGCGCCAGCAGCGCTATCGCGGCGGTGCGGCGGTGCCGGCGCGCGCCGGGCGTACGGTGATCGTGGTCGATGACGGCGTGGCCACCGGCGCCACCATGCGCGCCGCGCTTGAAGGCGTGCGCATGGCCGGGGCGGCGCGTGTGGTGGCGGCCACGCCGGTGGGGTCGGAGCAGGGGCTGGCCAGCCTGTCGGCCGCGGCCGACGAGGTGATCTGCCTGAACACGCCACCCAGTTTCGGCGCGGTTGGCGCCTTCTACCTGGATTTCTCCCAGACCAGCGACGAAGAGGCGCTGGCCCTGCTGCGCGCGGCGGCGGCGCCGCCTGCGCGCTGAGGTTCGCTCAGACGTTGTCCGTCTGGCCCTTGCCCAGGCGCGCCTTCAGGTACGGCACCAGCCCGCCGGCGGCCAGGATCGCGCGCAGGAAGTCGGGGATGGGCTCGCACGCGACCAGGCTGCCGTCGTCCAGGCGCAGCTGTGCCGACGCCAGATCCAGCACCGCGTGCGCGCCGTCGGCCAGGCGGCTGGTGTCGGCGCAGACCAGCACCGGCAGGCCCAGGTTGATGGCATTGCGATAGAACAGCCCGCCGAAGGACTGCGCCACCACGGCGCTCACGCCCAGCTCGCGCAGCGCCTGCGGCGCCTGCTCGCGCGAGGAGCCGATGCCGAAGTTGGCACCTGCCACCAGCACGTCGCCGGCGTGCACGCTGCCGGGAAACTCCGGGCGCAGCGCGGCCAGGCAATGCCGGGCCAGCACCGGCAGCGGCGCTTTCATCAGCACGGCGGGGGCCATGACATCGGTGTCGATGTTGTCGCCGAAGCGCCAGAGGCGGCCAGCGGGGTCGGGGGCGATAGCAGAGGTCATGCAAGAAGTCTGTCCCGCCATGCGGGCACGAAGTCAGTTCCGCAGCGTTACGCCAGCAGCGTGCGTGGATCGGTGATGCGGCCGGTGACGGCGCTGGCGGCCACTGTCATCGGCGAGCCCAGCCACACGGCGCTGCCGGCGTCGCCCATGCGGCCGGAGAAGTTACGCGCCGTCGACGCAATCGCGCGGCTGCCCGCCGGGAAGCGCGCCGCGCCATAGCCGGCGCAGGCGCCGCAGGCGTTGGGCAGCAGCGTGGCGCCGGCGTCGGTCAGGATGCCAAGCGTGCCCTCCTGCTCGGCCAGCAGCTGGTCGCGGCGCGAGGCCGGCGCCACCTGCAGGGTCACGCCCGCGGCCACGCGGCGCCCGCGCAGCACGCGCGCGGCCATGCGCAGGTCTTCCAGCTTGGCGCCGGTGCAGGCACCCAGGTAGGCGATCTGCACGGGCTCGCCGGCGGCCTGGCCTACTGGCGCGCTGTTGGCGGGGGAGTGCGGCGCCGCCACCTGCGGAACCAGTGCCGCGGCATCGAAGCGGTGGGCGGCCAGCACCGGCGCGCCGGGGTCGGTGTGCCAGTGGGCCAGGTCGATCGCGGCCAGCGTCTGCGCCGGCACGCCGGCCTCGGCCAGCCAGCC
This sequence comes from Cupriavidus necator, assembly GCA_022041995.1. GTDB lineage: Bacteria > Pseudomonadota > Gammaproteobacteria > Burkholderiales > Burkholderiaceae > Cupriavidus. The sequence goes on from CP074390.1 coordinate 1,328,646, forward strand.
GAGCGTGACCGCGTCGGGCGCCACCAGCCCGGTCTGCGCGCCCAGCTCGGCGCTCATGTTGGCCAGCGTCATGCGCTCCTGCATCGGCAGCGCGGCGACGGCGCTGCCGGCGTACTCCAGCGCCTCGTAGCGGCCGCCGCCCATGCCGAGCATGGCGCACAGGAACAGCATCATGTCCTTGGCGCAGACGCCCAGTGCAAGCTGGCCGTCCCATTGCAGCCGGATGGTATGGGGCACGCGCAGCCAGATCTCGCCGGTGGCCAGCACGCCGGCCATCTCGGTCGCGCCCACGCCGAACATATAGGCGCCGAACGCGCCGCCGGTAGGGCTGTGGCTGTCGCCACCGACAATCAGGCGGCCCGGCAGCACATGGCCGCGCTCGGGCAGTACCACATGGCAGATGCCTTCGGCGTCGATGAAGTGGGCGCCGGACTGGCGCGTCCAGTCGCGCGTGAAGCGCAGGATCGACTCGGCCTGGGCATCGCCGCCCGGCACGAAATGGTCGGTCGCCACCACGTAGCGCGACGGGTCCCAGACCCCGGTGCCAAGCGCTTCCAATAGCGGCGCCACGCGGCGCGGGCCGCTGGAGTCGTGCGACATCGCCAGGTCGACCCGGCAGATCACGATCGAGCCAATCTCCGCGTGCGCCAGCCCGGCGGCGCGCGCCACCAGCTTCTGCGCCAGCGTGGCGGGGGCGTGGCTCATTCCGGCGAGGCTCCCGAATACCTGACCACGGCGGCCCAGCGCCTGACGTCCTGCTTCACGAACGCGGCGAAGGCGTCGGGCGGCGTGCCCATCGGCTGCGCGCCGTCGTTCTCCAGGCGCTTGCGCACCGCGGGCGTTTCCAGCCCCTTGCGCGCGGCCTGGTACAGCGCCTGCGTGACGTCGTGCGGCATGCCGGCCGGACCGAACAGGCCGAACCATGCGCTCGACTCGAACCCCTTCACGGTGGCGCCGATCGGCGCCGCGCCCGGGAACTGCGGCAGCGGCGCGGGGCTGGTCACGCCCAGCACCTTGAGCTTGCCCGCGCGCACATGCGGCAGCACGTTGATGGTGCTGGCGAACATCAGGTCGCACTGGCCCGCCAGCACGTCGGTCAGCGCGGGCGAGGTGCCCTTGTACGGAATGTTGACGATGTAGGTGCCGGTCATCATCTTGAACATGTCGCCGGCCATGTGCAGCGACGAGCCCACCGAGCCGATGGCAAAGTTCAGCTTGCCCGGTTCGGAACGCGCCAGGCGGATCAGCTCGGGCACATTGCTGGCCGACAGCTTTGGCGTGGCCACCAACACGCTCGGCACGGTGGCCACCAGCGTGATCGGGGTGAAGTCCTGCACCGGGTCGAACGGCAGCTTCTTGTACAGCGTGGCGTTGATGGTATGGCTGGTGAAGCTCATCAGCAGCGTGCTGCCGTCTGGCGCGCTCTTGGCAACCAGGTCGGCGGCGATATTGCCGCCGGCGCCGGGACGGTTCTCGACCACCACCGGCTGGCCGAGCTCCTGGGTCATTTCCTGGGCGATGGTGCGCGCCAGCGTGTCGGTGGTGCCGCCAGCAGGCGCACCCACCAGGATCCGGATCGGCTTGCCGCCGGCCACCTGGGGTTGCCCCTGGGCGGCGGCGGACAGCGGCAGAGCCAGCGCGCACGCGGCCAGGCTGGCCATGGCCAGTCGCTGCACCGCGGCGCGGCAGGGGATCGAAGGCAAACGGGTCGGGCTGGACGGGACCAGGCGGAACACTGGCATGGCGACGGCTCCTCGCTTGATGTGATCAGGGATGCGCAGTATCGCCCGGAACGTAATGTGGCGCATCCCTTGCAGCGCCGCCAGCGGGAAGCTGGCGGCGGTCCGCGGGGTCAGTCGCGCAGGCCCGGGCGGGTCTCGCTTTCCACCCAGACGTTGGCGCTGTCCACGCCGGCCGGCGACAACTCCATCCGGTACTCATAGCGGTCCGGACGGTATTGGCCGAGCAGCAGCTGCACCGGGCGCCCGGCCTGGTCCTTGACCACGCGCCGCACCGCCAGCAGCGCGCCGCCTACCGGCACGTCCAGCAGCGGCGCCACCACCACGTCGGCCAGGCGCGCGGACAGTACCTGGGTGGCACGGCCCAGCTTCACGCCGCCGGCCTCCAGCAGGCGCAGCACCGGCCGCTCTTCCAGGGACTGGCGCGTGATCGGCCGGCCCAGGTCGGCGGGCAGGTAGACCGTGATATGCGACAGCGGCCGGTTGCGGTAGTGGCGCACGCGCACGATCTTCACCACCGGATCGCCCGGCTCGATCTGCAGCGATTCGGCCACGTCGGGCGTGGCATGGACTTCGTCGATCGAGATCACCTTCACCGACGTCTTCTGGCCCATGTCGATGATGTTGTCGAGCAGGCTGGTGCCGCGTTCCTCGCCGGCCGCCGCCGCCGGACGCACCGGATGCGGATTGACGAAGGTGCCAAGCCCGCGGTGGCGGCGCACCAGGCCCTCTTGCACCAGGCGGTCGAACACGCGCCGCATGGTCACGCGCGAGGCGTGGAACTGCTTGGCCAGGTCGATCTCGCCTGGCAAGGGGCCCTGGCCGAAGCGGCCTTCCACGATCTGCTGGCGCAATACCACGTAAATCTGGTGATACAGGGGAACGACGGCTTCACTCATGGTTTCCCTTGTGGAGAGATGACAAGTCTGTAATGCCTCTAATGTACTTTAAATCAGACATAGAGCCTAGCGTGGATAGCCGCAGTGGCGCTTGCGGACAACGGCGCCGGCGCAATGTTGCAGCGACGCATCCCGTTTCCGCCAGAGCCCTGTGGCCATGGCTCCGGTGCATGTGAAGTTGGTTTGCCGCCGCTGCATCGAAGAGAAGGGGCGATAACGCCGGTGCGGTGGGACCTGGCTTGCGCCGTGAGGCGAAAACAGAACATGGGGCCGGCGCCGCTGCAAGGTGGCACGCCTTACACGGGCAGCGGTGACGGTACCTCGGTGTCGTGTTTCAGCCCCGATACGTACGGGCGCGCCTCGGGAAAAACTGACTGTCTGAATAAGACACTGAAAAGTAAGACCTTTTTTGACCACTACGGACCCCGCCCAAGCGGGCTGGGTGCGGCCGTGTCACAGCGGTGTGACATGTCGTCTGCCGTGCACAGCGGCCCGGGCGGCTGGCGATTGCTTAAAGCCGCGGAAAGTTCCCGTCAGGTTGCCGGGCGGCCTTGAAATACAAGGAGTTGGCGCCTCAGGTGGCGCAGCTGGCACCGATTATGCGCAGGGGGAGTCTGGTTTGGCAGGGTGCCGGACCTAACCTCCAGCCGTCGTTCGGCACGAGCGCCGGCCGGAGGCTGAGCCGCTGTGACATCTTCCTGGGAGCTTCGTATGAATAAGACCTTACTGGCATCGGCGATTGCGCTGGCATTTGGCGCTGGCCAAGCCTTGGCGAACCCGACCAACAACGCCGACGATAGCGGGACCACTAATACCCAAAACGCGACCGCGACTTCCACGCAGAACGGCAGTGGCCCCGCAGCCAATGAAAACGCAGTTGCTGTGCAGGCCAATGACAGCAGCACCACCACGAGAACCAGTACCCGGACCTCAACCCGGACCAGCACAAATACCAACTCCAAGAACCGCACAGATCAGGATATGAGCGGCTATGGCAATGCGGCCGCGGCCAATGGCAGCACGGCTACCGCCAACTTCTCCAACGCGTTCAATACGAGCAAGGCGCTGGCGATCAGCAAGCTGGAGGGCTATGTATCCGGTAACACCATCGCAGCGATGGGCAACCGTGCCGGCAACTGGGGTGACGTCAATGGCGGCCTCGGTGGCAAGGGCGGCAGGGGCATTGGCGGCGTCGGCAACGGCGGCAACGGCGGCAACGGCGGCAACGGCGGCAACGGCGGGAGCGGCGGCAGCGCCACCAACGGCAGCGCCACCAACGGCGCAGCCACCAACTATGGCGCACGCGCGGGTAGCGGCGGCGACGGCGGCACTGCGACTGGCTCGGCTGGCGATGGCGGCAATGCCAGGTCGGCTGGCGGCGACGCGCTCAGCGCGGCGGCCACCCGGGGCGGCAGCGGCGGCGACGCTATTGGCGCGGGCGGACGCGCTCTGAGCGCTTCGCTTGGCGCCGGCGGTCGCGGCGGCAGTGCACTCGGTGCCAGCCTTGGCCTGGGCGGCGCTGCGGGCTCGACAGGTGGGTCCAGCGGCAACGGTGGCGCCGGTAACGACACGGTCGGCGCGGGCGGGGCAGCCGGTGCAGCGACTGCCGCCGGTTCTGCCGGCGCGGGCACGGGGACTGGCGGTGCGGGCGGCGCCGGAACGTCGGCGGCTAGCGCAACCGGCGGTGCCGGCTCCGGTACCGGCGGTGCGGGTGGCGCAGGCGGCACAGGAACCTCGACGGCCACGGGTGGCGCGTCCACCAGCACGGGCGGCGGTGGCGGCTCGCAAGCGAGCGTTGGCGGTGCGGGCGGCGCAGGTGGTGCGGCCACGAACGGCAGCGCTTCGAGTTCGGCGACCAACGGTAGCGCCACGGCTGGCAATGGTGCGACGGGTGCTGTCGGTGCTACCGGTGGCGCTGGCGGCGTTGGCAACGGCGGCACCGGCAACGGTGCAGTCGGCGGCGCTGGCGGAGCTGGCGGAACCGTGGCGGTCTCTGCCGGCACATTCAGCCTGTCCAACGTGATGACCAGCGTCGGCCAGACCGCCGCGGGCATCATGGTCGCCAACCAGAACCTTGGCGCAGCTTCGCTGGTTCAACAGAGCGTCAACGTGCAGGCCAACCTGACCGTCGGCCACTAAGACGTGAGCCGGGCCGGCCGGCCAGCCATATCCAGCCTCTGACGGATGGGCGGGCCGGTCGGTGCCGGTGCAAGTCTTCAAGCCGACAGGGGGCATCCCGGCGAGCGATTCGCGCAGGGATGCCTGCCTGGCACAACCTGTAAGTTCCGCCGCGGCTGGCCGGATGGGGCTGGCCGCGGCGGGCATGGAGGAGACGCATCATGCAACCGATTCACACTGCTGTCACGGCGCTGACAGCAGCATTTCTGGCCTGGCCGTTCATGCAGGCTCAGGCAGGACCGCTGGCGGGCGATGCCGCCGTGCCAGCGCCTGTCGCTGCGGTGACCCCGGCGGCGAGCAATCCTTTTGGCTCGGCCGCGGTCGCTGTCGCGAGCGACAAGCTTGATGGCGTGCGCGGTGGTGCGGAGGTGGTGGTCAACGACATGCGGCTGCATGGCACGGTGGCGGACAACGCCGCGGTCCATACGCTGTCCGGCACCAACATGATCACGGAAGGCGCCTTCGCGAATTCGGCGGGCATCCCGACCGCCATCCAGAACTCGGGCAACAACGTGTTGATCCAGAACGCCACCATCGTCAACGTCCAGTTCAAGTGATGAAGATGCTTCAACGACTGCTGCGGGCGCTGCCCTTTGTCCTGGCCCTGGGCGGTACCCCGCCGGCACTGGCTGACCGGGTCAGCATCTACGGGCCTGTCGGCGAGTATTACAGCGTGCCGGTAACAAGCCTGCGCGAAGCACGCTTCAAGACCACGATCCGCCAGCAATACGATTTCAGCTGCGGCTCGGCCGCGGTGGCAACCCTGCTGACCTACCAGTACGGGCAACCGGTCAGCGAGGAACTGGTTTTTGCCAACATGTTCGTCAATGGCGACCGGGCCAAGATCCGGGAGGAGGGATTCTCCCTGCTGGATATGAAGCGCTATCTGGCGTCGCAGGGGTTCCTGGCCGACGGGTATGAACTGCCGCTGTCGAAGCTCGAGGAAACAAAGATCCCCGCGATCGTGCTGATCGTCGAGAACGGCTACCACCATTTCGTGGTGGTGAAAGGCGTCAGCGGCGATCGCGTGCTGATCGGCGATCCGGCGCGCGGCACGCGCTCCATCTCGCGCGAACACTTCGAGAGCATCTGGGAAAGCCAGTTGCTGTTCGTGATCCATAACCGGACCGAGCAGGCCCGGTTCAACCTGGCGGCCGACTGGCGCGTAGCGCCATCAGGCCCTTACTGGATGGGAGTCAACCGGGACAGCCTGTTCTTCACCGTCATGCCAAAGCATGGCGCCAGCGATTTCTGAGGAACACATCATGTTCGAGACATCCGCCCCGAATACCACCGCCTGCCGCAGCAGGGGAGCCGGTACGGCGACTGCAGCGGTCCTGTTCGGCGCCGGCATGGCATGTGCCAGCGCCGCGCAGGCGAGCGAGCAGCCGCTGCCGGACGCCCTTGACGCGGCCGCGGTTCCTGCACAGACTGTATTGGACACGCAAGAGAACAAGCAAGACCAAGCACTGGCTGCCGCTACCCATGGCAGCATGGCTGGCTGGAAACCGGTCTCCGAAGACAAGCTGGATGAAATGCGCGGCGGCTTTGACGCCGGCGGACTGCAGGTCTCGTTCGGAATCGAACGCGCGGTGTATGTCAATGGAGCCCTGGTGGTGGCCACGAGCATTAACATACCGGACATTGCGCGCATCACCAGCGACCAGGCCACGAAGCTGGCTTCTGCACTCGGGCCGGCCATTGTGAGCAATACGTATGCTGACGTGAACAGCGCGATGGCGGGCAACCCGGCCACGGCGGGCGTTCAGCTAGGCAGCAATGGAAGCAGCAGCGCAGGTGCAGCGGGAACGGCGGTGGCATCGAACGGAGCATCGGCAAGCAGCGCCGGTGCGGCCGGCCTGCCGTCAACCGCGGTGACGACGCCAACCGGCCAGGTCGTTACCAACGGGCTGCTGGCGGTAATCCAGAACGGCGCGGGCAATTCCGCGGCGGTGGCCAATGGAACGTCGCCGATGACCGTAATCCAGAACACCTTGAACAACCAGAGTATCCGGAGCCTGATGACAATCGACACGAGTGTGAATACGCTCCAGGCATTCCGGTCACAGGTCGCCAACGCAACGCTGAACAACGTGCTGCTGCGAGCCGCCAGCATGAGGTAGGAGTAGCCGTAACCGTTGCTTTGACGCGCAGGAGGTAGCGCGCGCCTGCAAGATCCAGTCTGCCGTCCCGGGGAGGAAGACGTCATGAAGAAGCGGTCGATGCAGGGCATCCGCAGCGCCGGGTGCTCGACGTTGCTGTTGCTTGGAGGCCTGGCGCACGCCCAGACCACACTCGAGGCGGGGCCACCTTCCGCCGGGCTGGAATCCTTGCAGAACCAGTTGGCCGAGCAGGCCAGCCAGCTCGACGCCATGAAGCGCGCGCTCGCCGAGCAGGAAGCGTTGATCCGTGAGCTGCGCAGCGTGATTGGGCCGGAGGTGCTGTCCCGCAAGCGCGGCGGCGCCGGGCCCGGCGTCACGCCGATGGATAACGCCACCAACGCCGCGGCCGCCGCGGCCGGCTCCAGCGCAACGCAGGGCGTGCCCAATGCGGTCACGTCGCCGCAGGCGACCCAGGGAGACCAGCCGCAGCAGGGCGAATCGACGTACCAGCAGGTGGTCGCGGACGAGCCGGTGGGCAGGCCGCCCGAGCGCGATACGCGCCCGCCCGAAATCGCGCCGATCACGGAACAGCCGGGCGTACTGACGGCGCAGGGCAAGCTCGTGATCGAACCCGGCTTCCAGTACGGCTATTCGTCGAACAACCGCGTGGCGCTGGTCGGCTATTCGATCATCCCGGCCCTCCTTATCGGCCTGATTGACGTGCGTGAGGTCAAGACCTCGACTTACATCCCATCGGTTGCGTTCCGCTACGGCATCACCAAGCGGCTGGAGATCGAAGCCAAGGTACCCTATGTGCATAGCTCCGGTTCCACCGTCAGCCGCGAAGTGTTCACCGGTACCGCAGTCGACCGCGTGTTCAATGCCAGCGGCAGCGGCATTGGCGATGTCGAGGCGACGGTGCGCTACCAGCTCAACTATGGCAGCGAGAAGCTCCCCTACTTCATCGGCTGGCTGCGCTACAAGTCGAATACCGGCAAGGATCCGTTTGAAGTTGTCACCGACTGCGTGACGCGCTGCGTGGGTAATGCCACCGGCACCGGCCTGCCGCTGGGGCTGCCAACCGGCACCGGCTTCCAGGCGATCCAGCCCGGCATCACCTGGCTGCTGCCGACTGACCCGGCCGTGTTCTTCGGCACCTTCAGCTATCTGCACAACTTCGCGCGCGACAACGTGAGCCGCACCGTGCTGAACGGCGAGAAGGAACCGCTGGGCAAGATCGCGCCGGGTGACATCTTCGAGTTCAGTTTCGGCATGGGCCTGGCGCTGAACGAGCGCGCTTCATTCAGTATTGGCTATGACCAGAGCATCATCTGGCCGACCAAGCAGAACGGCCAGACCGTGCCGGGCTCGGTGCGCGTGACCCAGGGCACCTTGCTGGTGGGCTATTCGTACCGCTTCAACAACCGCTACACGCTGAACCTTTCAGTGGGTGCGGGGCTGACCCGCGACACCCCCGACCTTCAGGTGAATGTGCGCCTGCCGATCACTTTCTGATGCGCTTTTCCACGCATTTCCGTCCGACGTGACGCGTGCCCCGCATGTGCGGGGCACGCGTGCGCATCACATCCGCGGACAGGGTGCGCAGGCGCGGAAACGCGCCTTGCGCTGGCCCCTTGAACGGCGTACAAAGAAATAACCCGCGCCGCCAGCGGTACTTTCTCACCAGGTTCAAACTCACTGTGGCGCGGCCTGAAAAAGGAGAGAGACATGCGCAAACGCATCTTCTGGTTGTTGCCAGACCTGGCGAGTGCCCGCCGCACCATGGACGACCTGCTGCTGGCCCGCCTCGAGAACCGCCACATCCACTTCGTGGCGCGCGACGGCTCCGACATGACGGGCCTGCATGAAGCCAACCTGTTCCAGACCTCCGACATCGTGCATGCCGCCGAGATGGGCCTGATGGTGGGCGGCGGCGTGGGCGTCGTGGCCGGCGTGGTGGTAGCGATGTTCCCGATCGTCAGCGACACCCCGCAGTGGGGCCTCGTCGGCGTGCTGGCGGTGCTGGGCGCGGTGTTTGGCGCATGGGCTTCAAGCATGATCGGCAGCTCGGCACCCAACAGCCGGCTGCGTGCATTCGAGAAGGACATCGAGGCCGGCAAGATCCTGCTGATGGTCGACGTTCCGCGCGGCCGTGTCGAGGAAATCGAAACCCTGCTCGCGAACGCGCATCCGGAAGCCAGCTTTGCCGGGTTGGACCCGGCTGTGCCGGCTTTCCCCTGAGCCGTCGGCTGATCGCCGCCGGTTGTCGTTCGGCGCTCTCGCATCTCTTTCCGCGCGCCCTTGCGGCGCGCCCTGACGCGCATCCTTTAGCGCGCCCCGGCTCACACCGGAACTGCCTGCGCGGTTCCGGTGTGATGCCGCTGCAACACTCCGATTTTTCCCAGTTTGCCCCCATGAGACGCATGCGGTAACTTGCATGACGGCGCACGGTCGTGCATGCCGTGCCGCAATAAAACGATGAAATCAGCCGGACAGGCGCAAGGGGGTCGAGACAATGAAAGCAAAATGGATCGCGTGCGGCATGCTGGCCGCCACGCTGGGATGGGCCGCGCAGACGGCCCTGGCGGAACCGGGCGTGACCCGCAACACCATCCGCATCGGCCAGTCGGCCGGCGTAACCGGTCCGGTGGCCGGTTCGGTCAAGGAGCAGATTGCCGGCGCGCAGGTGTACCTGCGCACCATCAACGCCAGCGGCGGCGTGGCCGGGCGGCGCATCGAACTGGTGACCCTCGATGACGGCTTCGATGCCAAGCGCACGCCGGACAATGTGCGCAAGCTGATCGACGAGGACAAGGTGTTCGCGCTCTTCATGGTGCGCGGCACGCCGCAGAACGAAAGCATCCTGCCCATCATCGCCGCGCAGAAGGTGCCGCTGGTGGCGCCGCTGACCGGCGCCATCACGCTGCACCGGCCGGTGAACCGCTACGTGTTCAACGTGCGCGCCAAGTACCAGGACGAGGTGGCGCGCGCGATCAACCACCTGGCCACATCGGGCATGAGCCGCATCGGCATCTTCTACGCCAACGACGGCTTTGGCCGGGACGTGCTCGAAGGCTACAGCACCGCGTTGCAGGCGCGCGGCGTGCAGCCGGCGGCGACGGCAAGCTTTGCCCGGCCCATGGGCGACATCACCCAGAGCGTGGCCGCCATGAACAAGGCCAACCCGCAGGCGGTATTGGTGATCGGCTCGGGCTCCGAGGCGGCGCGCATCATCCGCGAGCTGCGCCGCGCCGGCAGCGAGGCACAGTTCGTCACGCTGTCCAACAATGCGGCCGATTCCTTTATCCGTGAACTGGGCGACGACGCGCGCGGGCTGATCATCACGCAGGTGGTGCCGGGCACCAACTCCAGCCAGATGACGCTGGCCAGCGAATACCGCAGCCTGGCCAAGCAGCAGGGCGTGGAGCCGTCCAACGCCGGCATGGAGGGCTTCATGTCGGCCAAGGTGCTGGTCGAAGGGCTGCGCCGCGCCGGCCCCGACCTGACGCGCGAGCGCCTGGTCACGGCGCTGGAAGGCATGCGCGACTATGACCTTGGCGGCATCCTGATCAGCTACAGCGCCGAGCGCCATACCGGCTCGTCGTTCGTGGAAATGTCGATCGTCTCGTCCACCGGCAAGCTGATCCGCTGAAACCCGCGGGCAGGGGGCTGCGGTATAGTCCCCCGCATGGCTACTCCTACCCCTTTCCCCGATTCCCGTACCCCGTTCTCGCTGCACGGCCGCGTGGCGCTGGTGACCGGCGGCGCGCAGGGCCTGGGCCTGGCGATTGCCGCCGGGCTGGCCGATGCCGGTGCCCATGTGCTGGTGGTGGCGCGCAATGCGCAGCGCGTGCAAGAGGCCGTCGCCGCGCTAGCCGCGCGCGGCGGCAGCGCCGAGGCGCTGGTGCTCGATATCACCGATGAAGCCGCCGTGGCGGCCGCGTTCGATCGCATCGACGCCGCCCATGGCCGGCTCGATATCCTCGTCAACAACGCCGGCGCGCGCCACCGCAGCACCATGGCACAGCTCGATGCCGGCGACCTGCGCGCCATGCTCGAGACCAACCTGGTGGCGCCCTACGCGCTGTGCCGGCTCGCCGCGCAGCGCATGCGCCGAGGCGACTACGGACGCATCGTCAATGTGAGCTCGATCGCGGGCCAGGTCGCGCGCGCCGGCGACGTGCTCTACCCCGCCACCAAGGGCGGCCTGGATGCGCTCACGCGCGCCATGGCGGCCGACCTGGGGCGGCACGGCGTCACCGTCAACGCGATCGCCCCGGGCTACTTCGCCACCGAGCCCAACCAGGCCATGGTCGAGGACGAGAGCGTGGCCGAGTGGCTGCGCCAGCGCACCTCGCTGGGCCGCTGGGGCCAGCCGCAGGAAGTGGCGGGTGCGGTGGTGTTCCTGGCGTCGCCGGCCGCATCCTATGTCACCGGGCAGGTGCTGGCCGTCGATGGCGGCTATCTCGGGCACTTCTGAGAGGCCCCGCCGGCAGCAAAGCGTACCCAATTCTGCGTGCCGCTCTTGCCGGGTTCTCAGCGCCGCGCGGGCGGCTTGCCGCCGCGGTAGAACGCCTGCAGGCAGTCGATCAGCGCGGCTGCCGCGGCCGAGTCGCCGCGGTCCTTGAGCCGTACCAGGCAGATATCGCGCACCAGCGACGGCAGGTGCAGCGGCCGGATCGCCAGTCCCTCGCGCCGGAACTGAAAGAGCGCCAGCGACGGCACCGCGCTCACGCCCAGCCCCGCCTGCACCAGGGCCGCCACCGTCGCCAGGTGCTCCACCTCCATCACGCTGGTCAGGCGCAACGGATGCAGCGCGGCGTCCAGGTGCTGGCGCACGCTGGTCGTGCGCGACAGCTGGATAAACGGCAGGCCCGCCAGCATCTGCGGCGTGATGCGGCGCTTGCGCGCCAGCGGATGGTCCGCCTGGCACACCAGGTGGAAGGTGTCGCGCACCAGCGGCTCCACGCGCAGGTCGTCGTCCTGGGCCGGTGCCGGGGCCAGCGCAAGGTCGGCGCGGCCCTGGCGGACCAGTTCGATGCAGCCGTCGGCCAACTGGTCGAACAGCTCCAGCACAATGCCCGGATAAAGCGCGCGGAACTGCGCCAGCAGCGGCGGCAAGTCGCCGGCGGCCAGCGACGGCAGCGCCGCGATCGACACGCGCCCCTTGCGCCGCTCGGCGTGCGCGCGCAGGTCCTCGAACGCGGTTTCGAAGTCGGCGAGCAGCCGGCGCGCAGTCTGCTCGAAGCGCACGCCGTCGCTGCTCAGCTCCACGTGCCGCGTGGTGCGCTCGAACAGCCGGCTGCCGGCTTGTTCCTCCAGCGTCTGCACCAGCGCGCTGAAGGCCGATTGCGACAGGTGGCAGGCGCGCGCCGCGCGGGTGAAATTGCGGTAGGTGGCCAGCGCCACGAAGGCGCGCAGGTGCTTGACCGAGAGGTTCATGGGGCCTGGCGGATTTATCCAGCAAGTCGATAGATTAATCCAAATAATCCGTTTTTTGGCTGGACGTACCCGTCCTAGAATGGGGTCGACCCCACCAAATAACCTGCCCCGACCATGACTGCTCCCTTGCTGATCGGCTCCGGCGCCGGCTTCTCCGGCGACCGTACCGATGCCGCGCTGCCGGTGGTACGCACGCTGATTGCCTCCGGCCAGCCATCTGCGCTGATCTTCGAGACCCTGGCCGAGCGCACGCTGGCGCTGGCGCAGCTGGCGCGGCGCAACGATCCCGCGCAGGGTTACGAGCCGCTGCTCGATGCGCTGCTGGTGCCGGTGCTGGGCCTGTGCCTGCAACACCGCATTCCCATCGTCGGTAATTTCGGCGCCGCCAATCCGCGCGCCGCGGCGCGGCGCGTGCTGCAGCTGGCGCAGGAACGGGGCCTGCCCGCGCCGCGCGTGGCAGTCGTGGAGGGCGATGACCTGTCCGACGAAGCGGGGCGCGCGCGCTTGCACGGCATGCTTGGCGATGCCTTTGACGCCCGTCGCTTCGTCTGCGCCAACGCCTATATCGGCGCGCAAGGCATAGCCGAGGCGATCACTGCCGGTGCCCAGGTGGTGGTGTGCGGGCGGGTGGCCGATCCGGCGCTGGCCGTGGGGCCGGCAATGGCGCACTTTGGCTGGTCGTGGGACGACTGGGACCGGCTGGCCGCCGCCACCATGGCCGGCCACCTGCTGGAATGCGGGGCGCAGGTCACCGGCGGCTACTTTGCCGATCCCGGCATGAAGGATGTGCCCGACGTGCATGCGCTGGGCTTCCCGATCGCGCAGCTCGATGCCGACGGCGGCATCGAGATCTTCAAGGCCGCCAATACCGGCGGCTGCGTGGACCTGCGCACAGTCAAGGAACAGCTGCTGTATGAGGTCCACGACCCGGCCGCCTACCTGACGCCGGACGTGGTGGCCGACATCGGCGCCGTCACCGTGGCGCAGCCCGGCCCGGACCGGGTGGCGGTGCGCAATGTGCGCGGCCATCCCCGGCCGGCGCAGCTCAAGGCCAATGTGTTCAGCCACGGCGGCTGGCTGGCCGAGGGCGAGATCTCGTACGCCGGCCCCAATGCCGCCGCCCGCGCGCGGCTGGCCGCCGACATCCTGCGCCGGCGCATGCAGCTGCTGGGCCATGACGTGCCCATCCGCTTCGACCTGATCGGCGTGCTCAGCGTGCTGGCCGACGATGGCGGTGCCATGTTCGCCCAGCGCCAGCCGCATGAGCAAGCGGCGCAGGACGTGCGCCTGCGCGCCGCGCTGGCGCATGACGACCTGGCGGTGGCGCAGGCCCTGCAGCGTGAGGTCAATGCACTCTATACCTGCGGCCCGGCCGGCGGCGGCGGCGTGCGCACTACGCAGCGCGCGCGCCTGAATGCGGTGTCGTGCCTGGTGCCGCGCGAGGCCGTGACGGCCACGCATACCTTCATCGCCTGAGGAGGTCCGACCATGACTGACACTGCTGCGCTCTACCAGTTCGCCCACGGCCGCACCGGCGACAAGGGCAACCGTTCCAACATCAGCGTGATCGCCTACGACCCGCGCGACTACGACCATCTGGTCGCGCACGTGACCGAGGACGCCGTGCGCGCGCTGTTCCGCGAGCGCCGGCCCACGGCCGTCACGCGCTACCTGGTGCCGTCGCTGCAGGCGATGAACTTCGTCCTCGACGGCGTGCTCGATGGCGGCGTCAACGACGCGCTCAACCTCGACACGCACGGCAAGGCGCTGTCGTTCCGCCTGCTGCAGCTTGAGATCCCTGTGCCGCCGCGGCTCGCGTCCGGCACCGCGGATAGCCACTGATCCATCGCTTCACACCGACAACGATTTCCAGAGGAGACAACGATGTACCCATTTCTCAAGCCACTGGCCGTTGCCGCGCTTGCGCTGAGCCTGCCTGCGGGGCAGGCCTGGGCCGAGTTCCCGGACAAGCCGATCCGCTTCGTGGTGCCGTTCGCCGCCGGCAGCGCCACCGACCAGCTGGCGCGCGCCATCGGCCAGGCCATCACCGTGGACAGCAAGGCCACCGTGGTGGTCGACAACAAGCCGGGTGCCAATGGCTTCATCGCCGCGTCGGACGTGGCCAAGGCCGCGCCGGACGGCTACACCGTGCTGATCAGCACCAACACCACGCATGCGGCCAACGAGCACCTGTTCAAGAAGCTGCCCTACGACCCGGTCAAGGACTACGCGCCGATCACCGCGCTGGGCCGCGGCGGCCAGATCATGGTGGTCAACCCGCAGGTGCCGGCCAAGACCGTGGGCGAGTTCATCGCGCTGGCAAAACAGCAGCCGGGCAAGCTCAGCTTCGGCAGCGGCAGCTCGTCGTCGCGCATTGCCGGCGAGCTGTTCCAGCAGATGGCGCATGTGGAGTTGCTGCACGTGCCGTACAAGAGCAACCCGCTGGCCATCACCGACCTGCTCGGCAACCAGATCCAGATGATGATCACCGACACGGCCACCGGCCTGCCGCAGGTCAAGAGCGGCAAGCTGCGCGCGCTGGGTGTGTCGGGCAAGACGCGTTCGCCGCTGGCGCCGGACGTGCCCACCATCGACGAAGCCGGCGTCAAGGGCTACGAGATGAGCTACTGGTTCGCGGCCTATGCGCCCGCCGGCACGCCGCAGCCGGTGGTGGCGAAGCTGAATGCGATGATGGTCAAGGCCGCACGCGGCGATACCGCGGCCGGCTTCTACAAGTCGACCGGCACGGAGGTGTTCACCAGCACGCCCGCGGAGCTGGCGAAGTTCCAATTGCAAGAGTCCGGCAAGTGGGGACGCATCATTAAGGCGGCGAATATCCAGCCCGAGTGAACGCAAGGCAGCGCAAGCTCCCATGCATGGAAAACGGGGCCAGACGGCCCCGTTTTTTACGCAGAAGTAGGTACGCTTTGGTGCTTCCGGCCTTGATGGACAAGGGCCGGCTAAGATTAGGCCCTGGCCGCGCGCCTTGCGGCTCAAGTCTTCTCCTCGACAACACCAACCAGAACAGGATCAGGATATGAAGCAGCAGTCCATGGTGCGCCATGCAACCTTCCGCCCGGGCCAGCGCCCGGCGCTGCGCCGGGCCATACTGGGTGCCGCCATTGGCGTCGCCATGGGGGCCGCGGCACTGCCCGCGGGCATGGCCGGCGCGCAGACCACGCCGCCGGCGCAGCAGAAGACCCAGGTGCCGGGCTACTACCGCATGATGGTCGGCCAGCTGGAAGTCACGGCGCTCTATGACGGCTACATCGACCTGGACCCGAAGATCCTCAAGTACACCAGCGCGCGCGAGGTGCAGAGCCTGCTGGCGCGGATGTTCGTCGAATCGACGCCGGGCATGCAGACCGCGGTCAACGCCTACCTGATCCATACCGGCAGCCACCTGGTGCTGGTCGATACGGGTGCGGCGGGCTGCTTCGGGCCGACGCTGGGGCGCATCGGCGAAAACCTGCGCGCGGCGGGCTACGCGCCGGAACAGATCGACACCGTGCTGCTGACCCACCTGCACGGCGACCACGCCTGCGGCCTGGCCGCCAACGGCAAGGCGGCGTTCCCGAACGCAACCGTCTATGTCGACAAGGCCGATGCCGACTACTGGCTCAGCGAAGCCAATGCCGCCGCCGCGCCGAAGGCGGCGCAGGGCCTGTTCGCCATGGCGCGCGCCGCGGTCGCGCCGTACCAGGCGGCGCAGCGCTTGCGCCCCTTCAACGGCGGCGCCGGTGTCGAGCCCGTTCCCGGTGTGCGCGCGGTGCCGGCCAATGGCCATACTCCGGGCCACAGTGGCTACCTGTTCACCTCGGGCAAGGAAAGCCTGCTGCTGTGGGGCGATATCGTGCACAGTCACGCGGTGCAGTTTCGCCGCCCGCAGGTCGCGATCGAGTTTGACGTGGACAGCCACCAGGCCGTGATCACGCGCCAGCGCATCCTGGCCGATGCCGCCAAGGGCCGGCTGTGGGTAGGGGGCGCGCATATGCCCTTCCCAGGCCTTGGCCATGTGCGCCGCGATGCGGCGGGGTATGCGTGGGTGCCGGCCGAATTCGGGCCGGTCCGTAACGACCGGTAGCCGACCGGCAGGGCCGTTGCTTTTCGCCTAGAGTCATCCCAGCGTCCCGTATGACGTACGGGATGGATGGTCGTGTCCGCTGCGGAGGATTTGCGATGAACGCCAATGCGTCCCGCTTCGATTGCCCGCCGCCGCTGGCTTGGCGCCGGCGCGGCGGCCCTGGTGCTGGCCGTGCGCGCCCAGCCTGGCCCGTCGGCCAGCCGCGAGGCCGCCGCGCAGCGCATCGGCGTGATCGGCTCGGGCCGCATCGGCAGCACCGTGGGCGGGCTGTGGGTCAAGGCCGGACACCCGGTCCTGTTCTCGTCGCGGCACCCGGAGGCACTCAAGCCGCTGGTGGAAGAATTGGGTACGCTGGCGCGCGCCGGCACCGTGGCCGAGGCGATTGCGTTCTCTGACGTGCTGTTCCTGGCCACGCCCTATGGCGCGCTGCCGCAGCTCAGCCGCGACCATGCCGATGCCTGGCGGGGCAAGATCGTGCTCGATGCCACCAACGCCTATGAGCACCGCGATGGCCCGATCACCGAAGAGGCCAGGCGTGACGGCATCGGCATCACCACCGCGCGCTACCTGCGCGGCGCGCGCGTGGTGCGGGCCTTCAACTTCATGGGGGTGGCACAGTTTGCCAGCGAGCACCACCGGCGCGGCGGGCTGGTGGGGGGGCCTATCGCCGGCGACGACAAGGCCGCGCTCGACGTGGCCGCGCAGCTGGTGCGCGATACGGGATTCGAACCGGTGGTGGTCGGGCCGCTGGCGGGCGCGGATCGCTTCGCACCAGGCGGGCCGCTGTTCCGGCAGGTGGGTACGGCCGAGGCGTTCCGGCGCAAGATGGGCGCACGCTGATGCTGCGCCCGGGGGCGCTGGCGGATCAGGGCCGGCGTCGCTCCATTGCCACCATCGACGGCGTAAAGCCGAGCTGGCCGAAGAATGCGGCTTCGGAGGAACGCGCCGCGCGCAGCATCCAGGCGATGTCGGGATCGTTGCCCACGATGTGCCGCACCAGGGCGCGGCCGATGCCGCGCCGGCGGTGGCTGGGCGCGACGGCAACCATCGACAGGAAGCCGTCGCAGACGTCGTCGCACAGCGCACGGGCAAAGCCGACGATCTCGCCGTGCTCCACCGCCACGACCACCCGTTGGGAGTTGGCCACCAGCCGTGCGAATTTCTCCGGGCCGCCCACCCGGTGGGCCCAGCCGTTGGCGATCAGTAGTTGTCTGGCTGCCTCGATGTCGTCGGGCAACAGGTTACGGATTTCCATCGGCGGCTCTCCCAGTAAAGCGTGTACGGCCCCTCGCCGCCCCTTGCCACCAGGGCGCCGCGAGTCGAGAACGACACGGGAACCCGTGCCGCGCAATTGGCGGAGTGTAGCGAGCGGGCGCGGGCGCGTCAATTTGGCTTGCGGCGGGGTCGGGTGCTGCTCACGCCGGCGCGCCGGCGCGGTATCATGGCCTCCATGAACGCCCCCGTCTTTTCCTCCGCACATCCAGCCGACCAGCTTGCCGAGTTCGCCGACGCGGATGCGGCGATCGCGCGCATCCGCGACATCTACGAAGCTTCGGTCGGCGCCGTGCGCGCGCGCTTCGACGCCTTCGCCAGCGGCAAGCCGCTGCCCTCGGCCGCGCATGCGTGCTATCCGTACCTGGGCATCTCGGTCAACATCGAGACCATGGTCACCGACAGCCGGCCGTCATGGGGCACGGTGGCCTACCCGGGCGTGTATGGCACCACCGTGACCCGCCCCGACCTGCTGGCGGACTACTACCGCGACCAGATCGAGCGGCTGATGCGCTATCACCGCGTGCCGGTGGTGGTGGGACTGAGCCGGCGCCCGATCCCGCTGCCGTTCGTGATCGAGGCTTCGACCACCGACATCAGCTACACCCAGGCGCGCGAGCTGGAGGCGTCGTTCGTGCTGCCCGAGCTGAGCCGCATTGACGACGGCATCGCCAACGGCACCTATGAGCCGATCCCGGGCGAGGCCTGGCCGCTGTCGCTGTTCCCGGCCGAACGCGTGGACCTGGCCCTGCAGCGGCTTTACCACTACACCGGCACGGCACCGCAGCATTTCCAGCGCTTCGTGCTGTTCACCAACTACCAGCGCTATGTCGACGAGTTTGTCGAGCTGGGCCGGGGCCTGATGGCCAGCAGCGACGGCGGCGGCTATACCCGCTTTGTCGAGCCCGGCGACGTGATGCAGGAACTGGGCGGCGCGGAACCCGACGACGCTTCGCGCCCGCGCGCGCTGCCGCAGATGCCGGCCTATCACCTGGTGCGCGAAGACAAGCTGGGGGTGACGCTGGTCAATATCGGCGTGGGGCCGTCCAACGCCAAGACCATGACCGACCACCTGGCCGTGCTGCGCCCCCATTGCTGGCTGATGGTGGGCCACTGCGGCGGCCTGCGCCGCTCGCAGCAGCTGGGCGACTACGTGCTGGCGCACGCCTATGTGCGCGACGACCACGTGCTCGACCACGACCTGCCGCCGTGGGTGCCGGTGCCGCCTATCGCCGAGATCCAGGTGGCCCTGCAGGAGGCCGTGGCGCGCGTGACCGGGCTGTCCGGCAACGAGATGAAGACACGCATGCGCACCGGCACGGTGGTCTCGACCGATGACCGCAACTGGGAGCTGAAGTCCAAGTCGCTGTATGCGCGCTTCAACCAGTCGCGCGCGATTGCCATCGATATGGAAAGCGCCGCGGTGGCCGCCAATGGCTTCCGGCTGCGCGTGCCCTACGGCACGCTGCTGTGCGTCTCGGACAAGCCGCTGCACGGAGAGCTCAAGCTGCGGGGCATGGCCAATGCGTTCTACCGCCAGCGCGTCAGCCAGCATATGACCATCGGGCTGGAGGCGATCCGCATCCTGCGCGAGAACGGCGTCGAGCAGCTGCATTCGCGCAAGCTGCGCAGCTTTGATGAGCCGGCGTTCCGGTAGCTCTCCGCACCCTCGCCCATCCGGAAAAGCAAAAGGCCGGCGCCTGATTGGCGCCGGCCTTTTGCATGGCACTGCAGGATCAGAAGCGATACCCCACACCCATGCTGAACAGCCACGGATCCAGGTTCACCTTGGACACCTTGACGTCGCCGGCCTTCACATCGCTCGACAGCCAGATCTTCTTGATGTCGGCGTTCAGGAACCAGTTCTTGGTCAGCTTGTAGTCCATGCCGATCTGCAGCGCCGGGCCCACGCTCCAGCTATCGAGCTGCAGCGCGTTGTTGGCAATGTTCTCACCCCAGATGCGGGTGAAGTTCAGGCCCGCGCCGATATACGGGCGGAAGGTGCCGTTGGGAATGAAGTGGTACTGCACCAGCAGCGTCGGCGGCAGATGCTTGAAATTGCCGACCTTGTTGCCGTCCAGGTAGACGTCCTGCTTCTGCGGCACAGTCAGCACCAGTTCGGCGGCGATGTTCGGCGTGAAGAAGTAGGTGACGTCGAACTCGGGAATCCACTTGTTGTTGACCGTAATGCGGTCCGACGGGCCGACGCCGCCCACGGGGTCTGAGCTCTTGGCCATGTCGAGATAGGTGCCGCGCAGGCGCACCATCCAGTTGCCCTGGGCATCGTCCGCGGCGGCGGCAGGGGTGGTGAAGGCGCCCAGCATGGCGCAGGCGGCGATGGCGGAACAGGTGACCCGGGTGCGAAGAGAGAGTGTTTTCATGAGGTTCTGCTTGGTCTGGTATCAAATCCGGATCCAGTTTGGCCGAGCAGGCCGGGCCGGGCATTGACCCAAAACAAGTAGCAGGGAACGGGGCTGGCTGCGTCGCGCAGGCGCTACAGCGAAGAAGGCGCCGCGGTGCCAGCTGCGCCGACGCTTCTAAACACATGCGGAATTATTCGTGGCGCGGTGCGGTGCTGCCCCTTACGCTGTGCGAAAGATCCGAGCACGCCAGCAGCATGTGCGGATCGGCACCGAGCATGTCGTGGGCGTCCGCAAGGGCGTCTTTCCGGGTGTGCCCCGTGGGGGCGGGGCACACCGGTTTTCTTGCGGCGGCTTGCGGTGTCAGGCCTCCGTGGCTTCTGCGGACTGCGGCTCCTGCGCCACGCCAAAGCCGGCCTGCAGGTGCCGGTTCACGCCCGAGATCACCGCGCGCAGCGAGGCCGTGACCAGGTTGGCGCCGATGCCGGCGCCGAACCCTGTCGGCGAATCGCCCACACGCACTTCCACGTAGCAGGCCGCGCGCGCATCCGCGCCGGAAGTCATCGCATGCTCGTGGTAATCCATCACGCGTACCGGCAAGTCCAGCGCATTGACGAAGGCGTCGATGGGCCCGTTGCCGGTGCCGCGCACGCGGCACGGCTTGCCGTCGCGCACCATCTGCACTTCGATCTCCGTGGCGCCGCCGCTGTCAGATACCAGCTGGTGCGATACATAGCGCAGCGGTGTCTGCTGCGCGAGGTACTCGCGCTGGAACAAGCCATAAAGATCCTCGGCACTCGCCTCGAGCCCGGTGTCGTCGGTCATGGCCTGCACCGCGCGGCTGAATTCGATCTGCAGGCGGCGCGGCATGTAGATGCCATGCACCTGCTCCAGCAGGTAGGCCATGCCGCCCTTGCCGGACTGGCTGTTGACGCGGATCACCGCGTCATAGCTGCGGCCGAGGTCGGCCGGGTCGATCGGCAGGTAGGGCACTTCCCAGATGCCGTCCGGCTGCTGCTGCGCAAAGCCTTTGCGGATCGCATCCTGGTGCGAGCCCGAGAACGCGGTGAACACCAGGTCGCCCACATACGGATGGCGCGGATGCACCGGCAGCTGGTTGCAGTGCTCCACGCACTGGCGCACCGCGTCGATATCCGAGAAGTCCAGTTCGGGCGCCACGCCCTGCGTATAGAGGTTGAGCGCCAGCGTCACCAGGTCGACATTGCCGGTGCGCTCGCCATTGCCGAACAGGCAGCCTTCGACGCGGTCCGCGCCTGCCATCAGCGCCAGTTCCGCGGCCGCCACCGCGGTGCCGCGGTCGTTGTGCGGGTGCACTGACAGCGCGATGTGTTCGCGCCGTGCCAGGCGGCGGTGCATCCATTCGATCTGGTCGGCGAACACGTTGGGCGTGCTGCATTCAACCGTGGTCGGCAGGTTCAGGATCATCGGCCGGTCCGGGCCGGCCTGCCAGGCGGCAGAGACGGCGTCGCTGACTTCCAGCGAGAAGTCGAGCTCGGCCAGGCTGAAAGTCTCGGGCGAATACTCATAGGTCCAGGCCGTGCCAGGCATGGCATCGGTCAGCGCCTTGATCAGGCGCGTGCCCGAGACCGCGACCTCCTTGATCTCTTCACGCGAGGCATTGAAGACAATGCGCCGCCAGGCCGGCGCGATCGGGTTGTACAGGTGCACCGTGGCCCGCGCCGCGCCGCGCACGGATTCGACGGTGCGGCGGATCAGGTCTTCGCGCGATTGCGTCAGCACCATGATATTGACGTCGTCGGGGATGCGCTGCTCTTCGATCAGCATGCGCACGAAGTCGAAATCGGTCTGCGAGGCCGCGGGGAACGCCACTTCGATTTCCTTCAGGCCGATCTTCACCAGTTGCTCGAAGAAGCGCAGCTTGCGTGCCGGGTTCATCGGCTCGATCAGAGCCTGGTTGCCGTCGCGCAGGTCAGTGCTCATCCAGCGCGGTGCGCGCGTGATGGTGCGGCCGGGCCAGGTGCGGTCAGGGATGTCGACGGTGGCGGCGGGCTGGTACTTGGTGGCGGGATTGCTGAGCATACGGGGTCTCCTTCCTCGCTAGCCCGCTGCATCACTGAGATGGCAGGAACCGGCCCAGTGATTCAGCGGGCCTGGGAAAGTGAAAAAAGAAAAACGGAAAAAGGGGTGGCGAAAGGCTGCCGAACTGCCACGGGGCACTAGGCCCGGCAACCGATCGATAGGCTTAGCAGTAGCGAGGAAGCGCGCAGGGCGCGGCCCGATGCCAGGGCAGCCAGCACGCGAGCGCGGGCAGCGATGCGGGACGCATCGGCAGCCTGGCTGAGTGTGCTGGTGTAACGGTTCATCGTGCCTGGAGGAGGAGGGCCGGGGGCCGCTCGTGTTGGTGCGCATCCGGCAAGCGCCGGATGGTCTGCAAAGGTTAGTCGACAAGGCCGGCCGCGGTCAAGCGTGGGGGAGCGCCGGGTGCGGGCGTGGCCCGATCGGGGGACTGCCATGCGCGGGTTGCGCCAAACGGCTGGGACCGGCTTGCGGGCGGGACTCAGCCGGTCATATTTGCCTCGCCTGAATGGCGGTGCCGCTGCGCTGAAAGGATGAACCACGCGCATGTTCTGTGCGCCGCACCTCAGTCCTCTGGCCGGTATTGCGCTGGCACCTTTGTGCCTAGGCTGGTAGCGCGGGAAAAAAACACATGCCTGGGGGGAACATCATGAGACTGAGAATGTGGGCATCCTGGCTGGCGGGCTCTGCCATGACATTGCTGCTGGCTGCGTGCGGCGGTGGCGGCGGCGGTTCGGGCACGCCCACCACGCCAAACGCAGGCGGCTCCACGCCGCTGACCTATACGGTGAAGATGAGCGTGACCTCCGGCGAGGTCGGCGTCGGCCGCACGCTCACCATCAGCGCGCTGGCGGTGGACAGCAACGGCATCGACGTGTCCGGCAACACCACCTTCAACTGGACCAGTATCGACAGCGGCATTGCCACCGTGGAGCCGAGTGCCACCACGCCGGGCAGCGCCGTGGTCAAGGGCATTGCCACCGGGACGACCACCGTCCAGGTGGTGGCGAGCGTCAAGGGCGCCGACAACACGACGGTACAGCTGCCCGCGCAATCCGCCACCATCACCGTGGTGCCAGCCTCGGCGCTGGGCTACAGCCTGTCGATCCCGAACAGCAGCCTGTCGATGAGCGACGGGCAGGAGCTGCCGGTCAAGGTATCGCTGGTCGACAGCAACGGCGCCGACGTGTCCGCCAGCGTTAGCAGCTGGGCATGGTCCAGCAGCGGCACCGCAGTCCAGGTCACGGCCAGCCAGAACAGCGCCACGCTGAAGGCGAGCAACAGCTCATCCACCGCCGTGGCCATGGCCACTGTCTCGGTGTCGGTGACCGCGCCGGACGGGCATGCCATTGCCGGGGTGATCGTGGTGACGGTGCAGAAGAACGGCGCCGCCGCCTATCGCGTGGTGACGACCAAGGGCGGCCGCGAGGTGAACGCGCTGCAGGTCTTCAGCAACCGTGCGGAAACTTTCACCTCGCGTGTGTTGCGCCACGATGGCCAGGACGTGACCGCGGAGTTCGACGGCGCCTGGACCTACACGGCGACCTCGGCCACGCTGTCCGCATCGGAAGCGGCGGGTACGCATGACGCCACGGTCAGCACCAGCCTGGCCAACGACAAGGGCCCGGTCCAGAGCAGCCTGACGGTGACTGCTGTCAGCACCAAGCTTGGCGAGCGCCGCAGCGCCACGCTGACGGTGACCGAGAACCCGGTCTGGGCGCTGGTTGGCGACAACCAGGATCCGATGACGCTGCTGCTGATGCCGCCGACGACGGTCGAGGTGACCGCACGCATGAAGCACCTGGGCGATGACGCGCAGTACACCGCATGCAACAACTGGGCGTGGGACAAGACCGGTCCGGTGACACTGAGCCCAAGCATGGTCATGCTGCCGAACCAGGTGCGCGCCACCGGCACCGCGGCTGGCGACTTCACCATTACCGCGACCTGCACTGCGGCCGCCGACAATACGCCGCTGAAGCTGGTCTTCTACGGTACGGTCAAGTAAGCAGCAGGTTCCCGCGCCTGGCGCAACGCCCTCCATCCGGAGGGCGTTTCGCTTTGGCGCACACCAACGGCCGTCGGGAGGGAAGCCGCCAAAGCGTACCCGTTTCTGCGTGACCGGCGCCAAGCGTTCCAGGCCCTGCCGGGGCCTGCCGACAACGGCCTCCGGACCAGGCTGGGCCTGCCTTTGCGGGACGTCCCCGAGATGGGTGCCAAGCCAGCCAGCGCGCAAAGCGTACCCGTTTCTGCGTGCCTCGGCGCAAGGCTTTCCAGGGGGGTTTATCCCCGCCAGACGGTCAGCAGGCGAGCGCAAAGCGCTGCTTCCGCGCCATGCGGAAGCAGCGGGCGTACCCGTTTCTGCGTGGATCTGTTGAGGCGGAAAGCGCGCCGCTCAGCGCTTGTGCACGAAGCGAACCACCTGTTCGGCAGGCTTGTCCTGCGCGCCGGAGTTGGAGTTGGCGGTGTTGGATCCGCAGGTATTGCAGCCACCGTCGTCGCAGCCGCTGGCGCAGCCCGCGGCGGCCTGCGGGGCCAGCCAGCGCACCAGCCGGGCGCGCCAGCCGGTGGCGGCGCTGCCGCCCAGGCGCGCGGCCAGCGTTGCCTTGACGCGCTCGCGCGTGCGCGGCGCGTAGCGCGCGATCACCGATACCGCGCACGCCAGCACGATCAGCGGGACCAGCAGCGTTTCGATGGCGTGGTAGAGGGTCATGGCGGCGTGGTGCCTCAGCTGAACATCAGCGCGACGCGGTAGGTCACGAAGGCCGCCAGGTAGGCCAGCCCGGTCAGGTAGGCCGCCGACAGCGCCATCACCTTCCATGAGTCGGTCTCGCGCCGGATCACCGCCAGCGTGGAGATGCACTGCGGTGCGAACACGTACCAGGCCAGCAGCGACAGCGCCGTGGCCAAGGACCATTGCGACGCGATCATCGGCGCCAGCTGCGTGGCCACGGCCTCTTCACTGCCTGACAGCGCGTAGACCGTTGCCAGCGCACCCACCGCCACCTCGCGCGCGGCCAGGCCCGGCACCAGCGCGATGCAGATCTGCCAGTTGAAGCCCACCGGTGCGAACACCTTCTGCAGCGCATGGCCGATCATGCCGGCAAAGCTGTAGTCGATGGCCGGCGCGGTCGCGCCCACGGGCGCGGACGGGAAGGTCGACAGGAACCACAGCAGCACCGTCAGCGCCAGGATCACCTTGCCCACCCGCGACAGGAAGATGCGGGCACGCTCCCACAGGCCGATGGCCACGTCGCGCGGATTGGGAATGCGGTACGACGGCAGTTCCATCAGCAGCGGATGGTCGGTGCGGTCGCGGCGGAAGAACTTGAGCGCGTAGGCCACCACCAGCGCGCTGACGATGCCCGCCACGTAGAGTGCGAACAGCACCAGCCCCTGCAGGTTGAACAGGCCCAGCACGGTGCGCTCGGGGATGAAGGCGCCGATTAGCAGCGCATACACCGGCAGCCTTGCCGAGCAGGTCATCAGCGGCGCCACCAGGATGGTGGTAAGCCGGTCGCGCGGATCCTGGATGGTGCGCGTGGCCATGATGCCGGGGATGGCGCAGGCAAAGCTGGACAGCAGCGGGATGAACGAGCGCCCCGACAGCCCCGCGCCCATCATCAGGCGGTCCAGCAGGAAGGCCGCGCGCGGCAGGTAGCCGGATTCCTCCAGCGTCAGGATGAACAGAAACAGGATCAGGATCTGCGGCAGGAACACCACCACGCTGCCCAGGCCCGCGACCAGGCCGTCGACCAGCAGGCTCTTGAGCATGCCGTCGGGCAGGTACGCGCCCAGCATCTCGCCGGCCCAGTGCACGCCGCCCTCGAGGCCGTCCATCAACGGCTCGGCCCACGAGAACACTGCCTGGAACATCAGGAACAGCAGCACCGCCAGCAGCAGCAGGCCGATCACCGGATGCAGCACGATGCGGTCGAGGCGGTCATCCAGCGCGGCGGTGCGCGCCGGCATGCTGACCGCGGCCGCCAGCAGGCGGTTGACCTCGGCATGCACGTCCATGTCGTTGGCGGGTTCCGGCGTGGCCGGCGGCGCCGGCGGCAGGGTGTCGTCGAGCAGGCTGACCAGCGCCGTGGCGCCGTCGTGCTTCACCGCCACGGTGCTGACCACCGGCACGCCGAGCGCGGCCGACAGCTTGTCGCGGTCGATCTGGATGCCGCGCCGCGCGGCGGCGTCGCTCATATTGAGCACCACCACCATCGGCAGGCCCAGGCGGCGCAGTTCCAGCACGAAGCGCAGGTGCAGGCGCAGGTTGGTCGCATC
Source organism: Cupriavidus necator (assembly GCA_022041995.1). GTDB lineage: Bacteria > Pseudomonadota > Gammaproteobacteria > Burkholderiales > Burkholderiaceae > Cupriavidus. The sequence goes on from CP074390.1 coordinate 1,355,061, forward strand.
GACGACCGACACCAGCAGGTCCGGGCGCTGCTCGCCGGCGCGCATGCCCAGGCAGACATCGCGCGTGATGGCTTCATCGAGGCTGGCCGCGTGCAGGCTGTAGGCGCCCGGCAGGTCCAGGATGCGCACCTGGCGCCCGGCCGGCGACACAAAGTGGCCTTCCTTGCGCTCTACGGTCACGCCCGCATAGTTGGCCACCTTCTGGCGGCTGCCGGTCAGGCGGTTGAACAGTGCGGTCTTGCCGCAATTGGGATTGCCGACCAGCGCAACGCGCAGGGCAGAAGTGGAAGGGGCTACAGACATAATCCGGGGGAAGGCTCAGGCAGTCCGTTTTGCGGACGGTTTGGCGGTCTGGTCGCCGCCCCGCGTGGCGGGGGCGATGCTGGTGACCGAGGCGCTGGCGACCTCTACGCCGATGCGCGCCGCTTCCGAGCGGCGCAGCGCAAAGCGGGTGAAGCCTACCTGTGCCACCAGCGGGTCCATGCCGAAGGGACCGTAGGCGATGATCTGCACGGCTTCACCGGGGACGAAGCCCAGTTCGCGCAGGCGGCGCGCGACCGGGTCTCCGGGGGTGGCGTCGTCCACCGATTGCACAACGGCGGGCGTGCGCCGTGGAAGTTCAGACAACCGCATCATGCTTCCAGTCGGTGGCGGGTGGCGCGGTCTGCCGCCAAGCGGCCAGCGCGACCACGCCGGTTTGTGTAAATGAAAATCGTTTTCATTGTATCGCAATTGAGGCATTGCGTTGCCCTTGAAAGTGCGGGCACGCAGGCCTCTGCCGCGGCATTGCGCCGCACGTGGCGAATGATAACCGCTCACGGTGCAGGTGAAAGGGAGAAGAGGGCGATGTCCGTTCGCCAGCCCCCACTTCGCCTCTTCAGCCTGATGCAGGGTGGTTCGGCTATGTGAAGCCGAGTGCAACCAGTCTCATGCTGCGTCGATCAATTACCACATTTGCGTTATTGGATGCCGTAAGCGGGCAGGGTTAAGCTCCAAGCACGCTGAACACCCCGTTCCACGCGTACTTCACAAGCCATCGGCCTATGGACCGGTGGCTTTTTCTTTGGGGTTGCCCTGGGCGGCGGCTGCCATCTCGCGCACCATGCCGACGAAATGATCGCGCGCCGGATGGTCCGGCGCCGTCTTCCACGCGCAGTAGACCTCCGAGCGCACCGCCGCGTCCGCCAGCGGCCGGAACGCGGCCCCGGCCATGCCGGAGTGCGCCAGCGCCGCCGGCACCACCGCCACGCCCATCCCCTGGGACACCAGCGACACCACCGACAGCCAGTGCCGCACCTCATGACGGATCTGCGGGTAGAAGCCCTGCGCGGCGCACATATCAAAGATCCGGCTGTAGTAGTCCGGCGAGGCCTTGCGCGAGAACAGCACGAACGTCTCGCCGCGCAATGCGGCCAGCGGAAATTCCGGGAGCGCGGCCAGCGCATGGTCCGCCGGCAGGCAGCAGACAAAGGGCTCGCTGTGCACCAGCGTTGCCTGCAGCGTGTCCGGCACCCGGCCGGTGTGGACAAAGGCGGCGTCGAGCTCGTCGTGCAGCAGCGCGTCGATCTGTTCCTGTGAGTTGAGCTCGGTCAGCGCCACCTGGATGCCGGGATAGGCCGTCTGGAACGCGCGCAGCGTCTGCGGCAACCCGCGATACAGCATCGATCCGACAAAGCCCACGCGCAGCCGCCCGACCGCGCCCGCCTCGATCTCGCGTGCCAGCACCCGCGCTGCCTCGGCCTGCGCCAGCAGCGCCGTGGCCGATTCGCGGAAGGCCCGCCCGGCCGCGGTCAGCCGCACGCCGCGGCTGTCGCGGTCGAACAGCCGCGCCCCGACCGAGGCCTCCAGCTGCTGGATATTGAGCGACAGCGGCGGCTGGGAAATGGCAAGCCGGCGCGCGGCCCGGCCGAAGTGCAGTTCCTCGGCCAGCACGAGGAAGTAACGCAGGTGGCGGAATTCCATGGCGATACAGAAATTATATGGATCAAGCCAATTTTAGAATTAGACGCAAATCTTTGGGGTTTGAATAATGGAGGTCAAAGGGTTCGCCAGCCGGAACCCGTCCCATCCCAGGAGACCAGCCATGCCGTCCAGCGCCGTGCGCGACACCACACTTCAGGCCCACCCCGCCGCACCGGCCGCCGCCCATCCGGTACCCGACCGCCAGGGCGGCAGCCTGTTTGCCGCCGACCCGGACCTGCGCGCGCTGCTGCCGCTCTACCTGCCGTCCGACCTGTTCAACCACCTGCTGCCGCACCTGGAGCGCATGGGGGCGCTGGCCGGCGGCGTGCTCGACGAACTGGCCGGCGTGGCCGACCGCCATCCTCCCGAACTCACCTACCGTACCCGCGCGGGCGTGGATGCGCAGCGCATCGACAAGCATCCGGCCTATGTGGAGATGGAGCGCGTGGCCTTTGCCGAATTCGGCCTGGCGGCGGCGTCGCACCGCAGTGGCGTGCTGGGCTGGGACAAGCCCCTGCCGCCAGCGGCTAAGTACGCACTCACATATCTGTTTGTGCAGGCGGAGTTCGGCCTGTGCTGCCCGCTGTCGATGACCGATTCGCTGACGCGCACGCTACGCAAGTTCGGCGACCCGGCGCTGGTCGAGCGCTTTCTGCCCAACCTGACCACGCAGGTCTTCGACGACCTCTACCAGGGCGCGATGTTCATGACCGAGCAGGGCGCAGGCTCCGACGTCGCCGCCACTGCCACGCGCGCGGTGCGCGATGCTTCAGCCGAGGGCGGCTGGCGCCTGCTGGGCGACAAGTGGTTCTGCTCCAACCCCGATGCCGCGCTGGCGATGGTGCTGGCCCGCGTCGAGGATGAGGCCGGCAACGCCGTGCCGGGCCACAAGGGCGTGTCGCTGTTCCTGCTGCCGCGCAAGCTGGCCGATGGCAGCACCAACCACTACCGCATCATTCGCCTGAAGGACAAGCTGGGCACCCGCTCGATGGCCAGCGGCGAGATCCGGCTGGAAGGCGCGCATGCCTGGCTGGTCGGTGAACCCGGCCGCGGCTTCGTGCAGATGGCTGACATGATCAACAACTCGCGCCTGTCCAACGGCGTGCGCGCCGCCGGCCTGATGCGCCGCGCGCTGACCGAGGGCCTGTTCATCGCGCGCGAGCGCCAGGCGTTCGGCAAGCGCCTGCAGGACATGCCGCTGATGCGCCGCCAGCTGCTCAAGCTGACCCTGCCCGCCGAGCAGGCGCGCACCATGGTGTTCCAGACCGCCGAGGCGCTGCGCCGCGCCGACGCCGGCGAGGCCGACGCCTACCCGCTGATGCGCATCCTGACGCCGCTGATCAAGTTCCGCGCGTGCCGCGACGCGCGCAAGGTCACCGGCGACGCCATGGAGATCCGCGGCGGCTGCGGCTATATCGAAGAATGGAGCGACCCGCGCCTGGTGCGCGACGCCCACCTCGGCTCGATCTGGGAGGGTACCAGCAATATCGTTGCGCTCGACGTGCTGCGCGCGGTCCGCCGCGAAGGCGCGCTGCCGGTGCTGCAGGCGCACCTGGCCGGCCTGCTGGCCGATACGCCGATGCATGCGGCGGCGCGTGCCGTGTTCGAAGGTGCCATCGCTGCCGCTGCGAAGCTGGCCGCGCAAGCCGCTGAGGCCGGCGCGGACGGCGAACTGCTGGCGCGCCAGGCGGCCTCGGCGCTGTACCACGTCACCAGCGCGGTGGCGATGGCCTGGGAAGCCGGGCGCATCGGCTCGGTGCGCCGCATGCGGCTGGCGCAGCTGGTGCTGCGCCATCGCGTGCTGCCGCAGGACCCGCTGGCCGCGCAGCCCGAGCCCGAGTGGCTGGCCGAGACCGTCGCGCCGGCTGACGGCACGGTGCGCGCCGCCGGCGCGGTCGACCAGGTCAACGTGTTCTGACCGGATCCACGTCCGGCACCAATCCCCCGCAACACCATCCCGCCGCCGGCGGGAGACGTCCTATACCCAGGAGACAACGCCATGAAACTCTGGCACCGCATAGCGGCCATCGCCGCCTGCTCGCTCTTTATCGCTCCCGCCTTCGCGCAGAAGGACTTCCCGTCCAAGCCGATCATGATGGTCGTCACCTACCCGCCGGGCGGCCCCACTGATGCCATGGCGCGCACGCTTGCCGCCGCGCTCAAGACCAGCCTGGGCCAGCCGGTGGTGGTGGAAAACCGCGCCGGCGCCGGCGGCAACATCGGCGCCGAGGTGGTGGCGCGCGCCGAGCCCGACGGCTACACGCTGATGTTCGGCACTTCGGCGCCGCTGGCGATCAACGTCAGCCTGTACCGCAAGATCAACTACGACCCGGTCAAGAGCTTCGCGCCGGTGATCCAGATCGGCCAGCTGCCCAATGTGCTGGTGGTCAACCCGTCGGTGCCGGCCAAGAACGTCACAGAGCTGATCGCCTATGGCAAGGCGCACCCGGGCACGCTGACCTATGCCTCGTCCGGCAACGGCGCGTCGTCGCACCTGGCGGGGGTGCTGTTCAACAACGTCACCGGCACCGATTTCCAGCACATCCCGTACAAGGGCACCGGCCCCGCGCTGAACGACCTGCTGGGCGGGCAGGTCAGCATGACCTTTACCGACGTGCTGACCGCGATGCCCTTCATCAAGAGCGGCAAGGTGCGCGCGCTGGGCGTCACCACCAAGGCGCGCTCGCAGGCACTGCCGGACGTGCAGACCGTGGCCGAACAGGGCGTGCCAGGTTTCGATGTATCGGTGTTCTTCGGCGTGGTCGCACCCGCCGGCACGCCGCCCGAAGTGATCGGCAAGCTCAACCGCGCCTTTGCCGATGCGCTCAAGCAGCCCGAGGTGCGCAAGACCCTGCAGGCGCAGGGCCTGGAGTTCGCGCCGTCGACCACGCCCGAGCAGCTTGGCGGCTTCGTCAAGGCCGAGGTCGGCAAGTGGCGCGCCGTGGTGCAGAAGTCCGGCGCCCAGCTTGACTGAACCGCACAGGAAAACCAGCCATGACCCAAACCAGCCCCGGCGCGCTCGCCGGCATCCGCGTGGTCGACCTGTCGCGCATCCTGGGCGGTCCGTACTGCGGCCAGATCCTGGGCGACCACGGCGCCGACGTGCTCAAGATCGAACCGCCGCAGGGCGACGACACCCGCACCTGGGGGCCGCCGTTCAAGAACGGCGTGGCCTCCTACTACTTCGGCCTGAACCGCAACAAGCGCGTGATGCGGCTGGACCTGACCGCCGAGGCGGATCGCGAAGTCCTGCTCGCGCTGCTGGCCGAGGCCGACGTGCTGGTCGAGAACTTCAAGACCGGCACCATGGAGAAGTGGGGGCTGGGCTATGACACGCTGTGCGCGCGCTTCCCGCGGCTGGTCCATTGCCGCGTGTCCGGCTTCGGCGCCGATGGCCCGCTGGGCGGCCTGCCCGGCTACGACGCCGCCATCCAGGCCATGTCCGGCATCATGAGCATCAACGGCGAGGCCGATGGCGATGCGCTGCGCGTGGGTTTGCCGGTGGTGGACATGGTGACCGGCCTGAACGCCGTGATCGGCGTGCTGCTGGCCCTGCAGGAGCGTGCGCGCAGCGGGCGCGGGCAGTTTGTCGAGGCGGCGCTCTATGACTCCGGCCTGTCGCTGCTGCATCCGCATGCGGCCAACTGGTTCATGAGCGGCAAGACGCCGCAGCGCACGGGCAACGCGCATCCGAACATCTACCCGTACGACACGGTGGCGACTGCCACGGACCCGATCTTCCTGGCAGTGGGCAACGACCGGCAGTTCCGCATCCTGTGCGATCACCTGCGGCTGCCTGCGCTGGCCGATGACGAGCGCTATGCCACGGCGGGCGCGCGCTCGGTGAACCGCGTGGCGCTGAAGGCGGAACTGGAAGCCAGGCTGTCCGAGTTCGATGGCAAGGTGCTGGCCGACGAGCTGGTGGCCGCAGGCGTGCCCTGCGCGCCGGTGCTGTCCGTGGCGGATGCCTTGCAGCATCCGCATACGCAGCACCGCGAGATGGTGGTGGAGATGGAGGGTGGCTACAAGGGGCTGGGTGCGCCGGTCAAGTTGAGCCGGACGCCGGCGACGTATCGGCATGCGCCGCTGAGTGTGGGCGAGGCGTTTTTTGACTGAGTTATGGGGAGGAGGATTGGGTTGGCTGCGGCACTGCGGTTGGTTGTCGTTCTTGGCGGGCGTGGGCTGTTTCGCCAGCGTAGCCGGCGAGTCACTTTTTGGCCGAGCGCCAAAAAGTAACCAAAAAACGCGTCGCCTATGCGGCTGGCAATCCATTCCTCGGCGTTGGTGGTTCGGGCGGTGGTGATTTCCGTTCGATGTGGGTGCTCGTTCGACCCGGCTACGCCCCCTGTCCGGTGCCTGCATCCACGGACTATTGGACGAACCCGACTTTAGGGGATTGGCAGCCTGCTAAGACCGCCATCGGTGGGACGCCTACGGCTGCGCTGCGCGCCGGCCCGAAGCAGAGCGACCGACCACGTCCTAACCGCGTTAGGTTCGGCATCATCCGCGACCACGCGGTGCGAGCGCAGCGATGCACTCCGTGCCCGTGCCTCCGACCTGAGATGCTGCGTGCGCGCAGCGCAGCCGAAGGCGTCCCACCGATAACCTGGTTAGCAGGCTGCCAACAACCTAAAGTCGGGTTCGTCCAATAGTCCGTCGACGCAGGCACCAGACAGGGAGCGTAGCTGGCTCGAACCACCAATCCCATCAGCGGAAATCACCACCGCCCGAACCACCAACGCCGATGACTTTATTGCCAGCCGCACAGGCGACGCGTTCTTTGGTTACTTTCTGTCACTTGGACAGAAAGTGACTCGCCGGCTACGCCGGCGAAACAGCCCACGCTAGTCAAGCACGATAACCAACCACAGTGCCGAAGCCAGAAAACCATCCCCCAATACCATGCCCCATCAGCCCGGAATCATCCCCGCAACAGGTACGCCTGTACCACGGTAATAATGCCGATGACCACCGCGAACAGCAGGCTGTGCTTCACCGTAAACCGGAACAGCTCCGATTCCTTGCCCACCAGCCCGGTCGCCGCACACGCCACGGCGATCGATTGCGGCGAGATCATCTTGGCCGTGACGCCGCCGGTGGTATTGGCGGCGACCAGCAGCGTGTCCGACACGCCGATCTGATGCGCCGTGGTGTTCTGCAGCGCGCAGAACAGCGCATTGGACGAAGTGTCAGAACCGGTCAGGAACACCCCCAGCCAGCCCAGGAACGGCGAGAAGAACGGGAAGGCCGCGCCGGTGCCGGCCAGCAGCAACGCCAGTGTCGATGACATGCCGGAGTAGTTGGCGACAAAGGCGAACGCCAGCACCAGGCCGATCGACAGCACCGGGCGCGCCAGTTCCACCAGGGTCTCGGCAAAGGTGGCCAGCAGCGCGCGCGGCTTCATGCGCAGCAGCACCGCCGAGATCAGCGCGGTCAGCAGGATGGCGGTGCCGACGGCGGAGAGCAGGTCGAGCTTCAGCACCGCGTCATAGGCCTTGGGCGTGGCCACGATCGGCGCGGCCTTGATCACCATCTGGTCCAGCCCCGGGATCTTGAACTTCAGCACCGTGCCCGCCAGCGCGCCATTGGCGGCAAACAGCGCCTTGAACGGCTGCAGGCTCCACACCGTGACGATGGCGGTCAGGATGCCGAACGGCGCCCACGCGCGCAGCGTCTGCGCCAGGGTGTAGGGCGACGCCTTGCGGCTGGACATCGCACCGCCGAAGCCGCCGCCGAAGCCGGCCAGTGCGACGGTGCCGCCGCTGACATTGCCGCCGGCACGCTGCGACGCGCTGCGCGGCTGCCATACCTTCAGGAACGCGGCCAGCGACACCAGGCTGACCAGTGCCGAAGTGATGTCCGGCAGTTCGGGCCCGATATGGTTGGACGTGAAGTACTGCGTCACGGCAAAGCTGCCGCCGCACACCAGCGCCGCCGGCCACGTCTCGCGCACGCCCTTGGCGCCATCCATCATGAACACCAGCCAGAACGGCACCAGCAATGACAGCAGCGGCAGCTGGCGTCCGGCCATGGCGCCGATATGGAAGGGATCGATGCCCGTGACCTGGCCCGCCACGATGATGGGGATGCCCATCGCGCCAAACGCCACCGGCGCGGTATTGGCGATCAGGCACAGGCCCGCCGCATATAAGGGATTAAAGCCCAGGCCCACCAGCAGCGCCGCGGTGATCGCCACCGGCGCGCCGAAGCCCGCCGCGCCTTCCAGGAAGGCGCCGAAGGCAAAGCCGATCAGCAGCATCTGCAGGCGCTGGTCGTCGGTGATCGACAGCACCGAGGCGCGGATCACGTCGAACTGGCCGGTCTTGACCACGATCTTGTAGAGGAATACCGCGGTCACGATGATCCATGCGATCGGCCACAGGCCATAGGCAAAGCCGAAGCCGGCCGAGGCCAGCGCCTGCTGCACGGGCATGCCGTAGGCGAAGATCGCGACGGCCAGCGCCAATAGCAGCGTCACGGCCGCGGCGACATGGCCCTTCATGCGCCAGACGGCCAGCGCAATGAAGAAGAACAGGATGGGAATGGCTGCCGCCAGCGACGATAGCCACAGGCTGCCCAGCGGCGTATAGAGTTGGGTCCAGGGTTGCACGGTTTAGTCTCCTGCTTCGGTGGTGTTTCGGGAAAGCTTTGTTGTTCTGGAAAAGCGCCGCGGCTTAAGTCCGCTCGCTTGTTTGCTCCCCTCTCCCGCGCGGGAGAGGGGCCGGGAGTGAGGGCAGGCGGTGGCATACCGACAGCCTCGACTTCGTCGACACCTCGGCCCTCACCCCGGCCCTCTCCCGCAAGCGGGAGAGGGTGAACACAGTCGGGAGTAGGACGCGCTAGTGCTTTGGGAAGCGGCCTACTCCGGCTGCCCCTTCTCCTTCAGCAAATCCGCCAGGCTCTTCGCCGCCGGCTTCAGCGGCGTGCGATGCTGCGTCCAGCCCATCTGTTTCGATGGCGTCAGCGCGCGCAGCCGCGTGGCCGCCCAGCGGAACAGCCGGTACGTCGCCGGGTGTGAATACGCGCCGCTCCAGAAGCGCCACACCAGGTGCTCGCCGCGGCTGTACTTGGCGCCCTGGCCGCGCAGCGGGTTGAGGACCTGCTCTTGCGGATCGCGGTTGGCCTCGGTGCGCAGGCGCACCAGCAGTTGCGGGATCGGGATGCGCACCGGGCATACCTCGCCGCAGGCGCCGCACAGGCTCGACGCGGTCGCCAGGTCGGCGGTGGCGTCCAGCCCCAGCAGGTGCGGCGAGATGATCTTGCCGATGGGGCCGGGATAGGTCGTGCCGTAGGCGTGGCCGCCGATGCGCGTGTAGACCGGGCAGTGGTTCATGCACGCGCCGCAGCGGATGCATTGCAGCGTGGCGCGCAGCTGCGTGTCGGCATAGGCCTGGGTGCGGCCGTTGTCGAGCAGCACCAGGTGGACCTCGCGCGGGCCGTCGCGCTCGCCCGCGCGGCGCGGCCCGGAGATCAGGTTGAAATAGGTGGTAATGGCCTGCCCGGTGGCCGAGCGCGTCAGCAGCGTGGACAGCGGCACGATGTGCTCCAGCCTGGCCACGACCTTCTCCATGCCCATGATGGCGATATGCACGTCGGGCACGGTGGTGGAAAGCCGGCCGTTGCCCTCGTTCTCCACCAGCCACAGCGTGCCAGTGTCGGCGGCGGCGAAGTTCACGCCGGACAAGCCGATATCCGCGTCGACAAAGGCCTGGCGCAGCGCACGGCGGCCGGTCTGGATCAGCGCGTCGACATCCTCGGTATAGGGCGTGTCGGGGATATGCGCCTGGAACAGCTGCGCGATATCGCCCTTGGTCTTGTGGATCGCCGGCATCACGATATGCGAGGGCTTCTCGCCGGCCAGCTGGACGATGTACTCGCCCATGTCCGATTCGATGCAGTCCACGCCGCGCTCGGCCAGGTAATGGTTCAGCTCGATCTCCTCGCTGGCCATCGATTTGCCCTTGATCACGCGCTTCGCCTGCTTCGATGCCGCGATGCGGTGGATGATCGCGTTGGCTTCGTCGGCGTTCTCGGCCCAGTGCACCTGCACGCCGGCGGCGGTGAGCTTTGCCTCCAGCTGCACCAGCAAGTCCGGCAGGTTGGCCAGCGCGTGCTGGCGCACCGCCTCGCCCAGGTCGCGCAGGTGTTCCAGCTCATCCGCGTCGGGGAACTGCGCCAGGCGCTTGCCCTGCAGGAAGTCCATCGCGCCGCGGAAGCTCCGGCGCAGCTTGGGATCGTCCAGCGCCTCGCGGGCGCGTGCCTTGAAGTCCTGCGGCGGAACAAAATTCAGTGTGTGCTGGCTCATTGCCCGGCCTCCGCGGTCTCGGTCTCGATCACGACCCACAGCCGGCGCGGACCATGCGCGCCGTAGGCCAGCGTCTGCTGGATGTCGGAGGTCTTGGACGGGCCGGAGATCAGCACCAGGTTGGTCGGCATGCCGTCGGACCAGCGCTCGGTGCGCGCGGCCATATGCAGGTCGGCGTGCAGCGTCGAGGCGCGCACCAGCGCGACATGCAGCGGCGGCACCAGCGACACCGTGCGCGGCGAGCCCGCGTCGGGCGCGACCACCAGCGTGCCGGTGGCGGCAATGCCGGAGCGCGCCACGGTGAAGCCGGCATCGACAGTGTCGAACAGCTCCGCCTTCCAGGCTTGGATCGGGCGGTCGTAGCCGATGGCTTCGATATGGGCCGGCAAGGCCGCCGCCAGCGCGGCACCGGCCTGGCTGGCGGGATCAAGCAGCAGGCGCTTCACGCCGGCATTGGCCAGCTCAGTGGCCAGCAATGCCGGCCAGGCCGCCTCGCTGGCGCACCAGACCTCGGCATGCAGGCCTTGCAGTGCCGCCTGCATCGCGCCGATCAGCTCGCCAACGGCTGGCGTGCCGTGGCGGCGTGCCTCGAAATGGCTGTCGATGCGGCGGTTGAGTTCCGCAGTGCCTGGGGAAGGGGCGGGCGCGGCAGCGCGCAGCCGGCCGAGCATGCGTTCGCGGGCGCCGGGGGTGCTCATGCGGCACCTCCGGTACGGCGCCACAGGAAGGTGGCCAGGTGCTCCACCTGCAGCGGGGCGTGGTCATGCGCCGCGGTATGGCCGATATTGAGCAGGCAGCCGCAGTCGGCCGAGACCAGCCGGTCGCAGCCGGTGGCGCAGGCCGAGGCCACCTTGTCGCGCACCATGGCGCCGGAGATATCGGGATGCTTGAGCGAGAAGGTGCCGCCGAAGCCGCAGCATTCCGACTCGCGTTCATGCTCCACGCGGGTCACGCCCGGCAGCGCGTCGACCAGGGCCACGCCGTGCTGGCGCGTACCCATTTCTCGACGGGCGCCGCACGAGGTATGCAGCACGATGCGCTCCTGCGGCTGGACCGCCGCTGCGGCATCGCCAAAGTCCACCTTCAGCACATGCAGCAGGAACTCGCCCAGTTCATAGATGCGCCCGGCCAGTTCCAGTGCCTTGGGGCCGGCCACCGGATCGTCGGCAAAGAGCTGCGGCCAGTGGTGGCGCATCATGCCCGCGCACGAGCCCGACGGCACGATCACCGGCCAGGGCTGGCTGAACAGGTCGAGTTGAGCGCGCGCCACCGCACGGGCCGCGTCGGGGTTGCCGCTGCTGTAGGCGGGCTGGCCGCAACAACTCTGGCCGCGCGGGAAGTGCACGGTGAGCCCTTCGCGTTCAAGCAGCCGCACGGCGTCGAGGCCGGCCTGCGGCACGAACATGTCGACCAGGCAGGTGGCAAACAGGTAGGCCTGCGCGGGGGCAGGGCCGGTGGGGTACTGACGATCCTTCATGTCTCGCTCCGGGCGTGCTGGAGTCGCACGTTTCGGCGCATAATTCCCGCTTCCGCGCGGCGGTACAAATTGGTTGGACCAATCTGCCCCTACGACCCGCGCAAGCTCAGGAGCGAGGACACATGGCATGACGGCAGCGGCAGCAAGGCACGGGCGCACCCGTGGACGCGTGGAGTCGGTCATGCGCCGGATCGAGACCGCGCTGCTCGACGGCACCTGGCCGCCCGGCACGCGGCTGCCGGCCGAGCGGGTGCTGGCCGGGCAATACGAGGTGGCGCGCAACACCGTGCGCGAGGCGATCCAGCGGCTGGCCGCGCGCGGCCTGCTGCAGAGCCGGCGCGGTGCCGGGGTCTACGCCACCGACCAGCTGCGCGCCGGCATTGCCTCGCCCTGGGGCCAGCTGGTGGCCGACCACCCCGCGCTGCGCGACGACATCCTGGAGTTCCGCCGCGTGCTGGAGGGCGCGACTGCGTATTTTGCGGCGCTGCGCGCGGATGCCGCCGATGTGAAGCGGATTCGCGCCCTGATGGCTGAACTGGAACGCGCGCGTGCCGCCGACGACAAGCAGGCGGAGGCCGATGCCGATGCGCAACTGCATGACGCCATCGCCAAGGCCTCGCACAACACCATGTTCCTGCACTTGCATACCAGCGTGATCGGCATGCTGCGCGAGCACATCACCATCAACGGCACCGGCCTGCGCGAACAGGACGACGGCGCGTCAGACCTGCTGTTGCTGCAGCACCGCACGCTGTGCGATGCGATTTGCGCGCGCCGCCCGGAAGAGGCGCGCACCGCCATGCAGACCCATATCGACTTCGTGCGCAGCCGGGTGGAGCAGGACGGCGCCTGAACAGGAATTGGTCCTACCACCGTTGCGGCATGCCGGCTGCGGCACTCAGACCAGCCCGGCGCCGGCCAGCTCCCGCTTCAGGTAGGCATAAAAGATCGGTCCGGCGATCACGCCCGGGATGCCGTACAGCGTTTCCATCAGCAGCATCACCATCAGCAGTTCCCACGCGGCGGCCTGGATGCGCGCACCGATGATGCGCGCGTTCAGGAAGTATTCCAGCTTGTGGACCACCACCAGGAACACCAGCGACGCCGCCGCGATCGGCAGCGACACCGACAGCGATGCGATCACGATGGCGGTGTTGGAGATCAGGTTGCCCAGCACCGGCAGCAGCCCGGCGATGAAGGTGATGACCACCAGCGTCTTGGTCAGCGGCAGGTGCACGCCAAAGAGCGGCAGCACCAGCAGCAGGTAGATTGCGGTCAGCACGGTGTTGATGGTGGAGATCTGGATCTGCGCAAAGATGAACTGCGAGAACGCCTGCTGCAGCGTGCGCGCGCGCTTCACCAGCGCTGCGGCCAGGGGCCGGCGGTTGGGGCGCGCCACCGCGCGGTACAGCGCCACCATTGCGCCGATCACCAGCCCGATCAGGATATGCACCAGCGTACGCAGCACTTCGGCACCCAGCTTCTGCGCCATGGCGACGTGCTCGCGCAGCGTCGCGATCAGGGTGTTGGCCAGTTCGTCCACGCCGTTGGGCAGCGCATCACTTAGCCACGGCGGCATCTGCCCGCGCGAGCGGGCGATGATGTCTGCCGCATGGTTGAGCAGCGCGTCCAGGGTATTGCCCTCGCCACTGACAAAGCGCACCAGCCCCCAGCCCGCCAGCGTCAGCCCCAGCAGGATCACCGCCGACAGGATGGCCACGGCCAGGGCGTCGTGGCGCTGGTGCAGGCGCTTCAGGCGCGGCGCCAGCACGTCCACCAGCGAGTACAGCAGCAGCCCGGACAGCAATGCCGCCACCAGGTTGGCGTGGAGCACGGTCCAGAGCGCGAGGGCGGTCAGCAGGTAGGCGACGGTGCCGACGCTGTACCACGCGGCCGGGAGCAGGCGCGGGGTGGTGGTCGGGTCGGGGTCTTTCATCGGGGTCTCCGGCATGCAATTTGCTCAAATTTATTCTGAATTCTCGCCGATCCAGATGTTGGTCCTGAGTCAGGCCCGTGTGCGCTGACGCGATGTTGGCATAACGGCACACACAAAGGCTGTCTATATTAGGGGGAATCGTGCCCGGCAAGGCGCCCGGCGCACCGCTGTCATCGTTTTCGCCAGAGCCCAGGAACGGAACGCATGGCCTACACCCACACCATCGGCACCCACCGCCACGTCTTTGCCGACCTGCGCACGCTGCTGGCCCGGGCCAGCCCGGCGCGTTCCGGCGACGCGCTGGCGGGCGTTGCCGCGGCCAGCGAGCAGGAGCGGATGGCCGCGCGGCTGGCGCTGGCAGAGGTGCCGCTCAAGCAGTTCCTGACCGAGGCGCTGGTGCCGTACGAGGAAGACGAGGTCACGCGCCTGATCCTGGACCGGCACGATGGCGCGGCCTTTGCCGCCATCGGCGCCACCACCGTGGGCGACCTGCGCAACTGGCTGCTGCTGCATGAAACCGACAGCGCCACGCTGGCGCGGGTGGCGCCGGGCATCACCCCGGAGATGGCCGCCGCGGTCAGCAAGCTGATGCGCAACCAGGACCTGGTGGCGGTGGCGCGCAAGTGCCAGGTGGTCACGCGCTTTCGCAGCACGGTGGGGCTGCCGGGCCGGCTCTCGGTGCGGCTGCAGCCCAATCACCCGACCGACGATCCCAAGGGCATTGCCGCGTCGATCATCGACGGGCTGCTCTATGGCTGCGGCGATGCCACCATCGGCGTCAACCCGGCCTCGGACAACCTGGGCGCCATCGTCTCGCTGCTGCGCATGATCGATGAACTGCGCAGCCGCTTCGACATCCCCACGCAGTCCTGCGTGCTGACCCATGTCACCAACACCCTGCGCGCGATCGGGCAGGGCGCGCCGGTCGACCTGGTGTTCCAGTCCGTGGCCGGCAGCGAGCGCGCCAACGCGGCCTTCGGCATCAGCCTGTCGCTGCTGGCCGAGGCGCACGACGCCGCGCAGGCGCTGGCGCGCGGCACCGTTGGCGACAACCTGATGTACTTCGAGACCGGGCAGGGCAGCGCGCTGTCGGCCAACGCGCACCACGGCGTCGACCAGCAGACCATGGAGGCGCGCGCCTACGCGGTGGCGCGCGCGTTCTCGCCGCTGCTGGTCAATACGGTGGTGGGCTTTATCGGTCCAGAATACCTGTACGACGGCAAGCAGATCATCCGCGCCGGGCTGGAAGACCACTTCTGCGGCAAGCTGATGGGGGTGCCGATGGGCTGCGACGTCTGCTACACCAACCATGCCGAGGCCGACCAGGACGACATGGACACGCTGCTGACGCTGTTCGGCGTGGCCGGCATCAATTTCATCATGGGCGTGCCCGGCGCCGACGACATTATGCTGAACTACCAGAGCACCTCGTTCCACGATGCGCTGTACCTGCGCGAGGTGCTGGGGCTGCGCCCCGCGCCGGAGTTCGAGGCCTGGCTGCAGCGCATGGGCATTGCCGATGCCAGCGGCAGGCTGCTCGAGCCCGCCGCGCGCCAGCCGCTGCTGCAGATGGCCCACAGCCTGTAAGGTACAGCCGATGACGGCCAGACGCCCACCTCCCGCCGATCCTGCCAACGCCGATGCCGGCCCCTGGCAACGCCTGCGCCAGTTCACGCGCGCGCGCGTAGCGCTGGGCCGTACCGGCCACAGCCAGACCACCGATGCGGTACTGGCTTTCGGGCTGGCCCATGCGCAGGCGCGCGATGCGGTGCACTTGCCGCTGGACGTGGGCGCGGTCACCGCGGCGCTGGATGCGGCGGGGGTGCCGAACCTCGCCGTGCACAGCGCGGCGCCGGACCGCGCGCACTACCTGCGTCGCCCCGACCTGGGCCGGCGCCTGGACGATGCCAGCCGCGCGCGGCTGGCCGCGGCACGGCCGGGCGAGGCACCCGATGTGGTGTTCGTGGTTGCCGACGGCCTGTCCGCGCTGGCCACGCAGACGCACGCGCTGCCGTTGCTCGATGCCACCCGCCCGCGCTTGCCGCAGGCATGGCGCATCGGCCCGGTGGTGGTGGCCGAGCAGTCGCGCGTGGCGCTGGGCGACGAGATCGGCGAGCTGCTTGGCGCGCGCCAGGTGGTGATGCTGATCGGCGAACGGCCGGGCCTGAGCTCGCCCGACAGCCTTGGCATCTACCTGACCCATGCGCCGCGCACCGGCCGCACCGATGCCGAGCGCAACTGCATCTCCAACGTGCGCCCCGAAGGCCTGCCGTATGCGCAGGCCGCCGACCGGCTGGCCTTCCTGCTGCGCGGCGCGGCGGCATTGGGCCGCTCGGGCGTGGACCTGAAGGACGACAGCGTACCGGCCTTGCCTGAAGGCTGAATCGTCTGCATCACCCGCCCGCCAGCATGCAAAACGGCCACCACGCGGGTTCGCAACCCGCATGGTGGCCGTCTAGTGGCCAATAAAAAGCGCCGCTTACATCATGCGGCGCGAGAACTGCCCGTGCCCAGCGTCCGACATCAGCTGCGAGAACTGCTCGCCGCTCATGTGCACCAGTTCCTGGTGGTCGCCGCCTTCGAAATACACGTCGGGCTGCGCCATCAGGCTGTCGTCCACATAGGTCTGCATGCCGTAGGCCATCGCCACCGGCGGAATCGCGCCGAGGTCGCAATCCTTGAAGATCTCGCGGATTTCGTCCTCATGCGCCAGCACCAGGTTGCGCCCGGTCTGTTCGCAGATGGCGGCCATGTGCAGATGGTGGCTTGAAGGAATCACGGCGGCGACATAGCCGCGGTCATCCTCCAGCAACAGCGTCTTGGCCAGCCGGTCCCCGGGAACATGCGCGGCCTCGGCAGTGGCCATGCTGCTGAGGGTGTAGGGGTGGCGGATGATGTCGTACTGGGTATTCTTGCTGCTCAGGCAGCTTGCAAGCGTGCTGGCCAGGGCCATGGTAGCTCCTCAGGTGCGGATGCGCCGACGGTTATCCTTGTGCTCCTACTATAGTCCGTGGCGCCGCTGCTGAAGGCGCCTAGCGGTGCAGCCGCGGCCACACTGCCTGCAGCTCGGTCTTCAGGAAGTTCAGCAGGTAGCGCGTGGCCAGCGTCTGGTAGCGGTTGGGCATGGTCAGCATGTAGAGCTTGCTGCCGAACACGCTGATGCGGTAGTCGCACAGCAGCGGCACCAGCGCACCGCTGTCCAGTTCCGCACCGATCGCATAGATCGGGAAGATGCCGATGCCCAGGCCCGCCAGCACCGCCTCTTTCAGGAAGGCAAAGTTCTCGGAGGTGAGCGTGGGCTCCAGCACCACCTGCTCACGGATCTCACCACCATCGCCACTGTGCCGCGTGCCCGTTGCCTTGAGCTTCTGGCCCTCGGGCGACGCGCATACGAACGCATGCCCCAGCAGCCCGGCCAGCGCTTGCGGCGCCGGGTGGCCGGCCAGGTACGCGGGCGATGCGCACACGATCCAGTCGACTTCGCCGATCTCCGTGGCGACCACCGAATCCGGCGGCGTGGAGATGATGCGCAGCGCCACTTCCACGTCCTCGGACACCAGATTGTGCACGCGGTTGTCGAAGACCACGTCGAGCGTGATGTCGGGATAGCGCTGCTTGAACAGCACCAGCAGCGGCGACAGCAGCGAATGGCCCAGCCCGGTGGGCACCGAGAGCCGCACATGGCCCTTCAGGCTCTTGCCCATATTGCTGATCAGCGCATTGGCGGCCGCCACCTCGCCCAGGATGTTGCGGCCATGCTCGTAGAGGCCGGCGCCGACCGGGGTCGGCTCGACATGGCGCGTGGTCCGGCGCAGCAGCTGCACGCCCAGCTCTGCTTCCAGCGCCTTGAGCCGGTAGCTGACATTGGCGCGCGTCATCTTGAGCTTGCGCGCAGCCGCGCTCAGGTTGCCCGCGTCGACGATATCGACGAACAGGCGCAGGGCGTTCAGGTCCATGGGGTGATCAATGAAAGACGGGGGGCGATTGCAGCCCCCGTATATTGCCATGCTCGTGGCGGCGTCCCGCGGCGTTGCACCGCGGGGTGCGCATCAATGTTCGTGATGCAGGTATCTGGCCTGGCGCGGCAGGCGCAGGCTGACGCAGAAGGCAATCGCCATCATCGCGGTCACGTACCAGTAGAACGCGGTCTCGTGGCCCAGCGTCTTCATGCCCAGCGCCACGTATTCGGCGGAGCCGCCGAAGATCGCGTTGGCAATGGCATAGGCCAGGCCCACGCCCAGCGCGCGCACCTCGGGCGGGAACATCTCGGCCTTCACGATGCCGCTGATCGAGGTGTAGAAGCTGACGATGGCCAGCGCCACGACGATCAGCACAAAGGCAAGCTCAGGGCTGCTGACCGTGCCCAGCGCGGTCAGGATCGGCACGGTGGCCAGCGCACCCAGCGCGCCGAACAGCAGCATGTTGGTGCGCCGGCCGATGCGGTCGGACAGCGCGCCGAACACGGGCTGCATGCACATGTACAGGAACAGGCAGCCCGTCATCACATAGCTGGCGGTCTTGATCGACATGCCGGCGGTGTTGACCAGGTACTTCTGCATGTACGTGGTGAAGGTGTAGAAGATCAGCGAGCCGCCCGCGGTATAGCCCAGCACCGTGAAGAAGGCTGCCTTGTGGTGGCGGAACAGCGCGGCCACGCTGCCGGCCTCCTTGCTGCCGCGGGTAGCCGCCGACGAGGTCTCGTGCAGCGTGCGGCGCAGGAACAGCGCCACCACCGCGGTGACCGCGCCGACCACGAACGGGATGCGCCAGCCCCAGGCCTTCAGTTCGGCCTCGTCCAGCAGTTGCTGCAGGATCACCACCACCAGCACCGCCAGCAACTGGCCGCCGATCAGCGTCACATACTGGAACGACGAGAAGAAGCCGCGCCGACCGCGCAGCGCCACCTCGCTCATATAGGTGGCGGTGGTGCCGTATTCGCCGCCGACCGACAGGCCCTGGATCAGCCGCGCGAGCAGCAGCAGCGCCGGCGCCCAGTTGCCGATGCTGGCATAGGTGGGCAGGCAGGCAATCAGCAGCGAGCCGGCGCACATCATGATCACCGAGATCAGCATCGAGTTCTTGCGGCCGTGGCGGTCGGCGATGGTGCCGAACAGCCAGCCGCCGATAGGCCGCATCAGAAAGCCGGCGGCAAACACGCCGGCGGTGTTCAGCAACTGCGCGGTGGGATCGGACTTGGGAAAGAACGACGGCGCGAAGTAGATCGCGCAGAAGGCGTAGACGTAGAAGTCGAACCATTCGACCAGGTTGCCCGACGAGGCGGCGACGATGGCGTAGATGCGCTTGCGCACTTCTTCGCGGCTCGGGGCGGCCGTCTGGGCTGGGGTAGCGGTGAGATCGGTCATGTTGTTGTCTTGCAGTCAGGGCGGCGCAGGGCAGCCGCGGGTCAGGTCGCGCTGCGCAGTGCTGGCGGCAGATGCCGGAAACATGGCGGCCGCAGGCCACCGGAACGGTGGGCGGCAAGGGGGAACACGGGGAAGGCCGGGCGGGAGCCCGTCGGTCTGGGGCGTGAACTGGCGCGCACTGCGGCGCATTTGCCGTCGAAGCGTAGCCCGATCCGCCGGACCTGCCCACCCCCGCGGGTGTGCTGCAAGCAGCATGGACCGGCGGGTCGACGCAGCCATCAGGGTTTGCGGGCGATTGTCCATGTGGCTGGACACTGAATCCGGCTGCGGTCCGTCTGGCCGCGGCCACAACAGGGTATTGCGTGCGCTGCGGCTTGCACTGTGCGCAGGTCTGGGCAATGATGCGAGCCGGACCCTCAACTGGCCTACTGCGCCTCCCGTTTGCCATGCACCGCTCGTTGCGTCGATGGCTGTGCCTGCCTTTGCTCTTTGCCGGCGCCAGCGCCCTGGCCCAGGACCTGGTCGAATGCAAGCGGATCGAGCACGACCAACTGATCACAGCCTCGCAGGAAACGCTGCTGTTCCTGCGCTGCCGCGCGCGCCAGGTCGCGTATGAAGCGCCGCGCCTGAAAGGCGTTTCGCAGCGCGTAAAAGACGACCTGGTTTTCGCCTGCCTGGACCAGGCCGACGCCGTGGAGCACCAGCTGCGCGTGCGCCACGGCTACTCGCGCGACGCGCTGGCGCGCCAGCGCTGCGATCTGTCCTTGCCGACGCCCGGGGGCTGACTTCCGGCGGGCGGGCAACGGCTCAGGCAAAGCCCCCGTTCACGCGCACCACCTGCGCATTCACCCAGGCCCCATCCGGCCCGGCCAGGAACGACACCGCCGCGGCAATGTCCTCGGGCGTGCCCAGCCGCTCCAGCGGCGCCACTTTGGACAGCTGCGCCACCTGCGCTTCCGATTTGCCGTCGAGGAACAGTTCGGTCGCGACCGGCCCCGGCGCTACCGCATTGACGGTGATGCCGCGCCCGCGCAGTTCGTTGGCCAGGACCCGCACCAGACCTTCCACGCCTGCCTTGGCGGCGATATAGGGACCGTAACCGGGGAAGGCGCGCGCGATCACGCTGGTCGACAGCGCAATGATGCGCCCGCCTTCGCCCAGCCGTGCGGCGGCCTCGCCCAGCACCAGGAAAGCGCCGCGCAGGTTGGTGGCGATGGTCTGGTCGAAGGCGTCCAGGCTGGCCGGCGCAACCGGCGCTATCGGCATGATGCCGGCGCTGTTGACGACCACGTCGAGCCGGCCGAACGCCTGCTGCGCGGCATCGAACAGCCGTGCCACGTCTGGCGCCTGCGCCACATCGCCCTGGATGGCGATGGCATTGACGCCGGCCTCACGCGCCGCCGCCACTGTCTCTTCGGCCCGGGCGGCGCTGCCGGCATAGCCAATGGCCACGTCGAAGCCGTCGGCGGCCAGCCGCAGCGCGATGGCGCGGCCGATGCCGCGGGAGGCGCCGGTGACGAGCGCGGCGCGGCGGGAGGTAACCGGGGTGGGGGTCATGGCAGTTTCCTTGTCAGAGGGAGCAGAGTAGATGGCTCCATGATCGATGTTGGCTGCACCTGGATAAATACGTGGAAAATAAATGGATTGAACAGAATAAATCAACAATACAGCACGTGCCGCATAGGCCGCACTGCCTTGCGCATCCCGGAAATCCCGCGCTGGCATTGCAGGCTCCGCCTGCGCCGCCCCCAAGCATGCGTTAAGATTCTTCCTTTCCAGCCGTCTTTGGCGCTGCATCCTCCCGCTGTATCCCGCGTTTCGCCATGAGTAACCTGAACCAGCAATCCATCCTTTCCGTCCATCACTGGACTGACACCCTTTTCAGCTTTACCTGCACGCGCGACCCTGGTTTTCGCTTTGAAAACGGCCAGTTCGCCATGGTCGGGCTGGAAGTGAACGGTCGCCCGCTGCTGCGCGCCTACAGCATTGCCAGCGCCAACTATGAGGAAACGCTGGAATTCTTCAGCATCAAGGTGCCCGACGGCCCGCTGACCTCGCGCCTGCAGCACCTGCGCGAGGGCGACCAGATCTTCGTCGGCAAGAAGCCGACCGGCACGCTGCTGGTGGACAACCTGCTGCCCGGCAAGACGCTGTGGCTGCTGGCCACCGGCACCGGCCTGGCCCCGTTCCTGTCGATCATCCGCGATCCGGAGGTCTACGAACGCTATGACAAGGTCGTGCTGACGCACACCTGCCGCTTCGTGGAAGAACTGGCCTACCGCGAGCTGATCCAGGAACACCTGCCACAGCACGAGCACCTGGGCGATCTGGTGCGCGAAAAGCTGGTGTACTTCCCGACCGTGACGCGCGAAGAGTTCGACAACCGCGGCCGCATCACCGACCTGATCGCCTCGGGCGAGCTGTTCGAGCGCCTGGGCGTGGAGCCGTTCTCGCTGGAGAACGACCGCATCATGCTGTGCGGCAGCCCTGACATGCTCAAGGACGTCCGCGGCATCCTGGAAGAGCGCGGCTTTGCCGAAGGCAATATGAGCCATCCCGGCCATTTCGTGCTGGAAAAGGCTTTCGTCGGCTGAGGCCGGCCTGCCCCGGCGCGGATCGGTTCCGTGCCGGGGCGCATCTCTGCTACACCCCCGCTACACCTCCCGCGTCATCCCCTTCAGGTCGATCCACTCGGCAAACTGCGCCTCGGTGACATGCCCCGACGCAATCGCCGCCTCGCGCAGCGACAGGTTGCGCTTGACCGCCAGCTTGGCGATCTCCGCGGCCTTGTCGTAGCCGATATGCGGGTTGAGCGCGGTCACCGGCATCAGCGAACGCTCCAGCAGTTCGGCGATGCGTTCGCGGTCGGCCTCGACGCCTTCCACCATATGCTCGGCAAAGCTCGACGCGGCACCGGCCAGCAGGCTCACTGACTGCAGCAGGCTGTAGATGATCACCGGCTTGTAGGCGTTCAGCTCCAGCGTGCCCAGCCCGTTGGCCAGCGTCACCGTGGTGTGGTTGCCGATCACGCGGCAGCACACCATCGCCAGCGCCTCGGCCTGGGTCGGGTTGACCTTGCCCGGCATGATCGATGAGCCCGGCTCGTTGGCCGGCAGCACCAGCTCGGCAAAGCCGGCGCGCGGCCCCGAGCCCAGCAGCATGAAGTCGCGCGCGATCTTCAGGAATGACGAGGCCGTGGTGCTGAGCGCGCCGGACAGGTCGGCCAGCGCATCGTGCGAGGCCTGCAGCGCATAGCGGTTGGGCGCGGGTTCGAACGGCAGGCCGGTGTAGTCGGCCAGCGCCCGCGCGAACGCCGCGGCGAAGCCGTGCGGGGCGTTCAGGCCAGTGCCTACCGCGGTGCCGCCCTGCGCCACCGGCATGGCGCGCAGCATGGCCTGCTGCAGGCGCGACTGCGCATCGGCCACCTGCGTCATGTAGCCCGAGAACTCCTGCCCCAGCGTCAGCGGCACGGCATCCTGCAGATGGGTGCGGCCAACCTTGACGATATCGGCAAAGGCCTCGACCTTGCGCGCAAAGGTCTGCTGCAGCTGCTCCAGCGCCGGCAACAGTTCCTGCCGGATCGCGCGCGTGGCGGCGATATGCATCGCGGTGGGGAAGCTGTCGTTGGAGGACTGGCTGGCGTTGACGTGGTCGTTCGGATGCACCGGCGCCTTGCTGCCGACCTTGCCGCCCAGCAATTGAATGGCGCGGTTCGCGATGACCTCGTTCAGGTTCATGTTGGTCTGCGTGCCGGACCCGGTCTGCCAGACCGACAGCGGGAACTCCTCAGGCCAGCGGCCCTCGATGACCTCGGTCGCGGCCTGTTCGATCGCGTGCGCCAGTTCGGGCTTGAGCACGCCAAGCTCGCCATTGGCGCGCGCCGCGCACAGCTTGAGGATGGCAAAGGCCTCGATCAGCGCCGGCGGCATCTTCTCATTGCCGATGCGGAAGTTCTGGCGCGAGCGCTCGGTCTGCGCCCCCACAGCCGGTCGGCGGGCACGGGCACATCGCCCAGGCTGTCTTTCTCGATGCGGGTGGCGGAGGTGGACGGGTCAGACATGGGCAGACTCCTATGCAAGGCAGCGGACGGTTGGACCGGGTGGCTTGGTGCAGTCCCTTAGAATACCGCTTCACCGTGGCCGGCGCCCAGGCGCTCGCCGCCTTGCCTTGCCCTTAGCGACATCCCTCGGCCGCATGCTCATCGCCCAGCTCAAGTCCTTCTTCATGGTGGCCCGCATCGGCAGCGTCACGCAGGCCGCCAAGCGCCTGGGCCTGTCGCAGCCCACCATCACCGCGCAGATCCGCGCACTGGAAGACGCCTACGGGGTCGAGCTGTTCCACCGCGGCGGGCGCCGCCTGGCGCTGTCAGATGCGGGGCTGGCATTGCTGCCGCGCGTCGAGGCGCTGGTGCAGCAGGAAACCGAGATCGATTTCTTCCTGCGCCATTCGGGCGACCTGCGCACCGGCAGCCTGCGCGTGGGCGCGACCGCGCCCTACTATGTGCTGGAGCTGATCCGCGGCTTCAGCGAGCGCTTTCCGGCCATCGATGTCAGCGTGGTGACGGGCAATTCGCAGGAAGTGCTGGCAGCGCTGCAGGAATACCGCGTCGACATCGCTACTTCGTCGCAGCGGGTGGACGATGCGCGCCTGTCGCGCGTGCTGCTGGGCGTGGATCCGCTGATGCTGGTGGTGCACCGCACCCATGCGCTGGCCGGGCACACCGAAGTGGCCGTCAGTGCGCTGGCGGGCTGCCGCCTGCTGATGCGCGAGCTCGGGTCGACCACGCGCATCGCCACCGAAGACATGCTGGCGCAGGCGCGCGTGAGCCCCGCCGCGCAGATGGAGATCGGCAGCCGGGAGTCGATCCGCGAGGCGGTGATACGCAACCTGGGCGTATCGGTGATCGCCCGGCACGAGGTGCCGAGCCATCCGGACCTGCGCGTGCTGGGCTTCACCGATGCCTCGCCCTGCCTGCACGAGTATCTCTACTGCCTGCGCGAGCGGCGCGGCGCCAGGCTGATCGATGCCTTCGTCGCGTTGGCCGACCCGCCGCAGGGGCAGCAGGAACCGGGCGGGGAGCGCTAAGCCGTCATCTTCAGGCACTGCTCCATGCAGGCTGCGCAGGCGCGGGCGCATTCCTGGCAGTGCTCGGTGTCATGGTGCTCGCATTCTTCCTTGCACCACTTGCAGACTTCGGCGCAGTCTTCGCACACCAGCGGCGCGAACTCGCTGTTGCGCAGCATGTAGGACGCGGCCAGCTGGGCGATGCCGGCGCAATCCATGTCCAGCGCGATGCAGCGCGCCATCTTGCGCACGTCCTGTTCTTCCAGGCAGGCCGCGGCGCACTTGAGTGCGGCAGCGGCTGCGGCATTGCAGGCGGCAATGCAGTCGGCGTAGCGGGCGGCGTTTTCCTGCACGGTGGGTCGGATCATGGAACGTCCTCCTTCGGGGGTAGGTGGATGGAACCGGGAATAGCCAGCACCAGCGTTGGCGCCGGTAGAGGGAGAGGCCCGCGGTGCCGGAAGCGGCGCATCCGCGCCCGCACGGGGCATCGTTATCCACAATAGCAGGCGCTGCGGGTTCCTGTCGGCCCGGTATTTGCTGCGCCGCGCTGGTTACAATGCCGGCTGGGGGAAGCAGATTGGCGACGGCACGCACACAGCGCAGCCGTCACCTGCGACAATGGCCGGGCACCACTGGCCCGCATTGCGCATCTAACAGGCACGGTCCGGCCACACTGGCGGGGCCGATGCAAACACACACCGGCAGCACGGGGAAGGAAGGCACATCATGGGCGAGGCAAAACGGCGGGGTACCCCGAGGAGCGTGCGGCACAGGCACGCGCAAAGATTGAGGCCTTGCGCCCTGCCCAGCTGGTCTGCGGGCACTGCAAGACCGCGTTCGCGCAATTCGACGCGCTCGACGTGCCGGGCCTGCCCGGCATCGATGCCGTGTTCGGCGGCGAATGCCCCGGCTGCGGCAACGACGTGGTGGTGTTCAAGGGCGCGCCCGATGCGGTGGCCGAGGCCATGATCGCGTGGGAGAAGATGCTGGGCGCCGATGCGCAACTGGGCTACCAGTCCAGCGATGGCCGCCACGTGCCTTTCGAGCCCGAGGGGGCCGGCGGCGCGGCGTCGGACAAGCCCGGCGGCACCATCCACTGAGCCCTCGGCCGGGGCTGCCTACTGCGGGCTGAGCTCGCCCGCCAGTTCCGGCGGGCCGATCTCATAGCGCCCGCGGCCCGCGCCCTTGGCGCGGTATAGCAGCACGTCTGCCAGCCGCATCAGTTCGCGGTCCAGCGCCGCGCCGCCGTGATAGAGCGCCACGCCGATGCTGACGTCCACGTCGGCGGACACGCCCTCGAAGTCGAAGGGCTCGTCCATCGCCTGCAGGATGGCCTGTGCCACGCGGCGTGCCGCGGCGGGCTGGGTCATGTCTTCGAGCACCACCGCGAACTCGTCGCCACCCAGCCTGGCGACGGTGTCGCGCTCGCGCACGCAGCGGCGCACGCGCTGGGCAAAGGTCTGCAGCAGCTGGTCACCGGCGGCGTGGCCGTGAATATCGTTGACGGCCTTGAAGCGGTCCATGTCCAGGTACAGCAGGGCCATCAGCGTGCCATGCTCGCGGCTGCGCACCATCGCCGCGTGCAGCTGGCCCTCGAATGCGCTGCGGTTCATCAGCTGCGTCAGGTGGTCGGTGCGCGACATGCGCGCCAGGCGCTGCGTCTCCAGCTTGCGCTTCGTGATGTCCTGCACGTGGATATGCACGCCCACCACCTCGCTGCCGTCGGCGCTCCATTCCGGGCGCAGGCTGCTCTCCATGCAGTGGTATTCGGGATCGCTGTCTTCGGTTTCGAAGGTCACCGCGGTGCCCGCCAGCGCGCGCTGCATGAATGGCTGCACGCGCGCGTAGCGGGTCTCGCCCAGGATTTCGCGCACGTGCCTGCCGCGCAGTTGCTCCGGCTTCAGGCCGAAGACACGCTCGTAGGCCTGGTTGTTGAATACATAGCGCTCATCGGTGTCGATAAAGGCCAGCAGCGACGGCAGCGTATCGGTCACCGCGCGCAGGCGCCGTTCACTGCGGTCCAGCGCCTGGCGGCGCTCGCGCACGTCGCGCATCAGCTTGATGAAGGCGCGCGTCAGGTCGCCGATCTCGTCGCGCTGCTGCCGTGTCGGCAGCCGCTCGAACGCGGACAGGTCGTTGGCGCTGGCCTGCACCACCTTGTGCAGGCGCGCCAGCGGCGCCAGCTGGCGCCGCACCGCCAGCCAGATCAGCAGGGCCACCGCCGCCATGGCCACCCCGGCCATGCCCAGGAAGCGCTGCTGCATCTGGTGCAGCGGTGCGTAGGCCTCGCGCGCGGGCAGCAGCGCCACCAGTTCCCAGCCGGTGCTCGACATCAGGTAGCGCGCGATCACCGGCCGCGCCGGCGTGATGAATTCCAGCGGCGCGGGGCTGTCATCCTCGCCGCAGGTATCGGCCACGGCCAGCGCCGGCTGGCGCGCCTGCGCGGGGTCGGGATGGCGGACGTAGACCGGCTCGGGGCCGGCCGACACCAGGCAGTAGTAGCCGGTGGTGCCGAGGCGGTTGTGCAGGATCTCGACCAGGAAGTTGGCGCTGGACAGATCCAGCCAGCCGCCCACCAGGCCGACGAAGGTCTGGTTCGGCGCCAGCACCGGCACCGCCATCATCACCCCCATCTGGCCGCTGGTGCGCGAGCGGATGGGCGGCGACACCACGGGCGCGAGCGAGCGGGCGGCCTCGCGGAAATAGCTGCGGTCGCCAATCTCTGCCCCGGCGCCGCGGTTGCTGACGATGTTGCCCTGCATGTCGGCGACCAGCAGCGCGTTGAACGCGGCCGGCACCGGGATCGCTGCGGACAGCGTATCCAGCGCCCGCTCGCGCACCGCGGCGGCTTGTGCGCCGTGCGCCTGCGCCAGCAGGCCGCTGAGTTGCGCAGCCTGGTGCGAGAGCAGCACGATGCGGTCGTTCATGGCGGTGTCGAGCTGGCTGGCGGTCAGCTTGACGACGGAGTCCTGCTGGACCTGCAGCGCATCGTGCAGGTCGCGGTGGGCATCGTACAGGGCGGTCAGTACGATGCCGGTGCCGAACACCGCGGCCAGCACGGTGGTGATGATCGCAATGCGCGCTTTCAGCGTGGGTGTGTAGACGGGCATGTAGGGCGCAGTTGGGGCGCCAGTGGCGCGGACTGTCGCATACTTGGGGGGCATCTCCGGTGCAACCCTACCATACCCCGACTTGGTGGGGCATGCGGTCTTCCCCCGAACGGGTTCATCCCCGGCGGGGGTGTGCGCGCTGCCTGTGCCACGGTATAGTCCCCCGTTAATGCGAAGGCACGTCCACGCAGACGGCACGCCCCTGCTGCATGCCGGAACCGATCGACCATGAGACTGACTTCGCTTTCCCCTGCCTTGTTGTCATTGCTGGTCGCGGCCGGCGGCGCGCTGATGACGGCTGGGGCCTGGCTGCAGGCGGAGCGGCTCGAGCGCCGCGAGGCGCAGCAGCATTTCGATGCGCTGCTGGGACAGGCCGGCAGCGCGCTGCGCGAGCGCATGCTGGAGAACGAACGCCTGCTGCGCGGCGTGGCCGCCGTGCTGACCGCCAACCCCGACACCTCGCGCGCGCAGTGGCGCGACTATCTCTATGCCGCCCAGCTCGACGACCTGCCCGCCGGCACCCAGTCGATCGGCTACGCGCCGCTCACGCCGTTGCAGCGGGTGCCGCGGCTGGTGCAGGCCGCCCGTGCCGACGGCCTTGCCGACTACGACATTCATCCCGGCGGCAAGCGCGACCTGTACGCACCGATCTTCTATATCGAGCCGCTGGACGGGCGCAACACGCGCGCCGCCGGCTTTGACATGCTGTCCGAGCCGACACGCCGGGCGACGCTGGAAGCCGCCCGCGACAGCGGCGAACCGCGGCTCACTCCAGGCCTGGCACTGATCCGCGAAGGCGATCCGGCGCAGCGCCAGCAAGGCGCGCTGGTATTCCTGCCAGTCTACGCCGGCGAGGCGGCGGTCAGCACGGTGGCGCAGCGGCGCCAGGCGGTGATCGGCTATGTCTACGTGTCGCTGCGTCTGGGCGACCTGATGCGCGCGGTCGGTGCCCCGGCGGCGGAACTGGAGTTGTCGCTGTACGAGGGCTCCCCGGCCGCTCCCGGGCCGATGCTGTCCGGCGGGCCGACCGAGGGCGAGCGCCGCGAGGATGGCAGTGCCGCGCTGCTGCAGGGCGAGCGCCAGCTCCAGTATGGCGGCGTCACCTGGACGCTGCACGGCGCCACGCGCCCCGCCTTCGAAGCCGCGCATGGCCCGCGGCAGGCGTATCTGGTGCTGGCCGCGGGCACGCTGGCCACGCTGCTGCTGGCGTGGCTCACCCATGCACTGGCACGCCAGGGCCGCGCCGCGCGCCAGCGCGAAGCGCAGGCCGTCCATGCCTGGGAAGATGACAACGCCATGCTGCAGGCGTGCATGGCGCAGTCGGCCGACGGCTTCCTGCTGGCCGATGCACAGGGCGTGGTGGTGCGCGCGAGCGAGCGGGCGGGGCAACTGTTCGGCGCCGATCCGGCGGCACTGGCCGGGCGCGGCCTGGACACCCTGGTTCCCGGCGCCACCGGCCTAGTCCCCAGTGGCGCCGCGGCAGGGGCCGAGGCCCACCGTGAACTGGCGGGCGTGCGCGCAGACGGCAGCCGCTTCGCGCTGCGCGCCAGCGCCGCGCGCCTGCCTGTGGCCGACGGCGGCACCGCGCACTGGCTGTGGGCGGTCACTGACCTGGAGCCGGAACGGCGCGCCCAGCAGGCCGCCGCGGTGCAGGCCGCGCGCTATGCCGGGCTGCTCGACCATGCCGCCTTCTGCGTGATCACGTTCGATGAGGACGGGCTGATCACCGGCATCAACGCGGCAGGCCAGCGCATGCTCTGGTACAACGCCGCGGAACTGGTCGGCCACATGCGCATGACCGGCCTGCATGTTGCTGACGAACTGGCCGACCACGCCCGTGTGCTCAGTCGCGAACTGGGCGAGCCGGTGCCGCCGGGGCTGCCCGCGCTGGTGGCCAAGGCACGGCTTGGCCTGACCGACGAGCGCGAATGGACCTGGGTGCGCAAGGGCGGCTCGCGCATGCCGGTGCAGCTGGCGGTGTTCGCCTTGCCGGCGCCCATCGAGGCGCCAGCCGCTGACGCAGCGCCTGCCGGTCCCGCCGATGGTGCCGATGGTGCCGAGGTGCCCCGGTCCGCGCCGTCGCCTGGCTACCAGGCCATCGGCTACGACCTGACCGAGCGCCGCCGCGTCGACGAGTACATCCGTCATCTGGCGCTGCACGATCCGCTGACCGGCCTGCCCAACCGCGCCGAGCTGAGCGAACGCGCGCAGGCGCTGCTGCTGCATGCGCGCACCCACGGCGAGCGCGTGGCCCTGCTGCTGCTCGACCTGGACCATTTCAAGCACATCAATGACTCGCTCGGCCACCCGGTCGGCGATGACGTGCTGCGCACCATGGCAGACCGCCTCAAGGGCACGGTACGACAGGGTGACCTGGTGGCGCGCATGGGCGGCGATGAATTCGGCGTGGTGCTGGGCGGCCTGCGCCACGACAGCGAAGCCGAGCTGATTGCCGCCAAGATCCAGGCGCGTGTCAATGAAGAACTGCAGGCCGGCGGCCAGCGCCTGCGCGTGACGCCATCGATCGGCATGGCGATCTTCCCGGACGATGGCGATAGCCTGACCGAGCTGCTCAAGGCTGCTGACTCGGCCGTCTACGCGGCCAAGCACGACGGGCGCGCGCAGTTGCGCCGCTTTGCCAGCGCCATGGCCGAGGCCTCGCTGGCGCGCTTCACCATTGAAGGGCTGCTGCGGCGCGCGCTCGCTGGCGATGAGTTCCGGCTGCGCTACCAGCCGATCGTTGATGCCGCGACGCTGGCCATCACCGGCGTCGAGGCGCTGATTGCCTGGAACACCCCGGAACGCGGCGCCATGCAGCCGGCCGAGTTCATCCCCATCGCCGAGCAGAGCGGACTGGTGGCGCCGCTGGGCGAATGGACCCTGGCCACCGCCTGCCGCGAAATCCAGGCGCTGCGCCAGGCGCTGGGCCGCGAGATCGAGGTCGCGGTCAATATCTCGCCGCTGCAGCTGCGCCAGGCCAACTTCCCCGATACCGTGGCGCACTGCCTGCAGCAGGCCGGCCTGCCGCCGCAGGGGCTGGTGATCGAGGTCACCGAAGGCATCCTGGTCGACGGCGGCGAGACCACCATCGAGACCTTCCGCCGGCTGCGCGAGCTGGGCGTGGGGCTGTCGATCGACGACTTCGGCACCGGCTACTCCGGGCTCAATTACCTGACCCGGCTGCCAATCAGCCGGCTCAAGATCGACAAGTCCTTTGTCGACGACGTGGCCACGCCCGGCCACGACCAGGCGGTGGCCGCGGCGATCATCGCGTTGGGCCACCAGCTGCATCTCAAGGTGATTGCCGAAGGGGTGGAGACGGCGGCGCAGTTCGAGTTCCTGCAGGCGCAGGGGTGCGACGGGCTGCAGGGGTTCCTGTTCAGCCAGGCGGTGCCGCAGCAGGCGCTGCGCGAGATCCTGGAAAAGGGGATTGGGGTGCCGGCCCCCACGTCCGCGGGCGCCACTGCGCTGCGCGAGTCATAATCGTCCAGGGGCACCATTCATAACTTGCCGGCATGCCCGCGCCGCTGCCCAATCCCAAATCCCCCGATACCTCCATCGAAATACTTTGCCGATCTGCCACACGGCTGGCATCTGCGCTGCCTATGCTGGCGACCGATTCAATGGAGATTTGCGGAGATTCGGTCATGCAGGCAGGCAAGTCCGGGGAGGGCCGGGCGTTCCTGGCGGTGGAGCAGGTCACCAAGCGCTTTGGCAGCTTTGTGGCGCTGGACAGCGTGTCGCTGTCGGTCGGGCAGGGCGAGCTGCTGTGCCTGCTGGGCCCGTCCGGGTGCGGCAAGACCACGCTGCTGCGCATCACGCGGGACTTGAGCGCGAGGACGCAGGACGCATCCATGCCGGCGCGCGTGAACTGACCGGGTTGCCGCCGCAGGCACGCGACTACGGCATCCTGTTCCAGTCCTATGCGCTGTTTCCCAACCTGACCGTGGCGCAGAACGTGGCCTATGGCCTGCACGGGCGCGGCATGGGGCGCACGCACCGCGACGCGCGCGTGGCCGAGATGCTCGGCCTGGTCGGCCTGGCCGGCAGCGAGCGCAAGTTCCCGGGCCAGCTCTCCGGTGGTCAGCAGCAGCGCGTGGCGATGGCCCGTGCGCTGGCGCCGG
The DNA here is from genome assembly GCA_022041995.1 of Cupriavidus necator. Classification (GTDB taxonomy): domain Bacteria; phylum Pseudomonadota; class Gammaproteobacteria; order Burkholderiales; family Burkholderiaceae; genus Cupriavidus. The sequence continues at coordinate 1,386,402 of CP074390.1, forward strand.
CGCCTTCGCTGCTGCTGCTCGATGAGCCGATGTCGGCACTGGACGCCCGCGTGCGCGAACACCTGCGGCTGGAACTGCGCCAGCTGCAGCGCAGACTGAACATCACCACCGTGATGGTCACCCACGACCAGGAAGAGGCCATGACCATGGCCGACCGCATTGCCGTGATGGACGGCGGGCGCATCGTGCAGGCCGGCACTCCCGCCGAGATCTATGAGCAGCCGGCGTCGGCCTTTGTCGCCGGTTTTGTCGGGCAGGCCAACTGGCTGCCGGGGCGCAGCGCGCAGGCCGGGCGCTTCACCGTTGGCGAGGGCAGCCAGGCCGTCGATTTCCTGGTCGACTCGCCGCAGCCGGCGGCATCCGCCGGCCGGCTGTGCTGCCGCCCGGAAGCGGTGCGGCTGGACCCGGATCCCGCCGAGCCCAACCGGCTGCTGGCGCGCGTGGTCGACCAGACCTATCTCGGCAACCGCTACCGGCTGGCGCTGGAAGCGGACCGCCTGCCAGGGCTCGCCCTGTTTGCCGACGTGGCGCGCGAGGCGCGGCACCGGCTGCCCGACGCGGGCGGCCACAAGTTCTGGATTGCGCTGCCGGCTCAGGCGTTGCGGGTGTTTGCATGATGCGCGCGGCCACTGCCGTCCTGCCCGAAGCTACGCCGGCAGCCTCGCCGCGCGGCACCGGGCTGGTCTCCCGGCTGGCGCACGGTGCCCCGGCCGCAATGAAGTGGCTCTGGCTGGCCGGGCTGGCCGTCGGCTTGCTGCTGCCGTTGCTGGCGCTGTTCCGCCAGGCCTGGTTCGATGCGGCGGGCCAATGGGCGCTGGGCGCGCGCATGGCGGCGCTGGTGACCAGCCCCAACTTCGTGCCGATGCTCGGCCGCAGCGTGGCGGTGTCGCTGGCAGTGGTGGTGCTGGTGGTGCCGCTGGCATTTGGCTTTGCCTATGCGCTGCAGCGTTCCTGCATCGCACTGCGGCCACTCTGGCGCGGCGTTGCGCTGCTGCCGCTGTTTGCGCCGTCGCTGCTGCCGGCGATCGCGCTGGTCTACCTGTTCGGCAACCAGGGCATCTTTCGCGGCGCCTTCGGGCAGGGCGGCATCTATGGCTTCTGGGGCATCGTGCTGGGCGAGGCCTTCTACACCTTCCCGCATGCGCTGATGGTGCTGGTGGCGACGCTGTCGCTGGCCGATGCGCGCCTCTATGAGGCGGCGCGCGCGATGGGCGCCAGCCCGTGGCGCACCTTCTGCACGGTCACGCTGCCGGGCGTTCGCCAGGGCCTGTTCGCCGCCGCCTGCCTGGTGCTGACGCTGGTGATCACGGACTTTGGCGTACCCAAGGTGGTGGGTGGCGGTTATCCGGTGCTGGCGCTGGAAGCGTACAAGGCGGTGGTCGGGCAGCAGCAGTTCGATCGCGGTGCGCTGATCGGCATGCTGCTGCTGGCGCCGGCGCTGCTGACCTTTGCCGTGGACATGGCAATGCAGCAGCGCCAGCGCACCCAGATGGGCAGCCGCGCACAGGTGTATGTGCCGGCGCCCGAGCGCGGCCGCGACAGCGTGTGCCTGCTGCTGGTGGCGCTGGTCAGTGCCGCGCTGCTGGCAGTGATCGCAACCGCGGTGGGCGCGTCGCTGGTCAAGCTGTGGCCCTACAACCTGGGCCTGACGCTGGCGCATTACGACTTCGACAACATGGACGGCGGCGGCTGGCTGGCCTACCGCAACAGCCTGAAGCTGTCGGCACTGACCGCGCTGGCGGGCACGGCGGCGATCTTCCTGGGTGCCTGGCTGACGCTGCGCACGCGTGGCCCGGCCTGGCTGCACGGTGTGCTGCGCGCGGGCTTCCTGTTGCCGATGGCGGTGCCGGGGCTGGTGCTGGGCCTGGGCTATGTGTTCTTCTTCAACGCGCCCGGCAATCCGCTGCACGCGCTGTACGGCACCCTGGCGCTGCTGGTGCTGTGCAACGTGGCGCACTGCTACACCACCGGCCACCTGACTGCGGCCGCGGCGCTGCGCCAGCTCGACCACGAGTTCGAGGCCGCGGCGCTGTCGCTCGGGGTGGCGTCGCTGGTGACATGCTGGCGCGTGACCGTGCCGGTGTGCCTGCCGGCACTGCTCGATATCTTCCGCTACCTCTTCGTGTCGTCGATGACCACGGTCTCGGCGGTGATCTTCCTGTACAGCCCCGACACCGTGCTGGCCGCGATCTCGGTGCTGAACATGGACGATGCCGGCGACACCGCGCCCGCTGCCGCGATGTCGACGCTGATCCTGCTGACCTCGGTGCTGGCGGCCTTGCTGCTGCACGCGGTCTCGGCCGGCTGGCTGCGCCGCGCCCAGCGCTGGCGCGCCGGCTGATTTTTGCCGGATTTTTTGCCCGATTCGCCGTACCCCTGCATTCCGGAACACTCACCGAACCCAAGGAGAAACCATGTCCCGCATCACCAACCTTGTCGCGGCGCTTGCCGCCGCGGCCGCCCTGCCGCTGCTGGCCGGCAACGCCAGCGCCGCCACCGTGCTGACGGTCTACACCGCGCTCGAAGCCGACCAGATCGCCGCCTACAAGGCCGCGTTCGAGAAGGTGCATCCCGATATCGAAATCAAGTGGGTGCGCGACTCCACCGGCATCGTCACCGCCAAGCTGCTGGCGGAAAAGGCCGCGCCGCGCGCCGACGCGGTGTGGGGCCTGGCCGGCTCCAGCCTGGCGATCCTGGACAAGGAAGGCATGCTCGACCCATACGCGCCGAAGAACCTGGCCGCGATCGATGCCAAGTACCGCAGCCCGGCCAACCCGCCGGCATGGGTCGGCATGGACGTGTGGGGCGCGGCGATCTGCTTCAACACCGTGGAGGCGCAGAAGCAAGGCCTGCCCAAGCCGACCTCGTGGGCCGACCTGGCCAAGCCGATTTATGCGGGCAAGGTGGTGATGCCGCACCCGGCCTCGTCGGGCACGGGCTTCCTCGACGTCAGCGCCTGGCTGCAGATGATGGGCGAGCAGAAGGGCTGGCAGTACATGGACGCCCTGCACAAGAACATTGGCCTGTACACGCACTCGGGCTCCAAGCCGTGCAAGATGGCTGCGCAGGGCGAGTTCCCGATCGGCATTGCCTTCGAGTACCGTGCCATGAAGTCGAAGAAGGAAGGCGCGCCGATCGATATCGTGCTGCCGGCCGAAGGCCTGGGCTGGGACATCGAGGCCACCGCCATCGTCAAGGGCACCAGGAACCTGGACGCCGCGCGCAAGCTGGCGGACTTCTCGGCCTCGCGCGAAGCGATGGCGCTGTATGAGAAAAACTTTGCCGTGCTGGCCGTGCCCGGCATTGCCAAGCCCGACGCGCTGCTGCCCGCCGACTACGAGAAGCGCCTGATCAAGAACGACTTCCGCTGGGCGAGCGACAACCGCGACCGCATCCTGGCTGAATGGAGCAAGCGCTACGAAGGGAAGGCGGAGAAGAAGTAAGGCACAAGGCGCGCCCGGCGGCGAGGGAATGGCCCGCAGAAACGGGTACGCTCCCCGCGCCGTGGCGGCCGCCCTGGCCGGATCAGGCCAGGCGCGGCACTTCGTCGGTTGCCGGCTGGCCGGCGTGCAGACGGCGGTAGAGATCGTCGATGCGCCGGCGGCTGGCCTGCAGTTCTTCGCGGCCGTGCTCGGTCAGCAGATAGACCCGGCCGATGCCGTCGCGCAGCACGCTTTCCAGGTAGCCTTCCATTTGCAGGGCGCGCAGCAACGGGCGCACTGAGCCGATATCGACCTGGAAGCCGTATTCCAGCAACATGTCGGCAAGCATGGCCACCGTAGCCGGGACTTCGAGCGCAAATTGCAGGACGTAGACGCGGGCCAGCAGGCCCAGGAACTGTCGTTTCATGTGGACTGGCAACGCGGCAGACGCCGCGCCGGTTGACGCAGGCGCTGTCCGGAGCTTCGGGTTTGCAGGCGTTGTGACGCCGGCGGCGCGGCAGCCTGTCATCCTGTTGGACTGGCAGTGCCGATGCGCCGAATAAGGCGCATTCTACCATTCGGACAAAAAAGAAGCCGCCAGGAGCCCTGGCGGCTTGTCGGGAATGCGTCGGAGGGGTCAATTAACTCTGGCGCAGACCAGAGTTTAGTTTAATCGAAGGCGGCTTGTCACGCTTCGGTGACAGCGCCCCTCCAGCGTGGGGTGATGACGAAAGCCTTTGGTAAGAAAAGTGACGAATACGCGAAGCATTGTGCGGAGAACGGCGCTCAAAAATGTCGTAGATCCGTCAACATCACTTAGATTCCTGGCGGCAAGCGGGTCGCCATCGTGGCGACGGCGGGGCACAGGTCCGAATCCGGCTTGCGGTATGCGCTGCACGGGCGTCAAATCGCGGCAGCCTTCAACCCGCGCCGGCTTCCCCGGCGCCTCCCGGTTCCCCTGATGAAACCCGCCGATCTCGCCCGCTTGCTTGCCCTGGCCGCCATCTGGGGCGCCAGTTTTCTGTTTATCCGCATCGGCGCGCCGGTGCTGGGACCGATGCCGACTGCCTTCGTCCGGGTGCTGATCGGCGCGCTCACTCTGGCGGCATGCCTGCCGCTGCTGAAGCTGCGCTGGGAGATGCAGGGCAAATGGCCGGCGGTGCTGGCGCTGGGTGTGGTCAATTCCGGTATCCCGTTTGTCATGTACTCGGTCGCCGCGTTGTGGCTGCCGGCCGGCTATTCGGCCGTGTTCAATGCCATGACCCCGCTGATGGGCGTGCTGATCGGCGCGCTGGCGTTTTCCGAACGGCTCACGCGCGCCAAGGCCCTGGGCGTGCTGCTGGGCGTGGCGGGCGTCGCGGTGCTGACCCGCACCGGACCGGTGGCGTTCTCGATGGACGTGCTGCTGGGCGCGCTGGCCTGCCTGGTGGCCACTGCCTGCTACGGCCTGTCCGGCTTTCTCGCGCGGGGCTGGATCACGCAGCGCGGCGGGCTCGATAGCCGGCTGGTCGCCGCCGGCAGCATGGTCGGCGCCACCGTGTTCCTGCTGCCCTTCTGCCTCGCCGCGCTGTGGCGCCACAACACGGTGCCCGCTGCCGGCGCCGGCGTGTGGGCGGCCATGCTGGGGCTGGGCGTGCTGTGCACGGCGCTGGCCTACATCCTGTATTACCGCCTGATTGCCGACCTGGGCCCGGTGCGCTCGCTGAGCGTCACCTTCCTGATCCCGCCGTTCGGCATCGTCTGGGGCGCGCTGTTCCTGGGCGAGGCCCTGTCGTGGGCGTACGCGGCGGGTGGCGCGCTGATCGGCGTGGCGGTGTGGCTGGTGTTGCGGCCGGTGGCGGGGGCGGAGCAGGGCGTCCGTCCGGCAGGCGGTGTTGCGGTCAAACGTTGAACCTGCGGCGGTCAAACGTTGAACCTGCGGTTCAGGCCTGTGCCGCCGTGCCCGCCGCCACGTTGTACTGCTCGCGCACCATCATTACCACGCGGCGGGCCTGGCGCAGGTGACGCACGGCGTCGGCTTCGCTGCGTTCGGGGAAGTCGACCTCGGCGCTCCAGTTGCAGCCGGTGTGGTCGGGCCGGTGCACGCAGACCGCGCGCAGCTGGCAGTCTTGGCAGCCGGGTTCCTGCCGCAGGCACAGGTTGAGCAGGCGTTTGAGTTCGGACAGCGGCTTGTTCAGGCGCTCCATGGTTGGCTCCGTCAGGTGCGCGGCATGAGGCGGCGGCGCGCTTACGCCCGGGCAGGCAGCTCCGGCGTGGGCTCGGCCTCATTGGCGCCGGCCCGGCATTGCGGGCAGACGCCGTACAGCACCAGCATGTGCTCGCGCAAAACAAAGGCGTTGTCGGCGGCTACCTGGCGCTGGCGCTGCTCGATGCTTTCATCGCGGAATTCTTCCACGCGGCCGCACGCGACGCAGATCAGGTGGTCATGATGACCGCCTTCATTGAGTTCGAACACGGCGTGGTCGGACTCGAAGCTGTGCCGCAGCAGGATGTCGGCCTGCACCAGCTGGTTGAGCACGCGATACACCGTGGACAGTCCCGCATCCTCGTCCTGCGTCAGCAGGACGCGGTAGACGTCTTCGGCGCTCAGGTGGCGCCGGGCGCTGGTGCGGAACACTTCAAGGATCCGCATGCGCGGCGACGTGGCCTTCAGGCCGGCGCGCTTGAGATGGATCGGGTTTGTGCTCTCGAATGACATGGCGGAAGGCATTGGCATGCGGCTGGCGCCCCGCGGGCGGGGCGGCGCCCGGCCTGGCGCCGCGCACGGGCGGCGTCGATGGCTTGGCGGGATTTCAGGCTGAAGCGCCAGGGGGCGGATCAGCGCTGGCGCTCCCGCCCCTGGCGGCGCGCCATGCCTGCATGACGCGCGGAATAAAAAGGTGGCCTGGCTTGTCACCGGAAGACGCGATCGGGAAAGCGGGGTCTGGTTGCTTTCCCGATCTTCCGAAGACTGGCTACTGCCAAACGCTCCGCGTGACGGAGCGGTCCCCACAAAAGTCGGTGTCGAATGCCGCAGCGGCGGCATCCGGAAATCCTGTCGTTCCTGCCAGCTTCGGTCGCTGCCGCGTGCCGCGGGGCGCCGGACCTGGCCGGTCTGCCTGTCGGGCGGTGCGCCGTGCGTCAGGCAGTGATCGAATAGTAAATGGGAATCGATCTCATTACAAGAGAAATTTTTCCGGGCCGCCTCATTTTTTGAGGGCGGCCTGGTGGCGCGATGTACGACCTTGAGAACACGAGCGGTGCAGCGCCTGTTCCCGGGCATGGCGGGTATCGGCCTGGCCGCGCTGGCGGCTTGCAACCTGGGCGTAGGCGCTGCGCAGTCGCAGCCTACAGCGGCGGGGACACCCAGTATGGGTCGCGGCCGTAGTACTCATGCAGCGACCTGCCCCACTGGGGATCGGCCATGCTCGGCCAGCTGTCCTTGTTGAAGCCCGGTGCGGATTTGAGCCGGTCTGCCGTCACGGCAATCCGGAAGCATTTCTCGTCGGTGTCCATGACCAGCGCATTCCATGGGATGGCGTGCAGTGTGTCGCCGATGCCGAGGAAGCCGCCGGTGGTCAGCACCGCGTAGGCGATGCGGCCGTGCGGCACATCCAGCATGATCTCGGAAATCTTGCCGACGTGTTCGCCATCGGATGAATAGGCCTTGGTGCCGTCAAGGCTCGATGCCGCCATCACTTCAGGGCCCGGGCCCTCGCCCACGCCTGAACCGATGATGGCCGCGCCTTCACTGATGGGAGGTTGGTTTGGCATGCTTTGCTCCTTGTCGCAAGACGTTGGAATGCATGGCATGCGCAATGACCATGCCTGCGCCGTTTGTGGCGCAGTACGCATGGGGCTGAAGTTGCCATGCTGCCGCCGTGGTAATTCTTTCGCGCGGCATGGAAAAAAAGCGCGTCAACGTGGCGCTGCGCGCCTGCTGGTTCATGGATTTCCTTTGGAAGTCCGATCCGCGCCGGTGCTTGCAGCGCGTCGGGCCGGTTCCGTCAGGCCGATGACAGGCCCAGGATCCAGTTGCGGAAGGCCGCCAGCGCTTCGGATTCGGGCCGGCCCTCCGGATAGGCAAAGTAGTAGCCCTGCTGCTCGTCCAGCATGCCCGCCAGCGGGATCACCAGCTGGCCGGTCTGCAGCTCGCGCTCGATCAGCAGGCGCGGCGCCAGGCCGATGCCAAGCCCGGCCGCAGCGGCGGCCGTCATCATCGTGAACAGTTCATAGCGTGGCCCGCGCGAGGCGGCCAGGTCATAGGCCCAGCCCTGTGCCGCGTACCAGTCGCGCCAGGCGTTGGCGCGCGTGCTCAGGTGCAGGTGGCGGCAGCGCGCCAGGCTGGCGGCGCCGGTCACGGGATGCCCGGCCAGGAAGGCGGGACTGCACACCGGCACCATGCCCCCTTCGCGGAAGATCACGCCGCCGCGCGTGCCGGGCCAGAACTGGTCGCCGAAGTAAATCGCCGCGTCATAGGCGCATTCCTGGAACGAGAACGGCTGCGAGCGCGCCGACAGGTTGACCGTCACGTTGGGATGGCGACGCGCAAAGTCCGGCAGGCGCGGGATCAGCCATTGGGTGGCAAAGGTGGGCACCACTGCCAGCTCCAGTGTGTAGCCCATGGCCCGGCCGGTGGTGATTTCCAGCGTGTCGCGCTGCAGGTGGTCCAGGTGCCGGCGGATGCGCGCGGCGTATTCGCGCCCGGTATCGGTCAGCACTAGGCGCCGGCGCACGCGCGTGAACAGCGCCACGCCCAGGCGCTGCTCCAGTTGCGCCACCTGCCGCCCCACCGCGCTGTGCGTCAGCGCCAGCTCTGCCGCGGCGCGGGTAAAGCTGCCCAGCCGTGCCGAGGCCTCGAAGGCCTGCAGCGCGCCCAGGTTGGGGATGTCGTTTCTCATGGGACTGCGAGGGAAGGAAGGCTGACAGTATAAACAGCGGCGCCAGGCCGCACCGCTACCCTGGTCGTGCGCCGCATGCACAATATTGTGCGCAATGCGCGCTTGTGCGCGCCATGTGAGCGCCCCTATCCTGCCCCGCGGATCGTCGCCAGCCCGGCTGCCTTCCCAGTGCTCACCTGTTTGCGCCCATGACCTCCAAACTCTCCACGCTCCTCACCGCCAACGTCGGCGCCACCCGCGCTGCGCAACTGCTCGCGCTGGTCAGCTTGCCCGCGGATCTGCCGCAGGCCCCGCAGGGCCGTGCCACCCGCGCGGAAATCGCCCAGGCCCTGAACATGGTGCTGTTCGGCGGCATCCTCGAGCGCGTGCCGACCGGGCGCGCCTACACCGACGACGTTGCCGCCGCCGGCGGCAAGGTCACCTTCGACCACGGCGCGCTGCGCACGGTCAAGTGGCGCGACAACGGCGCGCTGCCCGAAGGCGAGGCCGCCTTCACCCGCATCCTGCGCCCGCTCGGCTATGTGCTCAACGGCACCTATCCGCTGGACCGCATCGGCATGACCGGCCGCTCCTACGCGCATGCCGACGCGCCCGAGGATATCGCCCAGTTCTTCCTCAGCGAATTCCATCCGGAACGTTTCAGCGACGCCTTCCGCGCCGCCGTCAGCCGCGTCACCGGCACCTCCGCCGACCCGCTCACGCCGCGCGCGCAGACCCTGCTGTGGCAGCTGGAGCGCGACGGCGCACTGGACCTGGCCGACGGCGCCGAGCTGGTCGGCCTGCTGGTGCCATGCTTCGAGCGCCAGCACGCCACGCCGAGGCTGGCCGACTATGAAACCCTGCTGAGTGAATCGGCGGAGATGGCCTGGGTCGCCACCGAAGGCAACGCCTTCAACCACGCCACCGACCGCGTCGACGACGTGTTCGCGCTCGCCGAGCAGCAGAAGCAGCTGGGCCGGCCGATGAAGGACAAGGTGGAAGTCTCGCGCAGCGGGCGCGTGAAGCAGACCGCGTTCCGGGCGGATACAGTGCGCCGCGCCTTCGTCGGCGCGCAGGGCGAGACGGTGGAGCGGGACGTGCCGGGATCGTTCTACGAGTTCATCACGCGGGACCGCTTTGCCGAAGAAGCGGCCGCGCCGCAGCGCTATGACCTGGGTTTGATGCGGGCAATGCGCAGGGGATCTTCAAGATGACGGCGGCTTGCTGATTGCGGTAAAGGGTATTGATGCGCCTGCCCTCACCCCCGGCCCCTCTCCCGCAAGCGGGAGAGGGTTGGGGTGAGGGCCGGCGCGTCGACGAAGTGCGGCGCGGCCGTGTACCTCGGCCTCCGGAAATCCGTCAGCCCGCCCGTTTCGCCGATATCACCGCCTCAGCCACATTGGCCGGCGCCTCGGCATAGTGCTTGAACTCCATCGTGTACGTCGCGCGCCCCTGCGTCAGCGAGCGCAGCGTGGTGGAGTAGCCAAACATGGTGGCCAGCGGCACCTCGGCACGCACGATCTTGCCGCCGCCACCGGCGATGTCTTCCATGCCGTGCACCATGCCGCGACGTGACGACAGATCGCCCATCACGTTGCCGGTGAATTCCTCAGGCGTTTCCACCTCGACGGCCATCATCGGCTCCAGCAGGATGGGCCTGGCCCGGCGCATGCCTTCCTTGAACGCCATCGAGCCGGCCATGCGGAATGCGTTCTCGTTTGAGTCCACGTCGTGGTAGGAGCCGAACACCAGCGTGGCCTTGATGTCGACCACCGGGTAGCCGGCCAGCACGCCTGACTGCATGGTCTCGCGGATGCCCTTGTCCACCGCGGGGATGAACTCGCGCGGGACCACGCCGCCTTTGACGGCATCGACGAACTCATAGCCGCCGCCATGCGGCATCGGGTCGAGGTTGAGCACCACGTGGCCGTACTGGCCGCGTCCGCCCGATTGCTTGATGAACTTGCCCTCGACGTCCTTGGCCGGCTGGCGGATGGTCTCGCGGTAGGCCACCTGGGGCTTGCCGACCGAGGCCTCAACGCCGAACTCGCGCCGCATGCGGTCGACCAGGATTTCCAGGTGCAGCTCGCCCATGCCGGAGATGATGGTCTGGCCGGATTCCTCGTCCGTGGTCACGCGGAAGGACGGGTCTTCCTGCGCAAGGCGGTTCAGCGCAATGCCCATCTTTTCCTGGTCTGCCTTGGTCCTGGGTTCCACTGCCTGCGAGATCACCGGTTCCGGGAAGCTCATGCGCTCCAGGATAATGACCTTGTCGGGGTCGCACAGGGTGTCGCCGGTGGTCGCTTCCTTCAGGCCGACGGCCGCGGCGATGTCGCCGGCGCGCACTTCCTTGATCTCCTGGCGCACGTTGGCGTGCATCTGCAGGATGCGGCCCAGGCGCTCGCGCTTGCCCTTGACCGGGTTGTAGACCGCGTCGCCGGATTTGACCACGCCGGAATAGACGCGGAAGAAGATCAGCTGGCCGACAAAGGGGTCGGTCATGATCTTGAAGGCCAGCGCGGCAAACGGCTCGTCGTCGCTGGGATGGCGTTCGGCCTCGCGGTCGTCTTCGGTGTGGCCCATGATGGCCGGCACGTCGGCGGGCGAGGGCAGATAGTCGATCACCGCGTCCAGCATGCTCTGCACGCCCTTGTTCTTGAAGGCGCTGCCGCACAGCATCGGCACGATCTCGTTGGCGATGGTGCGCTTGCGCAGGCCGCGCTTGATCTGCTCCTCGGTCAGCGGCTCGCCCGACAGGTACTGGTTGAGCAGCGTCTCGTCGGCCTCGGCGGCGGCTTCGACCATCTTGTCGCGCCATTGCTGTGCGGTGGCCAGCAAGTCCGCCGGGATGTCCTGGTATGCAAAGCGCACGCCCTGGCTGGCATCGTCCCAGACGATGGCCTTCATCTTGACCAGGTCGATCACGCCCTGGAAGTGGTCCTCGGCGCCCAGCGGGATCTGGATCGGCACGGCGCGGCCCTTGAGGCGGTCGGCGATCTGCGTCTGCACGCGGAAGAAGTCGGCGCCGACGCGGTCCATCTTGTTGACGAAGGCAATGCGCGGCACCGCGTACTTGTTGGCCTGGCGCCAGACCGTCTCGGACTGCGGCTGCACGCCGCCGACGGCGTCATAGACCATGCAGGCGCCGTCGAGCACGCGCATGGAGCGCTCGACTTCGATGGTGAAGTCGACGTGTCCCGGCGTATCGATGATGTTGATGCGGTGTTCGGGGTAATTGCCGGTCATGCCTTTCCAGAAGGCAGTGGTGGCTGCCGACGTGATGGTGATGCCGCGCTCCTGCTCCTGTTCCATCCAGTCCATGGTGGCGGCGCCGTCGTGCACTTCGCCCATCTTGTGGCTGACACCCGTATAGAACAGGATGCGCTCGGTCGTCGTGGTCTTGCCGGCGTCGATATGCGCGCTGATGCCAATGTTGCGGTAGCGCTCGATGGGGGTCTTGCGAGGCACAGTGTTCTCCATGGATGAAACACGCTGGAATAGAGTAGCACCACTGGCCGTCTGCTGTTGTCCCTGCAGTGCGCAGGGGCACACCGCCGCTCCCCGGTGCTCCGGCATAAGCGTGTGTCTGAGGCGGGCCTAGGATTCGGCTTCATCCGAAACCGATTTCTCCCATCCTGCCAGCGTCAGCGGCTCCCTATACTGGCGCAGCATCGCGCCCCGCGTGTTCATCGCCCTGCCATCCCATGCCCGGCCAGGATGCGCCCGGTCGCCGATGCATTCCCGGACTACGAAGCCACGCATGACAACCATCCTGATCGTTGACGACCATCCGGCGATGCGGCTGGTGCTCAGGCACCACCTGTTGCAGCTGCTTGGCGTAGACGAGGTGATCGAAGCAGACAACGGACAGTGCGCCATCGAGCTGGTGCGCGCGCGCACGCCGGACCTCGTGCTGCTCGACCTGGACATCCCGCGCTCCAGCGGGCTGGACGTGGCGCCGCGCCTGCGCGCGATCCATCCGCAGGTACGCATTCTGGTGGTGACCGCGCTGGACCCGGCGGTGTTCGTCAGCCGCTCATGGCAGGCCGGTGCGCAGGGCTTTGTCAGCAAGACCCAGGACATCAAGGAAATCCTGCGTGCGGTCGAGGCGGTGCTGGCGGGCTATACCGTGTTCCCGGTGCTCAGCCGCGGCGGCGCGCCGCGCCAGGCCATGTCGGCGGATGAGGAGATCCTGCGGCGCCTTTCCGACAAGGAACTGGCGGTGCTGCAGATGCTGGCGCGCGGCCTGTCGTACAAGGCCATCAGCGCCAGCCTCTTTATCAGCAACAAGACCGTCAGCAGCTACAAGGCACGCATCATGGGCAAGCTGCAGGTCTCGTCCCTGGTGGAGCTGGTGGACTTTGCGCGACGCTGCCGGCTGACGCCCTGATTGTGGTTGTCCTTATTAGACATCGTATAAGTTAGGTTGGGCCGCACCCGCCCAAGGTGCGTGCGCGCCGCTCAGCCTTGGGCGCCGGCTGGCCCTGAGGCCTTGCGCAGCCGTTCGCGGCTGTTGGTCAGGTGCATGCGCATGGCGGCCTTGGCTCCGTCGGGGTCGCGGCGGTCGATCGCGTCGTAGATGTTCTCGTGCTCGATGCTGACGCGCTCCAGGTACTGCTCGCGCTCGGGCGTGCTGACCTGCAGGCGGCTGCGCGGGATCACCATGGTGCCCAGGTGGCCCATGATGTCCGTGAAGTAGCGGTTGCCGGTGGCGCGCGCAATTTCCAGGTGGAAGGCAAAGTCGCTCTCCACGGCGTCGTTGCCGGCGCCGGCACTGCGCTTGAGCTCATCCAGCGCCTGGCGCATCGCGGCCAGCTGCGCGTCGGTGCGGCGCGATGCGGCCAGGCCCGCGGCCTCGGCCTCCAGGCTGACGCGGAATTCCAGCATCGCCATCACATCCATGGCCGTGCCCAGCGCGTCAGGCCCGATGCGGAAGGGCGAGGGCGCCTCGGCCGCGCGTGCCAGCACGAAGGTGCCGATGCCGTGGCGCGTCTCCACCAGGCCGCTGGCCTGCAGGCGCGACAGTGCCTCGCGTACCACGGTGCGGCTGACCCCCATCGACGCCATGATCTCCGACTCGGTCGGCAGCTTGTTGCCGGGCTTGAGCTGGCCCTGGCGGATCTCTTCGCCAAGGGCTTGCACCACTTCCTCGGCAAGTGTGCGGCCGCGGCGGCGCAGCGGCGCGTGCGGCGCAGGAACAGGCGGAACGGACTGGGCGGAGGTGGAGTTCGGCATGGTGGATACGGGCGGGGTTTCCCGGACTTGACCGGTTCGAGATGGCCTCATTATACTGGGTTATCAGTCATACGATGACAGATAACATACGCGACACGATGGTCCGGGTGAACGATTCGGCGCCCGCCGTCGGAAATGCCGGAGACAACCCAGAGATGACCCCAACCGCCGCCCCGATGGCGTCCGCCCACACCCCGGTCGTGACCGAACTGACCGTGGTGCCCGTGGCCGGGCATGACAGCATGCTGATGAACCTGTCCGGCGCCCATGGCCCGTACTTCACGCGCAATATCGTGATCATGCGCGACAGCGCCGGCCACACCGGCGTGGGCGAGGTCCCGGGCGGCGAGGGCATCCGCCAGACGCTGGAAGACGCGCGGCCGCTGCTGGTGGGCCAGCCCATCGGCCAGTACCAGGCCATCCTGAACCGCGTGCGCGCGGCATTCGCCAGCCGCGATGCCGGCGGCCGCGGCCTGCAGACCTTTGACCTGCGCATCACCATCCATGCGGTGACGGCACTGGAGGCGGCACTGCTCGACCTGCTCGGCCAGCACCTCGAGGTGCCGGTGGCCGCACTGCTCGGCGAAGGCCAGCAGCGCGACGCCGTGGAGATGCTGGGTTACCTCTTCTATATCGGCGACCGCCAGCGCACCACGCTGGACTACCGCATCGAGCCCGATGCCGACAACGCGTGGTTCCGCCTGCGCAATGAAATGGCGATGACGCCCGAGGGCGTGGTGCGGCTGGCCGAAGCCGCTTACGAGCGCTACGGCTTCAACGACTTCAAGCTCAAGGGCGGCGTGCTGAGCGGCGACGAAGAGATGGAAGCAGTCCTGGCGCTGGCCGAACGCTTCCCCAGGGCGCGCATCACGCTGGACCCCAACGGCGCCTGGTCGCTGGCAGAAGCCGTGCGCCTGTGCCGCGACAAGCGCGGCGTGCTGGCCTATGCCGAAGACCCGTGCGGTGCCGAAGACGGCTACTCCGGGCGCGAGATCATGGCCGAGTTCCGCACCGCCACCGGCCTGCCCACTGCCACCAACATGATCGCCACCGACTGGCGCCAGATGGGGCATGCGGTGCGGCTGCAGTCGGTCGACATCCCGCTGGCCGACCCGCACTTCTGGACCATGCAGGGCTCGGTGCGCGTGGCGCAGATGTGCGCCGAGTGGGGCCTCACCTGGGGCTCGCACTCGAACAACCACTTCGATATCTCGCTGGCGATGTTCACCCACGTGGCCGCTGCCGCACCGGGGCGCATCACCGCCATCGACACGCACTGGATCTGGCAGGACGGCGAAAACCTGACCCGCAACCCGCTGCGGATCGAAGGCGGCCTGGTGCAGGTGCCCAAGACGCCGGGCCTGGGCGTGGAGCTCGACATGGATGCCCTGGCGCGCGCGCACGCGCTGTACCAGAGCAAGGGCCTGGGCGCACGCGACGATGCCGCGGCGATGCAGTTCCTGATTCCCGGCTGGAAATTCAACAACAAGGCGCCTTGCATGGTGCGCTGATGCGGTACCGGCAACGCCCAACCGGCCGCTGCTGTCATCGGGACGGCCGGCTCATCTGATAAAGACACTGCAGGAGACAACGATGTATACGTTCCAACGCCAGCGCGCCCTGCGCCTGCACCACTGGCTGCGCGCCTTCGCGCTCGGCTCTGTCGTCACGGCGGCGGCCCTGACCGTCAGCGCCGCCGCCCACGCCGCGCCGCAGGACTGGCCGCAACGCCCGGTATCGGTCGTGGTGCCGTTCCCGCCGGGCGGCTCCAGCGACGCCATCGCGCGCATGCTGACCGTGCCGCTCAATGAAAAGCTGGGCCAGCCCTTCGTCATCGACAACCGCCCCGGCGCGACCGGCGCCATCGGCGCCACCTTCGTCAAGCGCGCGCCGGCGGACGGCTACACCATGATGGTGGCGTCGATCGGGGTGTATGCGGTGAACCCGTTCCTGCAGAAGAACCTGGCCTATGACCCGGCCAAGGACTTCGACCTGCTGACGGTGGCGGTGCGCGCGCCCAACGTGCTGGTGGCCAATCCGCGCTTCCCGGCCAACACGCTGCAGGAACTGGTGGCCTACATGAAGAAGAATCCGGGCAAGGTCAGCTTTGCCTCGTCCGGCGCGGGTTCGTCCGACCACCTGACCGCGGCGCTCTTCTGGCAGAAGAGCGCCACCGACGGCCTGCACGTGCCCTACAAGGGCGGCGGCCCGGCCATTTCCGACCTCCTTGCCGGCCAGGTCGACGTGTCGTTCCAGAACGTCAACGCCGTGCTGCAGCACATCCGCACCGGCAAGCTCAAGGCGATGGCCGTGACCTCCGACAAGCGCTCGCCGGTGCTGCCCAATGTGCCCACCATGGCCGAGGCCGGCATCAAGGATGTGGAGGTCTATTCCTGGCAGGGCGTGGCCGCGCCGCGCGGCCTGCCGCCCGCGATCAAGAGCCGCCTGCACGGCGCGCTGGTGTCCTCGCTGAACGACCCGAAGATGCGCCAGACGCTGTCCGAGAGCGGCTTCGAGGTGGTGGCCAACACGCCTGAGCAGTTCAACCAGTTCGAGGCGCAGGAGCTGCAGCGCTGGAAGACCGTGATCGAGAAGGGCAAGATCGCGCTGGACTGAAGCCATAGCACTGAACCCAGACACTGCAGCACCGACCGCGCCGGCCATGCACGCATAGCGTGCCGCGCCGGCGCGCGCGCCATCGACAGGAGACCACAGCATGACCCAGGGACGCCGCAACTTCCTCAAGCAATCCTCCGCACTGGCCGCCGGGCTGGCTGCCGGCCCGCTCGCCGGCTTGTCCTCGGCGGCGCACGCCGCGCCGGATTGGCCCACCCGCCCGATCCGCCTGGTGGTGCCGTACACCGCCGGCGGCTCGTCGGACATCATCGCGCGCCTGATCAGCAAGCAGCTGGGCGACGCGCTGGGGCAATCCGTAGTGGTGGACAACCGCCCCGGCGCCAACGGCAACGTCGGCGCGGCACTGGTCGCGCAGGCCACCGACAACCACACGCTGATGCTGTGCGATATCGGCGCGCTGGCGATCAGCCCGTCGGTCTATACCAAGCTGACCTTCAATATCGCCAAGGACCTCAAGCCGGTGTCGATGCTGGCCTACTCGCCGCACTTGCTGGTGGTGCATCCGTCGGTGCAGGCGGCCAGCGTGAAGGAACTGGTGGCGCTGTCGCAGCGCAGCCAGCTCAACTTCGCCGTGACCGCCATCGGCAGCGCGCCGCACCTGGCCGGCGTGGCGGTGGAGCAGGCCACCGGCGCCAAGTGGCAATACGTACCCTACAAGGGTGGCTCGCAGGCCATTGCCGATACCGTGGGCGGCAGCGCCCAGGTGCTGATGAACGGCATGCTGGCCACGCTGCCGCACGTGCAGTCGGGCAAGCTCAAGCTGATCGCCCAGTCCAAGCGCACGCGCATGCCGCTGCTGCAGAACGTACCGACCATCGCCGAGCAGGGCGTGCCGAATTTCGAATCCGGAACGTGGCAGGGCGTGATGGCCCCGGCCAGCATGCCCGATGCGATGGTGGCGCGCATCAGCGGCGAGCTGATCCGCATCATCCGGGCGCCGGACCTGCGTGCTCAGCTGGTGGCGCAGGGGGCGGAAGTGGTGACGATGACACCGGGCGAGACCGGGAAGTTCTTTGTTGCCGAGCAGACGCGATGGGCGGGGGTGGTGAGGCAGGCGGGGATTAGGCTGGAGGCTTGAGGTGAGGTTTTGTGGGGGGTGGCTGGGGCTATTTGGTCGGGTGTCGTGCTTGGCTGGCGTGGCTGTTTCGCCGGCGTAGCCGGCGAGTCACTTTTTGTCCGAGCGACAAAAAGTAACCAAAAAACGCGTCGCCTATGCGGCTGGCAATCCATTCCTCGGCGTTGGTAGTTCGGGCGGCGGTGATTTCCGTTCGATGTGGTTGCCCGTTCGAGCCTGCTAACGCTATGTGAGTGTGTGACAGTGCCTGCGTTAACCCACTATTGAACGATCCCCATGCAGGGCGTAGGCCGCCTGCTGCCAGCCGTAGCGCGGGGACGCCTACGGCTGCTGCGCCGGCTCTAAGCAGAGCGACCGACCACTTCCAATCGCGTTGGGTTCGGCATCATCCGCGACCACGCGGTGCGAGCGCAGCGATGCACTCCGTGCCCGGGCCCTCCGACCTGAGATGCTGCGTGCGCGCAGCGCAGCCGAAGGCGTCCCACCGATGGCGGTCTTAGCAGGCTGCCAACAACCTAAAGTCGGGTTCGTCCAATAGTCCGTGGACGGAGGCACCAGACAGGGAGCGTAGCTGGCTCGAACCACCAATCACATCAGCGGAAATCACCACCGCCCGAACCACCAACGCCGAGCAATTTATAGCCAGCCGCTCAGGCGACGCGTTCTTTGGTTACTTTCTGTCGCTTGGACAGAAAGTGACTCGCCGGCTACGCCGGCGAAACAGCCCACGCTAGTCAAGCACGATAACCAACCGCAGCGCCGAAGCCATACAAGCCCCCCACCGCGGACCCTGCAAGATCACCCCTTCACCGCTTCCGGCAACAACGCCTGCGGCAAGTTCTGATAACAAACCGGCCGCAGGAAGCGGTCAATCGCCGTCGCCCCAACCGAAGTCGAACGCACATCCGAAGTCGCCGGAAACGGCCCGCCATGCACCATCGCGTAGGCAACTTCAACCCCGGTCGGATAGCCATTGCACAACACCCGCCCGGCCTTGCGTTCCAGCACCGGCAGCAGGCGCTGCGCGGCCGCATGGTCGGCATCGTCGAGCTGCATCGTCGCGGTCAGCTGGCCTTCAAGCTGCCGCGCTACCGTCAGCATCTCTTCGAGATCGCGGCACACCACCAGCACCGTCGACGGGCCGAACACCTCGGCCTGCATCCGATGATCCGCCATGAACTGCGCCGCGGTGGTTTCGAACATCGCCGGCCGCGCCTGGTTGGCCCCGTTGCCGTCGACGCCGTCGCCGATGCGCTGCAGCCCGTCGAGCGACGACAGTTGCGCCACGCCTTGCTCATAGGCGGCATGGATGCCGGGCGTCAGCATGGTCGCTGCCGGCTTGCCTTGCAGTGCACCGAGCGCCGCGGCGCGGAACTTGTCCAGAGCGGGACCTTCGATGCCGATCACCAGTCCGGGGTTGGTGCAGAACTGGCCGACGCCGAGCACCAGCGAATCCACCAGCTGGCGGCCGATTTCCTCCCCGCGCGCGTCGAGCGCGGCGGGCAGCAGGAACACCGGGTTGATGCTGCTCATCTCGGCGTACACGGGGATCGGCTGCGGGCGCGCGTTGGCGGCGCGCATCAGCGCCATGCCGCCCGCGCGCGAGCCGGTGAAGCCGACCGCCTGGATCGCGGGATGCGACACCAGCGCCGTGCCGATGACATTGCCCGCGCCCACCAGCAGCGAGAACACACCCTCGGGCAGGCCGGCGTCCTGCACGGCCTTCTGGATCACGCGCCCGACCAGCTCCGAAGTGCCCAGGTGCGCCGAGTGCGCCTTGACCACGACCGGGCAGCCGGCGGCCAGCGCCGCGGCGGTGTCGCCGCCGGCCACGGAGAAGGCGAGCGGGAAGTTGCTGGCGCCGAACACCGCCACCGGGCCGATGGCGATGCGCTGCATGCGCAGGTCCGGGCGCGGCGGGTTGCGCTCGGGCAGCGCGGGGTCGAAGGTGGCTTGCTGCCAGCGGCCCTCGCGCAGCACGCTGGCGAACAGGCGCAGCTGGCCGGCGGTGCGGCCGCGCTCGCCCTGCAGGCGCGCGACGGGCAGCGCGCTTTCCAGATGGGCGCGCTCGATGAGCGTGTCGCCCAGCGCCTCTATGCCGCTGGCGATGGCCTCCAGGAATGCCGCGCGCTGTTCCGGCGTGGTGTTGCGGTAGGTGTCAAAGGCGGCCTCGGCCAGCGCGCAGGCGCGCTCGACCTCGGCCTGGCCGCCGCCGTGGAAGTCGGGCCCCAGGGCCTGGCCGGTTGCGGGGTTGATGGCCTGCAGCAGGGTTTCGGAGCCGCGCACGGCTTGCGCGCCGATCAGCATGTCGCCGGTGATTTGCATGGAAGGATTCCTTGTCAGCGTTGGGAACGGGAAAGCCGGCCGGAGGGCATGCGCCCCGCGGCCGGCCTGTCGAAATGCAATGCGAGGACGGCTGGATTTCCGCCTGCGTGCCGGTTACTGCGGGCCGAGCGTGTTGATCAGCGCGCCCAGCATCTCCATTTCCTCGCCGGTCAGGTCGGTCAGCGGGGCGCGCACCGGACCGCCGTCGCGGCCGACCAGGCGGGCGCCGGCCTTGACGATGCTGACCGCATAGCCGGCCTTGCGGTTGCGGATGGCCAGGTAGGGCAGGAAGAAGTCGTCGATCAGGCGGCCCACGGTGGCGTGGTCGTCCGCGGCGATGGCGCGGTAGAAGTCCATCGCGGTCTTGGGGATGAAGTTGAACACTGCCGACGAATACACCGGCACGCCCAGCGCCTTGTAGGCCGCGGCATAGACCTCAGCCGTGGGCAGGCCGCCCAGGTAAGAGAAGCGGTCGCCCAGCGTGCGGCGGATGCTGACCATGGCCTCGATGTCGCCCACGCCGTCCTTGAAGCCGACCAGGTTGGGGCAGCGCTCCGCGAGGCGTGCCAGCTGCGTCGCATCCAGCTTCGAGTTGGCGCGGTTGTAGACGATCACGCCGATGTCCACCGACTTGCAGACCTCTTCGACATGCGCGGCAATGCCGTCCTGGCTGGCTTCGGTCAGATAGTGCGGCAGCAGCAGCACGCCGGCCGCGCCCAGGCGCTGGGCTTCCTGCGCGTAGGCGATGGCGGTGCGGGTCGGGCCGCCGGCGCCGGCCAGGATCGGCACCTTGCCGGCGCAGGTGCGCACGGCGGTGTCGACCACGGCCGAGTAGTCCTGCGGCGTCAGCGAGAAGAACTCGCCGGTGCCGCCCGCCGCGAACAGCGCGGTGGCGCCGTAGGGGGCCAGCCACTCCAGCCGCGCCGCGTAGGACTGCGGTGCGAAGTCGCCCTGTGCGTCGAAGTCGGTGATGGGGAAGGACAGCAGGCCTTCAGAGACGATTTGCTTGAGTTCGTTGGGTGCGAGCATTGCGGCAATCCTGAGCGGGCCAGCGGCCCGGGTGGCAGTGGCGGCTGACTGCGGCGGCGCAGGTCATCCGAGTTATCAGTCATCGTACGACAAGGTTTTGGCAAACGCAATAGGGCAGGCGATCATTCGGGGTTAACCGGGGTGCGGCCGGCGTTTCCGCCGGAAAGTCCTGCGGGCACTCAAAAAACGACAGAAACGCGCAGCCAGAGGCACTTCTTGCCTGGGATGGCGGCGCTCGTACTGTGGTGAGGTCCGGCAAGGCTGGAATTGGGATGTTGTAGGACAACGTAGGTCAGGTCGGCTCCCTGCCGGCGCGCCGTCCACTCAGGAAATTTGAAACACCCATGCAAAGCTGCCGGTGCACGGGCCCCCGGCGACTGGCACACTGACATCCTGGACTGACGGGGAGAACATGGTGGGAGAGTTACAGGCCTTGCTGGAAAACCACGGGCTGATGCTGGTGTTCCTGAACGTGCTGGTCGAGCAGGCCGGGCTGCCGGTGCCGGCGTACCCGATGCTGTTCGTCGCCGGCGCGCTGGGCGTGCAGGAAACCGGCCCGTCGATCGGCGCGGTGCTGGCGGCGGTGATCTTCGCCTGCCTGATTGCCGATACCGGCTGGTACTTCGCCGGACGCCGGCTGGGGCAGCCGATGCTGCGCACGATCTGCCGGGTATCGATTTCGCAGGACTCGTGCATCCGCCAGACCCAGTCGCTCTATCTGCGCATAGGGCCGCGCTCGCTGGTGATTGCCAAGCTGCTGCCCGGTGCCGGGGCCTTGTCCACCGCAATGGCGGGCATGACGGGCACGCCGTTGCCGGTGTTCCTGTTTTATGACGCCATCGGCGCGCTGGTCTGGGCTGGCAGCGCCTTGCTGATCGGCGTGGTGTTCAGTGATTTTATCGATGCCATCCTGGAGGGGTTCAGCGCCTACGGGCATATGGCCGTGGTGGGGCTGGTGGTGGCGTTCGCGCTGTTCCTGGCGTGGCGCTGGTGGCGCCGCTTCCGGCTGCTGCGCCGCACGCGGCGCGTGCCGCGCATGAGCGTGGATGAACTGGAAGCGCGCAGGCTCGCCGGCAGCCTGCCGGTGGTGATCGACGTGCGCGCCCACGGCGACACGCCGATGGAACGCATCCCCGGCTCGGTGGTGCTCGACATGCAGGGCGCGCTGGACAGCCTGGACGCGCTGGGCGTGCCGCACGCCGGGGCCGACATCGTGGTCTATTGCGCCTGCCCCAATGAACTGTCCGCCGCGCTGCTGGCCGAGCGCCTGCGCGTGGCTGGCTACCCGAAGACCTGGGCGCTGGCCGGCGGCTTCGACGAATGGAAACGGCGCCACGGCGGCACCGCCCCGACCGAGGCGGCCAACCAGCCAGGGCCGGCCGAAGCCGCCTGAACCTGCCAGGCCGTCGGCGCTGCGCTCAGCGCTTGCCCGCGGTCTGGAATACCGACAGGTCCGGGTAGACCGCGCGGATCTTCTCCCACTCCGCGGCATTGAAGAACTAGCACTTGCCGGCGCCGAAGCGCTTGGACACCTCCACGCAGAAGCGCACGGCTTCAGCGATGTCGATCTCATGGTTGGCCGAGGTCGCGCTGCCCGACACCACCGACTGCGCCGTCACCGCCACGCCGACCACCGGCGCCTGGGTGGCCACGTGCGGCTGCATGATGCTGTTGAAGTGGTACAGGCCGTTGTGGTACGGCGTGATGTCCTGCTGCGAGATCGGGAAGGTCACCGCCGGGCAGCCGGTGGTGGACTCCATGGTCGCCACCAGGTCTGGCGCCACGCGCAGGATGTAACCCTGCATCGCCGTCGGCGAAATCGCAAAGCCGCGGTGCTTGATGATGCTGTTGCCCTTGGAGGCATCGATCGACAGAATCGCGTCCATCTCCGGCAGCACCTGGTAGTCGTTCATGGTGTCGGAGGAGACCGGCATGCCCATGAACGGCACCGGGTCGTGCGGCTGCATCGAGACATTGGTCGACAGGTGCGTGGTCACGATCACGTCGCCGGCCAGGTGGTCGCCGCGCGCCTTCATCTGCGCCAGCTTGAGCGCCACCGCCAGGCAGCCGATCGGGCCGTCGGCGTCAGACACCAGTCCCACCAGTTCCGGGCGCGCGCCAATCGCGCCGTTGCGGCCGATCACGCCCAGCGTCGGCGCACTGCCGCCGCCGCGCTTGCCCGTGGTGCCGGGGATCACGATGGTGATGAAGTCGGTGGTGTTGGCCGTGTTCTCGGGCGGGGCGTTGTGGATCGTGGTCACTGCCACGCTCACGCCGGCTCCGGCATAGGGCGCGAACAGTTCGCTGACGACCGCACCGTTGGCGTGCGGGCTGTCCAGGGCTTCATGAATGACCAGCGTCTGCTGCAGGGCCATGGCTTTCTCCAAAGGATGTGCCAAACCGCGCGCGGCGCGGGCAGGGCGTCTACAAAAAAGATCAGAACTGGTGGCGCAGGCCGGCCATCACGGTGGTCTGGCTGTCGCGCCCGTCCAGCGGCTTGCCGCTGCCGCCGGTCCAGCTGGTGGTGTTGTTGCCGAACAGGCCTGACCAGCCACCGTGCACACGGTCGTAGGCCAGCGCCAGGTAGGTGTCGGTGCGCTTGCTGAAGGCGTAATCGGCGACCGCGTAAGCAGTGGTGCGGTTGCCGCTGAAGCCGTCGGCACGCGTGCGGTTGTGCATCACGCTGCCGGTCAGCGTGACGTTGCCGGTGACCGCGTAGCTCGCGCCCAGCGTGAAGAAGTCGTCGTGGCGGCTGGCGCCGAAGACCGAGCTGATGGCGGCGCGGTTGGTCGGCGTGGCCGCGGTCGACATGCTGGTGATGGTGGCCGTATCGGTGCCGCCCTTGGACGAGTCGAAGCCCGCGTCGCGGTCGCTGTGGATGTAGTTGGCGAACAGGCTGGCGCGGCCCACCGCGGCCTTCAGGCCGGCCAGGTAGATGCGCGCGGCGCGGCTCTGGCTGTCGCGGGTCTGCTGGAAGTCGCCCACCGCGGTGATGGGGCCGGCGGCGTACCGCACGCCGAACGACATCGACGAGGTCGCGCGGGTGTTGCCCGCGGTTTCGCCCAGCGCGTATTCGGCAATCATCGATACCGGGCCGAAGCTGCCGGTGTAGCTGACGGCGTTGTCGTAGCGCTGACCGGTCAGGTAGACCATCCATGCGTTAGACGGCGCCGCGCCCACGCCGAGCGGGTCGACGTAGTACAGCATGGTGTTGGCCGTGGTGTACTGCCGGCCCAGCGCCAGCTCGCCCCACTGGTTGCCGATCTTCACGTAGGCCTGGCGCCCGAACAGCTGGCCCTGCTGGTCCAGCTTGCCCGTGTCTGCGAGCAGGCCGTTCTCCAGCACGAAGCCGGCCTTCAGGCCGCCGCCCAGGTCTTCAATGCCCTTCAGGCCGAAGCGGCTGCCCGACAGGAAGCCTTCGCCGCCCTGCTGCAGCCCGATCTGGGCATCGCCCGCAGGGTTCGAATGGGTCTGGTACGTCAGCGCGGTATCGATCACGCCGTACAGCGTCACCCCGGACTGCGCCATCGCGGCGGCCGGCAGGCCCAGCAGCAATGTCAGTGCCAGGCGGACGGCGTGGCGAATGGGTTGGTTCATCTTGTTTTCTCCTCCAGAGGGCAAAAGGGGGCCCGCGCGGGCGGCACGGCGCGGCCCGCGGGGCGGTTTTCTGTTTGTTGTGTCCGGGGCCGGCCCGGGTCAGTGCGTCAGCGGCGGATCAGCTCAGACGGTGAAGCCCGGCCAGTCCTGCATCCCGGCCGGACCGGTGATCTGCGACAGCGGGAAGGTCTCACCCTCGCGGATGGTCTCGACCTGGCCCTCGGCCGGGAACCACAGCGCATTGCGCTCGCCCAGCACCGTGCCGTGAGTGCCGTCGGAGAACAGCGCCGAGCCCTCCGGCAGCGCGAACACCTGTTCCGGCGCGTTGATGTGCAGGAACTCGGCCAGGCGTTCTTCACGGCTTTCGCCGTTGTGGCCAGCGGGCTTGCCGCTGATGAAGTGCGGGTTGACCTGGAACGGCACCAGCCCCAGCGCGCGCAGCGACGGCGGCTGCACGATGGGCATGTCGTTGGTGGTGCGGATGGTGGGGCAGGCCACGTTGCTGCCGGCGCTCCAGCCCACATACGGCGTGCCTGCGCGCACCCTGGCGCGGATCGCGTCGACGATGCCGGCGTCGTACATGCGATCGAGCAGCGCAAAGGTGTTGCCGCCGCCGACCGCGATGGCCTCGGCCTGTTCCACCGCGCGCAGCGGGTCGGCGCTGTGGTGGATCGATTCCAGCGCGTAGCCCAGCTTCTCGAACACTGGCTTGACCATGCCTTCATAGGTGTCGAAGCTGAAGCTCACGCCGGCGAACGGCACGAACAGCACCTTGCGCGGCTCATGCCTCAGCAGCGTGTGGATCTGCTCGCCGGCGTGCTCGAGGTAGCCGAGGTTGTCCTTGCGCGAGCTGCTCATCAGAAGGATGCGTTGGGTCATGTCTTGGTTTCCGTCAGGAGAGTCTGGTGAAGTCCGATGCGGGATCAGGCGATCGCGGCGCGGATCAGCGCGGCCACGCGGTCGATCTCTTCATGCGTGTTGAAGTAGTGCAGCGAGACGCGCGCCATGGTAGACACGCCGTAGCGCGCCAGGATGGCGTCGGCCATGAAGTTGCCGGCCTCGATGATGCATTGCTGCGCTTCCAGCGCAGCCACGATGCGCGCCGGGTCCACGCCGCGCACATTGAACGGCACGATGCCGATGCGGTTGGCCACGTCGGCGGGGCCATAGAGCTCGAAGCCGGGGATCGACGCGAACCTGGCCACTGCATACTCGGTCAGGTCGCGCACGCGCGCCTCGATGGCGTCGACGCCGATAGCGGCGGCGTAGTCGATGGCGGTGCCCATGCCGAGGATCGCCGGCACGATCGGGCAGCCAGCCTCGAAGCGCTTGGCGCCAGCGACCAGCGACAGCGCGCCGGTGGCGCGGTCATAGGCGCCGTTCCACCAGCCCACCAGCGCGGGCTCGACCTGCTCGATCAGCGCGCGGCGCACATACAGGAAGCCCGAGCCCTCGGTCGCGCGCAGCGCCTTGCGGCCGCAGCCAGCCAGGAAATCACAACCCAGTTCGGCCACGTCCGAGCGCAGCATGCCCACGCTTTGCGCCGCGTTGACCAGCGACAGCACGCCATGGCGGCGTGCCACCGCGCAGATCTGCGCGGCAGGCTGCACCGCACCCGTTGAATTGGGCAGGTGCGAGAAGGTGAGCAGACGCGTGCGCGGGGTGACGGCGGCCTCGAAGGCCTCGGGCGAAAGCAGCCCTTCGGCATTGGCCGCGACCATCTTCACGACGATGCCGTGCGATTGCTCCAGCCGGCGCCAGGGCAGCAGGTTGCTCAGCATCTCGGTGTCGGCCACCAGCACTTCGTCGCCGGCCTTCCAGGCGATGCCGCGCGCGACGAGCGAGATGCTCTCCGTGGCGTTCTTGGTGAAGGCGACTTCGTCGGCGCCGCAGTTGAGCAGCCCGGCCAGCTTGCCGCGCACCGCTTCCACGCGCGCATAGGTCCCTTTGCGCAAGGCCGGCAGGTAGATGCCGACATGGCCGGTATCTAGCAGGTAGCTGCGCACGGTATCGAGCACCGCGTCGGGCGGCAACGAGGCCGCGGCGGTGTCGAGATAGATGGTGGAGGCCGTCAGCGGGGTGTCGGCGCGGATGCTCTGGAGATCCATGGAACGTCTCGGGTAAGGACAGGCGGGGCGGCATGCGCCCCGGGGGAATGCTTATTTCTTCAGCTTGGTGACGGAGCCGAAGAAGCTGAACAGGGCGTCGCCCGCGATCACGGTTGCGTGGACTGCTTGTGTCTCTATGTAAGAGACAACGTCTCTGATACAGAGAAATGCTAGGCTTCGGCCCGGCTCTCAACAATCAGGGTTGACGCGGGGCCGGCTGGCCGCGCCGGGCGAATGCCGGCGGCGGCAACGGCGGAGCGCCGCCGCCTATACTTGGCGCAGACCGACTGCTACCGGGAGGACGCGCATGGCCGCGGAACACCACGGAACCGGCGGAACCGGCGGATCCAGCGATGAGGCCATCCGCATCGCCCAGCGCCGCCGCCAGCTCGGCATTGCGCCGCGGAGCGGCGATGGCCAGCGCAACTGGGCCCTGGCGCTATCCGGCGGCGGCATCCGCAGCGCCACCTTTTGCCTGGGCGTGATGCAGGCGATGGCGGGCACCGCAATGCCCGCCAAGGCGGCAGCGTCGGCCCCCGCGCCGGAAGCCGCGGCGCCGGCGGCCGCCACCGCCGCAGCGCAGACCGTGCCGGGCCTGGCCTCGCTGCTGGCGCAGATGGACTACCTGTCCACCGTCAGCGGCGGCGGCTACCTCGGCGCCTTCTTCGTCAGTCTGTTCGTGCCCGGCCGCCTGCGCCGCGGCGCAGGCCCGGTCCAGGCCGCCACCGACGCCTATCACACGCTGCAGTGCGAGCCGCCGGGGCGCATCCATACCTCGGTGTCCTACGCCGCCGACCCCGGCCGCGGCGCAGTGGCATGGCTGCGCGAGAACGGCCGCTACCTGTCGCCCACCGGTGCCGGCGACAGCCTCTATGCCGCCGCGCTGGTGGTGCGCAACTGGCTGGCCATGCATTTCGTGATCGGCAGCGCGCTGCTGGTGCTGCTGGCTGTGCTGGCGCTCGGGCAACACATTGCGGTGGGGGTTTCCTACGGATTGGGGCGCTATGAGATGGACCTGCTGCACGACGCGCGGCAGGCCTTCAACCAGGGCGAATGCGCGATCTGGTGGAGCACGCTGCTGTGGCTGCCGCTGGCCACCGCGCTGGCTGGTGCGGCGCCGCCCGGGCTGGCCTACTGGCTGATCTACCCGCGCGCCAACGATCCGCAGGCGACGGCCCGCTTCCTGAGCCCCGCGCCGCTGCTCGCCACGCTGCTGGGCCTGATGCTGCTGGCCGCGGCGCGCTGGTCGGAATGGCTCGGTTCGGGGCTGGTCATCGGCAAGCTCTTTGCCGCGCTTGGCGTGCTGACGCTGCTGGGCGTGCTGTGGTGCCTGGCGCTGCTGCAGGGCGAGCCGCGCACCGTGGCCGCCTACCGCGTGCGCGCCACGCGCGCACTGCGTGGCGCGCTGACACTGACCCTGTGGCTGGCGGCGCTGGGCATTGCCGATACCATTGCACGCACCGCTTACCTGTTTGCCCACCAGGCCCACCACCAGTGGGGCGCGGCGCTGCCCGCAACCGTGCTGGGCGTGCTGGTCTGGCTGGTGCACTACGGCTCGCGCTGGCTCGATGCCGGCCGCAAGGGCAGCGCCGACACGCCCTGGCGTGCGCTGTGCGCGCGGCTGCCGGTGTCGCTGCTGGCGGGCGCGGCCGCGGCGGTGCTGGCGCTGCTGCTGTTCGTGCTGTGGTCGTGGCTGGTGCTGTGGGTGCGCTGGGACGGGCGCGAGCCGGTCGACTGGCTGGTGTTCGGCAACGCCTATACCGGCCCGGCGCTGGCCACGCTCACCGTGGTCAGCCTGGTGCTGGCGCTGGTGGCGGGGCGCTTCTCCGGTTTCCTGAACCTGTCGACGCTGCAGCCGTTCTACGCGGCGCGGCTTACGCGCGCGTTCCTGGGCGCGTCCAACGGGGAGCGCTTCGCGGCCCCCGATCCGAGTGCCGACCGCGACGGCAGCCAGCGCGCCCGCTTCAGCGTGGCCGAACCCGTGCCCGGCGACCAGCTCAGCCTGAACGCGTATTACGATCCGCGCGTGCTGGCGCCGCTGCACCTGATCAACGTCACGCTGAACCTGACCGTCGATCCGGCCGCGCAACTGGTGCAGCGCGACCGCAAGGGCAAGCCGCTGTGCCTGGCGCCCGGCCCCTGCGTGGCGCAGGCCGGCGCGGCGGCGGCGCTGCCGCCGGACGCCTACGCGCGCTTCACGATCGACGGATGGGCTTGCTGCCCGGATGTGTCATGGCCGTCATCGGGCAAGCTGGCCGAATCGCGCACCGTGGGCGACTGGATCGCGATCTCGGGCGCGGCGGTGTCCACCGGGCTGGGGCGCGCGACCACGCTGGGCACCTCGCTGCTGCTCGGCCTGGCGAACCTGCGGCTGGGCACATGGTGGCCATCGTATCCGGCCAGCCACGCGCGCGAAGGCGGGCGCCGGGGCCGCGCGCGGCGCCATCCGGAGCGCGCCACGCATCCGTGGCTGGCCGCGGGCATCGCGCTGTTCCGCACGCAGTACTACCTGGGCTGCGAACTGAGCGCGCGCTTTCACGGCACGCGGCGCGGCTGGCAGTATCTGTCCGATGGCGGGCATTTCGACAACACCGGCGTGTACGAGCTGCTGCGCCCGGGCCGTGATGTCTCGCTGATCGTGCTGTGTGATTGCGGGGGCGACCCCGACTACCGCTTCGGCGACCTGGCCAACCTGATCCGGCTGGCGCGCATCGACCATGGGCTGGAGATCGTGGTCGATACCGAGGCTGCCACCACGCACCCGGTGCTGAGCCGTGTCTTCGGCGTGCCGGATGATTTCATGCCGGGCGCGCCGGCGGCCGACAAATGCGCCGTGCTGCTCAACGTCTATCGCACCGGCCCGGAGTGCGGGGCGCCACGCGCGCGCACCTGCCGCATCGTGCTGCTCAAGCCGCGCCTGGTGTCATGGGCGCCGGCCGACGTGCGCCACTACGGCGCGACCCATCCCGCGTTTCCGCAGGAGGCCACCGGCGACCAGTTCTTCGATGAGGCGCAATGGGAGAGCTATCGCGCGCTGGGCCATGCGATCGGCCAGCGCGTGCTGGGCGGGGCCGTGGGCAAGGCCTTGCTGGCGTGAGCGAGGGGCGCGTCAGCGCACGAAGCCGATGACGTCTTCCAGCCGGCCGCTGGCATCGCGCAGCGCCTCCAGCAGGCGCGGCACCGCGGCTTCGTCCAGCCGCTGCTGCGGCCCGGCGATGGCGACCGAGCCCACCACCGCGCTGCGGTCGCGCGACCACAGCGGCAACGCCAGGCCGGCCACGCTGGCGGCGGCTTCCTCGCGCGTGTGGGCCCAGCCGCGCTCGCGTACCTCGGCCAGTTGCTGCTCGATGCGCTCGCGGTCCAGCGTCGTGTGGGGGGCCATGCGCGCCAGGCCCTGGCGGTAGACCTCATCGCGAAAGGCATCGTCCTGGAAGGCCAGCATGGCCTTGGCATGCGCGCCCGCATAGAGCGCAAAGCGCTCGCCCAGCTCGATCGAAAAGCGCAGCTGGTGCTGGCTCTGCACCAGCCCCACGCACAGGCCCTCATGGCCATCGAGCCAGGACAGGAACACGGTCTCGCCGCTTTGCGCGGCGAGCTTTTCCAGCACCGGGCGCACGATTTCGTCGGGCGAGAAGCTCTTGCGCACCACCTGTCCCAGCTCGAACAACCGCAGTCCCAGCGAATACTTGCCGGTGGCCGCGTCCTGCACCAGGAAGCCGTTGGCGGCAAACGTGGCCAGCACGCGGTGCACCACGGCGTAGTGCACGCCGCTGTGCTTGGCCAGCTCACGCACGCCCCAGGTCGGCTGGCGCACGGTGAAGTGGGTCAGCAGGGCCAGCGCACCGTCCAGTGTCTTGAGTGTCATTGCAAGTTCCTTCGCATCGGGCTGCATGGTACGGGCAAGCGCGGCGCGACTCAATCTTTCGTGCCCCCGAATATACCCACGCCGCCCGAAGGGCCGCGATCAGGCCGCCAGCACGATCGCGCCGGGGTCTCTAAGATAGCGAGCCATACGCATTGCCCGCGTGCGGCGCCAGCCGCCCGCCATCCACCACATGAATCACGACTCTATCCCCAACGGCGCAGGCGTCGCCTGGTCCGTGCTGGACCTTGCCCCCATCCCTGAAGGCAGCAACGCCGGCCAGGCCATGCGCAATTCGCTCGACCTGGCCCGTCATGCCGAGCGGCTGGGCTACCACCGCTAC
Source organism: Cupriavidus necator (assembly GCA_022041995.1). GTDB lineage: Bacteria > Pseudomonadota > Gammaproteobacteria > Burkholderiales > Burkholderiaceae > Cupriavidus. Next base: position 1,416,894 of record CP074390.1, read on the forward strand.
TGGCTGGCCGAGCACCACAACATGCCCGGCATTGCCAGCGCCGCCACCGCGGTGCTGATCGGCTACGTCGCCAACGGCACCCAGACCATCCGCGTGGGCTCGGGCGGGGTGATGCTGCCCAACCACTCGCCGCTGGTGATTGCCGAGCAGTTCGGCACGCTCGCCTCGCTCTATCCGGGCCGCATCGACCTGGGCCTGGGCCGCGCGCCCGGCACCGACCAGGCCACCGCGCGCGCCTTGCGCCGCCACCTGTCGGCCGACAGCGCCGATACCTTCCCGCAGGACGTGGAAGAACTGCAGGCTTATTTCGACGACGTGCGCCCCGGCCAGCGCCTGCGCGCGGTGCCCGGCGCCGGGCTCAAGGTGCCGATCTGGTTGTTGGGTTCGAGCCTGTTCAGCGCGCAGCTGGCCGCGGCGATGGGCCTGCCGTTCGCCTTTGCCTCGCACTTTGCGCCGGGCTTCATGCGCCAGGCGGTGGACCTGTACCGGCGCACCTTCCGGCCCTCTGAAGCGCTGGACCGGCCCTATGTGATGCTGGGCCTGAACGTGTTCGCGGCCGAGACCGGCGGCGAGGCGCGCCGCCTGTTCAGCTCGCTGCAGCAGCAGTTCCTGGCGCTGGTGCGCGGCACGCCGGGGCAGCTGCGCGCGCCGGTGGATGATATCGAATCACTGTGGACCGAGAGCGAGGCCGACCATATCCGCCGCTCGCTGGCGTGCTCGGTGGTGGGCGATCCTGACACCGTGCGTGCCGGCATGCAGCGCTTTGTCGATGACCTGCGCCCGGACGAGCTGATGCTGGCCGGGCAGATCCATGACCACCAGGCGCGCCTGCGCTCCTTTGCCATCGCCGCCGATGCGGCGCGCAGCCTGAAGACCCCGTCAGCGCTCTGAGCGTCCGCGATTCTCCGGTATGGCGTGCGCCGCACTTGCGGCGTGCGCCCGCGAGCGCGCCCCCCTGATCCTGTTTGCGCACCGCCGATCCGCTCGGATACATTAGAAGGCCCGAGACACAGAGGCGCGGCTCCCGCAGCACGCGCCCGACAGTCCGCCCGATCCACCACCCCATCCATCATCCGTGGGTCCGACGGCAGCGACGACAGGAGACAGCGATGGACCTGCGGCAACGCGAGCACATCGAGACGGTGGTCCAGGCCACCACATACCTTGCCCCGCCGGCCGTGCTTGCGGACCGGATCGCGCACGACGCCATCATTCAGAACTCATGGCGCCGCTGCGTGCACCAGTACGGCCTGGATCCGTCGCGCATGCAGGAGGCGCGCATCCTGCCGCAGCCGCGCCTGCGCGAGCACCAGGAACGCATCGACGACTTCGCGCGCATCGCGCGCCACGGCCTGCAGAGCCTGTACGGCCAGGTGGCGGGCCTGGGCTATGTGGTGCTGCTGACCGATGCGCAGGGCGTGACCGTCGACTACATCGGCGAGGCCCGCAGCGATGCCGCGCTGCGCCACGCGGGCCTGTACCTGGGCGCCGAGTGGAGCGAGAGCGGCGCCGGCACCTGCGCGGTCGGCACCGCTCTGGCCACGGGCCAGGCGCTGACGGTGCACCAGGCCGACCATTTCGACGCCACCCATATCCCGCTGACCTGCACCGCCGCGCCGCTGTTCGACACGCACGGCAACCTGCACGCCATCCTCGACATCTCCGCGCTGACCTCGCCGCAGGCCAAGGACAGCCAGGGGCTGGCGTTGCAGATGGTGCGCATCTACGCCGCGCATATCGAGAACGCCAACTTCCTGCGCGCGCACCGCCGCGACTGGATCCTGAAGCTGAACGTGGCGCCGGAGTTCGTCGACGTCAATCCCGAATACCTGCTGGCGCTGGACGAGGCGGGCCGCATCGTCGGCCATAACCACCGCGCCAGGCTGATGCTGGAGGGCGAGCTGGGGGGCGCACCGGGTGCCACCGTGTTGGGCCAGCCGTTCGAGACGCTGTTCGACGCGCGCCTGGAAGACCTGGGCCACTATGTCTATTCGCGCCCGAGCGAGCAGCGCCTGGTGGCGCTGACCCGCAGCGGCGGCCTGCTGTACCTGAGCGTGCTGCCGCCCGCGCTGCGCTGGCAGGCGCCGCCCGCCGAAACGCAGGTGGCGATGCCGGATGCCCTGGCGGCGCTGACCGGCGGCGATGCCGCGCTGCAGCAGCAGTTGCAGCGCGCGGCGCGCCTGGTCGATTCGCCCATCAACCTGCTGATCCACGGCGAGACCGGCAGCGGCAAGGAGTTCCTGGCCAAGGCGCTGCATCTTGCCAGCGCGCGCCGCGGCGGCCCGTTCGTAGCGGTGAACTGCGCGGCGATCCCTGAAACACTGATTGAAAGCGAATTGTTCGGGCACCTGCCCAACAGCTTTTCCGGCGCAGGCCCGCGCGGCAAGCGCGGCCTGATCCAGGAGGCCGACGGCGGCACGCTGTTCCTGGACGAGATCGGCGACATGCCGCGCGAGCTGCAGTCGCGGCTGCTGCGCGTGCTGGCCGAGGGCGAAGTGCTGCCTGTCGGCGCCGCGCGGCCGGTGCAGGTGCGGCTGCGGGTCATTTCCGCCACGCATCACAGCCTGGAGCAACTGGTGGCCGACGGGCGCTTCCGCGAGGACCTGTACTACCGCCTCAACGGCGCGCGCTTTACGCTGCCGCCGCTGCGCGCGCGCACCGACCTGGACTGGCTGGTCGGCAAGCTGCTGCAGGAAGGGGGCGGGGGCAGCGGGCAGCGAGATCACGCTGTCGCCCGCGGCACGCGAGCGGCTGCACCGCCACCGCTGGCCCGGCAACCTGCGCGAACTGCGCAACGTGCTGGAGTACGCGCGCGCGGTCTGTGCCGACGGCTATATCGATGTGCCGGACCTGCCTGACAGCCTGGCGGGACCCGCACCGTCCGCCGCCCTGCCGCAGCCGGGGGCCGCGCAGTCACCCGCTGGCGCGCAATTCGACCCGCACCAGTTGCCGCCGGAAGGCATGCTGCTGATGCAATACCTGCGCGCTTCCGGCTGGAACCTGAGCGCGGTGGCGCGGCAGATCGGTGTCAGCCGCATGACGCTGTACCGGCGCATGGAGCGCTACGGCATCCAGTCGCCCAACCGGCGCGACGGCGGCCCAGGGCCCGCCGACGCGTAAGCCGGCAGGCAGCACGGCGCACGCGCGCCATCCTTGCGATACGGTTGTCCTTCCCCTGTACACCTGCGCTGTGACACCTGTCACAGCGCAGCGTCGCTTTTGCCCTGCCGCCTCGGGGTAATCCCTCGGATCCGACCCCGCTGATGCCCCGGTTTCCCCTGTTTTCACTGCCTGCGCGCACTGGCACAGCCATTGCAAATACGCCTGGCAAGACAACCACAACAGGAGACAGGCAATGGGGCACGCAGCAGGCGCCCGCGCGCAGATCGCGCCAGTGGTCGGCATCATCGCCAACCCGATTTCCGCGCGCGACATCCGTCGTGTGATTGCCAACGCCAATAGCCTGCAGCTGGCCGACCGCGTCAATATCGTGCTGCGCCTGCTGGCTGCGCTGGCGTCCTGCGGCGTGGAGCGCGTGCTGATGATGCCCGACCGCGAAGGCCTGCGCGTCATGCTGGCGCGGCACCTGGCACGCCGGCAGGGGCCGGACTCGGGCCTGCCCGCGGTCGACTACCTTGACATGCCGGTCACCGCGCGCGTCGACGACACCCTGCGCGCCGCGCGCTGCATGGCCGATGCGGGCGTGGCCGCCATCATCGTGCTGGGCGGCGACGGCACCCACCGCGCGGTGGTGCGCGAGTGCGGCGCGGTGCCGATCGCGGGCCTGTCGACCGGCACCAACAATGCCTATCCCGAAATGCGCGAGCCCACCATCACCGGGCTGGCCACCCAATCCACCCAAGATAAGCCGCCAAATAAAATCGCAATTGGCGCCGAGAACGCTTGACAGGTGACGAGGTTCGAGGGGCCGCCGCCCTGCTTGCGCTGGATGTTTAGCGCAAGCAGGGCGGCGGCCAATAGAGGATCGCTTCTCGATCTTCGCTTGGCTCTCATGCCCCTGTCCGATTTGTTCGCTGCACTTGCCCAATATCTGCACACCAAGGTCTTTCACGATCTTGCCCGTCATCCAGAGCATCCGGCCGCCTTCACCCGGCAGCGCAAGCTCACCCTGCCGACACTGATCTCCTTCATGCTCGGCAACTTGCGTATGGGCATGCAAGCCGAGCTCGATCAATTCTTCGCCACGCTCGCCCGCCAAAACACCTTGCGCCGTTGCGTCAGTGAACAAGCCTTCGCCCAGGCTCGCAGCAAGCTCGGCGGCGATGTCTTTGCTCACCTCAATGACTGGCTACTTCAGCACGTCTCCAACCATTTGCCACGCTGGCATGGCTTTCGGCTGGTCGCCGCGGACGCTTCACACCTGCGTTTCGCCATTCGCCACAGCCATCTGCCTCGAGCCGCCAGCCGCGATCAACTTGCCTTCGGCCTGTACCTGCCTGGGGCCGAGATCATGCTCGCCGCCTCATTACACAGCGTGTACGAGAACGAACGCCAGATCCTGTTCGAGCATCTGGACCGCCTGCAATCCGACGACTTGCTCTTGCTCGACCGCGGCTACCCCGCCCGCTGGCTGGTGGCCGTACTCAACCAACGAAACATCCCTTTCTGCATGCGTGCCGACGGCAGCGGCTTTGCTGCCGTACGGCGCTTCGTGCGCTCTGGCCGTGACGAGGCCATCGTCACGCTCCCCGCTCCAGCCCGCATTGACGCGCGCGACTACGAGTGTGCGGCTACCCCGCAGACCGTTCGGCTGATCCGGCAGATCTCGCCAGCCGGCAAGGTGCGCGTGCTCATCACCAATCTGCTCGACATGCACCGCTATCCAGCGGCCACCTTCCGCGACCTTTACCATCAACGCTGGCGCCTCGAGGAGGCGTACAAACGCCTCAAGCACCGCATGGGACTCGAACATCTGTCCGGCCTCTCGCAGTTGGCTGCCAGGCAGGACTTCGGCGCCAAAATCCTCAGTGATAACCTGCACGCTCTATGCTGCTTCAGCGCCGTGCAGGAACATGAGATTGACTCGAACTATCGGATCATCCGAACCTACGCCATCACCGCTCTCAAACCTGTCCTGCCAGCGGCGCTACTGGGACTGCGCTGGGCCAAGGCTGCGCTGAATGAGACCTTGGCCTTGATCGCAACACGTACCCATCGCGTGCGACCGGTTCGCGCTAAACCACGTCCGCCTCGCCAGAAACCTCATCGACATGCCGCCTATAAGGCTTGCTGATGTCCTTATCTTGGGTGGATTGGCTGGCCACCGGCCTCTATGCCACGGGCCGCATTCCACCTGCGCAGGCGCTGGCGTCGAACAAGCGGCTCGACATCGTCATCCGCGACGGCAACGGCGGCTTTCGCCGCGATATTGCGCTGGTGGATGCGGTGATCTCGCACGAGCACTTCATCGGCGCGCGCGCCTTGTGGAAGACCGACACGCTTGCCGCCGTCTACGTGTCCTTTGCCGACCCCGAGGCCATCGGCCTGTCATCCATCGCCGGGCTGCTGGAGCCGGTGGGCCGGCGCGAGGAGGGCGGCCTCGCGATCGAGCTGGCCGCGCCCGGCGAAGGCGAATTCGACCTGTGCGCGCCGATCGCACCCGGCCTGATGTGCACCGTGCCGGTGGCCGGCTGGCAGCGGCTTGAACACGGCCGGCCCCATCGCGTGCGCCAGCGCAGCGGCATTGTCGCGCTGGATGGCGAGCGCGAACTGGCCTTCGGCCCGGACGACGAAGTCACCGTCACCCTGCATGACCACGCCTTTCGCAGCATCGACGTCGCGGCCTGCATGCGCCATGCCGCGCGCCACCACCTGATGCGCAGCCTGCCGCGGCACGCCGCGGTGGGATGACGCGCGGGCACCGCGTCCGCGCTCGCTTTTCCCCTTTCTTGAAGTGCAACACCTGAAAATGAAGGAGACAGACATGACAGCCAGAGCTTCTCAAGATTGCGCCGCGCTGCCGCTCGACAAGGAGACGTTGCTGACGGTGTACCGGAAGATGCGCACCATCCGCGATTTCGAGGAACGCCTGCACGTGGACTTCGGGCGCGGCGACATCCCCGGCTTCGTCCACCTGTACGCAGGCGAGGAAGCCGCGGGCGTCGGCATCCTGCACCACCTGAACGATGGCGACCGCATCGCCAGCACGCACCGCGGCCACGGCCATTGCATTGCCAAGGGCGTCGATCCGGTGGCGATGATGAAAGAGATCTACGGCAAGAAGGGCGGCTCGTGCAATGGCAAGGGCGGCTCGATGCATATCGCCGACCTGTCCAGGGGCATGATGGGCGCCAACGGCATCCTGGGCGCGGGCGCGCCGCTGATCTGCGGCGCCGCGCTGGCGGCCAAGTTCCGCGGCAAGGGCGAGGTCGGCATCACCTTCTGCGGTGACGGCGCCTCCAACCAGGGCACCTTCCTGGAAAGCCTGAACCTGGCCGCGGTGTGGAACCTGCCGGTGATCTTCGTGATCGAGAACAACGGCTATGCCGAATCGACCTCGCGCGATTACGGCACCGCGGTGGACAGCTACGTGGACCGCGCCGCCGGCTTCGGCATCCCGGGCGTGACGGTGGACGGCACCGACTTCTTCGCTGTCCATGAAGCGGCCGGCGAAGTGATCCGGCGCGCGCGCGAAGGCGGCGGGCCGTCGCTGCTCGAATGCAAGATGGTCCGCTTCTACGGCCACTTCGAGGGCGATGCGCAAACCTACCGCGCCGCCGGCGAACTCGACGACATCCGTGCCAACAAGGATTGCCTGAAGCTGTTTGGCCGCGCCGTGACCCAGGCGGGCGTGGTCGCGCGCGAAGAACTCGACGCCATCGATCGCGAAGTCGCGGCGCTGATCGAGCATGCCGTGCAGGAGGCCAAGGCCGCACCGCAACCCGGGCCCGAAGACCTGCTCACCGACGTCTACGTCAGCTACTGATCCGCCACGCGCTAACCCCATATCAGGAGACAAACCATGGCTCGCAAACTGAGCATCAAGCTGGCGATCAACGAGGCGATCGACCAGGAAATGACCCGCGACCCCAGCGTCATCATGCTGGGCGAAGACATCGTCGGTGGCGCCGGCGCGGACGGAGAGAAGGACGCCTGGGGCGGCGTGCTGGGCGTGACCAAGGGCCTGTACGCCAAGCATGGCGACCGGCTGCTGGACACGCCGCTGTCTGAATCCGCTTACGTGGGCGCCGCCATCGGCGCCGCGGCCTGCGGCATGCGCCCGATCGCCGAGCTGATGTTTATCGATTTCATGGGCGTTTGCTTCGACCAGATCTTCAATCAGGCGGCCAAGTTCCGCTACATGTTCGGCGGCAAGGCCGAAACCCGGTGGTGATCCGCGCGATGGTCGGCGCGGGCTTTCGCGCGGCCGCGCAGCACAGCCAGATGCTGACGCCATTGTTCACGCATATCCCCGGGCTGAAGGTGGTGTGCCCGTCCACGCCGTACGACACCAAGGGCCTGCTGATCCAGGCGATCCGCGACAACGACCCGGTGATCTTCTGCGAGCACAAGAACCTCTACGGCCTGGAAGGCGAGGTGCCCGAAGGCGCCTACGCGATCCCGTTCGGCGAGGCCAATATCGTGCGCGACGGCAAGGACGTGTCGATCGTCACCTATGGGCTGATGGTGCATCGCTCGCTCGAAGCGGCCGCCGCGCTGGCCAAGGAGGGCATCGAGGCGGAAGTGATCGACCTGCGCACGCTCTCGCCGCTGGACATGGACACCGTGCTGGAATCGGTCGAGAGCACCGGCCGCCTGGTGCTCGTGGACGAGGCCAGCCCGCGCTGCAATATCGCCACCGATATCTCGGCGCAGGTTGCGCAGCAGGCCTTTAGCGCGCTCAAGGCGGGTATCGAGATGGTGTGCCCGCCGCATACGCCGGTGCCGTTCTCACCGACGCTGGAGGACCTGTACATTCCCAGCGCCGCGCAGATCGTGGCCGCCGCGCGCAAGACCATGAAGGGAGGCAAGCACTGATGGGAACCGCACTTTCCCCCACGATTATCCCGATCGTGATGCCCAAGTGGGGCCTGTCGATGAAGGAAGGCACGGTCAATGCCTGGCTGGTCGACGAAGGCACCGAAATTACCGTGGGCATGCCGATCCTGGATGTGGAAACCGACAAGATCGCCAATGCGGTGGAGGCGCCCGACGCGGGCACGCTGCGCCGCAAGGTGGCGCAGGCCGGCGACGTGCTGCCGGTGAAAGCGCTGCTCGGCGTGCTGGCACCTGCGGAGGTGAGCGATGCGCAAATCGATGATTATGTCGCGGCTTATGAAGCGCCGGCAGACGAAGGTGGCGAAGAGGGCGCCGCTGCCGCGTACCAGTTTGCCGACGTCGACGGCATCCGGGTCCGCTATGCCCGCAAGGGCGGCGGCGCCGAAACCGTGCTCTTCATCCACGGATTTGGCGGTGACCTGGACAACTGGCTGTTCAACCTCGATCCCCTGGCCGACGCGTACACCGTTGTGGCGCTCGACCTGCCCGGCCACGGACAGTCGTCGCCGCGGCTCGCGGGCACGACGCTGGCGCAGATGGCCGGCTTTGTAGCGCGCTTCATGGACGAGACCGGGATCGAGGCCGCGCATGTGGTCGGCCATTCGATGGGCGGCGGCGTGGCGGCGCAACTGGCTGTGGATGCACCGCAGCGGGTGCTGTCGGTGGCGCTGGTGTCGCCGGTGGGCTTTGGTGATGCCGTCAACAGTGGCTATACCGAAGGCTTCGTCACTGCCCAGTCCCGGCGCGAGCTCAAGCCCGTGGTCGAACTGCTGTTCGCCGACGTGGGGCTGGTCAGCCGCCAGATGCTGGACGACCTGCTGCGCTACAAACGGCTGGACGGCGTCACCGAGGCGCTGACGGCGCTGGGGCAGGGACTCTTCGGCGGCGGCCGCCAGAGCGAGCAGCCTGGCCAGCGGCTGGCCGGCAGCGGCAAGCGCGTGCTGGTGGTGTGGGGCGGGCAGGACCAGATCATCCCGGCCGCGCACGCTGAAGCCGCGCCGGCGGGAGCAACCGTCAAGGTCTTCGCCGATGCTGGCCACATGAGCCAGATGGAGAAGGCCAATGACTTCAACGCGCTGCTGAAGAAGCATCTGGCCGGCTGACGCCGCGCGCGGATGGCGCCCGCGCCAGCGGCGCCATCCGCTCGGCCAGCTGTTCGAATTCAAGACAGGACACCTCATGACCACAGACCTGAAGACCCGCCTGACCGGGATCAACAAGCAATTCGGTGCGCTCGGCCAGGCCCAGCCCGCCGCCATGAGCGCCTTCCAGGGCGTGATGAAGGCTGCCACGCAGGATGGCAGCCTGGACGCCGCCGTCAAGGAACTGATTGCCGTCGCGCTGGCGGTGCACAAGGGCTGCGACGACTGCGTGCTGTTCCACACCAGCCAGGCGCTGCGCCATCGCGCTACGCGCGAGCAGCTGGCCGAAGTGCTGGCCATCAATATCGAGATGGGCGGCGGGCCCGGCGCCATGTATGCGTCGAAGGCGCTGGCGTACTTTGATGCGCTCAACGCCTAGCCTTGCTAGACTCGGCACGTTGCCATCCGGAGGCTGGTGCTATCCCATGCGGTTTGAATTTGTCGATGCGGCCCATGCCGGGCAGGCGGGCAGCGACCCGCTGCAGGATGAGCTGGCCTTGCTCGACCTCGCGGCACAGGGCCGGCAAGTGGCGCAGCTGTGGGAGGCGCCGCTGTCGCTGGTGGTGCCGCGCACCTACCTGCGCCACGCCGCGCTGGAAACTGCGCGCGCCGACTTCGCGCAGCAGGGATGCCCGGTATTCCTGCGCATGTCGGGCGGCGGGCTGGTGCCGCAGGGCCCTGGCATCCTCAACCTGAGCCTGGCCTACACAGTGGGACAGCCGCCAGGCGCGCGCAGCGATGCGGTCTACCTGCACCTGTGCGAGGTCATCGGCGACGCGCTGCAAGCGCTGGCCGTCGACACGCACTGGCAGGCGGTGGCCGGTTCCTTCTGCGACGGCCGCTACAACCTGGCCTGGGGCCCGCCCGAAGCCGCGCGCAAGATCGCCGGCACGGCGCAGTACTGGCGGCGCGCGCCCGCGGCCATGCAAGCGCCCGACGGACAGCGCCACCTGGTGCTGGCCCATGCGGTGCTGCTGGTCAGCGCCGACCCCATGCAGATCAACGCTCGCGCCAATGCGTTCGAAGCGGCCATCGACAGCGGCCGGCGCTATGACGCGGGCAAGGTCGTCAGCGTGCGCGAGGCATTGTTGGCCAGCGGCCGCGCGGTCAATGACGGCGCCGCGCTGATGGCGCAAGTATCGGAAGCGCTGCGGCGAAGCGTCGGGCAGATGCCGCCACCGGCGTAGCCGCTTGACCGGGAGACGCCAATTGGCGATCCCAAAAAATTGCGGCCCACGCGGGGCCGCTAAAAATCGGGAATACGAGGCGTGTCAGATGCCTCAGGAGACGTTATCGGCACAACGCGGGTCGGCAAGACCCCACTTCGGTGGGGTCTGTCGAGCCCAATCCTGGAGGCGGGTGATCGCTTATGCGGTCAGGTAGGCGGAGTGCGGGTCCGGCCGGATGGCAGCGCGCAGCTTGCGAACGCTGGCTTCCAGTTCGGCATGGGCGGCATCGAGCCACGCCACGCGATGGCGCACCGGGTCCTTGGCCGACAGGTCGCTGGCGGCGATCTCGCGCAGGAAGTAGCGCACCATGCTGCCGGCGCGCGCCGGCACTGGCATCATCCCCAGCAGTTGATGCTTCGCCAGCAGCCGGCGGCTGACTGCATGCCGCAGTCCTGCCCAGGCGGTACGGCCCAGCGCGATATACAGCGCATCGGTGCGCATCTGTCGCACGGCGCCCAGGAACTGCGCTTCGAATACCTCGCGCAGCATCGGTGTGTCCAGCAGTTCTTCCAGTGGCCCGTCGAACGCCAGACCGCGCCGCGTGGTGGCATACGGCAGCAAGGCAAGCGGTTGCAGGCGCTCGAACCCGTCGTTCCACAATGCCGCGGCGTGCGGCAGGCCGACCAGTTCCGGCACCCGGAAGTGGTCGAGCATGCGGATCAGGTTGGGCCGCACCAGCTTGCCGCCCAGTTCGACGCGCCGCTTGTTCTCGCGCTGGATCACGCGTCCGGGTGCATGGACGCGCATCAGTTCCTCAGTGACGGCGGCTGCCAGCCGCACATGGGCGTGGCCGGGCGTGGTGCTGACCAGCACCAGGGCTGCCTGGGTGTTCAGGTATTCGCAGGGCACGTAGTGCATGGCGTACGTGCCGTCTTGTGCCACCACAACCGGTCTGGCGATCACGCCGACTGCGCCCGCAAGCCGAGCCTGCGCGCAATACGCTTCGATGAAGTTGGTCAAGGAATCCCCCCGCTCGCTTCGATACATCGGCGCTTTCTATTGACGCCTTTTACTTTTTCTGCTTGCCGTTCATGGTAAGCCTGCGGTGCATGGCAGATAAAGCGCGCGGCGCCGGTTTGACCGGAATGCGACGAAACCTTGGTGGGCCAGCCAACACATGGGGCAGGATGCCCCTCGAACGGGTGGGGCACGCGTCTGGTCCGCGCCATGTACGGTATCGCACCGCGTGCGTCAGAACGATGACATCAGGCAGGAGAGAATCAGCCGGAACGGGACTGCCGCGACGTTGGGTCGCCGGAACGAAAAGACCGGACACGTACGTGTCCGGTGAACCCATTTGCTGACTCAGGTCGTGTCACAGCCCGAGAACTCAAATAATAACGATTATCATTTGAGTCAGCAATAGCAGAGGGCGTGATCTTGCCGGGGATCAGGCCATCGAAGTCTGGATGGAAAACTGTCCCGACAAGGTCTTGTGCACCGGGCAGCGGTTCGCCACGCGGAGCAGGTCATCCAGGATCTGGGGCGTAAGCTCTCCGCTGACCTTGACCTCGCGATTCATGGTGTAGGTCCCGTTGGCCTCTTCATGACCGACCGACACATGGACTTCGGAGATCGCGTAGCCCTTGCGTCTGGCATACAGCTGCAAAGTCAGCGTGGTGCAGGCGGCCAGGGCCGAATCCAGCAGGTCGTGCGGGTTCGGGTATTGGGTGTCGCCGCCGGCAGATGCATCCAGGTCGGCTTGCCATTCGGCAGTTCCGTTGGTCAGGTGGCAGATGCTGTTGCCCTGGCTCGGTTGCCAGGTCGCTTGGATAGTCATCAAACGTCCCCATCTAATAAGAGAGCGGCCCGGCGGGCCGGAACAGCCATTCTATAAGCAGCACCGGGCGGGGGCTGAAGCGGCCGGGAATGCCTTTTTCAGGCGGTTTGGCTTTTTTTCGAAGAACCGCTTGCCAACCCCGCTGCGGTCACTTAATATTCGCCCCCTCGCAACACACAACGCAGCGCTGCAAAGCAGACGCAGCAAGGGTTGCGGGGTCGACCGGGTTGGTTGGCGCAGCGAAGTTGGCGCGCCGGCCGCAGCGAAAAAAGTTGCTGAAACGGTTGACGAAACGAAGAAAGCTCTGCATAATCTCGTTTCTCTGCTGCAGACAACGCAGCAGCGCTGAACGGCAAAGCCGGCGGCGAAGTTCTTTAACAACCAAACAACCGATAAGTGTGGGCGCTGGGTAGCGGACGCCGCTGTCTTCGGACAGTGTGGCTTCACAAGTTATACAGTGCTCGCACAGCAAAACGTGACTGGGTCTTCGGATCTGGTCAGTCAGTTTTCTGAGAGTGAGCGACCGCTCGAAAGAGCGAGACCCGCGAGGGTCACACAGAGATTGAACTGAAGAGTTTGATCCTGGCTCAGATTGAACGCTGGCGGCATGCCTTACACATGCAAGTCGAACGGCAGCACGGGGGCAACCCTGGTGGCGAGTGGCGAACGGGTGAGTAATACATCGGAACGTGCCCTGTCGTGGGGGATAACTAGTCGAAAGATTAGCTAATACCGCATACGACCTGAGGGTGAAAGCGGGGGACCGGTAACGGCCTCGCGCGACAGGAGCGGCCGATGTCTGATTAGCTAGTTGGTGGGGTAAAAGCCTACCAAGGCGACGATCAGTAGCTGGTCTGAGAGGACGATCAGCCACACTGGGACTGAGACACGGCCCAGACTCCTACGGGAGGCAGCAGTGGGGAATTTTGGACAATGGGGGCAACCCTGATCCAGCAATGCCGCGTGTGTGAAGAAGGCCTTCGGGTTGTAAAGCACTTTTGTCCGGAAAGAAATGGCTCTGGTTAATACCTGGGGTCGATGACGGTACCGGAAGAATAAGCACCGGCTAACTACGTGCCAGCAGCCGCGGTAATACGTAGGGTGCGAGCGTTAATCGGAATTACTGGGCGTAAAGCGTGCGCAGGCGGTTTTGTAAGACAGGCGTGAAATCCCCGAGCTCAACTTGGGAATGGCGCTTGTGACTGCAAGGCTAGAGTATGTCAGAGGGGGTAGAATTCCACGTGTAGCAGTGAAATGCGTAGAGATGTGGAGGAATACCGATGGCGAAGGCAGCCCCCTGGGACGTCACTGACGCTCATGCACGAAAGCGTGGGAGCAAACAGGATTAGATACCCTGGTAGTCCACGCCCTAAACGATGTCAACTAGTTGTTGGGGATTCATTTCTTCAGTAACGTAGCTAACGCGTGAAGTTGACCGCCTGGGGAGTACGGTCGCAAGATTAAAACTCAAAGGAATTGACGGGGACCCGCACAAGCGGTGGATGATGTGGATTAATTCGATGCAACGCGAAAAACCTTACCTACCCTTGACATGCCACTAACGAAGCAGAGATGCATTAGGTGCCCGAAAGGGAAAGTGGACACAGGTGCTGCATGGCTGTCGTCAGCTCGTGTCGTGAGATGTTGGGTTAAGTCCCGCAACGAGCGCAACCCTTGTCTCTAGTTGCTACGAAAGGGCACTCTAGAGAGACTGCCGGTGACAAACCGGAGGAAGGTGGGGATGACGTCAAGTCCTCATGGCCCTTATGGGTAGGGCTTCACACGTCATACAATGGTGCGTACAGAGGGTTGCCAACCCGCGAGGGGGAGCTAATCCCAGAAAACGCATCGTAGTCCGGATCGCAGTCTGCAACTCGACTGCGTGAAGCTGGAATCGCTAGTAATCGCGGATCAGCATGCCGCGGTGAATACGTTCCCGGGTCTTGTACACACCGCCCGTCACACCATGGGAGTGGGTTTTGCCAGAAGTAGTTAGCCTAACCGCAAGGAGGGCGATTACCACGGCAGGGTTCATGACTGGGGTGAAGTCGTAACAAGGTAGCCGTATCGGAAGGTGCGGCTGGATCACCTCCTTTCTAGAGGCTTGCGTCTCAAGCCTAGCGTTCACACTTATCGGTTTGTTTGCTGTTACAGCCAAGGGTCTGTAGCTCAGGTGGTTAGAGCACCGTCTTGATAAGGCGGGGGTCGTAGGTTCAAGTCCTACCAGACCCACCAAGTTATCCGAAGGGGGATTAGCTCAGCTGGGAGAGCACCTGCTTTGCAAGCAGGGGGTCGTCGGTTCGATCCCGTCATCCTCCACCATCACCTGGTACCTTGGAATTGGTTGTCAAAGGAAAGCATTCGAATGAGTGCTTCCCTTTGGCATTGCCAAGCGATCTAACGATCGGCTGTTCTTTAACAATATAGGATGTAGTAAAGGTGTCGCGCGAGCGTTGATGAGACGCTGCAGTACAAAACGCGATACCGGGTTGTGATTGTATCAACCAAAATGTATTTAAGTGATCGAAAGATGACTTGGAATACGGCACAAATGCGAGAACTCATCCTGTAGCGACTGTCTCACTGAGACACACTCGTTATAGGGTCAAGCGAACAAGTGCATGTGGTGGATGCCTTGGCGATCACAGGCGATGAAGGACGCGGTAGCCTGCGAAAAGCTTCGGGGAGCTGGCAAACAAGCTTTGATCCGGAGATGTCCGAATGGGGAAACCCGGCCCGTATGGGTCATCCCACACTGAATTCATAGGTGTGGGAAGCGAACGCGGCGAACTGAAACATCTAAGTAGCTGCAGGAACAGAAATCAACCGAGATTCCCAGAGTAGTGGCGAACGAAATGGGAAGAGCCTTGTACTCTTTAGCAGCATTGTTAGCAGAACGGGATGGAAAGCCCGGCCATAGCAGGTGATAGCCCTGTATGCGAAAACAGCGTTGTGGAACTAGGTGTACGACAAGTAGGGCGGGACACGTGAAATCCTGTCTGAAGATGGGGGGACCATCCTCCAAGGCTAAATACTCGTGATCGACCGATAGTGAACCAGTACCGTGAGGGAAAGGCGAAAAGAACCCCGGGAGGGGAGTGAAATAGATCCTGAAACCGCATGCATACAAACAGTCGGAGCCTGGAAACGGGTGACGGCGTACCTTTTGTATAATGGGTCAGCGACTTACATTCAGTGGCAAGCTTAACCGATTAGGGAAGGCGTAGCGAAAGCGAGTCCGAACAGGGCGTTGAGTCGCTGGGTGTAGACCCGAAACCAGATGATCTATCCATGGCCAGGTTGAAGGTGCGGTAACACGTACTGGAGGACCGAACCCACTAACGTTGAAAAGTTAGGGGATGAGCTGTGGATAGGGGTGAAAGGCTAAACAAATCTGGAAATAGCTGGTTCTCTCCGAAAACTATTTAGGTAGTGCCTCGTGTCTCACCTTCGGGGTAGAGCACTGTCATGGTTGGGGGTCTATTGCTGATTACCCCGCCATAGCAAACTCCGAATACCGAAGAGTGCAATCACGGGAGACAGACATCGGGTGCTAACGTCCGGTGTCAAGAGGGAAACAACCCAGACCGCCAGCTAAGGTCCCCAAATATAGCTAAGTGGGAAACGAAGTGGGAAGGCTAAAACAGTCAGGAGGTTGGCTTAGAAGCAGCCACCCTTTAAAGAAAGCGTAATAGCTCACTGATCGAGTCGTCCTGCGCGGAAGATGTAACGGGGCTAAGCTATATACCGAAGCTGCGGACGCACAGTAATGTGCGTGGTAGGAGAGCGTTCTGTAAGCCTGTGAAGGTGTCTTGTAAAGGATGCTGGAGGTATCAGAAGTGCGAATGCTGACATGAGTAGCGATAAAGGGGGTGAAAGGCCCCCTCGCCGTAAGCCCAAGGTTTCCTACGCAACGTTCATCGGCGTAGGGTGAGTCGGCCCCTAAGGCGAGGCAGAGATGCGTAGCTGATGGGAAGCAGGTTAATATTCCTGCACCGTCGTATGATGCGATGGGGGGACGGATCGCGGAAGGTTGTCCGGGTGTTGGAAGTCCCGGTCCCTGCATTGGAGAAGGCGCTTAGGCAAATCCGGGCGCGGAATTCAAGAGTGTGGGGCGAGCGGCCTAGTGCTGCGAAGCAATTGGAAGTGGTTCCAAGAAAAGCCTCTAAGCTTCAGTCTACGAGACCGTACCGCAAACCGACACAGGTGGGCGAGATGAGTATTCTAAGGCGCTTGAGAGAACTCGGGAGAAGGAACTCGGCAAATTGGTACCGTAACTTCGGGATAAGGTACGCCCTGGTAGCTTGACTGGCCTGCGCCAGAAGGGTGAAGGGGTTGCAATAAAATGGTGGCTGCGACTGTTTAATAAAAACACAGCACTCTGCAAACACGAAAGTGGACGTATAGGGTGTGACGCCTGCCCGGTGCCGGAAGATTAAATGATGGGGTGCAAGCTCTTGATTGAAGTCCCGGTAAACGGCGGCCGTAACTATAACGGTCCTAAGGTAGCGAAATTCCTTGTCGGGTAAGTTCCGACCTGCACGAATGGCGTAACGATGGCCACACTGTCTCCTCCCGAGACTCAGCGAAGTTGAAGTGTTTGTGATGATGCAATCTCCCCGCGGCTAGACGGAAAGACCCCATGAACCTTTACTGTAGCTTTGCATTGGACTTTGAACCGATCTGTGTAGGATAGGTGGGAGGCTTTGAAGCGTGGACGCTAGTTCACGTGGAGCCGTCCTTGAAATACCACCCTGGTTTGTTTGAGGTTCTAACCTTGACCCGTGATCCGGGTCGGGGACAGTGCATGGTAGGCAGTTTGACTGGGGCGGTCTCCTCCCAAAGTGTAACGGAGGAGTTCGAAGGTACGCTTGGTACGGTCGGACATCGTACCTAAAGTGCAATGGCAAAAGCGTGCTTAACTGCGAGACCGACAAGTCGAGCAGGTGCGAAAGCAGGACATAGTGATCCGGTGGTTCTGAATGGAAGGGCCATCGCTCAACGGATAAAAGGTACTCTGGGGATAACAGGCTGATACCGCCCAAGAGTTCATATCGACGGCGGTGTTTGGCACCTCGATGTCGGCTCATCTCATCCTGGGGCTGTAGCCGGTCCCAAGGGTATGGCTGTTCGCCATTTAAAGAGGTACGTGAGCTGGGTTTAAAACGTCGTGAGACAGTTTGGTCCCTATCTGCCGTGGGCGTTGGAATCTTGACGGGGCTGCTCCTAGTACGAGAGGACCGGAGTGGACGTACCGCTGGTGTACCTGTTGTCTCGCCAGAGGCATCGCAGGGTAGCTATGTACGGAAGAGATAACCGCTGAAAGCATCTAAGCGGGAAACTCGCCTGAAGATGAGGATTCCCTGGAGGCTTGACCTCCTTGAAGGGTCGTTCGAGACCAGGACGTTGATAGGCTGGGTGTGGAAGCGCAGTAATGCGTTAAGCTAACCAGTACTAATTGCCCGTAAGGCTTGATCCTATAACCAGTGTGTTTTGCCTGGTGAGTGATTCGCCTGTGCCCTCGGTTGGCACAATACGCACAACCAAGACTACATCCCTATTCGTGACGCTGGCTTCAACCCCCAGCGTCACAACCCCTCATGCCTGGTGACCATAGCGAGCTGGAACCACCCCTTCCCATCCCGAACAGGTCCGTGAAACAGCTCCGCGCCGATGATAGTGCGGATTCCCGTGTGAAAGTAGGTCATCGCCAGGCTCTTATACTGCAGAACCCCCAGCCCCAAAAGGCTGGGGGTTTTTGCTTTGGCGCGGCGGAAATGCAATGGCTCGCAACCGCCGCTCCGGCGTAATACCATTACCGCTGAATCCCCCGCTGAGTCCCCGTTATTCTATCCATGTCGGCTGACAGCGCCTGGTATCTCTATCTGCTCGAATGCACTGGCGATTCCATTTATACTGGAATCACGACTGATGTTGCCCGCCGCTTCGCCGAGCATCTGTCTGGAAAAGGCGCCAAATACACGCGATCACGCAAGCCCATACGCGTCCTGGGCCAATTGCGCTTTGAGACAAAATCCGAAGCGTTGAAGGCGGAAATCGAGATCAAGCGCTTGAGTTCGACACAGAAGCGCGCTTTTTGCGCGCAACTGCCAGCAGCCGAGCCGGATCGCTAGCCAGCCGGGCGACAAAAAAAAGCCGGTATCGCCTTCGCGATACCGGCCTTTTCCATCCTGCAGGATCAGACCACAGTCAGCGTCACGTCGATATTGCCGCGCGTCGCGTTCGAGTAGGGGCAGACCTGGTGCGCCTGTTCGACCAGCTTTTCGGCAGCCTCGCGCTCGAAGCCCGGCAGCGAGATCTTCAGTTCGACCTGGATGCCGAAGCCTTGCGGGATCGGGCCGATGCCGACCGCGCCTTCGATCGTGGCGTCGGCGGGCACGGTGATCTTCTGCTGGCCGGCCACGAAGCGCATGGCGCCCAGGAAGCAGGCTGAATAGCCGGCAGCAAAGAGCTGTTCCGGATTCAGGCCGTTGCCGGCGCCACCCATTTCCTTGGGCACGGCCAGTTTGGCATCGAGCTGGCCATCGGACGTGGTGGCACGGCCGTCACGGCCGCCGGTGGCGGTGGCATGGGCGGTATAAACGACTTTTTCGAGTTTCATCTAAGGCTCCGGTTTGTTGCCCGAGGGGGCGCATCAACGCTTGCCGTCAGTCCGGCAGGCTGGAATCGGTCCGCGCTTGTTCAAGCGTCGACCGCAGTGCATGCAGGCGCTGCGTCAGGGCCTGGATCTCTTCGACCGGGCACTGCGTGGCGCACAACATCTGTTCAGGAATACGCGCGGCGCGCTGGCGCAACGCGCGGCCGGAGTCGGACAGGCTGACCAGCACCCGCCGTTCGTCGGCTGCGTCACGTGTTCGTGTGACCAGCCGCGCCGTCTCCAGCCGCTTCAACAGTGGCGTCAGCGTCCCCGAGTCCAGCGCCAGCCGGGCGCCGAGTTCCGAGACTGTCAACGTTTCCGTCTCCCACAACACCAGCATCACGAGATATTGCGGATAAGTAAGTCCAAGCTCACTTAAGAGCGGCTTGTACAACTTGGTCATGGCCAGTGAGCTCGAATACAGCGCAAAGCACAACTGGCGATCCAGTAACAACCAGTCTGGGGAGGAGTCGTTGTCGCGTTCCATGGCAATATATTATACGCAATTAAATTGTGCGCAAGATAAATTTACAATGTCCCTGAAATGTGCTCGATACGCCCGTGCGTGGCCAGCGCTGAACCTTAAGTCTGTTTTAAGTCTGGGTCGCTAGCATGACCGTGTCGCGTCGCAAAGTGCCGACGCCTGATGCTCAAGGAAAGGAACAACACATGATGCGCCAGACCATCGCTCGCACGGCCGTTGGTATCGCGGCCCTTGCCGCCCTTGGCGGCGGTTATGCCTATCTGCAGAAGGAAGTCATCACGCCGGGATATGCGGCACCTGCGCCAGCCGCCGCGCCCGCGCAGCCGGCGGCCGCAGTGACCACGCCGACGGATTTCTCCGGCATCGTGGCACAGTACGGGCCCGCCGTGGTCAATATCAGCGTCACCGCGCGCGCCCAGCGCACCGCGGCGCAGATGCCGCCGGGCATCGATCCGGACGATCCCCTGTTCCAGTTCTTCAAGCGTTTCGGGCCGCAGCTCCAGGGTCCGCAGGGCGGGCAGCAGCAGCTGGTGCGCGGACTGGGCTCGGGCTTTATCGTGAGCCCGGACGGGCTGATCCTGACCAATGCGCACGTCGTCGACGGCGCGCAGGAGGTCACCGTCAAGCTGACCGACCGCCGCGAGTTCAAGGCCAAGGTGCTCGGCAGCGATCCGCAGACCGACGTGGCCGTGATCCGCATCGACGCCAAGAACCTGCCGGCCGTGCGCCTGGGCGATCCTGCGCGGGTGCGCGTGGGCGAGCCGGTGCTGGCGATCGGTTCTCCCTACGGCTTCGAGAACACCGTGACCGCGGGCATCGTCAGCGCCAAGTCGCGCTCGCTGCCGGACGATACCTATGTGCCGTTCATCCAGACCGATGTCGCCGTCAATCCCGGCAACTCGGGCGGGCCGCTATTCAACCAGCGCGGCGAGGTGGTCGGCATCAACGCGCAGATCTACAGCCAGACCGGCGGCTACCAGGGCCTGTCGTTCGCGATCCCGATCGACGTGGCCACCAAGGTGCAGCAGCAGCTGGTGGCGCATGGCAAGGTCACGCGCGGGCGCCTCGGCATCAGCGTGCAGGAGGTGAACCAGGCGCTGGCGCAATCGTTCGGGCTGCCCAGGCCTGCCGGTGCGCTGGTCAACTCGGTCGAGCCCGACAGCCCGGCCGCGCGCGCTGGCCTGAAACCCGGTGACGTCATCATGCAGCTGGACAATGACGTGATCGACCATTCGGGCGACTTGCCCGAGCACGTGGCCGATATCAAGCCGGGCACGCAGACCTCGCTGAAGATCATCCGCAAGGGCCAGCCGATGACGCTGTCGGTGACGGTGGGCACGGCCAAGGACCGGGCCGTCGCACAGAAGGGCGGCGGCAGCGAGGCTGGCGGCCGGCTGGGGCTGGCGGTGCGCCCGCTCACGCCGGCGGAGAAGCGCGACAGCGGCATCGACGGCGGCCTGGTGGTCCAGGATGTGGCCGGTCCCGCCGCGCGCGTCGGCATCCAGCCGGGCGACGTGATCCTGTCGCTCAACGGCACGCCCATCAGCTCGGCCGAGCAGCTCAAGTCGCTGGTATCGAAATCGGGCAAGCAGGTGGCACTGCTGGTGCAGCGCGACGAGGCGCGCATCTTCATTCCGCTCGACCTGGGCTGATTGCCGCGGGCACGCCAGACTGCCCGCAAGCCGTTAACTGGCAAGGCTTTGGTGCCCGCGCGGGCCGTATACCCCGACGTATACCGACACGTATACGAAGTGGGTATACGGCCCGCTAAGCCTTGCCGGAGGCGGGATTCAGCGCAACGAACTGCTTACAGAAAGCGCGCCAGCAGGTATTATCTCGACTGCGATGCACGAAGCATGCGGCGGCAGCCCCCGCCGACCCTGGTTCTGCTGAATCGACAAAGAGGAAGTCTATGCAGTTGGATTTCACCCGCGCCATCACGCCGGGTACCGATAGAGCGCGGCGACTGACGTCCACGACGTCCACCGCCGGCTCCGCGCCGAAGCCCCGGCGGCGCAAGAAGGTTGTCGCCCCCCACTGGGAGCGCGGCTACCGCTCACACTTCTACCGCAACGAACGCGGCGACAAGCTTGGCGAAGTGCGCCTGTCCGAGCGCGGCGACATCCCCGTGGTCTACCACTGGGCCGCCGGCAATTACTCTGGCGCGGAAGGCTCGCTGGCCCACGCCCGTGCGCGCGTGGAAGAGACCATCGGTTTCGGCATGCGCCAGCTGTCGCTGTTCTGAGCAGGTACTTCGCCGGTGCCGCATCCGCCGGCACTGCGACCCGTCCGCGCCATCGCCTCGTGCGCGGTGCCTTCGCTTCTCCCCGAATTCCGCGTCTGTCCCGCAGTAGTTCCAGTCGTCGCACGGCTTGTGCATAGCCGCTCGCGCGGGCTTCAGGCCAGCCGCCGCTGCAGCAGCATGTACGCCGCCGCGCCCAGCGCCAGCACGGCAATCAGCCGGTAGATATCCTCGCAGGCAATCAGCCTGGCCTGTTGCTCGATCAGCCCGTTCAGTTGCGCGAGCGCGCCCAAGTGGGCCTGCGCCGCATCGAAGCCGCGCGCGGCCAACGCCGCCTGCATGGCAGACATCCAGTGTCCGGTCTCGGCGGGGCGCTGGCCCACCGCGTGCAGCAGGCTGTCGTGCACCGCGAACTGGCGGTTCTGCAGCAGCACCGCACCCAGCGCCGAGGCAAAGGAGCTGGCGACCTGCCGCATCAGGTTCTTGCTGCGGTAGCCATGGGCGAATTCATCGGGACCGAGCGCCCGGAACGTCAGCCCGGCAATGGGGATGATCACCAGCACGCCGAACAGCCCCTTGCCGACCAGCCCCCATGCCAGCGCCGGCGGGCCGGCGTCGGGCGGCATCTGCGAGAACCACCATGCCGTGGCGGCCATCAGCACCAGGCCGGCGACCATCAGCGGCTTCTTGCGCGTCAGGCGCGGCGCCACCTGCAGGTAGACGAAGATGCCGGCCAGGCTGACCAGCGCGGCAAAGGTGTTGAGCCAGCCGGTGGTGGCCAGCGGGATCTTCAGCGCCTGCTCGGCGTAGATCGGGAACAGGTAGCCGCTCAGGTTGCTGATCATGTAGTACACGAAGTACATCGCCAGGCCGGTCAGGTACACCGGGTGGCGCAGTGCGCGCAGGTGCAGCACCGGTTCGCTGTGGTGCCACTGGTGCCACAGGAACACGGCCAGCAGCCCCAGGCCCGAGGCAGCCACCAGCGCGAGCCGCAGCGGGTGCGAGAACACGTCGAAGCGCGCCTCGGTCAGCGCTGCCTGCAAGGTCACGATGGCGGCGCCGAACAGCAGCAGCGGCCCGAGCGCGGGGCCGCTGGTATTGGCGCGCGGCTCCGCATCCGGCAGCAGCAGCCAGGCACCGAGCGTGGCCAGCGCGGCGAACGGCAGCACGCCATAGAACACGTCCTGCCATACGCCATGGTCGATCAGCTCGGCGGCGAAGGCCGGGCCCAGTGCCGATGCCGAGAAGATGCCGATCATGAAAATGCGGGCGGCGCGCGGGCGCGCCGTCGGGCCGAACAGCACGTTGACCAGGATGCGGCAGCTGGTGAACAGCGCGCCGCCGCCCACGCCCTGGATAAAGCGCGCCACCACCATCTGCGGCAGCGCATGGCTGGTTGCGGCCACGACCGTGCCCGCCATGAACAGCAGCAGTGCCCCCGTCAGGTAGTAGCGGTAGCCGAACCGGCGCGACAGCCATTGCTGCTTCAGGATCATCAGCATGCTGCCCACCGCGTAGGCCGCCTGCACCAGCGCAAAGCTGCGCGGGTCGGCGTCGAGGCCGCCGACGATATGGCTGGAGGCAAACACGAACATGATGTTCTCGAGGAACTCCACGCCGGTTGCCAGCGCCAGCAGCATCATCAGCAGGGTCTGGCGCTGCCGGTGGCTCAGCCAGCGCAGCCACCGCATGCTGACGCGCAATCGCCGCAGGGGCTGCAACCGCGGCTGCCAGGGGGAGCCGGGATTCATGGCCGCAGCCCCTCCAGGGTCTGGTGCAATTGGGTCAATGCACGCGTGGCGCCAGCCAGGCCGCCTGCGCCGAGCGGCGCCCAGGCCTCGCCGTAGGCGGCATGCACCGCCGGCGCAGCGCGCTCCAGCAGCCGGCGGCCGGCCGGGGTCAGGGTAAGCTCCAGGCTGCGCCGGTCGCTGGCCGACGACCGTCGGCGCAGCAGCCCGCGCGTTTCCAGGCCGTCCAGCAGCCGCGTCATCTGCGTGCGCGTGGCGTCCAGCGTGGTGCCCAGCTCGGACGGCATGCTGGGCTGGTTTTCGTCGGCGGCAAGCATACTCAGGAGCAGGTACTGGCTCATGTCCAGTTCGAACGGGGCCAGTGCGTGGTCGATATGGCTGCGCAGCAGGCGCGCGGTGCGCAGCAGCAGCCTGGAGGCCAGGATCAGGTCGCGCGGGGCCTCGGGATGGCTGGCGCAGAAGCGGTCGATGCGTTGTTCGAAAGACATGGCGGGAGGCGTTGCGACCCACGCGAGCGGCGGATCGGCTACATTTGATATAGTTACAGATGAAATTATATCAAACGAAGCTAATCCCGTCAGGCGTACCGGCCGGGGCCTAATGCCGCAACGCCGCGGCGATCTGGCGAATGCCTGCCCGCATCACTGCCAGCGCCTGCGCATGGCGCGCGGCCGGCAGGTTGCCGTAGCGCAAGCCGACATAGGCGGCGCTGACGGCAGCGATCGCGTCGGCAGCGCGCGGCAGCCGTGCGCAGGCGCGCGCGGCGAAGTCTTGCGGTCCTTCGGCTTGGGCGCGCTCGCAGCCGTGGCGGGCCAGCAGCGCGCAGAAGCGGGCATAGGCCGCATCGACGGGGTCTGCCGGCCCGCGGCGCCGCCACAGCGGCACCAGCGCCAGCAGGCACAGTGCGCCCAGCACGCCGGCCAGCAGCTGCCCCGCACCCGCGCCGGCGCCGAGTGCCAGCAGCAGCCGCTGCTGCTGCGCATGGTCGTACTGCAGCACCCAGCGCTGCCAGGTGTAGACGACGCCTTCATAGGCCCAGCGCAGGTCCTTGAGCCATGCCGGTTGCTGCGACGGCCGCCAGTCGGCGGCGTCGCTGCCCACCACCGCATCCAGTCCCTGCTCGATGCGGCTTGGCGCGACGGCGCTGGTCGGGTCCACGCGCACCCAGCCGCGGCCGTCGAGCCAGACCTCGGCCCAGGCATGCGCATCGGACTGGCGCACCACGTAGTGGTTGCCGATGGGGTTGTACTCGCCACCCTGGTAGCCCGTGACCACGCGCGCGGGCACGCCGGCGGCGCGCATCAGGAAGACGAAGCTGCTGGCGTAGTGCTCGCAGAAGCCGCGCCGGGTGTCGAACACAAAGCTGTCGACCTGTTCGCCGCCCAGCGGCGGCGGGTTCAGCGTATAAGCGAAGGGCGCCGCCGCGAACAGCCGCAGCGCGGCCTGCACGCGCGCGGCGGGATCGGCATGGCGGTCGGCCCATTGGGCGGCCAGTGCGCGGGCGCGCGGATTGCCGTCCGGCAGGCCCAGGGCCAGCCGGCGCGTGGCGGGTGCCAGCGCTTCGTGCGCAGGGGACAGCGTGGAATGCGTGCGGTAGCGGATGCGCTGGTCCACCGGCCGGCGCACCATGAATTCGCCGTCGGGCGTGGCGGCCGCGTCCACGCCGGCGGACAGCGCCTGGCCGCGGTCCAGCGCGAACAGCCAGCGCTGCTGGCTGGGCTCGAGCGTGATGCTGACGTCGATGCCATCCGTGTTGCCGGCGGCGGGCGCGGGCGCCAGTTGCTGCCGGCGCTGCCGCGACGGGTGCCAGGTGGTGCCGTCGTAATCCCACAGCACCAGCGCACGCCAGTACAGCGCAGCGGCGGGCAGCGGCGGGCCGGCGACCTCGGCACGCAGGGCGACTTCGGGCGAACGGATCAGCTGCCCGACGCTGCCCGGCCGCATGGTGTCGCTGATGCCGGTGGTGCCGCGCGGCGCCGATTGCGGCAGTTGCCACAGCGGGTGCTCCAGCCGCGGGAACAGCACGAACAGCGCCAGCGCCCAGGGCAGGCCCAGCAGCGCCATGCGCCCCAGCAGCGGCCAGATCGCCAGCCGGCTGCGCGCCTCGGGGTGGTGCAGCAGCAGCCAGTTGCGCAGCACCCAGGCGCCGATCGCCAGGCTGTACAGCGCCAGCCAGAACGGCTGGTCGGACAGGTACAGCGTCAGCAGCAGGTAGAACGACAGCTGCGTGACCAGCGTCGCGTCCGACAGCGCGCGGCATTCCAGCAGCTTGAGGATGACAAAGGCGCCCAGCAGCGCCACCGCGAGCTCGCGCCCCATGCCGCCGCCGTCCTGCCACACCAGCGCGCTGGCCACCAGCAGCACCATCACCGCGGTGATGCCGAGCATCCAGCGCGAAGGCAGCGGCGCCCGTCGCCGCCACAGCAGCCAGCGCCAGCCCAGCAGCAGCACCAGCAGCAGGCTGACCGCCACCGGCAGCGTGCGCGCCTGCGGCACCAGCACCAGCGCCAGCTGGCCCAGCAGCAGGCCATGGTCGTCATGCTGCAGCGGCCGCGCGACGGGTTTCACATCCGGTCTCCGGCGCGATAAGCCGCGGTCCGTTGCGGCCATAACGCCAGCGCTTCCAGGCAGGCGCGCCGGTGGCTGGCGCCGCACGCCGGCGGCAGTTCAACGCCGGGCAGGCGCAGGCCGATCTCGGCATCGTCACCGGCGGCCAGCAGCCATGCGCACAGGCGCGACAGCCGCGCTTCCGCCGCCATGCCGGCCGGGAGCGCGTGCCAGTCGAGCCAGCGGGCCGGTTGCTGCGGCGGATCGCCGGCGCGGCTGAGCCAGCGGCCGGTGCGCGCGCTGTGCTTCCAGGCGATGCGGTGCAGCGGGTCGCCGCTGCGGTAGCGGCGCAGCTGGTCGATGCCGTCGTCGCTGCCTGCCGCGCTGGCGGCGGTGTGCACGGCGTCGCCAGCGTCGGGCCGAAATGCGGCAGGCGCTGGCGGGGCGTCGGGCTCCGGGGCGGGATAGACCAGCGTCGACATGTCCAGGTCTGCATAGCTCCAGACCCGGAACAGCCCGAACGGAAAGCGGCTGGCGATTGCCACGCGCGGCAGCACCAGCCGGCCCCGGCGCGCTGTTGGCACGTGCAGGGCGAGCATGCCGCTGGCGCTGCCATCGAGCGTCAGCATGGCGGTTGCCACGTTTGCCAGCGTCGGCACGCGCGCCTCGATGCCGATGCGCGCGTCGGCATCGCGGTTGTCAATGCGCAGCTGGAACACGGCATCCTGTCCGGCATGGGCCGGCGCCGCCGGGCCCGCGGCCACGGCGAGGTCGAGCAGGTTGCGGTAGGTCAGCCACATGCAGGCCATGCCGATGCCGGCCAGCAGGAAGGTCAGCGCAAAGCCCAGGCTGATGTTGTAGTTCAGCGAAGTCAGCAGCATCGCCGCCAGCACGACCGCAAAGCCGAGGCCGCCGCGGGTGGGCAGGATATAGAGGTGGCGGCGATCCAGCAGCAGCGTGCCGCCGGTCCCGCCGGTCGGGCGCCGGCCCGCCGTGCGGCGCTGAGCCATGGCCGGCGCGCCGCGGAGCACGCTTTTGCGCGCCGCCATGGCCTTCAGGGAATGGCCACGCCGGCCTGCAGCGCGGCCAGCTCGCCGGCAACGGCCGCGTGGCCGCCCGCGCCGGCGGGCAGCAGGCGGTGCGCGGCCACCGCGGTGAAGACCGCCTGCACATCTTCCGGCAGCACCATGCTGCGCTGCGCCAGCAGGGCCCAGGCGCGCGCGCAGGCCAGCAGCGCCAGCCCCGCACGCGGCGACAGCCCCGCGGCAAAGCCGCCGTGGCTGCGCGTGGCCTGCACCAGCGCCAGCACATAGTCCACCAGCGCCGGGCTGGCGTACACCTGTGCGGCAGCCTCCTGCAGCGCCAGCACCTGGCTGCCATCCATCACCGGGGGCAACTGTGGCGTGCTGGCGCCTCCCAGGTACAGCACGCGCTCGAAGGCGGGGTCGGGGTAGCCGAGCGACAGCCGCATGGTGAAGCGGTCCAGCTGCGATTCGGGCAAGGCATGCGTGCCGATCTGCTCCAGCGGATTCTGCGTGGCGATCACGAAAAACGGCGACGGCAGCGCGTGCGTGGCGCCGTCATGGGTCACCTGTCCCTCGGCCATGGCCTCGAGCAGCGCGCTCTGGGTCTTGGGCGGCGCGCGGTTGATCTCGTCGGCCAGCACCACCTGTGCGAACACCGGGCCGCGATGGAAGCGGAACTCGCCAGCGTCGCGGACAAAAACCGAAACCCCGATCAGGTCGGCCGGCAGCAGGTCGCTGGTGAACTGCACGCGCTGGTATTGCAGCCCGAGCGTGCGCGCCAGCGCATGGGCCAGCGTGGTCTTGCCGACCCCGGGCACGTCTTCCAGCAGCAGGTGGCCGCGTGCCAGCATGCAGGCCAGCGCCAGCCGCACCTGCTGCGGCTTGCCAAGAACGATGCGGCCCAGCTGGGCCTGGGCCTCTGCCAGCGAAGCGACGATGCGTGGGCGAGCGGTCACGTTGGGCCTCGGCGCAAAAGGTGGATAAAGCGGGGGGATGCAGGGAATATCGGGTGAAGACCAGCGCATTGTAGCGGCGCGGGCGGCACGCGGCACCGTCTGTTTCCGTACGGAGACGGTGGATGCCCCGGCGCTGCCTGCATGGTTATGGTGCAGCGCCTGCGCCAGATCGCGCCGGTTCTGGCATCATGAGCCTGTCGGGCCACCGCGGCCCTTCCCATTCCTCTTTCCGCTGCCTGTGCCGCGCCTGCTGCAATGACCTCGCTGGACCCCTGCGCCGACCTGCCTTCCTCCGTCCTGTCTGCCGATGCCGGCGCGCTGCCGCGCCTGGTGCAGGCCTTCCACGCCAACGGTTTCGTGATCCTGCGCGGCTTTGCCGACGAGCCGGCCTGCGCGGCGCTGGAGGCGGTGACGCGTGAGCACCTGGCGGCGGCGGTGCCGCCGGTGGAGTTCGAGGCCGACCTGGGCTATCCCGGCGCGCCGGCCGCGCGCGATGCCGCCGGCGGCGGCACGGTCAGGCGGCTGCGCCAGGCCTACGGGCGCGATGAGGTATTCCGCCGCTGGGCCAGCGACCCGCAGCTGGTGGCGGTGGTGCAGGCGCTGCTGGGCGAGCCCGCCCGCATCACGCTGGCGCACCACAACTGCGTGATGACCAAGCATCCGCACTACGGCAGCCAGACTGGCTGGCACCGCGATACGCGCTACTGGTCGTTTGCCCGGCCGGAACTGGTGACGGTGTGGCTGGCGCTGGGCGACGAGGACGAGCGCAACGGCGTGCTGCGCGTCATCCCGGGTTCGCACCAGGCGAAGCTGGAGCCGGGCCAGCTGGACCCGGCTGAATTCCTGATCGAGGCCCACCCGGCCAGCCAGCCCCTGCTGGACGCCGCGCAGCCGCTGGCGCTGCACCGCGGCGACGTGCTGTGCTTCGACAGCCGGCTGTTCCATGCGGCCGGCCGCAATGCGTCCAACGCGGTCAAGCTGTCCGTGGCGTTTGCGTATTTCGGGGCCAGCAACCGGCCGCTGGACGGCACGCGCTCGGCCGAATTCGGCAGCGTGGAGCTGCCCGCGGCAGTCTGATCCCGGCGGCTGCGCTCAGGTGCGCAGCCCGACCAGCCCGGAAATCTTCTCCGAAGCTTCCAGCAGCGGCGGCAGGAAACGCTCCAGCATCTCCTGCGCGCTGGTGCGGTTGGCCTGGCCGCTGATATTGATGGCGGCGATGGTGTGGCCGGCGCGGTTGCGGATCGGCGCGGCCAGCGACACCAGCCCTTCTTCCAGCTCCTGGTCGTTGAGCGCCCAGCCGCGCTTGCGGATGTCGGCGATGATGGCCTTGAGCGCATCCACGTCGGTGACGGTGCGGCCGGTGCGCGCGCGCAGTTCGGTGGCGCGCAGCACGCTGTCGAGCTCGGGCTCGGCCAGGCCGGCCAGCAGCACCCGCCCCATCGACGAGCAATAGGCCGGCAGGCGGCTGCCGATCGACAGGTTGATGGTCATGATCTTGCGCGCCGGCACGCGCAGCACGTAGACGATCTCGGTGCCGTCCAGCACCGAGATCGAGCAGCTTTCATGCACCTGCTGCGACAGCGTCTCCATGATCGGCTCGGCCAGGTTCCAGAACGGCATCGAGGTCAGGTAGGCGAAGCCCAGGTCCAGGATCTTGGGCGTGAGCCGGAACAGGCGGCCGTCGGCCTGCACGTAGCCCAACCCCACCAGCGTCAGCAGGATGCGGCGCGCACCGGCGCGCGTCAGGCCGCTGGCCTGGGCGATCTCGGTCAGCGTCTGGGCCGGGTGCTGCGCGTTGAAGGCCCGGATGACCGACAGCCCGCGTGCAAAGGACTGCACATAGCTGTCGCTCGGCTTTTCGGGCGTGGCGGCGGCGCTGTCGGCGGTCTGCGGTGCTTGCGGCTGGTTCTGGCGGGAATCGGTGGGGCTGGCCATTTACGTAGCCCGGCGCGGTTCGCCGGATTGGCACGGAAAGGCCGAAAGGGTAGAGGAAATGCCGGGATTGCGCCAGTACCGGCCGCGGACATGGCCTGGCGCCCGGTGAGCGGGTTCCTTACCGGAAGCTGCGCTGCGCCAGCACGAATACCGCCGCCACCACGCACAACACGGCAAAGCCGTGCAGCATGTCCATGCCGGCCAGCAGCGTGGCCTGCCGGTCGACTTCCAGCGAGATCTTGGCCAGACTCGTTGCCGAGAGCGCATCCGGCGCCTGCAGCACCGGGTTGTAGCGCGTGATGTGCTCCACCAGGTGGGTGCGGTGCTGCGCCAGGCCGTCCTGCATGAACACGCTGGCCAGGCCGGTGCCCATCGCCGAGGCGATCTGCTTGCACACGTTCTTGAACTGGTAGGCGTGCGAGAAGTCCTCGACCGGCACTTCCAGGTAAGGAACGTGCTCGAAATAACTTCCCGCTATGCGGCGTTCCGTGAGCGGATGCTGTAGTTCCACGCAGGCAAGGTTGAGTCGTACTCGATGTTCAGTGAAGCACGGACGCAACGAGTGACTGTCCGTCCGGCTTCATAGACTCCGTCAAGAATGTCAGCAGTAACTTTCAGTCCGGTTTTTGTGCAGGCTTTTTCGATCAGTTCACGAACCAGACTAACGCTGCTGAAGACTACGCCAGCACAGGCTCGCGTAATGTGTGGAAACACGCGGTGCTCGATCGGATTATGTTTCGAGCAGTATGGGGCGTAGTGGGCCACCCGGATTTCCAGTCCGAGCCGGTCTGCCAGATCTTGCAGATCCGCTTTGAAAAGCCACGAATCACTTGGGTTGCTACCTCCGCCATCGCACAGTAGCAGTAACCGTGTGGCTTGGGGATAATCGGCGCGACCCTGTTTTTCCCACCAGTGCGCTACGCTGTCGCAGGCAAACTGCGTCGTGTCACGGCTCACCCCGATGTTCACATGTGCCTTGTTCAGCCCGATGTCGTACAGCCCATGCGGGATGACCTTGCCTTCGCTGTAGCTCGGAAAATCATGGTCGAGGACTTCAAGCTGCTCGCGCGTGTAGAGCTTGCCGTCGCGATAGAAATTGCCCAGCATCTCCTTCTTCTTCGTATCGATGCTGAGGACAGGCTGGTCGTCTTCGAGATATTCCGCCTTGAGTTGCGTAATACGCTGAAATTGTACGTCGCGTTGTGCGTGGGACTTGAACGACTTCTTTTTCTGTGATTGCCGCCGGGAAAAACCGTTGCGCTTTAGCAGCTGCCGGACCGTTCGCACGCTCACCCGTTCGCCTACTTGCTGCGTCATCGCCTGTGCGATTTCGCGTGGCTTCAGATCCGTCCAGATGATGCCGTGTTGTGGATTACCCGCCGTATGCTCTCGCACCACATCTAGAAATACCGCGTTCCACTCCGGATGGTCCGTTAACCTGGATTTACGCCCCTTTTTTTCGGATCCGCTCTCCAACCGGATCCAGCTCTTCTTCCAGGTCCTTTAGCCCTTGTCTAATTGTTTTCGGGTCCATTTCAAACAGTTTCGCAATATATTCGAAACCGCCATGGCCCAGCTTGTCCGCCTCCACAGCCGCATACCGCCGTCGGTCCTTCTCCGACAAGCGCGCGTACAGCCGCTTCATCCGCGTTTCAACCTCAGCCCGGTAACCAGCCTGCATCGTTTGTCCTCCAGAGGCATCACATCTTACCCGCGTCGCTTTGCGCACGCCAGGTCCACTTCGGGAAGTTATTTCTCACTCGTTCCTAAGTCATCGACGCCACCTGCACCATCAGCAGCACCGGCGTCAGCCCTTCAAGCAGCACCACTGGCACCAGCGCGTAATCCGGCGCGCCCGGCATCAGCTGCTGCGACAGCAGCATCGCCGCGCAGGCGTAGACGACAAAGCCGATGGCGATCACGCGCCGCTTGCGGAAAACCAGCGCCATGGCCAGCGTAATGGCGACGGCGCCGATGGCCGACACCGTGCCGCTGGTCGACAACAGCATGCAGGTGGTGCGGAAGGTCAGCCCCAGGCCGGTCTGCGTGAGCGACGGCAGCAGGAACGACCAGGCCGACGAGAGCAGGTAGTACAGCGTGTAAAAGCCCAGCCCGTACAGGTACTGGCGCCCGGCCAGGCGCGAGAAGTCGATCCATGGGTCGGGATGGCGATACAGCCGCCAGCCGCTGAAGGCGAACAATGCCAGCCCGCACAGCGCGGCCAGCGGCATTTCCAGCGAGCTGAAGAAGCGCGTATAGCGCATCTCCTGCAGGGTGTGCAGGAACACCAGCGCGCCCAGCGCGGCGGCGATGGCGGCGGGCCAGTCCAGTGTCGATACCGGCGGATGCGGGTCGCGCGGCGCGCGGGTCGGGTAGGTCAGCGCCACCGACAGCAGCACCGGCAGGGCAATGCCGGCCTGGAACAGGAACACCGCGCGCCAGCCGATATCGTCCAGGAAGATGCTGGTCAGCCAGGGCGTGATGGCCAGCATCGAGAACGCGCCGCCGCCGAAGCGCAGCATCAGCGGGCCGCGCTCGGCCGGCGTCGACACCAGCTGCACCAGGATGCGCGAGGCCGCGAACAGGCCGCCGGCACCCAGCCCCTGCACCGCCTTGCCGGTGATCAGCCCGGTGGGGCTGGCAAACTCGGCGCAGATCAGCGAGCCCAGGATAAATACCAGCAGCGACCCGATGGTGAAGCGCTTGTACGTGGTGCGGCGCGCGACTTGGTCCAGCACCATGTTCATCAGCACCGCGGTGGCGGCGTAGGCCGAGATCGCGTACAGATAGTCTTCCGGCGCGGCACCGACGCCGCCCTGGATATGCTGGCTGGCCACGCCCATCATCAGTGTGGAAGAGAAGTCGATGCCGGTCACCAGCCCGAGCGTCAGGCCGAACAATGAAAGACGCCAGTGACCCATTTCCGGGTGACTGGCGAGTTGCATGCGCGGGCGCTGGGGTGTGGGGGCGGCGGCGGGGGCTGGGGCTGCTGGAACTGCGGGGGCGTCCGGTCCAGCCGGGACAGGCGTTTGTTGCATCGCTCAAGCATAATGTAGGCCTGCCGTCGGGAACTACAGCTTGTCAGGGAAACATTGTCCGGTGAACGAAACAATCCAATGGAATGATTGGGAGGCGTTCTGCTGCGTGGTCGAGCAGGGGACGTTCACGGCCGCGGCGGAGCAGCTGGACTGCCCCAAGTCGCGTGTCTCGGCCGCGGTGGCGCGGCTGGAAACCGCCATCGGTGCCAAGCTGCTGGAGCGCACCACGCGGCGCATGCGGCTCACGGATGCGGGCAAGGCGGTCTACCGCGATGTCGCCCCATTGTTTGCGCGGCTGCGCGAGATCCGCCAGGAAACGCTGGCACGTGAAGAGCGCGTGCAGGGCGTGCTGCGCATCGCCACACCCTATGAGTTCGGCGCCCAGCAGCTGGGTGGCGTGATCTGCCGCACGCTGGCCGCGCACCCGGCGCTGGATGTTGCCGTGGAAATCACCCAGGGCCTGGTCGACCCGATCCGCGACGGGTTTGACGTGGCCTTCGTCGTCGTCGATACCGACCTGCCCGACTCGGGCACGGTGGCGCGCCGCATCTACCATGTCGAGCGCGGCCTGTTTGCCGCGCCGGCGCTGGCGGCCAGCCTGCCGGCGCAGTTGCGCCCGGAAGACCTGGCCAATATGCCGACGCTGACCACGCCCGGCGACACCGTCTGGGAATTCACCCGCGACGGCCAGACCGACGGCCAGACCGACGGCCAGACCGTATCCGTGCCGATCCGTCCGCGCATGCAGACCCACAACGCCGAACTGCGCCTGCAGGGCGCGCTGGCGGGGCTGGGCATCGCCCGGCTGTCGGTCATTTATTGCGAGGCCGAGATCGCGCAAGGGCGGCTGGTGCGCGTGCTGCCGGACTACCCGCTGCCGCCGCTGCGCGTGTTCGCGCTGCTGCCGGACCGGCGGCTGCAGCCGCGCAAGGTGCGGGCCTTCATGGAAGCGATCGAATCGATGATGGTGTCCGAGCTGGAGCCCAAGGCGGGCCTGGACAGCGGGATGGGGGCGCAAGCAGCCGCGAGCGGGCATGCTGAAGGAGAGGCCCGCCCGGCGGGTTGAGGGCGCTGGCGGGCCGCCACGGCCGGGGCCGTGGCAAGGGAAGGGGCAGGGACTCAGGCGCCGTCGGTGAACGCGTCGCGGCGGTCGGTGGTCTTGGCGCCGTCAGTGAACGGGTCGGCCCGGCCGACCCTGGCGCCATCGGTGTACGGATCGGCCCGGCCGACCCTGGCGCCGTCCAGGAACGGATCGGCCTTGCCGACGTGGGCGATGCTGCCGTCCAGGCGGGCGATGTCGGAGACGGGTTCGGAGGCGTGGGCAGCGGCCGCGGCAAACGACAGGCTGGCGGCGCACAGCAGGGAAAGCGCCAGGCTGCGGCGTTGGGCTATGGTCTTCATGGTGTGTGGTCCTTCTGAGGCAGGGTGCGTGGCGGAAGCGCCGCGGTGCCTGTAATGTAGGACTTCACACTGGGCAGAAAAAGGGTCAATTCTCGACACACTGTCCAAGGGTCTGGACAATGTGGCGAGCCGCCCCTGGGTCAGTAGTGCATGCCGAAGATGCCGGCGCCCAGCCGCGCGATCACCATCAGCAGGATCTGCGCGATCACGAACAGCACTAGCGGCGAAACATCGAAACCGCCCAGGCGCGGCACCACGCGCTGGATCGGGCGCAGTACCGGCGCGGTAAGGTGGTCGATGGCCGGGGTGACCGGCGAATGCGGGTTGACCCACGACAGGATCGCCATCAGCAGCGTGACCCACATCACCAGGCTGATCGCCCATTTCAGCACATAAAGCAGGGCGGTCAGCAACATGGCCGGCAGGAAGCCCAGCAAATCGATGCCGCTAAGCAGCGCGACCAGCACCAGGAACACCACCGCGGTCAGCCACGCGCCCACCACCGTGGCCCAGTCGATGCCGCCCAACCCGGGGATGATCCGGCGCAGCGGGCGCACCAGCCAGTCAGTGATCTGGAACACCCCTGGGAGACCGCATTGCGCGTAGGCAGCCGCGTGAGCTGCATCCACACGCGCAGCAACAGCGCCATGCCGAACAGGGTGAAGACGGTATCCAGCAGGAAGAGAGCGATTTCCGAGAACATCGGTGCGTTTTCCGGTGACGGGTGAAGGTGTCTGCAACCGCACAGATTCTGCCATAGCCGGACGCCGGCACGATGCAACGGTGCGCCGCGCACGCGACCTTGCGGACAGGTTTGTGCTGGCGGCGCGGTGCGTGGCCCCTATAATTGCGTGCGCCCCGGTTGCGGGAGGGACCGGCCGCGCGCCCGTGGTCTTGCGCGTTGTGCCTGCGCTTTCATCCTCCTTTGCGCTTTTTCGCCACCTTATGCCCAGCAAGTCCGCCCCGTCCCGGAAATCCACATCGCTTACCAAGGCCGACTTCGAGGCGCTCTCGGATTTCCGCTACCAGTTGCGGCGCTTCCTGCGGTTTTCCGAAGATGCGGCGCGCGAGGAAGGGCTGACCGTGCAGCAATACCTGTTGCTGCTGCATATCCGCGGCTGTGCCGACAAGGACTGGGCCTCGATCGGCGAACTGGCAGAACGGCTGCAGGCCAAGCAGCACGGCGTGGTGGCGCTGGTCAACCGCTGCGAAGCGGCGGGGCTGGTCAAGCGCCGGCTCAACCCCGAAGACCGCCGCGTAGTGCAGGTGCACCTGCTGGCCAAGGGCGAGCGCTACCTGAACCGCCTGGCGATGCTGCACCGGACCGAGCTGGAATCGCTGCGCGGCGCTTTCCGCGTGGCCCGTATCACCCAGTTCAACAACGACGGCGCCGAGCGCGGCTGAGCCCTGCAGGCCGGCACTGCCAGCCGGTTACAGGCAGTTACCAATCACAAGTTCCGGTGACACCCGCTGGCCGCCGGCGGCCCTAGACTCGCGCGCATTCCCCAATACGCGCAGCGCGCAGGAGTCCTGACATGTCCATCCCCCTTCGTTCGGTTGTGCTTGCGGTGCTTGGCGCCGGTGCGCTGGCCGGGTGTGCCACGCCGTATGGCTACGACAACGGCTATGGCGGAGGGTACGGCGGCAGCTACGGTGGTGGCTATAACAGCAGCGGCTATAACAGCAGCGGCTACGGCAGCAGCGGCTATGGCGGCAGCACCACCATCAGCGGCTACCCGGCGCAGCAGGGCTACCCGCAGGGGTATCCGCAGCAAGGGTATCCGCAACAGGGTTACCCGCAGCAAGGCTATCCCCAGCAGGAATACCCTCAGTCTTCCTATCCCCAGCAGCCGTATCCCCAGCAGTCATACCCGGACGGCAGCTATGGCAACAACCACCAGGCCTATGGCGTGCGCTACGGCTGGGTCGAGGCGATCGAGGTGGTGCCCGGCCAGCCGCCTTCGACCAGCGGCGCGGGCGCCGTGGTCGGCGGCATCGTGGGCGGGCTGCTGGGCCACCAGGTCGGCGGCGGCCGCGGCAATACCGTGGCCACCATCGGTGGCGCCGTGGCCGGCGCGGTGGCCGGCAACGAGGTCGAGAAGCGCACCGGATCCTCGAGCGCGGCCTACCGTGTGCGCGTGCGCACCAGCGACAACGCCTATCTGACGCTGACGCAGTCCAACGCCTACCAGATGCGCATCGGCGATCGCGTCAAGGTCGAGAACGGCGTAGCCGTGCCGTACTAAGCCTGCGTGCCGAACAGCTGCGCGTAGTCCTCGCGCAGCTGGCGCTTGAGCAGCTTGCCCGCCGTGTTGCGCGGCAGGTCCGCGACGAACACGATGCGCTTGGGCACCTTGAACGGCGCCAGCGCCTGGCGGGCATGGGCGATCAACGCTTCCTCGGCGGCGTCTTCATGGCCGCGCTTGCGCACCACGCAGGCGGCCACCGCCTCGACCCACTTCGGGTGCGGCAGCGCGAACACCGCTGCTTCGGCCACCGCGCCGTGGGTGTACTGCAGTTGTAGAAACGCAGTGCCGGCAGCTTCTGCTGCAGCTCCAGCAGCACCGGCACCGGCATGATCGAGGCCCCGTAGTAGGCCTTGGTCAGCGCCCCCAGCCGCGCCGGATCGAAGTCCGCATGGCGCAGCAGCGCGATCCACACCGTGGGCGGCGCGAAGAAGCTGGTGATGCCCTCGGCGTGGATGGTGCGCAGGCAATAGCCGGCCTCGGGGCTGTCGGCGATCAGCGTGGTGCCGCCGCACAGCAGCAGCGGCATCAGGAAGACATGCATCTGCGCCGAGTGGTACAGCGGCAGCGCGGCCAGCGAGTAGTCCGACGCCCGGATATCACAGGCGGCGATGGTGCTGGCGTATTCAGCGAGCAGTGCGCGGTGGGTCAGCACCGCGCCCTTGGGCGCGGAGGTGGTGCCAGACGTGTACAGGATCTGCGCCGGCGTGGCGTCCGCCAGCGTATCGGACACCGGTGCGGCGGGGCCACTGGCTGCAGCGACGAGGATGTCGCGCGAAGTTTCCAGAGCATGGCCGCCGTGCAGCGTGCCGCTGACCTTGCAGGGCAGGCCGTCGACGCGGTCGGCCAGCGCCGGATCGGCAAAGATTGCGCTGGCGCCCGATTGCGTGACAATGTACTCGGCCTCCGCGCGCGTCATCGAGAAGTTGACCGGCACATGGATCAGGCCGCTGCGCAGGCAAGCCAGCCACAGCAGCACATAGGCGTCGGAGTTCTTGCCGAAGGCGGCCACGCGGTCGCCGGGGCGCAGGCCCCATTGCGCCAGCGCGCCGGCCACGCGGGCCGCGGCCTCATCCAGCTGGCGGTAGGTCCAGGCCCGATCGCCGAAGCGGATCGCGGTCTTGCCCGGGCTGCGCCGCACGGCACGGGCAATGGCGTCGGGGATGGTGTTGCGCAGGGCGCGCTGCTGCTCTGACTGCATGGTGGTCTCCGTTGTTATGGTTTGGGGTCCAGCAAGTCTTGAAGCTAGCGCCGAGGATAAAGGCTGCCGCCCGGCCATGGCAAGGCGGCAGCGCCTCGGGGTGGGACTACAGCGCTTGCGACAGGAACACCAGCGCGCGCCCGTGCGCCAGCGCGGCGCTGGGCTGGTGGTAGGTGCCGCGCGCCCAGCAGTTGAAGCCGTGGTCCGCGCCCTCGTAGACGAAGATCTCGCTGCCGGGTTTGCCGGTCATGGCGTCGCGCACGCCTTGCACGGCCTCTGGCGGGATGTGCGCGTCGAGCGCGCCGTAGTGGAACTGCACCGGCACGCGGATGCTCGCCGCCTCCTGCAGCTGGTTCTGGATGCCGCCGCCGTAGTAGGGCACGGCCGCGTCCACCAGCCCGTGCGCCGCGCTCAGGTACGACAGCAGGCCGCCGAAGCAATAGCCCACCGCCGCCACCTTGCCGGCGCCGGTGTGCTGGCGCAGCACCTGCACCGTGGCGGCGATATCGTCCAGCGCGGCCGGCACGTCCACCGCCTTGCGCAGCGTCATGGCGCGTGCCATGTCGTCGCCCTCGTAGCCCAGTTGCACGCGCGGCGCCTGGCGCCAGAACACGTCCGGCGCCAGCACCGCATAGCCGTCGGCGGCGTACTGGTCCGCCACGGCGCGGATATGCTCGTTCACGCCGAAGATCTCCTGCAGCAGCACAATGCCCGGCGCTCCGGGCTGCACGCCTGCCGGCGGCAGGCTCAGGTAGGCATCGAAGCTGCCCGCAGCGGTGTCAACGCGGATCCACTGGCTGTCGGGGATGGCTGTCATGGGAAAGGCTCTCCGGAAGGGGTCTGAACAGGAAAGCTGCAAGTTTGCCACTGCGCGCCGCCTGGTGCAGGGCAGGGCGCCCCCACGCTGCTGTCGTCAGTACGCTCGCGACTGCCGGTAGCGCTTGTTCCAGTTGTCGGTGTAGGCCCTGACCACCGCGGCGTCGCCGCGGATCAGCATGCCGTTCTCGGCGTTGCGCTCCTGCGCCGACTTGGTGAAGTTGAACGATCCGGTGAAGACCGCCTGGTCGTCGAACACCATCACCTTGTTGTGCGCAATCGCGGGCTTGTTGTCGATCACCACCGGCACGCCGGCGTGCTTGAGGTAGGTGGCGCTGGTATAGCGCTCGGACTGCTGGCTCTTGTCCAGGATCACGCGCACGTCCACGCCGCGCCGGTGCGCCTGCGCCACGGCCTCGGCAATCGGTGCGCTGGTGAACGAGTAGGCCTGGATCAGCAGGCGATGGCGCGTGCTGCGGATGGCATTGACCAGCAGCGCCTGGCAACTCGCGCCATCGGGCACGAAGCACAGCGTGTAGCCGCTGCCATCGGCAAAGGGCCTGGCCGGCACCGGCTTCGCATCCGGCGGCTGGGCCGGTTGGGCCGGCTTGCCGGCGCGCGTGGGAAAGTGGTTGGCGACGGCCTCGTTGAAGGTCTCGCTGATGCTGTTGGCGATGGTGTCGGTCACCTGGTCGAAGGTGGAAGCCGACCGGGCGTGCGCCAGCAGCGCGAAGGGACTGAACGAGGTGAAGGCCGACACGGCGGCGGCCAGGCCCAGGCCCAGCACGGCCCGGCGAATGAATCTGTAAGTCACGGCGGATCTTTGCGTCGGTGAATGACAGCATGCGCGCGCCGCGCGCCGCATGCTGTCGGGGCGGGTCCGCAGCGTAGCAGCCGCATACGCCACTGGCAAAGCGTGATTGTGTAACAGGATCTGCGGCTGGCTATGCGGTGCAGCATTGGTGCACCGCCGCTGCCCTTGGGACTATCCGCACCCGCGCCTATGATGGATGGAACCCCGCGGGTCCGCCTGCCAAGGAGAGGGATATGAGCAACCATACCTACAAGCTGGTCGAGATCGTCGGGTCTTCACCCGATGGCTGCGACCAGGCCATCCAGAGCGCCATTGCCAAGGCCGGTGAAACTATCAAGAACATCGACTGGTTCGAAGTGGTGGAAACGCGCGGCCACATCACGAACGGCAAGATCGCGCACTACCAGGTCACGCTGAAGGTCGGTTTCCGCGTGAGCTGAGTGCGGGACTGGCACGGCGGTATTGCCTGCTGGCGCAGGCCGGGCGCGCACTGGTGCGCCCTGGTGCGCGCGTGCGTGCCAGCTGGGCCTTCGACGCATCGTACAGCGCTGCTGTCGGATGGTCAGACGGCGTGGTCCGGCTGTGGGGCTGGTTTGCGCTGGCGGCGGGCAGGGCTTTTCTCGGATTTGCGGGGATGGGTTCCTGGCAGGCGTGGGCTGTTTCGCCGGCGTAGCCGGCGACCTACTTTCTGTCCAAGCGACAGAAAGTAGGCAAAGAGCGCGTCGCCTGTGCGGCTGGCAATCAATTCCTCGGCGTTGGCCCGTTCCCGCGGCGGTGCTTGCCGTTCGATGTGGTTGCCCGTTCGAGCCCGCTAACGCCATGTGAGTCAGAGACAGTGCCTCCGATAACCCACTATTGAACGATCCCCATGCAGGGTGTAGGCAGCCTGCTGCCAGCCGCATCGCGGGGACGCCTACGGCTGCTGCGCCGGCTCAACATGCGCTGACGGTCATTGGGCGCTTGCGCGGAGCGCAGCCCAAGGCGTTGATGCGATAGCGCTGGAGAGCGCGGGCCGCCGCCCGACTTGGGGATCGTTCAAAAGCCGGTTATCGCAGGCACTGCCCCACACTCACATGGCGTTAGCAGGCTCGAACCGCGACCACGCCCAAACGGCAAGCACCGCCGCCCTTACGACCAACACCGTGCAATTGATTGCCAGCCGCATAGGCGACGCGTTTCTTGGTTACTTCTTGTCGCTTGGACAAGAAGTGACTCGCCGGCTGCGCCGGCGAAACAGCCCACGCCCGCCAAGAGCCCTCCTCCGGAATTCGTCGATAAACCAAAAAAACGGCCGACGCAGAACCACCGCCGGCCGGGTACAGGGAAACCTTCTGGAAATGGAAACCCGACCAGCTCAATCGAACTGGTACGAATAGGTCATGTTGATCCGCGGCGACCGATGGCTCGCATTGGTCGGCTTGTCACCCACCGGTTGTGCCACCGACAGGTCCAGCGTGTAGTAGCGCCGGTCCGAGAAGCGCGCACCGATGGCGACCGATGACAGGCTGCGGTGCGACAGCGACACGCTGTTGGAAAACACGCGCGCCACATCGGCCGACACATAGGGCTGGATCGTGCGCAGGTAGGTCATGTCGGGCAGGAACAGGCGGCTGATTTCCGCCGAGGCCCCCCAGCCCTTGTCGCCCGCCACTTCGCCGGCGGGATAGCCCAGCCCGAAGAAGCGTCCGCCGAAGCTGATCTGCTCGCCCGAGGCCAGGCGGTTGCCGCTGTACTGGCCCGCCGCGGCCACGGTGAGGCCGAAGCCCGCCGGCAGGTCTTTCGACTGCGACAGCAGCAGCCGCGTGCGCAAGAAGCTCAGGTCGTTGGTGTTGTTCTGGCGGCTCGCACCCAGCGCATCGAAGCCCTTGTACAGGCCGAGCGTGGCGTTGCGGCTCACGCCTTCGCCGCGCTGCACGTAGGTCAGCTCCGCAGTGCCCACGCGCACGTTGGTGCCCAGCGTCACGCGCGTGCCGGTGGCGGTGTGGGTGTAGCGCTCGAACTGGTCGGCGCCGTAGAAGCCGCCGGTCAGCGTGAGCGAGTGCGCGTTGGACAGCAGCAGCGGATAGCTGAGCGAGCCGCCGATGCGCTTGGTGTCGTTGACGTA
Organism: Cupriavidus necator; assembly: GCA_022041995.1. Lineage (GTDB taxonomy): Bacteria > Pseudomonadota > Gammaproteobacteria > Burkholderiales > Burkholderiaceae > Cupriavidus. Next base: position 1,458,279 of record CP074390.1, read on the forward strand.
GCGCGGGTTGAACCCGACCGCCTCCAGCGTGGCGTTCTGCGGCACGCCGCGGTAGTGCGAGGCGTTGAGCCGCGCGATCATGCCCTCGGTGCCAAGCGGCTGCGCGTAGCTGGCAGCGTAGTACTCCTCGTTGTCGCGGCCCTTGGGGAACAGCGCCGAGACTGAGATCTGCTCGCCCAGCGGCGTCAGGCTGTTGGTGGTGGCGGTGGCAATGGCGCGCAGGCCCGGCGACATGTATTCGATGCCGGTACCGAAGGTGAACGGCTTGCGCCTGACGTCCAGCACCATCTCGCAGGCGCCGTCGGTGGTGGTCGGCGGCTGCACCGTGGCCGCCACCTGCAGCCCCGGCTGCAGGGCCAGTGCATTGACGTAGTGTTCGAACCGGTCCTGGCGCAGCGGGCGGTCCTGCTGCAGCTTCTCGGCAATGGCGCGCAGCCGGCCCTCTGCCGGGCCCGCCTTGCCAGTGACCGTCACCTTGGCCACATAGCCCTCGACCACGGTGATCAGCACATCGCCGTTGGCAAAATCCTGCGCTGGCACAAAGGCAAACGAGAGCGGATAGCCGCGGTCCTTGTACATCTGCGTGACCGTGTTGGCCGCTTCCAGCAGCTGCGCCACCGTGATCTCGTGGTTGGCCAGCGGCTTGAACTGCGCGGCCACTTCCTCGAACGGCAGCGTCTTCGCGCCCTCGATGCGAAAGCGCCGCGGTGTCAGGCGTGTATTGAGCAGATCCTGCATGGCCGCCTGCGGCCGTTCGACCTGCACGGTCACGCTGCTGTCCGGCCGGGCCGGAGCGATCTTCGGGAGCGTCTGGGTTGGGTCGCCCTGGACTGGGCTGCGCGGATCGGCCTGGACCAGGCCGTGATGGAACGCGCCGACGCTGACCAGCAGCGCGGCAACGCGATGACGTGCACGCATGGCAAAACCCCTGTAAGAAATACTGCGGCTATTGACGTCGCGTGCCACTGGCGCGGGGATTGCCGCTACCCCCGGGCGCCTGCTGTCCGATGCTGCCGGCTCAGCGCGTGGCCGCTACGTTGAATCTGGTGTGCTCCGCTGCCCGCGGTCAGGCGATCGCCAGGGCAGCGGCTGAGACGGGATTACTTCTGGCCGAGCGCGCCGGTCAGGCCGCCCAGCAGGCCGCCAACCAGCCCGCCGATGGGGCCGGTGGCGCTGGTGGTCGAAGTCTTGCTGGTGGCGCTGCCCGCGCTGGAGGTGGCGCCGCCGGTCACGGCGGCGACAACATTGGTGACAGGGGCCAGCGGGCTGGTGGTGCCAGTGCCCGCCGCGGCGCCGGTGATGCCGCCCACCACGCCGCTGACCGCGGTGGTGACCGGTGCCAGCGGCGAACCTGTGCCGCCGCCGGTGGCACTGCCAAGGCCGCCGGTGACGGTGCTGACCAGGCTGGTGACAGGCGCCAGCAGCGAGCCCGTGCCGCCAGCGCCTGCACCGCCAGTCAGCCCCCCGGCCAGCGCGGTCACCGGTGCCAGTACCGGGCTCAGCGCGCCCAGGCCGCCGCCGCTGGCGGGCCCGTTCACTGCGCCGCCCAGCGATGCCACGGTCGTGCCGGTGGCGTTCACCACGCCGCCGATGCCCGAGACCACCGGCGTGTTGGTCTGTTGCAGCTTGGTGCCGGCCGTTGCCAGCGCACCGCCCACGGTTGCGAGCAGGTTGTTGGTCGGGGCGCCCAGGCCTGTGGCCGCGCCCAGCGTCTGCGTGGCGCCGGTCAGCTGCGAGGTGATCGGCACGATCAGCTTGCTGGTGGTAGTGGTCACTTGCTCGACCGCACCGGTCGACAGCACCGTGGTCAGCGTGCCGCCGGCGTCGCTCACCGTGTCGCCCAGCTTGTCCACCACCGTGCCCAGCGGCGAAGTCAGCGGCGCCAGCGGTGCGAGCTGGCCGGTGCCCAGGCCGCTGACAGCGGTGCCGGCGCTGGACACTGCCTTGCCGAGGTCGGTGACCACATTGCCGGTGCTGGCTACCGTGGTGCCAACCGGGTTGGTTGAATCGGGGATGCTGCCCAGGCCCGCTTGCAGGCCCGTGGCCAGCGCGCCCACGGCATCGCCGGTGGAGGCCACCACGCCGCCCAGGCCGCTTTGCGTCTGCGTCGGCACCAGCGGCAGGTTGGCGCTGCCGAGCTGGTTGCCGAGGTCGGTGACGGTGCTGCCCGTATTGCCCAGCACCGTGCCGGCATTGTTGATGACGGTGGCGGTCGGGGTCAGTGCGGTGGGCGTTTCGCCGCCGCCAGTGTTGCCGCCGTTGCCACCCGTTCCACCGGTGCCGCCGGTGCTACCCGTGCCACCGGTACCGCCGCTGGCCACGTCGGTGCTGCCGCCGGAGCCACCCATGCCGCCAGTGCCATCGGTACCCGTAGTCTTGGTGCCGCCATTGGTGCCCGCTGCGTTGCTGGTGCCCATGGAGGTCGATCCGCTGCCGCTGGCGCAGCCACCCAGGGCCAGCAGGGTTGCGAGGAGTGCCGTTACGGCGAGTTGTTGTTTGCGCATGTTCTGTTCTCTCATTCCCGTCGTTTAAATCGCTCGGCCGCGCAACGCGTTCGCTTTCTGCGTGCGGCGGTGACGGATATGGCGCAATCGGTATGCCAGCGCCGCGACGCATCCTGGAAGGGACCCCGCCGAAGCCGGGTGTGGTGCCCGCAATGCCTTGCCGGACGCGGCTTCCAGGGGAGTGGTGGGAACCGCTTGCGGCGCTGCCGGGGATGAGGTGTCAGGGCGGCTGCGCGTTACGCGTTACGTAACGTGTGTCGTCTGCAGGGAACAAGACAGCCGGAACGGCGGGCTTGCGGCGACGGCGATCCAGCCAGGAAAGCGCGGCGTGCCACGCGCTGCCACCGCCTCCCGCCACGGTCGTCCGCGCCGCCGTGTTCCCGTATTCCCGGAACACGTTACGTAGCACGTAACACGTCAGGCCCGCGCCGCAACAGCGTTTGTGCCCGCCCCTTGCGACCCCGCGTCACCCGGTAATCCACGCCAGGCAAGGCTTACAGGGACGCCGGCAGTTCCGTGCCGGCAGCGCCGGCGTCGCTGGCACGCGCCTTGCCATTCGTTGTCCAGACGCGCCGACGATCTCGCGTTCCACTGTCTCGCCGTGCCGGTTCGGAGCGGTCCGCCAGAGGAACAAAGCGGGACACCGGGGAGGCTCGTCGGCAATCCCATGCGGCGAACATAAGACAAAACGGCCGGCAGCACCGCGGCCAACAAGACAGGAGTAGGACAATGCAAAGCAAGCATCCGTCGCAGCATTCCATAACCTCGCTGGCCGCGGCCGGCGTGGCCGCCATTGCCTTGCTGATGGCAGGCTGTTCGTCGGGCGGCAGCGGCAGCGGCGCCAATCCGCGGCCGAGCAGCGGCAACATCGACACGCCGGTCACACCGGGACCGTCCGCATCGGGCGAGACCACGCCCACCGCCAAGGTGACCGAAGGCACGGGCAATACCGTGGTGGCCACGGGCAATGCCATCAGCGAGATCGGCAAGACCATCCAGGACGCGCCGCTGCCATTGCTGCCCACCCAGGCGCGCGAAGGTGCCGGCGACGTGGTGATCAAGACCGGCAGGGCCGTTGGCTCGCTCGGTGCCGGCGTGCGCGACGGGCTGGGGCAGATAGGGTCTGTCGACAACCCGGTTGGCGTGACCGTGGCCAGCACCAGCAACGTGGTCCACGACGTGGGCGAGGCGTTGATCAGCGGCGGCGACCTGGTGCGCGGCCTGGGCACCGAGAAGCTGGCACCGCTGTCACCGGTGACCACTCCGGTGGGTGGCCTGGTCAGGCACGTGGGCATCGCGGTGCACGATAGCAGCGGCAAGCTGCACAGCGTGCTGTCCGAAGGCCCGGTCGCGCAGGTCACGAATTCGGTCAGCAAGGTCATCGTGCCGCTGACCAGTAAGGTCACCGACGGCACGCAGACACTGGGTGCGGGCACGCACCTGGGCGAGCCGGCCAATGGCCTGCTCTACAAGGTTGGCAATACGGTGGCTGCCGGCGGCAGCATGATCAGCAATACGCACGCACCGGTGGTCTCGCCGCTGGGCGGCGTGGTGACTGAGGCCGGCAAGACGGTCGCGGCCGCTGGCGGGCTCCTCAACGGCCAAGATCACGGCGGCGGCAACCCGCTTGGCGGCCTGCTGAACAACCTGCCGCTGGCCAAGCTTGGTGGCGGCGGTGAGGGCGGCTCCGCGGGCGGCGCGCTCGGTCCCGTGACCTCGTTGCTGGCGCCGGTGACCGGACTGGTCGGCGGGCTGAAGCAGGGCGCTCACGACAGCCAGGATGGCAGCGGCGAACACAAGACGTTGCAACTGCCGCTGATCGGAGGCCTGCTGCGCTGAAATGTCTCATACTGGCTAGGTGTTTTCACGGTGCGCTGTCGCTCATCACCCCGTCGCGGCGCACCTTTTTATTTGGCCTGGCATTGCGGTTGCAATGACCGCAATGCCAGGCTGCGGGCCGGTTCCCGGCCGGCCCGCCTGCTCTTTGACAACCTGTTGACCCAGGCATGCCGGGTCGTTTCAAACGCGCGTCTTAACCCCTTTAGGTCATTGCTATCACCCGTAGGAGGGGTATGGTTGAGACATACCATGTCTTATAAAAAAAGTGCAGCAAGCGTGAAAAGTCGATAAAAGAGCGGGCCACAGAGCACCGTGATAATCGAACGGGGGAAGCGTGATCGCGGCTTTAGATCACTCGGGAGTGAAAACATGAAACGACTTATTGCACGCTTCATTAAAGATGAGCGCGGGGCGACGGCTATCGAGTATGGCTTGATCGTCGGGCTCGTCGCTTTGGCCATCGCAGTCGGCGCCGGCCAACTCGGCACAGAACTCAACGCCAGCTTCACTCGGCTCTCAGTCAAGGTTTCGGGATGGTTCGTCAATTGAGCAGGCCGAAACCATAAGTCCCGGCGTGATTGCCGCGCTCCTCTGCGCGGCGACCCTCTACACAGACTTCGTCCACCGGCGCGTTCCCAACGTCCTGCTGGCGGTTGCCATGCTCGCCTTCGGGCTGGCACTGCTCGCCGGACAGGGCACGGAACTGCCGCTGGCCACGCGCCTGATTGGCGCTGGGCTGGGTCTTGCCGTCACCTTGCCGGTGTACGCCCTCGGGCGCATGGCGGCAGGCGACGTCAAGTTCCTGACGGTGGCGGGGTTGTTCACCGGCCCGCAAGGACTGGTGGTGGCATGGGTCGTCGGCAGCCTGCTCGGGCTGGTGCACGCGCTGCTGGCGCTGGCACTGGACGGCAGAGTACTGGCCGCGCTTTGGCAGCGCGCCGCGGCGCGCCTGCGCGTGGCAGCCAGCACGCCGGCCAGGGATCAAGCCTTGCATCACCAGGACAGACCCATTCCAACGGCGCAGTTTTCGCGGGCGCGCGGCATTCCGTATGCCGCGTACCTGGCCGTGGGGGTGCTGGTCTGGATGGCCTCGCGCTAATAGCTGGGTGGGCTAGAGGCAAGCAGGCTGCGCCGCCGGTCGGCGCGAATGAATACCATGGGACCGGGGTTTCAGATGTTGCTGCACGCAAGGGTCAACAGGGGGATCAACCGGCGCCGCCACGGCGCCGGCAGCGCTGCAATTGAATTTGCGATCGTGGCGCCGGTGCTGATCGTCATCGTGATCGGCATCGTTTACTACGGCGTGATGCTGGCGCTGCAGCAGGTGCTGACGCTGGCGGCCGAAGAAGGCGCGCGCGCTGCGCTGCGCTATCCAGTGGGCGTTTCCGGCTCAGGCCTCGCGGCCACACAGGGCGCGCGCGTCAATGCAGCGGCTGCGATGGCGCGGGGCACGCTTCCCACTTCCATCAGGAACTTGCTGTCCACCGGCAACGTTGCGCAGGCGGTGCCCTGCGCATCCGGCTCCACCGATGTCTGCGTGCAGGTCACGCTGAACCTTCCCACCACCAACATCCTTCCCGCCGTGCCGATGGTTCCGCTGCCCGAGACGCTGTCGGGCTCGGCAATGGTCCAGCTTTCTCCTGATATCTGAGCCGCCATGCCCGAACGCCCCCACGCCATGCCCATCCAAAGGAATCCCGCATGACCAGCAAGCACATCCGACTCCTGGCGGTGGTGCTGCTTGGCCTGGCGCTGCTGCTTGCGCTGCTGGCGTGGCAGGTGGGCCGCCAGCCGGCACAGGCGCCCGCGGCATCGAATACCACCAGACCGCTGCATCCGGTGGTGGTGACCACGCGCGCGGCGGAAGCGGGCAAGCCGCTTGATGCCGATGGGCTCAAGGTAGAAATGCTGCCCATCGATCCCGCCGGCGCCTACAGCGAGGTGGCACGCGTGAGCGGGCAAGTGCCGCTGGTGACGCTGGGCGCCAACGTGCCGGTGCTCGAAGGCCAGTTGCTGGCCGGGCTGGCCGCACAGGTGCGGGAGGGCGAACGCGCGGTGGCGGTGTCTGTCGATGAGGTCATCGGCGTCGGCAACCAGGTGCAGCCGGGCGACTATGTCGATGTCTTCCTGGTGCTGCGCCGTGACCAGCAGGAGATCCCGGAAAGCCAGGCGCGCATGCTGCTGTCGCGCCTGCGCGTGCTGGCCTACGGCGTGGTCTCGGTCAACCGGCCGCAGAACGCCAAGCCGGAACAGATGATGGCGCGCCAGGAAGGCGCCAAGACCGCGGTGCTGTCGGTGCCGCTGGAACAGGTCAGCCGGCTGGCCATGGCGCAGCAGTCCGGGCGCCTGCTGCTGGCGCTGCGCAATCCGCAGGACGAAGCCATGCCCAGTGATGGCATGTTTGCCGAACCCCCGCCCGCGCTGGCCGCGCGCGCCGGCGTTCCCGCCCACGCGCCGCGCGCCGCCCCCGACAAGGCCATGGCCGGCGTGATGCTGTCCGGCCTGGCCGCCCCCGCTGCTGCCTCTGCCCCCGCGCGCCGGTGGCAGCGCCGGCGCCGCGGCCGCTGCAGGTGGCCGCGCCGACCACGCCAGCCCAGGCCAGACAAAGCGCAGGCGTGGAAGTCATCCGCGCGGGCAAGCGCGAGATCGAATAAGAACGTGGGCGCCGACCTTATGCAAATCCAGAAGAACCAGGCCCGGAAGTACCCGGCGCGGAAGTACCCGGCCAATACGGCGGCCTTGCGCCGCAGGCTGATGCAGCTCGCGCTGGCCGCGATGCTGGCCACTACCGCGTGGTGCGCACTGGCGCCGCGCGCACAGGCGCAGGAAGCCGTGAACGCGCGCCAGTTGCGCCTGCTGGCCGGCGCGCAGAAGGAGATCCGCAGCGCGCAGCCGGTGGAGCGCGTGGCGGTGGGCAACCCGGTGGTGGCCGATGCGCTGGTGCTGCGCATGCGCGGTGCCCCCAGCGTGCTGCTGGTGGCCAGGCAACCCGGTGCGACCGAAGTAATGGTGTGGACGCGCGGCGGCGCCGAACCGCTCATCTACAACGTGCAGGTCGATGCGATCGCGCCCGATGCCGATGGCGCGAAGCTTGGCTATTCCGCGGCCGGTGCCACCATCACCGGCCAGTCGCCCGATGCCTATGCCGCGGCGCGCGCGCAGGCCGCGGCGCGCGCGGCCACCCCTGGCAAGACCGATGGCAAGCCCGGCCTGGTGGTGGATCGCTCTACCGTGCCGCTCTCAGGCACCGTGCAGGTCGACGTCAAGGTGGTGGAGATCAGCAAGACCGTGCTCAAGGAAGTCGGCATCAACTTCTTCCGCAACAACTCCGGCTTTGCCTTCGGCACGTTCTCGCCATCGACGCTGAACAAGTTCACCTTTACGCCCGGCAGCGGCGGCGCGCCGGGCAGTTTCAGCGCCGACATCGCGTCGCCGATGAGCAATGCCTTCAACCTGGTGGCCGCGTCGCTGACGCACGGCATCTTCGCCAATATCAGCCTGCTGGAGGCCAACGGCCTGGCACGCGTGCTGGCCGAGCCCAGCCTGGTGGCGCTGTCCGGCCAGAGCGCCAGCTTCCTGGCCGGCGGCGAGATCCCGATCCCGGTGCCGCAGGCGCTGGGCACGACCACCATCCAGTTCAAGCCGTTCGGTATCGGGCTGACGGTGTCGCCCACGGTGCTGTCGGCCGACCGCATCGCGCTGAAGGTGGCACCGGAGGCGAGCGATCTCGACCCCTCGCGCGGCATTTCGATCAATGGCGCGGTGGTGCCCGCCATCGTCACGCGGCGCGCCGACACCACGGTGGAACTGGGTGACGGCGAGAGCTTCGTGATCGGCGGGCTGGTCAGCCGCAACACCGTCAGCAACGTCAACAAGGTGCCGGTGCTGGGCGACCTGCCGGTGATCGGCGCCTTCTTCAAGAACCTGAATTTCCACCAGGAAGACCGTGAGCTGATGATCGTGGTCACGCCGCGCCTGGTGAAGCCGCTGGCCAAGGGCGCGCCGGCGGCGCAAGCCGTTGGTGCCGACGGCCGCACCAACGGCAGCCCCAATGTGTGGGGCTGGTATGTGCTGGGCGAATTCGCGGACCCGACTTTGCCGGGCTTCTCAAAATAGCCGCTGGCCGTGCCGGCAGGCATGGCCAACGGCTTGAGGCAGAGAGATGGACTATTTTCTGTTGCATGCAACGCAGGGCGAAGTGAAGGACTGGCTGGGCAAGATCCTGGGCGGGCTGGGCGCGCTGGTGGCCGAAGGCGGCGCCCAGGAAGCCTTTCTCGAGCGCGTGGCTCAGCTGCGCCCGGGGCTGGTGTTCCTGCACTTCTCGACGGAGCTGGCCGGCGCGTCGGCGCGGCTGGGCGAGCAGCTGCTGCGGCTCTTCCCAGGCCTGCCGCTGGTCGCGGTGGGCCACGCCGACGAGCCCGGCATCATGCTGGCGGCGCTGCGCGTGGGCGTGAAAGACTTTATCGACCTGCGCGACGCGCCGGCCGATGCCGAGGCCGTGGTCAAGCGCCTGGCCGTGCCGGGCGAGCAGGTGCGCCCGGCCGATTCGGCGCGCCAGGGCAAGATCGTGGCGCTGCTGGGCGCACGCCCCGGCGTGGGCGTGACCAGCCTGGCCGTGAACCTGGCCGCGGCGGCACGCCGCCACCTGCCGCTGAACGAAAAGACCGATGCGCGCGCCGAAGTGCTGCTGCTGGACCTGGGCCTGCCGGCGCGCGACGGCGCGCTGTACCTGAACCTGAGCCCGGGCTTCCACTTTGTCGAGGCGGTGCGCAACCTGCGCCGCTTCGACCAGGTCTTCGTGCAGACCGCGCTGACGCGCCACGGTAATGGCGTGTGCGTGCTGCCGCTGCCCGCGGCGCTGGGCGAACTGCGCGACATCTCCTACTCCGAAGCCATCGGCCTGCTGGAGCGGCTGCGCGCGTTCTTCGACATGCAGATCATCGACCTGGGCGGCTTCGGCAATGCCGAGTTCACCGCGCAGATCGTCAAGGCCGCCGACAGCGTGGTGCTGGTGGCCGACCAGAGCGTGGGCGCGATCGTCTCGGCCGCGGAGCTGGTGCATGAACTGCGCGCGCGCGAGGTGGAGCGCGACGACCTGCACCTGCTGGTGTCGCGCTTCGATGCGCGCCTGGGAGTGGATGCCGCGCAGATCGCACACCGCGTGGGCGTGCAGTCGGTGGGCACGCTGCCTGACAGCCGCGCGCCGCTGGTGCTGGCCATGAACCGCGGCGCAGTGCTGGCCGACGACGATCCGCACGACCCCTATGTGCGCGCGCTGGCCGACCTGCTGGCGCGGATGAAGGAAAAACTGCCTGAGGCGCTGCGCGCGGTGCGCGTGGCACGCACTGGAAGCTGACATGACGCAAGCGATTGAATTTTCCGATAACACCCCCGCACCGTTCCCGGTCTCGCAGGAATTCCAGAACATCAAGGAAGCGGCGCACGAGCACCTGCTGACCCGCATCGAAGAGCTTGGCGCAGAGTTCGGCCGCTGGTCGCGCACCGCGATCCAGCGCTTTGTCGACCTGGAGCTCGAGAGCTTTACCCGGTTGCGCCGCATCCCCATCAACGAGGCCGAGCTGCGCCAGATCGCCGAGGCGCTGACCAAGGAGCTGGCCGGCTTCGGCCCGATCGAAGACCTGCTCAATGACCCCGCGGTGGAAGACATCCTGGTCAACGGCCACCTTGACGTCTACGTGTCGCGCCACGGCGTGCTGGAGCGCATCCCGGTGCGCTTTACCGACAGCGGCCACCTGCTGCGCATCGTGCGCCGCATCCTGGCGCCGATCGGCAGGCGGCTGGACGAGTCCAACCCGATGGTCGATGCGCGCCTGCCCGACGGCGGCCGCATCAACGTGGTGATCCCGCCGCTGGCGCTGGAAGGCCCGGTGGTGTCGATCCGCAAGTTCCGCAAGGACCCGATGACGCCTGCCGACCTGCAGGCGCTGGGCACCATGAGCCCCGAGATCTGCGACCTGCTGCAGGCCGCGGTGCAGGCGCGCTGCAATATCCTGGTGAGCGGCGGCACCAGCTCGGGCAAGACTTCGCTGCTCAACGCGCTGGCCACTTTCGTGCCGACCACCGAGCGCGTCATCACCATCGAGGACACCGCCGAGCTGGCGCTGAACCACCCGCACGTGGTGCGGCTGGAAAGCCGTCCCGGCGGCTTCGAGGGCACCGGCGTGGTGTCGATCCGCGACCTGCTGCGCAACAGCCTGCGCATGCGCCCGGACCGCATCATCGTGGGTGAAGTGCGCGGCGGCGAGGTGTTGGAAATGCTGCAGGCGATGAGCACCGGCCACGACGGCTCGATGGGCACCATCCACGCCAGCAGCCCGCGCGAATGCCTGTACCGGCTGGAGATGCTGGCGGGCTTTGCCGGCTTCCAGGGCAGTGAACTGAGCCTGCGGCGCCAGATTGCCAACGCCATCGACTTCATCGTGCAGATCGCGCGCCTGTCCAACGGCAAGCGCCGCATCGTCTCGATCACCGAGGTCACCGGGCTGGGCGACAACATCATCTCGACCCAGGAGCTGTACCGCCATGAGCCCTTCATGAACCCGGACGGCACCGAGACCGACCGCTGGCTCTCGCTCGGCTTGCTGCCGCACTCGCCCAAGCTGGCGCGCATGCGCGGTCCGGGTTTCATGCTGGACGACCGCTTCGATGTCTAGCGCCACGCTGCTGCTCGCCGCCATGGCCCTGGTCATCACCGGCCTGGGCCTGCTGCTGCTGGCCAGCGCGCAGGCGCGTGCGCGCCGCGAGCAGCAGCAGGCCTTCCTGCAGGCGCAGACCGAGCAGGTGCGCCTGCGCTATGCACAGGCGCCGGATCCGGCGCTGCAATTGCCCGCGCGCGACTTGCGCCGCCGCTGGGACGACTTCCTGCGGCGTGCCGAACTGGCGCCGACGCGGCGCACCGCCATCGTCTGGATCACCCCGGTGGTGCTGTGCACGCTGGCCGGCGCCGTGGCGGGGCAATGGCTGGGCGCGGTGTCGGCCCTCATCGTGGCGCTGGCAGTGGCGGCGTTCGCGGCATGGAACCGCGTGCGCCGCCTGCACAAGAAGCTGCTGTCGCAACTGCCCGGGTTCCTGGACGGCGTGGTGCGGCTGATGACGATCGGCAGCAGCGTGCCGGCGGCGTTCCAGAATTCGATCGCCAATACCGAGGCGCCGCTGCGCCAATGCCTGGTGCAGGCCATCCACCTGCAGCGCGCCGGCAAGGAGCTTGACCAGGCGGTGCTGCAGGTCGGGCGCGTGTACAAGGTCGAGGAACTGGTGCTGGTGGCTTCCGTGCTGCGCCTGTCGGTGCGCTACGGCGGCCGCGCCGATGTGGTGATGGAGCGCACCGCCGCCTTCATGCGCGACCGCGAACAGGCCCAGCGCGAGCTGATGGCGCTGTCGGCCGAGACCCGGCTGTCGGCGTGGATCCTGGGGCTGCTGCCGCTGGTGGTGGCCGGCGGCCTGTTCATGCTGAACGCGGGCTACATCATGATGATGTGGAAGGATCCCACCGGCAAATCGATGCTGCTGTCGGCCCTGGCGCTGGAAATTGCCGGGGCCTTCATGCTGTACCGGCTGGCCAAGTCGATCTGAGCGGCATGCCAGCACGCAGACAAGAGCCAACATGGACCGCCTGACACTGATTTCGCTCAGCCTGCTGGCTGCCGCTTGCGGCGTGGGCGTACTGACGCTGCCGCTGTTGCGCGACTGGCGCCAGCGCCGGCTGGCGGCGCGCACCATCGACGGCGCGCTGGCGCGGCAGCGCGCGGCGGAAGCTGCCCAGGCCGCGCACGCCGCGCAGGCCGCGGCCCCCGCTGCGCCGGGCACCCAGGCTGCGGCAAAGGCCGGTGCCGCCGCGCCGCAGGGCAGGGCGGCTACGGCAATCGGGGCACAACTGGGCGCGCGCGTGGGCGAGCGCATCAGTGCCCACTGGCTGGATTCGCGCCTTGGGCGCGCGGTGGTGACGCCGGAAGACCAGCAACTGCTGGAGCAATGCGGATGGTACGGGCCGCAGTCGCGCATGCTGTTCGGCGTGCTGCGGCTGGGGCTGCCGTTGGCCCTGGCGCTGGCTGCCATGCTCTGGCACGTGGGCGCGGGCGCCTTCGCCATGGTCGCATGGGGCTTCGGCACGTTTGCGCTGGCCTACCTGGCCCCCAAGTGGCACCTGCGCCGCCGTGCCGCGGCCCGCCTGTGCATGGTCGATGACGAGCTGCCGGTGCTGATCGACATGCTGCGCCTGCTGCAGGGCGTGGGCCTGTCGATCGACCAGAGCCTGCAGGTGATCGTGGCCGAGTTCGGCAGCATGCTGCGCGTGCTGGGGCCGGAGCTGGCACGCGCCAACCAGCAGTTTGCCTCGGGACGCTCGCGCGAACAGACGCTCTTGCGCATCGGCCGGCTGTTCGACAGTGAAGACCTGAAGAGTCTGATCACGCTGCTGACGCAGGTGGACAAGCACGGCGGCGCGGTGCAGGAGCCGCTGCGCCAGTTCGGCCTGCGCATGCAGGAGGCGCGCAAATCGCGCATGAAGGACGAGATCGGCCGGCTGACGGTCAAGATGACCGCGGTGATGGTAGTGAGCCTGCTGCCGGTGCTGCTGATCCTGACCGCGGGCCCCGGCTTTCTCGGGGTGATCCGCATGCTGGCACACATGGGAGGGACGCGATGACGCGCTCAGTCGGTCCGGCACTGGGCCGGATCTCGAAAATGGCGGCGTGCCTGCTGCTGGCGGCGCTGTCGGGCTGCGCCGCCAATCCAAACGGGGCCGCGGCCATGCATGAGCAGGCCGAGGCCCAGGTGGAACTGGCCAGGCTGCGCGACAAGACCGCGCGCGCCGAATACAGCGAGCAGGCGGTCTACCTGGGCCTGATCCGCAAGATGCAGCAGGACGGTCTCTACTTTGCCTCGCTGGCGCATATCGAGGTCTACGTGAAGCGCTTCGGCGCCGGCCCGGAGATCCAGGCGATGCGCGCCGATGCGCTGCGCGAGGCCGGGCAGGACAAGGCCGCCACCGATGCTTACCAGCAACTTGCAGCGACGTCGCAAGGCGAGCAGGCCGCGCATGCGCACCACGGGCTCGGCCTGCTGGCGGGGCGCCAGGATGACTTTGCGCGCGCCGTCAATGAGCTGCGCCAGGCCGCCGCGCTCGACCCTGTCAATCCGCGCATCTCCAGCGACCTGGGCTATGCGCTGATGCGTGCGGGCGCGCTGCAGGACGCACGCGTGCCGGTGATGCAGGCGCTGGAACTGGACGGGCGCAATCCGCGTGTGATCAGCAACGCCGTGGTGTGGCTGATGGCCGACGGCAAGCGCGCGCAGGCCAACGCCATGATGCAGAAGGCCGCACTGCCGGAAGCCACGCGCAGCGCCATCCGCAAGGAAGCCGACCGCATCGCCCGCGCCAGCGCGGCGCGCGGCCGTGCAGCGGCCCGTCCGGCGCCGGCAGTGCGGGCGCCATCGAAACCCGCCACCACCGCCCCGGCCACCTCGGTGGCGGCCGTGGCCGCGACCGCAGGGGCTACCCCATGACCGCCATGTTCCGCATTGCCATCCCGACGCTCTGCCTGCTGATGCTGGCGCCCGTCGCGCAGGCGCAGACCGACCGCGCGACCGAGACCGCCGCCGCCACCGGCATGCCGGCAGGCAGCCCGGCGCAACGCGAGATCGGCGCCGACACGCGCGCCATCCTTGCGATCCAGCGCGAAGGCATGCAGGCCGGCCCCATGCTGCCGATGCACGGCGAGCAGGCCGCGCTGGGCTATGAGCGTTACATGAACAGCTTCCGCTTCGCGCTGCCGGAGTTCTACACGGGGCAGGCCAACGCCAGCACCGCGCGCGCCGGCTCCGCTGGCCAGATGCTGGGCGGCAAATGAGCTTGCGCCAGCCGCGGCGGCGCCGGGCACCTCGATCCGCACGCGGCGCCATCAGTGTGATGGCGGCGCTGCTGATCGCCACCGTGGCGATTGCCGCGCTGGTGTCGATCGACGTGGGGCATGTGTTCATGCGCCAGCGGCAGTTGCAGAACATGGTGGATCTGGCCGCGATGTCGGCGGCGCAGCAGCTTAAGCGGGCGGATAGCGCGGCGAATCTCAACGCCGCTGTGCTGGGTACGGTCAGAAATATCGGTGCGAAGAACGGGTATCCGTCGGGCACTGCAATGGGTTGCGGCGATGCTACCGGTGGCGGCGCGGATGCCATGACGGCCTGTCTTGGCGTGTGGGACCCGGCGAGCGGCGAGCCCAGGCATTTCAGCGCCGCCTACAATCCGGCCCAGCTGTCGCCCAATGCCGTGCGAGTTCAGGCCACGCAGACTGTGCCGATCCTGTTCGTGATCGATGGGGGTAGCGGCCGGCAGCTGTTTGCGGAATCGATTGCCAGCGGCAGCCCGCCGGTGGCGGCGTTTTCGCTCGGGACCGGGTTGCTGGATGTCAATTCGGCCAACAGCCTGCTAAGCGTTCTGTTGGGGAGCTCGGTGCAATTGTCGGCCGTGGATTGGGAAGGACTGGTCAATGCCAATGTGACGCTGGATCAGCTACGCGTGCGGGCAAACGTGGGTACTGTGGACCAGCTGCTGAACACTGCGCTGAGCCTGCGGGATTTCTACGCGCTCGTGCTCGGTGCGGCCGGCCGCGATGCGTTGTTGAACACGATGCTGGGCAGTCCACCGACCACGCTGGGCGCGGGCGGTGCGGGAGTCGCGGTGTCGCTGGCCCGGTTGCTGCAGCTTGGAGTGTTGGCGCCAGCGGCATCGTCGGCTGCGGAGGTGGGACTTAGCGTGGCCCAGCTGCTGCTGGCAGGGGCGCAGGTGGCGCGGGGCGATGCGGCGGTGGCGCTCCCGGTGACGGTGCAATTGCCGGCGGGATTGAGTGGCCTGAGTGCCAGCGTGCAGGTGATCCAGCCGCCGGTGATGGCGGTGGGACCCGCGCGCAAGCTGACCGACAACCCGGCAACATGGCAAACATCGGCGCACTCCGCGCAGGTAGAGGTCGCGTTGGCTGCTACCGTATCGAGTGGTCCAATCAGTGGCTTGCTCGGCGTCCAGCTCAACGTGCCCCTGCATATCGCCGCCGCCGAAGCTACGGCTGACCTGACCGGTCTGCAGTGTGCGGCGGCACCTGCTGACCGTCGTGCCACGCTGCATGTCACACCCGGTCTGGTAAGCGCTTGTCTCACGAACCAATGCACAGGTGGCAAGGTGACGATCGGCACGGCGTCGACACTCTTCCAGCCGCTGATCAAGCTTGTGGTAGTCGATAATCCGAAATACCGCAGTACGGCGGGCAGTGATATCACCCTCGCGCCCGGCGGACATGCGCAAGTGGGCACGACCAACCCGGTCGGAGGAATCTTCTCCCAGGTGCTCGCGTTGCAGGTCACGCCCGAGGTGCTGGGCATCCCAATCCCGCTTTCCGTCGACCTGAGCGCCTTGCTGGTCCCCTCGGCGCGGCACTGGACGCAGTCCTGCCATCCGTTCTCGCGCAGGCAGGCATCCAGCTAGGCACCGCCGACCTCTGGGTCCACAGCATCGACTGCAACAATGCCGAACTGGTGTACTGAGCCATGATCGCGCCAAACCGCCTGATGGCAGAAATCGAATGAAGACAGACCGCTGGGCCTACGAAAACCTTGAAGTCTACGTGTGGGAAGGCAAGTACGAGATTGCCGACCGCGTCACGCGTTTCCTGGCGCCGCTGGGCGTGGACGTGATCCGCGCCGGCGCGCTCGATGCCTTGCCTGCCGAGCCGCGCCTGAAGCCCTGCATCGCGGTGATCAGCGTGTCGGTGATCGGCGCGGCGCGCTTCTCGCTGGACTGGGAGGCCGCGCACGGCATGCCGGTGATCTGGGTGGCCGGCCCGGGCCGCGAGGCCGATCCCGGCCGCTTTCCGCCGGAGTACGCGCATATCCTTGCCGATGACTTCACCGGCGCCGACCTGCGCAGCCAGATCGGCAAGCTGCTGCCGCAACTGCTGGCCACGGACGCGCCAAGCGAACGCGAGGCCGACCTGGTGGCCGGTTCGCCGGCGATGCGCCAGCTGCTGCAGCATGTGGAAACCTTTGCCGACTTCGGCAGCAGCGTGATGCTGTATGGCGAAACCGGTGCGGGCAAGGAACGCATCGCGCGCCTGTTTCACGAGCGCAACGGCACCTACGGAAAGGGGCCGTTCGTCGCGGTCAACTGCGGCGCGATCCCTGACGGCTTGTTCGAGTCGCAGTTCTTCGGCCATGCCAAGGGCGCGTTCACCGGCGCCTCCTTTGCGCACCGCGGCTATTTCGAGCAGGCCAACGGCGGCACGCTGTTTCTCGATGAAATCGGCGACCTGCCGCTGTTCCAGCAGGTCAAGCTGCTGCGCGTGCTGGAAGAGAACGTGATCACGCGGCTGGGCTCGACCCTGGCGGTCAAGCTGGATTTCCGGCTGGTGGCGGCGACCAACAAGGACCTGCGCGATGCAGTACGGCAGGGGCGCTTCCGCGCCGACCTGTTCTTCCGCCTGGCGGTGATCGAGATGCGCATCCCCAGCCTGGAAGAGCGTGGCCTGGCCGACAAGGTGGCGCTGCTGCAGTCGTTCTTGCGCCATATGCTGGGGGAATCCGGCTTCGACGCGTTGCCGCCGATGCCGGACTGGCTCAAGGGCGCGGTCGGCACCGCCTATTTCACCGGCAATGTGCGCGAGCTGCGCAATCTGGCCGAGCGCGTGGGCATCACCGTGCAGCAGACCGGGCACTGGGATGAAGAGCGCATCCGGCCGCTGTTCCGCTCGCTGCATCCGGGTGCGTTTGATGGCGGCGAGCGCAACGACCTGCGTGCCGATACGGAAGAACGCCGCCGCATCCTGGCCGCGCTCGATGCCAATGGCTGGCGGCGGCAGGACACGGCGGCGAGCCTGGGCATCAGCCGCAAGGTGCTGTGGGAAAAGATGCGCAAGTACCAGATCGCCGACAGCGAGGCCGAGCCGGCCTGAGCGCGCGCGCACGCCTGAGCCGTTGCTGAACGGGCGGGCAGTGCGCAACGCATTATGATGCGGGTTTCGCCCCTTCTTCAATCGGACCCCGGATTGCGTTTCCTTCACACCGCCGACTGGCATCTCGGCCGGCTCTTCCATGCGCGCAGCCTGCTGGAAGACCAGGCCCATATCCTTGACCAGTTTGTTGAACTGGTCCGCACCGAACGCCCCGACGCCGTGCTGATCGCCGGCGACGTCTACGACCGCGCCGTGCCGCCGCCAGAAGCGGTGGCCTTGCTCGATGACGTGCTGGGCCGCATCGTCGTCGACACCGGCGTGCCGGTGGTGATGATCGCCGGCAACCATGACAGCGCGCAGCGGCTGGAATTCGGCGCGCGGCTGATGCGGGCCCAGGGCCTGCACGTGGCCGGCCGCACGC
Source organism: Cupriavidus necator (assembly GCA_022041995.1). Taxonomy (GTDB): domain Bacteria; phylum Pseudomonadota; class Gammaproteobacteria; order Burkholderiales; family Burkholderiaceae; genus Cupriavidus. The sequence goes on from CP074390.1 coordinate 1,475,999, forward strand.
TGGCCGAGGCTGCCTGCGTGACGCTGCACGACGCGCACGGCGAGGTGCGCATCTACGCCCTGCCTTATGCGGAGCCTGCCGTGGTGCGCGATGCCATCGGCACCGACCTGCCATCGCATGAAGCCGCGCTGCGCGCGCAGCTCGATGCCATCCGCGCGGTGCATCCGCCAGGCGTGCGTGCCGTGGTGGTGGGCCATGCTTTTGTGGTGGGCGGCGCGGCGAGCGAATCGGAACGCCCGTTGTCGGTGGGCGGCAGCGGCGCGGTGGCCGCGGACCTGTTCGCCGGTTTCGACCTGGTTGCGCTGGGCCACCTGCACCGGCCGCAGACGCTGGGCGGCGGGCGTATCCACTATGCGGGCTCGTTGCTGAAGTATTCGCTGTCAGAGTGCGCGCACGACAAGTCGGTGTCGCGCATCGAACTGGGTGCGGACGGGGCCGTTGCCATCACGCCGGTGCCGCTGCAGGCGCTGCGTGACGTGCGGGTGGTGGAAGGCGAACTGGCGCAAGTGCTGGCAGAGGCAGCCGGCGATCCGCAACGCGATGACTACATCCACGCGCGGCTTACCGATACCGGCGCGCTGCTGGACCCGATGGCCAGGCTGCGGCAGGTCTACCCCAACGCCCTCGCGATCGAGCGCACGGTGCTGGCGCGCACTGGCACGGCGTCCGAGGCCGGGCGCAAGCTGCGGCAGCTGGGCACTGGCGAGCTCTTTGCCAGCTTCTTTCGCGAAGTGGCGGATGCGGAGCTGGACCCGGACCAGCGTGCAGTGCTTGACCAGGTGCTGACCGGCATCGTTGCAGCGGACCGGGAGTCGGCATGAGGCCACTGCATTTGACGCTGCAGGCCTTCGGCCCCTTTGCCGCGACCGAGCAGGTCGATTTCACGCGGCTGGGCGAGCAGGCCTTCGTGCTGATCCACGGCCCGACCGGCGCGGGCAAGACCACGCTGCTCGACGCGATCTGCTTTGCGCTGTACGGCGATACCTCCGGCGGCGAGCGCAGTGCGCAGGCCATGCGCAGCGCCAACGCCGCGCCCGCGCTGCGCACCGAGGTGACGCTGGAGTTCAGCCTTGGCGCGCAGCGCTGGCGCGTGGTGCGCTCGCCCGTGCAGGAGCGGCCCAAGCAGCGTGGCGAGGGCTGGGTGACCGAGCCGGCCAGGGCGCAGCTGGACCTGCATGACGGCAACGACTGGGTCAGCAAGGCAGGCCAGCCGGCCAAGGTCAGCGATGCCGTGCGCGACTTGCTGGGCTTCGACAGTGCGCAGTTCCGCCAGGTGATCGTGCTGCCGCAGGGGCGCTTCCGTGAATTGCTGACCGCCAGTTCGCAGGCGCGTCAGGCCATTCTGGAGCGCCTGTTCCGCACCGAGCTGTACCGGCGCGTGGAAGAGCTGCTGAAGGCCGAGGCCGCCGGCATCCGCCGCGATGCCGAGCGCATCACCATCCAGCGCGACGAGGCGCTGCGGCAAGTTGGCGTGGAATCGGCGCAGGCGCTGGCAGAGGGGGTCGAGGCATTGCAGGCCGAGTTGCAAGCACTGCAAGGGCAGGAACAGGGCGCGCGCGCCACGCTGGCCGCAGCGCAGGCGGCGCTGGGTGCCGGTGAGCAGGTGGCGGCGCGCCTGCAGGAGCGCCAGCAGGCGCAGGCCGCGCACGCGGCGCTGCTGGCGCGCCGGCCAGCCATGGAGGATGAGCGCGCGCGCCTGCACGCCGCCCAGCGCGCCGCGCGTGTCAGGCCGGCACTGCAGGCATGGCAAGCCGCGCAGCGCGACCAGGCCGCCAGCGCGGTGGCCTTGACGCAGGCCGGCGAGCAGGCGGCGCGCGCCGCGCAACAGGCCACACAGGCGGCTGCCGCATTGCAGGCCGAAACGGCACGCGCTGAAGCGCGCCAGTCCGCGCAGCGGCGGGTTTCGCAGCTGGCAGACATGCTGCCGCGCGCGCAGCAGCTGGGTGCGCAACTGGCCGCGCTGCAGGCGGCCGAAGCCAGGCAGGTGGCAGCCGCCACCGCGCGCGAACGCGCCGCCGCACAGCTCGCCACGCGGCAAGCCGATGCCGTTGCCGCGCAGTCCGCGCTGGCGCAAGGCCAGCTTGCCGCAGCGCAGGCACAGGCCACGGCGTTGCAGCTGGCAGCATGGCAGGAACGCGCGCGGCAGCTTGACCGTCATCAGCAAGCTGCCCGGACGCTCGATGCCGCCAACGCGCAGGCCGTCACCGCCGCCGCGGCCGAACAGCAAGCCCTGCGCCAGCGCGAGCAGTGCCGCGCCGCGCTGGCCGAAGCGGAAGCCGCCTGGCGCACCGGGCAGGCCGCGCGGCTGGCCGCAAGCCTGGCAGCGGGCGATGCCTGCCCGGTCTGCGGCAGCACGGCGCACCCCGCGCCCGCGCAGCATGTGGCGGCGCCGCTGTCGGACCAGGCGCTGGAGCAGGCCCGCCACGCCGCGCTCGAGGCCGAGTCCCAGGTGGTGCGCTGCACCGGCCAGCACCAGGTGGCACAAGCCGCCATTGCCCAGGCGCGCGAGCGGCTGGACGAACTGGCGCAGGCGCTGGGGGAGGTCGGCGGGGTTGGCGATGAGGCCGCCCGCAAGCTGAAGGCGGAGATCACGGCGCTGGAAGCGGCATGGGCCGGTGGCCGGCAAGCGGCGGCAAGCCTTGCGCAACGCGAAGCCGCCATCGTCAGTTGCCGCACGGCGCTCGCCGCGGCGGAAGCCGCCAGCCGCGATGCCGCAGCCGCCGCCGAGGCCGCTGCCCAGGCGCTGGCCCACTGCCGTGGCGAATGGCAGGCCGCCAGCACGCAGCTCCCTGAGGATTCACGCGACCCTGTGGCGCTGGGCCAGGCCCTGCGCCAGGCGCAGGCCATGCTAGCTGCGCTGGAACAGGCGCTGGCCGCCGCGCAGGCGGCCGAGCGCCAGGCCGCGGCGGACGCAGCAGGGGCGCAGGCCGGACTGGTTTCGGCACAGCAGGCACAGGCGCAGGCGGCGAACCGCCTGGCCGAGGCCGAAGCCGCGCTGGTGCGGGCGCTCGCGCAACAAGGCTTTGCCGATGAACCGGCCCACGCCGCCGCCTGTCTTGGCGACGATGCCATGCAGGCGCTCGACGCGACGCTGCGCGCGTTCGATACCCAACTGGCCACAGCCGGCGACCGGCGCGAACGCGCCGAGGCCGCCGCGCAGACGCTGGACGCGCCGGACCTGGACGGCCTGCGCGCAGCGCGGGATGCGTCGGCAGCCGCGGTGGAAGCCCTGGTCCGGCAACAGGCCGAACGCGGCCGTTCGCGCGACACGCTGCGGCAGTGCCAACTGCGCCTGCAGCAGCTGGACGCGCAGGGGCGCGACATCGAGGCACGCTACGCGGTGCTGGGCCGGCTGGCCGAAGTCGCCAACGGCAACAACCCGCGCCGCATGACGTTCCAGCGCTTCGTGCTGGCCACGCTGCTCGATGAGGTGCTGGAAGCTGCGTCGGCGCGCTTGCTAGCGATGAGCCGCGGCCGTTACGTGCTGCAGCGCGTGCGCGAGCAGGCCGACCAGCGCAGTGCGGGCGGACTGGATATCGAAGTGTTCGACCACGATACCGGCGCGGCGCGGCCGGCCAATACGCTGTCAGGCGGCGAGGGCTTTCTCGCGTCGTTGTCGCTGGCGCTGGGGCTGGCCGATGTGGTGCAGTCGCGCGCGGGCGGCATCCAGCTCGACACGCTGTTTGTCGACGAGGGCTTTGGCACGCTCGATCCCGAGAGCCTGGACTTCGCCATTCGCACGTTGCTGGACCTGCAGCAGGCGGGACGGCTGGTGGGGATCATCTCGCACGTCACGGAACTGCGTGAGCGCATTGACGTGCGGCTGGAGGTGCGCCCCGGGATTGGCGGCAGCAGGGTGATGCTGACTGGCGTGACGGCCGCGGCGTAGTGCGATGTGGGGCGATGGGGCTGGCCCCCCGTCAGCCGACAAGGACCTGCTGGCAACGCATCGCCATCACCTGTGCTTCAAAGGCGCGTGCGGCCGCCAGGGCCAGGCGGGCACGGCGTGACAGCGGGGCCTGCGCTGGCGCCCGGGGTTGCAGTCGATCCTGATGCTGGCCCAGTTCCCACGCCTGTTGCGTGACACGCAGGATGCGCGCAAGGGCTGCGGCATGACTGGTGGATGAATAGGGGATGTTGGCGGTAGCCATGGCGGGCTCCTCGTTCTTGTCTGGTGCTCTTGTCTTTTATTTCGCGTCTTGTTTCGCGTTACGGCAGCGCGCTCAGCCGGGTGGTCCGGTGGCTGCCAGGCGATGCTGCCTTGTTCTGATTCAAAGATAGGCCGCGCGGCGGTGCGTCCATATCGAGTGCGAGCCGATTATGCTGTGGGTTCCGTCCTACACGGGGCGCTTGCATCACGCTGCGCGTTAATCGCCCACGGCGTTAGCGTCGCCCTCCGCCCTGGCTTGACCCTCTCCTTCGCGCAGGTGTAACCTGTTCATTCTGCGAATTCAAGTTCTTATAGCGAACACCTCGCGAATATCGAGCTAGCGGCGAACACAGCCGCTATAACATCACGCAGACTGCTGGACCGTTCAACGGGCGGCGAACGCGACAAAAAAGCCGCGGGGCCGCGACGAACATCCTTCCGGCGGGACTTCCGGAGACAGCCCTTCATGCGCCGCGCCTTGCGGCCCGCTCCGGTGGCCTGGCGGATCTTCCGACCTGGAACGCAAGTGATCAACAAGCTATACGACTCGGTGGAGGCGGCGGTCGCCGGCATCCACGACGGCGCTACCATCCTGATTGGCGGCTTCGGTCTCGCAGGCATGCCCGCGGAACTGATCGACGCGCTGATCGAGCAAGGCGCGCGCGACCTTACCATCGTCAACAACAACGCCGGCAACGGCGACACCGGACTGGCGGCGCTGCTCAAGGCCAAGCGTGTACGCAAGATCGTCTGCTCGTTCCCGCGCCAGGCGGACTCGTATGTGTTCGATTCGCTCTACCACGCGGGCGAGATCGAGCTGGAACTGGTGCCGCAGGGCAACCTGGCCGAGCGCATCCGCGCCGCTGGCGCCGGCATCGGCGGCTTCTTCACCCGCACCGCGTATGGCACCCCGCTGGCAGATGGCAAGGAAACGCGCATCATCGACGGCCAGGGCTATGTGCTCGAGGCCCCGATCCACGCCGACTTTGCGCTGATCAAGGCCGACACCGCCGACCGCTGGGGCAACCTGACCTACCGCAAGACCGCGCGCAACTTCGGCCCGATCATGGCGATGGCCGCCAAATGCGCCATCGTGCAGGTCAGCCGCGTGGTCGAGCTGGGCGAGATGGACCCCGAACACATCGTGACGCCGGGCCTCTTCGTCAAGCGCGTCGTCAAGGTCGCCTGAGCGCGAACACAGGAGAAACAGCATGCAACGCCTGACCCGCGATCAGATGGCCGCCCGCGTGGCCAAAGACATTCCCGAAGGTGCCGTGGTCAACCTCGGCATCGGCCTGCCGACGCTGGTCGGCAACCACCTGCCAGCAGACAAGGAAATCCTGCTGCACAGCGAGAACGGCCTGCTCGGCATGGGCCCCGCGCCCGCGCCCGGCGAGGAAGACGGCGACCTGATCAACGCCGGCAAGCAGCCGGTGACGATCAAGCCGGGCGGCTCCTACTTCCACCACGCCGACTCGTTCGCGATGATGCGCGGCGGCCACCTGGACTTCTGCGTGCTGGGTGCGTTCCAGGTCTCCGAGAAGGGCGACCTGGCCAACTGGCACACCGGCGCGCCCGGTGCCATCCCCGCCGTGGGCGGCGCGATGGACCTGGCGATCGGCGCCAAGCAGGTGTTCGTGATGATGGAGCACCAGACCAAGCAGGGCGAGAGCAAGATCGTGCCGCAGTGCACCTATCCGCTCACCGGCATCGGCTGCGTGACGCGCATCTACACTGACCTTGCCACGCTCGACGTGACCGCTGACGGCCTGGTCGCGCGCGACCTGGTGCAAGGGCTGAGCTTCGACGAACTGCAGCGCCTGACCGGCGTTCCCCTGAAGCAGGCCTGAGTGCCGGCACCCCGTACAACCAGAGAGAGACACACCATGACTGAAGCCTTTATCTGCGACGCCATCCGCACCCCCATCGGCCGCTACGGCGGCAGCCTGTCCGCGGTGCGCCCGGACGACCTCGGCGCGGTGCCGCTGAAGGCCCTGATGGCCCGCAATCCGAACCTGGACTGGAAGGCGATCGATGACGTGATCTACGGCAACGCCAACCAGGCCGGCGAAGACAACCGCAACGTGGCGCGCATGTCGGCGCTGCTGGCCGGCCTGCCGCAAGAGGTGCCGGGCGCCACCGTCAACCGCCTGTGCGGCTCCGGCATGGACGCCACCGGCATCGCCGCGCGCGCCATCAAGGCCGGCGAAGCCACCCTGATGATCGCCGGCGGCGTGGAAAGCATGAGCCGCGCCCCGTTCGTGATGGGCAAGGCCACCAGCGCGTTCTCGCGCGATGCCCAGATCTTCGACACCACCATCGGCTGGCGCTTTATCAACCCGGCCATGCGCGCGGCCTACGGCGTGGACTCGATGCCCGAGACCGCCGAGAACGTCGCCACCGACTACAAGATCAGCCGTGAAGACCAGGACCTGATGGCGCTGCGCAGCCAGGAAAAGGCATCGCGCGCACAGGCAGACGGCACGCTGGCGCAGGAAATCACCCCGGTCACCATCGCCCAGAAGAAGGGCGACCCGATCGTGGTCGAGCGCGACGAGCACCCGCGCGCCACCAGCATGGAAGCGCTGGCCAAGCTGCGCGGCGTGGTCCGTGCTGACGGCACCGTGACCGCCGGCAACGCCTCGGGCGTGAACGACGGCGCCTGCGCGCTGCTGCTGGCCAGTGAAGCCGGCATCAAGCAGCACGGCCTGACCCCGCGTGCCCGCATCGTCGGCATGGCCACCGCTGGCGTGGCGCCGCGCGTGATGGGCATCGGCCCGGCACCGGCGTCGCAGAAGCTGCTCAGGCAGCTGGGCATGACCATGGACCAGATCGACGTGATCGAGCTGAACGAAGCGTTCGCCGCGCAAGGCCTGGCCGTGCTGCGTGAACTGGGCGTGGCCGACGACGACAAGCGCGTCAACCCGAACGGCGGCGCGATCGCGCTGGGCCACCCGCTGGGCATGAGCGGCGCGCGCCTGGTCACCACCGCGATGTACCAGCTGCACCGCACCGGCGGCCGCTTCGCGCTGTGCACGATGTGCATTGGCGTGGGCCAGGGCATTGCGATGGTGATCGAGCGGGTTTGAGTCGGTAGCCCTGCCGCTTGTTTGCTCCCCTCTCCCGTGTGCGGGAGAGGGGCCGGGGAAGAGGGCAGGACGTGGCATACCGCGGCGACTGACTTCGTCGACGCACCCGACCTCTCCCCAACCCTCTCCCGCAAGCGGGAGAGGGAGTAAGACCGCAGTCGTTTTGAAAGTGAGTCAAAGATGTCCCTCCCCGTAGCCACCCTCGTGACTGGCGGCAGTTCCGGTATCGGCCGCGCCATCTGTGAAATGCTGCTGGCCAATGGCGTGACCCAGGTGGTCAATGTCGACTACGCGCAGCCGGCCTGGTCGCACCCGAACCTGACCTTCTTCCAGGCCGACCTGACCGATGCCGAGGCGACGCGCGCCGTGGCCGCTCAGGTGACTTCGCGCTTCGCGGTCACGCGCCTCGTGAACAACGCCGGCGCCACGCGCCCGGGCACTGCCGACACCGCCACCGTTGCCGACCTGGACTACGTGACCGGCCTGCACCTGCAGGCCACGCTGCTGCTGACGCAGGCATGCCTGCCCGCGATGCGCGCCGCCGGTTTCGGGCGCATCGTCAACATGGCCTCGCGCGCAGCGCTGGGCAAGGCCGAGCGCGTGGTGTACTCCGCCACCAAGGCCGGCCTGATCGGCATGACCCGCACGCTGGCGATGGAACTGGGCGGCGACGGCGTCACCGTCAATGCCGTGGCACCGGGCCCGATCGCCACCGAACTGTTCCGCAAGAGCAATCCGGAAGGCGCCGAGCAAACCAAACGCATCCTGGCCAGCATCACCGTCAAGCGCATGGGTACGCCCGAGGACGTCGCCCGTGCCGCGATGTTCTTCCTGTCGCCCGACAATGGCTTCGTCACTGGCCAGGTGCTGTACGTGTGCGGCGGCACCACGCTGGGCGTTGCGCCGGTGTAAGCACTGCGCCTCGGCATCCGGCATTCAAGCATTCAACAAGAAGAGACGTTAGCCAAGCGTCACGCATGGCGGCCCGTGGCCGGGCCGCCCACCGGATGGCGCGCATGTGCGCGCCATCCGTTCGGGAACGGCAATCACGCCATTCAGCACAACCTCCCGCGGTACCCAATCACCGCCGGAACGATATAGCACCGGAGCATTACCGATGAGACAAGATTCCCAGACCTCCACCACGCGCCGCCGCCTGCTTGCCGCTGGCGTGGCGCTGGCCACCACCATCGCCGGCTTTGCCGGTGCGGCCCATGCACAGGGCGGCTACCCGACCAAGCCGATCACCCTGATCGTGCCGTTCTCGGCCGGCGGCACCACCGACATCCTGGCCCGTATCGTCGGCCTGCAGCTGGGCAAGGTGCTCGGCCAGCCGGTGGTGATCGACAACCGTCCGGGCGCGGGCGGCAACATCGGCGCCTCGCTGGCGGCCAAGGCGCCGGGCGACGGCTACACGCTGTTCATGGGCACCATCGGCACGCACGCGATCAACCAGTCGCTGTATTCCAAGCTGCCGTATGACCCGGTCAAGGACTTCGCACCGATCACGCGCGTGGCAATGGTGCCGAACTTGGTGGTGGTGAATCCCAAGGTGCCGGTCAACAACGTCAAGGAACTGATCACCTACGTCAAGGCCAACCCGGACAAGCTGTCGTACGGTTCGTCGGGCAGCGGCTCGTCGATGCACCTGTCGGGCGAGCTGTTCAACTCCATGACCGGCCTGCATATCCAGCACATCCCGTACAAGGGCAGCGCCCCCGCCGTGAACGACCTGCTGGGCAACCAGATCGGTCTGATGTTCGACAACATGCCGTCGTCGTATCCGCACGTGAAGGCCGGCAAGCTGCGCGCCATCGCCGTGACTTCGGCCAAGCGCTCGCCGGCGCTGCCCAACGTGCCGACCGTGGCCGAGTCGGGCGTGCCGGGCTATGAAGCCACCTCGTGGTTCGCGCTGTATGCCACCGGCGGCACGCCGCAGCCCATCGTCGACCGCCTCAACGCCGAAGTGGTGAAGATACTGGCCATGCCGGAAGTGAAGAAGCAGATGGCCGACCAGGGCGCCGAACCCAATCCGGAAAAGCCGGCCCAGCTGGCCGCGTTCATGAAGTCGGAAACGGCCAAGTGGGCGAAGGTGGTGAAGGCTTCGGGCGCTACGGTGGATTGATTCACATCCTGGCTGCGCCAAAGAAAAGCCGGTCCCTGTCGGGGGCCGGCTTTTTGTTTATGCGTGAGCGGGGACGGCTTGTGCGGGCATGGCTGCCACTCAGTCGCTGCCAAGCTGCAGCTTGTTCTTCTGCCGCTTCTCGATCGCGGCCTTGAGCAGCGCCGCACTGCGATAGATGCCGTGTGCGAACTTGCCATACGGCAGCGTCGCAAACAACGCCATCACCACGCCAAGGTGGACCGCCAGCAGCAGCGGCATCGCCGCCGTGCCGCGCCCCGCCAGCAACCCCAGCCCGGTGGCGCTGGTCAGCAGCAGCAGCGCGATAAAGCCGCGGTCCATCGGCCGCTGTCGGGCATCCCCATGCATCGGGTGCCGGCGCAGGTTCAGCCATAGCAAGCCGGCCGGGCCCACCAGCAGGCCCGCGCCGCCGGCGGTGCCCAGCAGCACCGGCAGGCTCGTGACCGGGTAGGGCGCATGCCAGCCCAGCAGATAGTGGTAGCCGGTCGCCACCACTGTCGACGCAAAGCACAGCATGAAGCCGTAGAACGTGAAATGATGGAAGCGCCGCCGCGCCAGCGTGAAGCGGTCGCTGGCCTCGTTGCAGCCGTCGCCGTGGCCGCCATCGAGGTAGGTGAGCGCCAGCACGTTCCGGGCCGCTTCTGCCACGGCGGGTGCCGACGCCGTACCGGCCGAGACATCACGCCAGAAGCGGCGCACGCCCAGTCCAAGCGCGAGCACGGCAAAGCCGAACACCCCGCCGAACAATGCCGCCAGCGTGTTGTGCGGGAATACCGCATAGAAGTTGCCGCCGGCATGCGTCTGCCACAGCGCACCGCCCAGCGTGGCGGCCAGCACCAGGAACAACGCCAGCCCGAAGGCCAGCGCCACCGACACCGTGAGCCCATTGCGCTGGTACAGCTTGCCCAGCGGCGCGGGCCACGCATATTCGCTATAGGTTTCCAGCCGCACCTTTGCCATGGCCTGCGGCACATTGACGCCGAAGTCGTGCGGCGGCGCGTACTGGCAGGCGTGGTAGCAGGCGCCGCAGTTGTGGCACAGGTTGGCCAGGTAGTTGACGTCGGCCTTGCCGAACTCCAGCCGGCGGGTCATGGCCGGGAACACCGCGCAGAAGCCTTCGCAGTAGCGGCAGGCATTGCAGATCTGCATCTGCCGGGCGACCTCCGCCTCATTGTCGGTCAGCGGCAGCACGCGGATGACGCGGGATTGCGACGCCGGGGCGGCAGCGTCCTGCCCGGCCAGCTGCGCGGCCTCGCGCGCCAGGGCCTCAAGCTTCTGCATGGACAGCTCCCGTGTTGATGCCTGCTGCCAATGCAGCCTGCGTGCCCGCGATGCGCCCGAAGGCCGTGCCGATCGACATGCCGACACCGGCGGTGTATCCCTTGCCGAGCACGTTGCCGGCCATCATTTCTCCTGCCACGAACAGATTCCCGCTTGGCTTGCCGCCAAAATGCACCTGGGCGCGGTCGTTGACCTTGAGCCCCAGGTAAGTGAAGGTGATGCCCGGGCGCAGCGCGTAGCCGTAGAACGGCGCCTGGTCGAGCGGCCTGGCCCAATGCGTCTTGGCCGGTGCCAGGCCTTCGGTGTGGCAGTCGTCCAGCGCGGTGTGGTCAAAGGTGCCGACGTGGCAGGCGGCGTTGTAGTCCTGCACGGTCTGCACGAATGCCGCTTCCGGCAGCCCCAGCTTGCGCGCGAGCTCAGGCAGCGTGTCGGCCTTCTCGCCGGGAAACACCGGCGGCATGAAGCGGCCGATGGCCTTGCTGTCGATGATCGAATAGCCGATCTGCCCGGGCTGCTGCGCCACCAGCCGGCCCCAGATGGCGTAGCGCTTGGGCCAGAAGTCCTCGCCTTCGTCATAGAAGCGCACGGCGTCGCGATTGACCACGATGCCCAGCGACACGCAATCGATGCGCGTGCAGATGCCGCCGTCGTACAGCGGCGCGCGCGCGTCGATGGCGACACAATGCGATTGCGACGGATCGCCGATGGCATCGGCGCCGGCCTCGATCATGTAACGCAGCAGCACGCCCTGATTGAAGCGCGTGCCGCGGATCAGGAAGTTGTCGGCGGGCCATTCACCACGTTCGTTCTGGCCCCAGGCTTCGCGCAGCCATTCGCGGTTGGATTCGAAGCCGCCCGCGGCCAGCACGCAGGTGCGCGCGGTGAAGCGCTGGCTGCCGCTGCGCGCGGCGACGAAGCGGTCGCCGTCCAGCTCGATCGCATCCACCGGGGTTTCATAGCGGATCTGCACGCCCATCGCTTCGGCGCTGCGGTAGTACGCGTTGACCAGCGCCTTGCCGCCGCCCATGAAGAAGGCGTTGGTGCGCGCCACGTGCAGCGCACCCGACAGGGGCGGCTGAAAGCGCACGCCATGCCTGCGCATCCACGGCCGGCAGGTCGATGACGCGCGGATCACCAGCCGCGCCAGGTGTTCGTCGGTGATGCCGCCGGTGACCTTGAGCAGGTCCTGCCAGTACTCTTCCTGGGAATAGACATCGACCAGCACGTCTTGCGGCGCGTCGTGCATGCAGCGCAGGTTGCGCGTGTGCTGGGAGTTGCCGCCGCGCCAGGCGCGCGGCGCGGCTTCGAGCAGCAGCACCGAGGCCCCGGCTTCGCGCGCCATCAGCGCCGCGCACAGGGCCGCGTTGCCGCCGCCAATTACCAATACGTCGACCATGGGGATTGTCTCCTTGCTGGCGCCATCTTGGCGGACCTGGCGACAAGCCGCCATTAGCGTGCCGGCAAGAGGGCTTCAGCTTTCGTGAAGCCCGGCCGGGGGGACGGCGCCGGACTCAGCGCGGGCGCAGCGTCGCGCCGGGCCAGTGGCCTGCGCGCACCAGCGTGGCGGCCACATCCGCCAGCACCACGCGCGCGGCCAGCCCCGCCGGCGACAGTTCGTCGTCCGACAGGCTGACCAGCAGGTTGGGCCGCGTGGCGCCAGCGTCGGTGACCAGTATGCTGCGGTAGGGCGTGCCATGGCTGCGCGCCAGCGCCGCGCCCGGCTGGATGGTGGCGCCCAGGCCACCGCGCACGGCGTCCATCAGGATCGCCAGCCCGTCGATCTCCGCCACCACCTGGGGCTCACGCTTCGCCTGGCGAAAGCAGGCGGCGACCAGCGCGCGCAGCCCATGCGAGCCGCTGGGCAGGATCAGCGGCAGCTTGCCCAGTGCCGCCACCGAGGTCTGCTCGCCGCGCGGCATGCCGGCCAGCCCCTCGGCGCCGATCACGAACAGGCGCTCATCGAGCAGCGGCAGCACGCTCCAGCGCTGTGCCGGCTCCTCGCTGAACAGCACCGCCAGGTCGATCTGGCGCGCGCTCAGCATCGTGCCGAGGTAGCCCGACAGGCTCTCCACCATGCGCAGCCGCACGTCGGGGTAGCGCTCGCGCATGGCCTGCATGAAGGGCAGCGCCAGCACCGCGGCGGTGCTGGGCGGCAGGCCCACGCTGACATGGCCCGACAGGCGCGCCTGCCGCGCGGCCAGCGCGGCATCGTCGATATGGCGCAGCGCCAGCTGGGCCTGGCGCCAGAAGGCCAGCCCGGCATCGGTGGCGACTACGCCGGTGGAAGTGCGCTGCAGCAGCCGTGTCGACAGCTCGCTCTCCAGCCGGCTGATCTGCTGGCTCAGCGCGGACGTGACCACGCCCAGCTCCAGCGCCGCCTTGCCCATGCTGCCATGCTCGATCACGCTGACGAAGTAGCGCAGTTGCCTCAGTTCCATGTCGCGTCCCCACTGCCGCAATTTGCCCGCATGGTAGCGGAAAACCCGCCGCAGTTCACGAATCCTGAAGACCTCTTAACGCCCGCCCGATGGCGCGCTTGCCAGCGGCTGCGTAGAGTCGCACCGGTCAGAAACGGGCGGAAGCGACGCTACGCAGCCGCCATTCCATAACAACATGACTTCCCGTAAAGGAGACTGCATGACAACCGTTTCGCGCATGCGCCGCGCCGTGGTGGCCGGCCTCGCCGGTGCCGCTGTGCTGGGCGCGCCCGCCGCGTTCGCCGCGGACAACTGGCCGGCCAAGCCGATCACCCTGGTAGTGCCCTTCGCCAGCGGCGGCACCACTGACATCCTTGCCCGCACCATCGGCCAGAAGCTGGGCGAGGCGCTGCAGCAGCCGGTGGTGGTGGACAATCGCCCCGGCGCCGGAGGCACCCTCGGCGCGGCCAACGTGGCGCGCGCGCCGGCCGACGGCTACACCTTCCTGCTGGCCACCGTCGCCCACACCATGGCGCCGGCCATCTACAAGAGCCTGCCCTACGAATTCACGCGCGACCTCGATCCGGTGGGCCTGGTGGCGCTGACACCCAATGTTCTGGTGGTCAATCCTGCGATCCCGGTGAAGTCCGTGTCCGACCTGATCGCCTATATCAAGGCGCATCCCGGCAAGGTCAACTACGGCTCGGCCGGCATCGGCAGCACCGAGCACCTGTCCGGCGAGCTGTTCCGCGCGCTGACGGGCACCGACATTGCGCATGTGCCATATAAGGGCGGCGCGCCAATGATGACTGACCTGATCGCAGGCCAGATCCAGATGGCGATCGAGACCAGCCCGTCGGCGTCGCAACACGTGCGCAGTGGCAAGGTCCGGGCGCTGGCGGTCACCACAGCGAAGCGTTCCGCCGCCTATCCCGGCGTGCCGACGCTGGCGGAGAGCGGCGTCAGGGGCTACGAAGTCACCACGTGGTTCGCGCTGATGGCGCCGCGCGGCACGCCCGCTGCGATCGAGCAGCGCGTATCGGCAGAGCTGGGCAAGCTGCTGAAGGCGCCGGAGGTGCAGAAGCGGTTTGACGAGCAGGGCGTGACCGCTGGCGACATGACGCCAACGCAGCTTGCTGCCTTTATCCGCGCCGAGACCGACAAGTGGGGCAAGGTGGCGCGGGAATCGGGGGCGAAGGCGGAATAACGGCCTCGCTTACAGGAGCGGCGCTGGCCTTACAGAAGGAGATTGTGCAGGAGCGGCTGCGGCAGGCGACCGGCCGCCAGAACGGGGGCTGAACACCCCTTGCCGGCGAGAGTCCAATTGATGTCGCCAGCCTGAATACGGAGGAACTCACCATGCATGACCTTTCCTTCGTTCACGCTGACGCGGCCCACGTCGAGTGGCAGGTCGCGCTGGCCGACTGCCAGCGCCAGCTGGACACGCAGGATTTCCTGCGCCAGGCGAAGGCAGACAACGCGCCGCCGCTCACGCTCGGCTGGTGCTATCTGAGCGACTACTATGCGCTGGCCGCCGAGGCCATTCTTGCCGCGCTGCAGCAGAACTGGCCCGGCGTGTCCTGGGTCGGCACGGTCGGCCTGGGCGTATCCGCCAGCGGCAAGGAGTATTTCGACGAGCCGGCCATGGTGCTGATGGCGGCGCCGTTTCCGCGCGATGCGTTCCAGCTGTTTTCGGGGCGCCAGCCCTTGCCGCCGGCGTCTTCCGGCTTCGTTCCCCATACCGCGCTGGTGCATGCCGAGGGCAGTACGCCGGATGTGCAGGACCTGTTGCATGAGCTGAGCGCGCGCACGGCCACCGGTTACCTGTTCGGCGGCTTGTCGTCGGCCCGCAACCGTACCTTGCATATTGCCGATGGCGTCTTCTCCGGCGGGCTGTCGGGCGTGCTGTTCGGCCCCGAAATCGAACTGGTCTCCCGCGTCACGCAGGGCTGCCAGCCGATCGGGCCGGTGCGTGCCGTGACGCGCAGCGATCACAACCTCCTGTTCGAGCTGGACGGCAAGCCGGCCCTGGATTGCATCCTGCATGACCTGGGCGTCGAGCGCGACGCCCAGGTGGAGACCATGGCGCAGGCGCTGGCCGGAACGCTGGCCGGCTTGAATTCAGCCGCCGACGATGCCCCGGTCCTGCCCGGCAGGTTCGGCTCGGACACGCTGGTGCGCCACCTGATCGGCCTGGACGTGCAGCATCGCGTGCTGGCGCTGGCCGACATGGTCGAGCCCGGCATGCGGCTGGCCTTCTGCATGCGCAATGCTGACGCGGCGCGCGCGGACCTGGTGCGCGTCGCCACCGAGATTCGCACGGAGATCGAACACGGCGGCAGCCGCGCACGTGGCGCGCTCTACATCAGTTGCTCAGGCCGGGGCGGGCCGCATTTCGGCGCGCCGCATGCCGAGCTGCAAACCGTACGCCGCGCGCTTGGCGACCTGCCGCTGGCTGGATTCTTTGCCGGCGGCGAGATCGCAAGGGATCACCTCTATGGCTATACGGGGGTGCTGACGGTATTCACCGGCCGTTGAATCAGCGCATGACAGCATCGATGTTGCGCATCTGGCGCGCAAACCAGATGCGCAACAGGCTGTTCGACAGGACCATCGGCAGCGAATACGCAATGATCCGATATACCTTGCTGCGCGGCAGCCGGGATGTCTTTGCCGGGTCCAGCCAGTCGTCGTTGCGCACCAGGAGCAACAGCGTTTCCATGCCGATGAGGACGGGCCACAGGCAAGCCAGCCGCAGCCGGATAAAGCGCGGGGGAATGGCAAGCGTGTACGCCATGGCCTCGCAAAAGTGCTCCAGCGTCTTGCGCACGAGCTCGCGCATCAAGGCCCGCGCGCGCAGCGAGGCATCCGGCAGCAGCAGGTCCTGCGGGCGCAGCCCGTACTGCTTCAGCATCGTGGCCGGGAGATAGCAGCGGCCGATGCGCAGGTCCTTGCCGCAGTCGCGCAGGACATTGGTCATCTGCAAGGCCTTGCCGAAGCGGATCCCGCGACGCAGCATGGTGTCGGGCATGCCGATTGCGCCGGGCATGTGGGCGGCAGTCATGGTGGTCCAGAATTCGCCGACGCATCCGGCGACCAGGTACGTGTAACGGTCAAGCGCTTCCGGTTCGCCAAGCGCGACGATGCGGCCTGCGCGTTCATCGGGGAACGTTCGCAGGTCGAATTCCATGCCCTCGCTCAGGGTCGATACGATCTGCCGTACCGCTTGCTGATCGTCCGGCTCCAGCTGCGCCAGCACCGCCAGCGCAGGGCCCAGTGACTCGAGCAGGATGCGCTCATCCGACTGTTCCTGCCGGCCTGCCACCTCGGTGGCGATGCTGTCGGCCAGCGCCGCGTCTGCGGTTGCACCGTTGACCTGGCCGCGCAACGACAACAGCAGCGCCAGGCGCCGATGTGGCGGGATTAGCGAGGTATCGGCAATCGTGTCCGCGGCGCGCGCGAGCAGATAGGCCAGGCCGACCGGATCGCGCATCCGGGCCGGCAGCACGCGCAGCGTGAGGTAGAACGAACGCGAGACGCCTTTGAGCAGCGGACCGAGGAGGAACGCCCGGCTGGGGTCGCGCATGGGTGGTGTCCTGTTCCCTGAGAGGTTTGCGAAAGTGACAGTGCCCGGATGGCCGTCAGGCCGGGCCCGGGCATTGTACCTTCGACGCCAGGGGCAGATTGCAGGCCCCCGTCAGGACGACGCTTTGCAGAGATATCGCTCGAACCACTGCGCCGCCAGGCGGGCAACTGACTCCAGTGCGCCGGGCTCCTCGAACAAATGGGAGGCGCCGGGCACGATCACCAGCTTCTTCGTGCATGTCAGCTGGGCAAAGGCCGACTCATTGCGTTCCAGGACGCTCACATCCAGCCCGCCGATGATCAGCATGGTGGGCGCAAGCAGTTGCGCAAGGGCGTCGGGACCCGCCAGGTCGACCCTGCCCCCGCGCGAAACGACGGCCTGTATCGGGATTGGCGACTGGCACGCGGCACGGATCGACGCGGCGCCACCAACGCTGGCGCCGAAGTAGCCGAACCGCTGTGGCACGGCTGGCTGCCGCGCCACCCAGCTTGTCGCCTGTGCCAGCCGTGTCGCCAGGAGTTCGACGTCGAAGCGGATGGCCTGCACCTGGTCTTCGTCCGGCAGGAGCAGGTCCATCAGCAGCGTTCCCATGCCGCAGCGATTAAGTTCGGCGGCCACGTAGCGATTGCGCGGGCTATGCCGGGAACTCCCCGTGCCGTGCGCAAACACGACCAATGCGCCGGCGCCCGGGGGCAAGGTGAGGATGCCTTGCAGGTCCACGCCGCCGGCGCGGATCACAACCTCTATGGCATCTGAATGGCTCCGCATGGCGCTGCCCTCCGAGAGATGGGCGCTTTGCCGTTCATCGCGTTGCAATTGCTCCCACCCAAGTCCACTATAGGGCGGACGTAGCGGCGCGGCCAGCCTAAGTCTGCCGGTCTGCCGATGTGCGAAATCGACAACAATCCCGATGGATCAGGAGGGACTATGAAGACTTTGTTTCTCGTCCGGCATGCCAAGTCAAGTAAGGATGACCCCGCCTTGCCCGACCGTGAGCGCCCCCTGAACGACCGTGGCCGGCACGACGCCCCGGAAATGGGCAAGCGCCTGGCCGAGCGCAAGCTGAAGCCCGACCTGCTCCTGTCGAGTCCGGCCCTGCGTGCGCTGACGACAGCGCAACTGATTGCCGACGAACTCGGCCATGCACGCAAGGACATCGCGCTCGATG
The DNA here is from genome assembly GCA_022041995.1 of Cupriavidus necator. Taxonomy (GTDB): domain Bacteria; phylum Pseudomonadota; class Gammaproteobacteria; order Burkholderiales; family Burkholderiaceae; genus Cupriavidus. The sequence goes on from CP074390.1 coordinate 1,493,833, forward strand.
ACCGGCTGTACGCCACCAGTGCCGAGGAACTGCTGGCCGTCGTGCGTGCGCTCGACAAGAAGTTCGATTGCGTGATGCTGTTCGGTCACAACCCCGAAATCACTGACTTCGCGCATCGCCTGTCGGACGAAATCACCGACATGCCTACCTGCGCCGTCGCCAAATTCCGTTTCGACACGAAGGCGTGGGAGGATGTCGGGGACATCACCCCATCGAAAGTCTCGCTGGACTCGCCCAAGCAGTAATCCGGTGTGGGGCGCCGACGGCGTGGCAGTGATATACCCGCCTTGACCATCCGGGGCGAAGCGATAAGAATCTGTGATCGCAGGCAACAGCCTGCCCTCACGATGCTTCGCCCTGCCCATGATCCCACCCGTCAGCACTCTCCACGGCCGCCTGAAGATGCAGCACCTGCGCCTGCTGCTGGCGGTGGAAGAGCGCGGCTCCCTGCGCCAGGCCGCCGAGGCCCTGACGCTGACCCAGCCTGCGGTCAGCAAGATGCTGCAGGATATGGAAGACCTGCTCGGCGTGCCGCTGTTCGAGCGCCATGCGCGGGGGCTGCGGGCGACGCGCTTCGGCCTGGCCGCCACGCGTTATGCGCGGCTGGTATTTGCCGACATGGGCGGGCTGCGCGATGAGCTGGTGGCGCTGGAGTCAGGCAAGATCGGCCGCGTGCGCGTGGGCGCCGTGATGGCGCCTGCGCCGGGATTGCTCGCCGAAGCGATCCGCCAGCTTAACCGCGATCATCCGCGGCTGGAGGTGGCGGTGCAGGTGGAAACCAGCGACCTGCTGGTGCCGCTGCTGGAGCGTGACCAGCTCGATGTCGTGCTGGGCCGCGTGCCGGAGAGCTGGGACAGCAGCGGCCTGGAGTTCGAGCAGTTGGGTGACGAGGGCCTGGCCATTGTGGTCGGGCCCCAGCATCCGCTGGCGCGGCGGCGCAAGCTGTCGTTCGAGGAACTGGCCCGCTACCCGTGGATCATGCAGCCGCGCCCCAGCCCGATGCGCGCGCTGATCGACCGCTCGTTCGAGGACGCGGGCGTGCCGGCGCCGCCGTCGACCATCGAGACCGCGGCGGTGCTGATGACCACGTCGTTGCTGGCGGACAGCGAACTGATTGCGGTGTTGCCGGAGTCGGTCGCCGCCTACTACGGCCGGCTTGGTGCGCTGGCGGTATTGCCGCTGCCCCTGCCGCGCAAGCTTGGGCCCTATGGCATCGTCACGCGGCGGGGCCGCCCGCCGACGGCATCGATGAGCCTGCTGATCGACGCGCTGCGGGCGTTGTCGAGGTGAGCCTCAGCCAGGCATGCCTTGCCGCTTGCCGTCGAGGCGCCACGCGTGGCGTTGCGGGCTGTCCGGGCGCAGCGACGCAGGCAGCAGGCCGGGCGGCATGTCCTGGTAGCTGACCGGGCGCAGAAAGCGCGCGATGGCGAGGCTGCCGACCGAGGTGCTGCGGCCGTCCGAGGTTGCCGGCCAGGGCCCGCCATGCACCATCGCATGCCCGACCTCGACCCCTGTGCCAAAGCCATTGACCAGGATGCGCCCCGCCAGGCGCTCCAGCGCGGGCAGAAAGCTGCGGGCGGCGTCGTGGTCGGCATCGTCGATATGGAGCGCGGCGGTCAGCTGGCCTTCCAGTGCGTCGATGACGCGCCGCATTTCGGCAAGGTCGCGGCAGCGCACGACCAACGCGGCGGCGCCGAAGACTTCGTGGCGCAGCGCGGGGTCGGCCAGGAACGCCGCGGCGTCGGTGGCGAACAGCGCGGCCTGTCCCTGCGTGGCCGCGCCGGCTGCGCCGCGGGCCACGGTGTGCACCTGCGCATGGCTGGCGAGCGACGCGACGCCAGCGCAATAGGCGCGATGGATGCCGGGCGTCAGCATCGTCGCCGCGGGCAGCGTGGCCAGCCGTGCCGACGCGGCTTGCGCGAAGCGATCCAGGTCGCTGCCCGCAACGGCCAGCACCAGGCCGGGATTGGTGCAGAACTGCCCCGCGCCCAGCGTCAGCGAATCGGCGAAGGCGGTGCCGATGGCTTCGGCGCGGCTGGCCAGCGCCTGCGGGAACAGCAGCACGGGGTTGACGCTGCTCATCTCGGCATAGACCGGGATGGGTTCGGCGCGCGCGGCCGCGATCGCCATCAGCGCCATGCCGCCGGCGCGCGAGCCGGTGAAGCCGACAGCCTTGATGCGCGGGTCCGCCACCAGCCCTTGCCCTACCTCCAGTCCGGCGTCGAACAGCAGCGAGAAGGTGCCTTCGGGCAGCGCCATGTCGTCAACGGCCTTGCGGATCGCGCGGCCCACCAGTTCCGACGTGCCCGGGTGCGCCGGATGCGCCTTGACGATGACGGGGCAGCCGGCGGCCAGCGCCGACGCGGTATCGCCGCCCGCCACCGAGAACGCCAGCGGGAAATTGCTGGCGCCGAACACCGCGACCGGGCCCAGCGGGATCTGGCGCAGGCGCAGGTCCGGGCGCGGCAGCGGCTTGCGTTCGGGCTGCGCGGGATCGACGCGAAGCTCGAGGAAATCGCCCTGGCGCAGAAGGCCGGCGAACAGGCGCAACTGCCCCACGGTGCGGCCGCGCTCGCCTTCGATGCGGGCGCGCGGCAGGCCGGATTCACTGGTGCAGCGATCGATCAGGGCATCGCCCAGCGCCAGGATATTGGCGGCGATGGCGTCGAGGAAATCGGCGCGCCGCTCGGGTGTGGTCTCGCGATAGGCGTCCAATGCCCGCCACGCCAGCGCGCAGGCCCGGTCGAGCTGCGCCGCCGTGGCGCCGCCGAATGCCGGTTCGAGGGTGGCGCCGCTGGCCGCGTCGATGGCGTGGATGGTGCCGTTGCCGCCGCGTTCCGCGCTGCGGCCGATCAGGAGTTCGCCTGAGAGGGTCATGCTTGTCCTTTCGATGAGATCAGCGGGCCCAGCGCAGCACCAGCGGATCGAGCCGGCGCGCAATCTTCAGCAGCCCTTCGCGGGTGGCCGGGTGCATCGGCTGCAGCGGGTGGCGCACCGCGTCCGACGCGATCACGCCGCCTGCCTGCATCAGCACTTTGCTGGTGGCCAGCCAGCCTTGCCGGTTCTCGTAGTTGATCAGCGGCAGCCATTGCTGGTAGCGCTGCGCGGCCAGTTCGGCGTCGCCGGCCTGCCAGGCATCGAGGATCTGGCGGATGCCGTCGGGAAAGCCCGCGCCGGTCATGGCGCCGGTGGCGCCCGCTTCCAGGTCGGCCATCAGCGTGATGGCCTCTTCGCCGTCCCAGGGGCCGACGATGGCGTCGCCGCCCAGTTCGATCAGCTCGCGCAGCTTGGCCGCGGCCTGCGGCACTTCGATCTTGAAGTACGACACATTGCCGATCTCGCGCGCCATGCGCGCCAGGAACGGTGCGCTCAGCGTGGTGCCGCTGACCGGCGCGTCCTGGATCATGATGGGAATGTCGATGGCATCCGAGACCGTGGCGAAGAACTCATGGATGCTGCGCTCGGGCACGCGGATGGTGGCGCCGTGGTAGGGCGGCATCACCATCACCATGGCCGCGCCCGCGTCCTGCGCCGCGCGGCTGCGCTCGGCGCACAGGCGCGAGCTGAAATGCGTGGTGGTGACGATCACCGGCACGCGGCCGTCCACATGTTCCAGCACGGTCTTCATCAGCACGTTGCGCTCGTCGTCGCTGAGCACGAACTGCTCGGAGAAGTTGGCCAGGATGCAGATGCCGTGCGAACCCGCATCGATCATGAAGTCGATGCAGCGGCGCTGGCCGTCGAGGTCAAGGCCGCCCTGGGCGTCGAAGATGGTGGGCGCTACCGGGAATACGCCGCGGTAGACGGTGGGGGATGGGGTGCGGGTCATGGTCTCCTCCGGCTGCTTATGCTTTGGATCGGGTCAATATACGAGCCGCCCCGCGGGCTGTATATTGAAACCTTTCCATCTGGTGATCGCTTTTGCGACTCACAGCCTCGGTCATGAAATCTACCCTCGACACCCTGACCGGCCGCCTGCGCATGAAGCAGCTGCAATTGCTGATCGCGCTGGACGAACACCCCTCGCTGCACCAGGCCGCCGCCGCGATGGCCATGACCCAGTCGGCGGCGAGCAAGTCGCTGCAGGAGCTGGAGGGCATGCTGGAAGCGCCGTTGTTCGAGCGCTCCAAACGCGGCATGCGCCCCAATGCCTTTGGCCATTGCGTAATCCGGCACGCGCGCCAGCTGGTGGCGGACCTGGGCGCTATGTGCGAGGAGGTGGCGGGTATCCGCGCCGGCAGCGGCGGGCGCGTGGCCATCGGCGTGATCATGGGCGCGGTGCCCGAGGTGCTGGTGCCGGCGCTGGCACAGTTGCGCGAGGCGCAGCCGGAACTGGCGCTGGAGATCATCGAGGACACCAGCCTGCGCCTGCTGGGGCTGCTCGACGACGGCCACCTCGACCTGGTGATCGGCCGCTCGCTGGTCAGCGATGAACCGGCGCGGTACCACTACCACGCGCTCGGCGATGAGCAGGTGGCGGTCGTGGCCGGCCATGCGCATCCCGCGCCGCGCGCCACGTCAATGGGGTTTGCCGACCTCGCAGGTTATCGCTGGATCACCTATGCCGGCCATATGCCGATGCATGCGCTGCTGCAGCGCGAGCTGGACCTGGCCGGCATGAGCTTCCCCGCCAATACGATCTCGACCTCGTCGGCCCTGGTCACCGTCGCCATGCTGCAGGGCGACCCCGCGATGGTGTCGCTGCTGCCAACCGGCGTGGCGGCGATGTTCGTGCGCCAGAAGATGCTGCGCATCCTGCCGGTGCGGCTGCAGTCGCGGCAGCAGACTTTCGGCATCGTGACGCGGCGCGGCGGCGCCTTGTCCGCGGCGGCGCGGCAGCTGGTCGCGATCCTGAAGGCATTGCCACGCACCGCGCGGCAGGCGGCTGCGGAGGTATAACACCAGGTGATCGCCAATTCAAAAAACATCAGTGGTGGCGAATCGCTGATGCTCCTATAGTCTGCCCATCCGCGCCGCAGAGCCGGACAGCAAAACGACGGAGACAGCAATGAAGACATGGATCGCCGGCGCACTCGCCGGCCTGGCCACGGTGGCGGCAGTAGCAGGCAATGCCTGGGCGCAGGACACACGGCCGGTGCGGCTGATGGTGGGCGCCGCGCCCGGCGGCGGCACCGACGTGATGGCGCGCATCGTCTCCGACAAGCTCGCCGCGCAGCTGAAGCAGCCGGTCGTGGTGGACAACCGCCCCGGCGCGTCCAACACCATTGCCGCGGACCTGACCGCCAAGGCGGCGCCGGACGGCAACACGCTGCTGATGGGCGTGGTGACTTCGCAAGCGATCGCGCCGCACCTGCTCAAGCTGCAGTTCGATCCGCTCAAGGACCTGGCCCCGGTGGCGCTGGTGTCGACCGTGCCCAATGTGCTGGTGGTCAACAACCAGGTGCAGGCGGGCGACGTCAAGGCGCTGGTGGCGCAGATCCAGGCCAATCCGGACAAGTTCCGCTACAGCTCGTCCGGAGTCGGCAGCACCCAGCACCTGGCCGGCGCGTCCTTCGCGCGGCAGATCAAGGGCAAGCTGCTGCACGTGCCGTACAAGAGCAGCAGCAGCGCGCTGGTGGACCTGATGGGCGGGCAGGTGGACATGAGCTTCGAGACCATGCCGTCTGTCATCAGCCATATCAAGGCCGGCAAGCTGCGTGCGCTGGCGGTCACCGCGGACCAGCGCTCGGCGCTGCTGCCCAACGTGCCCATGCTGGCTGAAGCGGGCGTGCCCGGCATCCAGATGAGCGCGTGGTACGGGGTCTATGCGCCGGCCGGCACGCCGCCCGCGACGCTGCAGAAGCTGGGCAGCGCGCTGGCCACGGTGATCAAGGACCCTGACACCGTGCGCCGGCTGGCCGACGTGGGCGCGGTGCCCGGCACGCTGACCGCGGCGCAGTTCGATGCCTTCTCGCGTGCCGAATATGCGCGCTATGGCAAGCTGATCGCTGAACTGGGCGTCAAGCTCGACCAATAATCCTCCGGAAGTCCAATGAATTCCCGTCCAAGAATCGCCATCGTGCTGGGCGACCCCGCCGGCATCGGTCCCGAACTGATTGCCAGGCTGCTGGCCGATCCCCTGACCGCGGCCCAGGCCGAGATCCTGCTGATCGCCGACCGCGGCGAATGGCGCCACGGCATGCAGATCGCAGGGGTTGACCTGGCGTTGGCAGAGACCGATATGCCGGCCTTCGCCGATGACGGCAAGCCCCGCCTGTACCACTGGCAGTTGCCGGAGCGCCCCGCGTATGCGCGCGGCGAAGCCAGCGCCGAAGGCGGGCGCTACAGCCTGGGCACGCTGGCGCTGGCGCTGCAGCTGGCGCAAGCGGGCCAGGCCGACGCGATCCTGTTCGGGCCGCTGAACAAGAGCTCGCTGCACGCCGCCGGCATGGCGCACAGCGATGAGCTGCACTGGTTTGCCGAGCAGCTCGGCTACCACGGCAACTTCTGCGAATTCAATGTTCTGGACGGGCTGTGGACCTCGCGCGTGACTTCGCACGTGGCGCTCAAGGACGTGCCGGCGATGATCACGCAGGAAAGCGTGGGCGGTGCCATCGACCTGATCGACCAGGCGCTGCGCCGTGCCGGCATGGCGCGCCCGCGCCTCGCGGTGTGCGGCCTGAACCCGCACAACGGCGACAACGGCGCTTTCGGCCGCGAAGAGATCGACGTGATCGCCCCGGCCGTGGCCGCGGCGCGTGAGCGCGGCGTGGCGGCCGACGGCCCGTTCCCGGCCGACACCATCTTCCTGAAGGTACAGGGCGGGCCGTCGCAGCGGCAGTTCGATGCCATCGTCACCATGTACCACGACCAGGGCCAGATCGGCATCAAGCTGATGGGCTTCTCGCGCGGCGTGACGGTGCAGGGCGGGCTGCCGGTGCCGATCACCACGCCCGCGCATGGCACCGCGTTCGACATCACCCAGCAGGGCCGCGCCGATCCGGGCGCCACGCTGCAGGCATTCCAGATTGCCTGCCGCATGGGTGCGCAGCGCCGCGCCGCGGCCTAGCCACTACCTTCACACACCCACAGCAGCAAGACCGCCCCCCCGGCGCGGCCGGGGAGCGTTCGCGCCAACGCATTGCCACCAGGAGCTGAACATGAAGATCACCAACGTCCGCGCCCGCGTCTTTGAATGGAAGGGCAAGACCGTGCCGCCGCAGGCGCATTTCTGCACCAACGCCACCGACATCCTGTTTGAGCGCGGCGACGCCATGGGTTCGTTCCGCTTCCATGGCTGGCTGGTGGTGGAAGTGGAGACCGATACCGGCCTGGTCGGCATCGGCAACTGCGCGCTGGCGCCGCGCGTGGCCAAGGAGATCGTCGACCAGTACCTGGCGCCGGTAGTGATCGGCCAGGACCCGTTCGACAACGAATACCTGTGGCAGAAGATGTACCGCCGCACCCATGCCTGGGGCCGCAAGGGCATCGGCATGGCGGCGATCTCGGCGGTGGATATCGCGCTGTGGGACCTGATGGGCAAGGCGGTCGGCAAGCCGGTGTTCAAGCTGCTGGGCGGGCGCACGAAGGAGAAGATCTGGTGCTACGCGTCCAAGCTCTATAACAACGACGACCGCGACGCGTTCCTGGCTGAAGCGCAGGGCTACCTCGACCAGGGCTTCACCGCGATGAAGATGCGCTTCGGCTACGGCCCCAAGGACGGCCCCGCCGGTATGCAGAAGAACCTCGAGCAGGTGCGCCTGCTGCGCGAGCTGGTCGGCGACGGCGTCGACATCATGCTGGAGTGCTACATGGGCTGGACCCTGGAATACGCGCGCCGCATGCTGCCGCGCCTGGCCGAGTTCAACCCGCGCTGGCTCGAAGAGCCGGTGATCGCCGACGATATCGAAGGTTACGTCGAGCTGAAGAAGGCAAGCCCGTTCCCGATCTCGGGCGGCGAGCATGAGTTCACTTCGTACGGCTTCAAGGACCTGCTGGAGCGCCGCGCGGTGGACGTGATCCAGTACGACACCAACCGTGTCGGCGGCATCACCGCGGCGCAGAAGATCAACGCCATGGCCGAGGCCTGGTCGGTGCCGGTGATTCCGCACGCCGGGCAGATGCACAACTACCACCTGACCATGGCATCAACGGCTTCGCCGATGGCCGAGTACTTCCCGGTGCACGATGTCGAAGTCGGCAACGAACTGTTCTACTACATCTTCAAGGGCGACCCGGCGCCGGACAACGGCTACCTGCAACTGGACGACAACCTGCCGGGGCTGGGGCTGGAGCTGAACGAGGCGTATTTCAGCCAGTTCGACATCATCGGCTGAAGCAGGGGAGGCGCCGGTTCAGGCCGGTGCCTGCCCGCCATAGATCGCCTGCCCGGTCTCGCGCAGCGCATCGGCCACCAGCAGCGCGCCCGGCGACATCAGCCGGTCGGTCGGCGTGATCAGGCCGAAATCGTCCATATGGCAGGGCATTTCCATCGGCAGGATCTCGATCATGCCGAATGCGGCGTAGTACTGCGCCACGTCGGCGGTCAGCACTGCGATCATGTCCGATTGCCTCACCATGCGCGTCAGGAACAGCAGCGCGGCGGTCTCCACCACATTGACCGGCGGCGCCAGGCTGGCGCGCTGGAACATCAGCTCGAAGCGGTGGCGCAGCACCGTGCCCGCCGGCGGGATCAGCCACGCGGCCTCGGTGGTGTCGGCCAGCGACAGGCCCTGCGCCGACAGCATCGGATGGTCCGGCCTGACCACTGCGCACACGGGCTCTTCCGAGAGCGGCTCATAGCGCAGCCGTCCCTTGTCGTGCTCGGGAAAGAGCCGCGCCACCACCATGTCCAGCTTTTCCTGCCCCAGGCGGTCGAGCAGCACGTTGCTGTTGTCGATCTCCACGGACACGCGCAGGCCCGGGTAGCGCGCCTTGATCTGCGCGATCGCCGGCGGCAGCAGCCGTACGCCCGGCGAGGTGATCGCGCCGACCGCCACATGGCCGAGCCGCCCGGCCTTCAGCGCCAGCACTTCTTCGCGCGCCTGGTTCAGGCTGCCGATCACCGCGCGCGCATGCCGGATCATGGCCCGGCCGTAATCGGTCGGCGCCATGCCGCGCGGCAGGCGCTCGAACAGCGGCACCGACAGCATCTCTTCCAGTTCACGCAGCAGTTTTGACGCGGCCGGTTGCGTCATCGCCAGCCGTTCGGCCGCGCGATGGATGCTGCCTTCGTCGGCCACGGCCAGCAGCAGCAACAGATGCCGGGTCTTGATGCGGGTGTGGCTTTGCCAGAGCGGCGCGGCGTCCGGGGCAGGGGAATTGGCGGAGGCTTGCATAAATATACGGGTTAATACCAATGCCAGAATCGATATGGCAATGGCCGAACTCTTCATTAGTAGCATATCGGCAAGCTGCATACACTCCGTCGGACAAAACCACAACGACCGGAGACAGCATGGCCCACGTCGCCATGACGCAACGCCGCTGGATCCGTCGTCCCTGCCATCCCGCCGCCAGCCATGGCGGCCATTACGCCAGGAACAACATGTCGGATTCCAAGGACAAGCAACGCAAGCCGCTGCGCTCGACGGCGTGGTTCGGCAGCGCGGACAAGAACGGCTTCATGTACCGCAGCTGGATGAAGAACCAGGGCATCCCCGACCATGCCTTCGACGGGCGCCCCGTGATCGGCATCTGCAATACGTGGTCGGAGCTCACCCCTTGCAACGCGCACTTCCGCAAGCTGGCCGAGCACGTCAGGCGCGGCGTGTATGAAGCGGGCGGCTTCCCGGTCGAATTCCCGGTGTTCTCCAACGGCGAATCCAACCTGCGCCCGACCGCGATGCTGACGCGCAACCTGGCCGCGATGGATGTCGAGGAAGCGATCCGCGGCAACCCGATCGACGCCGTGGTGCTGCTGACCGGCTGCGACAAGACCACGCCGGCGCTGCTGATGGGCGCGGCCAGCTGCGACGTGCCGGCCATCGTCGTCACCGGCGGGCCGATGCTCAACGGCAAGCTCGACGGCAAGGACATCGGCTCGGGCACCGCGGTGTGGCAGCTGCATGAATCGCTCAAGGCGGGCGAGATCAACCTGCACCAGTTCCTGTCGGCAGAGGGCGGCATGTCGCGCTCGGCCGGCACCTGCAACACCATGGGCACGGCCTCGACCATGGCGTGCATGGCCGAGGCGCTGGGCACTTCGCTGCCGCACAACGCGGCGATTCCCGCAGTGGACGCGCGCCGCTATGTGCTGGCGCACATGTCCGGCATCCGCATCGTCGAGATGGCGCGGGAGGACCTGACGCTGTCGAAGATCCTGACGCGCCAGGCGTTCGAGAACGCGATCCGCGTCAATGCCGCGATCGGCGGCTCCACCAATGCCGTGATCCACCTGAAGGCGATCGCGGGGCGCATCGGCGTGCCACTGGAACTGGAAGACTGGAGCACGGTGGGGCGCGATACGCCGACCATCGTCGACCTGATGCCGTCGGGCCGCTTCCTGATGGAAGAGTTCTACTATGCCGGCGGCCTGCCGGCTGTGCTGCGCCGCCTGGGTGAGGCAGGCCTGCTGCCGCATCCCGGTGCGCTGACCGTGAACGGCAAGGCTATCTGGGACAACGTCAGGGACGCGCCGATCACCAGCGAAGAGGTCATCCGCCCGCTGGACCAGCCGCTGATCCGCGATGGCAGCATCCGCATCCTGCGCGGCAACCTGTCGCCGCGCGGTGCGGTGCTCAAGCCTTCCGCCGCCACGCCGAAGCTGCTGCGCCATCGTGGCCGTGCGGTGGTGTTCGAGAACCTGGAGCACTACAAGGAACGCATCGTCGACGAGGCGCTCGATGTCGACGAGAACTCGGTGCTGGTGCTAAAGCGCTGCGGCCCGCGCGGCTACCCGGGCATGGCCGAGGTCGGCAACATGGGCCTGCCGCCCAAGTTGCTGCGCCAGGGCGTCAAGGACATGGTGCGCATCTCCGATGCGCGCATGAGCGGCACCGCCTACGGCACGGTGGTGCTGCACGTGGCGCCGGAAGCCGCGGCGGGCGGACCGCTCGCCATCGTGCGCGACGGCGACTGGATCGAGCTCGACTGCGAGGCCGGGCGCCTGCACCTGGACATCGACGAGGCCGAGTTCGCGCGCCGCATGGCCGAGGTGCAGCCGCTGCAGGCGCCTGCCGGCGGTGGCTATCGCAAGCTCTACGTCAACCACGTGCTGCAGGCCGACGAGGGCTGCGACCTGGACTTCCTGGTGGGCTGCCGCGGCCGCGAGGTGCCGCGCCACTCGCACTGAACCCCGGCGCCGGCTGCCGCCGCGCAGCCGGTGCGACCCTGCCCAACAATAATAGGAGACTCGCCATGCATGGCACCCAGACCGCGCCGATGGAGCGCGCCGCCCCGACACAGGGTGAACATTCACAAGCGATGGAGGAAAGCCGCATCATCGGCATGCTGGTGCGCCGGCTGATCCCGTTCCTCGCGTTGATCTACGTGGTCGCGTATATCGACCGCTCCGTGGTGGGCTTCGCCAAGCTGCATATGAACGCGGCCATCGGCATCAGCGATGCGGCCTACGGCCTGGGCGCGGGCCTGTTCTTCGTCGGCTACTTCCTTTGCGAAGTGCCGAGCAACCTGGCGCTGGAGCGCTTTGGCGCGCGCCGCTGGTTTGCGCGCATCCTGTTCACGTGGGGCGTGATCACCATGGCGATGGCGCTGACCAGCGGCCCCCACAGCTTCTACGTGCTGCGCTTCTTGCTGGGCGCGGCCGAGGCGGGCCTTTACCCCGGCATCCTTTACTTCCTCACCAAGTGGTTCCCGATGCGGCACCGCGCGCGCATCATCGGCCTGCTGGTGCTGGCGCAGCCGATCGCGCTGATCATCACCGGACCGATTGCCGGGCTGGTGCTGTCGACCCATGGCCTGTTCGGCATGAACAACTGGCAGACACTGTTCGTGCTCAGCGGCCTGCCCGCGGTGCTGCTGTGCCTGCCGACGCTGAAGCTGCTGCCTGAGTCGCCGGCCAGCGCCGCGTGGCTGGCACCGGCCGACCGTGCCTGGATCGAACGTGAACTGGCCGCCGACCAGGCTGCGTATGCGCTGAAGTCCCACGGCAATCCGCTGCGGGCGCTCAAGGACAAGCGCGTGCTGCTGCTGTCGCTGCTGTTCCTGCCGTTCCCGCTGAGCATCTACGGGCTCTCGCTGTGGCTGCCGACCATCATCAAGCAGTTCGGCGTCACCGATGCGATGACCGGCCTGCTGTCGGCCGTGCCATACCTGTTTGCGGTGGTCGGACTCTACCTGGTGCCGCGCCACTCGGACCGCAAGCGCGAGCGCTATGGCCATATCGTGGTGGTGTCTGGCATGGCGGCGGTGACCATGGCGCTGAGCGCATGGGCGCAGTCACCGGTGCTGCAGTTCCTGTTTATCTGCCTGACGGCGTTCTCGATCTATTCGATCCAGGCGGTGGTATGGGCGCTGCCGGGCGAGTTCCTGACCGGCGCCAGCGCCGCGGTGGGCATCGCCACGATCAACTCGCTGGCCAACCTCGGAGGCTACTTCGGGCCCTATGGCATCGGCGTGATTAAGGACGCCACCGGCAGTCTCTCGGCCGGCCTGTACTTCCTGGCGGCGATGCTGCTATTCGCGGTGGTGATGGCCTTCGTGGTGCGCGCGGCGCTGCGGCCTGCGGCTGGGCGTGCCGGCGCCTGAGGGCATGGCGGGTGCATCAGGCGGCCTCAGGGCCGCCTTTTCTTCCACTCGTAGTCCGGCGGTGGATCCGCCACACCGGCCCGGCCGACCGCGTTGGGATTCTCCGAGCAGAGCGTCACAAAGCTCACCGGCTCGCCCGCATGCTGGCGCTGGCGCAGCGCTTCGGCAAAGCGCAGGGCTTCACGCATCGCATCGCCGGGAAATGATTGCGCGTGGGGGCTGAGTCCGGTGTCGCTGGCTTCGGACCAGTAGACCATGTACATAGCGCTTCCTCGTCGTTGTGCCGGGTAACCTGCAGGGTGCTGCAGCGTTCATTCCTGGCGCGGGTGGTTACTGGCCGGCTGGCTGGTCGGTCCGGCGTGCCGATTGCAAGCCCGAAATCCGCCTTTTGCAAGCGTTTTGCAGGGCGCGGCATGGAACTGGCAAAATGAGCGCTTCCTGGCCTGACGGCTTTGCGGCGAGGCTGACCCGTTCGCTATGCCGTCGCCGTTTCGTGCCGCCAATCATGCCCGATTTTGCACTGATCCCTGCTACCGCTGCCGATGCCGACCGGCTTGCCGCCATGCACACCGCCAGTTGGCAGCAAACCTATCCCGGCATGCTGCCGGCCGCCTATCTGCAGGAGCAAGCCTACCCGGAACGGCTGGCGGCCTGGCGTGCCCGCATGCTCCACGGCGCGGACGGCCCGGCGGAAGTCACGCTGGCCATGGTCGATGGCGAAGCCGCCGGCTTTGCCTGCCTGCTGCCTGAGGCCGAGCCGCAGTTCGGCGTTTATCTCGACAACCTCCACGTCCTGCCGGCCTTTCACGGCCAGGGACTGGGAAAGCGTTTGCTGGCGCATTGTGCTCAGCGTGTGGCCGAGCACTGGCCCGGACGGCCGTTGTTTCTCTATGTGCTGGAAGCCAATACGCAGGCGCGCGATTTCTACGAGCGGCTGGGTGGTGAGGCATCCGACGCATTCGAGGACGATTTCCCCGGCCCGGACCTCAGGGTCATGGTTCGTCGCGTGACCTGGCCGGACGTAGCTGCCCTGGTCAGGCGCCTGGGCTGACCAGCGCCGCGAGCCGGGCTAACGCCAACAGGAGAAGCCATCCATGCTTCAGACGTTCGCTCTCGACCTGCCAGGGAAGCCGGCCAGGCGCCTCGCCTGCGTGACCATGGCCTTAGTCGCACTGACTGGCTGCGCCAGTGCTCCCCCGGCACGCTTTGTCACCAGCAAGCCAGTCGAGGCGGCGGCCAAGGTGGCATCGTCCAGGCCGCACTGGCAACGGGTGCACCTGGGCGCAGGCGCAGGCTATGATTTCCCGGTCTATGCCAACCACCGTCTCGACGCCGACCTGTCGCGCATCCGCGAGGTGGTGTTCGTGCAGCACGGCCTGCAGCGCAACGGCGATGATTACTACGCCGCCGGCGCGGCACTGCTCAAGGCCAGCGGCCGCAATCCTGATGAAGTGCTGCTGGTCGCGCCCAACTTCCCCGGCACGCCGGACCAGGGCAAGGGGTTCGACAGCATGCCGCAGTGGTCTGCGCAGGGCTGGATGAGCGGTGAGAACGCGGTCAATGCGCCGTTCACGGTCAGTTCGCTGCAGGTCTTCGATGACCTGGTCGCCTTTGTCACCGACAAGGCGCGCCTGCCGCAGGTGACCAGGGTGACCGTGGCTGGGCATTCGGGCGGCGCGCAGGTGGTGCATCGCTATGCCGTGCTGAACAACGTTGACGAGCGCATCCGTGCGCGCGGCATCGATCTGCGCTACGTGGTGGCGAACCCGTCGTCCTATCTCTACTTCACGCCGGTGCGTCCTGCGGGTGAGGACGGGAAGTCGTTCGCACCGTATGACAAGGCCGTCTGTCCCGGCTACGACAGGTACCGCTACGGCATGCAGGACATCGTGCCTTACGCCAAGGGTGCCAGCGGCCTGGCGCTGTACCAGCGCTATGCGGGCCGCCAGGTGACCTACCTGGCCGGCACAGAAGACAACGACCCCAACCACCGCGTGCTCGACAAGGCCTGCGGCGCCGAAGCCGAAGGCCCTACGCGGCTGCAGCGCGCACGCGGCTACCTGCGCTATGAGCGATACCTGTCGGGCACCGGCCTGGTGCTGCGCCACCAGGCCTATGAAGTGGTGGGCGTGGGCCACGACCAGGCACGCATGTTCGGCTCGCAGTGCGGCGCCAGGGCGGTGTTCGGCATGGCGGAGTCGGCCAATCCGGACGGCGCGGCCTGCCGTGCGCCGCAGCTCTGAGGCAGGCGCTGTACGCGGCGCCCGCGTGCCGGTCTGTCTAGCGCGGGCGCATCATGCAAAGCCCGGCTTGGCGACCATCAGCCAGAACACCGCCACAATGCCGTGAAGGCCGGGATGCCAAGCCAGTATGCATATTCCTGCCATGCGTTCGTAGTAGCGCTTCCAGACCCGGATTGTATGAAATTGACCAGCCGTTTGGCGCAAGGGTTGGAAGAACAAGAAAAAACCCGCGAACTTCGCGGGTTCAAGTCCCTGCCCGCAGGAACGGGCTCGGAGGAGACAACCACAGGGAAGCGGTTACGTGCCTGGTCAGCCCAGGCTGAATTTGACAACCTGTTCTTCGACGCCGACGAAACGCACCAGCTGGCGCAGCCCGCTGGCATATTCCTTGATATGGTGCCCGTCCGGCGTATCGGGCAGCCGGTAGTAAATGGGCGCCTTGTCGCGCATGGGCGGCAGGATGCCGAACGGGAGCTCGCCGGCGTCGGCTTCCCAGGCCACGTCGCGCTCTTCGGTAAGCAGGATTCTTCCGGTCATGGACACACTCCAGGATTGCTGCAAGGTGCGGCCGGGGGCGGATATGCGCTCGCACTGGATTTCAATGTATGGAATGTATTGCATCAAGGGCAGAAATGCTATTCAGCGTTTTTTAATTCTGTCTGCCAGGAAATTTCTAAACTGACAAATTTGATGAATGTATGGCATTTGTTGGCGACGCCGATGACGACCTCGCTGAGGGCGCAGCGCAAGGCCGGCATTGCGATACCATAGCGCCAGCCCTGCGAAGTGCGGCTACCGGCGCGTTCGGTTCCGGGTCTGCCGCATCCGCTTCCAACCTTTTCCATCGCCCCCCGGACGGGCCACTGCCCAGACGCATGTCGACCCAGCACGCCTTGTTGATTTCCCTGATCGAAAAGCCGTCGTCCGGTTATGACCTGGCGCGGCGCTTTGACCGTTCCATCGGCTATTTCTGGCATGCCACGCACCAGCAGATTTATCGCGAGCTGGGACGGATGGCTGACAGTGGCTGGATTGCCGCGGATGAAGCCGAGGCCGTGGAAGGCGAGACCGGTGCCGGCGATCGCAAGAACCGCAAGAAGGTCTACCAGGTGTTGCCGGCCGGCCGTGACGAACTGGCACGCTGGGTGCTGACCCCCGGCGCCAGCCTGGACCAGCGCGAGGAAATCCTGGTCAAGCTGCGCGCCGATGCGGTGATCGGGCCGCTTGGCCTGGGTGACGAGATGCGGCGGCTGATCGCGCTGCACCGGGCCCGGCTGGAGACTTACCTTGCCATCGAGCGGCGCGATTTCTCGGCGCCGGACATGGACCGCGCGCAGCAGTTGCGCTATGCGCTGCTGCAGCGCGGCATCCGCTTCGAGCACGACTGGGTGGCCTGGGGCGAGGAACTGCTGCCGCTGCTGTAGCCGCGCCCCGCACGGGCGGCGGCTACAGCCTCCCAGGCCAGGTAACTGGCTGCGTCAGGCCAGATCGACGGCACGCGTGCCGGCCTGCCTGGCTTCACCCAGGCCCAGCCGGCGGCGTGCCAGCGCATATTCCTCGGCAAAGCGGCGCACCAGCTCGCCCGCGGGCACCACGCGCTTGATTGCGCCCACGCCCTGGCCGGCGCCCCAGATATCCTTCCACGCCTTGACGCTGGCAGAGCCGAAATTCATCTTCGACGGATCGGATTCGGGCAGCGCGTTCGGGTCCAGGCCGGCGCGCTCGATGCTGCCGCGCAGGTAGTTGCCGTGCACGCCGGTGAACAGGTTGGAGTAGACGATGTCGCTGGCGGTGCTGTCGACGATCATCTGCTTGTAGCCGTCCTGCGCGTTGGCTTCCTGCGTGGCGATAAAGGCTGAGCCGATATAGGCCAGGTCGGCGCCGGCGGCCTGCGCGGCGAGGATGGCGTCGCCACTGGAGATCGAGCCCGACAGCAGCAGCGGGCCGTCGAACCATTCGCGGATCTCGTGCAGCAGCGCGAACGGCGACAGCGTGCCGGCATGGCCGCCGGCACCCGCGGCAACCGCGACCAGTCCGTCCGCACCCTTCTCGATGGCCTTGCGCGCGAAGGCGTTGTTGATCACGTCATGCAGCACGATGCCGCCGTACGAGTGCACTGCGTCGTTGACTTCCTTGCGCGCGCCCAGCGACGTGATCACGATCGGCACCTTGTAGCGCACGCACAGCTCCAGGTCATGCTCAAGCCGGTCGTTGGACTTGTGCACGATCTGGTTGACGGCGAACGGTGCCGACGGGCGGTCAGGGTGCCTGGCGTCGTGTTCGGCCAGCTCGGTGGTGATGCGGTCCAGCCATTCTTCCAGCTTGGGTGCCGGGCGCGCATTCAGCGCGGGGAACGAGCCCACCACGCCGGCCTTGCACTGGGCGATGACCAGGTCGGGGTTGGAGATGATGAACAGCGGCGAGCAGACCACCGGCAGCGACAGCCGGTTCTGGAGTTGGGCGGGAAGGGCCATGGGTGAAGTCTCCTGGGTAATCCGGTAAAACGAAAAAGCGGTGCTGCGAAACAGGGTTGCGTCAGGCCGCGCCGGACAGCACGTCCTTCTGGCTGGCCAGGCGCGCGCCCATGGCGGCGGCCAGCGCCTCCAGGCCCGAGCGCGGGCGCACCATGACTTCGAACTCGGCAATGCGGCCGGCGTCGTCGAAGCGGATCATGTCGATGCCCTTGAGCGCCTTGCCGTCCACGGCCGCGCTGAATTCCAGCACCACGCTGTGGCCGTCCTCGCTGACAAAGCTGCGGTGATAACGGAAGTCCTGGAACACCTGGTTCACCGTGGTCAGCACCAGTGCAATGGCGGCGCGGCCGGGATAGGGGGTGTGCGCGACCGGCGAGCGGAACACCACTTCATCGGCCACGATGGCGTCGAGCCCTGCCATCGAGCCGTTGGCCAGCATCTGGTGCCAGGCTTCAAGTGAGGCCTGTGCGGCGGGAATCAGGTTGGTGGTGGTCACGTCGGTCTCCTTGGCTGGCGTCGGTGCGCGGGCGTCTCGTTTGACGGGGTCGGATGAGAGGTGGTTTTATGCGTCAGTTCTATGCAACCAGTTGCATAGTGGGTGGAAAGGTAGCATGCGCCGGGGCACGGTGCAAGCGATGCCGGGCCAATGGTGCCGGCGCCCCGCCGCGCAGTGACGGGTTGTCTACAATAGGCGGGATCCCAACCCCGCACGCCGGCCCCCGGCAGGAGAGTCAGTGACCACTAAGCCCTCCGCTGCCCATCCCGAACAGGCGGCCTTGTTCGATGCCGACCTGGCCGCCTGGCGTGACCATCCGGAGCGCGCGTTCGACGGCTGGCTGGCACGGCATGGCTTCCGGCACGGCACCAGCGTGGTGTACCGCGCCATGTGGGGCAAGCTGCTGCGCTGGTCGGCCGAGCGCGGGCTGCCGCCGCTGAGCTGGTCCGCGGAGCAGATCGGTGAGTTCCTGGACGCGCAGCAGCTGCACAAATCGCACCGCTATCGCTACACGCGGTTGATCGAACGGGTGTTCCATCATCTGGCGCGGCTGCGCGAGGGCATGCACAACCCGGCCAGCCAGGCGGTGCGTGCCCACCTGGCCGAGGGCGAGAACGATCCCACTGCGTTCCTGCTGCCGGGCGAGCGCGATCTGCTGGTGGCGCGGATACTCGGCCCGGCCGGCATGCCGGCCGGCGACATGCACACCGCAGCATCGCCGACCCAATGGAAGCGCGCCCGCGATGCGGCCCTGCTGGCGGTGCTGCTCGGCGGCGGCCTGAAGGTAGCCGAAGCCCGGGCGCTGCGGGTCGATGCCATCGAAGCTGGCGCACCCGGCCGGATGGCGCTGCGCATGGTCCGCGAGGACAACGGCCGGGCCTATACCGTGCCGCTGTTCAGCCTGGCCCATGCGCCGCTGCGGGCCTGGCTGGCATTGCGCAAAGCCTCCGGCACGCTTGGCGGCCTGGTGTTTCCCGCCATGCCCGCGGGGCGGCCGATGCATGCCGCCTCAGTCTACCGGCGCGTGGAGATCCTGCTGGATGAGGCCGGCGTGCTGGCCGGCCGCAGCGAACGCGCGTCGCCGCAGACGCTGCGCAATACCTGCGCCGCCATGCATTTCGAGGCCGGCATGGCGCCGGCCGAGGTCGCGCAATGCCTGGGCATGCGCGACCTGGAGTCCGGCTGGCGGCTGCGCGCCGCCTATGAAGCCTGGCAGGCGCGGACAGGGCTGCTGGCGCAAGCGCCGGGGAGCCGCGCCTAGCATTGCCCGCGCCCTGGGCGCAACGGCAGATCGTGGATAATAAGCAGCTTCGCCGGCTTACTCGGCGGAAAGTGGTGCTTACGACACTTTTTGAATCCGCCAGGCCAAGGCCTGGCCCTGAATCGAATTCCGACGCCTATTTTCCATGCCTGAAACCTTGCTTCTGACCGGTGCCACCGGCTATATCGCCTCGCATACCTGGATTGCGCTGCTCAATGCCGGCTACCACGTGATCGGCCTGGATAATCTGTGCAACAGTAGCCCGGTGGTGCTGGAGCGGCTCGCCACCATTACCGGCAAGACCCCGCATTTTGTGCAGGGCGACGTGCGCGACCGTGCGTTGCTGGACCGGCTCTTTGCTGAACACCGCATCAGCGGGGTGATTCATTTTGCCGCCCTCAAGGCCGTGGGCGAATCCGTGAGCCAGCCGCTCGAGTATTACAGCAACAACCTGGGTGGGCTGCTGACGGTATGCGCGGCAATGGGCGCGGCCGGGGTGAAACAACTGGTGTTCAGTTCTTCGGCCACGGTTTATGGCAATCCGCATGCGGTGCCGATCCTGGAGGATTTCCCGCTGTCGGCCACCAATCCGTATGGCCAGACCAAGCTGATGGGCGAGCAAATCCTGCGCGACCTGGAAAAATCCGATCCGGACTGGCGCATTGCCTACCTGCGTTATTTCAATCCGGTCGGCGCGCATGAAAGCGGGCTGATCGGCGAAGATCCGCGCGGTATTCCGAACAACCTGATGCCATATGTGGCGCAGGTGGCCGGCGGGCGCCGTGAAAAGCTGATGGTATTCGGCGGCGACTACCCGACACCGGACGGCACCGGCGTGCGCGACTATATCCACG
Source organism: Cupriavidus necator (assembly GCA_022041995.1). Taxonomy (GTDB): domain Bacteria; phylum Pseudomonadota; class Gammaproteobacteria; order Burkholderiales; family Burkholderiaceae; genus Cupriavidus. The sequence continues at coordinate 1,513,809 of CP074390.1, forward strand.
TCTGCGACCTGGCGGACGGCCACCTGGCGGCGCTGGGTTACCTGCGCGAGCAGGGCAAGAGCATGACGGTGAACCTGGGCACGGGCCGCGGCTACAGCGTGCTGGAAGTGGTGCAGGCCTACCAGCGTGCCAGCGGCAAGCCGGTGCCGCATGACATCGTGGCGCGGCGCCCGGGCGACATCGCTTCGTGCTACGCCGATCCCGCGCTGGCCAACCAGCTGCTGGGCTGGCGCGCGCGCCATGACATCGACCGCATGTGCCAGGACTCATGGCGCTGGCAGTCGATGAATCCGCAGGGGTTTGACGCCTGACGGCCCGGACGGGCGGTGCCGCGGCGTCGTGCGGGCGCCGCGCAAGGCCGGAAAACAAAAACGCCACGGATGAATTCCGTGGCGTTTTGCCGTCTGCCGGATCCCGTGTTTCAGCGGATCAGGAAGTCTTCAACCGCCTTGCCCTGGGCCAGGGCCTGGGTCAGCCAGCCCGGGCGCTTGCCGCGGCCGGTCCAGGTATTGCCGGCGCTGTCGCGATAGCGCACCGGCACCTTGCGGTTGACCGCCTTCTTGCCAGCCGGCGCCTTTGCGCCAAAACCCAGGTCTTCCGCGGTCAGGCCATATTGCTCGATTTTCTCGCGAATATCCGCGATCACCGTGGCCTGTTCGCGTGCCTTGATTTCCTCGGCCTGCTTCTGCAGTTCACTGATTTTCTGAACGATTTCCTGATAAGTCGCCATTGGGTCCTCGGTTTCCGGTGGAGTGGAATGCGGTGGGTGTGTGCGGGGGTGAAAATGCTGAAAACAATTATAACGGGGTAACCGCCCGCTGCAAATCCTGCCGTACTAATCGGATGCTGTTTTTGCGAAAATTCTTGGTGCCGATAATTGTGTGAACTTTCGGTGTCGTGGTCTGTCCCGGCATTTCCCTCGTCGTCGTCGGCGTTACCCGGCCGCAGTACCGGCTGCAGGCTCGCAAATGGTGCGACCGTGCGCAAACCGGCCCGGCCGCAGGCAGCCTCCGCCAAAATCAAATCGCCATAATCGGCCGCGGAAAATTCGCAAAGGCGTCTGCGGCGTTAGCGCGGCAAGCCACGTGGCGTATATACGACACGCCGGTTATCGCCGATTAATTGCGCCCGCCACCGGCGCGGCGGCTCAAGTACGAGGAGGCGGCGCCGTTATCCGGGCAGGGCGGATCATCTGGGCGTCGATCCTGCCGGAACGGGGCCAGGGGTGTGTCCCGCGGGTTGACACAGTCTTCTTTCATCATGTCCTTCCACAACCATATCCAGATCAAGACCCTGCTGCGGGGCGCCATGGGAATGCTGTCGCTGCTGCTGTTACTGGTTGGCGGTGCCGGCCTGCACGGTATTTCACAAAGCAATGATGCCCTCAGGGAGACTTATGCCAACCAGCTCGGCTCCACCATCGCGCTCAGCGAGGCGATGCAGGCCACCACGCGCATGCGCCTGGCACTGGACCGCAACGTGATGCAGGGCGAGCAGGACGATCCCAAGATCCACGTGGACCGCTCCAGGGTGTTCGTGGAGGCTTCGGAGGCTGCCTGGAAGCGCTATATGAACCTGCCGCAGAATCCTGAGGAAAAAGAGCTCGCCGCGGAACTGGGCACGCAGCGCCAGGCGTTCATGGAGCAGGGCGTACTGGCGCTGCAGGCGGCTTCACTGGCGGGCAACCAGGAAGAGGCCCTGCGGCTGGCGAAGAAGGTGCTGCCTGACCTGCAGCGCAGCATGTCGAGCGTGCACGAGAAGCTGCAGAAGTTCCAGATGACTGCCGGGCAGGCCAACTTCGATGCTGCGCAGGCCAGCTTTGCGCGTATCCGCATGCTGTCGATCGGGCTGATCGTGCTGGGCCTGGCGGTCGCCGTGCTGTGCACGGTCACGCTGAACCGCGCCATCGTCACACCGGTGCAAGAGGCGCTGTCTGTGTTCGAGCGCATCGCCCGCGGCGACCTGACCTCGCGCATTGCCAGCGTCTCGAAGAACGAGATCGGCCGCATGATGCAGGCGCTGGCCGCGATGCAGGCCAGCCTGTCGGGCATCGTTGCCGAAGTGCGCACCGGCGCCGATTCGATGGCGTCGGCCACGCAGCAGATTTCCACCGGCAACCTGGACCTGTCGCAGCGCACCGAGGAACAGGCCTCGTCGCTGGAGCAGACCGCCGCCAGCATGGAAGAGCTGACCACGGTGGTGCGACAGAATGCCGACAATGCGCGCCAGGCTGGCGTGCTGGCCAACGAGGCCTCGCAGATCGCGCTCAAGGGCGGCGATGTGGTGGGTCGCGTGGTCGACACCATGAACGAGATCAACGGCGCCTCGCGCAAGGTGGTCGAGATCATCAGCGTGATCGAGGGCATTGCCTTCCAGACCAATATCCTGGCGCTCAATGCGGCGGTGGAAGCCGCGCGTGCCGGCGAGCAGGGCCGCGGCTTTGCCGTGGTGGCGGGCGAGGTGCGCAGCCTGGCGCAGCGCTCGGCCTCGGCCGCCAAGGAGATCGAGGCGCTGATCGGCGAGTCGGGCCAGCGCGTGGAGAGCGGCACCCGGCTGGTGGCCGAAGCCGGCCAGACCATGGGCGAGATCGTCCAGGCCGTGCGCCGCGTGACGGACATCATGAACGAGATCGGTGCCGCGTCGCAGGAGCAGACCAGCGGCATCGAGCAGGTCAACCAGGCGGTGACCCAGATGGACGAGGTGACGCAGCAGAATGCGGCGCTGGTGGAAGAGGCCGCCGCCGCAGCCGGGGCGCTGGAAGGACAGGCGCAGAAGCTCAAGAACGTGGTTTCGGTGTTCAACCTTGGCGCGGGTACGAGGGTGGGGGCAAGCGCGGCCGCGACGGCTGTCGCTGGCCGTACCGCATGCACCATGCCGGTGCGGCCGGCGACAGCCGCGGCGCCACGTGCCGTTGGTGCCCGCCCGGCCGCGGCGCTGCCGGCAGGCCGTCCGGCGGCGAGGCCCGCGCTGGCCATTGCCGGGGCCGATGATGACTGGAGCGCGTTCTAAACCATTGTCCCCACCATTGCCTTGTTCACACGGCGACTGCAAGATGCCATGATGCGGGGTTTGCCCCGCGTCCTGACCTTCTTCGCGCATTCTCTTCATCATCGCGCAGCCTAATGATTGCCCTGAGTTCCGTCCTGTTGCTGCTGGCTGCCCTGCTGGGCGTGGCCGCCGCCCTCGGTATTCGTGCCGGGCGTGCGGACCAGTCAGCCGGTGGCCGCTCGCTGCGCACGCTGACCTTGTCGGCGGCACTGTTGTCGCAATTGAGCGTAAGCCTGCCAGTGCTGGTGGTGATGCTGTCGGGCAGCGTGCCGGCGGCCAACGACACGGCGCAGATGGCGGCCAGCTTCGCCGCCGCCGCAGCAGCCACCGCGGCCGCCAAACTGCTGGTGCAGTGGCTGCGCCAGGGTACGCGGCTGTGGCGTGGTGCGGCGATCATGGCGGTCGTCGCTGGCGCCGGGCTGGTGGCCGCGGCCGGCACGCACCTGGGCCGCGCCTGTGGCGCGGGCTCGGTCTCGGCGCGCGCCTGCATCGATGCCGCCGGCCTGCCGCACCCCGCCTGGCTGGCGGGCGGGCTGACCGCGTTGTGCGCGCTGATGTTCGCCGTCCACCGCGCGCAGTCGCGTGGCTTGCTGCCGGCGCACAACGAAACCGGCCTGGCCGATGAGCTGGCGGACGAGGCGCACGGACTGCCGCGCGGGCACGAGCCCCGGCTGGCGCGGCGCGGCGCGCGCATTCCCGGCCGCCCCGGCCGTCTTACCGTGCGTGCCGCCGCGCGCGGGCAGGGGACGGTGGGCGAATACAGCGTGGCAACGACGATGCCTGACCGCGTCGCCTTCGGCCGCTGGCTGGACCAGGCGATTGCGCAGGCGCGGCTGGCCGAGACCGGCTGCGCCGTGTTGCTGATCCATATTGCCGACTACCGCGAAGTCGACGAGGTCTTCGAGATCCGCGCCGACGATATCCTGGCCCAGGACGCCGGCGCGCTGGCGCAGGCCGTGCTGGAGCCGCATGACTTCCTGGCCCGGCTGGCGCGTGACGAGTTTGCCGTGGGGGTGCCGGAGCTGGTGCACCACGGCCGCGCGCAGGAGTTGGGCTCGCGCATGCTGAGTTGGCTGGCCGAGTTCATTGCCGCGCGCGGCCTGCAGATGCAGATCGGCGTGAACATCGGCATTGCCGTCTATCCGCGCGATGCGCAGACCTCCGAGACGCTGATGCAGGCCGCGCGCGTCAGCCTGGCCGAGGCCCGCCAGAGCGGCTCGAACCAGGTGCGTCAGTTCAACAGCGCCGCCGGCGAACGCGCACACCGCACCCGCGTGATCCGGCGCGACCTGTGGCCGGCGATCCAGGACGATGCGCTGTCGCTGCAGTTCCAGCCCAAGTACGACGCACGCCGGCGCACGCTGGTGGGCGCGGAGGCACTGTGCCGCTGGCGCCATCCCGCGCTGGGCCAGGTGAGTCCCGCCGAGTTCATCACCGTGGCGGAGCAGTCAGGCCAGATCGACAAGCTCGACGACTGGGTGCTGACCAGCGTGTGCCGGCAGGTGCGCCAGTGGCAGGACGCCGGCGTGCCCACCGTGCCGGTGGCGATCAATGTCTCGGGGCTGCGTTTTGCCAGCCGCAACTTCCCGCAGTACCTGCTCGAGCAGATCCACCAGCACGATATCCCGCCGTCGGCGATCACGCTGGAGATCACCGAGACCGCGGCGATGAAGGATATCGTCAAGTCGCTCGAGACGCTGGCCGAGCTGCAGTCGCTTGGCATCCAGGTGGCGCTGGACGATTTCGGCAGCGGGTATTCCAGCCTGGGCTATCTCAAGCGCCTGCGCGTGGGCACGCTCAAGATCGACCGCACGCTGATCGGCGGGCTCGATGCCGATGCGCAGGGCCGCGCCATCGTCGGCTCGATGGTGGCGCTGGCGCATGAGTTGCGTATGAAGGTGGTGGCCGAGGGTGTTGAGTCGGTATCGCAGCTGGAGATTCTTAATGAGATGGGCTGTGACGAGGTGCAGGGCTACCTGTTGTCGCTGCCGCTGGATGCGGCGGGATTTGCCGAGGCCTTGGGGGAGCAGGCTGGTGCGTGACGGCTAAAGGTTGGTTCTTTGCTTCGGCAATGTGGTTGGGTGTTGTGCTTGGCTAGCGTGGGCTGTTTCGCCGGCGTAGCCGGCGAGTCACTTTTTGTCCGAGCGACAAAAAGTAACCAAAAAACGCGTCGCCTGAGCGGCTGGCAATCCATTCCTCGGCGTTGGCCCGTTCCCACGGCGGTGCTTGCCGTTCGATGTGGTTGCCCGTTCGAGCCTGCTACGCCATGTGAGTCAGGGGCAGTGCCTTCGTTAACCCACTATTGAACGATCCCCATGCAGGGCGTAGGCCGCCTGCTACCGACCGTATCGCGGGGACGCCTACGGCTGCTGCGCCGGCCCTAAGCAGAGCGACCGACCAGGTCCTGACAGCGTTGGGTTCGGCGTCATCCGCGACCACGCGGTGCGAGCGCAGCGATGCACTCCGTGCCCGTGCCTCCGACCTGAGATACTGAGTGCGCGCAGCGCAGCCGAAGGCGTCCCACCGATGGCGGTCTTAGCAGGCTGCCAACAACCTAAAGTCGGGTTCGTCCAATAGTCCGTCGACGCAGGCACCAGACAGGGAGCGTAGCTGGCTCGAACCACCAATCACATCAGCGGAAATCACCACCGCCCGAACCACCAACGCCGATGACTTTATAGCCAGCCGCTCAGGCGACTCGTTTTTTGGTTACTTTTTGGCGCTCGGACAAAAAGTGACTCGCCGGCTACGCCGGCGAAACAGCCCACGCTAGTCAAGCACGACAACCAACCACAGCGCCACAGCCAGAAACCCGCTCCCGCCAATCAGCAAAGAACCTAAAGTCTGCCCGCACCGCCGCCGATAACCGGTCTGGCAACCTGCCCGCGTTGGCGGAGCGGCCCTGCGCTGGCCCATCCGTCGCCGGCGCATCTTCCATCTGCCTGGCGGACCAACCACGTTCCTGTATTCCGGAGGCGCCCATGTCATCGCCCAGCATCCTCGTCGTCGACGATTCCCCCTCGCTACGCCGCATGATCGGCGCCTGCCTGCGCGCGGGAGGGTTTGACGTGACCGAGGCCGCCGACGGCGACCAGGCGCATGCGCTGGCCGCAGGCGCCAGCTTCGGCATGCTGGTCACCGACCAGGTCATGCCCGGAATGGATGGCCTCACGCTGATCCGCAGCCTGCGCGCTACTGAGCGTTATGGGCGCATCCCCATCCTGATGCTGACCACCGAGCACGACGGCAACATCCGCGAGCAGGCCCGCGCCGCCGGCGCCTCGGGTTTCCTGCCCAAGCCTTTCGATCCGGACAAGCTGATGGAGGCCGTGGCCGCGCTGCTGCCATCGGCGTCCCCTCCCTCGGAAGGGTAAGGAAAGCCCGGCGTCGCCCTTCAGTCTCCCCGAATTCAGCCGTAAACACTGGTGGGTGAAGTCATGCCCCGGTGACTGCAGCGGCCAAGGCAGCCGCAGTACCAGCAAACCAGCATGAGCCAATTTTGGGGGGCTAGACGATGAAGCACATCGACAAGGCAGACGGCGCGGGCGAGGAGTTCCTGGCCTTTACGCTGGGCCGGGAAGAATACGGCGTCGACATCCTGAAGGTCCAGGAGATCCGCGGCTACGAGTCGGTCACCCAGATTGCCAATGCACCGGACTACATCAAGGGCGTGATCAACCTGCGCGGCATCATCGTGCCGATCATCGACCTGCGCATCAAGTTCCGCCAGCAGAACGTCAGCTACGACCAGTACACGGTCGTCATCATTGTCGACCTCAACGACCGAACCACCGGCATCGTGGTGGATGGCGTGTCCGACGTGCTGACCCTCGCCGCAGAGCAGATCAAGCCCACGCCGCATTTCTCCGGCGAACTGGCGACCGACTATATCCGCGGGCTGGGCTCGGTCGAGCAACGCATGCTGATCCTGGTCGATATCGAGAAGCTGCTCAACACCGAAGAACTCGCCGCGCTCGAAGCGGTGGCGTGATCCCGCGGTAGCGCCAACTTTGTCCGGAGAGCCCCCGCCTGCCGGACCGAACCCGCCCGAGGCGCAGCACATTGCCGCGCCCGGGCCTGCAGTACTGTCATAGATGCGAAACAACCAACCCGTTACGCAGCGCGAATACAAGCTTTCTCCATCGGACTACCTGATCTCGCGCACGGACCTCAAGGGCCGGATCACCTTTGCCAACCGCACCTTTATCGAGGCGAGCGGCTTTGCGGCCGAGGAGCTGCTCGGTGCGGCGCACAACCTGGTGCGCCATCCCGACATGCCGCCGCAAGCGTTTGCCGACATGTGGCAGGACCTGCAGGCCGGCCGCACCTGGATGGGCGTGGTCAAGAACCGCCGCAAGAACGGCGACTTCTACTGGGTCAATGCGACCGTGACGCCCACGCGCGTCGATGGCCGCATGGTCGGCTACACCTCAGTGCGCTCGATGGCGACGCGCGAGCAGGTGGAAGCCGCCGGCGCCGCCTACGCACGATTCCGGGCCGGCCGCGCGCATGGGCTGGCGATCCGCCACGGCGCCGTGGTGCGCACCGGGCTGCGCGGCCTGGTGCAGGGCCTGCTGCGCCTGAACCTGAAGCGCCGCATCCTGTGGGCGCAGGCAGGCGGCATGGTGTGGTTCCTGGCCGCACTGGTTGCGGTGGAAGCCCAGGGCGGCGCAGGCGTGGCCGCCTTGCGCCCGTGGCTGTGGGGCGGCTTTGCGCTGGCGCTGGCGTCGTCGTTCGCGGCCGGCACCATGCTGCTGGCGCGCGTGCACCGTCCGGTGCGCCACATGCTGGACTTTGCGCTGCGCATGGGCGCGGGTGACCTGACCACCCGCTTCGAGCACCGCAGCGCTGACGAGATCGGGGCACTGGCGCAGGCCATGCAGACCATGCAGCGCAGCCTGCAGTCGGTGGTGCACGAGATCCAGGAAGGCATGGCCAGCATCTCCACGGCAACGCGCCAGGTGGCCGCGGGCAACAACGACCTGTCGCAACGCACCGAGCAGCAGGCGGCGTCGCTGGAGCAGACGGCGTCGAGCATGGAAGAGCTGACCAGTACGGTGCGCCAGAACGCGGACAACGCGCGCCAGGCCAGCGGGCTGGCGGCGAACGCGTCGGAGACGGCGCTGCGCGGCGGTGAAGTGGTGGGCCGGGTGGTGCAGACCATGGACGAGATCAACGATGCGTCGAAGAAGATCGTCGACATCATCGGGGTGATCGAAGGCATCGCCTTCCAGACCAACATCCTGGCGCTGAACGCGGCGGTGGAAGCGGCGCGTGCCGGCGAGCAGGGACGCGGCTTCGCGGTGGTGGCGGGCGAGGTGCGCAGCCTGGCGCAGCGCAGCGCCAACGCGGCCAAGGAGATCAAGGGGCTGATCGGCGATACGGTGGAGCGCGTGGACAACGGCTCGGCGCTGGTAGGCCAGGCGGGCAAGACCATGGACGAGATCGTGCAGGCGGTCAAGCGCGTGACCGACATCATGGGCGAGATCAGCGCGGCGTCGGCCGAGCAGAGCGCGGGCATCGAGCAGGTCAACCAGGCTGTGGCGCAGATGGACGAGGGCACGCAGCAGAACGCGGCGCTGGTGGAAGAAGCCGCCGCCGCCGCGGGCTCGCTCGAAGAGCAGGCCATGCGCCTGCGCGACGCCATCGCCACGTTCCGCGTCAGCATGCAGGCCGAGGTGCGTCCGCAGCGCCTGCCGGCCCATGCGCGTGCCGATGCGGACCAGTCACTGGCACAGGCCTAGTCCACGGAACCAGGCCAGTCCGAATCAAAGACGAGGCAGGCGCGGAGCTCCGGCCTGCATGCGTACCAAGCGGGTGCGGCACGCCGCGCCCGAGGCTTCAGTTACAAGGGGGAGTTGCTATGCATTGGTTCAATCAATTGCGCGTCACGACCAGGCTGGTTGCCGGATTCCTGGTCGTTGCCGTGATCGGCGCCGTGATGGGGCTGCTGGGGTGGTCAACATGGGGCGCATGGCGGACTGGACCGGCAAGATCTACAACGACGACCTGCAGGCGCTGAAGGCTGTGCAGGACGCCAATATCAACCTGGTCTATGCCAGCCGCGCGCAGATCGGGCTGCTGTCGGCATCGACCATGGGCGAGCGTTCGGCCGAGAAGGAGCAGATCGTGAAGTCGCTCGGCACGATGGATGAACGCATCCGCCAGGTCGCGGGCGCATTCGAGAAGCCTGAGGGCAAGGCCCTGGTCAAGCAGTACCAGGAGCTGTCGCCGGCCTTCCGCGCGCGCATGGAGAAGTACGTCGGGCTGGTCAGCAAGCAGCCGCTGGATACCTCGCAATTTGAAAGCCAGGTGTTCTCCGAGAGCGCCGACCTGCTCAAGGACAGCCATGCGCTGGAAGCGGTGATGTTCCAGATGGTCAAGCGCCGCGACGACCGCGCCCGCAGCAACATGGAAGAAGCGCGCAGCGTCTATGAAGCATCGCGCCTGTGGATGCAGGGCCTGGTGCTGGGCGGCCTGGCGCTGTCGGTGCTGCTGGGCGTGCTGCTGGCGCGGGCGCTGGCGCGCCAGCTCGGCGGCGAGCCGGGCTATGCGGCCGCGATTGCCGCGCGCATTGCCGAGGGCGACTTCTCCTCGCCGGTGACCACGCGCGCAGGCGACAAGAGCAGCCTGGTCTATGCGATGCAGCAGATGCAGCAGCAGCTGTCGCGCATGGTGCGCGATTTCAAGACGTCGGCCGAATCCATCGGCAGCGCCTCGCGTGAAATCGCCGCGGGCAACAACGACCTGTCGCAGCGCACCGAGCAGCAGGCGGCGTCGCTGGAGCAGACGGCGTCGAGCATGGAAGAGCTGACCAGTACGGTGCGCCAGAACGCGGACAACGCGCGCCAGGCCAGCGGGCTGGCGGCGAACGCGTCGGAGACGGCGCTGCGCGGCGGTGAAGTGGTGGGCCGGGTGGTGCAGACCATGGACGAGATCAACGATGCGTCGAAGAAGATCGTCGACATCATCGGGGTGATCGAAGGCATCGCCTTCCAGACCAACATCCTGGCGCTGAACGCGGCGGTGGAAGCGGCGCGTGCCGGCGAGCAGGGACGCGGCTTCGCGGTGGTGGCGGGCGAGGTGCGCAGCCTGGCGCAGCGCAGCGCCAACGCGGCCAAGGAGATCAAGGGGCTGATCGGCGATACGGTGGAGCGCGTGGACAACGGCTCGGCGCTGGTAGGCCAGGCGGGCAAGACCATGGACGAGATCGTGCAGGCGGTCAAGCGCGTGACCGACATCATGGGCGAGATCAGCGCGGCGTCGGCCGAGCAGAGCGCGGGCATCGAGCAGGTCAACCAGGCCGTGGCGCAGATGGACGAGGGCACGCAGCAGAACGCGGCGCTGGTGGAAGAAGCCGCCGCGGCTGCCGGCGCGCTGGAAGAGCAGGCCAGCCGGCTGCAGGCGGCGGTGGCGACGTTCCGCCTGGCGGCTGAGGATGCCCGCGCGGGTTCGTTCGTGGCCCAGCCCCTGCCTGCGGCGATGGCGGTGCCGGCCAAGGCGTCTCGTGCCGCCGGGGCGGTGCGCGCCATCCCTGCCGGCAAGCGGGTCGCCAAGGCCCCGCCTGCCAGCACGAAGGCCGCGGCTGTGCCTGCGGCGGACAATGCCGCCGCAACTGAGGCGGCTGATGCTGTCGCCGCGCGCCCGGCGCGGCTGGTGGCAGGCAGGATCCCGCGGCCCGCGCTGGCAGCCGCCGACAACGGCGACTGGAGCGCGTTCTGATCCCCACCGGCAACGGGCCGCGCGGCGGCCCGGATGGCAAGGCTATGACGACCGAGATCAACCTGGCCCTGCCGCACGACGATGCGGCCCGGCTGCGCAAGGAATTCGAGCAGTTCGTCGGGGTCTCGACCGGCCTGGACCGCGAGTTCCTGCCGCCAGATTTCCAGGAATTCCTGCGCGCGCGGCTGCTGCAGCATGACGGCCCGCTCACCGAGCGCGCGGTCTCGCGGCTGCTGTCCGGCGGTGAATACGGCTGGGCACGCCGCGTGTTCGACAAGCAGTTGCCCAATGCGCTGGCGGCGCTGATGCGCGATGCCCAGCGCTTTGGCTTCGGGCTGGCAGTGCAGCCCGACTGGACGCCGGACCAGCGCCTGGCGCATGCGCGCGAATGGGCGGCGCAGGTGCTGTCAGAATGCGGCGCCGATGCGGCCTTCACCGAGGCGCTCGCCACGCAGGTGGCGGCTTCGGCGGAAGACGTGCGGGTGCTGGAAGCGCGCATGCGCACGCCCGCATGGCGCCTGGCCGAAAGCCTGCGCCAGCGCGCCTATGACCTGATGTACGCGCTGCAGACCGAAGACAGCGAAGCCGCGGGCCGCGCACGCGTGGGCGAGTTGCGCGGCATGCTGGGCCTGGCCCTGGAGTACGGCTCGGTGCGGCCGGAAGAAGCCTCGCGCGTGCTGGAGCAGGTGGAGCGCATGCGCCCGGCGCTGTTCCGCGAGGCGCCCGACGATGTGTTCACCCGGCTGGCGGCGTGGTTGCGGCACATGTTCGCGCACTGAGGGCGCGACGGGCATCTGGCCCGATGCATCCCGCCACGAATTTCGTGCAGGGATGACGGGCGGCGCTTGCGCGCTGAACGCCAAACGCGGCACTCGTCAATAGAGGAATCCAGCAGGCTACCGAGGGCACTTGTCGTGCGTTGGTGGATATGACGTTTGCGAAAGCCGCTTGCGCCACATCAAGTGTCACGGGCGTGAACTGTTACAAAATGTGCGCGCCCATGTATGTTTCATGCGACATTTGGTTCCCCCCCGCGTAAGTAGGGATTGGCATTGCGGGTCGATTGCCGATATAAACGTAACCGTCGCACTTACACTCTGTAACACTTGTAACGGAGTGGATTACAGTTTGACACGGGCGTAGTTCCTTAGTCGTACGTTGTACCCGCCCAGCCGCAAACAAACGATCTGGTCGCCGGGCCCTCGAGGGCATCGGTAAGCGCCGGACAAGCGGCTACGGCGGGCTTTTGGTAGCGGGGATAAATTGGAAAGCAGTGAAGTTCTCCAGGAGATCAGGGAGGTTAATCTCGCCTATCTGCTGCTCGCGCAACGCCTGGTGCGCGAAAACCAGGTCGAAGCCATGTTCCGGCTCGGGGTCAGCAAGGAAATCGCGGATATTCTCGCCAAGCTGACTTCCGCGCAACTCGTCAAGCTGGCGGCATCCAACATGGTGCTGTGCAGGTTTCGCTTCGACGACCATGCGCTTCTGTCCACTCTCACCCACACGGCCAAGAGCCATGACATGCAGCAGATCCACGCCGCGATCCTGCTTGCACGCCAGCCTGTGGAGTCGCTCAATTGACCGCGCTCCTGCAGGTCGAACCAACCCGGAGTTACACGGCCACCTCCGTTCCCAGCCGCAAGAGCGTGCTCCAGGATGCGAACCAGACCCAGCTCGCGATCGAGCTGATCGGCCTGGGTGCGCGTCTGCAGGTGCTTGAAGCCGAGACCACGCTGTCGCGTGACCGGCTCATCCGCCTGTACAAGGAGCTGCGCGGCGTCTCGCCCCCCAAGGGCATGCTTCCCTTCTCGACGGACTGGTTCACCACCTGGCTGCCGAATATCCACTCGTCGCTGTTTTTCTCTGCCTACCAGTTCATGGTGCAGGAGGGCGAGACCGTGGGCATTCGCGCGGTGGTGGCTGCCTACCGCCTGTACCTTGAGCATGTTTCGCTGCTCGGCGGCGAAATTGTCTTAAGTTTCACGCGGGCCTGGACGTTAGTACGGTTCTTCGAGAGCAATATGCTGCAGCTGTCCCGGTGCACGTGTTGCGGCGGGCAGTTTGTCACGCACGCGTATGAGCCGCACGCGAATTTTGTGTGCAGCCTGTGCCGTCCGCCGTCACGCGCAGGGAAAGTGAAGAAGCTCTCGAAAGACGCCGCCGCCGTGCAAACCAACACCTGATCCTGGTCAAGGTCCGCCGGCTGGCAAGCTTGCTGCGCTGGCGGACGGATTCTCTCCGTGCGCCCGTGCAACGGGCAAATGAGCGTGGCTGACGCGCGTTTTTAGACGGGGATCCGATCGTGCTAGTAGTTCTTGGCTATGTCGTCGTGGTAGCGGCGGTGCTTGGCGGTTACGCCATGACCGGCGGCCATATGGGCGCGCTATATCAACCTGCTGAAGTGGTGATCATCGCGGGCGCCGCCATCGGCGCCTTCATCGCCACCAATACCGGCAAGGCCATCAAGGCCACCGCGCGTGCGCTGCCGGGTCTGTTCAAGAGTTCCAAGTACAAGAAGGAGCTGTACCTGGACGTCATGTCGCTGCTGTACGTGCTGCTGTCCAAGGCACGGCGCGAGGGCATCCTGTTCCTGGAAAAGGAAATCGCGGATCCCGCCGCCAGCAGCGTGTTCAGCCAGTACCCGCGCATCCTGTCGGATCCGGTGGTGATGGAATTCCTCACCGACTACCTGCGCATGATGGTCAACGGCAACATGAATGCGTTCGAAATCGAGGCCCTGATGGACCACGAGATCGAGACCTTCCGCCATGAAGCCGAGATTCCCGCCCATGCGCTGTCGCGCGTCGGCGACGGCCTGCCGGCCTTTGGCATCGTCGCCGCGGTGATGGGCGTGGTGCATGCGCTGGGTTCGGCCGACCTGCCGCCGGCTGAGCTGGGCGCGCTGATCGCGCATGCCATGGTCGGCACCTTCCTGGGCATCCTGCTGGCCTATGGCTTTGTCTCGCCGCTGGCCGCGCGCATCGAGCTGCAGGTGTCCGAGAACGTCAAGGTCTACGAATGCATCAAGGTCGTGCTGCTGGCCTCGCTCAACGGCTACGCGCCGCTGGTGGCGGTGGAATTCGGCCGCAAGGTGCTGTACTCCACGGTGCGGCCGTCGTTCCTTGAGCTCGACGACCACGTGCGTGAAGTCAAGAGCCTGAATTAAGGCGCGCAAGCAGCAAGGGGCACCGTCATGAGCAGCGCACACGATATGCGTCCGATCATCGTCCGGCGGGCGAAATCGCACGCCAGGCCGCACGGCAACCACAGCTGGAAGATCGCCTACGCCGACTTCATGACGGCGATGATGGCGCTGTTCCTGGTGCTGTGGCTGCTCTCCAGCGCCAACAAGAAGACGCTGGAAGGCATTGCCGAGTATTTCCGCATGCCGCTCAAGGTGGCCATCGTCGGCGGCGAGAAGAGCAGCCAGTCGCCCAGCGTGATCCCCGGCGGTGGCATGAACGCGATGCGCAAGGACGGCGAGGTCATGCGCGCCCGCGACAATGACCCCAGCGACGAACAGCGCCACAACGAGCAGCAGGAAGCGCAGCGCCTGCGCGCGCTCAAGCAGCGCCTGGAACAGATCATCGAGAACAATCCGGTGCTGCGCCAGTTCCGGCCGCAACTGCTGCTGGACATCACCAGCGAAGGGCTGCGCATCCAGATCCTCGATACGCAGAACCGGCCGATGTTCCGCACCGGCAGCGCCGCCGTCGAAAGCTATATGCGCACCATCCTGCGCGAGATCGGCCCGGTGCTGAACGAGCTGCCCAATAAGGTCAGCCTGTCGGGCCATACCGATGCGGCCAATTATTCCAACGGCGAGCGCACCTACAGCAACTGGGAGTTGTCGGCAGACCGCGCCAACGCCTCGCGCCGCGAGCTGATCGCGGGCGGCATGCAGGAGGGCAAGGTGCTGCGCGTGCTGGGCCTGGCCGCGACCATGCCGCTGGACAAGCAAGACCTGCTCGCGCCGGTGAACCGCCGCATCAGCATCGTGGTGCTGAACCAGAAGGCGCAGGCGCGCTTCGAGGCCGAGAACGCCAGCGCCGCCGAGGTCTCGGTGGCGGCGCAGGCCGGCAAGGCTGCGCAGGGGATGCAGGCGGGGCTGGCAGCGGCCTCCGCGCCCGCGCCTGCGCCCACGGGCAGCAAACCATGACGCGCGGCCGCTGCGGTAGCGCCAGTGCCGTAACCAAGTGACTCAGGACGCCATGTCTGTCGATATCGATATCACACAGTTTTACCAGACCTTCTTCGAGGAAGCGGAAGAACTGCTCGTCGAAATGGAGCAGCTGCTGCTCGGCCTGGACCTTGAGTCGCCCGATCCCGAGCATCTGAACGCGATCTTTCGGGCGGCGCATTCCATCAAGGGCGGGGCTGCCACCTTCGGCTTCGCGGCGCTGACCGAGACCACCCATATTTTCGAGAACCTGCTGGACCGCACGCGCCGGCAGGAACTGGCGTTGACCAGGACCATCATCGACACCTTTCTGGAAACCAAGGACGTGTTGCAAGACCAGCTCAACGCCTACCGCAACGGCACCGAACCTGATCCGGAAACGCTGGCGCGCATCTGCGCCGTGCTGCAGCAGCTGGCACAGGAAGCCGCCGGCCATGCCGGCGCAGATGCACCGGCCCCGGCGCCCGCGCCGGTTGCCGCAACGCCCCCCGCTGCCGCCGCCACGGGCGGCGGGCTCAAGATCCGCCTGATCCGGGTTTCTGCCTCTGACCAGGCGCTGCTGCGCGAGGAACTGGCCAACCTGGGTGAGATCACCGGCCAGCAAGAGGTGAACGGCGAACTGGTGGTGTGGCTCAACACCCAGTGCAGCGCCGACGACATCATCGCGGTGTGCTGCTTCGTGATCGACCTGGACCAGATCGTGATCGAAGCCGAAGCACCTGCTTCTGCCCCGGCGGTGGTCGAAGCGCCGGCCCCGGCGCCCGTCCCGGCCGCGGCGGCCCCTGCCGCGGCAGCGGCAGCGCCCGCCGCCGCGCGCGAGAAGGCCAAGCCGCAGGCGAGCGCCGCGCACGGCGAAGGTTCGATCCGCGTGCCGACCGAAAAGGTCGACCAGATCATCAACCTGGTGGGCGAGTTGGTGATCACGCAGTCAATGCTGGCGCAGACCGCCTCCGCACTGGACCCGGTGCTGTTCGACCGCCTGTTCTCCGGCATGGGCCAGCTTGAGCGCAATGCGCGTGACCTGCAGGAAGCGGTGATGTCGATCCGCATGATGCCGATGGACTATGTGTTCTCGCGCTTCCCGCGGCTGGTGCGCGACCTGGCCAGCAAGCTTGGCAAGCAGATCGACCTGGTCACCTTCGGCAAGGCCACCGAACTGGACAAGAGCCTGATCGAACGCATCATCGATCCGCTCACGCACCTGGTGCGCAACAGCCTGGACCATGGCATCGAGACCCCCGACAAGCGCGTGGCCGCCGGCAAGGACCCGACCGGCCAGCTGATCCTGTCCGCGCAGCACCATGGCGGCAATATCGTCATTGAAGTCAGCGACGACGGCGGCGGCCTGAACCGCGAGCGCATCCTGGCCAAGGCCATCCAGAACGGCCTGCCGGTGTCGGAGACCATCACCGACGAGGAAGTCTGGCAGCTGATCTTCGCGCCGGGCTTCTCCACTGCCGAAGTCGTCACCGACGTCTCCGGCCGCGGCGTGGGCATGGACGTGGTCAAGCGCAACATCCAGGAGATGGGCGGCCACGTGCAGATCAGCTCGCGCCCGGGCCTGGGCACCACCATCCGCATCGTGCTGCCGCTGACGCTGGCGATCCTGGACGGCATGTCGGTCAAAGTGGGCGAGGAGACCTTCATCCTGCCGCTGAACTGCGTGATGGAGTCGCTGCAGCCCAAGGCCGAGGATGTCCACACCGCCGCCAACTCCGATCGCGTCATGCACGTGCGCGGCGAATACCTGCCGCTGCTGGAGATGCACCGCGTGTTCAACGTGGCCGGCGCGCTGCAGGAGCCCACGCAGGGCATCGCCGTGATCCTGCAGGCCGAAGGCAAGCGCTTTGCGCTGCTGGTGGACCAGCTGATCGGCCAGCACCAGGTGGTGCTGAAGAACCTGGAAACCAACTACCGCAAGGTGCCGTGCATTTCCGCGGCCACCATCCTTGGCGACGGCAGCGTGGCGCTGATCGTCGATGTCGGCGCGCTGCAGCGCACAGGCGTGCGCCGGCAGGAACCGGCGTTGGCGCAGTAATCGACCAATCACAGGAGAACGAGACATCATGGCCGGCATCGGACACATCGATACCCCCGGAAGCGACGCTTCGGGCCAGGAGTTCCTGGTCTTCACGCTGGGGTCGGAGGAATACGGCATCGACATCCTCAAGGTGCAGGAGATCCGCAGCTACGAGACCGTGACCCGCATCTCCAGCGCGCCCGACTTCATCAAGGGCGTGACCAACCTGCGCGGCGTGATCGTGCCGATCGTCGACCTGCGCCTGAAGTTCCGCCTGGGCAACGTGCGCTACGACCACCAGACCGTGGTCATCATCCTGAACGTGGCCGGCCGCGTGGTCGGCATCGTGGTGGATGGCGTGTCCGACGTGCTGACGCTGACGGGCGATGCGATCAAGCCCGCGCCGGAGTTCGGCGTGTCGATCTCGACCGAGCACCTGACCGGGCTGGGCACCATCGACGGCCGCATGCTGGTGCTGATCGACATTGAACGCCTGATGACCAGCGCGGAAATGGCGCTGGTCGAGGCCGAGCTGGCCTGAGGCTGCGTGCGTATCACTGAAGCACATCCCATGACGCCGTTCCGCACTGCCGCCAACGTTCCCGGCCAGACCGGGTCGGTCCTTGCGCCGGGCGCCATCCTGCGGCGCGACGACGCGCGCGACTTCCTGCTGACCGAACGCGATTTCGAGAAAATCCGCGCGCTGATCCACCGGCGCGCGGGCATCTCGCTGGGCAGCCACAAGCGCGAGATGGTCTACAGCCGGCTGGTGCGCCGGCTGCGCACGCTGCAGCTGTCGGACTTCGCCTCATACCTGGCGCTGCTGGAGGCGGACGATCGCTCTTCGGAGTGGGAGTTCTTCACCAATGCGCTGACCACCAACCTGACCTCGTTCTTCCGCGAGGCCCATCACTTCCCGCTGCTGGCCGAGCACGCCAAGAAGACCGGCCGCCCCTACAGCGTCTGGTGCTCGGCCGCCTCCACCGGCGAGGAGCCGTACTCGATCGCCATCACGCTGGCGGAGGCGCTGGGCGACCGTGCCGGCACGGTGCTGGCCACAGACATCGACACCCAGGTGCTGGCCAAAGCCCGCGGCGGCGTGTATTCCGCGGAGCAGGTCGCGCGGCTGTCGCCCGAACGGCTCAAGCGCTTCTTCCTGAAGGGCACCGGGCCGCGCACCGGTTCGGTCAAGGTCAAGCCGGAGCTGGCCGCCACCATCGCGTTCGAGCCGCTGAACCTGCTCGCGCCCGACTGGGGCATCCGCGAGCAGTTCGACGCCATCTTCTGCCGCAATGTGATGATCTACTTCGACAAGCCGACCCAGGGACGCATCCTGGAGCGTTTCGTGCCGCTGCTCAAGCCGCACGGGCTGCTCTTTGCCGGCCACTCGGAGAACTTCTCTTATGTCACGCGCGCGTTCCAGCTGCGCGGGCAGACCGTTTATGAACTGGCGCCAGATGCGGCCAGGGCGGGAAGGCCGTGATGCGCACGCCCCATCTGCCCGAAGCGCTTGCCACGCGCACGTACTTCGACCGCGAGTTCGGCAAGCAGGCCATCAAGCTGCTGCCCAACGAATACTACGTGACGCGCGAGGACGTGGTGCTGACCACCGTGCTGGGCTCGTGCGTGGCCGCCTGCATCCGCGACGAGGTTGCCGGCGTCGGCGGTATGAACCACTTCATGCTGCCCGACGACGACGGCAGCGCCGACCGCATGCTGTCGGCGTCGATGCGCTACGGCAGCTACGCGCTGGAAGTGCTGATCAACGAACTGCTCAAGATGGGCGCGCGCCGCGAGCGGCTGGAGGCCAAGGTCTTCGGCGGCGGGGCGGTGCTGGCCAACATGACCACGCTGAATATCGGCGACCGCAACGCGGACTTCGTCTTGCGCTACCTGAAAACCGAGGAGATCCGCGTTGCGGCGCAGGACCTGCGCGGCCCGCATGCGCGCCGTGTCAGCTACTTCCCGGTCGGCGGGCTGGCGCTGGTGCGCCGCCTGACGCGGCAGGACGACCAGGTTTCAGTGGCGCGCGACGAGCGCGCACTGGCCCGTGCCATTGCCACCTCGGCCCGGGCGCCGGCGCAATCGCCTGAACTGTTTGCGCGGCAGTCTTTTGCGCGCCAGCTTCCCTGAAACCCATACAAGCACGATCAATCATGACAGCCGCCAAGATCAAGGTGCTCTGCGTGGACGATTCCGCGCTGATCCGCAGCCTGATGACGGAGATCATCAACAGCCAGCCCGACATGGAAGTGGTGGGCACCGCGCCCGACCCGCTGGTGGCGCGCGACCTGATCAAGCGCCTGAACCCGGATGTGCTGACGCTGGACGTCGAAATGCCGCGCATGGACGGGCTTGACTTCCTCGAGCGGCTGATGCGGCTGCGGCCGATGCCGGTGCTGATGGTGTCGTCGCTGACCGAGCGCGGTTCCGAGATCACCATGCGCGCGCTGGAGCTGGGCGCGGTGGACTTTGTCACCAAGCCCAGGCTGGGCATCCGCGACGGGCTGCTCGAATACACCGACACCATCGCCGACAAGCTGCGCGCCGCGTCGCGCGCACGCGTGCGCGCGGCCGCGCAGCCGGCCGCGCCGACCGCCACCGGCACCGCGCCCGTGCCGATGCTGCGCAGCCCGCTGCTGTCGACCGAGAAGCTGATCATCCTGGGCGCCTCCACCGGCGGCACCGAGGCCATCAAGGAGTTCCTGATGCCGCTGCCGCCCGACAGCCCGGCGGTCATGATCGTGCAGCATATGCCGGCCGGCTTTACGCGCTCGTTCGCGCAGCGGCTGGACGGGTTGTGCCGCATCACCGTCAAGGAAGCCGTGCACGGCGAGCGCGTGCTGCCCGGTCATGCGTATATCGCGCCCGGCGATTCGCACCTGCTGCTCGCGCGCAGCGGCGCCAACTATGTCGCGCACCTTTCGCAGGAAGCGCCGGTCAACCGCCACCGCCCGTCGGTCGACGTGCTGTTCGATTCGGCCGCGCAGCATGGAGGCAAGAACGTGATCGGCGTGATCCTGACCGGCATGGGCAAGGATGGCGCGCGCGGCATGCTGCGCATGCGCGAGGCTGGTGCCTACAACCTGGCCCAGGACGAGCACACATGCATTGTGTTTGGCATGCCGAAGGAGGCGATCGCCACCGGTGGCGTGCATGAAGTCGTGCCCTTGCCGGCGATGACCCAGCGCGTGATGGCACGCCTGGCCACATACGGCACGCGCGCGCAGCGGGTGTAAACGAAATCGGGCCGAGCGGGGCGCGCATACCGCACGCGCAGCGCTCGGCCTGGCAACAAGCCAACACTGTATTTAATGGAGCCCTCAAAGTGGACAAGAGCATCAAGATCCTGGTCGTGGACGATTTCCCGACCATGCGCCGGATCATCCGCAACCTGCTCAAGGAGCTGGGTTTCGTCAACGTCGAGGAAGCCGAGGACGGCGCCGCCGGCCTGGAGAAGGCCAAGGATGGCAGCTTCCAGTTCGTGATCTCGGACTGGAACATGCCCAATATGGACGGTCTGACCATGCTGCAGGCGATCCGCGCCGACGCCAATATCGGCAAGATCCCGGTGCTGATGGTGACCGCCGAGGCCAAGAAGGAAAACATCATCGCCGCGGCCCAGTCCGGCGCCAACGGCTATGTGGTCAAGCCGTTCACGGCCGCCACGCTGGACGAGAAGATCACCAAGATCTTCGAGAAGCTCGGCGGCTGAGGCGGAGGCGCGTTTGTCATGACCCCCACCCTGAGCAACGATTCCGCCGAACAACTGATCCTGCGCATCGGCAACCTGACGCGCATGCTGCGCGACAACATGCGCGAACTCGGCCTGGACAAGGAGATCGAGCGCGCCGCGCAGGCCATCCCCGATGCGCGCGACCGCCTCAACTACATCGCCGCGATGACCGAGCAGGCCGCCGAGCGCACGCTCAACGCGGTCGAGCTGGCGCAGCCGATCCAGTCCGACATCGAACAACAGGCCGAAACCCTGGACAAGCGCTGGGCCGCCTGGTTCGACCAGCCGGTGGAGCTGGCCGATGCCCGCTCGCTGGTGCTTGACACCCGCGCGTTCCTGTCCGAGGTGCCCGGCCAGGCCCGCGCCACCAACAGCCACCTGCTCGACATCATGATGGCGCAGGACTTCCAGGACCTGACCGGCCAGGTCATCAAGAAGATGATGGACATGATCCGCGCGCTGGAGCAGGAGCTGCTGCAGGTGCTGATCGACAACGTGCCGTCCGAGCGGCGCGTAGAAGCGCAGGCGCCGTCGACGCTGCTCAATGGGCCGCAGGTGAATCCGGAAGGGAAGCCGGATGTGGTGTCGGACCAGGCGCAGGTGGATGATTTGTTGGCGAGTCTGGGGTTCTGACGTTTTGGTTGGGCTGGTTTTAAGAGTTTGCCCATACTCGCGCTTGCAGCCTCTCTTCATACTGGGTTCGTCGCTGCGTCGTGGCGACCGGGTTTAGCAGCCCGATGGAGTAGGGCCGAACGACCGCCGTCAGGCGGTATCCTTACGTTCGCCGTGCCTGAGCATGCCCCTTCAATGGGCGGGCCCTGGCAGGGGAGCCTCCGGGCTCGCCGGCTCTTATTCCCCGGTCTGCTAACCCTGCCTTGCGCCCGCCCACCCCGATCAGCACCCCGGGGAGCGGGACTGAACCTGTATGGATAGGGGGGCATTCCCATGCTTCAGTTCTTACTTGCCCATTCTGGGCGATTGACAATCTCCAGTACCTGCACAATGCAGCCGCGCACGCTAGTCGCGTATGCGGAGGTGTGCCATGTATAGCCATAGTCATCACGGTATTACAGCGGAACACAATGGTGTCGACATGCTCGTGACCGCCCATAGTCCGGGGGAGAATCCGCTGAGTCTGGCGGTGCAACGGGCGGCGCAGCTTCATGGGCTGTTGCTCATGGCTAGCGATCATGGGGCTGCTAGTTTGGAGCCGGTGGATTTGGAGCAGGGGACTTGGGAAAGTCTGCTTTCTCTCGCGGCCTGGCTGGCGCATAAGACGCAGGTGTTGAGTGAGCTGGCTGTGGTGCAGGGGCAGGCGTTGCAGGTTGAGTGACGTTGGGCGGGTGGGCAGTCGTGTAAACGGCTGCCGCCCCATCCTTGAAGCATTGGCGGTTTGGCCTTGGGACTGAGGGTCGCAAAACGACCGAGGCCGTGTGGAAACGTCTCTCGAATCGCACGAATGCGCGTCTCCTCGGGGGCGTAGCCTGTCTTATCGAATTTTCGGCCAATCTGGTCATGGGACGACGCCGAAACGGGTGCGAACAGCGCTAATGAGCTCCTGAGGGCGATCTTCAGCCCATTTTTTGGGCGCAAATGGGTGCTTACGCACCCACCAGGCGCATTGCCTTCATTGTTTTCGAGAACCCGAGAATTCGAAGGACGCGCTTCAGGTTGTACGCCAGAACATGCAGGCTCATTTCAGTACCTACATTCGGTAGCGTGCGCGTCAGGAAGTGCGTGTAGCCCATCCAATGTTTGAAGGTTCCGAAGACATGCTCGACGGTTCGCCTGCGAACCGTCATTGCATCCGGCGTCTTGTCGAGCCGGCGCTGGACGGCCTCCAGCACTTCCTCATGCTCCCATCTGGA
Organism: Cupriavidus necator; assembly: GCA_022041995.1. Taxonomy (GTDB): domain Bacteria; phylum Pseudomonadota; class Gammaproteobacteria; order Burkholderiales; family Burkholderiaceae; genus Cupriavidus. The sequence continues at coordinate 1,536,383 of CP074390.1, forward strand.
GATGCGCCGATACGGACTCGGCGTGCATTGAGATCGCATGGTGCACTGAGGACAGGCACTACTCCAATAGCGGCGTAGCTGCAGTCCATGTTCTTCTCTGGTGAAGCGGTATATCGCACGTTCACCGGCGGGACATTGATATTCATCGTCCCGGGCAATGTAGATGAAGTCCGCCCGATCAAATCGACCTCCCGCCTTCGCGCTGGACGTCGTTGGCTTGGGCAAGATGGCAGCAACTCCGGTATCCGCGCATGCCTTGATCTCCTGCGCGCTGAAGTAGCCACGATCAGCTATGGCTTTAAGCCTGGTCTTACCCATCGCATCGCGAGCGGCTCGAGCCATCGAACTCAGTTGCGCCCGATCATTGCCAATATTGGTGACTTCATGAGCGACGATCAGATGGTGCTTGGCATCTACGGCCATCTGTACGTTGTAGCCGACCATTCCGGAGCCCTTGCCACTTGTCGCCATCGAACGCGCATCAGGATCGGTCATCGAGATCTGACCATCTGGAAGTGTCTTGAGCTCTTCCTTTATCTGGTCAAGGCTATGCATCTGCTGACGCAGTTGCGCAATCTTCTCGCGCAGTCGAGTTGTCTTGAGTTCCATCTCCGCCGGCTGCGTGCGATCGGCAGTCTCCAGCGCGCTCAGATACCGCTGAATGCTTTCCTCGATTTGCTGCTGGCGTTTGTCGACTTTGCCAGCCGTGAAATTGCGGTCCCGAGTATTGACTGCCTTGAACTTGCTGCCGTCGATGGCGACCAGGGCCTGCGAGAACAACTTTAAATCGCGGCACAGAACCACGAAACGACGGCAGACATTGCGAATGCCCGTGCTGTTATCCCTGCGGAAGTCCGCAATCGTCTTGAAGTCAGGCGCCAGTCGACCGGTCAGCCACATCAGCTCTATGTTGCGTTGGCATTCGCGCTCCAGACGGCGACTGGACTGGACGCGGTTGAGGTAGCCGTAGATGTATATCTTCAAGAGGACGGCAGGATGATATGAGGGGCGACCTGTAGTCGAAGGATTGGCACCTTCGAACCCGAGCGACTCGAGATCCAACTCTTCAACAAACGCGTCGATGATCCTGGCAGGGTTATCCTCGGCGATGAAATCATCGAGGCATTCTGGAAGCAGCGTAGCTTGCTTGCGGTCTTCTCCCTCTATGAATCGCTTCATCCGGTCCCCCCAATCTGAATGAGTTGATCCAGTCTAGGTGATCGGGACGTTTTCACACACCCTCGACCCGAAGCCGTCGTTAGGCAATCCACCCAAGATAAGCCGCCAAATAAAATCGCAATTGGCGCCGAGAACGCTTGACAGGTGACGAGGTTCGAGGGGCCGCCGCCCTGCTTGCGCTGGATGTTTAGCGCAAGCAGGGCGGCGGCCAATAGAGGATCGCTTCTCGATCTTCGCTTGGCTCTCATGCCCCTGTCCGATTTGTTCGCTGCACTTGCCCAATATCTGCACACCAAGGTCTTTCACGATCTTGCCCGTCATCCAGAGCATCCGGCCGCCTTCACCCGGCAGCGCAAGCTCACCCTGCCGACACTGATCTCCTTCATGCTCGGCAACTTGCGTATGGGCATGCAAGCCGAGCTCGATCAATTCTTCGCCACGCTCGCCCGCCAAAACACCTTGCGCCGTTGCGTCAGTGAACAAGCCTTCGCCCAGGCTCGCAGCAAGCTCGGCGGCGATGTCTTTGCTCACCTCAATGACTGGCTACTTCAGCACGTCTCCAACCATTTGCCACGCTGGCATGGCTTTCGGCTGGTCGCCGCGGACGCTTCACACCTGCGTTTCGCCATTCGCCACAGCCATCTGCCTCGAGCCGCCAGCCGCGATCAACTTGCCTTCGGCCTGTACCTGCCTGGGGCCGAGATCATGCTCGCCGCCTCATTACACAGCGTGTACGAGAACGAACGCCAGATCCTGTTCGAGCATCTGGACCGCCTGCAATCCGACGACTTGCTCTTGCTCGACCGCGGCTACCCCGCCCGCTGGCTGGTGGCCGTACTCAACCAACGAAACATCCCTTTCTGCATGCGTGCCGACGGCAGCGGCTTTGCTGCCGTACGGCGCTTCGTGCGCTCTGGCCGTGACGAGGCCATCGTCACGCTCCCCGCTCCAGCCCGCATTGACGCGCGCGACTACGAGTGTGCGGCTACCCCGCAGACCGTTCGGCTGATCCGGCAGATCTCGCCAGCCGGCAAGGTGCGCGTGCTCATCACCAATCTGCTCGACATGCACCGCTATCCAGCGGCCACCTTCCGCGACCTTTACCATCAACGCTGGCGCCTCGAGGAGGCGTACAAACGCCTCAAGCACCGCATGGGACTCGAACATCTGTCCGGCCTCTCGCAGTTGGCTGCCAGGCAGGACTTCGGCGCCAAAATCCTCAGTGATAACCTGCACGCTCTATGCTGCTTCAGCGCCGTGCAGGAACATGAGATTGACTCGAACTATCGGATCATCCGAACCTACGCCATCACCGCTCTCAAACCTGTCCTGCCAGCGGCGCTACTGGGACTGCGCTGGGCCAAGGCTGCGCTGAATGAGACCTTGGCCTTGATCGCAACACGTACCCATCGCGTGCGACCGGATCGCGCTAAACCACGTCCGCCTCGCCAGAAACCTCATCGACATGCCGCCTATAAGGCTTGCTGATGTCCTTATCTTGGGTGGATTGCGTCGTTAGGGGCGGTGCCAACGGAAGGACCGCTTTCGAAGCGTTAACTGCCGCCCCTCGCCGGTCACTCTAGTGCCCCGACCACGCTCTGCCGTCACGGCTTGCGCGAGCTCGCCGGTTGATTTATGCTGTGCAGTATGAACCAATCGACCATCAACTCGATTATTAGCGCCTCGCGAGTTTCGGCGGGATAGCTATTGAGTTGATAATATGCAATCACAACCCGCCCAGAAGGCGGGTTTTTTGCTTTCTGGGCTTATATGGTGCGTCTGGAAATGAATCAAGAAGCTAACGTAGTTGCCTGCTGTGACACGGCTGTTCTGCATATGGTTTGCGGAAAGATCGCTTCGGGCAAATCCACCCTAACGGTACGCTTGGCGGATGCCCCTCGGACGGTTCTGCTTAGCGAGGACAAATGGATCGCATGTCTTTACCCGGACGAGATCCATACGTTAACCGATTACGTGAGCCGCACAGCGCGCATAAGAGCACTTCTCACCGACCACGTCCAAACGCTCCTTGGGACGGGTCTATCCGTGGTTCTGGACTTTCCCTTCAATACGGCCGGCGCACGTGCGTGGGGCACCTCACTATTTCAGGCGGTTGCTTGCGAGCATCGACTTCATTATCTGGATGTGAGCGACGAAACCTGCAAATCTCGATTAAGGGCGAGGAACGTGTCAGGCGAGCATCCTTTCCAGACATCGGAAGAGCAGTACGATCAGATAACCAGTTATTTTGTGCCGCCTGCACACAGCGAAGGTTTTAACCTGATTGTCTATGACGAGATGGGAAATGTCCGCTGCCAAGCTGGATCATGATCTCCGAGTGCTCGGTTGGAGCGGGAAGGCGAGGCCCGCTTTTGGCCGAAGGCGGGCGATCGTCGGTCGCCAGCCGGCAGCGACCACGGATTTCCGCTTCCGACCCGTTGCCGCCACCCGGTCCACAAGGACGGCGAGGACCGTTCTCAGTACTTCATCAGCCATTCACCTGGGGGAACGTGTGCTGCTCGCCGGCCAGATCAGTCACCGCACGCAGGACTGCCACTGTGGCCGCCATCATTTCTCTTCCCGCATCGATGGCGTAAAGGTGATTCCTACCAGCAGTCCTTCCGGCCCGATGAAGCGACTGACAGTCTGGCCCCACGGCTCATTCCGGTTCCTGACCAGCATCCGATACCCTCGTGATTCAAGTTCTGCCGTAGCCGCTTCGACGTTCTCGACATCAAACTCAATCCAGGCTTGCGGGAGGGGTACGTCACTAGGCCACGAATCCGTGCCGAAGCACGACTGAGCGGCCTGAGAGAGCGGCCATAAGGCGAAAGTGTTTGCGCCTTTCAGAGTCTCCGTATGGAGGTAGCCGCCTTTCTCTTCCTTGAAGGGGATACCGAAGGTCCGACTGTAGAGCTCGCGGCTTGCCTGGGCTTCAAACACAATCGGGCCAAAGCCTGCGATGAACAAGGCCGTGGTTTTTGGGATCTTTTCCATGGCCTCTCCTTTGCCGCGAATGAGCGGCGCCATGAGGAACGAACATGCCCGCCCGCGCCCGTCAAACTGATGTGGCGGCCAGCCAGTATCCAGGTAGCGCAGGGCATGGATGAGTGTAGGCTTGTTGCAGGTGGCCGGCAGTCATCTCCACCCGGCAGCGAACGGCGATCGGGCGGGTTCGGTAGCGCTCGCGGCATCGACTGTGTGCGTCACGTCATAGGCGTACTGCGGACGCTCGATTGTCCCTTTCCTACTTTGGTCCAGCGGCCGTAGAGGGCCGAACTCAGCCGTCGGGCCGTCAGCCCGCCGCCGACATCGGGCGATAAACCAATAAAGAGTCCGCACAAGGCGGGCACCCTTCACCCTTGCCTGCTTCGAGCCACCTTTCATAAGAAGAAGTAGTAATGGGGATGACGGCCAAATGGCGGATTGATCACTGGTCGTCACGGGAAGGCCCAACGACCGGACGCCAACCCATTGCGATAGGCCATTGTCGACCCGAAGCGGCCGGTGGTTTTCGGGGGAAGCGGACGCTCGGAGACCTTGGCTTACGCCCATAGAGGCACAGACACTGCTCGCTATGTGCCGCGCGGCAGGCGAACGGCGAATGCGGTCTCAGTCTGATCGGACCGCGCCTCGATGGTGCCATCATGGGCCTTGGCAATTTCGCTCGCGATGAACAGACCGAGCCCAAGGCCAACCTGGCCGTTGTCCTTGTCTGCCTGATCCGGACCACGCTGGAGGGGGTCAAAGATGTGCTCCAGCGTCTGCGGGTCAATGGCGGGGCCGCTGTTCCTGACTTCGAAACGAACTTCTGCATCAGCGCCGGTCACCACCACGCGCACCGGCGTATCTGGTGCTCCGTATTTGATGGCGTTATGCACCAGATTGCCGAGCAGTTGCTGCAAACGCTGAGCATCCCAGAGCCCCTGTAGGTTGCCTTTTAGGTCCAGATCGATCTGGCGGCCTGGATGGGCTGCGCGCAACTGGTCCACCACATCGGCAAACACTTCCGTCAAATCGACGTCACTGCAGACGATGTTGATACCCAACCCCAACTTGGTTCGATTGAAGTCGCACAGGTCATCCAGAAGCGCCTGCATGCGGGCACCACTTCTAATCAGCCGACCTGCAGCATCCGAGATGTCTTCACCGGCATTCAGCGCTGCAAGGTACGACGCGGTCATCTGAATAGTGTGCAGGGGACTGCGCATGTCGTGTCCGAGCATTCCGAGCAACAGATTGCGAGCCTGTTCCACCTGCTCACTGAAAAAACTTACTGATTCCGCCAGTGCTTGATCGATAGCCTCGTTGAACCGGATCATGTCATCGAGATGCGGGGCATCTGGCTGAATTTCGTCTATCCACAAACGCAGGACGCTGGCGCGAAGTGCTCGATACTCATCTGCCAGTTGATTGATGTTGAAGCCTCCTCGGGCCCGCAAAAGTGCATGTGTCTGCGCGGCCGTCGCTGGCGCGTCGATCAGCTTGGGGGCGCGCCCCAGTGATTTCTCGCGTTGCTCTTCCCTCGTCTGTGGAGTCGATAGATCCTTGGCCACTGCCTCCAGAATCTGCTGGGCGTCGTCGCGCAAAGCGTGCGAGTCCATGCTCCTTGCAGCCGGCAGAAGAGATGCCGCAAACGCTTCCCATTGCTCCAGGATTGGCTCGATGTTCCGCAAAATGAAATCGGCTAGCCGCATGTCTGCTCCTGCAAACGAAATCAGATTCGGATGCTTGTACCTGAGGTCAGATTATGCACAAACCGGCATGGGCACGGGCGGTGAGTACGACGAGCCGCCTCAGGCTGTCCGTCGCTTGGGCAGGGGTACTCGAGGACCGGTTCTGCGCGCCGACTAATGAGGTGCGCACCGCGCACAACGCAGAACCAGCTCAGGGCAGGCTCTTTGGCTCCGAGGCAGGACGGCTATGCGTTGCCGCGCCGGAAGCGCCCTGGGCGCCGGCAGGCCCCTTACTGCGGTCAACCTTGCCGCGCGCTTCGCTCTTGTCCCTTTTGACACTCTCGCCGGCGGCACCGCTGGCGGCCTGCTCAGACAGCTCTGGGCGCCTGCCTGTGTCAGTTCCCGGTGTTGGAGGTGAACCGTAGCGACCGCCCTGAGCCCAAGCCGCAGCAACCGTTAGCGAAAGCACGACGAGGCAAGCTGAATTCTTCATTGCTGTCTCCTTGCAAGTGGATTGCGCACTCAGAAGGTGGGGTATCTTAGATTCTCAGACCTTCTTCACATAAGCGCTGCACCACCCATTCGCCGCAACCTGCTTACCGCCGAAGATTGGGCAAGGTCCCCACGCGTCACTGGCCTTTCCTTGGAACAATTGGCAGTTGCTGCACTTCTGGCTTGCCTCGTGTTTGGGAAACTTGGCCTTATCGACCTTCGTTGTGTCGTGTTTATATCCAAGGGAAACGGCTTGCGGATCGTTTTCATCAAGCTTCCCCGGCTGCGCTTTTGCGGGCGACTCGATGCCGGCCACGGTGACCGTTACAATGCTCGATATACCCTTCAGAAATGTTCGTCGAGTAGTCATCGCTGCACCTCCATTCGCGACATCGTTGCGCGGCTTGTGGCTTGTAAAACGCTGACCGCAAAAATCCCCCTCCTTTCACGGTAGACGCTCGCTCTGTAAACACAAGCTTGCGGCTCCCTCCATTGAGAACCCAAGAAGGACTCAAGCCCGACCGGCAGCAAACTTTGCTCCGCGCCTGCATGCAGCGGTTGCGGTTCGCTCCGGGAGGGGCCTTCAGCCACGAGAAAAGCGCTGCCTTTGCTCGGCGCGTCCGCCCAACTCCGTTACTCGGACATTCAGGCGTCGGTTATAGCCGGCTCAGGCGGAGGGCGTTGCCTTTGCCCAGATTTTCCTGCGGTTCAGCAGCAACGGAACGACACCTATGGCAATGCCTCCCATGCCGACGACATTGGTGATCCAATCGAAAGTGGGGATGCTGTAGAGCGCGATGAAGAAAAGGAACAGCCCGCTTCCCACCGGCCAGATGACGTGACTCACAGCACGCCACGACCCCTGCGCCAGCAGAGTGCGGTAGTACCAGCCGCAGGCAAGCCCAGTCAGTCCAAGGTAGAAGCAGATCTGAAAACCGATGGCGGTAATGGAATCCCGCAGGATGACGTTTATTGTCGGCAGATAAGACGACGCGAACAACAGCACGATTCCGGTAATCCAGATGAAGAAGATGGCGACATATGGCGTCCGCCAACGCGGATGCAAGCGCGCGTAGCGCTGGTGTAGCGCGCCATCGCGGCTCTTGGCAAAGAGGGTGCGCGTGAACTGCAGCATCTGCGTTTCTACCGTTCCCACAGTGCTCAGCAATACCGCGATGATTGCGACGTAGCCCCAGGTGGGCCCGAACAACTTCTCGGCGATGGCGAAGATGATGTTCGTGTTGTAGTGCTGGATCTCGGCATCCGACAGGCCGAGCAGCGTGATAACGATGAAGACGAGAAAGAACGCCATCAGGAACACCATCGACCAGAATGCGGCGCGACCCGGAGTGTGGTTCGGGTCACGCGTCTCCTCGCTGAGGTTCATGGTCACGTCCCAGCCATAGAAGAAGAAGATCGCTACCAGGGCACCGTTGGCGAACGACTTTGGCGAGAACGCGAAAGGCCAAAACCAAATCAACGAGAACTGGTGCTGCGGCGCGCGTGGGAACGTGAAGAAGCTCGCGACGATGATCACGAGCAGGATCACGCCTTCGATGATCGTCATCAGGACTTGCAGGTAACTGGTGAGTTTGATGCCCTTGACGATCACCGCGCTGACGAATGTGAGCCATGCGGCTGCGATCAGTGTCACGTAGTGCACGTTATTCATCAGCGGACGATTGAAGATGAGCAGCGTGGCATTGGCCGCGGGAATCATGGCGGAGACCATGAACACGCAGCACAGTACCAGAAGCGCCCAGCCGGCGAAGAAGCCGAGGACGCGCCCGAATACCATGCTCACCCACGAATAGGAGGTACCGGCACTCGCGACCGCATGGTTCATGTTGATGAACGCGAACGCGATACCGAACATGATGAACCCGCACACCAGGATGCTCGCCGGCGACAGTGTGCCGGCCGTCGCGATAATCGTGGAAGTCGTGATCTCGATGCTGTAGGCAGGCGCCGTGCCGGCGATGCCCATGATCACGGATTCGACGATTCCCAGCGAGCTGGCGTTGAGCCTGGTGGGGTGGTCCATGTGGCACGCGACTCGTGGTCGGCATTGATGGACCGACTTCTACTCTCCTCGGCGCGTGCTGGCAATAGGCGGGACTGGAGATTCTGGCGAAAAGAGGCTTGAACGGCAATCGCGACCGTGCGCTACAGTGCATACTGTCGGCACCTGCGTGTGTCTCATGCAGCAGTGGACCGCGGGTGATGCGTTGGGCAGCGACCTCATTTGCGGTTGGTATCGGCCGCACCAGGCCGGTAGCGCAGCAGATGGTCGGTGCCGGATTCGGACAGCCAGACTTCCCCAGGGCGGCCCATCATCTGGCGTACGTTCGCGTGCGGGCGCGGAAGCGTGATCACTTCGAATCGCTCGGCGCGCGCGTCGAAGCGCACCAGCGCGTTGGCGCTCCATTCGCTAAGCCAAACGATGTCGCGGTCGTCGACAAATATCGCGTAGGCATGGGGGTCGTGGCCGGGCAGCCTCCATTCGCGCCATTGATGCGTTGCTGGGTCGAACGCGCCGACTTTCCCAGCGCTCCACTCGCTGACCCAAATGCGCCCTTTCGAATCGGCCCATACGCGTCGCGCACCCTGATTTGGCGTCGGCGGCTCAATGACCTGCGCCGCGCCGCTCGCGGGATCGATGCGGCCGAGATAGCTACCGGCCAGTGACGCGAAGTACAGGCTGCCGTCAGGGCTCACGCAAATGCCGTATGGACCCGGCCCGCGCGGCGCATCGAAAACGCGCATGCTGGCGCGCGCTGGGTCGAGCTCGCCGTAGATGCCGCTTTGCCCCGTGAACCACAGATGCCCTCGCTTGTCGAAGACCGCGGTATTCAGATTGGCATTCGGCCGGTCCTTCGGCAGCGGGAAACGCGTTACGGCACGTGTCTTCGGGTCGACGCGCACGATCGCATTCTGGCCGCTGTCCGTGATCCATGCCGCCCCATCGGGACCGACGATCACGCCGTGCGGCGCCGATCCTGCGCCGAGAGACACCGTGTCGGCCGTGCCGGTGCGCGGGTCCAATCGTCCGACCGCGCCCTGCGCCTGCGCGGTGTACCACACGGTGCCGTCGGGGGCTGGTGCGACATCGTGCGGTGCGCTGCCCGCGGGAACGGCAAACGTCTCGAACAAGGGAGCCTGCGCCCGTGCCGAAGCCATCGTGAGCAGGACGATCAGCAAGGCCGATGCACATAACGGAACCAGCACGGATTCAAGAATCCTGCTCACCGCTGTCACAACTCTTCCCTTCTCGACTTCCAGCATGTCCGTCTCCTGCCTCATCTCGCGGCGGCATGCTGCACCGGCCGGATCATCGCATTCCATTGCGGACGTCCTGCAACACCTCGTCGAAAGCGTCAACGCGGATTAGGCCAAGCCGCGGAAACTCCAGGTCGACGATGACATAGAGCGTCACCGTCAGCGAGGTCACGAAGAAAAGCGCATGCAACCAGTTTCGCGGACCGCTGCTGGCCATGCCATAGCCCGCGAACAAGGCCCCGATCCAGCAAAGCGCGAAAAGCATGCCGAAGATGACGCTGGGCGGATGTTCCTTCGTTGCGGCGAGACGGGTCGATGCCGTATCAAACGCGGCATTGAGCGCCGGCAACAGAAGCATGGTGGCCGCCGTACTGGTGGTTCGCTGGGACTCCGTTATGGATCTGGTCCAGAGGCGTTCACGCAGCACGTCCGAACGGGCCAGGGCTGCATCGACGCGTTCTCGGTCAGGGACGGCTCGATAGGCGTCAAGCCGGGCATCCAGATACTGCCGGAATATCTCCTGCAGCGCATCACGCGCCGTTTGCGGCAGCAGATCCAAGCGCAGGTAAGCCGTGCCGATGTCGTTCGCTTCCTGGACGATCAGCGTACGCCGCATATCAAAGCGGCTTGCCGCCCCGGAAAAGGTGAAGGCGATCAATAGCCCAAGCAGTGCAAATATCGCGCTTGCGACCGCGCTGACGCCCGTTGTTTCCGGTTCCCGACCGGAGGCAACCTGCCATCGCCACACCAGCCGGCCGAGCTCCAGGGCGATCAGGATACTGGTGAATAATCCGATCGCAAACACCAGCCCGCCGGTCCAACCGGCACCATAAAGTAGTGATGCCAAAATCGCCTCCGGTGCTTTGCCGCGCGACGCGCGCTTTCCACCTCAAAGACGGTATGAAAAAGCTTCCCCACCGTATGTTCACTTCCGCACAGTGTCCAATACATTGGCGCCGAACTAAATGGCGCACGCGCTTGAGAGTCGTCTCGGATTGCGCGAGGCGACCGGCCTGTAGTCCACCCGGTCGCCCATCCGGCGTTCAGTCGATCTGCAAGCCGGCCCCCTTGGCCAGCTTTTGCCAGGCCCTGACGTCCTCACTAACGGTCGCGGCAAACTGGGCGACGGTCTTCGTGGCCGGGCGCGGCATGTTCTGCTGGGCGTATTTTTGCACCACGTCGTCATTGGCGAGGATGCGGTTGATCTCGGCATTGAGCCGTTGCACGATGTCCGGCGGCGTGCCGGCTGGCGCGAACAAGCCATACCAGCCTTCCTTGTTGAACGGAAAGCCCTGCTCGGTCAGCGTGGGCACCTCGGGCAATGCCGGTCCCCGTGCGGCGCCTGTGCAGGCGAGGGCCACCAGCTTGCCCGAGCGGACGTGCGGCACGGGCGAGGCAATATCGGTGAAGCCCAGCAGCATATTCTTCGACAGCAGGTCGGTCACGAGCTGGGCGCTGCCCTTGTATGGCACGTGCTGCATCGAAAGGCCATAGTGCGCCTTGATGGCTTCCATGATGAGATGTCCGGTCGACCCGTTGCCCCACGATCCATAGGCGAGCTTGTCGGGATTCGCCTTCACATAACGCACCATGTCGGCCAGGTTCCGGAACCCGGTGGAAGGATGGGCGACCAGCAGAACGCCGGCTGCGCCAACCTGCGCGACGGGTGTCAGGTCCTTCAGCGCGTCATACGGCATCTTTGGCTGGATGACCGGATTGATCGCGACGGCGGATGATGGCGTGATCAGCAGGGTGTAACCATCGGCGGCACTCTTGGCAACCATGTCGGTGCCGATCAGGCTGTTGGCGCCCGGCCGGTTGTCCACCACCACCGGCTGGCCCAGCGCCTGCTGGAGATGGGCGGCGATCACGCGCGCAAAGAGGTCCATGCCGGCGCCCGCCGGTCCGGGCACCACCAGACGGATGGGCCGCCTGGGCCAGCCGCTGGTGGCGGCAACAGTACCGGCCCACGACTGCGAAGCGAGGAACGCGGCGATACCTAGGCAGGTCCGCCGCCGGACGGGCGAATGATGCATGGCTTGTCTCCAGATGTATTTTATTTTGCGTGCGTGTGCGGCGCCTGTGGTCGCGCCGCGGGCCGAGGACCCGTGCATGGGGGCTATGATCGGAGCCGCACCGGGAAGCGTGCGGAAATTCTAACCATCGTGGACCGCCATGCCCCCTCCTACTGGACGGAGGCCGGCGCAATGCGGTGCGTGCCGGCGTTGAAGTTGATGATCGGGCTGGCCTGATTGCAGGTGGTCTTCCGGATCTTGCCCACGATCAGGTCATGCGTGCCCAGTGCCTCCGTGCAGACGATGTCACATTCGATGCTGGCCAGCGCGTCATCCAGCACCGGCAGGCCATGTGCGCCTTCGCGCCATTGGCCCGAGGCAAAGCGGTCGCGTCCTTGCGGGGACTTGAGAAAGGTATCGATGATGGCGCGGTGTTCCTCGCCCAGCACGTTGGCCACGAACCGACCAGCCTGCATCAGCGCACTGTGCGCCGAGGCCGACTTCTGGACGAAGAAGCCAACCATGGGCGGCTCAGCCGACACCGACGTCAGGCTGGAGACGATGATGCCCGCAACGTCCTCGCCGCTGCCGGTGGTGACGGCACTGATGCCGGCCGGCAGCGCGCGCATGGCCAACTTGAAGTCGTCCACGGAGACGACTTCGTCCTGCTCGTTGAGGGTGAGATGGGCGCGAATGTCGCCGCGCTCGTCCACCCAGCCGTGCCGCGCCGCGTATCCCACCATGGAGGAGAAGCCGTCTTCCCATGCCGGATCGCCCGCATGCCCCGACAGGAAGCGCAGCACCGAAGGCGCCAGGCGGACGTGGCCCGCATCCTCGCGCCGCCCGATACGGGCGATGGCGCGCTCCAGCCGCTCGCCAGGCTGCGGATCGATCAGCACGTCGAGCCGCTTGAAGTCGGCCGGGTCGCGCAGGGTGATGGCACCGGCATTGGTCAGGTGGATACGCATGGCAGGTCTCCTCAGGCCGCTACGGCCAGCTTGCTGCTCGTTTCACCAAGCTCCTTGCGGATGGCCGGGATGATCCGGTCGCCCCACAGTTCGATCTGCCGCAGCATGGTCTTCTGATCGAAGTCGCCGAGCTGGGTCTGCAGGGCAATATGCTTGGGCCGCAGGATGCTGATCTCGGTCAGCAGCTTGTCGATGACCTGGTTGACGGAGCCTACGGGCAGATTCTCGCGCAACTGGTCGAACGTCGGATCCGTGTCCGACGGCACTTCCTTGACCATGTAGCCGTCATCGCTCTGCGCCCGGCGGAACTTCAGGCTTTCCGAAATGCGCCGCTGGAAGCGGGCGCAGTCGAGATAGGCGTCGATCTCGGCCTTGTTGTCCGAGGCGAAGCCGCAGCGCAGGAAGCCGAACTTCACGTCGCGGTCCAGGTCCTTGCCATTCTCTTCGGCGACTTTATCAAGGCGTTCGCGCAGACCGGTGATGGCGTCGTTGCCGTTGAGCAGGGCGGTGACGAAGAGGTTGTGGTTCTCGCGTACGCCACGGCCAAGGGTGACCGGGTTGCCGGAGGTGATCCACAGCGGCGGCATCGGCTCCTGCAGGCAGCGCACGGCGATGGAGCTGGGCGGGATCTTCAGGAACTGCCCGTCGTGTTCGAAGATCTTCTGCGTCAGGCCCTTCGGGATGACGTCGAGGAACTCGTTGAAGATCGCGCCCGACTCGGCGATGTCGACGCCGAAGCGCTCGAACTCGAACTGCTGGTAGCCCGAGCCCACGCCCAGGTCGAGCCGGCCGTTCGACACCGTGTCGACGAATCCGACCTCGGCCAGGAAGCGCGCGGGGTGGTACAGCGGCAGAATGCACACCGCCGTGCCGAGCCGGATGCGCTGCGTCTTCGCGGCGGCATGGGCCACCATCATCAGCGGCGACGGCGACAGCGAGTAGTTGTTGAAATGGTGCTCGGCGTACCAGGCGGTGTTGAAGCCTGCCTGTTCCGCCGCGACGGTCTGCTCGATGGAGTTGCTGATGACTTGCTTCGAGGTCTGGTGGTAACCTCGCTGCTGGGCCAGGATGAATACGCCGAATTCCATTGTTGTCTCCCAAAAATCCCGGTGAAGTTTCGAAGAATTCTAGGAGTCGGGAGGTACTGACCGGAATACGGGAATCACGGCGATCTGTACTGCAGAAAATGGAGGAATGATGGATCGGCTTCGCGCCATGGAGCTCTTCCTGTCGATTTCCAAGACGGAGAGTTTCTCGGAGACGGCGCGGCACTTCGGGGTGTCCGCCACGTCGGTGTCGCGCATGATCACGGACTTCGAGACCGAGCTGAACGTCAAGCTGCTGATGCGCTCCACGCGACAGGTCGTGCTGACCGAAGCGGGTCAGGAGTATGCGCGGGAGCTGGAAGGCATCCTGTGGAATATCGGCCAGGCGCATCGCAACATCACCGAGATCCGATCCGCGCCGAAGGGCACGCTGCGGGTGCACTCGCGCATGATGTTCGGGCTGGGTGTGCTGCCGCCGTTGGTCGCGGCTTTCCGCAAGCAGTATCCGGACATCCATATCGAACTCGTGCTGTCCGAGACCAAGATTGACCAGCGCCGCAGTAATTTCGACATCGATTTCCGGATTTCGCCGCCGGTGGAGGCCGGGCTGAAGCGGCGCATCCTCTTCCGGAGCGAGCGTTACCTCGTGGCATCGCCCGCCTATCTCGAGAGCCGGTCCGCGCCCACGCGGCCGGAGGACATACTGCAGCACGACTGCATGGCATACCTGCTGCCCGGCAACCAGCATAGCTGGCTGTTCAAGCGCGGGGAGAGCGTGGAGGAAGTGGGGTTCAAGCCCCGGCACGTGACCAACAGCGGCGTCGCGCTGCTGGAGTGGGCGCGGCTGGGCGAGGGCATTGCGCTGCTGGACGACTACACGGTCCACAACGACATCTCGCGCGGCACGCTCGTGCGGCTGTTGCCAGAATTCCGGGTGACCAATACCACGTTCGAGGAAGGGATGTACGCCACCATCCTGGACACGGCAATGATTCCGGCCAAGATCCGGCTGTTTCTCGACTTCGTGGCCTCGCACGTTTCAGGCGAGGCATTGCGCTTCAGTGCCTACGGCATGTCGGCGGTGCCGGCGGCCGGCTAGAGGAGAATGCGGCAGTGCGGGCGTGCCGCGCCGCGCAGGCCGGTGCCGCGCACGCGTAGCACGGCCCCATCCAGTGGGCCGTCCGCTGACAGCCGGCCGCTGTCCCGGATCGTCGTGACATAGATGTCTTCCAGCGCCGGCCCGCCGAAGCAGAGCGACGCCGGGTGCGCCACCGGCAGGTCGATGCGATGGGTGAGTTGCCCCACGGCGTCGAAGCGCACCAGGGCGCCGGCATGCACGAGAGCCGTCCACAGGCCGCCGTCGCTGTCGAAGCAGCAGCCATCCGGCGCGGAGCCAAGTGGCGCCGTGTCGACGAAGCGCTCGCGGCCCGACAACCTGCCTCCGGCATCAAGCCGATAGCGGTAGATGCTGCGTGCCGCGCTGTCGCAGACGTAGAACTCCGCGCGCGACGGATGCGTCATCGGCCCGTTGACGATGCCGAAGCCCCGCTCGATCCGGGCAAAGCCGCCGTCGCAATCGAGCCGGTACAGACCACCCAGCGGCGCCTCGTCGGGCTCGCGAAAGACGTGCATGGTGCCCACCACGAAACTGCCGTCCGGCATGGGCGTGCCGTCGTTCAGGCGCAGATTGGGATGGCGGTCGCCGATGTCCGCCACGCGACGCAGGGCGCCGGTGGATGGTGTATAGAGCGCGACCTGCTCCTTCAGGGCCACCACGAGGCTGTCTTCGCCATTCAGCGCGAACGATCCCAGGGGCGCCGGCAGGTCATACCGCATCACGTCGCCCTGCGCCGGGTCGATCACATGGATCCATCCCCGGCGGCAATCCGCAAGCCATAGCCGCTGCCGGACAGCGTCCCAGACCGGGCATTCCCCCAGGTCGGTCCGGACGGTCCCAAGTGGCGCGATTTCTGGCGCGATCTCCATGGTCTGCGATCCTCTGTCGTGATGGCCGGTGGGGCTATGGGTAGTCATGCTATCGGCTCCCAGGTTCGCCGAATATGCCGGATTCCCGCAGAACACAACCAACAACTCTGACGGAAATCCACAGCAATCCCCGCTCCTACAATCGGAAAAAGCCGGCCCGCAGCGAAGCGCGGCTGTTCATTCGATGCAAGGAGACAACCATGACGTACGCATACACCGCGCCGCTCGGCGCATTCTTCCGTCAGCCGGGAGGTGAGGCATGAGCGAGAAACTGGTCCTGATGGAGGTTTCCGACGGCGTCGCCCTGGTCACGCTGAACCGCCCCCCCGTCAATGCCCTGAGCCGCGAGATGCGCCGCCAGATCGTGGCGACCTTCGATGAGATCTCGGAGCGAGAGGATATCCGCTGCGCCGTGCTGACGGGCGCCGGCAAGGTGTTCTGCTCCGGCGCCGACCTGAAGGACCGGCCCGATGCCAGCGTGGCTGGCGATTTCCTGGATCACAACCGCCTGACACGCGAAACCGGCAACGCCATCAGGGAATGCGCCAAGCCCGTGATCGCGGCGGTCAACGGCGTGGCGCTCGGCGCCGGCATGGGGCTGGTCGCTGCCTGCGACATCCTCTACGCCTCCGAGGAAGCCACCTTCGGCATGCCGGAGATCAACGTCGGCCTGGCGGGCGGCGCTTCCATGCTGCGCACGCTGTTCGGCCGCTCCACCGTGCGCCGCATGTTCTTCACCGGCCAGCGCCTGACGGCCCATGACCTGCTGCGCCGCAACGTGCTGGAAGACGTGCTGCCGGCCGACCAGTTGCTGCCCGTGACGATGGCACTGGCCCGCGAGATCGCCGCCAAGGCCCCGCTGGCGATCATGTACGCCAAGCGCGCCGCCAATATGGTTGACGTCATGCCGCAGCGCGATGCCTACCGCTTCGAGCAGGAATTCACCATGGCGCTGTCCCGCACCGAAGACGCCCGCGAAGCCCGCATGGCGTTCCTCGAAAAGCGCCAGCCGCAGTTCAAGGGATGCTGACCATGGCGACGCACACCGAACGCCCGGGCGCCGGGCTCGGGCCCTTCTTCCACGCGCGCAGCATCGCCGTGGTTGGCGCCTCGGACGACAGCACCAAGATCGGCGGACGTCCCGTCTACATGCTGCGCAAGCATGGCTACGCGGGCACCGTCTACCCGGTCAATCCGAAGGGCGGCACCGTGCAGGGACTGACCGCGTATGCCTCGGTCCGTGAGACCCCCATCGCGCCGGAACTGGCGATCCTGGCCGTGCCGGCCGCCGCCACGGCGGCTGCCCTGCGCGACTGCGCGGCGCGCGGCGTGAAGGCTGCCATTGTGCTGTCGTCCGGGTTTGCCGAACTCGGCGCCGAAGGCGTGGCCATGCAGGCCGAACTGGTCGACATCGCACGCCGGCACGGCATGCGCGTCCTCGGTCCCAACTGCCTGGGCACGGTCAACGTGGCCGACCGGCTGATCGGGTCCTTCTCCATCAGCCTGGAAGAGACCATGCCCCGCCGGGCGGCGTGGGCATTGTCTCGCAGTCGGGCAACGTGGGCAGCCACACCATGAATACGGTGGCGCGCCGTGGCCTTGGCGTGAGCCAGTTCATGGCGACGGGCAACGAGGCCGACATCGATGTGGCCGACGGCATCGCCGCGCTGGCCGAGGACGAGGCAACGCGCATCATCCTCTGCTGCATGGAAACCTGCCGCGACGGCGAGCGCCTGGTCGCGGCACTGGAACTGGCGCGCTCGCGCGGCAAGCCGGTGATTGTCCTGAAGGTGGGCTCGACCGAGCAAGGCCAGGCCGCCGCCGCCTCGCACACCGGTGCGCTAACGGGCTCTGACGCCGTCATCGACGCCGTCTTCCGCCGCCACGGCGCGCTCCGCGTGCGCTCGGTGGAGGAACTGATCGACATCGGCCACGCCGCCTCGATCCTGATGCCAGGCCGCCTGCCGCAGCGCGATGCCGTGACGCTGATGGCGGCCTCCGGCGGCTTCGGCGTGATGATGGCCGATGCCATGAGCGAGGCCGGCCTGCGCCTGCCCGCGCTCGACGCGGCGACCCGCGACCGCATCCGCCGCGTGCTGCCCATGGCCGGCACCGGCAATCCGGTCGACGCCACGGCGCAAATGTCCAGCCGCCCCGACATCCTCCAGCAGTTATTGTCCGCGCTGCTGGAGGACCCGTCGGGAAGCGCGCTGGTGATGTTCATGTCGCTCTCGCTGTACAACTCCCGCCTGCGCGGCGTGTACCTGGAGGCGCTGGCGCGCGTGCGCGAGGCCCATCCGGAGCGGGCGCTGATGATCGTCAGCCAGGGGCCGGCCGATGCGGTGGCGCAGATCAACGCGCTGGGCATTCCCGTGTTCCCGAGCATCGATGCAGCCGCCAGCGGCCTCGCCGGACTGGTGCGACTCGGCCAGCTTGCCGGCCAGCCGGCATCGGCGGCGCATCGGCTCGTGCCGCAGGAAACCATGGACCCGGCCGTCTTGCGCAACGAGTATGAAGCCAAGCGCGCGCTGGCGGCCGCCGGCATCGCGGTGCCGCAGGAAGCCGTGGTCCACTCGGCAGATGAGGCGGTGCGCGCGGCGGAAGCGATCGGCTACCCCGTGGTGCTGAAGATCGTCTCCGAGGACATCCCGCACAAGACCGAAGCCGGCGGCGTGGCGCTCGACCTGCGCAGCGCGGCGGCCGTGCGCGACGCCTACGGAACGATTGCCTCCAGCGTCGCCCGCCATGCGCCGCAGGCCCGTGTGCAAGGCATGCTGGTCGCACCGATGGTGAAGGGCGGCGTCGAGATGATCGCCGGCATTTCCCGCGATCCGGTGTTCGGCCCGGTGGTGATGGTGGGCATGGGCGGCATCCACGCCGAGGTGCTGAAGGACGTCGCCGTGCAGGCCGCGCCGGTCAGCGAGGACGAAGCCCTCGCCATGATCCGCTCGCTGCGCATGTTCCCGCTGCTCGACGGCGTGCGCGGACAGGCCAAAGCCGATATCCGCGCGGCCGCCCGCTGCGTGGCGCGCCTGTCCGAATTCGCGTGCCGCCATGCGGCCGATATCGCCGAAATCGACATGAACCCCATCCTCGTCCGTCCCGAAGGGGAGGGCGCCGTGGTGCTTGACGCGCTGATGATCCCGGCAGCGCCGGCCACGCCCGCACACTGAGAACCAGCATGCATATCGAAACACGCGATCCACTCGCGGCGATCCCCGATCCGGCCGCCGGACCCGAGGTGTACCGCCAGCACGCCCGCCAATGGCTGCGCGCCAACCTGCCGGACCACATGCGTGCCGACAGCCTGGACTACCGCACGCCGACGCTGGAAGAATCCCGCGCCTGGGAAGCAGCCATGTCATGCCGGCCTGGCCGGCATGACATGGCCCACCGCATACGGTGGCCACGGCCTGACCTTGCGCGAGCATCTCGCCGTCAACAAGGAGATCGGCGCTCTGCCCATGCCGGAGAGCGTCAGCTCGATCGGCAAGGAACTGGCCGGCCCGATCATCATGACCGTTGGCACCGAGGCACAGAAGCAGGCGTTCCTGCCCGCCATCCTCGCCATGCGCGAGTACTGGTGCCAGGGCTTCTCGGAGCCCGACGCCGGCTCGGACCTCGCCCGGCTGCGCACGCGCGCCGTGCAGGAGGACGGGCACTGGCGCATCAACGGCCAGAAGATCTGGACCAGCGGCGCGGCCAAGGCGCACTACTGCCTGCTGCTTACACGCACCGGCACGGTCGCCGACAAGCACCGTGGCCTGCTGATGTTCGCCGTGCCGATGAACACGCCGGGCATCCGCGTGGTGCCGATCAAGTCCATCGACGGCAAGGAGTCCTTCGCCGAAGTGTTCTTCGACGACGTGGTGGTGCCGGACAGTGCCCGCCTGGGCGCACCCGACGAAGGCTGGAATGCCGCCATCCGCGTGCTGTCCATCGAGCGGGCGACTAACCGCATGTACCGCCCGTGGCGCTTCGAATGCGAGCTGCGCCAGGTTGTCGCCGCCTGCAAGTCCGATGCGCAATTGGCGCGCCTGCTCGACGACGGCTACACCCAGCGACGCATCGGTGACGTGGCCTGCGAGATCGACGCCCTCAAGGGCCTGGTCGAGACCACTGTGTCACGCATGATGGCCGGCGAGTCCATCGGCGCGCGCGGGTCGCTGACCAAGTTGTACTGGTCGGAATGCCACCAGGCGTTCGCCGGCCTGGCCCTGTCGCTGCTGTCGCACGTGACGCCTCGCTCCAGCGCGCAGGCGCAGCGCGCCCGCAAGGCATTCAGCACCGCCTATCTGTTCTCGCGCGCCGAGACGCTCTACGCCGGCACCTCGGAAGTGCAGCTCGACGTCATCGCGCAGCGCATCCTCAATCTGCCCAAGGATTTGACATGACGACGCGAGATGACGATCTGCGGCCCGAGGAATTCGCCCAGGCCGCCAGCGCGGCCATCCACGACGCGCTGCCGCGCAACTTCCGCGAGGCCGTGCGCGTGCTGGCCGAGGCCGGCCTGTGCGGCGTATGCGCCGATGAGGGCGACAGCGGGCTCGGCCTGCCCATCGACTTCGCGCTGCCCATCGCGCATGCCGCCGGCAAGCTGCAACTGCGCCTGCCGCTGCCGGAGACCATCCTGCTGGCGCAGGCCTTTGCCGGCACGCCGGTCGCCGCGGCGCTGGCGGCGGGCGACAAGGTTGCCACCATCGCGTGGCAAGGCAGCCTGCGTGAGGGCTTCGCCGGCCATGCGCGGCACGTGGCGCAATGTGACTGGGTGCTCGTCAACGATGGCGACGGCGCGGCGCTGGTCGACGTGGCCGGACTGGCCTGCGCAGAAGACGGGTCGCTCGACCCGGAGTTTCCGCAGGCGTGGCTCGATCTGGAAGGCGCAACGGTGGTCGCCCGGCTCGATGCCACGGCCCGCGCGGCGCTGGACCATGCGGCCTGCCTGCTGATGGCCGAACTGGCGAACGGCGCGGCGGACGGCGCGCTGGAGTTGGCCGCCGGCTATATGGCGACGCGCGTGCAGTTCGGCCGGCCGCTGTCGGCCAAGCAGGCCGTGCGTCACCTGCTGGCGCGCATGAAGCTGGTGACGGAGGCTTCCAATGCCGCCGTGCGCCGTGCCATGGCGCGCAACGAGTATGGCGCGGCGCGCAGCGCACGACCGGCGCTGGCGGGCGCCATCGGCAACGCAGCCTTCGTCATCGAGAAGGCGATCCACCTGCACGGTGGCATGGGCTTCACATGGGAAGTGCCGCTGCACTATTCGCTGCGCGAGGTCCGCAAGCTTGACGCGGCCTTCGGGGCCGGCGCGCTGGCGCGTGCGGTCGGGCAGCAATTCATTCAAGACGTCTGAGGAATTTGGGGAGTGTTCATGCAACAGGATCTGGCAGGGCGCGTGGCGCTCGTCACCGGCGCGGGCGCCGGCATCGGCCGCGCCACGGCGCGTCTCCTCGCGGCACGCGGCGCCATCGTGGCGGTCAACGACCTTAAGGAAGAGCTCGTCGGCGCGACGGTGGACGAGATCCGCGCGGCCGGCGGCGAGGCCTTCCCGGTGGTGCAGAACGTGGCGAGCCGGGATGGCATCGCGCAGGCGGTCAGCGCGGCGGCCACGCAGGGCAAGCGTTTCGACATCCTCATCAACAACGCCGCGTGGGTCCGTTACCAGTCGGTGCCGGAAATCATGCCCGAGACCATGGACCGCATGCTCGACATCGGCTTCAAGTCGGTGATCTGGGGCATCCAGGCGGCGGTGGAGGCGATGGACGAGGAATGCGGCGGGGCCATCGTCAACGTGGCGTCGACGGCGGCGCTGGTGTCGGCGCCGGCCTCGGTCGTCTACTCGGGCATCAAGGCGGGCATTCTCGGTATCACGCGCGCTGCCGCGGCGGAACTCGGCCCGCGCGGCATCCGCGTCAACGCGGTGTGTCCGTCCGCTGTGCCGACGGAGGGCACGCAGCGCAACCGCAACGCCGAGCGTGACGCGCGCCGCGTCGCCCGCACCCCGATGGGACGCCTCGGCAACGTGGACGACGTGGCCAGCGGCATCGCCTTCCTCGCCAGCGACGAGGCGCGGTTCATCACGGCGCAGGCGCTCGTGGTGGATGGCGGCATCACGTTCACCAATCTCTGAGCGTGCCGTCGGTTCTTATCACCGGCGCGGCCGCCGGCATCGGCCGCGCCGCCGCGCAGCGGTTGGCGCGCGACGGCTGGCGCTGCGTGCTGGTTGACCGCGATGGCGCAGCGTTGGCCGCCACGGTCGCTGGCCTGTCGGGGTCGGAGGCGAGCCGGCACCAGGCGGTGGAGATGGACCTCACGGACGTGGCGGCCATCGGCACGCTGGCGGAGCGCACCGGTCCGCTGGATGCGCTCGTGAACAACGCGGGCATGTCGGATCGTACCAACCTGCCAGTGGTCGAGCAGGCTGGCGACGACTGGCGGGCGCTGCTGGCGCTCAACCTCGACGCGCCGGCACGGCTGGTCGACGCGCTGTCACCGCGACTGGTGGCAGGTGCGCGCGTCGTCAACGTTGCATCGGGCGCCGGACTGCGGGCGATCCCGTGGCGCGGCGCCTACAGCGCGAGCAAGGCGGGCTTGATCGGGTTGTCGCGGGCACTGGCGCGCGAGCGCCCGGATCTCCGGGTGAGCGTGCTGTGCCCGGGATTCGTGCGGACCGAGCTGGTCGACCGGCTCATTGCAGCCGGCCGATTGGACCCCGCACGCGTGACGGCCAAGATTCCGCTCGGCCGGATGGCGGAGCCGGAAGAACTGGCCGAGGCGATCCGCTTCCTGGCCGGCGCGGACGGTGCGGTGCCCTCCGGTCTGTTGCTGCCGGTTGACGGCGGCTCGTCGGTGTTTGGCGGCAGCCAGGGCTTTGCGCCGGCCACCGTCGCGCCCGTCCCGTCCGAGACGCTGCTCTGCCTGCGGGTGGTCGGCGATGTGTCGGCGAAGTGGTCTGCCGTCGGCCAGCACGGAGACGGCTATGCGGCAGTGCTGGATGTTTCGCCGCTGGCCGCGCCGGGTGGGAATCGCCTGGCGGCTGTGCACGAGGCTGCACGACGCTTCGCACGGGAGCACACAAGCCAGGCCAGCCTCACGCTGGTGCTTCCGGCCGACGCCGGCGAGGACTGGCGGCACGCGGGCGACCTTGCGGCGGCTCGCATGCTGGTCGCCACGCTGGCGTGCGAGTGGGGCGCACGGGCGCTGCGCGTGAACGCGCTGTCGGTCGCGCGGGCCGAACCGGAAGCCCTCGCGCCGCTGCTGCGTTTCATGGCGGGCGCCGGCGCGCAATACCTGACGGGGCAAGTGCTGCCCGTCGCCTGACCTCCGGCACACAGCCGCGCAATCGAGTAGTTCAAGAAGGAAATGCCCGCTCCGCGGGCAGGGCGGCTCACGCCCATTTCACGGGGTGCCTCGGTCCGGACAGCTCGAGGCTTAACAACACAAGGTGGAGACATGCAATACAAAACTGGCGCGACCGCGCTCTTCTGCGCGCTTTGCAGCCTTCCGGCAGCCGCACAATCCAGCGTCACGCTCTACGGCGTGGTGGACGCGGGTATCGAATTCGCGAACCACCAGGCCGGAGGCGGCAATTCCGTCGTCCGCATGACGTCGGGCAACGTCGCCGGGTCGCGCTGGGGGCTGCGCGGCACGGAGGACCTGGGCGGCGGCCTGAAAGGGGTGTTCGTGCTGGAGAGCGGCTATGACACCGACACGGGCAAGTCCGCGCAGGGCGGCCGCCTGTTCGGGCGGATGGCATACGTGGGCTTGCAGGGGAAGTGGGGCAGCCTGTTGCTCGGACGGCAGCAGACCGAGTTGTTCGACCTCATCGGTCCCTATGACCCGATGCTGCTCGCGCCGAAGTACTCGATCTTCACGCAGGACCTGGCGTTCGTGTCGCGTGCCGACAATACCATCAAGTACACGGGCACGTTCGGCGGCCTGGTGGCGTCTGCCATGTACAGCTTCGGTGCCGAGAGCGGCACGGTCAATGGCAGCGAAGTACCGGGCGAACCGAAGCTGGGGCGCGAGTACGGCTTCCGGCTGAGCTACGGCAGCGGCCCGTTCAGCGTGGGCGCTGCCTACGATGAGGTCAACACGGGCACGGTCACGTTGAATCCTGACCCCAAGACGCGGCGCGCCGTGCTGACCGGCACGTATGATTTCTCCCCGGTCAAGGTCTTCGCTGGCTACCGTTGGGCCAAGGCATACGACGGGGCGCTGCTGGCGGGGGCGATCCCGGGCCAGGCCAACCAGGCTTCGAACCTGTGGTGGACCGGCGTGACCTGGCAGGCCGGCCCCGCCGTCAGCGTCAGTGCCGCCGCCTACTACCAGGACTTCCGGAACACGGGCAACGATCCCTGGCTGTTCGTTGGCATGGCGAAGTACGCCTTCTCCAAGCGCACGGATGCCTACCTCAGCGTCGGCTACACGAAGAACAAGGGCAGTTCCAACCTTGGCCTGAGCACGGGCGGCTCAGGCTTCGGGACGACCGCTGCGGGCACCAACCAGATCGGCACCACCATCGGCCTCCGGCATACCTTCTGACGGCAGGCGGCTCGCGCCGCCTGGTCCTGGCATGTCCGGTCTACTGTCCTCCCCCGCTGAGCAGCGCGTAGACCGGATCATGCGGCCAGGGCGCGCCAACAGGCTGCCGCGGGCCGAAGCGCTCGGTCTCGGTGCCCTCCGGGGTGCCAAGCGGGCGGACCCAGTCATAGACCACCACGCGCCGGGCAATCCGCCATTCGGCGTTGCGCTTCTCGAAGCGGTCGATATAGCGTCCGGCCAGGAAGACTTCCCGCTGTGCTGGATCGGGGTTGGGGCGGCGCTGGAATGCCTGGAAATATGATTCCACCGCCGCCCAGTCGCCGTGCAACGCGATCGAGAGATTGCCAAGGAAGTGGATTGAGCGTTCGCTGGTCGCGAGCCGGTCCAGCACCCAGACGATAAAGCCGCTGGCGGAGCCGGAATAGGGGCCATGCCGGTCGGTGGCATCGTCCCAGTACACGCTGCGCAGGGCGGCCTCGTCGCAACGGTCGATGCCGCGGCAGTAGCGATACAGGCATTCGCGGATGGCTTCGCGGTCGAGCAGTTCGCCGAGGGCGGAGGGGGATGTGGGGTCATGATGGGCGGGACTCGACAGGATGAACATGAGCCGCAATTCTCTGCCTCCCGTCACCATCCATTGCCTGCGGTTCGGTTGATTGTCTTCTGCACGGCGGGGGCATATTCGCCAGCCCACCCGGGTCGTAATATCAATTCAGAACCATGTCCGGCGCGACAGCCGGCGCACAGCAGGGAACCGCAAGGCAGCGCGGTTTTCCCACGATGCGACAAACCAAGGAGACAGACAATGCCAGGATATGCTGGTACCACGGTGCGCACGCCCCCGATGTGCGCGCCACACCCATCCCGGCCGCTGCGAGGTGCGCGATGAACCTCCAACGCAAGGTCGACGTACAAGCCTTCCTCGACGAACAGCGTTTCTCGCGGTTTCATATCCTGCTGTTCGTCCTGTGCTTCCTGATCATCGCTTTGGACGGGATGGACACCGGCGCCATGGGCTATATCGCGCCGTCGTTGATTGAGGAGTGGCACCTGTCGCGTGCAGCGCTGGGCCCCGTGCTGAGCGCCACGCTGGTCGGCATCGGCTTTGGCGCCATGGTGGTGAGCCCCTTTGCCGACCGCATTGGCCGCAAGCGCGTGCTGATCGGCTCTGTCTTCGCGTTCGGGGTGTGCAGCGTGGCGGCAGCATTCGCGCAGTCGCTCGAAATGCTGGCTGCGCTGCGCCTGCTGACGGGAATCGGCCTGGGCGCCGCCGTGCCGAACGCCGTCGCACTGATGGCCGAGTATGCCCCGACGCGGATTCGCGGCACCGTGGTCAACGCCATGCTGGTCGGCTTCGCAGCCGGGAATGGGCTGGGCGGCCTGATGACGGCCTGGCTGATCCCGCGCTTCGGCTGGCACGGCGTGCTGGTGGTCGGCGGCGTGGCGCCGGTGCTGCTGACGCTGGTGCTGGTGCCGCTGCTGCCCGAATCCGTGAAGTTTCTCGTGGCCAACCGGCGCCCGCGCGAAGATGCACTGGGCATCCTGGGCCGCCTGGCGCCGGGCGCTCGACTCGGCGACGTCCAACTCGTGTGCGAGGAAGATGCCGGGCATGGCCGCAAGTCGCCTCTTTCGGAGCTGTTCCGTGAGCGGTATGCCGCCGGCACCTGCCTGATCTGGCTGTGCTACTTCATGTGCATGGTCATCCTGTACCTGGTCAATAGCTGGCTTCCCACCCTGTTCACGACCTCGGGGTATTCGCTGCAGGAGTCGACCGTCACTTCGTCGCTGTTCCATCTGGGCGGATGCGCAGGGATCCTGCTGGCGGGGTTCCTGACTGACCGTTTCCCGCCTACCCGTGTCGTCGCGGCGTACTTTCTGGCGGCCGCAGTGCTGGTGCTGGCGATCGGGTACAGCGGGGCGCACGCAGGACTGACAACGATGATCGTCATCGTGGGCATGGCCATCTCCGGTGCATCCGCGTCGATGTCGCCCCTCGCTGCACATTATTATCCGACCACCAGCCGGGTCACGGGCATTGCCTGGATGCTGGGCATGGGCCGTTTCGGCGGCGTGGCGGGAACCATGGGCGGCGCATGGCTGCTGGGGATTGGATGGGAGTTCGGCGCCATCTTCAGCCTGCTCGCCATCCCGGCTGTTATCGCGGCGATATGCCTGCTCGTGCTGGGTCGCAATGGTTCGCCGCAGGAAGAAAGGGATTTGCCGGGTTCCACCGTGGCGGAACACTGAAGGGCGAGGGCGTGCGCGCACTTGCCTTAATCGTCAGCTGCGTCTGCTTGCGCACAGACGCCAGCCGCACGTGCCGCAAACTACCCGGATTCAAATCTATCCAACCCGCTCGGAGCCCCAGATGAAAGAGGTATCACTGACCATTCCAGAAATTGGATTGATTGCCGGAACGCGTGCGGCAGGCGCTGCGGGCCTCGCCCTGTTGATTAGCAACCGAATGAATCCGGAACAACGCCGCGCCATCGGGTGGACGCTGCTTGCCGTGGGGGTCATCACCACAGTGCCGTTGGTCGCGCAAGTGTTTGGAAAACTTCAGGCGTACAAGAACCCCGCCGAGAGGTGAAGTAATGGTGCCAGGGCAGGACCCCAATATGCCGCGTGGAAGACCGCGGCATGCTGGCTGGTCGTCGCGGTAGCGCGCGGCAGCTACATCAGGCCGCGGTGGTGCAGTTATCGTGCGTTAGTGGACAGTTCCCAGATATCTGCTTCTGCAAAAATTCGAGGCGCTGTTGATAGCAGGGCCTGGCATCGAATGCTCGGGCATGCTGGATTTGCCGTGGGCGGCCCAGGATAACTTCCCTGGCATCAGGGCTTCGGCGGTTGACCCAGCACCGGCGGTGCCGGTGGCGGCAGCGGCGTCGCCACCGGATCCAGTCCGGTGCTGCTTACGATCGCAGCCGCTGCCGGAGAGGCCAGGAAGCTCACAAAGCGCGAGGTCGCGGTCGTTTGCCGGCCTGCAATCGTTCCGGCCGAGAAAAAGACTTTCTGCTGCAGTTCGTCCGGCAACGGCCCGACGTAATCCAGCTCCTTGAAGGGCAGCAGTTCGCTGACCTGCTGGAAGCCAATTTCCGCATCGCCCCGCGCCACCACGGTGCCGACCCGCTCACTGTAGACCTTGTGGGCCTTGTCCTTGATCTTGTCCGCGACGCCAAGCCGGGGAAACAGCTCGTTGGACAGATACGTGCCGCTGGCGCTGGCGGAATAGGCGATCGACCCGGCGTTGAGCAGGGTCTGCCTTACCGCTTCGGTGGTGCTGATATCCGGCTTTGGCGTGCCCTTGCGCACCGACATGCCGATCAGCGAGCGCGCCAGGTCGACCCGGCTGCCCGCTGCCACCTTGCCTTCCGCTACCAGCTTGTCGAGCCCCGAGTCCGCCAGGATCACCACATCGAAGGTCTCGCCGCGCGCCAGCCGGCTGGGAATCGAATCGGGCGCATTGCCCATCGATGCCCCGTAGGCAGTGATAACGTGGTCCTGCGTGGCGGCCTCATACAGCGGCACGAGCTTCTGGTAGGCGGCCGTAAAACCGCCCGAAGTGATGACACGAATCTCGTCCGCGAAGGCTGGACCGGCCAGCCAGACAAGCAGGACCAGCACGCTGTGCCGGGCCGCAGTGGTTGTGAACTTCATGTTGTCTCCTGGATTGATAACTGCGGATCGCAACGTGCGTCAGTCTTCTTTCATGTTGGCGGCACGCGCGATCGGACCCAGGCGGGCTTTTTCGCCTGCCAGGAACTTGGTGAAGTCAGCCCGCGTCCCGCCCATTGGCTGGATGCCTTGCGGGATCAGCCTGGCGCGCAGTTCCGGAGACTTGATTGCGACGTCGATTGCCTTGTTCATCTTGTCGAGAATCGCGTCAGGCGTACCGCGCGGTGCGAAGACCCCGGACCAGTGGCCGATGAAGACGCCGGGATAGCCGAGCTCGGCGGTGGTCGGCACGTCAGGCATCGCAGCAATGCGTGTATTCCATGTCGAAGCGATGGCGCGCAGTTTGCCGCCCTTCACCTGCGGGAGCACCACGACGCTGGCCTCCGACGTCGCGTCTACCTGCTTGCCGACCACGGCGACCATGCCTTCCGATCCGCTCTTGTAGGGGATGATCTCGAGCTTGGCCCCGGTCGCCAGTTTCAGCATTTCCGCGACAAAATGCGGCGTGCTGCCGGTGCCCGCCGTAGCAAAGTTCAGGCTCTTGCCGGCTTTGCCGAGCGCGACCAGGCCCTTGAGGTCCTTTATCGGCGAGTCGGCCGGCACCACGATGATGGACGGACTGACCGCCAGCATGGCGACTGGCACCAGGTCCTGTTCCTTGTACGGCAAGTGAGCCTTGATCATGGCGTTGGTGATCACGCCGGCTGCCGGCGCCAGGAAGGTATAGCCGTCCGGGGCGGCCTTGGCGACATAGTCGGCGCCCAGGGCCGAACCGGCGCCGGGCTTGTTTTCCACGATGATGGGCTGGCCCAGTTGTTTGGACGCCGCGTCGGCCACGGCGCGGGCGACCAGGTCGTTAGCGCCGCCCGGACCAAACGGTACGACGAATTTCACGGGCTTTGCCGGCCAGGTTTCGGCGCCGGCGCTGAGGCTGCAGGCGGCAAGCGCCAGCGCGAGTGCCAGATGGCGAACTGCGATGTTCAAGGGAGGTCTCCAGGATTTGTCTTTTGGCGTGCACTTCGCGGCACGTCACGACGTTCCGTTCAGGCATTGCAAGGGTATTGCCAGACGACTAATCTGTGAATTGCAATTTTCTGAAGACTCCATGCATGGCACGCATCAATTTTGGCCTCGAAGACCTGCAGGCGTTCGTCGCGATCGCCGAAAAAGGCAGCTTCCGCATAGCTGCGGAGGCCCTTCACATCTCCCAGCCAGCGCTCAGCCGGCGCATCGAGAAGCTGGAAATGACGCTCGGCTCCCGCCTGCTCGAGCGGACCACGCGTCGCGTGGAGACGACCAATATCGGGCGGCAGTTCCTGGAGGAGGCGCGCGCTGCGCTGGATATCCTCGATAGCGCGGTACTGCGGCTCGGCGACGAGGTTGCGCTACAGCGTGGACTGGTCACCGTTGCAGCAATACCGTCCGCGGCGCTGCATTTCCTGCCCGACGCCATCCATCGGTTCGGCGGCCAGCATCCGGGCGTGCGCGTGCGCGTGATCGACGAGAACGCGAATGCCGTACTGGCCAGCGTCATGTCGGGAGAATCCGATTTTGGGCTTAATTTCATCGGTGCCCAGGAGCCCAACATTGAATTCCGCGCCATCCGTGCCGAGCCATACCGGCTGGCATTGCGACGGGACCACCCGTGGGCCGGGCGGGATTGCATTGCCTGGGAGGAACTGGCTGGCCAAAGGATGGTGAGCGTGTCGAAGCAAAGCGGCAATCGCGCCTTGATCGAAAATGCCATCGCCCACCTCAAGCAGCGCCCCACCATTCACTATGAAGCCAACCACGTGGTCGGCGTGCTGGCCCTGGTCGAGGCCGGGCTGGGGATCGCCGTGCTGCCAGGCATGGCGCTACCGCGCGATCATCCCCGGCTTTGCGGCATCCCGCTGGTCGAACCG
The DNA here is from genome assembly GCA_022041995.1 of Cupriavidus necator. Taxonomy (GTDB): domain Bacteria; phylum Pseudomonadota; class Gammaproteobacteria; order Burkholderiales; family Burkholderiaceae; genus Cupriavidus. Next base: position 1,566,144 of record CP074390.1, read on the forward strand.
TCCCTGGATCGGGTCCTGGCGTTGATACGGCGCCGTGACAAGCCATTGCAGCCTGCCGCGACGGCGTTGTATGAAACCCTGGTATCAGGCGCCGTGCCGTCTGCTTGACCCAGCCCGGGGAGGCAGGGTTTCGGCATTGGCTACTGCCGTCTCATAACGACCGAGGCCGTGTGGAAACGTCTCTCGAATCGCACGAATGCGCGTCTCCTCGGGGGCGTAGCCTGTCTTATCGAATTTTCGGCCAATCTGGTCATGGGACGACGCCGAAACGGGTGCGAACAGCGCTAATGAGCTCCTGAGGGCGATCTTCAGCCCATTTTTTGGGCGCAAATGGGTGCTTACGCACCCACCAGGCGCATTGCCTTCATTGTTTTCGAGAACCCGAGAATTCGAAGGACGCGCTTCAGGTTGTACGCCAGAACATGCAGGCTCATTTCAGTACCTACATTCGGTAGCGTGCGCGTCAGGAAGTGCGTGTAGCCCATCCAATGTTTGAAGGTTCCGAAGACATGCTCGACGGTTCGCCTGCGAACCGTCATTGCATCCGGCGTCTTGTCGAGCCGGCGCTGGACGGCCTCCAGCACTTCCTCATGCTCCCATCTGGAGATGCGCCGATACGGACTCGGCGTGCATTGAGATCGCATGGTGCACTGAGGACAGGCACTACTCCAATAGCGGCGTAGCTGCAGTCCATGTTCTTCTCTGGTGAAGCGGTATATCGCACGTTCACCGGCGGGACATTGATATTCATCGTCCCGGGCAATGTAGATGAAGTCCGCCCGATCAAATCGACCTCCCGCCTTCGCGCTGGACGTCGTTGGCTTGGGCAAGATGGCAGCAACTCCGGTATCCGCGCATGCCTTGATCTCCTGCGCGCTGAAGTAGCCACGATCAGCTATGGCTTTAAGCCTGGTCTTACCCATCGCATCGCGAGCGGCTCGAGCCATCGAACTCAGTTGCGCCCGATCATTGCCAATATTGGTGACTTCATGAGCGACGATCAGATGGTGCTTGGCATCTACGGCCATCTGTACGTTGTAGCCGACCATTCCGGAGCCCTTGCCACTTGTCGCCATCGAACGCGCATCAGGATCGGTCATCGAGATCTGACCATCTGGAAGTGTCTTGAGCTCTTCCTTTATCTGGTCAAGGCTATGCATCTGCTGACGCAGTTGCGCAATCTTCTCGCGCAGTCGAGTTGTCTTGAGTTCCATCTCCGCCGGCTGCGTGCGATCGGCAGTCTCCAGCGCGCTCAGATACCGCTGAATGCTTTCCTCGATTTGCTGCTGGCGTTTGTCGACTTTGCCAGCCGTGAAATTGCGGTCCCGAGTATTGACTGCCTTGAACTTGCTGCCGTCGATGGCGACCAGGGCCTGCGAGAACAACTTTAAATCGCGGCACAGAACCACGAAACGACGGCAGACATTGCGAATGCCCGTGCTGTTATCCCTGCGGAAGTCCGCAATCGTCTTGAAGTCAGGCGCCAGTCGACCGGTCAGCCACATCAGCTCTATGTTGCGTTGGCATTCGCGCTCCAGACGGCGACTGGACTGGACGCGGTTGAGGTAGCCGTAGATGTATATCTTCAAGAGGACGGCAGGATGATATGAGGGGCGACCTGTAGTCGAAGGATTGGCACCTTCGAACCCGAGCGACTCGAGATCCAACTCTTCAACAAACGCGTCGATGATCCTGGCAGGGTTATCCTCGGCGATGAAATCATCGAGGCATTCTGGAAGCAGCGTAGCTTGCTTGCGGTCTTCTCCCTCTATGAATCGCTTCATCCGGTCCCCCCAATCTGAATGAGTTGATCCAGTCTAGGTGATCGGGACGTTTTCACACACCCTCGACCCTAAACAGCCTGTTGCACCCAGCTTGCCAGTGTCCCTTGACGACCACATATCAGGCACTGGAACATCCCGGTTGACTCGACACTCTGTAACTGGATCGGCTACAAAACGGAAAGCGATACGTGAGGGAGATTTTTCGGCGCCTGTCGACAGCCTTCCTTCTCCCGAAAGTGCGTTGTGAACCCTCGATGCTATGGCACAGACCGTCCCGCGGCATTGGTTTGTGCGGTGAGTATGCGCCCCGAAGTTTTTGGATGGCCTTCGCAAGGTCACTTGAGGATGGCAGACCGAACAGGCGAGCCTAATCTATGCTGAACTGGGTCGCTGAAGACAATCGACGTCGCACCGTCGTGACTACGAACCAGCAGCGATCGCGTGCAACAATCGGATTCGCTTCTTATATTGCAACGGGCTCGACGCCATCACCGCCTTAAAACGGCGATGGAAACCGACAGCCTTACGACTCGCCCTCGCAGCTTCATCATCGGCAAGCGGAGCGCGCAGGCCCGCGCGGGCCAAAGGCGTCAGGGGTCAAAGCCGGATGGCAGCGGCTCCCGCGGCGCGGGGCGCACGCCCCAACCCGGCGGCGGTACACCAGGACGCACAGGGTGCCCGGGCGATGAGTACTGCAGAATCGTGTCGGTGTTCAGATGGATCAGTCTTACGCGGTGGGAATGGTTCCACCGTCGATCACGTACTCTGCCCCGCTGATCGCCGCCGCACGCGGCGAGATCAAAAAGGCGATCAGGTCGGCGACTTCCGCCGGCTTGCACGGCCGCCCGAGCGGGATGCCACCCAGCGCATCCATGATGATCTGCTTGCCGCCTTCGTAATCCGTACCGGCCTGGCTGGCAAGCCGTTCTGCCAGCGCAACTGCCGCTTCGGTTTCCACCCAGCCCGGCGACACGCGCACGACGCGCACGCCCTTAGGCGTGATTTCCTTCGACAGACTCTTGCTGTACGTGGACAGTGCAGCCTTGGCGGCAGCATAAGCCGTGGTCGATTCCGGCAAGGGCAAACGATTCTGGATGGACGTGACGTGGATGATGACGCCTGCACGTTGCTCAATCATCTTCGGCAACAACGCCCGATCCAGTCGTACGGCCGGAAACAGATTGAGGTTCAGCTCTTTCTGCCATTCGGTTTCATCCAGCGCGGCAAAACCGCCTGCCGGGGCTGACGATCCGCCCAGGACATGGATGATGGCGTCCACGCCACCCAGCCGGTTTTCGATGGCCTGTGCTACGGTGGCGCAACCCTCCGGCGTAGTGAGGTCGGCTTCGACGAACATGGCGTCGGGAATGAAGTCCGGCTTGGCACGAGCCGTCGTCAGGATGCGCGCGCCGAGTTCGCCGAGCAGTTCGACGACGGCGCGGCCAACGCCCTTCGTGCCAGCCGTGACCAGCACACGCTTGCCCGTGAGTTCGCGGTTCGTGGTCATCAGTGGATCTCTAGAAATTCAATCTTGTGGTCCGTGAGCCGGAATACATGTTTCAGGTCGGCGAGACCTCCGGGGAAGTTGCCAGCATATTGAGCCACGACAGTGACGCGGGCGTCGTCTTGCACGAACGTCAACGGCTCTACGCTATAGGCATACTTGCGCTGCGCTTCCGCCAGCCAGGTTTCGATTGCTTCGTGTCCCTGATACGTCTGGCCTTCATCGTGGACAACGGCCTTTTCGGAAAAAGCACGTCGCAGCGATGAAGGCGCGGCACCATTGCTCACCTGAAAAAAAGTGGAGACCGCATCGGGTAGTGAAATGTCCATGCAAGGAGCCTCTGATGGCAAAGTGTCGATACAGGAATTTTCGCTATAAACTTACTATTGAACAAGAACGCACGGAAAAGTAAGTTACCTACCTATGGGAAAGGAATACACCCCCGACACGGCCGCAGTTGGTGTCGAAGCAGTGCTTAAATTGCTGGAAGGGCGCTGGAAGCTGGTCATCCTGTTCCACCTTTTCGATGGCAAGGTGCAGCGTTTCTCTGATCTGGAGAAGCTCATCCCTGGTATTTCGCAAAAGATGCTCGCGCAGCAGCTACGCCAGTTGGAGGCGGACGGGATCGTGGCAAGAAAGCTCTATGCCCAGGTGCCGCCCAAGGTGGAATACCGGTTGACTGATTGGGGACAAGCACTCTGTCCCGCTCTGGACGCTCTTCTCAAATGGGCGGAGCAGCGCAACGAGTTGCTAAAAGCTGTCTGATGCCGAGTAGATTCCCTAGGTAATCTCCGTTGATTGGCCGAGCAAGCCAAGCCGGATCAGACTCTTAGGCACACGGTTGGGCAGACTCGCATGGTCGCCGTGTTCGAGAGATGAAGCCATTGTTGCGCCCGCCCTGTTGGGGCGGTCCACCGTACGAAGCCGGCGAGCGGATCAACCCGCCGCCGTCTTGATCACATACTGGCTGGTCGGCAGCACGTCGATCTTGTCAATCAATGAAACGGTGGCAACTATCCATCATGGCCTGCAGATTGTCCTGTAGCTTTACATCATCCCCGACCGCATCGAAGAACGCATGCGGGCTGGTCATCGCCGCGGCCGGGAAGCATTCCTCGACGATGGCGTCCACTGCCGGTGCGCCATGGGTCAGCGGGCGCACCACCACGTTTTGCACATAAAGGAAATTATCCTGCGTGTCGATCGCTACCTGGGTGTGGTGGTTGTGCCAGATATCCAGCCAGGCTTCCGGTGTCAGCCGAGGGGGGCGCTTGAGAAAGGCGAGCTGGGCAAAGCCTTCGGTGCGCTCGCCCAGGCGAGCCGGGAAACGTGTGTTGCGGATCGGTTGCGATTCGGTCACCAGATAGGCTGCCTGGCGCGCCACTGCCTGCCCGATCGCATCGTCGAACGGCTGGCGGAATGGCTTGATTGCGCTGTTCATCCACACGCTGACCAGGCCGTCCATCAGCGGCTGGCTGTTGGACTGACGTAGTCCGGTGGCTGGCGCTACCGCCTCATCCGCCACTTCACCTGTACGCCACGCGCACCAAGCGCGAGCAATTTCTCCGGTAATTCGCCGCGCAGACGTTGGGCAAACTGCTCAACGCCGTCACGCGGGTCGCGCCATACGATGTAGACGACTTTTTCCATGGTTGGCTTTCCTTTCGGCTGTCAGGCGGGGGCAAACATATTGGCGGTCACCTTGAACGTGTCCGGGATAGGGGCAGTGACGGTTTCGAATACGCGCCTGTAGCCGGTGGAGATGATGCGCCACTCACCATCGCGCTTTACGTACTCGTCCTCGTAAAAGGCTGTGCCGTGCAGCATCCAGCTGTTGGCGAGGTCGATCACATGGTCTTCCAGATACCAGGTGCCCTTGGCACGGTCTGGCGCGGTCAGCTTGATCTCCGGGTGGTGGCCCTGGTGCTTGGTCAGGAGGGTGGCGTCGTCCATTAGCTTGCGGATGCCGGCGATAAAGGCATCGCGGCTGTCGAAGCTGTACTTGCCGCTATCCAGCCAGGTGTTCAGCTCGGGGGCCAGGCAGTCGGCCAGCGCCGCCCAGTCGTGCCGGTCCAGCGCGCGAAAATAGCGGTATTTGAGCTGGCGGACGCGTTCGAGCTCGAGAAATTCGTCCATCGGGGTCTCCTTGTCGGGGGCTGCGTGAGGTCGAGCCGATGGTAGGACGGCGCTGCCGTCATACTCATCGTCCGCGCGGACTACGGAGATGCTCGCTAGTCCGAACGGGGGAGCGCCAGGCGTGGTGGCTGGGTTAGCGTGCCGGCCATGGGTCGGATGTACCGGCCGTCAAGGAGACCTCATGAGCCCCTCTCTCGAGCTGGAACAGCGCCTGCGCAAGCTGGAGGATCTGGAAGCGATCCGCCAGTTGAAGGCACGCTATTTCTTCTGTTGCGACCAGAAAGACCCGCAAGGTGTGCGAGACTGCTTCGCTAGCGGCCAGGTACTGATCGATTACGGCCGCCTCGGCGTGTTCCACGAACGCGATCAGTTGGTCGAGCTATTCGAGCGGCTCGGCTGCCACGAACACATCGTCGAGATGCATCACGGAGTCAACCCGCAGCTCACCGTGGCTGATGCTGACCATGCCTACGGCACCTGGGGACTGCATTACCAGCAGATCGATACACATACCAGCACGCTAACCCAGTTCGGTGCCTACTACGAAGACGAATACCGCAAGCTGGATGGCGCCTGGAAGATCATCTCCACCCGCTGCGTGGTGACTTCCACCATGGCGCTGCAACTGGATGCTGCGACAGTCCGAACCCTATTCGCCGGCCGCGCCCCCTCGCTAGCTGAGGCGCCAGCCTCCTGAACCGGATCTCACCATCACCATTTTTCCAACAGCAGGAGCCAAAACATGGCAGCAAATCTGCAGGGCAAAGTTGCCCTGGTCACTGGCGCCGGTCAGGGCGTCGGGCAGGGTATAGCTTACGCGCTGGCGGCGGAGGGCGTCTCGGTGGCCGTTGTCGGACGTACTTTGAGCAAGCTGGAAGCCACCTGCGCCGAAATCGCGCGTCGTGGTGGCCGCGCGAGGCCGTTTCTGTGCGACGTGATGGTCAAGCAAGACATCGAGCGCTGTGTGGCCAAGATGGCACAGACCTTCGGAGGCATCGACATCCTGATCAACAACGCGCAGGTGGTGCCGCTGGGCAACCTGCTGGACGTGAGCGACGAAGCCTTTGTCGAAGGCATCGATTCCGGCCCGCTCGCAACCTTGCGCCTGATGCGCGCGTGCCACCCATACCTGAAGGGGGGCGGTGCAGTGGTCAACTTCGCCTCGTCGGCGGCGGTGCGCTGGGATGCCTCCGGTTACGGTGCCTACGCCGCGGTCAAGGAGGCGATCCGTTCGCTTACCCGGGCTGCTGCCTGTGAATGGGGAGCCGATGGCATTCGCGTTAACACGATCGCGCCGCATGCGCTGTCGCCCGGCATGGAAGGCTGGATCGCCGCTCGCTCGGACGAGGCTGCCGCCTTCTTCAAGACTATCCCTCTTGGCCGCGTTGGCCACTGCGAACAGGACATCGGCCGGGCGGTGGTGTTTCTGGTCGGCAGCGATGCCGGCTACCTGACCGGCGCCACCATCCCGCTCGACGGTGGCCAGGCCTATTGGGGCTGACTTCTTAACCAATATGGAAACAACTATGAATCGATTGGCCAACAAGGTCGCCATCGTCACCGGTGGCGCACGTGGCATGGGCGCCGAAACCTGCCGCCTGTTCGTACAGGAAGGCGCCAGGGTGGTGATCGCCGATGTGCTGGAGCGGGATGGTCAGGCGCTGGCAAGGAAGCTGGGAGAAGCGGCCTGCTACCACCGCCTCGACGTCAGCGACGAAGCCAACTGGCAGCAACTGGCAGAGCAGACCATCGAGCGCTTCGGACGCATCGACGTGCTCGTCAACAACGCTGCGGTGCTGGTGTTCGGCGCCATCACCGATCTCTCCACAGGCGAGTTCGAGCGCGCCTTGTCGATCAACCTGCTCGGCACCTTCCTTGGCATCCGTGCAGTGGCTCCGCTGATGCAGGCGCAGCGTGCCGGTTCCATCGTCAACATCTCGTCGGTGGATGGCATGCGCGGCGTCAATGCATTTCCCGCCTATGTGGCGAGCAAATGGGGCGTACGCGGGTTGACCAAGGCGGCGGCGCTGGAACTTGGCCACCACGGCGTGCGCGTCAATTCGGTCCATCCCGGCGGCATGAATACCCAGATGGCCAACCCGCGTGGGCTGACCGCGGACGAACTGAACAAGGACTATCGCCAGGTCCCGCTGCAGCGCATCGGCGAGCCGGTGGAAATTTCGCGCGCGATATTGTTCCTGGCCAGCGATGAGGCCTCGTACTGCAACGGCAGCGAGTTGACGGTGGATGGCGGCATGGTGGCCGGTGCCTACTATCCGGGCCTGCCGGGCGCGCCGTTCTGACACTTCTGGGCAATAGCTTACCGCTCAATCACCCCAGCGCAGCAGTTGGGGTTTTCTTTTGGTTCTTATATGAACGCGCCTCATCTTAGGCGAAAGCCCTGCATGAACTAATTTCGCAACAGCTTCTAAGGAAGAGCGCCGCGTGAGCTATCGCACTATAGCTATTGCGCGGGCCAACGGCCCTTCGACCGCTTTGAGCGTCTGTTGATGGAGTCAAAAGAGTCCTGGAACACGACACGATCAATGACCGCAATTGGCCGAACTCGGCCGACTGTCCACCGCCAGCCCACAGCAGTCTCTGACCGTCCCCCTCTCGGACATTCTTCATATCGATCTCAATGGCCCGGTCGGGTTCGCTACACCTTTTTAAGCTTGTGGCCGCGGCCGGAAGTCCATGGCCGCGTGAACGGTTACGCGACCACGTGGAACGGGCGTTGGAAGGCCGCGGCCAGGGGGCTTGCCTCAAGGCACTCGCCGGTCGACGGCTTCTCCAGGATTCCCCCTAAAGTCTCCCAACCCGCCCGCCGTTAACCCCCAACCACCTCCCATTTCCCAAACAACACCCAATTCCCCCGCCTTTTCGCGCGAATGGGAAGCCCCCGCGCTTCGATAATCCCTGCTGACGAATAGCGGCTTGCCGCTTCGCACGGAGCGTGGATGTCCGAAGAAAGCGATCTCGAGAAAACCGAACCCGCCTCACCCCGGCGCCTGGAAAAGGCGCGCGAGGAGGGGCAGGTGGTGCGTTCGCGTGAGCTGGCCACGTTCATCATGCTGATCGCCGGCGTCACCGGCCTGTGGACGCTGGGCGGCCATCTGGGCCGCAGCCTGAACCAGGTGATGCAGGGGGCGCTGCGCTTCGAGCCGGCAACGGCGTTCGATACCTCGCGCATGCTGTCGCGCTTTGCCATGATGGTGTGGGACAGCCTGCTGGCATTCCTGCCGCTGCTGTTCCTGTTCGGCGTTGCCGCGCTGGCGGCGCCGTTGCTGCTGGGGGGCTGGGTGTTCTCGGGCAAGTCCTTCGCGCCGCAGTTCTCGCGGCTGTCGCCACTGGCGGGGCTGGGCCGGATGTTCTCCGCGCATTCGCTGGTGGAGCTGCTCAAGGCCGTGGCCAAGTCGCTGCTGGTGGGCAGCGTGGGCGCCTGGGTGCTGTGGCGGCGACTGCCCGAGGCCATCGCGCTGATGAATGCGCCGGTGCAGGAAGCGCTGCTGCACATGGTCGACCTGGTCATGTATTGCTGCCTGGTGGTGTCGCTGTCGCTGCTGGTGGTGGCGGCCATCGACGTGCCGTGGCAGTACTGGGAATTCTTCAAGAAGCTGCGCATGACCAAGGAAGAGGTCAAGCAGGAATTCAAGGAAAGCGAGGGCGACCCGCATATCAAGGGCCGCATCCGCCAGCAGCAGCGCGCCATGGCGCGCCGCCGCATGATGACCGAGGTCCCAAAGGCCGACGTGGTGGTGACCAACCCCACTCACTTTGCCGTGGCGCTGCGCTATGAGGAAGGGCGCATGGGCGCGCCGCGCGTGGTGGCCAAGGGCACCGGCGATATTGCCGCCCGCATCCGCGCGCTGGCCGCCGAGCACCGCGTGCCGCTGATGTCTGCCCCGCCGCTGGCGCGCGCGCTGCACCGCCACGTGGAGCTGGGCCAGGAAATCCCCGCCGGACTGTATACCGCCGTGGCCGAAGTGCTGGCCTGGGTCTATCAACTGAAGCACTGGCACTACTCGCAGGGCCCGCAGCCGCAGGCGCCCGCGGACCTGCTGGTGCCCGCTGAACTCGCCGTACCGGAAAGCCGAGAATGAATGCGCTGAGCAACCTGTTCAACCTGCCCGGCCTGCGCTCCGCCGGCCAGCTCAAGGCCATGACCGGGCCGCTGCTGATCATCATGATCCTGGGGATGATGATCCTGCCGCTGCCGGCCTTTGTGCTGGACCTGCTGTTCACCTTCAATATCGCGCTGGCGATCATGGTGCTGCTGGTCAGCATGTACACGCAGAAGCCGCTGGACTTTGCCGCCTTCCCGGCGGTGCTGCTGTTCACCACGCTGCTGCGTCTGTCGCTGAACGTGGCGTCCACGCGCGTGGTGCTGCTCGAAGGCCATACCGGCCCCGACGCTGCCGGCAAGGTGGTGGAGGCCTTCGGCCACTTCCTGGTGGGCGGCAACTTCGCGGTCGGCATCGTGGTGTTTGCAATCCTGGTGGTAATCAACTTCATGGTGATCACCAAGGGCGCGGGCCGTATCGCCGAAGTCGGCGCGCGCTTCATGCTGGATTCGATGCCCGGCAAGCAGATGTCGATCGATGCCGACCTGAACGCCGGCCTGATCGACGAAGCCGCGGCCAAGAAGCGTCGTGCCGAAGTGGCGCAGGAATCCGACTTCTACGGCGCCATGGACGGCGCCAGCAAGTTCGTGCGCGGCGATGCCGTGGCGGGCCTGCTGATCATGTTCATCAACGTCGCCGCCGGCATGGTGGTGGGCATGCTGCAGCACGACCTTGACTTCGGCACCGCCGTGCACAACTACACCCTGCTGACCATCGGCGACGGCCTGGTGGCGCAGATCCCGGCGCTGGTGATCTCCACCGCCGCGGGCGTGATCGTTTCGCGCGTGTCGAACGAGCAGGACGTGGGCGAGCAGCTCACCGGCCAGCTCTTCGCCAACCCGCGCGTGCTGTACCTGACCGCCGGCATCATCGGCATGATGGGCATCATCCCGGGCATGCCGCACTTTGCCTTCCTGCTGCTGGCGGGCGTGCTGGCGTGGATGGGCCGCTATATGTCGCGCCGCGCGGCCACGCAGGCGCAAACCAGGCAGCGCGAGGAGCGCGTCCCGGCGGTGGCGGCGGAATCCACGGAAGCCAGCTGGGACGACGTCACGCTGGTCGACCCGCTCGGCATGGAAGTGGGCTACCGCCTGATCACGCTGGTGGACCGCGCGCAGGACGGCGAGCTGCTGGGCCGCATCAAGAGCATCCGCAAGAAGGTGGCGCAGGAGATCGGCTTCCTGGTGCCGGTGGTGCATATCCGCGACAACCTGGAACTCAAGCCCAACGCCTACCGCATCACGCTCAAGGGCGTGGAGATCGGCCGCGGCGAAGCCATGCCGGGCCAGTGGATGGCGATCAACCCCGGGCAGGTCAGCGGCACGCTGCCCGGCGCGGCCACGCGCGATCCCGCCTTCGGCCTGCCGGCGGTATGGATCGACGCGGGCATCAAGGAGCAGGCGCAGTCCTGCGGCTATACCGTGGTCGATGCCAGCACGGTGGTGGCCACGCACCTGAACCACCTGATCCACATGCACGCGGCCGAGTTGCTGGGCCGCCAGGAAGTGCAGGCGCTGCTGGACCGCATCGCCAAGGAATCGCCGAAGCTGACCGAGGACCTGGTGCCGAAGGCCATTTCGCTGACCGCGCTGCAGAAGATCCTGCAGAACCTGCTGGACGAAGGCGTGCCGATCCGGGACATGCGCACCATCCTGGATGTGGTGGCCGAGCATGCGCCCAAGATCAGCGACCCCAACGAGCTGACCGCGATGGTGCGCGTGGCGCTGGGCCGCGCGATCACGCAGCAGCTGTTCCCGAACAACGCCGACCTGCAGGTGATCGGCCTGGATGCCGGCCTGGAGCGCGTCCTGTCGCAGGCGCTGACCAATGGCGGCGGGATCGAGCCAGGCCTGGCCGATGCGTTGCTGCAGCAGACCCAGGGGGCGGTCACGCGCCAGGAGCAGATGGGCATGGACCCGGTGCTGCTGGTGCCGTCGCAGCTGCGCCCGCTGATGGCGCGCTTCCTGCGGCGCACCATGCCGCAGCTGAGGGTGCTGTCGCATGCCGAGGTGCCGGACAACCGCAATATCCGCATCACCGCCATGATCGGCGCGTGAGGAGTCAACGATGAGCGTAGCCAAGTTTGTCGCGGCCAACGGCCGCGAAGCCATGCGCCAGGTGCGCGAAGCCATGGGCCCGGACGCCGTAGTGCTGTCCAACCGCACCGTCGAGGGCGGCGTGGAGATTGTCGCCATGCGCGATACGGATCTGGGCAGCGTGCAGGCCACGGCGCAGGTCTACGTGCCACCCGCGCCAGTGGTCGAGCACGCCGCCATCGGCGACCTGCGCGGTGAGCTGCAATCGATGCGCGCGATGCTGGAGCGCCAGCTGGCCGGCATCAGCGCGGCTCCGGGCGTGGCCCCGAGCGCGGCGGCGCACGGCGTGGCCGCGAGCGACCCGCTGCGCGAATCGCTGTTCGAATGGCTGGTCGGCGCGGGCTTCTCGGGGCAACTGGCGCGTACGTTGCTGGCGCGGCTGCCGCTGGGTTATGACCGGCCGGCGGCGATGGGCTGGATCCGCGCCGAGCTGGCCAGCAAGCTGCCGGTGCTGGGCGACGAGGACAGCCTGTTCGCGCAAGGCGGCGTGCTGGCGCTGGTGGGCCCCACCGGCGTGGGCAAGACCACCACCACGGCCAAGCTGGCGGCGCGCTTCGTGCTGCGCCACGGCGCCGACAAGCTGGCGCTGCTGACCACCGACAGTTTCCGGATCGGCGCGCATGAGCAGCTGCGCATCTACGGCGACATCCTGGGCGTGCCGGTGCATGCGGTGAAGGACGCCGCCGACCTGCGCTTCGCGCTGGCGGCGATGAAGGACAAGCACCTGGTGATTATCGACACCGTCGGCATGAGCCAGCGTGACCGCAGCCTGTCGGAACAGATCGCCATGCTGGCCGGCGCGCCCGCGCCGGTGCAGCGCGTGCTGCTGCTCAACGGCGCCAGCCACGGCGATACCCTCAATGAAGTGGTGCATGCCTACCGCCATGACGCCGCGCCGGATGGCGGCGGCATCGATGGCTGCATCATCAGCAAGCTGGATGAAGCCACCCACCTGGGTTCGGTGCTGGACGTGGTGATCCGCCACCGGCTGCCGGTGTTCTACGCCTCCACCGGCCAGCGCGTGCCCGAGCACCTTGAGTTGGCCAACAGCACCGCGCTGGTGGAGCGCGCCTTCCTGACGCCGCGCCGCGGTTCGGTATTTGCCGATGCGGACGCCGCACGCAGGCGCACCGCCGGCGCCGATGACGAGGCGCCCGCGCGTGGCGGTGCCGACGAGGTGCTGCGCTCGCTGACCGACAGCGCCGACGCGCTGAGCCAGTGCGTGGCGGAACTCAATGGCGCGGGCCTGGGCCTCGACCTGGCCCGCTCGCTGTGGCAACAGCGCAGCGCCGGCACCCCGGCCCTGCGCGCCATGTCGCAGCAGGTGCGCGAAGCGGTCTGCCGCGACGTGACCCGCCAGTGCGAGCAGTACGTGCTGGCCAGCGCTGCCACGCTGCAAGTGGCCGTGCCCGGCCGCCGCACGCCGCAGCCGATGCAGCATACGCTGTGGCTCGCCGACCGCGACGGCATGCCGCTGGCCGCCACCGTGACCCCGACCGGCCGTGCCGGCCAGCCGCTGGGCGAAGCCGAGTCCGATGCCGCCAGCCTGCGCGCCGCCATGAGCGCCGCACGCAAGGTGGTCAACCTGATGGATGCCGTACCGTCCGCCGCCACGCTGGCACGCTGGCAGCAGGCCGGCGAGCGCTGGGTGGCCGGTGCGCGCAAGACCGCGCGCGTGGTCAGCGCCGGCGCCGCCTGGAAGCTCGATGCGCTGGCCGACACGCTGACCTTCCACGCCGTCGGCGAGGACGCCGTGCGCGAGCGTGAAGCCGTGCGCTGGCTGGCCAGCGCCGAAGTGCGCGTGCCGGACAGCCCGGTGCGCGGCAAGGGCACCCCTGAAGGCGGTATCGATGCCTGCCTGGTGGTGGCCCGCCTGGCCGACCGCGCTACCGGTGAGTTGCTCGATACCCGCTATCTGCTGTGCGACCCGGCGCTGGCGCAGGATGCCGCGCAGGTGGCGCGCTGGGCCTTGTGGACCGAAGCAGCCGATGCGCGCCTGCGCACGCTGCGCCACGCCATCGACCACTTCGCCCAGGACGCCGAAAGCGGCCACGCCGCCGGCGCCGTGCTGGCCGCGTTGCAGCTGGGCCTGTCAGTGCTGCGCCTGGAACACGCGCCGACCGCGGCCGCGCCCGCCTTCCTCGCGCGCCTCGCTGGCCGCACGGTGCGCCAGGGCATGCCGGTGCCGGGCACGGTGCTCAATGAAGGCATGGGCCGCATGCTGGCATTGCTCGACGTGCTGGAAAACTATCCTGGCCGCGGCACCGCCGTGTCCGCTGAAGCGGTGGAGGTCCTGCAGTGAGCGCCCTCGCCATGGACCAGGCCGAGAGCCTGCGCCGGATGCTGGCGCCGCGCACGACACGCCGTATTGCCGTGGTCGCCAGCGAACGCGGTGCCGGCGCCACCACCGTGGCCCTGGGCTTGTCGCACGCGCTGGCCATGCAGGGCGAACGCGTGCTGCTGGTCGACGAAGACGCCGCCGCGGCGCGCGCCACGCGGCTGTCCGGCGCCAGGCCCGCCGGCACCCTGGCTGATGTCAGCGCAGGCCATCTGTCGCTGGAAGCTGCTGCAGGCAGCGGTCCCGGTGGCGTGCTGTCGGTACTGCCGGCTGGCCGGCATGTGCCGGGCAGCACCTTGCCGGCTGCTGCCGTGAGCGGGTTTCGCAGCGTGCTGGTGGATGCCGGCGTCAATGCCGACGGCGCGCTGTCACCGCTCGCGGGCGGCGCGCACAATGCGCTGATCGTGATGCGGCCTGAGCTGGCGTCGATTACCGCCGCCTACGCCTGCATCAAACGCCTGCACCACCTGTATGCCTGGCGCCAGTTCCACCTGATCGTCAACATGGCGGCGAGCGAGGCCGCGGTGCAGGCGATCCTGCGCAACCTGGCGCGCACGGCCAGCCAGTACCTGGGCGTCGAGGCGCTGTGCGCGGGCTGGTTGCCGTCCGACCCGCTGGTGGCGCGCGGCGTGCAACTGGGCCGCTGCGTGGTCGAGGCGTTTCCGGCGGCACCGGCCACCACCGCGCTGCGCCGTACCGCCGGCAGCATCGGCGCCTGGCCGCTGCGCGCGGACACGTCCGCCCCTGCACCCGCAATGGCCTGAGCCTGCCAGCCATGCCATCCAACCGAACCAGACCCTGAACCTGAGCCAGCCCCCGCCGCACGGTGTGGGGGTCCAGCAATCCAGCATTCACGAGAATTGCACCATGTACACGATCCAGGGAAAGCTCGAACAGGCCGATGTGGTCAAGGCGCATGCACAGCTGGTGCGCCGCATCGCCCTGCAACTGGCCGCCAGGCTGCCAGCCAGCGTGCAGATCGACGACCTGATCCAGGCCGGCATGATCGGCCTGCTGGATGCCGCCAAGCGTTATGAAGACACCCACGGCGCGCGCTTTGAGACCTATGCCAGCCAGCGCATCCGCGGCGCCATGCTGGACGAGGTGCGCGCCAACGACTGGCAATCACGCAGCCTGCGCCAGTTCACCCGGCGCATTGAACGCACGCAGCGCGGGCTGGAGCAGAAGCTCGGGCGCGCGCCGATCGACTCCGAAGTGGCCGAGGCCATGGAGATGGCGCTGGACGAATACCAGCTGCTGCTCAATGAGGTCTATGGCTGCCAGTTGCTGCACTACGAGGATTTCGAGCGCTCCGGCGAAGAAGACTTCCTGGACCGGCACCTTGGCGGCAGCGATGACGGCAACCCGCTGGCCGTGCTGATGGAAAGCGGCATGCGTGAGGCGCTGATCCGCGCCATCGACCGGCTGCCGGAGCGCGAGAAGCTGGTGCTGTCGCTGTGCTATGACCAGGAGCTGAACCTGCGCGAGATCGGCGCGGTGCTCGATGTGACCGAGTCGCGCGTGTGCCAGATCCGCGGCCAGGCGATCACGCGGCTGCGCAACCAGTTGCGCGGCTTGCTGTGATGCAGGAGGTGGGCCGCGCCGCGCGCGGTGCTTGCTGGCTGCTGGCTGCCGTATCGGCCTGCGCCTGGGCCGCCATTGAGGGCGGCACCCGCCACGCCTGGACCGGATCGGTCAACGGGCCGGCACTCTACGGCCGCGGACAGCGCGCGGTGTCGCCGCCGGTCCTGCCCACCGGCGTCTTGCCGCAGTCAGAAGGGGTCATCACGTCGGTGCGCTGGCGCTACAGCTTCGCCAAAACCCCACCCCTGGAACTGCAAGCCTATCTCTGCAATGCCCAGCGCTGCGTGCTGCTGCCGCAGGCGCAAGGCAAGACCGATGCGTTCTTCGGGGATGATGCCACCAAGGGCTTTGTATTCGCGTTCCGGGTGCCGGGGCGGGGGAGTTTGGTGCCGGTGCTGCAGGGGCGTAGTAATGAGGTGGTGGTGGGGTTTAGGTGAGGGGGGCTTGTGCTGGCACTGCGGTCGGTTATCGTTCTTGACAGCCATGCCAGCCAAGCACGATAACCGCCTCTAGTGCGAACTTCATCCAGCCGCGAGGCTAACCCCGCCCACCCCAGCCGCCGCCTTCCCATCCTTCCCATACAACCCCGCATCCCCGCCGCTATGCTGCCGCAGCGCCTGAATGGCTTCGCGAGTGAAGTCGAGGTGAGCGTTGACGATGGCGCCGTTCAGGGCGTTGCCGTCGCGCGCGGTGCGGGCGGTGAAGATCAGCTGGCGCCAGGCGTCGGCCACGGCCGGGTCGACCTGGCGGCCGAGCAGCTGGCCTTCGGGGCCGGCGCGCAGGCCTAGGGCGCCCATCTGGGCTTCGCGGGCCTTGAGCTGGCGGGACAGGGCCTGGCCCAGTTCAACCTTGCGCGTCAGCAGTCCGCTCAGGGACTGGAAGTCGCCCCGCTTGAGGGCGTCGCGCTCTTCGGCGAGGAGTTGGCCGAAGGCCTGGATGCCTTCGGTTTCGCGCTGCAGGGACTGGATCAGGCTCTGGTTCATTTGGGCTATCGGGGTTCGGCCTGGCCAAGCTCGCGCAGGGTCGCGAGCAGGCCGTCGGCAATCTTGCCCGGGTCGATCCTGATCCGGCCCTCGGCGATGGCCTGGCGGATCTCTTCGACCTTGGCGGTGTCGATATCGTCGTCCGTGGGCTGCGTCAGGCGGGCGCTGATGTCGCGCACCTGGGCGGCCAGCGGGCTGACGCTCAGGCCGGCGGATGGCGCCGCGGCGCTGGCCGGCGCGGCCTGGGGCCGGGCGGCGGCGGCGTCCGCGGGGGCGTCGGCGGGCCGGGACGAGGCGGTGTGGTTGATCTTCACGGGGCGTTCCTTGCTGGTTTCCTATGGCATTACGGTCGCGCCGGCGAATTCTTTAGGGCGCTCGCCCCGATTTCGCCGCGCAGCGGTTTCGGCGGCATTTTCGCATGCCGCTTGCCACGGGTTTCCAGTCATTTGGCCACGATTAAGGCACTTTCGGCGGGCTACTGCAGCACCACGGTGTCGCCGCTGCGCACCAGCCCGTTGACCACCTGGCCGCTGCGCAGGCGCACCTGCACGGTGTTGCCGGTGGCGGCATCGGCCAGCACCTTGCCTTCGCTGGTGATCTGAAAGGCATCGCCTTCCACGGCCACGGTGACGGTCTGGCCCTGGCGCACAGCGATGGCCTTGCGCAGCAGGTCTGCGCGTATCGGCGAGCCGGCGGCAATACGGTTGGCGGTGACGGCGCCGGCAAGCTGCGCCGGGTCGGTGATCACCGCACGCGGCAGCGTGGCCAGGTCGCCCTGGCGGACTTCGATATCGGCCTGGCTGACTGGCTCGCCCGGGCCCAGCGCGCGCGCGGCGACGTAGTAATCGGTCAGCACCGACACGCGCGCCTGCATGTAGCGCACCCACGGCCGCTCACCACCGCAGCGCACGCCGACAGAGACGCGGCCCCACGGCGAGGTGCCGGCGGGCAGGAACGGGTCAGGCGCAAGGCAATCCGGCGCGCGGCCACCCGAAGGCGGTGCCACTTGCACGCTGACCTTGCCCGGCAGGCCGGCGGTCTGCTGCAGCAGGAAGCGTTCGACGGCAACGCGCGCGGGGTCTTCGGCAAAGGGGCTGGCGGCGGGGCTGGCAGCGGGGTTGGCACTATAGGCAGCCTGCTGCTGGCCGTGCGCGGCCGGCGCCTGCATGGCGACGGCCATGACCTGCGCCGGCGCGGCTCCGACGGCGGCTGAGCCAAGCAGGCAGGCCGCCAGCAGGGCTTGCGCCAGGCTGCGGGCGTTGCGGCGATTCTGTTTCATCTGGACTTCCCGGCAAGGACGGCACGGCATGCACGGCATGCCTGGCGCACCGCCCCGTGACTGGCTGCGCGCCCCGCATACATCTGTCATCGGGGTCCCATTGTAGGCAGGCCCTCGCGCGAGGGCGGGCCGAAATGCACGGATTTCCCGTCCTTATTCATCCGATTGGCGTGACAGGTCGCCGCCTAAGATGGCAACCCTGAAGAAGGTCGTTCGCTCCGTTCACGTGAGCAGGGAGATGCCAGATGATTGACAGACTCGATGCGGCACTACGTTTCCAGCAGGAAGCGCTGAGCCTGCGCAACCAGCGGCAGTCGGTGATTGCCTCCAACATCGCGCACGCGGACACGCCCGGCTACAAGGCGCGCGATTTTGATTTCTCCAGCACGCTGGCGCAGAGCGTCGAACGCGGCCATCGCAATGAAGGCATGTCGCTGTCCACCACCTCGGTGCGCCATCTGCCCGCGCAGGCCCCGGGGCGCGAGGAATTCGACCTTGCCTACCGCATCCCGCTGCAGTCCAGCGTCGACGGCAACACCGTGGAAATGGATGCCGAGCGCGTGGCTTTCGCCGACAACGCCGTGCACTTCGAGTCCGGCCTGACGGTGATGAATTCCAGGATCAAGACCATGCTGGCCGCCATCCAGCAGTAAATCGAGCAGTAAGGGAGAGAGCGCATGCCGGCAATGAACATCTTCGACGTCGCGGGCTCGGCCATGGCTGCGCAGTCACAGCGCATGAACGTGACCGCTTCCAACCTGGCCAATGCCGACAGCGTGGTCAGCCCAGACGGCCAGGCCTATCGCGCCAAGCAGGTCGTATTCGGCATGGCGCCCACGCCGGGGCAGACGGACATCGGCGGCGTGCAGGTGCGAGGCGTGTCGGAAGACCCGTCGCCGCCGCGCATGGTGCACAACCCCACGCACCCCATGGCCAATGCCCAGGGCTACGTGGTCATGCCCAACGTCAACCCGGTGGAAGAGATGGTCAACATGATCTCGGCCTCGCGCTCCTACCAGGCCAACGTGGAAGTGCTCAACACCGCCAAGAACATGATGCTGAAGACGCTGACGATCGGCCAGTGACAAGCCCCGGCATGTATCGGCAACGCCTCCACCCGCACGCAGACAACCAACAGACATGACAACCACCTCCGCGGTAGGCAGCAACACTCAGGGCATCAACGACGCCCTCAAGAGCGGCAGCGCCAGCGCGTCCGAGCTGCAGAACAACTTCCTGACCATGCTCGTCACGCAGATGAACAACCAGGACCCGCTCAACCCGATGGACAACGCGCAGCTGACCTCGCAGCTGGCGCAGATCAGCACGGTCAGCGGCATGCAGACCATGAACGCCACGCTGTCGCAGTTGCTGTCGCAGGTCAGCGCCAGCCGCGCCATGGACTCCGCGGCGCTGATCGGCCATACCGTGATGGTGCCGGGCAAGCAGGTGTCGGTGGCGGGCGGCGTGCCGGGCAAGTTTGGCCTGGACCTGCCATCGACCGCGGATGCGGTCACTGTCGACGTGCTCGACAAGGACGGCAACGTGGTGCGCACCATCGACATGAAGGGGCAGACCGCGGGCGTGCACAACGTCGCATGGGACGGCAAGAACAATGCCGGCGCGGCCGTGGCCGACGGCGACTACACCTTCAAGGTGACCGCCACCGCCAACGGCACCTCGGTGCAGCCGGTGGCGCTGGTCTACGGCAAGGTCCAGAGCATCAGCGGCGACGCCAGCGGCGTGCTGGTGGACCTGGGCGACGGACAGACCGCGAACGTCGGCGACGTGCGCCGCATTCTCTAAAACGCAGGTGCCGGCAGCGCAAAGGCGCCGGCCGGCTTCAACGACAGTCTAGTCAAAAGGAAGCAATCATGGGTTTCGGTCAAGGGGTAAGCGGCCTGAACGCCGCCGCGTCCAATCTGGACGTGATTGGCAACAACATCGCCAACGCCAACACGGTTGGCTACAAGCAATCGGCCGCGCAGTTTGCCGACATCTACGCAGGCACCAAGATCGGCCTGGGCGTGCGCGTGAACTCGGTGGTGCAGTCCTTCAACCAGGGCAATATTGAAGCCTCCGGGCGTGCACTGGACGTGGCCATCACCAACGGCAACGGCTTCTTCCGCCTGACCAGCCCGGAAGGCGCGGTCTACTACTCGCGCAACGGCCAGTTCCAGCGCCAGGAAGACGGCCGCATCACCAATATGCAGGGCCTGCAGGTCACGGGCTATCCCGCGGGCGTGGCCGGCGGCGCGGGCGTGCAGCCGCAGCCGCTGGTGATCAGCAACGCGCAGATGGAGCCGCGCGCCACCAGCAGCATCACCGCCAAGTTCCAGCTGGACTCGCGCGCCACCGTGCCGGCGCAGGCCTTCGCCAGCTCGGCCGGCTCGCCGCCGACCAGCAACATGTTCAACTACAGCACGGCGATCAATGTCTATGACTCGCTGGGCAACAAGCAGCAGCTGATGGCGTACTTCGCCAAGGCGGCGGATTCGGCCGTGGCGCCGGTTCATCCGACCGTGGCCGGCGGCACCGACTGGCAGATGTACGTGACCGACGTCAACGGCGTTGCGGTCGGCGGTGCGCCGGTCACGCTGGCTTTCGACAACGCGGGCGCGCTGCAATCGCCCGCGGCCGGCGCCGTGACGCTGACCCAGCCGGCCGTCAACGGCGCGCAGGCCATGGCGATGAAGCTCGACTTGAGCGGCACCACGCAGTTCGGCGCCGACAACGACGTCAAGCAGCTCAGCCAGAACGGCTACACCTCGGGCAGCCTGCTGGGCTTCTCGGTCAATGGCGACGGCACCATCACCGGCAATTATTCCAACGAGCAGACCAAGCCGCTCGGCCAGATTGTGATGGCCGCGTTCGGCAACGTCGAAGGCCTGAAGCCGGAAGGCGACAACGTGTGGTCGGCCACCGGTGCCTCCGGCCAGGCGCTGATCGGCGCGGCCGGCGGCAGCATGGGCACGCTGCGCTCCAATGCGGTGGAAGCTTCCAACGTGGACCTGTCCGGCCAGCTGGTCAACCTGATCGTTGCGCAGCGCAACTACCAGGCCAATGCGCAGACCATCAAGGCGCAGGACACGGTCATGCAGACCCTGGTCAACCTGTGACCGCCACGCTGAGCTGAGCCGCCGCCATGGACCGCATGATCTACACCGCCCTGTCGGGCGCCAAGCAGATACTCGACCAGCAAGCGGCGGTATCGAACAACCTGGCCAACGTCTCCACGCCGGCCTTCCGCGCGCAGGTCAACCTGTACCGCGCGGTGCCGGTGGTGGGGCCGGAGGCGGGCACGCGCGCCTTTGCGCTGGCCTCGACCCCCGGCGCCGACATGCGCGCCGGCCCGCTGACCCACACCGGCCGCACGCTGGACGTGGCGCTGCAGGGCAATGGCTGGCTGGTGGTGCAGGCACCGGACGGCACTGAGGCCTACACCCGTGCCGGCGCGTTGCAGGTGGCGCAGGACGGCCAGGTGCAGACCATCTCCGGCTTGCCGGTGATGGGCGACGGCGGTCCGCTGGCGGTGCCGCCCGGCTCGCAGGTGACCATCGGCACCGACGGCACCATCACCGCGCGCGGTCCCGGCGAAGCCTCTGCCGGCCTGGCCCAGGTGGGCCGGCTGCGCGTGGTCAATCCGCCCAACGACGCCATCGCCCGCGGCGATGACGGCCTGTTCCGCCTGCGCCCAGGCGCGCAGCCGCTGGAGGCCGATACCACCGTGCGCGTGATCTCGGGCGCGCTGGAAGGCAGCAACGTCAACCCGACCGAAGCCATGGTCGAGATGATCGCCAATGCCCGCCGCTTCGAGATGCAGATGAAGATGATCCAGGGCGCCGACGGCAACGAGCAGCGCGCCAACCAGCTGCTCTCGACCAACTGACCTGAATGACTGGCCGGCACGGCGCGCCGTGCCCCGCCTGACCCCAGCACCAACGCAAGGACCACCATGATCCGCTCTCTCTGGATTGCCAAGACCGGCCTCGATGCGCAGCAGACGCAGATGGACGTGATCTCGAACAACCTGGCCAACGTCTCGACCAACGGCTTCAAGCGCGGCCGCGCGGTGTTCGAGGAACTGATGTACCAGACCATCCGCCAGCCCGGCGCGCTGTCATCGGACCAGACCACGCTGCCTTCGGGCATGCAGCTGGGCACCGGCGTGCGCCCGGTCGCCACCGAGCGCATCCACACCCAGGGCAACCCGCAGCAGACCGGCAATGCCAAGGACGTGGCCATCCTGGGCCAGGGCTTCTTCCAGGTGGCACTGCCCGACGGCACCACCGCGTACACGCGCGACGGCTCGTTCCAGGTGGACCAGAACGGCCAGCTGGTGACCTCCAGCGGCTTCGTGATCCAGCCTGCCATCACGATTCCCGCCAACACGCTGTCGATGACCATTGCGCGCGACGGCACCGTGTCGGTGACGCAGCCGGGCTCCAGCGCCAACGTGCAGGTGGGGCAGCTGCAGCTGGCCACCTTCATGAACCCGGCCGGCCTGGAAAGCATGGGCGAGAACCTGTACGTGCAGACCGATGCCTCGGGCGCGCCCAACACCACCGTGCCGGGCCTGAACGGCGCTGGCGCGGTGCAGCAGAACTACGTGGAAGCGTCCAACGTGAACGTGGTGGAAGAGCTGGTCAGCATGATCCAGACGCAGCGCGCGTATGAGATCAACAGCAAGGCCGTGCAGGCATCCGACCAGATGCTGCAGCGCCTGTCGCAACTGGGTTGACTGGTATGAACATGGCCACCTTGCTTTCCCGCCTGGGCGCGCATGCGCTGGTTTGCCTGGCCGGCGTGGCAATGCTGGCCAGCGGCGGCTGTGCGCTGATGCCGCGCGAGCCGCTGGTGCAACTGCCCACCACCGCGCGCGCCGAGCCGCGGCCGATGGGGCCGGCCACCGGCTCGATCTTCGCGTCCTCGTATGCCGGCAACCCGCTGTTCGAGGATCGCCGTCCGCGCAATGTAGGCGACATCCTGACGATCGTCATCACCGAGAACGTCAACGCCAGCAAGAACTCGGGCACCAACGCCAGCCGCAACGGCAATACGTCGCTGGCATTTGATGCCGTGCCCAAGGCGCTGGCCGGGCTGTTCAGCAGCAGCTCGAACGCCAGCATCAACGGCGCCAACACGCTCAAGGCCAGCGGCGGCGCCAGCGCGGCCAACACCTTCAACGGCACCATCACCGTGACCGTGCTTGAGGTGCTGGCCAACGGCAACCTGGTGGTCTCCGGTGAAAAACAGATGGCCATCAACCAGGGGGCCGAATTCATCCGTTTCTCCGGCGTGGTCAACCCGCGCACGATCACCGGCGACAACGCCGTGCCCTCAACCCAGGTGGCCGATGCGCGCATCGAATACACCGCCAAGGGCGTGATCGACGAAGCGCAGAACATGGGCTGGCTGCAGCGCTTCTTCCTCAATGTTTCTCCGTTCTGACCGCGCCATGTCTGCTCCGATGCTCGCCCGTTTCCTGTCCCGCCTGCTGCGCCTGAGCGTGATCAGCCTGGCGCTTGGCGTGGCCTTTGGCGCCTTTGCCAGCGTCGCCAAGGCCGAGCGCCTGAAGAACCTGGCCACGTTCCAGGGCGTGCGCGAGAACCCGCTGGTGGGCTACGGCCTGGTGGTTGGCCTGGACAATACTGGCGACCAGACCATGCAGACGCCGTTCACCACGCAGAGCCTGACCAATATGCTCTCGCAGCTGGGGATCACGCTGCCGGCCGGCAAGAACATGCAGCTCAAGAACGTGGCGGCGGTGATGGTGACCGCCTCGCTGCCCGCGTTCGCGCAGCCCGGCAGCCAGCTGGACATCGTGGTGTCGTCGATGGGCAATGCCAAGAGCCTGCGCGGCGGCACGCTGCTGATGACCCCGCTCAAGGGCGCCGATGGCCAGGTCTATGCCATCGCGCAGGGCAATATGCTGGTGGGCGGCGCGGGCGCGTCGGCCAACGGCAGCAAGGTGCAGGTCAACCAGCTGGCGGTGGGGCGCATCGCCAACGGCGCGATCGTGGAGCGCGCGGTGGCCCCGTTCCAGCCGGATGGCGGCGTGCTCAACCTGGAACTGAAGGACACCGATTTCGGCACCGCCGAGCGCGTGGTGGAGGCCATCAACCGCTCCATGGGCGGCGGCGTTGCCGCGGCGCTGGATGGCCGCGTGGTGCAGGTGCGTGCGCCGGTCTCGGCGGCCGCGCGCGTAGGTTTCCTGGCCCGCATCGAGAATATCGACGTGACCCCGGCCAAGGCCGCGGCCAAGGTGATCCTGAACGCCCGCACCGGTTCCATCGTGATGAACCAGGCCGTGACCGTGGAAGACTGCGCGGTGGCGCACGGCAACCTGTCGGTGGTGATCAACACGCAACCCGTGATCAGCCAGCCCGCACCGTTCAGCGGCGGCCAGACCGTGGTGGCGCCGGTGTCGCAGATCGACATGAAGCAGCAGGGCGGCTCGTTGCAGGTCGTCAAGGCGGGCGCCTCTCTGGCCGCCGTGGTCAAGGGGCTGAACGCGCTGGGTGCAACCCCGGCCGACCTGCAGACCATCCTGGAAGCCATGCGCGCGGCCGGGGCGCTGCGCGCCGAGCTGGAAGTCATCTGAATATGAACACGGCGCGACCCCCGCAGGCGGCGGAGCTGACGCAGCGCTTCGCGCTGGATACGCAGGGCTTCGAGGCGCTCAAGCACAGTGCGCATGGCGGCGCCGACGCCAATACGCTGCAAGCCGTCGCCAAGCAGTTCGAGGCGGTGTTCACGCAGATGGTGCTCAAGAGCATGCGCGATGCCACCCCGCAGGATGGCCTCTTCGACAACGAGCAGAGCAAGCTCTATATGTCGATGATGGACCAGCAGCTTGCGCAGCAGATGTCGTCGCGCGGAATCGGCCTGGCCGATGTGATGGTGCGCCAGCTGGCGCGCGCCACGGGCACGCCGATGCCGGCCGGCATGAGCGCCATGAGCCCGGCCGAGTCAGGCAAGGCGGCCGATGCCGAGATGGCAAGACTGCTCGACGGCCGCGGCGCCGGGGCGATCCCGGCCGACCCCGGCGAGCAGGCCGACCTGCCCGCGATCGGCACCATCGTGCCGGGGCAGAACTGGAATCCCACCGCCGGCCTGCGCCAGTACCAGCCGCAATGGTACGCGGACCGTGGCCAGGGCGAGGACAGGCTGGGACGGCTGCCGGACGACGCGCCGGCCCATGTCAGCGCTTTTGTCGCCCGCATGGCCGGTCCTGCGGAAGCCGCCGCGCGCGCCAGCGGCGTGCCGGCGCGGCTGATCGTAGGCCAGGCCGCGCTGGAGTCCGGCTGGGGCCAGCGCGAGATCACGCACGCCGACGGCTCCACCACCTTCAACGTCTTCGGCATTAAGGCCGGCGCCAGCTGGAGGGGGCGCGTGGCGGAGATCACCACCACGGAATATGTCGACGGGCAGCCGCAGAAGGTGCGGGCGAAGTTCCGTGCCTATGGCTCGTATGACGAGGCCTGTGCCGACTATGCCCGCCTGCTGACGAACAACCCGCGCTACGCGGGCGTGGTCAGCGCGGCGTCTGCTGAAGAGGCGGCGCATGGCCTGCAGCGCGCGGGCTATGCCACCGATCCGGCGTACGGGCACAAGCTGGTGAAGATCATGAAGAAGGTGGCGGCTTAAGGGGAAGCCGCAGGGCAAGCCGTAGCCTACGCCGCCAGAGCGCGGGTCCCCTCTCCCGCGTGCGGGAGAGGGGTGGGAGAGAGGGCAGGAGCGTCCCTTGCGACAAAGGATACCGGCAGGCACAGGCCTGCCCTCTCCCCCGGCCCCTCTCCCGCAAGCGGGAGAGGGGAGCAAACCAGCGGATCCGGTGAAGATCACTTCCACACCTAAAGTCCCGCCCCCACCAGCCGATAACTTCCACATCCACCACCGCCGGCCCACGCCGCGGCAGTCCCATCAATCCGGGGTCAGAGCACAATGTCTCTCTTCAGTATTGGTCTTTCCGGCCTGAACACCGCGCAGAACGCGCTGACGACGACTGGCCACAACTTTGCCAACTCGGCGACCGAAGGCTATTCGCGCCAGAACACCATCGTGGCTTCGGCCGGCGGCCAGTACACCAGCCAGGGTTTCTATGGCTTCGGCTCCAACACCACCACGGTGATCCGCGTCTATGACGAGTTCCTGACCGGCCAGCTGCGCGGCGCCACCTCGGCCAGCGCATCGCTGGCGGCGTACTCGGACCAGATCGCCCAGATCGACAACCTGCTTGCCGACCAGAAGGGCGGCCTGGCGCCGCTGATGCAGAAGTTCTTCGCGGCGGTGCAGGCCGTGGCCGACACCCCCGCCGATCCGGCGGCGCGCCAGGGCATGCTGTCGGCGGGCCAGGCACTGGTGGGGCAGGTGCGCTCGGCCAGCAACTACTTCAAGCAGCTGCAATCGGGCGTCAATGAGCAGGTCGGCACCGCTGTCACGCAGGTCAACGCGTACACCAGGCAGATTGCCAGCCTGAACCAGGAAATCACCCGCCTGAAGGCTGCCTCCGGCGGCCAGCCGCCCAACGATCTGCTGGACCAGCGCGACCAGGCCGTGGCCGAGCTGACCAAGCTGGTCGGCGCCAAGGTGGTGGTGCAGGACAGCGGCACCTACAACGTCTTCGTCGGCAACGGCCAGCCGCTGGTGATGGGCAATGACGCGTACGAGCTGAAGGCGGTTGCCTCGGCGGCCGATCCCAACCGCACCGTGGTGGCCTACACCCTGCCCAACGGCAACGTGTTCGAGAGCGAGCCGGGCGCGATCACCGGCGGTTCGCTGGGCGGCCTGCTGCAGTTCCGCACCGAGTCCCTGGACGCGGCGCAGGGTGCCATCGGCCGGCTGTCGCTGGCGATCGGCCAGAGCTTCAATGCGCAGCACAAGCTGGGCATCGACCTGAACGGCGCCATTGGCACCGACATGTTTGAACTGGGTGGGGCCACCGCAATCCCCAACGCCAACAACACCGTGAAGACCACGGTTGCAACGCCCAGGATCGACAATGCCTCGGCCCTGACCACCAGCGACTACAAGCTGCAGTTCGACGGCACCAACTACACGCTGACGCGCCTTTCCGATAACCAGCAGGTAGTCACGCCGGTGCCCGCCGGCGGCGCCAGCTACCCGCTGCAGTTCAGCGCCGACGGCTTTACCGTCGAGATCAACGCGGCGATGGGCACCAACGATTCGTTCACGATCCAGCCCACGCGCAATGCCGCCACCGGCTTCGACATGGCGATCAGCGACCCGGCCAGGATCGCCGCGGCATCGCCGGCGCACGTTGAGGCGGGGACCCTGAACAAGGGCAGCGGCACGGCCAGCCTGAGCAAGGTCGCGCCCGGCTTTACGCTGCCGGCCGGCAATATCACTGCCGAGTTCGACGGCACCAACTACGTCTTCAAGGTTGGCGGCACCGCGATGGCGCCCCAGCCGGTGGGCGTGGCCAACGGCAGCAATACCGACTTCACCCTCAACGGCCTGACCTTCAGCTTCGGCGGCACGCCCAAGGCTGGCGACATCTTTGCGCTGGTCAGCAACGCCGGCGCGGTCAAGGACAACGGCAACATGCTGGCGCTGGCCAAGCTGCAGAACGCCAAGACCATCGGCGGCGTGTCCAGCTTCAGCGAGGCCTACGCCCAGCTGGTCAACGACGTCGGCACGCGTGCCAAGTCGGTCAAGATCGCCTCGGCCTCGCAGGACAGCATCACGACGCAGATCAAGACCGCGCAGCAATCGGTGTCCGGCGTCAACATGGACGAGGAAACCGTGTCGATGCTGCGCTTCCAGCAGCTGTACCAGGCCAATGCCCGGGTGATCCAGACGGCCGGAACGCTGTTCGACACCATCATCGGCATCGGCAGGTAAGCGGCGGCACCCACCAGCGTCAGCAGAGTCAGAAGAGGTAACCAATATGCGCGTTGCAAGCTCCACCCTGTACCAGCAAGGCCTGGCTTCGATGAACTACCAGCAGGGCTCGCTGCTGCATATCCAGCAGCAGCTCGGCACCGGCCGCAGCATCCTGACGCCATCCGACGATCCCGTCGGCGCCACCCGCGCGCTGGGCGTGAGCCAGGCGCAGGCCGTCAACGGCCAGTACGCCACCTCGCGCAAGCAGGCCAATATCGCGCTGGCCGCGGAAGAGAACGCGCTGCAGTCGGTGACCACCGTCACGCAGAACATCCAGACGCTGCTGGTGCAGGCCGGCAACGGCACCATGAGCGATGCCGACCGCGGCTCGCTGGCCACGGCACTGGAAGGCCTGTACAACCAGTTGGCGGGCCTGGCCAACTCCGACGACGGCAACGGCCAGTACCTGTTCGGCGGCACCCGCTCCGGCAGCGCGCCATTCACGCAGAGCACGGGCCCCGGCACTTACATCGGCGACAACGGCCAGCAATTGCTGCAGGTCGATGTGGCGCGCCAGATGCCCGCCGGCAACACCGGGCGGGAAGTGTTCATGAGCGTGACCGGCGGCGCCGGCTATGTGGTCAAGGGCAATGCCAACAACACCGGCAGCGCCACCTTCGGCACGGTGTCGACCACGAACCCGAGCGATCCCGGCTATGGGCTTTCGATGGAGGTCAAGTTTGCGACCAATGCCAGCGGCCAGATGGAGTACACCATCACCAACCTGTCGGCAGGCACGACCCCCGCACCAGTCGTGAAGGGCCCCGTTGCCTACACGTCGCCGGCCCATATCGACGTCGGCGGCGTCAGCTTCAACGTGACCGGCGACCCCAAGGACGGCGACACCATGACCATGGATCCCGCCAGCGAGGCCGGCACCGACATGTTCGCCAACCTGCAGACCGTGATCGACACGCTGCGCCAGCCCACCCCCGGCAGCAGCGATCGGGCCCATCTCGGCAACGTCCTCTCCACCGCCACGCGCCAGTTCTCCAACTCGCTCGACAACGTGCTGACCGTGCGCGCATCGGTGGGCTCGCGCATAAACGAGCTGGATGCGCTGGATGATGTGGGGTCCAATCGCGACCTGACCTATGCGCAGACGCTGTCGGGGCTGCAGGATCTGGATTATGCGAAGGCGATTACTGAGTACTACCAGCGGCAGACGGCGCTGCAGGGGGCGCAGCAGTCGTTTATGCAGATTCAGGGGATGAATTTGTTTAAGTATCTGTAAGGTGGGTGCGGCGGCGATGTCAGGTGTGTGGGGAAACAATATGAGGGACGAACAAACGACCGCGAGTATCCACCTTACCTAAGGCGAGCCCCGCCGAAAGCGTTCGGCCGCTGCTATCAGGGCCGCACGCACACGTAACCAAGGAGGCTGGCAACTCGCTATCAGGAGTTCGCGCTCCCCCTAATTCGTGGTGGTGACTAACACGTTCCCGCGCCGTTCCAGCACACTTACCACTACGCTGCCGCCGGCGCGCCGCAGCAGAACATCGACCGAGGCCTCGCCGAGCGTCAGCCCATGCAGCGCCACCTCATCCATGAACGCTGGCAGGCACGGGTGACGGAAGATGACTTGGGACGCGTCAAAGTCGAAGTCCAGGCTCACACAGGACTGCAGCAGCGATAGCGGCGTAGCCGCCGCCCAGGCTTGCGGGCTGCAGGCCACGGGATAGAGAGTCGGCCCGCGGTTGCGCCGGCGCCCGAAGCCGCAAAACAGTTCCGGCAGCCGGCGCAAGTCGATATGGGTGGCGGCGGCAAAGAGGCCATCGAAGATGCACAGCGCCGCCTCACGCAGTCCATAGCGCGCCAGCCCCGCTGCAATGATGGCATTATCGTGCGGCCACACCGAGCCATTGTGGTAGCTCATGGGGTTGTAGCGCGCCTCCGTCGAGGCTAGCGTGCGCACCCCCCAACCGGAAAAGGACGCGCTTGCCATGAGGGTGGCCGCCACGGGCCCCGCGCGTTCTGGCAATGCGATGCCGGTGTAGAGCGCATGGCCGGCATTGGACGCGCGCACGCGGCAGGGCCGCTTGTCGCCGTCGACGGCCAGGACATAAGTGCCGAGCCCGGGATCAAAGAAGACCTCGTCGAAGCGCGCGCGCAGATCCTGCGCCTTGTGTTCCAGTGCGGCGGCCTGCGCGACGTGACCCAGACGCCGCGCAATGCGGGCGCCCGCCGTCCATGCTCCGTACACATAGGCCTGCACTTCCACCAGCGCGATGGGGCCGTGCGCAAGCGTGCCGTCTGCGTGGAAGATGGAATCGCGACTGTCCTTCCAGCCTTGATTGAGCAGCCCTTCCGCAGTATGCCGTCCGTACTCGACGAAGCCATCGCCGTCCCGGTCCCCGTACTGGTCGATCCACCGCAGTGCCGCCTCGAGATGGGGCCACAACCAGCGCATCGTGGCGATGTCATGGGTGCGGTCCAGATAGGCGCCAGCCAGCATGATGAATAACGGCGTGGAATCTACGCTGCCGTAGTAGCACCGGAACGGGACTTCGCCCAGGTTGGCCATTTCGCCCTTGCGGGTTTCATGCAGGATCTTCCCCGGCTCGGCGTCCGCGGTGCCATCCAGCGCCGTGGCCTGGTTGGCGGCGAGATAGCACAGGACGCCCCGTGCGATGCCCGGGTCCAGCCACAGCGTTTCGAGCGCGGTGATCAGCGCATCGCGGCCAAAGAATGTGCTGAACCACGGAATGCCGGCATAGGGATAGGGGCCGTATGGCGTCTGGGTGCTCAGCATGTAGAGGTCCGACATGCTGCGGCCCGCGGCTTCATTAAAGATCTCGTTGGACGTGGCCACCGATGCCGCACCCGCGGCCAGGGCCTGCAGGGAGCGGCGCGCAGCGCGCAGTGCCGTGGGAAACGCCCGACGTGGCGAGCGCCCATCCGGCCGCGGGCCGGTGCAGCAGACTTCGACATACAGCAGCAGCGTCTTCTGCGGGACTAACTCCAGTTCGAACACCGCCTGGTCGGCGGTCAGCCGCGTGGGCGGCGGATCGAAGCAAAGCTGCGTGGTGCGCTCGCAGCCATCCAGGCCGGCGTACGACAGCGTGACCCCGCTCATGCACAACGCCGCCGGGTGATGTATGCCGCGGTTCAGGCGGCGGGCGCCACGCACCTCGAACAAGTCGGCAAAATCGGCGGCAAACGCCAGTTCCAGGCTGACGCGGCGGGGGCTGTCATCATAGTTCCTGACGGCCAGGCGTTCGTAGCAGGTACCGTCCCACAGGAAGCGTGAGCGCCGCAGGTGAACCAGATCATGTGCCATCACCAGCCGCCCCTCGGCATCGAAGATGTCGGGGTTGGTCAGGTCACAGGTGAGCGCGGCGTTGTCGTCACGCATCACGGAACTGAGCAGGATCGGACACCAGCCTCCGAAGGTCAGGTGGAATTGCGACAGGTGGCGGGTATCGCAGTAGTACAGGCCATCCGAACCACCTGGGCCAGAGATCGCGTCGCCGCGCTGGTCGAACACCGCAAAGATATCGCCGTGCTTGAGCGTACGGGGACGGCTTTCGCGCAGCGAGCGCGAGGCGGCAACGATGATGGGTGCGCCCGGCGCTGCATCCGGCGTCTGGCCACCCCCGTTTTCCGGAGTATCCAGCATCGTCCCTCCTTTCAGCATCAGGCCGCGACGTGCAAGTCCGGCCCCGTATTTGCCGACTGATCCGGGAGCGCCAGGTGAGTGGCAGGCTCCGGCTCGCATCTGCGCCGGTAGAGCGCAAGGTAATCGTAGGCCATGCGCTCGGCGCTGAAACGCTGGCTGAAGGTACGGCGCACGCCGGCGCGGTCGATCGCGCCGATGCGCCGGACCGCGGCCACCGCTTCCTCCACCGTATCGACGATGAAGCCGGTGACGCCGTCATCCACGACTTCTGGCACCGAACCGCACCGGAAGGCAATGACAGGCGTGCCGCATGCCATGGATTCGATCATGGCAAGTCCGAATGGCTCCGGCCAGTCGATCGGGAACAGCAGGGCGCGCGCGTTGCCAAGGAAGCGCATCTTCTCGCGCTCGCCAATCTCGCCGATGTAGTCGACGTTAGGATGGCGTTCGATCATGGGTGCGATGGTTGTGTCCCAGTATGCCTGGTCGACGCGGTCCACCTTGGCGGCAATCTTCAGTGCCATGCCCGCGCGCACGGCAATCTCGATGGCGCGGTCGGGGCGCTTCTCAGGCGAGATGCGGCCGAGGAAAGCCAGATAACCGCCTTTTGGCACCGGACTGAACGGAAGCAGGCCTTCCGGCAACCCATGGTAGACATTGCCAAGCCAGTGGACCGGCGGCATGGGGCGGCGTTGCTCGAGCGAGATCGACACGACCGGCACGTCAGCGAACGTTGTATAGAACGGCTTCAGGTCAGGCAGGTCCAGCCGGCCGTGCAGCGTGGTCAAGGTGCGGTGGGCGAAGCTTCGGATGAGCGGAAAATGCAGCAGGTCCATATGAAAGTGCAGCACGTCGAAATCGTCCGCCCGCCGGCGCACCTGATCCAGCATCATCACATGGTAGGGCAGCGGGTCTCTAATGGCTGGATCGGTCCGCAGGGCCCGGTCGACACAGCTGACGAGCCGGGCGGCCGTCGATGAATCACCGCTGGCAAATAGCGTCACCTCATGACCCTGCCGGACAAGTTCATCGGTGAGATAGGCGACGACGCGCTCGGTCCCCCCGTACTGCCTGGGTGGGCAGCACTCCTGAAGCGGCGCGATTTGCGCGATTTTCATTTTCAAGATCTCCCGTCCTGAGAATACCTGCGCGGTTACCGCCTGGTATTGCTCGCCCGTCCGGCGAACTGGACGCAAAGGCCATGCCGGGATCTGGATGCAGGCCCGCGCTGAACCTCTCGCCCGCGCGGGCTCCAGATCTGAGCCTGGCTTGGCTTCGCCATCCGGATTTGTATTGGCATTTATTGAACGTTCTCGTATACGCGTATTGGCACACCGGTCCTCGTGAAGCGCATCGCTGGGCCGCCTGCATCACACCATACTGTCCGGCGCGGAGATAGCCGCCGTCGCCAATGCGCGCAGGAAAAGTGCGTACCGGCCCGGATTTCGGCCGCAGCATGATCCGGGCCGATTCGCGTCGAGTCGCCATCCGCAAGCTGGCCATGCTGCTGCGCTGACGCGTTTCTTCTTGCAAGCTTGCAAGAAAAAATTACCACGGCGGCGCCTGGCAACATCGGAGCCAGCGTATGGCGCCGCAAACTGGCGCAGGCATGGTCATTGCGCTATCCCATCCCATCCTCTTGAAGCAAGGAGCACAGCATGCAAAACCAACCTCCTACCAGTGAAGGTGCGGCCATTGTTGGATCAGGCGTGGGCGAAGGCCCGGGCCCCGAAGTCATGGCGGCATCCAGCCTGGACGGCACCAAAGCATACTCATCCGATGGCGAACACGTTGGCAAGATTTCAGAAATCATGCTGGACGTGCCGCACGGACGCATCGCCTATGCGGTGCTGACCACCGGCGGCTTCCTCGGCATCGGCGATACGCTACACGCCATTCCATGGAATGCCCTGGTCATGGACACCGACGAGAAGTGCTTCCGGATCGCAGTGACAGCTGACCGTATCAAATCCGCCCCCGGCTTTAACAAGGACAGCTGGCCGAGTATGGCCGATCCGGGGTGGGGCAAGTCGCTGCACGAGTACTACGGCCGCGATCCGTACTGGATTTCGCCGCCGCTTTGATGCGCGCAGGCGGCGCGACTAAAGCGCAGGGGGCGACGCAGCCCAGGCGACATGCCGCCAGCGCGGAAAGACTTCCCGTAACCTGCCTGCAGCAAGTCTGCACCTTGGAGAGGCGGTGGACAGGTGAGCAGGCTGCCGGCCGCAATTTTGCGGGTGAGACACACCTCGCACGATTCACTGGGCCTTTCCCGCGCACGAGCGTCTGATACTTGGGCTCCGCCGTCCCCCGGCTCCGTGCCGCGAGGTGCCTTCGGAGCCGGCTGTTCAGATGGGAACAGAACTTGCGGGATGTTGCTCGTTCCGCAGCTTGCCACGGGTGTCACAATGACCTTTGCACAGGAGGGCCGTCATGAGCATCCTCAAAGACATACTGAACAAGCTCTTACATCGTTCCCCGCCTACCCAGGAGGCGAGCCCCACACCGCCTGACCAAGGTGCAACTACGCCCGCCGGCGCCACCCCAGCCACTCCAGCCACCACTGCGAAGCCGCTGTCCACGGTCGACGTCGAGGCCGTCATGGATAAGGCCGTTAGCGAATCGGGCCAACAACTGAACTGGCGCACTTCGATCGTCGACACCATGAAGGCACTCGGCATCGACAGCAGCCTGGAACATCGCAAGGAACTTGCAAAGGAGCTGAACTATACGGGGGACATGAACGACTCCGCCGCGCTGAACATCTGGTTGCACAAGAAGGTCATGGCGGAGCTGGCTGCGAACGGGGGCAAGCTGCCGCCGAACCTCATTGGGCCGTAGGGCCTCTGGACACGCCGGCCTGCCACATCAGTTGCCGTGCACGAAAATGTGTGGCCGCATAGGGGATGTTGGGGAGCGACGCCGAAGGCTGATTCCTGCAGCAGAAACCTGGGTATGCGTCGCGTCAGCATACCGGCGTCCCCCCGGAGCAAGGTCACTGCGGGTCCAGCGCAAAAAAATCCACGCTCTGGCGCAGCTCGGCAGATGTGGGGAACTGCTGGGCCCCTAATTCAGGGCTTTCCGGTAGGTGTCCACGTAATGCACTCCGTATCGGATGAGCTCCCGCATTGCCGTCAGATGTTGGTCGGACTGGCCGGCCATGGTTAACGCAAGCGAGAACTCGTTCAACAAGGCCCGAAGCACCTGTTTGTCCTGCCCCGCAGTGGTCCTGAAATGTACGAAGGCTTTTTCCGCGACATCTGCAATGTCGGCCGCGGTTGTGTGACCATCAATTCCAGCGGCGGCAGCCAAACTAATAATTTCTTCAACATAAATATGAACGATAGGGGTCACCATCCCCTCCTTTCCTTCTCGGGACGAAGGCGCGTTTGCGCCGTCCATCAAGCCGGGGCTGGAATGCGCGCTACTCCTTTTCTCGTCGCTGCGTGTGGAAGGTGCATGAGCGGGACTCCCTGCGCCATCCCGCCGCGACCCGAACGCCTGCGCGTAATGCCACGTAAGCTCGGCCCCTAGCAAGAAGATCTGGGCGGCGTAGTACACCCATAACAGGAGGACCACGAGAGAACCTGCGGCGCCATATCCGTTGGCAATGCCGCTCTTACCAATATACAAGCCAATCAGGAACTTCCCGAGAGTGAAGAGCAGCGCGGTAACCGCGGCGCCCAGCCAGACGTCGAGCCAGTGGACCTTTGCCCGAGGCATGATTTTGTAAATCATGGCGAACACCACCGTCATCAATACCAGGCTCACAACGGTGTCAAGTACGTGTCCGATAACCTCGCCTATGCCAAGAGGCGGTCCCCACACGCGGCCCATTGCCGAAATGCCGGCACTAAGCAGAAGGGACACGACCACCAGAAAGCCGATCCCAAGAATCATGCCGAACGAGAGGATTCGAACGCGGATAAGCGAGATCAGACCCGAAATCTTTTGGCGCTCCGGGACGCGCCAGATCCGGTCCAGGTCGGACTGCAATTCCGCGAAGACGGTAGTCGCGCCCACCAGCAATGTCAGCACACCAAGCACGGCAGTCAGCGTACTGGCGGCCGGTTCACTGACCGCCAGCAGCATATCTTCAACTGCCTTGGCCCCTTCGTCGCCAAGCAGTCCCTGCAGTTGGCTTACTACCTCGCCGCGCGCGGCGTCGGCCCCAAACACCACGCCCGCCACGGTGATGACGATCAGCAAGAGCGGCGCAATGGAAAACACTGTGTAGTAAGCCAGCGCAGCCCCCATGCTTGGGGCATAGTCATCCAGCCACGAACTAACGCTGGCGCGCACCAAGGCAAAGGCGGCACGAGGCGAGAGCGGGTGAAACGACTGCATGGCTGTGTGCCGTGGTGGGAGGCATCAGGGACATTCAGCAATTCCCGTTCCAGAGAGAACCGACGGCTCTCGAACGTGATCCAAGGAATGGATAGTACGTTGGAGAGCGAGATGAGGCGTCCCCGGACTCGACAGATGCGTAGCGCTGCCGATCGCAGTGATGCCGGAACGTCATCCTGAGAATGGATTTCTTGCCTGCCGTTGTAATAGTGGCCAAACAGGCAGGGCTGCGCTCGAGCGTTATCCATTGGCATCGCCCCTTATGTGAGGCAATCGGCATGTGACATCTGTACTTCCGGAGGTTGACTGCATCACCGGGCAACTGTTCCCGATCCGGTACTTCCGTTCACATCCCGCTTCACCCTCGCCAACGCATCGGAATCAATCCGGTTGGATGTTCTTCTCCCGGATGACCTTGGTCCACCGGGCAGAATCCTCCCTCATGATCTTGTCAAACGCCTCCGGAGTGGTGCCGGTAAGGGTGATGCCATATTCCGTCATACGCCGCTTGATTTCCGGCATACCCAACACGGCATTGAGATCGCGAGAGAATTTCTGCGTAATCTCTTTTGGCGTCCTTGCCGGCAAGAGCAGGCCGTACCAGCCGATGCTTTCCAGGCCGATGTCGCGATAGCCGGCTTCGACGAAAGTCGGCGTGTTGGGCAATTGCTGCGCTCTCGTCGCGCCGGTTACCGCGACCGGGTTCAACTTGCCATCGGCCGCATACGGTTTGGCGCCCGGCACGGAAAGGATGATCGCCGAGAGCTGACCGCCCAACAGGTCGGTCAGGGCCGGTCGCTCGCCCTTATACGGTACGTGAAGGATGTCGATCTTTGCGGCGTCCTTAAGGAGCTCCATGTACAAGTGTCCGGC
Organism: Cupriavidus necator; assembly: GCA_022041995.1. Lineage (GTDB taxonomy): Bacteria > Pseudomonadota > Gammaproteobacteria > Burkholderiales > Burkholderiaceae > Cupriavidus. The sequence goes on from CP074390.1 coordinate 1,602,720, forward strand.
GGAGCCGGTGCCAAAGGAGCCATAGCTGTAATGGCCGGGCCGGGCCCGCGCGAGGGCGATGAACTCGGCCAGGCTCCTGGCAGGGATCGACGGGTTCAGTGCAAAGGCCAGGGGCATGGTCGCCACCTGCGAGACCGGGGCGAAGTCCTTCAGCGGATCGAATGAGACCTTCTTGTAGAGTGCGGGTGCCTGCACCAATGCAGTGACAGTAAGCAAGGCGATATAACCATCGGGGGCCGATTTGGCTACGGCTTCGGCGGCTACGATCCCGGAGGCCCCAGTCTTGTTCTCAACAATCACCGGCTGCTGCCAGATCTTGCTCAGCTGTTCCGCGATCAGGCGAGCCATGACATCTGAGGACCCCCCGGGCGCAAAGGGCAGGACGATCCTGACGGGCTTCTGTGGAAACGGTGTGGTCTCGGCAAGCGCAGCGCCCGTGGCCAGCCCGAAGGCGCTGGCTATCATGGCACCTATTACAACGCGTCGTCTTGAATGATGTGGCATTGCTGTCTCCGTAGTTGTTGTTCGAGGTTCTGGCTACCGCGACCGTTAGGTCGCCCAATCCGAAGGCACCGTAAGCGGGAAATCAAGCAGCATCTGGGCAAAGCTCTTGCCGAGCGGGTCCGATCGCAGGCTGGAAGAGCCGCCGCCGCCCAGAGCCTGATGGAGTACGAAATTCAAGGCATGGAGGCCAGGTACGTCATAGCGCTTCACATCCCCCTGGACGAGGTGCGAAAACCACTGCCTGACAGCCTGAGGAGTCAGCTGGTCCCGGAGCAACGGCAAGAAGCGGGGTTCGCGCGCAATGACGCCGATGTTCTCGTCATCGCCCTTGTCACCACTGCGCGCCCACGCCAATGCGATCAATGGCACCCTGGCTTGCGGCCCCGACGGACTTCGCCAGGGCTCGGCGCAAGGCAAGACGGGGGCGAAAGCGTGTTCGCCGGACAGCGCTGCCACGGCAATGCACTCTTCACGTCCATCCATGCAGACCGTCAGGGGTACTTCCTCTTTCGGGACGAGGAAGGAAAAGACCTTTACCACCTGCTGGACGTCGGCCCGGCCGAACAATGTGGCGCGCGTGCCAGCCGCCATCGAGGTCCCGCATGATGCGCATTCGCGTTGAAGGTACAACAACGCCTTTGGCTCCGGATGGCGTGCCGCCAGGCGCAGCAGGACCTCGCGCGTTGGCAGCGGGCGAGCGATTGCGCCATAGAGCGCCTCGCAGCCGATCAGCTCCACGCTGGTCTCGCTATAGTCCTGGTAGCCCTTTTCAGCCATCATGCGGCGGGTGCGCGCGAGCAAGGCCGCAGCCGTCCGTTGCGCCTTCGCCGGGGCGTCGATGCCGCGAATCGCCAGCGCGAGGGCAATCTGGTGGCCATCGAGCCAGGTGCCATTGGCCTTGTAATGCGTGCCGGGGGCGCGCCCGCGTGCGCCGCTTACCCGCACCTGGCCAGCGTCCAGCGCCTCGGTGCGGACCTGCCGGAAGTCACAGGTGACATCCGGCATCAGGTATGCGCCGGGATCGCCGATCTCATACAGGATCTGTTCGGCGACGGCGGCCGGGTGGATCAAGCCTCCGGTACCTTCTGGCTTGGACAGGATGAAGCTGCCGTCATCGGCGCAGTCGATCACCGGGTAACCCATGCGGTCCCAGTCGTGCACCAGTTCCCAGTCAGTGAACAGCCCGCCGGTCGCCTGCGCGCCGCATTCGATCACATGACCCGCGAGGGTGGCGCTTGCCAGCCGGTCCCAGTCGCTCCAGGACCACCCGAACTCGTGGACCAGAGGCCCGACGACAACGGCGCTGTCGACACAACGGCCGGTAATGACTATGTCCGCTCCCCAGGAAAGGGCCCGGGCGATGCCCTGGGCGCCCACATAGGCATTGGCGGACATCAACTGCTGCGGCGGCGCTTCCCCCGAATACATGTCCTTGAGGCCTTGCGCCTGCCACGCGGGCATCGCGGCCATGATGTCATCGCCTGCCACCACGGCGATCTTCGGGCGCAGGCCCTGGCGCTCCGCCACGCCGAGCAGGGCGTCACGGCACGCCTGGGGATTGAGTCCGCCTGCGTTCGCCACTACCTTGATGCCGCGCCGGAGGATCTCTGACAGGTGCGGCGCCATGGCCGCGTGCACGAAGTCGGTGGCATACCCGAGCGCCGGATCCCTGGCCCGGGCGCGCGACATGATGGACATCGTGGTTTCGGCCAGATAGTCGTAGACCAGGTATTGCAGACCCGGCACCGCGAGCAACTGCGGGGTTGCCGTAGCCGAATCGCCCCAGAAACCGGACGCTCCGCCTATCCGTACGCTGCGTGAGGCCTTCATGCCGGCTCCTCCTCGGTGACAGCCTGTACATGGACCAGCTTCCCGCCGGCCCGCGCCAGGGCGCCCACCTGTCCCGCCAGTTCCGTGACCTGGCCCGCGAACGGCGCGGTCAGCGTGTGCTCCATCTTCATGGCCTCCATGACCACCAGCGCTTGCCCGGCTGCTACCACATCGCCGACACCGACGTGGATGGCCGCAATGCGGCCTGTCAGGGGCGCGGTCACGGCGCCGCTGCCCGCCTCCTTGACGCGTGCCCGGCGCGGGTCGGCCGGACGGAAGCGCCAGGCGCGTCCCCGCACGAAGAGGTGGATGCCGTCGGCGTCCCGGGCCAGGACCACCTTGTGCACCTGTGTGCCGCACTCGATCCAGAACACGCCGTCGGCCGGCGGCCGCACGATGGCGAGGCGCATGGCATGGGGCTGCGCCTCGTGCCATACCGTGGCTCCGGTACCGTCGCCGGCGGGTTCCAGTTCGACGCGCCAGCGATGCTTGCCAAGCTCCAGGTCTACTGTCGACACCGTGCGGCTCAGGCGAAGCGGCTCGCGTTCGGGCAGTCCGGCCGCGCATAGTGCCGCGATGGCAATCGTCTCGACATCGGGGCACCGCGGCGCCAGTGCCTCGCCCATATGCTGGGCAATGAAGCCGGTGTGAACCTCGCCACGGGCAAACACGGGATGAGCCAGGCAATCGGCCAGGAAGCGCTGGTTGCTTTCGACACCCAGCAGCACGCAGTCTTGTACGGCGCTGAGCAGCTTTCGGCGCGCTTCCTCGCGCGTGCGGCCGTGCGCCACAAGCTTGGCCACCATCGAGTCATAGTGAGGCGGTACCATACCGCCTTCGCGGAGTCCGTGATCGACGCGCACGTCATGCCTGTCGCCTGGGGGCCGCCAGCGCAGCACCGCTCCGCCCTGTGGCAGGAAGCCTGCGGCCACGTCCTCGGCAGTCAGGCGCACTTCGATCGCATGGCCGTCAAGCGCGATGGAGGATTGGCTGAAGGGCAGCGGCTCGCCGCTGGCGACACGCAGCTGCCATTCCACCAGGTCCAGGCCGGTGATGGCTTCGGTCACCGCATGCTCGACCTGGAGCCGGGTGTTCATCTCCATGAAATAGAAATTGCCCGAACGGTCCAGCAGGAACTCCATGGTGCCGGCGCCCACGTAGCCGATCTTGCGGGCGGCCCTGACTGCCGCGGCGCCCATGCTTTCGCGCAGCTCCGGGCTGACCGCGGGGGAAGGCGCCTCTTCGATCAGCTTCTGGTGCCGGCGCTGCACGGAACAATCGCGTTCGCCCAGGTGGATGGCGTGACCGCGATGGTCGGCGAGAACCTGGATCTCGATGTGGCGGGGTTCCAGTACCGCGCGCTCCAGGATCAGCTCACCGGAGCCAAACGCGGTGAGGGCCTCGGAGCGTGCGCTGGCCAGGGCGGCAGGCAGGTCCGCGGCGGCGTGCACCAGCCGCATGCCGCGCCCGCCGCCGCCGGCCGTGGCCTTGACCATGATGGGAAACCCGATCTCGCCGGCGGCCGCCAGGAGGGTGGCATCGCTCTGGTCCTCGCCCTGATAGCCAGGGACGCAGGGCATGCCCGCGGCCAGCATCAGGCGCTTGGCTTCCGCCTTGTTCCCCATCGCGCGAATGGCTTCTGCGGAGGGACCGACAAACACCAGTCCCGCACGGGTGACCGCATCCGCGAAGTGCTCATTCTCGGCAAGGAAGCCGTAGCCCGGGTGCACCGCGTCTGCCCCGGCGGACTGCGCGGCCTGAAGGATGGCCTCGATGTTGAGATAGGACTCCCTGGGGGCGGCGGGACCAACACAGACAGCCGTGTCGGCTTCGAAGACATGGGGGCTGGCGCGATCGGCGTCCGAATAGATGGCCACGGTGCGCAGGCCGAGGCGGCGCGCCGTGCGCATGACACGAATCGCGATTTCACCGCGGTTCGCGACCAGCAAGGTATGGAAAGGTCTGGCTTGGGCACTCATCGGTCTACCTCCAGGGTGCGCACTCGATCGGATGCGTCGCTGCGTGGCGCGGCTTGCGATGCGCTGTCTTTGGCAGGGTCAGCGGCTGGTGACGATGCCGCGGGGACAGCGTGGGCGCCGCGGACCATGTCGGCATCGAACCGGACGCACCAGTGTGCGTCGCGGCGTTCCCGGAACGCCGACGTGCCTTCCGCGCCTTCGTGGCGCAGGCATTGGGCAAACAGCCTCGCGGCATCGTCCAACAGGGGCGCCGCGGGCTCGCTCGTGCAGCGCGCGACGAGCGACTTGAAGGCGCGGTTGGCGCCTGGGGCACAGCGTCCGATACGGGTCAGCCATTCTGCTTCGAGCGCGTCGAGTCCTTCACTGTCCCCCGCCAGCGCGTCGGCCAGGCCAATGGCCACCGCCGCGGTGCCGCTGATGCGTTCGCCGCTCAGGCCCAGGCGCCGCGTCGCGGCCGCACCGATCCGCGCCACGACGAAGGGGGCGATCTGCGCGGCAATGACGCCAAGGGTCGTTTCCGACAACGCGAACCGCGCGGCGTGCGTGGCGAGTACCAAGTCCGCTGCGCAGACCAGCCCGACACCGCCGCCCATGGCAGCGCCTTCCACCACCGCAAGCACCGGCACCGGCAGCGAGGCGAGACGCTTCATGAGGTGGCCGAACTGACGGTTGCGGGTGGCAATGGGATCCTCGGAGCCTGCCGCCGCCGCCAGGCTCTCGCGGAAGCCACCGATATTGCCGCCCGCGCAGAACATCGCGCCCGCTCCGCGCAGCACCAGCGCGCGCGCATGGCTGTCTTGTTCAGCCATATCCAGGACCTGCGTGATCTCGGCCAGCAGTTCAGGGCTCAGCGCATTGCGGCTTTCCGGTTGGTTGAGGGTGATAAAAAGCACGCCGTGCAGACGGCGCACGACGAGGTAACGGAACTGGCTCAGGGTTTCCATGGTCGTCAGCATCCGTTCTCAGCGCGAACCCATGAGGCCCATTTGCTTGGCGATCACCTGCATCATGACTTCGTCGGCCCCGCCGCCGATCGAGCCGAGCCGGAAGTCGCGGTAGGCGCGCGAGACCGGGTTGTCCCAGGTGTACCCCATGCCGCCCTGGAACTGCATGCACCATTCGGCGATCTCGCGGGACAGGCGGCCCGCCTTGAGCTTGGCCATGGAAGCAAGCTCGACCACATCGCCACCATTGATGTAGGTCTGCGTGGCCATATAGACCAGGCCGCGCAGCGCTTCCAGTTCGGTCTTGAGCTCGGCCAGCTTGAACTGGATGAACTGGTTATCCAGCAGCGGCTTGCCGAACGCCGTGCGCTGGCGCAGGTAGTTCGCGGTCTCGTCGATGAGCTGGATCGCGGCCAGGCGGCGCGCGGCGGCGCCGAGGCGTTCTTCCTGGAACTGCTTCATCTGGTAGATGAAGCCCATGCCCTCTTCGCCGATGCGGTGGCGTACCGGGACCCGCACCTCGTCGAAGAAGATCTGCGCGGTGTCGGAGCACCACATGCCGAACTTCTTGATCTTCTGGACTTCGATGCCCCTGGCCCGCTTGCCGCCTTCCTTGAGCGGCACGATGATCAGGGACTTGTTCTTGTGGGAAGGGCCGTCCGAGGTGTTGCACAGCAGGCAGATCCAGTCTGCCTGGGTACCGTTGGTGATCCACATCTTGGAGCCCGAGATCACGTAGTCGTCGCCATCACGCCTTGCACGGGTCTTGAGGGACGCTACGTCGGAACCGGCACCCTGTTCCGAGACGCCGATGGAGACCACCACGTCCCCCGCAATCGCGGGAACCAGGAATTCGCGCTTGAGTTCTTCGGAACCAAAGGCGGCCAGGGCAGGCGTTGCCATGTCGGTTTGCACGCCGACACCCATGCTGACCCCCTGGGCGCGCACATAGCCCATGGCTTCTCCAGCGGCGACGGCGTAGGAGAAATCGAGGCCCATGCCGCCGTACTCAGTCGGCTTGTTGATGCCGAGGAAGCCAAGGTCACCCATCTTCTTGAACAGCGCATGGGCCGGGAAGATCTCGGCGGCTTCCCATTCGTCGACAAAGGGATCCACTTCGCTGGCCAGGAAGCGGCGGATGCTCTGCATGATGCTGTGGTGGTCTTCTTTGTACATTTGACTTGTCCGGAATTGATCGGGGAATCAGGGAATCAGAAGCGGGCAACACCGAACTGCACGGGGTGGGTGTCGCGGCGCATGCCTTCGCGCGCGGTGGCCAGCACGAATGCCAGTACGGCGCGGGTGTCGCGCGGGTCGATCATTCCATCGTCCAGCATCAGTCCGCTGGTAATGAATGCGCTGGCCTGCCGCTCGAAGGTGGCAATGATTTCGTGCTTCTGCCTGGCCAGCGCTTCCTCGTCGACCGGGCGGCCTTTGCGTTCAGCCTGCTGGCGCGCGACGATTTCCATCGTCATGGCAGCCTGCTCGCCGCCCATGACGGCGGTCTTGGCGTTGGGCCAGGAGAAGCTGAAGTGCGGCCGGAACGACTGTCCGCACATGCCGTAATTGCCTGCTCCGAATGAAGCGCCGCAATACAGCGTGATATGCGGGACACGAGAGTTGGATAGCGCCTGGATCATCTTCGATCCATGCTTGATCATTCCGGCCTCTTCGGACATCCGTCCGACAATGAAGCCGGTGGTGTTCTGCATGAATACGATCGGCGTCGCCGACTGGTTGCAGAGCTGGATAAACTGGGCCGCCTTGGTTGCGCCCGCCGGATCGATCGGCCCGTTGTTGGAAATGATGCCCACCGCCTGGCCCTGGATCCGGGCATGGCCGCACAGCGTGGAAACGCCGTAGTCGGGCTTGAAGGCGAGCCAGGCCGATTCGTCGACGATGCGGGCGATGATTTCGCGCATGTCGACCGGCTTCTTGACGTCCAGCGGCATGACGCCCGCGAGCTCGTCCGGGTCCAGCGCAGGCGGCTTGCCAGGCAACGGCGAGGCAAGGTCCGGCCAGTCCAGTGCCGCCACGATATCGCGGGCAATGGCGATCGCATGCGCGTCATCCTCGCCGACATACTCGGCGAGGCCGCTGACCTGGGCGTGCATATTCGCGCCGCCCAGCTCCTCGTCGGTGGCGATCTCGCCCGTTGCGGCCTTCAGCAGCGGCGGGCCGGCAAGGAAGGCGCGCGCGCGCTGGCGCACCATGACCACGTAGTCCGACAAGCCGGGCATGTAAGCGCCGCCGGCCGTCGACGAACCATGGACTACCGTGATCACCGGCAGCCCGGCCGCCGACAGCCGGGCCAGGTTGTAGAACAGCCCGCCACCGCGGATGAAGCGCTCCACGCGATAAGCGCGCAGGTTGGCCCCGGCGGACTCGACCAGATGGATGAACGGCAGCCGGTTCTGCAGCGCGATCTCCTGGGCGCGCAGCACCTTCCTGCTGCCAGCGTCCACGAAAGCGCCGGCATTGATGGCCGAATCCGACGCCACCACCATGCAGCGTACCCCGGATACGAAGCCGATGCCGACGATCTGGCCGCCACCGGGTACCGAGGTATCAGGGTCGGCATCTTCGGTGCAGTAGCCGGCCATATTGCCGATTTCCAGGAACGGTGCGCCGGGATCGAGCAGGCGGGCTACCCGCTCGCGGGGCAGCAGGGCGCCGCGCTTGTCGAAGACGGCCTTGGCCTTGTACGAGGTGTCGCGCGAGCGTTGCTCAAGCTCGCGCAGGCGCTCGGACAGCGCCAGCATGCTCCGCCGCTGCTCTGCGAACGTCGGGTGGCTTGTGTCAATACGTGATTCGATTGGAGTCATGATGCGGCGGCTTCGTTGAAGGTCAGGAGGGCATCGAGGGCAACGGCGCCCTGGCCCTGTGGCCTGACCAGCAGAGGGTTGATTTCCAGTTCGGCAAGCGCGCTGCCGGCAGCCATGGCCGCCGTCGAGACCGCAACGATGGCCTGCGCCGCGGCGTCGATGTCGGCCGGCGGCTTGCCCCGGAAGCCCTGCATCAGGCGATAGGCGCGCAGCTCCTGCAGCATCTCGTGCGCCATGCCCGCGTCCACGGGAAGCAGCCGGTGCGAGACATCCTGGAACAGCTCCGTCATGATGCCGCCGAGGCCGACTGTCATGGTGAGGCCGAACACGGGATCCCGGGTTACGCCGATGATGAGCTCGCACACGCCTTGCTCCATCGGCTGCAGCAAGAGGCCCCGCAACTCTGCGTCCGGCGCGGCGGCTGATACGGTGTCGAGCATCTGCCGGGCTGCCTGCGCCACCTCATCGCAACCGAGGTTCAGGCGCACGCCACCTGCCTCGGTCTTGTGCGCGATGTCCGGGCTCAGGATCTTCATGGCCAGCGGTCCGCCCAGGCGCAGGGCGGCGGCGTTGGCCTGGGCCGCGTCGCGCACCACCTCGGCGTGGCCGGCAGGTACCCCGAACTGCGCAAGCCACTGCTTGACCTGATATTCGTCGGCGCGCGCCGGTGGCGGGGAGACAGGGGTGTTGGCGGCCGCGGCCGCCTTGCGCAGCGCGCTCCAGTGCGTGGTCCGCGCCGAACCTTCTGCCCAGCGCACAGCGGTGCCGAGCGCCTCGGTCGCGCGCGCGGCATCCGGAAATACGGGAATGCCCGCTGCCTCGAGTTGCCGTCTGGTATCGGCGCTCCCGGAGGTGGCGATGACGGCGACCAGGCAGTCAGTACGTGCCGCCACCTCGATCAGCTCGGGGGCGATCCGTTCGTAGAGGGAGCCCGTGGCGAACACAAGCAGGATGTCGGCGGCATCGTCGGCCATGATCGTCTGCAGCACTTCGGTGGCCAGGCGGCTGCGGCTGAACAGCTGGCCAGTCATGTCGACGGGGTTGCAGACCATCGCGATACCGGGCACGCTGTCCAGCAGCTTTTGCTGGCATGCCTGCGACAGCATCGGGAGCTGCAGGTCCTGCGCGCTCAGCAAGTCGGCGGTCACGGCGCCCATGGCGCCCGAGATCGACGCCACCACGACGCGCGATCCTACGCGCTTGCCGCGCTGGAAACGGGACAGGTAGGCCAGGTCCGCAAGATGCACCGTATGCCGGGCTTGCATCACGCCCAACTGGGCGAATGCCGCGCGATAGACGGCCCGGTTTCCCGCCAGGGCGGCGGTATGTGACTGGGTTACCTCCGAGCCGCGTTCGCTTTCACCGGCCTTGAGCAGGATCAGGGGCTTGTCTGCCTCACGCAGCCGCGTTGCGGCCGAGACAAAATTCTCGCCGTCGCGCAGGCCCTCCACGTAGCCGGCGATGGCTTGCGTGCCATCGTCGTCGGCCAGGTAGTCGAGGTAATCGGAAAAATCGAGGCAGGCTTCGTTGCCGGTATTGATGAAGTGCCGGAAGCGCATGTCCATCATCCAGCCGGTCACATAGATGTCGGAGCACATGCTGCCGCTTTGCGTGACCAGGCTGACATGGCCTGGCCGGTCGTCTGGCGGAAAGGTCCGGAAGGTGGGCACGAACGACGTGATCGCGCTGGTTGCCAGATTGGCCAGCCCCATGCAGTTGGGGCCGACAATCCGCATGCCCGTGCGCCGGGAGAAATCCACCAGCTGCTGTTGCCGCACGGCACCTTCGCTGCCGACCTCCGCGTAGCCGGCGGCATAGATGACCGCGGCGGGAATGCCCCTGGCGTGGCAGCGTTCGAGCATGGGCAGCACGTCGTCGACCGGGAGCGCGAGCACGGCCACATCCGGCGCCGTCGGCAACGATTCGACGTCGGGATAGCATTGGCGCCCGCCAAGCTCTGCGTACTTGGGATTGACCGGGAAGACCTCACCGGCGAAACCGAGCCGGCCGAGATGGTCGAGTGCGATGCCGCCGATGCGGTCAGGGTTGCCTGATGCGCCGAGGATGGCGATTGAGGACGGGTTCAGTACGGCCTCAAGCCGATGCTGTGGTTCCGGCATGCCTGTCTCCTGTGGAATTCTTCTGATGTCCAGGAGATTTCATGCGAAAGCGATGGCGACTTCAACGGCTATATCGTCTTTTGCCCATAATATGGGCACCATCCGGGGCAAGCCGATTGTCTTGGTGCTTCAGCTTGTGGCTTGGGAATTCACCTCTTCGACGATCAGGGAACCAAGCTCATGCCGGCGGGACAGCGGCATGCGGGTAGGAAAGACCATACTGATCGCCGCGAATCCGGACGGGACGGCAAAGGCGTGGCCGACGCCCGCCACGCCGAAACCCGCGGCAAGCGTGTAACCCAGTTGCCGGCTGCGTTCAACACCGGTAAGGACGCGGGCGATGGTCAGGCCATGGCTATGGTATTCGGCCGCATGGCGTTCATGGTGCTGGCGAATCTCGGCGTTGGTCATGGTGGACAGCAATGACAGGCTGCCGATGCCCAGCCCCAGGAGACGAGTCTGGCCCACCAGGCTCGTCAGATCGGGGTTTTGCGGCGGGACCTGTTCCAGGTGCAGGTTGTAGCTGTAGTCGCCGATGCCGATGACCAGGAACACACCCTCGCCGCTACGCCGTGCCAGGCGCAGCATGGTAGGGAGGTAGGCCTGAACCAGGGGCGGGCGCGACATGGTGCGCAGCCCCAGGAACATGGCAGCGGTGCCCAGGCGGAAGTTGCGCGTCCTGGGATCCTGTTCGGCGTAATCGCGTTGGACCAGGAAGCTGATCATGCGCTGCGCTGTCGCGCGGCTCAGCCCGGTGAGCTCCACGAGCTGGCGCAGCGACATGCCGTTGACATGGTGGTCGGCCAGCAGCGCCAGGATGGAAAAAACGCGCTCAAGGCTTTGGACGCCAGCGGGCGTCGATGATGACGGTGCCACGTGTTTCCATCTCCCGATGAATTTTGCCCACATTATAGGCATTCGGGATCATTTTCATTGGTGGATCTCCGGACATGTCATGAAATCGCAGCGGGTCAATGGCCATTGTGAGATCGACATGAGTGGAAACCGATTGGTAGAGGAATACCTCGCCTTCCTGGCGCAGGGACGTTTCATGCTGCAGCGCTCGCGCAGCAGCGGGCACTATGTATTCTTTCCCCGGGTGGCCGAGCCGCGCACCGGCAGCCGCGACCTGGAATGGGTGGCGGCTTCCGGCGAGGGCACGGTCTATGCAACGACCACGGTGCGCGCAAAACCGCCGCAGCCGAGCTACAACGTCGCCCTGATCACGCTCGCGGAGGGGCCGCGCATGATGAGCCGGGTGGAAGGCATCGAGCCGGATGCCGTGCGCATCGGCATGCCGGTACGCGCGCGTGTCGCGCAGGCCGAAGGCAAGCCGCTGGTGGTGTTCGATGCTGTCGCGGAGGTGGCGCCATGAACGACCGCTTCCCGCGCGGCGAAGCCGCCATCGTGGCCGCGGCAACCCATGGCATGGGGTGGCGCCAGGACAGAGCTCCATGGAGCTGGCGGTGGGCGCCAGCCTCAAGGCACTGGATCAGGTCGGGCTGACGCCGGCCGATGTCGACGGACTCTTCGTGGCCCTGCCGGACGACTTCATGTCCGGCCTCGGCCTGGCGGAATATCTCGGCATTTCACCGCGGCTGACTGAGAACAACCGGACGGGCGGCTCGGCGTTCATGACCCATGCCATGTGGGCGGCGCTGGCACTGGCCACCGGCCAGTGCAACGTGGCGCTGATCGCCTACGGCAGCAACCAGCGCAGCGCAGCCGGCGGCCTGGTCATGTCGATGCGGCAGAACGCCTTCGAGGCCCCCTACAAGCTGCCCCGGCCCGTCGGCGCGTATGCGATGGCGGCGGCGCGTTACAAGCACGCGTACGGCTTGAAGCGCGAGCAACTCGGCGAGGTCGCGCTGGCTGCGCGGCAATGGGCGCAGCTCAACCCCGACGCCTTCGCGCGCGACCCGATGACGATGGACGACTACCTTGGCGCGCGCATGGTTGCCGATCCGCTGGGCGTGCGCGACTGTTGCCTGGTGACGGACGGCGCGGCGGCAGTGGTGATGGTGCGTGCGGACCGCGCCAGCGATCTCACGCGCACACCGGTGTACCTGCTTGGCGCCGCCGCGGCCACCGAGCACCGCGACATTACCGCCATGCCCGATCTGACCCATACGGCAGCGCGTCTGTCCGGCCGGCGTGCATTCGAGCAGGCGGGCGTGCGGCCGCAGGACATCGACGTTGTGCAGCTTTATGACGCCTTCACCATCAACACCTTGCTGTTCCTCGAGGATCTTGGCTTTTGCGCAAAGGGGGAAGGCGCCAGCTTCGTGGAGGGCGGCCGTATTGCGCCCGGCGGTGCGCTGCCGGTGAACACCAACGGCGGCGGCCTGTCATGCGTGCACCCCGGCATGTATGGCCTCTTCGCCATGGTTGAGGCCACCGAGCAACTGATGGGCAGGGCCGGCGCGCGTCAGGTGGACTCGGCAAGGCTGGCGCTTGCGCATGGCAATGGCGGTGAATTGTCCAGTCAGGCGACCGTGGTGCTGGGCACCCGGGAGACCCTGTAACTTCAACCAGGAGGCACCCCATGGATTTGTCCTTTAGCCGGGAGGAACTTGCGTTCCGCCTGGAGGTCGGCGCCTTTGTCCGCGAGGCCTTGCCCGCCGACATCAAGAACAAGGTGTTGCGGCACCAGCGGCTGGAGCGTGACGACTACGTGCGCTGGCACCGCATCCTGTTCGAGCGGGGCTGGGGCGCGCCCGCGTGGCCAGTGGAGCATGGTGGAACCGGCTGGAGCCCGCTGCAGCGCATGCTCTTCGAGATCGAGTGCTTTCGCGGCGGCGCTCCCCGCCTGCTGCCGTTCGGCCTGTCGATGATCGGGCCGGTGCTGATCAAGTTTTCCAGCCGCGCGATGCAGGAACGCTTTCTGCCCCGGATTCCACCCGTGCTGGATTTCTGGTGTCAGGGATATTCAGAGCCCGGTGCCGGCTCCGACCTTGCCTCGCTCCGCACGCGTGCCGTGCGCCATGGAGAGCGCTATGTCGTGAACGGGCAAAAGACCTGGAACACGCTGGGACATCATGCGGACTGGATGTTCTGCCTGGTGCGGACCGATCCGCAGGCCAAGCCGCAGAAAGGCATCTCGCTGCTGCTGATCGACATGAAGTCTCCCGGCATCTCCGTTCGCCCTATCGTCACATTGGATGGCGGACGCGAGATCAATGAAGTCTGGCTGGAAGACGTGGAGGTGCCGGCTGAGAACCTGGTGGGTGAAGAGAATCGGGGCTGGACCTACGCCAAATACCTGCTCGGGCATGAGCGCACCGGTATCGCCGGCATCGGCCATTGTCATCGTGAACTCAAGCTGCTCAAGGAAATCGCCGCCAGCACGCCTTGCCGGGGCCGGAGCATGCTGGAGGAGCCGCGGATGCGTGACAAGATCGCGCGCATCGAGATGGAAGTGATGGCGTTGGAGATGCTGCTGCTGCGCGTCGCCGCCCAGGATGACGGCAGTGGCCCGGGTCCGCAAGCCTCCATCCTCAAGATCCGCGGCTCCGAGATCCAGCAGGACCTGGCCATGCTGCAAATGGAGATTGCCGGGCTGAATGCCTGGCCATACGACCCGGAATGGCTGGTGGCCGGCAACGAACCGGCAATCAGTGCCCCCGGCTGGGCCGCGCCAGCGACCGCTACCTATTTCGACCTGCGCAAGACCTCCATCTACGGTGGGGCCACCGAAGTGCAGAAGAACATCATCGCCAAGATGATTCTTGGCTTTTAAGGGCGATAGATCATGGATCTCAAGCCGAATGCCGAGCAGCGCATGCTCTGCGATAGCCTGCGACGCTATCTCGACAGCGAATACACCTTCGAGCAACGCCGCTCGATCGCCCGCAGGGGCGGCAGCTTCAGTCGGCAGGCATGGCGCGCACTGGCGGACCTGGGCGTACTGGGCCTGACCATTGCGCCGGAGTATGGCGGCTTTGGCCAGGGCGCGGCGAGTCAGCTGCTGGTGCAGCACGAACTGGGCCGGGCCCTGGTCCTGGAGCCGGTAACGGTCAGCGCGGTGATGGCGGCCGCCGTCCTGCAGCGTCATGGCAGCGAGGCGCAGCGGCTGGAATGGCTGCCGGCGATGGCGGCGGGTGAACGTATTGTCGGGCTCGCCTACCTGGAGGACGAGGGCGCACGCGATGCCCGCGGCGAAGTCTGCGCCAAGGCGGTCCGCACCGGCACAGGGTACAGCCTGTCGGGCCGCAAGACGCTGGTCTGGCACGGGGAGGTGGCCGACGCGCTGCTGGTGATGGCGAGCGTGGCCGGCGAGGGCCCGGCGCTGTTCATGGTTCCGGGCGTGGCCACGGGGCTGCGGTGCGAGGGCTATCCCACCATTGACGGCCTGCGCGCCTGCGACGTGGTGCTGAACAACGTCATGGTGCCGCCGCAGGCCTGCATCGGGCAGATGGGGGAGGGTGGCGCCGCGCTGGAAAGTGGGCTGGAGCATGGTATCGCTGCCTTGTGCGCTGAAGCGGGCGGCGCGATGGAGCGGCTGATCGAACTTACCGCCGACTACTTGCGCACCCGCCAGCAGTTCGGGAAGCCGCTGGGATCGTTTCAGGCGTTGCAACACCGCGTGGCCGACATGCTGGTGCAGAAGGAACTGGCCGTATCAATGGCCTTCGTGGCTGCCCAGGCCCTGAGCGAGCCCGATCCCGCACAGCGCGGCCGCATGCTGTCGGCGGCCAAGTTCATGGTCGCCAAGGCAGGGCGCTTTATCGGGCAGCAGGCGGTGCAGCTGCACGGCGGCATGGGCATGACCGATGAACTGGCAGTCGGTGACTATTTCAAGCGCCTGACCATGCTGGATCCGCTGCTCGGCGACAGCGACTGCCAGCTCGAACGCTTCGGCTCGCTGATGGAAGCCTGATCATCGTCCGATGTGAGGCGAGATGTGCCAGGCCAGTTCTAAGGAGGTTTCAAATGGATGTAACGATCAATAGCCCGATTCGCACCGAGTGCCGGGGCGACGTTCTGGTGGTAGAAATTGACAACCCGCCGGTAAACGCCGGCTCGTGGGCGGTTCGCAAGGGCCTGGTGGACGCGGTCGCCATACTGGAAGCGCGGTCTGATCTGCTTGCTGGCGTCATTGTCGGCGCGGGATCGACTTTCGTCTCCGGCTCAGATATCCGGGAGTTCAACCAGCCGCTGACCTGGCCATCGATGGCGCAGGTGATCGAGGCCATCCGTGCGTGCAGCAAGCCGGTGGTCGCGGCCATGCATGGCTTCGCCCTCGGCGGCGGATTCGAACTGGCGCTGGGCTGCGATGCGCGCATCGCGGTGCCGGGCACGCAGGTCGGCTTGCCGGAAGTGACGCTCGGCATCCTGCCTGCCGCGGGTGGGACGCAGCGCTTGCCGCGCTGCGTCGGGCTGGCACGGGCCATGCGCATGATTTGTACAGGCGAGCGAATCACCGCTGAACAGGCGGGCGAGGCCGGTCTGATTGACCGGGTGGTGGAAGCGGATCTCCTGCACCATGCCGTCGAGCTGGCGCGTGCGATGCGCGGGAAGACGCGCGATCTGCTGGACCAGCCGGTCCCTGCGGAAGACGACGGTGCGGTAGCTGCGGCGGAGCAGTCGGCCTTGCGGGCGGGAAAGCGGCGCCCCGCAGTCCTGGCGGCGATCGCGTCGATCCGGAACGCCGCCGGGCCGGACAAGCTGGCCGGCATGACAGCCGAACGCGCGTTCTTTGATCAATTGCAGCAGTCTGGCGACGCAGTCGCATTGCGCTACCAGTTCTTTGCGGAGCGGGAGGCTGTCAAGCTGCCGCCCGCAGTAAGTGTCGAGCCGAGGCCGGTACGGACCATGGCCGTCATCGGTGGCGGGACCATGGGCGGCGGCATCGCCATCAGCGCGCTTGACGCCGGACTGGAGGTCTTGCTCCTGGAGCAGGACGCCGAGGCTTTGGCCCGTGGCGCGGAGCGCGTCCGGTCGCATTACCAGGGCCGCGTCGCGGAGGGCAAGGTGCAGGAACGAGATGCCGCCGCGCGGCTCGCGGGGCTGACCGCGACGCTGGACTGGAACGTGCTCGCTCGTGCCGATGTCATTATTGAAGCCGTCTTTGAAGATCTGGCTGTCAAGCAGGACGTGTTCCGCACCATCGATGCGTTCGCCAGGCCTGGCGCCGTGCTGGCGACGAACACGTCCTACCTGGACATCGATGCCATCGGCGCCGCCACACGCCGGCCCCACGACGTACTGGGCCTGCATTTCTTCAGTCCCGCCAATGTGATGAAGCTTCTCGAGGTGGTGCGGGGGGACCGCACCGCGGCGGACGTCCTTGCAACGGGCATGGCATTAGGCAGGCGGCTGCGCAAGACGCCGGTGCTGTGCGGCAACGCCTTCGGCTTCATCGGCAACCGCGTCTTCAATGCCTACCGCAAGCAGTGCGAATACATGCTGGAGGAAGGCGCATGGCCCGAAGAGGTCGATCAGGCGCTGGAGGCATTCGGCTTTGCCATGGGACCGTTCTCCGTGGCGGACCTGGCCGGCCTTGACATCGCCTGGCGGATGCGCAAGGCGCAGGCCGCGCAGCGCGACCCACGCGAAAGGTATGTCGACATCCTCGATCAGCTATGCGAACGGGGACGGCTGGGCCGCAAGACCAGGGCGGGCTATTACCTGCATGAGGCCGGCAAGCCGGCGGGGAAGACCAGTGACGCGGAGGTGCGGGGCATTATCGAGCGGGCGTCTGCGCGGCGGGGGCTGAAGCGCCGCGCGCTGAGCGCAGAGGAGATCCAGCGTCGCGCGCTGCTGGCGATGGTCAATGAGGCCGCGCTATTGATGCGCGAAGGCGTGGCGAGCCGCGCGAGCGATATCGATGTGGTACTCGCGCAGGGTTACGGCTTCCCGCGCTGGGCAGGCGGCCCGGTGTTCTGGGCGCGGCAGCAAGACCGCGCTGCGCTGCAGGCAGATCTGCTGCGGCTGGGAGAGTCTTGCGGATACGGATTTGAACTGGGCGACGTGTCCAGTCTCGAGACCTGAGGGGGCTGCGGGCAGCGCTACGTCGCGAGTGCCGACGGAACGGCGTGGCAATCGCCGGCCTCAGGTGGCCTGGTCGCCGAGAGGCCGCTCGATCACGCTGATCATGCCGGACGCCTTGGTTGCCACTTCCCTGACGGTCGCCTTCAGGAAATCGAGTTCATTCTGGAAACGCTCCGACGGCCCGGCAACATTCAGCGAGGCCACGCAGCGGCCCGCTGCGTCGAATACCGGCGCGGCGACCGAGGCAAGCCCCTTGCTGTAGCTGCCGAAGGAACACGAAAGCCCTTCCGCCTGGATCTTGGCGACCTCTTTGGACAACGAGGCACGCGTGAAGGGGATCTCCATCTTCGCTTTCAGGGCGACAGTTGCCAGATATTGCTTGCGCCATGCCGGTGTCGAAAACGCAACCAGCAGTCTGCCCGCGGAACTGGCGTAGAGTGGCCGCGACGTTCCAACGGGGATCTGATAGCGGATCGGGTGGGGACTCTCGATGATCTCCACATACGTAATGGCCTCCGCTTCCGGCACCATCACGCCGAGCATGACGGTCTCCTCGGTGCGTGCCGCCAGCTCCTCCATGAACGGGCGGATCATGCGCGGGAAATCCCACGCCGACATGACGCCTGCGGACAGGCGGAAAATGGAGGGCCCGAGCCGATAGCTCGATTCGTTGTGCACCAGGTAACCCTCGGCGACCAGCGGACGCAGCAGGTTCAGCAGGCTGCTTTTCGGCGATTCCAGCGCGACATTGAGTTCCGCCAGCGTCATGCCGTTGCGCGCCTTTGACAGGATCTCGAACAGACCCAGCAGACGCGTCAGGGAGCGCGGGCCGGATGGCTCGCTGCTGGCCTCTTCGAGGCCAGCGCGTTTAGAGGAGACTCTTGGCATCTGTGGCGCTTTGTTTTCCGTATTGCTACACGCTCACGGTGCGCGAGCGCCACAATTCTAACCCACGCCGAAACGAGACCTTCTGGCAAGAGGGCCCAGCCATCTCCGACGAAGAGCGGCGTGGGCCACCGGGCGTCAATCGGATTTCCGGCCACGGAAGTTGGGTTTGCGCTTCTCCATGAAGGCGCGCACCCCTTCGTGCGATTCCTCGGTGCCGTAATACAGGCTTAGCGCCTGCATCCCCAGCCCGCCAATGCCACGGATCGAGTCCGAATCGGCATTGAACGAGCGCTTGGCGATGGCGATGGCGGTGGGGCTCAGCGCGAGGATCTCCTGGCACCAGCGTTCCACTTCCGCATCCAGCTGCTCGGCCGGCACCACTGTATTGACCAGGCCCCACTCCAGCGCCTGCTGCGCGCTGTAGCGCCGGCACAGGAACCAGATCTCCCGGGCGCGCTTCTCACCGATCACGCGGGCCAGGAAAGCCGTGCCGAAGCCCGGGTCGACGGAGCCGACCTTCGGGCCGACCTGTCCGAATATGGCGCTGTCAGCGGCGATGGCGAGGTCGCAGCACGTCACCAGCACATTGCCGCCGCCGATGGCGAAACCATTGACGCGCGCGATCACCGGCTTGGGCACCTCGCGGATCAGGCTCTGCAACTCCTCCACCGGCAGGCCGATCAGGCCCCGGCCATCGTAGCCGCCATCGTGCGCCGACTGGTCGCCGCCGGTGCAGAAGGCCTTGCTGCCAGCGCCGGTCAGCACGATCACGCCGATCGATTTGTCCCAGCCGGCGCGGTGCAGGGCATCGATCAGTTCGTCGCAGGTCTTGCCACGGAAGGCGTTGTACTTGTCCTGGCGATCGATGGTGATCGTGGCAACGCCATTTGCCACGTCGTAACGGATATCGGTGTAGTCAGTCATGGTTCCCTCCTCGTTCGGATAATTGAACAACGTGCAAAAAAACGCTGGACGCATGATGCCACAGTTTCGTACTATTCGAACACCGTTCGATTATTTGAACGGGACGCACGTTACGGACAGCCCGGCAGGCGGCGAGTCTGCCCTGCGCAGTGCAGGGCGCGGGCGGTGTGGCTTCATATCCGGAGAATTGACATGGCAGGGCCGCTTTCCCGTCTTCGTGTACTCGACCTGACCAGGGTCCTGGCAGGTCCGTGGTGCACACAAATGCTGGCCGATCTTGGCGCCGACGTGATCAAGGTGGAGCGTCCTCGTGCCGGCGATGACACGCGCCATTGGGGCCCGCCCTGGATCCGCGATGCCGACGGCGAGGAAACCGGCGATTCGGCGTACTTCACTTCCGCCAACCGCAACAAGCGCTCGATCGCCATCGACCTTGCCGCCGCGCAAGGCCAGGCCCTGGTGCGCGAGCTGGTGGGGCAGTCCGACATCCTGGTGGAGAACTACAAGGTGGGCGACCTCGCCCGCTACGGGCTTTCCTACGCCGAGCTAAGCGAGCTCAACCCGCGCCTGATCTATTGCTCGGTGACGGGTTACGGCCAGGACGGCCCCTATGCCGACCGCCCCGGCTACGACTTCATCTTCCAGGGCGAGGGTGGCCTGATGAGCATCACCGGCGACGCCGACGACAAGCCAGGCGGTGGCCCGATGAAGACGTCGATCGCGGTGACCGACGTCCTGACCGGCCTCAACGCCGCCATCGCCATCCTGGCTGCCGTCGAAAGCCGCCATGCCACCGGCCAGGGCCAGCACATCGACATCTCGCTGCTCGACACGGTGGTGAACTTCGGCGCCAACCAGATCGCCAGCTTCTTCGCCACGGGTGAAATTCCGCGCCGCTGGGGCAACGAGCATCCCAACCTGACGCCCTACCAGTCCTTTGCCACCGCGGACGGGCACATCATCGTCGGCTGCGGCAATGACGGGCAGTACCGCCGCCTCTGTGCCGTGATCGGCCGCGATGACCTGGCCGCGGACCCGCGCTTCCTGACCATGGAGGGACGCAATGTGAACCGGCGCGCCCTGCAGCGCGAGCTCGACCCGGCCATGCGTGCACAAACCACGCACTACTGGCTCGAGCATCTGTCCGAATCGGGCGTGCCTTACGGGCCGATCAACAACTACAAGCAGGTTTTCGAGCACCCTCAGGTCGTGCACCGCGAGCTGCGGGTAGACATGCCGCACGCGCGCGGCGGCACCATCGGCATGGTCAGGAATCCGATCCGGCTGTCGGACACGCCGGTCGAGTACCGCCTGGCGCCACCGCTGCGAGGCCAGCATACCGACGAGATCCTGTCGGCAGTGCTCGGCAAGGACGCCACCGCGATCTCGGCGTTGCGTGGTGCCGGCGTGGTCGAAAGCGCCGACCGTGAGGGCGTTGCCCGCAGCCCATGTTGAGTTCCGCCCGCGGCTGCAACCTCGAATCCGTCTCCGTCACATCCACGCCAAGGAATAGCGATGACCTACGCCCTGAATGACGACCATCGTCAGATCCAGGATCTGATCCGCCGCGTTGCGCGCGAGCGCGTAGCGAAGCGCGCCGACGAGATCGACCGCACCGCAGAGTACCCGCACGACATGTTCGCGCTGCTCAAGGAACTCGGCCTGTTCACGCTGCCGTTTCCCGAACAGTACGGTGGTGCAGGCAGCCTGCTGTCCGCGTGCATCGCCATCGAGGAGTTTGCGCGCGTCTGCTACAACACCGCCTATCTGCTGCTGGTGCAGTGGGTGCCGTTCGGCGCCATCCTGTCCGGCGGCACCGATGCCCAGAAGCAGTGGCTGCTGCCTGGCCTCGCCTCAGGCGAGTTGCGCGGCGCATTCTCGACCACGGAGGCACAGAGCGGCTCGGACGTCAGCGGGATCAAGACCCACGCGGTCAAGGTCGACGGCGGCTACCGCCTCAACGGCGCCAAGATCTGGTGCACCAACTCGGACATCGCCGACTTCGTGCTGGTCGCGGCCAAGTACGGCGACGACCCGAAGAGCAACATCAGCCTGTTCATCGTCGAGAAGGGCATGAAGGGCTTCACCGTTGGCCGCAAGGAAGACAAGATCGGCGCCCGGGGCGTTCCGTCGTGTCCGCTGTTCTTCGACGACGTCTTTATCCCGGAGGCCAACCGGCTCGGCGGCGGCTTCAAGGCGGTGATGGAAGCGTTCAACGCCAGCCGCCCGCTGATCGGCGCACGCGGCGTGGGACTGGCTCAAGGTGCCATTGACCATGCGGTCGAGTTTGTGAAGGACCGCGCGGCGTTTGGCCGACAGGTCAGCGACTTCCAGGGCATCCGCTGGATGCTCGCCGACATGCAGATGCAGACCGAGGCCGCGCGCAACCTGGTGTACCGGTCCGCGGCGATGGTGGACGCCGGTGCCAGTGCAGCGGAACTGGCGCCCATGGCGGCCATGGCCAAATGCTTTGCCTCGGACACCGCCATGAAGGTGGCAACTGACGCCGTGCAGTTGTTCGGCGCCGCCGGCGTGTCGGCCGAGTATTCCATCAACCGCTACTTCCGCGATGCCAAGGTGCTCCAGATCATCGAGGGCACCAACCAGATCCAGCGCAACATCATTTCCAACAGCATGCTTGGCCGGCCGGCAAGGTAAGCGGGCTGCCCAGTCACGGTCACTCTCACCCAAGAAGGAAATCGTCATGAGCAATGAAACCCTTGAAACCGTCGGCCTCGGCATGTGCTTCGAGGATCTTCCGGTGGGCCGCAAGTTCAGGACCATCGGCCGCACCATCCAGGACGCCGACATCTGCAACTTCATCAACGTCATCCACATGACCGAAGTGCTGTTCACCGATATGGAGTTCCTGCGCCACGAGTCCGATATCAAGGGCCGCCTTGCGCCGGGCTCGCTGGTCTATTGCTTCGCTGAAGGCTTGCTGGCCCAGGCCACGATGCAGAAGACCGGCTATGCCTTCCTGGGGATGGAGCTGGATATCAAGAATCCCGCGTTCGCCGGCGACACGCTGCATGTGGAATGCGAAGTCATCGAGGCCCGCGTGTCAAAAAGCCGCCCGGGCCGCGGCCTGGTGCGCACGCGCAACCGCGTGCTCAAGCAGGACGGCACCGAGTTGCTGGTGTATACGCCGCTGCGCATGATCAAGTGCCGCGCCGCCCGGTAAGCGATTTGTCTCCCGTGTGAGTGGGCCTCGGCCCCTCTCAATACTTCACTGCATCAAGGAGTCCAGTCATGAAGGGTCTACAAGAAAAGGTTGTCATCGTCACGGGTGGTGCGGGTGGCATCGGGGCGGCGCTGTGCAAGCGCTTTGCCGCGGAGAAGGCCATCGTCGCCGTGTTCGATCTGAACGAGCAAGCTGCCGGGCAAGTGGCGCGGGATATCCGCGAACAAGGGGGGCAGGCGCGCGCCTTTGCCGTCGACATTACCGACAACGCCCGCGTTATCTCGGCCGTGGCGGCCGTGGAGGCGGAACTCGGCCCGGTCGACGTGCTGGTCAACAACGCGGGCTGGGACTTCGCTGCGCGCTTCGTCGATACCACGCCGGAGCTGTGGCAGAAGATCATTGCGATCAACCTGGTGGGCCCCTTGAACTTGCACCATGCCGTGGTCAAGGGTATGTCGGCGCGCGGCAGTGGCCGGATCGTCAATATTGCCTCGGATGCGGGCCGGGTAGGGTCGTCCGGCGAGTCGGTCTATTCCGCCTGCAAGGGCGGTGTCATCGCCTTCTCCAAGACCCTGGCGCGCGAGTTGGCGCGCAAGAAGATCAATGTCAACGTGGTCTGCCCCGGGCCCACGGACACGGCGCTCTTTCGTGACTTCGCAGGCGCCGGCGAGAGCGGCGACAAGCTGCGTGGCGCGCTGGAGAAGGCGATCCCGTTCGGCCGCCTGGGGCAGCCGGATGATGTCGTCGGCGCGGTGTGCTTCCTGGCGTCCGACGATGCCGCGTTCATCACCGGGCAGGTGTTGTCGGTGTCTGGCGGCCTGACGATGGCGGGCTGACGGAGCGCCGTCAATCCCTCCCAACTACACAAAAAAGGGGCGGCTTACGGGCTACCGGCTGCGGCTTACGACTTGCGCCGCACCGGAGGCCATTGGTCACGCTACCAAGGAGACTGCTGTGCAATCGAACGACAAGCGCACGCCGACAGCATTCGGCGGCAAAATTCTTGTGCTGATCGCGAGCGCGCTGGGCCTGGTTGCCTCGCCGCTGGCGCGCGCGGACTACCCGGACCGGCCTATCCGCCTGGTACTGGGCTTCTCCGCGGGCGGCGGCACGGATGTGCTGGCTCGCGTCATCGCCCAGAAGATGGGGGACCACCTGGGCAAGGCAGTGATCGTGGACAACAGGCCTGGCGCCAACGGCAACATCGCTGCCGAACTGGTCGCCAAGGCCCCGGCAGACGGCTACACGCTGCTCTACAACACCTCCTCCGTCATTCTCAGTCCTTCGCTATACGCGAAGCTGGGCTATGACCCCCAGAAGAACCTGATGCCGGTGGGGCTTGC
Organism: Cupriavidus necator; assembly: GCA_022041995.1. Lineage (GTDB taxonomy): Bacteria > Pseudomonadota > Gammaproteobacteria > Burkholderiales > Burkholderiaceae > Cupriavidus. Next base: position 1,626,254 of record CP074390.1, read on the forward strand.
CGCCAACCAGCCCATTGTCTTGGTTTCGAACCCGATCGCGCCGGTGCGCAATGTCAACGATGTGGTGACATCGCTGAAAAGCCGGCCCGGTCAGCTAAATTACGGCTCCGCCGGTAACGGCAACATCACGCACCTGTCGATGCTGATGTTCGAGGACGCCATCGGCGCCCACGGCACGCATGTGCCCTATCGCGGTGAAGCGCCCGCGCTGGCCGACCTGGTGGGCGGCCAGGTGCAGATCTATATGGGCACCTCGGCGGGCGTCATGCCCATGGTCCGCGACAAGCGCCTGCGGCCGCTGGCGGTAGGCAGCCTGAAGCGGCTGCCGTCACTGCCCGACGTGCCGACGCTGGACGAGACCGTGGCAAAAGGCCTCGAGCTCGGTGCCTGGTCCGGCATCATGGCCCCGGCGGGCACCCCGCCCGAGATAGTCCGGAAGCTGAGCGCCGCGTTGCGCGAAGCACTGGGCGAGAAAGATCTGCAAGCCGGCTTCAACGCCCAGAGCGCGGAAGTCAGGTACGCCACGCCTGAACAGTACGGCAGCTTCCTGAAGGCGGAACAGGCGCGCTGGGCAAAGCTCATCAGGCAAGCCAACGTCAAGCTCGAGTGAGCAACCGGTCGACTGAACGACGGCACACGGAGGAATGACTTTTGCGCATGGGCCCGATGCATAACGGAGATTGCGATGAACATGACTGAAATGCAGGCGATCGTCGACCGGTCGCCGCTGAACCGCTGGCTCGGCATGACAGTGCAGGCGGTCGGGGACGACTCGGTCAGCCTGACCGTGAAGTGGCGTGAGGAACTGGTTTCGAGTCCCGAGCGGCAGTCCACGCACGGCGGCATCCTGGCAACGCTGATTGACGGCGCGGGCGACTACGCGGTTGCGGCCAGCCTGGGGCGGGCGGTGCCCACGCTCGACCTGCATGTCGACTATCACCGCGTGGCCGCGCCGGGGGATCTGCGCGTAGACGCCAGCATCGTCCATATCGGCGGCACCGTGGCGACGGCCGCGGCGCGCGTGTACGACATGTCCGGACGCATGGTGGCCAGCGGCCGGGGATTGTATTTCGTCGGGGCGAAGCCTGCGAACTGAAGCCGCCATGCCCGGACGCCCCCGCTGACACTGAACCCTCGTACGGCACAGCCTGAGCGTTATGCCAACGAACCGGAGACCGCAATGGGTCCATTGAAGGGAATCAAGATCGTTGAACTCGCCGGCATCGGCCCCGGCCCGATGGCGGCCATGGCGCTGGCGGATCTCGGCGCGACGGTGCTGCGCATCGAACGGCGCGAGCCAAGCGGCCTCGGCTTGAAACGTCCGCTGCAGTATGACCTGCTGCTGCGCAACCGGCAGGTCATCGCGCTCGACCTGAAACAGGCCGACGCCAGGGAGCTTGTGCTGCGGCTGGTCGAGGAAGCCGATGGCCTGATCGAAGGCTTCCGTCCCGGCGTGGCAGAGCGGATGGGGCTTGGGCCCGAGGTGTGCCTCGCGCGCAATCCACGCCTGGTGTACGGGCGCATGACCGGCTGGGGGCAGGATGGGCCGTTGGCCCAGGCTGCGGGCCATGATCTCAACTATATCGCGTTGACCGGCGTGCTCGACAAGATTGGACGGAAGGGCCAGCCGCCTACGCCGCCATTGAACCTGGTGGGAGACTTTGGCGGCGGCGGCCTCTACCTTGCGCTCGGCATGCTGGCGGGCATTCTCGAAGCGCGGCAATCCGGGCAGGGGCAGGTGGTCGACGCCGCGATCGTGGACGGCACCGCCGCGCTGGCGGCCTCCACCATTGGCATGCATATGGCAGGGTTGCTGGGCGCACGCGGCACCAATGTATTGGACGCGGGCGCCTACTTCTATGACGTCTATCCGTGCGCCGATGGCAAATGGGTGTCTGTGGCCCCCATCGAAGGCAAATTCCACCAAGAGCTGCTGATGCGGCTTGATCTTGATCCCAACACGTTCCCGCCGCAAGACGACCGCGACGGCTGGGAGCGTGCCAGGGCGCTGATCGCCGAACGGTTCCGCACCAGGACGAGAGACCAGTGGTGCGAACTGCTGGAGGGCACCGATGCATGCTTCGCTCCGGTGCTGACGCTCGACGAAGCGCCGCGGCACCCACACCTCAAGGCGCGCGGTACTTTTGTCGAGGTCGACGGGGTCATCCAACCGGCGCCCGCGCCGAAGTTCTCGCGCACCCGCGCTGATCTGCCGAGCCCCCCCGCGGCGCCAAGCGAGGCGGGCGCACTGGCGGCGCTGCAGGCCTGGCTGGGCGGTGCCGAGGCCGGGCAATGGCGCGACGTCATCGGAGCGTGACCATGGCAGCCATTACGTTCTCCAGTGCGGGCGCAACGGGGCACTCCGCGTACCACGCTGCCACCGCGGTACCGCCGTCCTTCAAGGCATTCCGGATCTGTCGCGGCGAGCGCGTCCGGGCCGGCATCGCCAACGTGTCGCTGGACGAGCTCACGCCTGGTGAAGTCGTCTTGCGTTCCGCCTACGCCGGCCTCAACTACAAGGATGCGCTGGCCACCACCGACCATGGCAACGTGATCCGCCATTTTCCCCGTGTCGGCGGCAGCGATGTCACCGGCGTGGTGGTCGACTCCACCGATCCCCGCTTTCGCCCAGGCGATGCCGTCATGGCGTACGCCGGCGGGCTTGGCGTTGACGAAGATGGCGGCTTCTCCGAGTACGTGCGGCTGCGCGCCGCACGCGTGATGCCAGTTCCGGACGGGCTGGATTTGCTGGAGGCCGCCACGCTTGGGGTGGCCGGCTTTACCGCAGCGCTCGCGGTGCACCTGCTGCAGGAGAGCGGCATGAGACCAGAAGCCGGCAGCGTCCTTGTGAATGGCGCCACCGGCGGCGTGGGGAGCATGGCCGTGGATATGCTCAGCAGGCTCGGCTATCGCGTGTCGGCCATGTCCGGCAAGGTGGATCATGACGACATGCTGCGGCGCCTCGGAGCCGCGGAAGTCATCCGCAGCGGCAGCATCGAAGACTGCGCAAAGCCGCTGGAACGCGCCCGCTGGAGCGGAGCGATCGATAGCGTGGGCGGCACGCAGCTCGCCTGGCTCACGCGCACGGTACAGCCACGCGGGGTGATTGCCAGCGTAGGCAACGCGGGTGGAAACGAGCTGGTCACGTCGGTGCTGCCATTCATCCTGCGCGGCATCCGGCTGATTGGCGTCAACGTCAGCTTCTATGGCGACCTGGAAGCCACGCTCTGGCAGCGCCTTGCCACGGACCTGAAGCCTGCGCATCTGGGCGAGAGCGCGGAGATCGTCGCGCTTGACCAGTTGCCAGACCGCATCGGGCGGATGCTGGCAGGACTGGCGACAGGGCGTACGGTCGTTGGCTTCCAGCGGCCTCACGGCATCGCATTCACTGATTAACCTCAATCCGGGAACACCATGTTTGTGAACGTAGAGTACCAAGACGGCTTCGCAGTGTTGACGTTGAACCGGCCGGACGCGCTGAACGCGCTCAGCTTTGCCGTGCTGGCCCAACTGGACAGCGTGCTGGACGATATCGAGCATTCGGACGCACGCGGCCTTATCGTGGTGGGCGCCGGCAACAAGGCGTTCTGCGCCGGCGCCGACATCAGGGAGCTGAACGGGCGCACGCTGGCCGCACAGAAGCAGGACACGCTGCGCGGGCAGGCAACGATCTCCCGACTGGCGCGGCTGAAGATGCCTTCCGTTGCCGTTGTCCAGGGCTATGCCTTCGGCGGCGGCCTGGAGATTGCGCTGGCCTGTACCTTCCGCATTGCCACAGCGACCGCGAAGATGGGGTTGCCGGAGATAAAGCTCGGGTTGATCCCCGGCTATGGCGGTACGCAGCGGCTACCTCGCCTGATTGGCGAGGCAAGGGCGCTCGAGCTGATGCTGTCGGGCGGCGTCCTGGATGCCAGCGAAGCGCTGGCTGCGGGCCTCGTGAGCCGCGTGATCGACCATGGCGACCTCGTTGGCGCCGGACGTGAGTTCCTGCTCCCGCTTACACAGTACAGCCTGACCGCGTCCCGCCTGATTCTGGAGTCCGTTGCACGCGGGACGTCGGCAAGCCTGGAAGACGGGCTGCGCATCGAGGCAGACCTGATCACGCTGGCATTTCAGAGTGCAGATGCCAACGAGGGCATGCAAGCGTTCATCGAGAAGCGCAAGGCCGATTTCAAGGACAGATAGTCCAATCCGCGGGGCTGGGTGCCGCCTCTGCGGCCCTTCCCGGCTCAAATCAGGGAGACAACCTTGAGCATTGATATCCAACGCAGGAAGCTTCTCGGCGCCGCTGCCGCGTATGCGACCGTGCTGGCGGCCGGCAGCCGCGCGCATGCATCAGGCTTTCCGACACGTCCGGTGACACTTGTCGTGCCGTATGCAGCTGGGGGTGCGACAGACGCCCTGCTGCGCGCCATGCAGCCCTCGCTTGGCAAGACCCTGGGACAGGCCGTCATTGAGAACAAGCCGGGTGCATCGGGCCTGCTCGGCGCTAACCAGTTGATGAAGGCGGCACCGGATGGCTATGTCCTGAGCATTATCCCGGAGGCTGCATTTCGCGTCCCCCAGATGCAGAAGACCGCCTTCGACCCGCTCAGGGACTTCACTTACATCATCCACCTGGCTGGCTATGGGTTCGGCATGGCGGTGCGCGCGGATGCGCCATGGAAGACGTGGAATGAACTGGTTGCCGATGCCAGGAAGCATCCCGGGAAGATCAGCTTCGGTTCGGCCGGCCTCAACAGCACCATGCATTTCACCATGGAAGAAATCATGGACAAGGCCGGCATTGAGCTGACTCACATTCCCTACAAGGGTGAGGCCGATCTGGTGAATGCCCTTCTCGGGGGGCATGTGGACATCGGCATCGCCAGCGGCCCGCTGACCCCGCATACCACATCGGGACGTGCGCGCGTGTTGCTGATGTGGACGGCGAACCGCACCAGGCGGTATCCGGACATTCCGACGCTGCGCGAGGTGGGATACGACATGGTTTCCATGGCGCCATTCGGGCTGGTCGGACCCAAAGGCATGAATCCTGCCACGGTGCAGCGACTGCATGATGCTTTCAAAAAGGCTCTGGACGAGCCCGAAGGGCGGGCAGCGCTGGAGCGGCTCGAGCTGGAGAATGCCTACCTGAACAGCACTGCCTACGCGGCATACGCCCAGGAGCAGTTTGAACGTCAACGGAAACTGATCAGGCGCCTGAATCTGCGCGCCGCGAACTGAAGTCGGGATGGAGACCATGAAAACACGTGTCACGGAAAAGCTGGGCATCAAGTACCCCATTCTCCAGGGCGGCATGCAATGGGTAGGCAGGGCGGAGCTGGCATCGGCCGTTTCCAATGCCGGCGGCCTGGGGATCCTGACCGCGCTGACGCAACCGACCCCGGATGATCTCGCGCGGGAGATTGCGCGGACCCGGACCATGACGGACCGGCCATTTGGCGTCAACCTGACCATCCTGCCAACGATCGAGCCTCCGCCCTACGCGGATTACCTCCAGGCGATCCTCGATGCCGGGATCAAGGTTGTCGAGACCGCAGGCAATAGTCCCGCGGCGTTCATCGACCGGATGAAGGCGCACGGCATCACGATCGTCCACAAATGCACCGCCGTGCGCCATGCGCTGTCGGCGCAGCGCAATGGTGTCGACATTGTCAGTATTGACGGCTTCGAATGTGCCGGCCACCCGGGAGAAGACGATATACCCGGCCTGGTCCTGATTCCGCTGGCAGTGCGTGCGCTCGACATTCCGGTGATCGCTTCCGGGGAATCGCCGACGGGCGAGGCATGGCCGCCGCGCTGGCGCTCGGGGCGGAGGGGGTGAACATGGGGACCCGTTTCCTGGCGACGCACGAGTCGCCAGTGCATATAAATATCAAGCAGGCGCTGGTGAAAGCTACCGAGCGCGACACGCGGCTGATGTTCCGGACCATGCGTAACACCTCACGCGTGCTGCGCAATGCCATATCGGAGGAAGTGGTTGCAATGGAGCGCCAACCCGGCGGGTGTGAGTTCTCCGAAATCCGGCACCTGGTGGCGGGCGCTCGCGGGCGTGCGGCACTGGCCAGCGGCGATGTCGACGCAGGCGCCGTATCGGCGGGATTGGTGGTCGGTCTGATTGACGATATTCCGAGCTGCGCGGATCTGATTCAGGGCATGGTCGAAGAGTGCCGCGCCAACTTGAAGCGGGCGAGTTCCTGTTTCGCCGAGGCATAGGGTGGAAATCATGCAAGCCACAAGCATTCACGAGCTGTTTGATCTGCGCCTGCAATCCGGGCCTGACCGGGTCTTTCTGCATACGCTGGGCGGCGCCCTGACGTTTGCGGACCTGGGCCCCTGGGTCGATCAACTGGAGCTCGAACTGCGGACGCTGGAGGTCCGGCCCGGAGACCGGGTGTTCGCGGTGGCCGAGAATTGTCCGGAGCATGTGGCGCTGATCCTGGCTTGCAGCCGGGTGAATGCATGGGCTTGCAGCATCAATGCGCGGATGGCTGCGGGGGAGGTCGATACTTTCGCCCGCAAGGCAGATGCACGCGTCGCATACTTTACCGTTGGAATATCCAGCGATGCGGCAACGCATGGGCGCAGACACGGCTGTCAGCCGTCGGTTCTGCCAGGGCTGTCGCGAAGCCCTGTGCGCCTGGATGCGCAATCCGAGCCGTCACCACTGGCGGAGCAGGTCGCTGCAATCATCTTCACATCCGGCACGACCGGCGCGCCAAAAGGTGTTCCGGTCACTCACAAGGGCCTTCTTCACTATGCGAAGGCGGCGACGGAGTGTCGCCACATGACGCCGGCGGATCGTTCCCATGCCTATCTTCCGATGACGCATATCTTCGGGCTGGGGGCCATGCTGATGGCGTCGCTCTACGCAGGAAGCAGTCTGGTCATGCGCAGCCGGTTCGATCCGGCGGATGTGTTCGATGCTCTGGCACATCATGGCATTTCCATCCTGCAGGGGCCGCCGGCGATGTTCAGTCGGTTGATGTCGTGGCTCGACGAGCAGGGACTCCGGCATCCCGCCTGCCCAGACCTGCGGTACGTGTACTCCGGTGCCGCGCCGCTGGACTTGACGCTGAAGCGCGTCATCGAGGCTCGGCTTGGCCAGCCCGTCTATCACGGGTATGGCATGTCGGAGTATGCCGGCGGGGCGACCATGGTGCGGTATGGACAGCCTCGCGACGATAGTTCGTCGGGCAATCTGCTTGAGGGCGCGGAATTACGCCTGGTTGGTCCGGATGGAAATGATGCCGGGCAAGGGGAGCAAGGTGAGATCTGGCTGCGGGGCGTGGGCTTGATGCCCGGCTACTTCCGCGATGCGCAGGCGACGGCCGAGGTCATGCGGCCAGGTGGCTGGTATGCCAGCGGTGACATCGGCATGCAGACGCCGGATGGGGCCTTGTTTGTCGTCGGCAGACAAAAGGAAATGATTATCCGTTCCGGATTCAATGTCTATCCGGGGGAAATCGAGACGGTAATGCTGCGGCATCCTTCTGTTCGCAATGCGGCCGTTATCGGGCACAGGCAGCCTGATGGCAATGAAGAAATTCTGGCCTTTGTTGAAACTATGGGGAACCTGCCGCTCGACAATCAATCTCTGGCACTCCATTTGAGAAGCCACCTCGCACCCTACAAGCGTCCGGGACGCATTATGAAAGTGGATGCCTTGCCCATGACATCAAGCGGGAAAGTACTGAAGCGCGCTTTGCTGGAAATGCTGGTCGATACATCGCATGAACGTCCGACGTGACAGGGAATGCGCTCGCTCTGGTGTGCAGATGAGGACAACTGAGCCTGCGCGAATGGCTTCGCCCGGAATCCTGGCGAAGCCACCTTACGCGACTCGGGCCCTTGGCTGTTGATGCGCTTTGCGCCTCGCGTTCGAAGCTACGGCTCTATAAGTGTGCGGCGGTTGCCGGTATCCGGAGCCGCGTGAACGACTTACGCGAGCACGTGGAACGGGCGTTGGAACGCTACCGACCCGGCGTCTTGCCCTGGCGGGGCTTCCGCACAGGGCGGAAGGTCCAGCAGCGCGCGCACGTCCCGTTCGATCGTTGCGAGCGAAGCGGACCGGGACAGGGAGCGGGCAAACCGGCTGTCGAGGCCTGGCGGCAGACGCGACCACATATTGTCCGATACCAGCAGCAGGCGCCTGGGCTTTAGCACCAGGCTGGCCTGGCGCAGCAGGTGCCAGCCGTCGGCAAGATCCGGCGGCATGCCGAACACGAGCAATGCCGGAACCGGCAGGCGCACGTTGCGTGCCGCCAGGGCGTCCGTTTCCATGAGTTCCACCCGGCCAATGCCCGGCATTTCTCCGAGCAGGTGCATGACTCCGTGCCGGTACACCGGCATGTCGTCGATCACCACGGCATGTGCCTCGCGGCTGCGCCCCAGGACTGGCTCCCAGGCGGCCGCTCCACGGTTCGTCCAGCTCATCCTTGTCTCCTCCGGTTTGCCGGCGTTGGCTTCGTGGCCTGCGCCTTGCACCAGAACCAGCAAGGGCAATGCCAGCTCTGGCAAGGCAGCCTCGTGCCATCGCGCGCAAGCGCGGGAGGCAGGCCTGCTGCGGGTTTCCGGGAGGTTGAAGCAGACCTGCCGGCCTGTGCGGACGGCTGGCAGCCGCGGGGAGGTGTTACGTGTAACGTAACGTGTTCCGCGACCGACCCAGGCCGGAGGCTGGAGACTGCCGAAACCTTGTGCCGCGCAGAGCAAGACGCCAATGTGCGAAAGCTGGTGCTCAATTGCGATCGGTTTCAATTCGCCTTAACCTGTCACGGAGCCCCAACCTGGAACCGCGCGATGCAAGCACATCCCTTACGCCTCTCTCCCGGCGACGATCTGCGTGTCGCACTCGAAGACGTGCTGAGTCAGCTCAAGCTGCATGCGGCCTTCGTCATCCAGGGCATCGGGAGCCTTAGCGTTGCCCAATTGCGATTTGCCGGGGCCGAAGACCCTACCGAACTGCGTGACAATCTGGAAATCCTGACCCTGGCCGGATCCCTGTCATCGGATGGAGCGCACCTGCACATGTCGATTGCGGACTCGCGTGGTCGAGTGTTCGGTGGTCATGTGGCACGCGGTTGCACGGTCCGTACAACCGCGGAGATATTGCTGGCGCTGCTTCCCGAACATCGTTTCACCCGGGAGTACGACCTGAGCTCAGGGTTCATGGAACTGGTGGTACGGAATGAACCGCCCCTGGTGTAGCCTCGAAACAACACCCGTGCAGCGTGGATGGGTGAGGTCTTTCGGACCCATTTCGGCCATTGGGTGCAAGTGTCCGGGCGATCGCCTTACGCATGAAGCCTATGCCCTGGCACACTTGATGACCGTATCGAGCGTGCGAGTGGTGATGTCCTTCCCGAACGAGCGTTCGAGCAGGCTCATGAACACCGGGCCTTTCTTCGGGGCGGGCACGTAGGCGCTGAAGACTTCCGTGGCATTGGCCTTGACAATGCTTGCGCCGTCGCGCTCTATGGGCAGCTTCACGTCTGGCGACACTGGGCGGCGGAGAAAGGTGACAACCCGCTTGGCCGAAGGCGCAAGGCTGAACTCGGCGAAGGGGTCCGAGTCGATGAGGTTCTGGAGATAGCGGGCCGGCCGGACGAAGGTGTCGAAGCTGTGGCCCAGTTCAGACTGCATCGCCTTCTCGGCGCGTCGCTCCAGGCTGGCCAGTGACGACGATGGCGCGTTGAACACGACATTGCCGCTGGAGAGCAAGGTTTTCACTTCGGAGAAGCCCGCGGCCTCGAAGCAGCGCTTGAGTTCGGGCATTCGGGCGTTCATCGGGCTGACGCCGCGAAGAAAGGCTACGTATCGGGACATGGCTATCTCGTAATCGCTGGCGAGCCGCTACACAGCTTGCGGTCAACGGTACATGCAGGGATACGGTAATGGCTGTCAATAATACCAATTATTATGCAAATCCCGATGTCCATATAAACCTCAAGTAGAGGAATAAGGAAAGTGACAAAAAGCAAGATTTTCCCCGCAGAAGGTGGTTGTGCTTGCCAAGCCGTCCGATATCGCATTGAAACAGCGCCTCTGTTTGTGCACTGCTGCCACTGCCGCTGGTGCCAGAGAGAGACCGGGGCATCATTTGCCCTCAATGCAATGATTGAAGCCGACCGGGTCTCGCTCTTGTCTGGAGAGCCGGAGGTTGTCGACACCCCATCGGCAAGTGGCCAGGGGCAAGAGATTGCCAGATGTCCCAAGTGCCATGTGGCTGTGTGGAGCAGCTATGCAGGTTCGGGGCCGATACTGCGCTTTATGCGTGTTGGTACTCTAGACAATCCAGACTTGCTCCCCCCAGATATTCATATCTACACATCATCGAAGCAACCTTGGGTCATCATCCCAGATACCGTGCCATCTGTTGCGGAGTACTACGATCGTGAGCGGTACTGGTCAGCGGAGAGTCTGGAGCGGCGTCTGGCGATACTCCCAAAGATTGAGGCTTATCAAGCCGAGCGTCATCGGGCGTGAGCTTGCTTCACCAAGGGTTCGATCCGCCTATATTGGTGGCATCACGAGCGACGATCAGATGGTGGAAGGACGCAGCCAGTCGACGGTACAGTCGGCATGGGCTTAATGCATTGTCATCGGGTCTTCGCGCAGGCGTCCCAGTGCTTCGATGCCATTGATGTCCGGCAGATGGATATCCATCACGATCGCATCGGGCAGGGGAGTGCGCGCGAGCTCGACTCCGAGAGTCCCGGTGGCCGCGGACAACAAATGCACGTCTGCCCGGCGGGCGAGGAGTTGCTCCATGAGCTTAAGGTTGGCAGGGTTGTCTTCCACATACAGCAAGGTGTGCATCGTGGACGGGGCTTCGATTGGCGACCGGACAGGTGCGGCGGCCTCCGCGCTCTCGCCAGCCATGATGGCCTGTCAGGCGGTAGCGATAGCCGTGGGCTGGGTCTCCCGTACCGCGGCCAGCGTCTGGCGGATACCCTCGACATACGGTGTCTTGCGAATCGGCCCGATCAGCCGCTGCAGCGCCGAGTCGTCCATGACCAGCGGGTCTGTCATCAGGTAATGCATCTCGACCAGCTCGCGCATGAACGGGTTGAACAGGCCCAGCAGGCGCAGCATCGTCTTGCCGGCGACGCGCAGCTTCAGCGTGCGCCCGGTCTGCCGTTCCATTTCCGCGACCAGCGCACGCTGCGTCGTGACACCGGCTCCAGCCAGGTGCCAGATCTTGCCGAAGGCCGCCGGCGTGTCGATCAGCCGTGCCACCACGGGCCCCACGTCGGGCACGTAGACGAATTCGTGCGGCGGGTCGAGGGGCCCGATCATGTCAGCCGTGCCGCCATTCACCGCCGCCTGCGCCGCGCGGTGCAGCAGGCTGGCTTGCACGCCCGGGCCATAGAAGTCAGGCAGCCGCAGCACCGTGGCGCGGATCCGCCCGCTGGCATCGGCCTGCATCAGCAGATCCTCCTGGGCCTTGCGCATGCGGCCCTTGAACGTGTGCGGCTCGCGCGGATGGTTTTCGCGGACCGGGTTGCCGGTCTGTACCCGGCCGTAGGGATAGACGGTGCCGATCAGGATGAAGTGCTTGACGCCAGCGGCCACGGCGCCATCCAGGGTCTTGCGCATCAGTTCGGGGTGCAGCTGGAACTGCCAGTAGTCGACGCCGACCATATAGATCAGCGTCTCGATGCCGCTGGCGGCGGCTTGCACCGACTCGGGTGAATCGGGATTCCAGGTGACGACTTCGGCGAGCGGGTCCGTTCCGAAGGCTGTGCGCAGGCTGCCCGCGCTGCGGCCGACCACGCGATAGGGCCGGCCCTTGCCGCGCAGCGCGGCGGCCACGCTTTGCCCGATCGCGCCGGCCGCGCCGAAGAGAGCGACTTTGGACATGGCTAATCTCCTTTTGAGTTGGCACCAGTGCTGAAAACAGCTTCAGTCTGCAAGCTCTGTGGCTAAAAGGAAATTGCCTATAATCGGCTGGTTCCTATAAATAAATGCATAGCCATGCCCAAGCGCGAACCAGACTGGGAGTGGTACCGGGCCTTCCTCCATGTGCTGGAGACCGGCTCGCTGTCGGCAGCCGGGCGGGCAATGGGCCTGACGCAGCCGACCGTCGGCCGGCACATCGACAGTCTCGAAGCTGCCCTTGGGCTGAAGCTGTTCACCCGCTCATTCGACGGATTCGCGCCGACCGACGCGGCGCATGAGCTGAAGCCCTATGCCGCCGGCATTGCCGCGACGGCTGCGGCGATGCGGCGGGTCGCCAGCGGCCACGGCGCGGGTGTGCGTGGCACGGTGCGCTTGTCGGCAAGCGAAGTCATCGGCGTTGAAGTGTTGCCGCCGATACTGGCGGCGCTGCACAACGAGCATCCGGAACTGGAAATCGAACTGGTGCTGTCGAACCAGGCAGACGACCTGTTGCGCCGCGAGGCGGATATTGCGGTCCGGATGTTCCGGCCGGAGCAGGCAGCGCTGGTGGCCACGCGCGTCGGCGGGATCGAACTGGGCCTGCATGCCCACGTAAGTTATCTGGCATCCCGTGGCGTGCCAAAGTCGCTGGTGGATCTGTCCCGTTTTGCGGTGATCGGCTTCGATCAGGAGAACGCCTTTATCCGCCGCTTGCAGGCCAGGTTCAAGGCCTTCTCGCGCGACGCCCTGGCTTTCCGTGCCAATAGCGACTTGGCCCAGCTGGGCGCGATACGCGCGGGATTTGGCATCGGCGTGTGCCAGGCGGCGCTGGCGGCGCGGGACCCGCGGCTGGTCAGGGTCCTGCCCAGCCAGTTCTCGGTGATCATGGATACCTGGGTCGTGATGCACGAGGACCTGCGCGAGAGCGCGCGCTGCGCGGTGACGTTTGCCGCGCTGGCTGCGGGGCTGCGCGCCTACGCCGAAGGGGCGTAGGCGTATCGGCAGGATCAGCCCGCAGCGTTCTCCTGCGCCGCGTCATATTGCCCCAGGCAGGCCATGCCATTCAGCCGTGAGCGCTGCAGCAGCGCCCGTTGCGCTTGCGCCGCATTGGCGGACTCGCCGCGCCAGGCCAGCAGGGGCGGCTCCTGCAAGGCGCGCCCGTAGGAGAAGGACAATCGCCAGGGCAGCGGGGCAAGCCGGTTCATGGCGTCCAGATTGACCGTGGCCTCGGTGGGCGTCTGGCCGCCGGACAGGAAGAAGATGCCCGGCACCGCCGCGGGCACCGTGCGCTTGAGCACCTGCACAGTCTGCATGGCGACCTCGGCCGGCGCCGCGTGCCCGGCGTCCTTGCCGGGCAGCACCATGCTGGGCTTCAGCAGCATGTGTTCCAGCACCACCGCATGCCGGTGCAAGGCATGAAAGACTGCATGCAGCACGGCCTCGGTGACCTCGGCGCAACGCGCCATGGAGTGCGCGCCATCCATCAGCACCTCGGGCTCGACGATGGGTACCACGCCCGCTTCCTGGCAGATCGCGGCATAGCGCGCCAGCGCTTCCGCATTGGCCTGGACGGCAGCCCAGCCCGGCAGTTTGTCCGACACGTTGTAGACCGCACGCCACTTGGCAAAGCGCGCGCCCTGCTGGCGATAGCCGGCAAGCCGCTTGGCCAGCCCGTCGAGACCCTCGGTGATCTCGTCCCCGGATGCCAGGGCGAGCGCAATCTTGCCCTTGTCCACCTTGATGCCGGGCACGATGCCCTGGCGCGCGGCCAGTTCCGGCAGCGGCGTGCCATCGTCGGCGCGCTGGCCCAGCGTTTCCTCGTACAGGATCACGCCGCTGATGAACTCGCCAAGACCCGGTGCCGACAAGAGCAGGCTGCGCCACGCGCGGCGGTTTTCCTCGCTCGACTCCACCCCGATGCGTTCGAACCGCTTGGCGATGGTGGGCCCGCTCTCGTCAGCTGCCAGCAACCCTTTGCCCGCTTGTGCCAGGGCGTCCACGGTGGCTTGCAGTTCGCTTTTTCTGTCCATGATCCGGCTCCGTGCAGGTGACATAGGAACAAGCATTGGCGCGAAAATGCCGTCGCGCAAGCAAGGCAGGGCGCGTAGTGCCTGCTTAAGGTGGCCGCCCGAACGCTTCGCGCAGCTTGCCCTTGGCCTTTTCCAGCGTGGCGCGACGCGCCTTGGGCAGATGACGGCCAGCGCGATTGATGTAGAAGTTGAGCATCGACATCGCCGACTGGAACGCCGTGCCCTTGCGGCGCCGGCTGTTCACGGCGGAACGCTTGAGCGACGCGGCAATCTCCTCGGGATTGTCCGAGGTGAAGACATGTGCTTCGAGGTCCAGCGCATCGCTGTGCCCGGTCACCTGCTGCGACCAGCGCCGCGTCTTGCCGCGCCCCTTTGCCGGCCTGCGGGTGGGTTTCGTGGCGGCCATTTCCGGTCCTCCCACTACGTTATCGGGATCCGTCTAGGGAAAGGCTGATTTAATCGACGAGAGTGTCGACGTTGAGCAGCTGTGAAGCGTTGATAGACTAAGGACGACCAGCGAGCTACGCCGATGCAACAAATCAGTTTTGCTAGTGCCGAGTATCTGGGAAAGAAGCGCGTTACGCGGCGCGAGAAATTTCTGGGTGAGATGGAGCAGGTGGTGCCCTGGGCTCGATTGCTGGAGGCACTGGAGCCGTACTACCCCAAGGGCAAACGAGGGCGCCCGCCCATTGGCCTGGAACGCATGCTGCGGCTGTACTTTGTGCAGCAGTGGTATGGCTTGTCCGACGAGGCCCTTGAAGATGCCGTCAGCGACAGCGCGGCCATCCGCAATTTTGTCGGTGTTGACTTGGGACATGAGGAAGCGCCGGACGCCACCACGGTGCTCAAGTTTCGCCGCCTGCTCGAGAAGCACAAGCTTACCGCCGTGCTGTTTGAGCAGATCAACGCCCACCTGCGCGAGCGAGGCCTGATGATGCGCGAGGGCACGATGGTGGACGCCACCATCATCAATGCGCCGACTTCGACAAAGAACCGAGACAAGGCGCGTGACCCTGAAATGCATCAAACGAAGAAGCGCAATCAGTGGTACCACGGCATGAAGGCGCATGTGGGTGCCGATGCTGAATCGGGCTTGGTGCACAGCACTCACTACACCGCGGCCAACGAGTCTGACGTGGCGCACACCCATGAGGTGCTGCACGGGCAAGAGGATGACGTCATTCTTGATGCGGGCTACACCGGCGTGCACAGGCGCGACGAGATCTTGAAGGCGCAAGCAGAGGGCGCCATCAAGGCGGATGTTCGGTGGTCGGTGGCTATGAAGCGCTCCAGGCTCAAGGGCATGACCGAAGGGCCGCTGAAGCAATTGACGCAGGCCTTGGAGAAGGTCAAGGCGCAAATTCGTGCCCGGGTTGAACATCCGTTTCATGTGGTGAAGAATCTGTTCAAGCACAAGAAGGCTCGCTACAGGGGATTGGCCAAAAACGGTGCGCAGTGCGACACCTTGTTTGCGCTGGCCAATCTGGTGATTGCAAAGAAAGCGTTGCTGCAATCAATGGACAATTCCGTCTGCAAGGCGGCATAAGGCGTGAAACCCGGGGCAAAAGCCCCAAAAAATGAAAATTTCCAACTGGCAAGCCGTCAAATCTGCTGTTGGTTGACAAAAAAAATCGGCATCACACTGGCAACGCTGCGCGCTGACGCTTTGTTCAGCGATTCCCTAGCGTAGGCAACTTCTCGCCGTCCGTGGGGGCTCAGGCGGACACGGTGCGTGGTGGCAAGACAGCCCGGGCGGTGTGGGATAATTGCCGCTTTGCCCAGGGCGCAGCTCAAGAGGTTGTTCGCACGGGCACGCAAGGGCCCTTATTCCTGTGGCCCGCTTCCTTTCTGCGATATTTCTTCAGCAATAAAATGCCCACATACCGTTCCAAAACCTCCACCGCCGGCCGCAACATGGCGGGGGCGCGCTCCTTGTGGCGCGCCACCGGCATGAAAGACGAAGATTTCTCCAAGCCCATCATTGCGGTGGTCAATTCCTTCACCCAGTTCGTGCCCGGGCACGTGCACCTGAAGGACCTGGGCCAGCTGGTCGCGCGCGAGATCGAGGCCGCGGGCGGCGTGGCCAAGGAGTTCAACACCATCGCGGTCGATGACGGCATCGCCATGGGCCATGACGGCATGCTGTATTCGCTGCCCAGCCGCGACATCATCGCGGACTCGGTGGAATACATGGTCAATGCGCACTGCGCCGACGCCATGGTGTGCATCTCCAACTGCGACAAGATCACCCCCGGCATGCTGATGGCCGCGATGCGGCTCAACATCCCGGTGATCTTCGTCTCCGGCGGCCCCATGGAAGCCGGCAAGACGCGCCTGGCCAACCCCGTCACCAAGGCCATGGAGTTCAAGAAGCTCGACCTGGTGGACGCCATGGTGATCGCCGCCGACAGCGCCTATTCCGACGCCGACGTGGCCGAGGTGGAGCGCTCCGCCTGCCCCACCTGCGGTTCGTGCTCGGGCATGTTCACCGCCAACTCCATGAACTGCCTGACCGAGGCGCTGGGCCTGTCGCTGCCGGGCAACGGCACGGTGGTGGCCACGCACGCGGACCGCGAGCAGCTGTTCAAGCGCGCCGGCAGCCGCATCGTGGAACTGGCCCGCCAGTACTACGAACAGGAAGACGAGCGCATCCTGCCGCGCGCGGTGGGCTTCAAGGCGTTCGAGAACGCCATGACGCTGGATATCGCCATGGGCGGCTCCACCAACACCATCCTGCACCTGCTGGCGATCGCGAGCGAGGCGGGCATCGACTTCGGCATGGCCGATATCGACCGCCTCTCGCGCGTCGTGCCTCAGCTGTGCAAGGTGGCGCCCAACACCAACAAGTACCACATCGAAGACGTGCACCGCGCGGGCGGCATCATGGCCATCCTGGGCGAACTGGAGCGCGCCGGCAAGCTGCACACCGACGTGCCCACGGTGCATGCCCCCACGCTCAAGGACGCGCTGGAGCAGTGGGACATCAGCCGCACCCGGGACGAAGCCGTCAGGAACTTCTACCTGGCCGGCCCGGCAGGCATTCCCACCCAGGTGGCGTTCAGCCAGGACACGCGCTGGCCCAGCCTGGACCTGGACCGCGCCGAGGGCTGCATCCGCTCCTACGAGCATGCCTTCTCCAAGGAAGGCGGCCTGGCGGTGCTGACGGGCAATATCGCGCTCGACGGCTGCGTGGTGAAGACCGCCGGCGTGGACGAGAGCATCCTCGTGTTTGAAGGCACGGCCCACGTCACCGAATCGCAGGACGAGGCGGTGGAGAACATCCTCAACGACAAGGTCAAGGCGGGCGACGTGGTGATCGTGCGCTACGAAGGCCCCAAGGGCGGCCCCGGCATGCAGGAGATGCTCTATCCGACCAGCTACATCAAGTCCAAGGGCCTGGGCAAGGCCTGCGCGCTGCTGACGGACGGCCGCTTCTCCGGCGGCACCTCGGGCTTGTCCATCGGCCACTGCTCGCCCGAAGCGGCAGCAGGCGGCGCCATCGGCCTGGTGCGCGACGGCGACAAGATCCGCATCGACATTCCCAATCGCACGATCAATGTGCTGCTGTCCGATGAGGAACTGGCGAGCCGTCGCGAGGCGCAGAACGCCAAGGGGTGGAAGCCGGCCAAGGCGCGTCCGCGCAAGGTGTCTGCTGCACTGAAGGCCTACGCCAAGCTGGTGATGTCGGCCGACAAGGGCGCGGTGCGGGACTTGTCGTTGCTGGATGACTGATCCGGGGGTGAAGCGCTAGTCCGTTTGCCGGGAAGGCCGCTCTTTGGAGCGGCTTTTTTTTGTGCGCCCGGCACGGGCGCACTCCTGTCATTGGCGCGCAGGTGGAACCGGGCTCATAAGCCATGGCCGGGCAGCTTGCGCATTCCGCCACCATCGCTGATTCAGGTTACCGCACGCATCGCCGATGCCGCGCGCATGAAGTATTTTTTACAAAGGCGAGGCGCGCCTGCCGCCGGAAAGGCCCGGCGGGACTTGTGTCAAGGCCGTGGATCGGTTCTTGCGTGGCAGGCTATGAGCCGTGACAGGAGCGCGCCATGTCCGAAGCACTTCGCTACTCGCTTTGCCGATTTTTCATCGTCTGCTGCCTGGGTATCGCAGCGTGCGGAGGGGGCGGGGACGACGGGGGTAGTGACAACGCCGGCGGTACCGGCGCGCTGACGCTCTCCATCTCCGGCCTGCCGTCCGGGACGTCGGCGGCCATCACGGTATTGGGGCCCGGCCAGTTCCGCCAGACCGTGACCCAGTCGACCACGCTGTCCAATCTGGCTGCTGGCAGCTATACCGTCAGTGCCGCCAGCGTCCTGACGGGCAGCACGCTCCTCAAGCCGCAGCCGCCTTCGCAGACCGTGGGGGTGACCGCGGGCGGCCGTGCTTTGGCAAGCGTGGCCTACGGTTCGCCGGAAACGGTGCGGTTGTCGCTGACGCAGATTGCCGGCGGGTTCTCCGCGCCTATCTTCCTGACCGCGCCCCTCGGCGATCCGCGCCTGTTCGTGGTCGAGCGCGCCGGCCGCATCCGGATCGTGCGCAACGGCGCATTGGTCGCTACGCCGTTCCTCGATATCGCCGCACTGACGACGACCGATGGCGAGCGCGGGCTGCTGTCGATGGCGTTCGATCCCAACTATGGGACCAACGGCCGCTTCTACGTCTATTACACCGACACCAATGGCGCCATTACCATCGCCCGCTACAACGTGTCGGCCGGGAATCCGGATATCGCCCAGGCATCAGGCACCGTGCTGCTGTCGATTCCGCACGGCACCTTCTCCAACCATAACGGCGGCCAGCTCGGGTTCGGCCCGGACGGCATGCTCTATATCGGCACGGGCGACGGCGGCGGCAGTGGCGATCCGGCGGGCAACGCCCAGAACGCGGGAACGCTGCTTGGCAAGATGCTGCGCATCGACGTCAGGGGCGCGTCCGGCTACGGCTTGCCTGCCGGCAATCCGTTCGTCGGCCAGTCTGGCAGTCGCGGCGAAATCTGGGCCCTCGGCTTGCGCAACCCATGGCGGTTCTCGTTCGACGCCGGCTTGTTGTATATCGCCGATGTCGGCGAGGACCGGCTCGAGGAAGTCGACGTGGCGCCGGCCACCAGCGCGGGCCTGAACTACGGGTGGAACCGGACTGAGGGCACCGCCTGCGTGGGTGCCGCCACGTGCGACAAGGCCGGGCTGACCATGCCGGTCTTCGAATACGGCCATGACGCGGGCGGTTGCGCCATCGTCGGCGGCTATGTGTACCGGGGCAGTGCCAATCCGGCGCTGCATGGGCGGTACTTCTATTCCGACCTTTGCACGGGCAAGCTGCTGAGCTTCATGGTCCGCGATGGCGTTGCCACCGAACAGGTCGACTGGAACGTCACTATCCCGGGCAGCGTGTTCTCCTTTGGCGTGGATGACGGGCACGCGCTGTACGTGCTGGCTGATCCGGGCACGTCGGCGACGAGCGGGCGGGTGTTTCGGATCGATGTGTCGGGCGGCACGCCGTAACGGCGTGGCCCGAGAGCACGGCGTGGGCCCTGGTGGCTCCCGCGCGGGCACCGGCTGCCGTCGTGAGCAAGCTTGCGGAGGAAGTCCGATCGGCATTGGCGAATTCGCAGACCAGGGCACGGCTCGACGACAGCCAAGGCATTGATCTCAAGGCGTCATCGCCTGCTCAACTCGGAGACCGGCTGCGCGCAGAGACGCATTCAACCCGAATATGAATGGGACCGTGAGCCGGCGTGACCGTCAATGCCCCGCGCCCCGGATCGAATCGGGCGAGAAATACGCTTCGCTGAACTGCGGACTGCTGTTCAGGCGTACCGGCTTGCCTTCATTGGTCAGCCGGTCCGCCAGGTAGGAGCCAGCGGCGAGGTCATGGTAGAAGGCCACTGCCGGGTAGTAGCGCCGTGCATCGTAGGCGAAAAGCGACGATTGCAGATTGGTGCGCCACAACTGGCCGCGGGCATCGTAGTTGTCGGCAAGCACGGCCATCCAGGTGTCCTCGTCCAGGTACAGGACGCGCTTCGCGTACTGATGCCGGAAGCCTTGCTTGAGGCTGGCTTCGAGCACCCAGACGCGGTGCAGTTCATAGCGGATAAGGTCGGGGGCCGCATGGTTGGGGCCCAGCAGCTCGGCGTACTTGACGGCGGGATCGGCCAGCTTGTAGTTGTGGTACGGAATATAGATTTCCCGCTTGCCGACAATCTTCCAGTCGTAGCGTTCGCCGGAGCCATTGAACAGGCGATCGTCGTCCACGGTGCGGAAGCCGCCCGGCCCAAGCGGCTGGTCGAAGCCGAACTCGGGTGCCTGGCGCACCCGGCGGGTGCCGGGATTGTATTGCCAGGTCCTGGCCGTATCCGAACCTTCGCGATCCCAGAAATTGTGGGAGACGATGATATTGCCGCGTTCACGCAAAGGCAGTTCGGTCTCAACGCGGGCGAAGGTGCGGTTGATCAGGGGCGAGGCTTTTTCGAACGCGGTGCCGTTGACCGGCGACCAGATGTCATATTTCCACTTGCCCCACGCGATCTTGCCGTCGCGATACACGACGGCCTGGTCATAGACGGCCGCCTCTTCGGCAATGGCGGAAGAGAAGCGCAGGTTCCACATCAGCTCCAGGCCATTCTTGGGAACCGGAAAGGGCGCCGTCGGCGGATAGTCCTTGAGGCCGTTCGCGTCGCTCGTCAGCTGCGTGCCGGGGGCGTGGTGCTGGATCGCCTTGTAGACGGCATCGCCATAGCGAAAGTCGCGATGGCTGGGATAGATCACCATCTTGAAGGTTGCCGGGTACAGCCTGAACATGGCGAGCTGCCCGTCGCTCAGGCGGGCACGGTACTGCTCCAGGTTCTGGGCCGTGATCGTTGCCAGCGGTTGTTCCGACGCGTAGGGATCGGGATACGCGTCTCCCGGCCGGAACGCCAGGCCTGCGGGCGCGGCCTGCCACTTGCCGCTCCACGCGGGGATGCTGCCATCCTTGTTGGCGGGCCGTTCGGCGCCCATTGGCGTGAGCGGGCCATCCAGACGCCTGACTTCATCAGGCGTCATCGCGGCAAGGGAAGGTGCGTTGATCTGTGAGGCGGCTAGCACCGCGCCGGCGATCGTGCATAGCAGGAAGGCTTTGCGCTTCATGGTTCTCCTCCAATTTCAATGGTGTTATGGTCGTGCGCCAGCATCGGCTGGCAGGCCGGCGTGCGGTCACCCGCGATCAGGCATCGCGCGGCTCGGCGATACGCAGCACCAGCTTGCTTGCCGCCTTGCCCGACTGGACCAGGTCAAGCGCGCGCCCGGCGTGCTCCAGCGGCAGGCATTCGATGCGGGGCGGTCGCAGGCGCCCGCTGCCGAGCAGCGCTGCGATCTCGCGCAGCCGCGCGCCGCTGGGCATCTTGCTGAACGCCACGGCGCTGCGGACGCCACGCCGCGCGGCCGCGGCGGGATCGGGGCCGCTGTCGCCAACGACCAGCGTCAGGATGGCGACAAGGATGCCGCCGGGCCTGAGCAGCTCCATGCCGTTTGGCAGGATGCCGCAGCCAACGGCGTCCAGTACCAGGTCGACGCCAGCCGGCGCCCATGCCTGCATCGCGGCAGCGATGTCGCCGCCCCGGTAGTCAATTGCCAGGTCGCACCCGAGCGCCATCAGTTCGTCGCGGCGTGCCGCGCTGCAGGTGGCAGCGACGGTTGCCCCGGCTGTCTTTGCCAGTTGCACGGCAAACCTGCCGACCGCGCCGGCACCGCCATGAACCAGCACCGTCTGGCCTGGCTTGAGTCCGCCTTCGTCGAAGAGTCCCGTCCAGGCGGCCAGCGCCGGGGTCGGGACGGCCGCGGCTTCGGCAAATCCCAGGTTGTCGGGAATCGGCACCACGCAATCCTGGCTGACCGCAACGTACTCGGCATAGGAACCCCATTTGCCTGCGCCGACCCCGGTTTGAGCGAACACGCGCTGTCCCGGGGCGAAGTCCTCGACGCCGCTCCCCACCGCTGCCACGACGCCGCTGGCATCGAAGCCGAGCACGAACGGGAAGCTGTATTGCATGAAGTGGCTCAGATAGCCTTCGCGGCATTTCCAGTCCGCGGGATTTACGCCGGCACAGGCCACGCGGATCAGGACTTCGCCGGCGGCGGGTTCCGGCCTCGGGAGGTCTCCAAGCCTGAGTACGTCCGGTCCGCCGGTACGATCCATGACGACAGCGCGCATGCTCTTCTCCATGGGCTTAGCTTGCGGACAGTTCGTGGCTCAAACCGGGATGTGCCCAGGACGGGATCACGGGCGGCGGCAGCATGCCCTGGCCGTCAAGCGTACGGACGTTCAGCCCGTGCGCCAGGGGGAAGTGCAGGCTATGGGCGATGTGGCCGGTGCGCAGCCGGGCCGGCACGCTGCACAGTGCAAGCGCCGTCTCCACCAGGTACTCCACTGGCTCGGTGGGATAGCCATCCGGGATATAGCGCTCGCTGCCTGGCGTGCGGATCGCCGTGCTTGGCGCTACGGAATTGACCGCGATATTGTCGGCCTCCAGTTCCGCTGCCAGGCCCTCGGTGAACCGGTTGATGGCGGCCTTGACCGCGGCGTAGGCCGTGGCCCCGCCAGCCCGGTCAAAGTCCTGATATGGGCGAGCCGGCGACAGGGCGGTGACGGAGCCCAGGTTCAGGATCCACCCCGCGCCGCGCGCGCGCATCAGCGGGATCGCTGCACGGCTGAGCACGAAGGGGATGCGCAGGTAGTGCCCGACCGTCCTGTCGAAGATTTCCAGCGGCATCGATTCGATGCCGCTGTATTCCGCCATGCCGGCATTGTTGACCAGGATGTCGAGACCGCCCGCGGCGCTTGCCGCCTGCGCCACTACGTTGTCGCGCTGCGCCGGGTCTTCGAGATCCGCCGCCAGCGCGATGGCACGGCCCCTTGCCGCCTGATCTGGCCAACTGTCTCGGCCAGCGTGCCAGGTTCGTCCTCGGACTCGCCTGCGCGCCGTGCCGTGGCAACCACCAGCGCGCCCTCCGCGGCGAAGCGCTGCGCGATGGCGCGGCCGATGCCGCGGCTGGCGCCGGTCACCAGCGCAATCTTTCCTGTCAGTGTTCCGGGTCCGGTCATGGCGCGTATTCCTCTGTGCGGTTGTGGTTGGCAATCAGGCTTGCCGCGAGCGGGCAGAAGGCATGGGAGATCGCCTGGACTGTCCATTCGGGAAACTCGGGGTCGAACCATCGGTCGACATGGCCCCAATGAAAGGGGTGCATCAGGTATTCGCCCATCAGATCGTCTGCGCTGGCGAACTCCTGCTGCCAGACATGGGTCCATGTGCCGGGTGACAAGACGCGGGCAAGCCGCCAGTTGAGGATGCCGGGCATGTACTCAGGCATCCGCAGGAGGTCCTGCTCAAGGCCGCGGACCTGCCAGTCCGGCGCTTCAGGCCGGACCCGGAACATCAGCGTGCGCCAGATCCCGTGGCGCAACTGCGGGGCGCGCAGTCCGCCCGAGATCGGGCGATAGGCGATGCTATCCACCGCTGCGATGCCGTCCAGCGCGGCAGCCAGGCCGGTGCCGTGGCCAGGCGAGCCGGTTGAAGTCGGGTCGAATTGCAGGTCGAGCGTATAGTCGCCAGCGCCCCAGCTTCCCGCCAGGTTCCGGCCAATCGCCACATGGCACAGGCCCGGCAGCGTTTCAATCCGCGCAAGCAAGGCTTGCTCCTGTGTGCACGTGCCGGCGCAGAAGCCAGCGTGCAATCGGACCTGTGCTGTCTCAAGCCGCATCGCAATGCTCCTTGCGCTGGGGCAGCGCATGTGCCGCATCGGCCATCACATGGCGGCGGCGGCCTTCACACAGCGTGTCCACTGTCGACCAGAAGCCCAGGGCCGGGGCATCGATGCTGGCGCGCATGGCGTAGTAAGCCGGCGCATCCGCCACTTGCCACAGCAGCCACAGCGTATTGGGTGCATCTTCCAGCGCCACCGGCGGCGACACCCAGCGCTGCAGCAGCGCCAGGCCCCTGGCGGCACTGCCGGGCAGGTACTGGCTTTCCAGCAGGGTCAGCGCCGTGGGCAGGTGCCCGGGCGCGAGCACGATTTCATCGAGTATGTGGATCATGGCTGTGTCTCACGCGACGCAGGCAGGGCGCAGCAAAGCTGCGATGCCGGAGCCGGGGGTTTGCGGGAGGGAAGCGCGGTCATGGTTTGTCCCGTATAGGCATGGCGTTCATCGCATGGCAACCTCCATCGCCCAGGCCGCGCGCAAGCTGTTGCGCGGAGGGAAGTGCCGGGATGATTATGGGAGGCCAGGCCGCACCGGATCCCTACCCGGACGATCAACCATCGCTACCGAAGCAATCAGGACGAGCGCCCATGAATGCCCACATACCGGGGAATCCCGTACCTGTTCCGCACGGCATGGTGCAGCGCTTGCTGGACGAACTGAAGCGCCAGGGCGTCGAGGTTCCACCTGCCGCCGGCGCATCCGGGCATGCGCCGCCTGCCCGGTTCACCGCGCTCTATCGCGCGGCGATCGAGCGGCTGGAGGCCCTGGTCGCCAAAGGCAACGGCCACCCTCCGATGCGCAAGCAGGAAGTGGACTTGTTGTGCCGTTGCGTATTGAGCAGCCAGACGCTGAGGGAGGCGATCCGCTGCGCGGCCGACTTCTGCGCGATGCTGTATCCGCGCGCCGGTGCGCTCAGCCTCGGGCAAAGCGCAGGCCAGGCGGTGTTCCGCATGGATTCGCTGCGGCGTGCGAATTCCTCTGCGGCTTGTCTGGTGGACCTGACCGGGCTCTTCTTCTATATGCAGTTGTTCGGCTGGCTGGTCGGCCAGCCGCTACGCCCGACCCATGTCTACCTGGCGCATCCCCGGCGCGAGGACGCCATGCCTTTCCTGGGCTTGTTCCATGCCGCGGTGACGTCTGGCGCCCAGACCTACGGATTCGAATTCGATGAGGCCTTGCTCGAGCGGCCGGTCGTGCGCCAGGCCGCAGAGCTCGACGCCTTCCTGGAAGACTTTCCTTACCGGCTGATCGGTGCGCCGGTCGAGGTCGTATCACTGAGCCAGCAGGTGCGCGGCATCCTGCATGCAGCGCTGGTGCATGGCGCGCGGCTGCCGACACTGGCTGAGCTGGCCATGCGCTTTGATGTGAGCGAGCCGACCCTGCGCCGCCGTCTCGCTGCCGACGGCAGCAGCTACCGGGTACTGCGCGAACACAGCCTGCAGGAGTACGCCGAACAATGCCTGTGCACGACCAACTGGTCGGTAGGAAGAATCGCGGAGCAGCTTGGCTTTGCCAGCGAGGAAGCGTTTCGCCGGGCGTTCCAGCGCTGGACCGGGCATGCGCCGACGCGCTTCAGGCGGGAAAGCAGGGGGTGAGGCGGTGGACGGGAATTGGTGAAGCGGTCATTCGCCGATCCCTGCCGCCTGTAGACGTCAGGGGACCCATGCCTTACTGTGCCCGGCGCGACGGCACACGACTCGCCGTGACGGTGATCTCGACCAGCCATCCCGGCGGCACCAGCCGCAAGACTTCGGCTCGCGTGCGCACCGGCACGTTGGGCTGCTCGTCAGTCCCGAAGTACTGGTTATAGACGCTCGAGAAGCCGGTGAAGTCGGGCTTGCCCGTAGCCGGGTCCGCCACGATCAACGCCTGCATGGAGACGATGTCGCTCATGCGATAGCCGCGGTCCTTGAGGATCCGCTCGATCTGACCAAGCACGTTGCGGGTCTGGGTTGCGGTGTCGCCATAGGAGGCGGCGGTATCGGGCGGCGCCGAGGCATTCGCCACCGTGGGCCCCACGCCGCTGAGCACAAGCTGCTGCGCATTGGCGGGAATCTCGATCACCTCGGCGAACTCACGCGTCCACGGTTCGGTCATGTGTGCCGGGTTGCGATGCCTGACGATCTGCTCGGCGGCGTTAGCATTGGCAATGCAGAGCGCCGGCGCTGCGAGCGTGGCAAGGGTGGCGATGGAAATACAGGATAGCAAGCGTGCTGTGCGCATAGAGGGCCTGTGGAGGAAAGCAAGAATTGAGGGGCGGCGGTGTGCATGTCATCTCAACCAGAAGGCACCGCTCGGTACTCTCACGCTAAGGAACGCTCAAAATTTCAAAATCTCGTCAGCGGCATTGAGAATCCGGCTGGAGGACGCCTGAGCACCGCGAACAATGCTGTCCACGTTGTAGGCTAGCAAGCGTCCGCTTTTCTTTATTAATCGACCATCGACTAACACCGTGTCTACGTTGCTGGCGCTGCCGCTCTGCACAATCGCCGTTTCGATATTGCCTATTGGCCAGATGTTCAGATCCTTGGCCCGCACCAGGATGATGTCCGCGCGCTTACCTTCAGTGATTGATCCGGTGATGTCACCGATGCCCATGGCGATGGCCCCATTGATCGTGGCCATCTCAATCACCTCTTGCACGCTGACCGCCCGTGCCCGCTCGCTCGATGTGCCGACCCATGGCACCCCGAGGTTCCAGGTGAAACGCATCATTTCGAACATGTCCGGTGGGGCAATGGACGTCGCGTCGCTTGACAATGAGATGGTCAGCCCCGCGGCACGCATCGCGAACAGGGCGGCCCGGGCATCGCCCGTACTGCTGAGCCGGAGCTCGGAGTGCGTCGCAAATGAGAGCGGTGTCTTCGTGCGCGCCATCGCCGCCAGGTCCGCGGTTGTCGCCGGGACGTAGTGCGCGATCATGAAGTCCGGGCCGAGGTAGCCGCGCCTCTCGTAGTCGACTGCATCCACATTGTTGGGCGCCTCCTGCGGCGCATGGATGGCAACCGGAAGCCTGCTCTCCTTGACGAACTTCATTTCCTCATGAAAGACAGCATCAGTGCTTTGTTGTGGGCCGCGCAGATTCAGTCCCAGGTGAACCAGGCCATCGAACGGCGAGTTATCACCGAACCATTGGTGCCGGACGCGCGCAAGGTCGCTAAACTTGTTGACCTCGTCTACCGGCAGCTTGTCAATGTGACCGTACGAATAGCGGGCCCTGAGCAGCGAGTGCTGATGCGCGCGAAGTTCGGCATCCGCATGGGCGGCAGAGCGGGTGTTATGCGACCAGTTGTGCACGGTAGTAGTCCCGCCGTTCGCTAGTTCAGCGCACGCAAGGAGCACGCTGTTGTAGAAGTCCTCGGGCGTGTATAGGGCGGATGTGGCGCTCTTGGCCGGGTAGTAGGAGAAGCCGCCGTCTCGCGCAGTGAAGCTGCGTCCGATCGCGCTCCACATATGGTAATGAGAGTTGACGAAGCCGGGCATGACGATCATGTCCGTCGCATCGATCGTCTGCGCATCGCTCGCCCTCAAATCCCGACCGATCTTCTCGATTACGCCGTTTCGAATCAATATATCGGCGCCTGGCAAGACGCCATGTCTGCGGTCGACCGTGATGATCATGCCATTTTTGATCAGGTAGGTGCCTCGACGGCCTCCGCGCGCCGCAGATGGCTTGCCGTTCCGCGCCGATGCCGATGCAGAAGCGGAAGCCGAAGCGAAAAGCGTGGGTATCCCGGTTGCCGCGACCATCATTGCGCCGGCGACCTTGGTGAATTCTCTTCTGGTTGTTTTCATATTTCCTTCCGATGCGATTTGGATTGCAGGAAGACAGGTGCGGTCAACTCGTCTTGAGAAAGAATGCTGCGGTCATTGCCAGCCCTGTCAGGACGACCCCCGGGCAGCATCCGATCGACCGGCGTCATGGCTTACGCACAGGCAGAGACATGCGGTCGGTCCGCAGTAGCACGGTGAGTACTATGCCAATGACCGATAGCAACGTGATCTGCGCCAGGCCGGCGGCGCTCCAGCCCAGCCGCACCGCGATGCCACCGATGATGTAGCCAGCGAAAGCGCCGGCGCCGTAGAGCGTCGTGACAAAGACACCGGTCGCTCGGTTCGTGAGCGAAGCGCGCACGGACTTGATATGGTAGCCGGCCAGGTTCACGTACAGAACGCCGCTCACTACCAGCCCCCACACGAATGACAGCACCGACTGGACCAGTATGCCGGTCGGACCCGAGAACAGAAGGAAGCCGAGCAGCCCTGTCCCCGCAAAGCTCAGCGACAACACGAGCTTGGGGTGAAAACGGTCGCCGAGCCAGCCACCAAAGATGGAGGCGAACACGCCGCACCCGAAGATGCTCATGACGCGACCCGTATCCGACGGCGTGTAGTGCAGATGCTCTCGCAGGAACGTGGGGTACATGCCAAGGTAGCCATAGATGCACAACCCGCCAATGACGCTCATCACGGTCAAGAGGGCCGTGTTGCGGTTCCACATCGTGGTTGCACCGCGCGTGTCGACGTGCGTGGCCACGGTGCTGGCCTTCTCGGTCATGTGCTTGCTCACGGCAACCGCGATCAGCGCCATGGCGGCAAATCCAGCCAGGCCGAACACCACCAACGGCAATCGCCAGTTGCGCTCAATGCCGATCAGGTGCCCACCGAGCAGCGGCCCCACGATGGCGCCGATGCCAAAGGAGAAGTTGATGGCCCCAACAGCGGTCGCGCGGAAGCGCGCGAAATAGCTCGCCGCGATGGCGATTACCACAGTCAGCTGCATCGCTTCGCCGATGCCGGTGGCTGCGCGGTAGACGATCATGTCAGCGAAGCCAGCCGAATAGGCAGTCAACAGCGTGCCAAGCGAGAAGATCGCGATGCCGATCTGGAGCACTGTTTTGCGCGACCAGCGCGCCAGCAGATAGCCCGTCGGCACACCGGCTAGCGCCATGCCGAGCGTAAAGATGGTCGAAAGCAGGCCGGTGTCGGCGAGGCCGAACCCAAATTCCCTTCGCACATCTGCCGCGATCAGCGGGAAGATCTGCCGGTCCATCGCGTTGAGCGCATAGGAGGCGAGCAGCACAAGAAACATGCCGATCTCCAGTGCGGTGACGGGCGCTTCGCTGCGCGCGTCACCGGTCAGCGGGGCGGCCGATGTCGAGGAATTCACGTGTTGTCTCCTTCTCGTCGAGCGAGAAATTTGTTCGAGTTTCAGGCGATGCGCGGATCCGGATATGAGGCCGCGCGCGCTGCCTGATACCAATCGAGGATCTGCTCTCCCGTCATGAAGGCGACGTCGTCGTGTTCCCGGATGTGCGCCAATGCCTCCCGGAAGTAGCGCAGGCGGTGTGGTGCGCCCATGATGTATGGATGCACGACCAGCGCCATCACGCGGGCCGAGTCCTTGGCATCGGCATAGAGTTGGTCGAACTGGTCGATGGCGCGGTCGCGATATTCGCTGGCCTTGTGATGCTGGATCAGCATCATCGCTACATCGTTGCACTCCTGCGTGTAGGGCACGTTCACAATGCGGCCGCCATCTCGCGTCCTCAGCTCCACGGGCTGATCGTCGAGCACCCAGTCGCACACATACTCGTAGCCTTGCTCTGCGAGAATGTCAGGCGTGTTCCAGGTCTCGGTGAGCCCCGGACCGAGCCAGCCGCGCGGGCGCTTGCCCGTGCAGGCGCGAATGGCCTCGGTGGTCTTTGCGATGTCGACCGCTTCGTCGGGCACCTTCTGCATGTTGCGCTGCCCATAGCCATGGCCGATGAACTCCCAGTTACGCGCCATCGCCGCCTTGGCGATAGGCTCGTAGGCGTTGATGGCCGAGCCGTTGATGGCGAGAGTGGCACGGATGCCGAGCTCGTCGATGACGTTCAGCATGCGCCAAAAGCCGACGCGGTTGCCGTACTCGTGCCAGGCCCAGTTCGGGATGTCTGGCATCGGCGAACCGCCCGCCGGAGGCGTGAGAACCGTGCGCGGCATGGTCTCGTTGATATCCCATTCCTCAACATTGACGATGACCCAGACAGCCAGGCGCTTGCCGTCCGGCAGCGTCAGGGCGGGACGTTCGGAAATGGCCGAATATGCGATGCGTTCGAGTGGTTTCATGACGTGTTTCCTTTAACCCGGAGCTCAGACGATCTCGACCTGCAATGGCGCGAGTCCTTCAATACGGCCGGTCAGCCTGTCACCGCGCTGCACCGGACCAACGCCTTCTGGCGTGCCGGTAAAGATCAGATCGCCAGGAAGCAGGCGGTACTGCCTGGACAGCTCGCTGACGATTTCATGGACGTTCCAGATCATCTTCTCCAGGACCGAGCCCTGACGTACGTCGCCGTTTACCGCCAGGCTCAGTGTGCCCGAACGGAGATGGCCGACCGTCGCCACGGGATGGATAGGGCCGCATGGCGCCGAATGGTCGAATGACTTGCCCAGCTCCCACGGCAGGCCGCGCTTGTTGCACTCGCGTTGGCGGTCCCGCCGCGTCATGTCAAGCCCTGCGGCATAGCCGAAGACATGATCCAGTGCCGTGTCCGGCGGCACGTCCGCCGCTTCGCTGCCGATGGCAACGACGAGTTCAAACTCGAACTGGAAGTCGTCTGTAAACGTCGGGTAGGGTACGCGTCCATCGGTCACAATGGCATCCGATGGTTTCTGGAAGAAGAATGGCGGGTCGCGTTCGTCACCCTCCCCCATCTCCCGGATATGGGCAAGATAGTTGCGCCCCACGCAATAGACGCGACGCACCGGGAAGCGTTGATCACTGCCAATGACATCAATGAAGGCGGGGGTAACGCTCAGGACCTCGGTCGATTGCACGACGCTGTCCGCACTGACTCTAGGCATAAGGATTGTCTCTGTGTAAGATTATTGAACGGTGTGGCTAGAGTTTAGAGAGGAGGTCGTTCGGCCTCAACGCACAGGCTTGCGAAAAGATGCGCAATCCTTACGATCCTTTGCCCCGACGTTTCCATGTACCGAGCGAACTCGAACGACCCGCTGCTGTCCCTCCACCATGACGGCAAGAGGGGGGCTGCCATCCGGAACTACACCATGGCGGCCCGGGCGCAGAGCGCCTACTTTGGCATCCACGATCAGAGCAACTGCCTGCCGAATCCGGTGCCGCACCGTCACGAGTATTTCCAGATCTACGTCAACACGCTAGGCGAGACCACTCACTACATTGGGGGCCAGCAGCGGCCCATTCGCGCCGGCACCGTAAGCTTCGTCCTGCCGTTCCTGGTTCACTACATTCCGAATGTAGCGGACGGTAAATTCCACGTGATCAACATCAGCAAAGAGTATTTGCTGCCGTCGCTTAATCTCGATGTCTTCGAGTTGTCGGAAGTGCCGCTCGCGCGCGCCCCTGAACTTGCCCCTTTCCGCTTTCAGCATTGCCTGGATTTCCAGTTCGATGAACCGGACACGCACTACCTTCAGGAGCTTTGCGAGCGCATGGCGCAAGAACCCCGGCAATCGCCCAGTGACGATACGGCCAGCAACTTGCTGATCCGCAGCCACTTGCTAAATCTGATTGGCATGGTGTGGCGACGCCACGGTGACAAGATGCGTCTTTGCGAGGCCAAGGGGATGTTGCTGCAGTCGTACAAGCAGTCCGTGCTGCGCTGCATTCGCTATATCATCCAAAACCTTGCGCAGGAACTGACCTTGGGCGACGCTGCGCAGGCCAGCCATGTATCAGCAACACACCTGGCTCATCTTCTGAAGAGCGAAACCGGAAAGACCTTTCTGGAGATCGTGACTGAAAGGCGGATCGAGCGGGCAAAGACTTTGCTGCTTTTCACATCGGCCTCGGCCGCAGAGATTGGGCAAAGCACGGGATTCGGCGAACCGAATAACTTTGCCAGGCGTTTTCGGCAGATCGTAGGTTCGACCCCTTTGGCATATCGACGCCAATTCCAGGGTGTGGGCGCGCGAACCTGGGTTGAGTAAGCCCATCTGTCAAAAGATATCGCACGAGCTTTCGGCGGAGCGGCCATAAACTACCTGCAGGTCTTGCCTGGCCCGCTCACAGGCCTAAAGGTATGGCTCGCCGCTTCCTCAGCCTGATCCCCGTCCCGTTCAGCGCCGTTGCAGGCCGCCCGACTTGTGCTTCCTGACCGCACGCAGCACCAGGCCCGCCAGCACCGCGACGACCGCCAGGATGCCGACCGCGATGAAGAAGGGTAGGGGCCGGTCGATTGCCAGGCTCTCCCCGGCGACGACGATACCAAACGCATAGCCCGCTTCGGCGATGGCCATCGCGGCCAGGAATTTCCGGAAGGGGTAATGCATGGAGCCGAACAGATAACCGGGAATTTCCGACGGAACCGCGATACAGAACAGCAGCACCGCCCAGAACTTCATGCGCTGCGACACGTAGTCCTGGTACTTCGCCAGCTTGTCCGCGTAACCACTACGGGCGAGCAATGGATAGGCCAGGCGGCCGATGCCGAAGGCGGCAGCAGCGCCCAGCAGCCAGCCGCCCCAGAGCAGAACAACGGTGAGCGGCTTGCCCCAGACCTCGGTGGCCGGCGGCACCAGGACCACGCTCGAGGCGAAGGCGAGCATGGCAGACACGGCCGAGAACAGGAAGAAGACCAGTGCGCCTGCCCCGGGGTGCTGTTCCATCGTTGCCCGCGCCCAATCGATGGCCTGGTCGGCGAAGCCCTTGAACGGAGGCGACAGGACGACCAAGCCGATTAGTACTGCCACGGTGCCGACTGCAAGCCAGAACCAGATGGCGTGCCGATTGACAGACAATTTGTTCACCATACGAAATTAGAACCGCGGGCCGGGCCAAAGTTTCGAGGTGAATCTCCAAGGCCGGGGCCGCGACACACCCGAATGCGACGCGCCCGGCCCCGACCCCGCCTCAGACTCTCAGCTTCAGCCCGGTCTTCTTGACGAAGCTGTGCCAGCGCTCGTATTGCTCGCGCCCGTTGCGTGCCTTGTCGGACGGCGCCGGTGCGGTCAGGCGCCCGACATCGTTTCCGCAGTGACTTCCC
The DNA here is from genome assembly GCA_022041995.1 of Cupriavidus necator. Taxonomy (GTDB): domain Bacteria; phylum Pseudomonadota; class Gammaproteobacteria; order Burkholderiales; family Burkholderiaceae; genus Cupriavidus. The sequence continues at coordinate 1,658,913 of CP074390.1, forward strand.
ATCCTGCGTCAATGCCACCGGGCAGCATTTGGCCACGGTCCTCGCCAACCTCGGCCTCAATCAGCTGATTCAGCTTTTCGTTCATGGCGACAAGTAGTTCCCGTTGCTTTTCGCCTGCCGCCAGGTTGTTCATCTCGAAGGGATCGGTCTGCAGATCGTACAGCTCAACGTCGTTGAACCGGTAGAGCTCCTCCAGGGTCTTCGGCTTGTTATGCTGCTTGGGAGAAAAGTACCGTGCAAAGCTGTAGCGTCCATCGTAGACCGAACGCACCGCGCCGCGCTTCATCAGGTCCGGACGGATACCGGCCTGCTTGAGCTGGTCGGGCTTGCCACCGGCCTGCATATGGGCAACAGCCTTGAAAAGATAATCGCCATCCAGGTAGGCCAGCATGTTGTAGCAGAACAGCGCACCATCGCGAATGGCATTCGCTTCGGCTGCGTCAGGCTTGGCCAGCAAGCGGGAAAAATCCTTTCCCGGCAATCCCTTGACGATGGCTGCGCGCTTTTCAATCGAGACACCAGTCAATGCAACCAGGGTGGGCGCGATGTCCAGATGTGAGGTGACGGCGCGACACTGCTTTCCACCGTGATAGGCGGGATGGGCAATGACCAACGGCACGTTGTTCTGCTCCCGATAGGAGACGGCGCCTTTTGCATGGAGCTGGTGGGCACCGTCCATGTCACCGTGATCCGATGTCAGGACGACGATGGTCTTGTCGGAAAGCCCTGCAGCATCAAGCGCGGCCAATACGGCAGCGATATTCCGGTCGACATCCCGCATGCAGTTCAGGTAATAGTTGTGCCGCCGGTGCCAGCGCGCGTCTTCATTTGGAATGGCTCCGACCATGGCGTCATGCGAGCGCAGGAAATCGCGGTGTGCCGCAGGGCGCCCCGGCGCGTCAAGCGCCTGTTTCCGGCTTGCCGGCAACATGAATTGCCACTGCTTGCCGTATAGCGGGTCGGCCGGGTCGCGCGCGACATGTGCGAGGCCGCGCGTTGCCTGAACCTCCGTGCCGGGCGCGTCGGTGTCGTAGAACATCACGTCGTGCGGGTTGACGAGGTTGACGGCCAGGAACCATGGCTTTCCCTGTGCCGCCAGCTCACTCCCTTTTCCGCGCAGCCAGCTCACACCCATTGCAGCAATCACCCCGTCGTGCAGGTACCCACCGCTGGTGTGGGCAATAATGTCGCCGATTCCGATGTAGTCGGAAAAGCCATAGGCTTCCATTTCCTGAGTGAAGATCCTGGTTGGCGAGCCAAGCTTGTTGACGGTCTCGAATTCCTTGGTGAGATGCCACTTGCCTTTGTACGCGGTGTAATAGCCGGCGTCACGAAGCATGTCACCGAGCGTCCGTATTTCTGTTGACATGCTGCCAATCCACGGGAAGTTCGTGTTGTCGAACATCCGGGTGTGCTGGATGTGCTGGCCCGTGTATAGAACTGAGCGGGACGGGGTGCAAACACACGAATTTATGCGGTGATTGACAAATGTCGTACCGCGCTTCATCAAGCGTTCATGTGCAGGTAGGCCGTAACCCCTGGGCAACTCGCCAGGTTGGAAGTAGCGTTCCTGGTCAACCAGGATAAACAGGATGTTGTACGGTCCCGATGCCAGGCTCCCAGCGGCTTGGGCCGCGTCGCTTGCCCCGGTTGGCGCATCCCTGGCATCCGCGCCATCGCCAAGACCCAATGCCATGGCCCCAACCCCGGTAGCCAGGAGGAAATCGCGCCGTGTCAATGTGCTGCCAGGCTTGTTGTCGTTGCTCATTGGCTTCTCCCTGCCAGTTTGCGCGGCCCATGGCGGATGGACGCTGTGCTGCTGCAGGCCCGCCCAAGCATGCGTAAGACAGTCTAGCAAGCACATTTTCTGCCGCCAAGGAAGGGCGCGGAGCCGGCAGGAGGCGATGGTTGGCAACCACACACATTCGTGGTTTCGCGCACAAGGTCCTTGCTGACCGCGTCGTTATTCACCAGGAATTCTGTTGGGCGCAGTTGCCATGCAGCGCCCACGGGGCGGTTCAGGATAGCGTCCGCTAGGGACCCTTCTCAGGCAGTCGAACTACGTTTAGCAGATGACCGGAGTGCGGACAAAATTCCCGACACCCTGGGACCGGGTTTGGTGGTTCACGAAATATCCTCGATGGGATCTTGTTGCGAGCGAATCTCCTCGGGACTAAGGACGATATAGCCCAGAGACTTCAGCAACTGCACCGCCTCCAGCTCTGCGTCCAGGTACACCGGCCGTTCCGGGCGGCGCGGGCGTGGCGCGGGCGGCAGCCATGCGGTGCTGGCTTGCGCGGCGGGCGCTGCCTGGCCGTCAGGCCATCGCGCGGTCAGGATGCGGCAATGCTCCAGGTTGGGCTTCCAGGCGACGTCCACGGCGGCATTGAATCTTGCGGTGCAAAGCCGCAAGCGCTTCAGTGCCTTCAGCCAGTTGACGAAAGCATCGCGCTCCAGTGGCTGGTAACCCTGCAGCAAGGTAGCCAGGCTGTCCTGCGCAGTGGCGCCGTCGGCTGCCTGGTCGTCTTCGAGCAGGGCAAGCTCAAGCGCCACGTGCTGGCGGCCGTCCTGGTCATAGATCGCGCAGTCGGCGTCCAGCACGCCTTCGCGCAGCAGCTCGCACAGCAATACCCAGGCCCTTGGATTCTTGTCGAGCCGGCCTTCGAGGGTCGGGTCGATCTGGCCAAGAATGTCCGGGATGGGGCGCGCCTCGCCTGACTGGATGGCCAGGGCGAATGCCATCGCGTTGTCGGACGGCCTGGCACCGCTTGCCCGCATCTGCAATGACGTTTCCCAGAGTTCGCGGATTTCTGCCGCAGTATCCACGGCGTGCATCCATGCATAGTCCTCCAGGCCCGCGCACAGCCTGCGCGCGGGCCTGGCCAGCTGGCCGGCCAGCGTCTTGATAACACCCGTGCAATGCGCGCAGCGGCATTCCAGGCGGCCCGCATGCAGGAAACCGGCGTACAGCCGTTCCTGGTGTCCGCAGTGTGCGCATTCGAGTGAAAAGCCGCCTTGCCGTGCCGGCCGCTGCGAGGCGAGCAGCCCGTCGACCTGATAGTGCGCCAGTCCGTCGCAGCACGGGCAGATCCATTGCAGCTTGTGCGCGCCGTCCCGAGGCCGCGCTTTCCGGTCGAACTGGCGCTCGAGGGCGCTGCGCGGAATGCCCTGCGCGCGCCCGACCACATCTGCGCAGTAGCGCCAATAGCAGTACGAGTGGGCGGCAGCGGCGATCTCCGGCGTGAGGCGCTGCAAGTCCGGCAGCAGGCGGGGGCTGCGCCGGATCTCGTCGGCCATCGCATCGATCAGCGCTGGCCCGCCCGGCATCACTGCCTCAAGTGCCGCGCGGCTCTGTTCCAGGAAATCGGGCACGTAGACCCGGCGGATGTAGTCCTCGTTCTCGAGCCAGAGCAAGTGGCCGGGGAGGGCTTCCAGTACGTCAACCCCTTCCCTGACTTCCGACATGCCGGCGCAGGCGAGAAACGTGAACGGCTTACTGAACAGGAAGGCGTCTGTCATGTTGTCGTCAACGGAGTGTCCCGCCCACGAGCTGGCAACATGCCTCGTGTGCGAAGGTCCCACCCCGTGATTCGGCCAAGGCAAACGCACGGAAGGCGCAGTCCTGATGGCGCTATCCGTGCTGGGGGTCTTGCCCCTTCTTGTTTTCAGATCCGCCTGGGATCCGTGCGGATTTTGCATCTGCCGCATTGGACAGCATAGGCGAACCTGGCGCCTCGTTACAGAGGAATTCCTTTTCTTGACGCAGGCACTCACGCATGCACGAGATCGTGCGGGACAGTAGTTCGCCCACGGTAGTGGACGTTTTCATCGAGCAGGGGCCGGACGCTGCATGGCGCTTTCCGTCCCCTGCTGCCGGTCAAACCGCCGGAGAAGGGATCATTGTTGGAGCGTGTCCTCCGGGGCGTCCGTCCTCCCAGCCCCCGGCTTTGCCGAGAGTCGACCCGCGGGTATCCACTGCGCGCCGCCCAGTCAGCCCGCGGGCGTCGTGCCCATGCAGCGAGGTGTCCACCCCGCATGTTGCAGGACAGGGGAGTGACCTGTGGTGCCTTTCTGAGTCCGCTACCCATGGTCGGATGCTCCAAGTTGACTGAACGCCAGTATTCGGCCGCGTATTTGATCTTTTCGATCACATAAATGATTGAACTAGTCAAATTCAATCCGCTGCACTACACTTCGATGGCATTTGATCGATTCGATCAAATGTTTGCTCGAAACATACAAGGCCGCATCCTCAGCGGCAGGAGACAACCATGCAGATTTCTATCAAACGCGCCATCGAGCGCGTGCCCGGCGGCATGATGATCGTGCCACTGCTGATCGGTTCGCTCGTTGCCACGTTCGCGCCGGATGGGCCGAAGTTCTTTGGATCGTTTACCGGCGCGCTCTTTACGGGTGCCCTGCCCATCCTCGCGGTGTTCTATGTCTGCATGGGCGCAAGCATCAACATCAAGGCCACGCCTTACATTCTCAAGAAGGGCGGCGTGTTGTTCGGCACCAAGGTAGGCACGGCCATGGTGTTGGGCGTGATCATGGGGCACTTCCTGGGCGAGGCGCCGATCAGTGCCGGAATGTTTGCCGGCCTGTCGACGCTCGCCGTGGTGGCCGCGATGAACGACACCAACGGCGGCCTGTACATGGCGCTGATGGGCCAGTACGGCAAGCCTGAAGACGTGGGCGCCTACAGCATCATGTCGCTCGAGTCCGGCCCGTTCCTGACGATGGTGACGCTGGGCGTGGCGGGTTTGTCCGCGTTCCCATGGCCGACGATGGTCGGCAGCATCCTTCCGCTCATGCTCGGCATGTTGCTGGGCAACCTGGATCGGGAGATGCGTGACTTCCTGGGTAAGGCCGTGCCGGTCATGATCCCCTTTTTCGCGCTGGCGCTGGGCGCTGGCCTGGACCTGCACAAGGTCTGGCAGGCGGGCATGCTGGGCCTCGGCCTTGGTGTTGCCGTGGTGGCCGTCACCGGCTGCGCGCTGTACTTCGCTGACCGCCTCACCGGCGGCACCGGTGTGGCAGGTGTCGCGGCCGCCAGCACCGCCGGCAATGCCGCCGCCGTGCCGACGCTGGTAGCGGCGGCTAATCCGGTCTACGCGGAATCGGCCAAGGGCGCCACGATCCTGGTGGCCGCCTGCGTGGTGGTCACCGCCGTACTGACGCCGTTGGTGACCGCCTGGGTCGCCCGCCGCGTGGCGGGCAAGGAAGCCGAGGCGTTGGTGAGGACCGCCGCATGAGCTGGCTTATCATCGCCGACGACCTGTCCGGCGCTGCCGACTGTGCGATCGGCTTCGCCATGTCTGGCGCCCGGACCGTCGTTACGCTGGAGGCGGCGTGCGCGGGCGCGGACCCGTCGCAGGCCGACGTGGTGGCTTGCGACGTCGACAGCCGCCGCATGGTGCCCCAGATGGCGGCGGCGCACAATCTCGAAGCCTGGCATCGCGGCCAGGGCGCCAGCCGGCGGCTGTACAAGAAGATCGATTCCACGTTGCGGGGCAACTGGGCTGCCGAAACCGCGGCGCTGGCGCCGCTGGCCGGCCTTGCCATTGTCGCGCCGGCCTTCCCGGCCACGCGTCGCACCACGGTTGACGGTTGCATGATGGTGAACGGCCAGCCGCTTGAAGACTCCGACATCTGGCGCCTGGAAGGGCTTGCCGGACGCGCCGACATTGTTGCGCTGCTGGCGGAGCAGGGGTTGCAGGCGACGCTGTTGCCCCTGGCCGCGGTGCGCGCGGGTGGCGCGGCTCTGCGGCTGACCATCACCGGACTGGCGCATGAAGGTGTGCAGGCCGTCGTCTGCGATGCGCAGACGGAGCAAGACCTGGCTGCGCTGGCCGCGGCCACGGTGCAAGGCGATGTCCCTGCGTTCTGGGTTGGCTCGGGCGGCCTGGCTCGTGCGCTGGCTGCGCAGTGCCCGTTTAACGGCGATGCGCTGCGGCCACTACCAGCCAATGAGGCCCCTGAGGCGGGCCCGGTCCTGACGCTGGTTGGCAGCCTCTCGGGCATCTCAGGGCGACAGGCCGCTTGCCTGCGCGAACGCACCGGGATGCGGTCGCTGGTGGTTCCGCCGCGGATCTTGCGTGAAGGCGCGGGCCACGCTGACTGGGACGCCGCGCAGCAATCGATCACCGGATGCCTGCGGGCTGGCCGCGACCTGCTGGTCAGCATCGGGCGCGACGACGCGTTTGACGCGGGCGAAGGGCCGCGCCTGAGCGCCGCGCTGGCGCAATTGTCCTTGCCCGGCTTCCAGCATACGCGCGGCCTGATCGCCAGTGGCGGCGAGACGGCCCGGGCAATGCTCACGGCGGCCGGCATCGGCGCCCTGATGCTGCGGCGCGAAGTCGAGCCCGGTGTGCCATTGTCCGATACGCCCGCGCTGCCCGGTGTGCCCGCACGCCGCGTGGCTACCAAGGCTGGCGCGTTCGGCACTGACGCCGCCCTCTGGCTAGCGTGGCAGGCCATGACTGAATCCCGCGCGCCGTCAGCCTGACCGCGCGCCACCCCACACCCGACAAGAGACAGACAAATGAGCGACTACCTTCCCGTCATCGGCATTACCATGGGTGATGCAACGGGCATCGGCCCCGAAGTCATCGTCAAGAGCCTCGCGCATGACAGCGTGTTTGCGCAGTGCCGCCCGCTCGTCATCGGCGACGCGCGCCGGCTGGAACTGGCCGGCCGGCTTGTCGGCTCGCCGCTCAAGGTGCGCGCGATCCAGGCCCCGCAGGAAGCGCGCTTCCAGCCCGGCACCATCGACTGCATCGATCTGGGCCTGATCCCGGATGGCCTGCCCTTCGGCAAGCTGTCTGCCGTCGCCGGCGATGCGGCCTTCCGCTACATCGAGCACGCAGTGGCGCTGACCCGCGAGGAGAAGATCGATGCGATCTGCACTGCGCCGCTGAACAAGGAAGCCCTGCATGCGGGCGGCCACAAGTTCCCCGGCCACACCGAGATGCTGGCGCACCTGACCGGCACCCCGGAGGTGTCGATGATGCTTGTGGCGCCAAAGCTGCGCGTGATCCACGTCACCACGCATATCGGCCTGCTCGACGCCATCCGCAAGATCGAGCCGGGCCTGGTCAAGCGCACCATTGAGCGCGGCTACGTGACGCTGCAGCGCGCCGGTATTGCGTCGCCGCGTATCGGTGTTTGCGGCATCAACCCGCATGCCGGCGAGAACGGCCTGTTCGGCCACGGCGAGGAGGAAGAAAAGATCATCCCGGCGGTCGAGGCCTTGCGCGCGCGCGGGTGGGACGTGGAGGGCCCGCTGCCCGCCGATACGCTGTTCTATCGCGCCGGCCGCGGTGATTTCGATCTGGTGGTGGCGATGTACCACGACCAGGGCCACGGGCCGGTCAAGGTGCTCGGCCTGGAGGCCGGCGTCAACATCACGGTGGGCCTGCCGGTCATCCGCACGTCGGTTGATCACGGCACCGCCTTCGACATCGCCGGCAAGGGGATCGCCGACGAACGCAGCCTGCTGGAGGCGCTGCGCCAGGGCGCTGAGCTGGCCACGCGCCGCGCCTGAGCCATCGGCGCACGCCGGGGCTGCCGGCTCCTGTAAGATCGGGGACCGTTGAGGATCCCCCATTTTCATTTCGCCTGCCATGAAAGCCGCCGACCGCCGCCGCGCCATTCTCGAACTCGTGCTCTCGGGCGAGGTCGCCAATGTCGAACAGTTGACCGGCAGCCTCGGGGTTTCCGTGGCCACGGTGCGCCGCGATCTGACAGCGCTGGCGCGCGAGGGCCGCATTGTGCGGACCTACGGCGGCGCCGCCGCGCTGATGCAGGTGGGTGGCCACGAGCCCGAGGCTTCGCTTGAGGAGCGCAAGTCGCTGCAGCGTGAGCAGAAGGAATCCATTGCCCGCCTGGCGGCGAGCTTCGTGCAGGACGGCGACGCCGTGCTGCTCGACAGCGGCACCACGGCCGCTGCGCTGGCCCGGCAGCTGGGCGCGCGCGAGGACCTCCATGTCTACACTACCAACCTGTTGGCCGTCGCCGCGCTCACCGGCCTGCCCGGCATCCGCGTGACGCTGATCGGCGGCGACGTGCGTCCCTCCAGCATGGGCACCTTCGGTCCGCTGGCCCAGGTAACGCTGTCGCGCATCAGCGTTGACAAGGCGTTCCTTGGCGCGGACGGCGTGGTCGCAGGCGTGGGGCTGTGCGAAGCCAGCGCCGAGCAGGCCTACCTGAAGGAGTGCATCATCCGCCAGGCGGCCGATATCTTTGTGCTGGCCGACGCTACCAAGCTGGGCCGGGCACAGCAGCAGCACTGGACGCCGCTCGACCGCGCATGGACGTTGATTACCAATGCGGCGGCCACGGCCGAGCAGCTGGAACCGTTCCAGGCATTGAAGCAGGTACGTGTGGCGGTCGCCACTGACTGATTCCCTGCGCGCACGGCATTGGGCCGGATGCGAAGGCCAGTGGCGAATGACGGCTGCTGCGCCGATGCTCCGTCAGGTGATCGCGCCAAGCTGCCAGGGAACGAACTCGTTCTGGCCATAGCCGTGCAGTTCGCTCTTTGAGCGCTGTCCCGAAGCCGTCGCCAGCATGAGGCGGAAAATCTCTTTCCCAAGCTCTTCGATCGTCTGCGAGCCATCGATCACGGTGCCGCAGTTGATGTCGATATCCTCCTGCTGGCGCTGCCACAAGGCAGTATTGGTGCCGAGCTTCAGGGACGGGGACGGTGCACAGCCATAGGCGGAGCCGCGCCCGGTGGTAAAGCAGATCAGGTTGGCGCCGCCGGCCACCTGTCCGGTCGCCGAGACCGGATCGTAGCCAGGGGTGTCCATGAAGACCAGGCCAGCCGCCTCCACCGGCTCTGCGTAGCGGTATACGTCGACCAGGTTGGTGGTGCCGCCCTTTGCCACGGCACCGAGCGATTTCTCCAGGATGGTGGTGAGCCCGCCTGCCTTGTTGCCGGCGGACGGGTTGTTGTCCAGGCTGGCGTTCATGCGCGTGCAGTAGGCTTCCCACCAGCGGATCCGCTCGAGCAGCTTGTGCCCGACTTCCGGCGATACCGCACGGCGCGTCAGCAAATGCTCGGCGCCATAGATCTCCGGCGTCTCGGACAGAATGGCGGTACCCCCGTGCGCCACCAGCCGGTCGACGGCTGCGCCAAGCGCGGGATTGGCGCTGATGCCGGAATAGCCGTCGGAGCCGCCGCATTGCAGTCCGACCACCAGGTGGCTGGCATCGACGGGCTCGCGTCGCACCCCGTTGGCGGCGGGCAGCATCGCCCTGATCTGCTCGATGCCTGCCGCCACCGTACGGGCCGTGCCGCCGGTGGCCTGGATGGTCATGGTTTTCAGCGCGGCGCCGCGCGCCAGTCCCTCGCTGTCGAGCAGGCCGTCGATCTGGTTGGTTTCGCAGCCCAGCCCGACGATCAGCACGGCTGCAAAGTTTGGGTGGCGCGCATAGCCCGCCAACGTGCGTCGCAGCAGCGCCAGGCCTTCGCCTTCGCCATCCACCGCGCAGCCTTGCCCGTGCGTCAGGGCCACCACGCCATCCACATTGGGGTAGTCTGCCAGCGCCTGCTGATTGATGTCGCGCCGGAAATGCTCGGCGATGGCGCGTGCCGCGGTGGCTGAGCAATTGACGGACGTAAGGATGCCGATGTAGTTGCGCGTGCCGACCCGCCCATCGGCGCGAACGATGCCCATGAATTGCGCGCGCTGCGCCGCGACCGGGGCAGCGCGCTGACCGGTGCCAAAGGCGTAGTCGCGCTCGAACTCGCCGATGGCCAGGTTGTGGGTGTGGACGTGCTCGCCTGGCGCGACCGGGCGTGTGGCGAAGCCGATGACCTGTCCGTAGCGACGCACCGGCGCGCCGGCCTCGAGTGCGCGCACTGCCAGCTTGTGCCCTGCGGGCACCAGGCCGCGTACCACCAGGCCTGCGCCGAGGCGCGCGCCTGCCACCAGTTGCGCACGCGAGATGACGACATCGTCATCCGGATGCAGCCTTATGACGGGGTCGGCGGCGGTTGCTGCTTCTTGTTCCAGGACGACGCTCATGCTGCGGCCTCCAGATCGTGCGCGCCTTGCAGCGCGGCACGTGTCGGCACGCCGTCGACCAGGCGCGGCAGCTGCCACGGGTTACGGTCGCGCAAGGCCGGCGGGAGCAGGGTATCAGGATAGTTCTGGTAGCACACCGGGCGCAGGAAGCGCTCGATGGCAGCGCTGCCGACGGAGGTGCCGCGCGCATCGGTAGTAGCCGGGTAGGGGCCGCCGTGGACGATGGCGTCGCTGACTTCCACGCCGGTCGGGTAACCGTTGAAGAGCAAACGGCCGACCTTGCTTTCCAATAGCCCGATAAGCGCGGCGTGGTGATGGAGGTCACCGTCATCGGCCATCAGCGTGGCCGTAAGCTGGCCGCGCATCCGTTCGGCAAAGGCCAGGAAGTCGTCTTCGGAATCCAGCGCGACGATCACCGTCGACGGGCCGAATACCTCCTCCTCCAGCGCACGATTTTCCGCAAACAGCACGCTGCGATCGGCCTTCAGCAGATGTCCGCCGATGCAGCCGTCCGCTTGCTTTGACACCAGGGCTTCCACGCCGGGGACTTCGCGCAAGCCGGCGAGCCCGCGCTGGAAATTGTCCCGGATGGCGGCGTTCAGCATCGGCTGCGGCTCGGCCAGCGCCAGTGCCGTGCCGAGTTCGGCGACGAACGCATTGAACGCCGGTGAGCGGATGCCAAGCACCAACCCCGGGCTGGTGCAAAGCTGGCCGCAGCCGAAAGTCACCGAGGCTGCCAGTTCGCGGGCAATCTGCGCGCCGCGAGCGGACAGTGCCGAGGGCATCAGGAACACCGGGTTCACGCTGGACATCTCCGCAAACACGGGAATCGGATCCGGCCGCGCCTGTGCCATATCGAACAACGCCCGGCCCGCAGCCAGTGACCCGGTAAAGCCTGCGGCCTTGATGTGCGGCGCCCGTACCAGTGCCGCGCCGGCGGCTGAAGTGCCGAACACCATGTTGAATACGCCCGCCGGAGCACCGCTGCGCGCGATCGCGCGTTCGATCGCATTGGCCACGTATTCAGACGTGACCATGTGGCCCGGATGTGCCTTCACCACCACCGGGCAGCCGGCTGCCAGCGCCGCAGCCGTGTCGCCGCCGGCCACCGAGAATGCGAGCGGGAAATTGCCGGCGCCGAAGACCGCCACCGGACCCACGCCGACGCGGTACTGCCGCAGGTCGGGCCGCGGCAGCGGCTGGCGCGCAGGCTGCGCGCGGTCGATGCGGACATCGAGGCAGTCGCCGCGCCGTACCGTGGCCGCGAACATGCGCAGCTGATTGCTGGTGCGCTTGCGCTCGCCTTCCAGCCGCGCCGGCGGCAGGGCGGTCTCGCGGCTGGCCGCCGCGATGAACGCCTGGTCCAGCGCGTCGATTTCATCGGCGATGGTTTCCAGCAGCGCGGCGCGTTCGGCCGGGCTGTTGGCGTGCAATGCCGGGAAGGCCTGGTGCGCGGCCAGCGCGGCTGCCGCAACTTCGGCTTCGGTGGCTTCGTGGAAGCTGACCGGGTGCCGCTCGCCGGTCACGGCGTCGCTGCTGTACAGCAAGGTGCCAGCAGCACGGCGTTCGCCGCCGATGTAGTGAAGTCCGAGGATGGTCATGTCAGGTGTCTGGATGCAGGGAATACGGGACTCAGTCAGGCAGCTTCGGAGGCGCCAAGCCGCAACGTCGCAGCGCGGCGGGCCCGTGCGCCAACGCTCATCAGCAGCAGCACGCCGGCTAGGCCTGCGATTGCCAGGGCCAGCATGCCCGCTTGCTGGCTATGGAATGCGGATTCGACCGCGGTCTTCAGCGTCGGCGCGATAAAGCCACCGAGATTGCCCAGCGCACCGATCAGGGCGATGCCGCTGGCCGCGGCGGTGCCACTGAGGTACGCGGTGGGCAGCGTCCAGAACAGCGGCTGGACCACGACAAAGCCGACGGTAGCCAGGCAGAAAGCCATCAACACGGGCACCAGTTCGTGCCCCAGCGTCGACAGTGCGATGCCGGTGGCCGCCATGGCGAGCATGGCCATGGCGAATTCCCGTTGCTTGCCCTTGGCATCGGCGATGCCGGTGATCAGGCGCAGGGCAATCAGCGCGCACAGCCACGGAATCGCGGTGAGCAGGCCGACCTTGGCGCCAATCGCCGTGCCGGTCAGCTCGGAAATACGCGTCGGCAGGTAGAAGATGACGCCGTAGACGCTGACCTGGATGGCGAAGTAGATGGCGACGAAACGCAGCACTTGCCAGTTGCCCAGCGCGCTCAGTGCGGTTGCCGGGCCATGCGCGGTCTTCTGGTTGTCTTCCGCGGCGATAGCGGCTTCGAGCGCAGTCTTCTCGTCGGCGTTCAGCCACTTGGCATCGCGCGGCTTGCTGACCAGGTAGAAGAAGGCGATCACGCCCACCACCGACGCCGCCAGGCCTTCGATGATGAACATCCATTGCCAGTTGCGCAGGCCCCAATGGCCACCCATCACATCGAGCAGCAGCCCCGAGACCGGCCCGCCCAGCACCAGTGCCACCGGCAAGCCGAAGTAGTAGACGCCGAGCGCCTTGCCGCGCTGGCTGGCGGGGAACCAGTAGGTCGAGTACAGGATCACGCCCGGCGAGAAGCCCGCTTCGGCGACGCCAAGGATAAAGCGCAGCACGTAGAACGAGGTCTCGCGAACATCATGGCCGCCGACGCCAACCCCCAGGTGACCATGATGCGGCTGAGCCAGACCCTGGCGCCGACCCGGTGCAGGATCAGGTTGCTGGGGATTTCGAAGAGGGCGTAGCCGATGAAGAAGATGCCGGCGCCAAGCGCATAGGCCGCGTTGCCGATATTGGAATCGACCATCAGGGCTTGCTTGACGAAGCCGACATTGGAGCGGTCGAGCATCGACAGCGCGAACATCAGTGCAAGGAAAGGCGCGAGGCGCTGGCGGGCCTTGCTTACCGCGCTTGCGAGCGGATCGCGGTTGGCAGCTTGAGTCTGCATGGGTTGTCTCCGGTACGAAGCCGCGCGTCGCGGCCTCATGTCATGGATTACAGCATCCCCGTCTTTTGCTTGCGCGAGGGTAGCTGCAGTGTTCAGGGAGGGGCGCCGTGGCGCCCGTTCAGAAATCGCCGTTCAGAAAGTGGTATGGCCACGTGCGGCCAGGTTGGCCATCAGGGCGCGTACGCCGAACGTCCACGGAGCGATACGGTCGCTGCGGCCCACGCGGTTGACCAGGCTGCCAAGCTGGCGGCTCGAGATGGTGACGAGGTCGCCATCCTTGTGCGTGAAACCGCCGCCCACGGTGTCGCGGTCTTCCACCGGCGCGAACAGCGTGCCAAGGAACAGCATGGCGCCGTCGGGATACTGGTGGGTCGCGCCCATTGCCTGCTCGGCCAGCTCCAGCGGGTCGCGCGTGATCTCGTTCATCGAGCTGGCGCCGGACAACACGAAGCCATCCAGGCCATCGACACGCAGATCCACCGTCGCCCGCCGCACGTCGTCGAGCGAGAAGCTCTGGTCGAACAGGCGCAGGAACGGACCGATCGCGCAGGAGCCGTTATTGTCCTTGGCCTTGCCCAGCAGCAGCGCACTGCGGCCCTCGAAGTCGCGCAGGTTGACGTCATTGCCCAGCGTGGCGCCGAGCACATCGCCGCGGCTGTTGATGGCCAGCACGATCTCGGGTTCCGGATTGTTCCATGCCGAGCCCGGATGCAGGCCGATTTCCGTACCGGTGCCAAGCGCCGAAAGCAGCGGTGCCTTGGTGAAGATCTCGGCGTCCGGGCCGATGCCCACTTCGAGGTATTGCGACCACATGCCATGCTCGATCAGCAAGGCCTTGAGTTCGCCCGCCTCGCGGGAACCCGGCCGGATCCGGGACAGGCGCTCGCCCACCAGCGCCTGGATCCGATTGCGGACCTCGACGGCGCCTTGCGGGTCGCCCTTGGTCTGCTCCTCGATGACACGTTCGACCAGGCTGCCGGCAAAGGTCACGCCTGCCGCCTTGATCACCTGCAGGTCGCATGGCGCCAGCAGGCGGGCCACGCCGTCGCTGCCGCGCGGATCGGCCGTGTTGGCCAGCAGGTCGTCGAGCTTGCCGATCCAGCGGCCGGGCGTATTGTGCACGACCGTCACCGGATCGCCCTGTTCGAGCAGGGTGCTCATGGTCGGAGCGACATCCGATATGTCGAATACCCCATCTGGCCGCAGGACCACGACAGCCGGGCCGGCCGGAACGCCGCCACCGGCCGGGACCCATGCGCGGCCGACCAGCGTCCCCGCCAGTCCGTCGGCAGGCAGCGTCTGCATAGCGCTGAGCATGAGCGGCAATGCCATCGATTGTCTCCACCTGATGTTGTTGTCATGAGCGCCGCGACCACCGCAGCGTTGGGTGGAACTCTACGTGGCAGTCCGATAAACATCCAATCGATTATTGGGTAGAATCAATTCCGTTTAGTTATTGGTTCAGCCGGGTTTACCCCGTTCATGGTCAGACAAACTGCCTCCGCCCCTTCCGCCGTGCTCGCCAAGCTGCGCTTCCGGCACCTGCAGCTGTTGGATGTGCTGGGACGCAGCCGTAACCTGCGCATCGCGGCCGAGCAACTGCATATCACCCAGCCGGCTGCCACGAAGATATTGAGCGACATTGAAGACACCCTGCAGGCCAGGCTGTTCGATCGCTTGCCAAGGGATATGCGTCCGACCGAACTGGGCGAGTTCGCGCTGCGCTACGCGTCCACGGCGCTGGCCGAGCTCGGCAAGTTTGTGAGCGAACTGGAAGCGCTGCGGGCCGGCGGGCACGGCCACCTCACCGTTGGCGCGATTTCGGCGTCGGCCGCACAGGTGGTGACCACGGCGATCCGCGAGATCCTGCAGCAGCGCCCGCGGCTGGTCGTCAAGCTGATCGAGCAGAGCAGTGACCAGCTCGCCCTCTGGCTGGAAGACCGGAAGCTGGACATCATGGTCGGGCGCCTGACCGAGCCACGGCACCAGGCGATCTTCGATTTCGAGGCACTGTCACCAGAGCCGGTATGGGTCGTCTGCCGGCCGGGACATCCCCTGCTGGACAGGCCCAGGCTGGAAATTGCCGACATCGGCGCATGGCCGTGGATCCTTTACCCGCAACTCACCGCCATCCGGCAACTGTTCGATGAAACCATTGCGGCGGCAGGCATCCAGGGCCTGGTCGGCATGGTGGAAACACCGTCAATCTTTTCCACGCTGGAATTGCTTCAGGCGACGGATATGCTTTCGCTGCAGCCGCGCGCCGTGGTCGAGCGCTTCGTCGCGCAAGGCATGCTGGCGCACGTGCCGGTGCCGATCCGGCGCGCCATGTCGAGCTACGGCATTGTCACCCGCAAGAAGGAGCTGCCGTCGGAGGCCATGCTGCAGTTCATGGCGGCGCTACGGGCGGCGGCCCGGTGAGACGGCACGGGAGTCGGCGACAACGGGCGGGCCCGATGGGCTGGTGGATTCGCCGTCCCCGGCAGATAGCTTGCGTTGATCCGGCGCCGCCGGCTTCCTTCCGGTCACCATGGACAGGATCAGGTTCTCCTTGTGCAACCGGCTCATCAGGATCGCGGTGACAACATGCACGCTCACCAGCGCCAACAGCACGTCGGCGAGGACGCCATGGATGTCCTTGGGCCAGTCCTCGCCCCAGAACATATCCAGTCTCGACATCCAGCCGGTGGCGGCAAGTGAAAGGATGAGGATCCACAGCACGAGCATCATCAGCGCGCCAAGTGGATTGTGGCCAAGGTGGCGGGGCGGATGCCCGGAAACGGCGGCCTTGACATAGGCAACCACGCCGCTGCGGTCGGGGACCCATTCGCGGATATTCCCGGCGCCGCTGCCCACCATGCCCCACGCCACGCGGACAAGCACCAGGCACGCGGCCGCGTAGCCAAGGTTGCGGTGCAGCGGCCCGCCGGAATCCTCGTACAGGTCCCAGAGCACCAGTGCCGCCACGCTCCAGTGCGTGATACGGACGATGGGATCCCAGACCTGGACAGACTGGCGCGAAGGCTTCATGGCGCGGCGGCGGGGAGGTGCAGCGTTACTTCTCGATTTCCGCCTTGACTATGTCCAGCGTCTTGGTATCGAAGTAGATTTCCGCCTTCTTTCCTTCCTTGGTCGTGCCGTAGATCTCGTAGCAATTCCCGTCGATCTTGAACTTCTTGATGTTGTAGCCTTGCCCTTCAATCTTGGCGCGGGCATCGCTCTCCTTCATCCATTCGCTCTTGGGGTGCGCGGGACATTTCGCGCTGGCCAGCGCGGAACCGGACACCAGGATCATTGCCATCAGCGCGCAAATTCTAAGCATGAGCGTCTCCGTATCGTGGGAGCAATCAGCATAATGCACCCAATAGTGATTCGCAATCAGCGGCAGCACTACTTGGCAGGCCCTGAGGTTTTGCTGGCAATCGCCTGTGGCGCCTGGCTGATCACCCGGGAGCGGAATCGGGCTGCCCCGATTCTTCGTCGGCAGTTGGAGTCGAGGATTTCAGAATAAATCGTTCAACGTTTGCTGCGAATCTCGTTTGCACCATCCCCTTGGACATCCTGGCGCGCGTCAGCACTGTAGTGAAAGTCAGATTTAAATTCCGTCTAATTGCCTGTATCGATGGCGGGTCGATGGCTTGCGTCGGTCCGGGGCAGGACGGGTGCTGTAAAAAAATTCTGGCGTCGTCTAGTATGGATGCGCATGGCATCGTCGGCGCTCTTCGTTTTCCACCGGAACTCGCAATTGGTTTTCGGCCGCGAGACGGTCACCGGACAGTTTCCTGAGAGCCCCGCATTCTCACCCGTGGAGAAACGGTAGATTCATACTGCTGCAGGGGGAATTCTTGGACGACACGTCTCCAACCAGGTTTCAGATCCTTGCGCTCTCGGGCGGCGGCTTCCGTGGGCTGTACACGGCCAAGCTGCTTGCCGATTTCGAGGATGAAATTGGTGCACCGATCGCGACCCGATTTGACCTGATTGCCGGGACCTCGATTGGCGGGGTCATTGCCCTGGCATTGGCGCTCGAAGTGCCGGCGAGCCGCATTGTCGCCCTGCTGACGGAATATGGGGAGAAGATCTTCAAGCGGCGCTGGTCGCTGGCTGGCATCTGGCGGGCCCCGTTCTCCTCGCGTCGGCTTGTGGAGCTGCTGTCTGACAGCCATATGTTCGGCGAACGCCTGTTGGGCGCCTGCACGCACCGGGTAGTCATTCCGGCAATCAATTACTCCACGGGCCGGCCTCAGATATTCAAGACACCGCACCACGTCAATTTCAAGCGGGATCATATGTTCCGGATTGTGGATATCGCCATGGCCACCAGTGCCGCGCCGGCCTACTTTGCACGCTACACGTTCAACAATAATCAGTTTGTCGATGGCGGCCTTTACGCCAATGCCCCGGGCTTGCTGGCCGTGCACGAAGCGCAGTATTCCCTGCTTCGGCCACCGTCTGATATCCACGTCATGGCGATTGGCACGATGTCGTCCAAGTTCACCGTGAACCCGCGCCGCAATCGCGAGGGCGGCACTTACGATTGGGGCGGCATCAATCCCTCCAACATGCCCAAGCGATTGTTCGGCCTATCAATATCGGTGCAGGAAGCGCTGAGTGATTTCATGCTTTCCCACCTGCTGCCGGGGCGATACGTGCTGGTTGACGATGATCTCACCGACCAGCGGGCCCGTGCCGTGGGGCTGGACAGGGCGGACCAGGCGGCAAGAGAAGTCCTGCTGGGCGCGGCCTCTGAGCGATCGAAGATATGCATCGGAAGCCGGGATTTCCAGCCGTTCCTGAGGCATCTCGCCCCATGCCCAACGTTCTTTTATGGGGATAACGAGAATGCAGGCTCGCGCTCGCGTCGGGTCGCCAGCTTCCCCGCGCGGGTTCATGTGGTCTCGCCAACGCGATAGTTGGCCACTGTAGCGGTCGGGCCATCCTCTGGCCCATCAGCGGGCGGCGCTTGGCACGCCCGCCACCGCAAGAGCCGGCATGCGGGCATTCGGATATCAGCCTGCGACGCGCCTGACCACCGGCGGCTTCCAGGTGCCGTCCAGCGCCTCGGGCCTGGGCAGGTACAGGCGTAGATTCATCGAGAAGTTGCCTGCCGGCGGCGCGGGCAACCAGTTGGACTCGGCGCTCTTGGGCGGGTCGCGCTGGATCACCAGGTCCAGCGAGCCATCGGCGTTGTACTTGAGCGGGTCGCGGTCACCGATGGCGAAGCGGTTGATCGGATTGGCGGCAAAGAACTGGCGATCGTCATACATCGTGAGGGACCAGAAGGCACGGGCCGGTGGCAGCCGCTCCTTGTCGAAGTGGATCACGTACGTTGCCGCGCTGTCAAAGGGCTTGCCGTCAGCATCGGTCATCGCGAGCGGATAAACCGCGTCCTCGACGGTATTGGCCCCGAGTCCGGCAAAAGCGATCATCGCGCGCTGGAGGTAGTCGGTACCGTACGTGCCGATTGGATTGCCGATCGTTCTCCAGCCATTGCTCACGGCGCCGGCACGGGGCAGTGCCTGGGCAATCTGCTTGCGCGCGGCCGCCGGAGCGTCCCGCAGCGCGGCCTGCAGCTCCGGCGCCAGGCGGTTCAGGTCGAAGGCCTGCCCAGGCACCAGTCCGATGCGCGCGATGCGGTCAAGCATCGGATAGTCGTTCGCGTGCGGCGGGTTGTCCTTCAACAGTTCGGCGAACATCGCGAAGTAGCTCGCGGCGTCCATTCTTGCCACCTGTTCGACCGGCGCGCGCATGTCCTGATGCGGGTTCACCTTGCCTCTGGGGGGCACGTATCCGGGCTTGCCCCAGGCGCTGAGCGGCGTGGCCTTCAGGCCGGCCTGGAACTTGTGCACGGAGGCATAGTCGGAAACGCCGTTGGTCTGGGTCCGGCCGACCATCCAGCCCACGGATGTCGGCGAGACATAGGCGGGCACGCCAGCCGGAAGCTGGCCATGCCAGCGCGGGCCGACAATGGCGAACTGCTGCGGACCGTTACCGGTCGTGCGCGTACCGGGAGAGGTAAAGACGTCGGTCCACATGTCGAGGGCAGGCAGCAAATAGTAGCGGCCACCGGAATCCGGCACGGTGATGATCAAAGGCTCACGCGCGACGTTGAACCAGAGTATTGAGTACAGCGTGTCGGCGTTCGGGCGAACCACCATGTCGAACTTGTCGTCCGGGAAGCCTGCCAGGTGCGCGAACTGGTTCATCGGTGCGCGGATTCCGCCCTTGGGATCCGGGGCGTCGATGTTGGTTGAAACGCGGCGCGTGATTTCCATCAACACCATTGGATAGGCATAGATATAGGCCTCCGTGGCGATCTTCTGTGCGTCGGCGACGTTTGGCGGGGCCGCTCCTGCGCTTGCCTGAAGTGCGATTGTGCCAAGCAGCGCGGCCAGAAAGCGCCGAAGCCCTTGCGGGCGAGTCCATGCCGTCATGTCTCCTCCTGTCTTTTTTTCTGCTGCGTTACGATTTCATTTTGCGGCTTCGAGATAGCCATTCTTCCTGGCGTCGCTGATCGTCATCGACCTGACCAGCCTGCGCGAGATGCGCTTGAGGTGGTACAGCGGCCTCGCGTACGGGCCGACCAGTACCAGTGGGCGCCCGGTGCGTGCCGCGTCGACGATGGCTTCGGCAACCACGTCCGGCGAAACGCCGTTGGCGTCGTAGTATGAGCGCAGCCTGCCGATCTGTTCGTCCGTGATGGCTTCCGACACGCTGTCCTGCGCATTCGTGATCGGCGTGTTGATGATGCCCGGACAGATAGCGGTCACGCCGACCTCCGTATCGGTCAGCTCCATCGCCAGCACATCACACAAGCCCATCACCGCATGCTTGGATGCCGCGTAGGCGCTCATGTTCGGTGCCGGCGCAATGCCGGCGAGCGATGCGACGTTGATGATCTGGCGCGCGCCACCTGCCTCGACCATCCGTTGGCCGAAGTAGTGACAGCCATGCACGACACCCATCACGTTGACATCGAGGACGCGCCGCCAGGATTCCAGCGGGCTGCGCAAGAATGGGCCGAGGTATCCAATGCCGGCATTGTTGACCAGTACGTCCACGCCGCCGATAGCCGCGTGTACCGCATCAGCAAAATTGCGCATCGCTGCGCCGTCGGCTACGTCGACCTGGTATGAGCGGCATGGCACGCCGAGCGCACGTACCGCTTTCGCGGTGCCATCCAGTTGCGCGGAACTGATATCGGAAACGATCAGGCTGGCGCCTTGGCGCGCAAACGCCAGCGCGGTCGAACGGCCAATGCCGGAAGCGGCGCCGGTCACGAGCACCTGCTTGCCTTTCAGATCGGGAACTGCCACGGATGTCTCCCACATATCGCAGCGCATCGCGCAAGGCGCCATCACAGGGCCCTGCGTACGTGCTGTCTCATTTCCTTGGCAACGCGCAATGACACGGCGCAAGCCGGAAGTGCGCGCAAATGGAAAGCTCAGCCCTCGAACGTAGACAAATCCTTGGGCTTGATGCCGTTGGCCCTGCAGTAGCTGAGGTAGCGATCCATCGAGGTCTTCCAGTTCTCGACCGCGATGACGTTGTCCTGGTCGTCAAGGTACAGCAGTTCGCCAGCGACGATATTGAACGTAATAATGTCGGGGCCATCGGCACTCGCTGCCTGGGGCGTGTGCCGCGTGGATGCGGTCTCATAGACGACGCTGCCAGCGTGGGCGACCCAATCGTGCTCCTTGTAGCGCCAGCTCCCCTGGACGGTGTAGACAATGACCGTGCCGGTGTGATGATGCCTTGGCATTTCCATGCCCGCGGGCGCCTTCAGCAGCGTAATGGTTTCCCCCCGTACCGGATCGATCTTGAAGTACTTGATCATCACCTCGTTGCTGTACGGTGCGAACGGCATCCACGGCGTATCGTTGCCATCCAGGCAACCGGTGTTGATGGATTCG
Source organism: Cupriavidus necator (assembly GCA_022041995.1). Lineage (GTDB taxonomy): Bacteria > Pseudomonadota > Gammaproteobacteria > Burkholderiales > Burkholderiaceae > Cupriavidus. The sequence goes on from CP074390.1 coordinate 1,679,821, forward strand.
AACAACATGGACTGTCTCCTGTAGTGTTGCCTGCCCTGGTAGTTGGCTTTGGCAGGTACCCATTCTGGGAAATAAGTCCACCCCTCGACTTGTCATTTTCAGACAGCCGTCTATCATTTTCAGACAACGATGCTTTGAGCCGCGCGCTTCGCGCTCTGTTCCTGTCAACACCTTCGAAGATGAAAGCCGCCATCCGCCCATTGCTACCGGCCCGCTATTTCCTGCTGATGGGCGATTATTTCAAGTCTGCCGGCACTTCGCTGGGCGAAGTGGCGCGTGCCGCGGGCATCGAGCTTGAGCGGTTCAGGGAAACGGATTTCGGCCTCACCACACAGCAGTTCGATCGGTTGCTTGCAGAAAGCCGGCGCTTGACCGGCCGCAGCGACATTGGCTTCGAGTGGGGTTGCCGCATCAAGCTGAATTCGCACGATATCCTGGGCTATGCGATGCTCTCATGCCCCACCCTGGACCACCTGCTGCGCCTGTGTTCCCGCTATTACAGGCTTGTGACGCCGGTATTCAGGATGAGTTATCAGCGTACCGGTCATCACGCGGAAATCATCTACCGGCCAGCGCTGCCAGTGGCCAGCGAAACGCTGAACCTGATTCAGGAGGCGATAGTCGTTTCGACCCATCTGCAATGCAAGTCCCTATTGCAGAACCCCGCGTCGGTCTACGACATCTACATGTCGATGGAGCCGCCACCGCATGCGGCGCGCTATCGCGAACTGGCGCCCGCGCGCGTGCATTTCGGTGCTTCGCCGCTTCCGGAGATCCGCATGGCGGCCGACACGTGGAGCCTGGACGCGGCGCTGCCGATGGCCGACGCCCATGCGGTACGCATGGCCGAGCAGCGATGCCGCGCACTGCTGCAGCGCTACAGTGAACAGGGATACTGGACCGAATGGGTTGTCATGATGTTGAACGAAGCCGAGGATAGCCAGCCTACGCTTGAGGAACTTGCCAGCCTGCTCGGCATTTCGGCGCGCACCCTGGATCGGTACCTGGGAAAGGAAGAAAGCAGCTTCCGCGACCTCGCCGTTCAAGTGCGTAGCGACCGCGCGCGGAAGCTTCTGCTGGAGGGCACGCTCCCGATTTCCCAGATCGCCTATCGCCTCGGATTCACCGATGTCGCCAATTTCAGCCGGGCCTTTCGTCGGGCCAACGGCGTCAGTCCGTCTGATTTTCGTGGCGGCAGCGGGGCAGGTTCCGTTCAGCCAACCAGTGCAGGGACCCGAGCTACTGATGAATCGGCGGGCCAGGGGTGAAAACGCAAGCAGGCAGGCCTGGCGGCAACCTTGCGCGCGATCAGCAATCCGGCGCGGTGCCTGGCAGCGCCAGCACGCCGCCACGGCGCGTGCGTTCGCTGGTCAGGGCCTCGTGCAGTCCCGCCACCCGGCCGCAGCGAATGCCGCAGGCGGTCATGGCACGCCGCACCGCGCCGATTGGCAGGCGCCAACCCTCCTGATTCACTGACCGCGGCGCCCCAGCCCTGTGTGAGACGATTAGCCAAATTTATGTCTCGCTTTGTCAAATGAAGGCGAGAACCGTTTGGTAAAATCCAGCGCCCTGCAGCCAGTTCCGCCGGCTGGTCACGCCGCCCCGATCCATATCAGCGTGATGCCGGCCAGAGTTAATGCGCATGCCGCCACCTCTCATCTCTGTCGTGATCGCAGACGATCACCCGGTAATTCAGCTCGCAGTCAAGGCCACCTTGAGCGAGATCCCGAATGTCCGGATTTCCGCAACGTGCTCGTCAGGAAAAGAACTCTTTGCGGCGCTACAAACGCAACAACCTGACCTTATCGTCACGGATTTCACGATGGAGCGTTCCCAGGGCAATGAAGACGGCCTTCGGCTGATCCACCGGCTCAGGCAATCCTGCCCGAATACACCGATCGTGGTTTTCACGATGTTGACCAATGGCGGACTGCTCACGCGCATCAAGGAGACGGGCGTTGAGGCCATCGTCGGGAAGAACGAGGCGCCGGGCATCCTTAGGCAAATCTGTGTCGACGTAATAACAGGGACTTGCCAGCGCCTGTCACCGGGCATAACGGCCAGGATGTCAATCGCGGGTGCATTGGCCGACGGCACGACAAGCCCGCTGTCCCCGCGGGAGATCGAAGTCGTGCGGATGTTCGCGACTGGCAGCACTCTCACGGACATCGCGGGATATCTCCATCGATCGCTCGCTACCATTGCGACGCAGAAGCGCTCGGCAATGCGCAAGCTGAATATCACCAGTAATGCGGACCTTGTCACGTACGCGCGCGACAACGGTCTTACCTGATGCAGGACGAACGCGAGCGCTCGCAGCAATCGCCACTACACCCTGACCACTCGGTTGAGCGGAATCTGCAACGTGAGCGCCGTGTTTTCTCGATGGTGGTCCTGCTGCTGGGGCTGGTCGCCATCGCGACCGCTTCGGCAGCCATGCTTGCCCGCCTGAACGGATCCCTGCGTGCCCAGGAACAGGTCGCGCGCCTGTATGAGCAAGGCGTAGTCGATGCAGTGCTCGAACGCCGCAGCGTCCTGACGGCGACGAACCTGATCCTTGAGTTGCGCAGCAATGGCAAAGTCCCCCGCGGGCATGCCGGCAATCTATGCACGCAGGTGTCTCCGTCCGCGCCTCCCGACCCCGTGTTGGCGCAGAGTTGCGACCAGGCTGTCCGGACGCTGACTGCCGCAAGCCAGAAGCCTTCGATCGAGATGATCTCGATTGCGAACGGGGCGACGTATCGGTATGAAGCGCCTGACGCATCGGGATCCGGTGTGGGGGCGCCCCTTCCGCCGCTGTCGTCGTCAAGCATCACCACGATGGTTCTTGAACGGTTCCAGAGCCGCGACATGGATCTCTTGCAGGCAGCGCGGGAGAAGCGCGTCGTATGGCTGGGCATCCCGGCGAATGCGGCAGGACAGGGTCCGGAGATGGTTGGCGCATCGCTGGTCGCGAAAGGCGACACACTCTACGCCATCGTGTTGACGCGGATCCCGCTGCAAGACTTGCTTCGGCCAGCCTGGCCGAACTTGTCGATCCCGGAGCCAATTGTCGTCGATCGTCTAGGCACGCCACTGGTTGCTTCCGGTGCAGGGGCCAACGCACGGCGGCTGGACGCCAGGCTGGAGGGACTTGCGGAGGGGCTGTTTCACTGGGTCCAGGATTATGGGTGGGCCCTGCGGCGCCCGCCGCTCGTTGCGGATTTCGGCCACCTGGTCTTCGCACTGCCGCTAGGGCAGCAGTTCCGGGAAATGCGGGAGGAACTGCTTGTTACCGGTCTGATTACCGCTGCGCTTCTCGCCTTGCTGTTTGCGATGTATCGCTACTGGAATTATCGCTTCCTGACCGGCGCATATGCCGAGGCGGCACGCGCACAGCAGCTATTGCACGAAGCGAGACTCGCCAGCGAGGCTGCGGCCAAGGCCAAGGTGGCGTTCTTTGCGTCGATGAGCCACGAGATACGGACGCCGCTTTCCTCGCTGCTGGGAAACATGGAACTCGTGGCCCTCGGTACGCTGGAGCCGGAGCAGCGGGCGCGGGTAAGCGCCATGCAGGTGTCGGCCGAGGGCTTGCTGCAGATCGTCAATGATGTGCTCGATTTTTCGAAGCTCGACGTGGGAGCGATGCGCCTGGCGGAGGAGCCCGTCGTCGTCACGGAACTCCTCGGCCGCATTGCAATCTCGCATGCGCCGCTTGCGGCGCGGCGTGGGCTGAGCTTCTTCGCGGTATATGGCAAGGAGATTCCGGCGCGGCTCAACCTTGACCCGGTGCGCCTGACCCAGATCATTAACAACCTGCTTGGCAACGCGTTCAAGTTCACCGAGGCGGGGAAGATTGTCCTGCGCGCGCAATGGGTCGATGCAAATCTTGAGATCGTCATTACCGATACCGGCGTTGGCATACCGGAGACGTACAAGGAACGGCTCTTCCAGCCATTCTCCCAGGTCGGCAACAATCGTCTCGCGCAGGCCGGCGGGACCGGGCTTGGACTGTCAATCTGCATGCGGCTGGTGGAGCGGATGAACGGACGTATCACGCTGGACAGCGTACTGGGCGTTGGCACGCGCGTCACGGTTCGCCTGCCGCTCAGCATGCCGGGTGGGCATCAGGCTTCGGCGCAATGGCGCCTGGCGCCGCACCGCGCGCTGGTCCTGTCCCGTGAGCCAGAGTGCCTCGAAGGAATGCTGAACCATTTCGACTGGGGATCATGCCAGCCATCTTTCCGGTCCGGCATCGACGAGCCTGTTGACGGAGACAGATTCGACTGCCTGCTCGTGACCGAGTCCCTGGATCCGGCCCAGGTCATTGCGTGGTGGCGGAAGCCGGCCTCTATCATATGGCTCAAGCAACTGGGCCCGCTCGTCCCGGCCATACGGCCGGATGGCAGCCGCGAGGTGTCTGCCTACAGCCTGGCCGGTATCTATGCCGCCGCACAGGCGGTCCTCAAAATAGCTCCGGAGACTGATCATGTCGACGAGGACTGCGTCGGGGATGCCATACACGATCAGTCTTCAGCCCCTTTCGCAGGCCTTTCCGTGTTGGTCGCAGAAGACAATCTGCTGAACAGGAAACTGCTGCGCGACCAGCTTCAGTTGCTAGGTACGAGCGTTATCGAAGCCGGCAACGGCAACGAGGCCTTGGCCGTGTTGTCGGAGGAGAGCGTGCATGCGGTGCTGACGGACGTGGACATGCCCGTCATGAATGGATTCGACCTGCTTCGTGAAATCAGGCGGCGCGCGCCGGAGATCCCCGTCTATGCCGTCAGCGCAAGCGCGAGACCAGAGGATGTGGCCGAGGGGCTGGCAAGCGGGTTTACCGGCTATCTCACGAAACCGGTGTCGCTGGCGACGCTGGCTTCGATGCTCGATGCTGTTGCCGCCCCGGCCGACCTGCAGCGTACGGATGATGGCGCGGCCGCAGTGCAGCTATCCGATGACGATTTCCCTGAACTGCCGTCGGTCGCCGAAGAATACGCCGAAGCGTTCGTGGCGCAGACCATGGTTGACCGGGACGAATTCGAGGCGGTCCGGGCAGCGCGAGACATCCGCCACCTGGAACGGCTGCTGCATCGTATCGCGGGGACTCTCGGGTCGTCGGGCGCTCGGGACTGTCCGAACTCTGCGCTGACCTGCACGACCACGTGGCTGAAGCCAGACGCTGGGACAATGAGATCGAGCTGCAGTCGGCCTTCATCGTGCAAGCCCTGATGAGCGCATGCGAGCGCGGGCGTGGCTCCACCCCGAAAAGCAACAAGTCAGAGGCGCTCTAGAGAACGGCGCAGGCTTCTGCAGTGGCGGTAACGGCAAGATCTACTCGCGCATCATTGCGCAAGACCACGCAGAGAAAATTGCCGATGGGATTGCCCGCGTGAGGATCTTCCCGCCACAGGTGTGGCAGGGGCGCCGTCGAGGCATGCAGCGCGCCCCGTTCGGCGGCGTGGGATTCCGTGCCGGCTATGGCATCGCTCCAGGTTATCGCGATGGGCCCCTGCGGCTCGGTGCCAAGGAAGCATAAAGAAGGCGCCGACAGCGAGCGCCGCGACGCGGGTCCGGTCTCGCAAGGGCCGGCGTGTAATGCCAGCACGTCATGATCGGTCTGATTGACAGTGACGACCTTGGTCCACGGCCAGGGCTCCTGGAACGGACTCCACGTCTCAGAGGTAGGGATTGCGCATCCGGAGATGGCGCTTGCTGTGGCAATGGCAATGCCACATGCAGCAATCGAGGAAACAGCATTCATTGGATAGTCAATTCAGGTGAACCTGCTATTCACCTGGGAAGGCATACGACGGCGGACAGGGTAAGCCGGCCTCGCCGCGGCGGCCATCAAAGGAATTCGAAATACCGGGCGACGCTTGGAGCGCATCCATTCGAGGCGCCCTCACTTTCTAATTTCTTTGATAGCCCTGCCTGCGCCGCCCGCATAAGGTGTGCACATTCACGGAGACGTGACTGGCCGCGCCGGTTTGCGTCGACGTATCTGATCCACTTCGAAGGAAAACTACAGGAATGATCAAGCACTGCCTTTCGGCTGTCTCGATAGAGGGCGCGCGCGGTCGTGGGGTGCCCAACCTTGTCATGGCCCTGCTGATTGCCGGCGCCGCGCAATCGTACGCGCAGATCCTGCCCGCTCACGGGCAGCGGGACACCGCCGCGCAGCCGCAAGCCTGCTCAGCTACCGGCGCCGGCCTGCAATCCGCGGCCTGCCGTGCTGCCAGCAATCCAGGCCAGAGCAAGTACAACCTCCTGTACGCGGACGATGTCGCGGACGATGTGCCAGCCGGCGAAAGCGAACGGACATCCGGGCCGGTTTCAGCCAGCCCGTGCCGGAGCTGCCCGACGGAAGCACAATCGGGCCGGCAAGCCGGTCGCATGCCGGACAGCGCCGCCAGGAACAGCCGCAGCGAATCAGCGGGTACTACGCCGACCAGCACACTGTAGTGCTCTACGCAACCGGGTACCTCGCAAGTCAAACACCGGGCGCTGCTGCCCGACCTCTCTATTTCCCCGATGAAACTGCGTCAATATCTGCTGGCGGGCCTTGGCCTGCTGGCAATGCATGAACCGGCGTTCGCCTCCTTGCTCAGCGGAAAGGCGCTGGAGAGCGCCGCCAATGCCATCTCCTGGGTGGTGATGGTATTCGTGCCGCTGGCAGCCATCTACCTGTTCTGGATGCTGCATATCTGGCCGGATAAGGTTGCCCACCGGAAGCAGCATCCGCAAAGGGAAGCCATCCATGCGCTATGCCTGCTTTCGCTCTTCTTCGGCGGACTGCTGTGGCCGATGGCCTGGCTCTGGGCACACACCAAGCCGGTGTTCTACCGGGCGGCCTATGGCACCGACAAACTGCCGGAAGACGAAGCGGCGCGGGGCGCGGGACATGCCCCCATCGGCCGGCCCGGGAACGTCGCGTCCCTGCGGGCGCCGGCACGCGGCGCCACGTCCGGCGCAGGGGAGCAGAGCTGAATGGATGCGCTGCTGCTTGCTATCTACGCGCTGGCCGTCTGGCTGATCTTCTTCAAGTTCAAATGGCTGCCGTGGAACACGACGTCCATGGTCATCGTGGTCACGATTCCGGTGGTTGCCCTGACGCTGCTGGTCCTGACGCTGAACGTGGTGGCACCTTCGTCCCATGATGTCAGGGTGGTCGGCAAGGTGCTCCAGGTGGTGCCGCAGGTGAGGGGGCGCATTGTGGAGCTTCCGGCCGAGGGCAACCGGCGCTACAAGAAGGGCGATGTCCTGCTGCGTATCGACCCGACGCCCTATCAGGCCTCGGTCAGGCAACTTGAGGGCAGGTTGATGGCGGACGACGCCGCGCTTGCCGAAGCGCAGGCCGCCGCTCGCCAGCTCAGCGAGTCCGTGCGCGGGGCGGCCGGCAAGGTTGCCACGGTACAAGCCAAGCTGTCGCTCGCCCGACAGCGGCTCAGGGAACACGAGGCACTGCTTGCGGCAGGGGCCGGATCGAAGTTCGACCGGGAAGATGCCCTGGCGAGGCGGCACGAACTGGAAGGCGAACTGGTCAGCGCTCAAGCCGTCGAGGACGAGGCCAGGCAGAGGCTTTCGGCCAGGAGCCAGGGGGAATTCGCCGCCATCGCCACGGCGCGGGCCAAGCGTGCGGAAACCGAAGTCATGCTCGAGAACGCCCGATGGGAACTTGGCCAAACCGAGTACCGGGCGCCCGCCGACGGCAAGGTCGTGAACCTGCAGGTGCGCGTGGGCACGATGCTGGTCCCGTTTCCATTCTCGCCGGCATTCAGCTTCGTTGAGGACGAGCAGGAGGTGGTCGCCTTCTACAAGCAGAACGAGCTTTACAACGTCAAGCCGGGTGACGTCGCCGAGATCTACCTGCCGACGCATCCGGGTGAAATCATCAAGGCAAAGGTGGATTCGATCGTCTGGGCGCAATCACAAGGCCAGTTCGCGCAGGGTGGAATGATCCCGAACACCGGTGCCACGGAAGCCGTGCCGAACCGGTTCGCGGTCAAGCTGGACCTGCGCGACGAATCGAAGGGCCAGATGCTTCCGGTCGGCGCTGTCGGTGCGGGTGCCATCTATACCACACACATGAAGATGTTCCATATCGTTCGGATGGTCTTCCTGCGCGTCAGTTCCAAGCTGAACTATCTGGTATTCAAGCTCCATTAAAGGCAAGCCTGTGTCGTCATATCTCAACAAGACCATCCCGGTACTGCTGGCGCTGCCGCTCGCCATGCTCTTCGGCTGTGCCTTGCAGGCGCCGCCGGATAGCGCCAGCCTTCGGGACCAGGCCGTCCCGGCGCTTGAAAGGCAGCGCACCTGGGCAAACACGGCCGAAGCAGGCGCGCCCGCGGACGACTGGCTTGCAAGCTTCGACGATGCCGAGCTGCGTCGGCTGGTCCGGGAAGCGATCGCGCACAACGGCGATCTCAGGCTGGCAGCGGTGCGCGTCGAGCAGGCGCAGGCACTCGTTGCCATCCAAAGCAGCGGCCTGTTACCAAGCGCGGGCGTGAAGGCCCGGGCCGGGCATTCGGAAACCCAGTTCCTCTCGATTGGTGCGAGCTGGGAGATCGATCTTTGGGGCCGCATCCGCGCACAATCTCGTGCCGCAAAATCCCAGTACGCCGCTACCGTGGACGAATACCTCTGGGCGCAGCGTGTCGTCGCGGCAACCACTGCCAGAGCATGGTTCAAACTGATCCAGTCCGCAAAGCTGGAGGACCGCCAGCGACAGGCCGCGGCCGTCCAGGAGCAGCTAGTGCAGATCGCCGAGCGGCGGGTTGCCATCGGTGTGGCACCGGATACTGAACCGGTGGAAGCGAAGAATGCGCTGCGCACGCAGGTGGATGCGCTCCGAAAGGCTGAACTGACCAGCAGCCAGGCCGCGCAAGCCCTGGAGTTGCTGCTGGGCCGCTACCCTGCCGGGGAAATCAGTGACGGTGTGGCGAAGCTGGAGCTGCCGGCCATGCCCGCCGCCCCGCAGGCTGGCCTGCCCGCAAGCCTGGTCGATCGCCGCCCGGACCTGACGGCCGCGGCATACCGCGTCGCCGCGGCCTTCGACCTTAAGCAGTCCGCCGAGGCAGCACGGCTGCCAAGCATTTCAATCAGCGCGGCCATTACCGGCATCCGTAGCGACGTGCTGCTGCTCAACCAGGCCGGCACGCCGATCAAGGGACTGCATGGCGCGATCTTCGCGCCACTGTTCACGGGCGGAGAGCTCAAGGCCAGGGCGGACTACTACAGTGCCGAGCAGAAGGCCGCCATGATCGCCTATGGCAACAGTGCCCTGCAGGCACTGGGCGAGGTCGAAGCGGGGTTGCGTGCTGAATCGAGCCTTGCGGATCGCACCAGGCAACTGCAGGATCGGGTGGACGAGAGCCAGGTATTGGTACAGCGCGAGGAGGCACGCGTGAGCATTGGTGCTTCCGACCCGCGCGGCGTCCTGAAGGCCCGGCAGACACTGCTGGCTGCCGAGATGGATCTGATCAACGTGCGGGGCGATCATCTCAACCAGCGTATTGCGCTGTTGTTGGCGCTAGGGGGAGACTGGAACAGGAAGGCCAGGGAAAGTGCTTGAATGACCTTGCCTTTTTTTATGCAGTGGAATCGCACAGGGGTTTGTGCAAGCGCTTTAGTGCGGGCAGTAGCGCGGTTGTGGCGTTCATCTAGCCCTCATGATCGCGCTGGCTGTGTCGACCATGGCCGCCAGGGCAAGCATGGCGATGATCACCGTGCAAGCCTGGGGCAGATGGAACAGGGACAGCTCGAAATACAGCATCTGCCCAAGCCCGCCGGCGCCGACAAAGCCAAGGATCGCCGCCATGCGGATATTCGTTTCCCAGCGGTACAGGATGTAGGCCAGGAACTGGGGCCATACGCAGGGCAGCGTCCCATACACGAAGACCAGCGCGGCAGGGGTGCCCTTTTCCATCAGCGCGCGGGCGGGTGCGCGCGGCGCATTCTCCAGCGCCTCGGCGAACAGGCGACCGAGCACGCCAGCGGTATGCAGTGCCAGGGCGAGGGTGCCGGCAAACGGTCCAAGGCCGACTGCGAGCACGGTCAGGGCAGCCCATACCAGCTCGGGAATCGAGCGCAACAGGTTCAGCAGCAAGCGCGACAACGCGCGCAGCGCATCACCGTAGAGCCCGGAAGCCGGAAGTGCCAGGCCAAATCCCAGCACTGCCGCACACAGCGTGCCCACGGCGGAGACCGCAAGCGTTTCAAGCATGCTGCCCGCGGTTCTGGCCAGAAAAGCCGGCGACAGCTCAGGCGGAAAGAACGTCAGCAGGAAGCGCGCCATCTCCGCCGCGGCGTCCGCGGAAAAGAGCTGGCTCAGATCGAGCGACAGATACGCGAAGCTGCCCGAAACCGCGGCGGCCAGCGCGATCAGGGTGAGCAGGCAGCGCATGCAGAATTGGGCGGCCCTGGCCTTGTGCGCCATGATTTAATCGATCAGCTTGCGCAGCCGCGCGCTGAGCGCGTCCGCCAGCAGAACCAGCAGCAGGAACACGAGCAGGATGGTCGCGGCTTCCCCGCCATTGAGCAGTTTCATGGCCTGGTCCATCAATTGCCCAAGCCCGCCGGCGCCAACGAAACCCATGACCACGGAAGCCCGGATGGCACATTCCCAGCGGTAGACGGTGTACGAGACCAGTTCCTGCGCGGCATGGGGAAGCAGCCCATAGAACAGTGCCGCCAGGCGCCCGCTTCCGCTGCCAAACAGGGCATCCACGGCGCGTTTATCGCTGGATTCGAGGATTTCCGCGTAGACCTTTGCCAGCATGCCGCCATAGGTGATGGCCAGAGCAAGCACGCCCGCCGCCGCCCCCAGACCCAGGGCACGCACGAAGACCAGCGCCCACACCAGCTCCGGCACCCCGCGCAGCAGCAGCACCAGGGCGCGCACGCCCGCGCGCACGGCCATGCGCGACTTGCGTCCCTGGCCGGGGCCGATGCGCGACACCGACAGGCTGCTAGTCATGGCCACGGCCAAAGGCGCTGCGACCAAAAAGGCGAGCGCAATGCCCGCGGTGGCGATCGCCAGCGTCTCCAGCGTGGCCTTGACCACCAGCCCGAGGAAACCGGCCGAAACGTCGGGAGGCAGGAAGTTGCGCACGAAGGCGCCCACCACCTTGAGGTTTCCGGTGTCGAACAAGGCTGACGGGCTGAATCGGGACAGCCGCAGCAATGGCCACAGCAGAAGCAGCGCGAGCACCAGGCCTCCCGCGCGCCGCAGCGCCTGGGGATCGCGGGGGTGGGCGGTCATCGGCACACTGGCCTGGGCGGGGTATCGCCAGCGATGGCGGCGCTCGCGCCTGCCGCGATGCTGATCAGGGGTTGGGCGCCTTGCACCGGTGGCGTGGTGCTTTCCGAGGCATAGAGTTCGCGCAGCAGCGCTTCGGTCACGCGCTCGGCCGGCAGGTCGAAGGCGATCTCGCCCGCCTTCAGGCCGACGATGCGGGGAAACCAGCGCAGCGCCAGATCCACGGCATGCAGGCTGGCAACCAGCGGCACCGCGCGCGTATCCGCTTCCTTGCGCAGCTCGCCCAGGGTGAGGTTGGCGAGCACCGGGTCCATCGCCGAGACCGGTTCGTCCGCCAGGATCAGTTCCGGGCGCTGGTAAAGCACGCGGGCCACGCCCACGCGCTGCAGCTGGCCGCCCGAGAGCTGGTCGCACCGGTCGAACAGGCGGTCGGCCAGCTCAAGGCGGGCGAGCTGTTCGCCGGCACCATCGATGTCGGCCGGATAGACCAGCGACAGCAAGGATTTCCAGCCGGGCCAGATGCCCAGGCGGCCGGCAAGGATGGCGGTGATCACGCGCTGGCGCGGCGGCATCGGCGGCGCCTGGTGCACCATGCCGATGCGGCAGCGCAATTGCCGCAGGCGTGCGGCGGACAGCGCCCAGGGGCTTTGCTCCAGCACCTCCACACGGCCCTCGCTTGGCCGCAGCGACGTTGCCAGCAAGCGCAGCAACGAGGTCTTGCCGGCTCCTGACGGACCGATGACGGCGATGGGCTCGCCGCGGCTTGCCGCCAGTGTGATCTGGCTGAGCGCACGCTGTCCGTTGGCGTAACGGATGCTGGCGGCGTCCAGGCGGAAGCTCATCAGACCCGCATCATGGGATGAGGCGCGCGGCGCGGGCTGCGGCCTCAATGCCGGCGTAGTTTTCCGGCCGGGTGGGAATGTACTTGGCCGTCCGCTGCAATGCCATGATCTCCCGCTGCTCGGGGTTGGCCGGGTCAAGCCGCAGGAATGCTTCGGTCAGCTTCTTGCGCAAGGCCGGATCGAGCCCGCCGCGCACGGTCCAGTTGTAGTCGTAGTAGGGCGGTGTGACGGCGAATACCCTGACCTTGCCGGGGTCCACCTTGTGCTGTTCCACCAGCTTGTCCCACACCGAGGCATTGAGCACGCCGGCGTCGGCCTTGCCGGCCTGCACGAACGCCACCGTCGCATCGTGGGCGCCCGAATAGGCGACTGTCTTGAAGTCCTTGTCCGGGTCGATGCCGGCCTGCAGCAGGAAGTGCCGCGGCATCAGGTGGCCGGAAGTCGACGACGGCGCGCCGAAGGCGAAGGTGTGGCCCTTGAGGTCGGCCAGCGACTTGATCGCGCTGTTGGCGGTGATGAACTTGCTGGTGAACGCGGCATCTTCCTGGCGCTGGACGATGGGGATGGTGGCCCCCTTCGTCCGGATCTTGCTCTGCACATAGGTAAAGCCGCCCAGCCATGCCATGTCGATCTTGCCGGTGGCCAGCGCTTCGACCACCGCGGCGTAGTCCGTGACGGGCACGAACTTCACCTTCATGCCGGTTTCCTTCTCCAGGTAGCTGCCGAGCGGCGCGAACTTGCGCTGCAGCTCGGTGGGGGCTTCGTCGGGAATGGCCGAGACCTTCAGGACGGCCTGGGCACTGGCGAGGCCGGCAAAGCCCAGCAGGGTCAGCGCGGCAAGGCGCTTAAGCAACGGCAACATGGGCGGCTCCTGTCGTCATTTCTCCGATCACTGCAGCGTCCGCGAAGCCTTCCCGGCGAAAGATTTCCAGGATCTCGTCCACGGCTTCCGGTGCGCACGACACCAGCAAGCCGCCGCTGGTCTGGGGATCGGTCAGCAGTGCCTGCTGGCTTGGCGTGACCGACGTGGACAGGTCCACCTCGGCGCCGTAGCTGGCCCAGTTGCGCCCCGATGCGCCGGTCACCAGCCCTTCGGCGGCCATGCGCTCGACACGCGGCAGCAGCGGAATCCGCCCCATGTCCAGCCGGGCGCCGACGCCCGCGCCGCGGCACAGCTCCAGCAGGTGGCCGAGCAGGCCGAAGCCTGTCACGTCGGTCAGCGCGTGCACACCCGGCACTTCGGCCAGCAGTCGGCCGGGCGTGTTGAGCTTGGTGGTGCAGGCAATCAGCTCCTGATAGCCGGCCGCGTCGAGCTTGTCCTTCTTCACCGCGGCGGACAACACGCCCACGCCCAACGGCTTGCCGAGGATCAGCTTGTCGCCCGCCTGCGCGCCGCTGTTCTTCTTGACCCGATCCGGATGCACCAGACCCAGCACCACCAGCCCGTAGATCGGTTCAAGGGAGTCGATGGTATGGCCGCCCGCGACCGGGATGCCCGCCTGGGCGCAGACCGATTCGCCGCCTTCGAGGATCTTGCCGATGACCTCCGGCGGCAGCTTCTCGATGGGCATGCCGACCAGCGCCAGCGCCATGATCGGGGTTCCGCCCATGGCATAGACGTCGGAGATGGCGTTGGTGGCGGCGATACGCCCGAAATCATACGGGTCGTCCACCACCGGCATGAAGAAGTCCGTGGTGGCGATCAGGGCCTGGCTGTCATTGAGCTTGTAGACCGCCGCGTCGTCGCTGGTTTCCTTGCCGACCAGCAGTGCTGCCGGAGCAGGGAAGCCGACTGAATTCCTGAGGATTTCAGAAAGCACACCGGGGGCGATCTTGCACCCGCACCCGCCGCCGTGAGAGAAGGCGGTGAGCTTGATCTTTGCGTTGTCTGGCTGGTCCACTGTGGGGCTCCGGGTCATTCTGGTTTCAAGGCGTCGGCGACAAGTTTACCCACTTCCGCCCGTTCCCGCGCCGGCGCAAACAGCGGTGCCCGAAGTGCGCATTGCTGCCGCAGGCGGTTCAGGAGCCCGGCATCCCGGCTGGTGCGTTCCAGCACCAGCGCCAGTTGCGCGGCGTCACCCAACGAAAAATAGCCTTCGTAGTCACGGCCCAGCATGCCGATGTTGCCCGGGATGCGGCTGGCCAGCACCGGCACGCCGCTGACAACGGCCTCGATGATCACGTTGGCGCCGCCTTCCATGGCGCTGGAGTTCACCATGGCCTGGGCTTGCCGGATGTGCTGCCGGGTTTCGTCATGGGGCAGGTTTCTGAGCCAGACATAGCGCCGCACGCCGGGCCAGGGTTGTGCTTCCAGCGCCAGGGCCGCCCGCTGATAGGCGTCATCGAGCGCGCCACCGATGTGGATCAGGCGCACGCGCGAGTCGTCGGGAAGCAGCGAGAGGGCGCGCATGGGCGTCAGCGGGTCCTTTTCCGCACGCATGTGGCCGACCAGCACGACGTCGAAGTGATCCGGGTCAGGCGTCGCGGGTGCGCATGCCGGGGCGGACTGGTAGATCACCCGGCACTTGGCGCGATGCACGGGCGCCAGTGCGGCGGGCCCTTCGTCCTGCAGCACCACCAGGTGGGTGGCGAGTTCGAGCGAGCGCTGGGCTGATGCATCAGTGCGGATGTCGCGGTACAGATCGGTGCCGGTCAGCACGACAATCCGCGGACGATCCGGACAAGCCTCGGCGAACCTGGCGATGGACTCGGCCGACCGTCGGGCGTGCAGGGCGATCAGGCAGTCCGGCAGGGCGCCGCCCTGGCTGGCCGTCGACCATTCAGCGGCCAGTGTGACATCGTAGTCTCCCTGCAGGAGCCGGGACCAGCGATTGGCGGTTTGCCAGTTGCCATTGTTGGCTTTGCGCAGCGCCGGACTGATAATCGCGACGGTAGCCTTGGGAGGACGCATGACGACAGGTTCTGAGGGGGCAGCAGCAAGAAGGATAGACAAGTTCGGTCTGGATGCGGCGTTTGCCGATGCGCACCGGCGCACCTGGGCCGTGCTTCAGGAGCTGTCGCCGTCCCAATGGCGGGTTCCTTATGATGCGGGAATCAATCCGCCCTTGTGGGAGTATGCCCATATTGCGTGGTTCACGGAGCAATGGGTGCTGCGGAAGCCGCGCGCCGGTCAGGACGGCCGCTGGGTGGCCAGCCTCCCATCCATGCTGCCGGACGCCGACCGCCTCTTTGACTCCATGCGCATCGCCCACCGGGATCGATGGCAGCTTGCGCTGCCCCGGCTCCCCGAGATTCGCGGCTACGCAGCCGCCGTGCTGGAGCACGTTCGCGCCAGGCTCGCCGTATCGGACGATACCGACGCAGCGCTCTATTTTTTCCGGCTCGCCTTATTCCACGAAGACATGCACGCGGAGGCGCTGACCTATATGCGCCAGACGCTCGATTATCCGCTGCATGCCCCGCTCGGCATGCCTTCCATTGCGCCAGGCGCAGGGTCGGCAGCCGCTGGCGGCGACACGTTCATGGTGGGGTCGCCCGCCGGGGGCGACGGGTTCGTCTTCGACAACGAGAAGTGGGCCCACCCGGTCCACATCGCCCCTTTCCACATCGATCGCACCTGCGTCAGCAATGCCGCATTTGCGGAATTCGTGGCCGCCGGCGGCTACCGCGACCGTCAATGGTGGTCCGACGACGGGCGCGCATGGCTGCAACAGAGCAGTCTCGCGCATCCGGTGCGCTGGCGCCGGACAGCCGGCGGCACCCCGGGGCAATGGGCGTTGCGCTGGTTCGGGCAGTGGGTGCCGCTGCCGCCCGAACAGCCGGTGTGTCATATCAATGCCTACGAGGCGGAAGCCTATTGCCGCTGGGCCGGCAGGCGCTTGCCCACGGAAGCCGAATGGGAGTATGCGGCAACGCATGACCTGATCCGCTGGGGCAGCGCGGTGTGGGAATGGACCGCTGATCCTTTCGTGCCCTATGCAGGGTTCTCGCCCGACCCCTACCAGGAATATTCCGCTCCCTGGTTTCACACGCATCGCTCGGTTCGCGGCGGATCGTTCGCCACCCATGCCCGCATGCAGCATCCTCGCTACCGGAACTTCTACCTGCCGCACCGCAATGACCTCTTCGTCGGATTCCGCTGCTGCGGCTGAGGGGGAGGCAGTCTCCACGGTGATATCAATGCTCGCGGTAGCTGAGTGTCGTGCCTGGTCGCGTAGATCGGACATCGGCGACTTCCGCGCCGGAAGCTTGGCCAGGACCATCCGAAGACGTCCCCACTGGCTTGCGAGCTCCTGTCAAAGTTGGAAGACCCGCCTGGTACCTGCATTAGAAGGGGGGCGGGCCTGACAGCGGGGGTAGCAATGCCGGCACACCAACGTAAGACCGACCAGCCTCGCGGCTGCCCCGCTCGGCCCGCCATTGAATGACGACGTGCACGTGCGTGAGAGTATGGGCGCGTAGGCGACCATTGGTTGGTGTGGGACAGGTTGCTACACCCGATCACCGTTGTCTCGGTGATGGCTCTAAGTGTTCCCATCTCTGTCGCCTGTGGCGATCAGACGATTCGCAATCTTCCGGCGCTTCGCTGTCAGGCAGTTGCCTAGCGAATCTTGTCGAACCCACCAGCGGCCCAGCGCTCTGCACTGTCGCGCGTCAGTCGAAAGTCAGGCCGCACCTTGACGGTCGCCAGCACATCGCCGAACGGATTCTCGGCAGTCAGCGTGCCAAAGGGCTCGAATTCATCCGGCGTAATGACGAGCTTCACAATCACAGTGCCGGATTCAGACTCGATACTGACCTGCTTGTTGAGCTGCGCGTGCAGTTGCTGCTCATGGCGCCGAATGACTTCCGAAGCCGTCTTGACCAGCGTCTGGTGCGCGGTGGCATCCAGCGGCTTGGGATCGACCTTGTTCCGCCCCATGGTCCAGGGCCCGACCAGCGCGGGCTCGGCGCTGCCGTCGCGGATCATCTCCACCGCCCAGCCGTCGCCATCCTCGTTCTTGATGACCCGGGCGGTCCAGCCCTTGTCGCGCCAGAGGCGGGGCTCGTGGATGGCGGTGGATTCGTGCCCGGGGAGCGCGTCGTCGGTGTGGTGCATCAATCTCGTGGTACGGGTCGGGGAACCCGCCAGCATACTATAGCGCTGCCAGGCAGCGGTCCGCGCGCTCACGGACGGGTGAACAACGACTTCCTGATGATGGCATGGACGCCCCAGTTGCCATTGACCACCTGCGTGATGCCGAAATCCACCGCAACGGAGATGAGCGCGACCGCCTCGTCTTCACTCAGCCCCTTGACCGACATGAGGAAACGGCGGGTCTTGCGGAAGGCGTCGCGCATGGCGTCGTCGAGGGTGGACTTCAGGTAGATGTGGCTCTGCGCCATCTGGCCCAGTTCAGCCAGGTGGTTCGGCGAGCTGAAGCCATGCAGGATCCATTCGTCGGCGGTTTCCACCAGCGGGTAGCTCAGGTCGGCGAAGGTGAGCGAGCATTCGATAGCCGTGCCGCACAGCTCGGAGTCTCCCTGGGAGGCGTGCAGATATGCACGCCGAAGCCTTCGCCGGCGCGCGGCCATAGACCGAGGCGTCGATGGGGCCCGCACCGCGCCGGTTGACGTTCTTTTGCTCTGCGGTCCAGTGAAAGACGCTTTCGGCGCCGGCGCCGCCGTCGATCATGCGTTCGCGGTCGGCCGATGTGCACGCAGGCGCTCGGCGACCTGGGCGCAGAGGTGATCAAGGTCGAACACCCCGGCCGCGCGACGATACGCGCGACTGGGGGCTGCCAGTCGGCACGCGCAACACGGCCTATTTCAACAGCGCCAACCGCAACAAGCAGTCGATCGGCATCGATCTGCAGAAGCCTGACGGCCAGCGCATCGTGCGCGAACTGGCCGCGAAATGCGACGTGCTGGTCCAGAACTTCAAGTTTGGCGGCATCGACAAGATGGGCCCTGGCTATGAAACGCTGAAGGCGATCAATCCGTGTCAGGTCGCTACGCCTCGGGCCATTTCCCCTTGCGGGGAAAGCGCATATCGAACTCGGTGAACACGTGCTCCTCGGAGCGGCAGCTGATGCTTGCCCCCCAGCTGTTCAGCACCTTCCGGCAAAACGCCAGTCCGATGCCCGTGCCGCGATGCGCCGGATAAGAGAAGAAGGGCTGGAACATCCGGGCCAGCACTTGCGGCGGCACGCCCGTGGCGGTGTCGCGGAACACCACATGGACCGAGTCGGGCCGGACCTCGCAGCGGATATGGATGGTGCCCTTGCCGGCCCGCTTGACTGCTTCCAGCGCGTTCTTCAGCAGGTTGGTCGTGACCAGCCCGAATAGCTGGGCGTTGCCCATGATGTAGGCGGGGCCAGGCAAATCGACCGTGACCCGTTCCAGGTCGCTCTGCTCGAACGGAAACCGGCCGACGGCGTCGCGGATCACGTCGCCCGCTTCGAACAGCTCCTGCGTGGCATTGTCCGGGTTCTTGGAGTTGGCGACCAGCAGTTCAATACTGTTGCTGATATGAGCCAGGTCCGACTCCATCCGGACCACGGCCTGGATCAGTCCGTCGCGCTGCGGCGTCTCCTGGTCCAGCGCCGCAGGCAGCCGGGCCTTGAGGGCCCTGGCTGTCATGGCCAGGCTGGTCAGCGGTGTGCGCAGTTCGTGCGCGACGGTTGCCAGCGCGGCGGCCATGCCGCGCCGCTTCTGTTCGGCCAGCAGCTGGCGGTCCATCTTGATGACAACCAGCACCGCGATGACAAAGCCGATCACCGGTAACTGCAGCAGCACCGGCTCCCACGGGATTCCGCCCAAGGAGTTGCCGACCAGCACGAACAGCGCAATCGCTGCCGCGGCCCCTGAGAACAAGGCAATGGTCGCGAATGCGGTGTTGAAGTGATACAGGATCACTACCGCGATGATGACCGATTCCGCCCAGACCATGGAGCCGCCATTCTCCAGATAGAAGAAGATAAAGGCGAACGGCAGGCCGACGGTAATGGCAAAGAGCGCGTAAGGCGGCAGCCAGCGCCGGTCCGAGAAAGCGGAGGCGAACAGCAGCGGCACGAACAGCGCGGTGCAGACCAGGCGCAGCCAGAGATTCTCATAGGGCTGCGGGAAAATATAGGACCAGATCACGTAATACAGCGGGTGTCCGACCACGCCCAGCGCGCCCACCATCTGGATCCGGCGCAGGCGGATGACGCTTTCCTCGT
Source organism: Cupriavidus necator (assembly GCA_022041995.1). Taxonomy (GTDB): domain Bacteria; phylum Pseudomonadota; class Gammaproteobacteria; order Burkholderiales; family Burkholderiaceae; genus Cupriavidus. The sequence continues at coordinate 1,699,065 of CP074390.1, forward strand.
CCAGCAGCGTGGCCCGCGCGGCGGTCTCGAACACGGTCTGCCACGCATGGCGGGCGAGGCCGGCAACGGTGGTGCGGCCGTCATCCGCTGGCGCTACCTTTGCATCCATCTCCAGGACTACTCCTCGCGGGAGCCTGCCAACGGCCCGCTTGTGGGATTTTGGGACTTGCGCCGGGCCCGGCGCGTCGAGGACCACTCATCCAGCCGGACTTCGTCGCGGATGCTGGCGAGCACGCCGACCAGGCGGTCGATTTCGCTGGCGCCAAGTTTCGCATGCAGCGTAAGTCGCATCAATGCCCGATTCTTCGGCGTTGCCGGCGCACAGAATACCGCGCCGAAGATCCCGCGGCTCTGCAGCGCATCGCGCAGCACCTTCACTTGCGGCTCGGTTCCCGCCTCCAGCCCGATGATCTGCTCGGAGCCTTCGCTGATGTTGTAGCCCAATTCGGCAATTGCGGACCGGGTGTCGCGGGTGATGGCGTGCAGGCGCGCACGGCGCTCATCCGCCGCGGCGACGAAATCCGTGACGGCATTGAACCACGCAAGCTCATGGCGCAGCAGCCCGGAACTGAAAATGGCCGGCCGGGACTCAACCGCGAAGAAGTCCTTGAAACCGGTCGAACAGGCAACATAGCCGGCGCGGCCGGCGAACGCCTTGGCGAGCGACGCCGTGCGGAAGTGGACGCGCTCAGACAGCCCGAGCGCGGGCACCAGGCCGCCGCCGGACGGCCCATGGGTGCCCAGCGAGTGCGACTCATCCACCACCAGCACGCAGCCCGACGCCTCCGCCAGCGCGACATAGTCCGCCAGCGGTGCCACGCTGCCTGTGGTGCTGTAGACCGAGTCCACCATGATCACGCCCGGGCCGAAGCGCTCAAGCTGGCGGCGCACGTGCTCGCAATCGTTGTGGCGCACCGGCACGGCCTGCGCGCCCGCGGCGATGATGCCCTCCCACAGGGAGGCATGCCCGTTCATGTCGATATAGACCGGAATCCCGGGCCCCGCAATGCACTGCACCAGGCCGACGTTGGCGGCCCAGCCGGACTGGGCGATCAGCCCGTCCTCGGCCTGCATCAGGTCCGCGATCTTGCGCTCGACCCGCCGCTGCGGAGTGTCGCCGTGCTGGAACACGGAAGACATCAGCAGCTCCGGCTCCTCATTGAGGAAGGCCCGCGCCTGCGCCTGCACCAGCGAGTCTTCCCCGAGCAGGCAAAGGTAATCGTTACTGCTCAGGTGCAGCGCATCGGGCCCGGGCGTGCGCCCATGAAGCAGGTGATCGCCGCCCCACAGCTTGCCCATCCGCTCATCGAAATGTTGTGCCATCCGCGCCGTGATCCATGGCGGCAGAGTGGGGGCTTTGGCGCGACTGGCGCGGTGCATCGATTGCGCAGGCTCGGCTTCGGAGATCATGGGACTTCCTTCAACAGGTCGGATCAGAATGGGGAATCGGTGGCAAGGCTCTGCAAGGCGTTTCGGCAATGGAAGCGTCTATGCGTGACGCGGCCGCATCCAGTCCTTCCAGTACATGCATGGGCTGACAACCCAGGGGTCTACCCAGCGAACACTGTGCCACCCTTAATCTAGGATTGTGACGGGACTTCCACCAATCCAACGTCTGTTTGGAGATGGGGCAGGGATTTCAGAAGCGTGGGCCCGCAAACGCTCGGCCGGTAGCGGTGCAGGGCCGGTTGCGCATGGGAATGGTACGGGGAGAGCGGGCGGATATGTGATGCATGCTGCGCATATTGGACAATCCCGAGCGCATCGGCCACGGCTGTCGAAGATTTCCTGGGGAGGAAATGCGGCCAGCGGCGATCGCGGCAAGCAGCGTGGCTCGTCGTGCGATCGCGATGGCAAAGTCTGGCAGCACCGCGGCGGGGCCTCGTCTTGGCGCGGCAGGGGGAAAAATGCTGTCGGCACCGGCCCGGAAAGGACTACCCCCGGGCAGACTCGTGGATGGAGACGTGCCCGGCGTGATATGCCTGGGAGTCAGCGCAGCGCTGTTTCGAGCAAGGCATCGATCCGCCTGAACAATGCGCTGTCCGGTTCCGTGAACGGCTGCCACACTCCGCACCATCAGCGATCGCGGAGGAATTCGAGGCGCTGCTGGCGGCGCATTTTCGCGTGCGCTCGCCGCTGGCGGAGAAGACGGGGCGGGTGCGGGGCGGCTGAGGGCAAGCGTGTGCCCCCGTGCGGCGCGTCGGCTTCTGGCCGGCGTTGCCGCCGACCGGCACGGGCCATGTCATTCGATTTTGCATTCCATCAGCCGGCGCCGCCGCCCTCCAGCGCCGCCCCCCGCGCCTCCATCGTCCTGCGCGCAATATTGAGCTGGTGGATCTGCGTCGTGCCCTCATACAGCCGGAACAGCCGCACATCGCGATAGAAGCGCTCGGCCACGGTGCGCGCCATATACCCGCTGCCGCCAAATACCTGCACCGCGCGGTCGGCCACGCGGCCGGCCATCTCCGAGGCGAACAGCTTGCACATCGACGCCTCCATGGTCACGTCTTCGCCAGCGTCGCGCTTGCGCGCGGTGTCGAGCACCAGTGCGCGGGCGGCGTGCAGTTCCGTATTGCTGTCGGCAATCATTTGCTGCACCAGCTGGTAGTCCGCGATCGGCTTGCCGAACTGGCGCCGCAGCGCCGCGTAGCGGACCATCTCGTCGACCAGCCGGATGGCGGGCCCCACGCACAGGCCGGCCAGGTTGATGCGCTGCTTGTTCAATGCCTTCATCGCCGTCTTGAAGCCGACATTGGGTTTGCCGCCGCCGATGGCGCTGGCCGGCACGCGGCAGTTCTTCAGGTAGACATCGCCCACCGGTGAGCCGTGCTGTCCCATCTTGCGTTCCGGTTCGCTGGTGCCGAGGCCCGCGGTGCCGCGCTCGATCAGGAAGGCGCTGATGCCATGGGCGCCCGGCGTATCCGGATCGGTGCGGGCGAACACGGTGAACAGGTCGGCGATCGGCGCATTGGTGATGAAGCACTTGGTGCCGTTCAGCACGTAGTGATCGCCGTCCTGGCGTGCGGTGGTTTGCAGCGAGGTCGCATCGGAGCCGGCTTCGGGCTCGGTCAGCGCAAAGCAGCCGGTCACTTCACCGGAGGCCAACCGTGGCAGGTAGCGCTGCCGCTGTGCTTCGGTGCCGTCGGCCACCAGCGATTCGGAGGCGATGCCGGTGTTGCCGCCGAAGCGGGCACGGAACACGGTGGCGGCCTGCGAGACTTCGATGTTCACCTGCGCCAGTTCCTCGGTGGTCAGGCCCGCGCCGCCGTACGCTTCGGGGATGCTGTGGCCGAACAGGCCGAGACGGCGCATCTGCCCGACCACGGGCTCGGGGATGACATCGGTACGGTCGATCTCCGCCTCGAGCGGGATGCAGGTGTCCAGCACGAAGCGGCGGATATCGGCAAGCAGCGCTTGCTGGCGGGCGGGGTCGCGGATCATGGAAGGTTTCCGGTTGGTTGGATGAGCGGGAGCGTGCGCGGCTACTGTGCCGTGATGCCGGCTGTCTTCAGCACGCCGGTCCATTTCCTGGTTTCCGTGTCCAGGAAGCGGTCGAATGCGGCGGTGGATTGCAGTGCGAGGTCCATGCCCAGCTCGGCCAGGCGGCGTGCCGTGGCGGGGTCCGATGTGGCCTGCGCGGCGGCCTCGGCCAGCTTGCGCACCACCGCGTCCGGCGTGCCCTGCGGCGCGACCAGGCCGAGCCACGCCCCCACCTCATAGCCGGGCAGGCGCGCGGCCTCGGCCACAGTGGGCACGTCGGGCAGCGCCTGCGAGCGTTTTGCCGAGGTCACCGCCAGCGCCCGCAGCTTGCCGCTTTGCACCTGCTGGCGGGCAATGGCCGAGGTCAGCGCCATCATCGAGACGCGCGCGCCCAGCAGGTCGCTCATGGCCTCGGGCTGGCCCTTGTAGGGCACATGGGTAAGCTTCACGTGCGTCATCTGCGCCAGCAGTTCCGCCGAGAGATGGTTCGAGGTGCCGACGCCCGCGCTGGCGTAGGTCAGCGTGCCGGGCTGGTTGCGCGCGGCGTCGAGCAATTCAGGCAGCGTGCGCAGCGGCGACGCGGCCGGCACCACGATCACGTTGGGTACGGCACCAATGCCCGCCACCGCGCGGAAGTCCTTGCCGCTCTTGCCCTGATGGACCGACGGGTTGAGCAGCGGCCCGACCACATAGCTGGGGCTGACCGCCAGCAGCGTATAGCCGTCGGCGGCCGACCGGGCGACGAAGTCCGCGCCGATGGCGCCGCCGGCGCCGGTCTTGTTCTCGACGATGACGGGCTGCTTCAGCACCCGCGCCATGTTCTCCGCGGTGATGCGGGTGACGGAGTCGACCACGCCGCCCGCCGAGAACGGCACGATGATCCGTATCGGGCGGTCCGGGAAGCGCGCCGCATGGTCGGGGGCGGCCAGCACTGGCAGCGGCATCAGCGCGGCGCAGGCCAGCATGCCGGCAGCGAGCCGGCGCAACGGTTGGATGGCATCCATCTTGTCTCCTTGGGTTGCCTGCGCCAGGGGATTTCCCGGGGCGCGGTTTCATGCGGGCCTCTGGCGGGCCGCTTGTCATTGCCGGCGACATCACCGGCGGACGGCATTGCTGCGTCCTGTCGGCTAGCGCGCGCAGCTCAGTTCGATCTGCCGCACCGCCTCGCGCAGCCTTGGCGCCACCTCGCGCTCCAGCATGTTGTCGCGGTTGCGCGATGCGGCGATGGTGCAGTTCAGCGCAAACGGGTCTTCGTGCAGCGACTGGCGCACGGGTGCCGCGATCGCGTGGATCTCTGGCCGCCACTCGCCGCGGCTCAGGCAGTAGCCGTGCGCGCGGAAGTGCTTCTGGTCGTCCGCCCACATCTGGCGCTCAACATTGAAGCGCTCCGGATCGTCCACGCGCAGCCGGTTCAGCAGTGCCGTGCGCTCGTCGGCGCTGCAGGCCAGCAAGACCGCGCGGCCGATCGCACTGGCCAGCAGCGGCCGGGTGCTGCCGATGTCTGGCTGGTAGAGGTTGCCGGGATCCAGCCGGCAACTGTCCACGTACACCACCGACAGCCGCTCGCGCATGCCCAGGTTCACCGTGCAGCCGGTTTCCCGCGCAATGGCCTCCATGTAAGGCCGCGCCACCTGGCGGATCGCCAGCCCGGCCAGCATCGGGTAGGCCAGCGCCAGCACGCCGGCGCCCAGCCGGTACTTCTGGTTGCCGGGCACGCGGCTCAGGAAGCCGAGCAGCCCCAGCGTGTAGGTCAGCCGCGACACCGTCGCCTTGGGCAGCCCCGTGCGCGCCACAATGTCCTGGTTGCCCAGCACCGGGCTGGACGGCGTGAAGGCGCGCAGCACCTCCAGGCCGCGCGCCAGATTGGTGGCGAACTGGCGGTCGGTGGCCAGTGCATCCTCGCTGGCCAGGCCTGGCAGGGGCAGGTGTTCCGGGTTGCGGTCCATGCTGTGCGGTGGTTGCTTGGGTTCCATGCTGGGATCCGGGGAAGGGGGGCGTCAATGTTGTAGCACGACCGTTCCGCACAGCGAAACCGTACTTGCATCCGGGCCCGCCGCCTGCCACCTTGCAGCAGACGCCAATGCCGCCGGGAGGGCCGCCATGCAAGACCAGGACTCACACGTTGTATCGCCAGACGCACACTGCACGGGCCCGCTGGGCGGATTGCGCATCCTCGACATGGCCACCGTGGTGGCCGGCCCGTTTTCCGCCACGCTGTGTGCCGACATGGGCGCCGATGTGGTCAAGCTGGAACTGCCCGACGGCAGCGATCCGCTGCGCGGGCTGGAGCCGGTGACCGAGGACCACGCCCTGTACTGGAAGGTGACCAACCGCGGCAAGCGCGGCATCTCGCTCGATGTGCGCACGCCGCGCGGCCGCGAGATCTTCCTGCGGTTGCTGCCTCAGTTCGATGTGCTGGTCGAGAACTTCCGTACCGGCACGCTGGCGCGCTGGGGGCTGGATCTCGACACCCTGCACGCGGTCAACCCGAAGCTGATCGTGCTGCGGCTGACCGGCTTCGGCCAGACCGGGCCCGATGCGGCGCGGCCGGGCTTTGCCCGCATCTTTGAAGCCAGGAGCGGCTTCACCAACCTGGCGGGCACCGCGCAGAGCGGGCCGATGCATATGAACTACCCGTTGGGGACGTGATCGCCGGGCTGTTCGGCGCCTTTGCGATTGCCACTGCGGTGGCAGAGCAGCGCTCCAGGCCCGGCCAGCGGGGCCGCGAGATCGACCTGGCCGCCACCGAGGCGCTGTTCCGCCTGCTGGACCCGCTGGCCATTGAGTATGAACAACTGGGCCATGTGCGCCAGCGCGCCGGCAACCGCACCACCTACGCGGCGCCGTCCAACATGTACCGCACCGCGGACGAGACCTGGGTCACGGTAGTGGCCTCCTCCGATGCCACCTTCCGCCGGCTGGCGCAGGCCATGGGCGCGCCGCAACTGGCGCAGGCGCCGGAATACGCCACCAACGCCGGGCGCGTGCGCAATATCGAGGCGCTGGATGGCAGCATTGCGGAGTGGTTTGCGGCGCAGCCCTATGCCGCCGTGGCCGCCCGGCTGGAGCAGTGCCAGGTGCCGTTCAGCAAGGTATTCAGCATCGCCGATATCGTCGACGACCCGCAGATGGCGGCGCGCCAGGCCATCGTGCGGCTGCCCGATCCGGACCTGGGTTCGGTGCCGGCGCCATGCGTGGTGCCGCGCTTCTCCGGCTATGCGCCGCCGTCACCGCGTACCGGGCCGGATGTGGGCGAACACAATGCCGAGGTCTATGGGCGGCTTGGTATCGGGGATGAAGAGCTGGCCCGGCTGCGGGCAGAGGGCGTGGTCTGACACACCGGGCGCGAATGCTCACTCCCCAGTCATCAGCGTCGAAAAATCCCCCACGACCTGCCGCAACAGCCGTGCCGCCGGCGGCGACAGCACCCGGCCCTGGCGCGACACGGTCTGGATTTCGCCCTGGTAAAGCAGGGGGTTCTTCATTGGCAGCGACACCACGCGCGCCTCTTGCAGCTGGTTCCACAAGGCCAGGCGCGTACACAGGACATAGCCAAGCCCCGCCGCCGCGAAATGCCCCAGCGCATTGAATGACGACGTGGTCAGCAGCGACTGCAGGCGCACGCCCTCGCTGATCTCGGCGGCCTCGATGTGCTGGCGCACGCCGAAGGTCCGGTGCAAGGTGGCGCCGGGGTAGGGCAGCAGGTCTTGCAGCGCCAGTGGCCGGCCCAGCTGCGCCAGCGGGTGCGAGGCCAGCACCTGGGTCTGGATCGGCATCGGATGGGCGTGGTGGCAGCGCAGCCGCGCGTCCTTGGGCGGCTGGAACACCAGCCCGATATGGGCGCTGCCATCGACAATGCGCTGCACGATCTCGTCGGTGCTGCCCACCGACAGGTCCACCGTGATGCCCGGGTGGGCCAGCATGAAGGTGCGCAGGCTATGGCGCATCAGCCATTCCACGAAACCTTCGCCCGCCACGATGTCGATATGTCCGCGCGCCACTTTCTGGATGCTGTCGAGTTCGGCCAGCAACTGCTGCTTCTGGTTGTTCTGGTTGCGCACGTAGGCGGCCAGCAAATCGCCCGCCTCGGTGGCAACCACGCCGCGGCCATGCCGCTCCAGCAGCCGCGTGCCACAGTCTTTCTCCAGCACCGCGATGGCCCGGCTGACGGCTGAAGGGTCCATGTCGAGGACCTCGGCGGCGCCGCGGACCGAGCCGCTGTCGAGCACCTGCATGAAGTAGCGCACGCGCCGCGTGTCCAGTTTGTCGTCCATTGAAAGCACGTGCCACTCCGTTTGAGCGTTGCATTGAATGCAACGAGTTTCCCATACCACGATCATTGATGAAACGCTCAGGCGCCGGAATACTAGACCGATCCTTCTCGGTAAGCGGTCAACGTCGAACCGAAATGCCGATAAAAGCACTTTTGTGCGACATAAGCAGCCGTCCCCGCGGAGACACCTGATGACCAACCCCATTGCCCAGCCAGCGCTTGCGCCCGCTTCCCCGATTGCCGCCGTCACTGGCAGTGGCAAGGTACGACTGGCCGTTGTCACGCTGGTCGTGGTGGCGATTGCCGAAACCATTGGCGCAGTGCAGTTCAGGCTGGGGCCGGGCAAGGTCGTGCTGATGCCGATGCTGTGGGCGCTGCTGATGGCCGCGGCGTGGGGCATCGCGGCCCGGAACGTGCCGCGCGCGGTGCGCATCGACGCGCCGCTGCAATCGCTGGCCACGGGGCTGCTTAATGCCGGGCTGTTGCTGTTCGTGGTGAAGCTCGGCCTGACCGTGGGCGGCGCGCTGCCGCAGCTCAAGGGCGCGGGCTGGGCGCTGCTGTTCCAGGAGTTCGGGCACGCGCTCGGGACGCTGGCGCTGGGCCTGCCGCTGGCCTTGCTGCTGGGCATCAAGCGCGAGGCCGTCGGCGCGACCTTCTCGGTGGGGCGCGAGGGCAATATCGTCATCATCGGCGAGAAATACGGCATGGCCTCGCCGGAAGGCCGCGGCGTGCTGGCCGAGTACATCACGGGCACCGTGCTGGGCGCGCTCTTCATCGCGGTGCTGTCGGGGTTTGTCAGCAGCCTGGGCATCTTCGATCCGCGCTCGCTGGCCATGGGTGCCGGCGTGGGGTCGGGCAGCCTGATGGCGGCGGCGGTCGGCGCCATCGTCGCGCAGCATCCGGGGCAGGCTGCCGAGATCATGGCGATTGCCGCGGCGTCGAACCTGCTGACCTCGGTGGCGGGCTTCTACTTCACGCTGTTCCTGTCGCTGCCGCTGTGTTCGTGGCTGTACGGCAAGCTGGAGCCGGTGCTGGGCCGCTTCTCGCGCCGTGACGCCATGCGCGAGGTGCAGGACGTCAGGCTCGATGGCGCGCTGGCGCACGTCACCTCGGCGCGGGATGCCGCGCTGGGCTGGTTCGTGGTCGGCGCCGGCGTGCTGATCGGCAACAAGCTGTCATACAACGTGCCGCTGTCGGTATCGCTCAAGGGCATCCTGGTGGCCATTGCCATCGTGGCGGCCTGCGACCTGCTCAAGCGCGTGTTCCCGCGCGTGCCGCTGCTGCTGACGATGTCGGTGGTGGTCACGCTGATCGGCGTGCCGGGGATGCTGCCGTTCTCCGATGCCGTCATCGCCATGACGGAAAAACTCAACTTCATGACCTTCACCACGCCGGTGCTGGCGCTGGCGGGCTTTTCGGTGGCCAAGGACCTGCCGGTGTTCCGGCTGCTTGGCTGGCGCATCGTGGTGGTGTCGCTGACGGCCACGGCCGGCACTTTCCTCGGTGCCACGCTGATCGCCGAGTTCTTCCACTGATCCCGCCCGAGCAGAGATTCCACATGTACCGCGACCCCGACATTGCCGATGATATCCGCCAGAACATGCAGGCCTGGCGCCGCGACATCCACGCCGTTCCGGAAACCGCATTCGAGGAACACCGCACCGCTGGCATCGTCGCCCAGGCGCTGGGTTTGATGGACATCGAGGTGCAGCGCGGGCTGGCGACGACGGGCGTGGTCGGCACGCTGCGCAACGGCGACGGCCCCGGCATCGCACTGCGCGCGGATCTGGATGCGCTGAACATGCAGGAGCTGGGCAAGGCCGCCCATGCTTCCACTTGCGCGGGCAAGATGCACGCCTGTGGCCACGACGGCCATACCGCCATGCTGCTGGGCGCGGCCGCGCACCTGTCGCGCAACCGCGATGCCTTCCGCGGCACGGTGCATTTCGTGTTCCAGCCCGCCGAGGAAACCGCATTCGAGGAACACCGCACCGCTGGCATCGTCGCCCAGGCGCTGGGTTTGATGGACATCGAGGTGCAGCGCGGGCTGGCGACGACGGGCGTGGTCGGCACGCTGCGCAACGGCGACGGCCCCGGCATCGCACTGCGCGCGGATCTGGATGCGCTGAACATGCAGGAGCTGGGCAAGGCCGCCCATGCTTCCACTTGCGCGGGCAAGATGCACGCCTGTGGCCACGACGGCCATACCGCCATGCTGCTGGGCGCGGCCGCGCACCTGTCGCGCAACCGCGATGCCTTCCGCGGCACGGTGCATTTCGTGTTCCAGCCCGCCGAGGAGAATGAAGGCGGCGGCCGCGTGATGGTGGAAGAGGGCCTGTTCGACGAGTTCCCGGCCGATGCCGTCTATGGCATGCACAACTTTCCCCAGTTGCCGCGCGGCAAGTTCGCCATCCGCGCCGGCACCATGACCGCGTTCCTGGACAATTTCGAGATCGTCATCACCGGCAAGGGCGCGCATGGCGCCCAGCCGCACCACGGCATTGACTCCGTGGTCGTCTCAGCGCACCTGATCACCGCGCTCCAGACCATTGCCAGCCGCCGCACCGATCCCACTGACTCGGTCGTGGTCAGCATCACCCAGATCCACGGCGGCGATACCTGGAACGTGCTGCCTGAATCGGTGGTGCTGCGCGGCACCATCCGCACGCTGAACCCCGCGGTGCGCGACCGCACGCAGACCGAGATGCGGCAGATCTGCGAAGGCGTGGGAACGACCCACGGCGCGCGGATCGCGATTGACTACCGCCCCGGCTACCCCGGCGTAGTCAACACCCCGGCAGAGACCGACGCCGCCATTGCCGCCGCCGCGCAACTGGTGGGTGCCGACAACGTGAAGACCGATATCAAGCCGGCAATGGGATCGGAGGACTTCGCCTTCATGCTGGAAAAGCGCCCCGGCGCCTATATCGGCATCGGCGCCGGCGAGAGCGCTGAAGACCCGCCGCTGCACAATCCCTACTACGACTTCAACGACAGGATCCTGCCGCTGGGCGCGGCGTACTGGGTGGCGCTGGTCACGCAGCAATTGCCGGCCAAATGACTTGCGCCCGTCAGGGCATGCGGGCCGCTTGCGCGAACACGTTCAGGAACCCCAGCGCGGGCTGCGCGCTGGTTTGCGCTTCGATGGCGGCAGCCAGCACCGGCGCAGGCAGCCAGGGATAGGGCAGCGCCGCCTGCAGGGCCGCCAGCGTGACCGCGCCGGGATCGGCGCTGGTGTCCATCCGTTCGATATGGATATGCAGGCTGGCGATACGGTAGGTGCCGTCATCGCCGGCGGCAAAGCCCCAGTGGTAGTAGCCCTTGCCGACGCGCAAGGCGTTGGCCGCGGTTTCGCGCATCACCACCAGCCAGGGGACCGTCATGGCGTTGCCGTTCAGCGCGGCCGCAACGTCGCCGATGTAGTAGGTCCGGCAGCGGTCGAACGTCTTCGCAAATTCGCTGACCAGCGTCGCGGCAATGGCATCCGCGCCTTCGGCCCTGGGCGGGAAGGTGATGTTGTCCGTATCGATCGAGAAGGTCAGCGACGCATCCGCGGCAAAGGCTGCGTGGATCAGCGCCGGGCGGTTGTTGTCCTTGGCCTCGACGTATTGGGCCAGCCGGGCTTTGGCGGTGGCGAGCGGGATTGTGTTCATGCTGGACTCAATGGCATGGGTTGAAAGGCGGGGGCCGCCGGGGTGGTGCGGCGAGTTTGATAGAATTTGGCACAAAGCTTGTATCAAAAGCTAAGTGGACATTCCGCCGATGGCAACGACTCCTGCAAACAAGAACCTGACCGTAACGCATCCGGCGTGCCTGGTCGACGGCTCGGACCGTGAGTTCCGGCACCTGGTGAATGGCCTGTTGCCGTTTGCCGCGCGCCTGCTGTCCGTGCGCGACGGCTTTGGCAGCCTGATCGGCCTGACGGGGGTCCAGTACTCGCTGATCCGCTCGATCCTGCACCTGTCGCAGCAAGGCGAGGTGACGGTCAACCAGCTCGCCGACCATCTGCACCTGAGCGGCCCGTTCATCACCATCGAGACCGGCAAGCTCAAGAAACTGGGGCTGATCGACAAGAAGGCCCATCCCGAAGACAAGCGCAAGATGCGTCTGACCATCACCGCCGCGGGGACCCGTCTGCTCAATGAACTGCTGCCGGTGCAGCAGCAGATCAACGACGTATTGTTCGACGGCGTTTCCCGCACCGAATTCAAGGTGCTGTGCTCGGTGGTGGGCCGGCTGGTCGCCAACGGCGATCGCGCCGCGCTGGATCTCGAACACCTGCAGGCGCGCCGGCAGAAAGGTTAGTGCGCGGCCCACTGCACCGTGCCGACATCGATGCCCTCCTGATGCATCTCCCATAGCGGGCTCAGCTCGCGCAGCCGGGTAACGGTCTCGCTGACCTGCCGGACGACTTCGTCCACTTCTGCCTCGGTGGTGTAGCGCCCCAGCGTAAAGCGGATCGAGCTATGCGCCAGCTCATCGCTGCGGCCCAGCGCCCGCAGCACGAACGAGGGCTCCAGCGAGGCCGAGGTGCAGGCCGAGCCCGACGACACCGCCACGTCCTTGATGCCCATGATCAGGGACTCGCCTTCGACATAGTTGAAGCTGATGTTCAGGTTGTGCGGGATACGGTGCGCCAGGCTGCCGTTGACATAGACCTCGTCCAGCCGCGACAGCCCCGCGAGCAGCAGGTCGCGCAATGCGCCCACGCGGCGCGCTTCTTCTGCAAGTTCCAGCTTTGCCAGCCTGAAGGCCTCGCCCATCCCCACGATCTGGTGCGTCGGCAGGGTGCCTGAGCGCATGCCGCGCTCATGCCCGCCGCCGTGGATCTGCGCCTCGATGCGGATGCGCGGCTTGCGCCGCACGTAGAGCGCGCCGATGCCCTTGGGGCCATAGACCTTGTGCGCCGTCACGGTGAGCAGGTCGATCTTCAGCGCTTCCAGGTCGATGGCGATCTTGCCGGCGGCCTGCACCGCATCGCAATGGAACACCACTCCCGCCGCGCGGCAGATCTCGCCGATCTGCGCCACCGGCTGGATCACGCCGATCTCATTGTTGACCATCATTACCGACACCACGATGGTGTCCGGCCGCATGGCCGCGCGCAGCGCGTCAAGGTCGATCAGGCCATCGGTGCCGACGTCGAGATAGGTCACCTCAAAGCCCTGCCGCTCAAGCTCGCGGCAGGTATCGAGCACGGCCTTGTGCTCGGTCTTGACGGTGATGATGTGATTACCCTTGCCGCGATAGAAATGCGCCGCGCCCTTGATCGCCAGGTTGTTGCCTTCGGTTGCGCCGGAGGTCCAGATGATCTCGCGCGGGTCCGCATTCAGCAGCGCCGCCACATGCGCGCGCGCGGTCTCGACCGCGTCTTCCGCCTGCCAGCCGTAGTAATGGCTGCGCGATGCGGGGTTGCCGAACTGCTGGTGCAGGTAGGGAACCATCTTCTCGACAACGCGGGTGTCGACCGGCGTCGTCGCGCTGTAGTCCATGTAGATCGGAAGGGTCTTCGGCTCGGATTGCATAGCGCTCATTCCTGGAGGCGGAGGTGGGGACGACCGTGGGCAAAGCGTACCCGCCGGTCAAGGAAAGTGAGGCCGAGTCTAGCACCGGGTAGCGGCCGTTCGCGGCGGTGCCATGTTGGCCGTAGGGTTGCTTGAGGCGCGGACAGCTGCAATTCCGGGCGCTTGGCGCCACCTGTCCGCTAACCGGAAAACCTTGTCCAGCATGGGTTCCGGACTTCATTGAGTCGCCCTGGGGGCGGTTCGGTTCCGCGCTCTAGGGTTTCCACCAACTTGAATAGCGTTGTTTTCTAGCATTCAATAAAACCTAAGTTACAAAGATAAATAAACAAAGTAACTGGTTTGGTGAGAACACTTGCGTAGGAGTCGTGATGGCTGAGTCATCTGTTGGTCGGGGCGTCAAAGCGGACGCCGAAGCGGACGCCGAAGCGCCGCGCCGCTTCAGGAATGCGTTGGCGATGTTTGCAACAGGCGTCGCCGTGATTACCGCGCCGCGGGAAGAGGGGTTGCCGGTCGGCATCACGGTGGCGTCGTTCAACTCGGTATCGCTGGACCCGCCGCTGGTGCTGTTCTCGGTGGACCGCCGCTGCCTGAGCCTGGGGGACCTGCGCACCGCGCGGCGCTATGCGGTCAACGTGCTGGCGGAGGCGCAGCAGGATATCTCCAACCGCTTCGCCAGGGCCAACTCCGGCAAGTGGGAAGGCATCGATTTCGGCAAGCGCGACGGGGACAACCATGTGCTGCTGCCGGATGCGCTGGCCACCTTCGAGTGCGAGCCCTATGCCCAGCACGACGGCGGCGACCACGTGATCTTTATCGGGCGGGTGGTCCGTCACCAGGCCCGCCAGGACGGCCGGCCCCTCATCTTCTTTGGCGGCAAGTACCGGGCGCTGGAAGACAGCCCGGCCGCCGCTTGAATCCACAAGAACAGACAGTCAGCACAGGAGAACGACATGATCAAGACCGGTAACCAGCACATCGCCATGCTGCGCGATGGCCGCGAGGTGTACCTGGACGGCAAGCGGGTGACGGACGTCACCAGCCATCCGGCCTTCCGCAACTCGATCCGCAGCTACGCCAGTCTTTATGACTTCCAGGCGCAGCCCGGCAATATCGACAAGATGACCTTCCAGCCCGCGGGCACCGACCGACGCGTCAGCCGGATCTGGGAGCTGCCGACCAGCTACAACGAACTGGTCGAGCGCCGCCAGATGCTGGAAGCCTGGACCGAACTGCACTACGGCTTCATGGGCCGCTCGCCCGACCACGTGGCTTCTTGCATTTCGGGCATGTACATGGGCATCGATGTCTTTGAGCAGGCCGATCCGGCCCGCGCCGGCGCGCTGCGTGACTACTACCGCTACGCCCGCGACAACGACCTGTTCCTCACCTATGTGATCGTCAACCCGCAGGCCAACCAGTCCAAGTCCGCGCACGAGCAGGAAGACAAGTACCTGGCGGTGGGCATCGTCGACCAGGACGCGGAAGGCATCACCGTGCGTGGCGCCAAGATGCTGGCCACCAGCGGCATCATGGCGAACGAAGTCTTCTGCAGCTGCATCCAGCCGCTGCGCGAGGGCGACGAGATGTATGCGCTGTCCTTCGCGGTGCCGATGAACACCAAGGGCCTGAAGGTGATGTCGCGCAAGTCGTACGAAGCCCATGCCACCTCGGTGTTCGACAACCCGCTGGCGAGCCGCTTCGACGAGAACGACGCGGTGCTTTACTTCGACGATGTCAAGGTGCCGTGGGAGCGCATCTTCGTCGCGGGCGACGTGGGCCTGTGCGCAAAGCAATTCCACGCCACGCCGGCGCACGTCTACCAGAACTACCAGTGCCAGGTGCGGCTGATGGTGAAGCTGCGCTTCCTGGTGGGCCTGGCGCACCGCATCACCGAGATCAACGGCACCAGCAGCTTCCCGCAGGTCAGGGAAATGCTGGGCCAGCTGGCCGCCGAGGCGGGCATGGTCGAGGCCTGGGTCTACGGCATGGAAGCCAAGGGCCAGGTCGGCAAGCACGGCTACTTCGTGCCGGACCGCAGCATGCTGTACGGCTCGCAGGTGGTGACCCAGCAGCTCTACGGCAAGGTGCTGGCCACGCTGCGCGAGCTGGCCGGCGGCGGCATGATCATGCTGCCGTCGAGCATCGAGGATTTCGCCAATCCGTCGCTCGCCGGGATCATCGCCAAGACGCAGAAGTCGCCGGTGTGCAGCCCGGAAGAGCGCGTCAAGTTCTTCAAGCTCGCCTGGGACGCGGTCGGCTCCGAGTTTGCGTCGCGCCACAACCAGTACGAGATGTTCTACGCCGGCGCCACCTTCGTCACCAAGGGCCATGCCTACCGCACCTACGACTGGCAGAACGCTGCCGGCCTGGTCGACAACATGCTCGGCAGCTATTCCCTCGAAAGCGAACTGGCCAAGCTGCCGCAGGCCGCCTGACACCCCGCACCGTTCCCATTTCCTGCATCGACTACGGAGATCGACATGGCAATCACCAAACTTCACGACGAGTTCCACACCCTGGACCTGGAGTCCGGCTGGGAGGTCCCCCACGGCTATCCTTCGGGTATCCAGCAGAAGATCCTGTCCGGCTCGCTGGACGAGGGCGGCCGCAGCGGCAGCCGTACCCGCCTGCTGCGCTTCCAGCCCGGCGTGTTCACCACCTCGCCGTTCGTGCATGAGTACTGGGAAGAGGTCTACCTGCTCAGCGGCGACCTGACCGTCGGCAATGACGCCGATGGCAAGGGCGGCGAAGCGTTTGTCCCCAACACCTACGCCTGCCGGCCGCCCGGCGCTTTCCACGGCCCGTTCAAGTCCAATGGCGGCTGCATGCTGATGGAGATCCACTACTATGACCCGGCCTGACCATGGAAGCGACCATCGCAACCGCACAGCGCCAGCTTGCCGCGGGCAGCGCCAACGCGCAGTCCTTGCTGGCGTCCTGCGTCGAACGTATCTGCAACCCCGGCGGCGAGGGCGCGCGCGTGTTTCCGCATGGCGTCAGCATGGCCGCGCGCAAGCAGGCCCAGGCCTGCGACATGCTGCGCGAGCAAGGCGTGGCCGGCCCGCTGGCGGGCGTACCGGTGTCCGTCAAGGACCTGTTCGACGTGCAGGGCGACGTGACCCGCGCCGGCGCCCTCGTGCTGCCGGAGCGTGCGGCCGGCGCCGATGCACCGGCCATTGCGCGCTTGCGCGCGGCGGGGGCGGTGTTTGTCGGACGCACCAATATGACCGAGTTCGCCTACTCGGGCGTCGGCATCAATCCGCACTACGGCACGCCGCGCAATCCCTACGACCGGCAGGCCGGCCGCATTCCGGGTGGCTCGTCGTCGGGGGCGGCGGTGTCGGTGACCGACGGCATGGCCTTGGCGGCGATCGGCTCCGACACCGGCGGTTCGTGCCGGATCCCGGCGGCGCTGTGTGGCATCGCGGGCTTCAAGCCCACGGCGCGCCGCGTGCCGCTGCAGGGCACGGTGCCGCTGTCGCCCAGCTATGACTCGGTGGGCTGCCTGGCCAACACCGTGGCGTGCTGCGCCGCCATCGATGCCGTGATGGCGGGCGAGGCGCCGCCCGCGGGGCCGGCGCCGCTGGCCGCGCTGCGCCTGGCGGTGCCCATCGGCCTGGTGCTGGAGGGAATGTCGGACGAGGTGGCCGAGGTCTTCAGCCGCACGCTGCGCCGGCTCTCGGCGGCGGGCGCGCTGCTGCAGGACGTGAGCTTCGACAGCTGGGACCAACTGGCCGGCGTCGGCGCGAACGGCGGCCTGGTCGCCGCGGAAGCCAGTGCCTGGCACGGCAATCTGCTGGCTGAGCAGGCGGATCGCTATGACCCGCGCGTGCTGTCGCGCATCCGACTGGCTGACGGGCAGCGTGCCGCCGACTACCTGCGCATGCTGCAGCGCCGGGGCGAGCTGTGCCGGCAGGCCGATGCCGAGCTGGCGGGCTTCGATGCCGTGGTCCTTCCCACCGTGCCGGTGGTGGCGCCGCGCATCGCGGACCTGGACGACGACGACGCCTTCTTCAGCACCAACCGGCTGCTGCTGCGCAACCCGGCCATCGCCAACATGCTCGACCTGTGCGCGCTGTCAGTCCCGTGCCATCGCCTGGGCGATGCACCGGTAGGACTGATGCTGTTCGGGCGCCACCTGTCCGACCGCAGGCTGCTGGCCATCGGCATGGGCATCGAGGCGGCATTGCGGCACGAACGGGGCTGAGCCCCCGCAGCAGTACAGAAGTACCCATAACTACAGTGGAGACAACAATGCCTGATATCCGTACCGGCGCCGCCGTACTGGCCTGCGCCACCTTGTTCGCGGCGACTGCTTCCGCAGCCGACCCGGCCCCCATCAGCGACGGCGTGGTCAAGATCGGTGTGCTGACTGACATGTCGTCCATCTTTTCCGACATCGGCGGCAAGGGCTCGGTGGTGGCCGCGCAGATGGCCGTGGATGATTTCGGCGGCAAGGTGCTGGGCGCCCCCATCCAGGTGGTCAGCGCCGACCACCAGAACAAGACCGATGTCGCCGCCACGCTGGCGCGCGGCTGGTTTGACAACCAGAAGGTCGACGTGATCCAGGACGCGCTGCCGTCGTCGGTCGCGCTGGCGGTGTCCAACCTGGGCAAGCTCAAGCACAAGATCGTCATCGCCAGCGGGGCCGGCACCACGCGCCTGAGCAATGAAGACTGCTCGCCCTACACCATCCAGTACTCGTACGACACCTATGCCTTTGCCGCCAACACGGTCAAGGCGCTGGCCCGGCGCGGCGACAACAGCTGGTACTTCCTGACGGTGGACTACGCGCTGGGCGCGTCGCTGGAGAAGGACGGCACCGAGGCCCTGTTTAGTGTCGGCGGCACCATGAGGGGCAAGGCGAAGCATCCGATCAATTCCGCCGACCTGTCGTCCTACCTGCTGCAGGGGCAGTCCTCGGGCGCGAAGGTGATCGGGCTGGCCAACGCCGGCGCCGACACGGTCAATGCGATCAAGACCGCCGCGGATTTCGGCATCAACACCGTGGGCAAGCAGAAGCTGGCCGGGCTGCACATGTTCATCAGCGACATCCACAGCCTGGGGCTGCAAGCCGCGCAGGGCATGACGCTGACGACATCGTTCTACTGGGACCGCGACGACGCTACCCGAGCCTGGTCGCAACGCTTCTTCGAGAAGACGGGCCGCATGCCGACCCTGGTGCATGCCGGCGTGTACTCGTCGACCACGCACTACCTGAAGGCGATCCAGGCCGCGCGCAGCGACGACAGCGATGCCGTGCTGGCGCGCATGCGCGAGACCCCGGTCAATGACTTCTTCGCGAAGAACGGCACGATCCGCGCCGATGGCCTGATGGTGCACGACATGTACCTGGTCGAAGTGAAGCGGCCACAGGAATCGAAGCGTCCCTGGGACTACTACAAGATCAAGAGCGTGATCCCCGCGAGCGAAGCGTTTCGTCCGCTCAGCGCAAGCACTTGCCCGCTGGTCAGGAAGTAAGCCCATATCCCTCACCGAGGCCGGCATTCCAGCCGGCGCTCCACCCCATTGCAGAGAGCAAGCGATCATGAAGACCCTTACCTTTGATATCGACACCCGCCAGGGTAAATCGCAACGCACTGTCACCATCCACCAGCTCATCGTGGCGGGCTGGACCGGCCGCGACGTCGAAGCCATGGAAGCCCACATCCGGGAACTGGAAGAGCTGGGCGTGAAGCGCCCACCCTACACCCCGGTGTTCTACCGCGTCGCTGCGCAACGCCTGGGGCCGGCGCCGGAAATCCAGGTCAGCGGCGGGGCCAGCAGTGGCGAAGCCGAGTTCCTGCTGGTCCGGGACGGCGATGAGATCCTGGTCGGCATTGCCTCGGACCATACCGACCGCGAGGCCGAGACCTACGGCATCACCGTGTCCAAGCAGATGTGCGAGAAGCCCTGTGCCCCGGCGTTGTGGCGTCTCTGTGAGGTGGAAGGCCACTGGGACCGGCTGGTACTGCGCTCCTACGCCACCATCGACGGCGAACGCGTGCTGTACCAGGAGGGCCCGGTGACCGCCATGCGCTCTCCGGCCGACCTGCTGGAGCGCTTCAGCGGCCATGGCGGCGATTTTGGCGAAGGCTCGGCGATGCTGTGCGGCACGCTGCCCGCCATTGGCGGCATCCGCCCGGCCGAGCGCTTCGAGATCGAGCTGGAAGATCCGGTGCTGGGGCGCACGCTGCGCCACGCGTACGCGGTTGCGGCGCTGCCCGTCGCGGGCTGAGCATGCCGCGCTATCCCAACCGACAAGACAGCGCCACGGAGTCACGGCCATGCACCACGACCTGATACTAGAGACCCGTAACCTCGGCAAGGCCTTCCGCGGCTTTACCGCGGTGAGCGACGTCAGCCTGCGGGTGCGCCGCGGGTCGATCCATGCGTTGATCGGCCCCAACGGCGCCGGCAAGACGACCTGCTTCAACCTGCTCACCAAGTTCCTGGAGCCGACCACCGGCACCATCCTTTTCAACGGCATCGACATCACCCGTGAAAAGCCCGCGCAGATCGCGCGCCGCGGCGTGATCCGTTCGTTCCAGATCTCGGCGGTGTTCCCGCACCTGACGGTGATGGAGAACGTGCGCATCGGCCTGCAGCGCCAGCTCGGCACCGCGTACCAGTTCTGGCGCAGCGAGCGCTCGCTGGACGTGCTCAACGACCGCGCCATGGAGCTGCTCGAGCAGGTGGGCCTGACCGAGTTCGCGCAGACGCTGACGGTGAACCTGCCGTACGGCCGCAAGCGCGCGCTGGAGATTGCCACCACGCTGGCGATGGAGCCCGAGCTGATGCTGCTCGACGAGCCCACGCAGGGCATGGGCCACGAAGACGTGGACCGCGTCACGCAGCTGATCAAGAAGGTCTCGGCGGGCCGCACCATCCTGATGGTGGAGCACAACATGAGCGTGGTCTCGTCGATCGCTGACAAGATCACCGTGCTGCAGCGCGGAGCGATCCTGGCCGAAGGCCCGTATGCGGAAGTCTCGAAGGACCCGCGCGTGATGGAGGCCTACATGGGCACCGCCGACGCGGAACTGCAGGGCGCGCACTGAGACGGCCGGGGGAACAACACATGACTTCATTGAACACACCCGCCAACACACCCGCGCTCGAGCTCAAGGACCTGCACGCCTGGTACGGCGAATCGCACATCCTGCATGGCGTGGACCTGACCGTGAACCGCGGCGAAGTGGTCACACTGCTGGGCCGCAACGGCGCCGGCCGCACCACCACGCTGCGCGCGATCATGGGGCTGACCGGCACGCGCAAGGGCTCGATCAAGGTCAATGGCCACGAGACCATCAGCCTGCCCACGCACAAGATCGCGCACTACGGCATTGGCTATTGCCCCGAAGAGCGGGCGATCTTCTCCAGCCTCTCATGCGAAGAGAACCTGATGCTGCCGCCGGTGCTCAAGGGCGCCGACACCAGCAAGGGCATGAGCGAGACCGATATCTACGAGATGTTCCCGAACCTGAAGGAGCGCCGCCAGAGCCAGGGCACGCGTCTTTCCGGCGGCGAGCAGCAGATGCTGGCGGTCGGGCGCATCCTGCGCACCGGCGCCAACCTGCTGCTGCTCGACGAAATCTCGGAGGGGTTGGCACCGGTGATCGTGCAGGCGCTGGCGCGCATGATCCTGATGCTCAAGCAGAAGGGGTACACGGTGGTGATGGTGGAGCAGAACTTCCGCTTTGCCGCGCCGCTGGCGGACCGCTTCTACGTGATGGAGCACGGCAGCATCGTCGAGCGCTTCGCGGCCAATGCGCTGCAGGCCAGGATGCCGGTGCTGCATGAATTGCTGGGCGTATGAGGAGCACCCATGACCCTGTTTGAAATCCCGTTCCCGGCGCTGCTGTCGCAGTTGATGCTGGGGCTAGTCAACGGCGCCTTCTACGCCATGCTGAGCCTGGGCCTGGCGGTCATCTTCGGGCTGCTGAATGTCATCAACTTCGCGCACGGTGCGCTCTTCATGCTGGGCGCGGTGCTGGCGTGGGCCGGCATGGCCTATGCCGGGCTCAGCTACTGGGTGATGCTGCTCATATCGCCGCTGGTGGTGGCCGCGCTTGGCGTGGGGATCGAGAAGACCATGCTGCGCTGGGTCTACAAGCTCGACCATATCTACGGCCTGCTGCTGACGCTGGGCATCACGCTGGTGATCGAAGGCATCTTCCGCTCGGTCTATGGCGTGTCCGGGCTGCCCTATGCACCGCCCGAGGCACTGCAGGGCGCCTCCGACCTCGGCTTCATGCGCTTGCCCAATTACCGTGTGTGGGTGGTTGGGGCATCGCTGGCGGTCTGCCTGTCGACGTGGTATGTGATCGAGAAGACCAAGCTGGGCGCCTACCTGCGCGCCGGCACCGAGAACGCCAAGGTGGTCGAGGCGTTCGGCGTCAACGTGCCGCTGATGGTGACGCTGACCTATGGCTTCGGCGTGGCGCTGGCCGCGCTTGCCGGGGTGCTGGCGGCGCCCGTCATGCAGGTATCGCCGCTGATGGGACAGAACCTGATCATCGTCGTGTTCGCGGTGGTGGTGATCGGCGGCATGGGCTCGATCATGGGCGCGATCCTGACCGGCCTGGGGCTGGGCGTGATCGAAGGGCTGACCAAGGTGTTGTACCCGGAAGCATCTTCCACCGTTGTCTTCGTCATCATGGTGGTGGTGCTGTTGTTGCGCCCGGCAGGGCTGTTCGGAAAGGAGAAGTGATGAGCGGACAATCTATCGCCGCAATTGGCATGCGGCAGCAGCAGATGGCGGGGCGCTTGCCCAAGCAGGTTCTGTACGGCGTGGTGCTGGCGTGCCTGCTGGCTGCGCCGCTGGTCGGTGCGTATCCGGTGTTCGTGCTCAAGATGCTGTGCTTCGCGATGTTCGCGTGCGCCTTCAACCTTCTGATCGGCTATACCGGGCTGCTGTCGTTCGGCCATGCGGCCTTCTTCGGCGGCGCTGGCTACGCCGCCGGCCATGCGATGAAGGTCTGGGGCGTGACCCCGGAGATCGGCCTGATCCTGGGCACCGGCACGGGCGCGCTGATCGGCTATGTGGTGGGTTCGCTGGCCATCCGCCGGCAGGGCATCTACTTCTCGATGATCACGCTGGCGCTGGCGCAGATGCTGTTCTTTATCTGCCTGCAGGCGCTGTTCACCGGCGGCGAGGACGGCCTGCAGGGCATCCCGCGCGGCAAGCTGTTCGGGGTGCTGCCGCTGTCGGACGACCTGACGCTGTACTACGTGGCGCTGGCGATCATCGTGGCGGCCTTCGCGCTGATCGTGCGCACGGTGCATTCGCCGTTCGGCCAGATCCTGAAGGCGATCAAGGAGAACGAGCCGCGCGCGGTGTCGCTGGGCTACGACGTGGACCGCTTCAAGCTGACCGCCTTCGTGCTGTCGGCGGCGCTGTCGGGGCTGGCCGGTTCGGTCAAGGCGCTGGTGCTGGGCTTCGAGACGCTGAGCGACGTGCACTGGTCGATGTCCGGCATGGTTATCCTGATGACGCTGCTGGGCGGACTGGGCACACTCACCGGCCCGATCGTCGGCGCCTTGGTGGTGGTGGCACTGGAGAACAAGCTCGGCGAGCTGGGCGGCTACCTCGGGGCGGTGACGGGCATCCAGTGGTTCAACGGGCTCGGTGAAACCGTGTCGATGGTGACCGGCATCATTTTCATCGTGTGCGTGCTGACGTTTCGCAAGGGGATTGTAGGCAGTCTGGGGCGGCGCCCTGGGTGAGGGGAAAATCGTCCACGCAAACTGGCGAGCCGCTTCGGCTCCACATGCGGATGGAGGGTGCTGCGTGGCTACGCGCACTATGAGACGCGGACATCTACCGAAGACTGCCGATTGGCAGCACGCTCTTATCCCTTGCCGCGGCGCCATACTTGATCGTTCGGACCATCTGGCGCTGTCTGCGTCAACCGGAGCGTTGGTCAGGCGGTTGACTTAGGGGGAAAGTGCTTGCAGACCCGTCAGGCCTCATACCCATCTGCGTACCCTCCCTTTGTAAGCCTCGTACTCTGCCCCAAATAGAGACGCCAACACACGTTCTTCCGGAATGATTTGGAACCGAGTGATGTAAAGCACGTACACGACAACCCATAGGACAGCGAGCGGATTCGCCAGAAACACTGCCCACGCCAACAGGGTAAGCAAGAGCCCGACATACATGGGGTTGCGCGTATAGCGATACACGCCTTGGATGACCAACGAGGACGCCAAGCTTGCCTTAACCGGGTTCACGGTGGTCTTGGCGCGCCGAAATGCAACCATTCCGGCGATGCTGATGCCTTGGCCGACGCACACCAAAACGACGGCGCAGAGCACGCGGGCCGGATAGGGAATCTGCACAAGGCCCGCGACGGCTGGCGTCAGCCACATAAGAAGCGCCAGGACAAGCGCCACGATGGGGGGAGGAACCTTCAGTTCAAGCACGCTCATATCACTCCATGATGAGGCCTAGCCCCCGGCATGACCCGCCACGCACACACCTGATTAGCGGCAAGTCTTGCGGATCGCGCCCTCGCCGGGATCGCCCTTCTGGCAATAGCCCGCGGCAACCGGAGAAGGGAATCTATGCCCTCAAGCCAGCATCGATTGCTGGGCGAAGATACCCGCCATCGCGCCCTGCGATGATGCCAGGGTGACCGAGGGCAAGAAGGACGTGGCGAGGTCGCCGGCGGCGTAGATGCCAGGCATGCTGGTTTGGCGGCGCTCGTCGACCTTGAGGGCGATGCCGACGGGCGTATCCACCGTGGCGAGGCCCAGTGATTCATGCAGGCTTGCGGACGGCTTGTTGCGCGGATGGGCGAATAGGATGTCGACCGCGATATTGCGGCGGGTGTCGAGATTGACGGTGGTGATATGGCCCTTGTGATGGGCGATCTCGATGATCCGGCCATCGACGACAGGTATGTTGCGGCGCGCCAGATCGGCCTGGATATCGGGCGGAATGTCGTGACCATCGGCGAAGACAGTCAACTTGTCGGTCCAATCGTGGAACAGCCTGACAGACTGGTGCGACTGCGGGCCGGACCAGACGAGGCCCCAATGCTGGCCGGCGACTTCAAAGCCGTCGCAATAGGGGCAGGGCACGATGGACGTGCCCCAGCTTTCCGCAAAGCCCGGAACGTCAGGCATCTGGTCGGCGACGCCATAGCTCAGGATCAGGCGGCGCGCCCCAAGGCTTTCGCCATCGCCAGTGAGGACGGAGAAATGGTCGATGGCGCCGGAGACGCTGTCGGCCCGGGCACTGACCAGCCTGATCGTGGGATAACGCGCCAGCTGCTGCCGCGCCTCTGCCAGGATGTCCAGCGGTGGCTTGTGATCGTGTCCGAGCAGGCCATGCGAGTGGCCGGCGAAGCGATTGCGCGGCAGGCCGGTATCGAGAACGGTGACCTTGCGGCGGGCACGGCCGAGCTGCAGGGCAGCGGCGAGGCCGGCGAAGCTGCCGCCGATGATGATGACGTCATTCATGGTGATGGGCTCCGTGTTGTGGATGGAGGGGATGGGCTGGGCCTGGCGCGCAATATCGTCCAGCGTTACGCGCTCGAGACGGGCAGCGGGGCCGGCCCGCGGCTGCGCCAGGAGGAGGAAGTCATGGGTCGATTGATTATTGGACTACGAGTATAGTAATACTAGGCTGAAATAGTAAACTGTCAAGTACAATTAATATTCCACAGTCCGCCATGCTTGATGGCCCACTGCTGCCGCTGCTCGCGACTCGCCCTGCCCACCGTTGGGGGTGATGTTCCTCGTAACCCTGCTCAGCGCGGCGGAGATCTATTTCGTGAGTTCGCTCGGCACGGACGCGATCGCCGCGGGTGGTGCCCGCCACCCCTGCTGCGAGGTCCAGTCGATCGTCTGTTGCGTCATGGGGCTCCTCGGGTCGCCGTCAGTTACTGGACTGCAAGTCCAATAATGTGCGTGCGCTATAATGAACTCTCAAATCCACTAAATCTGCCCATGGCCCGCCCCCCAGCTCCCGCTCCCAAGCCCCAACGCGGGCGGCCACGCGATCCCGAGCGCGTGCGGCGCATCCTGGAAGCGGCGCAAAGGCACTTCAACGAGCATGGCCTGGAGCGTGCCAGCGTGGATGCCATCGCCGCGGACGCCGGTGTGTCCAAGATGACCGTGTACAGCAACTTCGGCTCCAAGGAGAGGCTGTTCCAGGCGGTCGTGCGCGACAGGTCGGCGACGGTGGTGGCTGGCGTCCCGGGCGCCGGGGCGCTGGACCCGGACCAGCCGGAGAAGGCGCTGCTGGCGATCGGCGCCCGGTTTCTCGCACTGGCGCGCGGGGACGACGCCCTGGGCGCGTTGCGCTCTGTCTACGGCGTCGCGGGGGCGCAGCCGGAAGCCTGCCGTGCGTTCTACAAGGACGGCCCGGAGCGTGTGAACGGCGAGCTGGCTGCATACCTGCGCCGTGCCGACTCGGCGGGCACGCTGAAGGTGCGGAACCCGCTTCAGGCAGCGGACCTGTTCCTGTCGATGTTCCTGGGCTCCGGGCACATCCGCGGACTGCTGAAGCTCGAGATGCCGGATACCCGGGAAAACAGGGCTCTTCTGCGCGAGGCCGTACGGGTCTTCCTGGCGGCCTACGGCGCGTAGGCTCCACAATGCGGCCTGAGGTCGCGAGCACGCGGCGGGAAGCGAAGATCTCTGCATGTGCGCGGCTGACCTCTCGATGGCGGGCGGCCTGCTGGTGCTCGCGGTGCACGCCGGGCTTTCGCCGCAGCGGGCATCACGTCCGTCTGCGTGAAGACGCGGCCGGGCGGGCTCCACCGCGCGCGTGTACTGGCGCCGAATGATCGGGCGGCACCAACGCGCCGCCTTGTTTTGATAGGGCTAGACGTGCAGCTGCCCGGCTATGGATTACGCCGGCGTTTCGCCGGCGGCTCTGGATTGTCGGAGCGGCTAGGAGACTGTCGGATTTTCGGGATCCCCGGTCGTCCGGCGGGACGGGTTGGGCGTTAATAAATTAACAAGTTTCTGAGAGAGTCCATAGGTGAGTCGCTTCGTGCCCGTTGATCGTCAGACCGACTATCTGTTGCCGCCGTCAGTGGAGGACTGGTTGCCCGAAGGTCATCTGGCGCGGTTCGTGGTGGAAGTCATCGAGCAGATGGACCTGTCGGAGCTGAGCGGGGCGTACGCGGGTCGCGGCATGGCGGCGCATCACCCTGAGGTGCTACTGGGCTTGCTGGTGTACGGGTATGCGACCGGAGTGTCTTCGAGCCGCAAGATTGAGAGAGCGACCTATGACTCGGTGGCGTTCCGCTACGTTGCGGCGAACACGCATCCGGACCATGACACGCTGGCCACCTTTCGCAAGCGGTTTGCGAGCCAGTTAGAGAAGCTGTTCGTGCAGGTGCTGCTGATCGCGAAGGAGATGAAGCTGGTCAAGCTGGGCCGGATTGCGCTGGATGGCACCAAGGTGAAGGCGAATGCGAGCAAGCACCGCGCGCTGTCGCACGGGCACATCGGCCGGATCGAAGCGCAGTTGCATGAAGAAGTGCAGCGGTTGATAGCGATGGCCGAGAACGCCGATCGAGAGAGTCTGCCAGATGGGATGGATGTACCGGCGGAGATCGCACGGCGCGAAGCGCGACTGAAGGCGTTGGCCGAAGCGAAGGCGAAGATCGAGGCGCGGGCGCAGGAACGGTTCGAGCAAGAGCAGCAGGAGTATGAAGCCAAGGTGGCGCGTCGCGAGGCGCAGCGCAAAGACGGCAAGAAGCCGCGGGGCAAGGACCCGAAGCCGCCGCAAGGCGGTGCCAAGGAACGCGACCAGATCAACCTGACGGACGAAGAGTCGCGCATCATGCCGGTGTCCAGCGGCGGCTTCGAGCAAGGCTACAACGCGCAGGCGGCGGTGAATGTCGAGACGATGTTGATCGTGGGCACGACAGTGACCCAGCAAAGCAACGACAAGCGCCAGGTCGCACCGATGATCAACGTGCTGGGGGCGCTGCCCGAGCCATTGGGCCAGCCTGAGGTGTTGCTGGCGGATGCGGGCTACTTCAGTGCGGCCAACGTCGTCACCTGCGAGGCAGCGGACATCACCCCTCTGATCGCGATCCAGCGCGACGCCCATCATCTGCCGCTGATGGAACGCTTTGCCGACGATCCGGCGCCGCCCGAGAGCACCGATCCGGTCGTCAGGATGACACACCGACATAAGACGAAGGCGGGGCGAGCACTGTACGGGCTCCGCAAGAGCACCGTCGAACCGGTGTTCGGCATCATCAAGCATGTGATGGGATTCCGGCAGTTCTCGCTGCGCGGGCTGTCCAACGTCGCGGCGGAATGGTCGCTGGTCGCGCTCGCGTGGAACATCAAGCGGATGAACGTATTACGGGGTGTGTAGGGCCGATCAGCGGGCTCTTTGTGCCGCCTAATCGCCCGATTGCCTTCCTCATCCACTTTCAAATACCTTCATCGCGTTTTGACGACTGAGATGAGCCCGCAATCCGGCCGCGAACCCAGTCATGAACCTGATGTTTTGAATCGCGCTTCACCTCAACTCCGACGAGCTCCTAGGTGTAGGAATACACCGCCTACGAGATGAGGGAGCGTGCGCCTATGCTGTTTCCATGGCACGAGGTTCCCTTGAGCGATACCGAGAAAAACGTGATTTCCGGGTCACGGCTGAACCGGCCGCGCGTTCACGACACCGTTTGACCAAGGCGCCGTTGCGCTTTGTCGTCCAGAAACATTGGGCGCAGCGCTTGCACTACGACTTCCGCCTCGAGCTCGACGGCGTGCTGCTGAGTTGGGCGGTGCCCAAGGGCCCCAGCTTTGATCCAGCCGACAAGCGCATCGCCATCCACGTCGAAGATCACCCGGTGGAATATGCGGAGTTCGAAGGCACTATCCCGCCGAAGCAGTACGGGGCCGGGTCCGTCATTGTGTGGGACAACGGCACGTGGGAGCCGGTGGGGGACGCGCAGGCGAGCATGGCGAAAGGCAAGCTCGAATTCGCCTTGCATGGCCAAAAGCTTGCCGGCCGCTGGGAACTGGTGCGAATCTCGAAGCCGGGCGATGCTGACGACCAGTGGATGCTATTCAAGAAGCGAGACCAATGGGCGAAGCCGCATGCGGAATTCGATGTCATCTCAGCATTGCCTGACAGCGTCATCACGCATCCACTGGGCCCCGTTGAAGACCGGGAGAGCACCAGCGCCTCGATGCCTCGCGCCGCCGATCTGTCGGCCGCAGTACCGGCGCCGGCGCCATCGCGCCTGGCCCCGCAACTGGCCACGCCGACGGCAAAACTGCCGAGCGGCGCCGGCTGGATCATCGAGACCAAGTTCGACGGATATCGGCTCTTGTCCCGGATCATCGACGCCAAGGTTCACCTGATCACGCGCAACGGCCACGACTGGACCCGCAAGCTCGGCAGTCTCGCGAAGGAAGTCGAAAAGCTGGACATCTCCGAAGGGTGGATCGACGGTGAGATCGTGGTGCTGCGCGACGGCCTACCCGACTTCAATGCGCTGCAGAACGCGATCGATGGCCATCACAACGAATCGATCCTCTACTTCGTGTTCGATGTCCCCTACTGGGAAGGGCGTGACCTTCGCCGCGTGCCATTGCGCGAGCGCCGGGCTCATCTGGCGCGACTCATCGACGACCGCTCCGAGCGCGTTCGCTTCAGCGAGAGTTTCGAGGCGCCGGCACCGCAGGTCTTCCAGGCCGCGGCGGAACTCGGGTTAGAAGGCCTGATGCTCAAACGGGCGGATTCCGCCTACAGCTCTTCCCGCAATGCCGACTGGCTCAAGGCCAAATGCCGGCTGCGCCAGGAATTCGTGATCTGCGGCTTCGGGGACCGCGAAGGCGCGCCCGGGGAGATCGGCCGGCTGCTGCTGGGCGTCTATGAGGATGCCCAATTGCGCTTTGCCGGCAGCGTCGGCACTGGATGGGACAGCAAGAGCGCGGCCGTACTCCGGGCCCGGCTCGCGAAGCTGGCCATTGACGCAGCGCCATTTCAACCGGTTTCAACCCGGGGGAGCAGGTGGGGCTCGACCAGGACAGGTGCACCGCACTGGGTCAAGCCGTCCCTGGTGGCCGAAGTCGAGTTTGCCGATTGGACACCGGCGGGGCAGATACGGCAGGCGTCTTTCAAGGCGCTGCGCAGCGAAACACCGGCGAGCGATGTCCGCAGGGAAGCCGTGCGGGTCGATCCCGGTACAGCGCACGCTGGCGTGAAAGTCACCCACCCCGAGCGAGTGATTGACGCGACCACCGGCATTACCAAGCTCGACCTGGTGCGGTACTACGAAAGCGTGGCGGATTGGATGCTTCCGCATCTCGCTGCGCGTCCCGTGGCGCTTCTGCGCGCGCCCGATGGCATCGGTGGAGAAGTCTTCTTTCAGAAGCATGCCGAAACCACGAAGCTGCCGGGGCTGACCGAGCAGCCGGCGTCCCTGTGGCCTGGGCATAGCCGCTTGCTGACAATCGACTCGGCCGAAGCGCTGGTCGGGGCCGCGCAACTGAATGTGGTCGAGTTCCATACATGGAACTCCACGGCCGCGAATCTTGCCCACCCCGACCGCGTCATCTTCGATTTAGACCCCGGGGAAGGCGTGTCGTGGCAGCACGTCCAAGAGGCCGCGATACTGGTGCAGACGCTGCTAGGCGAATTGGGGCTTGCAGCATGGCTCAAGACCAGCGGCGGCAAAGGCCTGCACGTCGTTGTGCCGGTGGCGACCGAGCTGGACTATGACATTGTGAAGTCCTTCTCACGCGCTGCAGTGCTGCACCTGACGAAGGCTCTCCCTCAGCGTTTCGTGGCCAGGTCAGGCGCGAGCAACCGTAAGGGCAGGGTGTTTGTGGACTACTTGCGTAATGGCACTGCGCAGACCACCGCCGTCGCGTTCTCGGCGCGTGCGCGCCCCGGCATGGGCGTGTCGATGCCAGTATCATGGGATCAACTGCCGCAGCTCAAAAGCGCCGACCAATGGACGGTTCGAAACGCCCGGGAGTACCTGAGCTTCCGGACAAACGACCCATGGAGTGACTTCTGGTCGACGGCGCAGAGCCTCAGGGGTGCCATGGAGGCTCTCGGGCTGACGGTGTCGTGATTGTCTTTCGTGACGTGGAGATAGCATTATGGCTGCGCGATCACTTGCCTCGCTTTCCCTCTCTTTTGGCCTGGTCTCGATCCCGGTGAAGCTATACACCGCCACGGATTCCGAGACCGCGGTGCGCTTCAATCTGCTCAGCAAGGAAGGCTCGCGACTGAAGCAGCAATACGTATCGGAGCAAACGCGGGAGGTGGTGCCGCGCGAGGAGATGGTGAAGGGCTACGAGTTCGAGAAAGACCAGTTCGTGATCTTCAGTCCGGACGAACTCAAGGCGCTAGAGGAGGGAGCGAGCCATATCGTCGAAATCGTCGCGTTTGTGCCGGAGACGGGCGTCGATCCCATCTACTACGACAAGACCTACTACATCGCCCCGGACAAGCGTGGTGGCAAGCCCTACAGTTTGCTGCGTGCCGCCATGGCGAAGACGGGCCAGTGTGCGATCGCGAAATGGGCGTCCAAGGGCAAATCACACATGGTCCAGATCCGACCCATCGATGGCGGACTCGTGTTTCAGCAACTGCTCTTTGCGGACGAAGTTCGGTCCATTGCCGATCTGCATATCGAAGACGTCGCCGTATCCGATGCCGAAATGAAGCTCGCCATCCAACTGATTGAGCAGGCGTCCGAGGACCACTACGATGCCAGCCAGTATCGCGATGAGGAGAAGCAGCGCGTGCTGGCCGCCATCGATGCGAAGATTGCCGGCAAGCAAATCGTCTCTCCGGAGCCGGTGGAGATTTCGCCGTCTGGCCAGGTGATCGACCTCGTCGAAGCGCTGAAGAAAAGTTTGTCCACTGGCAAGCGCTCAGCGGCTGCGACCAAAACGGCCACTGCAAAGGCGGCTGCCGCAGAGTCACCTGCACCACGCAAGAGCGCCAAGCGAACCACGACCAACGTGGCAACCATTCCAAAGCGCGCGAAGAAGGCCTGAACATGCAGTCCTTCACATTGCGCGACGTGCAGACGTTGGCTGGCGTTTCGCGTTCAATGGTCAATACGATGGTGGCATCTGGCATCGTGACGCCGGCCCGCGGGCCAGGGAACCAGTATCGCTTCTCCTTCCAGGACTTGCTGCTGTTTCGCACGGCGCAATCTCTTCGCGCCGCGAATGTGCCAACTCGGCGCGTCGTCCGATCGATCAAGAGGCTGGAAGCGCTTGGCACTGGCAGGCCTCTGACCGGCATCCGTATCACGGCGCTTCGCGGATTGGTGGCCGTGAAGGACGAGCACGGTCAATGGCATGCGGAAACCGGTCAGCGAATCATGGACTTCGAAACGCCTGACCGCTCCGCGCCGGTGCTCCGGCTTAACCCGGTGTCGCCCGTTACCGTCGACTTGAACGGCTATGACTTGTTCGAAATTGCGCAGGGCCTTGAACGAGATGATCCAGAGGAGGCGGAGCGGGCCTACCGCAAGGCAATAGCTGCTGACCCCGGTCTGGTCGATGCATACGTGAATCTGGGGTGCTTGCTGTGTGACAGTTCGTGCTATGAGGATGCCGTCGACTTGTATCGATCTGCGCTGGACCGAGGTGTCGACGGGCCATTGATTCGATTCAATCTTGCCGTTGCGCTAGAAGACAGCGGGCATGTCGAGAGGGCGCTCGCCGAATACCACGCGTGTATCGCTCTGGCTCCCGATTTTGCGGACGCGCACTACAACGCCGCACGGCTCCACGAGGCGATAGGCGACCATCAACGCGCAATCCGACACTTTCATCAGTACAAGCGGTTTGAGCCGCTCCGGTGAGTCAGCATGGTGAAAGGCATCGGTTCACGCGGCACTAAATGGGCGCCGGCTCGGCCTTCATCTGCTCGCCCTGCAGCGCCCGAAGGAATGTCTGCGCGCGCTCGGAATCTCGGCAGGCCAGCCAGTCTCGCAGTCGTCAGTCGTTTCCCGACCCTTCTCTGTCATTTGACAGCGCTGAGATTAATGTCCGTTGACAGGATAGGAGCCGCCAGAAGCCAGGCCGGTCGCTAGGCGCGACTCGAAAACAAAAAGCTACGGAGTAGCCGCCGAAGGACCGCGCATGGGCTACGGCGGCATCACCCCGCCGGGCTGATGCACATTTGCTGATAGGCGCTGCCGGCGCCGACATCGCCAATAGGATGCCGGCCGACCAACGCACGATGGCAAGAAGTCGGCCGGCAAGGCGCTGCGGTCAGTACTTCGGGACTGGGCGGGCGCCACCTGCCCAGTCATGGGTGTACTGATAGACGTTCTGGATGTAGTCTGCGAGGCGCTGGTCGATCTGGCCACCCTTGATGGCGGACATTTCGACGCAATCCAGGACTTCGATGGCCGGCAGGTCATGAATGACAATGGTCGCGCGTTCGTTGGTTTGGGTAGCCATGATGAAGCTCCTTTGCTCAGGTCGAGTTAGTGAGCATTGGATGTAGCGAGTTGCCGTGTCCCTTGCTCACTAGTCGTATCGCATGTCGCGTGCCAGTGTCTTGGTGTGCGTACGTCGCCACGGATTGGGCCCACGGGGCGCGATAGGCGACGATTCGACTACCGTGATGTGGGTGGGAAACCAACAGACGCTGTCTCTACGTTGGGCCGTACCAGACGGTCCCGATGGAGTGAGATTTCGGTGGGCGACATCGTCAATCACGACGCCGGCCTTCAGCGCCTTCACCTAGTCCATAACCGTGGTCCGGAGTGCCGTGCGCAAGGGATTGGGTTGCCGACCCACAAGACCCGTGCTGCCTGCTGAAGGCCCGGTGGCCTCCATTAAAGAGCTGAAGGACCCGAACGTGCTCCCCAGGCAGGCCAGCCAGCCCAATGTGAAGCGAGAGTGCTTCCGCCGTGGCAAAGATCTGTGCTGCCTGGAAAGGACGCTGCTCACCATTCTCAATCAGATAAGCCGGGACAGCCGCTCGGCCGATGAAAGTGAGGTGTGTCGTTGGCGGGCCAAAGTCCCTTGTCACTAGGGAGCGGACATTCGAATGACTCGGTGATCGCGATGACCAACGTCGCTTGCTGGCCGGCAAGCGACCGCTCGCCGGCCATCAGGTTGTCACACGTCAGTTTGCTCGGCCATTTCGAATGCATCGTCTACTTCGATGTCGAGGTATCGAACGGTGCTTTCGAGCTTGGTGTGCCCAAGCAGCAACTGGACGGCGCGCAAATTCTTTGTGCGCCGGTAGATCAACGAGACCTTGGTGCGTCGCATTGTGTGCGTGCCGTACGCCGTATCGTCGAGACCGATGGATGCAACCCAGCGATGTACGATTCGCGAGTACTGTCTGGTCGAGAGATGCGGGGAAGAGTGCAACCGGCTCGGGAACAAAAACTCGGGCGCTCTCAATCGGCGAGCCTTGATCCAAGCCTCCAAACTCTCACGGGTCGGAGCCGTGATCTCAAACTGTACCGGTCGCTGAGTCTTCTGCTGCAACACGGTAGCCCGGGTAGCGACCTGGCTACCGTGGCAGACGTCTTGCACGCGGAGTCGTGTGAAGTCGCACGCTCGCAGCTTGCTGTCAATCGCGAGGTTGAACATCCCTAGCTCGCGTATGTTCGACGTCATTTGCAGTCGCGTACATATGGCCCAAACCTCGCTGACTTTCAATGGCGGCTTTTGTCCGGTGAGTTTGCCCTTGTTCCAAGGGACGCGAATTCGGGGATGGGAATATAGCTGTTCCATGACGATCTCCTTTCTACAAAGGGAGATCAAGTCTGCACTTCTCTGGATAGTCGCTGTCCGACTGCGGATTCAACCGGTCGATGCAGCACCCCTCAGGCTCGCAAAGCCTTCAGTGTGTTGCATCGACCGGTTGAATCCGCAACCCGTAGCTGCCATTCGACACCGGCTAATGCAGACGTAGGCCTGCCAGTGAAGCTGTTGGCTCCAACAGTTCACTCCAACAGTTCGGTTGAAATTGTTGGAGCGCAGCCAACGCGATTGGCTTCCTCCTGTCCTGGTGGGCATAGTACGGCTCGCACTTCCTCCCTGGCACGGTCTCTGCGATACGCTCGTGAGCGTCAAAGATTCGGCGTTCGCCCAACTTCTGTAGGAGGAAAAGATGCCAAGCCAATTGGTAATCGCAGACCTGTCACGTGCCGACGGGATCGAGCGTAAGCAAATGTGCAACGTACGGGGAGGGATGGCTATGCTGCCTACCCCAATGCCGGAGTTGCCGCCAGGAGCGGCGGATTTCTTGGCGAAAATGAAAGGTTGGCTGGAGGCTATGCCAACATACAAGCCGAGCGGCGGGGATCCGGATCCGGGATTTTCCCCGCAGCCCTCACCGGCCCCGGGAGTTTACCCGCAGAACGCGTGACGCTTGGCGCGGGCGGCGGAGGATGGGCCGACGCCCGTGACGATAGCAAGAAACACGCCCTGATCGGCCAGGATCGGGGGGGCTTGCGCCACCAATGCGCCCGACATGATCCCATGCACCAAAGTCCGTTGTCTCGGACTATGGACGCTGGTTCCCGGCTCAACGCCGACATTCGAACGTCGGCTCCGATGGCCGGCATGCGACATCTGAGATCGAAAGGTAGTTGACCGTTCCCGACCGAGGCCGTGTGGAAACGTCTCTCGAATCGCACTAATGCGCGTCTCCTCTCTTATCGAATTTTCGGCCAATCTGGTCATGGGACGACGCCGAAACGGGTGCGAACAGCGCCAATGAGCTCCTGAGGGCGATCTTCAGCCCATTTTTTAGGCGCAAATGGGTGCTTACGCACCCACCAGGCGCATTGCCGTCATTGTTTTCGAGAACCCGAGAATTCGAAGGACGCGCTTCAGGTTGTACGCCAGAACATGCAGGCTCATTTCAGTACCTACATTCGGTAGCGTGCGCGTCAGGAAGTGCGTGTAGCCCATCCAATGTTTGAAGGTTCCGAAGACATGCGGTTCGCCTGCGAACCGTCATTGCATCCAGCGTCTTGTCGAGCCGGCGCTGGACGGCCTCCAGCACTTCCTCATGCTCCCATCTGGAGATGCGCCGGTACGGACTCGGCGTGCATTGAGATCGCATGGTGCACTGAGGACAGGAACTACTCCAATAGCGGCGTAGCTGCAGTCCATGTTCTTCTCTGGTGAAGCGGTATATCGCACGTTCACCGGCGGGACATTGATATTCATCGTCGCAATGTAGATGAAGTCCGCCCGATCAAATCGACCTCCCGCCTTCGCGCTGGACGTCGTTGGCTTGGGCAAGATGGCAGCAACTCCCGTATCCGGGCTTGCCTTGATCTCCTGCGCGCTGAAGTAGCCACGATCAGCTATGGCTTTAAGCCTGGTCTTACCCATCGCATCGCGAGCGGCTCGAGCCATCGAACTCAGTTGCGCCCGATCATTGCCAATATTGGTGACTTCATGAGCGACGATCAGATGGTGCTTGGCATCTACGGCCATCTGTACGTTGTAGCCGACCATTCCGGAGCCCTTGCCACTTGTCGCCATCGAACGCGCATCAGGATCGGTCATCGAGATCTGACCATCTGGAAGTGTCTTGAGCTCTTCCTTTATCTGGCCAAGGCTATGCATCTGCTGACGCAGTTGCGCAATCTTCTCGCGCAGTCGAGTTGTCTTGAGTTCCATCTCCGCCGGCTGCGTGCGATCGGCAGTCTCCAGCGCGCTCAGATACCGCTGGATGCTTTCCTCGATTTGCTGCTGGCGTTTGTCGACTTTGCCAGCCGTGAAATTGCGGTCCCGAGTATTGACTGCCTTGAACTTGGTGCCGTCGATGGCGACCAGGGCCTGCGAGAACAACTTTAAATCGCGGCACAGAACCACGAAACGACGGCAGACATTGCGAATGCCCGTGCTGTTATCCCTGCGGAAGTCCGCAATCGTCTTGAAGTCAGGCGCCAGTCGACCGGTCAGCCACATCAGCTCTATGTTGCGTTGGCATTCGCGCTCCAGACGGCGACTGGACTGGACGCGGTTGAGGTAGCCGTAGATGTATATCTTCAAGAGGACGGCAGGATGATATGAGGGGCGACCTGTAGTCGAAGGATTGGCACCTTCGAACCCGAGCGACTCGAGATCCAACTCTTCAACAAACGCGTCGATGATCCTGGCAGGGTTATCCTCGGCGATGAAATCATCGAGGCATTCTGGAAGCAGCGTAGCTTGCTTGCGGTCTTCTCCCTCTATGAATCGCTTCATCCGGGCCCCCAATCTGAATGCGTTGATCCAGTCTAGGTGATCGGGACGTTTTCACACACCCTCGACCCAAAGCGGCCATTGACGTTCCTGTTCGAGGCAACATGACACTTGCACGGCCGCGACTCATCACGCTATTTCTTCTTCGACACAATCGCCGCCAACTTTGGCCAACGCATTCAGCAACCCTGTTCGCAGCGTGATCAACGCAAGACTCTTTGCGTCGAGTTCGGCGAGTTTTGCTTGCAGGCACGCGACCTTTTGGTCAACGCCGAACGTCGGACTTTCCCATACATGGACAACGTCGCCAATTTCCGCCAGCGTGAAGCCCAACTCCTTCGCGTGGACGATCAGCCGTATCCGCTGTAACGAAAGTTCGGAATAGCGCTTGTAAGTGTTCGTCGCGTTAGGTTGTGTTGGTTTGTCCAGCAGACCCATACGTTCGTAGTAACGGACGGTGTCGCGCGATACACCCGCCCTCTTGCATAGCTCGCCGATGCGCATGCTGCCTCCAATCAATGTCGTGGAACGACATTTACGCTTGACCGTTGCCTATAGTCAACGGTTTAGAGTGCAACTCCCGTTCCACTCCATCAGCAAGCTATGAGCAAATCTTTCGATTTTGGCGGAAAAACAGCACTCGTCACCGGTGCATCTTCGGGTATCGGGCGCGCGTTTGCCTATGCGTTGGCCGAACGCGGTGCGAGACTCCTGCTGGTCGCACGCTCTCACGACAAGCTGCGCAATCTGGCCGCAGAACTGCGACGCGACTATGCGTGCGACGCCGATTTTCTGACGGTCGACCTGAGCGCGGCCAACGCCGTCGACACGATCGATCGTCATCTGAAGCAGACCGGCACGGTCGTCGATGTGCTAATCAACAATGCGGGCTTCGCAGCTTACGGGCGCTTTGAAACGATTCCGTTGACGTGCCAGCGCGATGAAGTTCTGGTGAACTGCATCGCCGCGATCGAGCTGACTCATCTTCTGCTGCCGGGGATGCAAGCGCGATCCGACGGCGCAGTCATCAACGTCGCGTCAACCGCGGCATTCCAGCCCGATCCGTATATGGCCGTCTACGGCGCGACGAAGGCCTTTCTCCTGTCATTTTCAGAAGCTGTTTGGGCTGAGAACCGGCATCGGGGCATCCGGGTCGTCGCGCTATGTCCTGGCGCGACGCAAACGGCCTTTTTCGACGTTGTTGGCGCGAAGGAGGCTGCTGTCGGCGTGCCGATGCCGGTCGCGAACGTGGTGCAGGATGCCTTGTGGGCGCTCGATCGCAATCTGAGCTATTGGGTTGTGGGGGGGCGAAATCGACTGCTGGCGAACTTGCAGAGACTACTGAGCCGCCAGATGTCGGCTCGGCTCGTTGAAAAAATCCTTCGGCCAAGAGAAGTTCAGGATCTCGCGGCAACAGATCTCAAGGCGTAGGGCTGCGCCGTTTCCAGATGGTAGTCTCGACGTCGCGATCCTCAGATCGTCTTCGGCGGATAGCGAACGGCTGAAACTGGCCGAAGGCGGGCGATCGTCGGTCGCCAGGCCGGCAGCGACCACGGATTTCCGCTTCCGACCCACAACAGCCTTTCAACATTCCGGCTAGCGGACGTTCGTTTGCCGGGCGATCTAGTGAGAATAGCGTGTGGTATGACATCGCACTATAGATCTAGTGTTCTCCAATCACGGCGGCTTCTCGCCAGAGCCTCGAGCTCAGTACGTTGTTCCTTCGTCAGTTCCAGCGGCCTTCAAACGGACATCGTCTATGTCGCAGTTCTTGTTCGGCTCGACAGCATAGAGATATTTCTTGTGAACCGCTTAGTACCAGCCCGTTCTGGCAGGAACCGCGCAATTTCGGCTAGTTCTTCGGCAGAAAACCTGAAGTCCGGAAAGCCGATCGGTCCACTTTGTCAGCCCAACGGACACCAGTGATCGTCCCATGTTGGCTGGTTGTCTGTAAGAGCACAACCACGGCTCCGCCGAGCCTAAAGTATTTTCTCCTGTGCTATGATTTCTGCACTCATGTGACTGGCGCATACAGATGGAGCACTATCGGGGAGCGTGAGGTTGCTAGCTGCCGCGCGCCTGGGCATTACCTACTATCCTTGGAGATGGGTTATGCCTGATTTTTCACAGTTGCTCATGTTCGCTCTTGTGGCGTTGGGAATGGTTTTAACGCCAGGGCCGAACATGATTTATATAATTTCCCGCTCAATTTGCCAAGGTAGACGCGCAGGCCTCATTTCGTTGGGAGGTGTTGCTCTCGGCTTTGTGTTCTATATGCTCTGTGCGGCATTCGGAATTACGGCTTTCGTATTTGCGGTACCTTACGCATACGACACGCTTCGCTTTGGCGGCGCTTTGTACCTTCTATATCTTGCCTGGCAAGCGGTTAAACCGGACGGACGGTCCGCGTTTGCAGTACGCGACCTACCGGTCGATACCCCAAGGAAGCTCTTTAGCATGGGGTTTATCACCAACTTGGCGAATCCAAAAATCGCCGTCATGTATCTGTCTCTGCTCCCCCAATTTATTACGGCAGGACACGGCAGTGTTCTTACCCAATCGCTAGCGCTCGGCAGCGTTCAGATTTCGATCAGCCTCGCTGTGAATGCACTTATCGTCGTGACGGCGGGATCGATATCCACCTTCCTGTCAGGACGCCCGCAGTGGCTATTAGTGCAACGCTGGCTGATGGGAAGCGTTCTGACAGGTCTGGCGGTGCGGATGGCATACGAATCCAGGAAATAGCAACACCTTGCCGATACGTCGGCGAAGGTGAAAAACATTTCGTCGGGTTCCGAAAGGAACACCGCGCCTCAACCCTGCTCGCCCCGCAGCACGATTGCGACAAACGCGCATCCCGTTCGAGTCGCGTTGCGCGCATTTGCCGATGCTATTAGGCTTGACGACCTTTGAGAGCGCTGGATGGTCAAGGAAGGTGCCACATTCGTCGATTCGGCAATGCTGAGTGCCTGTACTCGGCAATTGTCAGCACAGCCGCGTCAATGGCGGCTTTTCGAACCATCTTGAATACCATGCTGAGGGCTGCAACGGGGCGCTGTCATGGATGACGCTGGCGTAGCTGCACCGCGGCAAGCCGAGCCTGCTAGACGTGGTCTCGGGCGCAATCGCCTCACAGGTTGCCATAACGCCAGCGTGCGGCTATGTCGGCCCTGTGGGGGCTCTGGCAGTTGGGCTGGTGGTGTGGCCGTGCTGAACCCTGCCGATTGAGAAGCTCAGCTAGGATTCGACGGCTCCTTTGACGTGTTCGATGTTCACGGCGTTGGCGGACTGTTGGGCGGCGTACTGACGACAGTGTTCGCTCTCCCCGCGCTAGTATCGATAAATAATGGCATGGCGTTCACAATTCATAAAATAAGCCACGACAATGACGATTCATTGGAATCAAAATTTATGTCGAAGCGCCACGCGCAGCATTAACTGATTTTGATTAGACGAAATGCCGC
The DNA here is from genome assembly GCA_022041995.1 of Cupriavidus necator. Lineage (GTDB taxonomy): Bacteria > Pseudomonadota > Gammaproteobacteria > Burkholderiales > Burkholderiaceae > Cupriavidus. The sequence goes on from CP074390.1 coordinate 1,738,997, forward strand.
TCGCGGACGTCACCTGCGCGAAGTCCAACACGGTACTAGTCGAGTCGCCACCAACGCGCTGGTAGGCACCCTGCACGTAGATGTCCGTCCGCTTCGAGAAGTTGTAGTCCGCCATCATGCCGACCGTCTGATAGGTCGGATGCTGGACTCCCGTCGTCACATGGAGGTTTGCGCGCGTATAGACGTACATGACACCAACGAACAGGGCGGGGGTGAGTTGATATCTCGCGTTCAACTCGAAGTTCTGGAATCGCAGCGACGACGCCGGCCCGGAGGGCGGAGTAATTGCGCCAGCATACCCGTTGCCGAGCGGTTCGATGACCTCGGTATTGGTATACGAAAAGCCCAACGTGGCCGCCCCAAACGCGTAGTTGGTGCCCGCGCCGAAGATTCTCAGCCGTGTGCCAATAAAGTTGGCGTCCCCGGCATTGTTGAGCGCCCCGCCGGCGGTCGACGACGGGTTGTCCGTTTGCTGATAGGCCGCGGCAATCAGCAATCCGCCATTCGCATACTGGCCACCGAAGCTGTAGTGCCGATTGTTTGCGAAGTCTGTGCTATTGCTAAAGCCGTACATACCACCGAACTGGAAGCCGCCGAACGTCGGGCTCGTGTACTTCACCGAGTTGTTGACGCGGAACGAATTGTCGGTGTTATCGTTGTCGTACACGTGCGAAAACATGTAGCCGGCCCAATTCCCGTTCGCGGTGGTCTGCGCAACGTAGTCCACTTCCGCGTCGTACTGTCGTCCCAGCGTGACCGACCCGATGCTGTCGTTTCGCAAGCCGACATAGGCCTGCCGACCAAACAATAGTCCACCCTGGCCAAGGCGGCCGGTGCTCACGTTGAAGCCGTTTTCGAGCTGGAAGACCGCCTTTGTCCCACCACCGAGATCCTCAACCCCTTTGAAACCCCACCGGCTGCCTTGAGCGAAGCCGCTCTGCAGCTCAAACAAGCTATGTCCATCCACATTGTTCGTGTAGTTGATACCCTCATCAACCACCCCATAGATCGTCACCGCACTCTGCGCCATCGCCGGAACGGAAACGGTACAGAATATTGATCCAATGATTTTCCTTCTCATTATCTCCTCCTTAGTCTTTTTCTAAGCATGCTGGCGCAGCACCTGGCATCCGGCGCTGGCTGCTGGCTAAACAGGATGCACGTCTCCCTGGCCGCCGCTTGTCGTGAAGCTGTTGGTGGCCACATCAACTACCACGGTGATACCCGTTGCTTTGTCGAGTCGAAGACTACGAATCCGCCTATGCCCATGACAATTGAAATCGCGGCATAGGGCATACCGCAGCGGAATGCATCCTTTGAATTCGCGATGCCAAACTGCCCGGAAGCCCTTGTCGGTACTTGGTCAGCGTAGTGCGGTAGCGATCGCAGCTCTCCAAGGTATTCCGGACATGACGCGGGTAATCCCTAGGTGCTCCGACCCGATATCGCGCGGGTGCAGGCCGCATTGGTCGGACTACGACTCGGCGTGATCGGCTGGAAGGATCAGCGCCTGCGGCACGTTCGCTTTACTGCCAAAGTAGTAGTAAATCACGGCTGGAACAACCAGACCCACGATCCAGGATATGTCGACACCACCGAGCGCCTCCACCCATGCACCGGTGTAGAAGCTGGTAGCAATGAAGGGCATTTGCACCGCTACACCCAACACATAGACCGTCATGCCCCTGGCATTCCAGCGACCATAGCGGCCGTCCGGGTTGAAGAGCGCTGGCACGTCGTAGCGCTCCTTGGTGACAAAGTAGTAGTCGACCAGGTTGATGGCGCTCCAAGGAGTCAGGAACGCAAGTAGGAACAAAAGGAAGGCGGAGAACTTCTTGAGAAAGTCATGCTCCCCGGCCGCCAAAGCGAGCCCGGTCGAAAACCCAACCATGACCACGACGAAGAAGAATTTCGTACGGCCGGAGATGGTCCGTTGCCCACCAAGTCCGGTCAGGATGGCGGCGACCGACATGACGCTCCCATACGCATTCAACGTGGTGATCGTGAGTTTGCCCAAGACGATCGTCAGGTAGAGCAAAATGGCGGCTACCCCAGTTGCGCCCAGGTCGACGATGAAGCTCACCTCATGTCCGGCGAACTGGTTGCCCGCCAACGCCGCGGCAAAGACACCGAAGACCATGGAGATCTGCGAACCCAGCACCGAACCAATGCCAACTGCGAGGAATGTCTTGAAAGCCGAGGTCGAGCGAGGCAGATAGCGCGAGTAGTCGGCGACATATGGCCCGTAGGCAATCTGCCATGAGGCGGAAAGGGAAACGGCCAGCAGGAAGTGCCCCACATCGAAGCTGCGATTCTGTAGCAACGCGCCAACGTCCTGCCCTTTGAGTAGGCTGGCGAACAAGTACAGGAACGCCACAACGCCAATCACGCTGGAGACTCGCCCCATGAAATGAATGGTGCGATAGCCGAATGTCGCGAGCATGATCACCAGGCCCGAGAACAGCAGAATCGAGCTGGCGTTGCTTATACCCATCAGATGGCTGAGCGCTTGGCCGGACAGAACCATGCCCCCCGCTGAGAAGCCCACGTACATGATGCAGACAAGCACCAGGGGCACAATCGCACCGTAGACGCCGAACTGGACTCGACTGGAGATCATCTGCGGGAGCCCGAGCTGAGGTCCTTGCGCGCCATGGAGCGCCATGACCGCGCCGCCCAGGATCTGTCCAATTAAGAGGCCAATTAGCGACCAGAACACATCGCCACCAAGCACCACTGCCAGTGCACCCGTTACCACAGCGGTGATCTGAAGATTGGCGCCAAGCCACAAGGTAAACTGACTGGCCAGACTGCCATGCCTTTCCGATTCCGGGATGAAGTCAATCGAGCGCCGTTCAATGAGCCGGGAGGAAGTCGGGCCTGAGGTTAGATCCGGACCTGAGGGTGAGATTGCGGAGGATTCCGCGCCGAATTTCGAAGTGTCCATCTTTGTCTCCTGCGTAGAGGCTTACCTAGCTGTCGATCTCAGTCGACGGCTGGCAGTCTATTTCTTTCGGTGCTGATCAGATGTTCGGAGGTTAGCGCTGCTTTTGCTTGCTGATGTTGGCAGCTAGGACACATAGGATCTCGAACATCAACGTGGCAGCGACCAATGCCGTATTGCCAGTTGGGTCAAACGGCGGCGACACTTCAACCACATCACCTCCGATGAGATTCAGGCCCCGTAGTCCACGAATCATGTACTGGGCCTCGATCGTTGTCAGCCCACCGATTTCCGGCGTGCCAGTGCCGGGCGCGTATACGGGATCCAGTGCATCGACATCGAAGGTCACATACGTGCGGCTGTTTCCAACTACGCGCCCGGCTTCCTGGATCACGGCATCAACACCCATCGACCGAAATTCATCCATGTCGATGACTCGAATGCCCTGGCGTTCCCCCCAATCATTCTCACTGTCGTTGTATAACGCCCCACGAATACCGATTTGTATGGTCCGCTTCGGATCCAGCAATCCCTCCTCGATCGCCCGCCGAAAGGGGGTGCCATGTGTGTAAAGGTTATGGCCAAAATAACGATTCCACGTATCTGTATGCGCGTCAAAGTGAACCATACCTACGGGCCCATCCTTTGCAAGCGCCCGCAGGATCGGCAACGTCACCAGGTGATCTCCGCCCACCGATAGCGGCGCAATATTAGCCTTGCATACTGCGTCATAGAAGGCGGTGATGCAATTCATCGAATCGATCAAATCCACCGGATTGACAGGCGTATCCCCTAGGTCCGCGCAATTGCAGATCTCGAATGGTTTGATGCCGCTGCTTCGATTTACATTGCGCACCATCGTCGAGATATCACGCACCTGACGAGGGCCATGTCGCGCGCCCGGACGATTGGTGGTGCCACCATCCCACGGCACCCCGATTAACCCGATATCCACGTCTGGAATGTTCTCATCCATCAGCCCGATGTGTGGCAGCCGCATCAATGTGGCCAAACCTGCATAACGTGGCGTCACCGTGCCGGTGACCGGCGCAAACATATTTTCTTCCATGAGTAAGGTCCTCGCAGTTAGTACGACTGGAACCAGCGCTCCGATGCTGTGGTCCGGCCCTCAGCCAGAGGCGTCCATTTAGTCTTGCACGCGAGTGCCACATGTTGAATCAGAACTTCTCGAACTTTAGTTTTGGATTCCTCGAACCTTCCCAATCTGCCATTCATGGTCGGTGGCCATGCTAGGCTGTCCGTGGGATACGACGTAAGCTGTAGGAGCCACTAGTGCAAGCCCACGGACAGCGGATGGAGGGGTATTAGTATGATCAGAATGACCGACGTCGATCTACGGTTGTTGCGCATATTCAAAACGGTTGCTGACTTGAAAGGTCTCTCAGCAGCGGAATCTGCACTCAATATGAATTTGTCCACGATAAGCTCCCACATGACGGATCTCGAAAAGCGACTGGGCCTAAGGCTATGCGAGCGCGGTCGGCGGGGCTTCCATCTGACCGAAGAGGGCCATTCTGTTTATCAGGCGGCCGAGAGCTTGCTGAACTCGGTGGAAGAATTCCGGGCGGAAATCGGCGCCATACGTCATGAGATCAGCGGCGAGTTGGCAATCGGCGTTGTAGATAACACCATCACCGACGTGCAGGCTCAAATTACGGATGCGATCCGCGCCGTCAAGCAAAAAGGCGGTGATCTCTTTTTGAAAATGGAGATCAAATCCCCAGACGAGATCGAGGCCGCGGTGCTTGAGCGGAAAATACATGTTGGCATCGGACCCTTCCGTATTATGAATCCCGGTTTGACGTACCTGCCACTCTACACAGAGAATCTACGTCTTTACTGCAGCCATCGTCACCCTCTTTTCAAATCGGCTCCGAGTGACATCAACACAGAGGATTTGCAGAAGCTGGATTACGTTGCGCGGGGTTATATGCGCGAATCCAGGGAGCTGAGCGACGCTAGCAACTTTAAAGTAGCGGCCACCGTCTATCACATGGAAGCCGTCGCGACACTCGTTTTGTCAGGCAACTTTATCGGCTTCCTTCCGGAGCATTATGCCTTGCAGTGGGTCAAGCAAGACCTGATGCGAGCGATAAATCCCGCGTTTCTAAGCCACAGCGCCGAATTCTCTCTTGCGTTGCTAAAAGGTCGTGAACAGACGATGGCTGTGCGAGTATTTGTAGATGCGTTGCAATCTTCTTTACAGCTCAATCGACGTATGTCAACGTAGCTCCTGCATTTGTGACCCCGAGTTCGACGGTTTCGCGCGCAAACTGTTGATGCCGAAAGCAGCGATTTTTCTCATGGCGACGTTTGGGAGGGGAGACCATTGTGCATCGGGGCATTTCCGAATGCGGCTGCTAGCCGAAGTCCGGCGGTCGCGAGAGGCGACATCTTACGCACAGTTTCAACGGCGGATGCCGTGACGCGACGCCGCTTTTCGGCGAACGAACGACTCCTGGCTGAGTGAAGTTGCCATTTGAATGTCTCGCAGACGTATGGGCCGAAAGTCGCTTCATGGCCGACAGCGGCCCTACCCGCCGCATGACCCCTGCCTGCGCCTGCACGCCAGTCCACTCAGTTCCGGTTTTCCAGTCAGCAAAAGCGCGCCTGCTCCGGTTAACTCCGGTTTCCTACAGCTGGTCAGCTTCGACCGCTCATGGCCAACAGTGGCCCTACCCGGCGTGGGAATCCCCGCGCAGAACACCAGTCCGGATGATTCCGGATTTCCAGTCCAGCAAACTGGTCTGTAGTCCGGCTATTGATTGCGGAAGGGTCTTCGGTCCGATTACCACACGCTGGCCGGCACTCAACTGGCCGGGGCGGTGATTGGACTGCGCGGAGGACTGGGCTCTCGGCTGGGCTCAGTCTGGTATGACGTGTTTTGTCGGTATGCCGCCCGCGGCGTTCCATACGGCCGCGTTGGCGGCTGGGTTGCAGGTGGTGTATCAGTTCTGATTCCCGCAGGACGAGGTGTGACAGTGCAGAGTCACCGTCACACCCGCGAGCTGCTATTGCAGCCGCTGTCGTTCAGTCATCAGCCCATCAAGCTGCGTCTTCACCATGCCAAGCAGGCAAAGCGCGCTGAAGCAGCCCTCCGAGCGTTCGCTTTCGTGATCCAGGAGTACGAGAACACCGTCAATTCCTGCGCGAACCTGCTGCAGACATTCGTTGGTCATTTCATCGATCGTTGTCATTGATTCCCCACTAGTGAATGCGCGCCACTCATTTCCACATGAGGGCGGCGGGCCAGACAGCGAGGGTGGAAAGACCGGTCTAAGGTGGGGAACCGGCCAGCCTTGCGGCTGCCTCGCCCGGCCCGCCAGGGAACCAGCTTGGTTCGTGCGAGCACACAGGCGTTGCACGTTACAAGCGCAACGCCTGTCCACCTTAAACATCCGGGCTTTCCACACCCGATCATCGGTGATCCGATGACGCCACCAGTATTTCCTGTCGGTACCGGGGAATCGATGAGAGACGTCGCATTTCCAGGCGCGGGCGAAGTTTGAATCCATGCAGCTGATTCAGAAATCGCTGACTCTTGAAAATGCGCGTGCGGCTTACTTACCTGAGCCCTTTACCCCCGCAACATCAGGCCTGGCCCAGTGCCAGGGCAGCGCCCGGTACCGCAGCCGGCGCGGTTCCCAGCGCCTTGTCAACGACCCCCGCCACCAAATCCGCCGTCACCGCCGACAAAGTCCACCCCAAGTGCCCATGCCCGGTGTTGTAGAAGATGCATGCCGCACGCCCGCGCCCCACGCGCGGCAGCATGTCCGGCATCATCGGCCGCAAGCCCGCCCAAGGCACCACGCTGCGCGTGCTGACGCCAGGGAAGCACTGCTGCACCCATTCCACCAGCGGGCGGATGCGGTCGGCGCGGATATCGCGGTTGTAGCCGTTGAACTCGGCGGTGCCGGCCACGCGGAAGCGGTCGTCGCCCAGGCGGCTGGTGACCAGCTTGGTTTCGTCGTCGAGCAGGCTTACCACCGGTGCCGCGGCGCGGCTGGCTTCGTCGGTCAGGTTGACCGTGATCGAATAGCCCTTGACCGGATAGATGTTGACCCGGTCGCCCAGCCCCGCGGCCAGCGCGCGGCTGGCGGTGCCGGCGCAGATCACGGCGCCGTCGAAGCTGGAGGTGGCCGTGTCGGCGCCGTCCTGCACCGTCACGGTGGCGCGCCTGCCGTCGGTCTTCACCGCCCGCACGTCCTGGCCGTACAGGCAGCGCACGCCCAGTCGATCGATGGCTGCCGCCAGGCCGTTGGTGAACTTGTGGATGTCGCCGGTGGAATCGCTCTCGGTGAAGTAGCCGCCGTAGTACGACCCGGCCAGCGTCGGCTCGATCGCGCGCATCTCCCCGGGCGTCACGGCGCGCCGCTCCAGTCCGCCCTGCGCCAGCAGCGCCGATACCCGGCCGGCATGCTCGAAGCCGGCCTTGTCGCGGTAGATATGGAGAATGCCTTCCTTCTTCAGGTCGAAATCAATGCCTTCCTGCGCCGCCCAGGCGAACAGGTGCTCACGCGCCGCGATGGCCAGGCGCGCGGTCTCGATGGTGTTGCGGCGGTAGTGGGGGATCGCTGCGATGAACTCGGCGAACCAGGACAGCTTGTGCCAGTTCGGCCGGGGATTGACCAGCAGCGGGGCGTCGTTGCGCAGCATCCACTTCATGCCCTTGACGATGGTCGACCAATGCGTCCAGACCTCGGCGTTGGAGGCCGACAACTGGCCGCCGTTGGCGAACGAGGTCTCCATGGCGGCATAGCGGTGCCGTTCGAACAGCGTGACGGAGAATCCGCGCCGGGCCAGCGCGTAGGCAGTGGTGACACCCGTGATGCCACCGCCGATGACAGCGATTGATTTCATGATCTGCAGGTTCCAGGAACGTCGATGGTGGGAGCCCGGACGCAATATGCGTGGCGGACGCCCCCTCTGTTCTGGACCTGAGAGATTCACGACACCCGGCCGCGAGGGCGGGGCGCGCTTGCTCCTTCGGTATGCCGGCGGACGATAGTGTCCGGCATTCTTCAGAGTGCACTGACTGGTGATGCCGGTCCTTTTGCCTGAGAGTTTCCGGGGCGGTTGCTCCTTCGGCGCTGTCCGCGGCGGGCGCCGCGCGCAGTCTCTCCCTGCATCACGCTGGCTTGAGGCCAGTCGTGGCAATTTAGAGACTAGGCCCTGTATTGGATATACGGGTTAACGCGGATATGGGCGAATATGGCCCGGCAGCCCGCGTCGCTATGTCGCATCGGCCTGCATCCCCATGCCCCATAAAATGTCAGCGCTCGCTCTCGGGGAGAGGCGCCGTATGCTGCGCTCAGGTGGGGCGAGCCAAAAAGACGACAAGAAGGTTTCCCGGTGAAGAAAAATCGCATTGCGCTGGCCGTTTCGGCGGTGCTGATGGGCCCCGCTGTTGCCGCCGCGCAGGCGGTGGACGCGCCCGCGCCGCTGCGGGAGGTGGTGGTCTCGGCCAAGTCAGAGCGCGGCGAGACGCCGGCCATACCGCCCAACGCGCCCTCGCCAGCCTACGGCATCAGCAGCCGCCGCATGGCCGACTTCAATGTGGTGAACACGGAAGACGCCCTCAAATACGCGCCCAACCTCGCCGTACGCAAGCGCTTCATCGGCGATATGAACTCGATCATCTCGGTGCGCAGCACCAGTTCGCGCCAGTCGGCGCGGGGGCTGGTCTATGCCGACGGCCTGCTGCTGTCCAACCTGCTGGGTTCGGACTTCAGCTTCCCGCCGCGCTGGTCGCTGGTCAACAGCGCCGAGATCGAGCGCATGGATGTGCTGTACGGCCCGTATTCGGCGCTGTATCCCGGCAACTCGCTGGGCGCGACGGTGCTGATCACCACGCGCACGCCGCAGAAGTTCGAGGGCGATGCCAGTGTGCAGCTGTTCACGCAGCGCTTCGGGCTGTACGGCACGCACGACAACTTCAACGGGGTCCACGCCAACGCCTATGTGGGCGACCGCGTCGGGCCGTTCTCGTGGCTGGTCAGCGTGGACCGGCAGGACAGCAAGAGCCAGCCGCTGAGCTTCTATACCGCGGCGCGCTCCACCCGGCCCGCGGGCGCGGCGGACACGCCGGTCTCCGGCGCCTACTTCGACCAGGACCAGACCGGCCGCGACCGCGTGGTGATGGGCGTGAACAGCGAGGGCGTCACGCACACGGTGCAGGACCAGCTCAAGCTCAAGCTTGGCTACGACATCACCAATACGCTGCAGGCCCAGTTCACCGCCGCCTACTGGCAGCAGGACCGCTCCAGCGCCACCGGCAGTTACCTGCGCGATGCCGGCGGCAATGTGGTGTCGGGCGGTCCGGTCAATATCGGCGGCTACCAGTATGTGATTCCCGCCAACGCCTTTGCGCCCGGCAATGGCGAGGACGCGCGCTGGCTCTACGGGCTGTCGCTGCGCACGCGCAACGAGACCGGCTGGAATTTCTCGGGCGTGGCGTCGCTGTTCGATGTCAGCAAGGACATCAGCCGCAGCGCCAACACCGTCGGCAGCGGGCCGGGCACGGTGACCTATGGCGACGGCACCGGTTGGCGCACGCTCGACCTGAAGGCCGACTACCGCCCGCAGCAGCTGCAGGGCGGGCACTGGGTCACGTTCGGCTACCACTATGACAACTATCGGCTGAGCAACACTTCCTACAACACCTCGGACTGGCAGGCGGCCACCATCACCGCCTTCAACAACGCCTTTGCCGGCAAGACCGAGACCCAGGCGCTCTATGCGCAGGACGCCTGGTACTTCGCCGAGGACTGGAAGCTGATCCCCGGCGTGCGCTACGAACACTGGCGCGCCTATGACGGCAGCCGCAGCCAGCCCGGCGTGGATATCGGCTACCCGGTGCGCAGCGAATCCAACTGGTCGCCCAAACTGGCGCTGGAGAAGGCATTCGGGCAGGACTGGCTGGGCCGCTTGTCGCTGGGCCAGGCCTATCGCTACCCCACTGTCAGCGAGCTGTTCCAGGGCCGCATCACCGGGACCGCGCTGACTAACAACGATCCCAACCTGCGGCCCGAGCGATCGTTCTCGAAGGACCTGACCTTCGAGCGCACGGTGGATTCTTCGTACTTCCGGGTCTCGGTGTATGAGGATGATATCCGTGATGCACTGGTCAGCCAGACCAACACCACGGTATTCCCGACCGTCACCAGTTTTCAGAACGTCGATCGCGTGCGCACCCGCGGCATCGAGCTGGCCTATGACGCGCGCGATGTGTTCGTCAGCGGCTTCGACCTGTCGGCCAGCGGCGCCTACAACCATTCGAAGACACTGGAGAACGCCAACAACCCGGCCTCGGCGGGCAAGTATTTCTACCGCATCCCCAAGTGGCGCGCCAACCTGGCCGGCACCTATCGCATCACGCCGGCCTGGGCCGGCACGCTGGCCATGACCTATTCGGGGCGGCAGTACAATACGCTCGACAATTCCGACATCCATCCCGACACCTTCGGCGGCACCAGCAGCTTCCTGACCTTTGACGTCAAGGTGACGTACAGGCCCGCGAAGAACGTGCGCCTCGGGCTTGGCATCGACAACCTCACCGACCAGCGCTACTACGTCTACCACCCGTATCCGGGCCGGACGTTCTACGCCGAGGCGAAACTCTCCTTCTGAGCACGTGAACCTGACCACAACCATGCAAGGCGTTCGCCCCGGTTTGCGCTTGATCGTTGCCGGGCTGATGATGGCCTGTGCCGCGCTGGGCGCGAGCGCGCAAACGCACGGCGATCACAGCGGCCACGGCGGGCAGGCCAAGGCCGCGAAGATGAGCGAGCTGGGCACCGGCGCCGCTTTCGATCGAGACGGCAAGCTGTGGATCGCCTACAAGGACGGCCCCTATGTCGCCGTGCGGGCGTCGAGCGATGACGGCCGCAGCTTCGGGCCGGCGCGGCATGTCAACAGCACGCCGGAAGCCGTCGCCGCCGATCATGAAAGCCGGCCCAAGGTCGCCACCGGGCGCGACGGCGAGATCTTCGTCACCTGGACCCAGCCGCTGCCCAAGCCGTGGACCGGCTTTATCCGCTTTGCGCGCTCCACCGATGGCGGCAAGTCCTTTGACGAACCGCTGACGGTGCATGCCAACCGCGACCAGATCGCACACCGCTTTGACGCCATCGCGGTGGACCACGCCGGGCGCGTCTTCGTCAGCTGGATCGACAAGCGCGACGTGGTTGCCGCCGAGGCGCGCAAGCAGCCGTATGCCGGTGCCGCGGTCTACTACGCGGTCTCGGCCGACCAGGGCAAGACCTTCCAGGGCGACTACAAGATCGCCGACCAGTCGTGCGAATGCTGCCGCATCGCCCTGTCGCCCACGCCCGACGGCAAGATGCTGGCGCTGTGGCGCCATGTATTCCCGCCGAACGCGCGCGACCACGCGCTGGCGCTGCTGGGCACCGACGGCAAGGCCACGCCGATGCAGCGCGCCACCTTCGACGACTGGCGCATCGACGCCTGTCCGCACCACGGCCCCGGTGCTTCGGTTGCGCCCGATGGCACGATGCACATGGTCTGGTTCAACGTGCGCGAAGGCAAGCCCACGGTCTCGGTGGGGCGCTGGAAGGACGGCAAGCTGCTGGCACAGCGCCCGCTGGAAGACCCGCGGGCGCAGCATGCCGACATCGTCGCGCTGAACGACAACGAGATCGCGGTGACCTGGAAATCGTTCTACGGCCAGCAGACACGCCTGTCGGCGATGTTATCGCATGACGGCGGCAAGACCTGGCAGACCCGCAAGCTGGCCGGCACGGAGCGCGACTCGGACCAGCCGCACCTGCTGCAGCACGCCGGCCGCGCATATGTGCTGTGGCGTACCGAGGCCGAGGGCTTCCAGGTGTTCCCGCTGGGCAAGGAGGGCGCATGATGCCATCCCGCCGCAAGCTGCTCGCCGCTGCCGTCCTGGCCCTGGCGATGACTGCCGCCAATGCCGGCAGTGCGCCGGCCGACCGCGTCGCCGTGTTCGCATCGGCCAGCGCCGCCCAGCTGGCAGCCAGCCAGAAGGGCAAGCCCTTTGTGCTGGCGGTGTGGTCGCTCGACTGCATCTATTGCAAGCGCAACTTCGACGCCATCGGCAAGCTGCGCGCGCAGCATCCGGACCTGCGCGTCGTCACGCTGGCGACGGACAATGCCGATGCGCTGCCACAGGTGCAGCAACTGCTCCGGCGCGTCAGGCTGACGCGCAACGCGTGGGTATTCGGGCACGAGCCGCAGGAGCGGCTGCGCTATGCGGTCGATCCGGACTGGATGGGCGAGATGCCGCGCACCTACTTCTATCGCGCCGATGGCCAGCGGCAGGGCGTGTCCGGCGTGATCAGCGACGCCGACTGGGGCAAGCACCTGCGCTGGGCTGGCATCGCCGGCTGAGGCTGCGCCGGGAGCGGCTGTCGGTTCAATCCGGCTTGATCCCCGCGCGCGCAATGATGGGCTTCCAGCGCTGCTGTTCCTGCGCGATAAAGCGCGAGAACTCCGCCGGCGTGTCGCCCACCACAATCGCCGCATCCGCGCTCAGGCGCTCGACCGACGACTTGCTCTTTACTGCTTTCACGGTGGCGTCCGCCAGCTTGTCGGCGGCCGCCTGGGGCAGAGATGCCGGTGCCAGCAGGCCATACCACTGCGTCATCTCGAAGCCGGGATAGCCTTGTTCGGCAACCGTTGGCACGTCAGGCAACTGGGGAATGCGCTGGGCCGTGCCGGTGGCGATGCAGCGCAATTTGCCGGCCTTGATGAACTGGATGATCGCCGGCGCGCCGACGGCGGCCGCGTCCAGCCGTCCGGACAACAGGTCCGTGATCTGCGGGCCGCTGCCGCGATACGGCACATGGGTGATGAAGGTGCCGGTCGCGGCCTTCAGGTATTCAAAGGCCAGGTGGCCGGCGCTGCCGTTGCCGGCCGAACCGTAGTTCAGCTTGCCAGGCTTGCTCTTGGCCAGCGCCACGAACTCCTTCAGGTTCTTCGCGGGCACGTCGGGGTGGACCACATACAGGCTTGGCACCTTCGACAGCAGCGAGATGGCGCGGAAGTCCTTGACGGGGTCGTAGGGCAGCTTAGGGAAGATAAAGGGATTGACCGCCAGCGTGCCGATATGGCCGAGGATCAGCGTGTGGTTGTCATCGGCGCGCGCGACTTCGCCCATCGCGATATTGCCGGCCGCGCCGGGCTTGTTCTCGACAAAGACTGACACGCCGAGCAGCTTGGTCAGCTCCGCCGCGGTGGAGCGCGCCACGATCTCCGAGCTGCCGCCCGGCGCGAACGGCACCACCAGCCGGATCGGCTTGGCCGGCCAGGCCTGGGCGCGGGCCAGCGTTGGCGCCAGCGCGCAGGCACCCAGCGCCGCGGTGGTCTTGAGCAGGTGGCGGCGAGTGGGATTCATTGGGGTCATCTTTATCTCCTGAAGGTTCTGTAGGCTGGGCCGCGATGGGGCAGGGCGGTGCTATTCGGGCTTGATGTTGCCGTCCCGGATGACCTTGGCCCATAACCGGGCCTGCCCGTCGATGAATTGCCGTGCCTGTGCGGGCGGCGCAGCCACGACCTCGCCGCCCAGCTCGGCCACGCGTTGCCGGATCTCGGGGCTGGTCATGACTTTCTGCAGGGCGTCAGCGAGCTTCGCTGCGATCGGGTCCGGCGTTGCAGCGGGCAGGAAGGCCGCGTTCCATTCATAGACCTCGTAGCTCGCCACGCCGGCTTCCTGCATGGTGGGCACGGACGGCAATGCCTGGGTGCGGGCATGGCTGGTCACCGCCAGCGGCTTGAGCTTGCCGGCCTTGATGTGCTGCAGGCTCGAAGCCACGTTGGCAAAGAACAGCGGCACCTGGCCGGCGATGACATCGGTCATGGCGGGGCCGCCGCCCTTGTAGGGCACATGCAGGAGATCGACCCCCGCGCGCTGCTCGAACAGCACGCCGGCCAGGTGCTGCGCCGAGCCATTGCCCGAGGACGCAAAGGCGATCGAGCCTGGCTTTTGCCTGGCCATGGCCAGGACGTCGCTGACCTTGCTGGCGGGAAAGCTCGCCGTGGCCACCAGCACATTGGGATAGCGTGCCAGCACGCCGACCGGCCGGAAGGCCTTGGCCGGATCGTAGGGCAGGCGCGGATAGAGGCTGGGATTCACCGCATAAGAAGAGGCATCGACCATCATCGTGTAGCCGTCCGGTGCCGCCTTGGCGACATAGGCGGCACCGATCTGCCCGCCGGCACCCGGGCGGTTCTCGACGACGACGGTCTGGCCCAGTTCACGCCCGAGGCCCGGGGCGATCAGCCGTGCCATCAGGTCCGCGCCGCCGCCCGGCGGATATGTCACCACGATCGTGACGGGGCGTGTCGGCCAGGCCGCGGCGGTGTCGGCAGCCTGTGCCAGGGTAGTGGTGGCGATCATGGCCGCGGCCGTGGCGGCGATCGCGTGGCGTGCGTGCATGGGTCTGTCTCCTCGGGTGCGGTCCGTCAGCGGACGTCAGCGGTATAGCGAAAGGCAAAGGCGTCACCCCGCGTCAGCCGGTATTCGATGCAGCTGCCGCCCAGATCGAATGCGAGCCGGGTCACGACCGCGCACGGATGCGCAGCCGGCAAGTCCAGCAACGCCGCCTCGTCGGCCGCCAACGTGCGGAAGGTCACTTCATCAACGGCGCGATGGACCGTAATGCCGCAGGCGCTGCCCAGCAGCGGGTAGAGCAGGTCGCCCCACTGCGCCGGCGGGAGTTGCTGCAGGGCTTCGCAGCGCGGCAGGGGCAGCCAGATCGATTCCAGCAGCCGGGGCGTGTCCTCCAGCCAGCGGCGGCGTGAGATCGCCAGCCCGCGCGCGCCCGTCGGCAGCCCGAAGCGGGTGGCCATGGCCTTGTCCAGGCGCACGGCGCGGCACGACAGGATTTCCGAGCGCGGCACCGCCGGCGCGTCATCGGCGCCGCCGAAGCGGAAAAACCGCATCAGGCTGGCCCCGCTCAGTCCCTTGCGCACGAAGGTGCCCTTGCCCTGCACTCGCTCCAGCAGGCCCTGCTGGACCAGCACGGCGATGGCCTGCCGGATGGTGCCCAGCGCAATGCCGAACTCCCTGGCCAGCGCGCCTTCGGCAGGAATGGCGCTGCCGGGCGTCCACGCGCCGGAAACGATCTTTGCCTGCAGTTCCGCCGCGATCTGGCCGTAGCGGCTCAGGCCCGCGGCCGGGGTGGTTGTCTGGAGCAGCGCGTTGTCTCGCATGCCGAACCCGTGCTAAATTGATGTCAATATCGACGTCCTCTAGAGGACTAGAATACTGACGCGGATTCGGATGCCATATCCGGATATACCCGCGCCACTGAGCCGCGCCACGGAGGGGGCTGACTGATGAGCAAGCGCGCTTTGCCGCTGGTGGATACCCACTTCCACGTCTTCGATGCCGGAGTGGCCGCGCCATCGGCCCGCTACCGGCCGCCCTATGCCGCCGACCTGAAGGACTGGCACGCCCGGCTTGCGGAGCTGGGAGACCTGTATGGGGTAGTGGTGCAGACCAGCTTTCTCGGCACCGACAATTCGGCGCTGCTGGCCGCGCTGCAGGCCATGCCCGGGCGCTTGCGCGGCGTTGCGGTGGTCGACCCGCAAGTGACGGACCAGGAACTGGCCACCTTGCACGGCGCCGGCGTGCGGGGCATCCGCCTGAACCTGTATGGCGATCCGGACTGGCAGCGCATTGCTACCGCGCCGTGGCGCGGGCTGTTCTCCCGGATCGCCGTGCTGGGCTGGCATCTCGAACTCCATACCAGCAACGGCGATGGCGCCATGGTGCTGGCGCAGCTTGACGCGGCCCTTGGCGATGCCGGCGCGCCGGTCGTGCTTGACCACTTTGGCCGGCCCGGCCCCGCAGGAACCGCGGATGCGATCTTCGACGTGGCCACTGCCGTGCGCGCGCGCCGCCAGGTCTGGGTGAAGATCAGCGCGCCGTACCGGCTTGCATCCCCTCAGGACTGGCACGGGCTTGCGCAGCGATGGCGCGAAGTCGTGGGCGATGACCGCTTGCTGTGGGGCAGCGACTGGCCATGGACCAATCACGAGGCGCCGGCTCGGGTCGACGAGTGCCGGATGCTTGCCGCATGGCCAGGACAAGGGACGTCCGGTGACAGCGAGGCGGCCGGCGCGGCCTTGTCCGCTGCGCTCCGGTGGCGGAACGCCGCAGCGTTGTACGGGTTTGCGGTGAAGGGATAGCGGGCGACTTGCGCCGCCGGCGTCAAGCCAGCGCCAGCACCCCGGGAATCGCCTCCACCAGCAAATCGATCGTCACCCTCAGCTTGTGCGGCAGGAAACGGGTGCGCGGCCACACCAGGTGCAGCGGGGTCCGGATGACTGAGGCTTGCGGCAGCACGCGCACCAGCGTGCCCCGGTCCAGCGGCTCCCGCACCAGCCACAAGGGGACATTGACCAGGCCCGCGCCACGTATGGCCGCTGCGGCGATGGTGTCGATATCGTCAAAGCCGAGGGGGTGAGACAGCTCCGGCCGCGCGATATTGCCGTCGGGACCGGCCAGTGACCAGGGCACGGACTCGCCGCCATGCATGTAGACGAGGCAGCGGTGCGAGGCCAGGTCGGCAATGCTGGCCGGCGTGCCATGCTTGCGCAGGTAACCGGGCGCGGCGCAAAGCACCATGGCCTGCATGCCCAGCGGACGTGCCACCAGCATGTCGCTGTCCGGCAGGCGCCCGCTGCGGATGGCCAGGTCGATGCCGTCGTCGGCAAAGTCGACCAGGCGGTCGGTGAAATTCCCTTCCAGCCGCAACTGCGGATGACGGTCCGCCAGGTCCAGCAGCAGCGGCGCCACATGGTGGCGGCCGAACACCACCGGGGCGCTCACGCGGACCCGGCCGGCCACTTCCCTGCGCCCGGCTTCCAGCATGAGCTGGGCGGCATCCAGGTCTTCCAGCGCCTGGGCACAGCGTTCGTAGAAGGCCTGGCCGTCGTCGGTCAGCGCCAGGCTGCGCGTGGTGCGCACGAACAGGCGCGTGCCGACGCGGGCCTCAAGCCGGGCGATGGCCTTGCCGATGGCCGAGCGCGTCAGCCCCAGGCGCGCCGCGGCCTGGGCAAAGCTGCCGGCCTCTGCGGCGGCCACGAAGGCGGAGATCCCGGCCAGCCGGTCATGGGTAATTGGTTCCATAAGATCTACATGGGAAGGACATCGATTGCCCAATGGAGCTGGCAGGGAATCAGTATAGTGGGTTCACCGTTTTCAACAGACCGGAGTACGCCCATGACCTCCTCCATGCAACGCTGGCAACTGTCGGCTTTCGGCCGCAACAACCTGAATCGCGTCGACGCGCCCATTCCCGTGCCCGGTCCCGGCGAGGTGCTCGTGCGCGTCCATGCAGTGGCCTTGAACTACCGCGACCTGCTGATCATCCAGGACGGCATGGGCATGCCCGTGCAGCCGCCACTGGTTCCGGGGTCGGACATGCGCGGCGAGGTGGTGGCGATTGGCGAGGGTGTTGCCGACTTTGCCCCTGGCGACGCCGTGATCAGCACCTTCTTCACCGGCTGGCTCGATGGCGTGCAGCCGCGCCACAGCAAGCCGCTGGGCGTGCCGGGTCCCGGCATGCTTTCGGAATACGTGGTGCTGGCCGAGGACTCGCTGGTGTCGGCTCCGCGCACGCTGGACGCCGCGCAGGCCAGTACGCTGACCTGCGCCGGCCTGACGGCCTGGCAAGCCCTGGCTGAGGCGACGGTGACGCGGCCCGGCGACACCGTCGTGGTGATCGGCACCGGCGGCGTGGCCCTGTTTGCGGTGCAGATCGCCCGCGCACAGGGTGCGCGCGTGATCGTCGTCTCCGGCAGCGACGACAAGCTGGCACGCGTGCAGGAGCTGGGCGCGGCGCATGGCGTCCATCGCGGCAGCACTCCTGACTGGCCGGCTGCCGTGCGCGAGCTGACCGGCGGCCGCGGTGCCGACCACGTGCTGGAACTGGCTGGCGGAGACAACTTCGGCCGGTCGGTGGCGGCGCTGGCGCAGGGCGGCCGGATCTCGGTGATCGGCAACCTGCAGGGCGATGAACTGCGCGCCAACGTCTATCCGGTGCTGCATGGCCGCGTGACCGTCCAGGGGATCGGTGTGTCGCACCGGCGCGCGCTGCAGGACCTGGTGCGTGCCGTGGACTGGCTGGGGCTGCGTCCGGTGATCGAGCGCGAGTATGACTTCGGGGACTTGCCTGCGGCGCTCGACCACCTGGAACGCGGGGCCTTCGGCAAGGTGGTGGTGCGGCTGCGCTGAGGCGCAGGCCGGACTGCTATTTGCGAGCCTTGCCGCGCACGCTCTTTTTGGCTGCGGCGGCGCGCGCCGCTTCCTTCTCGGCCGCTGCCGCAGCGCCCAACTGCTCCAGCCAGGACATGCCCTCGACATAGGACAGGAAATGCCGCAGGTAACCCGGCGACGTCTCGCGCATCAGGGACAGCGAACGATGCACGAGATGGTCGGTATTGAGCGGCCCGGCATTCTCCGGCACGCGTTCCAGCGACAGGCGGAAGTGCTGCTCGACGCTGACCCTGGCCCAGGTCTCGCGGAAGTAGTCGGCCAGGGCATCGACCAGCGGCGCGTCCGACTGGGGTGCGTGTGCCGGCACCGGCGTGTGCGATCGCGCATCGTTCGAGGCGACCGCGACGGCGGGCCTGGCGCGCGCGGTGATGTCGTGCACGAGTGCGCCAAGCGCGCTGGCTGTTGGGCTGGCTGTTGGGCTGGCCATTGGGCCGGATGTCGGGCCGGATGTCGGCGTGGACGGCGCGGCACCATCGGCAACCTCCCTATCCTGGCCTGTGTACCGCTGCACGATGGCTGCATACGCGGCGACCAGGCCACGCAGGCGCTCATCCAGCAAGGCCCGCACCGCGCCGCTGTGTCCGGCGGAACGGCGGGCCAGCGCTTGCATCAGGCGGAAGCGCACGGGATCGGCCTGGTCGGCGCCGCTGGCCTGCCAGGAGTGCAGTTGCGCGCGGATATCGGCTGCCACGTCGACGCTAGCCATGCGGCTTCACCGTGCCCGCGGTCACGCGCGGCACCGGCGAGATTTCGACGCGCCGGTTCTTTGCGCGGCCCTCGGCATCGGCATTCGATGTCACGGGCTGCTGCGAACCGAAGGCGGCCGAGAACACCGAGGTGGGCGGGATGCCGGCATCGATCAGGGTGCGGGTCACGGTCAGGGCGCGCTGCGCCGACAGTTCCCAGTTGTCGGCAAAGCGGCGGTTGCCTTCGCGCACCTGCTGGTCGTCGGTAAAGCCGCTGACCATCAGGATCTCGTCGCGGCTGCGCAGATAGGCCGACAACGGTTGCGCCAGGCTCTTCAGCAGATCGCGGCCTTCAGGTTGCAGCTGGTCTGAGTTGAGCGCAAACAGCACGTTGCCGCTGATGCCGATGCGGCCGTTCACCAGCGTCACGCGGCCGGCCGCCAGCGGCCCCGCCAGCGCCTTTTCCAGCGTCTCGCGCCGCTGGGCTTCCTCCTGCCGCTGTTTCACCTCGGCTTCCAGCCTGGCCGACAGTTCCATCTGCACGCCGATGACCCCCAGCAGGACCAGCACGAACGCGCCCAGCAGGACCGACATCAGGTCGCCAAAGACCGCCCACGCGGGAACAGTCGGCTCCACGCCGGCGTCAAGGTCCTCTCTCATGCCGCCTCTGCGCTGGGCGCTTGCTGGCCGGCGCGCTGCTGCAGGTCCTCAAGGATCTGCTTTTGCGACAGCATGCTCAGGTCGACCACTTCGCGCGCCTGCGCCACGTAGTAGGCCAGTTGCTCGTCGCTGCGCGTCATCGACTTGTCCAGCGCGGCCTCGATGCGCTGCAGGTGGTCGATCAGCTTGCCGTTGGATTCGCTGAACAGCTGCACCGCCACGCCAAAGGCTTCGCCCAGGCTCGCGACTTCAACCGCGCTGCCGGTGACCTGCGCGGCGATGTCGGTGAGCTTGCCGGTTTCGGCTTCGACCTTGTCGGTAAAGCGCGTGCCGACGCGGTCCAGCAGGTCCGCCGTGGTGGCGACCAGGGTGTCGACCGCGGTGCGCTGCTCAGTGGAGGCGTGATTCACGGCATCCAGCAGCGTGCCCAGCGTTTCCAGCATGCGGCTGCGTTCTTCCAGCATGGCGTTGTCGCGCGCCATGCCGTCGGTGAGCTTCTCGCGCAGCTCCGCGATCACCTCCGCGGCGGCCTTGGGCGCTTCGGATGCGGCCTGCATCAGGTGGGCGACTTCGGCGATGGTGCCGCTGGCCTGGGCCTGCGCCTGGGCTGCCATGTCGCGCGCGGTGACAGCAAGCGTCTCGCAGATTTCCTGCTGGCGGCTGACGGTGTGCGCGCTGGCCTGTTCCCATTCCTGGCGCAGCGATGCGGCCATGGTGCCGAGCGTGTCGGTCCAGGCAGCCATGCGTTGCGCGTCCTGCGATGCCAGTTCCGCCTGCAATGTGGTGGCGGCCCTGGGTGCCTCGGCCGCGGCTTGCACCAGGCGGTCGATCTCGGCGAGGGTGGTGCCGGCATGCGCCTGCGTCTCGGTCGAGATCGCGCGCGCGGTCTGCGCCAGCGCCTCGCAGATCTCCTGCTGGCGGGTGGCGGCGTGCGTGCTGGCCTGTTCCCACTGCTGGCGCAGCGTGGCGGCGATGGTGCCGAGCGTATCGGTCCAGCTGGCAAAGCGCTGTTCGTCGCGCGCAGCCAGCTCGGCCTGCAGCGCAACGGCCGCCTTCGGGGCGTCCGTTGCAGCCTGCACCAGACGGTCGATCTCCGCGAGGGTGCGGCTGGCATGCGCCTGGGTCTGGGCCGAGATCTCGCGCACGCTCTGCGCCAGCGTAGCGCTGATCTCGTCCTGGCGGCTTACCGTGTGCGCGTTCAGTTGTTCCCACTCCTGGCGCAACGCGGCTGTCATGGTGCCGAGCGTATCGGTCCACGCGGCGAAGCGCTGTGCATCGCGCGAAGCCAGTTCCGCCTGCAGCGCGACGGCCGCCTTCGGCGCGTCCGAAGCAGCCTGCACCAGACGGTCGATCTCGGCAAGGGTCTGGCTGGCATGCGCCTGGGTCTGGGCCGAGATCTCGCGCACGCTCTGCGCCAGCGTAGTGCTGATCTCGTCCTGGCGGCTTACCGTGTGTGCGTTCAATTGTTCCCATTCCTGGCGCAACGCGGCCGTCATGGTGCCGAGCGTATCGGTCCAGGCGGCGAAGCGCTGTGCATCGCGCGAAGCCAGTTCCGCCTGCAGGGCGACGGCCGCCTTCGGCGCGTCCGAAGCGGCTTGCACCAGGCGGTCGATCTCGGCAAGGGTCTGGCTGGCATGCGCCTGGGTCTGGGCCGAGATCTCGCGCACGCTCTGCGCCAGCGTAGTGCTGATCTCGTCCTGGCGGCTTACCGTATGCGCGTTCAGTTGTTCCCACTCCTGGCGCAAGGCAGTCGTCATGGTGCCGAGCGTATCGGCCCAGGCCGACAGGCGCTGCGCATCGTGCGCGGCCAGCTGCGTCTGCAGCCCGGCATGCGACTCGCCCACGGTGCGCACCAGCGCCGCCGCATGTTCGCCGAAGGCGGCCGCGGCGGCCGTCAGGGCTTGCCGGTTGTCGCCGGCGAGCTGCTCGCCGGTGCGCTCCTGGCGCGACAGCGCCTCGCGCCACGCGTCGGCAGCGCTGGCGGCAGCAGTGTC
This sequence comes from Cupriavidus necator, assembly GCA_022041995.1. Lineage (GTDB taxonomy): Bacteria > Pseudomonadota > Gammaproteobacteria > Burkholderiales > Burkholderiaceae > Cupriavidus. Next base: position 1,760,573 of record CP074390.1, read on the forward strand.
GAGACGGGTGGCGACACTGTCCAGCAGCCCGGCCGAGCGTTGTTCGAAGGTCTGGGCAAAGCCGTCGAGGGACGTGCGCAGATCCGCTGCCAGTGCCTCGCTCGTGCGTTGATGCCCGGCCAGCGCCTGGTTCCAGGTATCCGCGACGCCCGCGGTGGCGCTCTCGAAGCGGCTCGATACCCCGTCCAGATGCTGTTGCACGGCGTGGGTAACGGTATCGCGCAAGGCAGTGGTTTCGCGTGCCAGGCCCGCCATAGTTGCGTCCACCGCAGGCTGGATCGCGGCGCTTGCGGCGCGGGCGCTGTCGGCAATGCTGTCCTTCAGCGATTGCTCCACCGAAGCCGCCAGGCGGGTGTAGACCACTTCAGTCTTGCCGTGGAAGGCGTCCTGGCTGGCGGCCAGGCGCTCGGTCAGGGCCAGGTTCTGTTCCGCCATCGTGGTCATCATGGCCTGCATGCGCTCGACCAGTGCCGGCATCACGTCGGCCTGGCGCTGCAGCAGCCGGAACGCTTCATCGCGCTGGTGGCCGCGCGAGTAGGGGCGCAGCGTGGTGGCGATGCGGGCGTCCAGCGCCTGCGCGGCCTGGATCCGCTCGCGCCGGCACAATGCCGACAGCAGCCCCAGCATCGCGGACGTGGCCACGCCCGCGACCGAGGTGCCGAAGGCAAAGCCCAGGCCCTTGACCGGTGCGGCCAGCGAGGCGCGGATGGCCTGCAGGTCGGTGGCGGTCTCCAGCGCGATGCCGGTGCCGCGCAGGGTTGCCACCATGCCCAGGAACGTGCCCAGCATGCCCAGCAGCACCAGCAGCCCGACCAGGTAGGGTGTCAGCGCGGGGCCGGGCAGGCCGACGCGCTCGCCTTCCACGCGCAGGCGGGCGCTGTCGCGCAGGCTGGGATGCAGCCGTTCCAGCCAGCTGCCAAGGCTGGCCGGCGCTTCGGACAGGCCGGCGACGGCCTGTGCCAGCGTGGCGGTGGCCTGCCGGTAACGGTGCAGCTCAAACGCCCCCGCCAGATAGCAGCCGCCGATCAGCAGCGTCACGGCCAGTGCCAGGAAGTTCGTGCCTGCATAGCCGGCGGCGATCCAGCACACGATGGCCAGGCCCGCCAGGAAAGCGACAATATGGGTAAGGTATCGGGTCATGATGTTCTGGTTAGCTGTCCTGCAGCGCCGCCAGCAAGCCTTCAAGGGGCTGCCAGCGGATGTCGAGTTCGGCGAGCAACACGCTCTGCATATCTTTGCGGAATACCCCCAGCCATGCCCCGGGCCTGGCCGTTGCGGGCTGTCCAGCGGCCTGGGCTTCGGCCAGCGCCGCGGCTTCGGCCTGGCGCAGGCGCTGGAAGTGCGGCTCCAGCATCGTCGGCAAGGCGCCCAGCAGGCTCTGTTCGCGCGCGGCCAGCACGCGCTCCATCACGGCATCGACCATGGCCAGCTTGGCCATGCCGGGTGCGTGGCCGGACAACGCGCTGCGCAGGCGCCCGCGCAGGTTGCCGATCGCGGTTTCCATGGTCTGTTGCAGCGTCAGGTAGCGCTGGCGATAGACCGCGTAGTCGACCTGCGTATCCACGGGGTCGGGCAGCGCGGACGGCCGGGCCGGCCCGCGCCGCTTGCCGGCAAGCGTGGTGTCTTCCACGATGGCATCGGCCAGCGCGGCGCGCACGCGGGCGCATTCGCGTGCCTCAGTGCTGTCGACAGCACGTGCGGCAGGCGCCGCCGCCGGCGCATTGGCCTTCAGCGCCGATGACAGCGCGATCGCATCCGCCCAGCCAAGCCATTGGCTCAGCTGGCTCGAGAGCGAGCTTGCAGGAGGAGGGGCATCGGCGTCAGTCAGGCGAGCCAGCAGGCGGACGAGCGTCGGGCCGCTGAAACCTGTGCGCCGGGGCACTTGTAACATTGCGCCGGATTCGAAAAATCCAGCAGTTTACACGCCCGGGCGGTGGCGCGGCCGGCTGGCGTGGTGGATGATGGGCGGGAATCCGTCCCGGACCCATTCCACCACGGAGTGAAATCATGAGACTGGTTGGCATGCTTGATTCCCCTTATGTCCGCCGCACGGCGATCTCGCTGCGCCTGCTCGGGTTGCCGTTCACGCATGAGTCGGTATCCGTCTTCCGTGAATTCGAGCGCTTCCATGCCATCAACCCGGTGGTCAAGGCGCCTTCGCTGGTCTGCGACAACGGGGTCGTGCTGATGGACTCGACGCTTATCATCGACTATGCCGAGTCGCTGGCGGGCCGCAGCCTGATGCCGGCGCAAACTGCGTCACGGCAGGCCGCGTTGCGCATCGTCGGGCTGGCGCTGGCGGCGAGCGAGAAGGTGGTGCAGAACTTCTATGAGCACAGCCAGCGGCCGGCGGGCAAGCTGCACCAGCCGTGGCTGCACCAGCCGTGGCTGGACCGTGTGGATGCCCAGCGCGAGAGCGCCTTTGCACTGCTGGAGGCCGAGCTGGCCAGGCGTCCCGTCCCTGCAGGCGAGGCGGATATCGGCCAGGCCGAGCTGACCGCCGCGGTCACCTGGACCTTTGCGCAGTTCATGATGCCAGGCGCGGTCGATACGGCGCGGCATCCGGCGCTGGTTGCGCTGACGGCGGCGCTTGAGCGGCTACCCGCATTTGAGGCATTGCCCTGCGCATAGGTGGCCGCTGGCGCGCCTACCGCGGTAGGGTGCCAATCGCAGGCATTCCGATGCAACATCAGTCCCCCTGTGGAACGCGATTTCAACGGGGAAGACATGAAGACCAGCCGGCGGCGATCGAGCCGGTTTACGAGCCCGGTGGCCTGTCGGCCTCCACCCTGCTGCAGGGCGTCTGCCTGGTCGTCGAGGACGATCCGCTGGTGCATCTCTGGGGGGAAGCAGTGTCCAGGTCGACTTTATTCAGATCACCTGGACAATTTATTTAGTTCACTTTTTTCCACCCCTCAGCGACAGTCTAGCGATCGCAAATCGCGATACTGGAAAGAGAGGGCCCCATGTCGATCTCAAACCGCGCCGTCGGTGCCTCCATGCTGGCCGTTTCCATGTTGGCGGGCCTGGCCGGATGCCATAACCCGCCGGCCGCGGCGTTGGCTGCGGCGTCGGCTGTCCCGTCGCGCCCCCCGCCGGCCGCGGTGTCGGAACAGGACATCTACGATGCCTACATCTACCTGCTGGGCCGGCTGCTTGTCCTGCGCCAGCAGCAAATCGACTTCAAGAAGGAAGGTTTCCAGTGGAACCGGATCATTCATCGCGACGTCGGCGGTGTGTCGTGGGCCAACCCCAATCTGGATGTCGCCTACAGTGAGGCCTGGATTGCGGTCGACGAAAAGACCTGCACGGTCTTCAGCGTGCCGGCCATCAAGGGGCGCTACTACACCATTCAGTTCCTGAACGGCTGGGGCGAAACCGTCGCCAATATCAACGAGCGCAACTATCCGGACCATCCAAGCGGCGAATTCGCGATGTGCCTGAAGGGTGCCAGTGCGGCACTTTCGCCCAAGGCCAGGCGCATCGATCTGCCGGGCAAGACCTCACGGGTGCTGGCCCGGGTGGAAATCGGAGCAGACAAGAAGCAGGCCATTGCCCTGCAGCATCGGATCACGACGCGGATCACTGGCACGCCGACGATTGCCCCGGTGCCCGCCACGCCCGCCTTCAGCAATGACAAGCTCCCCGGTGTCGAAGCCTTTGACTCGGCCGCCGTTGCGCTTGGCTCGGAGCCGGACATCAATCCGGGCATGGAGCCCATCCAGGCCAAGGTGCGCGCCGTGAGCGCCGCGGTGGCCCGCAGCCCCGCCGAACGCGCGCGGGTGGACAAGGTCATCCGCGAACAGACGCTGCCGGCGTTCTTCCAGTCATTCTCCACCGCAGGCACCGTCAAGAACGGCTGGAACAGGCCCGCTACCATTGGCAAGTACGGCAGTGACTACCAGACCCGCACCCGCATCGACCTGGGGGGGATCTGGGCCAACAGCACGGATGAGGTCGTCTATTTCAAGACGGATACAGACGGGACGGGCACCAGGCTCGACGGCGGCAATGTCTACACCATCACCTTCCCAAAGGACGAGCTGCCTGCCCGCCACGTCAAATACTTCTGGTCGGTGATTGCGGTGGATTCCAAGAACTTCCGCGTGATCCCGAATGCGAAGAACCGGTTCCTGATCAACAAACAGTCCAGGCTAAGCTATGACCAGGACGGTTCGCTGACGCTGTACTTCGGACCTGCCCGGCCAAAGGACGCGCCTGACGGCAACTGGCTGCCCACGCCCAAGGGAAAGAACTACAACCTGACGTTCCGCCTCTATGGGCCGGACCAGCCGATCCTGTCCGGGGAGTGGTTCCCGGCGCCGCTGGTCAAGCGCAACTGAGCTGCGAGTGAGGATCCGGTGTCCGGTCCCGCAAATAGGCTCGATATGAAAGCGCCCAGTTGCGGCCATCGCTACGGCCATGGCGCCTCCGCGCGCCTGGCCTGAGGCGCAACTGGACGATTTCATTGATCAAGCCATCCACGGGACAGGACACTAATCCACTGACACCTCGCAAAACCGCAGCCGGTTCCCGAACGGATCGGCCACCTGCAGCATCCGCCCCCAGCCCGCATCCTCAACGCCGGGCCTGGCGTACGGATACGCCTTGGCAGACAGCTCCCGCTGCAGCGCATCAATATCCTCCACCGTCACGAACACTGTCGATCCCGGCGTGGCATCGCCATGGTGCTCGCTCAGGTGCAGCGTCAGGCCACTGCGCCTGACCTGCGCGTACAGCGGAAACCCCTCTTCATACCGATGCTCCCAGTCGAGCGAGAAGCCGAGGAAGTCGAGGTAGAACTCCTTGGCCTTGTCGACCGAGAAGATCCGGAGAATGGGGATACCGGCAGACAGGTTCATGGCTTTTCGTTTGGTCGTCGTGCAGGAATGCCGGATAATAACGCCGGCCCGCGGTGATTTGCGGCTACGCTTACGCGACTTGCTTCGCACAATCTGCCCCGGGGCTCAACGCGAGCCCTGGGGCGTGCCGCATCAAACCACTCCCATCTCCGGATCGCTGACCGCGTCCTCGCCGGTCTCCATCCGCCCCGCAAAGCGACGCGCAAACGCCGGGCTGGCCTCGCAGGTCACGACGAAGTCGTACCAGTTGCCGCTGTCGGCTACCGGCCATTCCAGCGTTTCCACCTTGCCCCGCTTCACGTTTTGCGTCCACGGGCCGTCGTCGCGGTAGGCCAGCGCCGTGACGGTGAAAGTCACGTCGGCATCGCTGTCGTTATGCAGCTTCACCTGGACCGTGGGCTTCCTGCACGGGTTGTAGCAGACCTGGATTTCCGTCGGCGTGGTCACCGCTTCGTTGATATCGCCGGAGAACGAGCGGTGATAGCCGTTGGGCCCCAGCACCCACAGGTCGTACTTGCCGCCGTCGGCATTGATGTCCCACGCATCGTCCAGCGTCTTGCCGGCTTCGACCACGTAGCGGCGCGGAATGCGGTCGAGGTGCAGCTTGTCATAGACGTGGAACAGCGCGCCGGCCTGGTTGGTGCTGGCATTGGCGAACAGCAGGCGGACTGCCTTGGATGCGGCATCGACGCGCGCACTGGTATGCAGTTCGTATGGCAGCTTGCGCGACGGACGGGTGCCGGTGTCCTGCTCCGGCAGCGCGGGCGTGGCCGGCACCGGGATCGCCGGCTGGGCCTGCTGCCATGCGGTCAGGCTGGTGGCGTCGGCACGGGTGGTGCGGCCGGCCAGCGTGGGCAGGGTCTCGGCGTTGGGCGTGGCAAAGTTGAAGGCGCTGGTCAGGTCGCCGCAGATGGCACGGCGGTAGGCGCTGATCTGCGGCTCCATCACGCCGAAGCGTGCCTCCAGGAAGCGCAGCACCGAGGTGTGGTCGAAGACTTCAGAGTTGACCCAGCCGCCGCGGCTCCACGGCGACACCACCCACAGCGGCACGCGCGGGCCGGGGCCGAAGGGCTTGCCGTCCTGCGGCGGCTGCTTGGCCGTGGCGGGCTGGAAGTTGAAGTACTCGTACGCCATCTGCGCGTCGTCGAGGGTCGACTTGCCGGCCAGCGTGCCGTCCAGGTTGCGCGACGGCGCGGTCGGCGGCGGGCTGTGGTCGAAGAAGCCGTCGTTCTCGTCGAAGTTGATCAGCAGCACGGTCTTGCTCCAGACCTCGGGCGATGCCGTCAGCGCGTCCAGGATGGCCTGCACGTACCAGCCGCCCTTGGCCGGGCTGGACGGGCCGGGGTGCTCGCTGAACTCGGCCGGCGGGATGATCCAGGACACCTCGGGCAGCTTGCCGTTGAGCACGTCGTCACGCAGCGACTGCAGGAATCCGCCGTCGGGCATGGTGTTGCAGAAGCCCTTGGCCAGCGGGCTGTACTGGTCGTCGATATCCGGGTTGTAGGGCGGGTTGACGCCGGTGCCGGCAGTGTTGGAGAGCTTGCGCCCGGCGGGCATCTTCTCCATCTCGGCGCGCCAGTGCCGGAAGCTCATCATCTGGTTGCAGCCGTAGTTGTCCGGCACGTTCTGGTAGACCTTCCAGCCCACGCCGGCGGCCTGCAGGCGGTCGGCGTAGGTCTTCCAGGTCCAGCCTTCGGTGGACGGGCCCACATCGGCGCCCGCGTTGAAATCATTGACCATCACCGCGACGTTGTCGCCGGTGGGGCCGTTGCTGCCGGTCCAGTAGAACAGGCGGTTGGGGATGGTGCCGGTGTGCATCGCGCAGTGGTAGGCATCGCACAGCGTGAAGGCGTCGGCCAGCGCGCGCTGGAACGGGATCTCGGCGTCATCGTAGTAGCCCATCGACAGCGTCTTCTTGGCGACCGGCCAGCGGTCCATGCGGCCGTGGTCCCATGCGGCCTGCGCGTCGGGCCAGGTGTGCGGCGTGCCGCCGGCGCGCTGCGCGTTGCCCTGGGTTTCATCGAGATGGTAGGGCGTCAGGAGATTGCCGTTGGCATCGGTCTGGTAGAACGCGTTCTTGCCATTGGGCAGCGGGATCGCGAAGCGGTCGCCATAGCCGCGCACGCCCTTGAAGGTGCCGAAGTAGTTGTCGAACGAGCGGTTCTCCAGCATCACCATCACGACGTGCTTGACGTCCTGGATGGTGCCGGTGGCGTTGTTGGCCTCGATGGCGAGCGCGCGGCGGATGCTGGGCGGAAAGGTGGCCAGCACCGCGGCGGCGGCGCCGGTGCCGAGGCTGGTCTTCAGGAACTGTCTTTTTGACGGGTTGAAGGTCATGGCTGTGGCTGGGTCGGTCTGTCGCTGAGTCGGAAAGCGGCCCGCATTACGGGGCGCAACGCGTTGAGCAGGAGCGTGGCTGGTCAGGCTTGCCGGCGTTGTCCGGCTTGTTGCCATTGGCGGCGGCGGGCTGGAGGGTGCCGCCGCTCGCGCCCGGCGAGTCGCCGCCGCCGCAGGCGGCAAGCATCAGTGCGAGCGTGATGGTGCCGGCGGCCAGCCATGGCCGGGTGGAACGCGACAGTAATGAGGGTCTCATTTTGTGCATTGGCTTGTAGTCGTTGAGGGGATAACGATTGCCGAGCCCATGCGCCGACATCGGATGCAGGCCATGGACTTCCGCCGCGCGGACGACAAGTGCGGGGAACTGGCCGGTTGGGGTGCGGTTGGCCTTGGCTTGTCGCGACAGCGGGCGATTGTTGATTGGTCAAATGTCAGATGTTTGACATCGAACACATTTGACGATTTGGTTTTGTAACCAAAAGTGTCGCAGCTGGCAGAGTTGGCAATTGCTGGCTGCCAGGAGCCGCCTGCTACCCGGTGGCAGGCCGTTTGCGTCGGCCTTCCGTCAGGCTGGCGTAGCGGGATGCCACATCGTGTGCACGCAACGGGCATCAATGAATACGCAGGGCAGGGTAGAATCACGCCATCCCCGTCCTCCGTACGCCGCCGCAGTTCATGTCCGAAGAAAAGAAGAGCCTGTCCGAAACCATCCGCGCCGCGATCGAGCAGGAGATTCTTTCCGGAAAGCTTCCCAGCGGCACCCAGCTGGAAGAGCAGCAGTTGCTGGCGCGCTTTGGCGTGTCGCGCACGCCGGTGCGCGAAGCGCTGATCCAGCTGGAGTCGGCCGGCCTGGTGGACCTGGTGCCGCGCCAGGGCGCGATCGTGTCGTCGATCACGCTGCGCGAGTATGTGGCGATGAACGAGATCCTGGTGCAGCTTGAGGCGCTGGCGGCGCGCCTGGCCGCACGCCGCATCTCGGCGGCGCAGCGCACGGCGATGCAAGCCGCGTTCGACGACTGCCGCGCGGCCGCGGAGCGTGCCGATTCGGATCGCTACCGCGAGGCCAATGATGCCTTCCATGAAGTCATTTACGCGGCCTGCTGCAATGACATCCTGTCGCGGCAGATCCGCACCATGCGCGCGCGCATGCGCGGCATGCGCGACCTGCGCTTCGAGAAGCCGGCCCGCATCGTGGCCTCGCTGGCCGAGCATGAGGCGGTGATGGGCGCGATCGTGCGTGGCAACGAGGACGAAGCCGGGGCGGCGATGGTCCGGCATATCGCCACCGGGGGCGACGTCTACGCGGACATGATTGCCTCCATGCCCGGCGACGAAGCCGGCGGCAAGCGCGGCCGGCGCTAGTCCGCGGCCGGGGCAGGCAGGCTCAGTCCAGCTTGACGCCGGCCTGCTCGATCCGCGTCACGGCCGACTTGCCGTCTGCCGCGGCCCACTTGCCGAACTCCGCGGGCGACGCCGAGGTAGACACCTCGCTGCCGTTGGAGGCGAGCTTCGCACGCAGCTGCGGATCCGCCATCACCCTGGCGGTGGCGGCAAAGAGCTTGTCGCGGATGCCCTCGGGCAGCCCGGCCGGCCCGTACAGCCCGAACCAGAAGGTGAAATCAAAGCCCGGCAGCCCCATCTCCGCCAGCGCCGGCAAGCCCGGTGCCACCGCCGAGGGCTTGGGCGTGGTTACGCCGATCATCTTCACCACGCCCTGCGTGCCCATCGGCAACACCGACGCCGCGGTGCCAAACGACAACTCCACCTCGCCCGCGGCCACGGCCTGCAGCGCCGGCGCGCCGCCCTTGTAGGGCACGTGCGTCATCTTGACGCCAGTGGCTTTCTCGAACTGCAGCCCGGCGAGATGCGGCGAGCCGCCAATGCCGGACGACGAGTAGTTGAACTTGCCCTGCTGCGCGCGCGCCTGGGCCACCAGTGTCTTGATATCGCTGACGTTCAGGTTCTTGTTGACGGCCAGGATCAGCGGCGACACGGTCAGCCGCGTCACCGGGGTGAAGTCGGCCGCCTTGTAGCGGGCCTTGTAGAGCTGCTGGTCGATGCCGTACAGCGTGGACGTGGCCAGGCCCAGGGTGTAGCCGTCAGGGGCCGCCTGCGCCAGTGCCGCGGAGGCCAGCGTGCTGCCGGCGCCGGGCTTGTTGTCCACCAGTACGGTCTGGCCAAGCTCCTTCGACAGCGCCTCGCCGAACACGCGCGCGACATAGTCGGCCGCACCCGCCGGCGTGTAACCCACCAGCAGCCGGATCGGCCGGGTCGGGTAGTCCTGCGCACCGGCCAGGCCAGGCAGGGCGGCCAGGGTCGCAAGGGCGGCGCCGATCGCGGCACGCCCAAGAGTGTGTTTCATCGTTGTCTCCTTGGTGTTGTCATCGTCGCTATGGTTGTCCTGACTGCTGGCGCTCAGGACGCCACGTTGGCTTCGCGCAGGGCCGCGACGCCGGCTTCGTCATAGCCAAGCCCGCGCAGGATCTCGTCGGTGTGCTCGCCGGGGTCGGGCGCGGCGCGGGCAAAGCGTTCCGGATGCGGCGCGGCCGACAGGTTGATCGGCGAGCGCAGCAGTTCCAGCGGCCCCAGCGCCGGGTGTTCGGCGGGCCGGGTCATGCGCAGGTGGCGCACCTGTGCGTCCTCGAAGGCCTGGCCGATATCGAACACCGGCCCGCACGGCACGCCGGCGGCATTCAGGCGCGAAGTCAGTTCGGCCGCGCTGAAGGCGGCGGTGCACTGGTTGATGGCCTGGTCCAGCCGGTGGCGGTCGGCGGCACGGCCTGAGGCGGTCTGGAATGCGGGATCTTCCAGCAGCCAGCCGGCCTCGACCGTGCGGCAGAAGTTGGCCCACATGCGGTCGGTGCTGGCGGCGATATTGACCACGCCGTCGCGGCAGCGGTAGGTGCCCATCGGCACCAGCGTCGGGTGTGCATTGCCCTGCTGGGTCGGCACTTCGCCGTCGACGGTGTAGCGCGTGGCCTGGAAGTCCAGCTTGTTGAGCATGCCCTCGATCAGCGAGGTATGGACCCATTGCCCGCGGCCGGTGCGCGCGCGGTGCAGCAGCGCCAGCAGGATGCCCTGGCCCAGGAACATGCCCGCGGTGGTATCGGAGATGGCAATGCCCACGCGCAGCGGGCCTTTGCCGGGCTCGCCGGTGACCGAACTCAGCCCCGACATGCCCTGCACGATCTGGTCCAGTCCCGGGCGCTCGCAATAGGGCCCGTCCTGGCCGAAGCCCGAGATGCTGGCCAGGATCACGCGCGGGTTGATTGCGCTCAGGCGCTCATAGGTCAGCCCCAGCCGCTCCTTGACCACCGAGCGGAAGTTCTCCACCACCACGTCTGACTGGCGCACCAGGCGCGCCAGCACCTCGGCGCCCTGCGGTGTCTTCAGGTCCAGGCACAGGCTGCGCTTGTTGCGATGCAGGTTCTGCTCGTCCGAGCCGCGCCGCCGCCCGGTGACGGAACCGCGGTCCTGCGGCGGGGGCGGCTCCACGCGGATCACGTCAGCGCCCCAGTCCGACAGCAGGCGCACCGCCGCCGGGCCGGCGCGGGCAATGGACAGGTCCAGCACGGTGATGCCGGACAGCGGCAGGTCCGCGGGCGGGGCGTGAGGCCCGGCGGCTTCGGTGCCGGGAGGCAAAGATGTCATGGCAGGTCCTGGGCAATGGATTGCCGTGAGTATACAAATAACAATCATAAAAATACGTATACGGAGTTTCCATGATGCGGAGCGCAGCGGGATGGCGTAGGCTGCGAGGGTTTTCCTACGGATTTGCGTCACCTCGATCCTGTGAAAATGCCATTTGTGCCATTTAAGTCATACGAAATAGACGATCAGCGGCCAGGGCTGCCGGTCCTAATCGCGCCCCTGCCTAACCGGCGCCCACGTTTTGGGTGTTTGTATGCTGACTGATGCTGTTTGTATTAACAGGGTGGGCGGGCCTGAGGTGCTGGAGTCCTGCCAGGTCACAGTGCCGCTGCCCGGTCCCGGCGAAGTGCAGGTGCGCCAGTCGGCCATTGGCCTGAATTTCGCGGACATCTACCAGCGCAAGGGCGCGCATGGCCCCCACACCGCGGCGCCGTTCCCAGTCACGCTGGGCTCGGTTGGGGCCGGCAAGGTGACCGCGGTTGGTCCCGGAGCAGAAGGGTTCGAGCTTGGCCAGCGCGTTGCCTATATGCATCCCGGCGCCTGCCAGGTGACGCGCAACGTGCCAGCCGGCCGGGTCGTGCCTTTGCCGGACGCGATCCCGGAAGAGGTGGCCGGTGCCACGCTGCTGCGCGGGCTGACTGCCGAGTACCTGCTGCGCCGGCTCTACGCGGTGCAGCCGGGCGACGCCGTGCTGGTGCACGCCGCGGCCGGGGGCATGGGCGTGCTGCTGTCGCAGTGGGCGCGCGCGCTTGGCGCGACCGTGATCGGCACCGTGGGCAGCGAGGCCAAGCGCGCGGTGGCGCAGGAACATGGCTGCCACCATGTCGTCAATTACCGCGAGGCGGACTTCGTGGCCGAAGTGCTGGCGCTGACCGGCGGCGAGGGCGTGGCGGTGGTCTACGACGCCGTCGGCAAGGACGTGTTCGTGCCGTCGCTGCAATGCCTGCGGCCGTGCGGCATGGCGATCAACTACGGCACCGCGTCGGGCGACGTGGAGGCCTTCGACCTGCAGCTGCTGCACGCGCGCTCGCTGATCGTGTCGCGGCCCACGCTGCGCACCTATATCGCCAGCCCGCAGGCGCTGGCCAATGCCGCGGCCACGCTGTTCGCCGCGGTCGCGGGCGGCCAGCTGCGACTGGAGGTCAGGCACCGCTACCCGCTGGCCGCCGTGCGCGACGCGCACCGCGACCTGGAAGGCCGGGCCACCACGGGCTCGGCCGTGCTGATCCCATGAACGCGCCGCCGGCAGTGCCTGGTGGCAACGCGTGCAAGCGCGGCCCGCGTCTGCGCAAGCACGGCTGGAGCGCTTCGACAGCGCCCTTGCACGCCTGGCGCGCAGCAGGCCGGTGCCCACTGATCCCTACCTGGAGTTTTCCCGATGCAGACTGATGGTTCCCTTCCTTCGCTCGACATTGCCGGTCATGTCGCCACGATCACGCTGCGCCGCCCGGAGGTGGCCAACCGCCTCGGGCCGGATGACCTGGCCGAACTGCAACGGCACGTCGATGCAGTGAATGCCAGCGACGTGCGCGTGCTGCGCCTGCGCGGCACCGGCAAGTACTTCTGCAGCGGCTTCGATATCGGCAGGCTCGCGGCCGGGCAGCGCGGTGCCGGCTTCGAGACCCTGGTCAACGCGGTGGAGGACTGCCGCGCGGTGACCATTGCCGAGATCCACGGCGGCGTCTACGGCGGCGGCACGGACCTGGCGCTGGCGTGCGATTTCCGGCTTGGCTCCGCCGCGGTGGACATGTTCATGCCCGCGGCGCGGCTGGGGCTGCATTTCTACCAGCGCGGCATGGAGCGCTATATCAGCCGGCTGGGGCTGAACCACGCCAAGCACCTGTTCCTGAGCGCGGAGCGCATCGATGCCGACGAGATGTTCCGCCGCGGCTTCCTGACCGAGCTGCTGCCGGCCGAGCGCCTGCGCGAGCGCGCCGACCAGCTCAGCGACACGGTGGCCGGGCTGGCGCCGCTGGCGGTGCAAGGCATGAAGCGGCACCTGAACGCGATCGGGCGCGGCGCGCTGGATACCGAGGCGCTGGCTGGCGACATCAGCCGGGCTACCCAGTCGCAGGACATCCGCGAAGGCGCGCTGGCCTGGAAGGAAAAACGCAAGCCGCGGTTCACCGGCACCTGATGTCGCTTACTGCCCCTGCCGCATCACCCATTCCACCGCCCGCGCCAGGAACGGTGACGTGTCGCCTTCGCGATAGCTCATGATCACCGGCGAGACGAAGCCCGGCGCGTCGATCGGGCAGTAGCGCACGTCGTCGCGATGCAGGCGCTGGATCGACGCCGGCACCAGCGTGATGCCGATGCCGGCCGCCACCAGCCCCAGCGCGGTCTGCAGTTCGTTGGCCTCCTGCGCCACGCGCAACTGCAGGCCCTGCGCGCGGAACAGCGACAGCAGGTGGTCGGCATAGCTGGGCCGCGGCCGGGCCGGGTAAAGAATGAACGGCTGCGCCGCCAGCGCCTGTGGCGTCAGCGCCTTGCGGCGCGGCGCGGGCAGGCGTGCGGGCAGCGCGGCCACCAGTGGCTCGGCCATCACCACCTGCTGGCGGATGGCGGGGTCGTTCAGCGCGATGCGGCCGAAGCCCAGGTCGATGCGGCCGGCCTTGAGCGCCTCGATCTGCTCGACGGTGATCATCTCGGCCAGTCCTACCTCTACCTGCTGGTCGTGCCGGTCTGATTCGCGCAGTTCGCGGATCAGCTCTGGCAGCACGCCATACAGTACCGACGGCACGAAGCCGATGCCGAACCAGCGCTTGTCCTGCCGCCCGATGCGGCGCGTGCCTTCGATAGTTTCTTCCAGCCGCTGTGTCAGCTGGGTGGTCTGCTCCAGCAGGAAGCGGCCAGCCTCGGTCAGCCGCAGCCCGCGGCCGACGCGGTCGAACAGTGCCACGCCCACTTCTTCTTCCAACTGCCGGATCTGGCGCGACAGTGGCGGCTGCGCCATATGCAGCCGCTCGGCGGCGCGGGTGACGTTCAGTTCCTGGGCCACGACCTGGAAATAACGCAGGTGCCGGAGTTCCATCGGTGTCCTGTTTCCATACCTGTAGGGTATTGATTGAGACATCATCGGTCTTGGACACCGGCAAAGTCAAGCCGCATACTTGGCCTCAATATCAATTTGCATCGACAAGGTATGACCACGACTATCACTTCGGTGGAAGCCATCCTGGTGGACCTGCCCACCATCCGGGCCCACCAACTGGCCATGGCCACCATGCAGCAGCAGACGCTGGTGATCGTGCGGCTGCGCTGCAGCGATGGCGTGGAGGGCATCGGCGAGGCCACTACCATCGGCGGCCTGTCCTATGGCGACGAAAGCCCGGAAGGCATCAAGCTGACCATCGACACCTACCTGGCCCCGGCGCTGGCCGGCCAGGATGCCACCAACGTGCATGCCGCGATGGCGCGCCTGGGCAAGGTCGCGCGCGGCAACCGCTTTGCCAAGTCCGCGCTGGAAACCGCGTTGCTGGATGCGCAGGGCAAGCGCCTGGGCGTGCCGCTGGCCACGCTGCTGGGGGGCGCGGTGCGCTCGACGCTGCCGGTGCTGTGGACGCTTGCCAGCGGCGACACCGCCCGCGACATTGCCGAGGCCGAGCAACTGCTGGCCGAGCGCCGCCACCATACCTTCAAGCTGAAGATCGGCCGGCGCAGCGTGCGCGACGACGTGGCCCACGTGGCCGCGATCAAGCGCGCGCTGGGCGACCGGGCGCGCGTCACCGTCGACGTCAACCAGGCCTGGAACGAGGCCGATGCTGCCACCGGCATCGCCATGCTGGAAGCCGCCGGCATCGACCTGATCGAGCAGCCCACTCCGCGTGAGCAGCGCATGGCGCTGGCCCGGCTGGCCGCGCGCTTCGTGGTGCCGATCATGGCCGATGAAGCGGTGTGCGGCCCGGAAGACGCGATGGAACTGGCGCGCATCGGCGGCGCCGACGTGTTCGCGCTGAAGATCGCCAAGGCCGGCGGCATCTTCGGCATGCTGCGCACCGCCGCGGTGGGCGACGCCGCCGGCATCGCGCTGTACGGCGGCACCATGCTGGAGGGCAGCGTCGGCACCATCGCCGCGGCGCATGGCTTCTGCACGCTGCCGCAGCTGGCCTGGGGCACCGAGCTGTTCGGACCGCTGCTGCTCAAGGACGATATCGTGCAGCAGCGCCCGGAGTATCGTGACTTCAGCCTGCACTTGCCGGAAGGCCCGGGCCTGGGCCTGGCTCTGGACGAAGACAAGCTGGCGCACTACCGCCGCCACTGAGCTGGCGCGCCATTCCAGCGCCTGGCGCGTTGCCCGCGCCGGCGCATCAAGCAGTGAGGAGACTATGAAGACATTATTCCAGCGGCTGGCAAGCACCGGCCGCGCAGGGGCGCTGGCACTGGCCGCCGGCCTGTCGTTTGCTGCGCCGGCCGCACACGCGGCCTATCCCGACCACCCCATCCGCTGGATCGTGCCGTTCCCCGCGGGCGGTGCGATGGACAACATCGCCCGCACGCTGGGCGAAGACATGTCGCGCACGCTCGGCCAGGCCATCGTCGTCGAGAACCGGCCGGGCGCCGGCGGCAATATCGGCGCCGAACTGGTGGCGCGCGCGCCCGCCGACGGCTACACACTGATCATCGTCGCCAATGGCATGGCCGTGAACCCGGCGCTGTACGGCCGGCTGAGCTACGACCCGGTCAAGGACTTCGCGCCGGTGTCGCTGCTGGCGGTGGTGCCCAACGTACTGGTGGCCAGCAAGGCGCGGCGCCAGGAAAGCACAGTCAAGGACGTGGTGGCGCACGCCAAGGCGGCGCCGGGCAAATACACCTATGCCTCCGCGGGCAACGGCACCTCGATCCACCTGGCGGGCGAGCTGTTCACCTCGATGGCCGGCGTCGACATGCTGCATATCCCCTACAAGGGCAGCGGCCCGGCCATGACGGATCTGCTGGGTGGCCAGGTCGACTACATGTTCGACAGCATTACCTCGGCCAGGCCGCATATCGAATCGGGCAAGCTGACGGCAATCGCGGTCACCACCAGCAAGCGCTCCAGCGCGCTGCCCAATGTGCCGACGGTGGCCGAAGCCGGCCTGCCGGGCTATGAACTGTCGCCGTGGTTCGCCGCCTTCGTGCCGGCGAAGACGCCGCAGCCGGTCATCGACACGCTCAACCGCGCCATGCTCGAGGCGCTGCGCAAGCCTGCGGTGCAGAAGCGGCTGGCGCTGATCGGCGCCGAGCCGATCGGCAGTTCGCCGGCGGTGCTGCGCGAGCACCTGGCGAAGGAAACCGAGAAGTGGGGTGTGCTGATCCGTCAGCGGGGGATTCGGGCGGATTAAGCGGCCTGGACCAACGCGGTTCATAGGGGGACTCCCGGAAATGCTCCGGGAGGAATGCCATTACCCAGCCCCCGTCTCCCTGGCACATAATGTGCGTAAGATGCCAGCCGAAAGGCACACTCGAGCGGATCACCCGCCGGCACTGAGGGGAGACAATGAGCAGTTCAACCGACAAGTTCTCGGCCACCATGCGCGATGGCCTGGCCGATCTTGCCCGCCGCCTGCGCTTTGCCATGGAGGAGGGCGCGATCTGGCTGGACGAGCAGCGCATGATCCTGATCCATACTGCCGCCCTGGGCGCGCTGCGCAAGGAACTGGTGGACACCCTGGGCATGGAGCGCGCGCGCGGCCTGTTCACCCGCATGGGCTTCCATTCGGGCATGCGCGATGCGGAGGTCGCGCGCAAGCTGCGCGCCGGCCACAGCGACTTCGGCCAGCTGGAGATCGGGCCCTGCCTGCATACCATCGAGGGGGTGGTGCGGGTCACGCCGGTCAAGGTCGACATCGACATTGCCGCCGGCATCTACGAGGGCGAATTCCTGTGGGACGACTCCTTCGAGGGCGACGTCCACCGCCAGCTGTTCGGCATCGTCGATGAGCCCGCCTGCTGGATGCAGATCGGCTACGCGACTGGCTATACCTCGGCGCTGATGGGGCGCACCATCCTGTATCGCGAGGTTGAGTGCATCGCCTGCGGGCACGTGCACTGCCGCATCATCGGCAAGCCGGTGGAAGCCTGGGAAGACGGCGCACAGGCACTGGCGCTGTACCAGCCCGATCCCGTGATCGAAACGATCATCGCGCTGCAGAGCGAGGTTGAGCACCTGCGCGCGCTCCAGGGCACCCCGGCCACGCCGGCCGACCTGGTCGGCACCTCGCCCGGCTTCCGTGCCGCCTGGGGCCTGCTGCAGCGTGCTGCGGCCAGCAACGTGACGGTGCTGCTGCTGGGCGAGACCGGCGTGGGCAAGGAGCGTTTCGCGCAGGCATTGCACAGCGTGAGCGGGCGCGCCGACAAGCCCTTCATCGCCGTGAACTGCGCGGCGATCCCCGATGAGCTGATCGAGTCCGAGCTGTTTGGCGTGGAAAAGGGCGCCTTCACCGGCGCTAGCCAGTCGCGCCCCGGACGCTTCGAGCGTGCGCACGGCGGCACCCTGTTCCTTGACGAGCTGGGCGAGCTGTCGGCCTCGGCCCAGTCCAAGCTGCTGCGCGTGCTGCAGGAAGGCGAGGTCGAGCGCGTGGGCGGCACCGGCACGCGCAAGGTGGACGTGCGGCTGGTGGCCGCCACCAATGTCGACCTGGCCGAAGCCGTGAAGCAGGGCACCTTCCGCAAGGACCTGTACTACCGCCTCAACGTCTACCCGGTCACGATCCCGCCGCTGCGCGAGCGCCTGGACGATATCCGGCCGCTGGCCGAGCGCTTCGTGGCCCGCTACGGCGCGCGCCACGGCAAGCGCATCGTTGGCATCACCGACCGCGCGCTGGCCGAGCTGCGCCACTATGACTGGCCCGGCAACGTGCGCGAACTGGAGAACGTGATCGAGCGCGGCGTGATTCTGGCCAGCCAGGGCGGCCAGATCACCGCCGACCACCTGTTCCTGCCGGGGACCGTGGCACCGGTGGTGGATACCGCGCCGCGGCTGGGGGCGGGCGGCACCTTGCCAGACCTGCGCGAAGCCGCGGTCCACGCGCTCTTGGACCAGATGTCCGAGCAGCAGCTGGCGCTGGGCGACGTCGAGACCGTGCTGATGGAGGCGGCCATGCAGCGGGCCGACGGCAACATGAGCCAGGCGGCGCGGTTGCTCGGCATTACGCGGCCGCAGCTGGCGTATCGGTGGAAGATGCGCGGTACGCGCGGGGGTAACGGTAACGGCAACCACAACGGCAACTGAGGCCGCTGGCAGGCATTCAGAATGCTGAAGCTTTGCTCCCCTCTCCCGCTTGCGGGAGAGGGGCAGGGGGTGAGGGCAGCGGTGGCAAATCACAGGCTTTCACTTCGTGGACAAGCTCACCCTCACCCCAACCTCTCCCGCAAGCGGGAGAGGGAGCACACATGCGGTAGATCAAGCTCCTCCCACGCAATCCCCTGCACCAACCGTTCCTAGGCCTTCTCTGGCTTCCTCCCGTCTCCCCGGCTTTCCCCCTTGATCATTTGATGCAACCCCTTCCGGCCGCGCATCGGCCCGAAGTCGCCCGATGCTGCGCCGCGTCAGCGATTTTTCCCTGACGCATCAAGCCACATCACTAACGTTGCCCACGCACGCTGCTGCGCCGCAGGGCAATCCCATCCGCATCTGCTCGCTGCCCGCAAACGCCCACCCGGCGCGGCTTTTGATCATTTGATCAAGGTTTGCGGACAGCTTCATCAATTCATCGATAGGTTTGGGGCGGACCTTACCGGGTTAACGCGCACGCTCGCCAGCGCCAATTCCCCGCAACCCTTGCCCCACAACGCTTCGCGCTCGCTGGCACGGTCTTCGCAGTAAGGCCTGCGTCCAGCCAACGCAAAGGAGCGCGCCATGAACACCCCGTCGGTTCCCCTGTTCGAAGCCACGCCGCGCTATGTGCGGGTCGAGGGCCGCACCCCCGAAGGGTTTGTGCAGTTCGCCTTCAGCGTGGCCGACCCCGAGCTCAACGTCGAACTGATCATGCCGGAGCCGATGTTCGAAGCCTTCTGCTGCGTCAACCGCGTGCGCTTCCTGCCCCCGCTGGAAGCCGCGCCGCAGCCGCAAGCCGACGACTGACGCCGCAGCCACCGCATCACAAAGAGAGAAGGGATACAGGAGACCAAGCGATGCAAGTCGATATCAAGACCCAGCAGATCCAGCCGCTGCGCCAGACCTACGGCCATGTCGCGCGCCGTTTCGGCGACAAGCCGGCGTCGCGCTACCAGGAGGCGACCTACGACGTGCAGTCGGAGGTGAACTTCCACTACCGGCCCACCTGGGACCCCCGCTTCGAGCTGTATGACAAGCGCCGCACGGCGATCGTGATGCAAGACTGGTATGCGCTGAAGGACCCGCGCCAGTTCTACTACGGCGCCTACGTTACCGCGCGCGGGCGCCAGCAGGATGCAACGGAGAAGAGCTTTGCCTTCGTCGAGAAGCGCGGGCTGCTGCAGGCGCTGCCGGCCGAATGGCAGGAACGCCTGGCCGTTGGCCTGCTGCCGCTGCGCCATGTCGAGTGGGGCGCCAACATGAACAACTTCTACTGCGCCGACTATGGCTGGGGCACGGCCATCACGCAGGCCTGCACCTATTGCGCGATGGACCGCCTGGGTATCGCCCAATACCTGTCGCGCATCGGCATGCTGCTGGACGGCAATACCGGCGTGGCGCTGGAGCGGGCCAGGGTGGCTTGGCTAGAGAGCGCCGCGTGGCAGCCGCTGCGCCGCTTTGTCGAGCACACCTTTGTCACCGAGGACTGGTTCGAGACCTTCGTCGCCCAGAACCTGGTGCTCGACGGGCTGCTCTACCCGCTGGTCTACCAGCATGCCGACGCGGTGATCGCGCGCGCCTGCGGCACCGGGCTGGCGGTGCTGACCGAATTCATGAACGACTGGCGCGACGAGCACGCACGCTGGGTCGATGCCGTGATCCAGGCCGCCGCGGCCGAGTCGGACGCCAACCGCGTGCTGCTGTCGGGCTGGGCGCGCGCCGCCTGCGCCGAGGTGGCACAGGCGCTGGTGCCGGTGGCCGATGCGCTCACCGGCGAGGACGGCGCGCAGATGGTGGCGCTGTGCCGCGAGCAGTTCGAAGTTCGCCTGGGCAAGCTCGGCCTGGCTGCCTGATCCGCCCGCAACGAACCCCACGGAGACACGCCATGTCAGCGACCGCTGCCAACGTCTACATCGCCCTGCAGAACAACGACGACACCCGACTCATCATCGACGCCATCACCGAGGCCAACCCGCATGCGGTGGTGTCGCAGTTTCCCGCCATGGTCAAGATCGACGCCCCCGGCCACCTGACCATCGTGCGCGAACTGGTGGCCGGCAAGCTCGGCCGCGACTGGGACCTGCAGGAGATCCACCTGAACCTGATCTCGCTGTGCGGAAACATCGACGAAGACGAAGACGCCTTCACGCTGCGCTGGAACGCCTGACCGGACAGCGGCACACAGAACATCACGGAGACATCATGGACGCACGCAAGAAGCTCAACCTGCGCGAGAAGTACGCCTCGATGACGCGGGACCTGGCCTGGGAAACGACCTACGAGCCGATGGACAAGGTCTTCCCGTTCGACAAGTACGAGGGCATCCGCATCCACGACTGGGACAAATGGGAAGACCCGTTCCGCATGACCATGGATGCCTATTGGAAATATCAGTCGGAGAAAGAGCGCAAGCTGTACGCGATCATCGACTCGTTCGTGCAGAACAACGGCCACCTGAACGTATCCGACCCGCGCTACCTGAACGCGCTGCGGCTGTTCCTGACCGGCGTGACGCCGCTGGAATACGCCGCCCACCGCGGCTACGCGCACCTGGGTCGGCATTTCCGCGGCGCCGGCGCGCGCGTTGCGGCGCAGATGCAGTCGGTCGACGAGCTGCGCCACGCCCAGACCCAGTTGCACACGCTGTCCGTCTACAACAAGTACTTCCATGGCTTTGGCGAATGGCGTCACATGCACGACCGGGTCTGGTACCTGTCGGTGCCCAAGTCCTACTTCGAGGACGCGATGAGCGCGGGGCCGTTCGAGTTCATCACCGCGATCTCGTTCTCGTTCGAGTACGTGCTGACCAACCTGCTGTTCATGCCGTTCATGTCGGGCGCCGCCTACAACGGCGACATGGCCACGGTGACCTTCGGCTTCTCTGCGCAGTCCGACGAGTCGCGCCACATGACGCTGGGCCTGGAAGTGGTCAAGTTCCTGTGCGAGCAGGACCCCGGCAATATCCCGGTCCTGCAGAAGTGGCTGGACAAATGGTTCTGGCGCGGCTTCCGCCTGCTCACGCTGGTCGGCATGATGATGGACTACATGCTGCCCAAGCGCGTGATGTCGTGGGCGGAGGCCTGGGAGATGTACTTCGAGCAGGCGGGCGGGGCGCTGTTCAAGGACCTGGAGCGCTACGGCCTGCGCATGCCCAAGTACCACGAAGTGGCCACCAAGACCAAGGACCGCATCACGCACGAAGCCTGGGCCACCTTTTACAACTACGCGGGCGCGGCCGGCTTCCATACCTGGGTGCCCAAGGCCGACGAGATGGCATGGCTGACCGAGAAGTACCCGCAGACCTTCGAGCGCTACTACAAGCCGCGCCTGGACCACTGGCAGGAGCGCCAGCAGGCCGGCGACCGCTTCTACAACGCCACGCTGCCGATGCTGTGCCAGACGTGCCAGATCCCGATGGTGTTCTCGGAGCCGGACGATCCCACCCAGACCTGCTACCGCGAAAGCAGCTACCACGGCATGAAGTTCCACTTCTGCTCGGACGGCTGCAAGGACATCTTCGACGACGAGCCCGCCAAGTACGCGCAGGCCTGGCTGCCGGTGCACCAGATCTACCAGGGCAACTGCGGCGGCGCCACGCTGGAGGACGTGCTCAAGTGGTACCGGCTGAACCCGGGCGCTGACAACCTGGACTTCGAGGGCTCGCAGGACCAGCGCAACTGGAACGCGTGGAAGGGCATCGGGCCTGCCGCCGACGCCGCCTGAAGCGGCCCCATCAAAAGACAAGGAGACAACCATGCCCGTCGTATCCATCGGCGACTACGCCTTCGAGGCAGCCGACCGCGAGGCCGTGTTCCACGGCAACCGCCTGCTCTATATCGGCTGGGACGGCCACCTGCTGTTCTGCGCCCCGCATTGCTTCCCGTTCCCGCCGTCGATGCCGCTGCGCGACGTGGTGGACAAGGTGCTGCCCGGCGTCTACGGCTACCACCCCGACTTTGCCCGCATCGACTGGGGCAAGGTGCAGTGGCTGCGCGGCGGCCAGCCCTGGCAACCCGACCTGGACCGCTCGCTGGAAGAAAACGGCCTGGGCCACAAGGACGTGATCCGCTTCCGCACGCCGGGGCTGGACGGCATCGGCGGCAGCCGCAGCTGAGGCGCATGGTCGAACGCACCACCGGAAGGAGACCAAGATGTATTCGCTGACCATTGAACCGATCGGGCAGACCGTCCCCATCGCTCCTGGGCAGACCGTGCTGGATGCCTGCCTGCGCAACGGCGTGTGGCTGCCCCATGCCTGCTGCCATGGGCTGTGCGCCACCTGCAAGGTGCAGGTGGTGGACGGCGAGGTCGAGCAGGGCGAGGCCTCCAGCTTCGCGCTGATGGATTTCGAGCGCGACAACGGCCAGTGCCTGGCCTGCTGCGCGACCGCGCAGTCGGACCTGGTGATCGAGGCCGACATCGAGGAAGACGCCGATGCGCTGGGCCTGCCGCTGGCCGACTATCGCGCCGAAGTTGTCGAGACGCGCGCCCTGACGCCCACCATCCTGGGCATCTGGCTGCGTGTGAAGGATGGCGGACGCACGGCATTCCAGGCCGGTCAGTACGTCAACCTGAACGTGCCGGGTTGCGACCAGCCGCGCGCGTTCTCGCTGGCCAGCGCGCCGGGCGACGACCTGATCGAACTGCACGTGCGGCGCGTGCCGGACGGGCAGGCCACCGGCTACCTGCACGACCAGCTGGCGGTCGGCGACGAACTGTCGTTCTCCGCGCCCTATGGCCGCTTCTTCGTGCGCAAGTCGGCGCAGGTGCCGATGCTGTTCCTGGCGGGCGGCTCCGGTCTGTCCAGCCCGCGCGCGATGATCCTGGACCTGCTGGCCGCTGGCGAGACCCTGCCGATCACGCTGGTGCAGGGCGCGCGCAACCGTGGCGAGCTGTACTACGACGCGGAGTTCCAGGAGCTCTCGCAGGCCCACCCCAACTTCCGCTACGTGCCCGCGCTGTCGGACGAACCCGCCGACAGCGGCTGGAGCGGCGCGCGCGGCTACGTGCATGACGTGCTGCACCAGCTCTACGCGCAGGACGGCAATGCCGACTTCCGCGGCCACAAAGCCTACCTGTGCGGGCCGCCGCCGATGATCGAGGCCTGCATCCGCACGCTGATGCAGGGCCGGCTGTTCGAGGCGGATATCCACACCGAGAAGTTCCTGTCCGCGGCCGATGCGCAGAACAGCGCGCGCAGCCCGCTGTTCAAGATCTGAGGAGGCCGGCCATGCATACCGTCGAGATCGCCGGCAGCGGGCTGCGCTACTCCTGCGCGCCGGAGCAGAACCTGCTGCGGGCCATGGAAGTGCTGGGCCAGCGCGGCATCCCCGCCGGCTGCCGCGGCGGCGGCTGCGGTGTGTGCAAGGTCCGCATCGAGGCCGGCGACTATCACGCCGGCAAGATGAGCCGGGCCTGCCTCTCCGAAGCCGAGCAGCGCGCCGGGCTGGTGCTGGCCTGCAAGACCTACCCGGACAGCGATATCCGCCTGCGGCCTGTGGCCCTGCTGCAGCGCTGCCTGGAAAAGCAGCGTCGGCGCGAACAGGGCCGGTAACAAGCGAACGAAGCACAAGCAAAGAAGGTGGCACCCACACAACGCCACCCCACCACACCAGGAGACCCATCATGGCATTGACAGGCGTATTGCGACCGGGGCACGTAGCCCTGCGCGTGCTGGAGCTGGAACCGGCGCTGAAACACTACATCGAGGTACTCGGCTTGATCGAAACCGCGCGCGATGCGCAGGGCCGGGTGTTCCTGAAGGCATGGGACGAGCACGACCACCACAGCGTGGTGCTGCGCGAGGCCGACAGCCCGGGCATGGACTACATGGGTTTTCGTGTCGACAGCGGCCACACGCTGGAGCGGCTGGCGCAGGATGTGGAGAAATCCGGCCTGGCCACCGATTGCCAGTGGATCGCCGCGGGCGAGCACCCGCATACCGGCGTGCGCTTTCGCTTCACCATCCCGACAGGGCACGCGATCGAACTCTTTGCCGATAAGGACAAGCTTGGCTGCAAGACCGGCGACCTCAACCCCGACCCCTGGCCGGACGACCTGCGCGGCATGGCGCCCAGCCGCTTCGACCACTGCCTGCTGTATGGCGATGATGTCGACGGCACCGTCAGGCTGTTCCGCGACGTGCTGGGTTTTTCTCTGGCCGAGCAGGTCGTGGCCGGCTCCGACGGCGAGATGCTGATCGGTGCCTTCCTGACCTGCTCGAATAAGGCGCACGACATCGCATTTATCCGGCATCCGGAGAAGAACCGCTTCCACCATGCCTCGTTCCTGCTTGATAACTGGAGCGAGGTGCTGAAGGCGGCCGACATCATCTCCAAGAAGGATGTCTCGCTCGACATCGGCCCGACCCGCCACGGCATCACGCGCGGTGCGACGATCTACTTTTTCGATCCCTCGGGCAATCGCAACGAGGTGTTCTCCGGCGGCTATATCCACTACCCGGACAAGCCCACCATTACCTGGACTGACAACGAGCTGGGGCGCGCGATCTTCTATCACGACAGGAAGCTGAACGAAGCGTTTTTGAATGTGCTGACCTAAACGCGAACGCTCGCCTCCCGCTGGTTTGCCCCCTCTCCCGCTTGCGGGAGAGGGGCACCCAAACGATGGGCGGAGGGTCGCAGTGCGCGATTGCTTCAACATCAGAGAACCAATATGAAAGACTTCAAGAACTTCATCAACGGCGAGTGGGTCGGCACCGCGCGGACCTTCGAGAACCGCAACCCCGCCGATAACAGCCTGATCGGCCACGTGCACGAGGCCGGCAAGGCCGAGGTCGACGCCGCGGTGCAGGTCGCGCGCCGTGCGCTGCAGGGGCCGTGGGGCCGCATGACGGTGGCGCAGCGGGTCGAGCTGCTGCACGCGGTGGCCGACGGCATCAACCGCCGCTTCGACGAATTCGTGCAGGCGGAGATCGCCGATACCGGCAAGCCGTTCGGGCTGGCCAGCCATATCGACATCCCGCGCGGCGCGGCCAACTTCAAGGTTTTTGCCGACCTGATCCGCAACGTGCCGACCGAAAGCTTTGCCATGGACACGCCCGACGGCGGCAAGGCCATCAACTATGCGGTGCGCAGCCCGCGCGGCGTGATCGGCGTGGTGTGCCCGTGGAACCTGCCGCTGCTGCTGATGACGTGGAAGGTCGGGCCGGCGCTGGCCTGCGGCAATACGGTGGTGGTCAAGCCCTCGGAGGAGACCCCCGCCACCGCGACGCTGCTGGGCGAGGTGATGAACGAGGCCGGCGTGCCGCCGGGCGTCTACAACGTGGTGCATGGTTTCGGCCCGGATTCGGCCGGCGCGCTCCTGACCGCGCACCCGCAGGTCAACGGCATTACCTTCACCGGCGAGACCCGCACCGGCGAGGCCATCATGAAGGCCGCGGCCAACGGCGTGCGGCCGGTGTCGTTCGAGCTGGGCGGCAAGAACGCGGGCATCGTGTTCGCCGATGCGGACTTCGACAAGGCCGTGGCCGGCATCACGCGCTCGGCGTTCGAGAACAGCGGCCAGGTGTGCCTGGGCACCGAGCGGGTCTACGTGCAGCGGCCGATCTTTGCGCGCTTTGTTGCCGCGCTGAAGGCGAAGGCCGAGGGGCTGAAGCTGGGACACCCCACCGACGCGGGCGTGACCATGGGGCCGCTGGTGTCGCATGAGCATCGCGACAAGGTGCTGTCGTACTACCGCAAGGCCGCCGAGGCCGGCGCCACCGTGGTCACCGGGGGTGGCGTGCCGCAGATGCCGGGGGCGCTGGCCGAAGGCGCCTGGGTGCAGCCCACCATCTGGACAGGCCTGCCGGAAAGCGCCGCCGTGATCCGCGAGGAGATCTTCGGGCCCTGCTGCCATATCGCCCCGTTCGACACCGAAGAGGAAGTCATCGCGCTGGCCAACGACACCCCGTACGGACTGGCCGCCACGGTCTGGACCGGCGACCTTGGCACCGCGCACCGCATGGGTAGCACGCTGGAGGTGGGCATCTGCTGGATCAATGCCTGGTTCCTGCGCGACCTGCGCACGGCTTTTGGCGGCGCGAAGCAATCCGGCATCGGCCGCGAGGGCGGCGTCCATTCGCTCGAGTTCTACACCGAGCTGCGCAACGTCTGCGTCAAACTGTGAGGCCCACCATGCAGAGCGAACTTATCCGCGAGATCGGCGCCGGCCTGCACCAGGCGCTTGCCACCAGGCGCCCGGTGGCGCCGCTGACCGAGTCCTGGCCGGACCTGAGCATCGACGACGCCTACCGCATCCAGTTGGCCATGGTGCAGCACCGGCTCGACGCCGGCGAGCGCGTGGTCGGCAAGAAGATCGGCGTGACCAGCCGCGTGGTGATGGACATGCTCGACGTGCGCCAGCCAGATTTTGGCCACCTGCTGTCCGGCATGGTCTACCCCGACGGCGCGGCGATTCCCGCCGACACCCTGATCGCGCCCAAGGCCGAAGGCGAGGTTGCCTTCGTGCTGAAGGAAGACCTGGAGGGGCCGGGTGTGACCAATGCCGACGTGCTGCGCGCCACCGCCTACGTGCTGCCTTGCTTCGAGATCGTCGATTCGCGCATCCGCGACTGGAAGATCCGCATCCAGGACACGGTGGCTGACAACGCTTCGTCAGGCGTTTTCGTGCTGGGCGACGCCGCAGTGGACCCGCGCAGCGTGGACCTGGGCACGGTCGGCATGACGCTGGAGAAGAACGGCGAGATCGTCGCCACCGGCGCCGGCGCGGCCGCGCTCGGGCATCCCGTCAATGCAGTGGCATGGCTGGCCAATACGCTTGGCCGGCTGGGCATTGGCCTGAAGCGGGGCGAGGTGATCCTGTCCGGCTCTCTTGCCGCGATGGTGCCCGTAACCGCCGGCGACCGGCTGCGCATCAGCCTGGGCGGCATCGGCTCGGCCGGCGTGCGCTTCGTCTGAGCCCGACCCTTTTTCCAACTCAGCGCAGGACAAGCCATGAACCTGACACAAGACACCATTGCCCGGCTCGCCGGGCACCTGGAGAACGCCGAACTGCAGCGCGAGGCGGTGCGCAAGATTACCGATGAATACCCGGACATGGACTGGGACGACGCCTACGCCATCCAGGACGCCATCCGCGCGCGCAAGGAGGCGCGCGGCACCCGTATCGCCGGGCTCAAGATGGGCCTGACTTCGTTCGCCAAGATGCGCCAGATGGGCGTGAGCGACCCGGTGTACGGCTTCCTTACCGACTACGGCGCCTGCATGGACGGCGCCGCCATCGATACCGGCACGCTGATCCACCCCAAGGTGGAAGCCGAGATCGCCTTCGTGCTGAAGGCGCCGCTCAAGGGGCCGGGCTGCCATATCGGCGACGTGCTGGCAGCCACCGATTTCGTGGTGCCGGCGGTGGAGGTGATCGACTCGCGCTACGAGAACTTCCGCTTCGACCTGAAGAGCGTGATTGCCGACAACACCTCGTCGGCGCGCTTCGTCGTGGGCGGCACGCACCGCGGCGCCGAGGGGCTGGACCTGAAGAACCTGGGCGTGGTGCTGGAGAAGAACGGCGAGGTGGTGGCCACCGCGGCCGGCGCGGCGGTGCTGGGGCATCCGGCCAACAGCGTCGCCATGCTTGCCAACATGCTGGGCGCGCGCGGGCGCGAGCTGCCGGCCGGCACTTTCATCATGACCGGCGGCGTGACCGAGGCCATCGCGGTGGCGGCCGGCGACAACATCACCGTCCGGTACCAGCATCTGGGCACCGTGTCGATGCACTTCACCTGAACCACGGGCCAAGGAGACACACCATGCCAATCATGCAGGTCTTCCTGATCGAAGGCCGTACCGAAGAACAGAAGGCGCGCCTGATCCGCGCGCTGACCGATGCTGCGGTCGAGGCGGTGGGCGCGCCGGTGGAAACCGTGCGCGTGATGATCACCGAGGTGCCGAAGACGCAGTTCGGCATCGGCGGCAAGACCGCCAGGGAACTGGGCCGCTGACGCGGCGGGACCATAGCGAAAAGGACAACGACATGGACATGAAAGCAAACGCCAAGCACAAGGTGGCCATCATCGGTTCCGGCAATATCGGCACCGACCTGATGATCAAGGTGATGCGCCACGGGCGGAACCTGGAAATGGGCGCCATGGTGGGCATCGACGCCGCGTCGGACGGACTGGCCCGAGCCGCGCGCCTGGGCGTGCCGACCACGGCCGAGGGCATCGACGGGCTGGTCGGCATGCCGGGCTTCGGCGATATCCGCATCGCCTTCGATGCCACCTCGGCGGGCGCCCATGCGCACCACAACCACGTACTGCGGCAGCACGGCGTGCGCGTGATCGACCTGACGCCGGCGTCGATCGGCCCGTACGTAGTGCCCGTGGTCAACCTGGACCAGCACCTGGACGCCCCCAACATCAATATGGTCACCTGCGGCGGCCAGGCCACCATCCCCATGGTGGCGGCGGTGTCCCGCGTGGCCAAAGTGCACTACGCCGAGATTGTGGCGTCGATCTCGAGCAGGTCGGCCGGGCCCGGCACGCGCGCCAATATCGACGAGTTCACCGAGACCACCAGTCGGGCGCTGTGCTCGGTGGGCGGCGCCGCGCGCGGCAAGGCCATCATCGTGCTCAACCCGGCGGAACCGCCGCTGATGATGCGCGACACAGTCTTCACCTTGTCGGATGACGGTGATGAAGCGGAAATCGCGGCGAGCGTCGAAGCGATGGCGCAGGCAGTACAGGGCTACGTACCGGGTTACCGGCTCAAGCAGCGCGTGCAGTTCGAGCGTATCGCTGCGTCGGCGCCGTTGAATATCCCCGGCCTGGGACCGATGAGCGGGCTCAAGACCTCGATCTTCCTGGAAGTGGAGGGCGCCGCCCATTACCTGCCGGCCTATGCCGGCAACCTCGACATCATGACCAGCGCCGCGCTGGCCTGCGCCGAGCGCCTGGCCGAGACCCGGCTGTCCGCATGAGCCGCAGGGAGACAAACATGACCGCACAACCCACCAAGAAGCTCTACATCTCCGACGTGACGCTGCGCGACGGCAGCCACGCCATCCGCCACCAGTACAGCCTGGACCACGTGCGCCGCATCGCGGCCGCGCTCGACGCCGCGCGCGTGGATTCGATCGAGGTCGCGCACGGCGACGGGCTGTCGGGCTCCAGCTTCAACTACGGCTTTGGCGCCCATACCGACCTGGAATGGATCGCCGCCGTTGCCGAGACCGTGCGCCATGCCCGCGTGGCCACGCTGCTGCTGCCGGGCGTGGGCACCGTGCACGACCTGCGCGCCGCCTATGATGCCGGCGCGCGTGTGGTGCGCGTGGCCACGCACTGTACCGAAGCCGATGTCTCGCGCCAGCACATTGAATATGCGCGCGAACTCGGCATGGACACCGTCGGTTTCCTGATGATGAGCCACATGACCACACCCGCGGCGCTGGCGCAGCAGGCGAAGCTGATGGAAAGCTACGGCGCCCAGTGCGTGTACGTAGTCGATTCCGGCGGCGCGCTGGGAATGCAGGATGTGCGCGAGCGCTTCCGCGCCTTCAAGGACGTGCTCAAGCCCGAAACCCAGACCGGCATGCACGCTCACCACAACCTGAGCCTGGGCGTGGCCAATTCCATCGTCGCCGTGGAAGAGGGCTGCGACCGCATCGACGCCAGCCTGGCCGGCATGGGCGCCGGTGCCGGCAACGCCCCGCTGGAAGTCTTTATCGCCGCCGCCGAACGCCTGGGCTGGCAGCACGGCTGCGACCTGTACACGCTGATGGATGCCGCCGACGACATCGTGCGCCCGCTGCAGGATCGCCCGGTGCGCGTCGACCGCGAGACCCTGGCGCTGGGCTACGCCGGGGTCTATTCCAGCTTCCTGCGCCATGCCGAGGCCGCCGCGGCGCGCTACGGCCTGGGCACGGTCGACATCCTGGTCGAGCTGGGCAGGCGGCGCATGGTGGGCGGGCAGGAAGACATGATCGTGGATGTGGCGCTGGACTTGCTGGCGCGGCGCAGTGCGCAGGCGGGGCAGGGTGTGTCGTCGGCGGCGGTGGCCTGACCGTCGGCAGGCGCGGTCAGGGCGACGCCGGCGCGTCGACGCAGTCTTCTGCCGGTGAGCGAAACTCCACGCGCCAGCCGGGCAACTCCGCGATCTCGAAGGTCCGGCCCTCGGACGGCAGCAGGTGGTAGCGGGGTTGCCCGGTGATGGTCATGAGCAGGTGCCCGGCCGCATCCAGCGCGACCTCGATGCGCTGCACGCTGTGCCGGTACTCGCCGACGCAGCGCGCGCGGAAGTCAGCCGTGGTCGCGTCGCCGCTTGCCATGCGGTGGAAGACGATATCGTCGACCAGCGGTTCCAGCGGTGCCGCAATGCGGTCAATGGTGCCTTCCCGGTTGTAGAGGAAGGTGAGGGCCAGGCTGTCGGGATGGATTTCGGCGGGTTTTTCGGCGGTGCTGAACACATCGTAATGACGATGGGCGAGCTGGCCGGACATGCCGCGCCAGCGCCAGGCGAGTGCTTTGCCATCGGTATCGATGGTGATCTGCCCGTAGGCGGGGTGGGAGTAATCGCCGGCGTAGTCGTGCAGCGGATGGCTGGGAGCGGTGCCGGCGTGTTGCCGCGCCTGTCGTGCCGACTTGTCGACCCGCAGCTGCGCGAGCATTTCCTGGCGCCGGGCGCGCATGCGGCCGAGCCAGTCGATGGGCGCATGGCCGCACAACTGGTCCAGGGCCGCATAGGTCAGCAGCGCGGTCACCGCGCTGGGTGCCCGGTTGGTCAGCACCGCAATGCCGATGCGTCTGGATGGCATCAGCGTCATCAGTGCCGCCCAGCCCAGCCAGCTGCCGCTGTGCGAGACCGTGCGCTCGCCGCGGTATTGCTCGACCGTGAGGCCAAGGCCGTAATGCTGATCGCCGACCTCCGGGAAATCCGACGTGCCGACATGCACGCCTGGCGTCATCATGTCGCGCACGATCGCCGGCGATAGCAGCACACGCCCGCCAGCCTTGCCTTCATCCAGCAGGCA
Organism: Cupriavidus necator; assembly: GCA_022041995.1. GTDB lineage: Bacteria > Pseudomonadota > Gammaproteobacteria > Burkholderiales > Burkholderiaceae > Cupriavidus. The sequence goes on from CP074390.1 coordinate 1,791,668, forward strand.
GCGCATCCATTTCGCCAGGTCCTCCACCGAGGTGGCGAGGCCACCGGCCGGTTTCACAATGGAGGACCAGTTCGCACGCAAGCACTCGCTTGCAACCATCGTATGCGGGTGCGCGTGGTCGGCAGCCGCGGCCAGGGCCTCGGCAGAGAAACCGAAGCGTGAGAAGCCCAGCGGCCGCAGCAGGCGTTCCTCGGTGAAGTCCTCCCAGCGTTGGCCGCTGAGGCGCTCGGTCACATGGCCGGCGATCACGTAGCCAAGGTTCTGGTACTGCCAGCGTTCGCGCAGGTCACGGCTGGGCGCCAGGTGGCGCAGCCGTGCCAGTAGCTCGCTGGTGTCAAGGTCACCCGGTGCATGGAGCCAGTCGTGGCGCGGCATGCCGCTGTGGTGGCAGAGCAGGTCGCGCACCGTGATGCGCTCGGTGGTGACGGCATCGTGCAGCCGGAATCCGGGGATGAGGTCGCGCACGGGCGTGCCCCAGTCGAGCCTGCGCTGGTCCACCAGCAAGCCCAGGCCGGCCGCGGTAAATGACTTGGTGATCGAGCACAGCATGAACTGCGTCGCAGCGGTTACCGGCGCGGGCGCGGCGGTATCCCGGATGCCATAGCCGCGCACCCTCACTGGCTCGCCGTCGCGAATCACGGCAAGTGCGAGCCCGGGGATTTTCCACTCCGCCATCGACTCTTCGACCAGCGCTTCGAATCCGTTCAGCATGGGTGTACCTGGGGGCATGGGCTCCGTATGCTGCCATGTCCGGGCGATGCAGTCGTCCCTTGGGGCGCAGGATTGTGCCTTGCCCACAACAACCTCAACGTCGCCAGCCCTGTGTGTGGCGAACTCGTACCTCCACTCCCCACTCTGGTGGGGATCAGTTCCCCTCAGCCGGACCGTTAGCCAGCGCAACAACGAGCACGGATAGCAGACATTCGCGGGGGCACTACCCCTGCCGATCGCGAACGCCGGGCCGACCAGCAGGAACGGGCGCGCAGTGGCATGCAGCTGTGGGGCATGCAAGGGTTGGATCCATAACAAACGAAGCGCATACGTCTTATTGGACGGTGAGGGAGTGATCATGAATTTCACGAATCTGTCTATCCGCACGCGGCTGCTGGCCGGGTTCGGCACGCTGGCGGGCATGGTGCTGGTGGTGTCGGCGTACTCGTTGCATGCACTCGGGGATGCGACAGCCGGATTCAACGACTATCTGAACGGACTGAACGCCCGCGCAGACATGGCCGCGAAAGTGCGCAGGGCGGTGGACCGGCGTGCCGTCGCAGCGCGCAACCTGGTGCTGGTGACCGATGCGGCCGAGCTGGAGCGCGAGAAAGCCGAGGCCTTGCGCGCGCACCAGGACGTGCAGACGCGGCTGGCGCGGCTCAATGAGATGGTGCGCCAGCCCGGTGTCAGCGATGAGGCGCGCGGGCTGGTCGACGAGGTGGCGAAGGTCGAGGCCCAGTATGGGCCGGTCGCCACGGCCATCGTCGGCCTCGCGGCGGAGCGCAAGATCGACGAAGCGGTTTCCCGTATCGACAAGCAATGCCGTCCGCTGCTGGCGGCGCTGATCAAGGCGACCAACGCCTACGCCGAGTTCACCACGGCGCGCCAGAAGGAGATGGAGCGCAGGCTAGAGGCGGACTATGAGCGCCAGCGCAACCTGCTGATCCTGATTTCGCTGGTATCGGCGGCCATCGCTGTGGTTGGCGGCTTGCTGATCACGCGTGCCATCACGCGGCCGATCCAGCGTGCCGTGGAGGTGGCAGACACCGTGGCCGGCGGTGATCTGGGCGCGCGCATCGAGGTAGACCGCCAGGACGAGACCGGCCGCCTGCTGGCGGCGCTGCGCGACATGAATGAGCGCCTCACGGCCACTGTCACCCAGGTGCGCGCAAGCAGCGGCAATATCGCGGTGAGCACCAGCGAGATCGCCAGCGGCAACGCCGACCTGAGCAGCCGCACCGAGGAGCAGGCGGCTTCGCTGGAGGAAACCGCGGCCAGCATGGAAGAACTGACCGAGACCGTGCGCCAGAACACCGAGAATGCCCGCCAGGCCAGCGAGCTGGCGCGCAATGCGGCGGATGTGGCGCAGCGCGGCAGCACCACGGTGCAGCGCGTGGTCGGCACGATGCAGGACATCAGCGCGAGTTCGAGCAAGATCGCGGAGATTACCGGCATCATCGAGGGCATTGCCTTCCAGACCAATATCCTGGCGCTGAACGCGGCGGTGGAAGCCGCGCGCGCCGGCGAGCAGGGCCGCGGCTTTGCCGTGGTGGCCAGCGAGGTGCGCGGGCTGGCCCAGCGCTCGTCGAGCGCGGCCAAGGAGATCAAGGAACTGATCGAGGCCTCGGGGCGCCAGGTGCAGGACGGCTCGTCGCTGGCCACCGAGGCCGGACAGACCATGGTCGAGGTGACCCAGGCAGTGGCGCGCGTGACCGGCATCGTGGAGGAGATTGCCACGGCATCGGCCGAGCAGACCCGCGGCATCGAGCAGGTCAACCAGGCCATCGTGCAGATCGACCAGGTGACGCAGCAGAACGCGTCGCTGGTGAGCGAGGCGGCCAACGCATCGCGCGCGCTGGAAGAGCAGGGCCGCGAGTTGAGCGAGGTGGTGGCGTTCTTCCGCCTGCCGGGCGAAAACGGCGTTTCGCACCTGGCCGCCGATGCCCAGGGCATCCAGCGCCGCGCGGCGCACAGGCTGGCTGCGGTGTAGCGGCACGTTGGGGCGGCGTGGCTGCAAGGTGGCCCCGGGGCGGGTAAACTGGCCGGTCCCAGCCTCCTTGCCACCGCCATGACCGCCCTGCCTATCTCCTTCGACGACGTCGCTGCCGCCCACGAACGCATCCGCGCGGCGGCCCATCGCACCCCGGTGCTGACCTCTGCCACCGCGGACGCGGCCACCGGCGCGCAGCTGTTCTTCAAGGCCGAGAACTTCCAGCGCATCGGCGCCTTCAAGTTCCGCGGCGCCTACAACGCCATCGCCCAGTTCACGCCGCAGCAGAAGGCGGGCGGCGTGCTCGCGTTCTCTTCCGGCAACCATGCGCAGGCGATCGCGCTGTCGGCCCGGTTGCTGGGCGTGCAGGCGGTGATCGTGATGCCGCAGGACGCTCCCGCGATCAAGATCGAAGCCACGCGCGGCTATGGCGCCGAAGTGGTGCTGTACGACCGCTACCAGGATGATCGCGAAGCGCTGGGCCGGCGCATCGCCGCCGAGCGCGGCATGACGCTGATCCCGCCGTATGACCACCCGCATGTGATGGCGGGGCAGGGCACGGCGGCCAAGGAGCTGTTCGAGGAAACCGACCCGCTGGACATGCTGGTGGTGTGCCTGGGCGGCGGCGGGCTGCTGTCGGGCTGCGCGGTGGCGGCCCAGGCGATGTCGCCCGGCTGCGCCGTGTACGGCGTCGAGCCCGAGGCCGGCAACGATGGCCAGCGCAGCCTGCGCAGCGGCGAAATCGTCCGCATCGACACCCCGCGCACCATCGCCGATGGAGCGCAGACGCCGTTCCTGGGCAACCACACCTTTGCCGTGATCCGCGAGCTGGTGACGGACATCGTCACGGTGTCGGATGCCGAACTGGTGGACACCATGAAGTTCTTCGCCGGGCGCATGAAGATCGTGGTCGAGCCCACCGGCTGCCTGGCCGCCGCCGCGGTGCTGCACGGCAAGCTGGATGTGAAGGGCAAGCGCGTGGGGGTCATCATCTCGGGCGGCAATGTCGACCTGGGCGCCTTCGGCAGCTTCCTGCTGGGTTGAGTCGGGCGGCAGGGAATCCTGGACTGGCCCCGGCCGTCTAACCTGCAATCCGCGACGACACAGCCAGGGGCGGCCATGACGGACAAGCGCCACTATGACGTACTGGATACCGGCGCCGGCAAGCCGGTCAAGCTGTGGACGCGCGGCGTCCCGGTGGAAAGCGCTGCGCGCGAGCAATTGCTGAACACGGCACGGATGCCGTTTATCTTCCGCCATCTTGCGGTGATGCCGGATGTACATCTGGGCAAGGGCTCGACCATCGGCTCGGTGATCCCGACCGTGGGCGCGGTGATTCCCGCCGCGGTGGGCGTGGACATCGGCTGCGGCATGATGGCCGTGAAGACCTCGCTCACTGCCGCTGACCTGCCCGACAACCTCGGGCCGCTGCGCAGCGCGATAGAGCACGCCGTGCCGCACGGGCGCACCGCGCAGGGCGGGCGGCGCGACCAGGGTGCCTGGGGCTCGGCGCCGGCGCCTGTCGATGCGGCATGGGCCGAAATGGCGCCGGGCTTTCGCCGCATCACCGACAAGTATCCGCACCTGGCGCGCACCAACCATCGCAACCACCTGGGCACGCTCGGCACCGGCAACCACTTTATCGAGGTGTGCCTGGACGAGGCCCAGTCAGTCTGGTTCATGCTGCACAGCGGCTCGCGCGGCGTCGGCAATGCCATCGGCACGACCTTCATTTCGCTGGCGCAGCAGGACATGCGCAAGCACCTCGCCAACCTGCCGGACCGCGACCTGGCCTACCTGGTCGAGGGCTCCGAGCATTATGAGGATTACATCTTCGCCGTGTCATGGGCCCAGGCCTACGCGCGCCGCAACCGCGAACTGATGATGGAGGCGGTGCTGGCCGCGGCGCAGCGCGTGCTGCGCAGGCCGTTCCAGGCGCGGCTGGAGGCGGTCAACTGCCATCACAACTACGTGCAGAAGGAACACCACTTCGGCGCCGACGTGCTGGTGACGCGCAAGGGCGCGGTCAGTGCGCGCGTGGGCGAACTGGGCATCATCCCGGGATCGATGGGCGCGCGCTCGTTTATCGTGCGCGGCAAGGGCAACCCGGAGTCGTTCTGCTCATGCAGCCACGGCGCGGGCCGAACCATGAGCCGCAGCGAGGCCAAGCGCCGCTTCACCGTGGCCGACCAGGTGCATGCGACCGAGGGAGTCGAATGCCGCAAGGATGCCGCGGTGATCGACGAGATCCCGATGGCGTACAAGGACATCGATGCGGTGATGGCGGCGCAGGCTGACCTGGTGGAGATCGTGCACACGTTGCGGCAGGTGGTGTGCGTGAAGGGGTGAGTGGGGTGAGCGTTGCCAGGAAGCGACCGTCGGCTTCTGATCCGGCCTGATGGCCAGCTGGCATGCGCCCGGGGCCACCGGATTGTCGCGGCCATCCCGCAGGCACGAACGCGCTCTCACGGGGGCTGGCTTGCGCCCGCGTGGCAACGATGGACTATGGGAAGTCGGGGGATCCGCCTGCTGTGGCCTGGCCGGTGCCCCAGGTGGGTCAGTCGAGGAGCAGATTGATCTTCGTCGCGAATTTCTGCCAGCGATCGATGTCGGAACTCACCAGCTTCTGGAATTCAGCGGGCGTGCTTGTCGTCGTGGCAAAGCCGAGCTGCGTCAGCGATGCCTTGATCTCGGGCTTGGCGATGGCCCTGGCGATTTCCGTGTTCAGCCTTTGCACGATCTCGGGCGGCGTATTTGCCGGGGCGAGGATGCCGAACCACTGGTCGACGTCATAGCCGGCCACGCCAAGCTCGCTCACGGTGGGTACGTCGGGCAGGAACGGTGAGCGCGCCTTCGAGGTGACGGCGAGCGCGCGCAGCTTGTTGCTTTTCAGGTAGGGGATGGTGTTGGTCAGCGTGTTGATGCTGACATCGGCCTGGTTGCCGAGCACGTCGGCGATGGCGGGGGCGCAACCCTTGTACGGCACATGCAGCATATCCATCTTTGCCGAGACCTTCAGCAATTCGCCGGCCAGATGCTGCGGGGTGCCGTTGCCGCACGACGCATAGCTGGGGGGTGAGCCGCTCTTGCCCGCCGCCAGCAGGTCGTTGAAGTTGCGGAGCTTCGAATGCGATGGCACGGCGATTACCGATGGCACCGAAGCGAAGGTGATGACGGCGCTGAAGTCGGACTTGGGATTGAACTGCAGCTTCTTGAAGACGCTCGGGTTGATGGCAAAGCTGCTGTTGACGATGAGCAGCGTATAGCCGTCGGCAGGGCTCTTGGCGACGAACTCCGCGCCAATATTGCCGCTGGCGCCGGGCCGGTTGTCGACGACCACGGGCTGCCCCAGCGACTTGCTGAGGTCATTCCCGATCAGGCGCGCAAGGGAATCGGTCCCCCCTCCGGCCGGGAACGTTACCACCACGCGGATCGGCTTTTGCGGGAAGGTACTGGCGATATTGGCTTCGGCGCGCCCGGGCAGGGTGCCCAGGCTGCCTGCGACAAACAGGAGCGATGCCAGACTGCTGACGACGGATAGGGGTCTCATTGATATGCCTCGTCGGTTAGGGTGAAGGAAGCGGAAAAGCTGGTCAATCGGGGTCTATACGCACCGCCTGGCAGCACTCGCCGCCAGCGCGCGCCAGTGCCGCAGCCGCCTCAAGCGCTTCAGCGGAGCCGGCGTGGATACGGTAGAGGGGTTGCCCTGGCGCTACCTTTGCACCGATCGCGCACAGCATGTCGACGCCTGCACCGCCATCGCGCGGCGCCCCGGCGGCGCGCGCCACGCCGGAAATCTGCAGGCCATCGACGCCCGTCACCCGGCCCCGCATGGCGGCGGGCACGACCTGCGTATGCGTACCCGGCGCCACTGGATCGGGGCGAACGCCCTGCGCGGCGGCGATGCGATCGAACGCGGCCTTGGCCTTGCCTTCATGCAGCAGCACGGCCGCAATTTGCATGCCGTGTTCGGGCGAGTCCACGCGGGGATCGAATGCGATGATTTCGCCGGCAAAGCGCAGGGCTTTTTCACGCAGGTCGGCGGGTGCATCGGGAGCGTTGTCGAGCACGAGTCGGACGTCGCGCACTTCCAGCGCGGGGCCGATGCCGCGCCCGATCGGGCGGCTGCCGTCCGTGACCAGTGCGCGTACGTGCAGGCCCAGTCCCTTGCCGACGTGTTCGAACAGCGCGCCCAGCGCCTCGGCATCGGCGCGCGTTGCCAGCTTGGTTTGCGGCCCGTAGGGCAGGTCGACGATGACGTGGGTGGCGCCGGCGGTGTACTTCTTCGACAGGATCGACGCCACGGACCAGCGCCGCGAATCCAGCCGCAGCGGCCGCGTGATGGCGTTCATCACATCGTCGACCACCGAATGGTTCAGCCGTCCGTTCCACGCGATGCAGGCGCGCGCCTGGGCCACGCATCGACGCACGTCTTCATGCGCCAGGTCGACCCGTGCGATGGTCTCCATGGCATCGGCGGTGCCGGCGGCAGAGGTGATCGCGCGCGACGATGTCTTGGGCATCGCCAGCCCGTAGGCCGCGACGATCGGCACCACGATCAGCGTGATGCGGCTGCCGGGAACGCCCCCCATCGAATGCTTGTCGACGACTACCGGTTCGTCCCAGTCGATGCGGGGTGTGAAGGCGGTACGCGCGCGTGCCAGTGCCACCACTTCCTCTTCTGTGAGCGTGCGGGTTGCGGCAACGAGGAACTCGGTCAGCTCTGCCTCGGTGTACCGTCCGGCGATCGCGTCCTGAAGCACGGCAACGTAGGCAGCTTCGTCGAGCGGCTCGCCGCGCAGCTTGACCATCAGGTTGGTGCGGCTGGCCGGCCGTTCGGCGGCGGATGCCCTGGTGCCGTTGCGCAAGGCTTCGACAAAGCGTGCCGTGCCCGCTTCCAGCGTGCTGTCGTTCGACACCGTGATACACGGGACGTGTGGCGGTACCGGTGCCCCCGCGCGTGCCACGCGGCTGGCAACCTGGTCGCCCGATTCCCGCCCGCGCGCGGCAATGCGCCGGGCAAGCACGTCACGTGGTGCCGTTACCAGGACCACCACGAAACGGGGCAAGCGAGCCGCAAGTTCCGCGATGACGCCGCGCGAGCCATTGGCCACGACGTTGCGACCGCGTTCGAGCTCGCACATCAGGGATCTCGGCAATCCGTAGCGCAGGTCGTGCGCGTCCCAGGTCACCAGGAACTCTCCGCTTTGCTGGCGCCGCACGAACTCGGTTTCCGAGACACCCTCGTGCTCCTCGCCAGCAGAGCCGTCGGGACGCGTAATAACGCGCCGCGCAAAAACGTAATCGTCATCGAGCGCGGCACGTGCACCGTCGATCAGGGAGTCCTTGCCAGCGCCACTGGGCCCCACAACAAAGAAGAATGTGCCGGTCGCCTTCATGAGAATTACCTTAGATGTCGAAGTTATGTGGCTATGCTAGCACCGGCCAAGGGGGTGTCAAGATAAGTTCGATGTCTAAGGTAATGCAAGCAACGGGCCAGCGCCCGCAAATCCAGTGTGTACGCGGGATTCGCGGACTTATAGGGGAAAACACGGGGAACCGGGGGCGCGGTGACGGTGCCCCATGCATGGGTTGCGGGCATCGTGCACTGATGAAGTGAACGCTACATGGAGAGGCGTTGCGATGAGGTGGTGGTGTCGGCGTGCGAGCGCCGGAGGCGCTATCATGTGCGCTGTCGCTGGCACCGGGTCGTCCGGTGCCACATGCATACGCTCTACTTTCCCTCACAACTATGGCCACAAGAAAGCCGGATGCTCCCGTCCCGATCACGCCTGCGGATGAAGCCGATGAAGAACGGCTTGCCCACCTGGTGAAGGATGCCGCCCGGGCCTATATCCGGGCGCTGCAGCTGCGCCTGGCGGAACATTCGGTCTCGTATGGGCACTGGACGATCCTGCGCATCCTGTGGCGCCATGACGGCGTGTCGCAGCGAGAGCTGAGTGAACGGGCCGGCGTGACCGAGCCGACGACGTTTGCGGCAGTCAAGGCGCTGGAGGCGCTGGGCTACGTGGAACGCACGCACCTTCCCGGCAACAAGAAGAAGGTGCATGTGTTCCTGAGCAAGACCGGACGCGCGCTGCGCCGCAAGCTTGAACCGCTGGCGACCGAGGTGAATGAACTCAGCGTGGAAGGTGTGAGCGAAGAAGACGTGCTGACCACGCGCCGCGTGCTGATTACGATAGCGAAGCGGCTGGTCGCCGACGAAGTCGCGTCGGCAGAACATGGGCGGCGGGTCCCGTCCACACAGGAGGTAGGGCGCCTGCTCTCGGATCTGTAGACGACCCGCAACGGAAAAGACCCTCGCCGGGCGAGACCGGAAAGGGTGAATGCCTTGGGTAGAAGGCGTGAATCGGTCAGGGGCCCTGGGCCCCGCAGGTGTCAGGCTTCGTCGAGTCCGATATCCACGGCAGGGGCAGACTGGGTGATCTTGCTCGTGGAGATGTAGTCCACGCCCGTTTCCGCCACGGCCCGGATCGTTTCCAGGCGGATGCCGCCTGACGCCTCGACCTTGGTCCGGCCATTGACGATCTGCACGGCTTCCTTCATGTCGGGCACCGACATGTTGTCCAGCATGATCACGTCGACACCGGCTGCCAGGGCTTCATGCACCTGTTCCAGCCGGTCGCATTCCACTTCCAGCTTGGTCAGCACGGGCAGCTTGCGGCGCACGCGTGCCACGGCGGCAGCGATACTGCCGCACACGGCGATGTGGTTGTCCTTGATCATCACGCCGTTGTCCAGGCTCAGCCGGTGGTTCAGTCCGCCGCCACAGGTCACCGCGTGCTTTTCCAGCGCGCGCAGGCCCGGCGTGGTCTTGCGGCTGTCGATCAGGCGCGCCTTGGTATGGGCGATGGCCTGGGCATAGGTTGCCGTATGGTTGGCGATGCCGCACAGCCGCTGCATGATGTTCAGCGCGGTGCGCTCGGCCGTCAGGACGCTGCGTGCATTGCCGCTCACGTTAAGCAGCACCGCGCCTTTCTCAACCTTGTCGCCGTCGGCGACGCGCACATCGACCGAAAGCGTCGGATCGTAGCGCGCGAAGATGCGTGCCGCCACGTCGATGCCGGCGATAAGCATCGGCTCGCGGGCGTTCATGCAGAAGGTGCCGGTCTCTCCCGGTTCAATCATGGTCTGGACGGTCAAGTCGCAGATGCCAATGTCTTCGGTCAGCCAGAGGTCGATCAGCTTGTCCGTGGCGAAAATGTCGTACATGAAGGGCTCCTGAACGGTGGTTGCGGTACTTCAGTAATCTTAGAGATCGAATTACATGACGCAATACTAGCCCTTCCATGCGCCATGTCAAGTAATATTCGAGATCTAAGATAAAACGCAAGCCTACCGCGCAAACTGCCCCAGCACCGTCCCGATTGCCTCCAGCCCCGCCTCGATCATGTGCTGCATGTAGGTGCCCATCTGCGGCATCACCAGCATCAGCACCAGCAGCCCGCCTGACAGCGTGACCGGGAAGCCGACCGCAAAGATCGACAGTTGCGGCGAGGCGCGGTTCAGGATGCCCATCGCCAGGTTCAGCGTCAGCAGCGCGGCGATCATCGGCAGCGCCAGCAGCAGGGCGGCGGAGAACACCATGCCGCCGGCGCGGGCCACGGCCATGGCGCCGCCGGCGGACAGCGGCGTGCCGCCGATGGGCAGGCCGTTGAAGCTGTCGACCAGCGTGCCCAGCATCAGCAGGTGGCCGTCCAGCGCCAGGAACAGCAGCATTGCGATCAGGTTCAGGAAGCGCGACAGCACCATGGTCTGGCCGCCGGCGGCGCGGTCGAAGAACGAGGCAAAGGACAGGCCCATCTGCAGGCCGATGATCTCGCCGGCCTGCTGCACGGTGGCAAAGACCAGCCGCATGGCGAAGCCGGTGGCCAGGCCGATGCCGACTTCGTTGAGGATGATCATCAGCCCGCCGAAGGAGTACACCGTCATCACCGGCAACTGCGCGATGGTGGGCGACACCACCATCGCGATCACGGCGGACAGCGCGATCTTGACGCGGCGCGGGATGGTGGATTCACTGAACAGCGGCGCGGTGCCGATCAGGGCCAGGATGCGGAAGAAGGGCCACAGGAACGCCGCGAGCCAGCTGTAGAGCTGGGCTGAGGTGAATTCGACCACGGCGGGGAGTCAGCGGGCAGGGGGGGGCGGTGGGGCGACGAGGGCGAGCGCGGCCGCAGTCAGTGCGCCAGCGCGGGAATGCTCTGGAACACCTCGCGCATGTAGTCGACCATGGCATTGATCATCCACGGCCCGGCCAGCACCATGGTGGCGAACAGCGCAATCAGCTTGGGGATGAAGCTCAGCGTCATCTCGTTGATCTGTGTCGCGGCCTGGAACAGGCTGACCACCAGGCCGGCGGCCAGCGCCACCAGCAGCAACGGGGCGGCCAGCAGCAGGGTCATCTTCATCGCCTGGGTGGCGATGGTCATTACGGTCTCGGGTGTCATGGCTCGGACTCTGCGGTGTGTGGCGGGCGCTGGGGCCGCCTCAGTTCATGAAGCTCTGCGCCAGCGAACCCAGCAGCAGTTGCCAGCCGTCGACCAGCACGAACAGCATCAGCTTGAACGGCAGCGAGATCGTGGCCGGCGGCACCATCATCATCCCCATTGCCATCAGCACGCTGGCAACGACCAGGTCGATGATCAGGAACGGGATGAAGATGGTGAAGCCGATCTGGAACGCGGTCTTCAGCTCGCTGGTGACGAAGGCCGGCACCAGGATGCTGAGCGGCACTTCCTCGGGGCCCTGCATCTCTGGGGCCTTGGCCATCTGCGCGAACATGGCCAGGTCTTTCTCGCGGGTCTGGCGCAGCATGAAGGCCTTGAGCGGCTCCGCGGCCTTGGCCGCGGCGGCCTCCAGGCTGATCTTGTTTTCCGACAGCGGCTTGTAGGCGTCGTTGTAGACGCGGTCGAACACCGGCGCCATCACGAAGAAGGTCAGGAACAGCGACAGGCCCACCAGCACCTGGTTGGGCGGCGAGGTGGCGGTGCCCAGCGCGCTGCGCAGCAGGCCCAGCACGATGATGATGCGGGTGAAGCCGGTCATCATCAGCATTGCCGCGGGCAGGAACGACAGCGAGGTCAGCAGCACCAGCGTCTGCACCGGCAGCGACCAGATCTGGCCGCCACCCGGGGCGGGCTTGCTGATAACGCCGGGCAGTGCCTGGGCCCAGGCCGGCGCGGGCGCGAATGCCAGTACGGCGGTGGCCAGCATCAGCGCCAGCAGGGCAAGCATCGGGAAGCCGCGCGCGGCCGCAGTGTCGCGCGCGGCGCGGGCATGGCGCCGCAACGCGGCACTCGGGAAATTCATGACTTGAAGTGATCCTGCATCGAACGCAGCAGCTTTTCGGCAAAGGTGCCGCCACCGGGCTGTTGCGAGGGGCCTGCACCGCCGCTGGCGGCGAGGGGATGGGCTGCGGTGGTGCCCGCAGGCAGGGTATGCAGCGGCCGGATCTCGCCAGGGCTCACGCCCAGCACCAGCCAGGTATCACCCACTTCCACCAGCACCAGGCGCTGGCGTGCGCCAAGCATGGTGCTGCCGACCACCTTCATCGCGCCACCGGTGGCGTGACGCACCAGGCCGGCACGCCGGGCCACCCAGGCCATGCCCAGGATCAGCGCGACAATGGCGAACAGCCCCAGCCCGGCCTGCGCCAGGCTGGCCGCGCCGCTGATGGCGGGCACATGCGTGCCATCGGCGGCCATGGCGGCCCCCGGCAGCGCCGCAAGCACGGCCAGGCTGGCGCGCGTCTGCATGATCATTTGTTCAGCTTCCGGATGCGTTCGGACGGCGTGATGATGTCCGTCAGGCGGATGCCGAACTTGTCGTTCACCACCACTACCTCGCCCTGCGCGATCAGGTAGCCGTTGACCAGCACGTCCATCGGCTCGCCGGCCAGGCCGTCCAGCTCCACCACCGAGCCCTGCGCCAGCTGCAGCAGGTTCTTGATGGGCACCTTGGTGCGGCCCAGTTCCACGGTCAGCTGCACCGGGATATCAAGAATCATCTCGATATCGTTGCGGAAGCCGCTCGGCGCTTCCTTCGCCAGCGGCTGGAAGACGGTGGCGGCGGCCGGGGTGGCCGCGGGTGGGGCCGCTGGTGCGGCAGCTGCGGGGATTCCGGCGGATGTGGCGCTGGTCTGCTCGGCCAGCGCGCTGGCCCAGTCGTCCATCGGATCGACGGGCTTGTCCTCGATGCCGTCACTCATAATCGCTGTCCTCGGTGTCCAGGTGGGAATCGCCGTCCTGGTGATTGATCATTCGTTCTACCCGCAGCGCGTACTGGCCGTTCATCGTGCCGAAGCCGCATTGCATGACGGGCACGCCGTCCACCTTGCCGAACACCTTCTCCGGCAGCTCGATCGGCAGCACGTCGCCGGCGCGCATCGCCAGCACTTCAGCCACGGTGCTCTGCAGGTGCGCGAACTCGGCCACCAGCTCCACCTCGGCCGCGCGCAGCTGCGTGGACAGTTGCGTGACCCAGCCCTTGTCGACTTCCTTCTCGTCCTGCAGCGGATTCATCAGCAGGTCCTTGAGCGGCTCGATCATCGCGTACGGCAGGCAGACATGAAGCTGCCCGCCGACGGCGCCCAGTTCGATATGGAAGGCGGTGGTCACCACGGCCTCGTTGTGGGTGGCGACGTTGGCAAACTTGGGGTGCATCTCCGAGCGGATGTACTCGGTCTCGATCGGGTGCACCGTGCGCCAGGCGTTGCCGTAGCTGGCCAGCGTCAGCTCCAGCATGCGCTGGATGATGCGCTGCTCGGTCTGGGTGAAGTCGCGGCCTTCCACGCGGGTGTGGAAGCGGCCGTCGCCGCCGAACAGGTTGTCCACCACCAGAAACACCAGGTTCGGGTCGTAGACGAACAGTGCCGTGCCGCGCAGCGGCTTCAGGTGGACCAGGTTCAGGTTGGTCGGCATCGGCAGGTTGCGCGCGAAATCGCCGAATTTCTCGATCCTGATGCTGCCCACGGTGATGTCCGCGCCGCGGCGGATGAAATTGAACAGCGCCGTGCGCATCGAGCGCGCAAAGCGCTCGTTGATGATCTCCAGCGTGTGCAGGCGGCCGCGGATGATGCGTTCCTGCGTGGCCAGGTTGTAGGGGCGCACCCCGCCCTCGTCGAGCGCAGGCTCGCTGGCCTTGGGCGTATCGGCTTCGCCGGATACGCCCTTGAGCAGCTCGTCGACCTCGTCTTGCGAGAGGAACTTGTCGTAGGCCATCTAGTGTCCTGCCCCTTGTGCGGCGTTATGGATGAATCCGGTGCGGCCCTGGCTTGCGCTTACTGCACCACGAAAGAGGTGAAGAGCACGTCCAGCACCCGCTGCGCCGGCAGGCCGTTGGCAAACGGCTTGCTGATGGTGTCGCGGATATCGTCGGCCAGCTTGCGCTTGCCTTCGACGGTGGCCAGGTCGGCAGGCTGCCTGGCCGACAGCAGCAGCAGGATGCGGCTGCGTGCCTCTGGCAGGTACTGGGCCAGGCGTGCCTGGGTCTCGGCATCTGCCACCTTCAGCGACAGGCCGGTGTGCAGGAAGCGGTCGCCGTCGTCGCTGCGCAGGTTGACGGTGAACGCGTCCAGCGGCACGAAGATCGGCGGCGGTACGACCGGCGCGGCGGGCGCAGCGGGCGCCGCCGGCTGGCGGTTGCTCAGCACGCTGCCCAGCACGAAGCCTCCGGCGCCCAGTACCACCACCAGCACGCCGGCGCCGATCAGCAGCAGCCGGCCGCGCTTGCCTGTGTTGCCAGTCCGGGGAGGAGAAGCCGTGTTCGCCATGAGAAGCCTGTATCGGAATGCCTGCCATTCTTCCGGAATCGCAGGCCAGCAAAGGGCCGAAAAAAAGGGGGAAACCCTTTCAGCTTGGCCATTTGAGCGGAAAGGGGGCAGGCACGGCTACGCGAGCGGGCGCCGTTTGGGTTGCGCGCCTGCAGGCTGGTTAACGCTTGTTGAGGAGGGAACTTGAGTGTTGGTGTTTTGGTGGGGGGATTGGCGGGGATAGGGGGTGGCACTGCGGTTGGGTGTCGTTCTTGGCGGGCGTGGGCTGTTTCGCCGGCGTAGCCGGCGAGTCACTTTCTGTCCGAGCGACAGAAAGTGACCAAAGAACGCGTCGCCTATGCGGCTGGCAATCCATTCCTCGCCGTTGGTAGTTCGGGCGGCGGTGATTTCCGTTCGATGTGGGTGCCCGTTCGAGCCTGCTACGCCATGTGAGTCAGGGACAGTGCCTGCGTTAACCCACTATTGAACGATCCCCATGCAGGGCGTAGGCCGCCTGCTGCCGACCGTATTGCGGGGACGCCTACGGCTGCTGCGCCGGCCCTAAGCAGAGCGACCGACCACGTCCTAACAACATCGGGTTTCGCATCTTCCGCGACCACGCGGTGCGAGCGCAGCGATGCACTCCGTGCCCGGGCCCTCCGACCTGAGATGCTGCGTGCGCGCAGCGCAGCCGTAGGCGTCCCACCGATAACCTGGTTAGCAGGCTGCCAACAACCTAAAGTCGGGTTCGTCCAATAGTCCGTGGACGCAGGCACCAGACAGGGAGCGTAGCTGGCTCGAACCACCAATCCCATTAGCGGAAATCACCACCGCTGGAACCACCAACGCCGAGCAATTTATAGCCAGCCGCTCAGGCGACGCGTTCTTTGGTTACTTTCTGTCGCTTGGACAGAAAGTGACTCGCCGGCTACGCCGGCGAAACAGCCCACGCCTGTCAAGAACGATAACCGACTACAGTGCCCATTCACACCAGCCCCAATCCCCACTACGCTAGTCGGATAGCAATCATGTAACTCCGAAACTCACACTCAAACCAACCCATTGATTAATATGAGTTTTCACCCAAAAACTCTTATATAAGATATAAGACATTTGACCAAGGAGCCGCTTAGGACTACAATCGCGACGTAACGAGATTTTCTAAACCTAATTACTCAGCAGGTTCCCATGCTTGAAAACTATCGCGCACATGTGGCCGAGCGCGCCGCGCTTGGTATCCCCCCTCTGCCCCTGACCGCCAAGCAGACGGCCGAGCTGATCGAACTGCTGAAGAACCCGCCCGCCGGTGAAGAGCAGAACCTGGTGGAGCTGATCACCTACCGCGTGCCGGCCGGCGTGGATGACGCTGCCAAGGTCAAGGCCTCTTACCTGGCTGCCGTGGCGCTGGGCAAGGAACAGTGCGCGCTGATCTCGCGCGCCAAGGCGACCGAGCTGCTGGGCACCATGCTGGGCGGCTACAACATCTCGCCGCTGATCGAGCTGCTGGACGATGCCGAAGTCGGCACCGTCGCCGCCGACGCGCTGAAGAAGACCCTGCTGATGTTCGACGCCTTCCACGACGTGAAGGAGAAGGCCGACAAGGGCAACGCCAACGCCAAGTCCGTGCTGCAAAGCTGGGCCGACGCCGAGTGGTTCACCAGCCGTCCGGAAGTGCCGCAAAGCCTGACCATCACCGTGTTCAAGGTGCCGGGCGAAACCAATACCGACGACCTGTCGCCGGCGCCGGACGCCACCACCCGCCCGGACATCCCGATGCACGCGCTGGCGATGCTGAAGAACAAGCGTGAAGGCGCGGCGTTCCAGCCGGAAGAAGACGGCAAGCGCGGCCCGGTCAAGTTCATTGAATCGCTGAAGGACAAGGGCCACCTGGTCGCCTACGTGGGCGACGTGGTCGGTACCGGCTCGAGCCGCAAGTCCGCCACCAACTCGGTGCTGTGGTTCACCGGCGAAGACATCCCGTTCATCCCGAACAAGCGCTTCGGCGGCGTGTGCCTGGGCAACAAGATTGCCCCGATCTTCTACAACACCATGGAAGACGCCGGCGCGCTGCCGATCGAGCTGGATGTGTCGAAGATGGAAATGGGCGACGTGGTCGAACTGCGCCCGTACGACGGCAAGGCCCTGAAGAACGGCGAAGTGATCGCCGAGTTCAAGGTCAAGTCCGACGTGCTGTTCGACGAAGTCCGCGCCGGCGGCCGCATCCCGCTGATCGTCGGCCGCGGCCTGACCGCCAAGGCGCGCGAGGCGCTGGGCCTGGCCCCGTCGACGCTGTTCCGCCTGCCGCAGAACCCGGCCGATACCGGCAAGGGCTTCACGCTGGCCCAGAAGATGGTCGGCCGCGCGTGCGGCCTGCCAGAAGGCAAGGGCATCCGCCCGGGCACCTACTGCGAACCGAAGATGACCTCGGTGGGCTCGCAGGACACCACCGGCCCGATGACCCGCGACGAGCTGAAGGACCTGGCCTGCCTGGGCTTCTCGGCCGACCTGGTGATGCAGTCGTTCTGCCACACCGCCGCCTATCCGAAGCCGGTCGACGTCAAGACCCACCACACGCTGCCCGAGTTCATCAGCACCCGCGGTGGCATTTCGCTGCGCCCGGGCGACGGCGTGATCCACTCGTGGCTGAACCGCATGCTGCTGCCCGACACCGTCGGCACCGGCGGCGACTCGCACACCCGCTTCCCGATCGGTATCAGCTTCCCGGCGGGTTCGGGCCTGGTCGCCTTTGCCGCCGCCACCGGCGTAATGCCGCTGGACATGCCGGAATCGGTGCTGGTCCGCTTCAAGGGCCAGATGCAGCCGGGCGTGACCCTGCGCGACCTGGTCAACGCGATTCCGCTGTATGCGATCAAGCAAGGCCTGCTGACCGTGGCCAAGCAAGGCAAGCAGAACATCTTCTCGGGCCGCGTCCTGGAAATCGAAGGCCTGCCCGACCTGAAGGTCGAGCAAGCGTTCGAGCTGTCGGATGCATCCGCTGAGCGCTCGGCCGCCGGTTGCACGGTGCGCCTGAACAAGGACCCGATCATCGAATACATCAACAGCAACATCACGCTGCTGAAGTGGATGATCGCCCAGGGCTACCAGGACCCGCGCAGCCTGCAGCGCCGCATCAAGGCCATGGAAGCGTGGCTGGCCGATCCCAAGCTGCTGGAGCCGGACGCCGACGCCGAGTACGCCGCCGTGATCGAGATCGACCTGGCCGATGTGCACGAGCCGATCGTGGCCTGCCCGAACGACCCGGACGACGTGAAGACGCTGTCCGAGGTGGCCGGCGCCAAGATCGACGAAGTGTTCATCGGTTCGTGCATGACCAACATCGGCCACTTCCGCGCAGCCTCCAAGCTGCTGGAAGGCAAGCGCGACATCCCGGTCAAGCTGTGGGTCGCTCCGCCGACCAAGATGGACCAGAAGCAGCTGACCGAAGAGGGCCACTACGGCGTGTTCGGCACCGCCGGTGCCCGCACCGAAATGCCGGGCTGCTCGCTGTGCATGGGCAACCAGGCACAGGTGCGCGAAGGCGCCACGGTGATGTCGACCAGCACGCGTAACTTCCCGAACCGCCTGGGCAAGAACACCAACGTGTACCTGGGTTCCGCCGAACTGGCGGCAATCTGCTCGCGCCTGGGCCGCATCCCGACCAAGGAAGAGTACATGGCCGACATGGGCGTGCTCAACGCCAATGGCGACAAGATCTACAAGTACATGAACTTCGACCAGATCGAAGACTTCAAGGAAGTGGCCGACGGCGTGACGGTGTAAGCTGCGCAGCCAGGCTGGCATGGAGAAGGGGTCCCGCTTTGCGGGGCCCCTTCTTTGCTTTCTGCCACGGCGAGGCCTTGCGCGCGGCGCAGCCGGCCGAGACCGCCAGAGGCCCTGCGCTGCATGCATGGCTGGGGCGGTTTATGATCGGGTTTTTCCGTTGTCCGGCGCCTTCTTGCGCAGTGCGCAAGCGCCTGAACCAGGAGCCAGTGTGCCCGATCTGTCCGCTTTCCCCATCACCCGCAAATGGCCGGCGCAGCATCCCGACCGCATCCAGCTGTATTCCCTGCCCACGCCCAACGGGGTCAAGGTGTCGATCATGCTGGAGGAGACCGGCCTGCCGTATGAACCGCACCTGGTGCGCTTCGACGCCAACGACCAGATGTCGCCGGAGTTCCTGTCGCTGAGCCCGAACAACAAGATTCCCGCCATCCTCGATCCCGATGGCCCGGGCGGCAAGCCGCTGGCGCTGTTCGAATCGGGCGCGATCCTGCTCTATCTGGCCGACAAGTCGGGCAAGCTGATCCCGGCCGACCCCGCGCGCCGCTACGAAACCATCCAGTGGGTGATGTTCCAGATGGGCGGCATCGGGCCGATGTTCGGGCAGGTGGGCTTTTTCCACAAGTTCGCCGGCAAGGAATACGAGGACAAGCGCCCGCGCAACCGCTACGTGGCCGAAAGCCGCCGCCTGCTGAATGTGCTGAACCAGCGGCTGGAGGGACGCGACTGGATCATGGGCGACGCATACACCATCGCCGACATCGCCACCTTCCCGTGGGTGCGCAACCTGCTTGGCTTCTATGAGGCGGGCGAACTGGTCGGCATCCAGGATTTCCCTCACGTCAGGCGCGCGCTGGAGGCGTTCGTCAAGCGTCCGGCGGTGGTGAAGGGGCTCGATACGCCGCACCGCGGCTGAGGCAGCCGCGGCGTGCGTGCACCACGGGCGTGGGCATCGTCCTACACGGTGGCTTCCGCGGCGCCGACAGAGGGGCGGGTGAGCCGCATCCTATAGTCCAGGGACAGGCGCGCCGCCCCGCGTTGCCTGAGGAGCCCGGACCATGCCGATGCCCACCACCTTCTCCCTGTTGCGTGTCGTCCTGCTGGCGGGCGCCACCGCGGCGCTCGCCGCCTGCAGCGAATCGGCCAAGCTGCCCTCTGAAGCGGGCTTTGGCCCCATGCCGCAGCTGCCGCCACCCAACCAGACCTCGATCCCCACCGTCAAGATCGCGCCGGCCATCGGCTGGGCAGTGGGCCAGCGCCCGGTGCCGGCCGCAGGCATGGCGGTGACAGCCTTCGCCGACAAGCTGGACCATCCGCGCTGGGTCTATGTGCTGCCGAACGGCGACGTGCTGGTGGCCGAGAGCAATGCCCCGCCCAAGCCCGACGACGGCAAGGGCATCCGCGGCTGGATCATGAAGAAGGTGATGAAGCGCGCCGGCGCCGGCACCCCCAGCGCCAACCGCATCACGCTGCTGCGCGATACCAACGGCGATGGCGTGGCCGACCAGCGCTCGGTGTTCCTGAAGGACCTGAACTCGCCGTTCGGCATGGCCCTGGTCGGCAACGATTTCTACGTGGCCGCCACTGACGCGGTGCTGCGCTTCCCGTACCAGCCCGGACAGACCCAGATCACTGCCGCGCCACAGAAGGTGGTGGACCTGCCGGGCGGGCCGCTCAACCATCACTGGACCAAGAGCCTGATCGCCAGCCGCGACGGCAGCAAGCTGTACGTGACGGTGGGCTCCAACAGCAACGTGGGCGAGCACGGCATGGACAAGGAGGTCGGCCGCGCCGCCATCTGGGAGGTCGACCCGAAGGCCGGCACGCACCGGATCTTTGCCAGCGGCCTGCGCAATCCCAATGGCATGGCGTGGGAGCCGGCCACCGGCATGCTCTGGACTGCCGTCAACGAGCGCGACGAGATCGGCAGCGACCTGGTGCCGGACTACATTACCTCGGTGCGCGACGGCGGCTTCTATGGCTGGCCCTACAGTTACTACGGCCAGCATGTCGACACACGCGTGAAGCCGCCGGCGCCAGACCTGGTGGCCAGTGCCATCGTGCCGGACTATGCCGTGGGGGCACACACCGCGTCGCTCGGGCTGGCCGCCGCCGGCGGCAACAGCTTGC
This sequence comes from Cupriavidus necator, assembly GCA_022041995.1. GTDB lineage: Bacteria > Pseudomonadota > Gammaproteobacteria > Burkholderiales > Burkholderiaceae > Cupriavidus. Next base: position 1,812,055 of record CP074390.1, read on the forward strand.
CGGCGCGCTTCAGCGAAGGCATGTTCGTTGGCCAGCACGGTTCGTGGAACCGCAGGCCGCTGGCGGGCTACAAGGTGATCTTCGTGCCGTTCAGCAAGGGCCACCCCAACGGCGCGCCGTTCGACGTGCTGACCGGCTTTCTCGATGAGGACGGCAACGCGCGCGGGCGCCCGGTGGGCGTGGCGATCGACCGGCGGGGTGGGCTGCTGGTCGCCGACGACGTCGGCAATACGGTGTGGCGGGTCAGTGGGGCGAAGTAGGCGGGCCATGGCGCGGCAGCGGCCCGCCTGGGCGCTGCTGGCCGCGGGCGCTGTCTATACTTGGTTTACCGGAGTCTTACGGCGGAGGGCGACTGTGTCCGCGCAAACCGGCAGCCTGGACATCGACGCCGAGGAGGGGGCATGGACCACACCGCAGATTCGTTTCGGGCCTTTGAGCTGGCTGGCTGGGAAGACCCCGAGGTCGTCAGCCAGTACCAGGAGCATTTGTCGCACGTGACCCGTCAATCGGTCGAGGCCTTGCTGGACGAGGCTCATGTGGCCAACGGGCTGCGCGTGCTGGATGTGGCCACCGGCTCCGGCCATGTCGCGGCGGGAGCCATGCGGCGCGGTGCTGAGCCGGTCGGCATCGACTTCTCGCTGGCGCAGGTGCAGCTGGCGCGCAAGCTCTATCCCGACGTCCAGTACGAACAGGCCGATGCGCAGGCGCTGCCCTTCGGCGATGCCAGCTTCGATGCGGTGGTCAATGGCTTTGGCATGTGCCACCTGTCCGACCCCGACGCCGCGCTGGCCGAAGCGTTCCGCGTGCTGCGCCCAGGCGGGCGCGTTGCCTTCACGGTGTGGGACACGCCCGAGCACGCGGTCGGCTTTGGCGCGGTCTACGCCGCGATCCGCGCCTGCGGCTCGATGGAGGTCGACCTCCCGCCCGGGCCGAATTTCTTCCTGTTCAGCGACCCGGGCCAATGCCGCGCCGCGTTGCTGCAGGCTGGCTTTGCCTCGCCCAGTTGCCGCAGCGTGCCGCAGGTATGGCGTTTCTCCACGCCCGACCAGCTGTTCGATGCGCTGGCACAGGGCACCGTGCGCGCCGCGGCCACGCTGCGCGCGCAGACCCCGGAGGCCCGCGATGAAATCCGCGCCGTGCTGCGCGGCACCGTCGCCGGCTATATGCGCGGCAGCGGCTTCGAGGTACCGATGCCGGCGGTGCTGGCGGCAGCGGTCAAGCCCTGAGGGGGCTCCTTCTGAGGTGTTGGGCGTTGCCCGACATCCCCATCGTCAGCGTCGGCCCCACCCCACCATCCCATCCCCGGAAAGTGCCGTAATCCCCGCCACAACCAGTCTTTTGGCGGTGGCACGGTCATTGCGCAATGGACAGCGAGCGCGGCGCCGCGCCTCGTTGTGCCACCAGCCAGCAATGGCTTCCCGGAGAACCCCGATGAACACCCAACCCCAATGCCAGACAGGGCGGGGCGCGCCGCGCCCGCACGGATTCCTGCACCGCTCGCGCCAGGCTGTCGCGCTGCTGCGTGTGCTGGCCTTATGCGTCAACAGCGTCGCCTGCGCCCAGTCCGAGGCGCCACAGGCCGCAGCGCCTGCTTTGCAGGCCGTGACGCCGGAACAGAAGTTTGCTCCCGGATACCTGGAGGCGGTTGCCACCGGCTATGACAACGGCGTGGCTTTGCGGGAGCCGGAAGGCCTCGCGCCGCTGAGGCTGCCGCGCGAGGCGCGCAGCGTGCCGGCGACGCCGATGGCGCAGACCGTGCCGGTTGCCTTGCCAGCGGCGGTGCGTTCGCAGCCGGCGCACTGAACCGCGGGCCGTGGCTGGGACTTGGTGCTGCTGCGGCTGAAATTCTTCTGGTCGCTGTTGCTCGCTCCCGCCGTAAATTCAGCCCGGCGGCGAATCAGTCCAGTCTTCGACGCGCAGGCCCGGATATGCGGCAAAGTCGCGCACGTTGCGCGTGATCACCGTCAGGTCTTCGGCAATGGCATGCGCCGCGATCAGCTTGTCCAGCGCATCCGCCTTGCGTTCGCGCGTGGCGGCACGGACCGCCCCATATGCACGCGCGGCCGCAGCATGCAGCGGCAGCACCGGCACGCGTGCGACCAGCGCCTGCAGCGCGTGCCGCGCGGCCTGCGGATCGCCCGAGACGGTGACGCCGTATTCCAGTTCGGCCAGGGTGATTGCGGACAGCACCACATCGCCCTCGAAACATTGCGCAAAGCGCTCGGCCACTTGGGGTGGCTGATTCCTCATCAGGTAGATGCACATATTGGTGTCGAACATATACCTGGCCATCAGAACCCCTGCCGCTCAGCCTGCACCTGGTCTTCTCGACCTTGCGCCATGAAGTCGTCTGGAAACGCTGCAAAGGCGTCAAGCAGCCCGGTCAGGCGCTGCCGTGCGGGCCGGATACGCAACTCGTCGCCGATCCGCTCGATTTCCAGCTGCATGTCAGTGTCGGGATACGCCAGCTCCGCGGGAATGCGCACCGCCTGGGAGTTGCCGTTGCGGAATATCCGGGTGAAAGGCATTGTGGTTTCCATGTACATCCTGTAGGTACAAAGCATAGCAGCATTGGATCAGAAATACATCCATGTGTGTATGGCCTTAATTCTCAAAGGCGGCTGCTATTACCTACAATTCGTCACACCGGTCTGCCACCTCGCCACGATGGACATCGAACTCGCCCGCACCTTCCTGCAAGTCGTCCGCACCGGCAGCCTGCTGGCCGCGGCCGACAAGCTGCATGTCACGCAGACCGCCGTGACCGCGCGCATCAAGAGCCTGGAAGCGCAGCTCAACTGCCGCCTGTTCGATCGCAACAAGGCGGGCGCACGGCTGACGCCCGATGGCCAGCGCTTTCTCGGCTACGCCAGCCAGCTGGTGCAGACCTGGGAGGCGGCCTGCCGCGAGTTGCCGTTGCCGGCCGGGCTGGCCAGCCTGTTTCGCTTCGGCACGGAAATCAGCCTGGGCAACCCGCTGATGCTGCTCTGGACCACGCGCCTGCGCCAGTTGATGCCGGCGCAGGCGGTGCGGGCGGAAGTAGGGGAAGGGGCGGAGCTCCAGCGCAAGCTGCAGTCCGGCGCGCTGGACGCGGCGCTGGTCTACCAGCCGGAGTACGCGCCCGGCATGCATGTCGAGGCGCTGATGGAAGAGAAGCTGATCCTGATCCGCTCGACGCAGCGCGATGGCGGCTATGTCTATGTCGACTGGGGGCCGGAATTCCGCCGCCAGCATGACAGCGCGCTGCCGGAGCATGCGCGCGCCTCGCTGTACTTCAACCTGGGGCCGCTGGCGCTGCAGTACATCCTGCAGTTCGGCGGCAGCGGGTATTTCCGGACACGCGTGGTGCAGAGCTACCTGGACAGCGGGGTGTTGGCGCGGGTCGGCGGCGCGTCAGAGTTTTCTTATCCAGTATTCCTCGTTTGCGCCAAGACCCCCACAGGCGCGGCGCAGGACGCGGTGCGCATCCTGCGCGATATCGTGCGAGAAGAATCCGACTGGTCGCAGCGCTGGGATTTTCCGCAATAGCGGGAGACACCAGGGCGGCGGCGCCGGCTCAGATCCGGACCGGCGCCAGTTGGCCCATCGGGGCGGGCACGGCCACCAGGCGCCATTGCCGCACGCGCCGCACCCGGCGGCCGCGCCCGCCGCCGCGCGGCGGGCGCGGTTCCAGCCCGGCAAAGCGGCCATGCTGCTGCGCGCGTTCGAACACCGGCTCGGGCACCCGCGTCCCGATCAGCCATGTGACGGTGCCTCCCAGTGCCACCAGTGCCAGCGCCAGGGCAATCCAGAGGACGGCTTCCATGTTCCCGCTCCATCGAATAGGTATCCGTGATTCCAGTATTGGCGCAAAGCGTGCCGGCAGGTAAATGAAAGTTGTTTCCGCTTCATATCAATAAAATTGCATTCAAGCCGGCTTCTCCTTCAAACCTGCCCGTTGGGCTGCGGCAGGAAAAATCATCCTTTCCGACGAATCTCATAGACGCTGCACGGCAGACACTCAGCCGGTCACTCTCAAAAACACTAGGAGACTCCCCCATGCAACGCCTGATCTTCGAAGCCGAACACGACGCCTTCCGCGAATCCGCCCGCCGTTTCTACCAGCGCGAGGTGGGGCCGCACGGCGAGCGCTGGCGCGAACAGGGCTGCGTGGACCGAGAGGTGTTCCGCAAGGCGGGCGAGCAGGGCTACCTGCTGATGTGGGCTGATGAGCAATACGGCGGCGCCGGCGTCCAGGACTTCCGCTATGAACAGATCCTGATTGAAGAAAACGCGCGCCACGGCGACTCGGGCTTCTTCGGCACGCTGCACTCGCGCCTGGTGGCGCCATATATCGGCCGCATCGGCAATGAGGAGCAGCGCCAGCGCCTGCTGCCTGCAGCCGCGCGCGGCGAGTCGATCTTCGCCGTCGCCATGACCGAGCCGCAGACCGGCTCCGACCTGGCCGGCATCCGCACCCGCGCCGAGGACCATGGCGACCACTGGGTGCTGAATGGCGCCAAGACCTATATCTCGAACGGGCAGCTGGCCGACTGCGTGGTGGTGGTCGCCCGCACCGACCCCGAGCGCAGCCATGGCCTCACGCTCTTCATCGTCGAGCGCGGCATGCCCGGCTTCGAGCGCGGGCGCAAGCTGCGCAAGATGGGCCTGCACTCGCAGGACACGTCCGAGCTGTTCTTCGACAACGTCAAGGTACCCAAGGCCAACGTGCTGGGCGAGCCCGGCCAGGCCTTCCGCTACCTGACGCGCCACCTGGCCGAGGAACGCCTGATCGGAGCCTGCGGCTACATGGCGTCGGCGCAGGTGGCGTTTGATATCACCCTGGATTACGTCAAGGAGCGCAAGGCTTTTGGCCGGCCGATCGGCACCTTCCAGAACTCGCGCTTCAAGCTTGCCGAGCTGCGCGCGCAGCTTGACGCGATCCAGACCTTCGTCGACCAGTGCGTGCTGCAGCACAACGCCGGCACGTTGACGGTGGAGACGGCGGCCTCGGCCAAGCTGCTGACCTCTGAACTGCAGGGGCGCATGGTCGACGAGGGCGTGCAACTGCACGGCGGCGCCGGCTACATGGAGGAGTACCGCATCTGCCGCATGTATGCCGACGCGCGCATCTCGCGCATCTATGCCGGCAGCAGCGAGATCATGAAGGAGATCATCGGCCGTGGTCTCGGGCTGGACGACCGCGTGAAGGGATAAACACGCGGCAGCTTCCGGCGGCGCGGCCGGCAATGCCCGTGCCATCTGCCGTCTTTTCCGGTTGCTTAGGGTTTTCACGCAGTTAAAGTCTTTTGTCAGCCGAATGAAAGCCGTTTGTAATGCGATTCGGTTTGAATGCGGGCGGGAGATCGTGTCCGGGTGGCGTTCGATGCATCGGGACAGCAGGCGAGGGCGCACCAAGACAGCCACGCCGCGCGACCGCACTGCGGGATCGGGGCCGAATGAATTTCGGGGCCCCGGTGCACCGTTAGGCGGGCACGGTCGTTTACCGCAGACCGTTGTCAAACCGAGCCTGACCGACCGTGCCTTTTGTCTTATCCCGTATTGCCGTAGGCGCCCTGCTGGTTTTGGGGGGCGTGGCAGGATCCGCGGCAAGCCTTGCCGCCGAACGGCCCGCCGAGCCGCTTCCTTCCGCTGACTCCGCAGAGGCCGCCAGCCCATGCGCACCGCCGCCGGCGGGCGCCTCGCTGACCCTGGCCCAGGCGCGCCTGGACGCGCTGCGCTGCAACCGCACCATCATTGCCGCGCGCCGCGGTGTGGAAGCCAGTCAGGCTGATGTGCAGATTGCTTCACAACGCCCGAACCCGGTGCTGAGCCTGGGCGTGGAGAACATCAACCCGCATGCCGGCGTCGGTTCGGGCAACCTGCGCAGCAAGACCGTGGACTCCAAGCTGCGCGTGGACCAGGTCATCGAGACCGCCAACAAGGGCAACCTGCGCGCGGACGCCGCGCGCAAGGCCAGCACCGCCGCCGGCGAGGTGGTGCAGGCCGTCGTGGCGCAGCAGACCGCCACGGTGGAGCAGGCCTTCTTCGAGGCACTGGTCAGCCAGGAACGCGTGGCCGTGCTCAGGGAAACGCTGGGCCTCTACGAGCGCACCCGCCAGGCCAGCGAGACGCGCCTCAAGGCGGGCGACGTGGCCCGCGCCGACGTGACCAAGCTGCAGCTCGACGCACTGCGTGCGCAGAACGATATGCGCCAGGCGATGACCGACCATTACCGCGACAAGGCCGGGCTGGCGCAGGCGATGGGCGTGCCCGGCACGCTGTCCGATAACCGGCTGGTGGCTGACTGGCCGGCGCTCGATGCCGCCGCGCCGCAGCCCGACCCGGATACGCTCCAGCGCCGCCCCGACGTGACCGCGGCCGAGGCGCGCCTGGCCGCCGCCGCCGCCACGCGCGACCTGGCGCGCGCCGGGCGGGTGCCCGACGTGACCGTCGGCGCACAGGCGGAGCACTACCCGACCTCGCCCACCAACACCTATGGCACCGGCAACAGCTTCGGCGTGTTCGTGTCGATCCCGTTGTTCGTGCGCCACCGCAATGGCGGCGAAGCGCGCCGGGCAGAAGTGGATTATTACGCCGCGCTGGACGACCGCAATCGCGTCATGCTGGAGGCCGGCAACGAGATCGACCGGCTGCGCAGCCAGCTCGAGACCGCGCGCCAGTCGCTGCGGCAGATGCGCGACGACGTGCTGCCCGCTGCCGAGAGCGTAGCCAACAGCGCCGAGTTCGCCTACAGCAAGGGCGCCACCGGCGTGCTCGACCTGCTCGATGCGCGCCGCGCGCTGCGCCAGACCCGGCTCGATGCCGTCGAAGCGCAGGGCGAGTATGCCAAGGCGCTGTCGGCGTACCGCGCCGCATTGCAGACCTCTACCACCACGGGTGCTCCCGTGGCCACGCAGGCACGTCCCTGAACCGCAGTTCCCGCGCATCCTTCATGTCTCACTTGTCACGCATGTTCCGCCGTACGTCCTGCAACCCTTCTTCCGCCGGCGCGCCGGCGAGCCTGTCCGCCGTCTGCGCCGTGGTGGCGCTGTGCGCCCTGGCGCTGGCCGCCTGCGGCAAGTCTGAAGCGCCCAAGCCCGATGACGATCCCAAGGTCAGCGGCAATACCATCCAGTTCCCGGCCAGCGTGAAGACGCTGCCGGGCATCGCCGGCGAAGCCGCCAAGACCGGCGGCGAGCGCATGCTGAGCCTGCCCGGCCGGCTGGTGTGGAACGAGGACAAGACCGTGCGCGTGTCGACACCGTTTGCCGGCCGCGTCACCGAGATCCTGGTGCAGCCCGGCGCCACCGTGAAAGCGGGCCAGCCGCTGGCCAGCCTGACCTCGCCCGATTTCGGCGTGGCCCAGGCCGATGCGCGCAAGGCCGCCGCCGACAGCGCGGTCGCTGCCAAGGCGCTGGCACGCCAGCGCGAGCTGTACGGCGCCGGCATCATCGCGCAGAAGGAACTGGAGCAGGCGCAGGCCGACGCCGCGCGTGCCGCGGCGGACCTGCAGCGCACCCAGGCGGCTCTGGGCCAGTACGGCGCGGCCGCAGGCGGCGCGGGCTCCGTCAACCAGCGCTTTCCCCTGCGCAGCCCGATCGACGGCCTGGTGGTCGAGCGCAACATCAACCTCGGCATGGAGCTGCGCCCCGACCAGCCGCCCGCCGCGCCGCTGTTCCTGGTGACCGATCCGACCACGCTGTGGGCGCAGGTGGATGCGGGCGAGGCCGACCTGAGCCTGTTCAAGCCGGGCGTGGACGTGCAGCTCACCACCGCGGCCTGGCCCGGCGAGACCTTCTCCGGCTCCGTGGTCAAGATCGCCGACTATGTCGATCCCACCGCGCGCAGCATCAAGGTGCGGCTGAACGTGCCCAACCCGGAGCGCCGCCTGAAGGCGGAGATGTTCGTCACCGCGAAGCTGCCGGCGGCATCGTTCAAGGGCATCGCCGTGCCGTCCAAGGCCGTGTTCCTGGCCGACAACCGCAACTATGTGTTCGTGCGCACCGCCGCCAATACCTTTGAGCGCCGCCTGGTGCGCGTGGGCGTGACACTGCCCGGCACCACCGAGCTGCTTGAAGGCGTGAAGGACGGCGAGACCGTGATCACCGACGGCAACCTCTACCTGCAGGACATCCTGCGCGATGCCACGGCCGTGAACGCGGCGCGCGCGGCTGAAAAGCGCTGAGGACGGCCGCCACATGATTTCACGCATCGTCAGCTTTGCCCTGCACCAGAAGCTCTTTGTCTGGCTGGGCCTGCTTATCTTCGTCGGGGGCGGCCTGGCCGCGTTCAAGAACCTGCCGATCGAAGCCTTCCCGGATGTGTCCGACATCCAGGTCAACGTCATCACGCTGTACCCGGGCCGCGCCGCCGAAGAGGTGGAACGCCAGGTCACCATCCCGATCGAGACCGCGCTGGCGGGCACGCCCAACGCGGTGCGGGTGTTCTCGCACACGCAGTTCGGCCTGTCGTTCATGATGGTGACGTTCAACGACCGTGCCACCGACGTGACCGCGCGCCAGCAGATCCTGGAGCGCCTGCGCAGCGTGGACCTGCCCGACGGCGTGCATCCGGACCTGGCGCCGCTGTCCACCGCGATCGGCGAGATCTACCGCTTCCGCCTGACCGGCAAGGGCTATACCGCGCAAGAGCTGCGCACGCTGCAGGACTGGGTGGTGGAGAAAAACCTGCGCCAGGTGCCGGGCGTGGCCGACCTGGTCACCATCGGCGGCACCATCAAGCAGTACGAGGTCAATCCCAACCTGGCGCGCATGCGCGATGCCAAGATCTCGCTGTCGCAACTGTTCACCGCGCTGCAGCGCGCCAACGCCAACGCCGGCGGCGGCGCCGTGGCGCACGGCAGGCAACAGTTCCTGCTGCGCTCGCTGGGCAGCTTCCGCACCTCGGCCGATATCGCCAACGTGGTGGTGGCCGAGAACCGGGGCACCCCCATCCTGGTCAAGGACATCGCCGACGTGAGGGTCGGCAGCGCGCCGCCGCAAGGCCTGATGGGCCAGGACGACGAGGACGACATCGTCTCGGGCATCGTGGTGATGCGCAAGGGCGAAAACCCCTCGCTGGTGCTGGAGGCGCTGCAGAAGAGGATCGACCTGCTGGACGACCAGATCCTGCCCAAGGGCGTGAAGATCGTGCCCTACTACGACCGCTCCACGCTGATCGACAAAACCCTGCACACCGTGTTCGGCAACCTGGTGGAGGGCGCGCTGCTGGTGATGGCGGTGCTTTACCTGTTCCTGGCCAACGTGCGCGCCGCGGCAATCGTGGCGCTGATCATCCCGCTGGCACTGCTGTCGACCTTCATTGGCCTGACCTGGGTGGGCATTCCGGCCAACTTGCTGTCTCTGGGCGCGATGGACTTCGGTATCATCGTCGACGGCGCGGTGATCGTGGTCGAGAACATCTTCAAGCGGCTGGGCGAGCTCAAGGAGCAGCAGATCAAGGACAGCAAGGCGCGCCTGCTTGCCATCCTGCAGGCCACCACGGAAGTGGGCCGTCCGACCGTGTTCTCGATGGTCATCATCATTGCGGCGCACATCCCGATCTTCACGCTGCAGCGGCACGAGGGCAAGATCTTCGCGCCGATGGCCTACACGGTGACGGGCGCGCTGATCGGTTCCCTGATCCTCTCGCTGACGCTGGTGCCGCTGCTGTGCCACCTGCTGCTCACCAAGAATATCGCGCACGACGACAACTTCCTTGTGCGCCACTGCAAGCGGCTCTATGAGCCGATGCTGGCCTGGGCGCTGGACCACAAGAAACTGGTGGTGGGCGCGGCGGTGGGCCTGCTGGTGGTGACCGTGGGCGTGGGCAAGTTCCTTGGCAGCGAGTTCCTGCCCGAACTGGATGAAGGCTCGATGTGGGTCAGCTTCGACCTGCCCGCGTCGGCCTCGATCGATGAAGCGCGCGACCAGGCGCGGCTGCTGCGCAGCGTGATCCGCAAGACCCCGGAGGTCAACACCACCATCTCGAAGGTGGGGCGCCCCGACGACGGTACCGATCCCAAGCTGATCAACACCGTCGAGATCCTGGTCGACCTCAAGCCCGAGAAGCAGTGGCGCGACGGCTTCAACAAGCGCGCCATCATCGGCGATATCGACAAGAACCTGCGCCAGCTCCCCGGCATCGAGCCCAATTTCTCGCAGCCGGTGCGCGACAACATCCTGGAGAGCATCTCGCAGATCAAGGGCCAGATCGTGATCAAGGTGCAGAGCGACAGCCTGGAGCAGAACAAGAAGGTAGCCGACCAGATCCTGGCCAATGTGCAGTCAGTCAAGGGCGTGATGCGCGCCTTTATCGACCGCGACGGCGAGCTGCCGCAATACGTGCTGGAGTTCGATCGCGCCCAGGCCGCGCGCTACGGCATCAACGTGGCCGATGTGCAGGACCTGATGGAGACCGCGCTGGCCGGCAAGGCCGCGACCGAGCTCTGGGAGGGCGAGAAGCACTTCAGCGTGGCCGTGCGCCTGAAGCCGTCGGAGCGTGCGCTGCCTAACCTGCCCAATATCTTCATGCAGACCGCCGACGGCGCGCAGGTGCCGCTGTCGCAGCTGGTGACCTTCCGCGCGGCGTCCGGCGCGATGAACATCAGCCGCGAGAACGGCCAGCGCACCACCTCGATCGGCATCTTTATCCACGACCGCGACATGGGCAGCGTGGTCAAGGACATGCAGAAGCTGGTGGCGAAGAACGTCAAGGCCGACGACGTCAAGATCAGCTGGTCGGGCGAGTTCGAGAACCAGGAGCGCGCCATGGCGCGGCTCTCGATCGTGGTGCCGCTGTCGGTGCTGGTGATCTTCCTGCTGCTGTTCAATGCGTTCAAGTCGTTCAAGAGCGCCACGCTGATCATCTCGAACATCCCGTTCGCGCTGATCGGCGGCGTGTTCGCGCTGTTCCTGACCGGCATTCCGCTGTCGGTGTCGGCGGCGATCGGCTTTATCGCGCTGTTCGGCCAGGCGGTGCTCAACGGCGTGGTGATGGTGACCTACTTCAACCAGCTGCGCGATGAAGGCATGCCGGTGCGCCAGGCCGTGCTGACCGGCTCGATGGACCGGCTGCGCACGGTGCTGATGACCGCGCTGCTGGCCATGCTGGGTTTGTTCCCGATGGCCATCTCGCGCGCCATCGGCTCCGAGACGCAGCGCCCGCTGGCCATCGTCATCATCGGCGGCCTGATCACCGCGACCGTGCTGACGCTGATCGTGCTGCCTACCTTGTATGAATGGATGGTAGGGCGCAACTGGCCGGACGAAGAGGGCGAAACGCCTGACGAGAGCCGGTTGACGCCGTCGATTTCGGGGTGATGACAGGGGCGCGGGGGCATGTCCCTCGCGGCCTGTGTGGCATTGCAGACAGGCCCCAAGCATGACGCCGCCCCCACACCGGGCGGCGTTTTTTTCGCTAAAGGCGCATTCAACAAGTCCCCTCCGCAATCCGTTGCACGCCCCGCCGTGTGCCTCGCCCGAATCGCAATGTCGGAATAGTCTGACGCGCCTTTCGGAGCCGGACGCCTGCTTCCCATTATCCCCCGAGCCTACTCTGTACTTACGGCATGGCCAGTGGCACAGCCGCCGGCCTCTCATGCGTACCCTGACGCAATCACCCGGAAAGGAGATCGACATGTTGAAGAAATGGCTGACCGCAGCACTGTGTTCGATGATGGTTGCCGCGCCGGCGGGATTTGCCCTGGCGCAGATGACTGCTCCAGCAACCACGGCCGGAACGGCTGCAACCGGGACAAAGGCCGACTATGACGCCGCGGTGAAGCAGGCTGATGCGGACTACAAGGCTGCCACCGGCAAGTGCGATGGCATGAAGGGCAACGCCAAGGACGTTTGCAAGGCCGAGGCCAAGCGCGACCGCGATGTGGCCAAGGCCCAGGCCGAAGCCCGCCGCGACGGCACGCAGAAGTCGATGGCCAAGGCGGAGAAGGTCAAGGCCGACCGCGACTATGACGTAGCCAAGGAAATGTGCGACGACAAGAAGGGCAACGACAAGGACGTCTGCAAGAAGGACGCCAAGGCCGCACATGAAAAGGCCCTGATCCCTGCCAAGGTCGACAAGGCCGCGGCAACCGGTTCGCGCGCCGATGTGGCGGAAGCCCGCGCCGATGCAAAGAAGGACACCCTGGACGCCGCCTACAAGGCCGACAAGGAACGCTGCGATGCGATGTCGGGCGAATCCAAGGACAAGTGCCAGGCCGACGTGAAGGCCAAGTACGGCAAGTAAGCAAGCCGCTTCAGCACGGTCCCGCCGGCCTGATGGCGGGGGCCACTCACCGCACACCACTCGCAAGGGGACGCCTCTGTTGGCGCCCCCTTGCCACGGGACGAAGGAGCACGACATGAACTGGGACCAGATCGAAGGCAAGTGGGAACAAGCCAAAGGCAAGATCAAGGAGAAGTGGGGCAAGCTGACCGACGATGACATCACGCAGATCAATGGCAAGCGTGACCAGCTTGCCGGCCGCATCCAGGAGCGCTATGGCTACACCAAGGAGCGCGTCGAGGAAGAAATGAAGGCGTGGGAACGGGACACGCGCTGGTAAGCAGGGCGCGGCAGCACGGCAAGGCGGGACGCCAGCGGGCGCCCCGCCTTGTTTTTTGTCTGGCGCATACCCGATACCCCTCGGGCACCCCCGGAACGAGGGGTATGCCGGCCTGAATCGCACAGCATTAAGCGCGGATTAGCTCTGAATGCAACCGAATGATGCACGCGCCACCCGCGCAGGGCATAACATGTCGCGTCGCCGATCCCGCCATCCATACGGCTTGCCTTCGCGCTCCGCATGTACGCAGCCTTGCCCGCCTTCGTCTCGTCGATCTTCCTCGGTTACGGCCTCTATGTGCTGGTGACCAAGGGGGTGACGCGCGTCTCCACTTCATTCTTCCTGCTGTGCGTGACCACCTTCGCCTGGCAGGGCACGTGGGTGTTCCTGTTCCAGGCCTCGCATCCCGATGTGTCGCTGGTGCTGGCCCGGCTCGGCTACCTCTTCATCCTGTTCCTGCCGACCACGTTCTACCACTTCATTGCCGAAGTCACCGAGTGCCGCCGGGAGCGGCCGTTGCTGCTGGCCTCCTACTGCCTGAGCCTGGTGCTGGCGGTGCTGCTGCTGACCACCGGCCAGGTGGTCTCTGGCTACTACAGCTATTTCTTCGGCGACTATCCCAAGGCCGGCCCGCTGCATCCGCTGCACCTGGTGCAGACGGTGCTGGTGGCGCTGCGCAGCGCCTGGCTGCTGGTGGCGGCGCGGCGCAATGCAACGGCCGAACGCCGCAAGCGCTACAAGCTGTGCCTGGTGGCGGTGGCGCTCTATTCGCTGGCGGCGGTGGACTACGCCGTCAACTACGGCGCGGCCTTCTATCCGCCGGGCGTGGTGTTCGTGGCGGCAAGCCTGGGCATCCTGGCGGTCAGCGTGGTGCGCTACGACCTGATGCATCCGTATTCGCTGGCCGCCACCGTGGCGCATGAGGTGCGCACGCCGCTGGCGACCATCCGCATGCAGGCGCAGGAGCTGGCGCGCACCTGGCCGCAGGTGCTGCACGGCTACCAGCTGGCGGTACAGCGGGGCCTGTGCGAAGACCGCATGCGGCCCGGCCAGCTTGAGCGCGCGTCGAGCCTGGTCGGCGCCATCACGCGGGAAGTCGATGGCACCAGCACCGTGATCGACATGGCGCTGGCCTCGGTCACGCTGGAGCGGCTGGACCGCAGCAGCTTTGCCCCGCACGGCATTGCCGACTGCGTGCATGCGGCGCTGGAGCGCTACCCGTTCCAGGGCGAGGAGCGCGGCTGCGTGCAGGTGCGAGGCATCGACGAGGGCTGGCGCTTTGTCGGCTCCGACACGCTGCTGGTCTACGTGCTGTTCAATCTGCTGAAGAACGCGCTGCATGCGATCCGGGCGGCCGGCGGCGGCCACATCGACATCACCGGCGCGACCGAGGGCCAGCACCACGTGATCCGCTTTCGCGACACCGGCCCGGGCATTCCGGCCGACGTCATGCCGCGCATCTTCGATCCGTTCTTCTCCACCAAGGCGCATGGCACCGGTGCCGGCCTCGGCCTGGCCTTCTGCCGGCGCGTGATCGAGACCTTCGGCGGGCGCATTGACTGCGAGTCGGTGCCGGCCGTGCATACCACCTTTACCCTCAGGCTGCCGCGCTTCACCGCCATGGCCGACAGCCGGCTGCGCACCGGCACCGCCGGCTGACTCACGGCCGGCGGTGCCGGATTCAGACCCGCACGGGGTCAGCCGCGCCTGGCTCAGCTGGCCAGTGCCGGCAGCGCCAGTTCATATTCCCTGACCCGTTCGATGATGCCCGCCGGAAAGCGCGTGATGCGCTTTTGCCGGTCGGCGAAGACGATCTGCTGGTAGCCCGGCGACACCGGCTTGCCGCCCACGCAGAAGCGGAACAGCAGGTAGGCCGAGCACTGCCGGACCTGGAAGGTGTTCAGGTAGCAATCCACGCGCTGGAACGGGAACGTCTCCTCGACATATTCCTGGTGCGCGCGCTTGGTCACGAAGACGCCGCCCGCGGCCAGCAGGTTGTCGTGGATGCATTCATGGAACCACCGCTCCCGGCAAATGCCCTGCCACTCGAAGTAGCGGGCGAAGTAGGTATTCATAAAGGCATTGGAATCCTTGAGATAAATGTCGATCGCATGGTGGAAGGTCTTGTGCGAAGCCGTCTCGAACGCGTCGGGTGCCAGTTGAGCCGTGCCGCGGTTCAGGATTTGGGGGATCACGTCTCGCATCAACATAAGTTGACTCCTTGAGATGGCTGCAAGCGGCAGCCACGCCTGCCTCCGGGAAGGTTGGGGCATGGTGGCATTCTGTCCGCTTGGGCAGTGGCAAGGTGGGTGCTGAAGTGGGGGTTCCGGCACGTTCCGGCGCGTGACACCTGGGCGACAAAAGCCCCGGATTGCACGCGTGGGCCTGGCACAACCCGAGAGGCATTGATCGGCGTTAACCCGAGTAGTCTAGGTTTATAGACTTTTATATAGTCGTCCGGCCAGGCCGCCTCCGGGCGGTCTCCGCATCGCCCGTACCGACGCTTCCCGACCTCCCTTGCCGCATGGCAGACACCACGTCCAGCGAACTCCTCTCGCGCAGCCGCCAGCCGGTCTACCTGCAGCTGGCCACCATCTTCCGCCGCCAGATCGAAAGCGGCGCCTGGCGCCAAGGCGAGCGCATTCCCTCGCTGGAGGAACTGTGCCGCCAGTACGGCGTGGCGCGCATGACCATGCACCATGCCTTGTCGATGCTCGACGAAGAAGGGCTGGTGGAGCGCTCGCGCGGGCGCGGCACTTTCGTCAGGGCACCGTGCCAGGCGCGGCGGCAGGTGTCGCTGTCGACCAGCTGGGACGAGGCGGTGGCGGTGGGCGCGCAGCTGGACACCGAAGCGATGGTCGAGTCGGCCGGCAACGTGCCGCTGCCTGCCGATCTCGGCATGCCGTGCCCCGCTGAGCGCGCCGCCGAATACCACTTCCTGCGCCGGCTGCACCGGCTGGAAGGGCGGCCGTTCGCGGTGGGCGAGGTCTATATCGAGGCCGGCGTCTTTGCGCGCGAGCCCGAGGCCTTCCGCCAGGGTGCCTCGGTGCCGGTGCTGGACCGCTTCCCCGGCCTGTCGGTCAGCACCGCGCGCCAGCGGCTGTCGATCGTCGCGGCCGGGGCCGAATCCGCCGCCGCGCTGGCGCTTGCCGTGGGCGCGCCGGTGGCTGAGCTGCGCCGCTTTGCCTGTGTCCCGGGCGAGAGCGGCGAGCTGATCGTCTACTACGCACGCATCGAATTCCCGACCGAGTTTGTCTGCCTGGATTTCGACCTGCTGGCGGGGCGGCCGCGTCCGGCCTGATGCCCCCGTGCAACCAATGCCAACCTGCTGACCCAGAACCTGAGCGGAACCCGAGACATGGAAACTACCCAACCGATGAACGGCGCCGAGAGCCTGGTCAAGACCCTGCTCGCCAACGGCGTGGACACCTGCTTTGCCAACCCGGGCACCAGTGAGATGCACTTCGTCGCGGCGCTGGACCGCATCCCGGGCATGCGCTGCGTGCTGGGCCTGTTCGAAGGCGTGGTCACCGGCGCGGCCGATGGTTATGCGCGCATGGCCGGCAAGCCCGCCGCCACGCTGCTGCATTGCGGCCCGGGGCTGGCCAACGGCCTGGCCAACCTGCACAACGCGCGCCGCGCGCAGACGCCGGTGGTCAACATCATCGGCGACCAGGCGACCTACCACCGGCCCCTGGATGCACCGCTGACCGCGGATACCGAAGGCTGGGCCCGTCCGGTCTCTGTGTGGACGCGCACGGCCACGCAGGCTGCGTCCGTCGGCGCCGATGCCTCGTCCGCGGTGCAGGCCGCATGCGCCGCGCCGGGTGGGGTCGCCAGCCTGATCCTGCCTTCCGATGTGTGCTGGGATGCGGGCGGCGTGGTAGCCGCGCCGCTGCCGCCGCTGGCGGTGCCCAAGGTCTCGCCCGATGCCGTGCAGCAGGCCGCGCGCGTGCTGCGCTCAGGCCAGCCCACGCTGGTTGTGCTGGGGGCAGCGCGCTGCGCGAGACGCCGCTGGCCGATGCACACCGCATTGCCGCAGCGACCGGCGCCCGCCTGATCTCGCCCATGTCCAATGCGCGAGTGTCGCGCGGCAGCGGCCGCCTGGCGGTGGACCGCGTGCCATATTCGGGCGAGGTCGCGCGCGACAAGCTGGCCGGCATCCGCAACGTGATCCTGGTCGGCGCACCGGCGCCGGTGACGTTCTTTGCCTACCCGGGCAAGTCGCCGCGCCCGTATCCGGAAGATGCCGTGATCCATGTGCTGGCTCGTCCGGAGGAAGACCTGGCCGAAGCGCTGGCCCGGCTGGCCGACGAGGTGGGCGCACGCAACGCGCCACTGCCGGCTGCCGCAGCGCCCGCATCCGTGGAGCCCGCCCGCGGCGCGGTCACGTCCGAGGCGGTGGCACGGACGCTGACTGCCTTGCTGCCCGAACAAGCCATCGTGGTGGAAGAGAGCATCAGCTTCGGCCGCGCCTTCTATCCGGGCACGGTCCATGCAGCCCCGCACGACTGGCTGCAGCTGACCGGCGGCGCCATCGGCGAAGGCCTGCCGCTGGCCGTGGGCGCGGCGGTGGCGGCGCCGGACCGGCGCGTGGTGGCACTGCAGGCCGATGGCTCGGCCATGTACACGCTGCAGTCGCTGTGGACCATGGCGCGCGAGCGGCTCGACGTCACCGTGGTGCTGCTGGCCAACCGCAAGTACGCCATCCTGCTGGGCGAGCTGGCGGGGGTGGGGGCCAACCCGGGCAAGACCGCCCTGGACATTCTGGACATCGGCAATCCCGACCTGGACTGGGTCAAGCTGGCCAATGGCATGGGCGTGGAGGGCGCGCAGGCCAGGGACATGGAGAGTTTTGCCGACCTGTTCCGCATAGCCAATTCGCGCAAGGGACCGTTTGTGATCGAACTGGTGATCTGAGCGCGGCGCTTTCCGCATTCAAAAATCCTGCCTTCGGCAGATGTGAATTGTTGCAATGCACAGACTGCGGCAAGCTCATTGCCGTGCCATGGACAGCCCATGGCGGCACCATCAAAAGTGAAGGAGACTCCATGCCCCAACAAGAAGCGGCGGTGGGTCCGGACAAGGCTTATGCGGACCAGCTCGCCGCTGGCCAGTTCCGCATCCAGCATTGCCAGGACTGCAAGCGCCACGTGTTTTTCCCGCGCAATATCTGCCCGCACTGCGGCGGCGACACGCTCGCCTGGGTCGAGCCCAAGGGTACCGGCACGGTCTACTCCACCAGCGTGATCCGCCGCAAGCCGGATGCTGGCGGCGACTACAACGTGGTGCTGGTGGACCTGGATGAGGGCGTGCGCATGATGAGCCGCGTGGAAGGCATTGCGCCCGCCAGCGTGCATATCGGCATGCGCGTGCAGGCACGCGTGGCGCAGGGCAAGGAAGGCGAGGCCGCTCTCGTCGTGTTCGATCCGGTGGAGGGCTGAGGCCATGAGTTTGTCCAATTTGCGTGGCAGCGTCGCCATCGTCGGGGTCGGCCAGGCGGGCATGGGCGAGGCCCACGGCAAGACTGAAATGGAAATCCTGGTGGAGGCCGCCAAGGCCGCCGTCAGGGATGCGGGCCTGTCGATGCGCGACATCGACGGCATCGCCACCGCCAGCGTCGGCGCCAGCATGTGGGTGATGCCGGTGGCCGAATACCTCGGCATCAAGCCCAGATTTGTCGACAGCACCATGATCGGCGGCTCCAGCTTTGTCTCGCACATGCTGCCGGCGATGATGGCGCTCGAATCGGGCCAGTGCGATGCGGTGCTGGTCTGCTATGGCAGCAACCAGCGCACCTCCACCGTCGGCCGCGCCGGCATCTCCAAGGTGCGCGCGGTGCTGGACCCGCAGCCGTATGAGCAGCCGTACAGCCCGCTGCAGCCGATCACGTCATACGCACTCGCCGCGGCGCGCCATATGCACCAGTACGGCACCACGCGCGAGCACCTGGCCGAGGTCGCCGTGGCCGCGCGCAAGTGGGCGCAGCTTAATCCGGAAGCGATGATGCGCGACCCGCTCAGCATCGACGACGTGCTCAATGCGCGCATGGTGTCCGACCCGCTGTCCGTGCGTGACTGCTGCCTGGTCACCGACGGCGCCGGCGCCTATGTGATGGTGCGCGCGGACCGCGCCAAGGACCTGGCCAAGCCGCCGGTCTATGTGCTGGGCAATGCCACCGCCACGTGGCACCGCCAGATCTCGTGCATGCCGGACCTGACCGTCACGGCCGCCAGGGAATCCGGCGAGCGCGCCTTCGCCATGGCGGGGCTCAAGCCGTCCGATGTCGACGTGGCCGAGCTCTACGATGCTTTCACCATCAACACGCTGCTGTTCCTGGAAGACCTCGGTTTCTGCGGCAAGGGCGAGGGCGGCCAGTTCGTCAGCGGCGGTGGGATCGCGCCGGGCGGGCGGCTGCCGGTGAACACCAACGGTGGTGGGCTGTCATGCGTGCATCCCGGCATGTATGGCATGTTCATCACCATCGAGGCGGTGCGGCAGCTGCGCGGCGAATGCGGCGAGCGGCAGGTGCGGGATGCCGAGGTTGCCGTGGTGCATGGGAATGGGGGACGTTGTCTAGTCAGGCTACGGCGATTTTGGGGACTGGGGCGACGGTGTAAGTGGTGTTTTGGCTTGGTGCCATTACGGTTGCTTGTCGTGCTTGGCGGGCGTGGGCTGTTTCGCCGGCGTAGCCGGCGAGTCACTTTCTGTCCGAGCGACAAAAAGTAACCAAAAAACGCGTCGCCTGTGCGGCTGGCAATCCATTCTTCGGCGTTGGTCGTATCGACGGCGGTGCTTGCCGTTTGGGCGTGGTTGCCCGTTCGACCCTGCTAACGCCATGTGAGTGTGGGCCCGTGCCTGAGATAACCGGCTTTTGAACGATCCCCAAGTCGGGCGGTGGCCCGCACTCTCCAGCGATATCGCATCAACGCCTTCGGCTGCGCTTCGCGCAAGCGTCCAATGACCGTCGGCGCATTTTGAGCCGGCGCAGCAGCCGTAGGCGTCCCCGCGATACGGTCGGCAGCAGGCGGCCTACGCCCTGCATGGGGATCGTTCAATAGTGGGTTAACGCAGGCACTGTCCCTGACTCACATGGCGTAGCAGGCTCGAACGGGCACCCACATCGAACGGAAATCACCGCCGCCCGAACTACCAACGGCGAGGAATGGATTGCCAGCCGCATAGGCGACGCGTTCTTTGGTTACTTTCTGTCGCTCGGACAGAAAGTGACTCGCCGGCTACGCCGGCGAAACAGCCCACGCTCGCCAAGCACGCCAAGCAACCGCATGGCGGCGATATCCCAAGCCCCACCTCAATCCACCAGCTCAGACCACCCCTGCCCCCACCCCCAGGCAATTGCCGCCCCATATATTCATGCAACCGCGACAATTCAAGCGCAATGCCATCCGGAAACCCCTGCCGCCCACCCCGCTTGTCGATCAGCAGCTCAACCAGGAAAGCATGCAGAGCTGCCGGGTTGGCAGCGAGCGCAGCCAGCTGGTTGCCGATGCGCGCATAGCGGCGGCATAGCTCCACGGGGCGCGCCTCGGCCGGCAGCGACGCCAGCCACCGCATGGCGACGTCTGTAAGCAATGTGTCTTCCGGCGATGGCGGGCGCCGCACGCCGCTCCAGTCAGGCTCGGCTTGCACTGGCGGCGCGCCGTCCAATACCTTCTTTGCTTCCTCAACGGTGACGAATTCAAAAGAGAGGGGTTCCATGCCGGCTCCGGGATCAGACCAACGCGCACCGCTGCGCATTAATGCGCATTCTAGCGATTACGGCGCTTCGCGGGCTATCTTGACAGGCATGTTGTGAATGAACCGGACGCCTCAGCCTTCGTGCGCTCGATTGGCCTGGCCTTCAGACACCGTGGCCATGCTCTCGGTGCTGGCGTCGATCACGCGGCCGTCGGCGCTCAGCAGGGTTTGCCTGAAGACATCCCAGTCCGGCCACTTGCAGACCGGGGCGCTGGCGGCAGGGGCTGCCAGCGACGCACAGGCCAGCGCACTGGCGAGCACCCATCGGGTCAGGCCCGGCAGCGTGCGCCGCATGTCAGCTCCCGTTGCGCCGTGCCGCCAGCCATGGGCCCACGGCAGCCACGACATGGCCACGAGGATGAAGGCAGTGCGCCGTGACGGCGACCAGGAGCGGATCAGGGCGGATCATATGCAGGAAGCGGTTCCTTGGCATGCGTCCGGTTACAGGTGCCGCGCCGCAAGGCGAGGGCGTGATGGCTGCGCTGCTGCGCGCGCACTTGCCGGGAATCTCGAGCCATGTCCAGGCTGCCGCCCGGCAGATACCCGGATCGCCACCTGCATTACAACTCCGGAGCAACGTTCAAGCCTGTCCGGGGCAGTGTAGACCTTGGAAGCACCGGGCGCGCCACATTTCCGCCGGGGCTTAAAAAGATTCAGGGGTGATATAAAAAGGAAACGCCGCCCCTTGCCAAGGGCGGCGTTTGCGGTTGGGACACCGGCCGCTTCAGGCTACCGGTTGGCGGCGCAGCGGCAACTGCCTTACCCGCAGGTTCCGTCGGCCACGCACACGCCGCGCACCACCATCTCGCCCATGAAGTCCATGGAGGCCTGGTCGGCGATCGCGTCGCGCAGCGCATCCAGCGCGGCATCATGGGGATCGCTGGCATTGCCGGCCGCAAACGGCGTGTCATGCCAGCGCCGGGGTATGGCAGCGGGGTCGATATCGACCCCGGCACCTGCCGCCAGCGCAGCCAACACTGCGGCTTCCGCTTCGGCCATGGCGTCTGCGGACAGGTCCCTGGCGCGCCCCTGTCCGAAACTGTCGAACGCCTGGCCCGGGGGCGCGCCCAGCAGCTTCCACAACGCCAGTTCGGTCAGCGGTGAGCAGTTCACGGTGCGCCCGCCCAGCACCAGGCCATGCAGCCGCAGGCGGTTCGGCTCGCCCTGCGCGAGCCCGCCCTCGCAGCGCACCATCAGCGCCCCGCCCGGCACCTCGGCCAGGCGGAATGCGCCTTTTGCATCGGTCGTTGCGTTGCGCACTTGTCCTTGCGCATCGCGCAACTGCACGGTAGCGCCTGCCAGCGCGGCGCCGACCGCAGCCGTGCCGCTCACTTGCGGCGCATGGTCATCGCCGCATGCTGCGACCGCCACGACCCCGCATGCAAGCACGAGGTGGCGCCAGGATCGAAGGTCCTTGCCCATGGTTGCTCCGCCTAAGGTGCCAGGGTGGCCAGCTCGCGGCGCGAGCGGTTGAACAGGCCGCGCGCCAGAGGCGTCGGGCGGAAGTCAACGTCAAGCGCCGAGATCGTGATGAACTTGGCCAGGAAGGCCGGCGTTTCTGCAATCCGCGCCAGCGCCGCCGCTTCGGTCTCGGGCGCGCCCACGTCGATCGATACCGTGTTGTCGGCATTGCGCTTGTAGGCCGTGGTAAAGGAATCCACCGTGCCAGGCGTGGTCAGGCGCACGCCGGCAGGGGTCCCGCCGGCAACGATCGGGTAGTTGATGCTCAGCGGGTGGGCCACCGGCAGCAATGGCTGGCCGGCGGTGCGCGTGGCTTCCAGGCTGGCAATCACGCGGACCAGGAAGGCCCCGGCCCTGGGGAACGCGGCCACAGTGCTGCCGAAGCCGGTGCGTGCTTCGGCAAAGTCCACGCCAACACTCAGCGCAATGCCGGGCACACCGCGGCGCGCGGCGTACAGCACGTTCATCACCGTGCCCGAGTGCGGGATGGAGTCAGACAGGTTCTCGCCGAAATTGGCCCCGGAGACGACCAGGTCCGGCGCGAAGCCGCTTTCCGGCCCGACGATCTTCAGGCCCATGGCAGTGGCGTCTACCGGCGAGCCGCTGCCCAGGTAGTCCGGGTTGGCGGCATTGAGCGCGCTGCCCGCGGCAATGGTGGTCTTGACCCGGTGCACGCAGAACGTGTCGGCGCTGCCGGAGAGCGGTTCGACCACCAGCCGGGTGCGCCCGTCGGGCACGGCATAGGCAGCGCCCGAGCCGCTCTGGTTGCTGGCCGGGCCTACCGTGATGACGCGGTGGCCGGCGTCCTGCAGGGCCTTGCGGACCGCGCTGATGCCAGGCGCGGCGCAGCCGTCGTCATTGGTCAGCAGCACATTGAGTGCCCGGGCGGGGCTGGCCGCGGTAGCCAATGCCGTGGCCGCGATACCGAGGGAAGCGAGCCGCAGGCTGGCGCGAAGTCGAAGCATGGGAACCTGTCTCCTTACTCTTATGCGTGGTGAAAGCAGCGCCCGGCCGCGCAGCGACGCCGCCAGACTTGACAGAAGCCGGTGCGGCACCGTCACGGCACCAGCAGGCCCCGTTCGCGCGCCAGCGTGATCGCCGTATCCTCGATCATGTCCTCCTGCCCGCCCACCAGCCGCTGCCGGCCGAGCTCCACCAGGATCTCGCGCGCGGGGATGCGATACTTGGCCTCGGCGCGCTTGGCGAACAGCAGGAAGGACGAATACACGCCGGCATAGCCCAGCGTAAGCGCGTCGCGGTCGATGCGGATGGGGTGGTCCATGATCGGCACCACCAGGTCTTCGGCCACGTCGGCGATGCGGTAGACGTCGACGCCGGTCTCGATGCCCATGCGCTCGCACACGGCCACCAGCACTTCCATCGGCGTATTGCCGGCGCCGGCCCCAGTCCCGCCGCGGCGGCGTCGATGCGGCTGGCGCCGCAGGCAATCGCGGCGAGCGAATTGGCCACGCCCATGGCCAGGTTGTGGTGGCCGTGGAAGCCCAACTCGGTCTCGGGGCGCAGCGCCTGCCGCACGGCGCTCAGCTTCTCGGTGACATCGTGCGGCAGCATGTGCCCGGCCGAGTCGGTGATATACAGGCAGTTGGCACCATAGCTTTCCATCAGCAGCGCCTGCTGCACCAGTGTCTGCACCGGTGCCATGTGCGCCATCATGAGAAAGCCCACGGTGTCCATGCCCAGCTTGCGCGCCATGCCGATATGCTGTTCCGAGACATCGGCCTCGGTGCAGTGGGTGGCGACGCGGATGGTATGCACGCCGATCTCATACGCCATGCGCAGGTGGTCGACGGTGCCGATGCCGGGCAGCAGCAGCGCGGAAACGCGCGCCTGCTTCAGTTCGCCCAGCACCGCGCGCAGGTATTCCTCGTCGCTGTGCGCGGGGAAGCCGTAGTTGACCGAGGCGCCGCCCAGGCCATCGCCGTGGGTGACCTCGATCAGCGGCACGCCGGCGGCGTCCAGCCCGCGGGCAATGCCTTTCATCTGTTCCAGCGAGATCTGGTGGCGCTTCGGGTGCATGCCGTCGCGCAGGGTCATGTCGTGCAGGGTGATGCGTTGGACCATGGCTGGGCTCCTCAGGCGTTGGCAGTTTCTTGCGCGCTGCCGGCGCGCATGGCGGCGGCGATGCACTCGGCGGTGCGGGCCGCCGAGGCGGTCATGATGTCCAGGTTGCCGGCATACTTCGGCAGGTAGTCGCCAAGGCCCTCAACCTCCAGGAAGATCGACACGCGTTTGCCGTCGAACACCGGGCCGTTCTTCAGCGTGTAGCCGGGCACGTACTTGCGCACTTCGGCAATCATGTCGTGCACCGAGGCGGTAATCGCGGCAACGTCGGGCGCATCGTCGGTCAGGCAGTGGATGGTGTCGCGCATGATCAGCGGCGGCTCGGCCGGGTTGATCACGATGATGGCCTTGCCCTGGCGCGCGCCGCCCACGGCTTCGATCGCGCCGGCCGTGGTGCGCGTGAACTCGTCGATATTGCGGCGCGTGCCGGGCCCGACCGAGCGCGACGACACCGTTGCCACGATCTCGCCATAGGCCACCGGCTGCACGCGCGATACCGCATACACCATGGGGATGGTTGCCTGCCCGCCGCACGTGACCATATTGACGTTCATCTCGTTGCTGCCGATATGGGCCTCCAGGTTGACCGGCGGCACGCAGAACGGCCCGATTGCCGCCGGCGTAAGGTCGATCACGCGCACGCCGCGCGCGGTCAGCCTGGCCGAGTGCTCAGCGTGGACGTAGGCGGAGGTGGCATCGAAGGCGATGCGGATATCGTCGGCCTCCAGGTGCGGCAGCAGGCCGTCGATGCCGTCGCTGGTGGTCTTCAGCCCCAGCTCTCGCGCGCGCGCCAGGCCTTCGGAGGACGGCTCCACGCCGACCATCCAGACCGGTTCCAGGATGTCGCTGCGGCGCAGCTTGTAGAGCAGGTCGGTGCCGATATTGCCGGGCCCGATCAGGGCACATCGGATCTTGTTCATAAGGTCTCGCTTGGCAAAGTCAGGAAGTCAGGAAAATTTTGGAAGTCAGCAGAACGCGGCGCTGCAGGCGCCGATGCCGGTGATATGCATGGACAGCCGGTCGCCCGCCTGCACGGGAATCAGCGCCGCCAGCGAACCCGACAGGATGGTCTCGCCGGCCAGCAGGGGAATGCCGAAGCTGCCCAGGGTGTTGGCCAGCCACGCCACCGCGTCGGCGGGATGCCCCAGCGCGGCGCTGCCAAGCCCGGTGGCCACGCACTCGCCGTTCTTCTCAAGCGTCATCGCGCACGCGCCCAGGTCCAGCGCGTGTGGGCTGACGCGTTCCTCGCCGAGCACATAGACGCCGCAAGAGGCGTTGTCGGCGACGGTGTCCTCGATGCGGATGCGCCAGTCCCGGATGCGCGAATCCACGATCTCGAAGCAGGCCGCCACCGCTTCGGTGGCGTCGAGCACATCGTCGCGCGTCACGCCCGGGCCGCGCAGGTCGCGCCGCAGGAAAAAGGCAATCTCGCCCTCGGCGCGCGGCTGGATCAGGGTATCGGTGGGGATGGGCTGCCCGGCGGCGTACTGCATGCTTTGCAGCAGGATGCCGAAGTCCGGCTGGTGCACGTCCAGCATCTGCTGCACGGCCTGGCTGGTCACGCCGATCTTCTTGCCGGTGACGCGGTCGCCGGCCGCCAGCCGGTGGGCGATAAAGCCTTGCTGGATGCGATAGGCAGCGTGGACGTCGAGCCCCAGACCGCGGCCGCTGAGTGGCGGCACCGGCGAGCGCGTGACCAGCGCATGGTGGAGTTCATTGCTGAGCGTGGTGATCAGGTCGGCGTTCATGGCAGGGGAGGGTCGGGCCGCGCTGCCGCGGCGGCAGCGCGCCGCGGCAGTTCGGGTCAGGACAAAGGTCAGAACGAGTACTTGGCGTTGAAGGCCACGTAGTCGCGGTCAGCCAGCGGACGGTTGGCGATGTTCGCCCCGCCGATGAACGCGGCATAGGTCAGGTTGAGCTCCAGGTTGTTCAGGTACTTGAAGGTCAGCCCCACGCTGGCGCGCTTGTCGCCATAGCCCATCAGCGTGCCGAAAGCGCCGGCCACTGCCGACCTGCCGCTGAACTGCTGCGCATAGGTAAGCGGCACCGTCAGGTCCCAGCCATCGAACACGTTGTTGTAGGTCAGCGACCAGCCAACCTGGAATGCCGCCGAGTTGCGGGTGTTCGACAGCGTGCTGAAGCCCATCACCGGGTCCACGCCCAGCACGTGCAGGTAGGCGATTTCACCCAGCAGCGACTGCGAGTTGGCCAGGAAGGTCGGGCCCACCGAGTAGATCGCGGAGAGCTGGCCCTGCATTGCCCGGCCACGCGTCGCGGTGGGTGAGCCGGCCACATTCACCAGCATCGGCACGCCGTCCTTGTAGCTGACTTCGCCGGCGACGTTGGCGCCCAGCACCTGTGTGGAGAAGCTGGCGCCGGTCAGGTTGATGCCGCCGTAGAACTTTTGCTGGTACTGCAGCGTGGGGAAGAGCGAGGTGACCACGCTCGGGTTCTTGTCGTGATAGCGCAGCTGGTAGAGCCCGACCTCGGTGCCTTCGAACACGCGAAAGCGCGCGCCCACGCCCCACTGCCCCCAGTCGGAGGGGCGGATATCCGGGCCGCGCGGGATATTGAAGCCAGGCCCGATGATGAACTCCGCGCCGGGGCCGACCACGTCGGTGGAGCTGAAATAGCTGCCCGGCGCAAAGATCTGGTTCGGCTTGTAGGTGAACTGGTAGTAGCCCATTACGCTGAATGCCGGCGTGACCTGAAGCTGCAGCGACGCCTGTGGCACCGGCAGCAGGATGTCCTTGACCTCGGCGCCCGGCACAAAGGCCTTGGTCGCATCGGCAGGCCCTTGCGCGCCGGCGATATTGGCGAAGAACAGGCTCTCGCCCCAGGCGACCACCTGGTTGCCCAGCTTGAAGCTCAGCTGCGTGCTGCCGATCGGCGTCGCGCCATAGACATAGGCATCGAGCAGTTGCGCGCGGTGCTCGTGATAGTCCTGCGCCGAGCCGGTGAACTGGTTGAACGGCCCGCTGTGGTTGACCGTGAACGGCGCATTGTTCGAGTTGGTGCCGCTGTAGGCCCAGTCCTGGAACACGCTGCCGCGCACCAGCGCGCCGAAGGCGTCGTGCTTGACATGTGCTTCGCCCAGCAGCGAGACGCGGTTGGCGATCATGTCGCCGCGCTTGAAGTTGCGGTTGCCATCGTCGCCGTTGATATTGGCCGGGCTCAGCAGCGTGTTGCTCTGGTGGCCAGTGCGCACTGCGGCCCCGTAGGAGGCGGTGACGCTGTAGTCGAGCGTGGTGTCGTGGCCAAGGTCTATGGTTTCTCCCGCCCTGGCTGGCGGCGCAAGCAGCGCGGCCAGTGCCGCCGCGGCAGCGATGGGCCGCAGCCGGTTGCGGCGTTTCAGTGGGCCGAATGGTGGATGGTGCATGGTGGTCTCCCCGTGGTGTCGGTGTTGGTTCATTGCCTGGCACTTCGAATGGCGCTCGCCTGGTCGCAAGCGTAGAGAGGGGCAGCCATGCACAAATCGGCAGAACGGACTAGGCGGTTTCCCTACAGGCGGCAGCCGCTCAGCCGCGATTGACCGACGCCGCGTCGAGAAAGGCCGGGCGCTCGCCGCCACCGTCGATCACAAGGTTGGCGCCCGACACGTACGACGCCTGCGGCGAGGCCAGGAACAGGCATGCGCCGGCGATGTCGTCCGGGTGCGCGAGCCGGCCCAGCGGCACCGTCGCGGCCATGGTGCGCAACGCCTCGGGGTCGCCGTAGTGCTGCTGCTGCGAAGTGTCGGTCAGCACCATGCCCGGGCTGACTGCGGCAACACGCACCTTGGGCGCCCATTCCACCGCGAGCGTGCGCACCGCATTGAGGATGCCGGCTTTGGCGGCGCCGTAGGCCGCCGTGCCGGGCGAAGGACGCAGCGCGCTGACGCTGCCGACGAACAGCTGCGTGCCGCCGCCAGCCTGTTGCTGCATGCGTGCATTGGCGCGCTGCGCGAGCTGCAGCGGCGCCACCAGGTTGAGCCGGATCACCGATTCCAGCAGCCGCGGCGAGGCCTGCGCAACCAGCGCGAACGGCGAGCCGCCGGCGTTGTGGATCACCACGTCGAGCGTGGGACTGGCCTGCGCGATCTGCGCCAGCATGGCATCGACCTGTTCGACGTCGCGGATGTCCGCCGGGATGAAGCGGGCGGTGCGGTTGCCTGCGCCCGGCAGTTCGCTGTCGTCCGCGGGTGCGGTGCGGCCGCATACGAACACCTGCGCGCCGGCGCGCAGGAAGGCCTCGCTGATGGCGCGGCCGATGCCGCGCATGCCGCCCGTGACCAGCACGGTCTGGCCGGTGTAGTTGAATCCTGTCATGGGTCCCCCTTGATGCATGGAGCGCCCATCGTAGGAGAAGTGGCCGTCCGGCTCGTAGTCCGAATGAACGATGCCTGCGGTGGCGGCGCTGCGCAATATGCTGGGCAAACCACGGGAGACGCCCTCATGTCCGCTACGTCACAGCACACGCCTTTGTCCCCACACCCGAACCTGCCGGTCGGGCGCTTCACCACCACGTCAACGGGCCTGCGCCTGCACTGCCTGGACTCTGGCAGCAGCGAGCCGGTGGTCTTTATCCACGGCAGCGGCCCGGGCGCGAGCGGACACAGCAACTTCCGCCACAACGTGCCGGCCTTCGCCGAGGCGGGCTTTCGCACCGTGGTGGTGGACCTGCCCGGGTATGGCCTGTCGTCCAAGCCGGACGATGTCGAGTACACCCTGGACTTCTTCGTCGCCGCGCTGCGTGAGCAGTTGCTGGCACTGGAGCTGCCGCGCTGCGTGCTGGTGGGCAATTCGCTTGGCGGGGCCATCGCGCTGCAGTACGCGCTGGACTTCCCGGAGCATGTCAGCCGCCTGGTGATGATGGCGCCCGGCGGCGTGGAAGAGCGCGAGACCTATTTCCAGATGGAGGGCATCCAGCGCATGGTGTCGCTGTTCACCGGCGGCCACATGAACCCGGGCACCATGCGGCAACTGCTGCAACTGCTGGTGCACGACGCCAGCCTGGTCACCGACGCGCTGGTCGACGAGCGCATGGCAGTGTGCCGCGAGCAGCCGCGCGAGGTGCTGGCCACCATGAAGGTGCCCAACCTGACCGCGCGGCTGGGCGAGATCCGGTGCCCGGTGCTTGGCTTCTGGGGCACGGAAGACCAGTTCAATCCCGCCTCGGGCGCCACCAAGTTCCTGGCCGGCTGCGCCGACGCGCGCTTTGTCATGATCAACCGCTGCGGCCACTGGGTGATGGTTGAGCATGCCGCTTATTTCAACCGTGAATGTCTCGGCTTCCTGGCCGACACGCGTCAGGGCGGCGCGTCATAATTGGCGCCCGCGCCCACATAACGAGACCAAGGAGACATCATGGAATACCCGTATAGCCTGTTCGATTTGCGCGGCAAGGTTGCCGCCATCACCGGTGCCGCGCGCGGCATCGGCGCGGAAACCGCCCGCGTGCTGGCAGCGGCCGGCGCGAAGGTCGCGGTGCTTGACGTGCTGGAAGCCGACGGCAAGGCCACTGCCGAAGCGATCTGCGCCGAAGGCGGCGAGGCCGCGTTCTGGAAGCTCGACGTCACCAGCGAAAGCGACGTGGCGCGCGTGTTCACGGAGATCGCGGCACGCTTCGGCGGCCTCGGCATCCTGGTGAACAACGCGGGCATCGAAGGGCCCAATGCGCCGACCCATGAGCTGGCGCTGGAGCAATGGCAGCAGGTCATGGCAGTGAACGTGACCGGCACCTTCCTGTGCACCAAGCACGCCATCGGGCACATGGAGCGCGCCGGCGGCGGCGCCATTGTCAACGTGTCGTCGATGTACGGCATCGCCGGCGGGCCGGACGTGCCGCCTTATCACGCGTCCAAGGCCGCGGTGCGGATGATGGCCAAGACCGATGCCATGCTCTACGCCGGCAAGGGGATTCGCGCCAACTCGATCCATCCTGGCTATATCCGCACGCCGATGCTCGAACACGTGGCCCGGGCCTCGGGGCAGGGCGAGGCGCTGTTTGACTATCTTGGCGGGCAGACCCCGGCGGGCAAGGTGGGCCAGCCGCGCGACATCGCCGCGGGCATCCTGTACCTCGTGTCCGACGCCGGACGCTACGTCACCGGCGCCGAGCTGGTGATCGACGGCGGCTACACCGCACGCTAGAACAACAAGGAGAACCCCATGCCCGATAGCGCCGCGATGAAGGCCACGCTGCTCGCTTATGTCGAGCGCTTCAATGCCGGTGACGCGCAGGGCGTTGCCGCGCTCTACGCCGACGATGCCACCGTGGAAGACCCGGTCGGCGCGCAGCCGGTCGCCGGCAAGCCGGCGATCCTGGCCTTCTACCAGCACGCCACCGCGCTGGGCGCGCGCCTGGAGGTGGTGGTGCCGCCGCGCGGTTCGCACGGCGACGCCGCCGCGTTGACCTTTGCGGTGCACGCCCGCCTGGAAGGGCGGCCGGCCCGCATCGACGTGACCGACATCATGGCGTTCGGCGCGGATGGCCGCATCCGCAGCATGCGCGCCCACTGGGGGCCGGACGACGTGCATTTCCTGTAGGCCCGCCGCGCCCATGGCCCGCCACACCCGCGAGGATGCCGCCGTCACGCGGGCGCGCATCCTGGCCAGCGCGCTGCAGCTGATCCGGCACCGCGGCCTGCATTGCGTCACCGTGGACGATGTGGCCCGCGCCATCGGCATGACGCGCGGGGCCGTCTATGGGCATTTCCGTTCCCGCGCCGAGCTGCTGGGCGCGCTGCTGTCGTGCGCCGAATCCGACTTCGCCGCGCGCCTCGCGCCGCTGGCGCAGGGCCGCGCCGGCACCGGGCCAGGCACGCTGGAGCAGGTGCTGGCCGCCTTGCTCCGTGGCGATGACCTGGCGCGCCACGTCAGCCTGCTGGCGGCGCTGCTGCAGCACAAGTGCGGCGACGACTGCGAGCTTTGCCCGCTGCGCGCCCGCGTGCTGGTGGGTGTCGAGACGCTGCGCGCAACCTTCGCTGACCTGCTGCCGGCCCCCGCCCTGGCCAGCCTGCTGGTGGCGCACCTGTGGGGCCTGCTGAGCGCGCACGCCATGCACCTGGCGCCGTCTGGCCTGTCCGGCTGTGCCGCATCGCTGGCCCGGATCTATCAAGGGCCTGATGCGCCGCCGCATCCGGCCCTGCCCACCATCCCTTCCGGTCGATCCGACGCCCCTTTCGATCCGGCGCTGCTGCGGGATACCCCTTAGTCTGCTCGGACGAAGCGTTTCGGGCCGGCGCTGACTACGATGCTTTCAAAAGCATGGAAACCCAGCAAGGGTGCGGAGGAGACAGCATGAAGCGGCTCGGATTTCGTTGGGCGGCGGGCCTGGCCGGGGCCGCCGCCGCAATGGGCGCGGCCTGGGCGATTGCCGTGGGCGGCGACCTTGCCACCGCGCATGGCAGCCAGGACGAGATGCCTGCTGTCAGCATGGCCTCCGCCGACGTGGCGCACGACCACTGCAACGACGCCTGCGTGCGCAGCCGCGGCACCGCGGCGTTGGTGGTGCTAAGCCAGAGACCTCCGCAATGACCCGTCGAACGGCCTGCCTATGCAGGCCGTTCGACGGGCCAGTCCCTAATAGCCGAAATAGCGATCTGCAACCTCAGCCGATCAGGAAGCGCTGCGTCAGCAGCGCCCAATAGGCCGCGCCGATGGCGACGTTGTCGTCGTTGAAGTCGTAGCCGGGGTTGTGCACCATGCAGGCGCCTGCGCTGTCTCCATCGCCGTTGCCTATCAGCAGATAGCTGCCGGGGCAGCGCTCCAGCATGAACGCGAAGTCCTCGCTGCCGGGCAGCGCCGCGCCTTGCGGCACGACCTTGTCCGGCCCAAGCAAGGCGAGCGCCGTCTGGCGCGCGAATTCCGTCTCTTCCGGAGAGTTGACGAGCACCGCATAGCCTTGCCGGTAATCGATCTCGGCGCGCACGCCGTAGCTTTCCGCCTGGGCCTGCACCAGGGATTTGATGCGCCGCTCCAGGGTGGCACGCACGTCGCGGTCGAGCGCCCGTACGCTGATTTCCAGCGTGGCTTCCTGCGGGATCACGTTGTTGGCCTTGCCGGCGTGCATGGCGCCGACCGTCACCACCGCCATCTGCAGCGGGTCGACGTTGCGCGAGACCACGGTCTGCAGGGCCAGCACGATGCCGGCGGCGGCCACCAGCGGATCGACTGCCCGGTGCGGCAGCGCGCCGTGGCCGCCCACGCCTCTGAGCGTGACGGTGGCGTAGTCCGACGAAGCCATGGTGGGACCGTCGCGCAGCACCAGCCGTCCCTGCGTGATGCCAGGCATATTGTGCATGGCGAAGACGGCGTCGCAGGGATACTTCTCGAACAGCCCGTCCTGGATCATGCGCAAGGCGCCGCCCATGCCTTCCTCGGCCGGCTGGAAAATCAGGTTTAGCGTGCCGGAGAACTGCGCTTCCTGCGCCAGGTATTCCGCGGCGCAAAGCAGCATGGCGGTGTGCCCATCGTGCCCGCAGGCATGCATGACGCCGGCATGGCTGCTGGAGTAGGACAGGCCGGTCGCCTCGCCGATCGGCAGGGCGTCCATGTCGGCGCGCAGGCCGAGCCGGCGCGTGCCGCTGCCGCGCCGCAGCCTGCCCACCACGCCGGTGCCGCCCAGCCCGCGCTCCACGTCGTAGCCCCATTGGGCGAGGCGCTCGGCCACGGCGTCGCTGGTGCGGTGCTCCTGGAAGCCAAGTTCCGGATGCTGGTGAATGTCGCGGCGCAGCGCAACGAACTTGTCCGCGCGGGAGCGCAGCGATTCCAGGAAGGCGTGCATGGGATTTCTCTCCTCTATATGCGATGGCATTGGCGTTGCGTCATTGCGGCTGCAGCCCGATGGCCTTGGCCAGGCCGCGGTAGCGCGCCGTCTCGCCTTCATAGAAGCGGGCCGCCTCCTGCAGCGTCATCGGCGTGGCCACGATCTGCATCTGGGCTTCCAGCCCGGCGCGCACGGCGGGATCCTTGAGGACATTGCCGAGCGCCAGGTTCAGGCGCTGCACCACCTCGGGCGGGGTTCCCTTCTTCACCATGAAGCCGGTCCAGATCGTGAAGGCGAAGTTCTTCAGCAGCTTGCCTTCGCCGATGGTGGGCACATTGGGCAACAGCGGCGCCCGGGTCGCGCCCGCGGTGGCGAGCAGCTTCAGCCGTCCCTGCTGGGCCATCGCGCCGAGCGCGGCGTTGAACGGCACGATGGCGAAGTCGAGCTGGCCGCCGCCGAGGTCCTGTACCAGCGGCGCCGCGCCCTTGTAAGGGATGTGGGTCATCCTGGTGCCGGTGAGCTGCTGCATGTGCTCGACCAGGATGTGGTACAGCGAGCCCACTCCCACGCTGCCGTAAGACAGCGGCTTGTCCTTGCGGCTGCGCGCCAGGGCGATCAGTTCGTCCGCGGAGTTGGCTTCCAGGTCCTTGCGTGCGATCAGTGCCAGCACCGCGGTGGAAATCGGCTGCACCAGCTGGAAGTCCTCCGCCTGCAGCTTGACCGCGGCATTGGTCAGCGGAGACAGGATCACTTCGTTGGGAGAGCCCTGGAACAGGTAGTAGCCGTCGCCCGGCGCCGACAGCACCTTCTGCGCGCCGATGGCGCCGCTGACGCCGCCCAGGTTCTCCACCAGCACGGTCTGGCCGAGCTGCTTGCCGACGGGCTGGCTCAGCACGCGGGCGATGGCGTCGGAGGCGCCGCCGGCGGGATAGGGCACCATCAGTGCGATCGGCTTGGCGGGATAGGATGCGGCCGCCCCGGTCGGCCCCGCGGCTGCGGTTGCGCCGGCCGCGCCGGCGCAGATCGGGCTGGCCAGCACGACGGCAAGCAGACCGCCAGTCAGTCTCGTTAGCGGGCGGCGCAGGCATTGTGTGAGGTACATCGTCGTCTCCTGATCATGGATGCCGCGTCTGTCTTGTTGCCCCCGCGGGACGCACGGCTGGCAGCCATGTTAGGAGGGCGGCAACCTGATGTCCAATGCATCATTTTTCTCATTATCATTACAAGATTGCATGCGAGGACGGCGATGAACCTGATTCAGCTCAAGCACCTGATCGCGCTGGCGGAGACCGGCTCGTTCAGCCAGGCCGCCGCGCGGCTGCATCTGACGCAGCCGGCACTCAGCCGCAGCATCCAGGCCCTGGAAGCGGAGCTGGGCATGCCGCTGGTGGACCGCATCGGCAAGCGCAACGAACTGACGCCGTTCGGGCAGCTGGCGCTGGAAAGGGCACGGCGCATCGCCTTCGAGGCCGGCGAGCTCAGGCAGAGCGCGCTGGAGTTGCAGGCCGGCCAGGCGGGCACGCTGCGCATCGGCCTGGGATCCGGGCCGGGCGCCATGCTGATGACGCCGTTGCTGGTGCATATGGCCAGGCACCATCCCAGGGTCAGGCTGACCATTTCGCGCGGCGCGACCAATCTGCAGCTTCAGCAGCTGCGCGCCCGCGTGCTTGACAGCGTGGTCATCGATCTGCGCTCGCTAGTGCCCGGCCCCGACCTGCGCGTGGAGCGGCTGCCGGACCTGCGCGCCGGCTTCATGTGCCGCAGCGGCCATCCGTTGTGCAAGCTGCGCCGCGTGAGCTTCGACGATCTGCTGGCCTACCCGATCGCTTCCAGCCCCCTGTCAGACGAGGTGGCGCGCATCCTGATCGCCCACTTCGGGCCACGGGCCCATCCCGACCAGATGGTCACGCTGCGCTGCGAGGAGATCTCCAGCCTGGTGGAAGCGGCCCGCATCACCGATGCGGTGTTCCTCGGCATCATCGCCGCCGCGCGCGAGCCCATGGCAAGCGGGGAACTGGTGGAGCTGGCATTGACGCCGCCCTTGCACACCAGCGCGCAGTTCGCGCTGATCACATTGCAGGGACGGACCGAGACGCCCGCTATGGAGATGCTGCGGGCATTCATGGCGGAGAGAATGCGGGAGTAGCGGCGCTCCCGCCCGCGCGTACAGGCAATGATGGACACCCCGGTGCCTTGGTCGGCCGGGCGGCTGTGCGGCTTTCCTGTGCTCGGATGATGCGGCCTGCGTGACGGGCGAATATCGCCATCAACGGCGGGCTGCTTGGCTAGTGCGACATCAATCGCAAACCTCATTGATCAGCACTTCCCTGCTCAGCGCAGGCCAGCCTGCCGTTGCGCATTGAGCGCTTCCGCGCGCGCCTTGACGTCCCGTGCCACCTGGTCGAACCCCTGCTTCACCCAGGCACCGTGCTCGCGCATGATGGTCTCCGCGTTCAGCCCCAGGAACAGGTCAGTGGTGAAGTAGCGGGTGCGCCCGGGCCGACGGCTTCCAGGTACTGGTCGCGCCGGGCGGCATCCTTGTTCTCGTCGGTGGGGCGCTGCTCCCACGAGAGCAGGCGCTCCGGCTCCCACGCCACCAGGTACTCGTTGACCGGAATGACCTGGTCGGTGCCGGGGATACGCACCTGCATGTACACCATGTCGCCGAGCCGACCGGTGGTCTCCAGCCCCGGGCAGAACGTATTCCATTCCGCGTAGCGCGCAAAGTCGGTCAGCACTTCCCACACCAGCGCTACTGGCGCGTCGATCTCCACCTGGATCGACGTCACGAGATTCTCTGCTTTGGCCATTGGCCCCTCCTTCATGAAATTCATTGGGAAGGGACACACTAGAGCCGTGCATGTGGGCTTCGCATACCCCGAACGGACGAGTCCGGGTGGACGAAGGCGAAGTCGTCGAGGTCATGCAGATTGAGGCTTGCCCCGAGAGCGCGCTGTCCGGCGGCGGCGACGCGCGGCGGGGTCTCAGTCTCCAACCGCTGTGAGCTTGGTGCCGGCCATCCGGGATGGCTGGCATTTTTTTTGGTTCATCGTCAAACTCCGGGGTGGGGGCGCGGATCTCGGGGAAGAGCGGTCTCTTGCAAACGTCGGGCCGCGCAGGCCCACACACTTCAGGAGAACTCATGTTTGACCACGTCAAATTCGGAGTCAGCGACTATGCAGCGAGCAAGGCGTTCTTCCTCAAGGCACTCGAACCGCTCGGCGTAGCTGTTGCCTCGGAGGGGCCGCCGACGTACGGTGTCGAGCTTTGCCCCCAAAGGGCAAGGCTTCATTGTGCCTGTTCCAGGCCGAGGAGAAGCCTGCGCATCTACACCTGGCGTTCACTGCCGAGACTCGCCAGCAAGTCGAAGCTTTCCATCGCGCGGCTCTGGAGGCCGGTGGCAAAGACAATGGTGCGCCTGGTCTGCGCCCGCACTACCACGCCAACTACTATGCAGCGTTCGTCATTGGTCCGGACGGGCACAACATCGAAGTGGTTTGCCACCAACCCGCGGCCTGACCCTTCCATCGAGGCACGATTATTTCCCATCCGGGTATTCCAGCTTCGGATACCAATCCGCCCCCCGGCCTTCCGGCGTGGTGTCCAGCAGGGTCCACAGTGGATCCAGGTCCGGCGCGCCGCGCGGGTCCTGACCCGGGTCGGCCGATAGGGCGTACATCTCGCTGCTCCAGAAATGGCGGATCTTGCCGTCCCGGCGCGTAAAGACCGAGTAGGCCGGGACGTCGGCATCCTCGGCGCTGACATAGTCGCGCGTGAAATCGCCATCGACGTCCGCGTAGACCTTCAGCTTGGTCCAGCCTCGTGCCTTCTTGGCGGCGACAAGGCGATCGACGGGCGAGCGGGCGATCATCGCCAGCGCCACGCGCTGCTCGATGTCCGGAACCTTGTGATCCCACGACGCCATCACCGAAGTGCACATGGGGCAAGGCTGTTCCCGCTGCGGGCCGAACATATAGCTGTAGATGACCAGGGTGTCCTTGTCGCCGAACAGTTCGGCCAGCGTGACCAGACCGCGTTCTCCCTGGAAGGTATAGCGCTTGGTCACCTCGCCGCCTGCGGGCAGGCCGCGGCGCTGTTGGGCCACGCGCTCGATGTGGCGCCGCAGCTCGATCTCCTCCGCAAGCAGCGCATTGCGCGCCTTGCGGTACTCCGCGCTTTCATTGGGAAACCGGACGGGGTTTTGTTGCGCCAGCTCGGTTGAGGGAATGAGTTTTGCAGTGGTGTCCATGTCGGTGCTCCTGCCAGGATAGATACCGCGAATGGCCAGGGAATGTGATGCCGTCGCGCTGCGTCGACGTTTACGCGGCCCTCTCGTAGTTCGTGTCAGCCCAGGCCGAAATGTTCCGTGCCATGCCGGGCCGATGCTGCCCGTGGAGTGGCCTTTGATTTTCTGGCTGGGCGTGAGGGGCGAAGCTGGTCTTCTGCCGGAGGCAAGGACACTGCTGGCGCGCCGTAATCAAATGTCGAAGTAGAGCTGGAATTCCCACGGGTGTGGCCGCACCTTCAATGTATCGATCTCATGCGTGCGCTTGTAGTCAATCCAGGTGCTGATCAGGTCTTCAGTGAAAACATCACCTTTTCGCAGGAACGCTGAGTCGGCTTCCAGCGCGCAAAGCGACTCTTCGAGCGAACCTGGTACCTGCCGGATGCTGGCCGCTTCCTCCGGTGGCAGATCATAGATGTTCTTGTCGAGCGGGTCGCCGGGGTCCGTCTGGTTTTCAATGCCGTCAAGGCCGGCGAGCAGCATTGCCGAGAAGGCGAGGTAGGCATTGGCGGACGGGTCAGGGCAGCGAAATTCAACGCGTCTGGCGCCTGGGGAGTCCGAAACCATGGGAATCCTGGCCGCGGCGGATCGGTTGCGCTGCGACATGGCCAGATTGACAGGCGCCTCGTATCCGGGCACCAGTCGCTTGTAGGAGTTTGTGCTGGGCGCGCAGAAAGCCATCAGCGCGGGGGCGTGGCTGAGCAGGCCACCTATGTACCAACGGCACATCTGGGACGTCTGCGCCCAACCGTTCTTGTCATAGAAGAGGTTCTCGGCATCGCGCCAGAGGCTCTGGTGGCAATGCATGCCGCTCGCGTTGTCGGCAAACAGGGGCTTGGGCATGAATGTGGCGACCTTGCCGTGGCGGCGCGCAACGTTCTTGCAGATGTACTTGTACATCATCACGTTGTCTGCCATGCGCATCAGTGGCGCAAAGCGCATGTCGATTTCATTCTGGCCCGCCGTGGCGACCTCATGGTGATGCACCTCGACCTGGATGCCGGCCTGCATCAGCGCGAGTACGATTTCGGAGCGGATGTCCTGCAGCGTATCGCTTGGCGGCACGGGGAAATATCCTCCCTTGTAGCGCTGCTTGTAGCCGAGATTGCCTCCACCATAGGCGCCTTCGTCACGGCCCGAGGTCCATTCGCCTTCGGCGGATTCAACATGGTAGTAGCCAGAGTGCTGGTCCTGCCCGAAGCGGATGGAGTCGAAAATAAAGAATTCCAGTTCGGGGCCAAGGTAGCAAACCGTGGCAAGACCGGTTTTCCGGAGGTACAGCTCGGCCTTGCGTGCGATGTAGCGCGGATCGCGCGAGTACGGCTGGTGCAGGACAGGGTCCAGCACGTCGCAGATCAGCGCCAGCGTTGGTGCTGTGCAAAACGGATCGATGAATGCAGTGGCCGGGTCAGGCCTGACCAGCATGTCGGACTCGTGGATTTCCTGGAACCCACGTATGGAAGACCCGTCGAAGCCGATGCCGGCCGAGAACAAATTGTCGTTGACTTCCGGCAGCGTGATCGAGAAGTGCTGCCACACGCCGGGCAAGTCGGTGAACCTGAGGTCAACGACCTGGATCGCGTGCGTCCGGATCAGATCGATGACTTCGCCGGGGTTTTGCGGCGGCGCAACGTGATAGCTGCCGGGTTCTATTGAGACCATGCCCATACCTGCCTCCATCGTCTGCCAGCGGCATAGTCCAACATTAGCCTGTCAAATTCCGAATGGAAAGTGCCTCATCAATCCTGCAGTCTTGCCGAAACGGCTCCTCGCTTTGTTTGCCTATTGTTCCCGCGCAGGCGATAGCACGAGTAGCGTAGACGTGCCATGGGCCAGAACGCGCCCGTTCTTCGCCAGCACGCGAGCTTCCGCGGTAATGATTTGACGGCCGTGGCTGACAACGCGGCCTTCGACCCGGACCCTGCCTGTATCAGGCTTGATCGGTCGGGAGAAATTTCCCTTGGTTTCGACAGTGGTGTAAGCAGCGCCAGCGGGAAGAAGGGAGTTGGCCGCGCACGCGGTTGCGCTGTCAATGAGCGTCAGAGGCCATCCGCCGTGCACCGAGCCCATTGGATTGAGCAGTCGAGACGACGGCTCGCCTTCGAACGCGGCGAATCCGTCGCCAACCTCGACTAACCAGAAGTCGAGGATCTGTGAGATGGGCGGCTGTGGAAGGCGTCCGTCCACAATGGCTTGAAGAATTGCCCGGCCGTTCATGTTTGCGACGTCGGCGGGTGAGGCAAGGCCATATCGATATTCCATCTCGTCAGATCTCCTTGTTGTTGGTAATATATGCAGATACAAACAATGCATCTGCATATAGTATCGTCATGGAAAAGCGAAGGCAAGGAGCCAGGACCCTGCGCGCAGACGCCGCTGCGGTTCTCGATGTCGATCTCGGCTGGTGGTCGCGCCTGTTGGCGCGCAGAATTACAGCGGAGTTAGATGGGGCGTTGGCTTCGTCTGGCCTGTCCAGTACCCAATTTGGATTGATGTGTCTGATCGCGTCGGCAACAGACGACACCCTTGGCTCATTGGCGCAACGAGCCGGACTGAATCAATCGACAATGTCGAGGAATGTCGATCAGCTTGTCAGCATGGGGCTGGTGGAAGTCGTCATGTCCGAAGCGGATCGCCGCCGCCGCGCGGTGTGGTTGACAGAGGCCGGCGCCTTTAATTTGCAACAGGCTCTGGCGCTGTGGCAGCCCGCCCACAGCACGTTGCGCCAAAAGCTGGGTTCAGAGTTGCACGACATGGTAAGCGAGGTCACGGCAAGGCTGGCAGAGTAGCGCCTGACCGACAGCGACGCTGTTGTGGCATCCTTCCATTTCCAAAAAGAAAAAGAAGGGTAGGGGTCAACATGTATAAGGGCTTGCTGGTAGTTGCGGCCGTCGCGGCCGCCTTCATCTATTACAAAACGCACGCGCCTCTGGTAAATCCCGTTGCCCAGGCCGAGCCACAGCAGATCGAGGTTTCAGCCGTGGCAGCAACGGCGGAACCGGCATTCCGCTGCGAGGGCAAACAGCACTGCAGCCAGATGGCATCCTGCGCGGAAGCGCGCTTCTATCTGAAAAACTGCCCGGCGGTAAAGATGGATGGGGACGGCGACGGTATTCCATGTGAGACGCCGCCCCTCCAGTGCATGTTTTGACGTGCCGGTGCGGGGCCACGCCCTGCTGTTCACTCCTGTGCGGCGACATTCCTCACGAAGACGAGGGCAGCTGCCGTCCGACACCGGAACAGCATCAAACATGGACCGACCGGAACGGACCGCCACGGAGCCAATTGCTATGGGCTTGCCCGATCATCGATCACCTGCTGTAGCGCCTGCACAAATTGCCTGACTGCTGGCGTTGCTACCTCCTCGTCGAACGCGAATTCCACATCAAAGCGATCAGCGACCTCAGGCAGTGGCACTAGCCGCACGGTCGGCGGACAGACGGTTGACAGGCTTTCGGGGACAAACGCGCAACCCATCCCCGCCGAAACCAGACCGAGCACGGTCGGGATGTCGCTGCCAACCTGGGCCACGCGGGGCGAGAAACCGGCGCGCTCGCACTGCGTCATCAGGAAGCGATGCTGGGACGAGGACCGCGCCGGATCGAACCAGACGAAGGGCAGATCCGCCACGTCCGCCAGCCGTTTCGGCTGCTTGTGGCGGGCGGTCTGTGATGAAGGCATGGCCAATACGAAGCGGTCGCTGAGCAACACAATGCCTGTCAGATGCGGCGCCTCATTCCGACGCCAGGCCATGATGCCGCCATCCACCTGCCTGTGCCGGATCGCGACAATCTGCTCCGTCGATAGCATCGGGTCCACCAGGACCTTGACCTCCGGGCACGCCGTCCGGAAGGCTCTGAGCACCTCCGTCACGACGGCTGAACTCAGATAGTTCGGCAACACACCAAGGCGCAGCTCGCCGAGCTGCCCGGCAGCGCAACGCAGGGCGCGATCGCGACTGGCTTGCAGGTTTGCCAGAATTTGTGTGGCATCCCGCAGGAAGCTCTCGCCCGCC
The DNA here is from genome assembly GCA_022041995.1 of Cupriavidus necator. GTDB lineage: Bacteria > Pseudomonadota > Gammaproteobacteria > Burkholderiales > Burkholderiaceae > Cupriavidus. The sequence goes on from CP074390.1 coordinate 1,852,951, forward strand.
ACGGTGAGTTGCACGCCCCTTGCCTTGCGCGCCAGCAGTGGCGTACCGATGGCCGCCTCAAGTTCGATAATTTGCCGCGACAGGGCGGGCTGGACAATGCCGACGGCACGGGCGCCCGCCACCACGCTGCCGGCCTGTGCTACCGCGATGAAGTAGCGAAGATGTCGCAATTCAATGTTCCGCATACCGCTTCCGCGCGTTCATTCCCATGCTCCTCAAGCATAGCTAGGCTACCTAAACAGCATTGGTTTGCATAGCTTCCTGCGCTACGATGGCGCAGCTTCCCGCGTTGCAGGGACGGCTCGCTTCCCCATTTCGCTACGAAACATGACGATCCACATCAGCACCCCCTTTGTACAGTCCCAGCCCAATTCGCGGCGGCTCGGCAAGCCGGTCTGGTTAAAGATGGAAGCCGCACAGCCGACCGGCTCTTTCAAGCTCCGGGGTGTCGGAGCCTTGTGTGAAGCGCGGCACGCCGCGGGCGCACAGCGATTCGTTTCATCGTCAGACGGAAATGCCGGGATTGCGGCAGCCTATTGCGGACGCGAACTCGGCGTTCCCGTCGTGGTGGTGGTACCCGAGAGCACGCCACCCCAAGCGCGCGACCTGATCCGCCTGGAAGGCTCGGAGTTGATCGTGCACGGAGGCACATGGGCGGAAGCGCACGAGTTTGCGCTGTCCCTGATCGGGCCACGCGATGCCTTCGTGCACCCTTTCGACGATCCGCTCATCTGGCAGGGGCACGCCACGCTGGTGGACGAGATCGCGGTATCCGGGCCGAAGCCGGGCGCCATCGTTCTTGCCGTGGGCGGTGGTGGCCTGCTGTGCGGCGTGCTGGAAGGGCTTCAGCGGAATGGCTGGTCCGACGTGCCTGTCATCGCGGTAGAGACCGACGGTGCGGACTGCTACGCCCGCTCGGTCGCCCAAGGCAGGCCGGTCGAACTCTCAAGTATCACCAGCGTGGCGACATCGCTTGGCGCCAAGCGGCCGTGTGATGGCGCGCTCCGATGGGCGCAGCGTCACGAGATCCACAGCGTCGTTGTGTCAGACGATCAGGCGGTGCAGGCAGCGATAAGGTTTCTTGACGAACACCGCGTCCTGGTTGAGCCGGCATGCGGCGCAGCCCTGACGGCCTTGGATTGCGACAACGCGGTGCTGAAGGCGGCCTCCAGCATTGCCGTGGTGGTATGTGGCGGCGCCACGGTGACTGCTCGGCAACTGCATGACTTTGCTGCAATACTGGACTGAGCGGGTTTAAGCAGAGGCAGCATGTCTGAGTCGAAAGCCGGCCCCCTGGTGACTGATCGTCTGCCGGCGGCCACACTCCCGCCGCTACCCGTAGCGCTTTACGCTTTGGTAAAAATGCCCCAAGGGGTGGGGGCTGGAGAACTCATGACACAACAAGTAACTCAGGACAGCTCGATCGCACGCAGGAAGCATGGGAGCAAGCTTGGCAGACTGTAGTGCAGGAAAACCGCGCGCTGGTCGACGTGAATAGCAGCTTTCCTGACGGTTTTGCTCCCTGCTTTTGGCCACTCCCTCTTTTCAGCTGGCGGATAGAGCCGTAGCATGAGTGGGGCGCCGTCGGACTCATGCGTGATTCATGCGGGATATGCCGGTGAGCCTGCGGCAGGCTCAGTGTCCCGACGGCAATCCGGATGGCGGCTCGTTCGGGATTTGCCGTATCTTTCGCCTCCGGATGGCATGCCAGTATCGCGTTTCGGTATACTGTGCCGGAAAGATTGCTCACCCAGACGCGATGACACACCCAGAAAAGAAAAGCATGGCCGGCGAGATCAAGGCCACGATCCAGCACGAAATCGAAGCCGGCGACATGCCGCCCGGCACGCCGCTGGACGAGCGCATGCTGGCCGAGCGCTTCGGCGTTTCCCGTACGCCGGTGCGCGAGGCGCTGCAGCAGTTGTCCGTGCAGAACATGGTCCGCATCGTGCCGCGCGTGGGGGTGTTCGTGTCGCGCCTGTCGATCACGCAGTTGCGCGAAACCCTGGAACTGCTCGGCGAGCTGGAAGCCGTGGCGGCGAAGCTGGCCGCGCGCCGCATGGATGACGACCAGCGCGTGCGCCTGAAGGCGGCCCGCGCCGAATGCGAGCAGGCGCACGCCGAGGACGACGGCAAGCGCTTCGCCAAAGCCAACGCGGAATTCCATGACACGGTCTATGCGGGCAGCCACAACGAATACCTGGTGGAGCAGATCCAGAGCATCCGCCGGCTGATGCAGCGCTACCGCCCGCGCATTTTCCAGACCCCGGCGCGCCGGCAACGCGTGCTGGAAGACCACCAGCGGCTGGCCGACGCCATTCTCAGCGGCGATGAAACCGCCGCGCATGCGGCCATGCTCGAACATGCGCCCGTGGGCACCACCGGGTTTTCGGAGTTCCTTTCCACCCTGCCAGCGAGCTATCTCGAGGGCGAGGGCGGCGGGGAAGCTGCCGCCACGCGCAGCACCGCACCGCGCGGCGGCGCCAGGCGTGGCCGCAAGCCGGCCGCTTCACGCGCGGCCTGATTGGCCACCTCAGAACTTATGCCGCACGCCCATCGCCACGCCGAACTGGTTCTTCTCGTTCGGCGCAATCTGGTAGGCAGCTGCGGCGCCGTTCAGGCTTTCAAAGTTCAGCGACGCATTCTTTGTGTACGCGGTGCTGACATAGACGTCGGTCCGCTTGGACAATGAGTAATCCGCGATGAACGTCACCTGCCACGGGTTGTTCGGGTTGGTCTTGCCCGTCGCGGTGTACTGCGCTTTGACGTTGTCGTAGTAGAACGCGCCCGTAAGCTGCAAGGCACCGGTTGCCTGGTAGTTCAGGGCAAACCACCACAGGTCGTCACGTGCCGACGTATTGGTCGCGCGCGTGCCGTTGTTGTTGTACCGGTATGCGGCCTGGGCCAGCAGGCCCGGTGTGATCTGGTAGCGCAGGCCCAGTGCCGCCTTCTGCGTACGCGTGTAGTCGGCAGTCTTTGCACTGTTGAGGCTGTCATAGGCACCCGCGACGCCGAACGGGCCGACGCGGTAGTCGAAGCCGCCGCCGAAGGCCGATGAACCCGCGACCGTGCCGGGCTGCTCGCCAAAACTCCAGTGCGCTTCCGCCGTCAGCGGGCCCAGGTCGACATGGTATTTCACCATGTTGTCTTCGCGCAGGTTCGCGCCGGCAATGCCGACCACCGGTTCATACGTGGTGGCGTACGCCGTGGGCGAGTAGTTGGCCATCATCAGGAACAGCGAAGTGTATTGCCGGCCCAGCGTTACCTGCTGCGTGCCGCTGCGCAGGCCAACCCATGCCTGGCGGCCGAATAGACGGCCGCCCTGCGTGGATACGCCGGTATCGAGGCTGAAGCCGCTTTCCAGTGCGAAGATCGCCTGCTTTCCGCCACCGAGGTCTTCCGTGCCGCGCAGGCCCCAGCGGCTCGGGGACAGGCCGCCCGAACCGAGCCCGACCTTGGAATGCCCGTCGGGGCCACTTCCCGGGTTGTTGTTGGTGTATTCGATGTTGGCATCGGCAACGCCATACAGCGTGACGCCCGACGTCTGCGCCGCGGCGGATGCACTGGCGATCGCGCAGGCAAGGCCGACCAGGGTTCGTTTCATCTTTTTCTCCTCCATGTTCTTGGTGTCACCCAGATGTCATTCCCACGGTCCGGGAAGTGGCAGAACTATCGCCCACTGGTATGTATATGAAAAATAGTGGTATACGTTAGTGCGTATTAAGAATGCAACGAGAGCGCTCAGGGAGAGCGGAAAGGCGCCGCCGTCGGCCTTACGCGTTCCCCCGCTGGTAGTCGGCAAAGGTCCTACCTTCGCGCGCGAGCCGGGCCAGCAGCGGGGCCGGCTCCCACCAGTAGCCGTGTTCCGCGTGAAAGCGCTCGATGTCGGCGTACACCTCGCGCAGCCCGATGCGGTCGGCGTAGTACATCGGCCCGCCATGGCGCGCGGGAAAGCCGTAGCCGGTCAGGTAGACGGTGTCGATATCGCTGGGCCGCAGCGCCACGCCGGCTTCGAGCAGCTTCGCGCCTTCATTGACCATGCCGTACACGCAGCGCTTGATGATTTCCTCGGCGCCGATGGGGCGCCGTACGATGCCAAGACGCGCCGACTCCTGTTCGATGAAGGCCTCGACCTCGGGATCACGCAGCGGCTGGCGGCTGCCAGGTTCATAGCGGTACCAGCCCTTGCCGCTCTTCTGCCCCAGCCGGCCCAGTTCGGTCAGCTTGAGGATCAGGTCGTTCCAGCGCCGGTCCTGCGGGCGGGTGGCCATCTGCGCCTTGCGGGTCTGGTAGCCCACGTCGTTGCCGGCCATGTCGTGCACGGCGAAGATGCCCATGGCGTAGCCGAAGCCGGTCAGGGCCTGGTCCACCTCGTGCGGCAGCGCGCCTTCCTCGACCAGGAAATGCGCTTCACGCGTGTAGTTGCGGAACAGCGCATTGCCGATAAAGCCCGGGTAGACGCGCGCGAGCACGGCGGTCTTGCCCATGCGCCGCCCGAGATCCATCAGCGTGGCGATCACGTCCGGTGCGGTCTCGCGCGCGCGCACCACTTCGAGCAGGCGCATCACGTGCGCCGGGCTGAAGAAGTGGGCGCCGACCACGTCCTGCGGGCGCTGCGTGACAGCCGCGATGGCATCGACATCCAGCCCGGAGGTGTTGGTGGCCAGGATGGCGCCGGGTTTGCACACCGCATCGAGCTTGCGGAACACCTGCTGTTTGAGCGCCATGTCCTCGAACACGGCTTCGATCACCATGTCCGCCTGCGCGGCGTCGGCCAGGTCGAGGGAGCCGGTGATGCGCGACAGCCGCAGTTCCATCTCGGCCGGTTCCAGCTTGCCGCGCGAGACGCTGCCCGCATAGTTGTCGCGCACGCGGCCCAGGCCGGTATCGGGCCCCTGCTGGCTGCTGTCGATCAGCGTGACAGGGATGCCGATGTTGGCCAGCGCCATCGCGATGCCGCCGCCCATGGTTCCCGCGCCCACTACGGCGACACGGTTAACGGGGCGCAGCGGCAGGTCTTGCGGAAAGTCCGGGATGCGGGCCGCTTCGGCCTGGGCGAAGCGGACGTAGTCGGCCGTGGTTTGTGCCTCGCCGCCGGCGGTGGATTGGGTTGTGGTTGTCATGACGTTCCCTGGATTCAGTCGGGCTTGGCGCCGGAGGCGAGGGGTTTGGCGCGGCCTTCGACGAAATCGCGCAGGCGTTCGGCGGCTTCGGGAGGACGCGGAATGTTCGAGGTCAGGTACTCGACGAACAGGCCATCGTCGTGCGACAGGTCGTTGATGCGCGGCAGCACATTGGTGATGCGCCAGTTGGTGTCGGCGGTGTTGCGCGCGACCAGCGCGGCGAGCTCGCGTGCCTTGTCGAGCGCCTGGCCCTGCGGCACCACGTAGCGCACGATGTGCTCGCGCTCGCCTTCCTGTGCATTGAGCAGGCGGCCGGTCAGCATCATGTCGGCCATGACCGTGTAGCCCACCACGCGCTGGATGCGCACGGTGCCGCCGCCGCCGACAAAGATGCCGCGCTGTCCTTCGGGCAGGCCGAACAGCGCCGATTCATCCGCTACGCGGATATGCGCGGCTGTCGCCAGTTCCAGTCCGCCGCCCACGACCGCGCCGTGCAGTGCCGCGACGAACGGGATGGGCCCGCGCGCGATGCCATCGAACACGGTGTGCCACGAGTGGCGCGTGCGCTTGCGCGGCCGCGGCTGCTCGCCGGAGGCGCGGGCCAGCGCTTCCTTCAGGTCCAGCCCCGCGCAGAAGTTGCTGCCGTGGCCGAACAGCACGCCCACGTCGGCTTCCTCGCCGGCGCGCACCACGGCGTCGTGCAGGGCCCAGACCACCTCTTCATTGATGGCATTGCGCTTGTCGGGGCGGTTCAGGCCAATCAGGGCGACGTTGCCGTCGAGTTCATAGGTCACCAGTGCGGTGCTCATTTCATGCTCCTTTTTCATTGCGTGGTTTCGCGGTGCGGCGCCTACAGGTCAAGCACCAGCTTGCGGGTCTTCGCACCCGAGCAGCACACCATCATCCGGTTGTTGGCGGCGCGCTCGGCCGCATTCAGTACGAGATCGCGGTGGTCGGGCTCGCCGTCGAGCACGCGTACCTCGCAGGTCCCGCAGACGCCTTCCTGGCACGAGTACATGGGCTCCACGCCTTCGGCGATCAGGCATTCCAGGATGGTTCTGCCGAGCTGTATTTCGATGCTGCGGCCGCTGCGTGCCAGCTCCACGGTGAAGCCGCCGGCAGTGGCTGCGGCTTCGCGCGCGGCGAAGTACTCGCGGTGCACGCGCTCGGGCGCCAGCGATGCGGTGGCCTGCTCGAAGGCCTCCAGCATCGGCACCGGCCCGCAGCAATAGATGTGCGCGCCTTCCGGCAGGCTCGCGGCGATCGCCTCGACGTCGAGGCGTTCCGCACCGGCCTCGCGGTCGAAGGTCAGGTGGACCTCGCTGCCCGGCTCAACGCCCATGTCTTCCAGCGTTTCGACGAACGCTGCCTGCTTGCGCGTGCGCGCGGCGTAGTGCAGCCGCCACGGGCGGCCCTGCTCGCGCAGCCGATGGATCATGCCGAGGATCGGCGTGATGCCGATGCCGCCGGCCACCAGCACCGCGAGCGACGCCGAATCGTCGAGCGGGAAGTTGTTGCGCGGCGCGCTGATGGTCAGCACGTCGCCGGGGCGTAGCGTTTCGTGCAGGTAGCGAGAGCCGCCGCGGCTCTGCGCGTCGCGGTTGACGCCGATTACATAGCGGTGCGGCTCGCTTTGCGCGTTGAGCAGCGAGTAGCTGCGGATCAGGCCGTTCGGCAGGTGCAGATCGATATGGGCGCCGGCCGTAAAGGCGGGCAGGCTGCGCAGCGGCGGTTCGGGCCGCAGGTCGAAGGCCAGGATGCCTTCGGCCTCCCAGTTGATGGACTTGACCCGGACTTGCAGGGTGTCGGTAATGCTCATGGATGTCTCCGGTCGAAGCGGGGGGCCGTCATGCACGCACGGCATGCATGGCCGCGAAAGTCTTGTGGTCCCGGCTTCTACAGCTCCGCGCGAAAGCCCGAGGCGCGGATGATCGGTGCCCACGTTTCCAGCTCGGCGCGCTGGCGCCGTGCCATCTGTTCGCCGTCGAGGTAGTCGGGCACCACCGAGAGCTGGGCCATCAGCGACAGGCGTGCCTGCGGCGCGGCCAGGATGGTTTTTAGCGCCGTCTGCATGCGGGCAACCTCGGCCTGTGGCGTGCGCACGGGTGCCCACATGGCTGTCCACGCGTCGCCGGAGCGCACCGCAATGCCCTGCTCGGCCATGGTCGGGATATCCGGCGCGAGCGGCGAACGCTTGTCGCTGAAGATGCCGAGCAGGCGAACCTTGCCCGCGCGGTGATGGCGCAGCAGGTCCTGCAGCAGCGTGACGGCCGATGGAATATGGCCGCCCAGCAGGTCGGTGATCATCGGCGGCGTGCCCTTGTACGGCGTCACCGACAACGAAATGCCAGCCGCCTTGGCGAATTGCATGCCGAGGAAATGGTTCTGGCCGCCGAGGCCCGGCGTGCCGAAGCTGGCTTCCTGCGAATGGGCGCGCGCCCACTGCACGAATGCAGCCGCGGTCGACACACCAGTCGTCGATCCCGCGGCCATGCCGGTCGGATAGGACACCAGTCCGGCCACCGGTGCGAAATCGCGCCACAGGTCCCACTTGAGCTGCTTGCCGAACACCAGCGTCTGGAACGTGGGCGTGGCATTGGGCGCGATCATGTAGGTGAGGCCGTCCGGCTCGGCGGACTTGAGCACATCCGCCGCCAGCCGGCCACCGGCGCCGACATGGTTCTCCACGATCACGGGCTGGCCCAGCAGCGCGGGCAGGGAATCCGAGAAGTACCGCGCGATGGCATCGGTACCGCCGCCGGGCGGCAGGCCCACCAGGATCCGGATGGGCGGCTTGCCACGAAGCTGGGCGAACGAGGCCGCGGGTGCGGCGAGGCCCGCGCACGCCGCCAGTAGCAGCCGGCGACGCGAGCGGAGGCGGGGGCTGGTCATCATTGTCTCCGTCTTCTTGTCAGTCTTGTGCCGGCCGGCTCAGGGTGCCGTGGCCAGCGAACGCCAGTCTTCGCCGGCGGGCAGCACGCCGCCGATCGAGACGATCCGGCTGTAGTCGAGCTCGGGGTTGTCGGCGAGCGTCGGGGTCTTGCCAGACGCGAACTCGCGCACCGACTTCAGCAGCGCCTGGCGCACGCGCAGCACCGCGCCGTCGGCCGAGCAGAGCTGCTCGGTGGTGCGGTCGGCAATCGGGCCCTGACCGATGAACATGGCGAAGTCCTCGGTGCCCAGATGCTGCGGGAACCCGGTGGCATGGCCGCGGCGCATCAGGTCGCGGTTCTGGCCCCAGTTGTCGGCGGGCGTGCCCGGCGGCAGCGGCGGGAAGTTCCACACGTCGGGCGTGGCCGACATGATCGTCATGCCGAGCGGGCGGTGCGGATTGAAATGCACGAACCAGGCACGGTGCGTGACATCGTCTACCGGAGTGGAGAAAAACACCGTGCTCGGGCCCTTTTCATCGGGCGCGCAGATGATGCCGTACCACGGCATGACGAAGTTGTTCACGCGCGCATAGAGCTTGTCGTCGGGCAGCGGACGCAGCGCCGCATAGCGGTAGCCATAAGGGCGGTCCTCGAACTCCAGGCGCGGTGCAAGCGCCTGCGTCATGTGCATGCGCTGGTTGCCCGAGCCTGCCGTGATCTGCGTGGTCGATTCATGCAGCACGCCGACGTGCGAGGAATCCATCGATGCTTCCACGCCCTGCACCCAGTTGGTCGGCACTTCCTGGCTCGTGACCGAACGCTGGTCTTCGGGCAGCGAGGTGAAGGGCAGGTCGGGGAACTTCGGTGCCTGTTCCCCCTTGCCGAGCCACACCCAGACGATGCCGCCGCGCTCCTGCACGCCGTAGCGGTTCACGCGCACGTGCTTGCAGAACTGCGCCTGGTCGCCGACGTGGTTCGGCGCTTCGATGACCTCGCCGGTGGTGCCGAGCTTCCAGCCGTGGAAGATGCAGCGCAGGCCGTTGTCTTCGTTGCGCGCCATCAGCAGCGACGTCTTGCGGTGCGGGCAAAGTTCATCGAGCACGCCCACCGCGCCGTCGGTGCGGCGGAACGCGACATAATTGCTGCCGAGCAGCCGCACGCGCACGGGCGCGCCGTCAGCCACCAGCTTGGCCGAGGGCACGGCGGGGATCCAGTAATGCTGGCGGATCATCTCGCCCATCGGCGCGCCGTTCTCCACGCGCGTGAGCAGGTCGTTGTCTTCGCGGGTCAGCGGCATCTCAGCACTCCTCGTCGGTGCGGAAAGCGCGCGAGTACAGGCGCCGGCAGTTGCATTCGAAAATGTTCTTGCGCTGCTGGTCCGTCAGCCACGAGATGCCTTCGATGACCGGCTTCATGTCGTCGTAGTCGCGGTCGGTCAGCGGGTCGCGCGCGCTGCCGGTACCGGGCTTCTCGGTGCCGAACAGCACGTTGTCGGTGCCGGCCACCTTGAGCAGCAGGTCGATCGCTTCGGTCGAGTAGTTGCAGGTGTCGAAATACAGCTTGCGCAGCTGCTCGTCGAACGTGACGGTCTCGCCCTTGCGCACCGACCACGAACGGAAGCGGCCCATCTGGTACGGAATCGCGCCGCCGCCGTGTGCCACGACGATCTTCAGGTTCGGGAAGTCCTGGAAGACCTTGGAGTTCAGCAGCGAGATCACGGCAATGCTTTCTTCGTTGATGAACTTGAGCGTGTACGACTCGCGCGCGCTGCAGCTTCCTGCGGAGTGGATCAGGCCCGGCACGTCCAGGCGCGTCATGGCTTCGTAGAGCGGATACCAGAACGGATCGCCAAGGCCCGGCGGCGTCGGGCCTTCGCTCTCGGTCGGATCCGGGTTGATCAGGCAGCCGACGAAGCCGAGTTCATTGACGCAACGCTCCAGCTCGGGCACCGCGCGCTCGGCCGGCGATTCCAGCATGTGCTGCGGCAAGCCGGCCACGCCGCGGAAGCGGTCCGGGAACATGGTGACGAAGCGCGCGATGATGTCGTTGCAGTGGCGCGACCACAGCTCGGTCACGCGGCCCGGCTTGACCGAATGCATCTGCAGGTAGGGGCGCGGCGAGATGAACTGCACGTCGGTGCCGACGGCATCCATGCTGCGCACCAGTTCTTCCGCGGCCTTGCGCACCGAGGCGTCCGGAATCTTCGGGGTGGTGGACGGGTTGGCGCGTCCGCCGATCAGTTCCGCCATGTAGCGGAAGCTCTCCGGGGGCATGACGACGTGGGCGTGGGAATCGATGATCATGGTGTTCAGCCTTGGTTGGCGCCGGCCAGAACGGCCAGGCATTCGAGTTGCAGGAGCATGCCGTGCTGCAGTTCATGCACGACGATGTGCCGCGCGGGGCGGTCTTCGGGGTTCGGGAAGCACTGCAGCCATTCGGTGTTGATGGCTTCGCGCACGCTGTTGTCCTTCACGTAGATGGTCAGCTTGACCACGTCCGCCACGCTGCCGCCGCCCGCCGCGAGCACGCTCGCGAGATTGCGGAACGCGTGCGCGGCCTGTGCGTCGGCCCCGGTCGGCAGTTCGCCGGTGGCCGCATCCTTGCCCGAGATGGCGGAGGTGCAGATGACATTGCCCACGCGCGCGCCGGTGGGAATGGGGGCGTTGTGCGCAAGGCCGGGCACGTCGATCGAACGGAGAGGTCTGGTCATGGGATGCCTGAAGTAGCGGGTTCCGGGATTCGGGATCAGGAGACGGCGGCATGGCCGCCGTCGAAGAAATGGGCCGGCACGGTCGCCAGGAATTCGGCGAAGCCAGTGGTGCCCGCGGGCACATGCAGCGTCATGGCCGCGGCAGCCTGCTGTTCGTCGCCGGCGCGGATGGCGTCGGCAATGCGCTGGTGTTCTTCCAGCGACTTCGCCACCTGCTGGCCGGTAGCGAAGTCGCGCATGCGGTAGCGCTGCAGGCAGCGCCGCGCCGCGCGAATATGGCCGGCGAGGATTTCGTTGCAGCAGCCCTGGTAGATGGCTTCGTGAAAGGCCGCGTTCGCGGTGGCGTAGCCAACCGCACCGGGCGCTGCTGCCACGCGCCGGCCCAACGACAGGCCCGCGTCGAGTGCGGCGTGCAGCGCTTCATCCCCGCGGCGTGCCGCCAACCGCGCGGCCAGCGATTCCAGTTCGCCCACGTATTCGAGCATCGCCCGCACCTTGCCGACGGACAGGCGCGCCACCGCCGCACCCTGGCGCGGGGCAATGCTGACCAGTTCGTGCGCGGCCAGTTGCTGCAGCGCTTCACGCACCGGCGTGCGCGATACGCCAAAGCGCTGCGCCAGTTCCCGCTCGTCGAGCGGTGCGCCGGGACACAGCACGCCTGCCTCGATCTCGGCCTCCAGCGTGGCCCGGATGTCTTCGGCCCGGCTGTGGCGCGGCGGAATCAGGGTGGGATGGGTTGTTTGCATACGGTTGAACGACGACAAGCATGTGGTTGTTGGTCGAAAATATACAACAAAAAAATACTGGTATGCAAAGACGGTGACTAATGATCGCATCGAACAGGCTCGGGATTATTCGACATTCGTCTTCTATGCTGAGAGACAGGAAGGCCGGATGAGGAACGGAAGATATCTCGGAAATCCGCTCTGCGTATGGCTTTCTGGCTTTGAGGCTGGTGCGCGGCGGAGCGGCGCAAGCGCTTCGCCGCAGTGATTTATCAGTCTCTTGCATGACTGGGAGTCCCTTCAGAACGGGTGTGCGGCTAGGGGAAAGCCCCTACCAGTTTTTCGGAGTTTGCGTTTTCTGGTGTATTGAAACTGCTGTTCTGGTATGCCAGAATTCGTTCAACACGAGGCAAACGCCCTTTTCTGGAAGAAACCCAACCCATGAAGACCTCAGACTTTTCCGGCGCGCAGGCCGGACAGCGCGAACCGGCGGCCGAAGCCGCGGTGGCTGCCGTGACCAGCGTCCTGCGTCCGGCTTCCGTGGCGATCGTCGGCGCTTCGGCGGACCCGCGTTCATTTGGCGGCTTCGTGCTGGCGAACCTGGAGCGCTTTGGCTACGCCGGCGCGATTCACCTGGTCAGCCGCAGCAGCGCCGAGATCAATGGCCGCACTTGCGTGAAGACGGTGGACGAACTGCCGGCAGGCATCGATCTGGCCGTGCTGGCAATTCCCGAGGCAGGCGTGCTCGACGCGGTGCGCAGCCTGGCCGCGAAGGGCACAAAAGCCGCGGTGCTGTTCGCCTCCGGCTATGCGGAGACCGGCGACGCCGGCCGTGAACGGCAAGACCAGCTTGCGGCCGCCGCACGCGACGCCGGCATGGCGCTGCTGGGGCCGAACTGCATGGGCTTCACGAATTTCGAGGGCAACGTGCCCGTGACCTTCGAAGCGGTCCAGCCCTATCCGTGCGGCGGACGCCCCGGTATCGGCGTGGTGGCGCAGAGCGGGGCGATGGCCGCGAACATGCGCGACGCCTTCATCGGGCGCGGGCTGCCGCTGACCGCAGTGGTATCCACGGGCAACGAGGCCTCGCTCGGCGCGGAGGATTTCGTTGCCCACTACATCGACGACCCGCAGACCCGCGTGCTGGCCGTGTACGCCGAACAGGTGCGCCGTCCGCGTACCTTCCTGGCGCTGGCGCGCAAGGCGCGCGAGGCCGGCAAACCGATCGTGATGCTGATGCCGGGCCGCAGCGAGCGTGCCCGCGAAGCCGCCCAGTCGCACACCGGCGCACTGGCCGGCGATCACGCCACTGCTTGCGTGGCGCTGGCGCGCGAGGCCGTGGTGCTGGTCGATACCCCTGACGAGCTTGTCGACGCTGCAGCAATCCTGCTGCGTTTCCCGGTGCCGCCAGCTGGCGGCCCGGCTTTTATGACCGGTTCGGGCGCGATGAAGAACGTCGCGCTGGACTTCTGCGATGGGCTCGGTCTGGAACTGCCCCCGCTCGGCGCGCAGACAACGGCAAGTCTCAAGGCCATGCTGCCGGACTACGCGGTGGCCGAGAACCCGCTCGACTACACCACCATTGGCGTGCGCCAGCCCGGGCTGGTCGGCGAGGTCCTGCTGACCATGCTGTCCGATCCGGCCGTGGGCAGCATCGTCCTGAGCATTCCTGCCGGGCCCGAAGTGGCCCAGCGCGACAAGGCCGAGCACATCGTCCCGGCGCTGGCCCGCGCCGGCAAGCCGGCTGTGCTGGTCGTGACCGGCGACAGCGGTCCCATCGAACCGTTCTTTGTCGAGGCGATCCGCGCCAGCGGCGTGCCGTTCTTCCGCTCGCCCGACCGCGCGCTGCGCGCGCTCGCCCGCGTTTCGGCCTATGGCGAGGCGCTGCAGCGCGCCGGCCGCGCCAGCCAGTCCGTTCCTGCGGCGGTGCCGCTGCCCGGCGCCGTTCCGACTTCGGGCGTCTTCGCCGAGTATCAGGGCAAGGCATGGCTGGCCGCTGCGGGGCTGACTGTGCCCGAAGGCGCGCTGGCGACGAGCGCCGATGATGCCGCCGCGATTGCCACGCGCATCGGCTACCCCGTGGTCATCAAGGCGCAGGCCAGCGAACTGCCGCATAAGAGCGACGTCGGCGGCGTGATCGTCGGGCTGGCCGATGAAGCCGCACTGCGTGCCGGCTGGGATCGCCTGCAGCAGAACATCGCCACCCATCGCCCGGACCTCACGCTCGACGGGGTGCTGGTCGAGGCCATGGGGCCGCGCGGACTGGAACTCGTGGTCGGCGCGCGGCGCGATGCCGGCTGGGGCCCGGTGGTGCTGGTGGGCCTGGGCGGCGTGTGGATCGAGGCGCTCAAGGATGTGCGGCTGATCCCGGCGGATATCGCCGAGGCCGATGTCGTACAGGAACTGGGCCGGCTCAAGGCGGCTTCCCTGCTGCGGGGCATCCGCGGCGCGGCCGCGATTGACGTGGCCGCCATCGCGCGCGCCGTGACGCTGATCGGCGGGCAAATGCGCGCCAACCCGGCCATTGTCGAGATCGACGTCAACCCGCTGGTGGCCTATCCCGACCGCGTGCTCGCGCTCGACGCGCTGGTCGTCTGCGCTCCGCAAGCCTGAACTTACGCATACACCATGAAGCTGACTTTCTCTCCCGCCGACGAGGCGTTCCGCCAGGAGGTGCGCGCGTTCGTCAAGGCGAACCTGCCCGCCGATATCCGGCGCAAGGTCGAACTCGGCCTGCGCCTGGAGCATGCCGACTACGTGACGTGGTTCCGCATCCTCGAAGCCCGCGGCTGGCTGACGCCGGGCTGGCCTGTCGAACACGGCGGGCCGGGCTGGAACCACGTGCAGCGCTATATCTTCGACGAGGAAACCATGCTCGGCGGCGCGCCGCGCATCATCGCGAGCGGCATCCAGATGCTGGGGCCGGTGCTGATTGCGTTCGGCACGCCCGAACAGAAGGCGAAGTATCTGCCCGATATCCGCCAGAGCAATACGTGGTGGGCGCAGGGATTTTCCGAGCCGGGCGCCGGTTCGGACCTCGCCGCGGTGAGGACCACCGCGGTGCTTGAGCCTGATGGCAAGCACTTCGTAGTCAATGGCCACAAGGTGTGGACCTCGTATGCGCACTGGTGCTCGATGATGTTTGCGCTGGTGCGCACCGACCCGAACGCGGCCAAGCCGCAGGAGGGCATCTCGTTCCTGCTGATCGACATGAACACGCCGGGCGTGCAGGTCCGTCCCATCCGCATGCTGGAAGGCGGCACCGACCTGAACGAGTGCTATCTCGACAACGTGCGGGTGCCGGTGGAGAACCTGGTCGGCGAGCTACACAAGGGTTGGTCCTACGGCAAGTATCTGCTCGGCCATGAGCGCACGGGCATCGCGGGCATCGGCTCGTGCAAGCAGCAATTGCAGCGCGCCCGCGCGCTGGCGGCCAGCGAAGGGCTGGACGGCGATCCGGTGCTGCAGTCGCGCCTGGCGCAATTCGAGATCGAATTGCTGGCGCTCGAATTCACCGCGCTGCGCCTGCTCAGCGCCAACCAGCAGAGCCGCGTGCCGGCCGTGGAAGCGTCGATGCTCAAGGTGCGCGGTACCGAACTGCGCCAGGCCATCTACGAGCTGCTGGTGGAAGTGGCGGGTCCGCATGCGGTGCCGTTCGAAGAAGCAGCGCTGCGCGGCGAGCTGGACGATCCGGCCAGCCCGCTCGAACTGTCGGCGCTGGCCGCCAACTACCTCGACGCGCGCAAGCTGTCGATCTACGGCGGCGTCAACGAAGTGCAGCGCAATTTGATCAGCAAGGCCTTCCTCGCGGCCTGACACCGTACCCGAGACCATGGATTTCTCTCTCAACGACGAACATATCGCGCTGCGCGATGCGGTGCGCCGCTTCTGCGACGGCGAGTACCCCGCGCACCGCCGCGGCGATGCCGAGACCGGCGGCGAAGCCGCCGCGCGCTGGGCCGCCATGGCCGACCTTGGCCTGCTGGGCCTGCCGCTTGCAGCAGACGTCGGCGGCAGCGGGCAGGGCCCGACCGAAATGATGCTGGTGGCCCAGGAACTGGGCCGGGCGCTCGGCGGCGACGGGTGGCTGTCGAGCGTGGTGCTGGCCGGGCAACTGCTCGACGAAGCCGGCACGCCCGCGCAACGGCAGCAGTGGCTGCCGGCGCTGGCGGCGGGGCAGGCGCGGCTGGCTCTTGCCATCCACGAGGCCGACGCCCGCTATGACCTGTCGCGCGTTGGTACACAGGCGCGCCGCGCTGGCGATGGCTGGGTCATCGACGGGGCCAAGTCGCTGGTGCTCGATGGCGCGCAGGCCGATGCCTTCCTCGTGGCGGCGCGCACTGCCGGCGATGCCACGGACGAACAGGGCGTGACGCTCTTCCTCGTTCCGTCCGATGCACCCGGAGCGATCGTGCGTGAGTTCCGCACGCTGGACGGCCGCAGCGCCGCGCACCTCACGCTGACAAAAGTCAGCGTGGGCGCCGACACGGTCCTGGGCCAGGCCGGCGCCGCGTTGCCGTCGATTGTCGCCGCTGCGGACCGCGCCAACGCCGCGCTGTGCGCGGAAGCCGTCGGCGCGCTGGAAGCATTGCTGGACCTGACCGCGGAGCAACTGAAGACGCGCAAGCAGTTCGGCACACAGCTCGCGAAGTTCCAGGTATTGCAGCACCGCGTGGCGGACATGCTGATCGCGCTCGAGCAGTGCAAGTCGATGGCCTGCGTGGCCGCCATGGCGGTGGCCGATGGCGACCCCGTGCAGCGCCGCCGGCTGGTGTCCGCTGCCAAGGTGATGATCGGACAGGCGGGCCGGCAGGTCGGGCAGTGGGCGATCCAGATGCACGGTGCCATGGGCATGACGGACGAGTGCCGCGTGGGCCATTACGCCAAGCGCCTGATGGTCATCAACCAGCTGTTCGGCGACGCCGGGCATCACCTGGCTTGTTTTGCCCGGCAGGCCTGACCTGGCCGGTTCACACAAGAAATACACAGGAGACAAAGACATGGCCCTCATCCGTACCCTCAGATCCGCCTGCGGCTTGCTAGCGCTGGGATTGGCGCTTGCCTGCGGCGCGCAGGCGCAAGAGAAACAGCCGATCAAGTTCCTGGTCGGCTTCCCGCCCGGCGGCTCGACCGACACCGTGGCGCGCGTGCTGGCCGAGAAGCTGCAAGGCGAACTCGGGCAGACCGTGATCGTCGACAACCGCCCCGGCGCAGGTGGCCGCGTCGCGACCGGCATGCTCAAGCACAGCGCTCCCGACGGACTGACCTACATGGTCGCGCCGAATGCGACCGCGATCTTCCCGACGCTGCTGTATCCGCCGGCCATGCTCAAGTACGACCTGCTGGCCGACCTGTCACCGGTCGCGGTGGTGATTTCGTATCCGCTGGCGCTGGTCGTGAGCACCCAGACTGGCGTCACCGACGTGAAGGGCTTCGTGGAATGGGTGAAGGCGCATCCCGGAAAGGCCATGTTCGGCACGGCCGGGCTCGGCGGCCAGACCCACTTCACGGGCCTGCAGTTCGGCAAGGCGATCGGCGTGCCAATGAATGTCGTGCCCTACAAGGGCAACGGCCCGCTCGTCACCGACCTGCTCGGCGGGCAACTCGCTGCAGCCGTGATGACCGCCGGCGACATCCTGCCGCATGCCAAGAGCGGCAAGGTCCGCATCCTCGCCGTGTTTGGTGCCGCACGCTCGCCGCTGCTGCCGGGCGTGCCGACCGCAACCGAGCAGGGCGTGGCCGTCGACAGTGGCGAAGCGTGGGCCGGCATCTGGGCACCCGCACGCACGCCCAAAGCAGAGCTCGATCGCATGCAGGCGGCGCTGGGCAAGGTACTCGCCATGCCTGACGTGCGCACCACGCTGCAGCAGCGCGCCACGCTGAATCCCGACTTCCGGCCGGCTGCAGATCTGGATCGTCTGCAGCGCAAGGAACTCGCCTACTGGGGCCCCGTCATCAAGGCCAGCGGCTTTTCGCCTGACCAGTGATCACGCGCGCCACGCCAGCCATCTCACCTAGTTCCTGCCTTTCATCATGACCCTGAACGGATCCGCCTACATCGTGGGGGCCTACGAGCATCCCACGCGCAAAGCCGATGACCTGTCGGTCGCGCGTCTGCATGCCGACGTGGCGCGCGGCGCGCTGGCCGACGCCGGCCTCACCGCAGCAGACGTCGACGGTTATTTCTGCGCCGGCGATGCGCCCGGCCTCGGAACGACAACGATCGTCGAATACCTCGGCCTGAAGCCGCGCCACGTGGATTCCACCGAATGTGGCGGCTCCGCGCCGATCCTGCACGTTGCGCATGCCGCCGAGGCCATTGCCGCGGGGCGCTGCAATGTCGCGCTGATCACGCTGGCCGGACGGCCGCGCGCGGCGGGCGCTGCGCTGGCGCTGCGTGCGCCGGACCCGGATGCGCCCGACGTGGCATTCGAGCTGCCGTTCGGCCCGGCCACGCAGAACCTGTACGGCATGGTCGCGAAGCGCCATATGTACGAATTCGGCACCACCAGCGAACAGCTCGCGTGGATCAAGGTGGCAGCGTCCCATCACGCCCAGCACAACCCGCACGCGATGCTGCGCTATGTGGTCACCGTCGAAGACGTCGTCAATTCGCCGATGGTGGCCGACCCGCTGCATCGCCTGGACTGCTGCGTGATGAGCGACGGCGGCGGCGCGCTGATCGTGGCGCGCCCCGAGATCGCACGCCAGCTCAAGCGCCCGCTTGTAAAGGTGCGAGGAGCCGGTGAAGCGCCCAAGCATGCCATGGGCGGCAATATCGACCTGACATGGTCGGCCGCCGCATGGTCGGGCCCGGCAGCGTTCGCGGAAGCGGGTGTCACGCCTGCCGACATCAAGTACGCATCGCTGTACGACAGCTTCACCATCACCGTGCTGATGCAGCTGGAAGACCTGGGCTTCTGCAAGAAGGGCGAGGGCGGCAAGTTCGTCGCCGACGGCGGGCTCATCTCCGGCGTGGGACGCCTTCCCTTCAACACCGACGGCGGCGGCCTGTGCAACAACCATCCGGCCAACCGCGGCGGTGTCACCAAGGTGATCGAAGCCGTGCGCCAGCTGCGCGGCGAGGCGCATCCCGCAGTGCAGGTCAGCAACTGCGACCTGGCACTTGCCAGCGGCATCGGCGGCGCGCTCGCTTCCCGCCACACCGCAGCCACGCTGATTCTTGAAAGGGAATGATCAACATGAGCACACCTGCCACGCCTGCCAACGCCGCTGCCAAGGCGCCGCCCGCCGGTCCGCGCAAGATCCCCGCGCCGCGCACGCTGCCGGAAAGCCAGCCGTTCTGGGATGCCGCCGACACCGGCCGCCTGCTGCTGAAGGTCTGCCTGGACTGCCACGCGCCGCACTACTACCCGCGCGACATCTGCCCGCACTGCCAGTCCGATCGCACCGAATGGCGTGATGCCAGCGGCATCGGCACGGTCTATTCGTTCAGCACCATGGGCAAGGGCGAAGCCGCCTGGACGCTCGCCTATATCAAGCTGGACGAAGGCGTGACGATGATGAGCAACCTGGTGGACTGCGATCCGCGCGACATCGAGATCGGCCAGCGTGTGAAAGTCGTGTTCAAGCCGAGCGACGGCGGCCACGCCGTGCCGATGTTCACCCCGGCATGACGACCTGAGGTAATGACCATGGCTGACACCAGACAAGACGAGCGCGGCACTGCCGTTCGCAAGGGCCCGCTGTCCCGCTTCACGATTCTCGACGCGTCCCGCGTGCGCGCCGGCCCCACCGCGGTCAGGCTGTTCGCCGACATGGGCGCGCGCGTGATCAAGCTCGAGATCCCGCCCGGTGCGCCCGGCGGCGACGACATGATCGGCGGACGCGACCACAATCGCGCCGACTACGAGAACCTCCACCGCAACAAGGAGAGCCTCACGCTCAACATGAAGACCCCGGAGGGCGTGAAAATCCTGCACGAGCTGGTCAGCCGCGCCGACGTCTTTATCGAGAACTACCGCCCCGATGTGAAGCACCGCCTCGGCATCGGGCCCGATGCGCTGCGCGCGATCAACCCGCGCCTGGTCTACGCGAGCATCTCGGGCTTCGGACAGGATGGCCCCTACGCCGGTTGGCCCGGCTTCGACTCCATCGCGCAGGGCATGGGCGGGCTGATGAGCGTGACCGGCAAGCCGGGCGAAGGCCCGATGCGCGTCGGCATTCCGCTCGCGGACCTGTGCGCGGGGCACTTCTGCGCAATGGGCATTCTCACCGCGCTGCTGGAACGCGAGGCATCGGGCGAAGGTCAGTGGGTGCAGACGTCGCTGCTCGAAGCGCAGATCGCGATGCTCGATTTCCAGGCCGCACAGTGGCTGGTGGACCAGAAGATCCCCGAGCAGACCGGCAACGAGCATCCGCTGACCGTGCCCACGGGAGTGTTTGCGACGAGCGACGGCTACCTGAACATCGCCGCCATTGGCCAGACCATGTGGAAGCGGCTGTGCGAAGCCCTGGAAGTGCCGCATCTCGTCGAGGAACCCGGCCTCGGTTCCGATCCCGAGCGCGTGCGCAACCGCGACAAGGTTAATGCGGCGATCGAGGCCGCGCTGCGCACGCGCACCACCGCCGAATGGACCGAGCGGCTGCTCAAGGCCGGCGTGCCGTGCGGTCCCATCCATCGCGTCGACCAGGTGTTCGCCGACGCGCAGGTGAAGCACCTCGGGGTCGCCTGGCCGATGCACCACGACGAGCTTGGCGATGTTGCCCTGGTGGGGCAGCCAATGCGCCTGTCGCGTTATCCGCGCGACCTGCCGCCGCAGCCGGCACCGGAACAGGGCGCCAACACCGACGACATCCTCCGCGAGCTTGGCTATAGCGCCGGGCAGGTGGATAAGCTGCGCGCCGCCTACATCGTTTGAACGAAGGACACTCCCATGGCAAGACTCGTCGCCGCATTCGGCTCTTCTCACAGCATCATGCTGGTTTGCCAGCGTGAAGACTGGCAGCACGGATTCCGCCAGGTCGACCCGAAGAACCCGCACTATTTCGACCGGGCCGGCAACCCGACCACCTATGAGGCCCTGCTGGCCATCGCCCCGGCCGATGCCGAGGCCATGGTGACGCCCGAGCGCATGGGCGAGCGCTACGACCAGGCCGAAGCGGCCATGGACGAGCTGCGCGAGCGCATCCGCGCCGCCCGCCTCGACGTGCTGCTGGTGGTCGGGGACGACCAGACCGAGCTGTTTCGCACCACCAACAACCCGGCCTTCGCGATCTACTACGGCGACACCATCCGCAACGCGAAACGCGATGAAAGCCCATCCGACGGCTGGTACAAGAAGGCCCGCATGGCGCGCCATGAGCCCGACGCCGACCGCGACTACCCGGTCAATGCCGACCTGGGCCGCTGGCTGATCCGCGAGCTGTGCGACCGCGACTTCGACATCGCCGCGATGGACGGGCTCGAGCGCGGCCAGTTCGAAGGCCATGCGTTTTCGTTCATCCACCGGCGCTATCTGCAGGGGCTGGACCTGCCCGTGGTGCCGGTCATCGTCAATACCTTCGATCCGCCGAACCAGCCCACGCCGCGCCGTTGCATCCAGCTTGGTGCCGCGCTGCGCGAGCTGATCGCCGCCTATCCCGAAGACCTGCGCGTGGGCGTGCTGGCCTCGGGCGGCCTGAGCCACTTCGTGGTGGATGCCGAACTCGACAACGCGATCATCGATGCCATCCGCAGGAAGGACACCGGCTTCCTGGCCTCGCTGGATCCGCGCCAGCTCCAGGCGGGCAGTTCGGAGATCCGCAACTGGCTGATCGCCGTGGAAGCCGTGCGCGACCTCGACCTTGAATGGGCTTCCTATGTGCCGGGCTACCGCACGCCCGCCATGACCGGCACCGGGCTGTGTTTCGCTGCCTGGCGCACCCTCGACTGAACTGCTGAACCGGACTCCAAGACGACCATGAGTGAAACCGAATCCTATGTACAACGCCTGCGCCGGCTCGACTGCTGCGCGGTGTCAGACGCGCTCGACAAGCTGCAATTGCCGGGCACTGTGACCGGCCTGCCGCAGCGCTCCGGCGCCGGGCGCATTGCCGGCCGTGCCATTACCGTCAAGCTCGGCACCGGTGCGCCGCCGCCGGGACCGACCCGTCATCTCGGCTGCACGGCCATCGAGCTGGCGGGGCCGGACAACATCATCGTCGTCGAGCAGCGCACCGGCGTGGAAGCCGGCAGCTGGGGCGGACTGCTATCGCTGGGCGCAAAGGTACGCGGCGTTGCCGGTGTCGTGGCAGACGGCCCCGTGCGCGACATCGATGAAGCGCTAGATTTCGACTTCCCGGTGTTCAGCCGCGCGCTGACTGCGTTCACCGCGCGCAGCCGTGTGGTGGAGCAGGGCACCAATGTCGCGGTGCAGATCGGCAACGTGACGGTGGAAGAGGGCGACTACGTGGTGGCCGACCGCAGCGCGGTGATCTTCATCGCCGCGCGCGACATCGCCCGCGTACTGGAGACCGCCGAAGCCATTGTGCGCAAGGAGGCCGTGATGGCGAAAGCCATCTTGGGCGGCACACCGATCGGCGACGTCATGAGCGGCAACTACGAAGATATGCTGAAGGGTTGAGAGAGATGAGCGAACAACAGGACATCAACGTCGCGCGCGCCGCGAAGCTGGACACCGCCACGCTGAGCGATGCGCTGGACAAGCACGGCATCGCCGGCCAGTGCTACCGCATCAAGGCGCGCGGCGAGGGCTTTGCCACGGCGGGCCGCGCTTATACGCTGCTGTACGGTCCGGCGTCGAATCCGGCGGGCACCGTGGGCGACTACATTGACGATGTGCCGCCGGGCAGCATCCTCGTGCTCGACAACGGCGGCCGCGACAACGCCACGGTCTGGGGCGACATCCTGACCGAGATCGCGCACCGCCGTGGCATTGCCGGCACCGTCATCGACGGCGTGTGCCGCGATGTCGCGCTGTGCCGCCAGCTCGGCTACCCGGTGTTCAGCAAGGACCACTGGATGCGCACGGGCAAGGACCGCGTCCAGGTCGAAGCCACCAATGTGGTAGTCAATATCGGCGACGCGCGCGTGCAGCCCGGCGACATCCTGCGCGGCGATGCCGACGGCGTGGTGGTCATCCCGTGCGAGCACGAGGCTGCGGTGCTCGACACCGCCGAGCAGATCGAGCACGCGGAAAACGCGATCCGCGAAGCCGTGCGCGGCGGCATGCGCCTGGACGAAGCGCGCCGCCAGTTCCGTTACCACCAGCTGCAGACCAAGGGAGCCTGACCATGGCGGAACACGATGCAACCAGCACCACGACCTGCGAATTCGAACGGGTCAGCGCCGATATCGTCAGCGATGCGCGCGCGTTGCCCACTGCCACGCTGCATGAAGCGGGCGGCAAGATCGGCGTGGTTTCGCCCGCCATCAAGCCTGTCGCACCGGGATTTCGCATCTGCGGCCCGGCACTGACGGTCCATTCGCCCGGCGGCGACAACCTGTGGCTGCACCGCGCGCTGGACATCGCGCAACCGGGCGACGTGCTGGTGGTGCATGTGAGTGGCGCCTACGAGCACGGCTACTGGGGCGAGATCATGACCACAGCGGCAAAGGTGAAGCAACTTGGCGGGCTGGTCATCGACGGCTGCGTGCGCGATGGCGTGTTGCTCGAGGAAATCGGCTTCCCGGTGTTCGCGCGCGGCCTGTGCATCCGCGGGACCGGCAAGGACTATGGCGCGATTGGCTGGCTCAATGCACCGGTGTTGATCGGCGGTACATGCGTGGAAGCGGGGGACCTCGTCGTGGGCGACCGTGACGGCGTGGTGGTGGTGCCGCGCAAGCGTGCGGCGGAGGTCGTCGGCAAGGCGCAGGACCGCGAGGCCACCGAGGCCGCGATTCTCAAGCGGGTGGAGGCTGGCGAGACCACCATGCGGATATACGGCTTTCGCTGAGCGGGGCGGATGTCATGAGCGAGAACCCGCAAGGACAGGTGCCCGAACTGGTCGTCGATGGCCACGTCGCCGTCATCACGTTGCGCCGCCCAGAGGTGGCAAACCGGCTGGAGCCGGAAGACCTCGACCTGCTGCGCACTTACCTGGAGACCGTCAACGCGGATAGCCGGGTCCGCGTGCTGCGCCTCGAGGGGCAGGGCCGCCACTTCTGCAGCGGGTTCAACATCGGCCGCCTCGGCGGGGACGATGTCGGTGCCCGCTTCGAGGCGCTGGCCAACGCACTGGAACAGGCGCGGCCGGTCACCATTGCCGTGCTGCATGGCGGCGTGTACGGCGGCGCCACGGACCTGGCGCTCGCATGCGACTTTCGCTTCGGCGCGGCTGGCGCCGAGATGTCGGTGCCGGCCGCGCGCCTTGGGCTGCTGTTCTACCGCGGCGGCATGGAGCGCTACGTCACGCGCCTGGGCTTGGCCACGGCCAAGCGCATCCTGCTGATGGCCGACAAGTTCGACGCGGCCGCCATGCTGGCCTGCGGTTACCTGGACCGGCTGGAAGACGGCCCCGAGGCGCTGCGCGCGCTTGCCGCGCAGTGGAGCGAGGCACTCGCGGGCATGGCACCGCTGGCACTGCTTGGCATGAAGAAGCACATGAACCGCATTGCCCGCGGCGAACTCGACGCCGCCGGGCTGGCACGGGACATCACCGAGGCGGATGCTTCCGAAGACCTGTGCGAAGGCGCACTGGCCTGGCGCGAGAAGCGCGCGCCGCGCTTCACTGGCCGTTGATTGGGGACGCGCATGATGAGCAATACCAACTATTTCACGCGCATGCTGCGCGGGCAGGCTCCTGTGCCCGCAGTCGCCGGCCTGCTCGGCGGCAGCGTCCGCCGGGCCGACCTGGAGGCCGGCTCGCTCGAATCCGACTACGTTGCCACCGAGGCGTTCCTCAACCCGGCCGGCCAGGTGCAGGGCGGCATGCTGGGCGCCATGCTGGACGACGTGACGGCGATGCTGGTTACGGCAACGCTGGCCGATGGCGAGTACTGCTCCACGCTGAACCTGAATCTCTCGTTCCTGCGCCCGGCGCAAGCCGGCCCGCTGCAAGGACGCGCGCGCCTGGAACGGCGCGGCCGCAATGTCTGCAACGTGGTGGGGGAGTTGCGCCAGGACGGTGAGGTGGTGGCGACCGCTACGGCGACCTGCATGGTGGTCCGGCCGGCGTAGGCGAGCGCTTTCGCAAAGAGGCGGAACAGCAGAGGCGCTGCTTGCTACGCGCTACGCATTATGGCCGGCTGCCCGGCCATAATGCGGACGTCGCGTCGCGCAATGCGGCTTATGCGGATCGTTACGCTAGCCAGCCCCTGATGCTCGCTGCCATGACCTGCGCCGAGTCCGGAGCCCAGGGGATGACTGGGCGGCATACCGTGGTTGCCAGAAGCCCGCCGAACAAACCGCCTGTACCTGCGGGCCGCAATGCCGCTGCGGCCAGGAATGCGCTTGCCAGAAGCGCTGACATTCTGCGCCGATGCTGTGGACCAGCCCAGCTGATGCGGGCGGTCCGGCGGCACGGGCAGGATGTGTCGCACGTAGGCTCGCCCACCTTTGCTAGGCATGCGCAGGCGGTCCCTTTCCAGACTGAGCATTGTCCCCCACCGGCATCCCGGGCCGATGGTGTCACGCGCGGAAGCGCATTCGGCGGAGTTGGACGGGTTGCTGGCCTTGGTCCGGGAGCATGTGGCGTCGATGTGAGGTTGGGCGCTGTCGTGCTTGACAGGCGCCGCGGCTCCCCTTTCCCGACTAACCATCACTACTCTCCAGCGCCTGGACCATCTCCTTTGCCGCCCGCTGCAGCTCCGGCACGAACCGTCGCGTTGCTTCTGGGGGACTGATCGCCTGCTCGAGATAGATGACGTTCAGGCTGGCCAGGACGCGGCCTTCCGCCTGGATGGCGACGGCCAGGGCGCCGATCTTGCGCTGGTCCGCCCAGTCGCCATGGTTGGACCCGAATCCGTCCTTGCGCGTTTGCCGGATGAGGTTGCGGATATAGGCGTCATCCATCGCGAGCTTGAGCTGCTGTTCGCCGCCCGCGCCTGAACGCAGTACTTCGAGAATGTCTTCGCGCTCGGCATCCGGGCACATCGAGAAGTACACGCGGCCGGCCGAGGTCAGCAGGATCGGCAGGCGCCGCCCAACCATGGCGCGGTGAAACGACAACGGGCTGAACCGGTGCGTAGTCTCGCGGATGATCATGGCGTCGCCGTCGGGCGTGGTCAGGTCAGACGGCCAGACAACGCGCTGCAGCAGTCGTCCCATGATCGGCGGCGCGACAGTGGCGATGCGTTCGTCGTCGGTGAAGCCTTCGCTGAGCGCGCGCACGTCGAGCGTCAGGCGAAAGCTGTCGTCCGACGTACTACGCCGCACGAATCCTTCTTCGACCAGCGTTTCCAGCAGGCGCCGCACGGTGGTCCGGTGCAGGCCGGTCGATTCGCTCAGCTGCTGGCTGGTGGCGCGGCCGTTTTCCATGGCGTTGAGCGCCCGCAGCACCAGTAGGCCGCGTGACAGGCCCCGCACGTTCGCGTACTTGGTCATGGAAAATCCTTAAAAATCAATCATGTGCAATCCTTGCACATTTTATAGAAATGTTTGAGCGCGCGCTGGCGGATGCCTAGACTCTTCTGAAAATCGCAAATCCACGGAGACGCCCCCCAATGTCCTGCCTGATCCGTCGCCGGCGCCGCATTTCCGGCGCCTGACCCGTAGCCGGCACCGCCGGCCGCACAATTCCCATTCATCGCAGCACAGCCGGTACGCGCCAGAGCGGCGCGGGGGTGCGCTCGTGCCTTGCCAGTAGGAGACCTATGAACACCACGGCCACGCAGACGGTGCACGCCGACCGTCTTCCCGATGTCGAAACCGACGTCGCCATCATCGGCGCCGGCCCGGTCGGGCTGATGATCGCCAATATTCTCGGCCTGCAGGGCGTGCGCGTCACGGTCGTCGAGAAGCTGGACCAGCTCATCGATTATCCGCGCGCCATCGGCCTCGACGATGAAGCGCTGCGCGTATTCCAGGCGGTCGGGCTTGCCGACACGCTGCTGCCGCACACCACCCCTGACCACTGGATGCGCTTCGTCACGAAGGACGGCCATTGCTTCGCGTCCATCGAGCCACGCACCGACGAGTTCGGCTGGCCGCGCCGCAATGCGTTCATCCAGCCGCTGGCCGACCGGGTGTTGTATGAGGGGCTGCAGCGCTTCGATCACGTGCAGGTGCTGTTCGGCCATGGCGTCGATTCCTTCACGCAGGACAGCGCCGGGGTGAGCGTCGAGGTGACCACGAGCGGCAGCCAGCGCCGCACCATCCGCGCCGCCTACATGGTCGGCGCCGACGGCGGCAACAGCCTGGCGCGCCGCGCACTGGAGGTGCCCTTCGAGGGCCGCACCAAGCCGAACCAGTGGATCGTCGTCGATGTGCGCAATGACCCGGTCGGTTCGCCGCACATCTACATGCATTGCGACCACGAGCGCCCCTATGTCTCGGCCGCGCTGCCGCATGGCATCCGCCGCTTCGAATTCATGGTGATGCCCGGCGAGACCGAGGAAGAGCTGTCGAAACCGGAGAACATGGCCGCGCTGATCCGCAAGGTGGTGGCCGATCCGGACAAGGTCGACTACATCCGTCAGCGCGTCTACACGCACAACGCCCGGCTCGCCTCGACATTCCGCGTCGATCGCGTGCTACTGGCCGGCGACGCCGCGCACATCATGCCGGTGTGGCAGGGGCAGGGCTATAACAGCGGCATCCGCGATGCCAACAACCTCGGCTGGAAGCTCGCGATGGTGACGAAGGGGCTGGCCGATGGTCGCCTGCTCGACACCTATACCGCAGAGCGTCGCGCCCATGCGCGTTCGATGATCCACCTGTCCGAGGTGGCGGGCGACATCTTCGCGCCGACCACGCGCTTTGGCGCGCGCTTCCGCGATGCCTTCGTGCGCAGCTTCAACGTGCTGCCATCGGTCAAGCGCTACTTCGTCGAGATGCGCTTCAAGCCGATGCCGCGCTACGAGGAAGGCGTGGTGCTGCTGCCGCCGCCGCAGCCGCGCAGTGGCTGGCTGGCGCGCGTGCTGGAGCGCTCCGGCAATTCGGCACCGGGCCGCCTGCTGGGGCTGATGAGCGAGAAGCGCGATTCCTTGCTCGGGCGCCTGGTCTATGGGAACGACCCGCTGGCTGGTTCGCCGGTGGGCCGCATGTTCATCCAGCCGCGCGTGCGCACCAGCGATGATCGCCTCACGCTGCTCGACGACGCCATCGGCAACGGCTTTGCCGTGATCGGCTGGGGCACCGACCCGACCTTTGGCCTGACGCCGCAGGCGCGTGCCCTGGCGGAGAAGGCCGGCATGCGCTTCGTGCTGGCCAAGCCTGACGTGCAGCTGCGCCATGCCGACGACGTGCCCGAGGGCGTGCTCGCGATCGGCGACGCCAGTGGCCGCTTGAAGGAGTGGTTCAGCCGCCTGCCGCAATCGGTGGTGCTGCTGCGCCCCGACCGCTTTGTCGCGGGCGTGTGTTCGCCGCAGCAGGTGTCAGACGCCATCACGGAACTGGCCGGCAGGCTCGGCATGACGCAGGTGCCGCCGTACGCCGGCGCCTCCAGCCCTTCCATGTCGTCGCGCCCGGCGCGTGACCCCATCACCGTTACCCAAGCAGCAGGAGCATGAGGATGCCGATTCACCTGGAATGTCTGTCGCACACGCCGTTGCACGGTTATGTCGACCCCGCGCCTGAAGTCGTCGCCGAGGTCGAGCGCGTGCAGGCCGCGGCGCGCGAGCGCGTGCGCGCGTTCGATCCCGAACTGGTCGTCGTGTTTGCGCCGGACCACTTCAACGGCTTCTTCTATGACGTCATGCCGCCGTTCTGCATCGGCGCGGCCGCTACCGCGATCGGCGATTTCAGGAGCCTGGCCGGCAAGCTGCCGGTGCCTGCGGGCCTGGCGCAGTCGCTGGCCGAAAGCGTGATGGCCGCCGAGATCGATGTCTCGCTGTCGTATCGGATGCAGGTCGACCATGGCTGCGCCGATGCGCTCGCGGTGCTGACCGGCGGGCTGGACCGCTACCCGGTCATCCCCGTCTTCATCAATTCCGTGGCGCCACCGATGGCGACGCTGCGCCGCGCGCGGCTGCTCGGCGACGCGGTCGGCCGCTTCCTGTCGCGCACCGGCAAGCGCGTGCTGGTGGTTGGCTCGGGCGGCATCTCGCACGAGCCGCCGGTGCCGGAACTGTCCGGCGCGAGCGAGGAGGTCGCGGAGCGCCTGATCGCCGGACGCAACCCATCGGCCGAATCGCGCGCCGCGCGCCAGGCACGCACCGTTGCTGCCGCGCAGGCTTTCGTCGCCGGCGACAGCCACCTGCATCCACTCAATCCGGAGTGGGACCGCGCCTTCCTGTCGCTGCTCGCTTCCGGCGAACTGACCGCCGTCGACGGCATGACCAACGACGCCATCACGCGCCACGGCGGCAAGTCGGCGCACGAGATTCGCACCTGGGTGGCAGCGTTCGGCGCGCTGGCCGCGTTTGGGCCGTACCGCGCGTCACTCGATTTCTACCGCGCCATTCCCGAGTGGATCGCGGGCTTCGCCACCATGCACGCCGAGCCGCGCGCCGAGCTCGCCGCAGCTGCCTGACCCGATCAAGGAGAACCCGATGACAGACCGGAACTTCGTCAACGACATCGCCGCGCGCCTGCGCGACGCCGAGGCCTCGCGCCAGACCATTGCTCCGGTGCGCGGCGAGATCGCGCTGGACGACATTACCACGGCCTATGCCGTGCAGCAGGCCAACGTCGACGCACGCGTAGCTAGCGGTGAGCGCATCGTCGGCCGCAAGGTCGGCCTGACTTCGCTGGCCGTGCAGAAGCAGCTCGGCGTCGACCAGCCGGACTTCGGCGCGCTGTTCGCGAGCATGGCCTATGGCGACAGCCAGCCGATGCCGCTGTCGCGCCTGATTCAGCCCAAGGTCGAGGCCGAGATCGCGCTGGTGCTCGAGCACGACCTGACGCACGAGCGCCACACGTTTGCCGACATCCTGCGCGCCAGTGCCTATGCGCTGGCGGCGATCGAAGTTGTCGACAGCCGCATCCAGAACTGGGACATCCGCTTCGTCGACACCGTGGCCGACAACGCGTCGAGCGCCGTGTTCGTGCTCGGCAGCCGCCCGGTGCCGCTGTCTGCGGTCGACCTCACCGCGTGCGCGATGACGCTCTCGCGCGACGGCGAGGTGCTGTCGCGCGGCAACGGCGCGGCCTGCCTTGGCAACCCACTCAACGCAGCGGTCTGGCTCGCGGACCGCATGGTGCAGCTCGGCACGCCGCTGCGCGCCGGCGACGTGGTGCTGACCGGCGCGCTTGGCCCGATGGTCGCGGTCACCGAGCCGGGCACCTACACCACCGAGATTGAAGGACTCGGCAGCGTCCGCGCGACGTTTGCCGCATAACCAGGAACACACATGGCTTCCGAAAAACTCAAGGCAGCAATCATCGGCTCCGGCAATATCGGCACGGACCTGATGATCAAGATCCTGCGCAACAGCCGGCATCTGGAGATGGCGGCGATGGTCGGCATCGATCCGGCCTCCGACGGGCTTGCACGTGCGGCCCGGCTTGGTGTCGCGACTACGCATGAGGGCGCCGAAGGGCTCACGCGCCTGCCGGTGTTCGACGACATCGACTTCGTCTTCGACGCCACGTCCGCCGGCGCGCACATCAAGAACGACGCGCTGCTGCGCAAGCTCAAGCCGGGCCTGCGCATGATCGACCTGACGCCCGCAGCGATCGGCCCGTACTGCGTACCGGTGGTCAACCTCGACGCGCACCTCGGCGCACCGAACGTCAACATGGTCACCTGCGGCGGCCAGGCCACGATCCCCATCGTCGCGGCCGTGTCGCGCGTGGCGAAGGTCCACTACGCTGAAATCGTCGCGTCGATCAGCAGCAAGTCGGCCGGTCCGGGCACCCGCGCCAATATCGACGAGTTCACCGAGACCACGTCGAAGGCGATCGAGGTTGTCGGCGGCGCCGCGAAGGGCAAGGCCATCATCGTGCTCAACCCGGCCGAGCCGCCGGTAATGATGCGCGACACCGTCTACACGCTGTCCGAGCTGGCCGACCGCGACAAGGTCGAGGCCTCGATCGAGGAGATCGTCCGTGCGGTGCACGCCTACGTGCCCGGCTACCGCCTCAAGCAGACCGTGCAGTTCGACGAGATCCCGGCCAGCGCGCCGCTCAATGTGCCGGGCCTGGGCCGCTTCAGCGGACTGAAGACTTCGGTGTTCATCGAAGTGGAGGGCGCCGCCCACTACCTGCCTGCCTACGCGGGCAACCTCGACATCATGACTTCCGCCGCGCTGGCCACGGCCGAGCGCATGGCGCAAGCGATGCTGAGTGCCAACGCCACCACTGAAGGAGCCTGCGCATGAGCAACACGGCCAAGAAACTCTATATCTCCGACGTGACGCTGCGCGATGGCAGCCACGCGGTTCGCCATCAATACTCGATCAAAAACGTGCAGGACATCGCACGAGCGCTTGACCGCGCGAAGGTCGACAGTATCGAGGTCGCGCATGGCGACGGCCTGCAAGGCTCCAGCTTCAACTACGGCTTTGGTGCGCACAGCGATCTCGAATGGATCGCCGCCGTCGCCGACGTGGTGGAGCACGCGAAGATCGCCACGCTGCTGCTACCGGGCATCGGCACCACGCATGACCTGAAGGCCGCCTACGACGCCGGTGCACGTGTCGTGCGCGTGGCCACGCACTGCACCGAGGCGGACATCTCGAAGCAGCACATCGAGTACGCACGCGAGCTCGGCATGGACACGGTCGGCTTCCTGATGATGAGCCACATGACCACGCCGGAGAACCTGGCCGTCGAGGCGAAGAAGATGGAAAGCTACGGCGCGACCTGCATCTATGTGGTGGACTCCGGCGGCGCGCTGACGATGAACGACGTGCGGGACCGCTTCCGCGCGCTCAAGGCTGTGCTGAACGCCGACACGCAGACCGGCATGCATGCGCACCACAACCTGTCGCTCGGCGTGGCCAACTCGATCGCCGCGGTCGAGGAAGGCTGCGACCGCATCGACGCCTCGCTGGCCGGCATGGGCGCGGGCGCGGGCAATGCGCCACTGGAGGTGTTTATCGCCGCCGCGGAACGCATGGGCTGGAACCATGGCACCGACCTTTACACGCTGATGGATGCGGCTGACGACATCGTGCGTCCGCTGCAGGACCGTCCGGTGCGCGTGGACCGCGAAACGCTCGCGCTCGGCTATGCCGGCGTCTATTCGAGCTTCCTGCGGCATTCGGAAGTGGCCGCGAACAAGTACGGGGTGAAGACTGTGGACATTCTGGTCGAACTCGGCAAGCGCCGGATGGTGGGCGGGCAGGAGGACATGATTGTCGATGTCGCGCTGGACCTGAAGAAGCGCGCGGCTGAAGCCCAGCAGTAAGAAAGGCTATGGGGATCACCGCGGAGTCTCTCCCCTCTCGCGCAAGCGGGAGGGGAGAAACCCGGCTGGCACCTATACCCGCAACAGAACCGCCACCAAGAGCGGCTCGCAGAACGAACGGAGACAACCAATGAACAGATTTCAACCCAGCGGGGCCAACCCGAGCACGAAGGACAGCATCACCACGATCGCCCTGTGCCTGGCCATTGCCTTGCTGGAAGGACTTGACCTGCAGTCGGCGGGCGTTGCCGCGCCGCGCATCGCGAAGGAATTCTCGCTGTCTGTGGCGCAGATGGGCTGGGCCTTCAGCGCCGGCGCGATCGGCCTGCTGCCGGGCGCGGCGCTGGGCGGGCGCCTGGCCGACCGCCTGGGCCGCAAGCGCGTGCTGATGCTGTCGGTGGCGCTGTTCGGCGCGTTCTCGCTGGCGACGACGCTGGTGTGGAACTTTGAAAGCCTGCTGGCCGCGCGCCTGCTGACAGGCCTGGGCCTGGGCGCCGCCATGCCGAACCTGATCGCGCTGTGCTCTGAAGCGGCTTCACCCGCGCAGCGCAGCACGGCCGTCGGCGCCATGTACTGCGGCATGCCGTTCGGCGCCGCGCTGGCGGCAGCGATCGGCATCATCAGTCCCGCCGACGAAGGCTGGCGGCACATCTTCTACGTGGGCGGTCTCGGGCCGCTGCTGATGGTGCCGCTGCTCGCGCTTTGGCTGCGCGAGTCGGCGCAGTTCGTCCGGGCGAAGTCCCAGTCCGCGAATAGCGCCGAACCCACGCCCGGCTTTATCGAGGCGCTATACGGCAGCGACCGTACGCGCACCACGCTTGCGCTCTGGGTCAGCTACCTGGGCACGCTGATCGTGCTGTACTTCCTGATGAACTGGCTGCCGTCGATGGTGCTGTCCAACGGCCTGACGCGCGTGCAGGCCGGCATCGCCATGATGATGTTCAACATCGGCGGCGGTATCGGCGCGGTCGGCATCGCCAACGTGATGGACCGCTTCGGGCGACGCCTCACGGTGGTGGGCATGTACGCGGGCATCGCGGTTGCGCTGGCGGGACTGGCCGGGGCGAGCGGGAGCCTGTCAATGGCGTGGGGCGCGTTCTTCTGCGGCCTGTTCCTGGTGGGCGGCCAGTCGGTGCTGTATGCGCTGGCCGGGCAGGCCTATCCGACGGAAGTACGCGGTACCGGCGTGGGCGCGGCGGTAGCGATCGGCCGGCTCGGCTCGATCCTCGGGCCGCTCGTTGCCGGGCAGCTGTTCGCACTGGGCCAGAGCGCATCGATGCTGGTGGCCGCCAGCATTCCGCTGATCGTCGTGGCGGCGCTCGCCGCGCTGACGGTGGTGGGCTCATTCTCGCCGCGCCTGGGTTCCGGGACGGCATTGCCGGGCGGGCGCGGCGCCTGAGCCGCACGCCACCTGCACACATACAGTTCAGTACAGATTCAATCGAACAAGGATGATCATCATGCAAGCCACTGCACAAGCCATCACCGAAACCAACACGAGCCGGTTCGTGACCGTGAAGGATGGCGACACCGAATTCCACATCCACTGCAACGATGTCGGGTCCGGCGCCGAAACCGTCGTCATGCTGCACGGCTCGGGTCCGGGCGCAACCGGCTGGGCCAACTTCAACCGCAACGTCGTGCCGCTGGTGGCGGCCGGCTACCGCGTGCTGCTGGTGGACTGCCCGGGCTGGGGCAAGAGCGACCCGGTGGTCAACACGGGCTCGCGCTCGGAACTGAATGGCCGCGTGCTCAAGGGCGTGCTCGACGCGCTTGACATCGAGCGCGTGCATATCCTCGGCAATTCGATGGGCGGCCACAGCGCGGTGGCGTTCGCGCTGGCCAATCCGCAGCGCGTCGGCAAGCTCGTGCTGATGGGCGGCGGCACCGGCGGCCCCAGCCTGTTCGCGCCGATGCCGACTGAAGGCATCAAGCTGCTCAACGGCCTCTACCGCGAGCCGTCCATCGAAAACCTCAAGCGCATGATGAACGTGTTCGTCTATGATGCCAGCTCACTGACCGACGACCTCATGCAGGCGCGCCTGGCCAATATGCTGGCGCGGCGCGATCACCTCGACAACTTCGTCAAGAGCCTGGCGGCGAACCCCAAGCAGTTCACCGACTACGGTCCGCGTCTGGGCGAGATCGCGGCGCCCACGCTCGTGATCTGGGGGCGTGATGATCGCTTCGTGCCGATGGATGTCGGCCTGCGGCTGATCGCCGGGATCCAGAATGCGCAGATGCATATCTTCAACCGCTGCGGGCACTGGGCGCAGTGGGAACATGCGGACGCGTTCAATCGGATGGTGGTGGATTTTCTGGCGCATTGAGGGAGCCGGCCACATGCACACCCCCAAATCGTTGATCTGAAGGTACGTTTTTGGTCTGCGATGGCATTTTGTGCTTGGCGGACGCTGTTCGGTGCCAAATACGGAGCAGAAAAGTTCTGATCTTCGTCCGACGCGTCAGTCGAATACGGTCTGCGGCTCATCAGTTCACTATGGCAACAGTCGTGAGGAAAGGCGCATACACAATGATGTATCGCCCGAGCGTAGCCGACAGCGGAGGGTTAGCGATGACCGGCCCACGACTGAACCGCTCATCATCGCGCATCGTGCCAGCGTGTGCTTTGGTACCGGCCTGCAGGTGCGGCTTTCCGCGCTGGGTATCGATACCCAGCTACCGGCTCCCCCTCACCCCATCCCCACCACACTGGACAGCAACATCTTCACCAGCACCGCCTGCCGCGTCGCCCCGGTCTTGGCAAAGATGCCGCGCAGGTGCGCCCGCACCGTGTTCTTCTTGACGCCAAGCCGTATCGCCGCTTCATCCAGCGTCAGCCCATCGACCATCAGCAAAGCCAGTTCGATCTCGGTCGGGGTCAGTTGGAACAGCTTGCGCAGGTTGGCGTGTGGGTTGCGCGGCGATCCCGCCGGGTCGCGGATGAACACCGCCACCGCGGGTCGGCGCGACTTGTCTTCGGTGCGATAGCTGAGCGGGATCGGCCGCACCAGCACGCTCAGGGGCGTGGGCGCGGCGGGCCGGCTCAGGGTGGTGACTTCGCTGCGCGGTGCGGCCAGCGCGTGGGCCTGGGCCGCGTCTTCCAGGATCTTGCGGAACCTGCGGTTTTCCACCGGACAGTGCGCGTGCAGCGCGCCCTCCGACAGGTACAGGCCGTCGCGCGCCTGCAGCAGGCGGCCGGCGACGTCGTTGGTCCGGATGGCCCTGCCGTGCTCGTCCAGGATCACCGTGCCGACCTGCAGCCGGTCCACGGCGTCCGCGTACAGGGACCCTTCAGAGGCCAGCACATCGAGCGCGGCATGGAGGTCGACGGCGCGCTTCAGGTGCGGCAGCAGGCCGTGCAGCAGTGCCTTGTCGGCCTCGCCGAAGTCCGGTCCCGCGTGGGCGCGGCTGATGAACAGCGCGCATTCCACGCCATCGGGCGTGAGCAGATTGGCCGCCAGGATATAGCGCAGGCCCAGCGGTTGAAGGTATTGCGTGTAGAAGGGGTGTGCCAGCCAGCCGGTTTCGCCAAACAGTTCGTCGGCGCTGAAGAGCCGGTCCGGGTGCAGGTCCAGGAAGGGGCACAGCGCGTAGTACTGCTCGCTGTACGACGGCTCGCCCGGCAGGTGCGGGCCGTAGTCGGAGGCATTGACGATCAGGCCCGGCCGGTCGGTGGCCGGGTGGCGCAGCACCAGCGTGACGAAGGCGGCGCCCAGGCGCTGGCGCACGCTTTCCAGGAAGCCGGCCCAGGGCACGGCTTCGGTCGGGCCCTGGTAGAGCTGGGCGAGCAGGGCGCTCAGCTCGGCGGCGGGCAGGGGGGCTGGCAGCATGATGGCGGTCCGTCGGGTCGTGGCAACAGTCAAAAGCGCGAATCTCGCCCTGATTGCTGACAAAACCCGCATGCCGCGGGTTTGCTCCCCTCTCCCGCTTGCGGGAGAGGGGCCGGGGGAGAGGGCAGGCATTGGCAGTATCGACAGCCTGCACTTCGTCGACACACCGGCCCTCTCCCCAACCCTCTCCCGCAAGCGGGAGAGGGAGCACACAACTGGTCATTCAGACTCAATGGCACTTGGCAAGCTTGTCCGCACTCTGAGACGCAAATCCCGCCGTTCCCATCGTACCGACCCCGTCCGCCGCCTCATCGTCCGTTCGGCCTAGGGCTTCTCCCGCAGCCACGCCACGATCCGCTCCGCCGCCTGCTCCGCGGTGTCGGCGGTGGTGTCGATGCGGATCTCTGGCCGCTCGGGCGGCTGGTACGGCGAATCGATGCCGGTGAAGTTCTTCAGCTCGCCGCGCCGCGCCTTGCGGTACAGGCCCTTGGGATCGCGTTGCTCGGCCACCGCCAGCGGCGTGTCGATGAAGACTTCGACAAAATCCCCGTCGCCGGCCAGTGCGCGGGCCATGTCGCGTTCCGAGCGGAACGGCGAGATGAAGGACACCAGCACGATCAGGCCGGCATCGAGCATCAGCCTTGCCACTTCGGCCACGCGCCGGATGTTCTCGACGCGGTCGGCCTCGGCGAAGCCCAGGTCCTTGTTCAAGCCGTGGCGAACGTTGTCGCCGTCGAGCAGGTAGGTGTGGTGGCCCAGCGCGTGCAGGCGCTTTTCCACCAGGTTGGCAATGGTGGACTTGCCCGCGCCGGAGAGCCCGGTAAACCAGACGATGCGCGGCGACTGGTGCTTGAGCGCGGCATGCGCGTGGCGGTCCACGTCGATGGCCTGCCAGTGCACGTTCTGCGCCCGGCGCAGCGCAAAGTGCAGCATGCCGGCGCCGACCGTGTTGTTGGTGAGGCGGTCGATGATGATAAAGCCGCCCAGCTCGCGGTTGCGCGCGTAGGGATCAAAGGCCACCGGCTGGTCCAGGTGCAGGTTGCACACGCCGATCTCGTTCAGCTCCAGCGTGCGCGCGGCCAGGTGTTCGAGCGTGTTGACATTGACCTTGTACTTGGGCTGCGCCACAGTCACGCCCACGGTGCGCGTGCCGAGCTTGAGCAGGTAGGGGCGCCCGGGCAGCATGGCGTCCTCGTTCATCCACACCAGCGTGGCCTCGAACTGGTCGGCCACCGCCGGCGGGTCTTCCGGGCAGGCCAGCACGTCGCCGCGGCTGATGTCGATCTCGTCCTCAAGCGTCAGCGTCACCGCCTGGCCGCGCATGGCGTGTTCGCACGCGCCGGCGGCGCCGACGATGCCGGCCACGCGGCTCTCGCGCCCCGAGGGCAGCGCGCGCACGCGGTCGCCACGGCGGATTTCGCCGGCGCTGATAGTGCCGGCAAAGCCGCGGAAGTCCAGGTTGGGCCGGTTGACCCACTGCACCGGCAGCCGGAACGGCTCGCCTTGCACGGGCGCGTTGTCGATCGGCACGTTCTCCAGGTGGGCCATCAGCGTCGGGCCGTGGTACCAAGGCGTATTCGCGCTGGGCGCGGTGATGTTGTCGCCGCGCAGGGCCGACATCGGAATGCAGGTGATATCGGTCAGGCCGATCTGCCGCGCAAACTCCCGGTACTCGTTCTCGATGCGCGTATGGACCTCGCGCGAGTAGCCGACCATGTCCAGCTTGTTGACGGCCAGCACCACGCGGCGGATGCCAAGCGTCGCCACCAGGTAGCTGTGGCGGCGCGTCTGGGTCTGCACGCCGCGGCGAGCATCCACCAGCAGGATGGCGAGGTCGGCGGTGGAGGCGCCGGTGACCATGTTGCGCGTGTACTGTTCGTGCCCCGGCGTGTCGGCCACGATGAACTTGCGCTTGTCGGTGGCGAAGAAGCGGTACGCCACGTCGATGGTGATGCCCTGTTCGCGCTCGGCGGCCAGGCCGTCCACCAGCAGCGCGAAGTCCAGGTCCTCGCCTTGCGTGCCCATCTTCTTCGAGTCGGCCTCGAGCTGGGCGAGCTGGTCTTCGAACAGCATCTTGGATTCATACAGCAGCCGGCCGATCAGCGTGCTCTTGCCGTCGTCGACGCTGCCGCAGGTGATGAAGCGCAGCAGGCTCTTGCTTTGCTGGGCGCGCAGGTAGTGGGCGATCTCGCCCGATGTGCCGGCGGGTTGCGCGGCGTCTTGCGAAAGCGCGGGCGCGGTGTCGATCAGGGTTTCCATCAGAAGTATCCCTCCTGCTTTTTCTTTTCCATCGAACCGGCCGAGTCGCTGTCGATCAGCCGTCCCTGGCGCTCCGAGGTGGTCGCCAGCAGCATTTCCTGGATGATGCCGCCGAGGGTGTCGGCCTCGCTCTCGATCGCGCCGGTGAGCGGGTAGCAGCCCAGCGTGCGGAAGCGCACCTTGCGCCACTGCGGCGTTTCTCCGGGGCGCAGCGGCAGGCGCTCGTCGTCGACCATGATCAGCGTGCCGTCGCGCTCCACCACCGGGCGCTCCTTGGCGTAGTAGAGCGGCACGATGGGGATGTCGTTCAGGTAGATGTATTGCCAGATGTCCAGCTCGGTCCAGTTGGACAGCGGGAACACGCGCAGGCTTTCGCCCTTGCGTTTGCGGGTGTTGTACTGGCGCCAGAGCTCGGGGCGCTGCATCTTCGGGTCCCAGCGGTGCTGGGCGGTGCGTACCGAGAACACGCGCTCCTTGGCGCGCGACTTTTCCTCGTCGCGCCGCGCGCCGCCGAAGGCGGCGTCAAAGCCATAGTGGTCCAGCGCCTGCTTCAGGCCCTGGGTTTTCCACACGTCGGTATGGACGGCGGAGCCGTGCTCGTGCGGGCTGATGTTGCGCGCCAGCCCTTCGGGGTTGACATGCACGCGCAGGTCCAGTCCGAGCCGCGCGACGGTCTGGTCGCGGAACGCGATCATTTCGCCGAACTTCCACGTGGTATCGACGTGCAGCAGCGGGAACGGCGGCCGCGCGGGGTGGAAGGCCTTCATGGCGAGGTGCAGCATCACGGCGCTGTCCTTGCCGATGGAATAGAGCATGACGGGGTTTTCGCATTCCGCCACCACCTCCCGCATGATGTGGATGCTCTCCGCCTCCAGTTGCTCCAGGTGGGTCAACATCGGGATCTCCTCTTGGTTTGCCGGCGCCGTGCAGGGATGGCGCGGTGGTCCGGCATGGGCACAAGGTAGCGAGCCGGGGCCCTGTGCCACTTCGTCCGGGCGGACTAAGAAATCACGGGCCGCGGCGTGCATTTCCTAGTCCACCCGGACGAGGCTGGAGCTGCCCCGCGCTGGGTATCGTTGCTGCGCCGACGAACCACGGGAGCAGGCAGATGGCGAACTCCGCCGAAGAACAATTGCTGTGCGGCCAGACCTGGGCCGAGTTTTGCGAGGTGCTCAAGCGCAGCGGGCAGCAGATCCTGCGCCCGGAGGCCCCGTCGGACGCGCTCACGCGCGCCGAGGGCTTCCGCTACCTGAGCCGCTTGCTGCGCATTGCGCTGGAGATGCATGTCGAGTTTGCCGATCCGGCGTTTCCCGGCTTCTTCTCGCCATCACACGAAACCGCGAAGATCGGCGCGGACAATCCGGACAATCTCTATCGCTACGCACGCCTGGACGGCAGTGCCGAGTACCGCATCCGCGGCCGGCGCGGCACGGTGGCCTACCTGAGTTTCGGCACGCAGAAGGGCGGCTACGAAACCGATGGGCGCATGGTCCAGACCGGCTTTCTCGACAGCAACGGGCTGGCGGTGGGGGCGGATGGCAGTTTCGAAATCGTCCTCAGCGCGCGCCAGCACGAAGGCAACTGGGTGCGCATGGAGGCGGGCACCAATGCACTGGTGGTGCGGCAGACCTTTATGGACCGCAAGGCGGAGACCCCGGCCGAACTGCGCATCGAGCGCCTCGATGGCGCAGACAAGCCGCCGCTGCTCGATGCCGGGCGCCTGCATGGCGGCCTGCTGCGCGCCGCGGGCTTTGTCGAGAGCACCGCGCGCATCTTCGCCGACTGGGCCCAGGGCTATGGCGGCCATGTCAATGCACTGCCGCCCGCCGACCAGGCCGTATGCCAGGCGGCAGGCGGCGATCCCAACATCTTCTACTACCACTCCCGCTGGGCACTGGCGGACGACGAAGCGCTGGTGGTCGAGGTGGACCGGGTGCCGCCTTGCGATTTCTGGAACTTCCAGATCAACAACTACTGGATGGAGTCGCTCGACTACCGCTACCACGACATCTGCCTGAACAAGCACAGTGCCCGGCCGGATGCCAACGGCGGCGTCACCGTCATCCTCAGCGCGCGCGATCCGGGCCTGCCCAACTGGCTGGAAACCGCGGGGCACCGCAACGGCACCATGTGCTGGCGCTGGGTGGGGGCGGCGCAACCGGTGCATCCGCGCACGCGCGTGGTCAAGCTGGCATCGCTCAGGGAAGAAATCAGGGAGAACGCATGAACACCATCGCATCCGGACACGCCACGGTGCTTGACGTGGAGCGCCTGCTGGCTCAGGCCAGCGAACAGGCCGGCGGACTGACTGACTTTGGCCCGGGCGACTACCGCGAGGCCCTGGCGGTGCTGTCCGGCTCGCTCGCACGTGAAGCCGGGTTGTCGCCACAGGGCGCACAGATGCTGCAAGGCAAGCTGCAGGCGCAACTGGTGAACCGGCTGGTGATCCAGGACTACTGCCGGCGCCATCCCGAGATCCTGGCAGAGCGCGTCGACGATCCGCTGGTGATCGTCGGCCTGCCGCGCACCGGCACCACGCTGCTGCAGCGCATGCTGGCCACGGACGCAAGGTTTCACTCGGCGGCGTGGTGGGAAACGCGCTACCCGGCGCCGCTGCCCGGCGAGGACGCGCGCGACGCCGGCCGGCGCATCGGGCTGGCGCGCGAGGAAGTCGCGCAGATGATCCGCTTTATCCCGGACATCCTCGCCATCCATCCGCTCGACGCCATGGCGGCCGACGAGGAATTCATGCTGATGGAGCATTCCTTCCTGTGCGCGATGGATTCCTATGCCAACGTGCCGTCTTATACCGACTGGCTGGCGCGGCAGGACCGCACGCAGGTCTATGCCTACCTGAAGACCATGCTGCAGTTCCTGCAGTGGCAGAAGCGGCAGCGCGGCGAGGCGCCGGCGCAGCGGTGGGTGCTGAAGGCGCCGCAGCACCTGCATACGCTGGAAATCCTGTTCCGGGTCTTCCCCGGCGCGCAGGTCGTGCTGACCCATCGCGATCCCACCCAGACCATTGCGTCGATGGCCAGCATGGCGCATACGCTGTGGAAGCTGTACGCCGATGCGCCCGATGCCGCCACGGTGGGGCGGCAGTGGAGCGGGCAGATGCAGCGTGCCACCGCGCATGCCATGACGGTGCGCGACGGGCTGCCTGCCGATCGCTTCCTCGACGTGCGCTTCGAAGATACGGTGAGGGATCCCTTCGGCGTGGCGCAGGCGGTCTACCGCTTTGCCGGCATGCTGCTGACCGAGTCCGCCCGCGCCGGCATGTGGGCATGGATGGAGGGCAACCCGCGCAGCCAGCGCGCGGCCCACGCCTATACGCTGGAGCAGTTCGGCCTGAGCCAGGAACAACTGGAACGCGATTTCGCCGGCTACCGCGCGCGGCATATCCTGAAGCAAAACTAAGACAGCGCACTGCGCATCACAGGAGACAACATCATGCTGTTGAAGGACAAGATCGTCATCGTATCCGGCATCGGTCCCGGACTGGGTGTCAAGCTCGCCGTGGAAGCGGCGCGGGAAGGCGCCCGTGCCGTTGCCATCGCCGCGCGCACCGCGGCGAAGCTGGACGACGCCCAGGCCCGCATCGATGCACTGGGGGCCGACTGCGAAGTGCTCAAGGTGGTGACCGACATCACCGACCGGGTCCAGTCCCGGCACCTGGCCAGCGAGACCATGCGCCGCTTTGGCCGCATCGACGCGCTGGTCAACAGCGCCTTCCAGCACGGCAATTTCCCCGAGCCGGTGGCAGCGGCTGATCTGGATGTCTGGCGCCAGGTGTTCGACACCAACGTGTTCGGCACCATGACGCTGACGCAGGAAGTGGCGGCGCTGATGAAGCCGCAGGGCGGCGGCGCCATCGTCATGATCAACACCCAGGCCACGCGCAAGCCGATGCCCGGCGAATCGGGCTACGCGGCGTCCAAGGGCGCGCTGGCGGTGGCGGTCAAGTACCTGGCGCGCGAACTGGGCCCGCATGGCATCCGCGCCAACAGCATTTTCATGGGGTGGATGTGGGGCGAGCCGGTGCAGGGCTATGTGCGCCACGCCGCGGCGGAACAGGGCGTGAGCGAGGACACCGTGATCGCGCCGGTGACCGCCCAGATTGCGCTGGGCCGCATGCCGACCGACGACGACTGCGCGCGCGCTGCGCTGTTTCTCGTGTCAGACTACGCTAGGGCCATCACCGGCGCCTCGCTGGATGCCAACGGCGGCGATTTCATGCCCTGAGACCTGACCACCGCAAGCCTGCCATGACACGCTACTTTGCCTTCAACGGCGATGCCGACGGCCTGTGCGCGCTGCAGCAACTGCGCCTGGCGGATGCCGGCGACGCCACGCTGGTCACCGGCGTCAAGCGCGATATCCGGCTGCTCGAACGCATCGACGCCGGGCCGGGCGACACCGTGACCGCACTGGACATTTCGCTCGAGCAGAACCGCGCCGGCCTGATGCGGCTGCTCGGCGCCGGTGCGCGGGTGGACTATTTCGACCACCACCATGCCGGCGAACTGCCCGGACATGCCGGTCTGCGCGCGCATATCGACGAAGGGCCGGAGGTCTGTACCAGCATCCTGGTCGACCGCCACCTGGATGGCTGCCACCGGCGCTGGGCAATCACCGCCGCGTTCGGCGATAACCTGGGCGGCGTGGCGCGTGCGCTGGCGGCGCGGTCGGGGTTGGGCGAGTGCGAAACCGCGGTGCTGGAACAGCTGGGCACGTGCCTGAACTACAACGCCTATGGCGAGTGCGTGGCGGACCTGCATTTCGATCCCGCCGAGCTGGCGCGGCACATGCTGCCGTTTGCCGACCCGCTGGCCTTCGCGGCGCAATGCGGGCCCTATGCGGTGCTGTGCGACGGCTACGAGGACGACATGGCCCGCGCCCGCTGCCTGGCGCCCGCCTATGAAGTGCCCGGCGCCGCGCTGCTGGTGCTGCCTGACGCGCCGTGGGCGCGGCGCGCGATCGGCGTGCTGGCCAATGAACTGGTGCGCGGCCGGCCCGGCGACGCCATCGGCCTGCTCTCGCCGAAGTCCGGCGGCGGCTTTGCGGTCAGCGTGCGGGTGCCCGCCCACAGCGCCACCGGGGCGGCCGATTTCTGCCGCGGCTTCGAGACCGGCGGCGGGCGGCGCCTGGCAGGCGGCATCAACCACCTGCCAGACGCCGAAGTAGAGCGCTTCACGCGCAGCTTTGCCGATTGCTTCGGTCCCCGTTCCTGACTGATCAGCACGGCGGCACGAACTCCGTGACCTCCAGGTCGAAGCCGGTGACGGCGCGATACGGCACCGGATGGCTGAGCAGGCGCAGCTTGTGCGCGCCCACATCGCGCAGGATCTGCGCCCCGACCCCCAGCGCGCGTTGCGCGAAGGCCGGCGCCGGCGTGGCGGCGGCCGGCGCTGCCAGCCGGTCCAGCCGCTGCTGCGGCGATTCACGTTCATCCAGCAGCACCAGCACCCCGCAACCTTCGGCGCCGATGCGGGCGAGCGAGCGCTCCAGGTTCCAGGCGGGCAGGGCCGGCGTGCCGAAGCCCAGCACATCGCGCTGCATTTCCACCGCCTGGACGCGCGTCAGCACCGGGCGCTGCGGGTCGGGCTGACCCAGCACCAGCGCCAGATGGAGCGCATCGACCGGCGCGTCATGGTAGGCGTGCACGGTGAAGCATCCGAACGGCGTGGCCAGTTCCGTCGAGTGCGTGCGGCGTAGCGCGCCTTCGGTCAGCAGCCGGTGGTGGATCAGCCCGCTGATCGAAACCGCCGGCAGGCCGTGGTGCCGCGCGAAGGCCAGCAGGGCCGGGCCGCGCAGCAGGTCGCCGTCGTCATCGAGCAGCATCGCGTAGGCGCCGGCGGCGACGCGCCCGGCCAGCGCCGGCAGGTCGGAGCACGCTTCGGCAAAGCCCGCGCGGCGCAGCACGCCGTCGGGCTGTGCCACCACCGGGAAGATGTGGCCGGGCTGGACCAGGTCATGCGGCTGCGCGCGCGCTGCCGCCGCCACGCGCAGCGTGAGCGCGCGGTCGGCGGCGGAGATACCGGTGCTGACGCCGCTGGCCGCTTCGATCGACACGGTGTAGCGCTCGCGCTGGCGGTGGTTTGCAGCCATTGGCGGCAGCTGCAGCAGCGCGCGGCGCGCCTCGGTGATCGCCATGCAGACCAGGCCGCGCGCCTCGGCGGCCATGAAGTTGACATCGGCCTCGCCGGCGCGCTCGGCGGCAACCAGAACGCAGCCGGTGGCCTCGTCGGTCTCGTCTTCGGTCACCAGCACACGCTGGCCCGCGGCCAGCGCCGCGAGCACGTCGGCCATCGGCGGCAGGGAGGTGGCGGCGCTCATGCTGCCTCCTGCCGGCCGTTGCCGCCGATGTTGCCACTGAAAGCCTGGCGCAGTGAGGCCGCGGCCGTATCCAGCGCATGGCTGGCGGCATCGATCATCCCTTGCATGCTGATAAAGCCGTGGAACTGGCCGGGCCAGCGGCGCACGGTGGCGCTGCCGCCCGCGCGCTGCAGCGCCTCGCCATAGGCCTCGCCCTGGTCGC
The DNA here is from genome assembly GCA_022041995.1 of Cupriavidus necator. GTDB lineage: Bacteria > Pseudomonadota > Gammaproteobacteria > Burkholderiales > Burkholderiaceae > Cupriavidus. The sequence goes on from CP074390.1 coordinate 1,897,427, forward strand.
GCAGCGGGTCGTATTCCGCGGTGATGATGGTGGCCGGCGGCAGGCCGTGCAGCTCGCGCTGGTGCAGCGGGCTGGCGCGCACATCGGCGGCGTCGGCGGGGTTGGCCAGGTACTGGGCGCGATACCAGTCCAGTTCCGCGGCGCTGAGGAAATAGCCCTGCGCGCATTCGCGGTAGCTCGCGCTGGCGGCCGCGGCGTCGCTGCAGTCCAGGTAGGGGTAGAGCAGCAACTGGTGCCGCAGCGCGATGCCGCTGCCGCGCAACTGCTGGCAGGCCACGGCGGCAAGGTTGCCGCCGGCACTGTCGCCGGCCACGGCCAGCCGGGCGGGGTCGGCGCCCAGTTGCGCCGCGTGCGCGGCGGCCCAGCGCACGGCTGCGACGGCGTCGTCGGCGGCGGCCGGGAAGCGCGCCTCCGGCGCGAGCCGGTAGTCGACCGACAGCACCAGCGCACCGCTGCGGCGCGCCAGGCCGCGGCAGATGTTGTCGTGCGAATCGAGGCCGCAGAGGACAAAGCCGCCACCATGGAAATAGACCACGAGCGGCAGTGCCGTGCTGCCTTCGGGCCGCTGGTTGGGGCAATAAAGACGGGCCCGCAGCGGGCCTGCCGCGCCATCGATGGTCAGGTCTTGCTGCGTGGCGATGGTGTCGCCGGGCGCGAACGCGGGCATGGCCGCCAGCGCGGCGCGGTAGTCGGCGGCGCGCAGGGTGGAAAAGTCGGGGCTGGGCATGGCGGCCATGGCCTCAAGCACGGCGCGGGCCTGGGGATCGAGCGGCATGGAGTCTCCTGGATTGCAGTGGGGAAATCAGTGTCAAAGCGCGAACGCCGGCGGGGTGCCGGCGGCAATGCCTTGCGCGCGCGCCAGCGCCGCATGCACGGCCTGCTCGTGCGGCAGGATCCAGAACTGGCCGGCCGAGACCCCGTCCAGGATGCGGCGCGCGACCGCGTCCGGCGTCATGCCGGCGGCAATGCCGTTGCGCAGCGCGCCGTTCATCTGGTCCACCTCCTGCGGCCCGCCGCCGTCAAGGCCGGCCGCGATGCCGGTGGCCACCGGCCCGGGGCAGACCACGGACACGCCCAGCGGCAGGCCCGCCGCCTGCAGCTCCAGCGCGAGCCCTTCGCTCAGCGCCACCACCGCTTGCTTGGACAGCGTGTAGGGGGCCAGCCAAGGCCCCACGGCCAGGCCGGCCATCGAGGCCACGTTGACGATATGGCCCGCGCCTTGCGCCGCCATGCGCGGCACGAAGCAGCGCAGCGCGTGCAGCACGCTCCACAGGTTGACGCGCATCACGTGGTCGAACACCTCCGGCGGCAGTTCCCAGCAGCGGCCGGTGGCGAGCACGCCGGCGTTGTTGACCAGCAGGTCGACGCGGCCCAGGCGCAGGAAGCTCTCCTCGCACAGGTGCTCGATCTGCCGCACGTCGCAGACATCGGTGGGCACGGCGATGACGTTTTCCCCCTGGCCGGCAAGCGCCGCGCGCGCCGCCTCAAGCGCGCGGGCGTCGATATCGGCCAGCGCCAGCGCCCAGCCTTGCGCGGCCAGCGCCTGCGCGAGCGCGCGGCCGATGCCGCTGGCCGCTCCGGTGATCACTGCGGCCTGCTGCCGCGGGTTTGCCGCCATGGTCGTGGTTCTCCGTGAAAAGAAGGCGGCGGGAATCGCCGCGCATGGCTGACTTGTAGCGGCAGCGCGGCGGCACGGCATCGTCTGTTTGGGTAGGACAGGGGCATCACGCGGCGTGTAGGGGTTTGCCCTTGAACGGCAGGGATGGGTCTGTCCTTAGTCTGTTTGGAGTATGTGTTCGGCCCGCCGGCGCGTGAGGATTGGCCTGTCCCGCAGGACTAGTCCGGCCAGTGTTTTTAGCCGGTCTTGCCTAGTCCGCTGAATCATTGAAATGGGAGGTGAAGGACATGTCATGCGGGATGCAGCGCTAGGGCGAAGCAGGGGTTTCGGATTGCATTGCAATCCGCCTGCGTAGCGACATGCGCTTGCAAGCGCATGTGCGCCCTGCAAGGGCAAAGCGCAGCAATAGCACGGCTATTGCGAGCATTTGCAACGACGCGATGCGCCCGCATGACATGGCAGGCACCGACCAATTTCAGTGATTCAGCGGACTAGGGCAAACCATGAAGGCGGGGGCAAGCCGCGACCCCTTTGCCGTCCCTATAATCAGGGCACAAAAAAGGGCCACAGAGCCCGTAGCAGGCCAGCGCCGACCCGGCAAGTCCGAAGCGCTGCGCACGCCACAATGGAGACAGAGGAAATGCTGATGGAGGTTAGCCAGAACCAGGCGGCCGCACACCTGTTCGCGCAGGCGACGGTGTCGCTGTCGGAGTTCAGCACATTGCTGGGCAATATCTACCAGGGGCCGATGGAGCAGGTGCCCTGGGGCAAGGCACTGGAACAGATCCGCCGCCAGCTCAATGCCAACTATTGCACGCTGATCCTGCGCTCGCCGGCCACGGACCGGCCCGGGCTGATGATCAATGCGTCCGAGCATGGCTCGACCCTGCCGGGCGAGACCTCCTACAACAACTACTACTACGCGCTCGACCCGTTCATCGGCCTGCCGTCGGACCGGGTGGTGACCATCGATGAACATCTCGGGCCCGGCGCCTGGTGCCAGAGCGAGCTCTACCAGCAGTTCCTCAAGGACATCGGCATCCGCTATATCCTTGGCGCGGACCTGCGTACCGATGACGGCGTCGAATGCCGCTTCCGCGTTTGCCGCCAGCATGACGGCCGCGACTTCTCCGCCGCGGACAAGGCGCTGTGCACCGCGCTGCTGCCCCACCTGACGCGCGCGGTGGACCTGCACTCGCGCATCGACGTGGTTGAATCCGAGCGCACCGTGTATGCCAGCGCCATCGACCGTATGCTGGTCGGGATGGTGATCCTGGACGAGTCCGGCGCCATTATCAAGACCAATGCCGCCGCCGATGAAATCCTTGGCGCCAAGGATGGCATCCGCGTCGCCAAAGGCGGGCTGGATGTGGAATACGGCCAGGAGAACCGCAAGTTCCAGCGCCTGCTGCGCCAGGCCATGATGGGCCACCTGGGCACCACGCCGGCGCTGATGGAGGCGATGTCGATCACGCGCCCGTCCGGCAGCGCCAGGCTGGGCGTGCTGATCCGCACCATCCCGCTCAGCGAGTGGTCCGAGGACAACCGCAAGCGCCCCGCCTGCGTGGTGTTCATCCGCGATCCGGAGCGACGCTCGCAGGCGTCGCACGAGGTGGTGCGCCAGCTCTTTGACTTGACCCCGGCCGAGACGCAGCTGGCGCTGCAGCTGGCCAACGGGCTCACGCTCGATGAGGCCGCGGACGAGCTCGGCATCAGCAAGAACACGGCGCGCGCGCACCTGCGCGCCATCTTCTCCAAGACCGGCGTGACCCGGCAGGCCACGCTGGTCCGCATGCTGCTGAGCAGCGTGATTTCGCTGGGCTAAGCCACGTAACGCACGTCAAGGCTTTGCGCTGAGCACCAGCGCAAAGCCTTCCGGCGTTTCCAGCACCGCGCGGGTCTCATGCGGTCCCTGCGCCGCGGGCAGCGTCACGCTGGCCCCGGCGTCCACCAGACGCCCGATCGCGGCGGCGATATCGTCACCGTCATCCACCTTGAAGGCCAGCGCGGGCTGGTTCACCAGGCGTTCCTCGCCGGCCACCAGCGCCAGCGTCAGCGCGCCCGCGTCGAGCGCGCAATAGCGGTTTCCGTCGCGAAACTTCACCGGTAGTCCGAGTCCTTCCGTGAAGAACGGCAGCGCGGTATCGATGTCCGCGACGGGGTAAAGCAGCAGCCTGGCTTGCATGATGTCCTGATCCTCCTGGTGAATGCGGGCGTGATGCCCGTGGCCAATGATAGGGACGCTCCATGTACTGCTCATAATCCAATCAGACGATGTTGCAACGCCTTGCGCCGACCACACTGCGATCACACAGGCCGCTTCGGGCCGGAGGCGCGGCAACGGGCGGCGCCCCCGGCGGCGGTCCTGAACCATCAATGCCAGAGAAGGGGACTGCAATGCGTTTTTCACTGATCTATGAAGCCCAGACCGTCGATGCCTCGCGTGCCGGCGACCACAAGGTGTTCGATGAAATCATGGAACAGGTGGTGCTGGCCGAGGACATGGGCTTTGACGTGGTCTGGGCGGTCGAGCACACCGCACTGACCAACTATGCGCACATGAGCGCGCCGGAAACCTTCCTGGCCTTCGTTGCCGGGCGCACGCAGCGTATCGGCATCGGCCACGGCGTGGTGTGCCTGCCGCCGGCGATGAACCATCCGGTCAAGGTGGCCGAGCGCATCGCCACGCTGGACATCCTGTCCGGCGGCCGCGTGCACTTCGGCGTGGGCAAGGGCGGCACCCAGCAGGAGGCCGGCACCTTCGGCTACGACCTGAACAGCCTGCACCCGATGATCGACGAGTCGATGTACCTGATCCCGAAGATCCTCACCCAGGATGAGATCGAGCACGACGGCGAGTTCATCAAGATCCCGCGCCGCCCGATCCACCCCAAGCCGCGCCAGGATCCGCACCCGCTGATGTACCTGGCCTGCACCAATGCCGAAACGCTGCAGCGCGCCGGCGCGCGCGGCATGGGTGCGCTGGTGCTCGGCTTTGGCGGCCCCGAGGATGTCGCCAGGAAGAACGAGATCTACCGTGCCGCGTGGGAGACCCGCAAGCCGGAGGACCAGGTGGGCTTCCGCCCGCACCAGCACCTGGCCGCGCTGTGCCCGACCATCGTGCTGGAGGACGGCCTGGCCGCGCGCAAGATCGGCATCAAGGGCCAGCGCTATTTCATGGAGTCGCTGTCGTACTGGTATGCCGGCGGCGAGCGGCCCGACCCGTCCACCTGGGACGACGAGCATGTCACCGCCACGGACGCGCAGGGCAAGGCCGTCATCAACACGAAGTTCGCCTCCGAGAAGGTCTCGGTGGATTTCAGCGATCCGTCGATGATGATGCTCAACCCCAACCATGCCTACGGCACCGTCGAGGACTGCATCGGCTACGTGCAGCGCCTGATCGATTCGGGCGCCGACGAGATCCTGTTCATCTGCCAGATGGGCACGGTGCCGCAGTGGGCGCAGCTGGAAACCATCCGCAATATCGGCGAGCACGTGATCCCGCACTTCCGCAAGCAGGGACGCAAGCTGCGCGCGCTGGCCTGATCGCGGGGCTTCCTCCCCCGACGGGTTTGCTCCCCTCTCCCGCTTGCGGGAGAGGGGCCGGGGGAGAGGGTCAGCGCATCCACGAAGTCCCACTCACCAAATCGCGACATAGCTAGTCCCAACAGACGATGGCACCCCGCCCCGCCGGTGCAAACATCGATGCCAGCCCAAGACAAAGCGACATAGCAACAAGGAGACCGCGGTGCATCACGACAACAATCCCAAGGAACTGGCGGCACGGCTGATCGCGCGCGCCGAGCAGATGATTCCGGTGCTGGCCGGGCGCGCCGCGCAGGCCGAGGCCGAAGCGCGCATTCCCGCCGAGACCATTGCCGATATGCAGGCCGCGGGCTTCTTCAAGGTGCTGCAGCCCCGCCGCCACGGCGGCTACGAGCTCGATCCGCAGACCTTTTTCCGCATCCAGATGGCGCTGGCCAAGGGCTGCATGTCCACCGCCTGGGTCTATGGCGTGGTCGGCGTGCACAACTGGCAGCTGGCGCTGTTCGATGAGCGCGCGCAGCAGGAAGTGTGGGGCCGCGATCCGGCCACGCTGATCGCATCGACCTATATGCCAGTGGGCAAGGTCACGCCGGTCGAAGGCGGCTATCGCTTCTCCGGCCACTGGAAGTTCTCCAGCGGCAGCGAGTTGTGCGACTGGATCTTCCTGGGCGGGCTGGTGCCGCCGGCAGAGCCGGGCGGCGCCTATGACTACCGCACCTTCCTGCTGCCGCGCTCCGACTACAAGATCGTGCGCAACTGGGATGTGCTGGGCCTGCGTGCGACCGGCAGCCATGACATCGTGGTCGACGACGTGTTCGTGCCCGATTACCGCACCCACCGCGCCGTCGATGGCGCCATGGGCACCAGCCCGGGGCTGGCGGTCAATGACGCGCCGCTGTACCGGCTGCCGTTCGCGCAGATCTTTGTGCGCGCGGTGTGCACCGCCTGCATTGGCGCGCTGGAAGGCACGCTCGATGACTTTGTCGCCTATGCCGACGGCCGCGTCAGCAGCAACGGTGGCGGCAAGACCGCGGAAGACGGCGGCGCGCAGATGGCTTGCGCCAACGCGCAGCTCGCCATCGACGAGATGCGGACCATCCTTGAGCGCAATTTCGACGAGCTGCTGGCCATTGCGCGTGAGGGCGGCCAGGTGCAGACCCCGCGCCGCCTGCATTTCCGCTACCAGTCCGCACAAGTGGCCGAGCGCTGCGCGCAGCTGGCCAATGGGCTGCTGCGCTATGCCGGCGGCAACGGCATCTACCGCAGCAACCCGATGGTGCGCCGTTTCCTCGACCTGCATGCGGCCCGCGCCCACTACGCCAACAACCTGGACCGCTTCGGCCAGAACCTGGGCGGCGTAATGATGGGCCGCGCCAACACTGACTTCTTCATCTGAGCCGCGCGCCGGCACGGAGACCCAATATGAGCCAGAGCAGAGCGCGCATGCAGCCCAGCGAGTTTGACGTGGTGGTGGTCGGCTCGGGCGCCGGCGGCATGCTGGCCGCCTGCCGCGCCGTGGACCGCGGACTGTCGGTGGTGGTGCTGGAAAAGAGCGGCCAGTACGGCGGCACCTCGGCGGTGTCCGGCGGCGGCATCTGGATTCCGCTCAACCACCATATCGCGCCGGCAGGGGGGCACGACGACTACGCCATGGCGCTGGAGTACATACTGGCGTGCGCCGGCGAGCACGGTGATCCGCAACGGGTACGCGCCTATCTTGAGCAGGCGCCCCGCATGCTCCAGTACCTGGAGCAGCAGGCCGGCGTGCGCTATTACACGCTGCCGCGCTACGCTGACTACTTCCAGAAGCTTCCGGGTGCGATGCCGGGCTACCGCGCGCTCGACCCGATGCCGTTCGACGGCGCGCAGCTGCGCGAGGAATTCTCGCGGCTGCGGCCGCCGTCGCCGGGCACGCTGGTGGGCGGGCGCGTGGCCGTGACCTCGGCCGAGGCGCATGCGCTGCTGTGCCGCGCACCCGGCTGGTTTGGCCTGGCGGTGCGCCAGTTTGCCCGTTACTGGCTCGACCTGGGCTGGCGCCGCAAGACCCGGCGCGACCGCCGGCTCACGCTCGGCAACAGCCTGGCCGGCGGCCTGCGGCGGGCGATGATGGACCGTGCGATTCCGCTTTGGCTCGACACCGCGCTGCAGGACCTGATCGTCGAGGAAGGTACCGTCCGCGGCGTGCGCGCGGTGCAGGACGGGCGTGTGGTGGAGATTCGCGCGCTGCGCGGCGTGATCCTGGCCGCCGGCGGTTTCGAGCGCAATCAGGCCATGCGCGAACAGTACCTGCCGCAACCGACCCAGGCCGCCTGGAGCGCGACGCCGCCCAATAACACGGGCGACGGCATCCGCGCCGCCCAGGCCGCCGGTGCCGGCGTGGCGCTGATGTCCCACGTCTGGGGCGCACCCACCGTGCCTGTGCAGGGCGAGGAAAAGCAGCGCGCGCTCTTTATCGAACGCGCCATGCCCGGCTGCCTGGTGGTGAACGGGCAGGGCCGGCGCTTCGTCAATGAGGCCGCGCCGTATTCCGAGTTCGTGCCTGCCATGTACCGCGACCACGAGAAGACCGGCAGCAGCGTGCCGGCGTGGATGGTGTTCGACGCCACCTTCCGCCACAAATACCCGTGCGGGCCGATCCTGCCCGGCTCGGTCATGCCGGACCGCAGCATTCCGGCGAGCCTCGCCGGCATCCTGGTGCGTGCCGACTCGCTGGCGCAGCTGGCGCGGCAGATCGGTGTCGATGCCGGCGGCCTGGCCGACAGCGTGGCCCGCATGAACCGCTACGCGGCCACCGGCGTGGACGAGGAGTTCGGCAAGGGCGACAACCTGTTCGATACCTACTACAGCGACCCGGCAGTGCAGCCCAACCCGTGCCTGGCGCCGATCGGCAAGGCGCCGTTCTACGCCGTGCGCATCGATGCCGGCGATATCGGCACCAAGGGCGGCCTGGTGACGGATGCCAGTGCGCGCGTGCTGCGCGACGACGGCAGCGCCATTGCCGGGCTGTTCGCCATCGGCAATACCAGTGCCTCGATGATGGGCACCAGCTATCCCGGCGCGGGCTCGACACTGGGCCCGGCCATGACCTTCGGCTTTATTGCTGCCGACGTGCTCTCGCAGAACACACGCCAGCCTGCCGCCGCGCCCCAAGCTCAAACCGTACAGGAGGCCTTATGAGCGCCAACCTCGAACCCAGCATCGCGTTGCGCGATGACATGCTGATGGCGATGCGCCGCATGGCGCGCTCGGTGGCGGTGATCAGCTGCCGCCATGGCGAGCGCCGCTATTCGATGTCCGTGACCGCAGTCGATTCGCTGTCCGCGGACCCGCCTTCGCTCCTGATCTGCATCAACCGCAATGCTTCGATCTACCCGCCGCTGGATGCCGGTGCGGACTTCTGCATCAACCTGCTGGCGGCCGACCACCGCGATATCGCGGTGGATTGCAGCGGCCGGCTCAAGGGCGAGGAACGCTTCACCAGTGGCGAGTGGCAGGACGACCTGCTCGGCGTGCCATACCTGCGCGACGCCCAGGCGAACCTGGTCTGCCAGCAGGATGGCCGCTTCGACTATGGCACGCACGCGGTCTTCATCGGGCGCCTGCGCGAGGTAAAGCTGGCCGGCGAGGTGTCGCCGCTGGTCTATGTCGACGGTGCCTATACCACGTCCGCGCCGCTTGGCGCACTGTGTTCTGCATAAGCCGGGAGCGCAAGCCAGCATGTACCCTCCGCCCGATTCCGCCACGCCGGTCCACGCGCCGCTGCGCCTGGACGATCCGGACGAACATCCGTGGCAGGCCACCTGCGATGCCGTGGTGGTGGGCTTCGGCGCTGCCGGGGCCTGCGCCGCGCTGGAAGCCGCGCATGGCGACGCGCGCGTGATTGTCGCGGAACGCTTCGAAGGCGGCGGCGCCAGCGCCAAGAGCGGCGGGGTGGTCTACGCCGGCGGCGGCACGCCCTACCAGTGCGCCGCGGGCTATGCCGATACCCCGCAGGCGATGGCGGACTACCTGCGCCAGGAGACGGGCGGGGTCGTCAGCGATGCCACGCTGCAGGCGTTCTGCCAGCGCAGCCGCGAGATGATCGGCTGGCTGGAAGGCCTGGGTGTGCGCTTTGCCGCCACCGTGCCGCCGCGCAAGACCTCGTATCCGGCGCAGCCCTATTACCTCTACTACTCTGGCAACGAAGCGGTCGCCGCGTATGCGCAGCATGCCGCGCCTGCGCCGCGCGGTCACCGCGTGAAAGGCCCCGGCATGTCCGGCCGCACGCTGTACGCCGTACTGCGCGGCGCCGTGCAGGCCCGGCCGGAGGTGACGGTGATGCGCCAGACCGCGGCGCGGCGGCTGATTCTCGACCAGGGCGGTGCGGTTGTCGGTATCGAGCTGTGGCAGCTGCCGCCGGGCCGCCACCAGAAGCGCCACGCCCGCCTGGCGCGCCTGGCCGAGCGCCTGCACAACGCCGCACCGGGGCTGGCCGACCTGCTGCGCGAGCGCGTGCTGCAACTGGAACTGCGCCATGCGCGCCCGGTTGCGGTGCGCACCGGCGCGGTGGTGCTGGCCACCGGGGGCTTTGTCTTCAACCGCGCCATGGTGGCGCGCCACGCCGGCAAGTACCTGCAGGCCTGGCGCCTTGGCGCGACCGGCTGCGACGGCAGCGGCATCCGCCTCGGTGAGTCGGCGGGCGCGGCCACGCGGCACCTGGAGCGGGTCTCGGCGTGGCGCTTCATCAATCCGCCGTTCGACTGGGCGCGCGGCTGCGTGGTCGACGCGCAGGGTGCGCGCATCGGCAATGAGGAAACCTATGGCGCCACCCTTGGCCATGCCATCTGCGAACGACACGGCGGGCGGGCCTGGCTGATCCTGAACCGCGAACTGGCGCGCGCCGCCCTGCGCGAATGCCTGGGCGGCCGGCTGTGGGCGTTCCAGGCCTTGCCCGCGGCGCTGCTGATGCTGGCGGGAGCGCGGCGCGCCTCCAGTCTCGAAGCGCTTGCCAGCAAACTGGGCATGCCCGGCGCGGCGCTGCGGGCCACCGTCGATGCCTGTAACGCCGCGGCCCGCGGCGAGATCCCCGATCCGGCCGGCAAGTCGGCGCCGATGTGCGCGTCGCTCGAGAACGGGCCGTGGCTTGCCATCGACATCTCGGTCAACAGCCGCGTCTTTCCGTGTCCGGCCATCACGCTGGGCGGATTGTCGGTGGAAGAGTCCAGCGGGCGGGTATTGGCCGCCGCTGGCGGGGCGCCCATAGCTGGGCTCTACGCCGTGGGCCGCACTGCCGTTGGCATCGCATCCAACCATTACGTAAGCGGCCTGTCGCTTGCCGACTGCATCTGGTCGGGGCGCAACGCGGGCCGCCACCTGACACGACAGCCTGCCGGCGACCGGCAGGCATACACCAACGAGGAGACTACCCATGAGCCAACGTACTGAAGGAAAGATCGCCATCGTCACCGGGGCCGCCAGCGGCGTCGGCAAGGAAGACGCACTGCTGCTGGCGCGCGAAGGCGCGCGCGTGGTGCTGACCGACCTCAACGAGGAAGCGGGCCATGCCCTGGCGCGCGAGATCGGCGACACGGCGCTGTTCGTGCCGCATGACATCGCCAGCGAAGCCGGCTGGCAGCAAGTGATGGCGCGCACCGAGCAGCGCTTTGGCGCCCCCAGCGTGCTGGTCAACAATGCCGCCATCCTGCTGCTGGGTTCGGTCGAGGACGCCACTCTGGAGCAATGGCAGCGCGTGATGCGCATCAACGCCGACGGCTACTTCCTCGGCTGCAAGTACGGCGTGGCCGCGATGAAGGCGGGCGGCGGCAGCATCGTCAATATGTCGTCGGTGGCTGCGCTGGGCGGCATGGGCGCATTCTGCGCCTACAGCGCAAGCAAGGGCGCGGTGGCCGCGCTCACGCGTGCCGTGGCGGGGCACTGCAAGCAGAGCGGCTACCGGATCCGCTGCAACTCGATCCACCCGGACGGCATCCTCACGCCGATGACCGCGGCCTTCCTGCCGGGCGGCACCGCGGCCCTGCCGGAGGAGGTGGGCGGCGCCGAGCCGATGCAGCGCATGTGCCATCCGCGCGACGTGGCCAACCTGGTGCTGTTCCTCGCCTCCGACGAATCGCGCTTTATCAACGGTGCGGAACTGCGCATCGACAACGCGCAGACCATCATGGGCGTGGCCTGACCCCGCCCCCGAGCAGAAGAAGGACATCATGGCGCCAGTGCAATTCCACCGGCTGCAGATCGCCGAAGTGGTCACGGAAACGGACCAGGCGCATTCGCTGGTATTCGCGCTGCCAGACGGCCTGCGCGATGCGTTTGCCTACCGTCCCGGGCAGTTCCTGACCCTGCGCGTGCCCGTGGACGGCGTGCCGCTGCAGCGCTGCTATTCGCTGTCGAGCACGCCTGAGGTGGACAACGCCCTGCGTGTGACGATCAAGCGCGTGCAGAGCGGGCGCGTGTCCAACTGGATCTGCGACCATCTGGGCGCGGGCGATACGGTCGAGGTGATGCCGCCCGCCGGGGTGTTCACCCCGCCCGCGCTGCATGGCGATTTCCTGTTGCTGGCCGGCGGCAGCGGCATCACGCCGGTGCTGTCGATCGCCAAGGCGGCGCTGCGCCACGGGCGCGGCGCGGTCACGCTGGTCTATGCCAACCGCGACGAGCGCTCCATCATCTTCCGCGAGGCGCTTGCGGAACTGGCGCGCAGCCATCCTGGCCGGCTGCGCGTGATCCACTGGCTTGACAGTGTGCAGGGGCCGCCCACGCAGCGCCAGATCGAGGAGCTGGTGCGGCCGTGGAGCATGGCGCAATGCTTTGTCTGCGGTCCCGGCCCGTTCATGGACGGTGCCCAGGCCGCGCTGCAGGCGCTGGGGGTGCCGCGCGGGCAGCTGCATGTGGAGCGCTTCGTGTCCTTGCCTGATATGCCGGCGGCAACGGCGCCGGCAAGCGCGGCGGTTGCCTCCGGGGACGCCACCCCGGCGCCCGCGATGCGCGGTGCGGCACTGACCGTGCAGCTGGACGGCGAGACCCACCAGGTCGGCGTGGCGCCGGACGAAACCGTGCTTGACGCCCTGCAGCGCGCCGGCGTGGCTGCGCCCAATTCCTGCCGCGCCGGGCTGTGCGGCGCGTGCATGTGCCAGGTGACGCAGGGCGACGTGACCCTCGGCGAGAACCATGTACTGGACCGTGCCGATCTGGAGGCGGGCTGGACCCTGGCCTGCCAGGCACGCCCGGCCAGCGGCGAAATCCACTTGAAGTTCCCGGATTGACATGACCCCATCTGACACTATCGACGCCATTGCGGCACCGGCCGGCCTCGGCCGCGACCCCGGCCTCGCCGCCGCCAACGACGACATTGCCGCGACCATTCCCGAGCTGTTGCGGCGCGCGGCCGCCCGCCACGGCGAGCGCATCGCCATCCAGGAAGACGGGCTGCGCCTGACCTACGCCGCGCTCGACACCAGCCGCATACAGGCGGCGCGGGCGCTGATGGCCCTGGGCGTGCAGCCGGGCGACCGGATTGCGGTCTGGGCCCCGAATTTCTCTGAATGGATCATTGCGGCACTGGCCACGCACAGCGTGGGTGCCGCGCTGGTGCCGCTGAACACACGCATGAAGGGGGCCGAGGCCGGTGCCGTGCTGGCCGACAGCGGCGCGCGCCTGCTGTTCTGCGTCGACGGCTTCCTCGGCGAAAGCTATCCGCAGATGCTGGCCCCGCACCGCCCCGCCACGCTGGAGCGGCTGGTGATCCTGCGCCCCGGGCAGGGCCGGGTGCCCGGCCCCGACGAGCTGGCATGGGAAGCCTTCCTCGCGCTGGCGCCACAGGCGGACATGGCGGCGTTCGCAAGGCGCGAGGCCGGCGTGCGCGGCGACACGCTGATGGACATCATGTTCACCTCGGGCACCACCGGGCGTCCCAAGGGCGTGATGACCGCCCACGCGCAGAACCTGCGCGCCATCGACGGCTGGGCCGCCATCACGGGGGTGCGGCCGGGCGACCGCTACCTGATCGTCAATCCGTTCTTCCATACCTTCGGCTACAAGGCCGGATGGCTCGCCGCGCTGTCACGCGGGGCCACGGTGCTGCCCCACCTGGTGTTCGACGCCGAGGCCGTGATGACGCGCGTGGAGAACGAGCGCATCACGGTGCTGCCCGGACCGCCGACGCTCTACCAGACCCTGCTCAACGCGCCGCGCCTGCGTGAGTTCGACCTGTCGTCGCTGCGTGTCGCGGTGACCGGTGCCTCGGCGATCGCGCCCGCGCTGATCCAGCGCATGCGCGACGAACTGGGCTTCGACACCATCATCACCGGCTACGGCCTGACCGAATCGTGCGGCTTTGCCACGCTGACCCGCGCCGGCGACGACGCCGAAACCGTCGCCGCCACCTCCGGCCGCGCCATGCCGGGCATCGAGATCCGCTGCATCGATGCGCAGGGGCAGCCGGTCGCCACCGGCGAGCCGGGCGAGGTGCTGGTGCGCGGCTACAACGTGATGCGCGGCTACTTCGGCTTGCCCGAAGCCACGGCCGAAGCCATCGACTGCGACGGCTGGCTGCACACCGGCGATGTCGGCACGCTCGATGCGCGCGGCTACCTGCGCATCACCGACCGCATCAAGGACATGTTTATCGTGGGCGGCTTCAATTGCTACCCGGCGGAGGTGGAGAAGCTGCTGGTGGCCCACCCGGCCGTGGCCCAGGTGGCGGTGGTGGGCATGCCGCATGAGCGGCTGGGCGAAGTGGGGCGTGCCTACGTGGTGCTGCGCCACGGCGCGCGTACGGACGCCGAAACCCTGATCGCCTGGGCGCGCCGGCACATGGCCAACTACAAGGTGCCGCGCGAGGTGCTGTTCGTGACGTCGCTGCCGGTCAGCGCGGCAGGCAAGGTGTTGAAGTATCAGTTGCGGGCATCGTGACGAGGGCACAGGCAATGACGGACATGAGATCGCTTGCCCAGCGGCTGGACCGGCTCGAAGCCGCCGACCAGATCCGCGCGCTCAAGCTGCGCTACCTGCGTGCCTGCGATGACAAGGACCCCGAAGCCATGCGGGCGTGCTTTGTCGCCGAGGGCGCGCATATCCACTATGACCGGATCGGGACCTTTGCGGGCCGCGATGCGTTGGTGCAGTGCTTCGCGGATCTGGCCTGCCGGCCCACGTTGCGGGAGATGCATTTTGCAGGGCAAGGGGATATCCGGGTGCGGGACGATGGCACGGCTTGCGGGAGTTGGGACCTGGCTTATCTGGCGCTGGATGACGCCAGCGGGACGCGGGTCTTTCTGACGGGGCGTTATGCTGATGAGTATGTGCGGGTGGATGGGGGGTGGGTGATTCGGGTTTCGGTTTTTACGACTGACATGGTGGTGCAGGGGTGATTGTTTCCTGCGGTTGCTGGCGCCACGGTTGGTTATCGTGCTTGGCGGGCGTGGGCTGTTTCGCCGGCGTAGCCGGCGAGTCACTTTCTGTCCGAGCGACAGAAAGTAACCAAAGAACGCGTCGCCTGAGCGGCTGGCTATAAATTGCTCGGCGTTGGTGGTTCGGGCGGTGGTGATTTCCGCTGATGTGATTGGTGGTTCGAGCCAGCTACGCTCCCTGTCTGGTGCCTGCGTCCACGGACTATTGGACGAACCCGACTTTAGGTTGTTGGCAGCCTGCTAACCAGGTTATCGGTGGGACGCCTACGGCTGCGCTGCGCGCACGCAGCATCTCAGGTCGGAGGGCCCGGGCACGGAGTGCATCGCTGCGCTCACACCGCGTGGTCGCGGATGATGCCGAACCCAACGCGGTTAGGAAGTGGTCGGTCGCTCTGCTTGGGGCCGGCGCGCAGCGCAGCCGTAGGCGTCCCCGCGATACGGTCGGCAGCAGGCGGCCTACGCCCTGCATGGGGATCGTTCAATAGTGGGTTAATGCAGGCACGATCCCTGACTCACATGGCGTTAGCAGGCTCGAACGGGCAACCACATCGAACGGCAAGCACCGCCGCCGATACGACCAACGCCGTGCAATTGATTGCCAGCCGCATAGGCGACGCGTTTCTTGCTTACTTCTTGTCGCTTGGACAAGAAGTAAGTCGCCGGCTACGCCGGCGAAACAGCCCGCGCCCGCCAAGCACGACACCCAACCGCAGTGCCAAAGCCCAAGAGCCAATCCCCACCCTTACTCCACAATCGCCGGATGCACCGGCGGCGGCCCGCCCAGCGCCTGCCGGTACGACGGCGGCTGCACCCCCTCCGCATCGACGATGCCATAGGCCAGCGCCGCCTCTGCGCCGATCAGCACCCGTCCGGACTTGTCCATCAGCGCGGGGTCGCGGTACAGCGCATCGATAATCCGCCCGGTGAACTCAGGGGGCTCCGCCACTGGCGCGAAGGCCGCGTACTTGTCCGGATGCTTCTCCCATACCCGCAGCGTGCGCGCCGTGCGCAGCGGCCCCATCCACAGCGACACCGCCGCAACCCCGTAGGGTCGCAGGTCGACCGCCATGTCGTGCGCGAACTTGTCGATGCCCGCCTTCTGCGCGCCGTAGGCCGGACCGTGCATGTAGCAGTTGGCGCCAAATGACGAGGTGAACACGATCAGCCCGCGGCCCTGCGCGGCCATAATGGGCGCGGCATGCCAGCTGGCCACGTAACCTGAGCGCAGGCCTACATCGAGAATCCCGGCCATCTCCAGCGGCTTCTGCCAGAACGGCCCCGGCATGATGAGCTCGTCATGCAGGAAGGTCGCATTGTTGACGAGGATGTCGATACGGCCGGCTTCCTCCCGGACGCGATCGAACAGCCGCGCCACCTGCGCGTCGTCGCGATGGTCGCATGCGAGCGCGATGCCGCGCCCGCCGAGCGCGTCGATCTCCCGCGCCGTGGCGTGGATGGTGCCGGGCAGCGGCGCATTGCCTTCCTGTTCCGTACGCCCGGTCACGTACACGGTCGCGCCTGCCGCGCCCAGCGCCAACGCAATGCCCTTGCCGGCCCCGCGCGAGCCGCCCGTGACGACCGCGACGATGGCCTGTTCCGCCTGCTTCATGTCTGTCTCCTGTGTCAGTGATGTGCGGGCATCGTAGTGGCCGCCCGCGCTCCGTCGAAGCTTGGGGCGGGCGTGGCCTCGGGACATCCTTCGTTCGGACTAAGCGGTGCCATGGCCGGCTACTCCACGCGGACGATGGCTGCCGGCGCGGCTGGGCCGAGGATACTCGCCATCCCAACGACCGGCTGGGTGCTGTATCGGCGCCGCCGGTCACAACCAAGGAGTAAGCCTGGCCATGTCCGAACTGGAGCACAAGCAAGCCATTCACGCGCTGACCTGCCGCTATGCGCAGGCGGTGGACCGGCGCGATTTCGCGCGCCTGGCGGAAGTGTTCAGCCCGGATGCACGGCTGACCGGGCCGGGTTTTCGCATGGACGGAGCGCAAGCCATCGTCGACGGCATGGCATCGCTCGGCCAGTACAGCGCGACGCAGCACCACGTACACCAGCAGATGGTGGTGCTCGATGGCGATACCGCGACCGGGGAAACCTATTGCGTGGCCAACCACCTGTATGAGCAGGACGGGGTGCCGCGCAAGCTGGACTGGGGCATCCGTTACCAGGATCGCTTCGAGCGGTCGCAGGGCCAGTGGCGTATTGCAGCGCGCGAACTGGTGGTGGACTGGACGCAGGACCTGCCGCTGCGGGGGGCATGTCCATGACTCGCGTACTTGAAGGCAAGACCGCACTCGTCACCGGCGGCGCAGGCGGTATCGGCGCGGCCAGCGCCCTGGCGCTGCTGCGTGATGGCGCAGCAGTCGTCCTGATGGGGCGGCGTCGCGAAGCGCTGGAAGCGGCACGGCGCAGCCTGTGCGATGCAGTGGCCGGCGCCACGGTGGAAATCCGCGTCGGCGACGCTTGCCATGAGAATGACGTCCAGGCCGCGCTGCAGCAGGCCTGGGAACTGGGGCGCCGCCTCGATATCGTCGTGGCGACCGTTGGCGGCGGCGGTTTCCGTCCGCTGCTGATGCACGATACCGCGTCGCTGATGGCGGAGCTGGAGCTGAACATCGCCAGCGCGTTCCTGGCGATCCGCCAGGCGTCGCCGTTGATGGCTCCGCATGGCGGCGCGATCGTCTGTATTTCGTCGAACGCGGCGCGCATGACCTGCCGCTGGCTGTCTGCGTACTGCGCTGCGAAAGCTGGGCTGGAAGCGTTCGTGCGCGCCGCGGCCGAGGAGCTGGCGGGATGCGGCATCCGCGTCAATGCGGTGCGCCCGGGGCTTACCCGCTCCGGCGCGACCGGACCCATGTTCGACAACCCGGGCATGCTTGAAAAGTTCGTCGCGCAGATGCCGCTGGGCCGCGCCGGCGAGCCGGACGACATCGCCAGCGCGGTGCGTTACCTGGCCGGGCCGGAATCTGGCTGGGTGACGGGGCAGAGCATCGCCGTCGATGGCGGCAGCGAACTGCGCGGCAACCCCATCCTGGATGAAACCATGGCGGCCGTGTATGGCGAAGCCGCGCTGCGCGCGGTGCTGGCCGGCAGGATTCCGGACGCCGCCTGAAGCGGATCACCCAAGGAGAGAAACGATGAATCAAGTCACGGGCAAGGTCGTGCTGGTTACCGGTGCGGCCAGCGGGGTAGGGCGCGCCGATGCGCTGCTGCTGGCGGCCGAAGGCGCGCGCGTGGTGCTCACCGATGTCAACGAAGAGGTCGGCCAGGCGGTGGCGCGCGAGATCGGCGCTGCGGCGCTGTTCGTGCGCCACGACATTGCCAGCGAGGAGGACTGGCGCAAGGCCATGGCCACCGCGCAGGACCGCTTCGGCCGGCTCGATGTGCTGGTCAACAATGCAGCCATCTGTCCGCCGGGATCGATCGAGGAAACCTCGCTGGATACCTGGCGGCAGGTGATGCGCGTCAATGCCGACGGCTACTTCCTCGGCTGCAAGTTCGGCGTGCAGGCGATGAAGGGCAACCCGGCCGGCGGCTCCATTGTAGTGATGTCGTCGGTGGCAGCGCTGGGCGGATTGCCGATGATGTGCGCGTACAGCGGCGCGAAAGGTGCCGTGACCGCGCTGGCGCGCAGCGTGGCCGTGCACTGCAAGCGCAACGGCTACCGCATCCGTTGCAATTCCATCCACCCCGACGGGATCTGGACGCCGATGACGCAGGCGCTGGTGCCGGACCTGGATCCGGTGGCGCTGGGCATCGGCACGGACCCGATGGCACGCATGTGCCAGCCGGAGGATGTCGCCAACCTGGTACTGTTCCTGGCTTCGGACGCGTCGCGCTTCATCAACGGCGCGGAACTGCGCATCGACAACGCGCAGCTGATCTCGGGGCTGTAAGACCCGCCGCGGCGGCCTGCTAGCGCGGGCCGCCGCGGCGCCGTTTCAGCTGTATTGCGACACGATCTCGCTCACTGTGCGCAGGATGTCACGGCGACGATAGCCGAGCAGGACGGTCTCGGCCGCATCCGGCTCGTAGTAGAGCGTGTTGCCCCGGCCGAAGCAGATGGCCGAGTCCGGCAGCAGCGGATGCTCCTGGTCGATCACCGGCGGCACCGGACGGCCCGCATTGCGGAAGAACGCGCCGAAGTAGTCCTGGAACGACAGGTTCTCGTCGCCTACGAGGTAGGCCTTGCCATTTTCGCCGCGCAGCAGGGCACCTTCGATCGCTTCCGACAGCGACGCGGCCGAGATGAAGTTGACGCCGCCCGGCGGCGCGAAATCCGGCATCGGCGCAAGGTTGCCGCGGGCATAGCCGGTATAGGCCTTGAACATCGGCACCGTCAGGCCCGGCACCGTGCCCACGACAAACGGCGCATTCACGCTGCTCACGCGGAAGGCGTCCGTGGCCAGCGCGCGCACGCCTTCATCGGCCAGCTTGCGCGAGCGGATGTAGGCGTTGCCTTCCACCAGCCGCGGCGCGGCTTGTGGATAGAAGCTGCCGACATGGACCGCCACCCGGACCCCGGCATCGCGCGCGGCGCGGAAGAAGCGCGGCACGCCCTGGACGTTGGCGTACTCCCAGTGCGCTGCTTCGTCGCCGCCCGGCGGGACGTGGCGCACATCGTTGCCGGCGGCGAACACGAGCGCGTCGAAGGCACCGAGCTGCGCCACGGCCAGGTCATTGGCGATGTAATCGCAGCGCAGGAAGTCCAGCTCGCCCAGCGGCGTGCCGGGGGCGGGGCGGTTGCGTCCTGCGATGGTGACATCGTGCCCGCGGCTGCGCAGGTGCAGGGCCGCGTGGCCCCCGATCATGCCGGTGCCGCCGACGATCAGTATTTTCATGCTTGTCTCCTTGGGTGAGTGATGTGGCCACGGCGCGCGGCCATCAGAGGTTCATGCCGTTGCCGGCGATGACCGGCATGTTGGTCCAGGTCCCTTTTGGGTCGCGGTACCAGCCGGCGGCGGCAAGTGCGCCGCCGTTGACGTGCAGTGCCGTGCCCGTGATCCAGGCTGCGCGCGGGCTGGCCAGGAACAGGATGCCGTCGGCAATGTCCCGTGGCGTGCCGAAGCGCCCCAGCGGGATCCAGTGCGGGATATGGTGCTGGTGTTCCGCGGCAACCATCTGCGCCACTGGCACCTGCGGTGTTTCGGTGGTCTCGGGGGCGATCAGGTTGACGCGGATGCCCGCCGGCGCGAGTTCCAGCGCCAGGCTCTGCGTGAAACCCGTGATGGCGGCCTTGAAGGCGGCGTACACGCTGCAGTACGGGATGCCGCGGAAGGCCTCGATCGACGACACGCTGACGATGCTGCCGGCGGCGCTGCGCCGCAGCAGCGGCAACATGGCGCGCGTGACGGTGAATACGTGGCCCAGGTTGGCGGCGTAAAGGCTGGCGATCTCGTCGTCGGCATACAGCTCGAACGGCTTGGCGATGCGCAGGAAATCGCCGGCGTTGTTGACCAGCACGTCCAGCGCGCCGAAGCGCGCCTCGATCTGCGCCGCCAGGGCGCGCACGGTGTCGGCATCTGCCGCGTCACCCTGCGCCACCAGCACCTCGGCGCCGGCCTTGCCCAGCAGCGTGTGGGCATGGTCAGCCCGCTGCGCGTCGATCTCGAGGATCGCCACGCGCGCCCCCTGTTCCAGGAAGGCTTGCGCGGTGGCCAGCCCGATGCCGGCGCCGCCGCCGGTGACCAGCACGGTCTTGTCGGTGAAATCCATCTGAGTCGATCTCCTTCGGTTGCACTGCGGGGATGCCGACATTGGAGCGGCGGCGGGCGGGACGGACATCGTCCGATTGCAGGTCAGGGAAAACACCAGGGCGGCGCAAACTAGGGCAAACACGAACGCCGCGTGGCGGACACCGGCGGGCAGCATCCCTATAATCTGCGCTGCCGCCAGGTGCCGCAGAGCGCCGGCGGGCACACACGTGGTGTGGAAACAGGAGACCGAGAATGTTGATGGCGACCGTTGTGGCGCAGGAAATGGCGTCGCCTTTGCTTGCGCAGTCTGGCCTGAGCGTTGCGCAAATCAGCGCGTTGCTGGCCGCGGTCTACGAAGGGCCGATGGAACCGGTGCCGTGGGGCCATGCGCTCGAGATGCTGCGCAAGCAACTCGACGCCAGCTACGTGAGCTTTATCCTGCGCTCGCCCGCCAGCGACCGCAGCGGACTGGCGGTGCATGCGTCGGAGCGCGGCACCTCGCTGGAGGCGGAGGCGTCATACAACAGCTACTACTACGCCATCGATCCCTTCATCAACCTGCCCACCGACCGGGCGGTGACGGTCGATGAAGCGCTGGGCGCGGGCAACTGGTGCCGCAGCGAGATCTACCGGCAATTCCTGCAGCCGCTCGGCATCCGGTATCTGCTGGGCGCGGACATCCGTACCGAGGACGGTGTCGAGTGCCGCCTGCGCGTTTGCCGCCAGGACCATGCGCGGGATTTCTCGGACGTGGAAAAAGCGGCTTGCGGGGTGATCCTGCCGCACCTGAAGCGCGCGGTCCGGCTGCATTCCCGGCTGGATGTGGTGGAATCGGAGCGCTCGCTCTATGCGGGCGCGATCGACCGCATGCTGGTGGGCATGGTGATCCTCGACGCCGCCGGCACGATCCTCAAGAAGAATTCCGAAGCCGACGAGATCCTGGCGGAGAACGACGGCATCCGCCTGAACGGGAACACCTTCGAAATCGCTTACGCCCAGGAAAGCCGCAAGTTCCAGTACCTGCTGCGCCGTGCCCAGATGGGACACCACGGCAGCGCGCCGGCGCTGGCCGAGGCCATGTCGATCACGCGCCCGTCGGGGCGCGGCAAGCTGGGCGTGCTGATCCGCACCATTCCGCTCAGCGAATGGTCGGAAGAAAACCGGCATCGTCCGGCCTGCGCGGTCTTTATCCGCGATCCCGAGCGCAAGTCGCGCGCCTCGCACGAGGTGGTGCGCAAGCTGTTCGACCTCACGCCAGCCGAAACCTCCCTGGCGCTGGTGCTTGCCGACGGCATGACGCTGGACGAAGCGGCGGAGGCATTGGGTACCAGCAAGAACACGGCACGCGCCCACCTGCGCTCGATTTTCTCCAAAACGGGGGTCACGCGGCAGGCCACGCTCGTGCGCATGCTGCTGAGCAGTGTCGTGACGCTCGGCTGAGCGCCTTTACGTCAGCCGGCCGGCGCGCACGCCGTTGCGATCGGTCCTCCTAGTCCGAATGGAGGATGAGCTCCGCCAGCCGCGCTCCCAGCATGCCCATGACAAGCGGGCGCGGCACGCGGACGGCACGTCAGACAGACGCAGTGATGCGTGCTGTCCACGCTCGGCCCTGTTCCACGCACGCATCAACCTGTCCGGCCCCGGCCGGCACCTGTAGCAGGGAGCGTGGAGCATGGAAAAAGTCATCTATATCGTCTGGCGCGATCCGCGGACCGAGCCGGAGGAATTCTCACGCCGGCTGCGCACAACGCTTGCGGACAAGCTGCTGGGGCTGGGCGCGCGCGGACTGCAGGTCAACGTGGCGGATGATGCCGTATTGCCTGCCGCGGGCCTGCGCCAGGCGAACACCCGCCCGCAGATGGAGGGGCTGGTCTCGGTCTGGATGGACAGCGCCATCGACCGGCTGCGCCAGCCGTTCGACCAGGCAATCGAGGCCGCCGTCGGCCGCATGGCCGGCTACCTCGTTACGGAGTCCCAGCCCATCCGCAATACGCGTTTCCCGGCGGCGCCCGGTGAGCGCATGCCCGGCTTTGCGCAGCTGGCCTTCCTCACACGGCCGCCCCGGCTCACGCCGCAGGCGTGGCTGGACACCTGGCACAACCACCACACGCAAGTGGCGGTCGAGACCCAGGACAACTTCCTCTACGTGCAGAACGTGGTGGTGCGGCCGCTCACGTACGCCGCGCCGCCCTACGACGCCATCGTCGAAGAGTGCTTCCCGGACGAAGCGATGACCGACCCGCAGGCGTTCTTCGATGCCGTAGGCGATGAGGAAACATTCCAGCGCAACCTGCAGGCCATGATGGCCAGCTGCCAGCGCTTCATCGACTTCGACAAGATCGACGTGGTTCCCACCAGCCAGTACATCGTGCGCCCCGCCGCGGCCTGATTCTGGCACCGGACCGGCTAGTCCCACTGGACGATGTGCCGGCTTGCGGCGCACGGAAGAATAGGTCTCATCAGCCAGCAGTGGCAATGAACCTGAGGAGACCGGCATGTTGGACATTCGTGCGCTTGGCTACATCGTGGTCGAGTCCACCGACATCGGGCAGTGGCGACACTATGCCGAACAGGTGCTCGGCATGGCCTGTTCCGGCGCCCCCGGCGGTGCGCTGTACGTGAAGATGGATGAGCGCGACTACCGCTACCTGGTGGTGCCGGGCGCGCGCGACCGCTACCTGGCATCGGGCTGGGAACTGGCCGACGAGCCGGCCTACGGCCATGCGCTCGACGCGCTGCGCCAGGCCAACGTGGAGGTCGTGCACGCCAGCGCCGCGGAGCTGGCGCAGCGCCGCGTGCAGGCCATGGCCTGGTTCGCCGATCCGTCGGGCAACCGCCATGAGATCTCGTGGGGCATGCGCTCGGACTTCCTGCGCTTTGTCTCGCCGGCCGGCGTGCCGCGCTTCATCACGGACCCGATGGGGGCAGGGCACGCCGTGCTGCCCGCGCCGGCCTTCGACCAGACCTATGCCTTCCTGTGCGAGGTGATGGGTTTCGGGCTGTCGGACATCTTCCGCGTGCGCTTTACCAACGACCCGGCCGAACCGGAAAAGCGCATCCACTTCCTGCATTGCGGCAACGGCCGCCACCACAGCCTGGCGATCTTCGAGATGCCATCGGAAGCCGGCTGCATCCACGTGATGGCCGAGGTCCCGGACATGGCCGAGGTGGGCCGCGCGCTGGACCGCGTGCAGCAGCACGGCGTGAAGCTTTCGGCCACGCTGGGCCAGCACTGCAATGACCGCATGACTTCCTTCTACATGAAGACCCCCGGCGGCTTCGACCTCGAGTTCGGCCACGGCGGCCTGGTGGTGGACTGGAGCCGCCACGCGGCCTACGAGGCCACGCGCGTCAGCCTGTGGGGACACGACTTCAGCATCGGATACCGCTAAACACACCATGACCAAGACAATCGACAAGACCATGAGCGCGGCCGACGTGGTCGGCCAGCTCGCCGATGGCATGACCATCGGCATCGGCGGCTGGGGCCCGCGCCGCAAGCCGATGGCGCTGGTGCGCGAGATCCTGCGCTCGCCGCTGAAGGACCTGACCGTGGTCGCCTACGGCGGCCCCGAGGTGGGCATGCTGTGCGCGGCCGGGAAGGTGCGCCGGCTGGTGTTCGGCTTTGTCTCGCTCGACGTGATTCCGCTCGAGCCCTACTTCCGCCAGGCGCGCGAGCGCGGCGTGCTGGAGGTGACTGAGCTTGACGAAGGCATGCTGCAGCTGGGCCTGCGCGCGGCGGCAGCGCGCCTGCCGTTCCTGCCGACGCGCGCCGCGCTGGGCACTGACGTGCTGGACAAGAACCCCCAGCTGAAGACGGTGCGCTCGCCCTATGCCGATGGCGAAGTGCTGGTGGCGATGCCGGCGATCGAGCTTGATGCCGCGCTGCTGCACGTGAACGATAGTGATGTGCTCGGCAACACCCGCATCGACGGACCCGATCCGTTCTTCGATGAATGGTTCGCACGCGCCGCGCACCGCTGCTATGTGAGCTGCGAAACGCTGCACCCGCGCCTGGAGGACGAAGACCTGGCGCGCGCGCGCAACAACGCCTTCGAGCGCTCGCTGGTAAGCGGCGTGGTGCACGCACCCGGCGGCGCCCATCCCACTTCCTGCGCGCCGGCCTACGGCTGGGACCTGCCCGCGCTGAAGGCGTACTGCGCCAGCGCCGAGGCCGAGGACGGCTTCCGTGCCTACCGCGACGAGGTGGTGGGCGCGAGCGAGGCGGCCTACCTGGAGCGCATCGGCGGCCCTGGCCACGTGCGCGACCTGCCGCTGCCGGTACTTTGAACCCGCCAACCCAAGGAGCGACCGTGAGCGCCACTTATGAATTCACCCGCGCCGAGCTGATGATTGCCGCCGCCGCCCGCGAATGGCGCGACGATGGCGAGGTGCTGGCCACCGGCATCGGCACTGGCCCGCGCATCGCCGCCGGCCTGGCGCGGCTTGCGCACAACCCAGGCCTGCTGCTGACCGACGGCGAGGCCTACCTGGTGGAAACGCCGGTGCCGCTGGGCCCGCGCGAACCCGGCTACAAGGTGCGCGCCAGCGGCTGGATGGGCTACTCGCGCGTGTTCGACTGCCTGTGGGGCGGGCGCCGCCACGCGCTGGTGATGCCGACGCAGATCGACCGCTTCGGCCAGGCCAATATCTCCTGCCTGGGCGGCACGCATGCGCAGCCCAAGACCCAGCTGCTGGGCGCGCGCGGCTTTCCCGGCAACAGCATCCACCACGCCAATTCCTTCTTCGTGCCGGCCCACAGCACGCGCGCGTTGGTCGCGGGTGAAGTCGACATGGTTTGCAGCGCCGGCTACAACCCGGCCCGCCAGCTGGAGGGCATGCGCAGCTTCGTTGACCTGCGCGTGATTGTCACCGACCTGTGCGTGATGGATTTCGGCGCCCCCGGCCACGCCATCCGCGTGCGCTCGCTGCACCCGGGCGTGAGTTTCGGCCAGGTCCAGGCTGCCACCGGCTTTGCACTGGCGAACACGCCCGGCGAGGCCCTGCCGGAGACGGCGCCGCCCACACCGGAAGAGCTGCGGCTGATCGCCCAGCTTGATCCGCACAACCTGCGCGCGGCAATCGTGCGCGGCAATCCTTCCGGACGCGTGTGAGGCCGACATGACAACGCCAGCTATCGAAGCCATCAGCCTTGGCCCCAATGCCGAGGTGCTCTACCAGGTCGCAGACGGCATTGCCTCCGTGACCATGAACCGGCCGCAGTTCCACAACGCGCAGAACTCAAAGATGACCTACGCGCTGGACGAGGCCTACCGGCGCGCCGCCGCCGACGACGCCGTCAAGGTGATCGTGCTGCGCGGCGCCGGCAAGCATTTCTCGGCCGGCCACGACATCGGCACACCCGGGCGCGATATCAACGAGTCCTTCGAGCGTGTGTCGCTCTGGTATGACCACGTCAACAAGCCGGGCGGCGAGTTCCTCTATGCCCGCGAGCAGGAGGTCTACCTCGGCATGTGCCGGCGCTGGCGCGAGCTGCCCAAGCCGACCATCGCCATGGTGCATGGCGCCTGCATTGCCGGCGGGCTGATGCTGGCGTGGGTATGCGACCTGATCGTGGCGTCGGACGACGCCTTCTTTGCCGATCCGGTGGTGCGCATGGGCATTCCCGGCGTCGAGTACTTCGCGCATGCCTACGAGCTGCATCCGCGCATCGCCAAGGAGTTCCTCTTCCTGGGCGAGCGCATGGGCGCCGAACGCGCCGAGCGCATGGGCATGGTCAACCGCGTGGTGCCGCGCGACGCGCTGGAAGACACCGTCTACGGCATGGCCGCAAAGGTTGCGCAGATGCCGCGGCTGGGCCTGACGCTGACCAAGCAGGCCGTCAACCATGTGGAAGACCTGCAGGGCAAGCGCACCGCGATGGATGCCGTCTTTGCCTGGCACCACTTCGCCCATGCGCACAACGAACTGGTCAGCGGCGACAAGCTCGGCGGCTATGACGCGCGCGCCATGGCCGCTTCGCAACGCACCGGCGGCGAGGACAAGGCATGAGCACCGCGAGCCTGCACACCGTGCTGTGCGACCTGCTGGGCTGCCGCTACCCCATCGTGCAGACGGCGATGGGCTGGGTGGCGGATGCGAAGCTGGTCGCGGCCAGCGGCAATGCCGGGGCCTTCGGCTTCCTGGCCGGCGCCACGATTGCGCCCGGCGAGGTCGAGCGCGAAATCCTCCGCGTGAAGGCGCTCAGCGACCGGCCCTTCGGCATCAATTTCCACATGTTCCAGCCCAACGCGGAGGAAGTGATCGAGATGGCGATCCGCCACCGGCTGCGCGCCGTCAGCTACGGGCGCGGCCCGGACGCGAAGATGATCGGCAAGCTGAAGGCGGCTGGCGTGGTCTGCATGCCGACCGTCGGCGCGGCCAAGCATGCGGCCAGGGCCGTGGAACTGGGCGCGGACGTGGTCACCGTGCAGGGCGGCGAGGGCGGCGGCCATACCGGCGGCACCCCGACGACGCTGCTGCTGCCGCAGGTGCTGGACAGCGTGAGCGTGCCGGTGGTGGCCGCCGGCGGCTTTTTCGACGGCCGCGGACTGGCTGCGGCACTGGCCTACGGCGCGGCTGGCGTGGCCATGGGCACGCGCTTCCTGATGTCGGCCGAAGCGCCGGTGCCGGCGCAAACGCTGGAGCGCTACGTCAAGGTGCGCGACCCGGCGCAGATCCGCGTGTCGCTGGCCATTGACGGCCTGCCGCAGCGAATGATCGACAACGACCTGCTGCTGGCACTGGAGAAGGCCGGTCCGCTGCGGCGCACCTGGCTGGCGCTGGCGGCCGCGCGCAAGTGGCAGGCGCGTACCGGCATGCGCAGCGCGCAGATGCTGGCCACCGCCTGGCGCGCGATGCGCGAGCAGGACTACAGCGCCGCCCAGACCCTGATGGCCGCCAACGCGCCGGTGCTGATCCAGCGCGCGATGGTGGAGGGATGCCCCGATGAAGGGGTGCTGCCGAGCGGGCAGGCAGCGGCGGCGATTGGCGCCATCGAGTCGTGCGAGCAGATCGTGACGGGAATGGCTGCGCAGGCGCAGGCGCGCCTTGCGGCGCTGGCTGGCGCCGGACTGGCTGCAGCGGCCTGACCCACAGACAGAGGAAACCATGCAAATGAACCACAAGACCGGGCCGTTCCGCATCGACACCGCCAACGGCATCGCCGAACTGGTGATCGACCATCCGCCCGTCAATGCGCTCGACAGCGCCGGCTGGCATGCGCTGGCCGCCGCGATCGACCAACTGGGCACCGATCCCGCCGTGCACGTGATCGTGCTGCGCGGCGAGGGCCGCGGCTTCTGCGCCGGCGTCGACATCAAGGAGCTGGCCGCGCACCCGCAGCGCATCGTCGATGTCAACGCCGGCAACTACGCCACCTTCCGCGCCGTGCACCGCAATCCCAAGCCGGTCATCGTGGCCGTGCACGGCTTCGTGCTGGGCGGCGGCATCGGCATCTGCGGCGCGGCCGACATCATCGTGGCCGCCGATTGCGCGCGCTTCGGCGTGCCGGAGATCGACCGCGGCGCCATGGGCGGCGGCGCGCACCTGCAGCGCATGTTCGGCGTGCAGAAGGTCAGGGCGATGTACTTCACCGGCGAGATGATCGATGCCGCCGAGGCGTACCGGCTGGGCGCGGTCGAGCGCGTGGTGCCGCGCAGCGCGTTGCGCGACGCCGCCATGACGCTGGCCCTCCAGATCGCTGCCAAGAGCCCGGCCATGCTCCAGCTGGCCAAGGAAGCGCTCAATGGCGTGGAAGACGGCAACCTTGAGGACAAGTACCGCTGGGAACAGGGCTTCACGCTGCAGGCCTATATGAGCGCCGATTCCGGCGAGGCGCGCGCCGCCTTTGTCGAAGGCCGCGAAGCCCGCTTTGCACCGGGGGAGCGCGATGCAGCTTGAGTACACCGGCGCCCAGCGCGCCTTGCGCGCCGAGGTGCGTGACTGGATGGCCGCGCACGTGCCGCGCACGCCGCTGGCGAGCTTCGATACCGAAGCGGGCTTCGCCCAGCACCGCGCCTGGGAAGCCACGCTCAACCAGGGCCGCTGGAGCATGGTCACGTGGCCGGCCGAACTGGGCGGGCGCGGCTGCGACCTGATCGAGTGGCTGATCTTCGAGGAAGAATACTGGCGTGCCGGCGCGCCGATGCGCGTCAACCAGAACGGCATCTTCCTGCTCGGGCCCACGCTGATGGAATTCGGCACCGAGGCGCAGAAGGCGCGTTTCCTGCCGCGCATGGCCTCGGGCGAGCATGTCTGGGCGCAGGGCTGGTCCGAGCCGAACGCCGGCTCGGACATGGCCGCGATCCGCTGCAGCGCGATCCGGCAGGGCGATGAATACGTGATCAACGGCCAGAAGATCTGGTCGACACGCGCGGTGTGGGCGGACTGGCTGTTCGGCCTGTTCCGCACCGACCCGGCCTCGACGCGGCACCATGGCCTGACCTTCATCCTGATGCCGCTGGACACGCCCGGCATCACCGTGCGCCCGATCCGGCAGCTCAACGGCCAGACCGGCTTTGCCGAGATCTTCTTCGACGACGTGCGCGTGCCGGTGGAAAACCGCCTGGCCGCCGAAGGCGCAGGCTGGCAGGTGGCCATGGCCACCGCCGGCTTCGAGCGCGGCCTGATGCTGCGCTCGCCGGCGCGCTTCCAGGAAACCGCCCGCGCGCTGGTCAGGCTGTACCAGGCCAACCGCGAGACGGCGGACCGCGACCCGTCGCTGCGCGAGGCGGTGCTGCGCGCCTGGATGGACGCCGAGGCCTACACGCTGTCCACCTACGCCACCGCGAGCCGGCTGGTGCGGGGCGGCCACATTGGCGCGGAGTCGAGCACGAACAAGGTGTTCTGGTCCGAGCTGGATATCCATATGCATGATACCGCGCTGGCCATCCTGGGACAGGCGGCAGAGGTCGCGCCGGACGGCCAGCCGCCGGGTTCGCTCGGTCACTGGCTGGACGGCTTCCTGTTCTCGCAGGCCGGGCCGATCTATGCCGGGACCAACGAGATCCAGCGCAATATCGTCGCCGAGCGCCTGCTCGGCATGCCGCGCGCATGACGGCACCCGGGGAAAACACCATGGATTTCGCATTGACCGAAGAGCAGGAGCAGTTTGCCGAGGCGATCCGGCGCTTCCTGATGACCGAGATGACGCCCGAACTGACGCGCGAGCTGTGGGCCACTGAGTCCGGCCGCTCCGACGCGCTGTGGCGCCAGCTTGCCGGCCAGGGCCTGACCGCGGTGATGGTGCCGCAGGAGCACGGCGGGCTGGGGCTGGGCGAGGTCGAATGGGCGCCGCTGGCGCAGGCCTGCGGCTACTTTGCGCTGCCCGAGCCTTTGCTCGACACCGCGCTGGTGGCGGCCGGGCTGTTGCGTGACGCGCTCGCGGCAGCGCCGGACGCCTCGGCGCGCGAACGCTGCGCCGCGCTGCTGGAGCGCATCGCCGCCGGCGATGCCCGCGTGGCGGTCGCACATCCGCAAGAGCGGCTCGTCGCCGACGCCCATGTCGCCGACGCCATCCTGTGCGCGCACGAAGGTGCCGTGCACCTGCTGCGGCCGGACCAGGCCGTGCTGACGGCGCGCGCCGGGCTCGATCCTTCGCGCCGCTTGTTCGATCTGGCGTGGACGCCGGCCGCGGATACCGAGCTGATCCCGTGCGGCAGTGGCCTGTGGAACAGCGCGCTGAACCGCGGCGCGCTCGGCGTGGCCGCGCAGCAGCTGGGCCTGACGCAGCGCATGCTGGACCTGGCGATCGACTACAGCGCGCAGCGCAAGCAGTTCGGCAAGGCCATCGGCGCCTACCAGGCGGTCAAGCACCTGCTGGCCGACGTGGCGATCCAGCTTGAATTCGCCAGGCCGGTGCTGCTGCGGGCCGCCGCCGCGCTGGCGCATGGCCTGCCCGATGCGGGCCTGCATGTCTCGCACGCCCGGGTGGCCGCCGCGCGCTGCGCGTGGAGCGCGGCGCGACAGGCCATCCAGGTGCATGGCGCAATGGGCTACACCTGGGAGCTGGACCTGCAGATCTTCACCAAGCGGGCCTGGGCCCTGGCGGGAAGCTGGGGCGACCGTGCCTTCCACAAGGCGCGCATGGGCGCGCACATCCTTGACGGCGCGCATGACATCGGCGCCGGCGCCACCTTCGCCTGAATCCAAAGAGACCAATGATCATGAAAGACGCCTATATCGTTGATGCCCTGCGCACGCCCACCGGGCGCCGCAAGGGCGGACTGTCGCACATGCACGGCGCCGACCTGGGCGGCTTCGTGCTGGCCGAACTGGTGCGCCGCAACGGCATTCCTGCCGAAGACTATGACGACGTAGTGTTCGGCTGCGTCGACACCATCGGCCCGCTGGCCGGCAATATTGCCCGCAGCGCGTGGCTGGCTGCCGGCCTGCCGCTGACGGTGCCGGGCGTGACCGTGGACCGCCAGTGCGGCTCGTCTCAGCAGGCCGTGCACTTTGCCGCGCAGGCGGTGATGAGCGGCACGCAGGATGTGGTGATTGCCGGCGGCGTGCAGACCATGACCCAGATCCCGATCTCGTCGGCCATGCTGGCCGGGCAGGCGCTGGGGTTTGCCGACCCGTTCTCGGGCAGCAAGGGCTGGCAGGCACGCTTTGGCGATGCGCCGGTGTCGCAGTTCCACGCCGCGCAGCGCATTGCCGATCACTGGAAGCTGTCGCGCGAGGCCATGGAAGCCTACGCGCTGGCAAGCCATCAGCGCGCCGCTGCGGCCATCGAAGGCGGCCGCTTTGCGCGCGAGATCGTGCCATGCGAAGGCGTGAAGCATGACGAGACCCCGCGCCCCGATACCACGCTGGCCAAGATGGCCGCGCTGGAGCCGCTGATGCCGGGCGCAGCGCTGACTGCCGCGGTGTCCAGCCAGACCGCCGATGCCGCCGCCGCGCTGCTGATCGTTTCCGAAGAGGCGCTCAAGCGCTACCAGCTCACGCCGCGAGCGCGCATCGCGCATATGAGTGTGCTGGGAGACGACCCGCTGTGGATGCTGACCGCGCCGATCCCGGCCACCAGGCGCGCACTTGAGCGCAGCGGCCTGCGCCTGGCCGATATCGACGTGGTCGAGATCAATGAAGCGTTCGCCTCGGTGGCGATGGCATGGCTGGCCGAGACCGGCTACGCCCCGGAACGCACCAACCCCAACGGCGGCGCCATCGCACTGGGCCACCCGCTGGGCGCCACCGGCGCGCGCCTGATGACCACGCTGCTGCACGAGCTGGAACGCACCGGCGGGCGCTACGGCCTGCAGACCATGTGCGAAGGCGGTGGCCTGGCCAACGTCACCATCATCGAACGGCTGTAAGGAGATCGTCATGGGAATCTGCGACGCACGCACCGTCATCATCACCGGTGCCGGCGGCGGGCTGGGCCGCGCCTATGCGCTGGCCTTCGCCGCCGAGGGCGCCAACGTGGTCGTCAACGACATCCGGCGCGAGGCGGCCGAGGCCGTCTGCGCGGAGATCCGCGCGGCCGGCGCGAATGCAAACGCGGCGCTGGCCAGCGCTGACGACATCACGCAGCTGGCCACCGCGCAGCGCATCGTCGATGCGGCGGTCGAGGTTTTCGGCGACGTGCATGTGCTGGTCAACAACGCCGGCATCTGCCGCGACCGCATGTTTGTCAGCCTGACCGAAGCCGACTGGGACGACGTCATGCGCGTGCACCTGCGCGGCCACTTCTGCCTGGCCAACCTGCTGGCGCGGCGCTGGCGCGATGCCGCCAAGGCTGGCCGCCCCGTCGACGCGCGCATTATCAACACCAGCTCCGGCGCGGGCCTGCAGGGTTCGGTCGGGCAGTCCAACTACGCCGCCGCCAAGGCTGGCATTGCCGCGCTCACGCTGGTGCAGGCCGCCGAGCTGGGCCGCTACGGCATCACCGCCAATGCGCTGGCGCCGGCGGCGCGCACCGGCATGACCGAAGACGTGTTCGCCGACATGATGCGGGCGCCGGCCGACGGCTTCGATTACTACGACCCGGCCAACGTTGCGCCGCTGGTGGTGTGGCTGGGCAGCGCCGCGTCCGCGCAGGTCAACGGCCGCATGTTCGAGGCGGCCGGCGGCATGGTCTCGGTGGCCGACGGCTGGCGCACCGGACCCAGGACCGACAAGGGATCGCGCTGGCAGCCGGCCGAACTGGGCCCAGCCGTGGCGGAACTGCTGGCGCAGGCGCAGACGCCCCAGCCGGTCTACGGCAGCTGAGCGCGACGGCCATGGACTTCTCCCTTAGCGTCGAACAGCAGATGGTCCGCGACAGCGCGCGCGACTACCTCGCCGCGCACAGCGATTCGGCGGCGGTGCGGCGCGTGACCGAGGCAGGCCCGGCGCACGACGAGGCCCTGTGGCACGCGCTCGCTGGCGAACTCGGCTGGTGCGGCATCGCACTGCCCGAAGCCGTGGGCGGCGCCGGCCTGGGTGCGTCCGGGCTGGTGCTGCTGCAGGAACAACTGGGCCAGCGCCTGGCCTGCGTGCCGTTCTGGTCCGCCGTGTGCGTGGCCGCGCCTTGGCTGCAGGCCAGCCTGGGCCCGCGTGGCAGCGCGCAATGGCTGGAACGGCTGGCCTGTGGCGAGCTTCGTGCCGCCGCGGTGCTGTCGGACGATGGCGGCTGGCAATACGACGGCGTCGCGATCGCCGCGCAGGCAAGCACGGATGGCTTCGTGCTGCGTGGCAGCGCCGCCCAGGTCGCCGATGCTGTCGGCGCTGACTGGCTGCTGGTGCCGGCCCGGCTCGAAGACGGCGTGCCTGCGCTGTTTCTGCTGGAATCGGCGGCACTGGCACAGGATGCGCGATTCATGTTAGCGCCGCTCGATACGCTAGACCGCACGCGGCCGCTGGCCGCGCTGCGGCTGGACGGGCTGCCCGTGCCCGCCGGCGCCTGCCTGGCGCGCGCAGACGCGGCGGCGTTCGGCCTGGCCCATGCCTGGTGGCACGGCAAGCTGATGCTGGCGGCGGAGCAGCTTGGCGCGGCGCAGCAATGCCTGGACCTGACCGTGGCCTATGCATCGGAACGGATCCAGTTCGGGCGCGCCATTGCCTCGTTCCAGTCGGTCAAGCACCGCTGCGCGCAGATGATGGTGCTGGTCGAGGCGGCGCGCTCGGCGGTGTATGGCGCGGCGCAGGCATGGGATGCGAGCGATGTGGCCGATGGCACCGGCATCCGCCTCGACATCGCCGCCGCCGCCGTGGCCGCCGACGACGCCTTGCGCTTCTGCGCGCAGGAGGCCATCCAGCTGCATGGCGGTGTCGGCTTCACCTGGGAATACGACCCCCAGCTCTATTTCAAGCGCGCGCAGGCCGCCAGCCACTGGCTGGGCGGTGCCGGCGCGGCCCTGGCGTATCTCGCAGCAAATGGCCCGCACGCCTGGAGGACAGCATGACAGCGAATCACGAGGCGGCATTCCGCGCCGAAGTCGCGCAGTGGATGGCCGCCAACCTGGCCGGCGAGTTCGCCTGCCTGAAGCACCGCGGCGGCCCCGGCGACGAAGCGGCCTATCCCGAACTGCGCAAGGCTTGGGAGCGCCGGCTGGCCGAGGGCGGCTGGACCGGCCTGGGCTGGCCGCGCGCGCATGGCGGGCGCGAGCTGCCGGTCATGCAACAGGTGATCTTCCATGAGGAATACGCGCGGGCAGGGGGACCGGGCCGCATGGGCCATATCGGCGAGGGGCTGATCGGCCCGACCCTGACCGCCTTCGGCACCGAGGACCAGAAGGCGCGCCTGCTGCCCGGCATCCTTGATGGCACCACGTTCTGGTGCCAGGGGTATTCGGAGCCCGGCGCAGGCTCGGACCTGGCCAATGTGCGCACGCGGGCGGAGCGCGACGCGGCCAGTGGCGACTGGCTGGTGAGCGGCCAGAAGGTGTGGACTTCGCTCGCGCACGACTCGGACTGGATCTTCGTGCTGGCGCGCTGCGAGCCCGGCTCGCGCGGCAGCAAGGGCTTGATCTTCCTGATGCTGCCGCTGGACCAGCCCGGCATCGAGATCCGGCCGATCCGCCAGATGGGCGGCGGCGCTGAATTCAATGAGGTGTTCTTCGACGGCGCGCGTGCCGCCGCCGCCGACGTGCTGGGCGCGCCCGGCGATGGCTGGCGCATCGCCATGGCGCTGCTGGGCTTCGAGCGCGGCATCTCCACGCTGGGCCAGCAGATGCAGTTCACGCATGAGCTGGAATGGGTGGCGCAGGCCGCGCGCGACAACGGCAGCAGCCGCGACGCGCTGGTGCGCCAGCGCATCGCACGCGCCTGGGCCGGACTGCGCGTGATGCGCGCCAATGCGCTGCGCATGCTGGCGGGCGCGGCGCAGGCGGGCCAGGACGGTGGCACCGCGCTGCAGCGCGAGGCGCTGATCTACAAGTACTACTGGTCCAACTGGCACCGCGACCTGGGCCAGCTGGCGCTGGACGTGCTGGGCCCGCTGGCCAACGTGCTGGACGCCGGTGACACGCGCCGCACGCGGCTGCAGCAGATGGCGCTGTTCTCGCGCGCCGACACCATCTACGCCGGCACCAACGAAATCCAGCTCAACATCATCGCCGAACGCGGCCTTGGCATGCCGCGCGAAGCACGAGGACAGCCATGACCCTGAACACCGAAATCCCCAACGCCCCGGCCTATGTGCCCGGCCATCAGCTGCTCGCCGGCAAGAGCGTGCTCATCACCGCCGCGGCGGGCGCCGGCATCGGCTTTGCCGCCGCGCGCCGCTGCGCCGAGGAGGGCTGCCGCGCGCTGATGATCTCCGACGTCCATGAGAAGCGCCTGGCCGACGCGGTCGAGCGCCTGCGCGCGGAAACCGGCCTGCAGGCGATCCATGGCCAGCTTTGCGATGTGTCGGATGAAGCGCAGGTGCGCGCACTTGTGGCCGCCGCCGAAGAAGCGTTGGGCGGCACCGACGTACTGATCAACAACGCCGGCCTGGGCGGCTCGCGCCGCCTAGTTGATATGGACGATGCCGAGTGGTCGCGCGTGATCGATATTTCCCTCACCGGCACCTTCCGCATGACGC
This sequence comes from Cupriavidus necator, assembly GCA_022041995.1. GTDB lineage: Bacteria > Pseudomonadota > Gammaproteobacteria > Burkholderiales > Burkholderiaceae > Cupriavidus. The sequence goes on from CP074390.1 coordinate 1,932,707, forward strand.
GCGCAATGTTGCCGCACATGCAGGCGCGCCGGCGCGGCGCCATCGTCAACAACGCCTCGGTGTTGGGCTGGCGTGCGCAGAAGGAGCAGTCGCACTACGCCGCGGCCAAGGCCGGGGTGATGGCGCTGACGCGCTGCAGCGCGATGGAGGCCGCCGAATTTGGCGTGCGCATCAATGCGGTGGCGCCCAGCATCGCGCTGCACGACTTCCTGAAGAAGTCGGCACCGGCCGACCTGCTGCGCCAGCTCAGCGAGCGCGAAGCGTTCGGGCGCGCGGCAGAGGTGTGGGAGGTGGCCAATGTGATGGTGTTCCTGGCCAGCGACTATGCGTCATACATGACCGGCGAGGTGTTGCCGGTGAGTAGTCAGCGGGCTTGAACGGAAGCAAAGCCGGGCAGCACAGCCGGCATCGGGATCAACAGTAGGAACCAGACATGCCACGCATCTTTCGCTCCGCCGAAGACATCCACGCCGCCGTCGGCCAGCGCCTCGGCGAAAGCGCCTGGACCCGTATCACCCAGGACCAGGTCAACCGGTTCGCCGATGCCACCGGCGACCACCAGTGGCTCCACGTCGACCCGGAACGCGCCGCGCAAGGCCCCTACGGCGGCTGCATTGCCCACGGCTACCTGACGCTGGCCCTGGTCAACCAGTTTCTGCCGGAACTCGTCACCGTCGAAGGCATGAAGTGGGGCGTCAACTACGGCTGCGACAAGGTCCGTTTCCCGGCGGCCGTGCGCGTCGGGGCGCGTGTGCGCGGCGTGGGCGAGCTGGTGCGGGCCGAGACGCTGCCGGGCGGCGTGCAGTCGGTGGTGCGCATGACGGTGGAGATCGAAGGCGAGGCCAAGCCCGCCTGCGTGGCCGAGACGATCAGCCGCTACTACTTCTGACCACAGGGAATCGAGCATGAATGAAGCAGTCATTGTCGCCGTTGCGCGCACCCCCATCGGCAAGGCCTTCCGCGGCGCCTTCAACGATACCGAAGCCCCGGTGCTGGGCGGCCACGTGGTGCGCGCGGTGGTCGAGCGCGCGGGCGTGGACCCGTCCGAGATCGACGACGTGCTGATCGGCGCGGCCGCGCAGCAGGGCACCCAGGGCTACAACTTCGGCCGCCTGTGCGCCGTGGCCGCGGGGCTGCCTGACAGCGTGCCGGGCATGACCATGGACCGCATGTGCGGCTCGGGCCTGATGACGATCGCGGCGGGTGCCCGTGCGATCCAGTGCGGCGAGGCCGACATCATCGTCGCCGGCGGCGCGGAATCGATCTCGCTGACGCAGAACAAGTACAAGAACAGCTTCCGCGCGCAGTCCGAAGCGGTGCTGGCGCGGCAGCCGGCGGCCTACATGGCGATGATTGAGACCGCCGAGGTGGTGGCGCGCCGCTACGGCATCAGCCGCGCCGAGCAGGACGCCTACGCCTGGCGCAGCCAGCAGCGCACCGCCGAGGCGCAGCGGTGCGGCGCCTTCGACGACGAGATCGTGCCGCTGGAAACGCGCCGTGCGCTGTTCGACAAGGCCGGCGTACTGACCGGCCATGAGAGCGTGACGCTGGCGCAGGACGAATGCAACCGGCCTGATACCACGGCGGCCAGCCTGGCGGCGCTCAAGCCGGTCTGGAGCGGCGGGCAGGCGGTGGCCGAGGGGGAGCACATCACCGCGGGCAATGCCTCGCAACTGTCCGATGGCGCCGCCGCGGTGCTGCTGATGAGCGCCGACGAAGCGCGCCGCCGCGGCCTGCGCCCGCTGGGCCGCTATCGCGGCATGGCGGTGGCGGGCTGTGCGCCGGATGAGATGGGCATCGGCCCGGTGTTCGCGGTGCCGAAGCTGCTGGCGCGCCACGGCATGACGGTGGCGGACGTGGGACTGTGGGAGCTGAACGAGGCCTTCGCCTCGCAGGTGCTGTACTGCCAGCAGCAGCTCGGCATCCCCGATGCGCGGCTGAACGTGAACGGCGGCGCGATCTCGGTCGGGCATCCGTTCGGCATGTCGGGCGCGCGCATGACCGCGCATGCGCTGATCGAGGGCCAGCGCCGCGGCGTGCGGCAAGCGGTGGTGACGATGTGTATTGGTGGCGGCATGGGTGCGGCGGCGCTGTTCGACGTTCTGTAACTAGAAGTGCTGGTTTGCGCCCCTCTCGCGCAAGCGGGAAAGAGGCGCAAATCGTTCGCTGCGCAAAGCAGCCCCGGCAAGTACGGCCCGCCACGAGGCCGCCTGCCACCACTCCAAACGGAGGAGACCTATGAAACGACTGATCGGCATCGCCATGTCGGTGGCCGTGCTGGCCACCGCGGTATGGGCTTTCGCGCCGCGTCCGCTGCCGCCGTTCCCGGCCACCGCGCTGCGTCCCGACGGCCTGCAGATCAACGGCATCGCCCGCGCCGGCGAACGCCTGGTCGCTGTGGGCGAGCGCGGCAAGATCCTGTTCAGCGATGACCTGGGGCGCAACTGGCGCCCGGCAACGGTGGACAAGCCGCAAGGCGCTACGCTGACGCAGGTGGCCTTCGCCGACAGCCGCCAGGGCATCGCGGTCGGCCACAGCGGCCTGATCCTGCGCACTGAAGACGGCGGCGCGCACTGGCAGCAAGTTGCCTTCGACGCGCAATCGTCCGACCCGCTGCTTGGTGCCCTTGCCCAGGCCAACGGGCCGTGGTTTGCCGTGGGCAGCTTTGGCCGTTTCCTGGTCTCGCGCGACCTGGGCAGGCATTGGGAAGCGGCCGCCGACAAGGCCATGCAGGACCGCCACCTCAACGCCATTGCCGCCGACGGACAGGGACACCTGATGCTGGTCGGCGAAGCCGGCCTGGTGCTGCGCTCGAGCGACGGCGGCAGCCACTGGGAGCCGCTCAAGACCCCTTATGAAGGCTCGCTGTACGGCGTGCTGCCGCTGCGCGACGGTGCCTGGCTGGCCTTCGGCATGCGCGGCAACGCGCTGCGCAGCGAGGATTTCGGTACGACCTGGCAGGCCGCGGAAACCGGCCCCAGGACTTCGTTCTTCGGTGGCGCCGAGCTGGCCGATGGCCGCATCGTGCTGGCCGGGCAAGGCGGCATGCTGGTGATGTCCGCCGATGGCGGGCGCCATTTCGCGGCGCTGCCGGCCGGCAGCCCGCAGACCCTGGCCGCGCTGGCCCAGACCGGCAAGGACACGCTGGCACTCGGCGGCAATGGCGGCCTGGCCGGCGCCACGATCGCCGCCAATCACTGAACCCGCCCGACCGGACGCGAGAACCATCATGACCCGCCCCCACTCCCCCGGCCGCCTGGGCCGCTTCGTCGATGCCTGCGCCAGCGGGCTGATGCGCCGGCGCCGCCTGCTGCTGTTGCTATGCCTGGCCGTGACCATGGCGCTGGGCTTCTCTGCCACGCGCCTGCGGCTCGATCCCGGCTTCAACAAGATGATCCCGCTGCAGCACCCGTACATGCAGGTGTTCACCAAGTACGCGAGCACCTTCTCCGGTGCCAATACCGTGCTGGTGAGCCTGCGCTGGAAGGGCGACGGCGATATCTACAACGCGGCCTTCATGGACAAGCTGCGCCACGCCACCGATGAAGTGTTCTTCATCCCCGGCGTGGACCGCTCGCGCGTGTTTTCGCTGTTCACGCCGAACGTGCGCTACACCGAGGTGACGGAGGCCGGTTTTCGCGGCGACGTCGTGGTGCCGGGGCGCTTTTCCGGCGCGCCGGACGAGCTCGACAAGGTGCGGCGCAATGTGGCGCGTTCCGGCCAGATCGGCCGGCTGGTCAGCAATGACCTGAAGTCCGCGCTGATCCGCGCGGAGCTGCGTGAGACCGACCCGGCTACCGGCAAGACCATCGACTACGGGACCGTGGCGCGCCAGCTCGAGAAGATCCGCGCGCGGTTCAGCGGCACCGATGTCGAAGTCAACGTTGTCGGCTTTGCCAAGCTGGTGGGCGATGTGGAAGAGGGTATCGCCGGCGTGATGGGCTTCTTCGCGCTGGCCTTCGCCGTGACCGCGCTGCTGCTGTGGCTGTACACGCGCTCGCTGCGCATCACGCTGCTGTCGCTGGTGGTGGCGCTGCTGCCCGTGGCCTGGCTGCTGGGCCTGCTGCCGCTGCTGGGCTACGGCATCGACCCCATGTCGATCCTGGTGCCGTTCCTGATCTTCTCGATCGGGGTTTCGCACGCGGTGCAGATGACCAATGCCTGGAAGCAAGAGGTTGTGCAGGGGCATGGTGCGCTGGACAGCGCCAGCGCTGCCTTCCGCAAGCTGTTCATCCCCGGCACGGTCGCGCTGCTGACCAATGCGCTCGGGTTCATGGTCATCATGCGCATCGAGATCGACATCGTGCGCGAGCTTGGCATCACGGCCTGCCTGGGCGTGCTGCTGATGATCGTGACCAACAAGGTGTTCCTGCCGATCCTGTTGTCGTACACGCGGCTGGAGCCGTCGGCGCTGGCATCGGCGCAGGCCCGGCGCGCGCAGGGAACCGGCGGGCTGTGGCAGAAGTTCGGCGCGCTGGCGCGCCCGGGACCGGCGCTGGGGGTGTTCGTGGCCGCGCTCGCGCTGCTGGCGGCCGGTGCCATCGATTCGCGCGGCCTGAAGATCGGCGATGTCGGCAGCGGCGCCCCGGAACTGCGCGCGGATTCGCGCTATAACCGCGACAGCGCCAGTGTGGTGAGCCAGTACAACATTGGCTCGGATGCGCTGACGGTGGTGGTGGAACCCACCGGCTTCGACGACGGTTGCCTGCACTACCCGGTGATGAGTGCGGTGGATCGCTTCGAGATGCATATGCGCGGCGTGTCCGGCGTGCAGTCGGTGGTCAGCGTATCGTCGCTGGCCAAGGTGGTGATCGGCGCCTACAACGAGGGCAACCCGCGCTGGGAGGCGCTGCCGCGCAGCAGCGAGGGCCTGAGCCAGGGCGCCAAGGCCTTCGACCCGGACAACGGCATGAATACCTCGAACTGCCAGGCCATCCAGGTGCTGATCTACACGGCCAACCATGAGGGCGCCACCATCGCCCACATCATCCGCGAGATCCGCCGCTTCTCCGCCGCCGACAAGACGCCCAACGTGGCGTTCCGCCTGGCCGGGGGCAATATCGGCGTGATGGCAGCCACCAATGAGGCCGTGGAGGAGGCCGAAGTGACGATGCTGCTGTCGATCTTCGGCGCGATCACGCTGCTGTGCCTGCTGACGTTCCGCTCGTGGCGCGCGGTGCTGTGCATCATCGTGCCGCTGACGCTGGTGTCGGTGCTGTGCAATGCGCTGATGGCGCGGCTTGGCATCGGGCTGAAGGTGTCGACGCTGCCGGTCATCACGCTGGGCGTGGGCGTTGGCGTGGACTACGGCATCTACCTGTATGAGCGCATCCAGCACCAGATCCGCGAGGAAGGACAGGCGTTGCCGCAGGCCTTTGCCGAGGCCATGCGCCAGCGCGGGTCGGCGGCGTTGTTCACGGCGCTGACGATGTGCATCGGCGTGGGCACCTGGGCTTTTGCCGCGCTCAAGTTCCAGGCCGACATGGGGATCCTGCTCGCCTTCATGTTCCTGGTGAACCTGTTCGGCGCGGTATCGCTGCTGCCGGCGCTGGCGGCGTGGCTGGGGGTGGAGGATGAGGAGCGGGCGCGCGCGGCGGCGCGCACTGCCGCGGCGGCAAGCGGCCAGACGATACCGCCGGCGCATGCGCTGAAATCAGACGCGACCTGAGGCAAGCAGGCATATCGGTGAGACAACGGAGAGACATGATGCGCGATACCCAGGCATCCGCAGCGGCCTTCACGCCGCTGCGCATCGGCCCGCTCACGCTGCGCAACCGCTTCATCAAGGCGGGCGCGAACGAAGGCATGACGCCACATGGCCTGCCTACGCAGGCGCTGGTCAGGCATCACCGCGATCTTGCCGCGGGCGGCGTGGGCATGACCACGGTGGCCTACGCGGCGGTGGCCGACGACGGCCTGACCTTTGCCCACCAGCTCAGCATGCGCGGGAACAGGTGCCGCACCTGCGTGTGCTGACCGACGCCGTGCATCGCGAAGGCGCGGCGGCTTGCCTGCAGATCACCCACGCGGGCTCGTTCACCACCATGCGTCACGGCGGCAGCCGCGCGCCGGGCAGCGCATCATCCGGGCTCAATGCCTTCGGCATGATGCACGGCGTGTATTTCCAGCGCGCCATGCGCGAGGCCGACATGGCGCGGGTTGCCGGACAGTTCGCCGCGGCGGCGCGGCTCGCGCGCGAGGCCGGCTTCGATGCGGTCGAAATCCACATGGGGCACGGCTACCTGCTTAACCAGTTCCTGTCGCCGCTGAGCAACCGGCGGCGCGATCCGTTTGGCGGCAGCGTGGAGAACCGGACCCGCTTCCCGGCGGCGGTGCTGCGGCAGGTGAAGGATGCCGTCGGTGCCGAGCTGGCGGTGTGCTGCAAGCTCAGCGTCAGCGACGGTGTGCCGGGCGGCAACCAGCCCGCGGACTCCGCGGTGACCGCGCGCATCCTTGAGGCGGAAGGGGCCGACCTGCTGACGCTCAGTGGCGGCCGCAACGTGGAAAGCCCCTGGGCGTTGTTCGGCAGCCCGATGCCGACGGCGCAGATGAAGGCCGCCGCGCCGACCGCGCTGGCGCGCTTCGGCATCACCATGCTGGAGAAGCGCACGCCCCCTGAACTCGCGTTCCGCGAGCTGTACTTCCTCGAAGCCTCGCGCGTGGTGCGGCGCGCGGTGCGTATGCCGCTGGCATACGTCGGCGGCGTCAAGTCGATCGGCAACGTGGCGCAGCTCATGGAAGAGGGCTTCGACGCCATCGCGTTGGCGCGCGCGCTGATCCATGATCCCGCGCTCGTGGCCAACTGGCACGGCGGTGCGGTGCAGCGCTCGGCCTGCGACAGCTGCAATGGCTGCGTGGCCCGGATCTACGACCCCGCCGGCGTCAGCTGCGTGCATGGCCCCGGCAACGATCCGGCCCTGACGCGTCTGGTCGCACTGCAGTAGTCCGATGGGACGATGAGCCGCCGCCCGGACGCTCTTATCTTGAAGTTCCCACGGGATATCAAGGAGACACCATGAGCACGAACGGCATCAGCGGCTACAAGATCGAATCACGCCCGCCCGCGAACCGCTACGCACGCGGCTGGCACTGCCTGGGCCTGGCCGACGACTACCGCGACGGCAAGCCGCACACGCTGGACATCTTCGGCCGCCGCCTGGCCGCGTTCGCCGACTCGACCGGCGCCATCCGCGTGATCGACGGCCACTGCCCGCACATGGGCGCGGACCTCAGCACCGGCACCGTGCAGGGTGACAACCTGGTGTGCCCGTTCCACGGCTGGCAGTGGGGCGGCGACGGCGGCTGCAAGTCCATCCCCTACTGCAAGCGCGTGCCGCCCAAGGCGCGTGTCGGCGCGTGGGAGACCTGCGAGCAGAACCGGCTACTGTTCATCTGGCACGATCCCGAGGGCCGCCCGGCGCCGCCGGAGGTTGCCATCCCGCGCATCGACGCCTGCTATGCGCCGGAGTGGTCGGACTGGGCCATCGACGAGATGCTGATCCGCACCAACTGCCGCGAACTGGTCGACAACATCTCCGACATGGCGCATTTCGGCGTGGTGCATGGCGCGCCGGTGGACTACTTCGCCAACCTGTTCGAAGACCACAAGGCCACGCAGCTGATGATCGGGCGCAGCGCGCGGTTGTCCGGCGATGCGCGCCTGACGGCGCTGTCCACGTATTTCGGGCCGGCGTACCACATCACCGAGATGACCGGCCAGATGGGCGACCAGCAGATCCACTCGATCCTGCTCAACTGCCATGTGCCGATCGACCAGAACAGCTTCGTGCTGCGCTATGGCGTGCTGGTGAAAAAGATCCCGGGACTGTCCGATGAACAGAACCGCGCCGTGGCGCAAGCCTATGTGGAGCAAGCCCGCGGTGCCTTCTACGAGGACGTGGTGATCTGGGACAGCAAGATCCGCATCGACAACCCGCTGCTGTGCGAAGGCGACGGGCCGATCTACCAGATGCGCGACTGGTACCAGCAGTTCTACACCGACGTGGAGCAGGTGCGTCCGTCCAGCGTGGCGCGGCGCGTGGTCGAGATGAACCTGGCCAGCATCGAGCCGCCGGTGCTGCGGCACGTGTTCGAGGGCTGACCATGAGGACCGTTGTGGTGACCGGCGCCGCGTCCGGCATGGGCGCGGCGGTGCGACAGCGCATGCTGGCCGATGGCTGCCAGGTGATTGGCGTGGATCTGCGCGACGCGGACATCCTTGCAGATCTGTCCACCGCGCAGGGGCGCGCGGGCGCCATCGACGCGGTGCTGTCGCGCTCGGGCGACCGCATCGACCAACTGGTGTGCTGCGCCGGGCTGGGCCCGCATGTCGACCCTGCCACGCTGGTGGCGTCGGTCAACTACTTCGGCGTGGTGGCCTTGCTCGACGGCCTGTTCGAAGCGCTGTGCCAGGGCTCGGACCCTGGCGCGGTGGTGGTGTCATCGAACTCGGCCACGCTGCAGTCGTGGGAGGGCAGCTCGCTGCGCGATGCCTACCTCGCCGGTGACGAGGCCGGCGTGCTGGCCATGGTGGCGGGCGCCGCGCAGGCCGAAGCCACGCGCGACCAGGCCGGCTATATCGCCTATGCCAGTTCCAAGCATGCGGTGACCGCGGCCGCGCGGCAACGCGCTGCGGCGTGGGGCCAGGCGGGGGTGCGCCTGAACGTGGTCGCGCCGGGCGCGGTGGAAACGCCGCTGCTGCAGGCAGGCCTGAAAGATCCGCGCTACGGCGACGCCATCCGCGACTTCGTATCGCCGCTGGGCCGCCGCGCCCGGCCGGAAGAGGTGGCTGCCCTGATTGCCTTCCTGTGCGGGCCGGAGGCGGCTTACCTCCATGGCAACGTGGTGTTCATCGACGGCGGGCTGGATGCCGCGCAGCGGCCGTTGATGTTTTGAAACGCCGGCGCCTGGCGCCCGCTGGGCCGGACACGTGGCGGTGTGCCGCCGCGGGCATCGTCGCGTCTCGCTACGGCCTAAGGGGCCGTCAGGCGCCGCTAAATGGTCAGAACTGCCTGAAGATCGCTTTGACGTCGGGCACTTCGGCCCGCATTGCTTGTTCGACCACCCGCCGCTCGATGTTGTCGAGGTGCGCGGCTGCTGGATGTCACCGGGGTCATCCCGTTCTCCGATACGATCTTTCTTTGGCAATCCATGGCGATGACCGGCGTGCTGATCGTCGTGTCCCTGGCGGTAGCGTACTTCTCGGCCCCTGCCGAGGCGCATGCCCGCACGGCGGCCGATATGGGGGCAGGTCTATAACGCCGCTGAAGCGCTGCCGAACCTGATCAATCCTTTTTGGATGCTGCCGTTGCTCGGTGTGCTCGGCATCCGGGCCAAGGACGTGGTCGGATTCACCTTCACCCAGCTGCTGGTGCATGCGCCCCTGGTGCTGTTCATGCTATGGGCCTTCGCTGCGACCCTTTCCTACCATCCTCCGGTGATGCCCTGAGGTCGCTCGGAATTGGCGCGTGTCGTGGTTGCGAGGGGAGGCGTCAATCCCGCGGATCGGCGATTAGCTATTCCATCGCCAAGGTCTAGGGCGGGCCGCTTGGGCAAAGGCAGCTTACGGCCAATTTTAGTCAGTCAGCCTCGGATCATGGATGGCCGAAACGGTCGAGATCCCATCATCCGAAACCGGCTCAGTGGAGGTCCGGAGAGATCCAGAGCGGTCATTCATGCCGTGCTTTCAAGCGCCGACGTTTGCAAGCGACGGGTGACAACTATCGAGAGTTGCGATCTCGAAAGACAGTGGGCGCCATTCCGTACCAGCGCTTGAATGCCTGTGAGAAGCTCGACAGATCGCTGAACCCCAACCTCCCTGCGATCTCGGTCAGTGCCAGGCTCCGGTCGAGCAGCAGTTCCCTTGCGACGGCTCCACGGGCATCCGCCAGCAAAGCCGTGTATGTCGTACCTTCTTCCTGCAGGCGACGCTTCAATGTACGCGGGCTGGTATTCATCATGCGCGCCATGTCTTCCAGGGTTGAGCGCAGGCCGCCGGGTGCCGCATTCAGATACTGGCGAATGGTGGCGGCGGCCCCGGCCCGGACCCGTCGCGACTCCATCAAGCGCTCGCACATCTGCTCGCACATCGACACCGTGACGGGGTCGGCCTGCGGCAGCCGCCGGCTGAGAAGGGATCGCTCAAATGCCAGGCTGTTCAGGCGCGCCGCCCCCTCCGGGCTTCTTCCGAAAACGCTCCTGACAACAGCGGACGACGTCTGCCCGACCGGCGCGCGATGCGTCTTGAGCGTGAAGCGGGCCAGGGAAAACGTCTCACCGCAGACCTCCTTCAGCAACACGGCCGTTGCGGCCATGTCCCGTTCCACAAGGAAACGCTTGAGCTCCGGGGCAAGGTCAGGCTCCGCGAAGCTGAGGACGCCAAACTCGCCCTCCTCGTAGTACGAAATCACGGTAAATGCGTAGGTCAGCGGCAGGAACCGCAATGCCAGCGACAGCGCATCCCCTGCCGTGCCGCTGGCGATCAGGCCATAACCCCAGAGGCCATAGGTCGAGAAGTGATATCGCGCGCCCACTTCGAAGCCAAGCCCGCCTGACGGTTGCTTCAACGCGCGCAGCAGGTTGGCCGCGACGCGCAATTCCTGTTCGGCCGTGATCTCGACATTGGGGTCGCCAAGCTGCCGGGAGGACAGTCCGCTTCTTGCGAGCAGGCCGGGAGCGGACAGCCCGCGCTCGACGCCGAAATCGACCAGCAGCCGGGCGCTGGCAGGACTCCGGCTGAAGTCCCAAACGTTCATACTGGGAAACCCTAGGGAAGCCGATTTGGCCCAAATACTAAAGCAATTGTCCCACCCCAGCATTGGTGCTTTCCCCTGTCAGTCGCAATATTCAGGGCATTCAAGTTGCCGCATGAGCGACTGGACGTCCGACAGGAGGGAGACCACATGCTGTTCAATCCGGCGACTGACCTTGCCGCCCGGTTTGCCGTGCAATGCCGGGACTTTGCGCTCGATCCATATCCCTCGCGGGAAATTCGCCTGTCGCGGCTGGATCGCCTGCTCGCGCTGACCGAGACGCACGAGGCGGCGATCGTGCGCGCGATCAGCGCGGATTTCTCCGGCAGGTCCGCCCATGAGACGCGGCTGGCCGAGATCTTCATGGTGCGCACCGGCATCCGGCATGCGCGTGGACACCTGAAGGAGTGGATGCGCAACCGCAGCGTCAGGACGGATCTGCACTTCCGCCCCGGCCGCAACCGCCTGCTTCCCCAGCCGCTGGGCGTCGTGGGCATCATTTCGCCATGGAACTACCCCTTCCAGCTTGCCCTTGGGCCGGCGCTGGCGGCCATCGCGGCAGGCAACCGGGTGCTGATCAAGCCATCGGAGCTGACGCCGCACCTCTCTGCGCTACTGGAAGACATGGTGAAGGCCAGCTTCGATCCGGGCGAGCTGAGCGTGGTGAACGGCGATGCCGAGGTGGGCAAGGCTTTTACCGGACTGCCGTTCGATCATCTCTTCTTCACCGGCTCGACGGCTGTGGGTCGCATGGTGGCAACCGCTGCCGCCGCGAACCTGACACCTGTCACGCTGGAACTCGGCGGGAAGTCGCCGGCGATCTTCGATCCGTCTTGCGATCTGGAAGTGGCGGTCCGGCGTCTGGCGTTCGGCAAGCTCATGAACGCGGGGCAAACCTGCATTGCACCGGACTACCTGCTGGTTCCCACCGGCACGGCCGGGAAGGTCGCCACGCTGCTCTCGGCTGCCATTGCACGGATGTACCCCACGCTGGAAACCAATCCTGACTACACCGCCATCGTCTCCGACCGGCACCGCCAGCGGCTGGTCGATCTGGTCCGGGAGGCAAGGGATGCGGGTGCGCGCGTCATCGAGGTAAATCCGACGCGCGAGCGGTTCACTGGGTCAACCCGCAAGTTTGCGCCAGTCATTGTGCTGAATGCCAGGGACGACATGCGCGTGATGCGCGAGGAAATCTTTGGGCCCGTGCTCCCGATTGTCGAATACGGCAACCTCGACGAGGCCATCACCCGGATCAATCGAATGGATCGGCCTCTCGCGCTGTACTGGTTTGGACGCGATCCGGTGCACAGGGAGCGCGTGCTGCAGGAAACAATCTCTGGCGGGGTCACCGTGAATGACTGCCTCTGGCATATCGCGCAGGAACACCAACCGTTTGGCGGCGTAGGGCCGAGCGGTATCGGTGCTTATCACGGTGAATGGGGATTCCGGACCTTCAGCAAGCTCAAGCCCGTCTTCCATCAGACCCGATTGAACGGGACGTTTCTGTTCCACCCACCTTACGGAAAAGCCTTCGACATGCTGCTCGGCGCCCTCAAGCGCATCACCTGAAGCCAGTATTTCCATATTCAATCATGAACAAGACCTTTGACTATATCGTCGTGGGCGGTGGCTCTAGCGGCTGCGTTGTCGCGGGCCGGCTGTCGGAGGACACTTCCGTGTCCGTTTGCGTGCTGGAGGCCGGCGGAAATGGCCGAGACGCGGTGGTGACCATCCCGACGGGCGCGGTCGCCATGCTGCCCACCACGCTCAATAACTGGGCGTTCGAGACGATGCCGCAGCCGGGACTGAACGGGCGCAAAGGCTACCAGCCGCGCGGCCGCACGCTAGGAGGCTCGTCGGCCATCAATGCCATGGTCTATATCCGCGGGCATCGGCGCGACTATGACACCTGGGCAGGCTTGGGCAACCTCGGGTGGTCCTACGACGAGGTGTTGCCATACTTCCGTCTCAGCGAGCACAACGAGCACATCGACAACGAATGGCATGGCCGGGACGGTCCCTTGTGGGTCAGCGACCTGCGCACCGGCAACCCTTTCCATGCCCGGTATCTGGAAGCCGCCCGTCAGGCCGGATTTCCCTTGACTGATGACTTCAACGGCGCAGAACAGGAAGGCGTGGGGATCTACCAGGTCAACCAGAAGCACGGTGAGCGCTGCAGCGCCGCGCGTGCCTATCTCTTGCCGCATATCGGTCGGCGGGACAACCTGAGCGTGGAAACCCATGCACAGGTGCGGCGCATTCTCTTCGATGGCACCCGGGCAGTCGGCGTCGAAGTGCTGATCGGGGGAAGTCTTCATACGTTTCTTGCTCGGCGAGAGGTTGTCCTCGCCGCCGGCGCGTTGCAGACGCCTCAGATCCTGATGCTGTCCGGCGTGGGCCCGGCCGCAGAACTCGCGCGCTTTGGCATCCAGCCAGTCACGCATCTGCCAGGGGTCGGCAAGAACCTGCAGGACCATCCGGACTTCATCTTTGGCTATCGCACCCGCAGTCTTGACACCATGGGGCTCTCGATCCGCGGCGGCCTTCGCATGTTGCGCGAGATCAGGCGCTTCCGTCGGGAACGGCGCGGCGCGCTGACCTCGAATTTCGCCGAGGGTGGTGCCTTCCTGAAAACGCGCGCCGAGTTGCTCGCGCCCGACATCCAGCTTCATTTCGTGGTCGCGCTCGTCGATGACCACGGCAGGAAGATGCACCTCGGGCACGGTCTGTCCTGCCATGTCTGCCTGTTGCGGCCACGCAGCCGCGGCACTGTCACGCTCCAAAGCAGCCGCCCTGTGGATGCGCCGCTGATTGACCCGGCGTTCTTCCAGGATACTCAGGATCTGGACGATATGGTCGCCGGCTTCAAGATGACGCGCCGGCTGATGCAGGCGCCGGCACTGGCTGACTGGATCACGCAGGACTTGTTCACTGCAAACGTAAGCAGCGATGACGAGATCCGCGAGATCCTGAGGCAGCGTACCGATACGGTCTACCACCCTGTCGGCACTTGCAAGATGGGGGTCGATGAGGATGCCGTGGTCGATCCGCAGTTGCGTGTGCGCGGACTCCACGGCCTACGGATCGTCGACGCTTCGATCATGCCCACGCTGATTGGCGGGAACACCAATGCGCCAACGATCATGATTGCAGAAAAAGCCGTTGACCTGATCCGTGGGCGTTCGCGTGTCCAACCCGGTATCCGGGCCGGCGACATACCCAGCGAGCCGTCCTTTCCCGTCTGAAGGAGTCCCAGCATGCATTCATCTGATCCCACCCGACACCCGGAAGCCAGGAAGCCACTTGCTGCCATCATCATTGGTGCAGGCTTCGCCGGCATCGGCATGGCCGTAGCCTTCCAGCGTACGGGGGTGAAGGATTTCGTTCTGCTTGAACGCTCGCACGACGTCGGCGGCGTCTGGCGCGACAACGGCTATCCGGGCGCCGCGTGCGACGTGCCGTCGCACTTGTACTCCTTCTCGTTCGAACCGAACCCGAACTGGTCGAGGACATTTGCACCGCAGGCCGAGATCCATGCCTATCTCCAACACTGCGCGCGAAAGTACGCCCTGGAATCACACATCCGATACTGCTCCGAGGTCGCCAGCGCACGCTATGACGAAGGCAGGTCCCTGTGGTTGGTCACGCTGACAGACGGCTCAACCCTATGTGCATCCCTGCTGATCAGCGGCACCGGTCAACTGAGCCGGCCCGCAATGCCCCGACTCCCGGGTCTTGATAGCTTCAAGGGGCACGCATTCCATTCGGCCCGCTGGGATCACAGCTATCCGCTTAATGGAAAGCGGGTTGCCGTGATCGGAACAGGCGCATCCGCCATCCAGTTCGTGCCTGCCATTGCGGACACGGTGGGAAAACTCACCGTGTTCCAGCGATCGCCGGCCTACATCACCCCTCGCCCCGACCGGCCCTACGGCTCATTTAGCAAGGCCTTGTTCAGGCGGCTGCCATGGGTAATGAAGCTGCATCGCGCCGCTATCTACGTCCAGTACGAAGCGCGCGCGCTGGCTTTCACACGCTTCAGTGGTCTGATGCGCCTCGCAGTTGGCAAGCCCTTTCAGCGGCTGCTCGACCGGCAGGTGCCCGATGCCTCCTTGCGCACCAAATTGACACCCGACTACCCGATCGGCTGCAAGCGCATCCTGCTGTCCAGCGAATACCTCGCCGCGATCAGCAGGCCGAACGTCGAACTGGTGACCGACGGCATTCGCAGGGTCACGGAGAACGGCATCGAGACGGTGGATGGCGTCCACCACCCCGTCGACGCAATTGTCTATGGGACGGGCTTCGCCGCGACAGAGTTCCTGTCCCCGATGCGCATCACCGGTCGGGCAGGAACCGACCTGAACGACGCCTGGCGCCGCGGCGCGCAGGCGTATCTCGGGCTCACGGTGCCTGGCTTCCCAAATTTCTTCATGCTCTACGGGCCGAACACCAACCTGGGCCACAATTCGATCGTCTACATGCTCGAAAGCCAAATCGCGCACGTTATCCGCTGCTGCAAGGCGATGCGGGCGGCCGACGCATCGGCAATCGAGGTGGACGAACGCCGCTACGGGCGCTTCAATGTGGGCATCCAGCAGCGGCTCGCCAGTTCGGTCTGGAGTGGCTGCAAGAGCTGGTACGTGGACGCCAGCGGGCACAACAGCACCAACTGGCCCGGCTTCACGCTGTCGTACCGATGGCTGACCCGGTTCTCGAGTCTGCAGGCCTTCCGTTTCACGCGACCGCTGCCTGAAGCGCACTCTGGATCGGCGGGAACCGTCGTGGCAGCGCCGCAAAGCACGGTAGAGTCCGTGAGCGCCAGCCTGTTGCGCGGGCTTCTCCGTACGAGCTTCCGGCCGCTCATCGGACCGCCTTTCGGGGCGGCGTTCCAGCGAGGCGTCGTGAGCCTGCTGTCTGCGCTGATGCCCGGCGTGGGTGATGTGATCCGGTATCGAAGTGCGGCCGGCAAGGTACCGGTCGAGATCATCGCGCCGAAGCGTGGCGAGATTGGCGGCGTGGTCCTGTACCTCCATGGAGGCGCCTTCTGTCTCGGCGGACCCGGTACACACCGAAGCATCACGACGCGCCTTGCCGTGGAATCCGGCCTGCCGGTCTGGCTGCCCGACTATCGGCTCGCGCCGGAGCATCCGTATCCCGCTGCGCTGGAGGACGCAATCGCCTGCTACCAGGCATTGCGTGCCGAGGGCTATGCGCCGGACCGGATCATGATCGCCGGCGACTCGGCAGGTGGCGCCCTTGCCCTCTCTTTGGCGCTCGCCCTCAAGCAGCGCGGCGCTCCGGCGCCTGCTGGCCTCCTGTTGATCTCGCCGGTGACGGATGACTCGCTCAGCGGGGCCTCATTGACAACCCGTTGCCGCACCGATCCGATGATCCGAAAGGGCTGGTTGGAGCAGGGGCTGCGTTGGTATCGCGCGGCCAGTCACCCCGCGGCTCTGCATCCCCTCAAGGCGGATCTGCGCGGCCTTCCGCCCATGCTGATTCAGGCAGGCGACCAGGAGGTGCTCCTTTCGGATTCGACCCGCCTGGTCGAACACGCCACCGCGTGTGGCGTGCCATGCCGGCTCGAAGTGCATGGGGCACGCTGGCATGTGTTCCACCTCCAGGCGTTTTACCTCCGCTCCGCGCAGGATGCCCTGCGCACGCTCGCCAGCTTTGCACGGGAGCGGGTGGTGCAAGGGACCAGTTCGGCGGCCAACACCCGCACGTTGCGAGTTGCCTCGCTCAGGCATCAACCTGCTGCTTCCCCCGTCGCCGTCTCCGACACTTCCACCCTGGTGACATCGCCATGATCACTCGTCAAGATTTCGTTTCCCGACCATTGATAATAGAAGCTTCGTAACCGTCACTTGACTCGTAACCGTCATATCGGGCGCTCCCTGCCTTGTCGGTCGCTTGGCCAGCGTATCTATGCTAGACGATGCCACCAAGGGGGTCGGCCGATTCCCTGCCGTTCGCTCAGGACTCAGCAACGGCGCTTGCCGGCCATCTACAGTCCCTAGCTCACTGCTCCACCCCGACATTCGGACGTCGGCTCCGCGCAGATATTGGACCTGCGCATATGGATCATGGCGGGCACCTCGCCGGCCATGGCCGGCGGCTGGTCAGCCGATCATGGCAGGAGACACTTCAACCAGCCCGAGCCTGCGTCGCAAGAAATGCTGCCCGGACATCCGAAGACAGGCGCATTAGCAGCGGCGCCAGCCGAGCGGCGGCTTCCGCGAACGGTACCTTCGTCGACAGGCTGACATTGAGGACGTGAATGGGATGCGATTCAAGCTGTAGCGGGGTGGAGACCGCCACGACTTCGGGTTGCCAGGAGGCGGCGCACCATCCGTGCCGCTGGACATGTGCAATGGCCTGCCGGATTTCCGCTTCAACTGTTCGCCAGTGGGCGAAGCGTGTCGAGAAGTCCGCCATCAAGGCAGCGCGATCTGACTCGGGTGCTACGGCCAGCCAGGCGCGCCCCAGAGAAGTGAGCGCCATCGGCACACGCTGGCCCGCCACTACGCTGCGCAAGGATGCCCTGCGGCTGTAGCGGATCGATTCGAGGTAGACCATCTCGTCGCGGTCGGCCATCGCCAGGCCGACGTTCAGGTGCTCACCTTCCGCAAGCTTACGCATGAACGGGGCCGCGACCTGCAGGACAGCGGCCCCCCCGCGCATCGCATGCGCGAGGCTAAGCACGGGAACGCCGAGGCGGTAGGCGCGCAATCCTGCGTCGTACTGCAGAAAGCCAGTCTCCACAAGGCTCTGCGTGAGACGGCTTACCGTCGAGCGGGGCAGCCCGGTCCGTTCGGCAAGTTCGCTGTTGCCCAGGATCTCCGAACCCGGCCGGAATGCCCGCAGGATCTCGATGCCGCGCTCGAGGGAGCGATTGGCCAGCAGGTTGGCCGGACGGCCGCGCGCCCGGCGACTTGCGTCTTGCGGATCCACCGTGTCGCCTCCCGCGGGATTGATGTCATTGGCCGATCACCGCCACGCCGTCCGCCGCACGCACACCCTGGCCGGCAGGCAGCACGAAGATGGGGTTGATCTCCGCCTCCGCCAGCCGGGTGCCCATTGCCGCAGCCATGGCCGAGAACGCCACAATAGCATCCGCGAGCGCTGCCACATCGGCTTTCGGACGTCCGCGGAACCCGTCGAGCAGCGGCCAGGTCTTGAGGTCGTGAATCATGGCCAGCGCCTCGCCGCGCGTCAGTCCGCGTGTGGGCGGGAGCAGGCGCATGGTCGTGTCCTGGAACAGCTCCGCCGTGACGCCGCCCATGCCGAGGAGGATCGCGGTGCCCAGCGCATCGCGGTGCATGCCGAGGATCAGTTCAACGCCGCCACTGACCATTTCCTGGACGAGGAAGCGTTCAGTGGCATGGCCCGTATGACGCTGCACGTCCTCGCGCATCCTTTCCAGCCGCCTGCCGATCTCTGCTGGCGCGACGCCTACCGCCACGCCGCCCACGTCGCTCTTGTGCGTAATGGTGGACGAGAGGAGCTTCAGGACAACCTGTCCGCCCATTTCCCGGGCGGCCGCTTCTGCCTGGACAGCGTCGGCCACCTCTTGCTCGCGGACGCCCGGCACGCCGAAATACGCGAAGAGCTGCTTCGCTGCCGCCTCGTCCATCGGACCCGATGGCAGCTCCAAGGCGTCCATGAATTTGGCTTCTGGCGTGGGAGCATCGTCGTCCCGCGCCAGAGGCTTGGCCGACAGCATGGCGCCGAACGCCACCGCGCAGCTTTCGGGCGCGCTGAACGCGGGCACGCCGCGCCGGTTCAACACGGCCGCGGCCTCCGGTGCATGGGGACTGACATAGGCCAGCACGGGCTTGTCGCTCTCCGGCAGGCAGTCGGTAATGGCATCAGCCATCAGGTGTGGCAAGGCGAGTCCGGACGAGCCTACGATGACGGCTACTGCATCGTAGGCGGGACTGGCCAGCAGTGTGCGGATTGCGCTGCGCAGCAGGTCTGGCTGCAGGCCGGCGAGCGTCACGTCGATGGGATTGCGGTCCAGCGCCGCGTGGTCGCCTTTCTGCAAGGCGCGCAACTGTTGCGCGGTGGAAGCGTCTGGCGGTGGCGTTTCGAAGCCGGAGACACCGAGGCTGTCGGACACCAGCGTGCCGGCTCCGCCGGTAGAAGTGAGCACGGCAATCCGCCTGCCGTTCAACCTGCGGCCGGTCGCCAGCGCGGCGGGGATGTCGATCAGGTCCGAGAAGGTTTGTGCGCGGATGACGCCGACCTGCGCGAACAAGGCGTCGTACATACGGTCGGCGCCCGCCATGGCGCCCGTATGCGAGACGGCGGCCCGGGCGCCGGCTTCGGAGCGGCCGATCTTGAATGCGACGACCGGCTTTCCGGCCCTCGCCGCTTTCAGTGCCGCGGCACGGAATTTGTCGGGATGCCGCACGCTTTCCACGTACAGCGCGATGACGTGGGTGGCGGGATCATCGGCCAGGTAGTCGATGAAATCCGCCAGATCGAGATCTGCCTCGTTGCTGGTGGAGACCAGCTTGGACAAGCCTACGCCCCGTGCCGCGGCGCGCGACAGCACCGCGCCCAGGATGCCGCCGCTTTGCGACACCACGCCGATGCCGCCGGCCGGAAACTGCTCCATCTCCAGCGCGCCGCTCGCCGACAGCGGGATGCTGTCGGTTACGTTGACCAGCCCGATCGTGTTCGGCCCGAGCAGACGCATGCTGCCGGCGGCCTCGACCAGTTCGGCCTGCCGGCGCGCGCCTTCCGCGCCAGTCTCCGTATAGCCGCTTGCCAGCACGATAGCCGCCCCGGTGCCCCGGGCCGCCAGTTCGCGTACCGCGTGATGCGCACGCTCGGCGCCGAGCAGGACGATGCCAACGTCGGGGACTTCGGGAAGTGAGCCGATATCGGGATAGCAACGGATGCCGGCAATTGCCTCTACCCTGGGATTGACTGGATAAATCGTGCCGGCATAGCCATGGCGCATCAGGTACGAGACAGGCCGGCCGGAGGTCTTTGCCGGGTCGGCCGACGCGCCGATCACCGCGACGCTGCGCGGCGTGAACAGGCGCGAGATCGCGTCGGCATCCGGGCGCGAGGGCGTCGGCGAAAACTGGTGTGATGTCGTCATGATGTCTTAGCCCTTTGCCGCAGCGGTCTGAGTGGCGGTCCTGGCAAGGAAGGCGAGCACGGCTTCGCGGTGCTCGGCGCTGGTGTAGCAGATGCCTTGCGCCTGGCTGCCCTGCGCGAACACCTGTTCCGCGGTGAGCTCGAAGGTCTGATTCAGGATCGTCTTGCCGAGCGCCAGCGCCGTGGCCGAGCCTTGCGACAACTCGGCCGCCCAGGCGACCGCTTCGGACACCAGCGCTTGCGGCGACGTGCTCAGCCGGTCCGCGATGCCCAGGGCCAGCGCTTCTTCGGCCTCCACCTTGCGGCCGCTGAAGATCAGCCCCTTGGCGATGGACAGCCCGGTGCGGCGCGGCAGGAAGTACATGCCGCCGCCATCCGGAATCAGTCCGCGATGGATGTAGGACCAGGCAAAGCTGGCCGATGCGGAGGCAATCACGAAGTCACAGGCCATGGCCATGTCGGCGCCGAGTCCGTTGGCGCTGCCATTGACCGCGGCGATGACCGGCTTGGGCATGTCGTGCAGCAGCGCCACCGAATGGTGCACGCGCTGCTGGCGCGTCCAGCCGTTGAAGCCGACTTCGCCGGCCGGCGCGTCCATGCGCCGCTGCATGCCTGCGACGTCCCCGCCGGCGCAGAAGCCCTTGCCGTTGCCGGTCAGCACCAGCGCGCGGATTTCGCGGCTGGCGGCGATGGACTCGAGCGCACGGATGAGTTCGGTGCGCATGTCGTCGCTGATAGCGTTGCGCTTTTCGGGACGGTTCAGCGTCAGGACTGCGACGCCTTCCCGGGCTTCGAGATGGATCAGTTGGTATTCGCTCATGATGGTTGCCTGGATGATGTTCGGGAAGCTGTCAGTTGAGGGTGATGTGGGCGTCCTTGACGACCTTGCTCCAGCGCGCCCGTTCTCCGAGCACGTAGCGGCCCAGATCTTCCGGCGTCCCGGGCGAGACGATCAGACCCTCTGACGCTACGCGTTTGCGGAATGCGTCAGCCGTCACCGCCTTTCTTGCCGCGGCGTTCAAGCGGGCGATCACGGGCGCGGGCGTGCCGGCTGGCACGAAGAGCCCGTACCAGCTCTCCGCGACGTATTCCGGCACGCCGGCCTCGGCGATGGTCGGCACCTTCGCCAGGTCGACGCTGGTGGAGCGTTGAGACGTGGTTACCCCCAGCGCGCGCAGCTTGCCCGATTCGAGCAGGTTGCCCACAGCCGAAGCCGTCGCAAACATCATGTCGACCTGCCCGCCTAGCAGGTCTGTGATGGCGGGACCGGCGCCTTTATAGGGGATGTGGTTGAGGTCGACCCTGGCCAGGCTTTTGAACAGCTCGCCCGCCAGATGCGCGGACGTGCCCGGACCTTGCGATGCGAACGAGAGTTGCCCCGGCTTTGCACGGGCGGCATTGATGATGTCCTGCACCGACTTGTACGGGCTGTCGGCCCGCACCACGAGCACATTGGGCGAGCGGCCAATCAGCATGACCGGCGCGAATGCCTTGTCGGTCTGGTAGGGTAGCTTCGGCTGCAGGCTCGGATTGACGGCATGGGCGAACGTCGCCATCACCAGCGTGTAGCCGTCTGGCGGTGCCTTGGCGACGTTATCTGTGCCGATGATGGTTCCGCCGCCGGGTCGGTTGTCGATGACCACAGGTTGCCCGAGGTCCTGGCCCATCGCGACGCCCATGGCGCGCGAAATCAGGTCGGTGCCGCCGCCCGGGGAGAACGGCACGACGATGCGAATGGGCTTGTCGGGATAGGCGGCCTGCGCCGGCGGTGCTGCGATGGCCGCCAGCAGTGCGAGGGGCGCAAAGAGCGCCATCAGCCTGCGGGCGGCACGTAGTGGGAAGCTTGCCAAGGTAGTCTCCTGTCGTCTGCATCGCCGGCGGTAATGTGCCGGCTGCAGAAACAGGTTAAGCGTGGAACGTCAAAAGGTCAGCGGTCCAATTCCATTCTATGGAATTGGACGCTGGTGGTAATGCGTGCCG
Organism: Cupriavidus necator; assembly: GCA_022041995.1. GTDB lineage: Bacteria > Pseudomonadota > Gammaproteobacteria > Burkholderiales > Burkholderiaceae > Cupriavidus. The sequence continues at coordinate 1,954,558 of CP074390.1, forward strand.
GCGATTTTTTGCCGGGAAATGAGAGGAATGGTCCAGCGCACTGGAGTCCGTGCGCGCGCTGCTCAATGCCTGCTCTGCCACCCTGATCCTGCGGCCGCCCACGCTGGACCGCCCCGGCTCGATGTTCAACATGCCGCCGCGCGACAGCTATGGGCGCAGGGGCATCACGTACAACAGCCACTACCATTCGCTCGACCCGTTCGTCGACATCCCGCCGAGGGCGGCTGGCAGCACTTCTTCTTGCCGGTGCGGCCGGCTTTGCCCATGCGGCTGGGATACCGCGGCCATGCAGGGGCCGCTGGCCTTCGCGGTCTCGCATTATCCGGACGGCGATACCGCAACACGCCTTTATGACGAGCTCGAATACCAGCGTGCCGTGCAGGCCTACATCTGGGCCCAGCCGCTGGTCGGTCTCGGTGCCATGGCCGAAGGCGCACGCTGCATCGGCATCCGGCCGATGGGGCTGTTTGTGTTCGACGAGCTGGAACAGGTCAACCAGCGTCTGCAGGCGGGCAACGACGACGTCGTCTATTCGTTCAGCTATGCCAACCTGCGCGACAGCGGCCCGCTGGTGGTGGAAATCCCCGCGGGCAATCAGTACGGCGTGATCCCGGATGCGTGGCAGCGGCCGGTGGAGGATGTCGGCCGGATCGGTCCGGATGCGGGCCATGGCGGCAGGTACTTGCTGGTGCCACCGGCTTCGTGCAGGCGGAGCAGCGGCGCCCGTCGCTGTCATCGCTCAAGGACCTGAAGCCGACGGCTCGGTCGATGTGTACTTCGGGCCCAGCGCACCGGCGGGCCTGGCGTCGAACTGGATCCAGACCGTGCCAGGGCGAGGCTTCTTCCTGCTGTGGCGCCTGTACGCAGCGACCGAGGCGCCGTATGCGGGCAAATGGCGCATCGGCGATGTTACCCGGGCAGAACCGTAGCGGCGTCCGGCTGCGCCTAGGGTCGCGGGCCCGGCATAGTCCGGGCAGACGATGCCCGCGGCACATCGGCATGGGAACAATGCAGGCCGGCAAGCTCATGCCGCCGCACCGGCCAACGCATACCTCAGGACGCTTATGCAGCTTTCCCGCAAATTCCTCGCCACATGCCTGGCGCTTGGCACCACGCCCGCATTTGCGCAACCCGGGCCGATGGTTGCGCCCGCGGCTCCCACAGCAGCCAAGCCGGCCTACCAGGTCAAGGCCCGGCGGGCGCGCCTAATGTGGTGATCGTGCTGCTCGACGACGTCGGCTTCGGCGCGGCCTCCACCTTCGGCGGGCCGGTCCAGACGCCGGTGCTGGAATCGCTGGCGCACGAGGGCCTGCGCTACAACAACTTCCATACCACGGCGATCTGCTCGCCCACTCGCTCGGCCTTGCTGACTGGCCGCAATGCGCATGCCACCGGCATCGGCGCGGTGGCGAACGTGCCCGACGAACGCCCGGGCTACAGCGGATTCCATACGAAGGACACTGCCACCATTGCCGAGGTGCTGCGCCAGAACGGCTACAGCACGGCGGCATTCGGCAAGTGGCACCAGACGCCGGATTGGGAGCTGTCGCCAAGCGGCCCCTTCGACCGCTGGCCGACCGGGGAGGGGTTTGAGCGCTTCTATGGTTTCCATGGCGGCGAAACGGACCAGTTCGATCCTTCGCTCTACGAAGGCACCGCGCCGGTCATGCGGCCGCCAGGGCGCGACTACCACCTCACCGCGGACCTGGCCGACAAGGCCATCGACTGGCTGCGCGTGCAACACGCGGTCACGCCGGACAAGCCGGTGTTCCTCTACTTCGCGCCCGGTGCCGCGCATGCGCCGCTGCAGGCGCCGAAAGCCTGGATCGAAAAATACCGCGGCAAGTTCGACCAGGGCTGGGACAAGCTGCGTGAGGAAATCTTCGCGCGCCAGAAGGCATTGGGCGTGATCCCGGCCAATACGCAGTTGACCGCGCGCATGCCGGACCTGCCGGCGTGGGATACGCTGTCGCCGGACCAGAAGCGTGTCGCGTCGCGGCTGATGGAGGTCTACGCGGGCTTCCTGGCGCACACCGATGCGCAGGTCGGCCAACTGGTGGAAGCGCTGAAGGCGAGCGGCCAGTTCGACAATACGATGTTCGTCTACATCGTTGGCGACAACGGTGCCAGTGCCGAAGGCGGCCTGTCCGGCAGCGCCAGCTACTTTGCCCCGGTGCAGGGGCTGCCCGAAACCGACGCCATCCGGCTGGCGCAGCTTGACGCGCTCGGCGGGCCCGGCACCTATGCGCACTATCCGGCCGGCTGGGCCTGGGCGCTGGATACGCCGTTCAAGTGGACCAAGGCCGTAGCGTCCCATCTCGGCGGCACGCGCAACCCGATGGTGGTGACCTGGCCGAAGCGCATCGCCGAGCGTGGCGCGCTGCGCAGCCAGTTCGGCCATGTCAACGACATCGCGCCGACCATCCTGGAGGCGGCCCATATCCAGGCGCCGTCCGTGGTCAACGGTATTCCGCAGAAGCCCATGGACGGCGTGAGCCTGCTCTACAGCTTTGCCGATGGCAAGGCCCCGGCACGCCATGCCACCCAGTACTTCGAGGTATTCGGGCATCGCGCCATCTACCAGGATGGCTGGATGGCATCGGCCATCCACAGCCGGCGGCCGTGGACCGTGATCGACTATGGCCAGAAGCCGTTCGACGGCGACCAGTGGGAGCTCTATGACCTGACCACGGATTTCTCGCAAGCCAATGACCTGGCGCAGCGCGAGCCGGCGCGGCTGGAGAGAATGAAGCAGCTGTTCCTGCGCGAGGCGGAGCGCAACCAGGTGCTGCCGCTGCGCAATATGTCGCCGGCCGATGCCAGGAAGCTGCCGTCATTGTCCGCGGGGCGCAGCAGCGTGACATACGGACAAGGCGTGGTGGGCGTGCCGGAGTCAGCCTTGCCGAAGACCTACAACCGGTCCTGGAGCGTGTCGGCCACGGTCGACGCGGGCGAGCGCGCGCGTGGCGTGATCGCGGCGCTCGGCGGCCACAGCGCGGGGTGGTCGCTCTACCTGGATGGCGAGGGTCACCCGGTGTTCATGTACCGCCTGTTCGACCTGAAGACGGTGACGTTGCGAGGGCCGGCGCCGCTGTCAGCCGGACGCCACGAGCTTCGCTTCGATTTCAACTATGACGGCGGCGGCTACGGCAAGGGCGCAGACGTGGCGCTGCTCGTGGATGGCATGCCGGCAGGCAGCGACCGCTTGCCGGCGAGCCCGCCCGGCTTCTACACCATTGACGAGACCTTCGATGTCGGCATCGATCATGGCTCGGCGGCGGGAACGTATCCCGCGGACGCGCCGCTCGGCTATGCCTTCGGCGGCGGTCGCATCGACAAGGTTTCGATGGATCTGCGCTAGCAGCGATGGTCGCTTGTGCCCCCGTCCGGTGAACGGCGGGGGCGATGCGACTACCGTGCGCCGCCTGCGCGCAAAACGACAGCACGCATGATGTCGCTGGCCGGCCGGCCACCCCGGATCAGGTCGGACAGGGCGCGCAGATACGGCGCCACGTGGCTGAAGAACCCGTAATAGCCTTCACACAGATAGTTGAGCCCGGCCTCGCCGTCCCGCGTCGCGGTGAAGCGGTGCTTCGGGCAGCCGCCCCAGCAGCCCTTGAGCATCTTGCAAGTGCGGCATTGTGCCGGCAGCGAGCGGAGCTTGTCCTGGCCGAATGCATGCTGCGCCGCCGACTCTACCATGTCCGCCAGCGACGCCGCCGAGAGATTGCCCAGCCGGTGCGCCGGGTAGACGTAGTGGTCGCAGGCATAGACGTCGCCGTTATGCTCCACCACCACGGCGCGGCCACAGGTCGGCTGGTGATGGCAGGCAGCGCCAGGCTCGCCCATGTAGTTGGCGAGCGCCCATTCGAAGTTCATGACGTGGACGGTGCCGACATCGCGCCGCACCCAGGCGTCAAAAATCGCATTGAGAAAGTTGCCGTAATCGGCAGGCAGAACCGACCATTCAGTCAGGCTTGCAGCCGCGCCCGGCAATGCCGGCGCCAGCACCTTGCCGCCCGGGGCATGCAGGGTGAGGCCAATGGCGCTGTCGGCCGCGGCGGGCAGGCGTTCCACCACGGGGATGAACTGGATGTGGCGCACGCCATGGGTCCGCATGAATTCATAGACCAGCAGCGGCTCGCGTGCGCTGCGCCGGTTGACACAGGCCAGCACGTTGAAGCGGACGCCATGCGCCTGGAGTTTCCCGAGCGCACGCAGCACCAGCGCATGGCTCGGCTGGCCGCCCGCAGTGACACGATAGGCGTCGTGGATATCCGCCGGGCCGTCCAGCGACAGGCCGATCAGGAAGTCGTGCCTGGCGAAGAAAGCGCACCATGCATCGTCCAGTAGCAGGCCGTTGGTCTGGAAGCTGTTGGTGATGGTTCGGCCGGCACCGAAACGCTGCTGTAGTTCGACCGCGCGGCGATAGAAGTCCAGGCCGAGCAAGGTGGGCTCGCCGCCCTGCCAGGTGAAGGCGACCTCCGACCCGGGTAGGTGCGACGCAATGTAGTCGCGCACATACGCAGCCAGCACATCGTCCTGCATCCGGCGCTTGCGTTCGCCGGGGTACAGGGATGCTTTTTCGAGGTAGAAGCAATACGCGCAGTCCAGGTTGCAGTCCGATCCACTGGGCTTTGCCATCGCGTGAAAAGGCCGGGGCGCGGGGGTAACGGATGAAGTGGTGTCCATGGCGCTTGGTCACGCCGGCGCCAGCGGTCACGATGACGCGGACCGGCGGTGTGGGGCATCAGCAAAAAAGCCCTTGCCGTGCGGCAAGGGCGGGTGCGGGAAGAACGGCCGGGCGAAGGGTGCTCCCGGCCCGGCAGTGCGCTGCGATCAGGTGCCGGATCCGCGCGCGGCGTCAGGCGAGAAGAGTGCCTCGCTGAATTCCGGGTTGTTGTTCAGCTTTGCCATCGGGCCCTCGTTGGTCAGGCGGTCGGCCAGGTAGGCGCCTGAGATCAGGTCGTGGTAGAACACGGTGGCGGCAGAGAAGCGGTGCGCATCGTAGGCATACACCAGGGCCTGCAGGTTGGTGCGCCACAACTGGCCGCGGCCATCGTAGTTGTCGGCGGCTACCGACTGCCAGGTGTCCTCGTCGAGATACAGCACACGCTTCGCATACTGGTGGCGGAAGCCCGGCTTCAGCGTCGCCTCCAGGATCCATACCCGATGCAGCTCGTAGCGCATGACGTCCGGGTTGGCGTGGCCATTCGTCAGCAGGTCCTTGTACTTGACCGAGGCGCTCATCAGCTTGTAGCTGTGGTACGGGACGTAGATCTCCTTCTTGCCGACGATCTTCCAGTTGTAGCGCTCGCCCGAGCCATTGAACAGGCGGTCGTCATCCACTGTGCGGAAGCCGCCGGGGCCCTGGGGCTGGTCAAAGCCGAACTCCGGCGCCTGGCGTACCCGGCGCGTGCCCGGGTTGTAGATCCAGGTGCGGTTGGTGTCCGAACCTTCCTGGTCCCAGACGGTATACCCCACGATCACCTGGCCGCGGTCACGCAAGGGCAGGTCGGTGGCAGTGCGGAAGAAGGTGCGCTCGTTGAGGGGGTTCTTGGGATCGAACTTGCCATTGTTGCGCGGCGAAAAGATGTTGTAAGAGACGCGGCCCCATGCGATCGAACCGTTCGGATAGACCACCGCCTGGTCGTACTGCGCCTTCTCGGTGCCAATGGCCGCGGAGAAGCGCTGGTTCCACAGCAGTTCCATGGCCGTCTTCGGGATCGGGTAGGGCACCTGGGGCCCCGCATCCTTCAGGCCATTGGCGTCACTCGTCATGCTGACGGTAGTGGCGTAGGTGCGGATGTCCTTGTAAGCGGCGTCCTCGTAGCGGAAGTCGCGATGGCTTGGGTACACCGGCATCTTGAAGGTGTCGGGGTACTTCTTGAGCAGCGCCTTCTCGCCCTCGCTCAGCCGCTCGGCATACTGCGCCATGTTCTGCGCGGTGATGACGAACAGCGGTTTCTCGTCGGCATACGGGTCGGGATAGCGCTCGCCGCGCTGGTATTTGACATGGGGCGGCGCGCCCAGCCATTTGCCGCTCCACGCCGGGACCTCGCCGTCCTTGCTGGCGGCGCGCTCGGCGCCCATCGGCGTGAGGTTGCCGTCAAGCTGCTTGAGTTCTTCCGGGGTGGCCTTCGCCCACGATGTCGCTGCCAGTGCCATGCTGGTGATCAGCAGGCCACCGCGCAGCAGTCGATGTGTCCTGGATGTCATTGAAGTCTCGCTCCTTCCTAGGGAAATGGCCGGCGACGCCTGGGCCTGTGGTGACAGCGTAGTGATGGCGCGCCGGCGAGGAATCGTTGGAACGGACTAGTGGATTTCCCTAGCGTGCGGGATGCGCTCGGCATGCTGCCAGGGAGATTGCGGACACGACCGCGGGAAGGAAAGGGGGGATGAAGAGTGGGGGTAAAACGAAGCGTGGCCGGGCAAGGCCCGGCCACGCACGGTGATGCGGCAGGCTGGGGTCAGGCTTCCATCACTTCGCCAAAGCGCTGCAGGTGGTAGTCGCTGTCGCCCAGCAACTGGTCCAGCATGGTCAGGCGCTTGAAGTAGTCGCCCACGGACAGCTCATCGGTCATGCCCATGCCGCCATGCAGCTGCACCGCCTGCTGGCCGACGAAGCGCCCGGCGCGGGCCAGCGTCACCTTGGCCGCGGACAGCATGCGCCGGCGCGCGGCGGAATCGGCCTCGTCCAGCGCCTGGACCGCGACGTAGGCCATCGACAGCGCCAGCTCCTTCTGCACCAGCATGTCGGCCATGCGGTGCTGCAGCGCCTGGAAGCTGGCCAGCGGCTTGCCGAACTGCTGGCGCGTGCCCAGGTACTCGGCGGTGATCTCGATCAGCTTTTCCATGGCGCCGGCGCCCTCGGCGCACAGCGCGGCAACGCCGTGCTCCAGGCCCACGCCCAGCGCGGCCAGGCCGTCGGCGGGCTGGCCCACCAGCGCGCTGGCGGGCACGGTCACGTCCTGCAGAGACAGGTCGACGGCGCGCAGGCCGTCGATGGTGGGATAGGCGGTGACGCCCAGGCCCTTGCTGTCGCGCGGCACCAGGAACAACGCAATCTCATTGCCGCCGGCCACGCGCGCGGTCAGCAGGTAGGCGTCGGCGGCGGCGCCGTGCCAGACCACGCTCTTGATGCCGTTGAGCACGTAGCCGTCGCCGCTGCGCTCGGCGCTGGCGCGGGCCGATTCCGGGCGGTAGCGAGTGGTCGGCTCCAGGTAGGCCAGCGTGACGATGCGCTCGCCCGAGGCAATCGCGGGCAGCCATTCTTCCTTCTGCGCGGTGCTGCCGTGGGCGGCCAGGATGGCCGCGGCCATCACGCCGCTGGGCGTGACCGGCTCCAGCACCAGGCCGCGGCCCAATTCGCGCTGCACCACCAGCTGGCTGGCGGGGCTTTCGCCGAAGCCGCCGAAGTCGGCCGGCACGGTCAGGCCCAGCACGCCCATCTCGGCCAGCTTGTTCCACACGCCGCGATCCAGGCTTTCGCCCGCGCGCGCGCTCTTGCGGCGGGCCTCGAAGGTGTATTCGGTATCGATGAAGCGGCGCAGGCTGTCCGCCAGCATCTGTTGCTCTTCGCTGTAGGTGAAGTCCATGTCAGCTATCCCTTCAGAAACCCAGGATCATCTTGGAGATGATGTTCTTCTGCACTTCGGTCGCGCCGCCGTAGATCGAGGTCTTGCGCATGTCGTAGTAGGTGGAGGCGGCAGGGGCGGCCCAGTCTGGACCCGCCACCGGCTGCGTCGCGCCCGGCTCAAGCCAGTCCGGCGAATACGGCCAGGCGTTGGGGCCGGCCACCTCCATCATCAGCATGCCCAGATCCTGCTGCACCTCGGAGCCGCGGATCTTGACGATCGAGGCCTCGGGGCCGGGGGTGCCGGCGGCCTGCGTGGCAACGCGCAGCAGCAGCATTTCCAGCGCCATGATGTCCATCTCGACGCGGGCGATCTTGTCGCGCATGCGCACGTCTTCGATCAGCGGGCGGCCGGCGCCGTCGGTGGCCTGGCTGGCGTAGTGCTTGAGCAGGCGCAGTTCGCGGTGGCAGTGGCCGATGCCGGCAATGCCGGTGCGCTCATGGCCGAGCAGGTACTTGGCATAGGTCCAGGCGCGGTTCTCTTCGCCGACCAGGTTCCCGACCGGTACTTCCACGTCCTCGAACCAGGTCTCGTTGACGTCATGGCCGCCATCGAGCGTCTTGATCGGGCGCACTGTTACGCCGGGCGACTTCATGTCGATCAGCAGCATCGAGATGCCTTCCTGGGCCTTGGCCTCCGGGTCGGTGCGCACCAGGCAGAAGATCCAGTCGGCAAAGTGGGCCATGGTGGTCCAGGTCTTCTGGCCGTTGACGATGTACTTGTCGCCCTTGCGCACCGCGCGCGTCTTCAGCGAGGCCAGGTCGGAACCCGAGCCCGGCTCGGAGTAGCCCTGGCACCAGAAGTCGTCGACATTGGGGATGCGCGGCAGGAAGCGCTGCTGCATCTCGGGGCCGGCGTACTTCATCAGCACCGGCCCGATCATAGTCAGCCCGAACGGCAGCATGCGCGGCGCGCCGGCGCGGAAGGTCTCGATCTCGAAGATCAGGCGCTGCAGCGCGGTCCAGCCGGTGCCGCCCCATTGCGTGGGCCAGGTCGGCGCGCCCCAGCCGCGGGCCTGCAGGATGCGGTGCCAGTGGACGTAGTCGTCCTTTTCCACGCGCTGGTGGTTGAGTACCTTGTTGCGGATATCTTCCGGAAGGCTGGCCTGCGCGAATGCGCGGACCTCCTCGCGGAAGGCCTGTTCCTCGGCGGTGAAACGCAAATCCATCTGAATGTCCCCTGTGGTACGCGGGCCGCGCGGCGCTTCTTGCTCAGCTTGGTTGTGCAATGCGTCAAAGCGGCGGCCCTCACTGTGCCGACCGATTGTAGGGGCCGGACGCGATTCCTTGCTTCATCAATGATAAAGCCGTCCTTCGTGGAGGCGGAACCACCTGCGCCGGGTGGTGGTGGGCGGACGGCGGCTGGCCAGTGGCGTTGACGAACACGGCCTTAGTGAATTCCAAATGGCTCCGGCACGGGGCTTGCCGCAAACTGATGCAGCCAGTTTCATGTGGCCGGGTGCATTCCGCCACATATCCGACTCAGCCTGTATCGAGAAACCACCAGCACCATGTCGTCCTTCCGCCCCGAATATATCCACGAGATTCCCCGCTACTGGGCCGCGCAGACGCCCGACGCGCCGTGCCTGCACGAGAACGGCGCCGTCATTACCTACGGCGAGCTGTGGCGGCGCATCGAGGCCGCCCGCGACTGGCTGGCGGCGCAGGGCGTAGGCGAGGGCGACCGCGTGATGGTGGTCGGCGAGAACTGCAACGAGATGGTGGTCACGCTGTTCGCCAGCAGCCTGCTGCACGCCTGGCCGATCCAGGTCAACGCGCGCCTGTCCGCGCGCGAGATCGACAATATCCGCGATCATGCGCAGCCGGCGCTGGTGCTGTTCACCGGCCATGTCTCCGACGTAGCCGCGGCGCACGGCGAGCGGCTGGGCGCACAGGCCACCGGCTGCCCGGTGTTCGACGCTGGCATGCGGGTGGTGCGCGCGGCCACCCCGCCGCAGCGCGAGCCGGCCGGGCTGGCCCGCAGCGTCGCCACGCTGATCTATACCTCCGGCACCACCGGCGCGCCAAAGGGCGTGATGGTGCCGCACGCGGGCCTGACGCAGTTTGCGCGCATCTCCGCCACCTCGCGCGACATGGGCCCGGCCGACGTGGCCTACGGCGCCTTGCCGATGTCGCATATCTTCGGCATTGCCACCGTGCTGATGGCCACGCTGTATGCCGGCGCCAGCCTGTTCCTGCGCCCGCGCTTCGACGCCAATGAAGTGTTCGAGTCGCTGGCATCACCCGGTGTCACCATCCTGCAGGGCGTGCCGACCATGTTCACGCGCATCATGGCGGTGGCGCCCGCCGTCGGCGCGAAGCCCGGCGCCTATCCGCGCCTGCGCTACCTCTATACCGGCGGCGCGCCGCTGGACCCCACGCTCAAGCGCGAGGTCGAAACCCTGTTCGGCCAGGCGCTGCACCATGGCTACGGCATCACCGAATACGCCGGCTCGCTCTTCATCACGCGCATGGAAGCCCCGCGCGCCGACTGCTCGGCCGGCTATATCGTCGAAGGCGTGGAAATCGAGATCACCGATGCCGAAGGCAAGCCGCTTCCCGCCGGCGAGCGCGGCCAGATCCGCGTGCGCGGCCCGGGCGTGATGCTGGGCTACTACCGCAATCCCGAGCAGACCGCCGAGGCGCTGCTGCCCGGCGGCTGGCTCAACACCGGCGACCTGGGCTACCTGGATGCCGACGGCGCGCTGTTTATCTCCGGCCGCTCCAAGGACCTGATCATCCGCTCGGGCTTCAACGTCTACCCGATCGAGGTCGAGTCGGTGATCAATGCCTTTCCCGGCGTGCGCCAGTCGGCCGTGGTCGGACGCACCACCGGCGACGGCAACGAGGAAGTGGTGGCTTTCATTGAATTGCAGGACGGCGCGGAACTCGACCGCAAGGCGTTGGACACCTACCTGCGCGAGAGCCTGGCCCCGTACAAGCGCCCCGCCGAGGTCCGCACCGTCGACGTGATTCCGACCACGGCGAGCGGCAAGCTGCTCAAGCAGCCGCTGCGCGCCTTGCTCGACTAAACGCCCGGCGGGCCTGGTGGCCCCCGGCACTACAGCCATACCTGGAGGAGACAACAATGAAGACATGGACGACACTGGCAGCCCTGACCACCACGCTGCTGCTGCAGGGCGCGGCGTGGGCCGCCGACGCCTACCCGTCGCGGCCGGTCAAGCTGCTGGTGGGCTATGCACCCGGCGGCCCGGTCGATACCGCGGCACGCATCTACGCCGAGCAGTTGGGCCGCGTGCTCAAGCAGCCGGTGGTGGTGGACAACCGTGCGGGCGCCAGCGGCGCGATTGCCGCCGACATGACCGCCAAGGCGGCGCCGGACGGCTACACGCTGTATTTCGTCGCCAGCCCGACCATGACCATGACCCCGCTGATCCAGCACTCGGTCAACTTCAACCCGGTCAAGGACTTCACCTATATCGGCCTGATCACCGACTACACCAACGTGCTGCTGGTGAACAAGGAGTTCCCGGCGAAGAACGTGGGGGAACTGGTCGACTACGCGCGCAAGCATCCTGAGGGCGTGTCGTTCGGCTCCGCCGGCGTGGGCGCATCCAACCACCTGTCCGCGGAACTGCTGGCGCAGATGAACAACGTGAAGATGCTGCACGTGCCGTACAAGGGCAACGCGCCGGCCATGGCCGACGTGATGAGCGGCAAGGTGACGTTCATGTTCGACATCACCGGCACGGCCATCGGGCATATCAACGGCGGCAAGGTGCGCGCGCTGGCGGTCACGTCGAAGACCCGCAACCCGGCGCTGCCAAGCGTGCCGACCATGATCGAGTCGGGGCAGAAGGACTATGACCTGACCGGCTGGTATGCGCTGGTGGGGCCGCAGAAGCTGCCGGCCGATGTGGTTGACAAGCTGGTCAAGGCGCAGAAGACGGTTGGGGAGGATGCTGCCTTCCGGCAACGGATGACGGCGGGGGGGTATGACGTCAATATCAGCACGCCGAAGGCGCTGGGGGATCGGATCCAGCGTGAGCTGGCGCTGTGGGGCGGGGTGGTGAAGAAGGCGAATATTCAGGCGGATTAAGCTGGTTCTGGCTGGTATGTCGTGCTTGGCTGGCGTGGTCTGTTTCGCCGGCGTAGCCGGCGACTTACTCTTTTGTCCGAGCGACAAAAGAGTAAGCAGAAAAACGCGTCGCCTATGCGGCTGGCAATAAATTGCACGGCGTTGGTCGTATCGGCGGCGGTGCTTGCCGTTTTGGCGTGGTTGCCCGTTCGAGCCTGCTACGCCATGTGAGTCAGGGATAGTGCCTGCGTTAACCCACTATTGAACGATCCCCATGCAGGGTGTAGGCCGCCTGCTGCCAGCCGTAGCGCGGGGACGCCTACGGCTGCTGCGCCGGCCCTACGCAGAGCGACCGACCACCTTCTAACATCGTTGGGCTCGGCGTCATCCGCGACCACGCGATGCGAGCGCAGCGATGCACTTCATGCCCGTGCCTTCGACCTGAGATGCTGAGTGCGCGCAGCGCAGCCGTAGGCGTCCCACCGATGGCGGTCTTAGCAGGCTGCCAACAACCTAAAGTCGGGTTCGTCCAATAGTCCGTCGACGCAGGCACCAGACAGGGAGCGTAGCTGGCTCGAACCACCAATCACATCAGCGGAAATCACCACCCCCCGAACCACCAACGCCGATGACTTTATTGCCAGCCGCTCAGGCGACGCGTTTTTTGGTTACTTTTTGTCGCTCGGACAAAAAGTGACTCGCCCCTTCAGGGGCGAAACGGGGGCCTCTCCAAGAGCCACCATCACAAATCCGCCGAAGTACCTTGTTGAATGCCATCGAGGCATCGAATGTCAACCATGACGCGTGCCTTCGCCTAAGCGCGGCTTCTCCGCCATGAGAACTTTGGCAATTTCTGCGATTGACTTGACGTATCGATCCTTCACAATCTGCGCCTTGATTGTGAACGGCAGGGTTCTCTAGACTGGCTGGGCTCCTGATCAACAGGAGTCGGGTGTGAGAACCTGGTTCACGTTCCAGCGGACGGTCGCGTAAGCGGCAATTTTCGAGTCCGTTGCGCTTGTGTGCGCCTTCACTTTACGGCGGGCCGGGCGGGGCCAGCTTCGGCTGGGCCGGGTAACGTCCGGTTTTCTCACCCCCGTCGTCTGGCCCGCCACCTCAAGTGAGAATGAGTGGCGGGCCTCCACTTCTACGTTACAGAGGTCAGCAATGCACCAGTCCACCATCGAGCCCGACGCCTTCACCCCACCTCGACTAGATGATTCGCTATCGCGGTTCAGTCCCGAAATCCGCCGTGCAGCGCGCGAGGACGCGCTGCCTGTTCCTCGGCAACTCTTGCTATTGAATCTGTTGGATCAGGCCGATGCCGTTGCGCGAGGCACGGCCTGCGTACTGACGTTGGTTACGCACAGCGAATGTGACACACAGGAAGAGGGGAGCATAGCCTTGCGGCCGGCTACGCTGGATGCCTTGCGAGGGCTCTGCCGGGCCTCGCTTGGATTGCTGGCCGACAGGATAGAAGAGGTCGCTGAGGGAATTGAGGAGGCGATGGTCGGGTAGCCAGTCGCGGCCCACGAGGCTTCGTGCCGCCTGGCACGAAGCGAGCCGCGGATTCGTCCGGGGAACTGACCTACTGAGGGACGGCGGGCCATCTTGTGGCTGTGTGCATGGGGTTCTGCTGATCGCAAATTTGGTATAAAATTTTATACAAACACGCGATGGAGAAAGAGATTCGCTGGGTCGGGTCAGCCTACGACGACCTGCTGGCTTTTCCCGCGCAGGCCCGCCAGCAGGCGGGATTCCAGTTGGGCAAGATCCAGGCGGGCCTGGAACCAGAAGACTGGAAGCCCTTTGATGACCTCGGGCCTGGCACCCGCGAGATTCGCCTGCGTGATGCGGGCGGCGCATTTCGGGTGATATATGTCGCCAAGTTCGAGGAAGCCGTGTACGTGTTGCATTGCTTCCAGAAGAAGACGCAGGCGACGAACCTGACGGACAAGCGCATCGCCGAGGCGCGCTATCGAGCTATCGCCAACGCGAGGAAAGGCAAATCATGAAGATCGACACCGAGATCCGCCATGTCACCAAGCCAGGCGCCAATCTGTTCCTGGAACTGGGGTTTGCGCCGGAGGAAGCCAAGCGGCTGCAGGCGGCGTCGAAAAAGCAGATCAACGACACCAAGCAGCTCAAGGAACAGCTCATGGGCGAACTGGCGGCATGGATTGAGCAACACCACCTGAAACAGGCTGACGCTGCGGAAATCCTGATGGTGTCTCGTCCGCGCGTGTCGGACGTAGTGAACCGAAAGACGGCCAAATTCACCATCGACACACTGGTTGAGATGTTGAGCCGCATTGGCAAGCCCGTTCGCCTGGCAATCGGCCGGTAAGCCAGGGCGCGCGGTGGCGACGCGGCGTAACCCACTGATTCATTGAATTAGCAGACGCCCGCCAGTCTCAGCGAATCAGCGGACTGGCATTCTCCGTCACCTCACCCCTGCCGCTAGCAGGAAACAGAAGGAAAGCAGCCGCCTGCAACATCCGCCTGCGGCCCTTGCCTTTTACCCTTCCACTTCCGCCCACCCCTGCATCGCCTGCCCCCCAGCATCATCCCCCGTCCACAGCACCAGCCGCCCCGGCTGCGCCGGATCGGCCGCGCCGCCCACCGTGATGGTGTCCTGGTCGAACAGCGGCGCCAGCCCGCGGAAGCCGAAGCGCTTCACGCGCGCCTGCGGTTGCTCGCGCGCCACCAGGTCCAGCATCAGCATGGCCTGCATCGGCCCGTGCACCACCAGGCCCGGATAGCCCTCGACCTCGCGCGTGTACTGGCGGTCATAGTGGATGCGGTGGCCATTGAAGGTCAGCGCCGAATAACGGAACAGCATCACCGGGTCTGCCTGCAGCGTGCGCTGCCACTGCGCGGCCTGCTCCAGGCGCGGGCGCGGCGGCTGCGGCTTGGACGGGTCGGGCATGGCGCGGTAGACGATATCGTGGCGCTCGTTGACCGCGGTCTTGCCGTTGACGGTCAGCTCGTGATCGACGGCGACAAACCACAGTTCACCGGTGCGCCCGGTCTTGTACTGCACGTCCTTGATGGTGGAGGTGCGCGTGACGGTATCGCCGATATGCAGCGGATGGCTGAAGCTCAGTTCGCTGCCGGCCCACATGCGGCGCGGCAGCGGCACCGGCGGCATGAAGCCGCCGAGGGTGGGATGGCCGTCGCGTCCCAGTTCATGCTGCGGCGCGCGCGGCAGGAAGTAGAGCCAGTGCCACAACGGCGGCAGCGGGCCGGCGGCAACGGCCTCGGGGTCGAGGTCGAAGGTGGCGGCGAGGCCGATCAGCGGTTCGGGCGACAGGGTTTCGGTGCGCGCTTCGCTGCGGCCGATCCAGCCGCGCAGGCGTTCAAGTTCAGAAGTGGCGTCAGTCATGGCAGTAAGCCTTGTCGTGCGTGAAGGTTGTCGGGCGGCGGGTTATTGCGCCAGCGCCAGCAGCCGGCGTGCCTGCTCGATCACGGGCCGGTCGACCATCTTGCCATCGACCTGCACCGCATGGCTGCCGCTGGCGGTAGCTTCCAGTACGCGGCGGGCCCAGTCGAGCTGCTCGGGGCTGGGCAAGAAGCCTGCGCGCACCGCGCCCAGCTGGGCCGGGTGGATGCAGAGCTTGCCGGCAAAGCCGAGTTCGCGCGCATAGGCAACGTCGCTGGCCAGCACGGCTTCATCTTTCAGCGCGGTGGTCACGCCGTCGACCGGCGGCGGCAGCCCGGCCACGCGTGAGGCCAGCACGAGGCGCGCGCGGGCAAAGGCCAGCGCGTCACGCGTGTGGCTGCAGCCCAGGTCGACAGCATAGTCGAGCGAGCCGAAGGCAAGGCGCGCGACGCCGGGGGCCGTGGCCACGGCGTCGATTTGATGCAGGCCAAGCGCGGATTCGATGATCGCGACGAGTTCGCCCTTCGGGGTGATCGCATGCAGGGCCTGCGCGATGGTGGCCAGCGCTGCGGCATCTTCTGCCTTGGGCACCAGCAGGCCGGCCAGCGCGGTGCCCGGCGGCAGCGCGCGCAGCCAAGCCAGGTCGGCGGCAAAGGATGGCGAGGCGCTGTCATTGATGCGGACAAAGGCATTGGCCGCGGGACGTCCGGCCAGCCAGGCGGCGATGGCTTCGCGCGCGGCGGGCTTGGCGTCCGGATGGACCGCGTCCTCGAGGTCCAGGATCATCACATCGGGGCCCGCGGCCGCGGCCTTGTCGAAGCGTTCCGGCCGGTCCCCCGGCACGAACAGGTAAGTGACTGCAGTGGACATGTCTGGGTTCTCAGCCTGCGGCGGGCAGCCAGTCGTTGACGTTCGGGGCCTGCTCCAGCGCCCAGACGCGCTGGATGATGGCACGCATCTCGGCCTCGCTCGCGCCGTGGCGGAACGCGCCCAGCTGCAGCGCCTTGGCTTCCAGTTCCGGGCGCGACAGGGTGTTGTCGGGATCGCCCTTGGGCACGTCGACGCGCGCTGCCAGCGTGCGGCCGTCGGTGGTCTTGACGGTGACGCGGCCGATCCACTGGCGCGGGTAGGCGGCGTTGATCTCGGCATCCAGTTCCATGTCGACCTTGCCGCGGAAGGCGGTCACCTTCGGGTCCTGCAGCGCATGCTGCTCGAACTCGCCCAGGCCCGCATGGCCGTGCACGGCCACCAGCCCCAGCACCGTGCCCATCGAGAACTTGGCCTGGTGGATGGTGGTGGGGTTGACCACCGGGCCGAGCACGTCGATGGCGCCCTGGTGCACGTGCGTGGTGACGCGGGCGACCTGGTCGGCGCTGATGCCTTCGCGCTGCATCAGCGCCTTGAGCGCATCGGCGGCCGGATGCGTGTGGCGGCATGAGGCGAAGAACTTGAACGAGGTCTCGGCGGTGGCCCAGCGCCTGCCGAGGCCGTCGGTCAGGCAGGCGGGGTTGGCATCGCTCGACATGCCGGCAGCCATGCCCTGCGCGCCTTCCAGGATCTGCCTGGCACCGGTAAAGCCCGCGCGCGCGAGCCAGGCCGACTGCAGGCCATCGGCCGCGGCCTTGGCCGTATGCAGCTGCTTGGAGTCTGCGGCGTCGCGCAGGAATTCCCACAGGCCCGCGGCCTGCGTGCCGGCCGAGCCCAGTGCCTGGTTGATACCTTCGGCATCAAGGTTGTACAGCTTGGCGACTGCCGCGGCTGCCGCCAGTGTGCCGACCGTGCCGGTGGTGTGGAAGATCCGGTAGTGCGACCGGCCCATGAATTCGCCGATGCGGATACCGGCTTCGTAACCGGCGATGGAGGCCAGCAGCACATCGGCGCCGGTCTTGCCTTCGGCCTGCGCGGCGGCGACCACGGCAGGGAACACCACTGCGGCCGGGTGCAGCACCGAGCCGTTGTGCACATCGTCCTGCTCGACCACGTGCGACGAAGCGCCGTTGATCAGCGCGGCGAAGTAGGGCGAGGTGCGGCGGCGGTCCACCAGCACTTCGGCCGCGCCCTGCGTCGGCCCCATCGCGGCGGCAAACTCCTGGATGCGGCGCACGGCCGGGGCGTCCTTGCCTGCGATGGCCGAGGCGACCCAGTCAAGGAACAGGTCCTTGGTGCGCTCGATCACGGGTGCCGGCACGTCGGCCAGCGTGAAGCGGGCCAGGAATTCGCAAAGCTGGCGGGTCGGATAGGATTGGTCTGCGGGGTGGCTCATGCCGTCTCCGGAGATAGTTGGCTTGGCTCGGCCGCTCGCGGCTGCCTCGCGGGAATCAGGACCCTCTCCCGATGCAGGGAGAGGATGGGGGGAACGGACGCCGCGCGGACGTCCTCAGACAGTTTTCTTGCTCACCAGTGCGTCGATATCGCCTTCGCCGTAGCCCAGCTCGGCCAGGATGCTGCGGCTGTGCGCGCCCAGTGCCGGCACATCGCCCATGACGGGCTCCACGCCCGACAGGTTGGCGGGTGGCAGCAGCGCGCCGATCGGGCCGCCCGGGGTGGCGACTTCGCGCCAGCGCTGGCGCGCCTGCAGCTGCGGATGGTTCCACACGGCTTCGATGTCGTTCATCGGGGCATTGGCGATCTGCGCCTGGTCCAGCAGCGCCTCGGCCTGCGCCACCGTCAGCGACGCAAAGCGTTCCTCGATGAGAGCGGTGAGTTCGGGGCGGTTGCGCACGCGGGCGGTATTGCTGGAAAAACGCTCGTCCTGTGCCAGTTCCCGATTGCCGAGCACGATCTCGCAGAAATTGGCGAACTCGCGTTCGTTCTGCACGCTGAAGATCACGCTGCCATTGCTGGTGCGATGCACGCCATACGGGGCGATGGTCGGGTGCGAGGCGCCGACGCGCGCCGGCGTCGTGCCGCCGTAGTGGCCGAAATAGAGCACCTGGTTCATCCACTCGGCCATCGCCTCGAACATGGTCACCTGCACGCGCAGGCCCTTGCCGGTGCGGCCGCGCTGCAGCAGCGCCGACAGGATCCCGCTGTACGCGTACATGCCGGCCGAGATGTCGGCGATCGACACCCCGGCGCGCGACGGTTCGTTCGGGCCGCCGGTGAGCCCAACCAGGCCGGCCGCGGCCTGGATCAGCAGGTCGTAGGCCTTCTTGTCGCGATAGGGCCCTGAGTCGCCATAGCCGGAGATGTCGCAGACGATCAGCTTTTCGTACTTGCCGTGCAGGGTGTCGAAATCCAGGCCCATGCGGGCGGCAGCGCCAGGCGCGAGGTTCTGCACCAGTACGTCGGCATCGGCCAGCAGGCGGTGCAGGATGGACTGCGCCTCGTCATCCTTCAGGTCCAGGGTCAGGCTTTCCTTCCCCCGGTTGAGCCAGACGAAGTACGAGGCCTGGCCGTGCACGGACTGGTCATACCCGCGCGCAAAGTCGCCCGCGCCGGGGCGCTCGACCTTGATCACGCGCGCGCCCAGGTCGGCCAGCTGGCGCGTGGCGAAGGGCGCGGCCACCGCGTGCTCAAGCGAGACCACGCGGACGCCGTCGAGCGGGCGGATGCCTTTGGGGGAATGGGACATGTAGGGGCCTTAGAACGAACGCGGCAGCTCGAGCACATGCTCGGCCACGTAGGACAGGATCAGGTTGGTCGAGATCGGCGCCACCTGGTACAGGCGCGTTTCGCGGAACTTGCGTTCGATGTCGTACTCGGCGGCAAAGCCGAAGCCGCCGTGCGTCTGCAGGCAGACGTTGGCCGCTTCCCACGAGGCGTCGGCGGCCAGCAGCTTGGAGATATTGGCTTCCTTGCCGCACGCCTTGCCGGCGTCGAACAGCTGCGCGGCCTTGTAGCGCATCAGGCTGGCGGCCTCGACATTGATATACGAGCGCGCGATCGGGAACTGCACGGCCTGGTTCTGGCCGATCGGGCGGTCGAACACGATGCGGTCGCGCGCATAGTTGCTGGCGCGCTCGACAAACCAGTAGCCGTCGCCGATGCACTCGGCGGCGATCAGGATGCGCTCGGCGTTGAGGCCGTCGAGGATGTACTTCAGGCCCTTGCCTTCCTCGCCGATCAGGTTTTCAGCGGGGACTTCAAGGTTGTCGAAGAACAGCTCGTTGGTCTCATGGTTGACCATGTTGCGGATCGGCTTGACCGTCAGGCCCTTGCCGATGGCATCGCGCAGGTCCACCACGAATACCGACAGTCCTTCGGACTTGCGCTTGACCTGGTCCAGCGGCGTGGTGCGCGCCAGCAGCAGCATCAGGTCCGAATGCTGCACGCGCGAAATCCATACCTTCTGGCCATTGACGATGTACTTGTCGCCCTGGCGCACCGCGGTGGTCTTCAGCTTGGTGGTATCGGTGCCGGTGGTGGGCTCGGTCACGGCCATCGACTGCATGCGCAGCTCGCCCGAGGCGATGCCCGGCAGCCAGCGCTGCTTCTGCGCTTCGGAGCCGTGGCGCAGCAGGCAGCCCATTACGTACATCTGGCCGTGGCAGGCGCCGGAATTGCCGCCGCTGCGGTTGATTTCCTCCATGATGACCGAGGCCGCGGTCAGCGACAGGCCCGAGCCGCCATAGGCTTCGGGGATCAGCGCCGACAGCCAGCCTGCCTGGGTCAGCGCCTGGACAAAGGTCTCAGGAAAGGCGTTCTGTTCTTCCACCCGTTGCCAGTACGCCGAATCGAAGCTGGCGCAGAGGTCGCGCACCGCTTCGCGGATTTCGGGGTAGAACTGGTCTGGATCCTGATTTGCGTGCATGGGGTAGCCCCGGTCAGATGGAATGGGCCATTATTCCCGAGCCCCCGGCACGCTGAAATTCGGATTTGCGAAAGAGCGGCTTAGGTGGGCCGGAAGCGGGTGGCGAACGAGGGGCTTGGGATGACAATTGTTACGGAGAATCGAGGGGCAAACAACTGCCTGATACCGGCCTTCGACGTAAGAATGACAATTTCTGGACATCACGGAGAATTGTGACAATCATGCGATCGCCGCGTCGTTGGGATCGTATCAGTCACATCGTCCATGGGAATGGGAGTGAACACCTTCCAAGCGAGGACTGCCAGCTCGGGTGAACTTGGGGGGCCAGTTAGGAGATACTTTGCCCCACTCGCCGAAGTGAAGGCTCGATGCTCCCAGTCGACTGTCATGATGGGCGAACTGATCCTTCCCCATTGGTTGTTAGAAGCCTTCTCGAGTCCAACAACATGGACCGTACCCAACGAAGTCCGCACTATCCGCCATTCGGACAGTACAACGAAGGCAGCTTGCCTCTTGGCTGAGGGGCCGGCGGCGGTTTCGTGTCCAGTCTGATTGAACACGACTTTTTTATCCTCTAGACGCAAGATCCCCAACCTCCAACGGACGGGCTCCGTCAAAGGGCTATGTGATCTGACCGCCTTCCGGTCGGCTCGGCCCGCACGTTAGCATTTGCTCAGCGCCCGCACTCAAAAGCAGACCGGAACACCTAGGTCCACGAGCGGGACAGCGAAGGGCTCGATGGGGCATTGGCCGCTGCGGCCAGCCCTGCGCACTCGTGGCGTGCCCTCTTGGCGTCCGATGTTATTCAAGCGATCAATTCGACACATGTGATTTCAACGACGAGACCAGTGAGCACACCAAGCAGCCGTTGCTGCATCGGAAGGATGTAGTCATACGGATTGTAGACGTTTGCGCTTACAACTCAAGTGACTACAATTTAGTCAAGACCATATCGCGGTCGCGGTCGCGGTCGCGGGCACTGGCAATGTCTTCAGGAAACTCCGCACGCTGTCACAAGCAGCCATGCTGAATTTGACGGTCCTCAACCGGCTCGATAGGGGCTCTACAAAACGATCTGATCGATCGAGACACCTAGAGCGACGACGATTTTTTCCAGCGTGTCCAGTGCAACTCGCGCCGCGTCTGTTTCCACGCGAGAAATGTGATTGCGGTCGAGTCCAGCACGGGCGCCAAGTTGTTGTTGTGAGAGCCCCTTCGCCGTGCGCTGATCGCGTATTGTTTCCCCGAGACGACGTACGAGCGCTTGGAATGCGGGAATGTCATCCGTAATTCGCGCTGCATCTTTCGTAAGCATGCAAGCAGGACTGACGTCGAGCGCTTCCGAAAGCAAGACCACCTTCTCAAAAGTGAGGTTTGGAGCAAGGCGCTCAATGCGACTTACCGAGGTCCTGTCCGAGCCAACATGTTCGCCAACCTCTTCCTGGGACAGGCCGCGCAGTAACCGAAATTCCCTCAAATTTTGCGCAAACGTTTGACGTAGCGAAGCCATGGACAGATCGTCAATACTAAAGTGACGATATATCCATGATTACAACTCAAGCGTCTACAGCATATGAGTTGTAGTCGTATTCGTTGTGGGCATTTACATTTACAACGCGTGTGACTACAATCTGCACTCAAGTGAATGTGATGACTGCTAGAACGCAAAGCACGGTTGCTTCGCGAGCGGCTAGCTCAGGAGGGGCGGACCGATGCTGGGGACCGTATTCGGTCGCTTGAAGACGTGGCGAGTAGTACTCCCTTGTTGGGTCAAGGTGAAGACCCATTGCGCAAGAAGCGGTTGGCAGTGTTTGCTTAGACAGTGGACCCACCGGTCTTCCCCGCCTGAGCGGCGAGCGAAATGGCGCTCAGTGGCCCCGCCGCACTCCCGCGGCGCTCGCGATGGATTTGTCGTCGTTCGGATGGATCGGACGGGTTTCCGTGAAGGTTTAAAGCGAACGTGTGGAAAACTGGACGGGTGGCGCCGTGTCAGCGGCCGCAGCGGCGCGCGTTGCGAGCGACTGGCAGTCGCAATCTCTGCGCACAAGCTTGGGAAGGCTGAGGCGATCCCTGGGCGACGGCTTTCCAGACATCGGACAGCGGATACCTACCCACGCATGACGGCCGGTTGATTGGTGAACCAAAGGTGTGAAAGAGTTGCGATGAGATCGGATTTAGTGCAAGACGGCCCACCGCCAATTGGTGCCAATTGTTTGCTTGCCGCGCTAATTGCCAGGAGCGAAGGGCGACTCAAGCTGGAGAAGGATCTTTCGCCGTTGGCGTGGAAGATCTGACTCGCGGAAATGGCCGGATTGAGCACCGAGATCCTCTGCAGCGTGAAGAGCGGTCACGGCACAACTGTGCGCACGCTCCTGGCCGTGGTCCGTGCGCTGGGCCATGAGGAGTGGCTCAACGCGCTGGTGGCCGACGGCGCCGCCACGTCGACGATGGACGAGGTGTGCCGCACGCTGGTGTGACAGCGCGCCCGCTGCGTCCCGAACGCGCCGAACCAATGAGGGCCTCGAGACAGCGCGCTGTGGCAATGTCAAGCGAGGTTTGAACTGGAGACCAGTGTTGAAACTGTGCATGCACGGCAGCGGTTTTTTTTATTCGGAACGACAACTCTCCATGCGTGTTGATAACCGCATGAAGCGGGGCGGGAGCGGCGGGGCCGCTCGGAGCTGCTGTCGCCCCACCACGTTTGGCGATCGCTGGCAATTCATCTGGCGGAGCCAGTATTCGTTGGTGCAATGTTTTAATGCGGGCGCGCGCCTTGACCCGCAAGCCGCTGCACACAGGGAGCGCGACACGGCAGCATGCGCGGAAGTGTACGAGGAAAGCAGTGGTCGAACATGGTGCCTGAAGTCTTGAGAGGAAAGGTTTTTCATATGATGTTCCGATCCGGCACGTTGCTTGATGTGCCTTCGCGCCCAAGCGCGCCAAGTTGGTCCGGCCTATCGGATGCGCAGACCAGTAACCGGTCTGATCGGGAGCGCCAGCATTGGCACGCCAATTTGTTGAAGCAGAGGCTGGTACACCAAAGCGGCTTGGTGCTACTCGTGAGGGGCGATGACTTTGTGATTGGCCCGCTCCCCATGCACTACCCGGCAGCGAAACTGGTGGCGCTGCACGAGGAGGCTCGCGCTCTCTATCGGGCATTGGCGCAGCGGTGGACCCCCACGGCGTTACACGCCCTTGGGGATCGTCTGCACGCCATCGCCGTGGCGAGCGCACGCGGCGCACTCTGCCTGCAACGGTCCCTCGATGCGCAGGGCAACCTGCTGCATTGCTGCATCGCCGGTACAGAACTGCCGCCGACTGAGGTGGCGGAGATTTTCGGCGACTGCACGACGTTCGGTGTATTGCAGCGTTCCCGAACCCAGGAGCCGTTGCATGGGCCAGTGTGCCAAGCCGCCGCGGCGGACATTGAGGTGCCGGTGCCGCCGATGCGGCGCGCCCAGATCGCGGGCTTCCAACCGGTTGACGGCCTCGATGCCTTCACCGTCAACTTTGCAGCGCTGGCGCAATTGGCGGCACGCGGACGCGCAGTCGGCTGCCCGCGTCCATGCTGAATGGCAACGCCCCGCGGGCGACGGTCC
This sequence comes from Cupriavidus necator, assembly GCA_022041995.1. Classification (GTDB taxonomy): domain Bacteria; phylum Pseudomonadota; class Gammaproteobacteria; order Burkholderiales; family Burkholderiaceae; genus Cupriavidus. Next base: position 1,977,967 of record CP074390.1, read on the forward strand.
GCTCATGAAATGAACGGATCCTGCCCTGGCGCGTGCCGAGACTCCGATGCTTGGGCTTTCCGCTCGGTGTGCATCTCGGTCGCCAGTCGGGCGGCCTTTGGCAGCCGCAACTGTCATCGCATAATCAACATAGGAAGAAGGTCGGACAAGATGAAGGATGGATATCCAAAGACCGGGGCGGGCCGACTGCTTGCCCTCGCGGCAGAGCTGAAGGCTTCGGCCTCGCTGGTCCTTGATGAGCCGACGTGGCTGAGTACCGGTTTGGCGCTACTCCGCGTCGCGGAGGAGTCGGGCGTGGAGGCGCGATTGAATGCCCGCTCGGACACCTATCCCAATACGTTCTCGCTGCTGATGCGTGGCGAAGCCTGCGGCCTACATGAGCGGATACGGACCCTCACGCCAGCACCCGTTTTCGTGCATTACGTGCTCGACAACCATACCTGGCGCGTGGAGCTGGATCTGCGGCTTTTGTCACGGTTGCAGGGGCAATACAGGCCGGTCGACAGGCGACAGGATGGGAATCTCTGGCCGAAACAGGACGCCAAGGGCGTCGCTGTTGCCTCGACGACAGACGGCTGCGGGGTTGCCATTGCCATCTGATTGGCTTCGTGACGCCTTCCATGCTTCAGCAGGCCGGGCAAGACGCACCCGAGCGATGCACCGACGCAACCACTCATTAGCGATGGCCCTGAACCGATCGGTTGCTTCAATATCGGGACTGGGAGCTGTCTTCAGGGAGGCCACTCGCGACAGGGGGGGCGTGCGCACCGCGGTCAGCGTTCGATTTTTCACAGTGGATGCATGCTTTGGGTACCGGTTCACTGGCAAGCAAGCCGAAATCAACGAAGTTAGCCATGCTGCGCATCACCGTTGAATTGCTGCCCGGTGGCAGTACCGCAGGGCGCCGCGTGCTCGCGGTCGGGGAAATTGGCCGAATCCGCAGTGGCGCGTCGGCCGACTATGAGGTGTCTTTTGAGGAAACGCTGCTACCGGATGCCGTGATGTCGGGCGAGGTGCTGGACTACCCGCACTGGTCCGCGAGCATCTGGGATCTGGTGGCACGCGCGCTGTGTGTGGCACTGTCGGGCGAGGAGCGCCTGCCCATGCGACCGACGGTGCCGAACGTACCTATCCATCGTTCTGAGGCGGGTGGCGTTGCCTATCTCAGGCTGCGAGAGATTCCCGAACCGGCCCGTACGTTTTTCATTAACCACATCCGCTATGAGACACGGCCAATAGTCAGCGATGTTCCGGATCCACTGGACTGTGCTCACCTCGCGGAGTGGGAGAGCTTTCTCAATGGTGGCCGCTAAACAGCAGAAACTGCCGTCGCGAGCCATTCCCCGCCGTTCGATCTTGCATAGGAGGGCAGTGCATGTTCTGGGGTACAGGGTCGTTGGCAAGCAAGCCGAAATTTGATCTGGGTGGGTGGAGCGTTGTGGAGACGGACCGGGGTGAGCATCATCTGGTCGGGATCGATCTCGATAACGGTACCGGCCAGGTGAGCAGCACCATTGTCCGCTTTGACGCCAGCGCCATGCGCTGCGAGACGGTAAGCGGGCGCATTTATACGCTGCAGGAAACAGAGGGAATCGCGACAAGCAATGCCTGGTATGTGTGGGAGGCCTGGTGTCAGGTCAACGATGTCAAGCACTGGACGGATGTCACGGCCCGCTATCGCAGGGGCGCAAGCGCGACCTAACAGTCGCTCCGCGCTTTGCCGTACCGAAAAAGCGAAACCCTGGACCTTTTCATTTGCGCAAGATTGCACGCTGCTGGACGACCCGAAATGACGAGTTGTGCGTCGATTGCCCTCTGTGGATGGCGCGTACAGATTGATGAGAACCTGGCAAGCTGCACTATGTGCCCGTCCCGGTTATTCAGGCCGGAGGCGTCGTTGCGACTTCTTTCGCTGCTCTTCCGGCCGCCAGATGTGAGAGGTCTGCCCCGTGCCTCCATGCCGACGCGTTATGGATTGGGGGCGCCTCCTTTTTTGCGAATGGGTACATATATGTTGTTAACTAAAGAAATGTGGCTGGACCGTGCAAGCGGTCAGGATCCGGTGCCTCCATACCTGCCGTGGCGTGTTGTCGCTGCCGTGCCCATCAATCCTTTGCTGGTGCTTCAGCTTTACCCGGCGTCCCTGGAGCCGCTGGAGCTCATTACGACCTACGTCATTGCGTCCTTTGAATCGTTACTGGAGACGTGGGACAGTCTGCTGCCTGAACACCGTGTCGGCGCCACCGTGCATTTGATTCGCGGCGGCATCACCGAACGCGTGCGCGAGATCTGGCAGTACAAGAGCAATGACGCCGCTGTCCGGCGATTCGCGTTCCGCAACGATCGCGGCGAGTTGATTCCCTATTGGGGCGACCTGCCCATACTGGTGGACAAACAATGTCTCGCCGTCATTGAGTGAATCCCGAGCGATGAATGACTGTCGAGAACATTGAAAAATGAGCGACGCAAAGGTGCCCGACGATTTTCCGCGGGTGGCGTTCCCGGCGAGCGTCGCCGGTGCACAAGCGAAGTTTGCGGGCCGCATGATCCACGGAAGATTTGTCGTCGGACTGACCGAAGCAGAGTGGGCGGAGCGCTATGCAATGTGCCTCGATCTGGTCAAGCAACTCGCTGTGTATTGTCGTCGCAAGGCCGCCGAACCTCCCGCCCGAAGCCGGGACGAACTGCTCGACTGGGTGGAACGTGGCGTGCGCAACAAGCAGGCCGCCTGGCAACTGGGCGGCCCAGAAGTCGACTGGATCGTCGAGCAGATGCGCCAGGCATACAAAACCACACCGGATGGATTCGAAGACTTGGGGAACTTGAAATGAGCCATTGCGATGTTGCGAGTCACGGTTGAATTGCTGCCGGGCGGTGATGCTCGCGGCCGCCGAACGGTGGCGACGGCCGACATTGGGCGGGCGCGCTCAGGCGCGCTCGCCGACTATCAAATTGATATGGAAGAGGATCTGCTGCCAGACCAGGTCTGGACCGGTGTGCTGCAGGACTATCCGCGTTGGTCCGCCAGCGTCTGGGACCTGGTCGCGCGCAGCATTGCCGTGGCGCAGACGGGAAAGGAGGAACTGCCTCCGCGGCCGACCATCCCGCCGATTCCCATCCACGACGCCGATGGCCCTTGGCCGTACGTCCGCTTTGACGATATCCCCGAGCCGACCCGCACGTTCTTTATGCACAATTTGCGTGGATCGAGTACGCCTGCTTTCGGTTCGGCATACGCGTGGGACTGGAAGACTTCCTGACTGGGCAGCGATAAGCGATCGCTCCGACGCGCATGCGCGACAGATGGTTGCGGGCATATCCTAGTACAACTGCCCTGGGAAGGAGCAAAGGCTCGCCTAGCTCGACAAGGGCGCGGGTCTCTTCGGCGAGCGAAACTGTGTGACGGCCTGGCGTGCCCTTAAAGCCGAGCGCCCGCAAACCGCGCAGCGCATTGTGGCGGCCGCCAATCCAGTCGAAGTTGGCCTTGTCGCCAAATCCTACGGCTGGACTAGGTTTCGCTTTGGCGATGATTTCGACCGTCGAAAAGATTTCCTGTGCGGAGCGCGTTAGGCAGCAGAAGCCGACGGCGGTAGTGACCATGACCCGGATCGCGTCTGCGCGGCGGTTTCATGAAAGGATTCGTCGCTGCCGAGTGGCGAAGCAGCGATGATGACGGAGTTATCGATGATCAACCGACCTGATGTAACGACTGTCCCTTGCGTCGTGGCGCGCGAGGAAGGGGACGTCGACCAAAGTAAGGTGTTGGCGCGGTTGGAGGGGCGGGTGGATTTGCTTGCCGAGCGTGAGCGTGCCCGGCAGGCGCTCCGGATTTTCTCAGGCGGGCCTGCGCCAGAGTTTCAAGGCAATCTTCGACGGCGCGCTCGTTATTGAGCGACAAGACCTCAAAATGGTCGCGAATAGCGGCCGGCCCCATTGGTTACGTCTGGGCTAGGAGTACAGACCGGGACTACTCGGGCTTGCGCAGGGCCGCATGGGGCGACGACGGTATCTGACTTACTTAGCGATGGTCGGAGCGAACGATAGCCGGCGCCCCCCTGACGAGATGGCTACGTTGCGGACATAGTAGATATTCATGGCCTAGGGCGGTCGGCGAGGGGCACCTTTAACTAAGCTAGAGGGCACTAGTCGAGTCGTGCAACATTTTCCTCGGAGTGATTCGATCATCCGTGCGTGTCGCGTCAAGCAGGGCGGCGGTCGTCATAGTGTCGCACCTTGCGGTTCGATTTCGGGTATTTGACGTCGCCGCGCGCGATTGGGGCTGGTCGGCTCCTCCCGACCTTCTCAGACATTCCACACCGATCTTTTGCCGTTCGAGTGATGATGGGAAGGTGACCGAAGCCTGGAAAGAGACCGCCGCAGTGGCGGGCCGAGTGTCTCTAGGGGTGGCCCCCGAGCACCTTGCGAACCGATGCAACGAATCGATCGACAGGCGGAGACTCCGCATCCCGGCTATAGACGAACTCGACGTCAAACTCGGTGTCCAGTCCACTGAGCGGCAACAGATCTACGGACGGCGGGCACGCCGTCCGCGTGCTGGCCGGCACGAATGCATATCCCATCCCCGCGGCGACTAGCCCGAGCATGGTTGGGATATCGGCACCGATCTGGGCGATGTGCGGAACAAAGCCTGCCTTGGCGCAGTCGGCGATCAGCGCGTCATGCTGCGGGGCAGATCGGTCCCGGCTAAACCAGATGAATTTCTCCGCAGCGACGTCTGCCAGCTTTTTTGGGGCAATCCTTGAGTTCTTGATCATGGCAGGCATGGCCAGCACGAAGCCTTCGCGCAGGAGACGGATGCCCTGAAGCGATGGGTCGTCTTTGGACCGAAATGCCAGGATGCCGCCGTCCAACTCGCCGCTCCGGATAGATTGGGCCTGCTGCAAAGACAACATTGGCTCGACGGAAAGCACCACGTCGGCTTGATGTTCCCGGAAGTCCTTGAGGATTGCGAGTGTTTCCGGCAAGACCAGGTAGTTTGGCAGAGCGCCTATTTTCAGTGTTCCACCGAGCCCTTGCCCGATACGATGCGCGCGGTCGCGCGCTTCAAGGGTATTGCGCAGCAACTGCTTCGCGTCATTCAGAAAGCTCAACCCAGCGGGGGTGAGCCTTACCCCCTTTGCATGCCGTACGAATAACGGCGCGCCAATGTAGCTCTCCAAATCTTTGATCTGACGTGACAGCGCAGGCTGCACGATGCTCAGTGTGCGGGCCGCCGCAACGATGCTTCGCGCTTCGGCCACCGCAATGAAGTAGCGCAAATGGCGTATCTCGATCGTCTGCATTTCTGTCTCCGCCGCGTGAGGGCAAATAAGGTAGCCCCCCTTATATATGCCTGGAAAGTATAGCAAGCGTAACCATCAGGTATTTGAAAGTATGGCGATGCACGTCTATCTTTCGGATCTATCTCCGATGAGCAACCAACGGCAGGCAAGCGATGACGCATGATTCACGAGAATCTCTCCCCGAGACCCTTCTCGCGGTTAGCAGTGAAAGGACCCCGCGAAAGCACCTGGTTTTCAGCGATGTCGACCTTGATCGCGTGGGCAGGCAGGTGGGCTATTTCTATGTCCCTCACTCGCCTGACGATGACGCGTGGGGTACGACACGGATCCCGATCGCCGTGCTAAAGCATGGCGACGGGCCTACCGTGCTGCTGGAGGCAGGGAATCACGGCGATGAGTACGAAGGGCAGCTCGTGCTCGGTGAGGTCATCCGGGATCTCGATATCCGCAGGGTCCGGGGGCGGTTGATCGTCATCCCGGCAATCAACCTTCCGGCCGCCAACGCGGGCAAGCGAAACTCACCAATTGACGGGCTCAACTTCAATCGGGCCTTTCCGGGGGATCCGAGCGGCTCCGTGACCCAGCAAATTGCAGCCTTTGTGAATGATGTTCTCATGGCCGCGAGCGATGCCTTCATCAGTCTTCATTCAGGGGGCAGTTCACTAGACATTCTCCCTAGCAGCATCGTTCACTGCGCCGGCGATGCGCCGCACACCGAGCGTAATCTCGCGGCCGCAGCGGCATTTGGTGCGCCAGTCTCGGTCCTTTTGGACAACCTGGGGGACACGCGTACTGCCGCCAGTGCGGCGATGGCGGCTGGATTGACTACGGTGAGCGTGGAGATGGCAGGGCAAGGGACCGTTTCGCGCGAGGCGCTCACCATTTGCCGGCGTGGCGTCGCCAGCGTCCTGAGCCATCTAGGGGCCCTGAAAGACGTCACGCCCGCGACACCGACTCCCGCAGAGATGCTCTACAAAGTGGCGGGCCCCGCAGCCTACGTGATCGCCAACGCGGATGGTGTGTTCGAACCGCTCTTCTCCATCGGAGAACTGGTCGAAGCCGGGCAGGTGGCAGGGCGAATCCATTTTCCGAGCGATCCCGGCCGAGTGCCGCTCGACCTCAAGTGCATGCAAAGCGGAATTTTTTACGCGAAGCGACAACCCGGCCTTGTGCGGCAAGGGAACTGCTGTGCAGTCGTTGCCTCACGCGCCGAGATGGCGAGCAGAGACTGATCGGCTGGGGCACGGGCAAAAGATATCCATAAGACAAGAGGAGACATTATGGGCGAATTGAAAACACATCATGGGCCCGATGCGGTTCAAAAGAAGGCGATAGCTGCTGCCGTTGTCGGGTGCGCGCTCGAATGGTATGACTTCGCCGTATATGGCTTCTTCGCGCTCACCATTTCTAAACTCTTCTTTCCGTCGGACGAGAGTTCGGTGTCCCTGCTGTTAGGGGTCGCGACCTTTGGCGTTGGCTTCATCATGCGCCCTGTGGGTGCGGTGATGCTGGCGGCGGTTGCGGATCGACATAGCAGATCCGCGGCGCTATCGCTAACGATCTTGCTTATGGTCATCGGTACCGCCATGATCGCTTTCGCCCCAACCTATGCGCAAGCAGGAATCTGGGCACCTCTCATGATCGTTGCCGCACGGCTTATCCAAGGCTTCTCGGCGGGTGGGGAGATGGGCGTCGCGACGGCCCTGCTGATCGAGTCTGCCCCCAACAGCCGCCGAGGCTTATATGGAAGCTGGCAACAAGTAGCTCAGTCCACTGCACTACTGTTTGGATCCGGTCTCGGGGCACTGCTGTCGTCGACGCTGACGGCCGAGCAGATGAACGAATGGGGCTGGCGCCTCCCTTTCATGCTGGGGTTGGTGATCGGACCGATCGGCTGGTACATTCGGCGAAAGTTGCCGGAGCCAGAGCACGCAAGTAGTGAGGCGTCACGGGCACGTCGTCGCGCTCCATTAAGGTCGGTGCTTCGCGATCACCGCGCCGAAACCGTCGCAGGCTTGGGTATTACCACCGTCTGGACGGTCTGCTCGTACTTCTTCCTGGTCTATATGCCGACCTACGCGACGACACAATTGCATATTGAGCTGTCCAGTTCGCTGGCCAGCAATGCGATTGGGCTGGTGATGCTGCTTGTCCTCGCACCGCTGTTCGGCAGCCTCTCGGATCGTTGGGGCCGCTACCGGATCATTCTGGTGGGCATTGCCGGAATACTGGTGAGTTGCTATCCCGCGATCGTATCTCTCCAGCGTTTCCCAAGCCTTGGGATGCTGATCTGCGTTCAACTCTGGATGGCAATGTTCGTCGCGGTAATCGCCGGCCCCGCGCCGGCTGCCATGGCGGAGCTGTTCCCGCAGGAAGTCCGGTCCACCGGTATATCGATCGCCTACAACGCCGCCGTGGTGGTCTTCGGTGGCTTTGCTCCCCTTATCGCAACCTGGCTCATCCGAGTTTGCGAGAGTGGTTCCGCGCCGGCCTGGTACGTTTCCGCAAGCGCGGCCTTGAGTTTGCTGGCGCTAGCTTGGTCCACACGCACCATTGGTGCGGCGACCCGTGCTAAGGGCGTCACGCCAGCTTCGGATACACCTGCCTGAATCACTTCTGCACTTCCATTTGAACCGCTATGACTCTGTATATCAATACACCGCTGCTGCGTTCGCAGTCAAACTCCGTCCGTCTGGGCAAAACAGTCTGGCTGAAGATGGAGGCTCTGCAGCCTTCTGGTTCATTCAAATTGCGCGGCATTTCATATGCGTGCAGTTGGCATTTGGAGCGTGGCGCCAAGCATTTCGTTTCCTCATCAGGTGGCAACGCCGGTCTGGCTGTCGCATATTGCGGGCGGATGCTTGATGTGCCCGTAACGGTCGTGGTTCCGGAAAGCACATCTGCTCGGGCAAGGGCTTTGATCGAGCTGGAAGGGGCAAGTCTCGTTGTCTACGGCAAATCGTGGGCGGAAGCCAATGCATATGCCATGTCACTGCTCACTGAGCATACAGCGTTTATCCATCCCTTCGACGACCCGCTGCTATGGGAAGGCCATGCGACGCTGATCGACGAGGTTGCACAAGCTGGAGTCAAGCCGGGATCCGTACTGTTATCTGTGGGTGGAGGTGGTCTGCTTTGCGGCGTACTGACGGGGATGATGCGCAATGGCTGGGGCGACGTCCCGTTGGTTGCGGTGGAAACGGACGGTGCGGCTTGCTACTCCGCATCCGTCGCTGAGGGTAAGCCGGTATCATTGCCAGAAATTACCAGCATAGCGACGTCGCTTGGCGCCAGGAGTCCCTGCCAAAAAGCTGTCGACTGGGCTAAACGTCATCCGATCCGCAGCGAGGTTGTATCTGATGCCGCTGCAGTGGCTGCTTGCCTTCGACTTCTCGATGAGCATCGTGTGTTAGTCGAGCCTGCGTGTGGCGCCGCGCTGGCAGCGCTGGACCACGATGTCCAAGAACTGAACGCGGGTGCAGACGTCTTGGTGGTCGTTTGCGGTGGAGTCTGCTCCACAGTGGCGGATCTGCTGGCATGGCGGCCCACCTAGCGAAAGGTTTTACCCCGGTGGGCGCAAGGCCAGATGGGGCGATGCAATACGCTCACAATGTCCCGCTTGCGGGCTGATTCGGACATTCGTCGAGCTAGCCCTGGACGACCCAAACTGGCCCGAAACGCGCCATCACGGAGGGTCGCGTGTCGCAAAAGGCCAAAGCGATGAAATCAACATTGACGCGGGAGGAGTTGGCACAACTAGCGCAGTGACCAGCGTCGGCGTCTTCGTCAAGTAAATGGCAACGGGCGCCGGGTAGCACGCGAAACGGTGGCACGGCGCGCCGAGCGATGGTTTGATGCCGGTCTTACCGATCTGAGTACCGTGCTTGATGCAGGGATTGGCAGAGTCGGTCATCCGGCAACGCGTCGGCCGCTGACAGAAACCGCACACCGGGTTCGGAGGGAGGGGACGGCGCTCGCCGTTTCCTACCCCTATCCAACGACCGAGATGGAATGGACACCGCCCTCCCTTAGGGGACGCAGGGCGCGGGAGGAACATGGAGGCCCTCCAGAACCAAACGGCATCAATGTGCCAGAGTGGAGATTCGACACTTCCACTCGAGGAACGGAGGGCCAAAATGAATGCTACGACATATGGACTGGATGTTGCAAAGCAGCTCTTTCAGATGTACTGGGTCGACGCGCAAACGGGAGAGATAGCGAATCGGCGATTTCGACGTGACGAGCTGATTTCGTTTCTAGCGCAGCGGTCCAGGGGCCGTGTGGCGCTTGAAGCTTGCGGCAGTGCGCACTGGTGGGCCCGTAAGATCAAGGCGCTTGGGCACGAGGTAGTGCTGTTGCATCCCAAGTTCATTCGTCCATTTGTCCAAACGAATAAGACAGATGCGGCGGACGCGCGAGCAATCTGGACGGCAGTGCACCAGCCAGGGATGCGAACGGTAGCGGCCAAAACCGAAGACCAGCAGGCAATGCTCGCCCTTCACCGCATGCGCTCGCTGCTAATCAAGTTTCGGACCATGCAGGTGAACCAGATGCGAGGGCTCCTCTACGAGTTCGGTGTGTCGTTCCGCGCCGGACGCGTGGCCGGACTTACTGAGATCCGGGCACACATGGCGGAGCTCGAAGACGCCCTGCCGGCAACCATGATCACCAGTCTGCAGGACCAGTTGACGCGTATTGACGCCATCGAGCTGGATATTGACCAGCTTGAGAGCAAAATAAGCTTCTGGCACAAGAAGGATGAGGCGTGCCGCGCCATCGCTGAAGTACCCGGCATCGGCAAGCTCACCGCAACTGCGTTGGTCGCCACAATTGGAGATGCAAAGGCGTTCAAGTCTGGCCGTGAGTTTGCCTCGTTCCTGGGGCTGGTACCCCGGCAAACTGGCACCGGTGGAAAGATCCGGCTGGGATCAATCTCCAAACGAGGTGATCCGTACTTGCGCACACTCCTGATCCATGGTGCGCGCTCTGTAATGTGTCACGCGAAAGTCCCGACGAGTTGGCAGAAGGCAATACAGGCGCGACGACCAGCGAATGTTGTGGCTGTGGCCATGGCCAATAAAATGGCGCGCACGGCATGGGCCATTCTGGCGCGCGGCAGTACATACGATAAGCATTACGTCAGCCTGAGGCCCGAGTAGTAGTTCAGCAGTAAGCATAGCGTTGGAGTACCGATAGGTTGCTGAGGTTGATTTCCATGTGATGGCAAAACAGGTCGGACCGCAGGAACGCAAACCTGAACACACCCTTGCGCTTAAAAGTGCGTGGCCGAGATGAGGACGTTCCTGGCGAATTCCATCAGGGCCCGCAGGCTACGGCTTGCAGAACAGGCCGGATATAGTGGAATGGCCCCATCCCTCCCCGGTCTATCGAGACTCCATGCGACCATGGAGTCTCGATAGACCGGGGCATGGAAACGTAGCTCTTAGGCTACTTGGGAGTCCATCATGAGCATCACGCTTGTTGGTATCGATCTTGCGAAAAACATCTTTCAAATCCATGGGGTGGACGAGCATGGCAAGCCGGTGCTACGTCGCCGGGTAAGTCGCTCAAAGCTGCTGGAGACAATAGTTCGCCTCCCTGCCTGTCGAATTGTCCTGGAAGCGTGTGGGGGCGCTCACTACTGGGCGCGTCGCTTCATGGCGATGGGACACCAGGTTCAGATGATTGCTCCGAAGTTCGTGAAGCCGTTTGTCAAATCTCAGAAGAACGACTGCAATGATGCCGAGGCAATCGTCGAAGCAGCTTCCCGTCCGACGATGCGCTATGTAGCTATCAATGGCATCGAGCAACAAGACATTCAATGCATGCATCGCATCCGAAGCTTGCTGATGCGTGATCGCATCGCCCAGATCAATCAGATTCGTGGATTGCTCGCCGAGTATGGGATCGTCATTGCTCAGAGTCCTTTACAAGTGCAACGGCACCTCCCCGAGATCATCGCCGACACGACCACGGAGTTGACAGACTTCACCAGGGGAATGGTGTGCGACATGTACGAGCGGCTCAAGCAACTCGATGAGCAGATCGTGCGATATGACAATAAAATTCGCCAGATTCATCGGGCTTCCGCTCAGTGTCAACGACTGGAGAAGATCCGCGGCGTCGGACCGATGATCGCCACAGCGATTGTTGCTGCCGCAGGGGATGCGCGGGCGTTCAAGAATGGACGACAATTCGCGGCGTGGCTCGGCCTTACTCCTCGCCAGCATTCGTCCGGTAACAGGCAACGCCTATTTGGCATCACCAAACGGGGAAACAGCTACCTACGCATGCTCCTCGTCCATGGGGCTCGTGCTGTTGTACAACAGGCACCCAACCGCCATGATGCACTATCCCGCTGGATCAACGAGCTGCGCTCCAGACGCGGCATGAATATCGCCGTGGTGGCACTGGCGAACAAGACCGCCCGAACAATCTGGGTGCTGTTAGCCAAGGAGCAAGACTACGCACTCGCGTGAGACTCGCTCTGTAACAGAGATCCAGCAACGGAAGGAAGAATTGAACCCATCATCGATTGCACAAGTGATTTGACTCAATGGCAAACAGGTTGGACCGTCGGTGACAGATCCTGCGCAGACTTAGGGCCTACAAGGCCGTGGATATATGAAGGGGTCACCGAGCGAAATCCATTGGGGCCAGGCGCGTACGAGCGCCAACGTACAGGCCGTATGTATATATGCAATCCATCTCCTGTGCGCCGTAGGGCAAGTCATTTGGCAAAGAGGGATGGGGCCATGTATAAGACTGCAGCCGATACCTCGTTAAGGCATCACAACAAGATCGACTTGGCAAACCGGGCGGTGTCCATATAAGGGTGTGTGAAAACGTCTCGATCACCTAGACTGGATCAACGCATTCAGATTGGGGGACCGGATGAAGCGATTCATTGAGGGAGAAGACCGTAAGCAAGCTACGCTGCTTCCAGAATGCCTCGATGATTTCATCGCCGAGGATAACCCCGCCAGGATCATCGACGCGTTTGTTGAAGAGTTGGATCTCGAGTCGCTCGGGTTCGAGGGTGCCAATCCTTCGTCTACAGGTCGCCCCTCATATCATCCTGCCGTCCTGTTGAAGATATACATCTATGGCTGGGTCCAGTCCAGTCGCCGTCTGGAGCGCGAATGCCAACGCAACATAGAGCTGATGTGGCTGACCGGTCGACTGGCACCGGACTTCAAGACGATTGCAGACTTCCGCAGGGATAACAGCACGGGCATTCGCAATGTCTGCCGTCGGTTCGTCGTTCTGTGCCGCGATTTAAAGTTGTTCTCGCAGGCGCTGGTCGCCATCGACGGTAGCAAGTTCAAGGCAGTCAATACTCGGGACCGCAATTTCACTGCTGGCAAGGTCGACAAGCGCCAGCAGCAAATCGAGGAAAGCATCCAGCGGTATCTGAGCGCGCTGGAGACTGCGGATCGCACGCAGCCAGCGGAGATAGAACTAAAGACAACTCGACTGCGCGAGAAGATTGCGCAACTGCGTCAGCAGATGCATAGCCTTGACCAGATAAAGGAAGAACTCAATACGCTGCCAGATGGTCAGATCTCGATGACCGATCCTGATGCACGCTCGATGGCGACAAGTGGCAAGGCTCGGGAATGGTCGGCTACAACGTACAGATGGCCGTAGATGCCAAGCACCATCTGATCGTCGCTCATGAGGTCACCAATATTGGCAGAGATCGGGCGCAACTCAGCTCGATGGCTCGAGCCGCTCGCGATGCGATGGGTAAGACCAGGCTTAAAGCCATAGCTGATCGTGGCTACTTCAGTGCGCAGCAGATCAAGGCGTGTGCGGATACGGGCATTGCTGCCATCTTGCCCAAGCCAACGACGTCCAGCGCGAAGGCGGGCGGTCGATTTGATAGGGCGGACTTCATCTACATTGCACGAGAGGATGAATATCAATGTCCCGCTGGTGAACGTGCGATATACCGCTTCACCAGAGAAGAACATGGACTGCAGATACGCCGCTACTGGAGTAGTGCTTGGGCCCATTCTTCCTGCGGGGCGTCACAAATTTCAGTGCGCTTACGTACGCAAGGCTCGAGCGATAGCGGTGGCGAGACGGGTGGAGTTGCCGACCCTGAGGCACGCCTTGTAGCGCGCCAAAACCGACGCTGAGCGTCCCGGCATGTTCAACCCGGCTGTTCGGACTTGGCTTGAGTATCTGCGTCAGCCGGTCTCATTGCTCGGCCGGGCACTTCGCATGGCGGCCAATCTCGGCGACGGGCCGGTGCTCGATTGGCTCTGAACGACCCACTACAGTCATTGATGTTCGGATGCATTTATGACAGCTTTCGGAGTAGAGCAGACTGACCGACGTCCACTTGCCACCTCGGACTGAGAAGCCTGCGTCCATTAAGCAACGGAAGAAGGATCGGAGCGCGAATCTCGGTAAGATTGGCGCTGAAAAGCTATCAGGCGCGTGTAAGAATACCCGAGTTGGGCACATATCCGTGCCATCTTGCCCTTCATTTGAATGGTAAGAGCCCAAAAATTGACCAATAAGAAGCGAGCATGACAGTGCCAGCCTACAATTCAGACCGTCCCGCCGAACTTGATACACTTGGACGCACGCAATTTGCGAGACACCTCGCTAAGGCACTCCTCTCAGTTAGCGCAAGTGACGGCTTAGTTGTGGGAATCGAAGGCGGATGGGGAACTGGCAAAAGCACGGTAATCGGCTTTGTGAAGACGGAATTGGCCGCGTGCAGCGATGCAGCTACGAAAGCGATTGTGGTTGACTTCAACCCTTGGATGGTCAGCAACACTGGGGCGCTCATCGACGCACTGGTGACGCAGATCGCCGCTGCGATCAACTTGGATCCAGGAGGTACCCCCGGAAAAGCAATCAAGGCCGGAGAGAGGCTTCTCGGGTACATCGGACTTATCAGGCATCTCAAGTACCTCAAGTACGTGCCGGGAACAGCGTTTGCGGGGAATATCGCAGAGGACCTTGCCGAGATCGCCGATAATGCCGCCGACGCCACGAAGGAAGCAGGCGACGCGCTAAGCGACGTAAAGAGATTGCTTCCTACACTCGATCTCGCGAAAAAGAAGGCAGAGGTCGCCGAAGCCTTGCGCGATTTTAATCGCCCAATAGTGGTAATCGTAGACGACGTCGATCGGCTTCCTGCGGACGAGATTCGTACGCTGGTCCAGGCAATCAAAGCGGTCGCCGACTTTCCGAGGACGACCTACCTCATAGCTTATGATCGTGATGTTGTGGCGGCGGCTCTTGGGAACGGTAATGCCGCTCCCGGCCAGTCTTACCTCGAGAAAATTGTCCAGGTCGCCTACCCGATCCCACCGCTGTTTGAATACCAACTAAGAAGTTTCGTAGACAAGCAGCTACAGACCCTGTTCTCGACTCTTAACATTGAGCTCCGAGACTTCGAAGCATCCGGCTACCCAAAGGCCGTAGGCCTGCTTACCCGGCTCGCTCGGCATCCGAGAGATGTCGTCCGGCTTATGAACCGGCTCATGCTCAGCCTTCCGGCTACCAGAAATGAGGTGAACGTTACGGACGTCCTTGTATTTGAGGCCATCTCACAGCGCTTTCCGCAGATCCGGGAAAGCGTGCACTGCCACCCTACTGACTTCACAGGACATGCGTTCCGCGGCGACTCTGGCGTCGAAGATGATGATTTCGATTGGACTCGGTGGGCAAAGCTTGAGGCCGATCAGGAAAGCGATCAACCCGCGTGGGCGAAGTATCTTCCTAAACAGGAACCCGATCTGACGATAGCCTCCAAGGCATGCGCGTTCCTATTTCCTGATGATTTCCGAAAACACGATCGCGTCCCGGAGGACGAACTACACATAGCGGATCCCGATCGGCTGGCACGCTATTTCCGCATGATGTCCCTTGAAAGCGTCCCCGAAGCAAGTGACATCCATAAGAAACTGCAGCGACCAGAACTTCTTGCCGAGGCGATTGCGAACATCGAGCCCCTGAGCTGACTTTCTTGCTCGAGTGGATTCACAATTATCTTCCCTCATGCGCAGCACCGGATGCGATGGGGTGCTCGGTAGTCCTTGTCGACTGCGCCACGCTCGCCCAGTCTTCTTTGGGACTGACAAGAGATCTAGCGGAACTCTTTGCCAAGGTCCTAGCGCGGCTAGTAAGGAAAGGGGGGCTGGACACCCAGAACGATATTTTCAAATTGATCATTGCGAAAGCTCCCTTATCTATATCGGAGAGCGTGCTGCTTGAAGCAGCGGCCGAGCAAGGAAAATGGATCGTGCGGCCGGATCTAATCAAGGCTACCGAGGCCCAACTGGTGGGCGACGGCAGAGTAGTCGACGAGGCGCTAGCATCTTGGTCGGATAGGGTCAGGAATTCCATCTCCTCAGACGCGCTCGCCAAGGAGCCGAGGATGCACGCGATTCTCTATCGCTTCGCTCAGTTGAATTTCGCGTATGAGGAGGTGTACGCCGCGGTGAACAAAATTTGCTCCACCGACGAAGGGTTGCAGAGGTTCCTTTCGCGCCATGTAAAAAACAGCCCGTTCGAGGCGCCGGACGAGTATGGACTCGTAGAAGACGCACAAGCGCTTGCCGACCGAATCAACTCCTCGAGTATACGAGATGATTATTTGTGGCTTATGTCTCACCTTACCTCGCCTGAGTTGTCGAACACAATCAGAGCCCAGTCCCTTAGGCTAAGAGCATTGAGGCGCATTAGTGATTGACCATCGTCCAAGTAGAAATCATTCGCGTAGCATTTCCGGCTGATGCTGGATGCAGGCGCGCAAGGCTGGATTGGAAGCTGCGCATGGTCGAACACTCATTCTGGCCTGACATCTGCCGTCGCCGAGTCGTGGGCGAACGGCAGAGAATCGGTGCCACTCCCGCCGTCCGCAGGCGCAAGCTGGATGGCCGGCGTTGGCCGAACCTGGCCGGCGGGCATAGATCTTCCCTTGAAATCAACGTTACGCGGAAAGCCCCCGTCCTGGGGCCTTCGCTATGAGAAATAGATGATGTCCTTGTAGTTGAGCACAGCCTTGGCCTTGGATTCCGGCGATCGATTCTGGGACGCGCGGTCATGAAACTTTGAAGCTGGTATTCGCTGAGCCGTACCCGACCCGGGTTACGCCGGCAGGAGGCTGAGCAGCCGTTCCCGAACCACCTCGGCGGCCTGAAGAGGGTCGTATTCGACCCCGGTCAAGAGCAGAGGCTTCATGTCCGAACAGAAGCCAGGATTTTTCAGGCACCTATCCAGGTGTTCGTCAAACTCGCTGCGCGGCACCATGGTTTCCTCTTCACTCATGTAGTGCTGGAACGCGCGGATGATCTCGTCGTGGCTCACGTTCGTCGGAGTGATCGCGCGGTAGAGGTCGAACAGGTCGCGGCCTTTCTCGCGCTGAAACAGCGCTCTCATCTTCGTGCCAAGCATCTCATGCAGGTCATACGAGATGATGTTGGCGCTTAGCGATCTGTCGCGATACGGCACTGCGAACGGGAGCGTCTGCACTGGCTTGTGCGGCGTGCGCTCAGTGACGTTCGCTTCGATCTCGATGGTCAGCGTTCGCCCGGGCGTGGAGACGGATGGCACTTCGTAAATGACGCGAAGGATTTCCGAGGGGCGGGAGGCATTCCGCACGGCGAGCTTGAGCGTGGCCCAGATCGACGACTTGTGCTTCCCGAGGATGGGCGTCAGGACGCGTTTGATCGCGGCACGGATGTGTTCTTTGGGGCGTTTACCGACGACGACAAGGTCGATGTCTTCGGAATAGCGACAGGCCGGGGCAAGGTGAACCTTGTGAAGGACCGTGCCGCCGCGCATGGCAACTTCCTTGGACAGAAACTCGTCATTGAAGATTGCGATCATGGACCGGCAGAGCAGCAGGTCCTACTCAACCTGGTAGAGATTTGGCCACGGAACCTCTTGCTGGTGCGCCAAGATGTCCTGTTGGGTCAGCCGGTTCATGCATCAATCCTTAAGTTTCGCGATTCGATTACGGAGAACGTCGGGTCGATCGTGAGTTCGCTCAAGCGAGCAGTCCAGGCCCGTTTGTCGTCAAAGTCAAACCACACTTGCTCCAAACGGCTCGGGAGCGCGGCAGCGACGCATTTTGCCAGAGCCGGTTTGTTAAGTTTGAGAAGGAGGTAGCCGAAACCACATCGTCTCGGTCGAGGTGCTTCGCCATTCCATTGATCGCCTCGACTGCGCGACTGATCCCCCCGATCCGATCGGCGTAACGAAGCAGGTCCAGCGAGGTGGCCGCCGGCGTGCTGACGGCAACTGGGGCGAAGGCGTTGGCCGGGGTCGTCGTCGGCGTCTCAGCGGTGCCGCGCTTGACGAAGAACTTGATGCGCTGCCGCCCAATCGTCAGATCCCGCATCGGCCGGTCGGTTACGACCTGAACTTCCTGCACAGCCTGGTGCTGGGAGCCAAACTCAGCCGCGGCGGAGAGGAGTCCGATGTAGTAGGGGCGGCCGGCCTGGCGGAAATAGGCGTCGATCCACCACGACGCGGGCGGGGCGCCAATCGCTCGTTGCTCAGGGCGGACGATCAAAAAGAAGTCTTTGCGGGGGTGATGCGGACGGCCCTGTTTTCCAGGTGGTCAATCTGATCACGGGCAGCCTTGTGGCTCAAACCGGTGGCAGCGCAGAGATCGGCCAGGGTGAAAGACGCTCGTCCCCTCGATGCGACTTCATCGACATAGCGTGCCGCAACTCCAACTTGGCGGGTGGCCGCTTGGCTCGAGGGGGTAATGGGGCGCCGTGGTTCCGGTTTCATTTGCGCATTGCAGCTTATCAAGCTATGTTGCGCAAACCAAACCGTAGGCATGATAAGCCATTTTGACCGCTGCGACCGCCCGCCAGCCGGTACCGTAGGCTTCAGTAGCTTCGGCGCGAGCTTTTGGCGACGGGCAGGGCCGGCCTTCGCATGCCGAAAATTAACCGGTGTGCAGCAGTCGCTACATGATTGGCGCCTCCGTTATGCACATATCCTGGACGCAATCCTGTCCGGCACGGCATCGTTTCCCGCGGGGTTGCTACCGTCGACCGGCTGTAATGGCCGATGACGCGACGTACGTCTCTCGTCGATCGAACGGCCGCTTGCGGAGTTGAGCTGCCATGAGAATGTCACGACGACGCATCGGACGAAAGTCCCTTCATGGCCGACTTGAGGCGGCCGGGCGGGGGAAGGGGCCGGTCGACGCTACGCGACCCTAAGCGGAAATTACCGGCTCGCAGAAGCACGTTCGGGAAGGCCGAAATTAAGCCGCGCCGCGCGGCGTCGGCGTGAGTGCATTGGTAGGCGTCGTGCTAAATGATCCTGGCTTGGCGAACCTCATAGACGAACTCTGGCGCGTTGACGTACTGCACAGCCTTGTCCCACAACGGGTCGGTACGGTCGTGAAGATTGTTCGCCAGTGCCTTAATCTCTTGCGGGGCATCCTCCCGAAAGTAGTCCTTGTTGTTTCGATTCTTGTCGTAACTAACACCCGTAATCTCGAACTTAATCGGCTTTACACACTTGGACTTCTGCTGCTCGATGTCCTTGTGGGCGGTTAGAGGTGGCACCGTTTGTTCGGACAGGGATCCGGAGTTTTTAAGTGGAAGCGCTGGGGCAGTCAGGCTGCCGATTTGATCGCTGGCAGCGTGGCGAAGTATGCCTCATCCGGGGTCTGGTCCGCCAGACTGGAATGGGGCCGTCGTTGGTTGTACCAGGTTAGGTAGTTAGCGATAGAGCGGCGCGCATGGCTGACCGAGTCGTAGGCTTTCAGGTAGACCTCCTCGTATTTGACGCTGCGCCAAAGGCGTTCGACGAACACGTTATCGCGCCAACTGCCCTTGCCGTCCATCGACAGTTGGATGCCGCGGTCCAGCACGGCGTCTGTGAACTCCGTGGCGGTGAACTGGCTGCCCTGGTCGGTGTTGACGATCTCCGGCGCGCCGTACTTGGCAAAGGCCTCCTCGATTGCCTCGACGGCATGACAGCTCTCCAGCGTGATCGCCACCCGGTAGGCCAGCACCCGGCGGCTGGCCCAGTCCACCACTGCCGTCAGGTACACAAAGCCCCGTGCCATCGGAATGTAGGTCGTGTCCAGAGCCCACACCTGGTTGGCCCGGTCGATCTTCCGGTCGCGCAGCAGGTACGGCCAGATCTTGTGCGCCGCGTGCTTGCGGCTCGTGTTCGGCCGGCGATACAGCGCCTCAATGCCCATGCGCTTCATCAGCGTGCCCACGTGCCGGCGACCGACCTGGATGCCTTCCCGGCGCAGCAGGCGAGCCAGCATGCGAGCCCCCGCGAAGGGATGCTCCAGATGCAGTTCGTCGATGCGGCGCATCAGCTTCAGATCTGCCTCGCTGACCGGTTGCGGCTGGTAGTACGCGCTGGACCGGGCGATGCCCACCAGCTTGACCTGCCGGCTCACCGGCAGCGCGTGCTCGCGGTCGATCATCGCTTTGCGCTCAGCAGGCCGGCCTTGCTGAGCGCGCCGGACAAAAAATCGTTCTCCAGCGCCAACTGGCCGATCTTGGCGTGCAGCACCTTCAAATCCACCGGCGGCTCGCCCCCACTTTCCTTGCCACCGCCGAACAGGTCCGCGGCATGCTCCACCAACTGCTGCTTCCACGCTGTGATCTGGCTGGGGTGCACGTCGTACTGCTGGGCCAGCTCCGCCAGCGTCTTTTCGCCCTTGAGGGCCGCCAGGGCTACCTTCGCCTTCAACCCCGCCGAGTGGGTTCGCCTGCTTCGTTTCGTCATCTTCTGAGGTCCTTTCTGCCCGCCATTATGGCCGGCTCAGACCCCAGCTCTTCCATTTATCCGACTGTCCGAATTTCCGGCGCCACCTCTGTTTCCCACGTTATGGCGCGCGCCATCAAGTAGTAGGTGCGTTCATCAAACTTACCGTTGATGGTGTACGAGGATCTTGGTGGGTATTGCGGTTGAATCCTTCTCTCGTACAGACCGCCAACGACGAACTTGAAGTGAAGGTCGTCCGATGACATTTCATAGCGCCGGCAATTGACGACATCCACCCAGTGCCCTTTCGCCTGAGCGAGATGTTTCTTCACGAAGAGAACGGCAAAGGCCTCCTCAGTGTTCGCGTACTCCCGGTACTTTTTGAGTAGCCTGTGATCCATAAATCAGACCCCTTGATAATCGACTTCAGTCGGCTGAGGGGAGGGTGCTGGTCGGCACTTCCCTCAGCCACGGACGCTAACCCGCCAATTGTCGAGGGCTCTACGTGGCCATCATGGCTCTCTTTTGAGCCTTGGCGTCACGCAAGTCGATCCGAGCTTTGTAGTTGTGCTTCTCCAGCAAGTGCAGCAGATTCTGACCGTCGATGAGCATGATGGGCTTACCCGTGGCGAAATCGTAGGAGTCCTTTCCAAAATTGGAAGTGGTCACGAGAATCCCTTTGATTGCCTTCTCGTGAATGACGGTGCCGTAGAGATCGCGTACAGCCGATACGTTCACCGTGTTGGTGTAGCACTTTGCCTGGACAACGAATTTGCCACCGCGCAATGGGTCGGGATCGAATACGACCGCGTCGACCCCGCCATCGCGAGACGATTGCGTGATGTTGACTTCCCCGCCGTTTGCAGCGAACTCCATTTCGAAGACCTGACGAATCAGGTGCTCGAAATCCTCCCAGTCCATGGCCGCCAGGTTGACGCCTTCATCAAGATTCTCAGCGACCCCATAGGAGTCCACAAAGCGGCTATCCTCTCTCACCCATTGCATCACCGGCGCGACGGCGACCATGTTGCTCAGCTTCGCACTACTAATGCCTTTGAGCGCCCTGAAGCATTCCTTCGGTTCCACCTGGCGAAGATTCAGCTTGCGGATATCGTCCTTTCCGGCCCGCAAAGAAAGGATGCAAGGGGTAATGTCTTCGCCGGTTCGTTTGTCAATCGTTTCGACAATCCCATTGAAGAGGACGGCGTCGATTGCGTCGTGTATGTCGGCCTCGAAAACCTCATAGAGCGAGCGCAGAGCGATTTGATAAATGACGGTGTCGTAAATGCGCAACGCCTCGGCTTCAGAGATGTACGACTCGTCGAAGTCATCTCGAGTGACAACGTATTTTACCGCCTTCAGCCTGGGAATATCATCGGGTGTGGGCAGCGCAGCCTGGATCAGCAACGTTTTCGAGCCGGGGTCATAATCCAACTCGAAATGAATGTCGAGCGAGTCAGGATAGGGGGAGTCGGTCAAAACATAATCGCAAAACGCGGCGATCGCCTCAGGGTCTCGTGCCAACCAAGCGGTTCTCTCGCGGTCGATGGACAAATGCTGCTCCACTTGTTGCGCATTATGTTCGTCGCGTTTGTGCACCCATGCCGCATGCACGGTCTCATACGCGTTAAGCCTTCTCTCTTCTGCCTCACGGTGCATTTCCACGGCAGTCCGGTGACCTGCGGCCAAATCAGACTGCTCTTTTTCCCAGTGGAACATGGCGGCGTTGAATCGAGCCTCGCCTTCCGCGATCCGTTTGAGGCCGCGGCTCTTCAGGAGTTTATCCACCCAGCCCAGCTTTGGCAGAAACTCTGCCATCACCGGCCTTGCACTGCCCGAGCCCCTCACCGGCGTCGGTTTCGGGGAGGGCCGTTGGGGCTCAGCCTCTTGGAAGGGTGTCCGATCTTTCCGTGACTCCCACTCGATGATGACGGGATCATCGAGCCGACTTGCAAGAAGACTGCCCAACGCCTCGAGTTCAGCCTTCGCGTCGTCCGTCCGATCCTCAGCCTCTTGTTTGCCTTCGGCCTTGCGGTCGTCGACGAGGCGGCGGCTTTCCGCACGCTGTGACTTCCGCTCATTCTGTTCTTCGATCACGGCCCAACGCCTGTCCCACTCCTGGGCGAGCATATTGGCCTTCGTCTCCACAACGTGGTAGTCCCTATCTCTGAGAAACCGGTGTTTAGACAGGCCGTCGTGCGAAACCTCAACCGCGAATGATCTATGACCCCGGGCGCTATATTGCGCCGTAATTGTTCCGATTATTGTTGTGCTCATGGATAACAGACGAAATTAGAACGCTGCGACCAGGTCGCCAACTTCCCGAAAGGAGTGTTGACTTTGGGCACGAAAAACAAAGAGCCTTCTCACCCGTTCGGTCTCGCACCATCCAGTGTCCCCACATTGTGGCAAGTCCCGAGGGAATCCGCTCTCCCAACGATGGTGGGGAGGTCACGGCGCAGGCGGCCCATCTATTTTGGGGCTTGGTCGGCCAGCAAGCGAGTCCGGTGAACGTCCGTAGACTCCCAGTTAAAAGCCGTAGCGGATTCACAACAATTCGGGCTGCGGAAGAAGCACTGATGATCTCGGCCGAGGAAATGGTTTTAGGACGCCAAACGCTATATGAAAGCCAGTACGGCTCCGATCACTAAAACAGTGACGATCGCACTAATCCACCGCCAATTCAGTTTGCTTGACGGTCGCGCGGGGCGACATATTGCCCGTTCAGACTGATGGAACTCTCCCAAACCACCGCTGTAAAGCTTCTCCCAACGCATTTCCATTTCGAGCCTCTCCATCTACAGGGGAATTCTTCAACATGCTGATGGCCTTTGCAAGAGGGAGGCGCTTCGCCAGGCCGGCAAGTGATAGATAGGCGGGAGGGCGGCGGGCCGTAGCCGACCCACTATCGTCGTTCGTCACAATGCCACGCTCATGGCTGCTTCCAAGGTACAACGGCCGT
Source organism: Cupriavidus necator (assembly GCA_022041995.1). Classification (GTDB taxonomy): domain Bacteria; phylum Pseudomonadota; class Gammaproteobacteria; order Burkholderiales; family Burkholderiaceae; genus Cupriavidus. The sequence continues at coordinate 2,000,956 of CP074390.1, forward strand.
CGAAAGCGCCGGCGGTTCGACTGAAAGGTCGAACGGGACCTGGTGCTCGACAGCGCCCGGCACTGCGCCTCGCTGCTCCGCAAGCAAAACGCTTTTGGGCGACGTTGTACTTCTGTGGGGCGACCGCTTACAATCGTTCGTCGCCCCCAACGGAGCTTAACCGGGCCCGCGTTAACGCAGGCTTCTCACGAGGTAACCCCGCGCGCTGCGGATCGCCGATTTGCGTACTTTCCGCGACGATCCCTGATAAAGGAGAAAGACGGACCGGGGCGACACCCGATTTCTACGCACGGGTTCACATGACAAAACTTCCTAGCATGGACCAGATCATCGAGGCTCTGGTCCGGAGTAGCCCGTCGTTTTTCTCCCGCAGGGTGCTCGGCATGTCCTACGATCACCTAAAGGCGATCGTCTACCCTCGCCCGTCATACCAGAGCTTCACCATAAAGAAGCGGGACGGTACCGACCGGACGATTCACGAGCCGCGCAAGCCCCTGAAAATCATTCAGGTGAAGGTGCTGGCGTTCCTCAAGGAACGCTCGTCGCCACTGAAGCCTGCAGTGCACGGCTTCGTCGCCAAGCGCAGCATTCTGACCAATGCGCTGGTGCATTGCTCGCCGAAGACCAAACACGTATTCAACGTCGACCTAGAAGACTTTTTCCCCAGCATCACGTTCTACCGTGTGCGCGGGGTGCTGTTGCACCACCCGTTCAACTTCTCCCATCAGGTGGCGACAGTCATCGCACACATCTGTACGCTGGACAATGTGCTGCCGCAGGGCGCACCGACGTCGCCATTCCTGTCGAACCTTGTGTGCCGGACGATGGACCGGGACCTGACGGACCTTGCCCGCCGGAGCATGGCGCGCTATTCCCGGTACGCCGACGACATCACATTCTCGTTCCGCGTCAGCAAGACGTTGAAGCTTCCGGCCGCCGTATGCTCCGTCAATGGCGACGGCGATCTGGCGATTGGGACGGAACTGCACGATATCATCGTCAACAAGCACCACTTCAAAATCAACTCGGCGAAGACGCGTCTGAGCGATCGGACGCGTCGGATGGAGGTCACTGGGTTGACGATAAATCGGTTCCCAAACGTGCCGCGGGTCTTCATCGACCGCATCCGTGGGGCTCTTAACGCTTGGGAGAAGCACGGTTACGACCAAGCAGACAAGGCATGGCAGGCTCGCATCACAGCAGCCGCCACTGGCGCTTACGAGAAAAAGCCGTGGAAGCGTCAAATACGGACCGGAAAGGCGCCTGCGTTAAAGAACGTGCTGTGGGGAAAGTTACTCTACCTGCGCATGGTGCGCGGGAAGGACGATCTGATCTACACCCGCCTCGCAGAGCGCTACAACGCCGCGGCCGCCGCCACTACCGCGGCCGGGTCGTTCTCCGCGCCGACGTTGCCGGTCGAGCCAGTTGTGCGGGACAAGGAAACGGCGCTGGACGCGTGCTTCGTTGTTGACTGGTACGGCGACTACAAGCATCCCGCCCTCGGCGACGAGATGCCGATGGCTCAAGGGACCGCCTTCGTCTACCGAGAACTCGGCCTGATTATCACGTGCAACCACGTCTTCGAGTGGGAAGGGCAGGTCGGAAAGGTGGACACGGTGATCGACTACGAAAGCCCGTACCTGACAAACAAGATCCTGCAACTCATTCAACCGGGAACGAAAAAATCGTGGCCAGCGAAGGTTCTCTTCCGTGATAAGCCGATGGATTTCGCTATTCTGGCGTTTGCCGAGGAGCCTCCTCAGCATCGGTATTTTTCAGCAATGGATACCCCGATCGAGCCCGGCGCGCAGGGCGTGCTGATCGGGTATCCGGCCTGGAAACAATGGACGCTGCCGGACTTCAACGACCAGAAGGTGCTGAACCGGACATCCCCACACGCGGGCATGAACAGTTTCACGATCACCGGTGCCGGCAGCATCCGCCCCGGTAATAGCGGTGGACCGTTCACGGACGATCGTTTCCGCGTCGCCGGGATGGCGCAACGTGGTGCGTACATGGGCTCGGGCCATGACGAGAGCCTGTGCTTCGAGATCATCGACGACCTAATCGCCAAATACAAAGCGTCGCTGGTCCCGCCGCCGGCAGCGATCTCTGTTCCGCCTGCTGCGCCCGTGATTGGATCAGGGGCACCTCCTGCTACACCGCCCGCATCGATTCCCGTACTGCCTGCTCCGCCTGCGCCAGCCCCCCCCAATGCGGGGTGCACCCGCACCTGCCGCAGCGCCGACGCCACCGGTCCCACCGCCCGCGTCCGACGCATGAACCGAACGACCGCTCAGGCCGATTACGCGATTACGCGACGCCGGCTCTCGCGATCGAGTGACCGCTTGCGGAGTGGAACTGCCGTCTAAGGATCCCAGCGACCCATCGAACAAAGGTCCCCTCGTGGCCGGCTAGTGCCTGACGTATCGCCCGAGAGCGGCCACTGATAGCGGCATGCATGCGACGATCTTGCCGAAAAAGCGCGGCCCTGTCGCTAACGGGTATCAGCGATGTAGCCGCGTTTTTCGACGAAACTGCACTCTTGCTGATCAAGCCGCTGAAATTCCGGCAAGGCCTGCGGTGACGCAAAGTGTCAGATTTAATACGGACTGAGCCGAAGTGACGCTTTTATTGAGCTAGGAGTGGAAGCAACACTGTCACTTAAACCATTATAATTCAACACTAGTGTCCGGTTTATTTGAGGGTCATTGGCTTGGAAGCCAATGCTGACGCGGGTTGTGAGGATTCCATGGGTGTCCACGATTTGAATTTCGAACGGAAAATTTGCGATCCTTTCGGGTTTCAACGACCAGGATCGACCCATGAAGAATGTGGGCAAGACGCTGTTCGCGCAGGTCATGGAATTCGTGCCATGGAAGACCTTCGGTCGCATTATCGAGAAGCATCGCGGAGATGCGGGCGTGCGCACCTTGGGCTGCGCCGATCTGTTCCGCATCATGTCGTTCGCCCAGTTGACCTGGCGCGAGTCGCTGCGCGACATAGAGGTCTGCCTGGCGGCCAACCGCAGCAAGCTCTTTCACATGGGATTGAAGAACGTGCCGGCGCGCTCGACGCTGTCGGATGCGCTGAACCTGCGGGACTGGCGCATCTATCACGAGCTGGCGATGCGCCTTATCACGCGCGCTCGGGCGCTGTATGCGAGCGAGTCGCTGGATATCGATCTCGATGCAACCATCTACGCCCTGGACGCCACTACCATCGACCTGTGCCTGTCGTTGTTCGACTGGGCGCCGTTTCGCAAGACCAAGGCAGCGATCAAGATGCACACGCTGCTCGATTTGCGCGGCGCCATTCCCGCCTTCATCCACATTTCCGACGGCAAACTGCACGAAGTGAACGTACTCGACTTCCTGCCCATCGAGGCAGGCGCGTTCTACGTGATGGATCGCGGCTATCTGGATTTCGCTCGGCTCTACCTGGTTCATCAAAGCGGCGCATTCTTCGTCACGCGGGCCAAGAGCAACATGAATGCCCGCCGCGTCTACTCTGCCGCAACAGACCGCAGCACCGGTGTCATCTGCGATCAGACCATCGCCCTGAACGGCTTTTACTCTGCACAAGACTATCCTGAGCACTTGCGCCGCATCCGCTTCAAGGACCCGGAGTCCGGCAAGACCTTGATCTTCCTGACCAACAACACAACGCTGCCGCCTATCACCATCGCCGCGCTGTACAAGAACCGCTGGCAGGTGGAATTGTTTTTCAAATGGATCAAGCAGCATCTGCGTATCAAGAAATTCCTCGGCACGAGCGAGAACGCGGTGAAGACGCAAATCTGGTGCGCCGTGTCCATCTACGTGCTCATCGCCATCGTCAAGAAGGAGCTTCAACTCAATGCCTCGCTTTACACTTTGCTACAGATTTTGTCCGTCTCGGTTTTCGAGAAAACCCCTATTTCACAGGCCTTTCAGCCCGACTCTTCACTGTCAGAAGTTCCCGACGCCGCTAACCAATTGAATTTGTTCGAAATTTAACCGGACACTAGTGATAATTCAACTATGTTTTAGCAGATGATGATGGCACAGGCGGTGCCCCCTCGATGATCTTCAAGGCGTGCTCAAGCGCTTTGCGCGGCGGGCATTTTGGGCACTCATCCAAGGTCGTCGCCATGCTCTGCAATGCGATCTCGCGACACTGTGCTTGCATTTGAACGACGTCAACATTGTGGCAATGACTGAGAGAGGCGAGGCGCTCCAGCTCGGCGTTGTTGCATAAATCCGGGGTCGGATGGGCTGACGTTTACGCACAACGACTGGAGCGCTGGCTCTGTTAACTTCTGACGAAGCGGCGTAGTGTCTTGGACTTTTTCCGGGACGATGCGCAAGGACAACCGACAGCAAGCCGAGCCCAAGGGGGTCTACCGCGTCAAGAACTGGGCGCAGTACAACAAGGGGCTGATAGCCCGAGGAGACGTGACGATGTGGGTCGAAGAGAGCTTGCTCGTGCCACCGGCTAAAGCCCAGTCGCCCAAGCGTGGCCACCCGCTCGTCTATACGGATGCGCTGATCCAGGGTCTGCTCAGTCTCAAGCAGGTGTTCCACCTGCCGCTGCGCGCGCTGCAAGGCTTCGCGCAGAGCTTGCGCACCCTGGCTTTCCCAACGTTGCCAGTGCCGAACTACACGACATTGAGCCGCCGCGCGCAGAATCTGAACGTCGTGCTGCCCGCCTCGCGTAGCGGCGAGCCGCTGCATCTGGTGATCGACAGCACTGGGCTGAAGCTTTACGGCGAAGGCGAGTGGAAGGTTCGCAAGCACGGTTGGTCCAAGCGCCGGACTTGGCGCAAGGTCCATCTCGCCATGGACGCGAACACCGGCCAAATCTGTGCTGCACTGATGACCCACCAGGACGTTGGCGATGGCGAAGTGTTGGCCGACCTGCTCGATCAGATCCCGGTTGATACACCGATCGATACCATCGGAGGTGATGGCGCTTACGACAGCAAGCCGTGCCACGCGGAGATTGCTGCGCGAGGTGCACAGCCCTCGATTCCACCACGCGATGGAGCGAAGCCTTGGTCCGAAAGTACGCCGGGCGCAGCCTGGCGTAACGAGGCCATCGATGTCATCGAGAAGAGCAGTCGACGCGATTGGAAAGCCGCCAGCGGCTATCACCGGCGCTCGCTGGCCGAGACCCTGATGTACCGCCTCAAGACGCTGACGGGACACAGTCTGTGGGCACGCGAAATCGGGTCGCAGGCCACCGAAGTGGCTATCCGTGCGGGCGTGCTCAACCGCATGGTCGCGCTCGCTCGCCCGCAATCCGTCCGTATCGCCTGAGTTCAGCGTCACCGAGGAGCCCCCTGTTTTCAATCTCGATTTATGCAACAACGCCCTCCAGCTCAAGCTGATCCAGCCATTTTTCCGTACCCTTCGGGTCGGTCTTTTGCATCGCCAGCGCGGGCACCTCTTGCGGAGACCATACCTGGGTGGTGAGTACGTCGTACACGGGGGAGAGCCGCGGGCGCATGACATCGTCATAGACCAAACCAAAGTTTTTTAGATGTGCATCGCCGTTGCGTAGTGCGTCGTTCATCATGACAAGTTTCAGCATGGCCACGAGATCTGTCGCCTGGTCGTCTGGATGTACGAAGAAGCGGATCATCTCAAACAGGTGTTCAATCGATCCGTTATATTTCCCACTACGAAACAAGCCCGACAGCGCACATGCATCTTCGAATCCGCGACGTGATCCGTCAGGGGCGATATCAAATCGGCTCATCGTCAGTGACGTGCGATCCGGGCTTAATTCAATCGCAGGAACGTCTAGTCCCGCTGCCGAGCATGCTTTCAAGCATGCATACTCAACCAAACTCGCACCAACATAATGGGGCGAGTCGAATTTAACGATGGAGCCGTGCGCGGCGACAGTCCCGGGGCGAGTCTTTTCCGTCTGGAATGTCGACATCTTGGGCATGACGCCAGACACGCCAAACATCTCCGGAGATGTCTTCAGAATTTCGATCAGCCGCTGTGCCGCACCCTCAGTTCTGGCGGCATCCAGAATGTTTTGTTGAAGTGTGGCGTCTGGGTCCAGCGGGCCGCCGAAGGTAGTGCGGCCGATAGTGTGACGACCGACAAGACGGAGCAGCGACATATCGTTATCAACGTCGATATGCTTGGCGAAGCGGGTTCTAATGGCTTCCAGCAAGATGCCTTCGGGCAGGGATATCTGAAAGGGTGGGGGCACCCCGTTGTAACCAAGATACTCTTCTGCTGGCGCGCTCGGCGGCATCAGTAACGAGACTGTCATTTGATCCGGGACATCCGGAAGGTAACGGAAATCAATCAGGCCTGTCTCGATGTCTTCACTGAGCAAGCCGACAGGATAGTCCGAAACGAAGACCTCGAGTTCGCTACTCATTGAGATACTTTGTGCAAGAGATTCGTCTGGAGCATTGCCTGGCGCTCCCGCTCCGCTCGCATCATTTCCCTGAGCGTGGGGCGACGCCTTACGTTGCTTTCCGGGTAGGAAACTGGGGCGGTAAAGGACGCCGATCCCACGCGCTGCCGGCTGGGTAATTTCGTCTGGAGCATTGCCTGGCGCTCCCGCTCCGCTCGCATCATTTCCCTGAGCATGGGGCGACGTGGTGGCGTGACGATCGCCGGGTCTGGTTGAGGGTTAAGGTTCACGCCGACCGCAGCCGCCATCAGGAGCAGATTCAACGTCGAGACGCTTTGGCCGCTCTCGATTGCAATGACGGTTGCCCGAGACACGCCCACTTTCTGGGCGATGTCGGATTGCTTGCTACCTTGTCGCTCGCGCGCGGAGCGCAAGGCTTCCCCGATTTTGCGGCGCATTGCGTCCGCTTTATCATGTAGCTCTCGTCGATGGTCCATTTGCCCCCCTTAACCGGGTTGGATTCAGCAAACATGCTGTCAACAATAATTGACATTATAGTCCATGTCCACTTTTTTTGACTTCCGGAACTGAGTTCGCAATTCGAGGCAGGGGCGGCCTAGTGTTGACACCGGCAGACGTCGGGCATCCTTTGCGGTAAGCCTCCGGCCAGTACCGTCTGGACGTTGGGGCATCGATAAGCACAATAGGTACCCACCTATCATTTAGTGGGGACCTATGTCGCAGTCAGCTAAGGATCAGGAAGGCGGTTACCGTCGAGAACCAAGGCGCCGCTTCGGCCGAGTACAAATGCCAGATGGTGCAGACGCTGCTGTCGTCGACGATGTCGTTAGCGCGCTTTGCACGCGAGCACGACCTGAACCACAACCAACTGGCCAGATGGCGCCGCGAGTACGAGCAAGGCACGTATGGCGCGGTAGCGCAGGTGGGCGCCGAGTTTGTTCCCGTATGTGTCGAGCCGGTGGACCGTCGCCCATCACCGGTTGTCTCTTCTGCTGGAGCGACGGCGACTGTCGAACTCCATCTGCCGAAGGGCCGGATCGCGCCTAGCCGTCCCATCGACCGAGGCATCCCTGGCCCGGACTTGCTTGCCAACGTACTGGTCTCAAAGTTCTGCGATCATCAGCCCCTGTATCGCCGGCGCGTTCGCTGGGAACGTGAGGGGATCGACCTTCCCGAATCGACGCTGGGTGACTGGGTCGGCGGCTGCTCGGCATTGCTCAGCCCGCTGGTGGCGGCTGTGGAGCGCTACGTGATGAGTGGCAACAAGGTGCACGGCACTCTCTCATGGAGTGCTTCTCGTCGGCGCTGGACACGGAAAAGCCATGATGGAGAAGGCGCGGGAGCAACTAGGCGTCGGTGCACCAGGAGTCTCGTGGAAATTTGAAAGTTCTCCGGATTTGGGAGTATGAGGATTTGTCCGCTATTGGCCCCGGACCCGTACGTCGACTGGGCCAGACAAAGGTGATCGCAGATCGCTCCGCTGCGGACGCCCCAAGCTGGACCGTGCTGAGCGCACCCGGCCCAATGCTGCAGATGAGGCGCCAGAAAAAATGAAAGGATGTGTCTACCGAACCGATCCGGGCATCCGCAGTCTCGCGCCCATTGGCGCGGTGACCTGCACTTTGGCTGCCGGTGCAGCGGTGACAGACATACCGACCGCTTCCGCCGCCCAAGTCCGCTGTCGGGAGCGGACGGCGGCGATGGCTTGGTCGAGGGGCCCCCATCGTCAAAGACGGTGTGGGCCGGGCCGTTGCAGCTCGTCGGGCTCATACCCGAAGGTCGTAGGTCCAAATCCTACCCCCGCAACCAAAGCCTAGTAAGGCTTTCCGCGATTTAGCCCACTTTCAGGAATAGCTTTTGTTTCTTCCGATTTGGGCGCTATGTGGGCGCTGGCCGTGCAAATCGGTGACCGGCGAAAACGCGCCGGTGCCGAAGTGCAGCGTCAGAGGCTTGGCTCGGTCTTCGGGTCAGCCGCGAGGTCGGAGTCTTGACGCGCGGCCTCCAGCATCTTCCGCCCTATCGCAATCTGGTCGGACTCGGCCAGCGTGGCGATGCCGGGAAATGCGAGCTTGGCGCTGTCGAGTTTCGATTGCGCCACCGGGTCATCCTTGCTGACCTTCTCGGGGAACACCGCGATAAACCACAACTGAAAGACCTGCGCCTCGACAGGTCCGCCCTGTCGAAGCCGAATGTAGTCCTCCACCGCGAGAAACAGGATGGCGGAAACGTTGGCCTCGAGCAGTTCGATCGAGCTATCGGGGCTCGGGTCGTGAGCTGCGTGCTTGAAGAAGTTGCGGCACGGCTCATTGACGTAGTGCTTCAGCGTGTGCCCGGCTGGCAGATTCTCGCGAGCCTGCTTGGAAAAACTGTCGATGCCCGCGCAGGCGCAAAGGACGTCGATCACTTCCCACGCGTTCGACGCGAGCGAGTAAACCGAGACCGGGTCGCCACCATCGAAGAAGAGGCGAATGGCGGTAATGAGTTGCCGTCGGGCGGCATCGATCTTTGTCACGCGCATTTTCGTAGGCGGTATTGAGGCGGGCAAGCCGGTTTATACCACGTCATCTTCACCGTCCTCTGCGCGCCCGTATATCTTCTGCGTTCCCGTAGAATCTCCGTTTTCCCGTGAAAGAAGAAAGCATGGCGATCCGGCTTCTGGTTGATACGTGCGTCTGGCTCGACCTCGCGAAGGACTATCGCGAGCAGCCCAATCATCAGTGCGCTCGAAGACCTGGTTCAGAACGGCGAGATCGAACTGATCGTGCCGCAGCAGGTGCTCGACGAATTCGACCGGAACAAGGCTCGCATCATTGAGGAGGCCCGACGCGGTCTCCAGTCGCACTTCCGGCTGGTCAGGCAGGCCGTGAATCAGTTTGGTGAAGACGGACGCAAAGGCGAATTGCTGGCGGGCCTCAACGAGGTCGACCACCAGATCGGCGTTGACGGTGATGCGGTAGGCGGTTCGATCGAGCGTATCGACAGACTTCTGCGCCGTGCGCCCGCACTCGCGACCAGCGACGCGGTCAAGCAGCGCGTCACCGAGCGCGCGCTCGCAAAGCAGGCTCCGTATCACCGTGCAAAGAACAGCGTGGGAGACGCCATCCTCGTCGAGATGTACGTCGATGTGGTCGCGGGCGCGGGCGAGGCCACACCGTGTGCGTTCATTACACACAACACGAAAGACTTCAGCGATGCGAACGGCGACTTTCGGAAGGCGCACGCTGACCTCCGGCACCTGTTCGATGCGCCGAAGTCATCCTACTGGATCTCGATGGTTGAGTTCCTGAAGGATCACAGCCCCGACCTGCTCGGTGAGCACGACTTCGAGTTCAACTACTCGCAGGAAGCGCGGCGGCTTCCAGAGATCCTCGAGGCCCAGCATCTGCTGTTGCAGCAGGTCTGGTACAACCGGCACTGGAATCTTCGCCACGAGATCGAGACAGGCAAGGTCAAAGTCGTGCCGGAGGGAAATTACAGCAGGAGCCCATACCGCCAAGACCAGATACTCGACAACATCTGGGCTGGCGCACTCGCCTCGGCAAAGAGGACCGAAGACGAGGTCGGCATCGAGAACCTCGGTCCGTGGGATGACTTCGAGTGGGGAATGATCAACGGCAAGCTGTCCGCGCTGCGTTGGATCCTCGGTGACGAGTGGGACATGCTTGATACTTGAAAAAGGGGGTGACCATGCAGCAACCACATCCAGTTGAAATGCATATCCAGATCGTCTGGTCATCCGTCCGGCTTGTTCTGCTCCAACGGGTGCTTTACGAATTGATACCCGATACGCGTGTGGACCTCTGGCGAGTGATGCGAGGCGCGTCGCTCGACTATGGCCTGATCGAGTGGTGCAAGATCTTCGGTAATCGATCAGATGACACTCATTGGACCAAGCTCGTACCCAACGATCGGCATGATGTTTTCCGCGATGGCCTCCTCGCGGCGGTTGGCAAGAGTTCCAGGGAGTGGGAGGAGTATCACTCAGCGATGAAGGACTATCGCGATCAACTGGCTGCACATCACGACCTCGATGCCAAGCCGACACACTATCCGTCCTTCGATGCGGCACTCGAAGCGGCGTATTACTACTATGCCACCTTCCTCTATCCAGAGTGGTCATCGAAAAACCCCGCGACCCCATACCCGCCTGATATGAAAGCCTATGCGGCGGAGTACCGCGAGCAGTTGCTCAAGGTAGCCAAAGCCGCTGCGCAGGCGACTAGGGAGTTCGAACCGGGCCATTAGTTCGCAGGCAGAGCGCGGCAAGCTGCACGTCGATGCGCCGGTATCGCGCAGTGCCGTCCCTGACCTTACGCACGATGCGCGAAAATCTTCTCGGTGCGCACCTGGCTTCGGGCCGCCGTCGACCCACAGCAGTCCTTCGACTCGACGAGAGTGTTACGGCAGATTCCTAAGTAGAGCAGCCATTCGGGTCGAGTCTCGGCACACAAGTGCCCCGACGGTCGGCTACTGCCCGGCGAGTCGCTGCGGCCCGCACTAAAACGGTCATTTTCGTTGCTCCGTTTCGGCATCTGATAAGCTTTGGCCTAGCCAAAAATCACCACTGTATTTCCATACAGTAATCATGGACCTGTTTGACCAGGATGGCGAACGTATTCGCTCTCCTTGGTCGATCGTGTTTTCAAGATTGGAAGTAGCTGTGAACGCGAAACTCGATTTCGACGCTACGAAGCTTTCCGAAGCCCTGAAGTACCAGATCCACGTAGCGATCAACTATTGCCACACACTCGAAAAGCATGACGTTCTCTGGATAGAGGTGTTCGGTGACGTGACCGTCGAAGGGCGTGATCAGGTCGAGGTCAAGGATTACAGCGATAGTTTGACCGACGGCCACGAAAATTTTTGGAACACGCTTAATAATTGGCTGAAGCCAGATTTTTACCATCAGCAATACGCGAATCTAGTCCTTTTGACGACTCAGGAATTTGGCGAGCGCGCATCCCTGAAAGACTGGGAACGGCTGGATCCTGGCGAGCGTCTGGCTGCGCTGGAGACCATTCACGAAGCTGCCGAGGCCCGGTTTGAAAAGGCAAAGCAGTCCAAGGATGATGATGACAAACGTGAGCCAAACGATGAGGGAGTCGTCGACGGGGGACATGAGCGCAAAAGCGCCGCCCCATCGAAGGTACTAAAGCTTCAGCGTAAGGTGTTGGCAATAGATACTCGAGAGTCATTGCTGGAAGCCTTGCCAAAGATCAAGATCGTCACGGAACAGCCCGATTTGCTGGGGCTGATTTCTGCATACAAGACGCACTACCTCAAGGGTATCCAGCCACACCGGATGGACTCCTTTCTGGATGACCTCTTTGGCTTTATGACCAGCGCACTCAAAATCACCGGAGGCTGGAGATTTACCGCCGCTGAGTTTGACAAGAAATTCGCGGAACTGACCGCCCGATACCTGATCGGTACGTTAAAATTTCCACGTCTGAACAGTGATGACGTGGAAATGGAAGCTGCAGAAATGAATGTTCATGATCGCCTTTTTGCCATGAAACTGGATGAAATTGGCGGTGAAGAGTTCATTCTTCAAGCAACTGCTGACCTACTCCATGCACAACAATACATAGCTGAGTTAGTCAAGGATTGCACCACATCCCAAACGGACATAGAAGACTACAAAAGAAACCAGTTGCGGATGCATCGATCCAGCCGGTCGAGTGTCATGGGCAAATGCGATTCTACGTTGACCCATGCCCAGCTACAGACGGCATCCCGAGCCTTCTATGACGAACGTTGCGGCGAATCTGCAGACCGCTTCAGCACTTACGATTTCACCCCCATTGAATTCCGCAATGGCATTTACCATATGCTAGCCGACGAGGAGCCTAGGGAAAGGCTGATTTAATCGACGAGAGTGTCGACGTTGAGCAGCTGTGAAGCGTTGATAGACTAAGGACGACCAGCGAGCTACGCCGATGCAACAAATCAGTTTTGCTAGTGCCGAGTATCTGGGAAAGAAGCGCGTTACGCGGCGCGAGAAATTTCTGGGTGAGATGGAGCAGGTGGTGCCCTGGGCTCGATTGCTGGAGGCACTGGAGCCGTACTACCCCAAGGGCAAACGAGGGCGCCCGCCCATTGGCCTGGAACGCATGCTGCGGCTGTACTTTGTGCAGCAGTGGTATGGCTTGTCCGACGAGGCCCTTGAAGATGCCGTCAGCGACAGCGCGGCCATCCGCAATTTTGTCGGTGTTGACTTGGGACATGAGGAAGCGCCGGACGCCACCACGGTGCTCAAGTTTCGCCGCCTGCTCGAGAAGCACAAGCTTACCGCCGTGCTGTTTGAGCAGATCAACGCCCACCTGCGCGAGCGAGGCCTGATGATGCGCGAGGGCACGATGGTGGACGCCACCATCATCAATGCGCCGACTTCGACAAAGAACCGAGACAAGGCGCGTGACCCTGAAATGCATCAAACGAAGAAGCGCAATCAGTGGTACCACGGCATGAAGGCGCATGTGGGTGCCGATGCTGAATCGGGCTTGGTGCACAGCACTCACTACACCGCGGCCAACGAGTCTGACGTGGCGCACACCCATGAGGTGCTGCACGGGCAAGAGGATGACGTCATTCTTGATGCGGGCTACACCGGCGTGCACAGGCGCGACGAGATCTTGAAGGCGCAAGCAGAGGGCGCCATCAAGGCGGATGTTCGGTGGTCGGTGGCTATGAAGCGCTCCAGGCTCAAGGGCATGACCGAAGGGCCGCTGAAGCAATTGACGCAGGCCTTGGAGAAGGTCAAGGCGCAAATTCGTGCCCGGGTTGAACATCCGTTTCATGTGGTGAAGAATCTGTTCAAGCACAAGAAGGCTCGCTACAGGGGATTGGCCAAAAACGGTGCGCAGTGCGACACCTTGTTTGCGCTGGCCAATCTGGTGATTGCAAAGAAAGCGTTGCTGCAATCAATGGACAATTCCGTCTGCAAGGCGGCATAAGGCGTGAAACCCGGGGCAAAAGCCCCAAAAAATGAAAATTTCCAACTGGCAAGCCGTCAAATCTGCTGTTGGTTGACAAAAAAATCGGCATCACACTGGCAACGCTGCGCGCTGACGCTTTGTTCAGCGATTCCCTAGCCTTACTGTGTCACAAGAGAAGTCGTTTGTTTGGCCTCCGACAGCACGGACACATGGCGAGTCTACCAATCAAGAGAATGCTGAGTTGGTGGCGGATCGTGGTGATTGAATCAGCCACGTGTCGCTGGGCGCGCTGGGCTGCCCCGCGGGATGTAATCTGCGGAAAGCGCAGGCGTTTGGCGTGCAATGAAGTTTTTTTTGGCGCCGACTAAATCGCCGGTGGTAATACGTTCAGAGACCAGGAATCCATAGGCGGCTATGCTCAGCGCGGCATGGTGGTGAAAGCCCCGCCACCCTCGGCCTTCGTAATGGCCGAGACCCAACTCCTGCTTCAAGTCCTGGTAGTCGCGCTCGATGCGCCAACGCATGTGCGCCTGGGCGACCAATTCATCCAGCGCAATATCGGCCGGGAGGGTGGATAGGAAGTACTTCAATGGGTCAGTGTCCCCAGTGGGCCACTCGATTAGCAGCCACTGCTCGGGGCGCAGACGCGCCTTGCCACTATTACCGCCTGCGTGACGCACACGTACGGCGGCAAAGCGCCCACTGAGCGTTTCGTTTGAGCCTTCGCGCCAGCTAATCGTCTGGAATGCGGTAGGCGGCAGGGAATGCGCCAGTTCCTTGACGCTTATCGGCTGTCGATTGCGAGTGCGCCGCGGCATCACCGGCGGGCGGCCGATGCCGCTATATGGCTTCGGCGGCAACGGCTCCACCCCCGGTGGCCAGACCACGACCGCCGACGTGATACCCACCACATACCGCATGCCCAGATCACTCAGACGCTGGCGAAATGCGTTGTCCACCCCGTAGCCGGCATCCGCCAACACGCAATACTTTGGCGCGCCGGCGGCCAACAGCGATTCGAGCTGTTGCAGAGCAATCTCGGTCTTCGTTGTGAACCTCACCTCGTCGGGAATTCCAGCCTTCTCACGCCGCTCAGTATCTTCCGCCCATTCCCGCGGTAGATAGAGCTGGTAGGCTACAGGCACACTCGCCTGCTCACAGGCCAGAGACACACTGACCGCAACTTGGCAGTTGTCCTGCTTACCCAGCACCCCACAATACTGACGCGCGACCCCAACCGAATGTTTGCCCTTCTTTGGGAAGCCTGTGTCGTCAATGATCCAGAAGCCACCGGTCGAGAGATCCATCTTGGGCACTACCCACTGACTGACCCGGCGCAGCATCTCCTCATCGGACCAGTCGGCCTTGGCGACAAAGTGGTGCAGTGCCTGGTGCCGGGCGCTAGCGTGCAGCGGATCGACTCCAGCTGCCATCGGCTCCACACTCTTACGCGATAGCGGCAGCATCAGACCTGTGCAGTAGCCCTTGAGCCCAGCATGGCGGTCCGCATGCCCCAGTCCCGCCGCTAAATGTTCCATGTATTGCTCAAATCGCTCGCTCGCGCTCATCGCTCTTCATGAACTGTGCCAAGAAGTTTATAGTATGGCACATTTATGACACAGTAAGACTAGAAGCCCCCTCAAGGAGTTCCACTGGAGGCTCTGGAAATGACTGCCGGCCCTATTGAACACCTTTTCACCCTTCAACGATCTCCCATTGCACTGGCCCCAGTCATCCATCAGTTCTTCGCAAGCTCCCGGCCTCGCGAACGAGATTTGTTGCTTAGCTACCTGGTGCTTCCCATGGTGCTGTTTCCCGCCATGCAGTCGTACCTTCTTACCGTAAGGAAAACGAGCAACCTACGCACTCTCTGTAAAGAACAGTCCAGGCTTGTGGGGCTTACCCGTAACGCTCAGGAGTCACGCTGCGCTGCTCATCCTCAATGCAGAGCAAAGCATTGAAATCACAAATGACTTGACGGTGAAATCGGTAGGCGATGTCAGAGTCGCTAATGCCAATCCGAAACAACTCGAAGCCGCTCGCCGGCTGTCTATGGTCTGCGCTGAAGTGGACGTCGTTTCCATCTACAGAATGTTAGGATTCAAGTCGCTATGAAATGCTTTTTGCGGTACATCGGCGTTGTGGATACCCAAGAGAAGCTTCACCACGTGCGCTTGGAGCCTGGGCTCAACATCATCACTGGTAAGTCCTCCACGGGTAAAAGTGCGATTCTCGAAATTTTCGATTACTGCCTAGGCAGTACAGAAGATACGATTCCCGTCGGAAAGATCACTGAGCGAGCTGAGACCTTCTTCATCGCACTGCAATTTCCCCGCTACCTTCTCGTGGCTGCACGGAAGCAAAAATCCGATCGCTGCTTTCTGCTAGAGGTGCATGGTACCGATGCAGATCAGTTGCTGAAATTTATCGAGAGGCCAAAAGCATTTTTTGATTCCAAATACTACATGCCGCTTTCCGATTTTAAGAAAAGCCTCGGGCGGTATTTTGCAATCACCTTAGAAAATGTTGATGAAGATCCGTTCCTCAAAGCATCTGGCCGTAAAAAATCTGCAACCCCGTCGGTTCGAAGTTTTTCGTCCTTCATGCTTCAGCACCAGAATCTCATAGCGAACAAGCATGCAATTTTCTATCGTTTCGACGAGAAGGAGAAGCGCGACCAAGCGATAAATCATTTCAAAATCCTCATGGGCCTCGTGGACGAGATATATTTCGACATCCATAAGGAACACGAGATCGCGAAATACGAGCTCAAGAAAATACAGTCGCAGATCCCCAAGCAGGTGCAGCGTAAAGAGGCGGCCATTTCCCGCTACAATCGCTATCTAGCCGAATTCAAAAGCTTGGCGGGACATCCGCTTGTAGATGCCACAGCCGAGGAAATCTACGCGAAGCCAAAGCTTTTTCTGAAAGTTATCTCCGGACGATCCGTCAAAATCGACGTGCTTTCGGATCAAGTGGAAGTACGCCGGGCAGAACTTCAAGCGCAGCGATCCGACTCGCTTATGAGCAAACGCAAGCTTCAGGGCCAAATGAGATTGATCAATGAATCCCTCACCTCGGCCACTCAGTTTAGCTTGGGCATGACGGCGGAGAGTCTTCCCACCTCCACGGTGCTATCTGAGGATGCGCACTGCCCCCTGTGCGAGGCTCAAACTTCAGCCCCCGCCGTCGAAGCCAACAGGCTTGTAGGCGCCATTGAGTGGCTGAACGCGGAGCTCAAACTCTCTTCTTATGCCCGAGAGAGCTTCGCCGGCGAGCGCCGCAAGATACAAGAAGAGCTCGACGCTGTGAATGAGCAGCTTCGTCGCATTCAAGCCGACATCCGGCCGCTCGATGAAGAGATCGAGAAGCTCAAAACCTCAAAATCAATTGATGAGCAGGCGACAAAGGCGAAGCTCCGACTAGAGATCGCCATCCAGGATCAGTTAGACAAGCCTGAATCGGAACTATCTGAGCAAGAAGAGCTTTGGCTAAAAGAGGTAGAACGGCTCGCCGGACTGCTCGCCCAGTACGACATTAAGGACAAGCTCCACATACTGAGCCAAGACATCGATGCCAAAATGTGCGAATTGGGCGATCGCTTCGACTTTGAGGAAACGTACAAACCTTCGGCCCTTCGTTTCGACGTAGAGACGTTCGATCTGTGGTACCAGCAGGACGCTAAAACGCGCGTGTATCTGCGATCAATGGGAAGCGGTGCGAATTGGTTGTACTCGCATCTGGCACTCTTCATGGCATTGCACTACCAGTTTGCCGCGCGTTCAGCGAGTGGGTGCAAAATTCCGCCCATCCTCTTCCTGGATCAACCGACCCAAGTCTACTTCCCCGCTTCTCTAGATGATGCGGATGAATTTGACGCTGAGGTGCTCGCAAAACAAGCCAAACGCGAAAACGACGTCGACGACGACATGAACGCGGTGAACAACATGTTCACCCAACTGGCGAAATTCTGCGCGGATACTGGCAAGACTACCGGGGTAACTCCCCAGGTCATCGTCTCGGATCACGCTGATAAGCTCATTCTCGGCGAGGGATATAAGTTTCAGGATTACGTTCGCGCGACTTGGCGGACGCGTGGCTTCATTGTGGGGGATTGATATGGGCCTTGGGAGGCCGCTCCCACTGCTTGGCTTGTTGTATCGGGGGTAATGCAGGCTTAAGGCAGGGGCGATAACCGCTTTCAGCCCTGGAGGTCGTTCGCTATACGATGGCCGACGGTCCGCGTCCATGAAGCAACATTCGTCGTCGCCTATCGAACGGTCGTTTTCTGTTGCGGAGTCTACGTCCGAACGTCCCAGCCAAGAGAGGTGCGCATGTCCCTTCCTGGCCGGAGGCGGCCATCCGCGAGGCGCCGGCGCGGCCGCGAATGCCGTAACGACAATTCTGCGTCAACCGGCTAGGCATGGGTGGAGGGCCTAGTTGGCCGATTAGCAGACTTTCGTCACTGCGAGCCGCACGCTGATTATGTGGAAATTCTGAGCCCGGTCCGAGAATCAGGGCGCCGGATTTACAGCCGCAGCGTCGACTGCGAGAGCATCCGGAACATCAACCTGCCTGACCCCGATGCTTCGGACAGCCAGTAGAGCGCCTGGAAATGCAGCACCATTAAGGTCGTCCTGGCGAATATTTGTGCCGTGAACGTGAAAATTCACAGTCAGGCTCCACAGCCCGCGGTGGATGCCGTGGTGTCGAAGCAGGATGGTAGTGAGCTCCAGCGGGCTGTTCTCAAAGGTGGCTAGCGGCATGGTGGAGACCTGTAAGCGCTCGGGAGCGAGCAAGTCCCTGCGTTACGCGCGTTCTTGGACTTCGGTTGCCTCCGCCCATGGGTCGTCGCTGTGAAGCAGCGCAAAATCATCGGGGAACAGCCCGCGAAAGGGCGGGGGGTATTGAAATGCCAGCACCGGTTCGAGTTTTTGCTGGTCGGTTACAACAAACACCTCAATGAGACGGCGTTGGCCGATGTAGTCCCGGGCATGAACGTAGTAGTACCTGACGTCCTGCCAGACCAACGATTCAGCAATGTAGGGCCCGACGATCCCTGGGATCAGGCTGAAGGCCTTGAATTGCTCCAACGCCTGGTTGACATACTCGGCTTCGGATAACTCAGGTCCCATGGCCGCTGCCATGAGCCTCAGACGTCGGGCTTTCGTCATATCGTGATGTAAGGCGCCGTTGGAAAACCGCTTTCATTATTACGGCGACACCCTGACGTGACAAGCCCACACGCCCGGGAGATGGGTTCTCTGGCTCGAAGGGCGGCGGCTCGGCCGCTACACTGTCAGCTTCTCGGCGCCAATGCGCTTGGTGCGGCAGATGCGTTGAGGGGGGCTGCGAGTTGTTGGGCGAATCGGGCAAATCGCTGAGTCGACATGCTCAGCCTCAATCACTCGGGTGCAAACTTTCAAGCGACTTTGCGACCGTGGCGCATCCATCGTTGCATTGCCAGACGATCGGTGGTGTCGAGATACTGGGAGACCCGATCGAGCAACCGCAAGTCAATGCCAGCCGAATCCGCCAGCTTCTTCGCCAAGTGCAAATCCTTGCTAACGACATTGTGAAGCGAAGCGAATGCAGCTTCGGATCGAGCCCATGCAGCGTATTGGCTTCGGCCGATCCCGGCATCCTCTGTAAGAAAGTTGCGTCCGGTACTGACGTTCAGGATGGGCGCCAGGCTCTCAAAGCTGACGCCGTAGCGTTCCGCAAGGTCCATAGCTTCAGCCGTCAGGAACATGTTTGCGATACAAAGCATGTTGTTGATGACTTTCACAACCTCGCCAGAGCCAAGGGCCCCACAGTGGAAGATGTTGTTTCCCATCGATCTCATCAACGGCATGACAGCAGCCACATCTTCTGGGGCGCCCCCCATCATGACCGTCAGAGTAGCTTGCTCTGCGCCGACGATCCCGCCGCTGACAGGCGCATCGATGAGGCGCGCGCCGGATGCTTGCAAGCCAGCGCAGAGGGTCTGAAGCGTATCAGGTAACGTCGTGCTCATGATGCAAACGACTGGCTGGTGCCCCGTCGGGATTGCGTCCGCAAGTCCGCCCGTCCCGAGCACCGATTCCAGGATCTGGGCGTCGTTGGCAAGCAGGACGACGATCGCATCCGCAGAGGCGCAATCCGCGACCGAGGTTGTCACGCGCGTCCCCTCGCCCGAAAAGGCGTCGAGTACGGCCTGATTCCGATCGCAGATTATGAGATCGAATCCTGCCCGACGCGCACAGCGAGCCATGGGCGCACCCATGCTTCCCGCGCCGATAAAAGCCACCTTCATTATTTCCTTCATGTCATCTCCTTCAGAATGGCTGGCTCCGTGCCATCAGGCTGAAGAGCGCTGCGAGAAAACTGGTGCATGCCCTTCTTGCAGAGAGGACAGCCCGAAAATCGGCACGGCCTGACGCAGCCAGTTATTCAACGCATATGTGGTCCAGCGGATTGCTGATGGTGCGCCGGATACGTGCTTTGCCGCTACGTGCACCGCCCGAAACGCCGCAAATGGAATCAGCCATCAGACCAGTCCGGTCGTGTAGAAAACCCCGATCACGAAGAACACCGCGAGCGTCTTGATCACGGTAATGGCGAAGATGTCGCGATACGATTCGCGGTGCGTGAGGCCGGTGACGGCCAGCAGCGTGATGACCGCGCCGTTATGGGGCAGCGTGTCCATGCCGCCGCTGGCCATCGAGACGACGCGATGCAGTACCTCCAAGGGAATCTGCGCGGCGTGCACGCCCTGGACGAACGCGTCAGACATTGCGGCCAGCGCGATGCTCATGCCGCCGGATGCCGAGCCGGTGATGCCGGCCAGCGTGCTGACCGAAATAGCCGCGTTGACGAGCGGGTTCGGAACTACGCGCAACGCGTCGCTGACCACGAGGAAGCCTGGCAGTGCGGCGATCACACCGCCGAATCCGTACTCTGACGCGGTATTCATCGACGCCAATAGTGCACCCGAGATGGCTGCCTTGGTGCCTTCCGCAAAGTGGCGACGCACCGCGCCGAAGGCAGTCACGAGCACCACGACGATGCCCAGGACCAACGCACCTTCCACGGCCCAAATCGCCGTCACGCTGGGAACCTTGGTTTCGATTGGCTTCGACAAGCCCGGCAACGACACGCTGTGGGCGTGGCCGTACCAGAGCGGAATCAAGCGCGTGAGCCAGAAGTTCGACACGCCGACCACAATCAGCGGCAGGATGGCCAGCAGGGGCGAGACCAGCTTGCTTCCTTCGACACGTTGCGGCTCGTTGACAAGGTTGATGCCGTAGCCCTCGCCGCGTATGGCTGCGGCGCGCCGGCGGGATTCCAGATAGAACAGGCCGACGACGACAAGGAACAGGGACCCCAGAATGCCGAGCATCGGCGCAGCCCACGAAGTGGTCTTGAAGAATGTGGTCGGGATGATGTTCTGGATCTGCGGCGTGCCGGGCAGCGAATCCATGGTGAACGAGAATGCACCCAGTGCGATGGCGCCCGGCATCAATCGCTTCGGGATATTGCCCTGACGGTAGAGTTCGGCGGCGAACGGATAGACCGCGAACACGACTACGAATACCGACACGCCACCGTAGGTCAACAGTCCACAGACCGCCACAATGACCAGATTGGCGCGCGCAGAGCCGATGTACCGGATCGCGGTGGCGACGATCGATTGTGAAAAGCCCGCAAGTTCAATCACCTTGCCGAACACGGCGCCGAGCATGAATACGGGAAAGTACAGCTTCACGAAGCCGACCATCTTTTCCATGAAGACCCCGGAGAAGACCGGCGCGATCGCTGCCGGATCGGTCAGCAGCACAGCGCCCAGCGCGGCCAGTGGGGCGAATAGGATAACGCTGTAGCCGCGATAGGCGGCCACCATCAGGCACGCCAGTGCGGCGAGCGCGACAACGACGGACATAGGTGTCTCCAACATTTGTCTTGAGATGCTCGAGCACGGGTGTGGCGGTCGCTACGCTGGCGCGCCATGTCCGACTCCGGTGAGTCGGCTCGAGGTGTTAGAGATTATGTGTATTGCTTTTTTGCACGACAACGGCAAATATGCAAGATTACTGTGCATCAATGCACATTTGGAAATGCCATGCGGAAACATCCGGAATGGAATGACTTCAGGTTTTTTCTCGAACTTGCGCGGAACGGGAAGATTTCGCTGACGGGCGAAAAGCTTGGTGTCGAGCACTCAACCGTGTCGCGCAGGATCGACCGATTGGAGGAAAGCCTGGGCACGGTGCTGTTCGACCGGCGCCGCAATGGCTATTCACTTACCGACGCCGGCAAGGCGCTGGTTCCACATGCGGAGAGGATGGAGAACGCATTGCTCGGTGCTATCGAAGAGAGTGAGGGCCAGTCGGGTGATGTCGTCGGCACGGTGCGAGTTGGCACGCCAGAGGCGTTTGGCATCAACATGCTGGCGCCTAGCCTGGTGGATCTCTATGCCCGACATCCAGATTTGCATGTCGAGTTGATGGCGCAGCCCCAGTTTCCCAGCCTCGTGACGCGCGAGGTTGAGATCCTGGTGACACTGGAGCCGCCGCAGATCGGCCGCTATACGACTGCGCGTCTGGCCGAAGTGGACTACTTTCTCTATGGCTCGCCAGCGTATCTGGAGGCCCGCCCTGCAATCGAAACGCTTGCCGATGTTGCAGAGCATGCGTTCGTAGACTACATCCACGACGGCTCGGTCAGCGAGCGGTATCGCATCCTCGAAGAACTGACGCCGAGTCCCAGACGACACTTCACCACGACGAGCGTCCTGGCCCAGCGGGCCGCCGCTGCAGCGGGGATGGGCCTGGTCCTGCTCACGCCCTACGTCGCTGGCACCGGCTCGGATCTCGTAAGCATCTTCCCCAACCAGCCGCTCATCACGCGCACGTTGTGGATCGCCGCGCCGGAAGACCTGTTTCGGATTAGGCGTATTCGCTGTGTGTGGGACTTCATTCGCGAAGTCGTTTCCCGTCACCCGGACGAGTTTCGGCGATAGGAGACTGCGACACCGCTTTTGCGCAACCCCTCCACTCCATAGTTGTGCATCCACGCACATCCACCTTGCGTCCATTGCCGTTGTTGTCAAAAAAAGCACGAACAATAATGGACAGCACGACAGGGACGTCAGGCTCGCCTCCCCGACTGAGCTGTCCGAACCCCTTGTCAGAAGTGGATGGTGATGGAGATGAACAAACTATTCAAAAGCGCCATGGACGCGCTCGATGGAATTGTCGAGAACAGACAGACCATAGCAGTCGGAGGATTCGGTCTCTGTGGCATTCCCGCAGCCCTGATCAATGCATTGCGCGATACCGGCGTGACTGGTCTCACATGTATCAGCAATAACGCCGGCGTTGACGATTTTGGACTGGGCCTTCTGCTCCAGACCCGCCAGATCAGCAAAATGATTGCGTCCTATGTAGGCGAGAACAAGGAATTCGAGCGCCAGTATCTCAGCGGGGAACTGGCTCTCGAATTCAATCCCCAGGGCACCTTGGCGGAGAGGTTGCGCGCCGGCGGCGCCGGCATTCCGGCGTTCTACACACGGACTGGCGTTGGTACCGTCGTGGCGGACAACAAGGAAGTACGCGAGTTCGACGGCGAGCGCTATGTCATGGAGCGCGGCCTCAAGGCCGATATTGCGCTGGTGAAGGCGCGAGTCGCCGACCGTGCTGGCAATCTCATGTTCGGCCGTACCGCCCGCAACTTCAATCCGGAAGTTGCGATGGCCGGGCGCATTACGGTGGTGGAAGTGGAAAAGCTTGTGGAAGTCGGTCAGCTCGATCCCGACGAGATCCATCTGCCCGGCATCTATGTCGACCGTCTGATTGTCGTTCCCGATCCGGAGAAGCGTATTGAACGCAAGAGCTTTCGCTCGCGCGGCAACAAGGAGGCGGGACATGGCGTGGACGCATGAGCAAATGGCCGCGAAGGCGGCGGCTGAACTTCGCGACGGGGATTATGTGAACCTGGGGATCGGCTTGCCTACCAAGGTCGTCGGGCACGTGCCAGCGGGCATGCAGGTTTGGCTTCAATCGGAAAACGGCTTGATTGGGATTGGACCTCCTCCCTATGAAGACGAAATCGATCCCGACCTGATCGATGCCGCCAAGCAGACCATCACGATGGTGCCAGGCGCATCCATTTGCTCCTCATCGATGTCCTTCGCGATGATCCGCGGCGGTCATATGGATCTCACAATCCTGGGGGGCATGCAGGTCAGCGCGGCCGGGGACCTGGCGAACTGGATGATTCCTGGAAAGATGGTCAAGGGCATGGGGGGCGCGATGGATCTCGTCGGCGGCGTGCGTCGCGTCGTGGTGATGATGGAACACAACACGCGCGATGGCGAAATGAAAATCCTGGAGCGCTGTTCGTTGCCGCTCACTGGAGCGGGAGTGGTCAACCGCATCATCACCGACCTGGCCGTTATCGACGTGACTGGCGACGGCCTCATCGTCCGGGAGATGGCACCCGGCGTTTCCAGGGATGTGCTCCAAGCCAGGACGGAACCAACGCTAAGCTTCGATTGTCCGCGTTAGCCAGCTTCAGAGGAGGCCGTAGTCTCACGAGAGGTGCCTGGAAAAGGCCAGGCTTGCCACACGATTGGCAAGAGCGAAGCGCGGCCCCGGGTCAGAAAGGTTCACTTTCGCCGACGAATGGCCGTTGCCGCCCATGGCACTTCTTGAGCGACTGTGATCGATCAAAACACAAAAACGTCGACGTATCATCACGCAGCCGAGTGTAGTCGAACCGCGCTGATAGGCCGACGAATACATCGCCAACGAAAGGAATCAACATGCAAAAGCAGTCCGACATGAACCCTTCCAGCGCCGCTCGGCGCCATCTCGCCGCAGCAGTGCTGGCGGTGTGCACCGGCGCCGCCGCCTTGTTGAGTGCTCCCCAAGTTTCAGCGCAAACTGTCAGGGCCGCGACAAGCAAGAAGCCTGTCGACGTGGTCAAGGATTTTCTACAAAACACTGCTCCAGACAAAGTCGACGCCGCCGCCAAGCGTCTGGTGGCGCCAGACGCCACCTATATCTCGCTCAGCTTCGACAACCCAGAGCTCAAACAGATTGAACCGTGGGCCGGCACCTCTAAAGGGCCGGAGGCATTCAGCAGTACTTTTAGCCGTGTGGCCAAATACTGGACTATTGAGGACTTCAAAGTGACCGACATATTCGGCGCGGGGGACGATGTCGCTGTGTTTGGCACCTTCACCTATCGTTCGGTAGCGGTTGGTACATCTTTCCGCTCGCCCTTCTCGATCCACGCAAAGGTCAAGAACGGCAAGATCACCTACTTCCAATTCATGGAAGACACTTATGCGTCGGCCTCCTCCTTCAGGCAGAGTGGGAGCTGGACTGTTAAGACGGACCCGTCGGCCGCTTCGTACGAAGTAGGCAAAGCCAAGTAACGCACGGGGACCAATTGCTCCGGTGTCTTCGAGGAGGCAGAGATAGCGATGCTCTCTCTGTAGTGATACGGGGCGTCCGTTGCGCGTCCAATGCATAGTACGCTGGCATTGCACAACTCAGGTATGCCGTATTTTCTTGGGCGCGGTTCGGGTTGCGTGATGCTCTTCGCCGTCCTGGGCTGGGAAGTCTTCTACGAGTCGACGCGGCTGGCACGTATGCCAGCCGCCGCGGCCTCCAGTCAGCGGAAGCCATTGATTGGCGTATTAAGCCGCTTTTTTGGTGGGCGACCTAGCGTACTTGCACACGGTCACTCGGCAGCCCATCATTTAGTACAGTTCCAGCTAGTACCTTTGGTTGGGTCACTACCCTCAAATCGCGGCCATAGCGGATACTGGCACATTGGTTTGCTCGAGATCGTGGCGAACGGAGGCGTCGGGTCCTTCTGCGCAAGCATGATGGAGTCGGGCGGTACTTGGTTGCTCACTGCCCACTTGTCGAGGTAATCGACCATATCGACCTGCGATGGAATCGCATCACCATAAGCTCCCTTTTGAACAGTATTGTCCCACATTGAGTGAGTGAGGCCCGGCGCGACAAAGAAACGGAGGAATGAATCAACCTTCTCTTGCCCCATGACGCCAACGACGCGGTTGTAGTATCTGATTGTCTCCCGATAATTAGCGGTCTGATCCCCGCTGTTTGCCTTGAGGATCAGCTTGCCACCATGCGCGAGGAACCTGGATAGATCAGGATTGAGGGCATCGACGTTTGTGGAAGCCGTGACGAACTGGTTCTTCCAATTTGCCGGATCCCAGGTCATCTGGGCAAAGGTAAGAGTCCCCGTAATCAGGGCCTTCCAGAATTGCGGGAAAATTCCGCCGCTGTATGTCGCCGTGGGCATTGTGTACTCGCCGAGCCATGTCTGACCACTCGGTCCCACACCATAAGCGGCGTAACCAGGCGCTCCGTAGGCTAAGTCGTAGCCATAGTGAATATCGCTATGCATTGCATTGAGCGTACCGATTTGTGCGTCAGACAGGCAAGTCGTACCCTCATCGGTGCCGGTCGCGCAGCGGATCTTGGCCCACGGCGCAGCCGTTGCCGAGGGATTGATGAAGCGCATGTTGCAGCCCTCATAGTCGCTGATGACGCCGTCTGCGATTCCATCGAGTGCATCACACTGGCGCAAGACCTCGTTTTCGATGAGAGTTTGCTTGGTGGGAGGAATCCACGTATCTGCAGTCGTTTGCATTTGCGCGCGAACCGTTCCGACCAGCGATAGAGACAGGAGGTTAATGGCCGGTACCTGAGCAATTATTCCGTCGTAGTCCTCCGGAAAGTTTTGCGCCATCATCAATGCCTGACGGCCACCTTGAGATGAGCCGAACCAGTAGAAGAGCTTCGGCTTTTGTCCGAAGTATTGATTGGCCAGCTCTACTGCAACGTCATGCGTTTTTTTCATTTCACCGTAGGCGTAATTAGTGACCGCTTCTTGATTAAGAAGCCAATCGCTGCCGAAGCCTTGGTGTCCCCCGTCGCTACCTAATGTAATGTAGCCCTTCGAAAGTGGTCCTCCTACATCGACGGGCTGTGACTCAGGAGCGTTTCGATCCGTGTTCAATGCAGGGGGAATCGATCCGTTTAGGCCGCTTCCGCCCAGTTGCGCTGCACGCTGGTTCCAAGCTGTCGGCAGGTTTATCTGGAAGTTAATCAGCGGCGCGGTGGGATCGACAGGCGCGATGGTTCCAATCACCTTGCAAAATTCGGGCTTCGCCGGTTGCCAAATCGCCGACGTACCGACGCCCGTCATAGCGCCGGTTGAGGGGGCGACGAGAGTTGCTGACGTAATCGTTGCCGCGCCCGAAGCGATCTGAAAGATAGTGGACGGGATGACTTCGGCTGCCAATGAGGAACATCCGACTTTGGGATACACCGTATCCAATACCAAGGCCGGTTTGGTCGGGTTGCTCGGCACCGATTGAGCGGGGCTTGGCTGGGACGCAGTACTATCGTCTGCGCCACAGCCGGGTAGACCTAATACTATTGGCACGCTTGCGATCAGAACTCCCGCTTTTAATACGGATGATCGTTTCATATTTCTCCTCCATTTTTTTGTACTTCTTTGGGTTACAAGCGCCCGAGAGAGAGGCCTCCGTACCCGCTGCGGAGGATGTCTCCATATCTTTTTGTGGAGACATTAATGACTGGCTGGTCTCGGGAATCCCAACCAACACACGTAGCATCAGGGTGGCGTCGAGTGGTTTAAAAAAATTACCTAGTGACTACGCTGTGAAACGCGGCGGATTGGGAGTAGCAATGTCCGCGATTTAAATTAAAAATGAGGGGGAGAAACTTTATGTTTTCTGAAGCGGCCGGATGAGAATACTTGTGCGCTGCAGTGAAAGAACGGGATCCATCATGGCCACAGTGTTTCTGTGGCAGGGGTAAAGGGCGGCATATCGACGTCGTCTTGGGTTGGACAAACTATCGTCCACGCCCGCATCTAAGTCAAGAACATGACGTATATGTTTGTGCTATCTTAGGGTTTACGCGGCGTTTGCCAAGAATGGTGCCTATAAGTAGGTAAGGATGCAGATACAATGGCTTCGACGGCGCGGATAGCCACAGAGCGGAAGGGCGGGAGACCGATGCGAATAGACGTGCGCCCTGGTGGGAGACAAGTTGGAAGATATTCCGAGGTATCTTTTAACGCATCCGCTACCTTCGGTGCTGCCAATGGACGGCGACAACTCAGCGTAGACCGAAAGGTATCCCCCGCAGCGAATTGGCTGGTTGTCTTTTCCGTTTATCGGAAGAGTAATTTCCGCCACGCGCGTATTTCTTCGAGGACGACTACATTACCATCAATTCAAGCGATTTCTTTGCGAAGTGAGCGAAGGATTCGTCGCAACAGAGGTTCTGGACGGTGCGGTACGCCAAAGGTAAGTGGTGCTTCCTCTTTCAAGAGAAGGTGGCCACACATGGACGTGCGCTCGCAATCGCCGAACGGCTGCTGTTCTCGTCGGCATTGAGCCGTTGACTAAATGAAAAGGAGATGGTTCCCATCATGGAAGATCAAGCAACGCAAACGAAGGCTCTCGTCAAGAGCGTCAACCATACCAGCTTCACCGTCACGGATCTCGATCGAACGATTGCGTTCCTTTGCGATGGCCTCGGCTTTCGCTTGCTGGACAAGAGTCCGCGTGATCCGGCGGGCATCGAGAAGGTCGTCGGGATTAAGGGCGCCGACATGATGATCGCGTTCGTTCAGGCTCCTGGTCACCGAATCGAGCTGATCAAATACTTGGGTCCGGAGGACCGCAAGGTCGTGGTCGTTCGTCCCTGCGACACGGGTTTTGCGCATTTGGCTCTGGACGTGAACGACATCGATGCAACCATCGAGGTAGCTGCCCAATATCAGGTGAAGCCGATCAACGATCCGGTCGAGGTCAGCCATGGTCCGAATGCTGGCCTGTATTGCGCCTATATGCGGGATCCGGACGGGGTCACGTTCGAAGTTATCGGCCCGCGACTGAAATAAGTCGCTCTATAGGTTCGCGGGCGGGTTACCGCCCGCGTTGGACGGGTAGATGGCACCCATCGGGTAAGTTACAGGTGACGTACCCCATCGGACCGGAGCGAACTTAACCAGGGATGTCTGGGAACTCGCTTTCTCAATTCTTGAGTGCACTTAACTGTCCCAGCCGAAGTGCCAAAAAAAGTGGGCCCCGGGGGCTTCACTGCCGCGGTTGCATTAAAGCTTCGCGACAAATGCGCGCTTCAATTAACGTTGACCGCCGCCCGTGCCAGAGCTCGGGCGAATTCCCCATTCTAATGTTTACGCACTCTGTCGCTTAAATCAAAAAGTGCCGATAGCGACTCGTTCCCAGTTTGGACGTGACATCTGCCCATCCCCATAGCTTTCCTATCCTGGTCGCCGAGAAATCGCTTCGAAGTGGCATAGGGGAATCCCTGATCGGCCAGCTCTTGGGACCCGAGCGGTCAATCCACCCAAGATAAGGACATCAGCAAGCCTTATAGGCGGCATGTCGATGAGGTTTCTGGCGAGGCGGACGTGGTTTAGCGCGATCCGGTCGCACGCGATGGGTACGTGTTGCGATCAAGGCCAAGGTCTCATTCAGCGCAGCCTTGGCCCAGCGCAGTCCCAGTAGCGCCGCTGGCAGGACAGGTTTGAGAGCGGTGATGGCGTAGGTTCGGATGATCCGATAGTTCGAGTCAATCTCATGTTCCTGCACGGCGCTGAAGCAGCATAGAGCGTGCAGGTTATCACTGAGGATTTTGGCGCCGAAGTCCTGCCTGGCAGCCAACTGCGAGAGGCCGGACAGATGTTCGAGTCCCATGCGGTGCTTGAGGCGTTTGTACGCCTCCTCGAGGCGCCAGCGTTGATGGTAAAGGTCGCGGAAGGTGGCCGCTGGATAGCGGTGCATGTCGAGCAGATTGGTGATGAGCACGCGCACCTTGCCGGCTGGCGAGATCTGCCGGATCAGCCGAACGGTCTGCGGGGTAGCCGCACACTCGTAGTCGCGCGCGTCAATGCGGGCTGGAGCGGGGAGCGTGACGATGGCCTCGTCACGGCCAGAGCGCACGAAGCGCCGTACGGCAGCAAAGCCGCTGCCGTCGGCACGCATGCAGAAAGGGATGTTTCGTTGGTTGAGTACGGCCACCAGCCAGCGGGCGGGGTAGCCGCGGTCGAGCAAGAGCAAGTCGTCGGATTGCAGGCGGTCCAGATGCTCGAACAGGATCTGGCGTTCGTTCTCGTACACGCTGTGTAATGAGGCGGCGAGCATGATCTCGGCCCCAGGCAGGTACAGGCCGAAGGCAAGTTGATCGCGGCTGGCGGCTCGAGGCAGATGGCTGTGGCGAATGGCGAAACGCAGGTGTGAAGCGTCCGCGGCGACCAGCCGAAAGCCATGCCAGCGTGGCAAATGGTTGGAGACGTGCTGAAGTAGCCAGTCATTGAGGTGAGCAAAGACATCGCCGCCGAGCTTGCTGCGAGCCTGGGCGAAGGCTTGTTCACTGACGCAACGGCGCAAGGTGTTTTGGCGGGCGAGCGTGGCGAAGAATTGATCGAGCTCGGCTTGCATGCCCATACGCAAGTTGCCGAGCATGAAGGAGATCAGTGTCGGCAGGGTGAGCTTGCGCTGCCGGGTGAAGGCGGCCGGATGCTCTGGATGACGGGCAAGATCGTGAAAGACCTTGGTGTGCAGATATTGGGCAAGTGCAGCGAACAAATCGGACAGGGGCATGAGAGCCAAGCGAAGATCGAGAAGCGATCCTCTATTGGCCGCCGCCCTGCTTGCGCTAAACATCCAGCGCAAGCAGGGCGGCGGCCCCTCGAACCTCGTCACCTGTCAAGCGTTCTCGGCGCCAATTGCGATTTTATTTGGCGGCTTATCTTGGGTGGATTGCCCGAGCGGTGGCAACCGTTAAGCCTATCCAGGGCGCTTGGCGGAGGATTCGAATGAACAGATATTTCCGCTTGCCGGAAGGGTAATTTCCGCCGGTTCGCGTTTTTCTTCACTCGACGCTAACTTATCCTCAATCACACGGTACCCGTCTCGCTAAGGAGGATGGGACCAAGAATCCCTAGATATTGTGAAGGAGACATAATGTCCGTAGAACAGTCCACCATGAAGAAGGTGAGCTGGCTGCTGGTTCCGTACCTAAGCCTACTCTTCTTTGTCGCATACATCGATCGCGTGAATGTCGGCTTCGCTTCATTGCGCATGAACGTCGATCTTGGTTTCTCGAACACCGCTTTTGGTATTGGGGCCGGTGCCTTCTTCCTCGGATATTTTCTTCTTGAAGTCCCGAGCAATATGCTTCTGGGCCGCATCGGGGTGCGTCGCACTCTGTGCCGCATAATGATTTTGTGGGGGTTCCTCGCAGCAGGCCTAGCTCTGGTCCGAACCCCGACAGAGTTCTATATTTTGCGGTTCTTAGTCGGCTGCGCAGAGGCAGGATTTACGCCTGCGGTCATGTTCTACTTCTCTAAGTGGCTGCCGAAATCGTACCGCGCCAAGACGATCGCCCTGTTTATGATGATGATGCCTGCATCATCGGTAGTGGGAGCGCCTCTCTCGACGTGGATCATGACGGCGATGGATGGCCACCTCGGATACCACGGCTGGCAGTGGATGTTCGTCATTGAGGCTATCCCCGCGGTGATCTTGGCCTTTGTCACCCTTTGGTGGCTTCCCGATTCGCCGGCCCACGCCAAGTGGCTGTCTGATTCGCAGAAAGAGTGGCTTGCCGCGACCTTGGCGCGCGAGGATCAAAACTGCGCGACTAATCATTCGAGTATTTGGGGGGTTATCGCAAACCGCTGGGTTCTCAAGCTCGTTGTGATTCAAGGGGGGGTTGTATTCGGCCTTTATGGTGTTGGATTCTGGATTGCGCAGATCATCAAAGGCCTGGGACACAGCGATCAGATGACGGGTGTGATCGCCGCGATTCCTTACTTTGTGGCCTGCGTGTTCATGGTTCTGTGGGGTCGACACTCCGATCGCACAGGCGAGCGCTTTTGGCACGTTGTCATCCCAGCGTGGGTAGCAGCCGGCGGCTTTGTAATTGCCTATCTCAACCTAAATTCACCGATAGTGATGGTCGTTGCGCTGACCTTCTGCCTTGCGGGGATCTTCGGTGCGATTCCCGCCTATTGGACTCTGCCGCCAATGGTTTTCTCCGGTGCCACGCTCGCGGTCGGCATCGCGGCGGTCAACTCGTGCTCCAATCTGACTGGGTACGCCGCGCCGGCGGCCATCGGTGTGCTGAAGGACCTGACTGGTAACTTTGCGTCGGGCATGCTGCTCATGGGATTGGCTAGTTTTCTTGCTGGCGTCGGCTCTCTGTGGCTGCGCTCGGCCCTGCGCAAGCGCCAAATCTCTGAAGACCGAGCCTTGGCAAGCCAAATGGATTCCAACCTGCTGGTCTCGAAGAGCTGAGCGCAGGCAGATTATGTCCGCTGCAGGGTGATCCGCGATGACCCTGCAGCCTGAACTGCCATACGTTATGGCACTGGTAGCTTCTACCACGGCGGACCGCGGAGACAACAACGCGGCTAATGCCTAGTTTGAACTAGTCGATTGCACGATACCCGATAGTCATTCGACGCCACTCATACATCTCATGGAAGCTCAAATTCAGACTGAGTGTCTGGTCGAAAGCGTGAATCACACCAGTTTCACCGTTACTGACCTGGACCGAGTTCTCAGTTTTCTTTGCGATGGCCTCGGCCTTCGTCTGCTGGACCTCAGCCCCCGTGACCCGAAGACGATGCAATTGATCGTTGGAGTCAAGGGGGTCGAGAATGTGACGGCGTTCGTTCAGGCGCCGGGACACCGAATCGAGCTCATCAAGTACTCCAAGCCAGATGATCTTCAGATTCACGTGATTCGCCCTTGTGATACGGGATCCTCCCACCTGGCTTTCAATGTCAAAGATATTGATGCCACCGTTGCACGGGCGGCCGAGTACCAGTTCGCACCTGTTAATGACCCTCTGCCGGTGAGCGCCGGCCCGAACGTCGGCTTCTTTTGCGCGTATCTGAGAGATCCTCATGGGCTGACCTTTGAGGTCATCGGTCCGCGCCTGAAGTAACCTCCCCGCCTCTGTCAATTGAATCCTTGCGAGCGGGCGAGCTCCTCCCAACAACCTTTTGAGTATTGATCAAATGTCTCTCAAACTGAAAGACCGGGTCGCGATCGTCGCGGGCGCCGGCGCTATTGGCGAAGGCATGAGTAATGGCCGAGCCGCGGCATTAAGTTACGCCAGAGAGGGCGCAAAAGTACTGGCCGTCGACCGCGATCTCGCATCGGTATCAGAAACGCAGCGGCAGATTCGCGAAGAAGGCGGGACGTGTGAAATCTTTGTAGCCGATCTCACCGACTCGAAATCGACAAGCGAGATGGTGGAGTTCTGCCTCCAGGCGCTCGGCGGTACGATCGACATTCTGCACAACAATATCGGTATCCTGGCCTCGGGTGGACCGGTGGAGCATTCAGAAGAAGACTGGGACCGCGTTGTCACCGTCAATCTGAAGACGATGTTTCTCACATCTAAGTATGTCATTCCAGTAATGGAGAAGCAGAAGCGAGGCGTCATCACGAACATCGGCTCCATGGCAGGGCTGCGCTACACAGGACTTCCGTTTGTCGCCTACGCAACGACCAAGGGTGCGGTGCCTGCTTTCACAAGGACCATTGCCATGCAATATGCCGGCGTAGGCATCAGGGCGAATGTCATTCATCCTGGCGTTGTAGATACGCCCATGCAGCGCGCTACGACGGACGCCGGCTACGGTGCAGTTTTCGGAAACGTGGATGCAGACGCATTGCGCAAGAAGCGGGAAGCGACCATCCCGCTTGGCCGGTATGGTACGCCGTTCGATATCGCGCAGGCGGCGGTGTTTCTTGCCTCGGATGATGCGTCGTATATCACCGGTGTTGAACTGATGGTCGACGGTGGCTTCATCAGCCGGGCTGGATAGTCGCTCGATACAGGTCCATCGCCCGCGCCATTCCTTGAGTGCGCGGGCTCCTTATTTCGAACTCAAGAACTTCGGCTTCATCTGTGGCGCGAAGCGGTTGATGTAGTCCAACACAGGGAAGAAAAGTGATGTTGAGCGGAAAGACGGTGCTGATCACTGGGTGGGGGCGGAGGTTTGAGGATTGGCATCGCGCGCGTGGGCCAACGGGGGCGCGGATCATCGCGCTCGACATGGACTTCGAAAGCTGCGAGGGTGCTAGCGAGGCGCTCGAGGCGCTCGAGGCGCAAGGACTTGGCATTGTGTCGGCGTCCGGCTCGATGTTTCGTCTGCAGAATCCGTTGCCTGTTTCAAGAGGTGGACCGTTTGACTAAGCGGGTCGACATCCTTGTCAACTATGCAGGCGCTCGAGAGGTCCGCAGCGTCTTCGAGTTGACTTCTGCAGAATCGGATTGCGTTATCGCCATTAATCTTAGCGGCCCATTCCACTGTGCCCGTGAGGCTGCGCTGCGCATGAGGGCCAGTGGCGCTGGCGCCGTCCTCCTTCGTCACCGGCATCATGCTTCCTCGATGGCGGCTGGAGCAAAAAAAAATGGTTATACCGTCGGGGACGGCCCGAGCCCCCTATACGTCGACAACCTCTAGTACCTGATCGACAAGCTTCGTCCGCGATATCGAACTCGCCGCAAGAAAATATTCAGCAAGGCTGGATGTAGCTCCACTTATGCTCTAGCTGCAGAGTTTCGAAGCGTTCGACCAGAAAGTCAGTAAAAACGCGGATCTTGGCGGGGAGATGTCGCCGGCTTTGGTACGCGATGTTAATGGTCAGAGCCGGCAGTACCCAGTCGGTCAGCACGGGTCGCAAACGCCCCGCAACAATTTCATCGTAAATGATGTAGAGCGGCTGGATGACGATGCCATGCCCGGCTAACCCCGCCGCGACGATTACTTGACCTTCATTGGAGTCAAGTGTACTGCTCACCTCCAAATCGACGTGCTCAGTTCCCTTGGTCATGTGCAGCACATGCGCATCTTTCGCCAGGTTATAGACCAGGAGCTGGTGGGCGCTAAGATCTCTGGGATGCTGTGGCATGCCGTGTCTTTCCAGGTATGCCGGCGAGGCTGCCAGAACGCGTCTAGTGTGCGCGAGCTTTCGAATGGTAATGCTGGAATCACTCTCGTACTCTCGGGTCCTGATGGCCACGTCGATTCCGGCCTCGATGAAATCGAGATAGCGATTTGCGGCCGT
This sequence comes from Cupriavidus necator, assembly GCA_022041995.1. Classification (GTDB taxonomy): domain Bacteria; phylum Pseudomonadota; class Gammaproteobacteria; order Burkholderiales; family Burkholderiaceae; genus Cupriavidus. Next base: position 2,035,456 of record CP074390.1, read on the forward strand.
AATCTGGACGCGTAAGTCGGGATAGCGGCGCTTCAGTTCTGGAAGTGCCGGAGCGATGTGCATCATTGCGAACGAGACGGAGCTCGTGACATGGAGAACTCCAGTCGGTTTCAGCGTCGAGTCCTGCACCTCGGCCTCGGCCTCGGCCATTTCGCCGAGCATACCTATACACCGGTGGTAGAAAGCTTGGCCGACTTCGGTTAGCCAAAGCCGCCGCGTAGTACGTTCGACCAGGCGGGCGCCCAATCGCTGTTCAAGTGCGAGCAGCGTTCGGCTCGCGGCGGCGTTTGACATGTCGAGCTTCTCGGCCGCTTTGGAAAGGCTCCCCTCCTCGGCGACTTGAACGAAGAATTCGAGCTGCGACCATCTATCTGTAGTCAATTTGATTCACCGCTGCTAAGTCAGGTCACGACGCGACGGCGTCGTTGCTGCGATTCAGTAAGTGTGACCGGCCTCCGCGAGACGTCCGCATCGAGGGGCACAGCTTGCAAAAGGACCGAATTGCGGCACGCGGCATACTCTCGTTGTGCTGCCGAGCGGTCCTTGCATTTCAACGGTTGTCGATTCGCTTCACCAACTCGCGAACCTCAACCGACTTCCAAACTCCCGCCTTGTTGAGCGGGTCATTCCTCAAGAAGGACTCAACTTGTTCCGCCGTTGCGTCCTCATAGAGAAAGAAGCTCCCTATGACGGCCTGGTCCTCTCCTTGAACGAGTGGCCCAGCGACTAAGAGCTTTCCGGGAGCGCCCTGGAGGTGGGCCCTGTGATCATTCTGGCTTGCCTGCCGCCGGTCGCCGACGTTCGGATGATCCAGGCAGTGGACTACGTGGTGCATGATTGCGTCTTCCTTGACGTGTTTGACTATCCCTTGCGCTTCTCGCGCGCTCGGGCCTCGCTCGGATTGGGTTAGGGTCGAAAGGTAGTGCGCCACCCAATCGGGGTGGCGCGTTGGCCCGGCGTGCCGGGCGCAGCGGTCGGTCATTGGAGGCCGAACAAACGGCGCGCATTGTCCCGGCCGATCTTCCGTCGATCCAGTTCGCTAATCTCGCAGTGGTCAAACCAACGCGCTGCGTCCTCATGCTTCTCGAACGGGTAGTCAACGGAATACATGATGCGGTCGCTGCCCACCTCGAGCATGGTCGACAGCAGGGTAGGGGTTCGGAAGTTACCGCTCGTGGTGATAAAGACGTTCTCTCGCAGATAGTCTCCAATCTGCCGCTCGCAAGGCATTCCGCGACGACCCTTCCGAAGGATGTGGTCGATGCGCCAGACATTGAAAGGGATGCCCTCGCCGAAGTGCCCAAGGATCATCTGAATCTCGGGGTGGCGATCGAACAGTCCACTTGAAAGCAGACGCAGCGCGTGCATGCTGGTTTCCGCCGCGAAGGCCCAGGTCGGACCGGTCAGCCAATGCCGCCCTTCGTAAATTGGCTCGCGAGACATGAGCGGATCACGCGGGTGCATGTAGAACGGCTTGTTGAGTTTGGCCACCTGAGCCCAGAAGTCGTTGAACTGCGGGTCGTCGTAATAGACCACCGACTCGGCATCACCCACCTGAGAGAAGCCGTTCACCAGGAAGCCATGAAAACCGAGCTGCTTCACGCAACGCTCAAGTTCCGCGGCGGCGGCTTCAGGATCCTGCATAGGCAGGGCCGCGAATCCTCCGAAGCGAGTCGGGTGACGTTGGATTTGCTCGGCCAGCGTATCGTTAGCTCGCTTCGCCACTTCGATGGCGCGCTGGACCTCAGGAATACCCTGTACGGCGGGGGAGTTCAGGGAAAGGATGGAGTAGCTTGTGCCGTATTCATCCATCTTTTCCAGACGTTGCTGCTCAAAGTCCAACAGGTTGGCCTTCAGTCCCTCCCATACTTCTGGACGTGCATAGACCTGCGAATCCGCAATCGTCAGGTCGATTGCGAAGTGTTCTTCCAGTGCGATCTTGTCTTTCATGGCATCCGTGCTTAGGTTGCGACGCGACCAGAGGGCACTGGCGCTGCGCAAATTACTTGAAAAATCATCTACTGCGAGCCGAGTATATATTTGAAAAATCAAGTATAAGTATGGGGGTGAACCCTAACATTCGGGGGTATCATCCCAAAAATGCAACTATCTGGCACTTTGCTTCGGCTGGTATATACTTGCTATGGAAACAAAGTAGACGAGGCGAGATGGCATGGGGCAGCAACAGACACCGGATATCACAGTCGATCACGACCTTGAGCAAGCAATTCCCTACCTTGTGGCGCGAGCAGGTAGCCGCATGGGGACAACCTTCGCCAAGGCTCTGAAGCCCTATGGTTTGAGCCTCAGTGAATGGAGGGTGTGCGCTTTACTTGGCAAGGAACCGCATCAGCGCCTCACCACGCTCACCGTCGCAGCATGTGTTGACATGTCCGCGCTGTCTCGGATCGTGGACAGACTCATTGAGCAGGGGCTGGTGACGCGCGAAAAGAGCGGCGACGATGGGCGGGCGGTTCGCCTCGCCCTGACTGAGAAAGGTGCCGAACTCACGCGCAAAATCGTGCCAATGGCGAAGCACTATGAGGACGTGGCCCTGCAGTGCTTCAGCAAGGCGGAAGTAGCGCTGTTCGCGGAAATGCTTAACCGGCTCTACGCAAGCGCCGAGTCGCTTGTATCGTAGTTTTCAGCTCAGGAACCATATCCTGAGCTGGCGGCACCCGAAGAATCGGGGCACGCCCGATCTCATTGTCGAGCGCGTGAAGCGTCGGAAGTCGCCGGTGCCGGCCGGCCTGGAAAAATTCTCGAGTGGGACCTTGATTGGGGGCGTGACGGCGTTGTCGCAACCCTCAAAGAGCTACAGCGCATGTCGAGCCGAAACCACAATTGCGCCGCAACGGCGTCCGCGCTCCCGCTTTCCGCATCGACCTCGTGCTCATCGAACCGGACTGCTTGATCACGTCGTTGCCGCTGTCCCTGGCCATGTGCCGGCATAAGAACGGAGCCTCTTCGTGGCACGCAAGTGTCGTGTCTCGTGCACGCTGAGCCGCGTGAGCGCAGCATCATCTGACCTATCCATCATGTACCAAAGGGCGGGCGGCGAACAGGAGTTACGTCGCACTGTGGGCTTCCATGCCTGACATATTTGCATAAGGCGGAAATGTGATTTCCCTTTCGGGCATTTTTATTCGGTTAGCGGGACGGTAACGTACGTTAACAGAAAGCTGAAGCGCGGAAATGGAGATTGAGCGTGCGCAATATCAATGAAGACACAATAACCCAGGCAGTAATTGGGTCCTTGGACAAGTGTGAGAATCCGCGCTTGAAGCAGGTGATGACAAGTTTGGTTCAGCATCTTCATGCGTTCGCGCGAGATGTCCAACTGACGGAGGATGAGTGGGCCAAGGCCATCTCATTTTTGACTGAGGTCGGTCATATTACCGACGACAAACGTCAAGAGTTCATTCTCCTGTCTGACACGCTAGGCCTGTCAATGTTGGTCACGACGCAAAACAATAAGAAGCCCGCGAATTGCACGGAAGCCACAGTCTTTGGTCCGTTCTTCGTGGATGGTGCGCCCGTCTATCAAAACGGTGATGACATTGCGAACGGCGCATCGGGTGCGCCTTGCTATTTCAAAGGCCAAGTGCGTGGCACGAACGGTGAACCTATCGCAAACGCGTGGCTCGATGTGTGGCAGTCCGATGAGGACGGATTCTACGATGTTCAATCCAGCGTTGCGCGGATTGCAGGAGAGACTGAGTTCCGCGCCCGAGGCAAGTTGCAAACGGACGACCAAGGGTTCTTCAATTTTCGCTCCATCCTGGCCGAAGCCTATCCGATTCCACATGATGGTCCCGTTGGCCGCATGTTGAATGCAATTGGCCGTCATCCATGGCGGCCTGCACATCTGCACTTCATGATTCAGGCTCCAGGATACGAGACCCTCATTACCCATGTCTTCCGAGAAGGCGATCAGTACCTTGACTCCGACGTAGTGTTTGGCGTGCGCTCGTCGCTCATCGTCGATTGGGTGCCGCATGAGCCCGGGATTACGCCAGATGGCAAAGTCCTGGACGTGCCGTGGTTCACTCTTGACTACGACTTCGTTCTCAATCCAATCGCGAGTAAGCCATGATCAAGCATATTGTTATGTGGAGAGTTCGCGGTGACACACTTGCGGAACGCGAGTCAGCGTCCCGTCTTGTCAAGAATCGCTTCGAAAGTCTCCGAGGCCTGATTCCTGGTATGAGACATCTGGAGATCGGGCTGGACTCGAGTCGCGTCGATTACGCGTGCGATGTTGTGCTAATGACAGAGTTCGAATCTCGCGAGGCGCTCGAGGCGTATGCCGTTCACCCCGAGCACTTGAGAGTTCGCAACGAACTCGGCGATTTGCGAACCGCCCGTTTCCAAGTCGACTACGCGATAGACGGCTCTCGCAGTTTGGAAGAAAGCGAACAAAAATCCCATGCAAAAGTTTGACTTCGTCTATCAGGCTCGCGCCGGCCGGGTGGTGTTTGGCCCTGACAGTCTGCAATACCTCGAGCGGGAGGTGTTGAGCCTTGGCGCCGAGCGAGCGCTGATTCTCTGCAGCCCCGATCAAAGGGAAACCGGCGAAATGGTTGCAGCCAGACTTGGAAGTAGGGCTGCCGGTGTGTTCAATCGCGTCGTGATGCACGTGCCCATAGAACTCGCGAAGGAGGCCCGGGCACTTGCAAAAGAGCTACGTGCCGATTGCGCAATTGCGGTGGGCGGTGGCTCGACGGTCGGCCTAGGTAAGGCGATTGCACTCGAATCCGGCTTGCCGATTCTCGCCGTTCCGACGACCTATGCAGGCAGCGAAATGACGCCAATCTTTGGCATCACCGAAGCCGGCCTTAAGCGCACAGGAACGGATCTACGAGTTCTACCCAGGACGATTATCTACGATCCAAAGCTGAGCGTGAGCCTGCCGGTTGGGCTATCGGTCACAAGTGGTATTAACGCAATTGCTCACGCAGCGGAGGCACTTTACTCGCGCGACGCTAATCCAGTGACGAGTCTTCTTGCGGAAGAGGGCATCGCAGCATTGGCGAGCGCCATTCCGGGCATCGTGAAAGATCCCCTGGACATGGAAGCGCGCAGCGGCGCGCTCTATGGAGCATGGCTTTGTGGAACGGTGTTGGGCAGCGTCGGCATGGCATTGCACCACAAGCTGTGCCACACCCTCGGAGGAAGTTTTAATCTTCCGCATGCTCAAACTCACACTATCGTCCTGCCACACGCGTTGGCTTATAACCGTGAGTCTGCCCCGGAGGCGATGGATAGGATTGCGCGTGCGTTGGGCGTCGAAGACGCAGCGGTCGGCGCGTACGAGCTTGCGAAGGCGAACGGCGCACCAACAGCGCTAAGGGACATCGGCATGAGGGCCGAAGATTTGGAGAAAGCGGCTGATATCGCAAGTGCGAACCCGTACTGGAATCCTCGACCTGTCGAGCGCGACGCCATTCTCGCTCTCCTGCGTAATGCGTTCGAAGGCATCTCGCCGCGGTAACGCACACGCTGGGCGAGCATTCGTGGACAACGGACTGCTTGTGTAACGGAGGGGAAACTCCATCATGAACTTCACAGTGTACTGCCTTGACCACCCCGGCATGGTGGAGCGACGCCTCGCTTGCTACGACGATCACAAGGCATACCTCCAGACATCGCCAGTCAAGGCGCTCATTTCCGGCCCGCTTACGCTGGAAGATGGGCAGACCATGATAGGCAGCTTCTTCTTGTACGAGGCGGAGCGGATTGAAGATATCAAAGCATTTGTGACAGACGACCCTTTTAATAGGGCGGGCATCTGGAAGTCTATCGACATTCGTCCGTTTATCAAGCGGGTCGATAACCGTTAGGCAAGCAGACGCGTATGCCTTTGAGCAAAAAATATGGTGAGCGGGATACGGGCTTACGGCCGGGACTGATGCACCAGGCACGACACAGTAGGACAGTAGGAGACAGGAATGGAAACAGGTTTGGCGGGACGAACTGTCCTGGTGACAGGGGCAGCTCAAGGGATCGGTCGCGCGACAGCCCTGGCGTTCGCAAGAGAGGGCGCACAGTTGTGCTTGCTTGATATCGACGTCGATGCGTTGGAAAGGCTTCAAACGGAGATTCGCACAATTGGAGCGAAGGCTAGCTTTGCGAAGGCAGACCTATCCACGGCTGACGGCGTTAAAGACGGCATTAATGCCGTTCTTAAGCCATTTAGTGGGCAGCTTGACGTGCTGGTAAACAATGTCGGCTCTGGGAAGGTCCGTACGTTTGAAGAGCTTTCCGATGAAGATTGGGATTTCACAATGAATCTCAACTTCATGAGCTATGTGAGAGCCTGTCGCTACGCACTTCCTCGGCTTCGTACAAGAGATAAGCCCGTCATCATCAACAACGCGTCCGATTTAGCTCGCCAGCCAGAACCAGTGCCGATCGACTACTCAGCATCGAAGGCTGCTGTGCTCGCTCTGACCAAGGGTCTTGCTCGTGCTGAGGCACCGAAGGTTCGTGTCAATGCCGTAGCACCTGGGCCGGTTTGGACGCCGTTCTGGACGAAAGAAGGAGGGTTCGCCGAGACAATGGGCAAGTTCCATGGCATGGAACCGCGCGAAGCGGTCGAGCATGAACTTTCGCTGCGCCAACTCCCGCTTAAGCGTCTGGGTAATCCCGAAGAAGTGGCAAACGTGATCGTATTTCTTTCCTCAGACATGGCGTCGTTCGTTACCTCGTCTGTCTGGGGCGTAGACGGTGGAAGTATCCGGAGTCTCATCTGACCCCCTGAATTTTGTAGTTAAGCGACAAAGCTCCCACACGAGCTTTGCTCACTGTTGAGGATTCAAAATGCGTACGATTGCGTTGGAAGAGCATTTCACCCATCCCGATATGGCCGTCTATAGCGCAAACACCGCGACAATAGCTGAGCCGCGGGTGTGGGAGGATGCCGTTCGCCATCTGCTGGACTTTACCGAGCTGCGGATTCCTGCCATGGATGCCGCAGGTCTCGATATGCAAGTGCTTTCCTTGAATGCGCCAGGCATCCAGGCGGAAAAAGACACGAACGTTGCGATCAAGCGTGCCACGTTCATGAACGATACTCTCGCGGAAGCGATCGGCAGGAATCCGGATCGATTTTCCGGATTCGCCGCGCTGCCTACCCAAGATCCCATGGCAGCGGCCAACGAGCTCGAGCGTGCGGTGGTGGAGTTGGGGCTGAAAGGGGGCGTTGTCAATGCGCACACGCACGGCAAATACTTGGACGACCCCAGCTTTCGCGTACTGTGGGAACGGATGGTCGACCTCGATGTTCCACTGTATCTGCATCCTGCGAATGGTGTCGACTTACCTCACGTTCTGTCCGGTCATCCTGAACTGGTGGGCCCGATGTGGAGCTGGGGAAATGATACGGCTTCGCACGTACTCCGATGCGTTTTTGGCGGGGTCTTCGACGATTTTCCGGAGGCCAAGCTAATGGTTGGGCACATGGGTGAAGGCCTGCCCTATACGCTATGGCGACTCGATTCCCGATGGTCCTGGCACTTTCATCACGGTATCAAGCTCAAACGCGAAAAGCCTTCAGACTACATTCGGCATAACCTCTATATCACCACGAGCGGCGTGTGCGACAATGCTCCACTGCAATGCGCACTGTCGGCTATGGGGGCAGACCACGTTCTCTTTTCTACGGATTATCCGTTTGAGGACCTTCCGACCGCCACCAGCTTCCTTCGCGATGCGCCGGTGAGCGACGAGGTTCGCGCCAAAATCGCACACGGAAATGCCGAGCGGCTGCTGAAGCTTTGACGATACAACGCGCGACAGGCTGCCTACGCCCCCTCACTTTCAGGGAAACTTGCTAGCGGGTCGCGCGCCTTGAAGGCGTCAGTATTCACGCCGGCGTGACGATTCGGCTGCGGATTCATGTCATTTTCTGGCTTTCCGCGACAGCAGGCAATTCGACTCTGCACACGAGCTAAGCCGGCCGCTTTGCTTGGTGCAGTGGCAGGGTACACCCGCGTCGGGTCGGCCTGCTCCCTACCGAAAATTGGTACAGTGCAGAAGCAGTTTTCTATGCGGCTCAGAGAGCTTGATCTGCTGCGAATGTTCGCCGCGCTGCTTAGCGGTGCGGCAATCCGGATTTGCGATGCTCTATTGCCGAGCCTGGTGAGCATATTCAAGGTATCGGCGGGCTACGCTGCGCTCACAATTACGGCATTCGCCCTCACCTATAGCCTTACGCAGTTGATCTTTGGCCCGCTCGGCGATCGGGTCGGGAGGCCACGTCTTGTTCGGATCGCCTTGTATGGCGCTTCGGCAGGCGCCGCGTTGTCCGCTATGGCTCCGTCCATCGACATTCTCCTATTTGGGCGCTTCATTTGGGGATGCGCTGGTGCCGGCATTGTCCCACTTTGTATGGCATGGATCGGCGACGAAGTGCCATACGCTGAACGCCAGGCAGCTTTGGCAAAATTGCTAATCGGAACGCTTACGGGTATGGCCCTTGGCCAATTGCTTGGCGGCATCCTAGTTGACACGATGGTGGGATGGAGGGGAGCGTTCGTACTAATGGCACTTGCCTACGTGGGAACAGCGGCCAGGCTAGCCGTGGTCCTGCGCCGACCTGAACATCGGGAAATCGACATCGTGGCGTATCCCCACGTGAGTCAATCCTGTGGCGAAACGATAGCCGAGTCTGCGCGTATGGTGCTCCACGTCCTCACATCTCGTTGGCCGCGGATCGTACTGCTGGCGACCTTCCTCGAAGGCGTGTTCTTGCTGGGACCGCTGGCGTTGGTGCCAGCGTGGTTGCATGCGCGCTTTCAAATTTCGCCCGCCAGCGCTTCAATGTGCGCCGCTCTCTATGCTGTCGGCGGGCTGGCGTATGCGTGCGCCGCACGGCCCCTTGTTTCGAAGATCGGAGAGCAAGGGATGGTGCTGTCGGGCACCCTACTCGTCGGCTTTGCGTTGATCGGAATTGGGGGATTGCCAACACCCAGCTTAGGTGTTCCGGTTGCATTCTTATTGGGCTTCGGCGCCTATCTACTTCACAACACGCTACAGGTCCATGCTACACAGATGTCTCCGGGAGTTCGCGGGACAGCCGTGTCGCTGTTCACTGCCAGCTTGTATCTTGGCCAGGCCTTTGGTGTCATGGTCGGCGGATGGTCGATTGATCATCTTGGATATCGCCCGGTCTTCCTCGTCGGATCGGTAGCTATGCTCATAGTCGGCTGGTGCTTCTGGGCGATGTTGAATCGACGCCGTGCCGATCATGCCGCTGCGTGAGTCAGGTTGGACTGTTCTGAATGAAACTCTAAGCAAGAGGAGCTGATAGTGGCCGCGAGCGAATTGCATATGAACGATCGAGAACTCTTACGGCAACTGCTTACGACATACTGCGTATGCCTCGACAACTACGATATTGAAGGACTCGGCGAGGCCTTCACCGAAGACGGCGTTATGGACCAAGGGCCGGGTAGGGGAGGGCCTATCAAGGGCCGCGCATCAATCGTGGCGGGTGTGAAGGAACGCCATTCCCGATTCAAGCGAACCTGCCATCAGCTTGGGGAGAGTCAACTGTGCATTGCTGGAGATGCCGCTCGCGGCGTCACCTACGTTACGGCGATTCACCAGGATTGGGACGGTAACGTTGCGACTGCTCACCTCCGGTATCACGATGTCTTTAGGCGGGTCGACGGCCTTGGGTGGAGAATTGCCGAAAGAACATCGCGCGCGATGCTGGTACAGGGATTTGACGAGGGACAGTGGAACTGGGTCTGCCGTAAGCCTCTCATCGAGAAGTAAATGCGCTATTTACGGCTCATTTCCATTCGTTTCACCGCTGCTGGTCTTGAATGTCTCAAACATCGAGAGAGCTAAAAATGAACAAGATTGTCCGCTTTGTCTTGCTCAAACGAAGGCGCGATCTAACGCATGAACAGTTCTCAGCGTACTGGTGCTCACGACACGTCGAAGTGCTCATGGCTTCGGGGCTCCGGGACTACAACGCCAGCTACACACAAAATCATTTCGCAGCGCTGCCAGGCTATTCAACCGACGCCCTCCGTTTCGATGGAGCACCGCAAATGCTTCAATGCGATGCCAGCGTCATTCAATCAGGTTTTCAACAGGATCCTCGCTACCTCAACTTTGTGCGACCGGACGAGGACATGTTTTTGGAAGCGGGCGAGGGGCAGACGTTATTCGCGGACGTGGTGGAGGTCAACCCAGGTCATGGAACCGCCACGAAGCTCATGATCTTTGCGTCTTATGCGGTAGGTGTCACGAGGGAGCGCGGTAAGGCCATACTCGGCGAATGGAACAAGTCGCTTCTCCGCGAAGGCGACGTCGCTGCCTCCTCGTGTAATCAGTATTTCGCTATCGCTGGTGCGACTAGGGGGGCACTACCACATTTTGATGTGGTACTGGAGTTTTGCGTCAAGGAAGAGAGCGCGGCCATCTCGCTCTTTTCGAACCTTAATGAAACATGGCCGACGGTTCTCGAAAAGGGAAGCTGCTTTCCCGTCCTTTCTCGGGCCCGTTTCTTCTATTGAGTCGGAGCTTGCGCTCCCATCCCGCCCCCTAGCTCAAAGGCGAAAGGGCGGCCGGACTTTGTGCGGTTCTCTGCAGCCGGAGAGCTCCAAAGGGAATCGAGAGAATGGCCTTCGCAACGCGCTGACGGAGTTACTTGCAGATCAGGGAGCGTGCAAGAGCGTGAGCATACATCTAGTCCGGTGAATCACAGCGAACCTGGCGGACTCTCGACAGGATCCTGGCCCGCTTGCGACGCAAATATGTTTTCAAAGTTGGTGACGCTGCTCGGTAATTGCCTCCAAAGCCATTGTTCCGCAGTCTAAAAAACTCATTTCCGTTGGTGGCATTTCTTTACTTCGAGCGAGCCCTTACCGTTGCGCAACCCAGACATATTGGAAAGACAGCCGCACGCAAACCTCAGTTCTGCAACGCGCACGTCGACTTTCAACTGGGGTACGGAGGCGTGCCATCCATGCTGTCGCAGATTCCGTCGGCGAAAGCGATGCACGCAAATGCTCGGCGCAGATAGGTCAACGCCTCGTTTAAATGGATGACGTCACGCTCTCCACGGTGACCGTCCACACGAAACATAAGATGATATCTAGGAGGAGAAGAGTGAGAGGATTGCGAACTGCTACCAAAGCCGGTGTAGTGGCTCTTGCAGCGATGGTGTCCGTCGGAGCTGCATACGCACAGTCATCAGTGACTTTATATGGCGTGGTGGATGCAGGCATTGAGTATGCCACCCATCAGCCCGGAAGTGGCTCCAGCGTCGTTAGGATGAACTCGGGGAATATTGCGGGCTCTCGCTGGGGACTGCGCGGGGTCGAGGAGTTGAGAGGTGGCGCCGGAAATTCGGACAGTCGGATAAATGGAAGAGCTGGGGTCTGAGCCGGCCATAATGGCGGGCAGAAAGGACCTCAGAAGATGACGAAACGAAGCAGGCGAACCCACTCGGCGGGGTTGAAGGCGAAGGTAGCCCTGGCGGCCCTCAAGGGCGAAAAGACGCTGGCGGAGCTGGCCCAGCAGTACGACGTGCACCCCAGCCAGATCACAGCGTGGAAGCAGCAGTTGGTGGAGCATGCCGCGGACCTGTTCGGCGGTGGCAAGGAAAGTGGGGGCGAGCCGCCGGTGGATTTGAAGGTGCTGCACGCCAAGATCGGCCAGTTGGCGCTGGAGAACGATTTTTTGTCCGGCGCGCTCAGCAAGGCCGGCCTGCTGAGCGCAAAGCGATGATCGACCGCGAGCACGCGCTGCCGGTGAGCCGGCAGGTCAAGCTGGTGGGCATCGCCCGGTCCAGCGCGTACTACCAGCCGCAACCGGTCAGCGAGGCAGATCTGAAGCTGATGCGCCGCATCGACGAACTGCATCTGGAGCATCCCTTCGCGGGGGCTCGCATGCTGGCGCGCCTGCTGCGCCGGGAAGGCATCCAGGTCGGTCGCCGGCACGTGGGCACGCTGATGAAGCGCATGGGCATTGAGGCGCTGTATCGCCGGCCGAACACGAGCCGCAAGCACGCGGCGCACAAGATCTGGCCGTACCTGCTGCGCGACCGGAAGATCGACCGGGCCAACCAGGTGTGGGCTCTGGACACGACCTACATTCCGATGGCACGGGGCTTTGTGTACCTGACGGCAGTGGTGGACTGGGCCAGCCGCCGGGTGCTGGCCTACCGGGTGGCGATCACGCTGGAGAGCTGTCATGCCGTCGAGGCAATCGAGGAGGCCTTTGCCAAGTACGGCGCGCCGGAGATCGTCAACACCGACCAGGGCAGCCAGTTCACCGCCACGGAGTTCACAGACGCCGTGCTGGACCGCGGCATCCAACTGTCGATGGACGGCAAGGGCAGTTGGCGCGATAACGTGTTCGTCGAACGCCTTTGGCGCAGCGTCAAATACGAGGAGGTCTACCTGAAAGCCTACGACTCGGTCAGCCATGCGCGCCGCTCTATCGCTAACTACCTAACCTGGTACAACCAACGACGGCCCCATTCCAGTCTGGCGGACCAGACCCCGGATGAGGCATACTTCGCCACGCTGCCAGCGATCAAATCGGCAGCCTGACTGCCCCAGCGCTTCCACTTAAAAACTCCGGATCCCTGTCCGAACAAACGGTGCCACCTCTTTGGGAGGCGGTCTGAAAGGACTATTCGTGTTGGAGAGTGGATTCGATATCGACACGGGAAAATCATTGCAAGGGGGCCGCCTTTTTGGGCGACAGGCATTCGTAGGCATTCAGTCCGGATGGGGAAGCGTGCTCCTCGGACGGCAGAACACCTCGCTGTACGACTATGTTGGCAACTATGATCCCCTGGCACTGGCACCGCGATATGGCGTAGTGACTCAAGATACCTCGTTTACGGCCAGAGCGGACAACTCGATCAAGTACGTAGGTGGTTTCGGTGGATTGAAGGTTTCTGCGTTTTACAGCGCTGGTGCTGACAGCTCGGTCGCAAATGGCAGCGAAGTGCCGGGCGCTCCCAAGCTGGGGCGCGGTTTTGGCAGCTATGTGACCTACGACTCTGGCCCGCTCAGCGTCGGCGTCGCATACGACGAGGTTAATACCGGTACGACGACTCTAAACCCCGATGCCACCGCGCGACGGTTCTCTGGCGCGGGGAGCTATGTGGTCGGCAGTGTGAAGCTATTCGGTGGTTATCGATGGGCTCGAGGCTATCACGGGGGCGTGATTCCAGGTTCCATCGCCGGTGCTTCAAATCAGGGAGGCAATCTGTATTGGACGGGGGTGAACTGGCAAGCGACACCTGCGCTTGCTCTTGCTGCTGCGGCCTACTATCAGGACTTTAAGAACACAGGGAATGACCCATGGCTCTTTACCCTGAACGCTGACTATGCGTTCTCGAAGAGAACGCGAGCGTATGCATCGCTTGGCTATATCAAGAACAAAGGTACCTCCAACCTTGGGTTCTACGACAACGGGAAGACGTTTGGGAACACGAATCCAGGCCAAAACCAGTTTGGCGTGACGATCGGTCTCCGACAGGTCTTCTAAGATCGCCGGGGTCGAGCGGCAAAGTCTCGCTCGACATAGCGTCTCGGTGGAGTCGCGGCTCGCCACACAGCGTTATAGTGCGGCGGACCGGATTCCTAGCATGGTAGGGTAGATGCGGGACTGCGTAGCTCTCTAGCATCCTCCCGGGCTGGTCGACTTGAGGAAGGATCCTCAGTCGGCCAGCGTTTTTTCTGGTTCGCGATCTCGGACGGCCGCCATGATGACAATCGCGCGCAGCCTAGTCCATTGAGCTCGCAGGCCCGGAGCAGCGCGGCTACAAGTGCGTGTAGCGCAGGGCGCTGTCGCGATACCAGGTCAGACGCGATGGCTCAGTCATGCCTGTATCGGACTGCGATCAATGCCTTGTCATGCCGCGGTGGCTGACACCGCTGCCATTAAGGTTCGGTCCTGCCTCGATGGGGAAACTAGGGCCCGCGGAGATCGATTCGACCCGAACTCGACAGTCCAGGGGTGTGAGCAATTCTTAAGAGCCATGTATTGGCCACCCACATGCCTCACACATGACAGCATGATGTCGAGAATAGTCGACAAAGCGCGGGAAATCGCGAGGTGAATTGCTAACCATCTCGCAAATAAGTAATGATCTTGACATACTTCAATCGGGATCCTACGATTGCCTCGTTCTGCCCGAGCATTTATTGCACACGATTGAGCGGGCCAGCGGCAAATCGGCAAAGCAACCCATAGGGACCCTATCATGAATTTCACCAACATCGAGTTGACTCTCAAAGAGGGCGTAGCAACGATCACGCTGAACCGGCCAGACAAGCTGAACAGCCTCAACGAGGCAACCATGATCGAGCTTGGTCAGGCGCTAGCCGTCGTGGAGGGGAGCCCGGAAGTGCGGGTTCTGGTCCTGACCGGAGCTGGCCGAGCCTTCTGTGCCGGGCAGGACCTTGCCGATCCCGCGATGCAGATTGTGGAGGGCAAGCTGCCGGATATCGGTGCGCTGGTGGAGCGGCATTTCAAGCCGACGGTGATGCGCTTGCAGAACCTGCAGGTACCCACCATTGCCGCCGTGAATGGGCTCGCGGCTGGCGGCGGTGCGTCGCTGGCTTTGGCCTGTGACCTCGTCGTGGCGGCGAAGTCGGCCTATTTCCTGCAAGCGTTTTCTCGAATCGGACTCACGCCGGATACCGGCAGCACCTGGTTCCTAGTGCACAAAGTCGGGATGTCGCGCGCCATCGGTCTCGCTTATCTGGCCGATAAGCTGCCAGCGGAGAAGGCCGCCGAATGGGGCCTGATCTGGCAAGTGTTCGACGACGCTCAGTTCGGGGAGGAGGTGGGGCGCCTTGTCGACCAGGTGGCCACCATGCCCACTAAGGCGCTGGTGCGCACGCGCCAGCTAATGCACGCTGCCCGCGGCCACACCCTAGAGCAACAGCTCTCGATGGAGGCCACCTTCATTCGCGAAATGGGTTGGAGCGAGGATTATCAGGAAGGCGTGAACGCTTTTGCCGAGAAGCGCCCGGCCAAGTTCACTGGCCGCTGAGCCGGCTCACTTAGCACACTTTTTCGACGCGACTTTCCCCGGCCGTGCGGATGGCCTCCGCACGGCCGGGCGGCATTCGCCCGCGCGGCGCGGGCACTGAACAAGAGCAAGCCCTCGACGGTTTGCCTGGATAACGATATCGGAGACGCCATGAAATTCGATCACCTGCTCAGCCAGAAATGCATGGCACCCATGGATGCCATCGGTCTGGTCCGTGACGGCGATACTATCGTTGTACCTACGGGACCTGCTGAGCCGCCGCGACTGCTGACCGCGCTTTCGGAGCAGCGCCGGCGGTATGCGGATGTGACGGTTGCCCAGATCCTGCCGCTGAGGAAATACGGGTATGAGGATCCTGTCACCTCTGCGCACGTACGCCACCTTTCCTATTTCTTCGGCCCTGCGTCGCGCCAGGGTGGGCAGGACGGTCTGCATGACTACATCCCCATGCATTTCTCTGAGCTGCCATCCTTTTTCACGCAAGGGCTGAATCCGGCTGACGTGGTGTTCAGCCTCGCGTCTCCCATGGACGAACATGGTTACTTCTCGCTCGGGCTGGCCGCGGATTACACAATGGCTGCGATTCGCGAGGCCCGCGCCGTGATACTGGAGGTCAATCCGAATGTGCCGTTTACCAATGGCAACTGCCAGGTCCATCTCTCGGAGGTTGCCGCGATTGTTGAAGGCACCGAGCCCCTCGCGCAGGTCGGCTTGCCGGCGATCGGTGCGGTGCAGGAAGCGATTGGCGGCTATGTGGCGGAGATGATCCCTGATGGGGCGACGCTGCAAATCGGCTACGGCAGCATTCCCGATGCGGTGGTCATGCAATTGATGAGCAAGCGCGACCTGGGCGTCCATACCGAGATGCTGGGAGATGGCATCCTGCGTCTGATCGAGGCCGGCGTGGTGACCAACCGGCGCAAGAACTATCTGAAGGGCAAGACAATCGCGACGTTTGCGCTGGGTTCGAGCACGCTTTATAAATTCATGGA
Organism: Cupriavidus necator; assembly: GCA_022041995.1. Taxonomy (GTDB): domain Bacteria; phylum Pseudomonadota; class Gammaproteobacteria; order Burkholderiales; family Burkholderiaceae; genus Cupriavidus. The sequence continues at coordinate 2,051,485 of CP074390.1, forward strand.
CCGAAATCCCTCGGTGGAGCTGCATCCAGCGGACTTTACTAACGATCCTTACCTGGCCGGGCAGAACAACAATCTAATGGCCATAAATGCGACCTTGCAGATCGACCTGATCGGCCAGTGCGGGTCCGAGACGCTTGGGTTCAGTCCGGTGTCTGGGACGGGTGGACAGTCCGATTTTGTCAGAGCAGCCAATCGCTCGTCGGGGGGCAAGGCCTTCATCGTGCTGCCATCGACAGCGAAGGATGACGCCATTTCGCGTATCGTTCCGGTGCTCTCTCCGGGTACCCATGTGAGCACGAGCAAGAACGATGTTAATTACGTCGTCACGGAGTTTGGCGTGGCGCAGTTGCGCGGGAAATCGGCAAGGCAGCGAGCGGAGGCGTTAATTGGCCTGGCCCATCCAAAATTCAGGCCGGAGTTGCGCGAAGCCGCAAAGCAAATGAAACTGATGTGATGCATGACGGAAACGCCTGGCCGATTCCGGGGCGGTCGTGAGGAGATCAGGCATGCCAGGAGGGCGCCCGCTCGTCTGAATTCTCCTCGACGTGCTCCTCGTCCAGATTGACATGAGTCATTCCGGCATTGAGCTGGTTCAGGAAGTGAACCAGTGACACCTTGTCATCGAAGCGAAAGCTGGTCAATGCCTGACGGTAAAACTCATAGATCTTAGGCTGCAGGCTGTTCCAGAATTCCCGGCCCTTGGGCCTCAGCACCACCTTCTTGGCCCGCCGGTCGACGGTGTCTGCCACGCGGATAACGTGGTCCTCTCGTTCCAGCCTTTTCAGTACGCCATCCAGGCTCTGCCGGCTGACGACCAGGTATTCCGCCAAGTCGGAAAAAGACATGCCGTCAGCCACCTGTGGACGTGATAGTGCGCCCAGTACGGACCATTGTACCGTCGTGATGCCAAGCGTCTTGATGGTCTGTCGGTCCAGCGTATTACCGGCCTGGAACAAGCGAAAAAACAGACGGTTATGGATTGACGAGACGGATTGGTCGTAAGAGGGGTCGAAGTTCGTCATGAGAGGCTGAAGGCTGCGCTGGTCCTGCGCAAAACAAAAACTGCAACGCCGTCTATTCTAAGGCGCCGGGACCTACCGGTTTACGACAATGTTCCCGTGCTGGACGCAACCTGCCGAGTCATGCCAGTGCCTGCAACGTTGCCTCCCCATAAAGCTTCGCGATCGGGCGGCGCGCTACGCTTAAGTATGACATGTAATTGACCTTGTGCAATTAGGTGATGTGGTTGCGTTTGATGCCGAACGAACCTCACGACGGCCTTCAGATAAAGCAGGATGCTGATACATATACTTTCGGCCTGTTAAGGAGGTACTTCGCCGGCACGTCTGTAAAGGACGAGGCCACTGAGCAGGTTTTGGCCTCTCTCCTTTGGTTTTCAATCTTTTAATGCGCTCTATAAGGCGCTTTTTCTCGCGACGCGGATACTTCCATCTGCTGACATGCGCTGCGGCTTCTAGCAGGTAGCTGATAATTCCTCATGGCTAGAGATCCACAAGCGCCTCGCTTTCATAGGGGTTTCCCCGGGTCTGCGCCAAAATATACATCATGATCTTGACGTAATTGAGAAGCCTGCCTAGTATGTTTCCACCGACTCACTAAATAACGAGACACCCCATGGAGACGCTCGACAAGATCCTGACGCCGCTGAACGTCGGCACAACCGTACTTCCGAACCGCATGGTTATGGGTGCGATGCATACGCGGCTGGAAACACTGGACCGCCCCAATGAGCGTCTGGCAGCGTTCTACGCCTCACGTGCCGCAGGTGAGATCGGGCTGATCCTAAGTGGTGGCTTCTCCCCGAATCCGGAAGGTGTCATGGAGGAGGGCGGGCCGCTGTTCAACAGCGCGGACCAGCTCGAGGAACATCAGGTCGTCACGCAAGCGGTCCATGCCGCCGGCGGCAAGATTGTGCTGCAGATTCTCCACGCCGGTCGCTATGCGAAGGTGCCGAATTGCGTGGCGCCGTCGCCGGGCAAGGCTCGGATCAATACGTTCTCCCCGCACGCGCTTACCACCGAGGAGGTTTGGCGCACCATCGCCGACTTTGTCAATACGGCGGCCCTTGCCATCGAGGCTGGATACGATGGCGTGGAAATCATGGGTTCGGAGGGTTACCTGATTAATGAGTTCACCGCCGCGCTGACCAACCAGCGCAGCGATGAATTCGGCGGCAGCTTCGAGGGGCGTATTCGTTTCCCTCTCGAGGTGGTGCGTGCGGTGCGGGAGCGACTGGGTCGCAACCCAATGCTGATTTATCGGATTTCTTCGATCGACTTGGTCGAAGGTGGCATGAACGGCGCGGAGATCGCGTCATTCGCCAAGCAGATCGAAGCCGCAGGCGCGGATCTGATCAATACCGGTGTCGGCTGGCATGAATCCGCCGTACCGACGATCGGGGCCACGGTGCCGCGCGCGGCATGGCGCGAAGCCATTCGCAATGTCAAGCAATCGGTAGCCATTCCGGTGATGGCATCGAACCGCATCAACACGCCGCAAGTGGCCGAGGAATTGATTTCGTCCGGCGTGGCGGACTTGGTCTCGATGGCTCGGCCGCTGCTGGCGGATCCGGACTTCGCCAAGAAAGCGCGCCTGGGCGTTACGGACGAGATCAATACTTGCATCGCGTGTAACCAAGCGTGTTTGGACCGCATCTTTACCGAGCGCACGGCGACCTGTCTGGTTAACCCGCGCGCCGGTAGGGAAATCGAATTCCCAATCGGCTTCGCGCCGAAGCGCAAACGCATCGCAGTGGTCGGCGGCGGACCCGCCGGGATGGCGTTTGCTATCAACGCTACGGAGCGCGGCCACGACGTTACGCTGCTTGAAGCCGAGCAGCAACTGGGCGGGCAACTGAACTTGGCCAAGTCGGTACCGGGCAAGGCCGAATTCCACGAAATGTTGCGCTATTTCCGGGTGCGCCTTGAGAAGCTTGGCGTCACGCTGCAAATGGGTAAGCCGGCCACTGCTGACCAACTGATCGCGGGCGCGTTCGACGAGATCGTGCTGGCGACAGGTGTGCTGCCGCGTGTGCCGGAGTTTGCCGGTGTGGATCATCCCAAGGCTGTTTCGTATATCGATGTCTTGTCCGGCAAGGTCGAGGTCGGTGAACGCGTCGCCATTATCGGTGCAGGTGGCATTGGCTTTGATGTCGCCGAGTTCCTGCTCGGTGATGCCGAGGAATCTCTCGACGCGCATGCCTTCTTCCGCGCCTGGGGCGTGGATGCAACAAACGTAAGCTCCGGCGGGCTTGCGGCTGCGGCCGACCATGGGGCGCCACGGCGCAGCGTTCATATGTTCCAGCGCAAGGCAGAACCGCTCGGCAAACGCCTTGGTAAGTCCACCGGGTGGATCCTGAAGGCGAAGCTGCGCAAGGCCAATATCGCGATGACCGCTGGGGCCACATACGACGCCATCGACGACGAAGGGTTGCACTACACGGTGGATGGCAAGGCGCATGTGCTGCCGGTGGACCACGTAGTGCTGTGCGCGGGCCAGAACTCTAATCGCGATCTCTACGACCAGCTCAAGGCCCGCGGCGCGGAGCCAAGGCTGATCGGGGGTGCCGATGTTGCCAGCGAGCTGGATGCTCTGCGCGCCATCGATCAGGCCACCCGACTGGCCGTCGCAGTTTGAGCAAATGCAGCAGCCGGAGACACCAATGCTGACGAAATACGATCAAGGTCTGGGGAAATGCCAGGCCAACTTCGTGCCCCTCACACCGCTGCATTTCCTGCGACGCGCGGCGGACGTGTTCCCCGACCGGGATGCGGTCATTTATCACGATCGGCGCTATTCGTGGCGCCAGTACGCGGACCGGTGCTATCAACTGGCCCGGGCGCTAATCACCGCCGGCGTGGCGCGGGGCGACACGGTTTCCATCCTTGCCCCGAATGTTCCCGAGATGCTGGAGGCCCACTTTGGCGTGCCGCTTTCGGGTGCCGTGCTGAACAGCATCAATATCCGCCTGGATGCGCCCGCCATTGCATTCATCTTGCAGCATTCGGAAACGCGCATCCTGCTGGCCGATACCCAATTCGCCGCGACCGTGCGCGAGGCGGTGGCGCAGACCGGTATGCCGATCCAGGTGATTGACATCCTCGACCCGGCCTCCGGCTCGGAGGACACAGTCGGCGCTGTCGATTATGAGGCATTCCTGGCATCGGCCGCTGACGTCGAGTTGTGTTATCCCGAAGACGAATGGGATGCCATCGCGCTGAACTACACCTCCGGCACAACCGGCAGCCCAAAGGGCGTGGTTTATCACCATCGCGGAGCCTATCTGAACGCCCTGGGCCAATCGATAAATGCCGGACTGGTTGGCGCTGACCCGGTCTACCTGTGGACGCTACCGCTGTTCCATTGCAACGGATGGTGCTTTGCCTGGGCCATGGCGGCCATGGGCGGCACTCATATCTGCCTGCGCAAGGTGGTGGCAAAGGACATCTACGACGCCATCGCAGAGCATAACGTGACGCATCTATGCTGCGCGCCGACCGTTCTCGATTTCCTGGTCGATGGCAAGCCGGACGGCTGGTCGAAGCCATCACGGCCCATCCGCATCGTCTGTGCTGGTGCTTCGCCGCCGACGGCGGTGCTGCGCAAGATCTCGGCGCTAGGCTTTTCGCTGATGCATGTGTATGGCATGACGGAAATGCATGGCGTCAACACGCTCTGCCAGCCGCAACGGGAATGGCTGGACCAGGGCGAGGATGGGTACTTCTCACATCTTTCGCGTCAAGGTGTGCGCAGCGTGGTGATGGAAGAGATGATGGTTGTCGACGCCGCCTTCAGCCCGATTCCCCGCGACGGCAAGTCCATTGGCGAAGTCATGTTCCGCGGCAACCTGGCCATGAAGGGATACCTCAAAAATGCCCAAGCCACCGAAGAAGCGTTTGCCGGCGGGTGGTATCACACTGGTGACCTCGCCGTTGTTCACGCCGATGGCTATATCGAAATCAAGGACCGGGCCAAGGACATCATTATTTCTGGCGGCGAGAACATTTCCTCCCTCGAGGTGGAGGAGATTCTCTATACCCATCCGGCAGTGCAGAACGCGGCAGTCGTGGCCGTGCCCGACCAGAAGTGGGGCGAGGTGCCATGCGCGATGCTTGAGCTCAAGCCCGAATACGCCGGTACGCTCGACGCGGAAGACATCATCCAGTACTGCCGCCATCGGCTGCCGGGATTCAAGACGCCCCGACACGTGATATTCGAACCGCTGCCGCGTACGGCAACGGGCAAGCTCCAGAAGTTTGCCCTGCGCAAGATGGCTGTGGAAATTTTGTCGAAACGAATTTAGTAGGACTGAAAACAGGAGGTAGCATCATGCGAGGTTTAAACGAAAAGGTGGTTGTGATCACTGGCGCCGCCGGCGGCATCGGGAAGGCATTGTGCAAGCGTTTCTGCGAAGAGGGTTCGCATGTGGTCGCGGTGGATGTCAATGCAGCCGCGCTGGAGAATCTGAGCGCAGAGCTGAAGGATCACAGCGGGCAATTCACGCAGCTCCAGCTCGACATTACCGATCACGCGGCCGTGACCGATGCGATCGGCAAGGTTGCTGAGAAGCACGGCGGCATCGATGCGCTGATCAACAACGCGGGCTGGGACGTCGCCATGCAGTTCCTGGAGACCACCCCGGAATTTTGGCAGAAAGTGATCGGCATCAACTTGCTGGGGCCATTGAACCTGCACCACGCCGTGCTGCCCTGGATGGTCAAGCGCAAGCAAGGCAAGATTGTCAATATTTCCTCGGATGCGGGCCGGGTCGGCTCGTCGGGCGAATCGGTGTACTCGGCGTGCAAGGGCGGTGTCATCGCTTTCAGCAAGACTATCGCCCGCGAATGCGCGCGCAATAACATCAATGTCAACGTGGTGTGCCCCGGCCCCACCGATACCGCGCTGCTGCAGTCCTTCCTGGGTGAGGGTGAGTTCGGCCAGAAGATCTATGAAGGCCTGAAGCGCGCGATTCCACTCAAGCGCTTGGGCCAGCCCGAAGACATTCCCGGCATGGTGGCCTTCCTGGCCAGCGACGACGCCAACTTCATTACCGGCCAGGTCATCAGTGTCTCTGGCGGCCTGACTATGCACGGTTGAGAACCATGAGCGAATATTCTGACATCCTTTATGAAGTGCGCGACGGTGTGGCCCGCATCACCATCAACCGTCCGCAGAAGTACAACGCCTTTCGTGGCCGTACCTGTGACGAACTTATCCACGCGCTGAACGCGGCATCTTGGGACAAGTCGGTTGGTGTGGTCGTGCTGACAGGCACTGGCGACAAGGCCTTTTGCACCGGCGGCGACCAATCGGCGCACGACGGTGGTTACGATGGCCGCGGCGTGATCGGCCTGCCGGTGGAGGAACTGCAAGGCATCATCCGTGAATGCCCGAAGCCCGTGATCGCACGTGTCAATGGCTATGCCATCGGCGGCGGCAATGTGCTCGTGACCTGTTGCGATCTTGCCATCGCATCTGAGACCGCGCAATTCGGCCAGGTGGGTCCGAAGGTCGGCTCGGTCGATCCGGGTTTCGGCACCGCCTTGCTCGCTCGTGTCGTCGGTGAGAAGCGTGCCCGCGAGATCTGGTTCCTGTGCCGACGCTATTCCGCTGCGGAGGCGCTGGCCATGGGTCTCATTAACGCCGTGGTGCCGGCCGACCAGCTCGATGCCGAAGTCGACAAGTGGTGCCAGGAGATTCTCGCGATGAGCCCGACCGCGCTGGCCATTGCCAAGCGCTCTTTCAATGCCGACACGGATTCGATCCGCGGTATCGGCGGGCTGGGTATGCAGGCACTGGCGCTGTACTACGGCACCGCTGAGTCGCAAGAGGGCGTCCATGCCTTCCTGGAGAAGCGCAAGCCGCGCTTCCGTGACGTCTACCAGGGTAAGGTTGCGGGCGACAGCGGGGAGAGCAAGTCATGACGGTCGGCCTGCATTATGCCGACGGCGTGGCGGTGCTCACCCTGGATAGACCGGGGGCACTCAATGCGCTGAACTCTGACATGCTGAGGGCATTGTCACTGCACATTGACACCATCGCCCGGTCTGAGGCCCGCGCCGTGCTGGTGATCGGGTCTGGCGAGCGGGCGTTCTGCGCGGGCGCTGACATCGCCGAACTGCAAGGCAGGACCGCATCACAGCATCTTGATGGCGCGGCGCTTGGGCAGGGCGTCTTCGCGAAGCTGGCTGCATTGTCGATTCCGACGGTGGCGGTGATCCGCGGGCCGGCGTTGGGCGGTGGCTTGGAGTTGGCAATGTCGTGCAGTCATCGCGTGGCAGTCGTCGGCGCCAAGCTTGGTCTGCCGGAGATCAAGCTCGGCCTGATACCCGGCTATGGCGGGACCCAGCGTCTGCCGCGCCTAGTGGGAACCGAGAAGGCGATGGAGCTGATCCTCTCCGGCCGTCTTGTCTCTGCTGACGAGGCGCTGGCCATCGGCCTGGTAGACAAACTGGTCGAGGATGGAGATGTCATGAACATTGGCCTGGCATTCCTCGCCGCGCTCTCCGACGGGCGGCCCGCCGCGGTTCACCTTGCCCGAGAGGCGGTCCGACGTGCGGCAACGCTTAGCCTTGAGGATGGCCTGCGAGCTGAAGCTGACCTGTTTGTCCTGGCCACGCAAACAGATGACGCCGCCGAAGGCATTAACGCGTTCCTCGAAAAGCGAGCGCCCCGCTTCGCCGGACGTTGATATGCAGGTGCCGGTGGCGGCATCCACAGCCGCCACCGGCATCTCGCTGCACATATGACATTGCCCTGCCTCTGGGCGCAGATCAAATCTTCTTCTTGTGTCGTGCAGCCATTCGCGGACACCCGCGCTTTGGCCGGGAGCTGAATCGCGCGGCGCGTCCACCCTATACGAGAGACCCCCCATGACATACGTTGCACCGCTCAAGGACCTTCTTTTCAACATTGAGCACCTGGCCGGTCTGGATGAGCTTGTTCGGCTGGAGGGATTCGACGAAGCCGGCATCGAGACTGCGGCGGCAGTGCTCGAGGAGTGCGCGCGCTTCAACGAGGAAGTGATCGCCCCCCTGAACGCAAGTGGCGACCGCGAGCCGCCGACGCTGGTCGATGGAGTCGTAAAGACCAGCCCTGGCGCAAGGCAGGCCTTCCGGCAGTACGCGGAGGCCGGATGGCTGGGCGTCCAGCATCCTCCGCAATACGGTGGGCAGGGGCTGCCCAAGGTGATCGGCGCAGCGTGCTCTGAGATGGTGAACTCTGCCAACCTGAGCTTTGCTCTGTGCGCTTTGCTCAGCGACGGCGCCATTGCGGCGCTGGCCGCAGTCGGTTCGGAGGCCATGCGCCAGACGTACCTGCACAAGCTGGTTTCCGGCCAGTGGACCGGGACCATGAACCTGACGGAACCGCAGGCAGGTAGTGACCTGTCGCTGGTGCGTACTCGTGCCGAGCCGCAGGAAGACGGCACCTACAAGGTGTTCGGCACCAAGATCTTCATCACCTACGGCGACCACGACCTGACCGAGAACATTGTGCACCTGATGCTCGCGCGGGTCACGGGCGCGCCGGAGGGCATCAAGGGCGTCAGCATGTTCCTGGTACCGAAGGTTCTCGTCCAGGAGGACGGAAGCCTGGGCGAACGCAATGACGTCCACGCCGCCAGTCTCGAACACAAGCTGGGCATCAAGGCGAGTCCAACCGCGGTAATGCAGTATGGGGAGCATGGCGGCGCAACGGGCTATCTGATTGGCGAGGAGAACCGCGGCCTGGAGTACATGTTCCAGATGATGAACTCGGCACGCTTTGCCGTCGGCGTGCAAGGTGTCGCGATTGCGGAACGCGCCTACCAGCAAGCAGTGGCGTACGCCAGAGAACGCGTCCAGGGGCGCCCAGTGGATGGATCGGCCTCAAGCAGCGTCGCCATCATCGGACATCCGGATGTGCGGCGGATGCTGATGGAGATGCGGGCGCGCATCGAAGGCTGCAGGGCGATGCTGCTCGTCGCGGCCGGCGCCGACGATCTAGCCTGCCGCCACCCTGACGCCGGCGTCAGGGTGGCGCAGCATGCGTTCTATGAATTCCTGCTGCCGCTGATTAAGGGCTACTGCACCGAGATGGGCGTGCAGGTCACGTCGTTAAACATCCAAGTCCATGGCGGCATGGGCTTCATCGAAGAAACCGGCGCCGCGCAATACTACCGTGATGCCCGCATCCTGCCGATCTATGAAGGCACCACAGCCATTCAGGCAAATGACCTGGTGGGTCGCAAGACCATCCGAGATGGCGGCGCCACCGCGCGGTCGATTGCCGCTCAAATCGAACTGACTGAGGCGCAGCTTGCGCAACGGGATGGCGAGGCCGCTGCTTCCGTCCGCGCCGGCCTGGCATTTGCGCGACAGGCGTTCCTCGATGTTGTCGAGTATGTCGTTCAGCAGGGTCTGCAAGATCCAAATGCGGCTTATGCCGGAAGTGTTCCTTACCTGACCCTCGCGGCCGAGCTGGTGGCGGGCTGGCAGTTGGCACGCGCGTTGCTTGTTGCCGACGAACTCTCGGCTCGTGGTCAGGATAAGCCGTTCATGGACGCGAAGGTGGCTACCGCGTGTTTCTTCGCGGAGCACGTTCTCGCGCAGGCCGGAGCACACCGGCATCGCATCTTGCATGGTGCAGATAGCGTGCTGGCCATCCAACCCGAACTGTTCTGATAGTCCAAGACGACGCTGCAAAAAAGGAGTGGACGGTGGCGGGCGCAACACAATCGGTACAGCCGATGCAGTCCGAAATGAGGGTCGCAGAGATGCTTCATCACATTCGGGCTGCGGTGCGTGCCATCCAATCGGAAGCCAGGCAGCAAAAGCATGACGACGTCAACGGAATGACGCGGCGGCTTGGCCACCTTCTTGCGCTGGCTATCCAGCATGAATCGCCCCTCGATATCGCGGTGATTCTCGGCAGTGCCGCGGAGCTTCGGTATTTTCCCGACGATGCGGCATTTGAGCATTGCACGCGTACCGTCCAGCGCCATGGTGGCAAGGCAATGCGCGCCGTGGTCTGGGCTGTACGGCATCGATGTGCGCGTGCGGGCGCTGGACACCGGCGCTTCGTGGTCGAGTCCTGAACTGCTGTCGCCGCAACCGAGGACAATAGGACTGTAGTTTCCAAGGACATGTACGTGGGCACGAATGTCCTTGCCCAGTCAGCGAAAACACAGAAATCGCCAATTTCTGGTGATTTTCGGCCCTTCAAGGGCTGGCATCGTTATTGCGAAAAGGAAGGAACTGCTCGCTCAGCGGCAGTCCACGACGATAACGTACGACTGGAGACATTCATGAAGACTACGGTGCTGCGCGCTGGCTTGCCTGGCAATGCTCGGCCACCCGGTGCAGGCGGAGGAGCCCTTCCGGATCGGCGCCCTCGTAGATATGACGGGCGTGTACTCAGGCATTGGCGGCCCGGGCGGGGTCGCAGCGGTCAAGATGGCGGTCCAGGATTTTGGCGGCAAGGTCCTCGGCAGACCCGTCGAAGTCCTGAGCGCCGACTACCAGAACAAGGTCGACGTGTCCGCGACCCGCGCGCGCGAGTGGTATGACCGCAATAACGTCGAGATGATCATTGAATCCACCGACTCGGCGTCGGCGCTCGCGCTGCAGAAGCTCGGTGCCAGCAAGAAGAAGATCACCATCTTTGCGGGTTCGGCCACGACCGAGCTGACGGGCAAGCAGTGTTCCCCCTACGGTGTGCACTACGTCTACAACACCTATGCGCTGGCAAACGGCACGGCGCGGGCGATCGTCGAAGAAGGCAAGAAGGATTGGTTCTTCGTGACTGCTGACTATGCTTTCGGACATTCCTTGGAAGCCAACGCTGCCGCGGTGGTCGAGCAATCTGGCGGGAGGGTGACCGGAAGGGTCCGGCACCCGCTCGCCGCTTCGGATTTCGCTTCGTTCCTGCTGCAGGCGCAATCGTCTAAGGCCCAGGTCATCGCGCTGGCCAATGCCGGCCGCGACACCCAGAATGCGGTGCGCCAGGCTGCGGAGTTTGGGCTGGGAAAGGGAAAGCAGGTGGTCGCACCCCTGCTGATTTTCGATAGCGACCTGAAGGGCATGGGCCTGAAGGCGTCGCAGGGACTCCAGTTCACGACGGCCTTTTACTGGGACTACAACGACGAGACTCGAGAGTTTGGCAAGAAGTATTTCGCGCAGACCAAGATGATGCCGACGATGGTCCAGGCTGGAATGTACTCGGCCGTGACCCACTACCTCAGGGCCGTGCAGGCAGTTGGCAGCGCGGATCCCGACAAGGTTATGGCAAAGATGCGCGAGACGCCCATCAATGACTTCTTTGCCAAGGGCGGCCGTATCCAGGCCAACGGGCAGATGGTCCACGACATGTACCTCGCTGAAGCCAAAGGACCGGCGGAGTCCAAGGGAGAATGGGACCTGATGAAGATCCGGAAGGTGATTCCGAAGGACAAGGCGTTTGAACCGCTGGCACAGAGCGCATGCCCCCTGAAAGGGTGACGCGCCGCGTTGCATCCTGATTTTCCATGAAGGGTATCCCGGTGGCGCCGACCACCGGAAGCCCTTGCTTTGTCCTTCACCCCGCGGGCTTCCCTTTCCATGTCAGATATCATTCTGCAGACAACGCAACTATCAAAGGCCTTTAAAGGCTTCTCGGCAGTGAGCGACGTCAACCTGCGCGTGCGCCGCGGCTCGATCCATGCGCTGATCGGGCCCAATGGTGCCGGCAAGACCACCTGCTTCAACCTGCTCACCAAGTTCCTGGAGCCGACCACCGGCACCATCCTTTTCAATGGCGTCGACATCACGCGCGAAAAACCTGCGCAGATCGCACGCCGTGGCGTGATCCGCTCGTTCCAGATCTCGGCCGTGTTCCCGCACCTGACGGTGATGGAGAACGTGCGCATCGGCCTGCAGCGCCAGCTTGGTACCGCGTACCAGTTCTGGCGCAGCGAACGTTCGCTCGAGGTGCTCAACGGCCGCGCCATGGAGCTGCTCGACGAGGTCGGCCTGACCGAGTTCGCGCAGACCGTCACGGTGAATCTGCCGTACGGACGCAAGCGCGCGCTCGAGATTGCCACCACGCTGGCCATGGAGCCCGAGCTGATGCTGCTCGATGAACCGACGCAGGGCATGGGCCACGAGGACGTGGACCGTGTCACGCAGCTCATCAAGAAGGTCTCGGCAGGCCGCACCATCCTGATGGTCGAGCACAACATGAGCGTGGTGTCGTCGATCGCCGACAGGATCACCGTGCTGCAGCGTGGTGCGATTCTTGCCGAAGGCCCGTACGCGGAGGTCTCGAAGGACCCGCGCGTGATGGAAGCCTACATGGGCACCGCCGACGCCGAGTTGCAAGGCGCGCACTGAGGAGGCCATCGACATGACGACATCCAATGTACCCGCGCTCGAAATCAAGGACCTGCACGCCTGGTACGGCGAATCGCACATCCTGCACGGCGTGGACCTGACCGTGAACCGCGGCGAGGTGGTCACGCTGCTCGGCCGCAACGGCGCCGGCCGCACCACGACGCTGCGCGCGATCATGGGCCTCACGGGCGCGCGCAAGGGCTCGATCAAGGTCAACGGCCACGAGACCATCGGCCTGCCCACGCACAAGATTGCGCACTACGGCATTGGCTACTGCCCGGAAGAACGGGCAATTTTTTCCAGCCTTTCATGCGAGGAGAACCTGATGCTGCCGCCCGTGCTGAAGGGCGCGGACAGCAGCAAAGGCATGAGCGAGGCCGAGATCTACGAGATGTTTCCGAACCTGAAGGAGCGCCGCCAGAGCCAGGGCACGCGTCTGTCGGGTGGCGAACAGCAGATGCTCGCGGTCGGGCGCATTCTGCGCACCGGCGCGAACCTGCTGCTGCTCGACGAGATCTCCGAAGGCCTGGCGCCGGTGATCGTGCAGGCGCTCGCGCGCATGATCCTGATGCTCAAGCAGAAGGGCTACACGGTGGTGATGGTGGAGCAGAATTTCCGCTTCGCCGCGCCGCTGGCGGACCGTTTCTATGTGATGGAGCATGGCGGCATCGTCGAGCGCTTCGCGGCCAATGAGCTGCAAGCGAAGATGCTGGTGCTGAACGAACTACTTGGTGTGTGAGACTGACGATGCCAATTGAAATCTTCGGAATACCGCTGCAGTCGTTGCTATCGCAGGTCTTGCTCGGGCTGGTCAATGGTGCGTTCTACGCCATGCTCAGCCTCGGCCTGGCAGTGATTTTTGGTTTGTTGAACGTCATCAATTTCGCGCATGGCGCTTTATTCATGCTGGGTGCGGTGCTGGCGTGGATGGGTACCACCTATCTGGGACTGTCCTACTGGATGATGCTGCTACTGGCGCCACTTGCTGTTGGCGTTCTGGGCGTGGTGCTGGAGCGTCTGCTGTTGCGACGCATCTATAAGCTGGACCATATCTATGGCTTGCTGCTGACTCTCGGCGTGACGCTGGTGGTGGAAGGTGTATTGCGCTCGGCCTATGGGGTCTCTGGACTGCCGTACTCGACTCCCGAGGCGCTCTCCGGCGGAACAAACCTTGGCTTCATGATTCTGCCAACCTACCGCGCCTGGGTCGTCGCGGCGTCCCTGTCAGTGTGCCTGGGTTCCTGGTTCCTGATCGAGAAGACAAAGCTTGGCTCAGTGCTCCGCGCGGGGACGGAGAACCCGAAGATCGTGGAGGCGTTTGGCGTCAATGTGCCGTTGCTGATTACGGCGATCTATGGGTTCGGGGTGGCGTTGGCCGGCCTCGCCGGCGTGCTCGCCGCGCCAGTCACTCAGGTGTCACCGCTGATGGGGCAGAACCTGATCATCTTGGTGTTTGCCGTGGTGGTGATAGGCGGCATGGGTTCGATCCTTGGCGCCGTGTTGACCGGCCTCGGCCTAGGGGTCATCGAAGGCATGACCAGGGTGTTCTACCCGGAAGCCTCATCGACCGTGGTGTTTCTCGTAATGGTCATTGTCTTGTTGTTTCGGCCTGCAGGACTGTTTGGTAAGGAAAAATGATGAGCGGATACTTCTCCACCCCTCGGCTTGCGGCCCCCACTAGACTCGCCAGCGGTTCCGCCGCGCGGATGTCCAGGTACGCAGGCGCGGTAATGCTGATTCTGCTGGTGCTTGCGCCACAGGCAGGCGTTTACCCAATCTTCGTGATGAAGATTCTTTGCTTTGCTCTGTTCGCTGCGGCTTTCAACCTGTTGCTTGGCTTTACCGGTCTGTTGTCATTCGGCCACGCTGCGTTCTTTGGCGGTGCAGGCTATGTCACCGGATATGCCATGAAGACCTGGGGCGTTTCCGCTGAGGTCGGCCTTGTCGCCGGCGTGGCGACGGCCTCGGTGGTGGGATTGCTGATGGGCGCGCTCGCCATTCGCCGGCAAGGCATCTATTTCTCGATGATCACACTAGCGTTGGCCCAGATGTTCTTCTTCGTCTGCCTGCAGACGCCGGTCACCGGCGGAGAAGACGGGATGCAGGGAATCCCGCGGGGCAGCCTTTTTGGCGCACTACCACTATTCTCGGACATGACGTTCTACTACGTTGTCGTTGCGATCTTTGTGGCTGCCTTCGCGCTAATTGTGCGCATCGTTCATTCGCCGTTCGGACAACTGCTCAAGGCGATCAAGGAGAACGAGGCGCGCGCGGTGTCGCTGGGTTTCGACGCAAACCGCTTCAAGCTGCTGGCCTTTGTTCTGTCAGCGGCGCTTGCTGGCTTGGCGGGCTCAATGAAGGCGCTGGTGCTCGGCTTTGAGACGCTGACCGATGTTCACTGGACCATGTCGGGATCGGTAATCCTGATGACGCTAGTCGGGGGCATGGGCACGCTCACGGGACCGGTGATTGGTGCACTGGTCGTCGTTGTGCTCGAGAATAAGCTTGGCGAGATCGGCGCAGGATTGGCGAGCATGACCGGTTTGGAATGGTTTGCGACGCTGGGCGAGTCGGTCACACTGGTGACCGGGACGATCTTTATCGTATGCGTGCTTACGTTCCGCCGCGGCATCATGGGGGAGGTGCTCGCGCGGATGAGACGCGGGCCGAAGCGGATGTAAGACTTCGGTACTATGCCCGGGTGTTGGTAGCGGTACAAGATTATGGCGCTGCCAGCAGTCTGGGCGGCGCCATTGCATCGTTGGGGGAGCCTGGCGTCAGGCGCCTTGGGCCAGCAGTGACAGGCCCAGGCCGGCGCGGCGCCACAGCCACGGGCTCGGACGGTAGCGCATGTCGCCCGTCAGCGCTTCCATGTTGCGCAGCGTCTCCAGCACCAGTTGCGGGCCGACGGCGTCGCCCAGGACCAGCGGGCCCTTCGGGTAGCCCAGGCCGAGGTTCACAGCCAGGTCGATGTCCGCGGGCGAGGCGATGCACTGCTGCGCGATATCGCTGGCAATATTGATGATGCAGCAGAGCACGCGCTGGGCGACGAAGCCGGCCGAGTCGCGGATCACCGTGACCGGCACGCCGTCGCTCGCGAACAGTCCGTGCGCGGCGTCGCGCGCGGCGGCGCTGGTGGCCGGCGTGGTCATCAGCGTGCGGCGCTTGGTGGACTCGAACGGCAGCAAGGTATCGATGGCCACCGTGCGCGAGGCGTCCAGCCCTTGCTGGAGAGCGGTGGTCGTGGCGTCGAGGCCAAGCGGCGTGACGACGATCAGCGCGTCGGCCGAAGGCTGGTCGCCGCTCTCAGGCGTCACCCCCAGCGCGCCGAGCAGCTTAGTCGCCATGACATGACCGCGTTCGCTGGCGCGGCTGACCCACACGCTGGCCGGACGTGCCGACGGGACGGCGGCGGTGGCCGGGACCTGCTGCTGGCCATCCACGTAGCGGTAGAAGCCGGCGCCGGCCTTGCGGCCGACGAGTCCGCCGACCGCGCGGATCGCCGTGATCGGTGACGGGCGGTAGCGCGGCTCCTGGTAGAACTGGTTGTAGATCGATTCCATCACCGGGTGCGACACATCGAGCCCGGTCAGGTCCATCAGCTCGAACGGCCCCATGCGGAAGCCGGCCTGCTCGCGCATGATGTTGTCGATGTCGGCAAACTCGGCCACGCCCTCCTGCGCGACCTTCAGGCCTTCGATGTTCATGCCGCGCCCGGCATGGTTGACGATGAAGCCCGGCATGTCCTTGCAGCGCACCGGCGTATGGCCCATGCGGCGCGACAGTGCCATCAGCGCGTCACCCACCGCGGGGTCGCCCGAGAGACCGTCGATGACCTCGACCACCTTCATCAGCGGCACCGGGTTAAAGAAGTGATAGCCGGCAATCCGGCCCGGGTGCTGCGCGCCCACGGCGATCGCCGTGATCGACAGCGAGGACGTGTTCGAGGCGATGATGGCGTCCTCACGCAGGATGGCTTCCAGCTTGGCCACCAGATCCCGCTTGACTTCCAGCTTTTCGACGATGGCTTCCACCACCATGTCGCTCGCGGCCAGGTCTTCCAGTGCGCCGCAGAGCTTGACGCGGGCCAGCGTGGCCTCGGCATCGGCCGCGCTGATCTTGCCCTTTTCGGTCAGCTTGGCCAGTGTGTCCCGCAGATACTGGCGGGCGGTGGCCACGGCCTGCGGGTTGGCATCGTACAGGTTGACGGTCAAGCCGGCCTGCGCGGCAATCTGCGCGATGCCGCGGCCCATGGCGCCGGTGCCCACGATGCCCACGGCTTCAATCCGCTTAGTTGAGTTGGAAATGACGTTCATTTGTCGGTTCATATCGGAGTGTCAGGACGTCCCGCTATAGGGAAGTCGGATAGAAATCGGGGCCGCCATGCAACGCAGGCGACCCCGTATCTCGAAGCTCGATTTCAGTTGAGGGTGAGAACGTACTTGCCGGCAGCTTGTCCAGAAGCCAATTTGGCAAGTGCCTCACCGGCGCGAGCTAGTGGCAGCACGGCGGCAATCGGCGGCTTGAGAGCCCCTTGCTCATACAGCTTGAAAAGCTTTTCCTGTACCGCATGGACCTTCGCGGGCTGCCGTTCCCGATAGTCGCTCCACTGCAGGCCGCCTACGCTGATGTTCTTGACGAGCAGGTAATTGGCCTTGATTTCCGGAATGCGGCCAGCGGCAAAACCAATGACGACCGCGCGACCACACCATGCCATCGCGCGCAAGGCAGCGTCGAAGACG
Source organism: Cupriavidus necator (assembly GCA_022041995.1). Taxonomy (GTDB): domain Bacteria; phylum Pseudomonadota; class Gammaproteobacteria; order Burkholderiales; family Burkholderiaceae; genus Cupriavidus. The sequence goes on from CP074390.1 coordinate 2,068,595, forward strand.
TCGCCGCCGAGCGTTTCGAGCAGCACATCCGCGCCGTGGTTTACCGTTGCCGCGCGAACCTGGTCGCGCAGGGCATCTCGAAGATTCGGTGCCGCGAGGTCAATGACGGCGTCCGCCCCCATATCCTTGGCGATTTTCGCATGCGCGGCGCCACTGACGCCGGCGAGGGCGGTACCGCCAAGTCCCTTAACGATCTGCAGCGCTGCGGAACCGACGCCACCGGCTGCCCCGGTCACCAGCACCGTTTCCCCTTCTTTGTATCCGCCCCGTTCGACCAGAGCGAAGTACGCAGTCTGGTAGACCAGACCCATGGCCGCCGCATCTTCGAATGACATAGCGTCCGGGATCCGGAAGCAGGAATCGGCGTTGGCACTGACGAGCTCGGCAAATGCGCCATACTCGAGTTGCGCAACGACGCGATCACCCGGGCGAAATGCCTTGACGTTACTGCCGACCGCGCGCACGACTCCGGCTGCATCCTTGCCTGGGGCAAAAGGGCGATCAGGCAGAACTTGGTATTTGCCGCGTACCACCAGCAGGTCGGGATAGTTGACCGCGGCGGCTCGGACTTCAATCAAGACTCCATCGGCAGGGGGCACCGGATCCGGCAACTCGCCGATGGACAGGTGCTCGGGCTCATTGAATTCCTGGATAACGATAGCTTTCATATCGAATGGACCTTATGGTTTTAGAAAATTGTTGTCCGCGCCGAGGGCGGGTGAGGTCTGGGTGAGGCTTACGCTGCGGAAAGCCGCGTCCACGGGAACGGGTAGCGCGGGCAATGTGGCGCCGGCCGCAGTTTCTACTGTCCGGTCAAACACATGCCGTGCAGCGAAATGCGGGTCAGCGATAGCCTCCTCCAGGCTGACCACACGGCTGGTGCAAACGTCCTGTCCCGCGAAGCGGTCCATCCAGTAGTCAGCCGTGTGTTTTTTCACGGCAGCGGCGACAGCCTCGGTCGCATCCGCCGACGAAAGCCGGTTGAGTGCCGCAGCGTCCAGGCCGATCAGCGCGGTAAAGTTGCCCCAGAACTTTTCTTCAATGGGTGCCGCGGCAAGGAACTCGCCATCGGCGGTCCGGTAGACCTGATACCGCGGCGAGCCGCCGGTCACCAGGTCCGAGGCAGGGCGGGGCCACTGGCCCAGGGCACCCGAGCCAAGTCCCCAGTACTGGAACGCAAATAGGTTGTCAGCCATGGCGATATCCAAATGAATGCCTTTGCCGCTCTGTTCGCGCTGGCGCAGCGCTAGCAGGATATTGATCATGGCCGGATACGCGCCGCCGGCGATATCAGCGATCAGCGCCGGCGGCAGCCCCGGCTTGCCGTCAGTTCCGATGGCCAGCGACAGCATGCCCGCGGCTGCGACGTAGTTCAGGTCATGCGCGGCCTCGTTCGCCCTCGGGCCGTGCTGGCCAAAGCCTGTGATCGAGCAGTACACCAGGCGCGGATTTATTTTCTCGACATCTGCATAGCCGAGACCCAGCCGGCCCATCACACCCGGCCGGAATTGCTCGAGCAGGACGTCGGCTTCCTGGATCAGTGGCACAAGACTGTCGATCGCCCCCGGCGATTTCAGGTCGATGGCGACAGATTTCTTGCCGCGATTGAGCAGCACGAAGTTGGCACTGTCATGATCCGCCTTGGGCTCGTAGGACCGCATCTCGTCGCCACGGTCGGGCCGCTCGAACTTGATGACCTCGGCCCCTGCTTCGGCCAGCAGCAGAGAACATAGCGGTCCGGGCAGCAAGGTGCTGAAATCCAGCACTTTCACGCCAGTCAGTGGTTGTGTCATGGCGTGCCTGCCTTGGCCCGTTCCGCAGCAACTCGGGCGCGGCGTGCCGGCGCATAAGCTTCCTGGCCGAGCGCCTCGTAGAGCGCCTGCGTGACAGCGTAGTGTTGTGCCAGTCCGGTGCGCTCCAGCAGCGAGATGGGGCCTTCCGGATAGCCGAGGCCCAGGCACAAGGTCTTGTCCAGGTCCGCAGCGCTGGCCAGCTTTTCATCCAGGCGCCGCAGCGCCGCGTTGAAGTAGGGCCGGATCAGCCGATCGACGATGCGTCCCGCAAAGTCATTGCAGACTGCCACGACCAGGCCGCTGGCCTGGAATGCTGCCTTGGCGGACTCAATCGCCTCGCGGTTGGTACCCGGTTGCCGCACCAGTTCCACCAGCGGGCTGGGATCGGCCTTGCCCAGGCGGAAGCGGGCGAAGCCAACGACATTCGATCCTTCCACGCCGCTACTTTCGCCGGTATGGAAGCCCAGACATTCCATATCGAGCTCGATGGCCACAAAGGTCCGGCCCTCATGGCCGGTACCGCGGGCATAGGCGGCGCCGGCGTCAGCGCCGAGGTAGACCAGGCCCTCACCATCCACCGTGGATTGTTCCAGGAAAGTGTGCGGGGCTGGGAAAGAGCGGCTCTCGCCGGCATGTACGATCTCATATTGCATATCAGGCTCCGAACATCTTGGTATCGCCGTAGACGTGAAAGCCCTCGCCGGTTTTCTTGCCGAGGCGGTTGGCTGCGATCATGCGCCGTACCAGCGGTGGGCAGGCGGCGCGCGGCTCATGGGTCAGGCCATGCATGGCCTCGCACAGCAGCTTCTGGGTATCCATGCCGACCAGGTCAAGCAGTTCGAGCGGACCCATTGGATATCCAAGCGCGGTCTTGATGGCCAGGTCGATATCGGCGGGTTCGGCCACGCCTTGCTCGACCAACCTGATGGCGTCGTTGTTGAAGGGGATCAGAAAGTAGTTGAGGATGAAACCCGGCGTGTCCTGCGTGGCCACGGGCTTTTGTCCCATGGCTTCGGCAAAGGCCCAGGCTCGCTGGAAGGTTCCGTCGGACGTGGCCAGTCCGGGAGACATCTCGATCAGCTTCATCAATTGCGCCGGCAGACAGAAGTGCATGCCGACAAAGCGGTCCGGTCGTCCTGAGCCGCCGGCGATCTCAGTAATCGAGATCGTGGAGGTGTTCGACGCAAAGATGGTGCGCTCCGGGCACACCCGGTCGAGCGCCTGGAACAATTGGTGCTTGACAGTGAGATCCTCGAACACGGCCTCGATAACGATGTCGCACTGTGCAAGCGTTGCGAGTTCGGAGGTGCCTTGCCAGCGGGCCAATGCTTCGGCGGCCGCTCCCTGCGGCAGCTTGCCGCGTTCCTCTGACTTCTTCAGGAAAGCCTCGGTCTGGTCTCTGGCGCGATCGAGTGCGTCTTGCCTGGCGTCGAACACGATGGTGCGAAATCCTGCGCGGGCAGCCACAATGGCGATTCCGGCCCCATGGTGCCAGCGCCAGCCACGCCGACGGTCTGAATAGTTGTCACCGTTGTCTCCTACTTCGTCAAGAAACTGCGTCCAATCAGTTGGCGATGCACCTGGTTCGTGCCCTCCCAGATCTGCGTGATCTTGGCATCGCGCATGAGCCGCTCAACCCGATAGTCGTTGCAATACCCGTAGCCGCCGAGGAGCTGCACCGCATCCGTAGTGATCCGCATGGCGGCATCCGACGCGCGCTGCTTTAGCATCGAGGCTTCCACGCCGAAGTCCTGCTCGCCGGCATCGACCATCTCGCCGACGCGCCATAGCCACGATTCGCATAGCGCCAGCTCCGAGGCGAGGTCGGCCAGCATGAACTGGATGCCCTGGAACTCCAGGATCCGCTTGCCCGATTGCCGGCGCTCGTTGATATACGCAACGGCATCCTCAAAGGCGGCGCGCGCGATGCCGAGCGCATGCGCTGCGACGCTGGGTCGCGAGCGATTGAGCGAGCCGAACAGAATGCGCAGACCATCCCCCGGATTGCCGATCAGATTGGCGCGCGGAACTCGGCAGCCATCGAAAGCCAGGCTAGCAGTGCTGGATGCGCGCGTTCCCATCTTGTGCTCCGTGCCCAGCACGCGCAGCCCTTCGGTGCCTTTCTCCAGGAGCAGTACAGAAATTGCCGCTTTCGGATCACTGATCTCCGACCATTTGCCGAAGAGTAAGTACTGGTCAGCGACGTCGCCATTGGTGATGAAGGTCTTGCCACCTTCGATGACAATGTCTTCCCCGTCCGGGGTAAAGCTGGTGCGCATGCCCGTTGCGTCGGAACCAGCCGATGGCTCGGTGATCGCCAGCGAAGCGAGTCCGCCCTCGGCAATCTTCGGCAGCAGGCGGGTCTTCTGTTCCTCGCTGCCGTACTCGATCAGCGGCTTGATGGCATGGAAATTCGTCGCCCAGACGATGCCGGTCGAAGCACACGCCTTGGAGATCTCCCGCACGCAAGCGAGATAGCAGAGATAGGAGAGCTGCGAGCCGCCATAGACGTCGGGAATGAACATCGCGTTCAGTCCCAGCGCGTTGATCGCCTGCACGTTCTCCCACGGGAAGGCACCGGTGCGGTCATAGTCGGCGGCGCGCGGCGCGATCTGTGTTTCACATAGCTCCCTGACGCTGTCCAGGATCATGCGTTCTTCGTCGGAGAGGGGCAGGCGGGCGTCCAGTCGTTCCAGAATGTTCATGAGTGCATCCTTTATCAAAGGGCCATGCCCTGGCCGCCGTCGACATAGAGTGTTTCGCCGGTCAGGAAGCGTCCGGGCAACAGGAACAGCATTGTGACGAGGCGCCCTATGTCCGCGGCTTGCCCCGGGCCGCCGGCCGGAATGCGCTTCTTTAGGAACGATTGGAGCGCCTCGCCGTTCAGCTCTTCCCGGTTCAGATCCGTCTCGATATACCCGGGGGCGATATTGAGTACGCGGATGCCGTTGCGGGCCCATTCCACGGCAAGGCACCGAGAGATCGCCCCTACAGCGGCCTTGGACGCACAGTAAGCGGCGTTGGCCTTGACGCCAAGCTTGTCGTAGAACGATCCGATATTGACGATGAGCGACGAGTCGCTCTCACATAGGTAGGGGTAGGCGGCCTGGCTGGCGAGCAACACCGAGGTGGCATTGGTCGTCATCACGCGCTCGAAATCCGCAATCGGAAAGGTCGAGGACGCGCCTTGCAGATGGATACCGGCGTTGTTGACCAATCCCACCACCGGCTGGCCGAACATCTCAGGCACTGCGGCGAATGCGGCCTGGACCGAGTCCCGGTCAGTGATATCGCAGCGCATGGCGCGCAGCCGGCCTGTCACTGCTTCGTCCAGTCCTTGCAGAACGGGAAGGTCGCCGGAGCGAGACAGGCATGCGACGTGCAAGCCCGCGCTGGCAAGCTCGACTGAAATGGATGCACCGATCCCGCGGCTTCCGCCCGTCACGATGACCGTACCGTTGATCTCAGGCATCTTTGAACTCCGGAGTGCGTTTTTGCAGGAATGCGCGCATACCTTCCGCTGCATCGGCAGTCTGGTAGGCAAGGGTGGACAAATCGGCTTCAATGTCCAGTCCCTCTGCCAGCGTGGTGGCCATGCCGCGGGAGACGGCCTCGCGGGCAAAGAGTGACGCGCAGCGGCTGTAGCCGATGAAGTCCTCCATGAAGGTTTTGCCGAGTTCCTCCGGCGGGCCTTCGGGCACGACACGGTTGACCAGGCCCCAGCGCTCGGCCTCGATCGCGTCGACGGTACGCCCAGACATCACCAGTTCGGTGGCGCGCGCCTCGCCCACCAGGCGCGGCAGTCGCTGGGTGCCGCCGTACCCCGGAATCAGGCCGAGCTTGATCTCGGGCAGGCCCATGCGCGCCTTGATGGTGGCAATGCGAAACGTGCAGGCCATGGCCAATTCGAGCCCGCCGCCAAAGGCGTAGCCGTGCAGCACCGCCACAGACGGAATCGGTAGTGCGGCCAGCTTGTCGAAGGTACGCTGGCCGAGTTGGGCGCCGAGGCGCTGCGCCATCAAGCCCCTGTCCATCAGTTCCTTGATGTCGGCTCCGGCGCAGAAGGCCTTGGACCCGGCGCCGGTAATGACGAGCGCGCGTGCATCGGACGCAGCCACCCGGTCGAGGATGTCTGACAACGCCTCGATCATCGTGAACTGGAGCGCGTTCAGTGCGTCTAGCCGGTTCAGGGTCAGGATCGCGTACGGGCCAGCATACTTCAGATCAATCGCCATGATCATGCTCCCGCGACGGCGCGCGCCCGGTAGCGCACCGCCGTCGGCTTCAGTTGTCCGCGCAAGGTCATCTCGATCAGTTCGCGTTTGAGGATCTTTCCGCTCGCGGTGAGGGGAAAGCTATCGAGTCCGAGGAAGTACTCCGGCATGTCGTATTTGGATAAGCCGCAGCCAGCGAGATGTTCCAGCATGTCGCTCGAAAGGAGTTCTTGCCCTGCGCGCACGATGACCGCGAGGCAGACCTTTTCGCCCAGTCGCTCGTCTTGGACCGGATAGGCTGCGGCACGTTCGACCTTGGGATGACGCATGGCAAGCTCTTCGATCCGAGCCGGATGGATATTGTGTCCGCCGCGGATGATCAGGTCCTTTTTGCGCCCGACGATCACCACGCAGCCGTTCTCGTCAAGGATGCCGAGATCTCCGCTCATGAACCAGCCATGGATGTTGAACGAGGTCTCGGTCGCCACTTGATTGCTGAAGTACCCGAGCATCAGTAGCCCACCGCGCCCGCCGATCTCGCCGACTTCACCGACCTCGGCCTCTTCGTCGATGTTGTCCTGCTTCCAGAGCTTTACCTCATAGCCCCGGCATGCGCGACCGCAGGTCGATACGATGGTGTCCTGCGTGTCGGTCGGAACGGTGTAATTGTGCGAGCCGTTTTCGGTCATGCCGTACACGTTCTGAGGCGTCACGCCGAGGCTGACGAACTTCTGCGCGACTTCGCGGGGATTGCCGCGCCGGCCATGTAGAAGGTGCGGACCTCACCCAGCGACGTCATGTTGCGGTCGCGAACCGCCTGCAGGATGTCCATCGCATGCGTGGGCACGCCCATTACGTAGGTCGCGCCCGTTTCGAGGATCCAGTCGAGCGCGTGCTTGCCTGCCCGCAGGTTAGTCATCACCATCTCCAGCCCGGCAACCAGCATCTGCTCCATCGCGACCGTCGCAATGTGGTGGCTCATCGGGCTGAGCGTCAGCAGCGTGGTACCGGCCGTGTGGCCCCAGTCCTCGACCAGCGCACGGCCATTCGCCAGCAGCGTGTTGTCGCTATGCATGACACCCTTGGGCAGGCCGGTGGTGCCAGATGTGAAGGCCAGATAGACGATCTTGTCCGGGTTCAGGTCCGGCGTGGAAAGGGCTGAAGGGGGCTGTCTGTCCGGGAACGGGAGGGCGCCTTCGTGCAGCGCGGGGTCGCCGGCAGCCGGATTGGGCTGCGCAAAGACGCACGCCAGCGTCGGGATATCCGCGACCCGGGAGAAGATGGAGTTGCGATCGGAGTCGGCGCCGTAGCCTGGCATTGCGAACAGCGCCCGGCACTGGATCCGGTTCAACAACGTGCAGATATCGTCGACGGTATAGTTCTGGTGCAGCGACGGGCAGCAGACGTAGCCATTGCGCGAGCACGCCAGGAAGATGATAGTGGCCTGCACCACGTTGGGCAGCCAGATGCCGACGCGGTCGCCCGGCTTCATGCCTTGGCGATGGAGCGCTTCAGCGACGCTGTCGACCCAGTCGACCACTTCGCGCCAGGTCAGCCTGACATCGGCATCGCGCAGCGCGCAGGAAGTGGGGCGCTCGCGCGCATGACGCCGGGCCAGCGTGTACAGCGTCTCCTGCTGCCAGATGCCAGACAGGTAGTAGTCCCTCGCATTCTGGGGGTTGTGAAGGGTCAGAATGTTCTGCATGATGGTCACCCGTACTTCAATGCCCGAACTTCGAGGAATCGGGCTTGCGGCGCTCGGCGAAGGCGGCTGCCAGCTCGTCGTGCTCGTCCGATTCGAGGTAGCCGCGCAGCAGGAGGTCGTGCGCCATCCGCGACAGGCCGCCCACGCCGCCGTGACGCGCATTGAAGGCGCTCTTCAGCGAGGCCAGTGCGAATGCGCCGCGCTCGGCGACCTCCAGGGCATACTCGCGGGTCGCCGCGCGCAACTGGTCATCGGGGACAACACGGTTGATCAGGCCCATCTCGACCGCCTCCTGGGCGGTGATCTTGGGGTTGCGGTACCAGATATCTTTGGCGCGCTTCTTTCCGACCAGATCTTCCAGGTACCACGTTCCGTAGCCGGCGTCGAAGCTGCCGACCATCGGGCCTACCTGGCGGAAGATGGCTGACTCCTTCGCGATCGTCAGGTCGCAGACCACCTGCAGGACATTGCCGCCGCCGACCGCGAAGCCATTGACCGAAGCAATCACGGGTTTTTGCAGCCGGTCGATGCTCTCGTACATCTCCAGCGTCGGCAGCACCCCGGCATAGAGTGTGGTGTCCTGCATGCCGTCCTTGCGGCCGCCGGTGCAGAAGAACTTGTCGCCAGCGCCGGTGATCACGATCACGCGGGTACGGGTTTCACGGCGGATCGCGTTGATGCAGTCGCGGATTTCGTGGCACATGGTCTCCGTGAACATGTTGCCGTCTTCCGGCCGGTTCAGCGTGATCGTGCCGATGGGGCCGTCTTCTTCGTAGAGGATTTCCGAGTAGCTCATTGTGTCTCCTTGTTAGACGATTTCTGCGTCGATGAGGCCTGCAATACACGTCGCGGACATAGAAAGACGTTCCGCGAGAATGCGCTCAGTGTCCTGCCCGAGGGCAGGGGGAGGGGTGCGATAGACGGCGCTGGCGCCGTCGAAGGCGATGCCAAGGCCAACCTGCGGGACGCGGCCCACAGCGCCTTGCCCCGCGAAGAACATGCCGGCGGCGCGCAACGGCGGGTCGTCGACCAACTGGTCGATGCTGTTGATCGGCCCGGCCGGGATGCGGTGCCGGGCGAACAGCGCCAGCCAGTGTTCACGCCGCTGGGTAGCCAGGATCTTGGCGATGGCGGCGACGATCGTTGCGCGTGCCTGACGGCGCTTGGCATTGGTCTCAAAGCCGGCTTGCTTGCCATAGGCGGGTTGGTCGACCGCTTCCCAGAAGCGCTGCCAGATGGCGTCGTTGCCCAGGCCGAGCGTGATGGGAAAGTCGGCCGTCTCGAACACCTGGTAGATGGCAATGACTGAGTCGGTGCCGCCTGAACGCGTTGGCGGATCGCCGGACCCGAGGAACGGGACGATCCTCGGCGCCATGAAGCGCGTGGCGGTGGCAACCATCGATACGTCGATCTGCTTGCCGGCGCCGGTGCGTTCCCGCTCGAATAGCGCGGCGAGCGTAGCCATGGCAATATCCTGGCCCGCTAGCAGGTCGGCCGCGGGGTGCCGATCTTCTGCGCGGGCCGTCCTGGCTCGCCGGTGAGATGCATTACGGCAGAGTAACCTTCGGCGATTAGGTCATAGCAGGGCAGGTCGGCACGCTCGCCCTGCAGGCCGAAGCCGGTCACCGACACATGGATCAGGGCCGGGTGGATCGCCTTGAGCGTGGCGTAATCCAGCCCGAGCTTTTCCTGCACCCGCTGCGTCGTACTCAGGACGACGACATCGGCCTGTCGCACTAGTTGATGGGCGATGCTGCGACCCTCGGCCCTGGTTAGGTCGACCGTCATGCTCTGTTTGTTGCGGTTCATGCTCAGGAACCACAGCGACTCGCCATCGAGGAACGGTGGCCCCCAACTGCGCGTATCGTCGCCGCCCGTGCGCTTTTCGACTTTGATGACTTCCGCGCCAAGGTCGGCGAGCAGCAGGGTGCCATATGGGCCAGCGACTGAGGTGGTGAAGTCCAGCACACATACGCCTTCGAGGCATCGCAAGCCCGGACCTTCGGTGAGCTGCGGGAGTGTATTCAGGGCGTTCATTTCGGGTCCGGTGAACAAGTTCGCACCGGTAACCGCAAAGGGCGTGCCAATGTATTGGCATGCGCTTTGCGGTAATCCCTTGCGAGTTCCAGGGACCCAATTCCCGCTTGGCCTGAAGCCGCGAGGGGCCTGCATTAGTGCGGCAGATAACTGCCACAGGTCTTAGAATTGGGCTGTATTCGAGGCTGTACTCGAGCGTAGTCGGAAAGGCACTTGTGTCTTCGGCGAAGACACTTACGGCAGGCCACGCTCATCCTGTGGTGGAGACATGAAACGAGACTCGGAAGGCATCCTCGTCCTGGACAACGAGGGCAAGACGACATTTTCAAGCGGGCTGGGCCGCGACACGCTGGTTGCCGGTTCGCTGAGCCGCATGTGGCAGAACCGGGCCCGCATTCCCGTCAAGCGGCTTTCAGCCATGACGGAACTGGAGCGCCCGCTGACGGTGGCGGCCATTTCTACGCGCGATTCCGTCTGCTTTCTGATCTTCGCCGTGCAGGAAGCAGACGAACTGACGGAATTCCTGGCCAGCGTGGATTCGGCCGAGGACATCCTCAGGCACTTTGTGACGGACCCCTACAAGGCCATGGTGGTGGTCGATACCGCGGGCAAGATTACCTACATGAGCCCGGTACATGAACGTTTCTTCCGGCTCAAGCATGGGGAAGCAATTGGCCGGCCGGTGACCGATGTCATAGAGAACACCAGGCTCCAGGAGGTGGTCAAGACCGGCAAGGCGCAAGTCGCGCAACTGCAGGAGATGAATGGCGTTACGCGCGTCGTTTCGCGCTTGCCTATCTTTGACCGCAACAAGCGAGTGGTGGCTGCCATCGGACAGGTGATGTTCAAGGGCCCGGAGGTAATGAAGGAGCTGACGGCCGAATTGGCACGGGTCAAGCAGGAACTGGACTTTTACAAGCGCGAGCTTTCCGGCATTCGCAATCGCAGTTACGGGCTAGATCAAATTGTCGGCAGCAGCGACTCAGTGCGCAGACTTAAGGAGGACATCCTGCGGGTTGCGCCGCTCGACGTGCCGGTCCTGTTGGCCGGTGAGAGCGGCACGGGTAAGGAGATGGTCGCCCATGCCATCCATATGCTGAGCCCCGCAGCGACAAGCCGCTGATCCTCGTCAATGCGGCAGCGATGCCCCCCAATCTGGTGGAAAGCGAGTTATTTGGCTACGAACCCGGAGCGTTCACGGGAGCCGACCGGAAGGGCCGAAAGGGCAAGTTCGAAGCGGCGGACACAGGCACCATGTTCCTGGATGAAATTGGTGACATGCCGATCGACATGCAGGTGAAACTGCTGCGTGTCCTGCAAGACGGACAGTTCGAGCGAATTGGTGGCGAGCGGGCACGGCACTCGGACTTCCGCCTGATTTCGGCAAGTAACCGCGACTTCAAATCCATGATCGCGAGCTCGACCTTCCGCCTGGATCTGTTCTATCGCATTAGCGCGGTTACTTTGCGTCTGCCGGCGTTGCGCGACCGGCTCGAGGATATTCCAGAGCTGACTGACACATTCCTTGAGGCATTTGCGATGCGCCATGGTGCACCCAAGAAGGGAATCTCGGACCAGGCGATCCGGTATCTGCAATCACGGGCGTGGCCAGGCAATATCCGCCAACTGCAGCACGCAGTCGAGCGCGCTGCGATTTTCTGCGATGGGCCAACATTGTCCATTGCGGACTTTGGACACCTCGAAGGCGCGGAGCATCAATATGGAAGTAATCGGGCCATTTCCCCGCCGCAAAGCGAAAGGGGAGGAGCAGACATCCGCGAGGCCAAGGAGCGCGTCGAATCCGAGCTGATCCTCGAGGCGATGCGCCGGACCGGAGGCAACAAGAAGCGCGTGGCGGAAGAACTCGGTATCTCGCGCTCATACCTATACAAGCGCCTGAGCATGATGGAAGGTAGCCACAACAACGAGTCACCAGCAACCTAACGGCTCAAAGCATCGGCGACGTGCGATTCAGCACCGTCTTCAGTGCGAAGCTGGAACGGATATGCTCAACGCCCGGAATTCGGGTCAGCGTGCGCGTCAGGAAGCTCTGGTATGAGTTCAGATCTGGCACCAGGACGCGAAGGATGAAGTCGGCATCGCCTGTCATCGTGAAGCAACTCATCACCTCAGGCGCAACCACGATTTCCTTTTCGAAGCGGGCTATGGCAGCTTCGGACTGATTGTTCAAAGACACCAGAACAAAGACATTGAGCTCGCCGATCAGCTTGCTTTCGTCGAGCTTCGCGACGTAGCCGCGGATGAACCCTTGCTTTTCGAGCTTGTGGACGCGCTTGAGCGTCGGCGTGAGCGACAAGCCGATGCGTTCTGACAGTTCCCGCCAGCTTAGACGACCGTCGGCCGACAGCTCGCGCAAGATCCTGATGTCTGTTTTATCGAGTGTTTGATCGGAGTTCATATACTCTGCGTGAACTGGAATTTGTGGTTCAGAGAAGCTACCTGGACAGGGATAGCTAATTCATTTTGGCGCAAACGCCTTCGGTTGGAAACATAAAATTACTCTCATTCTGAGAATGTTTCTTTCCCGGAGGCCTCATGGCTGATGCTCAATCTTCGTCCGGCGCGATGCGTGCGGACATTCCCGGACAACGCACTTTCCTGACCGGTATCCAGGCCCTGGTGCGCCTCCCCATGATCCAGCGTGAACTGGATCGCGCTCGCGGCTGGAAGACGGCTGGCCTGGTTTCTGGCTACCGAGGCTCCCCGCTTGGCGCCTATGACCAGCAACTGTGGAAGGCGTCGAAACAGCTTACTGCCCATGATGTGGTCTTCCAGCCGGGCCTGAACGAAGACTTGGCTGCTACGGCGCTTTGGGGCGCCCAAATGCACCGTGCCTATGGCGAAGCCAAGGTAGATGGAGTCTTTGGCATCTGGTACGGGAAAGGCCCGGGGTGGACCGCACGGGAGACGTATTCCGGTGTGCCAACATGTTCGGCACCTCCCGATTCGGCGGTGTGCTCGCTGTCTCTGGCGATGACCATGCCGCGCAGTCTTCATCATTTCCCCACCAGACCGACGGGATCTTTCACTCGGCGTCCATCCCTGTTCTCCAGCCTGCGAATGTCCGCGAAGTCATCGAGCTCGGGCTCGCTGGCTTTGCCATGTCGCGCTACTCGGGCTTGTGGGTATCGCTCAAGACGATTGCTGAAGTGGTGGAAACGGCATCCACGATTGAGCTGGCGAGATGGCCAAGTTTCCGCGAGCCGGAGGACTTTGTCATGCCGGCTCATGGGCTTAACTGGGATCCAACGGTCGCGTGGCCTGGCCAGCGGGGTGAACTGGAGCGGCGCCTGATCGACGAGCGGCTACCTGCCGCGCGAGCATGGGCGAGAGCAAACCGGATCGATCAGACCATTGTCCAGGCTCCGGTGAAGCGCCTCGGCATCATCACCGTCGGCAAGGCGCACCAGGACGTGATGCAGGCGTGCCTCGACCTTGGCCTCAGTCACAATGACCTGCGCGCGCTTGGTGTGTCAATCTACAAGGTTGCAATGAGTTGGCCCCTGGAAACTGTGGGCGCTTGCGCTTTCGCGGCAGGCCACCGGGAAGTTCTGGTGGTGGAGGAAAAGCGTTCCAATGTCGAAGCGCAGCTTAAGGAGGCGTTGTTCCACCGGCCGGCGTCGCAACGTCCGGTCGTCACTGGAAAGACGGATGACACGGGCCACGCCTTGCTACCCGAGGTGTCGGAATTCAGTGCATACCTTGTAGCGCGCGTACTCGTGCGGCGCGCACTGGTCAACGGCATCGATGCGCCCTGGTTGACGGAGCGTCTTGCATCGCTGGACCAGGCCGCGAAGAAGCCGCCCGCAGTAGTCATCCCGATTCGGAGGCCATATTTCTGCTCGGGGTGCCCGCACAATACTTCGACACGTACCCCGACGGCTCGATCAGTGGCGGTGGCATCGGCTGCCACGTGATGGCGCTCTCGCAGCCGGAACTCAAAACAATGACCATGAGCCAGATGGGGGGAGAGGGCGCGCAGTGGATTGGCGCGGCACCATTCTCCAGGACAGGTCATGTGTTCCAGAACCTGGGGGACGGCACATATCAGCACTCGGGCCTGCTGGCCATTCGCGCCGCGGTCGCCGCGAAGACCAACATCACCTACAAGATCCTGTACAACGACGCCGTTGCCATGACCGGCGGGCAGCCGGCCGAGGGTTTCAACGATCCTGCTCGCATCACCCGGCAGTTGCACGCTGAAGGCGTTGGACGGATTGCGCTCATAACAGACGATCCGCTGCGTTGGCGTGACCGGAAGGCGCTCGCGGCCGGGGTCGAGGTTCACCATCGCGACACGCTGGATGCTGTGCAGCGAGAGTTGCGCGAAGTGCCGGGCGTGACGGCCATCGTTTACGAGCAGACATGCGCGGCCGAGAAGCGTCGCCGGCGCAAGCGCAAGGAAGCCCCCGATCCAGATCGGAGGCTGTTTATCAATCACCAGGTCTGCGAGGGTTGCGGGGACTGCTCGGTCCAATCGAACTGCATTTCCATTGAGCCTCTGGAGACTGATCTTGGCCGCAAGCGGACGATCAACCAGAGTGCCTGCAACAAGGACTTTTCCTGCGTGAAGGGCTTCTGTCCGAGCTTTGTCGAGGTCGAGGGCGTCACCCTGCGCAAGCCGGATGTTCGCCGGATTGCGGCATTGGAAAAGGAACTCGTCGCGGGGTTGCCGTTGCCCGCGCTTCCGGTCCTCGAGGACTCGTTCAATATCTATATCACCGGCATCGGTGGCACCGGCGTACTGACTATGGGTGCGCTCCTTGGCGCCGCTGCCAGTGAAGAGGATCTTGCCGCCTCGGTGCTCGATTTCACGGGGATGGCACAGAAAAATGGAGCGGTGGTCAGTCAGGTCCGTATTGCCATGGCTGACTTCCAGATGCCGGCGTCACGTATCGGCGAGGGCAGGGCAGATCTTCTCCTGGGGGCGGATCTTGTCGTGTCCGCGGCTGCCGACTCGCTGCTCAGGCTCTCCTCGTCCAGGACTGCCGCGGTGGTCAACTTGGCCGAGACCCCCACTCCGGACGTCATCAGCAATCGGGATGCGAAGTTGCCGACGCGGCTGATGCATGATCGCATCAAGAGTCGCTGCAGGGGTTCTAGCTTCCATGCGCTAGACGCGAGCGCGCTTGCGCAACGCCTCTTTGGAGATACCCTTCCCACGCACACGATGATGCTGGGTTACGCCTGGCAGCAAGGGCTGGTTCCCTTGAGCCGCGAATCAATCGAAAGGGCGATCGAGCGCAATGGCGCAGCCGTCGAGATGAACAAGGCTGCCTTCAACTGGGGGCGCATTGCCGCAGCCACGCCAGAGGCGCTCGACGCCATCAGCGCGCCATCCGGCCAACACGCCGTTGAGCCTGCAACGCTGGATGGCCTTGTCGCACTGCACCGGCAGCAGTTGGCGGAGTACCAGGATGGCCGTTACGCGGACAAATACCATGCCTTGGTAGAACTGGTGCGGCACGCCGAGCAAGCGATCGAGCCAGGAAGCGAAGCGCTGGCAGCGGCAGTTGCCCGTAGCGCCTACAAGTTGATGGCTTACAAAGACGAGTATGAAGTGGCTCGCCTTTATTCGACGCCAGCCTTTCGCGATTCACTGGCGGAACAGTTCTCGACCGCGAAGAAGGTGTCGCTATGGCTTGCGCCGCCCCTGCTCTCAAAGCTTGACCCGAAGACAGGTCGGCCGAAAAAGAAGAAATTCGGGCCGTGGATCTTCCCGGTCATGAAGGGCTTGAGCAGCTTGCGCGGACTGCGCGGAACGGCACTCGATGTATTTGGGTACACCGCGGAGAGGAAGACTGAGCGTCGCCTCATTGCCGAATACTTCCACGACATTCGCGTCCTTTGCTCCCGTCTCTCACGAGAGAACCTTGGTAGGGTCGTGGAATTCGCGGCGTTGCCGATGGAGATCCGAGGCTTCGGGCCGGTCAAGGAACAAGCGATCAAGGGCCATGGCACGCGGCGTGAGGTAGCGCTGACCGCACTAGCGACGGGGCGGCAAATGAATCATAGCGAACAACACAACAAGGCTCACGCAGCGTGACATGCGCAGGCAAGACATCAAGGAGTATGACAACATGGCAAAGTACGGCACCCATTTTTCCCGTCGGGCACAGGCATTGACGAGCTCCGTCATCCGGGAGGTTCTCAAGCTCACAGAGAGACCGGAGATCATCTCATTTGCTGGCGGGCTTCCATCTGCGCAAACATTTCCCGTGCAGGCGCTTCAGTCGGCATGTGAGCGTCTCTTTGCCGAGGCGCCTGCGGCGTCGCTGCAGTACGCACCTACCGAAGGGCTTCAGCCGCTGCGGCAATGGGTCGCGGACAAGCACGGCGTGGATGTGAGCAACGTGCTGATCACGACCGGGTCGCAGCAGGCGCTGGATCTGCTCGCGAAAGTATTCATTGATCCGGGCAGCAAGGTGTTGGTGGAAGCACCAACATATCTGGGTGCCTTGCAGGCGTTCTCGCTCTCTGAACCTTCCTATGCCGAAGTGCCGACCGATGAAAGTGGCCTTCAACCCGGCTTGCTCACCGAAGCGCTGGCTGCGGAAGCCAGGTTTCTCTACACGATTCCCAACTTCCAGAATCCCACCGGGCGCAGGCTGACGCTGGAGCGCCGCCAAGCGCTCGTGGCGCGTGCGGAGGAACTCGGCCTTCTTCTAATCGAGGACAACCCATATGGTGAACTGCGCTATAGCGGACAAGCTCTGCCCTCCTTGCATTCACTGAACCCGTCGGGGGTTGTGTACATGGGGTCATTCTCAAAGGTCCTGGCGCCGGGACTGCGCCTGGGCTACATGATTGCGCCGGCGGATATCCACGCCAAGCTCGTGCAGGCGAAGCAGGCGTCGGATCTGCATACGCCAAGCTTTACGCAACGTGTCGCCTACGAAGTCCTGAAGACGGGCATGCTTGACAGTCATATCGCCGCAGTCTGCGATCTATATGGCAAGCACTGTTCAGTAATGCTGGATGCGCTTTCGCGCCATATGCCGGCAGGGGTAAGCTGGAGCCAGCCAGAGGGCGGCATGTTCATCTGGGTGGAGTTGCCCGAAAACATCGACGCGATGGCCTTGCTCGAAGAGGCCGTTGCCAACAAGGTGGCCTTCGTTCCTGGCGCTCCGTTCTATGCAAAAAATCCGCGCCACAACACCATGCGGCTGGCCTTCGTCACGGTTTCACCGGATCGGATCGAGGAGGGTATCGCCCGACTCGGCAAGTTGGTAGCTGGGCATATCTGACGCGTGACTATTGGGGCGGAACGTTTCTCCGCCCAGCAGACCCGGTAGTGCCTTACGCGCATTACCGGGAGCACGAAAACCCTCATGAGTTTCAGGACGACGACAATGTCGAATGGATATTGGATTGCTCTGGTCGACGTCGAAGATATCGACGGCTACAAGCGCTACATTGATGCAAACAAGGCAGTCTTCAATACTTATGGAGGACGGTTCCTGATCAGGAACGGCGAGAAGTCCGTTGTGGAGGGGACGATGCGTTCCCGCGTGGTCGTGATTGAATTCGAGACCTATCAGATCGCCCTGGATTGCTATCACTCGCTTGAGTATCAGCGTGCCAAATCGCTGCGTACGCCTTGTTCACAAGCGGACATTGTGGTGATAGAGGGGTACCTGGGGCAGCGCGAGTAAGTTGGCGCAATGATGCGGTGAGGTAACGAGTGTCTCGCCGCACTCACCGTTTGTCAGGAAGCCAGAATCACCGTATTACGTTCTCCGCCAGCGCATCATCCGGTTGCAGGCCGATGTATCCCTCCACTACTATGACATCTCCGAGGGACGCTGCCTTGCGCAGTTCCGCTGCGCGGCGGTACTCGGGCGATTGATAGCAGGCCATCGCTGTTTCGTAGTCCTTGAACTCGATTACGACCAAGCGGGAGCGGTAGTGGCCCTCCACGGCCTCTGACCGGCCTCCCCGTATCAGATAGCGACCGCCGTATTTCTGATAGGCAAGCTGGTTCAGCTTGCTATACGCACCGAATAACTCGGCGTCGGTAATATCGACCTGTCCGATCCAGTAGCCCTTCGCCATATCTTCTCCTGTCATTGACGTTTGCGGTTATGCGGGTGACGCCTGCCTACCAGGCGTGCAATTCGTTGTTCGGAAATGAGCCGTCCTTCACGGCTGCCACATAGGACGCGAATGCAGAATGGATGCCACTGGCCCCATCCATGAAGTTGCGTACGAACTTCGGCATTCGTCCAAGATTCACTCCAAGCATGTCGTGCATGACGAGCACCTGGCCTGCAGTACCGTTGCCGGCGCCGATACCTATGGTGGCGCAGGAAGACAGTTCGGCAGTGATGGCGCTGGCAAGCGCGGCCGGGACCATCTCAAGGACCAGCATGGTGGCACCTGCACCCTGCAAGGCTCGGGCATCAGCGAGCAGCCGATCGCCGGCAGCCTTTTCGCGGCCCTGCACGCGATAGCCACCCAGTGCGGAAACTGTTTGCGGAGTAAGACCCAGATGGCCGCATACCGGGATCCCGCGCTCGACAAGGAAGCTGACCACGTCAGTTGTCCAGCCGCCGCCCTCCAGCTTCACCATGCTGGCGCCAGCCTGGAGCAGGTCCACTGCTGATTCCATGGCCCGATCCCGCGATCCGTGGTAGCAGCCGAAGGGCAGGTCGCTGACAAGCATGGCCCGTCCTGCGGCACGAGCAAGCCCTTGGGACACACAACCGGTGTGATATCGCATGCTGTCCAGTGTTACCGCTACCGTGCTGCTCATGCCTTGACAAACCATGCCGAGGGAATCGCCCACAAGTATGCAATCCGCGCCTGCCGAATCTGCCATCGCGGCAAAAGTGGCGTCATACGCAGTCAGCATGGCGATGCGTTCCCCGGCGGCATGCATTTCTGCAATGCGGGTGGTGGTAACCTGCCTGCGCGGCTGAGTTTTTCCGGCGGGATATGATCCGTATGGCGGCGTGGAAAATTCAACGGAATTGGAAGGGTCGGAAGATGCTGATGATTTGGACATATTGGTAGCGAACGAATGCAGCGATCGCTCGCGCTGAGTGTTTCGCAGTGGATACCAGGAACGGCTGTCTTGCACCGCCCATACTCAAGAACAAGGGACGAACGGTTCCAACCGGGTAAAAGCCCGGTCAGTGCGGTTCTGTCCAGCTTTGCTCTTTAGCCTGGTGGAATCAGAATGCTCGAGCCGACTGTGCTTCGGCTCTCCAAGTCAGTGTGAGCTTGCGCAACGTCCAGCAGTGGGTAACGTCTGCCGATATTCGCCTTGACCAGGCCGGTGCCGATCATCGCAAAGAGGTCCCGCGCCATCTCATCGAGATCACTGGTTTTTGCGGCGTAGTGGAACAACTGCGGGCGCGTAAAGAACAGCGAGCCGCGTCGGGTGAGTTCGAACGCCTCGAGCGGTGGCAAGGGGCCTGACGAATTACCGAAGCTGACAAAGGTTCCCAAGGGCGCCAGACAGTCAAGGGAGCCGATGTAGGTGTCTTTTCCGATGGAATCGTAGACCACAGGAACTCCTTGGCCATCGGTGATCTCACGCACACGCTCAGTGAAGTTCTCGCGGGAGTAGACAATGGGGAAGTCGCAACCGTTTTCCCTGGCGAGTTCGGCTTTCGCATCCGAGCTGACGGTTCCTATGACCGTAGCACCCAAAGCTTTCGCCCACTGGCATGCCAAGAGGCCTACGCCGCCCGCCGCAGCATGGATCAGTATCGTATCGCCTGCCTTTACCCGATAGGCCCGGCGCAGCAGGTACTGAGTGGTCAGTCCCTGCAGGGTAACAGCGGCGGCCTCTGCAAAGCTGACACTGTCCGGAAGAAGTACGACTTCGTCTTCCGGTACCGTTCGCTCCATGGCGTAGGCACCCGGAGTCCGGCCTGCATAGGCGACGCGATCCCCAATCGTGAACCGACGGACTTCCTCCCCGATCGCGATCACGGTGCCGGCAGCTTCCATGCCAATTCCTCCCGGTAGTGGCATGGGGTATAGCCCCGTCCGGAAGTAAACATCGATGAAATTGAGTCCTACTGTCTCATGCCTGACACGGATCTCCCTCGGACCGGGTTCGGGCAGGTCAACATCCACCCATTTCATTACCTCTGGCCCGCCGGTTTCCTGAATCCGGATTGCTTTTGTCTCGTTCATATCTATCTCAAATGGATACTTTTGCCTTCGGTCCCGGGACGAGCCGGCGAGCAGAAGATGAGATCAGTTTATGCTGGGACGCTGGGAAATCTGCGCCTATTCGACATACGAAAACGCCGCGCCGAAGTTCATATGAACTAGCGGGCGGCTTTTTATTAGTCAAATTGCGCTAGCTTTTTTTGGGGGAGAAAACCGCAGGTCAACTCCGCATATTTGCCGGCGCTGCCGAGACGGCTGCCGTCGTACGGTCAAGGTCGTGCTTCTCCGATGCCGACTGGCGATGATTGATGCAGGCTAGCGCAAGAGCACCCACGATGCCGGCGGCGGCGATGACCAGAAAGTTTTGCTGCAGCGGCAATTTTAGGGAGACGATCACGCCGATCAGCACAGGTGCCACGATTGCCCCCAAGCGTCCGATGCCGGATGCCATGCCAACCCCTGTCGAGCGGATCGACATCGGATAGAACTGTCCGCTGTAGGCATACGCCACGATCTGAGCTCCGGTCGTGCAAGCTCCGACGGCAGCGATGATCACGTAGAGCACCTCGGTCGAAGGCTTGAATGTCATCAGATACAGGAACACGCTGCCAAGCGCATACATGGTCACCAGCACCCACTTGATATGGAACCGGTCTGCAAGCCAGCCACCGCCGATCGCACCAATGACCGCGCCAAGATTCAGGGCGATGACAAAGCTCAACGCGCTGCCGAGGCTATACCCCGACATTGCCATCAGCTTGGTCAGCCAGGTGCTGAGCGCATAGATCATGAACAAGCCGGTGAAGAACGCGATCCAGAACATGATCGTGCTGACGCCGCGTCCATCCTGGAACAACCGCACCACCGGCGCGCCAGCGGTGCGGTCCTGTGCCGGCACCTGGAACGTCGCGCTGGCATCGAGCCTTAGCTGCGGATTGATCTGCCGGACGACTTCGCTCAAGTCCCGCTGATTTTGGCGCGAGACCAGGAACGACAGCGACTCCGGCATCGTCTTCAAGATGAAAGGGATCAGAATCACCGGTACGCCCGCCGCAAAGAAGACGACCTGCCAACCGAAGCTAGCGATGAACTGCTTGCCGATGACGGCCGCCAGGATGCCTCCGATTGCATAGCCGGAGAACATCACGGTGGTCATGAAACTGCGGACCTGGCGCGGGGAATACTCCGTCATCTGCGCGACGATGTTTGGCATGACGCCGCCAATCCCGAGACCGGCGATAAAGCGCATAACGCTGAAGGTAACCGGATCATTGGTGAGCCCGGCCGCCGCAGTGAATACGCTGAACAGAAGAACACACAATGAGATGGTCCACCTGCGGCCGATCCTGTCGGACAGAGCGCCGAGGAAGATGGCGCCGAACATCATGCCAAACAGGGCTGAACTGGCCATGAAGCCAGCCGTCGAAGCATTGACGCCCATTTCCTTCATGATCGACGGCAGCGCCGCGCCGGCCACGGCGATGTCGTAGCCGTCAAGGATGATCACCAATAGACACCACGCTAGCACGCGCGCGTGGAAGTTGTTGAACCTGGCTTCATCGGCCAGTTTGTGTACGTCTATATGCTGCATTGTGTTTCTCCTCCACGTTGCTGCGCCTGGAAAAGTCAACAGCGCCGGGCTCGCTGCCGCACGACGATGCCTGCCTCGTCTGGACAGGACGGAGCTGCGATGATGACTTCCGGGAAGCGATGTTGAACAGGCTCCAGTTCGCGGATGACCTCGTTGAGGTTCTCTGGGCTGGGCTGAAGGTAATATGGTGGATCGCGGCATATAGGTCAAGATCATTACATAGTGTTCGACGCGCGGTTAGGGTAAATACCGTGCTTTATGCAATGTGTCACGAATAGATAGGTAAAGAAGCCTACATATAAGTGGCAGTTGGACTACATGCTGTCGGAGGGCCGCTCGGACGGCTGGATTGAGTTTCCGGAGGAGGGAAGCCGGCGTCTACGCGAAAGCGTCTCACTCGCTGAAGATCGAGATGCTCTTCTCCGGTCCTTCAGCGGAGGGGCACCAAAAACCCAGAAGATGTCGTATCGGTAGGGATCGTGCGGCTGGGCTCTCGGCCTGACGGTCGAGACGAGTTTGGATTGAGGGCGGATTGCAACTGTGTGGCGCCGCCAGGAAGATGTCCGGCAGTCTTGCTAGCTGCTATGGCTGACAGGCCTCCATGATGTGGACGGCCTGTGCTTCACAGAAGTCCAGATACGCACGCACGATGGCAGAAAGGTACCGGTGCGAGGAATAAAGCAAATTGATGTGTTGCTCCGGCATCGGATGGCCGACCAGCAACGGAACCAGGTGGCCAGCACGAATGCTATCCGCGGCCAAAAAAGGTGGCAATTCGGTAAGTACTTGGCCCGCGAGGGCATTCCTACGCAGATGCGCGTAGTCATTCGTTACCATGACAGCGTCCGGCGTCACAACGGACTCGCCCAGTTCCCACTGGCATGTCGCACTCGTATCGAGTCCCCAAACCGCGCATGGAAATCGCTGCAGATCGTCAGGCGTTCGTGGCAAGCCGTGACGGCCTATCAGTTTCGGGCTCGCCACCAGGACGTGGCGATAACTCAGGACTTGGCGGGCCACCATCGATTCGTGAGTAATGGAGCCAACCCGCAGTGCGACGTCGATGCCGTCTTCAAACGGATCGACCCGACGTTCGGTTGCGTGCACGTGGACGAAACTGACAGACGCGGGAAATCGGCTGTATCAGCACGCGAGCCTTGGAATCGAGATGCTGATGCAAAGCCCCGGCATCATTGACGAGACGGTCTATAAGGGATGGATTGGTGCCGCGGACAACATGTTGTACACGGAAAATCCGACCTTTCAGCGTGATGAAGCCGTCCGCTCGGGATCACTGGCCGCGATGACACTCATGCTGGCTGCTCAAGGGAAGGGTCTGGTGTCCGGTCCAATGATCGGCTTCAATGCGCAGCAAGTCTCCGAAGCTTTTTGAGTGCCAACGACGTGCCCGTCATGCTGGTAACAGTGGGATACCCGGGGGAAAAGAACTGGCCGCAGAAGCCACGTAAGACGGTGGACGAAGTGCTCGATTTCGTCTGACGGACACTGCCCGGGTGCCCAGCGCGCGCCGCGCGACGTCGCGTTGAGCGCCGGCCTGAATTCGGCATGCCGAGATCCCCGCAGGGATACCGAGTAGACAGTATCCCTGCAATAACGCCTGTAAGGCGCAGATATGCTTCGTGTCGCCGTCCCGTTGGTTGCCCGCAGAGTCGCCTGGTTGGGGACAATGCCTTTTCTACCCAATCGGTGAGCATCGAATACATCTGATCTGACGAGAAATTCGGAATTGCCGCCTCAGGATTGGAGGTGCCATTGGAAGTGCTGTGTCCGAGTCCAGGGACCAGATAAAGCCGATAGAAGCTCTGTACGTTTGCGATGCCGCCCATTTGCGCGGCAACTCTGTTGTAGTAGTTAACTGTGCCCTGTGGCACGACCAGTTCGTCAGCCAGCCCATGCCAAGTGAGGATCTTGCCGCCGCGATTCTTGAATGCCGATAGGTCGGCACTGTCCATATTGATGCTACCGAAATCGGATTGCCGACATCGCCGTGAGGTTGGGCTTTTCGAGTCAATCGCATTTCACGGAGGCATTTCGCCGCAAGGTCGGGGCAACTCCGGCGAGGTGGCGCGCTGCAGGCTTAGGTCATCTTGACGCGGGAACGTGCAGAAACCTGCTTCAGGCGTAGTCCTCGTGACTACAACTCAAGCGGCTTTGCGTCTTTTGCTTTGCTGCGCGACGGGCTACTCCAGTCGCGCGAGTTGCACCCGGTCATGGAGGCGATTGAGCCGATGATGGCGTCCGAGCCGGTGCCGGACCCGGAGCGGGAAACCGACCCGGTGTGGTAGCGTCCCGCCCGTCAGCTTACGCTAGGAGCCGCATTCAGGCTCCATCGGTGAACGGATCGCGGGCTTCGTGGATGCTGCGTGCGCCGTCAGTGAACGGATCCGGCTTGCTGACTTTGCCACCGTCGGTGAATGGGTCAACCTTGCCGAGCTTGGCGCCGTCCAGGAACGGATCGACCTTGCCGACGTGGCTGATGGCGCCGTCCATGCGGCCAAAGCCGGAGACAGACGGTGCAGCGTGCGCTGCGGAAGCGGCGGCAAGAGTCAGGCCGACGGCGCAGAGTACGGAGACAGCAAGATTGCGACGTTGTGAGGGGGTATTCATGATGTGAAGTCCTTTTCTTCGGGTTTCGTGGTCAAGCCACGCTTGATCCGTAATATAGGGCCTGGCTTTCGTCGGAAAAAGAGTGAATCCTCAATACACTGTCCATAGCGCCGGACAATAGGGTTCATCTCGGTGTAAAGCAATTCGTGACAAAAAAATAGAAGACTGAGTTGCGCTCTGCACTCACCAAAATAAGGTGCTTGGCCTCGTGATATCGTGATAGCGCACCACCCCAAGTGCGAAGACGATTAGCATGCGTCCTATAGAAGGAAGGCAGATACAGTCAAGAATGAATGACGGAGCCATATGACGCTGGCTTGCGCTATGAGTATTAGGCTGTGGGCCGTTACATGTCACGTGGCGGAGCGCGCGCTACATGGTCATCCAGTGCATTTGCTTGTCGGTAGCGTTCGCCGTTGCCGTGTAATCAGCCACCGCTGCGTTGCACGGCTGCTTTCCGTGACGAACGTCTACCGGTGAGAGGTCCTCATGAATAGGCAGCGCGGGTTCGTATAAAGATGACCTTCTTGCGCTCGAAGGCTCCCCTCATTGCCTACTCGCCAGTGCTACTCCAATCGTGCTGAAACTGCAGGCTCAATTCCTGTCCTTGAGCGGCGGCTGCCAGTATGGCGCTAGAGAACGCTTCCTGCACGCCGAGTTTGTCCATCAGAGAGGTCGCTGCCTCCGTTGTCCCGCCAGGCGATGTAACGCGCTGTCGCAGTTCCTTGATGGGACTCCTGGTACGTCGAGCAAGGTCAGCGGAGCCCAAAAATGTTTCGATGGCTAGTCGCTTCCCTTGTTCGGGGCTTAGACCCAATTGCTCCGCCGCATGTTCCATGGCTTCAATAAAATAGAACACGTAAGCCGGTCCGCTACCCGATAAGGCGGTGACCGCATTCATGAGCGCGTCCTCATTCAGCCAGAGGATCTGACCAACTGCCGAGGCAATCGCAGACGCAATTTCGCAATCGGATGCCTGTACTCCCGCAGCGGCGACCAGACCCGTCATACCCATGCCAATCTGTGACGGCGTGTTGGGCATGGCGCGGATCAACCTTCGAGTGCCGAGCCTGGTCTCGAGCTGTTCCAACGTGATACCCGCGACGACACTGACGATTAAGCTTTTGTCTTGGCGATCGCCAAGTAGCTCGCACAACTCTTTCAAGACGAACTGAGCCGTTTGTGGCTTTATGGCAAGCACGATGACATCGGAGCTTGCCAATGCGACATCGATTACCGGCGTAGTTTGAACCTTTAGTTTTGCGTGAAGCTTTGCACGCGATTGGATCGATGGCGCGCACACTCGTATGGACTGGCATGGAACTCCGACTTCAATCAGTCCCGATATTAGTGCGGTCGCCATGTTTCCACCGCCGACGAAGCCGAAGGTGAGAGAGGAAAGGGTTACCGTGTGAGCCTGCGTATCCATAATTTCAGTAAGGCGGGTCCCATGAGGCCCATGACTCTCTTTCTCACGTTTGTCCGAACAGAAGATGCACCTTGTGTCTGTGTCGCCGACGAGCTTCAGCAGCGACGAGCTTGCCCCGAAAGCGCCTGAAGCGGCATATAGGCCGGATGCAATATGACATGTAACTGTCATTGTACACAGATAAACAAGCCAAAGACGCTAATCATATATCATGTACTTGACGTAAATGGGCGGTGGGCCTAGCATTTGCGCGGGGACTAAGGTCGAAGCTGTGGATCGGCGCAAGAAGAACTTGCGGTCGCTGGCCGCTGGACGTCACCAGTCGCAGTCGATCGGCGAGGGGCAGCCCTTTCTGCTTGGGCAACCGTCAACTGGACATGATCTACCCGGGCCGTCGATGCCGAGGGCCTGCGCTGGGTTTCTCGCGAATTCGTCGGGCCTTGTGCCATAGGCGGTGAGCGTACCCGGCGCACTGCCCACGAAAAATTGAGACACGGGCACCATCAGCGTCGGCAGAAATGCAACGTGTTTCGCGTCTTGCGGCTTCTGCGGATGCGTGAGGCAATCGGATTTGGACCAAGAGGAAACGGCGCGCTCCAGGCAAAGGCTGCGTCGACACAAGGAATTATGGAAGGAGGAGCAATGCAGAACGAACGGATCCGCTGCGAACGGTTGCGTAACCGGGTGACGACTGCCGACGAGGCGGCAAAGCTGGTCAAGGACGGCATGACCGTTGGAATGAGCGGATTCGGCTACGCTGGTGACTGCAAGAGTGTGCCATTCGCAGTGGCGAGGCGGGCGCAGCGGGAACCAGTGCGAGTGACTTTGATCACGAGCGCATCGCTGGGTCATGACATTGATAAAACGTTAGCGGATGCTAACGTGACGGCCCGCCGTATGCCCTTCCAGTCCGATGCAGGGTTGCGTCGCCGGATCAATGGCGGCACGATCATGTACATTGACCAACATCTGTCGGAGATGGTGGAACAACTACGCGCCGGCTATCTGGGGGACATGGATGTCGCCATCATCGAAGCGACGGCCATTACCGAATGCGGAGGCATTGTTCCCACGACATCTGTCGGCGCGTCGGCGGACTTCGCGGCGAGGGCAAAGCGGGTGATCGTCGAGATCAATCTCAACATGCCCGCGTCGCTGGAAGGGATGCATGACGTCTACGTGCCCATCGATCGCCCATATCGTCAGCCGATTCCGTTGATAGCGCCAGAACAACGTATTGGACTGCCCTTCATTTCCGTCGATCCGGAGAAGATCGCTGCAATTGTATTTACGCGGGCCAACGACACTCCCACGACGCTTCTGCCTCCGGACGAGATCACGCAGAGAATTGCGCGGCATCTCAACCACTTCTTTGTTGAAGAGGTTCGCGCTGGCCGTCTCTCGCCTTCGCTACAGCCTTTGCAGGTTGGTGTCGGTGCAATCTCCAACGCGGTGCTTCACGAAATGGCGGACTCGCCATTTGAGGACCTCCAGATGTACTCGGAGATCCTGCAGGACAGCACGATCGCGTTGCTCGACGCGGGAAAATTGCGATTCGCGTCCGCATGCGCGATAGCGTTGTCCGGCCCCGTCCAGGAGCGCTTTCTTTCCGACATTGATCGATACAAGTCTCGGCTGGTTTTCAGGCCGCAGGAAATTAGCAATCATCCGGAATTGATCCGCCGCTTGGGACTCATCGCGATAAATACCGCGCTTGAGTGCGATCTCTATGGAAACGTCAATTCGACGCATGTCGGCGGCACACACATGGTGAACGGGATCGGCGGGTCAGGCGACTTCGCACGCAATGCGCATCTCTCGGTGTTCGTGACCAAATCGGTAGCAAAGGACGGTGACATTTCCAGCATCGTGCCAATGGTCTCGCACGTCGACCACACCGAGCACGATGTCGATGTCATCGTGACTGAGCATGGGCTGGCGGATTTGCGCGGCCTGGCACCGCGGGAGCGCTCCCGCCGGATCATCGATCATTGCGCAGATCCGCTGTATCGCGATGCCTTACGCGACTACGTGAAGCGCGCAGCCGCATATGGCGGGCAGACCCCTCATGTCCTCGAGGAGGCCCTTGCCTGGCATGTGCAGTATCGTGACGAATACACAATGCGAAATCCAAGTTCCGTATCTGGCTGCCTCGCAGAGCCTGAGCTAGCATAATTTTCCGGTCTCGACATCACAACGCGGATGCGCGAGGCCCGCTGGCTGCTACGCCAATTTGATGGCGAGCTAACGAAGGTCTGCGGGTGCGGTGGTGTTTCGAATCCGCGCAATGCGCGGGTTCGAAGGGCCCCGTCCCGCAATCGTGGAGAGCGCCACGAGCGTCGCGCGCTATTAGCGATCGTCGATGACGCTGGGTTGTTATTCTCAATGGGCACGGCAGCAAGACGCGTACTCAGTCCGAGAGCAACGTAGCATGCCTCGCCATGAGGCAGACCACGTTTCGTGCTCCAAGACTAAACCTACCGTGCCAACCGCGCCGGCAAGACTGCTGATGCCGGAGCTGCTGCTAGAGATTGGGGTAAGCAGACGTCGACGGCCTTCCAGACAGCCGAGCGAGACCACGACGGCGTTACACGTGGCTAAACTCGGGGGGCGTGTGGGTAAATTACTAAGTCATAATTGACACTGTAGTCGGATTTGCCGGTGCAAACACCAGTGGTTACGGCGCAAAAGGGACCAGCGGTACTTCGTTCGGTACGCGAGCGTAGATTGCGCTGGCCACGCTAGCCGCCGCCGCATAATACAAAGCGATGAATATCCCGCCGATGCTTCTCGCAAGGAACGTCACATAGTCGGAGGTGTTTGGTGAGCGATTTCATGCAGGAGTCCAGACGCGCTCGCCAGTCATGCATTTGCGGCATGTCCCTTCCCACGCCACCATGGACGCCTGGTGGCCATTGGACTTCGGGCTACGCGAGGCTCAAGGTTTGGGATCCTCGCCGTACAACCGGCCGGCGACGGCCCAATTGGACGGCTTCACATCCTCGAAAATGACGTAGATGTACTTGGGATCAGTTCCCGTATTCTTGACAATGCTGTCGGTAATTTCGGCGGCTACGGCCTTCTTGGCTTTTGCATCTTTGCCTTCGAACCAACTAACGCGGACTACTGGCATCGTGCTTTTTTCCTGATGATTTCGGTTTGGGAAAGACGGCGGCTTGCCGAATTGCGTTTCCGTAGGTCAATGCAGAGACTGATCCTGCGTACTTGGGAGCAGCAAGCCTTCCGCTGCAGGCGTGTCGAGTCGGGAAGTGGAGGGGGCCGTGTCGCGGCCGCGAGCATTTCTTAGAGCGGTGCCTTCGTAACGCGTGTTTTGCGCGCCGTGTCGTATCTCCTCCGCCAGGAATGCGTGCAGGTCAGCCGCAAACTTGA
Source organism: Cupriavidus necator (assembly GCA_022041995.1). Classification (GTDB taxonomy): domain Bacteria; phylum Pseudomonadota; class Gammaproteobacteria; order Burkholderiales; family Burkholderiaceae; genus Cupriavidus. Next base: position 2,097,531 of record CP074390.1, read on the forward strand.
AAGGGTTCTTGAACATCAAGAAGTGATCTCCCTGCTCAGCCTTGGAGTAGATGAAGAGCCTCGCTCCCGGAATTGTCTTCTGCATCCAACGCTGGCTAGGCACGTTGTTACTGTGTTCGCCAGTGAAGATTGCAGTAGGCACGTCGATCTTGTAGCGGATCACGTCACGCCAGTCGTTGGTAGCATGATCGAACAACACCATGGCTAAATGCTTGGGATCGTTCTTGATAAACGCGTTCGCGAACTCCTCTGAGTTCACGAAATAGGGCGAGTCCTTCATCAGGTACCGCTCCATTACTTTCAAATCGACGATAAGGCTGTTGGCAGGCGCGCCGGCGGTGAAGGCCGCTATCATACGCTCGGGAGATGTAGTCATGCCGCCCGCGTCCAGCCTCTCCTGCTCGGACCAGTCGGCGTGGGAATAGATCGAGATCGGCTCGTCGACGAATACCGCTTTCTGGATGCCGTGTGTGCCGAACAGGTCTATGTAGCTCCACAACACCGAAGCCCCCATGGACCAGCCGCAGTAATTCGCCTTATTCAGCCCTAGGTGATCGCCGAATTCCTTTAGATCGGCGGCATATCGTGAAATTCGAATGCCATAGTCCACCCGATCGGATAACCCCTGATTGCGAAGGTCTAATACATAAACGTGGTAATGCCGGCTCAAGAGATACATCACGTTGATGTACTCTGCCCCATTGGCCGACCACCCGGGAACGAAAATGAGAGGCTCTCCTTCACCTGCCTCCCAGTAGGAGAGCCTCACTCCATCACTGGTGGTGAAGGTCTTTATCTGCAGGTCCTTGAAATCAGAGAGTTTGGCGGGAAGGCCCTCGATCCTATTGTGGAAGGTCATGTCTTTGCCCAGCACCGTTATGGCGGAGGCCGCCATGGCGGTGCCGGATGCAATGGTCAGAGCGAGAGCGCACAACGTGCGGCAGGCGATTCTTTGCATTGAGGCGTATCTCGTCGGGCACCCTCCAGAATCACGCGTGCGTCCGGATAGGTGCGGTTGTTGGGTCGGCGCCAAGGAAATAGCCGAACTGGATATTCATCATCCCGACCGGCTCCAGGAATCGGCTATTGCGCAGCGGGCCGGCATCGACAGGCGCAAAGTCCAGCGCCTGTGCCAATTCGTGCACTTGCGCCGCGGCCGCAGCATCGTCGCCGGCCACGAAGATCTGTAGCCCTTTGCCTTCGCGGGCGTGGGCAGGGACCAGCAATCCAGCATAGATCTGAAAAAATCCGGGATAAATAGCTAAAATGAGGTTGCACTGACAAACAAATGTTTCTAATGGATCGGCTAACCTGTATGGCAGTGTTTGCCAAAGCGGTGGAACTCGGATCATTCAGTGCTGCAGCGGAAGTGTTGCAGATGTCTCCGCAACTCGTGGGCAAACACGTGCAGAACATCGAACAGCGCTTGGGTGTGCGCCTGCTCAATCGAACCACAAGACGGCAGAGCCTGACAGGCTTCGGTCAGGTCTTCTATGAACGATCAAAGATCATCCTGGCGGAAGTTGAGATTGCCGAGAATCTGGCAGCGGAGACCCGCGCCGAGCCCCGTGGCAAGCTTCGCGTCAATGCTCCCGTGAGCTTTGGCATGCACATGCTAGCCACGCGGCTTCCGGAATACTTGCAGAGCTATCCGGACGTTGAAGTGGAGCTCAGCCTGGCCAATCGAATGGTAGATCTGGTGGATGAGGGCTACGATGCCGTCTTCCGTGTCGGTGAGCTTTCCGATAGCGGACTCATCGCGCGCCCGCTGGCACCATATCGCCTGGTGCTGTGCGCTGCCCCTGCTTACTTGGAAGGGCGCCCGGCATTAACCACGCCTTGGGACTTGCAGCAGCACGAATGCCTGGGTTTTTCTCACACGAAGCTGCGCACGCACTGGACATTTGAGGGACCGGATGGCCGAATTGTTGTGCCGGTACATGGACGGTTGGTGGCCGATCATGGGGAGCCGCTCCTTTGTGCCGCTCTGGCTGGAGTGGGCATTCTGTTGCAGCCGTTTGAGCTGGTCAGAGAGGCCCTGGCCAATGGTTCACTCGTGCGGCTGTTACCTAAGTACGAACCGCCGGTGAGGCCCTTGCATGTGTTGTACGCGCCGGATCGGCGCATCACCCCCAAGCTTCGGAGCTTCGTTGATTTTGCCGTTCTTGTGTTTGGGCCCGATGCAAAAAAGTCAGGATTTTTGCGGGAGAGCGGGGCAACATAATGCGTCTCATTTTGCCCCGGAAGAATGCCGACACATTCGGGCTGCCACGGTCGGCCCGCCTCGCGTGGAGGGCCAGCCGCGCCGCAGCACCTGAGCGGAGCCGGGGTTCAGAAGTACGCGTTGGCTACCGGGTCCTCGTTGCCATCGCCAACGGTGCTAACTCGTGCCACCACGCCACAGCCATGGCGCTACGCCCGGGCGTAGTGGGAAGGGACGCAGCCTGCCTGACGCCACGCTCAGCGCTGGCAATGTTCGCGAAACCAGCCGTCCAGCCGCTGCTGCGCGGCTGTCCAGGTCGGCAGCTCACCGGCTTTGCCGGGTGCCAGACCGAGGCTTTGCCACGCCGAGTGCAACAGTCGCTCGACCGGGTCCCGGAACGGACTCGCGGCGTAGGTCTGCCGTTCGATTACAACGCCGTGCGCCACGCACCAGGCGTGCAGCGCCAGCCGGTCTTCCGGGAGCAGGTCGGTCAGGCGCAGCGCCTGTGGCGGGGGCCGGCCGATCGTGGCCGACTCCAGCCACGCGGCCAAGCCCGGCCCAAGCGGCTGCTCGGCGAGCATGGCCGACAGCGCGACGCCTCGGCGCACGTCGGCGAGCAGGTACAGGCAGGCACGCGGGGGCGTCTGCCCGCGAAAGCGCGTGTAGTCCAGGGCCCACGTGCGGCGAGAGTTTGAAGGGGAAGTCAGCAGTGACATGGGCGATGACAAGGGATTCGCTTCATACCTTCCGCAAGGAAAGGCCGCGCTGGCCGCGATGTCAAGCCCAGTCCCCCAAGTTGGGCAAGCGACCGCCTCGGACGGGGAAGGCGCCGCCGCGCCCGATCTGTTGGCGGCGGCGTGGTTGGTTTGGCGTCAGGGCTCGCATGTCCCACTGACTGGAGTGCATCGCGCTGCCGACTCGTGAGCGCGGTCGGTAGCTAATTGAACTCACGGGAACGCCCTAGGAGCTCGTCGGAGTTGAGGTGAAGCGCGATTCAAAACATCAGGTTCATGACTGGGTTCGCGGCCGGATTGCGGGCTCATCTCAGTCGTCAAAACGCGATGAAGGTATTTGAAAGTGGATGAGGAAGGCAATCGGGCGATTAGGCGGCACAAAGAGCCCGCTGATCGGCCCTACACACCCCGTAATACGTTCATCCGCTTGATGTTCCACGCGAGCGCGACCAGCGACCATTCCGCCGCGACGTTGGACAGCCCGCGCAGCGAGAACTGCCGGAATCCCATCACATGCTTGATGATGCCGAACACCGGTTCGACGGTGCTCTTGCGGAGCCCGTACAGTGCTCGCCCCGCCTTCGTCTTATGTCGGTGTGTCATCCTGACGACCGGATCGGTGCTCTCGGGCGGCGCCGGATCGTCGGCAAAGCGTTCCATCAGCGGCAGATGATGGGCGTCGCGCTGGATCGCGATCAGAGGGGTGATGTCCGCTGCCTCGCAGGTGACGACGTTGGCCGCACTGAAGTAGCCCGCATCCGCCAGCAACACCTCAGGCTGGCCCAATGGCTCGGGCAGCGCCCCCAGCACGTTGATCATCGGTGCGACCTGGCGCTTGTCGTTGCTTTGCTGGGTCACTGTCGTGCCCACGATCAACATCGTCTCGACATTCACCGCCGCCTGCGCGTTGTAGCCTTGCTCGAAGCCGCCGCTGGACACCGGCATGATGCGCGACTCTTCGTCCGTCAGGTTGATCTGGTCGCGTTCCTTGGCACCGCCTTGCGGCGGCTTCGGGTCCTTGCCCCGCGGCTTCTTGCCGTCTTTGCGCTGCGCCTCGCGACGCGCCACCTTGGCTTCATACTCCTGCTGCTCTTGCTCGAACCGTTCCTGCGCCCGCGCCTCGATCTTCGCCTTCGCTTCGGCCAACGCCTTCAGTCGCGCTTCGCGCCGTGCGATCTCCGCCGGTACATCCATCCCATCTGGCAGACTCTCTCGATCGGCGTTCTCGGCCATCGCTATCAACCGCTGCACTTCTTCATGCAACTGCGCTTCGATCCGGCCGATGTGCCCGTGCGACAGCGCGCGGTGCTTGCTCGCATTCGCCTTCACCTTGGTGCCATCCAGCGCAATCCGGCCCAGCTTGACCAGCTTCATCTCCTTCGCGATCAGCAGCACCTGCACGAACAGCTTCTCTAACTGGCTCGCAAACCGCTTGCGAAAGGTGGCCAGCGTGTCATGGTCCGGATGCGTGTTCGCCGCAACGTAGCGGAACGCCACCGAGTCATAGGTCGCTCTCTCAATCTTGCGGCTCGAAGACACTCCGGTCGCATACCCGTACACCAGCAAGCCCAGTAGCACCTCAGGGTGATGCGCCGCCATGCCGCGACCCGCGTACGCCCCGCTCAGCTCCGACAGGTCCATCTGCTCGATGACTTCCACCACGAACCGCGCCAGATGACCTTCGGGCAACCAGTCCTCCACTGACGGCGGCAACAGATAGTCGGTCTGACGATCAACGGGCACGAAGCGACTCACCTATGGACTCTCTCAGAAACTTGTTAATTTATTAACGCCCAACCCGTCCCGCCGGACGACCGGGGATCCCGAAAATCCGACAGTCTCCTAGCGAAGGCAATCGCGATGCCTCGGGCGGCCCGCGCCGAGCCGCTCTGCCAGGGTCGCAGCCCAGATCTGCACCGTCGTCCCTATCGATCGGCACCGATCCTGAACGGTTCGGTGTCGCCTGAGCCGGAACGGCGGTCGTCGCCGAGCGGGGCCGGCCCATCACGGAGCCCGTCGACGCGACTTCACGGGCAGGGGTGGCCGCGGCGCGACTTGGTGTCGCCATTTTTGCGGGGCGCGACCCCAAGATAACGGGTCTTTTTGGGGCCGGAAAAATCCCGGCAGCGGCGGGCCTCCGCCGGGTGCGCGACGCCCTGGGGTGCCGGATCGCGCCCCCAAGGCGCGCGCCGTTATGCTTCCCATAACAGGCGCGATCAACCGACATTAGCTACCGGGGGCCTGCCGACTTGCCAAGCGCATGGCGCAGTTCGACGGCATGCCGCGTTGGCCGATCCGGGTGTTCAAGCAATCGCCACAATACGGTGGGCGATTGCCGGCCACCATTCACGACATCGGAAGGCGAAGCTGTTTTGGCATGTCCACCAGGTCGGCATCCGATATATAGCGTGATCGGTAGCGTGTTTTTCCGTCAATGGAGCGGACGGCGATGCCGCCTTCGGCGATTAGCGTCGCAAGGGCGTCCTTGTACATCGATGCTGTGGCCGGTGTGCCGTTGCAAGTTTCCGCGAAAAGTTGGGAGAATGATTTCGGGGCCGTCTGATCCGCGATGCGGCGCGCGAGCTGAATGACCAGTTCCTTGTCAGACCTGGTGCGGGCGACGTCATCAAACCGGAATCCGCCGTCGAACTCCTGCAAAAATCCCATGGTCTGGGGTGCCAGCATGTTCAACCCGGCTCCACCATAGTGCATGAAGTGATTGCTGTGCCGCCAGTGGACCTGTTTCATCACGTCCTGCGCGCGAGGATGCTGCGATAGATGTACGAGCCAGTATTCACCGTGGCCGGCGCCCGTCCCCCGGATGAAGAACGGTGTGAAAAACTGCGCGCCGCAGCCGTCCACGAGCGCCTCGTAGAGTGCGGCCTGAATGAACCGGCGCCAATCCGCCTCGTCGCGCTTGATGTTCTCAATGGTGCGCCCGCCCAGATGCTTGAAGATGTCGACCCGAAGGGTGGATGAGATTTTCCGGGCCAGTTCGTCGTTGGTGTAGGTCGCAAAAGACGAGACATGGAAGGTGAGGACGATCTCGGCATCCCGGGCCCGCGCAAAGATACGCCGGATCAGCGACAGAGGGACTTCGGTGTAGCCGTACTGATCGAGGAAGAACAGCGCGGTGCCCGAGCGAGGCGTATGGGAGGCGATCCGGTCCAGCACGGCTTCGACCGCAGCACCGAATTCCGCATGCAAGATGTGGATGGTCGTGCCGATCGCATGTGCATAGCCGCGTTGTGTCAACACTTCGCGAAGGTGGTTGAGGGCTTTCTTGTCTTTGTCGATGAAGACAAACTGTACATCGAACAAGACGTGCTTCAGACGATCCTGATTGACCTGCAGCGATGCTTCCTCGACGGCCTGGAGGATGCGGATCGGCGACCCGTCGACGAGCGAACCGGAGTCCTCCAATTGATAGAGGCCGCCACCACAAAAGCCGTCAACGAGGGTGATCCGGATCCGATCACGACCGCGGGCATTGAGCAGGCGTTGCTGGAAGTAGCGGATCAGATAGTCGACCAGTACCTGATGCTTCGTGAGGCTGTGCGGCGCGATTTCGGCCGGGCCATTGCTCCAATCGTAGTGACGCTTTGCCAAGGGAAGACCCCGAGAAGGTTTGAACGACGACTACACGGCGGTGCGCGGAAACTGATCCCAATGCTTGCCGGCTAAGACTCTGCCCGCTTTTCCCTTTCCGATGGCCGCGACCGAAACCTCCGACCCATCCTTGCGTATGACGTGAATTGGCGTGGATTTCTTCAGCAGGCTCGCTACGTGCTCGACGGGCGCCCAGTGTCCCCATTGCTTGAAGTGGAAGGGCACCTTGGCCTTCGCGCACTGCCGCTGCAACGCAGCAGGCCAGGCCGGATCCATGGGTCGAGAATGGGGGCCGGACTCGCCGCCGGAGATCACCCAGTCGACGCGATTGCCTTTGTCGTTGCGCTTCAGGTAGTCCGTCAGATCGAGGGCTCCGAGCAACGGCTCACACGACAGAAATCGGACCGAAGGGGAGGAGAACTCGAGCAGGTGCTTGATTCGCTTGCCTGCCGTCGCCTGATCTTCCACGGTCGTGCCAAGCCAGACGTTCTTTGGGAATTCATACCCTTTTGGCAATTGCTTGCGCACGAGATGAATCCGCTTCGTCAGGAGCAACCAGTCCAGATGCGGAGTCTGGGCAATGAGTTCAAGTAGGCGCAGGCGTTCCGAAACCAGATCCCGCCGATTCTCAAATACGTCCGCCATCGAGGCGCAGAAGACGCGTCGGCGAACGTTTTCGCGGGCGGCGTCTTTGTTCCACTTCAGGGGCTCCTTCCAGTGGGCATCGCTAAAGAACCGGCGAGGAGTGTGAGGACCCCACAGCCCTTCGCCGAGGCGCTTTGCCCAGGTCTCGGCATAACAGTGGTCGCACGCGTCCGATACCTTCACGCAACCCCACCAAGGATTGAAGGTATGGTGCGTCCATTCGATGCGAGAGTCTTTTCCCATTGCAGCCAACCTGGTCCCGATTGGCCGTCATTGTACCGTGCCAAAATCCGGGGAAGCGTTTTGCCCTGACCCATGGTGTAAGCCGATTGATCTGATCTCGGCTAAGGTAGAGGGCGTTGAATTCGGGGATCCCATGTCTCGGATTTCCGTCAATTGCGATGGACACCATACTGGCGTATTGTTTCCGCATAAAAACAGATTGGTCGAGACTACTGCGTGAAAGCCAAGGATAAAATCGTGCCGGACCCCATCGATGGATTGCCGGCCATGGTGGTAGGGCGTTGGGTCACCGAGGAGAAGCATCAAATTATCAAGCGTTACATTGATGCATCCTGGGCTGCCCGTCAGAAATTCAACAGCCAGCGCACCTATATCGATCTGTTTGCCGGAACCGGCAGGGTCAAAATCAAGCATACCCAGACATTTCTGGATGGTGGCCCCTTGCCGCGTGGCGGATTGCGCAGCAAAAGCGCGGAGCCTTCTCGGATTTCTTTGTCGCGGACGCCCATCCCGGCTACCTTGCCGCCTGCGACGCGCGCTTGCGAAAGTGTGGGGCGCCTGTCAGATCCTGCGTTGGGCGGGCCGATCTCACAGCCGACTGGGTTGTGCCGCAGCTCTCGAAGAGTGGGCTTCATCTGGCGCTGCTTGATCCCTTCAATGCCGGCCACCTGCATTTCTCCATCATCAGAAAGCTGGCGAAGCTGCCATCCATCGACATCGTGGTTCACCTCAGCACCGGGGATATTCAGCGCAACATCGCGTCGGGTCTCCAGGTTCAGCAATCGCCACTGGATAACTTTGCGCCGGGGTGGCGCGATGTCGTCAGGGCCCAAAGCTCCAAACAGGCCATGCGCAGCGCGTTCGTGCAGCATTGGATCCATCTGGTCGAGCAGACGGGGCTGCAGGTTTGCGACATGATGTACCCGGTCCGGAACAGCAAGGAGTCGACGATGTATTGGCTGTGCCTGCTGTCACGACATCCGCTGGCCGAAAAGCTGTGGAGAATCGCGTGCCAGTTCGAAACGCGCCGTCTGTTTTAGTGCATGCCACGCGCGGTTCGTCTCGTCCCGGCGAACCCGATACGCCGGTGTAGAATCGTCGTTTGTAAGTCGTTCATCTTGCGAAATGAGCCTGCTCGACATGGCCCCGATCGTGGAAAACGCCTATCTGACTCGCCCGGCAAACCGCCTGCTCGACGACTTCGGGGCCGGAAAGGCCTCGCCTGGATGGGTAGCGCCGCGGCGCTGATGGGTTGCTGGCGGTCAAGCTGATCCGGACCGTCTGCAAAAAGAGCCTCGAGAAGACGCAATGTAAAGACGGCCACGCTCGAATATGTGCTCGATCAGATGACGCGCATTGAGCCAAAGCTGGTTGAGTTGTTCGAAAAGGATGCCCGTGAATTCGATGAGGTGTTACGGCTGAGGATCGAAAGGGACGAGGCTGCGAACGCCGACGAGAAGACGCGTTTCACCCGACGCGCCAATGACTTGCTGGAAACCGCCGCGGACAACGCTTTTGCCGTGATCGACGCCTGCATGCCGTTAATCCATCACGGGGTCACGGTCTTCCAAGTCGGCTGGGGCTCGGTGCGCGGCGACTCCGGTGCGGCAATCAGCTCAGCAATTGCAGCAGTGAAGTCCGCCATCTTTATCACCAAGCTGAATCTCAAGTCCCTTGGCAATCGGCGCTACGCACGAGAGAACATCAGCCGGTGCGCGGAATTGTACGCCTCGCTCCAACAGCGGCAAGCGTCGGCGTTCGAATGCGTGACGTCACTGAACGCCGAAGCACTCCACGTGGTGCAACTCGAACTGTTTCACCAGGGCGGCGAGCGGGCAGGCGGTGTAACCGAGCCAGGAACGCCGGCTGGCGATGACGCAGTACGTCTCTAGCGGCGGCGCTACGGAGGATCGTCGTTCCCCAAGGGTGTGAGCGAGCGGCGACACGAAAGCCACCACCGAAGTCGCGGGCAACGTTCTCTTTTTCTTCGGGAACCGGACGCGATCCGGCCGCAAACGTTGTCCCTTGTCTGGGGGAGCCCAGCCGCGAGGCTTGGGTAAGCGGATCCGCCCCTGTGCAATGAAGCCGCCCACCGGCGAATGTTTGACGTAGCCAGGCGGCATCGACGTCGGAAACCCCGATATCCCAATCGTCGCTTTCCGTCGCAGTTTGGCCGTGCTGGCGGTGACGCTATCTAGCCGCTGCCTGCCGAGTCTTCATGTGGAAGCCGGAGATTTCTTTCATACATGGAAACCCCGCTGCCCGAGGCCGGGGAAGTTGACCCAGTTTCACGAGCAGACCTGGATATGGAGCCATGTCACATGTTGCCGGTAAGCGTCCGGGCAACCCGTCTTGAATTGGGGTGAAGGTCTTGGGAGCATCGTGTCCGCTTAACGAATAGGTGGACACGTGAACACTATCGAACAAGAGGCTCCGGCCGGACGACGTCGGCGCCGCCGCTACAGCCGCGAATTCAAGGCTCAGGTGGTTGCCGCATGCCAAGGACCAGGTGTTTCGATTGCAGCAATTGCGTTGCATCACAAGCTCAACGCTAACCTGCTCAGGCGCTGGGTTGACCAGGCCGAAGGGAATGTGCCGGCCCTGATCGTCGGCGGCGAAGTGGCAGTCCAGCCGGTTGCGACGCCGGCATTCGTGCCGGTGCCGCTTGAGATGAGGAACGTGCGTCCAACCGAGATCCGCATCGAAGTGCGTCGCGCAGACCAGTCGATCACGGTAAGCTGGCCGACATCCGAAGCAGCGCAATGCGTTGCCTGGCTGCGCGAGTGGCTGGCGTGATCCGCATTGACGAGGTTTGGCTGGCGGTCGATCCGCTGGACATGCGGGCCGGCTTCGACACGGCGCTGGCCAGGGTGGTCACGGTGTTCGGGGCCGCGCATCCGCACCATGCCTACCTGTTTGCCAATCGCCGGGCCAACCGTATGAAGGTTCTGGTTCACGACGGCATCGGCATCTGGTTGGCAGCACGCCGGTTAAATCAAGGGCAGTTCGCGTGGCCGCGTTCCAGCGAACCAAAGCAATACCCGCTGACGCACGAACAATTGGCCGGCCTGGTGCTTGGATTGCCATGGCAGCGCATCGGTCAGGATGGAGTGATCCGAGTCGTGTAACGTCCGCGATTGCAATCGGTGCGCGTGCCGATGTTCGTGGAATGCCGGGCACGGCACAATGGCCGGCATGATCGACACCGCACAACTCCAGGGCATGAACGCAGACCAACTGCGGGCGCTGGCCATGGATTTGATGTCAGAAGTGCGGGCGCGGGATAGTGAGTTGCGCCTTAAAGATACCCGCATCGCTCAGCTCACGCATGAGATGGCTGTGTTGAAACGGTGGAAGTTCGCCGCCCGTAGCGAGAAGCTTCCAACCGAGCAACAGAGCTTGCTTGACGAAGCCATCGACGCAGACCTGATCGCCATCGAGCACGAGCTCGAACAGCTCGCCAGCAAACCGAAGAACGAGCCCCTGCCGAACAAACCGCGCCGTGCGCCGCTGCCGCCGAATCTGCCGCGTGTCGAAGTTCGCCATGAACCGACGTCGACCACGTGTGGTTGCGGCTGTCAGCTCAAGCGCATTGGCGAAGACGTCAGCGAGAAGCTGGACTATACGCCCGGCGTGTTCACCGTCGAGCGTCATGTGCGCGGCAAATGGGTGTGCGCGCAGTGCGAAACGCTGACGCAGGCCCCGGTGCCGGCCCAGGTGATCGACAAGGGAATCCCTACCGCCGGATTGCTTGCGCAGGTGCTGGTAGCCAAATACAACGATCACTTGCCTCTATATCGGCAGGAACGCATCTTCGAGCGCGCAGGCCTGGCCATTCCGCGGTCCACGCTCGCGCAATGGGTCGGCATGTGCGGCGTGCAACTACAGCCACTGGTGGACGCGCTCAAGGAGCAGATTCTGCAACATCGAGTGCTGCATGCCGACGAGACGCCGGTGGCCATGCTCAGTCCCGGTAAGGGCAAGACGCAACGCGCCTACCTGTGGACGTATTGCCCCGGGGCCTTCGAGGATCTGCGCGCAGTGGTGTACGACTTCGCCGACAGTCGCGCGGGCGAGCATGCGAGAAACTTCCTTGGCAACTGGAAAGGCCAGCTCGTCTGCGACGACTTCACCGGTTATAAGGCGCTGTTTGCCCAGGGCATTACCGAGTTAGGTTGCATGGCGCACGCGAGACGTAAGTTTTACGACCTCCACGCAGCGAGCAAAAGTCAGATCGCACAGGATGCTCTGCAGTACATAGGTGAGCTCTACGAGATCGAGCGGGAAGTGCAGCAGGTTGCTGCACAATTGCGGCTGGAAATCCGGCAACAACGCGCCCGGCCGATTGCCGATGCGCTCCACGCCTGGATGACCGGGCAACGCGCTCGCGTGAGCGAGGGATCCGCTATCGCCAAAGCGCTGGACTACAGTTTGCGGCGATGGACTGCCCTGACGCGGTACCTCGAGGATCCGCAAGTCCCGATCGATAACAACTGGTGCGAAAACCAGATCCGTCCGGTTGCTCTCGGCCGGAGCAATTGGCTCTTTGCGGGATCGCTTCGGGCAGGCCGTCGCGCTGCTGCGGCCATGAGCCTCCTTCAGTCAGCGAGGCTGAACGGTCACGATCCCTACGCCTATCTCAAAGACGTTCTCGCACGACTGCCAACGCAGCCCGCAAGTCGCCTCGAGGAGCTTCTGCCCCATCACTGGCAGCTCCCGCAGCCCTGAGCGGCGCTGTCGTCAAGACGGGATCACCGCGCGCTTACTGTTGCCGTTCCTAAACTCCCAGAGCATCCGAACCGCCCCGAACCAGCGGTGAGGCTGCGCAACGGAGAGTGTCGCTCCGGTCACCCGGATGGCTTTTTGAGATCGAGACGGAGCGTTATGTCGCTGAGTTGGAGCGACGGGAGGCATCGCATCTTCAGCGACCTATGGGGATGAATGGGCGATGGCCATCGCAAGGCTGCTGGATGATCGGCTGGTCGCGCTGACACGTGCCGGCAAGCTGACGCCCGGCGACATGGTAGCGTTGGTCATCGCGCATGCAACGCGGCTAAATCCCGCTCATACAAAAAGGCGCCCGCGCTCACCGAAAGCGGCGATGCGGGCGGTAGCAGGACTGTCCACGCAGTGTACGGCGGGAGACGGCCTCCTGAACGCAGAATGAGACCGCTTTTTGCTGCCCAGTTCCCCGCGACAGGACGGCGACCGGTACGCACGGCTCCCGCTCGAAACCCGGCGACTTTGCTATTCCTATTTTTCCCCCAGAAAGCCTGAGGCCATCTGTACGGCGGTCCCGGCCCGCGACCCCAGGGGGCCCCGGCCGGTCGACGTTGAACGGACAGGGCGACATAAAGTACGGTAGCGGTTGCACGCTACGCCTTATTCATATACACCCGTGACTGGCAAAATCTGTACTCTGACCATACCTTGATCCGCGCGGCACTTTGTAGTCGGCCGAGGCTTGTGGCGTCGACGACACAACACCGTTGACGACAGATTGTCGCTAGTCGCCTTAGCTGAAAGGCAAGATGGGATTCTTCCAGGTAAAAAAGCAAACTATGGACTTTCGGAAGCTCTGTTTCATGCGCTTCCACCATTGGATTATTGATGCCTTGTAGCAGGAAACAGCGGCTGACGCGCCCCCGCCGAGGCGCTGCGCACAACGTCCGGTATGTTGCGTAGATGCGGGTCGAAAGGAGTTGATCTCGCAGTGCCCAATCGATGCGTGATGGCCGCTTCTTGCGTTGAGGGCCTTTGCGATTGTCGGCGACTTCTCGCAGCTTTGATCGAATCTGATAGGCGCTGGAAAGTGAAATTCTGAATTCATTGGCGATTTCTGACGCTGAATTTCCGCGTTCAAACATAGCCTCAATGGTGGCCCGTACTGAGGGGGAAATCCTCGGGCGTCTGCAATGTACCGCAATGCCGAGTTGCCTTCTTCTAGCTGCAACGTCTTGTATTGACATTCCACTCCGCAATGCGATGTCGGAGCATAACAAAGATGTATCCTTGAATTCATCTATTGTAGGCTCTCGGAGCGACGGTATATGTCGCGTTACTGTTGGGAACTCATTGATGATGGAGTTTTCATTGAGAACTTCATTGCAGGCTTGTTCAAACGCGGGTAGCGTTCCGAAAAGATACTGTATTAGCAGGATATGACAAATTGGGTGGCAGCACCGGTCCGGTGTGAACAGTAGTGGCCGTAACCACGGCAGGCCGGAACGAGACATCGAATTTACGCGTGTTGCAAATGGAAAAATTAGAAAATCATCGAATAACTTCAGAAGAGCACGTGAAAGTTCCATCAAATCCACGTGCTCATGACGGAGCGTTATGCCTTGCTTGCAAATGGCGTGCAGATATGCTGAACGTATGACCTTTGGCGAAAACTCCGTGTATTTGCTGGAACGCAGTAAATCGGCTGACAGCGTTGCAAACACTAGTGTGCGAGTGTCCGCGGAGGCAGGTGACGAATCTTCTCGAGTGATGCAGGGGGCAAGAATCACCTTTTGTTTATAGCCTCTTCTGTTGTGTTCTTTTACAGCTTCCAGTGCTTCACGGTGAGGAATGCATTGAGTCACTCCTGGAAGTTGCTGCTCGCGGTGCCAGTAGCTCGTCCCGAAGTTGCGCAAGTCGGCACGATTACACGATCGGCAGAAGCGAAGTTGAACAACGGCACCAAATCCATTGGCGACCAGACCGAGACAAGTCTTGAGGCCTCGCGCGTCTCTCGACAACATTGTTCGACATGCGAGCTGGTCCCGCTCCCGTGGCAGAAAGAAGCGATAGTATGGGTAGAGGCTCATCGACATCAATTCCGACGCCGGCAAGGAGAACGGCAATTGAGTTCCGATACGGTCGACTAGGTCCCTAAGGTGCGTAGGAAGGTCCACGCCAGGCGTTACGCCTCTGCTTCCATAAAGTGCTTCCATGGCTGCTTGGGGCGAACCCAAGGCGTTAAGCGCAGAGAGCCGCCCGAGATATGAGTAAAGAAGCTCGTCTGGAAGCGGCTGTGGCACGTAGCATAGTTGCATACAGGGTTACCGCCTTACTAATCTTCGCTCTGCGGGGGGGAAAGGCCACCAACAGCCCGTTTCGCTGCCTCTTGGTCAGCTACAAACCATGATAGAAGGGAACTTGGACCTCAATGGCTATCGTTCCGCGTGCGCGGTTCTCGCGAACATTCAATGCTTCCGCACGTACTTCTAGATGCCGCACACGCGGAGATGGGATCAACGTCTACTGAGAGCACGAAAAGTCCGGCGAATCATCGGCATCAATTCCGCAGACATTGGAAGGCTAGCTTTCACGCATAGCTTCCATATGCTCAGCGATTCACCCTTCGAATGGAGTTCGTCCGCAGCCCGGATCAGCCGCCTGCGAGGCCAATCGGCGTTTACATTATCTATTCGGTTCCGTAGATCGGGACACCTCCTTAAGGTAACGCGAAATTGACTCTTTGAAAGATTTGCTGCCAAAGCCAAATCCTTATATTGGAGACGTCGCGGCATTTTCTCCTGCGATAAGAGTCGCTGAAGTGCCGCATCAACTGAGGCGACTCGAAGCCGTAGTTCTTCGGCTTTTATTATTACGCGACTCCTCCTCGGCGAAATCGGAACAAGATAGGTCTCGAGCGCATGATCGAACCACGCGCCGTCGCGGATTCTCGCTCTGATACGCGCACCTGTCCAAACAGACAACTTTGTTTTTTTCGCACGGTTTGGATCGCGCAGGTATCGTAAGATAGCCTTCCGATCCTCTGGAATTGAGGGGACGTTGCCAGCCCATCGGCTAGTAGGAAACTGCCTCAACCACGCCTCGTCCCTCAGGCGGACAATCCAATAGCATCGAGCCAGCGATCCGCTGGAAAGGCGACCTGAGCCATTGCGTTCTCGTATCAACCTTGCCTTGGCTGCGGCCAAAGTGGGAAGCCGCCCTGACAAATCTTTTGGAGGCTCCACTTCCTCCTTCGAAAATTCGTCTAGGACATCGATCAGGGGTATCTGCATTGCTGCAAGTAGCGCACAAAGGTCGGGTGCCGAGAAGTTGCTTGGGTATTGTCTAAGGGATAGTTTTGGAAACCGGGAGTTGCGGTAAGCTACTGGCTCTTCGCGGCAATCTCCCTCGGACAAAAATTCTTGAATCAATATTGTCCGCGCCGATTTTCCCCTTTCGCTGAGCGTGCGATTCGTCCAAGCCACGATTTGTTCTCTGCTCCAGTTGGCTTCAATATTTCTCAAAGCCAGCATGCTGTTGTCGATGAGTAGTGAACGGGACTCCGATGGAAGAGATGCGTCTACGATCTCGGCAAGGTCGAATCCGCATCTACATCGTCGCCGTAGAAGAGCGGTTTCAATAGTGTTGCCACCGAGAGGGCTACTCCCACACTTGGGACACTCTGATGAAAGGGGTATCCTATGCTCGTCGCAATAGCCGATGTTTGGAAGTTGGTGCGATCTATGGAGATACGGTTCGCCTCTATCTTCCAGGTCTTGAGCAATACAAGCGCTACAGAAATTGGCCTTGCGCGCCGCCCCGCCAGTCGATCGGGACACGCCGATCGCCACGAGGGTCGTGGTTGCTATATGACCTCTTTTTGCGGTCAGCAGATGAAACTTTCTGCTGCCAGGCAGCAGTTCGCTACTCGGACCAGCAGAATGAAAGGTGTGCCAATAGGGGAACGTCGTAAGCTTGGCTAGCGCGTCGTCATAAGAGGTATTGAGGGCAGTAAGGAGTGCTTCAATTCGTAGGCTGAACGAAAACATGTCCAGCGTCGTGGACTGCAACCGCTCAGCGTTTCCGGTCTCAAGAAGAAGGGGGCGCCACGCCCCCGCGCCCACGTAGAACCTCACTCGGGCTATCCAATGTCCAAACCACTCATCTGGATAGGGCGCCGGAACATAGGGAATCGCCCGCACATTCTGCATCGTCTAGCTCCACGATGAGCGCTCAGAGGTATGTTGATCCCCGCGTGTGGTCTGTCATGGCTCACTTTCGATGAATAGGCTGTTCCACTGGTAGTTCAGGCGGAGCGGTCGACGCATGTACGCGTGGCCGTCCCCTTTTTGTCTGGTCAGAAGAATCATTTGGTTCGCCGTAGTCTTCAAATTCCTCTTCGTCGTAATCGTGTGGTTTGCTTGGATATGCCGTCGTACCTCCAAACTGGGAAAACAGTTGATCATAATCTGTGGCAAAAAGGAGATCTTCGAATTCGGACTTACTTTCAGTTTTACGGGAGCGAAGATACGAAATTGCAGGTTGGAGTGTTGCCATTGCGGTCTTTGAAACAAGCTCGAACGTGTGCTCGTCGACCCTTTCGGTGCCGCCAATAGATTCTCTTTGTGCAAGCCAATAGAGGAGCACGGCAAATGCGATATTTCCGGCGCAGTGGTAGTGCCAGACGTTCATGATTTTCGGGGTCAGTGGAACATATACTTTCGTGTATCGATATGCCCAAATGAGCTTGCAAAATGACTTCCAGATGGGTGACTGTGAGTCAAGAAGTGGAAAATCCCGGGAGCCTGCCGATGCAAGCTTCCGTGCATTAAGTGCATTCCGTCTAAGAGTTCTTCCTACTGCCGGCGTGCCTACTATTACGAGACTTAATCCAATGGTTTCGATAAGCTCTGAAAATAAATTAAGCATCATGCTTGCCCCGGGTCGTGTGGCAAGTCTAACATTCTGCACCTCGTCGACAATAATAATGCCGGTTGAGCAGGCTGTGGCGACAGTCCTCATTAGAGATACCATTGGTGCGATGGTGCGAATGCTTTCAGCCTGCCCGTGATATTTGGTGCCAATCAACGAATCCACTTCGGAGAAGAAATTTAGACAAAATCCGCGAAGAGTCGCGTCATGCGGAACCCTTAAAATCAAATATAGAAGCTGAAGGCAACTAAGAGAGTGGTTTTTATAGTCGCTATGTTCTATTATCTGTGGGTAATGCATGAAAAATGAGTTTATGAGTGTGGTTTTGCTCATCCCGCTTAAGGCGATAAGGCTAAATCCCTGCCCTGATGATTTCCAGCCAGGGGGGAAGGGGACGCCGTCTTCTTCCGCTGAAGCAATGGCGTGCCGGCGTTGCTGATCAATGGGATCGAAAGGATGTCGAGCGACGTACGATTCTCGCATCATTGTGGCAAAAGCCAAGGCAACTTGCTCATAGAATGGGAATGGGTAGACGACGTCGCTCAAGCACTGGAGTTCCAGCACT
Organism: Cupriavidus necator; assembly: GCA_022041995.1. Taxonomy (GTDB): domain Bacteria; phylum Pseudomonadota; class Gammaproteobacteria; order Burkholderiales; family Burkholderiaceae; genus Cupriavidus. The sequence goes on from CP074390.1 coordinate 2,115,184, forward strand.
CGCGTTACTTCGTCAGCTTCCCATATAGCCGCAGACGGCTTAGGAGGGTAGTGTTTCAGGCTCAGAACGATGTCGACGATCTTAGGCGGCAGCGGCGGTTGTGCTTCGATGAACGGATGCTCAGCGTAGCGGGACACACGGCTCATCGTGTAATCGGCCTTCATCCAAATGCCTCGATTTATCATTTCTTGCCTTCGAGATGCTGCTGAACCTGCTCGTCAATAAGCTTGATGAGCACGTCTTCGCGTTCGTTACGAGGAGGGACGGTATCGTCGTCGGGCTGCGTTGTCGTGTTGCCGGACTGTGTCGGCCGGCCCTTTAGCGCAGCTTTCACGCCTTGCGTGTCGCGTTGACGCTTCTGCTTCACCTGATCTTGATCCGAGTGTTCGGGAAGTGGTGGAGGGGCCGTCCGGTGTTCGGCACGAATACGCGCATCCCTGACGCGCTCCAAGCGACTATCTTGGTCAGCTATTGACCATAATAGGAGAGATTGGTTAGCCAACGATTCCTGTTCAGCAAGTGTGGTTCCTCGTAGTTTATCCAGGCTTCCGCGAGTGATCGAAAATTCCGCCCACTTAGATCCTCTCTGTGGAATGTAAGCAATACTAGGTTCGGTCTTATCTATGCGCAGCTTTATTGCCCGAAACTTATGCGTACTCTTCCTTGCCAGCCGCTGAGCGACCTTATTGAAAGGCTCATAGTGCATTTCCTTGTAGCGGACGATACCTTGACCAATGCTACCTGTGGTGCTCTCCAGAAGTAGCTTGTAGATATCATTGTCTGAATATGCACAAGTTCGTAGTCCTGTGACGTTTTCCAGTCCCCAGAGATACATCGCCTGCGGTGTTGGCAAGACGCCGGCTTGGGTGGCCATTTTGCGTAGACTGCGGTGCGGCGCGTTATTGTGCTCAGTGATTATCTTTATGAGTTCTCGATATGCGTCCACCAGTCTATTAACCGACGCGACTTTGGCCTTCTCAAACCTCTGACGTGATTTCGGGTCTAGCGGTCGGTCCATAAAGCTTCCAGGTACGCCGGCGGAGGCCTGTCGATTTTTAACAGCTCCGATAAATCTTTCAATGATGGCTTTGGCATCCGGATTGTACGGAGGCATATACATAACCGGTATTCGAAGCGAATCGGTGACGGCTTCCATCATTGCTTGGGAAATTAGTTCCGATCCGCGATCTGTGCCAATAGACGCACATAGAACGCCTCGCGGCCAAATTTCGTCGTCAACATTGATGCCTAGTATCGGGAATCGAGGTACCCTTGAGGTGAATGCTATGAGCAGGGCATATTTCAGTTCCTCATATGAGGCAGGTTTTAAGGAAATATAGGCAGAAACGCAGAATCGACTCCATCGATCGATTATGAGGTAAATTATGGCTGTTCCCAAAAGAGTCGCTTCGATGTCGCTCGACCGAATGTGCATTCGGCCTCCTGATGCGTCTAGTTCATAAATGGCACCTGGTCCCAATGCATGGTGAGCTGCTGAATAGCCAGGGCTGCTTTTTCTTTTTTTGGGAATATTCTCCAACTCGACTTCCTCGAGGTCGACTTGAAGTTTCAGATAGTATCGGACCTGGCGCAGAGTTATCGGTTCGGGGATTTGTTCTTTCTCATACGCGGCGTAAATTTTTGGATGTCTTTTGCGGAATTCATGTGAGAGATAGTTGATATGAATTTCACTTATAAACGTCGGGCCTCCTCGAGTGCAACGCTTCGCGGCCTTTTTTATATCGGCGATATCGTCTTCAGTGATTACAAATTTATTAGGACCTCTAATTTTCGAGATGGCCGGCTGGCGACCTCTGCGGTTCGCTGTTTTTATGGTTGGCGAAGTGTTGTCTGTGGCTGGCCTCGTGCCAGGGGGTAGGTGCAGTAACGCGCGTTTGTCGCAGCCAAAGTAATAATATCGGATTACCAGTCGATGCAACGTGATGAATTTATGCTTGGTGACTTCGGCGTATCGTTGAATCAAATAGGTGTAACGGTCGCGGTCAAGATTGCGCTGAATTTCTAATGTTGAAATTAATGGCTTTAAAACTGCCCAGGTGCTATCGTAAGCTATTTGTTCAATTGAGCCTTTCTCCGGCACCAGAAGCAGGGCGGAGGGAAGTGAAATCTTGCCCCATGCAGCTCCAGTCTCCTTGAGTAGTTTCTCAATTTGAGAATAGCTGAACCTTTGGGGGCGTCGGGCGTATCTAGCATACTCCGGTTCTCGTACCCAGATTGCGTAGATACAGTCGCTAAAGACGTGCGTGATCCGCAGGTATCTTTCATCTGATGTGACAATCGCGCGTCCCACGGTGTAATCAGGGTGGGATATTTTGATAAATTCAAACATCTTTCCCATCCAATACAACTGGCATATTAAGTTGCAATGAATGCAAAAGTGAGACAGTGATAATTTTATACCATGCGCAGTATCGGAACGTATCTTGCGATAATTGGGTGGATATCGATAACCTTCGAGAAATGATTTTTGTTATCTCATTCAGCGTAATGGCGGAGTCGTAGGCCTCATGAAATGCGCTGACGTAGTGTTTTATTTCGGCAATTGGGGTATATCGATTTAAAAACCACGCTCTCATGAACGTCAGCGTATCGAGAACGGTTGAGTCTTTTGATGGGTCGAATAACGATGTGTCGACTACCCACCATGGAATACCATTTTTGCTGCACCATTCGTATTCAACAGCAAGCCGACGCTTCACATCGGGATCGTCACGATCTTTCTTGGTTTTTATACTATGGGCGCTGTACAATTTTCCAGATGATGATTGCCGGGTAATCACGAAATCGATCGTGATTGGCTCTGGATATATGCCTCGATTAGGGTGACGCGCGCCGTACTTGACGCAAAGTGCTTCGGTTGCACTTATATCTAGGATCGGCCACTGCTCTTGAATGTCAACGACGTCTGAATCGCGCTCGCGAATGTAGAAGTATGCGACCTCTAATAAAGAGAGCAGATGGTATTTTCGACGGATGAGAATGCCGGGAGTAACCGTAGAACTACCCTTGGACGGCACCTCTGGCACTGTCAGCCATGGCTTGTAGGCAACACCTGAGCCTACCCCACGGTGCTGCTTGATGCGCGTTCTCAGGTATGGGGGATAGCGGTTGGGATCGTCAGACCACTCCATCCCTCAATACTAGGCCATTTGTGCAAATTCTCCCTAACTTTAGTCAGCCCAAGAGGGGCATGCAAAACGCCCGGCAGGGCCGGGCGTCTCAGTGTGGTGCGGGGTGGCGGCAGGGCCAGTGCCGCGGCCCAGCGTGCGGGTCAGTGGACGAACAGCCAGATCAGGATCAGGACGAAGGCCGGGACACCAAGCAGCCAGGCGAGGATGTAGGGCATGGTGTTGCTCCTGTTGAAGACGCGTATTGGTGCTTCCAATATAGGAACGCGGCAATGCCGGGACTGTCGGGGAGCTTCCGCTTGCCATGTAGGACACTGCCGCACGCGCCGGGCCGCCTGCGCGATGTGGCGCCGGCGCCTTGCCGCCGGGCGTCCCGTGCTACGCTCAGGCGTGCACCAAAGCATCCGGAGGCGAGCCATGGAGGGGGTCTGGTCCGAAATTTACGGTGCCTTGCGCGCCGAGTTCGCCGATGTGCCGGACGCTGGCGAGGCCACCCGCATCCTGGCGCGACTGTTCATGGCGATGCTGCTGGGCGGCCTGATCGGCTATCAGCGCCAGGCCTCCGGCAAGGCAGCGGGGCTGCGCACCCATATGCTGGTGGCGCTGGGCTCGGCGCTGTTCGTGCTGGTGCCGCTGCAGGCCGGGGTGCCGCTGGGCGACATAAGCCGCGTGCTGCAGGGGCTGATTGCCGGCATCGGCTTCCTTGGCGCCGGCGCGATCCTGAAGCACAGCGACGAAGCCCACATCCAGGGCCTGACCACCGCGGCCAGCATCTGGATGGTCGCCGCCATCGGCGTGGCTGCCGGCCTGGGGCGCCCTGTCACCGCGGTGATCGCCACCGTCTTCACGCTGGTCATCCTGCAGATCCTGCTGCGCTGGGAATAGCGCGCCGGTGCCTGGCGCATGCGGCACCCCCGCCGCCCCGGCGTGCGCCGGTCTGTTCGCTTGCCCGCCAATTTCCGCCATTTGCCGCCGCAATGCGCGCCAGCGCACGCAGCCAGCGCGCCGCGCGGCCTATGCTGTGGCACAGGTTGCGCCGCGATTTAATGACGCAGCCGCGGCAGAGCAGGGGGGAGGTTGGCATGAAATCATCGATCCGTGACGACGCGGCGCTGGCCGCATTCGTGGGGCCGCGCTATGCGTACTACAGCCAGCGCTGGTCCCTGGCCGAGGCGCGCGGCGGCATGTCGTGGAACTGGGCGGCGTGCCTGCTGGGACCGTTCTGGATGGCCTACCGGCGCATGTACTGGCAGGTGGGGGTCTATGCCCTGATCGTCTGCGCCGAGCCGGTGCTGCACGCGCTGTTCGGGCTGAAGATGCCGCTGGCAGTCCGGCCAATGCTGTATGCCATGGCGCTGTTGCTCGGCATGTATGGCAACCAGGTCTACCGCTGGCATGCCGAGGCGACCATCCGGCACCTGCGCGAGTACCATTTTTCACCGGAACTGGTGTACGACTCGCTGGCGCGCTGTGGCCGCACAAGTTGGCCCGGTGTGTTCGCCATGGGCCTGCTGCTGGTGGTGATGGCGGTGTCGCTGAGCCCGCTGGCGGGGCTGGTGGTGCAGGGCGGCGGGCTGGCCGCCGGCTGAACGGTCGACGGCTTACCCGACTTACACCGGCTCGCGCGCCGCGTCGACCAGGTACTGGATCAGCGCTTCGGCAAACTGGGGCAGTTCGCGCCCCGGGCGGCGCACCAGGCGCAGCTCGCGCTTGGCCCATTCGTCTTCCAGCTGGATAAAGCGCAGCACCTTGCGGCTGGCGTAGCGGCGCGCGCAGCTGTTGGGCACGATGGCGATGCCCGCGCCGGCCTCGACCATGCGGCATACGGCATCGAAGCTGCCCACCTGGATGCGCAGGCTGATGCGCTTGCCCATGCCGCCGGCGATGCGGTCCAGGAAGGACTGGATCGCGCTGAACTGGTTCAGGCCGACAAAGCGGCAGGTATCGAGCAGGTCGGCGAAATGCAGCCGCTTGAAGGCCGGCAGCGGGTGGTTGACCGGTGCGATCACGATCAGCTCATCGCTGCACAGGTGCATCGCGTCCAGGTCCTGGGTGGCGACTTCACCGGCCACGATGCCCAGGTCGGCGGCGCCGGCGCTGATGGCCGAGACGATTTCCTGCGACAGGTGCTCTTCCAGCTCGATGTCCACGTCCGGGTTCTCGCTCAGGAAGCGCGATACGCCGGTGGCCAGGAACGAGTTGGTGGCGGTGGTGTTGGCCAGCAGCCGCACGCGGCCTTTGACCCCCTTGGCATAGGGCCGCAGGTCGGCGTGCAGGCATTCCAGTTCGCGGAAGACCTCGCGCGCGTGGCGCAGCAGCGCATCGCCCGCCGGCGTCAGGCGCACGCCCTTGACCTGGCGGATCAGCAATTGTGTCTGGAACGCCTCTTCCAGCTGCTTGATCCGGGTGCTGGCCGCGGGCAGCGACAGGAAGCTGCGTTCGGCCGCGCGGGTCAGGTTCTCCGTCTCGCCAACATTCAGGAAGAGGCGGAGGTCGGTCAGGTCGTAATGCATGGGCTTCCGTCAGGCCAAAGGCCAGTTTTGTGATTCGTGAATTCCAAAGTCTCGGCCGTCAATTTATCGTATCCACTGCTGCGTGGACATCCGGATTGACCGCATCGGCGGGCGATGCCCGCGGCGCAGGGGTGTTTCGCCGGATTTGCGGTCGGTGACCGCACAAAAAGTATTCAGAGGAGCAACGCAATGAGCGGTTTGATGGCAGGCAAGGTCGCGCTGGTGACGGGCGCAGGTGGTGGAATCGGGCGCGGCATCGCGCTGGCGCTGGCCGCCGCCGGCGCCAGGGTGGTGGTCAATGACCTCGGCGTGTCGATGACCGGCGAGGGCGGCGACGCGGGCCCCGCTCAGCGCGTGGTGGAGGAAATCCGTGCCGCCGGCGGCGAGGCCGTGGCCAATACCGACAGCGTGTCGACCTGGAACGGCGCCAATGCCATCGTGCAATGCGCGCTGGACAACTTCGGCCGCATCGACGCCGTGGTCAACAATGCCGGCAACCTGCGCGACCGCATGTTCTTCAAGATGAATGAAGAAGAATGGCGCTCGGTGATCGACGTGCACCTGCACGGCACCTTCTTCGTCAGCCGCGCCGCGGCCAGCTACTTCAAGGACCAGGAGAGCGGCGCCTACGTGCACATGACCTCCACCTCCGGCCTGATCGGCAACCTGGGCCAGGCCAACTACTCGGCGGCCAAGCTGGGCATTGCCGCGCTGTCCAAGTCGATCGCGCTGGACATGCAGCGCTTCAACGTGCGCTCGAACTGCATCGCGCCGTTCGCCTGGAGCCGCATGACCAGTTCGATCCCGGCCGAAACGCCGGAAGAGAAGGCACGCGTGGCCAAGCTGCAGAAGATGGAAGCCGGCAAGATCGCGCCGGTGGCGGTCTACCTTGCCAGCCCGGCCGCCAGCGAAGTCAACGGCCAGATCTTCGCGGTGCGCGCCAACGAGATCATCCTGATGAGCCAGCCGCGCCCGGTGCGCTCGGTGCATATGAGCGAGGGCTGGACTCCTGAAACGGTGGGCGAGATCGCCATGCCGGCCATGCGCAACAGCTTCTTCAAGCTGGAGCGCTCCCCCGACGTGATCAGCTGGGATCCGATCTGATGGCGGGCAGCCAGGCCCCGACGCACGGCGCGCTTGCCGGCGTGCGGGTGCTCGACCTGTCGCGCATCCTGGCCGGCCCTTGGTGCGCGCAGAACCTGGCGGACCTGGGCGCCGAGGTCATCAAGGTGGAGCGGCCCGGCGCGGGCGACGACACCCGTTCGTGGGGGCCGCCCTGGCTGCCTGGCGCGGACGGGCAGCCCTCGCGCGATGCCACCTACTTTGCCGGCGCCAACCGCGGCAAGCAGTCGGTGACGCTGGACATCGCCAGCCCGCAGGGACAGGAGATCGTGCGCGAGCTGGCCGCGAAGTCGCAGATCGTGCTGGAGAACTACAAGGTCGGCGACCTGAAGCGCTACGGGCTGGACTATGAAAGCCTCAAGGCAATCAACCCGTCCATCGTCTATTGCTCGATCACGGGCTACGGCCAGACCGGGCCGAGCGCGCACAAGCCCGGCTATGACTTCATCTTCCAGGGCCTGGGCGGCCTGATGAGCGTCACCGGCGAGCGCGACGACCTGCCCGGGGCGGGCCACAGAAGGTGGGCGTGGCGGTGGTCGACATGCTTACCGGCATGTACGCCACTGTGGCCGTGCTGGCCGCCTTGCGCCATGCCGAACGCACCGGCGAGGGCCAGCATATCGACATGGCGCTGCTCGACGCGGTGGTGGCGGTCGGCGCCACGCCGATCATCGCCCAGCGCGTGACCGGCAAGGCCATGCCGCGCTACGGCAATGCGCACGCCAATATGGTGCCCTACCATGTGTTCGCCACCGCCGACGGCTACATGATCGTGGCGGCCGGCAACGACGGGCAGTGGCAGGCGTATTGCCGCGGCGTCGAGCGTCCCGACCTGGCCGCCGACGAGCGCTTTGCCACCGGCCCCGGCCGCATCATCCATCGCGACACGCTGGTGCCGCTGCTTGAGGCGCATATGCGCACGCGGCCGACGGCGCACTGGGTGCAGGCGCTGGAAGCGCAGGGCATCCCGTGCGGGCCAATCAACGACTACGGGCAGGTGCTGGACGACCCGCAGGTGCGGCATCGCGAGCTGCAGGTCGACCTGGTGCGCGACGATGGCAGCCTGTGCCCGACCGTCAAGAGCCCGCTGCGGCTGTCGGCGACCCCGGTGCAATACGATGCGCCGCCGCCCAGGCTGGGCGAGCATACCGCGCACGTGCTGGAAACGGTGCTGGGTTTGTCGGCCGAGCGCATCACCAGGCTGCGCGAGCAAGGCGTGGTCTGACGTGGCTGGTGCCTGGCGGGGAACTGCCGGGCACCGGTGGTCAATTCACCTGGTCCGGGCCGACAGGCACCGTCACAAAGTCTCCCCATCGCCTCCCCCATCGCCTAGGCTGTCTGGATAGCGGTCGCAAAGCCGGCTCCGAGGAGACAGCCATGAATGAAGAAACCTTCAACCTCAGCATCCGCAAGTTCCTGAAGGTGGTTGGCGTCAGTTCCCAGCGCGAGATCGAGCAGGCGATTGCGAAGGCACTGGCCGACGGCACCATTGCCGGCACCGAGCACTTGCCGGTGTCGATGACCCTGGAACTGGCGGGCGTCAAGCTCCAGGCGCGCTTCGAGGGTGAAATCCAGCTTGAGTAAGCGTGCCATACCGGCTACGCAACCGGCGCAGTCTCTCCCCGCATCCCCCGCATCCGGTATTCCCCCGGCGCCACACCCGTCCACTTTTTGAACGCCCGGTGGAACGTGCTCGGTTCCGAGAACCCGAGCCGCAGCGCCACGTCCTGCAGCGTCATGCCGGGGCGCTCCATCATGCCGATGGCCACGTCGCGGCGCAGGCTGTCCTTGATGCTCTGGTAGCCGCTGCCCTCGTCGCGCAGCCGGCGGCGCAGCGTCTGGGGCGTAAGCCGCAGCATCTGCGCCATCTGTTCCAGCGACGGCAGTTCGTCATCCAGATGGGAGCGCAAGTGCTGCCGGATACGCTCGGCCAGGCAGCTGTTGTCGCGGTAGCGGATCAGCAGGTTGCGCGGCGTCTCGCGCAGGAACTCGCGCAGGCTGGCGGCGTCCTGCATCACCGGCAGGCGCAGGCTGGCGGCATCGAAATGCAGCACGGAGACGGGCTGGCCGTAATGCACGGCGGTCTTGAAGACGCGCTCGGTCTCCGGGCCGCCCTGTGACGGCGCGGCGCTCAGGTCGACCCGCGCCAGCGGGATATGGCCGGCGACCAGCCAGCTGAGCAGCGCGTAAGCATGGAACACGAAAGTCGATTCGGCAAAGCTGCGGCAGGCCGAGGCCGGCGTGCGCGGATGCAGCACCACGGAGGCGGTCTTGCCGTCGGCGCTGACATGCAGGCGTGGCGCAAAGGCATCGATATGCAGCCGGTACAGGCGCAGCCCCGCGCGGATGGCGTCTTCCAGCGTGGCGCAATGGATCAGGTTGCGGCACGCCTGCGCAAACACGCCCGGGGTCACGGGCCGGTCCAGCAGGCCCCACAGTTCATCGCGCATGACGCGGCGCAGCGTGCGGATCAGCGCCGCGTACTGACCCTGGGTGACGCGCGCATGGGGCGAGGCCAGCAGCGCCGGTGAAATTCCGGCCCGGCGCAGCAGCGCGGCAATGTCGTGGCCCAGCCGGCGCGGGCCCAGCAGGATGTGATCCACATGCTGGATCGCAATGGTGTGGCGCGCCGAGGCCTGTGGCGCGGCTTGCGCCGGGGTGGCCAGGGCATCGGCACAGCCGGCGGCATGGCCATGCACGAGCGCCGGCGGCAGTGTGCTGCCGGAGAGGTGCAGTTTGCCCGGCACGGGCGGGCGCAGCGATGACAGGACAGCGGTATGCATGGGTCTCCTCATCACGGTGACGCGTCGGCGCCAGCACCGCGGAACGGCTGGTTCCGCGGGCGTTCCCGGACGTTTCGCCGCATCGTCCCGCCACCTTAGCAAGCCGCGACCGCACCGCACAATCGGGATTTGCCAAAGGCTGCCTTCCATCTGAGCGATTCGGCCAATCATTTTGGCCTGTCTGGTCATTGTCCACGCACCGCAGCATCGCGCACTCTGCGGCTAATACCGATACAAGGCCGGCGCACCGGCCCGGACGGGACCAGAAACGGGGCAAAGACCCGTTCCCGCCTCAGAAAAAGACAATGGAGACAACACATGCAGGCAGATCGTCGTAGTGCGTTGTGGCGCTTTGGGGCCGGGTTGCTGGCCGTGGCCGGGGTGCTGGGTGGGGGTGCCGCCTTCGCCCAGGGGCAGTTCCCGTCGAAGACGGTCCGGCTGGTCGTGCCATACCCGGCCGGCGGCGCCACCGATGTGCTCGCGCGTGCCATTGCCGACGGGCTTGGCAAGGCCTGGTCGCGTCCGGTGGTGGTGGAGAACCGCCCCGGCGCGAGCAGCATGATCGGCTCCGAGGCCGTGGCCCGCGCCGAGCCTGACGGCCATACCGCATTGCTGACGATCACCACCCTCGTGCAGGCGCCCAGCCTGTATGCGAAGCCGCCGGTGGACCCGGTCAAGGACTTTGCCGCGGTGTCGGAGCTGGGCACCACCAACCTGGTCTTTGCCGTGCACAACTCGGTGCCGGCCACCAGCCTGAAAGAATTCATCGAGCTCGTCCGCGCCAAGCCCAGGCAGTTCTCCTACGGCTCCTACGGCACCGGCTCAAGCGGCCATCTGTACGGCGAGATCTTCAAGGAGTCCGCCAAGCTGGACATGGTCCATGTGTCATACAAGGGTGAGGCACCGGAGCTGAACGACCTGCTGGGCGGGCAGGTGCCGGCCGCCATCATCTCGGTGATGGGCGCCAAGCCGCACAACGCCTCGGGCCGCCTGCGCGCGCTGGCCGTGACCGGCGGCGGCCGCTCGCCGCAGTTGCCGGATGTGCCGACCTTCCGCGAAGCGGGCGTTGCCGGCATGGATGGGTTGGGATGGTTCGGCCTGTTCCTGCCTGCCGCCACGCCCCGGGCCATCGTCGACAAGTACTCGGCCGACGTCAACCGCATCCTGTCCCAGCCGGACATTCGCAAGCGCATGAACGACATGGGCATCGTCCTGACCGGCAGCACGCCGGATGCGTTCGCGCAGACCGTCCAGGCTGACTACGCACGCTGGGGCAAGGTCATCCGCACCAACAACATCCGCCTGGACTGAGTTCTTCCCGACTGACCCGTATCGATTGCTGCAAATGAAGCCTGCTACAAATACCAATCAGCCGTTCCGTTCCCCCGCCTGGCCGCCCGGCCTGCCGGCCACGCTGCATACGCCTCGCACCAGCTTGTTTTACAACGTCGAGGCGGCGGCGCACCGCTATCCGGACAAGACCGCGATCCAGTATTTCGGCACCGCGATTTCCTACGGCCAGCTGCAGGACGAGATCGAACGGATGGCGGGCTACCTGCAGCAGGCCTGCGGCATCCAGCCGGGCGACCGGGTGCTGCTGTTCAGCCAGAACTGCCCGCAGTTCATCATTGCCTACTACGCGATCCTGCGCGCCGAAGGCGTGGTGGTCCCGGCCAACCCGATGTGGCTGGAAGCCGAACTTGCCCATGTGGTGCAGGACAGCGGCGCGGTGGCCGCCTTTGCCGGCAGCGAGCTGTACCAGCGCGTGGCACCGCTGCACGGCCCGGCGTTGCGCCATGTGATCCTGCACGACTATGCCGGCATGCTGTGCGACGACGGCGGCCTGGCCGTGCCGGCCTGGCTGCGCGAACCGCCGCCCGCGCCGCAGGCTGCGCCCTCCGGCGCGATGCCGGTGGCCTGGGACGCGGCCAGCGCCGCCGGGCACCGGCCGCTGCCGCACCAGGCCGGCTACGACACGCTGTGCATGCTGGCCTATACGTCCGGCACCACCGGCCATCCCAAGGGCTGCATGCATAGCCACGGCACGCTGATGACCGCGGCGGCCGGATCGGTGATCTGGCGTGGCGCTACGCCCGAATCCGTGGTGCTGGCCGTGGCGCCGATGTTCCATCTGCTGGGCATGCAGAACTGCATGAACTCGCCGCTCTACCTGGGCGCCACCGTGGTGCTGATGCCGCGCTGGGACCGCGCCTTGGCCGCGGACCTGATCGAGCGCTACCGCGTCTCGGTCTGGGGTGCGCCGCCGGCGATGATGGTGGACTTCTTCTCGCAGCCGGGCATCGATGCGCGCGACCTGTCGAGCCTGGCCTACGTGGGCGGCGGCGGCGCGGCCATGCCCGAAGCGGTGGCCAATATGCTGCAGGAGCGTTTCGGCCTGCCCTACGTCGAGGCCTACGGCATGACCGAGACCGCCGCCTTCATCTTGTCCAACCCGCGCAACCAGCCCAAGCGCGAATGCCTGGGCATCGCCACCTTCGGCGTTGACGCGCGCGTGGTCGATCCCGAGACGCTGCAGGAACTGCCTTACGGCGAGACCGGCGAGATCGTGGTCCACGGCGGGCAGGTGATGCAGGGCTACTGGCACAACCCGGAAGCCAACGCGGCCACCTTCATCGAGCTCGGCGGCAAGCGCTTCCTGCGCACCGGCGACCTTGGCTTCATGGATGAAGAAGGCTACTTCTTCATGCGCGACCGCCTCAAGCGGATGATCAACGCGTCCGGCTACAAGGTCTGGCCGGCCGAGGTGGAGAACCTGCTGTACGGGCACCCGGCCATCCACGAAGCCTGCGTGATCGCCGCCCGCGACGAGCGCCGCGGCGAGACCGTCAAGGCCGTGGTGGCGCTGCGCCCGGAAGCACGCGGCACGGCTGAAGCCGACCCCGAACGCATCATGGCCTGGTGCCGCGAGCATATGGCCGCGTACAAGGTGCCGCGCATTGTCGACGTGGTCGATGCGCTGCCCAAGTCGGCCACCGGCAAGATCCTGTGGCGCGCCTTGCAGGAGCGCGAGATGCAGGCGGACAACCCGCGCGCCTGACGCCAGCGGGCAAATCAGGAAAGAGAGAGACAGCATGCAGCAAAGCAGACGCAACTGGCTGGCACAGGCCGGCACCCTGGCCGGCGCGGCCATCCTCGGCGGCGCGGGCAGCGCCTTCGCGCAGCAACCGTATCCCGGCAAGCCGATCCGCATGATCGTGCCGTACCCGGCCGGCGGCGGCACCGACACCGTGGGCCGCCTGATCGGCCAGCGCCTGGCCGAAAGCCTCGGCCAGCCCGTGGTGGTGGAAAACAAGCCCGGCGCCAGCGGCATGCTGGGCAACGACACCGTCGCCAAGGCGCCGGCGGACGGCTACACCATCCTGCTGGCGATCACCGCGCTGATCCAGTCGCCGGCCCTGTACAAGCGCACGCCGTACGATGTGGCCAGGGATTTCACCCCGGTCTCGCTGATTGCCAAGTCGTCCGACCTGTTCGTGGTGCCCAACCGCGTGCCGGCCAGCAACATGCGCGAATTCCTGGCACTGGCCAAGGCCGGCAAGCTCAGCTATGGCTCGTACGGCAACGGCACCTCGTCGCACCTGCACGGCGAACTGCTCAAGCAGCAAGCCGGCATCGAGATCGCGCATATCCCGTACAAGGGCGCGGCGCCGCTGATGAGCGACCTGCTCGGCGGCCAGGTGGACAGCGCCTTTGTCGACGTGACCTCGGCCAATCCCTACCTGGGCAGCAACAAGTTCAAGATCCTCGGCATCACCGGGACCCAGCGCTACAAGGCGCTGCCCAATGTGCCGACTTTTTCCGAACTCGGCCTGGCGGGGTTCGAGCCCAATGGCTGGTTCGCGCTGTTCCTGCCTGCCAATGCGCCCAAGGATGTGACGGCGAAGCTGGCGGCAGAGACCGCGCGCATCGTGCGGCTGCCCGAAGTGACGCAAAAGCTGGCCGGCATGGGCCTGCAGCCGGTCGGGTCCGCGCCGCAGGAGCTGGCCGCCGTGGTGGCCGGCGACACGCCCAAATGGGCCAAGATCGTGCGCGACGCCAACATCCAGCTGGACTGAGACCGCAACGGAGCCAACCGATGGAAACTATCCGCTTTGCCGTCGAGGACGGCGTCGCCACCCTGACGCTGGACTCGCCGGCGCGCAAGAACGCGCTGTCCTTGCCGATGCGCGAGGAGATCGGCGAAGTGATTCGCCGGGTACGCGCCGATGACAGCGTGCGCGCGCTGATCCTGACCGCTGCCGGCACCGATTTCTCGTCGGGCGGCGATATCAGCTCGATGCAGGTCGAGATCAATGCCGAGCAGGGCCGAAAGCGCCTGCAGAAGGTGCACGGCTGGCTGGAAGACCTGATCCAGCTCGACGTGCCGGTCATCGCCGCGGTGGACGGCGCGGCCTATGGCGCGGGCTTCAGCCTGGCGCTGACGGCCGACATCATCCTGGCCACGCCGCGCGCGCGCTTCGGGCTGCCGTTCCTGCGCATGGGGCTGGTCCCCGACTGTGGCGTGTTCTACACGCTGCCGCGGATGATCGGCCTGCAGCGGGCCAAGGCGCTGATGTTCTCGATGCGCGAGCTGAACGCCCAGGCCGCGCAAGACCTTGGCGTCGTCATGGAAATCGTGCCGGCGGACAGCCTGCAGGAACGCGCGCGGGCGCTGGCGCAGGCCTTCACTGAAGCATCGCCGGTGGCGGTAGGCCTGACCAAGCAGGCGCTGAATGCCTCGCTCAACCAGGACCTGCACACCATGCTGGCAATGGAAGCGGACGGGCAGGGCATTGCCTTCTCGACCGCCTATCGCCGCGAGGCTGCCGACCGTTTCATGGCCAAGCAGCCGCTGCGCTACCGCTGGCCGGACTGAGCGGCGCCGCCGGTCATGCTGCGACGCAGCATCCGGCTGCCTCGCCAGGCCGTCGTTTACGTATACAGGCGGGCGCTGGCCGGACGGTACCAGTCGCCTGCTCTTTTTCTCGTTTACCCTTATTTCAGCACACCATATGGGATCCCACGACCAGCACGCGGCGCCCGCCGTACGCAAGACCCCCTGGATGACCGAAGAACTGGCAATGTTCCAGGAAACCGTGCGCCGCTTCATCGAGCGCGAACTGGCGCCCAACGAGGCCCGCTGGGCCGACCAGGGCTATATCGACCGCGAGGTCTGGCGCCGTGCCGGCGAGATCGGACTGCTGTGCGCCAGCATCCCCGAGGAATACGGCGGCGGTGGCGGCACCTTTGCCCACGAGGCCGTCATCACCCAGGAGATGTCGCGTGCGGTCGTCACCAGCCTTGGCAATAACGTGCACAGCGGCATCGTGGCACATTACCTGCTCAACTACGGCACGGAAGAGCAGAAGAAGAAATGGCTGCCGCAAATGGCCAGCGGCGAAATGGTGGCGGCCATTGCCATGTCGGAACCTGGCGCCGGTTCTGACCTCAAAGCGATACGCACCCGCTCGGTGCGCGAACAGACCGAAAACGGAGACTGCTATCGCATAAACGGTGCAAAGACCTTCATCACGAACGGGTATCACGCCGACCTGGTCTGCGTGGTGGCCAAGACCGACCCGGAAGCCGGTTCGCGCGGCGTGTCGCTGATCATGGTGGAGACGCGCGACCTGCCTGGCTTCCGCCGCGGCCGCATTCTCGAAAAGATCGGGCAGAAAGGGCAGGACACCGCCGAACTCTTCTTCGACGACGTGCTGGTGCCGTGCGCCAACCTGCTGGGCACGCAGGAGGGGCAGGGTTTCTACCAGCTTATGCAGCAGCTGCCGCAGGAGCGCATGATCATTGCGCTCGGGGCCGTGGCGACCATGCAGCGCGCCATCGAGCTGACCACCGAATATGTGCGCCAGCGCAAGGTGTTCGGCCAGCCGCTGGCCGACCTGCAGAACACGCGCTTCAAGCTGGCGGAGTGCAAGACAGTCGCCACCATTGCCGCGACGTTCGTGGACGATTGCATGCTGCGCCTGATGGACGGCGAGCTCGACGCTGCCACGGCGGCCATGGCCAAGTGGTGGTGCACGCAGCAGAACTGCCAGATCATTGACGAGTGCCTGCAGTTGCACGGCGGCTACGGCTACATGCTCGAATACCCGATCGCACGTATGTATGCGAACGCACGCGTGAGCAAGATCTTCGGCGGCTCCAACGAGATCATGAAGGAGCTGGTGGCGCGCACGCTCTGACGCATGCGTGGCGCCTGCGCGTGAGGCGTCCGCTAGCAGCAGTGTCCGCGTGCTGGTGCGCCGAAACGCTTAAGAAAATGCGGAAAAACGAAAGCCGGCACAAGCGCCGGCTTTCGTGCGTATGGTTACAAAACCGCATGTGCACGGTTGGCGGGAAAGGTGTAAGGTGTGTCACAAGCATGGTCAATGGCCCGTCACGTGCGGGGGCGAAGCCGAGCGGGAAATCAGCCAAAGGCTGACACGAAATCCGGCAGAAATGCAGCAACGAAACAAGCGTTGCATCGATGCAAGATTCGTCAACTCGGACTCCACCATCGACGTTATTTGACTATGATGAAGTAAAGACTTCGCAACATGACAGGTCGCCAGGCCGGGGTGGTGTACCGCGAACGTTGCGCGAAGCCTTAGGGGTAGCACTACCTACGCCTCGGACGTGAACTCTGACGGGAGTGAGGTATGGACATTTTTGGCCATTACGCTACGCGCTTCGAAGCTCGCAAGGAAGAGGAATACAGCATCCAGGAGTACCTGGAGATCTGCAAGAAGGATCCGACTGCCTACGCGACTGCTGCCGAACGCATGCTTGCCGCAATCGGCCAGCCTGAGTTGGTGGACACCCACCACGACCCCAGGCTGTCCCGCCTGTTCTTCAACAAGGTCATCCGCATCTATCCGGCCTTCCGCGACTTCTACGGCATGGAGGACACGATCGAGCAGATCGTCTCGTTCTTCAAGCACGCGGCGCAGGGCCTGGAAGAGCGCAAGCAGATCCTCTACCTGCTCGGGCCCCCGGGTGGTGGCAAGTCCTCGCTCGCTGAAAAGCTCAAGGCGCTGATGGAGGAGATCCCCATCTACGCGCTCAAGGGATCGCCGATCCATGAGTCGCCGCTTGGGCTGTTCGCACCAGAGGAAGACGGCAAGATCCTGGAAGAGGACTACGGCATTCCGATCCGGTATCTGAACACCATTGCCTCGCCCTGGGCGGTCAAGCGCCTGCACGAGTTCAACGGCGATATCACCAGGTTCCGGGTGGTCAAGCTGCGCCCTTCGGTACTGTCGCAGATTGCGATCTCGAAGACGGAGCCTGGCGACGAAAACAACCAGGATATTTCCTCGCTGGTCGGCAAGGTCGACATTCGCAAGCTGGAAGATTTTCCGCAGGATGATCCGGACGCTTACTCCTATTCCGGCGGGCTCTGCCTGGCCAACCGCGGCCTGCTTGAGTTCGTTGAAATGTTCAAGGCGCCCATCAAGGTCCTGCACCCGCTGCTGACGGCAACGCAGGAAGGCAACTACAAGGGCACCGAAGGCTTCGGCGCGATCCCGTTCGACGGCATCATCCTTGCGCACTCGAATGAGGCTGAGTGGACGACCTTCAAGTCGGACAAGAACAACGAGGCTTTCCTGGACCGGATCTATATCGTCAAGGTGCCGTACGTGCTGCGCGTGTCCGACGAGGTGAAGATCTACGACAAGCTCTTGCGCAGCAGTTCGCTGTCGGCCGCGCCGTGCGCGCCCAACACGCTGAAGATGATGGCGCAGTTCGCGGTGCTCACGCGCATCAAGGAGCCCGAGAACTCCAATGTCTTCTCGAAGATGCGCGTCTATGACGGCGAGAGCCTGAAGGACGTGGATCCGAAAGCGAAGTCGTACCAGGAATACCGCGACTACGCCGGCATCGACGAAGGCATGAACGGGTTGTCGACGCGCTTTGCGTTCAAGGTCCTGTCCAAGGTCTTCAACTTCGACAACACCGAAGTGGCGGCCAACCCGGTGCACCTGCTGTACGTGCTTGAGCAGCAGATCGAGCGCGAGCAGTTCCCGCCGGAGCAGGAAGCCAAGCTGCTGTCGCACATCAAGGAGTACCTGACCACGCCGTTCGTGGAGTTCATCGGCAAGGAGATCCAGACCGCTTACCTGGAGTCGTATTCCGAGTATGGCCAGAACATCTTCGACCGCTATGTGGTGTTCGCCGACCTGTGGATCCAGGATCAGGAGTACCGCGATCCGAATACCGGTGAAATCCTCGACCGCAACGCGCTGAACGACGAACTGGAGAAAGTGGAAAAACCCGCGGGTATCTCGAATCCGAAGGACTTCCGCAACGAGATCGTCAACTTCGTGCTGCGGGCGCGGGCCAACAACAGCGGCAAGAATCCGGTCTGGACCAGCTATGAAAAGCTGCGGATGGTGATCGAGAAGCGCATGTTCTCCACCACGGAAGACCTGCTGCCGGTGATCTCGTTCAATGCCAAGTCTTCGCGCGAAGACCAGGACAAGCACGAGAACTTCGTCAACCGCATGGTCGAGAAGGGGTACACGCCCAAGCAAGTGAGACTTCTGGTGGAGTGGTATCTGCGCGTAAGAAAATCATCGTAACGGCGCCGCGGAACAGGTCTCTCAACGAGGGCAACATATGGCTACGGTCATCGATCGGCGCGAGAACGGCGGCAACAAGAGTGCCGTCAACCAGCAACGTTTCATCAAGCGCTACCGCGAGCAGATACGGCAAGCGGTGGCAAAGGCGGTGTCCGGCCGGAAGATCATGGACATCGAGCAGAGCGGCCAGGTGTCCATTCCGGTCAAGGACATCTCCGAACCGATCTTCCACCACGGCCCGGGCGGGCGGCGCGAGTGGATTCACCCTGGCAACAAGAAGTTCGTCAAGGGAGACTCCTTCGACCGCCAGCAGCAGGGCGGTGGCGGGACCGGTTCGCGGGCCAGCGACAGCGGCGAAGGCGAAGACGATTTCGTCTTCACGCTGTCGCGCGAGGATTTCCTGAACTTCTTCTTCGAGGACATGGCGCTGCCGGACCTGGCCAAGCGCCACCTCGCCAAGATCGCCGAGGTGCGCAAGGTGCGCGCCGGCTATTCCATCGACGGCACGCCTTCCAACCTGTCGATCCTGCGCACCATGCGCAGCTCGCTGGGGCGGCGCATCGCCTTGTCCAGCCCTTATCAGAAGCGCCTGCGCGAGCTGGAGCTGGACTACAGCGAGGCGCTGGAAAAGGACGGACCCTACGCCGAAGGCACGCTCGAGCTGATGGAGAAGATGCGGCACCTGCGTGCCTGCATCGACCGCGTGCCCTTTATCGAGAAGCTCGACCTGCGCTACAACAACCGCGTGCTGAAGAAGCGCCCGCAGGCCCAGGCGGTGATGTTCTGCCTGATGGACGTGTCCGGCTCGATGGACGAGAGCCGCAAGGACCTGGCCAAGCGCTTCTTCATGCTGCTGTACCTGTTCCTGAAGCGCAACTACGAGCGCATCGACGTCGTGTTCATTCGCCATCACACGGTGGCGAAGGAAGTCGATGAGGAAGACTTCTTCCACTCGCGCGAGTCCGGTGGTACCGTGGTGTCCAGTGCGCTGAAGCTGATGGTGGAAGTGATCCACGACCGCTATCCGCCAAGCCAGTGGAATATCTACTGCGCGCAGGCGTCAGATGGTGATAACTGGGCCGGTGATTCCGAGTTGTGCGGACGCCTGCTGCGCGATTCGATCCTGCCGCTGGTGCAGTACTATGCATACGTTGAGGTCGCATCGGAAGAGCCGCAGAACCTCTGGGAAGAGTATCTGACGGTCAAGGGACAGTTCGATCACTTTGCGATGCAGCGCATCATCAGTGCGGACGAGATCTACCCGGTGCTGCACGACCTGTTCCAGAAGCGCGCAGCATAGGGTGGCGCCGATCCTGGCCTTCCTTGCGGAAAGGCCACAGTGAAGGCAAATGGCGAGGCAACGCGGACCACGCGGCGCGGCGATGCCGTGCGCGCCGGACGGGTCTGGCGCCTTGCCCGGGCAACAAGGGGCGAAGATGGCTTATCTCTCCACCGGTTCGGAATGGACCTTCGAGCTGATCAAACGGTATGACCGCGAGATCGCCCGCATCGCCGGCGAATTCGGGCTGGATACCTATCCCAACCAGATCGAGATCATTACCGCCGAGCAGATGCTCGATGCCTACGCGTCGGCGGGGCTGCCGGTCGGCTACAGCCACTGGTCCTACGGCAAGCACTTCCTGGCGTCCGAGCGCAGCTACCAGCGCGGCCACATGGGGCTGGCCTACGAGATCGTCATCAACTCCAATCCCTGCATCGCCTACCTGATGGAGGAGAACACCATGCCGATGCAGGCGCTGACGATCGCGCACGCCTGCTACGGCCACAACGCCTTCTTCAAGGGCAACTACCTGTTCCGCACCTGGACCAACGCGGACGCCATTGTCGATTACCTGCTGTTTGCCAAGAACTACGTGGCCGAGTGCGAGCAGCGTTACGGCGAACGCGAGGTGGAACTGCTGCTGGACTCTTGCCACGCCTTGCAGAACTACGGCGTGGACCGCTACAAGCGGCCTAAGAAGCTGTCCATCACCGAAGAGAAGGCGCGCCAGGCCGATCGCGAGAACTACCTGCAGATGCAGGTCAACGACCTGTGGCGCACCCTGCCCAAGCACCGGCCGCATGCGCTGGCATCGGAGGACGAAGCACCCGAAGGGGAAATCATCTTCCCGCCGGAGCCGCAGGAGAACCTGCTGTACTTCATCGAGAAGAACGCGCCCAGGCTGGCATCGTGGCAGCGAGAGATCGTGCGCATCGTGCGCAAGATCGCGCAGTACTTCTATCCGCAGCGCCAGACCAAGGTCATGAACGAAGGCTGGGCCACGTTCTGGCACTACACCATCATCAACCAGCTGTACGAGGAAAAGCTGGTCAACGATGCATTCATGATGGAGCTGCTGCAGGCGCATACCAATGTGATTTACCAGCCGCCGTACAACAGCCCCTACTACAGCGGCATGAACCCCTACACGGTCGGTTTCCTGATGTTCCAGGACCTGCGCCGCATGTGCGAAAACCCGACCGAAGAGGACTACCGCTGGGCCCCGGAATTCGCCGGCAGCGACTGGCGCAAGACGCTGGACTTTGCCATGCGCAACTTCAAGGACGAGAGCTTCCTGCTGCAGTTCCTGTCGCCGCGCGTGATCCGCGAGCTGAAGCTGTTCTCGGTGCTGGACGATGACCGCGAAGGCAAGCTGCGCGTCACAGCGATCCACAACGATGAAGGCTACCGCGCGATCCGCCAGCTGATGGCGGCGCAATATGACCTCTCCAGCATGGAGCCCAATATCCAGGTCACCAATGTCGACGTGGGCGGCGACCGCTCGCTGACGCTGCGGCACCTGCAGAACGACCGCCGGCCGCTGGCGCACAACTTTGACGAGGTGATCCGGCACGTGACCCGGCTGTGGGGCTTCACCGTGCGGCTCGAGGTGGCCTATGAGGACGGCCGCACCGAGTTGAAGTACGAATGCAAGCCGGAACGTCGCCACCGCCGCCCGCACGGCGGCCTCAGCCTGGCCGCCTGATCCGCAATTGCCGGGGTTAAGCCCGGCCGCTCAGGCGGCGGGCGCGGGTTCGCACCATTCGCGCACCAGTTCCACCGCGTTGCGGCCGGCACTGGCGCACACCTGCTCGCCCAGCACCCGGCTCCACCAGCGCTCCGACCCGTCCACCACGCGCCACGCATGCAGCCGGCGCGTATAGAGCTGCAGGTCGTATTCCTCCGTGATCCCGATGGCGCCGTGCACGGCGTGGGCGATGGCGGCCACCGGCGTGACCGCATCGCTGGCGCGCAGTTTGCCGATGGCCGCGCGCAGCCGGTCGGGCGTGCCGCTGCCGCTGTCGCAGGCCAGCTGCGCGGCCACGCGCGCGGCGGCAACGTGCTCGGCCATCTCGCTGACCTGGTGCTGGATCGCCTGGAACTTGCCGATGGCGCGCCCGAACTGCTGGCGGTCGTTGGCGTACTGCAGCGTCATGTCGAGCACGTGCGACAGCGCGCCGGCCAGTTGCGCCGTGTGCAGGCAGGCGCCCAGGGTGCGCAGGGTGCCGGCGGGCAGTGAAAAGGCCGCCGGCGCCGAGGTGTCAGGGCGCGGCACGCGCAGCGTCAGGTCGTGATGGGCCCCGGTAGCTTCGGCGCGGGCGTCGGCTGCCGACAGCAGCAGGCAGCGCTCGCCGTCCTGCAACAGGAACCACTGCGCATGACGGGCATCGGCCACCAGCGCCGCGCCGGCGCCGTGTTCAAGGCCGGCGAGTGCGACCGGGCCAGCGGGCAGGGCGATGCCATGCGCCTGCAGCAGCGCGCGCGCAAAGATGGTCTGCGCCAGCGGCAACGGCAAGGCGTGGCGGCCGGTGACAAAGAGCACCGGCGCCAGCTCGCGCAGCGGCAGCGCGGCGCCGCCGGCGGATTCGGGCAGCAGGCAATCGGCAAAGCCGCTTTCCAGCAGCGCTTGCCACAGCGGCTGCGGACTGGCCTGCTGTTCCAGCGCGCGCACGGTGGCGGGCGGGCAGCAGTCGCGCAGCAGCGCGTCGAGGGCGTCGGAGTAGGCGTTATGCATGGGGTATCTCGTTCAGGATGGCGGTCGACGGCGGCGGATTCAACGCAGGCCCAGCCCGCGCGCGATCATGCCGCGCAGGATTTCGCGGGTGCCGCCGCGCAGCGAATACGATGGCGCGATCTGCGTGACATAGGCGAGGGTCCGGTAAAGCGCCCCATCTGCCGCCAAGGCGGGTTCGTCACCGAGCGCGGCTTCCACCAGTGCCGGAATCGACTGCTCGAAGGTCGTGCCCAGGTCCTTCACCAGCGCGGCCTCCACCACCGGGCTTTCACCGGCGGCCAGCCGCGACGTGACTGCCAGCGACATGGCGCGCAGCACCGCCAGGTGGCCGGCGAGCCGGCCCACGGTCACCGTGTCGCGCCGTGCGGTCGGCAGCCGGCGCATGGCGTCGAGCCAGGAGTCGAGCAGCACCACGCTGGAATAGAGGCGCTCAGGGCCGCTGCGCTCGAACGCCAGTTCGGCGTTGACCTGCTCCCAGCCGCTGCCTTCCTGGCCGACCAGCGCGTCCGGGGCCAGCGCCACATCGTCGAAGGTGACTTCGGAGAAGTGCGCATCGCCGGCCAGGTCGTGGATCGGCCGCACCGTGACGCCCGGTGCGTGCAGGTCGACGATGAACTGCGACAGCCCGGCCTGCCGGTCCTGCGGCGTGCCCGAGGTACGCACCAGCGCGATCATGCAGTGGCAGCGGTCGGCATTGGTGGTCCAGATCTTGCGGCCGTTCAGGCGCCAGCTGCCGTCCGCCTGGCGTACCGCGCGCGTGGCCACGCTGGCCAGGTCCGAGCCGGAGTTGGGCTCGCTCATGCCGATGCAGAAGAAGGCCTCGCCGCGGCTGATCGCCGGCAGGTAGCGCGCCTTCTGCGCGTCGTTGCCGTAGCGCAGGATCAGCGGGCCGCTCTGGCGGTCGGCGATCCAGTGCGCCGACACCGGCGCGCCGCAGGCCAGCAGTTCTTCCACCAGCACGAAACGCGAAAACGGGTCCAGGCCCGCGCCGCCGAACTGCGCCGGCAGCGTGATGCCGACCCAGCCGCGCGCGGCCAGCGCCCGGCTGAAGGCGGCATCGAACCCCATCCACGAGCGCGCGCGCGTTTCCGGCGGCAGCGCGGGCAGGTGTTCATCGAGAAAGGCCCGCACCTCGCCGCGGAACGCCACGGCGTGCGGCGGCAGGGAGGTCAGGCCGAAGGTGGAAAGCAATGCGGTCACGGTGAAATCCTGTGTCTTGTATTGGCTGGTGGCAGTGGTCTCAGTCCAGCGTCGCGCCTGAATCCTTCACGACCTTCTGCCAGCGCGTCATTTCCGCGCTGAGGTAGGCGGCGTAGGCCTCCGGCGTCGATCCGCGCGGCTGCGCGCCCTGCGCGGCCAGGCTCGCGCGCGTCTCGGGGTGGGCCAGCGCCCTGGTGGCGGCGGCATTGAGCTTGCGCACGGTCTCGGCCGGTGTCCTGGCCGGCACCATCATGCCCTGCCAGGCGCCGACCTCGAAGCCCGGCTGCACGGTTTCGGCAAGGGTGGGCACGTCCGGCAACTGCGCGCTGCGCGTGGTGCTGGTGACGGCCAGCGCGCGCATGCGCTTGTCGCGGATGAAGGGCAGCGATGAATTGATGGTGTCGGCCATGAACTGCACCTGGCCGCTGGCCAGGTCGGTCAGCGCCGGCGCGCTGCCCTTGTAGGGCGCATGCACCGCCGACAGACCGTTGGCCTGCAGGAACATGAAGGCCGCCAGGTGCGTCACGTTGCCGTTGCCGGCCGAGCCGTAGGTGAGCTTGTCGGGGTTGGCCTTCAGGTACTGGATGAACTCTTTCACGTTCTGTACCGGCAGCTGCGCGTTGACCTCCAGCACCAGCGGCACCATCGCCGTTAGCGCCACCGGCGCGAAATCGCGTTTCACGTCGTAGCTGAGCTTGCGGTAGAGCGCCGGGCTCAGCGCGATCGACGAAGTGTTGTACAGCACCGTATAGCCGTCGGCCGGCGCCTTGGCGACAATCTCCGCGCCGATATTGCCGTTGGCGCCGGGCCGGTTGTCGACCAGTACCTGCTGGCCGAGCTCCTCGCTCATGCGCCGTGCGATCACGCGCGACACCAGGTCGGTCGGGCCGCCCGGCGGGAACGGCACCACCATGCGGATCGGGTGCGACGGATAGGCGGCATCGGCGGCCGCCGCCGGCTGCGCCAGCACCGCCGGCAATACGATGGCTGCCGCGGCAGCCAGTGTCGTGATGAAAGTCTTTGCCTTCATTGCTTGTCTCCTCCATCCATGCAGCCACGCGGCGGATTCAGCGTCCCGCCAGCAACCGGCGCGCGGTGTAGGTCATGACCTGCTCACCGCGCTGGTTGAACACCTCGATGCGCGAATCCACCACGGCGCGGCCGCTGCGCGAGGTCGGGCGGATGCCGGTCACGGTCACGGTGGCGTGGATGGTGTCGCCCACCACCACCGGGGCGTGGATCTGCTGAGTGAGTTCCAGCATGGCCAGCCCGGTGCCCTGGATCATGGTCTGCAGGATAAAGCCCTCGATCAGCGTATAGGTCAGTGCCGCCGGCACCGGCCGGCCCTGGATGGCGCCGCCGTCATAGCCGGCTTCGATGAAGATGGCCTCGACCATGCCGGTGACGGAAATGAAATTGACCAGGTCGGTCTCGGTCACGGTGCGGGCGAAGGTGCGGAAGGCCTGGCCTTCCTGCAGGTCTTGCCAGTAGAAGCCCTGGCCGAGGCGGGGCAGTTCTGCATGCGTCATGGCGTCTCCTTGGCGGGTGCGCAGCGTGCGGCACCGCTTTGTTGCAATTGCGCGATCGCTTCCGCGGATAGTCCCGCCTGCGCCAGCACGCTCTCGGTGTGCTCGCCCAGCCGCGGCGGGATGCCCAGCGGTGCGCGCTGGCTGTCGAAGCGCACCGGCGCGCCGGGAAAACGCAACGTGCCCATGGCCGGGTCTTCGACGGTTTCGAAGAAGCCAGTGGCGACCAGGTGCGGATCGGCCGGCAGGTCGTCGAGTTCATTGATGCGCGCCACCGGGATCTGCAGGCGTTCGCACAGCTCCACCCAGTGCGCAGTGGTCTGTCCCTGCACGATTTCGCCGGTGAGCTCGTACAGCGTCTCGATATGCCGCGTGCGTGCCGCGATGTCGGCAAAGCGCGCATCGGCGGCCAACCCGGGGCGCCCGGCGGCGTGGAAGAAGTCGCGCCAGTGCGTGTCGGTGTACGGCATCATGCAGACATAGCCGTCGGCGCTGCGGTACGGACGGCGCAGCGGCGCCAGCACGCGGGGGTAGCCGCTGGGGCCGCGCGGCGGCTCGAAATGGCGGCCGTAGAAGTGCTCGACCAGGTTGAAGGCGACCATGGATTCGAACATCGGCACCTCGACCAGCGTGCCGTGGCCGGTGCTGCCATCGGCATTGCGCCGCGCGCGCCCGGCCAGCGCCGCGCAGACCGACAGCGCGGCCACCAGCCCGCTGGTCTTGTCCGCGGCGATGGTGGGGAAGTAGCGGCTGTCGCCGGTCTGCGCCGCCATCAGCGCGGCATTGCCGGACAGGCCCTGGATGATGTCGTCGTAGGCCGGGCGGCCGCCATAAGGGCCATCCTCGGCAAAGCCGAGCAGGCTGACAAAGACCAGCTCAGGGTGGCGCGCCCGCACATCGTCGGGCGCCAGCCCCAGTGCGGCCAGTTTCTGCGGGCGCATGCTGTGCATCAGCACGTCGGCGCCGGCCAGCACGCGCTCCAGCGCGGCCTGCGCGGCCGGCTGCTTCAGGTCCAGCACCACGCTGCGCTTGCTGCGGTTCACCCCCAGGAAAATGGCCGCCATGCCGGCCTCGGTGGCGGGGCCGGTGCGGCGCGTGGAATCGCCCTCGGGCGGCTCGACCTTGATCACCTCGGCGCCAAGGTCGGCCAGCCACTGGCTGGCATACGGCCCCATCACCACCGTGGACAGGTCGACCACGCGGATGCCTGCAAGCGGCAGCATGTTGTCTCCGATCTTTTTACTGTGGGCACAGGGTAGATCAGCAGGCCAGGCTTGGTCTAATATTAGTTTTTTAGAAATTGATATTCACTGGATATTAACGAGCCATGGACTTCCGCCAGTTGCAGCAGTTCGTCGCCCTGGCCGAGACGGGCAATTTCCACCGCGCGGCTGAACGCCTGCATATGGCGCAGCCGCCGCTTTCCATTTCCATCCGCAAGCTCGAAGACCAGCTCGGCACGGCGCTGTTCGTGCGCACCTCGCGCGGCGTGCGGCTGACGCAGGCGGGCGAGGCCGCGCTGCACGATGCGCGCCGTGCGCTGTTCCATGCGCAACAGGCACGTGCCGCGGCGATCGCCGCGGGGCAGGGCGAGCGCGGCGCGCTGCGCATCGGCTTTATCGGCTCGGCGACGTATGCGCTGCTGCCCAAGCTGATCCCGGCGTTCCGCGCGGCGCATCCCGGCATCGAGCTGATCCTGCATGAATCCACCACCGCCGCGATCCTCGAGCGCCTGGAAAAACACCAGGTCGACGCCGGCCTGGTGCGCTTCCCGATCCTGAACACCGGCAACTATTCGCTGACGCCGCTGGAAAACGACGTCTTTGTCGCGGCGGTGCCGGCTGACAGCCCGCTGGCAAGCGCAGACGCCATCCCGCTGCGCGCGCTCGCGGACGAGCCCTTCATCATGTATCCGGCGGCGCCGGTGCCCAACCTGCATGCGGTGGCAATGCTGCTGTGCCAGCAGGCGGGCTTTGTGCCGCGTGTCACGCAGGAGGCGGTGCAGGTGCAGACCCAGGTCAGCCTGGTCGAGAGTGGGCTTGGCGTGGCCCTGGTGCCGAGCGTGGCGGCGCGCTATGCCAACCGGCGCGTGCGCTTCCTGTCATTGTCCAGCCCGCGGCCGGCCGGGCGTATCGGCATTGCGCTGGCGGCGCGGCCCGATGACGGCGACCGCCAGGTGCAGCGCTTCCTGGCGGCGGCGCAGGCCGCGGTGAACTGATGGGAAGGCGGGCGGTGCAGCGCCTCAGGCGGCGCGCGGGCGCAGCGCGCGCGGCCGCACGGGCGGGGTCACGCCGGCGCGCTCCAGGTTCACGCCCGGCAGCAGGTGCAGCAGCCGCACCAGTTCTGACTGGCGATGCGTGCCGGTCTTGCGCAGCGTGTCGCGGATATGCACGCGCACGGTGTGGGGCGAAAGAAATTCGCGCTCGGCAATTTCGTTGAGGGTTTCGCCGGCAGCCAGGCGGATCGCAATAATGCTTTCCTTGCGCGACAGCCCGAACAGCGAGGTCAGCACGCCGGCATCCAGCACCGAGCGCGATTCCGAGTTGCCGAACAGCATCATCGCGGCCGGCAGCTGCCACGGGCCCTCCACCGGCTGGCGCGACACCAGCGGCGTGACGATGATCGGCACCGGCTGTCCGCCGGAGGTAATGTGCATCCACGAGCCGGAGGCCGCGTCCGTGCCGCGGGCACGCATGGCGCCGTCGAGCAGCTTGCGCAGCACCGCCTGCAGCGTGTCGCTGTGGGCGCGCAGCACACCGCCCTGCAGCGACAGGTGGCCATCGGCCTGCACCAGCGCCTCAGCCCAGCTGTTGGCATAGCGCACGCGCAGGTCCGTCTGCAGCACCATCACGCCGAAGTCCAGCGTATCCAGCCCGGCCAGGCCCAGGCTGGCCAGTCCGCTCAGCTCGAAGTTGCGCTGCTGCATCCGTGCCGCGCGCACCCAGTGCGGCATCACGTGCGCCAGGCGCCGCTCGCGCTGGCCTGTGCTGATGCTGCCCGCGCTGGTGCCGCTCATCAGCACGCAAACCTCGGCGTTCTCAATCAGGCGGATGCCTTGTTCCAGTCCGCTGCAGGCCAGCGCAGCCGTGGC
Source organism: Cupriavidus necator (assembly GCA_022041995.1). Lineage (GTDB taxonomy): Bacteria > Pseudomonadota > Gammaproteobacteria > Burkholderiales > Burkholderiaceae > Cupriavidus. The sequence continues at coordinate 2,143,163 of CP074390.1, forward strand.
CGCATCCGCCATGCCGCCATCGTACGAGGCCATGCCGTGGCAGGCCAGCGCGGGGGCGTCATTGGGGGTGCAGCAAGTGCCAGGATAGGGCAGGTCGAGCGGACCGGGCAGCCAGTCGGGCATGCTGGCGCCGCTGGTGAAGCAGCCATGCGGGGTCACGCCAAGGCGGGCATGGCCGGCCAGCTTGTCCCAGATCAGGTAACGCGGGCTGCCTGTGCAGGTGTATCGGGAAAAGAGGTCGAGGGCGCCGGGCATGGCCGCAACGTCCAGCGCGGACTCGTAGATTGAGTCGACCAGACGATGGAAGTCCTCGTCCGTAGTCGGGTGTTCGCCCATGTTCAGATCCCCCGGTGGCAAACGCCTCTTGCTTTGCGCCACGGCAAGTGGCCACATCCTTTTGGTGTTATCGGTTCCGTTCTGGCGTTCTGTATAGGCGCCGATACGGATGCTGTGGCGGCGGGCTTGGTCCCGTCATGTTCGCCGCATCGTAATCATGCCAAACAATGTTGTTTGTTTTATCCCCCGGGTCGGGGGGGGAAATACGGATTGCGCGGCGTAACTTCCCCGCCGGGCCAGGCAGGGCCGCGATCATACTGCGGCGCGATGGTAATACTCGTGAAGAAAAGAAATTTTCAGCGCTGAAATAGTGCTCGACGTTCCACATACGCCACGATTCTGTTGGCTCTGGTGCCATAAGTTCAACGCAGCAAGCAGTTGTTAGAATGACAGCGTTGGAGTAATAATGCAGTCATTGACTGCAGTGGTGGAGGCGATCATGCCGATCCTGACCGTTAGAAATTTGCCCGACGACGTGCATCGTGCGCTGCGGGTCCGTGCCGCCCAGAACGGACGCAGCACCGAGGCTGAGGTGCGTGAGATCCTGGCCAGGGCGGTGATGCCGCAGAAGCGCGTGCGCCTGGGTGATGCGCTGGCGATGCTTGGCCGTGAGATCGGCCTGTCGAATGCGGACGTTGAAGCGATCGAGCAGGGCAAGGACAATGCAGCGGCCGAGCCAGTGAGCTTTGAATGATCGTTCTGGATACCAACGTCATTTCCGAGGCCATGAAGCCGGAACCGGCCGACGCCGTGCGCTGCTGGCTCAACGACGAGGCCGCCGAGACCTTGTACCTGTCCAGCGTGACGCTGGCCGAACTGCTGTTCGGCATCGGCGCGCTGCCGGCGGGCAGGCGCCGCGCCATGCTGTCCGCTGCGCTGGACGGCCTGGTGACGCTGTTCGAAGGGCGCATCTTGCCGTTCGACACGAATGCGGCCCGGCACTATGCGGAACTCGCCACTGCCGCCAGAAGCCGTGGCCGCGGCCTTCCCACGCCGGATGGCTATATCGCCGCGATTGCCGCGGCCAACGGCATGATGGTCGCGACGCGGGACATGTCGCCCTTTGAAGCGGCCGGGCTGCAGGTGCTAAATCCGTGGCTGGCGCCGCGTCCGTCGTGAAGGGGGAACGCCCGCGCCAAACGTATTGCTACTGTCCCTGAGTCGTCGGATCAGCCGCCCGCTGGGTGGCTTTTTCGTTGGCGGCTTCCGGATCCAACCGTTGCGCCGCGCCGCCATCCACCTGGATCGTCAGGCTCGCCGATGCCATGCGGATGCCGTTGGCGTCGAAATTGCGCTTGAGCCGCGCGTTGAAGGCGCGCGTGATCTCGGCCTGCATCAGCGGCCGGGTCTTGAACTGTGCCATCACCACCGGCCCGTTCGGGTCGAAACGGTCCAGCCCCAGGATGTCCAGCCCCGACATCAGGTTGCGGGCGTAGCGATGGTCGCGCGCCAGTTCGGCGCCGGTGGCGCGGATCAGCTCCAGCGCCTGGTCCAGGTCGCTCTGGTAGGTGATACCGATGTTGAACACCGCGTAGGCATAGCCGCGCGACAGGTTCTTGACTGCCTTGATCTGGCTGTACGGCAGCGTGTGCAGCGCGCCGCGGCCGTCGCGCAGCCTGACCGTGCGGATGGTCATGGCTTCGACCACGCCGGCGTGGTCCGGCAGTTCGATCGAGTCGCCGATGGCGATGGAGTCCTCGACCACGATGAACAGCCCCGTGATCAGGTCCTGCACCAGGCTCTGCGCGCCGAAGCCGATGGCCAGGCCAACCACGCCCGCGCCGGCCAGCAGCGGCGTCACGTTGACGCCCAGGTTGGCCAGCACCGCGATCACCGTGATCACCAGCAGGCCGATGAGCGAGGCGTTGCGCACCAGCGGCAGGATGGTCTTGGCCCGCAGGCTGGGCTGCGCGCCGCGCCCGTGCGCGGGCGACAGTGATTGCATGATGGAGGTGTCGATCAGCAGCCAGACCAGCCAGGCCAGCAGCACGGTGCTGGTGACGCTGAAGACCGTCTCGGTGAGATGGCGGCCCGCAGCGGATGACTCGGCCAGGCGCACCAGCGACGTGCCCCAGACGCGCATCACCATCTCAATGAAGACTGCCCAGATCAGCACGCGCACCAGCGCCAGCGCGAAGCGCCCGAAGCGCTGCAGGTAGGCCGAGCGGCGGCGGTCGCGGATGCGCGGCGCGCGCGCGGTGGCCTTGGGCGAGTGCCCCGCCACCATCGTCAGCAGCAGCCCGGCGAGGAACAATGCCACCGATGCCACCGTGCGGCGCAGGAACACATCCGCATGGCCGGTGGCCAGGATGGTGCCGACCACCGATGCCACCACCACCGCCAGCACCGGCAGGTGCCAGGCCTGCCCGGCCAGCCGCAGCAGGTCGGTCGCGGCCGGGTGGGCCTGGCGGAAGGCCAGCGGCCGCTGGCCGATCAGCTGGCCGATCTGCCGGCGGAAACACAGCGCGAACGCGCCGATGCCCAGGGCCGCGGCGATATTGGCCACGGTGGCCACCAGCGCGCACAGGTTGGTGCCGAGCACGGCGATCACGCGGCTGTCGGTGGCGCCGTCGCCCAGTGCCGCCAGCGCCCCCGTGCAGAACAGCAGCCACGGTGAGTGCGCCAGCAGCTGCCGCACCGCCAACTGCCGGTGCGCGCTGCGGAACAGCGTGAAGATGACCTGGCACACCGCTGCCGCGATCGCCCCCGCCACGATTGCATACGCCACCAGCACGGCGGCGACGCTGGCCGGCGATTGGGCAAATACGCGTTGGGCCAGCAGCAAGGTCAGCCCGAATGCCACCACCCAGGGCCCGATATGGCGCAGCATGAAGACGCCGACGTCGACCCACGATGGCAGCTCGGGCAGCTTGCCGCGCTCGGCGCGCGTGGGTTTGCGCGCGCGCCGGCGCCGGATGCGGTGGCCGATCTCCCACAAGACCCCGCCGCTCACCGCCCAGGCTGCAAGCACCAGCGCGAATTCACGCAGCGAGGCCGGCGTCGTGCGGGTGCCGTTGTGGGTGAGCGCGGCGTGCCATTCCTCGCCCGCGAAGCGCGTGCGCCAGCGCCAGAACTGCCACGGGCCGCGATCCTTGCGCAGATGGGTATCGACCTCGTCCAGCACTTCAGCGACGGCACCGATCAGGCCGGGCGCGGAGGCGCCGGCCGGGGCTGCCGCCGCGGAGGCGGGCGCGGCCCCGGAGGCACCCAGCCCCTGGCGCATGGTTTGCAGCTGGCCCACCAGGGCGCGCCGCTCGCCGTCGTTCTGCAGCGTGGCGATCACCTGGTCCAGCGACTGCGCCAGCGGCACGCTGGCGGCGGGTGCGCTGGCCGGCGCCGCGGGCTTCTCCGCCTTGCCCAGCAGTGCCACGAGGGAGCCGGCCGGGGTCGCGTGCGCCGGGATGGGGCACAGCAGCGTCAACAGCGCGGCCAGCACGGCGAACGCACGCAGCACCGGCTGCAGTGCGGCATGCCAGCGGAGCGCAGGGGTGGGGGCGTGGTGTTCGGGTTTGTGCATGGTTCGTAGTCGGTTGCCGGTGCCGGGCGGCGCCGGAATGGCCGTCGATCGCGTCACTGTAGCGCATTGGTCGCGCCGGGTGCCGGAGCGCGCCACAGGCTCGCGCCATCCTCATTCGTCGCTTCGGACGATGCGTCGCAACGGCCGATCCACGAATCTCGAGCCCACTCCGGTACAGGCGGTTCTTGCGCCTGCCGGCTTCATCAAACCGCGGGGCCGCGCCGGATCCGGCCGGGCCAGGAACAAGAGACAAAGGAAAGACGGCATGGAACTCAATGCATCGGTATCGGCAGTGGTGACGGGTGGCGCTTCGGGCCTGGGCGCGGCAACAGCACGTGCGCTGGCGGCGCAGGGCGTGCGCGTGGCGCTGTTCGACCTGAACGTGGAGAAGGGCGAAGCGCTGGCGCGTGAACTGGGCGGCGTGTTCTGCCAGGTCAACGTCACCTCAGAGGCCGAGGTCGAGGCCGGCTTTGCCAAGGCGCGCGCCGCCATCGGCCAGGAACGCATCCTGGTCAACTGCGCCGGCACGGGCAACGCCATCAAGACCGCCTCGCGTTCCAAGGAAGCGCCGGACCAGATCAAGCATTTCCCGTCCGATGCCTTCGAGCGCATCATCCAGATCAACCTGATCGGCACCTTCCGCTGCATCGCGCGCTCGGCCGCGGGCATGCTGACGCTGGACACCGCCGGCGGCGAGCGCGGCGTGATCATCAATACCGCGTCGGTGGCGGCGCAGGACGGCCAGATGGGCCAGGCCGCGTACTCGGCGTCGAAGGCCGGCGTGGTCGGCATGACGCTGCCGATCGCGCGCGATCTGGCGGGCGAAGGCATCCGCGTCAACACCATCCTGCCGGGCATCTTCAATACGCCGCTGCTGCAGGGCGCGGCAGAGAACGTCAAGGCCGCGCTGGCCGCTTCGGTGCCGTTCCCCAAGCGCCTGGGACAGCCGGAAGAGTTCGCCTCGCTGGCCGTCGAGATGTGCCGCAACGGCTATTTCAACGGCGAATCGGTGCGTCTGGACGGCGCCATCCGCATGGCGCCGCGCTGAGCGTAGCGCCAGCACATCGTCATGTCCGGGCCCGCGCAGCGCTGGTCCGGACGCTATCAAAATCAGGAGACGCGGATGGACTTCAGCTATCTGACGACACTGCCCCACGCGGTACGCCACTTCGCGCGCCTGCGGCCCGAGGCGGTGGCGTATGCGTTCGAAGGCCGGCAGACTACCTATGCCGAATTCGAGCGGAACACCAATCGCGTGGCACAGGCCCTGCTGGCTGAAGGCGCCGGGGTCGGCGAGCGCATTGGCTATATCGGCAAGAACAGCGACCACTATTTCGAGCTGCTGCTTGGCGCGGCCAAGACCGGCGCGGTGATGACGCCGGCCAGCTGGCGCCTGGCGCCGCCCGAGGTGGAGTTCATCCTTGGCCATTGCGATGCCGTGGTGCTCTTCGTCGGGGCGGAATCGGCGGCAATGGTCCGGAACCTGCTGCCCGCGCTGCCGATGGTGCGCAAGGTGGTGGTGATGGAGCCGTGCGCGGAGCAGGGCGACTGGCAGTGCTATATCGACTGGCGCGACGCCCATCCGGCCACCGCGCCCGCGCATGAGCCGGCCGCACATGACGTGGTGCTGCAGCTGTACACGTCCGGCACCACCGGCCGGCCCAAGGGAGCGATGCTTACGCACCGCAACCTGACCATCGGCACCGAGGTGAGCGAACGCGAGACCATTCAGTGGTCGCACTGGATTGCCGACGACATCTCGCTGGTGGCGATGCCGGTGGCGCATATCGGCGGCTCTGGCTGGGGGCTGCGCAACCTTCTGGCCGGCGCCAAGGGCGTGGTGGCGCGCGAGTTCGATCCGCGCGCCGTGCTCGACTTCATCGAGCACGAACGCATCAGCAAGCTGTTCATGGTGCCGGCCGCGATGCAGATCGTGCTGCGCGACCCGCGTGCGCGCCAGGTGGACTACTCGCGCCTGAAGTACCTGCTGTACGGCGCCGCCCCGATTCCTGCGGCGCTGCTGCGCGAGGGCATCGAGGTGTTCGGCTGCGGCTTCGTGCAGCAGTACGGCATGACCGAGACCACCGGCACCATCGTGGCGCTGCCGCCCGAGGACCATACCACCGAGGAGGTGCCGCGCATGCGCGCGGCGGGCAAGCCGCTGGCTGGCGTCGAGCTCAAGGTGGTCGACTACGAAGGGCGCCAGCTGGCGCCGGGCGAGGTCGGCGAGATCGTAGTGCGCTCGCAGCACAATATGGCCGGCTACTGGAAACAGCCGGAGGAAACGGCGCGCACCATCGATGCCGATGGCTGGCTGCGCACCGGCGACGCCGGCTACACGGATGCCGACGGCTACCTGTACATCCATGACCGCGTCAAGGACATGATCATCAGCGGCGGCGAGAACGTCTATCCGGCCGAGGTTGAAAGCGCGATCTACGGCCACCCGCAGGTGGCTGACGTGGCGGTGATCGGCGTGCCGGACGAGAAGTGGGGCGAGGCGGTCAAGGCCATCGTCGTGCTCAAGCCGGGGCAGGCGCCGGACCAGGCCGGCATTATCGCGTGGACGCGCCAGCGGCTGGCGGGCTTCAAGGTGCCCAAGAGCATCGAGTTTGTCGAGGCGCTGCCGCGCAACCCGTCGGGCAAGCTGCTGCGGCGCAAGCTGCGCGAACCGTTCTGGGAGGGGATGAACCGGCGGGTGAACTGACGCCGGCAGGAGCAAAGAAAAACCCGCCGTGACTGAACTGCACCCCAAAAGTTGGACATCGATCCAACCTTTGGGGTGCAGTTCAGTGACTGGCGGGTTTTTCTTTGCCTGTCGGACTGCCCTGGCTTTAGTCCGCCTGGATGCCGAATTCCTTGACCACCTTGGTGTAGCGGGCCGTGTCGGCGGCGATCAGCTTCGACAGCACCGCCGGCTCGCCGCCCGAAGGCGTGACCGCGATGGTGGCCATGCGCGCCACCACGTCGGGCATCTTCAGGATCTCGTTGACGTGCGTGTTGAGCGTGCGCACCAGGTCGGCCGGCATGCCCTTGGGCCCGAGCAGGGCCTGCCAGGCGCCGATCTCCACGTCCTTGTAGCCCAGCTCGGCCAGCGTCGGCACGTTGGGCGCGAACGGCGAGCGCTTCTGGTCCGCCACCGCCAGCGGCACCAGGCTGCCATTTCCGACGTACTGCGAGATCGCGCCGTAAGTGATGTAGGTCACCGGCACCTGCCCGCCGATCACGTCGACGATGGCGGGCGCCAGGCCGCGGTAGGGCACCTGGCTGATCTTGATGCCGGCGGACTTGTTGAACAGTTCGCCCATGATGTGCATCGGCGAGCCATTGCCGGGCGTGGCATAGGTTTCCACCTTGCCGGCCTTGGCGCGCGCCACCAGGTCGCTGACCTTGGTGATGCCGGTACCCTTGTTGACAACCACGAACAGCGACTGCGTGCCGATCTGGCTGATGGGCGTGAAGTCGTGCTGCACGTCATAGCTGGCGCCGGCGCCGGCCTTGAGCACCAGCGGCGCGATGGCGACAGTGTTGGGGGCCAGCAGCAGGGTGTAGCCGTCCGGGTTGGCCCGGGCCACGTAGGCGCTGCCGATGGTGCCAGCGGCGCCGGTGCGGTTTTCCACCACTACCGACTGCTTCAGGCGCGGCGCGAGCTTTTCCGCGAACATGCGCGCCAGCACGTCGACGTCGCCGCCGGCCGGGTAGGCCACAACGATGGTGATGGGCTTGTTCGGGTACGCACCCTGGGCCAGGGCGGTGCCGCCGGTGGCAGCGGCCAGGGCGGTCGCGGCGGCCAGCGTGGCGAGTACTTTGCGGCGTACGGGCTTCATGATGTTCAGACCTCTGTAAGACGTGGCGCCCGGACGGGCCGGGGCCAATGGCTGTGTGGGCGTCCGGCGCATTGCCTGCGCCGGACGGTACCGCCGGGGGGCGCGGAGAAAATCAGAAAACGTGCTTGATGCCGATCATCGATCCCCACTGGTTCTCGCCCGGGCGCGGGTTCGAGCCAGGCGAGCCGCCGCTGACCGACATGGCCAGCTGGCCGCCGTTGTTGATAAAGCCGGCGGTGGCGTAAACCGAGGTGCGCTTGCTGAAGCTGTACATCGCGCGCAGCGTGTAAAGCATGGCCTGGTTGTCGCTGCCGTGGTAGTTCAGGAAGTAGACCTGGCCGGCCAGGTTGACCGCGGGGTGATGTCGTAGGACGCGCCGGCGTAGTACAGGTCGCTGATCGGCGTTGGGCTGCCCTCGTTGTCGCGGCGGATCCAGCCGGCGCCGATCTTGGCGCGCTGGAACAGCATGTAGCCGCCCAGCGACAGGCGGTCGTCGGTCAGGTTGCTGTTGGTCAGGCCGCCGAAGGCGCCCGGGCCGCCGCGCTGCGAGTCATACGCGGCAGTGACGCCCCAGGTCTTGTTGTCGTAGCCGAGCATGGCCGACCACTCGCGGCACGCCTTCTTGTCGGCGGCGTTCTCGCCGGCGCAGTTGGTGCCCGATGGGCTGGGGCCGGCGTTGACCGCGTCGCGCCCGAAGCTGTAGGTGGCGCCCACCACGAAGCCGCTGAAGTTGGCCTTGTACGACACCGCGTTGTCGGCGCGCGTATTGGGCAGGTAGCTGTCGAGCGAGCCCGAGCCGTACACGTTGGGCCCCAGGATATCGCTGTCAAGCGTGGCCCAGAACAGCATGGTGTACTGGCGGCCGAACGACAGCTGCCCGTACTGGTTGGTCAGCCCGACCAGCGCCTGGCGCCCGAACAGGCGGCCGCCCTGGTTGGAGGTGCCAGAATCCGGCGAGAAGCCCGACTCCAGCACGAAGATGCTCTTCAGGCCACCGCCCAGGTCTTCACTGCCGCGGATGCCCCAGCGCGAGGGCACGGTGGCGGTCAGGTTGGGCATGCGCACCAGGCCATTGCCGTTGGCGCCGACATTGCTCACATACTCGACACCCGTGTCGATGACCCCGTAGAGGGTGACCGAGGATTGTGCCGAGGCCAGCAAGGGGAAAGCCGCGGCCAGGCCTGCGGCGATTCGTGCAAGTTTCATCTACCAGTTTCCTTCCAGTTTTCCGTCTTGTAATCGTCTTGTGGTCCGGGCCGCTGCGATGGCGGTCCGCGCTCAGGGCAGGCTTGTGGTGGGCAGGTTCTTCTCCTCGTTTTGGACAGGGCGATGCATGGATGCGATCGTCTCCTGGCGGGGCCATCGCGCGGCGCCGATCCGGAAAATGCGTTTTTCGCCTCTTGTTTGTTTTATATATGGAACGACAGACAACATAAGAAACGTTCACGGAAATATAGCTGCGACTTACCGGAAGTTGTGAGGAGGGTTATCCCTAGTGAGGCTGAGCCGCGACGAGCCTGCAGCGGCGGTGCCGCACCCCGCCAGTGCGGCGCCGCGCGCGCCTGGTGCAGCCGCCGCCATCCGGGCCAGCGCGCTCCGGCGCCGCGCAATCGCCGCTGACCGGCTCCAGCCAAGGCATCCAGCCCAGTTCCCGCGGCTGCGCGTGCCGCGGCGTGCAAAACGGTGCATGCACCGGGCCGATGCCGGCAACGCCATGCGCGCCAAAGGCCTATCGTTAACCCTGATCCCGTCCTTTTCCCCGCTTCGCCTATGCTGTAAAGGTTTTATTTACAAATCTAGGTTTTATATATGGAACAAAAGCACCCCCACGCACCAGCACAGCCGGACCGGCAGCTGCTGGAAGCCCTCGACATCGGGTTTGCCCAGCGCGTGGTGCAGGTGGGCGCGGGCGGCGAGCGCGTGGCCTACCGCTGCGGCGGGGGCACGGGCCCGGCGGTCGTGCTGCTGCACGGCATCAGTTCCGGGGCGGCGTCGTGGCTGCCGTGCGCGAGCCTGCTGGCCGCGCACGCGCGGGTGATCGCCTGGGATGCGCCGGGCTATGGCGATTCGTCGCCGCTGGCGCCGGCGCGGCCGTTGGCGTCTGACTATGCGCAGCGGCTGCATGGACTGCTGCAGGCGCTGGGCGTGCGGCCGGCGCTGATCGTCGGGCATTCACTGGGCGCGCTCATGGCGGCGGCCTATGTCGCCAACGCGCGCCAGCTGCCGGCGCGGCTGCTGTTGCTCAGCGTGGCACAAGGCTACGGCGGCCCCGGCAAGGAGGCCCAGGCGCAGGAAGTTGCGCGCCAACGGCTGGAGGCGCTGGAGTCGCTTGGTGTGGACGGGCTGGCGCAACGCGGGCCAACCCGGCTGCTGAGCGAGGAGGCCGGCCCCGGCGCCCAGGCATGGGTGCGCTGGAACATGCAGCGGCTGAACCCGGACGGCTACCGGCAGGCGGTGGCGATGCTGTGCGGCGACGACATCCACGCCTACCTGGCCCGGCGCCCAGACGCCCTGCCCACGCAGATCGCCTGCGGCAGCCGCGATGTCGTCACCACGCCGCCAGCCTGCGGCACGCTGGCCGAACGCTTCGGCCTGCCGTTCTCGCTGATCCCGGATGCGGGCCATGCTTGCTATATCGACCAGGCCGCCGCCACCGCGCGGTTGATCCGCTCGGTGCTGGACGACGTCACCTGAAGCCACCGCGGCGGCGCCTGCCCGCCGCATCCCCGGCGGTCGCGCGCAGCTTGCGCCACCCCTTCCAGATTCGTAGTGCTGATCGCGGGTTAACCCCAGTCAATTTTTGCGGCCGCGTTGTCTATAGTCGTACCTGTGTTCAATATCTAAACCAGTGTTTCATTAGTAAAACGTAGCCCAGGCGATCGCAAGACCGGTCGGCGAAGCACGCGGAACACGGTCCCCCGCTGCAAGACATGGAGCAAAGCGCAATGGAAAGCCTCTCGTACAACCCGAACCTGGTGCCCTGGGAGCGTCCGGCGCCGAACAACGTGGCAGGCAAGGGCCATATCGAGCAACCGGGCAAGGTCGCCAACATCGTCTGGCAGACCCGTGCCGCCGCACCGACCGCCTATGAGAACGCGCTGGGCGATGCCCTCGAAGCCGCGTTCGAAGGTGGCGCGCAGAACCCGCAGGACATCGTGCGCGCCTTCAATGACGCCGGTTTTCTGGGCGTCGACGGCCAGCCCTGGACCGAAGAGCGCTTCCTGTCCGAAATGCGCCGGCTGGGTGCCTGAGCCCGCCCCAGTCCAAGTCCAGCCTCGAAGCGAGAAAACCATGGAATCGAACAAGCAAGCCCGCACCGAAGCCCGCCTGAACACCGGCCTGCGCAACTACTGGTACCCGGTCGCCGCCTCGTGGGCGGTGTCCCATGCCCCGATCGGCATCACCCGCCTGAGCCAGAACATCGTGCTGTGGCGCGATGGCGCCGGCCAGGTCCACGCCCTGGAAGACCGCTGCCCGCACCGCGGCGCGCGCCTGTCGATGGGCTGGAACCTGGGCGACCGCGTTGCCTGCTGGTACCACGGCGTTGAGGTCGGCGGCGACGGCCAGGTCAAGAGCGTGCCGGCGGTGGAAAGCTGCCCGCTGGAAGGCCGCACCTGCGTGCGCAGCTATCCGGTGCAGGAGCAGGCCGGCGCCATCTTCCTGTGGTTCGGCGACCAGGCCCCGCAAGGCGAGGGCAGCCCCGACGAACTGCGCCTGCCGGAAGAGCTGGCCAGCGACGAGCACAGCAACTTCCTGTGCGTGGCGCACTGGGACTGCAACTACCGCTACGCCATCGACAACGTGATGGACCCGATGCACGGTGCCTACCTGCATGCTGTGTCGCACTCGATGGCCAGCGGCGAGAAGTCCGCCGTGATGCAGATCCGCGAGACCGAGCACGGCCTGGTGTTCGAGAAGACCGGCCAGCGCGGCGTCAATTTCGATTGGGTGGAATTTGGCGAGACCGGCACGCTGTGGCTGCGCCTGGCGATTCCGTACCGCGCCAGGGTCGGCCCCGGCGGCCCGTTCGGCATCGTCGGCATGGCCACGCCGGTCGATGAAGACCATTGCATGGTGTTCTTCTGGCGTACCCGCCACGTGCAGGGCTGGGAGCGCGACGTGTGGCGCTTCCTGTACCGCAACCGCCTGGAGCAGCTGCACTGGGACGTGCTGGAGCAGGACCGCGTGGTGCTGGAAATGATGGCCCCGAACGCGCGTGACCACGAGATGCTGTACCAGCACGATGCCGGCATTACCCGCGTGCGCCGCCTGCTCAAGCGCCGCGCCGAGCAGGAAGTGGCCGACGAGCCGGTAGCCATGCTGCAACCCGCCGGAGCCGCCAGCCATGCCTGAGGCAAACACCAACAACACGCTGCTGGCCGGGCGCAAGGTGCTGGTCACCGGCGCCGCGCGCGGACTGGGCCTGGCCTTCGTTAGATCGCTGGCCGAAGCCGGCGCCGCCGTGGCCATGGCCGACATCCTGGCCGAGCGCCTGCAGCAGGAAGCCGACGCCCTGCGCGCCCACGGCCTGAAGGTGGTGCCGGTCACGCTGGACCTGTCCGATCCGGCCTCGGTGCAGGCTTGCGCCGACGCCGCGGTCAAGGCGCTGGGCGGGCTCGACGGCCTGGTCAACAACGCCGCCGTGACGGATTCCGGCGGCCGTGACGCCGCCGCCATCGACATCGCCACCTGGGACCGCGTGATGAACGTCAACGTGCGCGGCACCTGGCTGATGACCACCGCCTGCCTGCCGGCGCTGCGCGCCAGCGGCCGCGGCGCCGTCGTCAACCTGGCGTCGGACACGCCGCTGTGGGGCGCGCCCAACCTGCTGGCCTACGTGGCGAGCAAGAGCGCCATCATCGGCATGACGCGCTCGCTCGCCCGCGAACTGGGCAAGGACCAGATCACCGTCAATGCGGTGGCGCCGGGCCTGACGCTGGTGGAAGCGACCGAATACGTGCCCCAGCACCGGCACGACCTGTATCGCGAACAGCGCGCCATCCCGCGCGAGCAGCTGCCCGATGACGTCTGCGGCGCGGTGCTGTTCGCACTGTCCGACCTCGCCCGTTTCGTGACCGGCCAGACGCTGGCGGTCAACGGCGGCTTTGTCATGCACTGACCCACCGATCCACGGAAACAAAGGAATCCAAATGAGCGATCTTTCCCAACAAGACAATATCAAGCGTTCCTGGGAACAACCGGCAGATGCCTCGTTCGACCAGTGGATGGAAAGCCGCGTGGCGCGCTTCTCCACGCGCAAGTATGACTGGGACGCGCTGAAGTTCCAGGCCGACTACGACCCCAAGTACCGCCGCGCGCAGATGCGCTACCTGGGCACCGGCGGCACCGGCGTGGCCGCCGACACCAACACCGTGCCGTCGGAGAACTTCACCTTCTCGACCATGGTTATCCCCGCCGGCCATGAAGGCCCGTCGCATATCCACACCGACGTGGAAGAGGTGTTCTTCATCCTGCGCGGCAAGGTCAAGCTGGTTCTGGAAAAGGATGGCGAGCGCTTCGAGACCATCCTGACCGAGCGTGACCTGGTCTCGGTGCCGCCGGGCGTGTATCGCGAGGAGATCAACATCGGCGACGAGGATGTGCTGATGTGCGTGATGCTGGGCGCCAAGAAGCCGATCACGCCGACCTACCCGCCCGAGCACCCGCTGGCGAAGATCAAGCGCTGATGCCGGCGGACGTCCGTCAGCGCGCCTCAACCGAAGCCATGAGCACCAACGCCATCCCGGCCACGCCCGCCGCCAACGAGACCCCGGACAAGTACATCGTCCCGGGCCTGGAGCGCGGCCTGCGCCTGCTGAGCGAGTTCAGCAGCAAGGACCGCACCATGTCGGCCGCGGAACTGGCGCGCCGCCTGAAGGTGCCGCGCTCGACCGTGTTCCGGCTGCTGGCCACGCTGGAAATGCTGGGCTTTGTCGAGCGTGCCGACGGCGGCCGGGACTTCCGGCTGGGCATGGCGGTGCTGCGCCTGGGGTTTGAATACCTGGCGTCGCTGGAGCTGACCGAGCTCGGACGCCCGCTGCTGGAGCGGCTGCGCGACGAGATCGGCTACCCCAGCAACCTGGTGGTGCGCGACGGGCGTTCGATCGTCTACGTGGCCAAGGCGGTGTCGCCGCGGCCGTTTGCCAGCTCGGTCAATGTCGGTACGCGCTTGCCGGCGCATGCCACGGTGCTGGGGCGCGTGCTGCTCGAAGACCTGTCGCTGGCGGAGCTGCGCGCGCTGTACCCGGAAACGCAGCTGGAAGTGTTCTCCGACAGCACGCCGCGCTCGGTCGATGCGCTCTTTGCGATCGTCCAGCGCGACCGCGAACGCGGCTATGTGCTGCAGGAGGGCTTCTTCGAGGCCAGCATCTCGACCATTGCCGCACCGGTGCGCGACCGCACCGGCAAGGTGGTGGCGGCGCTGGGCGCCACCATTCCCGCCGCGCATATCGATCCGGAACAACTGGACGCGATGGTGGAGAAAGTGAGGAACACCGCGGGCGAGCTGTCGCGCCTGCTTGACTACCGGCCGTCGCTGCACAGCGCAGGCAAGGTGGTGAATCTGTATCGGGAGTGAGGACAATGTCCATGATTGAACTCGGCGGCAAGGTTGCCGTCGTTACCGGCGGGTCCTCCGGCATCGGGCTGGCGACCGTCGAACTGCTGCTTGAAGCGGGCGCCGCCGTGGCCATGTGCGGCCGCGACGAAGCCCGCCTGCGCAGCGCCGAGGCGCAGCTGCGCGAGAAATTCCCCGGGTGCCGGCTGCATGCCGCCGCCTGCGATGTGCTCAGGCCGGAACAGGTCGCTGCCTTTGCCGCCAGCGTGCAGGCCACGCTGGGCAACGTCGACATGCTGGTCAATAACGCTGGCCAGGGCCGGGTCTCCACCTTCGCCAACACCGAGGATGCGGCCTGGATGGAAGAGCTGCAGCTCAAATTCTTCTCGGTGATTCACCCGACGCGCGCGTTCCTGCCGCAGCTGGAAAAGTCGGGCCAGGGTGCCATCGTCTGCGTCAACTCGCTGCTGGCGCAGCAGCCGGAGCCGCACATGGTGGCCACCTCGGCCGCGCGCGCCGGCGTGCTCAACCTGGTGCGCTCGATGGCCACCGAGTTTGCGCCCAAGGGCGTGCGCGTCAACGGCATCCTGATCGGGCTGGTCGAATCGGGCCAGTGGCGCCGCCGCTTCGAGGCGCGCTCCGAAGCAGACCGCCACCTGGACTGGGCCGCATGGACCGCGCGCCTGGCCCAGCAGAAACATATTCCCCTTGGCCGCCTGGGCCTGCCGGTCGAGGCAGCCCGCGCCATCCTGTTCCTTGCCTCGCCGTTGTCTTCGTACACCACGGGCAGCCATATCGATATCTCCGGAGGACACTCCCGTCATGCCTAATCAACCACAGTACGAACAACAGCAGGTCACCGTGGGCTGCGCCATCACGGCGTTTCTCGAGCAGTGCGGCGTCAAGGCCGCCTTCGGCGTGATCTCGATCCACAACATGCCGATCCTCGACGCCATGGGCGAGCGCGGCAAGATCCGCTTTGTGCCGGCGCGCGGCGAAGCGGGCGGCACCAATATGGCCGATGCCTATGCCCGCACCACGGGCGGCCTGGGCGTATGCCTGACCAGCACCGGCACCGCCGCGGGCAACGCCGCCGGTGCGATGGTGGAAGCGCTGACCGCCGGCACGCCGATGCTGCATATCACCGGCCAGATCGAAACGCCTTACCTGGACCAGAGCCTGGCGTACATCCACGAGGCGCCGGACCAGCTCACCATGCTGAAAGCCGTGTCCAAGGCCGCCTTCCGCATCCGCAGCGCCGACACCGCCATCAGCACCATCAAGCTGGCCGTGCAGACCGCGCTGACGGCGCCCACCGGCCCGGTCAGCGTGGAGATCCCCATCGACATCCAGGCCGCGCTGATCGACCTGCCGGCCGACCTGCAGCCGCTGCCGGTGCCGCAGCACGTGCCGTCGGCGCACGCGCTGGACGCGCTGGCCGAGCGCCTGGCCAAGGCGAAGCGCCCGCTGCTGTGGCTGGGCGGCGGTGCGCGCCATGCCAGCAAGCAGGTGCAACGCCTGCTGGACCTGGGCTTCGGCGTGGTCACCAGCACGCAGGGCCGCGGCATCGTGCCGGAAGACGATCCCCGCTCGCTGGGCGCCTTCAACCTGCACAAGCCGGTCGAGAATTTCTACCAGACCTGCGACGCGATGCTGGTGGTGGGTTCGCGCCTGCGCGGCAATGAAACCCTGAAATACGAACTGAAGCTGCCGCGCCCGCTGCTGCGCATCGACGCCGACCCGGCCGCCGAAGGCCGCTGCTACCTGAGCGACTACTTTGTCAGCGGCGACGCCGCGCTGGCGCTGGACGCCCTGGCGGATCGGCTCGAGCAACGCATGCAGATCGACCCGGCCTTCGCCGCCGACCTGCGCCGCGCGCACGACACCGCCGTCAACGGCCTGGTCGATGGCCTCGGGCCCTATTCGGCGCTGGTGCAGGCGCTGCAGGGCGCGGTCGGCCGCAGCTTCAACTGGGTGCGCGACGTGACCGTGTCGAACAGTACCTGGGGCAACCGCCATCTGCGCATTTTTGATTCGCGTGCCGGCGTGCACGCGCTCGGCGGCGGCATCGGCCAGGGCCTGGCGATGGGCATCGGTGCCGCGATCGGTGCGGCGGCGACCGCTTCGGGCAAGAAGACGTTCACGCTGGCCGGCGACGGCGGCTTTATCCTGAACCTGGGCGAACTGGCCACCGCGGTGCAGGAGCGCGCCGACATGGTGATCGTGCTGATGAACGACAAGGGCTACGGCGTGATCAAGAACATCCAGGATGCGCAGTACGGCGGCCGCCGCCACTACGTGGACCTGCATACGCCGGACTACGCCACGCTGGCAAAGTCGCTGTCGCTGCGCCATGCCCGCGTGAGCAACCTGGCAGACGTGGGTGCGGCGCTGGAAGCGGCCACCGTCGAGCCCGGCCCGTTCCTGCTGGAGATCGACATGCTGTCGATCGGTTCCTTCAAGACCATCTTCGCCGGCCCCCCGGTGAACAAGGACAACGAAGAGCCGGCGCGCGAACAAACCACTGTCACCGCCTGAAGGAGACCGGAGATGCTGCATGTGTCCATGGTTGGCTGCGGCGCGATCGGCCGCGGCGTGATGGAATTGCTCAAGAGCGATCCTGACGTGGTGTTCGACGTGGTGATCGTGCCGGAGCACACGATGGACGAGGCCCGCGACGCAGTCTCCGCGCTGGCGCCGCGCGCCCGCGTGGCGACGCACCTGGACGACCAGCGCCCCGATCTGCTGGTCGAGTGCGCCGGCCACCATGCGCTGCAAGAGCACATCGTGCCGGCGCTGGAACGCGGCATCCCGTGCATGGTGGTGTCGGTCGGCGCGCTGTCCGAGCCCGGCATGGCGGAGCGGCTGGAAGCGGCCGCGCGCCGCGGCGGCACGCAGGTGCAGCTGTTGTCGGGTGCGATCGGCGCGATCGATGCGCTGGCCGCGGCGCGTGTCGGCGGGCTGGACGAAGTGACCTACACCGGTCGCAAGCCGGCGCGCGCCTGGGCCGGCACGCCGGCCGAGCAGCTCTTCGACCTGAATGCGCTGACCGAGGCGACCGTGATCTTCGAGGGCACGGCGCGCGACGCGGCGCGCCTGTATCCCAGGAATGCCAATGTGGCCGCCACGGTGTCGCTGGCAGGCCTGGGGCTGGATCGCACCTCGGTCAAGCTGCTGGCCGACCCGCATGCGGTGGAGAACGTGCACCACGTGGAAGCGCGTGGCGCTTTCGGCGGCTTCGAGCTGACCATGCGCGGCAAGCCGCTCGCGGCCAACCCCAAGACGTCGGCGCTGACGGTGTTCAGTGTGGTGCGGGCGCTGGGGAATCGGGCGCACGCGGTATCGATCTAGCAGACTGAGGCGCTAACGATCGCTGCGGGTTTGCTCCCCTCTCCCGCAAGCGGGGGAGGGGAGTCCGGCAGCAGCACTTGACAAGGCCATCGCAGCTAGATGCCGCAGGCAAAGACAGACTTAGCAGGCAACGACATGAAACACCAAGAAGTACTCCCCATCTGCATTGCCGGCGAATGGCGCCTCGGCACTGGCGACCGCTACGGCACGCGCTACCCGGCCACCGGCGAAGTGGTGGCTGAACTGAACGCCGCCAGCCTGGCGGACGTGGAAGAAGCCGTGCAGGGCGCCCATCGGGCCTTCCTTACCAGCGGCTGGGCCCAGCGCAAGCCGCACGAGCGCGCCGCCGTGCTGTACCGCGTGGCCGAGCTGATCCGCGCCAAGGGCGAGCAGCTGGCCCAGCGCCAGCGCCTGGACAACGGCAAGCCGATCAGCGAGACGCGCGCACTGGTGGCCAGCGCCGCGGGCACCTTCCAGTTCTTTGCAGCGGCTTGCGAGACGCTCGAAGAGACCATCACGCCGCAGCGCGGCGACTGCCTGACCATGAGCGTGTACGAGCCCATGGGCGTGGTCGCGGCGATCACGCCGTGGAACTCGCCGATCGCCAGCGAGGCGCAGAAGATGGCGCCGGCGCTCGCCGCGGGCAACGCCGTGGTGGTCAAGCCCGCCGAGGTCACGCCGCTGATGGCGCTGGAGCTGGCGCGCATCTGCGAAGAGGCCGGCGTGCCCAGGGGCCTGGTCAGCGTACTGCCGGGCAAGGGCTCGGTCATCGGCGACGCCATCACCAAGCATCCGCTGGTGCGCCGCGTGTCGTTCACCGGCGGCACCACCACCGGCAAGCACATCGCCCATATCGCCGCCGACAAGATGATGCCGGTGTCGCTGGAGCTGGGCGGCAAGTCGCCGACCATGGTGTTCGACGATGCCGACCTGGACCATGCGGTCAACGGCGTGCTGTACGGCATCTTCAGCTCGTCGGGCGAGTCGTGCATCGCCGGATCACGCCTGTTCGTGGCGCGCTCGCAGTACGAGGCTTGCATCGAGCGCCTGGCCGCGGGCGCCGCGCACCTGCGCGTGGGCGACCCCGCCGACGAGCGCACCCAGATGGGCCCGCTGATCACCGACCGCCACCGCGACAGCATCGAGTCCTACGTGGCGGCCGGCGTGGAAGAGGGCGGCCAGCTGCGCACCGGTGGCCTGCGTCCCGACGTGGCCGGGCTGCCCAATGGCTACTTCTATACGCCGACCATCATCGAAGGGCTGGATAACAACGCGCGCATCTGCCAGGAAGAGATCTTCGGGCCGGTGCTGGTGGCGATCCCGTTCGACGACGAGGACGACCTGATCGCGCAGGCCAACGACAGCGTCTATGCGCTGGCCGCCGGCATCTGGACGCGCGACTACAAGCGCGCCTGGCGCGTGGCGCGGGCCGTGCAGGCGGGCAATGTGTGGATCAACACCTACAAGCAGTTCTCGATCGCGACGCCGTTCGGCGGCTGGCGCGACAGCGGCCTGGGCCGTGAGAAGGGACGGCTTGGCATCCTGCAGTACATGGAGCAGAAGAGCGTGTACTGGGGCCTGAACGAACAACCGCTGCCGTGGGCCAACCACTGACCCCGGCAGGCTGGAGAGAAGCAATGACCAAGGTATTGGGAATCGACGAGATCGTCTACGGCGCGGATGACTTTGACGCCTGCCGTGGCTTTTTCACCGACTGGGGCCTGGCCATCAGGCGCGACGACGCGCAGGGCCTGGATTTCGAAACGCTCAACGGCTGCCGCGTGCTGGTGCGCCGCATCGACGACGCCACGCTGCCGCCCGCGATCGAGGCCGGCCCGACGCTGCGCGAAGTGGTGTGGGGCGTGGAATCGCAGGCCTCGCTGGACCAGCTCGCCAGGACGATCGCCGACGCCCCGGGCTTCGTGCGCCAGGGCGAGGGCGACACCCTGCGCATCGGCTGCACCGACCCGAACGGCCTGGCGGTGCGCTTCCAGGTGACGCGCAAGCATGACGTGCAGGTTGACTGCGCGCTGATGAACACGTGGAACGACAAGCCGCGCCTGAACCAGCGCAGCCCGATCTACGACCACGCCACCCCGATCGAAGTGGGCCACGTGGTGTTCTTCGTGAAGGACGTAAAAGCGACAGAGCGCTTCTATGTCGAGAAGTTCGGCTTCGTCCCGTCGGACCGCTATCCGGACCGCGGCGCCTTCCTGCGCTGCACGCCCGAAGGCGGCCACCACGACCTGTTCCTGCTGCAGCTGCCTGAACCCAAGAGCGGCCTGAACCACGTCGCCTTCACCGTGCGCGACATCCATGAAGTCTTCGGCGGCGGCATGCATGTCTCGCGCAAGGGCTGGGACACGCAGCTCGGCCCGGGCCGGCATCCAATTTCGTCGGCCTACTTCTGGTACTTCAAGAACCCCGCTGGCGGCCTGATCGAGTACTACGCCGACGAGGACCAGCTGGACGAACACTGGGAGCCGCGCGCGTTCGAGCCGGGCCCGACCATGTTCGCCGAGTGGGCGATCGAAGGCGGCATCGACGGCAACACCCGCCGCCAGAAGAACGCGGGCGGACCGGCAGGCAAGTTCCTGACCGAGAAGCGGTAAGTCAGCAGCAATCGAAGGAAGCAGCAATGAGTGCCCACCAGTCCCTGACCCTGCGGGTCCAGGCCATGCGTTTTGAAGCGCGCGGCGTGGTCAGCATCGAACTGCAAGATCCCGAAGGGAAGACCCTGCCCGAGTACAGCCCGGGCGCCCATATCGACCTGCACCTGGGCAACGGCCTGGTGCGCAGCTACTCGCTGTGCGGTGCGCCCGAGGCGCGCCAGCGCTATACCGTGGGCGTGCTGCTGGACCGCGGCAGCCGCGGCGGTTCGCGCTACGTGCATGAGCAGCTGCGCGTGGGCGCCACGCTGACCGTGGGGGCGCCGCGCAACAACTTCGAGCTGGACGAAAGCGCCGCGCACACCGTGCTGGTCGCCGGCGGCATCGGCGTCACGCCGATCGTCTGCATGGCGCGCCGCCTGGCCGAGCTGGGCAAGTCGTTCACGCTGATCTACTGCGCCCGTTCGCGCGCCGAGGCGGCTTTCGTCGAGCAGCTGTCGGCCCATGGCGATGCCGTGCGCTTTCACTTCGACGACGAGGCCGGCGCACCGCCGGACCTGAAGGCGATGCTGGCCGGCCAGGACGCGCAGACACACCTCTACTGCTGCGGCCCGGGACCGATGCTCAAGGGCTTCGAGGCCGCGTGCGAGGCGCACGGATACCCGAACGTGCATATCGAGCGCTTTGCCGCCGACCCCTCGACCGAGGCGGTGCAGGAGGGCGAGTACACGGTGTCGCTGTCGCGCACCGGCGCCACCGTCAAGGTGCCGTCCGGCAAGTCGCTGCTGGACGCCCTGCTCGATGCCGGCGTGCAGATGGACTACAGCTGCCGCGAAGGCGTGTGCGGCTCGTGCGAGACCGCGGTGCTGGAAGGCTGCCCGGACCATCGCGACAGCGTGCTCAGCAGCAGCGAGCGCGCCAGCAACAAGACCATGATGGTCTGCGTATCGGGGTGCAAGGGCGGCAAGCTGGTGCTGGACTTGTGAGCCTGCCACACCGCCCCTGAACACCGACGGTGTTCCCCTCTCCCCGCATGGGGAGAGGGCAGGGTGAGGGGTGGTTTGGCAAGGAACCACGCCACCAGAACTGCCGGCCCTCACCCCCGGCCCCTCTCCCACTTTGCGGGAGAGGGGAGCAAACCTCCCGCACGGCGGGCCGCCCCCAGAATCAACCGAGAAGTCCCGTGTTAAGCCAGAGACAAGACGCAGCGCCGCCCGGCGCAGCGGTGGCCGCCACCGCAGGTATCGTGACCACGGCCGACCGCGCCGGCCAGAGTGCAGCGGCCATCGGCAGCGGCCCGCTCACGCGCGGCAATATCGTCGCCCGTATCGAACGCATGCCGGGCAACGCCATGCACATCCGCGCCCGGCTGCTGATTGGCCTGGCCACCTTCTTCGACGGCTTCGATGTCATCGCCATTGCCGCCACGCTGCCGCTGCTGATCGCGCAGTGGTCGCTCACGCCGGGCCAGATCGGCTTCCTGATCGCGGCGCCGTCGGTCGGCCAGCTGGTCGGGGCGCTGCTGTTCCCGGGGCTGGCCGAGCGCTTCGGCCGGCTGCGCTCGATCGGCTGGAGCGCGGGCATCATCGGCCTGATGAGCCTGGCCTGCGGCTTTGCCCCGTCGTTCGAGATCTTCGCGCTGCTGCGCATCGTGCAGGGCCTGGGCCTGGGCGGCGAGCTGCCGGTGGCGGCCACCTATATCAACGAGGTCACGCGCGCCCATGGGCGCGGGCGCTTCGTGCTGTTGTACGAGGTGGTGTTCCCGATCGGGCTGATGGTCTCCAACGGCATCGGCGCCTGGCTGGTGCCGCACTACGGCTGGGAGGTGATGTACTTCATCGGCGGCGTGCCGCTGGTGCTGTTCTTCATCCTGCGCCGCGTGATCCCCGAATCGCCGCGCTGGCTGGCCGAGAAGGGCCGGCTGGAAGAGGCCGACGCCGCTCTGCGGGCATTCGAGGCGCGCGCCAGGACGCCGCTGCCGCCGCCGGGCGACACCAGCGCCTATGAACGCATGACCCAACACCCGCGCCGCCGCGTGCGCGACCTGGTCGGCAAGCCCTATATCGGCCGCACGCTGGCGGTGTGGATGCTGTGGGCAACCTGCGGTTTTATCCAGTACGGGCTGTCGACGTGGCTGCCCACGGTCTACAAGACCGTCTACCACGCGCCGCTGCAGCTGGCGCTGAACCTTGCCGCCGGCGCCTCGGTGCTGGGCGTGGTCGGTTCGCTGGTGTGCGCGATGATCGTCGACAAGGTCGGGCGCAAGCCGGTGATCAATGTGTCGTTCCTGCTGTGCGCACTGTCGCTGGTGCTGGCGGGGGTGTTCCACGCGTCGAACGTGTACGTGGTCGCTACCCTCTGCGCGCTGGCGATGGGGTTCCTGGCCAGCGGTTTCATCACCGCCTATGTCTATACGCCGGAGCTGTATCCGACCAGCGTGCGGGCGATGGGGTGCGGGCTCGGTGGGGCCTGGCTCAAGCTGGCGGCGATCTTCGCGCCGGGGCTGATTGCCAGCACCATCGGCAGTGGCGACCTCAGCGTTGCTTTCTTCGCGCTGTCCGTGGTGCCGGCGCTGGCGGCTGTCACGGTGCATTTTCTTGGGATTGAGACCAAGGGGCGGGTGCTGGAAGAACTGGAGGTCTGAACGGGCGCGTGCTCGTCCCGTTCTCTTGGGGCCGCTCCGCAATCCGGTGCGGCCTTTTTTCTTTACGCCTGCGTGCGCAACAGCTTGCGCAGCCCCTGGTAGACCGCTTCCCGCTCCTCCGGCGACAACTGCCGGATCACCTGCGCTTGCCCTCGCCGCGCCAGCGGCATCACCTGGTCATGCAGCGCGGCACCGGCTTCACTGATCGCGCAGATCAGCTTCTTGCGCGGCGTGTTGCCGGCTGAGGTCAGTCGCACCAATCCCCGCTCCTCCAGCAGCCGCAGCGTGCGGCTCACCAGCGCCTTGTCCGAGGTCGACTGCGTCACCAGTTCGGCAAACGGCAGCTCGCGCGCGTGCGCCAGCAGCGCCAGGATGCGCCACTCCGGCACGGTCAGGCCGAACTGTTCCGCATAGGGCTTGGTCACCGTGCTGCGCAGCGCATTGACCAGCTGGCTCAGCATGGTGGTCAGGAAATTGTCGACAGTCAGGCCGCTGCCGGCCTCGTCGAGGTCGGTCCAGGGGCTGGAGCCGGGGTCTGGCGCGGGCTTGCCGTTGGCGGGCGCGGTGTCACGGGGCATGCGTTCCTCTTGATCTGGTCTGCCGGCCGCCATGCGGGGGCGGTTGGCGGGCCAGATTGTCTCACAGCCGCTGGCCAATTCCGCCATCGTGTGCCGTCTTCAGGCGCCGGATAAATTTAGAAATCATCATTCTGTCAATCGGTGTTTAACGTAAGTTGAGTTGTCAACATATGCGACCTAGGATGGTAAGTGTTCCTGATGTGAACATCCGTTTTACTAATAAAACAGCCGAAAGGGTTGTAACCCGAGCCAACCCTGTTTTCGCGGTGCGCACAACCGTTCACTCCAACGCCGCGAATGCGCCCCCACAGGAGCTGCTGATGAGACACGAACGCCCCCGACGCCTTTTCCTTGCCGCCACTGCCATGGCCGCGCTTGCGCTTGGCGCCGGCAGCGCGCTGGCCACGGCCGCATACCCGGCCAAGACCGTGACCATGGTCGTGGCCTATCCGCCCGGCGGCGACACCGACGCCATGGCCCGGCTCTATGCCGACAAGCTGTCGGCGCGCCTGAAGCAGCCGGTCATTGTCGAGAACCGCCCCGGCGCCGGCGGCGTGGTCGGCGCCAGCTTCGTCAGCCGCGCGCCGGCGGACGGCTACACGCTGCTGTACACGCCCAACCCGTTCACGCTGGCCCCGATGGTGCTCAAGCTGGCGCCGTCGGCCAGCTATGACCCGCTGCACGGCTTCACCCCCGTGATCCAGACCGCGGTGCAGGCGGTGCTGCTGGTGGCCAACCCGCAGGCGGGTATCAAGACCGTCGGCGAGATGGTTGCCGCGGCCAAGGGCGGCAAGACGCTGACCTATGGCAGCCCGGGCGCGGGCTCGCCGATGCATATCGCCGGCGAGATGCTGAACCGTGCCGCGGGCGTGAAGATCCAGCACGTGCCGTACAAGGGCGTGGCGCCGGCGGTCAACGACGTGGTGGCGGGGCATGTGAACTTTGCCTACGTCACGCTGGGCCCGGTGGCGCAGTACATCAACACCGGCCGGCTGATCCCGCTGGCGATCACGGACGCAAAGCGCTCGCCGCTGCTGCCCAACGTGCCGACGCTGGCCGAGCTTGGCTACAAGGACGTGGTGGTCGGCGCGTGGCATGGCGTGATGGCGCCCAAGGGCACGCCGCCCGAGGTGGTCAAGGTGCTGAACCAGCAGCTCAATGACGTGCTGCGCCTGCCCGACGTGACCGAGAAGATGGCCACCTTCGGCGCCAGCCCGGTGGGCGGCGCCCCGGCCGCGCTGGAAAAGGTCAATGCGGCCGATTACGAGCGGCTGGGCAAGGTGATCCGCGATCTCGCGATCACGGCGGAATGACGCAGGGCACCGCATCGCATTCATGCAACCAGACAAGCAGGAGGCCGGCATGAGCAAGGCCATCGTGGGAAGCTCCACGCCGCAGGTGACCGCGCGGGAAAAGGTCATGGGGCGCGCGCAGTATGCCGGCGACATCAAGTTGCCCGGCATGCTGCACGCCAAGGTGCTGCGCAGCCCGCACCCGCACGCGCGCATCGTGCGCATCGACACTTCCGCCGCGAAGGCGCTGCCCGGCGTCAAGCTGGTGGTGACCGGGCAGGATGTGCCCGCGCGCAACTGGGGCCCGCACCGCAAGGAGCAGCGCATCCTGGCCTGCGGCGTGGTGCGCCATGTCGGCGAGGAAGTGGCCGCGGTGGTGGCGGTCAGCGAGGAAATCGCGCGCGATGCGCTGGACCTGGTCCGCATCGAGTATGAAGCGCTGCCCGCGCTGCTGACGCCCGCAGCGGCGCTGGCCGATGGCGCGCCCGAGATCCATGCCGGCACGCGCAATATCGGCCACGAGATGCACATCGTGCGGGGCGACGTGGATGCCGCGTTCGAAGCCTGTGCCGCGGTGTACGAGGCCACCTATGACATGCACTCGCAGTACCCCGGCTACCTGGAGCCCATGGCCTCGGTGGCGGCGCAGGACGGCAACGGGCGGCTCACGCTGTGGGCCTCGACCCAGTCGGTGTTCCTCGCGCGCGCGCGGCTGGCCGAGGCGCTGGGGCGGCCGGTCTCGACCATCCGCGTGGTGCAGGCCACCACCGGCGGCGGCTTCGGCGCCAAGATCGTCGAGGAGAACAACAGCCTGATCTGCGCCTTCCTGGCCAGCCGGCTGGAGCGCCCGGTGCGGCTGGTCAACAACCGGCTGGAAGACTTCCAGGGCGCGCGCGCCAGCGTGCCGATGCGGGTCTGGCTGCGCTTGGGGCTGTCGGCGGACGGCGTGATCCTGGCCAAGGATGTGCGCATCACGGCCGAATGCGGCGCCTACTCCGGGCTTGCCGGTGATGTGATGCACGTCACCGCCATGCGCAGCGACAACATGCACCGCGTGCAGAACGTGCGCTCGCATGCGGTGATGGCCTATACCAACAACCCGCCGCGCGGCGCCTTCCGCGGCTTTGGCGGGCAGCAGATGCAATTCCCGCTGAACTGTCACCTGACCGTGCTGGCCGGCATGCTCGGCATCGATCCGGTGGAGGTGCACAAGCGCAATGCGATCGGCGCCGGCGAGACCAGCGTGCATGGCTGGAAGATCAGCAGCACCGGCATGGCCGAGTGCCTGGACATGACCCGCAAGGCCATCGGCTGGGACCAGAAGCGCGCCGCCCCGCGCGGCACTGGCACGCGCCGGCGCGGCGTGGGCATTGCCGCGGCCATGCACGTCAGCGGCAACCGCACGCTGGGCAACTGGGACGGCTCGACCATCCTGCTCAAGCTCAACGAGGACGGCCGCGTGATGCTGCAGACCAGCGAGTGCGACATGGGGCAGGGCGCCAACACCATGCTCAGCCAGATCTGCGCGCAGGAGCTGGGCATTCCGCTGTCGCACGTCACCGTGATGGCGCCGGATACCGATACCGCGCCGTTCTGCCTGGGCTCGCTGGCGTCGCGCGTGACCATTATTGCCGGCAATGCGGTGCTGCGTGCCGCGCGCCAGGCGCGCCAGAAGCTGCTGGCACTCGCGGCGGAGAAGCTTGGCGTGGACGCGGAACAACTGGTGATTGCCGATGGCCGCATCGCCGTGCCGGGCCAGCCCGGCAAGACCGCCACGCTGGCGGAGACCGCGCGGCTGCATATCTTCCGCCACGGCGGCGAGGGCATCCACGTGCGCGCCACCTATGACGCGCCCACGGTGATGCACGACGCCGACTACTACGGCAACGTCGCACCCGCGCATTCCTTCGCCGCACAGGCGGTGGAAGTTGAGGTGGATACCAGCACCGGCCAGGTCACCGTGATCGACAGCTTTGTCGCCGACGACTGCGGCAAGGCCATCAACCCGCTCGCCGTGCACGGCCAGACCCACGGCGCGACCGTGCAGGCGATCGGCTGGACCCTGTACGAGAACCTGCAATACGAGGATGGCCGCCTGATGAACGGCAACTTTGCCGACTACACCATGCCTACCGCCGACGCGGTGCCGATGCTGCGCACCGACGTGGTGGAATCGAACGACCCCAACGGCCCCTATGGTGCCAAGGGCGCCAGCGAAACGGCGATCCTGCCGGGCGCGGCGGCGATCGCCAATGCCGTCTTCGACGCCGTGGGCGTTCGCATCCAGTCGCTGCCGATCACGCCGGAGAAGGTGCTGGCCGGCCTGCGCGAACTGAAGCAGAAGGAGGCTGCCCATGCGTGACTTTGGATACCTTGAGCCGGCCACCGTGGCCGAGGCCAGCCAGATGCTGGCCGACCTGGCCGACCTGGGCGACAGTTGCCGCATCCTTGCCGGCGGCACCGCGCTGATGCTCGGCATGCGCCAGCGCATGCTGACGCCTGGCCACCTGGTCTCGCTGGGCGGGCTCGGTGCGCTGCGCGGGATCACCTTCGATGCGCGCGAGGGCCTGTGCATCGGCGCGCTGACGCTGCATGCCGAGGTGGCGCGCTCGCCGCTGGTGCAGGCGCACTACCCGATGCTGGCCGGCATGGCCGCGCGCGTGGCCAATCCGCAGGTGCGCAACCAGGGCACCATCGGCGGTAACCTCTGCTATGCCGACCCCGCCACCGATCCGCCCGGCTGTCTGATGGCGCTGGGCGCGCGGATCGTGGTCAGCGGCCGAGGCGGCGAGCGCGAGATCGACATCGAAGACTTCCTGGTCGACTACTACGTCACGGCGCTGGCGCCGGACGAGATCGTCACGCAGATCCGCGTGCCGGCGCCGGCTGCCGGCGCCGATGGCCGCTATGCGCGCTTCCTGCGCACCGCCGCCGAGCACCGGCCGCTGGCCAGCGTGGCGCTGGCGGTGCGGCGCGAGGGCGCGTTCTGCGTCGAGGCCCGCCTGGCGGTGGGCGCGTCCACGCCGATCCCGGCCCGGCTGCGCCGCGCCGAAGCGCTGCTGGCCGGCAACACCGTGACGGCGGAGCTGGCCGCGGAAGCCGCCGCCATCGTCGCCGCGGACATCAACGCGGTTTCGGACATGCGCGGGGCCGAGGCGTACCGGCGCGAGATGGTGCGGGTAGTCGCGCGCCGCACCATCGCCGAGCTGTTCGGCGTGGCATCGGAGTAAGGAGTCCCCATGAACAAAGTCAGCATCGAACTTACCGTCAATGGCGAAGAACATCTGGTGGAGGTGCCGGCGCGGCGCCTTCTGTCCGACCTGCTGCGCGATGACCTGAACCTGACCGGCACCAAGCGCGGCTGCGAGACCGGCATCTGCGGCGCCTGCTCCGTGCTGGTCGACGGCGAGGTGGTCAAGTCCTGCCTGATGCTCGCCGTGCAGGCGCGCGGGCGCCATGTGATGACCGTGGAAGGGCTGGCCGCCGACGGCCAGCTGCATCCGCTGCAGCAGTGCTTCATGGACAACGGCGGGCTGCAGTGCGGCTATTGCACCCCGGGCTTCCTGATGGCCTCGTGCGCGCTGCTTGCCAACAATCCCAACCCGACCGAAGACGAAGTCCGCCACGGCCTGAACGGCAACCTGTGCCGCTGCACCGGTTATGTCGGCATCGTTGAATCGGTCCTTTCCGCCGCGGAGAAAATGCGTGGAAATTGAAAAGACCCTGGTCACCGCGGCGCCGCCGGCGCGCGTGTGGGAGCTGCTGCTCGACCCCAACGTGATGGGCGCGTGCGTGCCCGGCATGGCATCGATCGAGGTGCTGAGCGATGTCGAGTACATCGCGCACATGGCGGTCAAGATCGCCTTTATCAACGCGCGCTTCCGGCTGCATACGAAGATCGTCGAGACGCGCGCGCCGCATTACCTGCGCACCGAGGGCACCGGCGAGGACGCCTCGGTGGCCAGCTCGCTGCGCCAGTCGAGCGAGCTCTTCCTGACCGCGCTGGACGATGGCGGCACGCAGCTGCGCATCAAGGTGCAGGTGGACGTGCTGGGCCGGCTGGGCACCTTCGGCCTGAGCGTGATGAAGACCAAGGCCGACCGCATGTGGGACGAGTTCGGCGCCAACCTGCTGGCACGGCTGTCGCCGCAGGGGGCGCAGCCAGCGCCCGCGCCGGCGGCGAAGTCCGCACCTGCGGCAGCCGTTGCATCGGCCGCGGCGGTCAACGGCCATGCGGTGCTGCCGACGCGGTCCGCGCCGCCGGCACCCGCCGCCGGCGGGCTGCTCTCGCGGCTGTTCGGGCGCGGCGAGGCTGCGCGCGGGCCGCTGTCGGACATCTGCGTCGAGCTGCGCCGCCGCGACGAGACCATCGTGGTGCGCTGGCCCGCCGCCCACGGCGAGCAATGCGCGGCCTGGCTGCGCGACTACCTGCGCCCAGGGGCATAGGCGGGCCTAGCGCGGGGTCTGCCGGCAATACGGGTACCCTACGGGGTGCGGGCGTGATATATGAGAGCGTTACGCCAAGACCGAATATTGCTGAGACAGACCATGACGACCGATTCGCCGCAGGAAGACACGCAGGAAAGCGGCCAGGAGGGCGCCCAGGAGAGCGCCCAGGACAAGTACATCGTGCCGGGGCTGGAGCGCGGCCTGCGGCTGCTGGCCGAATTCAGCAGCCGTGAGCGCACCTTGTCGGCGGCCGAGCTGGCGCGCCGCCTCAAGGTGCCGCGTTCGACCG
This sequence comes from Cupriavidus necator, assembly GCA_022041995.1. Lineage (GTDB taxonomy): Bacteria > Pseudomonadota > Gammaproteobacteria > Burkholderiales > Burkholderiaceae > Cupriavidus. The sequence continues at coordinate 2,172,611 of CP074390.1, forward strand.
TGTTCCGGCTGCTGGCCACGCTGGAAATGATGGGCTTCGTCGAGCGCACCGACGGCGGGCGCGAGTTCCGCCTGGGCATGGCGGTGCTTCGGCTGGGCTTTGACTACCTGGCTTCGCTGGAGCTGACCGAACTGGGCCGCCCGCTGCTGGACCGGCTGCGCGACGAGATCCACTATCCGTGCAACCTGGTGGTGCGCGACGGGCGCTCCATCGTCTATGTGGCCAAGTCGGTGGCCTCGCGGCCGTTTGCCAGCACGGTCAATGTCGGCACGCGGCTGCCGGCGCACGCCACCGTGCTGGGCCGCGTGCTGCTGGAGGACCTGTCGCTGGCGGAGCTGCGCGCGCTGTATCCGGAGGAGCGCCTGGAGGTGTATTCCGAAAGCACGCCGCGCACCGTCGAAGAGCTGTACGACATGGTCCAGCGTGACCGCCAGCGCGGCTATGTGCTGCATGAAGGGTTCTTCGAGGCCAGCATCTCCACCATCGCGGCGCCGGTGCGCGACCGCAGCGGCAAGGTGGTGGCGGCGCTGGGCGCGACCATCCCGGCCTCGCGCATCGATCCGGACCAGCTCGACAACGTGGTGGAACAGGTCAGGCGGGCTGCGGCTGAACTGTCGCGCCTGCTCGACTACCGGCCGGAGGTGCCGAAGCCGTTCGCCTGACGGCAACGCGTGCCGCCTGCCATCCGATGGGAAGCAATATGCAGCAATGCAAGACATACAACAGGCCGCCGCTCCGGCGGCAATGGCTGGTTGGCACGGCGCTGGCCGCTGCGGTGGCGGCATGCGTGCCGTGGCAGGCGGCACGGGCCGCCGGTTGTGCCAATGTGCGCATCGTGGTGCCGTTCCCGGCCGGCGGGCCGGCCGACCAGCTCGCGCGCACGCTGGCGCACGGGCTGCAGCAGCAGCGCGGCACGCCGTTCGTGGTCGACAACAAGCCTGGCGCCAACGGCAATATCGGCATCGACACGGTGCGGCGCGCACCGGGCGATGGCTGCACGCTGCTGGTGGCCCCCGCCGGTAACCTGACCATCAACCCGACGCTGATGCCGGCGCTGACCTACAGCGTCGAGCGTGATTTCCGGCCGGTGTCGCTGCTGGCGGGCTCGCCCAACGTGCTGGCGGTGCATCCGTCAGTGAAGGCGAATTCCGTGCAGGACCTGGTCAGGCTGGCACAGCAGGCAGAGAAGTCCGGCAAGCCACTGGGCTATGCCAGTCCGGGTGTCGGCAGCGGCCTGCACCTGGCCGGTGAACTGTTCCGCAACCAGGCCGGCATCACGCTGCTGCACGTGCCCTACAAAGGCACCACGCAGGCGCTCAACGACGTGGTGGGCGGGCAGGTGCCGATACTGTTCGGCACGTGGCCGACGCTGGCGCCGTTCATCCAGTCCGGCGCGCTGCGCGCGCTGGCGGTGACGCAGCCCAGGCGCTCGCCGGCCGCGCCGAACGTGCCGTCGCTGGCCGAGCAGGGCATGCCCGGCATCGACGTCAGCTCCTGGTATGCGCTGCTGGTGCCCAGGGCCACGCCGCAGCCGGCGGCCGATGCGCTCAGCGCCGACGTGCGCGCGCTGCTGGCCACGCCCGCGGTGCGCGCCGACCTGCAGCGCCAGGGCATGGAGCCGGTGGGCAGCACGCCGCAGGCGCTCGAGGCCCGCATCCGCGAGGAAACCGCGGCGTGGGCGAAGCTGATCAAGGCCTACGGGATTACCGCGGAGTAGCGGCGCAGCGGTATCCCATCAGCCCCGACAGGTCGCGCGCCGCCTGCCTGACTTCCTTCTCCACGCGCTCGCGCAACGCGCCATCGGCTTCAAAGCGCTGCTGCGGTCCCGCCACGCTGATGGCGGCGATCACGTCGCCGTCGGCGCCGCGCACCGGTGCAGCGCAGGAATCGATGCCCGGTTCATAGGCGGAGAAGCTCCAGGCGCAGCCGCGTTCGCGGTCGGCGGCAAGGATATCGGCCAGCCGCGCGTGGGTGGCCGGGCTGTGGCCGGTGACCGTCGGCAGGGGATCGGGCCCCAGCAGCTCGCGCAGCGTCTGCGGCGGCAGCCCGGCAATCAGCATCCGCCCGGGCGTGGTCAGGTGTGCGGCAACGCGGCTGCCCACCTGGATATTGCTGACCAGCGAGGCCGCGGGCATCTGCCGCAGCAGGTAGAGTGCATCGCCGCCATCGCGCACCGCCAGGTAGGCTGACAGCTGCAGCGACGCGCTCAGCCGGGCCAGCACGCGTGCGGCAAAGCTGGTCAGGTCATTGGTGGCCAGCACGCGCGAGGCCAGCTTCAGGAAGTTGAAGCCGACCTGGTGCCCGCCTTGCGGCAGGCGCTCCACCATTCCTTCATGTTCCAGCGTGTCCAGCAGCCGCATCACGGTGACGCGATTCACATCGATGCGCCGGCCCACTTCGCTGAGGTTGGCGGTGGCGCCGCCCTCGGCGATGAAGCGCAGCAGGCGCAGGCCGCGGATCACCGGCGAGACCAGCTGGGCTTCGCGGGCGTCTTCAGTATCGCCATCGTCGGCAAGGTCAGGCTGTGGGCGGGACTTGGGCATGGTGGTGTCTGCTGTCAACGGAAAACGGCCGCGCAGGCGGCCGTGCTGGCGGAAACGATCGGCGCGGCTTCAGCCGAGGGCGACGTTCCAGGCGTCGTAATCGTACACCCAGTCGGCATTGCCGCCTTCCTTCAGCCAGGCATTGCTGCGCGAGCCGATCTGGATGCGGCTGGTGCGTTCGTGGCGTGCGGCCTGGTAGCGCGCCAGCGCGCCAGGCACGCCCGCGGCACCGCCGGGTGCGGCATCGGCAAGGCAGCGCGCCAGCACCACCCCGTCTTCAATGGCCATGCCGGCGCCCTGCGCCATGAACGGCATCATCGGGTGGCAGGCGTCGCCCATCAGCGTGACCGGGCCGGCGGACCATGCCGGCAGCGGGTCGCGCACGTACAGCGCGGAGATCAGCACCTCGTCGCAGGCATCCAGCAGTGCGCGCGCCTCGGGGTGGAAGCCGGCATAGGCGCTGCGCAGGTCTTCCACGCGGCCCGGCGTGGTCCAGGACTCATTGCGCCAGGCTTCCTGCGCGACGGTGGCGAAGACAAAGATGTCGCGGCCGCGGTTGAGCGGGAAGGTGACGATCTGCGTGGCGGCCTCCGGGCCCCACCATTTGGTGAAGGCGCCCAGGTTGGGCACGCCGGCGAGGCGCTCGGCCGGAACGACCGCGCGGTAGGCCACCACGCCGGTGAAGATCGGGCTTTCCTGGCCGAACAGGGCGGTGCGCACGGTCGAGTGGATGCCGTCGGCGCCGACCAGCACATCGACGCGCTCCTGCGCACCACTGGCGAAGCACAGCGTGGCGCCATCGGCATGCGGCTCAATGGCCACGGCCTTGTGGCCAAGGCGCACGCATTCGGACGGCACGGCGGCCTCCAGTGCGGTCATCAGGTCGGCGCGGTGCATGGTCAACTGCGGGGCGCCGTAGCGGCGCACGGCGTCTTCCTGCATGGGCAGACGTGAAGTTTCTTCGCCGGTGTCCCACATGCGGCTGATGCGGTGGCTGGGGCGTGCGGCGGTTTCACGCAGGGCGTCGCCGACGCCTAGCCCGTCCAGGGCGCGCACGGCGTTGGGGGTCAGGTTGATGTCGGCGCCCACGCGGGCAAAGCGGGGGGCCTGCTCGTAGACCACCGCATCCATGCCGAGCTTGCGCAGGGCAATGGCCGCGGCCAGTCCGCCGATGCCGGCACCGTTGATTCCGATCCTGAGAGTCATCTTGTCTACCTGCTGTGAGTTGGCTGGCAGACCTCGCCTGCTAGCACTGTTATATGTTCAAAAATGAACTATATGTTCATAACAGTCTATTGGCGAAATGGGGCAGCGTCAACCAATCTTCGAGGAGGCTGACGGCCCCGGCCGAACGCCTTTGCCTATACCGGAGAGACTCCGCCTGAAGGCGGCGCTGTGCCGGATGTCGGAGGCGTAGTAACAATCGAGCGAAGCGCCGGGTCGGCGGGTCTGAGCGCGGCAAGATCGGGAACAGGACGGCGCAATGCCGACGACGCGGCAAACGTCGCTTCCATCGAGCGGGCTGCTCCCAGCGTCTCCAGGTCGCCCCGGAAGCGGCCGGTTACCTGCAGCCCGAAGGGCATGCCGGCATCGTCGGTGCCGCAGGGCAGCGAGATGGCAGGATGCGTGGTCAGTGTCACGACATAGGTCAGTGCCAGCCAGCGGTAGTAGTTCTCCTGCCTTTCACCGTTGATGGTTTCTGCGTACAGGCTGGTCCATGCAAACGGTGAGACCGGCGTGGTGGGCGACAGGATCAGGTCGTACTCCTGGAAGGCGCGCTGGAAGCGCTGCAGGATACGGTTCTGCTCGGCCTGCGCCCATGCGCTGTCAACCAGCGACATCCTGGCGCCCATCTCGTAGTTGGCGCGGGTATTGGGCCCGAGGGAGGCGGGGTCTTTCTGGTAGGCGTCGTGCAAGCCGGCGACGAAGCTTTCCGCGCGCAGGACATCGAAGCAGCGGTGCACATCGCCAAGGTCGAAGCTGACCGGGTCGCAGCTTTTGAACACGTGGCGCATCGCGGCAATCTTTGCGCGGAACACCCGGCGAATGCCGTCGTCCACCGCGCAGCAGCCAAAATCCTCGGTCCAGCCGACCCGCAAGGTCGCAAGGTCAACGAGCGCCGGAGACAGATGCGCTTCGGCGTCCACTGCGTAACTCAGGGGATCGGTCACCGACACTCCGGCTGATGCCGCCAGTTGCAGGCAGGTATCGGCAACGGTGCGGCCCATCGGGCCGACCACCGAGATCGGCGTCCAGCCAAGCAGCTTGCGCGAGTTGGGGACGATGCCCGGCGAGGGCCGGAACCCGACCACGCCGCACTTGGCCGCGGGAATGCGCAGCGAGCCGCCGGTGTCCGACCCGGTGCAGACCGGCAGGAATTCCGCGGCCAGTGCCGCGGCCGAGCCGCCGGAGGACCCGCCTGCATTGAGGTTCGGGTTGAAGGGATTGCCGGTCGCACCCCAGACCGCATTGCGGGAGTTCGCGCCGGCACCCATTTCGGGAATGTTGGTCTTGCCCACCACGATGGCGCCGGCCGCCCGCAGCCGTTTCACCAGCACGTTGTCCTCGGTGGGCACGTGGTGGCGGAACAGAGGCGAGCCATAGGTGGTCAGCAGGCCCTCGGTGGCCTCCAGGTCCTTGACCCCGAGCGGCAGCCCATGCAGCAGGCCCAGTGGTTCGCCCCGCAGCATTGCCTGCTCGGCCGCGCGCGCTTCCTTGCGGGCGCGCTCGAAGCAGGTTGCCGTGATGGCATTGATGAGCGGGTTGTAGGTCTCGATGCGCGCGATGCACGCCTCCAGCAGTTCAACCGGCGAGATTTCCCTGGCCCCGATCAGTCGTCGGAGCTCGACCGCGGAGGCCGAGGTCAGTTTGTCTTGCGCGTTCATGGAACAGGTCTCTCCGGGGCCGTGCCTCTCTGGAGGCTGCGGCCCGCATCGGGAAGGTCAGTCAAGCTTGATGTGGGCGCGTTGCGCGATGGCACGCATCTGCGGGATTTCCTTGTCGATCATGGCCGCGACTTGCTTGCCTGGCGCGTAGAAAGGCTCGATGCCGTTCTCGGCAAGCTGGCTGCGCGTTGCCGGATCGGCAATGGTGTCGGCCAGTGCCTTTTCCAGCCTGGCCCGGACCTCCGCCGGCAGGCCGCGCGGCGCGACCAGCGCGATCCAGGTGCTCGCGTCCATGCCGGGATAGCCGCTTTCGGCCACGGTCGGCACATTGGGCAGCAGCGACGAGCGCTTCGCGGTAGTGACCGCGATGGCCTTGATCTTGCCGGACTTGAGTTGCGGGATGGCCGCGGCCACCGTATCCACGCTGAATGGGATCTGGCCGCCCATCAGGTCGGTCATCGCCGGCGCGCTGCCCTTATAGGGCACATGCAGCAGCCTGGTCCCGGTGAGGTTCAGCAGTTCTTCGCCGGCAAAGTGGGCAGTGGTACCGGCACCGAACGAGCCGTAGGAGTATTTGCCGGGGTCTGCCTTGACCGCGGCAACGAACTCCTTGAGGTTGTTCACCGGCACGTTACGGTTTGCCAGCAGGACCAGGCCGGTCGAACCGATCAGGCCGATCGGCTCGAAGTTCTTCTGCGGATCGTAGGGCAGCTTTGCATAGACCGCGGGATTGACCGTGAATGTGGTGCCCGAGGTGGCCATCAGCGTGTAGCCGTCCGGTGCCGCCTTGGCCACGTAGCTCGCCGCGACGATGGTGCCGGCGCCGGGCCGGTTCTCGACCACCACGGTCTGGCCAAGCCGCTCCCCGAGTTTTCGGGCGATGGTGCGGCCGACGAGGTCGGTGGCGCCGCCGGGCGGAAATGGCAAGACCAGCTGGATCGGCTTGGAAGGATAGCCACTTTGCGCAGCGGCAGGGGTGGATGCCAGCGTAGCACCGGTTGTCAGGCTGCAGGCCGTGATGAGGAACAAGGTGCGGTGGACGGGGGATCGCATGCTGATGCTCCGGCAGGGTAGGAATCGACGCAGCGCAGTAAGGCTTGCAGGCGCTGCCTGATCTCATCGTACGATCGATCCGGCGTGACATCGTAGCAATGTTTAGAAAGCTTGATTGCCGAAACGGCAATTTATAGAATCGACCTGATCCTTGCTGCGCCTCAGTCCCAACCATGTCCTACCGCATCCTGCAGGAAACCGCCGTCCGCTACTTTCTTGAAGTAGTGCGCACGGGCTCAGTCAAGGACGCCGCCTTCAAGCTGAACGTGGCGCCATCGGCGGTCAGCCGGCAGATCGCTAAGCTGGAGAGCGAGCTGGATACCCTGCTGTTCGACCGGCGCGCGCGCGGCCTGATCCCCAATGCGGCCGGGGAGCTGCTCGCTGCGCACGCCAAGCGCGCGCAGCAAGAGATCGACCGCGTCACCGGAGACATCCAGGCGCTGCGCGGCCTGCGCGTGGGGCAGGTCCGCGTGGCGAGCGTGGAGGGCATCGCGCACGATTTCATTCCGGCCCTGGCCGCCAGCTTCCGGGAGAAATATGGCGGGATCCGCTTCGATCTGGACGTGTGTCCGCAAGGCGACATTGCCAGGCGCATCCGCGACGGCGAGGCCGATATCGGCGTCACGCTGAGCGGGCTGCCTGAACTCGATATCGAGGTGGAGCTTCGCCATCCGGCCCCGGTGCTCGCCATCATGTCGCCGGACCACCCGCTGGCGGGCCAGCGCCAGGTCTCGCTGTCCCAGGTCACCGGCTTTCCGCTCGCGTTGCCGCCCAAGGACAGCTCGCTGCGGCAGTTGCTGGACACCAGTTGCAGCCGCCAGGGGCTCAGCTACCAGACCGTCTTCTCCAGCAACCACCTGGACTCGCTGGTCGGATTCGCGGCGGCGGGGGGCGGCGTCGTCACCTTCTATGGGGAGCTCTCGGTCCGGCGGCGCCTGAAGGAGGCCACGATCGCCGCGGTGCCGCTGCGCGACCGGGAAATGAACGAGCGCTATATCGAGATCCAGACGCTGGCCCGGCGCAACCTGCCGCCCGCGGGGCGGGCTTTCGTGCAGCACCTGGCCGAGGCCATCACGAGCATTGGCGATGCATGATTGCCAGATCGGCAATCATCAATTCAAACAATTGCTTGTGATGGATATTCCCCGCGGGGCGTCTGCGTTGCAGAATCAGGGCGTTGGACGCCTTCGGCTTTCCCTGCACCTGACTTACTCATGACCCAGACTTCAAATCTGCCGTTTTCCACGATCCGCATCAGCCATGACCTCGCCTTGCTCTCCTCATGACTAAGGAAATCGTGGTACTTGGCGCTGGCATGGTCGGCGTCTGCACGGCGCTGGCGCTGCGCCAGCGCGGCCATGCGGTCGTGCTGGTCGACCGGCGGATGCCCGGCAGGGAAACGTCGTATGGCAATGCCGGCATCATCCAGCGCGAAGCGGTGCAGCCCTATGCCTTCCCGCGGGAGTGGATGGCCGCCCTTCGCGTAATCACCCGCCAGGGCAATGACGTCCACTATCACCCGGCCGCACTCGCCAGCCTGCTGCCGGCGCTGGCGCGCTACTGGCGCGAGTCGGCGCCTGACCGGTACGCGGCCACCGTTACGGCATACAGCGCCCTCATCCGACACTGCCTGAGCGAGCACGAGCGGCTTATCTCGCTGGCTGGCGCACAGGATCTTGTGCGCAAATCAGGGTGGCTGCAGGCATATCGCAGCGCTTCGGCATTCGACCAGGCGGCGCGTGCTGCGACAGAAGTCGCGCGCCAGCACGGGCTCGATCACCGGATTCTGGACCGGGCCGGCATCACTGCTGCCGAGCCTGCTTGGCGCGGGCCAATGGCTGGCGCGATCCACTGGCGGGATCCGTGGACCATCACCGATCCCGGCGAACTGGTCAGCCGCTACGCGGCGCTGTTCGCGAAGCAAGGGGGAATCTTTCGCCACGGCGATGCGACGACGCTGAAACAGCAGGAAAACGGCTGGACGGTGGCTACCGAAGACGGCCCTGTCAATGCTGCCCACGCCGTCATTGCACTCGGGCCGTGGGCATCCGCCCTGACCCAACCGTTCGGCTATCGTTTCCCGCTATTCGTAAAGCGGGGCTACCATCGCCACTACGCCGTCGAGTCGATGCCGGCCATGCCGCTGCTCGACGTCGAGAACGGCTTTATGCTGGCGCCGATGAAGCGCGGCCTGCGCCTGACAACGGGCGCCGAGTTTGCGCACCACGATGCGGCGCCGACACCCGTCCAGCTGCGCAATGCAGAGCGCCACGCCCGCGAACTGGTGCACCTTGGCGCGGCGGTCGAAGACACACCCTGGCTCGGCGCCCGGCCATGTGTCGCCGACATGAGGCCGGTCGTCGGCAGGGCGCCGCGCCATCGTGGCCTGTGGTTCAACTTCGGGCATGGCCACCAGGGCTTCACGCTCGGTCCCGTCACGGCCCGGCTGCTCGCCGAACTGATGGACGAGGACCAGCCCTTTGTCGATCCCGGCCCGTATGATCCGATCCGTTTCGGTGCCTGAGAGCGTGTGCAAGCCGATATAAGCCCAACCTGGATTCGCTGCCGCTTTCAGTTCCAGTTCTGCCGGGCTGCGTGCGTCAAACGTTCACGGCACGCTCTGGAACGGCTGGGTCAGGAGCCCATAAACGGTTCGCACGCCACTGACGTAATTGCCCAGCCGCAGGTTTTCATTTGCCGCGTGCTGGTTGTTGTCGGCGTTGACCAACGGGACGATAACGAAAGGCACTTTGAGTACTTCGACGATCTCCGCGGTCGGCACGGTGCCACCCATCATCCGGATGCGCACCGGCTCCGGAGTCGTGCCAAAGGTGTCGGCAATGGCCTGGTAGGCCCATTTCGCAACAGGTGAGTCGACCGGCGAGCCTGCGGCATCGGCCCCCTCGCTCTGGTAGGTGAAGCTGGCGAGCTTATCGTAACGGGCACGGTCCTCATCAGTCGGGGTGCCTTGCACCAGGTGATAACCCTGTTTTACGATGTGTTGCTCGACCAGCTTGCCCAAGTAGGCAGCGTCCGATTCAGGCGTCGTGCGCAGGTCGAGTTCGGCCACGGCTTTGTCGGGCACGATATTCGCCGCCTTGTCACCGATGGCGGCGGCCCCCATGCCTACCACGTTCAGCGACGGATACTGCATTGCCTCCTGGTAGTTCGCGCCGACCTTGTCGGCCTGCGCGATGCCGATGCGTCGCCTGAGCGCGCCCTCGTCGTCTGGCACGGCTGCCATGATCTTGCGCTCCGCCTCGCCAAGCCGGACCCTGTCGTAGTAGCCAGGAACGGTTACCCGGCCGCTGTCGTCCTTCATCGAGGCCAGCAGGCTGGCGAGCCGCTGTGCCGGATTTGGCGCGTAGTTGCCGTAGTGGCCGCTGTGCAGCGGAACCTTGGCCCCGAACACGGTCAGCCTGGCCCGCGCAGCGCCGCGATTGCCGAAGATAAGCGTGGGGCGATTGGTTGCATGCATGGGGCCGTCGTGGATCACCATCGCATCGCAGGTGAGAAGTTCACGATGAGCTTGCATGACTTTGCCGATGGAGGGCGAGCCTTTTTCCTCTTCGCTGTCGAGGATTACCTTGAGGTTGATCGCCGGCTGGCCGCCAGCTGCCTTCAGCGCATCGATGGCGGCCAGCATCATCATGATCGGTCCCTTGTCATCTGCCGACGAACGGCCGAATACCCGCCATTCCGGATCAACCTGCCCGGCGGACAGGCGCGCGGCATCAATCTCCTCCCACTCGCCGTTTGCTGCCTTGCGCTTCAGCACGGGCGTCCATGGACTCTTCTGCGCCCACTGGGACGCAATGACGGGCTGGCCATCCAGGTGCATGTAGAACAGCACGGTCTTGCGCGCTGGATTCTTGCCCGGGAATTCTGCGTACAGCATCGGCTTGCCGTCGTTGGCAAGTTGCCGCGTGGTAAAGCCGCGCTTGCGGAACGCTTGTTCGAGCCAGTCGACGTTGCGGCGAATGTCCGCAGGCACCACCGCATCATTGGGCATGGCCAGCAACTCGAAATACTCGCGGTAACTGGCTTGTGCCTGGCGTTGCGCCGCCTCGGGCGCTAGTGCGGCGGCGTGCGCCACGCCGCCGCACAGCCACGATGCGATGATCAGGCACGAAAGTTGGCGGCCCCATGCGTTCTTGCGGGGCGTCGGCTCGGCGGGACTGGCGGGCAGCTCTCTCATGTTTTCCTTTCAGACGGCGGACGGATTGAATGCGTATGCGCGATTATAAGAACGGTGCGAGTTTGTCTGCGCGATGGCGGGCGCAAGGTGGCGCGCGCCGCAAACAAATGAGTGTCGAGTTCAGTGTGCTAGCCGGGCGGCGCTGACGTGGTCGAGCAACACACATTGCATTCTGCCCTAATGGCGGCTGGCAATGTTTCTTGTTAGACGGGATGCGTCCATCGCCAACGCGCATTGACGAACTAACTTGGCTATTTGGCGAGCATGTCTTTGCTAACGCCCACCGGGGACGACGTCGTGCGCATGCGGATGGCGCGTGAGCGCCGAGCTAAATGCGGCTGAAGTCTGAAGTTAGTTTTATCTAAGGCTACGCTGAACAAGCTGGGTAAATTGAGTGACGCAGGTTGATCAGGAGCCCGTTCGGCCGGAAAAATAGCTGTGGCGACGAGAATTTGCCTTCGCGCGCCCCCAATTGGGGTGTGTTGGCGGGGCGCCCGCCCCGCATTCGCCCTTTACGGGCGGACTGCTCCCATCAGATGCCCTCGACTCAAGTAGAGATTGGCCAGCGCCAGCGCCGTGAAGGCACGGCCGGCATTCTTCTTCAGGCCACGGTAGCGGACTTTCGTGAAGCCCCACAGGCGCTTAACCACGGCGAAGACATGTTCAACCCGGGCCCGGATCTTCGATTTGTTACGGTTCTTCCCGCGTTGCACTTCGTCAATCTCCCCGTTCCTGCGGGTCCGCTGATTGGTGAAGTCCTTGGCGTGCGGCGCCTTCGATGCGATCAGCTCCTGCTGACTGGCGTATGCGCTATCACCGTAGACACGCCGCTCCTCCCCATGCAGTAGCTGGGGCAGCGCATGCTTGTCGTGAACGTTGGCCGGCGTCACCACCGCGGAATGAGCCAACCCGCTTTGACTATCCACGCCAATGTGCAGCTTCATGCCAAAGTACCACTGCTGGCCTTTGCGGGTCTGATGCATCTCGGGGTCTCGCGACTTCTCTTCATTCTTCGTCGAGCTGGGCGCACCAATGATCGTGGCATCGACAATGGTGCCGGTCTTCAGCTTCACGCCATTGTCTTGCAGGAGTCGGCCAACTTCCGCGAACAGCCGTTCGGCAAGCTGATGTTTCTCCAGCAGCCGCCGAAACTTCAATACTGTGGTGGCGTCCGGCACGGGCTCACGACCCAGGTCAATTCCTACGAAGCGGCGCAGGCTGGCGCTGTCATACAGGGCCTCCTCGCAAGCCAGATCTGCCAGGTTGAACCAGTGCTGCAGAAAGTGGATGCGCAGCATCCGCTCCAGACCAATGGGCCGCCGGCCATTGCCTGCCTTCGGATAGTACGGCTCAATCACGGCGCACAATGCCGCCCACGGTACGATCCGCTCCATCGTCGCCAGAAACTCCTCACGTCGCGTTGGCTTGCGGTGTTGCTCGAAACCTGCACATTGATCTGCACCCGCTGCCAACGTCATCTGCTTCATGTTCATCTCTTCGCGCTCGTGATTCTTCAAATAACGCGCCTTCTCACGAATCGGAGGACTTGATCAGCATTGCCCTAAATCCTCCACAAGCAGGCGATGCCGAATTAATACTACCGCTCCAAAGCGGTAACTTGGCCACTCACACCAAGGGGCAAATCACCTATGATGCAGATTGTGCTGCGGTTTGAGCGTGCAGCGCGACCCGCGTGATTGCCTGAGCCGACAGACAACCATTTCCGGATGCGCCGGCCTGGGTCAAGGAAGTTCGTCCAGTGGCGGTCAACCGCTGCTTGACCGCCCGCATTCTCGTGCAGTGGCCATGACCTGCCGGGAGCTCAACTTCAGCACGGAACGGCAATATGAAGACTGAGCAGCCGAAGCGCTATATCAAGTGCCTCGTTGTCGTGTACGTGATATCGGGCCTGGTGTATATGGGATGGCGCGTGGGAAGCATCAATATGTCGGCCCCGCTCTTCTCCATCCCACTCTACGCCGCCGAACTTTACGGCTACGTGAGCGGCCTGCTCTTTGTTTTGATGACATACCAGTTGTCGGTGCGCGAAGCGCCGCCGCCGGAGCCGGGCCTGAGCGTCGACGTCTACGTGCCGACCTATAACGAGTCGGTCGAACTGATACGCCGGACCTTGTTGGCAGCCATGCGCATGGACTATCCGCATGTCACCTGGCTGCTCGACGACGGGCACCGCGAGTCGATGCGCACATTGGCCGAGGAACTCGGTTGCCGCTATCTCGCCCGCGACAACAACGCGCATGCCAAGGCCGGTAATCTCAATAACGCGCTACAGCACAGCACAGGCGAATTCATCGCGATCTTCGACGCCGACCACGCGCCACGCAAGGATTTCCTGGTGAAGACGCTTGGGTATTTCAAGGATGCAGGCGTCGCCTTCGTGCAAACGCCGCAGGACTTCTTCAACATCGACTCGTTCAACCACCGGTTGGGCAAGAAGCGGGTCTGGGACGAACAGGCGCTGTTCTTCAAGATCATCCAGCGCGGCAAGGACGCCCTGAATGCAGCGTTCTTCTGTGGCAGTTGCGCGGTCATCCGCCGGGCCGCGGTAGCGCGGATCGGGGGCTTCGCCACCGAAACGGTGACTGAGGACGTGCACACCGCCATCCGGCTGCACAAGCTTGGCTACCAGTCTGGTGTACCACGCCGAGTCGCTGGCGTTCGGCCTGGCACCGCACAGCATCGATACCTACCTGAAGCAGCGCATGCGCTGGGGCATGGGGTCCATGCAGGTATTCCGGCGTGAGAACATCCTGTTCTGCCGCGGACTGACCTTGGGCCAGCGGTTGAACTATCTGGCGTCGGCCCTGTTCTTCCTGGAAGGCTGGCAGAAGCTGGTCTTCTTCCTGACGCCGCCCGCGGTATTCCTGTTTGGCGTGCTGCCGATCGTGTCGCCGCTGAACACCTTCCTGATACTGTTCTGCCAGTATTACCTGCTTTCAATACTGGTGCATCTGGAGCTCGGACGCGGCTATAACTCGCTGTTCCTGAGCGAGCAGTACGCGATGGCAAGGTTCTTCGCCTTCATGACGACCAGCGTCGGACTGTTCCGCAAAAGTATCCCGTTCGCCGTGACGGACAAGCAGATGTCGCAGACGGGAAAGATGTGGCTCTGGCTCTCGCCGCTGCTTGCCGTCGGGGGCGTGGCTGCCGCGAGCGTGCCGGTGGGCGTGTACCGGATTTACGCCGGCACCATCCCGTTAGGGGCAGGCATGGTGACGCTGTTCTGGACGCTGATGACGCTGGGGTCGGCCATGATCGTGGCCGCGTACGCGTACAAGCACTCGCGCAACCGCCGCGTCGAATATCGTTTTCCGCTGCACGTGCCGGTCATGCTCACGGTTCACGACAGGACCTACCTGGGGCTGACCTCGGATCTGTCGCCGAACGGCGCGCTTTATACAGGCGAAGCGATACCGAAGCTGACGCTGGGTGACGTGGTTGGCGTGGCGGTCCACCTCCCCAACTTGATCGTGCGCGATACCGCGACGACAACATCCGTTAAGCCATCGCGTCCAGGTTCAGCCAAAGGCATGTCAGTGGGCCTGCATTTCAACTGGGCGGCGTACGGCAATACCGGTGCTTTGGAAACGTTCTTGTTTGGCAGCAGGCTCCAGCTCGAGATGGGGACCCTGCGCGAGACCGAGACACCGCCGCTCACACGGCTGGCGGAAATACTGCATCGGGACAAGGGCAAGGCGTCTATCGGGCAGAGTTGGGCCGCCGGATTATTAATGCAGCCTTTGCGCGTTGGTATGTTGCCGGTCGCCATTGCTACCATCGACGGTGCTGCACCGCTGCTGTTCAGCAGCATTGAGCTAGACCTGAATTCTGGCGCTACATTGCGCCAGACCACGACGGACCATGGAGGCAACGCTGCCGACCAGATGATCCGTCTTACACCCACCGGAAGGCTTGTCACGCCGACTGGCGACTTCCACCTGTACAACATTGCGCTGCATGGCGCGGCCTAACACAGGGAATGAACATGACGCGGTACACCCGCTATGGTGCAGCTCGTCGTATCTTTGCGGTTGCTCTCCTGGGCGGTTCATCCTTGCTGGCCTCGACGCCGGCAGCGGCGGGGCCGTTCCTGTTTGGTGGCGCCAGCCTTGCGGGCGGTGGCGAGCGTAGTGAGTACGCCGGTGTCAGTGGCAATTTTCTGCCGGTGTCATTCCTGACACAGAAGCTTGTGATCAGCGACTACCACTATAAATACGGCTCGAACGGCACCACCGTGTCAGTCAACGGACAGTCCGCCGAGGCGGCGATTGGCGTGCAGAAGGGCTGGGAAAGCGGGTGGGCGGAGGCGTCGGTCGGAGCGCGTTATCGCTACAACCGCGTTTCTCCGGAAGGCGCGGACAACCGCTCCGATGGGGGGAGTGGGGGCTGGCGCTCACGGTGCTGGGCCAGCAGGAATTCGCCAGGCAATGGGCCGTCAACGGCATTGCGAGCTACAATTTCGGGCCTAAGGCTTACTGGGCGCGCGGGCGCTTGCTCTATAAGGTCTTTGGCGATGCCTGGGCCGGCGTCGAGATCATCAAGCATGGCGACCCGTTTTACCACGCCACGCAGGGTGGGCTGGTGCTGACCGGCATTTCCCTTGGTAAGGCATTGAATCTTGGTTTCTTTGGCGGTGCCAAGAAGACTGCAGGCCAGTCACGTTCTTTCTATGGCGGGCTGGAGCTATCCAAGGCGTTTTGACGTTGACCGCTGCGCTGCTGCCTGTGGCGGGTGTCTGGCGGCTGCATCTGGACTACCACTGATGCCGAGGGCCGGCGCGCTGGCGAAGGCGCAATTCCCGCCGCCTAAGAATCCGGTTTCGGAATGAAAAAGGGGCGTCCCCCTTTTTCATCCTGAAACGGGTTCTAAAGTCCCAGCACAAGCTTGGCGATGATATTGCGCTGAATCTCGTTGGATCCCCCGTATATCGACGCCTTGCGATAGTTGAAATACCGCGGCGCCAGCACGGCGGCATAGTCCGGCCCCACGCGCGCAGCGGCCTCGCGCCCCTGCAATGCAGCCCAGGTGTCCTGCACGAACGGCAACGCAGCCGGGCCCGCGGCTTCCATCGCCAGTTCGCTGGCTGCCTGCAGGGTCTCGGTGCCGGTGAGCTTGAGCATGCTCGACGCCGCGCCGATCGAAGTGCCCGATTCCACGCCCGAGAACACCCGCAATTCAACCGCCTCGAGTGCCGCAGCGCGCAGATGGAGTGCCGCCAGCTTGCGGCGGAACAGGGGATCGTCGAGCAGGCGGCCGCCGTCGTCGGCGGGCTGCCCGGCGGCGATCTCCGCGATCTGCGACAACTGCTTGCGCAGCATCGGGCTGTAGGTGCCGCCGCGCTCGAACTCCAGCAGGTACTTGGCGTAGGTCCAGCCCTTGCCTTCTTCGCCGATGCGGTTTGCCACTGGCACGCGCACATTCTCGAAGAAGACCTGGTTCACTTCCTGCTGGCCGGGCGGAGGGCCGTCCAGCGTCGGCAGCGCCGATACCGTGATGCCTGGCGTATGCATGTCCAGCAGCAGGAACGAGATGCCTTCCTGGCGCTTCGATTCGCGGCTGGTGCGCACCAGACAGAACATCCAGTCGGCCCACTGCGCGTGCGTGGTCCAGATTTTGGAGCCGTTCAGGATGTAGTGCTCGCCGCCGCTGTCGGTGCCATGATCGGCGCGCATCTGCAGCGAGGCCAGGTCGGAGCCGGAGTTGGGTTCGGAATAGCCCTGGCACCACCACACGTCCGAGCTCAGGATCGGCGGCAGGAAGCGCTGCTTCTGTTCGGGCGTGCCGTACTTCATGATCACCGGCGCCACCATCTTCAGGCCCATCGGCGACACTGGCGGGCAGCCGGCGGCGGCCAGTTCCGACTGGAAGATAAAGCGCTCGGTCGAGGTCCAGCCCGGACCGCCATATTCCCTGGGCCAGTTCGGAGCGGCCCAGCCGCGCGCGTGCAGCGCCTTCTGCCAGCGCAGCTGCGCGGCCTTGTCGAGGTAGCCGTTCTTGGACTGCGCCATCATCGCGCGCAGGTCGGCGTCATAGGCCTGGGCGATCCAGGCGCGCACGTCTTCGCGGAACTGCTGATCTTGCGGGGAGAAATCGAGATTCATCGACGGGCCTCGCTGGGTAATCGTCTGGGTTCGGGGATGCTGGCTTCAGGCCGCGGCCTGGGCGGGGTAGAGCAGGTCGGCGTAGCGGTGCAGGTGGTGCTCGGCGGAGCCCAGCTGCAGGTCGATCGCGGTGACGCGCTTGAAGTAGTGGCCCACCGCCAGCTCTTCCGTGACGCCCATGCCGCCGTGGATCTGCACCGCCGCCTGGCCGACAAAGGCACCGGCCTGGCCGGCCTGGATCTTGGCCGCGCATGCGGCCTGCGCGCGCACCTGTGGTGCGCTGGCCGCATGCATCGCCGCCACCTGGGTCAGCGCCACGGATTGCTCCAGCTGCATGTACATGTCGGCCATGCGGTGCTGCAGCACCTGGAAGGTGCCGATCGGCACGCCGAACTGCTTGCGCTGGCGCGCATAGTCGATGGTGTCGGCCAGCATGCGCGCCATGGCACCATTGGCTTCGGCAGAGAGCGCGACCATGGCCTCGTCGCAAAGTTGTTCGATCAGGGTAAAGGCCTCGCCTTGCGCGCCGATACGCTGGCTGGCCGGCACCTGCACGTTGTCGAGCAGCACTTCGGCGGCGCGCTGGCCGTCGAAGGTCGGATACTCGCGCAGCGTCACGCCGGGCGTGTCGCGCGCTATCCAGAACAGGCTGATGCCGTCCCGGTCACGGCGCGCGCCGGACGTGCGGGCGCTGACGACCAGATGGGTGGCGAACGGCGCGCCGGCCACGGCCTGCTTGTGCCCGCTCAGCTTGTAGCCGTTGCCCTGGCGCGTGGCGCTGGCTTGCACGTCGTGGCGGCAGTAGCGGCCGGCGGGTTCGGCATGGGCCCAGGCGGCGGTGGCTTCGCCGCCGATGATGGCCGGCACCCACTGCGCGGCCAGCTCGGGGCTGCCGTGCATGAGCGCGCCGCCGCCCAGCACCACGGTGCCCAGGTATGGCTCCAGCACCAGGTGGCGGCCCAGTTGCTCCATTACGATCATGTGCTCGGCCGCGCCGCCGCCAAGGCCACCCAGCGTCTCGGGGTAGGCCGCGCCGAGAATGCCGAGCTCGCGGGCGAAGGCGCGCCAGCAGTCCGGGCGCCAGCCCGCGGCTGACTGGACGGCAGCGCGGCGGGCTTCGAAATCATAGTGGTCGGCCAGGTAACGCGCGAGCGTGTCGCGCAGCATCGACTGTTCTTCGCTGAACTGGAAATCCACCTTGGCTCCTTCGGAATGGGGGTGAGGCGTGATTGCGGTCGTCTGGCGGGCATCATCCTGCCAGGCCGTCCGGTGGCGCATCGTCGCATCGGACGAAGCTGCCCGGCGCGTCCGCGGCCCGATTTTTGCGGCACTGCGGCAAAGCGGCGGCACTGCTGCTTCGTCGCTTCCGACGATTGTTGAACCCGCCGACATTCCCAGAATGCGGGATCAGCATCCGCCAATACACCGACACCCGTCGAGGAGTTCAACGCCATGCATCCGCACATCCACGCGCAGCGCACGCCCGACAAACCAGCCGTCATCATGGGCAGCAGCGGCGCAGTCGTCACCTACCGCGAACTGGATGAACGCTCGAACCAGGTCGCCCACCTGTTCCGCGGCCAGGGACTGCAGCCCGGTGACCGCGTCGCGTTCATGGTCGAGAATCATCCGCGCCTGTTCGAACTGTGCTGGGGCGCGCAGCGCAGCGGCATTGTCTATATCTGCCTGAGCACGCGGCTGAACGTGGCCGATGCCGCCTACATCATCAATGACAGCGGCGCCAAGCTGCTGGTCACCACGCACGCGCAGGCCGAGGTCGCGGCAGCTTTGGCCGGGCAGACGCCGGCGCTGCGCGGCAGGTTGATGCTGGACGGCACCGTGCCGGGCTATGACGCGTACGAAACCGCGCTGGCGCGCTGCCCGGCAACGCGCATCGATGGCGAAGTGACCGGCGGCGACATGCTGTATTCGTCCGGCACCACGGGCCGGCCGAAGGGGGTGTATGCGCCGCCGTCGAGCGCGAATATCGAAGCTCCCACGACCCTGACCAGCCTGTGCCAGCGGCTCTATGGCTTCGATGCCGAGACGCGCTACCTGTCGCCCGCGCCGCTATACCACGCGGCGCCGCTGCGCTACAACATGACCGTGCAGGCGTTGGGCGGGACCGCGGTGGTGATGGAGCATTTCGATGCCGGGCACTACCTGCAGCTGGTGCAGCAGCACCGCATCACGCATACGCAGCTGGTGCCCACGATGTTCTCGCGCATGCTCAAGCTGCCCGAGGCGCAGCGGCAGGCCTGTGACGTGTCGTCGCTGCGCGTGGCGATCCACGCGGCCGCGCCGTGCCCGGTGCAGGTCAAGGAAGCCATGATCGCGTGGTGGGGACCGGTGATCTGGGAGTACTACGCCGGGACGGAGGGCAATGGCGTGACCGTGGTCAGCACGCCGGAGTGGCTGGAGCGCAAGGGCACGGTGGGCCGGGCCATGGTCGGCAAGCTGCGCATCTGCGGGCCGGACGGCGCGCTGCTGCCGCCGGGCGAATCGGGCACCATTTACTTTGCCGAGGGCCGCGCCTTTGCATACCACAATGACGATGCCAAGACCGCGGAGTCGCGCCACCCGCAGCAGCCGGACTGGAGCACCATCGGCGATGTCGGCTACGTGGATGCGGACGGCTACCTGTACCTGACCGACCGCAAGGCCAACATGATCATCTCCGGCGGCGTCAACATCTACCCGCAGGAGGCCGAGAACCTGCTGATGACGCATCCCAAGGTAATGGACGTGGCCGTGATCGGCGTGCCCAACGAGGACTTCGGCGAAGAGGTCAAGGCCGTGGTGCAGCCCGCCGACATGGGCCTGGCAGGGCCCGAGCTGGCCGCGGAGCTGATTGCGTTCTGCCGCGCCAACCTGTCGGCCATCAAGTGCCCGCGCTCGGTCGACTTCGAGACGGAGTTGCCGCGCCTGCCGACCGGCAAGCTGCTCAAGCGGTTGCTGCGCGACCGCTACTGGGCCGGCCACGCCAACAAGCTGGTGTAGGGCCGCATGCCGTTGCCCGCATTTTCGCGAGTGCAGCAGTTTACGTCATAATCCTCTGTCACATCACAGCCACGGCCGCCCGGCTGCATCCGCAGCGCGGGCGGGCGCATCGCGCGGCCTGCAACGGCAGCGATGCGCGGGAGACGACAACAGCCAATGGCAAGTATCGAGGAGACCGGACGGCGCGTGCCGCCACCGGCCGGCGCCGCATCGCTGGCGGCCAAACTGCGTCCGCCGCTGCTGACCCCGTTCCAGGTCGAGCGCGCGGCGATCTGCGAGACCGTGTGCGCGGCCGGCTTCGTCAAGCTTGTGCTGGTGCGCGCACCGGCGGGCTTCGGCAAGACCACGGCCATGCTCCAGTGCCGCGCGCGGCTGGAGGCCGCGGGCGGGCGCACCGCCTGGCTGACGCTGGACCGGTCGGACAATGATGCCTCGCGCTTCCTGGGTTCGGTCGAGGCAGCCATTGCGCAGGGCATGGGCGGCGGCGGGCCTGGCCGGTCCGCGCACGGGGCGCTGGCGCAGGATCCCGGCGAGCAGGCGCTCGCCCTGATCGACCGCCTGGCCAGCCATAGCGGCGACTTCACGCTGTTCCTTGATGATTTCGAAGCGATCCAGAACGCCGCCGTGACCGGACTGGTCTGGCAACTGGTGGAAAGCCTGCCGCCCGGCTGCCGCGTGGTGATCGGCACCCGCTGGGTGCCGGAATCCGGCCTGGGCCGCCTGCGCGCGCGCGGCGAACTGCTTGAGATCGAACCCGCGCAGCTGCGCTTTTCCGCCGACGAAACCGCATCCTTCCTGCGCCAGGCGCGCGGGCTGAAGCTGGAGCAGGCGGCCATCAGCGTGCTGCACCGGCGCACCGAGGGCTGGGCCACTGCATTGTGGCTGGCGTCGGTGGCGCTGGAGCGGCGCAGCCAGCCAGAGGGCTTTATCGCCGGCTTCTCCGGCTCCAACGCGGCGATTGCCGACTACCTGGTCGAAGACGTATTCCTGCACCTGCCCGACGCGGTGCGCGACTTCCTGCTGCGCACCTCGATCCTGGACCAGTTGTGCGGGCCGCTGTGCGACGCCGTGTGCGACGCCGCGACCGCTGGCAGCAGCGACGAAATCCTGGCCTGGCTGGAGCGCGCCAACCTGTTCCTGCTGCCGCTGGAGAGCGAGCGCTATGGCGAGCGTGGCTCCGGTGCGGCATCGGAGCAGTGGTACCGCTATCACAGCCTCTTTTCCGGCTTCCTGCGCGGCCAGCTAATGCAGGCCATGCCTGACGCCGTGCCGCTGCTGCACCTGTCGGCATCGCGCTGGTATGAGTCGCAGGGGCGTCCGGTGCCCGCCATCGAGCATGCGTTCGCGGCCGGTGCGCTGGCGCACGCGCTGCAGTTGCTGGACGGCGCCGCGGACGACCTGCTGGCGCAGGGCCGCATGCGCCTGCTGACGCGCTGGCTGGAGGCGGTGCCGGCCGAGGAACTGGCACGCTGGCCCAAGCTGCAGATCGCGCGCGTCTGGGCGGTGTCGTTCACGCGCGGCCCGGCCGAAGCCATCGCCCTGCTGCAGCAGATCCCTACCGAGGGCGCGGCCGGCGACCTGCTGGCGCATATCCGCGCGCTGCGCCACATGCTGCTGAACATGATGGACCGCTTCGACGATGCGCGCGCCTTCGCCCGCAATGAGCTGCCGCCGTTGCCGATGGGCTACGCCTTTCCCGATGCGATCCTGGCCACCTCGATGGCGCGACTGGCTGCGGTGGCCGGCGACTACCCCGAGGCGCGCCGGCTGCTGCAGGTGGCGCGGCACGCGGTGCGCGGCTCGGACAGCAATTTCAACAAGATCTTCTCGGAGTCGGTCGAAGGGCTGATCGACCTGCGCCAGGGGCGGCTGCAGCAGGCGCTGGCACGGTTTCGCATCGCCGCCAGCACGATGCTGCCGAACCGCTTCGGGCCCACCAACGGCAACGCCATGGCCGGCATCCTGCTGGCCGAAGGCCTGTACGAGAGCGGGGACTCCGATCGCGCCGGCCGCTTGCTCAACGTCTACCTGCCGCTGTCGCGCGACCTCGGGCTGCCTGACCAGATCATCACCGGGCACACGGTGCTGGCCCGCATTGCCTTCGAGCGCGGCGAAGCCGACCAGGCGCATGAATGGCTGGCGCAACTGGAAGCGCTGGGACACCACCGCGGGCTGACGCGGCTGGTGATGGCGGCAATGCTGGAGCGCGCACGGCTGGCACTGCGCCAGGGCAATGTCCACGCGGCGCAGGAGGCGATCGAGCGCGCCGCCGATCCGGCGCTGTGGCGCACGCGGCCCGGGGTCAGCTCCTTTGCCAGCGATGTCGAGGACATCACCCTTGGCCGGCTGCGGCTGGACCTGCATGCGCGCCCGGGCACGCCGGTGCGCGAGGCCATCGAGCGCGAGCTGGCTGCGGCTGCCGGCAACCAGCTGATGCGCCGCGCGCTCAAGCTGCGCATCCTGCTGGCGCAGGCGTGCCAGCGCACTGGTGACGGCGCGCACGCGCTGGTGGTGATGGGCGAGGCGCTGCGTTTTGGCGCGGCCGAAGGCTTTGTCCGCATTTTTGCCGACGAGGGCGAAGACGTGCGCCGGCTGGTGGCCGACGCCTGTGCGCGCCAGTCGGCCAGCCTGCCTGCCCCCTACGTGCAAAAGCTGCTGCAGGCTTGCGGCCAGGCCGGGGGCGAGCCGGCCGCCAGTGCGGGCCGGCCCGCACCGGCGGCGCTGGTGGAGCCGCTGACGCCCAAGGAGCAGAAGGTGCTGCAGCTGCTGGCCGAGGGCTATTCCAATGTGGCCATGGCCGAGCGGCTGTTCGTGTCCGAAACCACGGTGCGCACGCACCTGCGCAATATCAGCGCCAAGCTGCACGCCAGCAACCGCACCCAGGCCGTGGCCATCGCGCGCCAGCTCGGGCTGCTCTGAGGCCGCGCCGCAGGCCGGCCTGCGCGCGCGGTTGCGGCTCAGATGCCCATGAACTCCGTGAATTCGTCCAGCGGCGCGCGCACGGCGCGCAGCTGGTTGGCGGGCGCCTCGGGGTCTTCGTAGCCGACCGCCATGCCGGTGAACAGCATCCGTTCGGCCGGCAGCGACAGGAACTTGCCGATGGTCTGCGGGTACATCGCCCAGCATTCCTGCGCGCAGCTGTCCAGCCCTTCTTCGCGCAGCAGCAGCATCACCGTCTGGAGGTACATGCCCAGGTCCGACCATTGCGGCGGGCCCATGCGGCGGTCCACGGTGCAGAACAGCGCCAGCGGCGCACCGAAGAAGGTGAAGTTGTTGGCAAACTGGGCCAGCCGCCGTGCCTTGTCCTCGCGCGGGATGCCGAGGTAGTGGTAGAGCGCCTCGCCCACCTGGAAGCGGCGGTCGCGGTAGGGCGAGACCAGCTCGCGCGGGTAGACGTCGTACTCGCGCGCTTCACCTGCGGGCGCCTGGGCGATGCGCTCGCGCATGACGGCGCGCAGCCCCTCCAGGGCCTCGCCGCCCACGACATGGATATGCCAGGGCTGCAGGTTGCCCCCGGAGGGGGCGCGCGCGGCGGTGTCGAGCACGCGCCGGATGGTGTCGGGCGCGACGGCCCGGGGCAGGAAGCCGCGGACGGACTTGCGGCTGGCGACGGCTTGGCTGACTTTCATGCGAACTCCGGGATGACGGATGGCCGATGGTTGACGGGGGCGCGCTTCAGATGAATGGCGGCTCGCTGGTCCAGTCGAAGAAGTCCGGCATGTCTTGCGACACCGTTTCCGGGAAGGCCGCGGGGCGCTTTTCCAGGAAGGCGCTGACCCCTTCCTTGACGTCGGCGGAGCGCCCGCGCGACTGGATCGCGCGGCTGTCGAGCTTGTGCGCTTCCATCGGGTGGCTGGCGCCGGCCATGCGCCAGATCAGCTGGCGCGAGATCGCCACCGAGACCGGCGCGGCATTGGCGGCGATCTCGCGGGCAATGGCCCGGGCGGCAGGCAGCAGGTCCTCGGGCGCGTGCAGCGAGCGCACCAGGCCGCGCTCATGCGCTTCCTGGGCGGAAAACACGCGGCCGGTGTAGCACCATTCCAGCGCGGTCGAGATGCCGACCACGCGTGACAGGAACCACGACGACGCCGCTTCGGGCGTGATGCCCCGGCGCGCAAAGACAAAGCCGAACTTGGCGTCGGTCGATGCCAGCCGGATATCCATCGGCAGCTGCATGGTCACGCCCACGCCGACCGCGGCGCCGTTGACCGCGGCGATCACCGGCTTGAGGCTGCGGAAGATGCGCAGCGACACGCGCCCGCCGCCGTCGCGGTGCGCGGTATCGGGGCTGGCGCCATAGCGCTTCTCGAAGTCGAAGGTGGCGCCGCCGCCGGACAGGTCGGCGCCGGCGCAGAAGGCCCGGCCCGAGCCGGTGACGATCACGGCGCGCACGTTGTCGTCGGCATCGGTGGCGTCGAACGCGGCGATCAGCTCATGCATCATCTGCGCGGTGAATGCATTGAGCTGGTCCGGGCGGTGCAGGGTGATGGTGGCGACACCGTCTTCAACGGCGTAGCGCAGGGTTTCGAACGAAGGCGTGGCTTGCGTCATGTGGGCTCCTGCCGGGATTGCTGCGAATAAGGGGGAATGATGCCGGGGCGGGGCGCCGGCACGGGGGCTCGGTCAACACTAGTGCAGAATGCGCCGCCCGCAATCGTCGCTTCCGACGAGGCTTGGAATCGGCACCTGGCCGTAGACTGGCCCCGATCAAGCGGCAGGGCCCGGCACTACCGTGCGCCTGCCGGCACAGACAGCTAAGGGACAACCATGAAGACACGAATCACCGAACTGCTTGGCATCCGCTACCCGATCATCCAGGGTGGCATGCAATGGGTTGGCTACGCCGAGATGGCCTCCGCCGTTTCCAATGCCGGCGGGCTGGGCATCCTCACGGCGCTGACACAACCCACGCCCGAGGCACTGGCCGAAGAGATCCGCCGCTGCCGCGAGATGACCGACAAGCCGTTCGGCGTGAACCTGACCCTGCTGCCGTCGATCAACCCGCCGCCGTATGCGCGCTACCTCGACGTCATCATCGAGAGCGGCGTCAAGGTGCTGGAAACCGCCGGCAACAACCCTAAGGAACATATCGCGCGGGCCAAGGCCGCCGGCATCAAGGTGATCCACAAGTGCGTGGCGGTGCGCCATGCGCTGTCGGCCGAGCGCCTGGGCGTGGACGCGGTGTCGATCGACGGCTTCGAGTGTGCCGGCCACCCCGGCGAGGACGACGTGCCCGGCATGGTGCTGATCCCGCAGGCGGTGCGCAAGCTGTCGATCCCGGTGATCGCCTCCGGCGGCATCGCCGACGGACGCGGCATGGCGGCGGCACTGGTGCTGGGCGCCGAGGGCGTCAACATGGGCACACGCTTCTGCGCCACGCGCGAGGCGCCGATCCACGACAACGTCAAGAAGGCGCTGGTGCAGGCCAGCGAGCGCGATACCAACCTGATCTTCCGCACGCTGCACAACACCGCGCGCGTGCTCAAGAACGCCGTGTCGGACGAGGTGGTGAGCATTGAGCGCCGCCCGGGCGGCGCGCAGTTCGAGGACGTCAAGCACCTGGTCGCCGGCGTGCGCGGCAAGGCGGCGCTCAAGGCGGGCGAGACCGACGGCGGCATCATCAGCGCCGGCCAGTGCGTGGGCCTGATCGACGACGTGCCCAGCTGCGAAGAGCTGATCACGCGCATGGTGGCGGATTGCCGCGAGCACCTGAGCGTCGCCTCGCGCTGCTTTGCCTGACGCCATGGCCGAGGCTGAAATCGAGGCGGCGATGACCCAGGCCATTGCCGCGCCGGGCGAAGCTGCCGGCGGGGACGTGCCGGAGGGCTTCGTCCCGCTGCGCCGGATGAGCGGCTACATGGCAGGTTTCGGCCAACTCTACCTGCATGCGCAGCGCCGCACGCTGGCGGTGCGGATCGACGAGAGCCACCTGAACAACCTGGGCATCCCGCACGGCGGCATGCTGGCGACACTGGCCGATACCGCCATCGGCATGATGATGTCGCTGGAAACCGGCCGCGCCAAGAGCGCGGTGACCGTCAACCTGAGCCTGGACTACCTGGATTCCGCGCGGCTGGGCGACTGGGTCGAGGCCCGTGTGGAGTTCGACAAGCTCGGCTCGCGCCTGCGCTACGGCACCTGCCGGCTGGTCAGCGGCGAGCGCTGCCTGCTGCGCGCGACCGCGATCTTTGCGGTGCTTGCGCCGCGCACCTGAGGCGTGCGGCAAACATCGTCGCTTCCGACGACGCTTGCCGCTACCCGCAGCGCAACAATGCAAAGCGACACTGCCGGCGCCAGATGCCGGCACCCCGGACAACACCATGGCTGCCCCGGCAGCCTGCACCGAACCAAGGAGATCACATGGCAGAGGCATATATCGTCGCGGCGGTCCGTACCGCCGGTGGCCGCAAGGGCGGCAAGCTGTCGGGCTGGCATCCGGCCGACCTGGCCGCACAGGTGCTGGACGCACTGGTGGAACGCACCGGCGCCGACCCGGCGCTGGTCGAAGACGTCATCATGGGTTGCGTGAGCCAGGTCGGCGAGCAGGCCGGCAACGTGGCGCGCAATGCCATCCTGGCTTCGCGCCTGCCTGAAAGCGTGCCCGGCACCTCGGTGGACCGCCAGTGCGGTTCGTCGCAGCAGGCCCTGCACTTTGCCGCGCAGGCAGTGATGTCGGGCGCGATGGACATCGTCATCGCCGCCGGCGTGGAAAGCATGACGCGCGTGCCGATGGGCCTGTCGTCGCAGCTGCCGGCCAAGAACGGTTTCGGCGTGCCCAAGAGCCCCGGCATCGAGGCGCGCTACCCTGGTGTGCAGTTCAGCCAGTTCACCGGCGCCGAGATGATTGCGCGCAAGTATGACCTGTCGCGCGAGCAGCTGGATGCCTACGCACTGCAGAGCCACCAGCGCGCCATCGCCGCCACCAAGGCGGGCCGCTTCACTGCTGAAATCCTGCCGGTGGAAGTGCGCACGGCCGACGGTGCCAACGGCGAAATGCACACCACTGACGAAGGCATCCGCTATGACGCCACGCTGGAAAGCATTGGCAGCGTCAAGCTGATCGCCGAAGGCGGCCGCGTGACGGCCGCTTCCGCCAGCCAGATCTGCGACGGCGCCGCCGGCCTGATGGTGGTCAACGAGGCCGGCCTGAAGAAGCTCGGCGTCAAGCCGCTGGCGCGCGTGCACACCATGACGGTGATCGGCCATGATCCGGTCGTGATGCTGGAAGCGCCGCTGCCGGCCACGGAAGTCGCGCTGAAGAAAGCGGGCCTGCGCATCAGCGATATCGACCTGTTCGAAGTCAACGAAGCCTTTGCCCCGGTGCCGCTGGCCTGGCTGAAGGCCACCGGCGCCGATCCGGAGCGCCTGAACGTGCATGGCGGCGCGATCGCGCTGGGCCATCCGCTGGGCGGCTCGGGCGCCGAGCTGATGACCACGCTGGTGCATGCGCTGCATACGCACGGCAAGCGCTACGGCCTGCAGACGATGTGCGAAGGCGGCGGGCTGGCCAACGTGACCATCGTCGAGCGTCTGTAAAGCTGTAGAAGCCGGGGCGTGCCGCGCAGGCGTGCCGCGCAAGGATGGCTGCAGCAAGAGGTAGTAAAGGGAGAAGGACCGGCGGCGCGGGCATGTCAGAGTGCCCGCGCCAGCAGCCGGAACAAAAGGGCCGCGATATTGCGGCCTTACTTGTTGTTGCAGTTCACTCTGGTTGCAGCGCGGGCGCGCTGCTGCTCACGCAAAGGTCACTGCGCTGCGCCGGTCGGCGCGTTCCAGGTGCGGTACGTTGTTGAAGCTCAGCAGCCGCTGCACGCCGCGGCCGACGATGAATTCGCAGAACGCCGTGTTGCGGAATTGCAGGTTCATCTCGATGGCGGCCTGTGCGGGTGCGCCAAGCAGGTCGGCCGTGGCGCGGCCGATGGCGCCACCGGAGCTCACTACCAGGATGGCATCCTCGCGCGTCGTGCCTTCGCTCGCGTGCGCCAGGGCGCCGGCAATGCGGGCGCCGAAATCGGCCCAGCTCTCGGGCATGGCGGCCAGCCCGTCCTGGGACCACGCGGCGTAGGCCGCACGGAAGGTGCGCCAGTAATCGTTGTAGTCGCTGTTCTGGTGTGCGCGGTGGTCGGCGCCGCCGGTGTGGCAACGGTACAGCGCTTCGCCGTCGTATTCGTTCAGGCCCGGGTGCGAGACGATCGCTGCCTGCGGCTGACCCATGCCGGCCAGGATCTCGCTGGCGGTGTCCTGCTGGCGCACCAGCGTGCCGGCTACCACGCGGCTGAAGCTGACGCCGCGCTCCTGGAAATACTCGCCCAGCCAGCGCGCCTGCTGGCGGCCGGTCGGCGACAGGCAATCGTAGTTGGCGGCGCCGAACGAGGCTTGTCCGTGCCGGACGAGGAAAAGCGTGGCCATGAGCGGTCCCGGTGAACGTTGAGTCGGATAGGGCTGCGCCCGGCGCGCCGCTTGCGGCAGGCCGGGGGCCGGGCACAAGGCCCGGCGTGGGCACATTCTAGGGAGGGCCGGCGCGCGCGCCAAGCAAGCGGTGCGCAATTCATGGCAGCCATGGCCTGGCTGCATTATCGCGGGTGGGTGGGCCGCTGGTGTGCTCAGGCCGGCTCTGCGCAGGTGACGCCGAGGTAGCCTGCCATCAGGCGGTTGAGTTCCGGGATCAGCTGTTCGTCGTCGAGGTGCAGTGGTCCGGAATCATTGAGCACGGCATTGACCAGCACGCTGAACACCGCCTGCATGGCAAAGCGCACGCGCAGCTCGGCGGTGTCGGCAGGCATCGCCAGCCGCGGCACCAGTAGCTGCACCATGCGCTCTACGATGGCTTCGCCGCTCTGGCGGTGGGGCACCCATTCCTCGGGCCGCGTGGACGCATGCCGCAGCGACGCCCGGATCACGCCGCGGTTGGCCAGGGTGCCGAGCACCATGAAGCGCGTGGCCTTTTCCAGCAGCACCGGTGTCGGCACGTCCTCCCAGCGCTCCTGCGCGAGGTAGCGGTCGGTCGACGCGGCGGTTTCTTCCATGACCAGCGCGCGCAACGCCTCGAAATAGGCCATCTTGTCGCGGAAGCGCCCATAGAAGGCACCCACCGACACCTGGCACGCCGCAGCGATCTGCGCCACGGAAACGGCGGCAAAGTCACGCGAGGCAAGCAGTTCGCGGCCCGCGCCCAGCAAGGCTTGTTCGGTCTCGCGGGCACGGCGCTGGCGCGGCGGCTGCAGGATCGAGGGCGTATCGATACGGGGAAAAGAGGCGTTGGCGGTGAAGCCGGATTGGGTCGCTGACATAGGCATTTCCGTATTCGAATTCGGATTCGAATTTGAAAATACCGGTGCGTGCCGCGACCCGTCAAGGGTTTTGTCGGGTGGTGGCCCGGCGTGGGGGTGGGTGGGCTGCGCGCAGGTGGCGGTGCGGCGCACGCCGCAAGCGCCCGCCGCCAGGCCCGCCAGCCCGGCCAGAATGACGGCCTCGCGCGAGGCCCTCCAGGCCCATCACCAGGCAGAAGCTGGACACCAGCCCGTCGTTGACGCCGAGCACGGCTGCACGCAAGGCGTTGCCGCTCGGGCGATGGAGCAGGCGCCGCACGCGGGTGCCGAAGCCGGTTGGAGTGGGGGCGCTCGTCAGGGGCATGGTCTCTTTTGCGATGGAACGTGGTCAGTTGAAGCGCGGGCCCAGGTCATCCCGCATCCATTCGATAAACGCGCGCGTGCGTGCCGGCAACAGCCGTGCATGGGGATAAATCAGCGACAGTGGCCATGCCGGTTGCTCGAAATCCTCCAGCACGATGCGCAGTTTGCGTGCTTCGACCAGTTGCGCGACCTGGTACGACAGGAAGTGGCCGAAGCCCGCGCCTTCGGCACAGGCAGCCACGGCGGGCGCGGTCTGGTTGAATTCCAGGTTGCCGCAGACCTGCACGTGGAACGCCCGGCCGTCTTCCTGGAAGGTCCACCAGTGCGCGTGGTTGCCGGTGAAGCGCACGCAGTTGGCGCTGGCCAGTTCCTCGGGATGGCGCGGCACGCCGTGCTTGCGCAGGTAGGCGGGCGTGGCTACCACCACGCGGCGGATGCGGCCGACGGTCTGCGCGACCAGCGTGGAATCAGCCAGCGGGCCGATGCGCACGCCCACGTCCAGGTCTTCTTCAAGCAGGTTCACCACGCGGTCGGTGAATTCCATGCGGCAGCGCACGCGCGGGTAGCGCTGCACGAAACGCGTGACCGCCGGCGCCACATACATCTGCCCGAACAGCACCGACGCGGTCAGCGTGAGCTGGCCGCTGGGTTCGACATGGCTGGCGCTCAGGCCGGCCTCGACCTCGTCGATGGTGGCCAGGATGCGCCGGCAGCTGTCCAGGTAGCTGCGCCCCTCGCCGGTCAGCGACAGCCGCCGCGTGGTGCGGTTGAGCAGCCGGACCTGCAATTCGGATTCCAGTGCCGCCAGCGTGCGCACCACCGCCGGCAACGAGGTATGGAGCGTCGTGGCGGCTGCCGTCAGGCTGCCCTCGTCGACGATCCGCACAAAGGTCTGCATTGCGCGTAGCTTGTCCATGGCGCCAAACATTACTCCATTTTTTGGAGTAGTCAAATATCAATGGCCCTATTTATTGCAGTGGGTTCGGCGCCCAGAATCCGGCTATCCCAACCGTTGAGGAGTCTGCCATGCAAGAGACCAACCGCCCCGCCAAGCCGCTGGTGCTGTACCGCTCGCCGGTGTCTGGCCACGCCCATCGCGCAGAGCTGTTCCTGGGGCTGCTGGGCTTGCCCTGCCGGCTCGTGGACGTCGACCTGCGTGGCGGCGAGCAGCGCAGCGAGGCCTTCCTGCGCCTGAATCCGTTCGGCCAGGTGCCGGTGCTGGATGACGACGGCGTGGTCGTCGGCGATTCCAATGCCATCCTGGTCTACCTGGCCATGCGCTATGACGATGGCCGCTGGCTGCCGCGCGACCCGGTGGGCGCGGCGCGCGTGCAGCGCTGGCTGTCGGTGGCCGCCGGCGACATTGCCTTCGGGCCGGCGGCGGCGCGCCTGGGCGTGCTGTTCGGCAGGCCGGTGGCGATGGACGATGCCATCGCCCGCGCGCAACGGCTGTTCACGCTGATGGAAACCCTGCTGGCCGGGCAGCCGTTCCTGGCGGCCGACCACGCCACCATTGCCGACGTGGCCGCCTACAGCTATATCGCCCGCGCCGAGGAAGGCAACGTGCCGCTGGCGCCGTACCCCGCGCTGAGCGCCTGGCTGCGCCGCATCGAAGCCTTGCCCGGCTTCGTGCCGATGCTGGTGTCGAAAGTCGGCCTGGCGGCGTAGCGCCTGCCGGCACGCGTATCGCCAATCGATCGGACAAGGATAAGGAGCCCGTCATGGATCTGCCCACATGGCCGCACGCCGGCCTGCCATTCCACGCCGGCGAACTGGCCGCTCAGGAGCGCGCCGGCAAGCGCGAACGCATGGCCGTGTCCGGCCCACGGGTGATTCGTGGCGAGATGCCGGAGCAGCACCGCACGTTCTTTGCGCAGCTGCCGTTCCTGCTGGTTGGCGCCGTCGATGCCGACGGACAGCCCTGGGCCACGATGCTGGCCGGGACGCCGGGGTTTGCGCATACGCCTGACGCCACGCACCTGCGCATCGACGCCGTGCCGCTGCCCGGCGACCCGGCGGCCCCGGCCCTGGCGCAGGGCGTGCGCATCGGCCTGCTCGGGATCGAGCTGCCTACGCGCCGGCGCAACCGCATGAACGGGATCATCGTGGCGCGCGACGAGGGCGGGATGACGGTCGAGGTCGAGCAGAGCTTTGGCAACTGCCCGCGCTATATCCAGTTGCGCGACGTGAGCCTTGCCGAGCCGGCGCCCGCGCCGCCCGCCTGGCACGGTGACGCGCTGGACGAGCAGGCGGTGGCTTGGCTGCGCGGCGCCGATACCCTGTTTATCGCCACCAGCCACGCCGCATTACCGCAGGACGAGGGCGAGCACACCGGGGGCGCCGATGTCTCGCACCGCGGCGGCAAGCCTGGCTTTGTCCGCGTCGATGGGGCCGGCACGCTGACGTTCCCGGACTTCAACGGCAACAACTTCTTCAACACCGTCGGCAACCTGCTGGCCAATCCGCGTGCCGGGATTCTGGTGCCGGATTTTGCCGATGGCTCGCTGCTGCATGTCGGCGGGCGCGCCGAGGTGATCTGGGATGGCGAGGAACTGGCCTCGTTCACCGGCGCCGAACGGCTGGTGCGGCTGCACGTCGAGCGTGTGATGCGGCGGCCGGCCGTGCTGCCGCTGCGCTTCGGATTTCGGGAATATTCGCCAGTGCTGGCGGACACAGGTGCGTGGCCGGCGCGCTGAGCCGGTGGTCGCGCGCCTGTCCGGTGCCTTGCGCACGGTGCTGGCCGAGCCCGGCACCAAGGCGAAGCTCGAGCTGCAGGGTGCCGGGCCCGCCTGGCAGTCGCCGGAGGCATTTGCCGCCACGATCACGGCCGAGCAGAAGCGCTGGGGGCAGGCAGTGAAGGCGTCGGGCGCCAGTATCGACTAAGCCGGGCTGGCACCGGCGGGCGCCGCGGCTCAGCTGCGCCCCCGATATTTCAGGCTGGCGCAGTGGCCGATGAGCGTGGTGATGCAGCAGGCATCGCCGCGCCACTCGCCGCCGATCACGATGCCGTCATGGCCGGTCACCAGCTTGCGCTGGCATTGGCCCGGCACCGGCGTGCGCTCCATGCCGGCATCGCGCGGGCCGCTGCCCGGGGCGCGCGCGGGCGCAACCGAATCGTTCCAGACATAGGCCGTGCCGGAGGGCAGGGCCTGCACTGTTTGCGGCGGGCCCCACTGGCGCTTCGCCTCATCGACGGGGACGTTTTTCCAGGAATCGAAGACGTCCTGCATGGCACTGGCCTCCAGGCCGGCGCAGGCACCGGTGATGGCAGCCGCCCACAAGACGGCCAGGTTTGCACGCATGCCGGCGGCGCCGCGGGCCGTTTCGGCAGGAGAAACTGGGTTGGCTGGCATGTAGGCTCCGCATCGGCGCAGCCGGCTGCAAGGGCCGGCCTGTGCAGGCTAACGGAGCCGCGTGCCTCGCTGCAAGCGCGCTCTGCGCGATGACGCACAGTGCATGGCCGGCTTCAGTCGGCGAACAAGCCCAGGGGTTGCTGTGCGGCAGCCGACGGTGCCTTGCGGCCAGTCTGCCCGGCCGGGATGCGTGCCGGGCGTGGTGCTTCGGCGGGGGCCTCGGGCGCGGTCAGCGTGAACGGCCTGTGCACGGACAGCGGCACCGCCTGTGGCATCCATTGCGCCAGCCGCGGCGCGAGGATCTGGTACGTATCGAGGTCGAAATGCGCTGGTGCTGCCGCCAGCGCCTGCGCTTCTTCCAGCGTGGCTGCGCAGCCCAGGTAGCACCAGTCGTCGGCGACATGCCACCAGGCGCGTCCGTCGTGCTGCTCGCGCCAGGCGGCCGGGCCGTCGAAGGGCCAGGGCATCAGCGCGATCGGCGCCAGCGCGGCGGCCAGCCGGGCGCGGTGCGCGCCCGACGGCTCGGCGCCAACGCAGGCACCCGCGCAGCGATGGACCTGGCGCGCAAAGCAGGGGCTGCCACGGCGTGTGGTTTTCTCCAGCGACAGCGTGGCCAGGCACAGGCCGTGTTCCTGCGCCAGTGCGCGCAAGCGAGCCTCGGCCGCGCCGCGGCTGCCGAACACGCCGAACAGGTCGCGATGCCGGCAGAAATCCGTATCGCGATCCGAGCGCAGCCGTGGCACCGGCAACTGCTGCGGCAGTTCCCAGGCATAGAGCCGGGCATTGCGGCGCAGCAGCTGGTTGTGCACCGGCTGCATCGCCTTGACCAGCCGGGCTTCCAGCAGCAGCGCGCCGGTCTCGCCGCCGGTCTCGCGCCATGCCACGCGGCGTACCAGCCGGGCCAGCCGCATGTCCTTGCCGTACCGGTAGTCGCCGGAGAAATGGGCGCCGATCCGTTGCCGCAGGTGCACGCTCTTGCCGACATAGAGTGGCACGTCCTGGTCGCCATAGAAGATATAGACACCCGGCGCCGCCGGCACGTCTTCCAGCGCGGTTTCGTCCAGGCCGGCCGGCAGGCTGGCCCGCCGCACCAGCGTGCGCACGGCCGATTCCACCAGGTCGACGGAATACGTGGCATGGATCTTCTGCCAGAACTGCCACAGCAGCTCGGCATCGGCCAGCGCGCGGTGGCGGCCCTTGGGCGTCAGGCCAAAGCGTGCAATCAGCGCGTCCAGGCCGTGGCGTTCCACGGAAGGGAACAACGAGCGCGACAGCCTTACCGTACACAGCACGTCGGCCCGGAAGGTCACGCCGGCACGCCGGAAGGCGTTCTTCAGGAAGCCATAGTCGAAGCGCGCGTTGTGCGCCACGAACAAGCGGCCTTGCAGGCGCTCGGCAAGCGATTCCGCCAGTGACTCGAAGGTCGGCTGGCCGCGCACCATCTCTTCAGTAATGCCGGTCATGCGCTGGATGAACGGCGGGATCGACATGCCCGGGTCGAGCAGAGTGTCCCATTCAATAATGCCGTCCGGGCCGACTTCGACCACGCCGATCTCGGTAATGCGGTCGCGCTGGGCGTCCGCGCCGGTTGTCTCCAGGTCGACAAAGACAATAGGGCGCGACAGCGCCGCGGCGAGAGCTTGGGCGTCCAGCAGGCGCGCCCCGTCCGCTGGCAGGCGCGACGGCAGGTAGGTAGGCATGTCAGGCATCTGCCGATTTTAAGGGGGCGCTGATGGCGGCACGAAGAAGTTTTCAAAAACCCCTTGCCAACCCCGCTGCGGTCACTTAATATTCGCCCCCTCGCAACACAACGCAGCGCTGCAAAGCAGGCGCGGCAAGGGTTGCGGGGTCGACCGGGTAGGTCGGCGCAGCGAAGTTGGCGCGCCGGCCGCAGCGAAAAAAGTTGCTGAAACGGTTGACGAAACGAAGAAAGCTCTGCATAATCTCGTTTCTCTGCTGCAGACAACGCAGCAGCGCTGAACGGCAAAGCCGGCAGCGAAGTTCTTTAACAACCAAACAACCGATAAGTGTGGGCGCTGGGTAGCGGACGCCACTGTCTTCGGACAGTGTGGCTTCACAAGTTATACAGTGCTCGCACAGCAAAACGTGACTGGGTCTTCGGATCTGGTCAGTCAGTTTTCTGAGAGTGAGCGACCGCTCGAAAGAGCGAGACCCGCGAGGGTCACACAGAGATTGAACTGAAGAGTTTGATCCTGGCTCAGATTGAACGCTGGCGGCATGCCTTACACATGCAAGTCGAACGGCAGCACGGGGGCAACCTTGGTGGCGAGTGGCGAACGGGTGAGTAATACATCGGAACGTGCCCTGTCGTGGGGGATAACTAGTCGAAAGATTAGCTAATACCGCATACGACCTGAGGGTGAAAGCGGGGGACCGGTAACGGCCTCGCGCGACAGGAGCGGCCGATGTCTGATTAGCTAGTTGGTGGGGTAAAAGCCTACCAAGGCGACGATCAGTAGCTGGTCTGAGAGGACGATCAGCCACACTGGGACTGAGACACGGCCCAGACTCCTACGGGAGGCAGCAGTGGGGAATTTTGGACAATGGGGGCAACCCTGATCCAGCAATGCCGCGTGTGTGAAGAAGGCCTTCGGGTTGTAAAGCACTTTTGTCCGGAAAGAAATGGCTCTGGTTAATACCTGGGGTCGATGACGGTACCGGAAGAATAAGCACCGGCTAACTACGTGCCAGCAGCCGCGGTAATACGTAGGGTGCGAGCGTTAATCGGAATTACTGGGCGTAAAGCGTGCGCAGGCGGTTTTGTAAGACAGGCGTGAAATCCCCGAGCTCAACTTGGGAATGGCGCTTGTGACTGCAAGGCTAGAGTATGTCAGAGGGGGTAGAATTCCACGTGTAGCAGTGAAATGCGTAGAGATGTGGAGGAATACCGATGGCGAAGGCAGCCCCCTGGGACGTCACTGACGCTCATGCACGAAAGCGTGGGGAGCAAACAGGATTAGATACCCTGGTAGTCCACGCCCTAAACGATGTCAACTAGTTGTTGGGGATTCATTTCTTCAGTAACGTAGCTAACGCGTGAAGTTGACCGCCTGGGGAGTACGGTCGCAAGATTAAAACTCAAAGGAATTGACGGGGACCCGCACAAGCGGTGGATGATGTGGATTAATTCGATGCAACGCGAAAAACCTTACCTACCCTTGACATGCCACTAACGAAGCAGAGATGCATTAGGTGCCCGAAAGGGAAAGTGGACACAGGTGCTGCATGGCTGTCGTCAGCTCGTGTCGTGAGATGTTGGGTTAAGTCCCGCAACGAGCGCAACCCTTGTCTCTAGTTGCTACGAAAGGGCACTCTAGAGAGACTGCCGGTGACAAACCGGAGGAAGGTGGGGATGACGTCAAGTCCTCATGGCCCTTATGGGTAGGGCTTCACACGTCATACAATGGTGCGTACAGAGGGTTGCCAACCCGCGAGGGGGAGCTAATCCCAGAAAACGCATCGTAGTCCGGATCGCAGTCTGCAACTCGACTGCGTGAAGCTGGAATCGCTAGTAATCGCGGATCAGCATGCCGCGGTGAATACGTTCCCGGGTCTTGTACACACCGCCCGTCACACCATGGGAGTGGGTTTTGCCAGAAGTAGTTAGCCTAACCGCAAGGAGGGCGATTACCACGGCAGGGTTCATGACTGGGGTGAAGTCGTAACAAGGTAGCCGTATCGGAAGGTGCGGCTGGATCACCTCCTTTCTAGAGGCTTGCGTCTCAAGCCTAGCGTTCACACTTATCGGTTTGTTTGCTGTTACAGCCAAGGGTCTGTAGCTCAGGTGGTTAGAGCACCGTCTTGATAAGGCGGGGGTCGTAGGTTCAAGTCCTACCAGACCCACCAAGTTATCCGGAAGGGGGATTAGCTCAGCTGGGAGAGCACCTGCTTTGCAAGCAGGGGGTCGTCGGTTCGATCCCGTCATCCTCCACCATCACCTGGTACCTTGGAATTGGTTGTCAAATGCAAGCGCTTAGCATTGAGCGTTTGCATTTGGCATTGCCAAGCGATCTAACGATCGGCTGTTCTTTAACAATATGGGATGTAGTAAAGGTGTCGCGAAGCGTTGATGAGACGCTGCAGTACAAAACGCGATACCGGGTTGTGATTGTATCAACCAAAATGTATTTAAGTGATCGAAAGATGACTTGGAATACGGCACAAATGCGAGAGCTCATCCTGTAGCGACTGTCTCACTGAGACACACTCGTTATAGGGTCAAGCGAACAAGTGCATGTGGTGGATGCCTTGGCGATCACAGGCGATGAAGGACGCGGTAGCCTGCGAAAAGCTTCGGGGAGCTGGCAAACAAGCTTTGATCCGGAGATGTCCGAATGGGGAAACCCGGCCCGTATGGGTCATCCCACACTGAATTCATAGGTGTGGGAAGCGAACGCGGCGAACTGAAACATCTAAGTAGCTGCAGGAACAGAAATCAACCGAGATTCCCAAAGTAGTGGCGAACGAAATGGGAAGAGCCTTGTACTCTTTAGCAGCATTGTTAGCAGAACGGGATGGAAAGCCCGGCCATAGCAGGTGATAGCCCTGTATGCGAAAACAGCGTTGTGGAACTAGGTGTACGACAAGTAGGGCGGGACACGTGAAATCCTGTCTGAAGATGGGGGACCATCCTCCAAGGCTAAATACTCGTGATCGACCGATAGTGAACCAGTACCGTGAGGGAAAGGCGAAAAGAACCCCGGGAGGGGAGTGAAATAGATCCTGAAACCGCATGCATACAAACAGTCGGAGCCTGGAAACGGGTGACGGCGTACCTTTTGTATAATGGGTCAGCGACTTACATTCAGTGGCAAGCTTAA
This sequence comes from Cupriavidus necator, assembly GCA_022041995.1. Lineage (GTDB taxonomy): Bacteria > Pseudomonadota > Gammaproteobacteria > Burkholderiales > Burkholderiaceae > Cupriavidus. The sequence continues at coordinate 2,210,235 of CP074390.1, forward strand.
CCGATTAGGGAAGGCGTAGCGAAAGCGAGTCCGAACAGGGCGTTGAGTCGCTGGGTGTAGACCCGAAACCAGATGATCTATCCATGGCCAGGTTGAAGGTGCGGTAACACGTACTGGAGGACCGAACCCACTAACGTTGAAAAGTTAGGGGATGAGCTGTGGATAGGGGTGAAAGGCTAAACAAATCTGGAAATAGCTGGTTCTCTCCGAAAACTATTTAGGTAGTGCCTCGTGTCTCACCTTCGGGGGTAGAGCACTGTCATGGTTGGGGGGTCTATTGCTGATTACCCCGCCATAGCAAACTCCGAATACCGAAGAGTGCAATCACGGGAGACAGACATCGGGTGCTAACGTCCGGTGTCAAGAGGGAAACAACCCAGACCGCCAGCTAAGGTCCCCAAATATAGCTAAGTGGGAAACGAAGTGGGAAGGCTAAAACAGTCAGGAGGTTGGCTTAGAAGCAGCCACCCTTTAAAGAAAGCGTAATAGCTCACTGATCGAGTCGTCCTGCGCGGAAGATGTAACGGGGCTAAGCTATATACCGAAGCTGCGGACGCACGCAAGTGCGTGGTAGGAGAGCGTTCTGTAAGCCTGTGAAGGTGTCTTGTAAAGGATGCTGGAGGTATCAGAAGTGCGAATGCTGACATGAGTAGCGATAAAGGGGGTGAAAGGCCCCCTCGCCGTAAGCCCAAGGTTTCCTACGCAACGTTCATCGGCGTAGGGTGAGTCGGCCCCTAAGGCGAGGCAGAGATGCGTAGCTGATGGGAAGCAGGTTAATATTCCTGCACCGTCGTATGATGCGATGGGGGACGGATCGCGGAAGGTTGTCCGGGTGTTGGAAGTCCCGGTCCCTGCATTGGAGAAGGCGCTTAGGCAAATCCGGGCGCGGAATTCAAGAGTGTGGGGCGAGCGGCCTAGTGCTGCGAAGCAATTGGAAGTGGTTCCAAGAAAAGCCTCTAAGCTTCAGTCATACGAGACCGTACCGCAAACCGACACAGGTGGGCGAGATGAGTATTCTAAGGCGCTTGAGAGAACTCGGGAGAAGGAACTCGGCAAATTGGTACCGTAACTTCGGGATAAGGTACGCCCTGGTAGCTTGACTGGCCTGCGCCAGAAGGGTGAAGGGGTTGCAATAAAATGGTGGCTGCGACTGTTTAATAAAAACACAGCACTCTGCAAACACGAAAGTGGACGTATAGGGTGTGACGCCTGCCCGGTGCCGGAAGATTAAATGATGGGGTGCAAGCTCTTGATTGAAGTCCCGGTAAACGGCGGCCGTAACTATAACGGTCCTAAGGTAGCGAAATTCCTTGTCGGGTAAGTTCCGACCTGCACGAATGGCGTAACGATGGCCACACTGTCTCCTCCCGAGACTCAGCGAAGTTGAAGTGTTTGTGATGATGCAATCTCCCCGCGGCTAGACGGAAAGACCCCATGAACCTTTACTGTAGCTTTGCATTGGACTTTGAACCGATCTGTGTAGGATAGGTGGGAGGCTTTGAAGCGTGGACGCTAGTTCACGTGGAGCCGTCCTTGAAATACCACCCTGGTTTGTTTGAGGTTCTAACCTTGACCCGTGAATCCGGGTCGGGGACAGTGCATGGTAGGCAGTTTGACTGGGGCGGTCTCCTCCCAAAGTGTAACGGAGGAGTTCGAAGGTACGCTTGGTACGGTCGGACATCGTACCTAAAGTGCAATGGCAAAAGCGTGCTTAACTGCGAGACCGACAAGTCGAGCAGGTGCGAAAGCAGGACATAGTGATCCGGTGGTTCTGAATGGAAGGGCCATCGCTCAACGGATAAAAGGTACTCTGGGGATAACAGGCTGATACCGCCCAAGAGTTCATATCGACGGCGGTGTTTGGCACCTCGATGTCGGCTCATCTCATCCTGGGGCTGTAGCCGGTCCCAAGGGTATGGCTGTTCGCCATTTAAAGAGGTACGTGAGCTGGGTTTAAAACGTCGTGAGACAGTTTGGTCCCTATCTGCCGTGGGCGTTGGAATCTTGACGGGGGCTGCTCCTAGTACGAGAGGACCGGAGTGGACGTACCGCTGGTGTACCTGTTGTCTCGCCAGAGGCATCGCAGGGTAGCTATGTACGGAAGAGATAACCGCTGAAAGCATCTAAGCGGGAAACTCGCCTGAAGATGAGGATTCCCTGGAGGCTTGACCTCCTTGAAGGGTCGTTCGAGACCAGGACGTTGATAGGCTGGGTGTGGAAGCGCAGTAATGCGTTAAGCTAACCAGTACTAATTGCCCGTAAGGCTTGATCCTATAACCAGTGTGTTTTGCCTGGTGAGTGATTCGCCTGTGCCCTCGGTTGGCACAATACGCACAACCAAGACTACATCCCTATTCGTGACGCTGGCTTCAATCCCCAGCGTCACAACCCCTCATGCCTGGTGACCATAGCGAGCTGGAACCACCCCTTCCCATCCCGAACAGGTCCGTGAAACAGCTCCGCGCCGATGATAGTGCGGATTCCCGTGTGAAAGTAGGTCATCGCCAGGCTCTTATTCCCAAAACCCCTCGACAGCGTGTGCTGCGAGGGGTTTTGTCTTTGGCGGATCGAAAAAACACTTCCGCATCCGCTGTTCCCTCGTGCCGCCGGCACATGACACCGACGGCATACCGGGCTTCCTGCTTAGTCTGCTTCGATCTGCATCGACTTCAGCAGCGGTTGCCATTTGTCGCTTTCAGCCTTTAGCAGCGTGCGCAGGCCTTCCGGCGTCTGCTTGTCGACCGGCACGATTTCCGCGCCCAGGCCATCGAGCTTCTTGATCACCACGGGATCTTGCAGCCCCTTCTGCAGGGCCTTGGTTAGCCGTGCCACGGTAGCGGGCGGCGTGCCCTTGGGCGCGTAGATGCCGTGCCAGACCTTGACGTCAAAGCCCTTGAGGCCGCCTTCCTGCAGCGTTGGCGCACTGGGCAGCGCCTTGATCCGCGCCGGCGTGGTCACGCCGAACAGGCGCACGCGGTCGGCCTGGATATGCGGCAGCGTGGCCGTGGTCTGGTCGCACAGCAGATCGACCTGGCCGCCCAGCAGCGCGGTCAGCGCGGGGCCGGCGCCCTGGTAAGGGATCGCATTGAGCTTCACGTGGACCGATTGCTCGAACAGCACGCCACATAGCTGCGATACGGCGCCCAGTCCGGCATTGGCCAGCGACACCTTGTCCTTGTTCTGCATCACGTAGCGGATCAGTTCCGGCACGGTCTTGGCTGGCAGGTCCTTGCGGCCCATCAGGGTCATCGGCACATCCGCCACCTGGCCGACATACTCGAAATCCTTCAGCGGCGCGTAGGACAGCTTCTTGTACAGTGCCGGCGCGGTCGCCATGCCGTTATGGTGGATCAGCAGCGTATAGCCGTCCGCCTGTGCGCGGGCGACAACGGCGGCAGCCACGGTGCCGCCGGCGCCGGTGCGGTTTTCCACCACCACGCTCTGGCCGAGGTCCTGGGACATCGCTTGCGCCAGTGTGCGTGCCACGACATCGGTCGGTCCGCCGGCGGAGTAGGGGACGACCAGCGTGATCGGCTTGCCGGGGTAGGCGTCAGCCGCCGCCGCGCCGCTTGTGCCAGCCAGCGCCGAGGCCATCACCATCACGCCCGCCAGCCATCGTGGTCCGGCGTGCAAATACTTTGCATCCTTCATTGCTGTCTCCAGATTGGTGCCGCACCGTGAGTCCGGGGCGGCTTGTCGGGGTTGCGCGGCTAGCATGGGGGCATGCCGCGGCGACCACAATCTGGTTCTCGTGAAGGGTGCCTAATCCATCGTGAAAGCTCAGGCCACTTCGGCCACGCGAACCTCCACCAGCAGCTTCTTCAGCTCCGGCACGCACGAGCCGCAGTTGCCGCCGGCCTTGACGCAGGCGGTGATCTCCGCGGGCGTCTTCAGGTCGTGCTTGCGCACGGCGTCGCAGATGGTGTTGCGGCCAACGCCAAAGCACGAGCACACCGTCGGGCCGGTGTCGGCACCTTTCTCCATCGGCTGGCCGAGCAGCAGGCCGATGCGGTCGGGGTCTTCCAGCCGCTCGCGCCCAAACAGGCCGGAAAGCCACGGGCGCGACGGCAACTCGGGCCGCGTCGACATATAGACGCAGGCTTCGAGCCGGTCATTGACGACGTAGCCCGCGTGGTAAACGCCGGCGGTACGGTCCTCGTACTCCAGCCAGTCGGCATCCGGGTCGGTCACGCCGAGCAACTCGCGGGCCCAGCTGGCGCGGTCGGCGATCGCCTCGCGGCCGGCAAATTCATAGCGCTGGAACTGCCGTCCCTGCACCCGCGTCCAGTAGGTCAGGGCCTCGGCCGGCAGCTCGCTGCGGCTCAGCACGAAGCCATGCCAGCTGACACCGAACGGTTCCACCCGCACTGGTGTGTGCTTGAATTCAGGCTCGCCGGAGACCGGATCCACCACCGGATTGACCAGCGCGCCGACGCGCGCATCCGAGCTGAACTGGCCATTCCAGTGGATCGGCACGAACACGCTGCCGCGCGGGATGCCGCCGCCATGGTGCACGCGCGCCACCATCGCGCCCCAGCGCGTGCTGACGCGCGCCAGCTTGCCCTCGCTGACGCCGCACAGCAGCGCGTCCTGCGGATGCATGTCGACGAAGGGCTCGGGCAGGTGGTCGGCCAGCTTGGCCGACTTGCCGGTGCGCGTCATGGTGTGCCAGTGGTCGCGCACGCGGCCGGTGTTGAGGATCAGCGGGAAATCGTCGTCGGGCGCGTGGGCCGGCGCGCGCGGCGGCGTGGCGACGAAGCGGGCCAGGCCGTCGGCATGGGCGTAGCGCCCGTCGGCAAACAGGCGTTGCGTGCCGGCGCCGGCCGGTGCGCCTGCGGGCAGCGGCCATTGCACTGGCTCGAGCGCGTCATAGTGTGCCTGGTCTAGGCCGACCAGCCCGCCGATGTCGAACACGCGCGGTGCGGCATCGTTGCGCCAGGCGCTCAGGCGCGCGTGCTCGTCGAAAATTTCATGCACGCCCGCATAGTCGAAGCCGTCAAAGCCCATGCGGCGCGCAACGTCGCACAGGATCCGCCAGTCGGCGCGCGCCTCGCCGGGCGCGGGCAGGAAGGCGCGCTGACGGGAAATGCGCCGTTCCGAGTTGGTAACGGTGCCGTCTTTCTCGCCCCAGCCGAGCGCCGGCAGCAGCACGTGCGCGGCGGCATTGGTGTCGGTGCGCTCAATGATGTCGCTGGTGACCACCAGTTCGCACTTGGCCAGTGCGCGGCGCACCTGGTCGGCGTCGGGCAGGCTCACCACCGGGTTGGTGGCGATCACCCAGACCGCCTTGACGCGGCCGGCTTCGATGGCCTCGAACAGATCCACCGCCTTCAGGCCCGGGCGGTCGGCCACCACCGGCGATTGCCAGAAGCTTTGCACGACGTCGCGATGCAGCGGGTTGGCCAGCTCCATGTGCGCAGCCAGCATGTTGGCCAGGCCGCCGACCTCGCGCCCGCCCATTGCATTGGGCTGGCCGGTGAGCGAAAACGGGCCCATGCCCGGGGCGCCGATGCGGCCGGTCAGCAAGTGGCAGTTGATGATGCTGTTGACCTTGTCGGTGCCGGCCGACGACTGGTTGACGCCTTGCGAGAAGGCCGTCACGGTCTTTTCGGTCTCCGCGAACAGCTGGTAGAACGCCAACACGTCCTGCACGTTCAGCTTGCAGGCGCGGGCCACGGCAACGGGATCGGCGCAGGCCGCATCCGCGGCCTGCAGGGCTAGGTCCAGCCCCGCGGTGCTGGCGGCGACGAAGGCGGCGTTGGTACGGCCTTCGCGCGCCAGGTAGCTCAGCAGGCCGTTGAACAGCCACACGTCGGTGCCCGGGCGGAGCGCCAGGTGCAGGTCGGCCAGTTCGCAGGTGGCGGTGCGGCGCGGGTCGATCGCCACGATTTTCATGTCGGGGCGCGCTTCCTTGGCCTGGGACAGGCGCTGGAACAGGATCGGATGGCACCACGCCGTATTGGAGCCCACCAGTACCACCAGGTCGGCCAGTTCCAGGTCTTCGTAGTTGCCGGGCACCAGGTCTTCGCCGAAGGCGCGCTTGTGGCCGGCCACGGCCGACGACATGCACAGGCGCGAGTTGGTGTCGATATTGGCGCTGCCGATGAAGCCCTTCATCAGCTTGTTGGCGATGTAGTAGTCCTCGGTCAGCAGCTGGCCCGAGACATAGAGCGCGACCGAATCCGGGCCGTGGCGGCGGACGATGTCCGAGAAGCCTTGCGCGACGGTGTCCAGCGCATGGTCCCAGGAGACTTGCTGCAGGGAGCCATCGGTGCCGCGCACCTTGGGGTGGAGCAGGCGGCCTTCCAGGTCCACGGTTTCACCCAGCGCCGAGCCTTTCACGCACAGCCGGCCGTGATTGGACGGGTGCTGGGCGTCGCCCGCGATCTCGACCTGGCCGTCGGCACGCACGGTGGCGCGCACGCCGCAGCCGACGCCGCAGTACGGGCAGGTGGTGGCGGTGGTGGTGGTCAGGGTGGCCGAGACCACCGGGATATCGGACAGGTTCACGCGTTCTCCAAGGGGGCGTTGTCTGGTGTTGCCACCTAGGCGGCGAGCGCTTCGCACTGCGCCTTGCCGAACAGCAGGCGCTGGCGCAGCGCTGCCACCGGCGTGCGTTGCTGGATCATGTCGAAGTACCAGGGGCCGTCCTGCACGTCGCCGTACAGCACCGCGCCGACCAGGCAGCCGTCCTGCAGCACCAGCCGCTTGTAGACGCCGCGGCGCGCATCGCGCAGCACCAGGTCTTCGCTGCCTTCGGCGCCGATGAAGTCGCCGGCGGAGTAGAGGTCCACGCCGGTCACTTTCAGTTTAGTCGCGGTGGCCTGCTGCACGTAGCGGCGATGGCCGGCGCCGGCGAGGTGCGCGGCGCACACGCGCGCCTGATCCCAGATCGGCGCCACCAGGCCGAAGGTGGCCTGGCGGTGCTGCACGCATTCCCCCACGGCGTAGATGCGTGGATCATAGGTCTGCAGCGTGTCGTCGACGACGATGGCGCGCTCGCAGTGCAGGCCGGCGCCGGCGGCCAGTTCGATATTGGGGCGCACGCCGGCGGTCATCACCACCAGGTCGGCGGGGATCTCGCTGCCGTCCTTGAAGCGCACGCCGGTGACGCGGTCTGTGCCGAGGAGATCCGCGGTCTGCGCGCCCAGCAGGAAGCGCAGGCCCTTGCGTTCGAGCGCGCTCTGGAGCAGCGTGGCAGCAGGCTTGTCGAGCTGGCGCTCCATCAGGCTGTCGGGCAGATGCACCACGGTCACGTCCATGCCCTGGCGCAGCAGCCCGTTGGCGGCCTCCAGGCCGAGCAGGCCGCCGCCGATCACCACCGCGTGGCGGTGGTTGCGCGCGGCTTGCTGCATGGTCTCGACGTCCTGGATGTCGCGAAAGGCGATCACGCCGTCGAGCTGGTGCCCCGGCACCGGCAAGATGAAGGGTTTGGAGCCGGTGGCCAGCAGCAGGCGGTCGTAGCGCACTTCGCGCCCCGAAGCCGAGCGCACAATGCGGCGCGGGCGGTCGATGGCAACCACCGGATCGCCGGCGAGCAGCTCGATGCCATGCTCGGCGTACCACTCGCGCGTGTTCAGCATGATGTCCTCCACTGTCTTCTCGCCGGCCAGCACCGGCGACAGCAGGATGCGGTTGTAGTTGCCGTGCGGCTCGGCCCCGAACACCGTGATGTCGTACAGGTCCGGGGCGAGCCTGAGCAGCTCCTCGACGGTGCGCATGCCGGCCATGCCGTTGCCGACGACGACCAGGCGCTGGCGGGCTTGCGGGTTGGCTGAGAACGTCATGCCAGCATCTCCGTTGGGGTGGCTTTTGGACAGGGGGAGCATCAGGATCGTGCGGCGGGTGTCAGGCGGCGAGCTCTTCCTCGGCCGCGCGCATGACCACGCCGGCGGCGATCCAGACCTTGCCGTCATAGACGCGTGCGGCGTAGGCATTGACGGACTGCCCGGGCGCTTCCAGGCACTCGCCGGTGCGCAGGTCGAAGTGATGCTTGTAGATCGGCGAAGCCACCACCAGGCGCTCGCCCAGGTTGCCGACCAGCCCGCGCGAGAGCACCGCGGCCTGCGAGTTGGGATCGAAGTTATCGATGGCGTAGACATCTTCGCCGCGGCCGATGCGGAACACGGCGACCTGCTTGTCGTCCACCAGTGCGCACACACCAGTATTGGGCACGATATCGCGCACGGTGCAGACGGCGGTCCAGGTTTCAGGATGGTGGGGATGGCTCATCACGTTCTCCTTGATTGCGGGCTACATCAGGCTGCTTTTGCGGGCACGGCCACCACGGGAATGTGGCTCAGGCGGGAGTGACGCAATTTCCGTTCCTCCGGCGTGGCGGGGCGGATCTGCCCCCGCTCTTCGATGAAGGCGACGTTGTCGTCGCGGCGGTCGCTGTTGACGAAGTGGCGGAAGCGCTTGCGCGTCTCGGGATCGGTCACGGCCTTCTTCCACTCGTCTTCGTAGGTGTCGACCACGTGCTGCATCTCGGCTTCCAGTTCGGCGGCGAGGCCCAGCTTGTCGTCCAGCACCACGGCCTTCAGGTAGTCCAGGCCGCCCTCCAGGTTGTCGCGCCAGACGCTGGTGCGCTGCAGGCGGTCGGCGGTGCGCACGTAGAACATCAGGAAGCGGTCGATGTAGCGCACCAGGGTGTCGTGATCGAGGTCGCTGGCCAGCAGCTCCGCATGGCGCGGCTTCATGCCGCCATTGCCGCAAACGTACAGGTTCCAGCCCTTGTCGGTGGCGATCACGCCAACGTCCTTGCCCTGCGCCTCGGCGCATTCGCGGGTGCAGCCGGACACGCCGAACTTGATCTTGTGCGGCGCGCGCAGGCCCTTGTAGCGGTTCTCCAGTTCGATGGCGAGGCCGACCGAATCGCCCACGCCATAGCGGCACCAGGTCGAGCCCACGCACGACTTCACCGTGCGCAGCGCCTTGCCATAGGCATGGCCCGATTCAAAACCCGCCGCGATCAGTTCTTCCCAGATGAAGGGCAGTTCCTCGGCGCGTGCGCCAAACAGGTCCACACGCTGGCCGCCGGTGATCTTGGTGTAGAGGCCGTATTTCTTGGCCACCTGGCCGACGGCGATCAGGCCTTCTGGCGTCACTTCACCGCCCGGCATGCGCGGCACCACCGAGTAGGTGCCGTCCTTCTGGATGTTGGCCAGGTAGTAGTCGTTGGAGTCCTGCAGGCTGGCGTGCTCTTCCTTGAGCACGAACTCGTTCCAGCACGAGGCCAGGATGCTGCCCACCGCGGGCTTGCAGATGTCGCAGCCCATGCCCTTGCCATGCGCTTCCAGCAGCGCATCGAAGGACTTGAACTTGCCCACGCGCACCAGGTGATACAGCTCCTGGCGCGAGTACGGGAAGTGCTCGCAGAGATGGTTGTTGACCGCCATGCCCTGCTTCTTCATCTCGGCCTTCATGATCTGCGTGACCAGCGGCACGCAGCCGCCGCAGGCGGTGCCGGCCTTGGTGCAGGTCTTGAGCGCGCCGATGCTGGTGGCGCCGTCGCACACCGCCGCGCAGATCTCGCTCTTGGAGACGTTGTTGCACGAGCAGATCTGGGCGGTGTCGGGCAGGGCGTCGGCGCCCAGCGCGGGCCTGGCCTTGCCGCTGCTGTCGGGCAGGATCAGGAACTCGGGGGACTCAGGCAATTCGATCTTGTTCAGCATCATCTGCAGCAGCGTGCCGTACTCGCTGGCGTCGCCGATCAGCACGCCGCCCAGCAGGTATTTGCCGCAGTCGGACACCACCAGCTTCTTGTAGACCTCCTTGCGGTCGTCGCAGAACTGGTAGAAGCGCGCGCCCGGCACGGTCCCATGCGGGTCGCCGATGCTGGCCACGTCCACGCCCATCAGCTTGAGCTTGGTGCTCATGTCGGCGCCGGCGAACTCGGCGGCTTCGCCCTGCAGGTGGCGCGCGGCGACGCGGGCCATGTCATAGCCCGGCGCCACCAGGCCGTAGATCTTGCCTTGCCATAGCGCGCATTCGCCGATGGCGTAGATGTCGGGGTCCGAGGTGAGGCACTGGTTGTCCACTACGATGCCGCCGCGCTCGCCCACCGCCAGGCCGCTGGTGCGCGCCAGTTCGTCGCGCGGGCGGATGCCGGCCGAGAACACGATCATGTCGGTGTCGAGGTGGGTGCCGTCGGCAAACACCATGCGGTGGGTGCCGTCTTCGCCATCGATGATTTCAACGGTGTTCTTGCCGGTGTGCGCGGTAACGCCCAGGCCTGCGATTTTCTGGCGCAGCATGCGGCCGCCGCCTTCGTCGACCTGCACCGCCATCAGGCGCGGCGCAAACTCCACCACGTGCGTCTGCAGGTCCATGTCGCGCAGTGCCTTGGCGCATTCCAGGCCCAGCAGGCCGCCGCCGATCACCACACCGGTCTTCGAGCGCGCGCCGCATTCGCGCATCGCTTCCAGGTCTTCGATGGTGCGGTAGACGAAGCAGTCCTTGCGGTCCTTGCCCGGCACCGGCGGCACGAAGGGGTAGGAGCCGGTGGCCAGGATCAGCTTGTCATAGGCCAGGGTCTCGCCGGTCGAAACCTTCACCGTGCGCGCGGCGCGGTCGATCTCGACGGCGCGGGCATTCAGGCGCAGCAGCATGTTGTTGTGCTGCTCGAAGAAGCCGGCGGGCACCAGCGACAGATCCTCGGCTGACTTGCCGGCGAAGAATTCGGACAGGTGCACGCGATCGTAGGCGGGACGCGGTTCTTCGCACAGCACGGTCACTTCCACGTTCTGCGCGCCGGCTTCCGCCAGGCATTCCAGGAACTTGTGACCCACCATGCCGTGGCCGACGATGATCAGTTTCATGATGCTTTCCTTGTCCGGTAGTCAGTCTTTGCTGCTTGTTGTGCTGTGGGGCGATGCTTCAAAATCAGTTGGCCAGCGCGCTGTCGTACAGCGCCTGCTCCTGGGCCTTGTGCTCGGCGCTGAAGCGGATGGCGATGGCGCACAGTGCGGCGATGGTGGCAAGCACGCCCAGCACCGTCAGCGTGTGCTGCAGGTCGCCCAGGCCCTTGAGCAGGAAGCCCGCGGCGACGGCGCCAACGTTGCCGCCCGCGCCGATGATCCCGGCCACGCCGCCCAGCGCCTTGCGGTCGATAAAGGGCACCAGGGCGTAGGTCGCGCCGCAGGCCATGTGGGTGAACAGGCCGAACAGCAGCATCGCGGCCACGGCCAGCGTCACGCTGCCGGCCTGCGCGAACCACAGCAGGCCCAGGCCTTCGCCCAGGATCAGCACGAACAGCAGCGTGGCGCGTGCATCCAGGCCGCGGCGGCGCGCCGCCTTGTCCGACAGCCAGCCACCCAGGGCGCGGGCAAACAGCGCCAGCAGGCCGAAGCTCGCGGCGGCCATGCCGGCGGCCTTCAGGCTCAGGCCGAAGCGGTCGACGTAATACGAGGCGGCGATGTTGTGGATGAAGATCTCCACGCCAAAGCAGGCGCCGTAGGTGATGAACAGCAACCACACGCGATAGTTGGCGCTGGCGGCGCGGAAGCTGGCCCAGCCGCCGCCCTTGCCACCGTCCTTGCCGGTGATGGCAATGCCGCGGGCGCGCAGGTCCGAATAGTTGCCTTCCGGGCAGTCCTGGGTGAAGCGCCAGTAGACGACGGCCATGATCAGCATCAGCACGCCCGGCACCAGCAGGGCGAAGCGCCAGCCGAGCGCGTGGTCGGCGCCGAGCATCAGCACGGCGGCCAGCAGCAGCGGCATGATGGCCTGCGCGGCGCCGCCGCCGGCGTTGCCCCAGCCGGCCGCGGCTGCGTTGGCGGTGCCGACCACGTTGGGCGCGAACATCACGGAGGTGTGGTACTGCGTGATCACAAAGCTCGCGCCGACTGCGCCGATCAGCAGGCGGAAGGTCAGGAAGGTCTCGTAGTTCTGTGCCAGCGCCACGCCCAGCACCGGCAGCGCGCCCAGCGCCAGCAGGCCGGTATAGGTCTTGCGCGGGCCGAAGCGGTCGCACATCGGGCCGATCACCAGGCGCACCAGGATGGTCACCGCCACCGCTGCGATATTGATGTTGGCGATCTGGCCCGGGGTCAGGCCGAACTCGCCCTTGAGCACCGGCATCAGCGGCGCGCAGGCAAACCACGCAAAGAAGCAGACGAAGAACGCCATCCAGGTCAGGTGGAAGGCGCGCATCTGCGGGGTCTTAAAGCTCAGCAGCTCGATGCGGGTGGCTTTGGCGGTCATCGTCCTTGGCTCCAAAAACAAATGGCGTCCCGCAAACCAGGCCGTTCAGGCCAGTTCAGGGGACGCCGTTGTCCTGACAGCCACTACATGGGATAGGGGCTGCGTATGTGGGGTGGGCCGGTCGTCGTTGACGGGCCCGTACCCTGTTACGCAAGGGGTGTGCCAGGCCGCTATGTGACGGTGAGTGGGGTTTGTTGCGCTGAGGTGTGGCGGAGTGATGCCGGGATGCGCTGTGGTGGGGCGGCCGCCGGGGCTGGCGGCACACTCATGGTGCAGTGCGGTGGGCTGTGCTGGTGCGATGCAGCACCGCGGTCGGTGCTACTGGTCCGAAGCCGGGGACTGGGCGTTGACGGGGACGATCCGCATATCGCGCGGCGATACTTCCGCGCCGTCCTCGTCGACCAGTGCCGCGCGCACCAGCTTGCCACTGGCGCGCGAGCGGATCTGCACCGGGCCTTCGCCAGTGGGCGCCATGTGGCAGTCGCCCCATTGCATCAGGCCGACCAGCACCGGCAGAAGCTCCACGGCGGCGCGGGTGGGGCGGTATTCGAAGCGCTCGCGCTCACCGGGCTCGCGGTAGCCGACCTTGCGCAGCAGGCCGGCGTCGGTCAGCGTCTTGAGGCGCGCGGACAGCACCGCGGGCGAGCATTCCAGCCGGCGCAGGAAGTCATCGAAGCGCGTCACGCCGTGGAAGACGTCGCGCAGGATCAGGATCGTCCACTTTTCGCCAATCAGCGACAGCGTGGCGGCAATCGAGCAGTGGCGGAGGTCGGACGCATTGAGGGTCATGATGGCTCCAAGCATAGCATGCTGACTTCATTTGCAAAAGTCAGGTTATCTCCTATACTCTGACTACGAATTTTGAATCCAGATGGTGCCGGGATGGATGATCAGAGCGAGGCCCGCACGGGCAAGGAGGAAAGCTGGACGGTGGGACGGGGCCTGCAGGTCACGCTGCGCCATACGCGGCCACAGGATGGCGGGGCGCTGCGCGCGCTGGTGGACGGCCTCTCGCGTGAAAGCCGCTACTTCCGCTTCCTGAGCGGCGGGCGCGTGGTGGACGAGACTGTCGAGGGCCTGGCCGCGCCCGGGCCGGGCGGCGTGGCGCTGGTGGTGGAGGCGCCCGACGAAGAGGGTGTATCAGCCATTGTCGCCAGCGCGGAATACGTGGTGTCCGGGCAGGTCGGGGAATTTGCCGTGGTGGTTGCCGACGGCTGGCAAGGGCAGGGACTGGGGCGGCGGCTGATCGCCAGGCTGTGCGAACTGGCGCGCGCGGCCGGCCTGCGCTCCCTGCGCGGCGACGTGCTCAGCGAGAACCGCCGCATGCTGGCCATCCTGCGCGGTTTCGGCTTCGCCAGCCGCCGCAATCCGCAGGACAGCTACCTGCATGAAGTCACGCTGGCGCTTGGCCAGCCGGCGCGCAGCGAACTGCGGCTGCCGGCGGACTGGTTCAGCGCGCCCTGATCCCAACCGTCAACTGGCGTCGCGCTTGCCGCGCGAGGTCATGGTGCAACCGACCGAGGCCGTGATGATGCTGGCGATCGCCAGCCATTGCAGCGCGCTCAGCTGTTCGTGCAGGAACGCCAGCCCGGCCAGCGCGCCCATCGCCGGCTCCATGCTCAGCAGGATGCCGAAGGTGCGCCGGTGCAGGCGCTTGAGCGCCACCATCTCCAGCGAATAGGGAATCGCGCTCGACAGGATGCCCACCGCCAGTCCGAACAGCAGCAGCGTCGGGCTGAACATCGCGGTGCCAGCATGCGCCAGCCCGAACGGCAGCACCACCAGCGCCGCCATGGTCAGCCCCAGCGAGGTGGCCTGCCCGCCGTGGGCGTTGCCCGCCATCTGCCCGAACACGATATACAGCGCCCAGCCCACGCCCGCGGCCAGCGCATAGCCGATGCCGACCGGATCGAGCGTGCCGGCGGCATCGCCCACCGGCAGCAACAGCAGCAGCCCGGCCACGGCAAAGGCTATCCACAGGAAATCGATCGCGCGCCGCGACGACAGCACCGCGACCGCCAGCGGCCCGGTGAACTCGATCGCGATCGCCAGCCCCAGCGGGATGGTGCGCAGCGACATGTAGAACAGCAGGTTGGTCGCGCCCAGCGCCGCGCCGTACAGCGCGATCGCGCGCGCGTTGGTTCGCGTCAGCGGGATGCGCCACGGGCGCCAGACGCACAGCAGGATCAGCGCGGAGAAGCTCACCCGCAGCGCCGTGGTGCCCTGCGCCCCGAGCGCCGAGAACAGGCTCTTGGCAAAAGAGGTGCCGATGCACAGCGAGGCCATCGAGCCGGTCAGGGCCAGCACGGCGATCAGGGTCGAGCGACGGTGGGCGGCGGTTTGCGGCAATTTGGGGATCCTGTTTTTTGGCGTGGCCTGTGCAATGCTGCCGCATCATGCGGCAAGCACGGCGCGGGCGCCATATACAGGTGCGGATCAGTGGCTCAGTACAGTTGGCCGTGCCCCAAGTACGCCCGCTGTTCAGTGGTCCCGTACCGCCGCCTTGCGCCGCTTGCCGGGTTTGCTGGCGCAGTCCGGGCAACGCCCCAGTAGCGTCAGCTCGTGGTGCTCCACTTCGAAACCCGGTGGCGTGATCTCTTCCAGATGCCCGGGGCACCCTTCCAGCGGGAAGACGCGGTCGCACGACAGGCACTGGAAATAGTGCCGGTGGGTCGCGGCACCCGGCACTTCCGACAATTCATAGCGGTCCGGCTGGCCCGGCAGTTCGACGGCATGCACCTGCTCGCCTTCTACCAGGGCGCGGATGTTGCGATAGACCGTGGCCAGTCCCAGTGAGGGCACCTGGTGCTGGGCCGCGGCCAGGATCTCGGCCGGGCTCAGGGGCCGGCCGGCTTCACGCAGCGCGTCGATGACGGCGCCGCGTTGACGGGTCATGCGTTCCATGCCTAAAATCTTAATGAGAAATTATTATCATTAGTGAGTCGCTGCGGTTTGCCAGTCGGATGGCCGCCGCCGCGACTCGTTTTTATTGGGGTGTTCCGTATGCTGCTTGCGCAGCTCAGCCGTGCCCGGCGCCGCGCGCCGTTTTCGTTCCTGCCTGTTGTGCCAGACCCGCGCCCGGTCCAGGCGCGTTCATTGCGGCCGGTGGCCGCCCTGATGCTGGCGATGTCCGGCCTGGCCGAGGCGGCGGATACCGCCGAGGCCTCCGATATTACGCTGCCGGCGGTGTCGGTGGTCGGCACGGCCTCCGCATCATACAACCCGCCCGACGCCTCCGGCGCGACCCGCACCGACACGCCGCTGCGCGAAATTCCACAGTCGGTGCGCGTGGTGCCGCGCGCCATGCTGGACGATATCGCCGCGACCCGTTTCGACCAGACCTTCGACTATGTCAGCGGCATTGCGCGCCAGAACAATTTCGGCGGCCTGTGGGACAACTTTGCCATGCGCGGCTTCACCGGCCATGAGAACACCGGCGCGGGCTACCTGGTCAACGGCTTTGCCGGCAACCGCGGCTATACCGCGCCGATGGATGCGGCCACGATCGAACGCGTGGAAGTGCTCAAGGGCCCGACGTCATCGCTGTACGGCACCAGCGAGCCGGGCGGCACCTTCAACGTGGTCACGCGCCAGCCGCAGTTCCGGCCCGCGCAGCGCTATGGCCTCGAGCTTGGCACGCGCGACGGCTATCGTGCCACGGCCGATGTCACCGGCCCGCTCGGCGAGAACGTGGCCGGCCGGCTGATCGCCGTGGCCGACCACCAGGGCAGCACGCGCGACTACATCAACAGCCAGCGCTACCTGGTGGCGCCGTCGTTCACCTGGACGCTGGGCAACGACACCGTGCTGCAGTACGCGGCCGAATTCCAGCGCTACACCACGCCGATGGACCGCGGCGTGGTGGCCGTCAACGGCCAGTTGGGCCGCATCCCGCGCTCGCGCTTCCTGGGCGAGCCCGGCGACGGCGACATGCGGCTGGACAGCCAGTCGCACCAGTTCAGCGTCGAACATCAGTTCAATCAGAACTGGAAGGGCAGGCTCGGCCTGTCGTATCGCGGCGGCGCGCTGACGGGGCACAGCAGCGAGGCGACTTCACTGGCCGCCGACGGCCGCACGCTCTGGCGCCAGCGCCGCTACCGCGACTTCCAGTCGGACGATGTCTCGCTGCAGGCCAGCGTGACCGGCAACTTCAGCACCGGCCCGGTCGGGCATGAACTGCTGATGGGGGTGGATGCCTACCGCTTCGGCAATACCATGGCGATCCTGCGCAAGAACCCCAGCGCCGCGGCGCCGTACGCGATCGACATCTACGACCCGGCCTATGGCCAGCCGGCGCCGCCGATGCCGTGGAACATGGACACATACGAGCGCCAGCGCAATATCGGCGCCTACGCGCAGGACCGGCTGAGCCTGGGCGAGCGCTGGCGCGTGCTGGCCGGCGTGCGCTTCGACGCCTTCGACCAGTCGCTGGACAACCACCTGCGCGGCACGCGCACCACGCAGCACCAGAATGCGGTGTCGCCGCGCGTGGGCGTGAGCTACCTGGCCAGCCAGAACGTGTCGCTGTTTGCCAATGCCAGCCAGTCATTCCGTCCCAATGGCGGCGCCGACGCCGCGGGGCAGCCGTTCGACCCCGAGCGCGGCCGCGCGGTGGAGGCCGGCATCAAGTTCGACAGCGAGGACCGCCGCACCGGCGCCACGCTGGCCATCTTTGAGATCCGCAAGCGCAATGTGCTGGCCACCGACCCGTCCGATCCATCCTTCTATATCGCCGCCGGCGAAGCGCGCAGCCGCGGCCTGGAGCTGGACGTGGCCGGGCACCTTGGCACGCACTGGCGGGTATCGGGCAGCTTTGCGCTGACCGACGCCGAGATCACGCAGGACACGCGACTTGCCGCCGGCACGCCGCTGTCCGATGTGCCGCGCACCAGTGGCAGTGTGCTGGCGGTGTATGAGGATGCCGCGCCGGTGGGCCAGCGCTATGGCGTCGGGGCCGGCCTGCGCTACGTGGGGCGGCGTCCGGGCGATGTGCAGGACAGCTTCTCGCTGCCGGCCTATGTGCTGGTGGACCTGCATGGCTACTGGCAATACAGCCGCAACGTGCGCGTGTCGCTCAACGTGGGCAACCTGTTCGACAAGACCTATTACGCCAGTTCGTACAGCAGCCTGTGGATTGCGCCGGGCGCGGGCCGCAGCGTGCGGCTGGGCGTGCAACTGAGCTATTGACGATGCTGCCAGCCAAGGTGCGCACTGCCGCGCCCCTGTCTTCTCCGACAGTCTTCCCTTCTGCCGCGGTCGCGCGGCCGGCCGGCGGCCGGCTGCTGTCCATCGACGCTCTGCGCGGACTGGTGATCCTGATCATGCTGCTGGACCACGTGCGGGACATGTTCTTCCTGCACGCCCAGGTGGCCGATCCCATGGATGTCGCCACGACCTCTCCGGCACTTTTCTTCAGCCGGCTCGCCGCGCATCTGTGCGCACCGGTTTTCATCTGGCTGGCCGGCGTATCGGCGTGGCTCTACGGTGCTGCCGGCCACGACCGGCGCGCCGTCAGCGGCTTCCTGCTCAGGCGCGGCGTGTTCCTGGTGCTGCTGGAGGTGACGCTGGTCGGCTTTGCCTGGACCGGGACCTTGCCGCCGCAGGTGATCTACCTGCAGGTGATCTGGGCCATCGGCCTGAGCATGATGGCGCTGGCGGCACTGGTGTGGCTGCCGCGGGCGGTGCTGATTGCCGCGGGCATTGCGCTGGTTGCCGGCCACAACCTGCTGAGCCCGCTGCATTTCCCGGTGGACAGCGCCTGGCACGTGCCCTGGGCCATCCTGCACGACCGCACCTGGATCGAGGTGGCTGACGGTTTCAGGGTGCGCACCTCATACCCGGTGTTGCCGTGGATCGGCGTGATCGCGCTGGGCTATGCGGCGGGGCCGTGGTTTGCCGCCACGGTGCCTGCCGCGGTACGGCAGCGGCGGCTGGCTGGATGCGGGCTGGCGGCGCTGGCAGGCTTTGCGGTGCTGCGCGCGCTGAACGGCTACGGGCAGGAGCAGAAATGGCTGGCGGGCAGCGATGCCTTGCATACCGCGATGAGCTTCCTCAACGTCACCAAATACCCGCCGTCGCTGCTGTTCCTGCTGCTGACACTGGGCGTGGGCTGGTTGCTGCTGGCGTGGCTGGAGCGAGCGCAGGGCAGCTGGATCGCGCGGCGCCTGGCCCTGTTCGGCGCCGTGCCGATGTTCTTCTACCTGCTGCACCTCCACGTGCTGCAGGGACTGTACCGGGCCTGCGTGCACCGCTGGGGCCTGAACCAGGGCAAGGTGTTCGGCCTCGACCACGTCTGGCAGCTGTGGCTGGGGGCGGCCGTGCTGGCCCTGGCGCTGTGGCCGGCGGTGCGCTGGTTCGCGGCGCTGAAGGTTAGGCGGCGGGACTGGCGCTGGCTGAAGTACTTCTGACCAGCGCTTGGGTCCTGCACGCCCCGGCTCAGCGCTGCGTAGCCGCGACGGGTGCCGGCTGTGCTGCCGCCGCGGATTGCGCCGGAGCCTGCGGTTGCGCTGCGGCCTGGGGCTGGGCTGCTGCCTGAGCCGGTGCCACGGCTTGAGGCTGTGCGGCGGCTTGAGGCTGCGCCACCGCTTGGGGCCGCGCGACGGCTTGAGGCTGCGCCACGGCCTGAGGTTGCGCCACGGCCGCCTGAGGTTGCGCCACGGCTTGAGGCCGTGCCGCCGCCTGGGGTTGTGCCGCGGCTTGTGGCCGCGCGGCGGGTGCCTGGCGTGCGCCGCCATTGGCCGCCGGGGCAGCCTCGGTCACCTCGCGCCAGCCGCCGCCCAGCGACTTGTACAGCGATACGCGGCTGGTCAGGCCGGCCAGCTTGTACGTGACCAGCGCCTGCTGCGCGGTATAGAGCTGGCGCTGCGCGTCGAACACGCCGAAGTAGTCGTCCACGCCGTTCTTGAAGCGCATTTCCGACAGCCGCCGGGTCTCGCTGCCTTCGCGCACCAGGGCTTCCTGTGCCTGCACCTGGCGCTCATAGGTGGCGCGTGCCGCCATGCTGTCGGCGACCTCGCGGAACGCGGTCTGGATTGTCTTCTCGTAGTTGGCGACGTTGATGTCCTTGCGCACGTTGGCCGCATCCAGCCCGGCGCGATTGCGCCCCGCGTCGAAGATCGGCACGGTCAGCTGCGGCGCGAACACCCACGCCATGCCGCCGGAGAACAGCCCAGCCAGGCTGCTGCTGGCCACACCCAGCGCGCCGGTCAGCGAGATGCGCGGGAAGAACGCCGCGCGCGCCGCGCCGATATTGGCGTTGGCCGCCTTGAGGCGGTGCTCGGCGTTGAGGATGTCGGGGCGGCGCACCAGCACGCTGGACGGCAGCCCTTCCGGGAACTCGCTCACCAGGGTGCGCGCGTCCAGCGGATCCTGCGCGGCCGCATTGGCGTTGGCAGTTGCCGCGCCGGCATCGGTCACGGATTTCGGCAACGGGCCGCCGATCAGCAAGGACAACGCGTTCTCATCCTGCGCCACCTGCCGCGTGTATTGCTCAACGCCCACCTGCGAGGTCTGCACCTGGGTTTGCGCGCGATGCTGGTCCAGCTGCGCCATCGCACCGACCTGGCGCCCGCGCCGCACCATCTCCGCCGCGTCCTGCTGCGTCTTCAGCGTGTCCTGCGACAGTTTCAGCAGCGCGCGGTCGGCCAGCAGCGTCAGGTAGGCGTTGGCCACCTCGGACACCAGGCTGATTTGGGCGCTGCGGCGCGCTTCTTCCGTGGCCATGTATTCCTCGAGCGCGGCATGCTTGAGGCTGCGCACCCGGCCGAAGAAATCAAGCTCGAACGCGGTGAAGCCGATGCCCGCGTTGTAGGTAGTGATCTGTGGCGACTGGCCCGCCGCGCGCAGCCGTTGCGGCAGCCGCTGCGAGACCATGCCGGCATTGCCGTCCACCGTGGGGAATTGCGCCGCGCGCTCGATCTGGTACAGCGCGCGCGCTTCGTCGATGGCAAGCGTGGCCATGCGCAGGTCGCGGTTGTTGGCCAGCGCCAGTTCGATCAGCTGCCGCAGTTGCGGGTCGACAAAAACATCGCGCCATCCCAGGTCCGCGGCCGAAGGGCCGGCGGGTTGGGCCGGCTGGCCCGGCTGTGCCGCACTGGCCTGCGGGGTGCGGTAGGCAGCGCCCTCCGGCCACGCCGACGGGACTGGCGCGTCTGGGCGCTGGTACTGCGGCTCGAGCGTGCAGGCCGCAAGGGCCAGCACGAGTGCGCCGGGGAGCAGCAGGCGCGGCGGGGACAAGGTACGGCGGCGTGGCAGGCTTCGCATGGATGGTTCCGGAGAGAGGTGATTGGTATCTGGCATGGTTCAGCCCAGCAGCGCGCGCCGCACAAAGCGCGACAGCGCCAGCTTGGGTTGCCCCTGCCGGGCGATGTTGTGTGCGGGATCGGTGAACAGCAGCCGGATCAGCGCGTGGCGTGCCGCCATGCCGGCGTTCAGGGCAATGCCCAGCAACTGGCCGTCGCGGCGCACCACGCGGCACGGGATCCAGCCGGTCTGCGCCAGCCATAGCGTGCCCTCGGTGCCGGCAGCGAAGGCCGGCGCCAGCGGCGTGGTGACGGCAACACCGTTGCAGGAAAGATCCCTGGTGGTCACGCGGTATTCCTTGTCATTCACGCGCAGCAGCGCTGCCGCGCGGTGCGGGAAGCGCTCTTCCTTGCGCGGGCGCGGCAGTTCCACGCAGACCAGCAGCGAGGCCAGGTACAGCATCAGCGCCACCCCGGTCCAGATCGTGTTGAAGGCGAGCCCTTGCGCATCGGGGTCCACCACCAGTGCGCGCCCCAGTCCCAGCGCGGAGAAGCCCAGCAACCCCGCGTACAGCGCAACGAACTTGCCGTGGATCACCAGCCTGGAGCGGTCCAGCCCCTTGTTCGTTACCTTGAACGGCCGCCCGAACGGCTTGAACATCGCGCTCACCAGCGATGCGGTGACGGCCAGAGCCGCCACGATCTGCGTGACTTCGGTGAAGATCGGCAGCGCGCGCTGGCCGGTGATCCAGATGCTGTACGCCCAGTACGCCACCAGCGCCGGCAGGCCGTAGGCGAGGAACTGCAGCGGCTCGCCGTACAGCGTGGAGACGCCGAAGTACCAGTACAGCAACGGCCCTGCCAGCAGCATCAGCGTGAACGGCCGCGACAGCCAGTGCAACAGGCCGTGCACGTAGTGCAGCCGCTGCATCCCGGTATAGCCGCGCCCGCGCAGCGGCCCGTCCGCGGTCAGCGCCACCTGGATCGTGCCCAACCCCCAGCGGCTGCGCTGGCTGATGTACTCGGGCAGGCCTTCGGCGGACAGCCCCACGCTCAGGCGCTCATTGAGCCAGCGCGTGACATAGCCGTGCGGCAGCAGCCGGTAGGTCAGGTGGATGTCCTCGGTCACCGTGCCGGTGGGGAAGCCGCCGATCAGGTCGATCAGGTCGCGCCGCACCACGAACGAGGTGCCGATGCAGAACGCCGCGCCCCAGGCGTCCTTGGCCGGCTGCATCACGTCGAAAAAGGCGCGTTGCTCATCGACCCAGCATTCGGTGGCGCGCAGGTTGTACTGGATCGGATCCGCGTTGTAATAGAACTGGGGCGTCTGCACTACGCCCACGCGCGCATCGCTGAACAGGCCCACAGTGCGCAGCAGGATATTGCGATGCGGCGCGAAGTCGGCGTCCAGCACCAGGATATAGGGCGCGCCGCCGGCCGCGGCGCTGTGGCGCAGGCCATTGTTGAGATTGCCGGCCTTGGCGTGGGCATTGTCCGGGCGCGTCACGTAGTGCGCGCCGACGCGCTCGCAGAACTCGCGCAGCCAGTCGCGGCGGGTATCGTCCAGCACCCAGACGCGGAAGTCGGGATAGTCGATCGCCAGCGCCGAGACAATGGTCTTCTCCAGGATGTCCAGGCCTTCGTTGTAGGTGGCGATGAAGATGTCCACCGGCGGCACCTGCTTCGCGCGGCGCAGCGCGGCCTCGCCCGCATCGGCGTCAGGCGTGTGGTTGCTGGTGCGCGCCAGCACCACGATCGACAGCAGCGTATAGGCCAGCGTCATGCATTCGAAGGCAAAGAACACATGAGCCCACACGCTGGTGAAGGTCATCTGCCAGTCCGGCAGCGTTTCGCGGATGCGCCACGTCAGGTACACCGCCAGCAGCAAGGCGGTGACGCCGCCGAACAGCACACGGTCCGCCGGCCGGTCATGCCGGCACAGCATCGAGAGCAGCACCATCGCCAGCAGCACGCCGCCGTTGATGACCAGCAGCGTCTGGTTTTCCAGAAACAGGGCGAACATCGTCACTCCTTGGCGGTGGTGTTGGCAGGGGCGGTTGCAGGTGCCGCGGCCGCAATGGCTGGCGGCGGACAGGACGTCTCCAGGCATCCGCCCGGACGGAAGGGGTTCCAGCGCGCCGCGGCCAGCACGGCCCATGCGGTGGCGCCCAGGTGGGGCAGGTGGAAGTAGTGGAAATCTTCCGTGGTCGAGGTGGGCCCGATCGACAGCCCGGTGCTGACGCGCGCCTCGGGTGTGGCGTAGAGCATCCCGGACGGCGCCCGCTGCGACAGCAGCAGCTGCCACAGTGGCTGCGCCTGTTGGGCCTGCCCGGCGGCCTGCAGCACCAGCGCGGCCTGCCCGGTGCCTTCGGTCCAGATGCCGTCGGGGCCGCCCTTGAAACCGTAGCCTGCGCCGGCGCGGTGCCTGGCCTCCACCCACGCCAGGTTGCGGCGCCAGTCCTGCGGCGGGTCCGGGATCGCGATCAGCGGCCACAGCACCGCATCCAGCGCGGACGGGCCGGCGTTTGGCGCGCGGCCATCGTCGCGCGTGCCGATGATGAAGCGGCCCTCGCGCGCCTGCCACATGGCGCCGACAAAGCCGCGCGAGCGGGCCGCGCCATCGCGCCAGCGCGGATCGTTGCGCTGGCTGGCGAGCCAGCTGAAGGCGGCATAGGTATCGACGTTATGCTCGGTGGATTTCCAGCCCTGGCGGGTCTGCTTCGGCTCGTGGCCGAAGAAGCCGCCGATATAGCCGGCGGGCGCGCCCGTGTCGGGCACGGTGGCATGCACCCAGCCCATCAGCGCGGCGGCGCCATCGAGGTAGCGCGCATCGCGCGTGGCGTCATGCACCGCCAGCAGCAGCAGCGCGGCCCAGGCCACGTTCCCGGTGGCGGTGCCGGCCTGGTAGGCATCTTCAAACCAGCGCTTGCTGGGCTCGTCCCACCAGCCTGGCAGCGGCACCGGGCCGGCCGGCAGCGGGCCGGCCCGGTAGGCGTTGCGCAGGCGCGCATCGCGGAAGTGGCGGTCCTGGCGGGTCGCCTGCAGCACGGCGTCGGCAATGCGGCGCGCTTCGGCGGGACGCTTGCAGGCAACCAGCGCGATGCCGGCCAGCGCATTGTCGTAGACGAAGGCGGCGTTGCGCAGCGCCGGGGCCAGCGGCTCGCCGCCCGGCGCGGGTTCATAGCTGGCGAGGAAGACGGGGCCGCTGCCGCTTTCACGGCTGACGCGCTCGGCCAGCGTCTTGCAGCCGTCGGCCAGCAGCGTCTGCTGGGCTGGCTCGGCAGCGCGCCCCGCGCATGGCGCCAGCGCGAGCACGGCGGGAAGCAGCGCGCCGGCAACCAGGCGGGGCAGGCGTGCAGTCGGGATCGGCAGTCGCATCCGGGTCTCCTTTGCCTGCGTCGGCGGTTATATCAGCGATGCCCGCAGCTGGCCCAGCCAGCTCTGGTTCAGCGTCACGCGCGCCCAGCGGCCCATGCCGCAATGGCCGGACTGGCTTGGCCCTGCAGCGGCACGTGTTGCTGTCCCTGAGGCAGCAGCCTTGCCCGGCACGTTGTCCAGCGGGCGGTCGAGCTTGGCGATCACATAGATCTCGTTCTTCTCGATCGGCGGGAATGGCACGAAGTAACGCGCCTGGTCGCCGTCCGGCGCGCGCGGCAGCACCTCCGCCACCGATGCCGGCAACGCCGTGGGCACGCCGTCGACATGCACGTTCAGCCGTGCACCGGGCAGCAGGTTGTCGCTGAGGCTGCGCGGGAACACCGCCACCACGCGCGTCTGCGCGCAGTTGCTGGCGCGCGCCAGGGTGGCGCCGGCGGCCACGCGCATGCCGGGCTGCGCGATCAGGTCTTCGATGGTGCCGGGTTCGGTCGAGCGGGTCTCCAGGTTGGAGAGCCGGTCGAGGCGTTCCTGTTCCGTGGCGATCATCGCGTCGACCGACTTGCCATAGGCCTCGAGTTGTTCCAGCTCTGCCGTCAGCTGTGCCGATTCCGCGCTAAGTACCTGGCGCCGCTGGGCCAGCGTGGCGCTGGGGCCGTCGGTGGACGAGGCATAGACCTTGTTGCGCGCGGCCTCGCTCACGCCGACGGCGTTATCCAGCTCGGCCTTGGCCGCCGCCTTGGCATTGGAAAGCATCGACAGCTGGTAGCGCGAGGCATTGGTGTAGGCCTCGCTGACCGCCCCGGCCCACTGCATGCTCTGGTTGCGGTTGACCACTTCCTGCTGCTGGTCTTCCTGTGCCTTGGCCGATGCCAGGCGCGCCTCCAGCGCGCGTACGCGCGCCCCGTGCTCGCGTTGCGCAGCGCTGTTGTAGCGCTGCAGGTCCTGCTCGGTGGCGGCCATAAGCCGGCGGTTGCTTTCCAGCCGGGCCTTGGCGGAGTCATAGCGCTGCTGGTTGTCGAGCTTCTTGCCGGTCAGGTCGACCAGCAGCGAACGGTCGATGTTCGGGTTCTGCACGATCATCAGCGCCTGGTTGGCCGAGAACGGCTGGTCCGCGGCCACCATCTGCTTCATCACGATGCCTTCCACGGGAGACGTCACCAGGCTGACCGGGCTGTTCACCACGGCCCGCTCCGACGAGCGCGTAAACACATTTGGAAACATGATTGTCAGCACGGCCCAGATGATGAACAGCACCACCCCGTAGCCCGCCATGCGCGGCACGATATGCCACAGCGGCACGGGAACGGGTTGCGGGCGTTGCACCAGGCCGTCGCCATGGGGCAGGCGCAGCGGAGCCGGTGTCAGCGGGTGTTGTCTGGGTGGCGGATTGTTGCGCTGGTCGCCCATGGTGGTGTTCTCCGGCAAGCAAAGTCAAAAAGCGTCCCCGCCGGCATGCACAGGTGCAGGCCGGGCGAGCGAAATTCCAGGCAAGCGGGCAGCGTCGCGCAAGGGCTGTCGCGCGGTGCCCGGCTTGCATGTCCCCAATTCAGTTTGTTGTCTGCAGCACGCGCGATGTGGCCAGGCCGTATCGGCGCACCTTGCAATCGGGCCGACAAGCGGCCCGTGGATCAGCCCGGCTTCATCCGGGCAGAGTTGAACAATGGCCAGTTAATGACCAAGAAGTGGCAGCCCGCTGACGCAAAGATTCATGCACTCAGGCCGCCGCGTGTGAGTTATAGGCTAGTCAGTTGCCCCGTCCCTTGCTGTAAAAATGTGTAAGGGGAGGCTGTAGCACTGCTTAATACGGCAGTAACATGGCATGCCGTGCACGACGAATGCGGCACACAATGATGAGGTTTTGATAGCGCTGGCGAGGGTGTTGAATCTGGCAGCGATGGCAGCTGACGCGCGCTGCGGTCACGCGGCTAATCGTCGGCAGCGAGCGGCGGCGCGATGTGCTCCAGCGGCCGGCGTTCGGCGTCGATGCCGAAGCGCAATGCCAGCAGCCCGGCGACGATCACCAGCACCGCGCCGAAGCCGTAGCCTGCCGCCACGGCTTCGCGGCTGCCGCTTTCAATCAGCGCGCCCAGCAGCACCGGCGCGATAAAGCCGCCGGTGCCAGTGCCCACGGCATAGAACACCGAGATCGCCAGCGCGCGCATTTCCAGCGGGAATACTTCGCTGGCGGTCAGGTAGGCGGAGCTGGCCGCGGCCGAGGCCAGGAAGAACACCGCCGACCAGCACAGCGCCTGGGCGCGCGCATCGAGCCAGCCTTCAACGAAGGCCCAGCCGGTCAGTGCCAGGCCGATGCCGGACAGCACGTAGGTGGCGGCAATCATGCGCCGGCGCCCGATGTGGTCGAACAGCGGGCCAAGCAGCAGCGGCCCCAGGGCGTTGCCCAGTGCAAAGGGAAAGATATACAGCGCCACGCGCGCTTCCGGCACGGCATAGAAGCGCGTCAGCACCAGCGCATAGGTGAAGAAGATCGCGTTGTAGAAGAAGGCCTGCGCCACCATCAGCGCCAGCGTGATCACGCTGCGGCGGCGAAAGCGCCGCAACAGCAGGTGCATGACTTCGCCCACGCCCGGCGCGGCGCGCCGGCGCATGGCCATCGCGACGCAATCGGGTGCCACCGGCGGCAGCGGGCCGTGGCGGGCGCGCACCTCGGCCTCGATCGCGGCGATCACGCGCTCGGCCTCTTCCAGGCGGCCGTGGGTGGCAAGCCAGCGCGGGCTCTCCGGCACATGCCTGCGCACCAGAACGATTGCCACGGCCAGCACCGCACCCAGCGCGAAGCAGACCCGCCAGCCCCAGACGGGGCCGAACACGCGCGCATCGAGCAGCACCAGGCTCAGCCCGGCGCCCAGCGCCGCGCCCAGCCAGAAGCTGCCGTTGATGGCCAGGTTGACACGCCCGCGCACGCGCGCCGGGATCAGTTCGTCGATGGCGGAATTGATGGCGGCATATTCGCCGCCGATGCCAAGGCCGGTGAAGAAGCGGCAGGCCGCAAAGAAGGCAAAGCCGGGTGAGAACGCAGTTGCCAGCGTCGCCACCATGTAGACCGCGAGCGTGGCCAGGAACAGCCGCTTGCGCCCGAGGCGGTCGGCCATGCGCCCGAACACCAGCGCCCCCAGCACCGCGCCGGCGATATACAGCGACCCCGACCAGCCCACCTGCGTCGCGGTCAGACCCAGCGTATCGGGGCGCTCCAGCACGGCGCCGACCGAGCCCACCAGCGTGACTTCCAGGCCATCGAGCACCCAGGCAATGCCCAGCGCAATCGCCACGCGCCAGTGCCAGCGCGACCAAGGCAGGCGGTCCAGCCGCCCGGGAATGTCGGTGCGGAATGCGGTGTCGACGGGCAGGCTGGCGAGGGCGGTATCAGTTGGCATCGCCAACCAGTATAGGCAACGGGGGCAAACGGGTGCCGGCGCGCTCAGCGGTACAGCACCGTGGGCAGCCAGAGGCCGATGCCGGGGAAGACGTAGAGCAGCACCAGCGCGATCAGCTGGATGCCCATGAACGGCAGCATGCCCAGGAAGATCTGGTTCAGCGTGACATGCGGCGGCGCCACGCCCTTCAGGTAGAACGCGGCCATTGCCACCGGCGGCGACAGGAAGGCGGTCTGCAGGTTCAGCGCCACCAGCAGCCCGAAGAACAGCGGGTCAATGCCGAAGTTGTCCAGCAACGGGATAAAGATCGGCATGAAGATGATGATGATCTCGGTCCATTCCAGCGGCCAGCCCAGCAGGAAGATGATGACCTGCGCCAGGATCATGAACTGCACCGCCGACAGGTTCAGCGACAGCACCCATTGCTCGACCAGCGCCTGCCCGCCCAGCAGCGCGAACGCTGCCGAGAAGATCGACGAGCCCACAAACAGCCAGCACACCATGGCGCTGGTCTTGGCCGTCAGCAGCACTGATTCCTTGACCACGCGGAAGTTCAGCTGCCGGTATGCGGCGGCCAGCAGCGCGCCGCCGAGCGAGCCGACTGCTGCGGCCTCGGTGGGCGTGGCCAGCCCGAACACGATCGAGCCCAGCACCGCCACGATCAGCAGCGCCAGCGGGAAGAACGACGCCAGCAGCATCTTGAAGATTTCCAGCCGCGCGAAGCTGAAGCGCCAGTAGAAGTACACCAGCACCGCCGCCACCGCCGCCAGCGCGATCCAGAACCAGCGGGGTGCAGATATCGCAGCCGCCGGCGGCGCTGGCTGCGCCCCGGCTTGCGCTGCGGTGGTGGGTGCAGGGGTGGCAGCGGCGGGGGCGGCGGGGGCGGCCGGTGCGGCGGGCGCAGCGGATTCTTCCACCGGCGGCGCCTGCAGGTCGTCGAGTGCTGCGCTGCTTTCCTCGGCGCCACCCAGGGACAGCGGTGCTTCCACAGCGACGCCGGCAGCGGGCGCGGTGACCGCGCCGTACAGCGTGCCCATCACCACCACCACGGCGAGCGCCGGCAGCAGGACGATGGCCAGCTGGCGCACGAATTCGCCGCTCGGCAGGTCGGCATTGCGCGGTCCCTTGAGCGCGCGCACCATGCCGGCGCCCAGCGCAGGCAAGGCATGGGTGGCGCCGCCCGCGTGCAGCTTGCTGGCCAGCGGCGGCAGCTGCACCACCCGCTCGGCTTCCGGCAGCGGCGGCGCGAGCGCAGGCTTGAGCTTGGCCAGGATCAGGATGTAGAGGATATAGAGCCCGGTCAGCATCAGGCCCGGGAAGAACGCGCCCGCATAGAGCTGCACCACCGACACGCCCGCGGTGGCGCCGTAGACGATCAGCAGCACCGACGGCGGGATCAGGATGCCCAGGCATCCGCCCGCGGTGACCGCGCCGGCCGACAGTGACGTGCTGTAGCCCGCGCGCAGCATGGCGGGGAAGGCCAGCAGCCCCATCAGCGTGACCACGGCGCCGACGATGCCGGTGGCGGTCGCGAAGATCGCGCAGGTCACCAGCGTGGCGACCGCGAGCGAGCCGGGAATCCACGCCAGTGCAAGGTGCAGGCTGCGGAAGAGCTTCTCGATCAGGTTGGAGCGCTCGACCAGGTAGCCCATGAACACGAACAGCGGGATCGAGATCAGCACGTCGTTGGTCATGACGGCATAGGCCCGCTGCACCATCAGGTCCAGTGTCTGCTGCACCGCGATCGACGGATCGGCGTGGCGGTAGGCCAGCCATGAGAACAGCACGCCCATGCCCATCAGCGTGAACGCGGTGGGGAAGCCCAGCATGATCGCCACCACGATCAGCGCCAGCATCAGCAGGCCGAGGTGCCCGTTGGTCCAGTCCGCCGGCGCGGGCATGAGCCAGACCACGGCGCCGACAATCAGCACCATCAGGGAAATGCCGAACCACAGCTCCTTCCTCATCGGCCGGCTCCAGGCTGGTCGTCGCGCGGCGGCGGTGACTCGGCCAGCTCAACGGTAGGGGTGCCTTGCACCATCTCCTTGAGCTGCTCGACATCGACTTCCTCGACATCGCCTGCGCGCGGCGGCCAGCTGCCGTTCGCCAGGCACAAGATGCAGCGGATGGTCTCGGCCACGCCCTGCAGCAAAAGCAGCGCGCCGGCCACGGGAATCACGGCCTTGAACGGATAGATCGGCGGGCCGTCTGCGGCGATGGAAGAGTGTTCGTCCTGTGCCAGCGAGACCTCGAAGAAATCGATGCCCGCCCAGGCCAGCGCGATCACCCCGGGGAAGAAGAAGGCCAGGTAGAGCACCAGGTCAATGGACGCCTGCATCCGCGGCGACAGGAAGCCGTAGAGGATGTCGCCGCGCACATGGCCGCGCTTGGCCAGGGTATAGGCGCCGGCCAGCATGAACAGCGTGCCGTACAGCATATTGCTGGCATCGAACACCCAGGAGTGCGGCGTGCCCAGCGCATAGCGCGAGAACACCTCGTAGCTGATCATCAGCGTAAGCCCGATGATCAGCCACGAGGCGGCCTGGCCAATGAAGGTGCTGAGCCAGTCGATGCCCAGCAGCAGGCGTTGCACGGCGTGCGTCCCGGCGCGGCTTAGCTGCGCTTGGAGAAGTAGTGGCTGGATGCGAGCCGGTAGTCGACGTTGGTGTCGTTCTGCCAGCGGGTGGTGCGCTCAGCGAAGGCCTTCATCGAATCATTGACCTTCTTGAACATCGGGTTTTCTTTTTCCTTGCGCGCCACGATCTCATCCCATACCTTCAGCTGCGCCTGCAGCACCGAGTTGGGGGTGGCGTAGAACTTCACGCCTTGCTTCTGCAGCGCCTGGTAGTCCTTGGAATAGCGGTCGATCGCCTTGATCGACATATCCGCGGATGCAGCCTCCACCGCGTTGGCGATCAGCGCCTTGAGCCTGGCCGGCAGCGCGTCATAGCGCTTCCTGTTGAACAGGATCTCGAACTGCTCCGAGGGCTGGTGGAAGCTGCGCAGCATGCAGATCTTGGACACGTCCTGGAAGCCCAGCGCGCGGTCCGAGCTGGCGTTGTTGAACTCGGCCGCATCGAGCAGCCCGCGGTCCAGCGCCGGCACGATCTCCGCGCCCGGCAGCGCATTCACCGCGGCACCCAGGCCGGTGAAGATGTCGATCGACAGGCCAACCGTGCGGAACTTCAGGCCCTTGAAGTCTTCCGGCTTGGTGATGGGCTTCTTGAACCATCCCAGCGGCTGGGTCGGCATCGGGCCATACAGGAACGACACCACGTCCAGGTTCAGGCTGCGGTAGATCTCCTGCTGCAACTCCTTGCCGCCGCCGTACTTGTGCCAGGCCAGCACCATGTTCGGGTCCATGCCCCAGGCCGGGCCCGAGCCCCACAGCGCCAGCGCCGAGTTCTTGCCGTACCAGTACGCGATCACGCCATGGCCGCCGTCCAGCGTGCCCTTGCTGACCGCGTCGATCAGGTCGAAGGCCTTGACCACAGCGCCCGCGGGCAGCAACTCGATCTTCAGGTCGCCACCCGACATATCGTTCACCTTGGCGACGAAGTCGCCGGCGAACTCATGGAAGATGTCCTTGGTGGGCCAGGTGCTCTGCCAGCGCATCGTGACCGGGCCTTGCGCCTTGACGATGGCCGGGAAGCCCATTGCCGCGGCACCCGCGGCCGCGCCGGCGGCCCCGCCAA
This sequence comes from Cupriavidus necator, assembly GCA_022041995.1. Taxonomy (GTDB): domain Bacteria; phylum Pseudomonadota; class Gammaproteobacteria; order Burkholderiales; family Burkholderiaceae; genus Cupriavidus. The sequence continues at coordinate 2,241,144 of CP074390.1, forward strand.
GGAAGCCGCGCCGGGAAACGCCTGGCTTGATTTGCGCTTCAGGTTTGACCGCGCCTGCTTTCCTTGTCCTGGATGCCATGACTGCCTCCATTTGCTGTGTGTGTGACTACCCACGAGCGCCGGCCACGGGGGCCGAGACAACTCGCCACGGACGCGAACATCGGAAAAGTCGGGAAATCTGGAGCATGCCGGGCCACTGGCCGCGCGGCAGGGCGGGCGTGCAGGTGGCCCGTGATTCCCTTCATGGTAGGAAAGGGACGGGGAACCACAATCTAGGGATTACCCGCGCGGTGTGGGCCTGCGCACTTTGTGGCGAATTCGGCTGATGCCGCGGGGGACTGGGCGGCTCAGGTGCGGGCGATGCCGACCGTGAACTCGGCCTCCAGCAGCCCCGTTGCATCGGCGGCCTGGCGCACGCGCATCTGGTTCGGGTGGGAACCTGCGATCGGATCCTGCGCGGTGGCGCGCGACGGCACGCCGCGCGCGCGGTAGGCCGGGTGGCTGCCCAGCACCTCGCGGTTCAGGGTATCGCTGAAGTACAACTGGCTGGTCAGGGCTTCCGACCGCCCGAGCAGCACCTTGAAGTGGATATGGATGGCGCGCGGCGCGTACCAGCCGGGATAGATCGACATGAACGTGGCCACGCCGTCCCGGCTGGTGGGCTGGACGCCGCGCAGGAAGCGCGCCTGGCGGTTGCCGCGGCCCTCGCCGCTGTAGCTGCCGTCGGCATCGCAATGCCAGATGCTGACCAGGGCACCCGGCACCGGCGCGCAGCCGCGCCCGGCATCCACCACCCGGATGCGCAGCCGCAAGGGTTGGCCGGGCCGGTCATCGCGGATGTCGTCGCGTACCAGGGCGTCGTCAAGGTAGAAGGGGCCTTCGGTGGCGGCGGGCGTCAGCAGGCAGGCGGCGGGAGTGGCTGCTGCCGTTGCCGCGCCAGGCGCGATGCCGGCTGCGGCAAGCAGGCCGCCCAGCTCATGCAGGAAGCGGCGGCGCGCAGCGTCGGGGTCCGCCGCGCTGTCGGCGCCAATTGCCGGGCGCACTGTCATCGTGGGCTCCGTCGTGTTCCGGGTGCGCTTAGGGGCGCGTGGTGCTGCCGGGCTGGCCTCGGGGCGTCAGCGCCTCATCGCCTTGAGCATCGAGTAGCCGTGGCTGGTGATGCGGGGCTCCTGCCGGCTGCCATGCAGGATCTCAAGTTGTACGAGTTGCTTTTCGACCAGCGCCTTCAGGTCGATGGGATCGATCTGGCGGGAATCGCTGGAATCGAGGGAATCCGGACCATCGCTCAACAATAGCAGCGTGGCAAGTTCATGCGGGCTCAGCACGTTCGTCTCCTTGGCTAGAGGGGGCGTTTGCTGGGAGTCTGCGCGGCGCAGCAGCGCCGGCGCGGGAAGAAGTAAAAAAGTCCTGGAGACGATGCGGCACATGCCACGTGCAGGTGTGGCGCCGCGGTGAAATGCTGCGGCGCGGTATCCTGTCTCCGGCGACTAATTCGTTTGACGAGGCCGGCAACACACGGTTCCGTGCAACGGCTCGCCGTTACATGTGACCGGGCGTCGCCCCGCCGTCATGGTGATGCATTATCAGCCTGTCACGATGACAATGTGATGGCCGGCCATGCCGGTGCCGTGCAATCGGGGCGGCAGCCTCCCGCCCCTTGCACCGGCTGCACCGCATGGCGGCGTTTATTGGCGCTGCTGCTCGCGCCACGCCTCGTACAGGTCGATGCCCTCGTCGCGCGCCCGCACGTAGGCCAGCGTCATCTCCCGTTGCGCCAACGGCCGGGCCAGCTCGATGTAGCCGCGCTCCGCGGACAGATCGTAGGGTTCGCCGTCTTCATTGGAGTAGGCGTAGTAGACCGCCTTCACGCCGGCCAGGTACATCGCCGACAGGCACATCGAACAGGGGTAGCCGCTGGCGTACACCGTGCAGCCGCTCAGGTCCGGCTTGCCCAGCGCCCGGCTGGCGGCGCGCACCGCCTGCATTTCGGCGTGCGCGCTCGGGTCGCAGTTGGCCTCCACCTCGTTGACCGCGCGGGCCAGCACTTTGCCGTCCCTGACGACCACGGCGCCAAAGGGCCAGGTATTGCGTTCGCGCACGTTCTCCATGGCGAGGCGGATGGAATCAAGCAGATAGGCTTCTGTCGAGGACACGCGTTGTCTCCGTTGAGGCCTGGCCCGTGCAGGCGGACGATGGTTCGGGCCTCGGGAATATAGGCCAGCGTGCGGCGCCATGGTGGCATGGGTTGTTATAGGGCGTATTTGGGCCGTGCGCGCGCAGCGCCGGTTATTGGCGATGGCACTGGCGCGCATTCGAATCCTTAACTTCGCGCGGCGTGGCCCGCATGACAGAATGCGCCGGACCGCATCGATACCGCGATACCCCTTACACCTGACGCATCCGCACGGAGGAAAGAACATGCTGGCGGCGCGCCTGTCCATCTGCCTTGCCCTGGCCATTGCCATGTTGACACCCACCACAGCCGCCGCCAGCGGCCCGCCCGAACAACAGCTGCGCGAGGCCGCGGCCAGCGGCAACGCTGCGCAGGTCACCGCACTGCTTGGCCAGGGCGCCAGCATCGATGGCCGCGATGCGCAGGGACGCACGGCGCTGCTGCTGGCCACGCACCACAACCGCGTGCAGGCGGCCAGGGTCCTGATCGATGCCGGCGCCGACGTGAATGCGCAAGATGCCATCCATGACAGCTCCTACCTGTACGCCGGCGCGCGCGGCTACAACGAGATCCTGCGCCTGACTCTGGCGCATGGCGCCGACCTGCGCAGCACCAACCGCTACGGCGGCACCGCGCTGATTCCCGCCGCCGAGCGCGGCCATGTCGAGACCGTGCGCACGCTGATCGCGGCCGGCGTGGCGGTGAATCACGTCAACAAGCTCAAGTGGACGGCCTTGCTCGAAGCCATCATCCTCGGCAACGGCGGGCAGGCCCATACCGAGATCGTGCGCCTGCTGGTCAAGGCAGGTGCCGACGTGAACCTGGCCGACGGCGACGGCGTCTCGCCACTGCAGCATGCGCGCCAGCGCGGCTATGCGCGGATCGAACAGATCCTCGTTGCCGCTGGTGCACGCTGAGCGGCAACGGGCGGCACGCAGCCGCCTGCCTTTGCGCGTCAGCCCGGATGCACTACAACCAGTAGTGCGGTGGCAGTGGTCTTGCCGCCATTGGAGATCGCATGTGCGACATCGGCCGCATAGCGCGCGGTCTCGCCGTGCCTCAGCTTCTTCTCATCGGCGCCCGCGCGCACCGTCATCGATCCGCTCAGCACCGACAGGTGTTCCTGGGTGCCGGCCTCGTGCGGCTCGGAGGCCAGCACGCCGCCGGCCTGGATGGTCAGCTCATACCACTCGAAGCGCCCGGCCAGGTCGATCGGGCCCAGGATGCGCAGGTCGCAGCGGGTATCGGGGCTTTTCAGCGACGGCGTCGCATGTGGCTGGATCACGGTGATGCCGCCGCCGGGCCGCTCTGCCGCGCCGCCGGCCAGGAAATCCGTCAGGCTGACGCCCAGCGCATTGGCCAGGCGCCACAGCACCGCCACAGTGGGATTGGCCAGGTTGCGTTCGATTTGCGACAGCATCGACTTGGACACGCCGGCGCGGCGCGACAGTTCATCGAGCGACAGGCGCTGCTGCTGGCGCAGCGCCTGCAGCGCCATGCCGACGGCGGGCGGCCCGTCGGCCTGCGGCATCTGGGCAAGGGCTTGCGTCATGGGAGGATGTTCGTTATATTGCGCATAACGTTCGATATACAGAACGTGTTCGATTTATCGATCAATGCTAGCACGCCCGCCTAGCACACCGCCACCACCGGGAGCCAAGCCATGTCGAATGCCGAGGCATTCTATGCATCCATCCGCACTGAACTCGAAAGCATCCGCGAGGCGGGGCTGTTCAAGCATGAGCGCGTGATTGCCACGCCGCAAGGCGCGCGGGTGCGCACCACCGACGGCCGCGAGGTCATCAACCTGTGCGCCAACAACTACCTGGGCCTGTCGTCGCACCCGCGGGTGATCGAGGCCGCGCACGAGGCCTTGCGCACGCATGGCTACGGGCTCAGCTCGGTGCGCTTCATCTGCGGCACGCAGGACCTGCACAAGACGCTGGAGGGGCGGCTGTCGAACTTCCTCGGCACCGAGGACACCATCCTCTACGGTTCGGCCTTCGATGCCAATGGCGGTTTGTTCGAAACGCTGCTGGGCGCGGAAGACGCGGTCATCAGCGATGCGCTCAACCATGCCTCGATCATCGACGGCATCCGCCTGTCCAAGGCGCGCCGCTACCGCTACCAGCACAACGACATGGGCGACCTGCGCGTGCAGCTGGAGCAGGCGCGGGCCGACGGCGCGCGCTACACGCTGGTGTTTTCCGACGGCGTGTTCTCAATGGACGGCACCGTGGCGCGGCTCGACGAGATGCGCGCGATCTGCGACGAGTATGGCGCGCTGCTGGGCATCGACGAATGCCATGCCACCGGCTTCATGGGACAGCGCGGGCGCGGCACGCATGAGGCGCGCGGCGTGTTCGGCAAGATCGACATCATCACCGGCACGCTGGGCAAGGCGCTGGGCGGCGCCTCCGGCGGCTTCACCAGTGCGCGCCAGGAAGTCGTGGCGCTGCTGCGCCAGCGCTCGCGGCCCTACCTGTTCTCCAATACGGTGGCGCCGGCCATCGTGGGCGCGTCGATCGCGGTGCTCGATATCCTGGAAGCCAGCACCGAACTGCGTGACCGGCTGGAGGGCAATACCAGGTTCTTCCGCGCGGGACTGGACCAGCTGGGCTTCGACGTCAAGGCGGGCGACCACCCCATCATCCCGATCATGGTCTATGACGCCGACAAGGCGCAGCAGCTCGCGCAGCGCCTGCTGGAGCTGGGCGTGTACGTGGTCGGCTTCTTCTACCCGGTGGTGCCCAAGGGCCAGGCGCGCATCCGCGTGCAGATGAGCGCGCTGCATGACGAAGCCGCGCTGCAGGCGGCGCTGGACGCCTTTGGCCAGGCTGGCCGCGAACTGGGGCTGATCTGATGGAAGATGGCAAACCGAAGATCCTGATCGTCGGCGCCAACGGCCAGATCGGGTCTGAACTGGCACTGGCGCTGGCCGAGCGCTATGGGCGCACCAACGTGATCACCTCCGACGTGGTGCCCACCGGCCGACACGTGCACCTGACGCACGAGATGCTCAACGCCACCGACCGGGGCGAGCTGGCCACCGTGGTCGAGCGCCATGGCATCACCCAGGTCTACCTGCTGGCCGCCGCGCTGTCCGCCACCGGCGAAAAGGCGCCGCAGTGGGCCTGGAACCTCAATATGACCAGCCTGCTCAATGTGCTGGAACTGGCGCGGCAGACCGGGCTGGAGCGGGTGTTCTGGCCAAGCTCGATTGCAGCCTTCGGCCCGACCACGCCTGCCGAACAGACGCCGCAGAAGACCGTGATGGAACCCACTACCGTCTACGGCATCTCCAAGCAGGCGGGCGAGGGCTGGTGCCGCTGGTATCACGCCAACCACGGCGTGGATGTGCGCAGCGTGCGCTATCCGGGCCTGATCTCGCACAAGACCCCGCCCGGCGGCGGCACCACCGACTATGCGGTCGACATTTTCCATGCGGCGGTGAAGGGCGAACCCTATACCTGCTTCCTGAAGGAAGACGAGGCCCTGCCGATGATGTATATGCCCGATGCCATCCGCGCCACCATCGAACTGATGGAAGCGCCGGCGGACCAGCTCGGCGAGCGCGGCAGCTACAACATCGCCGGCATGAGCTTCACGCCCGCGCAGATCGCCGCGGCCATCCGCGAGCAGGTGCCAGGCTTCCAGATCCGCTATGAACCCGACTATCGCCAGGCGATTGCACAGGGTTGGCCGGATTCGATCGACGATTCGGTTGCGCGCGCGGACTGGGGCTGGAAGGCGGAGTACGGCCTGAAGGAGATGGTGGCGGACATGCTGGCCAACCTGAGGGCGACGCTGCCCGCCTGAGCCACTACGGCGCAATCGTGCCGTCGATGGCGACGTCGGGGGGCGCCGGTTGCCGCTCACGGAATCAGCCCGCGTGCGCGGCCCAATGCAACGGCTTCAGTGTGGCTTTGCGCGCCCAGCTTGGCATTGGATGCGGGGCAGATGCGACTTCACGGTCAGCTCGGACAGGAAGAGCCTCCGGGCGATCACCCGATTGCGATATCCGGCCGACAGCATGGGCAGCTCTTCCAGTTCGCGCCCGGTTAGCGGATCCGGGTGGCGAGGCAGCGCTGCAGCCGGCGCAGTCGTGCCGGATCCCGTCAGCCGCGCGATCAGGCCGGCGACAATGGGCTCGGCCACGCCTAGTGCCGTGGCCAGTGGCAGGTTGGGGCCTGCCCAGTCATGCAACAGCGCGGCCACGCGTTCGCCTTCTTCCAGGAATGTGCGAAAGAAGCCTGGCAGGCAAGGCCTGCCTGCCGCGTCCGTCGTTTGCGTTTACTGATAGGTCACTACCACCACATACGCATCCGGCGTGCTGCGTTGTCGGGTATGGGCTGGCTCGACGTCCAGCTTTGCCACGCCAATGCGGACTGGCCCGGGCATCCGGGCGGGCGGCATCGCGAGCGGGGCCGAGACAATCCGTCCCGACGGCTGCTGGCAGCTCGCCTGCAGCCGTCCGGCGAACGGGCTGAAGCCGCATGACGGGTACGAGATTCCCCAAGGAAAGTAATGGTGCCGGTATGCGCGGCAGCGGGGCCGGCCCCCGCTGCTGCCAGGAGACCTGCTGCGACCAGCCGGCCGGCAACGCCGGCGGGCTTCCTGCTGAGTTCGACCGTTTTCATGACTACCCTCTCTTATTGTCAGTGTGGCGCCGAGGCAGGCCGCCACTGAGAACCCGCACAGTGCAGGCCCACGGTCCGCGCGTGGGCCACATTCATCATAGCGACGGGCTCAGAACATTCTTAAGGGTTGTGACACTCTTATGACAATTGACCTTGGGGAGGCCGCTGTCCTACCGCAGGATCAGCCTCGACCGGGCAAAGCCTGCATGGGTGCGCAGCGCCTGCATCAACTGGTCTGACGGCACGCGGTCGAGGTCGGTGACCACATAGCCGGTGTGGCCGCGCGTCTGCAGGTGCTGGCCGGTGATATTCACGCCCTCCTGCGCCAGCAATGTGTTCAGTGCCGCCAGGGCGCCCGGCGCGTTGCCGTGCACGTTGAGCAGCCGCGCGGGCGCGTGCAGCGGGCCGGGATCCACTTCGGGGAAGTTGACGGCGCCGATGGTGCCGCCGGTGGCCAGGAAGTGCGCCAGCTTGGCCGCCACTTCGGTGCCGATATTCTCCTGCGCCTCTTCGGTGCTGCCGCCCACGTGCGGGGTCAGCAGTACGTTGGGCAGGTTCTGCAGTTCGCTGACGAAGGGGTCGTTGTTGGTCTTCGGCTCCTCCGGGAACACGTCGATGGCGGCACCGCCCAGGCGCTTCTCGCGCAGCGCCGTGGCCAGTGCGGCGATGTCCACCACGCTGCCGCGCGAGGCATTGATCAGGATCGCGCCCGGCTTGCAGGCGGCCAGAATGCGCGCATCGATCATATGGCGCGTGCGCGGCGTGGCTGGCACATGCAGGGTCACCACTTCGGCCTGCGACACCGCTTCTTCCAGCGAGCCCATGGCGCGCGCGGAGCCGTGCGAGAGCCGTGCCAGCACGTCGTAGTAGACCACGCGCATGCCCATCGATTCGGCCAGCACGCCCACCTGCGAGCCGATATTGCCGTAGCCGACGATGGCAATGGTCTTGCCGCGCGCCTCGAATGCGCCGGCTGCGCCCTTGGCCCATTTACCGGCGTGTGCCAGGGTGTTCTTCTCCGGAATCCGGCGCAGCAGCATCACCGCTTCGGACACCACCAGCTCGGCCACCGAGCGGGTGTTGGAGAAGGGCGCGTTGAACACCGGAATGCCGGCGGTGGTGGCGGCATCCAGGTCCACCTGCGAGGTGCCGATGCAGAAGCAGCCAACCGAGATCAGCCCGGGCGCGCTGCGGATGTCGTCGGCGCGCAGGTGGGTGGCAGAGCGGATGCCGACCACGTCGTGGCTGGCCAGCACCTGGCGCAGTTCGGCACCGGCCAGGGCGCCCGTGCGGCGCTCGACCTGCAGGCCGGCTTCAGCCAGCCGGGCGTTGGCGCTCTGGTGGATGTTCTCGAGCAGGATCGCAGTGGTCACGATTCGTTTTCCGCATGGAGGGTGGGCGGCGGTTGCCGCATCGCCACCATTCTGCGCGCAAAAAGGCCCGTGGGCCGGGGAGCCCCTGCTGCCGGCAATGGCACCGGCGGCCTCACTGGCCTCGCTTCAGCGCGAGTGGCGCGAGTCGCCGCCGAGCGGGTCGACGATGATCATGGTCTGGCGCAGCACGCCGGCGTCATCGAAGTAACAGCTGAAATGCGCGGTCTGCAAGCCATCCTTGTACATGCGCCAGGACCAGGCTTCACGTTTCATCAGGGCGTAGTACTGGATGGGCTCGCGCGGCTGGCCAAAGCGCTCCTGCACGTCCTTCTTGGTCCAGGTCCCGACCTGGGCGCGGTAGATCTCCGTCTCGGTCAGCATCTGGCGATAGTCCGTGAGCTTGCCGCCGGCATCGAAATCAGCGGCATAGACCTCATGGCCGAGGGGCTGGCGCGACCAGATCCAGCGGGTGGTGCCGTCGGCGAGGCGGTAGGTCTCGGTGGGAGAACCGAATGTACTGCGTACGGCACTTTCCGGGCTGCCGATCATTTTCTTGCCGGTCTGTTCCGGCTGCAATGTCGCACAGGCCCCGAGCGAGGCGAGCACGACGGCGGCAACGCACAGTTTGCCGATATACCGGGATGGCGTGCGGGATTGCATGGCGCTCTCCTGCGGACAAGATGCCCGCATTCCGCCATTCTCCGTCCGTCAGGCCGGCCCGTGCAACACCGGCTGGCGCCAGGTGGCGCCAGCGGGGGCCGGCCGGTCAGTGCGGGGCCGGCGCTGGCTCAGCAGCGGCCTTTCTTGGCCTGGCCCGGCGGGCAGAAGGACTCGTTGCCGTATGGGTCGACGCGGCAGTTGCCTTTCTTTGCCTGCCCCGGCGGGCAGCCCTGGGGGCCGCTGCCGTAGTCGTCATAAGGGGCTACCACGCAGCCTCCCAGCAGTGCGCTGCAGGCGACCAGAAGGGCCAGAGCGGATTTCATCGCATTCTCCTTGTTGTGGGGGATTCCGTTTGCGACAGGAGAATAGATGGTGGCAGCGCCTTTGTCTGTAAGGAATAGTGAAAGCTGCCCGCTCAGCGTGAATGCCGGCTACTTGCCCGCGGCGTCGGCGGGGCGCTTGCCGGCTGGCCTGGGCCGGCGTACCGCGCGGATCTTGCCGCTGTTGCCGCCGCCGCAGAAGAACTGGTCGCCGCCGTCGGACTCCAGCCCCGACACGCCCGCGCCGGCCGGCATGGTGACCGATTCCAGCACCGCGCCCGATTGCGGGTCGATATGCCGCAGCTCGCTCTGGTCGCCTTCCCAGGTGCCGTGCCAGAGCTCGGCATCGACCCAGGTGACGCCAGTGACAAAGCGGTCGGACGTGATGGTGCGCAGGATCGCCCCCGTCTGCGGATCGACCTGGTGGATCTTCCGCTCCCGGTACTGGCCCACCCACAGCGTGCCTTCGGCCCAGGCAAGCCCCGAGTCGCCGCCGCCGCCCGGCGCGGGGATCGTGGCCAGCACGCGGCCGCTTTGCGGATCGATCTTCTGGATGCGGTCCTCGGCAATCTGGTACAGGTGCTGGCCGTCAAAAGCCGTTCCGGCATGGGCGGCGACATCGAGCGAGCGCAGTGTCCTGCCGGTGACCGGGTCCAGGGCGTTGAGCTTGTCTCCGCTGGCAAACCAGACCCGCTGGCCGTCATAGCTGACACCGTGGACGTTCTCGATCCCCGGGAAGGGACCATACTCGCGAAGCACTTCGGCTTGTGATCGTTTCATGCTGTCATCCTGGTGGCTTGGGGATGGCTACATGCTAGTCAATCGGCAGCGGCGAGGGGAGTAACAAGGTCGTCGTGAATCCCGGCCCCGGCGGCGTCATCCAGCGGCGCGCGCGCCCGTGGCCAAGGGACTGGATCTTGCCCGCGGCGGCCAGCGTTTCAAGTGCCCGTTGCACCGAGCGCTGGCTGGCAGCCAGCGCCAGCGCGAGGGCAGAGCTGGACCATGCCTCGCCATCGGCCAGCAAGGCGAGCACCGCCGCGTGCTTCTCTTCCACCGGCCGCGCCAGCACCACCACCTCGCGCGCGCTGTGCGGCACCAGCGCGAAGCCGCGCGCGGTTGCCGTGACGCCGGCAAATGCGCCAAGCACCGCGCGCAGCCGCCCGATCTCGACACGCAGCCGCGCGCGGTGCGAAGCATCGGCGTGCCTGGTGCGGAAGGCGTGCGCGATCAGCGTGTCCCGGGGCACGTCGGCGGGCCAGGCCTCGGCCAGCGCGCGCGCCAGCGTGAACAACACCGGTCGCCTGGCGAGCGGGACCGCGGTGCCCGCGCAGCGCACGGCATAGCGGCACGCATCCACGACCAACGCTTTCGATGCCAGCAGCGCTTCGACTTCCTCGAGCAGCAGGGGCCGCTCCTCGCCGCGCGCGATGCGGCGCGCCGCCGGGCTGTGCAGCGCCAGGGCTGCGCTTTCAACCTCGGCGCTCAAGGATGGGATGCCGGCGCGTTGCGCCGCGCGCGCGGCCTGTGCCAGCGCGGTGCGCGCCCGCCTGGTCTGCACGCGCCTTATCGCGATGCCCGCCACGATCAGGGCATGGGCTGTGCGCAACGCGGGCGGGAAGGGCGTGGGGTCGAGCCCGGCAAGCGCCTGCTCGGCGTCGTCGATGCGGCCGATCAGCAGCAGCCGCCGGATCGCGAGATACCGCGCATGGGCGGCGTTGACCCAGTCGCCGTGCGCTTCAAGGGTGGCGCGCGCGCTGTCCAGCGTCTTTGCCGGCCAGCCCAGCTCGCGCGAGACCAAGGCGATCTCCGTTTCGGCCACCACGCACCTGGCGCGCGCTACGGCTTCGCGCGGACCGAAGGCGCGCGCCGCGCTGCGCAACAGTGCCCGGGCCCGGATGAAGTCGCCAAGCTGCGCCATGGCGATGCCGCGCAACGCCAGCGCCGGCGGATCGTCGCGCAGGGCAACTCGGTTCAGCGCGCCAAGCGGATCACCCGCGGCGAGCGCGAGCGCCGCGGCGGCAATGCGTGAGTCCATCCGAATCCCGCCAGAAATCCCGCCACACTTGTCACTCCCACCGTTGGAAGCCGGCGCCTAATCTAGCACACGAACACCAACCAACGGAGGGATGCACGATGACCACACACAGCACCGGAACCCGTGAAGCTTGGCTGGCCGCGCGGCGTGAACTGCTCGAGGCCGAGAAGGATCTCACCCGACGCAGCGATGAACTGGCACGGCAGCGCCAGGCGTTGCCGTGGGTCCGAGTCGACAAGCCCTACCGGTTCGAGACCGCGGCGGGCAGCGCCTCGCTGGCAGACCTGTTCCAGGGGCGTTCGCAACTGCTGGTCTACCACTTCATGTTCGGCCCGGACTACCAGGCAGGTTGCCCGTCCTGCTCCGCGATTGCGGACGGGTTTGACGGCTTCGCTGTTCACCTGGCGCATCACGACGTCACGCTGGCCGCGGTGTCGCGGGCACCGTTGGCGAAATTGCAGGCATACCAGCGGCGCATGGGCTGGACGTTCCCGTGGGCGTCGTCGCAGGGCAGCGACTTCAACACGGACTTCAACGTCTGGTTCAGCGAAGCACAACAACGCCAGGGCGATATCGACTACAACTACCGGCGCGAGGCGGCATTCGCCTGGCGCCCGGAGCTGGAGGCGGGCGGGGCAGCGGCCGAGGCCAGGTTTGCCGCCATGTGCGGCACCGATGCCGCGACATACCAGCGCGACCGGCCCGGCATGAGCGCCTTCGCACTGGAAGATGGCGTTGTGTACCACACCTATTCCACCTATGCGCGCGGGCTGGATGGCCTGTGGGGCATGTACCAGTGGCTGGACCGAGCACCGCGCGGACGCAACGAGGCCGGGGTCTGGTGGCGCCGGCACGATGAGTACGAGCAGGGCTGAGGCAGGCCGTGTCCCACGTACCAGCCGCGCACAGGCCGGCGCGCTCACGCAGCGCCGGCCCGCGCCTTGCCTGCTTTGGCATCCTGGCCGTGCTCTGCATCGCCGGCGTGGCGGCGACACTCGCCTGGCATGCGTCCATGCCCGCAATGGGCGCGATGCCGATGCCCGGCGGGTGGACCATGTCGATGGCGTGGATGCGGATGTGCGGCCAGACCTGGGCCCGCACGGCAATGGCCTTCCTCGGCATGTGGATCGCCATGACGGTGCCGATGATGCTGCCCTCGCTGGCACCGATGCTGTGGCGCTACCGCCAGGCGCTGGTGGCGGCAGGACAGGTCCGCCCGGGCATGTCGACGGTATTGGCGGGCGCCGGCTACTTCTTCGTGTGGGGCATGGTGGGCCTCGCGGTTTTCCCGGTTGGCGCTGCGCTGGCAGCCATCGCCATGCAGGCGCAGGGCCTGGCGCGCGCGGCTCCGCTCGCTGCTGCGGTGGTCTTGGTGATGGCAGGCGTGCTGCAGTTCACCGCGTGGAAAGCACGGCAGCTTGCCTGCTGCACCAACGCAGCGGGCCGCACACGCGCACTGCCGGCGGATGCCGGCTCGGCGTGGCGCCATGGCCTGCGGCTGGGCCTGCACTGCATCCGGTGCTGTGCGGGCCTGACCGCGGCATGGCTGGCCATGGGCGTGATGGACCTGCGCGTGATGGCAGCGGTGACGTTGGCGATGACGCTCGAACGATGGATGCCGGCGGGTGCGCGCGTGACCAGGCTTGCGGTACGGATTACCGGGGCCGTCCTGGTCGGCGTGGGCGTGGCTACGCTGGTGCAGGCAGGTTGGGGCGGATGACGGGCTGGTGCTCGTCTGGCGCGACCGCGAACAGCGCCGCAATCAGCCTGCCTGCTGGCCGGCATCTTGTATGAGGCCGGACTGCCGCCGCGCGCCGGAGTTGTCGGCGGCCAGGAACGGCGTATCTGGTTGCACCTGACCCATAGCGCGGTCAGCCGTGAAGGGCGTCTTCCTCTATACGGAAACCCGGCCAGGCAGTTGGGAATCATGGCTGCAGCAGGCGGGACATGCCTCGTTGCTGCCCGTGCGGACGCTGCGCTTCGACCATTTCTTTGTCACGCTGCAGGCGGTGGCGGACAGCCTTGGCTTTGCCATCGGCACCTTCCCGACACTGGAAACGGACCGCGCGGGCGGGCGCATTGCGACGCCGTTTGCTGCCATCCGCGCACCGGGCAATACCTATCATGCGCTGGTGCCGCGCGATGCCGACAAGCCGCTGCATCTGCGCGCGTTCCTGGAGTGGCTGCAGCAGCAGGGGGAGGCGGCCGTGGAGACCTGAAGCGGCGCGCGCCTGGGAAGCGAGGTGAGTGTGGCGCGGCCCGCGCGATGCGGGCCTGCGCCTGAGGGCGCTCAGGCCCCGTCGAGGAACGCGCTGCGCTGGCCCAGGCGCGAGCCGAGCGCATCGGGGGCCAGGCTCATGCTGGCGGGGTCCACTGCCGAGGCGGGGCTGCTTGCCATGGTCGGGTCGGCGGCTGCCGGCGCCATGCCCGGCTGGGCCGCCTGTACGGGCGCCTGGGCATAGCTGCCGCCCGCCGCGGGTGCCACCTGGGCCGACGGCGCTGCCGACGGCATGGCTTGCACGGGCTGGGCGGATTGCACCGGCTGAGTGGATTGCATCGGCTGCATCGGCTGCGTCATTGGCATGGGCTGGCTCGGCTGCAGGGGCTGAGCCTGCTGGGCAAACAGCGGATAGGACGCGATCATCGCGCCAGCCACGACCAGGGATTTCGCCAGATGTTGCTTCATTCGTGTACCTCCTAGAACGCCTACAGGCAAGGGAATAGTCACTGTAGCGCCGAGGCACCTGACATTCTGTTCGATTTTGCAACGGTCGTTAACCAGCCTTGCCATCGGCGCCATGGCAGGTTAATTGCGCGCGCGGCCTGCAAACCTTGCGCGGCCGTCAACGCCGGGCCAATCGCTTGAGCGCCGCGGGGTCCAGCAGTTCGATCTGCCGGTACTCGCGGCGGATCAGGCCCGCGTCCTCCCACGCCTGCAGGTACTTGGCCACGGTCTGGCGCGAGCGGTTGACCATGTCGCCAAGGTCCTCCGCGCTGATGCGCACGACATGGTCGGTGCGGTCGGCCAGTTCCAGCAGGCGTGCCGCCATGCGCGCATCAATAGGTGCCTGCGCCGCGCTTTGCGCGTGGTCGAACGCCACGCGCAGGCGTGCGCAGATCTGCTGCACGATCAGCTGCATGCCCTCCGGATGCGCGGCCAGGATGCGGTGGAAGTCGCGCTGGCTCAGCACCATCAGTTCCGTGTTGCCGACGGCGAAGGCATCGTGCGTGCGCGGCTTGCCGTCCAGCAGCGAGATCTCGCCGAACCAGCGGCCACGCCCGATCACCGAGTACACCGACTCGCGCCCGCTCGTGCTGACGCGGCTCATGCGCACCCGCCCCGACAGCACCATGCAGAAGTAGGTGGGCGGATCGCCGCGCGCGAAGATCATCTCGCCGTCGCCAAAACGCAGGCGGCGTGCGGCGTTCGCCACGGCATCGAGCACGCCCGGCGGCGCATTGCGCAGCCAGCCGCTGGCCAGCACGCTGCGCGGCAGCGTGCGCACCGGTTCCACCGCTCTCGATCCGCTCTTCACTTCACCCTTCACATCGCTCTCCTGCTGGAGCCGAGATTGTCCAATACTTAACAGACTTTGACGCGGTACGCCCGGACAATGCACCGATTCAATGACTCACATGCCCCCGGGAGGTACGCATATGGCGCAAATCCAGCTCGTCGACTCAGTAAGGGACCGCGTTTCCGACGCCGAATGGCAAATGCGCGTGGACCTGGCGGCCGCGTACCGCCTGGTCGCCCACTTCGGCTGGGACGACCTGATCTTCACCCATATCTCGGCACGCGTGCCCGATGCGCCGGACCAGTTCCTGATCAACCCTTACGGGATGATGTTCGACGAGATCACGGCATCCAGCCTGGTCAAGGTCGACCACGAAGGGCAGCCCGTGCTGGAAACGCCGTATGACGTCAACCCGGCCGGCTTCATCATCCACAGCGCCGTGCATGAGGCGCGCCCCGAAGTCGGCTGCGTGATGCACACGCATACCTCGCACGGCGTCGCCGTCTCGGCGCAGCAGGCGGGCCTGCTGCCGATCTCGCAGCAATCGATGTTTGCCCTGACCGGGCTGGCGTATCACGACTATGAAGGCGTGGCGCTGCGCGAGGACGAGAAGGCGCGGCTGGTGGCTGACCTGGGCCGCTGCAAGCAGATGATCCTGCGCAACCATGGCCTGCTGACGTGCGGGCGCACGGTATCCGATGCTTTCCTGACCATGTACACGCTGGAGTCCGCCTGCCGCATCCAGATCCTGGCGCAAAGCGGCGGCACGCCGCTGACCATGGTGCCCGAAGCCGCCAGCGCCAACATGGGCCAGCAGGCGCGCCAGGCCACCAAGGGCAAGGGCTCCGGCCTGGCCTGGCCGGGCCTGCTGCGCCGCCTCGACCGCATCAACCCTGACTACCGCAACTGACCATGGCCATTCTTGTCCACCTGCCGTCGTTCATGGCGGTCCCCATTACCGCCGCACTGCGCGAAGCCGCGCCGGATATCACCGTGTGGAACGGCCGCGAGGCCGCCGTCGCGGAAGAGGTCGAGGCCATCATCGCCTGGGGCCTGAAGCCCGGCGTGCTGCAGGCCTACCCGCAGCTGCACCTGGTCTGCGCCGCCACCGCGGGCGTCGACAAGCTGCTCGCCGCGCCGGACCTGCCCGACAGCATGCCGGTCACGCGCATCGTCGATCCCGGCCAGCAGGCTGGCATCGCCCACTACGTGCTGGCGATGGCGCTGCGCCATACCCGCGCGCTCGGCCTGTACGCCGAGCAGCAGCGCCGCGGCGAATGGAAGCGCCACCCGGGGCGCAACCTCTCGCGCTGCCGCGTGGGCGTGCTGGGGC
Source organism: Cupriavidus necator (assembly GCA_022041995.1). Taxonomy (GTDB): domain Bacteria; phylum Pseudomonadota; class Gammaproteobacteria; order Burkholderiales; family Burkholderiaceae; genus Cupriavidus. Next base: position 2,257,196 of record CP074390.1, read on the forward strand.
TGGGCGAGATCGGCAGCGAGGTGGCGCGCATGTTTGCCGCCATCGGCTACCCGGTCAGCGGCTGGAGCCGCGGCGCCAAGCACCTGCCCGGCGTGACCGACTTCACCGGCGACGACGGGCTGGACGCGATGCTGGCGCAAAGCGACATCCTGGTCTGCACGCTGCCGCTGACGCCGCGCACCGAGGGCATGCTCAACCGGCAGACGCTGTCGCGGCTGCCCAAGGGCGCGTTCTTCATCAACGTCGGGCGTGGCGAGCATGTGGTCGAGCCCGACCTGATCGCACTGATCGACGCAGGCCACCTCGCCGGCGCGGCGCTGGATGTCTTTGCCAAGGAGCCGCCCGCGGCGGACGATCCGGTCTGGAACCATCCCCGCATCGAGGCCACGCCGCATATCGCGGCGGATCCCTCGTACCAGCTGGTCGCGCAGCAGTGCATCGAGAACCTGCGGCGCGCGCGCGACGGACGGCCGTTGCTGAACCTGGTGAACCGGCAGGCCGGGTACTGATCCTCCGGCACGCCGGCTACGTCACGGTCACATCCGCCGTGCCTGCCGTTACCTCCAGCAGCCGCGTACTCGCCGTGGCCGGCTGGTCTGGCGCCGTGGTGCCCGCAAGCAGCTTGAGCGTATGGAAGGTGCAGCTCAGCTTCTGCGGCGTCAGCGTGACCAGCGCATAGCCCTCTGTGTTGGTGTCGGTGTGGCGCAGCCACGGATTGAAGGCGCGCAAGGTGGCATCGAAGGTGTTCACCACCGCGCCGCCCACGTTGCTGTAGACCAGTTCGCGCAGCGCGGCGAAGGCCTGGTCGTTGTCGACGATGGCGCGGAATGAGCTGAGCAGGGAGTTGCTCGACAGGCCGGCTGTGACCAGGTCCACCATCACCGGTGCGGGCGTTGCGGCATCGTAGTCATCCATCACCTGCCCGCCGAAGAAGGCATGGATATCGCCGCTCAGCGCCACCACGTTGCGGATGCCGTTGGTCTTCAGGAACGCCATCAGGTTCTTGCGCTCGGCGTTGTACCCGTCCCACTGGTCGGCATTGAGGATAAAGCGGTCGAGCAGCGCAATGGCCGGCAGCCGGCTTTCGATCAGGGGCCTGATGTTGGCGTCGAACGCGGCGCTGTCGATGCCGACCTGCGCCAGTACATTGCGCAGCGCCGTATAGGCCAGGTTGGCATAGGTGCCGGCGGTCTTGGCCGCGCGCAGGTCGTCGGCCAGCGCGTTGGCAATGGCAGTCTCCAGCGAGGACAGGGCATTGTTGGCCAGGACCAGCGCCCTGGCGATCAGCCGCGCCACCGCCTGGATCACATCCACCTGCATGCGCAGCAGCGACACCTGGTTGCCCCACAGCTTCCACGTGGTGGCGTCGGCGCCGACGCGGTCCTGCCACCACGCGCGCTGCGCATCGCCCAGCATCGAGACGGGCGTCAGCGCGTTGCCGGCGGCGGCAATCTTCTGCGCCTCGGCCGCGGCCAGCGTCGCGGCCGGGACGAAGTACAGGGCGCCGACCGCGCGGCCGGTGGATTGCTCGGAGATGATGTGGTCGGCGCGGTACAGGCGCTCGTCGGTCATCAGCAGGGTGGCGAGATTGCCGAAGGTAAACGAGCGATAGGTCTGGATGTTCTGGAACGACGGGTTGTTGACGTCCAGGCTGACATCGGCCGGCATGAACTCGAACCACGCCTGGTTGGCGGCGCGCCGGCGCGCGGTGTGCGGCGTCAGGTCGTCGTCGGAGTCATAGGTCTGCCGGTCCTGCCAGCAGTTGTCCGAGAACTCATGGTCGTCCCAGATCGCAATCATCGGGAACGCGGCATGCAGTGCCTGCAGGCGCGCATCGGTGCGATAGCTGCGGTACAGGTAGCGGTAGTCGTCGAGCGTGGTGGCGTAGACGCTGCCATCCGGCAGCGCGGTGCCATTGGGCAGCTGCAGGACGCCGTGGCGGTCCTCCACATTGCCGGCGCGCGAGCCGCCCGGCACGGCTTCGTAGATGTAGTCGCCGACATGGACGATGAAATCCAGGTCCTGCTGCACCAGCTCTTCCATGCCAGCCCAGTGGTTGGCGTTCCAGTCCTGGCAGCTGACAAAGGCGAAACGCAGCTGCGACAAGGGGGTGCCGGGCGCGGCAGCGGTGCGCGTGCGCCCGGCGGTGCTGGGCCGGTTGCCCAGCAGGAAGCGGTAGTAGTAACGGGTGCCGGCCGTGAGGCCAGTGACCTTGTTGCGGATGGTGTAGTCCCAGTCCGGCAGGGCCATCAGCGGCTGGTTGACCAGCAGGGTCGGCGGCGGGAAATCGGGATCGGTCGACACCTGCAGCCGCACCACCACCGGGCGTTTGCCGTTGCTGCCTTCCACGCGGGTCCACACCACCACGCTGTCGGGCTTGGGGTCGCCCGAGGCGACGCCATGGACGAAATTGAAGTTTTCCGGATTGCCGGTGTCGGGTTCCGGCTCGGCATCGCCGCCGCCGCAGGCGCTCAGCCCGCCGGTGGCAACGGTGACGGTCAGGAAACTTCCCCACTTGAGAAACTGGCGGCGGTCCATGACGCTCCTCCTGTTCTTGCGATCCCGGTCCATGCAGCGCGCAGCCGCGGCCAGGATGCCGCTTGCGGCACCAGGATTCGTGGGGGCGTGCTGGTTGCTGAATGCATACTAGTAGCTGGTCCGCACGCTCGCTGTCGGTGAGGTTCCGACATCGATATAGGAGGAGGTCGACTGGTTGGGGTCTGGCACGCGCCCGGCCAGCAGGCCGATCAGCGGACACTGGCTGGCGGTGGCAAGGCGTGCCGCAATCTGCAAGCGCTGCATGATCAGGCCAGCCTCGCGCGCCTCGCGCAGCGCCAGTGTCACCGGATCGCGCTCGGGCTCAGCGCAGGCGGCGCAGCGGACTGTCGGCCATGTTGGACAGATAGTGGACTTCGCGCCGCAGCAGGGTGGCGAACTGCGCGGCCACCGGCGTCATCGGCGAGTCCGCGCGGTAGATCAGGCTGACCGTGTGGCTGGGCAGCTTGTCTTCGATGGGCAGCGGCACCAGGCCGCTGGCGGCCAGGCGGCCGGCCATCATCTGGCGTGGCAGCACGCATAGCAGGTGGCGGTCCTGCAGCAGCGACTGGACGAGCGGCGCCTATCGGTGCTGGTGCGCGACAGCACCGGCGGCAGCGTGAGCAACAACAGCATCCGTGATCGATCCGGGCAGCGGGGATGATGCGAAATCAGTGAGCGTGGGCTTGCGGCGTCGGTTCCAGGCTATCGCCTTCGCTTGTAAGGCTCGGGGGGCTGCTAAGGCCCGCCGACGTCCGCACGCCCTCATACGGCGCCGGGACGCAAGCGTATGGAGCCGACAACCGCATCCCATAACTCCAGCGCTTCTTCGTCGCTGGCAAAAGACTCCTTGTTGGTCGGGTAGGCGCTTTCGCCAACGTGCAGCGAGACGTTCAGATTGGGCTCGGCCAGGGAATCTGCCTTGCCCGGTGCCTCCCACTTGAAGCCGTAGGTCCGTTTGCCATCCTGTGTGCCCGCGACAAGAATCTCGTCCGCCTGAATCGGGCCGACCGGCCGTTGGCGGTTACGTAGCTGGGCGACGCCGGCTACCGTGCCAAGCAATGCTGCGAGAACCCCGCCGGCTCGATCGCGCAAGCCTGGTTCTACCTTGTGTTGCGTGTAGGAGGTAATGGTGAACGACACGTCGGGCATGCCGGGCAACTGAATGACCATGCGCCAGCTTTCGAGGTTCAGATCGCTATCTCCCAGGATTGCGTCATTTACCACATAGCCAACGCCATTGGGCGTTTCTCCCGGCATAATCTCTCGCCATTCACTGGCTAATTCTCCTCTACCCGCCAATGCTGATGCTTTCAGACTCGGCGATACATCCCCTGAGTATTTTAAGATTTTTTTTCCCGCACAAAAATAGGTCTCGAATCTATAGAATATTTCTGATGTCGGCCTTTTCCATGAGACGAGTGTTATCGATCCGTTGGCGTGGGCTGCACGTTCCACGAACATGCTGCCCCGTCGGCTATGGCTTGCTCCACGCAGCCTTCTTTCTTCTTGAGCGACTAAACCGTTAAGATCCGCTTGCGCGTTCAAGTTAGGAATTGGTTCAATAATATCTTCGTCGAATATATAGCTTTCGATTGTTTTCGCTTCTGCCGGCAGGTCAACCAGATGTCTTCCGATGGCACGAGTTCTCCAGCCCAACGTCATGCTTCCCCTTCTTGTGCCATTTTGCGTGCTGAGCGATCTTTATGATCGCGAACATTGTCGCGTAAAGCGAGCGTTGACATTCGTCGCCGTAGCTTCCTTGATGGTCATAGCCAAATTCCGAGTTACGCAAACCTGGATTCCCTTGTCCATGTGCAAAATTCATCGAGATTCCTTTCCTTCCTGGCGCGGCGCCAGAGTAGCTCGGTACCGTGCCGTCGCCCGGGCAGTCGGGACCGCCAATAGTCAACCTGAGTCCGCTTGAGGTGCTTAGAGTTCCGTTGCCATCATCGTGAGTGATGCCAATATCGCTCATTTTGAGCATGCCAAGACCAGCCGCTTCCCATGCCACCTCGCCCCAGGCGAAACGATTCTTGCTTGCCAATAGCCCAGTGCCGAGCAAGCCGCCCTTCTCATTGGCAGCATTGCGCTCCCCTTGCGCGCCGTAGTGTGCATAGGTCGGCTCCTTGTATCGTCCTTCGATCGCTTCGTGAAACTCGCGAACTGTCTCAATGGTTTCGATGAAGCTTTCTCGTGGCGAGCGCTTAGGTCTCTTTTCATTTGGTGAACTATTCTTCGAATTCAGATGCTGAATTTTCCCAGCTGGAGTCAAGAGATCGATATTGCTATCAGGAAGCAATCCATACCACTCCGGCGAGAGATAGATTTCTGCGTAGGGATTCCTCTGCTGAGGCAACTCGGCCGTGATCTTCTTTTTATTGCTCTTGTCGCGAACCTTAAGCCACGGTTTGCCATCGTTGTAATCCGCAGTAGGCAACAACTCAAGCCCTCCCGGCGCCTGCGAAAGAATGGCGACCACGTCAGCCGCATTGCGCCCGAGAAAAACCTGCTCCACGCTCTCGAACCCTGAGCGCATGCGCTTGTACGTGGCCGGTGCCCCGGTGGCGGGTTGCACACCATGGGAAACGCCGAGGACTTTGTCGCATTGGTGGATCTCGGTCAGCGCCCGGCTGACCATGCCGCCCATCGAGTGCGTGACGACGATGACTTTCTCCGCCATCGCGCGGTTCGGCTTGCTACGCCGAATGCTGCACTGATTGCTGCCTTGGCCGTCCGGAGTGTCCTTGGCAACAACAATCTTGCCTTCGTTGTAGTACGGCAGGATGGTGTTCTCGATCAGGTCTTGAATTGCCGCGCCGGAGTCGCGATTGCTTTGCAGCCAGTTATATCCACCCGCCCAGATGTCAAACTGGTAGTTGGCGGCATGGAGGATCTCATCACGGGTCAGGGCCTCACCATTCTCTGCTCCCCAGTCGGTCGGGGCATCCTGCCCGAATTCCGCTGCCCAGTTCTTCAGGTTGGCCTGGCCCCGCTCGAAGTCATATTCAGCCAGCGAGTTCAGCAAGTGCTGCAATTTCCCCAGAAACGGATGGTAAGACGAGCGCATTAACGCTCCCCAACCACGAGCTACCAATACGTTCTTTGGCAGCCCGCTCTGGCCAATGTCAATCGGCCCGCTGGGATCGACTTCGACGGTCTCCGTCGCCAGGTCACTGGCTCGGTCCTTCGTATTCTTGAACAGATAACTGAAGAGTTGGGCGATCAGGTCCGCTGCGCCGCGCAGGTCGGCGTTGGGTGGGCGCCAGACAATGCTCTTTCCGTCTTTCTTCCTGAGGTTGGTTCCCATGATGCCGGGCAGGAAGACGACAGGAATGACGTAGGGCTTGGCAAGGACGATCTTCTCGCGCTGATCCTCAGCCGGGGTCAAGGTCGCGGAGCAATATTGATCGCCGTTGTTGTCAACGATGCTATGAAGGAGAACGTGACTTGCTTCGGCCATGGCGTTGCTCGCGGGTGAAATCGGCTGGGCACGCTGCCACGGATCCAGATATCGCCCGCGGCAACGCTCTTTGCCGCGCACGGTAACCGCTATCGGTTGAGGATGGAAGCTGGTTTATTCAGATATCGCAGTTTTTTGCAATTGACTGGAAATATAAATAAAGATTAAGGGATCGCCTATATCAAAACCCTGATGAATTGAGTTATGCACGATGATCTATTAAGAATTGTTTTTAGCACAAGGAAAATGGCGCCGGCACGGTACCCCGTGCCGGCGCCATTTCATTCCGGCAACCTTACTTCAACTGCTGCGCAAACTCGTCCAGCTGGCTAATGCAGATATCCCAGCCTTCATAGAACCCAAGCTCCTCATGCTGCTTGCGCGTGGCCTCGTCCGGATGCATCACGCGCGCAATGTAGCCGGTGCCGTCACCCTCGTCAGCCATGGTAATGACCGCGGTCATGGACAGCCACGGCTTGTTGGGCCGATAGCCGGCCACCAGGGCCGAGGTTGAGACGATCTTCTCCATCGGCACGATTTCAAGGAAGCAGCCCGGGTTGTCGCTGGTGCCGCCGTCCGGGCCTTTCATTAAGGTGTGGAAGGCACCGCCGGGGCGCATGTCGAAGGCCAGGACCTCGGTGGTCCAGGGCTTGGGGCACCACCATTCCTTGAGCAGCTTCGGATCGCTCCAGGCACGCCAGACCTTGGCACGCGGGGCCTTGAGCAGGCGCGAGATGACCAGGTCCTGGCTTTCAGGGCTGGCGGCGTTTTCATTCGGCATCTGACTGTTCCTCCTGATGAAGGGCTTCGACAAAGGCGGCCAGGCGGTCGGTACGGGCCTCCCACATGGCGCGCTGGTCGGCCAGCCATTGCTGCGCGTCTGACAGCGGTTGCGGTACCAGTTCGCAAGTGCGCACGCGCCCCGTCTTGCGCGAGCGGATCAGGCCGCTGCGCTCCAGCACCTGCAGGTGCTTCATGAACGAGGGCAGTGCCATCGTGAATGGTGCCGCCAACGCCGAGACCGTTTCCGGCCCGCGGCCGAGCACGCTGACAATGGCGCGGCGGGTCGGGTCCGCCAGCGCGTAGAACACGTCGGAAAGCGGGGACATATCGACAGCCTGGGACACGTCAGCAAACTCGGCACAATGGTTAGCCATGTGGCTAAGTATAAGGAGAGAACTGGAAACTGCAAGAGCAAAAATGCAAGGCGCCCCGGGATCAGCCGGGGCGCCTTGCCATCGGGGAAGCGGGGCGGAGGCTATTGCTGCCGCACGTATTCCGCCAACGCCTTGACTTCATCCGCCTTCAACCCCGCAAACGGCGGCATCGGCACCGATCCCCATTTGCCGCTGCTGCCGCCGCGAATGCTGGCTTCCAGCTTGGCCTGTGCCTGCGCATCGCCCTGATAGCGGGCGGCGACTTCGTGATAAGCCGGGCCGACCACCTTCTGCGTCACGCTGTGGCAGCTCAGGCAGGCGTTTCTGGCCAGCAGGCCCTGCACGTCCGCCGCGGCGGCAGGCGCGGAGGCGGCTGCGGGTGCGGCTGGCGCGGGCTTGCCTGCCTTCTGCGCGATCGCCACGATCTCCGGGTCTTTGATTTTCGCGGAACCGTAGGCCACCGCCAGATAGGCGCCGAGCTGTTCGACCTCGCCATCGTCAATCGGCGCACCGTAGGCGCGCTGCATTTTCTTCATCTCGGCGGTCCACTGCGTCAGGCTCAGGCCGGGCGGCTGGTAGGCGACGTAGTCGGCCGAATGGCAGATCGCGCATTTCTGCATGGCGATGCCGTAGCCGGGCAGCTTCGCGGGTTTGAGCTTGACGTTCTCCGCCGGCAGCTTGATGTCCTGGGGGCCGCGGACGCGCTACCCGTGCCCAGCAGGGCAAGCGCGAGCAGCATGGAGGGAATGGATCGATGCATGGCGCGTTCCTCAGGCAATGGTGACCGGCGTGGATTCAATGACGTTGCGGCGATAGCCGGCCGGGTTCCAGTTGGCTGTGGCGGGTTGCACCTCGCCCTGGTTGCTGGTGGCGCGAACCATCAGCACGGCCGGGCCCTTGCGCGCGAACTTCACCGGCAGCTGCCAGGCGCGGAACGAGAAGCGGCCCAGGTCCTGCCCCAGCGTGGCGGCCTGCCAGTTGTGCCCGCCGTCCACCGAAACCTCGACGCCGCGGATGCCGGAGCCGCCATCGAAGGCAATGCCTTTCAGCTCCATCGTGCGCCCGGCGGGCAGCACGCCGCCCGTGCCCACGCTGGTGATGAAGCTGCGTACCGCCAGCGTCGAGATCGGCCGCGTCTTGGCCGCAGGCGTGCCGGGTGCCACGCACTGGCAGTCGTTGTCCGGCACGCGGTAGCCGCTGGTCATGAAGAACGCGTCATGGCCTTCGAAGGGGTGGTCCAGCACCTCGATCTCAAAAACATGCTTGACCCAGTAGGTGCCGAAGTAGCCCGGCACCACCAGCTTGAGCGGATAGCCGTTGAGCAGCGGCAGGTCTGCCCCGTTCATGCCCCAGGCCAGCATCGGCTCGCCGTTCATCGCATGCGCGATATCGAGCGACTTGCGGTAGTCCGGCGTGCTCGGCAGCACCGGTGTATCGAGGCCGTTGAACGTGACCACCTTGGCGCCGGCCTTGACGCCCGCATGCTCCAGCACCTTGCGCAGCGGCACGCCGGTCCAGCGCGCATTGCCCATTGCGCCGTTGGCGAGCTGCGCGCCGAACACGCGCGGCGCGGAAAAGCCGCGGCTGTTGCCTGAGCACTGGTTCACGGCCACCACCTCGACCGGATCGGCCAGCCGCTTCAGTTCATCGAGCGACAGCTTCAGCGGCTTGTCGACATGCCCGCCGACCGACAGGCGGAACGTGGCGAGATCCACCGACAGCGGAATATTGGCCAGGTGGTAGCGCACGAAGAAGGCGTCGTTGGCGGTGATCGGCCCCTCGTTGAACGCCGAGAAGGGCGTTTCCAGGTGCGGCGGGCGGGTGCTCACGCGCACCAGCGGGCGCTTGCCCGGATAGCGCACCAGCGGGCGGGGACCATCGGCCAGCGTGACGCCGTCGCTGACACGCGCGGCCTGGGCCGCCAACGCGCCGAGCGGGGAGGCGCCGAGCGCCAGCAGGCCGGCACCCTGGACGAAGCGGCGCCTGGCCGCCAGCGGCCGGGCATGGCCGTCGGGTCGGTCGGCAGCGGGGTCGGCAATTGCCGCCGGACTGTTCTTGTCTTGCATGGGGCGTCTCCTTCGGGGCGTGTTGTGTCGCGCAAGGCGCTGTGGCGGGTACTTTGACGCCACTGCGTCAACTTGTGAAACGTGTTTTCCTGCTAGCGCTTATCGATTCAATCAATATAGGGGAAGACCGCGGGGGCTTGGCCGCGAAATCCGCTTGCATCGAAGAATCCGTTTCCCTACACTTACAAAAACGTTTTTGTTAGCGGAAATCGAGAACATATGAGGCGAATTGCGCACAGACGCAGCAAGTGGCTTGCGGGCCGCCGGCACAACGCCCACACACAAACGAGGAGCAAAGCATGTCCCACCCCGCCCCCGCGCCGGTGGATGAACGGCTGCCATGGCGGCGCCTGTTTGTCTTCGGGCTTCAACACGTACTGGTCATGGCCGCGTCGCCGATCGCGTCCGTCTTCCTGATGAGCAAGGCGCTGAACTTCCCGCCAGCGCTGGCAGTGCAGCTGCTGAGCGCCACTTTTGTGATCTGCGGCCTCGGCACGCTGTTGCAGTCGCTGGGCCAGCGGGGCATCGGTGCCCGGCTGCCGTTTGTGATGCTGCCCGGCGGCGCGCCGATCGTGCTCTTCATCCTGATCGCGCAGCAGACCGACGTGCAGACCGCTGCCGGCGCGGTGATCCTGACCGGCGTCTTCTACTTCTGCGTGCTGCCGGTATTCCGGCGCTGCCTGCGCTATTTCCCGCCGGTGGTGGTGGGGACGATGCTGTTGCTGGTGGCGATCAACCTGGCGCAGGTATCCGGCAAGCTGGTTGCCGGCCACCCGGCCGCGGGCAGCACGGTGGACCCGCTCAACCTGCTGCTGGCGTTCGCCACCATTGCCTGCACCGTGGCGGCATCGCGCCTGCTGTCGGGCATGCTGGCGCAGCTGGCGATCCTGCTCGGGCTGCTGGGCGGTGCGCTGGTGGCCGGGCTGGCCGGCGCGTTCCAGCCTGGCCATGTGTCGATGTCGCCGGTGTTCGCCTTGCCCACGCCGTTCCCGTTCGGGTGGCCGCATTTCGATGTGGTGGCCGCGATCCCGCTGATGGTATTCGCCGTGATCTCGATGGTGGAGGCCACCGGCCAGACGCTGGCGATCAGCGATGCCGTGGGCCGGCCGGTCGACCAGCAGCGCGACGTGCCGCGCACCATCCGCGCCGATGCGCTGACGTCGTTGCTGGGCGGGATGTTCGGCACCTCGCTGATCATCACCAGCGGCGAGAACATCGGCATCGTGCGTGCCACCGGCGTGCGCTCGCGCTTTGTCACGGCGATGTCGGGCGCGATCCTGGTGGCGTTCGGGCTGCTGGTGCCGGTGTCGTCGCTGATCAGCGCGATCCCCGAGGCCGTGGTCGGCGGCACCGGGCTGGTGGTGTTCTGCATCGTCGGCACCATGGGCATCGACATGCTGCGCAAGGTGGACCTGCGCGACCACGCCAATATGTACGTGGTGGCCGTGGCGCTGGCCGTGGGCCTGCTGCCGATCCTGGTGCCCGGCATCTATGGCGGCCTGCCAGCCAACGTACGCATCCTGGTGGGCAACGGCGTGGCCATGGGTGCCATTACCGCGGCGCTGCTCAATTTCCTGTTTTTTCATACGGGCCTGCGGGCCGCGGCAGCGGGCCCCCTCGCCCGCGACGATGCCGCCGCCACGCATTGACCCTGCTTCCTGAATTGCAATGACTGATCGATTTGACTCGACGCCGGCCTGGCCCGGTGATACCAACCCGGCCCTGGTGCCTGACAGTTTCAAGCGGCCGCGCATCCTGCTGCCGGAATGGACCCTGCTGCGCCAGGGCGCGGTACGCGGCCACGCGGTGGTGGTGGAGGGTGGCCGCTTCACGGCAGTGGGCACGGCCGAGGAAGTCGCTGCACGCTTCCCCGCGCTGGAAACCCTGCCGTTGCCGCGCATGCTGCTGATGCCCGGCATGATCGACACGCACCACCACCTGACGCAGTCGTTCGGCAAGTCGCTGGTGTTCGGCGAGCCGTCGGAGATCTTTCGCCGCGTGTGGGTGCCGCTGGAGGGCAGCCTGAAGGCGGAGCACCTGTACCTGTCGTCCAAGCTGGCGGCGCTGGAAGCGCTGCGCGGCGGCTTCACCACCGTGGTCGATGCCGGCACGCGCAGCGACGCCGGGCTGGACGCGGTTGCGCGCGCGGTCACCGATGCCGGCGTGCGCTGCGTGCTGGGCCTGATCTGCAACGACCAGCCCGGCACGCAAACGCTCGACGCCGCGCCGATCCTGCGCCGCGCCGCCGCCCACCTGGACCAGTATGCCAGCGATCCGCTGGTGGCCCCGTCGCTGGCGATCTCGATTCCCGAAGTGGCCTCTGATGCGATGCTGCACCACGTCTACCAGTTGTGCGCCGAGTCCGGCCGCATCTTCCAGACGCATGCCAACGAGCACCTGGTGGCGGTGGAGCGCTCGCTCAACGCCTGCGGGCGCCGTCCGATCGAACATCTCGCGGCAGTCGGCGCACTGGGGCCGGCGGCGCTGCTGGCGCATGCCACGCTGGTGACGCCGCATGAGATCCGGCTGCTGGCCGACACCGGCGCCGCGGTGGCCTACAACCCCGTGGCCAGCGCCTGGAAGGGCAACGCCGTGGCGCCGGCTGAGACCATGGCTACCTTCGGTGTGCGCCTGGGCCTGGGCACCGACGGCACCCGCAGCGACGGCTTCCGCCTGCTGGACTATGCCGAGGCCGCCCAGCGCTTCGCCTTCGGCATCGGCGTGGGCGATTCCTCCTGCGGCGCGGGCTGGCGCTGGGTCGACATGGCCACGCACGACGCGGCCGATGTGGCGGGCCTGGGAGCGCTCACTGGAGAGATTGCCGCCGGCAAGCGCGCCGACTTCCTGCTGGTCGACCTGGATGTACCGGAGCTGACACCGTCCTGGGACCTGACCTGGGAACTGGTGCGCCTGGCCAACCGCGACCAGATCCGCGCGGTCTTTGTCGATGGCAGCCTGCGCCTGTGGCAGGGCTGGCCCACGGACTGGGATGCCCGCGCGCTGATGCGGGCGATCCACGCCATGGCCGGGGACACCGTCGCCAACGCCCCGATCCGCAAGCTGCATGACGCCGCGGACGTGCACCGCGCGCGCCAGGCCGGCACGGAGGCACTCTGACCATGGATATGACGTTGTTCAGCGTCGGCGTGGCGGTCTTTACCGGCGCGCTGATCCAGGGTGCGACCGGCATGGGCTTCGCGCTGATCGTGGTGCCGGTGCTGGCGCTGGCCGCGCCAGCGATGCTGCCCGGCGCGCTGCTGCTGGCGATGCTGCCGCTCAACGCCTACGTGGCCTGGCGCGAGCGCCATGCCATCGACCTGCGCGGGGCCGGGTGGATCAGTGCCGGGCGCCTGGCCGGCACTTTTGGCGGGCTGTGGGTGCTGGTGGCGATGCCGATGGCATGGCTCAACGCACTGGTCGGCGGCAGCACCATTGCCGCAGCGGTGGTGTCATTGCTGGCGCCGGCCTTTACGCCGGGGCGGCTGACCTTTGCCTCGACCGGCCTGATCACCGGCGTGACCGAGACCGCAACCGGTGTCGGCGGCCCGCCGCTGGCGCTGGCCTATCAGCATGCGCCGGTCGCGACGTTGCGCGCCACCGTGGCGCTGTGCTTTCTGGTCGGTGAATCGATCTCGCTGGTGGTGCTGGCGTTGAGCGACCGGCTCGGCATGGAGCAGGTGCTCTATGCCATCGGGCTGCTGCCGGTGCTGATTGTCGGCATGGTGGCCAGCCACCTGGTGCACAAGCGCATCAACCAGCGCATGCTGCGCATCGGCGTGCTGGTGTTCGCGCTGGTCTCCGGTGCGGTGGTCCTGCTGCGTGGCTAACCGCCAGGCGTGGAGGATGCCCGCACCACCAGTTCAGGTGCGGGCCCGGTGATCACGCTGCGGCTGCGGTCGCCGGACAGGTGCGCGAACAGCAGCTCCACCGCCAGCGATGCCACCCGCTCCAGGTGCAGGTTGACCGCCGTGATCGGCGGCTGCGCGCTGCGGGCGCGAATGCCGTCGTAGCGCGTGGCCACCAGCACATCGTCTGGCACGCGCTTGCCCAACCCTTGCAAGTGGGTCATGGCGCCCACCGCAAACGCATCCACCGGCGCGCACAGCGCATCGAGCGCTGGCATCTGCGCCAGCAACTGCGCGCAGGCTTCGGCGCCTGCGGCTTCACCATGTTCCTCGGCCGCCTTGACGATATGGCAGGGCAGGCCCTTCGCCTGCGTGAATTCGCGGTAAGCACGTTCGGTTTCCACATACGACTGCCGCGGTGCCGCGCCGATCATCAGGCCAATATGCCGGCGCCCGTGCCCATGCAGGTGTTCCAGCAGCAACTGCGCGGTCAGGGCCGATTGCAGGTCCACGCAAGGCACCGGCGCATCAGTCAGCGGCTCGCGCCCGATCGACACGATGCTGACGCCACGCTCGCGCAGCCGGGCAATGTGCGGGTCCCCCGCGATCGGCTCGATCACGACCGCGCCGTCGATGTCCAGCGTATCGAGCAGGCCCCCGGCGCCTTCCAGCGGCGGCACCAGCACTACGCCCAGGCCGCGTCCCATTGCTGCTTCGGCTGCAATCGCCGCCACTTCCATCATGAACCCCAGCCGCGAAGTGCCACCCGCCACGGCGAATGGCATCGACGACAGCAGCGCGATGCAATTGGCCCGGCCAGACTGCAGCCGCTGCGCGCGCACGCTGGGCCGGTAGCCCAGTTCGGCGGCAACGCGCTTGACGCGCGCACGCGTGGCCGGATCCAGCACGCCGCGGTCGTTCAGCGCGTGCGACACCGTGGTCAGCGACACGCCGGCGGCGCGGGCTACGTCATGGATGGTGATGCGGCGAGGGCGGTCTGGCGTCGATTCAGTCATGCGGGACACGGGCGATGGTTCAGGGCGGAGCATACAACAGCTCGGCCAGCTGCCATGCCGGGGTCCGGCAGTGCCGTCACGGAGCGTGGGCCCGCAGGGCAATGCTGCAACGGGCCCGCACGTCGCGGCCGGCTTACTGGGTGCTTCCGGGGAGCACGGTCAGCACCCTGACCACAAAGGCGTGGAACTCCGTGATGTAGTGGCGCAGGAATTCTTCCGTCGACGCATCCGTGACTTCGCCGGCTTCAGTGATCAGGCCGGGTGCCCCAGTAGAAGTGGTTGAGCCGCTTCTTTTCGATGGGATCGCTGCCTTGCCGCAGCCGCATGGCGATGCGGTATTGCCAGCGCCCGAACCTGACAGGTTCAGCGGCGCGCGTTGGCAGCGCCAGCCTCGGACGACAACTCTTTCCAATGCTCGCGCGTGAAGCCGTAGAGCACCTCCAGCGCCGGCGACAGCGAGCGCGCCGCCATGCGGGCGATGCCATAGCGCCCGCAACGCCGCGGATCGGGCGGCATCGGCACTTCAGCCATCAGCCCGGCGGCGCGCTCCTGCCGCGTGATCGACAGCACGCCGAACAGCAGCGTATCGCTGGCCAGCGTCACGCTGCGCAGCATGTCAAGGTTGTCGCAGTGCAGGGTGAAGAGCTTGTCCGGCGCCGCGTCCGGGCCCCAGAGTTCGGCCAGCTGCCGGCTGACGATGGTGCTCAGCGTGGTAGTTGCCACCGGGTAGGCGCGGATGGTCTCGATATCGATGCGGCGCTTGCGCAGAATCGGATGCCCGGCGCGGCACACCAGGCCCGCGGGCAGTTCGCCCAGCGGCTCCACCTCGATGTCGTCGGCCGCGCGCAGCACATAAGCGTCGCCGACGATGGCGTCGATGGTCTCGTTGCGCAGCGCGTCCAGCAGCGCGCTGGTGGCGCCAGTCTCGGTGCGCACCTTGATGCGCGGATGGGCCTGCGCCATGTGGATCAGGAACGGCGTCAGCAGCAGCGCCGCCGGCGCGGGCGCCACGCCGATGGTCAGCGATCCTTCCTCGGCGCCGCGCAGCAGGTCCAGGTCGTGCCGTAGCTGGCGCTCTTCCAGGCGCATGCGGCGGGCGCGGTCCGCCACCAGTTCGCCGAACACCGTCAGGCGCGCGCGCCGCGCGCCGCGGTCGAATAGCGGTGCCTTCAGCTCGTCCTCCAGCGCGCGGATGCTGCGGCTCAGCGCCGGCTGCGTCAGATGTACGGCACGGGCCGCTTCGGAGAACGTACCGTGCTCGACCACGGCGAGCAGATGCAGAAGTTTCTGTGTGTCCATGCGGAAAACCATGCGCTTTGGTTATGGGAGAGGTTCAACATTTGCATTTGAATCATACATCCGCGATCCCTATGATGAGCGCAACACAAGAGTGGAACCCCAACGAGGGATACCGCCAACCGTTCATCGGAAACTGGAGACAAGACATGCTCAAGCTGTTTATCGGCCTAGGCCTGCCGTACGTCGGCGTGATCGGGATGCTGCCCTGGGTGGCATCGGTCGATCGCTTCGTGCTCGGCGTGCCCTTTATCTACGCCTGGATCTTCACGTGGTTTGTGCTGACTTCCGCCTGCATGCTGGCGTGCTGGCTGCTGTTCGACCGCCACGCCGCCGATGCGGCGCACGAAGCCTGAGGGGGCCAGCCATGACCACAGCGGTATTCCTGGGCTTTATCGTCTTCTCGCTCTACCTCGCCCTCCGCTCCAAGAAGGGCCACGGCGCGCAGAGCATGCATGACTTCTTCGTGGCGTCGCGGCAGTTCGGCGCCTTCCTGGTGTTCTTCCTGGCGGCGGGGGAGATCTACAGCATCGGCACGATGGTGGGATTCCCCGGTGGCATCTATGCCAAGGGGCCGACCTACGGGGTCTGGTTCCTTGGCTATATCCTGCTGGCCTATCCGCTCGGGTATTTCCTTGGGCCCAAGATCTGGCAGGCCGGTGCGCGCTACAACGCCATCACGCTGCCGGACCTGTTCAAGGGCCACTACGGCAGCCGCGCGCTGGAACTGATCGTGGCGGGCTCGGCGATCCTGTTCCTGCTGCCCTGGGGCCAGCTGCAGTTCACCGGGCTGGTGGCGGCGCTGAAGGGGCTGGGCTGGGAGTTCGATCCGGTGTATCTGGTGATGATCTCGGCGGCGCTGGCCTTTACCTACATCGCCATCTCCGGCGTGCGCGCATCGGCCTATATCGCCATCCTCAAGGACATCCTGATGGTGGTGGCGATCGTCGCCACCGGCGTGGCGGTGGGCTGGAAGGCGGGCGTGGGCGATGTATTCCATGCCGCCAGCTTGCAGGTCAGCAACCAGATGAACGACACCCAGCTGCGCTTCTCGATGAGCACCATGCTGTTCCAGGCGCTGGGCTTCTACGTGATGCCGTTCGCGGTGCAGAACTTCTTCACCGCCAGGAGCGCCAACACCATCCGGCGCACGCAGGTGGCGATGCCGCTGTACATGCTGATGTATCCGTTCCTGGTGCTGGCGTCCTACTACGCGATCAGCCAGAACCTGCAGCTCGCCTCGCCCAACGAGGCCTTCTTCGCGGCGGCGGTGCGGCTGCTGCCAGGCTGGCTGCTGGGCCTGGTGGCTGCCGGCGCGGCGTTGTCGGGCCTGCTGGTGCTGGCCGGCATCTGCCTGTCGATCGGACCCATCGTCACGCGCAACCTGCTGCCGGGCATGCCCGAGGCGCGCCAGAAGCAGGGCGCCAAGGTGGTGATCGTGATCTACCTGGCGCTGTCCATTGCCATGACGCTGGCCACGCCCAACCTGATGCTGACGCTGATCAACACCACTTACTACGGCATGACGCAGTTCTTCCCTGGCGTGCTGGTGATCCTGTTCTCGCTGAAGGTGCGGCCGCTGGCGATTGCGCTCGGCATCATCACCGGCCAGGCACTGGCGATCGCGCTGTATGTGCAGCAGGTCGATTTCGGTGGCATCAACCTCGGGCTGGTCAGCCTGGGCGTCAACCTGCTGGTGACCGCGCTGGTGAACTACGCGCCCCGCCTGGCCCGCGTGCAGGCGGCGTGAATGACCGCACTCACGCAATCCATGACACAAGACGACACGGCGCGCACGCAGGTATTCGTGGCGCGCAAGATCCTCACGATGGAAGCCGCGCAGCCCGAGGCGAGCCATGTCGCCGTGCGCGACGGCAAGATCCTGGCCGTGGGCGGCCCCGCCGAGATGGCCGCCTGGCCGGACGCAGTGCAGGTCGACACCTTCCGCGACAAGGTGCTGATGCCCGGGCTGGTGGAAGGCCACTGCCACCTGATGGAAGGCGCGATGTGGGATGCGGTCTATGTGGGCTATTTCGATCGCCGCGATCCGGACGGCAAGCTGTGGCGCGGCCTGCGCACGCTGGATCAGGTGATCGACCGCCTCGCGGGCGCGGCCGGCCAGGTGCAGGACCTGGACAGGCCGCTGCTGGCCTGGGGTTTCGACCCGATCTATTTCGGCACCAGCCGGCTCTCGGTGCGCGAGCTGGACCGCGTCTCGGCCACGCGGCCCATCGTGGTGATGCATGCGAGCGTGCATCTGATGAACGTCAACTCAGCGATGCTGGCGCAGGCCGGCATCGACGAGGACACCGACATCGACGGCGTGCACAAGGACGATCAGGGCAAGCCCACCGGCGAGCTGCAGGAGTTCGCGGCGATGTTCCCGGTGCAGCGCGTGCTGGGCAGCGGGCTGTCGCTGGCGGCGGCCGAGAGCGCCGAGGCGGTGCGCCGTTTCGGCCGTGTGGCGCAACTGGCGGGCGTGACCACGGCCACCGACCTGGTCAATGACCTCTCGCCCAAGGGGCTGGACACGTTGCAGTCGGTCACGGGCGAGGCCAGCTTCCCGCTGCGCATCGTCCCGGCGTTCTCGCCGCAGCGCAATGCGCAGGGTGGTCCGGCCCGCGTGCAGGCAGCGGCGGCGGCTGGCACCGACAAGCTGCACTTCGGCCCGGTCAAGTTCATCGTCGACGGCTCGATCCAGGGCTTTACCGCGCGCCTGCGCGCACCGGGCTATGCCGGCGGCCAGGCCAACGGCCTGTGGCTGATTCCGCCGGAGCAATTGCTGGACGCTTTCACGCCGTTCCACCTGGCCGGCCTGCCGCTGCATATCCACACCAATGGCGACGAGGCGACTGAAGTCGTGCTGGATGTGCTGGAAGCCATGCTGTTGCGCCATCCGCGCGCGGACCATCGCCATACGCTGCAGCATTGCCAGCTCGCCGACCAGGCTCAGCTGGCGCGCGCCGCGCGGCTCGGCCTGTGCATCAACTTCTTCTCGAACCACCTGTACTACTGGGGCGATGCGCATGCCGAGCAGACCGTGGGGCCGGCGCGGGCCGCGCGCATGAATCCAGCGGGCACCGCGCGGCGGCTGGGCATCCCGTTCGCGATTCATTCCGATGCGCCGATCACGCCGCTGAACCCGCTCTTTACCGCGTGGTGCGCGGTGCGGCGCGAGACCGCTTCCGGCCGCGTGCTGGGTGAAGCGGAACGCTTGCGGGTTGCCGACGCGCTGTATGCCATCACCATGGGCGCGGCTTATACCCTGAGGCTCGAACACCGCATCGGCAGCATCGCACCGGGCAAGCTGGCGGACTTTGCCGTGCTGGAAGATGACCCCACCACGGTGGCCCCCGCATGCCTGAAGGACATCCGCGTCTGGGGCACGGTGCTGGGCGGGCGCGTGTTCGCGGCGCCGGCGCGATGACCGCGCGGCCCCGGATCCCGCTGGTGGTCGTCGGTGGCTACCTTGGTGCCGGCAAGACCACGCTGCTCAACCGGCTGCTGGCCACTGCGCAGGGGCGGCGCATCGCCGTGCTGGTCAACGATTTCGGCGAGATCAATATCGATGCCGCGCTGATCCGCGCGCGCAGCGACGATGTGATCCACCTGGAGAATGGCTGCATCTGCTGCTCGATCGGCGGCCGGCTGGCCGATGCGCTGGTGGCCATTGCGGCGCGGGAGCAGCGGCCGGACTTGCTGGTGATCGAGGCGAGTGGTGTTTCCGATCCGCAGCGCATCGCGCAGGTTGGCTTGCTGGATCGGGCCTTCGCGCTCAATGCCGTGGTGGTTGCGGTTGACGTGGCCGGCGTCGCGCACAGCCTGCGTGATCCGCTGGTGGGCGACATGGTGCGGCGGCAGATTGCAGGGGCCTCGGTGGTGGTGATGACCAAGGCCGACCTTGCTGATGCGGGCGCGCTGGCGACAGCCGAAGCCACGGTCGACAGCATCGCACCGCGCGCCGCGGTATTCACCGCGCGCGAGGGGAACGTGCCCCTGTCGGTTTTTGTCGATGCCGCCCTGGAGACGCCGTCTGGCGATGCGGTGCTGCAGGCGGGTGGGCGCTGGCGGCGAACGGGCGAGACGATGCATGCCGGCATCCGCAGTGTCTCGTACCAGACCCGCCGGGACTTCGACAAGGCGCGGCTGCGGCAAGCGTTGGCGACGCTGCCGGTGCGGCTGCTGCGTGCCAAGGGCATGGTCAGGCTGGCGGCAGACCCGCGCTTGCACGAAGTGCATGTGGTCGCGGGCCGCATGCGGTTAAGTCCGATGGTGCAAGCCGATGGGGGCGGATCTGCATTGGTCTTCATCGGCGCATTCGGCGCGGAAGATGAGAAGAACATCCGCGCCTGCCTTGATCTCGCGCTGGCCTGAGCAATGCCACGAGCCGCGGCGCTCAGGTATGGAATTCCTCCGGTTCCGCGCGCGCCGGCTTGCTTTCCCACCCGCCGCGCTCGAACTCCGCGATCACCTGTGCCCCCAGCAACAGCAAGGTCGCCGCGATCTCCAGGCTCAGCAGCACCACGATCGCCGTGGTCAGCGAGCCGTAGACCCGGCTGACCTGCGACAGCGTGGTGAAGTACCACACCAGCACATGGCGCGAGATCTCCCACAGCATGGCCGCAATCACCGCGCCGCATACCGCATGCCGCAGCGATAGCCGCCCCACCGGCATGACCAGGTAGATCGAGGTCAGCAACAGGATCTCGCCGGCAAAGCCAAGCAGGTAGAGCAGGGTGGTGGACAACCGGTCGAGCGACCAGTCATGGCCGAGCACCGCCACATGCCGCTCGCCGATGGCCAGCAGGGCGCCGGAGACCACTGTGACCAGCAGCAGGCCCAGGCTCAGCACCGCGATGTAGCAGTAGGGCAGCATTGCGGACACCAGAAAATGCCGCCGGCGGATTGCCACACGGTGCTCGAAGATCACCGACATGGCGTTCTCCAGCACGGTGAAAGCCAGCGAACTGAAAAACAGCATGGTGGCCAGCAGCACCCAGCCAACGGTGCCCCGGTTGCGCAGGAAACTGCCCAGCTCACCGACCAGTGCCGGCGACTGCCCCGGCACCACCCACTCCAGGTAGCGCGCCAGCGTGGACAGCAGCAGGTCCGGAGCAACCACGTGGGACAGCGCAATCACCATCAGGATCAACAGCGGCACGATCGACAGCAGCGCGTAGTACGCCACCGCGCCGGCCAGCAGCAGGCCCTGGTTGGCGCGGAACTGCCTGAGCGTTTGCCAGGCGAAGCGCCCCGGATGGCGGAGCAGGTCGCGGACGCGGGCGTCTGGGGGCTGCATGGCGGACATCGGAGAGGAGGGGTTCCGCCATTATGCGGCTATCGGCGCTGGTATGGCGGGGTCGGGGCGGCTAGGCAGGGAATTCGGTCGGCACGGCCGGTGCCTGTTCCGCCCCGGCCGCCCGGCGCAAACACTCCAGCATTGCCATCACCGCCGCGCGCGACAGCCCGTCCTCGCGCCAGTACATCGACACCGAGCCGAACCCCGCCAGCCGCAGCGGCACGATGCGCAGCGCGCCCAGTTCTTCGAGCCGCCGTGCGGTGCGGTGCGAGGCCAGGCCGACCATGTCGCTGTTGTTGAACAACGTGAGATTCAGCACGGTGGAATTGCTCTCCACGCAATCGGCCGGCAGGGCACGCTCGGCGCTGGCCAGCGCGCCTTCCAGCGCATTGCGGATGGGCGTGCCGCGCGGCCACACTACCCAGCGGTAGCGGTACAGGTCGTCCCAGCCGATGCGCCCGCCCTGCAGCAGTGGATGGCGCGGCCGGGCGACGAAGTGGATCGGCTCCATGTAGAGCGATTCGGTGCGCATCTGCGCGTCCTGCAGCTCGGGGGCCGAGCGGCCCACCACGATATCCAGCTCGCTGTGTGCCAGCTGGCTCATCAGCCGGTCCATGGTCGTTTCCACCAGCCGTACGCTGGCGCGGGGCATCTGCTGCAGCAATTGCAGCGCTGCCAGCGGCACGGTATCTGCCGCCGACGCGCCCGACGTCCCCACCACCACAATCCCGCTGCCGCCGTCGCGCATGGCCTGCAGGTCGTCGCGCGCGGTATCCAGCTGGGCCTCGATCCGGCGTGCATGCTCTATCAGCGACTCGCCATAGGGCGTGGGCCGCAGCCCGCGCGCCTGGCGCTCGAACAGTGGCAGCCCGATATCGTCCTCCAGGTCCTTCAGCCATTTGGAAAGACCCGGCTGGGTCGTGTTCAGCATGGCCGCGGACTGGCTCATATTGCCGGTCTCGGCCAGGCTCAGCAGCATCTGCAGGTTGCGCAGCCGCAATCTCTGGGTCCAGTCCATGGGGCTACCTATATAAAAAATCGTATCGATAAGATGAAAAGTTCATTTCAAATCTTATAGGGCCGGGCGTATAACGACAACAAGACGGTGCGCATCGACACAGGCACCCGCGAGGAGCGCTCCCCAAAGCACCCGCAAAAGTAACGGAGACAGTATGTCCGAGCACACCCCAGACCCGGCCCGCGTGGCCTATTACGAAGAAATCGGCCGCAGCCACATGACCCCGTTGTGGGAGTCGCTGCACGCGCTGGTGCCGCCGCAACCGCGGCCGCAGATCGTTCCCGCCATCTGGAAGTACGCCCAGATCCGCCCGCTGGTGATGCAGGCCGGCAGCGTCATCAGCGCCGAGGAAGCGGTGCGCCGCGTGCTGGTGCTGGAGAACCCGGGTATTCCCGGCAAGTCCAGCATCACCTCCACGCTGTACGCCGGCCTGCAGCTGATCCTGCCGGGCGAGGTCGCGCCCAGCCACCGCCATACCCAGTCCGCGCTGCGCTTTATCGTCGAAGGCAAGGGCGCCTGGACCGCGGTCAACGGCGAGCGCACCACCATGCATCCCGGCGACTTCATCATCACGCCGTCGTGGACCTGGCATGACCATGGCAACCCTGCCGTCGAAGACGGCGGCGAGCCGGTGGTGTGGCTGGACGGGCTGGATATCCCGCTTGTGCAGCAGTTCGATGCCGGGTTTGCCGAGAACTACCCGGAAGCCCAGCAACCCGTGACCCGGGCCGAGGGCGACAGCCTTGCCCGCTTCGGGCACAACATGGTGCCGGTGCGGCACCGCGTGACCGATCCCACTTCGCCGGTCTTCAGCTACCCGTATGAGCGCTCGCGCGAGGCGCTGGACCAGCTCTACCGCAACGGCGAGCTCGATGCCTGGGACGGCGTCAAGCTGCGCTATATCAACCCGGCCACCGGCGGCTGGCCGATGCCGACCATCGCCACCTTCATGCAGTACCTGCCGGCGGGCTTCCAGGGCAAGACCTACCGCAGCACCGACGCCACCATCTACAGCGTGGTGGAAGGGCGCGGCACGGTGCGCATCGGCGACGACCAGTTCCAGTTCGAGCCGCGCGATATTTTCGTGGCCCCGTCGTGGGCGCCGGTGCAGTTGGGAGCGCTGGAAGACGCGGTGCTGTTCAGCTATTCCGACCGGCCCGTGCTGTCCGCGATGAACCTGCTGCGCGAAGCGCGCACCTGAGCATCCCGCAACCCTGATCCGATCCGCCCCGGGCGGTGCCTGCGCGCACGGCCTGCGGCTCCCGCTTACCTGACGATTTCCGGAAACCTCGAACCATGTCCTACGTCTTCACGCCTCCCGCCACCGTTGCCATCCCCGTTGCCGGCAGCGACGACCAGTTTGCCGTGCGCCGCGTCTACTGCGTGGGCCGCAACTACGCCGCCCATGCCCGCGAGATGGGCTTCGATCCTGACCGCGAGCCGCCGTTCTTCTTCTGCAAGCCGGCGGATGCCATCGTGCCGGTACCGGCCGGCACCACGCTGGAGCTGCCTTACCCCGCGCAGACGCAGAACTACCACTATGAAGCCGAGCTGGTGGCCGTGATCGGCAAGGCCGGTGCGGATATTCCCGTCGAACAGGCGCTCGACCACGTGTGGGGCTATGCCGCCGGACTCGACATGACGCGCCGCGACCTGCAGATGAAGATGCGCGAGATGGGCCGCCCGTGGGAAATCGGCAAGGCCTTCGACGCCTCGGCCCCGGTGGCGCCGATCCACCGCGCCACTGACATCGGGCATCCACAGCAGGCCGGCATCTGGCTGACGGTCAACGGTGAAACGAAGCAGCGCAGCGATGTGTCGCACCTGATCTGGTCGGTGGCCGAGACCGTGGCCTGCCTGTCGCAGTTCTTCCGGCTGGAGCCGGGTGACGTGATCTTCACCGGCACGCCGGAGGGCGTGGGCGCGGTCAAGGCGGGCGACACCATGGTCACCGGCGTCGACGGTCTGGGCGAACTGACCGTGCGCGTGGTCTGAGCGCGCGCAGCGCAGCACACAGGCAACCGATCATGCAGCTCTATAGCTTCTTCAACAGCTCCACGTCGTACCGGGTGCGCATCGCGCTGGCCCTGAAAGGCCTGCCGTACGACTACGTGCCCGTCAATATCCGCACCGGCCAGCATCGCGAGGCGGAGTACGTCGACGGCATCAACCCGTCCGCCTCCGTGCCAGCGCTGGTGGATGAAAATTTCACGCTGGGCCAGTCGTTCGCGATCATCGACTACCTGGACGCGCGCCACCCCGAGCCGCGCCTGATCCCGCAAGACCCGGCGCAGCGCGCGCGGGTACTGGAACTGGCCACGCTGATCGGCTGCGACATCCACCCGGTCAACAACCTGCGCGTGTTGCGCTACCTGCAGGGCGTGCTGAAGGTGACGCCCGAACAGAAGGACGCGTGGTACCGCCACTGGATCGACGAAGGCATGGCCGGCGTGGAACGCCTGCTGGCGCTGCACGGACATGGCCGGTGGTGCTTCGGCAATGCGCCGACGCTGGCCGACATCACGCTGGTGCCGCAGGTGGCCAATGCGCTGCGCATGGGCTGCGACCTGGGCCGGTACGAGCGTGCGATGGCTGTGTACGCCCATGCCAGCGCCCATCCGGCCTTTGCGCAAGCCGCGCCAGCGCGCCAGCCCGACTACACCGCCTGACGCCACACGCGCAGGCCAGGAGACAAGCATGAGCAGCACTCATAACGCGACCGGCAAGGTCCTGATCATCGGCGGCGGCATCGGCGGCCTGGCCGCGGCGCTGGCGCTGGCGCGCCAGGGCATCCGCATCGAACTGCTGGAGCAGGCCGAGCAGATCGGTGAAATCGGCGCGGGCATCCAGCTGGCCGCCAACGCCTTTGCCGCACTGGATGCGCTGGGCGTAGGCGAAGCTGCGCGCAGCCGCGCCGTCTTTACCGACTACCTCAGCCTGCGCGATGCGATCGACGCCAGCGTGATCGCTGAAGTCGACGTGGGCCAGGCGTACCGCGCGCGCTTCGGCAACCCGTATGCGGTGATCCATCGCGCCGATATCCACCTGTCGATCTTCGAGGCGGTGCAGAACCACCCCCTGATCACGTTCCGCACCAGCACGCGTGTCGAGCAGTTGCTGCAGGATGAACATGGCGTGACCGTGATCGACCAGCATGGCGAGCACCATCGCGGCGACGCGGTGATCGGCTGCGACGGCGTCAAGTCCGCGATCCGCCAGGCCTTGATTGGCGATGAGCCGCGCGTCACCGGCCATGTCGTGTATCGCGCCGTGGTCGACGTCGTCAACATGCCGCAGGACCTGCAGGTCAATGCGCCGGTGGTGTGGGCCGGCCCGCATTGCCACCTGGTGCACTACCCGCTGCGCGGCGGCCAGCAATACAACCTGGTGGTGACCTTCCACAGCCGCGAAGCGGAAACCTGGGGCGTGCGCGATGGCAGCAAGGCAGAAGTGCTGTCGTACTTCGAAGGCATCCATCCGCTGCCGCACCAGATGCTGGACCGGCCCACTTCCTGGAAACGCTGGGCCACCGCCGACCGCGACCCGGTCGAGCGCTGGAGCTTCGGCCGCGCCACCATCCTGGGCGATGCCGCGCATCCGATGACGCAGTACGTGGCGCAGGGCGCCTGCCAGGCGCTGGAAGATGCCGTCACGCTGGGCGCCGCGGTGCAGGCTGCGGGCGGCGATTTCGAGGCGGCGTTCAAACTGTACGAGCAGGCGCGCATCCCCCGCACCGCCCGCGTGCTGTACGCCGCGCGCGACATGGGCCGGGTCTACCACGCCAGGGGCGTGGACCGGCTGGTGCGCAACAGCCTGTGGACTGGCCGCACGCAGGCGCAGTTCTACGACGCGCTGCAATGGCTGCATGGCTGGCGTGCCGACAAGTGCCTGAGCACCACGCCGTGGCTGTAAGCCGCTGACGCAGCCATTCTTCGCAGTCGATCCGAAACGATCTGGCGGCCGCCCATAAGGCCGCCGGGCGTGATTCGCCCCTAATCCTGGCATCAAGGAGGAGACAACCATGCCTGCCAGCCAACCCCTGAACGTCACCGCGTTCATTGACCGCCAGCCGCTGTCAGCGTTCCAGGTGAGCATCGTCGTGCTGTGCTTCCTGATCGTTGCGGTCGATGGCTTCGATACCGCGGCGATCGGCTTCATCGCACCAGCCATCCGCGCGGAATGGCAGTTGACGCCGGCCCAGCTGGCGCCGCTGTTCGGCGCCGGGCTCGGCGGCCTGATGGTCGGCGCCTTCCTCTTCGGCCCGCTGGCCGACCGCTTCGGCCGCAAGGGCGTGCTGGTGCTGTCGGTGCTGTTCTTCGGTGCCGCCAGCCTGGCCTCGGCCTGGTCGCCTGACCTGTGGACGCTGGTGCTGCTGCGCTTCCTGACCGGCCTGGGCCTGGGCGGGGCCATGCCCAACGCCATCACGCTGACCTCGGAGTTCTGTCCGGACAAGCGGCGCTCGTTCCTGGTCACGACCATGTTTTGCGGCTTCACGCTTGGCTCGGCTGTCGGCGGCCTGGCTTCCGCCGGGCTGATCGACGCCTTTGGCTGGCGGTCGGTGCTGGTGGCCGGCGGGGTGATGCCGCTGGGGCTGGCGGCGCTGCTGCTGTGGCTGCTGCCGGAATCGGTGCGCTACCTTGTGCTGGCCGGCAAGCAGCGCGAACGCATCGTCGCCACGCTGCAGAAGATCGCGCCGCAAGCCGACCTGCGCGACGCCACCTTCGTGGTCGGCGAACAGCGCAGCACCAGCTCGCCCGTGCGGCACCTGTTCCGGCCCGAGCTGCTGCGGGGCACGCTGCTGTTCTGGCTGACGTTCTTCATGAGCCTGCTGGTGATCTACCTGTTGTCCAGCTGGCTGCCGACGCTGCTGCGCACTACCGGCCATTCGCTGCGCACGGCCGCGCTGGTGACAACCATGTTCCAGGTCGGCGGGACGGTGGGGGCGATTGCGCTGGGTTGGCTGATGGACCGGATCAATCCGCACTATGTGCTGGCGTCCAGCTATGCGCTGGCGGCGCTTGGCATTGCGGCGGTGGGCAGCTTTGCTTCCGAGCCGGTGGCTGCGGGGATGGCGGTGTTCCTTGCGGGTTTCTGCATCTCAGGGTCGCAGGTGGGTGCGAATGCGCTGTCTGCCAGCTTCTATCCGACGGACTGCCGTGCCACAGGCGTGAGCTGGGCCAACGGCGTGGGCCGGATGGGGTCGGTGGTGGGGTCGGTCGGCGGGGCGACCATGTTGTCGATGGGCCTGGGCATGCCGGCGTTGTTTGCGTTGATTGGCGTGCCGGCGCTGATCGCAGGGTTGTCGATGTTCTCGTTGGGGATGGTCAGGCGCGAGAGGGCGGTGGAGCGGCTGGCAGTCTGAAGGCGGGGCGGTGGCAGGAGCCATTGCTGAGGGGGAGGTGCAAGGCCCGACGCTCTCCCCTCGGCGCCACGGCTGTTCCCGTCGCTGTGTCGTCACAGTCGGGATGAAGCCCGCCCAGCTGCGCGGCACCGGGCCATCAGCCGAACACCGCCTCCCAGTCGACATCGCCCTTGTCGCGCGGCCCGAGGTTCAGTTCGCGTTCCACGTGGTCCAGGTGCGCGAGCATCCGGGCGCAGGCGGTAGCGGCATCGCCGGCCTCGATCGCATCGACGATGCCGGAGTGTTCGTCATCGGGGCAGGCCGGCGCATTTGGCGCGTTGTAGAGCGCGATGATCAGGCAGGTGAGCGGGCAAAGCTCCCCCATCAGCTTGATGAAAAAACTGTTGCCGCCCAGTTCTGCCAGCAGCATGTGGAATTCGCCCGTGAGCTTGATCAGGGTGCGATGGTCGTTAGCCGCGCGGGCGCGGGCCTCCTTGGCCAGGTGTTGGCGCAGTCGGCGCAGCTCGGCCTTGCCGGCGCGCGCGACCACATTGCAGACAATGTCACGTTCGACTACGCGGCGCGCCGCGAACAAGTCTTGTGCTTCCTGTACCGAAGGACTGGTGACATAGGCGCCGCGGTTCGGATGCAGCTGCACCAGTCCTTCCTTGGCCAGGACCGTCAAGGCTTGCCGAATCTTCGTCCGGCTGACACGAAAAGCCAGTGCGAGCCGTTCCTCGGCCAGCTTCATGCCAGGTGCAACGCGGTGCTCCATGATGGCCTGGCTGATGCGTTCCGCAATGGACGGCGCCTCTGCTTTTGCGGCCATGCTGTGCTGGGTCGTCAACGTTATCCGCTCGATAGGTGGGGGCTCTGGGATGCTGGTGAAAGCAATCCAGATGCCAGGCAACGGCTGCCAATATTGTATACAGGTTAAAACGGCCAGCCCACAAGAGCCAGTGCAAGAAAACAAGGGATTTCCCTCTTCGTGTGTCGGCCGTTGGGCGAGATATTCTTAATGGCTTCCATCATGGTTGTACACAATCTTGTGCACTAAAGTCGGGCGAGGGGCGGGGGCGGAGTCAGTGCATGTGGCCCGGCGGCGGTGCGTGCGGGCCAGATGCCCATGTCCAGCGCGGGCCAGGCCCGTGACCGGGCAATGGCCCGGAACTTGCGTCCGCGTGCGGCAACGCAAGCAAGGGGACTCACATGGCAGGCACCACGACCAGGACAAGGGAGGCCAGGAAGGAAGCCGCGGCGCGCGCGGTGGCGCCGGCTGCCAGTGCCGACCCTCCGTCAAGGGAAGGGCGGGAGTGCCGGGACGGCGACAGCACGGTCCAGTCCCTGACGCGCGCGCTCCAGCTGATCGAACTGTTGTCCGATGACGACGAGGGCTACCGGCTGGTAGATCTGGCGGCACGCAGCGGCCTGTCTACGTCGACCGTCCATCGCCTGCTGACCACGCTGGAGCAGCGCCAGTTTGTCCAGTTCGATCGCGAGCGCAGCCTGTGGTACGTGGGCGTGCGCTGTTTCTCGGTGGGTGCCGCTTTCGCCCGCCGGCGCCGTATCAGCGAACTTGCCCTGCCGGTGATGCACCGCTTGAGCACGCTGTCCGGGGAGACCGTCAATCTGGGCGTGGCCAGCGACGGGCAGATTGTTTTCGCCTGCCAGGCAGAGGGCCCCCACGGCAGCCGCGCGCTGGCCAGGCCGGGCCAGCGCGCGCCGCTGCATGGCACAGCCATGGGCCAGGCGGTGCTGGCCGCCAGGAGCGAGCCCGACGTGCTGCAATACCTGCGCACCTTTGGCCTGCCGCGCCTGACCAACAACACCATTGCGCGCCCCTCGCGTCTGCATGAGACCCTGGCCGAAGTGCGCCGGCGCGGCTATGCGGTGGACGACGAGCAGAATGCGGTCGGCCTGTGCTGCATTGCTGCTGCCATTAGTGACGAGCACGGCCGGCCCTTCGCCGCGGTCTCGCTGGCCGGTTCCAGCCAGCGCATCGTGCGTGCCCGCTTCGATGAGCTTGGCGCGTGGGTGCGTTGGGCTGCCACAGAGATCAGCGCTGCCTACGGCGGGCGCTGCACCCGGGTGCCCTGCCCGCTGCCAATGCCCGCAGCGTCTTTGCCTTTCCACGCGGGTGCGCCGGAAAGCTGTTGATTCCTAAGGGTTTATTCAAGACGTTCCGGCGTGCGGGAAAGCTGCCGCGTGGGTCTGGCCATGCGCTTCAATGGAAGCAATGTCACCACCGGCCCCCGCACCATGAAGACCCTGCTTGCCGATACCCCCTGGAGCCGACGGCTTGCCGCCGGCATTGACCGTATCGCCATCCTGTGCGGATGGTGGCTGATGGTGCTGTCGGTGGCGACCTGCATCGAAATGCTGGGGCGCAAGCTGGGTGGCTTCAGCTTGCAGGGCATCGATGAAATCGGCGGCTATACCTACGCCATCCTTGGCACGTGCGGCTTTGCCTACACGCTGGTCGGGCGCGGCCATACCCGGGTTGACTTCCTGCTGGCGCGCTTTCCCGTCAAGGTGCGGGCTGTGCTCAACCTGCTGGCGATGCTGAGCCTGGGTGCCGTGGCCGGACTCTGCCTCTGGCGCGCGGGCCATGTGCTGGTGGACACCATCGACCTGCACAGCACCGCGTCCACGCCGCTTGCCACGCCCCTGTGGATGCCCCAGGCCTTGTGGCTGGCAGGCTATGCCCTGTTTGCACTGGTGGCGGCCTGCGCTGCCTGGCACGCGATGCAGTTGCTGGTGCGGGGCGACTGGGCCCGCCTGAACAGCCAGTTCGGGCCGCAGACCCTGGCCGAGGAGATCGAGGCGGAGGCAGACATCCGCGTTGCCACCGCGCCCCCTGACGGCAATGCCGCGGGCCAGGGCAAGGCTGAAGGCAAGAGCGAAGGAGCGGCAGCATGATCGGTCCCATTGAAATCCTGCTCGGGCTGTGCCTGATGATGGGGCTGATGTTCCTCGGCTTTCATGTGGCCACGAGCATGCTGGTGGCGGGCGTGGCCGGGGCGCTGGTCTATTTCGGCATGCCCGCGATCGACGCATTGGGCGAACAGTTGTGGGCGGCCGGCGAGGACTACCTGCTGCTGTCGATCCCGCTCTATATCCTGCTGGGCGAGATCCTGATGCGCGGTGGCGCGACCGACAAGATGTACCAGTCGCTCGGCGACTGGCTGAACCGCCTGCCGGGCGGTCTGCTGCATACCAATATCGGTGCCTCGGCATTGTTCTCGGCGGTTTCCGGATCATCGGTGGCCACCGCGGCGACGATTTCCACGGTCGCGCTGCCGTCCTTCCGCAATCGCGGCTACGACCAGCGCATGGTGCTGGGCTCGATCGCGGCCGGCGCCAGCCTGGGCAACCTGATCCCGCCCGGCGTGGCCTTCATCATCTACGGCTCGATGACCAATACCTCGGCGGCGCGGCTGTATGTGGCGGGCGTGCTGCCCGGGGCCATCATGACCGTGCTCTTCCTGGCCACGATCCTGCTGATCTGCCTGTGGAAGCCCGCGGCGGGCGGCCCGCGCGAGGCCCGTGTGCCGTGGCTTGCCAGGGTGCGCAACTCGCGCCACCTGGCGGGCCCGCTGCTGGTGTTCACCGTGGTGATGGGCAGCATCTACACCGGCTGGGCGACGGTCACCGAAAGCGCCGCGCTCGGCGTGCTGGTGTGCCTGCCGGTGGCGGCCGCCTACGGCAAGCTCAGCATCGCCATGCTGCACGATTGCTTCCGCTCCACGTTGCGCCTGACCGCGATGACCGCGCTGATCCTGGTGGCCGCGCTCTACCTGAACTTCGTGCTCTCCATGCTGGGTGTGCCGCAGGCGCTGGCCGGCCTGATGAAGCAGGTGGACGTGTCACCGGTGGTGTTGCTGTGGCTGCTGGCAGCCCTGTACCTGGTGCTGGGCATCGCGCTGGAGACCATGCCGATGCTGGTCGGCACGGTCCCGGTCGTCTTCCCGATCGTGCAGGCGGCCGGCATCGATCCCGTGTTCTTCGGGGTGTTCATCGTACTGATGTGCGAGATCTCGCTGATCAGCCCGCCGATCGGCATGACGCTCTACGTGATACAGGGCGTGCGCGGCGAAGGATCGATCAATGACGTCTTCCAGGGCACGCTGCCGTTCTTTGCCGCCATGGTGGTGATGACCGCCGTGCTGATTCATTTCCCGGCGATTGCCACGTACCTGCCAAACCTGATGTTCGGCCATTGACCTGCAAGGAAATTCCATGAATGCCAAACGAATCGCCGGCGCGCTGATCGCGGCCGCCCATGTCGCCTGCGTTGCCGCCGTGCTGCTGCCGGGCACTGCCCAGGCACAGCCGGCCCAACCCGCTCAGCAAACGAAGCTGCGGGTGGCCGGCAACCTCGTCGCGACCGGCCTGATCCAGCAGAACAGGGAGCAGCCCTTTTTCGAGAATTTCGCCAGGAACACCGGCCTGCCGATCGATGCCGACTACAAGCCGATGGATGTGCTCGGCATCAAGGATTCTGACGGCTTGCGCGTGCTCCGCTCCGGCCTGTTCGACATCGTCAGCCTGCGCCTGGCCCAGGTCTCGCGCGATGAGCCGTTCTTCCTCGGCCCGGACATCGTTGGCCTGAGCACCGATTACGGCTCGGCCAGCAAGGCCGTGGATGCCTACCGCAATGCCTTTGACAAGCGCCTGCAGGAACGCTACGGCGCCAAGTTGCTCGGGATCTGGCCGTTCGGGCCGCAGGTGGTCTTCTGCAAGTCGCCGATTGGCGGCCTGGCCGACCTGAGGGGCAAGAAGGTGCGCGTCTACGATCAGTCCCTGGCCAAGTTCATCGAAAAGCTCGGCGGCATTCCGGTGACGATCCCCTTCGGCGAGACCCAGCAGGCGCTTGAGCGCGGCGTCACCGATTGCGCGATCACCGGCCCGAGCTCGGCGAACACGGCAGGATGGCCCGAGGTTACCTCGTACTTCATGCCAGTCGGCTTCCAGATCGCGCTCAATGCCTACGCCATCAAGCTCAGCCGGTGGAACGCGCTGCCGCCCGAGCAGCAGGCGCGCCTGGCCGAGGCCTTCCAGCGTTTCGAGCGCGATACCTGGTCCTATTCGCGCGAGTTGTTCGAGGATGCCTCGCGCTGCAACGTCGGCAAAGAGCCGTGCAAGACCGGCAAGAAATTCGCTATGAAGGAGGTGCCCGTGCGCGCGGCCGACCTGCAGCTGGTGCGCGACGCGCTGACCACGGTCTCGCTGCCGACCTGGACCGAGGTCTGCGACAAGTCCTACCCGCAATGCTCGGCCATCTGGAAGCAGACCATCGGGCCGCTGGTCGGGCTCAGGTGAACACTGAGGACGGCGGAGACGACGATGGAAGATCTTTGGAAACTGCCGGCACATGCGCTCACTGACGGCTACGCCGCCGGCCGCTTCACGCCGCAACAGGCGCTGGCGTCCTGCCTGGCGCGCACGGCGCACTGCAATCCGGCGCTCAACGCCGTGATCGCACTTGATCCTGAAGGCGCCATGGCGGCGGCGCAGGAGAGCACCACGCGCTGGCGCTGCGGCGCGCCGCTTGGCGCGCTCGACGGTGTGCCGGTCACCGTCAAGGACAACCTGCACGTGCGCGGCCTGCCCACGCATTGGGGCAGCCGCGCGCTGGCGGGCTTCGTCCCCGACCGCGACGAACTGCCGGTGGCGCGCCTGCGCGAGGCCGGGGCGCTGATCTTCGGCAAGACCAATGTGCCGGAGTTCGCCATGCAGGGTTATACCGACAACCTCGTCTTCGGCACAACCGGCAATCCCTGGCAGCCGGCGCTGACGCCGGGCGGGTCTTCCGGCGGTGCCGTGGCGGCGGTGGCATCGGGCTGCTGCCCGCTTGCACTGGGCACCGACGGCGGCGGCTCGATCCGGCGCCCGGCCTCGCATACCGGGCTGGTGGGCTTCAAGCCGTCGCCCGGCCGGCTGCCGCGCGGCGGCGGGCTGCCCGAGATCTTCATGCGCTATGAAGTGGTCGGCCCGCTGGCCCGCTGCATGGCCGATGCGATGGCCATGGCCGAGGTGCTGGGCCAGCCCGACCCGCGCGATCCCGATTCCCGGCGCTTTGCCCGCGTGCCGCTGGATATGCCGCCGCGGCCATGCCGGGTCTTGCACGTGCCGCGCTTCGGCGATCATCCGGTGGATGCGCGCATCGCTGCCTTGACCGGGCAGGCAGCGCAAGGCCTGCGTGAACTTGGCCACACGGTGGAAACCGCGCAGGCGTTCGAGCTGGCTGACGCGGCCAATGCCAAGTGGTCGCTGTTGTCGCAGGCCGGCCTGGCCTGGCTGGTGGAGCAGGGCGGTGCGCAACTGCCGTTCTGTCCGCCGCTCGATGCGGGCACGTTCGGTGCGGCCACGCAGGCCAATGCCTCGGCTGGCGCAGGCCTGCGTGCCGTGCAGCTGTTTGATTTGCTGATGGCCGTGGAGCGTCTGCGCAGCGAGCTTTCCATGCTGTTCGCACGCTACGACCTGCTGCTGACGCCCGCCGCGGCGGCATTGCCATGGCCGGCCGCGCAGTCGCACCCGCCTGTGATTGAAGGCCGCGAGGTCGGTCCCCGTGGCCATGCGATATTCACCGCATTTGCCAATGCTGCCGGGCTGCCCGCGATCTCGTTGCCATGCGGTGAGGCAGAGGGCCTGCCGGTTGGCATCCAGCTGGTGGCTGCGCCGGCCGAGGATGCGCTGCTGCTGGCAATCGCGCGCCAGTTCGAACAGGCCTTCCCGAGGCCGCCTGGATTCCCGCGCGACGGGCAGGGCCGATGAAGACCCTGGTTGTGCCAGGTACGCCCGCGGCGCTCGCGCAGCGGCTCTGCGTCGCGCGCGAGCGTGGCGAGCGGGTCGATCCGGCACTGTTGCTACCGCTTGCGCGTGGCGGCAGCTACGCCGTGCAGGATGCCACGCTTGCCATGATCGGCCCCATTGGCGGCTGGAAGGTCGGTGCGAGGGGGCCGGGCCAGGAACCCGCCTGTGCGCCGCTGCCGGCGGCCGGCCTGCTGCCGGACGGCGTGGCCCTGCGGGGGCCGGCCTGGCGCCTGCGCGGCATCGAGGTAGAAGTTGCCTTTGTGCTTGGCGCCAGCCTGCCGCCGCGCGGCCAGCCTTATGGGCGCCCGGATATCGAGGCCGCGCTGGCGCTGGTGGTGCCGGCCATTGAAATCGTGGAAAGCCGCCTGGAGGACTGGCTGGGGGCCGGCAGCGACGCGCAGCTGGCCGACCTGCTCAGCCATGGCGCACTGGTGACAGGGCGTCCCGCGCCGTTCGCGCGCGAATGGCTGCACCTGGGCGCGCTGGAGGCCACGCTGCGGTTTGGCCGGCGCACCGTGGCGCATACCGTCGGCGGGCACCAGAGCCCTGATATCGGCGCGCTGCTGGTCTGGCTGGCGAACCACTGCGCCGCGCGCGGGGCAGGGCTGAAAGCCGGGCAAGTGGTGACCACCGGCACCTGCACCGGGCTGCTCTTTGCCTCGGCCGGAACCCGCGTCAGCGCCGGGATCGAAGGGCTGGGGACGCTTGCGGCCTGGTTCTGAGCGCAGCGGCTTACGGAACCCAGCCAGGCAGCTCCGATGCCTGCCGGATCCAGCTTGTTACACGCTAGCCACCTGACAGGCAGGCCAAGTCGACCCGAGCAGACATGGCCGCTGACGGCAGTGCCTGAAGCACAACAAGCGGGCTATGCTAACCTGCTGAAACGGATCGGGCAATGAACCAGGGATCGCCTGAAATGCTCTCTGTCATTGTCGAACGGACCATTCGAGGAACAAGGATCCAATGAATCCATCGGAACGTATCGACGAGCTGATCGCAGGACTCACTGACTGGCGTGGCAAGACGTTGGCCTGCCTCCGCAAGACCATCCTCGAGGCCGATGGCGAGATCATCGAGGAATGGAAATGGATGGGGAGCCCGGTGTGGTCGCGCGACGGCATGATCGCGGTCGCCAACGCGCACAAGGAGAAGGTGAAGATCACCTTCACCAACGGGGCGAGCCTGCCGGATCCTGACAAGCTCTTCAACGCCGGCCTCGGCGGCAACAAGTGGCGCGCGATCGATCTCTTCGAAGGCGACAAGATTGACGTGCGTGCCGTGAAGAATCTGATCCGTGCCGCGATTGCGTTCAATCAGAGCAAGTTGAAGAAGAAGGCGCCGCCCGCGGCTACCCGGGCGAAAGTACAAGCGCGTAAAGAGTAACGGGGCGCGAAGCGTCCTGAAGCGCGGGCGCGTGCCTGAGCTTCGTAACGAACGTCCAGGCCGGCATGCTACACGCATATGGAATGCCGGTTTTCTTCGTTGGCTTTCGCGTGCTGCACGCGTACGTTCGTGGGTTTTCATCTCCCCGCGAATGCCATGACCGCATCCCGACGACAGTTCCTGCGCCAGGGCGCCGCCGCCACGGCCGCGCTCGCCTCCGGCCCCATCCTTTCCTTCACCACCTTCGCCACCGGCAATGCGCATGCGCAGGGGCGCCCGGTCCTGAAAGCCGGCGACCAGAAGGGCGGCCTGCGCGCGCTGCTCGAGTCCGCCAGCGCGCTCGAGGGCCTGGGCTACGACATTCAATGGACCGAGTTCCCTGCCGCGGCACCCCTTGCCGAGGCGCTGAACGCGGGCGCGGTCGACAGCGGCCCGATCGGCGATGCCCCGGCGATCTTCGCGCTGGCGGCCGGCACGCGGATCAAGCTGATCGGCGCAAACCGCTCTGACCCCTACGGCACGGCAATCCTGGTGCGGCCCGACTCGCCGCTGCGGCAGGCAGCCGACCTGAAAGGCAAGAGCATTGGCACGAACCGTGGCTCGATCGGGCACCTGGTGACGCTCAAGGCGCTGGCATCCGCGGGGCTGAAGCCGGAGGACGCCAATCTCAGCTTCCTGCCGCCGGCGGATGCCAAGCTCGCGTTGAGCAGCGGCTCGGTGGATGCGTGGGCGACCTGGGAACCCTATACCGCGATGGCGGAAACCAGCGGCCACGCGCGCGTGCTGGTCAGCGGACGCGGGCTGTGGTCCGGCCTCAGCTATCTGGCGGCCACCGATGCCGCGCTGGCGACCAAGCGTGTGGTGCTGCAAGATTTCCTGCGCCGGGTGGTGCGTGCGCAGCAGTGGTCCTACCAGCACGTGCCGGAATTCTCGGCGACGCTCGCACGCATCATCGGGATCCCCCCGCAGGCGGCACGGCTGCAGTTCGAGCGGCGGCACACGCAATGGCGGAGCATTGATGCCGAACTGGTGGCCGAGCAGCAGCGCACGGCGGACTTCTACCAGAAAGCGGGATTGCTCAAGCAACGGCTCGATGTGCGGCAGACCTTCGACTTGGGGTTCTCCCTTACCGCCTGACTGCCGCGGGCGGCGTCAGGCCGTGCCCTGAGACCTTCCACGGCCTCGGGAAGCGCCTCCGGCACGACCATGGCCGCGTCGGCGGCCGCTAAGGATTTCCATGATTGACGCCGCCCCGCGCCAGCGCATTTCACGGCCTGGCGCGGCCTGCGCCCACGCGGCCCGTTCTGGTCCCAGCGAATCCGGGCAACTGGTCCTATAGGCCCGGAATGGCGCTCACCTATAAAGCCGTGACCCCCAAACATATTTCCCTTCCGAGGAGCACAACCATGCGGTGGATCAAGCAGATAGCGACGTATTTCGCCCTGGTGGCCGCGCTGGCGCCAGCCGCGCACGCCCAGAGCAAGAATGTAGTGATTGCTTACCAGGACATGGTGGTGCCCTGGCGCTACGCGCAGGACATGAAGGAACTGGAAAAGCAGACCGGCTACACGGTTTCGTTCCGCCAGTTCGGCGGTGGCGGGGATGTGATCCGCGCCATGGCTTCGGGCCAGATCGCCATTGGCGAGGCCGGCACTTCGCCGATTGCGTCGGCGCTGTCGCAAGGGCTGGATGTTGAACTGTTCTGGATCCTGGACGACATCAACGCGGCCGAGGCGATGGTGGCGCGCAATGGCAGCAAGATCGCCAGCGTCGCCGACCTGAAGGGCAAGCGCGTCGGCGTGCCCTTCGTGTCGACCACGCACTACCACACGCTGGTCGCACTGGAGCGCGCCAAGATCAATCCGAAGGACGTCCGCATCGTCAACATGCGGCCGCCCGAGGTAGCCGCCGCCTGGGAGCGCGGCGATATCGACGCCACCTTTATCTGGGACCCGGTGCTGGCCAAGCTCAAGCAGTCAGGTACCGTGCTGATGACCTCCGGCCAGATTGCCGCCGACACCGGCAAGGCCACCTTCGACGGCATGATCGCCAACAAGAAGTTTGCCCGTGAAAACCCGGAGTTCATGGTCAAGCTGGTGCGCGTGCTGGCCGCAGCCGATGACAACTACCGCAAGAACAAGGCGTCATGGACCCCCGATTCGCCCATGGTGAAGGCGGTGGCCAAGATGTCTGGCGCCAAGGCCGAGACGGTACCCGCGAGCATGGCGCTGTACGCCTTCCCCACGCTGCAGGAGCAGGTGTCGGAGCGCTGGCTGGGCGGCGGCGCGGCGCGCGCGCTGCAGTCCGCGGCGCAGTTCCTCAAGGAGCAGGGCACCATCCAGACGGTCTTGCCGGACTATGGCCCGGGCGTCAACGCGGAATGGGCAAAGCGGGCGTTGCGCTGACGCCGCGCCCATAGCGCTGAAGATGGCCGCCGCGCGCAAGCCAGTCCGGCGCGGCCGCCCCGAAGGTCCTTTGCGGAAGCCCATCATGTACAAGCTTGAAATCGATAATCTCAGTGTCAACTATGGCGTCGCGGGCGGCGCCAAAACGCTGGCCCTGTCGCAAGTCAACCTCACCATGGAGCGCGGCGATTTTGTCGTGGCGCTCGGTGCCTCGGGCTGCGGCAAGACCACCTTGCTGTCGTGCATCGCCGGCTTCATGGAACCGTCGGAAGGCGAGATCCGGCTGTCCGGCAAGGTGGTGCGCGGGCCGGGGGCCGAACGCGGCGTGGTGTTCCAGAAGCACGCCCTGATGCCGTGGCTCAGCGTGGCAGACAACGTCGCGCTGGGATTGCGCCTGCGTGGCGTGCCACGCGCCGAGCGGCTGCGGGTCGCGCAAGAGAAGCTGGCCGCGGTCGGGCTGGAAGACGTCGCCAGCAAGCCGGTCTATCAGCTCTCGGGCGGCATGCAGCAGCGCGTCGGAATTGCCCGCGCGCTCGCCTGTGATCCGGCGGTGATGCTGATGGACGAGCCGCTTGGCGCGCTCGACGCGCTGACGCGCGAATCGATCCAGGCGCTGATTCTCAAGCTCTGGGCCAAGGAACAGAAGATTGTTTTCTTTATCACGCACAGCGTGGAAGAGGCGCTGTTCCTGGCCACGCGGCTGATTGTCATGACGCCGTCGCCTGGCCGCATCGCGCACACCTATGAATTGCCGTTCGCGCGGCGCTTCATCGAATGCGGGGACGCCCGTGCAGTCAAGGCCGACCCGGAGTTCATCCGCTATCGCGAAGAGATCATTGACCTGATCCATGCCACCGCCTGAGGAACACGAGATGCCCGCTTCCGTCCAACGCATCGAACCCACGCCGCGCGCCGCAAAGGGCGCCGCGGCCGGGGCCAGCCAGCAAATGAAGACCGTCTCGGGCTACCGCCTGCCCGGCGAGGGGTCAAGTTCACGCATCTCCACCATCACCGTGGTCCTGCTGCTCGCGCTGTGGTGGCTGGCCAGCCACCTGCGCTGGCTGCCGCCGCTGTTCCTGCCCACGCCTGAGTCCATCGTCACCGCCTTTATCGATGCCTGGCAGGGCAACCTGCAAGGCGGCCAGCCGCTGACTGAGCATTTCGCGGCCAGCATGGTGCGCGTGTTCGGTGCCTTCGGGCTGGCAGTGGTCACGGCGGTGCCGATCGGCGTGATGATGGGAGTGTCGCGCATCGCGCGCGGCGTCTTCGATCCGCCGATCGAGTTCTACCGTCCCCTGCCGCCGCTGGCGTACCTGCCGCTGATCGTGATCTGGTTCGGCATCGATGAGACCTCGAAGGTGCTGCTGATCTTCCTGGCCTGCTTCGCGCCGCTGGCAATGTCGGCCCAGGCCGGCGTGCGCTCAGTTACCATCGAGCAGATCAACGCGGCATACTCGATGGGTGCCACGCCGTGGCAGGTGGTCCGCCATGTGGTGATACCCGCCGCACTGCCCGATATCCTGACCGGGATGCGCATCGCCATCGGCTTCGGGTGGACCACCCTGGTCGCCGCTGAAATGGTGGCCGCGACCGCCGGCCTTGGCCAGATGGTGCTCAATGCCTCCAATTTCCTGCGCACTGACGTGGTGATCATGGGCATCGTGCTGATCGGGCTGATCGCCTACGTGTTCGACCTGCTGATGCGCAAGCTGGCGAAGGTCCTGGTGCCCTGGAAGGGCCGGATGTAAGGTCAGGGCGTAGCTCCCGGATCATCATCTTGGGGCACCCTCCCCAATGACCACGATGACCCGTTCAGACCTGGCCGGAGAAGGCAGTGGAAGATAGCGCGGGCGGTATCTTCCGCTGCGGACTCCAAGGTGCGTCGCCACCCGTTGAAGCGGGGGCGACGCATCTCGATCCTGTTACAGCGCGGCCACCTGGATACCGTTGCCGAAGTTCTGCATGGTGGGCATTTTCAGGCTGAGGTGCGTGCTCGCGTCGATCGTGTTCACGGTCGGCCCGACCTGCAAGCCGATGGTCGGGCTGGCAAAGCCGCCGCCGCCGACGACGTTCTGATAGTTGCCGCCGACAACAGAGTAGGCGCTGCCGCCGCGCACAGCGGACATGGTCTTGCCGTCCAGTTCCTGGTCGAACGGCAGATCCTTGATCATGAGGGTCGATTGCATGGTAAGTCTCCTTGGGGGTTCGGTTGAAGGGGAGTGCCGCCTTGGCGGGACTCCCGCATGCAGCGTTACAGCGTGGCCACCTGGGTGCCGTTGCCGAAGTTCTGCATGGTGGGGATCTTCAGGCTGAGGTGCGTGCTCGCGTCGATCGTGTTCACGGTCGGCCCGACCTGCAAGCCGATGGTCGGGCTGGCAAAGCCACCGCCGCCGACGACGTTCTGGGCGTTGCCGCCGACAACAGAGTAGGCGCTGCCGCCGCGCACGGCGGACATGGTCTTGCCGTCCAGTTCCTGGTCGAGCGGCAGATCCTTGATCATGAGGGTCGATTGCATGGTAAGTCTCCTTGGGGTTCGGTTGGGGGAGCACGTTGTTGCGCTCGAAGGGTATAGAGCATGGGGCGTGCCAGACCCGACAATAAAATCCATAACATATTGAAAAACAAAGGTTTTTCATGGACTGCTGGCACTTTCCGATCCCCGTCAGGCAGACCTTGTGTTGGGCGCGGGCAAACTCATTTCATGGCACTGTTGGCCAGACAAACACATA
Source organism: Cupriavidus necator (assembly GCA_022041995.1). Taxonomy (GTDB): domain Bacteria; phylum Pseudomonadota; class Gammaproteobacteria; order Burkholderiales; family Burkholderiaceae; genus Cupriavidus. Next base: position 2,297,565 of record CP074390.1, read on the forward strand.
TCAGGCGCCGGCCGCGACGCGATTCCGCCGGAGAGGCCAAAAGGCAAGGATGGCTAGCCTCTTATGCCGCCAGATGCTCATCCCGCGCCGCGGAAAGCGGAGGAAGAAGGGCCATGGCCTCTTCCAGCCTCTGGACCAACGCGGAACTTGCCGGCTGCAACGGCAGGCGGGTTTCCGGGGAAATCACGCCGGATAGCGCCAGGGCAGCTTTCACCGGTGCCGGATTCGGCTCGGCGAACATGAGCGAGATCAACGGCGCGAGCTTTGCGAACAACGCGCGGGCCGCGCGCCAGCGGCCGGTCTGGGCCAGATGCAGCAGGCGCACGAACAGGTCCGGACGAATATGCGAGGACGCGGCGATCACGCCGGCGCCACCTGCAAGCAGGTGATCCAACAGGGCCGCATCTTCGCCGCACAGCACGGTGACATGCGGATCGTTGCCAAGGGCCCGGAGACTGCCGGCGTCACACTCCTTGACCGCCGAGATCCGCGGTTGCGCAAGCAGCGATCGGATGAGCGCTGGCGACATCGCACAGCCAGTTCGCTTCGGCACGTTGTACAGCATCAGGGGGCGCTCGGTTGCGCGCGCCAGCTCATTGAAATGCCACACGATGCCGTCATCGGAGGGCCGCAGGTAGTAGGGCGGCGGCACCAGGTAGCCGGCAAGATCAAAGGCGTCCAGTTCGGCAACTTGCGCGCACACGGCGCGTGTATCGACCGCTCCGACGCCAGCCATCACCGGCAGCTCGCCATGGACGGCCTCTAGCACTGCCGCCGTGAAGGCTTGCCGCTCGTACGTGGAGAGCAGGCTTCCCTCGCCGGTCGTGCCCAATATGATCAGGCCGTTCACGCCTGCCTCGAGGTAATGCTCAGCCAGCCTGGCGGCCCCGGGCAGGTCCGGCGAGCCGCCGCGCATCGGCGTGACCATGGGCACCCAGATGCCCCATGGCGACTGGCGGGAAATCGCTGCGATACCGGTGCAGGCATGCACGGCGGCACCGGAGAAGCTCTCTTCCTCAGTGCGCCACATAGTCGTCTCCCAGGGCTGTCGTGACGCCGAACTCCGCGGCCGGGAATGCCGTCATGATGGCATGCATGGCCGCGTCGCGGTCCGTGCGTGCGATCGCCACGTGCAGCGTGGTTTCGCCGTGCCGGTAGTCCACATTCACCACATAGACGCGGGCCAGGTCACCGAGCGCCCTGTGCATGGTCTGCCGCAGGGCGAACACCTCGATGGATGCCACCGCAAGACGCATGCGGATCCAGGCCGGTGCCGGCTGGGAAACCGCGCGCAGTGCGGGCATGGTGGCTTTGCTGCTGCGCAGGGCGGTACGTCGGGGAACGGTATCAACGGCCAGGCTTGACTGTCGCATGATGGGTTGGACCCGCGCGGTAGCGGGTCGCGTGTTGGACATGGCTTTATGCTAGCCAGCGCGGTCTAAAATTGATGCAAGGATATTGGGCTTTGGCGTTAAATCCGCGTCAAAATCGGCGACGCTGGCAAAGCGCTCGCGCTCAGAACGTCTTCGTCAGCGAAGCCCAGGCCGCAGCCTTGCCGAGGTAGCGGCCCCGGTTGGCACTGGTGTAGGCCGATTCCTTGGCGTTGGTGTCCACGTAGGCCACCGCCAGCGCAAAGCCCTTGCCCAGGTCCTTGGTCAGGCCGATCTTCCAGTCGGTGTACGAGGCATTGCTGTTGTGCTTGACGTCCTGGTAGCCGACGTGCGCGTTCAGGGTCAGGTCCCAGAAGTTCAGCGGCACGTTGGCGCTCAGGTCGATGTAGCCGCTATTCTTGCTGTCGGCCCAGCCAAACAGGTTGGTGACCGCGTGCGAGTACTTGAGCATGACCGGGCCCCAGCCGATGCCGGCGTACAGTTCCGTGGTGTAAGGGCGCGGGTTGTTGTAGCCGCCCGGGTAGTAGTACTGGAGCACGCCCAGGTCATAGTTGAATTCGGTGCCGGCGACCTTGAAGGTGTTCTTGAAGCCGCCGTAGAAATCCATCTCGACCGGGGCCGAGACCGCCGGGTTGGCATCCTCGAGCCAGCTGATGCTGGAGTTCCAGTTGCCCACGTAGAAGCCGCTTTCGTGGGCGTAGTCAAAGCCACCCTGGATAGCCGGGCGCAGGTTGGTCTGGCTGATGCCGCGATAGCGGTAGTCCGAGACCAGCGACACATTGGCCGTGAACGTATGCGGCGATGCCGACCCGGCTGCGGCAGCGGCAGCGGCCGGAGCCACTGCAGGCGCCTCGGCGTCAGGCTGGGCTTGCGCCATGGCGGGCATGGCGGCGAAGATGAAGATGGAAGAGGCGGAACAAGCGAGCAGCGCGGCCGCGGTATGGCGCAGGTCAGTCATTGTTGTGGTGACGAGAGTTGAAGGAATCCCCGTTGCAGGGAGCCTCGCCACGATATGGCCTGACGCGTAAAAACAGTATCAAAAGTCGCGGTGCCCGCGTACAAATCCAATAAATGTGCGTGGATTCCAGCGTTATCCGGCAAACCGGTAGCCCAACCCGATTTCCGTCAGCAAGTGAGCGGGCCGCGCCGGGTCCGCTTCGAGCTTGTGCCGCAGATGGCCCATATAGACGCGCAGGTACTGGCTGCTTTCGGCCTGGGAGGGCCCCCACACTTCCCGCAGCAATTCCCGGTGCGTCATCACCTTGCCGCGGTGGGCGATCAGGACTGCCAGGAGACGATACTCGATCGGCGTCAGATGCACGGCCTGTCCCGAGCGGGTGACGACGCGGCTGGCCAGGTCAACCTGCACGTCGCCAAACACGATCTGGTGGGAGCCCTGGGCGTTGGCCCTGGCATGCCGGCGCAGCAGCACCCGCAGGCGTGCGACCAGTTCGCCAACGCCGAAGGGCTTGGTCAGGTAGTCATCCGCGCCGGCATCCAGCGCACCGATCTTGTCGGCCTCGCCGCTACGTGCCGACAGGACCAGTACCGGCACGTCAGTCCACGTACGTATCTCGCTGATCAGTTGCACCCCGTCTCCGTCCGGCAAGCCCAGGTCGAGAATGACGAGGTCAGGTTGCCGGGTGCCTGCCTCGATCAGTCCGCGCTTGAGCGATTCGGCCTCGTGCACGGTGCAACCTTCGGACTCCAGGGTCGAGCGAACAAAGCGCCGGATATGCGGCTCATCCTCAACCAGCAAGACTGTTGGGGAAAAATCAAATGGCATCAACTCCCTCTCTTTGCGTGCGTGCCGGGATCCCAGGCATCAGGCTGCTCCGGCTCCACCGCTGGCGGATTCCCACGCGGCAACGCCAGCAGGAAGCGCGCGCCCGCCTGGCCGCCGGGCCGGTCTGGCCGTTGCGCGGGTTCCACCCAGATGCGCCCGCCATGGGCTTGTACGATGGCCTCGCATACGGCGAGGCCCAGGCCGACGCCCGCCGTCGCGGATTCGCGCTCACCGCGCGTGAATTTCTCGAAGATCTGCCGTTCCTTGCCCTTGGGCACGCCCGGGCCATCATCCTCTACCGCAATCCTGATCTCGTCGCCGACCGCCGCGGCCGAGAGCCGGATCTCTGTGCCAGCAGGCGTGTATTTGGCGGCATTCTCCAGCAGGTTGCACAGCACACGCTCGATCAGCACGGCGTCGCATTCGATCAGGGGTACCCGGGACAAGTCGGCGACAGCAACCCGGTGGTGCTCGAGCGCCTCGCGCATGGCAGCCAGGCTGGCGCCGACGAGCTCCTCCACCGATTGCCACGCCTTGCTCGTCCGGACTTCCCGGCTCTGCAGCTTCGCCATGTCCAGCAGATTCACCACCATGGTCCGCATTCGCCTGGCCTGTTCCAGCATGGCGGCCACGGTCTCGGCCAGTGACGGCGTCAGTCCGGGACCGCTACGCTGCATGGTTTCCGCCATGCCGATCAGGCTTGTCAGCGGGGTTCGCAGGTCATGGGAGACAGCGGCCAGCAATGAGCTGCGCAGACGCTCTGATTCCATCGACAGCAAGGCCTGCTGCGCCACTTCGACGTAATGCAAGCGCTCGATGGCGATTGCGATCAGCGTGCAGAACACATCGACCTGGCGCCGTAGCCCAGGTTGCGCAAAGGCGCGTGATACCGCAGGCTCGACCGCCAGGACGCCACGGGTCTGCATCGGCGCCTTCAATGGCAGATACAGCACCGTGCTGCCCGGCAACGTATGCGTGCCGGTGCCTGCGGGTTGGCCGTGATCGAATACCCACTCTGCCAGTACACGGTCGATCGAGTCGGTTCGCGCCCCGGTGTCATGCTGCTCCACATCAGACACGGGTGGCAGCAAGCGGCCTTCCGGAGAAACCAGGAAGAAGGCTGAATTGGCATCGAAGGCAGCACGCAGGAAGCGGCTGGCGATCGAGACAATCTGGTCCGGCATCAGCGCCGCGGAGAGTTCCCGGGCCAGCTCGTAGAGCGTGCGAGCATCGTTCTCGCGCTGCACCGCCACTTGCGCCTGTTCGCGCAAGCCGGCCGTCAGTTGCCCGATGACCAGCCCCACCGATAGCAGCACGACGAACGTCAGCAGATACTGCACGTCGCTGACGGCGAACGACAGCCGCGGCGGTACGAAGAAGAAGTCGAAAGCGGCCACGGCCAATACCGATGCCAGCGCCGCCGGTCCGCGGCCATGACGGAGCGCGACGCCGACCACCGCCGCCAGGAACAGCATGGCAATGTTGACGACGTCGAACCAGGGGAGCGCCAGGGCCGACAGCGCCGTGGCACCGGCACACCATACCGCTGCCAGCAAATAGTCTTTGCGCGTGGCCCCGTCGCCCGGCGCGGGCGCGTCTGGCTCGTCCGTGCCATGGCGCGGGCGAAGATCCACCCGCGTCGTGTCTGCCGCCACGCGGATGATATCAATCTCCGGACACCCGATCGCCAGCGCATCGGCAAAACTGCGGCGGCCGAACAGCCACGCCGGCGCGTTCACAAATGGGGTCAAGGCCAGCCCGAGAAGAGAGCGGGCCCGCTCCATAACGGAGGCGCCCCCCCGGCGCCAGTCTGCCGGCGCCCGGCCGATGACCACCTTGGTCAGGTTGTGGCGGCGCACGTACCCCACGATTGCCTGGACCATGTCGTTGCCCGCCAGGGTCTCTGTGCGTGCGCCCAGCTCCTCTGCGAGACGCATGGCCGTCTGCAGGCGAGTTTTGGCGAAATCGGACGGGGGTGTCAGCCTGGGTGTGGCGATGGTCACCACATGCCAGTCGCAATCGAGCTGGCCGGCAAGCCGGCGCGCACTCCTGACCACCTGCTCGGCGTCGTCACCACTGCCAATGCAAGCCAGCACGGCCTCCCGGGTCCGCCACACGCCTTGCACGGCTTCGGACTGACGCCACGCCCGGACATCGGAGTCGACCCGGTCGGCGGTCCTGCGCAGCGCCAGCTCGCGCAGGGCGATCAGATTGCCTTTTCGGAAGAAATTGCGCGCCGCATGTCGCGCCTGCTCCGGCAGATAGACTTTGCCTTCCTTCAGCCGGCGCAGCAGCTCGTCGGCCGGCAGGTCCACCAGCACGACTTCGTCGGCGCTGTCAAACACAACGTCCGGCACGGTTTCCCAGACGCGGATGCCAGTGATGCCGCCCACCGCCTCATTCAGGCTGTCCAGATGCTGCACATTGACCGTGGTCCAGACGTCGATGCCGGCGGCCTGCAGTTCCTGGATATCCTGCCACCGCTTGGGATGGCGACTGCCCGGTGCGTTGGAATGGGCCAGTTCGTCAACCAGGACCAGGGCCGGTTGCCGGACCAGCGCCGCGTCCAGGTCGAACTCCTGCAGAACCCGCTCGCGGTACGGTACGTCCTTCATGGGCAATCGCTCGATACCGGCGATCAGCGCTTCGGTCTCTGCGCGGCCGTGGGTCTCCACGACGCCAATGACAACATCGGTTCCCTGCGCAGACGCCGCCCGCGCGGCGGTGAGCATGGCGAACGTCTTGCCGACCCCGGCAGACGCGCCAAAATAGACCCTGAGCTTGCCGCGCAAGGCGCGAGCGCCTTCCTCCTGCACCATCTGGAGCAGGGCATCGGGGTTAGGGCGCGCGCCAGTTTCGCGCAATTCGGCATCAGGCATCGGTCGACTCACCCTCTATTCTTGCACTGGCAAGCCAGTTCTGCATCGCATCCGCGCGCCAGCGCCGTTCCCGCGGGAGGGCGACCCCGCCGGATCGACCCGCCGCGTCCCGGCACTGGGTTACTTCCGCGCGATGGCATCCAGTCCAAGGTTCAGTTTCAAGACATTGACTCCCGGGTCGCCCAGGACCGGCAGTAGCGGCGTTTCGGTATTTGCCGAAATCAGTTGCATCACCTGCTCGATCGGAATCCCCCTGGCGCGGGCCACGCGCGCCGCCTGGTACGCTGCGGCCGCAGGGCTGATGTGCGGGTCGAGCCCGCTGCCGGATGCCGTGACCAGGTCCACTGGCACGGGGGCCTGGTTGTCCGGATCTGCGGCGTGCAGGGCGTCGATGCGCGCGCGTGCGGCGTCGGTCAGCGCCGGATTGGTGGGGCCCAGGTTGGATCCGGCCGAAGCCGAGGAGTTATACGGCATCGGCGCCGTGGCCGACAGCCGGCCCCAGAAGTACCTTGGGTCGGAGAACGGCTGGCCGATCGGTTCCGAGCCAACCATCTTGCCATCCTTCTCGATCAGCGAGCCGCCTGCCTGATGCGGGAACACGGCTTTGGAGATTGCCGTGATCACGCCGGGATACAGCAGGCCGGTCACCAGCGAAAGGCCAACGAACACCACCAACATTGGCCGCAACAAGCCACCTTGCACGGGTGCCGGCGACGGCTGCCGGGACTGCACTTGCGTATTCATGGAATGCTCCGAATCATAGGAGAAAATCAGACCCAGCCAAACAGGGCCAGGATCATGTCGATCAGCTTGATGCCGGCAAACGGAACCAGGATGCCGCCCAGGCCGTAGACCAGCAGGTTGCGGCGCAGCAGCACCGCGGCGCCCAGTGGCCGGTAGACCACGCCCTTGAGCGCAAGCGGGATCAGCACCACGATGATGAGCGCGTTGAAGATCACCGCCGACATGATGGCCGACGCCGGCGTGGCGAGCCCCATCACATTGAGCAGGTTGAGCTGCGGATAGGTGGTGGCAAACGCCGCCGGGATGATCGCGAAGTACTTGGCGATGTCATTGGCCACGCTGAAGGTCGTCAGCGAGCCGCGCGTCATCAGCATCTGCTTGCCGATCTCGACGATCTCGATCAGCTTGGTCGGGTTGCTGTCCAGGTCCACCATGTTGCCGGCTTCCTTGGCCGCCTGGGTGCCGCTGTTCATCGCGACGGCCACGTCGGCCTGGGCGAGTGCCGGGGCGTCGTTGGTGCCGTCGCCGGTCATCGCGACCAGCCGGCCTTCGGCCTGGTACTGGCGGATCAGCTTGAGCTTGGCTTCCGGCGTGGCTTCGGCCAGGAAGTCGTCAACGCCTGCTTCCGCCGCAATCGAAGCCGCCGTCAGCCGGTTGTCGCCGGTGATCATCACGGTCTTGATGCCCATCTTGCGCAGTTCGCCGAAGCGCTCGCGAATGCCGGTCTTGACGATGTCTTTCAGTTCGATCACGCCAAGCACGCGCACCGAATCGCCATTGGCGTCGGCTACCACCAGCGGCGTGCTGCCGACGCGGGCGACCTCATCAACGGCTTGCAAGACCGCCTCGGGGAACTTGCCGGCGCGTTCCGTGACGTAACGGCGCACGGCATCGGCGGCGCCCTTGCGCACGTGACGCTCGCTGCCGTCATCGCTCAGGTCAACACCGCTCATGCGGGTCTGGGCGCTGAACGGCACGAATTCCGGCTTGAGGTTTGCCATTACCGGCGCCGTCAGCCCCGGCAGCTGGCGGGCCAGCGTGATGATGCTGCGGCCTTCCGGCGTCTCGTCGGCCAGCGACGACAGCCACGCCGCTTCCGCGAGTTGCAACGGCGACACGCCCGGGGCCGGGATGAAGCGCGATGCCTGACGGTTGCCATGGGTAATGGTGCCGGTCTTGTCGAGCAGCAGCACGTCCACGTCACCAGCGGCTTCGACGGCACGGCCCGAGGTGGCAATCACGTTCGCTTCCATCATCCGGCTCATACCCGCCACGCCAATGGCTGACAGCAGCCCGCCGATCGTGGTGGGAATCAGGCAAACCAGAAGGGCCACCAGTACCGTGATCGTCACCGGCACGCCAGCCTTTGTCACCAGGACGCTGTAGAGCGAGAACGGCTGCAGCGTGGCCGTGGCCAGCAGCAGCACGATGGTCAGCCCGACCAGCAGGATCGTCAGGGCCAGTTCGTTCGGTGTCTTTTGCCGCTTGGCGCCTTCAACCATGGTGATCATGCGGTCGATGAAGCTCTCGCCGGGGTTGGTCGTGATGCGCGCCACGATCCAGTCGGACAGGACGCGCGTACCGCCGGTCACCGAGGAGAAGTCGCCGCCCGACTCGCGGATCACCGGCGCCGATTCGCCGGTGATGGCGCTTTCGTCGACCGAAGCCACGCCGTCGATCACTTCGCCGTCGCCGGGGATCATCTCGCCGGCCTGAACCAGCACCACGTCGCCGCGGCGCAGCGCCGTCGCGGGGCGCGCTTCGGTGGCACTGCCACGCTTGCCGTCCTTCAGCACATGGGCGGTGACCGTGGTCTTCAGCCCGCGCAGCGCCTCCGCCTGTTGCTTGCTCCGGCCTTCGGCGAGTGCCTCGGCAAAGTTCGCGAACAGCACTGTGAACCACAGCCACACCGACACCGCCAGAATGAAGCCCGCGGATTCTCCACCGGGGGCTGCCGCCGGCGCGGCCATTGCCTTCAGGAAAAGGATAGTGGTCAGGATGCTGCCCACGTAGACCACGAACATCACCGGATTGCGCAGCTGGTCGCGCGGCGACAGCTTCCTGAAGGCCGCGACCAGCGCGGGCTTCACCAGCGCCGGCGCGAACATGCTGCGCGCCGGCGGGCGATGATGGTGGGAACCGTGTTGCCGGTCGGACACCGGTGCGCTCTTCGCCTGAAGCGTGTTGGAGGAAGACGCTTCAGCCGTCCTGGCGCCGCGCTTGGCCACTGGGGCCATCGAATCTGGTTGCATGGTTTCTCCGCAATCCGCTAGAGCCATCCGGCACTTGCCTCTGCAGGGCAGTGCAGGTACCGGACGTATAGGAATGCTCGATATTTCGTAGTCAGTAGTCGCTTTACTTCGCCGCGGTTGCCGTCACCGCTCCCTGGAGCTGTTCGGCGACCGGGCCCAGCGCCAGCGCGGGGACATAGGTCAGCGCCCCGACCAGCAGCACCGTGCCCACTAACAGGACGACGAACAGCGGGCCGTGCGTCGGCATGGTGCCGCCGCTCACCGGCACGCGCTTCTTGGCTGCCAGCGAACCCGCCAGCGCAAGGACCGGGATAATGATCCAGAACCGGCCCAACCACATGGCCGCCGCCAGCAGCGTGTTGTAGAACGGCGTGTTGGCAGACAAGCCCGCAAAGGCGCTGCCATTGTTGTTGGCCGCCGACGAGAGCGCGTACAGGATCTCCGAGAAGCCGTGCGTGCCGGGATTGAACACCCCCGCGCGTCCTGCCCCGGTCATCACCGCCATGGACGCGCCGAGCAGCACCAGCAGCGGCGTGACCAGGATCGCCACGGCCGTCATCTTCATTTCGTAGACTTCGATCTTCTTGCCGAGGTACTCCGGCGTGCGCCCGATCATCAGTCCGGCGATGAACACCGCGAGCACGGCGTAGACCAGCATGCCGTACAGCCCAGAGCCGACGCCGCCGAACACCACCTCGCCCAGCTGCATCAGCAGCATCGGCACCAGGCCACCGATGGCGGTGAAGGAGTCATGCATGGCATTGACCGCGCCGCACGACGCCGCGGTCGTGATGGTGGCGAACAGTGTCGAAGCGGCGATGCCGAAGCGCGTTTCCTTGCCTTCCATATTGCCGCCGGCCTGCCACAGCGACGCGGCGTGATCCACCGGCAATCCGGCCAGCGCCGGGTTGGCCACCTGCTCGGACATTGCCGCCAGGCAGGCCATCGCGACAAAGATGACCGTCATGGAGGCCAGCACCGCCACACCCTGTCGCCTGTCGCCCACCATCTCGCCAAAGGTAAAGCACAGCGCCGCCGGGATCAGGAAGATCGCCAGCATCTCGAGGAGGTTGGCCAGGGCATTCGGGTTCTCGAACGGATGCGCCGAGTTGGCATTGAAGAAGCCGCCGCCGTTGGTGCCCAGCATCTTGATGGCTTCCTGCGAGGCAACCGGGCCCATCGCCAGCGTCTGCTTGTCGGTCTTCAGGTCTTCCGTCACCGGCTTGCCTTGTGCATCGAGCACCGGTTGCCCGGCCGCATCCAGCTTCGGCTGGCTGTACTCAACCGGCGTGACCAGGCTGGCTTCCTTGTAGGCATCGAAGTTCTGGATCACACCCTGGCTGACCAGCGCCAGCGCAATCACGGTCGCGATCGGCGCCAGCACGTACAAGGTGACCCGCGTCATGTCGACCCAGAAATTGCCGATGGTGGCGGCGCTCTGGCGCGCGAATCCGCGAATCAGCGCGAACACCACGGCGATGCCGGTCGCCGCGGACAGGAAGTTCTGCACGGTGAGCGCGAGCATCTGCGTCAGATAGCCCATGGTCGATTCGCCGGCGTAGCCTTGCCAGTTCGTATTGCTGACAAAGCTGATGGCCGTGTTGAAGGCCGAGTCTGGCGTGACAGCGCCGAAGCCTTGCGGGTTCAATGGCAGCATGCCTTGCACGCGCTGCAGCGCATAGACTGCCACCACGCCAAGCAGGTTGAACGCCAGGACGGCGACGGTGTACTGCTTCCACCCCATCTCGGTATCGGCACGCACGCCGCCCAGGCGATACAGCAGCCGTTCCAGCGGTCGGCCCCAGACGGTCAGCGAATAGTTGCTGTCTTCCACAGCGCGCCGGATATAGCGTCCGAGAAAAGGGGCGCACGCCAGGAGGATGGCGAGATAGAGGACCAGCAGGCCCAAGAATTGGGAGGACATCAGAATTTCTCCGGCCGGAACAACGCAATGAGGAGGTAAACAAAAATGGCAATGGCCAGCACGCCGCTCAACAGATCGGTCCAGCCCATCACAACCTCCTGTCCGACGCGCTGTTCTTTGCCGGCATCTGGTCATGCGGGCTGCAGTGCTCGCTGCCTGCCGGAGATTTCGGCGCAAGCACGGCGCAAAGCCCCAGCAGGGCCGCGCTCAACACGCCGAAGCCAATCAATACGATCAAAAAGATCCCGTCCATAACAAAGCACCCTTGAATGGTTTCGGCTTGCAGATTAGCGACGGGGTCGTAAAAACAGGGTAGAAAGGTGGCCGGTGCGTATAAAGAACGCATAAAGATTCCGGCAATCAGCTTGCGCATGCGAGCCAATGTGCACTTTCCTGGCTGCTGGCGATCGTGATGCCTGGTGGCAAGGCCGCGGCGGTTGGCTGAGGTGCTTGGCCGGCGCGGCGCTTCTTTATCGAATCTTTACGCGATCGATGGCGCCATATACCGCCCAGCGCGTCAATCGAGTGGCTTGACCCGCCGGAACGCCCCAAGGAGTGCGAGGTCGTACGCGATCTTGAGCACGCCGCAGGCAACCAGCGGAGTCCCGACCCAGCCCATGGCCAACAGCGCGCCCGCCAGGGTCGGGCCGAATGCGGCAGCCAGGCTCCTGGGCACGGCGGTCAGGCTTGCCGCCGCCGGCCGCTCGGGCGGCGTCACCACGGCCATGACATAGGCGGTCCGGGTCGGTACATCCATCTGCGACAGCGCGCTGCGTACGAGCAACAGCGCCAGGGTCGCCGGCAGGGAGGGGGAGAACGCGGCCGCGATCAGGCAGAGGCTGGACGGAATATGGGTGAACACCATCGTATTCAGCAGGCCGAACCTGCGAGCCAGTGGCGCAGCCACGAGCTGGGAGCCGGCGCTGAGCAGCCCGGCCCAGAAAAAGAACTGCCCGGCGGCACCAATGGAAAGGCTGAAGCGCTGCATCAGCCAGAGCGCCAGCAGGGAATTCACCACCAGGCCGCCGGCAAATGCGTCGATGCTGAAGAGCAGCGCAAGGCGGGTAACGATCCGGCGAGACGGTCCCAGCGGGATTCTCGCCTTTGCCAGGTGCGGTGGTGGCGCCGGCATGCGGGCATAGAGGATCCAGAGTGCGGCACCGGTCAGGGCATAGATCATGAACATGGCCCGCAGCGCGCCGAGGACAGGAACCCCAAGCTGCGCCGCGAGCCAATCCGGCAGCGCCGCCGCCAGCGCGCCAATGGCGGCGCAGAGGGCCCCGGTCAGGCTGTAGCGGGCGAACAGCGCAGTGCGGGCATCGGGGGCGGCCGAATCGGCAAGGCCGGCATGCTCAAGCGGCAGGAAGACGCTGACGTCTCCGGAGCTGGGGTTGAGCGTGCCAACGAATGCGACCAGCAACAGCGGCCAAAGGGAGGACAGCCCGGCGAAGCCTATGCCGGTCGCGGCCATCAACGCGGCCGCCGACACCAGCAGCCTGCGCTGCGGATAGCGGTGGCCGATCACGCCCACCAGGACCGTCGCCAGGGCCGAACCGATCAGGGTGGCGCTGCTGACCAGTCCCACTGCCAGCTGCGCGAAGCCGAGCGCCAGCAGGTACGCCGGCAGCAGCACGGCGATAAAGCCGTCGCAGAAGCCGCGCAACGCGCGGCCGACGAGAAGCGGCAAAGCGCCGGGATGAACGCCTGCGGGCAGGAGCAGGCGCGCAAGCCAGCCTCTGCTGACAGTCATGGCCGGGTCTTCAGATGTGCGCATCGCAATGGCATCCGTATTCCGGTCTTCTCATGCAGTCTGTGAAAATCCGTGGCGATCCCGCCGTACACGTACGGCGCCGGGAATGGCTGGCCAAATGTGAAAGCCTGGACTTCCGCTTCCGGCGATTCTCAGCCATTCGAAAAAGCGGTCAATGAATGGCCGAACTGTCTCAATCAGCTGACCTATCACCGATGCCGAAATGGAGCGTCACGGGCGTTCTCTGATCTTATGTTGGCAGACAAAGTGTCAATCAAGGGACAAGAAGCCTCATTGCCATTGGCGTGGCATTGCCCAATGAGATTCTTCAGTTCCGCTCGCATTCGTCGCAAATCCTTCAATCTTTCCTCCACAAGACTGAGCTTTTGCTCGGCCAGCGCGCGGGCTGTGCTGCACGTGCCGCCATCGGTCTGTCGCAGCAGTACCCGGACTTCATCCAGGGTGAACCCAAGCGACTGGGCCTGGCGAATGAAATGAAGCCGCTGCAAGCTCTGCTGCGAATACTGCCGAATGGCGCCATAGGCACGCTCTGGCACCGGCAGCAGGCCGCACCGATGGTAGTAGCGTACCGTCTCGACACCAACACCAGCCGCCCTGGCCAGCTTCCCGATTGTCAGTGTGTGGTCCATCGCTTGACTCCGTACCTTGGTACGGGCCTAGGCTACGCCTAAACCGCACATGCGGGAAGGGCGGATCGCACTGCGATAGGCAACGCCGGGGACCAGGTCGCCAGCCACGGCGACTGTCTACTGCCAATCGGCGGTGAGGCAAAGAGAGATGATGAGCGCCCTCAAGCTGCAGTCAGTCATCACCTGTCCCAAGTGCGCGCATGCAAAAGAAGAAACCATGCCCATTGATGCCTGCCAGTGGTGCTATGAATGCGAACACTGTCACGCGGTGCTAAGGCCAAAGGCCGGTGATTGCTGCGTCTTCTGCTCGTATGGCACCGAACGGTGCCCGCCCATGCAGCAGCAGTCTTGCTCGTGTGTTCGTTGACGCACGTACAGCGATGCATGACGTACCCTCGATGCGGCTCCTCCCGGATGGTCCCGGCTCTTACCCAGCCACGCTTGTCCGCGAGAACGTGTTCTTCTCGACAGTACGCGCCGCCCGCTGTATGTCGCGGGAAATTTAGAGAGGGGCCATTATGCAATCGCGGATCATTCGCGTTCTACCCGCAGAAGATGGTTGGGCATTGGAGTTCGGCGGCCTCAATTTAAAGGCCCAGAGATTTCCGACCATGGAAGCGGCAATCGCTGCGGGTTGGGACGTGGCCAGGCGAGAGAACGCCGAATTGCACATACATCGTCACGACGGGGATGTGCACTTGCGCAATGCGTGCGGTGACAAGCAACAGGAGCCGCAGCGGTAAGGCCGTACTAGCGCGCCGGCAAAATTCTGCCAATCAGTCCATAAATGGCCAATGGCCAAGTTGACCGAAGCTTCGGTCATTTGCAGAGTGGGCGTGCGAGTACGTCCAGGGTCGGGAAGCGCCGACCGCCAGCGCTCCTTCGCGGGCGCGCCTGAGTCCCTGCTCCTTTAGGGACAGAGCGTCACATTCTCAGTGCTCTCCAAGACGTGATTCAGAAGGCATTAATGTAGAGATATCTACAGCATTGAAATACGTGTTATGGGCTCCTAACATGCGCTCATGACTGCGTTCATCGCCCCCTGGGCTTTGCTGATCGTCACGCTACCAACCTCCGGCGCCACCGCCCGGATGCGGATCTGGCGCGCGATCAAGACTATTGGTTGCGCCGCACTGCGTGACGGCGCCTATCTCTTGCCTGCAGGCGATGAGCAAATCGCCCAGTTGCGCGAGTTGGCCGACGACGCCCGGCATGAAGGCGGCCAGGCCTGGCTCTTGAGTGTCCGCGCCGACAATCCAGGGGAAGAGACCGCTTTCCAGGCGTTGTTCGACCGCAGCGCTGACTATGCGGACCTGCAGACTGCCCTGTCAGAGGCGCGCAAGTCGCTGACCGATCAAAGCAGCGCCGAACTCAACCGCCTGCTGCGTCGTCACGGGCGTGCCTACGAAGCGATCCGCACGATCGACTTCTTCCCTAATGAGGCGTCGACCCGCGCCGAAGCCCAGTGGAATGACTTCAGTCGCGCCATCGAGACCATCCAGTCTCCGGGCGAACCACAGGCACTCTCGCGAGCAATCGCTCGCCGGGATCCTGCCCAGTATCAAGGGCGGATTTGGGCCACCCGCCGCCACCTATGGGTGGACCGCGTGGCAAGCGCCTGGCTGATCCAGCGCTTCATCGATCCCCACGCCCGGTTCCTGTGGCTGGAAAGCGCTTCCAATTGCCCGGACGATGCGCTGGGCTTCGATTTCGACGACGCGACCTTCACGCACGTGGGCGAGCGCGTTTCATTTGAAGTGCTGCTGTCGAGCTTCGGACTCGAGTCCGACCGCGGGCTCAGCCGGCTCGGCACCATGGTCCATGCGCTTGACATTGGCGGCATTTCGGTACCGGAAGCCAGCGGCTTTGAAGCCATGCTGGCCGGCGCACGAGCGCGCCTGAAGGATGATGACGCCCTGCTGGCGGAAATCGGCACGGTGCTGGATTCGCTTTACGCACACTTCTCGGCCAACAAGAAACCCTGACTTCAACTTTCTTCCAAGATCCCGTTATGAATCGCATGCAACAAGCGGGCATGGCACCGCCGGACGTCTCGGAACGGCCCGCCTATACTCTCTGGCAGCTCGTGCTCTATTTCCTTCGCCTGGGCACGTTCGGCTTTGGCGGGCCGGTCGCGCTGGCCGGCTATATGCACCGCGACCTCGTGGAGCGGCGGGGCTGGATCAGCGATGGCGACTACAAGGAAGGCATAGCGCTGGCACAGCTGGCGCCCGGGCCGATGGCAGCGCAACTGGCGATCTATCTCGGCTATGTCCACTATCGCGTCCTCGGTGCCACGCTGATCGGCCTGGCCTTCGTGCTGCCGTCGTTCCTGATGGTGCTGGCGCTGGGCTGGGCCTACGTCCGGTTTGGCGGGCTGACCTGGATGCAGTCGGTGTTCTATGGCGTAGGCGCCGCCGTCATCGGCATCATCGCCATCAGCGCCTATAAGCTGACCACAAAGAGCGTGGGCAAGGACAGACTGCTGTGGGCAATCTACCTGGTGCTGGCTGCGGTGACCATCGTCACAGAGTCCGAAATCGCCTGGCTGTTCCTGGCAGCCGGCGTACTTGCCTGGTTCTGGCGCGCCCCACCAAAATGGCTGCGCCAGAGCGGCGCCAATGCGCTCGCGGCCACGCAGGTACCGGCCGCGAGCGGCCTGCTGAGCACGCTGGACTGGCCGTTGCTGACCCAGATCGGCGTGTTCTTTGCCAAGGCAGGCGCCTTCGTCTTCGGCTCGGGACTCGCCATCGTGCCATTCCTCTACGGCGGTGTCGTGACGGAACACCACTGGCTCAACGACAAGCAATTCGTCGATGCGGTAGCCGTGGCTATGATCACCCCCGGCCCGGTGGTCATCACGGTCGGCTTCATCGGTTACCTGGTGGCCGGGCTGCCCGGCGCCTGCGTGGCGGCACTAGCGACCTTTCTACCCTGCTACCTATTCACGGTACTGCCGGCCCCTTATTTCAAGAAGTACGGAAAGCTGCCGGGCATCCTAGCCTTTGTCGATGGTGTCACGGCGGCTGCGATTGGCGCCATCACCGGTGCAGTGTTCGTACTGGCCAAGCGCTCGATCGTCGACGTGCCGACCATTCTGCTGGCGCTGGGCACGGTCGCGCTGCTGCTGAAATTCAAGAAGCTGCCTGAGCCAGTCATCATCACCGGCGCCGCGCTGATCGGCCTTGCCGTTTATCCGGTGCTGCATCACTGAGTCAAACGAACCAGGGGACACCATGAGCTACGAAATGAAACCGCTGGCATGCGATCCGGGCCGGCTTTCGGGCCTGTCGGAGAAGCTGGTTGTCAGTCACTACGAAAACAACTACGGCGGCGCGGTGAAGCGGCTGAATGCAATTGCCGCAGAGCTGTCAGCACTCGACATGGCAGCCGCACCGGTCTTTGTGCTGAACGGCCTGAAGCGCGAGGAGCTGATTGCAACGAACTCCATGATCCTGCATGAGGTGTACTTCGACAGCCTCGGCGACGGCGGCAGTCCAGGCGACGAACTGGAAGCGGCGCTCGTGAGCGATTTCGGCTCGGTCGCGCTCTGGCAAGCGGAGTTCACCGCCATGGGCAAGGCACTTGGCGGCGGCTCGGGCTGGGTACTGCTGACTTACTCCCCGCGCGACGCTCGGCTGGTCAACCAGTGGGCTTCCGACCACGCCCATACGCTGGCTGGCGCGACGCCGATCCTGGCGCTGGATATGTACGAGCACTCCTACCACATGGACTATGGTGCGAAGGCCGCGGCCTACGTCGACGTGTTCATGCAGAACATCAATTGGGCAAGGGTCGCCGATCGCTTCGCAGGGGTGAGCAAATAGTCAGGGAGAATTCCGGCCGCCTAGACCTGGCCACCCCCTCGACGAACCAGAGCGGAGACCGCCATGAAATGGATTACCCGGGAACGCCCCAAGATCGACCGCATCGCTTGCCCGTGGCTCATCGCCCGGTTCATCGACGAGGCGCCGGAATTTCTCTATGTGCCCGCCGGCGACGTCTTGCGCGTTGCAGGAGAGGCCGGCGCCATTCCCTATGACATCCCCGGCGTGGAGCTGTCGCATGTCGGTGAGCTGTGCAGCTTCGACGCCTTCCTGGACAAGTACGGCCTGCCCGATCCCGCCTTGCGGCAACTGGCAGAGATCGTGCGCGGCGCCGACACGTCAAAGCTCGACCTGACGCCGCAGTCCAGCGGACTCTATGCGATTTCCCTCGGCCTCTCGCAGGTGTATGCCGACGATCACGAGATGCTCGGCCATGGCATGGTGATGTACGACGCGCTCTATGCGTGGTGTCAGCACTGCCAGGCGGAAACCCACCGGTGGCCGCCGAAGATACCTGCCTGAACGCTGCGCCGACCATCAGCCAGGAGATGCCACATGAAGCCGATTCTCCTCATTGTTTTGTTGCTGGGGATGGCCATGCCGGCCATGGGCGAAACCATCCTGTTCAGCCAGCAACGCCCCGGCGTATTGCCCGTTGGCTGGGTGTGCGGCGTCACCGGGCACGGCAATCCGAATTGGACCATTGAGCGCGATACGACGGCCCCAAACCTCGGCAATGTGCTCAGGCAGTCGGGGGCCGGCGACTTCCCCTGGTGTGTGAAACAGGACGTTTCCCTCACCGACGGCTTCGTGGAAGTGCGGTTCAAGCCCGTCGCCGGCCGCGAGGATCAAGCCGGTGGCGTCGTCTGGCGCTGGAACGACGGGAACAACTATTATGTCGCCAGGGCCAATGCGCTGGAGGGCAATGTGTCGCTGTACTACACGACGGGCGGGCGCAGGCACACGATCCGCTATCGTGACGCGCCCGTTGCCCCCGGCACCTGGCATTTGCTGCGCGTGGAGTTTGCCGGCCCCCGCATCCGGGTGGCGCTGGATGGCAAGCTGTACATCGACACCTCCGACGAGCATATCCCGGGCGCCGGCGCCATCGGAGTCTGGACCAAGGCGGATAGCGTGACCCTCTTTGATGCCATCTCGTTTGGCAGCAACGATGCCAGATAGGGCGGCAGGTCGCCAAGGCTGCAATGCACATAGCAGTCCGCCCTCGCCAACGGGCCTTGATGCCAGATTGGCAAGTCAGGCTCGCGCGAATTCATGTCCATCAGCAAATACCTGTAAGAGTCACAGTCATGCTGGATGTCCTGGCCAACCGCACCTATCGCCACCTGTTCCTCGCGCAGGTCATCGCACTGGTTGGCACCGGGCTGGCGACCGTTGCCCTGGGGTTGCTCGCTTTTGACCTGGCTGGTGCGAACGCCGGCACCATCCTCGGCACGGCGCTGGCGATCAAGATGGTCGCCTATGTCGGTATCGCGCCCGTCGTCGGTGCGTTCGCGAACCGGCTGCCCCGGCGCGCGTTCCTGGTGTCGATGGACCTGGTCCGTGCCGGTGTCGCGGTCTCGCTACCGTTCGTGACCGAAGCCTGGCAGATCTATCTCCTCATTTTCCTGCTCCAGTCGGCGTCGGCGGCGTTCACGCCCACGTTCCAGGCGACGATCCCCGACGTGCTGCCCGACGAAAAGGACTACACCAGGGCATTGTCGTTGTCGCGGATGGCCTATGACCTGGAAAGCCTTGCCAGCCCTGCGCTGGCCGCGGCGCTGTTGACGGTGACCGGCTTCCACTGGCTGTTTGCCGGCACCGTCATCGGCTTCCTCGTTTCGGCTGCACTGGTTGTTTCCGTGCTCCTGCCTCAGTCACGGGCAATAGTGCGATCGGGAAGCATCTACGCCAGGACATTCCATGGCATGTCGATCTATCTGCGTACGCCGCGCCTCAGGGGCTTGCTTGCGCTGAATCTTGCCGCTGCGGCGGCGAGTTCGATGGTCATCGTGAATACTGTCGTCTACGTGCAAAGCAAGATGCAGCGGTCCGCCACCGACGTTCCGATTGCATTGGCTGCGTTCGGATGCGGATCGATGCTCGTAGCGCTGCTGCTGCCGAAGTACCTCGACAAGCGGCCCGACAGGCCCGCCATGCTAACCGGTGCTTCGGTCATGGCGCTTGGCTTGCTGGCCGGCGCCGCTATCGCGGGGCTGGGAGGGCCGGCCGAATGGCCGACATTCCTTGCAGACTGGTTCACCATCGGCATCGGTTACTCGATGACGCTGACGCCCAGCGGGCGCTTGCTGCGTCGCTCGGCAAGCTCGGCCGACCGGCCGGCAGTCTTCGCCGCGCAGTTTTCCCTGTCGCATGCGTGCTGGCTGGTGACGTATCCGCTGGCTGGGCAGCTTGGTGCGAGGCTAGGCATGGCGCCGACCTTTGCCGTCCTCGCTGCGCTGACAGTCCTAGGCGTGGTGATTGCCTGGCGGATGTGGCCGGCCGCAGATCACGATGTCCTCGACTACAGCCATCCCGCGGATACGGCGTTCGCGGACCACCTGTCTGAAGGAGAGCGGACAGGTAGCTACAGCCACAGGCACGCCTTCACAATTGATGATCTTCATCCCAGATGGCCGGACCTTCACTAGGGCGCATGCCCGTTCGTTCCTCTGAGGCCGGTCCTTGTACTACTTCGCCACAAAGCGTGCCGTCACGGTCTTGCCGTCGGCAAACTTGATCGTCGCGACCAGCTTGGAGCCGGCTTTGAGCTGCGTACCGTCCGGCAGATCCGATCGGACGGCCACGCTTGATTGATCAGGCGCAACCTCCAGCAGGGTAACGATGTCATCGTGGATGACTGCGTAGTCCGATTTTCAGGGGTGGATTGGTTCATGCCTGTGCGACTTTCACGAGGACTGTCTGACGGTGCCGAAGCACCGCCAGACCAGAGGCATTGCTATGCCGAAAACGGCCCAGCTGCCATCAAGGTATCCAGCTTTGCTTTCACCATTTCAAGCAGGCAGAGCGCGCTGAAGCATGCTTCCGAGCGCACGCTCCAGTAGCACGAGTACGCCTTCAATGCCGGCACGCACTTCATGCAGGCACGCGTTGGTTTCGATTGCATCGACCATTACTGACTCCTTACCAGGTTAATGCGCGCCACTCATTTGAAGGTGAGGGTGGCGGGCCAGACAGCGAGGGTGGAAACCCGGTCAGAACAGGGAAGAACCCGGTCAGCCTTGCAGCTGCCTCGCTCGGCCCGCCATAGAACCAGACATGTTCGTGCGAGCACAGGCGTGCCGTTTGAAAGCGCAACGCCTGTCCCTGTTCCGACCTTTGGGTTTCCACGCCCGGTCACCGGCGATCCGATGACGTGACCAGTATTTCCTGCCGGAGTCGTGCAGACGATAAGAGATGTCGCATTTGGAACGGACGGGCGAAGCTTGCCGCAACGCGATTGAGTAGGAAATCGCTGAGTCTTGGAATGCGAGGTGGTCGCTGTGCGGTTGGTTGTCGTGCTTGGCGGGCGTAGGCAAGAAACGCGTCGCCTGGGCGGCTGGCCATAAATTGCTCGGCGTTGGTGGTTCGGGCGGCGGTGATTTCCGCCCATGTGATTGGTGGTTCGAGCCAGCTACGCTCCCTGTCCGGTGCCTGCGTCGACGGACTATTGGACGAACCCGACTTTAGGTTGTTGGCAGCCTGCTAACCAGGTTATCGGTGGGACGCCTTCGGCTGCGCTACGCGCACGCATCATCGCAGGTCGGAGGCACGGGCACGGAGTGCATCGCTGCGCTCGCACCGCGTGGTCGCGGATGATGCCGAACCCAACGCTGTCAGGAAGTGGTCGGACGGTCGCTCTGCTTAGGGCCGGCGCGTAGCGCAGCCGTAGGCGTCCCACCGATGGCGGGATTAGCAGGCTGCCAATCCCCTAAAGTCGGGGTCGTCCAATAGTCCGTGGACGCAGGCACCGGACAGGGGGCGTAGCCGGGTCGAACGGGCACCCACATCGAACGGAAATCACCGCCGCCCGCACTACCAACGCCGAGGAATGGATTGCCAGCCGCACAGGCGACGCGTTTTTTGGTTACTTTTTGTCGCTCGGACAAAAAGTGACTCGCCGGCTACGCCGGCGAAACAGCCCACGCTAGCCAAGCACGACAACCAACCGCATGGAACTATGCCAAATTACGAGTCCCCGATCCCGCCACCGATAATCTTGCGCAGAGATCCGTCCACACTATGCTCCCCCACCTGAGCCACAAAATCCTCCCCCTCCGGCAACCCCAACGAAAACCTCACCGGAAAATTCACAGCAATCCCGCCTTCCCCAGGTACGGACCGCACCACCCCCCGAGCCAGCACATGTGGATCCTGGAATAGACCCGTCGCCCCCAGCACCGGCGAGAACGGAATGTCCAACGGTTCGAAGAACACCTCCCACTCGGCGAGATCGCGTGTACGGAACACCGCCGCCATCAGATCATTGACCTCCACCTTGTGCCCATACCGCCCAGCCCGCGTGGCATAGCGCAGATCACGCAAGGCCGGGAATTCTTCGCCCAGCGCCTCGCACAGATTGATCCAGAATTTGTTCTCGAGGATGCCCATCGCCAGATGCCGGCCGTCGCGCGTTTCGAAGAGATCGTTCTCCGGCATCACGGTAGGGGATGCCTGCGGCGATGCCTCATGCCCGCGCGCGGCCCACGCACCGTGGGCGGTCCACGACAGCATCGCGTCATGGATCGAGACATCCAGATGTTGTCCCTGTCCGTTCTGGCGCGCACTCATGATCGCCACTGCAAGCGATAGCGCCGCGTAGCCGGAGGCGGCGTAGTCCGACACCCGCACGCGCGGGCGCGAGACCTTGTCGTGCACCTGCACCGGCGTCGCCCAGTATCCAGCCAGCGCCAGGTAGTTCAGGTCATGCCCGGCGTGGCTGGCATACGGGCCGGTCTGGCCGAAACCGGAGACCGAACACAGCACGATGGCCGGATTGACCGCCGCCAGCGCTTTATAGCCCAGCCCGAGCCGCGCCATCACGCCGGGGCGGAAGCCTTCCACTACGGCGTCGGCATTGCGGACCAGGTCGAGAAAAGCTTCACGACCCGCGTTGGTTTTCAGGTCCAGCGCAACCGAGCGCTTGCCGCGGTTGAACTGTGCAAACACCGTCGGACCAAGTTGCCGCGCGGTATCGCCGGTGCCGGGCTGCTCCACCTTGATGACATCGGCACCCAGCTGCCGCAGCAGGCTGCATGCGTGCGGACCGGGCAGCAACTGGCTGACGTCGATGATGGTGACGTCCTTGAGGCAAGACCATTCTGGCTTCATGCGGAGCCTTTGGGGAGAAGGAGGAGGAGCGCCGCATGCGTGGAAGATGGCATGCGGCGCGAGGGCAGGGCAGGACCCTCAGCCCAGATCGCCGACCATGCCGATCGACTTCACCAGGTCGCCGTAACGCGTGTTGTCGCTGGCGACCACGGTACCAAACTGCGCGGGAGACGCGCTGCGGCGCAGCTCGCCGGCATTGGCCTTGAGTTGGGCATCGAACACGCCGGCGCTTTGCAGGGCGCCGATGGCGGCGTGCAGCTTCTGCGTCAGGTCGGCCGGGAACTTGGCCGGTGCGAACAGGCCGCTCCAGTTGTCGATGACAAAGCCCGGGGGCAGGGCCTCGGCCATGGTTGGCACGTCCGGGAAGAACGGCGAGCGCGCGGCGCCAGTGACGGCAAGCACCCTGACCTGGTTGTTGCGTACGTACTGGGTCGCAGTGCCGAGCACCGGCATGCCGAACTGAGTTTGTCCGCTCAGCATGGCGGTGATGATTTCCGGCGCACCCTTGTAAGGGATATGCACGGCGTCGCAGCCGGTCTGATGCAGCATGGTTTCCACCGCAAGATGGGCGATGCTGCCCTTGCCGCCGGAGCCGTAGTTGAACTTGCCCGGGGCCTTCTTCATGGCGGCGATCAGTTCGGCGGCGGTCTTGTAGGGCGACGAGACGAACACCACCAGCGCGGTCGGGCCGCCGGACAGGGCCGTGATCGGCGTGAAGTCTTGGATCGGATCGTATGGCATCTTGCGGTACATGTGCACGTTGATCACGTGCGCATTGGCCAGGATGCCCAGCGTATAGCCATCGGGCGCGGCACGGCGCAGCGCACTGGCGCCGATGATGCCGCCGGCGCCGGGCATGTTCTCGACCACCAGCGGCTGGCCGAGCTTCTTGCCCAGCTCCGCCGACAGCGTGCGGGCTACGTTGTCGGGCGTGCTGCCGGCGATAAACGGAACGATCAGACGGATCGGGCGGTTGGGGTAGCTGGACGGCGCAGCGGCGCGGGCCGGCAGCAGCAGGCTGCCCAGCGCGGCGGCGCCGGCGGTGGCAAGCCAGTTTCGGCGGTTCATGCTTGGTCTCCGTGGTCTTGTCGTAGGGTCTTCGTGCCGGCGGCGACCGTGCCGCCGGCATGGTCAGGCCTTCTGCTGCTGCAGCGGTTCGAGGATCGCGCGCGCAATGGTGTTGCGCTGGATCTCGCTGGTGCCGGTGAAGATGCGGAACATGCGCAGCTTGCGGAAGGTCTGCTCCACCGGGTGGCCGCGCGTGACGCCGACATTGCCGTGGATCTGCACGGCCTTGTCCGCCACCTCGAAGCAGCGCTCCGAGACAAAAAGCTTGCACGCCGCGGCCTTCATGCGCAGATCGGCGCCGGCATCGGCCAGCGCGGCGGTATGCGTGATCATGCTTTCGCAGGCCCACAGCGCGGCGGCCATGTCGGCCAGCATGTGCTGGATCGCCTGGAAGCGCGCGATCGGGCCGCCGAACTGGCGGCGCTGGCCGGCGTATGCCACCGACGATTCATACGCCTTGGTGGCCAGCCCCAGCATGCTGGGGCAGTGCAGCAGGCGGTTCACGTTGATGCGCGACATGCCCAGCCTGAAGCCGTTGCCTTCGCCGCCAAAGATATTGGCGCGCGGCACGCGCACGTTCTCGAAGCGGATGTCGCCGTCGATATGCTGGCCCGACATCGGCACATACTCGTTGCTTACCGTCACGCCGGGCAGGTCCAGGTCGACCAGCACGGCGGTGATGGCCGGCGGCGTGGTGGTGGCGTCAGTCACGCACATGACGATGGCAAAGTCCGCGAACGGCGCGCCGCTGATGTAGTGCTTGCCGCCATTGATGACCAGCACATCGCCATCGGCCACGGCCGAGGTCCTGATGCTTTGCGCGTCGGAGCCGGAATGCGTTTCCGTCAGTGCGAAGCAGGTCGATTTCTCGCCGCGGATCACGGGCTCGAAGTAGCGCTTGAGCTGGTCCGGGGTGGCGTACTTGAGCATATTGCCCACGCGCGGCGGACCGCCCAGGTCGCCCAGCACGTGCGCGGCCAGGGTGGAGCCGCTGGCGGCCAGGTCGGCCTTGAGCGCGCATTGCTCCTGGATGTTCAGGCCCTTGCCGCCGAGCGATGTCGGCAGGCAGGCGGCGTAGAAGCCCAGCTCGCTGGAGCGGCGCCAGACATTGCGCAGGGTCTCGCGCGGCCATGGGTCTTCAGAACCCAGGCCAAGTTCCTGTTCCAGCGGGCGCAGCTCTTCGTCGATAAAGCGGCGGATGCCGGCGCGGGTTTCCAGCAGTACGGGATTGGTCAGGTGATCGAACATGGCGGGCTCCTTCAGTTCACGCGGCGCCCGACGCCTTGCCAGTAGCGTTCGCGCACGATTTTGCGGGCCAGCTTGCCGCTGGCGTTCTTGGGCAGCTCGGCGACAAAGTCCACCGAGCGCGGCGACTTGTAGTCGGCAATGCGCTCGCGGCAGTGCGCGATTAGCTGCTGCGCGGTGGCCTCGCGCCCGGGGCGCAGCGTGACCACGGCCTTGACGCTTTCGCCCCAGGTGTCGTCCGGCACGCTGATGACGCAGGCTTCCAGCACGTCGGGGTGCTGGTACAGCGTGGCTTCCACTTCGGTCGGATAGACGTTGAAGCCGCCGGAGATGATCATGTCCTTCTTGCGGTCCACCAGGTACAGGTAGCCGGCCTCGTCCACGCGCGCCATGTCGCCGGTGTGCAGCCAGCCGTCGATGACGGTCTCGCGCGTCAGCCCGGGCTCGTTAAAGTAGCCGTGGAACACGTCTTCGCCGCGGATCACCAGTTCGCCGATCTCGCCCACGGCGACCTCCTTGCCTTGCTCGTCGACCACGCGCACTTCAGTCTCGCCCAGGGCGCGGCCGCAGGAGGCCAGGCGCTCAGGATGGTTGGCGATGGCGTCGGCATGGTCGGTGGTGGACAGGCGCGTCACGCCAGAGGTCGATTCGCTGGCGCCATAGCCCTGCGACAGGATCGGGCCGATGCGCTCCCAGGCCTCGCGGATGCGTGCCGGCGCCATCGGGGCGGCACCGTAGGCCAGGGTCTTCAGGCTGGACAGGTCGGCCTGCGCCAGCGTGGGCTCGGCCAGCAGCATGTTGATCATGGCCGGGACCATGAACACGTGGGTGATGCGCAGCCGCGCCACCTCGGCCAGGAAGTGCGCGGGCTCGAATTTCTCGAACAGCACCAGCGTGGCGCCCTGGTACAGGTAGGGCTGCATCAGCATGCCGGAGGCGTGCGTGACCGGCCCGATCAGGGCCAGCCGGTCGCCGGGGCGGGCCGGGCGGTCCATGCCGGACACCATCTTGCGCAGCGCCGCCATGCGGTTGCCGTAGCTCTGCATGGCGGCCTTGATCTTGCCGGTGGAGCCGGACGAGAAGTGCAGCACGGCCAGGTCGTCGGGGCAGGGGTGATGTCCGGTGGCGTGGTGCCTGCGTTGGCCAGCAGCGCTTCATATTCCACATAGCCCGCCGGCGCATCGCCGATGGCGATAAAGGTCTCGATGCTGCCGA
This sequence comes from Cupriavidus necator, assembly GCA_022041995.1. Classification (GTDB taxonomy): domain Bacteria; phylum Pseudomonadota; class Gammaproteobacteria; order Burkholderiales; family Burkholderiaceae; genus Cupriavidus. The sequence continues at coordinate 2,323,627 of CP074390.1, forward strand.
AGCCGGCCGTGGTGCGCGCATAGCCGGTGTAGCCGGGGCCGGCGATCAGCACGCGCGGGGTGCAGTTCTCGACCACGTCGCTGGCCTCGGCCGCGGTGAAGCGCGGGTTGAGCGCTGCCTTGACCAGTCCGGCCTTGTACAGCGCGCACTCCAGTTCGACCAGCTCCGGCCGGTTGCGCGACTGCACCGCGACGCGTTCGCCGGGCTGCAGGCCCAGTGCCAGCAGCGCATTGGCCAGGCGCGTGGAGCGTTCGTCCAGCTGGCGATAGGTCACCTCCCGGTCCTGATAGAGGATGGCGGGCTGGTCGCCCCAGTAGCGCGCGGCGCGGCGCAGGAAATACGCGAAACCCATGCTGTCTCCGTTGATGCTTGATGATCCTGGCGAGCGCTTTTACGTGTGCTCGTGCGCTGTAGTCTGTAAGATGACAGGCATCACCACAATGAGGCGTTGGCTATAAAGCCATAACCATCAGGAATGTGAGGCAATGGAGACGCGGGATATCGAATACATCCTCGCCGTGGCGGCGCACGGCGGCATCGGCCGTGCCGCCGACGCGCTGGGCATCAGCCAGCCGGCGCTGACCAAGGCAGTGCAGCGGGTGGAGACGCAGGCGGGGCTGCCGCTGTTCGAGCGCACCGCGAACGGCATGACCGCCACCTACGCCGGCACGCGCTTCCTGGAACGGGCGCGGCGCATCCAGCTGGAATACGAGGACGGCATCAAGGAGATGCTGGGCATCCGCACCGGCGAGCAGGGCATCCTGCGCGTGGGCTATTCGCCGTCGATCCCGGGCAGCCTGATCCTGGGCGCTTGCCGGCAACTGGTGCGCGAGCGGCCCGTGGCACGGCTGCGGCTACGCCGCAGGCTGGCGCGGGACCTGCTGGACCTGCTTGCGGCCGGGGAACTGGATGTCGCGGTGGCGCCGGCGCCTTCGGCAGCCTCATCAACTACCTTTGCGGTGCAGCCGCTCTTCGACGACCGGCTGGTGGTGGTGGCTGACGAAGGCCATGCCTTGCTGCAGCGGCGCAAGCTGCGGCTGGCGGACCTGGCGGACCAGGAATGGCTGCTGCCCGAAGGGCATATCACGCTGCGCCAGCAGGTCGACGCGGCGTTCCGCCAGCGCGGCCTGCCGGCGCCGCAGCCGCGCATCGAGATCGACTTTGGCAGCAGTTCGCTGTTTGCGCTGATGCAGGGCACGCAGATGCTGAGCATCGCCAATGAAGGCGGCGATGCCATGCAGCACGGTCTGCGTGTGCTGCCGCTGGGCGTGGAAGAACTGGACCTGCGCCGGAACATCGGCGTGATCTCGCGCGAGGGCGCCTACCTGTCGCCGCTGGCGCAGCGCCTGACGGTGCTGCTGCGCGAGCACAGCCGCTGAGCCGTCAGGCCCCGGGCAAGCGGCTACTGCAGCGGAATCTTCGCCACGGTTGCCAGCCGCTTCCAGCGCTGGATCTCGTCCTTCTGGTACTGCAGCATCTCGGCCGGCGACGACAGGATCAGCTTGGTCGACTGGCGCGTGTAGTACTCGCGCACATCCTGGGCGTTGCCGGCCTGCGCAAACAGGTCCTGCAGCCGCTTCACCACCGCCGGCGGCGTCTTTGCCGAGACCGCCGCGGCCACCCAGTTGTAGGCCAGGAAGTCAGACAGGCCGGCTTCGACGATGGAGGGCACCTCCGGCAGCAGCGGCGAGCGCTGCGGCGCGGTGAAGGCCAGCGCGCGGACCTTGCCGCCACGGACCAGTTCGATGGCGCCGGTGGCATCCACCACGGCGAAGTCGACATTGGCCGCCATCACGCCGTTGATGGCATCGCCCGCCCCCTTGTACGGCACGGCGGTGGTCTTGATGCGGGCCAGTTCGTTGAGCCACTCGGAGTAGAGCGTGTAGGAGATCGAACCCGAGCCATAGTTGAGCGCACCAGGGCGCTTGCGGGCATCTTCCAGCAGTTCGGCCAGGGTGCGGTAGGGCGAGCTTGCCGGCACGATGATCACGCATGGCCCGCGCGACAGCAGCGTAATCGGCGCGAAGTCCGTCAACGGGTCATATGGCAGCTTGCGGAAGGTGGCGGCATTGGTCGACAGCGTGGAATTGCTGCCGATAAAGACGGTGTAGCCGTCGGCCGGCGCGTTCAGCGCGGTCTGCACGCCGATAAAACCGTTGCCGCCAGGCTTGTTCTCCACCACCACGCCCTGGCCGGTCAGCTCGCCGATCTTCTTGGCGAACATGCGCGCGGTGGTGTCGGTGCCGCTGCCGGAAGGGAAGGGCACGATGAAGCGGATCGGGCGGGCGGGGAAGGCGTCGGCGGACTCGGCGGCGGGCGCCGCCAGCGGCGTGGCGGTGCCGATGGCCGCCAGCGCGGCGGCAGCCAGTCCGAGGAAGCGGCGGCGGGAACGGAAAGCCTGTTGCATGGTGTCTCCTAAGTGGAAAGCCCGGCGTGTTCCCGCCGGTGCAAGGGGATAAACGAGGGCTTAGCGGCGCAGGCCGAGCAGGTCGCGGGCAATCACCCAGCGGTGTACCTCGCTGGGCCCTTCGTAGATGCGCATCAGACGGGTCTCGTTGGCCATCTGCTGCAGCGGCAGCTCCTTGGTCATGCCCATCGCACCGAAGGTCTGCATGGCATGGTCGATCACGTCCCAGGCCATCTCGGTGGCGAACACCTTGATCATCGATACCTGCGTGCGGGCCTCGTCGCCGGCGTCGATGCGGCTGGCGGCTTCGTAGGTCATCAGGCGGCAGGCGTGGATGCGGGTGGCGGCGTCGGCCACCCACCACTGGATCGCCTGGCGCTGCGCCAGCGGCGCGCCGAAGGTCTGGCGCTGCGGCGCGTACTCGCAGATCATGTCCAGCGCCCGCTGCGCCCGGCCGATGCACCACGCGGCCATCTGCACGCGGCGCGTGGACAGCCGCGCCTGCATCGGCGCAAAGCCCTGGCCCTCGGTGCCCAGCAGCTGCGAGGCGGGGATGCGGCAGTCTTCCAGCACCACCTCGTAAGTCGATGCGCCGCCGATCATCGGGATGCGGCGCTCCACGCGCAAGCCGGGCGTGCCGCGCTCGACGATAAAGGCCGAGATGCCGCCGCGCGCGCCCTTGGCCTTGTCGGTCACGGCCATGACGATGGTCCAGTCGGCGCCTGCCGCGCGGCTGATCCAGATCTTGCGGCCGTTGAGCACCCATTGGTCGCCGTCGCGTTCGGCGCGCGTGGTCATCATGGCGGGATCGCCGCCGGCACCGGGTTCGGAAATGGCGATGGCCGACACGGTCTCGCCGCGCGCGTAAGGGGCCAGGTAGCGCTCACGCTGGGCCTCGCTGGCGCTCAGCATCAGCATGCGCAGGTTGGGCGAGTCCGGCGGCAGTTCATAGGGCGTGATGGTCTTGCCCAGTTCTTCGTTGACGCCCACCATCGCCACCGTGGGCAGGTCGGCACCGCCCATCTCGGTGGGCGCATCCAGGCCCCACAGGCCCAGTTCGCGCGACATCGCGTCAAGCCGCGCGTGCTCTTCCGGCAGCAGCGTCATCTGCCCGCCGGCGGCTTCGCGCGCCAGCACCGTGGGTTCCAGCGGGATCAGCTGCTCGCGCACAAAGCGCGCGACCAGGTCCTTGAGCATCCGGTGTTCTTCGTCCAGTTCAAAGTTCATGCCTGTCTCCTGCTGATTGGTTATCGCTGGCTGGCGCCTTGCGCGAGGCCCAGCTCCTGCAGGACTTCGGCGGTGTGTTCGCCCAGCCCCGGCGCATGGCGGCGCAGCGACAGCGGCGTGGCGGAGAAGCGCGCGGCGGGGCGCACTTCGCGCAGCGGGCCTTCGGTGGGGTGCTGCGTTTCCTGGAACAGGCCGACGGCGCGCAGGTGCGGGTGGTCGACCAGTGCGTCCAGGCCGTAGATCGGCGTGGCGGGGATGTCGAGCGACTCGAACAGTGCCATCCATTCGTCGGTGGTGCGCGCCGGCGTCAGTTCGGCCAGGTGCCCGTACAGCGCGCGGATATTGGCGTTGCGCTGCGCGCGGTCGGCCACCTCGTAGCGCTCGGCCAGGTCGTCGCGGCCGACCGCGCGGAAGAAGGCTTGCCAGTGGCGCTCAGTGTAGGGCAGGGCGCAGATCCAGCCGTCGCGGGTCGGCGCGGGGCGGCGCCCGCCTTGCAGCAGGCGGGCGTAGCCGGCACCGGCGGGCGCGGGCTCGAAGGTCAGGCCGCCCAGGTGCTCGGCCATCACGAACGCGGTCATGGTCTCCAGCATCGGCACCTCCACCGACTGGCCGACGCCGTGGCGCTCGCGGTACAGCAGAGCTGCCAGCACAGCGTTGGCCAGTGCCAGCCCGGTGGTCTTGTCGGCGATCAGGCTGGGCACGTACTCGGGGCGATCGCCGGTGATGGAACCCAGTGCGACCAGCCCGCAGCCGGCCTGGATGATGTCGTCGAAGGCCGGCTTGTCGCGGTGCGGGCCGTCCTGGCCGAAGCCGGTGGCCACGCAGTAGACGATGCGCGGGTTAATGCGCGCCACCTCGGCATAGCCGAAGCCCAGCCGCTCGATCGCGGCTACGCGCATGTTGTGCACCAGAACGTCGGCGCTGGCTATCAGCTCGCGCAGCGCCTTGGCGCCCTCAGGGGTCTTCAGGTCGAGCACTACCGAGCGCTTGTTGCGGTTCAGCGCCAGGTAGATCGAGCTCATGCCCGCGTGCTGCGAGACGCCGTTGGCGCGCATCAGGTCGCCCTCGGGCCCTTCGATCTTGATCACGTCGGCGCCAAAGTCGGCCAGCACCTGCGTGGCCAGCGGCCCGAGTACGACCGCGGTGAGATCCAGCACGCGGATGCCGTCCAGCGGGCCGGCCGGCGTGGCGCGGGGGTCTTGTTCGCTCATCAGGCCCACTCCTTCAACGGCGCTTGAAAACAGGGGCGCGGCGCGCGGCCATGGCGGCGACGCCCTCGCGGAAGTCTTCGCTGCGGAACTGCCCGTGCTGGATCGCCAGCTCGCGCTGGTTGATCTCGGCGATGCGGTCGGCCAGCCCTTCGCGCAGCGTGGCGCGCGTGGTTTCCACGGCCAGCGGGGCAGAAGCGGCGATCTCTTGCGCCAGGGCCATGGCGCGGGCACTGACCTGCGCCTTTTCCACCAGTTCGTCGGCCAGGCCGATCTCGACGGCGTCGGTGCCGGTGATGCGCCGGCCGGTGTAGAACAGCAGCGCGGCCTGCTGCTCGCCCACCAGCCGCGGCAGCGTCAGGCTCATGCCGAAACCGGGGTGAAAGCCCAGCCGGTTGAAGTTGGCGCTGAAGCGCGCCTCGGCGCAGGTCACGCGGAAGTCCGCCACCAGCGCCAGCCCCATGCCGGCGCCGATGGCGGCGCCTTCCACCGCGGCCACGATCGGCTTGCGGTTGCGGTAGAGCCTCATCGCATGCGCGTAGAAGCCGCCCGGATCGTTGGCGACCTCGCCCTGGCCGGCGCCGCTGAAGTCGGCGCCGGCGCAGAACGCGCTGACGCCGGATGCCAGCACGATGGCGCGGCAGTCGTGGTCGTCGTCCAGCGCCTGCAGGGCGTCGGCCAGGCGCCGCATGATGTCGGCATCGACAAAATTGTGCGGCGGGCGGGACAGGACGATGCGGGCTACGTGGCCTTCATGGGTGACCTGGATATTGGCGTCGGTTGACATGCGGGGCGCTCCTCCGTGGTGGGCCGGCTTGGGGCCGGGATGCACACAGTATTCGCGCCGCGCGGCCGTACCGCTATACTCGAATTTCAGTAACTGAAATTATTGACGATGCCGGACGCCGTCTTGCCAGAGCCCTCCACCCGCCGCGTCACGCACCAGACCGGCCGCTTTACCCGTGACACCGCTGGCAGCCAGTCGCTGGAGCGCGGGCTGGTGCTGCTGCGGGCCTTCCGCGTTGGCACCACCAGCCTGACCAATGCCGAACTGGCGCTGCGCACCGGCCTGCCGCGCCCCACCGTCAGCCGGCTGACGCGCTCGCTGGTGGATGCCGGCTTCCTGCGCTATGACGTGAACGAACGCGCCTACCGGCTGGCGCCGGTGGTGCTGAGCCTGGCCGATGCCTTCCACCAGTCCAGCCGCGCGCCAGACATTGCGCTGCCGCTGATGCGCAAGGTGGCCGAGGCCGGCAAGGTCAACGTGGGTCTGGCCGTGGGCGACCATCTGGAGATGGTGTACCTGGCGTCGATCCGGCACAGCCGCGACAGCGTGTCGCGCACGCGTCGTGTGGTGCCGGGAACACGCGTGCCGATGGAGATGACGGCGATCGGGCTGTCATGGCTGGCAGCGCAGCCTGAGGGGGGGAGGGAGGATCTGCTGGCCGGCATCGCCGCGCGCCAGGGCGAGGCCTGGGCTGGCATGCGGGCGCAGGTGCTGCGCAGCATTGCGCAGGCGCAGCGGCGCGGCTATTGCACCGCGGCCTACCAGCCCGGGCACCTGCTGGCCGTGGGGGCCGCATTCTCTGGGCCGGACCAGCAGCTGTACGGGCTCAATATCAGCTTCCCGTTCAACGAGAGCGAGCGCAGCCGCGACAATGCCCGCTATGCGGCCCAGCTGGCGCGGCTGGTGGCGGACATCCAGGAGGCCTGGCGCCGCGCCACCGGATAATCTGGACTCAGTACACCGACGGCATGCCTGCGGGCCGGTTCTTGAAGCGCCGGTGGATCCAGTAATACTGCTCCGGCATGGTGGCGATCTGGGTTTCGAGGAAGGCATTCATGCGGCGCGCATCTTCCTCAACGCTGCCTGAGGGAAAGCCTTCCAGCGGGTCGAATATGCGCAGCCGGTAGCCGCGGTAGTCGGGCAGCACTTCGGTGGTGAATGGCACCACGCGCGCGCCGGTCATGCCGGCCAGGCGCGAGGCCGAAGTCAGCGTGCAGGCCGGCACGCCAAAGAACGGCACAAACACCGAATCGTTGATGCCGAAATCCATGTCCGACGCCAGCATCACCGGGCAGCCGGCGCGCAGCGTGCGCACCACCTGCTTGCCGCTGCCGCTGCGCGGGATCATCTCGGCGCCAAAGCGACCGCGCTGCGTGCGCGAGATTTCTTCCAGCATCGTGCTGGACATCCTGGTGTACAGCGAGGCCACCGGGTGGCGCATCGAATAGAACATGCAGCCGGCCTCGATGCCGACGAAATGGAAGCCCATGAAGATGGTCGGATGCTCCGCGCACGAGGCCAGGTCGATGCGCGTGTCCAGTTCCACCAGCTTGCCCAGGCGCTCGGCGCTGCCGAACCACTGCACGCCGCGCTCCAGGTAGCTGCGCAGGACGTGGCCGAAGTGGTTCCGTGCCAGCTTGTCCCGCGTGTCTGCATCCATGTCCGGGAAGCACAGGGACAGGTTGGTATGGACAATGCGCCGGCGGCGGCTGGGGATGCGATACAGCAGCTTGCCGATCGCATCGCCCAGGCGTGCGGTGACACCGTACGGCAGGGCGGCGACGAGCTTGAAGACTGCGATGGTGAGCGCGGCCTGGAGCCGGTGTTTCATGAATATCCTAGGGAGCGGCAGCGGCGGCTGGGACAATGGCCCCGGGCAGGCGGCTGCGCGGCAATAATTCGGCGCCACCGGCTGGTGGCGAACGGGATGCACGCGAACGACAGGAAGAGCGAGGGCCGGCCCCCGGCACGTGCCTGGCGCCTGGCGCGGCACGGTGTGCGCGTCGCGGGCTGATAAAGCAAGGCGCGGCGCGCGGGCTGATGGGCGGCGTGGGTGCGCTATGCGTGGCTGCGCAAACTTTTTCCGAAGGGCGCACTGTAGCACGACGGGCCGCTGCCCGGCGATGACGGTTACTACCAGTAGCAAACCAAGCGAGATTATTGCAGCGCCTGCGGGATTCCGCGGAAATGCCCTGGCAGGGGCAGGGCATTTCTGACTGTGGCGGTGCGGTCCGGAGAAAGGAAAATGGCGCGGAATAATACGCGCGGACGGCGTCGCCACGCCTGCAATAATGACCGGCGGATTATCCGGGAGGAATTGCTCAGGGCTTTTTCAACTCGCCCAGATAGTAATTGACCTCGGCCAGCAATGCGCGGTGGAATTCCGCCGGCAGGACATGGTCATCGGTCAGCGACATCAACTGGTTAATGCGCTGGCGGAAGCGCTGCTCGGCGCTGGCGCGCGCCGCTGGCGGCAGGCCCGTGGTCAGCGAGCACAGCAGCTCGCGCATCACCAGCAGGCGCGCACCATACTGGATCATGGCATCGCCTTGTGTCTTGAGGTTTTGCGCCAACTGTTCCGGCATCGATTTGCCCGGCTCGCCAGGCGTAGCCGGCGCGGGAGTTGCGGCGGCGTTGTGGTCATTCTTGTCGGGCGCGGCCGCGCCGGTCTTTTTTCCAAGCATAGTGATCCTGAACATGGGCGAGGCTCCCTGGTACAAGCGGGGCCGGCCTGAAACGCCGGCGGCCTGGATGGCAGAAGCACTCATCATGGAAGTCTGCCGTGCACCGGACTGTGCGGCGGCAGACACTGGGACGCCCAGCGCGGCGTCAGCCGGCCAACGCAGCCGGCGCGGGTTTGCGGCCCTTGCCTGCGCGCGCCGGCGGCAGGCATAGCCCGCAGACGTAGCGGTGGCGCGCATCGTCGGCCTGCACGACGTACTCACCCCCGCAGTCCCTGCAGCGCGCCAGTTGCAGCATGCCGCGCTCATAGAAGCGCACCAGCGTCCAGGCGCGGGTAAAGCTCAGCTGCGCGGCCTCGCCGGTGGCGCACAGCTGTTCGCGGTACATGCGGTAGCTGGACAAGACCGCGCGGATCCCGTCCAGGCCGCCGCGGCTGGTCATGAAGCGGTAGGCGCCAAGCAGCATCGAGGCATGGGCATTCGGGCGCCAGGTGACAAACCAGTCCGTGGAGAACGGCAACATGCCCTTGGGCGGCGATACCCCGCACAGCTCCTTGTACAGCCGGATCAGCCTCACGCGTGGCAGCGACACTTCGGATTCCAGCACCTGCAGGCGGGCGCCCAGGCCGATCATCTCGATCGCCAGGCGGATCTGCTCAACATCCTGCAGCATGCTCTTGCCGGGAAGCGGGGGCCTGGCGCGCGGAACCGGGGCCGGTGAGCCGGCCACAGCCATGCCGGCGATATCGTGTACATCCATGGGTCTCCTCCTGGGATATATCGGAAATGGGCGCGGGCAAAATGCCGGTTGCTGATCCGGCTTGCCCGAGCCTGTCTCCGATAACCATGACCCGGCGGGTCACCGTGCGCGGCACGGTCTCTCGCGGGTCCGGGGCTTAGGTTTCTCGTAGTCGAGGAGGATTTTTGGATCGATCAGGAAGTTATAACCATGACATGCATCAACAATCATATTTTCACGATTATTGTGTGTCATGCACGTCGCCCGGATTTGACCATCCCTACCCCGGTGTAGGAGAAGTGCCCGCACGTAATCGGACTGGCGCCGATTTCATTGGCGGGCCCGTGGACTACGCTGCAAGAACACCAACGGCGGAGCGATCCATGGCTGCGAACTTCCTGATCAGGCAGACGGCGCAAGGCTGGGAACTGACGGTCGAAAGTGCCCGCAAGGGCCTGGTGCACTGCGAGGATCGCGAAATCGCCGTCAGCATCGGCCTGGCCGCGGCCAGGCGGCGTGGCGTCGGGCTGATCGTGCAGGAAGAAGAGGGCGGCAATGGCATTTCGCGCGGCATCACACCGCTGGCTGCCTGAACGGGCCCGTCCCGCCCCGTAGCGCGGTACGGCCCTGGCGTGCCATCAGAACACCCCAAGCCCCAACCCCGCCGCCAACCCCTCACCCAACTCCGCGCAACGCGCCAGGTCCCCGGCTTCGATGTGCTTGGGCGCAAGGATGCGCTCCGGCGTCTGCGCATGCGTACAGACGATCAGCCCCGGCGCCACGCCGTTGAGCCGCCAGCCGGTGGCGATCCGGTCGATCTGGCGCAGCGCATTCTCGCCATCGCTGCCGGCGCAGATCATGGTGGCGTAGGGGCGGCCGTTGATGCGGTCCAGCGCGGCGTAATAGCAGCGGTCGAAGAAGTCCTTCATCATCCCTGCCATGGCGGCCAGGTTCTCCGGTGTGGCGAACAGGTAGCCATCGGCGGCAAGGACATCGTCCGGGCCGGCCTCGGCAGCCGTCTTGAGCACGACCGTGACGCCGGGCTGCTGGCGGGCCGCGTCAGCGGCGGCCTCGGCCATCTGGCGGGTGCCTCCGGTCATGGTGTGATAGACGATCAGCAGCGTTTTCATGCTTGCGTGTGGGCTGTGTGCCGTACCTTGATGACTGTATCACGCGGGTCGGCGACGACAGTTATCGTAGAATCCGGGGCAGCGCATCCTGCGCGCCTGGCGCACGTGCCACCCCTCCATGCCGAAAGCCAAAGCCCCCGCCATTGACCGTTCCGCCAGCGAGCAGGCCATCCAGTTGCTGGATGCCGCCACCGATCATGTCCTTGCCAATGGCCTGGGCGATCTCTGTTCCATAAAATGTGCTCAAAGTTGAGCATTGGATTTATCCGCACTTCGTTGACGCGGCTTGCGCCGCCCAACTGAAGCCACCTGACGCTCAGTTGCGCCGGAGGAGCGCGCGAGCAGAATCTGCTTCACCTGGAGGTGAGGCATGTACCGGGTGATTTCCCGGTCGTGAATCCTGTTCCGCACGTTCCGCGCAGCATTGGTGTCCGCCTGAAGAACGTCCCCGTTGACACGGTAAAACTTGTCGCCCTCGCGCTTGCCTTCCAGCAAGCCCGTGAACGAGTCCATTTGCGACGTGTAGGCGGCGTTGACGACGACGTGCGTCGCTCCACGCTGCGTGCAAACTTCATCGAGCGCTTGAGCCAGTACACCTTTGGCCCATGCGCTCATGCGGCGGTTGTAGTTCCGCCACTGCCCCCTTCGCTTGATGGCAGAGGCCAAGTCTTCCGAACCGACCACCGCCGCCTTACCCACGATTGTATGCGCGGACTGGTAGGCAATCGTGCGCAACCGCTGCTTCGTGCGGTCCCTGCGCGCCTGCAATTTCACGCATCCGAGGTTGCACTTCCTGATGCGCTCGGCCTTGGCGATGCGACCGGCTTCGCGATGGGCCTTTTCAAGGGCATGCAGCCGGTTTCGTGCTTTGCCGGTCTTCGAAACCTGGTTGCTGTAAGCGCTCAGCACAGCGCCGAACGTCTGCCCATGATGCTCGCCATCTGAGTCGGCGAAGGCCTCCGTGTAACCTTTGTCGACGCCAATTTCCCCTGTGCCGCAGGGGAGCCCTTCGGCCTTCGCTGTAGCGAAGTGGATCTCGACCGCGTCACTCTTCACGATCACACGCAGGTTGCAACCCGTGAGGTCGACGTTCTTGCCGTTGCTGTTCGTCGTGAGCTCGATCGGAGGGCCGTATTGCCTGGCGATGTGTATGGTGATGACAAGGTGTCCGTTTCTGACGCGGCTCTCATGCTTGTCCGAGCGGACGATGAACTGATTGTCGCAACGCGAAACGCCGTGCCGAAAGTACTTGCGCATCATCCGGTGCAGGTACTTGTCTTCGAGCCACTTGTCACTTTTGAGCAGAGTATAGAGCCGCTTTCGCTCTGCTTCGTCGGAGGTCCGCTTCGCGATGGCCTGTCGCACCTTCGCGCATGCGGCCGCCTTGTATGTCAAGATGTCGTTGACGGCGTCCTTCGTGGTCTCGGCTCGGATCGTGCCGTCCACCGCGAGCGATGCATACCAGCCGCCAGCAGTCACTTCCTTGCGGATGTCAGCCGCACTCTTGCCGACGTTCCCCAGCGCGCCGTAGCGACGCCAGAGGTCCGCTCGGACGAACGCCGTCGCCCTGCACACCGCGCGAAGCGCAGGAACGCACGAAGACGTCGCATAGAGAGTGCGGGTGACGGTTGTCATCCCAGAATTTCCTTCGGTTCCTTGCTACCCGGATAGTCTTCCTTGATCTGCTTCTTGTCCTTGCGCATGCCGTACAGGCGGCATGAGAACGTATGGACGATGGCAAGCAGGTCCTCAACCATTTCCTGCTCTGGCGACAGCGGTTCCTGATTAACCACGACGATCTCGCACCCGTTCTCGCGCGCAAGATGGTCGAGCAGGTCGAATCCGAAGCGAACGAGCCTATCTTTGTGGGCGATGAGAACTCGCTCAATCTCACCACGCTGGATGCGCTCAATCAGCACGAGGAAACGCTCGCGCTTGAAGTTCATGCCGCCGCCGACTTCCTGAATCCACTCGTCGACAGCATGCGCCAGCCCGGCAGTATTCCTCCATCGCCGCTACCTGAGATTGCAAGTCGTCGCGCTGCCCAGCGCTACTGACGCGGCAGTACACGACTGTCGATCGCTTCTCAGGTCCGCCGCCAAGCATCGCCCGAACATCGGACTCGTCAAAGTATCGATGCCCGGAAGGCAGGCGCTTAGCCGCCAGGATGCCCTCGCGCTCCCAGCGGCGCACCGTACTCGGAGCCCGTCCGATGCGCTTTGCGAAATCGTTGATCCGATAAACCTTACTCATGGCGAGTAATCATAGATAGGTTTGAGCAGGAATGAAGTATCAGTTGCTTTGCTCCTTGCGCAGTGTGGCGGATGCGTTTGGCACAAGCCATCGCATGCTGATCTACTACTTCAGCTCCGGGGATGGCTTCTGGCAGGCACTGTTGCCTCGCATCCGCCACGCGGAGCGGGGTCAGTCGAGCGTCACCCCCGTATCCGCCGTCAGCTTCAGCACCACCGGCAGGTACGCCTTGTACGCCGCCTCGGCCTGTGCCGGGGTGTTGCCAAGGGGTTCCGCGCCCATGTCCACGATGCGCCGCTGCATGTCGGCGCTGGCGACCAGGCTGGCGGTCTCGCGGCCCAGGCGGTTGATGATGTCCTGCGGCGTCCTGGCCGGTGCCATCAGGGTGATGGGGCCGGTCAGCCGGAACGGGTCGTCAGGGTAGCCGGCTTCCGCGAAGGTCGGCACGTCTGGCAGGCCCTGTGCGCGGCGCGTGCCGGTGACCGCGAGGGGCCGCAGCTTGCCGGTGGCGAAGTGTTGCTTGAGTGCGGTCACGGAGCCCACCGTCACGTTGACCTGGCCGGCGAGCAGGTCGGTCACCATCGGCCCTTCGCCGCGGTAGGGCACGTGCAGCATGTCCGCCTGGTATTGCCTGGCGACGTAGGTCTGGATCGTATGTGGCTGCGTGCCCGCGCCCCACGAGCCCATGCGCAGCTTGCCCGGCGATGCCCTGGCATAGGCCAGCAGTTCGGCAACGGTCTTGGCCGGCACGCTGCTGTTGACCGCCAGCACGGTGCGCGCGGTGGCGATGTCGGAGATCGGGCGCAGTTCAGTGCGCGGATCGTAGGGCAGCTTCTTGTACAGCGCCAGGTTGGACGTGATCGGGCCGGGAATGGTCATCAGCAGCGTATAGCCGTCAGGCGCCGACTTGGCGACGTAGTCGGTGCCGATGATGCCGCCGGCGCCGCCCTTGTTCTCCACCACCACCGTCTTGCCGATCTGGCGCGACAGGCCATCGCCGATGGTGCGCGCCAGCGTGTCGGTCAGCCCGCCCGGCGGGTAGGCAACGATCAGGTGGATGGGCTTGGCCGGGTAGGCGCCCTGTGCGCCGGCCGGGGCGGGCGCGGCGGCCAGGGCCAGCATGGTGAGCAGGGGCAGGGCGGCTTGCAGCAGCGGGCCGCGCAGCAGGGGGCAGCGGTCATCATGATGGCGTTGTCTCCTTGGGATGGATTGTCACGTGTTGCCCTGCGTCGAAGGGCATGTCTCACTCCAGCTTGATGCCGCGAGCCTTGATCAGCTTGCCCCATTTGCCGATCTCCTGGTCGATGAAGGCGGAAAACGCGCTGCCCGGCTCTGGCTGCGGCTCAAGCCCCAGCCCCAGCAGCTTCTTGCGGATATCGGCATCGGCCAGCACGGCCGATGCCTCGCGGTTCAAGCGCTCGGAGACGGCGGGCGGCGTGCCGGCCGGCGCGACCAGGCCGAACCAGCCGTAGCCGACCATGCCCGGGTAACCCTGCTCGGCAAAGGTGGGCGCATCCGGATAGACCGGCGAACGCTGTTCCGAGGCCACTGCCAGCACGCGCAGCTTGCCGGCCTTGATAAAGGGCAGCGCCGAGGTGATGGCGGTCAGGGTGGCGTCCGCGCGGCCGGCCAGCAGTTCGGTATAGGCGGTGGCGTCGCCGCGGTAATGGACATTCAGCAGCTTGAACTTGCCGACCTGCCCGAACAGTTCGGCGGTCAGGTGCGGGCCGGAGCCTGCGCCCGGGGAGGCCAGCGTCACGCCATCCGGCTTGTCCCGGGCCATGCGCACGAAGTCGGACACGGTGCGGGCCGGCGAGCTGGCATTGACGATCAGGAAGACCGGGCCCAGCACGCGCGGTCCCACTGGCACGAAGTCCTTGCGGACGTCGTAGCGCTGAGCGATCCCTGCCGCGGTATTGATGGCGAAGGGCGCGGCGGCCCACAGCAGCGTGTAGCCGTCCGGCGCGGCATGGGCCACCTGCTCGGTGGCCAGGCGCGTGCCGGCGCCAGGTTTGTTCTCCACCACCACCTGTTGGCCAAGCTTGTGGCCAAGTGCCTCGGCAAGGATGCGGGCAGAGATGTCATTGGAGCCACCAGCGCCATATGGCGACACCAGCTTGACCGGCCGCGACGGATACGTTTGCGCCTGCGCGGGGCTGGCCAGGCACAGCATCGCCAGGCTGGCCGTCAGCACGGCCCGGGCGAAGATTGAGGTCCGATTCATGATGGTTCCTTCATGCGGCGGATGGGTGGATAGCGGAAGGTGCGTTCCAGGTGCGTGGGGCCGGGCACGTAGAGGCGCAACGCTACATAGAACGGCTCCGCGGGTGCCGGCAGCCAGTTGCCGGCCAGGGCGTTCTCCGAAGGGGGTTGCGCGCCCAGCACGATGCGCAGGCTGCCGTCGGGCGCCGAGCGCAGGGCCGGCGAGCGGTCGCCCAGCGAGTAGCGCTGCAGGGGGTTCTCGACCAGCATGCAGTCCGATTTACGGTAGATGGTCAGCGACCAGAATGCGCCCACTTGGGGTAGTCCTTGCCGGGGAAACACCAGTTCATACTGATGCGTGCCGTCCAGTGGCAAGCCGTCACCATCGCAATCGGCCATCAGGTACATGGCTTCCTCAACGCCTAGCGCACCGATGTAGTTGCGCGCCACTTCGGCACGCAGAGCGTAGTGAGTGCCGAACGAGGTGCGGATTTCCACCGGCAGGAACCAGCCGCCGCCCAGCGCGGAGGCCCTGGGCGCGGCCAGTTCCGCGTCGACCTGCGTCAGCGCGGTGGCCAGTGCCGCGCGCTGTGCCCCGGTCAGCGGCGCATTGCTGCCGATGCCGGCCGGGGCAAAGGTGCGGACCAGTTCCGCTTCGGCGGCGGGGGCGGGTTCTCGCGCAGCATGCGGGTGACGACCGCGGCGTAGCGGTCGGGATCGGCTGGCCGCTCGCCGGCTTGCATGCCAGCATCGAATACGGTTGCTGCGCTGGTGCCGTCTGGCCGGCGCAGGCGGATTCCATCCTGCAGGGCATGTGCACCCGGCAAATCGGCTTCGCCACCGGCCAGGATGCGGCCGATGATCCAGACCGCGTTGGTGGGGCAGGGCAGCGGCGTTGCGCCGGCCGGCACCTCGCCCCGCCAGGCTGGCCCATGCAGCAGCCACGTGCCGCCTTGCGCGCCGGTGGTGCGGGTGCCGATATAGCCGAACGGGTTGGTATAGGCGTCGAGCAGGCCGAGCACGTAGTAGCGGCCGTGGCAGTCGGGCACGTCGAGCAGCAGCGGGCCGTTGGACAGGTCGAGCCACGCATTGGTGTAGAGCGTGTCGTGGTTCGGCGTGACGACCTGCCGGTGCTGCGGGCCGAGCAGCGCGCGCACATGCGTGACGGTGTTGATCCAGCGCAGTGTGGAATCGGGCCCGTCGCCGGCAAAGACCCCGGCGCCATCGCGCCGCGGGCAGGTGGCGGCGCGCATGCGCGCCATCTCGTACAGCGGCAGCGTGAAGCGCACCGCGGCGCACGCCAGCATGCCGAGTTGGTTGTCGTGAGGCTCCATGGCGCGCTCCATCAGGCAACGCGCCGCAAGGGCGGGATCACATAGTCGCCGGCCATGAAGCCATCGGTCGGGTGGTAGAGCCGCAGGATCAGGTAGAACGGGCCGTCCGGTGCCGGCAGCCAGTTGTCCCGCGCCTGTGTGGGGCGCTGGTGCGAGATGGTCAGCGTGAGGCCACCGTCGGCATCGTATTGCAGCCTGGGGCTGCGGTCGCCCAGCGCATAGCGCCCGATGGCGTTGTCGGTGAAGAAGCGGTCGGCGCCGTAAAGCGAGACCGACCAGAACGCCTGCGCCGGCGGCAGGTGTCCCGCGGGGAAGTGCAGGGCGTAGGCGTGGCGGCCGTGCAGCAGTTCGCCGTCGGCGTCATAGTCGGCAACGGCATAGACGGCCTCCTCGGCGCGCAGTGCGCCCAGCCCCTTCATCGCGGTGACCGCGCGCTGCATCCAGTCGTCGCCATAGCGGCCCAGCAGCAGGCTGTAGGTCCAGCTCTTGCGCGCATGGCTGCGGGTGTTGGCCTCGATCAGGGCCATGCCTTCGTGCCAGGCGCGGACCAGGCCCTGTTGCACCGCAGGCCGCAGTGTGCCCACATCGACGGCGTCGCCGGCGCGGATGCCGCATTTGCGCAGCAGCGACAGCAGGCCAGCCGCGGAAGGCTCGGCGGGATACTCGCGCAGGGCGTTGAAGATGTTGGCGAAGAAATCCAGCGCGGGCTCGCCGCCTTCCTGCCAGTCGCGCACGCAGGCGGGCTGCATCCTGGTGCCGCCGGACAGGCGGAAGCCGTTTTCGAAGGCGCTTGCCACCGGCAGGTCGTCGGCACCGGTCACCAGCACGCGGCCCAGCAGCCAGACCAGTGGCGTGGGGCAGCGCACCACGTGGTCGCCTTCGGCGTGCTGCCCGGGTCCGGCCAGCACGATGTCGGCGCCGGCCGCGGGCACGTTGCGCGGCCCCAGGTTCTCGAAGTTGTTGGTCCAGGCGTCGAGCAGCTCCACCACGTAGTAGCGGCTGGCGTCCGGCAGTGCCGGCACGTGCAGCGTGACCGGGCCGTCGGCCAGGTTGACCCAGGCGCAGAAGTAGAGCAGGTCGTTGGCCGGGGTGACGATGTCGCGGTCCCTGTGCGTCCACTGGTGCGTGCTGGCGGACAGCACGTTGACGGGGGCACGGCCGTAGCCCGTGGCCTGGGCTACGGAGGTCTGCAGCTGGCAGGTGCGCAGGCTTTCAAACAGCGGATAGGTGGCAAGCACCAGCGGCAGTGCCGCCGCGGCGGTGAGGGCTTCCTGGGGCGTGTCGATGGGTGCGCCGGCAAGAAAGGGCGCAGCGGGCTGGTTCATGGCGTTGTCTCCGGATGCGTGCGCCATAACGTTTTGTACGGCGCCGCGAATCTTGTCATTGGCGTGTCGGAGCATGTTGTCATAACATGTTATGACGAGTCAATGTTGTTATGATAAGTAGAAGCCCGCATCGGACATGCCGTGAACACCATCAATCTCGTGACAACAAGCTCCCAGCCTCGCTTCAGGCAGATCGAAGGCGCGCTGCGCCAGCGCATCGTCAATAACGAATGGACCCCGGGCATCAAGCTGCCGTCCGAGGCTGAGCTGATGGCTGAATTCGGCGTCAGCCGCATCACCGTGCGCCAGTCGCTGGCATCGCTGCTTGCCGAAGGGCTGATCGAGACGGTGCACGGCAAGGGCAGCTTTGTCAGCCGTCCGGCGGGGCAGGCGGACCTGGGGCCGTTGACCGGCTTTTTCGACTACATGCGCGCGCGCGGGCACGAAGCGCATGGCAAGCTGCTGTCGACGCGTCTGGTGGCGGCGCCGGCCATGGCCACCGATGCGCTGCGCCTGCCGCCGGGAACCAAGCTGCTGTGCGTGACCATGCTCAAGTCAGTGGCCGGCGTCCCGGTGGCGGTCGGCATGACGATGGCGCCAGAACCCCTGATGCGCGCGATCCTGGAGCACGACCTTGAACGCCACGATGCACTGATGATTGTGGAAGCCCGCCTGGGTTATCGCCTCAAGTACCTGCATACAGAGAGCGCAGCAATCCCCGCCAATGCCGAAACCGCGCGCCGCCTCAAGGTGGCGCCGGGCGAGCCACTGCTGCGCATCCGATTCACGCCGCATGACATCGACGAAAAGCCGCTGGCTTTCTCCGAATTCATGTTTCGTGGCGACAAGTTCACCTATAAGGCCTGCGTGCGGCGCTAGCGCCACCTGGCAGTGGCGCCAGGGGAACTTTTGTGCGGATGCCGTGGCCTGAACGGCATCGGCGCTGGCGTTAGAATGTGGCGCCCACTTCCGCCCCAGGAGTCCAAGATGCTTGCGCCGCTTTTTCCGCGTTCCCTGTCCACCGCGCTGGTGATGGCGTTGTCTGTCGCGTGCGCGTCGGCGGCGCTGGCTGCCGGGCAGGACGACGCACCAAAGCCGCGCGGCAAGGACGAGGCCCCGGAGGCCCCGCTCGCCTGCAAGAAGGCGGTCAAGGCAGCGCTCCCCAATCCCGCCAGCTTCAAATGGGTCGGCGGCAAGACCCGCAAGGTGGCCGAAGACGCCTACAGCGTGGTGGCCGACGTCGAATACCTGGCGCAGGACGGCGCTGTGCGCAAGGCCAAGGTCCAGTGCGACGTGCTGCGCGCCCCGGGCAACCAGTTCGTGGTGCCCAAGGTCAGGCTGCCGCAAAATTAGTGTCCTGTTCCGCAAATACCTTGCCATGAAATCGCCCAGTTGGCCGCCATGCGTCGTTGCCATAGCTACGGCTATGGCGCCTCCTCGCGACTAGCCTGACGACCAACTGGACGATTTCATTTTGGCTAAATCACAGGCGAAAGTGGACGCTGTCCATTTCATTTGCTAGGCTATGTGTACGGCATCCACAAATGCCTGTGGCTGCCGCCCAAGGAGACCGCGAATGAAGACCGAAGCGCAGAAGGAGCACCGCTGGCTGCAACGGCTGGTGGGCGACTGGATCGCCGAAGGCGAGGCATCGATGGGACCGGACCAGCCGGTGCAGAAGTGGGAGATCCCCGAGCGCGTGAGCAGCGTCGGCGAGGTCTGGGTCCAGTGCGTGACGCAGGGCGACATGCCCGGCTGCGGCCCGTCCACCACGGTCATGACGCTGGGCTACGACCCCGCCCGCAAGCATTTCGTGGGACCTTCATCGGCTCGATGATGACCCACCTGTGGATCTATGAAGGCGACCTCGAGGCGGGCGGCCAGCAGCTGACGCTGCGTGCCGAGGGGCCGGATTGCTCCGGCAATGGCCGCATGGCCCAGTACCGCGACGTGATCGCCTTCACGGACGACGACCACCGCACGCTGACGTCCTTTATGCTGGGCGAGAACGGCGAGTGGACCCAGTTCATGAATGCCAGCTATCGCCGCCAGCGCTAGGGCTGGCGGCGCAGTGCCGCCGGCCGTGCCAGCCGGCCGCGGGGGCCGGGCGGATCGTCGTGGCGGCGCGCGGCGCCGCCCTCGGCATGGCGCCGGCGCCGGCGGCGCAGCACCAGCAGCAGCGACGCCGGCACCACCAGCACCAGTGCCAGCAAGGCGAACGTGACCAGGCCCGGATCGCGCGCCGCGGCGGCGACGCGGTTCACCAGGCAGGCAGCGACCACAATGCCGGGCAGCATGCCCAGCGCGGTGCCGACCAGGCAGTCGCGCAGGCTGATGCGCGATGCACCGATCACCAGGTTGACCAGCGCGAACGGTGCAATCGGCACCAGCCGCAGCACCACCATTGCCACCACCCCGTGCTTGCCCAACTGGTGGCTGACCCGGTTCAGCCGCCTGCCGCCAAAGCGGCGCACGGCATTGCGCCCCAGCAACCGGCCGGCCAGGTAGCCCGCGCCGGTGCTCAACACGGTGCCGCACAGCGCCAGCGCGGCGCCGTAGAGCGGGCCGAATATGACCACGGTCACCAGGATCAGCACCGTCACCGGCAGCATCGTCACCGCGCCGGCCAGGTAGACGCCCATCATCGCCAGCGGTGCCAGTGGCATCTCGTCCAACTGCTCGATCACGCCGAGCAGCGTGCGGAAGTCCGCCCATTCGCGCAGCGGCGTATGGCGCCAGGCAAATGCCAGTCCTGCCAGCAGCAGCGCCAGCGCCACCATCATCCCGACGCGCCCGAGCACGCGCGGGCGTGCCTCATGGCTGACGAACTCGGCCAGCACCTGGTCGCTGTCGATCGGCTCGATCGGATCCAGCAGGTTGGCCGCCGGCGCGGCGGCATCGACATCGTCCGGCAACGGCGGCTCGTAAGCTTCCAGAGAGCGCCCGTCCGCGCGCTGCAGTTTGCGGATGGCAGCAAGCACGCTGCGGGTGGCGGCGACCTCGGCCTGGAAGGTTTCGGGTGTCACATCCAGGTGCTCGCCCAGCAGCCGTGCGCGCATGGCGGCAATGGCCGCCTGCACGCGCGGGTCGCCGCTCGACACCACGACGATATTGCACTCGGTATCCAGCCCCAGCGAGCGGTTGCTGAGGTTGGATGAACCGATGGTGATGAAGTCGTCGTCGATCACCGTGACCTTGCTATGCACGTTGACGCATTCGGGGACCAGGCCTGGAATCGACGGGCAGTACAGGCAGAAGCGTTCCTGCGTGTCGGCTGCGCGCAGGCGGCGGTACAGGCGCGCGCGCAGCACGCCCATGCTGTGCGCTTCCAGCCAGCCGCTCTCGTTGCGTCGCGATACCAGCACGATATCGGGGCCGTCCTCGTGCCCCAGCCGTGCCTCCAGTGCCTTGGCGATCTCGTGCGAGCTGAAGTACTGGTTCTCCATGTAGATGCTGTGCCGGGCCGAGGCAATGGCATCGCGCAGCAGCATGCGGATCTCGCTGACACCGGGCTCGTCCTCGCACATGGGCATGGTGCGGGCGATGGCGACGCGCACGTCGGTCAGCTCCGGCGCCAGGCCTGGCGGCCACGGGTCTGACGAGGTGGCCGCAACCGGGCGCGGCTGGCTGCCGCTGGCGCGCAGCCAGCGCGCCGCGCACAGGGTGCCCAGCGCCGCCGCGGCGGCGCCGTCGAGCGCGCACTGCACGTCATGGAAGGGCGGGTAGGGCTTGCCTTCGGCCATGCGAAGCGGCGCGCGGGGGGCATGGCGGCTGTCGTCCCAGCGGCGCAGCGTCAGGTCCAGCCCGCCGACAAAGGCGAGCTTGTTGTCGATCACCACCACCTTCTGGTGGTGCGAGGCGCCGGGGGGATGGTTGCCGTCAAGCCGGAACGACAGGTGCCGGTGCGCCTGCCAGTGCGCGCTGGCCGACGGCAGCCACTCGCGCTCCATCGCCATTACCATGGAGTAGTCCCAGCTCAGGATATAGATGCGCAGCTCGGGGCGCTGGTCCGCCAGCGCGCACAGGAAGTCGCGCAGGCGCGCCGGCAGGCCGTCCTGCGCGCCCTGCGGCATCAGTTCCATGCGGCTGTCGATATCCCAGCCGAGGATGAAGATGGTGTGTTCGGCGCGCGGCAGCGCTTCGCGCAGCGCGCGGTAGTAGGCGTCGGCGTCGACCAGCATGGCAAAGCGCTGGCAGGGCTCGACGCGCCAGCAGTTGCGCCCCGGCTCCAGCGTCAAGCCGGCCGGCGCCTGGAAATCATGCGGGCCAGGTGCGGGGGGCGCTGTGGTGCCGGGCGGGTTGTGTTGCCTCATGTCGCACGCTTCGGGGAGATTCAGCCAGAAGTGTCGCGCAACTTCCGTACCGGCGCGGCAAGTGGGCTGACCCAGGCGTGCAGGTGGCGCCCCAGGGGTAAGGGCAAGCCTTGGGCGGATCAGGCGCGTGTGCGCTTTACCTGCCTTTGTAAGAACAGCATGCCGGCGAGGGCGGGGCCCGAAGACCCGGCGTGCGGAAGACGCTATGAAATATGGCCGCGCCGCAGCGCGGCGGGGCGGGCAATGCCCCAGACATCCAGCAGCGGCTCAAAATGCGGCTTGCTTTCGCGCGGTGCCGGCGCCACGCGCCGCGGCGGCGGCAAGGGCCGGCCGGTCAGCACTAGCGGGGTATCGGCCTCTGCCGGCGATTCAGGCTCGCCGGCGTAGGCCACCACGCCCATCTGGCGGGCGGACTTCAGCGCGCGCGTCAGTTCCGCGGCGTTCAGGCGGCTGGCGGCGGCAAGCTGGTGCCGGGGCATGGGCCCCTTGGCACGCAGGCTGGAAATCAACGCCATCACGCATTCCCGGGTGGTTCGATTCATTTCGCTGCGTCAGGAAAAGGGTTGCAGCGGTGGGCTCGCCAATCGAGCCTGCCGCGTACGGTACCCATTCTTTCGCAGGGGTCATATCCTTGCCAACCGGATATGACACTTGTTCACATTTCCGAGCGCAGAGAGGAATCGTCCTTAAGCTAATGTCGCGTTTCCGGGTTGCCGGCCGGAAATCTGCGATCCGCGCCGTCGCACGGGGTCAGCATCGTGCCATGCCGGCGCCACTTGCGCGCGTGCCTGGCATGAACGTCTTCGGCAAGCTGGTGCAGTTCGGCAACCCTGGCGTCGATCGGGTCGGGATAGATGTCCAGCGGGCGGTACCTGAGGAACAGGCGCATGGGGGTCTCGGTTGGTTCTGGAAAATGGCGTGCTGCCTTGATTCCAGTATCGGTGACGGACCCATGGCTTTCCAAATGGACTGTTGCAGCCCGCGTTGGTTGCGGGCCCGGGGATGCAGGGGGCGGGGCCGGCCGTTGACGGTGGCCGGGGTGCTCAGTAGCCGATGCGGGCGGTGCCGCGTGCATCGCGGCAATAGATCTTGCGCTCGCGCACCAGGCCGTCGCGGCCGTGGATACACAACGGCAGGCCATCCTCGCGCGCGCGCGTCCAGCCGGCCGCAATCGCGGCTTCCTGGGTCGTGAAATGCAGCGCGGTGTCGTCGCCACCGTGCTCCAGGCCTTCGATGGTGAGTGCCCATCCGCCGTCGCCGGCGAATTCGGTGTTGTCGGTTGCGGCGGGAAGCACGTGGATGCTGCGTGACGTCATGGTGTTCTCCGGATGGCTTGCGCTGACTTGTGATTTTTAAGCGATGGCGACGCCGCAGGGTATCCGTCGCTGTCCTACAAGCGCGCACGCGGTGATGGCCTGTCGCGCCGTCGGCTGACATCCCGGTAGGACGAAAGCCGACTTTTCGCGCTGCGGTGCGTTGCTACGATCCAATTGCCGGTCGGGCAAGCGGCTGCCCGGTCAAGCCATTCCGATCCACTCCATCCTGGCGGCACATGCCGCATCCACACGAAGCAAGGAGATCGTCATGAGAAAGCTATTTGCACTGTTTGCCCTCGCTGGCGTGCTGCTGGTCACGGGTTGCAACACCATGGCCGGTGCAGGCAAGGATATCGAGCGCGGCGGCGAGAAGGTGCAGGGCGCGGCGGAAAGCACCAAGCAGAAGATGTAGGTCCCGCTGCCTGCCGCCCTGGCATTGCGGCGGCCCGCGCCTGGTGACGCGGGCCGTTGTCGTTGCCACGGCGTGCCGGCACCCTAGGGGCGCTTGCCTGCAATCACCAGCGCGATGCCGCCCAGCACCGCGGCCGCACTCAATCCCAGGCGCAGGCTCAGGGCTTCACCGAGCAGCGCGATGCCGCCTGCCGCCGTAATGACCGGCACGCTCAGTTGCACGGTGGCGGCGGTGGCGGCCTTCAGCCGCGGCACCACGGCATACCAGATGACATAACCCAGCCCGGATGTGATGGCACCGGACGACAGCGCATAGGCCAGTCCCGCGCCGTCCAGTGATCGCTGCGCCTGCATCACCGCGCCCAGCGCCAGCGCCATCGGCACCGCGCGCAGGAAATTGCCCGCGGTGGTAGAAGCCGGATCCGCGGCGCGCCTGCCGCGCAGAGAATAAACGCCCCACGCGATGCCGGCCGCGATCATCAGCAGCGAGGACAGCAGCGGCGGCGTGGCCAGCCCCGGCAGCAACAGCCACACCAGCCCGGCCAGCGCCAGTGCCAGGCCGATCCATTGCTGCACGCGCATGGGCTCGCCGGCATAGAGGCCATAGCCGGTCATGGTGGCCTGCACCGCCCCGAACAGCAGCAGCGCGCCGGTCCCCGCGGTGAGGCGCACATAGGCGAAGGAAAAGGCCGCGGCATAGCAGAACAGCGCCAGCGCGGAGATCCAGTTGCCTTCCACCGGCGGCAACCGCTGCGCCACGAACGTGCGCACCAACTGGTGCCGTGCCACGACGATGACCCACAGCACCAGCGCTGCCGCGGCGACGCGGGCCAGCGTAAAGCTGGCCGCGTCGATGGTGGTGCCCTTCAGCGCGAGCCGGCACAGCAGTGAATTGCCGGCAAAGGCGAGCATCGCCAGTGCGGTCAGTACCACGGTGTTCGCGCGCGGCATGCGGCAGGGCGGCGGTGGCAGCTGCGTGGTTCAGGCTGCGGGCGGCTCGTCGCCGATGGCGAACGAAGACAGGTGCTCTATCGCCCTGACCAGCCCGGAATGGTCCCACCCAGCGCCGCCCAGCCCGCTGCAGACATTGAACAGCTGCTGGCACGACGCCGTGTGGGGCAGGCCCACGCCGAGCTGGCGCGCGGTGGACAGCGCCAGGTCCAGGTCCTTCTGGTGCAGCGCGATGCGAAAGCCCGGGTCGAAGGTGCGCTTGATCATGCGTTCACCATGCACTTCCAGGATGCGCGAGCCGGCAAAGCCGCCCATCAGCGCCTCACGCACGCGCGCGGGGTCGGCGCCGGCGCGGGCGGCCAGCACCAGCGCTTCGCTGACCGCCTCGATGGTCAGCGCCACGATCACCTGGTTGGCCACCTTGGCCACCTGGCCGTCGCCGGCCTGGCCCACGCGCGTGATGTTCTTGCCCATCAGCTGCAGGATCGGCAGCACACGGTCGAACACTTCCTGCTTGCCGCCGGCCATGATCGACAGCGTGCCCGCCTTGGCCCCGACCTCGCCGCCGGAGACCGGCGCATCGATATAGTCGGCGCCGAGCGCCTCGATGCAGCGCGCGAACTCGCGCGTGGCGATCGGCGAGATCGAGCTCATGTCGATCACGGTGACGCCGCCTGCCGTGTCGGCAAGGCCGTCGGCGACCCCCTTCTCGCCAAACAGCACCCGCTCCACGTCGGGCGTGTCAGGCAGCATCAGGATAATGGTTTCCGACTGCTTCGCCACCTCCTCGGCGCTGGCGCAGGCATTCACGCCGGCGTCCTGCAGATCCTGCGGCACGCCGCTGCGCGTATGGGCGAACACGGTATGCCCGCCGTCGACAAGGTGCTGCACCATGGGCTTGCCCATCACGCCAAGTCCGATAAAGCCGATCTTGCTCATGTCAGTGTCCGGTAGTGGTCAGGCGCCAGGCCGGCCGTGCGTCGCGCACGACGCCGGGTTCATCTCTGATGATAGTCAGTCGCACGCAAGCGCAGACAGCGGCCCCGGCGCAGGATGCGTGCTGGCGCGCGCGGCCGCCACCCGCGCGGCGGCATCGTCCAGCTGCGCCAGCGTGCCGGGGTCGACCGGGACATGGGTGGCGCGGGCGGCGCGCCAGGCCCGTTCGGGCTCGCCCGGCAGGCGGATGCCATCCTGCCCGGGCTGCAGCCGCGAGGCCTTCATCCACTCGGCGAATGCCGCTACCTCATGCCCGAACGACGTGCTGGTGCCCAGGCGCGCGGGATCGAACACGATCGCCAGCATGTTGTTCCAGACCGCGTGCTCATGCCGCAGCGTTTCCGGGCGGATGGTGTGGCCGCCGGTGACCGCGGCACCCAGCAACTCGCACATTACGGCGAGCACATGGCCCTTGTGCTCGCCAAACGGCCGCAGCGCGCCTTGCGGCGCGCCGCCGGCGGGGTACATCACGGCAGGATCGGCGGTGGGCTCGCCGTGCGCGTCCAGCAGGCAGCCGGGCGCCACCGGCACGCCCTTGTTGTGGGCTACGCGCACCTTGCCCAGCGCAATCGCGCTGGTGGCGAAGTCCAGCACCAGCGGCGGCTCGCCCGCCACCGGCACGCCGATGGTGAACGGGTTGGTGCCGTAGCGCGCATCGTAGCCGCCGTGCGGCGCTACGATGGGCTTGGACAGCACGTTGACGAAGTGGATCGAGATCATGCCGGCGGCAGTGGCCTGCTCGGCCCAGTGGCTCACGCGGCCCAGGTGGTGCGACTGCCGCAGGCCCATCACGCAGACGCCATGCTCGCGCGCGCGGCCGATGGCCATGTCCATGGCCTGCGCCGTCACCGCCTGGCCCATGCCGCGGTTGCCGTCCAGGCTCAGCATGCTGCCGGCATCGTGCAGCACGCTGGCCTGCTGGTTCAGTTGCAGCTCGTCGGCCTGCCAGGCCAGCACATAGCGCGGGATCATGCCGACGCCGTGCGAGTCATGCCCGCTCAGGTTGGCGCCGACCAGGTGGTCGGCAGTCAGGCGCGCCTCTTGCGCGCTGCTGCCCGCGGCAAGCCAGAGATCGGCCACCCACTGGTGCAGGGCGGCAGTAGGAATGCGGTGTTCGCTCATGTCGGCCTTGGCTAGGGATAAAAAAAGCCCCGTGCCGTGTGACGGCAACGGAGCTTCATGATACGGCCGGCGCGAACCCGGTGGTGCTGGCGTGGCCGGTGATCGGCCACTGCTTACTGGCGCAGCGCAGCTTCGGCAGGAGACTGGCCAAGGATTTCGCGGATACGGGCCAGGTAGGTATCGCCCACTGCGCGGTGCATGCGCGCCGCTTCGGCCGCGAACTGGCGCCGGCTGGGCGGGCGGATGCCCAGGCCGCGGCAGATCGTTGACAGGTAAGGCTTGCGCTGGCCGCCCAGGCGCAGCGCCGCGGTCTGCAGCGCGGCATCGCCGATGCGCCCGCGCAGCCAGGCCAGCACCTGGCGGTCATAATCGTTTTGCACACGGATCAGGTGTTCCATGGACGGGACTCCTACTGTTCATCCATACAGTTACTGTAAATATATACAGTATCCGACGGGATGCAAGGAGTTTGATGCCACTGTCCAGGAACACTTTGGCCGCGTGACCAAGTCGACTACAAGCCACCCATGGCGTTCACGGTGAAGGCCAGAATCCCCTTGTTGAACAGAAACGCGGCCACGCAGTGACCCCAGGACGCCGGCCCAGTGCGATGTCTCGGGGCGCGCGATCAGCGTCCCGATCGCAACCAGGATCACCATCGAGAGCAGCACGGTGATCGTGAGCAGTGCCACGCGGTTGGCATCGTTGTCTTGCGCCGTGCGCCGCATGGCCGCAGGATCTGCGCGCACCAGCGGCAGCGCGGCGGCAAGAAAGACCAAGGCCGCGAGATCGAAGCCGATCAGCAGGGCGATGCGTGGCTCCGCGCCGAGCGCGCCTGCGGTAATGGTCGCGACGAGCAATATGGCCCGCACAGCAGAAAGCGTGCCGGTGCCATGCGCTTGCCGATAGCGAAGCGGGCGGGTCTGTTCATGGGGCATTCATCCGGATGACCCTTCATCAGGAAAGGACGCTGGTCATCCGTGAATGTCCGTGCCGTCGCGCGGTTTGTTACGCTGCATGCGCCTTTCATTTGACGGCATCGAGGCTGATAATGGCCCTGTGCCATGACCGGCAAGGAGAGACGCCATGACCAAACGCTCTTCCTCCACGGATGAACCCGATCTCGCCCAGGGCGTGCCGCTTGCTGATATCGCTGAAGGCGGCATGTTGACGGGCCAGGTTGGCGGCAAACCGGTCTTGCTCGTGCGACGGGGCGATGCGTTGTATGCCATTGGTGCGACCTGTACCCACTATGGCGCGCCTCTGGCGGACGGCCTGCTGGTCGGCGACACGATCCGATGTCCATGGCATCACGCCTGCTTCAGTCTTCGTACCGGCGAGGTCCTGGGGCCGCCCGCCCAGGATCATCTGAAATGCTGGCGCGTGGAACAGCAAGATGGGAAGGCGTTCGTCCGAGAAGCGCTGCCGGCGGTGCGGCCACCGAGACTTGCCTCGGCCCAACTCCCTGAATCCGTGGTGATCATCGGCGGCGGCGCGGCCGGGACTGCCGCGGTCGAAACCCTGCGGCGGGAAGGCTATGGCGGCCCTGTCACGCTGTTGAGCGCCGATCGCTCATTGCCGTACGATCGGCCGAATCTGTCGAAAGACTACCTCGCCGGGACGGCAAAAGCGGACTGGCTCCCAATGCGGCCACCGACGTTCTACGCGGATCACGACATCGACGTGCGATCCGACAACCGTGTCGTCAAGCTCAGCCCAGCGCAAAAATCCGTCACGCTCTTGGATGGCAGCAGCGTGGGTTACGGCGCGCTTCTGCTTGCCGTCGGTGCCGTGCCGATACGGCTCGACGTTCCTGGCGCAACCTTGCCGCACGTGAGCGTGCTCCGTACGCTGGCCGACTGCGACGCCTTGATCGCGCGTCTTGGCACGGCACGCCGATGCGTCGTGGTGGGCGCAAGCTTTATCGGGATGGAAGTCGCGGCAGCGCTACGAACGCGAGGACTTGAAGTGCATGTTGTCGCGCCCGAAGCGCTTCCGATGGAACGGGTCCTGGGTGCGGCGCTCGGCGACATGATCAAGGCGCTTCATGAATCGCATGGGGTAACGTTCCATCTTGAGGCCACGGTGGCAGCGATTGAACCGGATCGGGTGAAATTGTCGACCGGCGCGGAGCTGGCGGCCGATCTGGTCGTGACCGGGATTGGCGTTCGCCCCGACGTGGCCTTGGCGCAGGACGCCGGTCTTGCGCTGGACAAGGGCGTGGCGGTCGATGAATTTCTTCAGACGAGCGAACCTGGCATCTATGCCGCGGGCGATATTGCGCGCTGGCCCGACCCGAGAACGGGCAAGCGCATCCGCGTCGAACACTGGGTGGTCGCTGAGCGCCAGGGCGTGGCGGCAGCGCGAAATATCCTTGGGCAGCAGCAACGCTTTGCGGCAGTGCCATTCTTCTGGAGCCAGCACTATGATGTGGCCATCAATTACGTAGGCCATGCGGAGCAATGGGATCGCCTTGATGTCGACGGCGATCCCGCCGCGCATGACTGTACGGTGACCTATTGGAGCAAGGACAAGCGGCTTGCGGTCGCCACAGTCGGGCGCGACCTGGCGAGTCTTCGGGCGGAGGTCGCGTTCGAGCAGGAGGCGACAGGATCCGGGGCGTGACCGGCAACTTAGCGAGCTTCAGCCGACCCGGCGAAGCGCGGCGCGAGATCTGGCGTGGCAGCAGGGGCTTCGCGATCGGCAAGCCCTTCAAGCAGGTCGGCCGACGGGACAAAGAACAGGCTGCCGGTGACTGCCTTGCTGAAGTCGAGCAGCCGGTCGTAATTGCCGGGCGGCAATCCGACGAACATGTTCTCGAGCATCTTCTCGATCGGCGCGGGCGAACGGGCGTAGCCGATGAAGTAGGTGCCGAACTCGCCCGCGCCCGGGCGCCCGAACGGCATGTTGTCACGCAGGATCTTCACTTCCTGCCCGTTCTCGACCAGCGTCGTCAGAGAGCTGTGCGATGACGAGGGCTTGACCTCCGCGTCCAGTTCGATGTCGGACAGCTTCTTGCGCCCGATGATCAGTTCTTGTGTCTCCACGGGAAGGGCATTCCACCGCGCCATATTGTGCAGATACTTCTGCACGATGACGTAGCTGCCGCCGGCAAACTCGTCATCTTCCTCGCCGATCACCGTGAAATCGATGGCCTCGCGTCCGGCCGGATTCTCCGTGCCATCGACAAAGCCGATCATCGCCCGCATGTCGAAGTTGCGAAAGCCGTGCACCTCGTCGACAACCTGGATCGCAGCGCCAAGCTTGCCGAGCAGTTGCGTGGCAAGCTCGAAGCAGAGGTCCATCGACTCGGCGCGGATGTGCAGCAGGAGGTCACCCGGCGTGGCGATGGCGAAGCGATCACCGGTGCCGAACTCGCGGAACGGATGCAGCGCCGCGGGACGGGGCTTGCCGAACAGCCTGTCCCACGCGTCGGAGCCGAAGCCGCAGACACAGGACAGCTTGCCTGACGGCACGCGATGGCCGACCGCGCGCACGACGGCGGCAACGTCGGCACACCACGCGCGGACGGAGTCGGCGTGGTCGTCGCCGTCGCTGAGCGTTGCAACGATGAATATCGCGCTGCGGGTGACTGTGCCGGAAACGGCTTGCGGTTCGGGGGCATTTGCAGGCATCGTGCTCTTCATGTTGGTTAAACCGATATGGTTTGCGGGCTGACGGAACAGAACACGTAAGCCTACACGAATTGTGTGGTGCCTCTGACCTTTCAAATTCTTCTGTCAGGCAGTTGAGAGTTCGACGCCTTTCCTGCTTTGTGGCGATATGGGTCGGCCAACCGATCCAGACCGCTGAGCAAGGCCCATGCCTGCGGCGGCATCCCTGGGAAGTCGGACGTTTGCCGCAGCGCTGCAAGCGCTCCGGGGCCTGCGCGATGGACAAAATGTCCATGCTGAGCCAGGTCTCCGGGTCAATCTGTCCATGCAGTTGTCATTTAAGGCATCGCTTATAGGCACGCAAAGAATCGCTGAATTTACCTTAAGTGGCCAGGCAATTATCTTGTCCCCAACGATGCAGGAACCCTGAGCGCAGCGGTATCGGTGCACGCTCGAGCAAGCCTCATCGGCCTTTCGAACAGGGACAGGAGACCATGCATGTTCACGACGAGAATATTCCGGCGACAGTACCTGATGGCCTGCGTCGCGCCAGGCTGCCGGGCGACCTGACGCGGCCATGATCGTTGGTACGGCAGGACATATCGATCACGGCAAGACCAGCCTGGTCAGGGCGCTGTCGGGCATGGATGCCGACCGCCTGAAGGAAAAGAAGGCGCGCGGCTTCTCGATCGAGCTTGGCTATGCGTACGTGCCGCTTGAGAACGGCGACGCGGTCGGCCTGGTCGATGTCCCGGGCCACCAAAAGCTCATTCACACCATGGCCGCGGGCGCAAGCGGCATCGACTTCGCGCTGCTCGTGGTCGCCGCCGATGCCGGCGTGATGCCGCAAACGCGTGAGCACCTGGCCATTGTGCAACTGCTCGGCATCCGGCGCGGCGCGATTGCGCTGACCAAGGTCGATCGTGTGGATGACGCGCGGCTACAGCAGGTGCGCGAGGAGATCGCGGTGTTCCGGCTCGGCAGCATGCTGGAAGATGCCCCGGTTTTTGAAACCTGCGCAACGCGCGCCGACGATCCGGGTGTGAAAGCGTTGAAGCGGCACCTGCACGCGGCCGCGGCTGCGTCGCGCACCAGGCGCGACGACGGGCTGTTCCGCCTTGCGGTTGACCGGGTCTTCACGCTTGCCGGGCAAGAGACGATCGTGACGGGAACCGTGGTGTCGGGGCGCATCCATGTCGGCGACAGGGTGTTGCTCGCGCCAAAGAACGAGTCTGCGCGCGTGAGCAGCATCCATGCGCAGAATCGTCCTGCTGCTGCCGGGCGGGCGGGGCAGCGCTGCGCGCTGAACCTGGCCGGCATCGACAAGGGCGCGATCGACCGCGGTGACTGGGTGGTCGATGTGCGCCTGGCACAGGCGTCGGAGCGCATCGATGTGATGCTGACCCTGTTGCCGGACGCCCCCGCGCTGGAGCACTGGGCGCCCATGCATGTTCATCTGGGCACGCAGCACCAGGTGGCGCATGTCGCGCTGCTCGATGGCCCGACGCTTGCCCCCGGCCAGCGCGCGCGCGTGCAGCTTGTGTTCGAGCGGCCGGTGTGCGCGCTGCCTGGCGATCCCTTTGTCGTGCGGAATGCGCAGGCCAGCCGCACCATCGGCGGCGGCGATGTACTTGATCCGTTCGCGCCCGCGCGCAAGCGCCGCTCCCCGGCGCGGCTGGCGTGGCTCGACGCGATGCAGGCCATGCTTGACACCGGTTCGGTTGGCACATTGCTCGAGCAGGCGCCAAACGGGCTGTCGCGCGCGCTGCTGGAGCGGCTGAGCGGCATGCCGGCGGCGGCCATCGAACTGCCGCGGGACACGCGCGTGATCGAACTTCCGGGCGACGATGCCTTGCTGGTGTCCAGCGCGGCGTGGCAGGCGCTGGCGGGGCGATTGACCACTGCGCTGCGGCAATTTCACCAACGCTCGCCGGATGTACTCGGTCCGGAGGTGGCGCGTTTGCGCAGGATCGCCGCACCGCTCGCGCAAGACGCATTGTGGTGCGCGCTCATCGATGACGCCTGCGCGCGCGGTGACATCGTCAGGAACGGCCCCTGGCTGCACCTGCCCGAGCACACCGTGACGCTCGACGATGGGGAGCGCGCGCTTGCCGCGACACTGCAGCAGGCCATGAAGGCGGGGCGCTTCGATCCGCCATGGGTGCGCGAGCTGGCGAGCACGCATGGGGTGCCGGAGGACAGGGTGCGGCAACTGATGCGCAAGCTCGCGCGTCATGGCGAGACCTTTCAGGTCGTGCATGACCTCTTCTACGATCCGGAGGCTATTCGCGAGCTGGCCTTGCTCGCCGCTGTCGATGCCAGCAAGAACGCCGGCACGGTCGTCGCTGGGGCATTTCGCAATGCCACCGGCCTCGGACGAAAACGGGCGGTTCAGGTCTTGGAATTCTTTGACCGTGTTGGCTACACGCGCTTCGACCGTGGCCGGCATCTGGTGCGCACGGAAAGTCGTTGGCTGGAGTTGCTCTGACGGTTGCACGGTCCCCGCTGACAGAGGTCACTGCCACCTCTGTCAGCGGGCCGGGCCGCTCCCCCTTCCTGACCTCGCCCCCCCTTCGCAAGAGGCAGGAACTGCTGAGGCTTCGTTCATTTGCCCCAACTCTCGTTGACGACGGATTTGGAAGACCCTGGCGGGGCCATTATTATGTGACCGAAGCACCGGGCAAATGACTGGCATGATGATATCGAAACCGTGTGGAAGGTAATACCCTGCTGATCAGCAGGGTGCTTTTGGAGTCGGGCGGCATGGTTATTCATCAGCCAGCTCGAAAACCTTGAATGGTGCTGGCGGTACCAGCGCCATACATATATTTGGCGTGTGATTTAATATTCACGTTGGCCGAGAGGGGTTCGGGTGAATCCGGGCGAAGGGCCCAATCAAAGCGCCAGTATCGGGGGGTTCTGGACTGCCATGAGTATCGAGATCAAAAAAGATATCACCGAGTTCGCGGACCATCTGCTGGACGCCGTGTTCCTGGTCGACACAGGCGGCCGCATCCAGTATGTCAGCGCGGCCTGCGAGGGCATTTTTGGCTATACGCCGAAGGATATGGCGGGCGAGTTCATCATCGATCTTGTCATGCCTGCCGACCAGGACCGGACCATTATCGAGGCCAAGCAGGTCATGTCGGGAAAGAAGCGGATCGGTTTTGAAAACCGCTATCGCCACAAGGACGGCAGCGCCGTCCATATCATGTGGTCCGCCGGATGGCTCCAGTCGGAACGGCTGCGCGTCGGGGTTGCCCGAGATGTCACTGCGCTGAAGAAAGAGAGCATTCTTGACCTTGGGCTGGCGCTTTCTTCCGTTCCGTTGGCGCCCCACGAGCAGAAAGTCTTGCGGCTGTTGTTGACCGACGCATCGGAAAAGCAGATTGCCCAGCGCCTCGGTTTGGCCGTTTCCACGACCCACTCCTATGTGACCGGCATATTCCGGAAGTTCGGCGTCAGGGGCCGGGCCGGATTGATGAGCCTGTGGCTGGAAAACCTGACCAGGGATTAGCGGTAGCGGAAAACCGAGGACTGGGCCACGGCGGGGGGCGATGTGGTTCGCTACTGCGTTACCCCTGTCATTCGTCGGCCCTCTATCAGCGCCTGACCAGCGAACACTGTGACTTCGATACCGGCATGAATGCCTGCTCGCCCGGCACTGTGGCCAGCACCTTGTAGTAGTCCCATGGGTACTTGGACTCGGCCGGTGTCTTGACCTCGAACAGATACATGTCGTGGACCATGCGGCCGTCTTCGCGGATGCGGCCGTTCCTCGCGAAGAAATCGTTGATGGGCATGGCCTTCATCTTTTTCATCACCGCCGCGGTCTCGTCGGTGCCCGCTGCCTGCACGGCCTTCAGGTAGTGCGTCACCGATGAATACGCACCTGCCTGGCTCATGTTAGGCATCTTCTTCAGCTTGTCGAAATAGCGGCGCGACCAGGCACGGGTGGCGTCGTTCATGTCCCAGTAGAAGGCCTCGGTCAGCACCAGCCC
Source organism: Cupriavidus necator (assembly GCA_022041995.1). Lineage (GTDB taxonomy): Bacteria > Pseudomonadota > Gammaproteobacteria > Burkholderiales > Burkholderiaceae > Cupriavidus. The sequence continues at coordinate 2,357,644 of CP074390.1, forward strand.
GGAGGCGGTCTTCAGGCCGATGGCGTGGATGTCGTTGATATAGAGCAGCAGGCCCGCCATGCGCTGCGTGTTGTTGCGGGTCAGGCCGAATTCAGAGGCGGCCTTGATCGCGTTGACGGTATCGCCGCCGGCATTGGCCAGGCCCACCACCTGTGCCTTGCTGGCCTGCGCCTGCAGCAGGTAAGAGGCAAAGTCGCTGGTGGCCAGCGGATGGCGCGCGGCGCCAAGCACCTTGCCGCCGGTCTCGTTGATGACGGCGGTGGCCGAGTCCTGCAGCGTGTGGCCGAAGGCGTAATCCGCCGTCAGGAAGAACCAGGACTTGCCGCCGCGCTGTACCATCGCGCGCGCGGTGGTGTTGGCCAGCGCGTAGGTGTCGTAGGCGTAGTGCACTGACACCGGCGTGCACAGGTCGTTGGTGATGCGCTCGGTGCCCGGGCCGGAGAACACCACGATGCGGTTCTTCTGTCTTGCAACCTCAAGCACCGCCAGCGCTGGCGCCGACGCGGCCACGTCGAGGATGGCGTCGACATTGGCGGTGTCGAACCATTCGCGCGCCTTGTTGGCGGCGATGTCGGCCTTGTTCTGGTGATCGACCACCACCAGCTCGATCTTCTTGCCCAGCACCTTGCCGCCGAAATCGTCGATGGCCATCTGTGCGGCAGTGGCGCTGCCGCGGCCGGTGACATCGGCATACAGGCCGCTCATGTCGAGCAGCATGCCGATCTTGACGACATCGTCAGAGACAGCGGCCTTGGGCTGTGCCTGGGCGGTGCCGCAGGCAAGCGCCGCGGTGAAGGCGAAGGCGCTGGCGGCAATGCGGCGGATCGAGTGGCGATGGTTCATGGTGTCTCCCTGAATTATTGTTGTTGGCTCATACCGTGGCGATCGGCGTCACCGGCGACCCCACTGCGCCGGGCAGGCGCAGCGGCGGGGCGGTGAGCTGGAAGCGGGTACGGCCGTTGGCGCGCAACCAGTCCGCCAGTTCGCGCAGGTACCATAGCTCGCCCAGCGGCAGGCCGAGCTTGAACAGGCAGTGGTGGTGCAGCGGCAGCAGCGGGTGGCGCTTGTCGCCGTCGGGCGCGGGGCGCGCGGGGTAGCGTTCCACCGCGTAGTTGTCGGCGATCAGCGCGGCGATGCCGGCATCGGTGATCCAGTTCAGCAGGCGGTCGTCGCGGCCGTCGAGCGCGCAGCAGCTGTGGTGCAGCACGGCTTCATCGGGGTCGCGCTGCATCGACAGCACCACCTCGGCAAAGCCAGTGCGCAGCAGCAGCATGTCGCCGCGTTCGACTTCCACCTTGCCGGCGTCCAGCGCGTGCATCAGGTCGTCGTAGCCGACATTGCGGAAATCCATGCCGAAGGTGTGTGCCAGGTCCACCAGCACGCCCCGGCCCTGCATGCCCTTGACCGCGAAGTTCTCGATGCCCAGCGCCTGCGCGGCACTGTGGTCGTGGCCGCAAGGGTGCGCGGCGAAGTTGTCGTCCTCGGCATAGTCCACCGGGCCGACGATATGCTCGTTGGCGCGGTAGCCGTTGTAGTAGACGCGCTCCAGGCGGCCGTCGCCGTCGGCATCGAACAGCGCACCCACGTGCGCCAGTGCATCCCATTGCGTGCTGTACTGCAGGCACAGCAGCACCTGGTCGTCGCTGATGACGTCGGTGGCGGCCGGGTCCATCCTGGCCAGCGGGAAGTTCACATAGGGGATGTCGTCGCGAAAGGTGGGCCGCAACACCGGCGGATGCCGGCGCGGGTTGAGCTTGTTGCCGCCGGGGTAGTCCAGCGGCAGCGACAGGCAGAAGCTGATGCCGGCCTGCACCTCGCGCGCGCCTTTGACGACCTGCTCCGGGCCGATCAGGTTGATGCGGCCGAGCTGGTCGTCGGGGCCGAAGTCACCCCAGTTGGAACCTTGCGGACGTTGCTTCCAGCGCATGAGTCATGCCTCCTGTCGTGTGCGTGGCCGGGGGGGCGGCCGGGGTGGTATGGGTCCAAAGCAGGCGCGGCTGCGCGATGCGCGTGGCCTCGCGGGCGTCCTTATCCGGTTCACTTGGCATGCAACCGGTTGCACTCTTATAGGCGATGTCCCGGGGCGCGGTCATTTTGCGGTGCAGCAGAATATCGGCTTCCCGGCATGTCGCCGAGGGCGCCTAGCGCCTGTTTATCATGTGTCATCGTACAACATGGAGGCGGAGTATCGAATAAGCTGCGGCCGAAGGCTGGGAACTAGGGGAATTCCCGGGGCCTCCCCGGTCACGAACGCGATAGAATGTTGTCAGACAACGTAACACTATGGCTGCGCGAATGCGCCGGGCTGGAGATGACATGGCAGTGACCCCGACAGCGGCTGGGCAAGCGGTTCGCCCCCTGTACATCACGATGCACGCGAACGACAACGTTGCGATCGTGGCCAACGACGGCGGCCTGCCGGCGGGAACGGAATTCCCCTGCGGCCTGGTGCTGGCCGAGGGCGTGCCGCAGGGCCACAAGGTGGCCCTGGCCGACCTGCGCGAGGGCGACGCGGTGATCCGCTACAACGTGGTGATCGGCTACGCGCTGAAAGACCTGCCGCGCGGCAGCTGGGTCAATGAGCGCGTGATCCAAATGCCGGCCGCGCCGGAACTGCACGACTTGCCGGTCGGCACGCGCGTGGCGCCGCTGCCGCCACTGGAAGGCTATACCTTCGAGGGCTACCGCAATGCGGACGGCTCGGTCGGCACGCGCAATATCCTGGGCATTACCACCACGGTGCAGTGCGTGGAGGGCGTGGTGGAGTTTGCCGTGCGGCGCATCAAGGAAGAACTGCTGCCGAAATACCCCAATGTTGACGATGTGGTGGGCCTTGAGCACACCTACGGCTGCGGCGTGGCGATCGACGCGCCCGATGCCGGCATCCCGATCCGCACCATCCGCAACATCGCGCTGAACCCGAATTTCGGCGGCGAGGTGATGATCGTCAGCCTGGGTTGCGAGAAGCTGCAGCCCGCGCGCCTGATCGGCGCCGGCACCATCCCGATCCAGAAGGAGGGCGAGCCCGACGTGGTCTGCCTGCAGGACGAGCAGCATGTGGGCTTTGCCTCGATGATCGATTCGATCATGGCTACCGCCGACAAGCACCTGGCCCGCCTGAACGCGCGCCGGCGCGAGACCTGTCCGGCGTCAGACCTGGTGGTCGGGGTGCAGTGCGGCGGCAGCGATGCCTTCTCCGGGGTCACGGCCAACCCCGCGGTGGGCTTTGCCACCGACCTGCTGGTGCGCGCCGGGGCCACGGTGATGTTCTCCGAAGTGACCGAGGTGCGCGATGGCATCGACCAGCTCACCGCGCGCGCCGCCACGCCCGAGGTGGCCGACGCGCTGGTGCGGCAGATGGCCTGGTACGACCGCTACCTGGAGCAGGGCAAGGTCGACCGCAGCGCCAACACCACGCCGGGCAACAAGAAGGGCGGCCTGTCGAACATCGTGGAAAAGGCAATGGGCTCGATCGTCAAGTCCGGCACCGGCCCGATCCACGGCGTCACCGGCCCCGGCGAGAAGGTCACGCAGAAGGGGCTGATCTATGCCGCCACGCCCGCGGGCGATTTTGTCTGCGGCACGCTGCAACTGGCCGCCGGCATGAACCTGCATGTGTTCACCACCGGGCGCGGCACGCCATACGGGCTGGCCGAGGTGCCGGTGATCAAGGTGTCCACCCGCAACGACCTGGCACGGCGCTGGCACGACCTGATGGATGTCAACGCCGGCCGCATCGCCACCGGCGAGGCCACCATCGAGGAAGTGGGCTGGGAGCTGTTCCACACGCTGCTCGCCGTGGCCAGCGGCAAGAAGTCATGGGCCGAGCACTGGAAGATCCGCAATGCGCTGGTGCTGTTCAATCCGGCGCCGGTGACCTGAAGTCCGGGGCTGAAAAGCTTAAGTGCGCCCGCGCAACGGCTTGAGCAGATGCGACAGGCCGTTGTGATCCAGTTCGTGCATCAGCGCCAGCAACGCGCCGATCTGCCCCGGCGGGAAGCCCTCGCGCGCGAACCAGTTCAGGTAGTTGCCCGGCAGGTCGGCGATCACCGTGCCTTTGTGTTTGCCAAAGGGCATGGTGACTGTGACCAGCCGCTTGAGGGCGTCGGCGTCGAAATCGGTCATGGGTGGTCGGAAAGTCGGAAGGCTCCACGCTATCACAGTCAGGAAGCGCTCGTGATGCCGGTTCGACCAAGCACCTGCGTGTGCCCGCCCGAAGCCGCGTTGGGCCCGAAGAGCCCATTGATCCATGCCTCCGTCGCCGGGCCGGTGGGCTTGTTCGGGATGCCGAGCGCGGAAAATGGTCCCTGCCGAAAATGCGCCGCCCGCCGTCAAGCGCGCTGGATCTTCGCTTCTTCCACCGCCGCGCGCACGCATTCGGCCAGCAGCTCCGACGCCCGGGTGCGCGTCGCGCGGGCCGTGCGCGCGATCACCAGCGGCTGGCGCACGGTGTCTTCCCGTATCGGCTTTGCCACGACGGCGGTGACCTGGGACGACGCCGGCGCCTGCGTGATCAGCAGCGCCGCGCCCAGTCCATTCGCCACCATGCCGCGCGCCAGTTCCAGGGAAGTCGCGCGGTAGCGCACCTCGGGCTGCAGCCCAAGTTGCCAGAACGGCGCCATCAGGAATTCACGGCTGTGCGGCAGGTCGATCAGGATCAACGGTTCCTGCGCCAGTTCGTGCAGCGACAGGCTGCCTTTGCGCCTGGCCAGCCGTGAGCCCGCAGGCAGCAGGCCGTAGGGCCGCAGCTCTGCCAGCAGTTCGCGCTCGATGTCATCGGGCATGCCTACGTCGTAGGTCAGCGCCAGCTCGATCTGCCCGCCGTGCAGCCAGTCTTCCAGCTGGGCGAGATCCCCTTCGACAAAGCGTACTGACAGTTTGGGATAGCGCTCGCGTGCAAGGCGCAGCACCACCGGCAGGTAGACCGGCGCCAGGGTGCGGAAGACGCCGATCTGCACCTCGCCCGCCGCGGCATCGCCGCTCTTGTCGACTTCAAATGCCGTTGCTGCCCCAAGAATGTGGCGCGCTTCCGCCAGCTTGCGCACGCCGAAGCGGGTCAGTGTCATCCTTGCGCCGACGTCGCGGGCAAACAGGGCTTCCTCGAACAGCGTCTCCAGTTCGCGGATGGCAACGGAGATTGAGGGCTGCGAGACATTCAGCAGCCGCGCCGCCGCCGTGGTGCTGCCGGTTTCCGCCGTCGCGGCGAAGTATCGCAACAGCCGCAAGGAGACACGCATCAGAAAATCCTATAGGTGCTAGTCGAATTCCATATTTTACTTGATAGCCTGCGCTGCGCAGAATCGGTGTCACTGAAACGCAAGCCCGCGGGTTTGCAAGCCCTGGAGGCCAAGACGTGACCCATTCCGACCTGCCGCTTGCCGGCATCCGCGTGATCGATTTCTCGCGCGTGCTGGCGGGCCCATACTGCACGGCGCTGCTCGGCGACCTCGGCGCCGAGGTGATCAAGATCGAACCGCCTGGCGGCGACGACTACCGCGCGGTCGGTCCCTTCGTCGATGGCAAGAGCGGCCTGTTCTCTGCCATGAACCGGAACAAGCAGAGCATCGTGATCGACCTGAAGACGGCAGCGGGCCTGGAGCTGGCGCGCTCGCTCTGCGCCCGGGCCGACGTGGTGGTCGAGAACTTCCGCCCGGGTGTCGCGGACAAGCTGGGCATCGGCTATGAGGCGCTGCGTGCGCTGAATCCGTCGGTGATCTACGCCAGCGTGTCGGGCTTCGGCCAGACCGGGCCGGATTCACACCGCCCGGCCTACGACATCATCCTGCAGGCAATGTGCGGGCTGATGGATGCCACCGGCGCCCCGGACGGCACCCCGACCATGCTGGGCGAGGCCGTCTCCGATGCGGTCAGCGGCCTCTTTGCCTCATGGGGCGTGCTGGCCGCGCTGCTGGCGCGCGAGAAGACCGGGCGGGGCACGCAGGTCGATGTCTCGATGTTCGACGCCACCCTGAGCCTGAGCGCCACCCTGGTTGCGCGCTATGCCGCGACCGGCCTGGCGCCGCGGCGGGTCGGCAACCGCCATCCCTCGTCCGCGCCGTTCGGCGTGTACCGCGCCGCGGATGGCTTCTATGTGGTGGCGGTGCTGAACAACAAGCTGTTTCAGGCGCTGGCCAATGCCATCAGCCGGCCGGAGATGGCGCAGGATCCGCGCTTTGCCGACGACGAGACGCGCTGCCGCTTCGAGGGCGATCTGCGCGCCGGTCTGGAGGCCTGGTCGGCCAGCCTTTCCGTGGCCGAGGTGAACCGCCTGCTGAGCGAGGCGGGCATTCCGGTCGCGCCGATCCGCAACGTCAAGGAAGCCCTGGAAAGCGACCATGCCGCCCACCGCGGCCTGCTTGCCGAAGTGCCCGATCCGGAGGGCGGCACCGTGCGGCTGCCCTCGCAGCCGGTGAAGTTCTCCGGCTACGGCGCCAACCGCGTGACGCCCGCGCCGTCGCTGGGGCAGCACACCGAAGCCATCCTGGCCGAGCTGGCCAACGCTGCTACGGCGCATCCGCAAGTGTTCAGCAAGGAGAAACAACATGCATAAACGACTGGGCGTCGAGCCGGGCGATCTTGAGATTGCCGACGCCATCGGCCGCTTCGCGCAAAGTGAACTGGCTCCCAAGGCGGCCGAGGTGGACCGGGCCGAAGCCTCCACCACGTGCTATGTGCCGCAACTTGCCGAACTCGGCCTGTTGGGGATGAACCTGCCAGAACGCTGGGGCGGGACCGGGACCTCGCCGGTGGCACTGATCCTGTCGCTGGCGGAGGTTGCCAGGGCCTGCGCCTCGACTTCGTCGATGATCGGCGCGCACTACCTGGCTACCGATTCCATCCTGATCGGCGGCGACGACAGCCTGCGCGAGCGCTACCTGCCGGACGCGGCTGCCGGCATCAAGCTGGGCGCCTTTGCGCTGACCGAGCCGCGCGCCGGCTCCAATCCGGCCGACATGGCCACGCGCGCCACCCCGGAGGGCGACGGCTACCGCCTGCGCGGGGTCAAGCATTTCATCTCCAACGCGGACGCTGCGGACTTTATCGTCGTCTACGCCAGGACCGATCCCGCCGCGGGCACGCGCGGCATCAGCGCCTTCGTGGTGGACCGGCACAGCGAGGGCGTGGAGATCGCGCCCGCCGAGAAACTGATGGGGATTCGCGGGGCGCCGGCCCATGAGGTGGCGCTGGACTGCCTGGTGCCCGCAGCCAATCGGCTGGGGCCGGAAGGCACGGGCTTCCGTACCGCGATGAAGGTGCTGGACAACAGCCGCCTGGACGTGGCCGCCACCAGCCTGGGCATTGCCGAGGCAGCGCTGGCCTGCGCGGCGGACTGGGCCCGGCAGCGCCAGGTCGGCGGCGAGCCGCTGGCGCGCAAGCAAGGCCTGCAATGGATGTTCGCCGACATGCGCACGCGGCTGGAGGCGGCCTGGCTGCTGACCCTGCAGGCCGCGGTGCGGCGCCGGGACGGCGAGCCCTTCACCGAGCAGGCATCGATGGCCAAGCTCTATGCTTCAGAGATGGTCGGGTTTGTCACCGACGCCGCGCTGCAGATCCACGGCGGCTACGGCTTCACGCGCGAAATGCCGCTGGAGCGGCTGGTGCGCGATGCGCGGATCCTGCGCATCTATGAAGGCTCGTCGGAAATCCAGCGGACGGTGATCGCGCGCGCGGTGCTGGCGTAAGCGCCGCTGCAGATCCGACGGCGGGGATCAAGGCGTGGCAGGCGTGTCAGGGCTGTCAGGCGTAGTGGCGGCGGGCGCGGCAGGGGTGTCAGGCGTGGCCGCGGGCGTGGCAGGCTTGGCTTTCCGCGGCCGGGCGCCCGCACTGCGGCGGGCCTTCAGCTGCTGGGCCCGCTTGGCATCCGCCAGGCTGACGACGCCGGCTTCATTGCCGTCCAGGTCCAGCCGCTTGGCGCCTTCCACCATGCACGACCAATAGCGTGCGCCGCTGCACCAGGTGCGGATCGCTTCACGCAGCTCCGCCTCGGTCAGGGCAAGCCTGGCCGCATGCTGGGCCAGATCCTCGAACGTGCCGACCTTCAGCGGCACCTTGGGCGCCGGGTTCTTCGGAAACGCCTTGGGGAAGTGCTTCTGCAGCCGGGCAATGGAATGCACCACCGGATCGACGGGCGGCTTGGCGGGCGCGGCAGCCTGCGCGGCAGCCGGCGCGGGGCGCCGGCGCTTGCCTTCCGTACGTGATTCGGCCTTCGCCTTGTTTGCCAGTTGATCCCTTAGTGCTGCGAGTTGTTCAAAGCCCATGATATTTGCCGTTCTGTGAACCAGAATTGTAGCAAGGCTGGGCCATCGACAGGTTTGGCGGCATTCGAAGTTGGGCGAACCGAACGCCAGATGAAGTCGCCGCAAGCTACCGGCGGCTGCGGCAGCCAGGCAGTATCGGTCCAAATCCCCTCGGAGCTGGTCCGGTACCGAGAATCTCACGGCATCTACGCATAGTTGCGAACTGCGCATAGTGGCCGGCTACGGCGATGCCCAGTTGACCGTTCGGCACGCGGGCCGCCGCTGGAGGCGTTCTCAAAAATGCTGGTCCCAACCGCGCTGTGGCCGGGACCACGTGTTTCCCATTACGCCTTGGCGAAGGTGTCAGCGGACATCACCTCAATTCCGACGAAGGGTTGGTCGCCTTCAACCCAGGCTTCGTGTCCTGGCGGGATAGTGTATGAATCGCCCGCGTTTATCGTCTGTTCGGTACCGTCCTTCATACGAACAGTGAGACGTCCGGATACTGCATAGCCCACATGGGAGGCCTGGCAATGGTCGGTGTGGACGACAGGTTTGATGCACTCCGACCACCGCCATCCGGGTTCGAAATTGAATCGTCCGATCGTGAAACCTTCGAGTTGGACGACTTCGATCCGGGTTTTCGCAGGGGCGCGAATCTCATCGGGTGACGCGTGGGATTTCACTTCAAACTTTGTTACCGCGACTGGGGCTCCCATGTCTTTTCCTCCCTTATACGTTCAGTGGCCACCGACCGAAATAACGCCGGCAAGGGCATGCGCGATCATTCACCGATCCCCCGGTAAGGTCGCCGAACCAGGAGAGAAGCGGCATCCTAATACTAGGGCGCAGATTGGAGGTGCTGAGTCGCTATTGCCGAGACATGTGCTATAGCGCACGGAGGAATGCTGATGTCCGCCATCGAGCCACCTGCGTGCTATCGGAGATGCGCGTCGGCCTGCCCTGGGCTATGTGTTCGCACGTGTACTGTGGCCAACATGCAGGTAGTTGCCTTGGGCTTCCGGCTATGGCACGGCACGACGGATCTAGGCCGCCGGCGGTACCTGTTCAGCAAAGGACTCCGAGGTCCAGGCGTCCCGTACCTCGGCAGCCAGTTCATCGGCGCGCCCCTGATAGCGTGGCGAAAAATGGAACGGCGTCACCGCGCGTGCACCGATGCTGCGTGCAATCCGCCCGGCCTGGGCAGCGGTCAGGTGGTTCTTGCGCAGGCCGTGTGCCCGGTCGACATCCAGAAACACGCTCTCGATGAAGAGCTGGTCGACGCCTTGCATCAGTTGCGATAGCGCTTGCACGTTCGCGCTCGTATAGCGCAGGTCGGTCACGTAGCCGATGCGCCGGCCGGGCTCGGCATCCAGGATCAGCCGGCTCAGCTCGCCGACCGTTCGCGCCGACGCATGGTCGCCGCGCCTGTCCCGCCACTGCACAAGGATCGGCGCATCGCCGGCCGCGCCGGTCAGGACGGCATGCTTGAGTTCTCGCAGCCAGGCGCCGGTGGTCAGGCCGGATGCGGCCAGGCGCTCCTTGTTGATGCCGAGGCGGGCCTTTTCCTCCACCAGGTAGGCCAGGCATGGAATCCCGTGGTCGACAAAGCAGGCGCGCACCCGGAACGTCGCTTCGTCGTGCACGATATCGCCGGTCCTCTCGACGCGCGCTTCGGCCTCCCTGGCAAAGGCGTGCCGGCTGGAAAAACAGGCGCGCCGCATCTGCCCGTCCAGTCCAAGTTCGGCCACTTCGATGACCAGTTCGGTGGCGTAGCGATGCACCACGTTCCAGGTATAGGCAAGCAGCTTGTGCTCGACCTGTGCCAGGAATCCCGGCCCGCCGACCAGCACGATGCGCGGCTTGCGCCCGAGCAGCACCCGCAGCAGCTTGTCGAAGCCAGAGAAATGATCCATGTGCGCATGCGTGACAAACACATGCGACAGGCGCATCAGCTCGCGCGGCATCAGCCGGGCGATGTCGCCCAGGTCGAACAGCAGCGCGCGCCGTTCGTCCAGGAAGTCTACGAACAGCCCCGGGTCGCCAAAGGCATCGTTGACGAGGCGGGCTTCCAGCAAGGGACGCATGATCCATCGCGGTGCGACCGGCACCAAGGTCAGGCAAGGGCGCATGCTGGTCCGGGCTGCCAGTCACCGCCCGGTCAGCTGGCGAAGCAGCTTCTGCACGATCCGCTCATGCTCTTCCAGCGCCGCGTCAAGCGTCTGCGCGCCATGACTTTCATTGTCCTGCTCAGCCAGCCCCGTCACGCGCGTGATGAACAAGGGGGTGTCCGTCGGTGCGGCCTCCGACACGCCCCGGAAGCGGGTCGTCACCATGCCGCCGGACTGCTCCAGCAGGGTGCGGCGGAATACCAGGTCGTTGTCCGCCATCCAGCGCGACCATTCGTCGTGGTCGGTGACCTGCACTGGCCGGTTCTTCTCATCAAGGATATAGAAGCGGCGCCATTCCTGTGTGCCGTGACGAGGCTTCATTGAAGGCCACCTCCGTGCGGTTGTGGGCCGGGTTGCCACCCGGGCGCGGCGGGCACCATGGCCGGGGTGCCGGAAACTGGCCGTCCCTGGCCGCAAAGTGCTTTGCAAGGGACTGCCACGCAATGCGCGATGCAAGGCACGACCTCAATGTTGCCCTATAGCCAGTCTATTTAACGCCCGCCACAAACCGCAGTAGATTTAAAGGGACAGGGGCGCACAAGTTTGCCACCGGGGTGCCCGCGACGTGGCTGTCGCCAGGGAGTGGATGCTCCGGTTATATCAGGATGGAACCGCCTTCAGGACGGCGGGGCTTGTCTCTTGGCACGCTTCAACGCTGCGGGGCGCGCATGCTGCCGCGCGGCAGGCAGCCGAGCAGCCTGTCGAAGGCCGGCGCGATGTCCTCTTCCGGCACGCAGGCGTACCCCAGCAGCAGGCCTTTCTGCACGGCATCGCCGATGTAATAGCGCGACAGCGGCCGCACCACGATGCCGCGCTCGCGGGCGGCAGCGGTGATGGCCACGTCGTCGGCATCGTCGGGCAGGCGCAGCACCAGGTGCAGGCCGGCGTTGCTGCCGTGCTCGTGCAGCGCGCCGGGGCCAAGATAGCGCTCGATCAACGCGGCCAGGATGGCGCGCCGCCTGGCATACAGCGGCCGCATGCGGCGGATGTGGGCGGCATAGTCGCCGGCCTGCATGAACTCGGCGACGGTTGCCTGCGTCATCAGATGGCCTGCCCGGTATAGCTCGGCGTGCGCGGTCTGGAAGGCGCCGGCCAGGCTGCGCGGCAACACCAGGTAGCCCATGCGCAAGCCCGGATAGAGTGTCTTGCTGAAGGTGCCGATATAGATCACCGGCGCATCCGGTTCCATGCCCTGCAACGACGGAATCGGCTGCCCGGAAAAGCGGAATTCGCTGTCGTAGTCGTCCTCGACGATCCAGCTGCCGCGCTGGCGGGCGTACTCCAGCAGCGCGCGCCGGCGCTTCAGGCTCATCACGGCGCCAAGCGGGTACTGGTGCGAGGGCGTGACGAAGATAAAGCGCGGCGCGGGCATCTCCCTGCCGGCTTCTGTGTCGGGCAGCGTCAGGCCCTCGTCGTCCACCAGCTTCGGCACCATGCCGATGTCGCTGACCTGCAGCACGCCGCGGATGCCCCAATAGCTGGGCTCTTCCACCCACGCCTGGTCGCCGGGCGAGCCCAGCATCCTCACCACCAGGTCGATGGCCTGGTGAATGCCCTCGGTGATCAGCACCTGGTCCGGATCGCAGCGCACCGAGCGCGCCACCCGCAGATGCGCCGCCAGGGCTTCGCGCAGCGCCGGCAGCCCGCCGCCATGGCTGTAGCTCAGCCACTCCGGGTGCGGTTGGCGCCACAGGCGCGCCGAGATCTGGGCATAGCGGCGATGCGGGAAGCGCGTGACGTCGGGCACGCCCGGCATGAATGCGCCCCACTGCGTGGGCGAGGCCGAGGCATTGGCCAGCAACCGCTGTCCGCGCGGCGACAGGCCGGGCATGGCCCGCGGCCCGACCTCAGTTGCCGGGACCGCGGCGGCGTTCAGGTAGCGCTCCGGCGCGGTGGCGGCAACGAAGGTGCCGCTGCCGGTGCGCGCGTACAGGTACCCCTCGGCCAGCAGCTGGTCGTAGGCAAACATCACCGTATTGCGCGACAACCCCAGTTCGGTGGCCAGGTCGCGTTGCGGCGGCAGGCGGGTGGCCGGCGCAAGGCTGCCGTCCTGTATCGCGCCGCGGATGCATTCATAGAGGCCGCGGTTGAGCGGTTTGCCCAGGGCCGCCGTGCCTTCGGGACCCAGGCGCTGGAGCAGCTGGTCGCCGCAGATCGATTTCAAATTGGCACCATCGGAATTGCGAAAGCGGTACTGGATTATAGGGCCAAGGCCGGTTGAAATATCTCGCATCGCCGGGCTCCTGCCAGCGGTGTCCGATTCGCGAGTCGGCCGGTGCCGACAGTCCTTACCGCACAATGACCATGAAAAACCTCGAACTGAACCAACGCCGTACCCTCGCGACGCCGCGCGGCGTGGGCGTGATGTGCGATTTCTACGCCGACCGCGCCGAGAACGCCACGCTGTGGGACGTGGAAGGCCGTGCCTACACGGACTTCGCCGCCGGTATCGCCGTGCTTAATACGGGCCACCGCCACCCGCGCGTGATGCAGGCCATCGCCGCGCAGCTGGAGCGCTTCACGCATACCGCCTACCAGATCGTGCCCTACCAGGGCTATGTCGCGCTGGCCGAGCGCATCAACGCGCTGGTGCCGATCCAGGGCCTGAACAAGACGGCCCTGTTCACCACCGGCGCTGAGGCCGTGGAGAATGCCATCAAGATCGCCCGTGCGCATACCGGCCGCCCCGGCGTGATCGCCTTCTCGGGCGCCTTCCATGGCCGCACGCTGCTGGGCATGGCGCTGACCGGCAAGGTGGCGCCGTACAAGATCGGGTTTGGCCCGTTCCCCTCCGACATCTACCACGCCCCGTTCCCCAGCGCGCTGCATGGCGTCAGCACTGAGCGGGCGCTGCAGGCGCTTGAAGGCCTGTTCAAGACCGATATCGATCCGGGCCGCGTGGCCGCGATCATCGTTGAGCCGGTGCAAGGCGAAGGCGGCTTCCAGGCGGCGCCGGCCGATTTCATGCGGGGCCTGCGGGCGGTGTGCGACCAGCACGGCATCGTGCTGGTCGCCGATGAAGTGCAGACCGGGTTTGGCCGTACCGGCAAGATGTTCGCGATGTCGCACTATGACGTGGAGGCGGACCTGATCACGATGGCCAAGAGCCTCGCCGGCGGCATGCCGCTGTCGGCGGTCAGCGGCCGGGCCGCGATCATGGATGCACCGCTGCCCGGCGGCCTCGGTGGCACCTATGCCGGCAATCCGCTGGCGGTGGCGGCAGCGCACGCGGTCATCGATGTCATTGAAGAAGAAGGGCTGTGCGAGCGCTCCGCCAGCCTTGGCCACCAGTTGCGCGAGCACCTGCTCGCGCAGCGCAAGCACTGTCCCGCAGTGGCCGAGGTGCGCGGGCTGGGTTCGATGGTCGCCGCCGAATTCTGCGATCCCGCCACGGGCCAGCCCAGCGCCGAGCATGCCAGGCGCGTACAGGCCCGTGCGCTGGAGGCCGGCCTGGTGCTGCTGACCTGCGGCACCTACGGCAATGTCATCCGTTTCCTCTATCCGCTCACCATCCCGCAGGCGCAGTTCGACGCGGCGCTGGCGGTGCTGGCACAGTCGCTGGCCGAATAAGGGGAACACATGGAACTCCAACACACTGCGCTGCTGCGCAGCCATTGCCTGATCGATGGTGAATGGACCGGTGCGCAAAGCGGCGCAGAGCTCGCGGTCTGCAACCCGGCAACCGGCGCACGGATCGGCTCGGTGCCCCTGGCCGGCGCGGCTGAAGCCGAACAGGCGGTGCGCGCCGCCGAGCGCGCGCTGCCGGCGTGGCGCGCGCAGACGGGCAAGGCGCGTGCCGCCGTGCTGCGCCGCTGGGCCGACCTGATGCTGGCGCACCAGGAGGACCTGGCCCGGCTGATGACCGCCGAGCAAGGCAAGCCGCTGGCCGAGGCGCGTGGCGAGGTGGCCTACGCCGCGAGCTTCCTCGAATGGTTTGGCGAGGAAGCCAAGCGGGTCGATGGCGAGGTACTGGCCAGCCCGCGCAGCAGCCAGAAGATGCTGGTGCTGCGCGAGCCGGTGGGCGTGTGCGCGGCCATTACGCCGTGGAACTTCCCCGCGGCGATGATCACGCGCAAGGTAGGCCCGGCGCTCGCCGCCGGCTGCACCATCATCGTCAAGCCCGCTGAACAGACCCCGCTCACGGCCCTGGCGCTGGCCGTGCTGGGCGAACAGGCTGGCGTGCCGCGTGGCGTGCTGCAGGTGGTGACCGGCGACGCCGTGCAGATCGGCGGCGTACTGTGCGCCAGCCCGGTGGTGCGCAAGCTCAGTTTTACCGGCTCGACTGCGATCGGCAAGCTGCTGATGGCGCAGTGCGCCGGCACCGTGAAGAAGCTCTCGCTGGAACTGGGCGGCAACGCGCCGCTGATCATCTTCGACGACGCCGACCTGGATCGCGCGGTCGAGGGCATCCTTGCCTCCAAGTTCCGCAACAGCGGCCAGACCTGTGTCTGCGCCAACCGCATCTATGTGCACGGCCGCGTCTACGACGAGGTCGCGCGCCGGCTGGTCAGCGCGGTCGAACAGTTGCGCCCGGGCCATGGCGTCGACAGCGGGGTCACGCAAGGCCCGCTCATCGACGCCGATGCCGTGGCCAAGGTCGAAGCGCATATCGCCGACGCGCTCGCGCATGGCGCCACGGTGCTGACGGGCGGCCAGCGCCATGCGCTCGGCGGCACCTTCTTCGCGCCGACCGTGCTGGCCAATGCGACTTCGTCGATGCGGGTCGCGCGCGAGGAGACCTTCGGCCCGCTGGCACCGCTGTTCCGCTTCACCAGCGAAGAGGAGGTGGTGGCGATGGCCAACGATACCGAATCCGGGCTGGCCGCTTACTTCTTCTCGCGCGACATGGCAAAGATCTGGCGCGTGGCGCAGGGGCTCGAATACGGCATGGTCGGCATCAATACCGGGCTGATCTCCAACGAGGTGGCGCCGTTCGGCGGCGTCAAGCAATCGGGGCTGGGCCGCGAAGGCTCACGTCATGGCATCGACGAGTATCTGGAGACGAAATACCTCTGCATGGAAGTCGAATAACAACAATGGGGTGAAGCACACCCCACCACCAGGGCGGGGCACGGCGCACCCACGCAGTGCGCTGGCCCCACGGAGACAAGACAGTCCGGAAAATGCCGGTGCCAGGTGGACGACGCCGGTGCAAGACCTGCGCAAACTTCCAGGAAAGGGAAGGGGGCGGACAGGGCGCGCGCCGGGATCGGCCCAATGCAAATGGCACGCATATTGCGGACTGGGAAGTGCCATCCGTTCCTGTCAGCGGATGCCATTTCTTCTATCGATGAGGGTACAAAAATGCGTTTCACTGCTATCCCCAGCCTGCTTGCGGCCGCCATGCTGGCGGCCTCTTCCCTGGCGCTTGCGCAAGGCGCCCGCGACTGGCCCAGCCAACCGGTGCGCATTGTCGTGCCGTTCCAGGCCGGCTCGGCCACCGACCTGATCTCGCGGCAGATCGGCATCGGACTTGGCAAGGAATACGGCCAGACCTTCGTGGTTGAAAACCGGCCGGGCGCCGCCGCGATGATCGGCAGCGAGGTGGCCGCGCGCGCGCCGGCCGATGGCTATACGCTGCTGATGTCCGGGCCGGCATCGATGGTGACCAACCGGTTCCTGTACAAGAAGCTCAGCTATGACCCGGATGCGTTCGAGAAGGTGGCAGTGGTCGCGGTCACGCCGAATATCCTGTTGTCCAACCCCTCGCTGCCATTCAAGACGCTGCCCGAGATGGTCGCGTATGCCAGGGCCAATCCGGGCAAGCTGACCTATGCCTCGTTCGGCGCCGGCACCACCTCGCATATCGCCGGCGAGATGCTGAAGGCCGCGGCCGGCATCGATATTGTCCATGTGCCGTACAAGGGCGCCGGCGAAGCGATTCCGGCGCTGCTGTCTGGCCAGGTGTCGATGTATTTCGACACCATCATGACCGGCCTGCCGTATGTGAAGGCAGGCAAGCTGCGCGCGCTCGGCATGTCCACCGGCAAGCGGTCGCCCAACGCGCCGGAGATTCCGACGATTGCCGAGCAGGGTTATGCCGGCTTCGATATCGCGCCCTGGTACGGCATTGTCGCGCCCAAGGGCACGCCGGCCGACGTGGTCAGCAAGCTCAATGTTTCGATCAACAAGCTGCTCAAGGCCCCGGAGTTCCGCGAGCGCCTGGCTGCCACCGGCGCCGAGCCGCGCGGCGGCAGCGCCGGCGATTTCAGCGCGATGGTCAGCGCGGAGATTCCGCGCACCGAAAAGCTCGTCAGGCAGTCCGGCGTGACTCTGCAATAAGCCGCGTGCCGCAACCCTGGGGCGCCGCCCGCGCGCCCTTTCATCTGTTCTGAATGGAGTTCCCGATGTTGCCTTTCGACTGGACCTTTCCCTACCCGTCGCAAAAGATGCCGCTGCTGGCCGCCAACGCGGTCAGCACCAGCCAGCCGCTCGCCGCGCAGGCGGGGCTGCGCATGCTGTACGAAGGCGGCAATGCCATCGACAGCGCCATTGCCAGCGCGATTGCGCTGACCGTGGTGGAGCCGGTCATGAACGGCATTGGCGGGGACATGTTCGCGCTGGTCTGGCACGAGGGGCAGCTGTACGGGCTCAACTCCAGCGGCCGGGCGCCGGCGCGCTGGACACCGGATCATTTCGCCGGGCACGACAGCATGCCCCAGGTGGGCTGGGATACGGTCACCGTGCCGGGCCAGGTCGCGGGCTGGAAGGCGCTGTCGGCCCGCTTCGGCAAGCTGCCGTTCGCGCGGCTGTTCGCACCGGCCATCGAGTACGCTGAACAGGGTTTCCTGGTGTCGCCGCAGATCGCACGGCAATGGGCCGCGCAGGTGCCGGTGCTGGCCGGGCAGCCCGGCTTTGCCAAGGCGTTCCTGCGCGACGGCAGGGCGCCGCAGGCGGGTGAGCGCTGGCGCTTCCCGGAACAGGCTGCCACGCTGCAGCGCATTGCCGAGAGCGATGGCGCAAGCTTCTACACGGGTGAACTCGCCGCGCGCATCGTCGCGTTCGCCGAGGAGACCGGAGGCGCCATCCGCGCCGACGACCTGGCCGCGCATCGCGCTGCCTGGGTCCAGCCGATGACGCAGCAGTTCCGCGGCTATACGCTTCATGAAATTCCCCCGAACGGCCAGGGTATTGCCGCGCTGATCGGCCTTGGCATCCTGGACCGCTTCGACGTGGAAAGCATGGGCTGCGACAGCGCCGGCTTCTACCACGTCAGCATCGAGGCGATGAAGCTGGCCTTTGCCGACCTGCACCGGCACGTGTCGGACCCGGCCACCATGCAGCACGCGCCCGCCGCGTTCCTGGATCCGGCCTATCTTGCCGAGCGCGCGGCGCTGATCGATATGAAACGCGCCGGCACACCCACCGCAGGCATCCCCCAAGACCGGCGGCACCGTCTACCTGTCCAGCGCGGATGCAGCGGGGTCGATGGTGTCGTATATCCAGTCCAACTACCGCGGCTTTGGCTCCGGCGTGGTGGTGCCCGGCACCGGCATCGCGCTGCACAACCGCGGCGCGGGCTTCAACCTGAAGCCCGGCCATGCCAACTGCGTGGCGCCAGGCAAGCAGCCGATGCACACCATCATCCCGGGCTTCGTCACCCGCAATGGCGAGCCGGTGATGTCATTCGGCGTGATGGGCGGGTCGATGCAGGCGCAGGGCCATGTGCAGATGATGGCGCGGCTTGCCGCCTTCGGCCAGAATCCGCAGGCCATGAGCGATGCCCCGCGCTTCCGCGTGGAGCACGGGCCGGTGGTGAATGTCGAGGCGCATCTGCCGCCGGACGTGGTCTCCACGCTGCGCGGCATGGGCCATCGCGTTGAAGTGGCGCCGTGCGACAGCCTGGAGTTCGGGTCGGCGCAACTCATCTACAAGGCGCCGTTCGGCTATATCGCGGCCTCGGACTCGCGGCGCGACGGGCAGGCAGTCGGGTTCTAGTGTCCTGTTCCGTAGATAGCCAGCCAAGGTATCTGCGGAACAGGACACCCGGTGCGGGCAGGGCGTTGCGGGGCGATCCGCCCGCGGTCACAGCGGCGCAGGCTGGGGCTGGGTGGCTGGCGTGGCCGCAGCGGGCTTCTTGTTGTCAGTGCCACCATATGAGAAGTACCTCGCCTTCGCGCCCTTGGCCCAGTACGCCACGGTGAAGTGCTTGCTGTCGCGCCCATAGAGCAACTCCAGGCTGCCATTGGCGGCGGCCCACTCCGCGTAGCCATTCTCCGCCGCGCCTTCGGTCTTGCGCAGGGACGCATAGCGCTCGTCGAGCTTCTTGCGCACCTCATCCAGCGCCGGGCGCTCGAACGTCATCGTGATCAGCGCCACGGTGTCCTGCGCATCGCAGTTCAGGATCACGCGCGTCAGGCCCGGGAGGTGGAAGCGCTCCAGATGCCTGAGCTCAACGGCGTCGCCACCGGCCCACTCGGACTTGCCGGTCCTGGCGTGATTCTGCGGCGGCGCCAGGCGAGAGCACCTGGCCTTGCCCAGCTCCAGTCCCAGCGGCGCCGCGGTGTTGCTCGCTGCGTCAGGCTGGGCGGGGGATGCGGCATGGATCGAAACGGATGCCAGCAGGGTGGCGCAGAGCAGGGCGACCTGCTTCAGGTTCAGGCGGGAATGTGCTTTCACGGTCTTGAGGGAAGTTGTCAGCCGGGGATTCTACGGCTTTCTTGCTTCCTGCCATGCATCTCCACGCCTGCCCGTGGTCCTTGCGCGCCCGGTCTGCCCTGACCGACCTGATGGGGCACCAGGTCGATTTCATGATCTCCGATATATCGCCGGCCATGACGCTGATCCAGGGCGGCAAGGACCCGAGCGATGAAACCTGCCCCGTTGCGCGCACCCTGGAGCTGGTCGGCGAGCGCTGGTCGCTGATGATCGTGCGCGATGCCTTTGATGGCATGCGCCGCTTCAGCGACTTCCAGCGCAGCCTGGCGGTTGCGCGCAACATCCTGTCCGACGCCTGCGCCGGCTGGTGGAGGCCGGCATCCTGGCGACGCAGCCGGCTTCAGATGGCAGTGCGTATCACGAGTATGCGGCGGACCCCGGGCGCGGGCCGGTGCCGCATACGGGGATCAGTGTCCGGGCGAGGACGGGGCGGTGCCGCCCACCGTCACGGTGGCGCGCGCTTCGCTGGCAAGGGCAATGGCAAACAGCACGGCGGCCACCAGCATGGGCGCGGCCAGTGCCGCCGAGTAGGCCGTGCGCGACCAGCCCGCGGTGATCAGCACGCCGGCAAGGTAGGGCCCGAGCGTGCCGCCCAGGCGTCCGAAGCCCAGCGCCAGGCCGGTGCCGGTGGCGCGCACTTGTGGCGGGAACACGCGCGGGGCCAGTGCATACAGGCAGACCACGGCACCGTTCATGAAGAAGCCGATCAGCGCGGCCATGGCGATCAGGTTGGCGGTGGTGGCGGGAATGACCGTGAACACCACCACGCTGGCAAAGCACAGGCCAAGGTAGGCGGTCGCCATGCGGCGCAGGCCGTATCGTGCCGTGGCCCAGCCGAGGGCGATGCCGCCCACTACGCCGGACAGGTTCATCACCACCGAGCCCGAGATACCGCTTTCTACGGTCAGGCCCATGTCGACCAGCATCTTCGGCGTCCAGCTGAGGAGGAAGTAGAACGTCAGCATGACCAGCAGGAACGCTGCCGAGGCCAGCACCGTGCTGCGGCGCTGTGCCCCTGCAAATAATGCGGCGAAGCTCGGGCGTGACTTGCCGGCGCGCTGCGCGGGCAGCGCGGCGAGCGGCGCCTGGCCCAGGCGGGACAGGATGCGGTTGACCGCGTCGAGCGCGCCGCTGGGGCGCCTGGCCACCAGAAAATCCAGCGATTCCGGCAGCAATGCCATGGCGACCGGGAACATCAGGATCGACAGCACGCCGCCAGTCAGGAACACCGAGCGCCAGCCGTGATGTGTGACCAGGTAGACCGAAGCCAGCCCGCCGATGGTCGCGCCGACCGAGTAGCCCACGGTCATCATGCTGATGTTGAGGTCGCGGCGGCGCGATGACGAGTATTCCGCCACCAGCGTATTGATGCTCGGCAGCACGCCGCCGATGCCCAGCCCGGTGACAAAGCGCAGCAGGCCCAACTGCGTCACGTCCGCCGCAAAGGCCGAGGCAATCATGCCCGCGCTGAGCAGCACCAGGCAGGCCAGCACGGTGGGCCGGCGCCCGGCGCGGTCCGCGATGGGTGCAATCGTCAGCGACCCGATGGCCATGCCGGCCAGGCTGGCGCTGAACAGCACGCCCAGCTCGGTCGGCTTCAGGCCCCAATCCCTGGCGATGGATGGCGCCGTCAGCGCCAGTGCCAGCACGTCGAAGCCGTCCAGCATGTTGATCGCAACGCAGATGGCGACGGCCGCAATCTGGAACCACGACATGTCGCGGTCATGGATCAGTGCGTCAAGGCTGCTCGCACTGGCAGCGGTTTCCTGATGCATGTTGTCTCCCGTTATTGTTGTGTGCGCCGTCAGGGCGAGGCGCGGGTCTGGTGGAGGGCGCATGCCCTCCCTTGGTCGAGGTTCTATGTCTGCGCGGCGTAGAGCCAGTTCACTGGCGAATAGTCGTCAGCCTGGCGGTCTGCCAGCAGCGCATTGCGTACGCCGGCGCCAACCGGTTCCATATGGATGATGTCGCCGAAGATCCGGGCGGTATGCTGGACCCGGGCAGTGCGCGGCCGCCTGACGCCGGCATAGGCCGCAAGCGCCGCGGCCGGGTCGTCGGGGTTTGCGGCGAAGGCATTGGCCAGCGTGCAAGCGTCCTCGAGGGCCTGTGCGGCGCCTTGTGCCAGGTACTGCAGCATCGGGTGAGCGGCGTCGCCCAGCAGGGCGATGCGCCCGCGCGTCCATTGCGAGATCGGCTCGCGGTCGAACAGCGGCCAGCGCCGGTTGGTGGCGATCATGGTCAGCGCATCCCTGACCTCCGGGCAGGCTGGGGCAAAGCGTTCGGCCATCTCTTCCCGGGTGCCCCAGTCGTCGTGGCCAGGCGCATAGCGGTCGCTGCGGAAGACCGCGACCTGGTTGTAGAGCTCGCCGCGCCGCACGGGGTACTGCACCAGGTGCATATCGGGTCCGGTCCACATCATCACGTTGTCGCTGCCCGCGTGGGCGGACATGCGTTCCATGGGGATCGTGCCGCGGTAGGCCACGTAGTGCGAGCACACCGGCTCGCGCGCGCCGGCCAGCGCGCTGCGCACGGCTGAGCGCAAGCCGTCCGCACCGATCAGCACATCACAACGGTAGACCGAGCCGTCGGCGCAGCGCGCGTCGGCGGTGTCGCCGTGATCGGTCACCGTGGTCACATGGCGGTTCGTCTCCAGGGTGATCCGGGGGTGCTCAAGGCAGGCCCCGAGCAGGGCCTCGAGCAGGTCGCTGCGATGCATGACCACGTAGGGGTAGCCATAGCAAGCCTGGAACTTGTCGCCCAGGTCCATCGCCGTCACGTTCTGCCCGGAGAGGGCGTCCATCCAGACCAGGCGCTGCGGGAAGACGGCGGTTTTCCAGACCTTGGCGAGCACGCCGAGATGGTCCAGCGCCCGCGACGCGTTGGGCGCAAGTTGCAGCCCGGCGCCGACTTCGCTGAACGCTTGCGCGCGCTCGATGACATGGACTTGCTGGCCTTGCTGCGCCAGGGCGAGTGCCGCGGCCAGGCCGCCGATTCCGCCACCCACGACCAGGGTGGCGACTGAATTGATTTGGCTCATATGGGGTTCCGATTTGCAGCTTGGGCGTCTGGTGCGGGCCCGTCAGGCCGCGCGCACCCGCACATCCATCTGGCCGACATGCGCAATGCGCGCACTGATGACGTCGCCCGGCAAGATCGGGCCAACCCCGTCAGGGGTGCCGGTAAAGATCACATCGCCGGGCAGCAGCGTGTAGTAGGCGGAGGCCCAGGCGATCAGTTCAGGGATGCCGATCACCAGGTCGCGGGTGTTGGCCCGCTGGCGCAGTTCACCGTTGACATGCAGTTCGATGTCCAGCGCGCCTGGGTCGGCCACTTCGTCCGCAGTCGTCAGCCACGGGCCGAGCACCGAATAACTGTCGATCGACTTGCGCAGCGAACGCTCTTCCGGGCCGCGCACGGTCATGTCCAGGCCGATGGCATAGCCGGCCACGTAGTCCAGCGCCGCGGCGACCGCAACGCGGTCAGCCGGCTTGCCGATCACGACCGCCAGTTCCAGTTCATGGTCATTGCGGCGATCGAGGTGGCGCAGTGCGACGCCGTCGCCGGGCCCCGCCAGGGAGCTGCTGGCCTTCAGGAACAGGCCAACTTCTTCGATGCGCTTGAGATGGTGCGCATGGAAGGTGGCGGGGTCGCCCTCTGCCTCGGCCATGTGCTTGAGGTAGTTCACGGGAGCTGCCGGCAGCTTGCTGGCATAGCTCACCGGGCTGTTGAGGGTGACCGAGGCCAGCGGCAAGCGGCGTGCCGATGCGGCCAGTTCGCCGGCCGCCTTCATGACTTGCGGCAGGTGGGCGATCAGCGGATCGCACTGCGGCACCGGCCAGCGATGGGTCGGCAGGACGTCGACGGCGGCGGTGACGTCAAGGACCTCATCGCCCTGGACCAGGCCTAGCTTGTTGTTGTCGAAGCGGCAGATACGCATGGATGACTCCGGAGTGGGATGGGATCGAAAGCTCAGGCGAAGCGCCGTTCCTGGAAAAAGCCGAGCTTCCTGTGCAGCGGCTCGTCGTCGATGCGCAGCAGGCAGGACGGGCCGCTGTGGACGTCCGCGCGGTGAGCGATCTCGGCAAAGGCGGGCGCCGTGAAGGTATCGCCCGCGCTCCAGACAAAGGACTTGCCGTCGATGGTGGATTCACCGTTGCCTTCTATGACATGGAATACGGCCGCCGGCGAGCGCGGCACGGGAGCGTGTGCACGGCCGGCGGGGAGCAGCATGGCGGTGAAGCCGATCACCGGCAGACAACTGTCGCCAGTCTCCGGATTGACATAGGAAAGCTCGGCCGGCGCGCCGTCCGCGGCATGCCGGGCCAGTTCCAGCAGGCCGGCACGCGTGCGCTGCCACGGGAAACGCAACATCGGGTATGGGTTGGTGCGGTGCATGGCGGGCGGGGTTGCCAGCCCGTCAGCCAGCAGGCGGCTTTGCAGCGTGGCCAGCGTGTCCTCGGTATTGCAGCCGGGCGTGCCGGCCTGCGCATAGGACGCTTCCACCGCGGTGAACACCGGCAAGTCCAGCACGTCGAGCCACGTCACCGGGCCGGTGCCCTGGTGGCCATGGTCATGCCACTGGCCCGACGGCGTCAGGATGACATCGCCACGCTCCATGTCGCAGCGCTGGCCGTTGACCACCGTGAAGCCGCCATTGCCTTCAATGACCACGCGCGCGGCACTGGGCGAATGCCGGTGCGTGGGTGCTGTTTCACCGGGCAGGATCAACTGGATGCCCGCATAGACGCCGCCGGTGGCCTGCATCGCGGCGGGGCCGCGGCCGGGGTCGCTCAGCACCAGTACGCGGCGCTCGGCCTTCTCTACCGGCACCTGCTCTCCGGCCTGGAGCAGCAGGGGCCTGATATCCCGGTAGCGCCAGAGGCTGGCAACGGTCACGCCGGCAGGGCGGCCATGGGGCAAGGCACCGGACAGGTGTTCCCATAGTGGGGTCAGGCCGGTGGCGGCCAGCTTTTCGCGGTAATCGGCAGACAACGCTGCGGCGGGGTGATGCATGTCGCGTCCTCCTCGGGTAGTTCGTCACCAGTATGATAGTCACAATAGTGATTATCAGTACTGGGGTTAACCTGAGGTACCATGCGGCATTGCCCGCAATACCCTGGTATGGAAATGGAAGACAACAGCCTTGAAGTGATCCTGTACGACAAGCCCGGACACCTGATCCGCCGGCTCCAGCAGATCGCGACCACTGTCTTTCTGGAAGAAACGGCCGGCTTTGATACCACGCCGGTGCAGTACGGCGCCCTGGCGGCGGTGCGCGCTCACCCGGGCATTGACCAGCTCCGGGTGGCACAGGCGATCGGCTTCGATCGCAATACGATTTCAGGGGTGGTGGAGCGGCTGGAGGCCAAGGGCCTGATCTCGCGCGAGACCGGCACCGACCGGCGCACCAAGCTGCTTTACCTGACGCAAGCGGGGGAGGCGTTGCTGCGGCAGATGTACCCGGGCACGGAACGCGCCCAGGACCGCATGCTGACCGGCCTGACCAAGGCGGAGAAGGCGGCGTTCGTGAAGATGCTCAAGCGCGTTGTCGATGCCAACAACGAAGTGAGCCGCGTGCCGGTGTCGGCCCCGCCGCGGCGCGGATAGATCCCTGTGCAGGGACCGGGCCCGGCAGTGCCGGGGCCCGGTAGCGCATCGTCGTCGCCCGTGCCTTGCGCACGGGCGAGGTTCATTCAGCTGCCCCGATACGTCCCGAAGCTCCACGGCGAACACAGCAACGGCACATGGTAGTGCTGCGCGGCGTCCGCGATGGTAAAGCGCACGGGCACGATGTCGGCGAACACATCGGGGGTGCGGAAGTAGTCCGCCACCCAGAAGCGCAGTTCGAACTCGCCGGTGCGCGCCTGCGCCGGCGGCAGCATCGGCGTGTCGGTGCGGCCGTCGTGGTTGGTGCGGGTGCGCGCGATCAGCCGTGGCGGCTGGGTGGCGACGTCGAACAGTTCCACCTGCATGCCGGCCACGGGGCGGCCCAGGGATACGTCGAGCACATGTGTGCTGATGCCTGCCATGATGCGATGTCTCCGGGTTGGGCCGCGGCGTCAGCTGCCGCGGTAGTAGTTGTAGCTCCACGGCCCGAACAGCACGGGCAGGTGGATGCGCTGGCTGGCGTCGGTGACGCGCAGGCGCAGCGGGATCTTCGACAGGAAGGATGGCTGCGGCAGGCAGGCCTTGCGCGCGGCAAAGTATTCGTCCGCATGCAGGATCAGTTCGTAGGTGCCGGTGCGGTAGCTGTCGCCGATCAGCAGCGGCGGTTCGCTGCGGCCGTTGGCGGCCAGCGTGACGGTCTGCAGCGGCGTGCGCTGGCCATTGTCGATGCGGAACATCTCCACGCGCATGCCGGCCGCGGGCGTGCCGTGGTAGGTGTCCAGCGCGTGCAGCGTCAGGCGCGGGCTCAGGCCGCCTTGCTGCACGGGTGCCGCGGTCTGGTTGGGGGCCGCAGCATCCGGCGTGGCGCCCCAGCTGGCGCCGGCCAGCAGCGCGCCGCCGCCCAGCGTCATCGATTGCAGCGCGAAGCGCCGGCGGGTGGGATCAAAAGCGTGGTTGTCCATGTCAGGCCCCTTGCTTGCCGCCCAGCTTGCGGATGCCGGCCAGCACCAGCACCGCGGCCAGCACCTCGATCACCGCCACCAGGTACAGGCCGGAGGTGAGCTTGCCGGTAGTGTTCTTGATCAGCCCCATCACATAGGGCGCGCCAAAGCCGGCCAGGTTGGCCACCGAGTTGATCAGGGCCACGCCCACCGCGGCGGCGCTGCCTGCCAGGTAGCGGTTGGGCAGTTGCCAGAACACGGGGATGGCGCTCATGGTGCCGACCAGCGCGGCAGTCATGGCCAGCAGTGCGATCACCGGCGACAGCACCTGCGCACCCAGCAGCACGGCCAGCACGGCCATGGCACCGCCACCGACCAGCGCGGCGCCGCTGAAGTGCCAGCGCACTTCGTTGCGGCGGTCCGAATGCGCGCCGTTGAGGATCATGCCGGCGGCACCGCAGAGGTAGGCCACGGCCGCGATCCAGCCCACTGCCATCGGCGTGGTGAAACCCACGTCCTTGATGATGGTCGGGATCCAGAAGGTCAGCGTCGAGTTGGCGCACAGCAGGCAGAAGAAGATCGCGATCAGCAGCCACACCTTGGGGTTGGTGAAGAGCGTGCGCCAGTCGTGGCCGCGCTCGCCCTGGGCGGCGTGGTCGCGCTTGAGTGCGTCCTGCACTACGCGTTTCTCGGCGTCGGAGAGCCAGCGCGCCTGCTCGGGCTTGTCGGTCATGTAGAACCAGGCAAAGATGCCGGCCAGCACCGACGGGATGCCTTCCAGGATGAACAGCCACTGCCAGCCGTGCATGCCGTTCACGCCGCCCATGCTGGTCATGATCCAGCCGGCCAGCGGGCCGCCCAGCACGCCGGCGATGGCCGACGCGGACATGAAGGTGCCGAAGGCGCGCGCGCGGCGCTGCGACGGATACCAGTAGGTCAAGTACAGGATCACGCCGGGGTAGAAGCCGGCCTCGAACGCGCCCAGCAGGAAGCGCAGGATGTAGAACTGCGTGGGCGTGGCGACAAAGGTCTGCAGCATGCAGATCACGCCCCAGCAGATGGTGATGCGCATGATCGTCTTCTTGGCGCCGATCTTCTGCAGCAGCATGTTCGACGGCACCTCGAAGAAGAAGTAGCCGAGGAAGAAGATGCCCGCGCCCAGCCCGTACACGGCCTCGCTGAAGCCCAGTGAATCCAGCATCTGCAGTTTGGCGAAACCGATGTTCACGCGGTCCAGCCAGGCCAGCACCCACAGCACCCCCAGGAAGGGCAGCAGGCGCCAGGTAACCTTGCGGTAGACGCTGTCCTCGGCGTCGTCGGCGGTGCCGGCAAATACCGGGATGCCTTGTTTTGTGATCGACATGATGTCTCCTGTCTTGTCGTGTTCTGCCAGGTCTTGCCTGGCGGCGGTGCATGCCGTGCGCCGGGTTGGGAGCAAGTATATGAATGGCCCGCCAATGCGAAACGAGGGGGCTGGTATAGGCCCCATAGCAGCACCGATATGGGCTGTAATCCCTTGCGTGGCGCGGGTTTGCGGGTGCTGCGGCCAGGCCTTGGCGGACCTATGGATTACCCTAGGCAGGCCGTTTTACGGGGTGCGCGCACGCGGATCGGGCAGGCTCGTCCGGGTTGTACCGGTTGCCGTGCGGTGCGCGACACGCTACAAAGTCGCCATTGCCTGGCATGGCGCTGCCGTCCGGAGCGGCGCCAGCCGCACCCGCCAGGCCTCCACTATTCCTGCCACGGACCCAACATGATTCGCGCCGACGACCCGTTCGATACCTACCTGCTGCGCGTGCTGTGCATCCTGATCGCCGAGCAGAGCGTGTCGCGCACGGCGATCCGCCTGAACCAGTCGCAGCCTGCCATCAGCGCCGCGCTCAAGCGCCTGCGTGCGATCTTCAACGACCCGCTGCTCACGCGCGAGAAGAACGTGATGGTGCCGACCGAGCGCGCGCTGCAGCTGGCGCGCAATGCCCAGGCCGCGCTCAGCGCGCTGGACAACCTGCTGGTATCGGACGACCGCTTCGATCCCGCCACCACCGAGCAGAGCTTCGTGGTGGCCATGCCGGACTACCTGGCGCCGCCGTTCTTCGCGCACGTGGTGCGCGCGGTGCGCCGTGCGGCGCCGCACGCGCGGCTGTCGGCGCTGCCGCTGGGGGCCACCTTCGATTACGAGCAGGCGCTGTCGGCGGGGTCGGTCGACATCGTGATCGGCAACTGGCCCAACCCGCCCGAGCACCTGCACCTGTCCGTGCTGCTGGAAGACGAGGTGGTGTGCGTGGTGGCGCAGGACAGCGTGCATGCGCAGCCCGGCAAGCTCACCGCCCAAGCCTACCTGGGCGCCTCGCATATCGTGCCCACGCCGTATTCGCGCGACCAGCGCGGCCTGGTCGATGCGGGCCTGAGCACCATGCGCGTGCACCGCGACAACCGCGTCAGCTGTCCCTATTTCAACCTGGCGCCCAGCCTGATCCCCGGCACCGACCTGATCCTGACCACCGCACGCCACTTCGCCAACTACCATGCGCAGCATGTGCCGCTTGCGGTGCTGGAGCCGCCGATCGAGTTCCCGTTCATGCGCTTCTACCAGCTGTGGCATCCGTCGCGCCACCGCTCGGCCGCGCATGTCTGGCTGCGCGGCATGCTGACCGCCGCCTCGCAGGAGCTGCGCGACCTGCGCGATATGCGTCGCTAGCGGTATCGGTTTCTGTTATGGGATCTATAGGGCGCGGGCTCTCGCCGCTGCGGCGGGCCGTTTCTATACTCGGCCCCCGTATCCAACGATTCCCCATGCGCGGGATCCCTACGGGAGAAGCATCCATGTCTCAACCACTCGACCTGGCGTCGGTCAACGCCCTGGACCAAGCAGCCTTTGCCGATGCCTTCGGCAGCGTGTTCGAACACTTTGCGCAGGCCGCCGAGGGTGCCTGGGCGCAGCGGCCGTTTGCGTCGGCAACGGCGCTGCATGGCGCCATGATGGACGTGGTGCGCAAGCTTGACGAGCCGCGCCAGCGCGATTTCCTGAACCTGCACCCGCAGCTGTCGGCACGCAATATCCGCGCGGGCACGATGACGGCCGATTCCAACGCCGAGCAGAAGAGTGCCGGCCTGGATGCGATGTCGGCGCAGCAAGAGGCCGCGCTGGACCAGCTTAACGCGGACTACCAGGCGCGCCACGGCTTCCCGTTCATCATCTGCGTGCGCCACTACACCCGCGAAGGCATCTTCGCCGCGTTCGAGCGCCGGCTTGGCCGCAGCACTCAGCAGGAGCTTGACGAAGCGCTGGCACAGATCGCCGCGATCACGCGCGGGCGTCTGGCGGCGCGGCTGGCCGGTTGAGTCCAGCGCTTATCCAAAGGCTTCAAGACCCAGCGCGAGCATCCCCACCAGGATGAGGCTGGCGGCCCAGACCGCCTCCAGGTTGAACCAGCTCCGCGACACGAACTTCAGTCCCAGGAAGCGGTAGACCAGCCATGCCATGCCGCCACCCATGGCGAACATGGCCAGGGTGTGGATGACGCTGACCACCAGCGCCATGCCCAGATTGGCGCTGGCGAGCGTGGCGGCGGCCTGATGCCCCGGGTCTGTCCCGGCACGGCAGAGGCCAAGATAGATCGGCACCAGCATCAGGCCGGCGCCATGTGCGATCGCCACCGCGAACGACCATAGCGCGAGCCGCGATGGTGCGATGCGCACCAATACCCGCGGGTGGCCGCGCCTGAGCAGCAGCACGATGCCGCAGCCAATCAGCAGCACGCTGGCGCCGATGCGGATCTGCGCTTGCCAGGCGACCAGGGCAGCCAGCATGCCGAAAGGCAGCGTTACCGCCAATACCGCGAGCGCGTGCCCGAAAGCCAGGTAACCCAGCGCGGCAAGGAGGGCGCGGCTGCTATGCGCCAGCAAGCCGTTCGATACCGCCAGCGGCCAGCCCATGGCCGGGTTGATGCCGTGATAGAGGCCGCTGGCCAGCACTGCCGACCAGAGGCCGATCTGTTCCCAGGCGTGACCGCTCAAGCCTTGACCGAGGGATAGCAAAACGAGTCTGTCGAGCAATCGCCGCCTTCCAGCCGGATCTGGTGCGCGCGGTAGCCTTGCGGAAACTCGACCCAGTAGTCATCGGCCAGCGTCAGCCCGCCGTCTGGTCCGGCATGCGCCATGACCTGCGTGCCAGGGATGCCATCGGGATAGAACTGGTTGTCCCAGGTGGAGTAGAGCGAGTTGGTCCAGTAGACGCGTTTGCCGTCGCGGCTGATCTCGACCATCTGCGGGCCGCCGGTGAAGGGCTTGCCGTTGGGATGCGGCGTGCGGCGGACGATGCCGCCGATATGGACCGAGCCGGCGAGCCTGGGCTTGCGCGGATCGGTGACGTCGTACTGCCGCATTTCGCCGGTGCCCCAGCAGGACACGTAGAGGAACTTGTCGTCGAGGGACAGATCGATATCGGTCACCAGCGGCGGCACCGCGCCGAAGCCTTGCAGCAGCGGCGGCAAGAGACTGGCATCGGCGGCTTCGGGCGGGATGGTTGCCGTCTTCTCGGCGTGGAACTTGCCCCCTTCGCGCCACCAGGTCCAGATCGAGCCTTCCAGGTTGGTGGTATCGACCACCACGCCAACAAAGCCGTATTCCCGGATCGGATCATGCGCAGGCCGGACTTCCAGCGCCATCTGGTGATTGGCACCCAGGTCGATGGTCTGCACGTTGCGGCGCGCCCGCAGATCCCAGAAATGCAGCTTGTGCCCGTAGCGGTTGCCCAGCAGGTCCTCGGGCACCAGCCCGTTCTCGAACTGCGGCGGCAGGGCCCATTCGCTGGACACCATGTAGTCGCGCGGCAGGTTCCACCAGAAGTCGTAATGCTTCTCCTGATCG
Source organism: Cupriavidus necator (assembly GCA_022041995.1). Classification (GTDB taxonomy): domain Bacteria; phylum Pseudomonadota; class Gammaproteobacteria; order Burkholderiales; family Burkholderiaceae; genus Cupriavidus. The sequence goes on from CP074390.1 coordinate 2,388,127, forward strand.
CCGCGGTCGATTTCCCAGCGGCCCAGCACGTCGAAGGTCTCGCAGTCCATGATGAAGATGCCGGGCGAGCCGTCCGTGCCATCCGGGCCACTACCCCCGAGTGTGCTGACGTAGATGCCCTCCGGCCCGCAGTGCACGGTGTGGGGCCTGGAGTAGCCGGTCTTGCGGAAGATCTCGTCCGGCTCAACGATCTTGTGGATCCGAGCCTGGGTCGGGTGCGGCTTGGTGTCGATGATATACAGGCGCGAAGAGCGCATGCCCGGAATGATCAGGTAGCGCCGTTCGAGAAACGCATGGCCGGTCAGCGGCGACAACGACGACGAGCACGCATTCCAGCCGAAATGGTGCAACTCATCGCCCTTGTTGGTCATCGGCACGGTATGCACCACCTGGCTGTAGGTGGGCGAGCCGGGTTTGGCGTCGATCACCGCGAGCGCGTCCGGCTGCGAGGCGTCGGGGCTTAGCAGCACCGTATAGGCAAATGATTCCGCTGGTGCCGCTATCGCGAGTTCCGGCGAGGCGTGAAACGTCGGATCTGGCCGCATGTTCATGGTGAACCCTCCAGGTTTTGCAGGACGTCGCAACGTCGCCGGTACATCACTTGGCAGTGGTGCGTGGCCAAGGTGCAGGGGAAGCCTACTTAGCCTAGGTCGTTCTCAATACCGAGTCAAAGGCGGCGCAGGCGCGGCAAGCGAATAGCCCCCACGGGGCATATTCATGCTGGCAAAAGAGGCGCTTCGTGAAATAGAGATTTACGAAAAGCCGTAAATCAAGCAGAAATGAGGCTCCGGGGCCAGCGCGCGCAACAAGCGCTACGCCGGTATCAGGGAAACGATCAGCTTAATGGACAGCCAAGCAATGGATGCGGTGAAACCTCGGGGTGAGGGGGATGAAGAGTTCTGCCTGGACAATCCGGCACTGGAGAGCATCGGTGTCAGGATCACCCAATGGCGCGACGACTATGTAGAACTTGAGCTGCCGCTCGCGCCTAATATGCTCAACCGCAGCCGGGTGGTGCATGGCGGCACCCTCTGCACCCTGCTCGACGCCGCCACTGGCTACTCGGGCCTTTACTCGGCGCCGGGCGAGGCCGCGCGCCACGCGGTCACGCTGTCGCTGACATCGAACTTCCTGAGCAACGGGACGGGCAAGCTGCTGACCGCAAAGGGCATGGTCGACCGGCGCGGACGCTCGATCTTCTTTTCGCGCGCAGAGGTGTGGCTGGACGGGGAGTTGCTGGTGGCAACGGGTGTCGCCACGATGAAGTACCTGAAGTAGCAGTACGTCTCAGGCGCCGTCCTGGCGCCAGCGTGTCGGCGACTTGCCGAACTGTGCCGCGAACCAGCGCGAGAATGCGCTGGGTTCCGAAAACCCCAGCAGCGTGGCGACCCGGGCGAGCGGCCGCTGCGGATCCTGCAGATAGCGTTGCGCAAGCTCGCGGCGCACTTCATTGACCAGTGCGGAGAAGGTGTCGCCGTCCTGCTCCAGCTGGCGCTGCAGCGTGCGCGGACTGATGCCAAGGCTTTGCGCGACCTGTTCCACCGCGCCGCGGCCGCGCGGCAACAGCTGGTGCAGGGTGCGCCGGACATCGGCCGCGATGGACGGCTTGCCGGCCCCGGCTGCAGGTCGAGGAAGCCCCTGGCGTACCCGGCCAGGCTGGCATCGGCCAGGGGGTTGACGCGGTCCAGGTCGCCGCTGGCGAGCACCAGCCCGTCGAACTCCGAACCGAACTCAATGTGTTGCCCGAACAGGCGCCGGTGGATTTGCAGATCGGCCGGCGCCGCATGGGCGAAGTGCACGCTGTGCGGCTTCCAGGATGCGCCCAGGATGGCGCGGATCAGGCTGTACAGGGCGGCAACGGTCAGTTCCATGGCCTGTCTGCCGGGCTGGTGCCGGCCCGTCTGCAACGTCACATGCAGCACCGTAATCTCAGGATATTCCGTGACCAGGATGGAGATGGAGTCACTGAGCCAGTGGCGGTAGCGCTCGATCTCCGCCAGTGCGTGGCGCAGCGTGGGCTGGTGCTGCAGCAGCAGGCTGACCGGGCCGAAGTCTGACAGGCGCCACGATTCCCCCACCATCAGGCCAAGCGAATGGCAGGCCGTGACGCGCGCCGAGGCCTCCAGCACTTCGGCCAGGCGCGCTTCCGGGATGCGCAGGTCCGGGGTGTACAGGCAGGCCTGGTCCAGGCCGGCCTGGGCCACCATGCGCACCGGATCCAGGCCCGCGCCCCGGGCAATCGCCAGGTATTTGGTCAGGGAAGCGCTGCGAACAAGGACGGTCATAAGGCTGCCGCGAGAGTGGGTGGGGCGTCGGTCGTGTCCGTCATCAAATGTCAAATCCTGGCGCGATCGGTCAAGGGTGCCGCGCCATGGCTGTCTGACAATCGTTACCGTCGCGCCAATGATAGCGGCGCGGGCAGGACACGACAATCAGGAGACAGCCTTGGCAAAAGCCATTCGCATGTACGAAACCGGAGGGCCCGAAGTCCTCCGCTATGAGGACGCCGAGGCAGGCGATCCGGGCCCGGGCGAGGTGCGGATCCGCCACGCCGCCGTCGGGCTGAACTATGCCGACACCTACTTCCGCAATGGCACCTACCCGGTGCCGCTGCCCAGCGGCATGGGCGTGGAGGCAGCCGGCGTGGTGCAGTCGGTCGGGCCGGGCGTGACCCACGTCGCGGAGGGCGATCGCGTCACATACACCGGTTTTATCAACACGTTGGGCGCGTACAGCACCGAGCGCCTGGTGCCCGCCGCACCGCTGATCCGCCTGCCGGAAGCGATCAGCTTCGAGACCGCGGCAGCGATGACCATGCGCGGCCTGACCTCGGCCTACCTGATGCGCCGCATCTACCCGTTCAGCGGTGGCGAAACCATCCTGCTGCATGCGGCTGCCGGCGGCGTGGGGCTGATCGTCTCGCAATGGGCCAGGCTGCTCGGCCTGACCGTGATCGGCACCGTCTCGACCGAGGCCAAGGCAGAGGTGGCGCGTGCCCATGGCTGCGACCACATCATCAACTACAGCCATGTGGACGTGGCAAAGCGGGTGCGGGAGCTGACCGATGGCGCGGGCGTGTCCGTGGTCTTCGACAGCGTGGGCAAGAGCACCTTCATGGCGTCGCTGGATTCGCTGAAGCGGCGCGGGTTGATGGTTTGCGTCGGCACGGCCTCCGGCACCATCCCGCCGTTTGACCCGCAACTGCTGGCGAGGAAGGGCTCGGTCTACCTGACCCGTCCGGCGCTGGCCGACTACATTGCGGACCCCGCCGAAAAGGCCGAACTGGCCGCCGAGGTGTTCGGCCACGTTGCCGCTGGCCGTATCCGCATCGAAATCAACCAGCGCTATGCGCTGCAGGATGCCGTGCAGGCCCACCGGGACCTGGAATCACGCAAGACCACCGGGTCTTCGATCTTTGTGCTGTAAAGGAGCGTCCCCATGCGAGCCCAACCCCTTACCTGCAATATCGGCGCCGAAGTCAGCGGCGTCAGCCTGGCCGATGCCGCGCGCGACGAAGCGCTGTTTGCCGAGATCAAGTCCCTGCTGCTCACGCACAAGGTGCTGTTCCTGCGCGACCAGGAGATCTCCCGCGCGGATCACGTGGCGTTCGCGCGCCGCTTTGGCGAACTGGAAGACCATCCCGTGGCCGGCAGCGATCCCGACCATCCCGGGCTGGTCCAGATCTATCGCAGCGACAAGCGCGAGAACTACGAGAACAGCTACCACACCGACGGCAGCTGGCGCGAAACCCCGCCCATGGGCTGCGTGCTGCGCTGCATCGAATGCCCGCCGGTCGGCGGCGACACCATCTGGGTAAACATGGCGGCGGCCTACGAGCACCTGCCCGAGGAAATCAAGCAGCGTATCGCCGGCCTGCGCGCCAAGCACAGCATCGAGCATTCATTCGGCGCGGCGATGAGCCCGGAAAAGCGCGCCGGCCTTGCCGCGCAGTACCCCATGGTCGAGCACCCGGTGGTGCGCACGCATCCGGAAACCGGTGAGAAGGCGCTCTACGTCTGCGGCTTCTCCACGCATTTCGCCAACTTCCATACGCCCGAGAACGTGCGCTACGGACAGGACAAGACCCCGGGCGCCAGCCATCTGCTGAACTACCTGATCAGCCAGGCGGCGATTCCCGAATACCAGGTGCGTTTCCGCTGGCAGCCCAACAGTGTGGCCATCTGGGACAACCGCTGCACCCAGCACTACGCGGTGCAGGACTACTGGCCGGCGCCGCGCAAGATGGAGCGCGCCGCCATCATCGGCGACAAGCCGTTCTAAGGCGCGCCAGCCGCCGCCAGGCCACGTGCCTTTATCAATGGAGACATGCCGTGAATTACCTCGATGGATCCCTGTTCCCTGAAAACCAGCAGCCGTTGATCATCACCGCGGCACCCTACGCACCGGGCTGGCTGCCGTCCGATTTCCCGGAAGACATCCCCGTGACGATGGAAGACCAGATCCAGAAGGCCGTGGACTGCTACAACGCCGGCGCGACTGTGCTGCACCTGCATGTGCGCGAGCTTGACGGCAAGGGCTCGAAGCGTCTGTCCAAGTTCAACGAGCTGATCGCCGGGGTGCGCAAGGCGGTGCCGGAGATGATCATCCAGGTGGGCGGATCGATCAGCTTTGCGCCGGAAAACGAGGGGGATGCCGCCAAGTGGCTGTCCGACGACACGCGCCACATGCTTGCCGAACTCGACCCCGTTCCGGACCAGGTGACCGTCACGGTCAACACATCGCAGATGAACGTGACGGAGCATGCGGAACTCGCGGATTTCAAGGGCACCTCGCGTGAGAATCCCGCGATCTTCAATGCATACAAGGAAATGACGGTTCCTGCTCAGCCTGGCTGGGTGGAAGAGCATATCCGGCGCCTTTCCGCCGCCGGCATCCAGAGCGCATTCCAGTGCTACAACATCAACAGCTTCGAATCCGTGGAGCGGCTGATCCGGCGCGGCGTGTACAAGGGCCCGCTGGTCATGAACTGGGTGGCGATCAGCGGCGGCATGGATGCGCCCAGCGTCTTCAACCTCGCCAACATCGTTCGCGCCGTCCCGGATGGCGCGGTGCTGACCGTCGAAAGCTCCGTGCGCAACGTGCTGCCGGTCAACATGATGGGGATTGCGCTGGGCCTGCATGCGCGATGCGGGACCGAGGACTGCCTGTGGAACCAGTCGCGCACGGCCAAGATGAGCACGGTGAAGCAGATCGAGCAGCTGGTGCGCATCGCGGGCGAATTTGGCCGCAAGGTGGCAACGGCTCAGGAAGCGCGTGATATCCAGAAGATCGGCGTGTTCTACGACACGGTCGAGGAGACGCTGGAGGCCAACGGCTTCGCGCCGAACCGCAATGGCGGCAATCAGGGCTTCCTGCGCAAGGCCGCCTGACCTGTGTCGGTTGGCACTGGCGATCCGCCAGCAGAAGGGCAAGGGCGGCAAATCACCGGCTCACGATGAAGCCGGCCGCTGCCCTGAACAACCCTCGCACATTCGGAGACAACAATGAATCAAGCAGAACCGTCGGCACGCCGCAGGGCGTCGCTGTCATGCATGTTCGGTCTGGCGCTGTCGGTCGCGCTGCCGGCTGCGCTCCCATCGACCGCCTGTGCCCAGGCGTGGCCGACCAAGGTGGTCAGGATCGTGGTCGGCGGCCCCGCCGGCGGCACCGCCGATTTCCTCGGGCGCCTGCTGGCCGAGGGGCTGACGCAGTCGCTGGGCAAGCCGGTGATCGTCGAGCAGAAGCCTGGCGGCGCCGGGGCGATCGCGGTCAATACATTGCTTTCCGCGCCGCACGACGGGCATACGCTGCTGCTGATCCAGGGCGGCATCGTTTCTGAAACGCCGCTGGCGCTGAAGGTCTCGTTCAATCCTTTCAAGGACCTGAAACCCGTTGCCCAGGTGGCGCGGACGGGGCTGGTGCTGGTGGGCAACCCCAAGCTGCCGGCGAAGAACTTCAGCGAACTGCTTGCCTACATCAAGAGCAAGCCCGGGCAGATCGACTATGCCTCCTATGCCGCCGGCATGCGCGGGCAGACGCTTGGCGTCCAGTTCAACCGCCTCGCGGGCGTGAACATGAATCATGTCGGCTACAAGGGATCGCCGCCCGCGCTGCAGGATGTGATGGGCGGCCACGTGCCGCTGATGTTCGACGGCCTGGCCACGTCGCTGCCGCTGATCAAGTCCGGCAAGCTCAAGGCCTATGCCGTGGCGTATCCCAAGCGCATCCCCGCGCTGCCGGATGTGCCGACCTTCGCTGAAGTCGGCTTCCCGGCGATGACGGAGCCCGGCTGGATGGGGGTGTGGCTGCCACCGGACGTGCCGGCGGCGGTGCAGGAAAAGATCCGCAGCGCCACGCTGGCCATCGTGCAGCAGCCCGGCTACCGCGAGCGCGTGGAGGCCATGGGCATGGACGCCGGGCAGCCGCTCAGCAGCGAGGCGCTGTCCAAGGATGCGCGCGCCGCCCATGAGCGGCAGGCGGAGTTGCTGCGGTCGATACATTTCGTGCCGGAGTAGGGGGCCGGCAAGGAGGGCAGGCGCCCTGCGGGCGCCTCAGCGCAGCGTTCAGCAAAGTTGTATGCTTTTTGCATGGCCTGCCGGGTGCTCTCCAACGCGTTCCCGTCACGGCGCAAACAGTATGGCGGTGACGACATGAAGCCTGCTCACGCATTGATTGTGACTTGCGTCATGCTGGCCGCCTGCGTATCGACAGGCGTCGAGGTGAAACAGGAGCAAATGGCGAACTTCCTGCTCGGTTTCTCCACCCTCGACGACGTTACCAGCCAGCTGGGGAAGCCCTCGTCGCAGACCACCCTGGTCAACGGGTCGACCATCCTGATCTATTCGTTCGCGGCCTCCAGGCCGCACCCTGAGAGTTTTCTCCCGTTCATTGGCCCGCTGTTCGCCGGCGGCGCGATCCGATCGTCGACGGTGTTCTTCGAGTTCGACGAGAATGGCGTCCTCAGGAGCCAGCGCCTGACGACGTCCGGTAGCGTTTCGGGATGGAGCGTGCTGCCGCCTGACGTGTTGCCATAGGCGGGGGGCGGTATACTTCCGCTCCTTTACGGCCCTGGCCAGACACCCGAGAGTCCCATGAGCGCTTTGCCTCCCTGCCCAAAATGTCATTCCGAGTTCACCTATGAAGACGGCGGCCTCTACATTTGCCCGGAATGCGCGCATGAATGGTCGGCGCAGGCCGCGGCGACGGCCGAACCGGAGGCCAGGGTGTATCGCGATGCAGCAGGCAATGTCCTGCAGGACGGGGACACCGTCACCGTCATCAAGGACCTGAAGCTGAAGGGGTCGGCCGGTGTGGTCAAGATGGGTACCAAGGTGAAGAACATCCGCCTGGTCGACGGTGACCACGATATCGACTGCAAGATCGACGGCTTTGGTGCCATGAGCCTGAAATCGGAGTTCGTCAGGAAGGTGTGAGCGGGCGTTGCACCTGCGCCAAGGCACCCTGCTCACGCGCATCCGTGCCGTGGCGGGGCCGGGGCGTCAGTTGAAGACATCCTGCCGGTACCTGCCCGCGCTGACCAGCTCCGCCAGCCAGTCCGACGCCGCCTCCGGCGTCATGCCCCCTTGCTCCGCCCCGATTTCCAGCAGCACCTGCCTGACCGCGGGCGCCATGTGGCGGCCGTCGCCGCACACGTAAAGGATCGCACCCTGGTTCAGCCGGGCCCAGACATCGGCACGGCGCTGCCACAGCAGGTCCTGCACGTAGCGCGGCTCGCCATCCACGACCGAACAGGCCAGGTGGACCTGCGCCACGCCCTGTGCCTGCCATCGCTCCAGGTCGTCGCGGTAGAGCCAGTCGTGCGCGGGATGGCGGCACCCGTAGTACAGCTGCACGGGGGCCACCGGCTGCCCGGCCGCCTGTTGCGCGGCCCGCTCTTCAAGAAAGCCGCGGAACGGCGCAATGCCTGTGCCGGGGCCAATCAGGACCATGGGCGTGGCCGGATCTGCCGCGGGTGCGAAGGTGGGATTGGGCGTGCGGATGGCGCCCGCCACCATGGCGCCGGGCGCCAGGCCCTGCAGCCAGGTAGAAGCCACGCCGCGGAAAAGTCCGTGGCCCGACAGCGCCGCAGACCAGACCGTGCCGACGGTGATGGTTGCCACGTCGGGCGAGACCAGCGGCGATGAGGCAATCGAATAGAACCTCGGCCGCATCGGCACGGTGCAAGCCAGCAGGGCGGCCAGATCCAGCTCGATGGCGGGAAAGCGGTCCAGCACGTCGGCCAGCCCCAGCCGGCGCGGTGCCACCTGGGCGGTGTAACCGGTCTCGGCGTCGTCCGAGGCCAGCTGCTGCAGGGCCTGGCGCGTGACCGGGCAGCGCGAAGACTGCGACAGCAGGCGCAAAGTATGGCGCGACACCACGTCCTGCAGTTCCACAAAATGGGTCAGCAGCTGGCGCACGGACAGGGCCTCGCCCAGCGGCAGGCCGCGTGCGGCGCCGCCGGAGGCGGACAACGTGACGATGGCTTCCGGGTCGATGTCGATCCGCTCACACAGGGCCGCGACCATCTCGGGCTGGTTCTGCGGATAGACAGCGAGGTGGTCGCCCGTGGCGTAGCGCACGCCTTCGGGCAGCCTGAGGCGGATATCGCGCGTGGAAGTCCGCGGCGCCTCGCGCGAGAAGTCCCACAGGCCGGATGGATCGTTCACCAGCTCGGTGTTGGCCAGGACCGTGAAGTTCTGGGTGTTTGCCGGCAGCGTGGACGCGCGGATCCCGGCGACGTCTCTCATCTGCACCCGGACCGGCGGCGTTCCCTGGGCTGGCCCGCCCACGCCGTCACCGGCCTGCAAGGCTTGCCACAGCAAGGCCAGCCAGCGTTCCGCGGCCTGGTCGAAGTCGCCGTTGCCGTCGGCTTCGCCACGCGGCAGCAGCGGACTGGCGCCGGCATTGGTGAAGAATTCATGGACCCGGCGCGGGAAGGCCTGGTACGTCGGCCATTGCGAGTTGCCGCAACCCAGCACGGCCACGCTCAGCGCCGGTGCGCGGTAGCCGCTGGCGGCGCCGCTATCGAGCAGCGCTTCGAGGCGCCTTGCCGAGTCTGGCGCGCGGCCGTTGTAGGTGGCGGCGATGATGACGGCCACGCCGGTGGGCGGGAGCGCGTCGGCCACATCGTCCAGGTCGCGCAGCGTCGCATCAAAGCCTGCCGCCAGCGCGCCGGCATGCACCTGCTCAGCCAGTTCGCGCGCGGTGCCGAGGCTGGATCCGCACAGCACGGCAAGCGGCCTGCCGCCGCCCCGCACATCGGGACCCGCCTGCGGCGCTTGCGCGGTCCCGGCCACCGGCGCCGCGGCGATCCGCTCATGCGGCCGGCGCCGGCGCGCACGCACTGTGAATCCGTCTGGCTTGATCGTCAGCGTTTCCTTGATGCGGAACTGGTAGTCGTGCGCGTCGGTGAACTGGAAATGGCGCAGCATCAGCGCCAGTGCCAGCTTGGCCTCGGTCAGCGCAAACTGGCGGCCGATGCACGCACGCTCCCCGTTGCCGAAAGGCATGTAGGCGTGGTGCGGCAACCTTGCCTCCTGCTCAGGCAGGAAACGATCGATGTCAAAGCGTTCCGGGTCGGCCCAGACCTTGGGGTCCCGGTGCAGCGCGGTCAGCACGACCGACAGGCGCCTGTCCTTGCGGATCAGGTAGCGGCCGCCCAGCAGCGTATCTTCAAACGGCGCCACGGCGAAGGCGGGCGCGGTGGGCCACAGGCGCAACGTTTCCTTCAGCACGCGGTCCAGTACCGGCAGCCGCGCCAGGTCGGCGTAGACCGGCGCCGCGTCGCCGGGCAGCACGGCGTCCACCTCGGCGTAAGCCTGTGCCATCACGCCCGGGTTGCGCAGCAGTTCATACAGCGCGAAGGTGAGCAGCCCGCTGGTGGTCTCGTGGCCCGCAATCAGGAACGTGATGACCTGGTTGCGGATGTTCTCGTCGTCCAGCCGCTGGCCGGTGTCCGGATCCCGCGCTTCCAGCATCAGGCCGAGCAGGTCGTTGGCCGTGCCGCCCCTGGGTTCGCCCGCATTGCCCGCGCGCCGCCGCCGGATCACGTCGTCCACCAGGTCGCGCATAAAGCGGGTGTCCTGGTCGAACTTCTGGTGTGCCGCATGCATGAAGCGGTCTTGCAGGGCAAAGCGGGTCAGCTTGGACATCGCCTCTTCCAGCGCGCCGACCATGGCCTCGATGAAGGGGTGCAGTTCTGCGCTGGCGAACGATTCAAAATCGTAGCCGAAGCCGGACAGCGCGATGGTATCGAGTGTCAGCCGCGTCATGTCGTCTGCGACCGCGATATCGGCATCCGGGCCTTGCCGGTCCCATTTGTCCACCAGCCGGTTGGCCACGCGCAGCATGACGTCAAAGTAGCCCTTCATCGCGCGCTGGCTGAACGCCGGCATCAGGATGCGGTGCGCCTTGCCCCAGTTGGCCTCGTCGGAGCGTGCGGTGAACAGGCCGTCGCCGGCCATGCCGCGCAGGTAGGACAGCGGCGGGCCGATGTATTTGCGGAAACGCGCGGCATCACACAACTCGGTGGCCAGTGCCACCGACGTCACAAACGGCACGCGCCGGCCGGCGAAATTCAGCTCGAAGATGCCGTCATGGTGGCGGCTGCGCGCCAGCAGGTGTTGGCCCAGCGCACCGGGTGTGATCTGCAGCAGGTTGCCCACCAGCGGCCAGCCCGGGTCGCGCGGGATGGGCTCAGGGACGGGGGTATGCATGGAGCGGGCAGGGGATTGATGCGGCGCGTCGGAGGCCTGGTCGGGGCTTGATAGCTCAATGGGCGGCGGCATGGCAGGGCTGTGTCTCCTGAACGGGCGCTGACACGCGATTTGCCACGTGCGGCCGTTTCATTTAACGTAGACATCTGTCTACCGGCGCAAGCGTAGACAACCGTAGACATGCTGTCAACGAAGCATGTCCGGCAAAAACCGAGTCCTGCTACTAAACCGCATTCATGGAAGCCATTGCCGACGGCAAACGCCGCCTGATCGACGCCGCGTTGCGGCTGGCCGCAGCCAAGCGCAGCTTTGCGGCACTCAAGCTGCGCGAGATCGCGCGCGAGGCCGGCCTGAATCCCAACACGTTCTACCGGCATTTCAGCGACATGGAAGACCTGGCCATCACCGCCATGGCCGAGGTAAGCGCTGAACTGCGGCCAATGCTGCGTGCGGTCCGATGGGCCGCCGCCCGGGACAACCCCGGTGAAGTGGCCGCACGTGCCTGCGAAGCCCTGTTCTTGTACGCGCAGCATCACCCGGATGCATTCATCGTTGGTGTGTGCGGGATCACGGGCCCGCAGCCCGCGCTTCGCGTTGCCATTCGCACGGTGCTGGATGACATCGCTGCCGAGATGGCGGAAGACATCGAGCGGCTGGGGCTGTGTCCCAAGCTCTCACGCCCGGCTATTGACGACGTCTGCGCGTACGTCGTTTCATACCTTTTCCACCAATGCGTCGACTACATCGAAGCCGATGCTGCCGGACGGCGCAGGCTGATGGCGCGCTCGGTGCAGTTGAGTTGCTGGCTGCTGCAGGGCGCGGCAGGGCCGAAGGCCCAGCCGGGAACGAAATCAGGCAGGGAGCGCAAGGCTGTGGCTGCGTAGCAGGTTGCGACGAAGCCCGCAGAAGGCAGGACCTCAGCCGAAGCGGCGGTCGAAGCGAAGGGGAGTGTCCAGGCCAGCGCTCACCCTGAAATTGTGACGCCACACTCTTGCGTCACCGCCAACAGCTTCTCCATGTCTGGCGCGCCTGGCGGAATTTCTTCATCGAGCCGCGTGAATAAGCGCGATGCGTTTCCGCCGTGGCTGGTGACTGAAATCATTTCGCCGCCGCCGAAGCCGAAACGGAAATAATGCACCGTGCCGGCTGGCACATGAACAAAGGTGCCAGCGATAGCAGTGATCGCTTGATCGCCATAGCCGATTTCGACCGTCCCCTTGGTAACGTAGAACGATTCGTCCCAGTCATGGCTATGGGGCGGTGGGCCACTGCCTTCTTCGCCCTGCTGCAGAAATACCTCATAGCCTTGCGTGGCGGCATTGGATGCCAGCACCGTGATCCGCTCTCCCACCACGTTGAGCGGGCGTGCAAAAGTATCCGGAGTCACCACAAATGGTTCTGGTTTCATACTTCTCTGCTCCGTCAGTGAGAACGATGCCGTGGCAATGCTACCCGGGTCCGAAGCATGCGGTAGCTCCAAAGCTAGCCGGCCACGGTGCCAGGCGGGTGCCTCCTTTCTTGATGTCTGGAAATTCTAGGCGGCCCACGACGGGAAGTCATCGCCAGGAATCGACGATTGCCGCGGCCAATGTGCGTCGGCAAACATTGCTCCCAGCGCAATGTCACTTGCTCCTGGCTCGCTTTCCCATTTCAATGGAGTTGACAGGGAGAAGGGGGATGACATCATGGCAGTCACTCGCTTGCAGAGCATTCCGGGCATCGGGGTTGATCGGATGGCCGACAAGGCTGACTCGATGCGAAATGCCAATATCTTGCGGCTAGAGAACCTCGACACTGACTTGCGGCCGCCGCCGGCGGCGATCCGGCGCACGCATGAGGCGATCGATGACGATGCTGCCAACAGCTATCTGCCATTCATGGGCCAGCATGCACTGCGGGAAGCCGCAGTCGAGCGCGTCCGACGCTTCTCCGGCGTCACATACGACCCTGATACCGAATGCATCATTTCCGCGGGTGGATTGGCCGGGATTCTGAATGTCCTGCTATCTACACTTGAGACGGGGGACGAGGTAGTACTCACCGATCCGACCTACGCAGGCCTGATCAATCGTGTCTACCTCGCAGGGGGCCTGCCAAGATTTGCGCGCCTCATACCAGGGGTCGACGGCTGGCGACTCGACCTGGAGAGCCTCGCTGACGCGATTGGGCCCCGCACACGGGCATTGCTCATCATGTCGCCGTCGATGCCGACTGGCTTCGTCGTGTCCGCGCCGGAGTGGGAGGAGATCGCCCGGCATTGCGATCAGGTTGGTGCGTGGCTGGTATATGACGCTGCCATGGAAAGAATCCTGTTTGACGGCCGGCAGGTTGTCCACCCCGTTTCTCTGCCTGGCATGCGCGAGCGCACCATCACAGTTGGCTCGGTTTCCAAGGAATATCGCATGATTGGCTGGCGAGTCGGCTGGATAGTCGGGCCGGAACAGCTTATGGCCGACGTTCGGCTGACCAGCTTGTCGAACGTCGTCTGCCAGGTCGGCATCGCCATGCCAGGGGCCACAGCCGCACTGACTGCCAGCGATGATGGCGTGGCCGCGGCAACGGCAGAGTGGGAATCGCGCCGCGATGTGTTGTTGTCCGCGCTGACTGATCTCCCCGTGATTCGTCCGCACGGCGGATGGTCTCTTCTGATAGATACTCAACGGCTCGGCCTTGCACCGTCGGAAGCGTCCAGGCGCTTGCTGGCGCGAGGCGAAGTGGCGGCCACGCCGATGGATAACTGGGGGCCAAGCGGCATCCGGTACCTGCGCTTCGTATTTGCCAATGAGCCGGTCGAGCGCATGGCTGACATTCGCGAGCGGATTCGCCTGGCGTGGGACATCTGATACGTGCGACGCTGAGCGACGAAAATGCTGGCCGCTTCCGGTCACAATGGTTCCGAGGGCAGCGACCGAACCCTCCTGTATTTCGGGTGGCTGACCCTGTTCATCGCCCTGGCAACGCCAGCCGGTTCCCTGGTTGATATACAGACGTCGTACCTGCTCAAGAACCAGTTGCATGCGACGGCAACGCAGATCTCGATATTCCGGCTGGTGACGGGCATACCAGTGTACGTTGCGTTCGTTTTTGGTCTCGCGCGCGACCAATGGAACCCACTGGGATTGCGGGATCGCGGCTTCTTCCTGATTTTCGCTCCGGTGACCGCGGCGGCGTTCATCTGGATGGCGTTTTCAGGTTTCTCATACGCGGGACTGCTTATCGGGATGCTGCTGGCAATGCTGTCGTCCCGATTTATCGCCGCAGCCTATCAGGGGTTGATCGCTCTGGTGGGCCAGGAGAAGTTCATGTCCGGGCGCCTGAGCGCTCTGTTGAACGTGGTCGGCTCCGTCCCGGTTGTTGCGGGAGCGTTCGCCTCCGGGTACATCTCCGATCATCTTGCCGCGAAAGAAGCCTTCCTCCTGGTGGCGATGTTCGCCTTATTGATTGCCGTGTTGGGGCTCTGGAATCCCGTTTTCGTCTTCGGCCATATCTACGAGAAGCCGCAAGCCAGGGGTACAGATCTCGTTGGGAATGTCAGGCGGCTGGTGAAGCATAGGGCCGTTTATCCAGCGGTTCTCATCTGCTTTCTGTGGAACTTTGCGCCAGGAGCGGCCACGCCGCTGCAGTTCTATCTGAGCAATGAGCTGCATGCATCGGATTCCATTTACTCGTACTACAACGGGATCTTTGCCGCCGCGTTCATCCCGACATTCTTGCTGTATGGCTTTCTGTGCAAGCAGGTATCGCTGAACAAGCTGCTGTGGTGGGGAACGATCGTCGCAGTGCCGCAGATGATTCCGCTGGCATTCATTCACTCAGCCAATCTCGCCCTTGTCTTGGCGGCACCGATAGGGCTGATGGGCGGTGTAGCCACGGCAGCATACTTCGATCTCGCGATGCGGTCCTGTCCGCCGGGCCTGCAAGGAACCTTGATGATGCTGGTGGATGGCGTTCTCGCGCTTTCGGCGCGTGCCGGCGATCTCCTGGGCTCGTGGATCTATAACAGCAGCCCAACGCACGGCTTCACGTATTGTGTGATCGCGACTACCGCGGTGTACGCACTGATCCTGCTTTTGATCCCGCTGACGCCAAAAGCACTGATTGCTACCAGGGATGGCGAACCAGGCCCGGCGGTCCAAGCGCTGGCGGGCGAGGAGGCGGGCACACCCTAGTAATGTATGGTGGCCGGGCTCTGGATGCCGGCGTTCTCGTCAACGACATACGCTTCGATTCCTGCGCTGCCGCCATTCCACCAGTTTGTCATATCAAAGACAGTCTCGTCGTCCAGCCGCTGGACATGGACGCCGTAGATGGTTAGCGGCTTGCCGGGCGCGCAGACCGCGGGCGATGTCAGTGGCCTCAGGAAGTGAACAGCGCTGGGCGATGTCGTGGATAGGTTGGTGACGCGCTGTGCAACGAAACGGCCCGAGATCTTCTGAATCTGCAACGCTGTCTCGACGTCCAGGCCAATCCCTCGGGCGGCCGACGGGTTCTTCAGGACGCCGCCCTCGCAGCCAGAACCGGACCATGGCGCAATGCTTCTTGACAGGAACGTGACCAGCCTGCCCATGCGATCGCGCGAGTCGAAGTGCGGATCGACGAAGGTATCGTCCAATGCCGTAGCGTTCAGGAAACTGGGGCCGGAAAACCCTTTCGGGTCAAATGTCATGTACTTGTTGTACGGATCGCTCAGCGCCTGCGGCGATGTGACCGTCCCCTCGATGGCCGAGAAAACGAACTGCCCCAGGACGTTGGCCCCGGCGCTGGTGCCGCCAACAGGAACGTTCTGCTGCATGAGCGCGGCGATGGTGGTGTTGAGCTTCGTGCCTTTCCAGAACTTGATGTAGTTGCTCTGATCGCCGCCCGCAATCCACAACGCGTTCGCGCTGCCGACAACGGCATTGACAAACGGGTCATTCGCCGCAGCGGTGTCGGTAATGACCAGCGTTTCCGCGGCAGTCAGGCCGAGGTACGCGCCACCGACATACCCGTCCACTGCGGGGATATCGGTCGCGTTCTTCTTGTTGCTGTAATAGAAGTAAGGGTCGTAAGCGTCGGTACCGGTCGCGCGAATCACGACCATGCGGCCGCCCGTAGCTTTCGTAATGCCCGCCTGCTGAATCATCCAGCGATACGCGCCATCGACATCAGGCCCGCCACCCATGATGACCACCGGCTGTACCGCCTGTGGCTGAGGTGAGGGGAGGGTCTGCACAGGCATCGGATCACCAGTCTTGAAGTACTGTGTACCGGTTACGAAGTAGCTGTAGGAGGGGGTAGTCTTGTCACCTGCGAACGCAGGGGGAATCAGCACCCCGAGTACCACGCTGATACAGGCGACCGCGTAGTACGCCACCACCATGCAACGCTGTGTGAACTGCGAAATGGATTCCATGACGTGACACCCCCTGCCGCGATCTTCTTTGTACAACTCGTTGACGACAGAAAAGCAACGCGCCAGATCCCTGGAAGGGCTGGCACATGTCACGTCACCAGGCAAAAGCTCCCGGCCGCTATTCCAAGCACGAGGACGTGCAGGCGTTCCGTTATAGATGCTGGCGCACAAAAACTCCAGCCAACCCTGGCCGCTGCAGAAGATGCAGTGAGGCAGAAACGACCACCAGCAACAAAGCTCGTATCGCGGCCAGCTTCCAAAGGTCACTACTGGCAGCGCTCACGCATGCCGGATCGCCATGAGAGCAAGGGTGCCACGGCAATCGGAAAGGTCTGTTCGCTTGCGTACGCTGGCGTTGTGCTGCTTGCCAGCGCAGCCGCAAAAGGCTAACGGTCTGCCAGCCTCATGCCAGCTTGTGTAGCCGGCCTCGGCGATGTGACACAGCGCTCAGTCAGCGCACCGTTGAATGAACTGCGTCATGGCAGGGAGGATGGATTGCCGGAAACGCTGGCCTGCGAAGGTGCCGTAATGACCCACGCCGTCAACGACCAGGTGTTCCTTCCGGTCGGCGGCAAGGCCTGCGCAGAGCGCGTGAGCCGCTTCGGTCTGGCCGCGGCCGGTAATGTCATCGTCGCTGCCTTCGATGGTCAGCAATGAAACGTTCCTAATGGCCTCGGGGTAGACACGGCGCTGGCCGACTTCCATGCAGCCGCGGCACAGGTGATGCTCCAGGAAAACCTTCTGGATGGTTTCCAGGTAGTACTCGGCCGGCACGTCGAGCACGGCGTTGTACTCGTCATAGAACTTGCGGTGCCTGGCTGCTTCGCTCTGCCTGCCATCGACCAGGTGGCGGTAAAAGTCGAGGTGTGCACCGGCATGCTGTGCGACGTTCATCGATACGAAGCCTGCAAGCTGGAGGAAGCCCGGATACACCCGGCGCCCGTTTCCCGGGTAGCCGGCGGGCACCCGTTCGATGACGTTGGCCTCGAACCACGCCAGCGAATATTGCTGCGCGAACTGGTCGACCGCCGTCGGGCTGACGCGGGTGTCGATCGGCGCGGCGATCAGGGTCATGGAGCGGGGCTGCATCTGCTCGTTGTCTTCGGCCATCTGGGCGACCGCGCAAAGCACCGGGACCCCGGGCTGGCAAACCGCCACGATATGGGTACCCGCGCCGAGGTATCGCAAGAACTTTTTCAGGTAATCGACATAGCCGCCGAGATCAAAGTGCCCGGCGTTGAGCGGCACCAGGCGCGCATCGGCCCAGTCGGTGATGTAGACATCATGCCCGGGCAGCAATGCCTCGACCGTCGGGCGCAGCAGGGTGGAGTAGTGGCCGGAGAGCGGCGCCACCAACAACACCCGCGGGCCAGGACTGGACATGTCCTTCCTGAAATGCAGCAGCCGGCAGAAGGGCTCCTCGATGAGCACTGTCTCGGTGACGGCCACCCGTTGCCCGCGTACGAAGACCTCGTCGATCTCAAAGCGAGGTTTCCCGTAGGCCTTGGTCAGCCGGGTGAACAACTCAAGCGCGGCGTCGGCCTCGCGCAGCCCCGGAAGCCAGGCGACCGACTCGCCCCAGAAATTGACTGCACGATAACCTGCCTCGATCATCGCCCCGAGCGGGCCAAGGGACTGCAGCGTGAGTTCCCGCAGAGCATAGAGCGCCATGGCGATTCCCGCCTCTTGAATAGGGTTGGTGTGTTGTTCTGGCGCAGGGGCCGGCAAACCGGGCGCCGCGCAATGCGGGCTTCAGCGCAGATGGCGCGCCCGACAGCCGCACGGCCGGCTTCGTGCAAGGTGGGCGGGCGGGCGACAGGTTTCTGCCGCGGGTACCTCAGTGGGAAGGTGGCGCTGGTGCACCGGGAAGTGCTGCGCGCGGCTCAGGTGCCGTCGATGTCGAATGGACTGGCTGCGGGAAGCACCGGTGTTGCCGTGGCGGCCGTTGCGGCCGGACAGATGCGCGCGGCCCAGGTCGCACGCGAATCGGCTGGAATGCTGCATGATGCCCCCCCACTACTCAAGCCACCAGCATTTGCGTCGCAATGCCAGCGGAACAGCTGCAAATCAAGTTACGCTATTTACATTCAGTAACATATTCGATCTAACCCTATTGCAACGCTTTGCATACGTCCTTGGCAACGAAGGAGCGCTGGCGAGGTCGTTCGATGCGAATGTGGCCTTATATGCTGGCGATATGTGATCCTATATTGCCAGCAAGGCGGACCTAGCCGGGCCGTCTGCCAGGCTATTTGTAAATTTTTGCAAGTTGCGTTCGGATAAAACGCAAGGCAGGCGGATGTCGTTGACCCGCCCCGTCCGCTTCCTCGCTGTCACGCTACCCGGCCAATGAGCGGAATCACGCCAAAGGCAACAGTGGCCAGCATCATGACCACCGCCGCCGACAGCGCCCAGAGCAGCGTATAGCGCTGGTGATCGCCAAATTCGACCTCGGCCAGGCCGACCAGCAGGTAGGTCGACGCGACCAGGGGACTCAGCAGGTGAACCTGCTGCCCGATCAGCGAGGCGCGTCCGATCTCCGCCGCGCCGATGCCATAGACGGCGGCGGCCTTGGCCAGGATCGGCAGGATGCCGAAGTAGAACGCGTCGTTCGAGATAAAGAACGTGAACGGAATGCTCAGCACCCCGGTCACCAGGGCCATGTACGGACCCATCCAGTCCGGCACGGCGCTGATGACGCTGTTGGCGATGGCGTCGACCATCTTGGTGCCCGACAGGATCCCGACGAAGATGCCGGCGGCGAAAATCAGCGACACGACCGGCACGACGTTGGCGGCATGCGCGCCGATGCGCTCCTTCTGCTCGTGCAGGCTCGGGTAGTTGACCATCAGCGCGATGGCGGATGCGATGATGAACAGCGCAGGCAGCGGCAAGGTGCCGAGAATCAGCAGCACCATCAGGCCGATGGTCAGCAGGAAGTTGAACCACAGCAGCTTCGGCCTGGCGATCTGCGGATCGCCGGCGGCAGCCTCCGTCATGGCATGGCCGTCAGCGCCGGCCCCGGTGCGCATCAGTGCAATGCTGCCAAGCCGGTTGCGTTCGCGGCGGCCGAGCAGGAATGCCACGAACAGGCCCCACATGCCGGTGACAATCATCGGCAGGATCATCGGCACGAACAGCGACCCCACGTCCACGCCCAGCGCGCTGGCGGCACGCGCGGTCGGGCCACCCCAGGGCAGGATGTTCATCAGTCCGCCCGCCATCATGATCACGCAGGCCAGCACCAGCCGGCTGATGCCCAGGCGCTTGTAGAGCGGGAGCATCGCGGCGCAGGTGATCATATAGGTGGTGGAGCCGTCGCCGTCGAGCGACACCAGCGCGGCCAGCACAAAGGTGCCCATGATGATCTTGACCGGGTCGCCGCCCACGATTTTCAGGATCACCCGCACCACCGGATCGAACAGCCCGGCATCGATCATCAGGCCGAAAAACAGGATGGCGAACATCAGCATCACGCCGGTCGGCGCCAGCTTCTTGACGCCGTCCAGCATCATCGGGCCGAGTTCCGGGCCGAAACCGCCGATCGCGCCGAACGCAATCGGAACGAGGATCAGCGCCACCATGGCGGAGAGCCGCTTGGTCATGATCAGTGCCATGAACACGATCACCATCGAATAGGCAAGCAGGGTCAACATCGTCTTCTGTATCTCTTTGCCGCCAAGGCCGCGCGGGGCGCCTGGGCGGGTGTGTGTACGTCCGTCTGGCGCACGAGGTTCAGGGCGAGGTCATCCCCCGGGGCACGGATGGGCCGCGCCGGGTATGGAATGACCGCGGAGGGTGGCAGTCTTGAACGCTGGCCCGTACGGGCCGCCGCGGCAAGACTTGTCGCGCCCGGCAGGTGCCGCGCGCTGCCGGGGCGTGGATCAGCCGGCGGAAACGATGCGTTTCACTACCGCGTCCGCAAACTGCAGCGTGGAGGCCGTGCCGTGCAGGTCGCCGGTCTTCACCTGGTCCTGGCCGAGGGTCAGCTCGATGGCCGAGCGCAGGCGCGCGGCCAGGTCCTGGCGGCCCACGTGGTCGAGCATCAGGCCGGCGGCCAGCATCAGCGAAATCGGATTGGCAATGCCCTTGCCGGCGATGTCGGGCGCGGAGCCATGCACCGCCTCGAAGATCGCAGCATCGTCGCCGATGTTGGCGCCGGGTGCCATGCCAAGCCCGCCTACCAGGCCGGCGATCTGGTCTGACAGGATGTCGCCGAACAGGTTGGTACAGAGCAGCATGTCGAAGCGCCACGGGTTGAGCACCAGCTGCATGGCGCAGGCGTCGACAATGATGTCGTCCATGTCCACGCGGCCGGCATAGTCCTGGGCGACTTCACGCGCCGCTTCCAGGAAGATGCCGGTGAGCGCCTTCAGGATATTGGCCTTGTGCACCACCGTAATCTTCTTGCGGCCGTTCCTGACGGCGTAGTCGAAGGCGAAGCGGGCAATGCGCCGGCAGGCGTCACGCGTGTTGGTGCCGGTGGACACCGCTACCGCATGCGGGTCGTCGCCAACCGGGATGTAGTAGTCATGGGCCACATAGAAGCCGCCGACGTTCTCGCGCACCAGCACCAGGTCGATATTCTCGAAGCGGCCCGGCACCAGGGTGCGGGCCGGGCGCACATTGGCATAGAGGTTGAAGGCTTCGCGCAGGCGCACATTGACCGAGCGGAAGCCACCGCCCACCGGCGTGGTCAGCGGCCCCTTCAGGGCCAGGCCGGTGCGGCGGATGCTGTCCAGCGTGTCTTCCGGCATGGGATCGCCGCTGTACTCGACGCCGGCCATCCCCGCCCGCCGGATATCCCAGGCAAACGGCGCGCCAAGCGCATCCAGCACGCGGACGGTGGCGTCCACGACTTCGGGACCGATTCCGTCGCCGGGGATCAGCGTGGCCGGGATCTGTTCGCGTGCACCGTTTTCCATTTGCGTTCCTGTCGTGAAGTAAGCGTTTCGCTGGCCGGCCAAGGCGCCGGGCCAGGGAGGCTGTGTTTCTCGTCCCTGGGGGCGTCGGTCGAGGATTCGGGCGTTTGCCGCCGGTCCCGCTGACCAGGGGCCCGATTCTAGGCGGGGAAGGCTGTCAGGAAACTGTCAATGTGCCGGCTATGTCATTGGGGTTTACACGGGGGCGGCGAACTCTGCTGACGGAGCGCGGCTGACGCATCGGGGCCGGTGACAGTGAAATCGTCGCGGGTGCAGTGCGCCAGGATTGGCCGCGACGATGAACGTGCGCTGAGGCCCGGAAGCCGCGCTAAGCGGGCAGGCGTGCCGCCTTGAATTGCTTCCAGAGGCGGCGCAGCGGCGCCTTGTCAACGCTGACGCAGCTTGCGAAATAGCCGCGCGCATAGCCACAGCCAATCGCAAGTTGCTGCCGCTCTGTCCCCAGGCGCAGCAGCAATCCCTCTGCAACCGCCATATCATTGCGCCATCCCAGGTCATCCTGCAGGCGCGACAGTTGCCGTCGATAGCGGCTCACCTTATTCGCGGCAAACAAGGATTCAAAGAACTCGGTCGCATAGCGCAGCTTCTTTGCGGCGATACGCGCACGATGGCGCCGCTGCTCATCGAGCTTTGCCATGCCCCGCCCCCGCTTGAGCAGCCTGCGTTGCCGCCTGCGCAACGTGGTCAGCGCGAAGTCCCTGGCGGATCCGGTGAGTGTCGCGCGCTGCGCCTCGTCAAGGCCATGGCGCCAGTCCGCGCTGCCCAGCCAATGGCTCAGCGTCAGGATCAGCCGGGTGTGACGATCGGAATTCACAGCCTCGGCCGCGCGTTGGCGGGCATCGGCTGCGACTGCCTTTGCCGCGGCAAGCACGGCGCCCGCGCCCACGTCCTCCGGCGCGCCATCGAATGCGTCAGGCAAGGTGGTGCTGGCAAGCACTTCCCAGTCACGTGCGGGGCCCAGTTCATCGGCAATCCATTTGAGTTCCGATTGCAGTGCCGGCGGGCAGGCAATCAGCGGCTCAAAGATGTCAAGCGCGGACCGCAGGCGACGCAGGCCCACACGCATCTGGTGCACGCATTCCGGATTGGAGCCGTTGACCACGCCGCGTTCGTTCCCCGAGATTTGCGCCAGGCAGTTCCGGGCAATGCACTCAAACACGGCTTCAGCCGACCCGGCGTCGGCCAGTCGGAGAGGCTCCGCGCGTACCGCTTCATTGGCCTCGTCAGCGACCAGCGCATAACCACGGTCGCCTTTGCTGGCGCGGCTCAGGCGCATTGGCACGGCGTCGAGCAGCCGCAGGGCAAACGCTGACAGATGGGCCGGCTCCCCGGCCTGGATCTCCATTTCAAGCTCGCGGATCGGCTCCGTGACATCGTTGGCGCGGACAACGCCGCGATC
Organism: Cupriavidus necator; assembly: GCA_022041995.1. Taxonomy (GTDB): domain Bacteria; phylum Pseudomonadota; class Gammaproteobacteria; order Burkholderiales; family Burkholderiaceae; genus Cupriavidus. The sequence continues at coordinate 2,410,573 of CP074390.1, forward strand.
GACAGCGAGTTCGACCTCGTCGCCCTGTGGCAAGCGCAACAGCAGGACCGTGCGCCGGACATCCGTGATGAAGATCGGCTTCAGGCGTTCTGCCAGGTCGCCTTCACGGAGCAGCGTCCCCAACGTAGTGCCCTCGGGCAGTTTGTCTCGCAGTGCAACAAGATCTGGCGTATTTCCGGGAACCGCCGACTCAAACTCATCGCGCTCGTAAAGCGCCCCATGCTGCGTGCCCCAGGTCTTCAACGTCTGCACAAAATGTTCACCCGCTTGCCGCACGCGCAGCGATGCGTGCATACGCCGGAAAGCAAGATCCGATGTATCGAAATACGTGCTCACGAGCCTGTCTTCATGCGGCGGCTCCACACAGCAGGACGACACCAGGGGTAAGCCGATCAGCCCTTCGGCCTGGTCCTGCAGCAACTCGAGCTTGAGTTCGCGTTCCATTTATCCGAGCGTTGCCGTGCCCTCGAATTTTGCGAATACCCTGGCCTGGACTGCGTTCATCACTGCAAGGATCTCGTCATTGGCGGGGCCGCTGGTCGTCACGCCGGTGGCGTTCTTCGGCTTCGAGCCGGGCGGGTCGAAGACAAAGAGCGTATCGAATTTTCCGGCCGACGCTTTCTTCAGGCGCCGGTTAAGTGCTTTCAGGTATCGCTTCTTGTCAGTCTTTGACATAGGTTCCAAGGTCATCCGCGGTGGTAGTAACGACCCAGTCATTGAACTACCCGCTTAGTGAATTCACTGCTTCACAAGCAGCACTGCTAGTGCGACTGGCTTCCATTCGACTCCCCGCCTGCGAAGGGGGTTTCGTGCTCCCGCAACTTCTGCAGCGATCGGGTCAGCCTGGCGCCATACTTGCGGTCCGCGGCCAGCAGCAGGCCCTCTATGCCGTTTTCCAGCCCCGCAAGCTCGCGGTCGCCCGGCAGCCTGGTCGCTTTCATCTCCTGCAATTCGTTGGCAATACGCTTCCCCAGCTTGCGCACAAACTCCGGGTCAAGGTGACCTTGCGCTGCAGCACCTCCAATGTGCTCGATCAAGCGCTTCAGACCTTCCGGGGTGGTCTCGGTCGCAGATGGCATTTCGTTTGTCATTGGCAGCTCCAATGGGCGCGTAAAATCATTCTAGGTATCGGATGCTCATAAGATGGTACGTATTTCGCGAGCGCAGTGCGATCAGATTCGCCTCGATATGCGTGATACGCCAGCTAGAATCTGGAAGGATTCCCCCGCACCAGCACTCAGATCATGAAACCCAAATCCGATCCCATGCAGAATGCGCCGCCGATGGTTGCGGGGGAGGGGCGCCTCGGCACCCCGGTCGACCCGGATGGCCTGCTGAATGGCAATGAGCTCTATATCAACCGCGAACTCAGCCAGCTGGAGTTCTTCGGCCGCGTGCTGCAGCAGGCCGCTGATCCCGCGGTGCCCCTGCTGGAGCGCCTGCGTGCCCTGTGTACCTTCAGCAGCAATCTGGATGAGTTCTACGAAATCCGCGTGGCAGGCCTGAAGGAGCAGTGCTTGCTTCAGTCTCCGGTGGCCGGCCCGGACGGGCTGACGCCGCAGGCGGTCTATGCCAGGGTCAACCAACGGGTCCGGGAGCTGGTCGATCAGCAGTACTGCCTGTTCAATGACATGCTGATTCCGGCCATGGCCGAGCAGCAGATCCGCTTCTTGCGGCGGCCCTCGTGGAACCCTGCGCAGGCGCAATGGATCCGGGAGTTCTTCTTCGCCGAACTGATGCCAGTCCTGACACCGATCGGGCTGGACCCGGCGCATCCGTTTCCACGGGTTCTTAACAAGAGCCTGAACTTCGCCGTTGAGCTCGAGGGCAAGGATGCGTTCGGGCGCAACTCCGGCTATGCAATCGTGCAGGCGCCACGAGCGCTGCCGCGGGTTATCGCATTGCCACCGGACATTGCCGGATGCGAGCATGGCTTTGTTTTCCTTTCCTCCATCCTGCATGCCCACGTCGGCGAGCTGTTCAGTGGCATGACGGTGCGAGGCTGCTACCAGTTCCGCGTGACCCGCAACAGCGAGCTGTTCGTGGACGAGGAAGAGGTCAAGAACCTGCGCGAGGCGCTGCAAGGCGAGCTGCCGCACCGTCATTATGGTGATGCGGTCCGGCTGGAGGTGGCTGATAACTGCACGCCGGCAATGACTGCGTTCCTGCAGCAGCAATTCGGCCTGGCGGCAAGCGAGGTGTTCTCCGTCAACGGACCGGTCAACCTGGTTCGCCTGATGCAGGTGCCAGATCAAGTGGACCGGCCGGAACTGAAGTACCTGCCTTTCCGGGCCGGCCTGCCGAAGGTGCTGCACGAGCATTCCGATATCTTCCGCGCCATTCGCGAGGGCGACATCCTGCTGCATCACCCGTTCCAGTCGTTCACACCGGTGGTGGACTTTGTCAGGCAGGCGGCACAGGACCCCGATGTAGTGGCAATCAGCCAGACTGTGTACCGGGCCGGGCACGACTCGGTCCTGCTCTCGGCACTTATCGAGGCCGCGCGCAACGGCAAGGAAGTCACCGTCGTGGTGGAACTGCTGGCCCGCTTCGATGAAGAGGCCAATATCGGCTGGGCTACGCAACTGGAGGAAGTCGGCGCGCATGTCATCTATGGGGTAGTCGGTTTCAAGGCGCACGCCAAGATGGTCATGGTATTGCGACGCGAGGGTGGGAAGCTCCGGCGCTATGTGCATCTCGGAACCGGGAACTATCACCACCAGACCACGCGCACCTATACGGATTTTGGATTGCTCACATGCAATGAGCCGCTGACGCAGGACGTGGCGCAAGTGTTCAGCCAGCTGACGGGCCGTGGCCAGACCCATTGCATGACCTATATCTGGCAATCGCCCTTTACGATGAAGAAAGCGTTGCTTGAGGCGATCCGGAGCGAAGCCGGGCACGCCAAGGCCGGCCGCAAGGGATGGATCATTGTCAAGATGAATGCATTGCTGGAGCCTGACCTGATTCAGGCGCTGTACGATGCCTCACGTGACGGTGTCCGCATCGATCTGATTATCCGAGGCGCCTGTGCGCTGCGTCCCGGCGTTGCCGGCTTGTCGGAGAACATTGAGGTGAAATCGGTCATGGGCCGGTTTCTCGAACACTCGCGCATCTTTTATTTCCACGATGGCGGGGCGGAAAAGGTCATGCTATCCAGCGGTGAATGGATGGAACGAAGCTTGTCCCGGCGCATCGAGATTTGCTTTCCCATCCTCGATGCCAGGTTGAAGGAACGCGTCATCGCGGAAGGGCTGAAACCGTACCTGGCAGACCGGCGTGACACCTGGCAGATGGCGCCGGACGGAAAATACGAGCGTCAGGCCTCGCGTGACGGCGAGGGCGTGCAAAATATCCTGCTGTCGGCGTTGACGTGATCGCTGCATAAGGGCGCCGCGCCGGCGTGATCGTGCCTTTGCTCAACTGAGATCGTCCTGGATCGTCCTGGCTCGGCCGGTGGCCTGCTTTCAGCATTAATTTGATGTGGCCCATGACGTTTCATTTGCTATACATACTTTTTCCGGTCGCTCTGGCGGCCTGTCTACTACTTCCTCGGTAAGCCATTCAGCTCGCCCCGGCATTCCACTTCAGTGGGGATTGACCGCATTTTTCGGGGCGCCGGATACCCGTGTCCGCAGTGCCTGCCGGAGCCTCCGGAAACTACTCACCATGGCTGGCAATGCCTTGTCCTGCAAGGCTTCACGGGAATCCCGCAGCCCCGCGGCGACGGTACCCGTGACTAGTCCCGTGCGCTCCGACATTATCCTGCGCACCGGTGGCGCGGCGCCTTTTCATCCGCGCCGCGGGACGCCATTCCGCATTACCGCGGCTCGTCCATAGGGCCGATTTTCCATTCCGATTCCGCCAGCTAGATTGACCTCATCGTTGGCGCTGCCAAAGCCATCGAATTTTTTGCTTGATCAAAAGGCAAAGGAAAGGGGTCCATCCATGAAACGCATCCACATGAAGCTGGCGGCCTTGCCGCTCGCCTGTCTCGTCATCACGGTCGCAGGTTGCGGGGGAGGCGGGGGCGACTCGACGTCTACCACTGCCGCCACCACAGCACCAGGCACCGGAACGTCAACGTCAACGTCAACGCCAACGTCACCCGCGTCACCTACGTCGCCAACAACGCAGACCGCGGCCAGCAGCAGCGCCATGCTGTCGGGTACTACCGATCCCGGGCCCGAGATCGGTAAAGACGGGGACTTTTACCTGAATACCGTGACCTGGATGTTGTTCGGGCCCAAGGCAAACGGCGTGTGGCCGGCAGGGGTTTCGGTGGCTGGTACCGGCAATACCGGGGCGGCCGGGAACACCATCCTGTCCGGCTCGGTCGATCCGACCGACAGCGTCGGCAACAATGGTGACTACTACATCAATACCTCCACCTCGACCCTGTTCGGGCCCAAGGCGAACGGCACGTGGCCGCCGGGCGTCCAGATGGGTGGCGGCACCGGGTCGGGCACCGGCGGCGGCGTCGTGCTGACGGGCGCGGGGGCGCCAGCCAACAGTGTCGGCAACAATGGCGACTACTACCTCGACACCAACACCTGGACGCTGTACGGGCCCAAGGCCAATGACGTGTGGCCGGCAGGGGTCACGCTGGTCACACAGCCGGGCGGCAGCGGCGGCACCGGCGGCACCGGTGGCGGCACTGCAGGCAATGGCGGTCACATCCTGTACGGCAGCGGTGCGCCGACCGACGACATCGGCGTCGATGGCGACTTCTATTTCGACACCACGACCTCGACACTGTACGGTCCCAAGGCGGGCGGCAAGTGGCCGACCTCGGGCGTGACCATGGGGACAGGCACCGTCTACAACGGCAACTTCAACGTGCCAGACACGCTCAGCCGCGGCAGCTATGCCATGACCGGCGCCGGCGGGGCGGTGCCGTTGCCGACTGACTTCGGCGTCGTGATTCCCTACGATTGCACCCGTGTCACGCTTACTGCCACCACACTCGGCAAGGTGCAGGGAACGCTGGACATTTCGGTGTACAAGGTGACCGGGTCCGGCGCTTCAGCGACCATCACGCCCCTCAAGGATCTGAGCTGCAAAGTCACCAACGGCCTGCAGAACTGCAGTGAGGAGGCGCCGGCCGGTATCGTCAACCACAACGACAAGCTGCAGGTACAGGTCGACAACAACCAGGCCACCGATTGGGGAGGCCTCGCCGTCAACCTCGCCTGCGTGAAGTAGGCACGTTGGATGGCGGCGCGCGTCTGGGCCGGGGGGCAGACGCGCGCCTGAGCGGAGGCAGGGCAAATTGTCCTGCCTCCTTTTATTTGGTTCTTATATGAACGCGCCTCGTCTTCGCCGATTAGCGGGGATTGATTTTTTGCTTTGGCACTGCGGGCGGTTGTCGTGCTTGACGGGTGTGGTCTGTTTCGCCGGCGTAGCCGGCGACCTACTTCTTGTCCGAGCGACAAGAAGTAGGCAAGAAACGCGTCGCCTGAGCGGCTGGCAATCCATTCCACGGCGTTGGTAGTTCGCACGGCAGTGCTTGCCGTTCGATGTGGTTGCCCGTTCGAGCCTGCTACGCCATGTGAGTCAGGGACAGTGCCTGCGTTAACCCACTATTGAACGATCCCCATGCAGGGCGTAGGCCGCCTGCTGCAAACGGCATCGCGGGGACGCCTGCGGCTGCTGCGCAGGCTCAAAATGCGCTGATGGTCATTGGGCGCTTGCGCGGAGCGCAGCCGAAGGCGTTGATGCGATAGCGCTGGAGAGCGCGGGCCGCCGCCCGACTTGGGGATCGTTCAAAAACCGGTTATCGCAGGCACTGGCCCACACTCGCATGGCGTTAGCAGGCTCGAACGGGCACCCACGTTTAAAGGAAACCGAAGTCGCCCGTATGACCAGAAGCGGTGAATGGATAGCCAGCCGCTCAGGCGACGCGTTTCTTGCTTCTTCTTGTCGCTTGGACAAGAAGAAGTCGCCGGCTACGCCGGCGAAACAGCCACGCCCGTCAAGCGCGACACCTAACCGCAGTGCCAAAGCCCAAAACCCGCAGTTCGGGTGCATCGCCAACGTCCTGATGCTTCATCAGAGCCGCGCGTATCCGGCCGGACACTGACTAGCCGCCAGCGCGGGCCACAACTTCAGCCGGCAGCCTGCGCCGCAGGCATAGAACCCTGAACGTCGAGGCAAGCAGCCACTCCCAACGGCGTCGCCATGATGTCCGCATCGCGTCGCCGGGCCCCAGGCACGGCTGTGCCGGCTCCGTATCGGCTGGCACGTCCGCATGCAGCGTGGGCTGCGCGAAGATGGCGTGCCCGCTGTACTGGGCCAGCAGTTCCTCGCGGCTGACTTCCTGCACCCCGCCGCCCCAACCTGGCAGAGCGACGAGAAACCGTCCGTGCTCGCAGCGCTGCAGCAGTACGCACGGCCTGTTCTGGTCCAGCAACAGGATGGCCGGTATCGAGGTATCCGCGATAGCGTCGAGGTCGCGCTCCGCCAGCCGGGTCGACAAGCCGGCGCGCGCCGCCGCGGCGCATAGCAGCGGCAACGTCAGGGCCTGCCCGTCCAGCGGCAGCCCTTCCAGCAGGACCGCTGAAGGCACCGTCCGTTGCAAGGCCCGGTTCAGCAACAGCAGGCAGCCCAGCATCGGATCGTCCGCAGCCGTGGGCCGGCTCATTGCGGCAGGAGGCTCCCGCCGGCCCGCAATGAAATACAGGCCGGAAGAGCCGGGATGCACAGCGGGCGTTGTGCTGGGTTGTTGTGTGCGCCGCGGTGGCGCTGATTCAGCTTCAATGTCTTTTGCTGGCGCCTCGCATAGTGCAAGGTCAGCCGACGCATCTCGCCCGCGCGGACTCCGTTCACCCATGATTCCCCCCGGTTTCAGTGGTGTGAGCTCTACTGTGAGGGTAGTGCACCAGGCTGCGCGAGCCCATCATGCAAACAGGCTAGTGCAGCCGCGGCAAGGCTGATTCAGGATTGATACGCCCGGGGCATGCCTGTTCCCTGGCGTGGACCGGCCGGCCCTCTCAACGCCGCTGCGCCAGCCAGATCCCCGCCGCGATCGCGGCCAGCCCCGCTGCGTGGTACCAGCGGGGCCAGTCGCCCAGCAGCAGCGTGGACAGCAGGGCAGCGAATACCGGTGTCAGCGTGATAAAGAACACCGGTAACTGAGCCCCCGCGCGGGCGATGGCGCGGTCCCAGGCAAAGTAGGCGAGCAGCGAAGGAATGGTCGCTACATAGAGCAGGATGGCCGCAACCTTGCCGCTCCATTGCAGGGGCTGATCCAGCGTCATCAGCTCCCATGCCGTCACGGGAGCGCTTGCCAGTACGCCGGTGACGATCTGCGCGAACAGCAGCACGGGCAGGGGCACGGCGGGGCGCTGTTTGCGCAGCAGCCAGGTATAGCCGCTCCAGGCGATGGTGGCGGCCAGCATGAACAGGTCGCCAGCGACCAGGTCCAGCTGGGCGAGCCGGCCCAGCTCGCCGCGTACCAGGACGAAGGTCACGCCTACCATGCACAGCAGCGCCCCGGCGACATGCCATGGCTTCACCCGTTCGCCAAAACAGATCGCGCCGATCACGATCAGAAACAGCGGCGTGGATGCGCCGATCAGCGTCACGTTGATCGGTGTCGAGGTGGTCAGCGCCAGGTACTGCAGGGCGTTATAGCTGGCGATCGAAAGCACGCCCAGAGCGGTGATTACGCCGGCGTGCCGGCGCAGTGCCGCGCGGTGCTCGATCACGCCGCGCCAGGCAAAGGGTGCCAGCAGCAGCCCGGCCAGAACCCAGCGCACAGAGTTCAGCGTGATGGGTGGCACCGTGCCGGCGGCCAGGCGGCCGACGATGGCATTGCCGGCCCAGCTCAGTGGCGGGAAGGTAAGCAGGAACAGCGTTGTCCAGTCGATGCGTCCAGTGGTGTTGCTGCTTGCGTGCATGGGGATGGGGCGCTTGTAAAAAGCGCATTATCCGCCATGAACGGCGCCGGGGCGCTTGGCGCCAAGATCCAGGGGAATGTGTCATGGCCTTGCGCAGGCCATGACCGTAGTCATTGGTCAGGTGTCCCGAGCGCGCGGCTGATGCGCAACGCTCCCAGGGTGCCGATCACGCCAGACAGCAGGTAGAGGCTGACCGCCGCCAGGCCGAACAGCGATGACAAGCCCAGCGCCACCAGCGGCGCAAAGGCGGCGCCGAACAGCCAGCCGAAGTCGGTGGTCAGGGCGGCCCCGGTGTAGCGGAAACGGCGTTCGAAGTTTGACGTCACCACGCCCGCGGCCTGCCCGTACGACAGGCCCAGCAGGCCGAAGCCGACCAGGATGAAGGTGTCCTGGCCGGCGGCGCCGCCACCGAGCAGCCACGGCGTTGCCAGGCTGAAGATGCCGATCAGCACGGCCATTGCCGACAGCGTGGTGCGCCGGCCGATGCGGTCCGCGATCCAGCCGGATAGCAGCGTGCCGATAAACGCAATGAAGCCGCCCACGATCTGCACGGCCAGCACGTCAGAGATGTCCTGTGTGCGGTGCAGGATCACCCAGGAGAGCGGGAACACCGTGACAAGGTGGAACAGCGCATAGCTGGCCAGCGCTGCAAAGGCCCCCAGGAAGATGTTGAAGCCTTGCGCGTTCACCATCTGCAAGGTGCTGATCGGCTCCAGCTCGTCTTCTTCGAGCAGCTGCGTGTACTCATGGGTCACCACCAGGCGCAGCCGTGCAAACAGCGCCACGACGTTGATGGCGAAGGCCACATAGAACGGATAGCGCCAGCCCCATTCGATGAATTCAGGCGGGGTCAGGCTGGCATGCAGGAACAGGTACAGCGAACTGGCGATGATAAAGCCGGTGGGCGCGCCGAGCTGGCCCACCATCGCATACCAGCCGCGCTTGTTCTCCGGCGTGTTGAGCGCCAGCAGCGAGGGCAGCCCGTCCCACGACCCGCCGAACGCAATGCCCTGCAGGAAGCGGAACAGCGCCAGCAGGTAGATCGACGCGGCACCGATCGAGGCGTACGACGGCAGGAACGCAATCCCCACCGTGGCCGTGCCGAGCAGGAACAGGGACGCCGTCAGCTTGATGCCCCGGCCCCAGCGCCGCTGGATGCGCATGAACAGCGCGGTGCCGAACGGGCGCCCGATGAACGCAAACGAGAAGATCGTGAAACTGTAGAGCAGCCCGGCCAGCTCGCCCGCGAACGGAAAGTAGACCGCCGGGAAAACGAGCACGGAGGCAATGCCGTACACGAAGAAGTCGAAGTACTCCGAGGCTCGTCCGATCACCACCCCGGTGGCGATTTCGGCGGGTGCCACCTGGTGGTGGCCGGGCGCCGGAGGTGCAGTCGGCGATGCGCGATGCTGGTGGGTGAGGCTGGCCATCGTCAAGTCTCCTTCCTGGCAGGAGTGCTTCGATACCGCACATGGAGCCGACCCCGTTCAGATGAAATTGGCTCTTAAGTCTCGCACTCACAAGAATAGCGCCTAAACTGCCATAGAAAAACGAAAGGTGAGTTCACCGGCAGTTTGCCGATATTCCTCAGACGCCACTTCCGAGACTATGGGCCGCTTCGACGCTGTAGTGCCGCTAAGACGTGTGCAGGGAAGATTACTGCTTCGGTGTGCCGCCGCGGTCATGCTGGCGTGCCTGGCCGGTTGTAATGCCGTGCTGCTTGCGCCATCCGGAGACATGGCCGTGCGCCAGCGCGACCTGATCATCATCGCCACCTGCCTGATGTTGCTGATCATCGTTCCGGTGATCATCCTCACGCTGCTGTTTGCGTGGCGCTATCGGGAAAGCGCAACTGACGCGCCCTACAACCCCGACTGGGACCACTCCACGGTGCTTGAGCTGGCGATCTGGGCCGCGCCGCTGCTGATCATCATCGCGCTGGGCGCCGTGACCTGGGTCAGCACCCACCAGCTCGATCCCTACCGTCCGCTGACGCGGCTCGAACCAGGCCGGCCGGTGCCGGCGGACGTGAAGCCGCTGACGGTGGAGGTGGTGGCAATGGACTGGAAGTGGCTGTTCCTGTATCCCGAGCAGGGCATCGCCACCGTCAACGAGCTGGCTGCACCGGTCGGCCGTCCCATCGCCTTCCGCATCACCGCCACCTCGGTGATGAACGCATTCTTCGTCCCGTCGCTGGCCGGCATGGTCTACGCCATGCCCGGCATGGAAACCAAGCTGCATGCCGTGATCAACAAGTCCGGCGTGTATGAGGGCTTCTCCGCCAACTACAGCGGCGCGGGCTTCTCCCACATGCGTTTCAAGTTCCACGGGCTGTCGAACCAGGATTTCGAGCGCTGGATCCAGCAAGTCAAGTCGTCGGGCCAGGGGCTGTCAACGGACACGTACCTCAAGCTCGCGCAGCCCAGCGAGCGCGAAGCGGTGCAACGCTATGCCAACGTGGCGCCAGGCCTCTACGACCTGATCCTGAACCGTTGCGTGGGCGGCGGGCCGTGCATGGCAGACACCATGGCGCTTGACCGCAGCCGCGGAAAATTCGACCCGTCCGGCGCGGTCTGCACGGCGCGCAACACCCCGGCCACAGCACCCGTGTTCGCGCGCAATGACGGCCAGGTGCTGCTGCAGTAAGGCGCGGATCCGGATCTTCCCTTGCGGTACTGGCCAGCCCCATCGGCCATGGTTGGTTAATTCAGGCCCCAGGTGACAAACATGCCCGAGCGCTCGGAACTCGCCAATTTGATCTTCGGCCGTCTTTCGTGGGAGGCCGTCCCGCTGCATGAACCCATCCTGCTCGGCACCTTCCTCGTGGTGGTGCTCGGCGGGGGCGCATTGGTCGCGGCGCTCACCTATTACCGCCTCTGGGGCTACCTGTGGCGGGAATGGTTCACCAGCATCGACCACAAGAAGATCGGCATCATGTATGTGATCCTGGGCATCGTGATGCTGCTGCGCGGCTTTGCCGATGCGGTCATGATGCGCATCCAGCAGGCCGTCGCGTTCGGCGACAACCTTGGCTACCTGCCGCCGCACCACTACGACCAGATCTTTACCGCGCACGGCGTGATCATGATCTTCTTCGTGGCCATGCCGCTGGTCACGGGGTTGATGAACTTCGTCATGCCGCTGCAGATCGGCGCCCGCGACGTGGCCTTCCCGTTCCTGAACAACTTCAGCTTCTGGATGACCACGGGCGGTGCCATCCTGGTCATGATGTCGCTGTTCGTGGGCGAGTTCGCGCGCACCGGATGGCTGGCCTATCCGCCGTTGTCCGGCATCATCCACAGCCCTGATGTCGGCGTCGACTACTACATCTGGGCGCTGCAGGTAGCCGGGGTAGGGACCTTGCTCTCCGGCATCAACCTGCTTGTGACCATCGTCAAGATGCGGGCTCCCGGCATGACGCTGATGCGCATGCCGATCTTCACCTGGACCGCGCTGTGCACCAACGTGCTGATCATCGCCGCGTTCCCGGTGCTGACCGCGGCGCTGGCGCTGCTTGCCCTGGACCGCTACGCCGGCACCAACTTCTTCACCACCGAGCAGGGCGGCAGCGCCATGATGTACGTGAACCTGATCTGGATATGGGGCCATCCGGAGGTGTACATCCTTGTGCTTCCGGTCTTCGGGGTGTTCTCGGAAGTGGTCGCCACGTTCTGCCGCAAGCGCCTGTTCGGGTACGCGTCGATGGTCTACGCCACGGTGGTGATCACCGTGCTGTCGTACCTGGTCTGGTTGCACCATTTCTTCACGATGGGATCGGGCGCCAGCGTCAATTCGTTCTTCGGCATCACCACCATGATCATATCGATCCCGACCGGTGCCAAGATCTTCAACTGGCTGTTCACGATGTACCACGGCAAGATCCGCTTCGAGCCCCCGATGCTCTGGACGATCGGCTTCATGGTCACGTTCGTGATCGGCGGCATGACCGGCGTGCTGCTGGCGGTGCCGCCCGCTGACTTCTCCTTGCACAACAGCCTGTTCCTGATCGCGCATTTCCACAATGTGATCATCGGCGGCGTGCTGTTCGGCCTGATGGCAGGCATTACCTACTGGTTCCCGAAGGCATTTGGCTATCGCCTGGTCTCGTCCTGGGGCAAGGCATCGTTCTGGTTCTGGCTGGTCGGCTTCTACTTTGCGTTCATGCCGCTGTACTGGCTGGGGCTGCATGGCGTGACCCGGCGCATGAGCCATTTCGAGGACGCAACGTACCAGGTCTGGTTCCAGCTGGCTGCGTTCGGCGCCTTGCTGATCGCCATCGGCATTGCCTGCTTCCTGGTCCAGTTGGTGGTCAGCTTCATCCACCGCGAGGCGCTCCGCGACCTGACCGGCGATCCGTGGAACGGCCGCACGCTCGAATGGTCGACGTCATCCCCGCCGCCGCAGTACAACTTCGCCTTTACGCCGGTGGTGCACGACACCGACGCCTGGTGGCACATGAAGCAGAATGGCTACGCGCGGCCCCAGCAGGGCTTTATTCCGATCCACATGCCGAAGAACACCGCGGCCGGCATCGTGCTCGCAGGGTTCTCCACGCTCTGCGGCTTCGCGTTGATCTGGCACATCTGGTGGCTGGCGGCGGCATCGTTCGCGGCCACGATCATCGGCGCGATCATCCATACCTTCAACTACAAGCGCGACTACTACCTCCCTGCCGATCTGGTGGTCCAGACTGAAGCGGCGCGCACACAACGGATGGCAGGCCATGGCTGACACCACCTTTCCCAACCATGTGAGCGGCACCGCCGCCGCGGACACGGCCCCGCCGGGGGCTACCAGTTCTACCTGCCCGAAGACCATCACCCGCAGAACGGGACGCTGCTGGGGTTCTGGCTTTACCTGATGAGCGACTGCCTGATATTCGCGTGCCTGTTCGCCGCGTATGGCGTGCTGGGCCGGGAGTATGCGGGGGGACCGAGCGGGGCAGAGCTGTTCGAGCTGCCGCTGGTGGCTCTGAACACCTCGTTCCTGCTGCTGTCGTCGATCACCTACGGCTTTGCCATGCTGCAGATGCAGCAGAACCGCCTCGCCGGCACCCAGATCTGGCTGGCCATCACGGGGGTCTTCGGCGCGGGGTTCCTGGCGGTCGAGCTTTTTGAGTTCGCGCACCTGGTCCATGAGGGCGCGGGGCCGCAGCGCAGTGCGTTTCTGACCTCCTTCTTCTCGCTCGTCGGCACCCACGGGCTGCACGTGACGTGCGGCATTATCTGGCTGATCGTGCTGATGACCCAGGTGGCGCAGCACGGGCTGATCACGGCCAACAAGCGCAGGCTGATGTGCCTGTCGATGTTCTGGCACTTTCTGGACGTCGTCTGGATCGGCGTCTTTACCTTCGTCTACCTGATGGGGGCGTTGCCATGAGCGCGCACGATCAAACGCTGGACAGCCACGGACACAGCCATGGACATGACGAGGAAGTGGGCCCGCACGCCACGCTGGGCGGCTATCTGACGGGCTTCGTGCTGTCCGTCTTCCTGACCGCCATCCCGTTCTGGCTGGTGATGGGAAAGGTGTTTGACAAGTCGTCCACCACCGCCATCGTCATCCTGCTGATCGGCGCCGTGCAGATCGTGGTGCACATGATCTACTTCCTGCACATGAACGCCAGGTCGGAGGGCGGCTGGAACATGCTGTCGCTGATGTTCACGCTGGTGCTGGTGGTGATCGCGCTGACGGGTTCGCTATGGGTGATGTTCCACCTGAACAGCAACATGATGCCGACCATGCAGCATGAGCGCACGACAGGCGCCGGCACGGCGATCGTGCCGCCCAGGACCAAGTAGGCACAGGCCGGCGCAGGCGGGAATGGGTTCCCCGCCTCATTCCCGTTCACGGAGCCTGACATGCGCGCAACGCGCCTTGTCGCGACCCTGTGCCTGGCGCTGCTTGCCGTGCCGGCTTGCGCGCAGCGGCTGGCCGTGAAGGTCGAGAACTTCAGCACGCCAGGCCCATGTGCGGAAGAAGACAATGTCTCGTTCGCCCTGTCCGCTGCCGCGGTTGGGAGGTTCCGGATTCAGGCATTGCATCCCCCCTACGTCAACGCCATCCGCATTGACAGCTCCGCGCCTGACTTCTCCGGGTGCAACTTCGGCAAGGCGCCTCACCCGACGGATCCCCGCCATGTCTTCGTGCCGCGCACGGTCACCCTCCTTGATGACGCCAACATTGCCATTGTCGGCATCACGTTCGCCAGCTTCTGGCGGCCACATCGGGTGCCGGTCACGGTAGCGGGCAGGGCCGATGCCGGCTTTCACCTGATCCAGGTGTTCCGGAAGTCCGGCCGGACGCGTACCGAGGTCCTGGTGCTCTATCCCGCCGATGGCTACTGGCGGGCGAAACCCTTGCCGGCCCGCCATCTGGGTGTCAATGCGTATGGCTCTTCGTTCCTGCTGGGGCCGATAGAGCAGGAAGGGCGCCCGGTGGTCAACATCGCGCAGATAGAAATCGAGCCGCAACCCTTGGTCTTCAGGCTGCATTTCACGTGCGGAGGCCAGGCAACGGTCACGATCACTGAAATCAGCGACATGCGCACGGCGCTCGATGTCCGGTTCCTGCCGGCGCATGACGCCAGACGTCCGTTTGCGATGCTGCGTTCCATGTATGTTGCCGACGACAATGCAGACGCGAGCGAGGTTACCTGGACCACCGGGCCGGCTGGTGAGGCCATCAGGAAGCCGGTGATGGCCGTCACTTCAATGCAGGCGACCGCGGTGCGATTCGGCCGCACTGTCCGGTCGCGTCACAACACCAGCGCCCCCGACTTGATGTTCGACGCCTTCGAAGCGTCTGCGACGGAGGGCACGGCGCCAACGGGCAAGAGGCTGGACTGAATCGATTCCGGCAATCTCACGATCAGCCAAAATATATTCATGTCGACAATAAAAAAGACGACTGCTATGATTTGCGCACGATAGCCTGAGCCGGTAGAAATCGCTTGTCGCACGGTGGTGGGGCGGGCAGCACTTTTTCAGGCTGGTAAATGGTCGAAAGAACATGGGGACGACGATGTCATCACTGAAAGAGCTGCTCGCAATCACACTGTGCGCCGAGGCAATCATTGCCTTGTGCGCGCCAGGACCGGTGCAGGCACAGGAAGCCTGGCCCGCGCGCCCGATCCAAATGATTGTTCCGTCGTCTCCCGGGTCGGGAACCGACGCGCTGGCGCGGGTCATGGCGCAACGCCTTTCCGAATCGCTGAAGCAGGCTGTGGTCGTGGAGAACCGGCCGGGCGGCAGCGGGGTGATCGGGACCAACGCCGTCCTCAAGGCAGCGCCGGACGGCTACACGATTCTCTACACAACGGCATCCAACATGGTGGTTGCGCCGGCCGTCATCAAGTCCGTTTCCCAGGAGGCAAGAAGGAGCCTCGTGCCGATCGCGCAGACAGCTGCGGGTGGGGTGTTGCTACTGGTGAGCCCGGATCTGCCGGTGCACGATTTGCCTGGACTCATCGAGCTTGTAAAGGCAAATCCGGATAAGTACGGCTATGGCAGCTGGGGCACCGGCTCGTCCGCGCACTTGACGATGGAGTGGCTGAAGAAGCAGACCGGCATGAAGAGCGAACACATGGCATATCGGACATCCAGTCAACTGCTCACTGAGCTTTCCTCGGGGGTGCTGAAGATCGGCTGGACCGATCCCAGCGTGGCGGTTCCGTTCCTGCGTTCCGGGAAGGTGCGTGGCATAGCCATCGTCGGCAATGTGCGCTCGCCACAGCTTGCCAACGTCAGGACGATGAGTGAGCAGGGCTACAAGTTCAATACGGTGGGATGGTTCGGCATGTTCGCGCCAGCCGGAACCAGTCCGGCGATCGTGAAGCGGCTGGCCGATGAGGCCAACAAGGTGCAGGCATTGCCGGAGATCGCGGCGCTGATGCAGAAACTGAACTTCGAGCCACCTCCGGTAAAGACCTCCGCGCAGCTGGGCGAGATCGTCCGGAACGATCTGCAAGTCTGGACGAAGATCGCCAACGACGCAGGGATCAAGGTCGACGAATAGGAGCTGGCGCATCTGCACCAGCGGATCTTTGTCACAAGAAGGAAAGTTCAAGGCGTGCAAGGTAAAGCGGAACGTTGCGCCTTGCCAGACGATTCAATCGTCGCGAAAGACACTCAGACATCAACCAATCCACTGCGTCACCAAGCCGGTTTGTCCTTTGGCGAGCTCAAGTCGAGCTCAAGCGGCAATCCGCAGGTGAACGGTCTTATTTGATAGAAAACAGGAGACGACATGGCGAAATTCGTTAAGTTTTACGAAACAGGCGGACCCGACATCCTTCGTTTTGAGGACGGCAGCGTTGGCGAGCCCGGACCGGGGGAGGTCCGCGTCCGTCACGTGGCGGTAGGCTTGAACTTTGCCGATACCTACTTCCGCAGCGGTACTTACAAGGTTCCGCTGCCCAGCGGCATTGGCAACGAGGCCGCTGGCGTGATCGAGGCCGTCGGCGCCGGCGTCACCCATCTGGCGGTTGGCGACCGTGTCACCTATACGGGATTTACCAACACGCTGGGCGCCTACAGCACGCAGCGGCTGATCTCTGCCGATCCGCTGATCAAGCTGCCGGAGGCAATCCGTTGCGAAGTCGCGGCGGCCATGACCATGCGGGGCTTGTCAGCGGCCTACCTGATGCGCCGGATCTACCCCTTCAAGGCGGGCGACTCCATCCTGCTGCATGCCGCGGCAGGTGGTGTTGGCCTGATTGTTTCGCAGTGGGCAAAGTTGTTGGGGCTGACCGTGATTGGCACAGTTTCCACCGATGCCAAGGCCGAAGTGGCGCGTGCCCACGGCTGTGACCACACGATCAACTACAGCCATGAGGACGTGGCCAGGCGCGTGCGGGAACTGACGGACGGCGTGGGCGTGAACGTGGTCTTCGACAGCGTGGGCAAGGACACCTTCATGTCCTCGCTGGACTCCCTCAAGCGCCGCGGCCTGCTGGTGTGCGTGGGTTTCGCCTCCGGCCCGGTCACCGGGTTCGATCCGGCAATTCTGGCCCGAAAAGGCTCGGCATTCCTGACGCGCCCGGGCCTGGCCGACTATATCGCCGATCCTGCCGAGAAGGCGGAACTGGTCGGCGAGCTGTTCGGCCACGTGGCGGCTGGCCGCATCCGCATCGGGATCAATCAGCGCTATGCCCTGGAAGATGCAGTGCAGGCACACCGGGACCTGGAGTCCCGAAAGACCACCGGCTCGTCCATTTTCGTGATTTGACAGCACGTAGCAGCTTTCTCATCCAATTCGGCATTCTCAAGATTCACATCTCAACCTGGAGATCCATCAACATGAACTTCCTTGACGGCCATCTGTATCCCGAGAACCAGCAGCCTCTGATCATCACCGCCGCTCCCTATGCGCCGGGCTGGATTCCGTCAGACTTCCCGGAAGATATCCCTGTCACCATGGCGGATCAGATCCAGAAGGCGGTGGATTGCTACGAAGCCGGTGCGAGAGTGCTGCATCTGCACGTGCGCGAAGAGGACGGCAAGGGCAGCAAGCGCCTGTCCAAGTTCAATGAGCTGATCGCCGGCGTGCGCAAGGCCTGTCCGGAAATGGTCATCCAGGTGGGAGGCTCTATCAGCTTCGCGCCTGAAGAGGGCCAGGGCGCAAAATGGCTTAGTGATGACACGCGGCATATGCTGGCCGAACTCGATCCGAAGCCCGACCAGGTGACGGTGACCGTCAATACCTCGCAGATGAACGTGACGGAGCATGCTGGTGTGGATGATTTCAAGG
This sequence comes from Cupriavidus necator, assembly GCA_022041995.1. Classification (GTDB taxonomy): domain Bacteria; phylum Pseudomonadota; class Gammaproteobacteria; order Burkholderiales; family Burkholderiaceae; genus Cupriavidus. The sequence continues at coordinate 2,428,227 of CP074390.1, forward strand.
GACTGTCGCGAGGGTTCGCGCACCTCTACGGAACCTACAAGGACATGGTGGTGCCGTCGAATCCCAGCTGGTTCGAGGAGCACGTTCGACGTCTGACAGCCGCCGGAATTCAGAGTGAGTTTCAGTGCTACAACATCAACAGCTTTGAAACGATTGAGCGGATGATTCGCCGCGGCGTCTACAAGGGCCCGCTGGTGATGAACTGGGTGGCTATCAGCGGCGGCATGGATCAGGCGAACATCTACAACCTGGCCAACATTCTGCGAGCTGTGCCGGACGGAGCCGTGGTAACGGTGGAGAGTTCGGTGCTGAATGTGCTTCCCATCAACATGATCGGCATGGCTTTGGGCCTGCATGTGCGGTGCGGCATCGAGGACGTACTCTGGAACCAGACCCGCACGGGAAAGATGAGCACCGTGGAACAGATCAAGCAACTGGTGCGTATCGCCGGCGAATTTGGTCGCCCCATCGCGACGGCGCAGCAGACCCGGGAGATCTTGCAGCTTGGGGTCTTCTACGACACGGTGGAAGAGACGCTTCAGAAGAATGGCTTCGCACCCAATCGTAACGGTGGCCACCAGGGCTTCCTGCGCAAGGCCGAATGCATGTAAAGAGCCCTTGGGGGAACTGACAGCATATGCTGCATGAGTCGACCAGATTTTCCGGAGTCGCACTCAAATTGAAGCTGCAGTTTCCCTCATCGGCCGGGATCCCGACCTTTCTCGATACCGTGTGGCCGATACTGTGAGCAGGGTTTTCCCTCCGTTTGCGCGAATCGACAACAACTTGTCGTGATCGGTCAAGCCGGTTGGCGCGGGGCGATCCGAGAATGGAGAAAAGACGGCAATCAAAAGGTACAGACATGAGGAAGCGAACCAATAACTTGTGGTGGCGCGGATACGCCTTGGCGATCGGAGTTGGTGTCGTCGGTGGGATGCCCGTGGCTCAGGCCCAGGAGGATTGGCCAAGCAAGCCGATCCGCCTGGTGGTGGCGGGGCCTGCCGGCGGCAGCGCCGACGCCCTGGCGCGGCTGCTGGCGGAAGGCCTGCAGAAAAAATGGAGCAAGCCGGTTATCGTGGAGAACAAGCCTGGTGCCGCCGGCGCGCTGGCGATCAGCGATTTGCAGGCCACCGGCAAGGATGGTCATACCCTGGTGGTCATTCAGGGCGGCGTCGTGAGCGAAGCGCCGTTGGCCTACAAGGTCCATTACAAGCCCTTTGCCGACCTGAAGCCCCTGGCCCAGGTCAGCCGCACGGGGTTGGTGTTGGTTGCCAACAAGGATGTGCCTGTCTCTAACCTGAAGCAGTTGGTGGACTTCGGCAAATCGCAGAAGGACGGCCTGGTTTTCGCTTCTTATGCTGCGGGATTGAGGGGCCACACCTCGGGCATACTGCTCGGGCAACTCACTCAGGTGCAAATGCGGCATGTGGGCTACAAAGGCTCTCCTCCGGCATTGAATGACCTGATGGGTGGCCATGTGCCGCTGATGTTCGATGGGGTGACTACTTCAATGCCGCTGATCAAGGCGGGGAAGATCAGAGCGATTGCCGTGGCCTATCCGACCCGGATTGCCGGATTGGCGGATGTGCCTACGTTCAAGGAGCTCGGCTACCCGCAGTTGGCGCAAGCAGGCTGGTTCGCCGTGTGGTCGCGCCCGGATGTCGCTCCGGCAGTCCAGCAAAAAATCCGCGAGGAGACGCTGGCGTATTTCAAGCAACCCGGGGTGCAGAACCGCATCAAGGAAATGGGCATGGAGCAGGGGGATGCCGCTACCTCGGAAGAGATGATGGCGGACCTGAAGCAGGCATACCAGCAACAATCCGCGTTGCTGAAGTCCATTAACTACCAGCCAGAGTAATACGGCAGTCACCTGGCCACGCAACTGGCTGGGTGACTACCGTTCCGGCAGGTCCGTTAGTGAAGCCCGATCACGAGAGGTCGCGATTGGCGACCGTCATTGCGCCTGCGCTATGCGCCACGATGATCACCGGCTCCTCGATGGTGGCGAGCGCGCGATCGATCGCCTCGACGCGGGCAGCGCAACTCAGCTTGTCTTGCTCAAGTGGGGCGACGCTGACTACGCGAGGCAGCGTCGCCGCCAGCAGGGTCTGCCAGTGTTAGTAAGGCGCGTCACCGATGATGGCGGTGCGCTCCATCTTTCGGTGGCACGGGGGGTAATCCATCACTGCGTAGTGCTGGGTTGAACGGTTGTCCCAGAAGGCGACACTGTTCTTCTTCCAGCGAAAACGCACCTGGTACTCGGGGATGGTGGCCTGGCTGACCAGGTAGCTAAGCAAATTTGCGGAACCTGGCGCCTTGTCGATGCCGAAGCGCACGTTGTCCGGCACGTTGTAGTTGGTGAAGTGCGTCGTAAAGCTTCCATTGACGAACAGGATCTTCTCTCCGGTTTCAGGATGGGTGCGCACCACCGGGTGCTCGGCATCGGGGTACCGGGCCTTCAGTGCAAGACGCTTTTCGATCGGCATGGCGGCGCCGAAGCTCGCCTCGATGCTGTGGCGCGCGCGCAATGAGGCGATCTTCGTCTTGATATCCTCGGGCAACTGGTCATAGGCCTCGACCATGTTGACCCACATCGTGTCGCCGCCCACGGGCGGGCACTCGATACAGCGCAGCACGCAGCCTAGCGGTGGCTGTTCGCGCCAGGTGGCATCGGTATGCCAGGAATTCTCGTTGCGTTCGGGAGGACTGTCGGGGGTCTTGTAAATCTGAACCAGTCCCGGGTAATCGGGATGGCTGCCCACCACTGGATGGTCCTCCAGCTCGCCGAAGCGGCGCGCAAAAGCCACATGCTGCGCGCGCGTGATGTCCTGGTCGCGGAAGAACAGCACGCGATGCTTCAGGAGCAGCGCCCGGATCTCTGCCATCTGCTGGGCGTCCTCGGCAGCCGCGCCCAGGTTGATGTTGCTGAGCTCTGCGCCGATCGTGCAAGTGATTGGCTCGACCCGGATCGAGTTGCCCAGAGAGGTCGCGCGGACCACTGCGGGTGCCGTTTTGAGGCGTTGGATCATGAACGTTGTCTCCGATTTTTCGAATAGTTTCGAATAGGCCGATCTATCCCCGCGAGTCTGGATCTCACGGGTTTCTCCCGCTTGACACTACATGACTGGGATTTATCATTCCATGTCAATGTTCTACGCCGCTCTCCAATGTCGTCACTTGTCCGCGCTGCGGCCCTCACCAACTACAGCGAGGTCGCTCGGGCCGCCGGACTGGACCCGGTGCGGATGCTCCTTGACGCGGGGTTGAGTCCGAGCGTACTGCGCGAGCCGGACCTCATGATTCCGGTGGAGCGTGTCGGACGGCTGCTCCAGGCGTCCGCAACCCTATCTGGCAACGAGGGCTTCGGGCTGTGCATGGCCGAGTCGCGCCTGTTGTCCAATCTTGGGGCGGTAGGATTGCTGATCCGCGACCAGGCGACGCTGCGCGACTCGCTTCACATGCTGATGCGCTATCAGGCGTTGCTCAACGGTGCGCTGTCGCTGGCGGTAGAAGAGTGCGGCGAACTGGTCATCATTCGCGAGGCGGTAATGGCCGGCAGTGCAAATCAGCCCACGCGCCAAAGGGTTGAACTGGCGCTGGGGGTAATGGTGCGGTTGATACGCCAGCTCCTCAAGCCCGACTGGGAGCCGCGGCGCGTATGCTTCGAGCACCCGGCGCCGCGCGACCTTGGTACGCACCAACGGTTTTTTGGCCCTTGCGTCGAATTCGACTATGACTTCAACTGCATCATCTGCGCGAAGGCCGATCTCGATGCACGCAACCCGTTTGCCGATCCGGCCATGGCGCGCTACGCGCAGCAGTTGATTGATGCATCTGCCATGTCGCAGCGGGCGACAATGCTTGAGGACGTACGGCGCATCATCGTGCTGCTGTTGCCCGGCGGGCGCTGCAGCATCGAGCAGGTGGCGGAGCACCTGGGCGTGGTGTGCCGCACGGTCCAGCGCCGGCTGGCGGAAGAGGGACGGAGCTTCTCGTCGATCGTGAGCGAGATCCGTACGGAACTCGCCGCGCGTCATGTCATCGAAAGCGATCGTCCGTTGACCGAGGTGGCGACGCTACTCGGCTTTTCCGCGCCGAGCGGATTCTCGCGCTGGTATCACGTGCAGTTTGGTTGCAGCCCCAAGGAGAGCCGGGCCACACGCGGCACAGTGCGCCGACAGACGACTGCTTAGCCTGCACCGACCGAGATGCCACCCTCGGCCATCCGCCCGATAGGCCACGTAAGGTAAGATCTTGGATGCTGCGAGCGGTGCAGCGCCGATCGAGGGCAACACCCGACCGGTTTTCCAATAATCGGAAGGATTTACCCCTGATGGGCAGACTCAAGACTACCAACACGCCAGAACTGCAGTCGCTGCTTGCGCCGCAAACACCGCAGAATCCGGTCACGCTGGTTGTCGAGCAGGCGCTTATGCATGGACGCGACTGGTCGGCATCCGTTGCTGACCAGATTGCGGTGCGGCTGGCGGGACTGATTACGATCGACGTGATCCACGCAGGCCAGCGCCTGCTTGAGAAAGACATCAGCGAGGTCCTGGAGGTCAGCCGCGCTCCTGTGCGCGAGGCCTTGCGCATCCTGGAGCGGGAGCGGTTGATCGAGTTCCGCGCTCGGCGCGGTGCCATTGTCACCGAGCCCAATGCCCAGGATCTGCGGGATATCTACGTCGTGCGGGACGCACTGTTTGCAATCCTGCTCAGGCAGCTGATGGAAGAGCGCGCGGACGCGCTTGATGCGTTATTCGGGCAATTCATGCCGCAGCTCGGCAAGGCCGTCGAGGAATCCGTGGACGCCTATATCAGCGTGACCTTCCTGGCGAACATGGCCATGGCAGACCTGTCGAGCAACCGGCTGGTCGGGGAGCTGCTGAATTCCATCTCGCTGCGGGTCCTGCGCTATGTGCGGCTGGGGCTCGCATCCCGTCCCGGATCGCTGGAGAATTCCTTCAAGACCTGGCGTGCCCTGCAGCGCGCCGTAACCAGGCGGGACATCGATGCGGTCCTGGAGACCGCGCACAAGCGTATCGGAAATTCCCGCGAAGCCGCCCTCCGTGCCCTGGCATCCGGCGCCCAGGAAGGCAAGGCCGGCCCTGCAGGCCGCGGCGCTGTGGCCGCCAGGGCCTTCTAAGTCCGCGCCGGCGGGACTGCCCGCCATGGCTATCCGGTCAAGGGGTCCGCGCCCGGCTGGCGAATGCATTCCAATCCCGGAAGACCGTGTCCAGGCAGGATGCCGAATTGCAACGGTCCCGCTTCTTGCGGAACGCTGCAATGTCCGCCTCAGTGATCACCCGTGCCTTGAGCAGGCGCTGCTGATCGGCGTAGATGCGCTGGTAGCCCATGGAAAACAGCGCGGATTCGCAGATCAGGCGTTGCGCCTGCGTGGCGCTGGCAGGCGTGGCCGACGGATCGCAGTCGATGTCGGTGGCATGCGCGCTGCTCAGGAACATGAGGCCTGCGGATGCCAGGGTGTGGAGGGCGAAGCGGACAATGCGGGTCATGACGGGTTGGGGGCAGGGCTGACGCTCGACGCAAAGGCGCCGTGTCAGGCGAATAGTAGCGCGCTCCGGGGTGCGGGCCGACAGGTTCACTGCATGCCGGCCCGCGCCGCATTGCTCAGCGGAACCTGCCTGGCTTGCTACATCCGGAACACCGCCCCCAGCCAGAAGCTCCGCGGCGCGCCCGGTGCCACGAACAGCGCGCTGGCGGCATCCCCCGGTGCCACATGCGGGCGCACCAGGCTGCCGCCGGGGAACACATCATTCGCGATCTGCCCATAGGTCTCATAGCGCCGGTCAAGGACATTGGCCACGCGCGCATAGATCTCAAACTGCCTGTTCACCTTGTACGTGGCGCGCAGGTTGAGGGTGGCGTAGCCGGGCACATGCCAGTCGGCGGTCTTCGGCGGCGCGCCCGGTTGCGGGTCGCTGCGCAGGCCGTCTTCGTTGCCACTGGAGACGGTGCTTGACGCTGCCACCAGGTCGGCGCCAAGCGTCAGGCCGGCCAGTGCCTGCCAGTCGACGCCCAGCTTGAGCGTATGGCGGGGCAGGCCAGCCATGCGCATGCCGGGCCGGATGTCGATGGTGCGTTCGCCGGCAGCAAGCTGGCCGGCGGCCTGGTAGGTCGCCTGGAGATAGCTGTAGGCAAGCCGCAGCGTGACATCGCCCACGCGCTGGCGGGCGGTGAGGTCCAGACCCTGGTTGCGGGTGCGGTCGAAGTTGGCGAAATAGCCGAGCTGGGTGTTCGGCGCGCGCAGGAAGAGGATGTCGTCGTGATTGTCGATGCGGTAGAGCGACGCCGTGACTTCGGTGTCCTTGCCGCGGTGCCAGCGCACGCCTGCGTCATAGGAGTGTGAGACCACCTGCTTCAGGTAGGGGTCGGCCTGCAGGCCGGCCGGCAGGCGGCAGGGCCGCGTCGGGTCGGCGCAGCCGAGTTCGAGGACGGTGGGCACGCGGTTGTTTTGGGCATAGCCCCCGAACACAGTGACCCCGCCGCCCAGCTTCTGCGAGAGCCCCAGCGCCGGGTTGAGGCGGCGGTAGGTAAAGCTCTCACGGGGCTGTTCGCTGCCGTCGCTGTTGCGCAGGGTGTTGCTTACCGTGACGTGGTTCCACCTGGCCGAGGCGGTCAGGAAGGTGCTGGGAGTCAGCGACCAGGTGTCGGACAGGTACAGGCCGAGCATGCGCGAGGTGCCGCCGACGCCGGAGAACAGGGCGTTGGGGGCGTCCGGGTCGGCCACGGCGCCGCGGTCGTCGGTGAAGGTGCCGGGCTGCGTGTACTGCGAATAGGTCAGCCGGCTGCGGTCAAGGGTCAGGCCGGTGTTTAGCAGGTGGTGGTCGGTCTCCCTGGCCATGCTCAGCGCCATGCCGACGGTCTGCTGCCACATATGGGTGGTGTTGATCAAGGCGGGACGCAGCGCGGCGCCTTCGGCCCGGGTTATGCCGCAGGCGTCGCTGCGTGGGCTGCCGTCGGGCGCAAAGCCGTCCCCGCAGTCTTCGGCATAGGCCTCGTAGCCCGGGTTTACATCGCCGTTGGTGGTGTCGCGGCGGCTGGTGCGCACGTAGGCCAGCGCGGCGGCGCTGGTCTTGTCGTCGAACCAGTGGCGGCCGTTGACGGCGGCCTGGGTCACCTGGTTGCGGGTCTGGTCGGGGTAGGTGTACACGGCGTAGCGGTTGGCCTGGTAGAGGTCTGGCAGCGTGCCGTTGCCGCTGGCGTGGAAGCTGGGCACCAGCCCATTGCCGGTCAGCGTGCTGCGGCCGTGCAGCACGGAGACGTCCCAGCTGTCAGTGTCGCCCGCATAGCCAGCCTTGGCGAAGACGTTGCCAAGCCGGCCGCTCGACTGGTCGCGCCAGCCATGCTCCTGGAACAGGGTGCCGGCCGCGAATGCGTGCCAACCGCTGTCGCTGCGCACGCCGCCGGACAGGTCGGCGCGCTTGCGGGCGCCGCTGCCGTAGGACAGGTCGGCCGTGAAGCCGGGCGAGTCCAGCCCGGAACGGGTGGTCATGGCCAGTGCGCCGCCCAGGGTATTGAGGCCGTAGGCCGGGTTGGCGCTGGACACCAGCGACACGTTCGCCAGCGCGGCTTCCGGAATCATGTCCCAGCTGACCACGTCGCCGAAGGGCTCGTTGACGCGGATGCCGTCCAGGTAGACCGACAGGCCCTGCGGCACGCCCGGAATGGACGAGGCACGGAAGCCGCGGTAGGTGATGTCGGTCTGGAACGGGCTGCCCTGGATGTCGTTGGCGTTGACGCCGGCCAGGTTGCGGGACAGGTACTCGGCCAGGTTGCCGGCGCGCGACCGGTCCAGGTCGTCGCCGCGCACGGTCTGCACGGTGTAGGGCACCAGGTCGCTGTCGACGCCGATGCCTGGCAGCGGCGCGGCGGCCACCACCAGGACTTCCGGCAGCATGGCGCTGTCCTGGTTTGGGACAGGGGTGTCCTGCTGCGCAACAGCGGGCCGCTGGACCATCAGCGCGACCGCCACGGCAATCGCGGTGGCGGCGCCGCGGCTGGCTCTGCCGCGGCATGCCAAGGGGTCGCACGGCGCCTGCCCTGGCGGTGCGGGGCGCGGGTTGGCTGGCATGTTCCGTCTCCTCCGGATAAGCGGCGCGATACCTGCATTGGGTAGCGCCTGCCCGGAGCTGAGCAGGTTTCGTACCGTGCATCGGGAGTTCGGGACTTGCGCGGCAAGAGGCCCGGGGGACGCGCTGGCCGAACCCATCTTGCGCCGATGCCTGTCACAAAACAGGACAGCTGCGGACACAAGCAGCGGGCCGGTGCTCCACCATGAGACAGTCGTGCGCGGCGCACCGCACAAGGCACGGCCTGGCCGCAGCGTCCGGCAGTGCGTCCGGCGCGGCCAGGCAACGCCTGGCATGGATCGCGCCCCCATGCTGCGCTGCACATGGTATCGGCCTTGCTCTGTTCACCCGCATCAACACTCTGCCTGGTGCCCAGCCATGTTCCGCCGCCTTGGTCGCTGCCTTGCCTGCCTGCTGCTGTTGCCGTGCCTCGGCCTGGTCCATGCGGGCGCCGCGCTGGCCGAGGGTGCGCAGGGATATCCGTCGCGGCCGATCACGCTGGTGGTGCCATGGCCAGCGGGCGGCGCCACCGATATCTCCATGCGCATCCTGGCGGAGCTGGCCGGGCGTGAGCTGGGGCAGCCTGTCGTGGTGGAGAACCGGCCGGGCGCCGGCGGCACGCTGGTGGGGGGCTTGCTTGCCGCGGCGCGGCCGGACGGCTACACCATCGGCCAGCTGCCGCTGACGGTGTTTCGCTTCCCGCATCAGCAGAAGACCGCCTGGCAGCCGCTGCGCGACATCCAGCCGGTGCTGATGATCTCGGGCTATACCTTCGGCATCGTGGTGCCCGCAGACAGCCCGTTGCGCTCGCTGCGCGACCTGGTCGCCTGGGGCCGCGCGCATCCGGGCGAGCTGACCGTGGGTTCCACCGGCATCGGCACCACCGCCCATCTGGCGATGGAGGACGTGCTCGGGCGCAGCGGCGTGCGCTATCTCCACGTGCCGTATCACGGCACCGCTGACCAGATGTTGGCGGTGGCCAATGGTTCGCTGATGGCGGGGGTCAATTCCACCGGCTTCGCGCCCTTCGTGGAGACCGGCAAGCTGCGCCTGCTGGCCGTGTTCAGCGCGCAGCGCTCACCGCGCTGGCCTGAGGTGCCGACGGTCAGCGAGCTGGGCTTTGCCCATGCGGTCCATAACTCGCCCTACGGCATCGGCGTGCCGCGCGGCACCGATCCGGCAATCGTCGGCCGCCTGCATGACGCGTTCCGCGCCGCGATGCAGCAGCCGCGCCACCTTGCGGAACTGGCCAGGTACGACCAGGAGCTGACTTACCTGAATACCGCGCAATACGATGCCTTCCTGCGCCATGCATGGGAGAGCGAGCGGACCTTTGCCGAGCGCGTGGGCACCGCGCGGGCCAGGGGGCAGCTGTGATGGCCATGCAAGCGCCGCTGGCGCTGTGCTGCGACGCCGTGCGCAAGGCGTTCGGTAGCCGCGTGGCCCTGGACGGAGTCTCGCTCAGCGTGCGGCGCGGCGAGTTCGTGGCACTGCTCGGGCCAAACGGGGCGGGCAAGACCACGCTGTTCCAGATTCTCAGCGGCCTGTTCGTGGCCGATGCGGGGCAGGTCACAGTCATGGGCAGCGACATGCGGAGCGATCCGGTGCGCGCGCTGGCACGGCTGGGCATCGTGTTCCAGCAGCCGGCCATCGACCTGGACCTGCCGGTGCTGGCCAACCTGCGCTTTCACGCGGACCTGCACGGGCTGCCGCGCGGCGCGGCGGCGCGGCGCATCGCCCGGCTGCTCGATGACTTCGGGCTGGCGGCGCGTGCGCGCGCACCGGTGCGCGAGCTTTCGGGCGGCAACCGGCGCAAGGTGGAACTGGCGCGCGCGCTGCTGCATGAACCGGCCATGCTGCTGCTGGACGAGCCGACGGTGGGGCTGGACCCGGCCGCGCGTGCGCAGCTGGTGGCCGATGCCCGGCGGCTGACGGCGCGGGCGCAGGCCGGCGTGCTGTGGGCCACCCACGTGGTGCAGGAGGTGGAGCACGCCGACCGCGTGATCGTGCTGGACCGCGGCACCGTGCGTTTCGACGGCACCCCGGCCGCACTGCGCGGCGCCGCGGCGTGCGACACGCTGGAGGGCGCCTTCCTGGCCATGACGCCGCCGGCCCCTGTCACTGACCCGGCTGCGAGGGGCGTACCCGCATGAACAAGATGCCATCCCCCGTCTGGTTTGCCGGCGTCTTGCTGCTGGTCACGACGCTGCTGGTTGCCGCCGGCCTGGCCGAAGGCGCGCAGGGTGAGGCCGCGCCCCCGCCGGCAAGGCTACCAACCAGGTCTTTGTATCGAGCGAGAAGGACGACACCCTCGCCGTCTTCGATGCCCGCAGCCGGCAGCTTGTCGCGGTATGGCGGCAGTGCAAGCGCCCGCGCCACTTGCAGCTGTCGCCAGACCGCACGCGCCTGTACGTGGCCTGCAGCGACGACAACCGGGTGGATGTGGTCGATGTGGCCAGCCGCAAGACCCTGGCATCGCTGCCGGTGGGGGACGATCCGGAGTTGTTCGATCTCAGCCAGGACGGCCGCACGCTCTATGTCTCGAATGAAGAGGACGGGCTGCTGTCGGCCTACGAGTTGGCGTCGGGCAAGCGCGTGTTCGCGGTCAGGGTGGGCGAGGAGCCGGAGGGCGTCAAGGCCAGTGCCGACGGCAGGTATGTGTACGTGACCTCGGAGGTGGCCAACCTGGTCCATGTCATCGACCTGGCTTCGCGCACGGTGATCCGCAATATCCAGGTCGGTAACCGGCCGCGGCGGCTGCTGCTGGTGCGCGACGGCAAGGAGCTGTGGGTGTCCAACGAGCTGTCGGCCAGCGTCAGCGTGATCCGTACCGATACCTTCGAGGTGGCCCAGACCATCGCCTTTGCGCCCCGGGGCTTTCGCGCCGAGGACGTGACCCCGGTGGGCATGGCGGCCAGCGGCGACGGCACGCGCGCCTATATCGGCCTGGGCCGCGCCAACCATGTCGCGGTGGTCGAGGTGGCGTCGCGCCGGGTGCAGGATTATGTGCTGGTCGGCCGCCGCGCATGGGGGCTGGCGCTGAGCCGCGACAACGCGCGGCTCTATGTCGCCAACGGCCTGTCCGACGATGTCAGCGTGGTGGATACCGCCAGCCGCAAGGCGGTGGCCACGCTCAAGGCGGGCCGGGTGCCGCATTCGGTGGCGATCGATGACTGAGCGTTCGCGTGCATGGTGGCAGTGGTGGCGTGCCGGGTTGGGTGCCATGGCGCTGGCGTGGCTGCCTGCCGCGGTGCAGGCGGCCGAGGTGCGCGTGGCGGTCGTGTCGCAGGCCGACGACGCGCGCTATGCGCCCCGGCGCCTGGCGCAGCGCTATCCCGGCCAGCCGCAGGGCCGTGCGCTCGACGGCGCCCAGGTGGCGGCCGCGGAAGCGCGCGTGGCGCTCGCGGCCGCGGGCCAGTCGCTCAGGCTGGAAGCACTGGAAGCCCGCACCGGAGCCGAGGTGGCCCCGCTGGTCGCTGCGCTGTCGCGGCAGGGCACGCGCTATATCCTGCTGGACCTGCCGTCGGCGTCGGTCAGGGCGGCCACGGGTGCGGTCAAGCCGGGGGAGGCCTTGTTGTTCAACGTGTCGGCCGATGACGATGAGTTGCGCGGCGCCGGCTGCGCGCCGGTGCTGCTGCACACGCTGCCCAGCCTGCGCATGCGCGCGGATGCGCTGATGCAGTAACGCAAATGGCGCCGCGCCTTGCTGCTGAGCGGCCCGTCCGCGGCCGATGCGGCGCAGCGCGATGCGCTGGTGACGTCGGCGCGGCGCTTTGGCATTGCCTGGTCGGCGCAGCGCGCCTTCAGGCTGTCCAACGACCCGCGTGAGCGTGACCAGGCCAACCTCAGCCTGCTGACCGGCGGCGTGGACTATGACGTGGTGGTGGTGGCCGATGCCGACGGCGAGTTCGCCCGCGGCGTGCCCTACGTCACGCTGCTGCCGCGCCCGGTGGTGGGCGCCAGCGGGCTGGGCGCGCAGGCGTGGCACTGGGCCTGGGAGCGCAATGGCGGGCCGCAGCTCAACCGGCGCTTCATGCGCGCGGCGGGCCGTCCGATGACCGGCTACGACTGGGCTGCCTGGGTGGCGGTCAAGGCTATCGCCGAGAGCGTGGCGCGCCGGCCCAGGGCCGGGTTTGCCGGACAGGCGCAAGCGCTTGCCGCCGGGCAGGTGGTGGTGGACGGCTTCAAGGGGCCGCCACTGTCGTTCCGCCGCTGGGACCGCCAGCTGCGCCAGCCGGTGTTGCTGGCCCACCCTGACGGTGTAGTCGGCATGGCCCCGGTGGAAGGCGTGCTGCATCCGAAGAACAACCTCGACACCCTGGGCGCCGATGAAGCCGACACGGCGTGCCGGGCCCCATCCGCCTAGCGCACCCATGGCCTCCATCCTGATCCATCGCTGGCGCGCGCTGCGCGCGGTTTGCGGGCGCGAGCTGCGCAAGTACTTGCGCCAGCCCGGGCGCCTGCTGTCGTCGCTGGTGCGCCCGCTGCTGTGGCTGCTCGTGTTTGCCGCGGGCTTCCAGAACGCGCTGGGCGTCGCCATTGCGCCGCCCTACGACACCTACATCGAATACAAGGTCTACGTGGCGCCCGGACTGCTGGGCATGATCGCGCTGTTCAACGGCATGCAGTCGTCGCTGGCCATGGTGTACGACCGTGAGATGGGTGTGATGCGGCTGCTGCTGACCGCGCCGCTGCCGCGGGGCTGGCTGCTGGGTTGCAAGCTGGCGGCGGGCACGGTGCTGTCGCTGCTGCAGATGGCCGCGTTCCTGCTGGTGGCGATGGCCTTCGGCATCCGCTTCGAGTCCCTGCACCTGCTGGCGGCGACGGGCGCCATGGCGCTGGCCGCGCTGATGCTGGGCGCGCTGGGCCTGCTGCTGTCGGTCCATGTGCGCCAGCTCGAGAACTTTGCCGGCACCATGAACTTCGTGATCTTCCCGATGTTCTTCATCAGCTCGGCGCTGTATCCGCTGTGGAAGCTGCAGGAGTCGGGCGCGGAGCTGGTGTACCAGCTGGCCCGCTTCAATCCCTTCACCCACGCGGTCGAGTCGATCCGCTTTGCGCTGTATGGGCAGGTGGCGCCGCTGAGCCTGGCGGTGGTGGCGGGCAGCGCGGTGGTGTTCTTCGCGCTGGCGCTGCAGGGCTACGACCCGCAGCGCGGCATGGCGCGCCGGGGGCAGCAGGCATGAGGCGCCGGACGCGGGCCATGGTCGTGCTGATGGCGGCCGGACTGGGCATGGCCAGTCCGGCTGTACCGGCTGCCGGGGCAGCGGGCGCCATCATCGCGCACAGCGATCCGCTGCAGTCGCCGCAATGGGCCTGGATCCACAAGGAGCTGCTGCAGACTGGCCCGGTGGTGTTCGACAGCCGCGTCAGGGTGACCGGGCCGGCGTTTGCGGAAGACCCCATGCGCGTGCCGATCGCCTTCGATGCCTCGGCGCTGGGCGAAGTGGATCGCATCGTGGTGGCGGTGGACCGCAACCCGATCCGCGAGGTGCTGGCGTTCGAACCGCTGCGGGTGCGCCCTTCGCTGTCGTTCCGCTTCAAGCTGGAACAGGCTTCGCCGGTGCGGGTGGCGGCGCGCACGCGCGATGGCACCTGGCATGTCGGCAGCGTGCTGGTCGATGCCGGCGGCGGGGGCTGCACGGTGCCCGGCGCCACGCGCCGCGACGGCAGCTGGAGCCGCACGCTCAACCGCGTGGACGCGCGCGTGTTCCCGGGCTTCGGCGGGGCCGCGGCACGCGTGCGGCTGCGCGTGATGCATCCGATGGATACCGGCCTGGCGGCGGGCATCCCGGCGTTCCATATCGAGACCCTGGTCCTGGCCGATGCGGCCCGGCAGCCGCTGCTGCGCCTGACGCTGCATGAGCCGGTTGCCGAGAACCCGATCTTCTCCTTCGACCTGCGCGATGCCGTGCAGCCGGGCATGACGGTGGCCGGCCACGATAACAACGGCAACCGCATCGCAGCGCGGGTGGCGCCATGAAGCGACGATTACTGCTGTGGTTGCTGCTATGCCTGGCGGGCCAGCCCGTGCCGCCGGCACTCGCCCAGCAGGCCGCGCTGCAGCCTCCTGACTACCGCCTGGCCCCGCGCGAGATCGCCGCGGGCGTGTGGCTGCTGGAAGGCGCCAACGCCGACTTCGCGCCCGGCAACGGCTGCAACATCATCAATACGGCGTTTATCGACACCGGCGACGGCGTGGTGGTCATCAACACCGGCCCGTCGCGGCTGTATGGCGAGCAGCAGCGCAGGGCGATTGCATCAGTCACGTCCGCCCCGGTGCGGCTGGTGCTGAACCTGAACCTGCATCCCGATTATTTCTTCGGCAACCAGGCCTATGCCGATGTGGGCGGCAGCGCCCTGGCCGGCACCATCGACGGGGCGCGGCGCGAGGGCGCCGCTTATGCCGACAACCTCTACCGCCTGTGCGGCGACTGGATGCGCGGCACCGAGCCCGTACCGGCTGCCCACGCGCTGGCGCCAGGCCGCCGCACGATCGGGCGCCATACGCTGGAGCTGGTGCGCCTGGGCGGCCATACCGGCGACGACCTGGTGGTGCTGGACCGCAGCGCGGGCGTGGTCTTTGCCGGCGGGCTGGTGTTCCGGCAACGCATTCCGACCACGCCGCACGCGGATATCGGCCGCTGGCTGGCCAGCCTGGACCGGCTGCAGGCGCTGCTGGCCGACAGCGGCGCGCGCGTGCTGGTCCCCAGCCACGGGCCAGTGCCTGCGGCCACCGGCGGCGCAGAGGCCATCGCCCAGACGCGCGGCTACCTGCAATGGCTGGATACGCGCCTGCGCGAGGCCGCGGCGCAGGGGCTGGACCTGGCCGAGGTCATGGCGATGCCGGTGCCGCAGCCCTACGCGCACTGGGCCGCGATGCCCGCGGAGTACCTGCGCAACGTCGGCCATCTCTACCCGGCGCGCGAGGAAGCCGCGCTTGGCCACTGACGCCGGCCAGCCGTGGCGGGCTGTTCAATTCTGGAGCAGCTGCAACGCAGTGTTGCGCGCTGGCACGGCTGCCATCACGCAACGGGGCCGCAACCGGCGTGCTGGTGCGGGGATGCGACTGGCATGGGAATTGCCAAAGGCATGTCTGGTGTGTGGCGCAGTGGCGCACCAGGGAAACCCAAAACAAGTGAGGAGATGGCAATGAGGACGTTACGAGTAGTGATGGCGGTTGCGGCTGCCGCGGCCAGTCTGGCCGCGCAGGCGGCAGTGACCGATGCCATGATCGAGAACGACGCAAAGAGCCCCGGCGATGTGTTGTCGTGGGGCATGGGCCCGCAAGGCCAGCGCTATTCCACGCTGTCGCACATCAATACGAAGAACGTCGGGCAGCTGGTGCCGGCCTGGTCGTTCTCGTTTGGCGGCGAGAAGCAGCGCGGGCAGGAATCGCAGCCGCTGATCCATGACGGCAAGATGTTCGTGACGGCCTCATATTCGCGCATCTATGCACTCGACCTGAAGACCGGGCGCAAGCTCTGGAAGTATGAGCACCGGCTGCCCGAAGGCATCATGCCGTGCTGCGATGTGGTGAACCGCGGTGCGGCACTCTACGACAACCTGGTGATCTTCGGCACGCTCGATGCGCAGCTGGTGGCGCTGGACCAGAAGACCGGCAAGGTGGTGTGGAAGGAGAAGCTGGAGGACTACGCTGCCGGCTATTCGTACACGGCGGCGCCCATGATCGTCAAGGGCATGGTGCTGACCGGCATCTCGGGCGGCGAGTTCGGCGTGGTGGGCCGGGTCGACGCGCGCGATGCCAGGACCGGGCAGCTGGTGTGGTCGCGCCCGGTGGTGGAAGGCCATATGGGCTACAAGTACGACAAGGACGGCAACAAGACCGAGAATGGCGTGACCGGCACCACCAACGCAAGCTGGCCGGGCGAGACCTGGAAGACCGGCGGCGCCGCCACCTGGCTGGGCGGCACCTACGATCCGGCCACCGGGCTGGTGTACTTCGGCACCGGCAATCCGGGCCCGTGGAACAGCCATATCCGCAAGGGCGACAACCTCTACTCGGCCTCGACGGTGGCGCTGGATCCCGCCACCGGCAAGATTGCCTGGCACTACCAGAACACCCCGAACGACGGCTGGGATTTCGATGGCGTCAATGAGTTCGTGACCTTCGACCTGGACGGCAAGCGCATGGGTGGCAAGGCCGACCGCAATGGCTTCTTCTACGTCAACGACGCGGCCAGTGGCAAGCTGGTCAACGCCTTCCCCTTCGTCAAGAAGATCACCTGGGCCACCGGCATCGACCTGAAGAGCGGCCGCCCCAACTACATCGCCGAAGGCCGCCCCGGCGACCCCGCCGCCGGCAGCGACGAGAAGAAGGGCAAGTCCGTGTTTGCCGCGCCGGGCTTCCTTGGCGGCAAGAACCAGCAGCCGATGGCCTACAGCCCGCAGACCGGCCTGTTCTACGTGCCCGCCAACGAGTGGGGCATGGATATCTGGAATGAGCCCATCAGCTACAAGAAGGGCGCCGCCTTCCTGGGCGCTGGCTTCACCATCCGTCCGCTGAACGAGGACTACATCGGCACGTTGCGGGCCATCAACCCAAGAGCGGCAAGATCATGTGGGAGGTCAAGAACAGCGCGCCGCTGTGGGGCGGGGTGATGACCACCGCCGGCGGGCTGGTGTTCTGGGGCACGCCTGAGGGCTACCTGAAGGCGGCTGACGCCAGGACCGGCAAGGAGCTGTGGCAGTTCCAGACCGGCAGCGGCGTAGTGGCGCCCCCGGTCACCTGGGAAGAGAACGGCGAGCAGTACGTGGCCGTGGTGTCCGGCTGGGGCGGCGCGGTGCCGCTGTGGGGCGGCGAGGTGGCCAAGCGCGTGAACTTCCTGGAGCAGGGTGGCTCGGTGTGGGTGTTCAAGCTGCACAAGAGCTGAGCTGGCGGGAGATGACACGGTCCGGCGCACGCCCGCATCGCATCATGGGTGCGCGGCGTGCGCCGGGCGCGGTCGCAACAAGACGAAATGGGACGAAATAGGACGACAAGGGACACAGGTATGAAGAAGGAATGGATGGCGCTGGCGGTGGTTTCGGCGCTGCTGCCGGGCGCGGCACTGGCCGGCACGGCCGCTGACATGCAGGCCCTGGCCGACAAGAGCGGCTGCTTTTCCTGCCATGGCATGCAATCAAAGCTGGTGGGGCCGGGGTTTGCCGAGGTCGCCGCCAGGTACAAGGGCGACAGCCAGGCGGCGGAGCGGCTGGCAAAGAAGATCCGCGAAGGCGGCAAGGGCGTGTGGGGGCGGATTCCGATGCCGCCGCATGGCAGTCTTGGCGAGGATGACGCGAAGAAGCTGGCGGAGTGGGTGTTGAGTGCCAGCTGAGGCCGGCGACTGTCCTGACGATGCCGGCTTGCCGGCAAGAAGCCCCGGCTGGCGCCTGCCTTGCCGGGGTCTTTTCTTTTTTACCGCTGGCCGCTGCTCAGCCGCAGCGAGTTGCCATCGCTGCGAAATACCATCGCTTGCTCGCGCGCCTGCGCCACAGCCAGCCGGCCCTGCAGCACGATCTCGCTGACCTTGTCGTGCGCGCCGGAGCGCTCGCACACCGGGTCTGTCGCGGCGGCGTCGCCGGTGACAAGGAACGCCTGGCAGCGGCAGCCGCCGTAATCCTGCTCGCGCTGGTCGCAGGAACGGCAGGGTTCCTGCATCCACTGCGTGCCGCGGAAACGGCGGAAGGCATCGCTTTCGGTCCAGATCTCGCGCAGCCCATGTGTGGTGACGTTGGGCAGCGCCAGGCCGGGCAGCATGCGCGCCGCGTGGCAGGGCAGCGCGGTGCCGTCGGGCGCCACGCCGAGGAAGGTGGTGCCCCAGCCGTTCATGCACTTCTTGGGCCGCGCCTCGAAGTAGTCAGGCACGACGAACAGGATCTGGCATTGCCTGCCGATGCGCGCGCGGTACTGCCGGACCACGGCCTCGGCTTCGCGCAGCTGCTCATGGGTGGGCAGCAGCGCCAGCCGGTTCTCCCAGGCCCAGCCGTAGTACTGCGTGTTGGCCAGTTCGAGGTATTCGGCGCCCATCTGCAGGGCCATTTCGATGATGGTGCCAACATGCGGCAGGTTATGCCGGTGCAGCACGCAGTTCATCACCATCGGGTAGCCGTGCGCCTTGATCATGCGCGCCACGCGCTGCTTCAGGTCAAACGTGCGGGTGCTGGACAGGAAGTCGTTGAGCTCGCGGGTGGAGTCCTGGAACGACAGCTGGATATGGTCCAGGCCGGCTTCGCGCAGGGTGGCAAGGCGGGCGTCGGTCAGGCCCACGCCCGAGGTGATGAGGTTGGTGTAGAAGCCCAGGCCATGCGCATGCCTGACCAGTATCTCCAGGTCCTTGCGCAGCAGCGGCTCGCCGCCGGACAGCCCGAGCTGCACCGCGCCCAGCGCCCGCGCCTGGCTGAACACGTCGCACCATTGCGCGGTGCTTAGGAACGAGTGAGAAATAACTTCCCGAAGTGGACCTGGCGTGCGCAAAGCGACGCGGGTAAGATGTGATGCCTCTGGAGGACAAACGATGCAGGCTGGTTACCGGGCTGAGGTTGAAACGCGGATGAAGCGGCTGTACGCGCGCTTGTCGGAGAAGGACCGACGGCGGTATGCGGCTGTGGAGGCGGACAAGCTGGGCCATGGCGGTTTCGAATATATTGCGAAACTGTTTGAAATGGACCCGAAAACAATTAGACAAGGGCTAAAGGACCTGGAAGAAGAGCTGGATCCGGTTGGAGAGCGGATCCGAAAAAAAGGGGCGTAAATCCAGGTTAACGGACCATCCGGAGTGGAACGCGGTATTTCTAGATGTGGTGCGAGAGCATACGGCGGGTAATCCACAACACGGCATCATCTGGACGGATCTGAAGCCACGCGAAATCGCACAGGCGATGACGCAGCAAGTAGGCGAACGGGTGAGCGTGCGAACGGTCCGGCAGCTGCTAAAGCGCAACGGTTTTTCCCGGCGGCAATCACAGAAAAAGAAGTCGTTCAAGTCCCACGCACAACGCGACGTACAATTTCAGCGTATTACGCAACTCAAGGCGGAATATCTCGAAGACGACCAGCCTGTCCTCAGCATCGATACGAAGAAGAAGGAGATGCTGGGCAATTTCTATCGCGACGGCAAGCTCTACACGCGCGAGCAGCTTGAAGTCCTCGACCATGATTTTCCGAGCTACAGCGAAGGCAAGGTCATCCCGCATGGGCTGTACGACATCGGGCTGAACAAGGCACATGTGAACATCGGGGTGAGCCGTGACACGACGCAGTTTGCCTGCGACAGCGTAGCGCACTGGTGGGAAAAACAGGGTCGCGCCGATTATCCCCAAGCCACACGGTTACTGCTACTGTGCGATGGCGGAGGTAGCAACCCAAGTGATTCGTGGCTTTTCAAAGCGGATCTGCAAGATCTGGCAGACCGGCTCGGACTGGAAATCCGGGTGGCCCACTACGCCCCATACTGCTCGAAACATAATCCGATCGAGCACCGCGTGTTTCCACACATTACGCGAGCCTGTGCTGGCGTAGTCTTCAGCAGCGTTAGTCTGGTTCGTGAACTGATCGAAAAAGCCTGCACAAAAACCGGACTGAAAGTTACTGCTGACATTCTTGACGGAGTCTATGAAGCCGGACGGACAGTCACTCGTTGCGTCCGTGCTTCACTGAACATCGAGTACGACTCAACCTTGCCTGCGTGGAACTACAGCATCCGCTCACGGAACGCCGCATAGCGGGAAGTTATTTCGAGCACGTTCCTTAGCTCGGCCGTATGCCGGGCATAGTCCACCGGGTTGGAGCAGAAGGCGCAATGCAGCGGGCAGCGGTAGGTCAGCTCGGCCAGCAGCCACAGCGGCGGGCCGGGCGGGACCTCAGACCAGCCAGCCGCGTTCGATCGCATGTTTGACAAAGGCATGTACCTCCGGGGCGATGCCCTGCACGCCAAACGCGGCCTGCAGGTCGTCGATCAGCATGTCCAGCGTGTGGCTGCCGTCGCAGCGCTGCAGGATCGCGGCGGCGCTGTCATTGAGGGTGACCATGCCTTCCGGGTACAGCAGCACCCAGCTTTGCTGGGACGTTTCCCATTGCAGGCGAAAGGTCCGGTGCAGGGTCGGTCTGGCGAAGTCTTGCGTGCTGGCTGTCATGGGTTGGCTTGCTGGATGGCGTCGAGCATCGACCAGAGCACGTCGAGCTTGAACTGCAGGATGTCTAGGGCGCGCTGCTGTTGCACCGCGCTGCGGAAGTGGCCCAGCGTCACGCGCAGGCCATGGTCCACGTCGCGCTGCGCGAGCGGAATGCGAGAGCGGAAGTAGTCCAGCCCGGCGGCCTCGATCCACGGGTAATGCGTGGGCCAGCCGGCCAGGCGTTCCTTGTGGATTGCGGGCGCGAACATCTCCGTCAGCGACGAGCACACGGCTTCCTGCCACGGCGCGCGGCGCGCAAAGTTGACGTAGGCATCGACGGCAAAGCGCACCCCGGGCAACACGTGCCGGTGGCTCAGCAGCGCTTCGCGCTCCAGGCCCACCGCCTGGCCCAGGCGCAGCCAGGCCTCGATGCCGCCGGGCTGGGCGTCGGTGCCGTCGTGGTCAAGGATGCGCACCACCCACTCGCGGCGGGTGTCGCGCTCGGGGCAGTTGGACAGAATGGCGGCGTCCTTCAGCGGGATGTTGTCCTGGTAGTAGAAGCGGTTGGCCACCCATGCGCGGATCTGCGCGGGCGAGCACTGGCCCGCCGCCATGCGCTGGTTGAAGGGATGGTGGATGTGGTAGCCGCTTTCCCTGGCGCGCAGGCGGGATTCGAACTCGGCCTCGGTCCAGGCGATGGGGGAGATGGGGAGGATGGCAGATGTCATAGCGCGATTTCCATGCCGTCGTACGCCACCTCGATGCCGTGCCGCGTGAGCTCGGCGCGCTCCAGCGAGTCTTCCACCAGCACCGGGTTGGTATTGTTGATATGGATAAGGATCTTGCGGCTGGCGGGCAGCCGCTCCAGGACCTCGATCATGCCGCCGGGTCCGGACAGGGCCAGGTGGCCCATGTCGGCGGCGGTCTTGCCGGAAAAGCCCGGCGCCTGCATCTCGTCGTCGCGCCAGAAGGTGCCGTCGACCAGCACGATGTCGGCGCTGTGCAGCTCCGCAAAGACGTGGTCGTCGATGCGGCCCAGGCCGGGCGCATAGAAGGCGCTGCGGCCGCTGCGGCGGTCTTTGATGCGCAGGCCGATGTTGTCGCCAGCGCGCGGGGCGTGGCGGTTGGGCGAGTAGGGCGGGGCCTTGCTCTCCAGCGGTATCGCCGTCAGTGTCACGCCGTCCAGCGGTGGGACTGAAAACGCGGTGCCGTCGCAGGGCAGGGTGTGCGTCTGCAGTCCGCAGTAGTGCGACAGGATGCGCGTCAGCGGGAAAGCGGCGCCCAGGTCGTCGAGGACGGCGGCCGTGGCATAGACCGGCAGCGCCCGGCGGTGTTCGCGCAGCATCAGCAGGCCGGTGACGTGGTCGATCTGCGCATCCATCAGCACGACCGCGGCGATGGCGGTGTCGCGCGGCGCGCGTGCGGGCTGCAGCGCGGGCGCCTGGCGCAGCTGCTGCAGGATATCGGGCGAGGCATTGACCAGGATGGCATCAGGCCCGTCGCCCGTCAGCGCGATCGAGGATTGCGTGCGCGGCGTGGCGCGCACCGTGCCGCGGCGCACGCCGTCGCAATTGTGGCAGTTGCAGTTCCACTGCGGAAAGCCGCCGCCGGCGGCCGACCCCAGTACCCGGATGGTTGTCATGGCGCGAGCGCTTGGTGTTGGGTCATGGCTTCACGGAGCAGGCGCCAGCCCTGGCGCCTGCCTGCGTTGGTTGTGCTTGCGGTCCGCGGCTTGCCGGCCGGCGCACCGCCGGTCGCAGGCACCGCGGCACGTTCAGCGGTTGGCGATGTACATCGTGATTTCAAAGCCAAGCCGCAGCTCGGTGTAGGCAGGGGTGGTCCAGCGCATGTCTCTCTCCTTGGGTGGCATGGTTAGTGAATATCGTTTTGCAGCGGCAGCCTGGCTGCCGCCCGACTGCCGCATCCCCTCAAGGCAACATCCATGCCCGACGCATCCACGATATCCGCCGGTTTTCCGGCACGGCCACCACTTTCCACCTGCGTACGCCCGACGCCCAGCGCGTGCATGTGCGGCTGGCCGGTGCCGCGGACGGCGAGCCGTGGCTGGTGCTGCATGGCGGGCCGGGCAGCGGCTGCTCTGCCGCCATGGCGCAATGGTTCGACCCGCGGCGGCAGCGCGTGGTGATGCCGGACCAGCGCGGCGCCGGCCGCTCCAGGCCGGCTGGCTGCCTGCGCCGCAATACCGTGGGCGCGCTGCTGGCCGACCTGGAGCAGCTGCGCCGCGCGCTGGGCATCGAACGCTGGGGCGTGGTGGGCGGATCATGGGGTGCGGCACTTGCCCTGGCGTACGCGGCGCAATGCCCGCACGCTGTGGCGGCGCTGGTCCTGCGCGGGACCTTCCTGACTGGCCGCGACGATGTGCTCGCGCTGTTTTCCCCGCGCCATGGGGGCCGCCGCATGCTGCATTGCGTCAAGGCATGGGGCGAGCGTTTGCCCGATGCGCGCGCGCGGCTGCTAACTGTGTCACGGCTGTTGCAAAGTGGTACGCCTGTTCAAAAACGGGACACTGCCGCGGCGTGGCAGGCGAGCGAACAGGCGTTGCTGGGTCTTTCCCCTGCGTCGCCTTCGCGCCGGCAGCCGCGGCCTGAGCGCATGGCCATGGTGAACAAATACCGCATCCAGGCGCACTACCTGCGCAACCGGGCCGGACTGGGCAAGCCGGCCTTGCTCAGGGCGGCGCGCGTCATCGACGCGCATGGCCTGCCGGTGACGCTGCTGCATGGCCGCGCCGACAAGGTCTGCTGTCCCGCCAACGCGCTGCGGCTGCAGGCCGCCATGCCGGGCGCAAGGCTGGCCTGGGTGGACGGCGGGCACCTGGCGGCCGGAGCCATGCGCGACGCGCTGGTGGCCGCGATCCGCGCCGCTGGCTGGCAGCGGTGATGCCCACGACGCGGCGCGGCTTTCTTGGCGCCACGCTTGCGCTGGCCATGAACGGCTGGCACCCGGCGGCCGCTGCCGGCACGCGGGTCACGCTGGAGCGGCTGCAGCCAGGCGTGTACGTGGCGCGCGCCGGCAATGCCGAAGCGGCGCGCGCCAACGCCGCGGAAGTGGTGCCGACCCTGGTCCATCTGAGTGGTGCGGGCGTGCTGGTGGTGGACCCCGGGCCGCAGGCGGCGTGGGGCGGTGCGCTGCTCGGCGCCATCCGGGCGCTGACGCCGCAGCCCGTGCGTTGGGTGGTCAACACGCACGCCCACCCGGAGAACGTGCTGGCCAATGCCGTGTTCGCACGGCTGCGGCCCCGGCCCGTGTTCCTGGCCTCCGCCGCTACGG
The DNA here is from genome assembly GCA_022041995.1 of Cupriavidus necator. Classification (GTDB taxonomy): domain Bacteria; phylum Pseudomonadota; class Gammaproteobacteria; order Burkholderiales; family Burkholderiaceae; genus Cupriavidus. Next base: position 2,451,725 of record CP074390.1, read on the forward strand.
CTGCGCTGATGCGGCAACGCTGCGCGGCCTGCCTGGCCCGCATGGCGACGCTGCTCGGGAACGGTGCCATGCGCGGCGCCGCGATCGTGTTGCCGGAGCCCGCGCTGCAGCCCGATGGCTGGCTGCACACCGGCGCTACCGCCTGGCAGGTGCAGGTTTACGCGAGTGCGCACAGTGCCTCGGATACGGTCCTGTACGCGCCGCAGCTGCAGCTGCTGTGTGCGGGCGGCCTGGCTTACCGCGAGCGCGTGCCGGAGATGCAGGAGGCCTCCCTGCTGGGGTGGCGCCGTGCGCTGCGGCGGCTGCAGGACCTGCCGGCGCGCACGGTAGTGGGCACCGCGCCGGGCACGCCCGCCCAGACCCTGGCGCCGACGCTGGGTTACCTGGATGCGCTGGCGGACGGAATCGGCGCCGCGCTGGCCGCGGGCAGCGATGCCTCGCGCGCCAGCGACGCCGTGGCGGCGGAGCCGTTCCGGCATTGGCGCCATTTCCATTCGCGCCACCCGCTGAACGTGCAGCGCGCCTGGCGCGAGCTCGAAGACCTGTGGATGCAGGGCGAGCCGCTGGCCTGAGCGCGCGGCTGCCCTGGCGCGTGGCCGGGATCAGCCGGCCTGGTGGGGCAGCCCGCGGGCCTCTTCCATTTTCCGGTAGACCGTATTGCGCGAGATGCCCAGCGCCTTGGCCGCCGCAGAGATATTCCCGTTGTGCGCCTTGACCGTGGCGACAATGGCCATGGCCTCGACATCGGCCAGCCGCGTGGGCTGCGCGCCCGGCAGCATATGGCCCGCGGGCACCGCCGCATGCCCCTGGCGCTCGCGCAGGTCATCGAGGAAGTCGTCGGGCAGGTGGTCCTCGGTGATCTCGGCTTCGCCTTCGGCCATCAGCCGCGCGGTGCGCAGCAGGTTGCCCAGCTGGCGGATATTGCCCGGCCAATGGTAGCGGCGGAACATCTCCATCACCGACTCGCGGATGCGGGGCGGCTCGCCGGGTTGCACGCCCGCCTGGTCCTGGCGCAGCAGCCTGGCGGCCACCACGTCGAGGTCGCCGCGCTCGCGCAGGGCCGGCAGCCGCACCACCAGCCCGTTGAGGCGGTAGTAGAGGTCTTCGCGGAACTGGCCATTGGCGACCAGATCACGCAGGTTGCGGTTGGTGGCGCACACCACCGAGACGTCGACATGGATGACCTTGCTGCTGCCCAGCGGCGACACCGCGCGTTCTTGCAGCGCGCGCAGCAGCCGTCCTTGCAGATGCAGCGGCATGTCCCCGATCTCGTCCAGGAACAGGGTGCCGCCGTTGGCCAGCAGCATCTTGCCGATGCCGCCCTTCTTGCGGGCGCCGGTGAAGGCGCCTTCTTCATAGCCGAACAGCTCGGACTCGATCAGGTTTTCCGGGATGGAGGCGCAGTTCACGGCAATGAATGGCCCGGCATGGCGCGGGCTGTCGGCGTGGATGGCGCGCGCCATCAGTTCCTTGCCGGTGCCGGTCTCGCCCAGCACCATCACCGGAATATCCTTGCCGATGATCTTGCGCAGCTTGCCGATGACCGCGCGGATCTGCGCGTCGCCCGTGTCCAGGTCGTCCAGCCCGGGCGAGCGGGCCGGGCCTGCGGCCAGGCTGCGCGGTGCGGCGGCCGTGCCGGCCTGGACTGCGTGGCCGGTATCGGTATTGCCTGGCAGGGATGCGGCGGGTGACTTCCATTCGACCCGGGCGCTGACCTTGACGCCGCTAGGCAGGTGCAGTTGGACGATGCCCGCATGGGCCGCGCGCACCGCGTCGAACAGCTGCGACATCGACAGCCCGAACAGCGAGGAAAAGGTGTGCGCATGCAGAGCGCCATTGGACAGGCCAAGCTGGAACTGCCCGCTGCGGTTGGCTGACAGAAAACGCCCGCCGGGCGTGAAGGAGACAATGCCCTCCACCAGCGTGCCCAGGAACTCCGCGCGCGAATGGAAGCGGATGCACACCATGTCGCGGAAGGCGTTGCCGAACAGCTGGTTCTCGATCATCTGCGCCGACATCCGCACCAGCGCCATGGTGTGCTTGTGGAAACCGCGCTGGTCGCCGGTCACATCCAGCGCCCCCACGGTCTTGCCATAAGGGTCGAGGATGGTCATGCACGAGCAGGTCAGGAACTGGTTTGCCTCCAGGAAGTGGTCGGCGCCGTGTACCAGCGTGGCCCGGTTCTCGGCCAGGGCCGTGCCGATGGCGTTGGTGCCGCGGCGCGCTTCCGACCACTCCGCGCCCGGGCGCAGCGCGACCTGGTTGGCCCGGGCCAGAAAGTCGTCATCGCCCATCGAGTGCAGGATCAGGCCATCGGCGTCGGTCAGGATGACCATGCTCTGCGTATTCACGATCTGGTCGTAGAGCGTTTCCATCACCGGCAGCGCATAGGCGAACAGTGACTGGCTACGCTCGATCCGCGTTTTCAGTTCGCTCTGCAGCACCGGGCAGAAGTCGGGCGATTCATAGGGACGCAGGCCATAGGACTCGGAACGCTGGTGGGCCTGGGCAATCAGTTCGTCGCGCTCGGGCTGCCTCGTGTCACCCGGGGCGCCCGCCGCGGGGCGGGCCGGTTCCGGCTGGAAGGTCATTTCTCTGTCTCCTGTGGAAAGTCCGCCCGCGATCTTTGCGCGGGTCGCTGTCGGCGCCTTCGCCAGGCGCATGGTCGACAGTGTTGCGTCATGAAGCAAAACACTTGCCAGGGTGTGGCAATCCGGGACACCCGTGCCGCGATGCTGCGTTGCACAGAGCGATGGCGGCGCGGCGAAGCCTGCCCTCAGGCGCCTCCGGGCCGGGTCCGGCTGGCTGGTATGGCTCTTGCGGAAATGGGGCAAACCACCAAGACCCATCCACTGTAGGAGACATCCATGAAAACGCAGCGCCGCCTGCTTGCCTTGCTCGCGCTTTGCGCGTCCCTGACCGCCGTCCCGGCCGGCTCTGTGCTGGCCCATGGCGACGTCACGCCCCAGGCCGTCGATACCAAAGCGTTACCACAACTGGGCGACGAATGGCGCCCGGACAATCCCTACCGCAGCGGCGATGCGCACAAGGAGGCGCTGCGCATCGGCACCTCGGCCTACAACCAGAACTGCGCGCGCTGTCATGGCCTGGAAGCGGTGTCAGGGGGCATCGCGCCGGACCTGCGCAAGCTTGACGGCGACTGCGTCTCACTGGCGGATGCAAAGAAGAAAGAGACGTGCATGAGCGAGATCTCGCAGTTCTACACCACCACCGTGCGCAAGGGCCGCACGCGCGACGGCCGCGTGTACATGCCGCCGTTCGACGGCGTGCTGAGCCAGGAAGCGGTGTGGGCCATCAAGACCTACCTGGAGTCGCGCCGCGAGTAAGGGGCGGCTGCGCCGGCAATCCTTCCCGTTGTCCAGCCCCGGCCCGCAGTGCCGGGTCAACGCATCTTCCAGGAGCCATCCCATGCCTGCCAGCCCTGTCCGCGGCCCTAGGCTTTCCGTGTCCCCCATGCCGGCGGCGCCGGCCGGCGCCGTGCGCTGGCTATGCGGCGCCTTGCTGGCTGCCGCCGCGCTCGTCTGCGCGCAACCGGCCCAGGCCGACCTGGCCAGGATCCGCCAGGCCGGCACCCTCAAGGTGGCGGTCTACAAAGGCTTGCCGCCGTTCTCCGCGATCGCGGGCAGCCAGGTCGCGGGCATCGACGTGGCCCTGGCCAGGGCACTGGGCAAGGAGCTGGGCCTGTCGGTGGCGCTGATGCCGTTCGATGCCGACGAAAGCATGGCTGACGACTTGCGTGCCATGGTCTGGCGCGGCCATTACCTTGGCTACGGACCGGCCGACGTGATGCTGCACGTGCCGGTCGACCGCGCCTTCATGCGCGAGAACGACAAGGCGCTGATCTTCGCGCCGTATTACCGCGAGACCTTCGTGCTGGTGCAGGACCGCGAGCGCGTGCCGGCGGTGCGCGGCCTGGAAGACCTGGCCGGGCAGCCGACCGGCGCCGCAGCCGGTTCGGCCGGGGCCAATGCGCTGCTGTCCGGCGCGGGCGGCGCCTTGCGCGAAAAGGTCAGGATCTACCCCGAAGCCGACGCGGCATTGCGCGCGCTGTTTTCCGGAGAGATCGTGGCGGCGATGGTGACGCGCGCCCAATACGAGAGCGCGCTCAAGGCCGCGGGGCAATCCGGGGCGCGCTTTGCCGCGACGGAACCCAGCGCGCCGCTGCTGCCGCAGCGCGGGTGGGCCGTCGGCTTGGCGGTCAAGGCAGGCGAGCGGGAACTGGCCGAAGCGCTGGAAAAGGCGTTGGGCGCGCTGCGCAGCAATGGCGAGCTGGCGCGCATCTTTGCCGGCTATGGGGTGTCGATGCAGGCGCCGTGAGGGTGGCTGGCGGGCGCCTCACCTGGCCGGCCTGCCGGCCCGCGCAAGCGGCAGCGTCTGCAGGCGCTCGGCAATGACATTGCGGATGGCCTGCGGCGCGCCCAGGTCGTCCAGCATGCGCAGCCAGTTGGCATGTGCCAGCGCGACGGCTTCCCTGACGGCGGCGGTCGCAATGCGCCGCGGGACGCCGGCCTTTTCCGCGATGGTCTCATACGTTGCCAGGGTTTCTTCACGCTGCCGCTTGTCGATGGCAACGTTCTGGCCATAGGTCGCAAAGCCGGGGAGGGCCGCCACGCAGACGATGTCGTACGCTGGTGCCAGTTCTGGCAAGACCCCGTTGTGATAAATCACCGAGAAGTTCTTCAGGTGCGCATCGCTGTTGCCGATCAGCGTGTTGACCGCCTGGCGCAGGAAGAACTGCCGGGCATGCTCGACCCCGCTCGGACTCAGGCGATACAGGGTGGCAACGAGCTGAATGTAGCTCTCGGTGCCGGCGTACTTCTTCGCTGGCATCCTGCCCAGCATCTGGCAGCCGTCTTCGGCGTGCACACGTCCGGCCGGAGTGCGGTCGAACCTGTCCACCGCAAGGTAGTGCAGATTTTCGCCCAACGATTCAACCAGTCCCTCGACCTCGATGGTCGAGACCGGCAGCACTCTCGTCGGCGCAACATGGACGCCGGCGGCGGCCGCGAGCTGCATCGAGATCGATTCGTTGAATACCTGCGAATCATCGTTTCTGGCAGGAAGCTTGGCGATGATGTCGGACAGCCTGCCTTTGGCTGGCAGGGTGTAGCGCTTGTCCTGCAGCACTGTCGACAGGGCCAGCTTGTTCTGCACCCCGGACACCGAGGCCGCGCCCTGCGTGGCGCCCTCCACCACGGCAATTTCCAGGTTGTCCGCGCCGCCGGTCACGCCATACGTCCGCGCATACTCCGGCAAGGCGCTGATGTCCGCCGGCACGATGACGACGGCCCCGGGGAGATCATTGCCGGCCGATGCCAGGATGCCGAAATCGTCCTTGTCATCGGGATTGCTCCGCGTTGCCTCGAGCCGCTTGCGCAGTTCGCCTTCGGGCAGCAGGCCGGCAAAGTAGGGCGGCAGTTCATGGCCCGTGCTGTAGACGGCAGGATGAAAGGGGTTGTCCAGCACCTCGGCGGTGGCCTTGCGGCCGGCCTCGGTCGGGACGCTGATCGACAGGCTCAGCGTGGGGCGGCGCGTGTCGCCCCGGAATGCTTCGGATGGCACGAACCGGACATTGCCGCTGGCCTCGCACAGGTAGCCGCATAGCTGGTCGTACAGCCGGACCTCAAGAAAGCGCGGATGCAGTTCGTAGCTCATTCCTGGTCCAGGAAGATGTCGACCGCGCTGCGGGCGCTGCGGTCGGGCCCGCTGCCTTTGCCTTCCAGGACTTGCCTGACTTCCTGTGCCCGCTCGTTGGGCACCAGGACCCATTCTGCGTCCAGGGCGGCCGCCAGGGCTTCGAGGGTCGACGCGCGGCTGTCCTTCTTCCCCAGCAGGATCGCCGACAGGTTCTGGGTGGCCATGCCCAGCACCCGCCCGATTTCGGTCAGGGTCTTGCCTCTGGCTTCACGCATGTCGCGGCACTGAGAAACTAATGACATAGCATTATTTTGCTGATGTATGCATACTTTAGTATGATGCATCGATACGCGGATAAGCAAGTCGTATAATTCGATAGTAGCTATTCTGATAAAAATTAATGCTATCGAATTATTTTATAGTGCGGTCCCCACCCGGGAGGAAACTGGGTGGAAGCATATGAAGACGGGCCGCCGCCCGCCCGTCTCACTTTCCACGGTGCCCTCAGGCCACCCTCGCCACTCCCCCCTTGCGCTGGCACCCGATACTGTATAAATATACAGTTATCGTAAACCTACTAGTTCCTCGCCGTCCCCGGCGAGCGACGCCAACTCCACATGACTGCGCAATCGCACGCAGCCCCGCCCATGGCGGCGGAGGGCCTTCTTTTCCCTGCGCCGGCGCCCCCGGAGCCTGCCCCGTCTGCCCCGGCCTCGCGCCAGCAGGCGCTGTCGGCGCTCGAGCAGCGCTATCCCGGGCTGTGGCGGGCCGGCCAGCTGGGCCGTGCCGGCGGTGTTGCGATATGCCCGACCGGATATGACGCGCTGTCGGCGGAACTGCCCGGCGGCGGCTGGCCGGCGGGCGGGCTGACGGAGTTGCTGACGGCGCAGGGTGGTGCGGGCGAGCTGCGCCTGCTGCTGCCGGCGCTGCGCGCGCTGGCCGGGGCGGGGCGCCGCATCGCGCTGGTGGCGCCGCCTTACCTGCCCAATGCGATGGGGCTGGCCGCGGCCGGGCTGCCGGTGCGCCAGCTCTACTGGATGCGGCCCGCGGCCGGATCGGCCAAGGCCGCACAGCAGGCTGACATGCTGTGGGCGGCCGAGCAGGTGCTGCGCAGCCAGGCCTTTGGCGGCGTGCTGGTCTGGCTGCCCGCGGCCCGCCCCGAGGCGCTGCGCCGCCTGCAGGTGCTGGCGCAGGCCGGCGACGCGGTGGCATGGGCGCTACGCCCGGCCACGGCGCTGCGCGAGTCGTCGCCGGCGGTGCTGCGGCTGCTGCTGGCGCCGCTGCCCGGCAATGTGCTGTCGATCACCTTCCACAAGCGGCGCGGGCCGGTGCGGGACACGCCGCTGCTGCTGCGCCTGGACGGGATGGCGGCGGCTACGCGCGCGGCCGCCTGGCCTGTACCGGCAGGTGCGCCTGCCTTGTCTGAATCGTCTTCTCCATCTTCTTCCGATGCCGTACTGGATCGCGGTGCACCTGCCGCGCCTGCCCCTGGACGCCCTGCAGCCCAACTGGCCTGAGCTGGCGCCCGCCGTGAGCCCGCCTGCCGCCACCGCCACGCTGCACCATGCGCTGCCGGTGGCGGTGATGGCTCGCGAGCAGGTGGTGCTGGCCAACGGTCCGGCGATGCAGCTCGGGGTGCGCTACGGCATGCGCCGTGGCGGCGTGCAGGCGCTGTCGGCCGAGATCGTGCAGCTGGAGCGCGACCTGGCCGCGGAAGCTTCGTTGATGGAGGCGGTGGCGCTGGCGCTGCTGCATTTCACGCCGGGCGTGACCGTCGACGAGGAACCGGAGTCGGCCACGGTGATGCTGGACGTCAGCGCCAGCCTGCGTCTGTTTGGCGGCCACCGCGCGCTGTGCCGCGCGGTGCGCGCCTGTGTGCGCCAGCTTGGCACCTTTGCCCAGGTGGGCTCCGGCCCGACCGCGCACGGCGCCGCGTGGCTGGCGCGCCAGCCGCTGCGGCGCACGCGGCGCGGCGTGGTGCGGCCCGGGCGCCGCGCGGTGGGCATGGCACGCCTGCACCGGCTGCTGGACCGCCTGCCGGTAGAGGCGCTGCACACGCTGGCCGATCCTGCCTGGCTGGACGGCATCGGCTGCCGCACGCTGGGCGAGGTGCGGCGCCTGCCGCGCGCGGGCCTGACGCGCCGGCTGGGCCCGGCGCTGCTGGCGCGGCTGGACCAGGCCTATGGCGACACGCCGGCGCGCTTTGTCTGGTTTGTGGCGCCGCCCGCGTTTGCGCAGCGCATGGACCTGCCGGGCCGCATCGAATCCGCCGAGGGCGTGCTGGCCGGCGCGCAGCGCCTGCTGCTGGCGCTGGCGGGCTGGCTGGCGGTGCAGCAGGCCGGCGTCACGCGCTGCGTGCTGGTGCTGGAGCATGAACGCTACCGGCGCGGCGTGGACACCGACGGCACCGAGGTGGCGGTGGGCCTGGCCCAGCCCAGCCGCGACCCCGCGCACCTGTCGCGGCTGCTGCGCGAAAAGCTCGACAAGCTCAACTTCCATGCCCCCGTGACCGGCCTGGCGCTGCGCGTGGAGGCGATGGCAGCATGCGTGCCGCAAAGCGACGCGCTGTTCCCCGAGCCCGGCGGCACGCCGGAAGACCTGGGCCGCCTGCTTGATACGCTGATGGCGCGGCTGGGCCGCGACAACGTGCTGCAGCCGCGGCCGCTGGCCGACCACCGGCCCGAGCGCGCCAACCGCTGGTGCCCGGTCGACGAGCCCGGCGGCAACAAGGCCGCCAGCCTGCCGGGCCCGCAGCCGGAGCGCCCGCTGTGGCTGCTGCCGCAACCGCTGCCGCTGCCGGTGCAGCGCCACCGGCCCTGCCACGACGGCCCGCTGGCGCTGCTGAGCCGGCCCGAGCGCATCGAGGCCGGCTGGTGGGACGGCGCGCTGGCCACGCGCGACTACTTTATCGCCGAGCGCGCCGACGGCCTGCGCTGCTGGATTTTCCGCGAGCGTCCGGGCCATGCGGCGCAGGACGATGGCGGCGAGTACCGCTGGTTTTTGCACGGGTTGTTCGCATGAGCGCGCTGTCCTTGCCTGCCTCGTTGCCGGGTTTGCTGCCCGCGCTGCCGGATTACGTGGAGCTGCACTGCATCTCCAACTTCACCTTCCTGAGCGGGGCCTCGCATCCGGGCGAGCTGATCGAGCGCGCCTTCGGCCTGGGCTACAGCGGGCTGGCGCTGACCGATGAGTGCTCGGTGGCCGGCACCGCGCGCGCGCACGATGCCATCGAGACGCTGCGCAAGCGCCTGCACGACGCGGTGGCGCGCAGCGCGGCACGCGGGGAGGAGGGCGTGGACGAGCCGCTGCTGGACCATGACGATGAGCCTGAGGCCGGCGATGACGATCCCCACGCGCACGCCAGCCGCCACCAGCGGCTGCAGGCGCTGGCCCGCGCCGCCGATGCCTTCTCGCTGCTGATCGGCAGCCGCTTCAGCCTGGCGCCGGCCGATGGCTCGGAGCGGGCGCCGCTGCGGCTGGTGCTGATCGCCCAGCACCGCGAGGGCTTCGGCAACCTGAGCGAGCTGATCACGCTGGGCCGCCGCCGCGCGCCGAAGGGCAGCTACCGGCTGCATCCGGAAGACCTGGCCGCGCCCGCCGCCGACGAAGCGCACCTGCGCGGCATGCCCGGCTGCGTGGCGCTGCTGCTGCCCGACTATTGCGCCGATCCTGAACTGCTGCGCGAGCAGGCCGAGTGGTGCCGCGCGGTCTTCGGCGAGCGCGCCTGGATTGCGCTGGAGCAACTGCAGGGCCATGCCGACGCGCTGCACCGCGCGCGCCTGGAAGCGGTATCGGCGCGGACCGGCGTGCCACTGGCGGCGGCCGGGGCGGTCACCATGCATGTGCGTTCGCGCAAGCCGCTGTCCGATGTGCTGGCCGCGATCCGGCTGGGCCAGCCGCTGGCGGAATGCGGCATGGCGCTGGCGCCCAATGCCGAGCAGCACCTGCGCATGCGCCAGGTGCTGTCGCGCCTGTACCCGCCCGAGGCGCTGGCGCAGACGCTGAAGATCGCCGAGTCGTGCGATTTCTCGCTGGGAATGCTGCGCTATGAATATCCCGAGGAGCTGGTGCCGGCCGGTGAGACGCCGATCTCCTACCTGCGCAAGGAAGTCGCGCGCGGCAAGCGTGAGCGCTTTCCCAACGGCCTGAAGCCCGAATGGGAAACCCAGCTGGAAGAAGAGCTGCAGCTGATCGAGGAAAAGCATTACGAACCCTTCTTCCTGACCGTGCACGACATCGTGCGCTTTGCGCGCGGGGAGGGCATCCTGTGCCAGGGGCGCGGCTCGGCCGCCAATTCGCTGGTGTGCTTCTGCCTGTATGTGACCGAGGTCAGCCCCGAGCAGGCCAACCTGCTGTTCGGCCGCTTCCTGTCGCGCGAGCGCGATGAGCCGCCCGATATCGACGTGGACTTCGAGCACCAGCGGCGCGAAGAGGTGATCCAGTACATCTACAAGAAATACGGCCGCCACCGCGCCGCGCTGGCGGCGTCGCTGATCACCTACCGCTCGCGCAGCGCGCTGCGCGACGTGGGCCGCGCGCTGGGCATCGACGCCAGCGTGGTGGAGCAGGTGGTCAAGGGCCAGGCCTGGTGGGACGGCGGCCGCGGCTTTGTCGAGAAGATCGCCCGCTACGGGCTCGATCCCGATTCGCCGGCGGTGCAGCAGTGGGCCAGCCTGACCGCGCAGCTGCGCGGCTTTCCGCGCCACCTGTCGCAGCATGTAGGCGGTTTCGTGATTGCGCGGGACAAGCTGTCGCGGCTGGTGCCGATCGAGAACGCGGCCATGGCCAACCGCAGCGTGATCCAGTGGGACAAGGACGACCTGGAGTCGCTGGGCCTGCTCAAGGTCGATGTGCTGGCGCTGGGCATGCTGTCGGCGATCCGGCGCGCGCTGCAGATGATCCCCAACCCGGACCCGGCGCGCGCGGGGCTGCCGGCGCGCATGGAAGACATCCCCAAGGAAGACCCGGCCACCTACGACATGATCTGCAAGGCCGAGACCATCGGCGTATTCCAGATCGAATCGCGCGCGCAGCAGTCGATGCTGCCGCGGCTGCAGCCGCGCAAGTACTACGACCTGGTGGTGGAGGTCGCCATCGTGCGGCCAGGCCCGATCCAGGGCGGCATGGTGCACCCCTACCTGAAGCGGCGCGAGGCCTTCCGCCGCACGCAGCAGCCGCCGGTCTACTTCAACAAGGTGATCGAGAAGGTGCTGGGCCGCACGCTGGGCGTGCCCATCTTCCAGGAGCAGGTGATGCAGCTGGCCATCGACGCGGCTGGTTTTTCACCGGGGCAGGCCGACCAGCTGCGCCGATCGATGGCGGCGTGGCGGCGGCGCGGCGACCTGCGCCAGCACCAGGATGCGCTGGTGCGCGCGCTGACCGGCAATGGCTACCCGGAATCCTTCGCGCTGGCGATCTGCAAGCAGATCGAGGGGTTTGGCGAGTATGGCTTCCCTGAGAGCCACGCGGCCAGCTTCGCCAAGCTGGTCTATATCAGCGCCTGGCTCAAGTGCCATCATCCGGCCGCCTTCCTGTGCGCGCTGCTGAACAGCCAGCCGATGGGGTTCTACTCGCCGTCGCAACTGGTGCAGGACGCCAGCCGCAATGGCGTGCAGGTGCTGCCGGTGGATGTCACCGTCAGCCGCTGGGACAGCACGCTGGAACCGGTGGAGGCCGATGTCGCTGACGCGCAGGCCTGCACCGGGCCACGCCGCCCGCAGCATCCGCGCGTGCGCCTGGGCCTGGGCCGGGTCAAGGGCATGCGTGAAGCGGCCGCGCTGCGCATCGAGGCCGCGCGCGCCCGGCGTCCGTTCGGCAGCGTCGAAGACCTGGCGCTGCGCGCCGGCCTGGACCGCCACGACATCGACGTGCTGGCCGCCGCCGACGCGCTGGCGCCGCTGGCCGGCAACCGCCGCCAGGCCCGCTGGCAGGCGCGCGCCGCGGCCGCGCATGCCGCGCACCGCGACCTGCTGTACGAAGCGCCGCCCGCCGAAGCCGCGCTGGCGCTGCCCGCGCCCCGGCTCGGCGAAGACGTGACGGCGGACTATGCCAGCCTGGGCCTGTCGCTCAAGTCGCACCCGCTGGCGTTGCTGCGGCACAAGCTGGCGGCCATGCGCTTTGCCACCGCCAGCCAGCTCGCGCGCTGCGGCAACGGCCGCCGCGTGCGCGCCTGCGGCATCGTTACCGTGCGCCAGCGCCCATCCACGGCCAGCGGCACCATCTTCGCCACCATCGAGGACGAGACCGGCTCCGTCAACCTGATCCTGTGGCCCGACCTGGTCGAGCGCCAGCGCAAGGAGGTGCTGGGCGCCACGCTGCTGGGGGTGGTCGGCACCTGGCAGCGCCAGGGCGACGTGCGCCACCTGGTGGCCAGGGAACTGGTGGATTTAAGCCCGATGCTGGGGCGGTTGATGGTGGGGAGCCGGGATTTTCATTGAGCCGCACGGCCTCCAGCCAGCTCATGCGTGGTGCGTAAAGCGGTTTCCGCGCACGCCTGGTTCATCGCCAGGCCCCTTTGTTGTTCACGCAACTGTAACGAAGCGCGGGTAACGTAGCGTCCGTCCACTACCGGATACCACAGGGCGTTTCGCCCGGCCCGCGCCCCCAACCCGGCGCTGCCGGGGCGTGCGCCCGCCAGCCTCACCAGGCTGCCCGGAAGTACCTTGCGCTGCAGCGCGGGCACGTTTTGCCCGCATTCCCGAACCGCCTCGACACCACGACATGAAAATCCGCCTGATCGCCGCGGCCTTGCTGGCCGCCACGGCGAGCCCTGCCTTCGCCCTGAACGTCCTGCTGACCAACGACGATGGCCTGACCAGCAACCTGAAGGCGCTGTACGACGCCCTCAAGGGCGCCGGCCACAACGTCATCGTCAGCGTGCCCTGCACCGGCCAGAGCGGCCGCGGCGCCGGCATCGTGATGTACAGCACCACGGTCATCGTGCCCGACAACGACAAGACCCAGGTCGAGGCCGAAGGCGGCTGCCACAACGGCGCGGCGGCCACCGGCGAGCCGGCGGTGGGCCCCTTCACCAAGCCGGGCTACACCAACGGCGACTACAACTACGCCCATGGCACGCCGGTGATGGCGACCATGTACGGGCTGGACGTGCTGGCTCCCGCGCGCTGGGGCAAGGCCCCCGACCTGGTGCTGTCCGGGCCCAACGAAGGGCAGAACGTCGGCCGCATCGTCAACAGCTCGGGCACCGTCAGCAATGCGCAGTTCGCCGCATCGCGCGGCATTCCGGCCATCGCCCTGAGCGCGGGCACGGACTCGGTCGACAATACCGGCCTGGCGAGCCCGGTGTCCGGCGTGGTGGCGCAACTGTCCATCAAGCTGGTCAACGCGCTGCGTGCCAAAGCCAACGGCGGTCCGCTGCTGCCGGCAGGGCTGGCGCTGAACGTCAACTTCCCGAACGCGCCGTCGGCCGCCACGCCGTTCGCGTTCTCGCGGCATGGCACCTTCGATGTTTATGCGCTGAAGTTCAACGGCACGGCGCCGTACGGGCTGGGCATCGGCGCCGGCAGTGGCACGCCGACCGCCGCGCAGGCCGAGGATGAGTCCGTGGTCTACAAGACCAAGGTGGCCGTCACCGCCATGCAGATCGGCTTCGACCAGCGTCCCGCGGGCCAGCAATGGCTGCGCCTGCGCCTGGGTGAACTGTTCGGCCAGTGAGGCATGTCCCGATGAAACGCCTCATTCCCCTGTTCCCCCTGGCAGTCGCGCTGCTCGCCGGTTGCGGCGGCAACGACGCGTCCGACAACACCACGCCGCCCGCCACCGCGAGCCTGTCCGTCACGGACCTCGACCCAGGCGCATATGTCGTCAGCGTTGGCGACGCCGACAACCCGACCGTCGGCAAGTACTACGCCGGCACGGACGGCAGCCGCTACCTGGCCCTTGCCGATGCCGAGGACAAGGCCACCACCATCTACCGCCGCGACAAGAACGGCAGCTGGGTAGCCGCCCCCGGTGCGGATGCTGCGGCCAACGTAAAGCTGCTGCGTCAGGATCCTGTGCCCGCGGCGAGCGTGGACGCCGGTAGCGTGGCAGGTTCGTACACGGCCGTGCTGCCCTCAGGCGCCAGCGCAAGCTTCACGGTCTCGGCGGAGGGAAAAATCACGCCCGGCGCTTCGGCCTGCCAACTCTCCGGCGCGCTCTCCGCGCATGCCATGCCGAATACGCTGAGCCTGAAGCTATCCGCGTCAGCCTGCGGCACGGTGCCGGCCACTGCCACCGGCGTCCTGGCCATCGACACCGACTACCAGCCTGCCGCATTCCGCCTGATTGCTGACGATGGTGGCCGCGTGGTCGATTTGTGGGCGTATCGCGACTGACCGACGCTTCCAGGCGCGCTAGTTCATCGCGCGCACCGCGGGCCCCTGTCCGCCGCCGGCCAGGGCATGCCCCGGTGCCGAGATATGGATCTCGGTGCTGGATGCAGGCCGCGCCCGCATACGGGGGCGCCGCCGGCGATCTCGCTGGCGGCCGCGGCCGGTGTGACTTCCGGGTTTGTCAACGCGGTTATCATCGTGCCGTGCCTTGCCGGTTTCATCCGGAACATTGAATTCACCATACACTTTGCAGGTCGATTGATGCCGATTCCGTCTTGCCACCCTGGCTTCGCGCCCTACCGTCAGTCCATGGGCGGGCGGGGCCCATGGTAAAGGGCCGCCGCGGCGCGGGCGCAGCGCAGGGCCGGAAATCATCGTCGCAGGCGTTATCGGCCAGAACGGAGGCCGCGCAGACCGCCGAGCCAGCGCCGCCGTCGCCCACCACGTCGGCAATGCTCGCGCGCATTCACAGCATGCGGGACTCGCTGGGGCCGGCCGGGCAGCGCATTGCTGACTTCGTGACCCGGTATCCGCAGACCGTGATCCATATGTCGGTCAGCGAAGTGGCCGAGCGCACCAATGCGAGCGAGGGCAGCGTGGTCGGTTTCTGCAAGAGCCTGGGCGCGACGGGCTTCCAGCAACTGAAGATCCTGCTGGCGCAGGAACTGGTGCAGGGGGTCCAGATCATCCACGAAGACCTCGAGCCCGGCGACACTTGCCCGGCGGTCATGCGCAAGATCTTCCAGAGCAACGTCCAGACGCTGCATGACACCAGCGCCGTGCTCGACGTGGCCGCGATCGAGCGCGCGGTCGCATTGCTCAGGGCGGCCGAACGCATCGAGATCTATGGCATTGGCAGCGCGGCGCCGATCGCCGAGGATGCGCAGTACCGCATGCTGCGGATCGGGCTCAACGTGAAGGCGGTCGTGGATTCGCATATCCAGGCCATCAGCGCGTCGCTCGCGGGCCCCAGGGTTGCCACGCTGACCATCTCGCATTCGGGCAGCACGCACGAAACCGTGACGGCCACGCGGCTGGCCCGGGAGAGCGGTGCCAGCACCATCTGCATCACCAATTTCGGCAAGTCGCCGATCCAGGCCTTCGCCGACGTCGTGCTGTTCACGATGGCGCGCGAGACCCGCTTCCGGACCGAGGCGATGACCAGCCGCCTGGCGCAGCTGGCGATCATCGATGTGCTGATCGCATGCCTCGCGCTTACCGACTACGACACCTCCGTCGAAACGCTGCGGCGTACGTTCGACGTCCTGTCGCTCAAGCGATATTGAGCCCCAGCCGGCCCGCGCCGGCATCCTGACATTTTCCTGCCGCATTGTCGTCCAGCCTTGCTCCGTCAGTGACGGGGGCGGGTGTCGTTCCACGTCCAGAAAATGAGAATAATTCAAATGTACCAACAACTGCATTGAGCAATATTCATTTTGATGTCACATCGAACCCCTACGCTTCGAGTCGCGTCAGTCCCTTCCCCCTGGCCCTCGAACATAAGGAGTCCTCATGAACAAGCCATTGTGGTATGGCCGCGCCGCGCTGCTCGCGGCGCTCTTGTCCCTGGCCCTCACCGCGTGCGGTGGCGGCGAAGATAGCAGCAGCATCACTCCCCAGGCCGTCAAGACAACCATGCAGGCGGCAGCAGCCGACGACGCGGCAGCGTCGAAGAAGGGCGTGCACTGCGCACCCTGACACGCCCGCGACTCTCCCCCATCGTCCGCTCCTACCATTCCCCCGATCATGACCAAAATCGATCGACGTACCTTCCTCTCCGGCGCCGTCAAAAGCGCGGCCGCTGCTTCGGTTCTGTCGATGCTGCCGCCCAGCATCGCGCGCGCACTCGCCGTTCCCGCAGCGGTCAATACCGGCACGATCCAGGACGTGCAGCACGTGGTGATCCTGATGCAGGAAAACCGCGCGCTGGACCATTACTTCGGCGCCATGCGCGGCGTGCGCGGCTTTGGTGACCGCTTCCCGGTGCCGGTGCCGTCAGGCAAGCCGGTGTGGTTCGAGTCGAACGGCACGCGCGAGATCACGCCGTTCCACCTCGACAGTGCGGCCGTCAACGCGCTGCGCGTCTCCGGCACGCCGCATAGCTTCATGGATGCGCAGAATGCGTGGAACCAGGGCCGTTTCGGCTTCTGGGCCAAGTACAAGAACGACCATTCGATGGGCTACTACCGTCGTGAAGACATTCCGTTCCAGTACGCGCTGGCCGAGGCCTTCACGCTTTGCGACGCCTACCACTGCAGCCACGCCGGCGGCACCGACCCGAACCGCATCACCTTTATGTCGGGCTCCAACTATAACCCCGCGATGCGCGAGGCGGGGCGCAACTGCACGCTTGACGATGCGGAGGTCAACAACCTGCGCTGCAGCGTGGGCGGCAAGCTGCCGACGCCGGGCTACACATACAAGGGTTCCGCCTTCGAGTGGGCCACGCTGCCGGAACTGCTGCAGGCAAAGGGCGTGAGCTGGCGCATCTACCAGAACCCCAACGCCAACTGGGGCGGCCTGCTGCATGGCGGGCTCGCCTTCAAGAGCTTCCGTGAATCGCAGCCGGGCAATCCGCTCTACGACAACGGCATGAGCAGCTGGACCATCGAGCAGCTGGCCGCGCATGTGCGGGACGACACGCTGCCGGCCGTGAGCTGGATCCTGCCGACGCCGGCGCAGTCCGAACATCCGGGGGGCCGTCGAGCGCGACCGAAGGCGCGGCCTTCATCAACACAGTGCTGACGGCGCTGACTGCCAACCCGGAGGTCTGGAGCAAGACCGTGTTCTTTATCACCTTCGATGAGAATGACGGCTTCTTCGACCATATGCCGCCGGCCGCGGTGCCGTCCTACGACGCCAATGGTGTCCTGCACGGCAAGTCGACCGTCGACGTCACCGGCGAATACTTTGACACCGCCGGCAATACGGCGCTCGACGGCACCACCACCAGCGGCGAGACCATCCGCCTGCGCCCGTACGGGTTCGGCCCGCGCGTGCCGATGTATGTGATCTCGCCGTGGACGCGCGGCGGCTGGATCAACTCGCAGGTGTTCGACCACACCTCGATGGGGCGCTTCCTGGAACAACGCTTCGGCATCACGGTGCCCGCGATCAGCCCGTGGCACCGCGCAGTGGCCGGCGACCTGACTTCCGTCTTCGATTTCAGGACGCCGAATGACCAGGTGTTTCCGACGCTGCCGGATACCAGCAACTATAAGCAGGTGATCGCCGAGCAGCTGGCGAAACCCAAGGCGGCGGCACCGGCCGTGCCGGCGTCGCTGTTCCAGGAGACTGGCACCAAGTACTCGCGCGCGCTGCCCTATGTCCTCCATGCGAGTGCGCTGGCCGAGCCCACCATAGGCAAGCTGAAGCTGATCTTCAGCAATACGGGGGAGCAGGGCGCAGTCTTCCATGTCTACGACCGGCTCCATCTGGACCAGATTCCGCGCCGCTACACGGTCGAGCCCGGCAAGATGCTGGACGATGAATGGGACGCGCGCGCCACGGACAACGGGCGCTATGACCTGGCGGTCTACGGGCCTAACGGCTTCGTGCGCATGTTCAAGGGCCAACTGCCTGCGGACGCCGTGGCCGATGCGCCTGAGATCCGCGTCTGCTACGACCTGGACAAGGGCAGTGTCTACCTGTCGGCGCGCAATGACGGCAAGGGCGCAGTCAACGGTGGAGGCAAGCCGCTGACGCTGGTGGTGACGCCCAACGCTTATCGTAACGACGGTCCGTGGCAACTCCATATCACGGCCGGCGCCGAGGTGGAACACCACTGGCCGCTGCAGGAGAGCGGCAACTGGTACGACTTCACGGTCACGGAAGCCGAAAGCGGATTCGAACGGCGCTTCGCAGGTCGCCTGGAGACCGGCCAGCATGGCGTGACGGACCCGGCCATGGCAACCGGGCTGGGCTGAGCGTCCGGTCGCCGCGGCCCTGCCGGAATGCGTGCCGGACCGCGGTTTTGGACGTCTGTTCGTTGCACTTCGCACGGAACGGGCCGTCGCTTCCGGTCGGATCAGTTGTTCGCAGTCCGCTGCTAACCGGGTGGGCGAGCACAGGGCAGGGTTAGCAGACCGGGGCACTCGGAAACCCGGCGAGCCCAAAGGCTCCCCAGCCAAGGCTCGCCCATTGAGCAAGGGCGTGCGAAGGCGTTTAGAAGAGGGCTTGGTGCAAGCCTTCTTCACCGAGTGTCCGAGCAGGCTGTTAAACCTGGTCGCGGTTGTCTGGGCGACGAACCATTCTCAGCGGCGGCACACGCGTACACAAAGGAGCAAAAGGCAAAACATATGACGACATCTGATGACCCTCATGGCAAGATCACACAGCCGCTGGCCAGTTGTAACAGCAGCGCTAAAACACGGCAAATTCAATGCTGGATGAAAATATAGCCAATGAGTGCAAAGACGCTGCAAGATCAACGGCTTACATGCCCGGAATCTGCACGTGTTAAAGCGCACATCCGGATTAGGGGCGCGTTACACATCGCCCCATAACACGTTAGGCCTCACAAACAGCACCGACCTCAACCGAAGGACCGAACGATGACGAAATACCTTATCTCCTTTCCTGGAAGGGCGATGGAAGTCCCCGCCGAGGACTTCGCTGCCGTGGGCGAAGCTGCGCACGAGGTCATACGCGAGGCAAAGGCTGCAGGCGTGTACGTGTTCGGTGGTGGTATCAACGAGGATGTCGCACCCCTCATGGTCGCCTCAGACGGCACGGTCACAAACGAAACCTATCCCCAGACGAAGGAGTTCGACGGCGGCTTCTGTGTCCTGCAGCTCCCGTCGCGCGAAGCCGCCATCCTGTGGGCTGCAAAGATCGCCAAAGCTTGCCGCTGCTCGCAGGAACTCCGCGAGTTTGGGTATGACCCCGAGAGCTGACGGGCAGGGCCCGCCTCGAGATCGCCAATGTGCTGACATACGGTGGCGTACAGGCGACGCAATATCCGGTGGCCTTGTATGCGCGGTGGTTCCGGTACGTGCTGACCTTTGCTGTGCCGCTGGCCTGCGTCGCCTACTACCCTGCGTTGGCGATAATGGGCAAGCCTGATCCGATCGGTGCGCCGGCCTGGATCGGGCTGGTGTCACCGTTGACGGGTTTCGTTTTTCTCCTGGCGGCTATCGGCGCATGGCGTATCGGGCTGCGCCACTACACGTCGACTGGCAGCTAGCTGGTCACGGTCTGGGCCGTAATTGAGCTTCAGCGCCCACGGTGGCGCAGATTGACGACCGCGAGAGGGACTCCGCTGACATCTGACGGCCGGCGAACACCATGTCTGTGTGGCCGCCTTCGACCATGCAAGTATTTGTCTGGAAGCGAACAGAGCATGCCCGACGAGGGCTAGTACCGTAGGGATCGGCGGGTGGGTTGCATGGCAAGTCCTGTCGCCGATGACGCGACGAGGCAAGGCTCAGGGTATTGCCTGCGTCATAAAGAGGGGGCGGCGTTTGCCGTGCGCGCTACCGCTTCTACGCAGCCATGGCGCGCTGGGGATGCCGTGTCAAATATCTATGATCTATCGGGGAAGGCAGCGCTGGTGACCGGCGGTGCAAAGGGGCTCGGTCGGGCGATCGTTGCGCAACTGATCGACAGTGGTGCGCTTGTGCATGCTTGGGATATCGTGCCGTTCCAGATGGAAGGTGCCAGCACTGAGGTCGTCGATGTCTCCGATGCCGGGCAGGTGGCGCTGGCGCTGGCGCGACTGGTCGATGCGGGATATCGCTTCGACATCCTGGTCAATGCTGCCGGCTACCTTGGCCCGATGCAGCCATTCGAGAATCACGAAGCCTCACAATGGCATCGCATCATCGCCGTGAATCTCCTGGGGACCATGTACGTCGTGCAGGCGATGTTGCCGCACATGTTGCGCTGGGGAGGTGGCCGTATCATCAATATGGGCTCGCTGGCCGGCAAGGAGGGGCTGGCGGGGCTGGCTGCATACTCCGCGGCCAGCGGCGGCGTGGTCGTTCTAACCAAAGCAATCGGCCGCGAACTGGTGAAGCGCAACATCTACGTTAATTGCGTGGCGCCCGGGCCCATGGATACCGACATGATTCACGCGCTCGGCAGCCACGAGGTGGCGGCCATGGTTGCTGATAGCCCGGCCGGGCGTCTGGGTGATCCGGCCGAGGCTGCGCACCTGGTAGCGTGGCTATGTTCGGACGCCAGCCGCTTTAATGCAGGCGCTGTCTTTGACATGTCCGGTGGGCGAGCGCGATTTTAAGGAAGTGCGGATCTTCGGTTGGCATGCCGTGAGATCGATTCGATAATCCACTCCGACCGGGGCGTCAACGGCTTGATCTTCCCCGAATCGCAGCACGCGACACAGACGGCTTTCGAGCCAAGCTTCGTGGCGCGCACGGCTGCCGTCTTGCCCCGGCTATGGGCATTCGGCGGGCGGCCTGACATCGTAGTTCCCCCGCAAAAGCCGGGACCGCTGATTGGCTGGTTTGCCAATCGCCATGGTTGGCTTTGCGCAGCGCCGGGCGGATAATCACGACAGTGGCCTCGGGAGGATGCATGACGATAAGGGCTGAGGGGGTGAGAATAGCCAGGTCCTGGCTGGTTGCGGCGTTTGCTGACGCGCGCCAGCGCGCCTGGGCCGTCCTTCAGGATCTGTCGCCGTCGCTACCTGCCGCATCGCAACGACACATTGCCCGGATTCCGCTGCCGCGCCTGACTGGCGCCTGCCGGCGGTCTTCCCTGTCCCAGTTCTCCAGGAGCTAGCCATGAATGATCCACAGAAATCTCCGTTGACCATTGCCGAGGCTTGGCAGGCGCCCCCGGACCGCACCAGCGTGACTGACGACGCCCGCGTCGAAGACATCATTCCGCTGCCTCCGCCTGAACACCTGATCCGTTTCTTCCCCATCCGGGGCACGCCTGTCGAATCCCTGGTCACCCAGACGCGCCAGCGCATCTCGCGCATTCTGCACGGCAAGGATGACCGGCTGCTTGTGATCATGGGACCTTGCTCGATCCATGACCCGCACGCGGCACTCGAGTACGCACGGCGGCTGATGGAGCAGCGGCAGCGCTACGCCGGGTCCCTGGAGATCGTGATGCGTGTGTACTTCGAGAAGCCGCGCACCACGGTGGGCTGGAAAGGGCTGATCAACGACCCTTATCTGGACAAGAGCTATCGCATCGATGAGGGCCTGCGCATCGCGCGCAGCCTGCTGGTCGATATCAATCGCCTTGGATTGCCGGCGGCCGGTGAGTTCCTGGACGTGATCTCGCCCCAGTACATTGGCGACCTGATCTGCTGGGGCGCGATTGGTGCCCGCACCACCGAGAGCCAGGTGCACCGCGAGCTGGCTTCGGGCATTTCAGCGCCGATTGGCTTCAAGAATGGCACTGACGGGAACATCAAGATTGCCATCGACGCTATCCAGGCCGCATCTCGCCCACATCACTTCCTGGGAGTGCACAAGAACGGGCAGGTGGCGACGGTACATACCAAGGGCAACCCAGACTGCCACGTCATTCTCCGTGGCGGCAAGGCCCCGAACTACGATGCGGATTCCGTGGCGGCCGCCTGCAGGGAACTGGAAGCGGCCGGCCTCGGCAACTCGCTGATGGTGGATTGCAGCCACGCCAACAGCAGCAAGCAATACCAGCGGCAGGTCGATGTCGCGCGGGACGTGGCGCATCAGATCAGCAGCGGCAGTGAATCCATTTTCGGGGTGATGGTCGAGAGCCATCTGTTCCCCGGCGCACAGAAGTTCACCCCAGGCGAGCACAGTCCGTCCGCTTTGTCATACGGACAGAGCATCACCGACGCCTGCATCGGGTGGGACGAATCGGTGGCAGTGCTGGACGTGCTAGGTGAAGCGGTGGATCTTCGCCGCAGGCTGGATTCGCAACCATAGGAAAGACGTCAGAATATGAGCGTTCCCTCACTCACTTGGAAGTACCGCGATGCAAGTACTGGTTGACGCAGACGCCTGCCCGGTTGTCGTCAAGGAAATATTGTATCGGGCCGCACAACGTGCCAAAGTGTACGTCACGCTGGTTGCCAACCAGTATCTGCGCACGCCGCCTTCCCGCTTTATCAAGGCACTGCAAGTGCCGGCGGGCTTCGACGTCGCCGATGACCGTATCGTCGAACTGGTCAGCAGCGGGGATCTCGTCATTACGGCGGACATAGCGCTTGCCTCCGCGGTCCTCGACAAGGGCGCCTATGTGCTTGACCCACGCGGAAGCTGGTTTAGCCGTGAGAATATCCAGGAGTACCTGACGATGCGCGAGGTGATGGACCAACTGCGCGGCTCGGGCGTTGATACCGGCGGACCGGCACCGTACGCTCCACAGGACAGCAAGGCGTTCGCTGGCCAATTGGACCGCTTCCTGGCACGTCATGCGCCGCCAGGTGCCGTCGCCTGAGGCGTGCCAGCCACAGCAACACACTGGACGCCAATTCCCCCGAATACGCGGCACCGTTAAGAGAGGGACCGAAGGACATGACAGTCAAGCGAATGGACAACGTCCTGATAGTTGTCGACGATCTCGAAGCGGTGAAGGCTTTCTTTGTCGAGTTGGGCCTCGAGCTTGAGGGCCAAACCACGGTTGAAGGGCCTTCTGTCGGGAGCCTCATAGGGCTTGGAGACGTCCGAGCCACCCTCGTGATGCTGCGGACTCCCGATGGGCAGGGGGTTGAACTGGACAAATTCCACACGCCAAATGCAGTCAGGTTTGGTCCAGTGGACGCGCCAGTGAACGCTTTGGGTCTTCGTCGCATCCTGTTTGCCGTCGATGACATCGATGCTGTCGTTGCGCGGATGCAGGCCCATGGCGCAGAACTCATTGGCCGGATGCAGTACGAAAAATCGTACCGGCTCGCCTATATTCGTGGGCCTGAGGGCATCATCGTCGGCCTTGCCGAGCAACTCGGCTAAGGGGGCGTCTCGCTCGCGCACGACAATCACCGCGCAGGCAAGCACCGTGGTGCCCTAATGAGCTAACCCCTTGTACGCCGGCTTTCCGGCTGTCTGGCGAGCCGGAACGAAGTTCGCCTCTGGGTCGTTCTGAGGCAGCCATAGTCTGGCGGCACCAGGCTGCCGGTTGAATCCGCAGCCAGTAGCCGTCATTCACCGCTATGTTCGCTGGCCCCGCAGCCGGAACGCCCGGTGCGCCAGGGGCTGCCCTGCTTTGTGGCCGGTGGGCGCCGCAAAGCGCAAGCGGCTCCCAGAAAAGTGACAGCCCTGCATGTCCGTTCGGCTATCATGCCTATCCTCTCCGAAGTAGCCCCCTATGATTTCCGTCCGTAATGTCACGCTGCGTCGTGGCGTCAATGTCGTACTCGACCGCGCGTGCGTCACCTTTAACCCCGGCGAAAAGATCGGTCTTGTCGGTCGCAATGGCGCCGGCAAATCGTCCTTCTTCGGCCTTCTCAACGGCACGCTGCACGAAGACAGCGGCGAGTTCTCGATTCCCGCTGCGTGGAAGATGGGCCAGGTTGCACAGGAGATGCCGGAGACCGGGCAGAGCGCGACCGACTTCGTCGTCGAGGGTGACACCGGGCTGTTGGCCGCGCAGGCCGAAGTCGCCGCCGCCGAGGCCAGCGACGATGGCATGCGCATGGCGCACGCCTACATGGCCCTGCACGACGCCGGCGCACACGATGCCCCCGCACGTGCCCAAGCGCTGATCCTGGGCCTTGGCTTCAGTGCTGCGCAGCTTAGTCAGCCGGTCAACAGTTTCTCCGGCGGCTGGCGCATGCGACTGCAACTGGCGCGCGCGCTCATGTGCCCGTCCGACCTGCTGCTGCTCGACGAGCCGACCAATCACCTCGACCTCGACGCGCTGGTCTGGCTGGAAGCCTGGCTCAAGCGCTATCCAGGAACGCTGGTAGTGATCAGCCACGACCGCGAATTCCTCGACGCGGTGACGCAGGTGACGGTGCACGTCGACAACGCCAAGCTCGTGCGTTATGGCGGCAACTACAGCAAGTTTGAAGACATGCGCGCCGAGCAGCTCGTATTGCAGCAGGCCGCGGTGGCGAAACAGGCGGACAAGATCGCCCACCTGCAGAAATTCATCGACCGTTTCAAGGCCAAGGCCTCGAAGGCGAAGCAGGCACAGAGCCGGGTCAAGGCGCTCGAACGCATGGAGAAGATCGCACCGGTGCTTGCCGAGGCAGAGTTCAACTTCGAGTTCAAGGAGCCGCTCAACGTCCCGAACCCGCTGTTGTCGATGCTGGACGCGAGCTTCGGCTATCCGGCGCCGGCAGGCGCACTGCCGGGCACGCCGCCCACGGTCATCGTGCGGGGCATCAACCGTTCCGTGCTGGCCGGGCAGCGCATCGGCATTCTCGGTGCCAACGGTCAAGGCAAATCCACGCTGGTGAAGACGGTGGCGCACGCGCTGGCGCCGATTGGCGGCGAAATCAGCGAAGGCAAGGGCCTGAATATCGGCTACTTCGCACAGCAGGAACTCGACGTGCTGCGCCCGCTCGATACGCCGATGGAACACATGATTCGCCTTGCCAAGGACACGCCGGCTCACATGCGCGCCCCTGGCCAGAGTGGAACCGAACAATCCCTTCGCACCTTCCTCGGCACCTTCAACTTCAGTGGCGACATGGTCCATCAGGCGGTCAGCACGATGAGCGGCGGCGAAAAGGCGCGGCTCGTGTTGTGCATGATCGTGTGGCAGCGCCCCAACCTGCTGCTGCTCGACGAGCCGACCAACCACCTCGACCTGGCCACACGCGAAGCGCTGGGCATGGCGCTCAATGAGTTCGAAGGCACAGTGATGCTGGTCAGTCACGACCGCGCCCTGCTGCGCGCCGTATGTGACGAGTTCTGGCTGGTCACCAAGGGCGGCGTCGAGCCCTTCGACGGCGATCTGGACGATTACCAGCAGTTCCTGCGCGACGAAGCCCGTCGCATGCGCGAGCAGCCTGCCGCAGACCAGAAGGTCATCGCCTGAAATAGTGGGGCAATGGGCAGGCATGACCTTCACAGGATTCAGCGTGAAGGTCGCCATTGAGCGCCTCGAGACTGATTCGAACTTCGGCGTCGAGATCGATCACGAGGGCTCGCTGTCCGAATTCAATAAAGAATTTCTGCGGGGCGCGGCGCGGGAATCGCCGCTTTGGGTCGACAAGAGACCTTTACCCGGTAGTCGCCATCCAAAAAAACGTGGCGAGCCTGGTAGCTCGCCACGTTTATGCCCGGGCTTGTATCGCGGTCTGCAACCTCAATCCAGCGTAATCTTCCCCGCCTTCACAATCTCCGCATAGCGCGCGGTATCACGCTCAATCAGCTTGCGGAACTCGTCAGGCGTACCGCCCACGGGCACAAAACCGAGGTCCGTCAGCTTTTTCGTGACTTCCGGGCTGCGCGTGGCCGCGGCGATTTCCCTGGCCATGCGTGCGACGATCGGTTGCGGCGTGCCGGCAGGCGCCATCAGCCCGGTCCAGGAACTCATCACGAAGCCGGGGAAACCTGCTTCTTCCATGGTCGGGATGTTGGGCTCGCCCGGCCAGCGCCTGGCGGAGGCCACGGCCAGCACATTGATCTTGCCCGACTTCACATGCGGCATCGGCACCAGCAATGGGTCGAAGGCGACGGAGACTTCGCCGGACACCAGCGCGGGCAGGATCGGCGCGCTGCCGTTGTACGGCACGTGGGTCAGCTTGAGCTTTGATGCCATCGCCAGACGCTCGCCGGTCAGGTGCGCGGAGCTGCCGACGCCGCTGGAGCCGAAGGTCAGCGTGTCGGGATGCTTCTTGCCGTAGTCGACCAGTTCGGCCACGGTCTTGACCGGCAGCTTCTTGCTGGAGAACAGGAACAGCGGCAGTTCGGCCATCTCAGCCACCGGCACCAGGTCCGTGGGCTTGTAGCTGAGCTTGGAGTACAGCGACATGTTCGCGCTGTAGGCGGCCAGCACCGAGACGAAGGTGTAGCCATCCGGCGCCGAGCGCGCAGCCACGCCGACGCCCAGGGTGCTGTTGGCGCCGGGCTTGTTCTCGATGATGATGGGCTGGCCCAGCCGTTGCGAGACCTGCTCGAACACGACCCGCGAAACCGTGTCGGTGGAACCGCCGGGGGTGTAAGGCACGATCACCTTGATCGGCTTGGCGGGCCACGCTTCAGCGGCGAGGGCAGCCGGGGCGGTGTGGGCGGCGGCCAGGCCGGCAATGGCGATGGCGGCGAAACGCGAGCTGAGCGCGGCGCGATGCTTGATGCTGGACTTCAACTACATCTCCTTCCTTGGCATTCTTCGGCAATCCCCTGGTGGGGACTCTGCGGCCGGATACTCCGGCTGGCCAAATTATGCGGGATGTAGTGATCGAGATGCCGGGGCGATGCCGGCCCTGGCGCGGGTGCAACCCATCCACTGTGCGATAGCCGCCCGGAGGCGACGGCAACGAACCTCAGAATTCGTAGTTAACCGACAGGTCGAACACCGCATTGGTCCGCTTGCGCGTGATCGGGCTGTCGGCCGCATCCCCGGCGAGCTGCGAAATGGCCACGTCCGAGCTGGCAAACCAATGTTTGGCGAAATACCAGACGGAAGTCACGCCGAACCCGTACGACTTGATGCCGCCGCTTGCCTGGTACTGCGGCCGTCCCGCGCGGGCCTGCGCCGCGCTGACGCCGTACCAGGCGTTCATGTAGCGAGAGTCCGCCAGCGTGACGGTGGGTCCGGCGAACCAGAAGAATTTCTCCGAGCTGCCAGGCAGCGGCATATAGGCGCCGATATCTCCGACCCACCCGTCGCTGCCGCCCAGGCTGCGGCGCGCGTCGATGCGCAGCACCAGCGGGAATTCCTTCGAGACTGCGTATTCCGCGAACAGCTTGCCTTCCGGCGCCGGGTTGATATTGCCCATGCCGTCCAGGTGCGGCGAATCCTCTTTGGCGCGCCGCCCCAGGTTGTAGGACAGCGCAATCCCCGCGCGCCAGTTCTTGCCCCGCAGCAGGTTCACGCCCAGCCCTTCGCCGACCGAGGCAAAGGCCAGGTCGCGGTAGCGGATATCGATGCTGGGGCCGCCCAGGACAATGTACTCGGAAGAGCCGTCGTAGCGCGGCCGGACCATGGCCGCCGCCCCCACGCGCACCTGCCAGACCGGAATTTCTTCCTCGAACAGCTTCTGCAGCGGGATGCCGGCGGAGAACTGCCATTCGGCCAGCGGCGCCGGGGTCTGGGCGCTGGCCAGGGCCGGGGCCAGGACGGCGCCGGCGGCCAGCAGCAGGGCGATGCACGAGGATGGACGCTTCGGGCAGAACTCAGTCACGGCAGCCTCCACGCCCGCGCGGCGGGCAGTCGGGTTGCGGGCACGGGGCCCGTAGACGACATCTTTCCATTGGATGGCGGCCAGCGCAACCACCGGCGGGCAGCGTGGGAGCGGATGGTCTCAGTCCAGCAGCTTGTCCAGCGTGATCGGCAGGTCCCGGACGCGCCGGCCGGTGGCGTGGTAAACGGCATTGGCGATGGCCGCGGCGACGCCGACGATGCCGATCTCGCCGATGCCCTTGGTGCCCAGCGCGTTGATATGCGGATCGACCTCGTCGACCACCGTCACGTCGATGGTGCCGACGTCGGCGTTGACCGGCATGTGGTACTCGGCCAGGTTGGCATTAGCCACGCGCCCGGTGACCGGGTCCAGCTCGGTCTTCTCATGCAGCGCCATGCCGATGCCCCAGACAATGCCGCCCATCAGCTGGCTGTGCGCGGTCTTGCGGTTCAGCAGCCGGCCCACGCCGTAGCTGGCGACGATGCGGTGGACGCGGATCTCGCCCAGGTCTGGGTCCACGTGGACTTCCGCAAAGACGGCGCCGAAGGCGTGCATCGCATACTTTCTCCGCTCTTTGCCGGGCCTGGCGCTGGCGCGCGCTTCAATCGCACGGGCGCCGGCGCGCCTGATCGGCGCGGACATGGGTTCGCGCTGCGCCGGATCGGAGCGGCGTTGCAGCCAGCCGTCGGCAATCTCCACGTCTTCGACCGGCGCGCCGGACAGCGGCGAGGCCGAGTCGGCCACGGCCTCGCGGATCAGTTGCAAACGTGCAGCTTCGGCCGCCTGCTGCACGGCAGGCGCGACGCTGGCAACCGACTGCGAGCCGCCCGACACCGGGGCCTCGGGGAAGGCCGTGTCGCCCAGTTCGAAGCGTACACACTCGGGCCGCAGCCCCAGCGCGTCGGCGGCGACCTGCGTCATGACCGTGTAAGTGCCGGTGCCAAGGTCTTGCGAGCCGGAGCGCACCAGCGCGGTGCCGTCCGGCAGCAGGCGCACCATTGCGCTGGCGGCCGAGCGGTAAGTGGGGTAGGTCGCGGTGGCCATGCCCAGGCCCGCCAGCTTGCCGTCGGCATGCATCGAGCGCGGGGTGGGTTGCGGCGCGCCCAGCCGAAACGCTCGGCGGCCACCCGGTAGCACTCGCGCAGCGATTTGCTGGAAAACGGCAGGTGTCTCTCGGGATCGGAATCGGCATGGTTGCGCAGGCGCAGTTCCACCGGGTCGATGCCAAGTTGTTCCGACAGTTCATCCAGCGCGCACTCCAGCGCAAAGCTGCCGGTGGCTTCGCCCGGCGCGCGCATGAAAGTCGGGGGGCCGATGTTCAGTTCGACCAGCCGCTGACTGGTCTGCTGGTTGGGGCACGCATAGAGCCTGCGCGTGATCAGCGCGCAAGCTTCGAGCCACTCTTCTGTCGTCGAGGTGCAGGCGATCACGTCGTGGCGGATTGCGCTCAGCGCACCATCCCGTGCCGCGGCGGCGACCACGTGCTGCTCGGTCATTGGCCGCGCGCCCACCGGGCCAAACATCTGGGTCCGCTCCACCACCAGCTTGACCGGGCGGCTTGCCTGCCGCGCCGCCATCGCGGCCAGCACCACGTGCGACCAGACTGAGCCCTTGCAGCCGAAACCGCCGCCTACGTAAGGGCAGATCACACGCACCCTGTCCGCGGGAATGCCGAACGCGGCCGAGACGGCCTTGCGCACGCCGGTGACGTACTGCGTCGCGTCGTACAGCGTCAGGTGGTCGCCGTCCCAGGCGGCGATGGTGGCGTGCGGCTCCATCGGGTTGTGGTTCTCCATCGGGGTGGTGTAGACCGCGTCGATGACGGCAGCCGCGCCGCGCATGCCGGCGTCGGGATCGCCGCGGTGGCTGTCGGCTGAGCCGTCTTCGTCCTCGTCGGGCTTGCGGGCCTGCATGCGGGCCTGCGCAAAGTCCAGCACGGCATCGGCCTGCCGGTATTGCACCGGCAGGCAGCGGGCGGCGTCGCGGGCTTGCTCCAGGGTGTCGGCCACCACCACGGCGATGGGCTGGTTGTTGTAGTGCACCGCGGTGTCCTGCAACAGGCTCATGACGTGGCCGGCCGTGGGGATGTCCGCGGCCGCCTTGCCGCCCTTGGGCAGGCGCGGCGCGTTGAAGGGGGTCAGCACCAGGCGCACGCCGGGCATGTGCTCGCAGGCCGAGGTGTCGATTGCCGCGATCTCGCCGCGGGGGATGGAACTGGTCACCATCACCGCATGGGCCAGGCCGGGCAGGGCGTGGTCGGCGGTGTAGCGCGCGCGGCCGGTGACCTTCGGGATGCCGTCGACGCGGTCGAGCGGGGTGCCGGTCACGCCCATGCCGAAGCTCCTTGTGACCGGCTGGCGACCTGCAGCGCGCGCAGCACGGCACGTTGCGCCAGTCCGATCTTGAATGCGTTGTGGGCATAGGGCTGCGCGCCATCGAGCAGCAGGCGCGCGGCTTGCGCCGCGCTGTGCGCGCTCAGCGGGCGGCCAGCCAGGGCCCGCTCTGCCGCCGGCACGCGCCATGGCTTGTGCGCCACGCCGCCCAGCGCCAGCCGGGCGCTGCGCACGGTATTGCCGTCGATGTCCAGCGCCGCGGCTACCGAGACCAGCGCAAAGGCGAAGCTGGCGCGGTCGCGCACCTTCAGGTAGTGGGCATGGGGCGCATAGGGCGAGGGCGGCAGGTCGATGGCGACGATCAGTTCGCCAGGCGCCAGCATGGTGTCGCACTGCGGCGTGTCGCCGGGCAGCCGGTGGAAATCGCCGATCGGGATGCGGCGCTCGCCGGTGGTGGCGCGCACCACGATCACGGCCTCCAGCGCGGCCAGGGCCACGCACATGTCGGACGGATGCACGGCGATGCAATGCTCGCTCGCGCCCAGGATGGCGTGGATGCGGTTGATGCCGTCGCGCGCGCCGCAGCCCGAGCCTGGCTTGCGCTTGTTGCAGGCCGGGAAGCCGGGGTCGTAGAAATAGTGGCAGCGGGTGCGCTGCAGCAGGTTGCCACCCACCGTGGCCATATTGCGCAGTTGCCCGGAGGCGCCCGACAGCAGCGCCTGCGCCAGCAACGGATAGCGTTCACGCACCAGCGGGTGGTTGGCCGCATCGGTGTTGCTGACCATCGCGCCAATGCGCAGGCCGCCATCGGGCAGCGCCGCCACCTGGGCCAGCGGCAGCCGGCTGACATCGACCAGCAGCCGCGGCGTTTCCACGCCGGCCTTGATCAGGTCCAGCAGGTTGGTGCCGCCGGCCACATAGCGTGCGCCGGGCTGGCTGCCCAGGCGCATGGCGTCGTCCACGGAGCCGGGCCGTTCATAGGAAAAAGGATTCATGCCCGCCCCTTAGCTGCCGCCACCCTTGCCGCTGGCCTCGCGGACCGCGGCAACGATATTGGGGTAAGCGCCACAGCGGCACAGGTTGCCGCTCATGCGCTCGCGGATCTCATCGTCGCCAAGCCGCAGCGCCGCCGGCCGCAGCGGCTGCACCGCGCTGGCTTCGCCGGCCTGCGCTTCGGCCAGCATCGCCACCGCCGAGCAGATCTGGCCCGGCGTGCAGAAGCCGCACTGCAGCGCGTCGTGCGCGACGAAGGCGGATTGCATCGGATGCAGGCTGTCGCCGCTGGCCAGGCCTTCGATGGTGGTGATCTTGCGCCCTTCCTGCATGACCGCGAGCGTCAGGCAGGCGTTGATGCGCCGCCCGTCGACCAGCACCGTGCAGGCGCCGCACTGGCCGCGGTCACAGCCTTTCTTGGCGCCGGTCAGGTGGATCACTTCACGCAGCGCGTCAAGCAGGGTGCAGCGCGGTTCCAGCTGCAGCGTGCAGGCTTTGCCGTTGACGTGCAGCGTGACCGCGCGCGCGGCCGCGCCAGGGGGCAGGGCGGTGCTGCACTGGGCCGGAGCGTTGTCTTCGGACATATGCGAGCCTTCTGTAGGAGCCGGCAGGGCAGGAGGTGGTGCCGGGGATACAGGAAGGCTGCAAGTTCAGTGCCGGGCATGGCCGCGGCGATGGCGTTGCGCGCGGCCTGGGCAAGCCGCAAGGAAAGAGTCAAAAACGCCACGACCCTTGTAGAAATTACGCTGGCCGGGGCCTGGCGCCGAAAAACAAAAACGGCGCCCGAAGGCGCCGCCATGAGGCTGTCTGCGTGCTGGGCTCAGCCCTTCAGCACGCTGCCGATGGCCTTGGCCACGATGCCGACATTGCGCTCGTTCAGCCCGGCCACGCACATGCGGCCCGAGCGCAGCAGGTACACGCCGTGCTGCTCGCGCAGGCGCTCGGCCTGGTCGGCGGTGAGGCCGGTGTAGGTGAACATGCCGCGCTGGGTCAGGTAGCGCGACAGGGCCTCGCCGCTGACATGGTCGCGCAGGTTGTGGTGGATGGCCTCGCGCATGCGCGCGATGCGGTTGCACATCTGGGCCAGTTCTTCCTCCCACAGCTGGCGCAGTTCGGGCGTGGTCAGCACCTTGGACACCACGCGCGCGCCATGCGTGGGCGGGTTGCTGTAGTTGGCGCGCACCGCGCCGGTCAGCTGGCCCAGCACGTTGGCGGCTTCGCCGGCGGTGTTGCAGAACACGCTCAGGCCGCCGCAACGCTCGCCGTACAGCGAGAAGTTCTTCGAGAACGAGTTGGCCACCAGGCAGGGCACGTCCTGTGCCACCAGCTCGCGGATGGCAAAGGCGTCGTCTTCCAGGCCGGCGCCAAAGCCCTGATAAGCCATGTCGACAAACGGCAGCAACTGGTTGGCCTTGAGCAGCGCGATCAGCTGGCGCCACTGGTCCTGGTTCAGGTCCACGCCGGTCGGGTTGTGGCAGCAGGCGTGCAGCAGCACGATGCTGCCCGCGGGGATGGCGCCCAGCGCGTCCATCATTGCGTCGAACTTCAGGCCGCCGGTGGCGTCGTCATAGTACGGGTAGGTATTGACGGTGAAGCCGGCGCGCTCGAACACCACGCGGTGGTTTTCCCAGCTGGGATCGCTGATCCACACCTGCGCCTGCGGGTAGTAGCGCTTGAGGAAATCGGCGCCCACGCGCAGTGCGCCCGAGCCCCCCAGCGTCTGCAGCGTGGCGATGCGGCCGGCGGCGCGCGCCGGCGAGTCTTCGCCGAAGACCAGCGCCTGCACCGCGTTGCGGTAGGCCACCAGGCCCGACATCGGCAGGTAGGGGCGCGGACCCATGTCGGCCAGCAGCGCGGCCTCGGCCCTGGCCACGGCCTGCATCACCGGCAGGCGGCCCTCGTCGTCAAAGTAGATGCCGATGCTCAGGTTGACCTTGTCGGTACGCGGGTCGCGCTGGAAGTCCTCATTGAGCGAGAGGATCGGATCGCCGGGAAATGCCTCGATGTGTGCAAACATGGGATGCGATGGAATGGGGTCGGGGGGCAGCTGCCGCGGCGCAGGGGGCGTCGCGCAGCCTGAATTCTAACCGGCGGCGCCCGCAGCCTGCAGGCGCCGCCTTGCCGCTTCAGCGCAGTTGCTGGGCGGCCACGCCGCTTTGCAGCGCGGCGGCCGCGTTCTTCTGGCGCACCAGGTAGCTCACGCCGAGCACCACCAGCCACACCGGGATCAGGTAGACCGACAGGCGCAGGCCAGGCGTCAGGTACATCACCACCAGGATGCCGGCCAGGAACACCAGGCACAGGTAGTTGGTGAGCGGATAGCCCCAGCTCTGGAACTTCGTGGTCTGGCCGGCGCGGCGCTTGTCGGCGCGGAACTTCAGGTGGATCAGGCTGATCATCGCCCAGTTGATGATCAGCGCCGACACCACCAGGCCCATCAGCATCTCAAAGGCCTTGCCGGGCATGAAGTAGTTGATCACCACGCAGGCCGCGGTGGCCACGGCCGAGAACGCCAGTGCCGTCAGCGGAATGCCGCGCTGGTTGACCTTGAGCAGCGCCTTGGGGGCGTTGCCTTGCTGGGCCAGGCCGTACAGCATGCGGCTGTTGCAGTACACGCCGCTGTTGTAGACCGACAGCGCCGCGGTCAGTACCACCACGTTCAGCACATTGGCCACCCAGTTGCTGTTCAGCGCGTGGAAGATCAGCACGAACGGGCTGCCGCCGGTGACCACGTTCTCCCAGGGGTACAGCGACAGCAGCACTGCCAGCGCGCCCACGTAGAAGATCAGGATGCGGTAGATCACCTGGTTGGTGGCCTTGGGGATGGTCTTCTCGGGAGAATCTGCCTCGGCCGCGGTGATGCCCACCAGTTCCAGCCCGCCGAACGAGAACATGATCACCGCCATGGCCATCACCAGGCCGCCCATGCCGTTGGGGAAGAAGCCGCCGTGCTGCCACAGGTTGGCCACGCTCGCTTGCGGGCCGGCATTGCCGGACACCAGCAGGTAGCCGCCAAAGCCGATCATGCCGATGATGGCCGCGACCTTGACGATCGAGAACCAGAACTCCATCTCGCCGAAGGACTTCACGCTCGACAGGTTGATCACGTTGATGATCATGAAGAACGCCAGCGCCGAGACCCAGGTCGGGATCTCAGGCCACCAGTACTGCACGTAGATGCCAACGGCCGAAAGCTCGGCCATGCTCACCAGGATGTACAGCACCCAGTAGTTCCAGCCCGACAGGAAACCGGCGAAGTGGCCACAGTATTTGTCGGCGAAGTAGCTGAACGAGCCGGCGACGGGCTCGTCCACCACCATCTCGCCCAACTGGCGCATGATGAAGAACGCCACGATGCCGGCGATCGCATAGCCCAGCAGGACCGAGGGGCCCGCCATCTTGATGGTCTGGGCGATGCCCAGGAAAAGGCCGGTGCCGATGGCGCCACCCAGCGCGATCAGCTGGATATGCCGGTTCTTCAGGCCGCGCTTGAGCGTGCCGTCATTGCTGCTTGAATGCATTCTGTTGTTTCCTCTACCCATTCTCATGGAATGCGGGCCCGCGTTTCTGGCTTGTATCGAGTCGAACGCTTGGGCCTGGGGGACGTCACCGCCCGCGCGGCAGGGTGACTGCCGCGAAGGTGGTGTGCGCGTTTCCGGAACCGGCGGTGCCCGTCAAGGGCTGCCGGTCAGGGAAGGCCGATGCCGGTCAGGCTTCGACCTTGAGCGTGCCGCGTGCGATCTGGTCGCGTTCCAGCGACTCGAACAGGGCCTTGAAGTTGCCTTCGCCGAAGCCTTCGTCGCCGCGGCGCTGGATAAACTCGAAGAACACCGGGCCGAGCGCGGTCTTGGAGAAGATCTGCAGCAGCAGCCGGGGCTTGCCGCCTTCCGTGGTGCCGTCCAGCAGGATGCCGCGCGACTTCAGCTGCTCCACGGGCTGGCCGTGGCCGGGCAGGCGCGTGTCCAGCGCTTCGTAGTAGTAGTCGTTCGGCGCGGTCATCAGCGGCACGCCTGCCAGTTGCAGGCGGTCGATGACTTCGATCAGGTTGTCGGTCAGGAAGGCGATGTGCTGGATGCCCTCGCCATTGAAGGCCATCAGGAACTCTTCGATCTGGCCGGCGCCCTTGGACGATTCCTCGTTCAGCGGAATGCGGATTTTACCATCCGGCGCGGTCATGGCCTTGGAGGTCAGGCCGGTGTATTCGCCCTGGATGTCGAAGTAGCGGATTTCGCGGAAGTTGAACAGCTTTTCGTAGAAGTTGGCCCAGTAAGCCATGCGGCCACGGTAGACGTTGTGGGTCAGGTGATCGATCAGCTTGAGGCCGTGGCCAACCGGGTGGCGGTCGACGCCTTCGATAAACTCGAAGTCGATGTCATAGATCGACTTGCCTTCCTCGAAGCGGTCGATCAGGTACAGCGGCGCGCCGCCGATGCCCTTGATCGCGGGCAGGCGCAGCTCCATCGGGCCGGTCGGGATCTCCACCGGCTGTGCGCCCAGTTCCAGCGCACGGGCGTAGGCCTTGTGCGAGTCCTTGACGCGGAAAGCCATGCCGCAGGCGCTCGGGCCGTGCTCGGCGGCAAAGTAGGCGGCGTGGCTGTGCGGCTCGCGGTTGACGATGAAGTTCACTTCGCCCTGGCGGTACAGCACCACGTCCTTGGAGCGGTGCTTTGCCACCAGCGTGAAGCCCATCTGCTCGAACAGCGGCTCAAGCACGTTGGGGGTGGGCGAGGCGAATTCCACGAATTCGAAGCCCATCAGCTGCATCGGGTTGTCAAACAGGTCGGCCATGGCTTTCTCACTAAAGGGGCGGGAAATAATATTGTGGCGGCGGCACTTGGCAACGAGGTCGCGCCGGTGCCAGCCGGCTCGGCGGAAACCTGTTGCAGGACAGGCCTGTAGTGCGCTTGCTTGGGATGCAGTGTATATTCCTGACGGCAAAATTGGATTTCGTAAAACAGGCAGGGAAACCCTAGATTATGAAATCGGATTGCTATAAACATTAGGATGAGGAAATAAAAGTGCAATCGATCGAGCTGGACCGTACCGATCGCCGCTTGCTGGGGGTGTTGCAGGAGCAGGGGCGGGCCTCCAACCTGGAACTGGCAGAGGCCATCGCGCTGTCGCCGGCGCAGACTTTGCGGCGCCACCGCCGCCTGGAAGAGGCCGGGCTGGTCAAGCGCTATGAGGCGCGGCTGGACGCGGCGGCGCTGGGCTTTGGCGTGGTGGCCTTTATCCATGTGACGATGGAGCGCGGGCATATCCGCGACCTGTCCAACTTCAAGCGCCTGGTGGCT
Source organism: Cupriavidus necator (assembly GCA_022041995.1). Classification (GTDB taxonomy): domain Bacteria; phylum Pseudomonadota; class Gammaproteobacteria; order Burkholderiales; family Burkholderiaceae; genus Cupriavidus. Next base: position 2,487,594 of record CP074390.1, read on the forward strand.
GAGCTGGCGCAGATCCAGGAATGCTTCTCGGTGACCGGGGATATTGACTATGTGCTCAAGGTGGTCGCCAAGGACCTGAAGTCGCTGTCTGACTTCCTGCTCGATACGCTGATGCGTATTCCGGGTGTCAGCGGCGTGAAGTCCAGCGTATGCCTGGACGAGATCAAGTGCACCAGCGCGGTGCCGCTGGAGGCCTGAGCGGGCTTAGTCTTCCGGCTGGTCTAGGCGGTCGCACTGCACGTTCATCGCCCGGCACACCGCGCACCATGACGGCCGGGAGCCGGGCATGACGCCGCAGTGGGCGGCCTCGTCACGCGTGCCGGCCTGGCTGCCGGGCGTGCTGACCTGCACTGGCACGGCCACCTTGCGCGCGCGGTAGCCACTGGCGCAGGCTTGTGCCACCGCCGCATCCAGCGCCTGCAGGCCAACCGGCTTGACGATCACGGCATCCATGCCCGCCGCCAGCGCCGCGGCATGGTCCACCGCGACGGCGCTCGCCGTGCAGCCGATCACCGGCACGCAGCTGTGCGCATCCTTGCGTGCGCGCACCGCCCGTGCGAATGCCAGGCCGTCCATGACCGGCATGGCGCAGTCGCACACGATCACGTCGAAGCTGGCGCCGTCCAGTCTGGCCAGCGCTTCGCGGCCATCACAGGCGGTGCTTACGCGGTGGCCCAGGTGTTCCAGCTGGCGCTGCAGCAGCAGCCGGTTGGGCGCATGGTCGTCGATCACCAGGACGCTGGCCCGGCGCCGTGCGCAGCCCGCCATGGGCGGGGGCACCGGTTCGGGCAGTTCCGTGGCGACGGCAAGCGTCAGCGGCAGCGTCACCATGACGCGCGTGCCCTGGCCCGGCTGACTGGACAGCGAGATCTGGCCGCCCATCGCGCTGGCCAGGCGCTGGCAGATTGCCAGTCCCAGCCCGGTGCCGCCGGCCCGGGGGCGTGTGAGGCCATGCACCTGCTCGAAGGGTTCAAACAGCCGCTCCTGCGCGCCGGCGGGAATCCCGATGCCGGTGTCGGAGACGGTCAGCATGACCTGCTGCACCCCGTCGCGAGGCGCTTGCGCGTCGAGCCTGACGTGGATCGAGCCGCTGTCCGTGAAGCGCACTGCGTTGGACACCAGGTTGGCCAGGATCTGGCGGAAACGCAGCGCATCGACCTGGTGCAGCGGCGCGACGGCGGCGCCGATGCCGCTGGTCAGCGACAGGCCCTTCTGCGTCGCTACCGGCCCGAAGATCAGCAGCGTGTCCTTGACCAGCCCGGGCAGCGAAGCGGGTGCCGGGTGGATGCTGAACTTGCCGGCCTCCATCTTGGACAGGTCCAGGATGTCGTCGATCAGCGCCAGCAGGCCCAGCGCCGACTTGTGCGCCGTGACCAGCTGCAGGCGTTCCTGCTCGGCCAGCTGGCAGCGCGCCAGGGTCAGCTCCAGCATGCCGGTGATGGCGTTCATCGGGGTGCGGATCTCATGGCTGACCGAGGCCAGGAAGGTGGACTTGGCGCGGTTGGCGGCCTCGGCTTCTGTCTTGGCGTGGGCCAGCTCGGCCAGCATGTCGTGGCGTTCGGTCAGGTCGACGCAGCCGCCGGCCAGGCCCTTGACGGTGCCATCGGCGCCGCGCAGCGGTGTCAGCCAGTTCAGCACGTGGCGGGTGCGCCCGCCCAGGCGCAGGCAGCGGTCCTTGTGCAGTGGGGTGCCGTCTTCAATCACCTTGCGGTAGTCGCGAGCCACCTCGGCCATGTCGATGGCGATGGGATGCACCTGGACCGACGCATCCAGCGGCTGCCCGCGCAGTGTGTCGCGCGTGGCGCCGACCAGTTCTTCATAGCTGCGGTTGCAGGTGATGAGCCGCAGCGAGGCATCGCGCAGGTAGACCGGCTGGGGAATGCCGTCGAGCAGCGCCGACTGGATCGCGATGTTGTCCTTCAGCGCTATCTCCGCGGCCCGGCGCCGGCGCACCTCGCGATACAGCACGAAGATCCATGTCAGCAGGCATGGCGTCAGCAGGCAGAGCAGTCCGGTCGTCCACCCCAGCACCCGCCAGTGCGCCTGTGGCTTTGCGTGCGGCGGTGGGGCGATGCGCGGTGCCGGCGTGCGGATCCCCGGTGGCTGGGCTGGCTGCAGGGCAGGTGCCTCGGGCGAGGCGACAGGCATGCCGCCCAGGGATGGCACCGTGGCGGGCGCTGGCGCGGGCTCTGCCCTCGGTCGGGTACCGGCGCAGACCGATACGCCAACGAGCAGCAGGGCGATGCATGCAAGCCGCCAGGCGCGCGTGAAGCGGTGCGGGCAAGCGGTGACCGAGGGCGATTCGATATGGATGAGCGGACGAATAGACAAGCGGGGCGCCAAAATACAGTGAAAACGTGGCAGCCACCGCTGCGCGGTAGCGTAGCGGTGGCGGGCTTGTTTTCACTCTATGGGCTCAGCCTCGTTATCTCATTAAGACGAATCTGAGATTGAGGGTGAAATTTCCGGATCACGCGCCATTTTCGCCTGTCGCGTCACATATCGAAGACAATCCCGCTCAGCATCTCACGGCCCGGCACGCCGGCACCAGTCAGGCAACGCACGCGGCAGCATCGGGAAACCCGATGGCTGCGGGCAGGCCGAAAGCCCTTTGGATATCCCCGGCCGTTGTCCGGCGACGTGGTCTTTTATGCCGTGGTGGCAGCGTTATGATTGGCGTTGCGCATCTGCCATGGCCCGCATTGCGCCAGGCTTGCAAAGCCCCGGCCGGGTTTTCGGAAGATGCAAGCCCCCGCTCGGAAATTTCCGGTGCCCTCCGGCGCAAATGCTGAGCACAATGACATGCCCGGGTGCCCGGACATCGAGGCGCCTGCTATGGAGTTCAAGTCGTGGCCACAATCCTGATCGTCGACGACCACCCGCCCGTGCGGGTGGTGCTAAAGGCGCACTTTTCGCAGGTGCTGGGCATTACCCATGTGCTTGAGGCCGACAATGGCCAGGCCGCCATCGAGATCGTGCGGCAATACACCCCCGACGTGGTGATCCTGGACCTGGACATCCCGAAGATCAACGGGCTGGACGTGATCCCCCGCCTCAAGGCCAGCCACCCGGCGGTGCGCATCCTGGTCATTTCCGGCCAGGACCAGAACACGTTTGCCCCGCGCGTGCGCCAGGCCGGCGCGCATGGTTTTGTCAGCAAGACCCAGGAACTGGGCGAGATCGTGCGCTGCACCGAGTCCGTGCTGGCCGGCTATACGGTGATGCCGGAAATCGACCATGGCAACAACGCCGGCCAGGCCGACGAAGCTGCGCGCCTGGCCAGCCTTTCCGACAAGGAACTGGTGGTCATGCAGATGCTTGCCAAGGGCATGTCGAACAAGGACATCGGCGAAACCCTGTTTATCTCCAACAAGACGGTCAGCACGCACAAGACCCGGGTCATGGAAAAACTCGGGGCAAGATCGATTGTCGATGTCATCGACTTTGCGCGGCGCCACCATATCGCGATTGGCTAGCATGCTGCCCGCAATTGGTCTCGCGTCGCGAGGCTGCGCATGACCGGCGCGTTGCTGCTTGCCACGCCCGCGACACGCGCTGGGTCGCCGGCGTTGCGCCGATCCTGCGCGATCTCGGCTTTGATGTGCATACCGACACGCCCGCGCCGAACGCCGCCGCGGACGTCGGCCTGGTGATTGCCGGCGCCGCCGCCGAGATCCCCGACACCCTGTTGCGTGCCTGGCGTGCCGCCGGCCCGGTCTGCGCCGTGGTGCTGCCGGCCGCTGCGGTGCAGGTACCCGGTGCGGACGAAGGCGTGACCGCCTGCCTGCGCGAACCGGTGACCGAAGCGGCCATCGTCGCCATGCTGGCCCGGCAGCGCTACCTGGCGCTGTCCCCGCGCGAGGCCGCGGGCATCGTGCCAGCCATCGCGGCGCAGACCTTCGGCAACCGCGCCTTTGCCGCTGAACTGGTGCGCGCCCTGGTCACCGCGACGCAGGCTGACCTGGCGAAGCTGCGCGCCGCGGACGGTGCGCTGGACACGGTGCGCAGCGTCGCCCACCGGCTCAAGGCATCTGCCCACTACGTTGGCTGCCACGGCTTGTGTGCGTTCGCCCAGCGCCTGGAGCATGCCGCCCGCGACGGCGATGCCGCCAGCGCGGCTGCGCTGGCCGCGATCGTGGCCCCGACGGTGGCGCGGCTGCTCAGCCTGCTCGTGGCGCTGCCATCGGAAAAATAAGACCGCGGCGGTCGCCGGCAGGGTCCGGTGCGGGAATACACCGGATTGGCCCGGTGCGGTCGGTTGATTATGCTCGAATATATCAGGGCGCCGATTTTCAATATGTTGGAATAAATGGCGCCGATTAATGCGGCGCGGATTTATATGACGGCGCGGAGGCCGGATTCTGATTTCGGCGGGACGGTAGTTTGACGATATTTTCCGGGAGCGGGCATGGGTCAGATCATGGCGTCAATGCCGGAGTCGGCGTTCTATTTCCACCTGGCGGCGGTGACGATGCTGCTGTTGGGGCTGGCCGTATCTCGCGCGGTGTCGCACGTGATGGCCACCGCGGACGGGCGCAAGGCCCGCGCGCAGCGGCTGGCACGGGTCACCGCGGGGCGGCTGCTGGCGCTCGGTGGTATCTGGACCGCCATCGCCTATGGCCACGGCGCCTGGGAGCGCGCCGGCGCGCACAACTGCCGGCACCTGCCGTCGTTGGATGCCGCTGCGCGGTACGCCGCGGAATACTGCTATCTGGGCCGGGAGCGGGTGTTGCTGCGCATCTACGGCGTGGAGCGCAACCGCGTGCTGGCCCAGCGCACCTTCAACAGCAGCGGGCCGGTGCGGCTCAGCTGGGACGGCCAGGCCGTGGTCTTCGATGCCGCGGCGCCTGGCAAGGCAGGGCGCCTGGCGCTGCCACCCACGCTGGGCGACCGGTTGCTGGCGCGGCTGCCCTGATCCGGCGGACTACTCCGTGTGCATGCGCGCCAGCAAGGCGTCCAGACCTGCCGGGGCCGGCAGGCGCGCCATCCGCCAGCGCACCGCTTCGGACAAGCCCTGGCTGTCGTAGTCCGGCTGGCAGGCACCGCGCTGAGCGGCTTCAGTGGGGCGCAGCCGTCGGGATGTCGGCGCTGCAGCTGGGCGCCGCTTCGTCGTGCGAATGCGGCGCCAGCGCGCTCGGTATGCGCTGGCTGTCCAGCCCCTTGCCTTGCAGCCACTGCGCGGTGGTGGCCGCGGCGCGGTCGATCAGTTCGCCGCATTTGGAGTAGTCGTAGGGCGAGATGTCGAGCGGGCACAGCGGCGGCACCACGCTGATCTGCGCGCGCTCGGCGAAGTGCTGCAAGTCGTGCACGAGCTGGCGCGCCACCAGCAGCGAGAGCGCGTTGAACGCATGCTCCAGCGCGCCGCGCGGCGCGCGGCGCTCAGCACACGTGAAGCCCGCGGGCAGCACAATCACCCGCGTGGCACCGAGTGCGACTGCGGTGGATACCGGGGTGTTGTTGGCCACGCCGCCGTCGATCAGCGTGCGGCCCTCGAACTGCACCGGCGGGAACACGCCGGGGATCGCCGCGCTGGCCAGCACCGCGTCGACGATGCTGCCGCTGGACAGCAAGACCTCGTCGCCACTGTGCATGTCGGTGGCCACCACATGCAGCTGCAGTTCCGCCGCTTCCAGCCGCCGCGGCCCGAAGTGCTGCGCCAGCAGCGCGCGTAGCCCGGCCGCCTCAACCAGGTGGCCGCGGTTGCCGCCGAACATGCTCCAGACGCTGCGCCAGCTCCACGGCAGGATGTCGGAACGCCGGATGCCGCGCCACAGCGCGTCAAGCCGGCCGGCGCCGGCCACGCCAGGATTGCAGGCAAAGTAGGCGCCGTTGATGGCGCCGGCCGAGGCGCCGATCACAATATCGGGCATCACGCCCCAAGCCACCAGTTCGCGCAGCATGCCGACCTGGATCGCACCCAGGCTGCCGCCGCCGGCAAATACGAAGGCTGTCTTGTCCATGGCTGCGCCGGTCTCCCCGTCCAGTCTGCTGTCCTGAGCAGAGCATAGGCGACATCCGGGTCATCGGGCAGGTCGGCGGCAAGTTGCCTGCCGCGCTGCGTGCATGATGCCTTTCCCGAGCGGTCTGAGCATCGTGACTCGCTTTCGGGGGGGGGGGGGCAATTACGCAATTAACCGCCAGAAATATCCACCAACCACCAATGCTGGCCGGCAGCGGGGTGGCTGGTACCGTGGGGTATGACGCAGGCGTCAGTCGAGAAACTCGTCCACGGGGATACCGAGTTGCCCGGCCATGTGTTTGACCAGGCTTTGCAGCTTCGCCACTTTCTCGGTCAGGGCCTGCTGCTCGGCGCGCAGTTGTTCGAGCTCGCCCGGCGAGGCGGTGGCGCCGCCCGTGGTGCGTTCGGCTTCGTCGGCGGCCGCGGCGGCGCTCACTTCGCCGCTCAGCAGGTGCATCCAGCGATTTTCACGTGCACCCGGCGCGCGCGGCAGCCGGACAACAAAGGGCGGCGCATGGCTGGCCAGTTCGTCAAGGAAGGCCTCGACCGACGAGATATCGGCAAAGCCGTGCAGGCGCGCGGTGTTCAGGCGCAGTTCCGCTGCGGTCTGCGGGCCGCGCAGCAGCAGCATCGCCAGCAGCGCGACGGACTGGCTGGGCACAGCCAGCACGCGCTGCATATTGTGCTCGAAGCGCGGCACGCGGCTGCTGCTGCCTTCAAAGACCAGGCTCAGGCCCTTGAGGCCATCGATGGCCTCAAGGATCTCGGCCTCGCTGATGTTCATCACGGGGGCGCGGGCGGTCTTCTGGTTGCAGCCCGACGCCAGTGCATTGAGCGACAGCGGGTAGGTGTCGGGCACGGTGTGCTGTTTTTCGACCAGCACGCCCAGCACGCGGCCCTCGACAGGCGTGAGGGGCCGCAGGGCGGGGCGGGCGGGACGGCCGGTGTGCTCGCCAGACTGGCTGGCGTCGGATTCAGGGCTGGAATGCATCAAGTCTTGGTTCTGGACTAAGGGTGGCGGCGGTGGCAAAGGCCTGGTGGCACGCCCAGGCGCTCATTCAATCCCAAGCCGGCACAATCCGCAACTGCGCCGTGCGGTTCTCGCATTCTGCGCCGTGCCGTCTACTATCGATAGGCCGCGCCGCGGCAGCGGGAAAGGTGTGTCCTGGCAGGTGCGGATCCAGACGGAGGAAGCAGCATGGCGATCTTGCAGGAAGCGACGGGAGCGGACCTGGAGACTGGCACGGAGCCCGGGCCGGAGACTGGCGGCGGCCTGGAGGCGCCGTACTCCACGCTGGAGTCACGTTGGCACCAGATGTTCCCGCAGCTCAGCGCCGACGACATGGCGCGCGTGCGCCGCTTTGGCACGCCACAGAGCTGGCGCGCGGGCGAGAAGCTCTTTGCCATCGGCGATACGGGCCGGGGCATGTACCTGATCGGCAGCGGCCGCGTGCGCCTGATGCGGCGCGACGGCCTGGGGCGCGAACACCAGATCACCGAGCAGGGAGCCGGCCACTTCCTGGCCGAGGTCGGCACGCTCAGCGGCCGCCCGGCGCTGGTCGACGGCGTGGCCGTGACCGATACCCAGGGCTATGCGATCACACCAGAGCGGCTGCGCGCCCTGCTGGTGGCCGAGGCCGAACTGGGCGAACGCATCATGCGCGCGCTGATCCTGCGCCGCGTGGGGCTGATCGAATTCGGCAGCGGGCCGGTGCTGGTCGGCCACGGCACCGAGCCGCAGCTGGTGGCACTGCAGGCCTTCCTGCGGCGCAACGGCTACCCGCATACGGTCATCGATATCGACGCGGAACGCGACTGCTCATTGCTGCTCGACTACGCCAACGCGCCCGCCAGCGACTTCCCGCTGGTGATCTGCGCCGATGGCCGCGTGCTGCGCGCGCCGGACGAAGGGCAGCTGGCTTCGTGCCTGGGGCTGTTGCCGGAGTTCGATCCGGCCCACGTCTATGACGTAGTGGTGGTCGGCGCCGGGCCGGCAGGGCTGGCCACGGCCGTGTATGCCGCTTCCGAAGGCTTGTCGGTGGCGGTGATCGATTGCCGCTCGCCGGGCGGGCAGGCGGGCGCGAGTGCCCGGATCGAGAACTATCTTGGCTTTCCCACCGGCATCTCCGGGCAGGCGCTGGCCGGGCGCGCGTTCGTGCAGGCGCTGAAGTTCGGCGCGCATATCGCCATCCCGCTGGAGGTCAAGGCATTGCATTGCGGTGCGGACCCGATCCGGCTGGAGCTGGCCGATGGCCGCATGATCCCGGCCCACACCGTGGTGATCGCCACCGGCGCACAGTACCGGCGCCCGGACATCGCCGCGCTGGAGCATTTTGAAGGGCGCGGCGTGTACTACTGGGCCTCGCCGGTGGAGGCCAAGCTGTGCAAGAACGAGCCGGCGATGCTGGTGGGTGGCGGCAATTCGGCCGGGCAGGCAGCGGTCTACCTGGCCTCGCACGCGGCACATGTGCATATGCTGGTGCGCGGGCCGGGGCTGGCCGCCACCATGTCACGCTACCTGATCGACCGCATCGGTTCGCTGCCCAATATCACACTGCACACGCACGCGCAGATCAGCGCGCTGGCGGGGGAAGGGTGGCTCAGTTCGGTGCGCTACGAATGCCGGGCGGAAAGCCCGGCCCCGGTGACGATGGATGTGCGGCACCTGTTCCTGTTTATCGGCGCCGATCCCAATGCGTCGTGGCTGCGCACCTGCAACGTCGAGGTCGATGACAAGGGCTTCGTGCGCACCGGCGGAGGCGAGCTGGGCTGCGCGTCGGCGGTGCCGTATCCGCTGCAGACCAGCGTGCCGGGCGTGTTTGCCATCGGCGATGTGCGGGCGGGGTCGACCAAGCGGGTCGCCGCGGCGGTAGGTGAGGGCGCGGCGGTGGTGGCGCAGATCCACGACTACCTGGCTCGGGTGCAGGCAGCCGTGGCGCGCTGAGCGCGGGCCACTCAGGCTTGCGCCTCGCGCTCCAGCAGTTCGCGCTTGCGCGCCACGCCCCAGCGGTAGCCCGACAGGTTGCCGTCGCTGCGCACCACGCGATGGCAGGGAATGGCCACCGCCAGATGGTTGGCGGCGCAGGCCTGCGCCACCGCGCGCACCGCACGCGGCGCGCCGATGCGGGCCGCGATCTCGGCATAGTTGGCGGTGCTGCCCGCAGGGATCTCCCGCAGGGCCTGCCATACACGCTGCTGGAACGCGGTGCCGCGCACATCCAGCGGCAGCGCCAGGCCAATTGACGGTGCTTCGATAAAGCCCACCACTTGCGCCACCAGTTGCTCGAACTGAGCGTCGCCGCCGATCAGGTTGGCGCGCGGGAACTGGTCCTGCAGGTCCTGCAGCAGCGTTTGCGGATCGTCGCCCAGCAGGATCGCGCAGACACCGCGCCCGCTCTGGGCCACCAGGATCGCGCCCAGCGAGCACTGGCCGATGGCAAAGCGGATATCGGTGTCGGCCCCGCCCGCGCGGTAGCGCGACGGGGTCATGCCCAGCACCGCGTCCGAGGTCTCATAGAAACGGCTGTCGGAGCCGAAGCCGGCGTCGTAGATCGCCTCGGTCACGGAGCCGCTGGTGCCGAGTTGCTCGCGCAGCTTCTTCGCTCGGTGCGCCGCGGCGTAGGCGCGCGGCGTCAGGCCAGTGGCGGCCTTGAAGAGGCGGTGGAAGTGATAGGGGCTGACGCCCGCTGCACGGGCCAGTTCGGGCAGCGTGGGCAGGGTGTCGGCGGCCTCGATGCGGCGGCAGGCGTCGGCCGCGATGGCTGCGTGTTGTTCCGCCAGCGCGGGCGCGGCGGCACGGCGGCTGGGCCGGTAGCCGGCGGCTTCGGCCGCGGCGGCATTGTCGAAGAATTCGACATTGGCCGGATGTGGCAGGCGCGACGGGCTGCTCGGCAGGCAGTAAACACCGGTAGTCTTGACCGCATAGACAAAGGCACCGTCGGCGCCCGGATCGCGCGCCAGCACGCGGGCCCAGCGCGGGTCGCGTTCGGTGGCGCTGGCTTCTGGCTGCTCTGCGTGACGAGTCATGGATCGGGTCATGGAATCCCTCACGTGGCGTCGTGGAAGATGATGCCCAGCGTGTAGCGCTGGCCCGCGTGCAGCCGGCTGACGCCATGCCTCAGGTTCACGCGGTAGCTGCCGCGGCTGCCTTGCACCGGGCGCTGGCTGACGGCGAATACCACCGCGTCGCCCTGGTGCAGCGTCACCACCTCGGCCCGCGACTGCATGCGCGGCCGCTGCTCGGTCATCACAAATTCTCCGCCGCTAAAGTCGCGGCCCGGCTCGGACAGCAGGATGGCGACCTGCAGCGGGAATACGTGCTCGCCATACAGGTCCTGGTGCAGGCAGTTGTAGTCGCCCGGCCCGTAGCGCAGCAGCAATGGCGTCGGGCGCAACTGGCCGGCGTCGTGGCAGCGGGCAAGATAGTCGGCGTGCGCGGCGGGATAACGCACATCGATGCCCATGGCGGCGTTCCAGCGGTTGGCCACCGGCACCAGGTGCGGATACAGCGCCGTGCGTAATGCGGCCACGGTGTCGGGCAGGGGTAGCGGAAGTACTTGTACTCACCCTGGCCAAAGCCGTGTCGGCGCATCTCGATGCGAGAGCGGTACAGCGCGTCCTGCGCGTAGCCGGCGGCAAGCGTGTCGCATTCGGCTGCCGACAGCAGGCTGCGGATCGCGGCACAGCCGTAGTCGTCGAGCTCGCGTGCAACGGCCGCCCAGTCGGTGCCATTGACGCGGGTGGCGATATCGGCTCCGTGCCCATGCTCCCGCGCCGTGCCGCGCGCCGGCGGAATTGGCCTGCGCGGCCCTGGCACGGCCATTTCGGGGCGTTGTATCTGGCTGATGCTCACCGTGGGTCTCCTGTATCTCGCTTGCATGATGCCAACTTTAGGCCGCCCGCGAACGCCTCGCACTCCGGGTCTTGCTTTTGAATTCTGGCCGGCAGCCTGCCTTGACAAGACAGATCTGTCTATCAATAATGAGACAAGTCTGTATCATTTCGAGCAGGCTGTTCTTCCCGTCTGGTTCTTCCTGTTTTCAGCAAAAGGAGCCCCGCATGTCCGCGCAAGCCGAAATCCGTCCGCCGTTGCCCCCATTCACCCGTGAATCCGCCATCGCCAAGGTCCGTGCCGCCGAGGACGGCTGGAACAGCCGCGACCCAGAGCGCGTGGCGCTGGCCTATACCGTCGACAGCGCCTGGCGCAACCGCGCGGAATTTGTCAGCGGCCGCGCCGACATCGTCGCCTTCCTGCAGCGCAAGTGGCAGAAGGAGCTGGATTACCGGCTGATCAAGGAGCTATGGGCGCACGACGGCAACCGCATCGCCGTGCGCTTTGCCTACGAATGGCACGATGATTCCGGCAACTGGTACCGGTCATACGGCAATGAGAACTGGGAGTTCGATGAAGCGGGGCTGATGTGCAGGCGCTATGCCTGCATCAACGATGCGCCGATCAAGGCTGCGGACCGCAAGTTCCACTGGACCCTGGGCCGGCGGCCGGATGCGCATGCGGGGTTGAGTGAGCTGGGGTTGTGACGGTGGTCCGGGTATCAGTTTAGGGGCTGACGCTCGAGGGACATGCAGAATCCCTTCTACTGCATCTTGTCCAGGTTCCCGATCCGCACCAGCATCTCGGTGAACATCTGCATATCCAGGTTCAGGTCGGGAACTTCCTTGTACTCGCGCGCATTGTGCGCGGTGTACTTCTTGCCCGGCATCGCTGGCCCGAAGTTGATGGCATTGGGCATCAGCTTGGCGGTGGTGCTGCCGGCGGTGGAAACCGGCCTGGCTTCCAGCCCGGTGGTGTCGCCAAAGATGTTCAGCAGCGTGGACAGCCACGCGCCCTTGGGATCGCGCGCCATCCAGTTGCCCTGGTCATATTTGATCTCGACCGGGCCATGGGTGGCCGCCCAGCCGAAAATACGCTTGGTGATCTTGCCGCCCAGCTCGTCCGGCGTGCGGCCGCGCGGCATGCGCACATTGGTGACCACGTCGACATATTCGCCGCGCTCGCGCACCAGCGTGGGTGACATGGTGAGCGGGCCCATGAACGGATCGCGGTAGGCCACCTCCATCCTGGTGCCGAGGTAGTCCAGCCCGTACAGGTCGTTCAGGTAGCGGACCGCGTTCAGGTAGTGGTTCTCGGCAAATTGCACGCCGCTGGCCTGCAGGAACAGCGCCAGCCGCGGCAATGGGTTGACCCCTTCCTCCGGGCGCGAGCCGTGCGCCGAGGCGCCGGTGACCTTGACTTCCACGTCGTTGCCGGCGCGCTTCACGTCGATGGAGAACTTGCCGCGCGGGGTGTGGCGGTGCAGGAATTCAGCGCGCGCCTGTTCCAGCGTGGCAGCCACGGCGGCAGCATCGCCGCCGGCAATGCGCGCGGTGGCGGTCTCGGGAATGGCGTTGGCAGAGGCCGCGCCGCGCATGGCAACGATGGCCGGTCCCTTGTGGTCGGGCTTGCCCTGCGCGCTCTGGCCGTCCGCCGCCTTGATGCCGAAGGAGACGGTCAGCGTGCCCGCGCCTTTTTCCGCCACCACCGCGGGGTATTTGCTGTCGAGCACGACGTTGTACTCGGCAGGGTGGTGTGCTGGCGGTAGTACTTCATGCCGTCGCCGCCGGTTTCCTCGGTGGTCTCGATCATCAGGCGGATGGTGCGCGCCAGCGGCACGCCGCTTTCCTTGACGGTCTTCATGGCATACATGACCGTGGCGATCGAGCCCTTGTCGTCGATGGTGCCGCGCCCGTACAGCGTGTCGCCCACGCGCGTCATGCGGAACGGATCCAGTTTGGTGCCGTCCTCCAGCACCCATTCCTCGGCCGCCGCAGGCACCACGTCGGCGTGGGTCAGAATGCCGAAGGTGTCCTTGCCGCCAGGCAGTGTGACCTCGAAGACCCGGTTGTCGACATTGCGGTAGGCCAGCCCGAAGTCACGCGCCATGGCCTCGATCATTTTGCCGAACTCGATGATGGCGGGGTTCTCGTGCTGCGGGATCTTCTCGTCGCGCACGGTACGCAGCGCCACCATCCTGCCGATGGCGTCGATCACCGCGGCCTCGTTGTGGACGCGGTTGTAGACGCCCAGCAGGCGGCCGATATTGGCCAGGTTGTCGCCGGCCAGCGGCGACCGGGCTTGCCACGCCGCCACCGCCGGCGCCACTGAGGGCTCGGCCTTGGCAGCGGCGGCCATGAACGCCTGCAGGTCGGCCTGGGCTGCCGTTCGGGTGCCGGAGACCAGCGCATCCAGGGCCGGCTTCTTCAGGGTTTGCGCCTGCGCGGGGTGCGCCAGCATCAGCGACAGCGCGAGCATCGGGGCCCATCGGCGGAGAGACGGCAGGCGGCAAGGTCGGGTCATTGCGGACAAAACGGGAGTCTGGGTGGATGCCGCATGATAGGGCACTCGCCGGTATTTGCCGAAAAAATATGCTTTTGCGTGCGCGCGGATGAGGTGCCATTGCCGGCGCAATAAGGAATGGCTATGCCAGATCAATAGCATAAGACAATCGTCGCAGTTAAAACGATGAATTGTACAAATCACATCCCGGTCGACAGAATGGGGCCTTCGCTGCAACCCGCAGCCGATACCAACCCGATCCAGACCAAGGAGTGAACTGATGCTGCAATCCCGTGAAGGCCAACGCGTTCCCAATGTCGCTTTCCGCATGCGTGAAGACAACGAATGGAAGACCGTCACCACCGGCGAGCTGTTCAACGGCAAGACCGTGGTCGTGTTCTCGCTGCCGGGCGCCTTCACGCCGACCTGCTCGTCGACCCACCTGCCGCGCTACAACGAGCTGGCGCCGGTGTTCGCCAGGCACGGCGTCGACGACATCCTGTGCGTGTCGGTCAACGATACCTTCGTGATGAACGAATGGGCCAAGGACCAGGAGTCCGAAAACATCACCATGATCCCAGACGGCAACGGTGAATTCACCGAAGGCATGGGCATGCTGGTGGACAAGGCCGACCTGGGCTTCGGCAAGCGCAGCTGGCGCTATGCGATGCTGGTCAAGGACGGCGTGGTACAGAAGATGTTCATCGAGCCGGAAGAGCCGGGCGACCCGTTCAAGGTGTCCGACGCCGACACCATGCTGGCCCACATCGCCCCGGATGCCCGCAAGCCGGACCAGGTGGTGGTGTTCTCCAAGGTCGGCTGCTCGTTCTGCGCCAAGGCCAAGCAACTGCTGGACGACAACGGCTTCGACTACATCGACGTGCCGCTGGACAACAAGGTGCGCGGCAAGGTGCTGGGCGCCGTGTCCGGCGAGATGACCGCTCCGCAGGTCTTTATCAACGGCAAGCTCATCGGCGGCGCCGAGGCGCTGCAGCAGTACCTGGGCAAGTAAGCCGATTCCCGTTTCATCCCCATCCGGGGACCGGCAGTCGCCGGACCCGATGGGGCCGCCTTGCCCGACGGCATGGCGGCCCCATCCAGCCCGCTGATTGACACCAGCCTGACGCCATCAAGACAAAGGAACTGACCGCCATGACCACCATCCAGACCGACGTCGCCGTGATCGGCGCGGGCACTGCAGGCCTTGCCGCCTACCGTGCCGCCATCGCCGCGGGCAAGCGCGCCGTGATCATCGAAGGCGGCCCCTATGGCACCACCTGTGCCCGTGTGGGTTGTATGCCTTCCAAGCTGCTGATCGCCGCCGCCGAGGCCGCGCACGAACTGCGCCACACCGCGCCGTTCGGCGTGCACGTCGATGGCCAGATCCGCATCGACGGCCGCGAGGTGATGGCGCGTGTGCGCAGCGAGCGCGACCGCTTTGTCGGCTTCGTGGTGCGCGGCGTGGAGAACATCCCCGCGGCCGACCGCATCCGCGGCTACGCCCGGTTTATCGATAACACCACGCTGGAAGTGGACGGGCACACCACCGTGCGCGCCAGCCGCGTGGTCATCGCCACCGGCTCCGCGCCGATGCTGCCGGCGCCGTTCCAGGCGTTCGGCGACCGCCTGATCGTCAATGACGATGTGTTTTCGTGGCAAGACCTGCCCGACAGCGTAGTGGTGTTCGGCCCCGGCGTGATCGGGCTGGAGCTGGGCCAGGCCCTGTCGCGCCTGGGCGTGCGGGTGCGCGTGTTCGGCGTCAGCGGCTCGCTCGGGCCCCTGACCGACCCGGTGATCCGTGCCCACGCGGCCAAGACCTTCAACGACGAGTTCTATCTCGACCCGGACGCCAAGGTCTCCGACATGGGCCGCGACGGCGACCAGGTGGTCGTGACCTATCTCGACCGTGAGGGCCGCAGCGTCACTGAGCGCTTCGACTATGCCTTGGCTGCAACTGGCCGCGTGCCCAATGTGCGCGGCCTGGGCCTGGAGAACGCCGGCCTCGCGCTGGATGCGCGCGGCGTGCCGCTGTTCGATGCGCGCACGCTCCAGTGCGGCAATGCGCCGGTGTTCATTGCCGGCGATGCCAACAATATCCTGCCGCTGCTGCATGAGGCCGCCGACGAAGGCAAGGCCGCCGGCGAGAACGCCGCCAGCTATCCGCAGGTGCAGCCGCTGGCCCGCCGCGCGCCGATCGCGGTGGTGTTCACGGACCCGCAGATCGCGATGGTTGGCCAACGCTACGCCGACCTGGCCGAAGGCACGTTCGTGACCGGCGAGGTCAGCTTCGAGGACCAGGGCCGCAGCCGCGTGATGCTGAAGAACCGCGGCCTGATGCACGTCTATGCCGACAAGGCCACGGGTCGCTTCCTGGGCGCGGAATGGACCGGCCCGCGTGCCGAGAACATCGCCCACCTGCTGGCGTGGTCCTACCAGCAGGGCCTGACCATCGGGCAGATGCTGGGCATGCCGTTCTACCATCCGGTGGTGGAAGAGGGCCTGCGTACGGCGCTGCGCGATGCGGCGACAAAGCTCGAAGCCTGAGTAGGCGAGGTTTGCTAGACAGGTCTGTCTGTCATAGTATCGACCGATAGAGGCCGGATGGCGCAGGGCGCTGTCCGGCCGCTCCCATTACCGACTCCGCCGCCACCATGGCCACGCCTTCCGCCCGCGACCGCATCCTCGACACCGCTGCCCGCCTGTTCTACCAGGAGGGCTATCGCGCCACCGGCATCGACAGGATCATTGCCGAATCCGGCGTGGCCAAGATGTCGCTCTACCGGCATTTCGCCTCCAAGAACGAGCTGATCTCGGCGTTCCTGGCGCGCCGGCATGACGAGTGGATGGCGTGGTTCCGGCAAGACGTGGAAGCCCGCCTGGCGGCACACCCCCATCTGGACGTGATCGCCGATGCGCTGGCGGACTGGTTCGGCCGCGACTTCCGCGGCTGCGCCTTTATCAACGTGGTGGCCGAGGCGGGCGGGGACGCGCGCGCGGCGGAGCAGGCGGCCGCCCACAAGGCCGAACTCGCGGCGTTCGTCGCCGGCATCGCCGCGCGCCTGGGCCTGGACCAGCCGCAGGCAGTGGCAGAAGAAGCGATGCTGTGCATCGAAGGCATGATCGTGCGCTACCAGGTGCAGCCCGATGCGGCGGTGATCGAGGCGGGGCGGCGGTTGCTGGGCCGGCTGCAGGCCGGCTGACTGGCCGGCTGACTGGCTGACTGGCTGGCTGACTGGCTGGCGGTGCCCGGTGCCGGCTTCGTCCGGCTTAGCGCCGGGGCAGCATCCGGTGCGATTTCGCATAGTCGCGCAGCGCGTCGTTCATCAGCGTTTGCCAGCCGCTGCCGGTTGCCTTGTAGGCCTCCAGCACATCGGGATCGATCCGCAGCGTCTGGTTGACCTTGCGCTCGTCAGCCGGCTTGGCTGGCCTGCCACGGCGCTTCACCAGCGCATCCGCTTTTTCTTTTCCCACGACCTGCTCGAGTACCTCGCGCGCGGCACGCATGCGCTTGATTTGCCCGGTCGGCAAGGACACCACATCCGGGTCTGCGGCAATGCCGCGCGCAATGGCGGCGTCCTCTGCGGGCGTGGGCATGATGAGGTCAGATTTCCTGTTCATAGTCTCGCACCTCTCGGGAGTTGGCTTTACGCAGGCTGATTGCCCGTAACGTTTCGCCGCGAATGGTGAATACCAGGCAATACAGTCGCGGACCAATCGGCCCGTATGCGATGTAGCGGGTTTCGCCATAGGCTTGCGGTCATCGATCTTCAGCAGGGCGCTACCAAAGTCCATCAACCCCGCGGCGGCCAGTGACAACCCGTGATGACGTTGGTTGATAGCGTCCTTTGGCAGGTCAAACTCGATTTCCATTCAGATTTACTGTAGCAGCAAGAAATGGGGTCGAACAGCATTTTTATGCTACAGCGTTAAAAATAGACCTGACATCGTAGAAAAGTGGAAAACCGATCGCTCTGCAGAGGCCGGCTTCCCAATCGTCCCTATCGCTTCAAACTGTTTGGCGTGCTGGGCTTTGTCGCCCGCGGCGGGGTGCGCTGGGGTGTCGTCGCGAAATTTCCGTGCAAATTTGGCGGCGATGGCGGCGATAGCGGCGCGCCTACTCCGAGTCGGGGATCGGCGCTCCCTGCACTTTGGGCGCCGGTTCGGCCTGCATCGCGGCCGCGGGCAAGAGCGTCAGGAAGGTGCGCGCCACCTCGGGATCGCGGCAGGCGAGCCAGTCGTCCCATTGCGCGCGCGGCACGATCACCACTGACCGCTTTTCCTCGCCCGGCTTGTGAAAGCGCTGCATCACCGGGTGCTGGGCCGAGTTGATGGTCAGCATGGTGAAGGACAGCGACTGGTCCGGCCAGTTGCGCCACAAGCCAGCAATGCCGAAGGCCGGCTCGCCGGGCAGCCAGACGCGCCAGCGCACCGGCTTGCCGGGCGGGCCGCCGGGCACTGCATCGTCGGGATACGCAAACTCATAGAACGCCGTGGCCGGCACCAGGCACAACTGGCCCTGGCGCCAGTAGCGCGCAAAGGCGGGACGCTCGCCGACGGTCTCGCTGCGGGCATTGGTGGTGTCAAAGCGCCGTGCGCCGGGCGCGATGCGCGGGCGCGGCACCATGCCGAACGAGGCCAGTGCGCCACTGCGCGCGCCATCGTCCGCGGCGCGCACGATCGGCGCTGCGTAGTCCGGATACGTTTCAGCCTTGTACAGCCCCGGCGGCGGTTCCACGCCGAAGATTTCGCGCAGGATCCGGCGCTGGACCGGGGCGTAGTTGGTGCACATGCGCTGTCTCCTGGCGGTGATGCCCGTATCGTCGGCGCCGGGCGGTGCCGCGTCAAGGATGCCACGGGGAACGCCTCAGGGCTCACGGCAGGGATGGCAAAAACCGTCAGCCGCGCTGGCGGAATCGGTTATTGCCTGCTCCCCTGGCGCTCGCGCACACTCTTGCGGCAGCCGCTGCGCGCCGCCACGCCGCGCGCAGCGGCCACCTACCAAAAGGCACAAGCCGGAATACAGGAGACACCATGCGCGACTACGCCCAAGCCTTCGACGGATTTTCTTATGACGACGCCGTGGCACGGCAGCTGCACGGCAGCCTCGACGCAATCAATGCCTGCGTCGAATGCTGCGACCGGCACGCGCTGCCGGGCCGTATCGCGCTGTTCTGGGAAGGGCGCGACGGCAATTCGCGCAGCTGGACGTTTACCGAGCTGCAGGCACTGTCCGCGCAGTTTGCCGGCTTCCTGAAGGCGCAGGGCGTGCAGCCGGGGGACCGCGTGGCGGGCCTGCTGCCGCGCAATGCGGAACTGCTGGTGACGATTCTCGGCACCTGGCGCGCCGGCGCGGTGTACCAGCCGCTGTTCACGGCTTTCGGCCCCAAGGCCATCGAGCACCGGCTCAATGCGTCCGGCGCGAAGGTGGTGGTCACCGATGGCGCCAACCGCCCCAAGCTGGATGACGTGGATGGCTGCCCCGCCATCGTCACCGTGGCCGGGGACAAAGGCCGCGGCCTGGTGCGCGGCGACTTCAGCTTCTGGGCCGAGCTGGAACGCCAGCCGGCGTCGTTCGAGCCGGTGCCGCGCCGGGGCGACGACCCCTTCCTGATGATGTTCACTTCCGGCACCACCGGCCCGGCCAAGCCGCTGCTGGTGCCGCTCAAGGCCATCGCTGCGTTTGCCGGCTATATGCGCGACGCGGTCGACCTGCGCGCGGAAGACGCTTTCTGGAATCTGGCTGATCCGGGCTGGGCCTACGGCCTGTATTACGCGGTCACGGGTCCGCTGGCGCTGGGCCATCCCACCACCTTCTACGATGGTCCGTTCACCGTGGAGAGCACATGCCGTGTGATCCGCAAGTACGGCATCACCAATCTGGCTGGCTCGCCCACGGCATACCGGCTGCTGATCGCCGCGGGCGAGGCCGTGTCAGGCCCGCTGCGCGGGCGGCTGCGTGCGGTCAGCAGCGCGGGCGAGCCGCTCAACCCGGAGGTGATCCGCTGGTTCGCCAGCGAGCTGGACGTGACCATCCACGACCACTACGGCCAGACCGAACTGGGCATGGTGCTGTGCAACCACCATGCGCTGGCGCATCCGGTGCGCATGGGCGCAGCCGGCTTTGCCAGCCCGGGGCACCGCGTGGTGGTGGTGGACGATGAACAGCGCGAACTGCCGCCGGGCCAGCCGGGCACGCTGGCGCTGGACCTGAAGCGCTCGCCGATGTGCTGGTTCGGCGGCTATCATGGCACGCCCACCAGCGGGTTTGCCGGCGGCTACTACCTGACCGGCGATTCCGCCGAGCTGAATGACGACGGCAGCATCAGCTTCATCGGCCGGGCCGACGACGTCATCACCACCTCGGGCTACCGCGTGGGCCCGTTCGACGTGGAAAGCGCGCTGATCGAACACCCGGCCGTGGTCGAGGCCGCGGTGATCGGCAAGCCCGATCCTGAGCGCACTGAACTGATCAAGGCCTTTGTCGTGCTGGACCCGCAACACCGCGCCGCGCCGGAACTGGCCGAGGCGCTGCGCCAGCACGTGCGCAAGCGCCTGGCCGCCCATGCCTACCCACGTGAGATCGAGTTCGTCGCCGAACTGCCCAAGACCCCCAGCGGCAAGGTCCAGCGCTTTATCCTGCGCAACCAGGAAGTGGCCCGCGCGCGCGCGGCAGCCGCTGGCTGAGACCTGAGCCGTTCCCGGACCGCTTCCTATAATGAGGAAGCGGTTGCCAGGGCCCCGGGGGTGAAGGAGCCTGCGGCGCCGCGCCAGGCGCGCCTGCAGGCAGGGGCGCGCGTCTTCCATCTCCAGACCAATCGGGCGAGGCGAACAAAATGCAGAGTAGCGAAGCGGTGCTGACGCAGGCGCGCGCAGCCTTGGCGCATGTGCCTTATCAGGGTCATGTCCTCCATCCCATCATCCAGTTGCGGCTTTCTGACGGCGCGCTGATCCTGGAAGGCGAGGTGGCCGATATCGTCGACAAGACCCGGGCCGCGGCGACGGTGCGGCGCGTGGACGGCGTAACCAGCGTGATTGATCACCTGCGCGTGGCCGACGGCGGCATGCAGGTAGGCGACGGCGAACTGCGTGACGCGGTGTGCGAGCGCCTGCTCAATGCCATCGATTTCCGCAATTGCAAGATCTGCGCGCGCGTCAAGGGCAAGCCCGAGGCCATGCGCGAAGCCGTGGGCGAGCGCAGCGGCTGGATTGAAGTCGAAGTGCACGACGGCGTGGTTACGCTGTGGGGGCAGGTGATCAGCCTGTCGCACATGCGCCTGGCAGGTGTGCTGGCCTGGTGGTCGCGCGGTTGCCGCTGCGTGGTCAATGAGCTGGTGGTAGCGCCCGCCGAAGCCGACCGCGACGATGAAATCACCGAGGCACTGATGCTGGTGCTGGAGACCGATCCCTTCGTCGATGCCGGCCAGGTCAGCGTGCATACCGAGAACCGCGTGGTGACGCTGGAAGGCTGCGTCACCAGCGAGAACACGCGGCGCCAGGCCGAGCGCGACGCCTGGTACGTACAGGGCGTGGAGAACGTGGTCAACCACATCGCCTTGCGCACCTGAGCGCTGCCTTGGGCGCGGTCACTCCCCGGTGCCGCGCCGTACCGCCGCATCTTCCATGCGCCAGTAGCGCCGCCGCGCCCGCAGTGCAAAGCGGGTGCGATAGTCTGACATTGACATGCCCGTGGTGCGCTGGAACAGGCGCCGGAACGCGGCGGCGTCGCTGTAGCCGCAGGCTTCTGCAATGCCCTGCGTGCCGTGCAGCGTGACTTCCAGCAGCATGCGCGCGCGTTCCACGCGCAGCGTGTGCAGGTAGTCCAGCGGACTCAGCCCGGTGACCTGGCGGAAATGCCGCAGCAGCGTGCGTTCGCTGACCGCCGCCGCCTGGGCCACCGCGGCCAGCTTGTAGGGCTCGGACACATGGTCCTGCAGCCACTGGATGGCGCGGTACACCGGGCTGTCGGCGGTGCGGCTGAGCCAGCGTTGCGACACCAGCGCCGGCACGCTGCGCTGGCGCTCGGGCTGGAACAGCATCAGCCGCGACGCCGCCTGCGCCAGGTCCGGGCTGTGCAGGTGGCCCAGCACGCGCAGCATGAATTCCACCTGCAGCGCCGGCGCCACGCACGAGAACACACGCTGGTGCACGCTCATGGCCTGGTCGCTGCCGAGGTCGCAATGCGGATACTGGCGCATCATCCAGCTCTGGAACATCCACGGCGCGCCGGTCCTGGCGCCGTCGAGCAGCCCCAGTTGCAGCGCAAAGACCATCCCCGACGAACACGCCGCGATCCAGCCGCCGGCCTGCGCATGGCGCTCCACCAGGCGCAGCGCCGCGGCATCGCGCTGCACGATCTCGCCGAGCTGCAGCGCGTTGCTGGCCAGCAGGGCCGGAATCACCAGCAGCGTGCGGCTGTCCGCGGCGCGTGCGCGCCGGGTGGAGGACACCAGTCCCGGCAGGTCTGCCGCCAGCGTACGCCCGTTGCTGCCGCACAGCTGCCAGCTCAGCGTGGGCGCGGCGTCGGGCCGCTGCAGGCTGGCTACGCCGGCCACGGTGCGGAGCACGTCTAGCGTGGTGAACAGGCTGCCCGGCATGGCTTGCGGCAGCCATAGCAGGCGGACATGCAGCGGGATGATCTGTGACGGCGGCTCGATGGCGGCTGGCATGCCTGGGGGCGTGGTCGGGTGCATGGAGCGATGAGTGGGGCAGGAGCAGGATGTGGTGGCGGGATCGGCATCCCGATTGGCGATATTGACCCTCCCCTAAGGTTCTGGCAAGGGCTAGCATCGTGCAGTTGTGCCGCGACGCCGCCCATGCGCCGGGGCATGGCACCAACAAGACCAATCCGAGGAGATTCCATGCCGTTTTCCGTTCGCCATGTTGCCGTTGCCGCCGCCCTGACGCTTGCCGGGGCCGGCACCCTGGCCAGTGCCGCCCAGCCCGATGCCGCGCTGCTGTCGGCCGCGCAGGCGGCCCAGCCCGCGCTGGTGCAGTCGCTCAAGGAGATGGTGTCGATCGAATCCGGCAGCGCCAACGCGAAGGGGCTGGCGCAGATGGCCGGCTATACCGAGAAGCGCCTGCAGGCGCTGGGCGCGAAGGTTGAACGCATGCCCGTCACCAAGGGCCCGGGCGCCATGGTCAGGGCCACGTTCACCGGTACCGGCAAACGCCGCATCATGCTGATCGCCCACATGGACACGGTGTACCCGGACAACACCCTGGCCACGCAGCCCATCCGCGAGGAAGGCAACCGGCTCTACGGGCCGGGCATTGCCGACGACAAGGGCGGCATCGCCGTGATCCTGCATTCGCTGGAGATCCTGAAGAACCAGGGCTGGCGCGACTACGCGCAGATCACGGTGCTGCTCAACCCGGACGAGGAGGTTGGCTCGGTCGGCTCCGGCGAAGCCATTGCCGCGCTTGCCGCGCAGCACGACGTGGTGCTGTCGTGCGAGCCCACCGCGGCCAAGGACGTGGTCAAGGCCGAGTCGCTGCTGCTGGGCGCCTCCGGCACCGCCACCGCCACCATGCAGGTCAAGGGCCGCGCCGCCCACGCCGGCGCCGCGCCGGAGCGCGGCCGCAATGCGCTGCTCGAACTCGCCCACCAGCTGCAGCAGACGCGCGACACCGCCAGCCAGGTGCCGGGCTCGCAGCTGAACTGGACGCAGGCGCAGGCCGGCACGGTGCGCAACCAGATCCCGGAAAGCGCTGTCGCCTACGGCGATGTGCGCACCACGGCGGCCGGTGCCGCCGAGAAACTGAAGCTGGCGCTGCAGGACAAGGTCAAGTCCAGCCAGCTGGTGCCGGAGACGCAGACCACGGTGACGATGGAAGAGGGCCGCCCGCCGTTCGTGGCCGACGCGCGCGGCCGCGCGCTGGCCAAGCACGCGCAGGAGATCTACGCCGAGCTGGACGGCCGCACGCTGGCCCTGGCCGAAGGCACCGGCGGCGCCACTGACGCCAGTTATGCCGCGCGCTCGGGCAAGCCCGCGGTGGTGGAAAGCTTCGGGCTGGCCGGCTTCGGCTATCACGCCCGCGACGAGTACATCGAACTGGACTCGATCGTGCCGCGCCTGTACCTGATGACCCGCATCCTGCAGGATATCGGGCGCAACTGAGGCGGTGCCGCCAGGCCTGCGTTGCCAGAGCCTGGTTGCCTCTCCCGGCAAGCCTGCTACAGTGTCATGGCTGCCCGCATGCGGCGGCCATGACAAAAGAGACATCGCAGGGGGAGACACAGATGAACCGCAAAGGCTTGCTGGATGCGGCCACGGCACTGGAAGACCTGGCTGCCGGCCGCACCCCCGCACCCGCGCAGGTGGCCGCCGGCGCCGCTGCGCTGGAAAAAATCCATGCCGATTACCCGGCCTGGCGTGACCTTGGCGATGCCTTGTTTGGCCTGAAAGCGCTGGCCGGCGGCAGCGGCATGGCGCTGGACACCAAGGGGCGCGAGCGCGCCGGCCGGCTGGCCGATGTGGTGCGCAGCCTGCTCGACCAGATCTGACGGGCCGCGCTCCCGGGAACCCGTTCTACAGCATCGACTCGATCGGCAGAATCGACAGGAACCAGATGCCAAGCCGGCGCCACCAGCTGGTGTTCGGCTCGGTATCGTGGCGAATGACTTCGTCGCCGCGCCGTTCCAGCCAGTACAGCTTGCCGGTTTCATCGAGCTTGACCTGGTAGGCCGCGCGCGGCACCACGCTGGCGAAGGTGGATTCGATCCGGCCGGCCAGTTCCGGGCTGTCGATGACGAAGCCCAGTTCGGTGTTGATCGTGGCCGAGCGCGGGTCGAAATTGAACGAGCCCACGAAGACCCGGGTGCCGTCGACGGCAAAGGTCTTGGCGTGCAGGCTCGAGCCCGAGCTGCCGAAGGGGCCGGCGCGCTCTTCCTTCATGCCGGGCGCGGCCGAGCGCCGCAGCTCATACAGGTCCACGCCGGCTTCCAGCAGCGCCTTGCGCCGCTTGGCATAGCCCGAATGCACGGCGGCTACGTCGGTGGCTTCCAGCGCATTGGTCAGCACCCGCACGGCCACGCCGCGCTTTGCCATGTCGGCGAAGTAGGACGTGCCGCCCGTCGATGGAACGAAGTAGGGCGAGACCAGGTCAAGCTCGCGCTGCGGGTCGCCCAGGATTTCACGCAGCTGGTGCGCCACCAGGGTGTTGCGCGACGCCTCGCCGAGCGCCTTGGCGGGGTTGTCGCTGACCATGCGCGTTCTTGCCCACTGGAACTGCAGCGTGCCATCCAGCATCCGCTGCACGTCAGGCAGGTCGCGCACCGCCGCGAGGTAGGTGGCGGCAGCGGGGTTGTGCTCGACTGAGCGGGCATTGCTGACCAGCGCCTGCAGCCGTTCTACGCTGACCGGCGGCACCAGCCGGTTCACCGGGTAGGCCGACGCACTGGACCAGTAGCGGTCGAAATCGTCCGCCACGTCGCCGGCGGCGGGTCCCACGGCGATCACGTCGAGGTCGGCAAACAGCACGCCATTGGTGGCGCCGAAGTATTCGTCGCCGACATTGCGCCCGCCGATGATGGTGGCGACGCCATCGGCGGTGAAGGACTTGTTGTGCATGCGCCGGTTCAGGCGCCGGAAATCCGTCAGGAAATTGAGTGTCTTGGGGTGGCGGATCACGAACGGGTTGAAGATCCGCACCTCGACCTGCGGATGCGCGTCCATGGCCGCCAGCAATTCGTCCATGCCGGCGATGCCGTTGTCGTCCAGCAGCAGGCGCACGCGCACGCCGCGGTCGGCGGCTTCGTGCAAGGTTTCCAGCAGCAGGGTGCCGGTCAGGTCGTCGCGCCAGATGTAGTACTGCACGTCGAGCGTGCGCTGCGCGGTGCGCGCCAGGTGCACGCGCGCGGCAAAGGCGGCATAGGCGTTCTCGAGCGGATGGATGCCGCTCAGCCCCGGATGGCGCGCCACCTCGCCGGCCACTGCCTGGCCCAGCGGCGTGGCCTGGGATTCGGCGGGCGTCAGCGCAAAGGATTCGGTGCGGTGATCCAGCGGCGGCAAGGCGCAGCCGCCGAGCAGGGCGGCGCAGCACAGCAGCAGCGAATTGGCGCGCAGGCGGCGGTGGGGGACGAACGCGGCGTCTGTCGGCAATGGCATGGCGGTCTTGTCGGACCCCTCGCGGGGCCCGATCGTTACGGCAATGCCGTCATGTTGCCATGCCGCGCGGGCGGCGGGCTCAATTACGCATCGGGAGCGGGAAGTGCCGGCGCGCCGCCGGGCTCCGGCGCATCGCTGCGGCCAAGGACGAGATAGACATGGGCGTGCGCTCCTTACGCCTTGAGGCGGCGGTCTGGCGGTGCGGGCAGGAACTGGTCAGTCCAGATGTCCGCCACCGTCAGCGGCGCCTTGATGCCGAAGGCGCCGACGGTTTCATCCAGCGTTGCCTGCAGCCGTGCCGGCGTGGCCGCGCCCCAGCCGTCGCGCCGGGTGTCGGGCGTCTTCATGGTGCCATCGACGATCAGGCGCAGGCGCTCCGTCTCCAGCGCCTGGTCGGCCAGCGGCTCGCGTGCCTTGACCGCGGCACCGCCCGCGGCGGGATCGGCAATGGCGTCGAGCCAGCCGCGGGTAGAGGCCTTGATGAAGGCCTTCATCACCTCCGGATCGGATGCCATGCTCTTGCGGTTGGCCACCAGCCCGTTGCCGTAGGACTTCATGCCATAGTCCGAGAAGCGGAACACGGTGATCTTCTCTGGCCCCATGCCGCGTGCCTTCAGGTTCAGCAGGCCGGTGAAGAAGAAATAGGCGGCGGCATCGAAGTCGCCCTTGACGAAGCGCGTGTCGCCGATATCGGGCGTGACGCTCTCCCACTTCACGCCGCCGGGGTCGAAGCCCTGCGCCTTGGCGAAGACCGGGAACAGCTTGCGCGAGGCATTGAACGGCTGGCCCAGGATGGACTTGCCGGCCAGGTCCGCGGGCCTGACGATGCCGCTGCCCTTGCGCACCAGGATCGCGTTCGGATTCAGGTCGTACTGGATGGCCACCGCCTTGAGCGCGGCGGACGGATTGGTGGTGTTGAATTCGATCATTGCCGCCAGGTCGGCCGAGGCGCAGTCATAGGCGCCGCCCGCGACCAGGCTGATGGCCGAAGCCGAGCCGTTGCCGGTATCGATCGTGACGTCCAGCCCGGCGTCTTTGTAGTAGCCGCGCTGGTGCGCCAGCAGGAACCCCGCGCCCGAGGCCTCCACCTTCCAGCCGAGATTGAACCTGAACTTCTGCAGCGAGCCCGCCGCGCGGACATGGGGCACCGCGAACGGGGTGGCGGCAAGCAGGGCGGTGGCGCCAGTGGCGCGCAGGAAGGAACGGCGACGCATGTCATTCTCCGGAACGAAGGTAACTGGACGATGCGTGCGCGGGCGGTTGGCGCGGGTGCAGAAGGAGAGCGTGGCCTCCCGAGACGCCGGCACCACGCCGCGCCGGCATGCGGCCAGGGCATGCGCGGGGACCGTGCACATCATCGGGAGCAATTTCCGGGCGGCGTGCCGCTGAACGCTTCTACTCCGTTGCGATCTCAGCAGGATCCGTGCCGGGCGCTGCGCGGCGCCATGCACCAAGCGGTTGCCCGGCATGCGCCATCACGGCGAAATCCCCGGCGCAATTGCTCCGATCCTGGTGCAAAACCCCTGGCCCGGAACCTGCATAACCTCAGGCAAGAGTAGAAGCGTTCACCATTCCCGCGGCGCGTCACAGACGCACGCCAGATGGCCGGGAATTGCTCTTGAAGTCCGTGCCCCGCTCGCCATCGCGCAGGCTGGCACAGGCGACCTCAGGAGCGCGTGGTCCCGGCGTGCGTTGTCATCGGTGGTCTGCCTGTGCCGGCGAGGGGCCAATCCCTGACCCGCTTTGCACAAGGAACACCATGAGCCAACCAGACACCGCCTACGCCCTGGCCGAACTCCATCGCGAATCGCGCATGGGCGCGTTCGGTTCGGAAACGCGCCAGCGCGAGATCCGCCGCATCGACCTGTCCGACTACGCGCGGCGCAAGGCGCAAATTGCCGACGAACTGTGGCAGGCATCGGTCGACGTCGGCTTCTTCCAGATCGCCAACCACGGCATCGACCTGGCCAGGGTGCGCGAAGCCTTTGCCATGACCGAGCACTTCTTCGCGCTGCCCGACGCCGTCAAGGCGCAATACCCGCTGCAGAAGGCCAACAACGCCGGCTGGGAAAGCCGCGCGCAGGTGCGCCCCTCGACCGGCACCCCGGACCAGAAGGAGTCCTACCAGATCACGCGCCCGCATATGGCCGGACTGTGGCCCGGCGATGACGAACTGGAAGGCTTCCGCGCCACCATGCTTGACTTCGAGGCGCAATGTTGGGAGGTGGGCATGAAGGTGCTGTCGTGCTTTGCCGGCAAGCTCGGCTTTGCCAGCGACTTTTTCACGCAGGCGCACGATCCGCGGGCGCCGGACTACCAGAGCACGCTGCGGCTGCTGCACTACTACGCGATCCCGCCCGAACTGCGCGACCAGCTGGGCCTCTGGCGCGCCGGCGCGCATACGGATTTCGATTGCCTGACGCTGCTGTTCCAGCGCCCCGGCCAGG
This sequence comes from Cupriavidus necator, assembly GCA_022041995.1. Lineage (GTDB taxonomy): Bacteria > Pseudomonadota > Gammaproteobacteria > Burkholderiales > Burkholderiaceae > Cupriavidus. Next base: position 2,515,440 of record CP074390.1, read on the forward strand.
GCGGCTTGCAGGTCTGCCCCGGCAAGGAGATGGCGGCGCAGGCATGGACCCCGATCGAGCCGGACGAGGAAGTCATCACCTGCAATATTGGCGACATGCTGATGCGCTGGAGTGACGACCGGCTGCCGTCGAACTTCCACCGCGTGCGCAATCCCGCGCCGGATGAATACATGGGCCCGCGCTACAGCATGGCGTTCTTCTGCCAGGCCAACCGCGGTGCGATGATCGAAGGGCCGGGGGCAAGTATCCGCCGATCAGCGCGGGGGATTACCTGCGGCAGCGGGTGAATGCGAATTTCAAAGGGTATTGAGAGGCGGAAAGAACTTCCATGCCGATGGTGGGCTCCCTCTCCCGCAAGCGGTAGAGGGAGCCCACCCCGCAGTCGCTGGACGCGCCGGTAGCGGGCCTGCGGCTTACGAAGCCGCGACCACCCCGCAAGCAATCCGCCCGCCCGCATTCCCGGTCGGCTGCGTCTTGTAGTCGTCCGGATCCTTGTGCACCACCACCGCGCGCCCGATCACGCCGTTGGCGCCCGTGCCTACGGTCAGGTCCGGCAGCAGCATGCTGACGCGCACGTTGCCGCTGGCGTCCGCGGTGACGTTGTTCATGTCGCCGGCGTGGTGATCGGGCATGGTCATCTGGCCGTGGGGCTTGCCGCCCGGGTTGAAGTGGCCGCCCGCACTCATCGCGTCAGGCGCGGAGCAGTCGCCCTTCTCATGGACGTGGAAGCCGTGCACCGAGTTGGGCGGCAGGCCAGTGATCGCCGCGGTCATCATCACGCCGCCCGGCTGCTGCTGGAAGGTCACGGTGCCGCCGGTATTGGCGCCGCTCTTGGGCTGGAGCGTGGCCGTCGCCCTGGCGCTGCCGCTGCCGCTGGTACCGGATGCGCTGGCTGCAGATGAGGAGGTCATGCCGGAGCCGGCGCAACCGGCCAGTGCAAGGGTCGCGGCAACGCAGGCTGCCAGGGGGGTAAGCACTTGTTTCATCGGACTCCTCTTCTTATCGTGATTTCGGAAGAAACAGTATAGGCTGGCCGGCACCAGGCCGATTTCCGGTTTTGTCCTACATGCCGCACTAGTCCGCTGAATCATTGACATGGCAGGCACCGACCAATTTCAGTGATTCAATGGACCAGGCGAGGCCGCTAGCCAATCACGCCATCAGGCCGCGACCGCCAGCCGCTGCTGTGCTGCACCAAAGTGCGGGTGGCGCGAGAACAGGTCCGCCGCCCAGTTGACGAACACCCGCACCTTGGCCGACAGGTGCCGGTTCTGTGGATACATCGCCGAGATCGGCAGCTCGTCGGTCTGCCAGTCGGCCAGGATCTCCACCAGCCGGCCGCTGGCCACATAGGGCTCGGCCATGGCGCGCGAGATCCGCGCCACGCCGTGGCCTTCCAGCGTGCAGCCCAGGTAGACCTCGGCATCGTTGGTGGAAATGGCCGATGGCAGCAGCACCTCGCTGCGCTCCATGCCGCGCGCCATCGGCCACGGCATCTCACGGCCGGTACGGTTGGACAGGAAATTGACTGCCTTGTGCTGGGCCAGCTCGGCCAGGTCGTGCGGGGTGCCGAAGCGGTTCAGGTAGATCGGCGAGGCGTAGAACGCCAGTTGCACATGGCCGATGCGGCGGGCCACCATGGATTCCTCCACCGGCGTGCCCACGCGCAGCACCACGTCCACGCCTTCCTGCAACAGGTCGATCGGCTTGCCGTTGATGGTCAGGTCCAGCTTCAGGTCCGGGTAGGCCTGGAAGAATTCGTGCAGGTGGGGCACCAGCACCAGCTGCGCCAGTCCCGCGGTGGTGTCCACCGAGAGCGTGCCGCGCGGCGAGTTGTTATGCCGCGTCAGCGACTGCTCGGCCTCCTCGACATCGGCCAGGATGCGCACGCAACGTTCGTAATAGGCCGCGCCGTCGTTGGTCACGCTGATGCGGCGGGTAGTCCGGTGCAGCAGCTTGACGCCCAGGTGGGTTTCCAGGTTCTGGATCAGGCGGGTCAGCGTGGCCTTGGGCAAGTCCATCGATTCCGCGGCGCGCGCAAAGCTGCCGACGTCCACGACCCGGGTGAATGCCTGCATTGATACGAGACGGTCCATGATGAGGTTCCGACGATAGATCCGAACGGCGTGCCGCGCGCGCTCGTGGCGCGTGCGGCCCTGCTGATTGTGGTTGTGGGGAATCCGCCTGCTGGCTGGCACCGGAGCTGCGCGCTGGCTGGGCGCGGGTTCCGGCATGGGTTTGTCAGGGCGTCCGGTGCCGCGGGGTCCATTCCCGCTTCCGACCGGGCGCGCACCGGCCTGGCAGACCGCCGCGCGTGCCGAGAGCCGGAGTGAATCACAAAATCCAAGACCTTGTCATGCATGGGGATATGGAGTTTCAGTGGCATGACGAGGCCGTTTGCGATTATTCCAATCCCGGAACAGTGCATTGGCGATCTCTCGCTTTATCCCATCCTCGTCAATCACCATAATCCGTTGCATCGCAACACTCAAGCGCATTGTTTTCCGCGTGCGCCGCATGCCATGTCCCGGAAGCCAGGCCAACGCCCTGATGCAGCCAGCGCCGCCACTGCCCCCACGGCAGCCGGGCAGGGGCAGGCGCGCGTGGCTGAGCATACGGTGACCAGCGACGGACGCGAGATCCTGGTGCGGGTGTGCTACCCGGCGGGCTATCCGGCGCCGGGCGCCGAGGGCGCGGCGCTGCTGCCCTGGCTGGTGTACCTGCATGCCGGCGGCTTCGTCGAAGGTGGCCTGGAACACGCATGCCAGCTGGTGCAGGACCTGGCCACCACGGTGCCGGCGGTGGTGGTAACGCCGGCGTATTCGCTGGCGCCGGACCATCCGTTCCCGGCGGCGCCGGAAGACGCGCACAGCACGGTGCAGTGGGTGCTGCGCAATGCCCGGCGGCTCAAGCTGGACAAGACCCGCTTTGCGCTGGTGGGCGAGGAAGCCGGGGCAACCTGGCGATCGCGCTGGCGCAGATGCTGCGCGACCGCGGCACCGCGCAACCGCGCGGGCAATGGCTGATCCGTCCGGTGACGGACCCGTGCCTGCAGCACGCTTCTTGCGCGGGGTTCGACGGCGGGCAGGTGCCGATGGACACCCTGCGGCGCCTGGCCGACAACTATCGCGACTACCTGCCGACGCCGGCGGATACGGTGCATCCGTATGCCGCCCCGGCGCTGGCCTCGCGCCTGGCCGGGCTGCCGCCCACGCTGGTCCAGGTGGCTGAATACGACGCGCTGCGTGCCGAAGGCGAAGCCTTCGCCGGGCGCCTGGCCAAGGCCGGTGTGCCGGCCCAGGCCATGATCATGCCCGGCGCCTGCGGCGACGGCGTGGAAGAGACCCATGACAGCTGTCAGGCATGGGTCGACGAAGGTGCGCGGTTCCTGCGGCGATGTCTGGCCGCGGCCGACGATACCTCATCCCTGACTGAACGCCGCGCTGACGCCAACGCCAGCCGGCCTGGAGCCAAGCCCGCCGGCTGAGCCGCTCCAGACCACCGCCAGCCGGCTCTGTTTCGGCCAGAGCCAGGACCGCCGCAACACCCAAGCGGTCCTAAGTCCGACCATCGATTTGGCCATGGTTCCGGTCCGCCCACGCGGACCGGCAGGCGGCGTTCGGCCATTTGCTTTTCCGGTTGAAGAAAACCCGATCCAGGAGTTTGAGAAATGCAGCAGCAGAAACGACGTACCCTGATTGCCCTCGCCATCGTCGTGGTGCTGGGCGCCGGCGTGGCCGGCTCGATCTTGCGCCCGTGGCATAGCGGTGAAGCCCACGCCAACACCCCGCCGCCCGCGCCGGCGATTGAAGTGGCCGCTGTGGTCGGCCAGACCATCACCGAGTGGGACGAGTTCTCCGGAAGGGTCGAGGCCGTGGAGCGCGTCGAGATCCGCCCGCGCGTCGGCGGCACCATTGACGCCGTGCACTTCCGCGAAGGCGCGCTGGTAAAGAAGGGCGATCCGCTCTTCACCATCGACCCGCGTCCTTATGCCGCGGAAGTCGCCCGTGCCGATGCCGCGCTGGCCGCGGCGCAAGTGCGCGCCGCCCACGCCCAGACCGAACAGGCGCGCGCCCAGCGGCTGCTGGACGACAACGCCATCTCGCGCCGCGAGTTCGACGAACGCATCAACGCGGCCCGCGAAACCAGCGCCAACGTGCGTGCTGCCCAGGCGCAGCTGGAAACCGCACGCCTGAACCTGGCCTACACCCGCATCACCGCGCCGGTGGCCGGGCGCGTATCGCGCGCCGAGATCACCGTCGGCAACCTGGTGGCGGCGGGCACGGCCTCGCCGCCGCTGACCACGGTGGTGTCGGTGTCGCCGGTCTATGCCAGCTTCGAGATCGACGAGCAGAGCTACCTGCGCTACACCGCGCCGGGTGCCGGCGGTGGCCAGCCCAACCTGCCGGTCTACCTGGGCCTGGCCAACGAGGACGGCAATCCGCATGAGGGCAAGATCCAGTCGGTCGACAACCGACTGGACCCGCGCAGCGGCACCATCCGCGTGCGTGCGGTGTTCCAGAACGAAGACGGTCGCCTGCTGCCGGGCCTGTACGCCAAGGTCAAGCTGGGCGGCGGTGCGCCACATGCCGCGGTGCTGGTCAACGACCGCGCCGTCGGCACCGACCAGGGCAAGAAGTTCGTGCTGGTGGTCGACAAGGCCAACAAGCTGGTCTACCGCGAAGTGGAACTGGGGCCCAACCATGACGGCCTGCGCGTGATCCGCAAGGGCCTGAAGCCAGGCGAGAACATCGTCGTCAACGGCCTGCAGCGCGTGCGCCCGGGCGACACGGTGCAGCCCAAGCCAGTCGCGATGGCCTACCGCAGCGAGCTGGAGCCGCGCGGCGCCATGCCCGACCGCAAGCAGGCCGCCAGCGAGAAAAGCGAAGCTGATGTGAAGCCGGTGAGCTGAGGCAAGCCAATGGCTGCTCCCCTCTCCCGCTGAGGGGAGAGGGAGCCGGCCTGAGGAACAGTTGATGTCTTCGCCATTGGCAATCGCCAGAGCCTGAAGAACCAGCGTCCGTAGTTTGTATCGATCCCCAAGCTGTTGATGGTGCCCGCCACAAGCAGGCCGCCAGGGGAGCGTTTTTTTGCAGAGACCAAGATGAATCTCTCTAAATTCTTTATCGACCGCCCCATCTTCGCGGGGGTGCTGTCGGTGCTGATCTTCCTGATTGGCGCCATCTCGATGTTCAAGCTGCCAATCTCGGAGTACCCGGAAGTGGTGCCGCCGTCGGTGGTGGTGCGTGCGCAGTTTCCGGGCGCCAACCCCAAGGTGATCGCCGAGACCGTGGCCACGCCGCTGGAAGAACAGATCAACGGCGTCGAGGACATGCTGTACATGAACTCGCAGGCCAATAGCGACGGGTCGCTCACGCTGACGGTGACCTTCAAGCTGGGCACCGACCCGGACAAGGCCCAGCAGCTCGTGCAGAACCGCGTGTCGCAGGCCGAGCCGCGCCTGCCTGAGGACGTGCGCCGCCTGGGCATCACCACCGTCAAGAGCTCGCCCGACCTGACCATGGTGGTCCACCTGGTCTCGCCGAACGATCGCTATGACATGACGTACCTGCGCAACTACGCGCTGATCAACGTGAAGGACCGCCTGGCGCGGATCCAGGGCGTGGGCCAGGTGCAGATGTTCGGCTCGGGCGACTACTCAATGCGTGTCTGGCTGAACCCGGAGAAGCTCGCCGAGCGCAATCTGTCGGCGTCCGACGTGGTCAAGGCCATTCGCGAGCAGAACGTGCAGGTGGCGGCCGGCGTGATCGGCCAGTCGCCTACACTGCCCGGCACCGACCTGCAACTGTCAGTAAACGCGCAAGGCCGCCTGCAGACCGTGGAAGAGTTTGGCGACGTTATTGTCAAGACCTCGCCTGACGGTGTGGTCACGTACCTGAAGGACATTGCGCGCATCGAACTTGGTGCGTCGGAATACGCGCTGCGTTCGCTGCTGGACAACAAGTCCGCGGTGGCCCTGCCGATCTTCCAGTCGCCGGGTTCGAACGCCATCCAGATCTCCAACGACGTGCGCAAGACCATGGCGGAGCTGAAGCAGAACATGCCGGAAGGCGTGGACTACAGCATCGTCTATGATCCCACGCAGTTCGTGCGCCACAGCATCGAAGCCGTGGTCCATACGCTGTTCGAAGCCATCGCGCTGGTGGTGCTGGTGGTGATCCTGTTCCTGCAGACCTGGCGCGCTTCCATCATCCCGCTGCTGGCGGTGCCGGTGTCGATCGTCGGTACCTTCGGGCTGATGCATGCGTTCGGCTTCTCGATCAACGCGCTGTCGCTGTTCGGGCTCGTGCTGGCCATCGGCATCGTGGTCGATGACGCCATCGTGGTGGTGGAAAACGTCGAGCGCAATATCGAAGAAGGGCTGACGCCGAAGGAAGCCACCTACAAGGCCATGCGCGAAGTCAGCGGCCCCATCATCGCCATCGCGCTGACGCTGATCGCCGTGTTCGTGCCGCTGGCGTTCATGACCGGCCTGACCGGCCAGTTCTACAAGCAGTTCGCGCTGACGATCTCGATCTCGACGATCATTTCCGCCTTCAACTCGCTGACACTGTCGCCGGCGCTGTCCGCGCTGCTGCTCAAGGGGCATGACGCGCCGAAGGACTGGCTTACGCGCGGCATGGACAAGGTGTTCGGCAAGTTCTTCGGACGCTTCAACCGCTTCTTCGGCCGCAGTTCCGAAAGCTATGGCCGCGGCGTGAAGGGCGTGATCCGCCGCAAGGGCTCCGTGTTCGGCGTGTATGCGGTAATGCTGCTGGCCACCTGGGGCATCTTCCAGATGGTGCCGAAGGGCTTTGTGCCCGCGCAGGACAAGCAGTACCTGGTGAGCTTCGCCAAGCTGCCGGACGGCGCCACGCTCGATCGTACCGAAGACGTGATCCGCCGCATGTCGGAGATCGCGCTCAAGCACCCGGGCGTGGAATCGGCCGTGGCCTTCCCGGGCCTGTCGATCAACGGCTTCACGAACAGCCCGAGCGCCGGCATCGTCTTTGTCACGCTGGACCCGTTCGACAAGCGCAAGGGCAAGGAGCTGTCGGGCAATGCGATTGCCGCGGACCTGAACAAGCAGTATGGGTCGATCCAGGATGCCTTCATCGCCGTGTTCCCGCCGCCGCCGGTGCAGGGCCTGGGGACGATTGGCGGTTTCAAGATGATGATCGAGGACCGCGCCGCGCTCGGCTACGACGCGCTGTTCGACGCCACCAACGCCTTCATGGGCAAGGCCCGCGCCACGCCTGAGCTGGCCGGCATCTTCAGCAACTACCAGGTGAACGTGCCCCAGCTCGACGTGCAGCTTGACCGTACCAAGGCCAAGCAGCTTGGCGTGCCGGTGACTGACGTGTTCGAAACGCTGCAGACCTATCTTGGCTCGGCCTACGTGAACGACTTCAACAAGTTCGGCCGCACGTACCAGGTCAAGGTGCAGGCGGACGCGCAGTTCCGCCAGCATGCCGAGGACATCCTGCAGCTCAAGGCGCGTAGCGCCAGCGGGGAGATGGTGCCGCTGTCGTCTCTGGTGAAGGTGAAGCAGGGCTTCGGCCCGGATAGCGTGAGCCGCTACAACGGCTTTACCGCTGCCGACATGAATGGAGGGCCGGGGCCCGGCTTCTCGTCGGGCCAGGCGCAGGCCGCTGCCGAGCGGATTGCTGCAGAGACCCTGCCCAAGGGCATCGGCTTCGAATGGACCGAGCTGACCTACCAGGACATCCTGGCCGGCAACGCGGGTGTGTGGATCTTCCCGCTGTGCGTACTGCTGGTGTTCCTGGTGCTGGCTGCCCAGTATGAAAGCCTGACCCTGCCGCTGGCGGTGATCCTGATCGTGCCGATGAGCCTGCTGGCGGCGATGACCGGGGTATGGCTCACGCGTGGCGACAACAACATCTTCACGCAGATCGGCTTCATCGTGCTGGTCGGGCTGTCAGCGAAGAACGCGATCCTGATCGTGGAGTTTGCGCGCGAGCTGGAGCATCACGGCCGCACCGTGGTGCAGGCCGCGATCGAAGCCAGCCGCCTGCGCCTGCGCCCGATCCTGATGACCTCGTTCGCTTTCATCATGGGCGTGGTGCCGCTGGTGATTTCCACCGGCGCCGGCTCCGAGATGCGCCATGCCATGGGCGTGGCCGTGTTCGCGGGCATGCTCGGCGTGACCTTCTTCGGGCTGTTCCTGACGCCGGTGTTCTATGTGGCGCTGCGCCTGCTGGCCACGCGCGGCCAGCGCCGCGCGGCCACGCAAGAGCAGGGCGCGCAACTGACTGCATCGGCTGAATAATGGTGATGAATATGAATGCCCCTGCATTTTCGGCAACAAATTGGCTGCATCAGCTGCCTAAGCTGGCGACGCTGGCCGCAGCGCTAGTCCTTGCGGGTTGCTCGCTGGCCCCGACTTACAAGGTGCCCGAGACGGCCACTGTGCCGGCCTTCAAGGAAGCCGAGGCCGCCCAGGCCGAAGGCGCGCAATGGAAGACCGCGACGCCGGCCGAAGGCCAGCATCGCGGCGACTGGTGGAAGATCTTCGGCGATGCCGAACTGGACCGCCTGATCGACGCGGCTGGCAGCTCCAACCAGGATCTGGCGATTGCCGCTGCCCGCCTGAAGCAGGCACGCGCCTTCACAGGCGCCACTGAGGCGGATCTGTACCCGCAGCTGAGCGTGGGGCTGGACCCGACCCGTTCGCAGCCGTCGGCGGCGTCGCAAGGCCTGCCTGACGGCACGCGGGTGTCGCCGCAGACGGTGCTGAAGGCGCGCGCCTTTGCCAGCTATGAGCTCGACCTGTTCGGCCGCGTCGCGTCCAGCGTCAACGCCGCCCGCGCCGAAGGCGAGGCCGCGGAGGACTTGTACCGGTCGGTGCAGCTGGCGCTGCAGGCCGACGTGGCGCAGGCGTACTTTGCGCTGCGCACGCTGGACAGCGAGCGCGACCTGCTCAACGCCACCATCAGGCTGCGCGAGGATGCGCTGTCGCTGCTGAAGAAGCGCTATGACGCCGGTGAAACCACCGACCTCGATCCCGCCCGTGCCGAAGCTGAACTCGGCACCGCGCGCGCGGACCTGGCCGGCATCGAGCGCCGCCGTGCCAACCAGGAGCACGCGCTGGCGGTACTGACCGGCGTGCCGCCGGCGGCATTCTCGCTGCCGGCGCGCCCGTTTGACGCCGCGCCGATCGCGATTCCCGCCGGGCTGCCGTCCGAGTTGCTGGAGCGCCGCCCCGACATTGCCGCGGCGGAACGGCAGATGGCCGCGGCCAACGCGCGCATCGGCGTGGCCAAGGCGGCGTTCTTCCCGCGCATCACGTTGACCGGGCTGTTCGGCTTTGAATCAGCGGACCTGTCTAACCTGTTCAAGTGGTCGTCGCGCACCTGGGCGCTGGGGCCGCTGATCGGCTCCACCATCGCACAGACCGTGTTCGATGGCGGCCGCAACAGCGCCAACCTCGCCGGTGCCCGTGCCGCGCACGAGGAGACCGTGGCCGGTTACCGGCAGACCGTGCTGGTGGCGTTCCGCGAGGTGGAAGACAGCCTGGCGGACGTGCGCTGGCTCAGCCAGCAGGCCGGCGCGCTGGACGGCGCACTTGGCGGCGCCCGGCGCGCGGCGCGGATCTCGCGCAGCCGCTATGACGCCGGCGCGGTCGATTACCTGACGGTGATCGATGCCGACCGCACCGTGCTGCAGTCGCAGCGCGAGGCCAACCAGGTGGCCGGCCTGCGGGCTGCCGCAACGGTGTCGCTGATCCGCCGGCTGGGCGGCGGCTGGGGCCCGCTGCCGGAAACGGTGGCGGCTGTGCCGGCGCCGGCGGCCGAGGGCGCGCCGGCCTCTCAGGCCCGCTAAGCCCGGGCGGGACTGGCGCGATGCTTCCCAGTCACTACACTGGAAGCATCGCGCCATGCGTACGGGATGCACGGGTGCGCCCCGGATGCGTCCTGTCCCGCCGCCATGCTTGTTCGACACAGGAAACCGTTCTGGGGACTGATCTTCGCCGCGCTCACCGTGGGCATGCTGCTGGCGCCGCTGCCCTGGTCCGACCGCACCGCCATCCATGACGAGGTGGTGATCGCGCGCCCGCCGGCTCAGGTCTTCGACTACATCTCCACGCCGCAGCATTGGCCCAAATGGCATCCTGCCTCGCTTGGGGTGGCGGGAGCGACCGACCATCCGCTGGGGCAGGGCGAGCGCGTGACCGAGACTTTCATGGTCGCGCAGCGCGGTGGCACGGTGGTCTGGACCGTCATCGAAAGCCAGCGGCCGCGCACGTGGTCGATCGAAGGCGTGGCCGAGGGGCGCAGGGTCGCCACCATCACCTACCGGCTTACGCCCGCCATGACGCCATCGCTGACCCCGACGGCCGAACGCACGCGCATTGAGCGGGAATTCCGCTACCGGTCGCCTACGCTGCTCTTTGCGCTGATCAACCGCCTGATGCTGCGCGAGCGCGTCCGGGCCGAGTCCACCGAAGCCGTGCGCCGGCTCAAGGCGATGCTGGAGGCGCCCGCTGCCGCCATCGCCTTGCGCGGGGCACCGAATCCGCCTAAGTTGGAGCCATCCCTCAGTGCATCCAGCGAGGCCCGTATGCCGTTCCAGCTGCAATCGACCGCATTCGCCCCGGGTGGCGAGATCCCCGCAGAGCACACCTGCGAAGGCGCCGATATTTCCCCGCCGCTTGCCTGGACCGGCCTGCCGCCCGGCACGGCCAGCCTGGCGCTGATCGCCGACGATCCCGATGCGCCCGACCCCGCCGCGCCGAAAATGACCTGGGTACACTGGCTGCTCTACAACCTGCCGGCCCACGCCGAAGCGCTGCCCGCCGATATCGCGACGGCCGGGCTGCCCGCCGGCACGCGCGACGGGCTCAACGACTGGCACCGCACCGGCTATGGCGGCCCGTGCCCGCCGATCGGCCGGCACCGCTATTTCTTCAAGCTGTATGCGCTGGACGTGGCGTTGCAGGACCTGGGGATGCCTGACAAGGCGGCGCTGGAGCGGGCGATGCGAGGCCATATCCTGGCCACCGCAGAGTTGATCGGCACTTACCAGAAGCTGCAGCGCTAGGACGCGGTGCGGCCGGAGGCTAGATCATGTCGCACCGAATGCTTCGCCTCGATGCCCGTGGGCCGTGGTGGCGGCTGGCGGCGGCCGGGGCGCTGGCACTGCTGGCTGTGGCCGGCCCGCTGCGCGCCCAGCCACATGAATCCGGCCCGATCACCATCGGCGGTTCGGCGCAGGTGCAGGGGCCGCTGACCGTGCACGGCAAGCTGGTTGTCGCCGGACACGTCTATGCCAGCGGCCCGCTCACCGCGGCGTACTTCACCGGACCCGCCAGCGCGCGGGGGCTGCCGTACGGCGGCGGCTATCTCAAGGTCTTCAACGGCCCGGTGACGGTGCATGGCGACATGGTGGTCAAGGGCGACCTGAGCGTGGCCGGCCCGCTGACCGTGGACGGCCCCATTGCCGCCAGCGGCGGCATCGATGCCGACGGGCCGATGCGCGAGCGCGAATACGGGTGGTGAAAGCGCGCACCGGCGCCATGCACGCCGCGGCATTGCCCGCCAGTGTTGCACAATACCGGCTTTGCAATTCTTGCATCGACCGGAGACACCGCATGGCAAAGCAGGGCGCACTGGGCCTGAGGGGCATCGCATTGTTCGAGGCCGCCAAGGGCTTGCTGGTGATCGTGGCGGGCCTGGGCCTGGCGGCACTGCTGCACCGCGACGCCCAGGCGCTGGCGGAAGCCATCATCCAGCGCCTGCACGTCAATCCGGCCAGCCGCTATCCCACCATCTTCCAGTCCTTGCTTGCGCATCCCGACAACGCCCGCCTGTGGGCCATCGGCGGCTCTGCCGCGGTCTATGCGCTGATGCGCTTTGCCGAAGCGTACGGGCTCTGGCGCGGGCTTGTATGGGGCAACTGGATCGGGGTGTGGTCAGGCGGCATCTACATTCCGCTGGAACTGTATGAGGCCCTGGTCCACCCCAGCTGGCTGCATGGCACGCTGGCGGCAGCCAACCTGCTGGTGGTGCTTTACCTGGCGCGGGGGCTGCTGGCGAAGTCGACCACCAAGGGGTCGTGATCTGACGAACGGTAAGGGCCGGGGGCGTAGTGGCCCGGCACCGCAGGCGCACCCGGCGCCGGGGCGTAGGAGAAGGCCGGGGGCTCGTCGGCATTGATATGCCAGGCGTGCACGGCCACCACATGCCGGGCCGCGACGGCATCGGCAAGCACATGATCGAGATAGCCGGCCTGGCCGTTATAGACGTAGCTGTAGGCCGGCTTCCCGGCGAATTCCGCAACCATGTCGGCATAGCCGCGGCGCGCCAGCACGCGCACGGGGTCTTCCATCGCATAGCTGTTCAGGTCGCCGATCACCAGTACGCCCGCGCCGGACACGCCCGTTGGCGTTGCGCCCAGCCATTCGGCCAGCGCCTGGGCTGCCTGCACGCGCGCGGGATTCCAGCAACCCTGGCCATCGCCCTGGTCGGCCTGCGCGCCGGTGGCTTCGGTGCACGTCTTGGATTTGAAGTGATTGACCACGACCGTGACCGGCGTGCCGCCAGCCGTCGCGCGGAAGGTGCCGGCCAGCGGCTGGCGGCTGCGCTCGCCCAGCCATGTGGTGGCCGCGCGCCCGGCAGGCACGGCGGTGCGGGCGTTGTACAGCAGCCCGACCGCAATGGCATCACCGCCAAGCGCCGGCGTGCCGGGGTCGAGCACGCGCCAGTCCGGCCCGAGCCGCGCGGCCAGCTGGCGGATCGCGCTGTACTGGCCGTAGCCGTCGTTCTCTACCTCCATCACGCCGATCACGTCGGCGTCCAGCCCGCGCAGCGCGGCAACCAGCTTGGCCTCCTGGCGCGCCAGTGCTTCGGCGTTCTGAGCGCCGCGATTGCCAGGCGCCTCGAAACCGCCGCCCTGGCCGTCGCCGTTGAAGTAGTTCTGCAGGTTGAAGGCGGCCACGCGCAGCGTGGTGGCCGGATGTCGTGGCGGCGCGCCGCGCCGCGGGTTGGTGGCCTGGAACACTGGCGCACTGGCACCGGGCACCGGCTGCAGGCGCCACTGCCCGTGGCGTTTTTCCAGCACCCCCTGGACGCCGCTGACCGTGTCCCCGGCACGCACTGGATGGTCCGCGCCCAGCCGCGGTGGCGGGTAGGGCACCACGGCGGGATACTGGCGCGTCGAGCCATCGTCAAGCAATAGCCGGTTGCGGGCGTTGGCGGCAGCGGCTTGCTGCGCGGCAGTGCCCGGCAGTGCCTGTTGCGTCGGGGCGATGGGCCGGCCGTCGCTCAGCGCCAGCGTGCCATAGCGATCAAGTTCATGGGTGTCGGCAACCGTCAGCGTCTGCGGCAGGCGCACCAGCATGCCTTCTCGTGCGGCAAGATCGGATTCGCCGGCGACCGGCAGGGTCAGCGCTTGCGGAGTTACCGGCATGCCGCGCGCGCAGACCGCCAGCGCGCCAGACAGCACCAGCTGCATTTGCCCGAATTTTTCCTCGACGCTTCCGGACATGCGCACCAGCTCGCCGGCGCGTGCCGTCGTGCGTGGCGCGTAGACGAACAGGCCTTCGGACACGCCAGGCCGGTGCAGGCGCTGCGCGTCCGCGGTCTGCAGGAAGAAGCCGCGCAGGCCGCCGTCGCCGCTGAAGTCAGCGGTGACGATGGCCTCTACCTCCACCACGCGGCCAGCGAGCGGCGATGCCGCCGCGGCACCCTGGATCTCGGCGATCGGTGTCGCGGGCGCGCCGCATGGCTGCAATGCAGCATGCGCGCCTGGCAGGGCGCCAGCCAGGCAGGCAAGGGCGAGGGCGGGCAACCCGGCCCGGGCTGGGTGGCGCTTACGCAGGGGCAATCGCATGGCGATATCGGCAAGTAGTGGCAGGGTGGACGATGCTAACCCCGGCGTGTAACGGAATGCTTGCAGAAGGCATGTGGTGCCGCGATCGTGCTAAGGTAGTGGAGACCCGCCGGCGCGCCGGCATTCACTTCATCGCTAAAACATCATGATCAAGGAAATCGCACAACTCACCATCAAGCCCGGCATGGACAAGCAGCTGGAGCAGGGCGTGAGCCAGGCCACGCCGCTGTTCCTGCGCTCGCGCGGCTGCCACGGCGTGCAGCTGTTCCGCTCGATCGAACAGCCGGACCATTACACGCTGGTGGTGGAATGGGAGACGGTGGAAGACCATATGGTCCATTTCCGCGAGTCGCCCGAGTTCCAGCAATGGCGCGCCCTGGTCGGCGACACCTTTGCCGCGCCGCCGAACGTCCATCACGTGGCCAAGGTCCTGTAAGCGCGCACCATGAGCACCCGGCCGCAACGTCCCCGCCATTTCTCGATGCTGCGCGAGCTGCAGCTGGCCGATGTCTTTACGCTGGGCAATGCGGCCTGCGGCATGGGGTCGGTGTTCTTCGCCATGTTCTACGTGGCCGACCAGCAGCTGTCGCATTTCTTCACGGCGGCGGCGCTGGCGCCGCTGGCCTTTATCTTCGACGTGCTCGACGGCCGCATCGCGCGCTGGCGCCATGCGCATTCCGCGCTGGGGCGCGAGCTGGATTCGCTGGCCGACGTGATCTCGTTCGGCGTCGGGCCGGCCACGCTGGCCTTTGCCGCCGGCATGCGCGGCGGCTGGGACCTGGCCGTGCTGATCTACTTTGTCTGCTGCGGCGTCAGCCGGCTGGCGCGCTTCAACGTCACCGCCGAATCGCTGGCCGAGGGCAGCGACAGCGGCAAGGTGGCCTACTTCGAAGGCACGCCGATCCCGACCAGCGTGCTGCTGACCGCGGTGCTGGCATGGTGCGCGTGGCAAGGCCAGTTGGGCGGCGAACTGCCGGGCGGCGCGTGGGCGCTGGGCCCGGCGGTGCTGCATCCGCTGGTACTGCTGTTCGCGCTGTCGGGCACGCTGATGGTCAGCAAGACGCTGCGCATTCCCAAGTTCTGATCGGCCGGAGGCTTCGTTTCTGGCTCCAGGCCGCGGGCCTCAGGTAGGCGCCGGGTTTCCCGCCTCAGGTCCTGCTGGCCGCGTGATGACCTGCCCGTTGCGCGCCCCGCTGTGCGCGCCATGCTGCCAGGTAATGGCGCCGTTGACGATCACGGTGTCGATGCCTTCGGCCGCCCGGGTGGGGGTCTCGTAACTGGCGGCATCGCGCACGTTGGCCGCATCGAAGACGACGAGATCGGCATGGTTGCCCACGGCGAGCGTGCCGCGCCGGTGCAGGCCGAAATTGCGCGCCGTCAGCCCGGTCATTTTCCAGACCGCCGTCTCCAGCGGGAACAGGCCGACCTCGCGGCAGTAGTGCCCCAGTATGCGCGGGAAGGTGCCCCACAGGCGCGGATGGGGGCTGGCGCCGACGGGGATGCCGTCGGAGCCGATCATGGTTTCGTCAAAGGCAAGGATGCGCTGGACGTCGTCCTCGTCCATCTGGAAGTAGATTGCGGTGCCCGGTTGCAGGCGGCGCGCGGCTTCGTCCTTGGGCACGCCCCATTCCCTGGCGATGTCGTCGAGATCGCGGCCCGCGCATTCGGGATGCGGCTCGCTGGCGGCGATCAGCACCCGGCCGTCGAGCATGCCGCGGTCGGTGCGGATCATGGTGGAGCCGGCCGTGTACGGGTAGCAGTCGAGCGATACGCACTGGTGCTTCATGGCCTCGCGGATATAGGGCAAGGTCACCTGGCTCTTGCCAAAGTTGGCCTGCCTCTGCACCTTGTGGTGCGACACCACCACCGGCACGTCGAGCTCGCGGCCGATGCGGAAGGTCTCGTCGAGCGAGGCCATGACCTGGTCGGACTCGTCGCGCATATGCGTGACATAGAGCGCCTTGCGGACACTGAGCGGCCGGCAGACTTCGATGATCTCCTCGGTCGTTGCCATGGCGGCGGGCGGGTAGAAAGTGCCGGTCGACAGGCCGATCGCGCCGGCTCGCATGGCCTCCTCTACCAGCGCCTGCATGGCGGCGATCTCAGCGGCATCTGCTGGCCGGTCCAGTGCCGCCATGGTGACCGCGCGCAAGGTCGAATGCCCGACCATGGCGGCCACGTTGACCGAGCTCGGCGTGGCGCGCAGCGCGTCGAGGTAGGCCGCGAAGGTGGTGAAGCGGCCTTCGGCCGGCGTGCCGATCAGGCTCAGCGGCATCGGCAGGTCCATGCCGGCACGCAGCGGTGCGGCGCTGATGCCGCAGTTGCCGGCGATCACGGTGGTGACGCCCTGTGACACCTTGAACGGCATGGTGGGTTGCGACAGCACCGCCTGGTCATCATGCGTGTGCGCGTCGATGAAGCCAGGGGCGACGATCAGGCCGGTTGCGTCCAGCACGCGGTCGGCGGTGTGCCCGGCAAGGTCGCCGAGCGCCGCGATGCAGCCGTCGCGCACGCCGATATCGGCGCTGAAGCGGGGTGCCTTGCTGCCGTCGATCACGGTACCGCCGGCAATCAGCAGGTCATAGTGCGTGGCGTGTGCAGGGGTGGGGTCGGACATGGGATTCCTTTCCTGGACTGGAGCGTAGCGGTCAGCGGAAATGGCATGCCACCTGGTGGATGCCGGTGGCGGCAGGCCGCCCGGTAAGCATGGGGGCCTGTTCCTTGCAGCGGGCTTGCGCATGCGGGCAGCGCGTGTGGAAGCGGCAGCCCGATGGCGGATTGGCCGGGCTGGGCGGATCGCCCTGCAGCAGCAGGCGCCGGGCGGGCATGCGCGGGTCGGGCACCGGCACGGCCGACAGCAGGATCTCCGTATAGGGGTGGCGCGGCGCGGAGAACAAGGTGTCGCGGTCGGCCAGTTCGACGATCTGGCCGAGGTACATCACGGCCACCCGGTGGCTGATATGGCGCACCACGGCCAGGTCGTGCGCGACGAACAGGTAGGCGATGCCGAACTCGGCCTGCAGGTCCATCAGCAGGTTGACCACCTGCGCCTGGACGGAGACATCGAGCGCCGATACCGGCTCGTCGCAGACGATCAGCTTGGGGTTGAGTGCCAACGCGCGCGCGATGCCCAGCCGCTGGCGCTGGCCGCCGGAGAACTCGTGCGGGAACTTGCGCACGGCTTCGGGTCGCAGGCCGACCTTGCTGAACAGCCATTGCACGCGTTCGTTGCGCTCGGCTCGGGAGCGCTGGCCGAAGTTGCGCAGCGGCTCGCCGACGATCTCGCCCGCCGTCAGCCGCGGGCTGAGCGAGGCATAGGGGTCCTGGAAGATGATCTGCAGGTCGCGCCGGCGCTGCCGCATGGCGCTTGCGGGCAGGCCCAGCAGTTCCTCGCCGTCGAGCCGCACCGAGCCTGAAGTCGGCTCGATCAGGCGCAGCACCGACTTGGCAGTGGTGGTCTTGCCGCAGCCGGATTCGCCGACCAGCGAGAGCGTCTCGCCGCGCTCCACGGTGAAGGACACGTCGTCCACAGCCTGGATCGGCGGCTTGCACGGTGCCAGCCAGCGCCGCGGTGCGTGGTAGTGTTTCCGGAGGCGGTCGACCTTGAGCAGGGGCGTCAGCGTGGCGGAGGTGGTGCTCATGCGATGGCTTCCTGGGCTTGTGGGTTGCATTCGATGCGGCCTTCCTCGACGGCGAAGCAGGCCACCGCATGGTCGCCGCCGTGGCGCGTGAGCTGCGGGAGTTCGCGCGCGCAGCGCGCGTCCGCATGCGCGCAGCGTGCCGCGAAGGCACAACCGCGGCGCGCCTCCTGTGGCGATGGCACCAGGCCGGGGATTTCGGCCAGGCGCCGGCTGCTGGTGTTCATCGACGGCATCGATGCCATCAAGGCGCGGGTGTAGGGGTGCAGCGGGCGGTCGAACAGTTCGGCGACGCCGGCTTCCTCGACCTTGCGCCCGGCGTACATCACGATCACGCGGTCGCAGCATTCAGCCACTACGCCCAGGTCGTGCGTGATCATCACCACGCCCATGCCCAGTTCCTGCTGCAGGCGGCGGATCAGGTCCAGGATCTGGGCCTGGATGGTCACGTCGAGCGCCGTGGTGGGTTCGTCGGCGATCAGCACCTCGGGATTGCAGGCCAGCGCCAGCGCGATCATCACGCGCTGGCGCATGCCGCCCGAAAGCTGGTGCGGGTATTCGTTGACGCGGCGTTCGGGCTCGGGGATCTGCACCAGCCGCAGCATTTCCACTGCGCGCCTGAGCGCGTCGGCGCGGCTCGCGCCCTGGTGCAGCTGCACTGTCTCGGCAATCTGTCGGCCAATCGTCAGCACCGGGTTCAGCGAGGTCATCGGCTCCTGGAAGATCATCGAGACGCGGTTGCCGCGGATGCGGCGCATCTCACGTTCGCTAAGCTGCAACAGGTCCGTGCCGCGCAGCCGCACAGCGCCGCGGATGCGTGCCGGCGGCATGGGCAGCAGCCGCATGATGGACAGCGCCGTCACGCTCTTGCCGCAGCCTGACTCGCCCACCACGCCCAGCGTCTGGCCGGCGCGCACGGTGTACGAGACGCCGTTGACCGAGCGGGCCGGCCCGGTGAGCGTGTCGAAATGCGTATGGAGGTCCTCCACTTCGAGCAGTGGCTCGCCCGTGGCCGGCGTAACACGGGACATCGCGCGGGACATCGTGATGGTCATAGTTGCGCTCCCGGATTCAGAGTTGCCGCGCCAGGCGCGGATCGAGCGCGTCGCGCAGGCCGTCGCCGAGCAGGTTGATGGCCAGCACCATCGCGGCCAGCAGGATGCCCGGGTACAGGATGATGTGGAAGGCTACGGCCACGAAATTGCGCCCCTCGGCCATCATGTTGCCCCAGCTCGGCATCTGGGCGGGCACGCCGACGCCGAGAAAGGATAGCGCGGCTTCCGTGAGCACGGCGGTGGCGGCCACGAAAGTGGCCTGCACGATCAGCGGCGCCACCATATTGGGCACCACGTGGCGCGCCAGGATCACCGGCAGGCGGGTGCCGACCGCATGCGCCGCCTCGACGTAGAGCTGCTCGCGCAGGGTCAGCGCCAGCGAGCGCACCAGCCGCACCACGCGCGGGACCTCGGGGATGGCGATGGCGATGATCACCGCGCCCAGGCTGGCCTGCGTAACGGCCATCAGCGCGATCGCCAGCAGGATGCCCGGGATTGCCATCAGGCCGTCCATCACGCGCATCACCAGGGAGTCCGCCCGGCGCACGAAGCCTGCGACCAGGCCCAGCAGTACGCCGGACACGGTTGCGAGCAGCCCGACCGACAGGCCCACGATCATGGATACGCGGCCGCCCCAGACCGCGCGGCTGAACACGTCGCGGCCCAGCGCGTCGGTGCCGAACCAGTGCTCGGCCGATGGCGGCTGCATGCGCGCCAGCGGGTCGATGTCCTGCGGGTCGACGGTGGCAATCCAGGGCGCGCCGAGGGAGAGCACGGCGATCACCGCCAGCAGCAGCGCGCCCAGGATCAGGGTAGGGTGCTTGCGCGCCCAGTGCCAGCGTGGCAGCACGAAAGGCGCTTCGTCGGGAGCCGGTACGGCAGGTTCGGTCGCGGGCAGGGATGTGGTCATGTCAGCAGGTCTCGCGGCAAAAGCCATCAGTACTTGATGCGCGGATCGAACAGCCGGTAGCTGAGGTCGATCATCAGGTTGATCAGCACATAGACCCCGGCGGAGACCAGCAGTACGCTCTGGATCACCGGGTAGTCGTGGCGCTGCACCGAGTCGACCACCAGGCGGCCGACACCCGGGATCGCAAACACGGTCTCGGTCACGACCACGCCGCCGATCAGCAGCGCGATGCCCATGCCGACCGTGGTGGCGATCGGGATCGCCGCGTTGCGCAGCGCGTGGCCCAGCACCGGCAGCACGCCCAGGCCCTTGGCACGCGCGGTGCGGATGTAGTCCTCATGCAGCACTTCCAGCACGGTGGCGCGCGTCATGCGCGTCACCAGCGCGATATAGACCAGCGCCAGGTTGACGCAGGGCAGCACCAGGCTGTGCAGCCATGCGCCAGCGCCGTCGGCGAGGCGCGCATAGCCCTGCACCGGGAACCACGGCAACTGGATGGCAAAGGCGTAGACCAGCAGGTAGCCCACCAGGAACACCGGCAGCGAGAAAGCCAGCACCGCGAACAGCATCACCAGCCGGTCGACCCAGCTGCCGGCGCGGTACGCGGCCAGCGTTCCCATTGGCACCGCGACCAGCAAGGTCAGCAGCATCGTCAGGGCGGCGACGGAGATGGTCGGCTCCAGCCGCTGCGCCAGCAACTGGGCCACCGGCACCTGGGTGAAGATGGAGGTGCCGAGGTCGCCGGTGGCGAGCCGGCCGAGCCACAGCAAGAACTGATGCCACAGCGGCTGGTCCAGCCCCAGCACGCCGCGCAGCCTGGCGATGTCGTCAACGGTCGCGAGGTCGCCTGCGATCAGCGCCGCCGGATCGCCCGGCGACAAGTGGATCAGCAGGAAGACCACCACGGCCACCACTGCCATCACGGGCAGCGTCGCGGCCAGGCGTCGGAGCAGGTAGCCCATTGTCGTGTTTCCCCGGTGGTTCGTGCTTCGTGGTTATTTGTCGAGCATCCAGACCGTGGGCATGCCGGCCCACATCGTGTCGATGCCCTTGAGGCTGGCACGCGCCGCGAAGGCCGCCGAGTACTGGCCGGCGTTCACATAGGGCACCGCCTCATAGGCGCGCTTCTGGAAGGCATCGAGCAGTTCCTTGCGTTTGGCGGGCACGGTCTCGCGGATCCAGGCCGTGCGCAGTGCGTCGAGCGGCTTGTCGCAGGGCCAGCCGGGCAGGCTGGTGCCGCAGGGGGCGCCGAGGTAGGCATTTGCGATCGGGGAATTGGCATCGAACTCGCCCGCCACGGTCACGTACATATTCCAGCCGCCAGCCTCGGGCGCATCCCGCCTGGCGCGGCGCGCGCCGATGGAGGCCCAGTCCATGTTCTGCATGTCGACGTTCATGCCCATGCTGCGCATGGTCTGCGCCGCCATCAGGGCTTCGGCGTTGAGCTGGGGAACGTCGGTCGGCACCAGCAGCACCACCTTTTCGCCCTTGTAGCCCGCCGCGCCCAGCAACTGTCTGGCACGGGCCGGATCGGCCTTGCGGTACGGGTCGGCGCCAGCAGCGGTATCGTTGGGGCCGCCGCAGATGAAGAAGGTGGCGCAGTAGTTGATGCGCATGTCAAGCGGGTAGCCCATGGCCGCGGTGAAGCGTTCCTGGCTGACCGCCTGCAGGAAGGCCTGGCGCACTTTCGGGTTGTTGAATGGCGGATGCAGCTGGTTCATCACCAGCACGCCCTGGTAGGCGCCACCCGAGCCGATCTTGATGCTGGCGTCGCCGCGCAGCGGGGTGATGTAATCCGGCGGTACCTGTTCGATCAGGTCGACCTCGCCGCGCTTGAGCGCCGCGATGGCGCTGTTGGCGTCTGGCAGGTAGAGCCATTCGACGCGGTCCACGCGGGGCTGCTTGCTGCCGGCGAGACCGCTCGCGGGCTCGCTGCGCGCCACGTAGTGCGGGTTGCGCACGAATACCGCCTTGTTGCCCGGAACCCATTCGTCGCGCTTGAAGATGAAGGGGCCGGAGCCCAGCACCTCGGGCAGCGGCGCGGTGGCGGGCATTTTGGCCAGGCGCTCCGGCAGGATCACCGGGGGAAAGCCAGAGGGCTTGGCCAGCGCATCGAGCACCATGCCAAAGGGCTCTTTGAGCGTCAGCGTGAACGTGCGCGCGTCGACCGCCTTCCACTCGGCGCCGGCTTCGCCCATGGCACGGCCCAGGCTGTCGCGCGCGCCCCAGCGCTGCAGCGAGGCGATCGCGTCCGCCGAGGTGACCGCGCTGCCATCCGAGAACTTCAGGCCGGGACGCAGCGTGAAGCTCCACTGCCCGCCATCCTTCGAACTGCTGTACTTCTCGACCATCTGCGGTTGCGGCTTGCCCTTGGCGTCCTGCGCGAACAGCGTGTCGTAGACCATGTAGCCGAAGTTGCGCGTGATGTAGGCCGTGGTGAAGGTCGGATCGAGGATCTTCAGGTCGGCATGCGCCACGACCTTGAGCGTCTTGGTCTGCGCCAGCACGGGAAGGCTGGCGCCTGCCAGGACCAGGGCACCCGCCGCGAGCGCGGCGGACAGGGCTCGATTTGATGTCATCTGCAGTCTCCGTTTTCGTCGTTGTCGTTGTTGTTGTGATCGCAGCCAGGCGGCTGACGCTCAGCCCGCAGTGCCGTCCAGAGGCCACTTAGGCCGTTGAATCTTGCGATAGGGCAGGGTCGTGAGGTCAAGCGTGACGGCACCCGGGGCACCTGCGTAGATCACGTGCCTTGCCACTTTCGAGAAGGAGGCGTAGAAGTGCTGCGAGGACTTGACCACGATGATCTTCTTGCGCGCCAGGTCACAGCCCAGCTGGGTGAACATGTCCGTGTCCATGGCCTGGTTGCGCAGCGTGATCAGCACGATGTCGATGCCGCTGGCTTCCACCAGTGCGCAGTCGCCCATCTGCACCGGCGCGCCGGACAGCCCGGTCATCACCATGTCGGGCAGCAGAGCCTTGACCGTGCAGTCCAGGTCCAACGGGTCGCCGGATAGCGGACTGATCTTGCCGCCGATGCGCATCGGCAGGTGCGCGCCCACGCCGGCATCGAAGGCGATGCGCACCGCGACCGGGTCCCACATCGGGCCGACCGCAGCATTGCCGATGCCGCGTTCGATCATGCGGCGCAGGATGAAGGTGGAGTCGCTCGCCGCGCCGCCGCCGGGATTGTCGGCGCCGTCGGCCAGCACCACCGGCCCGCCGTCGAAGGCCAGCGCCTCGTCGAGAGCGGTGTCGAGGTCCGGGTAGTGCACCGTGAGCCCGTCGCGCATGGCGATCAGTTCGTCGGCCAGTTGCCGCGCCAGCGCATCGGCCCTGGCCTGGTTGCCATCGGCGTAGACCAGCACCTTGGTACCCATCGCCGGCACATCGCCCCACGAAAACCCATGCGCCACCGAGATTGACAGCACGCCGTCGCGCCCTTCCAGCGACTGGATGCGGTCGATGAAGCCGCGCGCCGGCTCGCGCGAGGTGTGGACCGTGACGATCATCCCGCAGTCGACCACCGCCGCCACCGGGCGAACCTTGCCTTCCACCGTGGCTGCGCACAGGTCGGCCAGTTCCAGGGCGCGCTCCAGCACGTCGGTATGCGGGTATTCCTTGAAGGCGACCAGCACGTCGGCGTACTCCATCATCTCGGGCGTCAGGTGGCAGTGCGGATCCAGCTCCGCGCCGATCACCACCTCGGGGCCGACGATGGCGCGCACACGCTGCAGCAGGTCGCCCTCGCAGTCGTCATAGCCATCGGCCACCATCGCGCCATGCAGGCCGAGCAGCACCATGTCCACCGGCAGCGCCGCGCGCAGGTCGGCCAGCAGTTCCTCGCGCAGGGTTTCGTAGGCATGGCGGGTGGTGGTGCCGCTGGGCTGCGCGCCGGCCACCATGCCTTCGCACAGCTGCCAGCCGCGCTCCTTGCCGCGGATCCGCGCGGCCCACAGCGGGCCCGAGAAAAATGTCATCTGGTCAGGATGCTGGCCGGCCGCGAAGTAGCCGCGATCCCTGAAGGACGACAGGCCGGTGGGCATCGGCGCAAAGGTGTTGGTTTCGGTAGCGAGGGAGGCACTGAAGACACGCACGATGGTTGGCTCCTGGTCAGTCGGGGGATTTGCGGTTGGGGGAAGGCGCGATTCAGGCCGAAGCGGCCAGGCGGCGCAGGCGCGCCGGCCCAAGCATCCCGGCGCTCAGGCCGAACGACGCGGGATGCGCCGGCACCGGCAGGCCGCGCGCCAGCGCGGCACAGGTCTCGCCCATGGCCGCGGAAGTCTGGATGCCGTAGCCGCCCTGGCCCGCCACCCAGAAGAAACCCGGCACGGCGTCGTCGAACCCGCCCACCAGGTCGCCGTCGGCGACGAAGGAGCGCAGCCCGGCCCAGGTGCGCGCGGGGCGGCGGATCTTGAGCGAGGTCGCGGTCTCGATGCGGTCGATGGCAAGTGCGATATCCATTTCCTCGGGCTGGACGTCCTGTGGCTCGACCGGGTCGGCATTGGCCGGGGAGCCCAGCAACATGCCGGCATCGGGCTTGATGTACCAGTCCTCGCCGGCGCCGAAGACCATGGGCCAGGCGCTGGTGTCCATGTCCACGGGCGGCGCGAACACAAAGGCGGAGCGGCGGCGCGGTTCAATCCCCAGCGGCTGCACGCCGGCCAGCCGCGCGATGACGTCGGCCCAGGCGCCGGCGGCGTTGAGTACCACCGGTGCCGCATATACCGCCCCGCCAGCCTCCACGCGCCAGTGGTCCCGCACGCGTGCCATGGCCGTGATCTCGGCATCGCAAACCAGCTTGCCGCCGGCCTGGCGCATGCCGCGCAGGTAGCCCTGGTGGATCGCGTCCACATCCATGTCTGCGGCGCCGGGCTCATAAACGCCGCCGAGCAGTGGCTCCGCGCGCAGCGCCGGCACGCGCTCGCACGCTTGCGCGGCGCTCAGCAGGCGGGCGTCGGGATCCAGGGCGCGCACCACCTCCCAGTGCGCGTCAAGCAGATGCTGTTGCCCGGGCCGGCGACCATCAGCGCGCCGCGCGGCGTCAGCAGCGGGTGCGAGGCAAAGCCCGGTGGCGGATCCTGCAGGAAGGCGCGGCTTGCCATCGTCAGCGCGCGGACCTGCGTGGTGCCGTAGCTTTCCATGAACAACGCCGCCGAGCGGCCGGTCGAGTGGTAGCCAGGCTGTGCTTCGCGTTCGAGCAGGATGACGCGGCCATGGGGCGCGAGCCAGTACGCGACGGAAGCACCGGCAATGCCGCCCCCGATGATGAGGTAGTCGGCTGGAATTGGCGAGTCAGCGTGAGTCGGGCACATGGATCGGGTGGCAAGTGAGCGCCTTGGGAACGCTCGTGCATTCGGAATTGCGAGTGAGTGTAGGCAAGAATTTGCGGATATGCAAATTGCGGATACGCAAATTTTGCGCTAAGGTGTGCGGCAGGGGATGGGCCTTGGCGCGGTCTCCTCTGTTAGGATTCCGTCCAACGGAAAAAGGACGCAGGCTTGAAAACACACACCGCCCCGGGGCGCGGCAGCGGCATCGGGATCGATGGCGACGAGTCGCGCTCGCTCGACCGCGAGACCTTCGGCAAGCGCCTGCGCTCTGCGCGCAAGGCCTTCGGCTGGACGCTGGCCCACCTCGCCGAATTGTCGGGCGTCTCGATCACCACCATCTCGCGTGCGGAGCGCGGGCAACTGGCCCTGGGCTACGAGAATTTTGCTGCGCTGGGCCAGGCGCTGCAGATGGACATGGGCTCGATGTTCGCCGGTGCCGGCGCGAAAACGTCGCCGTTCCGCGGGCCTGTGGTGACCCGGGCCGGCGAGGGCGTGACTTACCGGGGGTCGTCGCTGACCTATGAGTTCCTCGGCACAGAGGCCGTCGGCAAGCAGATGAGCCCGGTGGTCGGCACCGTGCATGCGCGCCGCATCGAGGGCCCCGGTGACTTCTCGCGCCATCCCGGCGAGGAGTTTGTCTATGTGCTCAGCGGCGAGGTCGAAATCCACTTCGATAACGGCGAGAAAGTGCACCTGGCGCGGGGCGACGCGCTGTATTTCGATGCCCGCATGGGCCACGCCTACATCAGCGTAAGCCGGCAGCTCGCCCGGATCGTGGGCGTGACCACCAGCGAAAGCAATTTCATGAAGTCGGCCCAGGCGGCGAAGCCGGAAGCGGTGCCGAAACGGACCGTCGGGCGGTCTAAGGCGAAAGCCGCCGCGACCAGGGGAAAAGGCAAAGGCTGAAGGGGCCGGAACCCGCGCTTTCAGGTTCCGGGGTGAAACATTGCTTGCGGAGCCCCCGTGTGGCCCTGGGTCAGGCGCGCGCCGCCTCTGCTGCCACCGCGCGTGTCCGGCTGACCATTAGCGCCAGCAACGCCGCGACCATGCACGCTGCACCGGCCGCGTACAGCGCCGGCGTATAGGTCAGCAGCAGCGTGCGGCTCAGCCCCGCGCCGAACGCCGCCGCGGCCGCGCCGATCTGGTGGGCCGCGAAGATCCAGCCGAACACCATCGGCGCGCGTTCGCGCCCGAATGCCGTTGCCGCCAGCTTGACCGTGGGCGGCACCGTCGCAATCCAGTCCAGCCCATAGAACATTGCAAAGATCGACAGGCCGTACAGCGTGAAGGTCGAATGCGGCAGCCAGAACAGCGACAGGCCGCGCAGCGCGTAGTACCAGAACAGCAGCTTGCGGCTGTCGTAGCGGTCCGAAAGCCAGCCCGACAGGATGGTGCCGACAAAGTCGAACGCGCCCATCATTGCCAGCGCAGAGGCAGCCGGCACCGGCCCCATGCCGAAGTCGCCGCACAGGGCGATGAAATGCGTCTGGATCAGCCCGTTGGTGCTCAGGCCGCAGATGAAGAACGTGCCCGCCAGCACCCAGAAGGTCTGGGTACGGGCAGCGTCGCGCAGCATCCGGAAAGGCGCGCGCAGCGTGAACGGCGTGACGGGTTGTGCGGCGGGCGGCGTGGCGGGATGGGCCGGAACTTCGCCGAACGCAGTCAGGCCGACGTCGGCGGGCCGGTTGCGCATCAGCCCGAATACCAGCAGCGCCAGCGCCGCGCAGGCGGCCAGCACCGGCAGCACGGCCACGCGCCAGCCCATATGCTCGATCAGCCAGGCGGCCACCGGCAGGAAGGCCAGTTGCCCGGTGGCCGCGCTGGCCGTCAGGATGCCGATCACCAGGCCGCGCCGCGCGCTGAACCAGCGGTTGGCGACCACGGCCGCCAGCACCAGCGCGGTCAGCCCGGAGCCGACGCCCAGCATCAGGCCCCACGCCACAAACAGCTGCCACAGCTCGGTCGACACGGTGGCCAGCGCCATGCCGCCGGCAATCAGCGCCAGCGCGGCGCAGACCACGTTGCGCACGCCGAAGCGGTCCATCAATATCGCCGAGAATGGCGCCATCAATCCGAACAGCGCAAAACGGAAGGCCAGGATCGATGAGATCTGGTCGGTGTTCCAGCCCATTTCCCTGGTCAGCGGCTTCAGGAAGGCACCGGGCAGGCCAAGCGCGGCCGAGGTGGTAAGCATCACCAGGAAGGTCAGGGCGGCGACCAGCCACGCGTAGTGGATGCCGCGCCGGTCGAGCCGGCTGGAAAGGGCTTGCGCGAACATGGGGGTCTCGTTGTCAGGGTCCGGGAGGCGTTGGCAAAGGGCAAAGCGAAGCCATCTCCGCCGTGTCTGACGGCGGCGGGGGTGTTTCAGGCTTGGGGAAAACGGGGTTTAGGCGGTGCTGCCCAACAGGCGGCTCCGCACGGCGTTCAGCATTTCGCCAGAGAGCGGATCGCCATCGGTGGCACGCGCCAGCGTGAGGGCGCCGACCAGCAGCGCCATGCGCGCCAGCGCTTCATCGTGGCGCACCTGCGGGTCATCGGATTCAACGGTCTGCGCCATGTCGTCGACCATCGCGCGCAAGCCTTCCGCATAGGCCTGGCGCACGGGCTTGCCAGCGGCCTCACGGGCCACGTCCACCGCCAGTGCCGCGGCGGCGCAGCCCACGCCTGGGTTGGCGCAATGGGCGGCGGTCAGGTACGGCTCCACCAGGTTGGCCAGCATGACCTTGCGGTCGCCGCCGGCGCGGGCCAGGCGGCGTTCCCAGCGGGCGGTCGATTCTTCAAACGCGCGCTTGCAGGCCTGCGCAGCCAGCGCGTCCTTGGAGGCGAAGTGGCCATAGAAGCCGCCATGGGTCAGGCCCGCGTCGGCCATCAACTCCGCCACGCTGACGCCGTTCAGGCCGCGTTCGCGGAACAGGCGCGACGACGCCTGTTCGATCGCCTCGCGGTTCTTGTCGGTTTGTTCGCGGGATACGCGTGCCATCTGAAGACCTCTTCGGGATTTCTGCCTGGACTGGAGTTTAGATGATAACCATACTTTATTCAATAGATGACGAGAATCATCTATTGCAGCGCTGCCGCGTCATCGGCCGGGTAGGGTCAGACAATGTGCATACATATGAACGCGTCTTCAGCACGTTGAAGGGTTTTCCCGTATCGTCTTGACCTGACGATCACCATGCCTGCGTGCAGCCCTTGCACCACTGGTCCCGGCATGGTGGCAACCGGTAAAGACAGTGTCCAATACAGCACCCTTGCAGCCAGCGTCCGCCTCCGCCGCGGACGCCGCCATGATCTCGCGCGAACGCCGCGGCATGGCCGCCATCCTCATCGCCGTCGCCCTGGCCACCCTGGATACCGCGATCGCCAACACGGCGCTGCCGTCGATCGCGGCAGACCTGCGCGCCACGCCGGCCGCGTCGGTGTGGGTGATCAATGCCTACCAGCTGGCGATGGTGTCGACGCTGCTGCCGTTCGCGGCGCTGGGCGGCGTGGCGGGCCACCGGCGCATCTACCTTGGCGGTGTGGTGCTGTTCACCGCCGCCTCCGTGGTGTGCGCGCTGGCGTGGTCGCTGCCGACATTGGCGGCGGCGCGGGTGCTGCAGGGCATCGGCGCGGCGGCCATCATGAGCGTCAATACGGCGCTGATCAGCGCGATCTTCCCCACGCACCGGCTCGGGCGCGGGCTGGGGCTGAACGCGCTGGTGGTCGGCGTTTCGTTCGCGGTGGGGCCGACGGTGGCCTCGGTGATCCTCTCGTTCGGCACGTGGCCGTGGCTGTTTGCTGTCAACCTGCCGATTGGCCTGCTGGCGCTGGCGATCGGACGCGGCGCATTGCCGCAAACGCCGCGCAGCACGCACGGCTTCGACCGCGTCGCGGCGGGGCTCAGCATGGTTGCCTTTGCCGCGCTGGTCCTTGCGCTGGGCGAAGGCGCGCAGCGCGCGCCGCTACACCTGTCGCTGGCGGCGGCGGGCCTCTTCGTGGTGACGTTCGGCCTGCTGCTGTGGCGCGAGCGCGGCCATCCGGCACCGATGCTGCCGGTGGACCTGTTCCGGCGGCCCATGTTCGCGCTGTCGACGCTGACCGCAGTGTGCTCCTTCGCCGCGCAGGGCCTGGCGTTCGTGTCGCTGCCGTTCTACTTCCAGCACGTGCTCGGGCGCGGGCAGGTCGAGACCGGTTTCCTGCTGACCCCATGGTCCGTCGTGGTGGCGCTGATCGGGCCGCTTGCCGGGCGCCTGTCTGACCGCTATCCGCCGGCCGTTCTCGGCGGCGTGGGGCTGGCGGTGCTTAGCGCCGGCATGCTGTCGCTGGCAATGCTGCCGGCCGATCCCAGCGCGCTCGATATCGGGATCCGCATGTGTATCTGCGGCGCGGGTTTCGGCTTCTTCCAGTCGCCCAACCTCAAGGCGTTGATGACGAGCGCCCCGCGCGAGCGCAGTGGTGGCGCCAGCGGCGTGGTGGCCACGGCGCGGCTGCTGGGGCAGGCTACTGGTGCGGCGCTGGTAGCGCTGTGTTTTGGCATTGCCGGGAATCACGGGCCCGGCATGGCACTGGCCCTGGGCGCGGGCTTCGCCGGGCTGGCCGCGATCGCGAGCTGGCTGCGACTGGCAGCGCGCGATCCGTTGGCTGCGGCATAGCGGCATAGCGGCGTAGCCGGGCCGGCAGCAATTCCGGCGCCGGCCTAGAATCGATACTTCCTGTCCGGTCCCAGCAAGGAGCAGCACGCATGAGCCATCTGTTTGAACCGCTCGCCATCGGCAAGCTTACGATCGCCAACCGCATCACCATCGCCCCGATGTGCCAGTATTCCGCGCAGGACGGCAATGCGGGCGACTGGCACATAATTCACCTCGGCTCGCTGGCATTGTCCGGCGCCGGCATGCTGATCGTGGAAGCCACCGCAGTCTCGCCTGAAGGGCGCATCACGCCGCAGGACCTGGGCCTGTATTCGGATGAAAACGAGGCGGCGCTTGGCCGCGTGGTCAAGGCGATGCGCGCGCATTCGCCGATCGCCATTGCGATCCAGTTGGGGCACGCCGGCCGCAAGGCGTCGAGCCAGGCGCCGTGGGATGGCGGGCAGCAGATCGCACCGGATGCGCCCGGCGGGTGGCGTGCCGTGGCGCCCTCTGCGGTACCGCATGGCGCGGAAGAAGCCCCGCCTGTCGCACTGGATCGCGCCGGCATGAATAAGGTGCGCGATGACTTTGTCGCGGCGGCGAGGCGTGCGGCGCGGCTGGGCCTGGATGGGATCGAGATCCATGCCGCGCACGGCTATCTGCTGCACCAGTTCCTGTCGCCGCTGGCCAACCATCGTGACGACGAATACGGCGGCAGCCTGGAGAACCGCATGCGTTTCCCGATCGAGGTATTCGACGCGGTGCGTGAGGCTTTCCCGGCTGAGCGACCTGTGTGGATGCGTATTTCGGCAACCGACTGGGTGCCGGGCGGCTGGGATATCGAAGGAACGGTGGCGTTGTCGAAGGCGCTGAAGGCGCGCGGCTGTGCGGCGATTCATGTGACCACCGGCGGCGTGTCGCCGCAGCAGGCAATCAAGCTCGGGCCGAGCTACCAGGTGCCCTACGCGCAGCGCGTGAAGGCCGAGGTTGGCCTGCCGACCATTGCGGTGGGCCTGATCACGGAGCCGGAGCAGGCCGAAGCCATTATCGCCAACCATGAAGCCGACGCTGTGTCGCTGGCCCGTGCGATGCTGTATGACCCGCGCTGGCCCTGGCATGCGGCCGCGCGGCTGGGCGCAAGCGTGCAGGCGCCGAAGCAATACTGGCGGTCGCAGTCGCGCGAACTGAAGGACCTGTTCGCCGATGCGGCTTTCGGGCAGCGCTAGGCTGCCGATCGACACAGGAGGTACCGGCCATGAAACCCCGTATTACGCTGATCACGCTGGGTGTCGATGACCTGCAGCGCGCGGTGCGCTTTTATCGCGACGGCCTGGGCCTGCCCACCGCCGGCATCGTCGGCGAGCAGTTCGAGCACGGCGCTGTGGCCTTCTTCGACTTGCAGGCCGGATTGAAGCTGGCAGTCTGGCCGCGCACCAGTCTTGCGCATGACACCGGACTGCCGGTGACGCCGCGCGCGCAAACGGATTTCTCGCTGGCGCATAACGTCGGCGACAAGGCGGAAGTGGATGCGGTGATGGCCCAGGCGCTGGCCGCGGGCGCCAGCGTGGTCAAGCCGGCGCAGGATACGTTCTGGGGCGGGTACGCCGGCTATTTCCAGGATCCCGAGGGGCATCTGTGGGAAATCGCGTGGAATCCTGAGATGCTGCCCGCGGATTGAGACCGGCGCGGTGCGCGCCTTGCGCGCGCCCGTACCCCATGTATCAAGACATTGCTTTGCGGCGCCGCATCATGACTGGTGCGGTGCCGCAAAGGGATTTCCATGATTGCCACGCTCCGTCAAAGTGGTGACTATCATTTCAACAGACAGCCATAGCATGCTGGCGACGGAGCGCCCCCACGCATTCCCGCAAGACCCCCGTATTACGCCCCGTCGGCAGCCCACCGAAGTAAAGCAATAAGAACAATGGCAAGGGAGACATCCATGCAAGTCTATGACAGCCTGCTGTATGTGACTGCGATGGTGCTGGTGTGTTTGTATGTGTATCTGGGCGTGCTGTCCCGCAGTACCGCGATCCGGCTGGGTTCTCCGGCGATCGTGGCGGGACTGGTGCTTGCCTATTCGCTGTCCCCGCTGCACTCGGGCGGCTGACGCCGCCGGCCCCCGGCTGAGCGGGGGGCTGCTGACTTTACCGCGGCCGCCGGCTGATGGTCGGGGTCGCCTTCGCCCTGCGTGGCCGAGTCGCGCCGCAACCGTATCGATCGCTGCCTGCAATTCCTGATGTACCACCGGCTTGTGCAGCAGCGCGGTGCCGGACGCGTGTGCGCTGGGCAGCCGGTAATCCGCCAGGACCAGCGCGCGGTGAAGGATGCCAGCGCCGAGAGCGCTTCTTCCTCCGAAGGACCAAAGAAAAGCCGGCACCGCATGGCGGCACCGGCCGGGTTCGTGCCCGGGCGCGGAGGGCCCGGATTGACGACTTGCGGCGGGGTTACGGGCGGCCGACCGAGATATCGTAGAACGATCCGTTCACGGCGATGCCGAGGGTCAGGCCGGTATTGCCGAGGGTCGTGGAGATCATCTCGGAAAGACCGGTGGCTGCCGCGCGATAGCGCAGGCCATTCACCGGGAAATTCTGCTTCCACGTGTCCAGGCGGCTGTCTTCCAGGCGCTTGCGGGTATAAGTACCGGCCTGGGCGTCAACCGAGAGGGTCATTGTCGTCCACGCCGACGGGCCGGCGAGCAGGGCGTTCATGCCAGAGTAGAACACCGTATCCCAGTACGAGCCACCCGTGCCCGCCACCGGCAGCGCGCGTGCGATCTGCCTGGCGGCAATCATGAAGCCGTCTGCGTGCGTGATGACGACCATCAGCTGCCCGTCGGTGCCCTTGAAGCCGTAGGCGGACTGGGAGCCGAAGCTGTCGGTGATCTTGAAGCTGCCATCGGTGTTGGCGCTGACCGTCGGCAGTTCGCTGGGCAGCCAGGCCTGGCAAGTGTTGACGCCGAAGCAGTCCTTGCCGGCGGTTACCTTGCCTGCCGCGTCGATGCTGAAGGCCACGCGGCGCGGCATGTACGGCGATGCGCTGTCGTCACGCTCCATGCCCAGGCCGTTCCAGTCGCCTGCCAGGTCGGCAAGCGGAATGGCCTGCGCCGGCATCAGCAGGGTGGGCAGGTGAGGCAGGATGCCTGCGGGCGGCAGGGCCACGCTTACGCCCGACTTCGAAACCAGTACGGTGTCGGTAGTGCTGTTTGCGCCCGGCACGGTGAAGCGGCAGGTCTCGGAGGTGCTGGCGGTGAAGGGGATCGACTCTGCGCCGATCTGGAGCTTCAGCGCGTCAGCATCGAAGTCGCCAGCTTCGGCCGCCTCGGTGCCCAGCTCCACCACATGGTACTTGCCGGTCTTCAGCCCTGCGCAGCTTGCCGCTGCCGGTTGCAGCGCAGTCTGGATCGCGGCGGCGCCGGCATTGGCGGCAACTGCCGAGGACAACTCGTTCACTGTGGTCTTGCTTGCTTCCAGGCGATCGCCCAACTGGTCCAGCAGCTTGTCCTGCGCATTGCCGGCGTTGGCGCCGTTGGCGGCTACCAGCGGATCCTTGACGGGGTCGATGCCGGTGAGGTCAACCACGCCCGACAGCACCAGGCGCACGGCCTGCATCGCGCTGGCGAGATTGTCGGAGCTCAGCCTGGCCTGTGCGCTGGCATCGAACTGATCGAAGAAGGCGGTGGTGCTGCCCTGCGCCAGCGATGCGGTAACCAGTTCGGTCAGCGGCGTGATATTGGCTACGGCGGTGGTGCCGGTACCCGCTTCGACCACGGAATGCAGCGTGGTGCCGTCGGGCGCCTTGACGCTGAGCACGCAGGGGCGCGTGGCGCCCTGGATGCTGATGGTGAAGGTGCCGTCCGCGGCGGTGGTGGCCGTGCCGCTACCCGATGCGCACTTGGCCTGCACGGCCGCATTGCCCAGCGCCGCGCCGACTGCGGCCGTGCCGCTGATCTTGGTGCTGGCCGGTGCCGGTGAGTCTCCACCGCCGCCGCCGCATGCCGTCAGTACTGCTGCAGCCAGACCCGTCAAAAACAGATGTTTTACTTTCATCCCTGTATTGCTTTTCTGTGGTTTCTTGTTATGGCAGGGCGCTGCGGTGAAGGAACACCTGGCTCATGCAGGACCCCGCCCACAGGGTGGCGAACCCGCCCTGCGGGCGCGATTTTGCGCGAAACGCGCCAATGCGCCCAACCCGCGTGAAGGTGATTGACAAAAGCCTCGCCGTGTGGCGAAAAGGTTGCTTCCGGGTTGGCGTCAGGCGGCTGCCGGAACCAGGCCGGGCCAGGCTGCAGGCGGTGAGGCGGTACGGCTGCCGGCCCCGCAATCGTCCACCAGCCGCGCGGCATCGATGCCGAACCAGTTCTGCCAGCCGCGCGCCAGCGCGCCGGCCGAGCGCAGGCCGGCATGCGCAGCCAGCAGGTCCAGCGAGGGCACCGGGCCCGCAGCGGCGGCCAGCGCGTGCAGCGCATGGGCGGCACGTTGCTCGCGCAGCAGGGGATGCAGCGCCTCGCCCTCGGCAAAGAGCCGGGCTCGCACCACACGCGCCGGCACCTGCCATTGCGCCGCAAGGCGCTCGGCGTTCCAGTCGGTGTCGGGGCGGGAAAAGACCAGGCCGGCAAACTGGCGCGACCACGGCCTGTCGGCCGGCTTGCCGGCCAGGCGGGGGCATTCGCTATCCGGGACGGCCGTCAGGACGATGGCGCAGGGTTGCTGCCAGGTACCCGGCAGGTCGCAGTCGAAGTGGGCGAAAGCGTGCACCACGAACGGATCGCCGGGCCGCACCTCGCGCCGCGCATTGGCGTCGCGCAGGCTGGCCGTGCCGTGCAGGGCTTGTACGTGCACGGCAAAAGGAAAGCGCAGGCGGGCAAAGCGGACGTGGTGACGGCTGACAAGCGGCATGCGGAAGACAACCCGAAAGCTGAGCGGGGGGTGCGGCCGGTAACTGTCGCAGGATTCCACGGGCCGCGCAAGGCCACGGACATCGTCCGTTTGATCGTTCACGGCGCCCCGGTGACGGCGGCGTTACAGCTCGGACAGCCCGAAGTGGCGCAGCCGGGGCAGGTCGGTCACGCGGATGCTCTGGTAGGACAGGTGGACCATGCCGGCATCGGCCAGCCGGCGCAACGCCTGGTTAACCCGTTGGCGCGACAGCCCGGTCAGCAGTCCGATCTCTTCCTGCGACAGCTCCAGCACGGGGCTGGTGCGCGGATACAGGTCCGGGTGGAACAGTTGCGCGATCGCCTGCGCCACGCGCGCATCGGCGCCCAGCAGGCGGTCGTTCTGCACGGTGGCGATGAACTGGCCCATGCGCTCATTGAGCTGGCGCACGACAAAGCTGGCGAACGGCAGGCTCTGCGCCAGCAGCGTGTTGAACACCGGCTCTGGCACCAGCAACACCTGCGAGTCGCGGATTGCGATCACGTCATAGCGGCGGTCTTCGCGCTTGATCACGCTGCCTTCGCCGCACCAGCCGCCTGCGGGCACGCCGGAGAAGGTGCAGCCGCGCCCGTCGGGGGTGTACACCGCCAGCTTGATCAGGCCGCTGTCCACGCCGATCCAGTGGCGCGACGGCTCGCCGCGCCGGGCGATGAAGGCGCCGGCGGCAAAAGACTGCAGCAGCGTTTCGCGCGCGGCCAGCGCCTGGTGTTCCGGCGCCAGTGCGCCGAACCAGGCATGGCCGCCAAGGACTACGGCAGGGACGGAAATCGGGTCTGCAGGTTCGCTCATGGCATGGACGCGCGGGTCGGGCCGGGTCCCTGTAAGAATCGTGTAAGCCTTGCCTGGCGCGGGTTTGCGGCAGGTTTGTCGTCTGGGCGACAGTGCGCCAGCGTGTGCGATGATAGCCTTGTGCCAGAAAAAGTGACAGCGCCGGATGGCGCGGACAATGGTCACCTCGCCCCGGACATCGCTGCACCCATGCAGCGCATTGACAGCATCACGCGGCCTGTTGCGCGGCCCCGCCGCCAGCGCCGCCAGATACGCGGAGACACAAGCAATGCCCACCGATTTCGACAGCGGCCTGGCCCGCAACGCGGCCAACTTCGTGCCGCTTACGCCCATCGACTTCCTGGTCCGCGCCGCCGAGGTGTACGGCGAGCGCCTGGCCATCGTGCACGGCCCGCTGCGCCAGAACTGGCGCGACACCTATGCGCGCGCACGGCGCCTGGCCAGCGCGCTGGCGCGTGCCGGCATCGGCAAGGGCGATACCGTGGCCGCGCTGCTGCCCAATACGCCGGCCATGGTGGAGGCGCATTTCGGCGTGCCGATGGCCGGTGCCGTGCTCAATGCGCTGAATATCCGCCTCGACGCCGCCAACCTGGTCTTCATGCTGCGCCATGGCGAGGCGCGCGTTCTGCTGGCCGATACCGAGTTTGCCGACCTGGCGCGCCGGATGGCGCTGGAAATTCCCGGCTTGAAGGTCATTGCCGTGCATGACGTGCTCGGCCCGCAAGAGGCGCCGTTCGGCGACGCCGATTACGAAGCGTTCCTCGCCTCGGGCGACCCGGACTACGCGTGGCACATGCCGGCCGACGAGTGGGAAGCCATCGCGCTGAACTACACCTCGGGCACCACCGGCGACCCCAAGGGCGTGGTCTACCACCACCGCGGCGCGGCCATCAATGCCGTATCGAATATCCTCGAATGGGACCTGCCTAAGCACCCGGTCTACCTGTGGACCCTGCCGATGTTCCACTGCAATGGCTGGTGCTTCCCGTGGACCATTGCGGCGCGCGCGGGCGTCAACGTGTGCCTGCGCAAGTTCGAGCCCAGGCTGGTGTTCGACCTGATGCGCGAAGAGGGCGTGACGCACTACTGCGCCGCGCCGATCGTGCATACCGCGCTGGTCAATGCGCCCGCCGCGTGGCGCGAGGGCGTGCGCGGCCCGGTGCGCGGCATGGTGGCCGGCGCACCGCCGCCGGCCGCGGTGCTGGCGCAGATGGAGGCGATGGGGTTCGATCTGACCCATGTCTATGGCCTGACCGAAGTCTATGGCCCGGCCGCTGTCTGCGCCGAGCAGGATGACTGGAGCACGCTGTCCGAGCAGGACCGCGCGGTCAAGAAGGCGCGCCAGGGCGTGCGCTATCACCTGCAGTCGCAGGTGGCGGTGCTCGATCCCGATTCAATGCAGCCCGTGCCGGCCGATGGCGAGACCATCGGCGAGATCATGTTCCGCGGCAATATCTGCATGAAGGGCTACCTCAAGAACGAGAAGGCCACGCGCGAAGCCTTTGCCGGCGGCTGGTTCCATACCGGCGACCTGGGCGTGTGCATGCCCGACGGCTATATCAAAATCAAGGACCGCAGCAAGGACATCATTATTTCCGGCGGCGAGAACATCTCCAGCGTGGAGGTGGAGGACGCACTCTACCGGCATCCCGCGGTGCTGGCCGCGGCGGTGGTGGCGCAGCCCGATGCCAGGTGGGGCGAGACCCCATGCGCGTTTGTCGAACTGAAAGACGGCGCCAGCGTCAGCGCGGAAGAACTGATCGCGCATTGCCGCACGCTGCTGGCGGGTTTCAAGGTGCCCAAGGCGGTTTACTTCGGGCCGCTGCCCAAGACCTCGACCGGCAAGATCCAGAAGTTCGAACTGCGACGCAAGGTGAAATCGGATTCGGCGATCGACGTTTGATGGGCTAGTGCAGTGCCGCGTCATCGGCATCGTGCAGGGTGGCAAGGTGCGTGTCGATGGCCTCGCGCCCCCAGGCGACGCCGGCGCGCGTGGCGTCGGCCGCGCAGCCAAAGTGCGTCTGTGCGGCCGGCCAGGGCAGCGCCAGCTTGTTGCCGTGATGCCAGACTTCCGCGCGCAGCGTCCACCAGCCGTCGTGCTGGCCACCATAGCGCAGCGCCGCGACATGGATGCGGTGGCCGCGGTATGTCACGTTCTGGTCAAGCCATCCGCTGGGCATGGGCGTCAGGCGTTTCGGTGCAGTTCAGCGCGCCCGCATCTCGGCAGGGATGCCAGGTTTGCGCGGGCGGTGCCAGTCCTGCTCGATGTCGGGGAATACCTCGCACTCGCCCCGCACGATGTTCTCAATGGTGGCACATACGCATTCGGTGCCGCGCGGCCCCACGCAGACCAGGCTGCGCGGATGATCGGTGTGCTGCGGGATGGCATAGACGTGCATGCCCTCGCGGAAGAGCGGATGCTTGCTGAGGCGCTCGTTCATCAGTTCAACGAAGCGCTGCGGAGTGACGACCGGCTTATCCATTGCATGCTCCTGCGGCCTTGCCCACCATGCCCGTTTCTAGGGGCGGCACGGCGACCAGGTCAGTTAAGGCCAGGAATATGACAGGCAGGTGGCAGGAAGCGCCCCGGGCAGCAGAGGTTGCCCGGGCGTGGCCGGAACGGAAAACCGCGGGTAATGCGTACCCCGCGTTGCCACTGCCACGCCTTCAGACTAGGACACGCGGCAAGTAGTGCAAGTGTTGCGCGATGCCGCCGACGCTTCAGGTGGCGTGCAGTTCGCCTGCGGCGCGCGGACCGTTCAGTATGCCGTTGCCGGCGGCCCAGCAGGCGGCCTCGGCCTCGGCACGGGAACCGTAGGTGGATGGCGCTGCGACGGTGCAATCCTCGTCGGCGGCGCCGCAGCGCTCTTCCATGACGATGCGCCAGGTGAACTGGCCGGGTGCATCTTCAAGGATGTGAAGCACCAATGTGCGGTGATCGTCAGTCAGCGTGAGGGGCAAAGTCGACATGGGTGTCTCCCATTCGTGGGGGGCGCCATTGATGCTAGCAACTGGACGCCGCAAATGCCATGACTGTCTTGCGGCCGCGGCATGGCAAGATACGGCCTTTGCGGCTTCCGCCGCGCCTGTACTTCCTCGCCAGATCATGCCCATCTCGCCTGAGCTCAGCCAACGGGTCGCCGCCCTGACGGCACATTACGATGCCACCGTGCTGCCGCTGTGGACCGCCAGCGGCTGGAATGCCGACCTGCTGTTGCCCTACGAGGCACTCGACGGCGCCAGCGCCGCGCCGTTGCCGCCGGCCCGCTATCGCGCCATGGCGTGCGCCCGCCAGCTCTATGTGTTCTCGCTGGCCGGCGACCATGCGCATGCCGATACGCTCTTCGGCTCGCTGCAGGCCTACTTCGGCAATGGCGAGGGCGCGTGGATATACAGCGTCGACCCGGCCGGCACGGCGCTCGATGCCACGCGCGACCTTTACACCCATGCCTTCGTGATCTTTGCCTGCGCCACTTACCACGCGCGGCGCGGCAACCCCGATGCGCTCGACGTGCTCGATGAAACCGTCGATATCGTCGAGGACCGCTTCGCCGATGGCGAGGGCCTGTACCAGGCCGCGCTCACCGAGCATTTCCGGCCCAAGGGCACCGGCGTGCTGCAGAACCCCATCATGCACCTGACCGAGGCCTACCTGGCCGCGCTGGATGCGACCGGGGACGAGTGGTATGCGGAGCGCCTGCGCGAGATCGCGATGGCCGTGCATGAACGCTTTGTCGACCCGTCCAGCGGCTGCATTGCCGAGCTGCCACAGGGCAGCCCCGGCAACCGCATCGAACCGGGCCACCAGTTCGAGTGGTTCTCGCTGGTGGCAGGCCGGCCGGCGCTGTTCGGGGACCTGCCGCTGGCCGATACGCTGCACCAGGCCTTTGCCTTTGCCCGGCGCCACGGCGTGGAGCCGTCGACGCAGGGCGTCAGCGCGGCACTGGACGCCGATGGTTCCATGCTGGACGACACCCAGCGCATCTGGGCGCAGACCGAGTACGCGCGCGCGCTCGCCGTGCATGGCGCGCCGGAGTCGATCGCGGCGCTTGAAGCCTGGACGCAGCAGTTCCGCAGCCGCTTCCTGCACGGCAACGGCTGGCATGAATGCCTGGCGCGCTCGGGCAGCGTGGTGCGCGCCGAGATGCCGTCGACCTCGCCGTACCACCTGGCGACGTCCTACTCGGCGCTCGCCGCGCTGACCGGCGCGGCGTGGCCGGCCCCGCTCGGGGCTTAGGCCGCCCTGCGGCGGCAGCGGCGCAGGCGGCTACCGTGCTCTTATCAATTTTTTGCAGTCGTCGGTGAGCACCTCGCCTACACTCAAGCCCGCGCTCCGGCCCGTGCTGTTGTTCTTCTCAACCACTGGTCGTCGTTCTGAAGTTACGGGCCGGGGCGCACCTGGCAACGGTGGGCGCGCCGGTCCTGGTACACGTACCGGTGGGCGCCGGATTCAGTGCTGCGTGGCCGCGGCATGCGACAGTTGCTGCCGCGATGGCGTTGTCCGGGACATGGCGCTTGCCGGAAGCACGGATGGGTCCGCCGGCCTCACGCGGGTCGCCATCTGTTCGACGCGCC
Source organism: Cupriavidus necator (assembly GCA_022041995.1). GTDB lineage: Bacteria > Pseudomonadota > Gammaproteobacteria > Burkholderiales > Burkholderiaceae > Cupriavidus. The sequence continues at coordinate 2,555,138 of CP074390.1, forward strand.
GCACGGCCTGGACCTCGGCGTGGTCGTTCAGGATCAGGCACAGCAGCGTCAGCAAGGCTGCCGCGATCATGCTCAGTGCGATCCAGCCCAGGCAGTGCTTGCGTTCCATGATTGGCGGGTAGGGGGCGTTATCAGAGCGCGAAGTTTACGCGCCCGCGCGCAATGCAACTGTCAATCTTTGCAAACGCCGCCCGCCGCCCGGCCCGCTATTCCGTCACGCCGTTTTCATGCAGCAGCCGCTCGCATTCTTCCAGCATGTCGTAGGCAAACGCGGACTGGTAGTTGGGATCGAGGGCTTCCATCATCTCGTGCGCAGCATAGAGGCCGGCCTCGCGTGACAGGGTCTCAGCCAGCTGGCGTGCAAACTGGTCGCTCAGTTCGGACAACAGACGCCGCTCGGACAGCGGCAACTGCAGCTTCGAGCGCGACAGCCATTCGCCGGCCAGCGTCGCACCCTGGGCGTCGGTCATCCATTGGCGGTGTTCGTAGTAGGCCGACAGCCGTTCGGCGGCCAGTGCGAACAGCAGCGCCTTGCGGGTATTGAAATCGATCCTGGGCGGTGGGGCGAGGGTCATGCTTGCGGCGTGGTGCGATGCGCGGCGCAGCGGCCGGCAATCATCTTGTCAGGGAGCGGATCAGGACTGCGCCGTGGCTGCCTGCGCGAAGCGCGCTGCCAGCCAGGCGCCGATGGCGGCGATCTCTTCCAGGCAGACCGAATGGCCCATCGGATAGGTGTGCCACGTCACCGGGTGCTGCCGCGCCTGCACGAAATCGCGGGCGGCGACGCCCAGCTGCAGCGGTACCACATCGTCCTGCGTGCCATGGGCGGCAAACACGGGCGTGGTGGCGTTGGCGGCGTTGGCCTCGCCCGCCAGCGCTGCCGGCGCGGGGATGTAGGTGGACAGCGCGACGATGCCGGCCAGCGTCTCGGCATGGCTCAGACCGGCAGTGTAGGCAATCGCGCCACCTTGCGAGAAGCCTGCCAGCACGATGCGGTGCGTGGGGATGCCACGGGCGTTTTCGCGCGCGATCAGTGCGCGAATGGCTTCGCATGAGGCACGGATGCCGGCTTCGTCGGCGCGTCGGCCTGATTCATCGAGGGAATAAATGTCATACCAGGCCGGCATGACATAACCGCCGTTGCAGGTCACGGGGATAGCCGGCGCATGCGGGAAGATAAAGCGCACGCCGGGCGATGCGGGCAGGCGCAGCTCAGGCACGACCGGGGCGAAATCGCTGCCGTCGGCGCCCAGCCCATGCATCCAGATGACGGCGCAGGCGGGATTGGGCGCGGTTTCGAATTCGATCGCGGGCAGCAGTTCGCTCATGGGGCTGGTTCCTGTGGATAGTGCGCCTGCGCGCCGCACGGGCGCCAGGCAGCGCGAGTATCGCACAGGTCGGGGCCAGCCCCGGCTGCGTCAGGCCGCGGACGGAACGATCGGGACCGTGGTGAGGCCGGGCGTGCGTGCCGGCAGCTCCGGCACGGCAGGCGGCGTGGCGCGGCGCTTGTCGACCACGTCTTCCACGCCCTTGGCCGCGACGTCTTCCAGGAAGGCCACCATGTCGCGGTAGTAGGCCACCTGCATCTGCGCTTCGAGCAAGCGTCTTTCGGCCTGGAACAGCGTCAGCCTCATGTCTTGCAGTTCCCTCTCGGCGATTTTCTCCGGGGTCGGCGGACTGAACAGGTTTGCAAGCCTACGCATGGCAGTACCTCCAGTGCTGTCAATGGCGAAATTGCGATGCTCGTGCCATGGCGTCCAATATAGACAAGAATCCGGCAGAAAGTCTCTCAGGCACCTCGCCGTGGCGCCTCGCCCACAAGGATGATTGCCGGTGGCGGACGTCTGCGGTAGATTGTCCGGCCAGGGTCCGGCCGTCCCGCAACCCTACTGCCCGCGCTTGCCGCTTGCTGTCGCCAACGTGCCTGTGCGACTGCCCGGTGTGCCTGCCTGATCCGTGTTTCCAGGTGGATCGCCCTCATATTTCGCGTCGTTTCCTGCCAACAGTGCCTGCACGGCATCGCCGTCCTGCGCGCGCACAAAGCGCAGGATCGGCGGCCAGAATGCATCGATATGTTCCGGCAGGATGGCTGCGTCATGCGGCATGGCTTCCAGCATCACCAGGGCATGCAGATGCCTGGCCGCACGGGCCACGCGTTCAGCGTGGGGTGGGACGATCACCGCGTCGTCTCGGCTGTGCACCACCAGCAGTGGCCGCTCCAGCCGGCTGGCACGCGCGGCGTTGTTCCACGGATCCGGCAGCAGCCACGCGGCCCATGCGGGGATGCGCCCGGTCTGCACCGCGGCCAGGCGCGCCGAACTGAAGCCCGCCGCAATGACATAGCCATCGGGCTGCGGATTGAAGCGCTGTGCCACCTCCAGCAGGATGCCCGATCCCAGCGAATGCCCCAGCACCACGCGCCGTTTTGCCTGCGGCGTGGCCGCCAGGAATTGCCGGTAGGCGGCCAGCGCATCCTCGCGCAGACGGCGCACGCTTGGCCGCCCGCTGCTGCGGCCGTAGCCGCTGTAATCGAAGACATAGGAGGCGATGCCCGCGCCGGCCAACATGGTCTGGACTGGTGTCCAGTCAGGCAGGCTCTCATTGTCGCCGTGGCACACCATCAGCGCCGGCGCTTCGGGGTCCGCGGCCGGCATGAAGGCGGCGTGCAGGATCCGGTTGCCGCTGGCAAACGTGGCATGGCGCACTGTCAGGGCTGAAATGTCGGGTGCTGCCGCATCCTTTGTTTCATCCGTCAGCGTGACAAAGGCTTTGCGTTCCACCGCACGAAACAGTAGGTGGCGCGCAACACCCGCGGCCACGGCGAGTGCCGCGGCGGTGGCGAGCCAGCGGTGGCGGGATGCCGGCTGAGCGGGGCGGGAGCCTTCAGGCATGGCGAGGTTTCGGGAGGGCGTTCCCTTCAGGCTAGCAGGCCGCCGGCGTCCGGGTGAAGAAATGTTCATTCGCGCGCGTGCATCAAGTGAATTTTCGTCCATATCGCGCAGCCTCGGATTGCGCCTATCAGGCCGATAGAAAACTTTTGCCTTGACTATCTACCTAGTAGTAGATAGCATTCAATCCATGGCACCGCTGCACCGCCGGAAGCAAGCAAGAACGGGCGGAAAAGTGGCGATCCCATCGCATGACCGGCGCGGTCATTTTTTCAGCACGTTATATCTATCTACTGGTAGATGCGGTCTGGAAGAGTGACCTGCCACAGCCACTGATACCGAATTGACGCGATCCCGAAACGTCGCACCCAGGAGCCCATCATGAATGCCAAGTTCGCCAAGACCCTGATCACCGCCGCCACCCTTGCCGCCGCACTGGCTGGCGGCGTGGCGCAAGCCGCCAGCGCGCAAGACAGCACCTCGGCTGGCGACAAGTACGGCTACAGCTACCGCGTCGGCAAGACCGATGCCTTTACCGACGGTGCCCGCACCGGCAAGTTCGACCCGTTCACGGAAGGTGCCCGCACCGGCAAGTTTGATCCGTACACCGACGGGGCACGCGTCGGCAAGACCGATCCCTACACGGACGGCTACCGCACCGTGGCCGGACTGGACCGTAGTGGCGTGTCGGCCGAGCCGGCTCGCAGCTTCGACCCGTACACGGACGGCGCGCGCGTCGGCAAGTTTGACCCGTACACCGACGGCGCCCGCGCCTGATTGCTGCCGGCTGTGAGGCCGGCGGCCAACAACTTTACGGCGGCGGTCGCGCTGACTGCCGTCCGATGGAGTCCATCATGAGTTTGCGTGACAGTATCCTGCTGCTTGGCGGATGGCTGGTGCTTTGCGTGACGAGTGGCTCGATGATCACCTTCGCCGCGCAGGTCCTGCCTGGCTAAAGCACATGCCGCAGATGCCCCAGGGCTAGGGAATTACCCCAGCCCCGGGGCATTTCCGCTTGAGCGCCTATCTTCGCGTAGATAAACTGCTTTCATGAAAACGCAATCGGTACGCGAGCAACTGCTCGAGCACACCCTCGTCCTGATCCGCCGCCGCGGCTTCAACGGCTTCAGCTATCGCGACCTGGCGGAACTGGTGGGGGTCAAGACCTCCAGCATCCACTATTATTTCCCGGCCAAGGAGGACCTGGTCCTGGAGGCGGTGAAGGAATACAGCGCCCGCCTGGCCGAGCGCATGCGCTCCATCGACACCAGCCTGCCGGTCACCGAGCAAGCGGCCATCTACCTGGCGCCGTTCCGCGCCAGCTGCGGCTCAGACCAGATCTGCCTGTGCGGCATGTTGTCGACCGAGACGCTGTGCCTGCCAGAGTCCGTGCACAAGCTGCTGCAGGGCTTCTTCCTGATGAACGAACAATGGCTGGCCGGCCTGTTGGAGCGCGCGCAGCCGCAGCGCAGCACGCCGTTCCCGGTGCCGCCGGCGCGGCTGGCGCAGGTGGTGTTTGGCTCGCTGCAGAGCGGGCTGATTGCGGCGCGCCTGTTCGGGACCTCTGACCGCGTGGAAGCCGCCGCCGATACGCTGATGGCCGCCGTCGCCGGCTGAGTTTTTCGCGCGATATCAGTGGCGCGTTTGAAGCCGTCTTGTGGCGCAAGCTGCATGACGGCTTTTCTGTTTGCAGGCTGACGATGCCCGCGCACTGCGTGGGCATCGCATAAAATCGTTTGAAAACAAAGGCATAGCCCCAGAAAGGGAAAGACTATCGGGCCGATAGGAATGTTTTTCCTTGACTATCTACCTAGTAGTAGATAGTATTTGACTCATGGAAGCGCTGCACCGCCGGCAACAAGCAAGACAAGGCGAAAACGTGGCGATCCCATTGCATGACCGGAGGCGGTCATTTTTTCGAGACTGAGAATCTATCTACTAGTAGATGCGGGATCGAAAGAACAACCTGCCACAGCCACTGATACCGAATCGACGCGATCCCAAAACTTCGCACCCTGGAGCCCATCATGACCAAGATCACCAAGACCCTGATTACCGCCGCCACCCTTGCCGCCGCGCTCGCGGGCGGTGTTGCGCAAGCGGCCGGCGTGCAGGACAGCACCTTCACCGGCGACAAGTACGGCTACACCTTCCGCACCGGCAAGTTCGACACCTTCACGGAAGGCGCCCGCACCGGCAAGTTCGACCCGTTCACCGAAGGCGCCCGCGTTGGCAAGGCTGATCCCTACACCGACGGTGCCCGCACGGTAGCCGGCCTGGATCGCAGCGGTGTCTCGGCCCAACCGTCGCGCAGCTTCGACCCGTACACCGACGGTGCCCGCGTTGGCAAGGCTGATCCCTATACCGACGGTGCCCGCACGGTAGCCGGCCTGGATCACAGCGGCGTATCGGCCCAACCGTCGCGCAGCTTCGACCCGTACACCGACGGTGCCCGCGTTGGCAAGGCTGATCCCTACACCGACGGCGCCCGCACGGTAGCCGGCCTGGATCGCAGCGGTGTCTCGGCCCAACCGTCGCGCAGCTTCGACCCGTACACCGACGGTGCGCGCGTGGGCAAGGCTGATCCCTATACCGACGGCGCCATCGCCTGAGAGCCGGCCGGCGTGATGCCGGCCATTGAAACCCGCCGGGCCGCGTGCGGCCCGTCTTCAGGAGTTGATCATGCGTTGGCGTGACACTGCGCTGATCCTTGGCGGATGGGTAGGGCTTTGCTTTGCAAGCGGGTCCCTCATCACGCTGATCGCACAAGCGCTGCCGGCCTGAACGGCGCGGCAGCAAGACCAGGAGTTGATGTCATGAACACCCGATCCGTACGCGAGCAACTGGTCGAACATGCGCTGGTGCTGATCCGCCGCAGGGGGTTCAACGGCTTCAGCTACCGCGACCTGGCCGACCTGGTCGGGGTCAAGACCTCAAGCATTCATTACTACTTTCCGTCCAAGGACGACCTGGTGCTGGAAGCGGTGCGCGAATACGGCGCCCGCAAGCGGGCGCGCCTGCTTGCAATCGACGCCAGCCTGCCGCCTGCCGAGCAGGCGCGGCAATACCTTGAGCCTTTGCGCGCGGGTGCCGGCACCGACCAGGCTTGCCTGGTGAGCATGCTGTCGGCCGACGTGCTGATGTTGCCAGACGCGGTGCGCGCCGCGATGCAGGACTTTATCCGGCTCAATGAGCAATGGCTGGCCCGCTTGTTCGAGCGCGCCGCCGCGCAGCGCAAGTCGCCCTATCCGGTGCCGCCGCAGCAGCTGGCGCAGGTGGTGTTCGGGGCGTTGCAGAACGGCTTGATCAGTGCGCGGCTGTTTGGCACGCCGGACCGGCTCGATGCCGCGGCGGCACTGCTGACCAGCGCCATGCCTGTCGTGCACGAACTAGCCGAAGCCTGACGCGCGTGCGACTGCGTCGCACAGCCACTGCGGATCGTCATGGGGCAGGTCATGCCCGGCCCAGTGGTGCGTCAGCAACTGCGTTCCCCAGGCTTGTGCGATGCGCGTGGAACACGCCGGGTTGACCAGCCTGTCCGCTGCCGAGGCCACCAGCAGTACCGGGCAACTCGGCGCAGTGGCGGGTGCGCGATAGCGCGCCGCGGCCAGCAGTTGTGCCAGCGCTGACTGGCGGCTCACCGGCGCATCGGCGGCAATGGCCTGCCAGCCTGCGAGATCGCTTGCCAGCGTATCGGCGCGGGCACAGGTGATGGCGTGGATGGTCCGCTCGCAGTACGCGCGATCCCGCCAGCGCTGCGCCACGCGCAGCAGCTTGCACCAGTTGCGCGGCCGCAGCCGCTGCGCCGGCGAGCAGAACGGCCGCATGCTGGTATTGACCAGCACCAGACCGCCGACTTCCTCCGGATATGCGCTGGCCCATTCGGTCGCAGCCATGGCGCCGAGCGACATGGCCAGCACGCGGTATGGTCCGTGCGCGCCGGCCGCCGACAACTGGCGGCGCACCGCAGTGACCATCTCAGGCACGCTCCACGGTGCCGGCTGCGCGGACAGCGCGCCGTTGCCGGGCAGGTCGGGCAGCAGCGGCCGCCCCAGCCCGGCCGCTTGCCAGCGTGCCGGCAAGCTCCCCCAGTGGCGCGATTCCCGCGTCAGTCCCCGCAAGAACACCCATTGGCTCATGGCGGCGGCTCCGTTTGCCAGTGTGCGTGTGCCTGCAGCAGCAGATCGTCGCGCTGCGCGCCGCGCGGCAGCCAGCGATCCGGCGCAAAGGCCACGCGGCCCAGGAAGTCGAACAGGCTCACGTGCCGGCGCAGCACGCGCGCGGTGCGGTGCGCCTTGATCGGGTTGAAGATGCCCTCGCGCGAGAACAGCTGGCGCGGGTTCTTCTTGATCCACAGCCACGAGCCCAGTTCCAGCGTCATCGGCAGGAACAGGTTGCCATGCGGCGTCAGGTCATAGGCATGGTCCCACAAGTCGCCGTGCAGCAGGTACTGGTGGCTTTGCGGCTCGAAGGTGTAGCCGTGGTGCGGGTGGGCCTGCTCGAACAGCGTCTTGAGCAGGTACATCTCCGGCAGGTGCGCCATCGGCCGGCGCGTGCCCGCGTACGGAAACCAGATGCTGTCGCGCCAGCCGTAGCCCGAATGGCAGTCCACCGCAAAGCTGAGCGGGCGTGGCAGCAGTTCTTCCTGCACCACGCGCAGCAGCGCGCGGCTTTCCGCTTCCATTGGCGCGCCCGCCGGGCCGCGGTACCAGGGCAGCCAGGCGCCGATGCGCTGGCCGCCGGCCAGGAAGGGCACGCGCGCGTCGGCATCCTGCGGGCCGTTGCGCATCAGGTCGACGCCGTTGGGGTTGGCGCGGGTGCCGGCCCACATGCCGCCGGGGTTGACGATCGGCATGAACACCAGCCGCACCGACTGCAGTTCGCGGTGCAGCAGCTCGTCCCAGGCCAGCCGGCTCAGCACCGAGCGCAGGTAGTCCAGCACCAGCTGCGTGCCGATACGTTCCAGCCCGTGGATGCCGCCGAAGATGCCGATCGCCGGCGCGCCCGGATCGCGGCTGCCGAGCGTGGCGACATGGACGCCGAAGCGACGGCCCTGCACCATGGTTTCGCAGACCACCCGCGTGTCCAGCACGTGGCTGCCCGTATCCAGCAAGGCCAGCAGCTGGTCGTACTCGGGGAAGCCGGCGTGCGGGTGCATGGACTCAGGCGGCCGGCACGCCGGCCGTGCCGAACAGGTGCAAGACCGGCCAGCCGCGTGCCTCGGCCGCGTCTCGCAGCGTTGAATCCGGATTGACGGCGACCGGATGGCCAACGCTTTCTAGCAGCGGCAGGTCGTTGCGCGAGTCGCTATAGAAGGTGGCCTGCGCCAGCGCCGTGGGCGCCATGCCCAGTGTGTCGAGCCACGCCAGCACCCGCAGCACCTTGCCGGGGCCGAAGGCCGGAACGCCGGCCAGCGCGCCGGTGAATTCGCCGTGCGCGTCATGTTCGGCCTCTACCGCCAGCAGGTGCGGCACGCCCAGCTGGCGCGCGATCGGTTCGGTGACAAAGCGGCAGGTTGCGGTGACGATGCAGCACAGGTCGCCGGCGGTGAGGTGGCGGGCCAGCAGGTTTAGCGCATCGGGCCGGATGGCGGGCATGATCACCTCGCGCATGAAGTCCGCGCGCCATTGCGTCAGGCGTTGGCGCGGGTGGCGTGCCAGCAGGCCCAGGGCAAAGCGGGCATGGGCGGCAAAGTCCAGGCGCCCGGCCTGGTAGGCGGCCAGCCAGCGCGCATTGTGCGCATCGATCTCGGCGGCCTCGGCGCCGCCCACGGCGACGAGGTAGCGGGCCCATTCATACTCACTGTCCAGTGGCAGCAGGGTATGGTCGAGGTCAAACAGGGCGAGGCGGGGGGCAGCGGGCATGCGGGATAGCTCAGTTGGCGAAACCGGCAAGCTTGGCGCGGCGTGGTGACCGCGCGGTGATGAAGGACCCAAGTTTTCCGATACCGGCATTGGTGCCTTATCTGGCGCTGCAAGCATGCGGGTTTCAGGCGGCGTGGGTGGCGGCGGTCGGCTCGTCCAGCGCCACGCAGTCCAGGAAGGCGCCGACCAGCCGCGTCTCGCGCCGGCTCTGCAGGCAGTATAGGTATTCATGCAGCACCGGCGCGCCTTGTGCGAACGGCACCACGCGCAGCAGCGGGTCGCGCGGGATTTCGCCCAGCGGCACCACGCTGGCGCCCAGGCCCTGGCGGATGGCCTCGTAGATGGCCTCGCGGCTGCCGATCAGGGTGTGCGGCGGCAGCTCCAGCCCGCACGCGGCCAGTGCCGTCTCGGTGGCTTTGCGCGTCATCGAGCCGTGCTCGCGCACCAGCAGGTGGCAGCCGCGCAGTTGCGGCAGCTCGACCTGCGGCAGCCGCGCCAGCGCATGGTCCGGATGGACCACCAGCACCATCGGGTCCGACGCCAGCCGGATGCAGGCAAGCCGGTCATCGTCCACCGGGTGCGACGACACCGCCGCGTCGATGCGGTACTCGAACAGCGCCTCCAGCATCTGCTGCGAATTGCCTATGTCCAGGCTCACGTCGATCGCCGGGTAGCGCTGCCGGAACGCCGCCACCGCGCGCAGGATGTAGTAGGGGCCGGTGGCGCCGATGCGCAGGTTGCCGAAGCGCAGGTTGCCGGCGTTGCGCAGCAGGTAGTCGGCATTGCCTTCCTGCTGCATCAGCTGCTCGACCACTGGCATCAGCGCCACGCCCACGTCGCTCAGGTCGACGCGGCTGGCGCGGCGGTGGAACAGCTCCACGCCGTAGGTCTCTTCCAGCTGGCGGATGCGGCCGGTGACGGTGGGCTGGCTGATGCGCAACTGCCTGGCCGCCATGGTGATGCTGCCCTGGCGCGCCACTTCGAAAAAGGTCATCAGCAGGTCGCCGAGCATGGTCATCCGCAGGTAAGTTGGGGGGGCAGCCCGGACAGGCCCGGACGACCGCGCAGTCTAGCGGCCCAATATGACAAAACGGCTACGCCCGCCCGCGGCCGGATCGGCCGGGGGCGGGCGTAGCGCTGCCCGTCAGGCGATTTGCGCCTCAGCCGTTGAGGCCCATCGCCGGATCGGACACGCTGTCCTTGCCGGTTTCGATGCGCCCGGCGAAGCGGCGCGTGAAGCCGCCTTGCGCGGTGGTGACGGTGAAGTCGTACCAGTTGCCCTGGCGGGCCACGGGCCAGTGCTGCTGCAACTGCATGCCGGCCGGCACCTCGTAGGTCCAGGGACCGTCGGTGCGGTAGGCGTTGGGCTGCACGGTGAAAGTGCAGGGGGCGCTGCCGGTGTTGATCATGTCCACGTACACCGCGGCATTGGCGATGTCATAGCAGACGCGGATCTCCGGCGCGCTGGCACCCGCCGCGGCCACGGCCCCCACGTTGCCGCGGAAGGCGCGGTGGAAGCCGTTGGGGCCAAGCACCCACAGGTCATACTTGCCGTCGTCGGTGGCAAAGACGTCCCAGCTGCCATGCAGTTCCTTGCCCGGCTCGACCATGTAGCGGCGCGGCACGCGGTCCAGGTGCAGGCGGTCGTAGACGTGGAATACCGCCGCCGCCGTGCCGGTGTTGCTGAACAGCAGCCAGACTGCGCGCTGGTCCCGCGCGTCTTCACGTGCGCTCACATGCAGCTCATAGGGCAGGGCGCGCGAGGGGCGCGTGCCGCTGTCCTGCGGCGGCATCTGCTGGCTGCCGGCCGCAGGCAGCGGCACCTGCGGCAGCACGCCCTGCGCGGTGCGGATGGCGTCGGCGCTGGCCTTGTCGCGGCTGGGCAGCGTCGGCAGCGGGTTGGTGTTCGGGCTGACGAAGTTGAAGGCCGAGGTCAGGTCGCCCGCCACCGCGCGGCGGAAGCCGCTGATATTGGTCTCGGCCACGCCGAAGCGGGCTTCCAGGAAGCGCAGCACCGAGGTGTGGTCGGACACCTGCGAATTGACCCAGCCGCCGCGGCTCCACGGCGACACCACGTACATCGGCACGCGCGGGCCAGGGCCGTAGGGGTGCTTGTCGACGTGGTATTCCGGCCTGACCTGCTCCAGGTCGAGCGTGGTGGCGCCGGCCAGCGTGTCGCCATCATAGGCGGGCGCGCATGGCGGCGGCACGTGATCGAAGAAGCCGTCGTTCTCATCGAAGTTGATCAGCAGCACGGTCTTGCTCCAGACCGCGGGGTTTGCCGTCAGCGCGTTGAGCACTTCCTGCGTGTACCAGGCGCCCTGCACCGGGCTGGAAGGCCCGGGGTGCTCCGAATACGTGGCCGGCGCCACGATCCACGACACCTGCGGCAGCTTGCCCGCGGCGATATCGTCGCGCAGCGACTGCAGGAAACCGCCGTCGGGCATGGTGTTGGCCACGCCCTTGAGCAGCGGGCTGATGGCGTCGTCGGCGCTGGTGTATGCCGGGTAAGGGCTGCCGTTGGCCTGGTTGCCGCGCGCGGCGTTGGCGTCGCGGTATTGCTTGAAGCCCGCGAGCGGGTTGTCGGTGAAGTTGTCCGGCATGTTCTGGTAGACCTTCCAGCTGACGCCTGCGGCTTCCAGGCGCTCCGGGTAGGTCTTCCAGGTGTAGGGCGGGGCCGACCCTGTGAATGAGTCGCCGCTGTTGTCGATCACCGGCCCGCCATTGTCGCCGCCGGGGTCGTTGGTGCCGGTCCAGTGGAACAGGCGGTTGGTGTTGGTGCCGCCATGGAAGCTGCAGTGATAGGCGTCGCAGAGGGTGAAGGCATTGGCCAGCGCCACCTGGAAGTCCAGCTCGGCCTCGGTGTAGTAGCCCATCGACTGGGTCTGCTTGTAGGTCGGCCACTTGTTCATGCGGCCCAGGTCCCAGGCGTTCTGCGCATCCGGGTACGAGTGCGGCGTGCCGCTGACGCGCTGCGCATTGCCTGCGCTGCTGTCGAGGTGGTAGGGCAGCACGGTGCGGGTGGTGGTGCCGTTGGTATAGGTCTGCTGCCAGACGTTCAGGCCGCCTGCCAGCGGGATCGGGAAGCGGTCGCCAAAGCCGCGCACGCCGCGCAGCGTGCCGAAGTAGTTGTCGAATGAGCGGTTCTCCTGCATCAGGATGACCACGTGCTCGACGTCGCGGATGGTGCCGGTGGCGTTGTTGGCCGGGATCGCCAGCGCGCGGCGGATGGACGGCGGGAAGGCCGCCAGCGCGGCGGTGGCGGCGGCGCTGCCGCCGGCGAGCTTGAGGAAGTTGCGTCTGCTTTGCGGGTTCATGGATTCTGTGCCGGGGGGTTGCGGGAGGGGAGACGGGCCAGGCCCGGCTTCAGGGCGCGCAGCGCAGCTGCGGCTTCACGGCGGGCGTCTCGCCAGGCTGGTCGCTGCCATTGCCCTGGCCGGGGTTGCCGCCGGTGCCCGGGGCACCCGGCGTGGTCGGTGCTGCGTTGGGCGAGCCGGTGGGGCTGTCGCCGGAATCGCCGCCGCAGGCGGCGAGCGCTGCGCACATCAGCAGGGCGGCGAGCCAGTGCGGCCGCGCCAGGGTGGAAGGTCGGAAAGTCATGGTGTCAATCTCCTGCAGGGGATCGGGCGGGGAAGGTAGGGTCCGGTGAGGAACCCGTTCCATGGCGAAACGGGTTCCGGCCGGAGTTATGGATTCAGCGTGGACAGCGGCTGGCGTGCGCCGGTGATGGACTTCAGCTCGTCCAGCGACAGCACGCGCGTCCACATCGCCAGGTCGTTGAAGCCCATCACGCCCTTGAGCGAGCCGGGGTTGTTGCCCACGTAGTTGTGCGTGGCATCGTCGTTCACGCCCCAGCCGGTGCCGAGCCCGGCCAGCTTGGTCACGTCGGTGTTGGCGATCGCCTTGTTCTCGGTCTTCTGCACGCCCAGGACCGGATCGATGACATAGGCGCTGAAGCGCCTGGCTGCCGCATCGACCGACAGTGCCAGATAGGCCCACTGGTTGGCCGACACCTTCATGCCGTTGATGTCGTCGCGCTTGCCGCTGCCGCTGCCCAGGTTGAAGCGGATCTCGCAGCTGCCGAACAGCGCGACGGCGATGCCGGGGTTGGCGCCCGAGATGTAGTTCTTGTTGGACAGGATGGGCTCGCCGGTGCCGTTGCCCTGGGTGCAGTCGGTGCGGAGCCAGAAGCCGACGGTGAACTGCGGGCTTTGCGTGATATCGGCAGCGTTGTACGCCAGCTTGTAGCTGTCGACACGCGAGTCCAGCTGCAGCGACTGGCCGCTGAAGTTGTCGGCAGCCAGCGTGCCGCCGTCAGTGCCAGCTACCCACGGGCCGAGCGTGGCGGCGGTCTTCGCGTCGGCGAACGGCTTGCTGTCGAGGCTGAAGTACGTGGCCAGGCCATTGAGCAGCGTCGGCGCCAGCGTGACCGGCTTGACGTAGTGGATCTGCGCCAGGTACGACACCGGCACGTTATTGCGCACCAGCGTGTAGTTGAACTGGTACAGGCCCGTGGCCATGTTGAAGGCCTTGTCGGTGAACTGCCTCGCCTCAGGTCCCAGCGAGGCGATCTGCACGCCGTCGCGCAGCACGCGGGTGATGCCGAAGGCTTCGGTGGGGTTCTGCCAGCTCAGGGTGATGGCATCGTTGTACTGGCTGATGCTGGCGCCGATGGCTCGCACGCCTGCGGTGGCGGTGGTCAGCGCCGAACCGTCCAGCCGCGTGGTGGCTGGGTCGGGCGCCACGCCGGCATGGGCCAGCACGGTGGGGACGATATCGGCTTCGGTCGGCAGCGCGGACAGGTCCGCCGGGGTGTCCGGCGCTGCCGCGCCAGGTTTGGCCAGCGCGCCGTTGAGCGACTTGTTGGTGGCGAGGAAGGCGGTGCGGTTCTCTACCGTCGGCACCGTGGTGGTGGCGCCGGTAGCATCCAGGCCATGGCTGGTGGTGACTATCACCAGCCAGTCTTCGCCCGGCTGCCCCTGGCGGCGCGCGGCGACGGCGCCGAGCAGCTCGCCCAGCGCCTTGTCGATGCCGGCGAGGGCCGTGGCATAGGCGCCGTTGCCGAAGCCGCCGGCTTCTGCCGCCTGTGCCGGCGCGCTGTATTGCGCAAACACCACGCCATAGCCGGACTGCACCTGCCGCATGGCGTTCTGCGTGACGCAGCTGTCGACCCCGGCGCAGTCAACCAGCGTATCGAGCATGCCCGCTTCCTGCTCGGCCTTGAGCAGGCCAGGCAGCGTCCCCGAACTGGTGGATGCGCCTTGCTGGAGGCCGGGTTTGCCGGCCGCGCGCAGGTAGCGGAATACGGTAGGGGCCTGCAGTGCGGTGCTGCCGGTATCGTCTTCGATGCCGTGGCGGTTGGCCCAGGCGCCGGTCAGCACCGTGGCCCAGCTGGGCGCGTCCAGCGGCGGCTGCGCGGTGATGGTGCCAGGCATGCCGCCGGTGGCGGTGGGCACCAGGTTCAACTGGGCCAGGTTGGGCAGTTCATGGCGCAGGAGCGCGCCCTGCACCTGGGCATAGGTGGCGCCGTCCACGCCGACCAGCAGCACGCGCGGACCGCCGGCACCGGCTGGCGGCGGGGTCTTGATGGTGGTGTCGTTCGGTGCGGTTGTCGGCGCGGCGTCATCGCCGCCGCAGCCGGCCAGTGCTGCGGCCAGTGCGGCGATCACGGTGCCGGCCAGCACACGGCAGCGCGCCATCCCCGCCAGCTTGCCCGGCGCAAGGTTCCCTGCCATCTTTCATTCCCCTGTTCATCTGCGTTGTTGTGCGCCGGCGGCAGGTGCCGCGTGGCGGATTGCGTTTGCCGCAATGCGCTCGCAGAGTAAGAACCGGGGTTGTCACCGTGGTGACAGCGGGGCAAAGAATGCTGATGGGGCTATTCGGATTCTTGAGGTGAGGGTGGCGCCAGCGTCCTAAGAAGCCGTTTCAGAATGAAAAAGGGGACGCGTTCAAGCCAGGCGCGGCGCAGGCTAGGCGCGGGCCGCCGGCCTTGGTCATTCCAAGGTCAAGGCCCGTAACGACGCATGCGCCGCGCCTGGCTTGAACCCGAAGGGAAGGCTGCTGCCGGGCCCCTTTTTCATTCTGAAACGGGTTCTAAGTCTGCGGCGTGGCGCCGGCATCGCCTGCCTGGATCAGCAGCACCGCGTCACGCTTGTCCAGCAGGTGCTGGCGCAGGATGGCGGCAAGGCGCTTGCCATCGTGCGCTTCAAGTGCCTGCAGCATCTCTTCGTGGTCGCGGATGGCGCTGTCCCACTTCGGCTTCTGATAGTTGGAGCGGAAGCGCAGCGCCTGCAGCCGCCGGTTCACCGACAAATAGGTCTGGCGCAGCGCCGTATTGCGGGCCGCCAGGTTGATGCGGTCATGGATCTGGTGGTTGATGCGGTAGTAGCCGGGCAGGTCGTCATTGGCACGGCAGGCCAGCATCGCATAGTGCAGGGCCTTGATCTCGGCCAGTTCGACGGCCGTGATGCGTTCGCAGGCCAGTTCGCCGGAAAAGGCTTCCAGGCCGCTCATCAGCTCAAACGTGTCCTGGATCTCCGCCGTGGACAGGCGCGATACGGTCGCCCCGCGGTTGGGCGAGATATCGATCAGCCCCTCTGCCGCCAGCACCTTCAGGGCCTCGCGCAGCGGCGTGCGGGAGATGCCCAGGGTTTCGCACAGTTCGCGCTCATTGAGCTTCCTGCCCGATTCCAGGGTGCCCTCGACGATGAACGTGCGCAGGTGGGCCACCACGGTGTCGTGCAAGCGTTGCCGTTCGAGCCTGGGGAGTACCGGGGCCGGCGAATCTGCGCCGGAAGTGGCGGCAATTTGCATTCAAAATTCCTATTGCGTAATTGTGTTCAATTTTAGCAGACTCTTAACCGGAGCTCAAAAATGCACGTAAACCCATATTTTATGGGGTAAACGTTAGATAATTTCCGCGCAATCGCTCCTGTTTTCCCATCGCTCCTCTGATAAAGTATTTTGCATTCAAAACTCAAAAGGAGGAGTCAAATGCTGAATCTCAACTTCCATCCCGCCGGCCGCCACTTCCTGCAGATCCCCGGACCGAGCCCGGTTCCCGATCGCATCCTGCGTGCCATCAGCTATCCGACCATCGACCATCGCGGGCCGGAATTCGGCGCGCTGGGCCTCAAGGTGCTGGACGGCATCAAGAAGATCTTCAAGACCGAGCAGCCGGTGGTGATCTACCCGGCTTCGGGCACGGGGGCCTGGGAAGCGGCGCTGTCGAACACGCTGAGCCCTGGCGACACGGTGCTGATGTTCGAGACCGGCCACTTCGCCACGCTGTGGAAGAAGATGGCTGAGAACCTGGGTATCCGGCCCGAGTTCCTCGGCCTGCCGGGCGTTGAGGGCTGGCGCCACGGCGTGCAGGCGGACATGATCGAGGCCCGCCTGCGTGCCGACACCGCGCATGCGATCAAGGCAGTGTGCGTCGTGCACAACGAGACCTCGACCGGCGTGACCTCGGATATCGCCGCCGTGCGCCGCGCCATCGATGCGGCCGGACACCCGGCGCTGCTGCTGGTCGACACCATCTCCGGGCTGGCGTCCGCCGATTACCGGCATGACGAGTGGAGCGTGGACGTGACCGTGTCCGGCTCGCAGAAGGGCCTGATGCTGCCGCCTGGCATCAGCTTCAATGCGGTGTCGCCCAAGGCCATCGCAGCCTCCCGCACGGCCCGGCTGCCGCGCAGCTTCTGGGGCTGGGATGAAATCATCGAGATGAACCGGACCGGCTACTGGCCCTACACCCCCAGCACGAACCTGCTCTACGGCCTGTCTGAAGCCCTCGACATGATCCTTGAGGAAGGGCTGGACAACGTCTTCGCCCGCCACCAGCGCCTGGCCGAAGCCTGCCGCCGCGCGGTCAATGCCTGGGGCCTGGAGATCCAGTGCGCAGACCCCGCCGTCTACAGCCCGGTGCTGACCGGCGTGATGATGCCCGAGGGGATCGACGCGGACGTGGTGCGCAGGAACATCTATGACCGCTTCAACATGTCGCTCGGCGCCGGCCTCGGCAAGGTCAAGGGCCGCATGTTCCGCATCGGCCATCTGGGCGACTGCAACGACCTCACGCTGATGGCCACGCTGGCCGGCTGCGAGATGGGCCTGAAGATCTCGGGCGTTGCGCTCGCGGGCAGCGGCACCGTTGCCGCCATGGACTATCTCGCCGCGCACGCCACGCCGCTGCCGCTCAAGGCTGCCGCCTGACGAGAGCCACTGCCATCCGAGACGGGGACGGGCGCCGCGCGTGCGCAACGCCCCCGCCGGACTGATCGCAACGGATCAGCGCAGCACTGCCGTACCTGACAAAAAAACAGAGGAGACGCTGTGGATACAACCCTGCAGGCGGGAGCAAAGATCAGGACGTTCGAGGATGCGACCTATCGCAAGGTGAGCTGGAGGCTGGTGCCATTCCTGATGGTCTGCTTCCTGATCGCTTATCTCGATCGTGTCAACGTCGGTTTTGCCAAGCTCCAGATGTCGCAGCAACTGGGCTTCAGCGAGACTGTCTACGGGCTGGGCGCCGGTATTTTCTTTATCGGCTACTTCCTGTTCGAGGTGCCGAGCAACCTGGCACTGCACAAGTTCGGCGCCAAGGTGTGGATCGGCCGGATCATGATCACGTGGGGATACTCTCCGCGTGCTTCGCGTACGTGGAGACGCCAACCCAGTTCTACACGCTGCGCTTCCTGCTGGGCCTGGCGGAGGCCGGCTTCACGCCAGGCATCGTGTACTACCTGTCGTGCTGGTACCCGTCGCACCGGCGCGCCAAGATCATGGCTATCTACTGCATGGGCTCGCCGTTGTCCGGCATCATCGGCAACCCGCTGTCCGGCTACCTGATGGGCAGCATGGCAGGCGTGGCTGGCTTTGGCGGCTGGCAATGGATGTTCCTCATCGAGGCGGTGCCGGCGGTCTTGCTGGGTTGTTTCTGCTTCTACTACCTGGACAACTCCATTGCCAAGGCCAAGTGGCTCACCAGCGACGAAAAGCGCGTGCTTGAGCAGGCCAAGGCGGAGGACGTCAAGGCGGCAGACCCGCAGGCGCGCGTCGGCAAGGTCTTCACCGATCCGCGCGTCTGGCTGATCAGCCTGATCTGCTTCTGCTATGTCACGGGCCAGTACGGCATCACGCTCTGGCTGCCCACGTTCATCAAGTCGACCGGTGTCAGCGACCCGTTCCATATCGGCTTGCTGAGCGCGATACCGTATATGGCGGCCATTGTCGCGATGTACTTCTTCGGGCGCAGTGCCGACAAGCATCGCGAGCGGCGCTGGCACCTGATCATCCCGTGCATGATGGGCGCGATCGGCTTCCTGGCGTTGCCCTGGGTCATGCACAACACGGCGCTGTCGCTGGTGTTCCTGTCGCTCGCCGCGGCCGGCATCCTGACCTGCACGCCGCTGTTCTGGTCCTTGCCGACGGCCTTCCTGAGCGGCGCGGCGGCGGCCACGGCCATCGCCATGAGCAACTCGATCGGCAACCTGGCCGGTTTTACCAGCGGCTACATGATCGGCTACCTGCGGGACGTGACCCAGAGCGGCAACAGCGCCTACTTCATGATTGCCGGGATGCTGACCCTGGGCGCCTTCTGCATCTGGACACTGCCGGCCAGGCTGGTCAACCGGTAGCAGGACGAAGCGGGGCGCTGTCACCGGGCGGCGCTCCCCATCCCCACCACATTGCCAACACTTCAGGCGCCCGATGCCGGCGCATGAGAGGTCTCATGACAAACACCTTCGAACCAGTGCCGGACGGCCCTGGCCATCACGCGCCGTTCAGCGTGGTGGAAGCCACCGTTGCCGGCGCGCATGCCGCGATGCGCGACGGCAGGCTGACGGCGCGCCAACTGGCCAGCGCATGCCTGGCGCGCATCTCGGCCTATGACCAGAGTGGTCCCGCCCTGCGCAGCATCCTGCAGCGCAACCCGCAGGCGCTGGAAGAGGCCGGACGCATCGACGCCATGGCTGGGCGCAACCCATCGCAGGCGCTGGCGCCGCTGCATGGCATCCCGGTGCTGGTCAAGGACAACATCGAGTGCGGCGGCATGGAAACCACCGCCGGCGCCGCCTGCCTGCGCGGCAACCTGTCCACCGACGATGCCTTCGTCATCCGCCGGCTGCGCGAGGCGGGTGCCATCGTCCTGGCCAAGACCAACCTGCACGAGCTTGCCTCGGGTGGCGAGACCGTCAGCACCTTTTCCGGCCAGACCCTCAATCCCTATGACCTGACCCGCACGCCCGGCGGTTCCAGCGGCGGGACCGGCGCCGGCATCGCAGCCAGCTTCGGCGTGCTTGGCATCGGCACCGACGGGGTCAATTCGATCCGCTCGCCGGCCTCGGCCAACAACCTTGTCGGCCTGCGCCCGACTATGGGGCTGATCAGCCGGGCGGGGCTGGTCCCTTGCGGGCTGACGCAGGACACCATCGGCCCGATCACCCGCACCGTGGCCGATACGGCGCTGCTGCTCGATGTCATCGCCGGCTATGACCCTGCCGATCCGGTCACCAGCGAGGGTGCGCCCCACATTCCGGCGAGCTATGCCGCCAGCCTTGACCGCGACGGACTCAGGGGCGCGCGCATCGGCGTGCTGCGCCATTTCTTCGGCGACCAGGATGTGCACCGTCCCGTCAACGCCGTGATGCAGGAAGCGCTGGCCATCATCGCGGCACATGGCGCCGAGCTGGTCGCGATTGAAGACGTCATCAGCCCGGACGAGCTGCTCGCGTCCACGCTTGTGCACCACTACGAGATGGAGCGCGACCTCGACGCCTACCTGGCGGGGCTGCCTCCCGGCGTCCCGGTGCGATCGATGAAGGACATCATCGCTGCCGGTTCTGTCCATCCAAGCGTGGCGGGAACCCTCGCCACCGCGGCAGCGCTGAGCGAGCGGGAAGGGGAGTACCGCGAGCGCCTGCAGCGCCAGCAGGCATTGCGCCAGCGGCTGCAGGAGCTGATGGCGCGGCATCGGCTTGACGCGCTGGCATTTCCGCACCAGCGGCGCCTGGTGGTGCCGGTCGGCGAGACCCAGGCGGAGCGCAACGGCGTGCTCGCGTCGGCCACTGGTTTTCCGGCCATCGTGATTCCGGCCGGATTTTCGGCGCCGGACGGCAATGCACCCCAGGGTGTGCCGGTCGGGCTGGAGCTCTTTGGCCTGCCCTTCACGGAACCCGTGCTGATACGCCTGGCGTATGCGGCCGAGCAGGCCTTGCGCGCCCGCCGGCCACCGCATTCGACGCCCGCGCTGGAATAGGCGCGCGCCGGAACGAAGTTTTATCGCTGCTCTACAAAGGCCAGCCGGACACGGCGGCGACAAGGTCGCGGACATAGCGCGACGACCTCGAACCGAGGAGGAGACAAAGATGGGCGCAGAAACTGTAGTTCAATCGCCGAATTCCCCACAGCAGCATGAGCTGGACCGGGCCATGGATGGCATCGGGGTGACGGCCTCGCACAAGAAGATCATCTTCATGATCATGCTCGGCGTGATGTTCGATGTGTTCGAGCAGAACGCCGTCGGCCTGATCGGCCCGATGCTGCGCGAGCAGTGGGGAATTTCGGTGGCACAGATTGGTTTTCTCAATACGCTGACGTTCAGCGCCGCCGCGCTGGGACGCATCGGCTCCGGCTATATCGCGGACCGCTACGGCAGGCGCACGATGCTGAGCGCCAACCTGCTGCTGTTCACCCTGGGCGCCATCATCTGCGCGGTGGCGCCGAACTATGGCGTACTGGCGGCGGGCCGCTTTATCGTCGGTATCGGCCTGGGCGGGGAGATCTCGATCGCCGTGACCATGCTGGCCGAGCTGTGCTCGACGCGCTTCCGCGGCACCGCGGTGGGCCTGGTCAGCGTGGGCAGCGGCGGATTTGGCAATATGCTGGCGCCGGCCTTCGGCCTGGCGGTATTCGCCATGTTCCCGGGACCGGACAGCTGGCGCTGGCTGTTTGCCTGCCTGGTGCTGCCGGCATTTTTTGTCGTGTTCTACCGGCGCTTTATTCCGGAGACGCCGCGCTTCCTGCTGTCCAAGGGGCGCGTGGACGAGGCCAACCGGGTGCTGTCGGTGCTCGCATCCGGCCGCCTGGGCAAGCTCGACGTCGAGCCGACGCCCTATATCAAGGCCGCGATGCAGGACGAGGCGCCGCGCGCCAAGGTGCGGCTGGGCGACATCTTCAAGGGCAAACTGGGACGGCGCACCATCGCGCTGGGCATTGCGGTGTCCATGACATATGGCGCGCAGATCTCGGTCCTGACGCTGATGCCCACCATCCTGATGTCGCAGGGCTACACCATCTCCAAGAGCTTTCTCTTCACCATGGTGATGCAGAGCGGCAGCCTGTTCGGCGCGCTGGCGGCGTCGTACTGCGGCTATCACATTCCGCGCAAGCGGGTGCTGACGATAGGCGCGGGGCTGGCCTGCGCGGCCGGGTTGTGCTTCGGCTTCCTGACGTATAACGTGGGCCTGGTGCTGCTGTTTGGCGCCGCCTTCACGTTCTGCGTGGTGTTGCTGAACACGTCGATCTGGATCTTCGCGCCGGAGCAGTATCCCACCCACGTCCGCGCGTTCGGCACCTCGCTGATCCTGGCGCTCGGCACCCTGGCCGGGGCGCTGACGCCGCTGATCAGCGGGCGCGTGTTCGAGACCTACGGCGTTGGCGGCATGTTCAGCATGCTCGCGGCGATGTACGCAGTGTTTGCGCTGGCCGTGCAGTTCGCGCCGGAAACCTTCGGCCGCGCCATGGGCGAGACCGCCGCCGACGACGAAGCCGTGCCTGCGGTCAGTGGCGCCGCGGCCAACGCCAGCGGCTCCTGAGACCGGCCCGCTCCCGGCGGCGTGCTGCGCGCGCTTGCCGGGAGCGGGATACCGGGCAATGTTCATCCCTCCTTCAAGGACATACCCAAGGCATGACATCTTCCAATATCGATCGGGTCGCGCAGGCCCTGCTCAGCGCGCGTAGCGAACAGGGTTGCGCCGATGCAGGGCAATTTGCCACCTTGCTTGAGAATGCGGAGCAGGCTTACGCCGTCCAGTCGGCCGTGGCCCGCACGCTTGGCTGGCAAGCGACAGGGGCCGGCTACTGGAAATCCGGCGGGGCCTCGCGCGAGGCGGTGCTGACGCATGCCCAACTGCCGCCGGCCGGGGTCTGGACCAGCCCCGCGCATGCCGGCGGCTGGCCTTTCACATGGCGCGGCATCGAGGCGGAGATTGCGTTGCGGCTGGGGCAGGATGTTGACGCCGCGCAGGCTGCCGCCCTCGACTACGCCGGCGCGGCGGGGCTGATCGATGCGATGGCGGTGTCGATCGAAGTCGTCGATTCGCGCTGGCGGCAGTATCTCGCCGCGCCTGCGCTGCTGAAGCTGGCCGACCTGCAGTCCCACGGCGCGCTGGTGCTTGGCGATTGGCGTGACTATGCGGCGCGGGACTGGGCGGCACAGCATTGCCGGGTGCAGATCGGCACGCAAACGACCGAGCGCCGCGGCACCCACGCGCTGGGCGATCCGGCCTATGGACTGGTCGCCTGGCTGCGCCACGCCACGCGCGACGGGCGACGCATAGAGGCCGGCACGGTCGTCACCACCGGCACCTGGGTCGGCATCCTGGATGCATCGGCAGACGACCTGGTGACTGCGGAGTTCGATGGCATCGGCCAGGCCTCGGTCCAGCTCTGAGGTCAACTGACCTGAGCGCAGGGCGTCAGCTGCGCAAGCCGACGCCCTGCATGATGATCCGCAGCACCCACGCGGCCACGCCCAGTGCCGCCACGCTGGCGGCCCAGATCAGCACCAGCCAGCCGACGCGGCGCAGCCAGGTGCCGGGGCCCGAGCGCTGTGTATCCATATCCATCAGTGGTAGCCCTCGCCGTGGCGCACCTTGCCGCGGAACACGTAGTACGCCCACACCGTGTACATCAGGATGAAGGGGATGATGAACAGCGCCCCCACCAGCGCAAAGCCCTGGCTTTGCGGCGGTGCGGCGGCGTCCCAGATCGAGATCCCGGGCGGGATGATATTGGGCCAGACGCTGATCGCCAGCCCGCTGTAGCCCAGGAACACCAGCCCCAGCGCGTACATGAACGGCGAGATATCGGGCTCGTGCCGCAGCGCGCGCATCAGCATGAACATGCACAGCGCCACCAGGATCGGCACCGGCGAGAACCAGAACAGGTTGGGCAGGCTGAACCAGCGCTCGGCAATCTCCGGGTGCGTCAGCGGCGTCCACAGGCTGATCACGGCGATCACCGCCAGCAGCAGCCACGCCAGCGTGCCGGTCAGCTTGATCATGCGCTGTTGCAAGTCGCCCTCGGTCTTCATGATCAGCCAGGTGCTGCCCAGCACCGTGTAGGCCACCATCAGCCCCACGCCGCAGAACAGCGGGAAAGGCGTGAGCCAGTCCAGCGGGCCGCCGGCAAAGCGGTGGCCCTCCAGCTTGATGCCGTCGATATAGGCGCCCAGCGCCACGCCCTGGAAGAAACTGGCCGTGGCCGAGCCCAGGATGAAGGCGGCGTCCCACACCGGGCGCTCGCGGTCGTTGGCCTTGAAGCGGAACTCGAACGCCACGCCGCGGAAGATCAGGCCCAGCAACATCATCATCAGCGGCAGGTAGAGCGCGCTCAGCACCACCGAATACGCCAGCGGGAATGCCGCCAGCAGCCCGGCGCCGCCCAGCACCAGCCAGGTCTCGTTGCCGTCCCAGACCGGTGCGACCGTGTTCATCATCACGTCGCGGTCATGCCGGCCGGGCACGAACGGGTAAAGCATGCCGATGCCCAGGTCGAAGCCGTCCATCACCACGTACATCATCACGCCGAAGAAGATGATGACGATCCAGAGAAGCGAGAGGTCGATGCCCATGGTGTCAGCTCCGGGTGCGTGCAGCGGTGGCGGGGGCGAGCGCTTCATCGTCATCCACCGCTGACAATGGCCGTGCCGGCGTATGCTCGCGTCCGGGGCCGCCTTGCGGCTTGGGCTCTTCCAGCGCCGGGCCCTTGCGCACCAGCCGCATCATGTAGGCGATGCCCACGCCGAACACGAAGAAATACGCCACCACGAAGATCGCCAGCGTCACCGCCAGCTCAGGCACGCCGTGCGGCGACACCGCGTCGGCGGTGCGCTGCAGCCCGTAGACTACCCACGGCTGGCGCCCGACCTCGGTGGTGAACCAGCCGGCCAGGATGGCGATCAGGCCGGCGGGCCCCATCCACAGCGCCATATGCAGGAAGCCGCGCGAGCGGTACATGCGCTCGCCCCTGCGCAGCAGCAGGCTCCACAGGCCCAGCAGGATCATCAGCAGCCCCAGCCCCACCATCACGCGGAACGACCAGAACAGGATGGTGGAATTGGGCCGGTCCTGCGGCGCGAACTCCTTCAGGCCCTTGATCTGCCCGTCCCAGGTATGGGTCAGGATCAGGCTGCCAAGGCGCGGCACCTCGACCGCGAAGCGTGTCTCTTCGCGCGCCATGTCGGGCCAGCCGAACAGCAGCAGCGGCAGGCCTTCATGGCCCTTGTTCTCCCAGTGGCCTTCCAGTGCGGCGATCTTGGCGGGCTGGTGCTTGAGCGTGTTCAGGCCGTGCATGTCGCCGATCACGGCCTGGATGGGCGCGACGATCAGCAGCATCCACATCGCCATCGACAGCATCTTGCGGATGGCGGGGTTGTCGCGCCCGCGCAGCAGGTGCCAGGCGGCGGACGCGCCGACGAACAGCGCCGTGGCCAGGAACGCCGCCACGCTCATATGCACCAGGCGGTAGGGGAACGACGGGTTGAAGATGACTTCGAACCAGTTGGTCGGCACCACGCGGCCGTTGATGATCTCGAACCCCGCCGGCGTCTGCATCCAGCTGTTGGAGGCCAGGATCCACGTGGCCGAGATCAGCGTGCCGAGTGCCACCATCACCGTGGCAAAGAAATGCAGCCCCGGACCGACGCGGTTCCAGCCGAACAGCATCACGCCGAGAAAGCCTGCCTCCAGGAAGAAGGCGGTCAGCACCTCATAGGTCAGCAGCGGCCCGGTGATGCTGCCCGCGAATTCCGAGAAGAAGCTCCAGTTGGTGCCGAACTGGTAGGCCATCACCAGCCCGGACACCACCCCCATGCCAAAGTTGACGGCAAAGATCTTGGACCAGAAGTGGTAGAGGTCGCGGTAATGCGTGCGCTGCGTGCGCAGCCAGCAGCCTTCCAGCACCGCCAGGTAGGCAGCCAGGCCGATGGTGATCGCCGGAAAAATGATGTGGAAGGAAATCGTGAAGGCAAACTGGGTGCGGGCGAGGTCGAGCGCGGTCAAACCAAACATTGTGTTCTCCGTGGCGCTGGCCTGGCGCACGCCTTGGACGAGCGCGGCACTGCCGTCTGGCAGGCCGGGCCGGTCGGCAGGTGCGCCAGGGCGCGGGCCGTAGGCGCGTGCGGTAAAGCGTAGTGTACGCCGCGCGCGCAGCAAAGGGCAGCGTGCTGCCGGTGGCGTGTGGGTGACATATCGCCGCACCCGTGCCGCCGGCGCCGCTTCATGTGGCACCGTACCCTTGTCCGATGGCGACCATGTTAACGGCGCCACGATGAACGGAACAGCATCACATCATTGCAAAAATACCGTATCAGTTTTGCGCGGCGCAACAGAGGGAGCCACTGACAAATCGGACCAGGAAGTGCATAGTTATGCGCTTCCCATAAGCCTTTGAACATCGCGTCCGCCACCGCCTGACGCGGCCCCGCCAGCCATGGATTCCACCTTGCTGATCGTGATTGCCGGCGCCGCCGTAGCCGGCTTTGTCCAGGGGCTGTCGGGCTTTGCCTTCGGCATGGTGGCGATGTCGTTCTGGGCCTGGGCGATCGAGCCGCGGCTGGCCGCGGCCATGACCGTGTTCGGCGCGCTCACCGGCCAGCTGCTGGCGGCAGCGTCGGTGCGCCGCGGGCTGTCGTGGCGGCGCCTGTGGCCGTTCGTGGCCGGCGGCGTGGTTGGCATTCCGCTGGGCGTGGCGATCCTGCCGGTGCTCGACGCGCAGTGGTTCAAGGCTGTGCTCGGCGCCTTCCTGACGCTGTGGTGCCCGGTGATGCTGATGGCGCGCCGGCTGCCGCATATCGGCGTGGGCGGGCGCGTGGCCGATGGCATGGCCGGCGCTGCCGGCGGCGTGATGGGCGGCATCGGCGGCTTTACCGGCGTGATCCCCACGCTGTGGTGCACGCTGCGCGGCTTTGACAAGGACGAGCAGCGCGCCGTGATCCAGAACTTCAACCTCGCCACCCTGGCCATGACGATGGCCGCCTATGTGGGCGAGGGCATCGTCACGCGTGAGATGCTGCCGATGTTCCTGGTGGTGGCGCCCGCGATGCTGGTGCCCACGCTGCTGGGCACGCGGCTCTACCTCGGCATCAGCGAGGCCACGTTCCGCAAGATCGTGCTGATCCTGCTGACGGCATCAGGCGTGGCGCTGCTGGTGTCGTCGCTGCCGGAACTGCTGTAGCCTGCTGCCGGGAGTCAGCGGGTCTCAGGCGATGTGGTGCACCCACCCGAACGTGTCCGCCACCTTGCCGCGCTGGATGCCGGTCAGCAGGGTGCGCAGGCGCCGCGTAACGTCGCCTTCGCCGCCGTTGCCGATGGTGAACTCGCCACCGGCATGGCGCACCTGGCCGATCGCGGTGACTACTGCAGCCGTGCCGCAGGCAAAGGTTTCCCTGACGCGGCCGCTGGCGGCATCGGCACGCCAGGCCTCGAACGCGTAGGGGGCCTCGGTCACCGTCATGCCCTCATGCCGCGCCAGCTGGATGATCGAGGCGCGCGTGATGCCCGGCAGGATGGTGCCGGCCAGCGGCGGCGTCAGCAGCGAGCCGTCGTCCATCACGAAGAACACGTTCATCCCGCCCAGTTCCTCGATCCAGCGATGCTCCGCGGCGTCGAGGAATACGACCTGGTCGCAGCCATTTGCCGACGCCTCGGTTTGGGCGATCAGGCTGGCGGCATAGTTGCCGCCGCACTTGGCTGCGCCCGTGCCGCCAGAGGCGGCGCGCGTGTACTGGTCAGACACCCAGACCGTCACCGCCGACTTTCCGCCCTTGAAGTACGCGCCAACCGGGCATGCGATCACGCAGAAAATATACTCAGCCGCCGCACGCACGCCCAGGAAGCTTTCCGCGGCGAACATGAACGGGCGCAGGTACAGGCTGCCGTCACCGCCAGGGACCCAGTCCCGGTCGATGTCAACCAGGGCCTCGACGGCCTGCAGGAACACGTCTTCCGGAAGGTCGGCCATCGACATGCGGGCGGCCGAGGCGCGGAAACGCTTGGCATTTTCCCCGGGGCGGAACAGCGAGATCTTTCCGTCGGCGCCGCGGTAGGCCTTCATGCCTTCGAAGATCTCCTGGGCGTAGTGGAGCACGGCGCAGGCCGGGTCGAGCTGGAACGGACGGCGCGCTTCCACCTTGGCGTCATGCCAGCCGCGGCCTTCGGTCCAGCGGATCGTCACCATGTGGTCCGTGAAGACGCGTCCGAAGACGGGATCAACCAGACTGGCAGCGATCTGATCGGCCGGCGTGGGGTTGGGGTGACGCTCCACGGTGAACTTCAGTTGGTTGTCAGTGCTCATGTTTCAGTGTCATAGGATGGCTTTAGCACCGACGATGCTCTCGGCCTGGATACAGCTTGCTGTGGAGGGTTTTCCGCCAGCACAGGCCGTGGATTATACCTCGGTGCACGACGCAAACCACCGTGGTTGTCTTTTGCTTGGCTCCTGGAATCCGGGACTCCAAGGACTGCCATATGCCGGAGATCAGCTGACCAGCAGCGTCGCCCCAAGCCGCGCAGGCCCAGACCGGCGACTCCACGGTTGAAGTTAGTCATGCTTCACCTCTCAGCCTGCCCGGCGCGACGAATGCGGTGATCCCGAGGACTCAATGCTCGAGGTTGCTGCCGGACTCTCGGCGCTCCTCGGCATACTCCTGGCAGCCCTCAACAAAGGCTTGGGAGTCACCGGTGCAATCGTCCGGATCGGAGATATCGTTGTCAGCCGCCCAGTAATAGCCCGCTTCATGTCCTGAGCAGTCCTGGGTGCAGCGGGAGCCTAAGAACCGTTCGCCGCCGGCATCGCCTTGCGTCGGACGGGGCACCTGAGCTTCGAACCGGCGTGTCATTTCATCGAGGGTGTCGCCTTGGTCGGCCGCAATAGTGGGCAGGAACTGGTCCCGGTAGATTTCCCAGATAAGAACTTGTTCTTCTGGAGTGGCCTCATCAAAGCCAGCCTTAGCTTTGAACTCATTCCACTTAAGGGCGGTAGGGGAAGGTGCCTCGGCGGATGAGGCTGGCGCCGCTGAGGAGGCAGACGCTGTTGCGCCGGATCGCGCTGGACCAGCGGGCCGGTGGTCACACGCAGCGAGGCAAATCAGGCTCGCGGCCACCAGCCAGCGCTTCATGCCTCTTTGCGAATCTTTGATTGCTCAGGATGCAGGCCGGCGAACCCGATCACCTTCTTGTCTGGACCAGTAAGCTGCCAATTGCTCGGGTCCGAGGTCGTGGATCTCCTGCGCATCGCCAGCAGCAGTAGCGCGGCGATTTCATGCGGGGTTCGCATGTTGGTTCTTTGTCGTGGGGTGGAAAAACGAAACAGGACACCGTGTCCACATCAGCGCAGATGTCCGCCAAACAGTCCGAGCAGGCCGATGACGATAAGGTAAATGGCGACGATGTAGTTAAGCAGCCGCGGCATGACAAGAATCAGGATCCCAGCGATCAGGGAAATGAGAGGACCAGCGCTGGTGATGATATTCACGATGACTCCATGGATTGGCGTGATCGGACGGTAATTCCGCCGGCGGCTACGGGCGCTTGCTTATTTGTCAATAATCCAGCGTATGCCAACGTGTGTGGGATTGCAATGCGACAGCGTACGAAGGAAACGCCAGGCGGGCGCGTTGGTGGCCAGTTTTCTTGCCCGCGCGGCTGGGCGCGCCGAGGACGCTAGGCGCGCGCCGCAGCGGCTTCCCGCAGGCACGCCACCAGCTGGTCGGTGCCGATCGACGGTGCGCGCTCGCGCAGCGTGATGATGCCCACCGGCGGCAGGTCGACCGGTACCTCCATCTTCAGCACTTGCAGCCTGCCTTCCTCCTGCAGCGACAAGGCAACCGACTCGGCCATGAAGCCGGCCGCCCCGCGCTGGCCGACAAAGGTGGCCTGGGCCAGGTAGGACGAGGTCTCGATGACATCCTGCGGCGGGTGCAGGCCGTGGCGATAGAACGCCTGTTCGATCTTCACGCGCAGCGATGCCCACGGCGGCGGCAGCACGCACGGCATCGCGGCCAGGTCGGCCCAGCTCGGGCGGGCCTTGCGCGCCAGCTTGTGGCCGCGCCGGACCACTATCACCATGGGTTCTTCGTAGAGTGCTTCGGTGAGCAGGTCCGGCGCGGCATAGCCCGGCTCCAATCGGCCCACGATCAGGTCGAGTTCGCGCAGCCGCAGCTTGGGTAGCAGATGGGTCAGGTCGCCTTCCTCCACCAGCACGGTGGCACGCGCGTGGCGCTCCTTGAGCATTCCCACGGCCTGCGCCAGCAGCACCGGCAGCGCAGCGCCCATCGAACCCACGCGGATGCGTCCGGAGGCGCCGCTCTGTACGGCCGCAATTTCCTCGCGGGTCTGCTCGTACTGCGCCAGCACCGAGCGCGCAAAGCGCACCAGGGATTCGCCGGCGGGGGTGGGCTCGGTGCCGCGGGTGGAGCGCGTGAACAGCGCCAGCCCAAGCATTTTCTCGACTTCGGTCAGCACCTTGGATACCGCCGGCTGGCTTACCGACAGGAATTCCGCGGTGCGGCCCAAGTGGCGGAACTCATCCAGCGCCACCAGCAGTTGCAGGTGGCGCAGCTTGATATTGGAGCGCAGCGCGCGGTCGATCTGTACCATCCCGGCAGTCTACCTAACCGGTAGGTTATGAAGCAATGCCGATTTTCGATTGGATTGTTATGTAACGGAGCGACAGAATGCGGGCATGACGAGGCTGGCTGCGCCGGTCCCGCCGATAATCAGAACATCGGAGACACCCGCAAATGATCCAAGGTTTCCCTATCGATTCCAAGCGCCGCCGCCTGCTCATCGGAGCCGCTGCGGGTGCTGCCGCCGGCGCTGCCGGTGTGCTGTTGCCTGCTGCGCGCGCGCTGGCAGCCGGGTATCCCGAGCGTCCCATCACCTTTATCTGCCCGTGGCCGGTGGGCGGCACTGCCGACCAGTCGATGCGCGCGCTGTGCCAGGTGGCCGGCGGCATTCTCAAGCAGTCGATCGTCGTCGAGAACCGCGCCGGCGCCTCCGGCATGATCGGCACCAAGGCCCTGGCGCGCGCCAATCCGGACGGCTACACCATCGGCCAGATCCCGATCTCGGTGACGCGCTTCGCGCAGCTCGGCATGCTGCAGCTGGATCCGCGCAGCGAGCTGACCTACCTGGCGCGCACCTCGGGCCAGACCTTCGGCATCGCCGTGCCGGCCAACTCGCGCTACAAGACGCTGCAGGACGTGGTGGCCGCGGCCAAGGCCAGCCCCGGCAAGATTACCTATGCGCACGCCGGCATCGGCGGCGCTACCCACGTCGGCATGGAGCAGTTCGCGCTGGCCGCGGGCATCCAGTTCAATGCCATTGCCTACAAGGGCGGCGCTGCCGCGCTGCAGGACGTGCTGGCCGGGCAGGTGGACCTGCTGGCCGATTCCAGCTCATGGGCGCCGCACGTGGAAGCCGGCAAGCTGCGCCTGCTGGCCACCTGGGGCGAACAGCGCGCGACCCGCTTCAAGGACACGCCGACGCTCAAGGAACTGGGCTACAACGTGGTGGTGGAAGCGCCCAACGGCATCGGCGCCCCGAAGGGCCTGCCGCCCGCCGTGGAAAAGAAGCTGCGCGACGCCTTCCGCGCCGCGGTGGCCAGCAACGAGTTCAAGCAGGTGGCGGCGCGCCTGGATGCGCCCGTGATGTACCTGGACGGTCCCGACTACAAGAAGTACGTGGCCAGTGTCTATGACCAGGAAACCCAGCTGATCCAGCGCCTCAAGCTGAAAGAACTGCTGCAGCAAGGCTGATTGTTGCCGAAGGCCAAGTCCAAGTGAACCCCAATCCCGTCATCCGTCTGCACGCCAACGACAACGTGCTGGTCGCCCGCAGCGACCTCAGCCTTGGCCAGCAACTGGCCGACCCCGCCGTGCGCGTGCGCGCGCAGGTGCCGGCCGGCCACAAGATCGCGGCCTGCGCCATCGCGGCCGGCACGCCGGTGCGCAAGTTCGACACCGTCATCGGCGTGGCCGCGCGCGATATCGCCCAGGGCGACCACGTGCATTCGCACAACCTGACACTGGTCGATTTCTACCGCGACCCGGCGTTCTGCCAGGATGTGCGGCCGGTGGACTACGTGCCCGAGGCCCAGCGCGCAACTTTCAACGGCTTTGTGCGCCCGGACGGGCGCGTGGGGACGCGCAACTTCATCGGCATCCTGTCGTCGGTCAATTGCTCGTCCACCGTGATCCGCCAGATCGCCGCGCATTTCACGCCGCAGCGGCTGGCGGCCTATCCGAATGTCGATGGCGTGGTGGCCTTTGCGCAGACCAGCGGCTGCGGCATGTCGTCGCCGAGCGAGCATTTCGACGTGCTGCGCCGCACGCTGGCCGGCTACGCGCGCCATCCCAACCTGGCCGGCGTGCTGATCGTCGGCCTGGGCTGTGAGCGCAACCAGGTGGCGTCGCTGCTGGAATCGCAGGGGTTGGAGCCGGGCCCCGCGGTGCATACGCTGGTGATGCAGGATACCGGCGGCACGCGTGCCACCATCGCGGCCGGCATCCGCGCAATCGAATCGATGCTGCCCGCGGCCAACGCCGCGGCGCGCCAGCCGGTGCCCGCCAGCCACCTGAAGATCGGGCTGGAGTGCGGAGGCTCGGACGGCTTTTCCGGCATCAGTGCCAACCCGGCGCTGGGCGCGGCGATGGATATCCTGGTGCGCCATGGCGGCACCGCCATCCTGTCTGAAACGCCGGAAATCCATGGTGTTGAGTTTATGCTCACGCGCCGCGCAGTGACGCCCGAGGTCGGCCAGAAGCTGCTGGATCGCCTCGCCTGGTGGGAGCGCTACACCGCCGGCCACAACGCGCAGTTCAACGGCGTGGTCGGCCACGGCAACCAGCAGGGCGGCCTGGCCAATATCTTCGAGAAATCGCTGGGCTCGGCCATGAAGGGCGGCACCACGCCGCTGCAGGCGGTGTACGAATACGCCGAGCCGATCGACCAGGCCGGCTTTGTGTTCATGGACTCTCCCGGCTATGACCCGGTGGCCGTCACCGGCCAGATCGCCAGCGGCGCCAACCTGATCTGCTTTACCACGGGCCGCGGTTCGATGTTCGGCTCCAAGCCCGCGCCGACGATCAAGCTTGCATCCAACTCGGCGATGTACAACCGTCTGGAAGAAGACATGGACATCAACTGCGGGCTGGTGCTCGACGGCGAGCTGAGCGTGCCGCAGATGGGCCAGCGGATCTTCGAATATATCCTGCGCGCGGCCTCCGGCGAGCCGACCAAGAGCGAGGTGCTGGGCCTGGGCGACAACGAGTTCGTGCCGTGGCACCTCGGCATCGTCAGCTAGGCCGCGTCCCGCAAATCTCTCTCCCTCTACCCTGATGCTGACTCTTTCCGAGCAAGCGCTGCTGCGCAGCCAGAACCTGATTGACGACCGTTGGCGCGATGCCGGCCTTGGCGCCCGCCTGCCGGTCACCGACCCTGCTACCGGCGAGGCCTTCGCCAACGTGCCGGACAGTGATGGTGTCGATGCGCGCCTTGCCGTTGAAGCCGCCGTGGCGGCGTTCCCCGCCTGGAGCCGCCGGCCCGCGCGCGAACGCGCCCAGTTGCTCAAGCGCTGGCACGCGCTGATCCTCACGCACCAGGAAGACCTGGCGCGCATCATCTCGACTGAGCAGGGCAAGCCGTTGAAGGAAGCGCGCGGCGAGGTGCAGTACGGCGCGTCGTACGTCGAGTGGTTTGCCGAAGAGGCCACCCGCATCTGCGGCGATATCGTCGCGGAAGCCGTGCCGGGCCGCAAACTGCTGGTGCTGAAGGAACCGGTGGGCGTCGTTGCGGCGATCACGCCGTGGAACTTCCCGCTGGCGATGATCGCCCGCAAGATCGCCCCCGCGCTGGCCGCCGGCTGCACGGTGGTGGCCAAGCCCGCCGAGGACACGCCGCTGACCGCGCTGGCTTTGGTATGGCTGGCGCAGCAGGCGGGCATGCCGGCGGGCGTCCTCAACATCGTCACGGCTTCGCGCGAGCGCACGCCCGGCGTGGTCGATGCCTGGCTGGCCGATATCCGCGTGCGCAAGATCACGTTCACGGGCTCCACGCCGGTGGGCAAGCACCTCGCGCGCGAATCGGCGGGCACGCTGAAGAAGCTGTCGCTGGAACTGGGTGGCAACGCGCCGTTCATCGTCTTCGAGGACGCTGATCTCGATGCCGCGGTCGATGGCCTGATGGCGTCCAAGTTCCGCAACGGCGGCCAGACCTGCGTGTGCCCGAACCGCGTTTACGTGCACGAGACCGTGCACGACGCCTTTGTCGAGCGCCTGGCACAGCGCGTTGGCGCGCTCCATGTCGGCCCGGCCACGGAAGACGCCGCGCAGATCGGCCCCATGATCAATGCCCGCGCCGTCGACAAGATCGCGCGCCATGTGGACGACGCCGTTGCCAGGGGCGCGCGCGTGGTCACCGGCGGCAAGCGCGTGCGCACCGCCGATGGCCCGCACTACTACGCGCCGACTGTGCTGGTCGGTGCGACCCCCGCGATGGAGCTGTCGTGCGAAGAGACCTTCGGCCCGGTCGCGCCGATTTTCCGCTTCCGCGATGAAGCCGAGGTGATCCGCGACGCCAACGACACCCCGTTCGGCCTGGCTGCCTACTTCTATTCCAACGACATCCGCCGCATCTGGCGCGTGGCGCAGGCGCTGGAAACCGGCATGGTCGGCATCAACGAGGGCGCGATCGCGGCCGAGGCGGCGCCGTTTGGCGGCGTCAAGGAATCCGGCTACGGCGCGAGGGCTCGCGCCACGGGCTGGACGACTACATGCATACCAAGTACCTTTGCCAGGGCCAGCTCAGCTGAAGCGCCGGCGCATCGATCATCGAACAGGAAACACCATGCCCGCAAACAATCCCTTCAAGACCGCGCTGGCCGCCCGCCAGGCGCAGATCGGCCTGTGGCTGTCGATGGCGACGCCGTACCTGGCCGAAGTGTCGGCCACCGCAGGCTTTGACTGGCTGCTGATCGACGGCGAACACGCTCCCAACGACCTGCGTTCGACACTGCACGCGCTGCAGGCGGTGGCGCCATACCCGGTCCAGCCCGTGGTGCGCGCCGTGGCCGGCGAAGTGCCGCTGATCAAGCAACTGCTCGACATCGGCGCGCGCAGCCTGCTGGTGCCGATGGTGGATACCGCGGAGCAGGCGCGCGCGCTGGTCGGCGCCACGCGCTACCCGCCGCAAGGCGTCCGCGGCGTGGGCAGCGCGATTGCGCGCGCCTCGCAGTGGAGCGCGCGCACCGATTATCTCGACGTGGCCGATAGCGAGATCTGCCTGCTGGTGCAGGCTGAAACCGTCACCGCGTTGCAGAACCTGGACGCCATCTGCGCGGTGGACGGCATCGACGGCGTCTTCATTGGCCCGGCCGACCTGGCCGCCTCGATGGGCCACCGCGGCCGCCCCGGTCACCCGGAGGTGCAGGCCGCCATCGAAGGCGCGATGCGTACCATCATCGCCAGCGGCAAGGCCGCCGGCACGCTGACGTCGGAC
This sequence comes from Cupriavidus necator, assembly GCA_022041995.1. GTDB lineage: Bacteria > Pseudomonadota > Gammaproteobacteria > Burkholderiales > Burkholderiaceae > Cupriavidus. Next base: position 2,589,671 of record CP074390.1, read on the forward strand.
CCGGCGCTGGCGCGCCGCTACCTCGAACTGGGCTGCACCTTCGTGGCCACGGGCGTGGACGTGATGCTGTACGCCAACGCCGCGCGCAAGCTTGCCGCATCGTTCCGTGCGCAGCCCGCAGACGCTCCCGCCGCAGACAAGCCCTCCGCCGCGTACTGACCCGTATCTCCTTCGCCTTACACACATGCCAGCCGAAACCCCGACCCCAGACACCACCTTGCGCGCGATGCAGGCCATCGTCGGCGCCAACGCCTGCCGCAGCGGCGACGCCGACATGCAGGCCTACGTCACCGACTACCGCGGCATCTACCGCGGCCAGGCGCAGGTAGTGGTGCTGCCGTCATCGACGGAAGAGGTCAGCCAGGTGCTGCAGTGGTGCCACACCCAGCGTGTGCCGGTGGTGCCGCAGGGCGGCAATACCTCGCTGATGGGCGGCGCCGTGCCGGATGACAGCGGCACCGCGGTGGTCGTCAACCTGAGCCGCATGAACCGCGTGCTGGGCATCGACACCATCAACGACACCATGACCGTGCAGGCCGGCGTCACGCTGAGCGCCGCACGCAGCGCTGCCGAGGCGGGGCAGCGCCTGTTCCCGCTGCGCATCGGTTCGGAAGGCTCGTGCCAGATCGGCGGCAACCTGTCGACCAATGCCGGCGGCACCGCGGTACTGCGCTACGGCAATATGCGCGACCTCGTGCTAGGCATCGAGGTGGTGCTGCCCGATGGCCGTGTCTACTCGTCACTGCGCGGCCTGCGCAAGGACAATACCGGCTACGACCTCAAGCACCTGTTCGTCGGCGCTGAAGGGACGCTTGGCATCATCACCGGCGCCGTGCTCAAGCTGATGCCGCAGCCCCGCAGCAGCGCAGTGGCCTTTGTCGCGGTGCAGGACCCCGCCGCGGCCGTGGCCTTGCTGGGCGAAGCCAAGCGCCTGTCCGGCCAGGCCGTGACCGCGTTCGAGCTGATCTCGCGGCCCGCGCTGGAACTGGTGCTTGAGTATCTTGGCAACGTGGCTTCCCCGCTGCAGGACAAACACGACTGGATGGTGCTGATCGAGCTCACCTCCGGCACCGATGCGGAGAGCCTCAACGCCACGCTGATGGAGATCCTCGAATCCGGCTTCAGCCAGGGCCTGGTGCTCGACGCCGCCGTGGCCGCCAGCCTGTCCGATGCCCAGACCTTCTGGCGCATCCGCGAAGAGATCTCCGACGCGCAGACCCGCACCGGCGGCAGCATCAAGTGCGATGTCTCGGTGCCGCTGTCGCGCATCGCCGCGTTTGTCGAGGAAGCCTCGGCCAGAGTGCTAGAACTGGTGCCGGACGCGCGCATGGTGATCTACGGCCACATGGGCGACGGCAATGTGCACTTCAACCCGCTGCGTCCCAAGGATCAGCCAGGTAAAGAGTTCCTGGCGCAATGGTATGAGCGGGTCTCGGCGCTGGTCGACGGCATGGCCCATGCGGAAAACGGCTCGATCTCGGCCGAGCATGGCATCGGGGTGGCCAAGCGCGATGACCTGACGCGCTACAAGTCCCAAGTGGAACTGGAGTTGATGTGGCAGGTGAAGCAGGCGCTTGATCCGCTGAACCTGCTCAATCCGGGCAAGGTGCTGCCGACACCGGTGCAATAACACACTGTCCTTCCATGTGGCGGAACGCGGGCAGGGGCGCGCGTGGCATGAATCGCCCATCTGGGCTAAGGTGTCAGGTATCCAGAACGCGCGGAACCGGGGGCATTGCCGCACCGGCCACCGCGCACAGCACGGCCGGCCCACCGGCCCAGACACCGATGAGCGCCCAATCCCCCGACATCGCCCTCGCAGCTGCACCTATCTCCCTCGAAAAGCCCGAGCTCGACTACCCCTGCGGCGACGCGCCCGAGCCCGGCCGCGCGCATGAAGTCGCACCTGGCGTGCTGTGGCTGCGCATGCCGATGCCGCTGGGCCTGAATCACATCAACCTGTGGGCCATCCGCGACCACAACGGCTGGGCCGCGGTCGACTCTGGCTTGCAGACGCCGGAAACCGCGCAGGCCTGGCGTGCGCTGTTCAGCGAAAACGGCGCGCTCGCCGGCGGGCTGACCCGGCTGTTTGCGACCCATATGCACCCCGACCACATCGGCATGGCCGGGTGGCTGACCGGCAAATTCGACTGCCAGCTGTGGATGACGCGGCTGGAATACCTGATGTGCCGCGTGCTGGCGGCGGATACGGGACGCGCGGCGCCCGATGACGCGATCGAGTTCTATCGCAAGGCCGGCTGGGACGACGAAGCGATCGAGGTCTACCGCACCCGCTTCGGCGGCTTCGGCAAATATGTCCACGCCTTGCCCGAGAGCTTCCACCGGCTGTCCGATGGCGACACCGTGCGCATTGGCGCGCACGACTGGCAGGTCATCGTCGGCACCGGTCATTCGCCCGAACATGCGTGCCTGTACTGCCCGGCGCTGAAGCTGCTGGTGTCCGGCGACCAGGTGCTGCCGCGCATTTCCTCCAACGTATCGGTGTTCCCGACCGAGCCGGATGCCGATCCGATGCAGGACTGGCTGGCCTCGCTGGATAAGGTGCGCGCCGCCGTGCCGGACGATGTGCTGGTACTCCCGGCGCATAACGAACCGTTCCGTGGGCTGCATGCGCGCATCGACTATCTGCGGGCCAGCCAGATGCAGGCGCTGGACCGGTTGCGTGGGGCGTTGGGGACGCCGAAGCGGGCGGTGGATGTGTTTGGCGAGCTGTTCTCGCGGCCGATCAGCGGAAGTGGCGGGCTGTTGGGGATGGCTACCGGCGAAAGCGTTGCGCACCTGAACTACCTGCTGGAGCGGGGCGAGGCAGTGCGCGAGACCGGCCCCGATGGCTGCCACTGGTACCGCATGAGGTAATCCCAAGCGGCGGGAATTGCCGCGTCGCCTTGACTTCAGCTCGTACGATATATATCGTAAGATATGTTTTACGACATATCGAAGGTAGTCATGCGACATCATTCCCACCCTTTTGGCTTCTCCGGCCACGGCCGCCACCTGCTGATGCGCCTTGTGCCGCACTTTGAGCGTCACCTCGCCCACCGCGCCATGGGCCGCCACGGCGGCGGCTTCTGGGGCGGCGGGCATGACGACGGCTTCGGCCCTGGCGGTCCCGATGGTCCCGGCAGCTTCGACGGCGAAGGCTGGCGCCGGGGCCGCAAGTTCAGCGCCGATGACCTGCAGTTGCTGCTGCTGGCCATGCTGGAAGAGAAGCCGAGCCACGGCTACGAGCTGATCAAGGCGATCGATACCCGCACCAACGGCTTCTACAAGCCCAGTCCCGGCGTGGTCTATCCGGCCCTGACCTACCTCGAAGAGGTCGGCTACGCCACCGTCGACACGGAAGGCAACAAGAAGCGCTACCAGCTGTCCGAGACCGGCAAGGCCCACCTGGCGGCCAACCGCGAGCGGGTTGAGGTGATGATCGCCAAGCTGCGCCACGTGGCGCGCAAGGTGGAGTGGATGCGGCGCGCCATGAGCGGCGAGCCGCAGCCCGAGCCGGAGCAGGGCGGCTGGCTGCCCGAGCTGATGCAGGCCCGCGCCGCGATCAAGCGTGCCATTGCGCTGCGCAGCGATGCGGGCGCCGACGAGCAGCGCCGCATCGCGGAGATCCTGCTGCGCGCGGCTGCCGAGATCGAAGCGGTCCGCAAGGCCTGACGCGTGGCACTGACGCTGGCTGCGGCCATCGGCAACCTGACCCGGCAGGCGCCGGATTTGATCCCAAGGAATTCCAATATGAGTGAGAACAACCAAGCCTCCGCACGCGACCTGGCTGTGCAGCGCGTGCGCCATCCGCTCAAGATGCGCCTGCTGCAGGTGGTGCACACCACGCAGGTGTCGCCGCAACTGCTGCGCGTCACGCTGGGCGGCGCCGATTTGCAGGACTTTGTCTCGGCGTCATTCGACGACCACGTCAAGGTCTTCTTCCCGGTGGACGGCGCCGACAAGCCGGTGCTGCCGCAGGTCACCGCTGACGGCATCACCTTTCCCGAAGGCCAGCCGCGCCCGGCTGCGCGCGACTACACGCCGCGCCGCTACGATGGGGCGAAGCAGGAACTGGATATCGAGTTTGTGCTGCACGGCGATGGCCCCGCGTCGACCTGGGCCGCGCAGGCGCAGCCGGGCCAGTACCTGGGCGTGGGCGGCCCGCGCGGCTCGTTCGTGGTGCCCACGGCGTTCGACTGGCACCTGCTGATCGGCGACGATACCGCGCTGCCGGCAATCGCCCGGCGCCTGGAAGAGCTCGGGGCCGATACGCGCGCCATCGTGGTGGTGGAAGTGGGCGATGCCGCCGCGCAGATTCCGTTGCCGACGCAGGCGCACTGCGATGTGCATTGGCTTCACCGTGGCGATGCGCCGGAAGGCAGCCTGCTGGAAGGCGCGCTGCGCAAGCTCACGCTGCCGCGCGGCGAGGGCTATGTGTGGGCGGCCGGCGAGGGCTCGGCGATGAAGGCGGTGCGCCAGTACCTGGTCACGGAACGGGGCATCGACAAGAAGCGCATCCGGGCGTCTGCGTACTGGAAGCGCGGCACGGCGGCGGTGCACGAGACGCTGGACGACTGAGTCCCCTTGCCCGGTGTACGCGGGCGGGCGCATGCCATAAGATGGCGGCATCGCTACAGCCAGGGGAAATGCCGTGCTGCCTGCCATCAAACCGTTGCGCATTGCCGCGGTTGCCGCGGCATCCCTTGCCATGCTCGCCGCCTGCGCGCCAGACGCGGTACGCAATGTTCAGGCCAAGGACTTCAATGCTTATCTCGACAAGCTGACGACCGCGTGCCCGAACATGGTCATGGGGTCGAGCAATATCAGCGAATGGCTGCGTACCAGCGGCGACAGCGACGACAGCAACTACGTCTACTGGCTGGACCAGACCTCACGCCTTTACTATCAACGCATCTCGGTCAAGCAATACCGGGACTCGATCAGCGCGGCTCTGGGCGGCCGCTCTGACGCGCCCGCGCTGGACTGCATCGTGCGCAACCTGCCGGCTGAGCGGCCCACGCGCGTGCCGGGCAGCCGGCTGTAGGGATTGCACGCAGGCGTTGTGCAATCGCCGCATCCCCGCTAACATGAGTTCCCGGCAGCCGAGACAACGGCTGCCGACGTCGCTCGGACGGTTCCGGGCGCTTACGTAAAGGACTCCCTCATGACTGCCGCTTCTGGCAAGCGCCGCTTTGCGCGCATCGATCGCCTTCCCCCGTACGTTTTCAATATCACCGCCGAGCTGAAGATGGCCGCCCGCCGCCGTGGCGAGGACATCATCGACATGAGCATGGGCAACCCCGATGGCGCCACGCCGGCGCATATCGTGGCCAAGCTCACGGAAGCGGCGCAGCGGCCAGATACGCACGGCTACTCGGCCTCCAAGGGCATCCCGCGGCTGCGCCGCGCGATCGCGCACTGGTACCGCGAACGCTATGACGTCGAGATCGACCCGGATACCGAAGCCATCGTCACCATCGGCTCCAAGGAAGGCCTGGCGCACCTGATGCTGGCAACGCTCGACCGCGGCGACACCGTGCTGGTGCCCGATCCCAGCTACCCGATCCATATCTACGGCGCAGTCATCGCCGGGGCGGATATCCGCTCGGTGCCGCTGGTGCCGGGCATCGACTTCTTTGCCGAGCTGGAGCGCGCCATCCGCGGCAGCTATCCCAAGCCGAAGATGATCGTGCTGGGCTTTCCGTCCAACCCCACCGCGCAATGCGTGGAGCTGGACTTCTTCGAACGCGTCATTGCGCTGGCGCGCAAGCACGATATCTTCGTGGTGCACGACCTGGCCTATGCCGACATCGTCTTCGACGGCTGGAAGGCGCCGTCGATCATGCAGGTGCCAGGCGCCAAGGACATCGCGGTGGAGTTCTTCACGCTGTCCAAGAGCTACAACATGGCGGGCTGGCGCGTGGGCTTCATGGTCGGCAACGCGGACCTGGTGGCGGCGCTGACGCGCATCAAGAGCTATCACGACTACGGCACCTTCACGCCGCTGCAGATCGCGGCCATCGCCGCGCTGGAAGGCGACCAGCAATGCGTGAGCGAGATCGCCGCGCAATACCAGTCGCGCCGCGACGTGCTGGCGCGCGGGCTGATCGAAGCGGGCTGGCCGGTCGAGATCCCGAAAGCGTCGATGTATATCTGGGCGCGGATTCCCGAGCCGTACCGCGCGCTGGGCTCGCTGGAATTCTCCAAGCAGCTGCTGGCCAAGGCCAAGGTATCGGTTTCGCCGGGCATCGGCTTTGGCGACTACGGCGACGAGTATGTGCGCTTTGCCCTGATCGAAAATGAATCGCGCATCCGGCAGGCGGTGCGGGGCATCAAGGCGATGTTCCGGGCAGACGGGCTGGTCAAGCCGCCGTCGGCCGCGCAGGCATGAACGTGCGCCGCCCTCAGTAGCGGCGCAGTGCCTCCAGGTCGAGCACGTGCACCGCGCCGTGCTCGACCGCCAGCAAGCCTTCGCTCTCCAGCACCTTGAGGGCCGCATTGGCCCGCTGGCGCGAGATGCCCGCCAGCAGGCCGACTTCTTCCTGCGTCAGGTGCAGCGCCGGACCCAGCCCAGGGCATAACACCGGATGGAACAGCGTGGCCAGTGCCCGCGCCACGCGGCCTTCGATGCCGTGCAGCCGCTCATGCTCGACGGTGGCAATAAACAGGCCCAGCCGTTCGTTAAGCTGGCCGAGCAGATAGCGATTGAAAGGCAGGCTGGTCTCCTGGAGCCAGCGGAAGGTCGCTCCCGGCATGCAGGCGATGCGGGAATCGCGCAGGGCCACCACGTCATAGCGCAGCGCTTCACGCTTGAGCAGTGAACCTTCGCCGAGCCAGCCGCCGGCCGGCACGCCGGTCAGGGTGGCGCGCTTGCCGGAGGGCGATGCGCAATGCACCTTGACCAGGCCCTGGGCGATGCCAAGCCAGCTGTCGGCCGGGTCGCCCTTGCGGATGACATAGGCGCCTTGCGGCACCACGCGTTCACGCAGTTCTGCGCGCACGCGCTGGCGTTGCTCAGGGGTCAGTGCTGCTGCCCAGGGGCTGCACGCCAGCAGCGCGTCGAGACTCACGGTAGCGCATCCGGTCAGGCGTGCAGGGCCAGGGGCAGCGGCTGTTCGCCGGGCGCCCACCACGGCCGGAACAGCGCCTGCACGGAAGCGCCGTCCACGGCATCATAGCTGGCGATGCGCCAGTGCGGCGCGTTGTCCTTGTCGACGATCAGCGCGCGCACGCCTTCAATGAAATCGCCTTGCGCGAAGGTGTTGACCACCACCGCCAGCTCCATGCGGAAGCAGTCGGCCAGGTCCATGCGGCGGCCGCGCAGCAGCAGTTCGCGCGTGGCGCAGGCCGACAGGGGCGAGCGGGTGCGCAGCACGTCGATGGTGCGCGTGGCCCACGCGGTATAGGCCGGATCGTCCTGGCAGGCCAGCCCGGCCAGGATTTCTGGCAGCGTGGCGTGCGCAGGAAAATGCTGCAGCAGCGCGGGCAGCACCTGCAGCAGCGGCGCATCGGCGGCGCTGGCCACGTGCTCGCGCACCAGCGCATGGCGCAGGTCTGCCAGCGTGTCATTGCCCCAGGCGATGCCGGCGAGTGTCTGCTCCAGCCCGGCCAGCGTGGCGCTGTCCACCGCCGCATCGGCCAGTCCGCACAGCAGCGCATCGGCCGCGCCGATGGTGACGCCGGTCAGGCCGAGGTACAGGGCCAGCTGCACCGGCAGCTTCGACAGGAAATGGCTGGCACCCACGTCCGGCACCAGGCCGATGCCGGTTTCGGGCATGGCCACGCGCGAGCGTTCGGTGACGAGGCGCAGGTGCGCGGCCTGCGCCAGGCCCATGCCGCCGCCCATGACGATGCCATCCATCAGCGCCACCAGCGGCTTGGGATAGCGGTGCAGGCGGTAGTCCAGCGTGTATTCGTCGATGAAGAAGCGCCGGTGCAGTGGGGTGCCATCGCGGTAGCTGTCGGTCAGCGCGCGGATGTCGCCGCCGGCGCAGAAGGCCTTGGGGCCCGCACCGCGCAGCACTACCGCGCGGATGGCATCGTCCAGCGCCCACGCTTCCATCTGCGCGCCCAGCGCGATGATCATCGGGTACGACAGGGCGTTGAGCTGGCGCGGCCGGTTCAGCATGGCAATGCCGACACCGTTGACGACCTGGAACAGCACCTCCGGCTCGGCGGCATCCAGGTTGGCGGCCTTGGTTTCTTCAGTCAGGCGCATGGCGGGCTCCTAGGCGTTGCGCCATTGCGGCGTTCGTTTCTCGAGGAACGCGTTGACGCCTTCGCGCTGGTCGGCATCGTCGAACAGGTCGACAAAGCGCTCGCGTTCCAGCGCCAGCGCGGCCTGGCGTGGCACGCCCTGTCGCGCCAGGTGCACCAGCCGCTTGCTGTGGGCGGCGGCGCGCGGGCTGACGTTGGAGGCGCGCCCGGCCATGGCGAGCGCGGTGGCCAGGGCCCGGCCGCGCGGGACGACCTCCTCCACCAGGCCGATGCGCAATGCGGTGGCGGCATCGACGCGCTCGTTGGTCAGGATCATGCGCTTGGCCCAGCCTTCGCCCACCAGCCACGGCAGCGTCTGCGTACCGCAGCCGCACGGTAGCAGGCCGACAGCGGCTTCGGGCAGGGCCATCTGCGCCTGTTCCTCGGCGATGCGGATATCGCAGGCCAGCGCGCATTCCAGCCCGCCGCCCATGGCATAGCCGTTGATCGCGGCGATTACCACAGGCCGCGCATTCTGCAGGGCCTCGAAGGCGCTGCCGAACTTCTGCGCCATCACGCGGGCATGAGCGCGGTCGCCTGCGGCAAAGCCGTTCAGGTCGGCGCCGGCGCTGAAGAACTTCTCGCCGGCGCCGGTGACCACCACGGCGCGCACTTCGGGGTTGGCGTCGATCTTTGCCACTAGCTCGCGCAGCTGCTGCAGGCCTTCTGCAGTGAAGGCGTTGGCGGGCGGGCGAGCGAGCGTCAGCGTGGCGACGTGGCCTTGCAGGGCGAACTCGATCATTGCTTGCCCTCCTTGTCGGCGGAGGACAGGTACTGGCGGATCACGCCGGAGAAGTCGAGCTGGCCGTCGCCGGCGTGGCTCACGGCCTGGTAGACCTGCTGCGCCAGCGCGCCCAGGAACAGCGGCTGCTTCACGCTGCGCGCGGCGTCGGCGGCCAGGCCCAGGTCCTTGAGCATCAGGTCGGCGCCAAAGCCGCCGGTGTAGCCGCGCCCGGCCGGCGCGGTCTCGATCACGCCGGGCCAGGGGTTGCAGGTGTCGGAGGCCCAGCAGCGGCCGGTGGAGGTGTTGACAATGCCTGCCAGCACGTTGGCATCGATGCCGAGCCTGACGCCCAGCGCCATCGCCTCGGATACGCCGATCATGGAGATGCCCAGGATCAGGTTGTTGCAGATCTTGGCGACCTGGCCGGTGCCGGTGCCGCCGCAGTGGACCAGGTTGCGTCCCATGCCGGCAAGCACCGGGCGCACCTGGGCGAACAGCGCTTCGGTGGCGCCGACCATGAAGGTCAGCGTGCCGGCCTGCGCGCCAACGGTGCCCCCGGAGACCGGCGCGTCGGCCAGCGCATTGCCGTGGGCCTCGGCAGCGGCAGCCAGTTCGCGCACGGTGGCGGGGTCGATGGTGCTGGAGTCGACCAGCGGCACGCCCGGGCGCACGCCGGCCAGCACGCCCTCCGGGCCCAGGTAGGCGCTGCGCACATGGGCGGCGGCGGGCAGCATGGTGATGACAAAGTCCGCTTCGGCAACGGCCCTGCGGGCGGAATCCGCGGTGGCGGCTCCCTCGGCGCACAGCGACGCCACCGCGGCGGCGTTGAGGTCGAATACGGTCAGCGTATGGCCGGCCTTGAGCAGGTTGCGCGCCATGGGCGCGCCCATGTTGCCCAGGCCGATGAAGGCGATATGCATGGGGTCTCCTTCCGTGTCGTTCTTGAATGCCGCCCGATTACTTCAGGCTGATGGTGGTGTTCACCCCATCGTTGACCGTCGCGTCATCAAACCAGCGCGCCGTCACTGTCTTGGTCTGCGTATAGAACTGCACCACCTGCTTGCCATACGGACCCAGGTCGCCCAGCTTGGAGCCACGCGATCCGGTGAAGCTGAAATAGGGCACCGGCACCGGGATGGGGATGTTGATGCCGACCTGGCCCACGTCGATCTCGCTCTGGAACTTGCGCGCCGCGGCGCCGCTTTGCGTGAACACGCCGGTGCCGTTGCCGAACGGGTTGCGGTTGACCAGCGCGATGGCCTCGTCCAGCGTATCGACGCCGATCACCACCAGCACTGGCCCGAAGATCTCTTCGGTGTAGATCGACATGTCGGTCCGGACATCGGTAAAGATGGTCGGACCGATGAAGTTGCCCTGCGGGTAGCCCGGCACCTCCACGCCGCGGCCATCCAGCACCAGCGTCGCGCCCTCGCGCTCGCCGGCGGCGATGAGGCCGAGGATCCGTTCCTTTGCCGCCACCGATACCACGGGGCCGACATCGGTGCCAGCCTCGGCGCCGGCGCCGACTTTCAGGGTCCTGGCGCGTTCGACCAGGTCGGGCACCCAGTCGCGCGCCGCCCCCACCAGCACGACCACCGAGGTGGCCATGCAACGCTGGCCGGCCGCGCCGAAGCCTGCACCGGCCAGCGCGTTCAGCGTCTGTTCCTTGTGCGCATCAGGCAGTACCACCGCATGGTTCTTGGCGCCCATCATTGACTGCACGCGCTTGCCGTGCGCGCCGGCCAGGTTGTAGACGTGGGTGCCGACAGCGGTCGAACCGACGAACGACACCGCCTTGATGTCCGGGTGCGTGCACAGCGCGTCGACCACGTCCTTGGCGCCGTGCACCACGTTCAGCACCCCCGGCGGCACGCCGGCTTCCAGCGCCAGCTTGACCAGCTCCACGGTGGACAGCGGGTCCTGCTCCGAAGGCTTGAGCACGAAGGTATTGCCGCACACGATCGCCATCGGGAACATCCACAGCGGGATCATCGCCGGGAAGTTGAACGGCGTGATACCCGCGCAGACGCCGATCGGCTGCTGCAGCGTGTAGGTGTCGACGGTGGCAGCCACGTTCTCGGCAAAACCGCCTTGCTGCAGGGTGCCGATCGAACAGGCGTGTTCCACCACCTCCAGCCCGCGGAAGATGTCGCCCTCGGCATCGGCCAGGGTCTTGCCCTGCTCGGCGGTCAGGATGGCGGCGATACGCTTGCTGTGCTCGCGGATCAGCGCCTGGAAGCGCAGCATGACGCGCAGCCGCGCACCGATGGGCGTATGGCGCCACGTGGCAAAGGCGCGGTGCGCGGCGCCCACGGCAGCGGCGACCTCGCTTGCGGTGGCCAGCGGCACGCGTGCCAGCACCTCCTGCGTGGCGGGATTGACCACGTTGCGGAATTCGGTGGCGGACGAATCCACCCATTCGCCGTTGATCAGCAGCGGCACGGTCGGCACGGCAATGTCGGTCTTGGGCACGGCACTCATGGTTGTCTCCGGAAGGTCTGGTTCTGTTGGCAAGGGATGGTGGCACTACAGGCTGCGCGCGATCAGCATGCGCTGGATCTCGCTGGTGCCTTCGTAGATCTGGGTGATGCGGGCGTCGCGGTAGTGGCGCTCGACCGGGTAGTCTTCGAGGTAGCCGTAGCCGCCGTGGATCTGCAGCGCCTTGGAGCACACGCGCTCGGCCAGCTCGGACGCATACAGCTTGGCCTGCGAGGCTTCGGACAGGCACGGCACGCCTTCGCTGCGCATGCGCGCGGCACGGTGCACCAGCAGGCGTGCGGCGTTCAGCTCGGTGGCCATGTCGGCCAGCATGTTGGCGATGGGCGGGTGTTCGCGCAGGGCGCGGCCGAACTGTATGCGTTCCGATGCATAGCGACATGCGGCCTCGAAGGCCGAGCGCGCAATGCCGATTGCCTGCGCGGCGATGCCGATGCGCCCGCCTTCCAGGTTGGACAGCGCGATGCGCAGGCCCTCGCCGGGCTCGCCGAGCAGTGCGTCGTGCGGCACGGTGCAGTCTTCCAGCGTGATCGCGCAGGTGTCCGAGGCGCGGATGCCGAGCTTCTTCTCCGGGGCGTGGACGATAAAGCCGGGGGTGTTTGTGGGGACCAGGAAGGCCGAAATGCCCTTCTTGCCGCGCTCGGGCTCGGTCGATGCAAACACCACCGCCACGCCGGCGCGCTGGCCGTTGGTGACGAACTGCTTGCTGCCATTGAGCACCCAGCCGTTGTCGGTGAAGCGCGCGCGCGTGCGCAGGTTGTGCGCTTCGGAGCCCGCCTGCGGCTCGGTCAGGCAGAATGCGCCGATCAGCTCGCCGCTGGCCAGCCGCGCCAGGTAGCGCTCTTTCTGCGCATCGGTACCATAATGCAGGACCGGCCCGCAGCCGACCGAGTTGTGCACGCTCATCATGGTGGCGCAGGCGGCGCAGCCGGCGGCGATTTCTTCGATGGCCAGCGCATAGGCGACGTAGTCGGTATAGGTACCGCCCCATTCTTCGGGCACGATCATGCCCAACAGCCCCAGCGCGCCCATTTCGGCGACGACCTCGTCGGGCAGGCGGCCGTCGCGGTCCCATTGCGCGGCGCCCACGGCCAGCCGTTCGCTGGCAAAGGCGCGCGCGCTGTCGCGGATCATGGTTTGCTCTTCGGTGTAGTCGCTATGCATGGCAGGTAGGGGTGGGCGTTTGGAGCCGCGCTGCAAGTCAGGCAGAATGCGCGTCGGCGTTTGACCTGCGGGCAGTGTAGGAACGCCGGGGGGGGGCTCCTATGCCAAAATCCGCCAATCTTCGTGAACTCGTTTGCCACCATCGTTTGCCACCATCGTTTGCCACCTTCAGCGCCATGGAAAAAGGCAGTGTCGCCATCTGTTTCGTCCACCACGCCATCTCGGGGCTGCGCGCACGCGGCATCGACCCCGATCCGGTACTGCGCGGCGCCGGCATTGCGCCGGCGCTGCTGGCGGTGCCGCAGGCGCGCGTCTCGGCCGCCAGCTACAGCGAGCTATGGATGGCTGTGGCGGCGGCGCTGGACGATGAATTCTTCGGGCAGGATTCGCGCAGCATGAAGTGCGGCAGCTTTGCCATGCTGTGCCACGCGGTGGCCGGCAGCCGCACCCTGGGGCAGGGGCTGGAGCGCATCACGCGGTACTTCCGGCTGCTGCTGGACGATATCGGCGTGCGTCTGGAGCGCCACGGCGACGAGGCCGCGCTGGTGCTGACCGCGCCCTGCGCGCACCTGGGGCGGCAGCCCGGCGTGTTTGCCAAGGAAACCATGCTGATCATGCTGCATGGCCTGATGAGCTGGCTGCTGCGGCGGCGCGTGCCGGTGCGGCTGGCGGCTTTCGACTACGACGAGCCGCCGTACAGTGCGGAATACCGCGTCATGTATTCGCGCCAGCTGGCGTTCGGGCAGCCGGCCACGGCGCTGGTCTTCGACGCGGCACTGCTGGAGCAGCCGGTGCGCCAGGACGAGCGCAGCCTGAAGGCCTTCCTGCGCGATGCGCCGCACAACGTGGTGGTGAAGTACTCCGACCGCGCCAGCGTGGGCGCGCGCGTGCGCAGGCTGCTGCGCAACCAGCGTCCGGATCAATGGCCCATCTTTGAAGATCTGGCGATCAGCCTGAACCTGTCCGCATCATCGCTGCGGCGCCGGCTGATGGAGGAGGGCGTCAGCTACCAGGATTTGAAGGATGCGCTGCGGCGCGATCTTGCCATCGAGGCGCTCAGCCATTCTGGCCGCCCGGTGGCGGATATCGCGGCCGAGCTCGGCTTTGCCGAGCCGGGCGCGTTCCACCGGGCGTTCCGGCGCTGGACCGGATCGCGCCCGGGGGCCTACCGCCGGGTGGCGGAAGGTTGATGGGGCGCGTCTACAGCTGCGCCGCGTGGTGGCGGATGTGATCGGCGATAAAGCTGGTGATGAAGTAGTAGCCGTGGTCGTAGCCGCTGTGCCGGCGCAGCGTCAGCGGCTGGCCGACGGCCTGGCAGGCAGCCGCGAATGCTTCCGGATGCAGCTGGCTTTGCAAGAACTGGTCGTCCAGTCCCTGGTCGACCAGGATGCCAGCCGGGAAGGGCGCGCCCTGCTGGCGTGCCATCAGTTCGCTTGCGTCATATCCGGCCCACGCGGCGCGGTCGCTGCCCAGGTAGCCGGTAAAAGCCTTCTCACCCCACGGGCAGCGTGACGGCGCGGCGATCGGCGCAAACGCCGACACCGAGCGGAAGCGTTGCGGATGGCGCTGTGCCAGCACCAGCGCGCCGTGCCCACCCATGGAATGCCCGAAGATGCCGACGCGGCCGGCATCGCCCGGCAACGCGGTGGTGACCAGCCCGAACAGCTCCTCGGCCACGTAGCTTTCCATGCGCCAGTACTCCTGCCACGGCGCCTCGGTGGCATCGACATAGAACCCGGCACCCACGCCGAAGTCCCAGGCATCGGCCTCGCCCGGCAGACCCGCGCCGCGCGGGCTGGTATCGGGCGCCACCAGCATCAGGCCGTGCTCGGCGGCAAAGCGCTGCGCACCGGCCTTGATCATGAAGGTTTCCTCGGTGCAGGTCAGGCCGGCCAGGTAGAACAGCACCGGCACCTTGCCGCCTGCCTGCGCCTGCGGCGGCAGGTAGACCGAGAAACGCATCGGCAGCCCGATCGCCGCCGAGTCATGGCGATAGAAGCGCTGCACGCCGCCGTGGCAGCCGTGTTGCGAGATCAGTTCCATGTCAGCGCCGTCCTCAGTACAGCACCACGGAGCGGATCGACTCGCCGCGCTTCATCAGGTCGAAGCCCTCGTTGATCCGCTCCAGCGGCAGCGTATGCGTGATCAGGTCGTCGATGTTGAGCTTGCCTTCCATATACCAGTCGACGATCTTCGGCACGTCGGTGCGGCCGCGCGCGCCGCCGAAGGCCGAGCCCTTCCACTCGCGCCCCGTCACCAGCTGGAACGGTCGCGTCGAGATCTCCGCGCCGGCCTCGGCCACGCCGATGATGATCGACTTGCCCCAGCCCTTGTGGCAGCACTCCAGCGCCTGGCGCATGACCTGCGTATTGCCGATGCATTCGAACGAGTAGTCGGCGCCGCCGTCGGTGAGCTGGATGATGTGGTCGACCACGTTCTCAACTTCCTTCGGGTTGATGAAGTGGGTCATGCCGAACTTGCGCGCCATGGCTTCGCGCGCCGGGTTCAGGTCCACGCCGATGATCTTGTCGGCGCCCACCATCTTCGCGGCCTGGATCACGTTCAGGCCGATGCCGCCCAGGCCGAACACGACCACGTTGGCGCCGGCTTCCACCTTGGCCGTGAACAGCACCGCGCCCACGCCGGTGGTGACGCCGCAGCCGATGTAGCAGACCTTGTCGAACGGCGCATCCGGGCGGATCTTCGCCAGTGCGATCTCCGGCACCACGATGTGGTTGGCAAATGTCGACGTGCCCATGTAGTGGAAGATCGGCTTGCCGTCGATGGAAAAGCGCGAGGTGCCGTCCGGCATCAGGCCCTTGCCCTGCGTGGCGCGGATGGCCTGGCACAGGTTGGTCTTGCGCGACAGGCAGAACTTGCACTGGCGGCATTCCGGCGTGTAGAGCGGGATCACGTGGTCGCCGGGCTTGAGCGAGGTTACGCCCGGGCCGACGTCGGTGACGATGCCCGCGCCTTCATGGCCCAGGATCGCCGGGAAGATCCCTTCGGGGTCGGCCCCGGACAGCGTGTAGTAATCGGTATGGCAGATGCCGGTGGCCTTGACTTCCACCAGCACTTCCCCGGCGCGCGGGCCATCCAGGTCCACGTCTTCAATGGTCAGCGGGGCGCCGGCTTTCCAGGCGATGGCGGCTTTGGTTTTCATGGGGGAGTCCTCCGGGATCAGGAATGTGGGGGTGGCTTGCGGGCTGCGCTGCGCGGGCTGGCGCGGCGCGCGGGGGCAAGCCAGGTCCGAGGACATGACTATACGATTTTCCTGCGGCAGAAGGCCAGCTTTGGCCGATCAGCGGTCAGCGAAACTGCCCAGGCCGCGCCAGGCCGCAGTTCTACGGCTTCAGCGCTCCCGCTTCCAGATTCCAGAGCTTGCGGTCGCTGGTGGAGACGGCCACAGCGCCATGTGCGAGCGCGCTGCGGATATCATCCCGATTGCAGACAAAGCCTGACGTCA
Source organism: Cupriavidus necator (assembly GCA_022041995.1). Classification (GTDB taxonomy): domain Bacteria; phylum Pseudomonadota; class Gammaproteobacteria; order Burkholderiales; family Burkholderiaceae; genus Cupriavidus. The sequence goes on from CP074390.1 coordinate 2,605,780, forward strand.
CGATCGGCGGCAGCGCCTTGCGGTCCGCTTCGGGCAGGTGCGACAGCATCGGCGCCGGCATCAGCTGCACCAGGTTCGGGTCGCTCTGCTCGAGCGCCTTGACGCTGCGCGGCCAGGTGGAGCGGTCGGTCACAAAGACCTTCTGCATCGTCACCATGCCAGCGCGGTTGGCGCGCTGGATCGTTGCCACGCGTGTGGAAACCAGACTGGTCACCCCGATGTCGGCCAGGTACTCCACCCCGCCCTTGTCCTGCGACAAGCCTTCGCAGCTGTCGATATTGACGATGACGTACTTGCCGGCGCTGGCCAGCGTGGCGATGACTGGCTGCAGCTTGCGCAATTCCACGTTGGCGACAATGCAGACTTCGGCCACGCTTTCAAAGATGGCGTCGATCTGGTCAACACCGTAGAGTGTGCCGATGACGGGGTGTCGCGTCAGGCGCGCACCGAGGGACCTGTCCATGCCGGGTTACTTCGGTTCGTTGGTGAGCACGTCACTGAGACCCAGCTTGCCTGGGTTCAGGATATTCTGCGGATCAAGTGCCTGCTTGACTGCCGCCAGCAGCGGGAACGCCGTGTCCAGCGACGAGGCCATATATGGCGCGCGCAGCAGTCCGACTCCGTGGTGGTGGCTCAGTGCCGCATTGTATTGGATCAGCACCGCATTGGCAGCATCCCATGCCTGGCGATACCACTTCTGGCGGTCTGCCACCGCGACCTCGCCGCGCAGCGAGAAGTACAGGCAGGCGCCGTCCACATAGGCGTGCGACTGGTGCGCGGAGCCGGCGAGGGTGCCCGGCACCGCATTGATGGCCTTGACAACGTCCGTGTAGATGGCAGCCAGGTCGCGCCACGGTCCGGACATTTCGAGCGTGTCGGCGACAAAGCCGGGGCTGCGCTTGAAGCCCTCGGCGCTCTTGCCGGTCAGGTAGCGTGTGTCGAGCCAGCGCTCGAAAATCGACTCGCTGTCCAGCTTGTCACCACGTTCCAGGCATACGCGTTCGCTGATCGTCATCACCGCATCGACGATCTCGCGCGCACCCTCGTCGGCAACCAGCAGCACATTGGTGTCGGGCAGCCCGAACTGCACGCCGCTCTCCAGTTCGTCATAGAGCCGCAGCGCGGCCGGATTGGCCCCGCGCTGCATGATCTCGCGGCAGGCCTCCAGGCCGATGGCAAAAGTCTTGAAGCCATAGGCGATGGCGCGACCGTAGTCGGGCAGGCGGTGCAGCTTGAGGCGCACACGCACGATCACGCCCAGCATGCCCTCGGATCCGATGAACAGTTGCTGCAGATCCGGGCCTAACGCCGCGCGCGAATAGCCGCCCACGGTGACCAGGCTGCCGTCGGCCAGCACGACGTCCATGCCGAACACCATGTCCTCGATCTTGCCATAGCGCGTGGACAACTGGCCGGCGCCGCGGCAGGCTACCCATCCGCCGACCGTGCTGATGGCGTACGACGATGGCCAGTGGCCCATCGTCATGCCGAATTCCTTCTGCATGGTCTGTTCGAAAAGGTCGCCGAACATGCCGGCTTCCACGTCGACGATCTGGCTGTCCTTGTCGAATCCGACAAGCTTGTTCAGGCCGCATACGTCCAGCACGATTCCGCCGCGCACGGGCAGGGCGGCGCCCGTCACGTTGCTGCGTCCGGCCGATACGGTGACCGGGATGGCACTGGCGCTGGCAATGCGCATGACTGCCTGCACCTGTTCCACGGTGGAAGCGCGTACGATGACCGCGCGCGGCGTGGCGGGCTTGCCGGCGGTCTCTGTGATCATCGATCCGGCCCACCAGTCGCGTGTCCACGCCACTACATCGGCGGTATCGGTCAAGACTTCATCGGCAACCTTGCGCAGGGCCGCGACATCGGCCGCGCCGACAGCAATGGTGTCGCGCTGCAGGCCCGGCGCATCCGGGGTGTCCTGGATGTTCGCTGCATAGCCCGGCGGCGTGTGGGCGCCGACGACATAGTTGCCGCGGTTGTAGCCGCGCTTGATGGCTTCCTTGCTGATCATGCTGAGTCTCCCATGAGGACGGATTTTTCGAGGGCGACGGCGGCCAGGTATTCGCTGACCTGCCGCGCCACGGCCGCTTCGGACAATCCGAGTTCGGCCTGGAGGATCTGGCCCACCCGCGCTGCGGCCCGGGCGGAGGCATCGCGCGCCATCAGGCGTGCGCGGATGCGACGTGACAAGACGTCGTCAACCGTGCCGGCCAGTTCATGGCGCACGGCATAGACGATTTCGGCCTCGGTATAGGGCAGGCCTTCGACGATCGGCGTGGCCAGGGTGGCGTCCGCCTGCAGGATGTCGCTGACAAAGCGCGCCTCTGTGCCGTAGCGCTCGCCCAGGTGCGCGGACATGCCGCCGGACGCGACGATTGCCTGCGGGTCATAGCCAGCCGCCCCAAGCAGATAGGCCGATCTGGTCAGGCACTTGCCGCGCTTGCCGATGACCTTCTGCGCGGCGTCGATGGTTTGCTCGGCCATGTGCCGCGAGGTCGTGAGCTTGCCGCCGACGATGGTCACCAGGCCGTCGTCCGCGATATGAATCTCGTGATTGCGCTTGATTTCCAGGGTCTTGCCGCCGGGCGGCGCCACCAGAGGGCGGCACCCCGCGATGCTGCCCACCACGTCTTCCGGCTTCAGGTCGGTGTTGAGTGCCGAACGCGCGCCCTCCAGCAGGAAGTCGAGTTCCTGCCGGGTGCACATGACATTGTCGAGGTCGCCTTCATAGTCTTCATCGGTGGTGCCAAGGTAGGACACGTTGCCCCACCGCGTGATGGTTGCCCGGCGGCTGCGCCCGGGCACCGGGATGGTCACCGTGCAGTCATTGCGGATCTTCAGCCACGGGATGGCAACGTGGACGCCCTTGGCAGGGCGAATGTGCAGGGTCCTGGCCTCGCCCTTCCTGCGTCCGGTCCAGTCGCGCAGCCAGACCCCGGTTGCCATGATGACCACGCCTGCGCGCACGCGGATCTCGCGCTCGCCGGCGTGGACAATGGCGCCATCCACCTTGCCGTGTCCGTCGCGGGTGATCTCGGCGACGGTCGCGTGATTGACCACTGCCGCGCCATGGAACGCTGCCGTGCGCGCGAGGTTCAGTGTCAGGCGGGCATCGTCGACGCGCGCATCGAAGTACAGGTAGCCGCCGGTCAGATGTTCCTCATTGAAGGTCGGGCAGTGGGCCAATACCTCGGCCTTGGTCAGCTTCTGGTGCAGGATTCCCTCGCGCCAGCCACCGGCGAGGTCGTAGGTCCAGAGCAGGCTCTCGAAGGCCCTGGCCAGGCGCTTGTCGAACACGCCGTTGCGCTCCATCACCGGGAACAGGAACGGCAGCCGCTGCACCAGATGGCGCGCGTTGCGGCGCAGGCGCTGGCGCTCCAGCAGTGAATGGCGCACCAGGCCAAGATTGCCCTGTTCGATATAGCGCAGGCCGCCGTGCACCATCTTTGATGATTTGGACGAGGTCCCCGCGGCGAAGTCGCACTTTTCAACCAGCGCCACGCGATAGCCGCGCAGGCTGGCATCCAGCGCGGCGTAGGCGCCCGTCACGCCGCCGCCGACCACCAGGATGTCGAATGCATCCGCCTCCAGGCGGTCAAGCAGGTCCCGGCGCACCAGCCGCAACGGTTCGGTGCTGGTCATGGCGGCGCGCTCGCGGTTGGCGCTGCGGGATGGAAAAATCACCATGTCTGTTGTTGCTCCTTGTTAATGGACCGCAAGCGCGTCCGCATGGTTGAGCTCGGATGCCACCCGCGCATTCCAGAGCGCACGCCGCTGGGCACGCTCATCGGCGCCAATTGCCGGCTCGAACACCGCGTCTGGCGTTGTGGTGGCACGGGCCTGCTGCATGGAATCCCAAAGCAGGCCGGAAGACCCGGCGAGGTAGGCGATGCCGCGCAGGCTGGCACGGTCCGTTTCCTTCATGCGGTGGATGGGAATGCCGCTGAGGTCCGCCTGCATCTGCAGCAGCGCGTCGCTGCCAGACAAGCCGCCGCCAACCACGAGCTCCGACACCGGCACGCCCGCGATCTCCCGGTTTGCCTCGATGCATGAAGTCACCGAATGCGCAATGCCTTCGAGGATCGCAAAGGCCATCTCAGCCTGCGTCGTTGCCATCGAGATACCGGTCAATGCCGCTCGCGCCTCAGGCTGCATGCGTGGGACCCGCAGGCCGGTCAGCGCGGGGACAAAGGTCACGCCCCGTGAGGACGCAACCGTGCTGGCCAGCGCACTGATTTGCCTGGCATTCTCAAACCAGCCGAGCTTGTCGCAGACCCAGTTGAGCGCGGAGCCGGTGGTGGCGACAAAGGTTTCGACCGAGAAATGCGACACGCCCAGCTGCCGGCGCGCGGTCATGGTCAGGGTGCTGTCTGACTTGCCGCTGCGGGCAGGAAGGTTCGGGCCGACTACCAGATCGACGAAGCTGCCGGTGCCATGCAGGCACATCGCCTGGCCGGCATCGAGACACCCCAGACCGATTGCGCCGGCGAGCTGGTCGCCGGCACAAGCCAGGATCGGCACGTCAATCCCCAGCACTTCCGGACGCGTGCGGCCAAAGTCGTCCGCATCCTGGCGCAGTTCGGGCAGCAGTTCGCGCGGAAAGCCAAGCGCATCGATCCAGTCGAGCTGGTAGCGATGCCCGGTCAGCACGTAGGCGTTGCAGGAGGTGGCATTGGTCGGCGTGGTGATGCATGCGCGTGCCGTCGACAGGTGCCAGAGCAGCCAGCTGTCGATGGTGCCGAATGCGAGCCGGCGCGCGCGGAAGGCGTCAGTCACAGCCGGCGTGTCGCGCAGGTGCCGCGCTGCCCAGAGGTACGGCGAGCGTACACCGCTCGGGCGGCCGGCCGTTTTGCGCAGGGTCGCGTCCCATGCCGGCGCAAGCTGGGCGAGATCGGCCGCGTACCGCGTGTCCTGCCACACCATCGCGGGTACCAGCGCACGTCCGGTCTGCGTGTCCCATAGCACCGCGGTGGCGCGCTGGGTGGCGATAGCGAGGGCAGTGACGTTCAGGTTTTCGCGAGCCGCCTGTGCCAGGGTGGCGCGGCAGACCGCCAGGGTCTTGTCGAGCAGGACGTCGGCGTCCTGTTCCACCACGCCGGGGCAGGGGGAGCGGACTTCAAGCGTGGTGTACTCGAGGCACCTCACATGGCCGTCGGCGGCTACCACCGCGGCGCGCGTGCCAGAGGTGCCCTCATCGATCGCGAGGATGACATTTCTGCGCTGGATCATGGCCGGGCCTTCTCGATCGCGGGATCCATGAAGCCAGGAGCCTCCGGCTCATCGCCCTTGAACTGCGGAGCATTCGCTTCATTGTCGGGGTTGATGGTGGTACGGGTCGGGTCCCAGCGGATCGCGAAGCAAATGATGCTGGCCAGCAGCGGCACCACGGAAAGAATCAGGAAGGTAGTCTCCAGGCCATACTGTGCGCGGAACAGCGGGAAGACCAGCAGGCCCAGTGCAGCGCCGATGGCACCGAGCGCGCCGATGATGCCGTTGGCGCCCGCGCGCAGTTCGCTGCGGAAAGACAGTGACGACAGGCTCTTGCCATTGGCGCCGGGGCCGCCCGAGTGGAACAGGATGAACAGCGACGGAACGACCACTGCCGCCCACATCGGCATCTTGCCGTTGAACAGGCCCAGGATCAGCAGCATGGCGAATACCGCCGCAAAGCCGAACGCCGAGGCGCGGCGAAGGCCCAGCTTGCGGCCGATCAAGGGCGAGAGGAAGCCGCCAAAGATGCCGCAGACGTTGAAAACCAGCGCGCCAATCGTCGCGTAGACGAAGTCCTTGCCGAACAGGGCCGCACTGATCAGCGGCAGGTACCAGCCGATCGCGAAGTACTGGATCGACTGCCCGATCTGCACGGTGGCCGCCAGCATGGTGCGCGGCAGGTAGACGCCGCGGAAGATCAGCAGCACGTTGGCCAGGCCGCGGCGCGCCTGGTTGAGGACGGGGATGCGTTCCGCGGGCGGGGCGGCAACGAACTCACGGCCGTAGATGCGCGTCATGGCGTGCGCGGCGGCATCGAGCAATTCCTTGCGTGCCAGCCAGATCGGGCTCTCCACCAGGAACAGGCCCTGCAGCAGCAGGATGATCACGCCGAAGACCGCGGTGGCCGCCACCGAGTAGCGCCAGATCGTATCGCCAACGTCCCAGGAATAGAACAGCAGTGCCAACAGGAGGTTGGAGCAGACGGCCGTGTACCACATGCCTTGCCATGTGTTCAGCCGACTCTTGAGTTTCACCGGCGTGAACTCCGCCAGCACCGCCATGGCGATGGCAAAGTCGATGCCGTAGGCCGCGCCGACAAAGAAGCGCCCGGCCAGGATCACCTCGAAGCCGGGGGCAAACACTACCAGCAACGCGCCGACCACAGCCAGTACCTTGGCGAGAATCAGTGGCCGGACACGGCCCCAGCGGTCGGCCATCCAGCCACCGATAGGGTTGAAGGCAATGGCCACCCAGGAGGCAAACGAGGTCAACAGGGCGACCTTTGCAGGCGCGAGCTGAAGGTTGCGCGTCATCGGCCCGAGGCCGGCGCTCAGCGCAGAATTGGAAAACGCATCAAGGAAAAGGCCGCCGAGTGCGAGCCACCAGATGACACCGGCCCTGCCGCGAATGCCTGGGCAGGAATCTATGTAGGCAATGACATCATCGATGCCACGAATTTTGATAGCAGAGCGTTGCACGGCGGTCTCCTCTTATTTGTTCTGTAAGAGGCCGCAGCAACTGCAAGGCGCTAAGAGACCATCTTACAGATGGTCTCTTATCTAGATCTGCACGGCCAATGTATGGCTTCGCAGACACAGCGTCAACCGGGAAAACCCTTGTCCTGGGCAGCGGTGTTCCCCACGGCACGGCTGAGACTGGCGTCCTGCGGGCCCAACTGCCCCTCATGCCGCCGCCCCAGCCACCACCCCAGTCCCGCCCACACCAGCGCCAGCACAGCGCCAGCCAGTGCCACCGTAGCCGGATGGCCCGACAGCGCATCGATTCCCGTCTTGACCCACGCACTGACCGCGTCGCCCGCACGGTAGACGGCGGTGTCGATCACGTTCTTGGCCTTGTACTTGGTTTCGGGATCGACCACGGTGAACAGCATCTCGCGCCCCGGGCGCAGCAGCGCGTATTCGCCCACGCGCCGCAGGATCATGACGCCGGCCAGCATGCCGAAGGTCGGCAGCATCGCCAATATGAGGAAGCCGCAGGTCACCGCCAGCGGCACCGCGGTCAGCAGCACGGTGACGCCATAGCGGCGCGCCATGCGGCCGGTGAAGAAGAGCTGGACCAGGATGGTCAGCGCCTGCACGGTAGCATCCAGCGCGCTGAAGACCTGGGTCTGGCGGGTGCGCTCCGGGAAGACCTCGGCCACCAGCCGCGCCTGCTCGAAATACAGGAAGGTGCTGGCCGTGGCCAGCAGGATCACAAACAGGCCGATGCCAAGCAGGTAGCGCGAGCGCAGCAGCAGCGACAACCCGGCCAGCAACCGGCCGCCGATGGGGGTGGCCGGATCCTGCGCCGCGCCGGCCGAGGCTTCGCCCGGCTGCACCACGCCCGCGCCGGCGCGGCGGCGCCAGCCAAACAGCCAGCCCACGCCGGGCAGCGTTGCGGCCAGCAGCGCGGCCGACAGCAGCATCAGCCCGGTCAGGCCGATCTGCGGCACCAGCCAGCCGCCCAGCACGGGGCCGGCGAGCCCGCCCGCGCTGGCGCCGGCGGCCAGCAGTGCGAACAGACGGCGCGCCTGCTCGGGGCGGAACACATCGGCCATCAGGCTCCATGCCACCGATACCACAAACAGGTTGAACACCGACAGCCACACGTAGAAGACGCGCGCCAGCCAGACGTTGTCCGGCAGCGCACGCGTGGCCAGCGCAAAGCCAAGCAGGTTGGCGATAAAGAAGGCGTACACCCAGGGCACGAAGCGGCGCCGCGGCAGCCGCGCGCAGACCGCGCCGTACAGCGGGATCGCGGCCAGCATCACGACAAAGGTTGCGGTGAACAGCCACTGCAGGTTCTTCACGCCGCCGGCAATGCCCATGGTCTCGCGCACCGGGCGCAGCATGAAATAGCTGGCGAACAGGCAGAAGAAGAACAGGAAGCCGCCCACCACGGCGCCGGTCTCGCCGGGGCGGATGCCGAAGCCGCGCCGCAGCCGGGCCAGGCCGCTGGCAGGCGGGTCGCGCGCGGGTTCGTCCACGATCGATACGGCTCAGCGCAGCAGCGCGGCGATGCGCTCGCGCTGGCCGGGATCGGGCATGCGGCCGAGTCCGGCCCCAAGGTTGTCGGCCATATTGCGCGGCTTGGAGGTGGCCGGGATCGCCACGGTCACGGCGGGATGGCTGACGATGAACTTCAGGAACAGCTGGCCCCACGAGCCGCAGTCGATATCGCCAGCCCACGGCGGCAGCGGGCGGTCCTTGACGACGCGGAACAGGCGCCCGTCCTGGAACGGCCGGTTGACCAGCACCGCCACGCCGCGCGCTTCGCACAGCGGCAGCAGCGTGCGTTCGGCATTGCGCTCGGCCACGGAGTAGTTGATCTGGACAAAGTCCACGCGCTCGCTGCGCACGATCTTCTCTAGCGCCTCGTGCGCATCGTCGCGGTAGTGGGTGATGCCCAGGTAGCGGATGCGGCCCTGTTCCTTCAGCTCGCGCAGCCAGCGCAGGTTGGCCTGCCAGTCGATCAGGTTGTGGATCTGCAGCAGGTCGATCTTGTCCACCTGCAGGTCGGCCAGCGAACGCGCCCATTGCGCCTGCGCGGGCGCGCCGGACCGGGCCGAGATCTTGGTGGCCAGAAACACGCGGCTGCGGGCATTGGCCGCGCGCAGCAGGTCGCCGGTCACGGCTTCGGCGCTGCCGTAACTGGGCGCGGTATCGATGACCGAGCCTTCGGTCTGCAGCAGCAGGCCCATCACCTCCGCCAGCGGCTTGCGTTCGTCTGCGCCGGTGCCGACGTTGAAGGTGTCGGCGGTGCCCATGCCGACCACGGGCAGGGCTTCGGTGGTGCCAGGGATATTGCGGCGCAACGGTGCGGCGACAGTGGCGGCATGGACCGGCGACACCGGCCTGAGGCCGGTAGCGGCCAGACCGGCGGCCAGGCTGAGAAATGAGCGACGGTCGATCGACATGGGTGGTTTCCCGGCAAGTCATTGCCTGGTTGACCTTAGGCGGTGGGCGCAGCCATGTAAACCGTTGTGTTGATGTGAGCGCACAAAGCGCTTGCCGTGCCTCATGAGGCTCAGTGTGCGCCGCTCGAGTGGTGGCGCTTCACGTGACCTAGTGAAGCTTCGGCCGATGTGCCACACCAAAACGTACCGACAAATGGTCGAGACGCTGGTCCAGTGTCCATAGCCGTGCGCCAGGCGTGATCAAAGTGGAAGCCAGCAAGGAGACATCGACCAGGCCGCAACCCAGCCCATACAATTTCTCGTGCTCGATGAACGCCATCACCTCTGCCAGGCTTGCTTGCTTTGCGGGTTGCAATAGCCCGATGTCGCCAAGTGTCCGGATCCGCGGCGCTGGGGGTGTTCCGCAAGCTAATTCAACCAGGACCATGGGGTGGGTCAGGGCTTGATCCGACACAAGCAAGCTGACCAGTCTGTCATTCCGGTTCTTGAAATGATCTACCCACACAGAGGTGTCGACGAGCACGCTCATTTCGCTTCAGGTTCCGGACGGCGGCGTGTCACGTCTTCCATATTGGGAGCGGCGCCACCCAGTGCTGCGAGGCGCTTGGCTGCTTGTACCCGAACGAAAGTCTTGATTGCCTCACGAAAAAGGTCAGATTTGTCCATGTTAGGGTCGGCTACCTCTAGTGCTTGCTCATACAGGGCGTCATCGATCGTCACGGTCGTGCGCATGTCATGCTCCTTGCTTCAGATATGATGCAATATTGCATCAAAAAAAACATCTAGGCAAGGTTGCCCGGAAGATCGTGTGACGAGTAGATCATCAATGACGCCACCAGTATTTGCTGTCGGTGCCGGGTAATCGATGAGAGACGTCGCATTTCTAAGGGCGGGCGAAATTTGAACCCATGCCGCCGACGCAGGAATCGCCAACTTTTGAAAATGCGCGTGCGCCTTAGTCGCCCGAGTCCTTCACCTGCGCAAACTTGTCGAACTCAAGGTTGTGCAGCTTTCCGTTGACCTACTCGACCTTGCGGACATGGACCATCTGCACCACGTCCAGCGTCGCCAAGGCCGCGAGAGCGTGCAGCAGCGGGGCGATGGTGATGGGAGGCTCTCCCCGTTGGCGCGCGGCGCTGGCGGCCGCATCAAGGAGGCAGTGCGGGAGGGCGCAGGCCAGGCAATCCCGGCTGATGCCGGGTTTGCCTGGCTGCCCGGCGCGCCCCCGGGACGGAGGCGCGGGAGGGGACGCTCAGACCAGCGTGGCCAGCCCCAGCGTCAGCAGCAGCGCCACCACCGAGATGATGGTTTCGCAGACCGACCAGGTCTGGAAGGTCTGGGCCACGGTCATGTTGAAGTACTCCTTGACCAGCCAGAAGCCGCCGTCGTTCACGTGCGACAGGATCAGCGAGCCGGCGCCGGTGGTCAGCACCAGCAGCTCCGGGCGCGTGCCCGGCACGCTGGCGGCGATCGGCGCGACGATGCCCGCCGCGGTGGTCATGGCCACCGTGGCCGAGCCCGTGGCGATGCGGATCATCACCGCCACCAGCCAGCCCAGCACCAGCACCGACACGTTGGCGCCGGTGGCGACGTCGACGATGGCGTTGGAGATGCCCGAGTCGCGCAGGATGCGGCCAAAGCCGCCGCCGGCACCGACCACCAGCGTGATGATGGCGGTGGGCGCCACGCACTCGTTGGTGAACTTGAGGATGGTCTCGCGGTTGAAGCCGCGCGCCTTGCCGAAGGTGTAGAAGCTCACCAGCGCCGCAATCAGCAGCGCCATCACCGAGTTGCCGATCAGCTTCAGGAAGTCGTTGGCAAAGGTCTTGGGCGTGGCGATGAGGTCTGCCCAGCTGCCGATCAGCATCAGGATCACGGGCAGCAGGATGGTGAACACCGTGATGCCGAAGCCCGGCAACTCATGCGATGCCTTGACGCGCTCATCCTCTTCGGTGAACTGCTCCGCCAGCGGATTGACCTCGGGCAGCTTGACGTAGCGGTCCATCAGCTTGGCGAACAGCGGGCCAGCGAGGGCTGCTGTGGGAATGCCGACGATCAGCGCGTACATGATGGTCTTGCCGATGTCGGCGCCATAGGCGGTTACCGCCAGCAGCGCGGCCGGGTGCGGCGGGATCAGGCCGTGCACCACGGACAGGCCGGCCACCATCGGGATGCCGACCAGCACCATCGAAGTGCCGGTGCGCTTGGCCACATTGAAGGCGATCGGCACCAGCAGCACGAAGCCCACTTCAAAGAACACCGGCAGGCCGACGATAAAGGCGATGGTGGCCATCGCCCAATGCACGTTCTTCGCGCCGAAGAAATCGATCAGTGTGTTCGCGATGCGCTCGGCACCGCCGGATTCGGCCATCATCTTGCCGAGCATGGTGCCCAGGCCCACCACCAGCGCGATATGGCCAAGGGTGCCGCCGACGCCGGCCTCAAAGGACTTGACGATGTCGCCCATCGGCATGCCCACGGCAAAGCCGAGCAGCACCGATACGACCACCAGGGTAATGAAGGGGTTGAGCTTGAAGCGCGCGATCAGCACCACCAGTGCGATCACTGCGATCAGCGCATACACCAAGAGCGTGGTTCCGGTGACGGGACCCATATTGTCTCCTTGCGTGGAAAAAAGGCCGCTTGTGGCGGCAGGGATTAGTTTTTGGTTTTTCCCCCTGCCGCGGTCGGGAGGGGATGACGCAATCCGCTGGCAGCAGGCTCAGGCCGCCGGCTTCTTGTAGGCGATGCAGTCCACTTCGACCTTGCAGTCCACCACCATGCTTGACTGCACGCAGGCGCGCGCGGGCGGGTTGGCGCCGAAGTATTCCTTGAAGATCTTGTTGAACGAGGCGAAGTCGCGCGTGTCGTCCAGCCATACGCCGCAGCGCACGACGTGCTCGGGGCCGTAGCCGGCCTCGGCCAGGATGGCCAGCACGTTCTTGATGGCCTGGTGGGTCTGGGGCACGATGCCGCCGTCGATGACCTCGCCGTTGACCATCGGCACCTGGCCGGAGACGTAGAGCCAGCCGTCGGCCGCGACCGCGCGGGCGAAGGGCATGTGCTGGCCGCCGGTACCGGTGCCGCCTTCGACGCCGAATCGTTTGATGTCCATGGGTACTCCTGGGATTGTGTTGGATTTGGGAAGGAAGGAGGGCAGCGCGCCGGTCAGGCGGCGCCGAACTCAGGCCGCGGGCCTCGCGGCAGGAACCGGCCGGCGCGCACGCCGGTGGTCTGGCGCTGCTGCCATGACAGCTCGCCATTGACCCAGACCGCGGCAATGCCCTCGGCCGGTTGCATGGGATCGGTAAAGCTGGCCGTATCGCGGATGGTGGTGGCGTCGAACAGCACCAGGTCGGCCCAGTAGCCTTCGCGCACGAAGCCGCGCTCCTGCAGCCCGAAGCGCTCGGCGGACATGCCGGTCATCTTGTTGACGGCCACCGTCAGCGGGAACAGCTCGCGGTCGCGCGCGTAGTGGCCCAGCACGCGCGGGAATGCGCCCCACAGGCGTGGATGCGGCAGCGGGTCGTTGGGCAGGCCGTCCGAGCCGACCACCGTGGCCGGATGGCTCAGGATGCGGTCGACGTCGGCGTCTTCCATGCAGTGGTAGACCGCGCCCGCGGGCATCAGCCGGCGCGCGGCTTCGTGCAGGTCGACCTGCCATTCGGCGGCGATATCGGCCAGCAGGCGGCCGCCCATCTCGGGCGCGCCTTCGGACCAGGTCACCATGATGTCGAAATCGCTGGTGACCTGCTTCAGGTCCAGCGTGGAGGAACTGGCGGTGTAGGGGTAGCAGTCGCAGCCCACCGGCTGCCAGCGCTGCGCGCCGTCGAGCGCGTCCAGCACCTCGGTGCTGCGGCCCCAGTTGGCCACGCCCGCGCATTTCAGGTGCGAGATCACCACCGGCACGCGCGCATGGCGGCCGATGCGGAAGGCCTCGTCCATGGCGTCGAGGATCTCGGCAAACTCGCTGCGCAGGTGGGTGGCGTAGAGCGCGCCGGCCTTGGCCAGCGGTTCGGCCAGCGCCAGCACCTCATCGGTCGGTGCGCTGAAGGCGTTGGCGTAGGCCAGGCCCGTGGACAGTCCCAGCGCGCCGTGCTGCAGCGCTTCTTCCAGCTGCGCGCGCATTGCCGCGATTTCTTCCGGCGTGGCGGCGCGGTCGAAGCGGTCCATATGGTTGCTGCGCAGCGCGGTATGGCCGACCAGCGCGGCGACATTGACCGCGGGCTGCGCGGCGCCTACCGCATCGACGTAGCTTTTGAAATCCGGGTAGCGGAAGGCGTCGGCATGGCCGAGCAGGTTCATCGGGTCGGGCGGTTCGCCTGCCAGTGTCACCGGCGCGGCGCTGATGCCGCAGTTGCCGACCACCACCGTGGTGACGCCCTGTGACAGCTTGGGCGTCATCTCGGGCTGGCGCACCACGTTGGTGTCGTCGTGCGTATGCACGTCGATAAAGCCCGGTGCAAGGACCAGGCCGTCGCCTTCGACGACATGCGAGGCGGCGTCGGGATCGATCGCGCCGGCTTCATCGATGCGGGCGATGCGGCCGTCGCGCAGGGCCACGTCGGCCAGGCGCGCGGCGGCGCCGGAGCCGTCGATCAGGGTGACGCAGCGGATCAGGGTGTCGAACAGGTGTGGCATGGTCAGTCTCCCAGCGGCTGGCGGCTGTCGGGGCCCCTGGCGGGGCCGCTTTCACCGCGGTGGGTGTCCAGCACGTACTTGAGCCGGCGCAGTCGCTCCTTGCTCTGGTCCGGCTGCAACAGCGCGCATTGCGTGGCCAGCACGTCCAGCACCATCAGCATGGCGTAGCGCGATGCCGACGGCTTGAAAATGAAATCCGTCTCCAGCGTGCGCACCGGCAGCAGCACGTCGGCGCGCGCGGCCAGCGGCGAGCCCAGCGCGGTCACGGCCACCAGCCGGGCACCGTACTCGCGCGCGATATCGCAGCTGGCCAGCATCTCCGGCACGCGGCCGCTGGCCGAGAACGCCAGCACCACGTCGTCGCGGCCCAGCGTGGCCGCCACCATCTTCTGCAGCAGGGCGTCCTGGTAGCTCGCCACCGGCTGGCCCAGGCGCGCCAGGCGATGGCGGGCCTCGTCGGCCATGAATGACGAGCCGCCGCCCATGCCAAAAGCGTAGACCATGCGTGCGCCAAGCAACAGGCGCGCGGCCTGCTCGATGCGCTGCGCGTCCATCAGGCCGCGGTTGACTTCCAGCGCGGTGAGGATGTCGGCGTGGATGCTGTCAGCGAGCGTGGCCGGGGCGGCTTCACCGGCGGGAACGCTGCCGGGCTGCAGGAAGCGCGCGCCTACCGCGGTGGCCTGGGCCAGGCGCAGCTTCAGGTCGCGCACGTCGCGGCAGCCGATGGCCTTGGCAAAGCGCGTCACGCTGGCCTCGCTGACGCCGGCCTTGCGCGCCAGCTCATTGATGCTGGCGGCGGCCGCGCCGGCCAGGTCTTCCAGCACCACCTGCGCCACCTTTTGCTCGGCCAGGCGCAGCGCGGGGCCGCGCTCGGCGATGCGGGTCAGGATGTCGAAGGGCGCGGTCATGGGCGGCAGGTCTGGTCGGAAGACGGATCGGATCGAAATGTGACGGAAGCTGCAGTGCCCGCGGGCAGGGGCTATAACAGTGATTGGCGCATCTGGCGGGTGCCAATCGCGTGGTCCCGGCTAGCCCTTCCGGGCATCTGCGTGTTACTTTATAACAAGGATGAAATATCTTATTTTCAGGGCTATCATTACGTCAATCAGATTTTTTCAGGATGATGACAAGCATGCGTGAAATAAAGTATCAGGCCGGCGTGATCGATCCGCTCAACAAGGCGCTGGGCCGGATGGAAGCCCCCATTGCCCCGGATGCGGCCGGCCAAACCGGCTGGAACCTGTTGCAGGAAGAGTTGAGCCTCCCGGCCGCGGTGCTCTATGAAGACCGGCTTGCGCACAACCTGGAATGGATGCGCCGCTTCATGAACGAATACGGCGTGCAGCTTGCGCCACATGGCAAGACCACCATGGCGCCCAAGCTGTTTGCGCGCCAGCTCGGCGCCGGCGCGTGGGGCATCACGCTGGCCACCGCGCACCAGACCGCGGCCGCGCATGCGCACGGCGTCAAGCGCGTGCTGATGGCCAACCAGCTGGTGGGCCGGCGCAATATGGAAATCATCGCTGACCTGCTGCGCGATCCGGATTTCGAATTCTTCGCGCTGGTGGACTCGGCTGCGCTGGCCGACCAGCTCGGCAAGTTCTTCCAGGAGCGCGGCCAGAAGCTGCAAGTGTTGCTGGAACTGGGCGTGGAAGGCGGGCGCACCGGCGTACGCGACGGCGCGCAGCAGCAAGCCGTGCTTGAGGCGCTGGCGCGCTGGCCCGATGCGCTGTCGCTGGCCGGTGTGGAAATCTATGAGGGCGTGCTCAAGGAAGAGGCTGATATCCGCAAGTTCCTGCAGCGCACCGTGGCGGTGACGCGGCAGCTGGCACAGGAAGGCCGTTTCGGCCGCAGCCCGGTGGTGATGTCGGGTGCCGGTTCGGCCTGGTACGACGTGGTGGCTGAGGAATTCGCGCGCACCGAGATCGGCGCACCGATCGACATCGTGCTGCGTCCGGGCTGCTACCTGACGCACGACGTGGGCATCTACCGGGCCGCGCAGCAGCGCATCCTGGCCAGCAACCCGGTCGCGCAGAAGATGCGCGAGGGCCTGCTGCCGGCACTGCAGCTGTGGGCCTATGTGCAGTCGATCCCCGAGCCGGACCGCGTCATCATCGGCATGGGCAAGCGCGATGCGGCCTTCGACGCCGGCATGCCGATCCCGGCGCGGCTGTACCGGCCCGGCACCGAGGCGCCGGTGGACGTGCCCGCGCATTGGGAAGTCACCGGCATGATGGACCAGCACGCCTACCTGCAGGTCAAGCCGGGCGACGACGTGCAGGTAGGCGACATGATTGCCTTCGATATCTCGCACCCGTGCCTGACTTTCGACAAGTGGCGCCATATCCCGGTGCTGGACCGCGACATGCGCGTGATCGACATCGTGCAAACTTTCTTCTGAGGCAGGCGGCCCCATGAGCATCGACATCCTGGCCTACGGCGAACCGCTGGTGGAGTTCAACCAGCAGCCCGACGATCCGTCGCGCTACCTGCAAGGCTTTGGCGGCGACACTTCCAACTTCTGCATTGCCGCTGCGCGCCAGGGCGCCAGCACCGGCTACATCTGCGCGGTCGGCGCCGACACCTTCGGCGAGCGCTTGCGCGCGCTGTGGACGCAGGAGCGCGTCGATACCCGCCACGTGCGCGTCGACCCGAGCGCGCCTACCGGGGTCTACTTTGTCTCGCACGACAACCACGGCCACCGCTTCGACTATCTGCGCGAAGGCTCTGCCGCCAGCCTCTACCAGCACGAGCATCTGCCGCTGGGCGCGATTGCGGCGGCGCGCTACCTGCACCTGTCGGGCATCAGCCTGGCCATCAGCACCAGTGCCTGCGATGCCGGGCTGGACGCGATGGAGCATGCGCGCAAGGCCGGCACCAAGGTCACACTGGACACCAACCTGCGGCTGCGGCTGTGGTCGCTGGCGCGCGCGCGCGGCATCATGCGCGAGGCCTTTACGCTGACCGACGTGTGCCTGCCCAGCTGGGATGACATCACCGTGCTGACCGGGCTGGACGACCGCGACGCCATCGTCGACTACCTGCTGGGCTGCGGCGTCGGCCTGGTCGCGCTGAAGCTGGGCGAAGAGGGCTCCTATGTAGCCACGCCCGAGTCGCGCGCGCTGGTGCCGCCTTATCCGGTCAAGCCAGTCGATGCCACCGGAGCCGGCGACTGCTTCGGCGGCAGCTTTGTCGCGCGCCTGGCCGCGGGTGCCGATCCGTTCGAGGCGGCGCGCTATGCCAACGTGGCCGCCGCGCTGTCGACCACCGGGTATGGCGCGGTGGCGCCGATCCCCGACGCCCAGACCGTGCTGGGCCGGCTGGCGCAGTCGGTGTCGGTGATCGCGTGACCCGGTTGGCCTGAACTCTTGCTTCCCTGAAACCCTGCTTCCGCACTCCTTATTCCGAGACAGCCATGCAAAACCAGACTTCCCCGCTGCTTCAACGCCTTGCCGATGTGCCGGTGATCCCGGTGCTGGAATTCCACTCGGTCGACGAGGCCCTGCACGTCAGCGAGGCACTGGTCACCGGCGGCTTGCCGCTGCTTGAGATCACGCTGCGTACGCCGGTAGCGCTGGAAGCGATCAAGGCGGTGGCGGCAGCCTTGCCGCAGGCCTGCGTCGGTGCCGGCACGGTGCTGAACGTGGCGCAACTGCACGCCGTGCGCGATGCGGGCGCGCAGTTTGCGGTCTCGCCCGGCCTGACTCCGGCGCTGGCCGACGGCGCGCAGGGCGCGGGCATCTCGCTGCTGCCGGGCGTGGCCACTGCCAGTGAGGCGATGGCGGCGCTGGAAGCCGGCTTCACCTTCCTCAAGTTCTTCCCGGCGCAGGCCGCGGGCGGCGTGCCGATGCTGAAGTCGCTGGGCGGGCCGCTGCCGCAGTTGCGCTTCTGCCCGACCGGCGGGATCGACGCTGCGCTGGCGCCGACCTACCTGGCGCTGCCCAACGTGGTGTGCGTGGGCGGTTCATGGGTGGTGCCCAAGGACGCCGTCGCCAGCGGCGACTGGGGCCGCATCCGCACGCTGGCCGAGCAGGCCAAGGCACTGCGCAACAAGGGCTGAGCACTGGCCGCGCAAAGAGAAACGGCACGCCATGCGGCGTGCCGTTTTCATATCGACGCGGTGCGGGCCGCATCAGACTTGGGGGCTGGCGGCTTACTTGTGACGGTCCGCCGAGCTTTCGAGCTTCTGGCCACCGCGCTGAATGTCCTGGCCGAGCCCCGCCATCGTGTTGCAGCCAGCCAACAGGGTGGCAAACAAAACGCACCAGATCCAACCTTTCTTCACGCCGGGCTCCTTTTGAGGATTTTAAGAATCGAGAGATTCAGGGATTGAGGGATTTGCGCCGATTTTACCGCTGCTGTGAGCGGGTTTGATATCTGCTATGTGCCAATTTGTAAATCGTGCAACGGCCGCAACGCCAGCCGTTTCTCAGGCGTGGGGCGCCAGCAGCTCCCGGGCGCGCTGCTGGATTGCCGCATGGGTCTGGAGCAGCCAGGCCGCGGGGAATGGCTGCGCCAGCAGGTAGCCCTGCACGCTGTGGCAGCCCCAGGCATGCACCGCCTCGAGCTGCTGGCGGGTCTCGATCCCCTTGGCACAGACCGACACGCCGGCGCCCCGGGCCAGCCGGCAGGCGGCGCGCAGGCTGTCGGCACGGTTGGCGGAATCACCGGGCCGGGGTGCATGGCCCAGCCGGCGCGCGTCCAGCGTGACGCTGTCCGGGTGCAGCGCCGCCAGCAACTGGCGGCAGCCCGGGCTGTCGTCGAAATCGCCGAGCGTCAGTTGCAGCCCGCGCCGGCGCAGGGCGGCAAAGCGGGCAATGACGTCGGCGTCGGCCGGCACGGCGCTGGCCGACACTTCGATGCACAGGCGGTCCGGTGCGATGCCGCCTGCGTCGATGGCTTGGGCCAGTGCCTCCACCATCTGCGGGCGGTGCAGCTGCGCGCTGGAAGCCAGCAGGGTGAACTGTAGCGGGGCCACGTTTTCGGCGGCACGTACCAGCGGCAGCACGCTTTCCAGCAGCCAGCTGCCAATCCGGCCGACCAGCCCCAGCGACTCCACCGCCGGCAGGAAATCCTGCGGCGCCACGCGCCCCAGCGCCGGATGGTGCCAGCGCAGCCGCACGGTGTAGCCGCTGACAACGGCGCTGGCGAAGTCGGCGCGCGGCTGCAGCTGCAGGCTCAGCTCGCCGCGCTCCAGTGCGTCGGGCAGGGCTGCCAGCAGGGGCGCGGTCGGCGGCGCGGCGGGCTTGTCGGCGCGCGCCAGGCCGTCGCCCCCGCGTCGGTCGACCCGCAGCATGGCGTCCAGGGCCTGCTGCAGGCTGCGCTCAGCCGGGATATCCGGATGGTCGGTGGCCACGCCGATGCTGCACGAAATGAACAGCTCGAAGCCCTCCAGCGCGAACGGCCGGGACAGGTCGTCGGCCAGCCGGCTGGCCACCGGACCGGGGTCGGACACACCGTCCGGCAGTGCGGTAATGACCACCAGGTCTGCCGCTGCCATCCAGTGCATGATGGCGCCGGGCGGCAGCAGGCAGGCGACGCGTGCCTGCACGATGGCCTGCAGCCTGGCCGCGCGCCGGGGCCCCAGGGTTTCGCAGGCGCTGGAAAAGCGGTCCAGGCGGATAGAAAGGATCGTCGCTGGCTGCCCGTTGCCGGAGCGGCGTGCCGCCAGCGCGGACACCAGGGCGGAAGGCTGCATCGCGCCAAGCGCGCCCGCGGCCGCTGGCGCGTCGATGTCATCGGCATCAGGATGCATGGATGGTCTTGCGGGCAGCCATGTTGATGGCCTTGCAATGCCCGCGTCTCCCCGGTATCAGATTTGGTCGTTCGGCTGGCCGTTGGGGCGGCCGCCGGCGCTTGTCGTCAGGCCTTGGTGATTCATGCCTGCCACGGCCGCATGTGGGCCGCACAGGCCGATCATAAGCGAAGGGGAGGAGGCGGAACATTGCAAATTGCGCCAAGGTGACTTGGCCGCAACCTGCAACTTGATATGGATCAAAATGGCCGTCATCGGCTGTGATCCCGGATTGACGCCACCGCCGGAATCCGGCAGTGGCGGATTGACTGGCCTGATCAGCCGGTGGTTTCTTCCTCAGGCCCTTCCTGCGGGGGCAGGCGCGCGGCCAGCACCTTGTCGATGCGTTTGCCGTCCATGTCGACGATCTCGAAGCGCCAGTCGCCCCATTGCACACTGTCGGCGATCTGCGGCAGGCGCCCCAGCAGCAGGAGCAGCATGCCGGACAGGGTGTGGTAGCGCTCTTTTTCTTCCTCCGGCACCTGGCGCAGGCCGATGCGGTCCTTCAGTTCCGGGATCGGGATCAGGCCGTCGAGCAGCCACGAGCCGTCGTCGCGCTGCACCGCCCATTCCTCGCCGGCGGCGTCGGCCTTGAATTCGCCAGTGATGGCCTCGATCAGGTCCTGCAGTGTGACCAGGCCCAGCACTTCGCCGTATTCGTCGATGACAAAGGCCATCTGGCCGCCGGAGCCGCGGAAATTCTCCAGCAGTTCCATGCCGGTCACGCTCTCGGGCACGAACACTGCAGGCTGCGCCGCAGCCTTCAGGTCGGCTTCCTCGCCGCGCAGCCGGCGCGCCAGCAACTGGCGCGCGCTGACCACGCCGATGATGTCGTGCATGCCGCCGCGCACAACCGGAAAGCGCGAGTGGTCGGATTCTTCGATGCGGTGCAGGTTTTCATCCAGCGTTTCTTCCACGTCCAGATAGACGACATCGCCGCGCGGCACCATCAGCGAAGCCAGCTGGCGGTCGTCCAGCCGGAACACGTTGCGCACCATGGTGTGCTCGTGCTGCTCGATCACGCCGGCTTCAGAGCCTTCGACCAGCAATGCGTGGATTTCTTCCTCGGTCACACCGCGGCCGCGATCGACCCTGGTGCCCAGCAGCCGCAGCACCAGCCGGGTGGAGCCGGACAGCAACTTGACGAACGGAGTGGAAGCGACGGCCAGCCAGCCGATCGGGCGCGCCACCAGCCGCGCGATGGCTTCCGGGGCCATCTGGCCCAGGCGCTTGGGCACCAGTTCACCCAGCACGATGGAAAAATAGGTCAGGCCGGCCACCACGATGGCGGTTGCCACATAGCCTGAGGTGCTGGGCGCCAGGCCAAAGCCTTGCAGCCAAAGGCCAAACGGCTGCGCCAGCGTGGATTCGCCGACCACGCCATTGAGCACGCCGATTGACGTGATGCCGATCTGCACCGTGGACAGAAAGCGCGTGGGGTCCTCGCCCAGCTGGACCGCGGCAATGGCGCCCCGGTCACCGTTCTCGATCTGGCGCTGTAGACGTGCCTTGCGGGCCGTGACCAGTGCGATTTCGGACATCGCGAACAGGCCGTTGAGCAGAATCAGCGCCAGTAGTATGGCAATTTCCATCAGGGTACGCGCCCTTTGCGTGTGAGTTGAAAGCACCAAGCATACCATCCGCGCACGACGACTCGGCGCCGGGCCGGCTGGCGATGGCGGTGGCGGCGGCAGCGGTCGGCGTAGCGATAACCAATGGAGATAGCTCGATGCCTAATATTCAATAGATAGTTATCGTTGGCTGCGCCAAACTTCTGTCCGTGGCACCACCTTTGCCGCCGTACAAAAAAGCCTGGAATCCCACAGGCGTGCGAATCACAAGGAGACAGAATGGACAACCGATGGACGGCCGTGCTGGTGGAGAAATTCGGCCATAGCTTCAGCGCCTACGAACTGGCTGGCGGTGAGCGCCGCTTCAGCGTGCAGTTGCCGGACTATCCCCATGAGTTCGTGGTGGACCGCGAGCGCCTGTGCGGCTACGTCGGCCACTATGGTGTGCAGACCTTCGCGCATGCCGGTGACGGTGGCGCCGCGGTGATCGCAGTCGACCTGATGCGCGGCGCAGTCGGGGCACGGCTGGATTGCTCGCCCTATCACCGCATCCATGGCCTGCAGATCGACCGGCAAGGGCGCGTCTATGCGCTGAGCGAACGCGACAATATGCTGCTGGTGTTCGAGGCGCCGCTGGAGCGCCCGGTGCCGGACCGCGCCGTGCCGGCGGGCGGGGTAAAGAGCCATTTGTTCGTGTTGTCGGCCGATGGCGAGCGTGCCTACGTGACCAACCTGCTGTCGCATACCGTGACACTGGTGCACCCCTACGATGCCACCCGCGCACCGCGGGCGGCCTACGCCGGCAGGCGTCCCGAAGGCTGCTGCCTGAGCCGCGACGAAGCGGCGCTCTATGTCGCCAGCCGCGACGATCACAGCCTTACCCGGCTGGACGCGCGCACGATGGAAGCCGT
This sequence comes from Cupriavidus necator, assembly GCA_022041995.1. Taxonomy (GTDB): domain Bacteria; phylum Pseudomonadota; class Gammaproteobacteria; order Burkholderiales; family Burkholderiaceae; genus Cupriavidus. Next base: position 2,627,833 of record CP074390.1, read on the forward strand.
GCGCACGGTGCCGACCGGCGAGGATCCCACCCGCATCTACTGGTCGCCGGACGACCGCCTGTTCGTGCTCAACTACGGCGAGCGCAGCATCCGCATTTTCGATCCCGACACGCTTGTCGAGACCGGCCGCGTCGATACCGGCGCGAAGCCGATCGCGCTCGCCTTCCATCCGGCTGACCCGAGCCGCGCCTATGTCGCGCTCAACGACCACACCGTCGGCCAGCTTGACCTGCCTGGCCTGACCCTGCGCCATGCCTTCGCCACCGGCAAGGAGCCGGATGGCCTTGCCATCCTGGCTTTGCCGCCGCGGTAGCCAGCGGGCGTTTCAACCAAAAAGGCCGCGAAGGCAGCGCAGATGCCGGCGGCTGATACCTAGAAATAAGTACGGAGACAGATCATGAAAGGCTTGGACCAAGCCGGCGCCGGCACGTCCGTCGCTATTGACGCGACACCTACCGGTGCCGCCGGCATTCCCGCCCAGCGCTGGTGGCGCATCATCCCGCCGATCCTGATGGTCTGCATCGTCTCGTACATGGATCGCGTCAATATCGCCTTCGCGATGCCGGGCGGGATGGGCGATGCGCTCGGGATCGGCGCCAGCATGGCCGGCCTGGCCGGCGGCATTTTCTTTGTCGGCTATCTCTTCCTGCAGATTCCCGGCGGCAAGCTCGCCGTGCGCGGCAGCGGTCGCAATTTCATCGCCTGGTCGATGCTGGCCTGGGCCGTCATTTCCGTGCTGACCGGCCTGGTGCGCAACGAGACCGAACTGCTGATTCTGCGCTTTGCGCTGGGGGTGGCCGAGGGCGGCATGCTGCCGGTGGTGCTGACCATGGTCGGCAACTGGTTTCCAGACCACGAACGCGGACGCGCCAACGCCCTGGTGATCCTGTTCGTGCCGATCGCCGGCATCATCACCGCGCCGCTGTCGGGGCTGGTGATCGCGGCGCTCGACTGGCGCTGGCTGTTTATCGTGGAAGGCCTGATTTCGCTGGCCTGCCTCGGCGTGTGGTGGAAGCTGGCCTGTGACCGGCCGGAGCAGGCGCGCTGGATTTCGGCCGAAGAGAAGGCTTATCTGCTGGCCCGCCTGCGCGAGGAAGAGCAGCAGGCAGCCGCCGCTGGCGCGAACGTGGGGCAGGGCGCGGGCGGCACGCGCGCGGTGTTGGCGCACATCCTGTCGCAGGACGTGATCTGGCGCCTGATTGCCGTCAATTTTCTCTATCAGATGGGGATCTACGGCTACACGCTGTGGCTGCCCACCATCCTGAAGGGCCTGACCGGAGGCGGCATGGGGCAGGTCGGCATGCTGGCTGTGCTGCCCTACCTGGGTACCATGGCCGGCATCCTCGCGATGTCTTCGCTGTCCGACCGCAGCGGCCGGCGCAAGGCCTTCGTGGTCTGGCCGCTGCTGGGTTTCGCTGCCTGCCTGGCCGGTTCGGTCTGGTGGCACGACAATACCTGGGTGTCCTATGGCCTGCTGGTCGGCAGCGGCTTCTTCCTGCAGTCCGCCGCGGGGGTGTTCTGGACCCTGCCGCCGCGGCTGCTGGCCGCCGAGCACGCCGGCGTGGCGCGCGGCGTGATCAATGCGCTGGGCAACCTGGGTGGATTCTGCGGTCCCTACGCGGCGGGCGTGCTGATTGAGCGCGTCGGCGCGGGCGCCGGTGTCTACCTGCTGGTTGCCGCGCTGGTGCTGGCCGGCGCCCTGGCCGCCACGCTGCCGAGGCAGTGCCGATGAACTGGGTAGCAACTGGCGCGCTGCCCCCAGGCCTGACCATCGTCGACGCCCACCACCACCTGTGGCAACTCGGGCGCGGCCGCTATCCCTGGCTGCAGGACGAATACCGGCCGCAGAGCTTTTTTCTCGGCGATTACCAGGCCCTGCGCAGCGATTACCTGGAGGCGCAGTACGCGCATGACACCAGCGTCGTCACCGTGCTGGCCACTGTGCACGTAGAGGCCGAACGCGACCGCCGCGAAGCCGTCGACGAGACCGCGTGGCTGCACCGGGAAGCCTGGCGCCCCGGCATGGCTGCCGCGGTGGTGGCCTACGCACCGTTCGGCACCCCCGGGTGCGCCGAACTCCTGGCGCGCCAGGCTGGTTTTGCGCGGGTCAGGGGGATCCGGAGCAAACCGCTGACAGCGGCGGCGCCGGGCGAGTCGGTGGCAGGGCGTCCCGGGTCGATGCAGGACCAGGCCTGGCTGGAGGACCTGGCGCGGCTGGAACGCCATGGCCTGTCGTGGGACCTGCGGGTACCGTTCTGGCACCTGCGCGAGGCGGCCCAGGTGGCGGCCGCCTTGCCGGGCGTTCCCATTGCGCTCAATCACGCGGGCCTGCCGCTGGATCGCTCGGAAGAGGGCCTGGCTAGCTGGCGCGCCGGCATGGAGGCGCTGGCCGCCTGCGCCAATGTGTCGGTCAAGCTGTCGGAATTCGGGCTGGCCGGCGGGCGCTGGGATGCGCAGGGCAACCGCCGCATCGTGCGCGAGGTGCTGGCGATTTTCGGGCATGAGCGGGCGATGTTCGGCAGCAACCTGCCGGTCTCGGGCCTGAGCGCGGACTTCGGCACGATTCTCGGCATGGTGTGCGAGGCGCTGCCGGATCCCGTGGACAGGCAGCGCGTGCTGGCCGGGAATGCGGCGAGGTTCTATCACATAGCGCCGGCGCAAATGATGGTGCGAAGCGAAGCCAACGATGCTAAGGGTGCTCCAAAGCCGTCAGGGCTGCCTAACGCGCGCATGCTATAAAGGCCGATCTTCGCCGAAGTCCCGCCTGAGCGGCCACCATGCCAGACCTCCCCGCCACCCTCTCCAGTGCCTCCACCCTGCGCAAACGCCTGCATATGCGGCATCTGCGCCTGGCCCTGGCCCTGGCCGAGCACCGCTCGCTGCGGCGCGCCGCCGCACAGATGGCGCTGTCCCAGCCAGCCGTCACCAAGGCATTGCGCGAGCTCGAGAGCGTGGTTGGCACGTTGCTGTTCACGCGCCATGCGCGCGGCATCGAGCCGACGGTATTCGGCGAGGCGCTGATCCGCTACGCGCGCGTGGTGCTGGCCGACCTGGATGCCCTGCATGATGAATTTGCCGCCATCGCCGCGGGCGAGGTCGGCAAGGTGCGGCTCGGCTCGATCCTGGCCCCGGTGCCTTCGGTGCTGTCCGGTGTCATCAACGCGCTCAAGGCGCGCTATCCGCATTTGCATATCGTGATGCAGGTCGATACCAGCGACGTGCTGGTGCAGGCTCTGCGGCAGGATGCGCTGGACGTGGTAATCGGACGCATCCCTGAGGGTACGGTGGCCGACGATCTCGACTTCGAGCCACTGTTCGAAGAGTCGCTGGCCATCGTGGCGCGCGCCGGCCATCCGCAGGCGGGCAAGCGCAGCGTCAAGCTGGCCGCCCTGGCTGGCTACCCCTGGATCATCCCGCCAGCGGCCGTGCCGATGTGGCAGATCATCGACCAGACCTTCCGCGACAACCGCGTGCCGCTGCCGGAAGACATCATCGAGACCTCGTCGATCATGGGCACGCTGCCGCTGCTGGCGGAGAGCGACCGCATTGCCGTCGTGCCGGGTGCCATCGCGGACTACTTCGGCTCGCTGGGCGCGCTGGCAGTCCTGCCGGTGCCGATGCGGGGGCAGTTGGTTCCCTATGGGATTGTGGTGCGCCGGCGCCGTGCCGCGACGCCGGCCATGCGCCTGCTGATCGACGCGGTGCGCGCGGCGCGGCCCGGCCAGCCGAATGCGGTGGCTGAATTGGAGTCATTACCTGGCAGGTAATGGTCATGCGTCCCAACGCGTGCTGTAATGCAGCCATGGAAACGCTGACCCCCGCCTCCGAAGCCACCCTCGACTTCCCCGGCCTGCTGCGTTACTGGCGCGGCAAGCGCGGTTACAGCCAGCTAGCGCTGTCGCTGGCGGCCGGGGTATCGCAGCGCCACATCTCTTTCCTGGAATCCGGCCGCGCCCGCCCCAGCCGTGAAATGGTGCTGGCGCTGGCGGAACGCCTGGGCGTGCCGCTGCGCCAGCGCAATCGGCTGCTGCTGGCCGGCGGCTTTGCCCCGGCCTACAGCGAACACGCGCTGGCTTCGCCGCCGCTGCAGATGGTGCAGCAGGCGATTGCGCTGATCCTGGCCAAGCAGGAGCCGTACCCGGCCGTGGTGCTGGACCGCTTCTGGAACCTGGTGGATGCCAACCTGGCCTACCGGCGCATGCTCGATGCCCTGCTGGGCGAGCGCGTGCCGGCATCGCTCGCGCAAGGCAGCCACAGGATCAACCTGATGCTGACAGTGTTTGATCCACAGGGCCTGTGGCCGGTGATCGAGAACGCGCGCCAGGTCGGGCGCTACCTGTTGCGGCGCGTGTGGCAGGAGCTGCAGGTGCAGGCCCACGACCAGACCGCGCGCGAGATCTTCGGGCGCATCGCCGCCTGGCATCCTGACATGGTCGGGCCGGGCGGCGTGCTGCTGCGCGAGGACGACGGCACCGATGGCCCGCCGGCGCCATTGCTGCCGGTGGTGCTGCATGCGGGCGCGTTCCGCGCGTCGCTGTTCTCGACGCTGACCACGCTGGGCATTCCACAGGACATCACGCTGCAGGAGCTGCGCATCGAATGCTTCTTCCCGGCCGACGATGCCACCCGCACCCTGTTTGAAACGCAGGGCGCGCTGCAGCGGCCGGCGCTCAGAAGCGGTAGCGCAGATAAATGACGTGGAAGCTGGTGCCAGGATTGGGCTGCTTGATGCCGCCATTGGACAGGTGCTGGAAGCGGTAGCCGGCGGTAAAGCGCCGGTCCTTGCCCACCGTCAGGCCGATCCCGGCGTACTCCGAGAACTGGAAGGCAGTGGAGATGTCGTGGTCGCCCGAGGTGTGCGTGCTGGTCAGCAGGCGCGGCCCGACCGACAGTTCAAGGAAGGGCACCCAGGTGTGGCGCCACCATGCGATCCGCACCACCGGCGAGGCACCGAACTCCCATAGGTCGTTGGGTTGGTTGTCGCTGCTGCTGTGCCAGCGCGCAACGTTGACCTCCCATTGCAGGTCGACCTGCCAGCCTTGCGGATTGCCCCACGCAAAGCCCGAATCCCACAACATGGCAACCTCGGCCTTCTGCACGTCGTGGGTATCGTCGAAGCCGTAGCCAAGCTGCACGGCAGGCGCGGCGCGCGCCGTCGCTCCCAGGCACAAGGGCAGGGCAAGCAGGCCCGCGGCGACAGTGCGGCGCACTCGCTGTTGCCACGCACGCCGGCAGCGCGGGGACGGATGGAAGGAGGAACAACTCACATGGCGGTCTGGTCTGGCTTCTTGTTCGTGTCGGCGCATGGGAAGCACGGATGAAGAGGTGCTGCGTTGTTGTCCGGCAAGGCATGAGGCGGCCGCCACTGCGGGCACCGCTTGCACATGCGCTGCCTCCCTCCCTTATTTGTAGTACACGGGAAGCCACCTTGCGATGTCGGACATGCCCAAACGTGGGCCAGGGTCCGTGCAAAGAAAAAATAACAATCGTGCTAACATTCGCGGGCCGACGCCGGCTACATGGCCGCGCCGGTTCGTTACGTCTTCAGGGCGGGGTGAAAGTCCCCACCGGCGGTATGCCGCGGCGCGCAGTGCGTGTCCCGGTGAGCCCGCGAGCGCTCGCATTCCCGTGCGGGGTCAGCAGACCTGGTGAGAGGCCAGGGCCGACGGTCATAGTCCGGATGAAAGAAGATGGGCGGAGCTTGCCCGCGCGGCCTGGCGCCTTGCCCGGCCTTGCGGTTTGCTGTTGCCTTGCGCCGCGCGCAGGGCGCGGCTGTTCGTGCGTGCGCTTGAGGCGCGGCGTGCGGCGCTGCAACTCCGTTGATCCTTCCCCTGGAACGCCCATTGATGCTGAACAAGGAGCGTTTCATGCCTAGCCTTTCCACCGAAGCTGTTGCACCCGAGGTGTCCGCCGATCTTGCCGCCGATGCCGACCCCCGTTCCCTGGCCGCGCGCATCGCGCAGGCGCTGGACGCCATGCGCGAAGGCCGGCCGGTCGTGCTGCTCGACGATGACGACCGCGAGAACGAGGCCGACCTGATCCTGGCCGCGGAACGCCTGACCAACGCCAACATGGCGATGATGATCCGCGAATGCAGCGGCATCGTCTGCCTGTGCCTGACCGAGGACAAGGTGCGCAGCCTCGGCCTGCGGCCGATGGTCGAGCACAACCGCAGCCAGTATGGCACCGCCTTCACGGTATCGATCGAAGCCCGCGAAGGTGTCAGCACGGGTGTCAGCGCCGCCGATCGCATTACCACCATCCGCGCTGCCATTGCGGGGGATGCGGGCACCGGTGCGGTGGTCAGCCCGGGCCATGTGTTTCCGCTGGTGGCGCGCGACGGCGGCGTGCTGGTGCGCCGCGGCCATACCGAGGGCTCGGTCGACCTGGCCCGCATGGCGGGCCTGTCGCCGGCGGCGGTGCTGTGCGAGCTGATGAACCCGGATGGCACCATGGCGCGCCGGCCGGAGGCGCTGGCCTTTGCCGAGATGTACCAGTTGCCGGTGCTGACCATTGAGGACCTGGTGGCCTGGCGGCGCCTGCACGACTGAAAAGTCGCCGTTTGCACGCACACCGGCATGCAAACGGTGCCGGGATGCGTGCTTCCTGTGCGACAATGCGGATCGCTTTTTTCCCGTCTATATGAGGGCAATTCCATGGTGTTCCGCATTTTTAGGCGCGCCGCCGCGTTTGCTGGCTGCCTGATCGGCCTGGCCGCACCGCATGCGCATGCCGAAGGCAGCGCCGGCCCGGCCCCGTCCGCCGTTCCTTCCAGCACGAGCCGCCCGGCCGCGGCCGCCGGCCTGTACGAGTGCCAGGTCGCCGGCGCCGGCACTGTGTTCCGGTCCACGCCCAGGGAAGGCTGCCGCCTGGTCGCGGCACCCGATCCCGCCGCCCCCGATCCGCAACGATGGCTGCCCCTGATGGGTGCCAATGGCGTGATTTCCTATTTCGACCAGTCCGCGGTGCGCCGCCAGGGCACTGAAGTTGGCGTGGAGGTGATGCGCAATTCGCCGTCGGGCGTGATCCGCACCGCCAGCGGCGAGCCGATCCGCTCGTCGCTCAAGCGCATGGTGCTGAACTGCGCCACGTCCATGTTCGCCGTGGTCGAGCAGACGCTCTACAGCAAGCGCTTTGCGCGCGGCGACTCGCTCTATACGATCCGCGCGCCGCAGTACGGCACCTTCCAGACCGCTGGCCCCGGCACGATTGCCGGAGAGTTGCTGCGCAAGCTGTGCAGGTAAGCCCGGCGGCGACCGGCGATCCACGGCTCCCTATCCAGCTCCCTATCAGGGTTTGTCCCGGTCAACGGCGCGCAAACCTTTCTCGTTGATGCTGGTGACAGGGCGCGAGCGCAAAAGCGCCAGTCATGGCAGGCATCCCTGCCATACCTACCTGCAGCGCAAACGAGGAGATGGAAATGAAGAAATGGATCGTCATGCTGTCGATGGCAATGTTTGGTGCGGGCGCGATGGCGCAGACGCCGGCGACTCCGGCGACTCCGGCAACGCCTGCCACCCCGGCGGCTGCTTCGACTGACAAGGCCGCGCCGGCCAAGGCGGACAGCAGCAAGGCCAAGGCCAAGAAGACCAGCAGCAAGAAGAAGAGCCATGCGCCTGCGGCCAAGGATCCGATGAAGAACAAAGGCGCCTGAGCGCGCTGACGATGGCGGCGGGCGCACGGCTCCCCGGCAAGCGGGGATGCAGGCTGCGCCCGTGACTGCCATGCCGCCACGCAGATGATGGCTGGCCGTGCCTGCATGGCGCGGACCCGCCGCGCGCAGGACAGCCCTGCGGCACGCATTGCGTGTCTTCCGGGGGGATAAAGCCGGGCATGTCGGGCGGATCGCAACAGGAGGCTTCGGCCTCCTTTTTTTTGGTCCGCTGCCGCAGGCTTCCGCCGCCGCAAGCCAGGCTGGTCACGGTGGCGGTGGTCCTGCTGATTACCCGCGCGCTGCAGCGGCTGGTGTCGAAAACCTTCAAGGCGGTGCAGAGGACCAGTTCAACACCGACGACGTGCAGATCATGTCGCCACCGGACAAGACCGTCTACGTGCCCGGGGCCAAGTGGTACGAGGCGCCCGGGTCGCCACAGGTCGATCCGGCAGCGCGGCCGCAGCGCGCGCCGTCGCGCGCGGCATGAACGCCGGCGGCGCGAGCGCTCAGCCCAGCTTAGTCAGCCACCTGGCGCGACTTCCATTGTCCGTTGGACTGCTTGCAGAACCAGCCGCTCCAGTGCTCTTCAGCGCTGCCGCGCTTGAGGTCTGACTTCAGGCGCCGGCAGGGCTGGCCCTTGTCGGTCTTGCTTTCGACCGGCGTGATGGTGCCGTCGATCTGCTGGCGCCGCCCCGCCGCGGGGAACGTCCATTCAACGGTCTTGCCGTCGGCCGTATCGTTCAGTGCCGTGCGCACTGACTTGGCCAGCGATGCGCCTTCCTTGTCGTTGAGGGTGCCGATGATGGTGCCGCTCAGGTAATTGTCGAAGTACGCCTGCGCCGGTGCCGCAGCGGCAAACAGCAGGGCGGCACCAAGCGCGCCAGTGACAGCGGCGCGCAGGGCAGGGCGGACAGGGCTGGCGGTAGGGTCGGATGGCCGAGGCAGCATGACGATTCCTTGTGGCTTCGTGGTGGCGTTTGGGTGGCATTGTAAGCGCAATGCAGCGCCGCAGCAGCGCTCGGTGCGGTTGACACCTGTCAGCCGCTGACCTAGCGTTCATTGTTGCCCCTGCGCTGCGCGTTGGCCGGCAGCGGCGCCTGTTGTGCGCTTTGCACGGCAAGCGCCTTTCCCCCCTGCGAGAGGAGATCCCATGAAGCTGCGCTATCTGACCATCGGCCTGGCACTTGCCTGCGCATTCGGCACGCTGCACGCCCAGACCACGGGCAAGGCCGACAAATTCAATCCCTACACCGACGGCGCCAAGCAGGACAAATTCAGCCCGTACTCGGATGGCGCAAAAAGCGACAACGTGACCTCGCTGAACCCGGGAGCCCGCCCTGACCAGATGGAGCCGATCCAGGGCGGCGCGCAGAAGTCCTTCGACTCATACAGCCAGGGCGGCATGAAGAGCGGGAAGTTCGATCCGTATTCCGAAGGCGCCAAGAGCGGCAAGTTTGATCCATACAGCGAAGGCGCTAAAAAGTAACACTGTATTAATGGGGCCGGCTGCCGGCCGGCCCCGATCTGCACCAGATTCTCGCAACCGGCAGAGGTTGGCCTCGCCGGGACTTGCGGCCGTGTGACCCCGGCGCCCGCAAAGCCTTGTCCGGAGCGGCTTTCGGGCAACCTGGCCAACATTTTGTTTCAAACCTTGCGTGATCGAAACGTGACTTCTGCGTCTCGAATTGTTATGGTTTATTGCGCATCGCAACAAACCGGACACAGTGCCCCGCGGGCCGTCTGCCTCGTGTCCGGGCCTCGCCACTCGGCGTCGGGCCCGTCTCTTGCTGTGTCGTCCTTCGTTCTGACCGCCGATGCCGGTCACCCCGATTCAACCGCTCACCCTGGCATACATGTCACAGATCGCCACGCCACGCCTGTCCGTTACCCATCCCTTGCCCGCCGCCGGGCCGGGGCCCGCCGCCGCGCGGCGCGGGCGGGTGCGCGGATCGCAGCCTGGCTTGGTGGCAGCGCGCTGGCGCTGTGTGCCATGGCAGCCCATGCGTTCGATTTCGACACCGTGGCGGCGCGCGCGCACCAGCTGGCTGCCTCACCTTACAAGGCGCCGCCGCAGAACCTGCCGCGCGAGCTGCGCGAGCTGTCGTACGAGCGCTACCGCGAGATCGAATACAAGCCCGAACGCTTTGCCTGGCGCGGCACGCGCGCCCCGTTCGAGCTGTCGTTCTTCCACGAGGGCATGGTGTTCGACCAGCCCGTGCGCATCCATGAAGTGGTGGGCAACAGCGTGCGTGAATTCCGCTTCGACCCGTCCGCATTCAACTACGGCCCGCACAAGGTCGATGCCGGCAAGCTCAAGGGCCTGGGCTTCGCGGGCTTCCGCATCCTGTATCCGCTGAACCAGGGCAAGCGCAAGGATGAGCTGGCGTCGTTCCTGGGCGCGAGCTATTTCCGCGCGCTCGGCAAGGACCAGTGGTACGGGTTGTCGGCACGCGGCCTGGCGGTCGACACCGCGCTCAATTCGGGCGAGGAGTTCCCACGTTTTGTCGAATACTGGATCGAGCGTCCCGGCCCCAATGCCAAGGAGATCACGATCTACGCGCTGATGGATTCGCGCCGCATGAGCGGCGCGTACCGTTTCACCATCAAGCCCGGCGCCGAGACCGCGATGGAGGTCAAGTCGCGCCTCTACCTGCGCGAGAACGTGACCAAGCTGGGTCTGGCGCCGCTGACCAGCATGTTCCTGTTCGGCGAGAACCAGCCGTCGGCCGCGCAGGATTTCCGGCCCGAGGTGCATGACTCTGACGGCCTGTCGATCCACCTGGGCACCGGCGAATGGGTCTGGCGCCCGCTGATCAATCCCAAGCGCTTGCTGGTCACCTCGTTCGCGGCGACCAATCCGCAGGGCTTCGGGCTGATGCAGCGCGACCGCACCTTCAACAGCTACCAGGAGATCGGCTCATGGTATGAGCGCCGGCCCAGTGGCTGGGTGCAGCCGCGCGGCAACTGGGGCTCGGGGCGGGTAGAGCTGGTGCTGATCCCGACGCCGGACGAGACCAATGACAACATCGTCGCGTACTGGGTGCCGGACAACCCGCCCAAGCCGAAGCAACCCTTCGACTATGAGTACCGGCTGCTGTGGCAGAAGGACGGCGAACAGCAGCCGCCGCTGTCGTGGGTGACCCAGACCCGGTTGGGGCAGGGCCAGACCCGCAACAAGGAAGACACGAGCTTTTCGCTGGTGGTGGACTTCGAAGGCCCGGCCTTCGGCAAGCTGCCGGCGAACGTGCGCATCGACCCGGTGGTTTCGGCCGATGCCAACGGTGAGCTGCTGAAAACGTCGGTGCAGCGCAATGAGGCAACCGGCGGCTGGCGCATGACCATGGTGATGCGCCGCAAGGACGAAACCAAGCCGGTTGAGTTGCGCGGCTACCTTCGCAACGGTAATACAACCCTATCCGAGACGTGGAGCTACATCTTACCCCCGGCTAAAGCAGCGACCGGCCCAGGCGGCGGCATGCGAGCGCTATGTCGACCGCCTGCCGGTATCGCCTGAAGTGCGCAGCGAACTGCTGGCGGACGGCGCGGCCGCGACGCCAGTCGCACCGGTCACGCCCATGGCATCCGTTGCCCCCGTGATCGCTGTTACCCCCGACGGCCGCGATGCGCAGGACGCGATCACGCGCCTGCAGTCGCGCCTGGCGGCCAAGGACACGCCGCCCGCGCAAGGCGGCAGTGCCTACGCCTCCGTCGGCCGGCGTTTCACCATGGCATACGGCAATCCCCAGGTGGATGGCGCGCCGCTGCTGCAGCGGCGCGAAGACGGCACCGTGAAGGTCGACACCGGCCCCGAGCCCGAGCGCAGCTCGATGGTGCCGCGCCAGTGGCCGCCGCATATCGTCACCGGCTGGCTGCGCAATACCTGGCGCCGCATGCTGGGCCGTCCGCCCGTGCCCGAGACCTGGGACACGCTGCACGACGGTCCCGATGCCGAAGGCAAATGGCATCCGGCCGGCTCGCACCGCCGCTGGTTCCTGCTGGGCCTGGTCGTGATCCAGACCGTGCTGGCCACGTACTTCATGAGCAACGTGCTGCCGTACCACGGCGCCGATCCGCTCGAAATCGCCATCCTGGTGCTGTTCGCCGTCCTGTTCTCATGGGTGTCGGCCGGCTTCTGGACGGCAATGATGGGCTTCCTGGTGCTGGCCAAGGGCGGCGACCGCCACCTGATCTCGCGTTCGGCCGCGCCCGACGGGCCGATAGCGCCCGAGGCGCGCACCGCGATCATCATGCCGATCTGCAATGAGGACGTGACGCGCGTGTTCGCGGGACTGCGCGCCACCTATGAATCGCTGGCGCGCACCAGTCACCTGTCCAACTTCGATTTCATCGTGCTGTCGGATAGCGGCAATCCGGACCTGCGCACCGCCGAGCATGACGCATGGATGGAACTGTGCCGCGCCGTCGGCGGCTTCGGCCGGATCTTCTACCGCTGGCGCCGCCACCGCGTGAAGCGCAAGACCGGCAATGTGGCCGACTTCTGCCGCCGCTGGGGCAGCAAGTACCGCTACATGGTAGTGCTCGATGCCGACAGCGTGATGAGCGGCGACTGCCTGGCCACGCTGGTGCGGCTGATGGAAGCCAACCCCGGTGCGGGCATCATCCAGTCCGCACCCCTGGCAGTGGGCCGCGAGACCCTCTACGCGCGCGTGCAGCAGTTCGCCACGCGCGTGTACGGGCCGCTGTTTACGGCCGGCCTGCATTACTGGCAGCTGGGTGAATCGCACTACTGGGGCCATAACGCCATCATCCGCGTGCATCCGTTCATCGAGCACTGCGCGCTGGCGCCGCTGCCCGGCCGCGGCCCGCTGTCGGGCGAAATCCTGTCGCACGACTTTGTCGAAGCCGCACTGATGCGCCGCGCCGGCTGGGGCGTGTGGATTGCCTACGACCTGGAAGGCTCGTACGAGGAACTGCCGCCCAACCTGCTGGACGAGGTCAAGCGCGACCGCCGCTGGTGCCAGGGCAACCTGATGAATTTCCGGCTGTGGCTCAAGCAGGGCTTCCACGTGGTGCACCGCGCGGTGTTCCTGACCGGCATCATGGCCTACCTGTCGGCGCCACTGTGGCTGCTGTTCCTGCTGCTGTCCACGGCGATGCTGGCCAAGCACGCGCTGGTGCCGCCGGAGTACTTCACGCAGCAATACCAGCTGTTCCCGACCTGGCCCGAATGGCATCCCGAAAAGGCGCTGGCACTGTTCTCCGCCACCGCGACGCTGCTGTTCCTGCCCAAGCTGGCCAGCGTGGTGCTGCTGATGAAGCAGGCGCGGCGTTATGGCGGAGCGGTGCAGCTGATTGCCAGCATGCTGATCGAGGTGCTGCTGTCCGCGCTGCTGGCGCCCACGCGCATGCTGTTCCACACCAAGTTCGTGATCGCCGCGTACAGCGGGTGGGGCATCTCGTGGAAGTCGCCCCCCGTGAAGACACCGAGACCACCTGGGGCGAAGCGTTCCGCCGCCACGGCTGGCACACCGCGCTGGGCCTGGCCTGGGGTGGTTTGGTGTACTGGCTGAATCCGTCCTACGTGCTGTGGCTGCTGCCGATCGTGGGCTCGCTGGCGCTGTCGATCCCGCTTTCGGTGATGCTGTCGCGGGTGTCGTTCGGTCGTGCCTCGCGCAATGCGGGCCTCTTCATGATCCCTGAGGAAACGCAGGTGCCGCGCGAGATCGTCGAGACGCAGCAGCATGTCGAAGCCGCGGCCGAAACGCCAGACTTTGTCGACGCCGTGGTGGACCCGGTTACCAATGCGCTGATGTGCGCGACCGCCACGCCGCGCGTGGTGCAGCCGGTATCGGCACGCAGGCGCCATGAGGCCCTGGTCGAGCATGCGCTCACGCATGGCCCGCGTGCGCTGACCCCCGCGCAGAAGCACGTGCTGCTGGGCAACCCGTTTGCACTGGCACGCCTGCATGAACTGGTGTGGGGTTCGCCGCTGGCCGATGCTGGCTGGAAGGACACGCGCATCCTGGTGCGGCGTGCGGCCAACGTGCTGCCGCTGCGCCCGCGCGCTGCCTGAGCGGGACTGTCCCAAACGAGAACGGCCCGCATCTGCGGGCCGTCTTTCTTTTCGCGGGTGGCGTGCCGTCCCGCGTCAATTGCAATCGATTCTTGTTTGTGTTGGCTAACGCAGTGCCGCCGTGCAGATGGGCGCGTTGATGTAGACATCGCCGATGCGGCGCTCGCCACGGTCCTTGCGCGTCATGTAGCGGAACATCAGGCTGATGCCAAGCTTGGTCAGGATCTCGACGTCGCGGTTGGCGCAGATGTTGCGCTGCAGGGGCGCGGCGTAGTTGACCTCGAAGCTGGCCAGATCCAGCATCGGCCCGCGGTAGTTGGTGAGCTCCAGTTGGAACAGCACATGCTTGCCGGGGATCGACTGGCAGCGGCGCAGCCGCGTTTCGCCGTCGATTTCGATCGGCAGGGCGTCGTTGAGCTGGCGGCAGGCGCGTGCCAGCACGTTGTCGGGCCGCGTGGTGTTGCGCAGCAATTCGGGCACGCCGGCAGCGCCGGTGTTCTGGCCGGTGGCAGCGCCCTTGAGCATGCGTGACAGCGGGTCGGCCTCATCGATCGCTGGGACCGGCGCCGAGGCGGCGACATTGCGCGCCTGCACCGGCGCGGCGTTGCCGGGCAGGGGCAGCGGCAACAGCAGCGCAGCCGCGAGTGCGGCCGGGCCTAGCGAAGCGGGAAGCGGCGTGTGTCGTATTCTCATGCAGGCTAACGTTGCCGGGACCGATACTGTCGTCCGTCTCCGCGTGGCCGACGGTGTGGCTTGCGCCGACAGGCTGGCATTGTACCCTCCACCTTGCCGCAGGTGAAAGCCGCGCCACCCGGCAAGGGCATCTGCAGCGCCGGATTCGCGCTGGCGGGATCGCAAATGGCCTGACACCACTATTCACCAATAACGCCAACTTCGCCAGCAACATCGAACCGGATCTTGGCAGGGCAGTTCTTCTGAACGACTGTTTCAAAACCCGGTACGCCAGCGCCGTACCGACTTCGTTATGCTGTGCAACAATTGCGCCTTTTCACGGGTTGCAGGCGCGGGCCGCGGCGCAAGCAGGCTGGCCGTGCGTGACAACGCCGTTCCCCCGGATACTTTCCATGCCCCGTTCCACCCGCGCTGCCTCGCCCGCACGCTTCCCCGCCTGGCTGCTGATCTGCGGTTCGCTGATGGCGATCGCGCCGCTGTCGATCGACATGTACCTGCCGAGTTTTCCGTCGCTGGCTGGCGATCTCGGCGTGGACATCGGCCAGGTGCAGCTGACCCTCGGCACATTCCTGGTGGGACTGGCGCTGGGGCAGGCTTTCTACGGGCCGTTCAGCGACCGCTTCGGGCGCAAGCCGCCGCTCTATGTCGGCCTGTGCCTCTACGTGGCCGCCGCGGTGGGCTGCGCGCTGGCACGCAGCGTGGAGTCGCTGATGCTGTGGCGCTTCCTGCAGGCGCTGGGGGGCTGCGCCGGCATGGTGATGGCACGCGCGGTGATCCGCGACCGGCTTGAGGCGCATGAGTCGGCGCGCGCCTTCTCGTCGCTGATGCTGGTGATGGGGGTTGCGCCGATCCTGGCCCCGATCGTCGGCGGCGCCATTCTCACCATATCGGGCTGGCGCGCGATCTTCTGGGTGCTGGCGGTGGCAGGGATGCTGATCCTGCTGCTGGTCCACCTGCGCATGGAAGAATCGCTGGACCGGCGCCACGCGGCGCCGCTGCGGCTCGGCACGGTGGCGAAAAGCTACGCCGAGCTGCTGCGGGATCGCGAATTCCTCGGCTACTCGCTGTCTGCCGGTTTCGGCTCGGCGGGCATGTTCGCGTATATTTCCGGCTCGCCATTCGTGCTGATCGAGCTGCACGGCATTGCGCCGTCGCACTACGGTTTTGTGTTCGGCGCCAATGCGCTGGGCCTGATCACGATGTCGCAGCTCAACGCCAGGCTGGTGCGCGGCCGCTCGCTCGACCAGGTGCTCGGGGGTGCGCTGCTGGCGGCCTGTGTAGCGGGCCTGGCGCTGGCGGTTGCCGCGTTTGCAGGCGTGGCGGTGCTGCCGGTGCTGCTGGCGGGCTTCTTCGTCTTTATCGGCGCGCTCGGTTGCGTATCGCCGAATGCGTCGGCACTGTCGCTTGCCCATCAGGGCCATCGCGCCGGCACGGCCTCGGCGCTGATGGGCACGCTGCAGTTTTCACTCGGCACGCTGGGCGGCGCGGCCGTCAGCCTGTGGCGCGATGGCACCGCGCTGCCGCTGGGCGTGGTGATGGCGGCCTGCGGCGCGGGTGCGGTGCTGATGCGCTACTACGGGCGCTCAGGCCCCCGTTGACACCGGCTGCGAGTCGTCATCAGGCGGCCTGTTGCGCGGCGGCCTGCTGCGCGGCAGCCTGTTGCACCACCACCATCTGCGCCGGCATCGGTGCGGCATAGCCGGCCTGGCCGAAGCTCTCGCGGATGATGCGGTTGGTATCGAAATAGACCTGCCAGTAGTGGTCGTTGTGGCAGTGCGGACGCACCGCCAGCACCGGGCCCACCAGCGTGAACTCCAGGATCTCGACATCGACCGGGGGCACGGCCAGCACGTTGGGGATCTCCGCGATGCGGGCCTTCAGCAGCGCTGCCGCATGAGCGGTGTCGGTGCTGCCGGCAAGCTGTGCTTTCAGTTCCACGCGCCGGTGCGGGTTGGCCGTGAAGTTCTGGATGGTATCGCTGAAGATCTTGTTGTTGCCAACCACGGTCTGGACATTGTCTGGTGTGTCGAGCGAGGTCGCGAACAGGCCGATCTCGCGCACCGTGCCGGTCACGCCGCCGATCGTCACGAAGTCTCCCACCTTGAACGGGCGCAGCACCACCAGGAACGCACCGGCAGCGAAGTTCGCCATCAACCCCGACCAGGCCATGCCGATGGCCACGCCAGCGGCGGCGATCAGTGCGGCAAACGTCGTGGTCTGGATGCCGAAATAGCCGAGGATGCCGATCACCAGCACCACGTTCAGCGTCACGGTGACGATCGAGCCGACATAGCGCAGCAGCGTGGGATCGACCTTCTGCTTGCCGAGCGCGTTCTGCACCATGCGCACGACAAAGTGGATCAGCCAGCGGCCGATGACCCAGAAGGCAAAGGCCGCCAGGATCTTGACCCCGAATTCTGTCGCGTAGGTGACAACCAGGGCCTTGAGGTTATCAAAGGTAGTGGCATCCATCGGCGTATTCCTTTCATGTTGGTGTCCGGCCGGCCGCCGGCACAACATCCCCCGATTCAGCCGGCAGCTGCGTGCTAGCCCTGCGCGCTGTTGCGGCGCAATACATGGGCACGGCAATTATTGAGACGCCATGCCCGAAGCGCAAGCAAATTATTGTTAAGACAAGCTGCTCTGCGCAGCTTGTCTGTTTCCATCAGGATGGCCCGAACGCGATTACCAGTTGGTTTCCCGTTCCGGGGTTGCCGAAATCCGGTGCAAGGTCAGGTCCGCACCGTTGAATTCGCCTTCGGCATCCAGCCGGATGCCAATCAGCTTCTTCAGCGCACCGTATACCAGGGTGCCGCCGGCCATTGCCACCACGATGCCAAGCACGGTGCCGATTGCCTGCGCGCCCAGCGACACGCCGCCCAGCCCGCCCAGCGCCCTGGCCCCGAAGATGCCCGCGGCAATGCCGCCCCAGGCGCCGCACAGCCCGTGCAGCGGCCACACGCCGAGCACGTCATCGATATGCCATTTGTTCTGCGCCAGCGTGAACATATAGACAAAGAGCGCGCCAGCCACCGCGCCGGTGATCAGCGCGCCGAGCGGGTGCATCAGGTCCGAGCCCGCGCATACCGCCACCAGCCCGGCCAGCGGGCCGTTGTAGGCAAAGCCCGGGTCGTTGCGCCCGGCCGCCCAGGCCGCCAGCGTGCCGCCGGCCATTGCCATCAGCGAGTTGATCGCCACCAGGCCGCTGACCTTGTCGACCGTCTGCGCGCTCATGACGTTGAAGCCGAACCAGCCCACCGCCAGCACCCAGGCGCCCAGCGCCAGGAACGGGATGTTTGAGGGCGGATGGGCGCTGATGCGGCCGTCCTTCTGGTAGCGCCCGCGCCGCGCGCCCAGCAGCAGCACCGCGGGCAGCGCGATCCAGCCGCCCAGCGCATGCACCACCACCGAGCCGGCAAAGTCATGGAACGGTGCGCCGGCCACGCGCGTGATCCAGTCCTGCACGCCATAGCGCTGGTTCCAGGCGATGCCTTCGAAGAACGGATAGACAAAACCCACCAGCACAAAGGTGGCGAGCAGCTGCGGATTGAAGCGTGAACGCTCGGCAATACCGCCCGAGATAATCGCCGGAATGGCCGCGGCAAATGTCGCCAGGAAAAAGAACTTGACCAGTTCGTAACCGTTCTTCTGCGCCAGCGTTTCGGCCCCGGACATGAATTGCACGCCGTACGCAATGGTGTAGCCGATAAAGAAATAGGCGATGGTTGAAACCGCAAAATCCACCAGGATCTTTACCAGTGCGTTGACCTGGTTCTTCTTGCGCACCGTGCCCAGTTCCAGGAAGGCAAAGCCGGCGTGCATCGCCAGCACCATGATGGCGCCTAGCAGGATAAACAGGGCGTCGGTGCCGGTCTTCCAGTTGTCCATAGTGACCTCATGCTCAAAATGGGAGCATGGGTATGCAAAAAGCATTCCAGCAATTGCCACATCCTGGTGCCAGGTGCACCTTGTCGGGTAAAACCGCACCGGAATGCCGCGTGCAGGCAGGTCGGCGTTGTTGGCAACGTTGCCGCTGGCATCCCCGCGGTGGTTCGAATGCGCCGAAATGGCGCGCGGCGGCGGCACACGCTGAACCTTTATGGTGCGTCGCCCCATTTGTGGGAATTTGTTCTATGCTGCTTTGGTTTGCCCCAAGCGCGGGCCGGCCCGGCGTTGCCGCGCGGCATGATGGCCAGGCAAAGCCGGCTTCAGGCAAGCGGGAACAGCGTGGGAAATTGCCCGCTAACCGGCCTCAAGCAAGGATTTGCGGGTTTTTTTGTCGCATTGGTGCCACTGGGGATTGCTCTACGCGCGACGGGCAGATTAGACTGCGCCGATCGATGGCTTTGCCGCGAGGCACGCACATCGGTGACGACGACCAACAAGGGAAATCAGCCATGAATAAAGGTGAACTGGTATCGGCCATCGCCGCGGAAGCAGAACTGAGCAATGCCGCCGCCGAGCGTGCGCTCAACGCAGCGCTGGACAGTATCAAGAAGGCAGTGGCAAAGGGCGATTCGGTGACGCTGGTGGGCTTTGGCAGCTTCAGCGCCGGCAAACGCGCCGCCCGCACCGGCCGCAATCCGCGTACCGGTGAGACCATCAAGATCCCGGCCGCCAAGACGGTCAAGTTCTCTGCCGGGCAGGGTTTCAAGGACGCGGTGAACAAGAAGAAGTAAGCAATTTGCGTCCACAGCGTGAAAAGCGGCCTTGCAGGCCGCTTTTTTGTTGCCTGGCACGGCCACGCCTGCCGGCACGGGGCGGCCGCCGGCAACGGCGGGCACGATCCGGGTTAAACTGCCGGCGCCAGCGTTCCGGCCATTGCATTCAGGCAATGCCGCCCTCGCAGGTTCGCCCCTGAAACCCCGCCCCGCAATCCGTACCCGCATCATGAACGACCAGTCCCACCAGCTTTCCATGACCGTGCTGATGACGCCGGACATGGCCAACTTCTCCGGCAACGTCCACGGCGGCACCATCCTCAAGTACCTGGACATGGTTGCCTATGCCTGCGCCAGCCGCTACGCCGGCCGCTACGTGGTGACGCTGTCGGTCGATCAGGTGGTGTTCCGCCAGCCGATCCACGTGGGCGAGCTGGTGACCTTCCTGGCCTCGGTCAACTTCACCGGCCGCAGTTCGATGGAAATCGGCATCAAGGTGGTGACCGAGAACATCCGCAGCAAGCTGGTGCGGCATACCAACAGCTGCTACTTCACCATGGTGGCCGTGGACGACAACGGCGCGCCGGCCGAGGTGCCGCCGCTGGAGCCGCGCGACGAGGTGGAGCGCCAGCGCTTTGCCGCCGCCCAGCAGCGCCGCGCGCTGCGCCAGGAAATGGAAAAGCGCCACGACGACATCAAGTCGTCGGTGACCTGAATACCGACTACGCCATGAAGCGCAACTGCAATCGCGTCCGCACGGCCCTGGCCGTCGCCTGTCTGGCGGCTGCCGCGGGCGCCCACGCCGAGGAGATCGGCAGCGTCAGCACCAATTTCCGCATGACCGGCTCTGACAAGGTCGTGATCGAAGCCTATGACGACCCCCAGGTGGATGGCGTGACCTGCTATGTGTCGCGTGCCCGCACGGGCGGCATCAAGGGCCAGCTGGGCATGGCCGAAGACCCGCCGGAGGCATCGATCGCCTGCCGGCAGGTAGGCACGATCGCCTTCAAGGGGCCGATCCGGCAACAGGACAACGTCTTCTCCGAACGCATGTCTATCCTGTTCAAGGTCCTGCACGTCGTGCGCGCGGTCGACCGCAAGCGCAATACGCTGGTATACCTGACGTACTCCGACCGCATTGTCAGCGGCAGCCCGCAGAACAGCGTCACCGCCGTGCCGGTGCCGGCCGGCACGTCCATCCCGGTGAAGTAACCCGTGAAGTAACCCGTGCAGTAGCCGGCCCGGCACCAGGCGGATCAGGGGGCCAGCGCTGCGCTCTCCGCCTGGCAGTCGCGCGACGGGCGCGCGCCGCTGGCGCGTGCCGCCGCCACTTCGCGGCGGGCCTTGTCCAGGTCGGCGCGGAAGGTGGGATCGGCATGCAGCCGCGCCACCGTTGCCGCGGCCATCATGCGGCCCTCGTTGACATCGCTTTGCCAGTGCACGTTGCAGACCACGCGGCTCTGACCGAACGCGCGCCCGCGCGCCAGGATGTCATTGGCGCGTTCCGGCTCGACCTCCGCCAGGATCAGCGCCCAGGCCCAGCCGATGGCGCTGTGGCCGGACGGGTACGAGCCGTCCTTTTCCAGCTTGGCGGCCTCGGCCGGCGTGCACATCGGCGTCTTGTTGGCCACAAAGGGGCGGGTGCGCTTGTAGCGGTCCTTGACGCCGTAGGTGGACAGGCCGGCATCGGCCAGGCTGCGCCGCAGCAGGATGTTCAGGTAGGGCGTGTCCTTCTCGCTGACCGGCACGCCCAGCGCGCATGAGAACGCGCCGGCGGCCCGGGGGAACGTCAGCACGGCATCTTCGGTAGCCAGTTGCCAGCGCGCCGAGCCGCGCAACGTGCCGGCCTGGCGTGCGGCGTCTTCATCCAGCGCCAGGGCGGGCGAGCCCTGCGCCGGCGGCCCGGGCAGCAGCTTCAGGCTGTCCGGGCGCGCATCGGCCGCCAGGTACCCTGCCGCAACGCCGGGGCGCAGCTCTGGCACCGCGGACAGGTTGGTGCCGCCGGCGGCGCAGCCCGCCACCAGGGCGGCGAGTGCCACGGCGATAGGTGCCCGCACTGGCGTGGACAGGGAGTGGTCACGCTTTGCTGGTTCCGTCAATTTGTTATTCCTTGTTGTTTTTGTCGAGTCGGCTGTCCTGCCGCGAGTCAGGCGGCCGCGTCGAACAGCTTGCGCAGGTTCGACTTCAGGATCTTGCCATTGGCATTGCGCGGCAGCATCTCCTGGTAAATCAGGATACGCACCGGCACCTTGAATGCCGCCAGCCGCGTGCGCACGAAATCCTGCAGAACGGCCTCGCTCGCCTGCATGCCGGGCTTCAGGCTGACCACCGCGGCCGGCTCTTCGCCCAGCGTCTTGTGCGCGAGCCCGACTACCGCGGCATCCATCACCGCCGGATGCTCGTACAGGGTGCTTTCCACCTCGATGCAGTAGATGTTCTCGCCACCGCGGATCAGCATGTCCTTCATCCGGTCGACGATATAGACGTAGCCTTCCTCATCCAGCCGCGCAATGTCGCCGGTGCGCAGCCAGCCGTCGGCAAAGGTCTGCGCCGTGGCCTCGGGCTTGTTCCAGTAGCCGCGCACGACATTGGCGCCGCGCGCCATCAGCTCGCCGGTTTCGCCGGGCGGCAACGCGCGGCCTAGCCCGTCCACCACCTTCATCTCGCCGATCGGCAGCGCCGGACCGCTGCTGTCCGGGCGCATCACGTATTCCTCGGCGCTGTGGCTGGTGAAGGTGGACGACGTTTCCGTCATGCCCCAGCCGATGCCGGGTGCGGCCAGCGGGAATATCTCGCCGATGCGCCGCACCAGTTCAGGCGATGCCGGCGCGCCGCCGTAGTTGACGTTCTCCAGCGAGGACAGGTCGAAGCGGCCGCGCTCCGGATGCTCCAGGATCTGCCATGCGATGGTGGGCACGCCGCCGGCCGCGGTGCAGCGCTCGCGCTCGATCAGTTCCATGCCGCGCAGCGCGTCCCAGCGGTGCATCAGCACGATCTTGCCGCCGGTGGCGATGGCGCCGTTGAGCACCGCCATGCAGCCGGTGACGTGGAAGAACGGCACCGCCAGCAGCATGGCCTTTTGCGGCGCGGCGGGGTCGGGCGCGGGAATCGGCTCGCCCCGGCGCAACAGGTTGCGGATCGGGCTGAAGCTGCCGGCGACTGCCACGTTGGTGGAGTTGCGGTGCGTGCCGAGCGCGCCCTTGGGTTTGCCGGTGGTGCCCGAGGTGTAGAAGATGGTGGCGTCGTCGTCCGGATCGATGTCGACCTGCGGCGGCGCCTGGTCCGGCAGCGCGGCCCAGTCAGCCGGGCTGCCGATCACGCTCTCCAGCGGGACCACGCGCGGCTCGGCCGCGGTGCCGCCGGCACGTGAAGCATAGACGCGTTCCAGCGCCGGGCAGCCCGGCAGGTGTTCCAGGATGCGGTCGAGCCGTTCGGCATCGACGATCGCCACGCGGCTGCCCGAATCGGCCAGGCCATACTCCAGCTCGGCGCCGGTCCACCAGGCATTGAGCGGTGTCACGATTGCGCCGGCCAGCAGCGCGCCATAGAAAGCCACTGGCCATTCAGGCAGGTTGCGCATGGCCACGGCCACGCGGTCGCCCTTGCGCACACCGTCGCGCACCAGTGCATGGGCCAGGGAGATGGCGGCGCGCCGGAAGGCATCGTAGGAAACGCGCTCGTCCTCGTAAACCACGAAGGTGCGGTCGGCAAACGCGCGCGTGGCCAGCAACAGCTCGCGCAGCGTGGGCGGTGCGTTCTTCCAGACGGTGGTGGGGATGCCGCGGATCACGCGCGTTTCGGTTTCGAACGGCGCGCCGGGCGCGGTAAGCCGGGCGTGGGCCTCGGCCAGCGACATGACCGGCCAGATGCCGGCCACTTGCGGATTGCTCGACATGACTGCCTCCCGGAACTGCACTGCAGGTTGAGGGAAATGCAGGAAAAGCGGCGGGCGCCGGCTCTCAGGGCCGGCGCCCGCAACGCTTGGGTCAGACGCTCAGATGGTCACGCCGCCGTCTACGACCAGCGCCTGGCCGGTCATGAAGGTGCTGGCTGCCGACGCCAGGTAGACCGCCGCCCCGGCGATCTCGACGGGTTCGCCGATGCGGCGCAGGGGGGCGCCCTGGGTGGACTGCTTGTAGCGCTCGGGATCTTCCCACAGCGCGCGCGCAAAGTCGGTCTTGATCAGCCCCGGCGCGATGCAGTTCACGCGCACGTTGTGCGGCCCGAACTCGACGGCGAGGTTGCGCGCCAGCTGGAAGTCGGCAGCCTTGGAGATGTTGTACACGCCGATGGTGGGCGAGCCGCGCAGGCCGCCGATCGACGACACGATGATGATCGAGCCGTCCTTGCGGTCGATCATTTGCGGGGCCACCATCTGGATCAGCCAGTGGTTGGAGATGACGTTGTTGTCCAGCACCTTGCGGAACTGGTCGTCCGACACGCCGCTCATGGGCCCGTAGTACGGGTTGGACGCGGCATTGCAGACCAGCACATCGATCTTGCCGAAGGCGCGGTTGGTCTCGTCGACCAGGCGCTGCAGGTCGTCCTTCGAAGAAATATTGGCAGGGACCGCGATCGCGGTGCCGGCGCCATGGCGGGCGTTGATGGCATCCACCACTTCCTGGCAGGCCTCGATCTTGCGCGAAGAAATGACCACCTTGGCACCCTGGACGGCCATCTGCTCGGCGATGGCGCGGCCAATCCCGCGCGAGGAGCCGGTGACGATGGCAACCTTGCCCGTCAGATCAAACAATGACATGGAGTCTCCTGTATGGCTGCGCCGGCGTCAGGGGCCGGCTTTGTCCTGGCGACGTGCCCGCAGGCAGCATCGCCGGGACATTATGGTGGCGCCGCTGGCCTCAGTCCACAGGCCCGGGTGCCGTGCGCCGGCCATATCAGGATTCTTTCTGCGGGCAATGCGCGCCGTGCATGGCAGGCATGCTGCATAGCAAAATCATGGCGCCTCAGGTGCCGGAAGATACCGTTGCGGGCGCCAGCAACGCCGGCAGGGCGTCGGCCAGGCCACGCCGCAGGTCATCGTCCAGCAGCACGCCGAATCGATCCGACAAGGCCTGCACCACGGCCTCGGGCGAGGCCAGCCGCGTCCGGTGCACGGTGCCGTCCGGTGCGCGCTCGGCCAGGTCGCCGTCGGCCAGCGTCACGCGGGTGCCGCCGTCGGTGCGCGCGGCCATCAGCCGCTGCAGGAACACGCTGTCAGGGTGTGTCGATACATACCAGTTGCGCGGCACGAAATCGATCCACGGCTGCGGCGTCAGGTCGAAGCGGTAGACCTTGATCCAGCCGGCATCGCCGCGCGCCTCCAGGTCGTAACTGTGGAACGCGGTGGCGGCGGTCTCCGGCGGCGAAGGGGCCAGCCGGTATGGAAAACTGTCATCGCCGGGCTCGGACAGCGGCATCGCCCGGTATGGCGTGGGGCCGCCGAAACCGACATCGGCAACGTAGCTGCGATGCGCCACTTCCACGCGCAGCAGCATGTGCGAGGTCGCGGTCGGCACATCGTCGGGAACGCCCCAGCGCACGCGCGCGGCCAGCGGCGTCACGGCGTAGCCAAGTGCGCCCAGCCCGGCCGCCAGCAGTGTATTGAGTTCAAAGCAGTAGCCGCCGCGCCGGCGCGTGACGAGCTTGTCGAAGACCGCATCCAACTCGATCCGCACTGGCCGGCGCAGCAGCGGATCGATGTTCTCGAACGGAATGCTGGCCAGGTGCGCGGCCAATACGATATCCAGCGCTTCCAGCGTGGGCGAGGGCGGGGCGGCAATGCCGAGGCGCGCCAGCCAGGCGTCCAGTTGGGGGGCGTCCAGGGTCATCATGGTGTGCGGGGCTCCGGTGCGATGCGTTCAGTTGAGCGCTTCCAGCGCCCGCAGGTCAAGCAGTTCAATGCCACCATACTCCAGCCGCAGCAGGCCCCGTGCTTCCAGTTCGCGCAGCGCATGGTTCACGGTCTGGCGCGACAGGCCCAGCATCTGTGCCAGCTGCTCCTGCGGGATGCGCACGCGCTGCGTGGCCTGGGCCTGCGGCAGGTTGCCGTAGCCATGCGCGATCGCGGCCAGGCGCCGGGCAATGCGGGCCGCCGGCGGCAGCAACTGTGCTTCCTCGACATAGTTGAAGGCCTGGCGCGTCTTGGCTGCCAGCAGTTGCCCGAAGGCCTGCCACCATGCCGGCTGCTGCGCCAGGCGCCGTTCCAGGCTGGCGCGCGGCACGTGCCACAGCATCGTGGCGCTGACCGCGCGCGCGTCGTGGGTGCGCGGCAGGCCGTCGAACAGGCAGATTTCGCCGAACCAAGTGCCGGGCTCCAGCAGGCCGAGCAACGCCGCCTTGCCCGATTCGCCGCTGGCGTGGATCTGCATGGTGCCGCTGGCGACACAATACAGGCCGTCGAAACGGTCGCCGCGGGCAAAGAGCGTCTCGCCGGCAACCAGCCGGCGCAGGCTGCCGTCATCGAGCAGTGCCTGGCGCAGCGCCGGCGGCAACTGGCTGAACCAGGCGCCGGCACGTACGGCAGCAAGCGCATCGTCGCGCGGCGGCACCGGGCCGGGCAGTGCGCCGGCGAGTTGCGATGGGGGGCATTGCGGCGGGCTCGCCAGTCCCATGCCGGTCTCCTATCAGATGGGGGCTGTGCCGGGTGTCAGCCGGGACACACAAGGGCACGCTGCGACAGTCCGGACTGTCAAAAACCTGACAGACCGCACGGTGCGCGCCCACTACTATAAATCCACATCGCGCCCGCCGCGCGGCAGCAGGCGGCAGCGTCCGGAAGCCCTTGCGGCGCCGCGCGCGCACGCCTGCGCATACAAGGAGACGCCCCCGTGAAAACCCTGATCGAACACCTGGCCAACTACGCCGCCTACCATCGCGACCCGCGCAACGTCTTTACACACTTCATCGGTATCCCGATGATCGTGCTGGCAGTGACGACGCTGCTGGCGCGCCCGGCCCTGCCGCTGGGCGACGGCTCTGCCTACATGACGCCGGCGATGCTGCTGTACATCCTGTCGTGCCTGTTCTACCTGCGCCTGTCGCTGGTGTTCGGGGTAGCGATGGCGGTCATCCTGGCGTTCTTTCTCTATGCCGGCGCGCACATTGCGGCGTTGCCCACCGTCTGGTGGCTTGCCATCGGCCTTGGCCTGTTCGTGGTGGGATGGGTGATCCAGTTCATCGGCCACTATTACGAGGGGCGCAAGCCGGCGTTCGTCGACGACCTGGCCGGCCTGCTGATCGGCCCGCTGTTCCTGGTGGCGGAGACCGCCTTTGCGCTTGGGCTGGCACGCGACACGCGCGAGGCCATGGCCGCCCGCGCGCACTGATCAAGGCAGCCCCGCCGGCAGTCGCAGCCGCGCCGCCAGCCCGCGCAGCGGGCTCGATGCCAGCGCCAGGCTGCCTTCGTATATCGCGGCGCGCCTCGCACTGGCGGCCGGTGCACCGGTTTCACTGCTGTGCGTGGCGAGCCTGTTCGGCATGCAGGCCGGCCTGCATGCGTGCTGGCAGGCATGGTGGCATGCCGATGCAAGGCTGGCGATGATCGCGCTCGGCACCCTCTTCGCGGATTCCTTGCTGGCGCTTGGCACGGGTGAGCAGGCAGCAAACGGTAGCGCTGCGGCACGCGCATCGCTGCGCGCGCAGGCACCTGAAGAAGCTGCCGCGAACGCCAAAACGGGGGGACGTAGGCCGTATTCGCGTTTCCACTGAGGCAAAGCCGCGACAAAACCCGGGGTTTTCACCGGGTTTTACGCTTCGCATGCACGAAAACCCCTTGACTTACGGTACTTTCCGCTATGATTCAGTGGGCGTCGAGAAGACGATTGCGCAACGCTGAGAAGCAATGCGAAACACCTGCCGACACCCATCTGTTCAACTTACGAATATCGATATGGCGACCAAAGCGAAACCGACCGCGAAGACTGCAACCAAGCCCGCTGCCAAGAAGGCTGCGGCAACCAAGGCACCCGTGAAGGCTGCCGCCAAGAAGGCCACGCCGGCCAAGAAGGCTGCTCCCGCCGCTGCGCCCGTTGCGCGCCCGCTGAAGGACACCTTCAACAAGTCGAGCCTGGTCGCTCACCTGGTAGCCCAGACCCAGCTGGAACCCAAGGCCGTGAAGACGGTGCTGGCCCACCTGGAAACCACCATCGTCGGCGCGCTGAACAAGAAGGGCGCTGGCGAGTTCACGCTGCCCGGCCTGCTGAAGGTCACGGCGCAGCAAGTGCCGGCCAAGAAGAAGCGCTTCGGCAAGGACCCGTTCACCGGTGAAGAGCGTTGGTTCCCGGCCAAGCCGGCCAGCGTCAAGGTCAAGGTCCGTCCGCTGAAGAAGCTGAAGGATGCCGCAGCCTGATCTGCGCCACGTTGTCCTGAAAGAAAGGAGCCGCTTGCCGGCTCCTTTTTTCATTGGTGCGCCGGGCAGGGCGCACTCACTTGAGGGTGAAAGTCCCTCGTGAGCGCAATCCGTGCCGCGCGTTCCTACATTTTCTGGCCGCCGGCGACAGACCGGCGCGGGAGGAGACACGATGCCAAGTCTGCAATGCCAGCTGTGGCGGCTTGCCTTGCGCCTGGTCCGGCGCAAGCGGCGGTTTGCCAGCGCGCAGGCGCTCCATGATGAAATCCGGCGGCGCCGTATCGTCGGGCGCGCCTATCCGTCCCGGCGCCTGCGTGCGCGGCACGCGGTCAGCGAGGAGCGGATCGCAGGGATGGAGGTCTACACCGTGCAGCCCAGGAGCGGGCCTGCGCATGGTAATGCCCGTCATATCCTTTACCTGCACGGCGGCGGCTATGTTTTTGATATCGTCAGCCAGCACTGGGATTTCATCGGCAAGCTGGTGGACGCGCTTGGCTGCGCGGTGACGGTGCCGGTCTATCCGCTGGCGCCGGAACATACCCACCGCGACGTGTTCGCGGCCATGGTGCCGCTGTGGCAGGCGCTGCGGCAGCGCTATCCGGGCGCAGACCTGACCGTCATGGGCGACTCCGCTGGCGGCGGCATGGCGCTGGCGCTGGCACAGGTGCTGCGTGACAGCGGCCAACCACTGCCGCGGCGCCTGGTGTTGCTGTCGCCATTCCTGGATGCCACCGGCGACAATCCCGGCATCGACGCCCTGGAGCCGTTCGACCCGATGCTGTCACGCCCTGGGGGCATTGAATGCGGGCGCGTCTATGCCGGCGCGGATCCGGTCACCTTGCCGCAGGTCAGTCCCATGCACGGCGTGTTGCGCGGGCTGCCGCCCACCACGTTGTTCATCGGCACCCACGACATCCTGCTGCCCGACTGCAGGAAGTTCCGCCAGATGGCCGACGAGCAAGGCCTGCCGCTTCGGTATCACGAGGGCGAGGGAATGTTCCATGTCTGGATGCTGCTGCCGATGCCGGAAGCGGACGCGGCGTTTGCCGAGATTGTGCGCTCAGTGCTTGCCGACGACGCCCATGGCACGGAGGGCAGGGACGGGCTGGCGCCGGTGCGCGCTGTCGTTGCCCCGCAGGAGGTGACGGATCCGGGGTGATGCCGGCCGCCGGGTGATTCATGCCAGGCTGGCCGCAACCGGATCCGACTGGAACAAATTTAACCTGCGTCAAACTGGCAACACGGGCGCCCCCCTAGAATCGGTCAGGTCATGGGTGCGGGGGCGCTCCCCATGACAGAGCTTCCGGAGTCTTCCTGAAGCTTCCGCCCGCGGCCGCAATGGCCGCGGGTTTTTTATGTGTGCCGAGCATGCCCAACAGCTCGGGGGTGCAAGTCCCCTATCCAACCTGATGGTGGTGAAGGATTAGTGAAGCGCAAGGGCGTCGTCGCGAGGCGGGGTTTGAAGGAAGCGTGGAACAAAGCCACGACCTGACGAACAGAAATCAGATATGAGGCCTACCCGGCCGGACGAGCGAGCATATGATCGCGAAGTCCATAACCATCAAGGGCGGGGGTGGTAAATCTGGCAGGTGTGTGGCGAAGGCGGTTGGGCTTACCTCGGGAGGCCTGCAGGGTGTCCTGGAACCAGGACTGAGCGACTCGTGAGGGTCGCTGACCGCCCGGCAGGAGTCAGCAGAAGGCGAAGTACGGCGGCAACGCCGGAAGGCCCGAACGGAAAGGAGCGGCAAGTAAGCCGGACAACTCGACATGGAAGGGCAGCAGAAAACGCAAGGCGGCCTTGATGCCGGGGATAGGGGTGAAGCCCCGATGCTCTGTCGTCGAGGGGCTGAATCCATGGCGGCGAAGCCCGAGACCGAAAGCCCGTCGGTTTGCGACCGACTGATGGAAGCAGTATGTGAACGAGAGAACCTGCGACAGGCGCTGAAGCGAGTGAAGGCCAACAAGGGCTCCCCGGGCGTGGACGGCATGACGGTCCGGGCCTTACCGGGGTTTCTGCGTGAGCACTGGCTGACGATACGAGCGGCCCTGTTGAGCGGCAGCTACCGGCCGCAACCGGTGCGGCGGGTCGAAATACCGAAACCGGACGGCGGCACCAGAAAGTTGGGTGTGCCCTCTGCGCTCGATCGACTCGTCCAACAGGCGGTGCTGCAGGTGCTGCAAAGGCAGTGGGATCCGACCTTCTCGGACTCCAGCTATGGTTTCCGGCCAGGTCGCTCGGCGCATCAGGCGGTGGCACGAGCGCAGAGCTATATCCAGTCGGGGTACACGTGGGTTGTAGACCTCGATCTGGAACAGTTTTTGGATCATACATAGCAATGCCCTTTGGTTCATGAAGCGTGCTCGAAGAGGTCAGGTTGTTCGCTGACTGCCTTGATGCGTAAGCCTTTGCGCCGTCCCTGGCAGACCAGGACGGCATCGAGTTCGCCGCGCTTTACACGCTGCAACACAGTTTGGCGGGACACGCCGAGCAGCTTGGTTGCTTCCTGCATGACGACGTAGCCATCTGGGCTGTGCGCGACGAATTGTTGTCGCAGCGCATCGGTGATGCGGATGCGCCAGGGCGCACCGGGCGTGGTCTGTTCGCCGGCGATAAAGCCGTCGTTGACCCAGCGGTGCAGCGTTGACGGCGCGGTACCCAACACGCGAGCGGCTTGGCGGATGCTGAGCAACTCGCCGTCCGGGAGTTCGGTGGGGCGTTCGAAACAAGGGATTTGCCAGTGCCGCCGTAAGTTTCCGACGAGGCTCTGGTTGAAGCGCAAACCGCGCGCAGTTACCCGGCCCTGGGTGTTGAGGATGCCGGCGATGGTGGCATCGGGATAGTGCTCGGCCAGACGGCGGACCAGAGCAATCGTGTCTTCGTCGGTGCGAATGGTCGCGGGTCGTGAGCGTGGCAAGGCGACCTCGCAATCGGTGAGCTTGCCGCCGCGCCAACGCAGCTTCAGATGCGCCCGATATTGTTCGCGATGGACGGTAATACTCACTTCCTCGAGCAGCGTGCGCAGCAATTGCTTCCTGTCGCGCAGTGTGAGGGTCGGCGCGTCCCACAACCGTTTGAGGTCTTTACCGATAGCAAGCAGACTCTTGCGCTGTTCAGTGCTCAGCGTGCATGGACGAAGCTGTTCACGCCGAGCAAGTTCTGCCTGAGCCTGTTCGAGTTCACGCAACTGCTGCTCCCACTGCGTTTCGAGACCGCGTGCCACCAAGCGGTTCTCGGGGTCGACGGCGTGGTACCGCCGTTCGGCGCGCTGTGCCTCGTAGTGGGCACGTTCAACATTCAGTCGCCACTGTGCAAGCGCCGCGTCGTGATCGGCCTCGAGGCGTTCGGCCGCACGCACGGCTGCTGCGATGCCGGCGGGCTCCACGGCTTGCAAGAAGGCCTGCGCAACGGCGGCATCGATTTGCAGGCCCCCGACATTGAGGCAGAAGACGCCGCGGCCATTCTCGATGCCTTTGTTGGAGCAATGGTACCCGGGCGTCTGATTGGTTCCGCGGTAGTGCGTCTTGAGTCGCCGACCGCAGTGACCACAGCAGGCCAGGCCTTGCAGCAAGGCGGCCCCCTCTCTCACGGCGCCTCCGGCCTGATGAGGCCGGGGCTTGGTATTGGCCCCCAGGCGCATTTGATTGGCTTCATAGGTCATCCAATCGAGATATCCTTCGTGGTGGTCCCGGATGAGCACGGCCCATTGCGACTGGGGCAGCCGACGCAATCGGGTCTTGAGCACACCATGTTCATCGACGTAGCGCTCCTGCCGGGTCTTGCCATAGCAGTAGGCGCCAGCATAAACCGGATTGGTGAGGACATTGTAGATGGCGGTATAGGTCGGGGCGACCCAACGGATCTGCGTGGTGTGATTGAGCTGCAGCGGGAACGACAGATTCTCGGCGCGGAACCACAGCCAGACGCGGCGAGCAGAGCCGAATTCGCTAAAACGTTCGAACACGGCGCGCAGCGCACCGACAACGGCTTCGTCCGGATGCAGTCTGACTTCGCCCTCTGCCTCACCCCACACCAGCCCAATTGGCAGGCCGCGGCGCAACTCGCCCCGGGCCGCCTTGTTGCGGATGCCGCCGTCCAGACGCGCGCGCAGGATGTGCAGTTCGGCCTCACTCATGGTGCCCTTCAGGCCGAGCAACAGACGGTCGTTGAACAGCGCCGGGTTATACACGCCGTCAGCATCGCCGATGAGCGTATCGGTCATGCTGCACAGGTCCAGCAGGCGGTACCAGTCGGAATTATTGCGCGCCAGGCGAGAGACCTCCAGTCCGAGAATGATGCCCGCGTGCCCGAGCGCGACTTCGGCGGTCATGCGGGCGAACCCGCCACGGTTCGCGGCGCTGGCGCCCGAGAGGCCCAGATCCTCGTCGATCACGCTGACCTGCTGCGCGGTCCAACCGAGGGCGGTGGCCCGTTGAGCGAGCGCGTACTGACGCTGCGTCGATTCGCGATTGTGCTCGACCTGGCTGGCACTGGACTGGCGGATGTAGACGAAGGCGGTGCGTTGCAAATGGCTGGGGCCGATCTTGTTGGCGGTGTCAGTCATCATTGCTCTCCCGTGGCATCGGGTTGTTGTGGGTCACGAGCTTCGCGATCGCCTGGGCGAGACCGTTGATTACCGCGTCTTGTGTCGCTGGATCGAGTTGTTCCCACAGGCTGTCGTCGCCGGACGGCAGATCCGCGAGGGGTAGGTTCAGTTGCATCATTGCTCTCCTGTTCCGTCTGGCGCAGCAAAGCGTCAATGATGAGGCGAGCGTGGAGCAGGTCGGCAATCGAGCCCAGCGTGTCAGATGCTAGAGCGGGAGTACTTGCCGGAACGCTGCCGGAGCCGGCGGCGAAATCGGTCCAGTCGGCGGGAATGAGTCCGCGTGATTGGTCGGGGAGTGTCAGCAGAAGGTGCAATCGGCCGGCCCGTTGCCGTCGGCTGATGACCTGGAGGCGCCGGCCCTCGAACGGGTGGCCGGATCGTGTGATGACAACAGATTCAGGAACGTGGTGGAGAGGGGTAGTCTGTGGTGGTTTCCTTTGACCGTGTCAACCACGACATCCTGATGAGTCGGGTGGCAGCGCGGGTGAGCGACAAGCGGGTCTTGAAGCTGATTCGCGCCTTCCTGACGGCAGGCGTACTGGAGCACGGACTGGTCGGTGCGACGGACGAGGGGGCGCCGCAAGGCGGTCCGCTTTCGCCGTTGCTCTCCAATCTGCTGCTTGACGACCTCGATCGGGAGTTGGAGCGGCGCGGCCTGCACTTTGTGCGATATGCTGATGACAGTAATGTCTACGTGCGCAGTGAGCGGGCCGGCCAGCGGGTGATGGCAGGCCTCAAGGCCTTCCTTACCGGCAAGCTTAAGCTAAAGGTCAACGAGGCGAAGAGCGCGGTCGCGCGGCCAGAGCAACGGAAATTCCTGGGCTTCACGTTCACTGGGACGAAGCAGACCAAGCGGCGTATCGCGCCGAAGGCTCTGTCTCGATTCAAAGAGCGAGTACGGGAGCTGACCCGACGCACGCGTGGGGTGAGTGCCGAGCAGATGGTCGCGGACTTGCGCCGCTATCTGACTGGCTGGCGCGGCTACTTTGGTTTCTGCGAAACGCCGAGCGTGCTGAAGCGCTTGGATGCCTGGGTGCGACGACGCCTGCGGTGCTTCCTCTGGAAGCAATGGAAGCGGGGTCGAACACGCTTCGCGGAACTCCGGGGGCGCGGCGTTGGGAAGGATCTGGCGGCACAAACGGCCGGCTCCCCCCATGGCCCGTGGCGCGTGAGCGGAAGTCCGGCACTTCACAAGGCCCTCGGCAACCATTACTTCCATTCTCTCGGACTACCATCAGTGGAGAGCTGATCGATCAACCGATCCGAACCGCCGTGTACGGACCCGTACGCACGGTGGTGTGGGAGGAGGCGGGCCGTGAGGCCTGCCCCTATCCCGATTTGGCGGCCACCATCCGTTCCGCTACCTCAGGCCACCACCTGCTTGGCATAGGTTGCCCGCGCCATCTCGCAGACCTCTACTGACACCTGCACCTGCACGTCCTGGCCGGTGCCGGAGCCGGCGCGCACCGCTTCGGCGATCACGTCGCAGACGGCCTGTGCCAGCGCCTGGCGCACGGCGCTGTCGCGGCCGTCCAGGATCGACAGGCGCGCGTGGACAAAGGCGCGCTCGACCGCGTCCACGCCCTGGCGGTAAGTCGACAGCGTGATGCAGCGCGACTTGATGTCCGCCTCCTGGAACTGTCCGGAAGCCAGCAGGGCGGCATTGGCTTCATCCAGCAACTCTTCCTGCGAGCAGTTCAGGCGGGTGTTTTCGGTGAGTTCGATGACGAGGTGAGGCATGGCAGCGTCCTGACTGTGTGTTCCGGTGAAACCGAGCATGATACGGGATCGCCGGCGCGTGGCGGGCCCACCAATGCAAACGGGGCGCCTTTGGGCGCCCCGCCGGGATGTGCTGCTGGTGCGGATCAGGCGTGGACGGGCGTGCGCTCGCGCGCCGGTGCCAGCGCGCTGCCGAAGCGGGCCGGATTTTCCCGTGCAAGCTGTTGCAGCTGGGCCAGCTTGGCCTTCAGGCCGGCATCCAGTTTCGGTGCGGGCATCACCGTGGACGGGCAGGCCACGCCCAGGATGCCGAGCGCCTGCTGGAAGTTCTCCAGGGTCAGCCCGGCAGCCGGGTCAACGGTAACGAGGTGCTCGCGCAAGGCCTCGGGCATCGATTCCGGGGCGGCGCAGGAAATGATCACGTAGTTGACCGGCTTGGCGCCCTGGGCGAAATAGGCTTCGATTTCCGCACCATGGCCGCCTGCGGCCGGTGGGGTCATGGCTTCGACCTGCAGGTCCAGCTGCTGCAGGATTGCCGCGGGCGTGCCGCGGCGCCAGGCGTCGGACACCACCACGCGGGCGCCGGCCACGCCGAACAACCTGCGTACGAACCCCAGCGCGACAGGATCAAAGAACCGGACATCGCGCAGTGTGCCCGAATCCGGAATGCCGCCGAGGCGGGTGCGGGAGCGGTCGGAATACAGGACGCCGGGTACGTCCAGCATGATGAGTCGTTCAGCCATGGTTTCCTGTGCGGGTGCCAGTTCAGTTGGTGTGAACCAAGATTACTCGCCACGGGCAGGCTGACACGTAACCGGCGCGGGTTCAGTTGAAACAGATCTGTAACTTTATCGGGGAAGACGTAAATGCCGGTTACGTCGCTATGACAAATGTTTCGCCCAGACACATATGGCCGTTACAAAGATGACATGCACTAGAAGCGGAAGCGGGCCACATCGTCGGCCAGTGCCGCTGCCTGCTGGTCCAGCCGGGCTGCCTGGCTGGCCAGGTCGTCGACCAGCGCGGCGTTCTGCTGGGCGGTCTGGCGCAGCTGCGATACGGATTGCCCCGCGGCCTGCACGCTGCCGGCCTGCTCGTCGGCCAGTGTGCGCAACGCCTCCGCCAGCGCATGGCTGTGCCCGACGGTAGCCGCGATGCGGTCCATTGCCGCCACCACGCTGGCGCTCAGGCGCGCGCCTTGCTCGATCTCATGCGTTGCCGTGCCGACGATGCCGCCGATCTCGCGCGCCGCATCGGCGCTGCGCTGGGCCAGCGCGCGTACCTCTTGCGCGACCACCGCAAAGCCGCGGCCGGCGGGGCCGGCGCGGGCCGCTTCCACGGCGGCGTTCAGCGCCAGGATATTGGTCTGGAAGGCGATGCCCTGGATCACGCCGACGATCTCGGCGATATGGCGCGAGTGGCCGTGCAGCGTATCCATCGCGCCGCGCATCTGCTGCACCACGGCAGCGCCGGCATCGGTGGCGGCGCGCGCCTGGCTGGCCATCTGGCTCGATTCGGTGGCCTGGGCGTGCGCGTCGGCCACGCGTGCGGCCAGTGCCTGCATGCTGCCGGTGGCGGCATCGAGCGCGCCGGCCTGTCGCTGGGTGCGCGCCGACAAGGCCTGGTTGTCGTCGGCGATCTGCTGGCCGGCCGCGGTGATCTCCTGTGCGCTGGCCTGGATGCGCGCCAGCACGCCGGCAAGCTGGTCGCGCATGCCGGCTACGTGATGCAGCATGCTGCTGTCGTCCGACGGGCGCAGGGCGATGGTGGCGGTCAGGTCGCCGGCGGCTATGCGGCGGGCGATCTCGGCGGCGTCGCGCGGCTCGCCGCCAAGTTCGGCACGCAGGCTGCGCGCCGCGATCCACGCCAGCGCGGCGGCCGCCAGCAGGCTGGCGCCGAGCAGGGCGACCATCCAGGCCTGCGCGCGCAGCTGGCTGGCCGCCACGCTGGCCACCGTGGCGGCAGCCTTTTGTTCCTGCTGCTGGCGCACGGCTTCCACCTGCCGGCTGAGGGTCTGCAGCTGTTCGGTGACGAAGTGGCCGTCGACCGAGACTGCGCTGTCGAATTGCAGCGAGTCCAGCGGCTGCTTGCGCAGCAGCGCCACGTAGGCCTGCACCAGCTCGCCGGCGCGCTGGCGTTCGCGCAGCAGCGGCGCGGCCTGTGCCGCGGCGGCCTGGCGAACGCCGGCCAGCGCAGCATCGAGCTGCGACAGGCCGCGCGCGACGTCGGCGGCGGCATCGTCGCGCTCGGTGCTGCTGGTGGCCATGGTCAGCGCCAGCTGGGCACGGCCAAGGGTGGCCAGTGCTGACTGCGCACGCTCGGCCGAGATGGCGCCGTGCATGTCGTGCTGGTACAGGGTGTCGGTGCGCGCCTTGATCGAGACCAGGTTGGCGATGCCGGTCAACCCGACGGCGGCGCCGAACAGGTACACCAGGGCGAAGGCGGCGCACAGGCGCGCCACCAGCGGCAGGCGGCCCAGTCGTGCGGAAAGCCGCGCGAACAGCCGCGCGGGGGCAGCTGCCCGGCTGCGGCCGGGCAGGCGTGTCTTGATGACTTGCAACACGGAGAAGACTCCAAACGGGCGCGCTGGATCCAGAAGGAGGCACAGGGCCCGGGCTTGACCCGAATTGCCGCGCGCGCTGTCCTCTGTCCGGGGCAGTCGCAAGCGGCGCACGGATGGTCGGTCATCAACGTGACGCCGGCGTGACATGGAATGAGATTCCTTGTCATCACGCTGTCATCTCCATGTCATGCAATGTCGTTCGCCCATCTTGCTCCACCCCCGGATTTCCCTCCATGACAGGCCTGCCTGCCGCCACGCCTTCGCACGACCGCGCACCTGTCGCAGCTTCTGGCGCCCCCGTCGCAGCAGCACTGGCGCATGCGCGGCTGCCGCCGCTGCACGCCGTATTCCAGCCGATCGTGCAGGCCGACAACGCCGAGATTCTCGGCTACGAGGCGCTGATCCGGGGCCCGGCGGGCTCGCCCTGGGCGAACCCCGACGCGTTGTTCCGGCTGGCGCAGGGCGTTGCCGCGACCATGGCGCTGGAGGTCCACGCGGCGCGCACCGCGCTGGCCGCCTGGCGCAGCCTGGACCTGCCCGGCAAGCTCTTCCTCAATTTCAGCCCCATGACATTGCGGCACCTGCTGGCCGAGCGCGGGCGGCTGATGGCGGCGCTGCTGGAAGCGGGCATTGCGCCGTCGCGCCTGGTGATCGAGGTCACCGAACAGACCCCGATCGGCGATGCGGCCAGCTTTGCCCAGGCGATGGCGGTGCTGCGCGAGCTCGGCATGCAGTACGCGCTGGATGATTTCGGCACCGGGCATGCCAACCTCGATCTGCTGGCGCACCTGTCGCCGCAGTTCGTCAAGATCGACAAATCGCTGGTGCGGGGCATTGCTTCCTGTTCGCGCCGGCTGGAGATCCTGCGCGCGCTGCTGCGCATGATGGGGGCCTTTGGCGGCCGCGTGATCGCCGAAGGCATCGAAGACGAAGACGAGCTCGCCGTGATCCGCGACCTGGGCGTGACCGGCGCCCAGGGCTATTACGTGGGCCGGCCCGTGGCGCGGCCGGCCGCGCAGGCGCCGCTGCACGTGCGCCAGGCGCTGGCATCGCGGCATATCGCGGTGTTTCCCCAGATGGTGCGCTCAGGCTGGTCGGGCATCACCGCCGGGCGCCTGCTGCGGCCCGCGCCGACCGTTTCGCCTGCCACCAGCAATGATGCGGTGCTGCGCGTGTTCCAGGACCAGCCCGACCTGCAGGCCGTGGCCGTCGTCAATGACGAAGGCCGGCCGCTGGCTATCATCAGCCGCCAGGCCTTTATCGACCGCTACGCGGCGCCGTTCCATCGCGAGCTGTATGGCAAGAAGGCCTGCATCGCCATGGCCAACCGCGAGCCGGCCTGCTTTGACCATCGCACCAGCCTGGAGGAGATGGCGCAGATCCTGTCCGGCGAGAACACGCGCTCGCTTGCCGATGGTTTCGTGATCACCGAGCAGGGCCGTTATATCGGCCTGGGCACCGGTGCTGACCTGATCCGGGCCATCACCGAAGTGCGCATGGAGGCGGCGCGCTATGCCAATCCGCTGACCTTCCTGCCCGGCAATATTCCGCTGAACCAGCATATCGAGCGCCTGATCGAAGCCGCCAGCGAGTTCCGCGCCTGCTATGTCGACCTGAACCACTTCAAGCCCTTCAACGACAAGTATGGCTACTGGAAGGGCGATGAGATGCTCAAGGGCGCGGCCGCCATCCTGGCCGAGGCCTGTGATCCCGCACGCGATTTTCTCGGCCATGTGGGCGGCGACGATTTCCTGGTGCTGTACCAGAGCAGCGACTGGGCCGCGCGCTTGCAAGCTGCGATCCGGCGCTTCAACGACGCGGCGCGCGCCATGTATTCGCCCGCCGATCGCAGCGCCGGCGGCATGCATGGCGAAGACCGGCACGGGCGGCCGGTATTCTTTGCGCCAGTGTCGATGGCGGTTGGGGTGGTGTGCGTGAGCGGCGAGGGCGTGGCGGGCCTGCAGCGGCTGGGCAGCCAGCATATCGGCGCCGCCGCGGCGGCGGCCAAGCGCGAGGCCAAGCGCTCGGCAACCGGCATGGCCGTGCTGGATTTCCTGTCGCTGGCCGCGACGCTGTCGGTCTAGCGGTCCGGCTGCCTGCGTCTGGTGTCCCGGCGGTCCGCTGCGGGCAGCCTGGGCGCGTCGCCCCCTTCCAGTACGTCGAGCCGGTAGCCGTGCGCGTATACGACGGCGATGGCGACGCCGTTGGCGATGCCGATGCGCAGGGTCTTGCGCAGGCGCGAGACCAGTCCCGCCAGTGCCCGCGACAGCGGCGGCAGTTCATGCCGCCACACCGCCTGCTGGATGCGGTCGCTGGACAGGACCCGGCCGACATTCGAAAACAACAGCATGGCCAGGTCGAATTCCTTCGGCGTCATTTCGATGCGCTCCCCGCCCAGCGTGGCAAAGCGGCCCACGCTGTTGAGCTGGTAGGGGCCGATGCGCACCACCAGGCCCTGGCGCAGGCGCTCGCCGGTCACCCGGCGGCGCAGCGCCGTGATGCGTGCCATCAGCACGCGCGCATTGAGCGGGCGGCACACGTAGTCATCAGCGCCGGCATCGAGCGCATCGACGAGGCCATCTTCACTGCTGTCGGACGCAAGCATGATGATGGGCACATCGCGTGAGCGCGCACAGCGTACGGCACGGATAACGTCGATGGCTGGCAGGTCCGGCAACTCGTCATCGATCAGCAGCAGGTCGAATGGTACCTGGCTGACACCGTGGATCAGGTCGCGGCCTGTTTCAAACACGTTGCAACGATAACCGGAACGTGCCAGCAGTTCCGGCACCGGCCGGAGTTGAGGCGACTTGCCCATGAGCAGCGCAATATTCATCGTTGGCGAAATACGAGAGCCGTGGCAGGGACGGCCGGACTGCGGCAGGGCAGGAGCCGGACCACGATGGAACGAAGGCAGGCACCAGGCGCGCACGCAAGCAGCACTACCGTTCGCAAGCAACAAGCGTACAAAAAGTGCGGTCAACAGGACAATCAGACATTGCTGAAATTTCTGTTGATTTTTTTTGATCGCGCTCGCGTTGCTGGCGTGACGGAGCGCATGTCGGCGGGGCCGATGGCGATATGGAAAGTTGTCCACAGTTCCTGTGGACAAGCCAGGGGGCAGTGGCCGGACGACGGCCTGGCACCGTGATGCTGTCGGCGTGCCAAAAAAGAAGGCAGCCGCGTTGAAGTCTTGGGCGCCGTGCTGTCAACATCCGGGCGGGGTGTGCCAAAATAGCGCGCATCCCGTTCCGTCCGGGGACTCAAGCCCACCGATGCTGCAGAGCCCGAGTGTCATCGCCATCATCGTCTTGTGCTTTCACGTCGTCGGCGTGGTGGCCGCCCTGCATGCCGTCATGACGGTGCGCACCGCGCCCGGTGCGATCGCGTGGGCGGGGTCGCTGCTGATGATGCCCTACTTCACGCTGGTGCCTTACCTGATCTTCGGGCGCAGCACCTTCGCCGGCTACGTCGATGCACGGCGCTTCAATGACGACCACCTGCGCGAACTGCGCCACGGCATGACCCCGCGCGAACGCGAGGCGCGCAGCGCTTGCGTGGTCCATGCGCCGGCGCAGGCCTGCATGCGTGCGCTGCCCCGGCTGACCGGCATGCCGTGCCTGGCCAACAATGACGTGCGCTTGCTGGTCAACGGCGAGCAGACCTTCGAGGCGATCTTTGCCGCGATCGCGCGGGCCAGCCAGGTGCTGATCGTGCAGTTCTTCATCGTGCATGACGACGCGCTGGGCCAGCGCCTGCAGGCGCTGCTGTGTGAACGCGCGCGGGCCGGCGTCAAGGTGTACTTCCTGTTCGATCGCATCGGCTGCCACGCGCTGCCGCGCCGCTACGTGCGCACGCTGATCGAGGCCGGCGTCGATGCGCGGGCGTTTTCCACGCACCGCGGCTTTGTCAACCGGTTCCAGCTCAATTTTCGCAACCATCGCAAGCTGGTGGTCGTCGATGGCAGCGAGGCCTTTGTCGGTGGCCACAACGTCGGCGTCGAATACCTGGGCGATCGTCCGCCGCTGGCGCCGTGGCGCGACACCCATATCGCGCTGCGCGGCAGCGCCGTGCTGGACCTGCAGATGGCCTTTGCCGAAGACTGGTTCTGGGCCGCGCGCGAGGTGCCGCACCTGCTGATGCCGTCGCCGCCAGAGGTGGGCGGGCGCATGACCTGCCAGGTGGTGCCGTCAGGCCCTGCCGACGCGCAAGAGACCTGTTCGCTGTTCTTTGTCGAGGCTATCCAGTCGGCGCGCCACCGGCTGTGGATCACCTCGCCGTATTTCGTGCCGGACGAGGCGGTGTTTGCGGTGCTGCGGCTGGCCGTGCTGCGCGGCGTGGATGTGCGCATCCTGA
Source organism: Cupriavidus necator (assembly GCA_022041995.1). Classification (GTDB taxonomy): domain Bacteria; phylum Pseudomonadota; class Gammaproteobacteria; order Burkholderiales; family Burkholderiaceae; genus Cupriavidus. The sequence continues at coordinate 2,668,464 of CP074390.1, forward strand.
TTCCGGCGCGGCCCGATCACCTGGTGGTCTATGCCGCCTCCACCATCTATGCGTACCAGGCCGTGTCGGCCGGCATCAAGCTGTATCGCTACCAGCCAGGCTTCCTGCACCAGAAGGTCATCCTGATCGACGACGAAGCCGCGGCCGTCGGCACGGCCAACCTGGACAACCGCTCGTTCCGGCTCAACTTCGAGCTGATGGTGATGACCGCCGACAAGGGCTTTGCCGCGAGCGTGGCCACCATGCTCGAAGCCGACTTCGCCCAGGCCCGGCGCATCGGCGTGGATGAGTTCCTCGACGCGCCGGCGCCGCTGCGCGTGGCGATGCACGTCGCCAAGCTGTTTGCGCCAATCCTCTGAAGCCGCATTCCGCTCCGCTGGTCCCTGCAATCCTCAATGCAACAGACTGGTTGCGGTTTGATTGTGTACACTGTTCACTATAAGCGTTTGGACATCATGAACTATTATTCATCTTCAAGAGGGTCCGCATGACCCGGGCTGTCTCCGCGCCACCGGCGCGCGCCACCTACCGCCACGGCGACCTGCGCCGCGCGCTGCTGGACGCCGGCATCGACCTGGCGCGCGAGGGTGGCCCCGACGCCATCGTGCTGCGCGAGGCCACGCGCCGTGCCGGCGTGGTGCCCAATGCCGCGTACCGGCATTTTGCCAGCCGGCAGGACCTGCTGCAGGCGGTGCGGGCTTCGGCCTTGTCGTCGCTTGCCATTGCCATGGAAGGTGAAATCGGTGGGCTGCGCCCGGGCCGCGGTGCCGCTGCGCATGCGCGTGCCTGCCTGCGTGCGGTCGGCACCGGCTACCTGCGCTTTGCGCTGGCCGAGACCGGACTGTTCCGCACCGCGTTTTCGGTGCCGGATGAAGTGGATGACGATGCCGACCCGGCCAAGGCGGGCAACAGCGGGCTCAATCCGTTCCAGCTGCTGGGCGCGGCGCTCGACAAGCTGGTGGAAGCCGGTGTGCTGCCGCCAGAGCGCCGGCCGGGTGCTGAGTACCTCGCGTGGTCGGCCGTGCATGGCCTGGCCATCCTGCTGATCGACGGCCCGCTGCGCAGCCGCGCCAGGGAGCAGGCAGAGATCCTCGGGCAGCGCTTGCTCGACATGGTCGAGAAGGGCCTGTAGCACCTGGAGCAGGACCGCGGCAAAAAAATGCCACGATGGCGGGGACCATCGTGGCAGTGTAAGGAACCAGGAAGGGGGTCAACCTGGCTCAGTCGGGGCACCCGCGGGCCGGGTGCATGAGGACTGTATTCTGTTGTTTCTCATCTGAATATCGGACATTTCTTAAATATGGCGTTGAATTGTCCCGATATGTGCACGCGATTGCTGCGCGTGATCAGGGCGCGGCCGTATTTCGAGGAATTGCGCGGCATTCAGAGCGGTCTAACCTGGTGTCAGGCAGCCGAACGCCGGCGTCACGGTGAGGAGCGGATCATGCGATATGGATTGGGAGCGGCCCTCTGCACGGCAGTGCTGGCTGGCTGCGTCGCCTATCCCTATGCAGGCGACTCTTACTATCCGGCTTATCCGGCTTATCCGGTTTCCTCAGCCTACTACTACGGTAGCTACCCGGTTGCGCCGGCATACTACCCGTACTATGGTCCCTGGCCCGGCTACGGTGGTTTCTACGGCAGCTTTACCTATATCCATGGCGGCGGCGGTTACGGCGGGCATCACTGGCACGGCGGTGGTGGCCATGGGCAAGGCGGCTGGCATAGGGGTGGACGCGGCCGATGAGCCTGCGTCGCCGTGATGGCAATGCGGCCTGCGCGGGACTACCATCCGCTCATGGATGACAACGGAGCCCCATCATCATGACCAAGTCCGCAACACAGAAGCGCGAGCCGCCAGCCTCCAGTGAACAACAGCGCAAGGATGAACTGATCGAGCGCGAACTGGACGAAGCGCTGAAAGAGACGTTTCCGGCGAGCGACCCCGTGGCTGTCGATACCCATGCGCCGCGCAAACCCGTGCCGGAACCGAAACCGGCGAAGTAGGCGGGCAGGCTATGCCGAGGGGCGCGCAACGCGCCCGCGCAATCCGGCGTGCTATGGCAACTGGCGCAGCTGCCCGATCACCGACATCAGCCGTCCGTGCGCCACGATGACGCCGGATTCGTCCTGCAGGGCTTCCTGGTAACGCTTGCGGAAGGCCGGGTCAGAACCGTCGCTGAACAGTCTTTCCGCGGCGCGCCCGACTGCACGGCAGGTTTCGTCGTGGTGTTCCTGGGCTTCCAGCTCTTCGTCGATCTCGATGATCAGGCGCGACAGCGGGTCGAGCCAGCGGAAGTAGTTGTCTTCAGTCACCAGTTGCACAAACAGGCCTGCCGGAATCGGGCCGTTCAGGCGCTCATACTGGGTCCTGTCGTAGCCGATGACTTCCTTGTGAACCTGCAGCAAGGCAGCCCGCAGGGCTTTCAGCCCCGAGCGCCGGGTTTCCTGCGTGGCGAGGAATTGTTCGTTGGGCATCCCCATCTCCGCGTTTCTACTTGTTCGGGGCCAGGCAGGTGGTTCGCAATGGCGTCCCATGGGCGCCGCTGCACATCGTGCCAGTGGCGATTGCCTGCCGGATTCTCCAGGCGCGGCCGGCCAGTTATGCCTGGCACTGTGCGGCGCGCTGCCAGTATAGGCACCCCCCGCAGCCCGAGCCAGCGCTGCCGGCTAGCGAAATACCCGTATTTGCGCCGCCTGCGCGGCATGATTGGCGCGAGCTGCAAGCCGCCCTCAGTTGCCTTCGGCGGTTTGCGGCGCTTGCGCCAGCAGGTCGGCCGCACGCGAGCGCCGCGCGTCCGCGGCGCGGAAGTAACGCACCACCGTCGACACGCTCGCGTGGCCGGTCATGGCCATGGTCTCGGCCAGCGGCACCTGTTGCGCAGCAGCCTCCGTGACAAAGCCCGAGCGCAGTGAATGCGCCGAGTAGTCGCCGTCCAGTCCTGCCAGTGCGCAGCGCGCCTTGACGATGCGGCTGACCGCCGCATCGGACAACCCTTCTCCCACATGCCCGCCGCGGCGGATGCGGCGAAACAGCGGTCCGCTGCTGATGCCGGTGGCCGCAAGCCATGCCTCCAGCGCCTGGCCGGCGGCACCAGTGACGGGCTTGACGGTATCGGCGCGCTCGCTGCCTGACTGGTTGGTCTTGGACCAGCCCAGTGCATAGACGAAGTCACCGGGGCCCAGCCGGGTGAGGTGGTCGAGGGTAGCGCGCGCGACTTCAGAGCGGCGGCGCCCGCCGCTGGCCCAGGCAAACAGCAGCAGCGCGCGGTCGCGCAGGCCGCGCAGCGAGTCATCGCAGGTATCGAGCAGGCGCAGCAGCGGATCGCGGGTCAGCGCCGCCTTGCGCGCCTGCCGCTGTCCGCGCCGCGCATAGGCGCGCCGGATGCCGGCCATCAGTTCGCGCACCGCAGCTTCGGCACAGGGGTTGGGCAAGGCCTGCAGGCGGTGGGCCTTGGCCAGTACCGCCAGCCGGTGCGTCAGCGTGGACAGCGCGGGCGGGCCGGGTCGGGCCTTGTATCCGTCAGCGACCAGCGCCTGGTCGATGGCCGCAGGCATCTCGCAGACGGGACCTTGCGGCGTCTGGCGCGTGGCATGGTCGACGATGAACTGGATGACGACGGCAGGCGCGAGCGGGAGCCGCACAGGTTGCCGGTAGCGCAGGGCATACCAGGCAGACCAGTAGCGCAATGCGGACCGGTAACTCGCCACCGTGTTTTGGGATTCGCCTTCGCGGCGCAAGGCATTGGCCGCTTGCTCCGCAAGCGGGTCCAGTTCGGACGGGCGAAGCGGCGCCGGTAGTTCGACATCGGATGTAATCGGTGGAAAGTAGGCCTCGTGGGCTTCTCGGATTTTTATCATATTAAATATGATGTATGCTGTAATATAGCATACATAAACGGCAAATAACACCCGATAAGTGTCCATTATCGAACCTTATTTGTCTTCCTCACAGACTTTTGCCAAATCCCATCATGGAAACCCTCCGCAGCCGTGGCATTACCCGAGACGACGTCTGGCAGGCCGCCGACAGCCTGCTCAAGACCGGCCAGCGGCCCACCATCGAACGCATCCGCCTGCACCTGGGGCGGGGCTCGCCCAATACGGTCAGCCCGCACCTGGATGCCTGGTTTGCGGCGCTGGGTGGACGTATCCAGGATCCTCAGGGATTTGCGCCCGCACCCGGATGCCCTGAGCCGGTCACGGAGGCAGCGCGCTACCTGTGGGAGGCGGCTCTGCAGGTAGCCAAGGCTTCGGCCGAGGCCGCGCTGGTGCAGCGTGAGGCGGCACTGGCCGAGGCCCGGGCGGCACTGGAGCAGGAGCGGGAAGCGCTGGCGCAAGAACGCCAGGTCATGCAGGCCCGCCTGGATGGTGCCGAGACGGCCATGGCGGAACTGACACGGGCCCGCGACGACGCCACTGCGCGTGCTGCGCGCGCTGAAGCTGCGGCCTCCACCCTGCAGCAACAGGCGCAGACGATGCGCGCAGAGTCGGCCGCGGCGCTGTTGGCACACAACGCGATGCAGCAGGATTTCACCGCGCAGCGGGCGGCATGGGACCAGGAGCGGGAAACCGTGACCCAGCGCGCCGCCGCCAATGAGCGACGGATGGCGCTGGAACTGGATGCCGCGCGCATGGCGGCCAAGGAAGCCCAGAAGCTGCTGGAAGCTGAGCGCAAGGTGGCCGTCGAGCGGCTGACGCGTGCCGCCGAGGCCGCGTCGCGCCAGGGCAGCGAGATGACCCGTCTTGGCCAGGCGCTTGCCGTGCTGGAAGAGCGGGTGCGGCAGCGGGAAAGCCTGCTGGCCGAGTATCGCGACCAGGCGGCTGCCGCGACCATTGCCACCGCCGGCCCCGCCAGTCCGGCAGTCCGCCGCACCCGGCCGGCCCGCACTGCGCTGGGCACTGGCAAGGGCAGTCGGAGGCGCACGCGAGGCTTATAGCGCACCTGACCCAGCGGCAACACCGGGGAAGCACGGCGGGTGCTCGGGTGTTTTTTGTCAATTGAGCTATACTGAATGCTCATTTGATGAGGACTGCCATGCCGCTCACGCTCACTCCCGAAGGTCGCTATCCGCTGGCTCATGAACGCCCGGCACCGCCCGAGCTGAGCGTCAACAACTATGTCGGCGTCTATGAGGCCAGCCTGTCGACGCAAGGCGCCATGTCAGTCATCCGCGCGATTCGTGAAGGCGTGCCGGCTTCAGACCTGACCCGCCTGGCCGAATCCATGGGCACGACCAAGGAGCAACTGATCAAGACACTGGACTTGCCGCGCGCCACCGTGGACCGCAAGGCGCGGGCGCACCAGAACCTGTCGAGCGAGCAGAGCGAGCGTGTGCTGGGCATGGCGCGGCTGGTGGGGCAGGTCCAGGCGCTGGTGGAAAGCTCGGGCGATCCGCGCGGTTTCAGCGCGGCACAGTGGGTGGCGCAGTGGCTGGAGCAGCCGTTGCCGGCGCTGGGCGGGCGCCGGCCCGCTGAGCTGATGGATACGCTCGCCGGCCAGCGCATCGTTTCCGACCTGGTGGCCAGGATGCAGAGCGGGGCGTACGCGTGAGGCCAGCGTGGCGGATCGCGACCGACACCCCGGACTACACCGCGGACGATGCCAGCGGCGCCGGCGCCAAGGCCACCGGCGGGCGCTGGAACCGGCAGGGCACGCCCTTGATCTATGCGGCGTCCAGCATCGCGCTGGCTTGCCTGGAAACGCTGGTTCACCTGGGCTCGGGCGGGCTGCCGCTGAACCGCTACCTGGTCCGGATCGACATCCCTGACGAGCTATGGGCGGTGGCGCAGCAACTAAGCGCCGATACAGCCCCCGTTGGCTGGGATGCCATTCCCGCCGGCAAGACCAGTCTTGACGCCGGCGAAGCCTGGACCGCGGCGGGCACCAGCGCCTTGCTGCTGGTGCCTTCCATCGTCATCCCTGAAGAGCAAAACGTGCTGGTCAACCCGGCACACCCCGACGCCGCGCTGCTGGCCTGCGTCAAGCTGCGCCGCTGGCAGTACGACGCGCGCCTGGTCTGAGGCTCAGGCTGCGGCGCCTGCGCGCAGCATGTGCTTCTGGATCTTGCCGAGGTCACCGGTGCGGTACCAGCCGTTCGCGAGCGCGCGCGTGTTGTCTCGCAAGACAGACAACATAGAGCGGTGGATGGTGCACATGGAAATAGCGTTTTGCTATGTCCCTGTGCCGGAACGGGGGTCACCGGATAACGGTCTTCCCTGATACTGTATATTCATACAGTTATTGCCGCGCCCCGTTCCCGTGCCTGCCGTCCCGCCGTCCATTCCAGCCCCGCCTGCCACGCCAGCCGCTCCGGCCTACGTGGTGGCCGTGCGCGCGCTGTGCGAGTTCACCGCCAAGGCGGGCGACCTGGACCTGCGCTTCGTGCCCACGCCATCGGCGCAGGAGGGCATGGCCGGGCATGCCGTAGTGACCAGCCGGCGCGGCGAGGGCTACCAGGCCGAGGTGGCGCTTGCCGCCGATTTCGGCCCCTTGCATGTGCGCGGCCGCGCCGACGGCTACGATCCCGCCGCCAACCGGCTGGAAGAAATCAAGACCGTACGCGGCGATGCCGCCGTGCCGGACAACCACCGCCATCTGCACTGGGCCCAGGCCAGGATCTACGGCTGCCTGCTATGCCGCAAGCTGGGGCTGCCCGGGCTGGAGATCGCGGTGGTCTATTTCGACATCATCAGCCAGCGCGAGCACCCGGTCGCGGAGCACTTCACTGCGCAGGCACTTGAAGCCTTCTTCGTGCAGACCTGCGAGCAGTTCCTGCACTGGGCGCAGGCGGAACTGGCCCACCGGCAGGCACGCGATGGCGCGCTGGCGCAGCTGGCCTTTCCGCACCAGGGCTTCCGCCCGGGCCAGCGCGAACTGGCGCAGGCGGTCTACAACGCCAACCGCGCGGGCCGCCACCTGCTGGCGCAGGCGCCCACCGGCATCGGCAAGTCGGTCGGCACGCTGTTCCCGGTGCTCAAGGCCATGCCGGGGCAGGGCATCGACAAGGTGTACTTCCTGTCGGCCCGATCCACCGGGCGCGGGGTGGCATTGCACGCCGCCAATGCGCTGCGCGGCCACGGCGCGCGGCCGCTGCATGTGCTGGAACTGGTGGCCCGCGACAAGGCCTGCGAACATCCGGAGCTGGCCTGCCATGGCGAGTCCTGCCCGCTGGCGCGCGGCTTCTATGACCGCCTGCCGGCAGCACGCGAAGCGGCGCGCGGCGTGCCGGTGCGCGACCGCGCCGCGGTGCGCACGCTGGCGCTGGCACACGGGATCTGCCCTTACTACCTGTCGCAGGAGCTGGTGCGCTGGAGCGACGTGGTGGTGGCCGATTACAACTACTACTTCGACCGCAGCGCGTTGCTGTATGCCCTGACCGCGGCCAATGGCTGGCGCGCCAGCGTGCTGGTGGACGAGGCCCACAACCTGGTCGAGCGCGGCCGCGCCATGTACACCGCCGAACTCGACCCCCAATCGCTGCGCGAGGTGCGCCGCAGCGCGCCGGCCGTCGTGCGCAAGCCATTGATGCGGCTGGCCCGGCAATGGAGCGCGCTGGCGCGCCATAGTGACGAGGCGTATGAAGTCCTGCCCGAAGCGCCCGCCGCCTTCCGCCGCGCGCTGGACGAATGCTGCGCGGCGGCACTGTCGCATATGACCGAACATCCAGGCGCGCATGATCCGGCGCTGCAGCGCTTCTATTTCGATGCGCTGCATTTTGGCCGCCTCGCCGAGCAGCTCGACGCGCATTCGCTGTTCGATATCCAGCGCGTGCCGCGCACCGGCCGTGGCCACCATGCGCGGCTGTGCCTGCGCAATGTCATCCCGGCCCCGTTCCTGCGCCCGCGCTTTGCCGCCGCGCATTCAGTCACGCTGTTCTCCGCGACCCTCGATCCCGCTGCCTATTACCTCGATACGCTGGGTTTGCCGGCGGATTGCGCGCGGGTGCAAGTGCCATCGCCGTTCCGCGCCGAGCAACTGTCAGTGCGGATCGCCGCGCGCATCTCTACCCGCTATGCGCAGCGCGAACGGTCGCTGCCTGCCATCGTTGCGCTGATGGGAGGCCAGTTCCGCGCGCGGCGCGGCAATTACCTGGCCTTTTTCAGCAGCCACGAGTATCTGCAGCAGGCGGTGGCCCGCTTTGCGCAGGCCCATCCCGACATTCCCCATTGGGTGCAATCGCGCGGCATGGACGAGGCCGCGCAGGCTGCGTTCCTGGACAAGTTCGAGGCAGGCGGCGAGGGCATCGGCTTCGCGGTGCTCGGCGGCGCCTTTGCCGAAGGGGTGGACCTGCCCGGCGAGCGCCTGATCGGCGCCTTCGTTGCCACCCTGGGGCTGCCGCAGTTCAACGCGGTCAACGAGCAGTTCCGCGCACGCATGCAGCAGGCGTTCGGGCAGGGCTATGCCTATGCTTACCTGTATCCCGGGCTGCGCAAGGTGGTGCAGGCGGCGGGCCGGGTTATCCGCACGCAGCAGGACCAGGGCGTGGTCTACCTGATCGACGACCGCTTTGCCGCGGCCGAGGTGCGCGAACTGCTGCCGGCATGGTGGGAAATCGCCACGGCGGCGTAGAAATTGCACAGCGGGCCAGTCTGGGGCATCCTCTTTGCGCGGTGCCTGCCCGGAGCCGCCGCTGGAACGAATCTGGTAGGCATCCGGATGCCATCGGCCAGCCGCCACGAAAGGACCAGATCCATGCCCATGACTCAACAATACGCGGCCACCGAGCCGACCCGCACGGAAGTGGATGCGCTGCCGGGCGCCACCGTGCTGGAATTCGGCGCCCCGTGGTGCGGCTACTGCCAGCGAGCCCAGCCGGCGCTGGCCGAGGCCTTTGCCGTGCATCCGGCGTTGCGCCATCTCAAGATCGAGGACGGCAGCGGGCGCCGGCTTGGCCGGTCGTTTCACATCAAGCTGTGGCCGACGCTGGTGTTCCTGCGCGACGGGCAGGAAGTAGCGCGGCTGGTGCGCCCGACCGAGTCCGACCCGATCCGGGAGGCGATGCGCCGCATTGCTTAGGCCGGCCGCGCGCTGCCTTACTTGGCGAACACCTGGCTCAGGTCGCCAAAGGCCTTGAACTCCAGCGCATTGCCCGACGGGTCCAGGAAGAACATGGTGGCCTGCTCGCCAACCTGGCCCTTGAAGCGCACATGCGGCTCGATCACGAACTGCGTGCCCGCCGCGCGCAGCCGCTCGGCCAGGGCCTCCCATTCGCCCATCGGCAGGATTGCGCCGAAGTGCCGCACCGGCACGTCATCGCCATCGACTGCGCTGGTGGCGCGGTGGCCACACTCCTCGGGCGACAGGTGCGCCACCACCTGGTGGCCATAGAAATTGAAGTCCACCCAGGCCTCGGAACTGCGCCCTTCGGGGCAGCCAAGCAAGTCGCCATAAAAGCGCCTTGCCTCGGCCAGGTCGCGCACGGGAAAGCCAGGTGGAACAGGGGGATAGAGGAAGTCGCACTCATGCGGGGGCCTTTGTCGGGGGTCGGTATGCGGGCAGGCGTTGACCTGCGCGTTTGATTGTAGCCAGCACAACCCGTAATATGAAGCGAATCATTTTTGCTCTGAGCATCAGACTTTTTGATAGATGATCCGCTACTTCCAGACCTTCCTGGTGGCCGCCGAAACCGGCTCGTTTTCCGCCGCCGCGGCGCGGCTGGCACTGACGCAGTCGGCCGTCAGCACGCAGATCCGGCGGCTGGAAGAGGACCTGGACTGCGTACTCTTCGATCGCACCGGCAAGTCGGTCGCGCTCAGCGAAGCCGGGCGCCGGCTGGTGCCGGAAGCGCGGCGCTTTGTCGAGCTCTATGCCGCGATGAAGGACCGCTCCGGCCCGCATACTGACGCCGCGCCGGTGGAGCTGGGCGCGGTGTCGACGGTCCAGGCCACCTTGCTGGCCGACGCAATGCGGCATTTCCGGGGGCGGTTTCCGGACTCGCACGTCAACGTGGTGCCGGGGATGTCCACGCAGCTGCTGACGCAGGTGGATGCGCGCGAGCTGGACATCGCCGTGCTGATCCGGCCGCGGCTGGGCTTTCCGCCGGACCTCAAGTGGGTGCCGCTGGTGCGCGAGGGCTTTGTCGCCATTGGTCCCGCCGGTGCGCCTGCAGACTTGCGCGCGCTGCTGGAGGCGCTTCCGTTCATCCGCTACAACCGCCACAGCACCGGCGGGCAACTGGTGGACGGCTACCTGAAGCGGCAGCGGCTATGGGTCAGGGAAGGGATGGAGCTGGATGAGCCGGCCGTGATCCTGCAGATGGTGGCAGCTGGCCTGGGTTGCGCCATCATCCCGTCTGAACTGGTGCCATTGCAGCAGTCCGCGGGGTAGTGCAGGCGCCATTGCCCGGCGGGCCGCTCTATCGCGACGTAGGCGTGCTGGTGCGCGAAGCGGCACTGCGCCGCGAGCCGGTGGCGGCGCTGATCGATGCCTTTGTGGCCGCCAGCGCGCGCTGGCAGCCTGTCGTGCCGTAACGCCAGACTGCTCAGCGGCTGCCGGGCAGGACCAATGTGACCAGCACCGAGGCATCGGAGATGGCGGTCACGTCGTAGCGCACGCTCGGCGCAAGGTAGAGCAGGTCGCCCTGGTGCAGCTGGCGCTCGGCGCCGTCTACCCGCACGCGCACCTCGCCCTCCAGGCATTGCACGGTCATCGGGCCATCCACCGCATGGGGCGGCATATGCTTGCCCGCCTTCAGCACCAGCCGCATCACTTCCAGCGGGCCTTCCTTGAACAGAGCCTGGGTGGCGGTCTGGTCCAGCCGTGTGCCCAGTGGCAGCACGCTGGCGATCTGTCCGGATGCAAGATGGGGAAGGGACATGCGCGGCTCCTCGCTCTTCTGGTGGGGTGGCTTGTCACGGCCGGCGCCTGGCGGCGGCACGCCTTCTCAATCTAGCACCGGAGCGCGCGCGTCAGTAGCACTCAGCGTGACGTAACCGGCGAAGGCGCCGACGCGGCAACGTCCGCTTGTGCGCAAGGGGTGGCATTGGGGGCTTGTGCGGTGCGCTCGGCAGCGGTCCTGGCAGCGGCGCGGCCGCGCTCGATCACAGCCCAGTCAGGACCGGCGGCAGCGGGAAGAGACGCGGCCAGGGCGCCAAGGCCGAGCAGCGTGAACAGGATGGTTTTCATGACGGAGGTCTTCAGGAGGCACGGGAGAAGAGACGGGGCCTTGCGCCCCGTCGACACGCCACGGCGGCTGCCGTGGCGCGAGCAGGCACCGATCAGGCGGCAGCCGGAACGCGCGAACCGCCATGGGCCGGCGGCGCCGACACGCCGCTGCGGTCCATGCCCGCCACTTCGATGGCGGCGGCAGCGCGGTTGGCGCCGTCGGTGAACGGGTCGCGCCGGTCGTTGACGCGGGCGCCATCGGTGAACGGATCGCGCTTGCCATTGACGTGCGCACCTTCGGTGAACGGGTCGCGCTTGCCGTTGTGCAGGTTGTAGCCGTAGCGGTCGGCGGCGACGCCGCGGTCGTTCAGGCCTTGCGCCATGGCAGGGCTGGCCAGTGCGGCGGCACCGAGCGCTGCGATCGAGAGGGTCGTGGCAAGGAGGGCTTTGAGAGCGTTCTTATGCATGTCTGCTGTTTTTGGGTAGGTGGACGGCATGGCCCGCGAGGGGCCGCGCGGGGATGGCGGATCTGCCTCCCGCGCCGTCCGGATTCGCCTTTGGGGCGGTGCCATCGCGTGGGAAGCGTGCAGCACGGGACGAAGTTTAGTCAGGTGGATGCATTCCTGTGATGATTTAAAAGCTGAGAGATCAGTCGTTTTTTTCATCGCCAGTCGCATCGGCGGCAGCCACCTTGCGGCCGGCCTGCCACCCCCCGCCAAGCGCGAGGAACAGGTCGACCTGGCGCGCGGCCACATGGCCTTCGGACGCAGCCAGTGCGGCCTCTGCATCGGCCAGCGTGCGCTCGGCGTCCAGGTGCGCCAGGTACGGGATGCGCCCCGCCTGCCGCAGGCGGCCCTGCAGCCGCGCAGCTTCCGCGGCCTGTTCGCGCGCCGCGCGCAGGGCTTCGTGCCGTTCCAGTTCACGCGTGTAGGCCGACAATGCCGTTTCCGTTTCCTGCAGCGCGCGCAGCACCGCGCCGTCAAAGCGCGCCAGGGCGGCGTCGGCTGCGGCTTCATGCCCGTGGATGCGATGGCGCACGCCGTTGGTCGGCAGCGACCAGCTCAGCAGCGGCCCCACGCTCCAGCGCGCCGTCGGGCCGCTGCCAAGGTGGCTCAGCACGCCGGTCAGCCCGGCGCTGGCACCGATGCGGATCGATGGATACAGGTCCGCCGTGGCCACGCCGATGCGCGCGGTGGCCGCGGCCAGTTCGCGTTCCGCCTCGCGGACATCGGGCCGGCGCCTGAGCAGCGCGGCGCCGTCACCCACGGGCAGCGGGGCACGCAGCGTAGGTTCCGCATGGCAGCCCGCCTCGGCCTCTGTCAGTGCCGCAGGCGGTTTGCCCAGCAGCAGCGCCAGCCGGTGGCGTGCGGCGCTACGCGCGGCTTCCAGCGTTGGCAAGGCAGCGCGCAGCGCTTCGGTGCGGGCGCGCTCGCGCGCTACGTCGGCGGGTTCGCCGCGGCCGGCGGCGACCAGGCGGCCGGTGGCGTCCAGCGTGCGTTGCTGTACCGCGAGCTGCTGCGTGGCGGCGGCCAGGTCATGCGTGGCGGCGCAGCCCTGCACGTAGGCGCGCACGGTCTGCGCCGCCACGGTGACGCGCACCATGTCGAGCGTGGCCTCGCTGGCTTCGGCGCCGGCCAGCGCAGCCTCGTCGGCGCGGGCCAGCTTGCCGAAAAAGTCGATCAGGTAGGACACGCCGAAACCGAAGTCGCCCAGGTTGAAGACCGGTGGCCTGGTGGTCTGCAGGAAGCTCTCGGCCGACAGCTGCGCGCGCGATACGCTGGCGCTGGCGCCGCCCTGGGGCAGGTTCTCGGACTCCACCTCGTGCAGCAGCGCCAGCGCGCGGCGCAGGTTGGCGCTGGCGGCGCGGATGTCCGTGTTGGCGGCCAGCGCCTGTCCGACCAGCCGGTTGAGCCGCTCGTCGTCATAGAGCCGCCACCAGTCGTCGGGCACGGGCGCGATGGCCACGCCGTGCGCTTCGGCGCCCTGCAGCGGGCCGTTGGCCGCGGGCGCGCGCACCGCCGCATGATCGGGCACGCGATAGTCCGGGCCCACAGTCGTGCAGGCGCACAGGCAGGCCGCGGCGCACGCCAGCCAGGGGTGGCGCCGCCTCACGACCGGGACCCCGTGCGGCGGCCGGCGTCATCGTCGCGCCTGGCTTCGCGAACGGCCACGGTCGCGGTGCGGCCGGAGACCAGGCGCACATCCGCGGGCACGTCCTCCAGCACGATGCGCACCGGCACGCGCTGTGCCAGCCGCACCCAGTTGAAGGTCGGGTTGACGTTGGGCAGCAGGTTCGAGCCGGCGCTGCGGTCGCGGTCCTCGATGCCGGCGGCAATGCTCTGCACGTGCCCGCGCAGGTGCCGGGGCTCGCCCATGATATGCACGTCGACCGGGCTGCCGATGCGGATCCGATGCAGCTTGGTTTCCTCGAAATAGCCTTCCACGTGGAAGGAGCCGGCATCGACCATCGACAGCACCGGACGGCCGGTGGAGACATAGTCGCCCAGGCGCGGCAGCCGGTCGTTGAGGTAGCCCGCCACGGGGCTGCGCACGCTGGTGCGCTCCAGGTTCAGCCGGGCCAGCCGCACCGCGGCTTCGGCCTGCGCCAGCGCGGCTTCGCCTTGCTCTACGCGGGCACGCCCCTGTTCGGCGACTTCGGCGGCAACCAGGCCGTCCAGTTCGTGGTTGCGCGCAGCTTCGCGCCGCGCCTGCGCCAGCGCGGCGCGCTGCGTCGCTACCGTGGCCAGCGCCTGCTGCAGGGCCAGCGCGTAGCGGTCGCGGTCGATCTCGAACAGGACTTCGCCTTGCCGCACATGCTGGTTGTCGCGCGCCAGCACGCGCGTGACCAGCCCGGACACATCGGGCGCCACCTGGATGATGTCGGCACGCACATGGCCGTCGCGGGTCCATGGTGCGGCCGTGTAGTAGTCCCACAGGTAGCGCAGCACCAGCAGGGCGGCAATGGCGGCCAGCAGCGTTGGCAGCAAGGGAAGCAGGGGGCGGAGTCGGAAGGTCATGACGGCAGTCCCGGCATCGCGACCAAGACTGCGGCCACGGCGCCAAGGACGATCACATAGAGGGAAAGATTGAACAGCGAGCGGTGCCAGATATGCCGGTAGCAGCCCAGCGCGGCCAGCACCATGCGGATCGCGGTGGTGACGGCGAAGGCCAGCACCATCAGCACCAGCACGCCTGGCACGAAGACGCCATAGAGGTCGATTTCACTGAGCATTCGGTGGCAGCAGAGAATTAGGGAGATCAGCGGGACAGGGCTGCTGCCTGGCCAGGCAGCAGCGTGACCTGCAGCACCACCAGCGCGCCGAGCGTGCCGCGGTGGTCAGCGCGGCCACCTGCGGGCAGCGCGGCCACGCCGGCAATGGCATCTGCCACCCAGCCGGCCAGCCCCGCCGGCGCCGGCACGGCATGGCCCGCGCGCAGCCGTGCGCGGAAATGCCGGGCCACCGCGGCCAGCACGCGGCGCACCGGCTTGCGCGCCGCGGGCGGCAAGGCCGGCAGCGCCTTGTGCAGCGCCAGCGCGCAGTAGCCGACCTGCAGCGCATGGAAGCCGTCGGAGGACAAGGGATCGCCGGCAGCGCCCAGCCGCGGCACCAGTTGGCCAAGCCGGTCCAGCATGCGTGCGCCCAGCCGCGTATCGCCATCAGCCGCGCGCAGCGTGGCGGCCTGGGCCAGGTCCTGCCAGCTGGCGCGCACCAGCCGGTGCGCCGCCGCGCGCGCGCCGAACGGGCGCACCGCCATCGACCACAGCGGCGCGAACAGCATTGCCGCGGCGCTGGCCAGGCAGGTATTGAAGGTGCCGAGGAAATCCGCGTCGAACACGGCCTGCACGTTGGCGAACGAGGCCGTGTTGACCGACAGCAGCATCGCGATCAGCTGGAAGCCGGGCCGCGCAATCAGCAGGCCAATGCCGAGATAGGGCAGCGCCAGCATCGCGGCCAGCGCTTCAAAGGTGTGCGCGTGCGGCACCACCAGGAACAGGTAGCCGGACGACACCAGCAGGCAGATCGTGCTCCAGCGCAGGAAGGCGCCGGCCATGCGGCGCGGCTCGTCGATGGCCGCAAAGAAGCAGCAGGCGATCGATGCCACCGCGACCGCGCCGGCGCCGTCCGCCCAGCCCGAAAATATCCACAGCAGCCCCGCGCAGAAAACGGCCAGGCCGCTGGACACGGCGCCGAACAGCAGCATGCCGTGGTCATGGTGATGGCCGGCAGCCTCCGGGGCCGGGTCGCCGCGTAGCAGCGGCGCGCCGGCGCTGCGCTCGCCAATGCCTTGCTGCAGGGCCCGGCATTCCGCGTACAAGCTGCCCAGGCGCCGCAGCTGGTCCGCCGCCGTAGCAGCGAGGCCGGCTTGCCAGTCAACATCTTCCGCGCGGCCATCGGCGAGCCAGCCGCCCGTGATGACGGGAGGCGGCGTGGCAGTATCGGTCCCCAGCCAGGCGGTCGTCGCAGCCAGGGCCTCGCGCAGTGGCAGCGGCATGCCGTCCGGATGGCGGCGCAGCGCCTGCAGCACGCTTTCCAGCGACGACAGCAGCGGCATCAGCATGGTCATGCGCTGGCGCAGCGCGCGGGCATGGCGCAGCGTCTGGCTGCCCTCGCCGTCATAGGCCAGCTGGCTGGCCAGCTGGTCCAGCGCCAGGATGTCGGCGGCGAGCCGGTGGCGGCTGTCGTCGGCGCGCGGGCTGCCGGTGAGGATGTCCGATGCCCAGGCCGCCGCGTCGGCCAGCCAGCTGGCTGCGCGGGACCGCAGCGCGGGCGCCACCTTGGCCGGGAAGACGACTGAGCCCACCAGCCCGGCGCAGACGATGCCGATCACGATTTCCTCGATCCGGGCCACGGCAATATCGAAGATCTGCGCCGGCGCGCTGACGGCCGGCAGCGCGACGATGGGCAGGGTGTAGGCTGCCAGCAGGTACACATAGCTGCGCGGCGTGCGCTGCAGCAGCGACCGGTACACCAGCGCGGTGATCCACAGCGCGATCGCGCCCATCAGCACGATCGGCATGTTAACCAGTTGCGGCACCGTGGCCACCGCGGCGGTGGCGCCCAGCAACGTGCCGGCCACGCGGTAGGCCGCCTTGGAACGGGTGGCGCCAGTCAGGGGATGGGAAACAAAGTACACCGTCGCCATGGCCCAGTACGGCCGCGGCAGCCCCAGCGCCAGCGCGATATAGAGCGCGAGCATCGCGGCGGCGAATGCCTTCAGCGAGAACAGCCACTGTCGTGCATTCGGCCAGCTAGCCATGGAGCGGGGTCTTTAGGAGGAGTTGAGGGCATACCGCGGCCTGCCGCTCCACGCTTCATTGGCGGCGCAGTTGGGCGGGGGCGATGTGTGGAACCGAAGTGTAGCCAAACCTTTCGCATTCCATTCATGATTTAATATTGGACTCTCCATTCCCTTTGTTCATGGATGGCGCAAGCGGCCTGCAGGCAGCCCGCTCGCCGTCCCTCAGCACCATGCCCATCGATATCCGCGCGCTGCGCTATTTCGTCGAGACTGCCCGGCTGCGCAGCTTTACCCAAGCCGCGACCTCGCTGTTCGTCACCCAGTCGACCATCAGCAAGATGGTCAAGCAGCTGGAGGACGAGGTCGGCCAGCCGCTGCTGATCCGTGAAGGCAAGAGCGTGCGGCTGACCGACGTGGGCCGCGTGGTCTACGAGCGCGGGCAGGAGGCGCTGGGCGTGGTGCACCGGCTGACGCTGGAGGTGTCCGACCTGTCTTCGCTGGGGCGGGGGCAACTGACGGTGGGGATCCCGCCGATGGTCAACCTGTTCTTTTCACCGGCGGTCAGCGCCTTCCGGCAGCGCTATCCCAACCTGTTGCTGACGCTGGACGAACACGGCGGGCAGGTGGTGGAGCAACTGGTGGCCAGTGGCGAGCTGGAAGTCGGCGCCACGGTGCTGCCGGGCGACAGCGGCCTGGCGCTGGAAACGCGCCAGTTCGGGCGCTACCCGATCTGGGCCGTGGGGCCGCGCCAGGCCGCCTGGGCGCGCGGGCGCACGGTCACGCTGGCGGCGCTGCGCAATGAGCCGCTGGTGATGCTGACTGATGATTTCTCGCTGACGCGCAAGCTGCGGCAGGCGTTTCTGGAAGCACGCATCGAGCCGCGCGTGGTGGCGCGCAGCGGGCACTGGGATTTCCTGGCGTCGATGGCGGCGGCGGGGCTGGGCACTACCTTCCTGCCGCAGCCGCTGGCTGAGCGCCTGCAGGGCCAGGGCACGCTGGCCATGGCGCGGCTGGCCGAGCCGGTAATGGACTGGACCATGGCGCATATCTGGTCGCCGGGACGCTACCTGTCGCATGCGGCGCGGGCGTGGCTGGCGGTTTGCGATGAGGTGCTGGGGGGCGGAAAAAGGTCTTGAACCGGCGCGCGTGCGGCGGCCTCACTTCTTCAGGCAATGGTCCGGCGGGATATCCAGCAAGACCAGCGATTTCTGCCCGGCCACGTAGTGGTAGCGCAACCTGACCCCCAGCTTGCCGAGCACCGGCACATCCGGGTTGCGGCAGATGCCGCGCTCCAGGATCGGCTTGGCCGTCGCCATGAACTCGCGGGTATCGTCACGCGCGGCATCCACCCCCGAAACCTTCAACTGGAACTCGACAATCTTGCCCGGCCGCGTCACGCAGCCGTCGAAGCGGGTAGTGTCGTCCAGGTCAAGCGGGCCGGCGCGCATCAGTTCCTGGCAGGCCATGCGCAGTTCACGGTCGACATCGCCGGCGGTCAGGCGGGTCACGCCGTTCATGCCGGTGGGCTTGCCGCGCACCGTGCCCAGCAGCAGCGTGGCCAGCCCCGATAGTTGCGGGGACGGCGCAGGCGGGGCCGCCTGGGTGGCGGAAAGGGCAAGTGGCCCGGCCAGCAGGGACAGGCCCAGGCACACAGCGGCATTGCGCAAAGGACGGCGATCGGGGACTGCAGGGACAGCAAGGACAGCAGGGGCAGCAGGGGCAGGGCGCATGACGCAACGGGGACAGGATTGCCTTGGGGTTCGCGCTGCTACTTTAGCCTTGGCGCCTTGCCGCCGTTGTCAGGCGTTGTCCTACGGCGCAACGGGGGCTTGCCCTGGCGGCCGCGGCATGCCAGCGAACGGGGAGCGTAGAATCCGAGTCCCCAAGACCTGATCGAAGTCCGGAGTCCCGCCATGTCCGTGCAGATCCGCCCAGAATCGCCGTCCGACGCCGACGCCATCGCACAGCTGACCACCGCCGCTTTCCTGGCGGCGCCGCACGCCAGCCACACCGAGGCGTTCGTCGTCAATGCGCTGCGCCGCGCCGGCCAGCTGACAGTGTCGCTGGTCGCACAGGCCGGCGACAGGCTGGTGGGGCACGTGGCGATTTCGCCGGTCACGGTCTCATCCGGCGCGACCGGCTGGTACGGGCTGGGCCCGATCTCGGTGGCGCCGGACCGGCAAGGACAGGGCATCGGCTCACAGCTGATGCACGCGGCGCTGGCCGACCTGCGCCGCCTTGGCGCTGCGGGCTGCGTGGTGCTGGGCGATCCCGCCTACTACGGCCGCTTCGGCTTTGCCGCGCGGCCCGGGCTGGTGCTGGACGGCATGCCGCCCGAGTACTTCCAGGCACTGACGTTCGACGGCGGCTATCCGGCGGGCAGCGTGCAATACCATGACGCCTTCAACGCCACCGCCTGACGGGCGGGCGTTCAGAGCTCCAGCACCAGCCGGCCGCCACCACAGGCGCGCGAGCAGCACGCCATCATGCGCTGGTTGGCCTCGCGCTCGCTGCGCGTGAGTACCACGTCGCGATGGTCGACCTGGCCGGCCAGCACGCGCACCTCGCAGGATCCGCACAGGCCTTCCTCGCAATCGCTCTGCACGTCGATATTGGCGCTGCGCAGCGCGCTCAGCAGGGTCTGGCCGGCCGGGACTTCCATGACCAGGCCGGAGTCCTTGAGCTCGACGGTAAAGGGCTGCTCCTGCGAGGCATCCAGCGTGCCCAGCCTCGATACGAAGTGCTCCACGCGCAGCGCATCTTCCGGCCACGCCGCGCAGCACTCGGCCAGCGCATCCAGCATGCGCTGCGGGCCGCAGGCGTAGATCTGGGTGCGCGGGTCCGGCTGCGCCAGCAGCTTGCCGAAGTCGGCGCGCTGGCCTTCATCGCTGGCATGGACTTGCAGCCGTGCACCGTGCAGGGCCTGCAGTTCATCCGGCATCGCCATCGCCTTGCGCGAACGGCCGCAGTAGTGGAATTCGTAGTCGATGCCAAGCGCACGGGCGCGCCGCGCCATCGCGCTGACCGGCGTGATGCCGATGCCGCCGGCGATAAAGATGGCGCGCTTGCAGCTTTCATCGAAGCGGAAGTGGTTGCGCGGCCCGCGGATGCGCAGGCGGTCGCCGGCCCGGACGCTGCCATGCACCCAGGCCGAGCCGCCGCGGCTGTCGGGGTCGCGCAGTACGGCAATTTCCAGTGCCGCGGCATCGTCCGGATCGCCGCACAGCGAATACTGGCGCGACAGCCCGGTATCGCCGCATTCCACGTCGATATGCGAGCCCGGAGCCCAGCGCGGCAGCGGCTTGCCGTCAGGCGCCGCCAGCCGCAGCCGGACCACGCCGTCGGCGGCGGGCGTGACGCGCTCGATCACCACCGTGCGGGCGATGGTGTGCGCGGACGGCTCGCCGATGCGCACCGGCTGGCGCACGTCGAGCACGGCCGGGTCGCGGCGCTCAGGGTTCTGCGCGGGGTCCCATTCCACCAGCAAGTGCTCCGGGCCGCGGAACGAGGTGTTGGGCACGTAGGTGAAGGCCTGCCCTGCCAGGCGCATATGCGGCAGCCGGCGCGTCAGTTCTTCCAGGAAGACCTGCATCTCCATGCGCGCCAGGTTCTTGCCCATGCACTGGTGCGAGCCGTAGCCAAAGGTCAGCTGTTCGCTGGCGTTGTCACGGCGGATGTCGAACAGGTCGGCATCGGCAAAATGGCGCTCGTCATGGTTGGCCGAAGACGTGACGATCAGCAGCTTGCTGCCCGCGGGCAGGCGGATGCCGCCGACCTCGGCGTCGCGCGTCACCAGCCGCCGCCATGCGGCGACGGAGCCGTTGTGGCGCAGGCATTCTTCCACTGCATTGGGGATCAGCGATGGATCGTCGCAGATCTCGCGCCACGCATCCGGATGCTGCAGCAGCAGCTTGACGGCATTGGCCGAGGCATTGGCGGTGGTCTCGTGCGCGGCGACGATGCCGGCCATCATCATCGAATGCAGGTAGGAGTCGGTGACCACCTCGGGCAGGTCTTTCTGCTTGCGCAGGCCGTACTGCATCCAGCCCGGGCCGGACGGGTCTTCGCGCATCTTGTCGAGGATGCGGCCCGCCAGCTGCCAGAAGTTGCCCACGGCATGCGCCACCGCCACCTGTTCCTCCGGCTTTGGCCGGCCCCAGGTGTTGACGGTATGGGCGATGGAGTACTGGCGCAGCAGGTCCATGTCCTCTTCGGGCACGCCCAGGAAATGCAGGGCCACGGTCAGCGGCACCTCCCACAGCATCTGGTCGACCAGGTCGGCGCGGCCATCGTCGATAAAGCGGTCGACATACTCGCGCGCCAGGCGGCGCACCAGCGGCTCATGGTGCGCCAGTTCCGCGGGCGTGAAGGGCGCCATCAGCGCGCGCCGGCGCGGCATGTGGGCGGGCTCGTCCTCGTTGACCAGCGTGCGGTTCATGGCGTAGCCATAGGAGGCCAGCACGGCATTGGCCTCGTCGCCGGTGGGCGTGATCTTCTCCAGCGCGATCGACGGGCTGAAGGTCAGGTTATCGCGGAAGATCGCCTTGATGTCTTGGTAGCGCGTGACCACCCAGTAGCCCAGCCTGGGGCTGAAGAACACTGGCTCCTGCTCGCGCGACCAGCGCACGTATTCGGGCGGATCCTGCTGGTAGCCGTCGCCGAAGGGATCGAATTGCGCCGCGTTGTGGCTGACCGGGCAGCCGTTGGGCGCGGTCAAGGCGCTGTGGTCGATCGGGCAGCCGCTGCGCGCGGCGCTGGGGGAGGGGTTGGCCATGCTGCGTACTCCAGGCGAAAAACAGGGCCGTCCGATCAGGGCCGGACGGCCATTCGGTCTTGCGGCCGGACTCAGTTGTCCAGCGTGATCTTCAGGTCGCGGATCAGCCGGGTCCAGCGGGTGGACTCGCTGCGCAGCAGCTCGCTGAACTGCGCCGGCGAGTTGCCGACCGGCTCCACGCCGAAGTCCACCAGCCGCTTGTTGACAGCGGGCTCGCGGATTGCCGCGACCACGTCCTTGTTCAGGGTACTGACCACCTCCGGCGGCGTGCCGGCCGGCACCACCATGCCCACCAGCGCGGCGGCTTCCACGCGCGGGTAGCCCAGCTCGGCAAAGGTCGGCACGTCAGGCAACTGCGGCAGTCGGGTGGCATTGGCCACCGCCAGCGGCCGGACCTTGCCGCCCTTGATAAAGCCGGCGCCGGCGGCGTAGTCCACCATCATCGCCACCACCTGGCCGGCGGCCACGTCCGACAGCGCAGGCGCCGCGCCGCGGTATGGAGCATGCGTCATCGACAGGCCGGCTTCCACCTTCAGCAGCTCCATCGCCAGGTGGTGCGGGCTGCCCGCGCCTGCTGAGCCGTAGTTGATGCCGCCCTGGGTGGCCTTGGTCTGCGCGATGAATTCCCTGGCGCTCTTGACCGGGCTGGCCGCGCCTACCACCAGGATCATGGGGAAGCGGCCCAGCAGCGTCACCGGAGCCAGATCCTTGCCCGGGTTGTAGGAAAGCGCTTTGTACAGCACGGGGTTGAACACCAGCGTGCCGTTGTCGGCCGACAGCACGGTATAGCCGTCGGCGGCCGAGCGCGCCGTCTCGGCCGCGCCGATGGCGGTATTGCCGCCCGGCTTGTTGTCCACCACCACCGGCTGGCCGACCTTGGCCGACAGCCCCTGGCCGATGGTGCGCGCCAGGAAGTCCGAGCCGCCGCCGGCGGCATAGGGGACGATCCAGCGGATCGGCTTGGCAGGGTAGGCCTCGGCGGCTTGCGCGGGAATGGCGGCCAGCATCGGCAGGGCCAGTGCGCCAATGACCAGGCGCTGGAAGTGGGGGCGGGGCATGGGGCTTGTCTCCTTGTTGGTCAGCCCGGTGTAGGCACCGGTGTTTCTAGTTTGCGTAAATCATATACGCATTGCGTAATGATTGAATGCGGGTTAACCTTGAACCGCCCCTGTAGCGGCTGCATGGCTTAATCCGTTCCTCAAGTCATGCTCGCCACCCCTGTCTGCCGGATCTTCCCGCCATGCCCCGACCAAAAGCCACCCCACCCCCCATCAAGCCCGCCGACGCGCCGCGCACGCGCGAACGCCGCCAGCGCGTGCAATCGGCGGTCACCGGCATGGCGGTGCTCAAGGGGCTGGCCCGGCTGGGCGGGCGCGCCAGCCTGACCGCGCTGGCCGCGCACATCGACGAAAGCCCGGCCAAGGTGCACCGCTACCTGGTGAGCCTGGTGGAAGAGGGGCTGGTGGCGCAGGAGGCGGGCACGCAGCAATACCACCTGGGTTTCGAGGCGCTGCAGATCGGCATGGCGGCGATGCGGCAGTCCGACCCGATCCGGCTCGCCGAAGCCTCGCTGGTGCGCTTGCGCGAAGCGCTGGAAGTGACCTGCTTTGTCGCGGTGATGGGCAACAAGGGGCCGACCATCATGCGCTTTGAAGAACCGGGCTTGCCGGTAACGGTGAACGTGCGCGCGGGCTCGGTGATGCCGCTGCTGTGGTCGGCCACCGGGCGCGTGTTCCTGGGCTGCTCGATGAAAAGCGCGTGCATGCACAGGCCGAAGAAGAACTGGCCACAGCCAGCCCGGCGCGGCTGGCGCAGCTCGATGCCAAGGACCCCATCGGCGCGCTGCGCGGCGCGGTGCAGGCCGACGACTGCGCCTGGGTGCGCGACACCAACCTGACCGGCATCAGCGCCGTGGCAGCGCCGGTGCGCGACTACACCGGGCGCGTCTGCGCGGTGCTGACGGCGCTGGGCGCCACCGGCGGCTTTGATCCCGCCATCGACGGGCCCATCGGCAGCGCCGTGCGGCGCGAGGCGCGCGCGGTTAGTGCGGCGCTGGGGTTCAATCCCGGGGCCTGATCGGATCCCTCAGCCGGTGAAGCCGCCATCGGCCAGTTATGCCACCTCGCGCAGCGCGGTTTCGCACGGCATGGCGGCATCGCCAGCGTGCCGCACCGACGGATACCCCGCCGCAAACACCAGGCGCCCGCCCGACCAGGTATGGGTGACCATCGGCTGGCCGGCCACGCCGGACACGGCGATCACATCCGCACGCAGCCCCGGCGCCAGGCGGCCGCGGTCATCCAGCAGGCAGGCGTCGGCGGGATTGGCGGTGACCAGCGCCAGCGCCTGGTTCAGCGGCAGGCCGGCCAGGCCCGCGGCGGCATACGCGGCGGCGATCAGCGTGGATGGCTGGTAGTCCGAGCACAGGATGGTGCCCACGCCCGCCTGGATCGCGTCGATGGCGCGCATCGACCCGCTCTGGCTTTTGCCGCGCAGCACGTTGGGCGCGCCCAGGATGGTCGGCAGCGCTTGGGCGCACGCGGCTTGCGCGGTTTCCAGGTTGATCGGGAACTCGCTCATGCGCACGCCCAGCGTGTGCATGGCGGCGATGCGCTGCGGCGAATCATCGTCATGGCTGGCGGTAGGGATGCCCAGCGCGTGCGCCTTGGCCACCAGCCGGTTGACGCGCTCATGCGCGCCTTCCAGCGCGGCGGCCTTCTTGTGGGCGGCATCGGCGGCTTGCTCGCGGCTCATGCCGTGGTTGCCGATCATGTAGGCCAGGTAGGCGTCCATGGTCTTGAACTGCCCCTGGCCCGGCGAGTGGTCCATCACGGACAGCAGGTCGACCACGCCCTCGGCCATCAGCGCTTCCAGCACCGGCACCGCGCCGGTATCGGTGACTTCGTAGCGGCAATGGATGCGGTTGTCGACCAGGCTGTGGCGGCGATACGCGGCCAGGGTACGCACCAGCGTGGCCGCGATGTCGACATTGCGCACGCCGAACTGGTTGCCGGCGAACGACAGCGCGTGGTACGGCGTGGTGATGCCGGCCGCGGCGTTGCGGCGGTCCACCTGGGCCACGGCAAAGTCCAGCGGGAACAGCACGCTGGCGCGGGGTTCGACTTCCTTCTCGATGGCGTCGCAATGCACATCGACCAGGCCTGGCATCACCGTGTGGCCATGCAGGTCGATCACGGCGGCGTGGGCGGGCACCGCCGCGGGGGCCGGTTCGATGGCGGCGATGCAGCCATCTTCGATCAGCAGTGCGCTGTCGTGCAGCACGCGGTCCGGCAGCACCAGGGTGGCGTGCGTCAGGTAGGTAGCAGACATGTCCGGCTCCGTTCTGGGATTCCGTTCTGGGATCAAATCAGGCAAGGGCAGTAGCGGGTTGCAGCGGCAGCAGGCGCGTGGCCACGGCATCGCGTACCGCTTCATCGTGGAAGATGCCGATCAGCGCGCGGCCTTCAGCCAGCGCCTCGCGGATCAGGTCGACCACCACGGCGCGGTTGTCGGCGTCCAGCGAGGCGGTGGGCTCGTCCAGCAGCAGGATCGGGTGGCCGCCGATCAGCCCGCGCGCGATGTTCACGCGCTGCTGCTCGCCACCGGAGAAAGTCGCCGGCGGCAGCTCCCACAGCCGGCGCGGCAGGTTCAGCCGTGCCAGCAGCTCTGCCGCGCGGGCGCGGGCCTCCTCATGGCTGGCGCCGCGCTGCTGCAGCGGATCGGCCACCACATCGAGCGCACCGACGCGGGGAATCGCGCGCAGGAACTGGCTGACATAACCGATCACGTCGCGGCGCAGCTTCAGCACGCGTTGCTCGGGGGCGTGGGTCAGCTCGACCCACGGCTCGCCCCCGGCGCTGGTATCGCGCAGGCGGATGCTGCCTTCGGTGGCCAGGTAATTGCCGTACAGGCAGCGCAGCAGCGTGCTCTTGCCAGTGCCGGACGGCCCGGACAGCACCAGGCATTCGCCGCGGGCGGCATCGAAATCCATCGCGCGCAGCACGGGCAGGCGGATGCCGCCCTGGTTGTGCAGCGTAAACATTTTGCCGAGGGCGCGGACCTCGACCAGCTTCTGTGGGTGTTCTGCGTGCATCGTCGTCAGCCCTGCAGGATGGAAGAGACCAGCAACTGCGTGTACGGGTGCTGCGGGTCGTCGAGGATCTGGTCGGTCAGGCCTTGCTCCACCACGCGGCCGCCTTGCATGACCAGCGTGCGGTGCGCGAGCAGGCGCGCCACGGCCAGGTCGTGCGTGACCAGCACGGCGGCGAGGCCCAGGTCCGCCACCAGGCGGCGCAGCAGGTCGAGCAGGCGGGCCTGCACCGACACGTCCAGCGACGCGGTGGGCTCATCCATGAACACCAGGCGCGGGTGCGTGACCAGGTTGCGCGCGATCTGCAGACGCTGCTGCATGCCGCCGGAGAAGGTGCCCGGCACGTCGTCCAGCCGGGCCAGGTCGATTTCCATCTTCTCCAGCCAGTTGCCGGCGACCTCGCGCAGGTTGCCGTAGTGGCGCTCGCCCACGGCCATCAGGCGCTCGGCGATATTGGCGCCGGCGCTGACCTGCATGCGCAGGCCGTCGCGCGCGTGCTGGCGCACGAAGCCCCAGTCGGTGCGGGCCAGCAGCCGCAAGCGCGCGCCGGACAGCGTGGCCAGGTCGGTCAGGCCTGACTCGCGCATGTCGTAGCTGACGCTGCCGCGCTGCGCGGGCGCCTGCATCGACAAGGCTTGCAGCAACGTGCTCTTGCCGGAGCCCGATTCGCCCACCACGCACAGCACCTCGCCCGGGTACAGATCGAAGCTGACGTCATGGCAGCCATGCAGGCCGTCCCAGGTGCGCGTCAGGTTGCGCACCGACAGCAGCGGGGTGGCGCTCATCGGGCACCTCCGGCGGCGGTCCTGACGGCCTGGGCCGCCTGGCGGTCGGCGCAGTATTCCGTATCAGAGCAAATGAACAGGCGCGTGCCGGCGTCGTCGGTGATGATCTCGTCGAGGTAGCTGTCGGTGGCGCCGCACTGGGCGCAGCAGCTGGACCACTTTTCCACCGTGAAGGGATGGTCGGCGAAGTCCAGGCTCTTGACCGCGGTGTACGGCGGCACGGCATAGACGCGCTTCTCGCGCCCGGCGCCGAACAGCATCAGCGCGGGGCTGCGGTCGAGCTTGGGATTGTCGAACTTGGGGATCGGCGACGGCCGCATCATGTAGCGCTGGTTGACGATCACGGGGTAGTCGTAGGTGGTGGCGATATGGCCGTGATGGGCGATGTCCTCATACAGCTTGACGTGCATCGCGCCGTACTCGGCCAGTGCGTGCATGGTGCGGGTCTCGCCCTCGCTCGGTTCCAGCCAGCGCAGCGGCTCGGGGATGGGCACCTGGAACACCATGGTCTGGCCCGCGTGCAACGGCGTTTCCGGTATCCGGTGACGGGTCTGGATGATGCTGGCTTCGGCGGTGCGCTCGGTGGTCTGCACGCCGGTGACGCGGCCGAAGAAACGGCGGATATTGATGGCGTTGGTGGTGTCGTCCGAGCCCTGGTCGATCACCTTGAGCACGTCATCCTTGCCGATGATGGCGGCCGTCACCTGGATGCCGCCCGTGCCCCAGCCGTAGGGCAGCGGCATCTCGCGGCTGCCGAAGGGAACCTGGTAGCCGGGAATCGCCACGGCCTTGAGCAGCGCGCGGCGCAGCATGCGCTTGGTCGACTCGTCCAGGTAGCCGAAGTTGTAGTGGTCGTCGCGGGCAATGCCTGCGGCCGGGGTAGCTTGAGCGGCGGTCATGCCAGGGTCTCCTCTTGCGGCTGAGGTTGCGATACGGCCTGCACCGGCGCACCGTCCTGTTCCGCGCGCAGCCGGCGCAGCAGTTCCAGGTTGGCCTGGAAGTCCACGTAGTGGGGCAGCTTCAGGTGCTGCACGAAGCCGGAGGCCTCGACGTTGTCGCTGTGGTACAGCATGAATTCGATATCATTGGCCGGGGCGTCGGCGGCTTCGCCCAGTTCTTCGGCGCGCATGGCGCGGTCGGCCAGCGCCATCGACATGGCCTTGCGCTCGTTGTAGCCGAACACCAGCCCGTAGCCGCGCGTGAAGCGCGGGGCTTCGTCGGCATTGCCGGCGAACTGGCTCACCATCTGGCATTCGGTCAGCTCGATTGCGCCGATGGTGACCGCGAAGCCAAGCTCTTCCACGAACAGTTCGACCTCGGCCGTGCCGTAGCGGATCTCGGCTGCGAACGGGTGCGAGTTGCCGTAGCCGCGCTGGGTGGAATAGCCCATCGACAGCAGGAAGCCTTCATCGGCGCGCGCCAGGTTCTGCAGGCGCGCGGCGCGGTTGGCGGGGAAGGCCAGCGGCTCGCGCGTCAGGTCGGGCGGGGTGGGGTCGCCGGGAGGAATCTCATCGGCTTCGACCAGTTCATCCGCTTCCAGCAGGCCGGTCACGCGCGGCATGCTGGCGGCGAGGGGTTCGGGCGAGGGCGGCAGCGGCTCGGGGTCGCGGCCTGCTTCGAGCGTGAAATCCAGCAGGCGCTGGGTGTAGTCGTAGGTCGGCCCCAGCACCTGTCCGCCCGGCACGTCCTTGAACGTGGACGAGATCCGGCGCTGCAGGCGCATCGCGCCCGTATCCACTGGCTGGGTATAGCCAAAGCGCGCCAGCGTGGTGCGATAGGCGCGCAGCAGGAAGATCGCCTCGATCTGGTCGCCGGCAGCCTGTTTCAGGGCCAGCGCGGCCAGGTGCGGGTCGTACAGCGAGCCTTCGGCCATGACGCGCGACACCGCCAGCGGCATCTGTTCGCGGATCTGCGCCAGCGTGAGTTCCGGCACCGCGGTATCGCCACGGCGGTAGGTATCGAGCATCCGATAGGAATTGAGGATGGCGCGCTCGCCACCTTTGACGGCTACGTACATGTCATTCCTCCACGAGCGTGGTGCGCGTCAGGGCGCAGAATCGGTCGCCGCTGGCCAGCAGCAGGTCCACGCCGAGCGGGAAGCCGGCATTGTTGGCGCGCCAGCCGGCCCGGAAGTCCGCGGGCAGGCCGGCCACGCGCAGCACCTGCGTGGTTTCGATACCGGGCCCGCGCAGCGTGAGGGTGTCGCCATCGGCAAGCGAGGCCACCTCCATCAGCAGCGTGGCGGAGCGGTCGGGGAAGGCCGGGTCGCCTTGCGCGCAGTCCGCCAGCGCCGGCATTGCATATCCGGCGGGCACGCACACGAAGGCCGCGGCGCCGACATCGTCGGTCAGCGGGCAGCCGCAATGGAAGCGCAGGAACGCGCGCGCCGCGGCCGGCACGCCGGCAGGCAGCCAGACCGGGGTATCGGGATCGGCCAGCGTCAGCAGCAGCACGGCCAGCGCGGGAGACAGGCCGTCGGGCAGGCCGCTGGTCACGGGCAGCGTTTGCAGCCGGCCCGGATGGGCAAATGCCTGCAGCGCGGCTCGGAAGACCCGCTGGGCGTCGTCGACCGGGTTGTTGAAACCCGGCAGCAGCGAGGCGGCCGGGATGGACAGGATCGGTTGGGTGGCAGTCATCTCAGTCCTCTCCCCGGACCATGGTGAAGAACTCGACGCGGGTCTGGGCGGCAGTGGCCGCTGCATGTGCGGCGCGCTCCGCCTGCGTGCTTGCCAACGGCGCCAGCACGAGGTCCTGCACGCGCTGGTGCCAGGCCGGGCGCTGCAGCAGCGCGTCCAGCACCGCGGCCTGTTCGGTGTGGCGGGCGCTGCGGCCCTGGATATAGGCCACGCCTGCCGCGGCCCCGGCAGCGCCGTCTTCCAGCACGACCGCGCAGCGCGTGACCGTGATTTCTCCCAGGTTGAACCGGGCACCGGTACCGCCTGCGCGGGCCCGGACCATCGCCATGCCGGACTCCGCCTTGCGCAGCAGCCGGTAGGCCGGCAGGGCTTGCGCCTGGCCAAGCCGCTGGTAAGCGCCGTCAAGCGCGTCGGTGGGCGCCGTCGCCAGGATCCGGAGCCAGGCGGCGCGGGCGGCATGGACCTGCGCAGTTTCGCTTTGCATCATCACCCCTATACGTCTATACGTTTAGATGTCACTGCTTGAACACGCAGCTACTAGACCACAGGCAAATGAACGTTTCATGACGGGGCGGGGCATTGCTCGGCCACCCCGCCATCGAGGCGCGGTTGAGGCACAATCGCATGGCAATGGTGAACGCTTGATGACAAGAGGGCAGCGCGAGATGTCTGATCGAGAAGTGGAACGGGGTTCCGGTGTGGCGGTATGGCGCCAGATTGGCGAGGCGCTGGCGGACGACATCCGCAAGAAGCTGTACCTGCCCGGCGAGCAGCTGCCCCCAGAGCCTGAACTGGCCACGCGCTTCGCGGTCAACCGCCACACCATCCGCCGCGCCATGGGCGAGCTGGAGCTGAGCGGGCTGGTGCGGATCGAGCAGGGCCGCGGCACCTTCGTGCAGGAACATGCGATCGACTACGCGATCGGGCGCCGCACGCGGTTCTCGCAAAACCTGGCCGCGCAGGGCATGCGCGGGCATACCGAGATCATCGACAGCCAGGTGGTGCGCGCGCCGGAAGTGGCAAGGCAACTGGGCCTGGCGCGCACGGCGGAGATCCTGCACGTGCAGATGATCGGCAAGGCCGAAGCGCGCACCATCGACGTTGCCGAGCATTACTTCGATCTCAAGCGCTTCCCGGGTATCGACGAGGTGCTGCGCGCCAGGCAATCCGTATCGCGCGCGCTGGCGCAATTCGGCATTGCCGACTACACGCGCAAGTGGTCGCGCATCACCGCGGCCATGCCCAGCGCCCCGGTGGCGCGGCTGCTGAACCAGCCGAAGACGCGCCCGGTGCTGCAGGTGGAGGCGCTGAACGTTGATATCGAAGGGGCGCCGGTGCAGTACAGCGTGGTGCGGTTCGCGGGGGACTGGGTGCAGCTGACGGTTTCCGACAGTGATTGAGGCGGGGCGCCGAGGCATTGGTCTAGACATCCGGCTGTCATCCGCCTGCGCTAACATGTCTGCGGTCCAGACCACAAAACCAGGGCAGTCGCCGCCGCCGGGCGATGGGCGCCGCTGGTAACCTTGCCGCATGACCTTGCCAGCGCACCGTTACGCCATCTACCTGGCGCCCTCCGATCCCTTCCGCACGTTTGGCAGCCAGTGGCTGGGCCGCGACGCCGAGACCGGCGCCGCGCTGCCCGCCCCGGCGGGCATGGCGCCGCCGCTCGCCGAATGGGTCAAGGCACCGGCGCACTACGGCCTGCATGCCACGCTGAAGCCGCCATTCCGGCTTGCGCAGGGCACCAACGGGCCGATGCTCGACGCCGCTGCGCGGGACTTCGTGCGTGGCTGCGATGCCTTCGATGCGCCGCTGGCGCTGCGTGCGCTGCGAGGTTTTGTGGCGTGGTGCCTGGCCGATGGCGGTTCGCCCCCGATGCAGGCGCTGGCCGATGCGTGCGTACTGGCATTCGAGCGCTTGCGCGCTCCGCCCACGGCCGAAGAGGCCGGCCGGCGCAAGCCGGACCAGTTGACCGATGAAGAGCGCCGCATGCTCGACGCATGGGGCTACCCGTATGTGTTCGGTACCTTCGTCTTCCATATCACGCTGACCGGCATGCTTGACACCGACGGCCAGCGCGCCGCCATCGAGCGCCTGGGGGCCGCGAGCGGCAAGCTGCTGCAGGCGCCGCTTCATGTGGACGGGATCAGCGTATTCGTGCAGCCGGCGCCCGGCGACGACTTTATCGTTGCACGCCACTATGGTTTCAACGGCAGCACCACCGACGGCGCCGGCGCGGCGTACCTGGACGCATGAACGCACATGGCCCGGCCGACGGACACGGCCTGTTCTACCTGATGGGGCCGTCCGGCAGCGGCAAGGATACGCTGCTGCGCGCGCTGCGCGAGCGTCTCGGGCCGGACGACCGCATCGTCATCGCGCATCGCTATATCACCCGCGAGGCCGATGCCAGCGAGGCCTGCGTTGCGCTGACCCCCGATGAATTCCGGCGCCGCCAGGCGCTCGGCTGCCTGGCGCTGGACTGGCACAGTCACGGGCTGCACTACGGCATCGGCATCGAGATCGAGCAGTGGCTGGCCAGGGGCCTGACCGTGATTGTCAACGGCTCGCGCGAGTACCTGCCGCAAGCCGTGGCGCGCTACCCGAAGCTGTGCGCCGTGCACGTGCGCGTCCGGCCGGAGGTGCTGGCCACGCGGCTGCGCCAGCGTGGCCGCGAGTCGGAAGCAGCGATTGCCCGGCGCCTGGCGCGCGCGGTGCAGGCATTCACCGTGCCGGCAGGGTGCCGCCTGGTCGAGTTCGACAATAGCGGCGCCCTGGAAACCGCGGCGGAGGCGTTCGCGCAGTTGGTTGGGGTTACAGCTGATAGCGCAACATTAAGCTGACAATCCAGTGCCCGAGGAAAGCCGCCGGCACGGCCTTGCCATCAGAGTTCAATGCTGAAACTGATGCCGTGCTCGGTGAAGCCGAGCCGGCGATAGAACTGATGGGCCTGCAGGCGCCGTGCGTTGGACGACAGCGCCAGCTTGGCCGCACCGGCTTCACGGGCGAGGCGCATTGCTTCCCGCATCATCGCCTTGCCGACGCCCATGCCGCGCGCGGACGGCGCCACCACCACTGCCTCGACAATCGCCTCGGGACGCCCGTCGTGGACCATCACGGGGAATACCAGCAGGCTGAAGGTGCCCAACGGCACCTCGTCCTCATCCACCATCATGTAGCAGCGGTAGTCCGGATAGCGGCGCATGGTTGCGTAGCGCTCTCGCATGGTGGCCAGCGGCAGCGGCGCTTCGTCGTCCATCGCGGCCAGCAGCGCTGACAGGTGCCGCAGTTCCGCGTCGGAACCGCGCACTTCACGCAGGGTAAGCACGGCTTGAGCGATGGTGTTCATGCGCCAGTCCGCGCGCAACGCGCGGCCATGTCCAGATAGTGCGCCAGCGGCGGCGTGGCCAGGTCGACCACCTTGGCCAGGTCGTCGTAGCGGCGCAGGCGGACCGCGGCAGTGGCGTGGCGGCTGGCGGCGAATGCATCAGCCTGCGCGGCGCTGTACGCGCCGCCTTGCAGCGCAAGGCTTTGCACTGACGCGGGTGACAGCGTGCCGAAATACGCGGGATCGACGGCACACAGGTAGCGCTTGGCCGCCACGTGCAGGCGCACGGGCTCGGTCACTTCGTCGCCGAACAGCCCGGCCAGCGCATCCGCGGCGGCCTCCTGGTGGCGCATGTCGGTGGTGGTGCTTTCGGCCAGCAGCAGGTGGCCAACGTCGTGGAGCAGGGCGGCGACGATCAGCGGCTGCGGCTCGCCGGCCTGCTCGGCCAGTTGCGCGCATTGCAGCGCGTGCGCGGTCTGGCTGATGGCTTCGCCGCCGTACCAGGCATTGCCATGGTCGGCAAACAGCGTTTCGATGCGGGACAGGTTCAGCATGATGTCAGACCAGTACCTTGCGGATTTGTGCGGAGATGATGTCGATCGCCGAGACGAACAGGATGATGATAATCATCACGGCACAGGTCTGCCCATACTGGAAGCTGCGGATGATCTCCCACAGCACGGTGCCGATGCCGCCGGCGCCGACGATGCCTACCACCGAGGCCGAGCGCACGTTGGACTCAAAGCGGTACAGCGCGAACGACAGCCACAGCGGCAGCACCTGCGGAATCACGCCGTAGACGATCTCCTCGATCGGGCCGGCGCCGGTGGCGCGCACGCCTTCCACCGGGCGCGGGTCGATGGCCTCCACGGCTTCGGCGAACAGCTTGGCCAGCACGCCGGTGGTGTGGATCCAGATCGCCAGCACGCCGGCAAACGGACCCAGGCCTACGGCCACGATGAACAGCATGGCAAACACCATCTCATTGATGGCGCGGCAGGCGTCCATGAGGCGGCGTGCGGGCTGGTAGGCCCACGCCGGCACGATATTGGCCGAACACAGCAGGCCCAGCGGCACCGCCATCACTACGGCCAGGGCGGTGCCCCACAGCGCGATCTGCACGGTGACGAGCATCTCGTCCAGGTAGTGCCGCCAGTCGCGGAAGTCGGGCGGGAAGAAATCGGCGGCAAATGTTGCCATGTTGTCCGAGTCGCGCAGCAAGTCCAGCGGGCGCATGTCGGCGCCTTGCCAGGACAGGGCGAGCATGGCCAGCAGGACTGCCCAGGTCAGCATCGCGGCAAGTGAAGCGCGCGGCGGGCGCACGTTGCTTTGGGGCTTGGGAGGCAGGCCGGGCCTGGCGGTGACAGTCATGGGGCAATCCGGAATCAAGCGGGGGAACGAAAGCGATGCGGGGCCGGCGGCGGGGTGCCACCGGCCTCGTCGGGATGGGGCTTATTGCGTGCTGGTGGCGTTGCCGGCGGCCTTGTCCAGCTCAGCCAGGCGGCGGGTCACGTCGGCCAGCCGCTTTTCCTTGTCGGCGGCGGCCAGGGTGGTGTCCGACTCGATCTTTGCCTTCTCGCGGGCCAGTTCGATCTGGCGGATCGGCACCAGTTGCGCATCGCTGGCGGTGCGGAAGCCCTGGTAGGTCAGGGTGGCCAGCACCTGCTTTTCACGCGCGGCGTCGGCGCCCTTGCCGTAGTTGACGAAGAAGGCCTGGATCTTCTTCTTCATCTCCGGCGGCAGGTCCTTGCGATAGACCATCGGATCGGCCGGGATCAGCGGCGACTTCCACAGCACCCGGACCTGGTCATAGGCATTCTTGCCGGTGTTGATGCGATAGCGCTCCATGTTCTCGGTGTTGTTCACTGCCACATCCACCTGCTTGTTCAGCACCGACAGCAGGTTGGTCTCGTGGTTGCCGATGCGCACGGCCTTGAACAGCGTCTTCGGCTCGACCTTGTTGGCAGTCCACAGGTAGAAGCCCGGCACGGCCGTGCCCGAGGTGGAATTGGGGTCGCCGGCGCCGTAGCTGAGGTCCTTGCCGCGCTTGATCACGTCTTCGACGCTCTTCAGGTCGCTGTCCTTGTTGACGATCAGCACCGACCAGTAGCCCGGGTTGCCGTCCTTGTCGATCACTGAGGCAAAGACCTCGCCGCTGGCGCGGTCCACGGCCTCCATGGCCGACTTGTTGCCGAACCAGGCGATCTGCACCTTGTTGAAGCGCATGCCTTCGATGATGCCGGCATAGTCGGACGCAAAGAACGGCTTGACGGGTACACCCAGCGTCTTGCTGAGATCGTCGATCAGCGGCTGCCAGGCGGACTTCAGGTTAGATGACGATTCAGTCGAGATAAAGCCGATGCTCAGGCTCTTGGCATCCTGCGCGAAGGCGGGCAGGGCGACCACGCCCGAGGCCACGACGGCGAGAAAGGTTCTGCGAAGCATGGACAACTCCGGTGGGAAGCGGTTTTGGGGGAAAGCGGTTTAGACAGGCGGCCGTTCAGGCGGCCGCCAGGTTCATCGTGACCATCGCCGGTGCCGGCATGGCCGCAGTGGATACGTCTTCGTCGGGCACGGAATCGAGCAGCAGCTCGTCGGCTTCGGTGCCGTAGAGATCGCGCAGCATGCCGGGCGTGAGCGCGGCAGAGGGGCCGTCATAGACCACCTTGCCGTGGCGCAGCGCCACCACGCGAGGGCAGTAGCGCATGGCCACATCCACCTGGTGCAGCGACACCAGCACCGCGACCTTGCGCGTGCGGTTGATCTGCCTGAGCAGGGACATCACCCGGCGCGAGGATTCCGGGTCGAGCGAGGCGATCGGCTCGTCGGCCAGGATCACGCTGGCGTTCTGTACCAGCGTGCGGGCGATGGCGGCGCGCTGCTGCTGGCCGCCCGACAGCGTCGAGGCCCGTTGAAACGCATAGTCGTCTATACCAACCTGGGCAAGCGCATCGAGCCCGCCCTGGACTTCATCGGCCTTGAAGATGCGCAGCAGGCTGCGCCACTTGGGCACGCGCGCCAGCATGCCGACCAGCACGTTGGTGATGACCGGAAGACGGCCCACCAGGTTGAACTGCTGGAACACAAAGCCGATCTCGCCACGCACCTTGCGCACGTTGCGGGCCAGGCGGCCGTTGCGCTGCACATGGCGGCCGTTGACAAGGATTTCGCCAGCGCCGGCATCGCCCGTGATGAATCCCGCCACGTGGCGCAACAGCGTGGACTTGCCCGATCCCGATGCCCCCAGCAGGGCGACCATCTCGCCTGGCGCGATATGCAGCGTGACATCGTCAAGCGCCTTGCGGTCCGCGCGGAACGATTTGGAAAGCCCGCGGACTTCAATTGCGTGCGTCATGTCGACTCCCTGACTTGAATGACCTGCGCATTCTGGCCGGGGCGGATGACAGAACGATGACGTGAGCGGAAGGGGGTTGAAACCAGTTGGCAGCGCCGGCAGCCGTGCTGGCCGCCGGCGCCGGTGCGTCAGGTGCGCGTGATCGAGACGCCGCCGTCCACCAGCGACGCGGTGCCGGTGACGAAAGCCGAATCGTCCGATGCCAGGTACAGCACCGAGCGCGCCAGTTCTTCCGGCGTGGCCACGCGCTTGAGCGCATGCAGGTTGGTGATGAACGCCTGCGATTCCGCGGTGTCGTTCATGGTGCGATACATGTCCGTGTCCACGGCGCCCGGCAGGATCGCATTGACGCGGATGCCCTGCGGCCCATACTCAGCCGCGAGCGCCTGCGTCAGGCCGATCAGGCCGGACTTGCTTGCCGCATACGCGGCCACGCCGGGGAAGGCGACGGTGTAGCCAACGAAGGTCGATGTGAAGATCACCGAGCCGCCGCCGTCCTTCAGCATCTGTGCGACCTGGTGCTTGGCACCGAGGAATGCGCCGGTGAGATTGATGGCAAGGGTGTCGTTCCAGCCGTCTGCCGAAACCCCGGTGCTGGGCCCGCCCTCGCCGAGCGTGCCGGCGTTGTTAAAGGCAATATCCAGGCGGCCATAGCGCTCGACCGCCAGCTTCGCCAGCGCACTGGCGTATTCCTCGCGCCGCACATCGCCGGCGAGCGCCACCGCGTCGCCGCCGGCGTCACGGATCTGCGCCACCAGGCTGTCCAGTTCGGACTGGCGGCGGGCGCCGACTACCACCCTGGCGCCCTCGGCGGCAAACAGCAGTGCAGTGGCGCGGCCAATGCCGGCACTGGCGCCGGTAATGATGGCAACTTTCCCAGACAAGCGTCCCATGATCAATCTCCGGTCAGGCGCGGGAGGCAGCTTGCTGGTCCACAGCGCCGGTTTTTGCGGGTGGGCAGCGGGAACTCCCCCGCTGCCTCGTGAAACCAGTATGGGCAACGCGCGCGGTTCGCACTAGACTGAAGATCGCGGAACAACTTTCCGGATATGCCGAACAATGTTCAAGCTAGAAGGTGTCGCCAGCTTTGTCGCCGTGGTGGAGGCAGGCTCCATCAGCGAGGCCGCAAGGCGGCTCAACTTGTCCAAGTCCGTTGTCAGCGAACGCCTGGCCGAGCTTGAAAAGGCGATGGGTGCCAACCTGCTGCGCCGAACCACGCGGCGGCTGTCGCTGAGCGAGGACGGCGCCGCCTTTCTGGAGCGGGCCACGCGTATCCTGCATGAAGTGGAAGCCGCGGCTACCGATGTTGCCGAGCGGCGCGGCACCCTGGCCGGGTCGTTGCGGATTTCCGCGCCGGTCACATTTGGGCGGATGCACCTGGGGCCTGCCATCTATCCGTTCCTGGCCCGGCATCCGGAACTGGAGCTGAGCCTGGACCTGGACGACCGCCGCGTGGACGCGGCCACCGACAGCTATGACGCCGTGGTGCGGCACGGCCCGCTGGAGAACTCGCGCCTGGTGGCATGGCAGCTTGCCCCCAGCCGCCGCCTCCTGGTCGCATCCCCGGATTACCTCGCGCAGATGGGTGCGCCGGCAACGCTGGCGGATCTGCAGCAGCACCGTGGCATCTTCTACGCCAACCGCGGCGCGGCTGACTGGCGCCTGCAAGGCCCCGACGGCACCGAAATCGCCCGTGCCGCCGTTGCGCTGCGCGTCAACAACGGCGACATGATGCGCGATGCCGCCATCGCGGGAGTCGGCATCGCGTTGTTGCCGACCTTTATTGCCGGCGATGCCATCCGGCAGGGTGCGCTGGCCGTGATCGAGGTCGGCCTGCGGGCCGAGCCGGAATCCATCTATATCGCCCATCCGGAAGGCCGGCGGGTGTCGGCGCGGCTGCGCGCGTTTGCGGAGTGCGTGCGCACGGCCATCGGGAGTCCGCCGTACTGGGACGCATGGGTGCAGGCTCGCGGAGAGGGCGCGAAAACCTGATGCCACCTGCTGGCCGGGTTCCATGATCGCCGTGTGGCGACCCGCAAGGCTGGAAGATTGCCGCCCGCGTCGGTCGACCATCTTGGCCAGGTCGTCGTAGCGGCGCAGGCGGACCGCGGCAGCGGCGTGGCGGATAACAGAACGATGACGTGGCGCGGAAGTTTTCGCTGCTCAGCCCAGACTGCCGGCAAACCGCTCGGCCAGCCGTTCGCGTCGGAAGGCTTCCACCACGTAGTCAATGAACACGCGCGTCTTGGCCGGCAGCAGCGTACGTGTGGGGTAGTAGAGCGAGATCGCGCCCGCATCGGCGTACCAGCGCGGCAGCACGCGCACCAGTTCACCTCGCTCCAGCCAGGGCAGCACGTCGGGCACGGCGAGCAAGGCCACGCCAAGGCCCAGTAGCGCGGCTTCACGCATTGCAGCCGGATCGTTGACGACAATGTGCTCGGGCAGAGCGGTGGCGGCTTCCGTACCCCCGGCATCGCGCATTACCCAGTGGCGTGACCGCCCGGTGCGGGTGGAACGCATGACGATGCCATCCAGTGACGCAAGGCCGGCGGGAGTGGCGGGCAGCGTGCGTCCATGCAGGTAGGCAGGGGATGCCACGGCGACGATATGCGCCGGCGCCAGCGTGCGTGAAACCAGGCCGGGCGCGACCTCGAAGCCGCCGCCGATGGCGGCGTCGTAGCCCTCGGCGATCAGGTCGGCCGCACGGTTCTCGAAATGCCATTCGGGCCGGATGGCGGGGTAGCGTCGCAGGAAGTCGGGCAGCAGCGGCATCACATGGGTCACGCCGAACGTGGGCGCCAGGCTGACCTTGAGCACGCCGGCGGGCTCGCCCTGATCGCTGGCGGCGCCGGCGATCGCCGCCTGAAGCGCATCGAGGTTGCCGCCGATCGACGCCAGAAAGCGCTCGCCCGCCTCGGTCAGCGTCAGCTTGCGCGTGGAGCGCTGAAACAGCCGCACGCCCAGGTTGCGCTCGAGCATGGCCACGTTGCGGCTGACCGCCGCCGGCGTCAGCGCCAGGCGCCGGCCAGCCGCCGAGAAACTGCCGGTCTCCGCGCTGCGGACGAAGGATTCAAGGTTGGCGAGGGTCTCCATGCGTCAAGCTTATACCATCGCTTGAAAATCATTATAGTCATTACCGACTAATCCTAATGGAATCTGCCGCCCATACTCCGTTCACACCTTCACATTACGGAGTTCGACATGACTGCAAACCAAACCCTTCCGCTGGCTGGCAAGACCGCCCTGGTCACCGGTGGCTCGCGTTCGATCGGTGCCGCGATTGCGCGCCGTCTGGCAGCCGACGGCGCTGCCGTTGCTGTGACCTATAGCGCATCGGCGGACAAGGCCAGCGCCGTGGTCCGCGGCATCGAGATGGCGGGCGGGCGCGCGATGGCCATCGAAGCCGACGCCGGCAGCCCCGCAGCGGTCCGCGCCGCTGTAGCGGCGACGGTCAAGGCATTCGGCAGCCTCGATATCCTTGTCAACAACGCCGGACTCGGACTGGGCGGCGCCATCGAGGACATTGACTTCGACACTTACGAGCGCATGATCGCGGTCAACGTTACCGGCGTATTCGTGGCCACGCAGGAGGCAGTACGTCATATGCAGGCGGGCGGCCGCGTGATCCATATCGGTTCTTCGATGACGCGCTACGCTGCGTTCCCGACGGCGTCGTTGTACACGCTGACCAAGGGCGCGATCACTGGCTTCAACCGCAGCCTGGTGCGGGACCTCGGCCCCAAGGGCATCACCGTCAACACCGTGCATCCCGGCCCGACCGACACGGAAATGAATCCGGATGGCGGCCCGGTCAGCAAGATCGTCGGCCCCGGCATCGCCATCGGCCGCTATGGCCAGCCCGATGACATCGCGAACGTGGTCGCCTTCCTTGCCGGCCCGCAAGCGTCCTTCGTAACCGGCGCCGATATCGTGGCCGACGGCGGCTTCACGGCCTGAACGCGCACTGACCATAGCGGAGATCCACCATGACCGACAAGACCATTGGCATCATCGGCGCCGGCGCTATCGGCACGGCCTTTGCGCACACCCTGGCGCGCCACGGCATTCCGGCCGTGATCGCCAACAGCCGCGGCCCAGCCTCGCTGCTGGCGCTGGTGCAGGAGACCGGCCCCACCATCCGCGCCGGCACGCGCGAAGAGGCCGCAGCGCAGGACATCGTGCTGGCAGCGGTGAACTGGTCCCGGCTACCGCAGGCGCTGGCCGGCCTGCGGGATTTCGGCGGACGCATCGTCATCGACGCGAACAACCCGATCGAAGCGCCACTGTTCCGGCCTGCCGAACTGAACGGGCGGCTTTCCAGCGAGATTGTCGCCAGCATGGTTCCCGGCGCGCGCGTGGTGAAGGCGTTCAACCACCTGCAGCCGGGATTGCTATCGGGCAATCCGCGGCAGGACGGGGGCCAGCGGGTTCTGTTCTACTCAGGCGATGACGACAGCGCAAAGAGCGATGTGGCGGCGCTGATCGCGCGACTCGGCTTTTTTGGCATTGATCTTGGGCCGCTGGCCGTGGGTGGACGGCTGGTCCAGTTTCCCGGCGGTCCCTTGCCGGGGTTGAATCTGGTGAAAATGGGGTAAGCCGGGCAGGGCGCCAGAGCCTGACGCCATCCGCAGCGCACCCTGCGCTGATGTAATCTGTTGCCCTGCCCAGCGCCTTGTTTGCGCCGCTTGTTTGAGCTCGATCGCGCCTATGTCTGCGTGGCGGCGTAGCGCGTTTGTGGCGCAGGGC
The DNA here is from genome assembly GCA_022041995.1 of Cupriavidus necator. GTDB lineage: Bacteria > Pseudomonadota > Gammaproteobacteria > Burkholderiales > Burkholderiaceae > Cupriavidus. Next base: position 2,708,526 of record CP074390.1, read on the forward strand.
ACGGTGCCGGCGTCGGTGGTAGCCGAGGCGATTGCGCGCTACGGCATCGACACGGAAATGCCTGCGCCGTCCTCGCTCTGATATCGCCTGGTTCACCCCGCAGGTCCGGCGCGGCGATTCGGTGCGAGATTCCACCTGCTCCGGCTGCGGCTGTTAAGCTTTATCCCTTTGCAGCCGCTCCAGTTGCGCGCCCGTGCCGCCATGGACCGGCGCCGCCCTCCAGCATGATTGCAAAGCGTCGGATATGAAACGGATTCCTGTTGCCCGCATCGCCACCATCGCCATGGCTTGCTGCCTCTTCGCGGCCAATGCCGGTGCCGCCGACAGTGTCGGCCAGCGCCAGGTCGAACGCGCTGTGAACGATGCCATCCGCCCCCTGATGGCGGCGCATGGCGTCCCCGGCATGGCCGTGGCCGTCACGGCCGGCGGCAAGCGCTACGTCTTCAACTACGGCGTCGCGGCGAAGGAGGGCGGGCGCAAGGTCGACGGCGACACGCTCTTCGAGATCGGCTCGGTCAGCAAGACCTTCACCGCGACGCTCGCGTCCTATGGACAGGCCCGCGGCGCCCTGTCTCTGGCCGACCCCGCCGGGAAATACCTGCCGGCGCTTGCGGGAAGCAGCCTGGGCGCGACCAGCCTGCTCGATCTTGGCACCTATGCAGCCGGCGGCCTGCCGCTGCAGTTTCCGGATGCGGTCACCGATACGAAGACGATGGTCGACTATTTCCGGGGCTGGCGCCCCAGGTATGCCGCCGGCACCCATCGCCAGTATTCAAATCCGAGCATTGGCTTGTTCGGCTACCTGGCGGCCAGCAGCATGGGCCAGCCCTTCGACGACCTGATGGAGAAAACGCTGTTCCCGGCGCTTGGCCTGGCTCACACCTACATCAGGGTGCCGAAAGCGCGCATGGGCGACTACGCCTATGGCTATTCGAAAGACGGCAAGCCGGTCCGCGTGACGCCCGGCGTGCTGGATGCCGAAGCCTACGGCGTGAAAACCACGGCGGCCGACATGATCCGCTTTGTCGAAGCCAATATCGACAGCGCCGGCCTGGACGACAAGCTGCAGCGTGCCATTGCCGGGACGCACACCGGGTACTTCAAGGTCGGCGACATGGTTCAGGGGCTGGGCTGGGAAATGTACGCCTGGCCCACCCGGGTCGACAGCGTGCTGGCCGGCAGCGCACCGCAGGTTGTGCTCGAGGCGAACCAGGTGAGCCGGCTGGTGCCGCCGCTGGCAGCGCCCGCCAATGTGCTGGTCAACAAGACCGGCTCGACCAATGGCTTTGGCGCCTACGTGGTCTTTGTGCCGGCGAAGCGGATTGGCATCGTGATGCTGGCGAACAAGAACTTCCCGGTACCGGAGCGGGTAAAGGCAGCATTTCGGATACTGGCGGCCCTGGACGGGGCGCCGGGAGGGGTGGATACCCGATAAGGGGAGGGTGGGGCTGCATCCGCATTGCAGCCCTGTCCAGCGGCTGGTCCGTAAAAAAACCAGGTCGCCATGGAATAGTCCGCGCCCCCCATGTGTATACGCAGGTAATCCCTGGCCGCCGGCAAACGCCAGGCCCGGAAGAAAGGAGACCCCGCAAATGCAATGGAGAACCCCACGCAATGGCGTCGGCACTGCGGCACGCATCGTGCCGGCGCTGTTCCTATGGGCTGCAAGCTTTGCCGCGCCAGCCCAGGATGCCCACCGGCACCACCAAGCCACCCCGGGGCAGGCACCGCCGCCCTTTGTCGCCAGCACCGCAAAACCATTCTCCGGCCTGATGGGTGACGCCATGGCCGTGATGGATCACGGCATGGCGCAGGCAGCCATGAACGGCATCCCCGACCACGACTTTGTCACCATGATGATTCCGCACCACCAGGGCGCGATCGACATGGCCAAGGCGCTGTTGCTGTATGGAAAGGATCCAGAACTACGCAATCTTGCCCAGGCCATCATCACCGAGCAGCAAAACGAGATCCGCCTCATGCAAGCCTGGCTCCATCGCAGCCAGGCCAGGGCACCTGGCGCCGCCAATCCTCGCTAACCGGCGGACCTACACCGCCCGCATCCGGACCGAATCATGAAAAGACATGCCCTTATCCTTGCCGTGGCCGCGCCTCTCGCAGTCGCCGCGCCGCAGCCACAGGATCGTGTTTATACCGCTGACCAGAACAGCAACACCGTTTCAGTGATCAATCCGGCGAGCAACACATTGCTTGGGCAGATCCGCCTTGGCAACGCGCGGCCGGACGTGCTGTCGCCGCTTTACAAGGGCGAGCTCAATGTCCACGGCCTTGGCTTCTCGCCTGACCATCGGACCCTGATCGCGATCTCGAACGGCTCGAATTCCGTCGCGTTCATCGATACCGCAACCAACAAGGTCAAGGGCATTGCCTATATCGGCCGCTCACCGCATGAAGGCTTCTTTACCGCTGACGGCAAAGAGGCATGGGTGGTCGTGCGCGGCGAGGACTATATCTCCGTCATCGATCCGGTGAGGTTCCGGGAAACCCGCCGCATCCAGACCACGGCAGGGCCTGGCATGGTGCTGTTCCATCCCGCGGGCAAGCTCGCCTTCGTGGTATCCAGCTTCAACCCCGTGGTGGATGTCATCGATGTCAGGACACACAAGGTGGTCAAGCGGCTCAATGTCACCAGCCCGTTTTCACCATTCCTGCAATTCACGCCGGACTTCAGGGAAGTGTGGATGACGCACAAGGACGTGGGCAAGGTCACCCGCATCGACACCGAAAGGCTGGAAGTGAAGGGCGTCTTCGACGCCGGCTTCATCACCAATCACCTTGCCTTTGCCAGGACCGCGCGCGGCACGGTCGCCTATGTGACAGTGGGCGGGGAAAACGTGGTAAAGGTATTCACCACCGAGGCTGAACCGCGGCTGGCCGCGACCATTCCGGTCGGCGCGCTGCCGCACGGCATCTGGGCTGCCGACGACAGTTCACGCATTTATGTCGGCCTGGAAAACGGCGACGCTGTCGACGTGATCGACACCGCAACGAACCAGGTCATGACCCGCGTGCCGGTGGGCCAGGCGCCGCAGGCACTGGTCTATGTCTCCAACGCCGTGCCAGGCGGCGACGGGACCGCGAACCTTGTGCAGAGAGCGAACACCGATCCGGTCAACATTGCCCTTAAACCAGTCCGTGGCGATGCCAGGGGCTTTGTGGTTGCGCGCAATCTCGGTGTTGTCGACGCGTTGGAGGTATCCCTGTTCAAGCTGAAGCCGCAAACCACCTACAGCGTCTATGTCACAGGACAGGCCACACCCGTGGCAAGCTTCCGTACCAATGCGGCCGGCATGGCCAACGGCACCGCCATTGGCCCGCTGCGCGAAGTCGTGACGACGCTTTCGCCAAAGACCGCCACCCCGGCGAAGCTGATCGTCATGGAGGGCGATGCGGCGGCGGATCCGGCGACGGCGGTGTTGGTGAGCGTGCCGTGAGCTGAGCCTGGCGACCCCGGTGGCGGATGCCCGGCTAGAGCGCCAGGATCCATCCGCCCAGCGCCGCGCCGGCCACCACCAGCACAGGGGACACGCGGCCGTAGACGAGCAGGCCGAAGGCCGCCAGCGCCAGGCCGAAATCCGCCTTCGAGTGAATCGCGCTGGTCCATACGGGGTCGTACAGCGCGGCGGCCAATACGCCAACGACGGACGCATTGATGCCACCCATCGCGCTCTGCACCCCATCGCGCTGGCGCAGGCTTTCCCAAAACGGCAATGCGCCGGCCACCAACAGAAACGCCGGCGCAAAGATCGCGAGCAGCAGTACCAGCGCGCCCACCCATCCACCCAACGGCGCGGGCGACAGCGCCCCGAGGAACGCGGCAAAGGTGAACAGGGGACCCGGAACGGCTTGTGCTGCACCGTAGCCCGCCAGGAATGCATCATTGCCGACCCAGCCAGGCGGCACCACGCCAGCCTGCAGCAGCGGCAGTACGACATGCCCACCCCCGAAAACCAGCGCTCCGGCCTGGTAGAAGACAGACACGGCCGACACCGCCATGGAACCGGTCATTGCGGCAAGGGCCGGGAGCAGCACCAGCAGCACGCCGAACAACGCGAGAAGCAAAACGCCCGCCCGACGACTCACACCGTAGTTGAGATGCTGGGCAGGAGGCAGATGGTTCAGCTGCAACGTCCGGTGCGCAACCAGGCCACCCAGCACAATGGCAGCAACCTGGCCCGCCGCACCTGGCACCGCGAGGACCAGAAGCGCGGCCAGGACCGCGATGCCCGCGCGCAGCCGGTCCGGACACAGCGACCTGGCCATGCCCCATACCGCCTGTGCGACTACCGCCACGGCCGCCACCTTCAGGCCGTGAACTGCCCCGGAATCCGCAACGCCGGACCAGCGCGCAACGCCAAAAGCAAACAGGACGAGTACCATCGCAGAGGGCAGGGTAAAGCCCGCCCAGGCGGCCAGCGCCCCAAGCCAGCCTGCCCGCTGCAGCCCCAGCGCCATGCCAACCTGGCTGCTGGCAGGCCCCGGCAGGAACTGACATAGCGCGACCAGGTCCGAGTAGCTCTTGTCGTCCAGCCAGCGGCGGCGCTCCACGAATTCGGTGCGGAAGTAACCCAGGTGCGCGACCGGGCCGCCGAACGAAGTCAGGCCAAGTTTCAGGAACGCACGAAGAACTTCTGGAACTGTGCCGCGTGTTGCTGCGTCAGCGGCGCGGTTTGTGTCCTGGGCGGGGTTGGGGGGCATCGGCGGTTTTCTCGGGTAAGGTTTCATCGACCGCCATGCTAGCTTCAAAGGCACGCCCAGTGGCTGTATCGGCCATCGTTGTCGAACTCCAATACTGTATCTCGGCAAATTGCTGGAGAGAGCACATTCTGATCTGGCTGGAACCGGACATTACAACTTTGCCGCTACACTAACAGTTCGCATAATAAGTGTTATGTCAAATCACGGAGGTTCCGTCGCTGCTACAGCCGCGCGGGCCCGTGCCGGAGAGCTTGCCGCCGGACCGGCGTTTTGATATGGAAGATCTAAATTTGGATCTGTGTTCCAATCTCGATTACGCGATTTGGCGGTATGTTGAAGTACTCGCCCGCATTGCCGGCGTTCTTGCTCATTGTTGCAAACAGGCGCTCTCGCCAAAATGCCATCCCACTGGCGATCCCGGCTACCGGAATGATTGTCTCGCGGCTCAGGAAGAACGAAGTCTCCATCATGTTGAATCCGAGATCCGATACTCGCGGCAGCATGTTTAGCGCCTGCGAGACGTCCGGCCGGTTCATGAAGCCGAAGCTCAACGTGATCCGATAGCAATCGTGACCGAGCGGTTCGATGGCCAAACTCTCGCCCAATGGTACCCAGGGCACATCCTTCATTTTCGCGGTAAGGAACAGGATGCGCTCATGCAGGACTTTGTTGTGGTTAAGGTTATGCATCAATGCGTGCGGCACGACATCCGATGTCGGTGTGAGGAATACCGCTGTCCCGGATACGCGCGACGGAGGCGCACGGAACAGGGAGTCGAGGAAGGACTTGAGCGACAAGTCGGTACTCTGAAGTCGTCCGAGCAGGACCTGGCGGCCGCGTAGCCATGTCAGCATCACGACGAACATCCCGGTGCCGATAAGCAACGGGAACCAGCCTCCCTCAGCCACTTTCAACAGGCTCGAGGAGAGGAACGCTACGTCTACGACGACGAAGAAGCTGGTGGCGAAGATGCTTAGCAACAGGGTGTATCCCCAGCCATAGCGGATCACAAAAAAGGTAAGGATGGTCGTTGCCAACATGGTCCCAGTGACCGCCACCCCATACGCCGAGGCCAGTTTCGAAGACGAGCCGAAGCCGGCCACGGCAGCCAAGACCGCCACCAGCAGTATGGCGTTGAGACTTGGGATGTAAATCTGCCCCATGGCCTTTTCGGATGTTTGCACGACCTGCATGCGCGGCAGGTAACCCAGCTGGATTGCCTGCTTAGTCAGCGAGTAGGCGCCCGATATCGTCGCCTGCGAAGCGATCACGGTTGCCGCGGTGGCGAGTGCCACCATTGAATACAGTGCCCAGGAGGGATAAAGGAGATAGAAGGGATTTTCGACCGCTTTCGCATTGACGGCGAGCAGCGCGCCCTGTCCTAGGTAATTGAGCGCAAGCGCTGGAAACACCAACCCGAACCACGCCAGCCGTATCGGGCCACTGCCAAAATGCCCCATGTCGGCATAGAGCGCTTCGGCCCCCGTGAACGCAAGCAGCACGGCTCCCAGTACGGCGAACGAGGCGAAGCCGTGCTGCGTGACGAAGCCGAATGCATGCAGTGGATTGAGTGCGCCAAGGATGGCAGGATGCTGGACGATGCCGTGGATGCCTGCGGCGGCCAGGGCGAGGAACCACAACACCGTGATAGGGCCGAACAGCGCACCGATCTTGGCGGTACCATGCCGTTGGGCCAGGAATAGCACGATCAACACGCCCATTGATACCGGTAGGACGTAAGGCTTCAGCGCCGTTGTGCCCACCTCGAGTCCTTCGACGGCGGAGAGGACCGAGATGGCTGGCGTCAGCACGGCATCCCCGTAGAACAGCGCGGCGCCGAACAGGCCAATGAGCACGACCGGCACGGGGGAGCGCCCCACCTTTTTCACGGATGATAAGGCAAGAGCGAGCAGCGCCATGATGCCACCTTCGCCCCTGTTGTTGGCTCGCATGATGAGTATCACGTACTTGAGCGAGACGACGACCATCAGCGCCCAGAAGATCGCGGAGATACCGCCAAGTATGTTTTCGGGGACAATGGGATCCCATGCGCGGGATTGAACGTTTCTTTGACCGCATATAGTGGGCTGGTACCAATATCACCGTAGACGACGCCCAGCGCAGCAAGCGTGAGCGCTGCGCGGGAATGCTCCAGGTGCGAGCCGCTCGGCGTTTCGGGATTGTTTGCATGGGCATCCACAATGGCTCCTCCTGACTATTGACACACTTCGCGTCTGAACAGGCCTTTCTCAGTCGCGAACGCGCTGCAGCGAATTCTTCCTGACCCACCGTCGACCGTGTCCTATTGGCTTGGATCCATGAGTTCAGTCCAGGCCAATCAGCCTGTAGCCCACCCCGAGTTCTGTAATGAAGTGGCGGGGTGTTGCGGGGTCGATTTCAAGTTTTTGGCGCAGGTTGCCCATATAGATTCGCAAATAGTGGCCACGCTCCAGGGCGTTCGGTCCCCACACCTCGACCAGCAAGTGACGATGCGTCAGTACGCGGCCGTGCCCCTTGATGAGGGCTGCCAGCAGGCGGTACTCGATGGGCGTCAGTCGTACCAGTTCACCCTGACGTCTCACCTCTCGCTTGGCCAGGTCCACCGTGACTTCACCAAAGCTCACCACTACGGTGTGATCGCCGCCGGTTCCCGCGGCACTGCGGCGCAACTGCGCCCTGACCCGAGCGAGTAACTCCGGCACGCCAAAGGGCTTCACCAGATAGTCGTCGGCGCCTGCGTCCAGCGCTGCCACTTTTTCCTCCTCGCGGTCACGGGCCGACAGCACAATGATGGGGGCGAGGGTCCAGCCGCGCAGCTCCGAGATTAGTTCGCGGCCATCGCGGTCAGGCAGGCCAAGATCCACGATAAACAACTCGGGTTGCCGGCTGGCCGCCTCGATCAGCGCGCGTGCCACGGTTTCCGCCTCGAATGCAACAAAGCCCTCGCCTTCCAGCGACGTGCAGACGAAACGGCGGATATCGGTATCGTCTTCAACGACCAAAATGCGGGCGGCGGTTTTCATCATGGCGCGCGTTGGCGAGGTGGACTTGCGTGTTTAAGGCTCAGTCTCGACTACAGTTGGTGGGGTGGCGCGTGGCAGCGTGAAGACGAAGCGGGCGCCGCCCTCCCTGCGTCGCTCGGCGTGCATGCTGCCACCGTGAGCCTCGACGATAGCGCGGCAAATGGCCAGGCCGAGACCAACGCCGGGTGTGGAAGATTCGTTTTCACCCCGCTCGAACTTGCCGAAGAGTTGTTCCTCGCGCCCCGCCGGCAAGCCAGGGCCGTTGTCCTCCACGGTCACTCGGAGAGTATCGTCACCGGCCATGGCCGAAACGACCACCTCGCTACCGGGCGGGGTGTACTTGGCGGCGTTCTCCAACAAATTCACCAGTACCCGTTCGATCAGCACGGGGTCGAACTCGCACAGCGGCAGATCCGGCGGGACGCGGCTACTGACACGGTGGCCGACCAGCACCGAATCCAGTTGGCGCCGCGCCGAGCCGAGCACCTCCTCCAGCGACTGCCAATCACTCTTGGGCTTGATTGCGCCGGACTGCAGCCGTGCCATATCGAGCAGCTTCCCCACGAGCTCAGCGGTAGCCTTGGCCTTGTCCCGCATAGCCACGGTCAATTCCCGCTTGGCCTCGGCGGTCAACCGGTTCCGTGTCAAGGTATCGGCCAGTCCCACCAGCGCTGTCAGCGGCGTGCGCAGGTCGTGCGAGACTGCCGCCAGCAGGCTATTGCGCAGGCGCTCGCGCTCCATATTGACCAATGCGTCCTGTGCCACCTCGACAAAGTGCACCCGTTCCAGGGCCAAGGCGATCTGGGCGGCGCAGGCGTCAAGCAAATGCATGTCTTCGGGCGTATCGAATAGGGCCACGTCGGCGGGCTGGATGACCAGCACGCCACGGGTGCGAATCGGCGCCTTCAGGGGCAGGTACCGCGCCGGCGTTGACGGCAGTGTGTTGGTGCCCTCGCCGGCCGATCGCTGATGATCGTAAACCCACTGCGCCACGCTATTGTCGGTGACAGCCAGCGAAGCCGCCTCGGGCGCGTCGTGCGGTTCGCGCACGCGCTCCTGGCTGTCGGGCAGCAGCACGGCCGATTTGGCTTGGAACACGGCGTCGATCCGGTCGATCGCGATGCCAACGATTTGCTCGGTGGTCAATGCTGCCGAAAGTTGCTGCGCCAGCCCGGCCAGTTCGCCGGCACGCCGTTCGCGTAGCCGTGCGATCTTGGCCTCGAAGCGCAACTGGGCAGCCAACTGGCCGATCACCAGTGCCACCACGAGCATCAAAGCAAAGGTGAAAAAGTATTGGGTGTCGTTGACGGTGAGGGTCAGCTTGGGCGGAACGAAGAAGAAGTCGAAGGCCAGCACCGACAACATGGCTGCCAGCGCGCCAGGACCACGTCCGTAGCGGATGGAAATCCCCACCACTGCAAGCAGGAACACCATCACCACATTGGCCAGATCAAACACCGACAAGAGACCGGCTGCCAGCACCGTGGTGACTGCCACGATGGCGGCGGCCGCGCCGTGTCCGCGCCAGTCCAGCCGACCAAGCGAAGCGCGCCGCTCATCCGGCGGCGGCGCCGTTTCATCGATGCCCACCAGATAAAGATCCAGCTCGGCCGCCCGTTCCGCAATCCGGTCGGCCAGGCCTGGCAGCAACTTGCGCCGCCAACCTGGCCTGAGCCGATGACCGATCACCAGTTTGCCGGCATTGCGGCTTTTGGCATAGGCCACTAGCGTGGTGGCGGCATCGCTGCCGGCCAGCGTGGCAGTCTCAGCGCCCATGTCCTCAGCAAGCTTGAGCAAGCTCAGTACGCGCTCGCGGCCTGCGGGTGGCAGTCGCTGCAGTGCCGGCGTCTCGACATACGCGGCGATCCAGTCGGCCTGCAGCTTGGCCGCGAGCCGGGCGGCGGCGCGCACGAGCTTTTCGCCGCTCTGGCCGGGGCCGACGCAGACCACCAGACGCTCCTTCGCCTGCCAGACGCTGGAGATGGCCCGGTCAGCGCGATAGGCCCGCATCTGCGCATCGACCCGGTCCGCAGTGCGACGCAGCGCCAACTCCCGCAGCGCGATCAGATTGCCCTTACGGAAGAAGTTCCGTGCCGCCCGTTCGGCCGTGTCAGCAAGATAGACCTTGCCGGCAGCAAGCCGAATAAGGAGTTCGTCAGGCGGCAGGTCGACCAGCGTCACCTCATCGGCGGAATCGAACACGCGGTCGGGTACCGTTTCTCGCACACGCACGCCGGTGATCGAGCCGACCACGTCGTTGAGGCTTTCGAGGTGCTGCACGTTGAGCGTGGTGTAGACGTCAATACCAGCCGACAGCAGCTCCTCCACGTCCTGCCAGCGCTTCTGGTGACGGCTTCCTTCGACGTTCGAGTGCGCCAACTCGTCGACCACGATCAGGGACGGTCTTAGTGCCAGCGCCGCGTCGAGGTCGAATTCAGGGAGCAGCCGGCCGCGGTAGGCGATCTTGCGCAACGGCAGTATGGACACCCCCTCGAGCAGCACGGCCGTCTCCTCGCGGCCGTGCGTTTCCACCGCACCAATCACCAGGTCAACCCCGTCAGCCTGTTTCTGCCGACTGGCCTGCAGCATGGCGTAGGTCTTGCCGACGCCCGCGCAGGCGCCGAAGAATATCTTCAGCTTGCCGCGTGCAGCGGCCTGCTCTTCCTCCTTGATCGCTTCCAGCAGGCGATCAGGATCGGGGCGTCCGGCGTTCATGGTCGATCTATCCCGTCCAGCAACGGCTCGCAAGGCCCGAAGACTCGCATTCCTCCGCCGACGGGAAGGCGCGGGTCATGACTCGTCGAGCGCTAGATTCAATTTGAGCACATTCACGGTGCTGTCGCCAAAAATTCCCCAACTTGGGCCCTCGCGATACTGCTCGACCAACTGCTTGACCTTGGCGGGTGGCATGCCGCGGGCCATGGCGACACGATCGACCTGATAGTAGGCTGCCGCCGGCGAGATGTGCGGGTCAAGCCCCGAGGCGGAGGCTGTCACCAGGTCAGCCGGCACCGGGCCGGCCTGGTCTGGATGAGCGGCACGGACCGCCTCCACGCGAGCCTTGACCGCATCGACCAGGGCCGGATTTGTCGGGCCAAAGTTCGAGCCGCCGGACGCTGCGGCATTGTTCGGCATCGGCGCCGTGGCCGACGGCCGGCTCCAGAAGTAGCCCTTGCCGCTGAAGGCCTGGCCGATCAACTCGCTGCCGACCACCGCGTTGCCGCGCTGAATCAGGCTGCCCGCCGCCTGATGCGGGAACAGTAGCCTCGCCACGCCAGTGACGGCAGCCGGATAGAGCAGACCGGTCAAGGCGCTCAACAGCAGGAACAGCGACACGGCCGGTCGTATCAGCGTTTTCATGATTGGAGGTCCTTGAATCCCGTTTCAACCTCTGGCGAGCCTGCCGCCATCTACGCGACGCCGATGAGTCCCAGTACCAGATCGATTAGCTTGATACCGACGAATGGCACAACCAGGCCGCCCAAGCCGTAGACCAGCAGGTTGCGCCGTAGCAATGCGCCCGCGCCCAACGCGCGGTACTTCACCCCTCTCAGCGCCAGCGGGATCAGGGCAATAATGACGACGGCGTTGAAGATGACTGCCGACAGGATGGCCGAAGCCGGGCTGTAGAGGTGCATCACGTCCAGCACCTCCAGTTGCGGGTACGTAACCGCAAACGCGGCGGGGATGATGGCGAAGTACTTGGCGACGTCATTGGCCACCGAGAATGTAGTCAGTGCGCCGCGCGTCATCAGCATCTGCTTGCCGGTCTCGACGATCTCGATCAGCTTGGTGGGGTTGCTGTCAAGGTCGACCATATTGCCGGCCTCCTTGGCGGCCTGTGTCCCGCTGTTCATCGCCACCGCCACGTCTGCCTGCGCCAGCGCGGGAGCGTCGTTGGTGCCGTCGCCGGTCATTGCCACCAGCCTGCCTTCGGTCTGATGGTTGCGAATCAGCATGAGCTTGTCTTCCGGCCTGGCCTCGGCAAGGAAGTCATCGACACCGGCCTCGGCGGCGATGGCGGCTGCGGTCAGGCGGTTATCGCCAGTGATCATCACCGTCTTGATGCCCATCACGCGCAGTTCGGCAAAGCGCTCCTTGATGCCGCCTTTGACGATGTCTTTTAGTTCGACCACGCCCATCACCCGCTGGCCATCGACTACCACCAGAGGGGTGCCTCCGCGGCGACCGACCTGGTCAACCAGGTCGGTCACGCCCTGCGGAAAGTGGCCGCCTATGGCTTCCACGTGGGCTTTGACGGCGTCGGCAGAACCCTTGCGGATCGGCCGTTCGCCGATATCGACGCCGGACATGCGGGTCTGGGCGGTGAAGTGGATAAAGTTGGCGTCGTGTAGCTCCCGCCCGCGCAGGGCGAATTTTTCCTTGGCCAGCACCACGATGGAGCGACCTTCCGGCGTTTCATCGGCAAGCGACGCCATCTGCGCGACATCGGCGAGCTCGCTTTCAGTGACGCCCGGTGCCGGCAGGAATGCGCTAGCCTGGCGGTTACCAAGGGTGATGGTGCCAGTCTTGTCCAACAACAGTACGTCAACGTCGCCGGCGGCCTCTACGGCGCGGCCAGATGTCGCGATCACATTGGCCTGCATCATGCGGCTCATGCCGGCCACGCCGATGGCGGAGAGCAGGCCACCGATGGTAGTCGGGATCAGGCAGACCAGCAGCGCTATCAGCACCGTGATGCTGACGGGGCTGCCGGTACCTGCCGCGTTCACGCTGTAGAGCGAAAACGGCAGCAGCGTAACGGTGGCCATCAGGAACACCAGTGTCAGGGCGACCAGCAGGATCGTGAGGGCGATCTCGTTGGGTGTCTTCTTGCGCTTGGCACCTTCCACCATGGCGATCATGCGGTCAAGGAAGGCTTCGCCCGGGTTGGCGCTGACGCGAGCGATCAGCCAGTCGCTCAGTACGCGGGTGCCGCCGGTGATGGCCGAGAAGTCTCCGCCGGATTCGCGGATAACCGGCGCCGATTCACCGGTGATGGCTGATTCGTCCACCGAGGCGACGCCTTCCAGCACCTCGGCGTCGGCCGGCACGAAGTCACCCGCCTCGATCAATACGAGGTCTCCCCGACGCAGGCTGGCCGAGTCCGTTACCGTGATCGTGGCTTCACGCTGGGGACGGTCGAGCTTCTTGACCATGAGGTTTCTGCGGCTATGGCGCAGCGTGGCAGCCTGCGCCTTGCCGCGGCCTTCGGCCAGCGCTTCGGCGAAATTGGCAAACAGCACAGTGAACCAAAGCCACGCCGAGATGGCAAGGATGAAGCCGGCCGGCGCCTCCCCTTGGCCCCTGACTGCCTGGATGCCGAGCAGAGTAGTCATCACGCTGCCGACCCAGACCACGAACATGACGGGGTTACGGAACTGAGCGCGCGGCGAGAGCTTACGAAACGATTCCGCAATGGCCGGCTTGACCAGTGCGGGGTCGAACAACGGCAGCGTCTGCGCGGTGTGGGCGCCAGCTCTTTGAATAGTCTGCGGGTGCAGCTCCGGTTTTGTCGTATCGTTCATGTCTGGTGTCCTAATGCGCGAACAATTGCAGGTGTTCGACCATGGGACCCAACGCCAGGGCTGGAATATAGGTGAGCGCGCCGACCATCATCACCGTGCCGACCAGCAAGAGAACAAATAGCGCCCCATGTGTTGGCATGGTGCCGCTCGATACGGCCAGCCGAGGTTTTCTGGCCAGGCTGCCGGCAATGGCAAGCACCGCCACGATAGGAACGAAGCGGCCGAACCACATTGCCAGCGCTAGCCAGAAATTGTAGTAAGGCGTGTTGACGCCCAATCCGGCAAACGCCGACCCATTGTTATTGGCAGCGGAGGAAAAGGCATATAGCACTTCGGAGAAGCCGTGTGCGCCCGGGTTCAGGATGCCCGCCAGGCCAGCCTTGGCCAGCACCGAAACCGCGGTTCCACCGAGCACCAATAGCGGGGTGATCAGGATCGCAGCCGACACCATCTTCATTTCATAGGCTTCGATCTTCTTGCCAAGGTATTCTGGCGTGCGTCCGATCATCAGGCCCGCGAGGAACACCGTCAGGATAGCGAAGATCAACATCCCGTACAGGCCCGAGCCGACCCCGCCGAATACGACTTCGCCGAGTTGCATTTGCAGCATCGGCGCGAGCCCTCCCAGTGGCATCAGGCTGTCATGCATCGTGTTCACCGCACCGCAGCTTGCCGCCGTTGTAATGGTGGCGAACAGGCTGGACGCGGTAATGCCGAAGCGAATCTCTTTGCCTTCAAGGTTACCGGCTGTGCCATCAACGCCGAGCCGGGTCAGCAGCGGGTTGGCTTGCATCTCGGACCACTGCACCATGGCGAACATGGCAACGAAGATCACGGTCATGGCGGCGACTATCGCCACTCCCTGGCGCATATCGCCGACCATAGCGCCGAACATGAAGCACAGTGCGGCCGGGACCAGGAAAATCGCCAGCATCTCCATGAAATTGGTGGCGCCGTTCGGATTCTCATAGGGATGAGCCGAGTTGGCGTTGAAGAAGCCGCCACCATTGGTACCCACCATCTTGATCGCTTCCTGCGAGGCCACTGGCCCCATGGCGATGGTCTGCTTGTCGGTCTTCAGATTCTCCATGACCGGCTTTCCAACGGCATCCACCATGGGCTGACCATTGGCGTCGAGCTTTTGCTGCGGGTAGGCGAGCGGCTGGATCAGCTTGACATCCCGGTAGCCATCCAGGTTTTGGATTACCCCCTGGCCGACCAGGAACAAAGCCAGCAGGAAAGAAAGCGGCAACAGCACGTAGCATGTGGCGCGACCGAGATCAAGCCAGGCATTACCGATGCCGGCGGTCGAACGGCGCGCGAAGCCCCGGACCAACGCCACCACCACCGCAATCGCCGTGGCAACTGAAAGGAAGTTCTGAACCGTCAGCGCCAACATCTGGGTCAAATAACTCATGGTGCTTTCGCCGCCATAGCCCTGCCAGTTGGTGTTCGTGGTGAAGGAGACGGCGGTGTTGAAGGCCGAGCCGGCTTCGACCCCCGTCATGCCGGCCGGATTGAGCGGCAGCCCGCCTTGCAAGCGTTGCAGCGCATAGACGGCGATCGTACCGAGCAGATTGAAGAGCACAATGGCCATGGCGTATCGGTACCACGGCATATCTTCGTCCGCGTTGGTGCCGATCAATCTGCAGATGCCCCGCTCGAAGGCCCCGAGCCAACCGTAACGGGCGCTCAGTTGACCATCCATGACCGAACTCAGGTAACGGCCCAACGGCCAAGCCAGCGTGAAGAGCGCAGCCAGGTAGAGGCCGACCTGGACGAAAGGAGACGCGTTCACGCCACCTCCTCCGCGTTGAACAGCGCGTAGAGCAGGTATACGAACAGGCCAAGGGACACGCCCCCTGCCAGCCAGTAAAGCAGCTCAGCGTTGCTCATCAGCGCGACGCTCCAGCCGGCGGCAGGCGGCAATCAGCGCCCATAGCGCCGCACCAAAGACCGCGATGGATAACGCAACCAGCATGTCCATGAAATGGCTCCGTGGCATGGGGGCGGATAAATGGAAGGTAGAAAAATTCATGTAAAGAACGTATCAAGACCATGGCCGGTGGCGTAAAAATTGTGTAAACAACAGGTGTCACCCACCAGAGTCTGATCCGCTTGCAGGGATTCGAGCGCAGCCGTACCTGCCCGAAGAAAAGTGCGCTAGGCTTATCTCCTCGATCGCCCCCATACAGCGTACCGGTTAGGCCGGTAGTGAGTACCTTCGACTCAACGCATTGGCGAGCAGGGTCAGGGACGACGACACAGCCGCAAGCGATGCGTCGTGTCGCGCCAGTTCGACTGGGATCTTGCGGTGATGGATGGCCCGTTGGACGACATGGACGGCCTCGCCGCGGTTCAATGCGTGCTGCATCTCACGGCGGAAGGCGGGAATGGTGAAATAGTCGATCAGGAAGAGTAGGCCGGGGCGGTCACTGACGCGCTTCGGTGCGGCGGCACGTGGGCAGCCCGTCTACGAAGCCGGCGTACATCTCGGCCGGCTGTTTCGCACGATGCTATCGCGATAGGACCAAAGACCCGCTGTATCCGGCGCCAAAACGCATGGAATACAAGGCTCAGCTCCCAGCCATAAGGCGGAAGGCTATACGCGCCTCCGCGGCTGGAACCAAAAGCAAAAGCCCCGCGCAGATGGCTCCGGCGGGGCTTGGACGAATGTGGTTGCGGGGGCAGGACTTGAACCTGCGACCTTCGGGTTATGAGCCCGACGAGCTGCCAACTGCTCCACCCCGCGGGGCGAACTATACGCTGGTTGGCGGCACCTGAATACCCCTTCCCCCAAAAAACTGTGCAGATTGCTGCGCGGGCCTGCTCGGGCCGTCCACATTCTGGCACTGGCTTCCGGAAGCTCGACGGCCACCGGCTTGCGCTCGTTACCATAGGTATCGAGCAGCCCTGGACCCGCCCTGCCCTTGATGACGCAGGCCAGCTTCCATGCCAGGTTGTGCGCGTCGGCAGCGCCTGTGTTCAGCCCGAGTCCGCCTGAGGGCGGAAAGCGATGCGCGGCATCGCCCACGAGGAAGGCCCCGTAAATCCGCGCGAAGGTGTCTGGCGGGGAGCCGGGAGGCCCCATGTCGACCAGTTTGATGGGATTGGCCGGCCATGCCGTTGTGCGTTGGCGGCGTGCCACGGCAGGAGGCCGGCGGCCGCAAATGCACCAGCGGTGCAGGCGAGAAACTTTCGACGCGTCGTGCTCATGGTGCCACCGGTCAGCGCATTGCGGGAATGACGGGCAGAAGCAGGAATGACGGATACTTCCCGCCCGTGTGAACGGTGGTCTGGCCGGCGAATCGTTCAGACCTGCGGTCCTCGGGGTGATCGTGCAGCAGCACCGACGAGCCGCGCATCGACTTGCCATAAATCTGTGGGTAGGGTCCAGGCAGGTCGTGCTCGAAGTCCGAGCTGCCGACAGTCAACACCAGCCGGTAGCCCTTCGGGAAGACGAAGCACATTGGCCAGATCTCGACCTGCAACTCGTAGATCTCGTTCGGTTCTAGAAGTTGGATCTCCTGATGCGTGTGCACGGGCTGATACGGCCTAGAGGCTTGAGCATCGAGCTTTCGGTGCGACGCTCTAAGCCAGCCTTGCCCGAGAGGTGCGTTGGATTCAACCGCCCCCAAGATCAGGTGCTCCTTGCCGTCGGGAGCGAAAGCCCGCAGCGTCAGGAACAGGTCCGCATCCCGGGCTGTCGTGGAGATCCAGAGCGTGGCAGCCAGCGGGCCGGTCACCTCGGTGTCGCGCTCGAACGGTGCAGTGCTGAAGCTCACCTTGCCTGCCATGCCGTCAAACGAGAGGCGCGAAACTGTCCCGGTTGGCTCCGATCGCAGGGTCTGTGCGCCAGCGTCCAGGTACATGGGCGTCCAGACGGTGCGCGCCAATGGCCATTCATACTCGTCGCGCTCCACGAAACGATCCACGTGGCGCACCTGCATCTTGATGGGCGGCTGCCGGTCCCAGCCGTTGTCCTCGCCCTTCAAGAAGTAATCGAAGAACCGCTTCTGTAGCGCCACGCCGTAGTCCGTATAGAACTCCGTCCAATGCTCGAGCCCGTGCAATTCGAGCCATTTCTGCTTCGAGCCGGCCCACAGGTAGCCTTGGACATTGCCGCGCAGGTGCAGGCCATGGCCACCCCAGTTGCCGCAGGAAAGCACCGGTACCTCGATCGCACCCAGGTCCGCACGGCGGCCGTCGAAGTAACTATCCGTGATGAGCTCCGCGCTCAACTGCGTCGCGTTGATATCGACGCGATTGGCGAGCAATTCCCCGTCGCTGAGCTCTGCCGGTCCGGAGATCGGCAACCCATTGTTGGGGTTCACACCCGCGCGCCGCCCCAGACCGTGCTGCACGGCTTCCACCTGCTTCGGATACCAGGCCACCATGAACGTGTTGAGGATGCCGCCGTGCCGGCAGGCGTCGCGATAGTAGTCGGAGAACCCCTCGAACGGGCAGATCGCGGCCAGATGCGGAGGACGTTTCGCCGCCACCAGCCATTGGGTGGCGCCGTAGTAGGAAACGCCGGCGAGGCCGACCTTGCCGTTGCTCCACGGTTGTTTCGCTGCCCATTCAATGCACTCGTAGAAGTCCTGCGCCTCGCGCGGCGAGAAGCAATCGATGACACCCGGCGAGCGGCCAGCGCCGCGCGAGTCCACGCGAATGCAGATGTAACCAAACGGCACCCATCTCTCCGGATCCGCGGTTTCCCAGTTCGCGTACTTGCCGCTGCTGCCCTTCAGAATTTCCGGGTGCTTAGTCGTGAGTGATTGCCATTGTGCGGGGAATCCCACCTGGAATGGCAGGCCCTTGGCGTACGGTCCGTAGGACATCAATATGGGGTAGTGTCCTTCCTCTTTCGGGCGAAAAACGTCGGCCCGAACTACCAAACCATCGTCCATGGGGATTTCAACGTCCCAATCGATTTGCATGTCTGTCTCCTGATCGGTTTATCTTGTAAGCGGCTAAAACTTGTGGCGCATGCCAAGCGCAAAGCTGGTGCCACTTCCCTTTCCGGGGACCTTGTCGAACATCGCCACAGCGTACGCGTCCGTGCGCTTTGACAGGACTAACCCACCCGCAAGTCCGGCGGAAATGGCGCGCGCCGGTATGGGTAAGAGACCGTCAGGCAGGCGCTGGGCCGGCAGCACGGTCGCATAGTTGACGCCGAAGCCGATCCGAGCGTAGTGCTGGCGCTCACACCAGCCGCGGAATACGACGGTGTCGCCGTCCTCAAGGAAGCCGCGCTGTTCGCCGTTGCCGATATCTACCGGTTGCGTCCCGGATACTGTGAGTTCGATCAGCGCGCCGGCCTCGCCCGGCGAGGGACCGGAGATCGTGCCGCTGCCCAGTAGGTCGCCGCTCTGAAGATTGCAACCTCCCATGGCGTGGTGAGCAATCATCTGGCTCAGCGTCCAGTACTGGTGGCGAAAGTTGGTACGGGTCAGCGTGCGTGGTTGCCGGCCCTGTGCCAACTGACGCGCGCTGAGTATCGAAACCTCTAGTTGGATGTCAAACGCGCCGGCTGCGTCATTCTCCGCCGAACGAAGGTAGTCAAGCGGCTGTGGGCGCTCTGGGTCGCGTGTCCAGCTTGCGCGGTAAGGCAGCAGTGCTTCGAGCGTGACGATCCACGGCGATAGCGTGGTAGCGAAGTTCTTGGCTAGAAACGGCCCGAGCGGTTGCATTTCCCAGGTCTGGATGTCGCGCGCGGACCAATCGTTGAGCAGGCATAGGCCGAAGATGTGCTGCTGTGCCTTTGCCAGCGGAATAGGCGTGCCACGTTCATTGCCGATGCCAATCACCGCGCCAACTTCCAGTTCGTAGTCGAGACGCTGGCACGGTCCATACACAGGTACTCCGCCCGGATCAGGGCGGTACTGCCCCATCGGTCGGTAGACCTGCTGGCCATTGACGCCGATGGAAGACACGCGGCCGTGATACGCGATCGGCAGCCAGTCAAAGTTGGGGTTCACCTCCAGCCCGAACTGGCGACAGCAGTTCACGGCGTGGTCGAGCGAAGTATAGAAATCCGTGTAGTCGCCGATGCGTACCGGGACCGCAAACTCGGCCGCCGCCTGCGGCACCAGCGTTTCGCGTACTGGACGCTCATGCACACCTTCTGCCGCCAGCAGCGCAAAGATTCCGTGGCGCAATGCCCGCCAGGCGCCCGGACCCAAGTCCAGCAGTGCATTTAGCGTCGGCGCTGCGGCGGCCCGCGTGGCCTCGGCGGCCAGGTCTTGCAGGCAGCCTGTGCCATGCAATGCGGCCAGGTCGACGATCTGGTCGCCGATCGCTACGCCGCCACGCCAGGCCGCGCCGCTGCCAAGCCGACGGAATATGCAGAGCGGAAGATTCTGCAGCGGAAAATCGCAGCCTTCAGCATTGGCGGAGTCCAGCCAGCTATGCCGGGAGGCATCATGGGTGTGGTTCAGTTCCATGGTGGTATCAGGCGGCATTCAGCGCATCGTCGAAGATGGCAACGGCGCGGGTCCAGCCGGCCGAGGCCCCGCGAATCTTGTGCGGGAAGCAGGAGATGTAGAAGCCATGCGGCGGCAGCGCCTCCAGGTTGTGCAGCTTCTCCAGATGGCAGTAACCGATGTTGCGGCCCGCCTTGTGGCCTTCCCAGATCAGCGAGGCGTCCTGTGTCTGGGCATACTTGGTGGCCGTGTGCACAAACGGCGCGTCCCAACTCCACGCGTCGGTACCGGTCAGCCGCACACCACGTTCGAGCAGGTACATGGTGGCGTCGAACCCCATGCCGCAGCCGGACGAGACGTAGTCAGGCTGGCCGTAGCGCTTGCCCGCACGCGTGTTGACCACCACGATCTCCAGCGGCTTGAGCACGTGCCCGATTCGGGCGAGTTCGGCCTCGACATCGTCGGCGGTGACCACATAACCGTCGTCCAGCTCGGTGAAGTCGAGCTTCACGCCCGGCTGGAAGCACCACTCCAGCGGCACCTCGTCAATGGTGATGGCGCGCTCGCGCTGCCCCAATGACTCATTCATGGTGCTGTGGAAGTGATAGGGAGCATCCAGGTGGGTGCCATTGTGCGTATTGAGCTGGACGCGCTCGATCGCCCAGCCTTCGCTGTCCGGCAGGTCGGACGGCCTCAGTCCCGGGAAAAAAGCCGTGACCTGCTCGGCGGTGGAGCGGTGCGACAGGTATTCGATCCGAGGGCCATAACCGGGAGGGTCGGAGACGACATCGTTTTCCAGGTAGATCGAGAGATCGACGAAGCGTCGAGTCATGGTGGAAGGTCCTCTGTGGTGATGCGTAAAAAGGGGGAGTTGCGGACTCAGCCGGCATTCAGCGACGGTGCGGCGCGCGGCGCGTTGGTCGCGCCCGCACCGGCTTCAGGCCCGGCGGCAGCGTGGCATGGTCCGTGACGAGAGCGTAGACCGGCAGCAAGTTTGGGGGGCATGATGGGTCTCCTGATTTGGCGCCCCTGTCCGAAGCAGGTGACGCTCATGTTTTTCCCTGACTGCACGATCGTGCAGTAGTAAGACACGAGGACTGTACGCTCGTACAGTCAAACTCTACAGTCGGGTAAACGCGGGTGTGGATGTGGCGAAATTGAGGTTCGCTACAATGGCGCATCTATATGGAGGCAGCATGGAAGGCAGGGAAGCGCGAAAGTCAGCGGTCGGGGCACGGGGCATGGCGCGAGAAGAAGCGCAGGGGCTGCCGATCCCGGAAGCGAGCAAGCGCGAACGCGTGCTCGATGCAGCGGAGCGCCTCTTCGCCGAGGGCGGCTTCGACGGCGTGTCGATGCGTGATATCGCAGCAGCCGCGGAGGTTGGCTTGCCGCTGATCGTTTACCACTTCGAGACCAAGCGAAATCTGTACCGCGCGCTGTTCGACCGGCGCAAGACGCTGTTCGAGGCCCGGCTGGCGGCCCTGCGCCAACCACTCACCGCTGGCGAGGACTCGGTGGAGCACATCGTGCGTGCATTCGTGGAGCCGGTAATGCGGATTCAGGACACTGAGGCCGGCATTGCCTATGCCAAGCTCGTCGCACGCGAGGCCTCTGATCCAAGAGAAGCTGAGCGCGGTATTGTTGCCGACTATTTCGACCCGCTCGCCATGGAATTCGTCAAGGCAATCCGCAAGGCTCTGCCAGGCAACAGCGACAGATATGCCCATTGGGCCTATCTGTTTGCCGTGGGAGCGCTGGTGATGAGCGTGTTCGACAGCCGTATCGAGCGTATCTCCGGCGGCAAGTTCAAGGCCGGCGACGTGCGTCACAAGTCCGAGTACCTGGTAACTTTCATCGCAGCGGGCATTCGCGCCGGGGCCGACCGGACGTCATCTAGGCGTTCCAGAGAATCATCCTTATGATGCAATTCGCCTGGAGTACAGATGTGTTCGAGGCTGGAAAAAACGTAGCCTCGCCACGGTCTCCAGGCCTATCGCGGTGACTTGGCCAGCCATCTCCGGGAAGCGCTCGCCAGCAAGATCAGCACCACGGCACTGCAGGAACAGACGGTGCATGCGTCAGTCAATTGCGGGTTCGAGAATTCAACGCGATTGCTTGATTTCGAATGCTCAAGTGGTCAAAAACCGGCAAGCAGCCCTATCCCGGGTGGATTTCTCGCCACCTCCCCGATGTTTCCTTACTATCCTGCAGCCGGCATCCTCCTGACGCGCTCAGGCTGTTTGTCCGCGAGTGAGCGGGGCCACAGGTGGGCCTAACGTAGCCTTCTGTCGTCGTTGCGCGCAACCCCGCTGATGCAATACAAGCGAATCTGTCCAACCGTGACCGGGGGCAGCACTCGCCCCATGTCTCTTCGCGGAACAGCGCAGGCTGGCCCCCTTGAAATTTGGGTGGCCAATTACTATTTTATTTTTGCTCAGGCAGTCGCGACCATTGCGCGCTGCGTGTTTCTGTTTGTTTGCCAGCAGCTTGGCAGGTGGATGGGAGCGCGTATGCCCCTTCGCCTCCTTGCTGCGTCGAAGGAGGATACGACAATGAGCGATCTATTCTTTGGAACTGACCTCTTCAGCGAACTCGACCGCATGCAAAGGCAGATGGCGAGCTTGTTCGGCGGCTTCCCATCCAGCATCCGCTCCGGCCGCTTCGGGGCATTTCCCCCGTCAATATCGGCGCCACGGACGATTCCATCGAGATCGTCGCGTTCGCACCGGGGCTCAAGCCAGACCAGTTCGAGGTGTCGATCGACAAGGGCTTGCTGACCATCAGCGGCGAGCGCGAAGCCGCGCAAGCGGAGCCTGATCCGGAGGTCAGACTGTACGCGCAAGAGCGATTCACTGGCACGTTCCGGCGTGTGGTCGAATTGCCGCAGAGCGCCGACCCGGACAAAGTTCAGGCGCGCTATGCCAACGGCTGCCTGTCTATCAGTGTCGGCAAGCGCGAAGCCTCGAAGCCCCGGGCGATCACGGTCCAATAACGCGAGGAGAACGCCATGAACGAGACTACCCAAGTGGCTGAACGCAACCAGAACGCGGTGACAAAAGGTCAGGAAGACAGGTCGACGCCGACGATGACGCTGCTTCCCGCGGTCGACATCGTCGAGGACAGCAATGGCGTCACCCTCTGGGCTGACCTTCCAGGTGTGACCAGGGACAAGCTCGAGGTGAATGTTCACGACGGCAACCTCCATATCGAGGCGGAAGCGGTCGTACCTACGCCCCAAGGGCTGCGGGTCCAACACGCGGAAATTCGCCAGCCGCACTTCGCACGCGCTTTCTCGTTGAGTGCGGACCTTGACGCGTCAAAGATCGAGGCGAACCTGCAGGACGGCGTGCTCAAGCTGACGATCCCGCGTCGTGACGAAGCGCGTCCACGCCGCATTGCAGTCAACGTGGCGTGAGATGCCGTCGGCGGGTACCAGTGGCGTCCGCAAGGGCGCCACCGGTACCCGCGGAAATTGGCTGGACATTCGGTGAGGACAAGATGAAAACAGATCTGGGCAAATGGAACCCCTTCAAGTTCCTACGCAAATCGACAGAGGACAGGCAACCGACGGGTGGGACGTCGAATGTTCCCGCGCCAAGGCACGGGACACCGGACTGATGGCGTCGACCTCGATCACATCGATGCGAAGTTCGACCGAGGTGTACTGACGCTGCGTCTACCTAAAACCGGTACGTCGCAGTCTGCGGTGAGGACGATCGAGGTGAAGTGAGCGGAAGATGGCGAAATGGCGAACTGCGTCAAGATCATTGGCTCGCTTGAGCCTGCTGCGCTTAGCCAGGATATTCATGCTGGCCATGCATGGCGCCGCCCATGCCCTTTCTGGCATAGGCGACGCTCGGAACGCGCGGTGCTGGCTTGCGGCCCAGCAGCGAGGTCTTGAAATCGCCGAACTGGCCTCTATTTTGGCGGCAAGCACTTTCCGAGATGGAGACTTCGATGGAATTTGATTCTGAGTGGGTGACGCTAGGCAGGCATCGGGTGCGGCTCAAGTGCACGCGCGGTTTTCCTACCGAACGGACGCGGCGCGTGGCGGAGTTGGTCACAGTCGCGATCGATAACAACCTCAGCGCGCGGGCCCGCCTGGTGGACGTTACCGCGCAAGGCGATGCTTATGTGATCAGCATCGGCACGACGTTCGAGAAGGACAGAGTGGCAGCTCCCCACCTGGAAGTGGCCCTGGCCACGATGTTCGGCTTGTCGCCCGAGCAGGTCACGATTGACGTTGTCGTCGTCAGTCAGTCAGAGGTGGACGTGCATTTTGGCGTATATGAGCGGATGCTGGCAGAGAAGCTCGGCACCGTGCCGGCCATTCAGTGAAGCACCAGGATCGGGCCGCCTGGCCAATAACGCTTGCGGCTTGAATCCAGGACACCGGCGTTGACACGTGAATGCCCTGAACGGCGACCC
Source organism: Cupriavidus necator (assembly GCA_022041995.1). GTDB lineage: Bacteria > Pseudomonadota > Gammaproteobacteria > Burkholderiales > Burkholderiaceae > Cupriavidus. The sequence continues at coordinate 2,732,649 of CP074390.1, forward strand.
GGACACGACCCGCCCGGCCGGTCCGCCGGAACGCTGCTTGCCGAAGCTGCCCGCATTGCGACGGCGACTGCAAGACCGTCTGTTGAAATGGTGCCCGTGCCAAGGCCATTGCAGGAGTGGGCATATGGAGAAGAAGTTCATCTGTCGAATGGCGACAAGCAGAACCTTAACCACGGCGAGTTCACCGCCATTACCGGGGAAGAGCCGCGCCCGCCGGCGCGGCTGCCGCAGAAACCACTGGCCGAAGAGCGTTGCTGCCGCGCTGCCCTGCCCCCGGGATCAATGCTGACTTGCCCCGGCAGCGCCGATCCCGGTCATCGCACGCACGAACTGCGCACCATAGCGCTGGCGCTCGGTGCCGGCCTGGGCAGAGCGGTCCAGCACCGATGCCAGCCAGGCGCTGGCGAAGGCCAGCGTCATCGAGAACAGCGCCGGGTTGGCATACGGGAAGATCGCCTTGTCATGATGCAGGATGCCCACCCAGACCGTCGGGCCCAGCACCAGCAGCGCCACCGCTGACGCCAGGCCGGCCAGGCTGCCCGCCACGGCGCCGCGCGTGGTCAGGCCTTTCCAGAACATCGACAGGAACAGCACCGGGAAGTTGACGGAGGCCGCGATCGCCAGCACCAGGCCGGACAGGAAAGCGATGTTCTGCTTCTCGAACATCACGCCCAGCACCATGGCCAGCACGCCGATCACCAGGGTGGCCGCCTTGGACACCCGGATCTCGTCCTTCTCGTTGGCCTGCCCGCGGCGGAACACGTTGGCGTACAGGTCATGCGAGACCGCCGAAGCGCCCGACAGGGCCAGGCCCGCCACCACCGCGAGGATAGTCGCGAACGCCACCGCCGAGATAAAGCCCAGGAAGAGATCGCCGCCGATCGCATGCGACAGGTGCACCGCCACCATATTGCTGCCGCCGATGATCTTGCCGGCCGCGTCGCGGTAAGCCGGATCCGCACCCACCATCACGATCGCACCGAAGCCCACCACCAGGATCAGCACGTAGAAGTAGCCGATGAAGCCGGTGGCGTAGAGCACGGACTTGCGCGCCTCGCGGGCGTCGGCCACGGTGAAGAAGCGCATCAGGATGTGTGGCAGGCCCGCCGTGCCGAACATCATGCCCACCCCGAGCGAGATCGCATCGATGGGATTGGACACCAGCCCGCCCGGCGACAGGATCGCCAGCCCCTTGTCATGCACCTTCGCCGCACCGGCGAACATGGCTTCCGGGCTGAAGCCGAAGTACGCCAGCACCATCACGGCCATGAAGGTCACGCCGCCCAGCAGCAGCGCGGCCTTGATGATCTGCACCCAGGTGGTGGCGAGCATGCCGCCGAACATCACATACAGCACCATCAGCAGGCCGACGATCACCACGGCGGACTCATAGCTGGTGCCGAACAGCAGCTCGATCAGCTTGCCGGCGCCGACCATCTGCGCCACCAGGTACATGATCACCACCGTCAGCGTGCCGCAGGCGGCGGTGATCCGCACCGGCTTCTGCGCCAGCCGGTATGACACCACGTCGGCAAAGGTATAGCGGCCAAGGTTGCGCAGCCGTTCGGCGACGATGAACAGGATGATCGGCCAGCCGGCCACCACGCCCAGCGCGTAGATCAGCCCGTCATAGCCCTTGTCGAACATCATCGCGGAGATGCCGAGGAAAGAGGCCGCGGAAACCATGTCGCCGGCAATTGCCAGGCCGTTCTGGAAGCCGCTCAGCCCACCCCCGGCGGCATAGAAGTCGGATGCCGAGCGCGTGCGGCGCGCGGCCCAGCGGGTAATGCCGAGCGTGAACAGCACGAACAGCATGAACATCAGGATGGCGCTCCAGTTCAGCGGCCGCGGCGCGGCATCGCCCTGGATTGCGGGTGCCGCCGCGGCGGCCGTGCTGGCAAGCCCGGCCAGGGCCGCGCACAGGTAACGGTTGGCGGCCTTCATGCCTGGCACTCCTTGCGCACGCGTTCATTGAGCGGGTCCAGGTCGCGGTTGGCCCGGTACACGTAGATCCCGGTCAGCAGCACGGCCGAGACGATCACCGCCACGCCGACGGGAAGGCCCACGGTCATCACACCCGCGCCGAGCGGTGTGCCGAGCGTGGCCGGCGAGAACGCCAGCAGCAGGATAAAGCCGAAGTAGATCGCCAGCATGACCAGCGTCAGCGACCAGCCCAGGCGGGTTCGCCCGTTGGTCAGTTGGATGAAATCGGGGTGGTTCTGGATGGTTTCCAGTCGTCGCGCGTCCATGGTGGTCTCCTTTGGCGCAGGGGTGGGCGTGGCGCCTCTGGGTGGGCGCCATCGGTGGATGAATTGCTGCGGCGTTGAATCTGCCGGCGGTTTGCTCCCCTCTCCCGCAGGCGGGAGAGGGGAGCGTTTGCCGCGGGCGTTGGTAGAGAACAGTGCTTCAGATCGCTCCGACCGGCTGCTCGTGCGTGATCTTGGGCCGCATATCGAGCACCCGCCGCGCCTTGCCGACCGTGGTGCGCTCGATGCCGTCCGCATCCACCACCTGCACGCGCGTGGTCACGCCCACGTAGGTCTTGATCTGGTCCTTCAGCTCGCGCTCCAGCGTCGCGCGGTCGTCGGCGCAGAGGGGAACTGAAGGTCCGGGCCGCGCTTCGACCCGCACTTCCAGCTTGTCCAGATGGCCGTCGCGGGTCACCACCAGCTGGTATTGCGGCGCCAGGGCCGGCGTCTTCAGGATCAGCTCCTCGATCTGCGACGGGAACACATTTACCCCGCGGATGATCAGCATGTCGTCCGAGCGGCCGGTGATCTTGCCGATGCGGCGCATCGAACGCGACGTGGGCGGCAGCAGGCGCGTCAGGTCGCGGGTGCGGTAGCGGATCACCGGCAACGCTTCCTTGGTCAGCGACGTGAACACCAGTTCGCCCTCTTCGCCATCCGGCAGCACCTCGCCGGTCACCGGGTCGATGATCTCGGCGTAGAAGTGGTCTTCCCAGATCACCGGACCGTCCTTGCTTTCGATGCATTCGCATGCGACGCCCGGCCCCATGACTTCAGACAGTCCGTAGATGTCCACCGCGTCGATGCCGGCGCGGGCCTCGATCTCGGCGCGCATCGCATCCGTCCACGGCTCGGCGCCGAAGATGCCGACCTTGAGCGAGCTTTCCGACGGGTCCATGCCCTGGCGCTCCATCTCCTCGATCAGGTTCAGCATGTACGACGGCGTCACCATGATGATGCTGGGCTGGAACTCGCGGATCAGCTGTACCTGTTTCTCGGTCTGTCCGCCGGACATGGGGATCACCGTGCAGCCAGCCTTCTCGGCGCCGTAGTGGGCACCCAGGCCGCCCGTGAACAGGCCATAGCCATAGCTGACATGGACCAGGTCGCCGGCGCGGCCGCCGGCGGCGCGGATGGAGCGCGCCACCACGCTGGCCCAGGTATCGATATCCTTCGCGGTATAGCCGACCACGGTCGGCTTGCCCGTGGTGCCGCTCGACGCATGCACGCGCGCCACCTTCTCGCGCGGCACGGCGAACATGCCGAAGGGATAATTGTCGCGCAGGTCCTGCTTGGTCAGGAACGGAAACTTCGACAGGTCTGACAGCGATTGCAGCTGGTCCGGATGCACCCCGGCCGCATGGAAGGCCTTGCGGTAATGCGGCACGTTGTCGTAGGCATGGCGCACGCTCCATTTCAGCCGTTCCAGCTGCAGCGCCTGCAGTTCGTCGCGGCTGGCGCGCTCGATCGGCTCCAGCTCGTTGGGGTTGGGGATGCGTTGAACCATTGTCTGCTCCATCATCGTTATGATTGCGCCGCATGGGTATCGGGGCCGGCGCCGGGTACTACGACTGCTAGCTAGTCCACTGAATCATTGACATGGCAGGCACCGACCAATTTCAGGGATTCAGCGGACCAGTCCATCAGATATGGGAACGGCTCTGCACCACGCGGAAGCGGTTGGCGACGAAGGCCGCATCCGACAGCGAGGCATTGGCCGCCGGGTTGGCGCCGGTGGCATGGAAGTCGCTGAACGCGGCCGACTGGTTGACGAACACGCCACCGGTCAGGTTCAGCGACAGCGCCACGCCCGCGTCCTCGGCGGCATCGCGGATGGCCTCGGTCACGCCGGCATCGGTGGTGTAGGCCGACAACGTCAGTGCGCCATGTTCCTTGGCGCCGCGGTGTGCCAGCGCGATGCTGTGCGCGGTGTTGTCGGTGGCGACGATGAACGAGATCGGGCCAAACAGCTCCTGCATGATCTTGCCCTCGTCGCTGGCGTCCACCTTGAGCACCAGCGGCGTACGGATGCGCGCGCCGGGGAACTCCGGGTGCTCCAGCACGCGGCTGTCGGCGACGATCTCGCCCAGTGCGCGCGACGATTCGATGCGCTGCACCACCCCGTCGTTCTGGATCGCGCCCAGCAGTTCCACCGCCTTGGCCGCATCGCTGGTGAGCCTGGCCACGCCCTCCCCGATCGCCGCGGCCACCTGGTCGAAGCCGAGATGTCCTTCCGGCGTGTCGATGCCATCCTTCGGCACATAGATGTTCTGCGGTGCCGTGCACATCTGGCCAGAGTACAGCGCCAGCGAGAACGCGATATTGCGCACCATGCCCTTGAAGTCGCTGGTGGAGTCGATCACGATCTGGTTGACGCCGGCCTTCTCGGTATAGACCTGAGCCTGGTGCGCATTGCGCTCCAGCCAGTCGCCGTTGGCGCTGCTGCCGGTGAAGTCGATCAGGCGCACTTCCGGGCGCAGCGCCAGCCTGGACGCCATGTGCTCGGTCGGGTCGTTGGCCACCAGCGTGACCAGGTTGGGGTCGAAGCCGGCTTCCTGCAGCACCTCGCGCGCCACCTCGACGGTGATCGCCAGCGGCAGGATTGCGCCCGGGTGCGGCTTGACCACCACCGCGTTGCCGGTCGCCAGGCTGGCGAACAGGCCGGGATAGCCGTTCCAGGTCGGGAAGGTGCAGCAGCCGATCACCAGGCCGACGCCGCGCGGCACTACGCTGTAGCGTTTCTCCATGCGCAGCGGCTCGTTCTTGCCTTGCGGCTTCTCCCAGACAGCCTGCTTCGGGATGCGGCGCATCTCGTCCCAGGCGTAGGCCACCGCTTCCAGCCCGCGGTCCTGCGCGTGCGGGCCGCCGGCCTGGAAGGCCATCATGAAGGCCTGGCCGGTGGTGTGCATCACCGCGTAGGCGATCTCGAAGCTGCGGCGGTTCAGGCGCTGCAGGATTTCCAGCGAAACGCCGACCCAGGCCTGCGGCCCGGCCTTGCGCCAGGCCGGCATGCCTGCAGCCACGCCGGCAAAGAGCTGGTCGAGGTCGGGCTTCGGATAGGTGATGCCCAGCTCCGCGCCGTAGGGCGAGACTTCCTTGCCCGCCTGGCCGACGGTGCCCGGCTGCGACAGCGCGAACGGCTGGTTCAGGCGGGCGTCAAAGGCAGCCTTGCCGTCGGCGTTGGCGGTTTCGCCGTAGACCCTGGGGCTCGGCATTTCGGTGAACGGGCTCCAGTAGCCGCGCTCGGCAATGGCTTGGGTGGCTTGTTCCAGCAGCGCCTGGTGGCGTTCAAAAAACGGATGGGACACGGCTTGCTCCGGGGGCAGAATGGTTTGTGTAGGGTTCGGGGTGGCGGCAAGGGATGGCCGCGGGAAGCGCTTCAGGTTTCCTGGTCGAAGTCGATCACCAGCTTGTCGCTGACGGCGTAGCTCTGGCAGCTGAGGATGAAGCCGCGCGCCACTTCATAGTCCTCAAGCGCAAAGTTGACGTCCATGTCGACCTCGCCTTCGATGCGCTTGCAGCGGCAGGTCGAGCAGACGCCGCCCTTGCATGAGTAAGGCAGCTCGATGCCTTGCGCCAGCGCGGCATCCAGCACCGTCTCCTTGTTCTTCTCCAGCGTGAAGGAACGCGTGCGGCCGTCCTGGATCACCGTTACCTCGCACTGCTGCTGACCCACCTGCTGGTGCGCATGCGCGGCCGGGCGTGCCGAGGGGATGCTGGTGGCAAACAGCTCGCGCTTGATGCGGGCCTTGTCCACGCCGTTGTCGAGCAACGCCTGCGACACCTCTTCCATCATCGAATGCGGGCCGCAGATAAAGGCGACGTCGATGTCCTGCGGCTTGACCCAGTGCTTCAGCAAGGCATTGACCTTCTCGCCATCGATGCGGCCGTTGAAGAGATCGATGTCCAGCTGCTCGCGGCTAAGCACGAACACCAGGTTGAAGCGCTGCAGGCAGGTGTCCTTCAGGTCTTCCAGCTCTTCCTTGAACAGCACCGACGACGAGGCGCGGTTGCCGTAGAACAGCGTGAAGCGGCTTTCCGGCTCGGCTTGTAGCGTGGTCTTGATGATCGACAGCATCGGCGTGATGCCGCTGCCGGCGGCGAAGGCCACGTAGTGCCTCGCTTGCGCGGCAGACAGCGGCACGTGGAAGTGGCCGGACGGGGGCATCACTCCGAGCTTCATGCCGGGCTGCAGTTGTTCGTTGGCCCAGTTGGAGAACAGGCCGCCGTCGACGCGCTTGATCGCCACGCGCAGCTGCGCGTCCTGCACCGCCGAGCAGATCGAGTACGAGCGGCGCACGTCCTCACCGCCGATGCCGGTGCGCAGCGTCAGGTGCTGGCCCTGGATGTAGCGGTAGGTGTCGGCCAGCTCATCCGGCACGGCAAAGGTCACGGCCACGGCATCGCGGGTTTCGCGGGTGACCGAGGCCACGGTCAGTTCATGGAATTTGCTCATCTCACTACCTCGCTCAGGCTCAGTGCGCCTTGAAGTAATCGAACGGTTCCTTGCAGTCGCCGCAGCGGTACAGGGCCTTGCAGGCGGTCGAGCCGAACTGGCTGACCAGCCTATGCGGGTGAGGCATCCGAATGGGACGGCCGCTGGACCCTGGTGATGGTGCGCGGTGACGTACGCGCCACGGTCAGGCAGAAGCTGAAGCGGGAATTGCTGTGGGAGGGCTTCGGCGCTATCGCGCCAGGGGTGATGGCCCACCCTAATGCGGACCTCGGCTCGCTGCGTGAAATCGTCCAGGCCGCACGCGCGCAGGACGATGTGGCGGTGATGGAGGCAAGCAGCCTTGAGGCGTTTTCCATCCGGCCGCTGCAGGCGCTGATGCACCAGACCTTCAAGCTCGGCGACGTGGCCGCTGCCTGGCAGGCACTGCTGCGCCGCTTTACGCCGCTGGCCGGAGACGCCGCCGGGCTTGCTCCGGCCGATGCCTTCTTCGTGCGGACGCTGCTGGTGCACGAATACCGGCGCGTGCTGCTGCGCGACCCCAACCTGCCTGAAGCGATGCTGCCGCAAGACTGGCCCGGCCGCACCGCGCGCGGCTTGTGCCACACCCTGTATGGGGCGCTGCTCGGTGCAAGCGAAGACTACCTGCACCGCGTGGTGGAAGTGGCGGACGGTTCGCTGCAGGATGCCAACCGGAGCCTGCGCCTGCGTTTTGGGGCCAGCGCGCAGGCGGCCAACGGCAATTAGCCGGGCTACGGGGTATCCCGGATGCGAAACCGCGCACTGAATCAGCCGTCCTTGAAGAGGAAGCTGTAGGCGTTCAATGCCGGCACCCCGCCCAGATGGGCGAAGAGGACTTTCGATCCTTCCGGAAACTCGCCGCGACGGACCATGTCGATCATGCCCTGCATGGACTTGCCCTCATAGACCGGGTCGGTCATCATGCCTTCCAGCCTGGCGCTGAGGCGGATGGCTTCCAGGGTGCCCGCAGAAGGCAGGCCGTATTCGGGTCCGCCATAGCGGGTGTCCAGCACCACGTCCGCTTCAGTGATGTCACGGCCGAGGTCGACCAGCTCCGCGGTATGGCGTGCGATGCGCAGGATCTGCGCGCGCGTCGGCTCCGGCTTGGCCGATGCATCGATGCCGATGACCCGGTCCGCGCGGCCGTCGGCCGCGAATCCCACCACCATGCCCGCCTGCGTGCTGCCGGTGACCGAGCAGACGACGATGTAGTCGAAGCTGAAGCCGAGTCCGGCTTCCTGCTCCCGCACTTCCTCGGCGAACCCCACGTAGCCGAGACCGCCGAGCGGATGCTCCGAGCAGCCTGCCGGAATCGGGTAAGGTTTCCCGCCCGCCTTGCGCACGCTCTCCATGGCATCTTCCCAGCTTGGGCGAATGCCGATGTCGAACCCTTCGCTGACCAGGCGCACGTCGGCCCCCATGATGCGCGACATCTGGATGTTGCCCACGCGGTCATAGACCGCGTCTGAGTAGTTGACCCAGTTCTCCTGCACCAGCACGCACTTCAGCCCCAGGTGGGCCGCGATGGCGGCAACCTGGCGCGTGTGGTTCGACTGGATCCCGCCGATCGAGACCAGCGTATCGGCGCCCTGCGCCAGGACGTCCGGAATGACGTATTCGAGCTTGCGCGTCTTGTTGCCGCCAAAGGCAAGGCCGCTGTTGCAGTCCTCGCGCTTGGCATAGAGCTCGACCTTGCCACCCAGGCTTTCGCTCAGCCGCGATAGCGGATGGATCGGCGTCGGGCCGAAGGTCAGGGAATGACGCGGAAATTGCTTCAGGTTCATGACTGGCTCCAGGTTGTGGTTGACATGCGGGCGCTGGGCAGCCGCAAAGCCCGGTATTCGCACGGAAGCCGCGCGACGCCGCATCTGGAATCATCATAAGAAGGCTGAGACGAAAGGTGCTTGCAAAGATCCGCAACTTCTTGCACGATAAAAAGCCACGAAGCACCATGAAATTCTCTTTATTTCGTAGAAATGGCCACATCCAGAATAAAATTTCGTACGAAATCCGAGACCTCCCCGCAGCCCGCGCCGGTGCTGGATCGCACGGACAAAGCCATCCTCCGCGCCTTGCAGCGCGATGCGTCCCTCTCCAACCTGGCCCTGGCGGCCAAGGTCAGTCTCAGCCCGCCCGCATGCCTGCGCCGCGTAGAACGACTGAAAGCGGATGGCCTGATCCGCGGCGTCGTGGCGCTGCTGAACCCGGCTCCCCTGGACGCGGGATGCTGGTCATCATCGGTGTCGTGCTGGACAGGTCCACGCCCGAGTCCTTCGCCGCCTTTGAGAAAGCGGCGCAGAAGGTATCAGGCTGCATGGAATGCCATGAAGTCACCGGCGAGTTCGACTACATCATGATGCTCAGGACGAAGGACAGCGAGAGCTTCAACCGCCTCCACGCGGAGCAGTTGCTCTACCTGCCGGGCGTGCGGCAGATTCGCTCGTTCATGGTGCTCAAGCAGGTGCTGTCGACGACGCAGTTTCCGATTTGAGGATCGGTCTGGATCCGGCTGCGCGGACGAAGAGAGGAGACAGGGAGGGAAATTCGGGGCCTGGGCGAAGCAGGAACCCCAGGGCCGTCGCTGCCGGGGTTCCACCCGGCCAGCCCCTTGAGCATTGGGGCTGGCGCGCAGTCCATCGCTCAGAATGAGCGCGGCAGGCCCAGGACGTGTTCGGCGACGAAAGAGTAGATCAGGTTGGTGGAGATCGGCGCCACCTGGTACAGCCGTGTTTCCCGGAACTTGCGCTCAACGTCGTATTCGCAGGCAAAGCCAAAGCCGCCGTGGAACTGCAGGCAGGCGTTGCCGGCCTCCCAGCTGGCCTTGGCCGCCAGGTACTTGGCCATGTTGGCCTGGGCCCCCATGGGCTCGTGCTTGTCAAACAGTTCGCAGGCTTTCCAGCGCATCAGGTTCGCCGCTTCCAGCTCGATGAAGGACTCGGCAATCGGGAACTGCACGCCCTGGTTCTGGCCGATGGGACGGCCGAAGACCTCGCGCTCCTTGACGTACTTGGTCACGCGGTCAATGAACCAATAGCCGTCGCCGATGCACTCGGCCGCGATCAGCGTGCGCTCGGCGTTCAGGCCATCGAGGATGTACTTGAAGCCCTTGCCCTCTTCACCGATCAGGTTTTCCTCGGGGATTTCCAGGTCCTCGAAGAACAGTTCATTGGTCTCGTGGTTGACCATATTGGGGATGGGGCGCACGGTCAGGCCCTTCTTCTGCGCCTCGTGCAGGTCCACCATGAAGATCGACATCCCCTCGCTCTTCTTCTTCACCTCGGCCAGCGGCGTGGTGCGCGCCAGCAGGATCATGAAGTCGCTGTGCTGGACGCGGCTGATCCAGACTTTCTGGCCGTTGATGACGTAGCGTCCGTCCTGCTTGACCGCCGACGTCTTGATCTTGGTCGTATCCGTGCCGGTGGTGGGCTCGGTCACGCCCATGGACTGCAGGCGCCATTCCCCCGAGGCGATCTTCGGCAGGTATTTGTCCTTCTGGGCCTTGGAGCCGTGCCGCAGCAGCGTGCCCATGTTGTACATCTGGCCGTGGCAGGCGCCGGAGTTGCCGCCGCAGCGGTTGATCTCTTCCATGATGACCGAGGCTTCGGTCAGGCCCAGGCCGGAACCACCGTACTCCTGCGGAATCAGCGCCGCCAGCCATCCCGCCGCGGTCAGCGCATTGACGAAGGCCTCGGGATAGGCGCGCTGCTCGTCCACCTTGCGGAAGTACTCATCGGGAAACTCGGCGCAAAGCGCGCGGATGGCGTCGCGGATTTCGTGGAAGTTGTTCGATTGGGTCTGTTCGATCATGGCGCTTGCCTTGCGTTCGGTCTGTGGCGTTCGGTCTCAGGCGGACGGCCGCCTCCTTGTGATAACCGCAATAGTCGCGGCGTTCGGCCCGGTGGACAATCAGCCTTTCCGAAAGCGCGCCTTCCACCGGGGTTAAGTCCCGGCGGGGCCTGCGGGGCCATGCACCGGCCGGGGCCTTTCGCTTTCGCCAAAGTCCACCATTGGCATTGTCAAATAGCGCGAACCCCGCTTTGGCGACATGCTCCGGGCTATCCGGCGCATGCGCCGCCTGACCGCCGACTGACCGCTGCCCCGTGGACATGCACCCCCTCGCCTCCCGCCTGCAAGCCCTGATCCGCCCCGCAGACCATATCTGGTGGGGGCAAGCCACCGCCGAGCCGCTGACGCTGACGCGCGCACTGGTGGAGCACCGCCACGCCATCGCCCAGGGCGGACGGCTCAGTGTCTTTGTCGGCATCGGGCAGTCAGACACCTTGCAGCCGGCCCAGGCCGACGTGCTCGACTTCTTCGGCTACGCCGCCAGTGGCCCGCACCGGCAACTGGCCAGGGCCGGCGTGCTGGACATCGTGCCCAGCCACTATTCGCACCTGCCCGGGCTGATCCGCCAGGGCACGCTGCGGGCAGACGTGGCGCTGGTTCAGGTCTCGCCCGCCGACGAGCAGGGGCGCCACAGCCTGGGGCTGGTGCATGAATACATCCCCGCGGCGCTCGACCGCGCCCGCGTCATCATCGCCGAGGTGAACCCGCAGGTGCCGTGGACCCACGGCAGCCGCTACCTGACCGCGGACGACATCGACCTGCAGGTCGAAGCGCTGCACCCGCCGATCAGCCTTGAGCGCAGCGCGCCCGGCCCGGCCGAACAGGCGATTGCACGCCACATCGCCGCTTGGGTGGAGGATGGCGCCACCCTGCAGATGGGCATCGGCAACCTGCCTGAGGCCGTGGTGGCGGCGCTGCATGGCCACCGCGACCTGGGCCTGCACAGTGGCGCGATCGGCGACGGCATTGCGGCGCTGGCCGAAGCCGGGGTGCTGACCAACGCACGCAAGAGCATCGATGCGGGCGTGGGCATCGCCGGCATCCTGATGGGCAGCGAACGGCTGCGGCGCTGGGCGCACCGCAATCCGCAGCTGCAGCTGCGCGAGACCGCCTATACCCATCACCCCGAGGTTCTGGCCAGCCTCGACAAGCTGACTGCCATCAACTCCGCCATCGAGGTCGACGTCACCGGGCAGGTGAACGCCGAAGTCGCCGCCGGCGTCTATGTCGGCGCCGTCGGCGGTGCCGTGGACTTCCTGCGCGGCGCCGCGCGCAGCCGCGGCGGCCTGCCCATCGTCGCGCTGCCGGCGACCGCCAAGGGCGCGAGCCGCATCGTGGCGCAGTTGTCCGGCCCGGTCAGCACGCCCCGCTCGGACGCGGGCCTGATCGTCACCGAGCACGGCGTGGCCGACCTGCGCGGCCAGACGCTGTCGCAGCGCGTGCGCCGCATGCTGGATATTGCCGCCCCCGAACACCGCGCGGACCTGGAGCGCCAGGCCCACGCCCTGCTGCGCCAGTGCGGCGCAGTCTTTGTGGCCCTTCCCGGGACACGCTGACCGACTGACCTATTTGCTCACCCCAACACAGAGTTCCAAGGAGACTTCCATGCGCAGAGCTGCAATCGTCACTCCCCTCCGCACGCCCGTCGGCACCTTCGGCGGCAGCCTGCGCCCGGTGCCCGTGGAGGAACTGGCCGCCACCGCCGTGCGCGCCGTGGTGGAACGCAGCGGCATCGATCCCGCGCGTATCGATGACGTGGTCTTTGCCCAGTCCTACGCCAACAGCGAAGTGCCCTGCGTCGGCCGCTGGGCCGCGCTGCAGGCCGGCCTGCCGGTCGAGGTGCCGGGCATGCAGCTGGACCGCCGCTGCGGCGGCGGCCTGCAGGCCATCGTCACGGCCTCGATGATGGTGCAAAGCGGCGCCGCCGACGTGGTGATCGCGGGCGGCGTCGAGAGCATGAGCAATATCGAGTACTACACCACCGACATGCGCTGGGGCGCGCGCTCGGGCAATGTGCGCTTCTTCGACCGCCTCGACCGCGGCCGTGAACGCTCCCAGCCGGTCGAGCGCTTCGGCAAGATCTCCGGGATGATCGAGACGGCCGAGAACCTGGCGCGCGACTACGGCATCAGCCGCGAAGCGGCCGATGTCTTCGCCGCCCGTAGCCACGCACGCGCCGCGGCAGCCTGGGAGGCCGGCCGCTTCGATGCCGAGGTGGTGCCCGTGCAGGTGCCCCAGCGCAAGGGCGATCCGGTGCGGTTCACGCGCGACGAAGGCTTCCGCCCGGACACCACCCGCGAAAGCCTGGGCAAGCTGCGCACGCTGATGCCGAACGGTACCGTCACTGCCGGCAACGCCAGCCAGCAGAACGACGCGTCAGCCGCCTGCCTGATCGTGGCCGAAGACAAGCTGGCCGAACTGGGCCTTACCCCCATGGCCTCGCTGGTGGGCTGGGCGGCGGCTGGCTGCGAGCCCTCGCACATGGGCATCGGCCCGGTGCCCGCGGTGAAGAAGCTGCTGGCGCGCCTGAACCTGACGCTGGACCAGATGGACCTGGTCGAGCTGAACGAAGCTTTCGCCTGCCAGGTGCTCGCCGTGCTCAAGGGCTGGGAATGGCATGACCAGGACGCGATCGAGCAGAAGCTCAACGTGAACGGCTCGGGCATCTCGCTGGGCCATCCGATCGGCGCCACCGGCGTGCGCATCCTGGCCACGCTGCTGCACGAACTGCAGCGCCGCGGCGGCCGCTATGGCCTGGAAACCATGTGCATCGGCGGCGGCCAGGGCATTGCCGCGGTCTTTGAACGCTACTGAGCCTGAAGAAGACCTGACATGATCCGCGATAACGAAGACGCCTGACCCATGCCCACGCGCAAAGCTGCCCGCCCCAATGACGGGCAGCTTTGCCTTGAGACTGCCTGCCCTGACATGACAGATTCCACCGCTACGCCGGCCGCTGGCCTGCCTCCCCCCTCCCCCAGCACCGGCGCCCTGAGCCACCTGCGGGTGCTCGATCTCTCGCGCGTGCTGGCCGGGCCGTGGTCTACCCAGAACCTGGCGGACATGGGCGCCGACGTGATCAAGATCGAAAAGCCCGGCGAAGGCGACGATACGCGCCACTGGGGGCCCCCGTTCCTCGCTGACGAGGCCGGCACGCCGACCCGGCAAGCTTGCTATTTCACCGCCGCCAACCGCAACAAGCGCTCGGTCACGGTGGACATGGCCACGCCGGAGGGACAGGAACTGATCCGCGGACTGGCCCGGCAGAGCGATGTGGTGGTGGAGAATTTCAAGACCGGCGGCCTCAAGCGCTACGGGCTGGACTATGAAAGCCTGAGTGCGCTCAACCCGCGCCTGATCTACTGTTCGGTCACGGGGTTTGGCCACACCGGCCCCTACGCGGCGCGGCCCGGCTACGACCTGCTGATCCAGGCCATGAGCGGCCTGATGAGCATCACCGGCCACGCCGACGGCGAGCCCGGCGGCGGCCCGATGAAGGTAGGCGTGGCGGTGATCGACCTGTTCACCGGCATGTACGCCACCACCGCCATCCTGAGCGCGCTGGAAGCGCGCCACTTCACCGGCCGCGGACAGCATATCGACATCGCCCTGCTGGATGTGGCGATGGCGGTGCTGGCCAACCAGGGTGCGGGCTTCCTGAATGCCGGCGACGTCCCCCGACGCCAGGGGAATATCCATCCCAGCGTGGTGCCCTACCAGGACTTCCCGACGGCCGACGGCAATATGCTGCTGGCCATCGGCAACGACGGTCAGTTCGCGCGCTTCTGCGATGCCGCGGGCGTGGACTGGGCGCGCGACGAGCGCTATGCCACCAACACCGGCCGCGTCAACAACCGCAAGACGCTGATCGCGATGATGATGGCGCTCACGCGCACCCGGCCCACGGAGGATTGGGTCACGCTGCTGGAAGCCAGTTCCGTGCCTTGCGGCCCCATCAACAACATCGCCCAGGCCCACGCCGACCCCCATGTGCAGCACCGTGGCCTGCGCGTCGAGCAAGAGCGCTATCCGGGAGCACAGCCGCCCGCCGGCGAGTCTGTGAACCAGGTGGTCACCGCGGCCAGCCCGCTGCGCCTGTCGGAGACGCCCCCGACGCTGCGCTTTGCCCCGCCCGCGCTGGGCCAGCACACCGACGAGGTGCTGCGCGACTACCTGCAGCTCAGCCCGCAGCAACTGGAAGCACTGCGCGCCAGGCGCGTGGTGTAAGGGGCCAGGCGGCTTTCGGCGGACAAGAAATCCGTCTTTGCCGATTGCTGATTGCACCGTGCAACGGGCACACATACACTGGCGCCGTTCGGCTGGCACGCCGCCTTGCCGAACGGTTTTTCCAGCACAAGGATTCCCGCGAGATGCCACCGGACCGAGACACCCCACCACGGATCAGCGACATCCCACGCCACTGGGCCGCCCAGACACCCGGCCATGTGGCCGTGTTCGAGGAAGGCCGGACCACCACCTATGCGCAGCTGTGGGCGGGCATCGAGGATGCGCAGCGCTATCTGCAAGCGCAGGGCGTCGGCACCGGCGATCGGGTGCTGATCACGGCCGAGAACTGCCTGGCGGTGATCACGCTGGTGTTCGCCTTGTCGGAACTGGGCGCATGGCCGGTCGTCGTCAACGCCCGCCTGTCGGAGCGGGAAATCGAGGTGATCCGCGCCCACTGCCAGCCGCGCCTGATGCTGTTCACCCACGCTGTGTCGCCCGATGCCCTGCGCCACGGCGTGCGCTACCGGGCCAGGGAGATTGCCCCGGCCGGCCTCGGCCCGCTGATGGCAGGCGCGGTCGACGAGGCCGGCGAGCGCGAGCCTGAAGCGCTGGCGCGTGACGTCGCCGCGTTGATCTACACCTCAGGCACCACCGGACAGCCCAAGGGCGTGATGGTCACCCACCGGGGCTTGCTGCACTTTGCGCGCGTCACGGTGGCGTCGCGCCGTATGCAGGCAGACGACTGCGCCTATGCGGTCATGCCTATGTCGCATGTCTTCGGGCTGGGGACGCTGCTGGTTTCGACCCTGCAGGCCGGCGCCAGCCTGTACCTGAGTGCCCGCTTCCATGCCGCGGACGTCACCGCCGCGATCCGGCAGGGTGCGATCACGCTGCTGCAGGGCGTGCCAACGATGTTCAACCGCATCGTCGCCCATGTGCGGGCAACGGCCATGCCCCTGCAGCCTTCGCCGCGGCTGCGCTATCTCTACACCGGCGGCGGGCCGATCGATCCGACGCTCAAGCACGACGTCGAGGCGATGTTTGGCCAGCCGCTCCACCATGGCTACGGCATGACCGAATATGCGGGGTCGCTGTTCGTGACCCGCATGGACCGGCCGCGCACCGACTGCTCGGCGGGCGAGATCGTCGAAGGCGCAGAACTGCGGGTAGTCGGGCCGCAGGGCAAGCCGGTGCCGCAGGGGGAACCCGGCGAGCTATGGATCAGAGGGCCCGGTGTGATGCGCGGCTACTACCGCGCACCGGACCTGACCGCCGAGGCCCTGCGGCCCGACGGCTGGCTCAGCACCGGCGACATCGGCCGGCTGGATCCCGACGGCGCGCTGTTCATCGTCGGCCGCACCAAGGACCTGATCATCCGCTCGGGCTTCAATGTCTACCCGATCGAAGTCGAATCGGTCATCAACACGCATCCGTCCGTGCGCGTATCGGCCGTCATCGGGCAGCCCACCGCGGACGGCAACGAAGAAGTGATCGCCTTCGTCGAAATCAGGGATGGCGAGAAATTCGATGCGCCGGCGCTGCACGACTATCTGGTAGACCGCCTGTCGCCGTACAAGCGCCCGGCGCGGATCCTGCGCGTGGCCTCGATCCCCACCACGGCCAGCGGCAAGCTGCTGAAGCACCAGCTGCGGCAGATGCTGGCGGACAAGAACTAGGGCCGCCGGCCGCCCTCAGTCCTGGCGCCCGAGGCCGTCCTCGACCAGCAGGTCCACCAGCTTGCGCGCAAACAGCGGCAAGGCGTCGAGGTCGGCCACGCATACCTGCAGCTTGCGCTCGGCCCATTCATCGTTGAGCTGGACGATGCGCAGCGCCATCGTCTTCGCATGGCGGCTGGCGGTAGTCTCCGGCAACACGCCGACGCCGACATTGGCCTCGATCATCCGGCAGGCGGTCTCGAAGTTGCTGACCTGCACGCGCCAGCGCAGCGTGCGCTGCAGGTCGGTCGCGGCGCGCAACAGGAAATTGTGGATCGCGCTGGCCTCAGGCAAGCCGATGAAGTCGTAATCCAGCGTATCGATAAAATCCACGCTGCCGCGCTCGGCCAGCGGATGGCTCAGCGCGGTGGCCAGCACCAGGCGGTCGCGCCGGTATGGCATCACTTCCAGCCCTTCCGTGCGCACGTTGCCGGCAATGATGCCGATGTCCACCATGCCCTCCTGCACCGCGCGCACGATATCCGGGCTCAGGCGCTCGTGCATGTCGATGGTCACGTCCGGATGGCTGACGAGATAGCTGCGCAGCACCGCCGGCAGGAACTCGCTCATCGCGGTGGTGTTGGCGAAGACGCGCACATGGCCCTTCACGCCCGCCGCGTATTCCTGCAGATCGCCGCTCAGTTGCTCCAGCTGGCGCAGCACGCGGCGCGCGTGGGCGAGCAGGGTCTCCCCCGCCCCGGTCACCTTCACGCCCTGGCTGCTGCGGCTCAGCAGCTTGACGCCGACGTGCTCCTCGAGGTTCTTGATGCGCGTGCTGGCCGCGGCCAGCGACAGGTGTGAGCGTTGTGCACCGCCGGTCAGGCTCTGGGCCTCCGCAATATGCGTGAACAGTTTCAGGTCGACCAGATCAAAGCGCATGACATCATTCCGCAGCGTAGGGCCGGATTATCTCGCAAAGCGAGGCGCGCAGTACACCCGGCCGGCTTCATGAGCCGTTCTACCGCCCACCCTGTCAGGCGACCGAGCGCTGCCGCTGCGCTGCGCGCACCACCGCCAAGCGCCTGGCAGTCTCCATCGATAATCCGAAGCGGTCGTAGAAAGCGCAGTCCAGATCACTGTTGGCGGGCCATCCGACCATCCGCCGGGCCTCGCCAATGCCGGCGTCGCCGGCCATGACCTCGAACAGCAGCCGCATCAGCCGTTGCGTGCGGCACAGGTCGGTCAGCGCCGTGCCCTGCGAAAACAGCATGCGGCGCAGCTGCGCCGTGGACATGCCCAGCCGTTCCGCGATAAAGGCAGCATTCCAGGCGTAATGGGGTTGCAGGAAGACCCGCTTGCAGATGCGGTGGTGCAGGCATTCCTGTTGCGCCGCGGGGATCATGTGCCGGATCTCAAGGGTGCACGCGGCCGGCTGAGTGCTGCTGCCATCCAGGTGCAGCGCAAAGGCTTCAAACGGTTCGATGGTGAGTTGCTGGCCCGGCAGCAGCAGGCGCTCATAGCCGCGCCGCCTGAGCACCAGCCTGCCGTGGGCGGCCGAGACCGACAGCGGGAAGGCCAGCAACAACTGCTGCAGGCTGACGTGCATGTGGGACTGCAGATGGGCGTGCATGGTGGCTCGGGAAGCGGACAGGATCAGACTGCATGATCGCCGCTAATCGGATCAGCCGCCTCTGCCATTTCCGAATGCACCGTTCACCGCCGCCGCATGCGGGAGGGAGCGAACCCGCCGACTGCAGGACTAACGCAGATCACGCGGTGAACGGCAGGCTGCGATGCCGCTTGCCAGTAAGGGCCGCGACGGCATTCGCCAGTGCCGGCGCGATCGGCGGCACCGCGGTCTCGCCAATGCCGGTCGGCGGGTCGGCCGATGGCACGATATGCACCGCGATCTGCGGCGGCAGGTCCGCATGGGTGGCCAGCCGGTAGTCGTTCCAGTTGGCTTGCTGGACCACGCCATCCTTCAGCGTGATCTGCGCGCCGGGCAGGGTGGTGCCCAGCCCCATCATCAGGCCGCCCTGGACCTGCGCCTCGACCGTGCGCGGGTTGATCGGCATGTTGCAGTGGACGGCCGCGGTCACCCGGTGCACCACCGGCTGGTTGCCGCGCATCGAGGCCTCGACGATGTACGCGACCACGGTATCGAACGATTCATGCACCGCCACCCCCAGGCACGCCCGGCCGCGAGGCGCCGCTTGCCATAGCCGGAGCGCTCGACCGCCAGGTCCAGTGCCGCCAGGTGACGCTTGTGCTCACGCAGCAGCATGCGGCGGTAGGCCACGGGATCGAGCCCGCCCGCGCGCGCCAGTTCATCGACCAGGGTCTCCATGACGTAAGCCGTGTGCGTGTGCCCCACCGAGCGCCACCACAGCACAGGCACGTTGACCTTGGGATGATGGATCTCGAGCGCGATCGGGAACGGATAGGCACTGTCGTTCACACCCTCGACCATGGTCGAGTCGACCCCGTTCTTCACGGTGAATGACTCGAACGGGGTACCGCCGGTAATGGACTGGCCGACGATGACGTGCTTCCAGGCCAGCACCCTGCCCTTGCCGTCGTGGCCGATCTCAACGCGGTGCAGGTGCATCGGGCGGTAATAACCGCCGCGCACGTCGTCTTCGCGCGTCCAGATCATCTTGACCGGCTCCCGGCGGCCGGCCGCATAGCGCGCCTTGGCCACCTGCGCGGCCTCGAACAGGTAGTCGGACGTGGGCACGGCACGCCGGCCGAAGCCGCCGCCGGCCATCATGGTGTTGAACGTCACCTGTTCCGGCTTCAGGCCGAGCACGGCCGCGACGTTGGCCTGGTCGACGGTCTGGAACTGCGAGCCGGCCCAGACCGTGCATTGGTTGCCGCGAAAGTCGATGGTGCAGTTGAGCGGCTCCATCGGCGTGTGCGCCAGGTACGGGAAGACATACTCGGCGGTGAGCTTGTGTGGCGCGGTGGCAAGCGCCGAAGTGTCTGCCGTCCTGGCCTGCACGCCGGGCCGGGCCGCCAGTTCGCGGTAGCGCGCCAGCAGTGCATCGCTATCCGGCTTCTCGACACCGCTGGTATCCCATTCCACCTGCAGCACCTCGCGCGCCGTACGCGCCGGCCAGAAGCCATTGGCCACGATCGCCAACCCGGCCGCGCCGCCGACCAGCGGCACCTGGTAGACCTCTTCCACGCCGGCGATGGCCTTGGCGCGCGCGGCGTCGAAGCGGGTGACCCTGGCGCCGAACACCGGCGGATGCACCATGACCACGGTGCGCGTGCCGGGCAGCGCCAGGTCGATGCCGAACTGCTGCCTGCCGGTGGATTTGTCGCGCGCATCGAGCCGGCCGGTGGGCTTGCCGATCAGCCTGAACTGCTGCGGCGACTTCAGCTGCACGCTCGCGGGCACCGGCTCGGCCAGGGCCGCGGCTGCCAGTTCGCCGTACGTGGCCCGGCGGCCGTCGGGCGCGGTCACCACGCCGGCCTCGGCCTTCAGTTGCCCGGCCGGCACCCCGAAGCGCCTGGCGGCCGCCCCGAGCAGCATTGCGCGCATGCGCGCGCCGACCTCGCGATACTGCGTCCACGAGTTCTTCATGCTGGTCGAGCCACCGACCATCTGGATATGGAACACCGGATCCTTATAGGCCTCGCCGGCCGGGGCCAGCTGGCAGCGCACCTTGCTCCAGTCCGCATCCAGTTCCTCGGCCACCAGCATCGGCAGCGCCGTCTGCACGCCCTGCCCGAATTCAAGCTTGCCGATCGTGACCATCACCGTGCCGTCGGCATCGATACTGACGAAGGCCGACGGCTGCACCGGCGCCTTGGGCTGCGCGGCCGCATCCGTCTGCGCGCCAAGCGGAACGGCACAAAGCGCGAAGCCTGAGCCGACGCTCAGTTTCAGGAAGGTCCGCCGGTCGATGCCGCCGCTTGCCTGCTGCATGAGTCTCATGGCATCTCCTCAGCCGATAGCCTTGGCTGCATCCTTGACCGCGGCATGGATACGCGCGTAGGTGCCGCAGCGGCACAGGTTGGCGCTCATGGCCTGGTCGATGTCGGCATCGGTCGGGCGCCGGTTGACCTTGAGCAGCGCCACCGCCGACATGACCTGGCCACTCTGGCAATAGCCGCACTGCGTGACGTCGTTGCGCACCCAGGCCTCTTCGACTGCCCGCCCCACCGGGTCTTCGCCGATGCCCTCGATCGTGGTGAGCTGCCGGCCGGCGATGGAGGACACCGGCGTCACGCACGCGCGGCGCTGCTGGCCGTCGACATGCACCGTGCACGCGCCGCATACGGCGATGCCGCAGCCGAACTTGGTGCCGGTCAGGCCCAGCGTGTCGCGCAATACCCACAGCACCGGCGTGTCGCCGGGCACGTCGACCTGCTGGGTCTTGCCGTTCAGTTGAAAGGAGATCATGGCTGGCTCCCGCTGCTCGTGTCCTTGGACGGGGTCAAGGCGCCCGATCCGGCGATGGCGCGCAGGTTCTGCAGGAATGCTTCATCGGCTGCGGCGCGCGTGGGCCCGGCAGCGGTGCGCAACGGCTCGCGCGTATCGCACGGCGCGCCGTTGCGTATCCACTGGCGCACCTGTTCGTCGAACGCAGGTTTGTCCAGCGGCGGCAATTCACGCCCTGGCCCTGGCTGCCAGCCCCATGCCACCAGATGGTCGGTCGCCATGTGTTCTTCGAGCATCGCCAGCGACCGGCCGCCGTTGCTCCTGGTGTCGCGCAAGACCTTGCACAGCGCCGGCCCGGACAGGCCCAGCCATGACATCTTCATCTTCGCCGGCGGCATGTGCCAGCCCGGCTGGCCGTCAGTATCGAGCCCGGGCGGCGCATGCGCGAGCGGACTGTTCTGGGTGGCATGGCAGGTGGCGCATTGCAGCGGCGGCACGCCCTTGCCGTCGACGCCACGCTGCACCGGTGGAAAGTGCACCCGTTTCGCATCGCCCTGCAGCGGGCCGTCCGGCACGTGGCAATTCAGGCAGCGGGCATGCAGCAGCACCCGTTCGATCTGCGCGAAGGCTTGCAGCCCGGCGTTGCGGTCCGGTGTGGCGGAAACCTGCGTTGGCTGGAAGGATCCGCCGGGCCCGGCAGCAAAAGCAAGCGCCGGAAGCGTCAGGACAGACCCCGCTAAAAACTGGCGCATGGCAGCGACGAGTGGGTTGCGGGCGTCATGCTTCATGGGGCCTCCTTCACCGTCGTCGACGTGCTTGATCGTTGTAGTGCCTGATGCGATCCTTGGCAAGACGAAACGGAATCGGCGCGGGCGCGCGTTCCCGCTCCGGCACGCTCAACTTGGGTACTCGCTCTCCCGCTCGCTGCAGAGGTTGTGGTGCCTGATCGGCAAACAGCACTTTTTCAAGGGGGTCGCCAGCGCTGCAATGTCGCAATGAAGTTCTATCATGCAGACGAAGCGCACTGCCGATCGAAGGCTTGGCGCGCTCCGACCAAACGGCCTGTGATGCATATGGACCAAGATTCGCGACAAGACGCGTCTGATGGATCGGTGATGTTCGCGGACGTCTGCGACAGCACCAGACTCTACGAGCAGGCCGGCGATGCGGTGGCTCTTGGCGCAATCCGCCAGTGCCTCGCGCTGATGAAGTCCCACTCCGCCGCCGCGCAAGGCCGGGTGGTCAAAACCATCGGTGACGAAATCATGGTGCTGTTTCCTGACGCGGAAAATGCGATGCGGGCGGCACTGGACATGCAGGAGGCCGTCGCCGGGCTGCCGCCGATCATCGGCGCTCCGCTGGCGATCCATATCGGCTTTCACCATGGTCCGATCCTGTCCGACGAATCCGGCGACCTGTTCGGCGACACCGTGAACCTTGCCGCCCGACTGGCCAGCCTGGCATCGAGAGGCCAGATCATCACCAGCAAGAACGCGGTGGAGCAACTGTCCGCAGGGCTGCGCCAGATGACACGTTACCTGTATCCCATACAGGTGCGCGGCAAGAACCAGATGATCGAGCTGTACGAAGCAATCTGGCAGCAGAGCATTGACCTGACCCTGGTGGCCCCGGTGGATCTTGCACTGGCCCGTTCGGCATTGCTCTCGCTACGGTATCGGGGAACCGTCTTCGAAATGAACACCGCCTCGCCGCCTGTCACCATCGGCCGGGACACGACCATGAGCATTGTTGTCACCGACCGGCAGGTGTCGAGATTCCAGGCCACGGTGGAGCCGCGCGGCGGCCGCTTTGTCCTGATCGACAGAAGCTCGAACGGCACCCACGTGAAGATCGATGGCGAAAACGCCCTCATCCTGCGCCGGGATGAAATCACGCTCAGGGGTCATGGCTGGATCACCTTTGCCCAGCCGAAAGAATGCATCGACGAGGGTATCGAGTTCTTTGTCGACGAGAAGTGATGCCGGCAGGAACCGTGCGGCCGCAACCAATCGGAACAGGTCGCGGCCGCGCGTGGCTGTTTACCCTCCCAGCTCCTGAAAGGCGTGCCCGTTGGCTTCCAGCCCCTTCAACATTCCGGGTGGCAACGCGTTCTCCGGGACCGTCCCTTCAAGTTGCCACTCCTTTGCGTCGGCGAGGTCCTGAAGTCCTGCCCCCTTGCGCACATAGAGTCCCAGCGTCGGTTTCAGCAGATTGATGTAAAAGTCGTACTCCTGCATTTGCGAATCTCCCACGAAAATCCTGATTTGCCTGGCTCGTGCGCTCAAGCGCCGGAGTCTCCTGCAGCGATGGTGCTATCCGCCTTTTTGGGTGCAGCGCCCGTGGCGGCAGCTTTGCCCGCCTTCGGCTTGCGCACTGCCTCCACTTTCCTGAAGATTACTTCTTCGCTTGCCTTGTCGTAGCCAAGCTCGACGCTGTCGCCGGATTTCAGCTTGTCGCCGAGGATCTCCTTGGCCAGCCCGGTCTCGACAGACTGGCGGATCTGGCGCCGCAGCTCCCGCGCACCGAACTCAGGCTGGTATCCCACCTCGACCAGGTGATCGACCAGGTCATCGTCGAGCCTGACCGTGATGTCCTGCGCGGCGGCGGTGCGCACCACGCGCTCCAGCTGGATCTGCACGATCGCGCGGATGTTCTCGCGCGACAGCGCATGGAACACGATGATGTCGTCGATGCGGTTCAGGAACTCGGGCCGGAAGTGTCCCTTCAGCACCTTCATCAGCGCCTCGCGCAAGTCCTTCTCGGACATGCGCTTGTCCTCGGGCTGCTCCAGGTTATCCATGATGATCGGCGCGCCCAGGTTGCTGGTGGCGATGATGACGGTGTTGCTGAAGTCCACCACGCGGCCCTTGCCGTCGGTCAAGCGGCCATCGTCGAAGACCTGTAGCAGAACGTTGTTCACGTCAGGGTGGGCCTTCTCGATCTCATCCAGCAGAATCACGCTATAGGGCTTGCGCCGCACGCGCTCGGTCAGCTGCCCGCCTTCGTCGTAGCCGACATAGCCCGGGGGCGCGCCGATCAGCCGGGCCACCGCATGGCGCTCCATGTACTCGGACATGTCGATGCGGATGATGGCCTGCTCGTCGCCGAACACAGTTTCCGCCAGGGCCTTGGCCAGCTCGGTCTTGCCGACCCCGGTCGGCCCGAGGAAGAGGAAGGTCGCGATCGGGCGGTTGGCCTGCCCCAGACCGGCACGCGACAAGCGCACCGCGTCGCTGACCGCGACCACCGCGTCGTGCTGCCCCACCACGCGCTCGCGCAGCCGCTCTTCCATCTTCAGCAGCTTCTGGCGCTCTTCCTGGGTCAGGTCGGTCACCGGGATGCCGGTCAGGCGCGACACCACTTCGGCAATGGCCGCAGCCGTCACCTCCAGGGTCTCCGACCCCGTCTTGCGCTGCCAGGCCTCGGTCAGCGCATCAAGCCGCTTCTGCTTGTCATTGATGCGGTCCTCGAAGCCCTTGGCCTCGTCAAAGCGCTTGCGCGACGACGCATAGTCCTGCTCGCGCTTGAGCTGGCCGATCTCGGCCTCCAGTTCCTGGATATCCGCGGGACGCGAGGTGGCGCCGATGCGCACGCGCGCGGCGGCCTGGTCGATCAGGTCGATGGCCTTGTCCGGCAGGAAGCGCGAGGCGATGTAGCGGTCCGACAGTTCCGCCGCGGCCACAAAGGCATCGTCGGCGAACGTGACCTGGTGGTGCGCCTCCAGCTTGTCGCGCAGGCCGCGCAGGATGACGATGGTCTGCTCGACGGTTGGCTCCGGCACCAGCACCGGCTGGAAGCGCCGCTCCAGCGCCGCGTCTTTCTCGATGTACTTCTGGTATTCGTTCAGCGTGGTGGCGCCGATCAGGCTCAGTTCCCCGCGCGCCAGCGCGGGCTTGAGCACGTTGGCGATATCGAGGCCGCCCTCGCCGCCGCCCTGCCCCGCGCCGACAATGGTGTGCAGTTCATCGATAAACAGGATCAGCTCGTCGTTCTTGGCGCTCACCTCGTCAATCAGCTGCTTGGCACGCTCCTCGAACTCGCCGCGGTACTTGGCCCCGGCGACCATCGAGTTGATATTCACCTCAACCAGGCGCTTGCCGCGCAGCACCTCCGGCACATCGCCATTGACGATGCGCTGCGCCAGGCCTTCCACGATGGCGGTCTTGCCCACGCCCGGCTCGCCGATCAGCACCGGGTTATTCTTCTTGCGCCGCGCCAGCACTTCGATCGTGCTCTCGATCTCCTGCGCACGGCCCAGCACCGGATCGAGCTTGCCCTGCCGCGCAATCGCGGTCAGGTCGCGCCCGAACTTGTCCAGCGTGGGCGTGCCGGTCGGCGTGTCGACGCGGCCATCCTCGGCGCCCTTGCCGACCACCTTCACCACCTTCTGGCGCAGCGCCTCGGGGGTGACGCCATACTTCTTGAGCAGCGTCCCGGCGATACTGTCCGGCACTGAGGCCAGGCCGATCAGCAGATGCTCGGGGCCAACATAGGAATGCCCCAGGTCGCGCGAGGCCTGGAAGGCATGCTGGAAGGCCTTCTTCAGCCGCGGCGAGATCGTCATCCGGTCGATGGCCGCGTCGGGCCCGGCGCTGCCGGTCTGCGCGTGCTCGTCGATATATCCCTTGATATCCTGCGGGGAGAGCTTGAGCTCCTTGAGCAGCGCCGTGCAGACATCGGTATCGGCGAGCACGTAGAGCAGATGCTCGGTGTCGAGTTCATTGCGCCGCAACTCGTGGGCCTTCTCCGCGGCGCGCTGCAGCAGCTCCATGGTCTGCTCGCTGAAGGCATCAGTGGGATCGACGGATTCGCGCGGCACTTCGGTGGAGAATCCGGGATGCTCGTCATCATCCATCCCGCCTCCCATTCCCCGGAAGAAGCGGGACAGGCCGCCGCCACCCAGCAGGGAATCGAACGGGTTGAGCATGTCCTGGTGGCGCAGCAGCTGCCGGTAGTCGTAGTCGCAGATCGACATCGTCTTGCGCTCGCCGTCCTGAACCACGGTCACCCGCGCCACAGCGGGACGTGCGTTGCAGATTTCGCATAGGGTCGGCATGATGGACTTTCCTCCACAGGTAGGTCGCATTGCTTCAACAGAGGGCCGTTGCGCGCGGGCAGGGCCGCGCCGCAGCGGCGCAGAAAAGCGGGCATGAGCCGCGCTTACGTGATGGTGGGCCGGCCTGCCATTACGTCACCTCCGAACGCACCACGCGCACGGGCACTGACTTGTAGGACGGGGTGCCGCTGTCCTCGTCGATATAGTCGAGCGGCACCAGCTTGTTGGCTTCCGGATAGTAGGCGGCGACCGAGCCGGGCGAGATCTCATATTCGATCGCAGTGAGCTTTTCGAAACGCAGCTGCCGGCCCGCTGCGATGGTCTCGATGTCGACCAGGTCGCCATGCTCCAGGCCGCGCGCGGCCAGGTCGGCCTCATTCATGAACAGTACGTCGCGCCGCCCGAACACGCCCCGGTAGCGATCGTCCATGGCATAGATGGTGGTGTTGTACTGGTCATGGCTGCGGATGGTCACCAGCCGCAGGACATCGTCGGCAAGGACTTCCTTGTCTTCGTGCAGCCCTTTGAACACGTAGAACTCGGCCTTGCCCGACGGCGTTTCCCATTTGCGCTCGGTCGGCGGCAAGGGCATGCGGAATCCGCCGGGAATCCGCACGCGCGTGTTGAAATCCTCAAAGCCGGGCACCGTCTTCTCGATCAGGTCGCGGATCCTGTCGTAGTCGGCAACCAGCTCCAGCCATGGCACCTTGCTGTCAGGCAGGGTCGCGGTGGCAATGCCCGCCACGATGGCCGGCTCGGAGCGCAGGAACCCGGACGCCGGCGCCAGCTTGCCGGCCGAGGCATGCACCATCGACATCGAATCCTCCACCGTCACCGATTGCGGCCCGGTCTCCTGCACATCCAGTTCGGTGCGGCCCAGGCAGGGCAGCACATAGGTCTCCCTGGCCACCAGCAGGTGGGTGCGATTGAGCTTGGTCCCGACATGCACGCTCAGGTCGAGCTTGCCCATGGCGGGGAAGCACTGGTCGGGATCAGGCAAGGCGACCGCGAAATTCCCGCCCAGGCAGAACAGCGCCCTGGACTTGCCATCGATCATCGCCTGCATCGCGTTGACGGCATCGTGCCCGTGTCCGGCGGGCGGGCTGAAGCCGAAGGTGTCCTCGATTCGCTGCAGGAAGCCGGCCGACGGCTTCTCGGTGATACCGACAGTCCGGTTCCCCTGAACATTGGAGTGGCCGCGCAAGGGGCAGATACCGGCGCCGGGCTTGCCGAAGTTGCCGCGCAGCATCAGCAGGTCGCACAGCAGGCGGACATTGGCCGTGCCTTCGTTGTGCTGGGTCACGCCCATGCCGTAGGTGACGATGGTGGCATTTGACTTCGCGTAGGCCGCCGCCACCCGCTCCAGGTCCGCGCGGGCCAGCCCGCAAGTCTTTTCGATATCCGCCCATTCGGTCGAGCGCAGATCGTCGGCCAGCGCCTCGAAGCCCTCGGTGTGGACCGCGATGAAGTCGTGGTCCAGCACATTGCCCTGGCTGGATTCCAGGTCCAGCAGCGCTTTCATCACCCCCTTGATGGCCGCGGCGTCGCCACCGGCGCGGACCAGAAAATAGGACGACGCAATCCGGGTGGAACCATAGGTGGCCATCTCGACCATGTTCTGCGGGTCAGCGAAGCGCTCCAGCGCCCGTTCGCGCAGCGGGTTGAACACCAGGATCGGCACCTTGCGGCGCGATGCCTCATGCAGCGTCCCCATCATCCGCGGGTGGTTGGTGCCCGGGTTGTGGCCGATCGAAATGATCAGCTCGCACGTGTCGAAGTCTTCCAGCGACACCGTGCCCTTGCCAATGCCGATCGAGCGCGGCAGGCCCACGCTGGTGGGCTCGTGGCACATGTTCGAGCAATCGGGGAAGTTGTTCGTGCCATATTCCCGCGCAAACAGCTGGTACAGGTAAGCGGCCTCGTTGGAAGCCCTGCCCGAGGTATAGAACTCGACCTGGTCGGGCGCCAGCCCGCGCAGGATCTCGCCGATGCGCGCGAACGCGGCCTCCCACTCGACCGCGCGGAAGGTGTCGGTGGCGCGGTCGTAGACCAGGGGATGCGTCAGCCGGCCAAAGTCTTCGAGCTCGTAGTCCGTGCGGTTCAACAGCGACGACACCGTGTTCGCCGCAAAGAACTCGGGGGCACCCGCTTCGTCGTTGCTTCCCAGGTCACGGCCTTGGCGCCGTTCTCGCAGAACTGGAAGGTCGACCGGTGCTCCTTGTCGGGCCATGCGCAGCCGGGGCAATCGAAGCCGTCGGGCTGGTTGGTCCGCATCAGGGTGATCGGCGCCCTGACGGTATCCATCTGCGTCCGGATCGCGGTGGCGGTTGCCTTCAGCGCACCCCAGCCGCCGGCGGGACCGTCGTACTTCCTGATACCAGGCACTTCGCGTCGATTGGCCATGTTTGCTCCTTGTGCCGCGCCAGGTTGCTGGTGACGGCGTTGGGGTTAGTCACGCGAACAACTCCTGCTGCCGGTTTGCTCCCCGCGCCCGCTTGCGGGAGAGGAGCCGGGGGGAGAGGGCTGGCGCTGGCATACCGACAGCCTTTACTTCGTGGATGCACCGGCCCTCTCCCCCACCCCTCTCCCGCAGGCGGGAGAGGGGTGCGTGTGCCTGGGCGCGTGGTACTGCAGATGTCCCCCTCAGGAATAGAGCTTCGCCACCCGCTCCAGCGGCACCGGCTTGATCCGCGAGGCCTGCCCGGCGCAGCCGAAGGCCTCGAAGCGCAGCTTGACCACGCTCCTCGCCCCCTTCTTGGCCGCCAGCAGCGCCTTGCGCGGATCGAACTCGCTGCGGTCGTCGGACAAGGACTTGCGGATCGCCCCGGTCATGGCCAGGCGGATATCCGTGTCGATATTCACCTTGCGCACCCCCATCCTGATGCCGCGCAGGATCTCCTCGACCGGCACGCCGTAGGTCTCCTTGATGTCGCCGCCGTACTGGCGGATGATCTCCAGCCATTCCTGCGGCACCGAGCTGGAGCCGTGCATCACCAGGTGGGTGTCAGGGATCTGCTCATGGATCTCGCGGATGCGGTCCATCGCCAGGATGTCGCCGGTGGGCTTGCGCGAGAACTTGTAGGCGCCGTGGCTGGTACCGATGGCAATGGCCAGCGCATCCACGCCGGTGCGGGCGACAAAGTCGCGCGCCTGGGCCGGGTCGGTCAGCATCATGTCGTGCGACAGCGTGCCCTGCGCGCCCACGCCGTCCTCTTCGCCAGCCTGGCCGGTTTCGAGCGAGCCCAGGCAGCCCAGTTCGCCCTCCACCGACACGCCGATCGCATGCGCCATCTCGCACACGCGCCGCGTGACCTCGACGTTGTAGTCGTAGTCGGACGGGGTCTTCATGTCTTCGCGCAGCGAGCCGTCCATCATCACGCTGGTGAAGCCGGAGCGGATCGAGGCCTGGCAGATCGCCGGGCTGGAGCCGTGGTCCTGGTGCAGCACGATGGGGATGTCCGGGTGGGTCTCGGCCGCGGCCAGCACCATATGGCGCAGGTAAGCCTCGCCGGCATACTTGCGCGCGCCGGCCGAGGCCTGCAGGATGACCGGGCTGTCGGTTTCCTCGGCCGCTTCCATGATGGCGTGGATCTGTTCCAGGTTGTTGACGTTGAAAGCCGGCACGCCGTAGCCGAACTCTCCCGCGTGGTCCAGCAACTGGCGCAAGGAAATGAGTGCCATGATGAAGCTCCTTTACTGATTGCAGAATCGGTGAGGTCGGGTTCAGGCGGCGGCACGCTGTGCCAGCACGGCCAGCGCGGGCAGCGTCTTGCCTTCCAGGAATTCCAGGAACGCGCCG
Organism: Cupriavidus necator; assembly: GCA_022041995.1. Classification (GTDB taxonomy): domain Bacteria; phylum Pseudomonadota; class Gammaproteobacteria; order Burkholderiales; family Burkholderiaceae; genus Cupriavidus. Next base: position 2,762,345 of record CP074390.1, read on the forward strand.
CCGCCCGTGGAGATATAGCCCACGCGGTCGGCAATGCCGTACTTGGCAATGGCCGCCAGCGTGTCGCCGCCGCCGGCGATCGAGAACGCCTTCGATTCAGCGATGGCCTGGGCCAGCACCCTGGTGCCGTTGCCGAACTGGTCGAATTCGAACACGCCCACCGGGCCGTTCCAGACGATGGTGCCGGCGGCCTTGAGTTGCCCTGCCAGCATCGCGGCGGTCTTGGGGCCGATGTCCAGGATCATGTCGTCGTCGGCCACGTCCTTGACGTCCTTGACCGTGGCCGCGGCGGTGGCGCTGAATTCCTTGGCGCACACCACGTCGACCGGGATCGGCACCGAGGCGCCGCGGGCGGCCATGATGTCGATGATGGTCCTGGCGTCGCCGACCAGGTCGGCTTCGGCCAGCGACTTGCCGATCTTGAGGCCGGCGGCCAGCATGAAGGTATTGGCAATGCCGCCGCCGACCACCAGGTTGTCGACCTTGTCGGCCAGCGACTTCAGGATGGTCAGCTTGGTCGAGACCTTGGAGCCGGCCACGATGGCCACCAGCGGGCGCGCCGGCTGGCCCAGCGCCTTGCCCAGCGCGTCGATCTCGGCGGCCAGCAGCGGGCCGGCGCAGGCGATCGGGGCGTACTTCGCGATGCCATGCGTGGTGGCTTCGGCACGGTGGGCGGTGCCGAAGGCATCGTTGACGTAGACATCGCACAGCTTGGCCATCTTCTGCGCCAGCTCGTCGCTGTTCTTCTTCTCGCCCGTGTTCATGCGGCAGTTTTCCAGCAGCACCACCTGCCCGGGCGGCACCCGGAAGCCGCCCTCGGTCCAGCCGGACAAGAGCGGCACCTGGCGGCCCAGCAGTTCCGACAGGCGGCGGCCCACCGGCGCCAGGCTGTGGCGCGGGTCGGGCGCCCCCTCCTGCGGCCGGCCCAGGTGCGAGGTGACCATCACCGCGGCCCCCGCCTGCAGGCAGGCCGCGATGGCGGGCACGGAAGCCCGGATGCGGGTATCGTCGGTGATAGCGCCCGCTGCATCCTGCGGGACGTTGAGGTCGGCGCGGATAAAGACCCGCTTGCCAGCCAGTCCACCGGCTGCAAGCAGTGCGGCCAGCGTGTGCGGCGCCGCCGCGGGTTTCGGTTGCGGGTTCGTAGCATGGGATAGGCTCATCATGGCAACCTGCTAGCGTGCGTGGGCCAGCGCCACCGCGGTATCCAGCATGCGGTTGGAGAAGCCCCATTCGTTGTCATACCAGGCCGACACCTTGACCAGCGTGCCGTTGACCTTGGTCAGGGTGGCGTCGAAGGTGGACGAGGCCGGGTTGTGGTTGAAGTCCACCGAAACCAGCGGCGCGGTGTTGTAGTCCAGGATGCCCTTGAGCTCGCCTTCGGCGGCTGCCTTCAGGATGCCGTTCACTTCCTCGACGGTGGTCGGCCGCGCTGCCACGAAGGACAGGTCGACCAGCGACACATTGATGGTCGGCACGCGCACGGCAAAGCCGTCCAGCCGGCCGTCCAGCTCAGGCATCACCAGCCCGACCGCGGCGGCGGCGCCGGTCTTGGTCGGGATCATCGACATGGTGGCCGAGCGCGCCCGGCGCAGGTCTTCGTGGTAGACGTCGGTCAGCACCTGGTCGTTGGTATAGGCGTGCACCGTGGTCATCAGGCCGTTCACCACGCCCAGCTTCTCGTGCAGCGGCTTGACCAGCGGCGCCAGGCAGTTGGTGGTGCACGAGGCATTGGAGACCACTGTGTCGGTCGCCTTCAGCACGCCGTGGTTGACGCCGTAGACGATGGTGGCGTCCACATCCTTGCCGCCGGGGGCGGAGATGATCACCTTCTTCGCGCCGCCCTTCAGGTGGGCCGATGCCTTTTCCTTGCTGGTGAAGAGCCCGGTGCATTCCATCACCACGTCCACGCCCAGCTCGCCCCACGGCAGCTCGGCCGGGTTGCGCTGCGCCAGCACGCGGATCCGGTCCCCGTTGACCCGGAAGGCATCGCCGTCGACCGAGACCTCGCCCGGAAAGCGGCCGTGGACGGTGTCGTACTGGGTCAGGTGCGCATTGGTGGCCGCGTTGCCGAGGTCGTTGATGGCGACGATCTCGATATCGTGCCGCTTGCCGCCTTCATAGTGGGCGCGCAGCACATTGCGGCCGATGCGTCCGTAGCCGTTGATGGCAACCTTGATAGTCATGCTGTCTCCTTTACTTGTCTTGGTATCCTTGCCGGTCGCGCGTTGGCGCGCCGGCGCAACATCAGGCGGCTGGCGCCAGCCGCGCCGGCGTCAGCAGCGCCGGCAACGCCTCCAGCGAATCGAGCAGCGCGTCGGCGCCCAGCGCCGCGGGCCCGCCGGGGCCGGCGTAGCCATAGCGCACCAGGCAGACCGGGATGCCGGCCGCGCGCGCCGCCGCCACGTCCACCGCCGAATCCCCCACCAGCACGCCCTGCGCCGGATCGACGTCGAGCAGGTTGCAGGCGTGGCGCAGCGGTTCGGGGTCCGGTTTCATCTGCGCGATCGAGTCGCCCGCGACCAGCACTTCCAGGTACTGCGACAACCCGGTCAGCGCCAGCAGCGGCACGGCCAGCGCATGCGGCTTGTTGGTGACGCAGGCAAGCCGGTAGCCCTGCCGCCTGAGCGCCTCCAGGCCTGCCTCCACGCCCGGGAACACCGACCCGAGGCGGCCGTTGGTCTCGGCATAGTGGCGGTGGAACATCGCCACGGCTTCGGCAGCCTCAACCTGTGATGCGAGGCCGGCGGTCTCGAGCACGCGCCGCACCAGGTTGGGCACCCCACGGCCGATGAAGCCGGCCACGGTGTCGAACGGCAATGCCGGGCTGCCGAGGTCCGCCAGCATGCGGTTGGCAGCCTCGACAATGTCGGGCGCACTATCGACCAGCGTGCCGTCCAAGTCGATCAGCACCGCGATGCAGGGCATGGATACGGTAGCCATCACGCGTCCTCCAGCAGCACGCGCACGGCCGCGGCGACATGCGCCGGGGTCAGGCCGAAGTGCTGGTACAGCGCCTCGGCCGGCGCGGATTCGCCGAAGCTGTCGATGCCCAGCGCCAGGCCGTGCTCGCCCACCACACCGCGCCAGAACCAGGTGCCGCCCGCCTCCACGCTGACGCGCGGCAAGCCCGGCGGCAGCACGGTGTCCCGATACGCCACGTCCTGCGCGTAGAACAGTTCCACGCAGGGCATGGACACCACGCGTGCGGCGATGCCGGCATCGGCCAGGTCCAGTGCCGCGCGCATGGCGATTTCCACCTCGGAGCCGGTGGCGATCAGCACTACGCGCGGCGCCGGCACCTCGCGCAGCACATAGCCGCCGCGCGCAATCTCCGCGCGCTGGGCCGCATTGCGCTCAAACGGCATCAACGCCTGCCGCGACAGCACCAGGCAGCTCGGGCCATCCTCGCGCCGCAGCGCGGCCAGCCACGCGTACGCGGTCTCGGCGCCGTCGCAGGGGCGCCAGACCTGGTTGTTGGGGATCAGCCGCAGGCTGGCGGCGTGTTCCACCGGCTGGTGGGTGGGACCGTCCTCGCCGAGCCCGATCGAGTCATGGGTCAGCACGTGGACCACGCGCAGGCGCATCAGCGCCGCCATGCGGATGGCATTGCGCGAATAGTCCGAGAACGTCATGAAGGTGCCGCCGTAGGGAATCAGCCCCCCATGCAGCGCAATGCCGTTCATGGCTGCGGCCATGCCGAACTCGCGTACGCCGTAGCTCACGTAGTTGCCATGCCCGGCATGGTTGACCCAGACCGACGCCTTGACATCGGTCAGGTTGGAGCCGGTCAGGTCGGCCGAGCCGCCCAGCAGCTCGGGCAAGGCGGGCGTGAGCGCCTCCAGGCACAGCTGCGATGCCTTGCGCGTGGCGAGCTTGCCTTGCAGCGGCGACGGCGCGTCGAGCAAGGCCATCAGCCCGGCATCGAAGCCTTCCGGCAAGCGGCCCTTGACGCGGCGCGCGAACGCCTCGGCCAGTTCGGGGTACGCGGTGCAATAGCCGACAAAGCGCGCCTCCCACTCGGCCTCGCGCGCGGCGCCTTGCGCGCGCGCGTCCCAGGCGTCGGCGACATCCGCCGGCACCGTGAAGGGTTCGGCTTCCCAGCCCAGCGCGGTGCGCATGGCGGCGATCTCAGGCGCGCCCAGCGGGGCGCCATGCACATCGTGCCCGCCGGCCTTGGCGGGCGCGCCATTGCCGATCACGGTGCGGCAGCAGATCAGCGTGGGGCGGTCGCGTTCCGCCTTGGCCGCATGCAGCGCGGCGTCGAGGGCGTGCGCATCGTGCCCGTCGACACCGGCAATGACATGCCAGCCGTAGGCGGCAAAGCGCTTCGGGGTGTCGTCGGCAAACCAGCCGGCGACCTCGCCGTCGATGGAGATGCCGTTGTCGTCGTACAGGCAGATCAGCTTGCCCAGCCTGAGCGTGCCCGCCAGCGAGCAGGCTTCGTGGCTGAGCCCTTCCATCAGGCAGCCGTCGCCAAGGAAGACGTAGGTGTGGTGGTCGACGATGTCGAAGCCGGGCCGGTTGAAGGTCGCCGCCAGCAGCTTCTCCGCCAGCGCCATGCCGACGGCATTGGCCAGGCCCTGCCCCAGCGGCCCGGTGGTGGTTTCCACGCCCGGCGTCACGCCAAGCTCCGGATGGCCGGGCGTGGCCGCGTGCAGCTGGCGGAACTGGCGCAGCTGCGCCATCGGCAGGTCATAGCCGGTCAGGTGCAGCAGCGCATACTGCAGCATGGAAGCATGGCCGTTGGACAGCACGAAGCGGTCACGGTCTGGCCAGGCCGGGTTGGCCGGGTTGTGGCGCAGGTGGCGCCGCCACAGCACTTCGGCCATCTCGGCCATGCCCATGGGTGCGCCCGGGTGGCCGGACCTGGCCTGCTCCACCGCGTCGGCGGCCAGGAAGCGCAGCGCATTGGCACAGCGCGCTGCGGAGTCGATGCGTTCTGGGGCGTTCATTCAGTAGATCCTCGCGAGTCGGCGTTTCACGGTCGAGTCCTTACAGCGCGGCGCGCTTGCGGCGCTCCATCATGCGCAGCACAAAGGGCGTGAAGATCAGCTGCATGGCCAGTTCCATCTTGCCGCCGGGCACCACGATGGTGTTGGCGCGCGACATGAAGGAGTCGTGGATCATGCTCAGCAGGTACTGGAAGTCGATCCCCTTCGGGTTGGCAAAGCGGATCACCACCATGCTTTCATCGGGCGCGGGGATTTCGCGCGAGATAAAGGGGTTGGACGTATCCACGCACGGCACCCGCTGGAAGTTCACATGCGTGCGCGAGAACTGCGGGCAGATGTAGTTCACGTAGTCAGGCATGCGGCGCAGGATGGTGTCGGTCACGGCCTCAGTCGAGTAGCCGCGCTGCTTCTTGTCGCGCCAGAGCTTCTGGATCCATTCCAGGTTGATGACAGGCACCACGCCGATCAGCAGGTTGGGATACTGGGCGACATTGACCGCGTCGGTGACCACGCCGCCGTGCAGGCCTTCGTAGAACAGCAGGTCGGTATCGGCCGGCAGCGGCTCCCACTGGGTGAAGGTGCCGGGTTCCTGCCCGAACGGCGCGGCCTCCTCCGGGCTATGCAGGTAGTGCCGGTGCATGCCCGTGCCGGTTTCGGCGTAGGAGCGGAACAGGTTCTCCAGCTCGCCGAACAGGTTGTTCTCCTCGCCGAAGTGGCTGAAGTTCATATTGCCGGTGCGCTCGGCCTCGGCCATCTTGACCTTCATCTCGGCGCGGTCGTAGCGGTGGAAGCTGTCGCCTTCGATCACCACTGACTTCACGCCTTCGCGGCGGAAGATATTCTCGAAGGTACGGGTCACCGACGTGGTACCGGCGCCCGAGGAGCCGGTGATGGCGATAATGGGATAACGTTCTGACATGGCCAGGCACCTCAGGCAGACGCGCGGAACAGGCTGCGCTCGTTGAACAGGGGACTCGGAAGGTCGGGATCGGTCTGGTCGGTGTGATAGCCCTCGATCCGTTCCACTTCATTGCGCGAGCCGAAGATCACGCCGATGCGCTGGTGCAGCGCGCCCGGCGCCACCGACATCAGCGTCTGCCGGCCCGTGCTGGCGCGCCCGCCGGCCTGCTCCATCAGGAAGGCGATCGGGTTGGCCTCGTACAGCAGGCGCAGGCGGCCCGGCCTGGCGGGATCCTTGCTGTCGCGCGGGTACATGAAGACGCCGCCACGCATCAGGATGCGGTGCGCCTCGGCCACCATCGACGCAATCCAGCGCATATTGAAATCCTTGCCGCGCGGCCCGCTCTTGCCAGCCATGCACTCGGAGATATAGCGCTGCACCGGCGCTTCCCAGAAGCGGCTGTTCGACGCGTTGATGGCAAATTCCTGGGTATCGGCCGGCACCCGCAGGTTGGGGTGCGTCAGGAAAAATTCGCCCAGGTTGGGATCGAGCGTGAAGCCGTTGACGCCGTTGCCCACGGTCAGCACCAGCATGGTGGTAGGACCGTAGAGCGCATAGCCGGCCGCCACCTGGGCGCTGCCGGGCTGCAGGAAGTCCTGCTCGTTCACGGCGCTTGCGCCTTCCGGGGCGCGCAGCACCGAGAAGATGCTGCCCACCGAGACATTGACGTCGATGTTGGACGAGCCGTCGAGCGGATCGAACACCAGCAGGTACTTGCCGCGCGGGTAGTGTTCCGGGATCTGGTAAGGCGCCTCCATCTCCTCCGACGCCATGCCGGCCAGGTACCCGCCCCACTCGTTGACGCGCAGGAAGGTGGTATTGCTCAGCACGTCCAGCTTCTGCTGGATTTCGCCTTGCACGTTGATGGCCCCCGCTTCTCCGGCTTGATTGCTGGCCTTGCCGTGCAAGCCGCCCAGCGCGCCGAAGGCAACCGCGCGCGCAATTTCCTTGCAGGCCATGGCGACGTTGAGGATCAGGCCGTTGAAGCCGCCGCTGGCATCCGGATAGCGGCGGCGTTCCTCGATCAGGAACTGCGTCAGGGTCATCCTTTGGACTTCAGGCATGACAGGTCTCCTATAGATTGGCTATGTGTTCTTGTGTAGTGCCGGTGCGGGTGGCCGCTATGTGATCGTGGCGGCCTCGCGCAGGCGCCGCAGGATGCTCCAGTAGCCGCCGTCGGCATCGGGCGAGCCGAACACGGCGCTGCCGGCCACGAAGGTGTCGGCGCCCGCGCGGGCGATCCCGGCAATGTTGTCGGCCTTGACGCCGCCGTCGATCTCCAGCCAGACCGGCCGCCCGCCGGCGTCCAGCTGCCGGTCGATGCGTGCCCGTGCCTGGCGCACCTTGTCCAGCACGCCCGGAATGAAGGCCTGGCCGCCGAAGCCCGGGTTCACGCTCATCAGCAGCACCAGGTCGAGCTTGTCCAGCGTATGGTCCAGCCAGCCCAGCGGCGTGGCGGGGTTGAGCACCAGGCCGGCCTTGCAGCCGTGGTCGCGGATCAGGCCGATGGTGCGATCGACATGGCGGCTCGCCTCCGGATGGAAGCTGATGATGTTGGCGCCGGCCTTGGCAAACAGCGGGATCAGCGCGTCAACCGGTTCCACCATCAGGTGCACGTCGATGGGGATGGAGACCAGCGGCCGGATCGCCTCGCACACCAGCGGGCCGATGGTCAGGTTGGGCACATAGTGGTTGTCCATCACATCGAAGTGCACCAGGTCTGCGCCGCCGGCCTCGATCGCGCACACCTCTTCGCCCAGGCGCGCGAAATCGGCTGACAGGATGGATGGCGCCAGGCGGGTGGCACGCTGGCTGCCATGGCCGGTGTCGGGTTCAGTGGCATGCATGTCAGGTGGCCTCGATCAGGGTGCCGTGGTGCCAGGCGCGCAACGCGGCAAGGTCAGCCCAGCGGTTTGCCGCGCCGGGCACGTGCTGGGGCATGGGCTCGCCGGGATCGCCAAGATGCGGCAGCACCAGCAGCGCGCCCTCGAAGGCGTCCTGCGCGCTGAACGCGGTGGGCGTGACCACGGTGGGGATGCCGGCCGCCCGGGCGGCGCGCAAGCCGTTCGCCGAGTCCTCGATCGCCAGGCAATCACCGCCTTCCAGGCCGAGCCGCTCCAGCACGGCCAGGTAGACATCGGGCGCCGGCTTCTTGATGGCCGTGGTGCCGGCGTCGCCAATGGCGGCAAAGCGACGGCGCCAGTCCGCGCCAAGTGGCGCCTGCAGCAGCGCGTCGAGGTTGGCCGGCGTGGTGGTGGTGGCAATCGCGATCGGGAGACCAGCCTCGCCGGCCTCGGCGATCAGGCGGGCAATGCCCGGGCGCAGCGGCAGGCCGCCCGCCCCCACGCGCTCGGCATAGTGGCGGGTCTTGATGGCGTGCACGGCGTCGATGGTTTCCTTCACCTTGCAGCCGCGGGCCTCTTCCGGGTCGACCATGCGCCAGTAATGCATCAGGCGCTCCTTGCCGCCGGCCACCTTGAGCAGGCGCGTGTAGAGCGGCGTGTCCCAATGCCAGTCCAGGCCGACCTCGGCGAAGGCGGCATTGAAGGCTTGCAGGTGCGCGCTTTCGGTATCGGCCAGCGTGCCGTCGACATCAAAAATCAGGGCTTGCATGGCTTACTCCTTGGCCGGGGCCTGTGCCTCCGGCCCAGCCTTCGAAAACACGCGGCTGGCAAGCAGGTCAGACGCCGTGATGGTGGTCAGGGTACGGTCGTCGACGACCGTGCCGGCATCGTCCAGCAGGCGCGAGGCATGGCGCAGCCGCGCGCGGTCCAGCGCATTGCGCACGCTGCGGGCATTGGCAAAGTGCGGCTGTGCCATGCGCCGGGCCAGGTAGTCGGCAAACACGGCCCGGCTTTCGTCGTCGAAGCGGTATTGCATCTCGGCCAGCATCAGGTCGGCGATCTGGCGCAGCTCGTCGAGCTGGTAGTCAGGGAAATCGACATGGTGGGCAACGCGCGAGGACATACCCGGGTTGGACTCGAAGAAGCGGTCCATGCGGTCCTTGTAGCCGGCCAGGATCACCACGAGGTCGTCGCGGTTGTTCTCCATCACCTGCAGCAGGATCTCGATGGCCTCCTGGCCATAGTCGCGCTCGTTCTCCGGGCGGTAGAGGTAGTAGGCCTCGTCGATGAAGAGCACCCCGCCCATGGCCTTCTTCAGGATCTCCTTGGTCTTGGGCGCGGTATGGCCGATGTACTGGCCGACCAGGTCGTCGCGGGTCACCGCTACCAGGTGGCCGCGGCGCACGTAGCCAAGCTGGTGCAGGATCTGCGCCATGCGCATGGCCACGGTGGTCTTGCCGGTGCCGGGATTGCCGGTGAAGCACATATGCAGGCTGGGCGCACCGGCGCTGAAGCCGCGCGCGGCGCGCAGCTTGTCCACCAGCAGCAAGGCGGCGATATCGCGGATGCGAGCTTTCACCGGCTTCAGTCCGATCAGCTCGCGGTCAAGCTGGGCCAGCAGCTCTGTGATGCCCGAGCTGGCCAGCGACTCGGCCAGCGATCCGGCCTGAGCCGTTGGCGGCTGCAGCGGTGCGGTCGTTTCAGGTGCGGACATGGCAGGCTCCGTGAGGATCATTCGAGCATCCGGCTCGAAATTTCGAGGCGCAGCTCCCCCCGGTGCGCAGCCTTGCGGCAGCGCAACCGTGGGATTGCATAGTCAGGAAATCGCCGGCGGCAGCGCCGCGCGGCGGTTCAGCCGGCGCCGCTCAGTAGCGGCTGCCCTCGGGGCGTGCCTGCACGGCGTAGCTCTCGATCGAGTAGCGCATGGTGCGGCCGGGCTCTTCCTGGCGCACCAGGCGGAAGCCGGGCTCGTCGGCAGGACGATTGACGATGAACGACATCACCACCGACTCCACCGTATGCGTCGAATCGAAAGCCGTGACGCGGATGTAGTGGTTGGGGAAGGTGCTGCGCGCGTTGTTGATCTCCAGCAGGATGCCGGCGGCATCGCGCAGGTCGAACATCGGCAGGCCGAACATGTCCCAGTAGGTATTGCGCGGATGCGGGTCGTCGGTGTACTCGATGCCGACCGCCCAGCCCTGGTTCAGGCAGTATTCAAGCTGGCTGGTGATCTGCGCGTCGGTGAGGTCGGGCAGGAAGGAAAAAGTGCCTTGAGTAATACGCATGATGTCCTCTCGTTCTTTGGGTTCGCTGTGGTGGCGTGCTTTGGTGTCGTCTCGCCAGGCTCAGGCCACCGACGCGGTGGGCGCGAAGTCCGAGGTGTCGGTCGGCGTGTAGTTGAAGCTGATATCGCCCCAGGTATCGAGCGCAGCCCGCAGCGGTGCGCACCAGCGCGCGGCATCGCGCAGGATCTCCGGCCCTTCGTTGAGGATGTCGCGGCCTTCGTTGCGCGCCAGCACCATCGCTTCCAGCGCAACGCGGTTGGCGGTGGCGCCGGCCTGGATGCCCTGCGGGTGGCCGATGGTGCCGCCGCCGAACTGCAGCACCACATCGTCGCCAAAGAGGTGGATCAACTGGTGCATCTGGCCGGCGTGGATACCGCCGGAGGCCACCGGCATCACCTTGCGCAGCGAAGCCCAGTCCTGGTCAAAGAACAGCCCGCGCGTCAGGTCGGTGTGGGTGTATGCATCACGGCAGACGTTGTAGTAGCCCTGCACGGTCAGCGGATCGCCTTCCAGCTTGCCCACGGCGGTCCCGGTGTGCATGTGGTCGACGCCTGCCAGGCGCAGCCACTTGGCAATCACGCGGAACGACACGCCGTGATTCTTCTGCCGGGTGTAAGTGCCATGGCCCGCGCGGTGCAGGTGCAGGATCATGTCGTTCTGGCGGCACCAGTTGCTCATGGACTGGATACAGGTCCAGCCAACGATCAAATCGATCATGATGATGACCGAGCCCAGTGACTTGGCGAACTCGGCACGCCGGTACATCTCTTCCATGGTGCCGGCAGTCACGTTGAGGTAGCTGCCCTTGACCTCGCCGGTGGCAGCCGAGGCCTTGTTGACCGCGTCCATCACGAACAGGAAGCGGTCGCGCCAGTGCATGAAGGGCTGCGAGTTGATGTTCTCGTCATCCTTCATGAAGTCCAGCCCGCCCTTCAGGCCCTCATACACCACGCGGCCATAGTTGCGGCCCGACAGGCCCAGCTTGGGCTTGGTGGTGGCGCCCAGCAGCGGGCGGCCGAACTTGTCGAGGCGCTCGCGCTCGACGATGATGCCGGTGGACGGACCAGCGAAGGTCTTCACATAGGCCACCGGGAAGCGCATGTCTTCCAGGCGCGCCGCCTTGATCGGCTTGAAGCTGAAGACGTTGCCGATGATCGACGCGGTCAGGTTGGCAATCGAGCCTTCCTCGAACAGCGACAGGTCATAGGCCACGTAGCAGAAGAACTGCTCGGGGTTGTTGGGCACCGGATCGACCCGGTAGGCCTTGGCGCGGTACATGTCGCAGGCGGTCAGGCGGTCGGTCCACACCACCGTCCAGGTGGCGGTGGAGGATTCGCCGGCCACCGCGGCAGCGGCCTCGACCGGATCCACGCCGTCCTGCGGCGTGATGCGGAACAGCGCCAGCAGGTCGGTATCCTTGGGCTCGTAGTCGCCGTCCCAGTACCCCATTTCCTTGTACTTCATGACGCCGGCGTCGTAGCGCTTGCGCGGCTTGGCTTGGACCGGTTCAGGTGCGTTCATGCTTGTCTCCTTGCGTGGTTGAGCGTCGTGGCTGCTGCGTTGATGCAAAGATATAAGCCCACCCACATAAGGTAAATTCAGATATTCTTAGCCCCTACATAAGCAATCCCTTAAGTGCGACCCGAACTGCACATGACGGGCTCATCCAAAGCCGCCCCTACTGCCCATGTCCTTCCTGCGCGCCCTCACCCTTCGCCAGTTGCAGATCTTCGTCACCGTGGCCAGGCACGCCAGCTTCGTGCGCGCGGCCGAGGAACTGCACCTGACCCAGCCGGCGGTCTCAATGCAGGTCAAGCAGCTTGAATCCGTGGTTGGCATGGCGCTGTTCGAGCGGGTCAAGGGGCAGCTCACGCTGACTGAGCCCGGCGACCGCCTGCTGCACCATGCGTCCCGGATCCTCGGCGAGGTCAAGGACGCCGAGGAAGGCTTGCAGGCAGTCAAGGACGTCGAGCAGGGTTCGATCACGATCGGGCTGATCAGCACGTCGAAGTACTTCGCGCCCAAGCTGCTCGCCGGCTTTACCGCGCTGCACCCGGGCGTGGACTTGCGCATCGCCGAGGGCAACCGCGAGACGCTGCTGCGGCTGCTGCAGGACAACGCCATCGACCTCGCACTGATGGGCCGCCCGCCGCGCGAACTGGACGCGGTGTCGGAACCCATTGCCGCGCATCCGCACGTGCTGGTGGCCTCGCCGCGGCACCCCCTGCATGACGCAAAGGGGTTCGACCTGCAAGAACTGCGTCACGAGACCTTCCTGCTGCGCGAACCGGGTTCCGGCACCCGCACCGTGGCGGAGTACATGTTCCGGGACCACCTGTTCACGCCGGCCAAGGTGATCACCCTGGGCAGCAACGAGACCATCAAGCAGGCCGTGATGGCCGGCATGGGCATCAGCCTGTTGTCGCTGCACACGCTGTCGCTGGAACTGCGCACCGGCGAGATCGCGCTGCTGGACGTGACCGGCACGCCGATCGAGCGCATCTGGCACGTCGCGCATATGTCCAGCAAGCGTTTGTCACCAGCGAGCGAGAGCTGCCGCGCCTATCTGCTGGAGCACACAGCGGAGTTTTTGGGGAAGGAGTATGGCGGGCTGATGCCGGGGCGGCGGGTGGCCTGAGGTTCTCCAGTCCCGCTCGGAGCCAGCTGGGGCAGCGGCAGCTGGTGAAGGCCTTCTGATGACAAAGGCTAGAGAATTGCGAATCCTCTGATCGCCATGAACGATCGCGATGGCACTAGAGGCATCATCGAAACAACGGTGATTGGCGTAGCAACCTGAAACTCGCTAAAGATGGCCGCATCATGCGGCCAAGTTCGCGCGTTTAGGAGCTCGCAATGCAAAAACGAACCACGTCGAAACATGAAACCGTGCCGGCCGCCAATCCAGTAGACTGCCTCGAATCGCTCGAGCACATCAGCGCCAGCCTTAGTTGCATCCTGTCCCTGCTGGAAGTGGAAAGCGAGCGTTCCGAGGCGTGCCACGGCATTCATTGCCTGGTGGTCATGATCAAGCTGCGGCTTGATCAGACTGCTGCGGAGCATTTCCCTTCGGACTGAGGCGAATGTCCGGCGCGGCCGCTACGAGGGCAGTCTTGATGGCGGTTGGTCAAACTGGAGAATGAAGGATAACCGCAGCTTCGGCTGCGGTTATTCACTTTGGACGCCTGATACAACGTTGGGCTGGCTGGGCCGTCGCTTGTCGGCCACCTGCGGTCATAGACCCATGCTTTCGCACGGACATTCGAACGCCGGCTGCGGGCTTTCTCGCTTTCGCGGTGTGTAGCCGTCTCGTGACGCCATCACGCCCGGCCTCGCCCGCGAGCGGGATGGCCGACAACTAGCTTTCTCAGTGGCCGGTGCTATCTTGTAGTATCGGCGCCCCGGCCAGCCACGGCGCCGGTTTGCCCACCCGCCGTGATCGACGGGCCGCTGAGCGCCGACGTCAGGCGGCACGAGCGCCTGAGGCAAAAGCCTGGCCACGGCGCAGCAACGATGAAAGAGGAAGGTGAATTATGAAGATGCTACTCACAGTCGAAATCCCTCATGAGCCCTTCAACTCCCTCGTCAGAGGCGGGAAGGCGGGCGAGATAATTGGGCGTATCCTAGAAGCGATCAAACCGGAAGCGGTGTACTTTACTGAGCAAGACGGAATGCGCTGCGGGGTCTTCCTGATCAACGTCGAAAATCCATCCGACGTTCCTGCTTTTGCGGAGCCCTTCTTTCTCAACTTCCAGGCCAACTGCAAGTTCCGCATCGTGATGAGCCAGGAGGATCTGCAAAAGGCTGGTCTGGAGGAACTAGGGAAGAAGTGGGCGTGATGAGCGGTCGGCGAGATCGGTAACGAATAGCCCCCAGACCGCCCCATACTCATTTCCGTTAATGGTATCTAACATTTCCGTCAACACGGAGGCCATGCAAGCGGCACGCCGCTCGCATGGCGCCGGTTACGTCCAGTGTTGATGTTGTAGAAAATACTTGAAGTCGCATCGACGGGTTGAATCCGCAGTCGGCAAGCGACAATCGGCTACCGGACCCGGCCGGGCGTCCGGATGCCGACCGTGAACCAGCAATGGAGACGATGATGGAAAAAGACGATCACCCGAAGCCGTTCTACAGATCCCTCTACCTCCAGGTCATCACCGCCATTGTCATCGGCGTCATCCTCGGCCATTTCTGGCCGCATGCCGGCGAGGCGATGAAGCCGTTGGGTGATGGCTTCATCAAGCTGATCAAGATGATCATTGCGCCGATCATCTTCTGCACGGTCGTGGTGGGCATCGCCGGCATGGAGGACATGAAGAAGGTTGGCAAGACCGGCGGGCTGGCGCTGCTGTACTTTGAGGTCGTGAGCAGCATTGCGCTGTTGGTCGGCCTGTTGATCATCAACATCGTCAAGCCCGGCGCCGGCATGAACGTCGACGTATCCACCCTCGACACGAAGGGCATCGCCGCCTATACCGAGCCCGGCAAGATGCAAGGCACGGTCGATTTCCTGCTGCACGTGATCCCGAACACGGTGGTGGATGCCTTTGCCAAGGGTGAGATCCTCCAGGTGCTGCTGTTCGCGGTGATGTTCGGTTTCGCGCTGCACAGGTTCGGCGGCCGCGGCACGTTGGTGTTCGACTTTATCGAGAAGTTTTCGCACGTGCTGTTCACCATCGTCGGCTACATCATGAAGGTCGCGCCGATTGGCGCCTTCGGCGCCATGGCCTTCACCATCGGCAAGTACGGCGTGAGCTCGCTGCTGCAGCTTGGCCAGCTGATGGCGACCTTCTACGCCACCTGCCTGCTTTTCATCTTCGTTGTGCTGGGCACCATCGCGCGGCTGCATGGCTTCTCGATCTGGAAGTTCATCAAGTACATCAAGGAGGAACTGCTGATCGTGCTGGGCACGTCGTCGTCGGAATCCGTGTTGCCGCGGATGATGGCCAAGCTGGAGAACCTGGGCGCCCGCAAGTCCGTCGTCGGACTGGTGATCCCGACTGGCTACTCCTTCAATCTGGATGGCACCTCCATCTATCTGACCATGGCGGCGGTGTTCATCGCCCAGGCGACCAACACCGACATGACCCTGATGCAGCAACTCACCCTGCTCGCCGTGCTGCTACTGACCTCCAAGGGCGCCGCCGGTGTCACCGGGAGTGGCTTCATCGTGCTGGCGGCCACGCTTTCGGCGGTGGGGCATGTTCCTGTGGCGGGGCTGGCCCTGATCCTCGGCATTGACCGCTTCATGTCGGAGGCCCGCGCCCTGACCAACCTGATCGGCAACGGCGTGGCCACAGTGGTGGTGGCAAAATGGACCGGCGACCTCGATGTCGAGCGGATGCACCGCAGGCTTGATAAAGAGTCGGACATTGATGCCGACGAGCCGGAAGTGGTGCTCGACCAGGTCGCGACCCATATGCCGGCCGCCGACACCACGGTAGTCCAGTGAGCGGCAGCGCGCAAGCACACATCACCGGCAACTATGGCTCCCGGGCACTACGGAAGGCTTCGACCGCGGCAATCACCAGCGCAGGCACGATTTCGAAATGGCTGCTTGAGTCGATTCAGCCTCACGAGCTGCTGTTCCGCCTGGCCGAGGAGGCGGGCGTGGTACTGCTGCCTGGCAAGGGATTCGGTACGCGCCACCCGTCGGGTCGGGTCTCGCTGGCCAACCTCAATGAAGAAGACTATGTGAAGATTGGTCGCTGCGTGCGCAAGCTGCGCGACGAGTATCTCGAACCTGTCGCTGGAGCTGCGCACCGGCGAGATCGCGCTGCTGGACGTGACCGGCACGCCGATCGAGCGCATCTGGCATGCCGCGCATATGTCCAGCAAGCGTTTGTCACCAGCGAGCGAGAGCTGCCGCGCCTATCTGCTGGAGCACACAGCGGAGTTTTTGGGGAAGGCGTATGGCGGGCTGATGCCGGGGCGGCGGGTGGCCTGAGGTTCTCCAGTCCCGCTCGGAGCCAACTGGGGCAGCGGCAGCTGGTGAAGGCCTTCTGATGACAAAGGCTAGAGAATTGCGAATCCTCTGATCGCCATGAACGATCGCGATGGCACTAGAGGCATCATCGAAACAACGGTGATTGGGCGTAGCAACCTGAAACTCGCTAACGATGGCCGCATCATGCGGCCAAGTTCGCGCGTATAGGAGCTCGCAATGCAAAAACGAACCACCTCGAAACATGAAACCGTGCCGGCCGCGAAATCCAGCAGACTGCCGCGAATCGCTCGAGCATATCAGCGCCAGCCTTAGTTGCATCCTGTCCCTGCTGGAAGTGGAAAGCGAACGTTCCGAGGCGTGCCACGGCATTCATTGCCTGGTGGTCATGAATGGGTGAAATGCTGGACGGCACGAGACACGCGTGCCGTTCCAGGTGGGAGCGTCAGGCAATCACTCCGGCTGAACGCCAGCGTCCTTGATGATCTTCGTCCACCGACTCACTTCGTCGCCGAAGAATTTCTTGTGGCCCGCCGGTGAGAGACGGTCGTCCGCCACAACGGTAATGCCCAATGCCTCTTCACGCTTGATCAATGCCGGATCCTTCAACGCTGCGCGCAAGGCCTTGTTGAGCTTATCCAGTATCCCTGGGGCGTACCACGCGGCGCATACAATCCATGCCAGACGGTGAAATTGAAGCCGGGTAAGCCCGCCTCATTCAGCGTCGGAATACCCGCCAAAGCCGGCACCGTCGAGCGTTGTGCGCTGGTCACTCCATAGGCCTTGACTTTCCTGGCTTCGATCTGCGGTGTACTGTTCGTAGCCTGCTCGCACATGAGATCGACTTGTCCACCCATGATGTCGGACATCGCGGGCGCCGTTCCTTTGTACGGAACGAAGGTCATGTTGCTCTTCAGCGTACTTTGCAGCAGCAAGCTGCAAAGGTGGGACGCCGATCCGACGCCTGCATTAGCCAGGTTTAGCTTTCCGCCATTCGCGGCAATGAGCTTGCGAAGGTCGGCAAGATTATTCGGCGGTAGCCCAGTCTTGCCTATCAGGGTCGACGGCGCCTCGTTGATCAACCCCAGGAACTCCAGGTCCGAGGTCTTGTAGCCGAGCTTCTTGTACAACGCGGGCGCTGTCGCCAGGCCGATATGGTGAACCAGCAGCGTGTATCCATCAGGGTTCGCGCGCGCAACACGCGCCGTGCCGATGGTGCCGCCGGCTCCGGCGGTATTCTCCACGACGACCGTCGTGCCGAGCGTTTTACGCAGCGATTCGGCGACGTCGCGCGCAATCTTGTCGCTCGGCCCTCCCGCCACGAACGGGACAACCAAAGTGACAGGCTTCTCCGGATATTCGGCGCGGGCGTAGCCAGATGTGACGAAGAGACCGCTGACAATGCATAGGGTTGCGGCTCGCATCGCCGCTTGCTTGATCCACATGGTTGTCTCCGTTTGTGTTTTTGAGTTGTTGCCGCTTAAGCCGACAATTGCTGCATCACGCTGTAAAGGTCCGACTTGCCTTCGAAGCCAATGCCCGGCAGGTCAGGCATCGTGAGGTAGCCCTTCTCGACCTTGACGCCATCGGGGAATCCGCCGAACGGCTGGAACAGGTCGGGGTAGCTCTCATTGCCACCCAGGCCCAGGCCTGCGGCGATGTTCAGCGACATCTGATGGCCGCCGTGCGGGATGCAGCGGCTGGCGGACCAACCGTGCTGCCTGAGCATGTCGAGCGTGCGCAGGTATTCGACCAATCCATAGCTCAGCGCGCAGTCGAACTGCAGATAGTCGCGGTCGGGACGCATGCCGCCGTAGCGGATCAGGTTGCGGGCGTCTTGCATCGAGAACAGGTCCTCGCCCGTCGCCATCGGCTTGTCGTAGTAATTGCGCAGCGTAGCCTGCAGCTCGAAGTCCAGCGGATCGCCCGGCTCCTCGTACCAGAACAGATCGTATTGCGACAGCGCTTTCGCATACTGGATGGCGGTGTCGAGATCGAAGCGGCCGTTGGCGTCAACGGCGAGCTTCTGACCATCTTGCAGAACGCTCAGGATCGAGTCGATGCGGCGCAGATCCTCGTCCAGCGACGCGCCGCCGATCTTCTTCTTGACCACCGTGTAGCCGCGGTCGATGTAGCTGCGCATCTCGTCCTTGAGCTTGCCGTGATCCTGGCCGGGATAGTAGTAACCACCGGCGGCGTAGACGAACACCTTACGGTCTGCCTGCCCATTGCCATAACGGTCGGCCAGCAGCTGGTACAGCGGCTTGCCCTCGATCTTGGCAACGGCGTCCCAGATTGCCATGTCGATGGTGCCGATCGCGACCGAACGCTCGCCATGGCCGCCCGGCTTCTCGTTCTTGAACATGGTGTCCCAGATCTTGTGGGGATCCAGGTTGATCCATGCCCTTCCTCGCGTGCTTATATGTCCAATACCAGCTCCGCACACTTCGCTCTAGAAACGCAGATCAAGATCGACTTGTTTGCGATGCGCTCATCTTCGCTTAAGACGTAGTCACGATGATCGGCCACGCCGGCAGCCAGCGGGACTTCACAGCTTCGACACAGCCCCTCGCGGCACGACGACGGCAGGCATACGCCGTTCGCCTCAAGCACCTCAAGGATGCTGGCATCTTGCGGGACCGTGAATCGTCCCCCATGCTTGAGCAGACGCACCTGAAAGGCGTCGCGTTCGGCAATCGCTTGCGCATCGGCGCTGAACCGTTCGACATGCACAGCAAGAGGATCGATGCCGAGCGTCTGCGCGTGACCGCACACCGCGTCCATCAAGGGACCTGGCCCGCAAGTGTAGACATGCCAGCCCGATGGCATCTGCCGCAACGCCGCCTCGAGGTCGGCCCGGCCGTCCTGTTCGTCATCGGCATGCAACACGATCCGATCCGCAAACGGCGCGAGCTGCTCAAGGTACCCGGCATGGCGCCGCGAGCGCACGCAATACAGCAGACTCCACGCGTAACCGAGGTCGATACACCGCCGGATCATGCTCAGGATCGGCGTAATGCCAATGCCTCCGGCTACAAACAGATGGCCTGCAGCCGCCTCCTCCAACCCGAACAGCGACCGTGGCGCGCCCACTTGTAGGCAATCACCGAGCCGCAACTGCTCATGGGCAAAACGAGAGCCGCCGCGAGAAGCCGAAGCCAGGCCGATGCCGAGCCAATAGCGCGTCCTGTCGGTCGCCGAACTGGCAATCGAATACTGCCTCGTCAGGCCATTTGGAAAGCCGACGTCGACGTGTGCGCCCGGTTCAAATGGCGGCAAGGCCTCACGCGAACGATGCTGAAGCTCGACACCGAGCACGCCTTCAGCCTCCAGACGAAGGCCAGTTACGAGCAGTTCCATCATGCCCCCCCGGTCTGACCGTCCCGGGTCTGCGCAGACTCGTCGGCGAGCCTGCGTTCGACGACCCACCGGAATTGCGACAACGCTGCGTCGATAGAAAATGGCATCATCTTGAAGCCCGGTGCCAGCGCCAGCGAACGTTGCTGCGCTGTGATGATGTCGCGATCCTCATCGAACGCCGTGACCACGCTTTGGTGAATCGAGCGCGTGACCTCCGGATTGTCGATCGCAAAATTGTGGGGATGCGCGAAGAAGTAGTGCGTGGAGGTTTCTGTCTCCGGCGTCAGCGCCTGGCAACCGCGAAACTCGGCGGCGTCGACACGCGTGCCGTCAGGCGCACCGGTGCCCGCGGGCGCCATGCCAGAATCCATCAGCAGGATGGCCGGAATCGTGAAGTTGTAGATATTCCAGCGATCGACCCTGCCGGGCCAGTTCTTGACCTGCTTCGCGAATGGCGGCGCTTCCGTATTGATGGTCCAGCGAGTAATGCGCACGCCATCCTCCAGTCGCTCGACTTTGGGCTGCGCGACGGCATAGTCCTCACTGCCACCGAGCGTGGTGGGATGCACAAACGGTAAGTGCGAGAAATCGAGCAGGTTGTCGGCGATCAGCAAATAATTCACGTCGTAGTGAATGTACCCGTCGAGGCTGCGCCAAGCGGGATCGGCCAGCCAGTGCGTATCGGGAATCACATCGGGATCCGCCGCTTCGGGATCGCCCATCCAGATCCAGATCCAGCGGTTGCGCTCAACCACCGGAAACACGCGCACACGCGCCTGTGGCGGGATTCGCTGCTGCGCTGGCGCCTCGACGCACTGGCCCGATGTGTCGAACTTCAGGCCGTGGTACATGCAGCGCACACAGTCGCCTTCTCGCCGACCGATCGACAACGGCGCTCCGCGATGGCAGCAACGGTCCTCCAGCGCGTGAAGCGTACCGTCCTCGGACCGATACATCAGTACCGGAATGCCGATGATCGTACGACTGAACAGATCGCTTGCGCCGACCTCATTGTCCCAGCCAGCCACATACCAGGTGTTCCTGACGAACATTGCGTGTCTCCTGTGAGTGAACGCCCTCTGCGAGGCGTGTTGACAGGAGGTTAGGTAAGACGTCAACATGCGTCAATATCATGCCGGTCATTGATGGAATGTACTCCATGCATACTGACGATTTCGACTACAACCTGCTGACGGTGTTCGACGCCATGCTCCGCGAACGCAGCGTGACGCGCGCAGCCCAGCAGCTCGGCCTCACGCAGAGCGCAATGAGTCATGCTTTGAACCGTTTGCGCGAGTACTTCGACGATCCGCTGTTCGTCAAGACGTCCGCAGGGATGACGCCAACGACCAAGGCCGAAGCGCTGGCAGAGACCATCCTCGAGGTCATGACCGCAATGCGCACGCGCGTACTGCCGCAGGCAAGCTTCGATCCGGGATCGATGCAGCGCACATTCACGCTCTGCATGACCGATATGGGTGAACTGGTGTTCCTGCCGCCCTTGATGAAGCGGCTGCGCGTGATGGCGCCGCACTGCAAATTGCGAACGTTGCAGGTGCCGATTCCGCAAATCGAAGCGCTGCTGGCATCGGGTGATGCCGATCTGCTGCTGGGTTCCGTGCAAACTGCGCCGGAATCGCTCTTTCAGCAGCAACTCTTCATGCATGGCTTCGTGACCATCGTCAGCAAGAAGAACAATCAGGTACGCGACGCCATGACGATCGACCAATTCGAGTCGATGCCACACATCGCCGTCAGCCTCGCCGGCCGATCAAGCCCCTCCTACGATGAGGCATTCGAACGCCACGGGCTCAAGCGCAATATCTATCTTCATACGCCTCACTTTCTCACTATTCCACTGCTGATGGAGCAGCAACCGGAGCTGATTGCCACAGTGCCTGAAGAGCTGGCGAATGTCTTCAGCCGCTACGGCATCGTGCGAGTGGTAAAGCCACCCGTTGCGTTGCCTCCCTACGCGCTGAGCCAGTACTGGCATCCGCGGTTTCACCACGATCCGGCGATAGTGTGGTTGCGTCAACTAGTGAAGCAGACTTTTGAGCGGTACCCGGAAACCGATTTGTCGCCGGACACCGTGCCGGTTCCATTTCGCAGCAAGCAAGCACAAAGAAAGCACAACGCCTGACTACGTTTCGCTGCCGCGTTGGGACTCAAGTGAGAGGGCGTCCGCGATGGTCGACAACGCGCCTAACCAAGGTGGTCAGAATGGCTGTTGTGCCCTTGAGGACCGCCACTGGGGCCGCGCGGGGTCGAACGTCGGAAACGGGTCGATCAAAGACGGCCGCAGTTTCGCAGCGGTCATCCGCCGGCTGGCAGGAGTCATTCGACAAGAGGTGCCTTTTGATCGACAATCGGTGTTCCGATACGACCACGCTAAAAGCTCATGAGGTGCCTGTTAAAAATCAGCTTGTTGCGTCAGTTGTTCGCAATCAGCCTTGCCGCAGCGGTTGCATTGCCCGTACTGGCTCAGGAAATCTACAACAACCTCGCCTCCAGGCCGTCCGGAAAAATCTATTTCAACAGCGTCACCCCGAAGAGCAAATGGGAGCTGGTCCATCGAAAGTACGACAGGAAACCAACGACCGTGTGGGGCATGCTGTACATGCCCGAGAGCGTCCAACGCAGAGTCCCCGCCATGGTGATCTCCCACGGGTCGGCGGGCGTACAGGAAAAGGACATCGACCGCTGGGTACGTGCGTTCAACCAGATGGGAATTGCAGCGTTCGTGGTCGACTCGTTTGGCGGCCGCGGGATTACTGGCACCATGGATGACCAGTCGCAATTGAGCCCTGCCGCCAACGACGCCGATGCGCTATTTGCCTTGAAACTGCTGAGTACGGATCCGCGTATCGATCCGCAAAGAATCGGGCAGATAGGATTTTCACGGGGTGGGCATGTTGCGATGGATCTGGTGCTCGAATCGTTCCAGAAAGGTGTCATCGACGACGATACACGGTTCGTTGCGCTGATTGGTTTCTACCCCGGATGCACTCAACTCTGGTGGGAGGTCCCGCCACCTCAGTTGACAGGGGCACCATTGATGCTGGCCGTGGGCGATAAGGATGACTACACACCAGCGCAGCCGTGCCTCAATGTCGCGGAGACCATGAAGCGAGATGGACAGTCGGTGGAGGTGCACGTGTACGCCGGGGCTTATCACGATTTCGACAATACGCACGTCTACTTCAAGTACTTTCCCGGTGCCACGACGCTCCGCGATTGCCCCCAGGCTATCCTCGACGTTCGGCACGATGCGTATTACCGGCTGCTGAGCGGGGAGAAATACGCCAGCTTCCAGGCTATGGACGCTGAATACAGGCGCTGCATTGCTCGAGGCGTCTCAGCCGGGTCCAGTCTCGATCAAGGCAGAAAATCTGAAGCTGATGTAAAAGCGTTTTTGACGAGGGCAATGGGGTTGTAGCGATGGCGCTCCGTTTATTGAAGCAGACAGGCCTTCTATTCTCGGGCCCTATGCTTTCATCCCCCATCTGTCAGCTAGGCAGCGAACCGAAGATCTAACAACCTCCAGCGGGCCGACGGTCGCCTATCGGCCATCAGGCGTCATTCGCTCACCGCGTCGGATAGACATTCAGAAGTCGGTTCCGTCCAGGAAGCAGCCATACCAATACAATTCATGCGTTGATTTATCTTGCGAGTCGATAGGCATGTTGAGCAGCCCTGGGCGGGAGAATTCAGAGTATCCCCATTGTCCGATTTCATGATCGTCGCCACACTGCGCGGCGTCGCGGCAGTGCGGAAGTAAAGCGTCGGATTCTTGGCAGGCGAAGGAGGTTCGTAGACCTCCTCCGGGCCGCCGGCGCGCCGGCGCGCGCGACGCAACGCAACGCAACCCAACGCAGAAGGTCTAAACCAGCCGACAGGCATGGCAAGCGAGGCGCTCGAATGAGGCATCGATGAGCGCGTAGCCGCCGGCCAGCATGTCGCACGTTGACCCGCTCTTGCCTCACAAATGAGTCGAGGTGCATCGTGCGCTGTTAGGGATGCGACGCAGACACTGCAGCAGCCGCAGGAGGTGGATTTTGGGTCGAGATATGCATTGAATCTTGCGCATTACCTGCTTGTCAGAACAGGGACAGTGCAACATAAGCGCACTAGGCTCGGACAAGGCTGGCGGGCGCGAAATAGAAGCTGCCCCGCGAGCCCGTTTGGGGCGCCCTATCACGACTGCGACCCGCCGTGCATGATCCACGGCGATTATGTCGACGCAGGAGTAAGTCGCGCACTCCAAGAGAAGTGCACGACTTGTTTGCGTCTTCCCGCACTAGTTGTCGAGTTTCACCCCGGACTGGGCGACGATATCCTTCCACTTGACGTAGTCTGCCTGCACGAAATCGGCAAACTCCTTCGGCGACATCTGCTTAGGCTCCGCGCCCTGCTCATGGATGGCTCGAATCACCGAAGGAGAAGAGAGAACCTTGTTGACCTCGGCGTTGATGCGGTTCACGATCTCCGGCGGGGTCTTCGCCGGCGCAAACAGCCCATACCACGTGCTGACATCTACCTCTTTGTATCCACTTTCGGCTACAGTCGGGACGTCTGGGAGAGAGGAACTTCGCTTCGCAGAGGTGACAGCTATCGGTCGCAGCGTGCCAGCTTTGATTTGCGCAAGAACGGACGGGACTGAGGCCACCATCAAGTCAACATTGCCGGCGATGGTGTCCGGAATCCCAGCACTCGATCCCTTGTAGGGAACATGCAATAGTTTGATACCCGCCGCACGGCTGAAAATCTCGGCCGCCAGATGGACCGTTGTACCACTCCCGGGAGAACCATACTTAAGCGAGCCCGGCGCGGCGCGTGCAGCTTTCACGACGTCACCAAGTGTCTTGAGCTTGGAATTGACCGATGTAACCATGACAATGGGGGTATAGGCTACATGGCTGACCGCGACAAGATCGCGGCCTGGTACATAGGTTACGGACTTGTAGATCCACGGAGCCACGGACAAATTGTCCTTCTGGCCCATAACCAGGTCATAGCCGCCTGGCGCGGACCGTACAATGTCTGCGATCCCGACGGTCCCCCCAGCCCCAGGCTTGTTCTCTGGCACGAAGTTCCACTTCGTCGCCTGTGACACTTCTGTAGTCACCAAGCGAGTCAGAATGTCCGAGCCACCGCCGGGCGTCCATGGAATAACGACTCGGATTGGCTTCGTCGGCCAAGGCGAACTGGCCTGTGCCTGCGCGCTAGTGAGTCCGCACGCCATCAGAAAGATGGCAAAGATTGTCTTTATCACCTTGTGTCTCCTTTAGTTTAAGTCTTGATGCCGCGAGCATTCTCGGCTCGATGGCATTGTCGTGTACTAAACCCGGCAAACGTGAAACGACCCATCCAAGTAATTAAGGCTTAAGGAATTTCAGAAATTAATCTGAGGGCGCTCTAACGAGCCTATCGTCCTCAACAGCGGAGCTTTCGGCTGACGAAGTAGCACCGCACAGAGATCAGTTCTGTATCATTTGCCCCGTCTCCAACCCAAATTTGAGTCTAGTCATAGGCTCCTTGGATACTTGAGAAAGTAACCGCGTTAGCTGCCTGATAACGTTCTGAGACTGGTCCCCTGCCAGATCCGATCCTTTACCAGATCCGTCATAACGTCGCGGAGCAGCTTATAGACCGCATCAGTCGCAGCGCTGGATGCATTGAGAGAGGAGGTACAAACTGAGAGGGGGCGTGTGAATTGCTGGGCACGAACCTTCAACACCTGTACGTCTCCAGCAGCTTCCTCCTTCGCGACCACTGCCCATGGAAGGAATGTCGATGCGATGTTCTGGACCACACACGCCTTCAACAGCGTGAGCGAATCCAACTCCGCAACCGGCTTGAAACTTAGCCCGGCGATCGTACAGGCGGTATCCACCACCAAACGCATGCTGTTGCCAACGGCAGGCATCACGAGTTTCGTCTCCAACGCCTCTTCCAGGCTGATACTCGTCCGCCCCTTATCCGAAAAAGGGCTATTCGGTGGGCAAACATAGAAGAGTTCCTCGTCCAGCACTGTCTGAATCTCAAGTCCTCTTGGCGCATGATCAAGGAACAGGATAGACATATCAAGTCGACCGCTTAACGTGAACTCTTGTAGCAGAACACTCAGTCCTTCGACA
The DNA here is from genome assembly GCA_022041995.1 of Cupriavidus necator. Classification (GTDB taxonomy): domain Bacteria; phylum Pseudomonadota; class Gammaproteobacteria; order Burkholderiales; family Burkholderiaceae; genus Cupriavidus. The sequence continues at coordinate 2,787,834 of CP074390.1, forward strand.
ATCTGCAGCCGCACCAGCGGAAGGTGCTCATGACATGCACGGATCATTGCAATGGGCGTTGTTGCATAAATCCGGGGTCGGATGGGCTGACGTTTACGCACAACGACTGGAGCGCTGGCTCTGTAATGAGATGGTCGCCCCCATCCCCCACGAGCGGTTACGCTTAGGGGGCGTTTTCTGCCGAGGAGGCCATCATGCAAGACACGACGCTGGTTGGAATCGATCTGGGTAAGCACTCCTTCCACCTTCACGGTCAGGACAGACACGGCAAGGCCGTGTTTCGCAAGAAGGTGAGCCGTAAGCAACTCGTCGAGTTTTTTGCCACATTTCACACATGCACGGTGGTGATGGAGGCCTGCGCTGGCGCGCACCATATGGCTCGCAAGCTCGCTGCATTCGGCCATCAGGCCAAACTCATCTCGCCGCAATTCGTACGGCCTTTCGTCAAGAGTAACAAGAACGACTTTGTGGATGCCGAGGCGATCTGCGAAGCGGCGTCTCGTCCTGCCATGCGATTTGTAACGCCGAAAACGGAAACGCAGCAAACTCTGTCGGCCTTGCATCGCGTGCGTGACTCGCTGGTGCGCGATCGCACCAAGACCAGTAACCAGATACATGGATTCCTGCTGGAATTCGGAATCAGCCTGCCGGTCGGCAAGGCCGTCATCACCCGTCTGCCGGCAGTCCTCGCCGAGCATGCTTTGCCATCTCGGCTGGTGGCGGTCCTCGAACGCCTGCATACCCACTTCAAGTACCTCAGTGAACAGATTGGCGAACTCGACAAGGAGATGACTCACCAGCTTGCCGACGACGATCTCGGCCAGCGTCTGCTGACGATTCCTGGCGTCGGTCCGATCACTGCGAGCGTGCTGGCCACCGAGATGGGCGATGGCAAGCAGTATGGCAGTAGTCGCGACTTCGCCGCATCGATCGGGCTGGTGCCCCGCCAATACAGTACGGGAGGGCGAGCGAACCTGCTTGGCATCAGCAAACGCGGGAACAAAAATATCAGGCGTCTGTTGGTTCAGTGTGCACGGGCTTACATGCAGCGGCTCGAGCGGCAAACCGGTAGGCTCGCGGACTGGGTCCGCGCCATGCTCACACGACGGCACTCCAACGTGGTTGCCTGCGCGTTGGCAAACAAGCTGGCGCGTACCGCGTGGGCGCTGGCCACCCGCGGCACCACATTCAATGCCGGGTCGGTTGCCATGCCTGTCTGAGCGACCGATCCCGCTTCCTGCTTCACTGAAGTCCACCCATCTCGTTTTGCGACTGCTGATATTTGATGACGTGAACGGTACACCGGCCTGGTAGACACCCTGGGAAGTTAACGAGCTTTCGAAGCTGCCTCTGTTATTAGGGCTGTCAGGCGCGATTCTCATCGTGGCGCGAGGAGCAATCCTTACAATGACGCCGGATAGATTTAGGCAAACCAACCACCCATCAACATCGGTGTTGCAAAAACGGGGGCGACCATAGATTAACTTCTGACGAAGCGGCGTAGTGTCTTGGACTTTTTCCGGGACGATGCGCAAGGACAACCGACAGCAAGCCGAGCCCAAGGGGGTCTACCGCGTCAAGAACTGGGCGCAGTACAACAAGGGGCTGATAGCCCGAGGAGACGTGACGATGTGGGTCGAAGAGAGCTTGCTCGTGCCACCGGCTAAAGCCCAGTCGCCCAAGCGTGGCCACCCGCTCGTCTATACGGATGCGCTGATCCAGGGTCTGCTCAGTCTCAAGCAGGTGTTCCACCTGCCGCTGCGCGCGCTGCAAGGCTTCGCGCAGAGCTTGCGCACCCTGGCTTTCCCAACGTTGCCAGTGCCGAACTACACGACATTGAGCCGCCGCGCGCAGAATCTGAACGTCGTGCTGCCCGCCTCGCGTAGCGGCGAGCCGCTGCATCTGGTGATCGACAGCACTGGGCTGAAGCTTTACGGCGAAGGCGAGTGGAAGGTTCGCAAGCACGGTTGGTCCAAGCGCCGGACTTGGCGCAAGGTCCATCTCGCCATGGACGCGAACACCGGCCAAATCTGTGCTGCACTGATGACCCACCAGGACGTTGGCGATGGCGAAGTGTTGGCCGACCTGCTCGATCAGATCCCGGTTGATACACCGATCGATACCATCGGAGGTGATGGCGCTTACGACAGCAAGCCGTGCCACGCGGAGATTGCTGCGCGAGGTGCACAGCCCTCGATTCCACCACGCGATGGAGCGAAGCCTTGGTCCGAAAGTACGCCGGGCGCAGCCTGGCGTAACGAGGCCATCGATGTCATCGAGAAGAGCAGTCGACGCGATTGGAAAGCCGCCAGCGGCTATCACCGGCGCTCGCTGGCCGAGACCCTGATGTACCGCCTCAAGACGCTGACGGGACACAGTCTGTGGGCACGCGAAATCGGGTCGCAGGCCACCGAAGTGGCTATCCGTGCGGGCGTGCTCAACCGCATGGTCGCGCTCGCTCGCCCGCAATCCGTCCGTATCGCCTGAGTTCAGCGTCACCGAGGAGCCCCTGTTTTCAATCTCGATTTATGCAACAACGCCATTGCAATGCCAAGTAGCTCTGCCATGGCGGACGGTAAGCCAAGGCAAACTGTGCCGCATGGTTCGGCACTAGCGTTGGCCACGTCCTCTTGCGCGATCTCCGCCTGACGTTGAATCAGCCGGGCGTGGCGATACAGAAGGCGCCCGGGATCCGTCAGCGTTACACCTGTGGAGCGACGCAGGAACAGTTGGTTGTGGAGTTCGCTCTCCAGTGCTGCGATTTGGGTGCTGATTGCCGATTGGGCAACGTGCAATTGGTCGCTAGCCTTGGATATGCTTCCTAAATCAGCAACTTTCAGAAAGTACTTCAGTTGTCGCATGTCCATCGTCGTCTGCCTTTCCAGCCGCCGGGCCGTTTGCATATTCCTCGAGGTAGCGATGAGCATCGAGGGCAGCCATGCAGCCTGTCGCGGCGCTAGTAATAGCTTGACGATACACCTGATCCTGAACGTCGCCCGCAGCGAACACCCCCGGGATGCTTGTCATGGTCGCGTAGCCATTGAGGCCTGACCTCGTGATGATGTAGCCATTGTCCATCTCCAACTTGCCAGCGAAGATGCCGGTATTCGGGGAATGACCGATGGCAATGAAACAGCCCTTAACGGATACCTCTTCAGTCTTACCATCGGCAAGTTGGCTGAGGCGCACCGCGGAGACTCCGTGCTCGCTCCCTAGTACTTCATCAAGGACGGCTCCCAACTTCAAGGAAACGACACCCTCTCGCACTTTGTCCATCAGGCGACCAACTAGAATCGGCTCGGCCCTGAGCTTGTCCTTCCGATGGACGAGAGTGACCCGACTGGCAATGCTCGATAGCAGCAGTGCTTCCTCGACTGCGGTGTTTCCCCCACCGATCACGCAGACGTCCTCACCTTGGTAGAAAAATCCGTCACATGTGGCGCATCCGGAAACGCCGCGCCCCATGAAGTCCTTTTCCGATGGCAAGCCGAGCCACTTAGCAGATGCGCCAGTCGCGATAATGAGCGTGTCACATGTGTAGGTTCCACCTTCGCCGTGAAGCGTGAATGGTCTTTCCTCGAGCGACACTGCGCGGACGTGATCCTCCACAATCATCGTTTCGAACCGTGCAGCGTGATCGCGCAACCGCTGCATGAGCTCGGGACCTTGTACGCCGTTTACCTCGCCTGGCCAATTCTCCACGTCCGTCGTCGTGGTCAACTGCCCGCCAGGCTCACGCCCGGCGATGAGCATCGGTTTGAGATTCGCTCGCGCCGCATATAGGGCGGCGGTGTATCCGGCAGGCCCCGATCCGACGATGGCGACCTTGGCATGTTTGATAGCGGTCATGCTGCAATCCTGATGACAATCGATTCGATCCGCTCTTACTCGAAGCGGCCGGGATTTAATGGTTCGCTTTGTGAGGTTAAGCGGATTATTCCCAGAGACCTTGCGGCATTGGCAGGCCTTCGTAGTCCTCCTCAGAAAGGGTCACTGGCAATTTAATCCCCTTTTCAGTGAGCAAGGCAATCAATTGGCGCGTATGCTGGGCCGAGTGCCACGTGGAGCGTTCCAGGAATTGGTGCAGTGGATGTTCGCCGTAGAACATTTTCAGCACCTGGGTGCAGGACTTATCGTCAAGCTTTGCCCACCATGCTTCCACCCTTGCCTTGAGTTCAGTGCCCTCTCGAAGGATGTCGTCGATGCTACTGATGCGGTCCGGTGCGTCAACGTTGGCAACAATTGTCCAGTCTTCGAGCCCCTCCAGTACCGTTTGGAGAAATGCATCTACGACCTGGAAGATGTGATAGCTGAGGTCGCGGTAGGTGCGCGGTCGTCCCGGAAATACGGGGCTGTTGAACAATTCATCCGGCATCTGCGGTGTGATGGCGAGCGCCACGGTTAGTACCTTCATCCACTTCTTTACCAAGACGTCGGGTGGCAGCCGGTCCATGACAGCATCGAGTCGGTCAACGAAGCGTGCCACGTCCTCGATAGACTGCGCGTAGACGTATTGGTCCCCTTTCGAGACCACTGGAACCGACCTCGCGCCGAGCCGGCGCAATTCATTTCGACCATCGGTATCCGACAGCACGTTGACCGATTTGAACGGGATTTCGAGGCGAGTCAAAAACTCCTTGACGCGCACACAGCTCGAGCAGCCGGGTTGCCAGAAAACGCTGTACGGGTGGGTGGCACTGTCCATTTGTACTTCCTCTCGCTTTGAATGGGTTGGTAGAAGTATCGTAGCCATGCGTCCGTACACTCGGAAACATGGTTTCCCGATGCCACCATCTGAAAAGCAGATGGCGGCTTAGGGTCGCCCAAACCAGCCTTTTCCATAACGACGTGCAAAATATGCCGCATAGCACATATTCTGAGCTTGGTCGAACATCACAACGAGAAGTGGTCGCTGCCAGCAGGTGTGCGCGTCGTCGTAAGCTACGAGGCCGGCCAGGACGGGTTTTGGATCTCTCGGGCGCTTCAGGCGGGCGGCATCGAGTGCTACGTCATCAATCCGGCCAGCATTCCGGTTGAACGCCACAAGCGGCGCGCGAAGACCGACCGGCTCGATGTCATCAAGCTGGTGATCAACCTGCGCGCATGGCTACGCGGTGAGCGCGATCGCATGCACGTAGTTCACATGCCATCGCCGCAGGACGAAGCGTCGCGGCACCTGATGCGCGATCGCGGGCAACTGCAGAAGGAAGTGCTGCAGCACCGCGACCGCATGCGCAAACTGCTGGCCACGTTCGGTTGCTGGGATGAAGTGGATCACAGGCACTTCGCCGGCCGGCTCGCCCGTGACGAGGTGAAGTGTCACGACGGCGCGCCGTTGCCGTCCGAAATGCGCGAGCGGCTGCTGCGCGAGTGCGAACGGCTGGCGCTGGCGCAGCAGCAACTCGCGGCGCTGGAGAAGACGCGGCAGGCAAGCCTGCCCGCACCCGCGCGCCAGCGACGCGATGACCTAGCGCGCCTGAAGGGGATTGGCGAAGTGGGCGCGTCGCGCCTCGCGCTCGAATTGTTCTGGAGGGAGTTCAGCAATCGGCGCCAGGTGGGTGCCTGTCATCCCCAGGGACATGCCCCATCTAGATAAATCGGTTGCCCTCAGCAACCCAGGACGTGCACGGGCATGTTCAACTCAGACCGTTTGGGCTTGCGTAGTCGGCTGACCAACCGATTCCGGCGTAATGCGCATGCAGGATGAGGCCGGCCAAGCGCCGGCGGATAGCAGGTGGTCGGACGTCACGTCTGACGCGCGCACAAACGGCTTCAGACCATGCTGCATGCAGAAAAGTTGGATCGGCCGGCCGCCCCCCGGTTGGGTCAAAGGAACTTGACAAACCACTGCTCATAGAAGGACGTGCTCCCATCGGGAATAAATCTGTGGAAGAGCAGCGTAGCCGACTTCGAACAATCGCAGCCACCTCCAAACGCAACGGGGACCCTTACACCGCCGCTCGCTCCATTGTTCAACTCTCCCTGCTTATCGCCGGGCAAAAGGAAGTCTCACAGGAGAAGAGCGAACTGGCCTCTTCGAGGCCTACCACTACCTTTATAAGGAGAGAATTAGCGGTCTATTTCGACGATGCCGACTGGCATCGAAGCACATATGTCTCATTTACCTTGGAAGCCGCCATTAAGCGGGGCGGGATCGCGGCTCGATCGCGCGCACGACAATCACCGCGCAGGCAGGCAGCCGCCTAACCCCTTGTATGCCGGCTTTCCGGCCCTCTGGCGAGCCGGAACGAAGTTCGCCTGTGGGTCTGGTCGATTGCGGAAGTTCCGCGGCGCAAGAGGGCCAACGGATCACCGGCCCACGACGGACTTCCGAGTTCGGCCAGAAGCGGTCATCTGGCTTGGCGCGTCAGATCGGACCAACAGGATGCCACTCGAGTCACAGCGCGCCTTCAAAGGAGGCTTGCCACGTCTCTGAAGGGTGCGGTGATCTCCATCATCCGCACGTCGATGTGTTAACGTGCGCAAGCAGCTCCGTTCATGGTTAGTCGGTTTGCGGCAAGTCGTGAGCGTAGCTGTCCCATGAGCCTATCCGTTCGCCCCGTCGGTGTATCAAGAGTTCAGCGTGTTCCCGCTTCGCCTTGGCCGTGGCGGCGGCAACCGCTTGGCGCTGGCCTGGATAGTGGCTAATAGGCTCCCGCTTTCCTTCAACGAATAAAGCCCAGCCAACTCGGTCGTGGAATACATGAATATTTGGTGCTGACATGGTGTCATCCTCCTGTGTGGCCTCTTTTATTTGTATACCCGAAGATCGACAACAGGCATTCATCACTGATGAAATCTGTGTGGCAGGATACGCAGAAGTCAACAGTTGCCGCGCGCCTGTTTGGGCTGGCCTACCTCCGATGCCACGATTCAGCGTGCATTCAAAAAGGGCCAAGGCCCAGATTCACAAGCGCGCCAGCGTTCATCGCCTGCGCCGCCTAGCCGTGGATGACCGCTTTAATACACGAAGCCGTCTTAATCAGATTCGGCCTGGGAACGGCAGCTTTGGACATGAAACTGCCGATTTTCCATGAGCGGATCCGTTTTCAAACTGGAGCTGGAGTACGGTACCCAAGATGGGTTCTGATTGCTCACGCGCGCTCACTGCCCTGTTATCCGACGCGTCCCAAAGCCCCCTGAGGACATAACCTGCCCGCGCCGAACCGGAATTTCCCCTATCGCCGCCGCGCCTATCTGCCGGAGCACACGGCGGAGTTTATGGGGAAGGAGAATATGGGGGCATGATGCCGGGGCGGCACGTGGCTTGAGGTACCAGGAGGGTTCGCCTCAGTGCGACATGAAGACTGGCAAGCCTGACTGGCGCAGCAGGGCGCGGGTGGTGCCACCCAGCACAAGCTCACTCAGCCGGGAGCGGCCATAGCCGCCGGCGACCAGCAGGCCGGCCTGAACCTTGGCCGCAAGTTGTGGCAGCACGTGGTCGGGATCGCCCTCTCCGAGCAGCAGATTGGCGTGGATGCCATGGCTGAGCAGCCATGCTGTCAGCCGATCCGCGCTGTCACGATAGGCCTCTTTCTCACCGGCAGCGCTATGCTTGCCAGCGCTGACCACCAGGACGGTAACGGCGCTGGCATGCACAAGCCACGGCAGTGCGTCTGCTACCGCACGCGCAGCCTCCCGGCCGCCGTTCCATGCGATGGCGACATGGCCACCAAGTCGCGGGCCGGCCGCGCCCGGCACCAGCAGGATGGGCCGGCCTGCATTGAGCATCGCGTACTCCGCGACCCCAGCCAGCAGAGCCGGCACATCGGCCTGCGCCGAGGGCGCTGCGGGCAGGATGAGATCGGCAAAGCGGCCCTCGTCGGCAAGCGCCCAGCCAGCCTCGGCGTCGACCACGATGTGTCGGGTGGGAATGGCCGGCGACACTTGCCTGGTCAGCGTGTCGAGTGCGTTCTTGTGAGCGGCAGCCAGTTTGTGCACATGGCTCGCGGCAAGCACAGCGTATTGCCCCGCTTCTTCGCCCGCTCCACGAAACGGCTCCAGGTGCGTTCCTGTTGCCGTCAGTCCGACCACGCTGCCGCCGAACTTTGCGGCAAGCCGTGCTGCCGTTTCAATGCGCGCGGACCGTGCAGCATCTTCGCTGAGGTCGACAAGGATGGTTCTGAAGTCCATGACGTGATTCCACTCTTTGGTTTGACTTGACATTATCGTGAAAACAGCACCGGTGCCGTCATCGAGTCAAGCAGCGTATGCGTGACACCGCCCAGCACCAGTTCCCGCATGCGGCCGTGTCCGTAGGCACCCATCACGATCAGGTCGGCATTGAAATCCGCCGCGCGCGAAAGGATGAGTTCGCCGATGGTCAGGTCCACCCCACCGGGACCGTGTTCGATTTCCACGGCGACGCCGTGGCGCTCCAGCACGCGCGCGGCGTGGCCGACCGGGGTGGCGTCGGCTCTTGCCTCCTTGGCTGCAGTCTGTGCGCAAAGAATGCGCGCCTGTGCGCCGGCCATCAGCGGCACGGCATCGTGAAGCGCCCGCGCCGCCTCGCGGCTGCCATTCCACGCCACGATAACGCGCGTACCCAGCGTTGGAAACGTGCCCGTGCACGGCACGACGAGCGTCGGTCGGCCGGTCTCCAGCAGCAGCGATTCCAGCAGCTGCCGGGCCACCGGACCTTCGGTATTGCCGGGATCGTACTGGCCGGCAACGACCAGGCCTGCCTCGCGGGCCTCGCGCAGCACTGATGCCACGGCCCCAGCTCCGCAGCGCGCCACTCCGCGCGCACTGGCATGGCCTGGGTTGCAGCCAGAAACTGCGCCCGGACGTCCTCCCTGACCTGCTTGCGCCGGGCCAGATCGTCCGCAACATATTGCTGCGCGCCGTCCATGAGGTAGAACCAGGCAGGATCGGGAATGAAACCGGCGTACATGCCGATCAGCCGGCACTGGCTGGCCGCCGCAATGCGCCCCGCCACTTCGAGCCGCTGCCGTGCCTGCGGATTGCTGTCCAGATGAACCAGGATGCTGTCGTAAGCCATGATCGCCCTCTCGCTCGACTACACACCAGTCTAGGCAGCTAGGCTGACCGGCGCTTGACCCGGATCAACGGGCCAGGCCTGCGGCGACAGGGCTCACTTATCGCCCTGATGTGCGTTGGAGGCTACTGCGAGCAATGGGCGGAGCCGTCAAGCCATTCGGTCATCACTTCTGTTTGCGGTCAATTACTCGCCACGCCTGCCCCTTCGGGTTGACGTAAATCAAGCGCGTATCGAGGCCGGCGCCTACGCTGAATGCAGCGAATCGCAACATCGAGTGCACCCTTGCCCTTCAGGAGATCCATCATGTACCAGCGCATCCTGCTCGCCGTCGATGGCAGCCGTTCTTCCGACCTGGCACTGAGCCAGGCCATCATCATCGCCAAGGCAACCGGGCCGAGGTCAAGGCGTTGTTCGTGGTCGACGACAGCGACGTGTTTTTCGAGGCCAGTTACTTCAACCCCAAGGAACTGGTCGACAACATCACCGCGCACGGGCGCAAGGCACTGGATGCCGCCTCGGCCAGGCTCAGCGAAGCAGGCGTGCGCAATTCGGTAAAACTGGATGAAAAGCCGGTGGCGCCCGGCCGGATCTCGTTGACCATTGTCACCGAGGCCGATGCGTGGAATGCTGACCTGATCGTGCTTGGCACCCACGGCCGCCGCGGCGTCCGGCGCCTGCTGATGGGCAGCGTGTCGGAAGGCGTGCTTGCCAAGACCAGCAAGCCCGTACTCCTGGTCCGCAGCGAGGTCGAAGGTTAGGCGCGCCACGGCGCCACAGGCGGCGAAGGAGTGCCACGCCATGCGCCACCAAACCATGCGTGCGATGATCTTCGAGGGCGCAGGCCGGCCGCTGCGCCTTCACAACTTGCCGGTTCCCGACCCAGGGGCCGGCGAACTTCGCATCGCCGTGGGAGCTTGCGGGGTGTGCCGGACCGACCTGCATATCGCCGATGGCGACCTGCGCCATCCTAAGCCGATGCTCATTCCGGGGCATGAAATCGTCGGACAGGTGGATTCGTGCGGCGCCGGTGTCACCGCCTTCAAGCCGGGAGACCGCGTGGGTGTGCCCTGGCTCGGACATACCTGCGGCCGTTGTCGCTACTGCCTGCGTCATCACGAGAATCTTTGCGACGCACCGATATTCACTGGCTATACCCGCGACGGCGGCTATGCGGAGTACGTTGTTGCAGACAGCTGCTATTGCTTCCGGATTCCGCCCGGCTACGATGACGAACACGCCGCACCACTACTCTGCGCCGGCCTGATCGGCTACCGGACGCTGCGCATGGCGGGTGTAGCCAGCCATGCACGCCGCATCGGCATCTATGGCTTCGGCGCCGCCGCCCACCTGGTGACGCAGATCGCGGTGGCACAAGGCCGCGAAGTCTACGCCTTCACCCGTGCGGGCGACGCAGGCGCGCAGCAACTCGCATACCAATCCGGCGCGTGCTGGGCCGGCTCGAGCGAGCTCCAGTCTCCCGTGCCGCTGGACGCCGCGCTGATTTTCGCCCCGGTGGGCGCGCTGGTTCCCAAAGCGCTGCGCGCCGTGGACAAGGGCGGCATCGTGGTCTGTGGCGGAATTCATATGAGCGATATACCAAGCATGCCTTACCAGTTGCTTTGGGAAGAAAGGCGCCTCTGTTCCGTAGCCAACCTCACGCGTGCCGACGGCATCGCGCTGATGGATATCGCCGCCCGGACCCCTCTGCATACGCATACCACCGCGTATCCGTTGGAGCAGGCCAACGAAGCACTGGCCGACCTGCGCGAGGGCCGGCTTACCGGCGCCGCCGTCCTGAAACTCCGTCAATAGATCCTTGGCAGATATATCGATGAGCCGTTACCAGACACGTTTTCAGGCGCGTGAGCATGCGGGGTCGGAACTGGCCTGGGCATTGCGCGCGTATCGGGGAACCAGTGCCCTGGTCCTGGCGATTCCGCGCGGCGGCGTGCCGGTCGGTCGCGTTGTTGCCGACGCACTGTGCGCTGACTTCGACCTGGTGATGGCGCGCAGGATCGCTCCTGGCGTAGCACTGGACGACTCTGGCGCGACATGGTGCACGGACGCTATGAACGCAAATGGCGGCACCAGCGGCCAGCGTGATGCCCAGTTCGACCAGCTTCGCAGGCAGCGCGCCGTGTATACGCCGGTTCGCAAGCTAGCGGATCCGGGCGGTCGCGTGGTGATCGTCGTGGATGACGGCCTGGTGAGCGGCGCAACGATGTATGCGGCCCTCGCAAGCCTGCGCAAGCGGCACCCTGCCCGGCTCATATGCGCGCTCCCGATCGCTACCCCAGCCGGGCTGGACCGGGTCCGCGCGCTGGCCGACGAAGTCATCTGCCTGGATACGCCGGACCGCATCGAAAACCTCGCGCACTTTTATCATGAGTTCCAGTTGGTCAGCGACGACCGCGTCCGGCAGTTGACAGGAATACCGCCAGCGCAACCGCAGACCCGCGCCCGGCCAAGTGCGGTGGCGGGCATGCCGTCGTTGAGCAAGGCGATGCTGATTCCGTATCAGACTACCCGGCTCCGGGCCATGCTCGAATCGGCGCCGAACCCGATCGGCGTCGCGGTAATGGTGCATGCCGGTGGCGCGCAACGCCGCGCAGCCCGCAGCCATTACCTGGGACGCAAGCTACGCGCGAAGGGATTCGCCACCTTGCTCGTAGACCTGCAGCCTGACAGCCGCGTCGACGACGCACCGGAATCGGACGTCGATGAGCTGGTGGCAAGATTGGACCAGACCTTGAGCTTCCTGCGTACTGGGTCGCCCTGCGCAAGCTTGCCTGTGGGCTTGCTCAGTACCGGCACCGCCGCGGCGGCAGCCCTGCGCTCGGCCGCGTGCAGCGCGACGCAACTCAGCGCTGTAGCCTGTGTTGCGGGGCGGCTGGATCTCGCGGGCAGTGCAGCCCTGCAGCAGCTCGAAGTCCCTGCCTTGCTGATATGTGCCAGCGGCAATCCAAAAGACATTCAGATCAACAATCTTGCATTCGAACAGATGCATTGTCCGCGGCAACTGAGGCTCATCCCGACCAGCGGCCGCGGATTTGATGACCCCAGGGCCCTGGAAGACATCGCGGCACTCACGATCGGCTGGTTCGAGCGGCACCTTGCGCCCCCGTCTTGTCCCGGCCTGGGTTACGGCGGATGACAATACCTGGCGGGTTACGCTGGGCTGCGCCCCAACCCGCCCTCGCCGACTGACACCGGGCTCGCCATTGCAGAGTGCCCGGCTTGCAGACGCTTACTCGACCGCGATGCCTTTGTCGCGGATCACCTTGCCCCACTTGGCATAGTCCTGCTGGATGCGCTGGCCCATCTGCGCCGGCGCCTGGAAGTTGGCAATGGCACCGGCCTTCAGCAGCTTGTCCTGGACATCCTTGTCAGCCAGGATCTTGCCGACCTCGCCAGCGACGCGGTCCACCACCTCTTTGGGCGTTCCCGGCGGCGCCAGCAGGCCGCCCCAGGAAACGGCGTCGTAGCCCTTGAAGCCTTGCTCGGCAATGGTCTTGACGTCGGGCAGCATGCTCACGCGCTGCGGCGAGCCGACCGCGATGGCACGCAGCTTGCCCGCCTGGATGTGCGGCAGCGCGGCGACAAGGTCGGCGTACATAATCGGGACCTGGCCACCGAGGGTGTCGCTGATCGCGGGCACGCCGCCCTTGTAGGGCACGTGCTGCATCTCGAAGCCGCCCATCTGCTTGAGCAGTTCCATGCTCAGGTGGCCGAAGCTGCCCGCGCCGGAGCTGGTGTAGTTGAGCTTGCCCGGCTGTGCCTTGGCCTGTGCGATCAGCTTGGGCAGGTCCGTCACGTTGGGCAGCAACGTCGGGTTGACTACCACCACGATCGGCAGGTCATAGACGGTGGCCACCGGCGTGAAGTCCCTGGTCGTGTCGTAGCCCGCCTTCTTGTACAGGTGCGGCGCCAGCAGCGTGGGCGTGGCCAGCATCATCAGCGTGTAGCCGTCGGGCGCGCTCTTGGCCACCTGGGCGGCAGCGATGGAACCCGATGCACCGGCGCGGTTCTCCACCACCACCGGTTGCTTGAGGCGCTCGGCCAGCTTCTGGCCGACGATGCGCGACGCCGTATCCGTGGGCCCGCCCGGCGGGAACGGCACCACGAGCTTGATCGGCTTGCTCGGCCAGGATTGCGCGAAGGCGCTGCCGACCAGCAGCGGCACCGCGGCCAGCGCCAGGATGGCACGGCGCCGGGAGTGGACCATACGGGTGAAATTTCGAGTACGCACGATTGTTGTTCCAGTTGAATCAGTGCAAGGGAACCCAAGCCCCCCTTGCCGGGCAGGGCTGCGCGGACGTCCATGAGCATCCGCGCGGCGCGAATGCTCAGGCCTTCTGTGGTGCCTCGGGCAGCGTCAGTACGCCGCGGGCCTGCAGTGCCTGCAGCTGGTCATCGCTCATCTGCAGCAGGCTTTGCAGTACCGCCCGCGTGCCCTCGCCCAGCGTCGGCGGCGCGTTGCGGATCGGCAGGCGCTGGCCATCCAGGCGGTAAGGGGGCGCGAACACGTGCGTGCTGCCTGCCACGGGATGAGGCATCTCGCGCAGCAGGCCGCCCTCGCGGGTCCGCTCACTGGTCAATGCCTCGTGCAGTCCCGCCACCTTGCCGCAGGGAATACCGCAGGCCGTCATGCGCTCCAGCAGCAGGTCGCGCGCAAAACCGCGGATCAGGCCCGTGATCAGCGGGGTCAAGGTCTCGCGGTTCCTGGCGCGCTCCACATTGGTGGCATAGCGCGGGTCCTCGACGATGTCAGGACGCTCGATGACCTGGCGGCAGAACTTGTCGAACTGGCTGTTGTTGCCCACGGCGATGATCAGCGGGCCATCGGCGGACTCGAACATGCCATAGGGCACGATGGACGGATGGGCATTGCCATAGCGTGCGGGGTCGCGCCCGAGCAGCATGGCGTCCAGGCCGTAATAGCCGGTAACCATCAGCCCGCAGTCGTACAGTGCCATCTCGATCAGCTGGCCCTTGCCCTTGCGCTCGCGGCGGAACAAGGCCGCCAGCACCGCCTGCGCGGCATACATGCCGGTCATCAGGTCCACCACGGCCACGCCGAACTTCAGCGGCGGCGTGTCGGCTTCGCCGTTGAGCGCCATAAGCCCGGCCTCTCCCTGGATCACCAGGTCGTAGCCGGGACGCTTGGCCTCGGGGCCGCTGCTGTTGTAGCCGGAAACCGCGCAGTAGATCAGCTCGGGCTTGATGGCCTTGAGCTGTTCGTAGCCGAGGCCCAGCTTCTCGGCCCCGCCGGTCTTGAAATTGTGGATGACCACGTCGAACTGCGGCAGCAGATCGTAGACAATCTGCACGCCTTCCTTGCTCTGCAGATCCAGCGTGATGGACCGCTTGTTGCGGTTCATGCTGTTGTAGTAGGTGGTCTCGGTCTTGCCGATGCGCATGCCCCAGTCGCGCGTGTCGTCGCCGCGGCCGGGGTGTTCCACCTTGACCACCTCTGCGCCGAAATCGGCCAGGACCTGGCCACACAGGGGTCCCGCAAACACACGCGACAGGTCGAGTACACGCACGCCCTCAAGCGGGAAGTCGATGCCTTGGGGTTGGTCAGGCGTCTGCATTGTTTGTCTCCATGGGCTGTTTCGAGGCACGAGCCGTCTGTGAATAATCGTAGCTTATGTCGGGCTGGCGTCACGCGATGCCGGCAGGGCTGCCGCAGCCCAGCACCCTGGCTGCGGCGTGCCGGAATCGCGAATGTCGGTACCGGCGATGAAGACTGCAGTGCATCGCCGACGACGGTGCGACAGAAGGAAGCGGAAGCTTCCTCGGACGTGGGCTGGTCCCCATCGCGGTCAGCCTAACATTCTTGCTTGGATAACACCGCTATACAATCTCGATTCAAATTGACAAAATGTTCAATAAAATTTGACAGCGAATCGGGCCGGTGAGGTGCTCTCTATCGGCGAACCTGACTCGAAGTTGTGCTTACTTGAGCAAGAAGGCGGTTCTGATTGCACCGCCCCTCTCCTCCGCAGGTCAGGGCTGGCTCTTTGGGGCCGACGCAGGGTGGCTACGCGTGGCCGCTGCCGAAGCGCCTTGGGCGCTGCACGGCCATATTACGGTCAACGTCGCCGTGAGTTGCGCTCTTGTCCTTTTTGACGCTCTCGCCGGAGGCACCGCTGGCTGTTCGAGCGGCAAACACAAGCCATGAGGCACGCTTTGCTTCGAACCGCACAGTGCAGCGCAAGCCGCTGCGACCGGCATAACCCAGCGTCGCCCCCCAGGGACAGCGCCGCGGCGGCAAACTGCATTGCATGAACGCCGGGCCGCGCGGGCGGCACCTGCTCCATCCCATGCCATCGCCCGGCCCCAGCCGAAACATGGATCAGGAAAGCACCGCTTGTAAGCCGGAGGTTAAGAAGCGAGGTCTCATACAGAATTAACAATTCGTCATCTTGCCAACGAGACAAGTTGCCTAAGCTGAGGCGAGCCGTCTGCAATTGGAGGAGGTCCTCATGCCTTGCAATAACAAGCTTATCCCGTTGCTAGCCGGAACCGCGCTCTGCGCAGCCTTGACGGTCAGCCCACCCACCCAGGCGGCCACGCTGGTTTCCGGCCCCAGCCCATTTGCCGGATGCACCGTTGGCGGCGGCACCGGCATAAATTATTTGAATGCAGAGGTCGAACCTTATCTGGCCATCAATCCCGCCAACCCCACCAATTTCATTGGCGTGTGGCAGCAGGACCGCTGGTCGGATGGCGGCGCACGTGGTCTGGTTGCCGGTTCCTCCTTCGATGGCGGCAAGACCTGGACGCAGACGGTCCTGCCGTTCAGTGCCTGCGCCGGCGGGCTCGGTTACGAGCGCGCCTCCGACCCGTGGGTGTCGATCGGGCCCGACGGCACCGCCTATGCGATCTCGATTTCGTTCAACCGCTCCAATAACAGCAATGCGGTCGGCGCCGCGGTCTCGCGCGATGGCGGCAAGAGTTGGCAAAACCTAAGTGCCATCATTGCGGATAACGAACCCTCTTCGCAGTTCTTCAACGACAAGGAATCGGTGACGGCCAATCCGGTCACCCCTGGCGTTGCCTACGCCGTATGGGACCGTCTCGAGCAGCCGAATGCCAATCCGTATGCCAATTTGCACACGGCCGCCTTCCGCGGACCCGCGCTGTTCTCCAAGACTGTCGACGGCGGCCTGACCTGGAGCCCGCCGAAAGTGATCGTGAACACCCCATCGCGGCAGCAGACTATTGGAAACCAGATCGTGGTCAACTCGCAGAACGGCACGCTCTACAACTTCTTCAACCTCATCAGGCCGCCCTTCAATATCACCGCGTCCAAGCTCGCGTTCGTCATGTCGACCGACGATGGCGCCAGCTGGACCAAGCCTGATGTCATCGCCGACATGCGCACGGTGGGGGTGACGGATCCCAATACCGGCGAAGCAGTGCGCACCGGGGACATCATTCCCGAGCCCGCCATCGACCCGGCAACCGGGCAACTCTATGTGGTGTGGCAGGATTCGCGCTTCAATGGCGGGCTGTACGATGAGATCGCCATGTCGACATCACGCGACGGCGGCCAGACCTGGAGCACTCCGATTCGCGTCAATACGCCTACCGGACGTCCCGCATTCACGCCGTCCGTGCGAGTCAATTCTGCCGGGATCGTTGCTGTGACCTACTACGATTTCCGCAGCCTGGCCACCGGCAACACCACCACGCTGCCGACGGACTACTGGCTCACCACCTCGGGCAACGGGGGCCTTTCGTTCGGCGGCGAAGTGCATCTGGCCGGTCCCTTCGATATGAAGACGGCACCCGCGGCATCGGGCTTCTTTGTCGGCGACTATGAAGGGTTGGCGACAATGGGAAATGCCTTTGTGCCCTTCTTTGTCCAGGCGAACTCAGGCAATACGGCGAATCGCACAGATGTGTTCGTGGTTGCTCCGTAACAGTAAGCTGCATCATCGCTGCCTGCCTCACCTGGCCGACGCCAGGTGAGGAGGAGGCGTGGTTGCAAGGATGGCTAGAAAGCCGGCGCTGTCAACTTGCTGGTAGTGGGCCGAATCTGAGGCAGGTTGGTACCACTGCATAGAAATCAGGGGCGCGAAGTACCGCTCCCCATTTCTTCGAAGTACTCGCGCCCCTTCACGATGCACTGCTGCTTAGCATCTTTAGATTTTTTGAACGCCCTTCTTCGGTCTTATTTCCCGTCAATCAATTGAAAGCTGTGCTTGCGCCTGCTGGCGGCTCCGGTTCACGCTGTTCCCCTGATTGCCATCATCGCGTCAACGTCAATGACGCAAAAGTCGCGCTGAACCATTGCGCATGCTTCTCGCGGATATCGGGGCGACAAAGGACCCGGTGGCGAATCAGGATTCCCACATGTTCGCAAATTGCGTTTCCCCGCTTTAGCAGGGGGAGGCTTCCCACCGCGGATGGAAGCTGTCAGGCTCGCCGATTGGGGTCCGCGCAATGCGGATTTGCGGACGCCGGAGCCGCCAATTGGGCTTGCGCGCCTTAGCACGGGCGCGGCTGCGCCAGGTATTTATGAGACAGGATTTTTTAGGGATGAATCAAGCGATCTTGCAATATCTGACCGAGCGCCACTGTTCCTCGCAATGGCGTGACGTGCTGACGGCTTTGGCCGAGGAACTCTCGGGGGTGATGGACCCGCCCAGCCTGCGCGCCCTCATGTGGCGCGTTGGCGTGCGGTTTGCCCAGCGGTTTGATCCGGGCAACTGTGCCACGCTGGCCGAACTCGAGCGGGCGCTTGCGCAGATCTGGCTGGACGTGGACTGGGGATGGGCCAGCATCGAGGATGCTGGCGGCGCGCTGGTGATCCGGCATTACTGCGCGCCGCTGCAGGCGGCGCTTGGCGAGTCATCCGGCAGCTGGTCGCCGGCATTCCTGGAAGGGGCCTACCAGCACTGGTTTCGCATGCTGGGTTCGTCCGACACCCTGAAGGTCAGCCAAAGTACGCCGATCGATGCTGCCGGGTGCCTGGAATTCCGGTTTGGCCGTTGAGGCGACGCGGGCCCGCCCTGCCTGGCCGGCCTCCCCAGCAACAGCACTCCTCTCCGTGAGTCAGAACCATGAGCCAGTTAGACGACCTGTCCCAGCTGTTCCAGCGCTTTGGCGGCAAGCCGGAAGCCTATAAAGAGATCGTGCGCGAGGACGCCGCGGCGCAAGCGCGCGAGCGTTGGCCGCTGCTGTCGGCGGTGCGGGCGGACGGCGCCGGCCTCGTGCCGCCGGTGCATCCCACTGGACAGCCTGCGGGGGCACCCGTTGCGCCCGTAGCGTCGCCGGCCATGACGGCCGCGGTAAGGCCGATGGCAATCCCGGTCGAGGCGCCCGCGATGGCGCCGCGCTTTCGCACGCCCGAAGGCATGCCGCCGGCGCCGCAGGCGCTGGCCCAGGCTGTCCCGGCGGTGCCGCCCGCTTCAGGTCCCTCATCTGGCCACGCATCCGGTCTCACTCCTGCTGCCGAGCCTGCAGCATCCTCCTGCCCCGCCGCCATCTGGACGCCCACACCCGAGCCCGCCGAGCCGGAGCGGGCAAGCCCGGTCCAGCCTACCCAGCCGGTCGCGGCCGGCACCCAACTGTCGCGCGTATTCGCGCGGCTCGAAGGCCGCCCGCAGCCGGCTCCGGCCAGCGAGCGGGTGCCCGCCCGCCGTTCCTTCCTCGATCGGCTGAATCGCTCGTGAAAATCATTGCAGTCGTCTCGGCCAAGGGCGGTGTGGGCAAGACCACGCTGTCGGCCAACCTCGCCGAAGCCCTGGCCATGGCCGGCGAGCATGTCCTCGCGGTCGATCTTGACCCGCAGAATGCATTGCGCCTGCATTTCGGCATGCCGCCGCACGAGGTGTCGGGCCACGCGCGCGCCACGCTGGCAGGCGAGGCCTGGCAGCAGAGCATGTACCGCGGCCGCTCGCGCGTGGTGCTGATGCCGTTCGGCTCGCTCAACGAAGGGGACCGCTCCGCCTTCGAGGCCCATCTGGTCACTCATCCTGGCTGGCTGCGCACGCAGCTCGGCACGCTGGGCCTGGGGCGCGACGACGTGGTGGTCATCGATACGCCGCCGGGCCCTTCGCCCTATATGCGGCAGGCGCTGTCGTGCGCGCAGCTTTGCGTGATGGTCTCGCTGCCGGACGCCGCCTCGTACGCCACCATGCCCCTGATGGAAGACCTGATCCGCACCTATTGCGAAGGGCGTCCCGATTACCTTGGCCACGTGCTGGTCATCAACCAGGTGGACGTGAGCCGCCAGCTCGGCAAGGACGTGGTGCAAGTGCTGCGCGCCCAGCTCGGCGAGCGCGTGCTGGGGGTGATCCACCAGGACCAGGCCGTGGCCGAGGCGCTTGCCTACGACCGCAGCGTGCTCGAGTACAACCCCCATAGCCAGGCCACGCACGACCTGCAGCGCTGCGCCGCGTGGCTGCGCCGCGCCATGGCGGCCCATGGAGAAGCCGCGTGAAGCCAGACCAGTCCATGCGCTCCCCCAACGCGTTGTCGGCGGCCTTGCAGCGGTTCGGCAATGGCTTCGTGGAACTGCCGCTGTGGAGCAGCAGGCCGGTACGCACCCTGGCGCTGGTGCTGGCGCTGTGCATGTTTGCGCTGGTGGTCACGGTGCCGCTGGAATTCTGGCAGCAGGTCGGCTTTGTCACGGCCTGCATCGTGCTGGCCTTGTGGCTGAACCGGGTCAAGGGTCATCTCGCCACCCTGATGATGGTGGTGCTGTCGGTTGCGGTGTCCAGCCGCTATATGTACTGGCGGCTGACGGAGACGATCGGCCTGGGCAACTGGGTCGACGCGGCGTTCGGCATCGGCCTGGTGCTGGCCGAGCTGTATGCCTTCGTGGTTCTCCTGCTCGGCTACTTCCAGACGGCCTGGCCGCTGAAGCGCCGCCCGGTGCCGATGCCCGCCGACAGCGCCACCTGGCCCACCGTCGACATCTTCATCCCCACCTACAACGAGCCGCTGTCGGTGGTGAAGCCCACGGTGTTCGCCGCCATGTCGATGGACTGGCCGCGCGACAAGATCAACGTCTACGTGCTCGACGATGGCCGCCGCGAGGAGTTCCGCGCATTCTGCGAGAAGGTGGGCGTCACCCACGTGACGCGCAACCACAACCGCCACGCCAAGGCCGGCAACATCAACGAGGCGCTCAAGAACACCCACGGCGAGTACGTGGCGATCTTCGACTGCGACCACATTCCCACGCGCTCCTTCCTGCAGATCTGCATGGGCTGGTTCATCAAGGACCACAAGCTGGCCATGCTGCAGACGCCGCACTATTTCTTCTCGCCCGATCCGTTCGAGAAGAACCTGCGCACTTTCCAGGACGTGCCCAACGAGGGCGAGCTGTTCTACGGCCTGGTGCAGGACGGCAACGACCTGTGGGACGCCACCTTCTTCTGCGGCTCGTGCGCCATCATCCGCCGCGAGCCGCTGCTCGAAGTGGGCGGCATTGCGGTGGAGACCGTGACCGAGGACGCCCATACCGCGCTCAAGCTGCACCGCAAGGGCTATGGCACGGCCTACCTGGCGATTCCGCAGGCGGCGGGGCTGGCCACCGAAAGCCTGTCCGGCCACGTGGGCCAGCGCATCCGCTGGGCGCGCGGCATGGCGCAGATCTGCCGGGTGGACAACCCGCTGCTCGGCCCGGGCCTGTCGCTGCCGCAGCGGCTGTGCTACCTCAACGCCATGCTGCACTTCTTCTACGGGCTGCCGCGGCTGGTGTTCCTGACCGCACCGCTGGCCTACCTGCTGTTCGGCGCACACGTGATCCAGGCCTCGGCGCTGACCATCTCCATCTTTGCGCTGCCGCACATGCTGCACGCGAACATGACCAACTCGCGCATCCAGGGCAAGTTCCGCCATTCCTTCTGGAACGAGGTCTACGAATCAGTGCTGGCCTGGTACATCATGCGCCCGGTGCTGGTCGCCTTTGTCAACCCGGCGGCCGGCAAGTTCAACGTGACGCCAAAGGGCGGCGTGATCGAGGAAGCGTACTTCGACTGGGTCATCTCGCGCCCCTACCTGGTGCTGCTGCTGTTCAACCTGCTGGGCGTGGTGGTGGGCCTGCTGCGGCTGTTCCTGTGGCACCAGGAGGCCACCACGGTGGTGCTCAACCTGACCTGGACCTTCTACAACCTCATCATCCTGGGCGCGTCCATTGCCGCGGCCAGCGAGACGCGCCAGATCCGCGAGGCGCACCGCGTGGCGATGAAGGTGCCGGCCACATTGCACTTCGGCGACGGCCGCGCCGTGGTCTGCGAAACCATGGACTTTGCCGAAGGCGGCATCGGCATCCGGCTGCCGCATGGCGTCGAGGCCCGGGTGGGCGAGCCAGTGCGGATCTCGCTGTACCTGCAACACGACGAGCACATGTTTCCCGCCAGGGTGGTGTTCCAGGGCGAGTCGCACACCGGACTGGTGCTGGAGGAAATGAGCCCGCGCGAGGAGATGGCCTTTATCCAGTGCACCTTCGCCCGCGCCGACGCCTGGATCGATTCGTGGGGCCGCAAGCGCCCGGACGCGCCCGGCATGGCGGCCGGCCAGATCCTGCGCATCGGCCTGCTCGGCTTCCATAACGTGATGTTCCACCTGAGCCGCGAGATGCGCCGGCTGCTGCGCCGGCCCGAGCCCGGCGCTTCCGCCAATTGACCAGCCAGAGCCGTTCACGCGCAGCCTCCCGTCGGGCGGCGGCGCGCCAAGCACCACACGCAACGGACCACTGGCACAAGAAGAGAATGCGTTTGAACCATACACCGCGCCTGCCCGCACTCACCCGCATGGGCACCCTGTTCGCACTCGCCATGCTGGCGGTGCACCCCGCCGGCGCACAGCGCCCCGCTCAGCCGGATATCTTGCGCGACACGGTTGCCGCGCAGGCGGCTGCCGGTCCCGCACCCGCCGCGCCGCGCAGCGGCAGCCGCACCGTGCAAATCCCGCTCAAGCAGCTCGGCGCCGACGCCCCGTTCCAGTTGCGCGGGGTGGACGCCATCAACGGCGTGCCGTTTTCGATCCGGGCCGACGAAGTGGTTACCGCGGCCAGGCTCAAGCTGCGCTATACATACTCGCCCGCGCTGATCCCGTCGCTCTCGCACATCAACGTCATGGTCAACGGCGAGGTCGCTGCCACCGTGCCGGTGCCCAGGGAAACCGCGGGCACCAGCCTGGAGCGCGACCTCACCATCGAGCCGCGCCTGATCACCGAGTTCAACCGGCTCAACCTGCAGCTGATCGGCCACTACACCACTGAGTGCGAGGACCCCTTCCACTCCAGCCTGTGGGCCACCGTGGGCAACAGCAGCGTGCTGGAGCTGACGCTCGCGCCGGTGGCCCTGGCCAATGAACTCTCGCTGCTGCCGCTGCCATTCTTCGACCGCCGCGACGTGGGCCGCCTCAGGCTGCCCTTCGTGTTCGCGGGCCAGCCCTCGGCCGCCACGCTGGAAGCCGCCGGTGCGGTGTCGTCGTGGTTCGGCGCGCTGGCCGGCTACCGCGGGGCGTCGTTTGCCGCCTCCCTCGACCAGGTGCCCGCCGGCGGCAACGCGGTGGTGTTTGTCACCAACGACGAAAAGCCGGCCGGCGTGGCGGTGCCGGCCATCAACGGCCCGGCGCTCGCGGTGGTGCCGAATCCCGGCAATGCTAACGCCAAGTTGCTGCTGGTGATGGGCCGCGACAGCGCCGAGCTCAAGACCGCCGCGCGCGCACTCACGCTGGGCGCGCGCGCTCTCTCCGGCCAGAGCGCCACCATCAACAAGCTCGACGAGGGCGCGCCACGCGTGCCCTACGACGCGCCCAACTGGATCCGCAGCGACCGCCCGGTGCGCTTCGGCGAACTCGTCGAGGTGCGCGACCTCAACGTCTCCGGCTACAACCCCGACCTGGTGCGCGTGAACTTCCGCCTGCCGCCGGACTTGTTCGGCTGGCGCAGCAAGGGTATCCCGATCGACCTGAAGTACCGCTACACGCCGCGCCCCGTGGTGGACAAGTCCACGCTCAACATCAACGTCAACCAGCAGTTCCTGCGCGCCTACGCCCTGCGTTCGGTCAAGAACCCGGACGGCCGCGCCAGCCAGCTGCTGGCCAGGGTGTTGCCGGACGGGTCGGTGCCGGTGGATGAGCGCATCGAGCTGCCACTGTTCATGCTGCCCGCGCAGTCGCAGCTGCAGTTCCATTTCTACTACGACTATCTCAAACAGGGCGCCTGCAAGGACGTGCTGATCGACAACGTCAAGGGCGCTATCGATCCCGACTCCACCATCGACGTCTCTGGCCTGCCGCACTTTATCGCGCTGCCGGACCTGGCGGTGTTCGGCAACAGTGGCTTCCCCTTCACGCGCCTGGCCGACCTTGCCGAGACCGCGGTGATCCTTCCGGACAAGCCCGGCGCCGAGGACTACTCCGCCTATCTCACGCTGATGGGCCGCATGGGCGAATCCACCGGCTACCCGGCCACCGGCGTGGCGGTGGCCGGCGCGGCCCAGGTCGGGAAGATGGCCGCGCGCGACCTGCTGGTGATCGGCACCACGCAGAACCAGCCGCTGTTCAGCCAGTGGGCCGAGCGCATGCCGGTCTCGCTGGCGGGCAATGAAAAACACTTTGCGCTAACCGACATCGTCTCCACCGTGATGGGCTGGTGGAACGGCGCCGACGGCACGCGCAACCGTCCCGTGGAGACGCGCCTGTCGCTCACCAGCGCCAGCACGGACGCCGTGCTCAGCGGCTTCGAGTCGCCGCTGGCGTCCGGGCGCAGCGTGGTGGCGCTGGCCAGCAATGCGCCCCAGGGCCTGCAGGCGATGACCGAGGTGCTGCTCGATCCCGAGCAGGTGAAGCGCGTGCAAGGCAGCCTGGCGCTGGTACACAGCAAGGAGGTCGAAAGCCTGGCGGCGCAGCAGAACTACCATGTGGGCAAGCTGCCGCCGTGGACCTATGCGCAGTGGTGGCTGTCACGGCGGTCGCTGACCATGGTGCCGATGATCGGCGGCGCCGCGCTGCTGCTGGCGGCCTTGCTGTTCGTCTCGTTGCGCGCGCGCGCCAACCGGCGCAAGCGGGGAGAACCCACGTGAACATCAACCAGCCGCGCCGCCGCTGGCTGGCGCGCCTGCCGGGGCTTGGCGCGATGGCCCGGCTCGCACCGCTGGCCGCCCTGCCGGCGCTGGGAGGCTGGCCGGCGCTGGCGGGCGCCGCGGCGCCCTCCTCCTGCCCCTGGCCGCTGTACCAGCACTTCCTGTCGTCCTTCGTGCAGGCCGACGGCCGCGTGCTGGACCCGTCCACGCGCGAGCAGCACAGCACCTCCGAGGGCCAGTCCTACGGCATGGTGTTCGCGCTGATCGCCAATGACCGCGCCACCTTCGACCGCCTCTGGCAATGGAGCATCGCCAACCTCGGCGCGGGCAGCCTGCAGGACAAGCTGCCGGCCTGGCAATGGGGCCATCGCAGCGACGGTTCGTGGGGCGTGATCGACGCCAACTCCGCCTCGGACGCCGATCTGTGGTTTGCCTTCGCGCTGTTCGAGGCGGCCCGCGTGTGGCGCCAGCCGCGCTATGCCGGGCAGGCGCGCGCACTGCTGAAGCTGGTGGCGCGCCAGGAAGTGGTGTTGCTGCCGGGCTTCGGTGCCATGTTGCTGCCAGGGCCGCAGGGCTTTGCCGAAGGCAAGGAAGACGGCACGCGCCAGTGGCGCCTCAACGCCAGCTACCTGCCGGTGCCGTTGCTGCGCCGGCTGGCCGGCGGCGATCCGGCCGGGCCGTGGGGCACGCTTGCCACGCAGGCCGGGCGCCTGGTCGAGGCGGTGGCGAGACAGGGCATCGTGCCCGACTGGTCTGCCTACCGCACCGACCAGGGCGGCACGGGTTTCCTTGCCGACCCCGTCACGGGCGACGTGAGCAGCTATGACGCGATCCGCGTATACCTGTGGGCCGGCATGACGCCGCGCGGCGATGCCGCCGGGCGTGTGCTGATGAAGCTGCTGGCGCCGCAGGCGCAGCGCATGGTGGGGCGCGCTGCCCCGCCCGAGCGCATGCGCGCCGGCAGCGGCGCGCTCGAGGGCGAAGGCCCGGCCGGCTTCTCCGCCGCGCTGGTGCCCTTCCTGCAGGCGGCCGGATCGCCGGCCGCCGTGGCGCAGCGCGCACGCGCCGAGGCCATGCTCGGCGCGGCAGCCGCGGGCAAGCCCGCCGCCACGTATTACGACACCGTATTGGGACTATTCGGCCTCGGCTTTGCCGAAGGCCGCTACCGGTTCGCCCCTTCGGGGCAACTCGAGCTGGAGTGGGAGAAAGCATGCCGAACCGCAAGCGCCCGGCCATGAACGGACACGCGATCATTTCCATGCGGGCGCCACGCGCCAGGCAACTGCGCGCGAAAACGCTCGTGCTGAGCCTGCTGACCGCATTCACCGCAGCCGCCGCCGCCCAGGAGGACCCGGTCAGACTGCTGGTGGACCAGGGCAAGTACTGGCAGCAACGCGGCCGCAGCGACCGCGCCGCCGAAGCGTGGCAGAAAATCCTTCGCCTCAATCCCAACCAGCCCGAGGCGTTGTACGGCATGGGCGTGGCCGAGGCCGAGTCGGGGCGGGCCGATGCGGCACGCACCTACCTGGAGCGGCTCAAGAAGGCCCAGCCCGGCTCGCCGCTGGTGGCGCGGCTGACGCAGCTCATCACCAGCGGCGGCACCGGCCAGCAACTCGAGCAGGCGCGCCAGCTAGCGCGCAGCGGCCAGAGTGAGGAAGCGGTCAAGCGCTACCAGCAGGCCGCCGGCGGCGCCGCGCCGCAGGGCAACCTCGCGCTCG
This sequence comes from Cupriavidus necator, assembly GCA_022041995.1. Classification (GTDB taxonomy): domain Bacteria; phylum Pseudomonadota; class Gammaproteobacteria; order Burkholderiales; family Burkholderiaceae; genus Cupriavidus. The sequence continues at coordinate 2,813,609 of CP074390.1, forward strand.
AGTATTACCAGACCCTGGGCGGCACCGCGCAAGGCTGGGAGGAGGCCCGCAAGGGCCTGGAGCAGCTCGCGCGCGCCAATCCGTCCGACCACGGCGCCCAGCTCGCCCTGGCCCAGCACCTGACCTACCGCGAATCCACCCGGCGCGAAGGCATCCGCGGGCTCGAAGCGCTCAGCAAGAGCCCCGACGTCGCGGGTCAGGCGCGCGAGAGCTGGCGCCGCGCGCTGACCTGGCTGGGCGGGCGCCCGGCCGATGCGCCGCTGTACCAGGCGTGGCTGGCCAGCCATCCCGACGATGCCACCATCCGCGCGAAGCTCGACGCGGTCAGGATCCAGCCGCAGCCACAGCAGGAAGGCGCGCGCGTGGCCGGCGCCAGCGCGAGCCCAGTGCGCCAGCTTGTGCAGCAGGGCTTCGACGCCCTCGACGCGGGCGCTCTCGAACGCGCCGGCGAGCACTTCCAGAGTGCGCTGGCGCAGCACACCGACGATGCCGACGCGCTCGGCGGCATGGGCGTGCTGCGGCTCAAGCAGGAGAAGTTTGCCGAGGCGGTGGACTATTTCGAGCAGGCCACCAGGCGCGGCGCGGGCGGCCGCTACCGCGCCGCGCAGAACAGCGCCACCTACTGGATGCTGTCCGAGCAGGCCAGCGCAGCGCGCAACACCGGCAACCGCGCCGAAGCGCGCCGCCTGCTCGAGCGCGCCATCAAACTCGACGCGCGCGAGCCCTCCGCTCAGGTCGCCCTGGCCGACCTGATGGCCGAGGAAGGCCAGTACGCGCAGGCCGAGACCGCCTACCGCCGCGTGCTCAAGCAGCATCCGGACAATCCCGACGCCACGCGCGGGCTGGTGGGCGTGCTGTCGGCGCAGAACAAGAGCGCAGAAGCGCTGGCCATGGTGCAGAACCTCACGCCGGCCCAGCAGGAGAAGGTCGGCTCGCTCGGCAAGCTGCGCGCCGACGAAGCGCGTGCCCAGGCGCGTGCCGCCCTGAAGCGTGGCGACACCGCCGGCGCGCGCCGCGCGCTCGAAGACGCCATGGCGGCCGATCCCACCAACCCGTGGGTACGCCTGGACGCGGCGCGCGCCTTTGCCTCGGTGGGCCAGAAGGAGCAGGCGCGCGGCATCATGGACGGCCTGCTGCTGTCCAACCCCGACATGCCGGACGCACTCTACGCCAGCGCCCTGCTGTCGGCCGAGACCGGCGACTGGCAAGCCGGGCTCGATGCGCTCGAACGGATCCCGCCGCAGAACCGCACGCGCGACATGGGCACGCTGCAGCGTCGCCTGTGGGTGCACGCCGAGGCCGAGCGCGCCGGCGAGCTGGCCGCCGCCGGCCAGCAGCGCGCCGCGCTGGCCGTGCTGCAGGAGGCCGAGCGCTATGCCCAGCAGGATGCCGACCAGCTTGGCGCGCTGGCACTGGCCTACGCCGATGCCGGCGACGAGGTGCGCGCGTTGTCGCTGATGCGCAGCGTGATGAGCCGCACGCCGCGCGCGGACGTCGGCATGCAGTTGCAGTACGCCGCCATCCTGCTCAAGACCAGGCAGGACGTAGAGCTGGCCGGCGTGCTGCGCCAGCTGGCGGGCGCCAGCATGAGCCAGCCCCAGCGGCGCGACTACGACGACGTGCGCGTGGCCTATATCGTGCGCCAGGCCGATGCGCTGACCGAAGCCGGCGACCTGGTCGCGGCCTACGACACGTTGGCCCCGGCGCTGTCCGAGCGCCCCGGCAACGGCGCCGTGCGCGCGAGCCTGGCGCGCATGTACGCGCAGGCCGGCGAGAACAAGAAGGCGCTCGCGCTGTATGAAAGCGTGCTGGAGAAAGACCCGCGCAACCTGGACCTGATGCTGGCCGCCATCGGTACCGCCACCGCTGCCAAGGAGTTCAGCTGGGCCGAAGGCACCTTGCAGATGGCGCTGGCGCAGGCGCCCAGGTCGCCCAAGGTGCTGACCGCCGCCGGCCGCCTCTACCGCGCGCAGGGCAAGACGTCGCGCGCGGCCGAGTATTTCCGCGCCGCGGTGGCGGCCGAGAGCGCCGCCGGCGCCCGCCCCGACGCCGCTGGCTTCGACCGCGTCCCTGCCAACCCCTTTGTCGGCCTGCCGGGCCAACGCGGCAGCTCGCAACTGCCGCCCCCGGCTCGCCGGCACCCTATGTGGCCGTGCCGGCGCCGACCGCAGCAGCGGCCTTGCCCCCGCCGGTGATGATGCATACCAGCGCGCAGGCCTACGGCCAGCCTTATATCCCTGCGCCCCTCGGCACGGCGCCGGCCGCGGGCGCATTGGCCATCCAGCCGCAGGCCTACTACCCGCAACCGGCCAGCACACCGCAGCGCGCGCCGGCCGCCAGCAGCGCCACGCGCGGCAAGACCACGAAGGTCGTGGCGGCTGCGCCTGCCTATCCTGCCGCGCAGGCGCAACAGCCGGCCGCGCAGTATCCGGCGCCGTTTCCGAATGCGGCGCAGTATCAGGCGCCGCAATACCCGGCACAGCAATACCCCGCTGCCCAGGCAGTGGCCGCAGCCGACGGCTACGGCGCCGCATCCGCCGTGCCGGCCCGCCAGCCGCTCGGTGCCCAGTCGCGCGCGCCGTGGTTGGCCGACACCGATTCGCAAGCCAACCCGACCGGCCCCAGGACAGCCCAGCAGGAACTTCAGGAAATCGAGTCCCAGCGCACCGCCACGCTCGCGGGCGGCCCCATGCTGCGCGGGCGCAACGGCGATTCCGGCATGAGCCAGCTCACCGAGTTGCAGGTCACGGCCGAGGCCAAGATGGCGGCGGGCAACGGCAAGCTGGTGGCACGCGTGACGCCGGTGGCGCTGGATGCCGGTTCGGTCGGCGGCGACTTCAACAACGCCTCGCGCTTTGGCGGCGGTCCGCTGGCTTATGGCGTGAACGGCGCGGCGGTCAACCTGAACGGCAGCCCGCTGAAATCCACCTCGGCGGGCACGCAGAACGCCTTCGGGGTGTCGCTCGGCGTGGCCTACGAATCCGACCGTTTCAATGCCGACCTGGGCAGCACGCCGCTGGGATTCCGCTACACCGACGTCAACGCCGGTGCGCGCCTGAACCTGCCGCTGACCCAGCGCACCACGCTGTCGCTCGGCGCTTCGCGCCGGCCAGTGACGGACAGCCTGCTGTCCTATGCGGGCGTGCGCGACGAGCGCACGGGCCAGCAATGGGGCGGCGTGATGAACAGCAGCGCGCGCGCGGACGTGGGCTGGGACGACGGACTCTTCGGCATCTACGGCTACGGCGGCTACGGACTGCTGACCGGCCACGACGTCAAGCGCAACACGCGCTGGGAAGGCGGCGGCGGCTTCTACCTGCGCGTGATCGACACCCCAGACCAGCGCCTGATGAGCGGTGTGAACTTTACCTCGATGGGGTATGCGGAGAACCTGCGCTACTTCACCTTCGGCCAGGGCGGGTACTTCAGCCCGCAGACCTACTTCGCGGTGACGGTGCCGCTCTCGCTGTCGGGCCGCGCCGGACGCCTGGCCTACAACGTGCGTGGCGCGCTTGGCGTGCAGGCTTTCAGCGAGGACGACTCCAACTACTTCCCGACTGATGCGGCGGCCCAGTCGGCGGCCAATGCCGCGGTGGCCGCAGCCAACAGCAAGGGCCTGACCAACGCGACCAGCGCGGTCTACCCGGGCCAGTCCAAGACCGGCCTGGCCTACAACCTGGTCGGCTCGATCGAATACCAGGCGGCGCAGCAACTCTATGTGGGCGGCCTGGTGGGCATCGACAACGCGCGCGACTATCGCCAATGGTATGCCGGCGTCTACGTGCGTTATGCGCTGCAGCGCCAGACCGGACTGATCGCGTTCCCGCCGGTGCCGCCGCAATCCGCCGTGGGCCCACTGCCGTTCTGATTGCGCCGCGCGGCCGGCGCGGCATCAATGATCGGAAAGCAGGCGCAGCCGGACGGACGGCTGCGGCGGGTGCTCAGGCCTCGGAATGGCCGCGGTGGGGGAGCCATTCGAGTCCGGAGCAAGCGCCTGGAATCCCCTACTTCGAAGGGATCGGCATAGCCGACGACTCGGTAGAATCAGGTTGCAGCGCACAATAATCACTTGCAGTTCCAACGTGGGCCGCTCAAGACAAGGCCTGTGCGCACCCATTCATTAGGAGGCTGCAAATGAAATTTCCATCCCTCTTGATACTCGTGCTGGTTGCCGGCGGCGCCCATGCCGGCCAGCGTCTTGGTGTGGCCAGCTACGGCCAGACGGGTAGCACGCAGTACGGCGGTGCCAGCTACGGCTCTGGCCAAATGCAAAGCTACTCCGCGGGTGGCGTGAACGCCGATATTGGGAAGCGCTATAGCGGCACAGCAGGCGGCTCCCAGTTTGGAGACACATCGTCTGACAGAAGCGGAATGACAAGTTCCCAGCCGCGTTCACCATCTCTGTACCCGTCCATGGGCAGTTCTACACTCCAGCAGCCAAAGGCTCCGAAATGAAGAACCCGCCCGGCGACTCCGCTGGCCATCTTGCCTTGACCTGCTGCGCCTCATCGCGGCATATGCCGTCGTGCTATATCAGCTTGCCCCAAGCCGCCACCGCCCGCCGATTGCTCTGAACGCAGTTTCTTCTGGTTGCGCTAAGCTGCGGCATCTTCTCTGCCCAAAGAAACCATGTGGAACGCAATCAGCGATGTCGGCGATGCCGCATTGACGCTACCAGTCGCCATTGCATGCGCTGTCTGGCTGGGAATATCGGCTCCCGGCCTGGCCATCCGCTGGATACTGCTTCTGTCGGCCGGCATGGCACTCACCGGCATCACTAAAGTCCTGTACGCCGGATGCGGATTCGAGATTTCCTCGATCGGATTTCGCATGATCAGCGGGCATACGACCTTGTCGACTGCTGTCTGGACCGTCGCCATCGCACTCCTCTCCCGGGGCATGGGAGGCAACGCTGGCATCGGCGCCATCGCCGGCTTGCTTGTCGGCCTGCTGACTGCTGTCGCCAGGGTCTTCGATCATGCGCATACGGTTCCCGAAGTCATCGCGGGCTGGTTTTTGGGCGCTGCAATTGGCGCGCTCTTTGTTCGCGCTTTCACGCGCGCTGAATTCAGACCATTTCGACCGGTTGCCGCCGCTGCTGCGCTCATCCTCGTCACCACCGCGGCGTATGGAAACCACGCGCCCTTCCAGACCATGATCGAGGCACATTCACGAGGCCTGTGCGCACGTGCATTCCCCGCTGTTTCGGCCGCACGCTAACGTCAAGTGGGGAGGGACTTGAGGTCGGACCCATTCGCTTGCAGTCCCTTACTGAGGGGGGATCGGCCCAGCTGACGAGTAGGTAGAATCAAGTTGCAGCGCACAATAAACCAGGAATGCGCTTCGCTCTGGGTCAACCTCACCGGTAAGCCGCGATGCTCTATTTGCTAGCGTTCGTCGCCTTCGAGGCGGCGTGGTTCGTTCCATTCCGGATTGTGTTCAAGTCTGCGCGATTCAGCGCGCTATATGCCTATCTTTCCTTGATCCCGCTTCTTGGGCCGCTTCTCTGTATCTGGATACTCGCCGCGCGGCCATGGCCGCTCAAGACCAAGGTAGTGCGCACGTATTCTTGAAAGGGAAAGCTCCCCGAAGGCCTTGGCAAAGGGGAAGCCGCTGGTGCGGAGGACCTGGACTTCAGCGCCAGGAAGAAGGCGCCGGGATAGGCCAGCCCCAATCGCGCCCGCATGCTTTCGAGCCTGCCTTATGCAAAATTCCGACAGCTGCTCAATGCGAAATGCCACCGGGCTGGCATCGAACTGCTACGTCGCGCGACGTGGCTGGAGCGTGCATGCTGCCGCGTCGGTCGTAACTGCGCGCCGCAGGCAGAAGTTGTTGGCTGAGCCATCGTAACGACGGATCAGGGTGACAGCAAAACCGATCATTGATGACGAGTTGTGGAAGCTGATTGAACCACTAAACATTCAGAAGGAACACAGGATATGGACAACCGCGTTACCAAGGCCGTCTTCCCCGTCGCGGGACTGGGCACCCGCTTCCTCCCCGCCACTAAGGCGAGCCCGAAGGAAATGCTGCCCGTCGTCGACAAGCCACTGATCCAGTACGCCGTGGAAGAAGCCATGGCCGCCGGCATTACCGAGATGATCTTTGTCACCGGCCGCTCCAAGCGCGCGATCGAGGACCATTTCGACAAGGCCTACGAACTGGAAGTGGAGCTCGAGGCCAAGAACAAGCAGGCGCTGCTGGACGCGGTCCGTTCTATCAAGCCGGCCAACGTCGAGTGCTTCTACGTGCGCCAGCCCGAAGCACTGGGCCTGGGCCACGCGGTGCTGTGCGCAGCCAAGCTGGTGGGCGACGCGCCTTTTGCCATCATGCTGGCCGACGACCTGATCGACGGCAATCCGCCGGTGATGAAGCAGATGGTCGACATCTACAACCACTACAACTGCTCGGTGCTGGGCGTGGAAGAGATCGCGCCGGAGCAGAGCCGCTCCTATGGCGTAGTCGACGGACGCGAATGGGACGAGGGCGTCATCAAGATGTCCGGCATCGTGGAAAAGCCCGCGCCGAAAGATGCCCCCTCCAACCTGGGCGTGGTCGGCCGCTATATCCTGACGCCGCGCATCTTCGACCACCTGCGCGAGCTGAAGCCCGGTGCCGGCGGCGAGTTCCAGCTGACCGACGGGATCCAGTCCCTGCTAAGCCAGGAGCAGGTGCTGGCCTATCGCTACCAGGGCCGCCGCTATGACTGCGGCAGCAAACTGGGCTACCTGAAGGCGACCGTGGAGTTCGCGCTGAAGCACCAGGAAGTCGGCGCCGACTTCCGCAGCTACCTGGAGCAGCATGGCCATCACCCGGCAGACAGCGTGGTTGCCTGACAAAGCTGCCTGCCATTGAGTTGGTGAGCCCCCCTCAACCCTCTCACACCACCGTCCGTGCGGTTTCGCATACGGTGGTTCACGAACAAGACTGCAAGCGTCGCTGTTTATCCAGCAGCGATGTCAGCGCCCGTGCAATCACGATTCGATACAAAGGGCGCGCGGATCCCGGTCTGCTTCTGCGGCTTTTTCGGAAACATGGTGACTCTTCAGGCGGCTGTGCATAGCCTCGCATTGCTTCAACATCGTTGCCCTGGGCGCCTCTGCTGGGCTGGCAATGCCGGCCTCGGCGGCAACGCGCAGATATGCGTGCCGGAAGACTACGGCCACGGTAACGATGAGCGTACCGATGCCCAAGGTTCGAACTGCAAGCCGGGTGTATTGCGACATAGCGAAATTGGCTTGGTGACAAACAGGAATCAACGCTACTACTTGGCCAGCTACACGCGCCTCCAAGCCATTCTATGTCTGTTGAAAGAGAGGGACCGGGTCTGGATCTCGATTTCAGAACCCGGAGAAGCGAATGCCGATCGAGCCGTAGCCGTAGTACCGGTCCAGCTTGCCAGCGGTCGTGGCGTTATAGAGGAACGGAATGGTGCCGACGAAGTTGTACAGCGACGCCTGGCCGCGCAGGAACACCTCCACGTTCTTCACTACCGCATACGAAAGCTCCAGCCCCAGCGTATGGTTCGAGCGAATCGGCGAGTAGCCATAGGTTTCCGCGCGGCTATCGACATTGCTGCGCAGCAGGTATTGGAACTGGTAGCCCAGCCGCGCGGCGAAGTTCTCGTACTTCCAGCGCCATGAGCCGCCCAGGTTCAGGTAGCCGGCCGTGTAGTTGAAATCGTCGTTGAAATTGATCCCGAACCGGCTGGCATCAACTGCGAACGAGGCCGACTGGAGGGTGGCATTGCCAGCGCGGCACGGTGCGGCCAGCGCGCCGTTGGCGATATTGTCAGAGCCGATGGAAACATTGAAGTTGCAATTGCCTTGCTGCAGACGGGTATTGATGCTCCCGATGCTCACACGGCTGATCCCGAGCCCGACGAAACCCGTGAGCTGGTTGCGCTCGGTCAGCTCGCCCGAGAAGATGACGTCGGCCTGGCCCTGGACGTCATTCGCATTGTTCACCGTGAGGCTGTTGAAGGTCGTGTTGCGAACCGTGACCGGCGTCGAGCGGTTCAGGCTGCCGGAGTGGTCTCCCCATAGCGAGAAGCGCACCATGATGCGATCGCGCGCGCCAGGCTCGGCCAGCGGGTCGTAGTGCATGGCCAACATCCAGCTGTCGATCTGGTTATGGTCTTGTCCGTAATCGATACCGCGGCGCCAGTACGTGGCCGACCCCGACCAATACGGCGAGAACTTGTAGCCCAGCATCAGCTTGCCACCGCTATAGTCGCCGGCGTTGTCCGACACGGGGCCCTGCCGCCCGCGCAGGTTGAAGACATCCACGGTGCTATTGACCATGTCGTAGCTGGCCTCCACCCGCACCGAGGTGAACTCGCCCGTGGCGGGCTCGGCCAGCATGAATACATCGTCCGGCGCGGCGCTGGCCGCGCCCGCGCACGACAGGCCCAGCATCAGCGCGCAGGCTTGATCCAGCCGGCGCTTGCGAAACAGCTGCATAGAAGACTCCGAGGCCGCGGGGCAAGCCTCATTCGTGGCGCGTCCCCAGGGACTCGACGCAGACACAAAAAGAACCCGGCCACCCGTGGCACTGCCCTGAGGCATGCGTCCGGATGACCGGGGGCATGGCCTTCCCCATCCTGGCGGAAGGCACCACTACGCGCCGGTCAGGGGTTGAGCGTAACCGTAGTCTTGAGGCCGTCGCCGGTCACCTTGGCCGCGTCAGTCCTCACCGACGCCGTCTTGGCGTTCTCCACGTTGCCGTCGACCAGCGCACCCAGCTTCACGTCCTTGCCGCTAATACCTGTCAGCGCAAACGTCACGGGGAACGTGCTGGGTGACTTCGGCGTGAGGGCGTCAACCTGCGCCTGGCTCAGCGCGCCGGCAGACTTGAGCTTGCCAAGGAACACCGTGAACGGCAGGTTCAGCGAGCCGCCATTGGCGCTGTCGAACAGGTTGTCCGCCACGCCATTGGTCAGGCTTGCGGCAGCCGACACATTGCCGCTGATCTCGAACGAATAAGTCGTGTTGGCCGGCACCACCACATCCACCAGTTGCGACCCGTTGAACGTCAGCGTCACGTTCTCGATGATGACGTCGACCTGGTTGCCGCCGTAGGCATAGCTCAGGCCAGCGCGCACTTGCGACGGGCCGCCATTGAAGGCATCGCCATTCTGCGTCAGCGCGACCTTGATCGAGCTCAGCGTGCCGCCCGTGACCGAGATCGTGTCGGTGATCGGGTAAGCCTGGCCGTTGATCGTCAGGTTGGACAGCAGGACGTAGTTGGTCAGCTTGACCGCGTTCGCCACGTTGTTGATCGCGGTGCTGTCCACCGCACTGCCCAGGTCCGCGGCTGCCTGCTGGATCTCGGCGGTATTGCCGGTCGACACGGCGTCGCCGAGCGCGGCCAGCTTGGCCGCGTTCGACGCATCGGTCAGAGCGGTCGGCGTCACGGCCTTGACCAGCGCGGTGGTCGTGGAGGACTGGGCGCTCTCGGTCACGACGTTGATCGATCCGCTTGCCTTCAGCTGCGACAGCGTATCAGCCGGGCTGCTGCTCAGCGCGATGTCGTTCAGCGCCGTGCTCACGCTTAACACCTGGCTCGTGATCAGCGGGCCGGCCAGTGCGGCCACGTTGGCTGCCACGGCGGCAATGTTCGACTGCAGGCTCGCGGGCAGGCCGCTCTGGGCGTTCTGCACAGCGCCAGACACCACGTTCGACACCAGCGCGCTGCTGGCCAGGTCAGCCGTGCCCGACGCGCCGGCCACGGCGCTGGCGACCGCCTTGGCAGCCGCTGCGGCCGCAGCCTCGGCGGTCAGCGTGCCACCCGTGGCCAGGCCCGTCAGCGTCTTGGCGACCTGGTCGACCAGTTGCTGTACCACGACCGCCGCCCTGAGCGTGGCAGCGTCCTGCATCGGGTCCAGCGTGGCCAGGTCCTTGCCTGCCAGGCCGAGCTTCTCCGCCAGTGCTGCGGCCTGGGTCGGGCCGAGTTGCGCCACCAGCGTGGTCAGCGGCGAGATCACCGGTGTCACGCCCTCCTTGTACGTCACCGCCGGTGCCTGCAGCACCCCGGTGAACGGCTGGTTAGTACCGATATCGGTGCCGCCGGTCACCTTGAGCGCGCTCGTGGTGCAACCGGCCGGGAAGGTGAAGTCGCCGGTTGCATTCGTCGTCGCGGTCTTGTTGCTGCAATCGAGGAAGGTGACCGTCGCGCCGGACAGGTAGAAGTCCACCGCCTTGCCGCTCACGGTGGCAGAAGGCTGGGACGGCGAGGGCGAATCGTCGCCGCCACCGCAAGCAACAAGCGTTGCCGCGGCGGCAGCCATGATGCCGAGGGTGAAGATGTTCCGGGTTTTGGTTTGCACGCTTCTCTCTCCTGAGATCGATACTTCGGTACGTCGATACATGGTGGGTAATCCTGCGACGGAATACTGCCGCACACAGTCTCCGGCGCCCTACGCTGCCCTGTCGTGCCACGCTTCGGCTCGCAAGCGGTTTTTGCTGCAGCAGCTTGCAGATCGCGCCAGCACACAGATAAACAAATCCCCAAATCTGTGTCACCCCTACTTGGCGGGGGATAGCCTGTGCTTGCGCGCAGCCTCGTAAGCCGCACTGCAGCATCGCCAACGCACGTCCGCCGTGACTCACTACGGCCTTGCTAACAGCCGTCTGCACCAGAGCAGAGCGCAGGGAAATCGCCCGGTCCCAGCCAGCCGGCAATGTATTGCCCCATTGCGTCAAGCAACACGTCTGACGTCAATCCCGCTGCGCCGGCCAATGCCGGGCAGATAATCCACGTGGTGCCGTCGTGCTCCAGCACGCGCAGGGTCTTGGGCAAGTCAGCGGGCTGCAGGATGTGGTCGGCGCCGCGCACATTCCCGAGAGCGAACGCCTGCACGAAATCGTCGGCGTGCCGCTCGCCCAGGCATACCACCACCTTTGGCTTCCAGAGCCGGCGGATCCTGTCGATGAAGGCGAAACGCTGACCGTCGCGGCAAAGCTCGAGGTAACGCTGCCTGGGCACAAGCTCCGGCTGGCCGCGGAATGCCGTCGACCACGGTGTCTGGTTAATCAGGCGCGCTGGCAGCGGAAACAGGCTGAGCTTGAACTCCGCGCCGTGCGGCGCGTACAGATGATGGTCGAAGTAATGCTTCCAGTCCCGCTCGCCCAGGGACGTGTTGAAGAAATGTGCGCGCGCTGCGGCCATGATCCTTGCAATCTTCTGGTGCGACTGCCAGCGCTCCATGTGGTCGCGGTGCTTGTGGCGGTACGCAGCGTCCCACGCACTGGGTTGCGCGTGCGGAACCAGCGGCGCCACCATCGACTCGGCTCTCGGATGCGGTGAACTGTCACAAAACCAGACTGGCGCGTCCGGATTTCCCCTTCCATCCCTACATACGACGCGAAATATTCTTCGAGCTGTTCACGCGTAAACACTGTATTCGGTTCTGTTTTCATGCCTCTACCGCGTGGGTGAGTAAAGGATGCCAAAAGGCTGAGCCCCCGCTCAGCGATTTGTTGCACCACACAAACTAGGCAGCGGCCGGATTCTGCGCGCGAATCCGCGTGTTTTCTCCCCCCATTCGAGGGATACGTTGTCATCTCGTTTCCCTTCGTAAGCGGGGTAACGTTCAACGCAATATCACGGCAATTACGCGCGCGAGGCCTCAATAAACCCATAGCAAGTCAAGCTACAAGCGTGCCCGCCTGTCACACGTACGTCGTGCGTTTGGGTTAAAGTCGCCCTCGTGCGCCGATGTTCTGTTCTGCACCGGCCGGTAACCAGTCACCAAGCTTCGCGTCATCGATAGTGCTAAACGTCCCTGCCTCACCGCGCCGCGCTAGCCGGCTCACGCGCGCCGAACCCGAACGCTTGCCGCACAGCCACTTCGAGGTAGGTGCCGATGGATCGCAGGCCGCCAGAGGTCAGATACTTGCGTGGCGACAACGCGTTGGGCACGTCATGGACCTGGACGTCACGCGCGACAGCCTCCTTGCGCCCTTCCACGCAGCCATTGACCGCTACCTGATCGCGGACATGTCCTTCACGGACTGCCGCTGTGACGGCGTCACGCTGCAACGCAGCCTCGCGCGTATCTCGACTGACTCGGCACGGCATCACGCGATACAGGTCTTCGTCGAAGGCAGCGCCGGCTTAGTGGTGGGTGAGCGCCGCAATCCGCAGCCGCGCCACGGAGGTATTCTGCTGACGGACCTTGGGCAGCCGATTGAGATGCGGCGCGAGGCCACACGCGCGCTCTCGTTCTTCGTCCCGCGCATAACGATGGATGCCATTTTCATGGAAGCCGAGGCCGCGCACGGACGCATCGTCGAAACCGACACACCGCTGAGCCGACTGGCCGTCGCACACGCCGTCGCGCTCAGTCGCGATCTGCCAACCATGACACCCGAGGCCGCCGTGCACGCCATGCACACCGGCGTGGAGCTGCTGGTCGGGGCCCTGCGGCGAGGCGTGGGCCTGGACAGCAGCGCTCGCGCCGCGGTGCGCAGCGCCGTACTGGCACGCGCCCGTCGGCTGATAGACGCCGATCCCGGCCAGGCCGGACTGTCGCCCACCAGGCTGCTGTCAAAGCTGGAAATCTCGCGAGCCACCCTTTACCGCTTGTTCGAACCCGAAGGCGGCGTGCAAGCCTATATCCGCAAGAGCCGGCTGCGGGCTGCCGCGCAGGACCTGGTGCGCTACCCTCACCTGGCTGTCAACGACATCGCCTACGGGCTGGGCTTCAACAGCCCGTCCGACTTTACGCGCGCATTCCGCCGCACCCTCGGCATGTCACCGCGCGACCTGCGGGCCTACGCCACCGACGCCGGCAACCGTGCCTTCTGGCAAGCCGCGAACGCAGTCCAGGGCAAGGATTATCAGCAATGGATGCAGCGTCATGCCGCGTGATGACACCGCGGCCGCAGTGGCCAAACGGTGTCACACCGAGGCTTCGGTCTCTTCCTGTCGGCGCCGATCGGGCTCTTCTGGCCGCATCTGGAAATCGGCGATCGTCAGCCACTGGCTGATGAAGTGCCCCATTGCATTCAACAGGACGTCTGATCCCAGGCCGGCAGCGCCGGCCACCGCCGGGCAGACAACCAGGCGCGTGCCCTGGTCCTGGTAGACGCGCAGTACCCGTACCTGGTCAGCCGGCTTCAGGACATGCTCGGTGTATGGCTGGCCGCGCATGCCAAACGCGTGCAGGTAGTCATCCTCGTGACGCTCGCCCAGGCAGATCACCACCTTGGGGCGCTGGCGCCGGCGCAATGCCTCGATGAAGCGGAAGCGTCCGCCGTTGCGGCACATTGACAGGTAGTTGACCTTGGGATTGAGTTCGGGCTGCTGACCATACAGCCGCTTCCAGGGCAGCCCGTTGTCCGCGCGAGTCGGCAACGGAAACAGGCTCAGCTTGAATTCCCAGCCGCGTGCACGGTAGAGATACTCGGCAAGATAGCGCTGCCAGCTGCAGTTATCGCGCCGGGCGAACAACACCATTTCCCAGGCCGCCGACATGATGCGCGCGATGCGCTGGTGCGTCTGCCACCTTGCCATATCGTGTGCGTGAGCGACACGAAAGTGCGCGTCCCAGGCGTTCGGCACTCGCTGCGGAGCCAGCGGCGCCGCCAGCGGCAAGCCCACCGTGGTGGGCACATGATCGCAAATCCAGACCGCTGCCGCCGGGTTGCCTCCCTCCATGCCCACGAAGGAAGAAAAATAGGCATCCAGCTCATCGCGGGTAAAAACGTTTCCTTTCATGTCTTGCTGCATCCTGCTGAAGATTGCCGTGACACCGGCTTGAGATCGGCACTACTGCGTTGCGCGCAATGCCAACGCAAGACTCTAGCCGTGGCGGCCCCTCGCACTTGACCATGCGTCTCAAAACGGAAGGTCTCGACGTAAAGGTGCCACACAAACATCGCCCCACTTTCCCTTCTTACGCAGGGTACCGACGGGTCACGCTGCACCGCACTATTCGCACCAGAAACACGAAGCACACCGGCGCCACCAGCGCGCCGGCAGGAAGAGAGCGTTGCAGTTCCAGGGACGGCACTCAAGGATGCGGCCAGTGGCCGGTCGCTAGCTGACCGCAGCCACGCCATGGAACCGACTGCCGCAATGCAGTCCCGCACGACTCTGCTTTGTCCGCGCCAAGAGCATGCACACCAAGATGCATGCCAGCGACGAGCCTGGCCGACCCTGTGCGCGGCCTGCAAGTTCGGAGGAGACAAAAGGTATGGGCACTCGCTTGAGCGCCCATTACGCGAACGCTTCGGGGGAAGCAAATGGGTGTCTATCGCGATATGTTTGCCAGGCATCACGATCAGCTCGCGCTGATGGTTCGCCTGCTCGACGCCGGCGCCATCTGGCTTGCGGCAATACTGGCCACTGAAGCGCGCTTTGCCAGCGCGCACGCCCCGATCCACCTGTTCGTCCAGTACTTTGGCTGCGCGATCGCCTTCATCGTGTTGCCCGGGTTCGACCTCTACAGCTCATGGCGCGGCCGCAGCCTGTTCTCGCTCGCCACGCGCCTGCTGTCCGCCTGGAGCCTGGTCTGGCTGATCAGCGTTCTGCTGACCTACCTGCTGCACCAGGCCGACGCCCTCTCCCGCTTGTGGATGGTTTACTGGTACGCCTTCTCGCTGGCCGGCCTGCTGGGCCTGCGCGTGGCCAGCCGCGTCGTTCTCAACCTGTTGCGCGTCACCGGCGCCAACAGCAAGCGCGTGCTTATCGTTGGCTATGGCCGTACCGGACAGGAGATGTACCGCCGCGCGACCGCCAGCCACGCCACCGGATTCAAGATCAGCGGCATCTACGCCCCCGAAGGCGAGCCCACTCCGGAAGGACGCCGGCGCATCACCGATAGCGCCCAAATCCCCGAGTTCGCACGCGATCAGGGGATCGATGAGATCTGGCTGACCCTGCCGATGAGCGAGTTCCGCCTGATGCAGGAGATCAACTTCTCCCTGCGCAATGACTTCATTGACATCAAGTGGATGCCGAGCGTGCTCGACTTCGACCTGCTCAACCACAACGTCGGCAACTTCCTCGGCATGCCCGCGGTGGAAATGAACAGACCGCCCGCGCTCGGCGTGCGCGGCACGATCAAGGCCATCTTCGACCGCACCTTTGCTGCGCTCGTCCTCATCGCCCTGTCGCCGCTGTTCCTGATCATTGGCATCCTGATCAAGCGCGACTCGCCCGGCCCCGTCTTCTTCAAGCAGGAGCGCCTTGGCATGGACGGCCGCGTCATCCACGTCTACAAGTTCCGCAGCATGAAGGTCCACGCCGAGCATGGCACCGTCACGCAAGCCACCAAAGGCGACAGCCGCATCACGCCGATCGGCGCCTTCCTGCGCCGCACCAGCCTGGATGAGCTGCCGCAGTTTATCAATGTGCTCAGGGGCGAGATGAGCGTGGTTGGCCCGAGGCCGCATGCCATGGCGCATAACAATATGTACAAGGAGCAGTTGGACTTCTACATGATGCGTCACCGCGTCAAGCCCGGCATCACGGGCTGGGCCCAGATCAACGGCTACCGCGGCGAGACCGACACCCTGGACAAGATGGCCAAGCGGGTGGAGCACGACATCTTCTATATCCGGAACTGGTCGTTCTGGATGGATGTGAGGATTATTTTCTGGACGGCGTTCAAGGGGTGGACGGGGCGGAATGCGTACTGATCTGTCCGTCCGAGCCTCAAGGCTACCGCACAGCTCACGCCGTGGGGTTATATCTCGCACCCGCCATCGTGTTCTTTAGCTCTGCTCGTGGTGGGCAAGTATCCCGGGCAAAGCGCAGGCGCTCAATCGGGAGTTTCACAACAAGCTGATGCACCTGGGCGCCTTTTCGCGGTGGCAGAAGTAGCACCCCGCTTGTGGGTGCGACCACATCCATGGCCGCCTCCGCCTAACCCTTTCCCTTATTCATCTATGCGCAACTGTATTTTCGTTACGGGCGGTGCGGGCTTCATCGGAGGCAACTTCGTTCTGGACTGGCTGGCCGATGCCAACGCCGACGAAGTAGTCAACGTCGACAAGCTCACGTACGCCGGCAATCTCAAGACGCTGGCCTCGCTCGACGGCGATAGCCGTCACGTTTTCTCGGAGACGGATATTTGCGACCGTGCCGCCCTGAACCGCCTGCTGACCACCTACAACCCGCGCGCCGTGGTGCATTTCGCCGCTGAAAGTCACGTCGATCGCTCGATCAGTGGCCCCGCCGAGTTTATCCAGACCAATATCGTCGGCACCTTCACGCTGCTGGAGGCCGTACGCGCTTACTGGGGCGGCCTGGACGACGCAGCCCGTGCGGCCTTCCGCTTCCTCCACGTGTCTACCGACGAGGTATTTGGTTCGCTCGGCCCTAATGACCGGCAGTTCTCGGAATCCACCGCGTATGCGCCTAACAGCCCATATTCAGCCTCCAAAGCGGCATCCGACCATCTCGTGCGTGCCTATCACCATACCTATGGGCTGCCGGTGCTGACCACGAACTGCTCGAATAACTATGGCCCTTATCACTTCCCCGAGAAGCTGATTCCACTGATGATCTCCAATGCGCTAGGCGGCAAGCCGCTTCCCGTGTACGGCGATGGTCTGAACGTGCGCGATTGGCTTTATGTGGGCGACCACTGTGCCGCCATTCGCGAGGTGCTTGCACATGGCCGCCTGGGGGAGACCTACAACGTGGGCGGCTGGAACGAGAAGACCAACCTCGACGTCGTACACACGCTGTGCGACCTGCTCGATGAGTTGCGTCCGAAGGCTGCTGGTTCATATCGCAACCAGATCACCTTTGTTAAGGACCGTCCCGGCCATGACCGGCGCTACGCCATCGATGCGCGCAAGCTCGAGCGCGAACTCGGCTGGAGGCCGGCTGAGACCTTCGAGACCGGCCTACGCAAGACCGTGCAGTGGTACTTGGATAACCAAGGCTGGGTACAGGATGTGATGTCAGGTGAGTATCGCAACTGGGTGGCAAAGCAATATGCGGCATAAGACCCCCTCAATCCCGACGCTCCTTGTAACGGGAAGCAGCGGTCAGGTGGGCTTCGAACTGCGCCGCAGCTTGGCGCCGCTGGGTCGCGTGGTAGCACTCGATCGCGCCGGCTGCGACCTTTCGCGACCGGACGAATTGCGCCGCGTTGTGCGCGAGCTTCGCCCAGACGTGATCGTCAATCCCGCCGCCTACACCGCCGTGGACAAGGCCGAGACCGACATCGAGGCAGCCTACGCCATCAACAGTGTTGCGCCGGGCGTCCTGGCCGAGGAAGCCAAGACGCTGGGCAGCTTGTTGGTGCACTACTCCACCGACTACGTATTCGACGGCAGCAAGGACGGCAGCTATGTTGAGACCGACATAGTCAACCCGCAATCCGTCTATGGCAAGAGCAAACTCGCCGGCGAGCAGGCCATCGCCGCGGCCGGCGCGCAGGCCTTAGTGCTGCGCACCTGCTGGGTGGCCGGCGCGCACGGTAGCAACTTCGCCAAGACCATGCTCAAGCTCGGCCGCGAGCGCGACAGCTTGCGCGTTATCGCTGACCAGTTCGGTGCGCCCACAACCGCCTCGTTGATAGCCGACGTAACTGCCCAGATTGTGGCGCGCCACTGGCTGTCTGGTGGGCCAGCCGCGTTTGCCGCCGGCGTCTACCACTTGGCGGCCGCTGGCGAGACAAGCTGGCATGGCTATGCCACTGAGGTGCTACGCATGGCAGCAGCTCGGGGCGTCCCGCTACAGGTGAACCTGGAGCACATCGAAGCAATTCCGGCTACCGCGTACCCATTGCCGGCGCCACGTCCTGCCAATTCACGGCTGAATACCAGCAAGCTGCGCGAGACCTTCGGCATCCATTTCCCGGACTGGCAACAAGGCATTCGATTGCTGCTGGACCAGATCCTCCACTGAGTATTCGCACCATGCGCAAAGGCATTATTCTCGCCGGCGGTTCCGGCACTCGGCTTTATCCGATCACCCGCTCGGTGTCCAAGCAACTGCTGCCCGTGTACGACAAGCCGATGATCTACTATCCGCTGTCCACGCTGATGCTGGGAGGGATCCGCGACATCCTCGTCATCTCCACGCCGGAGGACACGCCCCGCTTCGCCGACATGCTCGGCGACGGCAGCGACTGGGGCATCAACCTCCAATATGCCGTGCAACCCTCGCCGGACGGCCTGGCGCAGGCCTTCATTATCGGCCGCGACTTCATCGGCAACGATCCTTCTACGCTCATCCTGGGCGACAACCTCTTTCATGGCCACGACCTTGTGCGCCAGCTCGAGCGCGCGTCCTCACAAAAGGAAGGCGCCACGGTATTCGCCTATCACGTGCACGACCCTGAGCGCTACGGCGTAGTGGAGTTCGACAAAGACTTCCGCGCGGTCTCACTCGAGGAAAAGCCGGCCCAGCCGCGCTCGCACTATGCCGTCACGGGCCTGTACTTCTACGACAACCAGGTCTGCGACATTGCGGCGGACATCAACCCGTCGGCCCGCGGCGAGCTCGAAATCACCGATGTCAACAAGCGCTATCTCAGCATGGCGCAGCTCGACGTTGAAATCATGGGCCGCGGCTACGCCTGGCTGGATACCGGCACCCACGACTCGCTGCTCGAAGCTGCTAGTTTTATTGCCACGCTGCAGAATCGGCAGGGGCTCGTCGTGGCGTGCCCTGAGGAGATCGCGTACCGCAACAAGTGGATCGATTCCGAGCAGGTGGCTCGACTCGCCACACCGCTGTCGAAGAACGGCTATGGCAAATACCTGACGCAAATCATTTTAGAAGCTATCAAATGAGCATGCATGTTATTCCCACCGCCCTACCCGAGGTTCTAATCATCGAACCCAAGGTATTTAGCGACGAACGTGGATTCTTCCTTGAGAGCTTCAATAAAAAGTCCTTTGAAGCTGCGACTGGGCTCAAGCGTGAATTTGTGCAGGATAATCATTCGCGCTCGGCGCGCAACGTTTTGCGCGGGCTGCATTATCAAATTGAGCACCCTCAAGGCAAGCTTCTCCGCGCCGTGACCGGGGAAGTCTTCGATGTAGCTGTGGACCTGCGTCGCAACTCACCGAACTTTGGCAAGTGGGTGGGTGTTACGCTGTCGGCTGAGAACAAGAGGCAGCTTTGGGTGCCCGAGGGCTTTGCGCACGGATTTGTCGTGATATCCGAGTCGGCTGAGTTTCTTTACAAGACAACCGATTATTGGCATCCGGAGCACGAACGATCACTGCTCTGGAATGACCCATCACTTTCCATTCAATGGCCGATCACAGCTACACCTGTAGTCTCCGCCAAAGATGCAGAAGGGAAAACATTCAAAGAAATTGATTATTTCCTATAAACGGACTGCATAAATCCGTCGAATGTTTTTTTGCCAAAAGAATATTAATAGTTTGCACAAAACTCGAGTCGACCCAAGGAATACACTTCATGCCCAAGACTACTGCGAGGAAGAGTCTAGCCATTCTCGGGACCCGAGGCGTACCTGCCCGCCATGGTGGGTTTGAAACATTCGCTGAACGCCTGGCACTCCACCTGGTAAAGGTCGGCTGGCAGGTAACTGTATATTGCCAGGAAGAAGGGCAACCCGGGTCAATACGCACGGACCGATGGGAAGGCATCGACCGTGTCGTAATTCCCGTCGGCCGGACTGGCGCCTTGGGAACGATATCGTTCGACTGGCGCTCAGTAAGACACGTTTTACAATCCAACTACGACCTCGTTCTGACGCTCGGCTACAACACGGCTATTTTTTGTGCACCATATCGTTTCAGTCGCATTACCAACGTCATCAACATGGATGGCATTGAGTGGAAGCGAGACAAGTGGAAAACTCACGAGCGACTCTGGTTGTGGTTTAACGAAAGAATCGGTTGCATCGTCGGCAACCATCTGATTGCCGATCATCCTGATATCGCTACTCATCTCGCAACGCGGGTGAGCAGAGACAAAATCACCATGATTCCCTATGGGGCCGATCCGATTCACGCCGCAAACATTGACGATCTACAGAAGCTCGGACTTCAACCGTTCAACTATTTCACAATAATTGCTCGCCCGGAACGGGAGAATTCAATACTCGAAATAGTAAAAGCGTTCTCCAGAAAGAAACGCGACAGCAAGCTTGTTGTTCTAGGAAAGTATACGCCCGACTCCAATAGTTTTCATCGTGAAGTTCTCGACTCTGCCAGTTCCGAGGTAATATTTCCTGGCGCCATATATGAAAAGCAAACACTCTCTGCATTGCGTGCTTACAATTCCGCATACATCCATGGACATACAGTCGGCGGAACGAACCCCTCTTTAGTTGAGGCCTTGGGGGCCGGTTCGGCCGTCCTCGCGCATGACAACTCATTTAATCGCTGGGTTGCTGGGTCTAAAGCATTGTATTTTTCAGATGAAGATGAATGCGAAATGCGAATCGAGGAAATTATCAACGGGAATGCACCACTCTCGGAGATGCGGAAATCCAGCATCAAGCGCCACGCGGATAGTTTCACGTGGGATAAGATACTAAATTCCTACGAAAGCCTGCTCCTTTCATTGGCAGCTTCCGCTAGTAACACCGCAACCGTTGAGTCTGCACGTGCCACATCTGTAGTTGGTGACTAAGGTCTATGCATCTCTAATCACCCAGTCCCCTATTTGAATTTTAGGAAGAGAATGAACATTTACCCTGTCATCCTCTGTGGTGGAAGCGGAACGCGGCTTTGGCCAATGTCGCGCGGTGGCTATCCGAAGCAGTATCTACAACTAGTTGGCAACCATACGTTGCTCCAGCAGACGGTCCTTCGCTTGAATGGAATCAAGAACGTCAGGCAACCTATCGTAGTGACGAACTTGGAGCAACGTTTTCTAGTGGCTCAGCAACTAAGCGACATCGCCGTGATCCCGTCGTCAATAGTACTCGAGCCCGTCGGCAGAAACACTGCTCCTGCCACAGCAGTGGCTTCGCTTCTCGCGACGGAGATAAGCCCGGACAGCATCCTGCTGGTATTACCCGCGGATCACATTATTCGGAACGATCAGATTTTTGTTGAGTTAGCCACCGCCGCGGCCGAGATCGCCAAAGATGGCCATCTGATAACATTTGGCATACGACCGACCGAACCCCACACTGGCTATGGCTACATCCGGTGCGGCAAATCCTTGAGTCCGGAAGATGGTGTATATCTAGTAGAGGATTTTGTCGAAAAGCCAGATTCGGCTACGGTTAGCCGGTTTCTGAAGGATGGCAGCCATCTCTGGAACAGCGGGATGTTCATGCTGCAGGCGTCAACTTATCTCGACGAACTTCGACACCACGCCCCGGCTGTTTTGGATCAGTGCGAGGCGGCGCTAACGAAAAGTACCCGTGATCTGGATTTCATCCGACTCGATAGGGCCGCGTTCGAAACAACGCCAAACGTCTCCATTGACTACGCCGTAATGGAGAAAACCGAGCGCGCAGTCGTCGTTGCAGCAACTGACCTAGGTTGGAGCGATGTTGGTTCTTGGGATGCTCTTGCGGCTGTGGCCCCGGTTGATCCAAACGAAAACAGCCTAATCGGCGATGTTTTGATCGAAGAAGTGAATAGCACCTACATCAGAGCAGAGCATCGCATGGTTGCGGCCATTGGCGTAGATAATCTAATTATTATTGAAACTGCCGATGCCGTTCTCGTCGCGACCAAAGATAAATCCCAAGATGTTAAAAAGGTAGTCGCTAGATTAGCAGCTAGCGGCCGGCAGGAATCGATCACACATCGTAAAGTTTTTCGTCCGTGGGGTTCGTATGAAGGAATTGATCGAGGTGATCGCTTCCAGGTGAAGCGAATCATCGTTAATCCAAATTCCTCACTCAGTCTTCAGATGCATCACCATCGAGCTGAGCACTGGATTGTGGTGCGAGGTACAGCCAAAGTATTCAATGGCGATAAAGAAATGCTTCTATCCGAAAACCAATCTACGTATATTCCCATTGGCGCAACCCATCGATTAGAGAACCCTGGAAAAATTCCACTTGAGCTCATAGAGGTTCAGTCTGGCTCTTATCTCGGCGAGGATGACATCGTACGCTTTGAGGATCATTACGGTCGCGTAGCCTGACTTCGCCCCGCGAAGATCACAGGCGGGGAAACATGGCAGCACGTCGAAAATTGATACGTAAGTTTCACCCCTTCCATGGACTCGAACTTCATCGCGCAGGCATATGATGAGTTCGCAAAGCAGCAGGTATTTGTCGGCTTCATGTCGGATGAGATGGCGACGTAGTCCGTGGCTTGCTTTTCCCAGATCCCCCAAAGTTGAGGCTCGTCTATGGTGGACCGATCAGATGCGATAAGGTTCAGGGGAAATCATGGAGGGGGTGCGAGGTGGATAGAAATAGGTTGCAATTTCTGGATGCGCTGCGCGGTGTTGCGGTGCTGCTTGTGGTTCTCTCTCACTTCGGCGAGGGGCATTCCGAGTTTTTGCGAGACCTCATCAGCTCAACTTTCCAATTTGGCCAGGCTGGCGTCTCGCTGTTCTTTTTGATCAGCGGGTACATCATTCCGCGCTCCATAAACGGAGCGTCAAGTTTGGGTGTATTTTGGGGGCACCGCATCATGCGGCTGTATCCTATTTATTGGATATCGATCGCCGTTGCCGTGCTCATGAGCGCGGCCGGAGTATTTGACTTGCCAACGGGGGCAGGTTCGGTTGACGTGCTTGTGAATCTGACAATGCTCCAAGGCTTTGTCGGGGTGAGTAACCTGATCGGCGTATTCTGGAGCCTGAAGTTCGAAATGGCTTTCTACGCTCTTATGACGATATTCGTATTTCTCGGCTGGAACACATGGCCGAGCAGAATTTACGCGGCATGGACCACGTGCATCCTGGTGATTGCTCTGGCAAGCGTCCTGACTCCTCGCCCGTTCCCGTACGGTCTGTTCCATGTGGAGCTCATGCTTCTTGGGTGGTTATTGGGTGAATGGCACTCAGGCAAAGGTAGCGTTGATTCGAAAACAGCTTTCCTAGGAGTGCTAGGGAATCGCTGAACAAAGCGTCAGCGCGCAGCGTTGCCAGTGTGATGCCGATTTTTTTTGTCAACCAACAGCAGATTTGACGGCTTGCCAGTTGGAAATTTTCATTTTTTGGGGCTTTTGCCCCGGGTTTCACGCCTTATGCCGCCTTGCAGACGGAATTGTCCATTGATTGCAGCAACGCTTTCTTTGCAATCACCAGATTGGCCAGCGCAAACAAGGTGTCGCACTGCGCACCGTTTTTGGCCAATCCCCTGTAGCGAGCCTTCTTGTGCTTGAACAGATTCTTCACCACATGAAACGGATGTTCAACCCGGGCACGAATTTGCGCCTTGACCTTCTCCAAGGCCTGCGTCAATTGCTTCAGCGGCCCTTCGGTCATGCCCTTGAGCCTGGAGCGCTTCATAGCCACCGACCACCGAACATCCGCCTTGATGGCGCCCTCTGCTTGCGCCTTCAAGATCTCGTCGCGCCTGTGCACGCCGGTGTAGCCCGCATCAAGAATGACGTCATCCTCTTGCCCGTGCAGCACCTCATGGGTGTGCGCCACGTCAGACTCGTTGGCCGCGGTGTAGTGAGTGCTGTGCACCAAGCCCGATTCAGCATCGGCACCCACATGCGCCTTCATGCCGTGGTACCACTGATTGCGCTTCTTCGTTTGATGCATTTCAGGGTCACGCGCCTTGTCTCGGTTCTTTGTCGAAGTCGGCGCATTGATGATGGTGGCGTCCACCATCGTGCCCTCGCGCATCATCAGGCCTCGCTCGCGCAGGTGGGCGTTGATCTGCTCAAACAGCACGGCGGTAAGCTTGTGCTTCTCGAGCAGGCGGCGAAACTTGAGCACCGTGGTGGCGTCCGGCGCTTCCTCATGTCCCAAGTCAACACCGACAAAATTGCGGATGGCCGCGCTGTCGCTGACGGCATCTTCAAGGGCCTCGTCGGACAAGCCATACCACTGCTGCACAAAGTACAGCCGCAGCATGCGTTCCAGGCCAATGGGCGGGCGCCCTCGTTTGCCCTTGGGGTAGTACGGCTCCAGTGCCTCCAGCAATCGAGCCCAGGGCACCACCTGCTCCATCTCACCCAGAAATTTCTCGCGCCGCGTAACGCGCTTCTTTCCCAGATACTCGGCACTAGCAAAACTGATTTGTTGCATCGGCGTAGCTCGCTGGTCGTCCTTAGTCTATCAACGCTTCACAGCTGCTCAACGTCGACACTCTCGTCGATTAAATCAGCCTTTCCCTAGCTGGCCTGGTTGTCGCGACTCTTTGCGCGTATGCGACCTTTGGTGTTCGCATCGCTGCCAGCGTAAAAGGTTGGCCAACTTTTTTGCCAATGGTCACGGCTTGGATCAGCGCGATGGTTGTCTTTATGGCTGCCCTTATTTTCTCCAATCGGATGCGTGCGCCCGGTTGGCTGGCACGGATAGGGGTCATCAGCTATTCCATTTATTTGCTCCACTGCCTAGCGTTGCCACTCCTGGCGTGGCTGGCGGGTAAAGTCGACTGGATGCTGGCGGCCGTCGTCTGCCTTCTCATTACAGTCGTGGTATCGGAGATGACATACCGATTTGTGGAGAAGCCCGCCATTGATTTCGGCCGTAAGCTATTGGCGAGGAGAACGGAATCGACCGTGCCGGTGACACCTCACGCGAGATAAGCGAGCCAGACATAGCCAAGCCCGCCCCTCGTGCGGTAACGCCGTCCAGTTAAGGTCGTTTCGGAGATATCGAACGGTATAGCACTTAGCAGCGCTGCTGGAGTACTCTCTGCTACAAGCGGATGCTTTTCCGCCTGTGCAGGTTGTTACGTCGCGCTCAATTTGAGGTCCAACAGGGTGAGTTTGTCTCGCGTACGTTGAGAACGATTTCACGAACATCCCCGCGAACATCGCGAGACGCCGCGGGCATGAGATAGGCCGGTACTCCTCTGCTATCGTGAGACGGTTACCACACCCTCCACGAACACAGAACAGCCCGGCCTATGCTTCGGATCGTACATGCCTTTGTCTCGCTCGAACAGCATCTTCGCGCCATCGTCACCACGCCTAAGTCCTATCATCCCGGCCGCTGCCCACATTGCGGTCGCACCTGCCTGTGGGCACACGGCTTCTATGCACGCAAGGCTGATCGCAGTGAGGGCGGTACCCTCAATTCCGTGCCCGTGCCACGCTATTGTTGTGCCGCTTGCCGGCGTACCTGTTCTCGCTTGCCGCTGTGCATCTGTCCGCTGCGCTGGTACGGCTGGGCGCTGCAGCAGCTCGTGTTTGCCCTGATCTTCGTCGGGATGTCGCTGCGCTTCACCGCCGCCGTGGCCGGCGTCGATCGCCGCACCGTCCGGCGCTGGTGGGGCTGGCTCCTGCGTCGCAGTGACAACTTTGCCTTTGCCCTGCGAAGCCGCTTCCCAGAACTGGGCCGCACCGCCGATACCGCCGCATTTTGGTGCGCCTGCCTCGCCCTCATGCCGCTATGCCAAGCGATGGCCTGGCTCGACCTGGACGGCCTTGATGTCCCGTGATCGCATGATGGCAACACTGCGCGCGACACCCCTTCCGGCACGGTAACGGGCACCCCACACAGTCTGCCCACTGCCGCCGGCCCGATATTGGTCGTTTCATGACGTCTCGTTCAACTTCAACGTAGACTTCATGAACAACATCGATCCCGTGGCCCTGTTCCGGTTGTCCGTGCTCGGTCCCATCGTGAGCCGTGAGCGGCTCGAGCGCGGCGAGCTGCAGCTGCTGCTGCGTCAGCTCGCCCTTCAGGAGTACGCCATCCCCGGCTCGCGCCGCCGCCACATCGGCGAGCGCACCCTGCAGACCTGGTACTACGCCTGGCGGCGCGAGGGTGTCGCGGGCCTGGCCAGCCGGCCCCGTGCCGACACCGGCCGCTCGAAGCTGCCCGAGGCCGTGCAGGCCGCCGTACTGGCTGCCAAACGCGAGAACCCGCAACGCTCCATACGCCAGATCCGGCTGCTGCTCGAGTCCGCCGGGGTGGTGGCGCGCGGAACGCTCTCGCGTTGCGCCGTGCATCGCCTGCTCAAGGTTCACGGCCTCTCGCGCATCGTCGGCCCCGCCGTCGTTCCCCAGGAGAAGCGCAGCTTCGTGGCCGAGTATGCCGGCTCCATCTGGTACGGCGATGTCATGCATGGCCCAATGTTCTCGTTCGGCGGGGCACGCCGCAAGACCTATCTCGTATCGCTGTTCGATGATGCCTCGCGCCTGGTTGCGCACAGCGCATTCTGCCTGTCCGAGACGGCGTTGGAGATCGAAGGCGTTCTCAAGCAGGCACTGCTGCGCCGGGGTATCCCGCGCATGATCGTCGTCGACAACGGTTCGGCCTATCGCGCCGCAAGCCTGCAGACCATCTGCGCAGACCTGGACATTCGCCTGGTGCACTGTCAGCCGTACCAGCCCACGAGTAAGGGCAAGCTCGAACGCTGGCACCGCACCGTGCGCGATCAGTTCCTCGCGGAGCTCGATGCCACCCACATCCGCGACCTGGCCGACCTCAACTCCCGGCTGTGGGCCTGGGTCGAGCAGGTCTATCATCGCGAGCCCCACAGCTCGCTGGGCAAGGATGTCTCGCCGCTCGCGCGCTACCAGCAGGACCTGCCGCGCATCCGCGCACTCGGCTCTCTTGCCCCGAAGCTCGATGAACTGTTCCTGCATCGCGTCGAACGCCATGTGCGCCGTGATGGCACCGTCTCGTACGATGGCCGCGTCTTCGAGGTCCCCTACGAACTCAGCGGCCAGCGGGTCGTGCTCGTCGTCGATCCCCACGCCGGCACCGTGCTCCGCGTCCAGAACAGCGCCGGCCAACCGCTGGGCGCCGCCACCCCGCTCGATGCCGTCGCCAACAGCCGACGACGACGCAGCAAGCCGCCAATTGAACCCACGACCGCTGCCCCTGTGCCCGGCCCCAACCTCATCGAACTCACCCATCAACATCACTACCGCCAGGAGGGTTGACCTATGTACCGTCAACACTTCGGCCTGCGCTGCGCCCCGCTGGACACCGACTGTATCGAACTGTGGGACGACGGCGCGCTCGCCAGTCTGTCCGAACGCTTCCAGTGGCTGCTCGACAGCCCTGGCATCGGCCTCTTGACCGGTGAGCCCGGCGTAGGCAAGACCGCCGTACTACGCCATCTCACGCGCAACCTCAACCCGCATCGCTACCAGACCATCTACCTGGCCGAGACCGAGTTCGGCCGCGTTGACCTGTACCGGTCACTGGCCCGCTCGCTCGGGCTCGAACCCAGCCATCGCCGCGCCGATCTCTGGCGCGACATCAAGGCGCGCATCACCGAACTTGCTAATGGCAAACAGGTTCTGCCCCTATGGATAATCGATGAGGCGCAGAACCTGCCTCCCGAGTTTTTCCGCGACTTCCCCTCATTCCTGAACTTCGCCTTCGACGCCCGTCATCTCATCACCGTCTGGCTCGTTGGCCACCCGGAGCTGGCCTCAATGCTTGAACGCAACGTCTACGCCGCACTTTACAGCCGCATCCAGACCCGCGCGCAACTTCAACCCGTCACCGAGCATGCCCGCTTCGCCCAGCTCATCTCGCACGCACTCAAGACCGCCGGCTGCAACCACACGCTGCTCTCAGAGACCGGGCTCGAGCTGTTGCGCCAAGCCTCGCGTGGCTTGCCCCGCAACGCCGGACGCATCCTGCGCACCGCCATGCAGCTGGCCGTGCCCAAGGGGCTGAACCATCTGCCTGACGAACTGCTGCAGCAGGCCATCGGGGAAATGCGATGAGAACCCCGCACGCCTCAATCCGCGAATCCATCATGTACATGTTCACTCGCAGCACCGGCGCTGCCGATCCGAAACTCTCCGACGAAACCGCCTTCGTCATCCAGCTTATCCTCGACGACCTATGGCTGTGGTTCAACACCGTCTATGGCGAACAGGCCCGTCGCTACCGCCCGCCGCCCGATCTCCAAGAGCCCGACGGCGGCGATCTGCCTGACGATCCATTCTGAACATCGGCCCCGGCTTCCACCGGGGCCGCTTCGCTTGGGCCGCACCGATACCGGCTTCCAGGCGATCCAACATGTCTCGCGCTCTACGGCAGTGAATCTCTTGTG
Source organism: Cupriavidus necator (assembly GCA_022041995.1). Taxonomy (GTDB): domain Bacteria; phylum Pseudomonadota; class Gammaproteobacteria; order Burkholderiales; family Burkholderiaceae; genus Cupriavidus. The sequence continues at coordinate 2,841,678 of CP074390.1, forward strand.
CAAAAAGCGCGAGACATCCGCCCTGTCTCATGCCAAATATCTCGCGACGCCAACTCTCATTCAGCCCGCAACGGAACAGCAGGTGAGCACGGC
>CP074382.1 GCA_022041995.1 Cupriavidus necator
AATCTTCTGGACCATTGCAAAGCCCATCACGGACTGCTGGGGTTTTGCGATTCGAAAAGGAATCGCGAACACCCGACGGCAAGGTAGTGCGTAGCACGCTCGATAACCGGAAGGGATTTGAACGAGACCAAGCCAAGGCTTGGCGACGTTCGTCCCTCGACGGACTGGCATTCCAGCGATTCTGGTGGGCAGACTTTACGGCGAACCTGGGTGACGAGGTGCGATATCGCGTCACGCCGATGATCCATACGCAGGGCAAGCTACGCCAGCTAATCAGCGAGCAGAGCGATTGGACCGCATGGATCAAGCTTTCGGGCGGCACGCAGGACGGCTTCTCCTCGTACTTCAATCGCGGACTGGTCATTTCCCAGTTCATGTCGCGCTACCTTGAGGATCTTCGGGTCAAGAACAACCTGAAGACACGCAAGGAAGCACTAAGCCTGTTCAAGGACAGCCTGACCCAGCATGAACTGCCCATCCGGAATTTCCTCTCCGGCACATTGCGGATCGAGATGCTGGCGCTGCTTGATAGCGCAAAAAAATCGAAAGGTCATCTCTACGCGGCACTATATACGAGCTCGAGGACGACGAGTTGATTGCAGGTCTAACGGCGCTCAAGGGGAATGCGCATGTAGTGCTCTCCAATGGGTCGATCAGAAGAAGAAAGCCGAAACATCGAAAGAAGCACGCAAGCGAGACCAAAACAAGAGCGCTCGCAAGCTGCTGAAAGACAGCGGAGTAGAGGTATTTGACCGTTTGTGTCGCCTGGCGCGCTCGGTCATAACAAGTTTCTCGTGCTGACCGATACCGAAGGCACCGCGAAGATGGCCTGGACCGGCAGCACAAATTGGACCACTACTGGCCTTTGCACGCAAATCAACAACGGTTTTGCGCATCGACAACCCAGGCGTGGCTGCCGAATATCTGGCGCAGTGGGAGCGCCTCCGGGATGCCGAAAGCGCGTTCCCGCCGGCGCTAGTCGAAGCGAACGATCAGCCCGCCGCGTTCGAGGCCGGAAAGCACTCCTCTTCCGGTGAGATCTGGTTTTCGCGCACGCACAACAAGGTCGATCTCGCCGCGTTGAACGACGTGGTCAATTCGGCGAAGGAAGCCGTAATGTTCTTGATGTTCCAACCCGGCGGCACGGCCACGCTGGCCACGATCCGCGAGCTGCAGTCAGCAAGGAAGTCGCTCTACATCAAGGGCGTGGTCAGCACTCCGCCCAGCGATGGGGATAGTACCGACGAGAGCGAGGTTACCGTCGAGACGTTCACCCTGGACAAGAAGGCCAGCGCACGCTCGACATCGTGCGGCCGGAAGGCATGAATAAGCTTGCCAACTGGGCGGCGACAGTCACTCGCAAGGAGTTTCTCACGCGGCAAGGCGGAGTTGTCGGCTACGCGATCGTGCATTCGAAGCTGATCGTCGTCGATCCATTTACCAACCCGGTCGTCGTGACCGGGAGCCACAACTTCTCAGGCTCGGCAAGCGAGAACAACGACGACAACTTCATTATCGTGCGCGGAAATCAAGAGCTGGCGTTGCACTATGCTACGCACATTCTGTCGGTGTATCACCACTACCGCTGGCTGGCCTATGTGAGCGACTTGCAGAAGAAAGGTATGCAACCTGGCGGCTTCCTGCTTGAGACCGGTGACTGGCAGAAGGCGCAACTCAACAGCGCCACGAAGAGGGAGCTCGATTTCTGGGTGCGTTGATGATCAGGCTGATTGGCTGCGGTGCAGGCTGCGCCCACAGGCGTCCACCCTCCCCCATTCAACATAACCTCTCAGCTACCCGCAAAACTTCAGGGTACGGGCGTTTTGTTCAATGGTGCAGAGTACGACCACTCTTGGGTGGCACCGCTGGCCTCGGGCGAATGCCCAGATGGCCTGTTCAATTGCGCTGAGATGAAATTCGATCACGACTTGGGTTCCCGTCTAAGCGCGGCGTCCGTCATTTCCTTTCGCCTTCCTTAATCCTAGGAGCATTTCTATAGTTGTCTTGCCTAAAAAATGGCACGCTACGTTACTGATGTGTTCCCACCGTGCTCTTCCAAACATTTGTTGATTCGGGATACGACTAAAATCACATAAGCTGAGCAGAGAACTTAGAGGAGGAGCCATGGCGAGAGGCGGATTTTGGATAGTTGCCCTAGTCCTCGGAGGAGCTTCGCTGGTAGAGCAAATTCAAAAATACTGGCCGGTGTTCCTCGGCTTCATCATCATATCCGTCCTCGCGGCTATTTATATCTTCGTAGACTCCACTGCAAAAGAGAAGCTTCAGAAGGAGCAGCGGGAGAGAGGGCTGCGCGCAAAGTACGGCGAGGAGATTGCGAGGCGTTGTTGCATAAATCGAGATTGAAAACAGGGGCTCCTCGGTGATGCTGATGCGATACACGGATACGGACGGGCGGGCGAGCGAGCGCGACCATGCGGTTGAGCACACCCGCACGGATGGCCACTTCGGCGGCCTGCGACCCGATTTCTCGTGCCAACAGACTGTGTCCTGTCAGCGTCTTGAGGCGGTACATCAGGGTCTCGGCCAGCGAGCGCCGGTGATAGCCGCTGGCGGCTTTCCATTCGTGTCGACTGCTCTTCTCGATGACATCGATGGCTTCGTTGCGCCAGGCTGCGCCCGGCGTACTTTCAGACCAAGGCTTCGCTCCATCGCGTGGTGGAATCGAGGGCTGTGCACCTCGCGCGGCAATCTCCGCGTGGCACGGCTTGCTGTCGTAGGCGCCGTCGCCTCCGATGGTATCGATCGGCGTATCAGCCGGGATCTGATCGAGCAGGTCGGCCAACACTTCGCCATCGCCAACGTCCTGGTAGGTCATCAGTGCAGCACAGATTTGGCCGGTGTTCGCGTCCATGGCGAGATGGACCTTGCGCCAGGTCCGTCGCTTGGACCAACCGTGCTTGCGAACCTTCCACTCGCCTTCGCCGTAAAGCTTCAGCCCAGTGCTGTCGATCACCAGATGCAGCGGCTCGCCGGTACGCGAGACGGGCAGCACGACGTTCAGATTCTGCGCGCGGCGGCTCAATGTCGTGTAGTTCGGCACTGGCAACGTTGGGAAGGCCAGGGTACGCAAGCTTTGCGCGAAGCCTTGCAGCGCGCGCAGCGGCAGGTGGAATACCTGCTTGAGACCGGGCAGACCCTGGATCAGCGCATCCGTATAGACGAGCGGGTGGCCACGCTTGGGCGATCGGGCTTTAGCCGGTGGCACGAGCAAGCTCTCTTCGACCCACATCGTCACGTCTCCTCGGGCTATCAGCCCCTTGTTGTACTGTCCCCAGTTCTTGACGCGGTAGACCCCCTTGGGCTCGGCTTGCTGTCGGTTGTCCTTGCGCATCGTCCCGGAAAAAGTCCAAGACACTACGCCGCTTCGTCAGAAGTTAATCTATGGTCGCCCCCGTTTTTGCAACACCGATGTTGATGGGTGGTTGGTTTGCCTAAATCTATCCGGCGTCATTGTAAGGATTGCTCCTCGCGCCACGATGAGAATCGCGCCTGACAGCCCTAATAACAGAGGCAGCTTCGAAAGCTCGTTAACTTCCCAGGGTGTCTACCAGGCCGGTGTACCGTTCACGTCATCAAATATCAGCAGTCGCAAAACGAGATGGGTGGACTTCAGTGAAGCAGGAAGCGGGATCGGTCGCTCAGACAGGCATGGCAACCGACCCGGCATTGAATGTGGTGCCGCGGGTGGCCAGCGCCCACGCGGTACGCGCCAGCTTGTTTGCCAACGCGCAGGCAACCACGTTGGAGTGCCGTCGTGTGAGCATGGCGCGGACCCAGTCCGCGAGCCTACCGGTTTGCCGCTCGAGCCGCTGCATGTAAGCCCGTGCACACTGAACCAACAGACGCCTGATATTTTTGTTCCCGCGTTTGCTGATGCCAAGCAGGTTCGCTCGCCCTCCCGTACTGTATTGGCGGGGCACCAGCCCGATCGATGCGGCGAAGTCGCGACTACTGCCATACTGCTTGCCATCGCCCATCTCGGTGGCCAGCACGCTCGCAGTGATCGGACCGACGCCAGGAATCGTCAGCAGACGCTGGCCGAGATCGTCGTCGGCAAGCTGGTGAGTCATCTCCTTGTCGAGTTCGCCAATCTGTTCACTGAGGTACTTGAAGTGGGTATGCAGGCGTTCGAGGACCGCCACCAGCCGAGATGGCAAAGCATGCTCGGCGAGGACTGCCGGCAGACGGGTGATGACGGCCTTGCCGACCGGCAGGCTGATTCCGAATTCCAGCAGGAATCCATGTATCTGGTTACTGGTCTTGGTGCGATCGCGCACCAGCGAGTCACGCACGCGATGCAAGGCCGACAGAGTTTGCTGCGTTTCCGTTTTCGGCGTTACAAATCGCATGGCAGGACGAGACGCCGCTTCGCAGATCGCCTCGGCATCCACAAAGTCGTTCTTGTTACTCTTGACGAAAGGCCGTACGAATTGCGGCGAGATGAGTTTGGCCTGATGGCCGAATGCAGCGAGCTTGCGAGCCATATGGTGCGCGCCAGCGCAGGCCTCCATCACCACCGTGCATGTGTGAAATGTGGCAAAAAACTCGACGAGTTGCTTACGGCTCACCTTCTTGCGAAACACGGCCTTGCCGTGTCTGTCCTGACCGTGAAGGTGGAAGGAGTGCTTACCCAGATCGATTCCAACCAGCGTCGTGTCTTGCATGATGGCCTCCTCGGCAGAAAACGCCCCCTAAGCGTAACCGCTCGTGGGGGATGGGGGCGACCATCTCATTACAGAGCCAGCGTTCCAGTCGTTGCGCGTAAACGTCAGCCGCCCAACCGACCCGGATTTATGCAACATGTATGGACGCCCCCGGCTTGTCAAACGATGCATTCAGCAATGGATGGAAGGTCGAGATTGCAGTCATGTATCCGGACTTGATGTCAGGCTTGTGCCTGCCGTCCCTGATGGAATCCGCTGGTCGGCGCCTTATCAACGCTGCGAGCCTCGTGCTCATGTTGCATATCAGGCTTCTGCCGACCACGGTCTGACCGTCTTGCCATCACTGTTTGATCGCCTGAGCAATCGGTGGTCTGGAGATTTCTCTTGCGTGCGATTGTATCGTTGAGTTCAGACCGGCGAAGCCGGGCGCGCTGCGGTAGGCACATGGTCAGGACAGAAGTCCCGGTTCTGCGTCAGCAGCGCCCAGACGATTCTTGCATTCTTGTTCGCGAGCCCCACCGCAGCCACATTGACATTGCGTCGCATGAGTAATGTTTGGAGCCAACTGCTCGTCGCGCCCTTGAGCTTGGCTCTGTAGATCACCGCGCAAGCGCCATGGATGAGCAGCGTTCGCAAATACGTATCTCCCGCTTGCTGATGCCGAGCAAGACGCTTTTGCCTCCACTGGAATTCTGTCGAGGCACAAGACCAAGCCACGCCGCCAATTGGCGGCCGCTGGTGAAGTTCCGTGCATTACCTACGGTCGCCGCCAGTGCACTGGCGGTAATCGGGCCGATTCCGGGAATTTTCGCCAGCCTGCGACTCATCTCGTTATCCCGGTGCCACGACTCGATCTGGGCGCCAATTTCATCGGCCTGACGGTCCAACTCTTTCAGATGGTCCAGCAACCGCTGTATGAGCAGACGGAACGAACCTGGCAATTCGTTGGTCGCATCCTCGATCAGCTCCGGCACCTGCCTGGCAATGTTCCCGATCCCCTGAGGGACAACCAATCCAAACTCGGCTAGCAATCCACGAATCTGGTTGGCCTGCGATGTCCGCGCCTTTACGAAGCCTTGTCGCGCTCGATGCAGCGCCAGCACCGCCTGCTGCTCAAGGTTCTTGATCGGCACAAATCTCATGTTCGGCCGCGCCACCGCTTCGCAGATCGCCTCGGCATCGGCCGCATCGTTCTTGTTGGTCATGACGTACGGCTTGACGAATTGCGGCGCCATCAGCCGCACCGTGTGCCCAAAGCTTTGCAGCTTACGGGCCCAGTGGTGAGCACTGCCACAGTGCTTCCATCCCAACGACGCTTGGCGGCAGAGTCGCAAAGAATTCGGCCACCTGGGCACGCTTCAGTTGCTTCTTCAACGTCGCCTTGCCGCGTTCATCCACGCCGTGAACCTGGTCGGGTAGCAGCGACGCATTACTGCGCCGCCGCCCCCTCTCAAGAAACCATTTCAATTACCTGATTTGATTGGTGTTTTTCAAGAGGATTGTCCTTGTGGCTGGATTGGGACGAGTTCGAGACCCATGGCTGCGGCTTTTCTCCTGAGGTGGTAGATCACGCGCTGCTGGTAGCGTTCTTCGTAGTAGGCCTGCCCCTGATCGACATAGGCAGTGCCTTTGGTCAGCATGGCGTAGACCAAGCGGGCGAGCTTGTGTGCAACCGCCGTCACGGCCTTGCCCTTATCCAACCGCCCACACATTCGACGATAGTAGGCGCCCAGAGCCGACTGGCTGGGGCGGAGTGCAGCGGCAGCCAGCTTCAGAGCTTGAGCAGCGCGATTAGCGTTGCCTTGGTGGCCCCTGATAGGCGTTTGCCTCCGGAGATCTTCGTGCCCGGAGACAAGCCCAGCCATGAGGCGAAGTGTTTGGCGTTCCGAAAGCGCGACAGATCTGGGCCGATCTCGGCGACTACCTTGAGTGCGGTCGTGATGTCGATGCCGTCAATCGCAGTTAGGTCAACGCCGCAGATGCGGAAGAGATAGGTGCGTGCATCAAACTTGGGGGCATTTTTTGCCTTGCCGACGCGGCGCTTGGACGGACCGGGCTCAGCTTCGCTCCGGCTCAACGCCTTAAGCATGCTCTCCAGTTGGACGTCGCAGCGCTGTAGCGCTTTGGAATAAGCATCAAATAGCTCAACCGCCTGGGTCAAGGCGAACAGGTGTTCTTCCCGCCAGTTACCCTGCAACGACTTGGCAATCTCTTCTTTGCTCGCCTCGATCCGGCCGTTTTTGAGATCTGCCAGCTTCAGTGGGTCGCGCTCGCCAGCGATGATCGCGCGCAGAATCTTCTGGCCAGTCTCACCGACAACGTCAGAAATTACATTGGCCAACTGTACATTCATGAGCGCTAGAGCTTTTTGCATATGCTGCACATGCCGCGACTGGTAGGACAGCAGCATTGCGCGCTGACGCATCACTGAGCGTAATGCGCAAATCTCGTCCTTGGGACGAAACGCTCCAGACAGTAGTCCGTAGCTCATCAGTTGCTGTAGCCACTGGCAGTCGAGCACGTCGGACTTGCGGCCCGAGACGTTTTTCACGTGACGGGCATTGACCAGAAATACATTCAGGCCTCGCGACTCCAGCAACTCGAACAGGGTAATCCAGTACACTCCGGTTGACTCCATCGCCACCGTGTCAATGCCGCACGAAACCAGCCAATCGGCCAAGTGCTCCAGGTCTTCGGTGAAGCTCCTGAATTCCCGAACTGGCTCATCGTCGCGGTCTGGCGGTACGGCGACAAAGTGACTCGCCGAGCCAACATCGATCCCCGCTGCATTGGGGTTGGCAATTTCCATCCTCTTTAACTGGCTGCGCGGGGCCATCGACTACTCCATCATAAGTGGAAGGGTGCCGCGCCGCCAACGGTACGTCGTCATTGCTCAACCTCTCAAGCGGGATGTTCGTTCGCACGAACTCACCAATGTCGCCGACGTGACCTTGGACCACGCTAAGAAACGGGCGTTGATAGCACCAATGGGAGTCGGTCTTCAGTGGCGCGACGCCTCAGCTTACCAAAGCGGCGATCGGTGCCAGGTTTCTTCGGGGCGCCCACCGCGGCCGCGGTTACTGCGCTCAGAACCGGACGTGCAGGTCGCCCCGCATCCGGCTCAAGCCATTCCTTCAGCGCCACTGGGTGGCACCGGACAGCCCGGCGGAACGTTTCGCGGTTCGACGGCGGGCAAGGTAGATGTCCCATGCCGGATCAAACGGATTAGCCAGTCCCCGGATTTTGACGTGGCGCTGGATGGCGGCCGTCGCTGCGCGGAAGAGTTGCAGGCCGCAGGTGTCATCCTCGGTCGAACCCTTCGTTGCAAAATCCCAGGACCGATGTCCGTCACACCGGAAGTAACGTTTCCTGACCCACCGGGCTCCTTTCGTGGGGTGCCTACGTCTTGCCCACTTCCAGAGCAGGTGCCAGATGTGCGAGTCGATCGTTGAGAAGGTCGCTTTTGCCACGACGTGGCGATGATACATAGTCCAACCCCGAATGATCGGGTTCAGCCTACGGATCAACGCCTCTTGGGTGACACTCGCGTTGCCCTTGATGACTTCCCTGACCTTGTCGAGCAGCGATTTGATACTTTTCTTCGCTGGCTTGATCAGCAGTTTGCCGCCGTACTTGCGCACGTTTTGGCCAAGGAAATCGAAACCCTCCGCTATGTTGGTGATCCTGGTCTTCTCTTCCGAGAGTTCCAGACCTCGGGCGGCCATAAACTGCCTGACCGCGGGAAGCACCCGGGATTCCAGCACATCTCTCGACACGCCAGTCACCACAAAGTCATCGGCATAACGGACGACGTTGAGCTGAGCCTTGCTGCGAGCAAGTTTGGATGTTCCCACACTTGCATGGACTGCCGCTTCAAGCCCATCCAGCGCCATATTCGCGATGACGGGCGAGATAACTCCCCCTTGGGGTGTACCCGCCCGCGACTCGAACAGAGTTCCCTCATCGATATATCCGGCCTGAAGCCACTTTCGCAGAACCCCCTTATCCATCGGTACGTTCTCCAGGAACCAGGAATGACTGAAGTTGTCGAAACAGCCTCGAATGTCACCCTCCAGAACCCATTCTGGCGAGGCACGCTTAGGAACGAGTGAGAAATAACTTCCCGAAGTGGACCTGGCGTGCGCAAAGCGACGCGGGTAAGATGTGATGCCTCTGGAGGACAAACGATGCAGGCTGGTTACCGGGCTGAGGTTGAAACGCGGATGAAGCGGCTGTACGCGCGCTTGTCGGAGAAGGACCGACGGCGGTATGCGGCTGTGGAGGCGGACAAGCTGGGCCATGGCGGTTTCGAATATATTGCGAAACTGTTTGAAATGGACCCGAAAACAATTAGACAAGGGCTAAAGGACCTGGAAGAAGAGCTGGATCCGGTTGGAGAGCGGATCCGAAAAAAAGGGGCGTAAATCCAGGTTAACGGACCATCCGGAGTGGAACGCGGTATTTCTAGATGTGGTGCGAGAGCATACGGCGGGTAATCCACAACACGGCATCATCTGGACGGATCTGAAGCCACGCGAAATCGCACAGGCGATGACGCAGCAAGTAGGCGAACGGGTGAGCGTGCGAACGGTCCGGCAGCTGCTAAAGCGCAACGGTTTTTCCCGGCGGCAATCACAGAAAAAGAAGTCGTTCAAGTCCCACGCACAACGCGACGTACAATTTCAGCGTATTACGCAACTCAAGGCGGAATATCTCGAAGACGACCAGCCTGTCCTCAGCATCGATACGAAGAAGAAGGAGATGCTGGGCAATTTCTATCGCGACGGCAAGCTCTACACGCGCGAGCAGCTTGAAGTCCTCGACCATGATTTTCCGAGCTACAGCGAAGGCAAGGTCATCCCGCATGGGCTGTACGACATCGGGCTGAACAAGGCACATGTGAACATCGGGGTGAGCCGTGACACGACGCAGTTTGCCTGCGACAGCGTAGCGCACTGGTGGGAAAAACAGGGTCGCGCCGATTATCCCCAAGCCACACGGTTACTGCTACTGTGCGATGGCGGAGGTAGCAACCCAAGTGATTCGTGGCTTTTCAAAGCGGATCTGCAAGATCTGGCAGACCGGCTCGGACTGGAAATCCGGGTGGCCCACTACGCCCCATACTGCTCGAAACATAATCCGATCGAGCACCGCGTGTTTCCACACATTACGCGAGCCTGTGCTGGCGTAGTCTTCAGCAGCGTTAGTCTGGTTCGTGAACTGATCGAAAAAGCCTGCACAAAAACCGGACTGAAAGTTACTGCTGACATTCTTGACGGAGTCTATGAAGCCGGACGGACAGTCACTCGTTGCGTCCGTGCTTCACTGAACATCGAGTACGACTCAACCTTGCCTGCGTGGAACTACAGCATCCGCTCACGGAACGCCGCATAGCGGGAAGTTATTTCGAGCACGTTCCTTAGCCAGAACGTTGAAGCACTGCTCGATGGCATCGGCGGTCGAGCGTCCGGACCGAAAGCCGTAGGAATTGGCATCCGCCAGAGTCTCCGCGACGGGTTCCAGAGCGAGCTTCCATAAAGCCTGCATCGCCCGGCACCGCATACAAGGAATTCCTAACGGACGCTTCTTGCCGTTACTCTTGGGAATGTAAACCCGCCGCAGCGGCATCGCCCGATAGCCGCGATGACGTAGCGACACCATTCCGTTCCATCTGGCCGCCGGGGACGGCCATATCCTGCCATCCACCCCCGGCGTCCTCTTACCGCGATTTTCCGTCACACGCTTCACGGCCAACATCTTGCCGCTATGCGAGCGGGTCAGCAGACGTTGCAAGGCTTTCACCTTGCCCCATCGGCCTTCCCGGACCACCTTGGCGATACGCACCTGAAGCCGTTTCACCTCTGCCTCAATGTGCGGCCAGTTCGCCTGATCCCACATCTGTGCAGCGTGCGAGGACGCACCAGCTCCCGACACTTTCGCATCGTACGCCGTCATCTGCTTTCCCTCGTATAACGGTTGGTCAAAGTTCTCTCGCCATGAATGACCCTGCGGAAGTCTGCCCACTTTCGTGTCGGGCAATGTTGCAGCCCGTATCCCGGCCATTACAGCCGGGCGTTCGCTTTCTCCGCATTCCTTTACCCACCGTGCCAACAGCGTTCCTTACGGTTCGCCTGCCGTCACCGGCAGCATGATGGGCTTACCCTGTTCCGCATGAATCTCCGAGCGGGGCGGACCCTTCCTCTTCGCCGGCGGCTGGTTGTCCATGGTGGTCCAGTCTTCGAAGACCACTCCTCACCGCATACCGTTTTGGTTCAAGCCTGTCAGCACGTTTGGCTTGTCAAAGATCACGACGTTTATCAGAAGTTCACATATGTTGGTCGTACCCACTCATCCCTTGCTCCTCTCCGCCTTCGTGCTGGCAGATTCCGCTTCGCCTCGCGGCTGGGCGTACCGGTTATCCGGCGGCTACGTTGTCCCCAGAGCTTCACACCGAGCTGTTACCGGCTCCGCATGTCTGGGTAGGGAACGGTTGATGGAACAACCGGTTTCGTCAGGCCATACGTTCTCCTGTGAAACAGAAATTCAGGCGACTTGCAGGTCGCACAAAGATATTTTTCGCCAAGTCGATACCTACCGTCGTGATCGTCATGATGGATGCTCCTGTTCGAGGGGTTGCAGTGCCCCCAACTTTGGCATGCATATCCCGTTACGGGGAGGGGGCGTCCATCCCATTAACGCCGATTGCGAGTAAAATTTTGAAATCCCACATTTGGGTGGATCAGACCACGGAACAACTTGTGGATTCCCGCGGAAAGCCCTATGCGATCGACCAAAAGTTCCTCAAGACGAAAGTTCGGGAAGTATGGAAGTACGAACCCGGTCCTCGCGGAGGCTGTCGACTCCGCATCACGATTGAGAACGGGCGTGTAGTGGCTTGGGACAGGAAAATCTGAGTTCACTCCATGGGCCCAACTGTTCGCGAGTCAACCAGGATGGCAAAGCCAACCATAAGCTTGTGCGCGTAGCCCCTCGTTCGCCTTTCTGTAGAAAATGTGCAGCAGGTCGATGTCCTCGTGCGCAAGCGGGGCACCGAGGCGGCACAACTGCAGCGTTCGAATGTTGGAGCGGCCAACTTACCCGCTGAGGCAAATCGCCGGCACACGCTTTTCGCCAAGTCGATACCAACGGTCGTAATCTGCATGGGACGCCCCTTCCGGTTCGAGTGGTTGCCGAACCCCCAGTCTGGCTCATTGATGTCGTTATCGGGTGGGGGCGTCCATCCCATTGGTCTACGCGCTTGCAGCTCCGTATCGTGGCAAACCAAATTACTTTGGTAAGGCGATACGGCGGTGAATGTTGCTGGCCTTTTGGCGAACGCATGCATCCATGCTGGATGGCGCGAGATCTCGCCGGCCATGGCAAGCCATCATCGAGGGATGGCGACAGCCTTCAACGTCGCCGCGTCTTCCAAAACGCCGCATCCGACCAACGGGTCTCCATTACATAGAAGGACGCGAGTTGATCGCGGTACGTGCAGTGGAGGTCGTGCAAGTGAGCAGCATAGCGGCCGATGGCGCTGGCATCACCGGCGTCGACGGCGACGATCGCACGCGCGGCCTGCAAGCCGGTATGAAGCGCGCTGGATATCCCTTTGGACGACAGCGGATCGAACGCGAGAGCCGCGTCGCCGGCGGCCAGCCAGTGCGTACCCGCGGTCGCGTTAAGTGCGACGCTGCTGGCGTCAGCGCCTCGCGGCCGCCCGGAAGGGCGATAGCCATGCTCGGCGCACAACGCATGGAGGTTGGGAGCGTGCGCGAGCGCAGCCCACAGCGAGTGCGTGTCGAGCAGCGCGCGGTGTTGTGTTATCGCGCCATCGCAGAGGAATGCGATCAGCCGCTCGCCCGACGGCAACAACACGCTATACCACCAGCCGTCCTCGACGGCTTCGACCCAGGTGCGGCCATCTCGGTCGGAACGAGCGTCCGTCCGTAGACGCAGATAGAACGCGAGCAGGCTGTCGTAGCGGATAGGCGAGGCGCCGAGCGAGCGCGCCAAGGAGGCGGCGCGTCCGGTTGCGTCCACGATCCATCGGGCTGTGAGCGTCCGCATGTCGCCGTCGTGGGCGCTCAGGCTCAGCACGTGTGGTTCATGAGCGCTTGCCGCTGCCGTATCGATCCGCAGTTGCGCCGATTCGGTCAGCTCGGCCCCGGCGGCGCGGGAGGCGTCGCGCAGCGAGGCGTCGAAGCGTGGCCGGTCGAGCTGCAATCCAGGGCCGTGCAATTGAAGCATGAAGTCGTTGAAGTGCGGCGCGGCGGCGCCCCAGAACGCGACGGTCCCGTGGCTCAAGCGGTGCCCGCCGTCCAGCACCCGCTCGAGCACGCCGAGCTCCCGGAGCAGGTGACGGGCCGAAGGCGGCAGCCCTTCGCCGATGCGAAAGCTCGACGTCTCGCCGGCGCCCGGATGCTTCTGCGCGTCGGCGATGAGCACGCGCAAGCCGCTGCGCGCAAGGGCGATCGCGGCGGCGGACCCGGCCGGGCCGCCGCCTGCGATCGCGACGTCATACCGCTGCGGCAACGCCGCCTCAGCCGCGCGGCTTGCCGCGCCGCACCGGCAGCGGCGCCGCCTCGGCTTCCTCGTGGGACGCGAAGTTCGCGCCGTGCGACAGCGGCCGAGCCTTCGGATGGACCGCCGGAGCTTTTAAGGCGACCTCGGCCAGCGCCTCGACCGGCGGCTTCGCGGCGGCGGCCGCGCTCGTGCCCGAGGCATCGGCCGGCGCGACATCCGGGCCGTAGGTGGCGACCATCATCGTCTCGGGGAAGGCCGGCCCGAGCCCGGCGGCGTGACGCAACTCCAGGAGGCCCATGGAGCCGAAGATACGGATCATCTCCTCCATCTGCGCAGCCACGGTGCCGCGCAGCGGCTTGTTCCAGTTGGTCCGGTTGTTGAAGGCGTCGATGCGGCGCGCGGGCGGCTGCGACGGATCGGCGACGATCGCGTAGTCATCTGCACTCAGCACGTGGTTCGGCACGCGCGCGGGCCAGAACGTCGGAACGAATGGATCGTACGCCGTGTCGTAGCCGGCGCGGCAGTACGCGGTGTCGGCCTGCCACGGCAGGCCCATCCAGCGGTTGATGTCGCCGGGACTTTGCGCGTGCAGCGGCCCGCTCGCGGACAGCGCGGTGGCTTGATCGAGCGTGGGGCCGTAGTCCGGCTCCGGCACGTCGGCCGGGCGCACGCGGATCCGGAACGGCTTGTCGTAGAGCGACAGGTGCCGCATGGGCCAGGTCATCTCGCAGCCGGGGTGAAACGCGTCGGCGAGGCAGAAGTCGAGCGCGGCGCGATCGAGCATGGCCGGCTGCCCGGCGAGCGGTACCTTGTCGATGCTGGCCGACCCCTGACGGCCCGGGCGCCAGTCGGCGATGAAGTCGCCACTGGCCCAGCGGCTCAGGATCTCGTACTGCGTCCCGCTGACAGCCGCGTTCTGGCGCGGGCCCTCGCCGGCGGGCCTTGTCACCGCGTCGCCGTACAGCCAGGGCCATGGCAGCTGGTTGCCGTCGGGCGGGTTGGGCGGACGGAAGCTGTTGAAGATCTGGTAGCGCAGCTCGGCGTTCGGATCGTATTGGCCGGCGGGCGGCAGCGTCGAAAGGCGCGCAATCAGCACCGGGCTCGAGAAATCGAAGCTGCCGCCGTAACCGAAGGCGGTCGCGAAGCCCTGGTTCACCCATTGCAGCCCGGTCAGCCGGTCTAGGATTGGATGGACGTCGTCCATGAACGACACCGCTGCCGGCGGCGCCATCCAGCCCGACTGGACGTAGAGGTCGTAGAGCAGGTCGTACATCGTGCGCACGGCCTTGACCTGCGGCCCGTAGTTCGGCGGAGCGGTGACGACCCACGCCGATTCGACGGCAATCGCGCGGCCTTCAATGCTGACGCTCGCCGCGACGATACCGTCGCAGGTGTCGTCGTACCAGCCGTCGGCGTTGATGAAGGACTTATCGTCGTCCGGGTTGTAGATGGGGGTGCCGGTCGGGGAGGCCGATACGCCGTGTCCGCCGAGCACGAGCAGCCGGCCGGCTGCGTCGGTCAGCAGCTCGCCGAGCTTGACCGGCACGCCGGTGTATTCGCCTACGCAGGTCACGCTCGCGGCGTTGCGTCCCGCGATGCGCTGCTCCCCGGCATCGATGACGAGCGTGCCGCGCTCCGCGACCTTCGCGTTGCGCCGGGGCAGCACGGTGGTGGCCGCCTCGGGAATGTCCATGGCGATCTGCCACTGGTACCAGGCCGCCTTGCGGTTCGCGAGGTGCACGCTCCAGCCGATGTCGGCCCAATCGGCGGTCAGCTCGCGCACGACGTCGCCGGCCGCGTTGTAGCCGTAGATCCGGAACTGCGCGGCCTCGCGCTTGAGGGCGCCGGTGGCGTCGCGATAGAAGCCGGGCGGCATCGGCGACGGGTCGAGCACTTGCGGACCAACGTAGTACTCGGTCGCGCTGTTGCCGACGCGCGCGATGCCGATGGCCGGGTGGATCGCCGCGCGGACGATGCGGGTGTCCACGGCGGCCGGGTAGTCGACGCCGGGCGCGTACTGCGGCGGCCGCGGCTCGGCCGGCTCGGCGAGCGGCACGCCGTTGACGTTGCGGCGATTGCCGGCGGACGCGCGGTACGCGTCCTTGCGCGCATCGGCGAGGCTGCCGACTGGCATATGTGCCGCGAGCGCATGCCACGTGTTGTAGGCGAGGTTCTCGCCGTAGGCCGACTGGCCGCGCGCGTCGAGGTCCTGCAGCGGCAGCTCGAGAATGCCGACCTCGACGGGCGGGCTGGCCTGCTCGCTCCAGCGCACGGTGGCCGCGTCGAGCGGCATCTCGCGCTCGTCGGTCTGGAACTGGACCATGAAGCGAAAGCGCGCAGCGCCGCGGCGCAGGCGCGCGTGCAGGTCGGCGCGCAGGTAGAATGGGTCGTCGAAATTCGGCGGCGCATCGGCGGGCGGCGTTTCGAGCGGCTCCAGCTTGTACTTGACGAAGCGCGCATCGCCGAAGCGCGACGGCAGCACGCTCCAGTACGGCGTAGTCAACGCGGACTCGACCCGCTTCTCCATTTCCTTGAGGATCTGCGCCGTCACCGGATGCTCGTTCAGGTACTCGTCGCGCTTGTCGTGCAGCGACTGGCAGGTGAATTCGCACATGTCCTTCGCGGTATCGGCGAAGAACACGTCGTGGTTCTGCAGGATGAAGTCGTGCGTCGAGGCGTCCTGGTCCGGCTCGAGGAGCTTGGGCCCTGCGACCCCGAACAGCTTGATGCCAATGCCGGTCGTGCCCTTGAGATCGGGAACGCCCGGCTGCACGTCGGCGGAAAAGCGCACCCAAGCGGAGTACTCGCGCGCCTGCGCGAAGACACCGACCTTGTGCACGTCCGGCAGGTTCGGCGCAACGGTGAAGCGTCCGTGCGCCACGCCGTGCAGGCGGAGAAACACGGGCCGCGTCGCGGGATCGCGGCCGGCGGCCATGCCTTTGCCCTGGAAGTAGTCGACGAATAACTGCTTGAGTCCCGTGATCGGGTCGCTGTCGCAGCAGCACGGGGAGGGCGGCAGCCTCGGCGGGAGTGTGATGGGGGTTGCGGTGCAGCCATGCGAAGCGGGTGAGGACGACTCGTTCGGGCTCGACATGCGACGTTCTCCTGTTCAGTGTTACTTGCTACATGAAGCGACTCCCGCCCGGCGCGCGACACCGGTCATTTTTTGCAGCAGCACGATGTCGGTGCATGCGCTGTGGGGAGCAACTGCGACGTTGAAGTGGTCGATCGTCTGTCCTGGCTCGCATGCGGTTATTCTGTGATGCTGCACAGTCGGCGGGACAAGACTGTGGCGAAGGGCTCCTTCAAGTGCGTACTTCGTTCATGCCCTATGCCGCGCAAGATCGTCACTGGCCAATTGCGAAGCTATCCGGCGGCGAAGGTCGAGCTTCCCAAGCTGGCCGGCGTCAAACACGTGTTCGTCAAGGCTGCCGCACGCGTGAAGAACCGAGCCGAACGTAGTCATCAACCGACTTGTGAACGAGAGCGGCGCATGCACGGCTTCCGTGACCCATGCGGACCGAGACGTTCCTTTCGAGCTTGGGTCCTGTGGCACAAATCGGCCAACGTCACCCAAAGTCCGCCCACTGCCTGGTGAGCGGCTGCACCGTGTGCGCCGTTGCTTTCTCTGATCGACAAGAGAGCGTGCCGTCTATACTGATGCTGTGATTCATGCGTTGTCATCTATCCACCTACGCAACCAGTCAGCCGCCCACCGCATGACACCCTTCGGCGTGTCGGACAGTCCGAGGTCCGTGAACGTGTAGCTGAAGTACACATCATCCCAGTCGGTACGCGTCCGCGAGATTGTAGCCTTAGCTGTGTACATTCCCGCAGCAGGCACGGACTCAATGTCGAGCTTCCAATCACGGTAGTCCTGGACCACGTTCATAAACGGCATCTTTCAGCGAGACTGAAATTCTTTTACACCCAACTCCAAGGCCCCGCCGACATTCAGTCGTGTATGCCGATGTAGTACGGCTATCCACGTTGAAGGTAGGTTTGGGCGATCGTGCCAGCGTACTGTGCATCCCATGCCCGCCGCAGAAGACCGAAAGATGGGGATGACATCGCTTTACCTTGCCTCGCTCTTCGCAAAGAGCATGCCAAGACCTGACAACTCGCTTTTTGCTCGTTCATTTCCATCAGCATCATGCTGACACTGTCGAACAACCGACAAAAGGTGAAGGCAAATAACAAACGCGCGAGATCGCTCGGCATGCCCTGAGTATCGAGAACCTGCTTGAGGATGCGAATCTCAAACTGGGGAGTGTTCTATCAGACGTACCTGGCGGCAGCGGGCGCATCCTGATGACTGTCGTTTCAGGTGAGAACGATCCGGGTGTACTTGCGACACTGACGCGAGGTCGTGCGCGCAAGATAAGGAGTGATTAGGGTATCCATTTAACCGGAGTCCACCGCCTCCATGGCCGGTTCTGCCGGGGGCGATCGAGACTGGGAGGATGTCCGCGCTTCTTGGGTGGCGTCGGACGCACGGCCTTAGGACTCTTTTTGCGCGTCAGGTCTTGGTAGCGCACGGGGTCATGACGTATACCGAAGCAAAAGGTGCCACCGGTTCGCAAGCAAAAGTGCCACCTCCGCCCGCCAAAGGCACGGTGCAGGAAGAATTTCCTTACGGTTCAATAACTTGGATGAAACGAAGCGAAAGTGTCACCGGCTGCCATACCCACCGGCCCAGATGCGCCGGCTTTCTGCGCCGATGAGAACGCCCGATGGGATCCGACCGCGCTCCACCGAGGACGCCTGAGCGAGCGTCAAAGTCGACGCTGCACGATCACAACCCCAACGCGCACCCAACATATTTCCGCGCCAGCGCTTTGCGGTACCCTGGTTGCATTGGTCGGGCCTCGGTAGGCCTCCACCCATGTCCACCATAGCTTTCACGGCACTGCGAACAACGGTATGGTGTTTCGAGAAGCTGCACGTTCACACGATACGGCGCTTCATACCCACAACTCCGACATGCCACTTCGATCGCGCAATGGTGCGCTGGACACCGATAGACGGTTTCGATCTGATGCACGACACTGTGATAGCCATGTGCGATACAGCGACGACAGTGACGAAACGTCGCGCTGAAGCGTCGCCGCTCGGTCGGCGCGAGCAGCGCCTCACGCAACGTTGTTTTCGGCAAGCCAAGTGCACCATGCAATCGGTCGATATCGACGACACCGAATTCTGGTACGAGGCCCTCATAGGGGTCAATGTCCGGTCCCATCAAATGCGCAAGCACCCTCCCCGACAACGCATTTGCCTTCTCAAATTTCCATAGGATCGAAACGAGTGACTCGTATGGATCGATCCACTTTCGGTGGAAGAGGTAACCCAGGGCCGGCGTCAGCTTAGCCTCGTCGAGCGTGAGAATCGGAAACCTCGGCGGGCTGAGCAACATTTCGCTAGGCGGCGACGAGCACGCGACCGGTGGCATGACGTGACTGGACATAGCCGGAATGCCGTACCGCATGGGCCCACAAGGGAGGATCAGGACGATAGCCCGGATCGTCCTTCACTTCACTATCTTTGAGCACGATCTCGACCGCCCGCGCGAAGGATTCCATCGGGATCGCGAGTTGCCCTGGGAGATTCGCCTTGTGGTGTGCGATCTCAAACGCCTGCCAGAGCGCGCTGGCGTCGCTGACCAGTCTGTAGCCGGCGTCAAAGGCCTGGGGAACATAGAATCGCGTAAAGCTCCATTGGCTACCTTCCGGATATGCCGCCTGATCGTATCCATTCAGACATGTCGCCACGTCCTCCGCATTGCGGATGCCATAGAAGGACAACTCCTCCACCATCAGGCGCGCGACGATCTGAGTCTTTCCCGCGACCTGCAAGGCGGTTTTCTGCGCGAGCAGCTCCTGCTGACCGACGAGAAAGGTAAACAGCTTGATCTGCTGCCGATCGAGAGAATCGTGGACATCACGCAGCCACTCGTACTCGTTGTCGTTGTAGCGCTGTGCCTCGTCACAGAAAAGCAGCACTGTGCCGCTCCCCGCTCGAGCAGCCGCCTCGCGAATCCGCAGGGCCAGACGCATCCGCTTGGCCGGATTGGAACCTGCGTTCGGGTCGGGGTCTCCAACGGCCTCGAGCAAGTTCGCAAAGAACGGGCCTTCGGCATGCCGCGGTTTGTGTTCGCATTGCGCGTGGTAGCTCGTCATCTTCGGATGATTGCGCGCCAGCAGCAATCGCACGTACTCGATCGCCCGTGTCTTGCCGATGCGGGACGGGCCATAGATCAGTGCTCCCATGACGCGATAGCGTAGACATCGCTCGACCAACTCATAAAAGGCTTCGATCGCAGGCGTGGCGATACGATAATTGCCGGTCACCAGCGGGTGAAGTGACGGATCGATGGGACGCGGCATCTGAGGTGTCATGGCATACCTCGCAATGTGAACGACGGTGTTAGAAGACTTGGCCAGTCCCGATAGTGAGTTTGCGCGGCTGCGCCGGCTGTTGGGGCAAAATCGAGACAGCGTCTGCTGCTGCCGCAGCCGGTGCAGACACCACGGAGGAGGCAGCGCTCCGCGTGGTGGGCGTGGCCTCGGCTGGCGTACGCGTTGTCGGTGCACTGGCAAGCAGCCGCACGGTCCGCGCGTATTCCGTCGCGGCCTTCCGACTAGTCTTTGCCTGCTCGAGCTTGGCCTGCACATAAGCTTCGATCGGATTCGAGTCGCCCGGTTGGCTTCGACGCCGATCCCGCAGCTTTCTCACCTCCTGGCGCAGCTTCAGGTTGTGCGGCACCACACCCCAGGCGCCTTGTGCATCCAGGATGCCGAGTTCCGTGCCATCCGTGAGAAAGGCACGCACGCATCGCAGATCGTCAGCATTCAGGTAGACGAGTAGCTGCTTGCCGACCAGCCGCGTGCTTCTTGCCAGCACACCACTCGTGTAGCGCACGCCATACAGGTTAATGTGCGGACGTACGCCTTGCTCAAGATAGGCACGCACACGACATCGGCGGGCCGACTGCATCAAGCACAGCGTGCGACGATGATGCTCAGCAAGCCGCGTCAGCACCACCTGTTGAGTATTGAGCAAGTATTCCATTGCTTCGAGCGGGGTCACGCTGTTCAAGCCGGTATGCGGCGTACCGTTGTACGTCGTGATCGCATACTCAACCAGCTCCTCCAGCTCGTCGAGCGACACATAGAGCCGAAGATTGCCCTTCGGATCGGCGAGCGCGCGGCGCAAATCCCGTGGGTGCGAACCCGTGTAGCCGGGTAGGCGCGAAGACAGTCGCTGCGCCATCGTGCCGAAGAAGCGTTCGATGTATGGGCGCTCATCCGGACAGTACCTGGGGCCTGCATCGACGAGACAACCGATGAATTCACACAGTGCCCTCAGCGTTTCGTTAGCCAGGTTCGCCTTGGCGTTGTCGAGCTTCATCCATTCCCACGTGACATACGAGAGCTCTGGCCACCTTTGTGACGGAAGGCCTCCCTGCGCCTCATAGCCGAGCCCATCTATGGAGAAGGCGCGGGCACGATGGGGCTCCAATGCCTTCTCGATGGTCTTGATCACGTCGTAACGGCTGTATTCTCGCGCCAGTACGAGGTGATAGCCCAGCACGGCCCGCGTGCAGACGTCAATGATCACTAGCAACCACACCCGCTCAAGCTCGAACTCATGTTCAAAGCCAAGCGGATCGCGGACGATAAGCTTCAGCCGAAGATCGAGTCGGTGACCGTCGAACTCGACGATCTGATAAGGATGCGTTGCCGCTGGACAGCCGTCGCCACCCTCTCGACGTGGCAGCCCCTTCAGGTGTGACGCACCCGCCGAACGTGCCGCCTGGCCGAAGCTGCGCAACATTTCCGCCTTCAGAAGCTCCGACAGTGAGCGAATCGCACGCCCTGCCGTATTGAACGGGTAGTCCGTTAGCTTCAGGCCCACCATCCGACACTGCCGCAGGAATTCATCATGGAGAGCTTGCAGTCCACGCAGACGTGTGCGCAGCCGCCGGTCTGTATTGATCTGCTCGAGCAGAACCCGACGCTGCTTGATCTGCAACCGCAGCCAGGTGCTAAGCGACGGATAGCGCTCGAAGAGTTGCGACAGTGCACCGGCCCCGCCGGAATTGCCGCGCTCTCCACCAATTCTTACTGTGCTGACTCGAGCATACTCTGCGATCCGCATATAGCGACCCAGGGCACGAAAACCGTATGGCCGGCCATCCGAGTGTGGAACCATGGCTCGTTCAAGCCAGCGATACAGATCGCGCCGGCTCACCCCCGTGGATTGCTCAATCTGCCTGAGCGATTCACCTCCGGCATAGCGCACGATCGCCTGTCTACGCCTTTCAAACGCGTGCCGCTGCACGGAATCGAGCTCTGTATAGGCGACCTCCGGCCATGACGCCAGGTCGAGAGCTTGTAACTCCGGTTTGCGGCGGTTCATGAGTTCGTGTCGACTACAGCGAACGACGTGTGCAAGGACAGTGGCTGCATACGCAGGTCGGGCGCTGCGACGCGACCGGCATGCACCAGGCCAAACAGTGCTGCCCGGAACAAAACCGGATCCACGTTCGAACATTTGCGCTCGAGGGTCTCTAGCTGCTGTGGATTTTCCAGGAGGCGCTCGACTGATCGGGACAGTGACCATGGGACGAGGCCTCGATTGGCCACGATGCACGGCAGCATGCGCTGCCAGTTGCCAATCCAAACGCGCGCGGCCGCGAGGTCCGTCGACGACATGCTGCGGATTGAGAATGCTGACTCGTCCAGAGGCTTACCCGGCGCTGCCCTCTCGTCCAGACCGGCGTCTGCGAGAAGAACCAGCTCTTGTCGGTCGGTGTATTGAACCCAGAAATCGGCAAGCCGCGCGTTTCCACCACGGTGTACGTAGCCAGGGCGCTCACAAAAGGCGATCACGCTGGGGTCCGCCTCGAACAGTAACCACAGGTCAAGCAAGGCGCGCCGATAGAACGTCAACCGTCGTCCCAGCTTCGGGCTGAAGGCTTCCAACCGGTGTGCACCAGGCGGTCGGGCAAGCGCGACCGGCTCCGTGAACTGCGGAGAATTTTCCATCAGATCAAGACCTTAGGGACAGGTCTCGAAGTCTAGGATTTGAGGTGGCAAATTTCAGGCGTACTGTGTGCGAAATGGCACTTTTGCATTCGATCCAAGTGGAAGCAAAAGTGCCACCGAAATTGCCTACAGCCCGCAACCATCGAAGACGAGCCGGTGGCACAATTGCTTCGCTCTACACTGGTGTGACCTGCGGCGGGATTTTGTAGCCAATCAGGCAGTGAGTCGGCTGTCGATATTAGCAGTATCCAGCCAGGCTCGACGGACCGTGGCCGGAGGTTGATAGCGATGGGCGCTGTGCGGTCGGCGCTCGTTGTAGAACTGCCGCCAGCGCTCGATGAGCACCTTAGCCTCGGCGCGGCTGCGAAACCATTCGCGATTCAGCAATTCGTCGCGCAGCTTGCCGTTGAAGCTCTCGACGAAGCCGTTCTGCCATGGGCTGCCGGGAGTGATGAAGGCCGGGCCGATCGCAGCATCACGCAGCCAGCGCATGACCTTGGCCGCCGTGAATTCGGCGCCGTTGTCCGATCGAATGTGGGCCGGCTTGCCGTACAGCCGCATCAGACGCGACAGCGTCAGAATCACGTCCTGCGAGCGCAAGCTGGCGCCGACCTCGATCGCCAGGCATTCGCGGGTGTATTCGTCGATCACACACAGCATCTTCAGCGCCCGGCCATCGACCAACTGGTCATGGACGAAGTCGTAGCTCCAGACCGAGTTGGGCTGCGTCGCGCCTGGCAGGCGGATGTCGCTGCCGCAACGGCGCCGACGAGGGCGCCGTCTCGGGATGCTGAGTTTCAGGGCGCGCCACATCCGGCGCACACGCGATTCCCCCATTGCTAGCCAGGCCGCCATCCGACGATAGCCAAAGCGCGGCACCTCCGACGATGCCGCGAGCAGCCGGTCGCCCAGGCGCCGATCCTTCCCCGGCTGCTTGAGCACATAGGTCGCCACCCGGCGGCTGAGTCCCAGGTAACGACATGCCTTGCGTTGCGAGAGACCCCGCCGAGTCAGGACTTCCAGCGCCTCGCGCCGGCCCGTCGGGGTGTTCATTTTTTTCGACTGAATTCCTTCAAGCCATCAATCACCAACAACTGCTCGGCAAGCAGGCGCTTGAGCCGCTCGTTCTCCGATTCCAGTTCCTTGAGCCGGCGTGCCTCGGCCACGTCCATGCCGCCGAACTTGTTGCGCCAGCGATAGAACGTCTGCTCCGTGATGTTGTGGCGCTTGCACAGATCCTTCGTCGGCACTTCCCGGCTTTCGGCTTCCCGCAGGATGCGGATGATCTGTTCGTCGGTAAATCGCTTCTTCATCGAGTTCTCCATACTCCAAGGATACGAGAACTCACTTTCCGACTGGCTACAGGATTCGTCTCAGGTCATTGTCCTTGGGGCGGCGTACGCGGGCCGGCAACACAGCCACGCCGTAGTGGCTGGCAAGGTCCTGATAGGTCGGGTTAAGGTCCGGCTCGTAGCGCGACGCCCTGGTCACGCCGCTGCGCAGATTGTCCGGCACCCACAACTCGGTGCAACCGCCGAAGAAGTTCAGGGCACGAACATGGCTGGCGATCCAGTCGGGCAGTTGTTGGGACCAGGTCGCCTCGATGTAGGTATAGTTCGACGCGCCCAGCACAGCAACGAAGATCTGGGCCTGCTTGATCTCGCCAGTAGCACCGTCCGTCACGGCCACCGTCTGGCCGGCATAGTCGATGAACAGTTTCTCTCCCGGCGTGTGGGTCTGGCGCATCGACAGCGACAGCCGCTGGCGCCAGCGCCGGTAGTGGTCGCAGAAGGCGCTGTACTGGAAGCCGTCCTCCTGTCCGGCCTTGTACTCCTGCCACAGCAATTCCAGTGTCACACCCTTGCCGCGCAGTTCGTTGTGGACGCGCAGCCAGTCCGGCGCTGGCCGCTGCACCGAAGACGGCTCGCTGGGCGGGAACAGCAGCCGTTCCAGGGACGGTTCGTCCAACTCCGGCGGCAGCGGATAGCTCAGGCCCGCCAACTTGGCACGTGCCAAGTAATCGGACACGGTGGTCGGCGAGGCGCCGATGATGCGGGCGATTTCCCGCTTCGATCGGCTGTGGCCGAAATACAGCCGCAACACTTCTTGGATTTTACGCATGGATAACCTCTTGTTAGCCAACTGACACCCCGGAAAAATCTGCCAGAGTGCCACGGTTATCCCGCGGTGCTACGCCCTTCTTGGCCGCCTTAAACTGTCCAGTTTGAGGCGGAATCAGTGTCCAGTTTGCGCTGGAATCGCCGTCCAGATTGCCGTGGAATCAGTGTCCAGTTTGCCGTGGAATGGGTGTCCAGTTTGGCGCGGAATACGCAGCCGCTGATACCCCGCCGGTGAGAGTTGCCGCATCGGACTCGTTTCGGACAACTCTTGCTGCTTTCGCGCGTTATCGACCGTCTCAGCCACCGGGTTTTCGTGTGACGAGGCTACATCTGCGTTCACTGCACGTTGCAACCTGGTGCGTTGCATACACTCCTTTCTGAGCATACTGTCGGAGGGCTCCGTCATCTTGCTTTCGCGCCATGACGCCTCCCAAGCTACGAGGCTTGAGTCTTTTGCCTCGGTCGGACTTACACCGACTGGATAACGTGTCCTTATCTGGACACACCGATGCTCCAGCGGCGTCGGTATAGCTGGGCGACCGCGTCGGCCGTGAGGTGTGCGGCTGGGACATTGGTCAACAAGCGAACGACGGTGTCACCGGCCTCGGTGGCACGATCCAGATGCAACTCGATGCGCCGCAGCACCAGCGGTGTGTTCGATTCATCCAGGATGCTGACCGCCTGCTCGTATACGATGCCGGCTTCGACCCGGCCCACCTCGCGTGCCGGCTCCAACTCGCTGGGGCACGGATTGCGGCCGTGCTCGCGCACAATGAAGGCGCTGCCGCGATGCTGCCAGCCGGTAAGGATCGCCCGGGTGCTGAAGTTGCGATCGGCGATCCACAACTGGGCCGGCTCGGCCGACTCGAGCAGGGTTTCCATGATGGCCCGCTCCTGCGCATGCGCATCCTCACAGGGCACCAGATCGACAATCATCGCCGTATCCGGGTCATAAACCACCAATGACTGCCCTGGCAAGGCCGCGCCCCGAAACCCACGCAATGGTTTCAGGCGCTTTTCGCTCGCCGGCAAGGGGCTGCCATCCACGATGCGCAGGCGATAGCCGTCCACCGAGGGCGGCTGCTTGCGCAACATCGGCTGCACAACCGGCCCCAACCGCCGCGCACTACCTTGCACCAAGGCACGAACCAGTCCCGGCTCGGTCCGGCTGATCTTGTCGTACAGCGCGGTGATGGAAACCGGCAGCGCCGGACTGGCCTTGGCCGCCGCATGCACCGACGGGCGCAGGCCAACGGCAACCAGCGACATGATCTCAACCGTCGTCGAGAACAATAGCTCCCGCGTGTACTGCGTTTCACGCTCCTGCTCGAACAACTCGTCGATCCAGGCCGCATCGAGGGCGCGTTGCAACCCCAGACGCGCCATCACACTGATCGGGCTGTGTTCGATAAAGCGTTCCACCACTGCATCCAGTACCACGCTACTCACTCCGGCTTTCGTTCGAGAACACGGAGGGTGCCCTATTTCTCGTCACCTTGAAAGGGGTGGGTCTTAGAGGGCAATATTTTCCGAATTCTGAAGCCGCCCCCTTGTTGACCTTCTTCCGTGCCATGACACATGGCAACGCTCAACCGCCGTGTGACGATGACATACGCCACCCTTTGTCATCACTCATTTGTGTGGGTTGTATGCGAGGCGAAGATCGGTTAGTGCCGGGGGTAATTGTACGAAACGGCCCGACGATGGTTGAACTGGCGGCGGCGAGGTGCAGATCGGCCGCCACCTCCGCCGCCGAGACTGCACCCGGTTTGCTACCGCAGTGCCGAGGGGAAAAATTGGGACGGGGCGAGATGCCGGACTGCCTGCAGCGGGCGGTCAATTCGCGTCAGACGGTGAAACGCATCAGTCCGGCAGCTTGATGCCCGTCCACTTCCATGACCAGAAGCCATCGCGGCGTAGGTCAGCGACAATCTTATCGCCATTGTCCCTTGAGGCAGAGGCCTGGACGAGATCCCAACTCCGATAGGAGACATCATATTTCGGGGCTTCTTTTGCACCTTCTTCCTTTGCTTCGGTTGGCTTCGAGGATAACTGTGACGGCTTTAAAAATGGCTTCTCGCCGGCCATCACTGCCATGACACCAGCAGGCGACACCATTGTGTCGATCATAGTATTAACCATCGCCAGACCGATCATCTGACCAAGACCGGCAAACGGGCTGTCCTTCATCCCTGGGGATTGCATCTTGTCCTTCAGAGAAAGCATAATCTGGGCCTTCAGGTTCTCGCGCAGGGCTGGGTAGTCGACATACCGCGAGAATCTCTCGGAATCCAGAGCCTCTATTGCTGAACACATTTGATAGACGGCCCAGTACGGGCTGGCGTAGCTACTGACGGCTCCAGCGGCAACCAACACGACGGCGGAGATGACCTTCTTGTTCATCCTCTTCTCCCTGTTGTCCAGAACTTGCGGTGAAGATTTATTAACCAGTACAGATGAGCACGCAGAATGGGGGCATACAAGCGGATTGGGCGAAGGTCGGACGCAGTCATTGCGCATCGAGAGCGACAGTTCCTATGACAAGCTCAGGGCTCGACATGTGACGGATGGCAAGATCAGGCGGCAGCGGCTTCGAATCGGATAGGCCTAGACATTCTTTCAAGGCCTTGACCTGCAGCTCGTGGCTCCGGCATGGATGTTTCGATGGGGTGGCATTGTTCCAAGACAGCTGCAAATGGCATATTGACACCCGTCTTGATCCACTCATCTCTATATGAGAGCTGTCGGATTATTGTCGACAGTGCTTCGATCATTACCGATCTCGGACGATCTTGTACTTGATCTGCCTATTATCAGCCGCGATGATATCGATCGTGAAATTCTGAAACTGCACAGTTTTCGATTCCGCCAAGTCGTATTTGACGCTCTGATAGAAGGCGGGGGCAGCATAGCCTTGACGGAATTCCCGATAATTGAGCTCCACAGTTGTCCCGGAAAGGCCAGAGTAAATCAGCTCTTTCTTGTAGAAATCTTCCGAGGGCTCTGTCATCGTCTTCCACCCATCTGGCGAGTGAAGGATGCCGACCCAAACACGCCGTTTGGTGATGTAGCCGTTTTGATCGGTGAACATAACACTCCCAGTTGTTGCGGTGACATCCCGCCCAACCGTATACGACTTGAAGGTGCGTTGCTCGATTACGGTGGAGGCGCACCCGCTCAGTAGTGCAGTTGCGACAACGACGCTTAGCGTGATGAATTTCATGATTGTCCCCGTGGCTTTCCTTTCAATACTGGAATAGCTTCGGAAGATTCGCATCGGCCAAATGGATTGATGCATCCCAATCTTTTGGAGGGTAAATGTGCCGCTCCTTCCGCCAGCGGTGACAAAGCACTCGGAAGGACGGCCGACCTTCTCGCCCCAGTCCGGTCTCTAGGACGTGGGGAAGTGCCTCAAACTGCGCCGGGCACCGCCGTTACGCTCCCAGTCGTCAATGCTGGGCAACCGTAGGTGCAGAGTGCGAGCCGACAAGGGCGTAGGGACACCGTTGCGGTGGCAATTGTCTTCACCGCGGTCGGACTCAAGCGTCCATACGTTCGGGTGTCATCCCTGCGTGCAATCCGATACCAATTTGTCTTGTGGTTAGTCCGATGAACCGTTGATTTGAACTAAACGCGTGCGTAGCGCTGCCTGCACGGATCAATACAAAGATCGTATGGGGTCATGAGACTTCACTGTCGCCAGTACGCGGGGCAAACTGACCTTGCGGTCACCATGGCTTCGACCAACGCACGCGGGACAAGCGGTGCGTGCGTGAGAAAAGAGCAAACGAAGATGGCCTAGTTTCAGTTCCTCGAGGGAGGCCGAATGTCCAGTGCTGGCCAGAACGCCGGATTGATGGCGAAGACAGCATCCTCGCCGGCACGCTCGACCCGGATTCGCAGAACCTTCTGGTCGTAGTTGACATCGAAGATGTAGTAGGTCCGCTCAGGCGTCTGGAGTCCAATGATGCCGTAATAGAGAAGGAACTCCAGCCTCTTCGCCACGAGGTCTTCGTCCGTTCCAGTATCTTGCAAGAGTGCGACAAGGTCTTGCTTCTGCATAGTTGCCGGGGCATCGATGAATCGATAGACGAGGTCTTGCGCTTGGGGTAGTACGTCTGCGAGTTCCCTGTCCAGCTCCATCAGCAAGTCCTGCGAGTACGCTCGTAGTCCCTTCTCGATGTCAGAGTTCTCAATCTTCGCGTGACCGAAGTTATTGGCGAAGCCGCGGCAATGGTTGAATATCTTGAGCAGGTTGCGTGGTCGCATCAAGGAGCGGTCAATCATGTACGCCGACGTTTCTTCGCCGTTGAAGTGAGAAACACACAGGCTTCGCCATGCTTGGTCGAAGCCCGTCCTGTCAGGCGATAACTCCAAGGCGTTCACGAGGCGTAGTCGTAGCATTTCTCGTAGGAGGTCGGGCTCGGTCCAGTCGAGAATCGCCCGCATCTCCTTCCCGTAGTCTGCGCTGCGTTGCATCAAGTGCTCATACACGTCGTTCCGCACAAATTCGATGCAGCGGAAGCGATGCCCGGACTTCTGCATTTGCGACTCGATTTTGCGGCCAGCATCTATCAGGCAGCGCAGAACTGCAGTGTCGATTTCGTCGACGCCGCCGGTGCTCCATCCCTTGTCCAAGTTGTCGAAGAGAATCCAGACCGACTGCTTCTTCTCAAGGTAGTCCGAAATCTTCGTCCGCAAGCTTCGGATGTCGTGGTAGTAGAGAAGGCTGGTGACCTGGTCGTTTGTCAGTCGCTGACCAGGCTCGTCTGAATGCAATTGCTTGAACTTTGCGGTGATGTTTTGGGACAGCGCCAAGAGGCGTTCGGAGAAATCGCCCTCGTCAGAGAACTCGTCCGTCTTGTACGTTGCCTCGAGCTCTCGGTAAAGCTCGTAGATTTCGTGGTTGTTCTTGTGCGTGACTCGGTCTTTCTCGAGCAGCTTGTAGGCGACCTCGAGAAGAATCAGATACTCCCAGAACGCCGTGACAAGATGCTGGAGCGAGCCCTCACTGAGATACGTCAGCAACTCCTCCTTGAGCTTGAGGAGCTGAAACCCCTCGGGCTTCAGGTCTACGACGATATTTCGCTTGTCCGAGCGAGTGCGGTCACGAATCTGAAGGAATAGGGCGGTCTTGCCTGCGCCCTTCCGACCGACGACCAGATTGACGTCACCGTTGATAGTCCTGGTGTACTGGTCAGTCCGCAGATAGTAGTTGGCCAGAGTCGCCATCTCGTTTTCTGCGGTCGGGTCTCCAACTCGCAGGTTCTGGAGAATCGTGGCGCCAGTCACGGGTGACGGGTCGACCATCTGCTGGTACTCAGTAATCTCCAGTGCCAGCTCGCTAACCATCTCGAGAATGTCATCCGGGAAGCGATACGTCTTCACGTCGTCCCGGACATCCAGCGGTGCGTCATAACCTGCCGGCGCAAGCATCAGCAGTGGCTTCTGCAGACCTCGAACCAGGCCTGCGACGAACATCGCTCGGACGTTGTGCACCTTCGCGATACGGCTCGTCCCGCTTTCCAGTGGGGTAGCGACGCCTGCCGAGGCGACCACTTGGCGAATCGCGTCGTTAGCAGACAGCCGGGTATCTTCATCTGGGCTGAAGCTTCGGTAGCGGTATCTCGCCTTCTTGATGCGCGACGTCAGCATCGTGGCCGCATCGCCGGAAATTGGGGATTCGACTACGTAGACCGGAGCCTTGGAGTCGAGGGTACCCTGGACCGACAGCGGCGTCACATCGATGCGGCTGCTCAAGCGTCGTTCGAGGTCCGAGGCATCGGTATACTCGAAGTAGCCCAACGTATCGAAGATGCCGGCATCCTTCGCAAGGGCGCGGTCCCCCTCCGTGTTCTTCTTTCTCACGAGGAAGCAGCGTTTGCTGCAACCAATCGCAAAGCCAATCTCGTAGACGACATTTAAGTTCAGGTAGGTGATGTCGGCCACGATGTAGCGCGACTCCTGAATGCGCTCCAGAATCGGCGAGACAAGCTGATTGCCTGGGATGTCGTTGAACTCCCATGGCTCGTAGTGGACGTCGATGGGCTTGGCATTTGCCGACGCAATCGCGTCGCGGATGATGCGCGATAGTTCGCCGTCGAAGGATGGGTAGGCTACAAACGCAAGCTCTTTTGTCATTCTCTTTAGCTGCTACGAGCGTTCCAACAACTACAAAAATTTTCGTCTGCCGCCCGGCCTGGCAGCGTCCTCCTGCTGACCAAGCTTGCCGGCCATGAGCGGCTCCTCACCGGCCGAGTGAGTATGCAGCATTTTTGCCAAATAACGCGTTAGGGGAGGTTCCGGCCATCAATGTTATTTGCCGTTGGTCAGTTACCCGGCAAAAAGACCAAGGTGGGCGCCTGCAAACATTCACGCGCGGTGTCACCTTTCTCGGGAATGCCAAGGCGATAACCACAATATATAGTGCCTTGACGGCGTAATGGTTGCTGATATAGTGGTACATTAGCACTCATGGCATGAGAGTGCTAGCCATCGTGATGGCGCGGCAAGTGTCAGCGGTCCCTTTGTTTCGATTCTGGGGTTGTGGAATGGGTACAACAAAATCGCGTTTTCAGGTGCTCGCGCTCTCGGGTGGCGGCTATCGAGGGCTCCTTCATGTATGTATCGACGAGCTGATGCCGAAGGAAGGCTCGGTATTCGCCGACAGTCCAGTCGCCTTCTGTGACCTTCAGTTCTAACGTAACCATCAACGTCGTTCCGGTCTGTTGGCACCCATTGCTCGAGTTGTGCAGGCCTTACACACGAATCTCGTCCGGCCCTCGACGCCACCCTGCAGGCCGACCTGGCTGAACTGCGCAGCCGCTTCCCCGACAACCGCGCGCTGTACCGCGACGTCTGCGGCCTGCTGTTCTTACCGCTACGGGGTCACGCCCACTGCCAACAAGCTCTACAGCCTGGTACGCAAGGGCAGCATGGGCACGCCCGCCGAGGTGCTCCAGCAGTTCTGGCAGGAATTGCGCGGGCGCACGCGCGTCACCATCGATCACCCGGATCTGCCCGATGCGTTGAAGGACATCGCCGCCGAGGCGATCAAGACGGCCTGGCAGGCCGCGAATGAAGCGGCGAGCAGCGAACTGGCTGCGCTACGGGTGGAAGCCCGCGACGTCGCGAATGCGGCTGAGGCCGAGCGGGACGACGCGCGCGCCAGAAGAGCGAGCGGACCGCCGAGGAGCTGCGCGGCGAACTGGCCGCCGCGCGCAGCGAGGCCCGCGACGCCGCCGTGGCCCCATGCGGAGGCGCGCGCCCGGCTCGAAGCCCAGGCTGCCACACTCACGGACCGACTCGCGGCGGCCGAACAGGCGCAAGGCCGGCATGCGCTCGAACTGGAGCGGGTGGGCGTCGAGCTGGCGGCGGCACAACGACGCGCCGAGCGCGCCGAAGCCGAGGGGCCGCTCGCGCGTCAGCTGCTGGCAGAATTGCGCGGGGCGCTGCACGAGCTGGACGGCGGGGGCAGGCGGCGGGGTGCAACGCCGAAGGAGAGTCGTCATGGCAGATCCCCTTAACGGTCATGCTCTGACCTCGGGCCGGTGATTGTTGCGTAACGGGAAACCGTTTATTGCTGTGTTCGCTATTTGCCGCTCTGGGGAAAACCCTTATCTTTTAATCCATGCGATACCGCAGCGCAACAAGTCCACAACAGCCGGGTCGCTTCAAAAAAAGAAAAGGGGAAATCATGAACGCCACCCGCTACGCCTTGATCGTCATCACAGCCATCGCCGCCACCTTGTCCGCTGCCCCGGTTCTGGCCAACAGCACAAAGTTCGATCCCTACACTGCCGGTGCGCGTGCTGCGAAGTATGACATCTACGTCGACGGTGCCAAGGCTGGCAAATTCAACCCCTACGCCGATGGCGCAAAGGCGGGCAAATTCGACGGCACCCGCTACGAGTTCTCGACCGACCACATGCCGCTCTGAGGCAGCGAGCCCCGGAAATCGGAGCAACCTCATGGTCATCCGGCGCAGAGCGAGAGCCGTTACTGGCCTTGGTGGCGGCACTTGGCTACAGCCCCTGGCGGCTTCGTGCATTTCGCAACCGGCGAGGAAGCTACGGCGCTGTACCCGTTCAACGCTTACAACGAGGACGCCAGTCTTCCTGCAGCTTGGGCGGTTACTGTTACGGCTTCTCGGCTTCGGTGCTGGACCCGCTCACAGCAAGGATTTCGCAAGTCTTTGATTCAAACGATTTGGGCGCCCGTATCAATTTGCGGCAAAAGATCACCCGTGCTTGCGGCCTTTGCAAGCTCCACTCTCAGGCCGGCCCTCTGATAGCGGATTCCCCATGCCTTGGTATGACCCTGGCTACGTGCAACTGCGTCCGCTCCTGAACAATGGCTCGCAGCGGGTCGTGTGTCTGCGCGACTTGGTGCGAACCCCGCTGGCAAAGCCCTCGGGGTTCGCCTTAAACAGGACCACCATCCGCTCGGGCGCCAATCTGAATGTTCGGAAGCGAACATTATCAGAGTAACGGTGTATTTCATTTGGCTTCCTCCTAAGTTATCTTTGCCATCGCCCATGCGAGGTTGATGACTCTTGTCAACGGTGCCTTGCCTTGGTCAAAAAAAGAGAGTCCGGGACTGGCAAAGCCTTGCTGGTGGCATTCGCGATGCTCGGGCGAGAAAAAGAAGAGGTAAGTCCGGAGGCGCCGTCATGGATGAGCAGGAGACCCTTAAGTGGTTTGAGATTCCTAGGTGGGCCATCGAACCAAGTGTTCGAGCGCTGCGCCTGGGAAATAGTGCATTCGACTTCCTGTTTTATGACGTCAATGCGCTATGGCTGACCATCCTTGGAGATGGCGAAGTTATCCAAACGACGGGCTCCGCCACCAAAGCCACCGAGGAAATTTTTCGGCATCTCGATCTCGGGGCACTGACTAATCCGGAAGGGTCGGTGCTGGTTGTTGACGCCATGCGCTCTCCATACATAACTCGGTTCGCTGATGTTCCGACCTTTATCGAGTGGGCGAACGAGAACAGCAGCGTGGAAGCCGTTTCGGTTAGTGGGGTCGGTAGTTCAGCGCTTGGCTCCGCCGCCCTTGCGTGGAACCTTTCCATGTCGCTGGGCCAGCCTGTGGCTGCAATCGTCCCAGGCTATGGGGTGGCAGATGTTTTTCAACAAGCGCTTGGAGGGTGGTTTGGCTTCGGCGTGTACAACTGGGTCAAACAGTCCGTTCAGGAACTACTGGCACATACTGCGCCGTCTGTTGCTGCGATTGGCCGAGACCTTCAGAGCTCTACTCCGAGCTGTTCGAAAGCAAGCTCCGGTGTACCAGTCTTCCGGCGGGGCAGCGGATCCTCCGACGTTTTGCACGATATCTTGCTGGAAGTCCCAACTGTTAAATGTTTGTTTGGCCACAGCAAAGGGGCGTTCGTCATCGCAAATGCAATACTTGGGCTCCCGCCTAACGTATTGCAGGCCCTTCGAATCACCACGTATGGCTGCACGGTAAGAAAAAATGCATCGGCAGGTGGATATCAACAATTCCTCGGTACTATCGACGCACTTGGGTGGTTGAATTCTTGGGGAAACCAGCCCGATCATACAATATTCTCTTGGCACAGCACCAACACGGTATTGCCACTAGCCATGCACGTTCAGCGGCTTTGAGACGGCTATGCCGGATACTGCTAGCCGCGATGAAGGAGGAAAAAGTTAATCGCTCCGCGGAAGCATCAGCGATTACGGGCCGCGACTGGCGTAGTGCGCGGATCGTCCATGCAGCCCAGCCAACGGTAGCGACAATGAGCGCGCCGACAATAACAGTGACTGTTTCACTCACGATTTGGCCTCTGATTGGCCTCTGATTGGCCTCTGATTGGCCTCTGATTGGCCTCTGATTGGCCTCTGATTGGCCTCTGATTCCGGGGGCTTAGAGGGTTGGTGCTTCAGTTAGCGCGGAATGGGGGCATCCGCGCCCCTACAACGCCTACGTGCCGGGTTCCTCTTGCGGGATTTCCGCACCCGTAACCCGGAATCTGAGGGGTTGCAGCCTCCATCTTTCCCTTGCAAAGGGTCTGTCCGGCCATCAAACGATTGGATTATGGACAGGGATACAACACGCGAAGAGCGCACGGCAGCCAGGGACCACGCCGACGAAGCTGCAATGCTTCGTGCTCATGCACGCAAGATGAGGACTTTTCTGGAAAAGTGGATTCCAGACTCAAATCTTTCCAATGAGGCTGAGTTTGTAAATAACGTGGTTCCTGGTGATGCTGAGGAAAACTTTACGTTAAGTACGCCGTTCGGGCTCATCCATGCCAGGTTCGGCTTCTGCTTTCACGGCAACCAGCTTGCTGCAAGGTATGAGTTCTGCTCCGTCGCTACAGGCGATGATGGGGCGGTGAGGCTGACCCCGTTCCACGGGATGATCCTTGACTACCATGGGCGCGCCACCTACTCCGACGGTGGGGACTATGAATGGGACTTTGATACAGCAAGCATTCGCAGCCAGTTGGTTGCACCCATCGTTGTGCGGACGCTGCTGTTCAGCCTGGTGCAGACGCTCCCGAAGATTCCGCTGAAATAGACCCCCAACAGCAGACAGAAGCCACCTTCGGATGAGTCACCTTCGGGTGGCTTTTTCGTTCTCTCCAGCCGCAGCCGCAACAAGGCGGGCGCAGCCATCAGAGCTTACCTGGTTCGCGAAGATCGAACGAGGGCATCACGACGCGGTGTTCACCTACGGCGGCAGGGCTCTCTATCTCGATACCAAGGAAGCTTTGGAAGCTTCTTGCGCCGCCATCTTCGGCCTTTGCGTGGGCGAAGTGCCGATAGCCGGAGTATGGCCAGACGCTGCCAACATGCATATGGCCGCCGATGCCAATCAGCTCGTCCGATCGGATAATCGTGCCGATTGTAGACAACGGGCGCCTGCTGTATTCCACGGACTCGACTGGCAGCCCGGCTCGGTCAACATCGATCTTGCCCCTAATATTGTCTTTGTGGTCTCCCAACAAGCTCCGGCAGGTCATTGGCGTTGTGGTGGCTGCGGATGCTATGGCATCACGGCGGACGATCTGATGTCAGAACTGATAGCCTCGGTCCTGCCAGTACTGCCAATCGGCAATGGCCTGCTGCGTCATCCCGTCGCTCGCCAGTGGTACGAGTTGCGCTAGTGGGACAGCAAGCTTGCGCTTGTTCCATCGTATCCACACGAAGGCTTCAGACTCGCACACGTCCTCGGGAGCCATTGCGATCACCTGAACCCGGTCGCCGGGGCTGAGCGGCGAGGTTGGCGATCTCTTGCGAACCTCAGCTTCAAACGGAACGGTGAGTTGCTCCTCGAGGTAGTAGTACCACGCCATCGACCGCTCCTCTGAACCGTAAGCGTCGACGACTATTTCCATCGTGATTCGCTCTTCACGATCTGGATCGGACTTGGGTCTAGGCATGCTTATCGTGTGAATGGCGAAGCAATCAGAGATCGACGACCTTGCGCAGTAGCGCGAAGGAGACACGCCAGTGGCCTTCGTTCGGGTCGCACTCTATGGAGGCGGTCTTCTGGTTGACGCGCACGATGGTGCCGATGCGCTCGCGCATGTGCTGGTCGGTGAAGCTAACGGTGTCGCCGACCCGGAAGTCCGCACGCTGCGCCCGGGCCGGTGGTGGCGGTGAAGCGTGCGGCGGTTGCTGCGCGGCGCTAGTGGGCTCGGCGAGCACGGCGGCGTAAGGCAGGATCCAGTGGCGGCCGCTGGTGGTGTCCTGGACCACCGCCTGGGTCTGACGCAGTTCGAGGATGCGCCCCTGGCGCACCGGCTGGGTGAGATCGTCGGCGACGTAACCCACAGTCATACCGATATGCAGGTGCCTGCGGACCTCGAGGATACGCTTGGGATCGTTGATCATTCGCCCGATGGTCAGATACAGGCGGTACAGGTCGGCACTTGGGGCCAGGCGCAGAGCGTCAGGGATGTCCATGACGTGCAGTGTAGCGGTTAGCGCGCCAGCGGCAGCAGTTCGTGGACCTGGCTGATCGGGTGGGCCGGCAGGCGCTCCAGCGTCTCCTTGAGCCAGCCATAGGGCTCGATGCCGTTCAGGCGACAGGTGCCCAGCAACGAATACATCGTGGCCGCGGCGCGCCCGCCGCGCGGTGAGCCCGCGAACATCCAGCTCGCCCTGCCGAGGGCAATCGGGCGGATCGCGCGCTCGAGGCGATTGTTATCGGGCTCGAGGATGCCGCTCTCGGTGTAGCGCACCAGCGCCTGCCAGTGACGCAGCGCATAGCCGAAGGCTTGCGCCAGCGGCTGCCTGGCGAGCAGCATTACCCTGCAGCCACTGGTGGAACTGGGCCAGCAGCGGCACAGCCTCGGCCTGGCGCACCGCCAGCTTGTGCTCCGGTGACTTGTCCTTGATGCCGACTTCGATGGCATACAGCTTGCCAATCCACGCCAATGCCTGCGCGGCCAGCCCTGGTGTCTTCTGGGCCTTGGCGATCTCGAAGAAGCGCCGGCGGCAATGCGCCCAGCATCCGACCTCGATGATCCGGCCGGTACGGTAAAGCGCATCGTGGCCGCTGTAGGCATCAGCCTGCAGGTAGCCATGATAGTCGCGCAGGAAGTTCAGGGGATGGGCGCCGGCGCGGGATTCGGCGAACTCGAACAGCACGGCTGGTGGGTGGTCGACCCATAAGCCGTTCTCCTGTCGTTGCCCGGCCCCGAGGTAGCCCCATAGATAGGCCTGCCGTGTGGTGGCGCGCCCGCGCTCGAGTAGTGGCAGCGTGGTGTCGTCCAGATGCAGGCGCGGCGCCTGCAGGACGTGGTTGCGCAACGGCGGCAGCAGCGTGGCCAGCAGCTCGGCAGAAGCCAGCTTCCATTCGCACAGAGTGGCCCTTGGCAGGTGCACGCCCAGGCGCCCATAGCGCGTCTCCTGCCGATTGATCGGCAGGTGGTCCACGAAGGTGTCGACCTGGATGCTGGCCAGCAGCCCGGCGCTGGCGTTGCTCTTGGGCAGCGGCGAGGGCTGCACGGCAGCGGTCACGATGGTGGACTCGCCATCCTTGGTGGCCACATACTTGAAGCGGATGTGCTCGATCACGCTGAGCCGGGCCGGCTCGTA
Organism: Cupriavidus necator; assembly: GCA_022041995.1. GTDB lineage: Bacteria > Pseudomonadota > Gammaproteobacteria > Burkholderiales > Burkholderiaceae > Cupriavidus. Next base: position 37,454 of record CP074382.1, read on the forward strand.
GTGCAGCGTCTCGCTGCGCTCCTCGCCGATGCGCTCCAGGGAGTCGAAGCTTGCCTTCTGCGCCTCGGACAGGTCGTATTCGATGCGCGTGCGCGGCAGGTCCTTGGGCAAGGCCGGGCGGCCCTTGCGGGTGTGGCACGCCACCTTCACCTTCGGCGTTGCCGGCGGCGTCGGCAAATCCAGCGGTTGCGCAAAGAGTTCGGCCTGGCCCGGCAGGCGCTCGGAACTGGCGCCGAACTGCGCGCGGTTAAGCTGCGCGACCTGGTGCTTCAGGATCTCGAGTTGCTCCCATAGCGTGCGGGCGAGCCGGTTCTGCTCCAGCGCGAGAGTACGTACCGCCTCGAGATCGGCTGGCAGGTCGGAGGGTGTCAGTACCGGAAGCATGGTGCCATGATGCGCCAGCGCCGACAGGTTTACAAGTCACAAGACGCGCGTGGCCGTGACAGTGCGGTGGGGTCGAACCGCCGGGATCTCGATGCCTTCGAGCCAGGCGTTCAGTTCGGCCAGCGTGAAGCCACGCTGGGCTAGCGTCGCGGGCGATGGAAACCGGCCGTGCGAAAGCCGCTCGTACCACAACGCGAAGCCGGTGCGGTCCCAATACAGAATCTTGACCTTCGATCGATCGCGGCCGACGAAGACAAACAGGTGCCCCGACAGCGGACTCTTGGCCAGCAACGACTCCACCAGATACGACAGGCCGTCGATGGACTTGCGCATGTCGACCGCGTCACGGCAGATGAAAGCCTGCACATCGCCGCCGATCAGCACCGGCCGCCTCCCAACTGCCCCAGCACGAAACGCACGATGCGTTCGGCATGCACCCCGCTCAGCTCGATACGCGCGCCGCCGAGCGTGACGACCACTTGGTCGCGAGACTTCGACGGTAGCGGGTCGCTCGCCGGCACGACAGTCGGTACTGCGACCGTTGCCGCGGCGATGAATGCCGTGTCCGCGGTCAATGCCATTGGCGGCGCCACCGGCGATTGCTGCGCATGGCTCAAGCGCTTGCGCCACAAGCCGAAAGTGCTGACCGCCAAGCCGTGCTGCCGGCAGAAGGCGCGGATGCTCCCGCCGCTGTTACCCCATTGCGCCAGTAGGTCGCGCCCGAAAAGCTCATCGTGGCGGTTATACCTTGCCCCGGCTCGTCCGCTCTTACCTTCCCGCTGATCGGCCATCGCTTCACTCCCAGAGATTGTGAAGCCCCTACCTTCTCATCGCCGCCCTCTACTCGCCAGACGGGTTCCGCTGACGGTTACTTTAATCCATCGAATCAATGGGAAGCACTTGGTTGCCCTATTGCACGATAGGAAATACCTAACGTTAGCTGGGAGCTTGACGACTACTTTGTCGGCCCTAATGAAACCGTCGAGACCCTCAGACGGTAAGCGTTCAAATCGAGAGTTGCTTCATAAGCAAACCGCCCGTCACGCCTCCGGTTACGCCATTGAACGAACGGCCGGCGCCGACATGGTTGGCGAAGGGTTAATTGGCGAGGCGCCCGATGGATCCATCGGGCAATCAGCACTATACGGCGCCCGCCTCGGGGGGCAGGGGATCCCCTGGCGGGATAGCCTCGCTAGGCTGGGTCGCCAATCGGCCCCGTCGTGGGCGAGGGCATGTCGAGCGTAGCCCATCGATATGCTCTTGCAGTCCTTCGGGTATTGCCTGCCACATCGGATCCAGTATGAAGTCGATCCTCTCACGGCGGGCCTGTTTTGCAGCTGGTACAAAATCCGCATCACCTGCGATCAACACGATCTGATCCACCTGCTTCTTGAAGGCAAGAGACGCAACATCGATGCCGATACGCATGTCGACGCCTTTCTGCTTGGTGTCGACCCGTACGTCTTCCGGCTTGAGATCATCAATAGAAATCTTGCGCTTCAGGAGCTCAGTTATTTTGTCAGGCCGGATGGTCCAAGAGGTGTGGGTCGACAGATGGCCCAGCCTCAGCGCTAGCTTGCGCTTTGCACGCAGGCGCGTATGTAACGCCGTGCGAAAGATCGCCTCTTCGGACTTGCTGAAATCGATCGCCCTTCCAGTGATTGGGTGATGCATTTTCTTATCCAGCGGCGGGCAGTCATAGAAGAAGATCCGATAAAGCTCGCGGGTGCGACCAGCTGGAGCGCCGTTACGCCGCGGTGGTACCAGATGCGCGCACGCCCAAGCATGGGCGCATTCTGCTGCGCGCTCGGGATCATAGGCATGCTCGGGATCCAGCGCACGGAAGCGCTTGATGAAATAGGCGCCGTCGATCAGGATGGCTGTCGGCATGGTAGTCCTTCGGGCCCGCACAACTGCGAACCCAAAAATGCAAAACGCCCAAGGGTTCGGCACGTCCGGGATAGTTGGGACGGCTTACTGCCAAGGGCGGGATGCGTCAATTTTCCACCGAGAATAGTCGCACTGTCAACAGCAGGCGTGGGCCGACGTTCGCGTAATTTGCACGGACGGGTCAACTGGAATGCCGCAGGCGGCTTCCACCGGTGTTGGCGGTAATGGAAACCGTAGTCGCTACGGCGCGTACAGGCGCCAATCTGAGGCGTAGGTCACGAATGCCTATAACGCCACTTTTTATCCATGAGCTGAGACTGGCCACGGCTCCTCCGCGTAATGCCAAGATAATGGGAAGCCGCCATCACAATGGATAAGGCCCCCAGTCCAATCCGCTGTTGAAGCCGGAGCAACCGGGGGCTAGCCTTGCATCGGCTTTGGACAGAGGGCCGAATTCATCTGCGGCCTATCCAACCCGGAAAAACTCCACGCTCTGCCCCGCATTGACCGCCCGCTTGAGCCAGGTGGGCATCTCCCCCTGCCCGTCCCAGGAGAGCCCCTCGGCGTTGCGGTAGGAGACCACCGGTGCTGGAGGAGGAGGTGGCGGTGGCGGCGGCTCGAAGCATCCCGCCGCTTTTAACTCCTCCATGGTCAGCCCATAGTCGGCCATCTGATCCTGGATCCAGCGGATCGCTGCCGCCCGCTCAGTGTTCGTGATCATCGCTGCTTCTATTGGTACTGTTACTGCTGTCGTGGCCGTCATTCGGGTCGGAGGACGCGGCCGGGGCGCCCGGCTCTGGCTGCTGTGGGGGCTGGGCCTCGTTCCCCGCTGGCGCCGGGCGGGCCTTGCCCCGCCGTCGACCGCTGCCGTCCCGCTCGTGCAGCGCCCCGCGCAATTCTGCCAGCAGCTGACGCGCGAGCGCCGCCTCGGCCTCGGCGCGCTCGGCCCGCCGCTGCGACGAAGCCAGCTCGGTCCCCACCCGCTGCAGCTCGGTGTCCCTTTGATTTCGGTGCAATTTACCAGGATAGCTGCCCCTAGCATTCATGCGGGTTTCCGGGCGATTTCCTAGAAATATCACAATAAATCAATAGGTTGCTGTCTGGTTGCTGTCTGCTGTTGTTTGCTCTTTTTGGGTGAGCTAGACGGCACATTTTTGCCAGGGCATTGCGACCCCTTCTCATTGCCACTACCCTCCGCAGTCCGTCCCACGCTTGGGAGAGCGCGATGGATCACTGGCGGTTGGCCTACCTCGGCATGCGGCAGATTCCACGCGAACTCAGCGAGTTCGAGCTTGCCACGTTCTTCACCTACTCCCCCCAAGGAACGGGCGCTGATTGATGCTCGGCGCAGCCCCTGGTATCGCCTGGCCGTTGCCGTACACATCGGCTTCATCCGCATGACGGGACGCACGCTGGATGCCTGCAAGCAAGTGCCCAGATTTCTCTGGGCGCATGTCGGTGCTCAGGTCGGTGTGACACCGCCGGATATGGGCACGCTCAACGCCCTCTACGACGGGCGCAAAGATACATTGGCACACCACCAAATGCTGGCCTATCAAGCCCTCGGCTTCAGTCCGATGGCTGAGCATCAGCGCCGCTATGTTACGCGCTGGGTCAAGGAACGTTTGACGGGTCAGCCGAGCCGCACCGAGTGAAGCGGCACTAAAAAGACTGATCAGTCAGGCCGTCGCGACGGCGGAGACGGCGCTTGCCGTCGCCCTGGTGCGCGCCTATGGGGCTGCCGCCCTGGACGTTTGGAGCACATCGCTGGCCCACCTGCACGGCGACCGCGTCAGCCTGCAACAATGGCTATGGACCGTCCCGCTGCGAACCTCGACCCATCAGATGGGGGAATTGTTCGACAAGGTCGAACTCCTTTACAAGATGGGCATCCACCGAAACTGGCCGGAGGGCGTGCAATGAAGCGCTGGTACGCTACTACGCCAGGCGCTGTGCCAATCGTCCCGCATCAGTGAGCAAGCGAGTCGCGCAGCAACCCCGCCGTTTGGAGGCTGCTTGCTTTCTGCGTTACGCTTTATGTGCCGCCACGGACCAATTGGCGACCATGTTGCGACACTGGATTCAGAAATCCGTCAACGACGTTCGGCGGCTGATTGATGCTGGCCGACCAGACCCTGAGACCCAGATGCGAGAGTTCGCGACCGCGGTCAAAACGCTGGCCGCGGATGACGTGCTAAGCCGTGAAGCTCTCTGCCAGCAGCTGTTGGCGCTGGCCGATGCAGCGCTCAACCGGCATGCGCCCAGCCGTGCCAGCCTGATCCGCATGCAGCTCCTGTCACGGCATCGTCAGGCCCGAGCCTTGCTTGGCAAGTTGGTTCTGCTGCCATTCTCCGCCCAGTCGGCGCATCCGGTGATCGACGCCTTGACCGTGCTGCAGGAACTCTACGCGCGGAAGGCCGACTCTCTTCCCGACCACATCACGATTCGACTTGGCCGTGCCTGGCAACCTGCTATGGAGGAACAGGACCGTCAGCGGGCGCTGGCCGCCTTCGAGTGGGGCACGTTATTCGCTCTACGGGTGGCACTGCGCAACGGCTCAGTTTTTCTTGCGCACAGCTTTGCCTTCCGAAGCCAAGCGGCGCTTTTGATCGACGCCAACGATTGGAAGGCCAAACGCAACCACTTCTATGGCCATCTCAAGTTGCCGCAGGATGCCCAGGCATTTCTGGTGCCGGTGATCGCGCATCTGGACGAAGGCCTCGTCAAGCTGAGGGACGCTGTCTTGTGTGGGAAGCTCAAGATTGACGATGCGATCCACATCGATCCCTTGGTGGCGAGCGCTACGCCCGCGTCGGTGGAGACATTGCGACACGCACTGTTCGAGCGGCACCCCGGCGGCCAGCTTCCTGAGATCCTGCTCGAGATCGACAGCGCCACGCACTTCAGTTGGCTCTTGCTGGGGAGGGAGCCGCATGCCCGCAGCGAATTGCTATTGGTCTGCGCAGCCATACTCGCGCATGGCACGTCGATGTCGGCTGCGGATCTTGCCAGAATGGTGCCGGAGCTGTCGCCGCCAGCGATCCGGCAGATGATGCATCGTGTCGCGGACGAACGAAAGCTGCGCCACGCGGCAGAAGCCGTGCTGACCTTCATGCACCAGCACCCGTTGCCCAGCATTGGGGACGCTCCGATCTGGCGTCGTCGGACATGATGTCGTTGGAAACGACACGCTCTGTCTGGCAAGCGCGGGCCGACCCGCGTCGGATCGGCATGTACACTCACGTTCGCGATCGCTGGGGCATTTCTATGACCAGCCAATTCTGCTTAATGAGCGGCAGGCAGGCGCGGCGATCGAAAGCGTGATCCGGCAAGGTGGATCGGACGACGTGGCTCAACTTGCTGTGGATACACATGGGTTTACGGATTTCGCGATGAGCCTGTCACGTTTGTTGGGCTTCGATCTCTGTCCGCGACTCGCCCACCTGCGCGACCGGCGCCTGCATGTCCCCAGGCACCATGACGTGCCGAGCCAACTGGTTGCCATCACCGACACCGATGTTCGACTGAACCTCATTGAGCGCGCCTGGGATGAACTGGTACGGATTGCCGCCTCCGTACAAAGTGGGCAATGCACTGCAGTCCAGGCACTCACGCGCTTTGGGGCGGCGGCGCGCGGCCAGATTGTTTATGAGGCCGGCGTGCATCTCGGACGGCTGTTTCGTACGATCTTCCTGATCGACTATTTCACGAATACCGCATTTCGCCATGAGATGCAGCACGCGTTGAACCGCGGTGAAGCGGTGCATATTGTCCAGCGGGCGATCCATCACGGCAAGATACCGATCGAACTGGCGAGACATGACGCGTCGCTGGCGGCTGTGTCGTCGGCCTTGACCTTGCTAACCAATGCAGTCATGGCCTGGAATACGATGCACATGCAACGCAATTGGGACATCCTTGAACGAGTCGGGGCCGAGGCAGTGCGCGCTGTGGACCTGCGGCATATCGGGCCCACCCATCTCGAGGGGATCAATCTGCGAGGGACTTTCGAGTTTCCGATCGCGCGCTATGCGCATCGGCTCATGCCCACGGTGGCGCTCCAATCCGACTCCCTTGCGCGGCGGCGTACGGCATAGCCATCCCGCTTCGAAAGGACGGTGCCCAGAAATTCATACCTCTGGGCTCGCAAAATCCGCCGTGTACTCCTCCAGCCGGGAGGACTCAGGGCCGCATTCGGCTATTCGGAAGCTCGCCACCCTTCCCCGCCACCGCCGCCCGCGATCGTCGGGCGCCGAGGGTAGTCAGCAAATACTTGATTTCATTGGGATTTCCCATGATCGCCTGCCGGAAACCCGCATAAATACTAGGGGCGGCTACCCCTGTAAATTGCAGCAAAAACAAAAGCATACCTTGATGAAGTACCGCGTGCCGCGAAGAGCGCACGCACATCATCAAAAAGCTGAATCCACGCAGGGCGATTTGTTTTTGCGCTGCAGAAATCCCGACCATTAGTCCAGCCACTCGCCCAGCATCTTCACGTTCCAGCAAATTTTGCAATGCAGCATTCCTGCATCGCCGGCGGGCTGGCACAGCATTTGCGAGAGGGAAAGCGTCCCAGGTCGTGGCCTTTCGCAACCGGGACGGCAAAGCAAAAAAGACATGACATTCCACCAAGGAGGTATCCCATGGCGCTTTTGGAACGCGCAGCGTGGTACGACATTGCCCGCACAACAAACTGGACGCCGACGTACGTCACCGAGTCCGACGTCTTTCCGGAGGTCATGGCAGGGGCTCTGGGTCTGCCCATGGAAGTCTGGGAAAGCTATGACGAGCCCTACAAGACTTCGTATGCGGAGTATGTTCGCATTCAGCGCGAGAAGGACGCCGGCGCCTACTCCGTGAAGGCCGCGCTGGAGCGCAGCCGCATGTTCGAGGATGCTGATCCGGGCTGGCTATCGATCCTGAAGGCACACTATGGCGCCATCGCCCTCGGCGAATATGCGGCGATGAGCGCCGAGGCACGCATGGCTCGCTTCGGCCGAGCGCCGGGAATGCGCAATATGGCGACGTTCGGCATGCTCGACGAGAACCGCCACGGGCAAGTGCAGCTCTACTTTCCGCACGATTACTGCCCGAAGGACCGGCAGTTCGACTGGGCGCACAAGGCCTATCACACCAACGAATGGGGTGCGATCGCCGCGCGTAACACGTTCGACGACTTGTTCATGTCGCGCAGTGCGATCGAGATTGCCGTGATGCTGACATTCGCCTTCGAAACCGGCTTTACCAACATTCAGTTCCTCGGCCTGGCGGCCGATGCCGCGGAAGCCGGCGACTTCACCTTCGCCAGCCTGATCTCGAGCATCCAGACGGACGAGTCGAGGCACGCGCAGATCGGCGGACCCGCCCTGCAGATCCTGATCGCTAACGGGCGCAAGGGGCAAGCGCAGCAGCTTGTGGACGTGGCCATTGCTCGCGCATGGCGTCTGTTCTCCCTGTTGACCGGCACGTCGATGGACTATGCCGCGCCGCTACAGCATCGGAAGGAGTCGTTCAAGGAGTTCATGACAGAATGGATCGTTGGCCAGTTCGAGCGCATGTTGATCGACCTCGGCCTCGACTTGCCATGGTATTGGGACCAGATGATCAATGAGTTCGACTACCAGCACCATGCCTACCAGATGGCGATCTGGTTCTGGCGACCGACCGTCTGGTGGAACCCGGCCGCCGGCATGACCCCGGACTGCCGTGACTGGCTTGAGGAAAAGTATCCCGGCTGGAACGACACCTTTGGTAAGGTCTGGGACGTCATCATCGACAACCTGCTCGCGGGCAGTAAGGAGCTCACCATCCCCGAGACGCTGCCCATCGTCTGCAACATGAGCCAGTTGCCGATCTGCGCGGTGCCCGGCAACGGCTGGAACGTCAGGGATTATCCGCTCGACTACAGCGGCCGCACGTACCACTTCAACTCCGAGATCGACCGCTGGGTCTTCCAGCAGGATCCCGTGCGCTACCGCGACCACCTCACCCTGGTCGACCGTTTTCTCGCCGGGCTCATCCAGCCACCCGACCTAGGGGGCGCACTCCGGTACATGAACCTCGCCCCCGGCGAAATTGGCGACGACGCGCACCAGTACGCGTGGGTAGAGGCCTACCGCCGCCAGGGCGAAGAGAACAACGCCGCCTGATGCTGCCACCAGATCGAGGATGACATGGCACTGTTTCAAGTGATTTCAAATTTTCAGTACGACTTCGTGCTGCAGCTCGTCGCCGTTAATACAGAGAATTCGATGGACGAAGTTGCGGCGGCCGCCGCGCACCATTCAGTCGGCCGCCGTGTGGCGCCCCAGCCCGGCAAGGTCGTCCGGGTGAGGCGCCAGGGGAGCGACCAGTTCTACCCCCGCAACGCCAGGCTCGGCGACACCGATATCAAACCGATGGAGTCGCTCGAATTCATCTTTTGCGATGTATGAGGTCAACATGAATTTCCAGAAAGTCTCCACGCTCGATGATCTGTGGGAGGGCGACATGGCCGAGGTGGAGGTGGACGGCCACATCATCGTGCTCGTCCGCCCCGAAGGCGACGCGCCGCGCGCGTTTCAGGGCATCTGTCCACACCAGGACATTGCGCTCGCAGAGGGAAAGTTCGACGGCTGCGTACTGATGTGCCGGGCGCACCAGTGGATCTTCGATGCCAACACGGGCAAGGGCCTCAATCCCGGCTGGTGCCGTCTTGCCGAGTATGCCGTCAAGGTTGATGGCGACGACATCCTCATCGCTGTCGAGGGCGTCGAGCCACTGTTCGCCAACTGCTGATATTGCACAGGAACCGATCATGAGCAGGGACCACAACACCGCTGAAGCATACCGAAACAACCGGGTCGGCCCCATCCTGCGCGCGAGCAGCATCACATCGGGCGTCATCGACGCCGCGCGGGAAGACAATCCGGGGAAGGAGATTCGCGTCGACGACAAGCGCGCATACGTGCGCATCGACACCGACGGCGAACTGATCCTGCGCCGGGCCACACTTGAAGACGCGCTGGGCCGCCCGTTCAGGATGTCTGAGCTGGAGGTCAACCTCAGCTCCTTTGCGGGACGTATCGAGACTACGGATGACTACGTCCGCTTCTATTACGAAAAGATGCTGTAACCGGAGACGAGCATGACCACGCGATCCGACGTCCTCAAGCCGCTGAAAACCTGGAGCCACCTGGCCGCGCGCCGGCGCAAGCCGAGCGAGTATGAGATCGTCTCAACGAACCTTCACTACACGACCGATAACCCCGACGCGCCGTTCGAGCTCGACCCAAACTTTGAGATGGCACAGTGGTTCAAGCGTCACCGCAACGCTTCCCCTCTGTCACACCCTGACTGGAATGCGTTCCGCGATCCCGACGAACTCGTCTACCGCACCTACAACCTATTGCAGGACGGTCAGGAAACCTATGTGTCCGGCCTGCTCGACCAGTTTTCCGAACGCGGCCACGACTCCATGCTGGAGTGCTCCTGGACCGGCACGCTGGCGCGGCTGTACACCCCGGCGCGCTATCTGTTTCACGCGCTACAAATGGGATCGGCCTACCTGACCCAGATGGCACCGGCGTCCACCATCTCGAACTGCGCCGCCTACCAGACTGCCGACTCGCTGCGGTGGGTCACGCACACGGCATATCGCACGCGGGAATTGTCGCAGACCTTCGGCGACGTCGGCTTCGGCACCGACGAGCGCCGCTATTGGGAGCAGGACCCGGCGTGGCAGGGCTGGCGCAAGCTGGTCGAACACGCGCTGGTGGCATGGGACTGGGCTGAATGCTTTGTCGCCTTCAGCCTGATATTGCGACCGGCGATCGAGGAAGCCGTCCTGCGCGGGCTTGGCGAGGCGGCGCGCCACAACGGCGACACTCTGCTCGGCCTGCTGACTGACGCACAGCTTGCCGACGCCCAGCGGCACCGGCGCTGGGCCGGCGCGCTCGTCCGCATGGCCCTGGAGACGCCGGGCAATCGTGACGTGCTGGCCGACTTAATCGCCCGGTGGGCGCCGCTCGCGGACAATGCTATCGGTGCCTACTGCGCGGCGTTGCCCGACGCGCTGAACGCGAAAGCGCGGGCCTGCGCGGCCGTGCGCGACTTCTGGGACAGCATCGGCCTGGTGGGTCTGTAACGCAGGACGTGCCGGGCGGAACGACTCAACAGCCACCATCGGAACCCTATGAAATTCCAGATATCGATCGAAGGCGGCGCTGCGTTCACCGTCGCCGTGGAGGAAGACACGCTGCAGCGCGGCACCCTTCGGGCCGGCATGGCCCTGCCCCACGAGTGCAGCGTCGGTGGCTGCGGTGCCTGCCGCTTCGACCTTGTGGAGGGGCTCATGGATTCCGTCTGGCCTGAGGCGCCCGGCCTGTCCTAGCGTGACCGCAAGCGCAGCAAGTACTTTGCCTGCCAGTCGCGGCCGCTAAGCGACTGCACGATCCCCATGCGCTGCGACGAATCGTATCGCCCGGCTGTCCGGGCGCATTGCTGTGCAGCAGAACTGCTGGCACGCCGCACGCTAACCCCTGACGTGAGCGAATTCATGTTCCATCCGGGGCGCGACCGAGTTCCAGCCCGGCCAGTACGCGTTGCTCTACCTGCCCCGTGCACCAGGCGCCCGCGCCTGCCTTGGGACGCACAGCGCACAGCCGCTACACCGCGCTCGCGCGCCCGCAACAGCGCCGGTCGCGATTGAGGAAATCATGGCGAAGAGGCATCCCGGAAAACCCAAGCCCGTTCACCGGCGCAAGGCCATCCCGGCCGGAATCAGAAGCGCGAGTCCCCCAAGGCAATCCGGGTGCCGGCGATCCACGGCCTCGCAATTCGTGGCATTGATCGCTGGGGCAACTCTGAGCGACAACGGCTGTTTGCACTGTCAGGAATTCCCCGCCATGGGCTTCGAACAACTCGCCGCGCTGCGCGCGCAACTGGCCAGCGCCAAGGCGGCCGCCGAGCCGGCATTGTCCGTGGGCGCCGTCATCGGCCGGCTGCAACAGCGCTTCCCTGAGGCGTTTCCGCGCAAGCCCGCGCCAAAGCTGCCGCTGAAGGTCGGCATCCTGGCCGACCTGGCCGCACAGGCTGTGCGCACTAGGCCTGACCGAGGATCAGCTGCGCGCCGCGCTCGGCGCCTGGTGCCGGGGGCAGCGCTACTGGGCCAGTCTTGCCGCGGGCGCCGCGCGGGTCGATCTCACGGGCGCCGCCGCCGGCACGGTCACCGAGCAAGAGGCCGCGTGGGCGCACCAGCAGGCCAGCCGGCACATGCGCCCCGAAGGAGCACGCAAGATGCCGGCGCGCAACGGTGACGCGCCCGCCTCCGATGCGGGCTGAATCGCTGGCCGCCCCACTGTTGAAACCGCGTGAAGTTTTTCTAGAGCTATTCAGAGATCAAGCAGTGAATCTTGATTGGATGAAAGCGTTGGCGGCCGGGAACCCTGCGATTCGCGCCCGCCATGACGCACGTTCAATCCGTGGCTCCGCCACGCCGATTCCAACATGGAGGGCTATGCACTGGTCACGCTGACGCCAGACAAGCTCAGCTGCACCTTCCATACGCTCAAGCCGCTTGACGGCGGCACCGCGCCTGCCCTGCAGTACGAAGGTGCTGGAGGTGGCCGCAGGCACGCCGGATGTGAGTGTGCTGTAGTGCCGGGGGTGGGGGGTGGCCGGCGCCACCACCCTGTCTCGCAACGACCCTTGCGCTCAGCGCTTCATCAGGTATTGGCCGGCCAAGCGCAGGATTTCGCGCGACTGATAGGCATTGGCCAGCTGCCTGAGCCTGGCGGCAAAATGCCTGTAGCGCTCGTCGAGTTCCACGATCCGCTGCGCCCAGTCGTGTATCTCGCGCATGCTGCCGCGCTTGGCAAGGTAGTGCAGCTTCTCGATTTCCGCGATTGGCGGCACCACCACGCCATCGGGTGACGGTTGCCTGCCGGCCCCCGTCGCAGCCTCGTAGTCCCACTGGATATGGAGCAACCTGGCGATCTGACCCAGCAGCGCATCGTGGTCGATCGGCTTGGGCAGGAAGACATCGGCGCCCGCGTCGATCGAACTGGTCTCGTCCATGCCCCGCGTACTTGCCGAGGTCGCAATGACAGGCACCCGCTTCAGCCTGGGATCGCGCCGCAACTGCCGGATGGCATCAAGGCCGCTGATCCCCGCCATATAGACATCCATCAGGATCAGGTCGGGCGGCGCCCTCAGCGCCTGCCTGAGGCCCGCTTGCCCGTCCGGCGCGGCTTCCGGCACGAACCCGAGGGACCGCAGCAGATCCACCAGCACCGCACGGTTTTCGGCGATGTCGTCCACCACGAGCACGCGGCGGCGCGCTTCGGCATACCCGATGGCAACGGCTGCGTGGTCTTCATGGCGCAGCGGGGCCGCACCGGTGGCGGCATCGATCTCGAAGCAGAACGTGCTGCCGACACCCGGCTGGCTCTGCAGCCGGATCTCGCTTCCCATCAGGCCCACCAGCTTCTGGCTGATGGCGAGTCCCAGGCCGGTGCCGCCCCGGCGGTGCCTCGCGTCGCCGAGCTGCTCGAACGGTCGGAACAGCCGCTGCTGCTGCCGGGCGTCAATGCCCACGCCACTGTCGCTGACCTCGAAGCGCAGGCGCAACCTGCCCGGCCCCGCTTCCGAGACCTTCACGTCCAGCCGCACGTAGCCGCGGTCCGTGAACTTGACGGCATTCGACAGCAGGTTCAGCAACACCTGGCGCAGCTTGCCCACGTCCGCGCAGGCCGTGGTCGACATTGCCTGCGGCGCATGGCACGCGAAGGCCAGGCCTTTTTGCTCAGCCTTGACCCGTATCAGTTCCTCGATGGTGGCAAGCAATTCGGCCAGGCCGAATTCCGTCGGCGCCAGTTCCAGCTTTCCTGCCTCGATCTTGGAGAAGTTCAGCAGATCGTCGATCAGCTTCAGCAACTGCTCGCCGCTGCGCTTGATGACCTCGCTCTTCTCGCGCACGCCCGGGGCGCTGTCCTTGTCGCGCATCAGCAGCTGGGCATAGCCGAGGATGCCGTTCAGCGGCGTGCGCAGCTCGTGGCTGATCGTGGCCAGGAACTCGGTCTTGGCGCGGTTCGCCGCCTCGGCCGCACGGCGCGCCTCGCGCTCGGCTTCCGCAAGCCGCACGGCGGTCTTGTCCGCCGCGATGCCGACATACTCATCGACCCCACCGTCCTTGTTGCGTACCGGGTGCGCAAGCACGCCCACATGCCGGATGGTGCCGTCCGGCAGGGCCAGGCGCATCTCGTGTTCGTGCTCGCGCGGATCGCGCAGGCTGTCGGCCACGATGGCTTGCATGGCGGGCCGGTCCTCAGGGTGGATGAGGCTCATGAAGATCTCCGCGGTCGGCTCGACTTCGCCGGGCGCAAATCCATAGATGCGGTAGTGCTCGTCGGACCAGACGACGGCACCGGTCCGGACATTCCACGACCAGCTCCCGGTCCGGCTGAGCCGTTGGCCGGCAGCCTGCAAGGCTTCACTGCGCCGCAACTGGTCCTCGATGCGCCGCCGCTCGGTAATGTCGCGGGCAATGCCGACCGTCCCGGCCGGCCGTCCGCACCCATCGGCATACGGCGTCTTGATGGTCTCGACCCAGGTCCGCGAACCGTTCGCCTGCGTATGCGGCTCTTCGATGCGCTGCCGCTCGCCCGAAGCCATGGTCCGCGCATCGTCGGCTAGGTACCCCAGCGCCCGATCGTGTGGATAGAAATCGTAGTCGGTCTTGCCGATCAGCTCGGCGGGGTGCGCCACGCCCAGCGAAACCGCCAGGGCGCGGTTTGCGGCCACATAGCGCCCTTCCGTATCCTTGACCCAGGCCAGGTCGGGGATGTTGTCGAGGATGGCGGCCATCCTGGTATTGGCATCGCGGATTTCCGCCATATGCCGGTCGATGCGCGCGAACATCAGGTTCAGCGCCTCGACCAGTTCTTCGATTTCATCCTGCCCGTGCCGGGACCGGCGCAGGCTCAATGGCGCCGACGGTACGCCGGGCGCGCGTTTGCGCAACCCCGTGGTGAGATCGACGATATGGCGCGTGGCAACACGATGGACGATCCACAGAATAAAGAGCGCAACCAGGAAAGTCTTGGCCGCGTTGCTGGCCAGGATGACGACCGCCTGGCGCAGGATGTCGAGATAGACCTCATCGAGGCTGGCCTCCACGCGCAGCACGCCCACCTGGCGTTTGTCGTCGTTGCAGCAATTGATGGGAAACTCTCGCGCGACCACATTGCGCTCGGCGTGCGTGCCCCGATGCACCACCAGCGGGTGCATGGTCTGCGCCGTTTCACGCACTTCGACATAGCGGATAAGAGGCAATTGCAGCATGCCATCCAGTTGTTCCTGGACCAGGCGGCTGTCGAGTGACCAGAGCGAGCTGCCAAGCGCGCCGGAGTAGCCTTCCTCCATTTCCTGGAAGCGATTCTGGATGCCGGCCACTTCAGCCTGGTAGCTGAGCGCAAGCTGCATGGCGGTAAGGAGCAGCGTGATGACGGTGCTGAACAGCACGACACGGGTCAGCAAGACTACCGCGATCCTTTCCCGCGGGGCATGCCACAGCTGCAACAACCATGGAGGGATGACCGACTTCAACTGACGTACTCCCGGATTTCTGACCAACGCCCAACCGCAAAACCAATCCGAACTTTAACGGCTGTGGCCGCGCTTTGGCTGACCACCGGTACAAACACCTAGGCGCGTGCGACAATGGCGCGCGGGTAATCGATCAGAAAGCGATCAGAAAGTCGGAGATGGGACGCATGGTTCGGATCCACGTGGTCTGCCTGGTTGGCTTGCTAGCAGTCATGCACCTCACCGTGGCCGGCGCCACGGAGATTGGCGTCGTCCTCGCGGGCAACCGCAGCCAGTTCTGGCAGGTGCTTGCCGACGGCGTGCGCAAGGCCGCAAGCGACGCGAAGCTCGACGTGATCATCCGCGCGCCCAATGAGGATGACCCGCAGGCGATCCGGGACAACCTGCAAGTGCGGATGATCCAGTCCATGCTGGAGCGCAAGGTGGACGGCCTGATTCTCGCGCCGATGCCGGTGGCGGCACCCGCGACCCCTCCTGTCATTGGCGTGCCCTTCCTCCTGGTCGACAGGGAGGGCGCCGATTACTCCGCGCCCCTGGTCGCCACGGACAATTACGCCGCTGGCCGCCGGGCTGCGCAAACCCTGCGCGGCGCGCTGCCCAACGGAGCCCGTATCGGCGTCTTCCGCGTCGCGCGGGACCTGCAGGCCACCACCGCGCGCGAGAACGGGTTTATCGCCGCCGCCACGGAACTGGGATTCCGGGTGGTGCTGCAAACCTACCTGGGCTATGACATCCGGGGCATGCAGACTGCTGCCGCCGCAGCGCTCGCAAAGCACGCGCAGGCGCTCGATGCCGTGTTCACGCCGCATGACATCTCGACCTTCAGCGTGGTGCGTGCGATCAACGCGCTGCCGAAAGGCAAGCGCCCCATCCAGGTCGGTTTTGACTATTGGCCGAGCTTTGCGCCCAGCCTGCGCAATGGCGAGCTCCACGCCATCGTTATTCAGCGGCCATTTAACATGGGCTACGAGGCCATGCGCGAGCTGGCCGAATCCATGCGGGCGAACCGGCCGCCGCGGCATATCCGGATCGGCACGCTCGTGGTGACGGCGGCGCGGCTCGACGATGCCGACGTGCGCGAGGAACTTGCACGCTACGAGAAATCGCCCAAGGCACCGAGCCAATGAGGTGATGATCAGCGCCGTCAGGGAAATCCGAAGCGCAATTCAGCGCTAGCTGACTGGCCGACCACCATGGCGCCTCCGATAATCGCCACATAACAAGCTCTGATATGCGACGAGCCGGCCGCAGGGAATCGACGCAACGCCAAGACGACGGCGCATCAAGCGCCGCAATGCATGACTGTGCCGGCTTTGGGCCCGTGCGTGGGGGCCTTGGGACGGCATACGGCTAGCGCGGGGTAGCCAGCCGTCCCACTCTCTTCTCTTAAGGTGGATGAACTGCAGGCTAGTGCAATGTTCCATTCTGTTTGGAACTTAAGCGGCGGTTGGCACGAATGACCTTCTGTAGGATGTCGCGAGCGCTCTTGGTCCAGATGAACGGCTTGGGGTTGGTGTTGTGGTGAGCGATGTACTCGTTGATGGCGTCGACCAGTTCCGGCACGCTGGTGAATACGCCGCGGCGAAGTCGCTCGGTTGTGATGTCACGAAAGAACCGCTCGACCATGTTCAGCCATGATGCGGAGGTGGGCGTGAAGTGCATGTTGAATCGCGGATGCTTGGCCAGCCAGTCCTGCACCGCAGGATGCTTGTGGGTGGCGTAGTTGTCTGCGATCAGATGCAGCGTTTTGTCCTTGGGCGTCTCGCGGTCGATCTTGCGCAGGAACTTCAGCCACTCGGTATGGCGGTGGCGCTGCTGGCACTGGGCGATGACCTGGCCATCGAGCACGTTGAGCGCGGCAAACAGCGTGGTCGTGCCGTTGCGCTTGTAGTCGTGCGTCATGGTGGCCGCACGCCCCTTCTTCAACGGCAAGCCGGGCTGCGTGCGATCCAGCGCCTGCACCTGGCTCTTCTCATCGCAGCACAGCACCAGCGCGTGCTCGGGTGGCGACATGTAGAGGCCGACGATGTCTTCGAGCTTCTCGACGAACTTCGGATCGCGCGACACCTTGAAGCCGCGCACGATGTGCGGCTTCAACCCGTGGGCGTGCCAATGGCGCATGACGGTGCTGGCGCTCACGCCCAATTCGGCGGCCATCTTGCGCGTGCTCCAGTGCGTGGCCGCAACGGGCTTGGTTTGAGTGGTCAGCTCCACCAGCCGCGCCGTGTCCACCTTCACCGGCGGCGCACCGCGCGGCAAGTCGCGTTCGATACCGGCCAGCCCCGATTGCGCATACCGCTCACGCCAACGCGAGACCTGCACGCGTCCGACTCCCAACTGCTCGGCGATGTCCTTGTTCTGCATTCCGTTGGCGGCCAGCAGCACAATGCGCGCGCGCTGCGCCAGCCTCACGCTCGTGAGCTTCGACCGAACCAGCCTCGTCAAATTGGTTCGCTCCTCGTCGGTCAACATGATCTCGGGGGCAACTCGCACTCACTCTCTCCACGCTGTGTCGCAGTGTGGGCATTGGAGACGCCGAATTCATATAGGTTCCATCAAGAACAGAACGCTACACTAGCAGTAGGGCAGGAAACACGCCCGCGCTGCCTCGCTGGGCGTCAGGCCTAAGCGGAAATAGATCCGCAGGCGTTCCAGCGTGAGGTAGTCCGGCACGTAGGCACTGGATACTAGGCCGGATCTCAGTGCATATTCATGCAGGGCTGCAGCGAGGGTGCCGTGGCCGCACCCTCCGGGCGCGCGCCACTGTCGGCGCCGTACCGATCTTGGTCGTCAAACAAGCCTGTCCCCTGAAAAAACGCCGGACTATCATCCGGCGTTGGGTACGGTTGCGTCACGCGCCCTGCCTCTCGCGCCTTGCCTCTCGCACCATAGGCGGCCAGTCCCGCCCTGTTCGTCACGGGCGGAAAGACATACCAGGCCCCGTCGCCATGCCTGAAAAATACGATCGATAGCGTGCCCGTGACGCGGTCGGATTCCACGCATACGAATCGACTGCCGCACTCACGCAGCCGCCCCACCGAGGCGACTCGCGGTGGATTCGGCACGGCCGGTCCCAGCCATTTATCCACCATCGACCGCAATGACTTGTCTGCTCCCATTCTTGCTCCACTTGCGGGCTGCCCCGGCACTACCGGCCGACGTTGCAGCTTCCATGATTCCATCGTATGCCGCGCGAGCGGCCACCGCATTCAGCGGACGATGAATGCACGTTCAGCATTCCCTGAATCAATCGCAGGAAAATTCTTACAGCGGCCGTTGGGTGACGCCGCCTACTCCTGCGTGAAGCCATGCTTGATCGCATAGCGGATCAGGTCGGCGTTGTTCTGCAAGCCCAGCTTCTGCATCAGCCGCATCTTGTGGGTGCTGATGGTCTTGGCGCTCAGCGAAAACGACTCCGCAATTTCGTTGACGGTCTGGCCGGCGGCGAGCTGCTGCAGCACCTGGAGTTCCCGGTCCGAGAGCACCTCGTGCGCCGGAGCATCCTCACCGCGCTGGTGAAAGACCATGGCGTCGACCAGCGCAGGGTCGATGAACTTGCCGCCCGCGGCCAGCTTGCGGATCGCCCCAAGCAGGATTTCCGAGTCGCTGTCCTTGGTCACACAGCCCCATGCGCCGGCACGCAGCGCCCGCGAGGCGACCTGTGCTTCGTTGTGCATGCTCAGGATCAGGATCAGGGTGGCAAGATCGGGCCACTCGGCTCCGTACGCGGCGGATCAGGTCGATGCCGCTGATGCTCGGCATGGTCATGTCGAGAAGCAGCAGGCCGAACTCGCCGGCACGCATTTGCTCGAGCACCGCGCCACCGTCCGCGGCCTCGGCCGCGACTACCACATCGGTGATGGTGGCGACGATCTGCTTAAGGCCACTGCGAACGATGGCATGGTCGTCCGCAATCAGAACTCGAATCATGCTCCACTCACTTGGCGGGGGATGTGAATGGAAACGGTGGTGCCGTTGCTGCCCTGGCTGTCGATATTCAGGCTGCCGCCGATCATGCGGGCGCGCTCGCGCATGCCGAGCACGCCGTAGGAATCGCCCTGCAGCGCGGCCGCCACTTCAAAGCCCTGCCCGTCATCGCTGACGCACAGCAGCAGCCCGTCGGGCCGGTTGCTCAGTGACACCGTTACCCGCGCGGCACGCGCATGGCGGGCGGCATTGGTCAGCGACTCCTGCACGATGCGGAACGCGGCGGTCGCCACCGCATCGTCCAACCGCGGCTCGGGCCCGTCGACGGTCAGCCGGCAATGCGCGTGATGGCGGCGCCCGAAGTCTTCGGTGAGCCATTCGAGCGCCGACACGATGCCGTAGTTCAGCGCAGCCGGGCGCAGGTGGTTGGCCACATGGCGGACCATGCTGATGGTCCGCTCGACCAGCTCGCGCATCTCGTCGGCCTTCTGCTCGGCAGCATGGTTGCCGGCGATTTTCATGCGCAGCAGCGACACATCCATCTTCAGCGCGGTGAGCAGTTGGCCCAGCTCGTCATGGATTTCCAGCGCGATGCGCTTGCGCTCCTCTTCCCGAGCGGCCTCCAGGTGCCCCGACAGTTCCCTGAGCTGCTCGCGCGAGACCAGCAGTTCCTGCTCGATGCGCTTGCGCTCGGCAATGTCCTGGAGCGTGCCGACCAGGCCGGTGCAACGGCCTGCCGCGTCGCTGCGCTGCTCGGCCTGCCACTGCACGATATGATCGCTCACGCCCCGATACCTGAGACGCACGTCGATGCTGGTGCTTCCCGGCGCTTTCATCAGCTGGCTGAGCGTGGCCAGGATCGAGCGCCGGTCCTCCAGGTGCACATGACGCAAGAGTGCGCGCAGCGACCGGACCCGGCATTCGTCGACGCCCAGGATCCGGCACATCTCCCTGGACAGTCGCACTGCGCCGTCCGCGGCGTTCCACTCCCAGTCGCCCAGCCGCGCCAGGCGCTGCGCATTCGCCAAGCTTGCCTCGCTGGCGACCACCTTCAGTTCCGCACGCTTGCGGGCGGTGATGTCGTACAGGCCGACGCAGGCGGCCGCGGTCTCGCCAAATGTGATCAGGCTCGTCGTGACGACGACCCAGAACGAAGTGCCATCGCGATGGCACGCCTCGATCTCGAGCGCCGTGCCCCTGCCATCGCGGCGCAATTCCTGTACGGCCGCCTGCCGGGCTTCGGCATTGGCATAGCATTCCCGGATATCAAACCCGGTTGCCTGCGCCTCGGTCAGGCCGAAGAGGTCACGGAACGGCTGGTTGCAGAACAGGATCCGGCCTTCGTCGATCGCGGTAATCACCAGCGGTACCGGACTGGATTCGACGATCGAGCGGAAGCGGGCTTCGCTGGCCGAGAGCGCTGCCTCCGCGCGGCAGCGCTCGGAGATCTCCTGCGTCAAGCTCGCGTTGGCCCGCGCCAGCGCCTGCGTGCGCTGTATGACCCGGTATTCGAGCTCGCCGCGCACGCGCATCGCCTCCTGCTGCGCCGCGCGCCGGATGGCGATCTCTTCCTGCAGGCTGGCGTTCTGCTGTGCGAGCCTGCGGTGCATGATCCGCAGCGACAGGTGCGTATTGACGCGCGCCATGACCTCAGCCAGCTGGAATGGCTTGATGACATAGTCCACACCGCCCGCCGCGAAAGCGTCCATCATGTCCGCGGTGGCCGACAGCGCCGTCATGAAGATCACAGGAATATCCCGCGTCTGCGGCATCGCCTTCAGGCGCCGGCAGGTCTCGAGCCCGTCCATGCGCGGCATCCTGACATCAAGCAGGATCAGGTCCGGCTGGGAAAAACTGGCGCGTTCGAGGGCTTCTTCACCGTCCTGCGCGACGAGCACGCACATCCCCTGCGCCTCGAGGTGCTGCGCAACGATGGAGATATTGGCGGGCACATCGTCCACGATCAGGATGGTGCGCCGCACTTGCGGCTCGTCGGTGTCTTGACCCACGGTTGCTTGGCTGACGTTATTGCGGGTGCAGCATATCACCGCATCCCACTACCCCACATGGCCTTGAAATCACTCCCTAAAATCAAGACTTTCCCGAACGGAAATAGGGAAATCCTTACCACATCACCGCCATCGCGACGCACATATCGATGCGCAATCTTCCTTGTTCCCCTGCCGCGCATGTCTGCCTACGATCTCGCCTTCCGACCTACACGCCTCAGGCACTGACCAGCCCCCCGCTGCAACGCCGTCTTGAGCATCGAAAACATATGCCGCGCCACCGGATTGACCGCATTGGGCCGGGCCCACAGGTAATACGTCACGTCCGGCAGGCGCGGCAGTCCGTCGCTCTCGCCCAGGATGCGCATGTCCGGGGCCAGCAGGTCGATGCTGCGCGCCGTAACGCCGAGTCCGCCGCGCAGCGCGGCCTTGATGCCGATCAGGCTGGGCGCCAGGTAGGCGATGCGCCACGGCACCCCGGACTGCGTCCGCGCGTCCAGCGACAACTTGCGGAACAGGCTGGGCTCGTCGGCCAGGATCAGCGGCACCGGCGCCGCGCTCATAGACAAAGTCCGAGACAAAGTCCGCCGCGCAAACCCAGATGGTGGGCGTGGTGCCCAGCGCGATACCGTCAAGCGAAGTGAGGGGCGCCCGGGATTCGAAAAGAATTCGCCACATCCCCTCGGCAAGCCTCTGATTTTACTGAAATTTTCAATACTCCGATGTCCTGCTTGCTGGAGGGCTCTTACCCGACTCGGTAAAACCCCACTTTCTGCCCCGCATTGACCGCCCGCCGCATCCAGTCCGGCATCTCGCCGGTCCCGTCCCAGCTCTGGCCCGCGGCGTTGCGGTAGCAGACCACCGGCGGCCGCGCTGGCGCTGGCGCTGGTGGTGGTGGTGGTGGTGGATCGAAGCACCCCGCCGCTGCCAGTTCCTCCATGGTCAGTCCGTAGTCGGCCATCTCGGTCTGGATCCAGCGGATCGCCGCCGCCCGCGCAGTGTTTGCTGTCATCGTGTTGGTTGTCGCTGCTGTCGCTGCCATCTTCCGGGCTCGGAACGCTCGCCCCATGTGCTTCGGCTGGCGGTTCGCGTTGTGTGTCGCTGGCTAAAGGGGCGCCGGGCCGCCGACCTTACGCCGCGGCCAACGCCGCCTGGACGCTGGCCAGGTCGGTGGCCGATTCCCGCGCGGCGGCGTCGGCGGCCGCGAGCCGTGTGGTGAGCTGCTCGGTGAGCCCCGCGACCTGGGTCTCGAGCCGGGCCCGGGCCTCGGCCCGTTCCTGGGCGATGACGACTGTTCGCGGGCCCGCACCAGCTCCGTCGAGAATTGGGTTCGCAACTCGTCCAGCTGCCGGCGCGCGCCCTCGAGTTCCGCCCGGCCCACCTCCAGCCGCGCCTGGGTCGCGGCGTACGCCTGCCGCTCGGCGGCGAGCGCCGCCTGGCCCTCCTCGATCATTTGGCGCTCCAGTTGCGCGACCTTAAGGCCATATCTTGGCCGCAGGCCTATTTGACCTTGTAACGGAAGTGACTCGCCGCAAGTGCGCGCGCTTGGGAATGAGGGGTGACCGGCAGTGTCATGAACGCAGGCGAGAGCTTGCGTTCATGACACACCCCGGCCGACCCTCCTCTACAGCCTGGTGCGCAAGGGCAGCATGGGCACGCCCGCCGACGCGCTGCAGGCGTTCTGGCAGGAGCTGCGCGGGCGCCGCCGCGTCAGCTCACTAAACGCCACCGGAGCCGCACCGTGGAGTAACGCTCCGTGCGTTGAAGACCGCGCCAAAACGGGGACTGACTAAGCGCCAAGGCAGTGGTCCTCTTCTCCGAATGGACGGATACGGATAGAGGGCCGGCCGGGATTCGCAAAATATGGTCCGCGGGATAATTGAAGTACACAGAATGGCCCGAAGCAGCTGACACCGCATACCGTAGCGCGCTCCAAGACCGAGTTCCGTCTGAGACCACCCTGCAGCTACTCGCGCTCTGCGGCTGCTGGCCAGGGGGCTTGCCGCCCGGCCTTCGACACAAGAACCGGAAGCGGGCCTTTTAAGCTACGTTCTGGAACCCGGTCGCCGTGAACTTGGCGCAATGGTTCTTTGACAATATGTCACCGCAATCTGAGGAAGGGGAAACCAAAGGCCGCGGCCAACATTCCATCAGCTAGTGCCCCTGTTTTCCGCGCGGTATCGCCGACCTCAGGGCTGGACCTGTCCGCTGCGAAGTACTCCGGCTTGGTGGCGACATGGGCAACGATTTGAGTGTAGACGTCTCAACCACTTCGATTGGCAATTGCACCGAGTGCGGGAGGTGCCGTCTGGCCTGCGCGCCCTAGCCTGGCACCACCTGCGTCGCTTTGGGCATCCGTCCGGTGCCGATCAGTACGATGAGATCGGCGACTCGCGCTTCGGCCATGGCAAAGGCATCCGTTTCTGCAACCGAAGGCCTTCCCGCGCGAAAGACTGACTGCTGTATCCCCGCAAACGTGTGTTGACAAACGAGCACGAAACCCTGGTGCATTCCGTTGGCAAGTGGCTCGGTATAAGCCTTGAATTCATAGTAGCCAGCGCGCCTGTGACTTTCCATACATGACTCGTCCTGCTGGCGCGAATGGAGTCCGCCAGCACGCGGGGCGATTCAGCTCAGCATTCTTGCTTGGGACTAATCAACAGCCGGGGAGCCCCGAACAGACAAGCGTGACCATGCGGATCTCTGCCCGATGCTACCTGCGACCATTCGCGAAGTTTGACCTTAGCATATTACGCCCAGTCTCGGCCTGTCTCGGGGAATCCGTTGCCGCGCCTCGTCCAACCCGCCGTGCGCCTGGCGGACTGGCGGCGGGTTACCTAGACCCCAAGGAAGGACGTGACGTGGACAGTTGTTCTAGTCGAACCTAATATTCCATCTACGCAAGTCATCTGCCGTTCCCCCGAACGCTGTCTTGCCAGAAAAAAATAGCGGTGTCATCCAGCCCTTCGGGCTAGCCGTCCATTGTTGTTTCATGCCAGAACGTGGAACGGTGCTGCCCTACAACGAGTGGGCAGCGAGGAGCCGAGCATGCACAGAACTCACCCAGCCGGGCGGATGTCTGCCCTCACAGGGCGCCTGGCCTCTCCCTTCTTCCACCCGATTGACCGAAGCGAGTTGAGGGTGCACCCGGTCAACGAGCCAGTGCCTCGAACTCCGGGCACCAGTGTGCCACAGACCAATCGGGAGGTCTCCGACGCCGCCCCCAGGAAGTACCGAATCTTCTGGTAGCAGCCTTGCGAGGTTCAGCGCTCCATCGCCTATGAGCCACGCCACAAACTCCGGCAGATCAAGCCAGCTTGCCTCGCAACGGTGCATCCCATGCCAACGCCGCAACGAGCACCGATAAAGCGCGCTCGACGGAACGGGGTGGACCACGCAGCGTCGGATGCACGCCCACCGCTGTGACTGGCGCTTCTGAACGTTTGGATGCACATGTACAGCTGCGGGACATTCGCAAGTTCCGGCCGGCCTGGTACTCGCCCAAATTGTGAGCCTAGACTCGGTCACAACCAGGCATTTGACGGCCTCCTTAGGAACGTGCTCGAAATAACTTCCCGCTATGCGGCGTTCCGTGAGCGGATGCTGTAGTTCCACGCAGGCAAGGTTGAGTCGTACTCGATGTTCAGTGAAGCACGGACGCAACGAGTGACTGTCCGTCCGGCTTCATAGACTCCGTCAAGAATGTCAGCAGTAACTTTCAGTCCGGTTTTTGTGCAGGCTTTTTCGATCAGTTCACGAACCAGACTAACGCTGCTGAAGACTACGCCAGCACAGGCTCGCGTAATGTGTGGAAACACGCGGTGCTCGATCGGATTATGTTTCGAGCAGTATGGGGCGTAGTGGGCCACCCGGATTTCCAGTCCGAGCCGGTCTGCCAGATCTTGCAGATCCGCTTTGAAAAGCCACGAATCACTTGGGTTGCTACCTCCGCCATCGCACAGTAGCAGTAACCGTGTGGCTTGGGGATAATCGGCGCGACCCTGTTTTTCCCACCAGTGCGCTACGCTGTCGCAGGCAAACTGCGTCGTGTCACGGCTCACCCCGATGTTCACATGTGCCTTGTTCAGCCCGATGTCGTACAGCCCATGCGGGATGACCTTGCCTTCGCTGTAGCTCGGAAAATCATGGTCGAGGACTTCAAGCTGCTCGCGCGTGTAGAGCTTGCCGTCGCGATAGAAATTGCCCAGCATCTCCTTCTTCTTCGTATCGATGCTGAGGACAGGCTGGTCGTCTTCGAGATATTCCGCCTTGAGTTGCGTAATACGCTGAAATTGTACGTCGCGTTGTGCGTGGGACTTGAACGACTTCTTTTTCTGTGATTGCCGCCGGGAAAAACCGTTGCGCTTTAGCAGCTGCCGGACCGTTCGCACGCTCACCCGTTCGCCTACTTGCTGCGTCATCGCCTGTGCGATTTCGCGTGGCTTCAGATCCGTCCAGATGATGCCGTGTTGTGGATTACCCGCCGTATGCTCTCGCACCACATCTAGAAATACCGCGTTCCACTCCGGATGGTCCGTTAACCTGGATTTACGCCCCTTTTTTTCGGATCCGCTCTCCAACCGGATCCAGCTCTTCTTCCAGGTCCTTTAGCCCTTGTCTAATTGTTTTCGGGTCCATTTCAAACAGTTTCGCAATATATTCGAAACCGCCATGGCCCAGCTTGTCCGCCTCCACAGCCGCATACCGCCGTCGGTCCTTCTCCGACAAGCGCGCGTACAGCCGCTTCATCCGCGTTTCAACCTCAGCCCGGTAACCAGCCTGCATCGTTTGTCCTCCAGAGGCATCACATCTTACCCGCGTCGCTTTGCGCACGCCAGGTCCACTTCGGGAAGTTATTTCTCACTCGTTCCTTAGGTCTTGCACCCATCATCCGGTCCCACGATCTAACTCGGGCAACATTCGCCGAGTTGAGCACCATCATTGTCGAATGGGGAGTTGGTCGCGAAAGGATTCCTCGATATGCGCCACCACGGACGGCGTGGCGGTCTCTCGCAGCATTTCTAAGAACGCTTCAAAAGCTTGTTCGACGGAACCCGGGTCCGTGGCCTCGATAAGACGTGTCCGGATTGGATGCTCCGCCGTGCCCAATGTGCGCACCATGACATCCATTAGATACATCCGAGCTGCGGCAAGTGAGCGCTTTCGGAATCGCGAATTCTGCTTCGCGCCAGAAGGCAGAGATCCTGCAGATGGCTGAACATCGCTGACATGGCCAAGCTCGCCAACATGCTGGATAAAACCCTCTTGCTGTAGCGCAAAGACGGCGTCCGACTCAAGGCCAAGCTGGAGAGCGCGCGCCAACAGGTCCCCACGCTGGTTCGTCCGTCCACCGTGATGAGAAGCGCCCGCGTGCGACGGTCCAGCGTTCCTATTCGTGAGGTTATTTCCTGCCGACCGGCAACTGTTTTCTCGAACCGCCCAACCAGACCCTTCATCGCGCCCTCCCTACGGCTGGCGGAAAAGTAAGACAGAAAGGTTACAAAAGCATGAATGTCCAGCCCGAAACTGCGTGGAGATCAGCTCGATGGCCGCCGTGCAACTTACTCACAAAGTCTGTGGATAACCTCAGGCTAGCGGCCGGCCTAACCACCGGCGTGGCGGTTCGCGCTGGCTTGCCCAGAAAATAGGCGAGCTCGAGTTGGTCAATCAGCAACGCTACAAAAAGGAGAGCGTGCGCCTACCGGTACGGCTCTGTCATAAATCTGTCACCCACAGAGGGAAGTACCAGCAGCGCCCCAGTGCCAGCCTAGGTTGGCACTATTGCAGTCCGGTGTCGACCTGGATCTACGCCGAGACTCTATTGGCTGGTTCGACGCTTGACAAACCACTGCTCATAGAAGGTGGCGGAACCAGGTGGCGATTGATCCGGATCAACCGTGCGGACATGCGAGTACCTACCCTTGAACGATGTCGGCACCGCCCACCGCGCGTGGCGTACGTGCACGGCCCGCAGACGTGCGCACGCGTGGTTCCGCGCCGACCATACTTTGGGAAACCTCATGCAAAATCGCTCCACCGCGCTGCAAACGGATCGCCCTCGATCTCACGAAGAACATAACGGTACCCGGGATCGCATCGATCTGGGGCATGTCCCCCCGGCCTGACCACCGCGCAGGCTCGTGCGCGGCTGGCCGAGGTGGGCCGCAATGTGCTGCCTCAGGTGGCCCCGAGGTCGGTTGTCGGGGTGTTTCTGCGCCAGTTCCTCAGTCCGCTGATTTACATCCTGCTGGCCGCAGCAGCGGCATCGCTCGCGTTGGGTGACCTGAAGGATGCACTGTTCATTGGGGCGGTACTGCTGATTAATGGCGTCATCGGCACCGCACAGGAGCATACAGCCGACAAAGCGACCGTCGCGCTGCGCAAGATGGAGCAGCCGCTTGCTACAGTGATCCGGGACGGCGTGCAGCGGGAGATCGACGCAAGTACCTTGGTGCCGGGTGACCTGGTGATGCTGGAAGCCGGCAGCCGAGTGCCGGCCGACCTGGAACTGACCTACGGGATTGACCTGCAGTGCGATGAATCGCTGCTGACCGGCGAATCGCTGCCGGTGCGCAAGCGCTCAGCATGTGACGCCAGCAACGCCCCAGCGAGCGCCCGCCAGTGCCTGACCTTCGCCGGCACGGTAGTGCTCCGCGGCAGGGGCCACGGCATCGTGGTGGCGACTGGCGCTGCCACGCAAATTGGCCGGATTGCGCGGGAACTGGGCCGCGAATCCATCTCGCAGCCACCTTTGATGCTCAGGCTCCAGCGGTTTTCCCGACTGATCGCGGTGGCGGTCGGCGTGGTTGTGGCGTTGCTGGTGCTGGTGGGTATGCTGCGCGGCATGGCATTGCGCGAACTGTTCATGATGTCGGTCGGACTGGCGGTGAGCGCGATCCCCGAAGGACTCCCCGTCGCCATTTCGGTGGCGCTGGCGATCAGCATGCGGCGGATGGCAAAGGCTCACGTGATCGTGCGCAAAATGCCAGCGGTGGAGTCGCTTGGCTCCTGCACCATGATCGCCACCGACAAGACCGGCACCCTGACCATGAACGAGCTTGTCGTCACCGATATCCGGCTTCCCGACGGCACGGCGTTCTCCTGCGACGTCGGACGCGATCTGGACGCCTGCACGATCCGCGCCGCCGGCACCACGGAGCAGGACGCGAGAACGCGGGTAGCGGCCCTGCTGAGGGCCGCGGCGCTGCCAAACGAGGCCCAACTCTCCAGGGAGCGCGATGGTTGGACTGGCACCGGGGACAGCGTAGATGTGGCGCTACTGGCCGCGGCGCACAAGGGAGGCACCGTCGCCCATGAGATCCGACAGCGGTATCCCTTGGTGGCCCGTATCCCATATGAGCCAGACCTGCGGTATGCGGCCTCATTCCACCGGCACGAAGAGAGGATCCGCGTGTTCGTCAAGGGCACGCCCGAGACGCTGATCGCCATGTGCGATAAGGCGGATGTTCGGGCCCATGCCGTGCCGATCCGGCGCGAGGCCCTGCTTCGGGAAAAGACCGCGTTGGCCGCGCAAGGACTACGCGTCCTGGCGTTCGCTGAAGGCACGATTGATGCGGAGCCGCTGGGGTCCTACGGAAACGCTCACCTGGTCAACCTGACCTTTCTGGGAATGGCCGGCATGAAGGATCCGGTTCGCCCAGAGGTCCCCGAGGCTATCCGACGCTGCTACAGCGCCGGCATCGACGTGGCAATGGTGACTGGCGACGATCCGTTGACGGCCAGCGCAATTGGCGCGCAGGCGGGGCTGCGCTTTACCGCGGACCAGATCGTGACGGGCGAGCAGGTACGCCAGGCCGAGAGCGAGGGGCCGCACGGACTCGACAAACTGACCCACCGAGCGCGCCTCTACGCCCGCGTCAGTCCGGAGCAAAAGCTGTCCATCGTCCTGTCGCTGGCAAGAACCGGGCATTTCGTGGCCGTCACTGGCGACGGCGTCAACGACGCTCCTGCGCTCAAGCACGCACACGTCGGTGTCGCCATGGGCCGAAAGGGAACTGAAGTGGCGAAGGAAAGCGCGGACATTGTCCTCACCGATGACAACTTTGCGTCCATCGTCAACGGCATCCATGAAGGCAGGGTGGCGTACGCGAACATTCGCAAAGTCATCTTCATGGTGGTTTCCACGGGCGTGGCCGAAATGGTTCTGTTTCTGCTGGCGATTCCCCTGGGCCTGCCCATGCCATTGCTGCCGGTGCAGCTGCTGTGGCTCAACCTCGTGACCAATGGCATTCAGGACGTGGCTCTGGCTACCGAACACGCGGAAGGCGATGAACTGTCGTATCCGGCGCGCAAGCCCCGGGAACCGATCTTTGACCGCCTTATGATCCGCCGCATCTGCTATTCGAGTCTTGTCATGGGCGCGGGCGAATTCGCAACTTTCTACTGGCTGCTTGACCACGGCTATCACATAGACGTGGCACGCAACCAATTGCTGCTGCTGTTTGTGCTGTTTGAGAATTTGC
Source organism: Cupriavidus necator (assembly GCA_022041995.1). GTDB lineage: Bacteria > Pseudomonadota > Gammaproteobacteria > Burkholderiales > Burkholderiaceae > Cupriavidus. The sequence goes on from CP074382.1 coordinate 66,735, forward strand.
AGACCCTTAACAGCCGTTCGGAGTGCCACTCCGTATTCCGGCAGGGGGTCTTCGCCAATCCGATGCTGGTGGTCAGCGTACTGGCTGCCCAGTCATTCCATATCGCTGCGATGTACATACCCGGGCTAAGCGATACGCTGCGCCTCACACCTGTTTCGGCTACGACGTGGGCCGGCCTGTTGTCGCTCGCGCTGACGTTAACGCTTGCGGTCGAACTGGACAAATGGCGGAGCCGGCGGGGCAAGCTGTACCGCAGAGACCGGTGCTCGCCCACTCAAGATTCCATCGCCCCGCCCGGCGGTTGACTCATGTCAACCTCAATCCATGGATCGCCGTCTACGCTGAGTACAGCGAATCTTAATAAGGGACCTTGGGTCAATCCCCTCAGGCGACATCTCAACACACACAACACACACTGAAAACCGACGACCGTACGAACATCCGAGATGCCGTATCGATCAGTGAACGCCCTGCCACGGCAGAGGATCGCGCGATCCCCGGGCACTGGGAAGGTGATTTGCTGTTCGGCAACGCCAACAGCCAGATTGCAACACTCGTCGAACGTCAGACCCGGTTCGTGATGCTGGTGAAGATTGCCAGCAAGGACTCCGAGGCTGTAGTCAACGCCCTGATCAAGCACGCTGGCAAGCTGCCGCAGGAACTGTACAAATCGCTGACTTGGGGTCGTGGCACGGAGATGGCTGGTCACAAGCGCTTCACTGTCGCGACCGACATCAAGGTCTACTTCTGCGGTGTGTCACGAACACAAGTGAAAGCTTGTGATGCTGTATCGAAGATGGGAGAAGGCCTCCCGAAGTCGGCTTGCAGGAGCAGGCTTCAAACCGCCCGGTGCTGCTTAGTTCAAAAGGCGTGGTGGTGAGCGACCGTGGAAAAGGCGTCCGGTTTAGGACGTCAGGTACGTATTGAGAAGATGAGCGAAAGCGAACCGTCCGATGACGCATCGTTATAGACCCAAGGTACTGTCAAAACTGGAGTCGCACAGAAGCTCCAGGATCAGTCGGGACGACACCTGTTTACGGACCCGTCGACAGTCGGTGTATAGGCGGCATGAGCTCAATATAGGCTTTGGTATGGAACGTGAGAACCTTGCTCCGGATGCAAAGGGAAATGACAAATGGCAGACACCATGAGGAAGAATACCGATGCCGGAGTGAGGGACGGAGCTGTCCGTAGTAGCGATGAAGCCCTTGTAATGAGGGTGGAGCGAAGGGGCAGCGTTATCCCGTTGACGAACGTCACCAACCTTTAGTATGGGGATGAGTGACATGACATCAACAAAACCTTATTGCATAGCGAAGCGGGTCGTGTGGAGGGCGTACCAGCTGGTGAAGGCCAACCGTGGTGCTGCCGGCGTGGATGATGAAACCATGCTTATCCGGTTGTCTCCCAAGCCCTCTACCGATAGTATGTTGGTCATCTGTGCCACCCCGGGCAACCATGGTTATTGACGTGCTTGACCGAGGCGATCTGCCGTTTCCGGGCTCGCTGCCGGAGTTTCAGCGGATGTTTCCAGACGAAGCGGCATGCATGGCCTACCTTGAGCGCGCTCGATGGAGCGATGGGTTCATTTGTGACCACTGTGGCTTGGTGAGCCGTACCGCTTTGCCAATCGCCCCGGCGTTTTCCGTTGTCGCCATTGCACACGCGACACGAGCCTCACTGCTGGCACCGTCATGGAGCGCACGCACACACCGCTGTCGGTTTGGTTCTGGGCGGCGTATCTGGTCGCCAGTCAGACACCTGGCATGTCGGCCGTTCAGTTCCAGCGCCAACTCGGCCTGTCGCGTTACGAGACCGCCTTCCAGATACTCCACAAGTTGCGCGCCGGCATGGTGCGCCCCGACCAGGATCGGATCGGTGGCAAGCCTGAGGAACACGTCGAGGCCGATGAGGCCCACGTCGGTGGGCGTACTCGCGGCAAAGGCAGGGGCGTGCACGACATGGTTCTTGTGGCCGGCGCTGTCGAGGTTCGGCAACGCAAACTTGCCGGCAGCCGCAACAAACGCAAGAGCGGACGGTATGCCGGACGAGTTCGGCTCGCTCTGGTTCCTAACCGAAGTGCCCGGTCGCTGGGCGGATTCATCGAGCGTACCGTTGCACCCGGCGCAACCATCATCACCGACGACTGGAACGGTTATGCCAAGCTGGGCGAGCGCGGCGATGGCCATATCGCCATCGCGCAGCGCGGTGAGATGCAAGTGACCGAATCCTTCCTGCCGATCATTCACCTTGTGTTCTCCAATCTCAAGACCTGGCTGCGCGGAATTCATCACGGTGTCAGCCCGCAGCACCTGCAAGCCTATCTCAACGAATTCACCTTCCGCTTCAACCGTCGTTTCTATCCCTTCAATGCATTTCGCTCCCTGCTCGGCATCGCTGGTGACGTCACCGCGCCGACCTATGCCGAGCTCTATGCCAAAAAATCGCTACCCACTACATCTAGTAGGTTTGGGAGCTAACCGGATAAGCACGCTTTAAAGGTTGATCAAGCTCTCTAGTGACGAAAGACCATGCGGAAGTCTGCCCGCTTTCGCGTGGGGTAATGTTGCCTTACGACGCAACCCCTATCCGCCCCATTACAGGGTGGCCTTCGCTTTTTCCGCACTCCTGTTCCCGCGAGATAAAGTCAAATCTGGTGTACGAAGGTTGATCGTGGCCGGTCGTCAGGCGACGAGTTTCTGCTGATCCGGCGGATTGTCTTGCGCCGGCGCACCGTCCTTGAAGGGGATGCCCTTCAGGAGCAGTTCGATATGTTCGGCACCGTTGATGCGGCGCCAGGTTTTCTCGGCTTCCTCGATCAGCTTGAAGGCATAGCGTTATACACATCTCAGCGCACACGGCGGCCCCCAACGAAGCGTATGCCTTCAATGACTCGCGAGATTCGCTTGTAAACTTTGTTGAGATCGCGTTTACTTTCTGGCTTTGGGTACGCGCGTGGCAAAGGCAGCAAAGCAGTGGATCGAGCAGGAGTTTGCGGGGCTGAATCTTGGCGATGCCCGCCTCAACAGAAGGGCGAAGAAATTGATAGAACGACTTGCGGCCAAACCGAAGGCCAGTATCCCAGAGGCGTGCGATAGCTGGAGCGAGACGTGCGCGGCCTACCGTTTTTTGCGCAATACGGATGTGGCCTGGGACGCCATACTGGAACCGCATTGGGCGAGCACGCAGGAACGCATGCGCAGCCAGTCGGTCGTGCTGTGCATTCAGGACACAACCGAACTGGATTTCAATGCTCAGGACATCGACGGACTGGGACCATTGAACTATGAAGCGCGGCGCGGCCTGTATCTGCACCCGACTTATGCGGTGACGACTGAACGGGAACCGCTGGGCGTGCTCGACGCGTGGATGTGGGCACGTGAAGAGCGCGGTGCCGACGGTGTGCGCCCCGGCCAGAAAGAAAGCACCCGCTGGGTTGAAGGGTACGAGCGCGTGGCTGAAATGGCGCTCGACATGCCGGGCACGCGGCTGGTGTACGTGGCCGACCGCGAGGCGGACATGGTGGAGATGATGCGCCGAGCCGACGAATTGGGCACGCCGGCGGACTGGCTGGTGCGCGCCAAACATGACCGCTGCCTGCCTGACAGCGAGGGCGTCAGGTTGTGGGCCAGCACCACGAGCACGGAGCCCTTGGGTGAGATCACCTTCGTGAGCGGCGCGCGCGAGGGCCAGAAGAGCCGCACCGTGCGCCAGCAACTGTGGGCCCGCGAGGTCGAGATCGCGGATGGCAGACGGGGCAAGATCAAGGTTCACTGCGTGATCGCGCGTGAAGTGGGCGCGCCGGCAGGCGTCAAGCCGATTGAGTGGCGCTTGCTGACCAACCGCGTGGTCGCGACGCAAGAACAAGCTGTCGAACTGATCAATTGGTACCGGGCGCGCTGGGAAATCGAAATCTATTTCCATGTGCTCAAGAACGGTTGCGAAGTGGAGTCCTTGCAATTGGCCGCCGTTGACCGGATTGAGCGCGCCCTGGCCTTGTTCCTGGTGGTTGCCTGGCGCGTGACTTATCTGATGCGCAAAGGCCGGACCTGCCCCGAGCTGGACGCCTCCTTGTTCTTCGATCCGGACGAAATTCGTGGTGCGTATCTGCTGGCCAAAAAGAAGTTGCCGGCGACACCACCGACCGTGAACGAGGTCGTGCGGCTGATTGCGCAAATCGGCGGCTTCCTTGCTCGAAAGGGCGACGGCGAACCCGGCGCCAAGACAATCTGGCGCGGACTCGATCGCGTGCTCTCCGCTGCTGAAACCCTGCGCGCGCTACGTGAGGGGCTCGGCTGACTTATGTATAAAGGTATGGCTTGAAGGCCAAGCCAAGGAAGGTCGCTCGTGACACACAATTTCGCGTGCGCGTCGTGCGGTGACGCACAGTCGCGAAGGTCGACTCAATCGCGTTCGTCGTGCGAATGTGCTGCCAGTGCTCGGCCGGGAAGTCGTAGAACGTCAACAGGGTGTCTCGATCTTTGGTGAGCACGCCGGCGGCCTTGGGGTACTTGGCACCGTAGATCGTCACAAAGCGATCGAAGGCAGCAAAGGCATCTGCGCGGGTGGCCGCCATCCAAATCGCCTGCAGATCTGCCTTGGCGCGGCCGTGCTGGGATTTTGGCAAGGCGTTCAGGACATTGCCCATCTTGTGGAACCAGCAACGCTGGGCGCGCGTGGACCTGTCAGAAATTTTGTGTTTAGGGCATAACATGTCACCAAGGAAATGGAATGGACGCCTCCTCTCCACCTCAGTGTGGTGGGGGTAGCCGGAAAGTTGGTTGGTCACACCCCATCGGGGAGATCATGTAGGTCTCGACAGGCAAACCGGGAGATCCGAGATGAAGCCAATGCCAGTTGGAATCGACATCGCAAAGAATGTCTTTGTGCGACCTGCAAGTCGCCTGAATTTCTGTTTCACAGGAGAACGTATGGCCTGACGAAACCGGTTGTTCCATCAACCGTTCCCTACCCAGACATGCGGAGCCGGTAACAGCTCGGTGTGAAGCTCTGGGGACAACGTAGCCGCCGGATAACCGGTACGCCCAGCCGCGAGGCGAAGCGGAATCTGCCAGCACGAAGGCGGAGAGGAGCAAGGGATGAGTGGGTACGACCAACATATGTGAACTTCTGATAAACGTCGTGATCTTTGACAAGCCAAACGTGCTGACAGGCTTGAACCAAAACGGTATGCGGTGAGGAGTGGTCTTCGAAGACTGGACCACCATGGACAACCAGCCGCCGGCGAAGAGGAAGGGTCCGCCCCGCTCGGAGATTCATGCGGAACAGGGTAAGCCCATCATGCTGCCGGTGACGGCAGGCGAACCGTAAGGAACGCTGTTGGCACGGTGGGTAAAGGAATGCGGAGAAAGCGAACGCCCGGCTGTAATGGCCGGGATACGGGCTGCAACATTGCCCGACACGAAAGTGGGCAGACTTCCGCAGGGTCATTCATGGCGAGAGAACTTTGACCAACCGTTATACGAGGGAAAGCAGATGACGGCGTACGATGCGAAAGTGTCGGGAGCTGGTGCGTCCTCGCACGCTGCACAGATGTGGGATCAGGCGAACTGGCCGCACATTGAGGCAGAGGTGAAACGGCTTCAGGTGCGTATCGCCAAGGTGGTCCGGGAAGGCCGATGGGGCAAGGTGAAAGCCTTGCAACGTCTGCTGACCCGCTCGCATAGCGGCAAGATGTTGGCCGTGAAGCGTGTGACGGAAAATCGCGGTAAGAGGACGCCGGGGGTGGATGGCAGGATATGGCCGTCCCCGGCGGCCAGATGGAACGGAATGGTGTCGCTACGTCATCGCGGCTATCGGGCGATGCCGCTGCGGCGGGTTTACATTCCCAAGAGTAACGGCAAGAAGCGTCCGTTAGGAATTCCTTGTATGCGGTGCCGGGCGATGCAGGCTTTATGGAAGCTCGCTCTGGAACCCGTCGCGGAGACTCTGGCGGATGCCAATTCCTACGGCTTTCGGTCCGGACGCTCGACCGCCGATGCCATCGAGCAGTGCTTCAACGTTCTGGCTAAGCGTGCCTCGCCAGAATGGGTTCTGGAGGGTGACATTCGAGGCTGTTTCGACAACTTCAGTCATTCCTGGTTCCTGGAGAACGTACCGATGGATAAGGGGGTTCTGCGAAAGTGGCTTCAGGCCGGATATATCGATGAGGGAACTCTGTTCGAGTCGCGGGCGGGTACACCCCAAGGGGAGTTATCTCGCCCGTCATCGCGAATATGGCGCTGGATGGGCTTGAAGCGGCAGTCCATGCAAGTGTGGGAACATCCAAACTTGCTCGCAGCAAGGCTCAGCTCAACGTCGTCCGTTATGCCGATGACTTTGTGGTGACTGGCGTGTCGAGAGATGTGCTGGAATCCCGGGTGCTTCCCGCGGTCAGGCAGTTTATGGCCGCCCGAGGTCTGGAACTCTCGGAAGAGAAGACCAGGATCACCAACATAGCGGAGGGTTTCGATTTCCTTGGCCAAAACGTGCGCAAGTACGGCGGCAAACTGCTGATCAAGCCAGCGAAGAAAAGTATCAAATCGCTGCTCGACAAGGTCAGGGAAGTCATCAAGGGCAACGCGAGTGTCACCCAAGAGGCGTTGATCCGTAGGCTGAACCCGATCATTCGGGGTTGGACTATGTATCATCGCCACGTCGTGGCAAAAGCGACCTTCTCAACGATCGACTCGCACATCTGGCACCTGCTCTGGAAGTGGGCAAGACGTAGGCACCCCACGAAAGGAGCCCGGTGGGTCAGGAAACGTTACTTCCGGTGTGACGGACATCGGTCCTGGGATTTTGCAACGAAGGGTTCGACCGAGGATGACACCTGCGGCCTGCAACTCTTCCGCGCAGCGACGGCCGCCATCCAGCGCCACGTCAAAATCCGGGGACTGGCTAATCCGTTTGATCCGGCATGGGACATCTACCTTGCCCGCCGTCGAACCGCGAAACGTTCCGCCGGGCTGTCCGGTGCCACCCAGTGGCGCTGAAGGAATGGCTTGAGCCGGATGCGGGGCGACCTGCACGTCCGGTTCTGAGGGGGCGGCGGCGCAGTAATGCGTCGCTGCTACCCGACCAGGTGCACTACGTGGATCAGGACAGCGGCGAGATCGTGAATAAACCGATCTCCCGGGGGAAGTTCCTGCAATACTTCGCCAACCGCATGCCTTGCCTGATAGGCATGGAGGCGTGTGGCGGTTCCCACCACTGGGCGAGACAACTCACAGGGATGGGTCATCAGGTAAGGCTAATGCCGGCTGAGTTCGTAAAAGCGTTCAATATTCGCAACAAGAACGACGCAGCGGATGCCCGGGCGATCTGGCTGGCGGTGCAGCAGCCGGGCAAGGCGATCGCCGTAAAGACTGAGATGCAGCAAGCAATGCTGGCACTGCATCGATCGCGCGAGCAATTGGTAAAGTTCCGCACAATGCAGATCAACTGCCTGCGGGGTCTGCTGACCGAGTACGGCCAAGTGATGGGGAAAGGCCGCTCGGCCTTGGACAAGGCAATGCCTGACGTACTCGCCCGATTGGCCGACCGGTTGCCAGCAGTACTAATTGACACGTTGTGTGAGCAGTGGAACGGACTCACGAAGCTGGATAAGCAAATTGCGGCAATCGAGCGAAGGCTGCGCGAATGGAAAAAGGAGGATGGCCCTGTGAAGGCCATCAGCGAAATCCCAGGCGTCGGGCTACTGACGGCCACGGCCGCCGTTGCAATGATTGGCGATGCAAGGACATTCAAGTCAGGCCGTGAGTTTGCCGCGTGGGCTGGACTGGTGCCAAAGCAGACTGGGTCTGGCGGTAAAGTCAATCTGCATGGGATCAGCAAACGCGGCGATACCTATCTGCGCACGTTGTTGATTCACGGCGCTCGTAGCGTGCTGCAACATGCGAAAGCCCCGGGACCGTGGGTCGAGCAAATGAGGAAACGGCGACCGCCGAATGTGCTAATCGTTGCGTTAGCCAACAAGATGGCTCGCACGATTTGGGCGGTATTGGCTCATGGTCGGTCATATCAAAAAGGGTATGTGAGCGTAGCACCTGCATCAACGAACGGCTCAGTAGATCACACGTATAGATAGCTTGTAGAGCGGGAAGGTTGCGTTGGCAATCGAGCGTGATGGCGCGATAGGTCGGACCAGGACTCGCTAAACCTGAATACATGTACGAGCTCGAAGCTCGCCAAGGAAATGAGGTGTGAGTCAGCGGATTCCATAGGGGCCCGCAGCATAGGAATCGCTGCAATAAGGCCGGATATAAAGCTGCAAACCGTTCCTGTTATGCCAGATGCTCGAAACACTAGCGCAAACGGAGGCGTCCATATAAGCATGTATGCCACGCAAGACGAAGACCAGCCAAGCCGCCGACCGCGCGCTGCCGAGCATTCCCGAGGACCTGATCGCCCATTTGGTAAAGGGTCCCATGACCGCGGAAGCCGTCGAGGAGGCCTCGATGGCGTTCAAGAAGGCCCTGATCGAGCGGGCCCTGGGAGCTGAGCTTGGCCATCATCTGGGCTATGCACCGGGCGCCGAGCGCCCGGCTGGCACGGCCAATCAGCGCAATGGCAAGAGCGCCAAGACGGTGTTGACCAAGGACGGGCCGCTGCGAGTGGACATCCCACGCGACCGCGACGGCAGCTTCGAGCCGATCCTGATCCCCAAGCACGAGCGGCGCTTCACCGGCTTCGATGACAAGATCATCGCCATGTACGCCCGTGGCATGACCGTGCGCGAGATCCAGGCGTTTCTGGCCGAACAGTACGGCACCGAGGTCTCGCCTGAGTTCATCAGCTCGGTGACCGATGCGGTCATGGACGAAGTCATCGCCTGGCAGGCGCGCCCGCTTGAGGCGATGTACCCGGTGGTGTTCTTCGACGCGCTGCGCGTCAAGATGCGCGAAGACGGGGTGGTGCGCAACAAGGCGGTCTACCTGGCCCTGGGTGTGTTGCCTGACGGCACGCGCGACATTCTGGGCCTGTGGATCGAGAACACCGAAGGCGCCAAGTTCTGGATGAAGGTGTTCAACGACCTGAAGACGCGCGGCACGCAGGACATCCTGATTGCGGTGACCGATGGCCTCAAAGGGATGGAGCAGGCCCTGAATGCGGTGTTCCCGGAGACGACCCTGCAGACCTGCATCGTGCATCTGATCCGCAACAGCCTGGGGTACGTCAGCTGGAAGGAGCGCCGGGCCGTGGCGGCCGCGCTCAAGCCCGTGTACACGGCCCCCACGGTCGAGGCTGCGCTGGCCGAGCTGGAGGCCTTCGAGCAAGGGGAATGGGGCCGGCAGTACACGCCGATCGCCGCCTCCTGGCGTCGCGCCTGGGATCAGGTGATTCCGTTCTTTACGTTCCCGCCGGCGATCCGCAAGATCCTCTACACGACCAACGCGATCGAGAGCATCAACGCGCAACTGCGCAAGATCATTAAGACCCGAGGTCACTTCCCCAGCGATGAGGCGGCGACCAAGCTGCTGTGGCTGGCGCTGCGCAATATTACGGGAAGGTGGGGCAGCTCAACCCATGACTGGAAGGCAGCCATGAACCAGTTTGCGATCCTGTACGAAGAACGCTTCACCCACCCCCATCGCTGAGATAATGCTGGCTCACCGGTCCAATCGCCGGTGAGCCTTTACCTGCCCTGCACACAAAAAAACTGACAGGCCCGCGCGCGTGGCTGGGAACACCTCCTCCAGGGCAGCCCAGAATCCCATGGCGCCATCGCCGACCGCCGCCAGCGGGCCAGCCTGCAGGCCGCGGGATTTCAGATCCAACAGTACTTCCGCCCACGATGCCTTCGATTCCCGATAGCCGTCACCGATCGCCACGCGCTCCTTCCTGCCGTCGGGCGTGACGCCGATGATCACCAGCAGGCATTGCCCGTCCGAGCCCTCGCTGCGCAGACCCGCGTGGATGCCGTCCACCCACCAATACACATAGCGCGCCGCCGACAGATCACGCTGATTCCAGCGTGCATGCTCGTCTGCCCACTGCGCCTTCAATCGGCTCACCACGTTGGCCGATAGCCCTTTGGCATCTTCGCCCAGCAGCACCGACAGCGCCTCGCTCATGTCGCCTGTCGAGATTCCCTTCAGATACAGCCAGGGCAGCGCCGCACTCACCCGTGGTGACTTCCTCACATATGGCGGCACGATCGCCGAGTTGAACTTCACGCCAGACCCGGACCGGTCGCGCACCTTGGGCACCTTCACGGCAATCGGTCCGGCACCCGTCAGCACCTCTCGCTCCGGGAGGTAGCCATTGCGAACCACGGCGCGCTGGCCGCTCAAGGTCTTGACGTTACTGAACTGCTCAAGCAGCTCTGCCAGCTCCACTTCAATCGCCTCCTGGATGACCCGCCGGGCCCCGCGCCTGATCAGCTCCTCGAGCCCAAGCCCGATTTCCGATAGACCGACTGCTTCCTTACATTTATCCTTGCTCATGGTGGAGTTTTCTTGTGTGCTGGTTTCCGATCTCGACAATCAGATTCTCAGCGGAAAGCTCCACCGCCCTCTACTCCGCGCCTCAAATTCCCCGCCCGTACACCACTTTCGACTTTAGCTCTGTTCCCGCACCGCCAACAGCCTTCCTCGCGGTTGGCTTGCCCCAGTGGGCAACGATACGGTGTTTCCGTGTTCCGCCTGATTCGCAAGAATGGTTTAGGTCCTGCCTCTCCACCGGTAGTGCTGTTGTCCGTGCCGCCCGACTACACAGCGAGCAGGCCCACTACATTCCCATGTTGGGTAAGGCGGCCTATCAGTGTCTTTGGCCTTTCAATGTTGACGATGTTTAACAGCAGTTCAGATGTCTTAACCATGCCATCCAGTCTAGCGCCCCCTCCGCATTGACACTCGCAGAGGCACTTTGGTCTCACGACCTTGGCGTAGCTTGCGCCGGGCTCCATTGTCTCGGTGGCTTCATACAACGCTGTTACCGGCGTTGCATGCACCGATAGACTACGGGCGACGGAACGCCCGGTTTCCTACCGCCAATATCGGCGGTGAAACAACGAATCAGACGACTTTCACGTCGCACATGCAGGTACATCCCTCGCCGCGCTTCATAGTTCAACTCGCCAAGGCCTTCTATCGTTTGGCCTCTAAAATCCAACTCCGTTGTGTCCTGCAGGCACAGCACCACCTCGTGCTCGCGCATGCGCTCTTCCGTGCGCTGCCAGTGGGCCTCCAGAATGCCTCGCCAATCGATCTCCTCTTTCTCGAGAAATCGATAGGCCCCCATGGTCTCGGCCCGGCCATTGCATGCGACAGGAATGCTTGCCGTCGGGTTCGCGGCAAACCGTGTCACCAGCGTCTTCGCTCGTTCATTGCGCCTCGCATCCCCGAAGTCCAATCCCTCCAACTCCTCGTGTCCCCAACCCGCCGACTTTGCCTTCATGCGCCCCCTCGCAAACGAGAAAGCGAACGCTCTCGCGGCAAAGTTTACAAGCCCCTGTGCTAAGTCATTGGGCAGAGCCCTACTCCCGGCAACCGGGATACCCCTAATTCCCTGACGCGGCCCGGACATACGCCTGTCTTAAGCGCAACAAAATGTACCATCCTGAACGTCGGTCGCAGGACGTTACTTAGATACTCTGGAAGGACTCCCAGAGTAAAACGAGGATTCCGATACCCGTTTTCCGAGAGGAGTACGCAAATGAATAGGCCTCGCACGGGCCCTTCATGGCAGGATACAACCATCATTGGATCGCTGCATTTCGCCTTCGAACTGGGTGAGAGGAACTGGAAGCTCTCGCTGGGCGATGGGGTGCGCGCGCGCAGCCGCTGCACAGTGGCCGCCATCGATACGATCGCAGTCTTCATGGCGATCGCAAAGCCAAGGTGCGCTGTCATCTGGCCGCGGATACTCCGGTGCGTAGCTGTTATGAAGCCGGACGCGACGGCTTCTGGCTGCATTGAGGAACATCAGAGCACGAACCTGATGATGGATTCAGCCAGTATCGAAATGAACGAGCGGTGCTGATGCGCTATGAGCGGCTCTGCTCGCTGACCGCCGACGGCTACACGGGCGCTGCTTCCGTAGAAGATGCCTCCTTCATTCCACTGGATCTTGCGTCTCACGGGGCAATTCTGAGAAGACCTTACGGCGCAGCTTGAGGGTAGACGTCTGCCGCCCCAAAGGGGAGCGGGCTCAAACGGCGACTCATCGGTCAAATGGCTGAACTTGCTCGACTTTGGTCTTGACTTTGGAAAGCTAACTTCCAGTACCACGCTCTGGAGGGCAATTCACCCCAGCAAAGATAGGTGCTTTTAGGCGTGTGTTCACATGCGGCTCCCCAGACTGGCACAAGACTTGCTCTACGATGCCATCGCACAAAATGTGCCCTTGGGTTATCCCTCTTCCCCGCAGCGTCGATCACAAAGTACCCACAGGCATACCAGCATGGAGACTTTCTACGAGGTCTTGCGCCGCAAAGGCATCTCGCGCCGCAGTTTTCTGAAGTATTGCTCGCTCACCGCCACATCGCTGGGGCTCGCCCCATCGTTCGTGCCGCAGATTGCCCACGCCATGGAAAGCAAGCCGCGCACGCCGGTGCTGTGGCTGCACGGCCTGGAATGCACCTGCTGCACCGAGAGCTTCATCCGCAGTGCGCACCCACTAGCCAAGGACGTGGTGCTCTCCATGATCTCGCTAGACTACGACGACACGCTGATGGCTGCTGCCGGGCACCAGGCCGAGGCCATCATTGAAGAAATCATGACCAAGTACAAGGGCCAGTACATCCTGGCCGTGGAAGGCAATCCACCGCTCAATGAAGACGGCATGTTCTGCATCCAGTCGGGCAAGCCTTTCATCGAGAAGCTCAAACACGTGGGCAAGGACGCCAAGGCCATTATCGCCTGGGGTTCGTGCGCGTCGTGGGGCTGCGTGCAGGCGGCTAAGCCCAACCCCACGCAGGCCACGCCGATCCACAAGGTGATCACCGACAAGCCCATCATCAAGGTGCCGGGCTGCCCGCCCATCCCCGAGGTGATGACGGGCGTGATCACCTACATGCTCACTTTCGGCCGCGTGCCCGAGCTGGACCGCCAGGGCCGCCCGAAGATGTTCTATAGCCAGCGCATCCACGACAAGTGCTACCGCCGCCCGCACTTCGAAGCTGGCCAGTTCGTCGAGGCCTGGGACGACGAGTCCGCGCGCAAGGGCTACTGCCTCTACAAGGTTGGCTGCAAGGGCCCGACCACCGACAACGCCTGCTCCACCGTGCAGTGGAACGAAGGCACGAGCTTTCCCATCAAGGCTGGCCACGGCTGCATCGGCTGTTCGGCCGACGGCTTCTGGGACAAGGGCTCGTTCTACGACCGCCTCACCGACATCCACGCCTTCGGCATCGAGGCCAACGCCGACCAGATCGGGGGCACCGCCGCCGGCGTGGTGGGCGCGGCCGTCGCCGCGCACGCCGCCATCTCGGTGGCCAAGCGCGCGCGCGACAACCGGAACGCGCGCCAGGCCGACGCGTCCACCACACCCGCCAACCACTGACACAACGAGGAATACAAGATGGGTGCTTACGAAACTCAAGGCTTTCGCATAGACAACACGGGCCGGCGCATCATCGTCGACCCGGTGACGCGCATCGAAGGCCACATGCGCTGCGAGGTCAACCTCGACAGCAACAACGTGATCCGCAACGCCGTCTCCACCGGCACTATGTGGCGCGGGCTGGAGGTGATCCTCAAGGGCCGCGACCCGCGCGACGCCTGGGCCTTCGTCGAACGCATCTGCGGCGTGTGCACCGGCTGCCACGCACTCACCTCGGTACGCGCGGTGGAAGACGCGCTGGGCATTCGCATCCCACTCAACGCCCACCTCATCCGCGAGATAATGGCCAAGACGCTGCAGGTGCACGACCACGCCGTGCACTTCTACCACCTGCACGCGCTGGACTGGGTGGACGTGGTGTCCTGCCTCAAGGCCGATCCGAAGAAGACCAGCGAGCTGCAGCAACTCGTGTCGCCTTCGCACCCGCTGTCCTCGCCCGGTTACTTCCGCGACGTGCAGAACCGCTTGAAGAAGTTCGTCGAGAGCGGCCAGCTCGGCCCCTTCGCCAACGGCTACTGGGGCTCCAAGGCCTATGTGCTGCCGCCCGAGGCCAACCTGATGGCCTTCACGCACTACTTGGAGGCGCTGGACCGGCAGAAGGATTGGGTGAAGGTGCACACCATCTTCGGCGGCAAGAACCCGCACCCCAACTACCTGGTGGGAGGCGTGCCCTGCGCCATCAACATCGACGGAAACGGCGCGGCCGGCGCCCCGATCAACATGGAGCGGCTGAACTTCGTGCAGGCCCGCATCCAGGAGATGATCGATTTCAACAATAACGTCTACATCCCGGACGTGCTGGCCATCGGCACCTTCTACAAGCAGGCCGGCTGGCTCTACGGCGGCGGCCTCTCGGCCATTGCCGACTACGGCACCTACGAGAAGGTGCCCTACGACTACAGCACGGACCAGTTGCCCGGCGGCGTGATCCTAAATGGCGACTGGGACAAGATCCACGAGATTGACCCGCGCGACCCCGAGCAGGTGCAGGAGTTCGTGACGCACAGCTGGTACAAGTACGGCGACGAGACCAAGGGCCTGCACCCCTGGGACGGCGTGACCGAAGCCGACTACAAGCCCGAGGGGCCGAACTTCAAGGGCACGCGCACGGAGATCGAGCAGCTCGACGAATCGGCAAAATACTCGTGGATCAAGGCGCCGCGCTGGCGCGGCCACGCCGTGGAAGTGGGGCCGCTGTCGCGCTACATCCTCGGCTATGCGCACGCCAGGCAGGGCAACAAATTCTGCCAGCGCGTCAAGCAGCAGGTGGACGAGGCCACCGTGGCCATCAACAGCGCCATCCCCAAGGCGCTGGGCATGCCCGAGACGAAGTACAGCGCCAAGCAGTTGCTGCCCACCACTATCGGCCGCACGCTGGCGCGCGCGCTGGAGAGCCAGTACGCCGCCGAGATAATGATGGACGACTTCAAGCAGCTGGTCGGCAACATCAAGGCTGGCGACACCAGCACCGCCAACATCGAGAAGTGGGACCCGATTACCTGGCCCAAGGAAGCCAAGGGCGTGGGCACGGTGGCTGCGCCGCGCGGCATGCTGGGTCACTGGATCCGCATCAAGGACGGCCGCATCGGGAACTACCAGTGCGTGGTGCCCACCACCTGGAACGGCTCGCCGCGCGACCACAAGGGCCAGATCGGCGCCTTCGAGGCCTCGCTCATGAACACGCCCATGGTCAACCCCGAGCAGCCGCTAGAGATCCTGCGCACGCTGCACAGCTTCGACCCCTGCCTAGCTTGCTCCACCCACGTGATGAGCGAAGACGGCCAGGAAATGAGCCGCGTCACGGTTCGCTGAAAGACGACCCCACACGACAAGAGGAGCACCCCATGCACAAGACAACGACACGTGGCCTTGCCGCCGCCATTCTGCTTTCCGGTGCGGCCAGCGCCGCGCAGGCCCAAACCGGGCACGGCACCAGCAGCCTGTTCGAAGGCCTGGTGCACCCCTTCGGCGCTGACCACCTGCTGGCAATGCTGGCCGTGTGTGTGTGGTCGGTCTCGGCGCTGCCTGCGAACAAGGCTTGGCAGGGCCCAGCCACCTTCCTGCTCGCGCTCATGATCAGCGCCTACGCTGGGCATGCTAGGCGTCCCGTGCCCTACCTTGAACACGGCGTGTCCCTCTCGGTGGTGCTATTGGGCGGCAAGCTGCTGCTCGCGCACCGATCCGCCCTGCCGCCGGTCATCGGCCTAGGGCTGAGCGCCGCCGCTTCGCTGCAAGGCCTGGCGCACGGTTCCGAGACGCCAGAGAGAGGTTTCGCCGGCTACGCGGTGGGCTTCCTCTTCACTACCGCACTTCTGCAAGTTGGCAGCATCAGCCTCGGCCTGGGCATCCGCCGCTGGCTGGCCGAGCGCAGCGGCTGGGCGCTGGGTGGCCTGGGCGCGCGGCTGAGCGCCGCCGGGCTGTATCTGTTCGGTCAGTTCGCGGCCTGATCTGGCACTCCCTTTCAGGAGGTCTCACCATGTCCACCACGACGTCCCATCCGGCCAGCGCTTCACACGACGCGCGCGAGCTGCGGCAAGGCCAGAGCATCCGCTCTGTCTATGTGTACGAGGCGCCCGTGCGCATCTGGCACTGGCTCAACGCGCTGTCCATCACCGTGCTGTGCGTCACCGGCTACTTCATTGGCCAGCCCCTGCTCACCATGCCGGGCGAGGCCAGCGCGCACTACCTCATGGGCTACATCATGGCGGTGGGCATGTTCGCGCGCGCCTACTGGGCGCTGGTGGGCAACCACCACGCGAAGAAGCTGTTCTGGGTGCCGATGTTCCAGAAGACCTACTGGCGCGAAGTGTTCAACATGCTGCGCTGGTACCTGTTCCTGATTCCCAAGCCCAACCAGTACGTGGGCCACAACCCGCTGGCGCGCTTGGCGATGTTCGGCTTCTACCTGATGTTTTCCAACTTCATGCTGCTCACCGGCTTCGCGCTCTACGGCGAGGGCGCACAGATGGGCTCGTGGCAGGAACGCCTGTTCGGCTGGGTGATCCCGCTATTCGGCCAGAGCCAGGACGTGCACACCTGGCACCGCCTGGGCATGTGGGGCATCGTGACCTTCGTGCTGCTGCACATCTACGCGGCCATTCGCGAAGACATCATGGGCCGCCAGAGCATCGTGAGCACCATGATTTCCGGTCACAGAACATTCAAAGAGTGAGCATGAACCGCGCAGCCCGCTCTATTTCCAGGCCGCGCCGGTATGTTCACCGGTTGGCGTGCCGCTGCGCGCGCCCACGCACCCGGGGGGCGGCTGCTGGCGCGCACCTGCTACGCCTGTCGCGCCGCCGACTGCACGAGTTGTTGCACGGCCAGCGCGACATGTCGCCCGACACCGCCATCCGCTGCGCGCGGGTGGTCGGTGTGGAGGCCGGCTTTTGGCTCGCGCAGCAGGCGGCCTGGGACAGCTTCCGCGCCTCGAAGCGTCTGCGCGCCGCCGCTCTCTCCACTGTTTTTGTGAGTCCGCCCACCATGAGCCGCACCTCGCCTGAAGCCGCCTGTCACCCTGGTGGTGACACCCATCCCTCCATCTGCGTGCTGGGCATCGGCAACCTGCTATGGGCCGACGAAGGCTTCGGCGTGCGCTGCGTCGAAGCCCTGCAGCAGCGCCACGAGTTCGCGCCGCACGTCTCGCTGGTGGACGGCGGCACGCAGGGCCTGTACCTGATCCAGCACGTGCAGGCCGCCGACTGCCTGCTGATCCTCGATGCGATCGACTACGGCCTGGCGCCCGGCACTCTGAAGCTTGTGCGCGACGACGAGGTGCCGCGTTTCCTGGGCACAAAGAAGATGAGCCTGCACCAAACCGGTTTTCAGGAGGTGCTCTCGCTCGCCCAACTCACCGGCCATTACCCCGCGCAGGTGCTGCTGATCGGCTGCCAGCCGCAGGAGCTGGAGGACTACGGCGGCAGCCTGCGCCCGGCGGTCAAAGCCGCGATGGACGAGGCCATGGCGCTAGGCGTGGCCGAGATCGCGCGCTGGGGCGGCCGGCCTGCGTCGCGCCGCCAGCCCCTGAGCGGGCGCGAGACCGTGACCATGGAAGGGCTCGCGCTCGCCGCCTACGAAACGCAGCGTCCCGCGCCCGAGGCGGCCTGCCGCGAAGGCGACGAGCGCTTCTTCCCCCAAGAGACCCCCTGACATGTGCATTGGCATCCCCATGCAGGTCAGCACCATCGAGCCCGGCCACGCGGTGTGCGTAGGCCGGGGCGAGCGTCGACGGATCAGCACCGTGCTGGTGGGCCACGTGGCGCCGGGCGACTGGCTGCTCGTGTTCCTCGGCGATGCGCGCGAACGCATCGATGCCGAACGCGTCAGCGAGGTCAACGCCACGCTCGACCTGATGCTGGGCGCCATGCAGGGCCAGGGCGCCGACGGCGAGGCTGGCTTCGAACTGCCTTCGCGCATGAGCGCCGTTCAACTGCGCCAGCTCGCCACCGGCGGCTGACACCTTCTTTCGTCCAGAAGACCCATGAGCCTCACTGACACCGCCATTCGCCCACCGGCCGTCACCGCACTCAGCACCGATCCCGCCTCGCCGCTGGTGATGCGCCTGGTGCGGGAATTCGGCGCCGCGCTGATCGATAATGCCAGCGTGGCCGACTGGACCGCCTTGCCGGGAGACCGCTTGCTGCTGCTGGCGGGCGACGCCGTGCGTTTCACCGAGGGCCAGAACGTGGCCTCCCGCGGATGCCGTGGCGCGTCGCTACGGCTCTCAGCGCTGGCCCTTGCTGCTGTTCTTCCGCGGCGGCCAGTACGTCAGCGCCATCGCCGGCATGCAGGACTGGATGTCTACCTGCAAGGCGTGGACGCCGCTCTGCGCATGCCTTCCTCGCGCCCGCCCACCATAGGCATTCCCGTCGTGAGCAAGACTTCTTCTAGCGACGCCAGCTGCCACAGAGCCGAGGGCACCCCATGAAAGATTTCCCGATCTCGCTCGTGACCCTGGGCCCTGGCACGCGCCACGAAGACGAGTCGCTCGACTACCTGCCCCTGCCCCTGCCCAAGGACATGGACACCTACCGCCCGCCCGTGCTGCCCGAGCCCGAGGAACTGGTGGGTCTGGACCAGGCGCGCCAAGTGCTGCAGCAGGTGCTGGCCCTGCTGCAGCAGGTGCTGGCCCTGCTGCAGCGCGGCGCCGAAGGCGGCGCCCCCGGCCTGGTGCCGCTGGGCATGCTCGCGCCACGCGACTTCCGCATCGTGAACCAGGTGCTGGGCGAAGGCGAGGTCAGCGCCATCGTGCAGCTCGGCGCGAGCAACCTGGAGGTGCGCGTGCAGGAATCCGTGTTCGCCGGCGTCTGGCGCCTCATGACCTGGCGCCACGAGGAGGGCCGCGACAGCGTACTGGTGGACGACGCGATCGAGGTCGGTTCGGTACCTTCACTGTTCGCCGCAACCGCTGCCGAAGACGTGTGGCCCGCCTACCCGCTGTGGAGCGGCCCGCTGCCGCCCAACGTACAGAACGCGCCGCTGCTGGTGGACGAGATCCGCGACCAGGTGGCACGCTGGCAGCCGGACCAGGTCTCGCACGTGGTCAATCTCACGCTGTTGCCGGTCACGCCCGAGGACATCTGCTTTCTGGATTACCAGCTCGGCACGGGCCGCGTGCTCATGCTATCGCGCGGTTACGGCAACTGCTGCATCTCCAACACGCGCCTGCCAAACTGCTGGCGCGTGGTGCATTACAACTCCATGGACAAGCTCATCCTCAACACGGTCGAGGTGGTGGACATGCCCGAGGTAGCGATGGCCGCGCCCGAAGACCTGCGTGATTCGCACGAGCGCCTGCGCGAGATCATGGCCTGGCTGGAGGCAACATGAGCATGGACCATTTCGAAGGCTCCTGCCTTGGCAACCGCGAGGTACTGCGGGCCGGCTTCACGACTGCAATGCAAGATCTCCTGGTGGGTCTGCGACCCCGCCGTAGGCGACCGGCAATGGCAGATCCCCAGGCACGCCCTTCGCCGATCTGCCCTCGCACTGGCGCTGCCCGAATTGCGACTGCGAGCCCGACCAGTTCCTCTTACTGCCATGACAGACCAGCCCCTGGCATCCTGCGTGCCGGCCCTCGTGGCTCATTTCGAGCATGCGCAGACCGAACGCGTGCAGGGAATCCCGCGGCTCAACGCCGCGCTGCGCGTGGGGGCGGTGGACTTCGCTTGGGGTACCACCACGGACGACAAACCGGTGGCCGAAGGCGTGCTCATCACGCCCTGGTTCATGAGCTTGGTGCGGCTGCCGGCTCAGACCCTGCCACACGGCGACCAGGTGGGCTGCAGCTTTATGCGCAACTTCGGCAGCGAGCGCTTCGACTTCGTCGGCGCGCACGACCCTGCCATCGGTTACCACGAGACCTGCGCGCTGTTTTCGCCATGGGCGGCTTCACCGCGCAGGCCCTGGCGCGCGAGACCGCGCACGAAGCGCTGGCGCTCACCCGCCCCGTCCCCCAGACGCCTCCAGCGGCCATCCCGCCGATGCGGTCGCGCCGCGCCTTCTTTCTGGGAGGCCGCGCGTGAACGGTGTCGCACTCAGTGGTCTGCAAAGCCTGGCGGGCGCCTTGCGCATCACGCCCGGCGCGCCACCACCACACGGCCTGCAGAGCACGCGCCAGGACTGGGCCGCGCTCATGGGCCACGGCGTGCCAGCGGCCCGGCTGCCCGGGCTCATGGCCAGCCTGTTCAACCTCTGCAGCCACGCGCACCGACTGTGCAGCCAGCTCGCCATTGGCCCGGCCTCGCCCGGCCTGCTGCCACGACCCGATGCCGTAGCCGAGCGCCTGCGCCGCGAGACCGCGATGGAGCACATCCGCCGCATCGGCCTAGACTGGCCGCGCCTGCTCGCACCCGGCGGCGCGCACGCGGCCAGCGCCACCACCGCCCTGCGCACTTGCCCTTGGCCGACGCAGGGTGCCCCCGGCCCCTGGCCAGCGCTGCGCAGCTGGCTGCAACATGTGCTGCTGGACATGCCCGCAGCCGACTGGCTCGCGGCCTGGCAAGCCGGCGGCACCGACTGGCTCGACACCTGGGGTCTGCGCCACAACCACTGGCTGCCCGCGCTGGTGCGCAGCGCGCGCGGCGCAGACGCCTGCACCCTGCTCGCGCCCGACACCGCCTTGCGCCTCCACGGCGACCGGGCCACCAGCCTGTGCATGCTGGGCGCCACGCTCGCACTCAAGCCCGCTTTCGCGCTGCGCCCACTGTTGCATGGCGCCTGCGCTCACACCGGCCCCTGGAGCCGCCTCGGAGGCGTGGCCGACGACATGCTGCTCACGCCCTGGGCCCTGCTGGGCACGCGCCTGGCCGAGCTGGTGCGCCTTGCGCTCGACGGCGGCGACCGCTGCCTGGACTGGGGTGCCGTGGCGACCGGCCCCTGGCGCGGCCTGGCCTGGGTGGAGATGGCGCGTGGCCTGCTGGTGCACCAAGTCGAGATCGACCCGGCTACCCAGCGCGTGCAGGCCTGCCACGTGGTGGCGCCCACCGAATGGAACTTCCACCCCGAGGGCGAGGTGGCGCAGCAGCTGGCGCGGCTCGACCCCGACCTGCCCGACGGCGCGCTCACGCGACGCGTGCACCTGCTGATGGCCGCGTTCGACCCTTGTGTGCCTTTCACCATCGAACGCCGAGGCGCCGCGCTGCAGGAGGCCGGACATGCATGAGGCCAGCCTCGCCGGCGGCGTGCTCCAGCTGGTGGAAGACACCGCCACGCGCGAAGGCTTCAAGCGCCTGCTGGCGCTGCGGCTCGAAGCCGGCCAGCTCTCGGGCGTGGACGTGCGCGCGCTGCGCTTCGCACTGGAAAGCCTCGCCCCCAGCACCTTGCTGGACGGCGCGAACATCGAGATCGAAGAACCCCCCGGCCAAGCCTGGTGCCTGGGCTGTTCACGGACCGTGACCCTGGCGCAACGCGGGGACGCCTGCCCGGCCTGCGGTGGCTTCCAACTGCAGCCGACCGGCGGCGCTGAACTGCGCGTGCTGGACATGCAGGTGGCCCATGATTGAAACCCCACGAAAACAGGAGACCGACCATGTGTATCGTATGTGGATGCAGTGACAACCAGGAAGCGCCGGCTGCGGTACAGGTGAACCCGGCCAGCGGCGACCTGCATTTCGGTGCCGGTACCGCGCGCTTCTCGGTGCCCGGCATGAGCCAGGCGCGTGCCATCAAGCTGGAGACCGACATCCTCGGCGCCAACAACCGCGTGGCCGCTCACAACCGCGCGCACTTCGAGGCCCACGGCGTGACCGCGCTCAACCTTGTTTCCAGCCCGGGTTCGGGCAAGACCACGCTGCTGTGCGCCACCATCGACGCGCTCAAGGCGGGCGCGCCCGGCCTGCACATGGCGGTGATCGAAGGCGATCAGCAGACCAGCTTCGACGCCGACCGCATCCGCACCACCGGCGCGCCCGCGATCCAGATCAACACCGGCAAAGGCTGCCACCTTGACGCACCCATGGTGGCTGAGGCCTTCGCGCGGCTGCTCACGCATCACGGCCACGGTCATGGGCATGAACAGAACCATGGACACGAGCATCACCACCATCACGATGACGACAGCGCACATAGCCTGCTCTTCATTGAGAACGTCGGCAACCTGGTGTGCCCCGCCGTGTGGGACCTGGGCGAGGCCGCCAAGGTGGCCATCCTCTCGGTGACCGAGGGCGAGGACAAGCCGCTGAAGTACCCCGACATGTTCGCCGCCGCCTCGCTCATGGTGCTCAACAAGATCGACCTGCTGCCGCACGTGCGCTTCGACATGGCGCGCTGCATCGAACTCGCGCGGCGCGTAAACCCGGTCATCGAGGTAATCCAGCTTTCGGCCACCACCGGCGATGGCATGGACGCCTGGCTGCACTGGCTGGACCACCAGCTCGGCCATCACCACCACGCATGATGCGCAACGCCCCGTCCGCTGTGCTGGCCTGCGGCACCCAGCTGAAAAACGCCGCGTGCCTGCGGGACGCGCAGGACCAGGCCCACTGGTCGGCGGTGCACGGCGACCTGAGCGACCCGACCGCCTGCGCCGCGCTCCAAGCCTCGGCCCTTGCGCTGCTGCAACGGCACGGCCCTGTGCGCGCGGTGGCGCACGACCTGCACCCCGATTACTTCAGCACACGTTTCGCCATCGAACTCGCGCACACCCTGGGTGTACCCACCATCGGCGTGCAGCACCACCACGCGCACATTGCCGCCGTGGTGGCCGAACACGCCATTGAAGGCCCGGTGATCGGCCTCGCGCTCGACGGTGTGGGCCTGGGCACGGACGGCACGGCCTGGGGCGGTGAGCTGCTATGGGTGGATGGCGCGAACTGGCGGCGCCTGGGTCACCTGCACCCCCTCGCCCTGCCTGGTGGCGACCGCGCCGCGCGCGAACCCTGGCGCATGGCCGCCAGCGCCCTGCACGCGCTGGACCGGGGCGCAGATATCGTGCCGCGCTTCGCGCCGATGGTTGGCGAGGCCATGGCGCGCGGCGTGCAGCAGATGCTGGCGCGCGGCCTGAACTGCCCGCCCACCAGCAGCGCCGGGCGCTGGTTCGACGCCGCAGCCGCCGCGCTGGGCCTGAGCGTGCGCCAGACCGAGGAGGCCGAAGCCGCCATCGCGCTTGAAACCACTGCCAGCCGATGGCTGGCGCCGGCCCACGAGCCCTTGCCTGCCACGCTGGAGGACCTGCTCACCGACACCCTGCCCGACGGCCAACGCCGGCTCGACGTGCGCGGCCTGTTCGCCGCGCTGCTGCACGTGAGCGCCGAGCGTGTGGGCGCTGCGGCGGCGGGCTTTCACCTGGCTCTGGCCGATGCGCTGGCGCTCTGGGCCACGCAGGCTGCGCGCGAACACGGCACGGCCACCGTGTGCCTGGGTGGCGGCTGTTTCTTCAACCGCGTGCTGCGCGAGCGAGTGCTCGCGCGCCTGCAGGGCGCCGGCCTGTGCGTGCACCTGTCCAGCGCCACCGGCTGCGGCGACGCGGGCCTGGCCTTGGGCCAGGCCTGGGTGGCCACGCGCCTGATCGGGGCCACGGCCCTTCAGAATATCCCCCACGAAAAGGACACCGAACCATGTGCCTAGCCATCCCCGCGCGGCTGGTGGAGCTGCGGCCCGACGACCAGGCCGTGGTCGACCTCGGCGGCATTCGCAAGGACATCTCCATCGCCCTGGTGGCCCACGTGAAGGCGGGCGACTACGTGATCGTGCATGTGGGCCACGCCATCGGCACCATCGACCCC
This sequence comes from Cupriavidus necator, assembly GCA_022041995.1. GTDB lineage: Bacteria > Pseudomonadota > Gammaproteobacteria > Burkholderiales > Burkholderiaceae > Cupriavidus. The sequence continues at coordinate 90,524 of CP074382.1, forward strand.
GAGGAAGCTGAGCGCACGCTGGCGCTGTTTGCCCAGATGGCGCAACTCACCACCTCCAGCGGAGTTTCAACATGAAGTACATCGACGAATTCCGCGACGGCGGCATCGCGCGGCAGATCGGCGCCCACATCGCCACCGAGGCCGACCCGGCACGCAACTACAGCTTCATGGAGTTCTGCGGCGGCCACACACACGCGATCTCGCGTTACGGCGTGATGGAGCTGCTGCCGGCCAACGTGCACATGGTGCACGGCCCGGGCTGCCCGGTGTGCGTGCTGCCCATCGGCCGCATCGACCAGGCGATCAGCCTCGCACTGGCCCAGGATGCCATGGTCTGCACCTACGGCGACACCATGCGCGTGCCGGCCTCGGAAAGCCAATCGCTGATCCGCGCCAAAGCGCGCGGTGGTGACATCCGCATGGTGTACTCTGCCGCCGACGCGCTGGCACTCGCCCGCCAGAACCCGCGGCGCGAGGTGGTGTTCTTCGCCATCGGTTTCGAGACCACCACGCCCCCCACCGCGCTCACCATCCAGCTCGCGCACCGCGAAGGCCTCACGAACTTCAGCGTGCTGTGCTGCCACGTGCTCACGCCCTCGGCCATTACGCACATCCTGGAATCGCCCGAGGTGCGCGAGTTCGGCACCGTGCCCATCGACGGCTTCGTCGGTCCCGCGCACGTGAGCATCGTGATCGGCTCTGGCCCCTACGAACACTTCGCCGAGGAGTACCGTAAGCCGGTGGTGATCGCCGGCTTGGAGCCGCTGGACGTGATGCAGGCCATCCTGATGCTGGTGCGCCAGGTCAACGAGGGCCGCGCCCATGTGGAGAACCAGTTCAAGCGCGCCGTCACGTCCGAAGGCAACCTCAAGGCGCAGGCCCCGGTGTCCGAGGTGTTCGAGCTGCGACCCAGCTTCGAGTGGCGTGGCCTAGGCGAGGTGCCCTACAGCGCTTTGAAGATCCGCGAAGCCTATGCCGACTTCGACGCCGAGCGCCGCTTCTCGCTGCACTACCGCCCGGTGGCCGACAACAAGGCCTGCGAGTGCGGCGCCATCCTCCGCGGCGTGAAGAAACCGACCGACTGCAGGATCTTCGGCACCGTGTGTACGCCCGAGAGCCCGGTGGGCTCGTGCATGGTGTCGAGCGAAGGCGCCTGCGCGGCGCACTATTCCTACGGGCGCTTCCGCGACATTCACGTCACCAGCGCCACGGCCATCGAGGAGGCCCTGCCATGAGAACCGACATCGATCAGCCCTCCGGCGAGGCAGCCGTGCTCCGGCCGGAGAAGACGAAGAATTACACGCGCCCGCTCGACATCAAGCACGGCTGCGTGGACATGGGCCACGGCGCGGGTGGCAAGGCCGCCGCACAGCTGGTCGAAGAACTGTTCGTCGCCTCCTTTGACAACCCCTACCTGCGCCAGGGCGACGACGGCGCGGTGTTGCCGCTGCCCAGCGTCACGCCGGGCCACGGCCGGCTGGTGGTCGCCACCGACGGCCACGTGGTATCGCCGCTGTTCTTTCCCGGCGGAGACGTGGGCTGCCTCTCGGTGCACGGCACGGTTAATGACGTGGCTATGTGCGGCGCAACGCCGCTGTGGTTGAGCGCGACCTTCATCCTGGAAGAAGGTTTCCCGCTGATCGAGCTGCAGCGCATCGTGCGCTCCATGGCCGCGGCCGCGCGCGCCGCCGGCGTGCCCATTGTCACAGGCGACACGAAGGTGGTGGAGAAGGGCAAGGGCGACGGCGTGTTCATCAGCATCACCGGCATCGGCGTCTTGCCGCCAGGCGTGGACATCAGCGGGCGCAACGCGCGTGCGGGCGACGTGCTGCTGCTCTCCGGCACTCTCGGCGACCACGGCGTGGCCGTGCTCTCACAACGCGAGTCGCTCGCTTTCGAGACTACCATCGAGAGCGACACCGCCGCGCTGCACACGCTGGTGGCCGCCATGCTGGGTGCCGCGCCGGGCGCTGTGCGCGTGCTGCGCGACCCCACGCGCGGCGGCCTGGCCACCACGCTCAACGAGATTGCGCGCCAGTCCGGCGTGGGCATGCTGCTGCAGGAAGCCGCCATTCCCGTGCGACCCCAGGTCGATGCCGCCTGCGAGCTGCTCGGGCTGGACATGCTGTATGTCGCCAACGAAGGAAAGCTGGTCGCGGTGTGCGCGCCCGAGGCGGCCGATGCTGTGCTCGCCGCCATGCGCGCGCACCCGCTGGGCGCTGAGGCAGCGCGCATCGGCGAGGTCACCAGCGACCCGCACCACTTCGTGCAGATGGCCACGCGTTTCGGTGGTCGGCGCGTGGTGGACTGGCTCAGCGGGGAGCTATTGCCGCGCATCTGCTGACCCCGCCATGCCATCCACCGTGTTCCAGAAATCCGCGAGCGGCCTGCCCCTGGTGCGCGAGCACTTGCAAGCCCGGATCGCGCAGAGTCTGATCGAACCCGTGGCGCCGCCGGCCCCACCTCTGCCTCCCCCGGTCGAGGTACCCGCCCCCCTTGACTTGCTGGAGGCGCCGTGCCGCCAGGCGCAGGCGCGCCTCACGGCGTACTTCGGTCCCGGCGCCGCCGGCGTGGTGCGGCCCCTGCGCGACGCGCACGCGGGGGCCGCATTCAACGCCGCGCTGGACGACCTCGAATCGCGCTTTGCGACCCACATGGGTCGCAAAGACGCCGCGCGCGAACAGCAGGGGCGGCGGCGGCCGCCACCATGAAGAGTCCACCCCCCGGCCTGCGCATCCTGCTGCTGTGCCACAGCTTCAACAGCCTCACGCAGCGCCTGTTCGCCGAGTTGCGCGCGCACGGCCACACCGTGAGCGTGGAGATCGACATCAACGACCGGGTCACCGAAGAGGCCGTCGAGCTGTTCCGGCCCGACCTGCTGCTCGCGCCCTTCCTCAAGCGCCGCATCCCGGCCAGCGTCTGGCAGCGGCTGACCTGCCTCGTGGTGCACCCCGGCCCGCCCGGCGACCAGGGACCCTCGGCGCTGGACTGGGCGGTGCTGCAAGGCGTACGCGACTGGGGCGTGACGGTGCTGCAGGCCAACGCCGACTACGATGCCGGGCCGGTCTGGGCGCACGCGGCCTTTGCGATGCGCCAGGCCAGCAAGGGCAGCCTGTACCGGCGCGAGGTCACGCAGGCAGCGGTGCAGGTTACGCTGGCTGCCCTGCAACGTTTCGAAAACGGTGAGCGCACGGGCGAATCACCCCCGCCGGCGCAATGGCGGCCCGCCATGCGCCAGGCCGACCGCGCGGTCGACTGGACTACCGACACCACGGCCGAGGTGCTGGCCCGCCTGCGTTGCGCCGACGGCCAGCCCGGCGTGCTCGACTCGCTTTGGGGCCAGGCCTGCTACCTGATGGATGGCCACGCCGCCTCCGATGCGCTGATGGTCAGGTTCACCGACGCCGCGCCGGGCACGCTGCTGGCCGTACGCGACGGCGTGCTGCTGCGCCGCACGCGCGACGGCGGCGTGTGGATCGGCCACGTGCGCCGTGCCGAGGGCGCTGCCGGCTTCAAGCAGGTCGCGGCGCAGGCCTTCGCCACCGAGGCGGCGGCCCTGCCCTCGCTGCCTGTGGTGCTGCAGCGGCCGGACGATGAATGGGGCGAGCTTCGCTACACCGAGCACGGCCCGGAAGGGGCGCACGTGGGCTGCTTGCGCTTTGACTTCCACAACGGCGCCATGTCCACGGACCGTTGTGAGCGCCTGCACGCGGCCTGGCTGACGGTGCGGGAGCGGCCGGTGAACGTGCTGCTGCTGATGGGCGGCGAGGACTTCTTCAGCAACGGCATCGACCTCAACGCCATCGAGGCCGCGGCACACCGGCCCGGTGACAACGCGGCCAACGAATCATGGCGCAACATCCAGGCCATAAACGACGTGGCCCTGGCCGTGATCACGACCACCGACCGCCTCACAGTGAGCGTTCTGCGCGGCAACGCCGGCGCGGGTGGCGCTTTCCTCGCACTGGCAGCCGACGAGGTGTGGGGGCACGAGGGCGTGGTGCTCAACCCGCATTACAAGAACATGGGCAACCTCTATGGTTCCGAGTACTGGACCTACCTGCTGCCGCGCCGGCTGGGCGAGGCCGGCGCAAGGGACCTGATGGCGCAGCGCCTGCCGTTGCTGGCGCGCGAGGCCGCGCAGATGGGCCTGATCGACCACTGCGACGACAAGGCCCGCGAAGGCTTCGAAGAACGCTGCCTGCAGCGCGCGCTGGCGCTCGCGGCCTCCTGCAATCTGCCACAAAGGCTGGCGGCCCAACAGGCCACCCGCGAGCGCGACGAAAGCCTTCGCCCGCTGGCCCACCACCGCGAACAGGAACTCTTGCGCATGCATTGCAACTTCTACGGCTTCGACCCCAGCTACCATGTGGCGCGCCACCATTTCGTGCACAAGCAACCGCACGCGTGGACGCCCCGGCACCTGGCCTTGCACCGATGAACGTGCCGTTCCCGACGGAAGCCCTGCCGTGGACGACGAGGTGCGCTCGCATGACACGATGCGCCGTACTGGACGAGGCCTTCACTGTGTTTACCGCCAGCAGCGCCGAGGACGCGCGTGGCCTGCTGCAGCGCCAGCCGGTGAAATGATCCTGTGCGACCAGCGCATGCCCGGCGTGAGCTTCCTCAAGGAAGTGCGTGCGCGAACACTGGCCCGACGCGGTGCGCCTCGTGAGCTCGGGCTACACCGACAGCGAAGACATCATCGCCGGCATCAACGAGGCCAGTATCTACCAGTACATCCTCAAGCCCTGGGCACCCGACCATCTGCGGTACTCGCTCGGTGCGCAACGCGGTCGAGACCCAGGCGCAGCAGCGCCAGACCAGCCGGCTCGACCTCGAACTGCGCACCAGCACCGGCGTGCTGCGCCAGCGCACCGCCACGCAGATGGCAAGCCGAGGGGGTCTTCGTAGGCGCCCGTGAACGCACTGCGACACCGCCACTGAGCGCGAGCGCCTGCATGCGGCGCGCTGCCGCTGGCTCCTGACCGTGCTCTACCTGGGGGGCTTGCGCGCGGCCGAAGTCACCGGCACGGCGATGGGGGCGTTCTTCTGCAGGCGCGATGCGCAGGGCATCGAGCGCTGGTGGCTGGAGGTCACCGGCAAGGGCAACAAGACCCGGCTGGTGCCTGCCACCGACGAACTGATCGCCGAACTCGCGCGCTACCGCCGCACCCATGGGCTGGCGCCGAACCCGCAGCCTGGGAAGACACGCCCCTTGCTGCTGCCGGTCATTGGCCAGGAGAACCGAGAGAAGGGTCTGTCACGCGGGGCGTTGCACCTGATCCTGAAGAAAGTGTTCGGCCTGGCGGCCGCGCGCCTGCGCGCGCGGGCCCGAATGGGAAGCACAGGCCGCGGTGCTGGCCAGTGCCTCGGCCCACTGGCTGCGCCTACCGCTGGTTCGCACATGACCGACCAGCAGGTGGACCTGCGTTACGTCCGGGACAACTTTGGGCATTCGTCGATCTCGACGACGAGCGGCTACCTGCATAGCGAGGAGGATGCGCGGCATGAGGCCACGCAGGCGCGGCATCGCATCGACTGGACCAGCAAGACGTCAGGCGCGACCCTCGCGCCGGGGAATTCCAGAGTAGAAGCGAGATCGGCGCCGCTCGGCGTTCCGTGGTCACCGAGGGCAAGACGCTGGAGACCTACCCCGCAGGCCAACTCGAGAGGCGCGCGGAGTTTGGGAGTAACTGAGTTAGGCGCACCCGCAACACGCAGGCAGCCAGAGAATTGCTATTCCGCGCGAATCTTCGCCTCCGCCCACGATCTTGGCAGATAGAACTATGTCCTCCTTCTGAAATCGCGCGAAGTCTTCCGGCGTGCCTGCAGACACCATCTACAAAAGATTCGAGCCGGCTGCAGTCAGCGCGCTACGGCGAGGGGATTCGGCATGCGATGCACAGGGGCGGCATGGAGCACATCTATGATGTTTCAGTATAAAATCAGCATATTGCTGTTTTATACTGAAATTCCATGGATCCTTGGATCGAGTTAGATGAGGATGCGCTGCGCCAGTATATCGACGCCAAGGCGGTGTTCGAAGCGTGGGAATCTGCGCGTGCCAAGGCCGCAGAGGTTCGCGGCGGCATGCTCTGGCGAACCACGAAGGGCCGCGAGTACCTGATTCGGACCAGCGTGGACAACAAACAGAAGAGCCTCGGCGTGCGTTCGGAAACGACTGAGGACATGTACGCGCGGTTCAACGCGCGCAAGGAAGCCGCCGAGGCCCGGCTCAAGACACTCGCGGACGAACTCGACCGGCACCGGCGGCTGAACCGAGCGACCCGCGTCGGCCGGGCTCCTGACATCCTCGTGGCCATCCTTCACGTGATGACTCGGCTCAATATCGCCGAGCATTTCATCGTCATCGGGACACATGCCCTCTATGCGTATGAAGCCGCGGCCGGAGTTCGTCTGCAGGAACGCGCCCTCGCAACTCGCGACGTTGATCTTCTTTGGGATACGCGCAAACGCCTCCAGTTTGCTTCCCGAATGAAGAGCCTGGACCTCTCGATGCTGGATGTCCTACGCAAGGTAGATAGCACGTTTGAGATTCGGGATGATCAACTCTTTACGGCAGTGAACGCAAAAGGCTTCGAGGTGGACTTCCTGCGTCGCGAGGCCGCCGATATTGACCCCCACCCGCTCCAACTGACCGACGATGAAGATGACCTCTGGGCAGTCCAGGCGCGACGCGCAAATGTCCTGTTGGGGTCGCCTCCATTCTCTGCGCCCATCGTTTCCGTGACCGGAAGGATGGCGCGGATGACGACGATCAGTCCAGCCGCGTTCGTCGAATTCAAACGCTGGATGGCATCGACCGCAGAGCGCGATCCGCTCAAGATTTCTCGCGACAGGCTGCAGGCATCGATCGTGGAAGAGCTTGCCAACCGCTTCCGGCTCGGTGTTTAGCAAGCCGCGCGTTGCCTGATGGACGCATGCTGTTGTCTACTCTTCAAGCTGGACTTTCTGTTCCCTGGCCGCATTCTTGTCCATCTTGGCCGCATGGGCCGCCGCCTGTTCGAGCAAGGCGGCATGCGCCCTCGGCACGACAAGCATCGTCAAACCCAGTCCTTCCATCACGCGCAGGGCGTGCTCCAGATTGACGCCCTTGCCGTTCTCCAGCTTGGACAGCATACCGACGGAAACCCCGCAATGATTGGCAGCCTGATCAATGGGCATACCCTCCCCCGCCCGCGTTGCCCGTATCCGGTCGCCAAGCTGGTCAATGCTTCGGATGGTCGCGCGTGATGGTGGAGTTGGATCAGGAAGCGGCCTCGGCATAGATGTGGAATAACTTTCATGAAAATGAAACTATATCACCGCTGTGGGTAACAGTTACTCAGCAGTCGGAAATATAGGCGACAGAAGGAGCCTGGAAGAATGATCGAACGAGACACGGCTTTTGCCGGACATCCGCGAGCTGCGCCTCGATTCGCTCTTGCAGCTTTTCACCCTTTTGCAGGGGCCGCCTTGCCGCGCCAGTACGTTTGACATGACTCCACACCAATTCGTCCGGATTCAGATCCGGGGCGTAACCCGGCAGGAAATGAAGTGTGAGCTTGCCGCGCGTGGAGTCAACGTACTCGCGCACCAGCGCCTTCTTGTGCGCGGGCAGACTGTCGAGCACCAGATGCACCGGCTTCTTGCGATGCCGCATCATCTTCTTGAGCAATTCGACGAAAAACTCGGCGTTGAGCGCTCCCTTGTAGGTGCAAAACCAGAAGGCTCCCTTCGCATTGACCGCCGACGCCGCGCTGATCGACTGGCGCTGACCGGGGCGCTGCACCACAGGGGTCTGGCCACGTACACCCCAGGTCTTACCATGCACCGTGTCGGCGCGAAAGCCGGACTCGTCCCAGAAGAACTCTTCCGCGCCCTGCGCCTTAGCCTGACGGGCAATTGCTGGATAGGTGTCGTGCTGCCAGCGCTCGATCGCTTCGGGGTCGCGTTGGTAGGCCCGTTGCAATGGTTTCTGCGGCGTCAGCCCAAGTTTTGCCAGCAGTGCTCCCACCGCTGTCGTCCCCAGGCGCACACCAAACTTCTTCTCAATCAACTGCGCCACGATTGCGCGTGTCCACAACCCGAAATCAAGCCCGTACTGGCGCGGATCGCGCCCATTGACCCAGCGAAAAACCTGCCGCTCCTGGGCTGGCGTCAGCGTTGGGGGCCGGCCAGTGGCCGGCGTCGAGCGCAGCGCATTGATACCCACGCCCGGTTTAAGGGCAGCGTTTATCCATTTATAGATCGTGGTGCGATTGAATCCGTAGGAGGCAATCACGTCTGCCGGCCGCTCGCCTTCACGAACCCGCTCAATCGCCATGAGGCGAATCGCCTCCAGCGTCTGATGATCAAATGTCCGTCCGTCTCGCTTCATGCACGATCCAACCGATGCAGGGCCCATGAAGTTCCAAAATTGTCGACTAACTTACCGACCCATGAGTAATTGCACATTGGATTTTCGAGCGCTTCCCAAGCCATTTCTTGAAAATCGTAAGCGCTAAATTCAGCACACCTTGTTGAGTCAAACGGTTGCCCCGCTAACGTAGGCGGTACGGAACGTTACCCGGTAACCATGACGAGGCGAGTGCAAGATGGGGCAGAGATAGCTCAGCGGCAGGCGGCCTATCGGGCAAGGCGCGCGACGGCGGGCAAGGACGGCAACGGAGAACGTCAGCTGGACATGTGGGTAAGTAGCGAAGCGGAGTTCGCGCGCCTGGCACGCCGTTACGCGGTAACGAAACGAGAGATGCTGGAGCGACTGATCGTGCGAGCCGACGACGCCATCGTACGTCGGCTCGATCCGGATTCGGAGCAATGGGATCTCTATTTCAAGGCGAGCCGGTAGGCGCGTAACGGGCGAGTGCTCCCATATAGCCGCGCCAGCGCATCGAGTACGACCTGCCCGAAGACCAGAAGATCTGTCCATGCTGCTAGGGCTCGATGCACCGCTTGGGAGAGGAAGTCAGCAAGCAGTTGCACATCGAAACAAAGGTCTCCGTCCTGCAGCACGTCCGCTTCAAATACGCGTGTCGGCACTGCGAGCGCAATGCCGAACGCACGCCGGTGGTGACCGCGCCGATGCCAGCGCAACCGCTGCCGGGAAGCAACGCAAGCCCGGCAATGCTCGAAATGCCGCAGCGCGCCCCGGACGCGGACGTGTCGAGCTGCTACCGTTCAGCTTCGTCGCAGCGGCTGCCGCCTGAACGACGACCGACCGGCACCAAAGGCGCCGATCGGCAACTCCGCGGTCAGCGGCTTGCGGCCACGTTTGCGGCCTGCGGGCATATCGGGCTCTGGCAGCCCCGTGTCCGGCGGAGCGAGTGCTTCATCCTCCTCGTCGGCCGGCTCCGCAGCGGCCATTTGTTCGGCTTCGTCGAACACACGATCCTTGAGCTTCTCGCTGCTTGGTGCGAAGCGTTTTGACTGCGCGAGCCGGAACTGTTCCTCAAGGAGCTGGTTGCGATCATTCAACTCGGCAATTTGCTGAGCGTTGACTTCCAATTCGCGGATATAGGCCTGGGCGGCCGGCGGCAATTGCGATAGGTCGTGTTCGTTCATGCTGAACACGATAGTGAATATCAGCACACGGCGGCTTGATAGTCGCCCGGTGTGACGTATACCCAATTGGGCGGTGGCTGAGACCCGCAGGTCAGCGTCGAGCCGGAACATGGCAGCGGCCCAGTGCTTCGATGGTCGCCATTACCAGCGTGGCATCCTGTCCCGAGCATTCGAGCTCAACGCTCACACCGTTTGGCAACCGCGCCACCAGGCGCGCAGGCAATGGCCGCGGCGGTTGTAACGTTCGCACAGGCAGTGGTTCAGGCACGGTTGGCAGCTGCGCTCCGACTTTGGGGCCGGCTGCGTGAACTTCCACCACGGGAACGAACGCCGCCGGCGCATTTTCGATGCGCATCCATCGTGCCATCAGCGTCTTTGTTCCGCCTTGTGCTGTTCGATCCAGCGGCGCAACTGGTTCGCGTTCACCCCCGCCTTGATTGCCATGCCAGCCACCGATACCCCCGGCTGCAGGCAAGCTTCAACCAACCGCCGCTTGTCGCCCTTGTCAAAGCTGCGCTTGCCGTTGGCGCCGACGTTGATCGCCCGCAGCGGCAAGAAATCCAAATCGCTCTGGTCCATGACTTGTGTCCATCAAAAACAGTGGACACAATCCTGCGCCGTCTGTGCTTCCGGCGCTATGTGCGGCAAATTTCGCGCTTACAAAGTACTTCAACCCGCTGTTGTAGCGCGCCAAAAAACGAGTCGGCGTCCGTGATCGGAATCACGATGCCCTGCCGGTACTTCACCAGATCATCCGCGCGAGGAGTGACACCGCCATCACGGGCCGCCCAGAACATCGAATAGCGCCGGTTCGGACACCGCAGAATCGCAGCCCGCAGTGCGTGGTCCCACTCGCCGGACCAACCGCAGACGATCAATCCAAACTCGTCGAAGATCCGGTCGAGGAGCCGATCGTATTCGCCCGGGTAAGAAACCAGCTCTTCGTCCGTATTGAGGCTGCGCACGTCCTTGTAGTCACCATGCAGCTTTAGCACAAAGCACTGGCTATGGGCCAGCGGTACCGCACCGGCCAAGGCGTCGACAGAGGCCACCACAGTCGGTTCAACGCTCTCGTCCCGCAGGGCGTTCTCCATCAGCCGGTCGAAATTCGTCGTGACAATCAGTCGGATAAAGCCGTCGCGCACTAGCTTGGCAATGGCTCGGTGCTGATTTCCCACCCAGTTGGAATCGCGGCCGCCCGGGACGTGCCCGATCCGATCAAGACTGCATAGACGCCGGAATCGGTGTGCAGGGAAAACGCGAGTTCAGTCAACGAGTCCGGCTTCAGGGGGGGTCTCCAAGGGTAGCCAACTGGGGGCGCATTCTAGCATGCTGTCCTCGTCACTCTTTCTCGGAAATGCGATGTTTGCTGTACCGGACTAATCATGCGCAGCGAAAGCGGACATTGACACACTTTCTTGGATCATATTGCGCCGCCAGCGCCAGTAGCCTTGGCGCTGGGCCACCCTTGCGGCCAGTCTTCAAACGAGGCTGCCATTCCTCGATACCCCTCCAATACTCGGAAGGGGAATCATTGGTTCGCCCAGCAATTGCGCCGGCGTAACCTCACCCTGTCGGGCCAGTGGGTGGTCGGGCGGCAATAACGCATCGGGAGCTCGGCAATAACCGCGCTCTCCACGCCATGGACCGCCGACACATCAAGCGCGAAACCAATGGGAGGGTCGCCAAGATACGGTGTACGGACCCGTACGCACCGTGGTAATGGTGTTGACGCCCCCGTCCGAAACGGCATCGATGTGCCAGAGTGGTAAGTGCTTCGAAGCACAACCATCATCGAAGGATGGCTAAAGTGGACCCACGATTTGAGACAGTGATCAGGCGGTAGATTAAGCTGTCGTCCTTGAAGGGGTGATGGCGAATGAGTGAAGGCAAGAAGCGCAAGGTACACACGGCGGAATTCAAGGCCAAGGTTGGTCTGGAGGCGGTGCGCGGGGTGAAGACGATCAGCGAGATTGCGCAGACATACGGCGTGCATCCGGTGTTGGTCGGGCAATGGAAGAAAGAGATTCTTGAGCGGGCCGGCGCCCTGTTCGAAACCAAGCGTGGCCCGAAGCCGGCCGAGGACAAGAGCGGCGAGGATCGCCTGTACGGCGAGATCGGGCGGCTGAAGATGGAAGTGGACTGGCTTAAAAAAAAGTTGGGGGAGTGAGCCGGGAAGCCCGAATGGGGTGGATCGATGGTGCGGAGGAACTGCCTTTGAGCCGGCAGTGCGACCTGGCGGAAGTGTCGCGCGCAACGGTGTATCGGAGGCAGGGCAAGACGACGCGGGAAGAGCGCGACGAGGATCTGCGGCTGTGCCGGTTGATCGACGAGGAATATACGAACCGGCCGTTCTACGGCAGCCGGCGCATGGCGGTGTTCCTGCGTGGCCAGGGCTGCGTGGTGAGCCGCAAGCGCGTGCAGCGCCTGATGCGCGAGATGGGGTTGGCGGGCATGGCGCCGGGGCCGGCGACGAGCGTCAAGCATTCGAAGCACAAGGTCTATCCGTACCTGCTGCGCGGCGTGAGAGTGACGCGGCCGAACCAGGTGTGGTCGATCGATGTGACCTACATCCGGCTGGCGCGCGGTTTTGCCTACTTGGTGGCGATCATCGACTGGTACAGCCGCAAGGTGCTGTCCTGGCGCCTGAGCAACAGCATGGACGCGTCGTTCTGCGTGGACTGCCTGGAGGATGCGCTGCGCGAGCACGGAAGGCCGGAGGTGTTCAACAGCGACCAGGGCTCCCAGTTCACGAGCCATGTCTTCACGGGCGTGCTCAAGCGCGAGGGCATCGCCATCAGCATGGACGGTCGCGGCCGGGCGCTGGACAACATCTTCGTCGAACGGCTATGGCGCAACGTGAAGCACGAGGACGTGTACCTGAAGGGGTACGCCAACATGGCGGAGCTGATGATCGGGCTGGCGCAGTACTTCTCGTTCTACAACGAGGAACGGCCCCACCAGTCGCTGGGCTACAAAACGCCGGATGCCGTCTATGCCAGTGGCGAGGGCGGCGGGGCAATGATTGTCGATAAGTTCGGCGGTGCGCGGGGAGAATCCCCTGCTCCGCTACGCTGCGCAGGGGATTCTCCCCGCGCACAACCAGGGCAGCGCTGTTCTGCTGCGTGTGAAGAAATAGATGCAGCTTAAATTCGGTTGAAAGCTGTCTTGACAGAGGGGTCCACTTTAGGCGTCATCATGAACGTTACTACAGTCGGCATTGACTTGGCCAACCAGATACCCACATTCTTTGCAAAACTTCCGCCCTGCGTGATCGGCATGGAAGCTTGCGCCAGCGCCCACTTCTGGACGCGCAAGCTGCAGGGGTTCGGACATACGGTACGACTCATGGCACCCCCATTCGTCAAGCCCTATGTGAAATGAACAAGAAGGACGTTGCCGATGCGGAGGCTATTTGTGAGGCGGTGGCACGGCCGAACATGCGATTTGTGCCCGTCAAAAACATCGACCAACAGGCGGTTCTTGCACTACATCGCTCCCGTCAAGGGTTCGTTCGCGCTCGTACTGCGCAGGCCAACCAGATCCGCGGGCTGCTCGGGGAATTCGGTCTCGTCATCCCGCGGGGGATCACAAACATCGCCCAGCACGTGCCGGCGGCCAGCAACGAACTGCCGGGCTCGTTCCGCTTGTTGGTCCAGCGCTTGATCGATCATCTAAAGGAACTCGATCGACAGGTAGAAGAGCTCGAGACCCAGATCAAAGCTTGGCATCACGCCAATGACGCCACCCGGAGGCTGGCAGAGATTCCCGGGATCGGCCCGATCACGGCCAGTGCGCTTGTTGCTTCGATCGGGGAAGGCAAGTGCTTCAGCAACGCTCGGCAATTGGCGGCGTGGCTAGGTTTGGTGCCGAGGCAGCATTCGAGCGGAGGTAAGCCGCTGCTGCTCGGCATTACCAAGCGCGGTGACACGTACTTGCGCACGCTAATGCGTCCACGGAGCACGAGCCGTCGTTCGTTACGCCACAAACAAAAACGACGCGTTCTCTGGCTAGCTCCGTTGGCTGTTGGCAAGACGCCACAAGAAGATCGCCGTGGTGGCAGTGGCCAACAGGAATGCGCGAATTGCCTGGGCACTGCTCACACAAGACCGTACGTTTCGATCGGATTACGCGTCGTCTTAGAGGATGTCGCGTAATCCGATCGGTCTAGTAAAAGAACGTTCTCCAAGGAGGTTGCTCGGGCAGTCACGACGTGACAGCAAGATAGGTTGGACCGGGATCGGAATACTCTGCCCTATCACAGCGCGAGGTGGTAATAGAGCCCGATCAGCAGATTCCATCAGGGACAAAGGCGCCATAGTCGCCTTCTCAACAGTTCGGATGTATGGCCGCAATCTCAATCATCGACCCATCGCCAATGAAGGCCTGACAAAACGGCGGCGTCCATGTATGTGGGAGGGGCCGGGCCGCGAGGCCCGCCCCCTCCCGATTCTTCGGCGAGACTATGACTTCAGGCGCTGCAGTGAGACTAGAGCGTCGGCCGTGAACAATCCGGGCAGCGTGAGCCACGGCAGATAATGTCCTTCCGTGCCAAAGAACGACACAAACGGGTACTGGCCGTCTAGCAGGCAGCGGAAATACCGCCTGCCGAGGACCGGATCATCGATTCGGTAGCAGCCGCGGTGGCGCAAGGCAAATACGGCCAGCCCCTGTCGGTAACGGTGTTCGACTTCCGGGCTCGTCCGAAGTCGCCCTTCCAGCCACTCGTCATAGCCTAAGGCGGTTTGGCCGCTACCCGCTGCCCGCAACCATGCCGCGTGCAGCGCCATCGGGACCCTGTGCGATAGGTGCTCAATCTCGATGAGAGCCTGCGTGTCGCTTGATGCCAGTACTTCCATTTGCGTCTCCAATGCCTTTTCTGTCAGCGCACCTAGGGTCTGTTGACAATCAGCACATCCAGATGAATGCGGCGGAAAGCGCAACGAATGATGAGAACGTTCGGAGAGCTTATCGTAGCGCGTGGCGACGCGGCGGCGGAATTGCTTATTCGGCTCGACCAAATTACGTGAGGCATACAGATGCTCGTCCAGGGGGCGTTGTTCAAGACGAGTGGCGCGACTGTGGATGACGGCTTGAATACCCGCGGACTCCAAGTGTTGCAGGATCGCGTTCGAATCGTAGGCTTTGTCAGCGGCCAGACTGACTGGGTTCAGTTCGTCCAGCAAAGGCAGCGCTTCGGGGCTGTCCCCCGCTTGGCCGCCGGTCAGGCGAAAACGCGCGAGCATACCCAGGCCATCGATCAGCGCGTGTCTTGGTACTCAATCCGCCCCGCGAGCGACCGATCGCCTTATCGCCTTTTTTTGGCGCGCCAGCGGCATGCTGGTGGGCGCGCACAATGGTGCTGTCGATGAAGACTTCCTCAAAGTCGGCGTCGCCTGCAAGCAATACCGTGTGCCACACCTGCGCCCGGGACCAACACTGTTCCAAGGTCCGAAATCGGGAGGTAGATCGCGCCATGGGCTCTGGTACGCACTATCCACAGCACGGCCTCGACAAACAGTCGATTGTCTGTCGCCGTTCGACCGGGGTCCGTGGCCTTGCCAAGCAGCAACGGTGCGATTCGTTCGTATTGGTGATCGCTGAGCATTAACCTTGGCATCCTGTCTTTCCGCAAAAGACAGGATGTAAACAGATTTCCTCACAAGTTAACAGCCCTCTCGTCGCTGATTGTCAACAAACCCTAGCGTCACGTTCCCGAATTTCTGGCGGGCAAGACAAGCGCTTCGATGCTTCGCTGTGCACCTTGTCAGCCAGGGTTCGTTACGTTACCTATGTATGTCGTTTGCGTGTAGGCTTTCTGTCTCAAAGTGCACCGTAAGCAATGCGTCACGCGGAGCGTGACAAGCGAAACGGTACGTGCGCCTCTGTTGCCATGAATTGGCAGCTGCCGTAACCTTGCGGCAAGGGTGTTAATTTGTACAATCGATTATTTCGATATTAATCATCCATAATGCAGATGGCTCAAAATGCGCTTCAAAGGCCTTGATCTCAACCTTCTCGTTGTACTTGACGCACTGATGACGCACCGGAATCTAACAGCCGCCGCGCACAACATCAACTTAAGCCAACCCGCTATGAGCGAAGCTGCGAGACTATTTCAATGACAACCTGTTCATGATGGCGGGAGCGCGAGTTACTTCAGCAGCCCCTTAAGGGCAGGGCGGAAGAGCGTCGCCCGTGACAGAAAGCGCGGCGGGCGGCTGCGGGACGTCTCCGACGTCATACAAGCGGAAACGGATCCAGCGCAAATCTCAGAGCTCACCAGGTCCTTGAGCAGGTCATCCACCCGGACCCCAACGCCAAACAATCCACGTACGCGCGTCGGCACCCTTCAACGGAATCCAGCCGCGTAAGAACTTGGGCTGCCGGCTGATGCGCTATATCCGTAAGCACAACAAAAAATTCTCAGACAGTCACGTGGGAAGTAAGCCTCATCGCGGCGAAATGATGCAGTCGACTAGTACAACATCCCCTAAATAGGTTTAATAATGATCGGGTTGCAGATACGGCTGCAGGAGCGTGACGACCAACTGGGCCATCTCGTCGAGCGAGCCTCCGCCCGGCAACGGCTCCCAGCGCCCACTATGGGTGCGAAATGCGGCGCCATAACGATTGCGGCCAAGCTCGGTCAGTCGAGCCACCACGGTCGGCTCCGCGTCGTCCAGACGTTTGATCAGCAGGTGACGACCGTAGGCTTGCGTGATGATCTGCTCGTGGCCGAGCAGGCTGCGCAGTTGCCCCTGCAATTCAGCAGCGTAGTGTTTGGCGGGTAAGGCTGGCATGTCGATCTCGATTACGATGCGCCGGTTTGTAGCGGATAGCCCCGGAAGCTCCATTTGAACGGCCGCGCCACCTGATTGTGCGCGCCGACAAACTGCTCGGTGCGTTCGCGCAGGTGCACGATGCTGGTGTGGCTCGCATGGCGAAGCACTCGGCGCGTGTAGCAGGCAAACCAGAGCTCGATCTGATTGACCCAACTCGCGTGCAATGGCGTGAAGTGGAAGTGAAACCGCCCATCGTGCCGCGCGTTGAACGCCTGCCAGACGGCTTCGGCGCGATGCGTGTTCAGGTTATCCCAGACGACGTGCACCTGTTTGCCCGGGTACGCGCTTGCCACGCGCTCCATGAAGGCGACCAGATCATCCTGGGTGCGCCGGTCGCGGCATTCTGCCAGCACCTGTCCAGTATGGACGTCCAGCGCAGCAATCAACGCCTGGGTGCCGTGACGAATATATTCAAATTCACGACGACGCAGCCGCCCCGGCGCGGGCGCGCGTCCGGGGTACTTGCGCTCGATGGCCTGGATGCCAGTCTTCTCGTCGGTAGAGGGCTTGGGAGACAACCGGATAAGCATGGTTCTTTCTTCGCCAGCTTCACTGGCGTTGCTTGGCGGCCTCGGCTCATCCCACCATGATATCCGAGGCGATTAATTATTCAACCTATTTACGGGATGTT
This sequence comes from Cupriavidus necator, assembly GCA_022041995.1. Taxonomy (GTDB): domain Bacteria; phylum Pseudomonadota; class Gammaproteobacteria; order Burkholderiales; family Burkholderiaceae; genus Cupriavidus. The sequence goes on from CP074382.1 coordinate 107,567, forward strand.
GTACTAGTTACGTTTGGTGTAGAACTCGATACCCTGATTGACCGCGCAGGTGTAGTCAGAATTCCCAGCAACCCTGAAATAACCAGGGAAAGAAAAAATTTCAGTCGCCACCGAGATGGTCTGATCGGCTCTTAGGTTATAGCGAACAGATAGCCAGTTTGGGTTCCAGAATGTGGATTGGAAGCGCTGGTCACCATAGGTGCTGACCGTCGTGCGCTCGTCGGCGAAGTATAAAGACCCGTCGCTCAAGACCTGATAGGTATTGATCTTTAGACCACCGCGCGTGCTGCCTTGCATCGTTGTATCACCCGCTGGTGCGCACCTTGTCAGATCGACCGTCACCGAGACGGTCGCGCCACGATTAAGGACGCTTATTACATCGGCGAGACTTGAGAGTTGTTCTGTGGATTCTGCGTGCGCTGACATTGCCGGAATGATAATTGACAGCGCGATAAGCATTTTCTTCATGGAATAACCTCGGGATTTCTTTCGCGTTCGCGGGACTTGCTGGCCATTTTGGCCCAATGATACTGGGCCGGCCCTGATCTGCGTCAACGCCAATCGAATGTTGCATGGATCGCGGTGCGGACGAAAATTGCACCTCTTTAGAGCGCTATCACGCATAGTCGTGATCTTGCCGCGCTCGATGGTAACCCGCCATTTCATGGACTTGCCTTTCGTGGCGCTAAATACCTCGAATCGGCAAACTCGTGTCCTGGTCATGCAGCGCCGTGACCGGTATAGCTGCTGACCAGTATGGTGTGGGTCCGGTTTCCCCAAGGCAGAGCCTTGAAATCCGTCGAATATGCCGATGAAAATGAAACGTACGGTGTTTAACGTACGGTGGCGTCTCAAGGCTGCTGCCTGCGGGCCGACGCCAGGCGCTCGTCCGCACTACGGGGAACTCCTCCGCAAAAACCTCGGCCATGAGGCACGGCTATAGTACTAGGAACAAACTGGAGGCTGCCCTTCGCGATAGCAGCACCAACCGTGCCACCCATTTGGCTCACATACATACTCACTAGCCGAGATTGGTTGAGCCGAACCAACCAAGATCACGGCTACGCCTACTAACATCGCGCTCATAACTTTACGCATAACACTTACTCCCTGAAGATCAATTTACACCTTATTACTTTTCCTCACCATTTAATTAATATTCCAGCGACAATCGAATTGTAAGCGAAATCCATGCCAACAACCCAAGCCCCAATAGAAACCAGAAAGCTGTGGAGGTCATTAAAGCCATTGACCGATAGCGCTAACAGACAAAACAGACAATGCTGCCAATTTCTGTCGCCGCTACAACAAAATCGCTTCATCCTGATTAGAGTCAGTTTGAAAATTCAAGGACGGGCGAATCTGCGTAGCAGAAGTCTGCCCATTGCGATATAGACCACATTGCCTCGGACACGTCGGGGCGCCGCTCGTAGTCCCTGCCCAGATGACCTCGCTCCACTCAACCTTCCTGCGTCGGCCTCGCTGGACCGGCTTAACAGTAGGAAACTGGCTCGTCTGACAAAAAATGCGCGGGACCTGGCTGAGCCGCTATCCATAGACGAACAATAGAATTGCCTATTGGAGATGCGGAGTCTTAGTCGATCCTGCGAGTGGCAATGTAAAGTGGACCCCTCTGTCAAGACAGCTTTCAACCGAATTTAAGCTGCATCTATTTCTTCACACGCAGCAGAACAGCGCTGCCCTGGTTGTGCGCGGGGAGAATCCCCTGCGCAGCGTAGCGGAGCAGGGGATTCTCCCCGCGCACCGCCGAACTTATCGACAATCATTGCCCCGCCGCCCTCGCCACTGGCATAGACGGCATCCGGCGTTTTGTAGCCCAGCGACTGGTGGGGCCGTTCCTCGTTGTAGAACGAGAAGTACTGCGCCAGCCCGATCATCAGCTCCGCCATGTTGGCGTACCCCTTCAGGTACACGTCCTCGTGCTTCACGTTGCGCCATAGCCGTTCGACGAAGATGTTGTCCAGCGCCCGGCCGCGACCGTCCATGCTGATGGCGATGCCCTCGCGCTTGAGCACGCCCGTGAAGACATGGCTCGTGAACTGGGAGCCCTGGTCGCTGTTGAACACCTCCGGCCTTCCGTGCTCGCGCAGCGCATCCTCCAGGCAGTCCGACGCGTCCATGCTGTTGCTCAGGCGCCAGGACAGCACCTTGCGGCTGTACCAGTCGATGATCGCCACCAAGTAGGCAAAACCGCGCGCCAGCCGGATGTAGGTCACATCGATCAACCACACCTGGTTCGGCCGCGTCACTCTCACGCCGCGCAGCAGGTACGGATAGACCTTGTGCTTCGAATGCTTGACGCTCGTCGCCGGCCCCGGCGCCATGCCCGCCAACCCCATCTCGCGCATCAGGCGCTGCACGCGCTTGCGGCTCACCACGCAGCCCTGGCCACGCAGGAACACCGCCATGCGCCGGCTGCCGTAGAACGGCCGGTTCGTATATTCCTCGTCGATCAACCGGCACAGCCGCAGATCCTCGTCGCGCTCTTCCCGCGTCGTCTTGCCCTGCCTCCGATACACCGTTGCGCGCGACACTTCCGCCAGGTCGCACTGCCGGCTCAAAGGCAGTTCCTCCGCACCATCGATCCACCCCATTCGGGCTTCCCGGCTCACTCCCCCAACTTTTTTTGGCTCGTCGGCGGAATCTGTGGGTGAAAGCGGATGTGCGGCTAGCCGAGTGAAGCCCGATTCAGGTACTGATAGAGCTTGCGACAGGTTGCATCAAAGGAATTTTGTGCGGACTCGGAGATAACTGGCCAGATGAGAGGGCCGCCGTCTTCCTCGATGAGCTTGTCCAGGAGGGTTGCCACAGGGAGGGTAAGGAGATCGGGATCTTCATGGCGTCGTCGGATCATTTCGCCACCGAGCATCCAGATGTGATCGCGGTGCCGAAGCAATGTCTTGCGTGCGTATCCCAAGGTTGGGAGATGCTCAAGGAAAGGCGTGAGTATTGCTACGATTTCCTCTCCAGTCGAGATATCTTCGTCATCGACTCGCCACGAAGCCGGCCAGTTATGCAGGTCTGGAATGTACTGGGTGAGCGTTTGCTGTTCGGTGACAATGGCAGCTTTGCCCTTGCCGGTTTTGAGCTTGCTAACCATGTTGCTGACTCGTCTGCTTAACGCTTGTCATCATTTTCCCGGCTTTGTCTATGAAGGTGCGCGGCTGTGCGAGGCAACCCAGTCCATCGAGATCGACGTTCGGCCGCGCAAGGGTTCGAAGCCGGTCTGCTCATGCTGCAACCAGCCTGCGCGGGGTTACGACTCACTCACGGAGCGCCGCTTCGAGTTTATTCCCGTCTGGGGTTTTGCAGTATTCCTGCTCTATACCATGCGGCGCGTCGACTGTCGTGACTGTGGCGTGAAGGTCGAAGCCCTGCCGTGGGCCAATGGCAAGCACACGCTCACCCGCGCTTACATGATCTTCCTGGCGCAGTGGGCACGCAAGCTGTCGTGGAAGGAGACGGCACAAAGCTTCCGCACCAGTTGGGAGAAAGTCTAAAGTGGACCCACGATTTGAGACAGTGATCAGGCGGTAGATTAAGCTGTCGTCCTTGAAGGGGTGATGGCGAATGAGTGAAGGTAAGAAGCGCAAGGTACACACGGCGGAATTCAAGGCCAAGGTTGGTCTGGAGGCGGTGCGCGGGGTGAAGACGATCAGCGAGATTGCGCAGACATACGGCGTGCATCCGGTGTTGGTCGGGCAATGGAAGAAAGAGATTCTTGAGCGGGCCGGCGCCCTGTTCGAAACCAAGCGTGGCCCGAAGCCGGCCGAGGACAAGAGCGGCGAGGATCGCCTGTACGGCGAGATCGGGCGGCTGAAGATGGAAGTGGACTGGCTTAAAAAAAAGTTGGGGGAGTGAGCCGGGAAGCCCGAATGGGGTGGATCGATGGTGCGGAGGAACTGCCTTTGAGCCGGCAGTGCGACCTGGCGGAAGTGTCGCGCGCAACGGTGTATCGGAGGCAGGGCAAGACGACGCGGGAAGAGCGCGACGAGGATCTGCGGCTGTGCCGGTTGATCGACGAGGAATATACGAACCGGCCGTTCTACGGCAGCCGGCGCATGGCGGTGTTCCTGCGTGGCCAGGGCTGCGTGGTGAGCCGCAAGCGCGTGCAGCGCCTGATGCGCGAGATGGGGTTGGCGGGCATGGCGCCGGGGCCGGCGACGAGCGTCAAGCATTCGAAGCACAAGGTCTATCCGTACCTGCTGCGCGGCGTGAGAGTGACGCGGCCGAACCAGGTGTGGTCGATCGATGTGACCTACATCCGGCTGGCGCGCGGTTTTGCCTACTTGGTGGCGATCATCGACTGGTACAGCCGCAAGGTGCTGTCCTGGCGCCTGAGCAACAGCATGGACGCGTCGTTCTGCGTGGACTGCCTGGAGGATGCGCTGCGCGAGCACGGAAGGCCGGAGGTGTTCAACAGCGACCAGGGCTCCCAGTTCACGAGCCATGTCTTCACGGGCGTGCTCAAGCGCGAGGGCATCGCCATCAGCATGGACGGTCGCGGCCGGGCGCTGGACAACATCTTCGTCGAACGGCTATGGCGCAACGTGAAGCACGAGGACGTGTACCTGAAGGGGTACGCCAACATGGCGGAGCTGATGATCGGGCTGGCGCAGTACTTCTCGTTCTACAACGAGGAACGGCCCCACCAGTCGCTGGGCTACAAAACGCCGGATGCCGTCTATGCCAGTGGCGAGGGCGGCGGGGCAATGATTGTCGATAAGTTCGGCGGTGCGCGGGGAGAATCCCCTGCTCCGCTACGCTGCGCAGGGGATTCTCCCCGCGCACAACCAGGGCAGCGCTGTTCTGCTGCGTGTGAAGAAATAGATGCAGCTTAAATTCGGTTGAAAGCTGTCTTGACAGAGGGGTCCACTTTAGTCTTCAACGCAGTGGAGTGGGTGGTGGACTGGGGCCTGGCCCATCGCGAACTCGGTACGATCCGTGCCTTTGGTGTCGACGAGATCCAGTATGGTCGTGGACACAAGTACCTCACACTGGTCTACCAGATCGAGGCTGGCTGCACGCGTCTACTATGGGTGGGGCAGGAGCGCACGAAAGAAAGCTTCGCGAAGTTCTTTGCCATGATCGGAGAACAGGTATGCGAGAAGGTTGAGTTCGTCTGCTCGGATATGTGGAAGCCCTACCTTGAGATGATAGCGCTGCATTGCCCCAATGCGCTGAACATCCTGGACCGCTTCCACATCGTTGCGAAGATGAATAAGGCTATCGATGAGGTTCGCGCTGAAGAGTCCCGCCGCATGGTCCGCGACGGATACGAGCCGGTGCTCAAGAAGTCCCGCTGGTGCCTGCTCAAACGTCCGGAAAACCTGACCGACAAACAGCGACTGCGCATGCGTGACTTGTTACAGTACAACCTGCGCACCGTACGCGCCTGGCTGCTCAAAGAGGAATTCCAGCAGCTCTGGGATTACATCTCACCGGACTGGGCCGGAAAATTCCTCGACCAGTGGTGTACGCAGGTGATGCGCTCGCGCATCGAGCCGATGAAGAAGTTCGCCCGCACCGTGCGTGCCCACCGTGAGCTGATCCTCAACTACTTCCGTGCCCGCAAGCAGTTCTCCAGCGGCGTCGTCGAGGGCCTGAACAACAAGGCCAAAGTCACCATGAGAAAATCGTACGGATTCCGAACCTTCAGGGCGACGGAAATCGCGCTATATCATGCACTTGGCAATCTTCCTGAGCCTTCGTCAACCCACACTTTTTCCTGACGAACCCTTTTTTTTAAGCCAGTCCACTTCCATCTTCAGCCGCCCGATCTCGCCGTACAGGCGATCCTCGCCGCTCTTGTCCTCGGCCGGCTTCGGGCCACGCTTGGTTTCGAACAGGGCGCCGGCCCGCTCAAGAATCTCTTTCTTCCATTGCCCGACCAACACCGGATGCACGCCGTATGTCTGCGCAATCTCGCTGATCGTCTTCACCCCGCGCACCGCCTCCAGACCAACCTTGGCCTTGAATTCCGCCGTGTGTACCTTGCGCTTCTTGCCTTCACTCATTCGCCATCACCCCTTCAAGGACGACAGCTTAATCTACCGCCTGATCACTGTCTCAAATCGTGGGTCCACTTTAATGTGCAGGAGAGATGTCGCTGGACTAACTCCGTGGGTCAGCGGAAGCCCTGCTCGCATGGCCCATGCAGCGCGAGCGCGTTAGCGTTCTCACAATCATTGCCGTACTCCGGCACGCCTTATATCAAGATTCCGATGCCCACACACACTAAAAGTACGCAGACCATATGCTTCAGCGTCTCTTTTGAAACAGGAGGCTGGCGATTCGCTGCAAAAATAGTCACTGCCAAAGCGACTGGAAGAGCTTCTGCTGCCAGTTGAATCGCCAGCAGGCTTACCTGTCCCGAGATCCCCATCACTAGTAGTCGCAGCACTGCGCCAACTCCAAAACTGAATATCAGGGACTCCTGAATGACCTCTACTGACCAGGGCTGACGATAGACTACATACACCATCGGCGGGCTCGCTGTTGCGAACATGCCGCCAAGCACGCCGGACAATGCACCCACGAACGCAAAGGTCTTGGCACCTGACGGAGCCGGGTACGGCTTCGCCGCCTTCCAAAGAAGGATTGCACATCCGACCACACAGATGCCGAGTAACGTGCGTAACGTCTGGAATGCGTGAGTAGCCGTGAACGTAAGCAAGGCCATGCCGATAAGCGAGCCTCCCAGACTGCAAGCAACGACAGGCTTGATTGCAGGCTGGATCCTCAGCGGACGCCGCTTGTACAAGAACAGTGCTGCGTTGACTATGATGATAATGGTTACCGCATTTACCGCATCCGGCAGCGGTACGATATTGGTCAGCGCGACCAGGCCCAATAGCACCAGTGCCAGGGCGAAGCCGGTAAGATTTGACGCATACACCGATATCGCTACAAACAAAACGAATAACACATGCGCTTGAATTTCTGTATCTCCCAGCCAGAATCAATGTCTCCGAGCGATCGAGGATGCCGGTCACAACGACTTATTTACTCGCTCCTTTGACTACGCGGCCTTCATGGGCAACGGTACGCTGGGAAACCGCGACTAGTGAATGGGCGCTCGCGCGAAGTCATGCGTGGACGTTCGTGTAACCAGAAATAAAGGTCTTCTCGGCGCCTGTCTGCTCGTCGTACACATGACGAGAAATCTTGCCGATGTTACCGCCATATACGTGGATGCTGATCGACACCCTGTCGTCGTAGGCATTTGCGACGCGGTGAATGTCTCCAATTGACGGGGACACGCGATCGATGTGACCGGGCTCAAGAAATTCTTTACCGAGGGAGCGCATCGGCTTTCCAGGCGCTTCGACCTCAAATCGCTCCGAAGTCTCGGAACCACGAAGCATACCGATGAGTGCCCAGACGGTGTGATCATGCACGGGGGTCTTTTGACCCGGCCCCCAGACAAAGCTGACGACCGAGAATCGGTCCCGCGGGTCGGCATGAAGCAGATACTGGCCGTAGTATTGGGGATGTGGTTGCGCGAACTCCTCCGGCAGCCAGTTGTCTACCGCAACCAGTTCGCCGAGAAGCTTCTCTCCAGCGTCGAGAATTCGCTGCTCATCGTTGGCACCGGCATCTACGATTTGGGTCATTTCAGCGATGAAGTCGAGAAAAACCTCGGGAAGGTTCATTTGATGTCTCCTGTCTAGTTGCGCATCGGGCGCGCCCGACCCCGAAGGATGAAGCGGGCTTGGCGCCGGTGAATTGCGCTGTGACGGTAATAAGATAGTAGTCGGTGTCGGGAACGGACGCATTACCGAGCACCACCGCACGATGCTGAAACTGCACCTGGACATCATTGGCGCACTGGAGCACACGCTGGCCGAACTCGACGCAGTCGTGGGAAAAGCGCTGGCGCCGATCCGACACCGCGCCCGCCTGCTGACCACGATCCCCGGGGTTAGCGACTTGACCGCTCAGGTCCTCTTGGCGGAGATCGGCGTCGACATGACGCGCTTTCCCGACGCCGGCCACCTGGTGTCGTGGGCGGGGCTGTGCCCGCGCAACGACGAGAGCGCCGGAAAGCGGCGCAGCACGCGCGTGCGCAAGAGTGGCACCTGGCTCAAGACCGCCCTGGTGACGGCGGCCTGGGCTGCGGTACGGGTCAAAACCAGCTATCTGCACGCTCAGTTCCTGCGTATCAAAGCCCGCCGCGGTGGCAAGAAGGCCATTCTCGCGGTGGCCGCTTCCATGCTCACGGCCGCCTACCATATGCTCCGCGATGGCGTTGAGTACGCCGACCTTGGTCCCGACTACTTCAATCGTCACGACGTCAACAAGACCATCCGTCGCCTGCTCAAACGCCTCGCCGACCTCGGATGTCAAGTCGATCCTATGCCTCACGTTGTTTAACGCTTCCTACTAGTCGTACGTTGGTAACCGTCCGACGGTCAGCGCTCTTGACGAGGAGGTTACTTTCAGGCGGTGTTCGAGCGGATCTGCTCAGCCATGGCCCATGGCAGCAGTTCGCTGACGCGATTGACGGGGTGGTCGGGGATGCGAGCAATGACGTGTCGCAGGTAGGCCTCGGGGTCGAGACCGTTCAGCTTGGCTGAGGCCACCAGCGAATAGATAGCGGCGCCGCGTTCGCCGCCACTGTCGGAGCCGAAGTGCAAGTAGTTCTTTCGATCATGCAAATATGTGCATGATCGAAATTATGCGCAGTTGCAAATTATGCGCAGTCCGTCATCAACGGCGATTGCTCCGGCAGTCGCCGGGCTGCTCCACGAGGATTTGCGGTCCGGCGAACTACGCATAATTACAACGACTCCAGGAACTGCAAGAGTCGATCCGGCGGTCGATATCGACTCTTCTTTACATGTGGCGGCTGAATGGCGTTCAGCGCCCGCTCCTTCATTTCCAGATTAGCCTCCAGATAGCAATGCGTGGTGGCGGTGCTTTCGTGTCCCAGCCAGAGAGCTATGACTGACAGGTCGGCACCCGACTGAAGCAGGTGTGTTGCGGTCGTGTGCCGGACCATGTGGAGAGTGACGCGCCGCTTCCTGAGCTGCGGACATTGTTCCTTTGCTCTCGTTATGGCAATTCTCAACCTGTCAGCGACATTTGAGCGCGTCATCGCGTTGCCCGACCGGTTTGGAAACAACCTGTGACTTGGCGCGTCCGGGATCCTCGGGAGCCACCGTTTGATTAGGGTGGCAGTGGATCGCCATAAAGGTACGGTGCGCTGCTTGCGCCCCTTGCCCAGAATGTGGACACAGGACGAGGGCCCCAGGATGACATCACCGACTCGCAGTGCGAGGATCTCCGAGACCCGCGCACCAGTGTTATACATGGTTGCAAGCAGTACACGGTCGCGTTGCCCGGTCCATGTGTCCGGATCCGGTGCGACCAGCAACTGTTGCACCTCCTCGCGCGACAGGAAGCCAACCAGAGGTTCGTCGCAACGCTTCATCGGCACGGCAAGCACGCGCTGGATGACGGCCAGTGAAGCAATGTCCCGGTATGCCGCGTACTTCATGAATGAACGTAACCCGGCGAGTCGAACGTTGCGCGTACGCGTGCTGTTGTGCCGGTCAATCTCGAGATGTTTCAGGAAGGCCAGCACCAGTGGTGCGTCCAGGTCGGCCAGCGTGAGATCAGATGGAGACTTGCGCACGCGATCGGAAGCAAACTTCAGGAACAGGCGGAACGTATCGCGATAGCTCGATATCGTCTCCTGGCTGACGGCGCGTTGTTCCATCAGCCGTTCAACGAAGAAGTCCTGCAGAAGCGTGGCGAAGGATGGAATGGAGCGGACTTTACTCATGGCCGACTCCCTGCGCAAAGTGTGCAAATTTCTGGTTCACGACTTCCATGAGTTCAGGAACGGCAGTCAGGTACCAGTAGGTATCGCTCGGCTTCACGTGCCCGAGATAGGTAGTTAGGGCAATCATCCGGTTATCGACGTTTACGCCCTCCTGGTACCACCTGAGAATGCGCCGACATACGAACGAGTGGCGAAGATCATGGATTCGAGGCATTGCATGGTCACCTCGAGCATGCCACCCGAGTTGCTCGCGAAGGCGACCAAACACCCAGTGAACGGTTCTGGTGTGCAACTTCCCGCCACGAAGGCTCACAAAGAACGAATTGCATGGCTGCGCGGCGACATACCTGCGACGTTCGGCGTAGTGCTTCAGGGCAAGCGTAACGGTCGGATGCAGCGGGATCAGGCGCGACTTGGCGAATTTCGTCTCCCGCACAGTCAAAGTGCCGTCAATGAGGTTCACGTCGTCTCGAACCAGGTTGATGGCTTCCGAGATGCGCAAGCCGGTCGCCGCAATCAACCCGAACAATGTTTCATAGGTTAATGGTCGGATCGAACCAGCCGGGGACATTGCCGCCGAGGCAGCAAGGAGTTCTGCGAGTTCCTGCTCCGTATAGATGTGCGGCACCAGACGGCGATGCGCTCGTCCGCACAGATCACGCTGCGGAACCACGGTATCAGGATCGAACTGCCTTAGATACTTCGTGAACGGGCGGATGACCTCGATTCGCCGCGCACACGTAATGTCCCGTTGAGTTGTCGTCGAATGGGCCCAGGCCAGAACGAGGCTTTCGGTGATTGGGCCACGATGGTTCATCGCATCAGCGAAGCGGGCGAAGTTCATCATCACTTCCCCCGTGATCTTCAGCTCGAAACCGAGACTGCGTCGCTCTGCGAGATACGCTTCCACCAGCGAGACCATTGTGTGTGCCAAATGTGCAGAGCGTTTCATGATCGTCTCCCCGGCCACGGAAGCGTCACGGCTTCGAGGCTTCGCAGGTCGATCTTCGTGTAGATCGCGGTGGTATCAATGCTTTTGTGACGCAGGACGTCAGCCACTACCTTCAACGACAAGCCAGACCGAAGAAGCCGTCGGGCAACGCTGTGCCTCAGAAGATGGGTCCCGGATCGGTCTCGCCAGCCGCAACGAACATACGCGGCTTGCACCGCTTGGTGGACGCGGCCCGTCCCTAGTGGAAGGTCGGTCGGCGCGGAATGTCGCACAAAGACAGCGCGGGAGGTCGTCGTTGCCTTTCGGGCTAACCGGATGTAGTCAGCGATCGCGCGTCCGGTCGGATCAGGCAGTGGAATGACTTGCGTCCGTCGTGATTTGCTGCGACGGATCTGCAATGTGCCTTCGCGCCAGTTGATATCGTCGAGCTGGATTTGCACGACTTCTCCTGCCTGTAACCCAAGGTCCACCAGACAGCGAACCATGGCGTAGTCACGCAGACTAGCAGGCGTGTTCCGATCGAACGAGTCCAGAAGCTGACTGATCTCCGGATCCGAAAGCGTTTCGGGCAGTGGCGCCAGTCTCCAGCCAGCCACGCCCGGAACCGCGGCGATCAGTTCGTCGACGCGATCGCCATATATCGTGGCCCGGAACCGAAGGTAGCTGCGTAACGCGCTCCCTCTTACACCTGCTGCTCCGGCTTTGCATCCGCCCGGGTAACGTGTCACGAATCGATGGATATCCCGAATTGTGATCGCGGCGACATCGATCTGTCTGCCCCGGAAGTACTGCAGCAGGAAGTCACGTGCGATCCGTGCACGCTGATATCTCGTACATTCCGCGAGACCGCAGACCTCTTCCAGATACTCGGTGAACCGGCAAACCTCCTGTCGCAGGACGTCCGGTACCGTGCTCAGATACCGGGGTGTCCCAGGCCTCCCCATAACGACGAGCAGATGTCGCAGTGCCGCACTCATGTCCGCCCGGCTTCGCGGAGTCGGGTCCGGACAGGTGCACTTCGGCAAATGATCGTTCACAAAGCAACAGGCAAGTCGGTCATCGATGCTGTCTGCTGCCGTCCGGCGTCTCGTAAGCCAGTACGCGAAGTGTGCGACGCATCTCACATAGTGGTGGATGGTACGCACCGCGTAGCCACGCTCAATGAGATATTCGCAATAGCGCTCGGCGAATGGAGAAAGGACGCTGCGCCACAGCCACGCCTGAGGCTGCGGTCGTAGAGGAACCAAGCCGATCATGATGATCCTCCTGAAAGGGAATAACTGCCCAATTAGGGGATCATTTTTTATGTGCAGTTTGGCGGAACGGCCAGCGTTGCGCAATCCCGCTGCTCCGGCACCAATTAGCAAGTTGCTCGAACGGACCTCAGCATAATTCGCGGCTGCGCATAATTTCGACCGAGAGCAACAGCCCGCAACGCCCGCTCCGCGGCGTTATTGTCGATCTCAACGCGACCATCGCTGGCATACAGCGTTAGTGCCTCCCACTGATTCAACGCGTAGCCAATGGCCTTCGCGGTATCGCTTTTGGACGACACCTTGCTCAGCGTCGAGCGTAGCCAGATCTCGAAGGCTTCCAGCAATGGACGCGCCCGTTCCTGTCGGACGCGCCTTCGCTCGTCGGGAGGCTTCCCGCGGATATCAGCCTCAATTGCGTAAAGTTCACCGATCCGGCGCAGCGCCTCAGTGTTGACGTCGTTCCTGCGTGCCAGGTACAGATCGTGGAATTTTCGTCTAGCGTGGGCAACACATCCAGCCTCTTGCACATCGCCGTCTTTATAAATGGAGTTGTAGCCTGCGAATGCGTCGGCTTGCAGGATTCCCCTGAAGCCTTTCAGATGAGTTTGCGGATATTCGCCTGACCGACTCGGGCTGTACGCGAACCAGACGGCTGGCGCGTCCACCGAACCAGCGGGCCTGTCATCACGTACATAGGTCCAGAGTCGGCCTGTCTTGGTCTTTCCATTTCCGGGTTCAAGTACCGGTACCGGCGTATCGTCGGCGTGGATCTTCGAGGCCGCCATCACGTACTGCCGAATTGCATCGACCAGCGGGCGTAATAGTGCGCTGGCCTGTCCGACCCAATCGGCAAGTGTCGATCGGCTCAACTCGACACCATCCCGCGCGTATATCGCCGACTGCCGGTACAGGGAAGATGGTCGCAGAACTTTCCAACCAGGACATGGGCGAGCAGGCCAGGACCCGGCATACCGCGATCAATGGGCCGGCTGGGTGCAGCCGCTTGCACGATGCAGTCACAGCAAGCGCAGGCCTTCTTTGGTCGACGATGGCGAATCACTCGCCAATGCCCGGGCACGTACTCGAGCTGCTCGGCGATGTCTTCGCCAAGCTCGTTGAGCGTTCCGCCGCACTGCGGACAGCACACATCATCAGGTTGATGGACGATATCTTCGCGCGGTAAATGATCAGGGAGCGCTCTGCGTCCAGTCGGCTTGGTCGCATCCTTTGAGCGCTGCTTGCTTGTGTCGAGTGCCCCGGCGCCTTCGTCGGCCTGCAGATCTTCCAGGCGCAATTCCAGTTGTTCAATCTGGCGATCAAGCTTCTCGGATTTTCGCCCGAATTGCATTCGTTGGAGCTTTGCGATCCACAGCTTCAGGCTCTCGATTTCCAGCGCTCGATCTGAGAGCGTCCTCTGAAGCGTCGCGACCGTGTCACGTAGATTCTCCACGTCACTGTCGCGCTCACGAAGCGCCGCTTCCCGCGCCAGAAGAAGGGCCTTCAAGGCGTCGATGTCGTCGGGAAGTGAAGCATTGCTGGAGGTCATGCACGCAGTCTAGGCGCCAACATCGCTCCACATGTGTGTTGTCACAGACGTTTACAAAGCACTGCACGGACGGGCGGCATCGATAGGCTGCCGCCAGTCGAACCCCTCCAACAGAAGGCCAAGTTGCGCGTTTGTCAGAGCCACCACGCCACCTTCGGCGCGCGGCCAGGCGAATCGACCTCGTTCCAACCGCTTGGCAAACAGGCACATTCCACCGTCGCGCCAATACAGGCACTTGAGGAGATCACCACGTTTGCCTCTGAAGAGAAACGCGTGGCCAGAGAATGGGTCTTTCTGCAGGACTGTCTGTACTTTGGCAGCCAAGCCATCGAAGCCGCATCGCATGTCCGTAAATCCTGCGGCAACCCAGATCCGGGTGTTCGCCGGCGGCGCCATCATTAGCTCAGGCACTGCACCACCATGCGAAGGACATCCGGATCGACTCGGCCTTCAATACTGACCTGGCCCTTGGCCAGTTGCAACCGGATGACCCCGGTGGGCGACGCTTCCGACGACGCCTCGACTCCGGAGCCTCTGACTACAACGGGGAACAGCACTGGCGCGTCGCCAACATGGGGGACGCCGAATTGGCCTGCTCGAAGCATGCGGCGCCAGCGAAAGACCATGTTCACGTTCAGACCGTGTTCCAACGCCAGCTTCGAAACCGACACGCCTGGCACGCACGCAGCTTCTGCAAGCCTTCGCTTCAGTTCGATCGGGTGATTGCGGCTGCCGCGCATGCGGCCACCACGCTTTGCCACAGTATCCAAAGTAGTCCCCGCCAGATTTTGATGGGAACTACTCTGGATAGGTTCGCCTCTCGCGTCTACACGGCCATTAGCGGACGGTTACGTACGTTGCGATGCGCGAGCGCGGGCACGTCATCAGGCCGGGTTGCGGAGACTGCGGGCGGAGGTTCGGAAACAGGCGGTACTGGATTGCCAGGAGTCATCGTCCGGATGATCTCGCCTGGCTTGGATGCAGCGCGCGCTGCGCGGCCCGACACCGGTAGTGGGTGAAGGCCTGACCGGATGTACAGGCGTTACCGACCGGCCAATGCAGTCATTTGCGCAGGGCGATGGCCAGCATCTCGGCAGTCGCACAAATGGTCTTCCCCGCCTTGAGGGTCATTTCGACCCACACCTTGCGGCCCTCGACCGAGTTGAGCGTGCCGGACACCGTCAGTTCCTGGTATTGCGGCGTCGGAGCCAGAAAATTGACGCGCAGTGACGCGGTCACGAACCTGCCTAAGGGTCCCCGGGGTCCTGTGAGTGCTGCCGATGAAAGGCAGCGGCGGAAGCGGCACCATGACAGTCGAATAGCGACGCAATCATTCCCCCGTATACGTTCCCTGGCACGCCACCGCTGTACATCGGGTCCGGCGTGAAACGGGAGACAGTTTCCGCGCCGATCAAATAAGTCTTCTGCCCGTGCCCGTGTGGATTCGCGACGCCACACCCATAGCAGTGACTGTTCTCGGGCGAATATTCCTTCTGGATCCAGACGTCATCGTGTTCGATATTGCTCATGTCAAGAGGCGATAGTGGCTGTCCCGGAGCTTCGCAGCAGAGGAGACATGGGTATTGGCGATGCCTCCGAGGCTAAAAGCGGCCCCGCTCATGTGCAATTGAATCGCAATTCAACGCGCTCGCCCGGCGCGCCCGTTGCGGACTCAAGTGGGGCTCGACGAAACGGAGCCTTCCTAGTATTTGGCCACACTGAACCGCTTCGCTTCCTGCCACAGCGCCTTGGCCGCCGGAGAGAGCTTGTTCTCGCTCAGGCATGCCAGGCCGATACTACGGCGGGTCTGGGGCTGAAGCGGTGCGTACAAGACACCGGGATAGGTCTCGGGGACCGCCAGCCGCGCAAGAATCGAGACACCCTCGCCTCTGGACACATACTCCAGAATGGACATGATTTGCAGCAGCTCATGCGCGATCGTCGGACGGCACCCATGGCGCGCGAAAAGCCTTTGAATGAGCTTTTGTGAACCCGCACGCGTCATGATGAAAGGAAAGCGCGTCACGTCGGCGAGTTGAACTTCAGGCTGGGTGGCAAGCTCATGGTTGGCAGGCAGGACCGCGACCAGTTCGTCAACCGCCAGGGTGATGGTCTCGAAGTCGGGCTTCGGCAACGTGACCGCTGCAAGTTCGATACGTCGCTCGATCAGGTCCTGGCTGGTTTCCTCATCCGGACGTTCGGTCACGACCACGCTGACACCGGGATACTTGGCCCTGAAATGTTGCAGCAGAGCCGGTAGTGCATGAAGCGAGGCGCTTGCGCCAAAGGAGCCGACGCGTATGAGCCCGGTTTTCAACTCGGCTCCCGCGCGCGCCGTGGCCGTGACAAGCTGCAAGGAAGCGAAAACGTCCCGTACATGCGGCAACACCTGTTCACCAGCGAAGGTCAGAGACAGCCCGCTCTGGTTTCGCTCGACCAGCTGGACGCCAAGCGCATCTTCCAGCGCACGCAACGCGTGACTGGTGGCAGATGGCGTCATGCCCAGCTTCGCTCCTGCCCCGGCAATGCCGTCGGAAGAGACCAATGCCAGAAGAAGCTCCAGTTGACGCAGTGTTGGTTGCTGATATCTTTTAGACTTGGGCATCGACGATCCAGAGGCAGAACATGTGGCGTTGAGATAGATTTCATCCATAGCCATGGATCGTTGAAAGTAGCCTCATTAGGCAGATGTGTCAACGGCGTTGCGTATTCGCAGCCCGTGTGCGACATAGTGACCAGCAGGACCATGGCAGGCACCCATCCCAACACATTGGCGGCGTACTGCATGCAGATGATCCGAAGCGTGCAATCAGACCCACTGGATAAAGGTCTGAACACCCATTGTAAAGGCGCGACGGTTGTTTCCCATAAGCACAATGCCCGAAGATAGGCATCGGCCAAAAAATCGCTCACTTGCGCGGCAGCACCGACGTCAATTGCGAGATCGTGCGATCCAGCATTCGTGGACACGCCAGATTGGCCCGCATGAAAGCGTGGCCCTCCTTGCCGAACTTCGGTCCGCGATCAAACCAGACGCGGGCCTGGGTCAGCAGGAAGTTCTCGAAGAAGTCTGCGGGCGGCAGTTGCATATCCCGGCAGTCAATCCAGGCCAGATAAAGAGAATCCGAGCCCAGCACGCGGATCCCGTCGACACGGCTGTTCACCTCGGTCCGGAAGTATTCACGGTTGGCGGCCACCTGGCTTACCAGCGCGTCTACCCATTGGTCACCTGACGTGTACGCTGCCTCCGTTGCCATTGCGCCTACCATGTTGACGTGCGCATTCATGTTCCGCTCGATCGTTCGTTGGATCTCGTCCCGCTTATCTTTGTCAGAGATGACGATGTTCGCGCACTGCAGGCCCGCCTGGTTGAAGGTCTTGCTTGCCGAGATGCATGTGACACTGTTTTCGGCATACGCGTCGCCCAGCGATGCGAAGGGCGTGTGCTTCTTGCCACCACCAAAGACGAAGTCTCCATGAATTTCATCGGATATGACGAGCACACCATGGCGACGACAGATCTCGCCCATGGCGCGCAAACTCGTCCGGGCTCCAGACATTCCCCGTGGGATTGTGAGGATTGCAAAGAATGAAAACTTTGGTATCCGCTTGAATTGCGCGCTCGAAGGCCTCGAGGTCAAAGCGGTAGCGCTCGCTGTCGAACCTGAGCGGCGCCGTAGCCAGCCGGCGCCCGTTGATAAGGACATCATGGTGGAAGTGCACGTATACCGGCGACTGAATCAACACCGAGTCACCTGGCCGGGAAAAGGCATGGATACGGGTCTTGAGCGCGGCAATGACACTGGCCACCGGCACAATCCATTCCTCGGCGACGTGCCAACCAAAGCGCCGGCCCTGCCAGCCCGCTACTGCCTTAAAGTAGCTCTCCGGCAATGAGGAGTAGCCGAACACACCCTCGGCCACCACCCCCTGAATAGCCTCAACGACTACGCTGGGAGAGCGGAAGTCCATATCCGCCAGCCACATCGGGATCGGCTCGGCTTGCACCTCCTCCGGTGTGAGAAAGCTGGTCGGAAAGCACCACTTCATCGAGCTGGAGTCGCTGCGATCCACGATGCCGTCAAACTCGAACTCTGAACCCATTACCATCACATCATTCCCTCAAACATTCATCATTGCTGTTTCAGTTGGCAGGGCTTGCAACGCGTCATGAACTCCGCCGCCAGCATCAAGTACGCCAGCGAAATTGGTCACGAGTGACTTGTGTGTAATGCAATGCGCTGAGGCCCGGCATGATTATGGCGATCGCGTGGGCGTCCGCGATCTGTATGGGATCATAGTTGTGGTTTTGTTCGTGTCGGTATCGAGACGGTGATGGTAGTCCCAGCGCCGGGCTCGCTCTGGACCAACAGGTCGGCGCGCAGGACGCGTGCGCGCTCGCTCATGCCCAGCAGCCCGTAGGAGTATCCATGCCGAGCGAGGTCGGGACTGAAACCACGCCCGTTGTCGGCCACGCTGAGCGTAATGCCCTCGATGGCGCAGTCAAGTGTAACCGTGACGACCGAAGCGTCGGCGTGCCGGGCCACGTTCGTCAGCGATTCCTGGGCGATGCGGAAAACCGCGGTGGCCTGCTGGTCGTTCAGTTCCGTCCCGCCGCCGTGCACGTGGAGCCGGCATGCCGAGCGACTGCGGCGCGCGAAGTCCTCGGTCAGCCACTCCAGCGCGGGCACAATGCCGAAGTTCAGCGCCGCCGGACGCAGGTGGCTTGCCACGTGCCGGACCTTTCCGAGGGTCTGCTCCACCAGCTCTCGCATCTCGCCGAGTTTGCGTTTGGCCCTTTCAGGGTCGGCCAGCTTCATGCCGAGCAGCGAAACGTCCATCTTGAGCGCAGTCAGCAACTGGCCGAGCTCGTCGTGAATTTCCATCGCGATGCGCTTGCGTTCTTCCTCGCGTACGGATTCGAGGTGCGTGGAGAACTGCCGCAGCTGGGCGTGGACTGCCTCTAGCTGATGGTGCGAGCGGCGCAGCCGGAGCAGGAAGAACGCGGTGCCGCACAGCATCAGCAGGCTGCCGCCCAGCACGGTCCACAGCCATTGCTGGCGCAGCATGTTGGCGCTCAGTTCCGCCTTCTGCTGCAGGTTGCGCGTGGTTAGCTCGTCGATCTGGCGGCGGCGGCTGTCCGACTCGTACTGGCGCGCTAGGGCCATCGCGCGCGCGCTGGTCTTCTCGCGCGCAGCCTTGACGGCCATCTCGGCGCCTTCAGCGGCCAGATCATAGGCGCGGTGGTAGTCGCCGGCGGAGGCCGACAGCGCCGCTACGCGCCGGGCACTCTCACTCAGGTAGAGCGGGAAGCCGATTACGCCCGCCAACGCCCGCGCGTGCTCCGCTTCGGCGAGCGCCCGGCCGGCATCGCCAGCCGCCAGGTGGTTGTCGCTGCGCGCGTTCAGCGCGTACCAGAAGCCGATCCGGTTAGGGTGGCGCTGGTAGATGGCCGCCACCTCGTCGAGCAGTTGTAGTGCCTCCGCCAACCGGCCCCGCTCGCGCATTTGCTCGGCCAGAGCGAAGAGTCCCATGCTGATGCCGGTGGGCGAGCCGACCATGCGAAAATTCGCGATGGCCTCGCCGGTCAATGCCTCCCCTGCCGCCGCGTCGCCGAACTCTGCAACGGTGGAGCCCAGGCCGGCTAGCGCGTAGCCCTCAAGCAGCTTCGATTGTGCCGCGCGCGCCTCGAGGCGCATCTGCGCGTAATGGTGCAGGGCCTCGGTCTTATGGTCAGTCTGTCCAAACGAGAGCGCCAACCCCTGGTGGGCATAGGCACGCGCCAGCGGGTCGTTCGTGCGGCGAGCGATCTCCAGGGACTGCATGCACATCGTGATCGCCTCGTCGATTCTGCCGAGCCGCTGATACATCAAGGCCGTGCGCAGCATCGCCTCGCCCATCAGGTCGGGACGCGCCACACCCTCCAGCACAGGGAGGATCCGGGTCGTGACCTCTACCAGTGCGGGGATCCTGGCCTGATTGACCGCAGTGGCCGACAACGTCAAGTAGGCCTCCGCCTGGCCGATGCGATCCGCGCTAGCACGCGCGATTTCCAGCGCCTGTTCGGCATGGCTGGCTGCGTCGTCCGCACGCGACAGGTAAAGCTCGCTTCGGGCCAGCACGTTCAGCGCCAGGGCCTTGTCTGTGGCGCCGGCGCCGGGCGGAAGGGCCTCCTGTAGGGCCTGGGCCTGGCGAAAGGCTGCCGGCGCGTCGTTCTCCGCGAGCCGGCGGATCGTCGCAACCCGCCCGCGCCATAAGTCGAGCGTATCCGGGGCACTTTCGGCGGAGGCCGGCGCCAGCACCAGAATGGCCATGAGCGCGACGGCCGGCGTCGCGCGCCAAGTGGACAGCGCGTGCGCCAGGAAGTGCCGGTCCCTGCGCTGCGCGCAGTGCTGGCCAGTTTGCTGCCATCGATGCACTGGGGTCTCCGATCAATCCATGGATTGTGCTGCGTCAGAAGCGGAAAGCCGCGACAAGGCTCAGCTGGATGTCGTTGATCCAGTTGTTCTGCGGTCTGTCAGGCGTGCCATAGTACGAGCGCCGCGCAGTCCGCAGCAGGTTCTTGCCTTCGACGCCGATCGATGTGTTGCGGTTGACACGATATAGCAGCGAGGCGTCGAGCCAGCCATAGCCCGCGGTATAGACGGGCACCACGCCAATGCCGGCGAGGCTGGCCACGCCACTGACGAAGCGGTCGCGCCAGCTGTACGCCAGCCGGGTGGTCATGTATTTACTCTCATACAATCCCGTCACGTTGACGGTGTGTGGGGAGACGCCCTGCAGCGGCAGCGTGATGCCCACGCTGCCGCCCTCCGCGCGACTGTCTATATAAGTGTAGTTGGCCTGCACGCCGAAGCCGCGCCACCAGCCGGGCAGGAAATCGAAGAGCTGCTGCCAGGACACCTCGAAGCCCTGTACCCGGGCCGTGCCGGTGTTGCGCGGGCGGCTGACCAGGTATGTCACGCCGTCGTGCACCTCCGGCGTGTTGACGGTGGCGGCGAAGCCGTTTAACCACTTGGAGAAACCGGTCAGCGAGAGCGTGGTGCCAGGGCCAGCATAATGCTCGATCGCCACATCAACATTGTTACCCCTCACCGGCTGCAAAGCCGGGTTGCCCGCCATGCCGCGGTTCAGTGATGGATCGATGGTATTGCGTAGCAAGGTCAGCGACGGTGAGAGCTGGTTGAAATCGGGCCGCGCCGTCGTCCGGGACGCGGCCGCACGCAGCACCAGGTTGTCTGCGGCCGCATACCGAACGCTGGCGCTGGGCAGGAAGTCCGTGCGGACTTCGTCGCGCCGCATCGGCACCGTTGTGCCGTTGGGCAGAGTGCCGGCCCCAAATGACATTTCGTGCGTGCGCACTGCGCGCAGGCCGAGATTGCCGTCCAGCGGCTGTCGCTTGCTCTTGAAGTTCGCCATCAGGTACGCCGCCTGCGTCTCTTCGCGGAGATTCCAGATCGAGACCGCGCTGGCAGCGGCGGGAATTGGCGTGGTAACGCCAAAGGCATTGCGCAACGCCAAGGGATCGCGCTCGAGGGTGGGGTCCCCGGCGAGGACGCCGTCGAAGCGCATCGTGCCCTGTCCCGCGAAGTAGTCGCGATACCGCGACGCTACAAGCAGACCGGGCAGGCTGGTGGCGGACGTGCCACCGACCGGCGCATCGGCAACGAGCAGGCCTGGGGCATTACTGGCGAGGCGGTTGGCGAAGCGCACGCCTGACGACAGCGAACGCAGCACACTGTCCGTGAGCTGATAGTCCCCGTCGAGCCGCAGCGCGGCGAGACTGCCCTCGAAACGCTGGTAGCGGTACAGCACATCCGTGACGCGCAAGTTGGCCGGATCGGCCAAGTCTACGCCGGTTATGGCAGCGCCCGGCGGATTCGCGGCAAAGTCCTGGCGAAATGTCGGCGCGGTGGCGCCAAGCCCGATGCCGGAGAACAGCAGTTGGCTACTGCTGCGGGCATAGCTGGCGTCGGCGGAAAGCGTCAGTGACCGCCCGGTCCATGTGCCGCCTATTGCCGCTTGGCCGTCGCGGTTGGCGGTGTCGCGTGCAAAACTTAGGATCGAAACGGGGGCGCCGGTCCAGGTGACCGAGCGCAGGTTGGGCGTGCCTGGGAACAGCGTCGCGCTGCCCGCGGCAAACGTCGCGGGCTGCAACATGTTGAGCTGGTAGGAATCCTGGCGGGTAAGAAGCTCGGCGTAAGTGCCTTCGGTGTATAGCTCAAGTTGTCGGACCGGTCGCCACTGCAGCGCCAGGCTGGCCGTGGTGCGTTCCCGCTGGCCTGCGCTGATCGTGTTCGCGCTACCGCCCGGTGCGTAGACGGTCTGGCCCGGCAACAGGTCAGTGCGTGGGACCGGCTGCCCTGTCCCTTGTTGGTCCTCGCGCCAAGCACGCCGCTGGCGTGAAACATTGAACAGCGCGCCGAACTCGCCAACCTCGCCTAGGTGTCCGCGGTCGCTCGCCAGCAGAGAGAACTGAGGCTCGGCTTTCCGTACGAGGTCGCCGCCCGTCACCCGGGCCGAGGCGGCGACCACACGGTCGGCAAAGTCAAATGGGCGATACGTGCGTAGGTCGACCGTGCCGCCAAGGCCTCCCTCAAGCTGGGCCGCCGAGCTAGTCTTGTGGATGGTGATGTCGCGTAGCAATTCGGCGGGGATGTCGGCGGCATCGAGTATGCGGCTCAGGCCCGCAGTGAAGATTTCGCGTCCGTTCAGCGTGGTCGTGATCTGGTCCAGGCCGCGGATCGTGATACCGGTGGCTTCGCCGCGATCCCGTTGCGCCTGCACGCCGGGCAAGCGCAGCAGCGCCTCGGCGACGCTGTAGTCGGGCAGCTTGCCGATGTCTTCCGCCACCACGGCATCGACGATGCCGGAGCTCTCCCGCTTAATCTCCTGCGCTGAGGGGAGCGCGCCTCGCGCCCCGACGACCAACACGGGACGTAGTTCGCCGGCAGCCTCTTGCGTGACCGGAGCCGAGGGGACATGCGGCTGATTGCGGATGTCCGTGTCCTCCGCATACACGATGGTTGGCTGCAGCAGACTTGCCGAAAGCGTTGTTGTAAGTAAATGCCTGCTAAAAATTTGTAACCCCGGCCTAAAGATGAAATCTTCGTGCAATTCTATCGGAGAGCTGGCCGCTATTCGTGAATATCTTAGAGGCGTTTTTTTCACCTGTCGCAGAGTGATCCTCTCTCCTTGTTCAATTTCCCGGAGCCGCAACCGCAATCAAAAAACCTTCTGCGAATATCTGAAGCTCAAGATATTCACGATTAGCGGCGAACCCGCTTGGCCGGATTTATCTAGTGCGACCGCCCCCCCAGTGGCGCACGACTGCACGAAACCCGGCACCCGTGGGACCGAGGAAAAAAAAGCCGTCGGAACAGGGGCTGGGGTTCCCCCATTTTTATCGGACACCCATTAGAAGGGAATGCATTACGTCGAAAGTGGCTTTGCACATTAAAAGGCCCGCGTCCTCGAAACCAAACGGCGGAACTTCCTGCGGACCGATGATCTTGAGCGCATTGGCCATCGTGACAGCCCCGTAGCCGGCCAGCGCAGGGCCATTCTTCTTCGCCGACCCACATAGTTTCCGGTCTTCCCGTGCTGTGCCAGGGCATTGGGGAGGGTAACCTGATCATCGGCCAGAATCGGTCCGCAGTCGGAACGCTGGTCGAGCGATCAAGCCGATTCACCATACTCGTCCACCTGCCTCGCGAGGAAGGCTACGGGCTAATTCCCAGGACGAAGAACGATCCTGCGCATCTGCAGTCCGGCTAGTGATCATCACATGAGGCAACTGTAGACAGCACAACCATCGAACCTAGACCGAGGCAGCTCCTCGACGAATCGATTGTCATGCGGTACCCAACTCGCGCATATCAGAATGATCAACCGTCGAAGAACCGCAGACCCTGGTCCAAATACACTGACAACCAGCAAAGACAGGAAACCGAGCAACCGCGCAACTTGACAAGGTCAATACATATCAGTGTTCTGTCCCATAAATAACTGACATTAGTCTTGCATGCCGTTTCGGCATTTGGGAACGGAGATACCACGATGAGGACGGGCAGACCGAAGGCCGAACTGGTGTTGAGCGAAGACGAACGCGCGCAGTTGCAAGCGTTCGCGCGCAGCCGGTCGTTGCCTGCAGCGCTGAGCAATCGGGCGCGCATCATTCTCAGCAGCGCGGACGGGGAGCTCAATAGCGCGATCGCCGAACGGCTGAAGATGGGCAATGCCACGGTGGGCAAGTGGCGCGCGCGCTTCGTCGCGCGCCGCATCGCCGGTCTGTACGATGATGTTCGCCCGGATGCGCCCCGTTCGGTCGACGACGAACGGAGCGGATCAAATGCACAACGCAGATTTGCACCGTCGTGCGGGGATAGGCCGTGGCCACGGCTTCGGTCAACCCCTTGAGGCCATCGACCACCGCGATCAGGATGTCCTGACAGCCCCGGCTTTTGAGTTCATTGAAGACCTTGAGCCAGAACTTTGCGCCTTCGGTCTGCTCGACCCACAGGCCCAGCACATCGCGCTGACCGTTAGCCTGGGATCTGGCAATGGGCCAACGCACGCACCATGTCAACTGCAAATCGGCATAGGGGGCAGCCATCTTGGCTGCGCCCCTGCCACACCACCCGGCATGCGGGTCCGCACCGGGCGGTTCGAGAGGTTGAGGTTATGCGAGGCGGGGTAGGCCCATCCGGTCGAAGTAAGCGATATCCAGCACCCACTTCAGCGCACCGTTACTGTTGCGCCACCAGCGCCGGCTGTTCGCCGCCACCTGTCGAGCCGTTTCGGCCGAGGCTCCCAGAGTCCGCAGTTCCCGGTAGATAGTCGGCCCTCGACGCCATTGCTTGAGCTGGACGGCCCGCAGCCGGCGGCGCACCCACTGATCCAGCTTCCGCAAGATCTTGGGCGTTTGCGCCAGCCCGAAGTAGGCCTTCCAGCCCAGAACATATGGCCGCAGCCGCCCCACCACTTCCTGCAGGCTCCGACCGCCTGAGCGGCGGGTCAGTTCGCGGATACGTTGCTTGAACGTCAGCAGCGGCTTACTCACCAGTCCGTAAATAAAGCGACAAAAATTGGAACCTCGTGACGACCGTTTAGTCTCATTCAACATGAAACGAGATGGCCGTACACTGGATCGCGCGACGCAAGAGGAATTCCGCCGGCTTGCCTTGCGCCGGGTTCGCGAAGGCGAGAAACCATCGGTGGTGGTGAAGTCGCTGGGCATGAACCGAACGTCAATCTACCGTTGGCTCAAGGCGGGCTCGGGCAAAGGCGCGCGGGCGCTGGCATCGCGTCCAGCGACAGGCCGGCCACGCAAGCTCACGCGAGCGCAACAGGCGCAGGTCTTTCGGTGGATCAACGGGCGGGATCCTCGGCAGTACGGTCTGGACTTCGGGCTATGGACACGACAGATTGTGGCCACGCTCATCGATGAGAAATTTGGTGTGAAGATGGGTGTCACAGCGGTGGGCAGGCTGCTGGCGGGACTGGGCTTGAGCCCGCAAAAGCCATTGCAGCGGGCGTACCAACGAGATCCGCAGGCCGTCGAGCGCTGGCAGCGTGAATCATTTCCTGGCATTGCGGCTGCGGCCAAGCAAAGCGGTGCGGACATCTACTTCTGGGACGAATCAGGATTTCGAGCCGACGCGGTGCATGGCAAGACCTGGGCGGTAAAAGGCGAGACACCGGTGATTGAGCGCCCCGGGCAGCGCCAATCGATTTCCGCCGCGTCCGCGGTGAACGCCAGAGGCGCCTTCTGGTTTGCGACCTACAAAGGGGCCTTAACCGCGGAGCTATTCATCGAATTGCTCAAGAAGATGATGAAGGGCCGCAACCGCCCAGTGCATCTGATCGTTGACGGACTGCCAGCACACAAGAAGGCCAATGTGCGCGAGTACATCGAATCGACCAAGGGAAAGCTCACGATGCATGTGCTGCCGGGTTACGCGCCAGACCTGAATCCCGACGAGTTCGTGTGGAGTCATCTCAAGCGAACTGGTGTGGCGCGCAATCCGTTGCGAGCGGGCGAGAAACTGGAAATCCGCGTTGAGCAGCACCTGCACGAGGTGAAGGAGAACCGCCGGCTTGTGCGCTCATTCTTCGACGCCCCATCTGTCGCCTATATTTCGGACTGCTGAGTAACTGCCACTTTGCGCTTGACCACCCCTGCAGCCACCCAGAAGCTGTAGCCGAGGAACTTACGGCCAAACACACTCGCCACCGCGCTCTTCGCCTCGTTGACCTTCAGGCGTAACTTGCCATATAGCCGCCGCAACAGCGCCATCACCCGCTCGCCCGCTGACTGCGCACATACACGTTCGCGTCGTCGGCGTAGCGCACGAAGCAATGGCCTCGACGCTCCAACTCCTTATCCACCTCGTCGAGCAGGACGTTGGCCAGCAGCGGTGACATAACCCCGGCAACAACATAGCAAACTCGCGAGTAAGATGTGGCCTTCGCATATCAAGGGAGTGCCTGGCGCCATGGTCCAGAGGATGTCTTGCCATTGATACGGTTCTCGTGCTTGAGGCCGTTGCTCCCGCTGACTGGGAGCCGCATCGATGACACGGGGACGACGCAAGCACTGGCGAGTGCGTCTTGCTTTCGAGCCTAGCCGATACTCCGGCGAGCAATTGCAGAAGGCCTACGAACAGCTCAGTCCAGTGGACGCGCGCAGCACTGCGCGACCATCGGATGCCAAGCCCAAAGTGGCGGCACAACTGGCTATGAAGCGAGGGAAGCGATGAGCAACGCTGCCATGGTCGCGCTTTACGCGCGCGTGTCATCAGAGCAACAAAGCAAACGCGGCACGATTGACAGCCAGATCGCAGCATTGAAGGAGCGGATTCAGGCCGACGGTGCGCAGATTGTGGAGGACATGTGCTTCATTGATGCCGGGGTGAGCGGTGCAACGCTGGTTAGGCCGCAACTTGAGCGCCTACGGGACGCCGCCGCACTCAGAGGTGGCGCCGGAAATTCGGACAGTCGGATAAATGGAAGAGCTGGGGTCTGAGCCGGCCATAATGGCGGGCAGAAAGGACCTCAGAAGATGACGAAACGAAGCAGGCGAACCCACTCGGCGGGGTTGAAGGCGAAGGTAGCCCTGGCGGCCCTCATGGGCGAAAAGACGCTGGCGGAGCTGGCCCAGCAGTACGACGTGCACCCCAGCCAGATCACAGCGTGGAAGCAGCAGTTGGTGGAGCATGCCGCGGACCTGTTCGGCGGTGGCAAGGAAAGTGGGGGCGAGCCGCCGGTGGATTTGAAGGTGCTGCACGCCAAGATCGGCCAGTTGGCGCTGGAGAACGATTTTTTGTCCGGCGCGCTCAGCAAGGCCGGCCTGCTGAGCGCAAAGCGATGATCGACCGCGAGCACGCGCTGCCGGTGAGCCGGCAGGTCAAGCTGGTGGGCATCGCCCGGTCCAGCGCGTACTACCAGCCGCAACCGGTCAGCGAGGCAGATCTGAAGCTGATGCGCCGCATCGACGAACTGCATCTGGAGCATCCCTTCGCGGGGGCTCGCATGCTGGCGCGCCTGCTGCGCCGGGAAGGCATCCAGGTCGGTCGCCGGCACGTGGGCACGCTGATGAAGCGCATGGGCATTGAGGCGCTGTATCGCCGGCCGAACACGAGCCGCAAGCACGCGGCGCACAAGATCTGGCCGTACCTGCTGCGCGACCGGAAGATCGACCGGGCCAACCAGGTGTGGGCGCTGGACACGACCTACATTCCGATGGCACGGGGCTTTGTGTACCTGACGGCAGTGGTGGACTGGGCCAGCCGCCGGGTGCTGGCCTACCGGGTGGCGATCACGCTGGAGAGCTGTCATGCCGTCGAGGCAATCGAGGAGGCCTTTGCCAAGTACGGCGCGCCGGAGATCGTCAACACCGACCAGGGCAGCCAGTTCACCGCCACGGAGTTCACAGACGCCGTGCTGGACCGCGGCATCCAACTGTCGATGGACGGCAAGGGCAGTTGGCGCGATAACGTGTTCGTCGAACGCCTTTGGCGCAGCGTCAAATACGAGGAGGTCTACCTGAAAGCCTACGACTCGGTCAGCCATGCGCGCCGCTCTATCGCTAACTACCTAACCTGGTACAACCAACGACGGCCCCATTCCAGTCTGGCGGACCAGACCCCGGATGAGGCATACTTCGCCACGCTGCCAGCGATCAAATCGGCAGCCTGACTGCCCCAGCGCTTCCACTTAAAAACTCCGGATCCCTGTCCGAACAAACGGTGCCACCTCTATCGCCTCCGCCCTGCGGAGCTGGTCAATGATCAGATGCGTGACGCGCCCCGTGTAGCCGTCGACATCCTCTGTCCCGTCAATCTCGGCCGCTTCGACGATCAGTGCCTTCAGCAGGGCCGATACCCGGAACACCGTCGGGTGGGCAAAGGGCACGTCGCCGCCCGCGCCTTCACTGATCCAAAGGCTTCGAAACTCTGCACCCAGTAACGAGCCGACCCGGTGCCGAAGGCCTGTGGGCAGCCAGGCGGCCTGCTCGGGCGAAATGACGAAAGAGCCGCCGGCGACGGTGACCGTCAGTGCACCCGATATCGCATAGACGACCTGGTGCCAGTCATGGGCGTGTTCCGGAAAAGCGTGGCGCGCCGGAATGGACTGGGCTCGCATAGTCATCGGCTGGGGTGGTTCTGCACCATGTGGTGCCTCAATGGTGTCCCATCTCATGTTTCATGCTCCCGTTGGCAGTTATTCTATATAGATTGACCGTTAGTCGAAAGACGGCCAACGCCGGTTCGGCTTTAATGGCTGGCATGAATGACGATCGTCCGGTCTGCACCGCGCACCCGGATGCTGCCGCCTGCCCCAGGCCTTGATCCTCAAAGGAGTGAATAGTTTTATGGCGCGCTTCGAAGACCGGTACGGTCTGCAACTCTCCACGACCTCTGACGTCGCCGCGGACCGCTACCAGACAGGCATCGACCTGCTGCTGTCCCTGTGGCCGAATGCGGGGGCCACACTCGATGACGCAATCGCGGCCGACCCGGATTTCGCGCTCGCCTACGCTGCGCGCGCACGCCTGCACGCTATTCGTGCCGAGGCGACCGACGCAAAGGGGAAGATTGGCGTCGCAAAGGAACTGGTGGCTCGCCATGGCACCGAGCGCGAGCGCAGCCATGTGGAAGTGCTGTGGCTGGCCATCCACGGCCAGTCGGCCAAGGCGCTGGCCAGCGCACTCGAGCACACCGATCGCTGGCCGCGAGACATCCTGGTCTTGTCTTTGCCGCTAGGCGCCTTTGGCTTGCTCGCGTTTTCCGGCATGGCCGACCATAATCAGGCACGCGTAGACCTGTGCGAGCGTCATGCTTCGCATTTCGACGCGGACGACTGGTGGTTTCTCACCTATCGCGGATGGTCGCATGGGGAGAACGGAGATGTCGCACGTGGTCGCACCCTCACCGAACGGGCACTCGAGTTGCGGCGGAACAATGTCAACGCCGTTCACGCGCTGGCGCACGTGATGTATGAAGCCGGTGCGGGCAACGATGCGGAAGCGCTTATCAAGGATTGGCTGCCCGGCTACGACCGCAGTGGCATCCTGCACAGCCACATTGCCTGGCATGCCGCGCTTGTTGCGCTTGAGCGGGGCGACACTGACCAGGCGCTCGGAATCTACGGCGAACACGTCGCACCCTCTACCACTTTGGGCGTCCCAATCAACGTGGTGAGCGATACGGCCTCCTTCTTGTGGCGTTTCCAGGCTTATGGGCACCCGGTACCAACAGGACTCTGGCAGGACGCCTCGGCCTATGCTTCGCGGTACTTCCAGCAGCCCGGCTTCCCGTTTGCCGACGTCCACATGGCGCTTGTGGCGGCAGCCAGTGGCGACAAGGGTGCGCTCGAGGGGCGCGTCAAAGCCCTGAACGAACTCATCGAGGCGGGAAAGCTTCCGGCCGGCCCCGTCGTACCGGCAATCTGCCGAGCGGCGCTGGCATTCGCCGAAGAGGACTACCGGGGCTGCGCCACCATACTGGAACCGGTGGCCCACGAAGTTGCACGTATCGGCGGCAGCGGCGCGCAGCGGGAGATCGTGGAAGACACCCTGCTGGTTTCGTTGATGCGCAGCGGTAACGCAACCAAGGCACGGGCGCTCCTCAACAAGCGCCTGCTTCGCCGCCCGTCGCCACGCGACGCTAGCTGGCTTGAACGCCTCGCCGCCGCCTGACCTCTGCGCAAGGTGACGGCCTCCTCGGCCACAGCGTAAAGGGGAGCCGTCATATGCGAATCCCTCGAAGTTCCCTGCCTGCTTCGCTTCCACGTGAGCCGCGAATGGCTACCTCGGCTCGCATGCGGGCCGCTCGCCTGCCAGCAGCAGGACAGCGTCGCTACCAACTCTTGCCCGGCAAGCCGCCGCTTGCCGGGCCAATCAATCGAAATGACCTCCATCGCAACAACAGAAGCCACCGGGCTTCAACGGCTATTGGTTCGTGGCATCGGGCCAGTCGCGGCAATCGCCATCGCGCAGCTTTTCGGCACCGCACTGTGGTTTAGCGCGAACAGTACAGCGGCGGATCTGATGCGCGTCTGGCATGCCACCGAGGCCGACATCGGATGGCTCACCAGCGCCGTACAGCTCGGCTTCATCCTGGGCACACTCGGCATCTCCCTGAGCGGCGGGGCAGACCGTTTTCGAGCGAGCTCCATCTTCGTGGGAAGCGCGATCGCGGGAGCGGTCTTCAATCTCGGCTTTGCATGGTTGTCGACCGGTCTTGTCAGCGGCGCGGTGCTCCGCTTCTGCGTGGGTGTCTGCCTGGCCGGCATCTATCCAATGGGCATGAAGCTGATTGTTGGCTGGGCACCACATCGAACCGGGCAAGCGCTGGCCCAACTGGTCGCCATGCTGACCCTCGGCACCGCACTACCCCATGCAATGCGCGTCATGGGCGCCGGCCTGCCGTGGCAACT
The DNA here is from genome assembly GCA_022041995.1 of Cupriavidus necator. Classification (GTDB taxonomy): domain Bacteria; phylum Pseudomonadota; class Gammaproteobacteria; order Burkholderiales; family Burkholderiaceae; genus Cupriavidus. The sequence goes on from CP074382.1 coordinate 138,073, forward strand.
AGTCATTACCGCGTCGTCGGTCCTTGCCCTGTTGGGCGCATGCGTGGTCGGCGTGCTGAGGGATGGCCCGCATTCCGTCATAAAACCTCGCCAGGCCCGGCGCTCACAGACGCCCGACACGGCCCCACGCTCAGTGCTGCATGTCTTCCGCATTCGTTCCTTCCGAGCCGCAACACTGGGATACTTCGGCCATATGTGGGAGCTCTATACGTTCTGGACCGTGGTACCGCTGCTTGTCGCGCGCACACCGTTGGCTGCACAGTACCCGAGCATCGGCGTCTCGGGACTCGCATTCATTGTGATCGGCATCGGCAGCCTTGGCTCCCTGATCGGCGGGGCCTTCTCGCTGCGCGTGGGCAGCGCCAGGGTTGCCTTGACCGCGCTGAGCATCTCGGGACTTTGCGCCATAGCGTTCGCGCTAGGCTGGCAGACGTTGGCGCCCATCCCGCTGTTCGGCTTGTTGATCTTTTGGGGGGCGTCCGTCGTGGCCGACTCGCCTCAGTTCTCCGCGCTTGCAGCGAAAGCGTGCCCGCCAGAGCTGGTTGGCAGCGCCCTGGCAATCCAGAACGCCATCGGCTTCGCCATCACCGTCGTTTCCATTGCGGCAACTACGGCACTGATTGAGCGCATCGGACTCGATGCAACCTGGCTTCTCGTTCCGGGCCCCATCCTTGGGCTGGCCGGCTTCTCGCTGACGTCTCTACGCGCGCGCGCTGCACGCTGACACTGTAGCTCCGAAGTCTCGCGATACGGCCGCTGCGAACAGACACTCGGGCAAGCAAGCCATCGGCCGCATTAACGAAGCCACCGTATTGTCAATAGGAGGAAACGCCGGACCTGAAATGGCAGATCCAGCGACGGTCAATTGACGCTCACGGCCAGGGATCCCTAGACTCTGCCGCACCAACGATGCAAGCGCGCTGCCCGGCAGGAAAACCTGCCTGCATCGCACAAACAGCGCACCGCATCGCTACATGAATCCGTGCCATTTCCAGATAAGGGAGACAGTTATGAAGTGCAGCGCACGCCTGGCCGGCATCATTGCCATTTCATCTTTTGCCGTCACGACCGCCGCCTGGGCTGACGACTATCCGAATCGCCCGATTACGCTCGTCATTCCGTGGGCAGCGGGCGGATCCACCGACGTGGTCTTCCGCACGCTGGCCAATGCTGCGGCGAGAAGGCTTGGCCAGCCATTCGTGGTCGAGAACAAGCCGGGAGTCGGAGGGACACTGGGCGCAGTGACGATGTCGAAGACTGCGAAACCAGATGGCTATACCATCGCCCAGGTTTCAGTCCCTTTGTTCCGTCTGCCGCTGATACAGAAATCCAACTGGGATCCCGAGAAGGACTTCACGTACATCGTGGGCCTGATGGGTTACACGTTTGCCATCACGACGGCGGCGCAGTCTCCCTACAAGAGCTGGGCCGACGTCGTCAGCTACGCGAAAAAGAATCCCGGCGCGATCACATACGGCACGTCTGGCCAGAACTCAACACCACACCTTGGCATGGAACAGATCAGTTCCATGGCCGGCATCAACCTCGCGCACGTGCCCTTCAAATCGGGTTCTGAAACAAGCGTCGCATTGCTCGGCGGACATACCCAGCTCCAGGTGGAAGGCGGCACGTGGATTCCGCTGGTGAAGAGCGGCAAGGCAAGGTTGCTCGCGGTCTGGACCGAAAAGCGCAGCAAGCTGTTTCCTGACGCCCCTACCCTAAAGGAACTGGGCTACCCGCTCGTCATCACCTCGCCAATCGGTCTCGCTGGCCCCCGCGGCATGGACCCGAAAATCGTCACGAAGCTACAAGACGCGTTCCACGCAGCAATGGGCGATCCAGAAGTGCAGAAGGTCATGGACGACTATCTGATGCAACCGGACTACAAGACATCCGAGGACTTTCGGAAGTTCATGCTGCAGGAGCAAACGAAGGAAAGGGCATTGGTCAAGCGGCTTGGGCTGAGTATGCAATAACGCAGGGCGAGATTTTCCATGCCTTCACAGGCAAGTGCAGCGACATCGCCGCTCCGCTGATTGCCCTCAGCCTGCTCACGGGTTCCGGATTCAGGTTAGCGAATTCATCCACCCGCGTCATCAGAGCGTTGCGGCAGGCATTCCGGTTTTGCATCATCAGCAACCTCCAATGTCCTGAGGGTGCCACCTTTGGAGCGTTCCAGATACGGCACCCTGCTCCGTTCTCAAACTTCTTCGTAAATCCTGATTTCCGGCTCGGCCGCCAGCAACTGCCCAAGTTCGCGTACGACATCGGTGGTGAACAGATTGCTCTGCAGATAGGCTTTGGCGTTCACGACGCTATCGAACCCGTGAAGCACCTGGACATCTTCCTCGCGTACCAGCAGTTTCTTCGATTGAGCACCTGCGATCGTGGTCAGGAACGGTCCTTGTATTTCTGGTAAACCTCGGCAGCGGCCGCGCGGCGGTTGTGAGGGATGTTCAGGGTAATCTGCAGATAGGTCATTTCTCTTTCCTGGCGGTTTGACATCAAACGTGGCGTCCTGCCATCACGCCGCCATCGACCGGCAGAACGGTGCCGGTAATCCACGACGCATTCGGAGAGGCCAAGAACAGAATCGCTTCGGCGACATCGGCAGATTGACCGTTTCGCCCCAGCGGATGGAATGCGTTGAAGGTCGGCAAGATCTGCTCAACCTGCTGCTCCGTCATGAACGTGTTGTACACCGGTGTCTCCACCACGCCTGGAGCGACGGTGTTGATTCGAATATTCAATGGTGCGAGCTCAATCGCAAGATTGCGCGTCAAGGCATGCACGCCGGCATTCGCCGCAGAATAGGCTGCCGAGGGAGTGGCCCCAATGGCCTGTAGTGCCCACAGCGAACCCGTCTGGACAATTGCACCGCCACCCCGAGGTTGCATCGCCCGTGCCGCGGCCTGCGCCATGAAGAATTTTCCCTTGAGAATCGTGTCGAGAAACCAGTCGTACTCTGTTTCGTTCAGCTCAAGAAACCCTTTTGGACGGAACACGCCAGCATTGTTGATCAGGATGTCCACCCCACCGAATTCCCGTGTCGCAAGCTCAACCAGCCCAGCTGCGACCGGCAGTTGAGCGATATCGCCGGCAAGGTAGCGGACCCTTTCTCCACTGGCGTCAATCTGCGATGCAGCAAGCCTTAGCTTTTCCTCATCGCGCCCACCAATCACGACACTGGCGCCGTCTTTGACGAGGCGCATGGCCACCTCTTTTCCGATCCCGGAACCACCGCCTGTGACGATTGCCACCTTTGACGTGAAGCTCTTCATTCCCTTACCTCCCACAGTCAGTCTTCAAGGCCGAACACATGCTCAAGCCAGCATGCGGCCAGCACGCAATGAATTCTTACCGTTCAGGGATAGCAAGACAAACGAGATAATGTTTTCTCGCTGAAAGAAAAACTTTCTAGGACGCTAGTGCCCCTGCGTCCGATGCGGGAATGCAGGGAACGTAGACAAGGTCGGCATGAAGCTCGGCATGCGTGAAGTGGAGACACCATTGGCCGCCACCGGATCGCTTTCAAGTCATTCAGCGAGTTCCCAAGGGTCAGAGCTTTTCGCGCCCATGGTAAGCTAGGCGCGTATAAAGGAAAACTTTCTCGCCATGAAGTCGCCTGTCTACCTTAACGCGCTGCGTGCATTTGAGGCGAGTGCCCGACACCAAAGCTTTTCGGCAGCCGCAGCGGAGCTAAGCGTGACGCCGGCGGCCATCGGGCAACTTGTCCGCAGCCTTGAAGATTGGCTTGGCATTCGATTGTTCCATCGCCAGGCCAAGGGCCGCACACGTCTTCTCCCCCACTGAAGTCGCGCAGCGCGCGCTCCCAGACATACGAGCTGGCCTCGACAGATTGGCGGTTGGACTGGAGCGCCTGAAAGAAGGTTCCGTGCTTATCCGGTTAGCTCCCAAACCTACTAGTGTAGCGCTCTGTTCTTGATGGAACTTATATGAATTCGGCGTCTCCAATGCCCACACTGCGACACAGCGTGGAGAGAGTGAGTGCGAGTTGCCCCCGAGATCATGTTGACCGACGAGGAGCGAACCAATTTGACGAGGCTGGTTCGGTCGAAGCTCACGAGCGTGAGGCTGGCGCAGCGCGCGCGCATTGTGCTGCTGGCCGCCAACGGAATGCAGAACAAGGACATCGCCGAGCAGTTGGGAGTCGGACGCGTGCAGGTCTCGCGTTGGCGTGAGCGGTATGCGCAATCGGGGCTGGCCGGTATCGAACGCGACTTGCCGCGCGGTGCGCCGCCGGTGAAGGTGGACACGGCGCGGCTGGTGGAGCTGACCACTCAAACCAAGCCCGTTGCGGCCACGCACTGGAGCACGCGCAAGATGGCCGCCGAATTGGGCGTGAGCGCCAGCACCGTCATGCGCCATTGGCACGCCCACGGGTTGAAGCCGCACATCGTGCGCGGCTTCAAGGTGTCGCGCGATCCGAAGTTCGTCGAGAAGCTCGAAGACATCGTCGGCCTCTACATGTCGCCACCCGAGCACGCGCTGGTGCTGTGCTGCGATGAGAAGAGCCAGGTGCAGGCGCTGGATCGCACGCAGCCCGGCTTGCCGTTGAAGAAGGGGCGTGCGGCCACCATGACGCACGACTACAAGCGCAACGGCACGACCACGCTGTTTGCCGCGCTCAACGTGCTCGATGGCCAGGTCATCGCCCAGTGCCAGCAGCGCCACCGCCATACCGAGTGGCTGAAGTTCCTGCGCAAGATCGACCGCGAGACGCCCAAGGACAAAACGCTGCATCTGATCGCAGACAACTACGCCACCCACAAGCATCCTGCGGTGCAGGACTGGCTGGCCAAGCATCCGCGATTCAACATGCACTTCACGCCCACCTCCGCATCATGGCTGAACATGGTCGAGCGGTTCTTTCGTGACATCACAACCGAGCGACTTCGCCGCGGCGTATTCACCAGCGTGCCGGAACTGGTCGACGCCATCAACGAGTACATCGCTCACCACAACACCAACCCCAAGCCGTTCATCTGGACCAAGAGCGCTCGCGACATCCTACAGAAGGTCATTCGTGCCAACCGCCGCTTAAGTTCCAAACAGAATGGAACATTGCACTAGTGTAGCGTTCTGTTCTTGATGGAACGTATATGAATTCGGCGTCTCCAATGCCCACACTGCGACACAGCGTGGAGAGAGTGAGTGCGAGTTGCCCCCGAGATCATGTTGACCGACGAGGAGCGAACCAATTTGACGAGACTGGTTCGGTCGAAGTGAATCGCCCCGGGTTTTGAGGAGGCTCCAACTCTTGCGAGAATGGAGCCATGAACAAGCAGATCAAGCATTCCCCCGAAGTCCAAGATCGGGCTGTTCGCCTGGTGCGAGAGCAACTCGGCGAGCATCCTTCGCTATGGGCGGCGGTCCAGGCCATCGCCCCAAAGATTGGGTGCTCGGCCCATACATTGTTGAAATGGGTCAAGCGTGACCAGGTGGATAGCGGCGAACGCGACGGCGTCACGACGGCAGAGCGAGAGCGCATCAAGGCGCTGGAGCGTGAAGTCAAGGAATTGCGCCGGGCCAATGAGATTTTGAAGCTGGCCAGTGCGTTTTTCGCCCAGGCGGAGCTCGACCGCCGGCTCAAGTCCTGAAGGCCTTCGTCGATGAGCATCGAGATGCCTTCGGGGTCGAGCCGATCTGCAAAGTCTTGCAGATTGCCCCGTCGTGTTACCGACGCCATGCCGCACGGCTTCGTGATCCGTCGCGACGTAGCGCCCGTGCAATTCGCGAGAGCGTCTGCGGCCTGCGATCAAGCGGGTCTGGGAGGACAATATGCAGGTCTATGGTGCGGACAAAGTCTGGAAACAGATGAATCGGGAAGGCATGGCGGTGGCGCGCTGCACGGTCGAACGGCTGATGAAGCAGCTTGGCCTGGCGGAGGTGCGCCGGGGCAAGAAGAAGCGCACCACAGTGGCCGACGACTCGGTGCCGTGCCCTCTGGATCGCGTCAAGCGCCAGTTCCACGCCACACGGCCCAACCAACAGTGGGTGAGTGATTTCACCTACGTTTCGACTTGGCAGGGCTGGCTGTACGTGGCCTTCGTGATCGACGTGTTCGCCCGCTGTATTGTTGGCTGGCGCGTCAGCACTTCGATGACCACGGACTTCGTTCTGGATGCCTTGGAGCAGGCGCTCTACGCGCGCCATCCCGACAACGACGGGACGCTCATTCACCATTCTGACAGGGGATCGCAATACGTCAGCATTCGCTATACCGAGAGGCTTTCTGAAGCCGGCATTGAGCCGTCGGTGGGCAGCCGCGGTGACTCCTACGACAACGCACTGGCTGAGACCATCAATGGCCTGTACAAGGCCGAACTGATCCACAGGCGTAGCCCCTGGAAATCCCGCGAGGCCGTGGAGCTTGCAACCTTGGAATGGGTGGCCTGGTTCAACAACCACCGCCTGATGGAATACCTCGGCTATATCCCGCCGGCTGAAGCTGAGGCAAACTACTATCGGCAACTCAGCGATACCGCTGCGGCCCCGGCATCAACTTAAACAAAACAGCCTCCTCGATTCCCGGGGTGATTCAGGAGGATACAGCGGCATACACGGTAGTTTCAGCACTACCGACGTGCACAATACGCTGATTGCCAGTGGGCCGTCGTTCCGCACTAGCGCTGTCATCTCGAACCCGACTGGCAACGTCGACGTGGCACCGACGGTGGCTTATCTGTTGGGCGTGTCGATGTCGCAGGCCGACGGCCGCATCCTTAATGAAGCCCTACAGACGCCGGCAAGCATGAGTACGCCTGTGGTCAAGGCCGCAACCATTGCAACCACGGCGCCGGCGACCGGCCTAAGTTTTGAGCTGCCGACCGACCCGACCGGTAGTACGAAGGACTTGGCGCTTACGCAGGGTACCTACTCTATCAACTTGGCCGTCAAGGACTTGATCGTCGATGGCAAGACCTATCGGTACTTCGACTATGCCAAGGCTGTTCGTCGATAATTGCGGCGCGCTGTTAGTCAGCGCCGCACTCGTATGCTCTTTTGCGGTCCAGGTTGCCGAGGCTGGACAGTTGACGCCAACCTTCGAATCGGTCTTTCGGGCCGGTGCTGAGCCGGCAGCGCTGTTCTACCGTGCCACGTTCGAAAGCAAGGATGGCGCGCACACGCTGCAGGTATGGAGGGATGGTCAGATCCGATTGCGCCGTAAAACAGATCAGGCCGTCGACACATACGTGGCCCGCATGGCAGCCGACTCGCTCGAATACCAAATGATAGTGGTCGATTACCGCAGGCGCATCACTACTCGTATCAACCGCAACAACTTGATTCGCCTCGGCCACATCAGCGCCTGGTTTGACTTGGCACATGGCCTGCGGCATCCGGTTGGACGCTATGAGCTTGCCCTTACTCGTGCACCTGTAGGATCGCCGGCGCCATTAACACCTTGCCGCTGGTACGCTCTCACGGAGGGTCAGGATACGCACCATATTTGTTGGAGCGCGCGGGCGAATCTACCGATGATGATTTGGTCCGACCGCACAGACTCGGTCGTGTGGCGTGTCTCCGAGGTTGATTATGGACCAATTGGCGACGATACCTTTGTACTCCATGATGCCGGTTTTGTGCGCAACGATGCCAACGCGGACGTCGATCGGGATTAACGTGGGTAGGATTCGCGTTGTGTGCCAAGGCAGTTAGAAGTTTTGTTCCTGCGCGCACTATTCTTCGAAGCTGAACTGCGGGCGAGATTTAATTTAGGTTTCGATCAACTTCTGTCGATTTAATGCCAACGCAGAGAGAGGTAGCCTATGTCTTGGTACGAAAAAACTCCATCCATGTTCCTTACAGCATGGTCTAGTGCGGCGCGGGAGGTGATTGATTCCTATGCGAAATTTTTTCGCCAGAGTGGTTGATTCAATCAATACTCGCCGGCCTGGCGTTTCGGTGGCGCGAACATCGATATTCAAATAGGAAAAATTGTTGACGCGCTCAGTGCGCTGTCCAAAACGAATTTAGATGGCACCGGCCCCGAAAGCGCTCGGGCCAAACAAAGAGTTTCTGGAGAAAGTGGAGGAAATTAAGCAGGTAAGATATGGTACTTTGTCTAGTCGGGTTGATAGCATCAAAGCGGGCCTTATTTCATCGAAAGATAGGAATCCGCAGCAGTTTGCACATTTAATGGATGAAATAAATAAACGGCACGATGTGCCATAAAGTCGGCGGGTGGAGTAAGATGGCAAGGGAGCGCAAGAATTTACTTTTAATTTTCTTTTGTAATCGCGCTGCGCCAGTCACCTGACTGAACCAATTGATCCACCTGATTTTGCTACGTAGTAATGATCGGTTGGCCAACCGCTGTCGGGATTCGATGTGGACCGGTAATTTCCGCTACCGACCGCGTTGTCGGGAGCAGTCAATGAGCAGTCTTGGGCCGACTGGCGCGCCGGGCATTCATCCAGCATGTATGCGTGCAATTGGGCATACTCTTCGCCAAGTCGGTGCCCTGCCCTTGAAGGATCAGGGAGCGTCTTCTCATCCCCTCTCATCGATTTGGAAGAATTCACAGAATCATTGAGAGGGCATTATATAGTAGATGTGGCTGCCAGCTTGCTGACAGCATCTCTCGTAATATCGGCAAACTAGGCGCGTTCCCGGATTGTCGCTTTCTACGCGCAGTCGCACGCTTGCCGGCGCCGTGCGTATCTGAAGCTTCATCTCATGCTTATCCGGTTGTCTCCCAAGCCCTCTACCGATAGTATGTTGGTCATCTGTGCCACCCCGGGGCAACCATGGTTATTGACGTGCTTGACCGAGGCGATCTGCCGTTTCCGGGCTCGCTGCCGGAGTTTCAGCGGATGTTTCCAGACGAAGCGGCATGCATGGCCTACCTTGAGCGCGCTCGATGGAGCGATGGGTTCATTTGTGACCACTGTGGCTTGCTTGGTGAGCCGTACCGCTTTGCCAATCGCCCCGGCGTTTTCCGTTGTCGCCATTGCACACGCGACACGAGCCTCACTGCTGGCACCGTCATGGAGCGCACGCACACACCGCTGTCGGTTTGGTTCTGGGCGGCGTATCTGGTCGCCAGTCAGACACCTGGCATGTCGGCCGTTCAGTTCCAGCGCCAACTCGGCCTGTCGCGTTACGAGACCGCCTTCCAGATACTCCACAAGTTGCGCGCCGGCATGGTGCGCCCCGACCAGGATCGGATCGGTGGCAAGCCTGAGGAACACGTCGAGGCCGATGAGGCCCACGTCGGTGGGCGTACTCGCGGCAAAGGCAGGGGCGTGCACGACATGGTTCTTGTGGCCGGCGCTGTCGAGGTTCGGCAACGCAAACTTGCCGGCAGCCGCAACAAACGCAAGAGCGGACGGTATGCCGGACGAGTTCGGCTCGCTCTGGTTCCTGACCGAAGTGCCCGGTCGCTGGGCGGATTCATCGAGCGTACCGTTGCACCCGGCGCAACCATCATCACCGACGACTGGAACGGTTATGCCAAGCTGGGCGAGCGCGGCTATGGCCATATCGCCATCGCGCAGCGCGGTGAGATGCAAGTGACCGAATCCTTCCTGCCGATCATTCACCTTGTGTTCTCCAATCTCAAGACCTGGCTGCGCGGAATTCATCACGGTGTCAGCCCGCAGCACCTGCAAGCCTATCTCAACGAATTCACCTTCCGCTTCAACCGTCGTTTCTATCCCTTCAATGCATTTCGCTCCCTGCTCGGCATCGCTGGTGACGTCACCGCGCCGACCTATGCCGAGCTCTATGCCAAAAAATCGCTACCCACTACATCTAGTAGGTTTGGGAGCTAACCGGAAAGCACGCTTCATCTTTTCGCGCCAGGCCCGGGCCCATCCTGCCCTAATTGCGCCTGCGAGCGCAGAGAACAACAGACGCGGCACGAGCCGTCGATTTCGAGCGCCAGCCTCTCGACGACAAGTGTGTCGTGTGGCACTTCCCGAAGCGAGGTGTGAGCGCGCACTGTGACGCCAGAATCAATCTCGAAACTTAGCTGCGAGGCGTTCCGGCCTGGCCTAATGAACTGGCGGTATCCTTGTCCTCGCAGAGCTGCGACTACCTTCGCCAGCGTGGTCGGCGCTTATTACAAGTGCTCACCCGTCTTGTGTTGGCGAGGCGGCGGGGATAATTGGCACCGGCTCACCTGTGACGGCCGTTCCGCCTTCTTTTTGAACTTGGATGCTCGATGTCTTTTTTGACCGCGTCGGGCTGCATTTCTTTACCGTCGATCGCGTCGCTCGCAATCCGAATGAGCAATGGGCAGCCAAGGAGCAGAGCCGCCGGGCACGGGATGGATGAACCCTCCCGAAATGCCATAGGGCTAGGAGGCTTTATTCCTGGGAAATCAGAAACCGTTCCGGCCGCTTACCTAGCCATGTCGGCGTGCGGCCACGCCCGGACCAGGTCTTGCCAGTCTTCGGATCCATGTACTTCGGCGGCAGCGGCCTTTTTTCGGCCGAAGCGGAAGCCACAGCGGCAGGGCGACGGCGGCGGTGCGCGATGTCGTCTTGGGACAATTCGTACCGCATCATCAATTCGCGAATCTGTTCGATAACACTTGCAAGCTCGCTGGCACGGGCCTCTTCGATTTGGGCTTCCAGCGCCTGTTTCTGAGCCAGCAATTCCTGATATGTTGCCATTTCGATTTCCAATTTTTCAGTTACTCATGACTTAAACGCAGTTTAAAGAAGACCTGCAAGGAGTCCATCCTCGGTTAGCCGGCCTCGGCAGGGACTTAATCGCGCAACCTAATTCCTGTCATGTGCCGCTTCCGTGAGTCGCGGCCTTGGCCCTAGCTTTGTTTTACCGAATACCACATCCGGCGCATAGCCCGCGTTTCGCGGAATGACGTGTCGATAGCGCAAGAGCCCATGCGCGCGGAGCTCATATTCGACACAAATCGAAGGTTTCACGATAACGCCGCGCGACAAAAACACCACACAGGTAGGCCTACCGTGAGTCGCTACGGTCCCGTCGACCCCACGAAAGCCAAGGGTATCGTGCTGGATGACCTTTCAGCGGTTGCAATCACCCAGGAAGATGGCCCAGTGGAACGGGGCCGGAATATCCCTACCGCTGGCATAGGCATAGGTAGTGAGCCCAAAACAACAGAAAGACATATGGATTCGCGGATGCTTACCAGAGCGTTCTTATGCGGCCAAAACCAAAACGGCAAGAGCATTCCTCACCCAGATGGGATATCATTGGAAACACGGGGGCGGAACGGTTCCAATCATGGTAAAAACGTCCAAGTGGGCGCACGATTCCCCAAAGGACGACCCGCGGCGAAGCTCGTGATCGCGCCGACTTCCAAGAGCTAGCAGTGCACGCTCGCGCTCGGTGCAGGCGACCATAGCGCGCCACTTTGGCGCTAATCGGTGTCAATTGACAACGGCTATCGTTCAGCCTGAGAAGTCAAATCTGCGAGACCAGAGCCGTTACCTGATTTCTTCGTCAACATTTAACGGTCTCTCTATCTGGTTAGAGCCATTTTTCTGCACGCTCTAATGATGTGACAGCCTGGTTAAAGCTCCGCCACTTGGATATTACGAAATGCCCAGCTTAAGCGATAGCTTGACCGGGCATCTGAACGCCTGTAGGCGAGCCTTCACTCCTGCGGAATCAGAAAACGCTCGGGCCGTTTGCCTAACCAAGCAGGTGCTCGGCCTCGGCCGGACCAAGTCTTCCCGGTCTTAGTATCCATATACTTCGGCGGCAGAGGTGGCTTTTCGTGCGGCGTTGAAGCAGCACCGGCTGGCCGACCCCGACGGCGCCTGGGCGCGACGTCTTCCGACGACAGGTCGTATTGGCTCATCAGATCGCGAATCTGTTCGATGACACTGGCAACCTCGCTCGCCCGCGCCTCTTCGAGCTGGGCTTCGATCGCTTGCTTTTGCGCCATCAGTTCTCTATACGTTGCCATTTTAGCCTCCGGTTTTCGCTTGACTTCTGACTTATACGCATTTTAGAGTCAGCCCGCAAGGGTTTGTGTTCTCTTTCATACAAGAAATGTTGTAAAGCCTTCAAAGAAAGGGTGTGCCGCTTTGGAACTTGCACCCGATACAGGACCCCAGGGCAGCGTCATCATGTCGAACCCAACCGGCGCTCCTTAACGCAAATTGGTCGCGGAAACGGGTACGCCGCCCTAGGCGGGAATCAATGGGGGACGATGTCCTGCTCCACGGATGCACATTTCAAGTGTCTGTCTGTGCTTCAGGCGGCTGCTCCGTCCGAGCATCGCCAACAACGGCCCAAGCGGTCATACAACGCGACTCAGACTCCGTGGCGTGGATGTGAAGACAAAATGGGGGTGTAAGTCCATCACCAACGGAGTAGAAGAACCCCGGTTTGAGCCAGAGGCTTGATAAGGCTAGAACTGGAAAAAACCTCACAGTTCGGGAGCAGCTTCATACCATTGCCGCACGCGTCGGGAGTAGTCTCGCATTTCTGGTTCGGTGAAACTAAGCGTCTTTGAAGGCAAGCGCTGCTGCGCCGCAGCACAGGGTAGCTTGATACCCACGAAGAAAGCGTTTAACTTTAAGGCCCGGTGTGGGCTTTCAATGCGTGTCCTCCCAACGATGCCTCCACTGCCATTCCCACCTTCCTCAATGGAACACAATCCCATGGACCCATGGATCGTAGGTTCATTAACAATGGGGAGCGACGTGCTAAGTCCGCATGAATCGCGGCGCTATTGTTTCTTGGCGACGCGCAACAGATTTTCGATCTCGAACCCGAGCAATTGGATACCCTGTTGGCACAAAAGCTAGTCACGATGGAACATTGGCATTACAGCGTCAATGTCTAGCCGTCGACTGACGCCTCAGGGACTTTCCGTGCTCAGCGCCGTGCGCCGCATTCGGTAAGAGTGTGACGGAGCGCAAACAGTCATCGCACAGTGGCCGGGCGGTCGCCCCGCCGTCGTGAGCAGTGCGCCGCAAGCGCCGTGCGTACGACCATCGTGGCGAGGAGTTCTTCTTCAAAATCAAGGCAGTATTTTCAAGAATGCTTCCGTGCTTATCCGGTTAGCTCCCAAACCTACTAGATGTAGTGGGTAGGGATTTTTTGGCATAGAGCTCGGCATAGGTCGGCGCGGTGACGTCACCAGCGATGCCGAGCAGGGAGCGAAATGCATTGAAGGGATAGAAACGACGGTTGAAGCGGAAGGTGAATTCGTTGAGATAGGCTTGCAGGTGCTGCGGGCTGACACCGTGATGAATTCCGCGCAGCCAGGTCTTGAGATTGGAGAACACAAGGTGAATGATCGGCAGGAAGGATTCGGTCACTTGCATCTCACCGCGCTGCGCGATGGCGATATGGCCATCGCCGCGCTCGCCCAGCTTGGCATAACCGTTCCAGTCGTCGGTGATGATGGTTGCGCCGGGTGCAACGGTACGCTCGATGAATCCGCCCAGCGACCGGGCACTTCGGTCAGGAACCAGAGCGAGCCGAACTCGTCCGGCATACCGTCCGCTCTTGCGTTTGTTGCGGCTGCCGGCAAGTTTGCGTTGCCGAACCTCGACAGCGCCGGCCACAAGAACCATGTCGTGCACGCCCCTGCCTTTGCCGCGAGTACGCCCACCGACGTAGGCCTCATCGGCCTCGACGTGTTCCTCAGGCTTGCCACCGATCCGATCCTGGTCGGGGCGCACCATGCCGGCGCGCAACTTGTGGAGTATCTGGAAGGCGGTCTCGTAACGCGACAGGCCGAGTTGGCGCTGGAACTGAACGGCCGACATGCCAGGTGTCTGACTGGCGACCAGTTACGCCGCCCAGAACCAAACCGACAGCGGTGTGTGCGTGCGCTCCATGACGGTGCCAGCAGTGAGGCTCGTGTCGCGTGTGCAATGGCGACAACGGAAAACGCCGGGGCGATTGGCAAAGCGGTACGGCTCACCAAGCAAGCCACAGTGGTCACAAATGAACCCATCGCTCCATCGAGCGCGCTCAAGGTAGGCCATGCATGCCGCTTCGTCTGGAAACATCCGCTGAAACTCCGGCAGCGAGCCCGGAAACGGCAGATCGCCTCGGTCAAGCACGTCAATAACCATGGTTGCCCCGGGGTGGCACAGATGACAGAGGTGGCGCCGGAAATTCGGACAGTCGGATAAATGGAAGAGCTGGGGTCTGAGCCGCACCCCTTTCAAGGTGATCAAACGACACGTCCGGCCTTTATGACACGTGCGGTAGAGACATGCCGTCTTGCCACGCAGCCTGCAACATAGCTTTTCTTCTTGGGCGCTTTGGGTCCCCGCGGATGTTTTCGCAACGCAAGTGCATCAACGTGCGTTGCTATTTTTAGCAGCGTCCGGCTAAGCTGGGCCGGCGTGAGTGGGTCGTATGCCTGCCATACCTCGGCCGGCACAGCGATCATCATGCCGGCATACGTTGCCCGGATTTCGCTGGCGAGGTAATACGGTGAGAGCTCGATATCACTGGTATCCAACTCATGGCGGATTCTCACCGCCGTCGCAATCACGCTCAGCACGTTATACGCCAGCGCCGCCACGCCGAAGGCCAGCAGCGCCGCACGCGGCTGACTCAACGAACGAATCTCGCTATTGAGCACCGATTCGAGTCGCTGAAACAGATTCTCGATGCTCCAGCGGCGTCGGTATAGCTGGGCGACCGCGTCGGCCGTGAGGTGTGCGGCTGGGACATTGGTCAACAAGCGAACGACGGTGTCACCGGCCTCGGTGGCACGATCCAGATGCAACTCGATGCGCCGCAGCACCAGCGGTGTGTTCGATTCATCCAGAATGCTGACCGCCTGCTCGTATACGATGCCGGCTTCGACTCGGCCCACCTCGCGTGCCGGCTCCAACTCGCTGGGGCACGGATTGCGGCCGTGCTCGCGCACAATGAAGGCGCTGCCGCGATGCTGCCAGCCGGTAAGGATCGCCCGGGTGCTGAAGTTGCGATCGGCGATCCACAACTGGGCCGGCTCGGCCGACTCGAGCAGGGTTTCCATGATGGCCCGCTCCTGCGCATGCGCATCCTCACAGGGCACCAGATCGACAATCATCGCCGTATCCGGGTCATAAACCACCAATGACTGCCCTGGCAAGGCCGCGCCCCGAAACCCACGCAATGGTTTCAGGCGCTTTTCGCTCGCCGGCAAGTGGCTGCCATCCACGATGCGCAGGCGATAGCCGTCCACCGAGGGCGGCTGCTTGCGCAACATCGGCTGCACAACCGGCCCCAACCGCCGCGCACTACCTTGCACCAAGGCACGAACCAGTCCCGGCTCGGTCCGGCTGATCTTGTCGTACAGCGCGGTGATGGAAACCGGCAGCGCCGGACTGGCCTTGGCCGCCGCATGCACCGACGGGCGCAGGCCAACGGCAACCAGCGACATGATCTCAACCGTCGTCGAGAACAATAGCTCCCGCGTGTACTGCGTTTCACGCTCCTGCTCGAACAACTCGTCGATCCAGGCCGCATCGAGGGCGCGTTGCAAGCCCAGACGCGCCATCACACTGATCGGGCTGTGTTCGATAAAGCGTTCCACCACTGCATCCAGTACCACGCTACTCACTCCGGCTTTCGTTCGAGAACACGGAGGGTGCCCTATTTCTCGTCACCTTGAAAGGGGTGGGTCTGAGCCGGCCATAATGGCGGGCAGAAAGGACCTCAGAAGATGACGAAACGAAGCAGGCGAACCCACTCGGCGGGGTTGAAGGCGAAGGTAGCCCTGGCGGCCCTCAAGGGCGAAAAGACGCTGGCGGAGCTGGCCCAGCAGTACGACGTGCACCCCAGCCAGATCACAGCGTGGAAGCAGCAGTTGGTGGAGCATGCCGCGGACCTGTTCGGCGGTGGCAAGGAAAGTGGGGGCGAGCCGCCGGTGGATTTGAAGGTGCTGCACGCCAAGATCGGCCAGTTGGCGCTGGAGAACGATTTTTTGTCCGGCGCGCTCAGCAAGGCCGGCCTGCTGAGCGCAAAGCGATGATCGACCGCGAGCACGCGCTGCCGGTGAGCCGGCAGGTCAAGCTGGTGGGCATCGCCCGGTCCAGCGCGTACTACCAGCCGCAACCGGTCAGCGAGGCAGATCTGAAGCTGATGCGCCGCATCGACGAACTGCATCTGGAGCATCCCTTCGCGGGGGCTCGCATGCTGGCGCGCCTGCTGCGCCGGGAAGGCATCCAGGTCGGTCGCCGGCACGTGGGCACGCTGATGAAGCGCATGGGCATTGAGGCGCTGTATCGCCGGCCGAACACGAGCCGCAAGCACGCGGCGCACAAGATCTGGCCGTACCTGCTGCGCGACCGGAAGATCGACCGGGCCAACCAGGTGTGGGCTCTGGACACGACCTACATTCCGATGGCACGGGGCTTTGTGTACCTGACGGCAGTGGTGGACTGGGCCAGCCGCCGGGTGCTGGCCTACCGGGTGGCGATCACGCTGGAGAGCTGTCATGCCGTCGAGGCAATCGAGGAGGCCTTTGCCAAGTACGGCGCGCCGGAGATCGTCAACACCGACCAGGGCAGCCAGTTCACCGCCACGGAGTTCACAGACGCCGTGCTGGACCGCGGCATCCAACTGTCGATGGACGGCAAGGGCAGTTGGCGCGATAACGTGTTCGTCGAACGCCTTTGGCGCAGCGTCAAATACGAGGAGGTCTACCTGAAAGCCTACGACTCGGTCAGCCATGCGCCCCGCTCTATCGCTAACTACCTAACCTGGTACAACCAACGACGGCCCCATTCCAGTCTGGCGGACCAGACCCCGGATGAGGCATACTTCGCCACGCTGCCAGCGATCAAATCGGCAGCCTGACTGCCCCAGCGCTTCCACTTAAAAACTCCGGATCCCTGTCCGAACAAACGGTGCCACCTCTGTGTACCGCGAGTGATCACAGACCGCGCACCATGCATCAATAGAGTCCGCAAGTAGGTATCGCCGCGCTTGCTTAATCCGAGCTGTCGAACATGACCGCCAGTCCCAGTTTGCCTCGGTACCAAGCCGATCCACGCTGCGAACTCACGGCCGGAACGGAAGGTGGCCGCATCACCGATGGCGGCAACAGCTGCTGTGGCGGTGAGCAGACCAACGCCGGGGATTTCCGCGATCCGTTGGCAGTCCTGATTGTCGTGAAGCGCGGCCTTGAGTCGGCGTTCGAGCAATGCCATGTCCTTGTCAGTAGCCTGCACGCGGGCCCACTGCTCGCGCAGGCTATCGATCAGCATGGCAGGCACGCGATCCGAGAGCTTGGCAAGCGCCGTAGCAATCTCCGTTGAGAAAGCCTGATAGCCTTCGGGAAGTGTTTCGCCGAATTCATGGAGCAAACCACGCAGGCCGTTGGTCTGCGTGATGCGGAACTTCATCAGTTGTGCGCGCAAGCGGTGCAGCGCATTCGATTTCGCCCGTGTACGGGTTGACCGCATGCAGTTGGAAGACGTGCTTGGCAATATCCATGCCGATTACGGTAAGCTTCATTTCGGATCCTCCCGCAGGTGGTTGCACTCGACAGCTCCACTTTGGCACAGCTTGGCCGACGCGGCGTAGGATCCCCGGACCCTGATCCTTGTGCCAGAGATACCCGTTGCCGGGGGGAGGCGTCCATACCATCTAACAAAACTATGTCATCGAGCGGCGCCTGATGGACGTTAGCGATGGCATGGCACGAAAGAAAGTCAACAACGAATTGTGGAAAGCATTGCAGCCGCTGCTGCCGACGGTGGAGCCCTCTCCAAAAGGTGGCCGACCCAGAGTGGAGGACCGAGCAGCGCTGAGCGGCATCCTGTTTGTATTGCAGACCGGGATTGCATGGGAAGACTTGCCGCAGGAACTGGGGTTCGGCAGCGGCATGACTTGTTGGCGTCGCCTCCGTGATTGGCAGGCCGACGGCATCTGGGAACGCCTGCACCTGGCCCTGCTGACCCGCTTGCGCGAGCATGACCAGATCGATTGGACGCGGGCAAGCATCGACGGGGCGGCAGTGGCCAGCCCCCGGGGGCCAACAGACAGGCTCGAACCCTACGGACCGCGGCAAACTCGGCAGCAAACGCCATCTCATCGTAGACCGGCGCGGTGTCCCCGTTGGCACTGGTCGTCACCGGTGCCAATCGACACGATTCCATTGTGTTCGAAGCGTTGGTTGACGCCATACCAGCGGTACGAGGACTGTCGGGACGGCCGCGCAGCCGTCCCGACAAGCTCTACGCCGACAAGGGATACGACTTTGCTCGATGCCGTCAACATTTGCACAAGCGAGGAATCTGTCCACGAATTGCTCGCCGAGGCATCGAGAGGAACGACCGGCTCGGCAAGCATCGCTGGGTTGTCGAGCGCACGCATGCATGGCTTGCTGCCTTCGGGAAGTTGCGCATTCGCTTCGAGCGGCGTCTCGATGTTCATCTGGCCCTGCTCACGCTCGCTTGCGCTATCATCTGCTCTCGATTTGTTGAAGAGTTTTGTTAGCCGCTCTAAAGAGAGCGTAATGATCGCATTGGCGCGCCATGCCGTTGATCATGTGCGGAGATTTTCCGGCATAGATCGTGTGCAGCCCGGGTCTGGCCGCGACCGGAAATGGTGTCCCGGTCGCCCTCGATCGTCAGCAGCGCAGTGGTACGAATGTCCTGCGGTCGTACGGCCTCGCCTTGTATGCGCCAACCCCGCGCGCCAGGCGAAACTCATGGAACACGATTTTAACGGTGTCCATGTAAAACTCGGCCGCGATGTCGAGCAAGGCTAGATACGCTTCGAAGATGCGTCGGTGAATCGCGGCATATTCGACGTTACCGTGCATGACATCCCAGTAATAGTCGTACTGGACCTGCAGCATTCGGCACGGTCGCGTTCCCCAAAGCGCGGCGAGTTGAAGAAAGCTTGGGTATACCTCGCGGGCAGCACCCGGATAGGAATCGGGAACCTTGTGGATAAGATTCTGTTGAAAACCATGCAAGAGGATGGGACGCAACTAGTCCACTGCGTCATTGAAATGGCATCGGACGAATTCGTCGCGATGGATCGTCGTACCTCCACTTGATTGGCTTGGGATCCTTGTTGTGTTGACGGATATAGCGCATGAGCTTGCGAGCCAGATCCTTCACCGAGGTGAAGATCCCACGTGCGATGACATCGCGCTGAATGCGCGCGAACCAGTTCTCTACTTGATTGAGCCAAGACGTGTAAGTCGGCGTGTAGTGCAACCGGACGTTGGGATGCTCACTGAGGAAGGTACGTACGAGATCCGTCTTGTGGCTGCTGACGTTGTCGCAGATCAAGTGGATTTCCTGCTCCGGCCCTTGACTGGCGACAACGTCAGTCAGGAACGCCACGAATTGCTCGCTGGTATGGCGTGGTGCGGTCTTGCCGATCACCTGCCCGTTTGTTGTATTGAGTGCGGCGAACAGGCTGAGCGTGCCGTTACGTTTGTATTCAAAGCCATGACTCTCGGCGCGCCCAGGCGACAGCGGCAACACCGGTCCTTGCGATCCAGGGCCTGAATTGCGGTCTTCTCGTCCACGCAGAACACCACTGCATGCGCCGGCGGGTTCAGATACAGGCCGATGACGTCCGCGGCCTTGATCTCGAAGTCCGGATCGTTGGAGATCATGTGCTTGTCCAATCGATGCGGACGCACGCCATGTTTGCGCCAGATGCGCTGCACGGCCGTGACGGACACATCCCCAATTCCGCCGCAAGCTTGTAGCTACTCCAATGCGTGGACCCATCCGCAGGCTTGCGTTTGAGCGTGTAGTTCAGCACGCGCGCTTCAAGTTTCTCGGGCGGCTGCAGCGGCGCTCGTCCAGGGTGGCGCGCGTACAAGCCGGACAGTCGCTCGGCCAAAAACCGACTCGACCATCGCGAGATGAAGCGCGAGTCGCAACCGAGCCGTTGCATGATCGCCTCACGCGTTGCACCTTCATCAAGCAGCAGAATCAGCTTGGCTCGGCGCGCATCTGCCGCACGTACGGTTCGGCTTCGAGTCGCCGCCTGCAACTGTTCACGCTCAGACTCGGTCAAGTTCATCTTTTCCATGCACCTAATTCAATCACAAACGGGTGCTTTTTCAATGACGCAATGGACTAGTCTATCAATGGCCGACGCATTGCGGCGCTCATCGATCGGGCGTCCGATCAGAGTCAGGCTCGTCGGGGTTGGCTCACCCGCGCTCGCAGCAGGGAGACGGCACCCAAAGTGGGCACGGTCGCCTGGCAAATTGCCATGACATGTAGCCTCTTCGCGCCAATCCAGCGATTGTAGCTCTGTTCCTGGGTCATATAATCATCAAGTCGAAATGGCCCCTCAGCTAGGGAATCGCTGAACAAAGCGTCAGCGCGCAGCGTTGCCAGTGTGATGCCGATTTTTTTTGTCAACCAACAGCAGATTTGACGGCTTGCCAGTTGGAAATTTTCATTTTTTGGGGCTTTTGCCCCGGGTTTCACGCCTTATGCCGCCTTGCAGACGGAATTGTCCATTGATTGCAGCAACGCTTTCTTTGCAATCACCAGATTGGCCAGCGCAAACAAGGTGTCGCACTGCGCACCGTTTTTGGCCAATCCCCTGTAGCGAGCCTTCTTGTGCTTGAACAGATTCTTCACCACATGAAACGGATGTTCAACCCGGGCACGAATTTGCGCCTTGACCTTCTCCAAGGCCTGCGTCAATTGCTTCAGCGGCCCTTCGGTCATGCCCTTGAGCCTGGAGCGCTTCATAGCCACCGACCACCGAACATCCGCCTTGATGGCGCCCTCTGCTTGCGCCTTCAAGATCTCGTCGCGCCTGTGCACGCCGGTGTAGCCCGCATCAAGAATGACGTCATCCTCTTGCCCGTGCAGCACCTCATGGGTGTGCGCCACGTCAGACTCGTTGGCCGCGGTGTAGTGAGTGCTGTGCACCAAGCCCGATTCAGCATCGGCACCCACATGCGCCTTCATGCCGTGGTACCACTGATTGCGCTTCTTCGTTTGATGCATTTCAGGGTCACGCGCCTTGTCTCGGTTCTTTGTCGAAGTCGGCGCATTGATGATGGTGGCGTCCACCATCGTGCCCTCGCGCATCATCAGGCCTCGCTCGCGCAGGTGGGCGTTGATCTGCTCAAACAGCACGGCGGTAAGCTTGTGCTTCTCGAGCAGGCGGCGAAACTTGAGCACCGTGGTGGCGTCCGGCGCTTCCTCATGTCCCAAGTCAACACCGACAAAATTGCGGATGGCCGCGCTGTCGCTGACGGCATCTTCAAGGGCCTCGTCGGACAAGCCATACCACTGCTGCACAAAGTACAGCCGCAGCATGCGTTCCAGGCCAATGGGCGGGCGCCCTCGTTTGCCCTTGGGGTAGTACGGCTCCAGTGCCTCCAGCAATCGAGCCCAGGGCACCACCTGCTCCATCTCACCCAGAAATTTCTCGCGCCGCGTAACGCGCTTCTTTCCCAGATACTCGGCACTAGCAAAACTGATTTGTTGCATCGGCGTAGCTCGCTGGTCGTCCTTAGTCTATCAACGCTTCACAGCTGCTCAACGTCGACACTCTCGTCGATTAAATCAGCCTTTCCCTAGTGGTACGCAGCGTACATCTAGTGTAGCGTTCTGTTCTTGATTGAACTTATATGAATTCGGCGTCTCCAATGCCCACACTGCGACACAGCGTGGAGAGAGTGAGTGCGAGTTGCCCCCGAGATCATGTTGACCGACGAGGAGCGAACCAATTTGACGAGGCTGGTTCGGTCGAAGCTCACGAGCGTGAGGCTGGCGCAGCGCGCGCGCATTGTGCTGCTGGCCGCCAACGGAATGCAGAACAAGGACATCGCCGAGCAGTTGGGAGTCGGACGCGTGCAGGTCTCGCGTTGGCGTGAGCGGTATGCGCAATCGGGGCTGGCCGGTATCGAACGCGACTTGCCGCGCGGTGCGCCGCCGGTGAAGGTGGACACGGCGCGGCTGGTGGAGCTGACCACTCAAACCAAGCCCGTTGCGGCCACGCACTGGAGCACGCGCAAGATGGCCGCCGAATTGGGCGTGAGCGCCAGCACCGTCATGCGCCATTGGCACGCCCACGGGTTGAAGCCGCACATCGTGCGCGGCTTCAAGGTGTCGCGCGATCCGAAGTTCGTCGAGAAGCTCGAAGACATCGTCGGCCTCTACATGTCGCCACCCGAGCACGCGCTGGTGCTGTGCTGCGATGAGAAGAGCCAGGTGCAGGCGCTGGATCGCACGCAGCCCGGCTTGCCGTTGAAGAAGGGGCGTGCGGCCATCATGACGCACGACTACAAGCGCAACGGCACGACCACGCTGTTTGCCGCGCTCAACGTGCTCGATGGCCAGGTCATCGCCCAGTGCCAGCAGCGCCACCGCCATACCGAGTGGCTGAAGTTCCTGCGCAAGATCGACCGCGAGACGCCCAAGGACAAAACGCTGCATCTGATCGCAGACAACTACGCCACCCACAAGCATCCTGCGGTGCAGGACTGCCTGGCCAAGCATCCGCGATTCAACATGCACTTCACGCCCACCTCCGCATCATGGCTGAACATGGTCGAGCGGTTCTTTCGTGACATCACAACCGAGCGACTTCGCCGCGGCGTATTCACCAGCGTGCCGGAACTGGTCGACGCCATCAACGAGTACATCGCTCACCACAACACCAACCCCAAGCCGTTCATCTGGACCAAGAGCGCTCGCGACATCCTACAGAAGGTCATTCGTGCCAACCGCCGCTTAAGTTCCAAACAGAATGGAACATTGCACTAGCCAGTCGGTCACATATACGACGTGCTCGGGCAGGGATGCTTGCACGACGTCACGAAGCATGACCCCGTGATGCCCGGCCAACGGCGCACAAACAAGTAGCGGAATGGACTGGCCGCCCCGGAATCGTCAGCCGCGACAGGGGCAACCGAAAAACGCAGCAGGCAAAACGGCGCATCCAGCACTATCTCTTCGACCACAGGAATGACATGGTTGTTACGCTGGACTGCAGAGATAGCGAAGGCCGCCTTCTCCCACGTATCGCCGAGCCGGTACAAGCTTTCATAAGCGGCGGCAAAAGATGAAGCGCCGGGGACTTGTGCAAGCGGGCTGTCAGGATTGCCCAAAGTCTTAGCCGAACTCTTCGTCCAGGCGGTGAACGGCGAAAGGAGTGCGCGCTGGTCCTCGAAAAACTGATAGCGACATGTAACCTCCAGCGTGAATGCCTAACGCAGCATTGGTGCCCAAGGTTGTTTTGCCGCCATGAGCCACCGCAACGGTACCGCTAACGGTGAAGTGTCCGGCCTCGGCAGTTTCCACTATACGTCGACCTCGCAATGCTGCAACGTCAAACGTCACCGCGCTTTGATAAATGAATATGAAACGCCCTAGAACCCTGCCTGCATCGCCTCACTAGTGCAATGTTCCATTCTGTTTGGAACTTAAGCGGCGGTTGGCACGAATGACCTTCTGTAGGATGTCGCGAGCGCTCTTGGTCCAGATGAACGGCTTGGGGTTGGTGTTGTGGTGAGCGATGTACTCGTTGATGGCGTCGACCAGTTCCGGCACGCTGGTGAATACGCCGCGGCGAAGTCGCTCGGTTGTGATGTCACGAAAGAACCGCTCGACCATGTTCAGCCATGATGCGGAGGTGGGCGTGAAGTGCATGTTGAATCGCGGATGCTTGGCCAGCCAGTCCTGCACCGCAGGATGCTTGTGGGTGGCGTAGTTGTCTGCGATCAGATGCAGCGTTTTGTCCTTGGGCGTCTCGCGGTCGATCTTGCGCAGGAACTTCAGCCACTCGGTATGGCGGTGGCGCTGCTGGCACTGGGCGATGACCTGGCCATCGAGCACGTTGAGCGCGGCAAACAGCGTGGTCGTGCCGTTGCGCTTGTAGTCGTGCGCATGGTGGCCGCACACCAGCCGCGCCGTGTCCACCTTCACCGGCGGCGCACCGCGCGGCAAGTCGCGTTCGATACCGGCCAGCCCCGATTGCGCATACCGCTCACGCCAACGCGAGACCTGCACGCGTCCGACTCCCAACTGCTCGGCGATGTCCTTGTTCTGCATTCCGTTGGCGGCCAGCAGCACAATGCGCGCGCGCTGCGCCAGCCTCACGCTCGTGAGCTTCGACCGAACCAGCCTCGTCAAATTGGTTCGCTCCTCGTCGGTCAACATGATCTCGGGGGCAACTCGCACTCACTCTCTCCACGCTGTGTCGCAGTGTGGGCATTGGAGACGCCGAATTCATATACGTTCCATCAAGAACAGAACGCTACACTAGCTGGGGGACTATGACGGCCCTAATTAGAGAACCTTTTGTGCCGCCCGCAGGCAGTAGGCTGGCCTAGCCTGAGATGACTGAGAACGAGCAGAAGAGCTCGCCACTGGCTGTCCGTTCGATGCCGGCGGCAACGTGAGCCAGGTTGCAAGGGAGACCACGTACCAGATGCAATTGCAGATGCTGAACAGTATGCCGAGCCTGGGCGTTAGGCATGAGCAACGCCGCCGGCGCTGCGAGCGCCGGGCACGCCATGACGCGACATGCTAGGCCCAGCCCGCATTCAGATACAGTCTGCGCCCAATTGCCGCCGGCCGGCATCCAATTGCAGGGGGTTGCCTACCTTCTCGCACTTTCGCTGTCGTGGCCGAATCCGCTGGCGTAGGGTTCGTGTGCACGATCGATCATGTCTTCTCTTGACAACCATTTGGTCATGACGAAGTTCACGTAGGTGACGCTCACTGAGGCGTATCCACAAGATGTGATACTTTGTGATGACGCTATGCTGGTCATGGCGCCAGTATGTCTAGATCGTGCGCGATCAGACAATTGCACTGCAGTTGACGGTGGTCTGCATGCGCTATGCGTTCCATGCAATCCCATGTTCGTCAGTAGGTCAATGAGGCAAGAAACCTCAATCCTTTCGTGAAGACGACGTATGCGCTCAGGCGTGAGACCTCGTCTGTGTAGATCGTACGCTGAAGTTCGTGCACCAACTCATCGAAGTTCAGCAACGCAATGTAGTTTTCGGCAAAACCCCACGTTTCTGAAATAATTGCACCGAAGATCGAAACCCTTTAGGTAGAGCTTTCGCACAGACAGAAGCGCAGTCGAGGGTGAAGATCGAAACCGAGAAATTTCAATACGGCCATTCCCTAGTTCATATCCGCGCCTGTGCAAGTTGGCAAGAAACGCGTCCTGAGAAGATATTCTGAGGCGACGCTTGCGTCAGTCTTATACGTGGTCTTTTCCTTTTGTCATTCGCGTATCCGTTTCGCGGTAGCCAGACGTCCGGTATAGGCCAAGCGCGTGCGCATTGTTCGAATTGACAAACACCTCCGCAAAGGTGAGTCCGCGCTCCCGCATCCATGCATCGGCCTGTTGGATGAGCTTCCGGCCAATACCTTGGCCTCGCCAGGCAGGCAATACATAAATCCAGCTTAACACTCCAATCCTCTCACAGAGATACCATTCGGGACGGGACTGGGCATAGATCAGCCCGCATATAGCTCCGTCAATCCAGGCCACGCGAACATAGCGCTCAGGGTCTCCGGCGGCCGCTCTTAATTCGGCCCAGTCACGCTCGACCAAGCCATTCTCCTCGATATGGGCACATAACGCCGCCTTTCCTGTCACCCTGCCGACGGTCGTGTGCCAGTACGTCAAATGATCAAGCAAAAACTCGCGGATCCATGGTCGCACGTGTGCTTCGTCCGCCTCTGCCAATTCGCCAAATTGCACTTCATGTATGCCTGCTATCTGGGATAAGCTATTCATGATCTGAGGCCAAATGGGTCATAGTTCCAAGGGCACTGCCCAAGTAACGCACTATAGAGTGGGAGTATTGGGCTCGGCTTAGAGAAAGCTGAGTCGTCGCCAGTGCCGTGCTTTTCGAGGCGGCGGCGCAACACCGCGAAGGTGCACGATACGCGAGTCCTTTTATCTCAACAGGGAGCGCGAGCATCTATCCGATGACTCGCCCTCCTTGTGTTCATGCAATACACCGGCCAGCGTGCGACCCTGTTACACCGTCCCCGGCTCGCTCCAGCCAAAGCAACATCCAGGCCTGACTTGTACAAGGTTGTAGGCCCACGGCCGGTGCTGGGGGGATTGGCGAGATCTCAAGTCACGCGGAACTATAGTTGCCCTGTTTTTCAGGACCGCTACCGGCAGCAATACTGGCTCGCTAAGCCAGACGCTCGGCGATCAAGACAACACACCAAACGACACTGACCACTCCGCCGTGGAAGAGAACCAAGCACGCCGACGAGGTGATCTTCTATTGAGCCGACATTCCGGCGGCTGATCGGATTGACACATAACTTGATATAGGTCAAGGCACCGCGGCGGCTGGCTTGGTAAGGTTTGACAAGTCATGGAGATGCGGGGGCGCTCTTCATGACTTGTCAACTCGTTTCCAGAATGGAAACTTCACCCGCACCGGTTCGCCGGTGCGGGCGTTTCTTTCTGTACGGGCGGTCCGGCCACCTAGGGAGGCGGTTTGGTGTGCTGACGGGCGAGTCTGTCCGCGTATGCCAATTTGGCCAGCGACTAAGGGGCCGTAACCGGCCGAAACCGAACTCTGGCTGACGAGCATGCCAAAGACAATACCCCCGCGCGGCCACTACTGAACCCACGCCGCACGCGCGCCTCCCGCTGGATAGTCCCAAAGGCGATGACGAAGCATTCCGTGGTGCGAATTGCGACAGCGATAGCAATGGGTTGCGTTCTATAAGCACGGCGACCTACCCGTGGGGCTGTGACAACTAAGCAGATCACAGTACGGTCGTCGCGGCGCGGAGCCGGCCTGATTGGGTTCAGGCCGTACGATCTGGTCGGCGCGAAGCTTGAAACTCCGCGGTGTATCGGATCGCCTGTTCACATTGTTCCAGCGACAATGCATGAATGCTCGGTGTTGTGACATCCAGATCAAGGGATGCAATAAGCCATTTCATGGCTTTGCCACGGGCCTCGAAGGCATTGACCCTGTCGCGCCTTATCTTTGCCGCGACCAATGGTTCGAGCGCATCGTGCAGCCGCATCTTTCGCTCCCGCAACGCTGCGTTGGCCAGCCGCCCCAGTGGCACGTTGTGCTTACTCCGTGTCCGCACGCCGATCCAGGCTTGACAGGCGGCGCAAATCCACACAGGCCCGTGGTCATCGAGATAGGGATACGCCTCCTCGCCCGCGCTTGCAAGGAGCGCCCTGGCGCCACAGTACTCGCAGACGGGCTGGGGAAGCGCAGGAATTGGGCGACCAACGCGCATTAATGGACCTCCGCAGCGCAAGATGCGAAATCAAACGGGATGGGGTCGACGCTATGCGCCAGACGGTGTTTGCAGTACGGCTGCTCGCGGTCATTGAGGACTGCATCGACAAGTGGTCATTCTTGGCACCGAGATGCAACTAGGCTGGCACGTGCTCAGGCTTGAAGCGTACGATGCAACGGCTGGCCTGTGCAGGCACGTCCTGAGGCGGCTCGTCGCTCGTTGGGGGCTGACAAAACCAATGAAGATCGTCATCCTTCTTCCACGTCCCAATGGTGAATGAACGCGTCGGTTGTGCTTGCGCCAAGCAATATGGCGAAACGGTGGGGGTTCGGTCCATCGGCGCACTGCAGAGTTGCGTGGACATATATCGCCTCGAATCTGATTGGCAGCATTCAAATGTAGGCGCAAGGGATGTAGCAAGGCCGTCCTCTCACCGCCCGGCGATTCAGTATGCCTGCCACTACGACGCCCCTTGCTGGAGCCAGCCGCGAATACCAGAATCGCTGGAGCTGTCAGATGCCCTGCTATGAAGGTCTCGGTGAAGATGAAGTTACAAGCTTGAAATTACCCCGATCCTGCAGGGGATGAGGGCCCCATTTCCGGGAAAAAATCCTCTACAAAAGTAGAGGCGGCGGCGTCAAATCCATGCACAAATTAGCAAGGCTCGCCATGCCGCCAGCAAGGTGAAAAGGCTCTCATAGCTTGCGAATCTTGGACGCCTGCGGCCCCTTCATACCTTGCGTGATTTCAAATTCTACTTTCGCGTCCTCCTCCAGTAACTTGAAGCCGGATCCTTGGATCTCCTTGTAATGGGCGAATAAGTCTTTGCCGCCATCATCAGGCGTGATGAACCCATATCCTTTTTCACCGTTGAACCACTTTACAGTACCAGTCGCCATTTCATCCTCGAAATTGTTACATGTTTGGGCTTCATCGCCACATCTCCCGTATTGAGACCTAGCGTGATTGCTAGCATAACTTATGCCACGTACTGACACCATGACAACCTCGTAACAAAACTTTAAACAAGCCTTCTGAAGACCACCACGCTTCCATCGTGGCGCGTAGCGAAATTGTGACGACAGTTCCGACCCACCGACGTGGTCCGCCGGTTGGCCTACTGTGTGTGCCATGAGTCCGCGCTTTAAATGCCATGGCATCTTCTTGGTTGCCTGCCGGAAAAGTGTATGCACTAAGCCCTTAGATGAACGACACGGCAGTTAGTTTCCGCTTGTCGTAATCGCCCGAAGAAAAGAGATCACTTTGCGAGGACTTTGCGCGCATGTCGATGACTTGCAAAGGATGGTCAATCAGGGCTGATATCGCCGATCCTAGCAAATGAGCTATGAATCATCGCGCCTGGTGAGTCGCGTGGGATTCGAACCCAGGGTGGGAAGTCTCCGGCGGATTTAGAGTCCGCTGCCTGCAACCAACACGGCGAGCGGCCCTGTGCCCGACCCAGTTTCTAGCCCGAAGTTCGCTCCATCAAGAAGTACCGTACTTCGATCATGTTGAGCAACCATCGCCGTGCGGTGACGCAGAGAAGGCCGTGGGAGCCCGTGCAAGCGTTGTTACCGACGCGCATTTACGCATCTAACTCCGGCTCCATTTTCGTACTAGGTAATGGTATGCCCATGTCGCAAGTCAGTCCAGTAAAAAGCCGTGTCACGTCATAACGCCTATTTAGGGCGGTTCGCGGGCGCCGAACGGCAACTGAGTTTGCCACCCGGGGCATGCGCGCCAGTCGGGCCGACTAACCTCATGCAAGGCACGCAGATTCATTATCGAATCTTATTTTCGCCTCTTGAAACCTGCCTTCGCGCGCGACCATGGCGGGCAGACCGCCCTACCTTCTTCCAGCTGTTTGGCTGTTTGCACAGGACTGAGCGTTCCAGCGTAAAGCCGCCTGCTCGCCATTGTCACAGCCGGCCATGCTTTCGCTCGCCGACCAAGAACTGCCCCTTAATTTTGTCTTCGCCGACCCAGGGGCTGCAGCCCTTCGGTTTTGGTGGCTCAAATGACCGCTGCCACCAGCACCGGCCATTCGCTTTTTCGCGGACCAAACGACTGCAGCACCTCCATGACCTGCCACTGACCAGGCGCCTCGCAGGCGACGACCATGGCCAGCGGTTCCACGCGCTTAGCGGCAGCTCTCAGATGCTTCGAACTCACAGTACCGAACCGAGGCGGCAGTTTCTGACCTAGCCCGACAGGCCTACACAAATCCTGGCGGTTCCACCCGTCGCACTAGCCGAGCTCCGTCTTTTGCAGTCACATTCGCATCTCCCGGCCTGGCCATCAAGTCGCGAAGCGATTAGCCTCCAACTTCTGGGTCAGCCGGCAGGAAGTCCGTTAAGGCCTTTCAGATAAAGGCCAGTGTATTCAACAAATAGGCGCGCCGATCGCCTTGATCAACTTGTCTTGCGCCAGGCGGCACTTGTTGGACAACGACTCGATGTCCACACCGATCGGCGCGCGTATTCGATTCAGCCCATCGACCTTGAGCGGATTTCCGGGAAGAAATCGGATTTTAAGCTAGGCCCTCTATGAATGAGTAGCGCTTGGCCACCTGAAATTGATGGCGCAAGTCGCCGACTGACAGTCCTTCTGCCATGGCGGCGGAGTGATCATCGACTAGGCCGCGCTGGTGGATCCCTGGGTTATCCGAGCAGATGACGAACGGAACTCCGTGACGCCGAAACTCTTGTAGCGGATGTGCCTCCTCGGAAGACACCGCACCGGTCAAGCGGTTGCTGATCGGGCACACCTCGACACAAACGTCCTCCTTTGCTAGGAGATCCATCAACTCAGGAACCTTACTGGCAGCCGTTCCATGCCCAATGCGGTCAGTTCCAAAGAGCTCGATCGCTGAGCGCACATTCTCCGCTCGGCCGGTCTCACCCGCATGGATTGTGATTCCAAGCCCGAATCGGTCTTTGGCCTCGCGGAACAACGATGGCAGCTGTGCGGGATATGACATCTCTTCATCGCCCGCGAGATCGAGACCGACCACATCGTCCGGCTCGCCCAGATCCTGGTAGGCCTGCAGGAGGGCGGTCAGCGCAGTCGCGCCATAGTCGCCGCGCGTCACTGTGAGAATCAACCCGCGCCGGATATTCTGACGCTCTGCTGCGTCTCTGGTGGATTCGATGAGGCGTTCCAGCGCTTGAGTCGGTGAGCACTTTTGCAGAGTAGCGAGGTACAACACGCTGCTTCGAAGTTCGACGAAACGCACGCCGTTGGCGGCCATGTTGGCTAGGGCAGCAATGCAAAGACGGTCCAGGTTCTCTCGCTTCCTTGGAAAGAGGCGTAGAATCTGCCATGGTGTTAAGTACGCCGCTAGTGACTTGCAAGGGGTGAGGCGGAGCAAGTCCCGCGTGATCTCAAAGCCCCGTGGAAGAACAGTAGTTTCATCGGCAAGAATATTTTTGATGGTCGACGCCGGGATCGCTCCGTTTAAGTGCACATGGAGTTCTGCGCAGTTACCAACGCTGGCTGAGACTGGCCCGTCTTGGCGTTCCCCCTCGCTGCTGGCATCGAGCATCCCTGGCAGATCAAGTTGCCGTTCGTTCAATCGCTGTCCCTGTATTTATTCATCGACTGCTCCCGGCTAACACCATCCGAGTTGCGTCAGAGGCCGCCGTTTCGGCAGGTCTGGCCCCTGGTGCAGTTAGCCGCCTTCTGGCGGCTACGCAGTCAACGCCCGCCGTGCATACGTTGAGAGCCATTATATCCGTATAGGGGCGTACCGTGAGTTGCTGGCGCTATGAATCGCCATTGGGCGCCGCGCTACGTTCCTTGCCAGATCGAGCCGGCACACACATTTTAGGTCATCCAGGCCGTGTTCCATCGAACGGCCAACTTCACTGACCGATAATTCTTGGTCTCGTACTATCCGTATCACTTCCAGCTTGGATTGGCATCAAATTGTCGGCGCCCTTCTTGTCACCTACTTTTTTCCTCGTCGATATGGGATTGTCCTCCTATCGAGATGTCCGAGAAGCCTAGGCAACTAGAGCAACGAGGGTGCGTAGATTGGATCATGCTTATCCGGTTGTCTCCCAAGCCCTCTACCGATAGTATGTTGGTCATCTGTGCCACCCCGGGGCAACCATGGTTATTGACGTGCTTGACCGAGGCGATCTACCGTTTCCGGGCTCGCTGCCGGAGTTTCAGCGGATGTTTCCAGACGAAGCGGCATGCATGGCCTACCTTGAGCGCGCTCGATGGAGCGATGGGTTCATTTGTGACCACTGTGGCTTGCTTGGTGAGCCGTACCGCTTTGCCAATCGCCCCGGCGTTTTCCGTTGTCGCCATTGCACACGCGACACGAGCCTCACTGCTGGCACCGTCATGGAGCGCACGCACACACCGCTGTCGGTTTGGTTCTGGGCGGCGTAACTGGTCGCCAGTCAGACACCTGGCATGTCGGCCGTTCAGTTCCAGCGCCAACTCGGCCTGTCGCGTTACGAGACCGCCTTCCAGATACTCCACAAGTTGCGCGCCGGCATGGTGCGCCCCGACCAGGATCGGATCGGTGGCAAGCCTGAGGAACACGTCGAGGCCGATGAGGCCTACGTCGGTGGGCGTACTCGCGGCAAAGGCAGGGGCGTGCACGACATGGTTCTTGTGGCCGGCGCTGTCGAGGTTCGGCAACGCAAACTTGCCGGCAGCCGCAACAAACGCAAGAGCGGACGGTATGCCGGACGAGTTCGGCTCGCTCTGGTTCCTGACCGAAGTGCCCGGTCGCTGGGCGGATTCATCGAGCGTACCGTTGCACCCGGCGCAACCATCATCACCGACGACTGGAACGGTTATGCCAAGCTGGGCGAGCGCGGCTATGGCCATATCGCCATCGCGCAGCGCGGTGAGATGCAAGTGACCGAATCCTTCCTGCCGATCATTCACCTTGTGTTCTCCAATCTCAAGACCTGGCTGCGCGGAATTCATCACGGTGTCAGCCCGCAGCACCTGCAAGCCTATCTCAACGAATTCACCTTCCGCTTCAACCGTCGTTTCTATCCCTTCAATGCATTTCGCTCCCTGCTCGGCATCGCTGGTGACGTCACCGCGCCGACCTATGCCGAGCTCTATGCCAAAAAATCCCTACCCACTACATCTAGTAGGTTTGGGAGCTAACCGGATAAGCACGGATTGGATGTCACTAAGTTCTCGGCCAAACAGGTCCAGCTTGCATGGAGGGTTCGACGGCAACATCACCAACGCACTTGATCACCGGCAGTCAGCGCCGGATTTGATCTTGATCAACTGCAGGCCAAACGGGCACTCTGTCTACCTTGCCTCGCCCTTACCACGCCACTTAAACTTTCCTTACCATTTCTTCGTAACGTCCGCAGGAATGTTGCACCTCGCGATTTCGGTAATTACTGGCATCGACGAAAACAATTGCTGTCAGCCCTAAGGTTTGGTCGCGGTGGTATTCTGCAAATATTGGAATTGTGGTTCGACATTGGACTTTCAATTTTAAGGATCCAATCATGTTCAACATCAAGAACGCAGTGATCTGCGCGCTAGTGACCGCCACTGTGCGGCAATAGCCCTCCAGTATGCGAGCCATAGTATCCAGGACAGGAATTCGTTTGAATTGGCATTGTGGACAGCGGCGTATGTACATGAGGATCATGAACAAGCAGTAAAGAAGATCAGACGCGCTATGAATA
Organism: Cupriavidus necator; assembly: GCA_022041995.1. Taxonomy (GTDB): domain Bacteria; phylum Pseudomonadota; class Gammaproteobacteria; order Burkholderiales; family Burkholderiaceae; genus Cupriavidus. The sequence continues at coordinate 170,936 of CP074382.1, forward strand.
TTGAAACGCTCTTTCTGATTTGTGACCCCCAAATTGTACGCTTATTCCAACATTTTCGGTTTTTTACCATAGTTTTTGAGGAATGCTATGCAAGTGAAGCCAAGCAAGAACATCTCCTCTGACGTGTTGGCGACGCAGTAAACGTCAACGCGTTGCCGCGTCCCTCCACTATTCATCGATTCGAACATCGCGGCTTCGCTGTCTACCGTCCACAGCGCGATTATCACGAAAACCTTCTGATGCAAGCGCTCAAGGCGTCCAGTTCGATACGGGTAGAAGAATCGGCCACCAGAGCAGATGATCCGCGGGAACCGTATTGTGAAGACTACCGCGAATGTGACCAAGGCAGGCTTTTGCCTCGGGAAATAGAAATTCTCCGAAAGAGGCGGCCCACCGACCGCTTCGCGAAACAGTTGGCTTCGACACTCCCAGAGCAAAACCGCGCGTTAGACGATCCAGTTCTAGCGCTTAGAAATTTGGCCTGTGCTTCCGTCAAAGCTATTGACGAATTGAATATCAACTTCACCATAGTGGAGCACTATAAATGACGCCAGATCGCCATGCGGCATGCGTTTTGCAAGACCAATGCGAGGAGCTCGAGCTGAGACTGACACTGACCGGCGTAGAAGATGGTTTGATTTTTCTCATGGGGCCAGCCGGTGAGTCGATCCGGGTTCGTCCCTTCGACTCTGAAATTTCAATGTTGGAGCAAGTGATCCGAGGACTCAGATTTGAATTTGACGATCTCCCACTCTTGTGCCGGGGAGAGAGCAAGGAAATTCGCCTGCTTACGAGGAGAGTTGCTGTCGCAAAGCTGCTACCGACGCTCTACTCGTTTACCGCGAATCGCTCTGGCCAGGTTGACGGTACTGAGATCGTAAGAAGCAGCTTCTCAGCCATGATCTTCAGAGAGATGAAACTTGATCCGGACGCGAAACATATTGAAACGGCATTCGTCGGATCAGTTCCATCTCCATACGGAAATCTACTAGTGGAGAAGGTAGTAGACCCTGGAAATATAGAAGTTCGTGTTAAGAGATATCACATCGGATCGCCTGTTCATAGATACAAATATACAGACAGGTATGGGACAAGATTGGGTGGCGAACCGCTGAGAAGATGGAGTCGGTTTGATTCGCCAGTCGTATGCTTTGATTGGCGACATCCGCTTTATGGCGATGCGAATGAGAGACTGGCGGACGAGCCTCTGCCTGATGACTATGCAAGTATTTGGATCGATGACATTCATAGCGCCAAGAGCCTCGCCAGACAGGCATTCGAATGGATTGAAAAGAAATTTCAGAAGAAGGGGCTGCAGTTGATTGATATCTGTTTCTTCATCGATCGAACGGGAACCGTTATTTTTGGAGAAATCAGTCCCGATTGCATGCGTGTGCGGGAGACAGCATCCGACTCGTCGGCAGCGCTTGACAAGGATCAATGGCGCTCTGGTGGTGATTCCTCGTCGATCCTGGCTCGGTACCGCGAGCTTTACAATATTCTGTTTGATTAAAGTGCAACCAAAACTCGAAGCGGCGCATGGCGCATATGCGGAAACCGCTTATTAGAAGCAAGAGAGCCAAAATCTCCGCCGGATTGATATCTCCATACCTCTCCGTGCCAGGCAAGCGCTAGACATGAACGCCTATGCCCGCCTCCGTGTAAGCGTGGCAGTGGTGAACAACAGCGTAGAACTAAAGCGTCCTTCAATTAGGTGCGAAGAGCGAATCTGGATGGAGGGGTCCTGAGAGGAATACACTGTTGTAATTCGTCCCTGGACTGACGAGTAGAGTGGCTTATGCTTGGCTGCCATCCGCATGAAGCGAACTATCAACTCTGGATGCTCTCCGGCAGATCCATCGCCAAAGATCTCATATCCGTATGCCAAGCTTGACGGGGAATATCCAATCTGCGAACAGCCTTGACCGCCCGAGGGAGCGTCCGGAAAATCTGACATGCGCCCACAATCGTAGCGTGCATAATGGCCAACCCGTGGTAATAAATCACTTCAAACCTTTGACAAACAGTTCTACCGTATTTTCCCCAGACGCTGGATCGATGTGCGTAAGCAGGGCCACGCCAGTCGACAGCATGCGCGCATGAACGTTGGAAATATAGCCGACAGACCTGAAGCCTTTCGGCGTAGCCGAACCATTTCGGCGCGATTCGATGTCTACCCCATTATGATGGGCTCGAAGCGTCTGCTTCCCGCCAAAACGCTCGGCAAGCCTATCGGCGATATCCTCATGGAATGCAGACTTTTCGAGCGCGCATGCAGTGACAAGGTGTTCGACCTGGATAACGTCTGTCGTTGCAATTTCCAATTCGTACACCATAATCGCACCTTTGTTGGGGTGCACACTGTAAAACTTGTGTCGGTAGATGTTCACGGCTTGCTCCGACCACGCCAGTGAAAGATATTGCCGTGCGGCACCGACGGTGCGCCATGCTCGATGGCCTTGGGTCCGGTGTACCAGTCACGCCCCGCGAACCAGAAGCGCGTAATGCCTTCGGCCGCGTGCTCATCATTGAAACCCCTGCGCATCTGCACGTCATACCAACCGACATAGTGCGGGCTCACACTCCCGTCGATCCAATCAGTCTCGGCATTCCACGTGAGCGGCTCATCGCGTTGGCCGTGCCGGAATGGATGCATAGTTTCTTGCTACTGCCGATGGCCAGCACGTTCAGATCGAACCCGCTCGGCCTTTCTCATTTTCTTGAGTGTGCCTTGCTCCACGCCCCGACTTTGGTCACATACCGTTTATCGATTTCGTTCATTAGATGTGCAAACTGTTTCGGATATCTACCCTTCAATGAAATAAGGTAGGCTTCGATGTTGCCAACCCGGCGAGCCAACATACCATCGCTGATTAGCTGAACTTCGTCGACCTTCTTGACCGAATCGTTGGATGGCTCATTCGCCTCCAGAAGGGCGGCGGCGGCCTGTGGTTTTGCCAGCATACCGAGCGCTTCCATGGTTTGGCCTATTTGAACGTCGATTTCGATGTTCTCTGTACCACCGAAACACCAGCTGGCGAGAATTGATTGATTCAGCCATTCCGGCCATTCCGGTCCACGAAAACTCGCATAGGATTCAACTAACTCTCGTGCCTTAGACCATTTGGTAAGCAGAGTTAAGGCGGATACTTCGTAACAAGTGAACATAGTTGACCCTGTCAGGGTGTTGTCGTTGACATGACCCAAATAGCTTAGTGAACACGAGCGTTACATCCTGGCCAGTCAGACCTGTTTATGGGCGCCGCTACAGCCGCGGCCCTGTTCTTGATGCCTTTCCTCCAGACACCTATGCCCGTCCAAAGCGCCACAGTTTGAATGGGCCGGCGAAACGAGGACCGCCGCCGTTGTTGTGTGCATCGTCGCCCGTTCGATGCCGTCACCTTTCCCGCGCAAGCAGCTAGGACTACGGACACAAGCACTGTCTGAGTGAGCGTCCCAACAAAAAAATGGAATGCGCAGCGGGCTTCATGGATCTTCTCCCTTCTATTGCTTCAATACGTGGCGTCCGGACGAAAATCGCGCCGCGCTGCATTTTTACGGAACTTTGCGGTAGCGTGTTCTTCTTGACACTACGTCATGCGAGTTGCGCGGTGAGCTAGTTATCAGCAGGTTGACTATTATGACTACTCGCATGAGTTTATCATCGGCTGATAAATGTCACACTATGCGGGGTATAAGCTAGATCTATGCCATTCGCTCTGAGGTGCGCGAATACCGCGAATATTGAGGTGTTTTTGCGGAATGCGCCTGCAGTAAAAGCCGACAATGGCGTTCGATTTTGTTGCTGTTCCGACAAACATAACTAAGAATGGTGTTTATAACTTGCACCAGAGCCCAGATTAAACTGACCTTCGCCAGCCTCGTGCCGGCACGCACGATGTTACGCGTCTGCGATAGCGCATCGGACCAACGTGTCATGCATGTCAGGCAGGCCGGTCGTTCAACTTGACTTTAATACCCGCAGCCGCAGAAGCTCGATGTTCGCGCGTCCATACATCTGGCGCTTGAGGAACTTGAGTCGGTTGACGTGACCCTCGGTCTTTCCATTGCAACTTGAACGCCCCCCACAGTCGGTAAGTCGGGGCGCAGACTTTGCGCGAACCTGCGCATTTCCGCAGCGTGGCAGGGTGACAGAGGCTTCAACCATCGATCGGACCGCCGCGGGCTTCGTGGGTGCATGAGGCCGAGACACTACCGCGCGAGACTGCGAACGGGTTTGTTCTCGCACAGCGCCTGCATGGAGGGCTTGTGGTCGCATTCCTGGGCTCCTCGATGGCGCGCTTCCTCCATCCGACAAGCCGTCCGAACACGCGCCGGCCCGACGGGCAGGGCGTCGTGCGCACGGGTGACTGGACGAGCGGTGCCTTGCCGTTCGGAAAGAAGAGGCGGACCACGCAATTCCGCATCGACACGGCGCCCCTTGGCCCCGCGCCGGATGGCTACTGCGCCTGCCCCCACCATCAAGCCGATAGCGTCGCCTTGGGCGCGTAGCGCCATCACCCTGCTCGTACAGCGCCACCCGCTGGCGCGTCGCTGATCGCCCAGCCGCTACCATGATCTGAGTGAGTTGCGGCTCAGGAGCCGCTGCCGGCAAGGCTCACGCCACCGACCTCGGCTTGCTGCGCGGCTTGGGGCAGTTGCGGCCCGAGTCGGTACAGTACCTCTCGACGTTGGCGCGCAGGTTGCACAGCAGATGCCAGCGACCGGAGACTTGCCGGATATTCTCGGCAAACGTATGACGAGGGCAGTCGGCGTTCGCGCACTTGAAGCGACGCACCTCAACGGCGAGAACGACCCGTTGCTCGAGCATCGGATGTTCCCCTGCGCACATACCTGCCGTGGCGTCGGTTACTCCAACGACGGCGGCAGGACAACGTGCCGCGCGCACCGTACTGCAGGCTTCAGTAATGGTCTCCCCTCGCGCGTCGCCGGACGAAGGGGTTACCCACTCGGGTGAGAATACGATCGACCCCACCGAGAATTTGGTTCATGGTAACGATCTATGTTCCCGCCGCCTCAGTGCGATTTAGCCCGAAGGAACATCCTTCCCACCGCTGTGCGGAATGAAAGCAGGTGTTTTTCTGCGGTCCTCCTCGTACTGTTGGCTGAACTCCGCCAAAACTTGCGATTACGGCGCTGGGCGGACAGCGATGTGGCTTGGTCAACCATCATCCCGCAAATGGGGGGCCGGCAAGACATTCGGATTGTTGCCGGTCAACGCTCACCGGTGGTAGGGGGATCGTGAGTTATAACCTCGCGACGCTGTCAGATTTCACTGACAGCGCAGTATGCGCGACGGACAAACGCCCTTGCGATGCCGTACAAGCAGCATGGTACCAAGCCGAAACGTTTTTCAGAACCGGCTGATTCCGGCATCGCCGCCCGGCAACGATACTACAGGCATACACGGGGTACCGGTTTCCGGCATCAGCAGCAGGGCATCCAGCACGCAAGCTGGGGCCACCGGGGCAAGAGCGATCAGCGCAATAAAGGTAGCAAGGGGGAAGCGATGAGCGGCGATAACCACATCGAACACGCGCAGCGCCTAGCGGAAATCGCCGAGGAAATTCCTCCTGGCGCGCATCTGAAGACGGACCGCCGTGGCTATGTCCACCATGGCATCTATGTCGGAAACGGCGAGGTGGTGCATTATGTCGGGTTCAAAGGCTTCCTGCGTTGCGGCCCAGTCGAAAAGACGACTCTTGCAGGTTTTGCCAACGGCTTCGGCTTTCGCGTCGAGTCGGGCACGCAGGCAAGGAACATCGAGACGGAAGTCATACGGCGCGCGACGGCGCGGCTTGGAGAGGACGATTACCGCCTTCTCACCAACAACTGCGAGCACTTCTGCACGTGGTGCCTGTCTGGTGAGAGCCGCAGCGAGCAAGTGGAGGCGCTGCTGAGCCACCCATGGCGTGCGCTGCTGGCTATTGTGGGTGTACTCTGTAGCGGGCATGCTGGGTCAGGATCGAACCGCATGCATGGGCGGGCTGAGCAGGCAGGGCTGCGTGCCCAGGCAGCAGTTGAGGGCGCTATCACAACAGCGGAAAGGCGCATGCGGCGAGGGACCACAGTTCCAAGAAGGCAAACGCCACGATCAAGACGCCGATGACGCCCTTGACTACGGCGACCGCGAACTGCGAACCGCCAAGGTTGTAGCTCACCACGACCGGCATCTGCTCAAACAGCCGGAGTCCGACAACGCGGTAGTGAGATTCTGGGGCCGCATACATCCAGTAGCGCGTAAAGCGCCCGTCGGCGATCTGGGCCGGTTGGCCAAAACGGTAAGTGCGCTCGACGTACGGCGGGATGACCGCAGGCGGATGCCGGACAGCCCGAAGCACTTGCGTGCCGGCGGGAAAAACAATTTCGGCATTGGCTAGCGCTTGGCAGACGATCTATGGGAAGGAGGGTTAGAGCAATATGTTCAGGTGTAGCAATCCTTTGGCGTCGTCATCAGCTGATCAAATCCGAACGCGAGGCAGTGCAGCCAACTGCGCGATCACCCTGCTCTGCCCCTTGCTGGTGGCTTGAGCAAGGTGGTCGCGGACCGACTCGCCGCGCCATATCTGAAGCCCTCGGAGGTCAGTGCACAGGGCCTGGTGGCCATGTCGCAGGCGACGCTGTACCGCGCGGAGGAGGAAGCCTGCCTGGCGAAAAGCGCCGCACGCGATTCAAACGCCCTGCCCGCCAGCACTTCGCCGGCGTAAGGCCGTCGCACACGTCGACCGGGGTTCCCAAATACGCATGAATTTCGCTGCTTGGGAGATCCTTCATCTGGCGCAGGACCGAGGCCAGCAGCTCCGGCACCGGCGCCGCGAATTGCCAGGCAGGCAATGCACGGCCGATCGCCTTGCCGCGCGGGGTGACACAATAGAAGCGTGCCTCCGCCGCCCACGGCAAGCTGGGATCCGCAAGCATTGCTGTCAGGCATTGGCGCACAATAGCCATCACGCGTGCGCGCTCGCCCGCATCAATGGTGTGCTCCAGTTGCTCGTCGATGTCGTGGACCAATTTTTCCACCAACGGAATGCGGCGGGCGACGTCGAACGTGAAGAAACTTTGCGGTGTCATATCAATCATCCATCAGATGACGACGCCGGGCGGCGCAAAGGCGGGATGGATAGCTGCTTCGCGTTCGGCCCGCTGACAAAACAGCACGTCGGCGGCGAATCCCGATGGCGTGACGTCGGCCAGCGCGCGGTCCTTTGAATCCGCAACCCGATCCGATCGTACGGGGCTGCCGCTATCATGATGGTCGCTTCCGATGCCCAGCGGCCATGAGCGAAAGCACTCGTGTCCCTGAATCCTCAATCTTGACAAAATGTCTAAACTACGCCGACACAGGTTTGAAAATCGGCCGAATCATCCCTCACCGCCTGGACTGAGATTCTCGCCCGGCTGCAGAGCGCCTGCCCAGCGTTATAAGCTGGGCGCACTGAACCACAGCCACGGGAACATCCAGGCTCGCCTTGTACAAGGTGCATCGATGCCGCCATCAGGTAACGGTCTTGACAACAAACCCCATCGCCTCGTAATACACATAGCAGCTCATGCGGGCCGATTGAGAAATTTTGTAGTTATAGCTGGCCACTAGTGTCCGGTTTATTTGAGGGTCATTGGCTTGGAAGCCAATGCTGACGCGGGTTGTGAGGATTCCATGGGTGTCCACGATTTGAATTTCGAACGGAAAATTTGCGATCCTTTCGGGTTTCAACGACCAGGATCGACCCATGAATGTGGGCAAGACGCTGTTCGCGCAGGTCATGGAATTCGTGCCATGGAAGACCTTCGGTCGCATTATCGAGAAGCATCGCGGAGATGCGGGCGTGCGCACCTTGGGCTGCGCCGATCTGTTCCGCATCATGTCGTTCGCCCAGTTGACCTGGCGCGAGTCGCTGCGCGACATAGAGGTCTGCCTGGCGGCCAACCGCAGCAAGCTCTTTCACATGGGATTGAAGAACGTGCCGGCGCGCTCGACGCTGTCGGATGCGCTGAACCTGCGGGACTGGCGCATCTATCACGAGCTGGCGATGCGCCTTATCACGCGCGCTCGGGCGCTGTATGCGAGCGAGTCGCTGGATATCGATCTCGATGCAACCATCTACGCCCTGGACGCCACTACCATCGACCTGTGCCTGTCGTTGTTCGACTGGGCGCCGTTTCGCAAGACCAAGGCAGCGATCAAGATGCACACGCTGCTCGATTTGCGCGGCGCCATTCCCGCCTTCATCCACATTTCCGACGGCAAACTGCACGAAGTGAACGTACTCGACTTCCTGCCCATCGAGGCAGGCGCGTTCTACGTGATGGATCGCGGCTATCTGGATTTCGCTCGGCTCTACCTGGTTCATCAAAGCGGCGCATTCTTCGTCACGCGGGCCAAGAGCAACATGAATGCCCGCCGCGTCTACTCTGCCGCAACAGACCGCAGCACCGGTGTCATCTGCGATCAGACCATCGCCCTGAACGGCTTTTACTCTGCACAAGACTATCCTGAGCACTTGCGCCGCATCCGCTTCAAGGACCCGGAGTCCGGCAAGACCTTGATCTTCCTGACCAACAACACAACGCTGCCGCCTATCACCATCGCCGCGCTGTACAAGAACCGCTGGCAGGTGGAATTGTTTTTCAAATGGATCAAGCAGCATCTGCGTATCAAGAAATTCCTCGGCACGAGCGAGAACGCGGTGAAGACGCAAATCTGGTGCGCCGTGTCCATCTACGTGCTCATCGCCATCGTCAAGAAGGAGCTTCAACTCAATGCCTCGCTTTACACTTTGCTACAGATTTTGTCCGTCTCGGTTTTCGAGAAAACCCCTATTTCACAGGCCTTTCAGCCCGACTCTTCACTGTCAGAAGTTCCCGACGCCGCTAACCAATTGAATTTGTTCGAAATTTAACCGGACACTAGTGATAGCTGGCGAAGCTGAAATACCGACACAGCATCATGACCGTGCTCTGTGTGCTATGCGTGTTGATGTCAGTGGCACTTACCCAGCAACTCCGCGTACGACGAGAGATCGAGCGGGCAATTGCAGAGCCATGTCGGCATGGACAGCCTGACGGGCTTGGAACAAGAAGGGCGCTGGACGCGACGCTGGAAGCCAAGCGGCGGCTCACGAAACGAGAAAAATCTCACTTGGCTCTTGGCCAACCCACTGGTACATGAGGGCCGCCAGGCAATTGTATGAAGCCAAGGCAGCGGGCCTAAATACGGTTAGGCCGCAGAAGGGGCACGCACAGATTCAGGTCACATAAAGCTTGTGTAGCGAGCCAGTACTCGCTGCAGACTCTAGGAAGAGCGCGCATGGTTGCTATGGCAGGTGTTCGCTTTGTGGTGCTCAAGCTTGCCGACGGCGGCTGCGCGCTAATAGGCGTTCAAGGACGAAGATTCGCCGTTCTAGCGCTCTTCGCCCCGTAATATCCACCATCAGACCGTACCAGCGATCGATCTTGCCGTCGGGGCCGTAGTGCGGCTGTGCCCGGCTGTTGACCCAGTGCCACGAGCCATCGGACCATTTAGTGCGGAAATTGGTCTCGAACGGCTGGCCGCTTGGTAACCAGGCCAGCCATTCCTTTCGTACCCGCAAGCGATCCTCCGGGTGCATGCCTTCGAGCCACGCAGCGATACGGTCTTCAACCGACATGTTGCGGGTCTCGCCGAACGTCGGACCCATATAATTGAGAGTGCCGTCCGGCAGCGCTGTCCACGCAATATCCGGGCACAGTTCGTTGGCCCGGCGAAAATGCTCCTCGCTTTCGCGGATCGCGCGCTCGGCGCGGCGCTGATCGGTCACGTTAAGCATGATGATCGATGTCCCAATCCACTCGCCAACCTCATCCGTGACCGGCTGCACGGATGCCAAGTACCAAGCATCGCAGGGTGCCTCAATCTGTACCTGTGCAGGCGCCGCCCCCTGCGAAATCCGCTCCACCGCCGCGAGAAGTCCACCCATACTTGCAACGCTGACCACGTCGGACAAGCGACGTCCCATCAGCCGACTGCTAGTGAGCCCCACGACCTGCTGGAACCGATGGTTGGCGCTAACGCAGCGCTGGGCGCGATCGATGAAACAAAGCGCTACCGGAGCGTTGCGATACAACGCCTCGAGCTGATGCAATCGCTGAAAAGGCGACACCGTGGATAACCTATCCCCAGAAGCCGGTTGACCGAATCGGCGCCGCAGAAGCAGCGCTGCGTCTGGCGGCGGTACTGCCCGCCCGAATAGCCATCCCTGCCCGAAGCTACAACCAAGGTCCCGTAGGATGTCGGCTTGCATCTGAGTCTCCACCCCTTCCGCTACTACATCGACTCCCAGGCTTTGCCCAAGACCGACAATGGACGAAACGATCCTGCGACTGTCGCCGTCGCTGTCCATTTTGCGGACGAAGCCTGCATCGATCTTGAGCTTATCGAACGCAAAAGCATGTAGCCGTTCGAGGTTGGAAAAGCCCGTGCCGAAATCGTCGAGTACGATCTGAACGCCTGCAGACTTAAGTTGCCGGATCAGCGATGTCGCGACCCCCATATCCGTCACCAGCGCGTTTTCCGTGATTTCCATCTGCAACCTAGCGAGTGGAAACTGCACCGATCCGGCAGCTTCTCGGATCAAGCCAAACAAGGCAGGATTTTGCAACTGAAGTGGCGATAGATTGAAGGCCAGAGCGAAGTCCCCCTCCCAGGTTACGGCGATCTGGCACGCCTTGGACAACATATGTATGAGCAGCGCATCCATCAGGCCGTGCTGCTCCATCGCCGGAATGAAGCGTACTGGTGGAATTTCCCCGATACCGGGCTCGATCCATCGCGCCAGCACTTCGAACCCCTTGACTCCATAGTCTCGAAAATCGACCAGACATTGAAATGCGGGCTTGATGGCCTCTCGCGCCAGGGCATCAAGTAACAGCTCACGAGAAATGGCGTTGGTATCAATCATATTGTCGTCCGGATTTCGGAGAAATCTATACCAAATCGGCGCTGCATAGAGGCGGGGGCGCACTGAACTGACATTTATGTGCGACGGTGGGGCGACCATCCCCACATCGGGTCGAGCTAGGGTGAATGGTATATGAGCAGCATTCCCAGCCTGGAACGAACTCTGGCCATCGCGCGGCTTGCGCCGTCGAATTCCTCGCCATTTGGCCGGAAATAGGCCTGCAGCCTTTTGGTGAAGAAGACCTTTGGGAAACGCGAACGGTCAGTGCGCTCGATGGTAACCTGCGCGAGATTCTACCCCGAAGTTCGCAGAGTTTGCCATGACGCCTCTTGAGTTGGTAGCGAGCAGGCGAATGCAATGCGGTCGGGCATCGAGACAGATTGCAGTCGACGGAAAGGTGCGACAGCTTTGTCCTTCTGAGTTAATCGATGCAAACTGTGCGCTCCTCTTCCGCCATCGACCGGGTGGCGAAGTACCGTACAGCCGAGGCAACCATCATGCCGAAACTTCGGGTGTCGCTAAAAAAAGCCATTTCAAAAACTACGATTCCTCGCCGTTTCACACCTTCTGGCAATGGCCACATCGATTCATCGTCTCGAAGCGAATCAACATCATTGCCGCAGCTTCTTCATCCGCGCGGGCGAAGTCGGCTTCCGCGGCGACTCGCAGTAGACTTGCCGTGAGGCAACGGCGATGATCACAATGATGGCGCCGACGCCGAGTACTCGGACGGCGATGCCAGAAGTATGGCGCCATGTCGAAATGACACTGGATAAGCAAGAGTCGATGGGCTGTGAGCCAACACGAGGCTGTCTCGCGACGATGTCACGCCTTTGCAGGATTGACACAATCCGTTTTGCCGCAGCAGCGAGCTTTTGCGTTACGAGACACCGCATTGCGGTGCCGAAAAAAATGTCCCGGAAATCGATCGAAGCGTTACCGAGCGGCCACTACTGGGCCGTGCCTCATGCGCCCTTCCCGCTGGACGATAGCAACGGCCACAATGAGGTGTTTCCCGGCGCTCACTTCGTCAGCGACGGCAAGTGGGTTATCTTCTATAAAAACGGGCAAGAAATCTGGGTGTGCAACGCCGTGTATGCGGCTGCGCATTTCGATTTCTCCGCCGTGTCCAGCGCTTGAACCCTGACCGCCGGCAGATGTGCGCCGGTGCCGCTGGCATCGAACACAACACCTCCAGCAAGAGCAAAATTTCGCCTTACGGCGTTGTGTCAATACGCGCCTTCTGAACCAGCTTGGCCTTCCCTTAGTTCAGGGCACCTCCCAAACGCGCAACGGAACCTGATGAATGAGCCAGCCCAGAGCGCCAAGCGCATTCCCATCGCTCTGCTGGATAGCCGAAAGATTGCCAAGTATGGGATTCCCGCTCGGAGAAAGCATGCGATAGGGTTGGGTTGTATCAAGTGAGCCTGCTGAGTAAGACCGCTCGCGAAGTGTGGCGCAGCATACCGAGCTTGCCCATGCCGTTTCTGGTTTGTTACCCATGTGGTTGTTCCGTACACCGGGCCCAGATGTCCATGTTGCCGCGCCTGCGGCCGCGCAACTTCTATGATCTGGCAATTGAAGTGGCGAGCGTGCGGCCCGGGCCGGTGCAGTGGTCACGGCAAGGCTTCGAGCCGGTGACCTATCCCAGCGAGGCAATGAAGCGGGCGCTGTCGCGCACGCTGGGCAGTGCCGATCTTTCAGGAACAGCTGATGCAGGTGGCGATGCTGGCGACTGGGTTCTCTGCCGGCGAGGCGGACCAGCTGCGCCGCGCCATGGCCCCCTGGAAGCGCAAAGGGGTTCGCCCAGTACTAAGAGCGACTAGCCAAACCATGTCATCGTCACATAGCTCTTGAGCGTTCTCATGTGTCATGGCACTGAATCATTGGGTAGTCGAATGCACGCATGCCTAGCTTGCCGGGTTAGGCAAGCTAGTGTAGCGTTCTGTTCTTGATGGAACCTATATGAATTCGGCGTCTCCAATGCCCACACTGCGACACAGCGTGGAGAGAGTGAGTGCGAGTTGCTCCCGAGATCATGTTGACCGACGAGGAGCGAACCAATTTGACGAGGCTGGTTCGGTCGAAGCTCACGAGCGTGAGGCTGGCGCAGCGCGCGCGCATTGTGCTGCTGGCCGCCAACGGAATGCAGAACAAGGACATCGCCGAGCAGTTGGGAGTCGGACGCGTGCAGGTCTCGCGTTGGCGTGAGCGGTATGCGCAATCGGGGCTGGCCGGTATCGAACGCGACTTGCCGCGCGGTGCGCCGCCGGTGAAGGTGGACACGGCGCGGCTGGTGGAGCTGACCACTCAAACCAAGCCCGTTGCGGCCACGCACTGGAGCACGCGCAAGATGGCCGCCGAATTGGGCGTGAGCGCCAGCACCGTCATGCGCCATTGGCACGCCCACGGGTTGAAGCCGCACATCGTGCGCGGCTTCAAGGTGTCGCGCGATCCGAAGTTCGTCGAGAAGCTCGAAGACATCGTCGGCCTCTACATGTCGCCACCCGAGCACGCTCTGGTGCTGTGCTGCGATGAGAAGAGCCAGGTGCAGGCGCTGGATCGCACGCAGCCCGGCTTGCCGTTGAAGAAGGGGCGTGCGGCCACCATGACGCACGACTACAAGCGCAACGGCACGACCACGCTGTTTGCCGCGCTCAACGTGCTCGATGGCCAGGTCATCGCCCAGTGCCAGCAGCGCCACCGCCATACCGAGTGGCTGAAGTTCCTGCGCAAGATCGACCGCGAGACGCCCAAGGACAAAACGCTGCATCTGATCGCAGACAACTACGCCACCCACAAGCATCCTGCGGTGCAGGACTGCCTGGCCAAGCATCCGCGATTCAACATGCACTTCACGCCCACCTCCGCATCATGGCTGAACATGGTCGAGCGGTTCTTTCGTGACATCACAACCGAGCGACTTCGCCGCGGCGTATTCACCAGCGTGCCGGAACTGGTCGACGCCATCAACGAGTACATCGCTCACCACAACACCAACCCCAAGCCGTTCATCTGGACCAAGAGCGCTCGCGACATCCTACAGAAGGTCATTCGTGCCAACCGCCGCTTAAGTTCCAAACAGAATGGAACATTGCACTAGGCATGCGCTCCGAACGTCGCCTCGATATTCATCTCGCCTTGCTTAAGCTCGCCTGCGCTGTCATGTGCTCCCGATTTGTCGAGGAGCCGCACTTAGTTGGGGTAGAGATTGCGGATCGGCGGCGGATATTCGAACGCCAAGACGGCTTGCAGGGTCCCGTGAGAATTGATTGTGAACACTTCAATCAGCACACGACGGCCCTCCCGATCCAAGCCACTCACGTGATAGTACGAACGCCCCTTCCACTCCACCAAGCTAACATCGAGCGGCGATTCAATCCCTAACCGACGCGCATGGGTCGTTAGACGAGGATCGAAAGCAAGGTCATCCAGATGGCCCATGTCGCGCGTTCAGTGTAAGCGGTCTTGAGGACGTCCCTTGCGGCAGCCGACATATCCCCTAGACGCCGGCGTGTCGTATGCCGAAACCCCCGGCATCATCACCGGCATGGCAGCAAACTGGAGGATGCCAAGTCCGCTCGCGGGAGGGGAAGCTGGGGTACTCGTGAAGCGGGTAAGTGTCGGCTGCAAAATAGCGGAAAGCCACCGAGTCGTAGGTCGCGCGTTCGATCTTCCGGCTGGAGTACACGCCACTGACATAGCCGTAGATCAGCAAGCCCAAACACTGCCGGATGGTGCGCCCGAGCCTCGGCCGGTGTATTGGCGCGTCAGTTCGCTCAGATCAAGCTGCGGGATGATTTCGACCACGAGGCGGCTCATCGGGGTGATTTCTCGGTTGAGCTGCCACGATCATCTAGCAGGACATCATCCATTGGAAGGCCAGAAAGACCGACAGGCTCTTCTAGCCTCGGAGAATTAGTTCGCCACTTACTCAATGAGAGTGATTTTAAAGCCGGTTAAAGGTGTCCAGGTTGCTTCGTAGGTCGCGATGTGTCGTTCGACTCGAAAGTAACGAACGGCGTTCCTTGACCCGATATCCCCCCACGTAGGGCGTCACTGCCACCGCATCGGCCGGGACGCCAATCTTGTCAAGCGGAGGAGTCGTCCTAGACTGTGCCACGGGATAGTTGCCGCTGTTCCACTCCGTGGTGTTCCACTTCCCGTCGCTACTGAGCCACTGGACTGAGAAGTTGAGCACAAAGCCGCTTTCGTTGTCGACGGTGATCTTTTCGACCTTTCTCATGATTTATCCTCATGCTAAAAAATAAATAAAAATATCCTTGCTTGGCGGTGTTATTTATGTTGCTTATTGGCTAATTCTATCCCTTGGCCTTACAGCGCACCTGCGCGAGGTCCGCGGAAGGGAGTCACCACCGATTTCATTGGTGAGCGCAATTTATGTGCCTAGTGTTCGGGCGAACAGGAGTCCCTAAAAGCAGACACAACACCACTTATTCTTGAGAGTGAACGTCCTGATTGTTCCATTTCTGACATCATATGTTTTGAACTGGACACTGCCCCCTGGAAGCTCCGCTGACCTAATGAAGGCTTGCAGGACCGACGCCGTGAAATCATGGACGTGCGAGGCGAATTCTGCTTGGGCATCAAAGGCCGACTCGCGGGCAACTACGGGCGCAGCGTGCTTGTAGGATGCTGGAGCATAGCGCTCCTCGCCGGACCCGCGGCAACGGTCCAGCGAGCCATGCGGCCTTTAGGGCTATGTTTCTTTGGGAGCCTTACGCTCTGACTCGTCGCCAACTCCGCAGGTGGTCGCAAGAGATGTCTTCAATCGACCGCTCACCAGTTAGCGTCAAATTTTGATCCTGATCAACCGCAGGCAAGTGGACACTCTGGTTGCCTTGCCGCATACCTACCACGCCGCCTAGACTTGCCTCAACCATTCTTCGTAACGTCGGCAGCAATGTCGCATCCAACAAATTTCGAACAGGCAACTGGAATGGCGGTCTTTCTTGAGCTTTGCCTCGGCGGCATTGTGCAAATCTTGGGTGTGGTTCGACATTTGACCTTCAACTTTTAAGGATCCCATCATGTCCGACATCAAGAACGCAGCGGTCGGTGCGCTAGTCGCTTAGTGCATCTCGTTATACAGAAAGTGCATCTCGTTATACAGAAGTCATGACTCTTTATATGAACGCGCCCCTTTGCGCTAGTTTTTCGTGTGTTCCGACAGACAGGATGGGCTGCAGGTCTATATCCGGCATTCTTGCAGCCGGTACTACCGCTGCGTGCCCCGATGAAATTCGCTGACCCGCACCTCATTCCCGCAGCGAGCTAGAAGCCCGGAGAGTCATTCAGGTTTAGCGAGTCACGGTCCTACCTGGTTTGTCATCACTCACGATTGCCAACGCAACTTTTCGACGTTCACCCTGTGTCAAACGTTGATCTTGAACGTGGGCCTTGAGGTCAAGCCGGCTTCTTGCTCACGTAGTCCTTTTCATACGCACGGTCATGGGCCAGTACCGCCCAGATCGTGCGCGCCATCTTGTTAGCGAGCGCCACGATTACGACGTTCGGTGGACGTCTCTTCTTCATTTGTTCGACCCACGGTCCGGGTTCCTTCGCATGTGTCAATACGCTTCGCGCACCGTGAATCAGGAGCGTGCGCAGATACGTATCTCCGCGCTTCGAGATGCCGTGCAGGTTCACCTTGCCGCCCGAGCCCGTCTGTTTCGGCACCAGTCCAGCCCAGGCGGCAAACTCTCGTCCGGAGCGGAACACCTTTGCGTCGCCTATCATCGCGACTGCTGCAGTGGCCGTGAGCAGCCCGACGCCGGGAATCTCGCTGATCGCCTTCACCGCCTTGTCCTCCTTCTTCCATTCGCGCATGCGCCGCTCAATCTGCGCTATCTGCTCATCTAATCTTACTGTGTCATAAATGTGCCATACTATAAACTTCTTGGCACAGTTCATGAAGAGCGATGAGCGCGAGCGAGCGATTTGAGCAATACATGGAACATTTAGGAACGTGCTCGAAATAACTTCCCGCTATGCGGCGTTCCGTGAGCGGATGCTGTAGTTCCACGCAGGCAAGGTTGAGTCGTACTCGATGTTCAGTGAAGCACGGACGCAACGAGTGACTGTCCGTCCGGCTTCATAGACTCCGTCAAGAATGTCAGCAGTAACTTTCAGTCCGGTTTTTGTGCAGGCTTTTTCGATCAGTTCACGAACCAGACTAACGCTGCTGAAGACTACGCCAGCACAGGCTCGCGTAATGTGTGGAAACACGCGGTGCTCGATCGGATTATGTTTCGAGCAGTATGGGGCGTAGTGGGCCACCCGGATTTCCAGTCCGAGCCGGTCTGCCAGATCTTGCAGATCCGCTTTGAAAAGCCACGAATCACTTGGGTTGCTACCTCCGCCATCGCACAGTAGCAGTAACCGTGTGGCTTGGGGATAATCGGCGCGACCCTGTTTTTCCCACCAGTGCGCTACGCTGTCGCAGGCAAACTGCGTCGTGTCACGGCTCACCCCGATGTTCACATGTGCCTTGTTCAGCCCGATGTCGTACAGCCCATGCGGGATGACCTTGCCTTCGCTGTAGCTCGGAAAATCATGGTCGAGGACTTCAAGCTGCTCGCGCGTGTAGAGCTTGCCGTCGCGATAGAAATTGCCCAGCATCTCCTTCTTCTTCGTATCGATGCTGAGGACAGGCTGGTCGTCTTCGAGATATTCCGCCTTGAGTTGCGTAATACGCTGAAATTGTACGTCGCGTTGTGCGTGGGACTTGAACGACTTCTTTTTCTGTGATTGCCGCCGGGAAAAACCGTTGCGCTTTAGCAGCTGCCGGACCGTTCGCACGCTCACCCGTTCGCCTACTTGCTGCGTCATCGCCTGTGCGATTTCGCGTGGCTTCAGATCCGTCCAGATGATGCCGTGTTGTGGATTACCCGCCGTATGCTCTCGCACCACATCTAGAAATACCGCGTTCCACTCCGGATGGTCCGTTAACCTGGATTTACGCCCCTTTTTTTCGGATCCGCTCTCCAACCGGATCCAGCTCTTCTTCCAGGTCCTTTAGCCCTTGTCTAATTGTTTTCGGGTCCATTTCAAACAGTTTCGCAATATATTCGAAACCGCCATGGCCCAGCTTGTCCGCCTCCACAGCCGCATACCGCCGTCGGTCCTTCTCCGACAAGCGCGCGTACAGCCGCTTCATCCGCGTTTCAACCTCAGCCCGGTAACCAGCCTGCATCGTTTGTCCTCCAGAGGCATCACATCTTACCCGCGTCGCTTTGCGCACGCCAGGTCCACTTCGGGAAGTTATTTCTCACTCGTTCCTTAGCGGCGGGACTGGGGCATGCGGACCGCCATGCTGGGCTCAAGGGCTACTGCACAGGTCTGATGCTGCCGCTATCGCGTAAGAGTGTGGAGCCGATGGCAGCTGGAGTCGATCCGCTGCACGCTAGCGCCCGGCACCAGGCACTGCACCACTTTGTCGCCAAGGCCGACTGGTCCGATGAGGAGATGCTGCGCCGGGTCAGTCAGTGGGTAGTGCCCAAGATGGATCTCTCGACCGGTGGCTTCTGGATCATTGACGACACAGGCTTCCCAAAGAAGGGCAAACATTCGGTTGGGGTCGCGCGTCAGTATTGTGGGGTGCTGGGTAAGCAGGACAACTGCCAAGTTGCGGTCAGTGTGTCTCTGGCCTGTGAGCAGGCGAGTGTGCCTGTAGCCTACCAGCTCTATCTACCGCGGGAATGGGCGGAAGATACTGAGCGGCGTGAGAAGGCTGGAATTCCCGACGAGGTGAGGTTCACAACGAAGACCGAGATTGCTCTGCAACAGCTCGAATCGCTGTTGGCCGCCGGCGCGCCAAAGTATTGCGTGTTGGCGGATGCCGGCTACGGGGTGGACAACGCATTTCGCCAGCGTCTGAGTGATCTGGGCATGCGGTATGTGGTGGGTATCACGTCGGCGGTCGTGGTCTGGCCACCGGGGGTGGAGCCGTTGCCGCCGAAGCCATATAGCGGCATCGGCCGCCCGCCGGTGATGCCGCGGCGCACTCGCAATCGACAGCCGATAAGCGTCAAGGAACTGGCGCATTCCCTGCCGCCTACCGCATTCCAGACGATTAGCTGGCGCGAAGGCTCAAACGAAACGCTCAGTGGGCGCTTTGCCGCCGTACGTGTGCGTCACGCAGGCGGTAATAGTGGCAAGGCGCGTCTGCGCCCCGAGCAGTGGCTGCTAATCGAGTGGCCCACTGGGGACACTGACCCATTGAAGTACTTCCTATCCACCCTCCCGGCCGATATTGCGCTGGATGAATTGGTCGCCCAGGCGCACATGCGTTGGCGCATCGAGCGCGACTACCAGGACTTGAAGCAGGAGTTGGGTCTCGGCCATTACGAAGGCCGAGGGTGGCGGGGCTTTCACCACCATGCCGCGCTGAGCATAGCCGCCTATGGATTCCTGGTCTCTGAACGTATTACCACCGGCGATTTAGTCGGCGCCAAAAAAAACTTCATTGCACGCCAAACGCCTGCGCTTTCCGCAGATTACATCCCGCGGGGCAGCCCAGCGCGCCCAGCGACACGTGGCTGATTCAATCACCACGATCCGCCACCAACTCAGCATTCTCTTGATTGGTAGACTCGCCATGTGTCCGTGCTGTCGGAGGCCAAACAAACGACTTCTCTTGTGACACAGTAAGACTAGGGAATCGCTGAACAAAGCGTCAGCGCGCAGCGTTGCCAGTGTGATGCCGATTTTTTTTGTCAACCAACAGCAGATTTGACGGCTTGCCAGTTGGAAATTTTCATTTTTTGGGGCTTTTGCCCCGGGTTTCACGCCTTATGCCGCCTTGCAGACGGAATTGTCCATTGATTGCAGCAACGCTTTCTTTGCAATCACCAGATTGGCCAGCGCAAACAAGGTGTCGCACTGCGCACCGTTTTTGGCCAATCCCCTGTAGCGAGCCTTCTTGTGCTTGAACAGATTCTTCACCACATGAAACGGATGTTCAACCCGGGCACGAATTTGCGCCTTGACCTTCTCCAAGGCCTGCGTCAATTGCTTCAGCGGCCCTTCGGTCATGCCCTTGAGCCTGGAGCGCTTCATAGCCACCGACCACCGAACATCCGCCTTGATGGCGCCCTCTGCTTGCGCCTTCAAGATCTCGTCGCGCCTGTGCACGCCGGTGTAGCCCGCATCAAGAATGACGTCATCCTCTTGCCCATGCAGCACCTCATGGGTGTGCGCCACGTCAGACTCGTTGGCCGCGGTGTAGTGAGTGCTGTGCACCAAGCCCGATTCAGCATCGGCACCCACATGCGCCTTCATGCCGTGGTACCACTGATTGCGCTTCTTCGTTTGATGCATTTCAGGGTCACGCGCCTTGTCTCGGTTCTTTGTCGAAGTCGGCGCATTGATGATGGTGGCGTCCACCATCGTGCCCTCGCGCATCATCAGGCCTCGCTCGCGCAGGTGGGCGTTGATCTGCTCAAACAGCACGGCGGTAAGCTTGTGCTTCTCGAGCAGGCGGCGAAACTTGAGCACCGTGGTGGCGTCCGGCGCTTCCTCATGTCCCAAGTCAACACCGACAAAATTGCGGATGGCCGCGCTGTCGCTGACGGCATCTTCAAGGGCCTCGTCGGACAAGCCATACCACTGCTGCACAAAGTACAGCCGCAGCATGCGTTCCAGGCCAATGGGCGGGCGCCCTCGTTTGCCCTTGGGGTAGTACGGCTCCAGTGCCTCCAGCAATCGAGCCCAGGGCACCACCTGCTCCATCTCACCCAGAAATTTCTCGCGCCGCGTAACGCGCTTCTTTCCCAGATACTCGGCACTAGCAAAACTGATTTGTTGCATCGGCGTAGCTCGCTGGTCGTCCTTAGTCTATCAACGCTTCACAGCTGCTCAACGTCGACACTCTCGTCGATTAAATCAGCCTTTCCTTAACTTCTCCAGACCGTTCCACTGGTCCCGCAACGTATCGACGAGCACTGCCGGCAGGCGTTCTGCGATCCGCTCAAGCACTGCCGGAATCTCCTTGTCCAGCTTCGCTCGCCCCTTGCTCATCACCTCGCCGTATTCCGTCAGTAACCCGCGCAGGGCGTTGCTCTGCATCGTCCGGAATTTCACCAATTGCTCGCGCATCCGGTGCAGCGCCAACATCGCCTGTTGCACCTCGGTCTTTACCGCCACTGCCTTGCTCGGCTGCTGGACTGCCAGCCAGATCGCCCGGGCATCCGCCGAGTCGTTCTTGTTGCCCTGTGCGTGAGCACGGGATTCGATGGGCGCGCGGGCACGGTAAATGATGGGTGGCTGCGGTCTGGTCCATCGCCAATGTTGCAGGTCGTCGGGTGATGCTGATGGACGTGGCGATCAAACGCGGAGGTTCAGATGTGGAGCGACGGCATTGATGGAACAAGGGGCCCGACGGGCCCCTTGTTGCTGGATCAGAAGTCGTTATCGGCGAGATCGCCAAGGCCATCAGGATGCTCCTGCCGATCTTCGGCCAGCCACTCGGCCAAAGCCAATTGATAGTGTGCAAGCAGACGGTCGCGCAGTTCGATCACAGCCCAGGCCTGCGCGGGCGTCCAGTTGGCGTCGATGAACAGGGGCAATCCCTGGGTGATGCCGGATGGCTGGTGGAAGGTCATGCTGATGTCTTGGTCGTATTGATGAACGTGGCGGTGATGGCCAACGACGCCACTCACCGCCTGGCACGGCGGCTCTGGGTTGCGCTGTAGATCTCCAGATAGAGCTTCTCGTCGATCTGCGGCAGCTCCCGCTGCGCGGCTTGGGCCAGAAGCTCGCCGGCCAGATTCATCAGGATGCGGTAATTGCCGGCGGCGTGTTCGCACAGGGTCTGGCGTAATGGTATGGTCATCAGCGTGGCGTTGCCAGCGGCGGCCAGCAGGTGGTCCAGGCAAGCCTGCAGCTCGTCGATGCTTGCGCTCTCCAGCGCCAGGCGGCATCGGATGCGGCTGCCCAGCGGGATCAGGTCCTCGCGGCTGAACTTCTCCGGCAGGCGGGCGTCGCCGGCAAGCACCACGCACAGCAGCAATTGCGAGTCGAAGCGTGCCTGCGCGAGCAGGCGCAGCTCCGAGAGGGCCGGCACAGCCATCTCCTGGGCTTCGTCAATTAACGTTATGCGCAACGTTAATTGACTAATGTGAAGCACTCCGATATGTGAAGCTACGAAGCTCGAGTCCAGTGGAGATTGGGATCAGCCGCTTCGCGCTTCACATAACAAAATCCTCAAAGACGACGCAGCCATCCGAGGAGATCGGCAGATCCGAGCACAAGACGTCCCGGTGCCTGCTCTGCCAGGACATCCGGAAAAACCTGCGTCAACGCTTGTCGCTTGAGGTTGAGGTCGGCCCGCGCGTACACCATGGTAGTGTTCAGGCTCGCATGCCCGAGCCATTGGCTGATGGTGGCAAAGTCAACGCCAGCCTTCAGAAGCGCGACAGCAGTACTATGCCGCACCGAATGAGGATGAATGTGCTTGCTGGGCAAGGTGCCAACAGTCGTGGCTGCTCTCGCGACATACTTGCGGAGAAGATATCGGACTCCAAAGCGCGTCAGTTTTGCTCCTCGTTCATTGCGAAACAGCGTGGCCTGGCTGTCCTGGATATCCGGCAGTGCCTGCGACAGATTGCGCAATAGCGAGGCGGTGTTAGCCCAGATCGGGCAGATTCTGACTTTTCCGCCCTTGCCCAGCAGCCTCACCTGATACGGTGGTTCCGTCCGGACATCGCATCGGCGCAGATCTAGCACTTCCTGGACGCGTGCGCCGGTGTTGAACATCAATGCGAATAACGCGTAGTCGCGTTGGCCCGAGCGCGTTGAACGGTCGATCTGGCTCAATAGCGCCTTGACCTCGTTGGCCTCCAGATACTCGATCATATGTTGCGTTGCGCCGCGTTTGAACGGAACACCGAGAACGCGTTGTAACTCACCGAAGCGTTCCGGATGCTCACCGGCGAGGAAATGGGCCAGGCAGTGCAGTGCCGCGAGGCGGGCGTTGCGAGTCGAGATGCCATTACCGCGTTCGCGTTCCAGGAAGTCGAGAAATGCGATCACCTGGTCGGCATTGAAATCCGCCATATCCAGGTTCTCCACAGGCCGCCCGGCCTGTTCGGAAGCGAAGCGCAAGAATAGAACAATGGCATCGCGATAGCCGTGTATCGTGTGAAGGCTCATTCCCCGCAGGTTCGGCAGATACTCCTGGAAGAACCGAAGGAGCGCCTTGCCAAGTGTATTGGGCCGATCGCGCTTCATGATGTACCTCCATCGATCAGACTGCCAAAACCGACTTCGAACTGTTCGCTGGCGGCTTGCGCGAGCGCGGGCGTCCACCGAAGATAGTGGGCAGTTGAAAGGATTGATACGTGGCCCATGTACATCGAAAGCTTGGGTAGCTTGACCTGAACGTCCGCGCCGTCTTTATACCAGCGCAGCAAAGCGCCAATGGCGAAGCTGTGCCGAAGATCCAGGATGCGAGGTTGGCGCCCGTCAGCACCCTGAATCTGGGCCGAGCTCATCACCTGCGTGAACAAGTGCTGAAATCCGCCGCCGCTATAGCCGTGGAACCCTGCCACGCAGTGGCATAACAGCGGCGCATCGAGCCCGCAGTCGAACTGCGCCTGCAGTCGCTTGCGCAAATAACGGCGAACTTCTGCGCGCGCATCCTCCGACAATGGCAAAAAGCGTGATTTATGACACTTCGACTCACGGATATGCAGCACTCCTTGCGCCTCGTTCACATCGGCCAGGGTCAACCGTACGAGTTCGCCACGGCGGAGCCCGGCGCTATACAGCAAAACCACCGCCACTCGACATAGTGCTGGTCGAAGCGGGGATTGCCATGTGGCGCGAAGTCGATCGCAAGCATCCAGCATGCGGGCGATCTCCGTTCCGGAGACGATAACAGGAGGATCATGGGGACTGCTACGCCTAAACCGGCGTCGATCCGGTACGAAACAGTCTGGCTCGGTGCGCTGCCGGAAGCGACACAGCTTACACACAATCAGTTGCTGGTTCCGTTGCGTGATACCTCGCAAGGAGGAGAATGCCTGGCACCACGTCTCGAAGCCGTGCTGGGTTAGATCGCTGAAACCATGCTCGTTAAGGAATCGACTCAACGACCTGAGGGTGTGCTCTTCCCTGACGTAGCGGCGGCCCAGCGCTCGCCAGTGCAGAAGATAGCGCTCGATAGCAAGATCGAGCGGGGTCTGAGGTTGGTTCATGACAACCTCCGCGGCAGAGTGTTCGTGATTGCTGGCGGTAGCGAAAGGCCGACCTCTCTTAAAACCTCCGTTTGCAGACGAAGATAAACGCATGTGCTTTCCAGGGATCGATGGCCCAGCAGGTCGCCTATTGCCTTGAGGCCGACGCCACGGTTCAATAGCCGCATTGCGAAGGCGTGGCGCAGGCTATAGGCGGAGCTTCCTTGTAGAGGCAGTCCGCTCGCGCGCGTGCAACTCTGATATATCTCGTTGACCGCCGTGGGGCACAATGCAGTTGCTGGCCGATGCGCCCGCAGAAACAAATCCGTTCGACCGCGGGCAACTGGCCTGCCGACCTTCAGATAACGTTTGAGTACGCGGGTGGCCTGAATGGACAACGGAAGGAGAAGCTCCGAACGAGTCTTGCGTTGCTGCACGCGCAAAGTCCTTTGCGTCCAGTCGATCGAGTCCAGCTGCAATGCGGCGATCTCCACAGGCCGCAAGCCGTAGTGCGCCATCAGATAGAGAATCGCATGGTCGCGGCAGCCAATCATGCTTGACCGATCGATGGAACGAAGTAGCGCGAGAACGTCGTTCCAAGGGAGTGCGCGTGGTGGCAATTCGTCGCGATACGCACGCGGGGTGTCGATCGTTCCGATGCGCTCGTGGATATAGCCACGGGTGTACAAGAACAAGAGGAACGACCGTAGATGCGCGACCACATGTTGCAAGCTCTGCCTGCTCATGTGCTCACCCGAAACCGCCACAAAGCGATCCACGGTTTGCATCGACATTCCCGCAAGAGGAGTCTCCGGGGCAACCGCGTCGTGCAAAAAGGCCATGGCCGTACGCATGTGGTTGCGGACGGTCGAAGCCGACATGCCGCGTTGATCGACCAGCGAGTCGCGGTATGAATCACCCCGGGAATCGAGGAGGCTGTTTTGTTTAAGTTGATGCCGGGCCGCAGCGGTATCGCTGAGTTGCCGATAGTAGTTTGCCTCAGCTTCAGCCGGCGGGATATAGCCGAGGTATTCCATCAGGCGGTGGTTGTTGAACCAGGCCACCCATTCCAAGGTTGCA
Source organism: Cupriavidus necator (assembly GCA_022041995.1). Taxonomy (GTDB): domain Bacteria; phylum Pseudomonadota; class Gammaproteobacteria; order Burkholderiales; family Burkholderiaceae; genus Cupriavidus. The sequence continues at coordinate 196,173 of CP074382.1, forward strand.
AGCTCCACGGCCTCGCGGGATTTCCAGGGGCCACGCCTGTGGATCAGTTCGGCCTTGTACAGGCCATTGATGGTCTCAGCCAGTGCGTTGTCGTAGGAGTCACCGCGGCTGCCCACCGACGGCTCAATGCCGGCTTCAGAAAGCCTCTCGGTATAGCGAATGCTGACGTATTGCGATCCCCTGTCAGAATGGTGAATGAGCGTCCCGTCGTTGTCGGGATGGCGCGCGTAGAGCGCCTGCTCCAAGGCATCCAGAACGAAGTCCGTGGTCATCGAAGTGCTGACGCGCCAGCCAACAATACAGCGGGCGAACACGTCGATCACGAAGGCCACGTACAGCCAGCCCTGCCAAGTCGAAACGTAGGTGAAATCACTCACCCACAGTTGGTTGGGCCGTGTGGCGTGGAACTGGCGCTTGACGCGATCCAGAGGGCACGGCACCGAGTCGTCGGCCACTGTGGTGCGCTTCTTCTTGCCCCGGCGCACCCCCGCCAGGCCAAGCTGCTTCATCAGCCGTTCGACCGTGCAGCGCGCCACCGCCATGCCTTCCCGATTCATCTGTTTCCAGACTTTGTCCGCACCATAGACCTGCATATTGTCCTCCCAGACCCGCTTGATCGCAGGCCGCAGACGCTCATCGCGAATTGCACGGGCGCTACGTCGCGACGGATCACGAAGCCGTGCGGCATGGCGTCGGTAACACGACGGGGCAATCTGCAAGACTTGGCAGATCGGCTCGACCCCGAAGGCATCTCGATGCTCATCGACGAAGGCCTTCAGGACTTGAGCCGGCGGTCGAGCTCCGCCTGGGCGAAAAACGCACTGGCCAGCTTCAAAATCTCATTGGCCCGGCGCAATTCCTTGACTTCACGCTCCAGCGCCTTGATGCGCTCTCGCTCTGCCGTCGTGACGCCGTCGCGTTCGCCGCTATCCACCTGGTCACGCTTGACCCATTTCAACAATGTATGGGCCGAGCACCCAATCTTTGGGGCGATGGCCTGGACCGCCGCCCATAGCGAAGGATGCTCGCCGAGTTGCTCTCGCACCAGGCGAACAGCCCGATCTTGGACTTCGGGGGAATGCTTGATCTGCTTGTTCATGGCTCCATTCTCGCAAGAGTTGGAGCCTCCTCAAAACCCGGGGCGATTCAGTATGCATCGAGTACTGTGTCGAAGCGCCCAGTGCGAGAAGAGGGCAACAAGTCACCTCGCATCAAAAGGAAACGCTCGAAGCGGTGCTGCGTGTGTCGGTATGGCTTCTGTACCCGCAGTTCTGCGGATGGCATTGCGAACAACGCGCCAAGGTCCGCAGCCGAGAACTTCGATTCTGCAGTTATGTTCCCAGCACCCTCAAGTGTCTGCTTCAGACGAAAAAGATGGCCGTGAAGTGTCCTGCCCATATAGCCCTCGTCGACAAGCCATCGGGCGAAGTCCTCAAGCAGGTTGGCGACGGGTGACTGGAGGTAAGACCGGTGACCTCTGGGAAAGATTTGCTCTAGCATCATGGCCTCCATCAAGGTCTAAATGGAGATCCCACCATACGCCGTATGGCCGAGTTATGTTGAGTAGGGGCCGTGCAATCGCTTCCAACTGCGGGACAGAATCAGGACACTCCACATATCGGAGTGCTCCACATTAGTCAATGAGCAGCACGCAGCGACGGCGGCTGGCCTCCATGTGGGCGAGCCAGCGCTCGCGCAGCGCCTTGAAGCCACCCCATCGGTTGTGGGGCTTGAGCGGTACGGTAAAGATGTCGCTGAGCTCGCGGTAGAAGTCCGCCAGATTGCTCTGCGGGTGGGCGATCGAGCCGACCATCAGATCGGGGACGCGCATGAGGCGCTGATGAAGCAGGCGCAGCGTGACGCTCTTGCCGCAGCCAGGGTCGCCATGCACCATGGCGAAGCCGCCTTCGCGGGCCATACCGTTCTCGATGCGCCAGCAGAAGTGATCGAGCTTAGGTGGTACGAACACGGCCTCGACGGGGATGTCCTGGGCGAAGGGGTTGAACTTCAGGCCGTACAAGGCCAGCAGGTTGGGTTGCATCATGGCTTGGTGGGTGCAGCGGGTGGGAGATAGGCCGGCGGCAGGCCGGTGGCAGCGTGTTCGGCAAGCAACTGACGCAGCAGCGGTGCAGTGCCAGTCTGAGCAGGTTGCTCGTTAGCGGGCGCCGCTCCCTTTGACGTGAGCTGCGCGCGCCGTGCGTCGGCATTGGCCGACTTGTCCAGCGGGAACACGGCGGCCAGGATCGCGCCGGTGCGCGCATTGATCAGGTCGACCTGAGAGAGATCCCAGCGCGCGTAGCTCAAGCAGACTTGCTCGAGGTGGCGGTAAGCGCCGGGGAGCTCGAAGCGCACGCTGTCCAGCGTACAGGTGCCATCGGTTCTGCGCTGCATGCGATGCTTGCGGATACGGAAGGCGCGACGCAAGGCCAGCGCCTCGGGACTGGGGCGCGAGACGTCGGCACAGGACAGGTAGCGCTGCAGGGGCGTCGCTTCGAGCTCGGCATGTTCCTTGTGGTGGTATTCCTGCTCGACCCAGGCCTGCGTGGCGAGGTTCAACTGCTCCAGGGTCAGGTGCGATTCGCCTTCGAGCATGGCCATCAGCCGCGATTCGAGCTGCCCCCAGAAGCGCTCCTGCTTGGCATTCTGGTATGGGCTATACGGCAAGGTGGTTTGGTGCAGGATGCCCAGGCTGGCCAGCCCCTCGACGAACTCGTCGGCGATCATGGCCGCGCCGTTGTCGGTCATGATCGCCCGCGGCAGGCCCCGCTTCATGATGGCCTGCGAGACGCCGTGCACCAGCGACGCGGTGGTCTCATCAAGGAACCACTGCAGGTGGCAGACCAGCCGGGAATGGTCGTCCATAATGCAGAGCAGCAGCGGCTTGTGCCATTGCCCATCAGGGGTGAGCACCTTGCGTGAACCATGGTGGAAGTCCAGATGCCAGAGGGCGGCCACGTGGTCGACTTCGTAGCTGCGCACCTCGCGTGCCTCGCGGCGAGCCGCCGCTGCAATGGCGCCATCGGTGCTCGAGCGCGGCGTTGGTTTGCGCACCAGACCATGCGCCTTCAGATACCGACACACCGTGGTGTAGGACGGCAGCGTGTCCGGACCATCCTTGGTCGCGACGCGCAGGTTGTCGTAATGCAACTGCATGGTCCAACCGGGATGCTGCCGGTACTGTTCCACCAGCGCCTCGATGATGGTCGGGCTCAGGCTGACGAAGTGGCCGCAATCGTCGCGCAGGCGGTTCTTGAGCTGATCGACCGGGTCCTGGACATGACGGGCCCGGTAGTACCAGCGTTCGATGGAGGACGCGCCGAACTGAACGTCGGCGCCAGTGATGGGGTGCCGCCAGACCTTGGCGGCCAGAACCTGGAACGCTTGCTGCAATTCGCCTTTGCCGGGCGGCGAAGCCAGCAAAGGGCCAATGACCGAGAAGCGCAAGCGCGCCCATCGGTTGCGATGATCGATCGATAGTGACATGACTCTCCCATTGGGGTGGATAACGGGAGCAGGCTACGGGCAGTGCGAGTGACCCGCCATCGACATGTTCTGCGGGAGAAGCTCCTATCTGGCGCATCCCTCAGCCTGCGTGGTCAGGCCGGGCCCGAGCAGCAAGCGCAATACCGCGGCCAGGCGCTCCTCCTCGCTGTTGTGCTCGACCGATTGCAGCAGGCGGTCGGGATAGATGAACGGCTCGGGCGTTGGCGGGATGAGACCACGCAGCCACCGGCCGGCGGGGGTCTTTGGGAAGGTCTCGGTCCACCACTGACGCCAGCGCTTGAGCGTAGTCCAACTGATCGCGGGCAGGCCGTCCAGGCAGGCGCCATGGGCACGACTCGATCGCAGTACCAGGATAATGGTCAGCCAGACGCGCCGGCCGAGGAAACGCACCGAATCGGGCGTCATGCGTTTGCGGCATCCGGCACAGCACAGGCTCAGGCGCGTAGCGCAGTCCGGGTGTGCTGCCGGTGGGCATCCGCGTGGCTTACGCGGATAGTTGGCACTGTGCAGCACAGAGCTGCAATGGCAGCAGCCCCTGTCCCGCGCCACCGTCATCAGGTCTTCGTCGATCCGGCGTAACAGGGCAAAAAACGCCGGCGTTTGTAGCAAGGCATGGCACACTGCTGAGGTCTCCTTCATTGCTCGACACAATAAAGGCGACATCTTCCCTCAGGCGCGTGCGCGCACGCTCCCTGAGGGAACCCCTCTAGCGTCCATCACCGTTCTTGCTCAAATCCCCGCGCTATCGGCATCACGAAAGCTGCTTATGCACAGCCCATGTTGAACGCCTTGACGAACTTCGCCGGCATCAGCCTGACCTGATGGCCCAGCTTCGTGAGCTCCCTTGCCCAGTGTTGCGCTCCACCACACGCTTCCATCCCGATCAGGCCCGGTGCCCGGTTCGCGAAGTGCTCCAGGAATTTCGCTCGCTTGATCGGCTTGTTCATAATCTCGCCCGTCTCCGGGTCAATGTAGTGCACTTGAAAAACCGTCTTCGCCGTATCCACGCCCACTGCCATACAATTCATTTTGGATCCTCCGGTTGCCGGGAAATGCTTGCATTTTCCACCTGAGCACATCGATGCCGTTGCCCGCGAGGATCCACTTTCCTTACTCTCACGTTTACGGGTGGGGCGCGTTCATTTCATTCCCGCAGCGCCTGAATGGTGAGTGCGGCGTCCATGGTTCGCTGCATGCCGATCCAGATCGTTTTAGCGCCGGGCTCGCCATCGCTCTTGCGCCCAAGAAACCCACCCAACGAAGCAACCAACCGAATCATCTGATTGAGTGTGACCGGGGTCTTCGGGCGAGCTTTCTTGGCCAGCACGTATGCCCCCCGAATCTCGTCGGCGTCGAAGAACAGGGACGTATCCAGATCCGGGCAGGTTCTGCCCAACCGCATCAAGCGGGCAATGCGCCACGCCACCACCATATACAACGCCAAGGCCCGTTCCACGCGACCCATGTGTGATAGCTGCAGCGCTTCGACCTTGCAGCCGGTCTTCAGGACGTGGAAGAACATCTGTCGGGTAAAGGACTGGCGCGGTGCTCGGCTTGTCCGGCCCGTTTCCAGCCCCTCCCCATAAGAACTGCTCGTGAGGTTTTCCCTCAAGCAGCTCACCCAGTGAGATTCATCGCAAGGGTTATGAGTCCTATCGGTGTGGCGACCACTTTCACGCGAACCCCTCCGCGCCCGTCAGCGGGCGCGTCTTCCAGTCCCAGAACAGTCCCAGGACTCCGTAGAGGTACTCGTTACTCCATCGTCGCCACCCGACGCTCGTCTTCTGGCGTCGCTTGCGCCGCGTTAGCAGAGTTCGAACCATGCTTATCCGGTTGTCTCCCAAGCCCTCTACCGATAGTATGTTGGTCATCTGTGCCACCCCGGGGCAACCATGGTTATTGACGTGCTTGACCGAGGCGATCTGCCGTTTCCGGGCTCGCTGCCGGAGTTTCAGCGGATGTTTCCAGACGAAGCGGCATGCATGGCCTACCTTGAGCGCGCTCGATGGAGCGATGGGTTCATTTGTGACCACTGTGGCTTGCTTGGTGAGCCGTACCGCTTTGCCAATCGCCCCGGCGTTTTCCGTTGTCGCCATTGCACACGCGACACGAGCCTCACTGCTGGCACCGCCATGGAGCGCACGCACACACCGCTGTCGGTTTGGTTCTGGGCGGCGTATCTGGTCGCCAGTCAGACACCTGGCATGTCGGCCGTTCAGTTCCAGCGCCAACTCGGCCTGTCGCGTTACGAGACCGCCTTCCAGATACTCCACAAGTTGCGCGCCGGCATGGTGCGCCCCGACCAGGATCGGATCGGTGGCAAGCCTGAGGAACACGTCGAGGCCGATGAGGCCCACGTCGGTGGGCGTACTCGCGGCAAAGGCAGGGGCGTGCACGACATGGTTCTTGTGGCCGGCGCTGTCGAGGTTCGGCAACGCAAACTTGCCGGCAGCCGCAACAAACGCAAGAGCGGACGGTATGCCGGACGAGTTCGGCTCGCTCTGGTTCCTGACCGAAGTGCCCGGTCGCTGGGCGGATTCATCGAGCGTACCGTTGCACCCGGCGCAACCATCATCACCGACGACTGGAACGGTTATGCCAAGCTGGGCGAGCGCGGCTATGGCCATATCGCCATCGCGCAGCGCGGTGAGATGCAAGTGACCGAATCCTTCCTGCCGATCATTCACCTTGTGTTCTCCAATCTCAAGACCTGGCTGCGCGGAATTCATCACGGTGTCAGCCCGCAGCACCTGCAAGCCTATCTCAACGAATTCACCTTCCGCTTCAACCGTCGTTTCTATCCCTTCAATGCATTTCGCTCCCTGCTCGGCATCGCTGGTGACGTCACCGCGCCGACCTATGCCGAGCTCTATGCCAAAAAATCGCTACCCACTACATCTAGTAGGTTTGGGAGCTAACCGGATAAGCACGGTTCGAACCTTCATTTCCAGATAGTCGCGCACCTCACTGAAAGCGCGACTGGCGTTGCCGACCCGGAAGTAGTTGACCCATCCCGCCACCGCAGCATTGAGTTTCGCGATCAGCTTCACGGCCGGGGTTGATCCCCCATGCCGGATGATGTCGCGGATCCTCGCCTTGATGGCTTGGCGAGCCTTCTTCTTGGGGTCATCAGGACGAAGTGCCCGTTCCCCGCTCGTTTGCGCACGCGACGCAGGTCGAACCCCAGGAACCCAAAGGCGCCCTCCTTCAATGTATCCACCACAATGGTTTTCTCCGTGTTCAGCTCGACGCCTAGCGGCACGAGTTGTTCCCGCAGCCGCTGCAGGGCACGTTCAGCCCAGCCGCGTTTGGTGTGGTGGCCACTGACGGTGATGACAATGTCGTCAGCAAACCGGTGATAGTTCACTGCCTCGTAAGGGCCCTGTGCCGTCTTGCGTCGAATCTCGTCGAACATCCAGTCAATCTCATTCAAGTAGATGTTCGCAGCGAGTGGGCTGAATGGGCCACCTTGCGGTACCCCAACTTTGCCCGCTGCTTTGATAACCTGCTTGACCAAGTGCATGACCTGAGGGTCCTGAATGCGCTTCGCGATCTTGCCCAACAGGGTTGAATGTTGGATTGTGTCAAAGTAGCGCGACAAATCCACATCAACCACCGTCGACATGCGCCGCAGCACACTGCGTCTGACTTCCGCCAGCGCGCGGTGTGGGGACCGCTTCGGTCGAAACCCGTAGGAGTTCGGGCAGAAGTCCGCCTCGAATACCGCTTCGAGGATCAGTTTCAGCGCCCCCTGCACCACGCGGTCGCGGATGCAAGGAACCTGGAGAACGCGGACCTTGCCATTGCTCTTCGGGATCTCTACCCTGCGGTTCGGCTTGGGTTCATACCTGCCTGTTTTGAGGTCTGCCTGGATCTCCGCAAGGAATACAGTACGTCCCGATGCCTCGATGTCTGCAAAACACAGGTCATCGATTCCCGGCGCACCGCCGTTCCTCTTGGCGATACGGTAGGCCTCGTCGAGGGTTTCACTCTTCGCAATATGCACGAAGAGCCCCCAGAAGCGATGAGTCTTGTCAGACTTCGCCTTGCGATATATCCGCCTTCTCAGTTCCTGCAGACTGCCGGATGCCTTTGTCATTTCATCCCTGCCTCACCTTGTTGGACGGAGTACTCACCGGTCCGGATCCTTCCCTCCGGGCGCGTTTTGCTGCACGCCCATCGTCAGTACTACAACCCGATCCGTCACCCTGGCACCTATGCCCGCATTTCCCACTCGCGGTTATAACGGGCATCTCCTCGACGGGCTTTCTCCGCCGGGTGCCGAGGGCTTCTCCAGTTTCCACGTTATCCTTCACACCATGTCGCCGCTGATACCCCGCCGGTGAGAGTTGCCGCATCGGACTCGTTTCGGACAACTCTTGCTGCTTTCGCGCGTTATCGACCGTCTCAGCCACCGGGTTTTCGTGTGACGAGGCTACATCTGCGTTCACTGCACGTTGCAACCTGGTGCGTTGCATACACTCCTTTCTGAGCATACTGTCGGAGGGCTCCGTCATCTTGCTTTCGCGCCATGACGCCTCCCAAGCTACGAGGCTTGAGTCTTTTGCCTCGGTCGGACTTACACCGACTGGATAACGTGTCCTTATCTGGACACACCGACTTCCCATCGGGCTCGGTACCCCTCGACGAGCTCGATGACAGCGTCGGCGTCCGGCGCATCCCGGTTCGTCAACAACCGCCAAACCACTGGCTTGACGCCTGCGGGCGCGCCGATTTCCCTGGCCTCTACACAGGTGAGCTCCGCTCCGGCCAGACCCGGCAGCTTCACACGTCGGGCGCGTAGCTCCTGTTTGACCTCGCGCGCCTTCTGGCCTGCACGCCCTGGCAAGATAAAGGTGATTTCCCCAAGTACCGGGTTGGCGTCGACGCTATCCCACAACTTGCCGCCCTCAGCAAGGTTGCGGTTGTGTTGGCTGCGGATCAGCCAGTCGGCCGGTTGGCCAAGTTCCTGGGCGCGCGCCATCAACTCGGCAATATCACCCTCGCGGTCCGTCACATACACCAGCCGTGTCTGGGGCAGCAGCGTGGCTTGCTCCGCAACCCGTTCGTACCCCTCGATCCAGCGTACGCTTTCCTTGATCCCGCTGCGGTTCCCGTCGGCGTCCTTTGGCTCCCGAGCCCACATCCAGGCATCGATCACCCCCAGCGGTTCACGGTCAGGCGTCACCGCGTAGGTCGGATGCAGAAACATGCCCCGCTGGGCTTCGTAGCTCAGCGGACCCAGCCCTTCCACCTCCTGCCCATTGAAGTTCAGCTCTAATGCAGAGTATATTTTAATGCGGCGTAGTTCACTGAAGAAGATGTAAATGGGGTTCTCTCAACGCTGATCGGGTATCGCGTTCGTTCGGTATTGCTCTGCATAATATTGACGTCTTTCTGGCCACTCGACTGGAGACTTCTGCTCAAGGAGGACGTCATGCTTAGTCAGCACTTCAAATCCCCGTCGCAGGTTCAGCTGCTTCTCTCTCGCCCAGGCGGTCCGCTGCTTGAAGGCTTTTCTCAATACCTGGAGCAGCTCGGTTACGCGAATAGTTCTATCTGCACCCGTATTACCGCAGCATCGCACTTCCTGTTTTGGGCGAATCGGGAGGGCATGTCGCTTCCATTTAACGAATTGACTCTTGAACGTTTCGCAGAACATTTGAGTCGATGCCAATGCAAGGGCTTTGGGCATCAGCGCAGCATCGCAACGTTAAGGGGTGCGCGCATGTTCCTGACGCACCAAGGGAGAATTGGCACCCGGGCAACCGGCTTTACTGCACTTGCAGCGGAGCTGGAATCATTTCAGTTCTTGTCATTCTGCCAATGGATGCGCCAACAGCGTGGAATCTGTGATGCCACCTTGTACAACCACGGTATTGCGCTTCGAGATCTATTCAGACGGGGGGATGACCTCGGCAAACTGAATGCAAGGGACCTGCGCCAGTTCATCCTTGAGCAAAGTATGATGAAGGGATGGGCGGCGTCGAAGCACTGCACGACGGCATTGCGCATGCTCGTTCGGTATCTGACTGCCGAAGGCAAGTGCGCTGTCGGTCTGGAGGCAGCGATACCCGTCTTGGCGCATTGGAGCTTGTCAACGCTGCCGCGATATTTGCAACTCGACGAAGTCGAACGTGTCATCGCTGCATGTGACACAGCGTCGCCGGTCGGTCTGAGGGACCGTGCGATTTTGCTGCTGTTGGCGCGTTTAGGGCTTCGCGCCGGCGATATTTGGCACCTACGGGCACCTACGCATTGGGGATATCGATTGGAAACATGCGTCGATCTCTGTCTCAGGAAAAAACGGGTGGCAGACACTCTTGCCTCTGACACAGGAAGTCGGGCAGGCCATTGTGGAGTATCTCCTACGGGGGCGGCCTCGAACCGAGGCCGATGCGGTATTCGTCCGCGCGTGTGCCCCGTTTCAAGTCTTTACAAATCATGCTGCCATTTCGATCATCGCTAAGGAACGAGTGAGAAATAACTTCCCGAAGTGGACCTGGCGTGCGCAAAGCGACGCGGGTAAGATGTGATGCCTCTGGAGGACAAACGATGCAGGCTGGTTACCGGGCTGAGGTTGAAACGCGGATGAAGCGGCTGTACGCGCGCTTGTCGGAGAAGGACCGACGGCGGTATGCGGCTGTGGAGGCGGACAAGCTGGGCCATGGCGGTTTCGAATATATTGCGAAACTGTTTGAAATGGACCCGAAAACAATTAGACAAGGGCTAAAGGACCTGGAAGAAGAGCTGGATCCGGTTGGAGAGCGGATCCGAAAAAAAGGGGCGTAAATCCAGGTTAACGGACCATCCGGAGTGGAACGCGGTATTTCTAGATGTGGTGCGAGAGCATACGGCGGGTAATCCACAACACGGCATCATCTGGACGGATCTGAAGCCACGCGAAATCGCACAGGCGATGACGCAGCAAGTAGGCGAACGGGTGAGCGTGCGAACGGTCCGGCAGCTGCTAAAGCGCAACGGTTTTTCCCGGCGGCAATCACAGAAAAAGAAGTCGTTCAAGTCCCACGCACAACGCGACGTACAATTTCAGCGTATTACGCAACTCAAGGCGGAATATCTCGAAGACGACCAGCCTGTCCTCAGCATCGATACGAAGAAGAAGGAGATGCTGGGCAATTTCTATCGCGACGGCAAGCTCTACACGCGCGAGCAGCTTGAAGTCCTCGACCATGATTTTCCGAGCTACAGCGAAGGCAAGGTCATCCCGCATGGGCTGTACGACATCGGGCTGAACAAGGCACATGTGAACATCGGGGTGAGCCGTGACACGACGCAGTTTGCCTGCGACAGCGTAGCGCACTGGTGGGAAAAACAGGGTCGCGCCGATTATCCCCAAGCCACACGGTTACTGCTACTGTGCGATGGCGGAGGTAGCAACCCAAGTGATTCGTGGCTTTTCAAAGCGGATCTGCAAGATCTGGCAGACCGGCTCGGACTGGAAATCCGGGTGGCCCACTACGCCCCATACTGCTCGAAACATAATCCGATCGAGCACCGCGTGTTTCCACACATTACGCGAGCCTGTGCTGGCGTAGTCTTCAGCAGCGTTAGTCTGGTTCGTGAACTGATCGAAAAAGCCTGCACAAAAACCGGACTGAAAGTTACTGCTGACATTCTTGACGGAGTCTATGAAGCCGGACGGACAGTCACTCGTTGCGTCCGTGCTTCACTGAACATCGAGTACGACTCAACCTTGCCTGCGTGGAACTACAGCATCCGCTCACGGAACGCCGCATAGCGGGAAGTTATTTCGAGCACGTTCCTAAGAAGGCAATGCGACGAGCTGGTGTAATCTGCTCGAGCCGAGGCGCCGCCCATGTGCTGCGGCATTCGGTTGCCACGGCGATGTTGGGGCAAGGTGCGTCCCTGCAGGATATTGCTGCCGTTCTACGGCACCAATCTGTCGCGACTACACAAATTTATGCAAAAGTAGACACCGCCGCGTTGCGGCAGATTGCCCAACCATGGCCGGAGGAACTGCCATGTTAAGGCCAACCGTTCAGTCATATCTGGAACTGCGCCGCGCCTGTGGATTCGAACTCAAGTCACAGGGCAATCTGTTGTGCAGCTTCGCTGCCTACTCAGACGCAAGGGGTAAATCCCACGTGTGCGCCGATACCGCCATCGAATGGGCTGGATTGGCACGCTTGTCCTCTCAACGAGCTCGCCGACTCGCTGAGGTGATTCGATTCGCTCGGTACGCACAGGCTGAAGATTCTCGCCATGAAGTGCCCCCGAACGTCTTTGGCAGCAGCCAACGGATTCGACCTATCCCTTATATCTTTTCCACGAACGAGGTCCGCCACCTCGTTCAGGCAGCTTCCCAATCGGGGCGAGAGACGTTGCGGCGATATACCTACAGCACGCTGTTTGCATTACTTGCTTGCACCGGTCTAATCTTACTGTGTCACAAGAGAAGTCGTTTGTTTGGCCTCCGACAGCACGGACACATGGCGAGTCTACCAATCAAGAGAATGCTGAGTTGGTGGCGGATCGTGGTGATTGAATCAGCCACGTGTCGCTGGGCGCGCTGGGCTGCCCCGCGGGATGTAATCTGCGGAAAGCGCAGGCGTTTGGCGTGCAATGAAGTTTTTTTTGGCGCCGACTAAATCGCCGGTGGTAATACGTTCAGAGACCAGGACTCCATAGGCGGCTATGCTCAGCGCGGCATGGTGGTGAAAGCCCCGCCACCCTCGGCCTTCGTAATGGCCGAGACCCAACTCCTGCTTCAAGTCCTGGTAGTCGCGCTCGATGCGCCAACGCATGTGCGCCTGGGCGACCAATTCATCCAGCGCAATATCGGCCGGGAGGGTGGATAGGAAGTACTTCAATGGGTCAGTGTCCCCAGTGGGCCACTCGATTAGCAGCCACTGCTCGGGGCGCAGACGCGCCTTGCCACTATTACCGCCTGCGTGACGCACACGTACGGCGGCAAAGCGCCCACTGAGCGTTTCGTTTGAGCCTTCGCGCCAGCTAATCGTCTGGAATGCGGTAGGCGGCAGGGAATGCGCCAGTTCCTTGACGCTTATCGGCTGTCGATTGCGAGTGCGCCGCGGCATCACCGGCGGGCGGCCGATGCCGCTATATGGCTTCGGCGGCAACGGCTCCACCCCCGGTGGCCAGACCACGACCGCCGACGTGATACCCACCACATACCGCATGCCCAGATCACTCAGACGCTGGCGAAATGCGTTGTCCACCCCGTAGCCGGCATCCGCCAACACGCAATACTTTGGCGCGCCGGCGGCCAACAGCGATTCGAGCTGTTGCAGAGCAATCTCGGTCTTCGTTGTGAACCTCACCTCGTCGGGAATTCCAGCCTTCTCACGCCGCTCAGTATCTTCCGCCCATTCCCGCGGTAGATAGAGCTGGTAGGCTACAGGCACACTCGCCTGCTCACAGGCCAGAGACACACTGACCGCAACTTGGCAGTTGTCCTGCTTACCCAGCACCCCACAATACTGACGCGCGACCCCAACCGAATGTTTGCCCTTCTTTGGGAAGCCTGTGTCGTCAATGATCCAGAAGCCACCGGTCGAGAGATCCATCTTGGGCACTACCCACTGACTGACCCGGCGCAGCATCTCCTCATCGGACCAGTCGGCCTTGGCGACAAAGTGGTGCAGTGCCTGGTGCCGGGCGCTAGCGTGCAGCGGATCGACTCCAGCTGCCATCGGCTCCACACTCTTACGCGATAGCGGCAGCATCAGACCTGTGCAGTAGCCCTTGAGCCCAGCATGGCGGTCCGCATGCCCCAGTCCCGCCGCTAAATGTTCCATGTATTGCTCAAATCGCTCGCTCGCGCTCATCGCTCTTCATGAACTGTGCCAAGAAGTTTATAGTATGGCACATTTATGACACAGTAAGACTAACAGGCCGCTGAAGTACTCGCTGCAGACGGGGCAAAGCTTCCCCCTGCGCGACGCACATGCCTCGTATTTTTCATAATCCGGAAGCCGGGCGTCACTTCATCGATTTTCATGCGGTTTGATGCCCATTTTTAGCTTCCTTGCTCCCATTACAGTCCCTGCGGACGGATTTGTCCTAGCGTTCGCATCCGCACGAGGTTGTAAGCGGCCATGCTAAGCACAAACATCTGGTCGACCTTCTTCAAGCCGCGCACCATCACCTGACGCATGCGCCCGACCGTCTTGACCCAGCCGAAGCCCTGTTCGATCAGCTTGCGCTTCTGCTGCGAGATGGCATAGCCGACGCTGCGGGCAATCTCATCGGGCACCGCCGAGCGTCGCCCTGAAGTGTTTTGCGCCACGTGCGGAGTCACCTTCATCTCCAGGCAGGCTTGAACGAACTCCTCGGCGTCGTAGCCCTTGTCCGCGCCCACGGTAACTTCGGCGCTCGGCTCGTTAGCAACCTGCCGGGCGTCGTTGAGCATGGCCTTCGCGGCCTCGCGCTCAGCATATCCGTCGGCTTGGGTCACCACGGCACTGACCACCAGGCCGTGGCGGTTGTCGCTCAAGGTGTGGCCCATATAGCGCAGCTCACTGGCAGTCTTGCCCTTGCGATAGAGCTTGGCGTCCGGATCAGTCTTGGACTGATGCGTCTCGTTGCTGCGCTTCTCTCCTTGGAAGCCGCCGGTGCCACCGCTGTCGCTGTCGCTGTCATCGCCATTGCCGCCGTCCTTGCGTACGAAGCTCTTGTGGCCGGCCCAGGCCTTAATCATCGTGCCATCCACGCTGAAATGCTCGCCCGACAGCAAGTTGCGCTTGTGCGCGATAGCCAGCACCTCGTTGAAGAACGTGATCACTGCATCGTGCTGGATCAGCCGTGCACGGTTCTTGGTAAACACCGTTGGCACCCAGACTGCGTCGTCCATCGACAGACCGATGAACCAGCGGAACAGCAAGTTGTACTGCGTTTGCTCCATCAGTTGCCGTTCGGACCGAATGCTATACAGAACCTGCAGCAGCATCGCGCGCAGCAGCTTCTCCGGCGCAATGCTCGGGCGTCCGCCCTTGATATCGGCTTCGTACATGCTTGCGAACAGCCGATCCATCTTCGTCAAGGCCTGGTTGACCATGGTGCGGATCGGGCGCAACGGATGCGCTTGCGGCACGAAATCTTCGAGTCGCAGCATGGTGAACAGGCTTTCGGTGAAGGTGTCGGCGCCGCGCATGAATCTCGGATGGAGTGGTATCTGGTAATCAACGCCTTGGCACGATACCGCGCTGACTTCGGGCTAGGTATTTCAGCTGCCTGCTAGGGCAAGGCTGCCAGTCTTCCAACTCCCTGTCGAGCATCAACACCACATCGTGATTCGTCTGGAACAGGAACCGACGCATCAGTCGGCGAAACCACCCCTACACCGTTTGCCACGCCCGGGAAGTCCTTGGGCAACATGCGCGAGCCACAGCCCGAGCGCACTAGGTATCGCAAGGCGTTGATGACCTCGCTCCACTCAACCTTCCTGCGTCGGCCTCGCTGAACCGGTTTAGCAGTAGGAAACTGGCTCGTTTGACAAAAAATGCGCGGGACCTGGCTGAGCCGCTATCCATGGACGAACAATAGAATTGTCTATTGGAGATGCGGAGTCTTAGTCGATTCTGCGAGGCGGCAATGTGCACTAGATGACAAATTGCAACAATTTCAACAGCGCGTTCCACCGTCATAACGACCGCAAGGTCTCCATACCCGCATGAAGCCTGCTTTTGCCCTAAACACACGACAGGCACAGCCCTTGCACTGCTCTTGATAGCCTCGGGCCCGTCAGGGAATGAGCCTGGTGCCGGTGCTCAGATTTTTGACAAATGAGCGGCGCCCTTAATCGTCGGGCCCACTGCTTTCCAGCGATAGCCCCCAGTGTTGCAAGTAAAGGCCATGTTCACTCTTGCCATCCCGCCCATGTTCAACTCGTCACTAGACTCCACTTTACTCCCACTGCGTTCTAACCCTCTCCTCCTCGGCGGCGAAGACCGCTCCGGCACCACCTTGCTTAGCATCCTGCTCGACTCGCACCCGGATTTGGTCGTAGGCCCGGAGATCGATTTTACAGAGCCAGTTAACCTAGGCCCCCATATTCTCGCAGTATGCGCCATGATGGCCTGTCAGGATCCACGGGTCACCGGTACGACGAAGGAAACCATCGACTTTAAGTGGTTCGACGGCGTGCACTTCGTCTTGCAATGTGAACGTTTCGGCTTGGACCGAGACGACGTACAGGAACTGGTGGCCCGTCTGATGGCCGAGCGTGGCACCGACCTGTCTACACTGGAGGACCGCTGCTTCCTTATCGACTCTATTGGCGAGTTCCGACGTCAACAGACCGGGGCGAAGCGATGGGGCCTAAAGCTTCAGCGGAGGATCCAGGACATCGGCACATACGCCACCATTTGGCCAAAAGCCCATTTTGTCCATATCATCCGCGACGGCCGCGATGTGGCAGCCTCCCATGCTAACGTCCCCGACTGGGGCCATCGGAGTATCGCGGAGGCCGCGCAGGGCTGGCTAGAGGTCGTCACCCGGCCGCGCCTTGGGGCGCCGAGTGGTCGCTATCTCGAAGTTCGATACGAGGATCTGGTCACTGTCCCGCGTGAGACAGTCGCACGGATGCTGGAATACCTTGGCTTGCGATGGAACGAAGCGGTTCTGCATCACGCAGAGCACAAGCACGCGCTCTTCGACAAACCGTGGGGCCACCCCTCAGCTGAAGCCGCTGCTCAACCGCTATACACAAGGTGTATTGGGCGGTACTTGCAAGACCTTACGCCGCAGGAGGTTGAGCAGTTCGAGCGGATAGCCGGCAATGAACTGGAACAGTTCGGCTACAAGCTGTCCGTGCCGGCTTTGCGGGGCGGGGAATGATAGACGTTGCAAACGAAACACCACGACACCGCTTGCCCGGCAGCTTCTATCTTCTTCTCTTGGGCGAGACGGTTTCCCGCGTCGGCTCCCAGGTGACCCTCATCGCCCTACCCCTGACCGCGATCCAACTACACCGAGCAGGGCCGCTTGAGACAGGCTTCCTGCTAGCCTGCGGACGCGCCCCGTACCTTCTGCTGGGCCTGCTTGTCGGGGTCTTCGTCGATCGGCTTTCACGCCGGATTCTTCTGACTGCGGCAAATTCGATAATGGCGCTAACGCTGGCGACCGTACCAGTGACTGCTTTACTAATCGGACACGTCGGCATGCCCCATCTCTACACAGTTGCTACACTGGTGGGTGGGGCCACGGTGATCGCCGACGTGGCCTTCTTGGCATGTGTGCCAACTGTCGTGCCGCCCCATCAACTAGTACAAGCGCAGAGCTGGCTAGAACTGGGACAATCGGCGGCATTGGTACTTGGCCAGCCGCTCGCAGGCTGGCTGATCTACTCCTTTTCCGCGCCTATCGCGATACTTGCAGATGCGGCGTCGTTCCTTCTGGTGACGGTGCTGCTTCCATACGTGGTGATGACGCCGATAACAAGTACGCCGGTGACAAGTAACCACAACGATGACGACGCTAGGGGCATCCTTGAACGCATCCTCTCGGAGGCGGCAGAGGGCGCGCTATTCGTGCTACGCACTCCCGGACTACGCGCAGTCACCTTTGCCACCGGCACTCTCATCCTTTGGTACAGCGCCTACTCCGCTGTCTTTCTGTTGTATCTAACCGAAGAATTGGGGCTAAACGCCACAATGGTCGGAACGGTCTCAGGCATCGCCGCCACCGGAAGTGCTATCGGGGCATTGCTCGCTCGTCCTGCTGCTCGAGCGTTAGGCTTGGGTCGCGTGCTAATCGCAGCGCTCCTTATCAGCGCCGTCGGCGCGATGCTAACCCCCATGCTTGATGTGCCAGGATGGTTATCGGTGGGACTGTCGCAATTCGTATTGTGGATCGGCCAGCAGCTCTACAACGTCCATCAGGTACCGATCCGCTATGCCTTGGCTCCGCCTCAACTGCACGGACGAGTGAACGCGAGCATCCGGACCATCGTGTGGGGACTTGCTCCATTCGGCGCCGTGCTGGGCGGCGCCTGTGGAGCATGGCTTGGCGTACGCGCGACGCTACTGCTCAGTGGAGCCCTCATTGCCGCAGCCGCTGCGTGGATCTTGGCATCTCCTCTGCGATCCGTGCGTACACCGCAGCTCGTGGAGGCACGCACCGAACCGGGGTCTGCCACCATTGTCTCCAATTGCTCTCGGACAACACGCGCCACACCATGAAGCTCACCGACATGCTATCGCCTAGTCTATCTCCGGGCTACCTCACCGTCTGGCGGGCCACGGCACCACACATATCCGATCCCAATTGGATAGCCGACGCTCGGCGGCCGTCCCACGTGCAGGAAGCCCACATCACGTCTGCACTTGAGGCAGCTGGTGACGGTCCCTTGTATCCGTCTTGGCTGGCCTGCACCTTCGACCTGCCCGGTGAATTCAATGCAGTTGCTTTCGCCACGGCGTTGCGTGACTGGATAACCCGCCACGAAACCCTCCGTAGCCAGCTCACCCCTGCCTCGTGCGTCCCACCTGGTGGCCGATTCCACCGCAAGACGCTACCAGCCGAGGCCGTGAGAATCCGCCCCAGTACGGCGGTGAACTTCACCGACGGCCGCAAGTTGGCGCGACATCTGGAAAACCTGTTCGACAGTGAGGTCCTCGCTGTCGGCTGGCCTGGCTATCTTCCCGCCACCGTCAGCCGCCCGGAAGCAACCACCGTCTATGTCGCCGCGGACCACACTCTAATGGACGGCTACTCAATTTTCCATACTGCGTATGAGCTTCAACTACTGTATGCGTCAGCACTCGCGCCCTCAAGCAGCGCAACCACCTCCCCTCTCCCCCACCCGACGGCAAGCTATCTCGATTTCGCAGAGGCCGAACGGAACGCCGCCGATGCGTTAACCGCGGAACACGCATCTATAGCGCGCTGGCGGACTTTTGTTGCCGAAAGCGGGGGACGCCTGCCGCAGTTCCCTGTATCAGTAAGCGATGCGACCGGATGCCCTGCCGCGCAGCCAAGCGGATACACAGAGCTTCTCAACGCATTTGACGCACTCTCCTTCAATCAGGTCTGCCGCGCAGTTGGGGGCAATTCCTTTGCTGGGCTTCTCGCCTGCCTTGCAAAGGTAGGCCAAGAAATCAGCGGCTCGAACGTATTCCGTACCATGGTCCCGTCAATACACAGACGGATCCGTCCCAATTATCCATAGGGTGGTACGTGGGTATGGGTCCAGTGGCCTTCACGCTAAATGGAACAGACTCTTTCTCTGACGCGGTGCGTTCGGCGGTTGCAGGTCTAGCCGGGCTGAAGGACCTGGCCCGGATACCGCTACCCCGAGTGGCGCAACTCCTCGGCCTGTCCCTGCGCGACCCTTTCATGGTTTCGTACATGGACCTTCGGCGTACGCCTGGGGCGAGCAGTTGGAACACCTGGAGAACCACCGTCTTCCGTAGTCGCTGCACCGATCCTGAAGAGGTGTTTCTTTGGTTCATACGTACTCATGATGGCTTCTCCATTAGCTATCGCCACCCCGCCACCGAATTGGCAGGCATTGCGGTCCCCCACTACGTGGCCAGCACAAAAGCTTTGCTTGCCGCCGTCGCGAACAATGGCGGTTGGCCCGCACTGACATCCCATCTCAAAAAGGAGACCATTGCACATGACGGATATCAGACACATTGCGGCGGCCGCATCTCGTGATTACACAAGCTTCGATGTTGTTATCGTTGGCTCAGGGCCTTCGGGATCGATTGCTGCCCGAACACTTGCCGAAAAAGGTTGTCACGTTGCCGTCCTCGAGTATGGAGGCTTGGTATCCCAAGGTGCGCTATACGGGCCCCATCAGGCAGCCTACAGCAAGGCACGCACATCTTCCCACGGTCGCGCCGATGGAAATCCGTGGACCGCGTGTGCCGTCGGTGGAGGAATGGAGTTTTACAACGCGATCACGTTCAGATACCGACAAGCAGATCTCTCGGCCTCCCAATACCTGAGGACTGACATGGAGATAGACTGGCCCATTGCCCTTCAGGATCTCGAACCTTTCTATTCCGAAATAGAGAATCTATTAGAGATTAGTGGTACGAATGGATTTCGGCCATATCCGGCAAGCCCGCGAGGACTATTGATATCCGATGCCATGCAAGAACTTGGCATCAAGGCAAAGAGTATCCCACTGGCGATCCGACAACCCAAAACCACCAATGGATGCATTGAGTGCTCGGGTTGCGACGACCTGGTGTGCCCTACAGATGCAAAAGCAAACATACGCACACGAAGTATTCTTGACGACTCCGCCTTACCAGGAACGATTTCGGTGCTGTACGGATGCTTTGTCAACGCGATCGAACTCCGAAACGACTGCCGTGCAGAAGCCCTTGAGTGCTATGTGCCGCTCTCCTCGCGACGGATTAGAATTCCAGTTAAAACCGTCATCGTCTGTGCAAACGCAATTCAGTCAGCGGCATTAATGCTTCGCTCGACTAGCCGTCATGCACCGACAGGAATAGGAAATGATTCTGACCTTGTAGGGCGCGGCCTCTCATTCAAAATCAGCGGATACTCCGTCGGCTACATGAAGAATACAGCCCCGGTGCCTGCACATTGGGGGCCGCACGCGACCGTGTATACGGACGACTTCTATGAGCACCCTGACGTGCCATGCAGATTTGGTGGCCTGATCTATGAAGCAAATTTCCCTTCGCCGGGAGATAACATCGGCCTCGTGCGGTTACACTACATCGCCGGGGAAGAACCTTGGTCACACAACCGTGTCATGCTTGATGCGGCCATTGACCCACACGGGGTTCCTTACGTCCGTATCGCATATAAAAACTCTGAAAATGATCTCGCACGAATTAGCTTTCTCGCTAACCGGGCCGAAGACACACTGCGCCGCTTAGGCGCATCCTGCATCGAACGCATGCCCTTTTCCCGCGGGAAAGGCAGTTGCCATCTGCACGGCACAATGCGAGCCGGTTCCGATCCAAAGACTTCAGTAGCCGACCGCTACGGTAGGATTCACGGGTTAACAAACATCTATGTTATGGATGGCTCCGTGATGAACTTCGCCGGAAACAGCAATCCGACGCACACCATCATGGCCAACGCGAGGCGAATGGCCCTGTCACTAGCCGAAAGGGGAAACTAAATGAGCAGTTTCGGAGCTGCCGGTCATTTGGCTGAGTGGGAGCGTGAAACCCGCACGTCCATCATATTTCGATCCGCCAATGGCGCAACGGCGGAGGATATCGACGGCAAGATTTATCTTGATATGACGTCCTGCAGCGGGTCTTCACCCTTGGGAAGTAATAACGCTGTATTCAAAGCCAGATTTTCTCAAGCTATGGAGAAAGATACTGACGTTCTTCCATCGGCGGTGAGCATGCAACGCCAGATACTAGCTGAGAAGATCTCGATGAAATTCCCAGCCATGCCTAGGGTGTTCTTCTTGAGGACCGGATCTTGTGCAACGGAAGCCGCCGTCCGCATCGCGCGACACCGAACCGGCCAACCGATTATTCTAACGGCTGGTTTTCACGGCTGGCATGACATCTTTCAACAGTACCCGTGGCAGGAAACCCCACCGGCCAATGATCATTACATCCAAGATTTTCAGTATGATTTAGATATCTTGGAGCAACAGTTGAGTCGGAACAGAGGCAAAGTCGCCGCCATTTTCGTCACGCCAGAGCCGTCAGTCTTTCCTCCGGAGTTACTCCACCAAATCGCTAGGATGGCTATACTGCATGGAGCGCTGTTGATCGTTGACGAGGTGCTTTGCGGCCTTCGTTACGCCAATGGTGGCTACTGTCAACGGCACAAAGTCCCAGCCGACCTGATCACCTTGGCCAAAGGGATCGCACAGGGAATCGGCCTTTCCGCGGTCATTGGCACCGCCGATGCCATGTCCGGGGCTGACGGGGTTTATCTTGGCAACACCTACTTACGCGAAAATCGCGCCTTTGTCGCCGGTAACCTAACGCAGGAAATCTTCGAAGAAGATGGCACCGTGGCTCGCTTGGCGGAAAGCGGGGCGGCGCTCAAGAGGTTGTTCGACGAGTCATTCGCTCGCTCCGGAATACCCGCGCGTGTATTAGGAAGCGACACCATGTTCGATATCGTCATGCCTTCGCAAAGGCATGGACAGGCATTTGTTCGAAGGTGCCTTCAGTACGGTATCTACACAGGCTACCCGGCCACGTACATGAGCAATGTTTCCATGGGCGACAAATTCTTCAGCGCTTTACAAGAGGCGCTGAAGGGGGCGCTAGCAGACTACTGCAAAGACGAGGATATGACTGCGCAGGTAACGGACAGGTCCATGGTGGAATACTGTTGGCAGGCGTTCCGCGCGACAGAGAATGCTTGTCTTTCCAACAAGACTTATTGGGCGCGATCATGATAAACGTTCGAGTGAACGAATACGATCATGTAGCCTTTGACTTGGATGGCGCCCTCGTTGACTCGGAGGCAGTCGTTAAAGGCGCGCTCCGTCGTTGGGCGCAGGGGAAACTAATTTCGCCGGATTATGTCCTACGGATGTCTGCGTCCGGTCGAGATGTCGAACTGATAGCTGCCATTGCGCCTGGCCTATCGCCGGAGCGTGAAGCCGCTCGCATTGCACAATATGAAATCCAAGCGATGCAGCTGTTACGGCCGATAGCGGGCGCCGCAGAATTCTATCGCTCCATCCCAATCGAATGGAGATGAATGGAGATCAATTGTGACCTCTTCCAGTTCGACGAGCTATCAAGAGCCGCAAAGGGCTGTCGGAGCTCGAGTACACAAATCGCGCAGCTTCCAAGATGGTGCAAATCGATTCAATTTGCTCTATCTAGTTTTGCAGCGACGCAGTGCGCGGAGCCGTTCAAGCCAAAGTCACCTGAGAGAGATGGCTGAAGAGTCCGGTACCGAGGTACGAACGGTCAAGGATTTGCCGCTCGACCTCGACGCCAAGCGCTCCATCGCCTGATGATCTGCTTCACATCGCGATAGTCAAAGTATTTTATTTTTGGCAGGGAAGTCCTAGGAATAAGGATCGCAAACGGCGGCGGCCTCTTAGCGGAGCAAACGCCAACATTACTGTAAGACCGACGATCAGCGGCTAAAGGAGGATCCCGGCTTACGAGTACAAGAAGACCCCGATTGGTGTCCTGTTCGGTCCAAGCGGCATGCCAAACACTAATATTATTCCCGAGAGTTCCTTTGCACTAACATTCAAAGGCTCCTCCTAAGTTTTGTCATTGACAAATTTGGCGATCTACTTAGGAGCGCCAAATGAATCGTACGTGCCACCTGCTTCAATTCTTCTATCGTCTTATATCCGCTCACCCGAAATGCATAGTCTGTGGGAGCTTTATACATCTTGCGCGTATCTGCAAACCTAGACTCGTCAGCGGTTATCGTGTTCATGAACACGGTGTAGACTGGATACTCGGCCGCGTCCAGAAAGGCTCTGCGTGTTTCCACAGTGGGACAAACAAAATCCACAATGCAATAGTCGTTCGCCCCGTAGTTTAGCGTCAGATTGGCAATTTCGGACATACGACGCGCGTGCTCAATGCGATGCACCAAACTAAACGTCAAGTCACGATTTATATTTTCCCGAACAAAATCCGCATTAACCCAGCTAGCTGTCGGCATTAGATCCAGAAGCATTCGAGCGAGGGTGGTCTTGCCAGCTCCTGGAAGACCTTGAATCAAGACGATGACCCGCTCTTTGTGTTGCATATCCCATTTATTCATGATTAATTGATTATGTCCTCGATGAAATTCCGCAATGAACCGCCCTTCCATTTTTGATGGATTTCTCATCCACGCCCCGTCCATTATCTCTACGCAATTATCCTGATCCTTTGCATTCGAGCCTCACCTTGGTTTCCGTAACTTTGCTGGTGCACTAACAGCTTGTACAATTGATTGTTTCGATACCTTTTATCCAAAAATTGGATGCCTGTGCTTCTTCCGTAGCGGGCTTGCCCAATGATGTGATCGAAGGCCAAGTAAAGATCGTGGATCGGCCATGCGATTTAGGTAGGCAAGGCCAAAGGCAGGCAGCCCGCCCCCAAATCGCTCCCTAGATACTCGTAATTTCCGAGTTGGCCAGAGTGGATATTTGCCGACTTCACAACAAATGGAACAGGATCCTGGGACGTGGTAGGGAGAAGATAGCGTGCTTATCCGGTTAGCTCCCAAACCTACTAGATGTAGTGGGTAGCGATTTTTTGGCATAGAGCTCGGCATAGGTCGGCGCGGTGACGTCACCAGCGATGCCGAGCAGGGAGCGAAATGCATTGAAGGGATAGAAACGACGGTTGAAGCGGAAGGTAAATTCGTTGAGATAGGCTTGCAGGTGCTGCGGGCTGACACCGTGATGAATTCCGCGCAGCCAGGTCTTGAGATTGGAGAACACAAGGTGAATGATCGGCAGGAAGGATTCGGTCACTTGCATCTCACCGCGCTGCGCGATGGCGATATGGCCATAGCCGCGCTCGCCCAGCTTGGCATAACCGTTCCAGTCGTCGGTGATGATGGTTGCGCCGGGTGCAACGGTACGCTCGATGAATCCGCCCAGCGACCGGGCACTTCGGTCAGGAACCAGAGCGAGCCGAACTCGTCCGGCATACCGTCCGCTCTTGCGTTTGTTGCGGCTGCCGGCAAGTTTGCGTTGCCGAACCTCGACAGCGCCGGCCACAAGAACCATGTCGTGCACGCCCCTGCCTTTGCCGCGAGTACGCCCACCGACGTAGGTCTTATCGGCCTCGACGTGTTCCTCAGGCTTGCCACCGATCCGATCCTGGTCGGGGCGCACCATGCCGGCGCGCAACTTGTGGAGTATCTGGAAGGCGGTCTCGTAACGCGACAGGTCGAGTTGGCACTGGAACTGAACGGCCGACATGCCAGGTGTCTGACTGGCGACCAGTTACGCCGCCCAGAACCAAACCGACAGCGGTGTGTGCGTGCGCTCCATGACGGTGCCAGCAGTGAGGCTCGTGTCGCGTGTGCAATGGCGACAACGGAAAACGCCGGGGCGATTGGCAAAGCGGTACGGCTCACCAAGCAAGCCACAGTGGTCACAAATGAACCCATCGCTCCATCGAGCGCGCTCAAGGTAGGCCATGCATGCCGCTTCGTCTGGAAACATCCGCTGAAACTCCGGCAGCGAGCCCGGAAACGGTAGATCGCCTCGGTCAAGCACGTCAATAACCATGGTTGCCCCGGGGTGGCACAGATGACCAACATACTATCGGTAGAGGGCTTGGGAGACAACCGGATAAGCATGGCATTTCGCTCCCTGCTCGGCATCGCTGGTGACGTCACCGCGCCGACCTATGCCGAGCTCTATGCCAAAAAATCGCTACCCACTACATCTAGTAGGTTTGGGAGCTAACCGGATAAGCATGGAAGATAGATCGAATGCCACCAGCTTCAAGTTGATCAAGATCAAAAACAGAAACCCACGCTCCATCGATGACACTTGCTCCAGCTTACCGCAGGGCGTCTGATGGGGTATCCACGATGCGTTCACCGCTGCACTCCCATTCGAGGTCAGACAGCGCCGTGGTCGATCTACGAAACGTGGTGCAGACCCGTTCCCCGAGCAGAAGTTTAGGCGTCGATAGACACGTCGAACTCCGAACCATGAGGGCAAACGCACCGTATAAGCAAAAGAATAAGCAGTGCACGGTTATACGCTTGATACAGCGGTCAATGGATATTGACAAATTGCATTAACCCTTATGGAGTAAAACGTAGCAGCATTGTCCACAAAGCTACATTTGCAACAATGATTGATACATCGTGCGTCGGCGCCTCGAAAAAAATAGCGAGTGACCATGACGAACTGCCTGGCATAACCCTTGCTGATCCCTTGATTGCCATCCAAGCGGGGAGCGCCAGGTGCCCAGGTCTCTTTACTAATGAGCGACTTATGGTAATAGCTAGCCTCGCGAACTGTTGCCAGCAATAGAGCGTGGGGAGTCCTAAACAAGCGGTCTGAAGGGCGACTGATGGGTTACCCCAACTGGCACAACTCATGCACATTGGCAACGGTATCTAAATGAATACTGACATTGGTCAACCCCAGTAGCAATGAAACCGCGAACGACAGCATATCCGCATCGTGGTGCAACGCTGCCCCCACGGATCACCACCGAGGATAGTGGCACACAGATTTTCTGTAATGCGATGCAAGGTTGAACGCATGGCCGAATGGAGTCCGGCACGCTGGCCGCGAATGTACGGCGGCGACCCTTTTCTTGCATCTTGGGAAATGCGGTCGGAGCGGAATTCTTGCTCTCCACGCCGTCTTCGCGTAATTCGAGCATAGCCTTCCAGAAGGCTATTATGACGGAAAGGAGAACTCGAATGCTTCACCCCGAGTACCAGAAAGAATGGCACAGGGCGAAATTTGGACTGCGAAAGAGGCTCACCTTGCGGGCGCACTCATTCGGACAACGTACTTGCCGACTTGCATCTGCCATATTTTTGCGAGCCCGACACCCGACGCCCTCCAATGCTTGGCGTAACGAGTTCTGTTTAATAGCGACTTTATACACGGTGCAATTGCTAATTTTTTCCGTTATTTGGATAATCGAATGAATTGAAGCATAATGTTTTGACTCAAAGCGAATATCATTCTTCAACCAAATTAACGTTATACAATGAAAAAAATCGTCACAACCATCGTGGCACTGATTTTCCGTAGCTCATCCCACGCCACGGAGCCACCCAACGAATTTAATCTCTTATCGCGACTTATTGGGACTTGGGAGGGCGACAAGGGAATGGATATTGCGCCAGCCCAAAAGAAAACAGGCCTACCAACCGGAGCGGCTGCGTCTAACCCATACTTCGAAAAAATCGTCATTAGTGATGGGCCGAGCGTCACCAATGCGAGCGACCAGAACTTGGTGTCTGTAAGCTACCACCAGCAGGTATTTAGAAAATCAGATAGCCAAATGTTTCATGATCAAGTTGGATATTTTATTTTGAACAGGAAGAATAATACCATCATTGATTCTTTTTGCATCCCCCGAGGAGTTTGCGCAACGGCGGAAGGAAGGCTAAAGGACAATAATTCCTTTAGTGCTTATACGCGCCCCTTTGCTGAGAATTCCTTTATGAGGAAGAACGGCAAAACGCATGAGTTTTACATTGATATGAATTTGAACCCCGATGGAACCTTGACATATTCACAAAGAACCATCCTGACAATCTATGGAAAAAAGTTCGTTCACGTCGATACCGGTACCCTGCGCAGGAAGGCCGGAATGTAGATTGTATTGTGTACTGCGCCAAGCGTTGGAGTTGTCAACTCCTGCTATCATTTGGGGTCTGCCGAAAAGCGCTAGGGAAGCGAGTTCGGCTCATCGCAAATCTTCACCCTGGCCAGCCCCTAATGGACGGGAACACCATCTTTTTCAGACAAGACTGACCCCGGCTCTTGTCACGGTTTCCAACGGGCCACGGTGCTTCAAGTAACGCCCGTCCCGAAATCGGGCTGTAGTAGTTATACGTCGTTTCCTGAATACAGAAATTTGCGCTGCTGGTCCACCGACTCCGCTCACGCGTCGTGTCAGTTTCATACACTTATTCGAAGCAATCCATGATCCTACGAATCTCCAAGACACTAATGGTCTTTGCCATCGCCCTCTTTGCCTCTTTGGTCGCGTTTGACAATATCACTGACTACTCCACGAATTTTGACTTTGTTCGTCATGTGCTGCTAATGGACACGACGTTCCCAGGTAACGGAATCATGTATCGAGCTATCACCTCGCCCCCTCTGCATCATGTTGCCTATGTGGGCATTATCACACTAGAGACCGCAACCGCTGCGCTGTGCTGGGTCGGCGGCAATCGCTTGTGGTGCGCACGCCGTGGCTCCCACATGACCTTTCAGCGCGCGAAAGGCTTTGCCATCGCCGGACTTACGCTGGGTTTTTTGACATGGCAGGTCGCATTCATGTCGGTGGGAGGGGAATGGTTCGGCATGTGGATGTCGAAACAGTGGAATGGGATGCCAGATGCGTTCCGATTCTTTATCACGATCCTTTCGGTGCTGATCTTCCTAAGCCATCGCGATGATGCTTTGGAAATCCTCGACAGACCGGACGACCTATAGTCAAAACCTTATCGACCAAGGGCCCCCGTCTTGTAGACGCTCGCACAGCATAATCTGGGGATACCTTAGGCGCGCACGGGAAAAAGTAGACTCAGAGGGGTAGAAGGGAACAGGCGGCCGGGCGGGCATGCAGGGACTTCGCCGACAGGCTCGGAATACCGTTGGTCGTTCAGTTGTGGCGACATGCCTGGGAGGCTTGCTCGTCGACGATTGTAGGCAGCGGCAGGTCCCTTGCGGCTACCGCGACGCGCAGGAGGCAGCCTCCTCAGTCCCAGCTCATGGGTCTCTCGTGCAGTCAGCGCTGCGATCCCGGCGAAGCATTCGTTATTGCGCGAGGACGTGCCAGACGATCATTGCCAGCTGACGTGCGGTGGCAACAGCCGCGATCCGCTGACCGCGACGATAGGAGCCGGAATTACTCTGCGGTGACGGCGAAGTTCTTAGACACGAAGCTAAGGCCGCCGACCGACGAGGTTATTTCAAAGCCGTACTCGACCTTACCGATGACCACGTCACCAAAATAGTTCAGCGATTTCAAGTAATTCATAATCTCCAGCACATCGATCGTGGTGTTGTCGGTCTTCGTTGTGCGCAGGAAAGAATAGACAGCGTTATTGCCATTGCTACCGACATAGACATTCCATGTGCTACCGGACAACGGGACGTTGCTATAGAGCGGAATCGCGCAACCGCCAGAGGTCCAGTTGTGGGAGATCGGCTTGACATTACCGCACCCATTCGAGGTGCCGGTGTAGTTCAGCCAGACCATGATCTCGTGCCGTTCTGTGCCGGCCCAGACATCCAATGTTGATTCCCAGGCACCAATGGAAGGCGTTGTAGCTGAGACAGAGGCGGTGAGCTTGCTCAGCGAGCTGATAGGTTTGTTGACAGAGTATTCGACGTGCGGATAGGACTTGATGCCGCTCGTGTCGGGCTGGTCCGAAGTGACACCCCAGTCGAGGTTTGTGTTGGCCCAGAAGGTCTGCCAACCAATTGCGACTGGAGGATTTCCGCAAGGCCCCCAAGCGTCATTGTTGAAAGTATACCTGCCGTAGGTCCAATTAGCGAAAAGAGTGCGCTCATGGCAGGACGAGGTTGAAGGCGAAGCTGCAGACCACGTTGCAGCCTGTGCGATGGTGGATCCAAGCATCAGGGCCGCGGCGATGGCGTAGCCAAACAAGATTTGGAATTTAGTCATGTCCTTTTTAACTCCTGTCGGTGGGAAGTCGGGCGGGATCAGTAGGGATTCTAGTTAAGCAACCGTCATTCTCCACGACTTTGCTTGTACCATCCAAGGTCATAGCCTTGTATACAAATGGGCCCCGTACACCACACGAGAATTGCTTTGCCGCCATCAGGGCGGTCCGGAGCTCCCGCATTGGTTCGACTGGATTGCCGGAATTGAAGGATGCGTAGAGCGCCCCCATTGCCACGTCCTGTCCGCATCCAACTGCTTCATAGTCTAGGCGTGTTTCGCCGACCTGATAGTCGCTTTCGATTCGAAAAATTCTACCTTCATAGCCTACGAGGAATGTTCCACCGCTCTCCACATCGTCCGCCTTTTTCGCATAACCGCCCGACTTGAGACATCCGCGCACTGCGTTGATGAACGTAGTCGTCATGAACGTCTCAGTGGAAACACGCGGGTCACGCTCCGGAGGAACGAATGCATGGCCAAGAAGCTGCCCCATCCGGAATGAAGTGGTGAAACCGAACAGGAAAGGGCCCACCTGATTGATCTTCGGATCGTTGCGGACTCGTATAGCATATCCATTGCCATTACTCGCAGCTGAATCAGCACCATGTACATCATGCCGAACTGCTTGATTGCTACAACGCAAGTCATGCTTTACCCTTGGCATTTTCGGCGAACTTTGCCGTTGAGGGCCCTTGGTATGCAAGTCTTGGGCCAATTGTTGCGATTACGCATGGCTCTTGCTACTACTCCCTTCATACGCCTCCATTTTGAATGGGCCGCCCTGCTTCTATGCGCTATCGAAACGCGCGTCGCCTTGATTCTTGGCCAGGATGAATCGCTCGAAGGCAAAGCTACGAGACAGTGAGGAATGTAATATTTGTCGTAATTACGACAAATTTGTTCCTCGGTTTGTCGAGGTTCGCCCCTGGATGCTTTGATGCCTGTGTCCGGCCCCATGCTTACCATGTCATACCAAGACTTGCTGAGTTCGAATTATCTGGCCCGGCGACCTTACCGCCTTTATGCCTTATCCCACACTGGGCTTGGGATCGTCGTGTACCTAGACGGGTCATCAATGATTGCCTTATTGATTTGTGGACCACAACTCAAATTCCGCCTTCGCCAACCATTGGCTGATGTAGGACCCCATTGCTTTCAGAAGGACGTCAGAGCACATACCGGCGGCACCGGCTAAGGCGGGGCAAAGCACCAGCCGCGTGCCTTTGTCGTCGTAGATATGGAGTATGCGAGCCTGGTCGGCCGGCTTCAGGGTGTGCTCTTTGTATGGGAGCCCGCGCATACCGAAGGCATGCACATAATCGTCCTCATGACGCTCACCCAGACATACCACCACCTTAGGCCGCTCACGGCGACGTAACGCCTCGATGAAACGAAAACGCCCCCCCTCACGGCAAAGAGTCATGTACGCTATTCTCGAAGCAAGTTCAGGTTGCATGCCATAGCGTCGCCTCCAACTCTGGCCGTAGCCT
The DNA here is from genome assembly GCA_022041995.1 of Cupriavidus necator. Lineage (GTDB taxonomy): Bacteria > Pseudomonadota > Gammaproteobacteria > Burkholderiales > Burkholderiaceae > Cupriavidus. The sequence goes on from CP074382.1 coordinate 226,459, forward strand.
GTACGGATCGGCAGCGGAAATAGGCTAAGCATGAATTCCCGCCCCAGCGGTCGATACAGGTGCTCAGTAAGATATCTTTTCCAGTCGCCACTATCTTCTTGGCCAAACAACACCATTTCACGCGCAGCTGACATAATATGAGCGATTCGCTGGTGAGTCTGCCACCGGAGGATCTCCTTTGCATGCCTTGCACGAAATGGGGAGTCCCAAGCTGGACATTCAAGCTGCGGCATCAGTGGGGCGACCAGCGATAGGCTGCTCCTGGTCGGCGAGTAGTCGCAAAACCAGACCGCAGCGGACGGGTTCCCCCTTCCATGCCAACGAAAGACGCAAAATAGGTGTCTAATTGCTCGCGGGTAAAAGCTTTCGTCATCATTCTTGATTCAACTCGGTGTTCTGTCAGCACCTACTATTTGCTTTCATAGCAAAAATCTCTCGCTATAGCACGCAATAATCAAGCCAGATCATTAATTTTCGTTGCTTGGCGTCGTTTCACCCAAACTCACTGTATATCAGGCCATTTCCAGGCTGCTGTACGGCGCCCTACGGCAACCAGATAAGCGTCAAACCGAGACCGTCTTGACGATCAGAACTTGATCTCTGAGAGCCGCTGATTCGCGAGCACGAGGTCGAAGGCAGCGGGATCGAAGGTGCCGCCACACCACTCGTGGAAGTGGTCGTGTTCCTCCTGAGTCGGATCGCCGATCGCTTCGAGGAAGTTGGCATATCCCGGCACTCCACCGACGTCTTCCGGCGGACACGCATTCCGCCCGTTCAGGCACAGCGGCCGGCGCATGTCTGGATCAGGCACCAGAGCCTTCTCGACCTTGATCCGATGCTGCCAGTTGTCACCGTAGTCGTAGATGTAGGTGAATGACTTCAGCCCGCCCAGCGCCTTCGCCAGCGTGACTTGTGCTTCATTGAGCATTGGCGGATCGCTCTGGAATCCGAAGTCATCCGGTTCACCATAGTTGGTTTCGTCGAAGACGAATTCGTGCAGGTGCGCGCCCTCCCAGCCCATGGCCAGCAGCAGCACGACATGCAGTTTGCCTAGACGGATTGAGCCGGGGACGATGATTCGTCGCCAGATTGCCGGCTTGATGTACTGCAGTTCAACGCGCAACACGTAATCGGGCACTGGCGCTCTGACCGGGCGCAGGGAGGGCTTGCGAGCTTGGGCCATCGAATTATTACGCGGCTTGCTGCTCGACGTTTTCGGCTGGCATCAGGCGCCACGGCAGCAACTCGTCGATGCGGTTGATGGGATGATCGGCGATGCGCTCAAACACCGTGCGCAGGTACGCAAACGGCTCGATGTCGTTCAGGCGCGCCGTACCGATCAGGCTGTAGATCACCGCCGCGCTTTCGCCACCGCCGTCGGAGCCTGCGAACAGATAGCGCCTGCCGAGGACCAGCGGGCCTGATCGCGCGCTCCGCCGTGTTGTCCACCTCATGCAGGCACAGGCGCGCCGTGCGTGTCTTGCCACGCCCTGGCTCCAGCACAGGCGCGAGCGTGTCGTCGGTATGGATCTTGTCTGCGTCGCGCACATAACGACCGAGTGCATCGGACAGCGGCTGCAGCAGCGCCGCTGCTTCACGCACCCACGAAGCCAGTGTGCCCGATCCAGTTCGATGCACGCGCGGCGATAGATGCCTGCCTGCCGGTATAGCGGCGTATGGTCAGCGTACTTCGCGACGACGACCTGCGCGAGCAGTCCGGCTCCCGCCATTGCGCGCGCTGTCGGGCGCGAAGGTGCTGGCTTCTGCACCACTGCAGCACAGCGCGGGCAGCTCAGCTTCGGACGCACGTGACGCAGTACCTTGAAGTAACCGGGCACATAGTCGAGCACCTCCGAGACGTCTTCGCCCTGCGCACCCATCTGTTGCCCGCACTCCGTGCATCCACAGTCCGTCGGTGCATGAACAACCGTTTCACGGGGAAGATGGGCGGGGAAGTGCCATGGCTTGCGGCACAGCGGAAAAATGTTCGTTGTGGCCGACGTACCGGCAGTCGCGTCGGCATCAGGCGCCTTCGCCGTTGCCGCCATGGCCGATTCAGGAACGGGAAGCTCACCGAGCGCCAGCTGCAACTGGCCCATCAGTTCGGTCATACGCTCCGATGAACGGCCATACTGCCATCGCCTCAGTCGCGAGATCTCCGCCAGCAACTGCGCAATGGTCTCGTCGCCCGAGGCAACGATGCGTTTGAGGGCGGCGATGTCATCGGGCAGATGGCTGGCTGGCATGCGTGCCGGTGTAAATGAAGCCCGCGAGCTTGTGGGCTGTTATGCCGCGTGCGTCAGCTGCCACGTCCGCTTTGGATGCCGCCAGTCAATCCCCTTGAGCAGCATCGACAGTTGGGCGGCAGACAGATGGACTGTTCCCGAGTCCGCCTGCGGCCACACGAAGCGTCCGCGCTCAAGTCGTTTTGCGTACAGGTTCATGCCGTCGCCGCTCCACCATAAAATCAGGCTCGTCGGCGGAATCTGTGGGTGAAAGCGGATGTGCGGCTAGCCGAGTGAAGCCCGATTCAGGTACTGATAGAGCTTGCGACAGGTTGCGACAGGTTGCATCAAAGGAATTTTGTGCGGACTCGGAGATAACTGGCCAGATGAGAGGGCCGCCGTCTTCCTCGATGAGCTTGTCCAGGAGGGTTGCCACAGGGAGGGTAAGGAGATCGGGATCTTCATGGCGTCGTCGGATCATTTCGCCACCGAGCATCCAGATGTGATCGCGGTGCCGAAGCAATGTCTTGCGTGCGTATCCCAAGGAGAGGTGGCGCCGGAAATTCGGACAGTCGGATAAATGGAAGAGCTGGGGTCTGAGCCGCACCCCTTTCAAGGTGATCAAACGACACGTCCGGCCTTTATGACACGTGCGGTAGAGACATGCCGTCTTGCCACGCAGCCTGCAACATAGCTTTTCTTCTTGGGCGCTTTGGGTCCCCGCGGATGTTTTCGCAACGCAAGTGCATCAACGTGCGTTGCTATTTTTAGCAGCGTCCGGCTAAGCTGGGCCGGCGTGAGTGGGTCGTATGCCTGCCATACCTCGGCCGGCACAGCGATCATCATGCCGGCATACGTTGCCCGGATTTCGCTGGCGAGGTAATACGGTGAGAGCTCGATATCACTGGTATCCAACTCATGGCGGATTCTCACCGCCGTCGCAATCACGCTCAGCACGTTATACGCCAGCGCCGCCACGCCGAAGGCCAGCAGCGCCGCACGCGGCTGACTCAACGAACGAATCTCGCTATTGAGCACCGATTCGAGTCGCTGAAACAGATTCTCGATGCTCCAGCGGCGTCGGTATAGCTGGGCGACCGCGTCGGCCGTGAGGTGTGCGGCTGGGACATTGGTCAACAAGCGAACGACGGTGTCACCGGCCTCGGTGGCACGATCCAGATGCAACTCGATGCGCCGCAGCACCAGCGGTGTGTTCGATTCATCCAGAATGCTGACCGCCTGCTCGTATACGATGCCGGCTTCGACTCGGCCCACCTCGCGTGCCGGCTCCAACTCGCTGGGGCACGGATTGCGGCCGTGCTCGCGCACAATGAAGGCGCTGCCGCGATGCTGCCAGCCGGTAAGGATCGCCCGGGTGCTGAAGTTGCGATCGGCGATCCACAACTGGGCCGGCTCGGCCGACTCGAGCAGGGTTTCCATGATGGCCCGCTCCTGCGCATGCGCATCCTCACAGGGCACCAGATCGACAATCATCGCCGTATCCGGGTCATAAACCACCAATGACTGCCCTGGCAAGGCCGCGCCCCGAAACCCACGCAATGGTTTCAGGCGCTTTTCGCTCGCCGGCAAGTGGCTGCCATCCACGATGCGCAGGCGATAGCCGTCCACCGAGGGCGGCTGCTTGCGCAACATCGGCTGCACAACCGGCCCCAACCGCCGCGCACTACCTTGCACCAAGGCACGAACCAGTCCCGGCTCGGTCCGGCTGATCTTGTCGTACAGCGCGGTGATGGAAACCGGCAGCGCCGGACTGGCCTTGGCCGCCGCATGCACCGACGGGCGCAGGCCAACGGCAACCAGCGACATGATCTCAACCGTCGTCGAGAACAATAGCTCCCGCGTGTACTGCGTTTCACGCTCCTGCTCGAACAACTCGTCGATCCAGGGCGCGTTGCAACCCCAGACGCGCCATCACACTGATCGGGCTGTGTTCGATAAAGCGTTCCACCACTGCATCCAGTACCACGCTACTCACTCCGGCTTTCGTTCGAGAACACGGAGGGTGCCCTATTTCTCGTCACCTTGAAAGGGGTGGGTCTGAGCCGGCCATAATGGCGGGCAGAAAGGACCTCAGAAGATAACGAAACGAAGCAGGCGAACCCACTCGGCGGGGTTGAAGGCGAAGGTAGCCCTGGCGGCCCTCAAGGGCGAAAAGACGCTGGCGGAGCTGGCCCAGCAGTACGACGTGCACCCCAGCCAGATCACAGCGTGGAAGCAGCAGTTGGTGGAGCATGCCGCGGACCTGTTCGGCGGTGGCAAGGAAAGTGGGGGCGAGCCGCCGGTGGATTTGAAGGTGCTGCACGCCAAGATCGGCCAGTTGGCGCTGGAGAACGATTTTTTGTCCGGCGCGCTCAGCAAGGCCGGCCTGCTGAGCGCAAAGCGATGATCGACCGCGAGCACGCGCTGCCGGTGAGCCGGCAGGTCAAGCTGGTGGGCATCGCCCGGTCCAGCGCGTACTACCAGCCGCAACCGGTCAGCGAGGCAGATCTGAAGCTGATGCGCCGCATCGACGAACTGCATCTGGAGCATCCCTTCGCGGGGGCTCGCATGCTGGCTCGCCTGCTGCGCCGGGAAGGCATCCAGGTCGGTCGCCGGCACGTGGGCACGCTGATGAAGCGCATGGGCATTGAGGCGCTGTATCGCCGGCCGAACACGAGCCGCAAGCACGCGGCGCACAAGATCTGGCCGTACCTGCTGCGCGACCGGAAGATCGACCGGGCCAACCAGGTGTGGGCTCTGGACACGACCTACATTCCGATGGCACGGGGCTTTGTGTACCTGACGGCAGTGGTGGACTGGGCCAGCCGCCGGGTGCTGGCCTACCGGGTGGCGATCACGCTGGAGAGCTGTCATGCCGTCGAGGCAATCGAGGAGGCCTTTGCCAAGTACGGCGCGCCGGAGATCGTCAACACCGATCAGGGCAGCCAGTTCACCGCCACGGAGTTCACAGACGCCGTGCTGGACCGCGGCATCCAACTGTCGATGGACGGCAAGGGCAGTTGGCGCGATAACGTGTTCGTCGAACGCCTTTGGCGCAGCGTCAAATACGAGGAGGTCTACCTGAAAGCCTACGACTCGGTCAGCCATGCGCGCCGCTCTATCGCTAACTACCTAACCTGGTACAACCAACGACGGCCCCATTCCAGTCTGGCGGACCAGACCCCGGATGAGGCATACTTCGCCACGCTGCCAGCGATCAAATCGGCAGCCTGATTGCCCCAGCGCTTCCACTTAAAAACTCCGGATCCCTGTCCGAACAACCGGTGCCACCTCTGTTCGAAGCCGGTCTGCTCATGCTGCAACCAGCCTGCGCGGGGTTACGACTCACTCACGGAGCGCCGCTTCGAGTTTATTCCCGTCTGGGGTTTTGCAGTATTCCTGCTCTATACCATGCGGCGCGTCGACTGTCGTGACTGTGGCGTGAAGGTCGAAGCCCTGCCGTGGGCCAATGGCAAGCACACGCTTACCCGCGCTTACATGATCTTCCTGGCGCAGTGGGCACGCAAGCTGTCGTGGAAGGAGACGGCACAAAGCTTCCGCACCAGTTGGGAGAAAGTCTTCAACGCAGTGGAGTGGGTGGTGGACTGGGGCCTGGCCCATCGCGAACTCGGTACGATCCGTGCCTTTGGTGTCGACGAGATCCAGTATGGTCGTGGACACAAGTACCTCACACTGGTCTACCAGATCGAGGCTGGCTGCACGCGTCTACTATGGGTGGGGCAGGAGCGCACGAAAGAAAGCTTCGCGAAGTTCTTTGCCATGATCGGAGAACAGGTATGCGAGAAGGTTGAGTTCGTCTGCTCGGATATGTGGAAGCCCTACCTTGAGATGATAGCGCTGCATTGCCCCAATGCGCTGAACATCCTGGACCGCTTCCACATCGTTGCGAAGATGAATAAGGCTATCGATGAGGTTCGCGCTGAAGAGTCCCGCCGCATGGTCCGCGACGGATACGAGCCGGTGCTCAAGAAGTCCCGCTGGTGCCTGCTCAAACGTCCGGAAAACCTGACCGACAAACAGCGACTGCGCATGCGTGACTTGTTGCAGTACAACCTGCGCACCGTACGCGCCTGGCTGCTCAAAGAGGAATTCCAGCAGCTCTGGGATTACATCTCACCGGACTGGGCCGGAAAATTCCTCGACCAGTGGTGTACGCAGGTGATGCGCTCGCGCATCGAGCCGATGAAGAAGTTCGCCCGCACCGTGCGTGCCCACCGTGAGCTGATCCTCAACTACTTCCGTGCCCGCAAGCAGTTCTCCAGCGGCGGCGTCGAGGGCCTGAACAACAAGGCCAAAGTCACCATGAGAAAATCGTACGGATTCCGAACCTTCAGGGCGACGGAAATCGCGCTATATCATGCACTTGGCAATCTTCCTGAGCCTTCGTCAACCCACACTTTTTCCTGACGAACCTAAAATCTTGATGAGGTCACCGCGACGCCCACGAAACAGAAAGATGTGGCCCGAGAAGGAATCACGTCCGAGTGTCGACTGCACCAGTGCGGCAAGTCCATACATGCCACGGCGCATATCGGTACCGCCCGCTGCCAGCCATACACGGGTACCGCTGGGTGGAGCAATCATGCCGGCATCAGGCAGCGCAGCACGAGGCGCAACTGAACTGGATCGACCATACCCGTGACACGCACACGGGCACCGTTCAGTTCAATCTCGATGCCCGACGCTGCCAGTACGCTCTCGCGATGTGGCTCGACCGGCTGTAGTGCCAGCGACGCCGGTACAGTCTTCTCGCCTGTCGGTGCATCAGGCAGCGCAACGGGCGGCAACACCGCCGTGCCGTGCGGCACCCCGTCAAACAGGCCCGCCCGCAGTTGCCGGCGCCACTTGAACACCATATTAGGATTCAGTCCGTGGGCCTGCGCGAGCTTGGCCACCGAAATACCCGGCTCGCTCGCCACTACTGCAACTTGCCGTCGGTACTCCGGTGCGCAATTCGGTCGGCCCTTGCGGTTCGATGGTCTCGCATTCCGTGTGTCCAAAGTAGTCCCCACCACTTGAAGTAACGGGCATCACTTTGGACACCGGGACCAGCTCTGTCCATGCGGTCTTCAAATGACGCTTACGCAACCAGATCAAATCTGTGAAAGAAGATCCAAGAGGACCGGGTCGGCAAGGTAAGTTGCCTGGTAGAACCCGTCCTTGAAGGCAAGTAAAGAGAGCAAGCAGCATCGTGCCCTCAAAATTCTTTGTGGACACGTGAACACGTTACAGGCACGGTGTCGACGCAGGCAAGCATTGACTGCAGGTTCGAGGGCGGGCCTCGTCAGTCCAGCCGTAGCGCTGTGACCTGGTGTCCGGGTCATTGGCCGCTTGCCCAACCGCAAGCGCATCACCGACAAGGCATGCGTGAACGCAGATCACCGATGCGTTATCGACGTTGCCAAACAGAAGCACACCAATGGGCGTTGTTGCATAAATCGAGATTGAAAACAGGGGCTCCTCGGTGACGCTGAACTCAGGCTATACGGACGGATTGCGGGCGAGCGAGCGCGACCATGCGGTTGAGCACGCCCGCACGGATAGCCACTTCGGTGGCCTGCGACCCGATTTCGCGTGCCCACAGACTGTGTCCCGTCAGCGTCTTGAGGCGGTACATCAGGGTCTCGGCCAGCGAGCGCCGGTGATAGCCGCTGGCGGCTTTCCAATCGCGTCGACTGCTCTTCTCGATGACATCGATGGCCTCGTTACGCCAGGCTGCGCCCGGCGTACTTTCGGACCAAGGCTTCGCTCCATCGCGTGGTGGAATCGAGGGCTGTGCACCTCGCGCAGCAATCTCCGCGTGGCACGGCTTGCTGTCGTAAGCGCCATCACCTCCGATGGTATCGATCGGTGTATCAACCGGGATCTGATCGAGCAGGTCGGCCAACACTTCGCCATCGCCAACGTCCTGGTGGGTCATCAGTGCAGCACAGATTTGGCCGGTGTTCGCGTCCATGGCGAGATGGACCTTGCGCCAAGTCCGGCGCTTGGACCAACCGTGCTTGCGAACCTTCCACTCGCCTTCGCCGTAAAGCTTCAGCCCAGTGCTGTCGATCACCAGATGCAGCGGCTCGCCGCTACGCGAGGCGGGCAGCACGACGTTCAGATTCTGCGCGCGGCGGCTCAATGTCGTGTAGTTCGGCACTGGCAACGTTGGGAAAGCCAGGGTGTGCAAGCTCTGCGCGAAGCCTTGCAGCGCGCGCAGCGGCAGGTGGAACACCTGCTTGAGACTGAGCAGACCCTGGATCAGCGCATCCGTATAGACGAGCGGGTGGCCACGCTTGGGCGACTGGGCTTTAGCCGGTGGCACGAGCAAGCTCTCTTCGACCCACATCGTCACGTCTCCTCGGGCTATCAGCCCCTTGTTGTACTGCGCCCAGTTCTTGACGCGGTAGACCCCCTTGGGCTCGGCTTGCTGTCGGTTGTCCTTGCGCATCGTCCCGGAAAAAGTCCAAGACACTACGCCGCTTCGTCAGAAGTTAACAGAGCCAGCGCTCCAGTCGTTGTGCGTAAACGTCAGCCCATCCGACCCCGGATTTATGCAACAACGCCACACCAATGCAACGAATATCTTAATGCCGCCGTCGACCAGTATCTTGTCGGGCGTCTTCTTTTGCAGCCGCAATGCGCTGGTCGGGCGTCACTGGCCGATAGAGAGACCTGTTACAAGTTGTCCACCACTTGGTAGCCACTTTCAATTTTTGGACACAACCTGCGACTGCGCGTTCGCGCTAACTGTCTTAGCCGGCGCCCCTGCCGCAGTCGAGACCCAGACACTCTTGGTCTCAAGGAACTCTCGCACAGCTTCGATACCATTCTCACGGCCAAGCCCGGACTGCTTTATCCCACCGAAAGGTAAGTTGAAGCTCATCGCGCGATAGGTGTTGATCCACACTGTGCCGGCCCTGAGCGCCTTTGACACACGAAGCGCCCTAGAAATATCTGTTGTCCAGACTCCTGCGGCGAGCCCGTAAATAACATCATTGGCGATCCTCACTGCGTCGGCTTCGTCATCGAAACCAATGACCGACAGCACAGGGCCGAACACTTCCTCTTGCGCGATGCGCATGTCGTTCGTCACGTCGACAAAAACCGTGGGCTTCACAAACTGCCCACCAGGGAGATCCCGTACAGGCTCACCCCCTAACACACAGCGAGCACCTTCGGATTTGGCAATGTCGATGTACCGCAACACCTTTTGATACTGCTCCGGCGTTGCGAGAGGACCAATGCTGTTCTCCCGTGCGTTTGGATCACCGATGCGTGCCAACGCAACCATGCTCACAAGTTGATCGACGAAAAGGTCCTTGATGCTGTTCTGCACCAGCAAGCGGGAACCCGCGACGCACGCTTGACCGCTCGCGGCAAAAATCCCGGACATCGCTCCCACTACGGCCTGAGCGAAATTGCAGTCCTCGAACACAATATTGGGAGACTTACCACCTAATTCCATTGAAACCCGCTTCATCGACCTTGCAGCAGCCGCGTAGACCTTTGCCCATGCCCTTATACAAAACGCGGCCGGCCTGCGGCTTGAAAAAACCGTTTACGTTCAATGACATAGCAGAGGGGCTTGTTAACTGCGTCGCAAAGGCGTTTACTAGCGCGTTTTCAGTGGACGCATGAAGGCAAAGTCAGCGGGTTGGGGCCATGAAGAGTTGGAGGGACTGGACTTGGGGGATGCGAGACGCAATGAACGTGCGAAGACGCTGGTGACGCGATTTGCTGCGAACCCGACAGCGAGCATTCCTGGCGCGTGCAATGGCTGGGCTGAGACCATGCGCGCTTATCGATTTCTCGAGAATGAGGAGATCGAGTGGCGCGGGATTCTAGAGCCCCACTGGCAGCGCACGCAGCAGCGCATGGGCGAGCACGAAGTGGTGCTGTGCCTGCAGGACTCTACAGAGTTGGATTTCAACGGTCAGGAAATAGAAGGCCTGGGCGAGCTGAACTATGAGGCGCGGCGGGGGATCTACTTGCATCCGACGTATGCGGTGACGCCCAATCGCGAGCCGCTGGGTGTGCTCGATGCCTGGATGTGGGCTCGGTCCGAGCGAGATGAAGCGGGACGAAGGGCGGGGCCGAAGGAAAGTCTGCGCTGGATAGAAGGTTACGAGCGGATCGCGGAAATTGCACCGCACTTGCCACATACTCGTCTGGTGTATGTGGCGGACCGGGAGGCCGATATCCTGGCCTTGATGCGATGCGCTCACGAACTTGGCACACCGGCGGATTGGCTGATTCGTGCCAAACACGACCGCAGTCTTGCTGGCGGCGAGAAGCTCTGGCAAACGGTAGCCGCTGGGGAGGTGGTAGGCGAGATCCAGTTCACCTTGGCCGCTCGTCCGGGACAGAAGGCACGGCCGGTAATGCAGGAGATCCGTGCGCAGCGCGTGGACTTGCCGGCTGGTAAGGCTGGCGCGATCGGCGTGACGTGCCTGATGGCCCGGGAGATCGACGCACCCAAAGGTGTGAAGCCGGTAGAGTGGCGGTTGCTGACCAACCGGCAGGCAACAGAGCTGCCGCAGCTACTTACTTTGATTGACTGGTATCGTACGCGATGGGAGATCGAAATCTTCTTCAACGTGCTCAAGAATGGGTGCCGAGTCGAAGCACTGCAACTGTCTGTCGTCGATCGTCTTGAGCGTGCGCTGGCGCTGTTCATGATCGTGGCTTGGCGCATTGCACACTTGATGCGGATGGGAAGGACCTGTCCGGATCTTGATGCTGCTTTGTTCTTCGATCCAGACGAAATCCGCGGCGCTTACTTGCTGACGAAAAAGCGCGTTCCCGATCGGCCTCCACGGCTCAATGAGGTACTGCGCTTGATTGCACAACTTGGCGGCTTCTACTTGAGCAGCTGTGAAGCGTTGATAGACTAAGGACGACCAGCGAGCTACGCCGATGCAACAAATCAGTTTTGCTAGTGCCGAGTATCTGGGAAAGAAGCGCGTTACGCGGCGCGAGAAATTTCTGGGTGAGATGGAGCAGGTGGTGCCCTGGGCTCGATTGCTGGAGGCACTGGAGCCGTACTACCCCAAGGGCAAACGAGGGCGCCCGCCCATTGGCCTGGAACGCATGCTGCGGCTGTACTTTGTGCAGCAGTGGTATGGCTTGTCCGACGAGGCCCTTGAAGATGCCGTCAGCGACAGCGCGGCCATCCGCAATTTTGTCGGTGTTGACTTGGGACATGAGGAAGCGCCGGACGCCACCACGGTGCTCAAGTTTCGCCGCCTGCTCGAGAAGCACAAGCTTACCGCCGTGCTGTTTGAGCAGATCAACGCCCACCTGCGCGAGCGAGGCCTGATGATGCGCGAGGGCACGATGGTGGACGCCACCATCATCAATGCGCCGACTTCGACAAAGAACCGAGACAAGGCGCGTGACCCTGAAATGCATCAAACGAAGAAGCGCAATCAGTGGTACCACGGCATGAAGGCGCATGTGCGACCTGAAAGGCGCATGTGCGACCTGAAAGTCGCATAAGTTTCTGTTTCACGAGGTAAGGTATGGATGAAACCGGTTGTTCCATCAACCGTTCCCTACCCGGACATGCGGAGCAGGCAACCGCTCGGTGTGAAGCTCCGGGGACAACGTACCCGCCGGTTTAGCCGGTACTCGGTCCCGCGAGGGACCGTGGAAACTGCCAGCACAGAGGCGGTGAGGGGCTAGGGACGAGCGGTAACGATCAACACATGTGAACTTCCGTTAAACGTCGTCATCATTGAACAAGCCAAATGTGCTGACAGGCTTGAGCCAAAAGGCAAGCGGCAAGGCATGGTCTTTATGTGCTGGGCCATCATGGACAAGACGCCGCCGGCGAATAGGAAGGATCCGACCCGCTCTGAAACTTATGTGGAACAGGGTAAGCCCGTAACGCCGCCTCCCAAGGCAGGCGAACCGCAAGGAACGCTGTTGGTGTTGCGGGTAGAGGAACACGGAAAAAGCGAAGGCCTTTCTGTAATGGGAAGGATACCGGCTGGAACATTGTCGGACGCGAAAGCGGGCAGACTTCCGTGCGGTCATTCATGGCGAGAGAACTTTGACAAATCGTTATACGAGGGAAAGCAGATGACGGCGGCTGGGGCGAAAGCGACAGGTGCTGGTGCGCCCTCGCACGCCGAACGGATGTGGGGCCAGGCTGACTGGTTCCGCATCAAGGAGGACGTGAAGCGACTTCAGGTGCGTATCGCCAAGGCAACAATGGAAGGCCGATGGGGCAAGGTGCAAGCCTTGCAACGTCTGCTGACCCGCTCGCACAGCGGCAAGATGCTGGCCGTGAAGCGGGTGACAGAAAACCGCGGCAAGAGTACGCCGGGGGTCGACGGCAGGATATGGCGATCCCCAGCGGCTAAATGGAAGGGAATGGAGTCGCTGCAACATCGCGGATATCGAGCACTGCCGCTGCGACGCATCTATATTCCCAAGAGCAACGGCAAGAAGCGTCCGCTGGGAATTCCCTGTATGCGGTGCCGAGCGATGCAAGCGTTATGGAAGCTCGCTTTGGAACCAGTCGCAGAGACTCTGGCGGACCACAACTCGTACGGGTTCCGGCCCCAATCCACCCAAGATAAGCCGCCAAATAAAATCGCAATTGGCGCCGAGAACGCTTGACAGGTGACGAGGTTCGAGGGGCCGCCGCCCTGCTTGCGCTGGATGTTTAGCGCAAGCAGGGCGGCGGCCAATAGAGGATCGCTTCTCGATCTTCGCTTGGCTCTCATGCCCCTGTCCGATTTGTTCGCTGCACTTGCCCAATATCTGCACACCAAGGTCTTTCACGATCTTGCCCGTCATCCAGAGCATCCGGCCGCCTTCACCCGGCAGCGCAAGCTCACCCTGCCGACACTGATCTCCTTCATGCTCGGCAACTTGCGTATGGGCATGCAAGCCGAGCTCGATCAATTCTTCGCCACGCTCGCCCGCCAAAACACCTTGCGCCGTTGCGTCAGTGAACAAGCCTTCGCCCAGGCTCGCAGCAAGCTCGGCGGCGATGTCTTTGCTCACCTCAATGACTGGCTACTTCAGCACGTCTCCAACCATTTGCCACGCTGGCATGGCTTTCGGCTGGTCGCCGCGGACGCTTCACACCTGCGTTTCGCCATTCGCCACAGCCATCTGCCTCGAGCCGCCAGCCGCGATCAACTTGCCTTCGGCCTGTACCTGCCTGGGGCCCAGATCATGCTCGCCGCCTCATTACACAGCGTGTACGAGAACGAACGCCAGATCCTGTTCGAGCATCTGGACCGCCTGCAATCCGACGACTTGCTCTTGCTCGACCGCGGCTACCCCGCCCGCTGGCTGGTGGCCGTACTCAACCAACGAAACATCCCTTTCTGCATGCGTGCCGACGGCAGCGGCTTTGCTGCCGTACGGCGCTTCGTGCGCTCTGGCCGTGACGAGGCCATCGTCACGCTCCCCGCTCCAGCCCGCATTGACGCGCGCGACTACGAGTGTGCGGCTACCCCGCAGACCGTTCGGCTGATCCGGCAGATCTCGCCAGCCGGCAAGGTGCGCGTGCTCATCACCAATCTGCTCGACATGCACCGCTATCCAGCGGCCACCTTCCGCGACCTTTACCATCAACGCTGGCGCCTCGAGGAGGCGTACAAACGCCTCAAGCACCGCATGGGACTCGAACATCTGTCCGGCCTCTCGCAGTTGGCTGCCAGGCAGGACTTCGGCGCCAAAATCCTCAGTGATAACCTGCACGCTCTATGCTGCTTCAGCGCCGTGCAGGAACATGAGATTGACTCGAACTATCGGATCATCCGAACCTACGCCATCACCGCTCTCAAACCTGTCCTGCCAGCGGCGCTACTGGGACTGCGCTGGGCCAAGGCTGCGCTGAATGAGACCTTGGCCTTGATCGCAACACGTACCCATCGCGTGCGACCGGATCGCGCTAAACCACGTCCGCCTCGCCAGAAACCTCATCGACATGCCGCCTATAAGGCTTGCTGATGTCCTTATCTTGGGTGGATTGGTTCCGGCCCGGGCGCTCGAGCGCTGACGCCATTGAGTATTGTTTTACCACTCTCGCGAAACGCAAGTCACCGGAGTGGATTCTTGAGGGCGACATTCGTGGCTGCTTCGACAACTTCAGCCATGACTGGATTCTCGAGAACATACCGATGGATAAAGCGATCCTGCGTCGATGGCTTCGAGCTGGATTTACCGAGGAGGGAACTCTGTTTGCGACCGACGCTGGTACCCCACAGGGGGCATCATCTCACCGGTGATCGCAAACATGACGCTAGATGGACTTGAGGCGGCGGTGGAAGCAAGCGTGGCACCGACGGAGCGCGCACGCCGAAAGTTCAAGGTAAACGTCAACCGGTATGCTGACGACTTCGTGGTGACCGGAGTATCCAGGGAGGTTCTGGAGCACCAGGTCCTTCCGGCGATCAAACAGTTCCTGGCTTTGCGGGGACTGGAGCTGTCGGAAGAAAAGACCAAAGTCGTTCATGTCACTGAGGGGTTCGATTTCCTAGGGCAAAACGTGCGCAAGTACGGTGGCAAGCTGCTCATCAAGCCGGCCAGAAAGAGTGAACAGTCGCTCTTGGCCAAGGTCCGGGAAATCGTCGTGAAGAACTGGAGCGCCACGCAGGAGAATCTGATCCTGCAACTTAACCCCGTCATCCGGGTTGGGGCATGTATCACCGGCACGCGGTCTCCAAATCACGATTCACAGCGATAGATGCTCACATCTGGCGCCTCTTATGGAAATGGGCTGTGCGTCGGCACCCCACGAAAGGCATGGGCTGGGTACGGAGGCGCTACTTCCGAACGGAAGGCAATCGTACCTGGGTATTTGCCTCGGAGATCCAAGTCAACGGCCAAGTCCAGCGACTCCGGCTCTTCCGGGCTGCGACGATTCCCATCGTTCGGCATGTCAAGGTACGTGGCATGGCAAACGCCTTCGATCCTCGATGGTCGTCGTACTTCGCGCACCGTCGCGCCGTGGACGTTTCTGATTGATTGCCCGGTTCCCGATAAGGGGCTGCGGAATGGCTTGAGCCGGATGCAGGGCGACTTGCACGTCCGGTTCTTAGCGCAGTAACCGCGGCCGCGGTGGGCGCCCCGAAGAAACCTGGCACCGATCGCCGCTTTGGTAAGCTGAGGCGTCGCGCCACTGAAGACCGACTCCCCATTGGTGCTATCAACGCCCGTTTCTTAGCGTGGTCCAAGGTCACGTCGGCGACATTGGTGAGTTCGTGCGAACGAACATCCCGCTTGAGAGGTTGAGCAATGACGACGTACCGTTGGCGGCGCGGCACCCTTCCACTTATGATGGAGTAGTCGATGGCCCCGCGCAGCCAGTTAAAGAGGATGGAAATTGCCAACCCCAATGCAGCGGGGATCGATGTTGGCTCGGCGAGTCACTTTGTCGCCGTACCGCCAGACCGCGACGATGAGCCAGTTCGGGAATTCAGGAGCTTCACCGAAGACCTGGAGCACTTGGCCGATTGGCTGGTTTCGTGCGGCATTGACACGGTGGCGATGGAGTCAACCGGAGTGTACTGGATTACCCTGTTCGAGTTGCTGGAGTCGCGAGGCCTGAATGTATTTCTGGTCAATGCCCGTCACGTGAAAAACGTCTCGGGCCGCAAGTCCGACGTGCTCGACTGCCAGTGGCTACAGCAACTGATGAGCTACGGACTACTGTCTGGAGCGTTTCGTCCCAAGGACGAGATTTGCGCATTACGCTCAGTGATGCGTCAGCGCGCAATGCTGCTGTCCTACCAGTCGCGGCATGTGCAGCATATGCAAAAAGCTCTAGCGCTCATGAATGTACAGTTGGCCAATGTAATTTCTGACGTTGTCGGTGAGACTGGCCAGAAGATTCTGCGCGCGATCATCGCTGGCGAGCGCGACCCACTGAAGCTGGCAGATCTCAAAAACGGCCGGATCGAGGCGAGCAAAGAAGAGATTGCCAAGTCGTTGCAGGGTAACTGGCGGGAAGAACACCTGTTCGCCTTGACCCAGGCGGTTGAGCTATTTGATGCTTATTCCAAAGCGCTACAGCGCTGCGACGTCCAACTGGAGAGCATGCTTAAGGCGTTGAGCCGGAGCGAAGCTGAGCCCGGTCCGTCCAAGCGCCGCGTCGGCAAGGCAAAAAATGCCCCCAAGTTTGATGCACGCACCTATCTCTTCCGCATCTGCGGCGTTGACCTAACTGCGATTGACGGCATCGACATCACGACCGCACTCAAGGTAGTCGCCGAGATCGGCCCAGATCTGTCGCGCTTTCGGAACGCCAAACACTTCGCCTCATGGCTGGGCTTGTCTCCGGGCACGAAGATCTCCGGAGGCAAACGCCTATCAGGGGCCACCAAGGGCAACGCTAATCGCGCTGCTCAAGCTCTGAAGCTGGCTGCCGCTGCACTCCGCCCCAGCCAGTCGGCTCTGGGCGCCTACTATCGTCGAATGTGTGGGCGGTTGGATAAGGGCAAGGCCGTGACGGCGGTTGCACACAAGCTCGCCCGCTTGGTCTACGCCATGCTGACCAAAGGCACTGCCTATGTCGATCAGGGGCAGGCCTACTACGAAGAACGCTACCAGCAGCGCGTGATCTACCACCTCAGGAGAAAAGCCGCAGCCATGGGTCTCGAACTCGTCCCAATCCAGCCACAAGGACAATCCTCTTGAAAAACACCAATCAAATCAGGTAATTGAAATGGTTTCTTGAGAGGGGGCGGTGGCGCAGAAATGCGCCACCGCTACCCGACGTGGGTGCCGATGCTGAATCGGGCTTGGTGCACAGCACTCACTACACCGCGGCCAACGAGTCTGACGTGGCGCACACCCATGAGGTGCTGCACGGGCAAGAGGATGACGTCATTCTTGATGCGGGCTACACCGGCGTGCACAGGCGCGACGAGATCTTGAAGGCGCAAGCAGAGGGCGCCATCAAGGCGGATGTTCGGTGGTCGGTGGCTATGAAGCGCTCCAGGCTCAAGGGCATGACCGAAGGGCCGCTGAAGCAATTGACGCAGGCCTTGGAGAAGGTCAAGGCGCAAATTCGTGCCCGGGTTGAACATCCGTTTCATGTGGTGAAGAATCTGTTCAAGCACAAGAAGGCTCGCTACAGGGGATTGGCCAAAAACGGTGCGCAGTGCGACCCCTTGTTTGCGCTGGCCAATCTGGTGATTGCAAAGAAAGCGTTGCTGCAATCAATGGACAATTCCGTCTGCAAGGCGGCATAAGGCGTGAAACCCGGGGCAAAAGCCCCAAAAAATGAAAATTTCCAACTGGCAAGCCGTCAAATCTGCTGTTGGTTGACAAAAAAAATCGGCATCACACTGGCAACGCTGCGCGCTGACGCTTTGTTCAGCGATTCCCTAGTCTTACTGTGTCATAAATGTGCCATACTATAAACTTCTTGGCACAGTTCATGAAGAGCGATGAGCGCGAGCGAGCGATTTGAGCAATACATGGAACATTTAGCGGCGGGACTGGGGCATGCGGACCAGCCATGCTGGGCTCAAGGGCTACTGCACAGGTCTGATGCTGCCGCTATCGCGTAAGAGTGTGGAGCCGATGGCAGCTGGAGTCGATCCGCTGCACGCTAGCGCCCGGCACCAGGCACTGCACCACTTTGTCGCCAAGGCCGACTGGTCCGATGAGGAGATGCTGCGCCGGGTCAGTCAGTGGGTAGTGCCCAAGATGGATCTCTCGACCGGTGGCTTCTGGATCATTGACGACACAGGCTCCGTATCGAACCACTCAGGCTTTACTGGATCGACATAACGGCCGTCAATAAACAATTGATAGCGTTTCATTTGGATCTTAATTTCCTTGTAGGCTAGTGTTGACAGTCTGGATTGCATTTCATTCATTCGCCGGCCCTTCGTGCGATGCTGCCAGCATCGCACGTATGTTGACTCGACCCTTGCTTTTGCTCGCGCTCTTGGGTCAAGCACAACATCGCCGCGATGCGGAGGATTTGGCACCGAGTGCCGCTTCTGAACTTGCTCGCACGTCATTAATGGTGTTCTGGTCGGCCACGACAGAAGCGTGTTAAACAATGCAAATGCCCCGCCTGACTGCGGACGCGTGGGCATTAAACACCTCCAACCATCCCCCCGAACGGCCTGATCGAGGTGAGCGGGATCACGGAGATCTGAACCCTTCGAAATGCTACATTCAGTCACTAGTGTCCGGTTAAATTTCGAACAAATTCAATTGGTTAGCGGCGTCGGGAACTTCTGACAGTGAAGAGTCGGGCTGAAAGGCCTGTGAAATAGGGGTTTTCTCGAAAACCGAGACGGACAAAATCTGTAGCAAAGTGTAGAGCGAGGCATTGAGTTGAAGCTCCTTCTTGACGATGGCGATGAGCACGTAGATGGACACGGCGCACCAGATTTGCGTCTTCACCGCGTTCTCGCTCGTGCCGAGGAATTTCTTGATACGCAGATGCTGCTTGATCCATTTGAAAAACAATTCCACCTGCCAGCGGTTCTTGTACAGCGCGGCGATGGTGATAGGCGGCAGCGTTGTGTTGTTGGTCAGGAAGATCAAGGTCTTGCCGGACTCCGGGTCCTTGAAGCGGATGCGGCGCAAGTGCTCAGGATAGTCTTGTGCAGAGTAAAAGCCGTTCAGGGCGATGGTCTGATCGCAGATGACACCGGTGCTGCGGTCTGTTGCGGCAGAGTAGACGCGGCGGGCATTCATGTTGCTCTTGGCCCGCGTGACGAAGAATGCGCCGCTTTGATGAACCAGGTAGAGCCGAGCGAAATCCAGATAGCCGCGATCCATCACGTAGAACGCGCCTGCCTCGATGGGCAGGAAGTCGAGTACGTTCACTTCGTGCAGTTTGCCGTCGGAAATGTGGATGAAGGCGGGAATGGCGCCGCGCAAATCGAGCAGCGTGTGCATCTTGATCGCTGCCTTGGTCTTGCGAAACGGCGCCCAGTCGAACAACGACAGGCACAGGTCGATGGTAGTGGCGTCCAGGGCGTAGATGGTTGCATCGAGATCGATATCCAGCGACTCGCTCGCATACAGCGCCCGAGCGCGCGTGATAAGGCGCATCGCCAGCTCGTGATAGATGCGCCAGTCCCGCAGGTTCAGCGCATCCGACAGCGTCGAGCGCGCCGGCACGTTCTTCAATCCCATGTGAAAGAGCTTGCTGCGGTTGGCCGCCAGGCAGACCTCTATGTCGCGCAGCGACTCGCGCCAGGTCAACTGGGCGAACGACATGATGCGGAACAGATCGGCGCAGCCCAAGGTGCGCACGCCCGCATCTCCGCGATGCTTCTCGATAATGCGACCGAAGGTCTTCCATGGCACGAATTCCATGACCTGCGCGAACAGCGTCTTGCCCACATTCATGGGTCGATCCTGGTCGTTGAAACCCGAAAGGATCGCAAATTTTCCGTTCGAAATTCAAATCGTGGACACCCATGGAATCCTCACAACCCGCGTCAGCATTGGCTTCCAAGCCAATGACCCTCAAATAAACCGGACACTAGTGACATTCAGTAGATTCACAGTGTTGCCCGAAGGATCGTTCCAGCCTCCGATTCAGTCACAAAAATCGATGGTCCCTCCGCTGTCGGTCCAAATGTGAGATTTGTCGTGGTCGTCTCCAGTCGGACTCACCAGAATCCGCTCGGGCTCCCCTTTGGCGCTAATTACCCAAATGTAGCCTAAGCTCGCATGTGCGACGTACAAGCATCCGCGACGGTCCATAGCAATGCTATCCGGCCCACTAGTGCCATAGAAGGTGAACAACTGTCCCACCTTCGACACGCTCCCGTCTGCTTGGAGTGGGGCTCGCCAAATGCTATTCCCGCGGGTGGCGGCCACGAAAAGTACTTTCTCATCGGGAGACAGGACCAGACCGTTCGGACTTGGAACATTTCCCAGCAGCAAATCCAACTGCCCCGACTTTCTCAGACGGAAGACTCGGCCGGTTGGATCGTGCAGACCAGTCTGCCCTTGATCCGTAAAGTAAATGTCTCCGGTGTCACGTAGAGGTTACCCCGCTTGATCGAAGGTCGGGCCTTCAAGGAAACTCTCAACGCACCTGCCAGCCTCGTTGGCGTCGGCCCAATCGGATCCAACATTCACCCTGCGAAAGCGCTTGGGCCTCGACGTGAAAACCTCGAGTCGCTTCTCATCTGGCACAGTGCGAAAGTACATAGTCTTTCCTATCGAGATAGCTGATGCCCACTTTTACATCGGAGGCTTTTTCGACCCCGCTCCATAGCTTGGTTTCTTTCATGAAGATGAGCACGAAAATTGCTGGCGATTGCTGGCGATGCGTGTCGCTCGATAGATAGCCTTCATCCCATGACGCGCACCAACTTCGCTGCCCAAAGACTTCTTTGTTGACACCACAAGCTTGTTCCGTATGACAGAACGACAAATTTAATTTAGTTTATGGTACCGCCTTTACGAGGTCAACATCCGCACTTTTTCCTTGATCCTACGATGCCCCGTAAGCCGCTAAACACGTCAAAGGCCGATGAGAATTCAGCGCCTGGTGGCGCATCGAGCGTGGACCGCGCTTTGTCTTTGCTTGACGTGTTCACGCCAGAAGCTACTTCTTTCTCGCTGACTGAGATAGCCAAACAGGCAAGACTCTATAAAAGCACCGCACTGAGACTCCTAGCATCCTTGCAGCACAAGGGTCTCGTCCAGCGCAAAACAGATGGCACCTACAGCCTTGGCCCACAGATCGCGCGACTGCATGCAATCTACGCGGCGTCATTTTCGCTTGAAGAAATCGTGATGCCTGCGTTGCGTGAACTCATGCTACAAACCAAAGAGAGCGCTGCTTTTTATGTACGCCAAGGCGAGTTCCGTCTCTGCCTCTATCGCGTTGATTCCCCACAACTGGTTCGCGATCACCTACGGGTGGGTGAGGTCCTCCCTATTGATCGCGGCGCAAGTGGCCGCTTACTGCTCGCCTATTCCGGTGAACAAGGGGAACTCTACGATCGAGTGCGTAAGGAGGGGATTGCGATGCTAGTCGGAGATCGCGTACCGGAGCTCAGCGGCGTATCAGCTCCGGTTTTCAATGCCTTGAAAGAACTCGCTGGCGCCGTCACACTCACCATGCCCACGGCTCGCTATTCGGAAACTTTGGCGGAGCCGGTACGCGCCGCGGCAATGAGAATCTCATCGAAGCTGTGCGCCACCGGCTTTAGTCAAAGATGACACTGGAGGCCCTCGCATTCTTATCGCACCGTGTGTTCTTACAGGTGGCACGATCTTGAGCCACCCCCCTCAAGAGCGCGCCGATCTTGCCTGCCCGCCGATACCCGCGTTGAAGATTCGGCGTGCCTCGCCTAGGCAATGCCATAGCGTGCCAGCTTCTGTAGGTCGACATTTATCGACAGCATCGGAAATCCGGTCGCTGTTGGTCATGCATCGCCGGCGCTCGGAACGGGCATAAACACACATGATATTGCCAAGGATTCTGAATACGCACGTCAGCAGAGTTGCGCGGTATTTTAGGCCACCTCATTACACACAACTCCTGGCGGCTGGTGCGCCGCAGAAAGTCGTTTACGGTCAATGACATAGCGGGTGGGGTTGTAAACTCTTTCGGATTGTCGTTCACTCTTGCATTTTGGACGGCACATGCAGCGAGAGGCAACGAGTTGGGCAGCGGCAGAATTCAAGGACATTGACTTGGGCGACCAGCGCCTGAATAAGCGGGCGGTGCTGCTAGCGGAGCGACTCGCAGAGAAGCCGACGGCAAGCATACCGAGTGCGTGCGGCGGCTGGGCGGAAACGGCTGCTGCGTACCGCTTCCTGGCTCAGGATGAATTGGACTGGCGCGATATTCTGGCGCCCCATTGGCAGAGCTCAGCCGAGCGGATGCGAGCTTGCGAAGTGGTGCTATGCATCCAAGACACCACGGAGCTGGACTTTAACGGCCAGGCCATCGCAGGCCTGGGACCGCTGTCGTATGAGGCGCAACGCGGGCTATATCTGCACCCGACTTACGCGGTAACGCCAGCGCGCGAACCGCTGGGCGTGCTCGACGCCTACATGTGGGCGCGCGAGCCCAAGGGTGCGGATGGCGTGCGCCCCGGCATCAAGGAAAGCACCCGCTGGACTGAAGGATATGAGCGGGTCGCCGAACAGGCGGCCGCACTGCCTGCCACGCGACTCGTCTATGTGGCTGACCGAGAGTCGGACATCATGGCGCTGATGGTCAAGGCAAAGGAGTTGGGCCACCCGGCGGATTGGCTACTGCGCTCGCAGCACAATCGCACCTTGCCTGGCGGCGGCAAGCTGTGGGACCAAGTAACTGCGGGCAAGCCAGTGGGCAGGATTCACTTTACGCTGGCAGCCCGTCAGGCTCAGCCAGCGCGCGCGGTACGGCAGCAGGTGTGGGCGCAACGTGTTGCGTTGCCTGATGCTGCAGGCGGCGTGGTGAGTGCCACTTGTATCGTCGCCCGGGAGGTCGACCCGCCGGCCGGCGTCAAGCCGATTGAATGGCGACTGCTGAGTAATCGCGAGGTGGACGACCTTGACGCAGCGGCGCAGCTTATTGACTGGTACCGCGCGCGTTGGGAGGTGGAATTGTTCTTTCATGTGCTCAAGAACGGCTGTCGGGTCGAGGCATTGCAACTCGCATCGATGGCACGGCTTGAGCGTGCCTTGGCGCTGTTCATGGTGGTGGCATGGCGCATCGCTCGGTTGATGCGACTGGGCCGAACTTGCCCGGACCTGGATGCAGGGCTGTTGTTCGAGCGCGATGAATGGCGCGCGGCATTCATTCTCAACAAGAAGAAGCCGCCGAAGACGTCACCGCGTCTGAATGAGGTCGTGCGCTTGGTCGCTATGCTCGGCGGCTTCCTGGCGCGCAAAGGCGACGGCGAACCCGGAGTCAAGACCATCTGGCAAGGCCTGCAGCGAGTGGTGGATTTCGCCGCCGGTCTCCGGTATGCCCGTGAACTTGACGACTGAGATGTGTGTAATCAAATGATTTTAGGCACGCCTGAGCTAACCGGCGCAGACTCGGCGGCGATCATGAACCATCTTCGACGAACTTGTGATGCTCGGGGATTCCCACTAGTTCGCGCAGATCGGACCTGTCCGTATTTTTGTGTGCGAGGCGGTTTTGAATTTTGTTAGCCTCGGGCAGCGGTAAATCGCTCGCCATACAGGATAGCAAACTGGTTCATGGCGGACTTCCAGTCATAAGTCGTGCGAACGGACTTGGTCAGTACGTTGCGCAGTGCCAGCCACAGCAACTTGATCGCAGCTTCATCCGAAGGGAAGTGGCCACGGGTCTTGATGATCTTGCGCAACTGCATGTTCAAGCTCTCAATGGCATTGGTAACCGGCATGATAGGAACCGGTGCCCTCTCACTCCTCACCGCGTAACTTGGTGTATGGTTCGACCATCCGGGACAGGGGCACCGGGGAGCACTTCGGGTGGGCAGGCCGTTCATATACGTTGAGCTGCGAGCTCGTGTTAGTAGTTGGCCGCCCCTGCGACCCGCCCGGTTGCGCTGCGAGCGCGAATCCGTAGTTGTCGTGCTGTCCCACCGGCTCCCATTTGCGATGTTTCCCGTGGGAGACGCCAATGCGAGTGATAGGACTGGATGTATCGCGATCGGTGGCCGAGATCGCCTATTTGGAGAACGGCCTGCTACGCGCCGGCGGGCGCGTCGGACTGCGACGCGACGAGCTGGAACGCTTTGCTGCCAAGCTAAAGCCCGACGACCACGCGATACTCGAGGCGACCGGCAACACGATCGCCATCGCGAATGTGCTGACAGGTCATGTCGGCAGAGTGATCGTCGCCAACCCCTTGCAAGTCCGCCTGATCGCAGAAGCCCGCGTGAAGACGGATAAGATCGATGATGCGATCCTTGCGCAACTCTATGCGAGTGGCTTCCTGCCCGAGGTCTGGATTCCAGACGAGGCCACGCAACCGATGCGGCGGCAGGTGTCGCGCCGCGCCCAGATCGTGCGGCAGCGAACGCGGCTCAAGAATGAGATTCACGCTGTCCTTGCTGCACATCTCATCGAGCGGTGTCCCGCGACAGACCTGTTTGGCAAGAAAGGGCGGACCTGGCTGAGCCTGCAGCCGCTACCCATGGACGAACGCATCGGGGTCGACCAGCGGTTGCATGAGCTCGATAGGCTGGCAGAGAATCTGCAGCAGGTTGAGCGCATCCTGGCCCAATCCGCTATTCAGGATGACAGGCTGCGCAAGCTGCTGACCATCACCGGCATCAACACCACCGTTGCGATCGGGTTGATCTCGGCCATCGGCGATATCGCTCGCTTTCGCTCGCCGGAGAAATTGGTCAGCTACTTTGGCCTCAATCCTTCGGTCTACCAATCCGGCCTGCAGCCTGCAAAGCATGGACGCATCAGCAAGCGCGGACGTTCCTACGCACGTGCCATGCTGGTCGAGGCTGCCTGGGCCGCCGCCCAATCGGCCGGCCCCGTCCGAGCCTTCTTCCTACGTGTCCGCGATCGTCGCGGTCAGCAGATCGCGGCTGTTGCCACGGCACGCAAGCTGGCAATCATCGTCTGGCACGTCCTCACGCGTAACGAATCCTTCGCCTGGGATCGCCCAGCGCTGACTGCGCGAAAGACCCGTAAGCTGGAACTGCAGGCAGGCGTGCCTCCTGCGCGTCGCGGTAGCCGCAAGGGGTCCGCTGCCGCCTACAATCTGAAGTCCGTCCGGGATCTGGAGCGTGCAGCCGGCGAGCAAGCCGAGCAGGCTTACCAACGCCTGTTCTCGCGCTGGAAGCAAGCGCGACCGCAGGCGACTGCGGTACGCGCTCCGTGGCCACCAATACGGACGCCTTAAGCGAGTGAGAGAGCGGCTGGCGCTTGTCAACTTCATCCGTTGTGTAGATCACACGCCGGATATCGGGCGGGAACACGAAGAACGGTATGACGTGCTCCCAGACACGTCGCCATGACTGCACGATCATTGGGTACTTGGCGCCCCACGGACCGTCGGCGAAGGCCTCCAGCGCCTGCCCGGCCTCCTGTTCGCTGACCGCGCTGTAGATGGGCCGCAGCGCCTGTGCCAGCACCTTGCGCTCCTTGTAGTTGGCGTAGTCCAGGCTGTTGCGGATCAAATGCACAATGCAGGTCTGCACCGTCGTGCGGGGATAGGCCGTGGTCACGGCTTCGGTCAACCCCTTGAGGCCATCGACCACCGCGATCAGGATGTCCTGGGCGGATTCAACCGGTCGTCGCAACACCTTTGATGGAGGAGGTGTTTATGGGGCGACCAGCGGGGTGGATGCAGAAGTTGACAGGGCGAGGAGCGATGCGCTCGCCAGGTGCGCCGTCGCATCGGCGCGAGATCGAGCGTCTATTTTGGGAGCAGATCGCCACCGGTATCACGAGCGAGAGAGCAGCAGAGGCAGTTGGCGTGTCGCAGGCGGTAGGCGCCCGCTGGTTCCGCTATCGTGGCGGCATGCCACTATTCATGTCGAGCCCCATATCCGGGAGGTACTTGTCGTTCGCGGAGCGAGAAGAGATTGGGCTACTATCGCTGCAGGGCGTCGGAGTACGCGAGATCGCTCGCCGTATCGGACGCAGCCCGTCAACGGTCTCCCGGGAACTGACACGTAACGCTGCAACTCGTGGCGGCCAGCTTCAGTATCGGGCTTCGGTTGCGCAGTGGAAGGCGGAACTGGTTGCCAAAAGACCCAAACCATCGAAACTGGTGACTAACCCACGGCTGCGCCACTACGTGCAAGACCGCTTGGAGGGCAAGGTTCGCGACGCTAATGGCCGTGAGATTTCAGGGCCTCGGCAAGCGCCGTTCAAAGGGAGAAACAAGCCGCATCGCGGTGACCGCAAATGGGTCAATGGCTGGTCGCCCGAGCAGATTTCCAACCGGCTGCAGATCGACTTCCCGGATGACGAATCCATGCGCCTCTCTCACGAAGCCATTTACCAAGCGCTCTATATCCAGGGCCGCGGCGCTCTCAAGCGCGAGCTGGTCAGCTGTCTGCGCACTGGGCGGGCGTTGCGCGTACCGAGGGCTAGGGCACAAGCCAAGACCTGGGCGCACGTTAGCGAGGATGTGATGATCTCTAACCGGCCTGCAGAAGCGCAGGATCGTGCTGTGCCAGGGCATTGGGAGGGTGACCTGATCATCGGCCTGAACCGGTCCGCGATTGGAACGCTGGTCGAGCGATCAAGCCGATTCACCATGCTCGTCCACCTGCCTCGGGAGAAAGGCTATGGGTCGACTCCCCGGACGAAGAATGGCCCCGCACTGGCTGGCTACGGAGCTGTCACGATGGCCAATGCGCTCAAGAAGACCGTGACCGACATGCCTGCCCAGTTGTGGCGGTCATTGACTTGGGATCGTGGCAAGGAACTATCTGATCACGCCCGCTTCACCGTCGAGTCCGGGGTAAAGGTATTCTTCGCCGACCCTCACAGTCCATGGCAGCGCGGCACGAACGAGAACACGAACGGTCTTCTGCGACAATACTTTCCAAAGGGCACAGACCTATCCCGTTGGAGCGCTCGAGAGATCCAGGCCGTTGCCAATGCACTGAATACCAGGCCCCGAAAAACGCTTGGTTGGAAGACACCTGCCGAAGCCCTGGACCAATATCTAAAATCTGTTCAACAATCTATTGTTGCGACGACCGGTTGAATCCGCCCTGGCAGCCTCGGTTCTTGAGTTCATTGAAGACCTTGAGCCAGAACTTGGCGCCTTCGGTCTGCTCGACCCACAGGCCCAGCACATCGCGCTGACCGTTAGCCTGGATGCCCAAGGCCAGGTACACGGCCTTATTGCTGACGATGCCGCCATCGCGGATCTTGACCCGCAATGCGTCGAAGAACACGACCGGGTACATTGCCTCGAGCGGGCGGTTCTGCCAGGCGATGGTCTCGGCCATAACCTCGTCGGTGACCGAGCTGATGAAGTCCGGGGAGACGTCGGTTCCGTAGTTCTCGGCCAGAAACGCCTGGATCTCGCGCACGCTCATGCCGCGCGCGTGCATGGCAATAATGCGCTCATCGAAGCCGGTAAAGCGCCGCTCGTGCTTTGGGATCAGAACCGGCTCGAAGCTGCCATCGCGATCGCGTGGCAACTCGACCCGCACCGGGCCGCGCTCGGTGATCACGGTCTTGCCACTGAGGCCGTTGCGCGCATTGGACTGCTCGGCCGGCTTGGGCTCGCCTGGTTTCTAGCCCAAGTGCATGCTCATCTCGGCGCTCATCGCCCGTTCGATGATGGCCTTGTTGAACGCCAGCATCAGATCCTGGACGTCGCCGGGCGACATCGGCCCTTTAACCAGCTCGTCAAGCAAGCCCTCAGGCAAAGCAGGCAACGGCCCGCGGGCCGCCGCCTGGGACGCCACCGTACGTTTCTTCTTCATCGGCATATCCATGTTCACTACCTCTCATGATATGCCTCGCACACAAAATTCCGGATAGGTCCCGCAGATCCGACTTCAACCCAATCGCAACTGCAACTTGCCGAGCAGCTTCGCGCCGAAAACACCGGCATTAAGCAAGCCGATCAACAACCAACCCATAGGGATCAACAGGCGTGATGGCCGGCATATGCAGCCCGTCCCGCCCTGCTTGTCATAGGCGGAAAGACATACCAGCCACCGTCGCCGTGGCGGAAGAACATGATCGACAGCGTTCCCGTAGCGCGGTTGGACTCCACACAAACGAAACGGCTGTGGCAGTCGCGCAGTCGCCCCGTGCTGATAACTCGCGGCGGATTCGTCACGGTTGGCGCCAGCCATTTTTCAACCATCGACCGCAATGACTTCTCTGCTCCCATGCTTCCTCCATTAGCGGAGTGCTGCGGCACTGTCGTGCCGATTCTGTAGCTCCGTGATGCCATCGTATGTGGCACGATCACACCCCGCACTCAGGGGTGTATGAAAGCGCGACCAGGCTCTCCTGATTACACTGCAGGAAAATCCCTAATGTCGCAAGAAAAGCGACGCCGGCTCTTCCTGCGTGAAGCCACGCTGGATCGCAAAGCGAATCCGTTCGGCATTGTGTTTTGCACGCCCGGCTTTTGCATCAACTGCGTCTTGTGGGTGCTGATCGTCTTGGCGCTCAGCGAAAGCGAATTGGAGATTCATCCACGGTCTGACCGGCAGCGAGCCGCTGAAATGGTACTCGCGGTCGAAGAGCACTTCATTGTGCGCGAGCATCGATGCCGCTGGTGAAAGATCATGGCATCGACCAGGGCGGATCGATGAACTTGCCACGCAAGTTTGCGAATGGCCCGGGGCAGGATCTCGAGATCGCAGTCTTTTGTCACATAGCTAATGTCATGGCGCGCGCGCAAGGTAACTTGCGCTTCGTCGTGCATGCTGAAAATCAGGATGCTGAGGCCGGGCCATTCATCTTGCACGCGGCAAATCAGGTCACCACCACCTGCTTCAGACTACTGCGAACCATGGCGTGGTCGTCCGCAATTGAAACTCAGATCGCCAGGGAAGACGATAGGAATCTTGCCGCTCGTCATGCGATCTATGCTCAGCGCGCGAGCGCGACCCACATCGCTGCTCACGCCACAGGCGCAGCTGGTCGCCAATCGGCACGGGCACTCTCAACTCGGAGGCGAGATTGCACCTGTCCAGCGGCAACAAGCCAGGCGCCCGTCTGGCTGCATGAATAGGCGACACTGCCTTGACGCGCGCCGGCAAGGTCCATTTGGGTGTGGACAACGCTGCGCTATTTTGTTCGCGGTATATATAACGCCGGCCAGCGAACAGGAACGGGCTCGCGTCCAAGCACAGAACTGCAAGCGATTCGGCTGCCAGAAGCCAGTAAAGACTTGGTCCGGCAGCCAAGAAGTTGTTTCGTAGAATCCAACTTCGGCTGGGCAAACGCTTTCCGCTGCTCGCGTTCGTTGGACTTTGAACCCATGCTTGTTCGTCCGGTACCCATGCTGCTAAGTGCATAACACGTCCTAAGTTCGCTCCCCCATCACTTTGCTTCTACGCCAGCGACGACGATCAAACGGAAACATAAGGTAATCGCGCACCGTAAGCGGTTCCGGCTGTCCTCGGAGACCAACTTCCGGCCACTCATTCTTATCTGGCCAGTATGCCGTGCGAAATATTGTGTCCCAGATGGTTGTAAATACCCCATAGTTTCGGTGCCGGTGACGCGGATCCGATGAGTGGTGAATGCGGTGGAACTTATTGTCGCCAATGATGTACCGAAGCCGTCCAAGATTGATACGGGTACTAGAGTGTACAAGATGGATTTGGAAGGAAATTATTGTCATAGCAACGACAGGCACTATGCCGGATTCGAAGTGAATCAATGCAAGAGGTAGTGCTACAAACGCGGCATAAACGATGGGCTCCGAAAGGTAGTGAGTGCAGTTCCACGCCGTCAGTTCGCGGATCGAATGGTGACTAGCGTGCATGCGCCAAAGAAATGGAACAGCATGCTGAGCTCGGTGCATCCAGTAGTAAAAGAAATCGCCGGCAATCGCGACTAGGACCCCCGAGAGGATGGCCAATCCAGCGTTCAATATTGCGTTGTCAGAGTGAAGCAACGCACCGAAATTGATCGTGATAAGCGGCTTAATTCCAAACGAAGCTAGGCCTGCCGCATATAAATTCCATATTACCGCACCGAATCCGATTCGGATAATCCAATTTCGTACTCCGCGAACGTATGAGGCAAAACTATATCGATAAGCTGGAAAAGTTAGTTCGAGCACAGCGCAAAAGGTCGCGAAGATTAGTACCAACTCGAACGCTTTCACGAAGAACTCGGTCATCTCATTAATATCAAGAACGTGCATCATGTGCTCCGGCGAATCAACCAAACTACCCCAATCCTCATCCAGGCCGCTTGTTTTTGGACCCTGGTAGGGCCTATGCTATTAATCCCCTCGTGATAGATTCCGCTTGATATCCCGTTTTGACATCCTGAATAAATTGCCCGCTGCCAGCTAGGCTGGGGCAACCTTGAAGCAGTTGTATGTCGCGCGGCAATCAAGGACCCCTCCTTGAGGGGGAGGCCGCGCCTATTGTCGAGAACGATGCATATGTGCCCCAGAAGAGGCTTGAGTTTTGAACAC
This sequence comes from Cupriavidus necator, assembly GCA_022041995.1. Taxonomy (GTDB): domain Bacteria; phylum Pseudomonadota; class Gammaproteobacteria; order Burkholderiales; family Burkholderiaceae; genus Cupriavidus. The sequence goes on from CP074382.1 coordinate 256,741, forward strand.
CATCCTTAGCTTCCGCCCTTATGCCGGGGGAAGGCATTATCCGCACAATTAGACATCCGTCAAAAGGTACATTTCCCAATCGCGATCCTCAATCAAGACACGTCAAGCAAATCAGTATGAGACCACCAGAGACTTTACCAGGCCGAGGATTTGGACCTTGAAAAAACGCCCGACGCGAAGCCGGGCGCTATAAGGGACGCATTGGTGGGGAGACGTACCACCAACGCGGGAGCGCATGACCAGCGTGGCCCCGGGCAGTATAATAGCCGCCTCCAACGGTCAGTACTATCAGATCTTGTCGAATTTTGCTTAAGGATTTCCTGATATGCAGCATTTCGTGTTAATTGTCCGTAAAGCGACACGGTTATACGTAAGCCGTAAGTCGCTGAAGGTGCAGGAACTTTGCTCCATTAGGGGCCAGGCCCAGTGGATCACAGAGCACGTGATTCCCCCACATCCGCCAAGAACACCCAAATGACAAATGTCCACACTCGCGATATAGTTAGTGTGTCGTCGAACGTTGTCATAAGGTTTAACAGCTCGCGAATTGTCTGATACCGGCAAAACGTGAATGACTCTCGCAGCAAGTCGCATCGTCGAACCCCTTGGGTAGTAACACAGCCCTCCAAATTCACTGGCGTCGACGAATTCGTGAATTGCGCTGAAGCTCTTCACTGCACGCGGTATGCGACCCGAAGCGATCTCGTGTTGAATATAAGCCTTTCCTAATTCGATCGCGTTGGCGACGAAGTCGCTACCGCTGCATTCATTGTGTCGTAAGTTGCCCTCTTGGAAGTCATTGGAAAAGCCCGCATCCCTTATGGGAATGCGGGCGTGATTAGAATGCAGAAACGGAGTCGCAGCGCTACTGAGCCGCGAGAGCGAGCACGTGGATGACACTGTCGGCATCATCCACGAGAGCTGGCGCCTGCGAAATGACGAACTCCCGCTCGAAGCTGCCCTGCCGTAGCACCTCGCGCTTCATTTGCATAAAGGCGCGCCCCGACCAGGGCTGGCAGTACCAGATGGCAGCCTATCAGCAAATGCTCAAAAAGCGCAGGGTCCATCTAGTATGTCGCGCGAGGACAATTGCCTGGACAACGCCGCCATGGAAAGCTTCTTCGGAACCTAAAGTTCGAACTCTTCCACTTGAAGAAGTTCGCCAGCGCCGATTGAGCTACAGCAAGGTATAGGCTCTGGCACACTGCACCAGTAAGCGGCGGATGTTCTTGTCGCCCCTCTTACTGACCCCCAAAGGATTCGCTTTGCCGCCGGCGCTGTACTGGCGAGGTACCAGCCCAATGGATGCGGCAAAGTCCCGGCGAGATAAAGTCAAATCTGGTGTACGAAGGTTGATCGTGGCCGGTCGTCAGGCGACGAGTTTCTGCTGATCCGGCGGATTGTCTTGCGCCGGCGCACCGTCCTTGAAGGGGATGCCCTTCAGGAGCAGTTCGATATGTTCGGCACCGTTGATGCGGCGCCAGGTTTTCTCGGCTTCCTCGATCAGCTTGAAGGCCAAGCCAAGGAAGGTCGCTCGTGACACACAATTTCGCGTGCGCGTCGTGCGGTGACGCACAGTCGCGAAGGTCGACTCAATCGCGTTCGTCGTGCGAATGTGCTGCCAGTGCTCGGCCGGGAAGTCGTAGAACGTCAACAGGGTGTCTCGATCTTTGGTGAGCACGCCGGCGGCCTTGGGGTACTTGGCACCGTAGATCGTCACAAAGCGATCGAAGGCAGCAAAGGCATCTGCGCGGGTGGCCGCCATCCAAATCGCCTGCAGATCTGCCTTGGCGCGGCCGTGCTGGGATTTTGGCAAGGCGTTCAGGACATTGCCCATCTTGTGGAACCAGCAACGCTGGGCGCGCGTGGCTGGGAACACCTCCTCCAGGGCAGCCCAGAATCCCATGGCGCCATCGCCGACCGCCGCCAGCGGGCCAGCCTGCAGGCCGCGGGATTTCAGATCCAACAGTACTTCCGCCCACGATGCCTTCGATTCCCGATAGCCGTCACCGATCGCCACGCGCTCCTTCCTGCCGTCGGGCGTGACGCCGATGATCACCAGCAGGCATTGCCCGTCCGAGCCCTCGCTGCGCAGACCCGTGTGGATGCCGTCCACCCACCAATACACATAGCGCGCCGCCGACAGATCACGCTGATTCCAGCGTGCATGCTCGTCTGCCCACTGCGCCTTCAATCGGCTCACCACGTTGGCCGATAGCCCTTTGGCATCTTCGCCCAGCAGCACCGACAGCGCCTCGCTCATGTCGCCTGTCGAGATTCCCTTCAGATACAGCCAGGGCAGCGCCGCACTCACCCGTGGTGACTTCCTCACATATGGCGGCACGATCGCCGAGTTGAACTTCACGCCAGACCCGGACCGGTCGCGCACCTTGGGCACCTTCACGGCAATCGGTCCGGCACCCGTCAGCACCTCTCGCTCCGGGAGGTAGCCATTGCGAACCACGGCGCGCTGGCCGCTCAAGGTCTTGACGTTACTGAACTGCTCAAGCAGCTCTGCCAGCTCCACTTCAATCGCCTCCTGGATGACCCGCCGGGCCCCGCGCCTGATCAGCTCCTCGAGCCCAAGCCCGATTTCCGATAGACCGACTGCTTCCTTACATTTATCCTTGCTCATGGTGGAGTTTTCTTGTGTGCTGGTTTCCGATCTCGACAATCAGATTCTCAGCGGAAAGCTCCACCGCCCTCTACTCCGCGCCTCAAATTCCCCGCCCGTACACCACTTTCGACTTTAGCTCGAATCCCGGCTGCACGTACAGCTTGCCGTCGCCCATATCGGTCGCCAGCACACTGGCGGGAATCGGCCTCGCGCCTGGAATCGAAAGCAAGCGCCGACCAAGGTCGTCTTCAGCGAGGTCATGAGCCAAGTCCTTGTCGATCTCACCAATCTGCTCGTTCAGGTACTTGGAGTGTGCGTGCAATCGATCAAGGATGGCGACCAGGCGCGCAGGCAACGCATGTTCGGCCGGCACGGCCGGCAGCCGCTTGATGACCGCCATGCCAATTGGAAGGCTGAGCCGAATTCGAGGGGAACCATGCATCTGTTTGACGGTCCTCGTGCGGTCGCGGATAGCGATTCACGCACTCTGTGCAGGGCAGACAGGCGTCTGCTGCGACTCCGTCTCGGGCGTTACGAACCGCATGGACGGGCGCGAGGCCTCTTCGCAGATTGCCTCGGCATCGACAAATCATTCTTGTTGCCCTTGACGAAGGGGCGCACGTACTGCCGTTAGACGAGTTTGACCTGATGCTCAAAGGTGGTGAGCTTGCGGGCCATGTAGTGCGCGCCCTTCCATGACTGCCGTCCTCGAAACTATCGAACCACTCCCGGATCGCGTCGGCCACAATGCTTGGATCGCAAGTGGCGGAATCCGGAACGCATGCTTGGATGAGCGCTTCGACGTCATAGAGACGATCCGCCCGAGCCCGCCACGCGTCTCGGTCGCGGGCTAGGATAGCGAGGTCCGGGTCTCCGATTGGGGTGTAACGCATGGCTCAGACGGGAAATCCTGCGACGCTTTTTTCCCTCCTGCCCAACCAGCTTCCGACGCCACCATTCCCTGGGGAATGCGTGACAGTCACCCAGTGCCTTGGCGTAGCAACTGATCGAATTCAGATCGACGTCCTTCAGTTCCATGCAAGCCTTATTGATTTGATGAATATCAACTATAGACCAGATTCCAGTGGTTTATTTCGCACGCTGCACCATGATCGTTCCCGTACAAAGAAAAAAACGGACGCGCCCGACGAAAGCACCGCTGCCGGCGCGAACGCGCGTCGGCCATCCCATCCTGAATAGCCTCGTGCAGGCACGCGCCACGAACCACTCCCGCGCAATAGTGTGACCTGCCACACCTCAAAGCCGCTTCAAACGCGCAGATAAAATTCGCAGGCCTTGGAGCCGCACAGACTTGCTCAAATTTCTGGAGACAACCATGGAAACCGAATCCTTCCAAGCTGGCCCGGTGTGGGCCGACGACAGCATCAGCCGCATTCCCTTTCGGGTTTTCGGTTTCCACGCGTCATATCCAGTTCAATGGCCCCGACTCCTTCGACTTTGTCTGGACGCACTTCGGCTTTGAGGACGACACGGAGGAGATGACGCGGCGGCGCCTGCGCCAGGCCAATCTGTTCGGGCCCGCTGGCTTCGTGTCAGCCGACGATGGCGAAGCGATCGAATGCTCGCAGGAAGGCTTCTCCCAAAAGCCGTGGCATCGCGTGATCGCCGAACTGGGTGGCAAGACCGCCGAGAACACGGAACATATGGTGACCGAGACACTGATTCGCGGCATGTACGCCTATTGGCGCAAAGTGATGGAGGTCTGACATCATGAACTTCGCTGACTACTATGCTCTGCTCTCCTTGTAGGCCGACTACACGTCGGCCGTGGACAACGGCGAATGGGACCGCTGGCCGGAATTCTTCACCGACGATTGCCTCTATCGGATCCAGCTCCGCGAAAACCACGAGCGCGGCTTGCCCCTCGCCACGCTTTCGCTCGAAAGCAAGGGGATGCTCAAGGACCGCACCTACGGCATCCGCGAGACCCCGTTTCACGATCCCTACTATCAGCGCCACATCGTCGGTGCGCCCCTGATCAGGAAAGCCGACGGCGACAGGATCGTAGCTGAGACGAACTACGCCGTACTGCGCACCAAGCCCGACCAGATGACGAATGTGTACAACGTCGGCCGCTATCTCGACACCGTCGTGCCCACGCCCGAGGGCTGGCGATTCGCGTCGCGCCTCTGCATTTTCGATAGCGAGATGATTCCCAACTCGCTGATCTACCCCATCTAACAGGAGCATTTCATGACTGAAACCTGGATCGAGGCAGCGTCTGTTCAGCGTTCCGCAGGACGGCGTGATCGCCGTGGCAGTGCAAGGCAAGGAGATCGCCCTCTATGGCATAGACGGCGACGTCTATGCAACCGACAACATCTGCACGCATGGCCACGCGCGTCTGTGCGAGGGCTTTCTCGAGAGACATGAAATCGAGTGCCCGCTCCATCAGGGCAGGTTCGACATCCGCAACGCCACTGCGATGTGCGCCCCGCTGACCGAGAGCATCCGTACCTATCCGGTCCGGATCGAGGCCGACAAGGTTTACCTCGACCTCGCCTGAAAGACCTGCGTCACAAACCAGAGGAAACAAGCATGGATTCCGACCGACTACTCGGCGCGACTGCCAACTTACCGACCAGCACGATTGTCATCATTGGCACCGGCCAGGCCGGCGGCTGTGCCGCCCAGACGCTGCACAACGAAGGCTTCAATTGCAGGCTCGTGCTGATTGGAGACGAATGCCATCCGTCGTCGAGCGACCGCCATTGTCCAAGCCCGTACTTGCCAGCAAGGCCGCGCCCGTCAGCACCTGGCTGTAGGCCCAGAAGTGTTCGAAGCCCTCAGGCTTGAGTGGTGGCTGGATACCTGGGTGGATCACATCGACCGGAGCGCGAAACGCCTGGTGATGGCCAATGGCGAGACGCTGTCTTACGACAAGCTGATCTTGTGTACCGGCGGCGGGCGCGCCCACGCTCACCGTCCCGGGCGCCGACAAGGCCCGCGTCCGCTAGTGTAGCGTTCTGTTCGTGATGGAACTTATATGAATTCGGCGTCTCCAATGCCCACACTGCGACACAGCGTGGAGAGAGTGAGTGCGAGTTGCCCCCGAGATCATGTTGACCGACGAGGAGCGAACCAATTTGACGAGGCTGGTTCGGTCGAAGCTCACGAGCGTGAGGCTGGCGCAGCGCGCGCGCATTGTGCTGCTGGCCGCCAACGGAATGCAGAACAAGGACATCGCCGAGCAGTTGGGAGTCGGACGCGTGCAGGTCTCGCGTTGGCGTGAGCGGTATGCGCAATCGGGGCTGGCCGGTATCGAACGCGACTTGCCGCGCGGTGCGCCGCCGGTGAAGGTGGACACGGCGCGGCTGGTGGAGCTGACCACTCAAACCAAGCCCGTTGCGGCCACGCACTGGAGCACGCGCAAGATGGCCGCCGAATTGGGCGTGAGCGCCAGCACCGTCATGCGCCATTGGCACGCCCACGGGTTGAAGCCGCACATCGTGCGCGGCTTCAAGGTGTCGCGCGATCCGAAGTTCGTCGAGAAGCTCGAAGACATCGTCGGCCTCTACATGTCGCCACCCGAGCACGCGCTGGTGCTGTGCTGCGATGAGAAGAGCCAGGTGCAGGCGCTGGATCGCACGCAGCCCGGCTTGCCGTTGAAGAAGGGGCGTGCGGCCATCATGACGCACGACTACAAGCGCAACGGCACGACCACGCTGTTTGCCGCGCTCAACGTGCTCGATGGCCAGGTCATCGCCCAGTGCCAGCAGCGCCACCGCCATACCGAGTGGCTGAAGTTCCTGCGCAAGATCGACCGCGAGACGCCCAAGGACAAAACGCTGCATCTGATCGCAGACAACTACGCCACCCACAAGCATCCTGCGGTGCAGGACTGGCTGGCCAAGCATCCGCGATTCAACATGCACTTCACGCCCACCTCCGCATCATGGCTGAACATGGTCGAGCGGTTCTTTCGTGACATCACAACCGAGCGACTTCGCCGCGGCGTATTCACCAGCGTGCCGGAACTGGTCGACGCCATCAACGAGTACATCGCTCACCACAACACCAACCCCAAGCCGTTCATCTGGACCAAGAGCGCTCGCGACATCCTACAGAAGGTCATTCGTGCCAACCGCCGCTTAAGTTCCAAACAGAATGGAACATTGCACTAGCGTGCTGCTTCGCGCAGGAGGACCGCCTGGAGCGGATCGCGGACATGCTGGACGCCGCCTACCCTCGCTACGCCTGCACCCGCGCCAGACTCGCCGCGCGCCGCAACCGTTACGGACAGCCGCGGTTCTGACCCCCTCACCTGCAAGCGATATCCGCCGCGTAGCGGTGGCAGGGGTGCGGGATGGGACAATTTCAGTATATAACAGTGGGCATGACGCAATTGGACTCCCTCTGGTTCAGCAACCCAACCCTGGCATACCGGGATTGGCAGGCTCGTGAAGCGGCCGGCGCTGATCGCCGACCTTTCTCGGCGCGCTCGATCGTCCAGCATCAGGCGATGTTCGAGCATTTTCGTCGGCACCTGCTGGCGCGAGGCACGACCATCACCTCATTTGGCGCGGCCGACGTCGACGCGTTCTGGCAGTCGCCCGATGGCCGCACGTACTCGCAGGCCACCCGCATGCGGTATGTCAAGCTGCTGGACCGGCTGTGCCGCCATCTCGTCTTCACCGGCATACGGCACGACAACCCGGCCGCTGCCCTGCTCTCAGCCGAACGCTGGCCAGACCAGGAGCCAACGCCTCAGTTCCTGACCGAAGCTGAGGATGCGCGGCTGCAGGCGTATCTCAAATCGCCTGCTGGCGATCTAGCCAGTTTGCGCAGCATGGCAATCGTTGCGGCATTCCTGGGTACGGGCATTACAGCGGGGGAAGCGCGCGCGGCCCGTTGCGCGGATCTGTGGTCGGACGCGACCCCGCCCTACCTCCTCGTGCAGGCGCATGGACCACGAGACGCCCGCACGGTGCACCTGGCTAGCTTCGCGATACCGACACTGCAGGTCTGGAGCACCCGGCGCGCGGCCCTCCCAATCAAGGGCGAATTGCTTTTCACGCTCACCCCGGATGGTCGACCAATCACCGACATGAGCTTGGGGCGTATCGTGTCCGAGATCCTCAACGCGATCGGTGCCAAGGACGTTGAAATGAGCCCGCGCACGTTGCGCAATACTTTCTGCCGGCGCTACCTACTGGCCGGTCACTCTCGCGATGAGGTTCGCCACATGTTGGGGCTGGCCAGCAATCGCACCTGCGACCGAATCGCCGCGACCCTAATGCCGGCGGACCAAGCGCTTCAAGAAAGCGCAGGGCGCGCGCGCCAAGACTAGCGAAGCGGAAGATTATGGATATCTCGATTCCCGCTTGCATACGTGGGCGCTTTTGCTATTCTTCGGCCGTGCGCCACACCAAATATCGCTGTCAGGCGCGCACTTTACTAATCAGACACGACTATGGCCACGAAAACGAAACCTGTAGCAAAGACTGCAACGAAGACCGCAGCTAAGAAGGCTGCCCCTGCCAAGACGGCCGCTCCTGCCAAGAAAGCCGCTCCCGCCAAAAAGGCTGCCGCTCCCGCCCCGGTCGCCAAGCCGCTGAAGGACACCTTCAACAAGTCCAGCCTGCTGGCACACCTGGTTGCCCAGACCGAACTGGACAAGAAGACCGTTCAGACCGTGCTGGCTCACCTGGAGAATACCGTGCTGAGCGCGGTCCACAAGAAGGGCGCCGGCGAGTTCACCCTGCCGGGCCTGTTCAAGGTGTCGGCCATCCAGGTGCCGGCCACCAAGAAGCGCTTCGGCAAGAACCCCTTCACCGGCCAGGAGCAATGGTTCGCCGCGAAGCCGGCCAGCGTGAAGATGAAGGCTCGCCCCCTCAAGAAGCTGAAGGACGCTGCCATCTAATCGCACGGCGCACGCAAAAAGAAAAAGCCCCGAAATCTTGAGATTTCGGGGCTTTTTTGCATGGGCTGTCAGAAGAGCGAGCGCTGAAGTGTAGCAGCTTGCTGCCACGCTACCTGGCTGGCCTCCGGCAGGTCCTCGAAGGGCACCACCACCGGTCGCAACGCGTCGAAGTCATTGTCCTCGATTGGATCGAGAGCACCCTGCGGAAAGAGATAAATGGTTTGCATGTGACATCTTTGGGGCTGAACTCCTATGGGTTGTAGATTGATGGAAGTGCTACAGATCGGCGAGAAAAGCGGTCACAACGCCGTCTTCCGTGCCGGCCAGGCGTTGACCATCGCGACAGCCCGAAAAATCAACCGCCTTCCGTTCGATCTCGTTGGCCAACTGGCGCAAGTGCCGCGCCGCTTCGGCCGGACCGGTGGTCCCCTGAAACGCGGGGCCACCAATATCGATGTCGACAATGAGCTTCATAGCTAATCAGGTGGCAGCCGCTTGCGGCACCAGCTTGCGCAGGGCCTTCTGGTTGCTATCGATGTAGGTTCGCATGCCATCAAGTTTCACGGCCAGCTGATGGCCGAAGCACGCAGCATCGTGCGAGACTTCAACCTGCTTGGCCAACTCGAAAGCCGCCAGCACCTTGGTCCGGTCTACATCGGCGCCCATCCACCCGAATATTTTGAAGAATGTGTGCACCTTCTTGCCGCGAGGCAGCAGCTTGGCGGCGTGTTCCGCCGAAATCATGATCTTCTTTGACATGGTTGAAATTTGGTGTCACAGGAAGAAAATCGGCCAGCCCCCTGCGGGACAGGCCGTACCTTGAAAAGGAAGCGCCGACAACTACGCCGCGACAGCCAGCGCAGCCACGTCAATGACGCCATCGGCTTCATCGACCAGGTCGGGCGTATGCGAGATGAAGAACTCCCGCTCATACCCGCCCTGACGCAGCACCTCACGCTTCATGCGCATGAACGCGCGCTTACGCTCGGGATCGAGAGGCCCGTCGGCCTCGTCAGTGAACAGCGTCTGGAACGACCGCCCGGAGTCCTGCGCCCGGTAGAGCGCAATGCCACGGGTCAGGCACTCGTTGATCCAGATCTTCTGTCCACCCGACATAACAGCGAAATTCTTCGCGCTGTCACTCTCGGCGTCGTGCACGTCGATCTCAAACCCCTCGCGCTTATCGCCATTGACCAGCGTCGTCTGTGTCTGGATTGCGATGGTGAATCGCGGCCCGTAGCAGGCGAGCAGCAGGTCGTTGACGATGCGCGTGAGCGCCGGACCGGCGTCATCGATGGACAACGCGATGACGCCGTCATTGCCCAACGCCTTCGCCAGCAACTTCCATTGCGCGATCTCGTCGGAGAACCGGTCAGCCCTGCCCTGTACTGCAGGCAGGCCGGACAGCACCGCCTCGACGCGCTCGCACTCGGTGGCCAGGCTGGTTTGCTGACGAATCAATGCTTCGATCCGCGCATCCAGCGCTACCACTGCCTCCCGGGTCTGGCGTAGGCGAACGTCCATGGCGGCCAGCAGACCGGTGACGTCTTCCGTCGCCAGCCCGGACAGCTCACGCTGCACGACCGACAACTGCAAGGCGGCTTCGGCAAGGTCTCGATTGTGGCGAGCCGTGCTGGCAGCGTCCTCGTCGGTCAGGGCGGCAAGATCGCGCTCGGCTTGCGCCAGCCCTTCCTGCGCCACGTCCAGCATCGGCTTCTTTGCCGCGAGGGCTGTCAGCCGTTGCAATTCCTGCTGATCGCGGGCCAGGGCCGACTGCATGTCAACTAGCGCGTTACGCTGGGCAGCCAGGAGGGCCACGGCTTCCGCCATCGGCTTCATCGCCTGCAGCTTCGCCTGGTAGCTTGCTCGCAGGTCCTGCACAAGGATGACCTGCTCGCCCAGCTTCACCTTGGCGTCACGCGCTTGCGCGAGTAGCGGACATGTGGCGTGCATCGGATCTGCCCGGCATGGCACCGTTTCGATCACGTCGGCTTGGCCCTTTAGCGAGGTGGCAAACTGCGCCGCTGACTTGCCGCGGGCTTCCAGTCCTTGGAACTCGGTGGAAAGCGCCGCGTGCTGCGTATGCTGCGCTTCCAGCCGGCTGACGGCCAACTGTTGCGTGGCAAACTCGCCCTGCTTCTGGCCAATGGCCATCTGCAGCGCATCACGTTGCTCGGCGGCCCCGAGAATGGCCGGCCCTTCGGCCAGCACCAGCCTGCGGCTGGCGATCAGCTGTTCCAGCTCACGGCGCCGCGTCGCGGTGCGGGTGGCCAGATCCCGCGGATCCACTTCCAACTGCCGCCGGCGCGCGCCCAGTTCGGTTTCCCGTTGCCTGAGTTCGCGCAGACGCGCCTCGATCGCCGCGCTTGCTGTTTGCTTGGCCGCCAGCGTCGCGCGCTCCTGGAGGAGCTTCGCGCCGTCGGCAGTCTGCGCATCCCGCTCACGCCGCGCCGCGGCCAAGGCCTCGTCGGTCAGACCGATCTCCCGGCCTAACTGGGCGGCCCGCTCGTGCTGGGTCGACAGGCCGACCAGTTCGCGCTGCAAAGCGTCCAGATGCCTCACCAACCCTTTAGACACCTCGGCGGCTTTCGCCGACAGGTCGCGCAGGTGGTCGATGCCCAGCAACTCGGCGAGCAGCGTCTTGATCTCGCTGGCTTGGTAGCTGGCGATCGGGCGTCGGTTCTGGGCCGAAAACACACTGGTGAAGAATGCTTCCGGCGATCCCAATACCGCCTCAATGCAGCGGTTGTAGGTATCGGCCTTGCCATCCGACAGCGTGCCGTCGGGTAGCTGCAACGGTACCCAGTCACCGTTGGCACCCTTCTCGAACAGGTAATACTCAGCCTTGCGGCTCTTGCCCGGGTTGCGGAACGCGAACGCCGACCGGTAGTGCTTGCCGGCGTGTTCCCATTCAAGATCCTTCTCGCCACGGGTGCCACAGAGGTGGTCCCAGTAGGAGAAGGCGTCCGCGGACATTTTCGAGGCGTGGCTGGGCATGATCGGATACGGATGGAGGTTGTCCATCAATGTCGTCTTCCCGGCCCCGTTGGGGCCGACCAGTGCGATCAGGCCGGGTGGCAGACCGGTGAGGTCCAGCGTCACGCTGTCACGGCGCATACCATCGAGCACGCCATGAAACCCCGCAAGGGTCAGCTTCAGTGGGCGCATTCGGATACCTCCATGCCAGACATCGACACCAGGTAGTCGCCGGGCAACTCCATCACATCGCCCTCATAGGGCGGCATGTCAGGGACACCTGTCGGCGCGTCCCGCTCGGGCAGCCCGGCCAGCGCACGCTCCAGGGAGCGCACGGCGGCGGCGAACTGCTGCCGGGCGAGCGCAATCACGTCCGGCCACACGGTGCAGCCGCACAGCGCCTTGAGTTCCAGCGCGCTCCACTGGCTAGCATAGCCGTGGGAGAACGACCAGAGCAGATTCTGCATCTCCAGCGATGGGGTGACCTCATACCAGTGCTGGCCATCGGCGGCGTGCACCGCGAGGACCAACAGATGATCGCGCTGCGCCACCACCGTGCCGCGCCCAGCGCCAAACGGCTGAAACAGGGTGCTGCGGGTGAAGCCGTGCGCGTCCGCCAAGCGGGTGGCCAGTGCGGACGCCGCCAAGTCGGTTTGAAACGTATGGGCCCAGTCCGGGCCAGCAGGGTAAAGTACCATCGTGCACTCCAAGGGGGACGGAGTGCATCCCGGACGGGAAGCACCCGTCAGGGGTCAAAGGGATCAAACAACGGTCGATGCGCCCGAAGGACGCGGGTAAAACCTTGTTTCGACAGCCCCCGAAGGGGCTCTCGGAACATGGCTTTTTGCCAGGTTCAAGGGTTAGGCGGCAGCTTCCGCAAACAGGTCGTCGGTGAGCCAGTCCATCGCCGGTTGCGGTGTGCTCGGCCTCACGACAACAGGCATTGGAGCCTCAAACGGTAGCGGCATGGCGGCCACCGCGGGTTCCGGTGCCATCGACGGCGCGGTTTGCGCCCTGACGACAGGCCCCTCGACGCGATCCAGTTGCTGCAGCACCAGGTCCGCGATGGCCTGGGGCTCGGTGTGCTCCAGCATCGACAGACGATCCAGCAATGGGTTGGTGTCGACTTGCGTCAGCTCGCCCCATCGCGCGATCTTCGCCGACAGGCTGGCGGCGCGACTAATGCCTTCGGCGCGGCTGCGCACTGCAGGCAGGACCCGGCCTTCCAGTTTCACCTCGGCCGCCTTGCCAAACAAGGCGCCGATGGCATTGCGATCGACCACCTGACGGTGCTCCTCGTCCACCACCCAACGGATGCGCACGAACTTGTCGGTTGCGCTCGCGGCGACACGGGACAGCTCGTCCATGTCGGGCGGGCCGTTGAATTCGATGCACAGCGTCTCCCGGGCGGGCGTCACAACCGGAGTCGTTTCAGCAGCTCCCGGCACGACGCGCCATTGCAGGTAGGTCTTGTCGCCGATCTCGCCGTAGTGGAAGCGTCCGATCGAGCCTGGATACGCTACCAACCGCCCCTCGCGGTCCCATTGCTGGGCGCGGTGGATATGGCCGAGCATGAACCCGTCGCAGTGCGCGTCGAAGAGAGCCCCGATGGTGAACTCGTGATCAAATCCGGCCATCGGCACGCCATGCTCAGTCTGGCAGCCGTTGACGGTGCCATGCGAAATTCCCACCGTACGGATGCCGCGTGCGCGCAACGTCCGATTCACCGTACCGGCTGCATGCAGGTAGACGGCAAGATGGCCGCCGACTGCGGTCGCAGCCTCCGTTGCCCCCACTGTCGCGGCGAGCATGGCCTTGTTGACGGTGGGCACGCAGGTGAAGATCACCTCCGGCGGCCCGTCAGCAAGCAGCGCCTCGATATCGACTGGCGTGAACAGCGCGCCCGCAGATGCGACGAACACGCCGTCGCGCAGCGCCACCTGGTGGATGCGGTCAGCAATGTAGACCGGAAAGCGACTGCCAACGAGCCGGAACAGATCCAGCGTACCTGGAGGCTCATGGCTGAATGTTCCTTGAAGCATCATCACGAGCATGTGCTCGGAAAGCTGGCGGATGCGCTCGGCCAGGACACGCAGCGCCGGGGTATGGGCGTCCAGGCGATGATCGGTCGAGTCGCCCGAAACGATGCCTACCCGGCTGCCTGCGGCGATCGCATGCTTGACGGCAAAGCCGAAGCAGCGATCCGCTTCGGCCAGATGCTCGGTCGAGTAGTGCAAATCAGAAAAGTGAGCCAGCAGCAGGCTCTCAGCTGTATTGAGCATGATGTGATTCTCCAATGAGGCGTGCGCCAGAGACGGCGCGCGGAAGGGATGATTGCGGCTCGGTTGAGCCATGGGTGAAAGGAATTGAGGGAACGCCAAGGTGAACGGCGCATTGCGCGTCGTTCACCTTGCTAAGCCGTCAGACAGAAGCCGAGGCCTCACGCACGCGGGCTCGTACCTGCTCGCGGAAGGTCATCGGATCCGCCAGCGCGACTTTCATCCGGCCGATCATGCTGTCGACGTCCTTGGGCCGTCTGGTCCAGCCCTGACCATATTCGATCCGCGCAAAGATCAGCAGGTCCATCTTGTCCTGCCCCTTCGCCATGGCAAGACGAGCGGCCAGGTCGGCGAGCACGCTTTCACGGTCGTCGGGATCGACTTCGAAGGGTATCGGTTCAGCTGTCGACACCTGCGCAACAGTCGATGCTATTTCAGATGCCAATGGCATCGTGGCGATATCAGCGAGCGACGACGCAGGCGGCGCAGATGTTGCGGGCATTGTGGCGTTTGTGCCTTCGAGCAACGCGACCGCCTGGCTTGCAACGTCGAGCGCCGGGGCCATCTGGTCCGCGCCATCCAGCAGCGCGCCCATGTCGATATCCGCGTCTAGCATCGTGAGCATCTGTTCCTGCCGCATGGGCACGCCATCCTCACCGATGCGGGTAATCTCGACCGCCTCCTTCGAAATCCAGAACTGCAGGCCAGCCAGACGGCCGCCCCGCGCCAATGCCACCGTCTGCATGGCGGCATACGCCTTCTGCAATACGTAGATGGAGTTAGTCGGCAGTTCGATCAGGCCGAGACCCCTAATATCGACGATCGCAAATATGAAATTCGCGCTCAGGTTGCACTTGCGCTCCTGGTACTGCGGGCAGTGATGCGGGTCGCAGACGCCATCGGGAATGGCGTCGTCTTGGCGAAGAATGATGGTGCGCCCGCCGAACAGGCGCTTGGCACGCTGCGCACGCTGATCGACTTCCGGTGCCGCATACATCTTGCAGTACCGCTTGCCGTCGGCGCCGTACTCCGAGAAGTACTGCAGGCCCCGAGCGCTCCACGCCTTCAACTGGTTTGGCAGGTTCGCCATCCAGTCGTCGAAGGCGAAGACAACCGGGAAGCGCCACAGCTTCAGGCCATCGCCGCGATTCTCACCGTACTTCTGGAGGATTTCGTCGGCGGTGGCCGGGTTAGTGAAGTCCGAACCACGGCAGGTGAACCAGCCGGTGTTCTTGGGTACCAGCGCGTTGCGCAGTTTGGTCTTGCGCTCGATCTCGTTGCCGATCGCCTCGAACGACTCGCCGAGTGCAAGCATGGCGTCGTGGATCTTGACCGCCTCCGGGTTGGCCTTGGCGGCCTTGGTGAGGATTTTGATACCCGGACGGATCCTGCCAATGATGGGCGGCCGCGCGGGCCGTTCTTCTATGAGACTGCGGGGATGCCCGAAGTTGGTGTAGCTAATGGCTCGTTGCATGGTGCGCTTCTCCTGCGTTCAAGGACTTGAACGACGGCGACGCGGATGGACGCAGCATGCTCCCGAAGACGCAGGGCTATGTCGGCCCCGCGCTGGGTCGTTACTTGGGAAAGGAACACCGCTTGGGCGGGCTCCGCTAGACAGGCCACATGGGCGGCCTCACACAAACTGAGCCACGCACTGGGCCGGCCGACATAGTCGGACCGCCGGCGGGCGAGCATGGCCGCAATCGCAGTACGAATTTCGGAATTCTGGTCGATGGCAGACAGCATGCTCGGCTCCTGGGTCGTGGGTTCCTACAAACAAAAAAAGGCTCGTCGGCGGAATCTGTGGGTGAAAGCGGATGTGCGGCTAGCCGAGTGAAGCCCGATTCAGGTACTGATAGAGCTTGCGACAGGTTGCATCAAAGGAATTTTGTGCGGACTCGGAGATAACTGGCCAGATGAGAGGGCCGCCGTCTTCCTCGATGAGCTTGTCCAGGAGGGTTGCCACAGGGAGGGTAAGGAGATCGGGATCTTCATGGCGTCGTCGGATCATTTCGCCACCGAGCATCCAGATGTGATCGCGGTGCCGAAGCAATGTCTTGCGTGCGTATCCCAAGGTTGGGAGATGCTCAAGGAAAGGCGTGAGTATTGCTACGATTTCCTCTCCAGTCGAGATATCTTCGTCATCGACTCGCCACGAAGCCGGCCAGTTATGCAGGTCTGGAATGTACTGGGTGAGCGTTTGCTGTTCGGTGACAATGGCAGCTTTGCCCTTGCCGGTTTTGAGCTTGCTAACCATGTTGCTGACTCGTCTGCTTAACGCTTGTCATCATTTTCCCGGCTTTGTCTATGAAGGTGCGCGGCTGTGCGAGGCAACCCAGTCCATCGAGATCGACGTTCGGCCGCGCAAGGGTTCGAAGCCGGTCTGCTCATGCTGCAACCAGCCTGCGCGGGGTTACGACTCACTCACGGAGCGCCGCTTCGAGTTTATTCCCGTCTGGGGTTTTGCAGTATTCCTGCTCTATACCATGCGGCGCGTCGACTGTCGTGACTGTGGCGTGAAGGTCGAAGCCCTGCCGTGGGCCAATGGCAAGCACACGCTCACCCGCGCTTACATGATCTTCCTGGCGCAGTGGGCACGCAAGCTGTCGTGGAAGGAGACGGCACAAAGCTTCCGCACCAGTTGGGAGAAAGTCTTCAACGCAGTGGAGTGGGTGGTGGACTGGGGCCTGGCCCATCGCGAACTCGGTACGATCCGTGCCTTTGGTGTCGACGAGATCCAGTATGGTCGTGGACACAAGTACCTCACACTGGTCTACCAGATCGAGGCTGGCTGCACGCGTCTACTATGGGTGGGGCAGGAGCGCACGAAAGAAAGCTTCGCGAAGTTCTTTGCCATGATCGGAGAACAGGTATGCGAGAAGGTTGAGTTCGTCTGCTCGGATATGTGGAAGCCCTACCTTGAGATGATAGCGCTGCATTGCCCCAATGCGCTGAACATCCTGGACCGCTTCCACATCGTTGCGAAGATGAATAAGGCTATCGATGAGGTTCGCGCTGAAGAGTCCCGCCGCATGGTCCGCGACGGATACGAGCCGGTGCTCAAGAAGTCCCGCTGGTGCCTGCTCAAACGTCCGGAAAACCTGACCGACAAACAGCGACTGCGCATGCGTGACTTGTTGCAGTACAACCTGCGCACCGTACGCGCCTGGCTGCTCAAAGAGGAATTCCAGCAGCTCTGGGATTACATCTCACCGGACTGGGCCGGAAAATTCCTCGACCAGTGGTGTACGCAGGTGATGCGCTCGCGCATCGAGCCGATGAAGAAGTTCGCCCGCACCGTGCGTGCCCACCGTGAGCTGATCCTCAACTACTTCCGTGCCCGCAAGCAGTTCTCCAGCGGCGGCGTCGAGGGCCTGAACAACAAGGCCAAAGTCACCATGAGAAAATCGTACGGATTCCGAACCTTCAGGGCGACGGAAATCGCGCTATATCATGCACTTGGCAATCTTCCTGAGCCTTCGTCAACCCACACTTTTTCCTGACGAACCCAAAAAAAGCCCGCTCCGGCAATGCGGAAGCGAGCTTGTTCGCAGGAAAACCCGTTGCCACGCCCCTTCCGGGGGCGTGGCAAACAGGGAGCTGTGCGCCAATGCGCATGCTCTACTTGAGGACGTAAAGTCGTCCTCGTGCAGCATGGTCACGCTGCACTTCAACCCATTTAGAACACGTGGTTCGCCGCAGGTTCACGGATCAGCCGACGACGGCCGTTCTGCCCAGGAGGGGCCAAGAGAGAGAGACGCCACATGGTCCCGAGCTCGAACGGTGTCCACAGCGCAGAAGCAGCACTGATAAGGACGCGTATTACGGATGATAGATGGGGAGCAGACGGCGAAGTTGCTCATCACAATGGAATGTCCACACCGGTAGCCAACCGGTCGGCGCATGCGCTAGGGCACGACTTGAGAAATGCAGTGGACTCGCGGTGGAGTCAGGTCGATGCGTCGGAGGCGCGAGGTGTGATTGGATTATGCATCGACGCCACAATTTGCATGCCCCGGAAAGCTTGCGAATTTCATATAGCTTTTGCGGCAAGCGTCCATGCGGTCCTGGCTGACAATTTGCGGCGAGAGAGTAAACGCCGAAATGGATATGGCCACGCCTGACTATGATGGGAGCGTCCCGGGTCCGGACGAGAACAGCAACGACAACAGCAACGACGACGCAGCCCGCCGCAAAGCCGCCGGCTTGCGCCCTATCCTGCGCCTTGGCAGCGATGGCCGCCTCGCGAAGATCGTGCCTGAGACGGACTCGCGCGCCGTCGTCATCTACTGTTCCACCTTCGTTCGCGATTTTGTCGCGCGGGACTTCAATTTTTGCGCGGCGCGACCTCAAAGATCGCGTCAAGAAGGAATGCGAGCGCACCGGCCGCAAGTTCCTGTACTGGAAGCAGGCCGCGCCGTCCGAGTCGATCCGCCTCAACCCGCTGGAGAACTGGTCGCAGCCCTCGGAGATCCCGAGCCGCATCGCCCAGCTGATGGAAGAAGGGCCGTTCCGCGACTTCGCCTTCCTCTTCATTGACCGGGCGGTCAAGGGTGAACTGTATGTAGGCGACAAGCCGAACCTGCGCTCGATCCTCAACTATGCGCAGTCCGGCATCAACAGCCTGCTGGAACGGTGCCTCAAGCGCTTCTTCCCCGAATCCGGCATGGCCGACTGGGAAGATGAGGTCAACGGATTCATGCAGAAGCTCGGGCAAAAGAGCGATGCGACGCTCCTCGACGGCATGGTGCAGCTCTACCTGCAGCGCTTCGCCAACGTCGGGCGCGCTCACGAATCGATCGACGGCCTGGTCTCGACGTTCACGCATGACCGCGAGCATTACATGCGCATCATCGCCTCCGCGCTGCCTCTGCTGCAGATGCTGGCCACCGGCGAGACCGGCCTGATGCTCGCGCCCAAGGCCGATGACTTCGAAGATGACCGCGAGATCTGGGACATCGACAAGATCATCAAGCAGAAGGCCGTGCTGTGCGTCGGGCTCGACTCCATGTCCAACAGCATCGTCGCCAAGGCCATCGCCTCGATGATCCTGTCCGACATCGCCTCAGTGGCCGGCACGATCTACAACTTTTACGACAAGCCGCCCGGTGTCGTCCTCATCATCGACGAGGTGGCCGAGGCCATCAACGAGCAGGTGATCCAGATCCTGAACAAGGGGCGCGGGGCGGGCTTCAAGGCCTTTGTTGCCTTCCAGAGCCGGTCCGATTTGGAGGCCAATCTCGGTAACGCAGCAAAAATTCTGCAGGTGTTGGCGAACCTCAACAACCAGATCATCTTACGATTGGAAGACACCGACACGGCGCAGTGGTTCTCCGACAAGGTGGGCGAAACCGGCATCACCAACATCGTCCAATCGAGCACCACCAGCACCGGCAGTGAGGCCCACGTGGGCGAATTCAGCGGATCGGTGTCCCGTTCCCGGCAGCTGGAGAAAGTGCCCCTGATCCCGGTGCGCCTGATTACCCAGCTCCCCAATTTGCAATATTTCCTGCGGGTTTCCGGTGGCGCTGTCTACCAGGGCCGCATCCCCATCATCGAAGGATAGTTCGCACATGACCAGCCTGTTTCGCCAGATCGTCAAAGAGCACAAGCTCTCGGCCAAACTGTCGCCCGTCTTCATCTGCTTCCCAGAGCTGGATGACGTCTGCACCCGCCTCGTTGACTTCATCGGCCTGAACTTCATTGTGCGCGACGAGCCGCTGGTGAAGGAGATGCTGATGGACGCCCTCGCCGGCTATAAGGCCGAACGCAAGGACGGCTATGGCAACGTCGCCTTCATGCGAGGCCTCTTTGGCCGCGCGCACGAGCTGTACGCCAAGCGCTACGCCGCCTTCAAGGGCGAGAAGTACACCGTCTGGGCGCCCTTTCTGGAACCGATTCCGCTATTCGAAGGCCGGCAGGCGCCCGGGTATGTGTGCCGCATGGTTGACGAGCCCTGCCCCGAGCCCATCACGCCGCGCAGCGCGGCCTTCCAGCTCGCCGCCCGCGTCCTCAAGGGACCGACCTTCCGCCGCTATTTCGAGGAATACGATGTCTGTGGCCAACTCGCTCATTGCTAAGCTTTCCGGCCTCGCCCCCGCGGAGGTCGCGGATATGCGGGCATGGGTGCGCGCGAACGATGCCGATGCGCCGGTACCGGAGCGGTTCGCCCAGGGCCGGCACGCCTTTGCCATGGCGATGGTGAAGCTTGAGCAGACCCGTCCTGCCCAATTCTGGGGCGGGCTGCTCGCCTTTGTCGCGATTCCGATCCTGGCCCTGCACGCGCTGGTGCGCTGACATGAGCAACAGTCGTTTCGTATCGCACCTGCGTCTGTGGCTCATCGTCATGCCTGTCCTGTTGGCGACGCTCGCGCCCATGCTGCCTGACGACAGGCATTTCGAAGTCGACCCCGCCGAACAGGCCACAGTCGCATCGCTGTTCGGGGAGGATCGGGCCGAAGGCCTTGCTAGCCGTGCCAATGCGCGCTTCCGCGCCTGGTTCGTTGACTCGGGCGCGGTCCGCCGCTCCTATTCTGGCTCTGCCAACCCGAGCCTGATCAACGACGGCGGCACGGCCGGTCTTGCCGCCGGCTGGATACAGCATTTCTGGATGGAGATGTACCGCGGCATCTACCGCGCCGCGGTCGCCGGCAACTGGGCATGGGGTGCGTTCTTCTTTGCTGTCGCCATGCTCAACGACGGCGCCGTGCAGCGGCGCATCCGCGCGGCGGCCGCAGGGGTCGCAAGCCCCGTTGGCTTCCACCTCGCAGCGCACGGCCTGCTCATTACGCTCGGCGTGAGCGCATCGGCCCTGCTGTTGCCATTCTCGCTGCCCGCCTCCGTCTGGACGGTCGCCACCGCTTGCGTGGGCGTGCTGGCCTAGCGTCTGGCTGCCTCGTTCCACGTGAATCGGTAGGCGCCCTCGCATTCACCACTACCTACAGTATTCAACGCGGATCGCCCAACCATGGTGGTCCATTCAGGAGAAAACCGCATGACCACCACTACCGACACCGCCGTTGTCACCCAGGACGACGCACTGCTCGCCGCCACCACGGATGCCGTGGCTCCAAACACCGCCATCGGGGAACCGGCCGACGCCCCGCCGGGCACCAGCCCTGGCGTGATCGACGGCGCCGACGACGGCTCGATCGAGCGTGAACTGGTGGACATGGAAACGGCGGCCGATTCGCTGCGCAAGGAAGGCCTGATCTCGGCAGACGAAGCGGAAGAGAAGAAGGCAGAGGTCGCCAACACACGCAAACGGTTCCGTGAGCTGAAGCCGGAGGACCGCGCCGCGATCATCCGCCGCCGTCGCGAGATCGGTGCGCAGATTCTCACCCGCCAACTGGCAGGCGCCGCAGTCGTGCCGGTCGCCATCAAGCTCAACCACACCCGCCTGCGCCCGCTGTTCGAGCAATGGTGGCCGTTCATGAATCGCATGAGCATCAACCTGCGGCGCTTCGGCGGTGCCACGTTCGGCAAGGGCGAGCTATCCACCGTCGAAACCTACTTCGAGCGCGAACTGACGCGCCTGGAGGACTACGTCGATGAGCAGCTGCGCGTGGCGGAAGCGTACCGTGGCCAGCGCGAATCGGAGATGCGGGCCAAGAGCGACATTGTGTTTGAGCCGACAGTCACACTCCCCTCTCTGAACCTGACGGTCGAGGCGTACTCGCGCTTCTCCATGCGCGTGCTGGGCGTCCTGGCGAAGTTCGACCGCACCATGGATCAGTTCGACTTCATGGTCTGGAACGGCATCCGCGATCAGAGCGATATCAACGACGAGGTCGCGACCTTCCTGCGCAAATTCCACCCGCTCGGCCTGCGCAGCTACATGACTCACCTGAAGCTCATGACGACCGTTAGAGGCATTTGAACTCGTTGGCCGGTCATCCTCTGGCCGGCCACTGCCCTGCAACATCAACCGATTGACGGGATATGAACATGAAAGGCGCTTGGGTCGAGTTTCAGACCGATCTGGACTCGTACGGTGAAGGCCGTGTTGTCGCACATAGCGAGCGCACCGGCGACCTGGTCATCCGTGACGACGATGGCATTCACTGGCGAGGCGCCGAAGACCACATCGAAGTCATCGTCCAACCTTCAGAGCGTGACACGCATGCTGGATGAGCTGAATCCCGCGCAACGAGAGGTCGTGAAGCTACGGCGACATTGCGTCGCCGTGGCCTGTCCCGGTGCAGGTAAGACTAAGACCATTGCCACCAAGGCTGCGATGCTTCTGGCGGAGCCCAAAGCTACCGTGGGCGCCGTGACGTTCAGCAAAGACGCCGCGCTCGAGCTTCGAGAGCGTATCCTCGCGCTTGCCGGACCAGCGACGAAGAAGCGGCTGCTTGCCGGTACATTCCATTCTCTCGCCTATAAGCAGCTGGGACGGCGCGACGGTGGCACGCCAGACATCGCCACCGAGGGCGATCGTACCGGTCTGCTCATCCAGGTCCTCTCCGACGTCGGGTTGGACTGGAAGGTGGAGGACGCCATCGCAGCAATCGAAGCAATCAAGACCAACTTCGGCCAGGTGCAAAGCGGCAGCGCGGAAGAAGTCCTTTACCGCGGCTACCAGGATTCACTGGATCGAAATGGAAAGATTGATTTCCAGGACATGCTGCGACTCGCGGTGGAAGGCATGCAGAACGGCACCATCGAGCCCTATCCGTTCACGGACCTTCTGGTCGACGAGTTTCAGGACACCGATCCCCTGCAGTACCAGTGGATTGCGTTGCACGCCCATGCCGGCTCGATCGTGACCGTCGTTGGCGACGACGACCAAAGCATCTATGGCTTCCGCTCGGCGTTGGGCTTCCGGGGAATGGAGTCGTTCATTCGCCAGTTCGATGCGCAGCCGGTGGTGCTAGGCAACAACTACCGCTGCCACGCAGAAATCCTTGGCGCGGCCGACAGGATCATCCGGAACAACCGTGACAGGATTCCGAAGGAGCTGGTTGCACACAAGGGCCCCGGTGGGCAAGTTCAGTTCCAACGCTTCCCTGACGAGTATGCCGAGGCAGTGGCCGCCATGGAGCACTTGGCGGTGGCGCTAAGGAACGGCCAGTCTGCGGCAATCCTTGCCCGTACCAACCGCATCCTTGACCCGGTCGAGGCCGTATGCCGTTCGCATGGCGTCAAATATTATCGGGCGTCCGGCAAGTCGATCCTGAGCCGCCCAGAGGCTGCGCTGATGTGCAATCTTCTGGAACTGGTCCAGAAAACGAAGAGTACCGGTGTTGATGCGCTGCTGTCCTTTGTCGGGATTGGAACTCAAGAACTCCGGCTCCTGCACAGCAAGGGCCGTGCGAATACAGAACAACGCCAGCGAAAAGAGCTTCTGGAACTGGGTCTCTCGGAAGCGTCCGCCGACCGCTATCGTGAACTCATGAAGCGGCTTGCGGAGTGGCGATCGCTCTGCGACAGGCAGTTCTACTCCCTGGTGCTGGAGGGCGCGCGTGAATGGATGATGCAGTATACCGACGCGGATCCTGCCCGTCGTGCCATTACCACGACCTATGACGTGCTATCCCGACTCAATGGTCCATTCTCCGACCGGCTGGAGTTCCTGCGCCGCGACAACAATGAGCCGGCACCGGACGCGCTGATCCTTACAACCATGCACAGCTCCAAGGGGCTGGAGTGGGATCGGGTATGGATCATTCGGGCTGAGGAGACCGTTGTGCCCGATGAAAAGAGCATCGAATCGGAAGAGCGCCGGCTGTTCTATGTGGCGGTGACTAGAGCGCGGGAAGATCTGCGTCTATCGATGGCGAAAAAGAATCCGACCTCTCGATTTGTGTTGGAGGCAGGTATTGATGCGGCGATCGCTACATGATGCCGCAAGAGACATGGCGCTGGGACCCGGTGGTCGCTGCCTGCAAACGGAAGCACGTGCAAAAAGGGATGGCGTCCGAATTGCGCGCAAGAAATCCCGTTATCGGAATGCCAATGAATGCGCGACCGCTGAGCGCCAATCCTCCACTTGTCCGCTGCGGCACAAGTGCGGTGTGGCCACGCGGATATCCAAGGAGGAGTGGATGAGCCCGTAGGCGTCTCCATAGACGAAAAAAAACCTGGAGTTGCAGCTCCAGGCTTTTCATCGGCATAGGCAAAATGGGTTGCAAGCTTCGAAACCCTCTTGACTCGACCTACAAGACAGATCAAGTGTACGAAGCCCGCGCCTTCGCTGTCAATGCTCCCTTTCCAAGTTTGCGCTGATCGAAGATGAAATGTAGCTTCGACGGGCTTCCTATTGCCCGAAGAACAACACCATGCGGCGGTACGTCGCAAGTTCCCAACCCTATCGCTGCCGATGGCCGGCAACCCAAGGCAGCCAGGCTCGATGCCGATCGGTTGCCCGAGCGGATTCTTAGAGCCATTGCGCTGGTCTACGAGTCCGATGGACTTCGGACTTTGCACATCACGAACCGTCAGGTATTGGCCACGCTCGTCCGCTTCACTTTGAACCAGAAGGATCCCTCTGCGCTCGCCTTCATAAAGAAGGCAACAATTGCGCATCACCTCGGAATCAGTGAGGCTACTGTCTATCGAGCGCTTGAAGATGCCGGGCTTATAGAGCGTGAACGGCAGCAGCGCACCAGGGCCCAGCTCGAGGTCGTTGGGCGGATCGGGTTCTCTGCAAAGTTACTCCGATGCATTGGAATCGTCAGCCCGCAGCTGCAGTCCACTGTCCACGTTCCGGTCCGCTCTGATGAGTCCGGAGCCTCTACACGTATCGCACCGGTGAGTGGCGTAAACAAGACCATGCAGTCTTCTACGAAGAAACATCCGGGGCGGGGATCCTTTTTGCTGATTGACGGTCGGGCGGTGCCTATGGACCTGGCGCCCCTGGTGCGCGATCAAGCGCTAAAGATGTCCGCGCTGTTCCTACTGATGAGGCTCGCGCGAACGGCGGGCCACCGATTGTCGGACGTCGTATCGGCGGCTGGCAATGCACTCAGGCCGCTCCGGGGGCGAGAACTGTTCGCGTACCTCAAGTCGCTCCTCGAAAAGCCTGTTGACTATGGACATGTAGTCCGGACGCGGAAGCTCCGTGACGACGAAGCGCGCGCAGCCGAGGCTCGGGCCACACAAGAGCGGCAGCAGATTGCCGAACTCGTAGAGAGGTACCGAGACAAACGGGTCGCAGCACCCGACGAGTCGACCTATGAGGTCGATTCAGCGTCCATCGTGATCACCGACGCGAACGGTCGCCGAAGCTCTCTAGCGCATGAGCAGGCGCGCGCCTGGCTTATCGAGATGGACAGAGTAGCTGGCGGATTGGCCCCTGCCGTCGGCCAGCCGGTGCAAGCAAGACAGCGGTCTTCGGTAGTGGCACACGCGGCCATTGAGGATATTCGCAGGTTGATGCGCGACAAACAGGCGTCTCAGTACATTTCGCGGAGAGCCAAAGGAGCGTGCTTGCGATCCGTCTCGCTTAGTCAGCCCTGCAGAATGTGGTGAAGCCAAGTGTGGCAAAGCATTGAGGAGGGTTGCTGTGCAGGAGAATTCCCAGTGTGTCAAACTGGTCCGCTTGGCCAAGCATGAGGGCCTGAACGTTAAGCAAACCTTCGAGTGCGAGGGGCAAGAAGCTGCGGCGCTGCGCTGGCGCCTATGCGCACGCCGAACAGTTCAAACGTCTGCGCAGGGTGCTCAAACGCCAGCGCACAACTCCGGGTCGGCTCCTGTGCGACATCGAACGTAAGTTGCCTGGGATAGAGTAGCGATCGGCGTCTCTCCTTCCCCCTTCATCAGCACCTCAACCTTCAAACGCGACCGTGGTCATATGGCAATCGAACAACTGCGGAGTTTGGTGCGCGCGAGGTTGGGTTCTCGGCGCGTTCTGCTGCCGTGAAGGCGCCTGCTCGTGCTCAGATCAGACTTGCTGAGGCCGCTGCGCCTACTCGCTTTGCGGCCTTCGCTGCCTTGTGCACGCGACTGGCCACGAAGGCTCCAAATGTGCTCCGAACATGAGGGTCATTGATATGCTCGTGCACGTTCAGGGACTCAACCTTAAGTCTTCGCGCGAGAAGCTTGGCCGCCTGAGACTGACAAAATTCCGCGATCATGTCCGATTGCTGCTCAGCGGAGAGCTTGTTATAGGCTTCCCAACCCAAATCGGCTTCTCGTTGGTCGCGCTCGGCGCCAACGGCCTTCACGCGGGCCTCGCGCTCAGCCATCTCCTGGTCAACAGCCTTACGAGTTGACTCTGCAATGGCTGACTGGTGATGGATCTGCTTATCGAGTTCACCAAGCAAGTAGCCCTCGCGAAGGGCTTTCATGAAATAACCACCTGCTCGCACCTTCACCTTGCCGACTTTCACGTTGTGTCGGGTGTACTCCATGGCCTGGTGGATTCGCTCGTCGTTGTACAGGTCGCGGTTCGTAATAATTTCGTTGAACTCGGACTGGTTGAGTGCGAACTCTTTGCGCAGCGTCTCGTAGACATTGCGAAGAACGATGAACGCGGTTTTTTGCTCGTTGGGCTGCTCGGTAGCGTTCAATCGGAATCGAACTTGGCCGATTTTCTTTGAACCGGGCACGTTAAGCGTAAGCATCTCAATGTGGAGTCCGGTCACTTCGCGAATTTCCGAGATGGCTACCTCAAGGACTTTACTTCGGAAGTGCTTGAAGAGGTCGTAGGTTTTCTTCTCACACTCTAGCCAAGCGCGCAAGGCCTGAACTTCGAACCAAGGCGTGATGCCCTCAACCATGAATTGTTGTAGTCGGTCGTATAGGACCTTAGAGTGCACCGACTTGAACACGTAACGCAGGCTCAGAAAGTGGGAGGATTTTGGGTTCTTGATAGCGCGCTGTAGCCGTTCGGGAAGCTCAAAGATGAACTCCCCTTTTTCGATGAATGCTGAGCCCATTAGGGGCACTGCACCCCATCGATCTTTGGAAGGGTCTTCGACGTCGATCTCGTTAAGCTCGATAGCTGCTTTCTGGGCTTCGCGAACGAGCTTGCTGAGGTGGCGTCGGTTGTTGCTCGTTGTGGCTAACAGCCACTTGAACAATCCGACATCAACCCGGTATTCGCGCCGGACTTCTTGGTCTTCAGCTACAAGGAAGTAGGCAACATCGATGAGGCGACGGCCTGCCAGACTTAGGTCGATGATTTTGACGAAGGCATTGCTGCGGCGGAAGCCCAAGTCTTTTGGCGCTTCCGTGACGCTCTGGCCTCGAGGGGCGAAGTCCTCGAACAGTGCCAAGGCTAATTGTTGCGATGCGCTTTCCATACCACTTCCCTCCTTCGTGCAGGAGGTTGCAGGGGAAAGGTCGAAATGTCAAAACATTCCTTGTGACTTTGCCTTCGGGACGTCTAGGAATCATCGGAGCACCGCTGCTATGGTGTACCGAGTGCTGGCGGAACTTGGTCAGTAGGAATGTTGACGGGGCGCA
This sequence comes from Cupriavidus necator, assembly GCA_022041995.1. Taxonomy (GTDB): domain Bacteria; phylum Pseudomonadota; class Gammaproteobacteria; order Burkholderiales; family Burkholderiaceae; genus Cupriavidus. The sequence continues at coordinate 283,907 of CP074382.1, forward strand.
GTGGGTCGGGACAATTCTGGTGACCTTACGTGGAATTCGAAGGTATGGCTGTTGGGGGTCGAATATACCCGGCTCCGAAACCTGTCCATAGGAATGGGTGTAGGTTGGTTTGTTGTTTTTATAAACAGAACATCACTTACAAGAAACGGGGGCCTATCCATCAAATCAATGACTTAGGTTGGAAAGGTCACTTTTTTGGTTCCAAAGGTCGCTGATTTTGTCGGGCAAGGTTACTAGATGTGGTCGCAAGGTCACCGGATTTGGCCAGGCTCCGAGCTCGATGGACTCTCGGTTTTGGCAAGGTCACCAGAATTGTCCGCAAGGTCACAAAAATTGTTCGAATCTGTGCCGAGGCCAAGCCACACAATGAACTGCGAGCAGTTTGGCCGACCCATGGTCACAGAATTTGTATTTCTGCGGTCACAGACTGGGTTCCGACCAGTTGATTGAGCAAGGTCACAAAAATTGTTCGCAATTGGGCCGTATGAGGTCGACGAGACCGTGGGAATGACTCATTCACGGGCAAGAAGGGGCGCCAGAATTGTCTGTTCGGGTACCGGGTAGAGCTAAGGTCACAAGATTTGTACGATCAAGGCCTTAGCTGCTAGGCAAGGTCACCAGAATTGTACGAACTTCCCACTCCGGACTTGTAGTAGCGGCCTGGTCGCTTGTCCCATCCGTCGTTTTAAGGGAGAGCAACGACTGGAAGAGCGTGGTGACCTTTACTGCACGGCGATTCGGACAATTTTGGTGACTTTGCTTCGGTTAGGTTGCGAGTAGAAGCACTTTGCTGGGGGCGCTACGCAATCTGCAGAATCACAGAATGGCGAATTCGTACAATTGGCGGTGACCTTGCCTATTGCTCACGAATTAGCCATCCATGAGGCGCCGCTCAGAATCTCCCCACGTGCCTGTCTTTATTGAAGTTTTGGGCGCTAACCATCACTAAGCTCTTTGCCCTCGCGGATTACGGCTCTGCGCCTGACTTTATGATATACGGCGAACCACGCACATAGAGCCCGTATGGGCGTCACTTTTTTGCCAAAAGTGCATACAAGTACGTGAAGTTTCCCCGTTGGTCGCGTATTCTACGTTTCATCCCGAATTTCACATGGAACGTTGAATATGGTGGTGAAGAGCGAATTAACCGAGATTGACCGGACTGTCACGATTGGTTCAATGAGTGACTTTTCGAAGAAGCTTCAAAAGCTAACTGAAGAACTTCGCGAACATATCCTGGCACCTCGCCCTCGGAAAAGTCCGCCGACGTTCACCTCCACCCAGGTCGCCGAGATGTGTGGCATCGACCGCGCGCGGCTTCATTATCTGGCAACCAAAGACGGTAGCACACTTCCCGCGGGTGAGCTTCAGGGGCGCGTACGCCAATTTACGCTTGCCGAGACTCGGAAGTGGGTTCAACAAGCTTCACAGGTGAAGCCGTCCCCGCTGCTAAGAAAAGGCGAAGCGGACGGTCGCGTTCTTATTTCTGCCAACTTCAAGGGTGGTAGCTGCAAGACGACTTCGAGTATGTGCCTGGCGCAGGGGCTGAGTTTGCGCGGCCGCAAGGTGCTGCTGGTTGATCTGGACCCGCAAGCATCACTGACCGAATTGTGCGGCCTGTATGCGGAGAAGATGATTGTCGAGGAAAGCACCGTTCTGCCGTACATCTACAGCCCAGACGACTTTACGCTCGAGAGTGTCATTCAGGAGACGTATTGGGACGGGGTTGATGTCATCCCTGCCCATCCGTCGTTGTTCTCCGCTGAATTTCACATCCCGGCAATGGCAAGCAAGTCGGCGAATTATCGCTTCTGGACCCTGTTACGTAAGGGCTTGGAGCCTCTCCGAAAGAAATACGACTATATCGTGCTGGATTCGGCGCCTTCGCTATCCTACCTAACCATCAACGGCCTGATGGCTGCGGACGCTATGGTGATGCCTTTGGTGCCGGAAAGTCTCGACTTCATTAGCTCGGTATCTTTCTGGAGTCTGTTCTCCGATATGGCGGACAGCTTCAAGAACATCGAAGGAAACAAGACCTACGACTTCGTGAGCATTCTGCTTTCGAAGGTTGACTATGGCGTGGCGTCTTCGGCTCCGATTGTTCGCTCCTGGGTACAACGAGCCTATGGCGATTGGATGAGCCCGATTGAAGTGCCGGCGAGCTCCGTGATGAGTAACGGGGCTCTCGCACTTGCGACGGTGTTCGACATTAGTAAGTTCGAGGGTAGCAACAAGACATTCCAGCGTGTGCGGATTCCGTTCGACGAATATTGCCGTTGGGTCGATGAGTTTTACGCCGGAAAGTGGGAGGACGCGTAAATGAATATGCGCAAGCGCATGCTGGAGCAAACCGCAAATTTGACTCCTGCTAATGAAATCAAAGTGGAAGTCGCCCCTCAAGTTGCAGACCGTCCAAAGACAGCGCCAGGGATGATGGCGGCCTTGAGTGCGGCACAGCTTCGGATTCAGGAATTGGAGTCCCAAGGGGCTGCAAGCACGGTTCCGGTCGAGAAGATTCGGCCGAACCCCTGGCAGCCGCGGATAAGGTTTGACGAGAGCAGTCTCACTGAGCTTGCCGAGAGCATTAAGGAACTGGGCCTAATGCAGCCCATTCTGGTTCGACGAGTCGCACCGGACAATGGAGAGTTGTACTACGAGCTTATTGCCGGGGAACGCCGTTGGCGCGCTCACCAGGTGTTGGGTCTGCCTGAAATCAAGGCGCTCGTCTCGGATGCGTCTGATGCAGATATGGCCGTGCTTGCTTTGGCCGAGAACGTCAGCCGTGAAGACCTCACCGACTACGAAATCGGAAAGGCGATGCGCCGTGTGGAGAAGGAATTTCCCGACAGGAAGCGGATGGCCGAATCCATGGGGATGAGCCGGAGCACACTCTATCGATATTTTGCCTTCGACAATCTACCTGAATTCATGCGTGTAGATCTGGAGAGGAACCCATCGCTATTCAGTGGTACTGCGGCAAGTGACACCTACGCCGTGCTCAAGAAGCATGGCGAGCCAGCAGTGACGGTGGCTCGCGAGGTCTGGAAGCAACTTGTAGACGGTAGCCTTGAGCAGTCGAAGTTCGCCAAGCTGCTGGAGGCGTCGCTACTCCGTCGTGAAGCGACGCCTGTAACTTCGCAGCGTGACATCCATAAGGTCTATGCCGGTAAGACTCAAGCAGGCAGCATCACAAAGGACTCCGTGAGCTTTACTGTAAAGCTCAAGAGTGCAGTCCTGACTGCGGCTCAAGAGGAACGGATACGGACGGTTATCAATGAACTTTTCGATGGCGGACCGCAACGCTAGCCGTCGTCGTAACCAGACCAGTCGAACCCCTCACAGAGGGGTTTTTTTGTGTTCCGAGTCGGAACACGAGTCTCATTCTTGCACAGACGCAGTCTGAATTTCCCTGTGGTCCCGGTCAGGAGCGAATGTGTCGGCGCAATCGCTGTAGTCCCGACGGTCGGCCTAGCAATCGTGTTCCGACTCGGAACACAACGTCATCAGGAACGACACATCAATAGATGTCGATGGGTCGCATAGGACCCGAAGTACGAGGCGGGGTGGGGCCTGTCCCTTGCGATTGAATCTGCATAAGATCCCTCTTGGTAAGAAATAAAGACGGCACCTGTCATGTGGCCGTCCCAATGGGATTGATCTGGAAGCCCAGCGCGGTGGCGCGGCGCCGGAGCGCGGCGCTGCTGCGCTGGCGCTGCTGGTCTTCGTAATGCTGCTGGCCCTGGTCGACGAAGGCTTCACCACGGGTCAGTATGAAGTAGACCATGCGCGCGAGCTTGTGCGCGACGGCGGTGTTGGCGCGCGGCTTGTCCATGCGGGCACACAGCCGGCGGTAGAACGCGCCGAGCGCGGAGTCGCTGTGCGAGAGACTCATGGCGGCCAGTTTCAGTGCCTGGCGCACGCGGTTGGCCGAACGTTTGGTGCTGGCCGACAGCACCTTGCCACCGCTGATCTTGGTGCCGGGGCACAGGCCCAGCCACGAGCAGAAGTGCTTGACGTTGGCGAAGCGGCTCAGGTCTGGACCGATCTCGCTGAGAACCTTCAGGACCGCGGTCGCGCCCAACCCATTGATGCGCGTGAGGTCCACACCGACCCAGTTGGCCATGGTCTGACGGATGTCGAATTCGACACGCAGCTTGCTGCCGGCTCGGGGGGCTTTGCCCAGGTCGACCTCGCGTTGTCCCAACTCGTCTAGCAACGCTTCCGCACGCCAGCAGCCAGTCAGCCAGTGCGTTGAGATCGTTAGTCATCGCGCCGAACTCGCGCACCGGTTCGCAGGCGGCTTGCTCCGCCAGATGCAGCGGCACGGCGACCCAGTGGCTCGATGCGCCCACATCGATCCCCGCTGCGTTGGGAAATACCTCGACTTCTCGCTTGCGCATTGCCATGGCCTGCTCCAAGATCGTCAGTGAACGGCAGCGCCATGGGAAGCGTCGATTTCGACTCGATCTCTCAAACGGGATGCGGCTCACGCCGCTCACCACTGTCGCCGACGATTCCCGGACCAGGCTCAATAGCGGGCTCACCCAGCAGCGAGGACAATCGCTGCGAGCTCGCACCAATGGATGGTCGGTCATCTCGGCGCTGCCGTTCCCGTTATAGGGCAGAACCGTTTCTTCGCGAACGCCGGGCGCAGGCATGGGCTTGGGAAGCTCAATAGTTGGAGCCGAAGCCTTGCCTCCCGAACTGCGAGCCCGGATGGTGACAGCTGGGAATGCGCCACCTAGACAGAGTTGCTGCCCATGCCATTGACCACGGCAAGAGCCTCCCGCAAGTGCTCTACCCCGCCCGGGCCGGACTCAACGTTCATGGGAATCCATCATGGTCTGGCGCTCGGGGACCACGAAATGACTAGCGTTGGCAACACTATCCAGTCGCTCAGCAGGCCGTCGGTTCATGCTGCAAACGGCTCCCTGTGCGGTCATAGAAGCCTCCTGGGTGTACTGGGAGCCGTTGCGGCACATCGTTGAGGTCAACTTGCAGTTGATGTCACTAGTGTCCGGTTAAATTTCGAACAAATTCAATTGGTTAGCGGCGTCGGGAACTTCTGACAGTGAAGAGTCGGGCTGAAAGGCCTGTGAAATAGGGGTTTTCTCGAAAACCGAGACGGACAAAATCTGTAGCAAAGTGTAGAGCGAGGCATTGAGTTGAAGCTCCTTCTTGACGATGGCGATGAGCACGTAGATGGACACGGCGCACCAGATTTGCGTCTTCACCGCGTTCTCGCTCGTGCCGAGGAATTTCTTGATACGCAGATGCTGCTTGATCCATTTGAAAAACAATTCCACCTGCCAGCGGTTCTTGTACAGCGCGGCGATGGTGATAGGCGGCAGCGTTGTGTTGTTGGTCAGGAAGATCAAGGTCTTGCCGGACTCCGGGTCCTTGAAGCGGATGCGGCGCAAGTGCTCAGGATAGTCTTGTGCAGAGTAAAAGCCGTTCAGGGCGATGGTCTGATCGCAGATGACACCGGTGCTGCGGTCTGTTGCGGCAGAGTAGAAGCGGCGGGCATTCATGTTGCTCTTGGCCCGCGTGACGAAGAATGCGCCGCTTTGATGAACCAGGTAGAGCCGAGCGAAATCCAGATAGCCGCGATCCATCACGTAGAACGCGCCTGCCTCGATGGGCAGGAAGTCGAGTACGTTCACTTCGTGCAGTTTGCCGTCGGAAATGTGGATGAAGGCGGGAATGGCGCCGCGCAAATCGAGCAGCGTGTGCATCTTGATCGCTGCCTTGGTCTTGCGAAACGGCGCCCAGTCGAACAACGACAGGCACAGGTCGATGGTAGTGGCGTCCAGGGCGTAGATGGTTGCATCGAGATCGATATCCAGCGACTCGCTCGCATACAGCGCCCGAGCGCGCGTGATAAGGCGCATCGCCAGCTCGTGATAGATGCGCCAGTCCCGCAGGTTCAGCGCATCCGACAGCGTCGAGCGCGCCGGCACGTTCTTCAATCCCATGTGAAAGAGCTTGCTGCGGTTGGCCGCCAGGCAGACCTCTATGTCGCGCAGCGACTCGCGCCAGGTCAACTGGGCGAACGACATGATGCGGAACAGATCGGCGCAGCCCAAGGTGCGCACGCCCGCATCTCCGCGATGCTTCTCGATAATGCGACCGAAGGTCTTCCATGGCACGAATTCCATGACCTGCGCGAACAGCGTCTTGCCCACATTCATGGGTCGATCCTGGTCGTTGAAACCCGAAAGGATCGCAAATTTTCCGTTCGAAATTCAAATCGTGGACACCCATGGAATCCTCACAACCCGCGTCAGCATTGGCTTCCAAGCCAATGACCCTCAAATAAACCGGACACTAGTGAGTTGATGTTTGACCGGCAGATCCATAACGTGCCCGGGTACATAACCGACGCGAACAACGCGATGTGGATTGCCGATCTGAGCGATCGGTAGAGCTTCTGGCGACAAGCATTCAGGAACTGCGTGATCCGCGTATCCCAAGCAACTCGTGCCTGTACCGCTACGGCTTGCCGCGCTGATCAAAGGTAACGCCAGAAGAAAGAGCGCCGAATTGCGTAAGGCACTGCGCGAAGGCTTTAATGACCAACAGTGCACGACGCGCAGGCTGCACTTGGAGGGAGCCTTGGAGGAGTTCGCCGAACTCAATGCCATTGTGAAAAAAGGGCTGTCGCCGATCCATAGCGCGCTCTCCTCCTGACCACGATCGCCGGGGTAAGCAACCTGCCCGCTCAGCTGTTGTTGGCGGAGATCGGCATCGGAGCGCCGTGATATCAACTGGCCATTTGATTCTTCAAACCGTGCTTATCCGGTTAGCTCCCAAACCTACTAGATATAGTGGGTAGGGATTTTTTGGCATAGAGCTCGGCATAGGTCGACGCGGTGACGTCACCAGCGATGCCGAGCAGGGAGCGAAATGCATTGAAGGGATAGAAACGACGGTTGAAGCGGAAGGTGAATTCGTTGAGATAGGCTTGCAGGTGCTGCGGGCTGACACCGTGATGAATTCCGCGCAGCCAGGTCTTGAGATTGGAGAACACAAGGTGAATGATCGGCAGGAAGGATTCGGTCACTTGCATCTCACCGCGCTGCGCGATGGCGATATGGCCATAGCCGCGCTCGCCCAGCTTGGCATAACCGTTCCAGTCGTCGGTGATGATGGTTGCGCCGGGTGCAACGGTACGCTCGATGAATCCGCCCAGCGACCGGGCACTTCGGTCAGGAACCAGAGCGAGCCGAACTCGTCCGGCATACCGTCCGCTCTTGCGTTTGTTGCGGCTGCCGGCAAGTTTGCGTTGCCGAACCTCGACAGCGCCGGCCACAAGAACCATGTCGTGCACGCCCCTGCCTTTGCCGCGAGTACGCCCACCGACGTAGGCCTCATCGGCCTCGACGTGTTCCTCAGGCTTGCCACCGATCCGATCCTGGTCGGGGCGCACCATGCCGGCGCGCAACTTGTGGAGTATCTGGAAGGCGGTCTCGTAACGCGACAGGCCGAGTTGGCGCTGGAACTGAACGGCCGACATGCCAGGTGTCTGACTGGCGACCAGTTACGCCGCCCAGAACCAAACCGACAGCGGTGTGTGCGTGCGCTCCATGACGGTGCCAGCAGTGAGGCTCGTGTCGCGTGTGCAATGGCGACAACGAAAAACGCCGGGGCGATTGGCAAAGCGGTACGGCTCACCAAGCAAGCCACAGTGGTCACAAATGAACCCATCGCTCCATCGAGCGCGCTCAAGGTAGGCCATGCATGCCGCTTCGTCTGGAAACATCCGCTGAAACTCAGGCAGCGAGCCCGGAAACGGCAGATCGCCTCGGTCAAGCACGTCAATAACCATGGTTGCCCCGGGGTGGCACAGATGACCAACATACTCTCGGTAGAGGGCTTGGGAGACAACCGGATAAGCATGCTTCAAACGATCCTCGGGTGCCAATTGTTGGCTGGTGCCCCCAGATGATTAACGGTTCTTCGTTGGTCGGCAGGAAGGCTTCGTGTTCCGAGTCGGAACACGAAGCTTAAAGTTCTGAAGCAGCATCACTCGACAAAGGCGGGTCGTGCCGGTGTCCTTGATCAGACTTGAATCGCAGCTGAGTTAGTGAAGAATATCTAGCGTCCCGCGGGTATCTGGGCGAGCGCGTCCAGGGCGTAGAAGGAGCTCGCTTACAGGAGCATGTGTGCGGGCAGGGCTGCACAACGACAACAGCTTTGCGGTGCAAGGTTGCGAACTCGAGCCTCGACGCCCTTAATTGGGTCACCCTCTTTGGGCGGGCTGGTTGGTCGTGACGCGCTTGGCGCGACAGATTTCAAAAGCCGAAGCGGGGACCTAGCCCCTTGTCTTAACGCGGATGGCCACTCCAACTGAGCCCTTCACCGGAATAGCGCGCTTCGAAAACTGGAGCGACAGCGGCCCTTCGACCCCGAACTACGCACATCTTGACTTGGCCGAGTCCATGCAACGGCGACCAGAATGTTCTTATAGTCCTCGTAGCAGTGAACCCGTCCGCTGCCCCGGGCGGACTGCTACCTAGCGACTGAACGACCGTAGCTATCGGTACAAATTGCACCGTGACAACAATGCCTGAGGCTTGGAGTGGCGAGAACATTCTCCGAGTACGCTGGCACGCGCACCCTGTGCGGTCTGAGTGGTCGCGAACCACTGTTCAAACGCACGTGCCAGAGCTGGCGCAAGCTGGTGCTATCGAACGATGCCATCCGTGGGCACACCTCTCAGTTGTATCAGGTCACCCAGGGCGTGCATGCCCCCGGCCTCGTAGCGTCTCCGTTAGAGACCCGGCGGGCGCTGGCGACACGATTGCGCCTTAGCCTGAGGCAAGGTCACAAAGTTTGTACGATTCCGAGTTGCAAGGCCTCTGTAGGACCCCCGCGCTGACTTGTCTAGCGCCGGCCGCTGCCGCAAACGGACAATTGACGGTGACTTTGCTTGGTTCGGAGCACCTAAATCGGACAATATTGGTGACCTTACGAGAGACCGCCTGCAGCGCTGCGTACAATTGGGTGACCAAACTATAGCGGGGAAGGGCAATGACGGCAGGCTACATGGCCCCTTCACGGTCATCGCAGACAAAACTGACGTCCGTACAATTTAGGCGACCTTATGGTTGGCTCAGGCTTGCTGTTTTGGCCATCTCGACTTACCTGCGAAGCCGCATTCGGATGACGGAGGGCTGCAAGGCTGAGTGCGCGAGAGCGAAGAAACCCGTTTCGGGAGGAGGGGTTGGAATGGCAGCAGTCCGTTCACTAAGGACGGGCAGTCTCCGCTGCAGCGGGCAATCTCGGCACGTTGCATCCGGGTACGCGTCAGATTGCCTAAGCCTTAATTCACCACCGAATCAAAGTTACCCCTGTAGGGATGCATGCTTCGGCCATTCGTAGTTTGGGTTCCCCCGCCCCCGACAAGTGGTGAAGTCTCAGACTTGGAGAAGACTGGCATTTACGCCGAGGCTGATGTTTGCCGCAAGGTTAAGAGGTCGGGACGCCCCCTAGTGCAATGTTCCATTCTGTTTGGAACTTAAGCGGCGGTTGGCACGAATGACCTTCTGTAGGATGTCGCGAGCGCTCTTGGTCCAGATGAACGGCTTGGGGTTGGTGTTGTGGTGAGCGATGTACTCGTTGATGGCGTCGACCAGTTCCGGCACGCTGGTGAATACGCCGCGGCGAAGTCGCTCGGTTGTGATGTCACGAAAGAACCGCTCGACCGTGTTCAGCCATGATGCGGAGGTGGGCGTGAAGTGCATGTTGAATCGCGGATGCTTGGCCAGGCAGTCCTGCACCGCAGGATGCTTGTGGGTGGCGTAGTTGTCTGCGATCAGATGCAGCGTTTTGTCCTTGGGCGTCTCGCGGTCGATCTTGCGCAGGAACTTCAGCCACTCGGTATGGCGGTGGCGCTGCTGGCACTGGGCGATGACCTGGCCATCGAGCACGTTGAGCGCGGCAAACAGCGTGGTCGTGCCGTTGCGCTTGTAGTCGTGCGTCATGGTGGCCGCACGCCCCTTCTTCAACGGCAAGCCGGGCTGCGTGCGATCCAGCGCCTGCACCTGGCTCTTCTCATCGCAGCACAGCACCAGCGCGTGCTCGGGTGGCGACATGTAGAGGCCGACGATGTCTTCGAGCTTCTCGACGAACTTCGGATCGCGCGACACCTTGAAGCCGCGCACGATGTGCGGCTTCAACCCGTGGGCGTGCCAATGGCGCATGACGGTGCTGGCGCTCACGCCTAATTCGGCGGCCATCTTGCGCGTGCTCCAGTGCGTGGCCGCAACGGGCTTGGTTTGAGTGGTCAGCTCCACCAGCCGCGCCGTGTCCACCTTCACCGGCGGCGCACCGCGCGGCAAGTCGCGTTCGATACCGGCCAGCCCCGATTGCGCATACCGCTCACGCCAACGCGAGACCTGCACGCGTCCGACTCCCAACTGCTCGGCGATGTCCTTGTTCTGCATTCCGTTGGCGGCCAGCAGCACAATGCGCGCGCGCTGCGCCAGCCTCACGCTCGTGAGCTTCGACCGAACCAGCCTCGTCAAATTGGTTCGCTCCTCGTCGGTCAACATGATCTCGGGGGCAACTCGCACTCACTCTCTCCACGCTGTGTCGCAGTGTGGGCATTGGAGACGCCGAATTCATATAAGTTCAATCAAGAACAGAACGCTACACTAGCTGGGGTCGGGATAAAGCTTCGCTACCGCGGCGAGGCCGCGCGCGCGCTCCGTGCGGACATACAGCGATGTGGTTTGCAGCGAAGCGTGACCTAGCAGCCGTTGCAGGACATCCGCGGGCATCTCGTTGGCCACCGCATGCGTGGCAAAGGTATGCCGCAACGCATGCGGCGTGACGTGACGCAGCAGGTCCCGCTCGGCCACGGCCAGGGGCAGCGTGGCATCGTCTGCGATGCGCAGCAGCGTCGTCGTCAGCAGCTGGTACAGGCCATCCGGCGAGAAGCCCATGCCCGTCAGCACAGCTGCGCCGTCGTCCTTCAGGCTGAGGTGCTTCGCCTGGGCCGTGCGTGTGGATGGCACCACCACCGGCGAGAGTAGCGCCAGCTTCTGATCGGCGTTCTCGAAATCGTGGCCTCGGTCGGCCCAATGCACGCGCAACGCCGCGATGACCCGCGGCGGCAGGAACACGGTGCGCCATTGGTTGCGCTTACCGAGCAGCGCCAGCTCCCACAGGCCGGCGGGCACGCCGGCCTGCTCCGGGACCGGCTTGAGGTGGCAGCGCAGCGCGCGGGCCGCCTCCTCGCGGCGCGCGCCGGTGCACCCCAACAGCAGCACGGCGGCGCGCGCCAGGCGGTACTGCGCGCCCGGCGCGTCGGCGTCCTTCGCCGTCAGTGGCGCCCCCAGCGACGACACCGGCCACTTCGCGCAAAGCTGGTCGAGGATGCCATCGGGCCCCACGAGTGCCTTCCACAGCTGCCCGGGCAAGGCCTTCTCGACCGCGATTGGCACGTCACGGCGTGCCGTGACCGGATCGGGGACCAGCAGCCACGGGTTGCCGCCGAGGTAGCGCACGCCCACCAGCCAGGCAAAAAAACCTCTCAGCACCAGCACCGCGTAGCGCTGCGATTCCGCCTGGAGCACGCCCGCAAAGGGGCGCCAACGCGACGAGGTTCGAGGGACCTTAGGGCCGATCCAGGACGGATCCGGCTGCGCCAGGAAATCCTTGTAGCGCTCACAATCATCGGTGCCCACGCTGGATAGCGCGGTGCGGCGCACGCCCACGCACCAGAGCAGGAAACGCTCCAGTTCCTTCTGATAGGCACGGGCCGTCTTGTCCCGGTCGCGGAACCGGTAGAGGTAAGCCTGGATTGCCTCCAGATCATTGCGCGCGGCGATGAGGCAAAAGCCCGGCGCGCGATTGCGGCCCTGGCTGCCGTCGAGCGCAGGCACCACCCGTCCAACCTGCTCCAGCGGCACCAGATTGCGAGCGAGATCCGGGTCCAGTTCGACCAACGCTGTTTGCGGTGTGTCGTCAGCGACCACGAGCGGGCCAAGGGTGGCCGCGTGGCCCTGTAGCCAGCGCTCAATGGCGCGCGCCTTGCCCACCCCAAGCCTCGGGATCGGCAGATACCAATGCTTGCCCCGCAGCGCAATATAGGCATGCAGCTGCGCGAGCGTCTGGATCTGTTCCTGGCGCAGCGTCCGGAAGACGATAGGCCGCAGCCATGCTGACACCGGATCGTCCGGTTGCGGCCGCGAGAAATCTTGATCGGCGGCCCGCACCAGGTAATCGACCGCCGTTTTCGGCCAGCGATTGAAGCGGCGCGCGTCGGCCAAACTTTCCGACAGGTACGGATTGGCTAGACACACGCGCTCGACCAAATGGTCACGCATGGCGTCGAGCCACGCCTCCAATTGCGCCGGCGTTTCGATGCCTGCGGCTTGCAGCGCCTCCTCGTCATAGACGCGCGACAGGATGTGCGCGGTAGGGATGCGGTTGAGGCGGAAGCGTAGCGCCGTGAAGTCGGCGCGGGTATAACGCGGATTGGCAGCGGCGACGTTGTTATGCTGGGCCATAATGGGCGGGGTGAACTATTGGTTGCATCTTACCTGATAACAATAACGAAGCTTGCCGACCTTTGTGCGGCTTGAATCCTTGTGGCAACTTTCCTCAAGGGATATGGGTTATGCAAAGAGTGTGGCGGGACACGCATTTTGTGGCTACACTGCCTCTATTGCTTCTCAGCTTCCCCGTCCGGTAAGGCTGGGAACGCCTCTTAAACGGCCATCCAGCGTCGTTGCCGCCACCCCCAAAATTCCCCCGCGAACCCAAGTGCAGCCTGCTAAACCCCCTATATTGTGGAAAAATTCAAACCTGATAATACCAGCTATCAGGTAAGCGAAAGAGCCGCTTCGGTTAGCGCCCATTCCGCCCGTCCGGCCTTACATCCTAAAGTTGTCACCCGTGCACCTAATGTTGTTGCTGTTCACGGCCATGAGGGCATGGTCAGGCAACCTCATACCGGGCCATAGCGTGGGCAGACCATAATCCCATAGCTGATCGGGGGATTCGCCCACGGCCTGAATTCGTCCATCGCACAGGCGCGCGACAAACGCGCCGCCGCCTTCCCGGTAAATGCAGGACCTCGCGCCGCCCTCTGGCTCGCCGAGCAGGCGCCGCCTGCGATATCGGCACTGGCGGGGCGAGGGCGGCTGCGACCGGCCAGCCGCTCTCCTCCGAGTACGTCAGCCGGACCCTTGACCTTGCCATTGCGCCACAATGGCACGGCGGCGGCGTTGGCGTGCCGCATCGCGCGATAGCAGCGCGCTGTCTTGCCGGAAAAGATGGGCCCCCACGCCTCGCCGCCGGCAATGACAGGTTCGACCAGGCCGGTGACTTTTGACGCCACCCCGCCCCAGATGGAGCAGCGTGCAGAGGCAGCGCGCGGCGTGCAGGCGCTCGCGCTCGGTGCCGGTTGGCATCTCCGCGACGGCGTCTTTCACGGTCGCGCCATGGCTCGTGTGGTGCGTGATGCGCCGCGGGCGCGCACCCGCGGCGGGGCAGCGCGAGCGGCTTCCCGGCCAAATAGCCGGCTTCGGTCAGCCAGGCGAAGAGAGTATTCAGGATGACCATCGCCTGGTACCCGCTGATGCGAGATACAACGGCCGGTCAAAGGGGCGCCAGTCCGCGGCTGCGCGCAAGCTTCTGGCTCCCTGCCAGGACCCGGCGAGCGGCCGGTCGCGGATCGGCCAGGAAGTGCTTGTAGGTCAGCAGATAATCGGGTTCGTCAGGAAAAAGTGTGGGTTGACGAAGGCTCAGGAAGATTGCCAAGCGCATGATATAGCGCGATTTCCGTCGCCCTGAAGGTTCGGAATCCGTACGATTTTCTCATGGTGACTTTGGCCTTGTTGTTCAGGCCCTCGACGCCGCCGCTGGAGAACTGCTTGCGGGCACGGAAGTAGTTGAGGATCAGCTCACGGTGGGCACGCACGGTGCGGGCGAACTTCTTCATCGGCTCGATGCGCGAGCGCATCACCTGCGTACACCACTGGTCGAGGAATTTTCCGGCCCAGTCCGGTGAGATGTAATCCCAGAGCTGCTGGAATTCCTCTTTGAGCAGCCAGGCGCGTACGGTGCGCAGGTTGTACTGCAACAAGTCACGCATGCGCAGTCGCTGTTTGTCGGTCAGGTTTTCCGGACGTTTGAGCAGGCACCAGCGGGACTTCTTGAGCACCGGCTCGTATCCGTCGCGGACCATGCGGCGGGACTCTTCAGCGCGAACCTCATCGATAGCCTTATTCATCTTCGCAACGATGTGGAAGCGGTCCAGGATGTTCAGCGCATTGGGGCAATGCAGCGCTATCATCTCAAGGTAGGGCTTCCACATATCCGAGCAGACGAACTCAACCTTCTCGCATACCTGTTCTCCGATCATGGCAAAGAACTTCGCGAAGCTTTCTTTCGTGCGCTCCTGCCCCACCCATAGTAGACGCGTGCAGCCAGCCTCGATCTGGTAGACCAGTGTGAGGTACTTGTGTCCACGACCATACTGGATCTCGTCGACACCAAAGGCACGGATCGTACCGAGTTCGCGATGGGCCAGGCCCCAGTCCACCACCCACTCCACTGCGTTGAAGACTTTCTCCCAACTGGTGCGGAAGCTTTGTGCCGTCTCCTTCCACGACAGCTTGCGTGCCCACTGCGCCAGGAAGATCATGTAAGCGCGGGTGAGCGTGTGCTTGCCATTGGCCCACGGCAGGGCTTCGACCTTCACGCCACAGTCACGACAGTCGACGCGCCGCATGGTATAGAGCAGGAATACTGCAAAACCCCAGACGGGAATAAACTCGAAGCGGCGCTCCGTGAGTGAGTCGTAACCCCGCGCAGGCTGGTTGCAGCATGAGCAGACCGGCTTCGAACCCTTGCGCGGCCGAACGTCGATCTCGATGGACTGGGTTGCCTCGCACAGCCGCGCACCTTCATAGACAAAGCCGGGAAAATGATGACAAGCGTTAAGCAGACGAGTCAGCAACATGGTTAGCAAGCTCAAAACCGGCAAGGGCAAAGCTGCCATTGTCACCGAACAGCAAACGCTCACCCAGTACATTCCAGACCTGCATAACTGGCCGGCTTCGTGGCGAGTCGATGACGAAGATATCTCGACTGGAGAGGAAATCGTAGCAATACTCACGCCTTTCCTTGAGCATCTCCCAACCTTGGGATACGCACGCAAGACATTGCTTCGGCACCGCGATCACATCTGGATGCTCGGTGGCGAAATGATCCGACGACGCCATGAAGATCCCGATCTCCTTACCCTCCCTGTGGCAACCCTCCTGGACAAGCTCATCGAGGAAGACGGCGGCCCTCTCATCTGGCCAGTTATCTCCGAGTCCGCACAAAATTCCTTTGATGCAACCTGTCGCAAGCTCTATCAGTACCTGAATCGGGCTTCACTCGGCTAGCCGCACATCCGCTTTCACCCACAGATTCCGCCGACGAGCCGATAATCGAAGGCCACTGACCTCCCTCAACCGTCCTTGGGCGTCACAACCTAGAGTGAATCCACGGCCATCCAGGCCGACGGAGCACAGCCATGCGCTATGAAAGCATATTGGTGCACCTCGATGCCAACTAGAGCGCATTGCGGCGCCTGAAGCTCGCCGCCCGTCTGGCCGAGGATCGCGAGCGGCGCCACTAGGTACGCGACAAGGTGCGACGCCGGTTCGAGGCTGCAGTGAGCGAGCTGTCAGTGGAAACGGAGTGGCGTGCGGTGGAGGGCGAGCCTGTGACGATGGCGCTGCGCGAAGCCGGCAGGCCGGTGCTCGTGATTCCGTTCGCGGAGGTGTTCCCAACGGTGGGGACGCGGGTCATGCTGGCATGGAATGGCAGCCGGGAAGCAACAAGGGCCCTGCACGACTCCATTCCGCGCATCGCCGGCGCGCAGGTCAGCATCCTGAACGTGCAAACCACGTCCAACGAGATGCGCGCGGACGCCGAGCGCGGTTCTTCCCCAGCGGGGTAGGGCGAGGCCGGGATGTCGCATCAAATGAAGCGATGGGCGGGCGTGATTGTGCTGCGGCCGGAGGCTGGCGAATGGCGTTGTCTCATTCTACGTGCGTACCGAAATTGGGATTTCCCCAAGGGGTGCCTGAACCAGAGGAGACTGAACTGGGACGGCATTGCGCGAGACCGAAGAGGAAACCGGCTTGACAAGGCTGCAGTTTCGGTGTGGCGAGCAGTACTGCGAAAACGAGCCCTACAATCGCGGCAGCAAGGTGGCTCGCTATTATCTGGCATCTGGCATCTGGCATCTGGCATCTGGCATCTGGCATCTGGCGGTTTCGGCGCGAGGCGACGTTGTCTTGCCGATTAGCATTAGCCCGGAACTTGGCCGGCCGGAATACCATGAATTCCGCTGGATGTCTTTTGCTGAACCCGAGCAGCACTTGCCGCCCCGGCTGTTGCCTGTACTTGAGTGGGCGCGGAGGATCGTCGAAACGAAAAGTCGCGAGAGACCCTCCTGAAGGCCGTCCGGACCGGTATGCCGACCATCATATCGGGGTGGTTGACAGCAGTATACTTCTCGGAAAATTGCGCGTCCGCAAATGTCCGGCCGTTGGAAAGGATATGCAGCGAGGTATGCGGCAGCCAATTCTTGATGTGATGGAGCAAGCCAATGAACCCGTCGCCGTACAGCGTCGGCTCACCTCCGGTGATGCCCAGATTGCGCGTCTCTCGAGGGATAAGGCGAACGGTCTCCTTGGCTTCCTGTAGGAGCCAACTGTCATCTGCACGCTTGGGAGGCTGCGAGCACATCAGGCAGTAGTTGTTGCACTGCTCTGTGAGCAACAGGCTGTTGTGGTTGGAGCTTGCTCGGTACAGAGAGCGAACACGGCCGTCGCCGCTCAGAGCGATGACATCGCCATCATCCAGATACTCAAACTCGTCACCCAACAGAGTGCATGGCGCCCCGTCCTCGAGAGCTTCCGGCCGAGTGTTGAAAGCCAGGTAGTGCGTAAATCCCGCTGGTATGGGACCCGAGCCTTTAGCTAGTGCAATGTTCCATTCTGTTTGGAACTTAAGCGGCGGTTGGCACGAATGACCTTCTGTAGGATGTCGCGAGCGCTCTTGGTCCAGATGAACGGCTTGGGGTTGGTGTTGTGGTGAGCGATGTACTCGTTGATGGCGTCGACCAGTTCCGGCACGCTGGTGAATACGCCGCGGCGAAGTCGCTCGGTTGTGATGTCACGAAAGAACCGCTCGACCATGTTCAGCCATGATGCGGAGGTGGGCGTGAAGTGCATGTTGAATCGCGGATGCTTGGCCAGGCAGTCCTGCACCGCAGGATGCTTGTGGGTGGCGTAGTTGTCTGCGATCAGATGCAGCGTTTTGTCCTTGGGCGTCTCGCGGTCGATCTTGCGCAGGAACTTCAGCCACTCGGTATGGCGGTGGCGCTGCTGGCACTGGGCGATGACCTGGCCATCGAGCACGTTGAGCGCGGCAAACAGCGTGGTCGTGCCGTTGCGCTTGTAGTCGTGCGTCATGGTGGCCGCACGCCCCTTCTTCAACGGCAAGCCGGGCTGCGTGCGATCCAGCGCCTGCACCTGGCTCTTCTCATCGCAGCACAGCACCAGAGCGTGCTCGGGTGGCGACATGTAGAGGCCGACGATGTCTTCGAGCTTCTCGACGAACTTCGGATCGCGCGACACCTTGAAGCCGCGCACGATGTGCGGCTTCAACCCGTGGGCGTGCCAATGGCGCATGACGGTGCTGGCGCTCACGCCCAATTCGGCGGCCATCTTGCGCGTGCTCCAGTGCGTGGCCGCAACGGGCTTGGTTTGAGTGGTCAGCTCCACCAGCCGCGCCGTGTCCACCTTCACCGGCGGCGCACCGCGCGGCAAGTCGCGTTCGATACCGGCCAGCCCCGATTGCGCATACCGCTCACGCCAACGCGAGACCTGCACGCGTCCGACTCCCAACTGCTCGGCGATGTCCTTGTTCTGCATTCCGTTGGCGGCCAGCAGCACAATGCGCGCGCGCTGCGCCAGCCTCACGCTCGTGAGCTTCGACCGAACCAGCCTCGTCAAATTGGTTCGCTCCTCGTCGGTCAACATGATCTCGGGGGCAACTCGCACTCACTCTCTCCACGCTGTGTCGCAGTGTGGGCATTGGAGACGCCGAATTCATATAAGTTCCATCAAGAACAGAACGATACACTAGGAAAGCCTTGCCGCCGCGTAGCGGTTGGGGAAGGGTACGATTTGTGCTCAGACTCAATATCTGGCGCTGAGTGGTACGTTTTTCCTGCCAGATGACGCGCCCTGTGAGAGTTAGCATCGGTTCACCCACGGCATAAAGATTTCTTTTGCTTCAGCATCTCGACGCATGATATCCAACAAGTGTTTTGTCACGCCCATCATGCGTCTGCAAAATTCAGATTCGGGCTTTCGACCTAGGACATCGCCATACATCGCATGATGGAAGACCGGCTCGGCTCCGCACCACGGCTCAAAGGCGCAATCGCTGCACATAGGTGCAGAACCCGTAAATGAGTCTTCAAGCGCGCTGAGAAGAGCGTCATTTGTGAAGATCTGCTCGTAGGTGTTCTCGTGCACGTTCCCAAGTCGGAACGTCGTATCGCCCATTTCCCGGAGCATGCGGCTTTCGTCCGACGCGTACACATCGCCGTCGTAATTGAACACCACCGCGGCGATACCTGCGCCTGCCGGATTCATCAAGTCAACGAAGCCAGGATCATTTGATGTCAACATCTTGGTCAGAATGAGACTGGAGTAGTACTCGGTAAACGGCAGGCCGGTCTTGTTGAGTTCCAAGATGTAGTCCAGCCCTTCCTTGTAAAACTGCAGCCAGCGTTCGGCGTTGTATGCCTGGAAGCTCTTCGTCTTCATGGCAAAGCCATAGGGAGACAAGTGTCGCAAGAAGATGCCGTTGAGGCCATGCTTGACGTACTCGTCGATGATGTCCCTGACCCGATTTAGGCTTGCTGGGGACGTGGTCATCAGCGCCGACACGGAGTCATATCCGACAATGTCCCTAGCCCGCTGGAGTCCCGCCACGGTAGGGTCGAGAACTGGCGCGCGCACCTTCAGGTGCCGGTGGTGATTCCACCGCTTTTGCGATGGCCCGCAATCCGGCGACCATAGTCACGTTTCCAGCTCCCGCCACGTCAAACGCAGCATGCGGTTTTCCCGCACTAAATGTGATCGATCACATTTTATGCGATATGTGGTGTTGGCTCAAATGTAGTCTTGCGGCGCCCGAGCCGCGATCCTGACAGGATCCGGCCGGCCGAACGCCACATAAAAAGCCTGCTACAAGGACCGGAGAAACGCCATCAACGCGGGATCTTTGGCCCACCGCCTATTCGCCTTTCGATCGCTAGGGATAGTAAGCCGCGCCAGGGCGTTAGCCTTCATCTCCAAATCAATTTCGGCGTAAACGTTGGTCGTATCGATGGAGACATGACCAAGCCACGCACGTACTGTGTTGATATCGACGCCGGATCGAAGCAGGTGGGTCGCTGTTGAATGTCTAATGCTGTGCGGGCTGACGCGCTTGGATGCGAGCGAGGGCATATTGGCTCGCGCCTTGACAGCGTAGCGCTCTACGACCGCGTGAATACCGAAACGCGTCAGGGGTTGCCCACAGCGATTGAGGAATACTCTTTCCTGCGGTGGTCGTTGGCCAGCGAGGTTGCACAACTCTTGCACGGTGTCGGGCCATAGCGGACACTGTCGCTGTTTTCGACCCTTGCCGAGAACGCTCACACTGCTGGAGATCGCATCGACGTTGCCGATGGTCAGGTGGGCCGCCTCGTCCGCCCGCGCACCGGCATTGTAAAGAAACAGCAACAGGGCGTAGTCACGGCGACCTTGAGATGTACGTCGATCTGGGCAAGCAAGGAGCGCATCCATTTCAGCCTTGTCGAGATAGGGCACCACCGCTCTTGTAGTCTTCTTGTAGGGGATGCAGCGCAACTGGGTGCACCATTGGATATGTTCCGGGCTGTGCTCGCCAACGAATCGAGCCAAAGCATGGATAGCAGCCAGACGCTGATT
This sequence comes from Cupriavidus necator, assembly GCA_022041995.1. Lineage (GTDB taxonomy): Bacteria > Pseudomonadota > Gammaproteobacteria > Burkholderiales > Burkholderiaceae > Cupriavidus. The sequence continues at coordinate 303,934 of CP074382.1, forward strand.
CCGCGTCGCGACGCTGCATCCGCGACGGACTTCGATATCTGAGAGGAAGTCCCGGACGATCTCGGCCGACACATCTGTCATTGCCAGCCGGTCGACCGGTTTGTGGGCTTGACCTGAAACGAAAGGGATCAGTTGGCACAGCGTGTCGCGGTAGCTCTGCTGGGTGTTGCGAGCGAGGTTCCGCTCGCCAATCAGGTACTCGAGCAGGAAGCGCCGGACCCACATTGTGTCACCCATGATCGTCACCTCCCCGGGCGTAGCGCTCGAACCGTAAGCTCGCCTGTCGCAGCAGTTCTGGCGTCATGGTCAGGTAGTGTTGGGTGGCGGCAATATGCACGTGACCAAGATAGGTTGCCAACTGAGGCAGCAAGCGTTGTACATCGGCACCTTCGCGATACCAGGAGACCAACCGGGTAACCGTATAGGTGTGCCGAATGTCATGAAGTCGTGGCTGATACCGTGCGCTATCGCCACGACGTACCTGTGCGCGTTCACGCAATTGTTTGAAGGCATGCTCGGCGCCAGCTCTGGACAGGCGCTGTCCACGTTTCGTCAACAGGAAGGCGGCGTCTCGGTTGAGCGGCGGCCATTTGTTGCGTTCGGCGGCATACTGAACCAGCACCGAAGTCAGATCTGGTCCGGTCGGCACCAGCCGTGTCTTGTAAAACTTGCTTTCACGGATGCAAAGGATTCCAGAGTCCAGATCCACATCCGCCAGATTCAGGCCGACAGCCTCGCCGATGCGAAGCCCGGTACCATAGAGCAGTAGCAGGAGCGTCCGGCAGGTTAGCGACGACAGATTGCAGCGCTCACGATCCGCCGTCGCCGCCAGTAGACGCTTCATCTCTTCTCGCGAATAGATGTACGGCACGAAGGTCCGGGGCTCCTTGGGTACCGTTAAGGGTAATGGTGAACTGGTGGTGTAGCCGCGAGCAATGGCAAAGCGGTAGAAGCCGCGCAGCGCGCTGAGCTTGCGATGCCAGAAAGCCGTGATGGGACCCTTACCGGCAAGGAACGCATAGACACGATCGGCGTCGATCTCGCGCATATCGATGTCGCCGAGCGTTCGATAAAAGGACTTCAAGGTACGCGCCTCAGTGGAAAAGCGCATCCCCAGTGACTGTTTGTAGGCCACATAGGCGGCAACCGCTTCAGGCAGTTTCATAGCAAGTCTCCCAGGGCAAAGTCTGCAACCTGCCTCAGGCCAGCCAGATCGACCTTGGCATAGGTGCGCGTTGCATAAGCGCTGCGATGACCCAGGTAGTCACCGATTTCCTTGAGTGAGAGTCCCTCAGCCACGAGGTAAGTCGCGCACGCGTGTCGAAGTGAATGGGGTCCACCACGACGGCAACTGATATTCAGAAGCCGCAATCGTCGGTTGACCAGGTAGTGCAGACTCGTAGGCGCGAGTGGACGAAACGGGGCTCGTATGGTGAGAAACAAAGAGCGCGAGACAATATGAGGTCGTACCTGTTCCAGATACCGCAGAATTGCTTCACCTACCTCGGCTGCAAGCGGGTAGTCCTGTTTGCTCCGCTGCTTTGGACGGCTGATGTGAAGGATGTCATGTTCCCAGTCCACGTCGTCCAGAGTCAGGCCCACGACTTCACCCCTTCTCAGCCCGTAGACCGCGAGGAGCAACAGAATGGCGCGGTCCCGGATATCATGGGGACTGTCCGTATCGGTGCTGCGAATGAGTCGCTGCACGTCTTCCCACTTTGGCCCGGCTGGAAGCGTCTCGTGGCTGAACAGACGCGGTCCTTCGATACCGGCGGCGAGTGTCTTCGAGCACCAGGTTTGCTCACCGGCGTAGCGGAGGAAACTTCGCATCGCGCCGGCAAGGCTGGCCATCGATACCCGGGACCAGCCTTGCATTCGTCTCAGTGCAAAAAAGGCGTCGACCTGTTCGAGTCGCATCACGCCGATGCTGCTTCCTTGCTCACTGAGCCAGGACAAAAACGCCTGAACGTGCCAGCATCGATTGTGAATCGTGTGTGACGACAGGCCGCGCTCCTCGCGCAAGTAGCTGTCGAACCGTTGAACAAGATCGACGAATGGCGGCGTTTCAGGTTGCGGCTCCTGCAGTCGTCCCAGGAAGCGAAGCCAGGCCGTAGCGGTCTGAATAAACCGTTCCCGCGAGAACTTTGCCGTCAGGATTCGCTGATGCCGTCGCTGGTAACGAACCCAGCGATCGGCTGCCATCTCGACCTCAGCAGACGGAATCAATCGTCCGTTGTCGAGCGCGATACGCTGGGAAATTGCCAGGAGCTCAGGTGCAAGGCTCAACAGCGTTGAATGGGCAGCACCGCCCTGTGCGCAGTGGGCCAGATAGCGTTCTCGATCATCGGCCGACGGACCATTGCGATGACGAGCCAGTACACGAGGGTAATGAAACAACGTACCGAACATGATCGGATCTCCGAGTTAACCTTCGGATCTCCGACACTACTCCGGCGCAAATTTATGTGGCCTTCAATGGGCAAACACCGCTGACTAACCTCGCCCGTCCCCGCAAGACCACATTTGAGCCAACACCACATATGGCACTACGCTCTCCTGTTTGCTTCATGTCAAGTTTATGGGACTCATCATGCTGGCGACGCTTTCGTCGATGGGCCACGACGAACCCGATAGCCATTGAACAGCTTCAGTTCGTCATAGAGCCATCGCCTACTCCACCTCTTCCAGCCGAAGCCCTGACGATTCCGGGATCGCCCAAGATGGCGCCTGACCTTCTTTTCCACCCAGTCCTGGATGAAGCTGAAGCACTCACTGGAGTGTCCGACAGCGAAGTAGTTCACCCAGCCACGTAACACCGGATTTATCAGTTGCACCACTCGATCCACCGGCTGCGACTGGTATCGCCTGAACACCTCCTTGAGTTTGCGCAGCAACGCCGTGCGTTTCTTCAACTTGGGCGTATAGTGCGCTCGCCACACCTGTCTCTTTATGCTGCGCAATCGACGGAAGTCGAATCCCAGAAAGCCAAAGCTCTCACCGCAGTCCAAATCCACCGTGCGACTCTTCTCTTCATTGACCTCGACCTGTAACTTGGCAAACTCTTCCCGAAGCCGTCGGCTTACCGCCCCCAGCAGCCACGCATGGCGCGGATGGGCGTCGATTAGCACGACCAGGTCATCAGCGAAACGGGCATACTCGACGTAGGTGTACTTCCCATTGCGCGTGGTGTCCTTCGCCCGCTCAAGCATTCGGTCGACCTCAGTGAGGTAGATATTGCTGAGCAGAGGCGAGATCACCCCACCCTGTGGTACGCCTTGTTTGCCCGATGACGTCAGCATCAGCTTCAGCAAACGCATGACCGCGTTGTCATTGACTCGGCGAGCCACCTTGTCGAGCAGCAGATGATGCCGCACGGTGTCAAAGTAGGCGCGCAGATCCAAGTCTATGACGCGGGTCTTGCACTGAACGATCGCCGTCGCCACCCGATGCACCGCTTCATGCGCGGTCCGCTTCGGACGATAGCCATATGACCCCGGTTGGAAGTCTGCTTCGAAGATCGGTTCCAGAATGAGCTTGAGCGCGCCTTGCACCACGCGGTCGCGGATAGATGGGATCGACAGGACACGGACTTTGCCCCCGTCCTTCGGTATCTCCTGCCGCCGCGCCCGTAGCGGTACGTAGGTGCGCTCGATCAGTTCGCCCTGTATCTGCTCGAGGAAGGACTCCACGCCTTGCGCCTCGATGGCCTCGAACGTCACTCCGTCGATACCCGGTGCGCCGTTGTTCTTTCTGGCCAGCGAATACGCTTCGCGCAGCGTCTCCATCTTGCAGACGTGGACGTACAACCCCCAGAAACGCCAGGACGGTTCAGCCTTCGCCTTGACGTATATTCCCCGCCTCAGGTCCTGCAAACTGCTGGACGCCTTTGTCATCTCGTCCTTGCCTCCCATGTTGTCGAGGACATTACAAACAGCAGCGCCCCTTCGCTCCACCGGCGTTACCCGCTAGGCGCTGCAGCGCCTAACGGGTATTCAGCGGAGTCCATTTTTCTGCGGAGTGGGAAGGCCTAGGCAAGGACATCCCTGTAGGCACCATCGTTTCCACTCCGCATAACATTACACGCGCTTACACAGTCCTCAGAAGTTCAATGAGCTGATCGGGTGCGCGAAAGTGTCCCTTACGAAGGGTAGGCGGGACAGTGGAGTTCATGGTTTCGAGCAGTGTCGTTGTATCGGCCCGCAGATACATCTCCGTTGTTTGTTTACTGGCGTGGCCCAGCCACAACGCGACTTTGCGGATGTCGCCGGTCGATTGCAGGATAGAAAGGGCACATGAATGTCGAAGGCAATGGGGAGATACTCTTTTGGTTAGGAGTGTCGGACAACGCTGTGCTGCCGTTTGGACATGTTTGTGCAGAATGTACTCGAACCCGGAGCGGGTCATTGCGGCTCCGCGTGCATTGAGAAAGACCTCCGTCGCTTGCCCCGTAGGCCGCAGTGCCAACCAGGCACGCAACGCAGTGGCCGTTTCTCGCCACAAGGGCAAGGCTCGTTCGCGCCGGCCTTTGCCGAGAACGTGGACGCTGAGCCGAGGCTCAAAACTCAAATTCTCCAGACGCAAACCAACTAACTCGGAGACGCGTAACCCTGCTGAATAGGCGACGTACAGCATGGCGCGATCACGAATACCGTCACGGATGGTTAGCGACGGCGCATCGAGCAAGGCTTGCATTTCGTCGCGGTTGAGATAGTCGACCAAGCGCGTGTCGGCACGTTTTAGGGGGATCGCCCGAATGCGTTGGATCTGCTCGAAGACCGACGGTTCTCGGTACTCGATGAATCGCATGAAAGTGCGAATCGCGGCCAAGCGAACATTGCGGGTAGCGGGGCTGTTGGCACGCTCGGTTTCCAAATGGGTGAGGAAATCAAGCACCAGCGGTGCATCGAGCTGTTCCAATTCCAGCGCCGAAGGTCTGATCTTTAGTCGCTTGGCGGCGAACTCGAAGAACAGGCGTAAGGCCAATGCGTAGGTATCGCAGGTGCGCTCGCTGGCCCGACGTTCCAAGGGAAGACGCTCGCGCAGAAAGACGCTGACATGAGTGGCAAGTGACGTCATGAGATGGCTCCTTTGAAAAAGTCCTCGCACCGATTGGCGATGTCGCTGAGCAACTGTGGAGTGGTATGCAGATAGACAAATGTGCCGCTGAGTTTCACGTGGCCGAGATAGGTAGACACCGCGAGTACGTGCTGGCGGACGTAGTCGTAACCAGCCGGGCAGCTCTCCAGTGCTCTAACGGCCCAGCTATGCCGAAGGTCATGGATTCGAGGTCGCGGGCCTGATCGGCCGGGATCCGGATCCAGTCCTATCTCCTGCACCAGAGTCCGAAAGGTCTCCTGCACGGCTGAGTAGTGAAGACCACGACGACGACTCGAGATGAAGACGTGGTCGTCCCCTCCGCCGAGTTGCCGGCGCCGCTCCAAATAGCGCTCCAACCCTGCCTGCGTGCTCGGATGTAGGGGTACCAAGCGGCTCTTATGAAATTTGCTTGCACGAATCACCAGACCGTCTGCGGTGATATCCTCGAAGCGCAGCGCTAGCGCCTCCGAAATCCGCAGCCCCGTCACCGCCAGCAAGGAGAACAGCGTGCAATAGGTCCACGGCCGCAAGGAGTCGGAGGGTGGCAAGCGTGCGGCTTGCTCCAAGAGCTGACGGATTTGGCCTGCCGTGAAGATGAAGGGGCGATACAGCAGTCGCTGACGCGGAAATACGTTCCGACGTGGGACTTCATGCCGCGTGTCCTCGGCCTGTGCGTGGCTGGCAAAGATTCTTATCGCCTCGAGACGGCGACCGCGTTGAGAGGCAGACGGAGCCAAAGCGGCCCATTCAAGCGCAGTCTGTTCGCGTACGTGAGTTTCGCCGCGTGCGGTGGCGAAGCGAGCGTAGTTGCGCAGGAAGCCTTCGGTGACGCGCAATCCGAAGCCCGCCGAGCGCCGTATGGCCAGATAGGCGTCGATGGATGAGATTAGCATGGCGAAACCTCCGGCCACGGTTGCGCCAGCTCGCGTAGCAACCTCACGTCGACCTTCGCGTAATGGGCCGTGGTATCCAGCGAGCGATGGCGTAACAATACGGCGATGCTCTCAAGGGACGCACCTTCTGCCAGTAACGCTGTGGCAGCGGAATGACGCAATAGATGCGCGCCATGGGAAGGGGCGCTCACGCCGGCGCGATGAATAGCACTTTTTACAATAGCGGAAACGGCAGTGCTGTTCGTTGGAAAGGGACCGACTGGTGAAGCGACCCGCAGAAACAGATGGTCCGATCTCACCGCCGGGCGTGCCGTCGCCAAGTAATGGGCGATGGCATCTCCGACCTGCTGGGGTAGCGGTAGCTGAACCATACGGCGCGACTTCCCCAGGACCTGAACAGTCGCCTGCGCCCAATCGATATCTCCCAGACGCAGGGCATAGATATCGCTGGCACGCAGCCCCAAGCGCGCTAGCAACAGAAGGATGGCGCGGTCGCGGGCTCCGGTGACGGTTGCCGAGTCGCACGCGGCCAACACACGTTCGACATCCGCGGGAGGCAAGTAGCGTGGCAGCGCCGAAAGGCGCCAACCCCCAATGGTTGGAATCGCAACGTCCAGGCCAACCTGGCACTGCCCCTGGGCGATGAGAAAGCGGATAAACGCACGTAGTGCTGTGATCACCACTCTGGCTTGCGACCTTCCGTGCCGGCTCGCCCGATCGAGAACGAAGGCGCGCAGGTCGGCGATCGCAAAATCTCGGGGGTTGCTGCCGAGTGTTTGCAGAACATCAACAATAGTCCGCCGATAGGTGTTGAGAGTGGTGTCCGGCATCCCGTGATGCCGGCGCATCCACTCGCAAAACTGCAAAAACAGCGGTGGCATCGTCGGTCTAGTCGCGGCTTGCTCCACCACGGGGACGGCGCTCGTTGCCTGGAGGTGTCGCAGAAATGCGCTTGCTCCGCGCAAATCATAATCGTTCACACGCTTGAACCGCTCGCACTCACAGGCGCGCAAGTGTTCCTTGAACTCGTCGACGTTGGCCTTCTCAAGATCGGCCAATAATCGCCCACGACCTCGTAGCCAGTAGCTGAAGTATGCCGCTGAACGCAGATACCGTCGAATGGTGCCCGGCCTATAGCCCGCGCTGATCAATGCTGCAACGAAGCCATCCAGATAAGGTTCGGCAGGCGTCTGGTGGATAAAATCCGCCATGCCAGAGTTCGGGAAGTAGCTCGTCCACATGATGTCCTCCTTCGCTGTGTCGGTGATCGACAAGCAGAAGCAGAACACCAATTGTTATGCCCAGTCCAGGAACAAGTCGCCGACGCTATCTCATTGATATGTCGTCCTAAATTGCCGGGAGAATGTGCCCACTCCGCAGAAAAATGGACTCCGCTGAATACCCGGCTTCACAGCTACTACGGACCCATCCGCCACCCTCTCGCCTTCGACCCACTTCCCGGGTTCGCCGGTTATAGGGCCTACCTTGCTCCGGCGATTTCGCGCCGGGGCGAGGAGGGCTTCTCCAGTTGCTCAGCATGTCCTTGCCACCGTGCCGTCGCTTCCACCCCGCCGAAGTGAGATAGCCGTGTCGGTCAGCTTTCGGCTACCCATCTTGCCTTCGCCCTCACGGTTGCGGGCTCGGCCCTCGGATCTCTTCACTTTCGAGGCCACATCCACGTTCATTTTCATTACGGCCCAATGACTCGCGCGTCCCCCAAGGAGACGGTCGTCGATAGGCTTCAGAGTCTTGGTTTCCCGCCACCCTGCTATCCAAGCTACGGGGCGTCTGACTCTTACCCCGGCAGGTCTATCTCCTGCTGAACATGCCAGCCTTTGCTGGACACACAACCGTGCGTGACTATCACGGCCAGGGCGCGGACGATTCTTATTGTGCAAATCCTCCGGGCCATCCAACGATGAAGATAGATAGATGTGATGGTCCCTACAGTACTCGAGGATTTCATCCGTCGCGAGTGCAAGAGTCGTGGTAATAACGAACTCAAGGTCGCGACCTTCTGCTTGGCCGCGTCGCTCGGCTTTGTCAACCACGTATCGAATCAGGTCGAAGTTGAGCAAGGGCTCGCCGCCCTGAAATTCGATTTTGATGGCTGGGTTGGGCGACTGGAAGACTAGGTCCAAGGCCTCGTCAGCAGTCTCACGCGTCATGTCGAAGGCGCCTTTGTCTTCTGACTGACGAGATACTTGACAATACTGACAGCTATGGTCGCAACGCAGGTGGTCTGGTGCAGAATGCCCAGGCTGGCCAGTCCCTCGACAAACTCGTCGGCGATCATGGCCGCCCCATTGTCGGACATAATTGCCCGGGGCAGGCCCCTCTTCATGATCGCCTGCGAGACGCCGTGCACCAGCGAGGCGGTGGTCTCGTCGAGGAACCATTGCAGATGGCAGACCAGCCGCGAGTGGTCGTCCATGATGCAGAGCAGGAGGGGCTTGTGCCACTGCCCGTCAGGTGTGAGGACCTTGCGCGAACCGTGATGGAAGTCCAGGTGCCAGAGCGCGGGGTAGGTTTGCGCACCAGGCCGTGTGCCTTCATGGAGCGCCGCACCGTGGTATAGGATGGTAGCGTGTCCGCGCTGCCCTGGATCGCGGCCTGCAGGTTCTCGTAGTGAAGCAGGACGGTTCAGCCCGGGTGCATCCGGTACTGCTGCACGAGCGCCTCGATGATGGCCGGGCTCAGGCTGACGAAGTGACCGCAATCATCGCGCAGACGGTTCCTGAGCCGATCGACCGGATCCTGGACGTGGCGAGCCCGGTAGAACCATCGCTCGATAGTGGACACGCCGAACTGGACGTCGGCGCCGGTAATGGGATGGCGCCAGACCTTCGCGGCCAGTGCGTGGAACGCCTGCTGCAATTCCCCCTTGTCCGGCGGCGAAGCCAGCAAGGGGCCGATGACCGAGAAGCGCAGGCGCGCCCATCGGTTGCGGTGATCGATGGATAGTGACATGAGTCTCCTGTCGGGTGTGGATGACGGCGGCAATTGCCCGGGCAGCCAGCGGCCAGCTGGGGTGCCGGGGAAGGCCTCGCTCCACCATTGGCGCCAGCGCTCGAGCGTGACCGCACCGACCTGCGGCAAGCCGCCCAGACACACGGCATGTGCGCGGCTCGAGCGCAGCACCACGATGATGGCTAGATAGACGCGCCGACCCAGGAAGCGCACCGACTCGGGGGTGGTGCGTCTGCGGCAGTTCGAACAGCACAGGCTCAGGCGCGAATCGCATTGCAGCCGCGCCACCGGTGGACACCCGCGTGGCTTGCGCGGGTAGTCGGCGCTGTGCAGTGGTTTGCCACAATGGCAGCAGCCCTTCTCTCGGACCAAACGCGCCAGGTCTTCGTCAACGCGGCGCAACACGGTATAAAACGCTGGCGTCTGTAGCAGGGCGTGACACACTGTCGAGGTTTCCTTCGTTGTTGGCGCCTTTGTTGGCGCCGTTGTTGGCGCAATCGAAGGCGACATCTTCGCTCAGCGGCGTGTGCGCACGCTGTCTGAGGGAAGTTCTCCCGCATCCCTCATCGTTGTTGCTCAAAATCCCCCAGTTTCGCCATCACGAAATCAGCTTATGCACACAGGTCGATCCCGGCAAATTTCCGCATTGCCATGCTGTCGTACAGCGAGTCTTCCAGCGCCTCGTCCGACAGCCCGTACCACTGCTGCAGGAAGTAAATGCGCAGCATCCGCTCCAGACCGATCGGCGGGCGTCCACGTTTGCCCTTGGGGTAGTACGGCTCGACCGTCGCAATCAGGCGCGACCACGGCACAACGTTTTCCATCTCCGTCAGGAAGCGCTGACGGCGCGTCACTCGCTTCTTGCCGTGGGCTTCTGCTTCCGCAAAACTGATCTGTCGCTTCATCACCGGACCTGAATCTAGGGTTGCCTATGACAACGCACTCACTCAATGCCGCGATGACCCGCGCACTGATTAATTCAGCATTTCCTTAGTCTTACTGTGTCATAAATGTGATCGATCAGCCAGACGCGCAACATGAGCAAAGGCCAAGGCCGCGGATCAGGTGGAAACTGAGTTGATGACGGAGTGTGGTGATTGAATTAGTCACGTGCCGCTGCGCGCGCAGGGCTGCCCCGGGGGATGTAATCAGCGGGAAGCGCAGGTATCTGGCGTTCGAGGAAGTTTTTTTTATTCTCTTCGGACTTCACCGCAGCGAGTCGTTCGGCCATCAGGAAGCCGTAGGCTGCGATACTCAGCGTCGCATGATGGTGGAATCCGCGCCGGCCCCGACCTTCATAGTGACCAAGACCGAGGTCTTGTTTCAAGTCCTGGTAATCGCGCTCAATACGCCAACGCATTTTGGTCACGAACACTAGTTGTTCTATCAGCGCATCGGCCGGTGCTGTGGACAAGAAGTATTTGGTCGGCTCCGCCTCGCCCTCTGGCCACTCGACCAGCAACCACTCTTCGTCACGCAAGGTGCTGCGCCAATAGTCCCGATGTGCCGGGCGAACCCGCACGGCCGCAAATCGCGATGAAAGGGCCGCATTTGTGCCTTCCCGCCAAGTCACCACTTGGTAAGCACTCGAGGGTAAAGCCATTGCCAAGGTCTTCACAGAAGCCGGCTCATGGCCCGGTGCGCGACGCAGCAACTTCGGTGGCCTGCCCCGGCCGCTTGCCGGTTTGGCCGGAAGTGGCGAGACGCCCTGCGGCCACACCGTCGTCGAGGAGCGAATCCCGACGGCGTAGAGCAGACCCAATTCGGTCAGGCTTTCGCGAAAGCCGGTTTCATCGCCGTATGCGGCATCGGCCAGCACGACTCCGGCAGGCACGCCGGCGGCAATCGCCTGCCGAACTTGTGCCAGTGCAATCTCCGGCTTGGTGGCGAACGCGATATCGTTTGGCACGCCGGCCTTCTCGCGGCGAGTCGGATCGTCGGCCCATTCCTTGGGCAGATAAAGCTGATAAGCAATCGGAAGGCTGCCTTGCTCCGAGGCTAGCGACAGGCTCACTGCAACCTGGCAGTTGTCCTGTTTTCCGAGCTGCCCGCAATATTGGCGCGCCACACCTACCGAATGTTTGCCCTTCTTAGGGAAGCCCGTGTCGTCAATGATCCAATAGCGACCGTTTGGTGCTTCCAGGAAGGGCTGAACCCAATCCCGGACACGCCTCAACAATAACGCATCCGACCAATCGGACTTGGAGACAAAGTGGTGCAGTGCTTGATGCCGGGCACTGGCATGCAGTGGGTCAACTCGTGCTGCCATCGGTTCGACGCTCTTGCGCGACAACGGAAGCATCAGGCCAGTGCAGTAGCTCTCCAAGCCGGCCCGGCGATCTGCGTTCCCCAATCCCTCAGCCAAGTAGTTCATGTAATCCGCAAATCGGTCGCGTGTGCTCATGCACTTCCCACCTTGAATGAAGAAGTACATATAATGCACTAACTTTTATGACACAGTAAGATTAGGGTCATCTGAAAACTTTCAGTTAAAGTTTGACAAGACAGCCACATTGCATAGACGACCGCCTTGTTCGAAGCCATCTTCACCTTGCGATAGCCGGCACCGATAGGTGCGGAAGCTGCCGCTGTCGGCACGATGCATAGAGTTTCGCCTAGTGTGCGCAGCGAGACGGCGGAGCAGTGAGGTAAGCAAAGCCCGATCATTCGCATGATCTTGAGGCTCTCTTAGTGCTAGCTAATGAACCGCTAACTGGCCAGTCCTATGTTCCTCATGTCCTCTAACACTTCCATTGCGCCGCCAATAGGTGGAGATGAGGTCGATCGTCTGTCGATATTAGACGGCTGAGCAAAGTTATCACATCAAGCGCTTGTCGAGTGTTAAACCTTGTCAACTTGTGACCCCCCATCCTCCGGGACAAGCGAGGTATGGACATGCCTGTGCGTCTAAACCTGTTCCCGCCGGTGAGACAAAACGGCAGCATGCGGTAACCCGTGTATGTTGTCCAGCAGAGCAATGAGGCCATCTACGTGCGTCTCAAGGAGGAGCTCGTTCTCGAATGGCTAGGCAGCCTGAAGTGCCCAGATATGTTCACGCTTAATGCGGGCGAAAAAATTGGCGCCGGCCTGCTGGGCGCAGCGCAAGACATGACCACGTTCCTGGATAACCTGCCCGAGAGCACGACGCCGCCGATCTACTTCCACCTGTACACGTTGCTCCATAGCTACTCACATTTGCTGATGAAGCACGTGTCGGAGTACTCGGGCTTGGACCTGGGCTCGCTGGGCGAGTACATCTTCCCAGCGGACCTGGCCTTCGTGGTCTACCGCAACGGAACCACGATGGATCTGGGCAACCTGTCAGCGCTCTGGCGCAACTCCGGCACGGCGATGCTGACCTCGATGCTAGGTTCGAAAGCGACCCAGTGCGGTACGGGTTCGCTTTGCACGGAGCGCCGCGGCGCTTGCCCTGACTGCGTGATGATGCCGGAGACGTCCTGCGTTGCCGGTAACAAGCTGCTGTCGCGCTCGGTGTTAAGGTCCATCGGAGGCAGTCCTCGCCTTGATAAGCGCGGGACCCCTATTTGCGGCTACCTCGACATTGTCACTCCGTAGCCCCGACCTGCCCGCCGATTCGGTGCAGTCGGCCCGTTCGTTGGTCGACGCGGCGCAGTTAGGCGTCACCGAAGAGGGTGCGACGCGGGACCAACTCGAGCGTTCGGTTGGGCTTGGTCTTTTCGAGGCAACGGGATGCGACAGTAGTCCGAGTTGTGCTCACCAAACCGCCGCGGCCTAGCGTTCTGGAGCAAAAGCTATCGGCGCTGGGCTGCCGAACAACAGACCTGGAATCCACCGAACGCGCCTTTCACGGTATGGTTCGGGCGGCGCAGCGGCGCGTGGTCATCATGACGCCGTTCCTCGACAGTAGGGGCGCTGCTTGGCTACAGGAGATGCTGGCGCACGCCCCCGGGGGTCGAACGCACCCTGATTCTTCGCAGCCTGGAAGACTCCGCGCGGAAGGACTACCCGGTCGGCTTCGATGCCATCTCGTCGTGGCTCAAGGGGCACAGCGTGCATGTCTTCAACTATTCGATGCCACGCATGGACCGTGGGGGGGAAGCGATTCACGCAAAGGCGGTGCGCTGCGACCGCAGCACCGCCTACCTGGGTTCGTCGAACGTAACCGCGGCCTGCCTGCCTCGAAAACTCGATGGAGATGGGCATCGTGCTTGAAGGACGTGCCGCCGCTGGCGTCGCTGAGGTCGTGGACGCAGTCCTTGCTGCAGCCACAAGATGGCTATTACGTCTTGCTCAGCTCCAGCCTCACATGGCGATAGGGCGGCGAATGGCATCACCAGTCTGCAAACCTTCGGGCTCAGCTGCCCAGCAAGTGCACTCATAGTCGAGCCACGCCCAACTTCCAACGTGACGTCGGAGCGGGCGGCGGCTATCAGCTTACGTTTTTGGAACCGTTTAACGGTATATCTGTTGTGCGCGATTGCGAGAGCTATGGTCGGGGTGTAGTTGCCGGTACGATTTTAAGGTAATCCCGATGACGTTGGACCCAAGCTGCCTGAGCTCGAGTAGTGGTATCTGACGCCCTGGGCGTGCGCTTCCATTCGGCGCGCCGGCGCCGCTGACATTCCGGCGATGAGCAGTATTGCTGGGGCGGTGACTGCGGGCGCGAACGTCGAAGAATCGGCCGCACTAATTAGAGCACTTTCGGATCTCCACGGTTACCCCCGTCTGCAACGCACGGAACAGGCGAAGCGCCGCGTGATCTGGTGGCAGGCGTCGGTCGATGCCGCACGGTATGGTTCTACGCAGAAAAGTGGCTGAAGATCCTCATGTTCGGCAGTCCCACTAATTCGTGCATGAAATCATGCCAGTCTCACTTTTTCCGTTCTTTTGCTAGGCATAGCCGAGGCGAATAAGTTGCCAAGCCCTTGATTTTATGGGCCCACCAGTCTCGCGAATTCCGATTCCCCACACCACGCACTCGCTCGTCGTCGGTGATCCGAACGCGTCTGCCGCGCAGATGGGGCCGCTGACACGCCCCGACCTGCGCGATGCGCTGGATCGGCAGGTGCGTAGATCGGTTGAAGCCGGCGCCGTGTTGCTCGCCGGTGGCAAGGCCGTGGAAGGGCCAGGCAATTTCTACGCGCCGACGGTGCTCGGCAATATGCCGCCCGGCATGGCTGCCTTCGATGAAGAGACATTCGGCCTGTCGGTAAGCATCTGGGCGGGACGAACCAGCGCGCGCTGTCGGGCTGTGGCGTCTGCCTGAGCGTTCCTATCGCGACCCCTACTCTATTCGAGCCACTATCTGACCATTTTCGGCGCGGTTCGACAAAATTGCGTCAGTTCGTTCGATAAGCGACATGCAATCATGCTAAAAGTATTGTTTTAAGCACACGACCTCGCCTGCCTGCTTTACGCCGTGCGGAGCTATCGGCCGAACCCCAGGGAAGTTTACGCCGCTAGATTTTTGAACTCTTGTATCTCCTTCGAGGCGGAGTGTTTCTGACAAGCCATTCGTGTTATGTGGCGACAGAACGCTAGCAGCATAGCTTTCTGGGTTCGTGGATCGGGTGCCTCCTGCAGTTCATGGTGGTATGGAGGTTGCGTATTTGTGCATCAGACGGCGTGACGTTCGCCCGAAAAGCGCGTCATATGAGCGGCTATTTATGTTTGTTGCCTCTCCTTCTGCAACGCATTGATCATGATGTAATCCACTGCATGGTCGCCCATGGTCACTCGGATGCTTCTTCATACCCGCGGTCCGCGGCCGTCTAGGGAGTGACATGCGTACACGGTTCCTTCACATTCTGCTTCATCGCTTGCGAGGTGTAACGCCATTCGTTAGTCAGTCGCTGCGCTTGCACAGACCATTTACCTGCCAAAGGAGCCGCGCTGGTCATGTAGACGGCAAGCTCCTTTCCCCCGCGAGTACAGCGAAGCTGCCGTCAAACTTGCGCGCACCTACTGGTAACTAAAAACTTCCATCCTTGCTTTCATATTCGATGGCGCCGGACGTAGGCGTATGAATACGCCACCACCGCGTCATCACGACGTCAGCCCTATGCTGGGACAGCCTCTGCTATTGCTGTACCCGATATCCGGAAAGCAGGTATATGGCGTACTATGTTCCTTTCGCACCTCGCAACAATGTTGGTGTTGACGATAGGGATTCACGATCCAAGTATCGACAGTGATCGCTGCGCTGTTGCGGGCCTGTCCATTTATAGCCCCAATCCGATGTCAAGCATGATTCGAGTTCTTATCGCCGAAGACCACGCGATCGTCCGCAGTGGACTAACGCAAATTGTGGCGACAACGACAGATATCGTCGTCGCAGGCGAGGCTGCGGATGGCAACGCTGCGTTGGAGCAGTTGCGCGTCGGTGACTTCGATCTGCTCCTCTTAGATATGACGATGCCAGGTATCAGTGGTATCGACTTGATCCGAAGGGTTCATCTCGAATGGCCAAATCTCGTCATCCTGATCCTCAGCATGCATAATGAAGCACAAGTCGCTTCAAGAGCCTTACGTGCTGGAGCCTCTGGCTATGTGACAAAGGATAGTGACCCCGAGATCCTGCTTGGCGCAATACGCAAGCTTGCGGCGGGGGGCAAGTTCATCGATCCGACACTGGTCGATGCCATGGTCTTTCACCAGCGCGGCACTGACGCGCCCGCACACGAAGTGCTATCGGATCGGGAATTCCAAGTATTGCAGCGGCTTGCCACAGGGCAAACCGTCAACGAGATCGCCGAGTCACTATCGCTCAGCGCCAAGACGATCAGTACCCACAAGATGCGGTTGATGCAAAAGCTGGGCCTCCAAAACAATGCCGAGCTTATCCGCTATGCAATCCGACATGGATTCACGCAGGAATAACAGGGGAAAGTTCTTCTCCGTTGGCTGCCAACCGCCAGTATCACCGGAAAAATGGCGCCTATAAAGCACACTTGCTTTAACTCAAGCATGTCTAAGCTTTTTTAGGACAGGCCGCGCACTTTAACTCCGGGCGCCTCAGCAGAAAGCGGGGTTCATATGAGCAAACTGCAGCAGCTAAATGACCTCCCCCACCCGGTCGGTCGCGAAAAACCTAAAATGGATAGTGTCTGGAGAAAAGAAGAGGACGGTCGGACACCACGGCCTAGGCCGGTGCCGTACCGAAGCCCGGTGACGTACGGGTCAAATGCCGGCACGATGTACTAGTACGCGTGACGCACTCCGCACTCACCTGCGTTCCTTTTATGCCAATGTGCGGGGGCTCTTCAAAATGGAACAATATGGTCCGGCTATTATAATAAACGTTAATATTATGCCATTCAATCACATCTGAATCGCCGATCGGAATTTCCTGATGCGGGTCATGGGACAGTTATTTAGGCTGCCTTCCTATTCGACGAACATCAGTGCTAGCGAATCGGGGTGTCTTACACTCGCCCGGGACACTCACCTTGATTCGACCATCACTGAGGATTGTCGGAAGCTTCTCTAAGCCGCAGTCTTATTACGGTACCGCGATGCGGCTTGCTGTGGATTTGTAGCTCCGCGTGAATTAGGCGAGCACGTTCAGCCATACCGTGCAGGCCATATGAATAGCCAGCCCGAGCTGAAACAACGTCGAATCCTTGCCCGTTGTCTCTGATGGCCACTTCGATACCAGCTTCGGTATTGGCAAGTGTGACATCAACTTGGGAAGCACGGGCGTGGCGCGCTACATTGGTAAGTGATTCTTGTACGATACGAAAAATCGCCGTTGCACGAGGATCCGGAAGATTCGGTTCAGGATGGGTGGATTGGAAGCGGCACGGGATCTTGGTATGGCGCCTAAAGTCCGCAGCGAGCCATTCCAACGCGGACGCCAGACCATAATTTAATGCCGTCGGTCGAAGGTGACTGACCACATTGCGCACAATGCGAATGGTCTGCTCAATCAATTCGCGCATCTCTTCAGCCTTCTGTATCACGGGAGTTCCCGTGGGTAATTGCATGCTCAATAAAGATAGATCCATTTTGAGAGCTGTCAAAAGCTGCCCAAGCTCATCGTGGATTTCCATCGCTATGCACTTCCTTTCCTCCTCTCTAATCGCTTCCTGACGCGCAGACAATTGTTGCAGCCGTTCTCGGGATGCTAGCAATTCGAGTTCGGTCCATTTCCGCTCACTCACCTCTAATGCAAGCCTATCGCGCTGGAGCTGCAGATGATCCAAGGCGTGCTTGCGAGCCGTCACATCGGTGAGCAGTCCTTCGAGATAGCGAAGACTGCCGTCGTTTCCAATTAGGCCCCGTGCATTCAATTGGACCCAGATAGGCGTTCCATCAAGGCGACTCAACTGAAGTTCGAGCCCGCGAATTTCACCATGGGCTTTCAAGGTCTCGAACAAAGTCTCAGTTAGGCTAGGAGAAAGGGGCTTTTTTGGTGGGCCGTCGCTTTCCGCGGGCGCGGTCAAATCGCCCGCATTGTCATAGCCAAGCAACTGAGCCATCGCTGGATTGGCCTCGGCAAGATCGCCAGCCTGATCAAGGAGGAATATACCCTCAACAGCATTCTCTACGATGCTGCGATACTTTCTCTCGCTTTCTTGCAGAAGCAGTGTCGATGCGCGAAGGCGGTCGGCCATAGAATTGATTCGCACGGCGAGACGTCCTAGCTCGTCATCAGATTTCACCTCACAGCGAGCATCAAGGTCTCCACCGGCAATCCTATCGACCATTTTTTCGAGGCGATTGATGGGGCCGCGGACCATGCGCTTCAGTAAGAGGAAGCTAGTAGCGTAAAGTACTGCTAGGAGCGCTGCCATGATCGCAAATATGGCCTGCCGGGCGCGTTTGATTGCCTCCTGAGCGACAGCTTTTGTTAGTACAACGCGGATTTCTCCGATTTTCTCTTTCGGCGCGTTTCCGGGCGGATCATATTCAATTGCTCTTATACGTACCACGCTTTCATCCGAGTTTAAATGACGTGTACCTTTTACCGTAGCTACCGTTCCGTAGCCTTCTGCAGTAACCGTGAACTCGGCAACTTCTGGGTTGGGTGCAAGTGCAGCGAGCTGGTTTTCGATAGCGCGCAGATCAACGTTCCACAAAGGTAGAGCAAGCGATTGGCTGAAAAGATCAGCAATTCTTGTGGCCCGCTCGCCGAGTTCGAGAAGTCGGCTGTTACGCTCGTGTTCTACTAAGATATAAGCTGAAGTTCCCGCGACAGTCGCGACAAGTACGACGAGTGCAAGCATCAACTTGGTATGCAGATTTAGGGCTCTCAGAGAAAACTTGGCGAACAAACGCATTACAGGCTTTTGGTCGTGGTTTTGAAAAGATACTTCAAATCGAAATCATAAGGTCCTGAACGTTGATTAAGATGCTTTGAGTAGGGCCTTACGTCGAGGGCTTCAATTCGTCCGAAAACAACATCGGCAAAGCGACGGGCGTTCTTACGCTCAATAATGCTCAGATAGTCGAGCTTCAGACGCGGGCCCCCATGTTTTGCAAAATCCTTGCCCCAGTGATAATCGTTTAGCAGTACCATGGCCCATGCACCGACAAAATAATCGCCTGCCACGACGCCCGTCAGGCCGCCATCAATTACGCTTTCAAGCGCTTCTCTCAAAGCACCCACCCCTCCTACCAGAACGCGGGAGTTGCTCAACTTGACCGCATCAAGCGCGCCCAGCGCCATAGTGTCATTGGCTGCCCACATTACATTGGCCTCCGGGTACCGCGCCAGCAGTACGCGGGCCTTTTGGTGGCTATCAGCGCGACTCCAGTCACTGAAAACCAACTGGCAGATACGCGCATTTGGGGTTTGATGCAAGAAGGCGGCAACCCCGGCAGCCCTCTCCAGCGAGACCGGTGTATTCGGATCCCCGGTGATGCCAATAACATTAATCTCCCGTCCACCGAGTCGTTGATATAAACACTCCATCAGGCGAAATCCGCCTAATTCTGCGTTTGCCGTTAATGTACCGATCCAGTTCGAAATCTCCTCCCGTTCATTGCCGACGTACTGGCGCTGCTCGGATGTCAGATCGTTGTGGATAACCAATATTTTGGCCGGGGAGCGCGCCAACACTTTAAGCATCTGTTGTGCGGCCATCTTCTCGCTAACAATGATTACGTAGTCCGGTGGGCAATCCACCCAAGATAAGCCGCCAAATAAAATCGCAATTGGCGCCGAGAACGCTTGACAGGTGACGAGGTTCGAGGGGCCGCCGCCCTGCTTGCGCTGGATGTTTAGCGCAAGCAGGGCGGCGGCCAATAGAGGATCGCTTCTCGATCTTCGCTTGGCTCTCATGCCCCTGTCCGATTTGTTCGCTGCACTTGCCCAATATCTGCACACCAAGGTCTTTCACGATCTTGCCCGTCATCCAGAGCATCCGGCCGCCTTCACCCGGCAGCGCAAGCTCACCCTGCCGACACTGATCTCCTTCATGCTCGGCAACTTGCGTATGGGCATGCAAGCCGAGCTCGATCAATTCTTCGCCACGCTCGCCCGCCAAAACACCTTGCGCCGTTGCGTCAGTGAACAAGCCTTCGCCCAGGCTCGCAGCAAGCTCGGCGGCGATGTCTTTGCTCACCTCAATGACTGGCTACTTCAGCACGTCTCCAACCATTTGCCACGCTGGCATGGCTTTCGGCTGGTCGCCGCGGACGCTTCACACCTGCGTTTCGCCATTCGCCACAGCCATCTGCCTCGAGCCGCCAGCCGCGATCAACTTGCCTTCGGCCTGTACCTGCCTGGGGCCGAGATCATGCTCGCCGCCTCATTACACAGCGTGTACGAGAACGAACGCCAGATCCTGTTCGAGCATCTGGACCGCCTGCAATCCGACGACTTGCTCTTGCTCGACCGCGGCTACCCCGCCCGCTGGCTGGTGGCCGTACTCAACCAACGAAACATCCCTTTCTGCATGCGTGCCGACGGCAGCGGCTTTGCTGCCGTACGGCGCTTCGTGCGCTCTGGCCGTGACGAGGCCATCGTCACGCTCCCCGCTCCAGCCCGCATTGACGCGCGCGACTACGAGTGTGCGGCTACCCCGCAGACCGTTCGGCTGATCCGGCAGATCTCGCCAGCCGGCAAGGTGCGCGTGCTCATCACCAATCTGCTCGACATGCACCGCTATCCAGCGGCCACCTTCCGCGACCTTTACCATCAACGCTGGCGCCTCGAGGAGGCGTACAAACGCCTCAAGCACCGCATGGGACTCGAACATCTGTCCGGCCTCTCGCAGTTGGCTGCCAGGCAGGACTTCGGCGCCAAAATCCTCAGTGATAACCTGCACGCTCTATGCTGCTTCAGCGCCGTGCAGGAACATGAGATTGACTCGAACTATCGGATCATCCGAACCTACGCCATCACCGCTCTCAAACCTGTCCTGCCAGCGGCGCTACTGGGACTGCGCTGGGCCAAGGCTGCGCTGAATGAGACCTTGGCCTTGATCGCAACACGTACCCATCGCGTGCGACCGGATCGCGCTAAACCACGTCCGCCTCGCCAGAAACCTCATCGACATGCCGCCTATAAGGCTTGCTGATGTCCTTATCTTGGGTGGATTGGCTACTGGGGGGGGCCGCCATCGCAATTGAAAGGCCGAAGACGGCCGAGAGCAAATCGGCATGAGGATCATTGCGTGACGTTCAGCTTCGGCGACGGAGTTCCCGTTGTTCCTCAGCTGCGTAGTTGCTGAAATGTCCTTGCTTTGCGGCCTGCCGACGTGCCGCTGCGACGAGCGATTTGCTACGCGCAGGAGCGGATGGCGCGGAAACCTGCTTAATCAGTGTCACGCTGCCACATTGCGGGCACACAGGAGTTGCACCGCCGCGTACTAGCGTTTCGTAGCGCAGCCCGCAGTGGCGGCAAACATAGTCGTAGAGCGGCATAAGTCTCTTCTTTCATAAAAAACAGTTATCCAACTGGATGCGCCTCTGTTCGATGGTCGATGCAACTCCATATTACGTAATCAGTTGCCATTTCCAGAGCGTTTCGCCCTTCGGGCGCAACGAGGCCTTCGTTTGCTCCTAGCGACATCAACAACCTCATAATGTCAAATCGGCCGCTGGCAGCCGCCTGCATTAGACACGTGAAGTCATCTCCGTTTGCGTGATCGATATCGAGACCGGCGTCGATTAACCGGAGGATTGTGGCGGGCGCGCCGTTCAAACACGCGTACCACAGCGCGCTATTGTCTTCGTCGTCCAGCATGCCGACGGATACACCTTCATAGAGCAAAGTCGCGACTATGTGGTCTTCCCCCTGCAGCGCTGCTTCCATCAGCGGCGTAATGCCATTTACGCCGAATGAATTTGCGTCGGGGAAACCATGCTTTGATAGCCATATCGCCAGGGATGCGCGCCTACGGTTCTTCCAAGATCCTTCGATACTCCAGGCGCGCTCGGCACCTACGATTTTGTAGGGGGCAATCGTGTTATCCAGTGACATCATTGCACTCCGGCGGCTCCAATAAAAAACGTCAGACTGGTCGATTCTCGTGTGGATTGCGCACCGGCCCCATCACCTTGAGTCCTTCCTCATAGCTGATAATGTCAAAGGGCAACTCGAATCGGCACCCAGCGTCGGCTATGGCGTCCAACTTTGCTGCCGTGCTTTGCTTTTTCAGTTCATTTTTATTCAAGTAAAGAAGCTCCAGCATCTCGTTGTAAACAGTTGACTCAATGATCGGCAGTACATAGAACATTGCTCCCCTGTACGGTACTTGGTAACGCCTAGTCAGATCGATGTTGTCGCAGAAGAGGAAGTACTTCCCTCGGGCGTGCAAAGCGTCGCCCAGCACATCAGCGACGTCCCTCAGGTACTCGAAACTCAGGAGCCAGCCGGAGAAGAAGGGTAGGTGCGAATCACCCGCGTCAGCCACCGCCATTGCCTGTTCGCAACACAGTTCGGGCGGCCGCGCCTCGTCGGCGAGCCGCGGGGCGAACCGGAGCGCAAGTTCGCCGCGAAAGCCAACGCGTCTGGGCTTGGTCGTCCGACCCTTGAAGACTGCATTGAGAAGGCGTCCTTCGTGTTGCAGGCGCGCGAAAGGGGTCTCGTCGAGTTCATCACGGACAGGTGTAGCGGGCATACATATTCCTCCTTTCAGCAATCAAAGGCGCCCCACATTGCAAGGAACCATCGCATACGGAGCGGTAGAACGGCCGAGGACTTCCGCAACATCCGTACCAGCGTAAAAATGGGTCGAGGAAACATGTGGGCCGGCTTTCGAGAGGTAGCGAGGTGTCATTCGCGACAAAAGAACCGGTGGATTGTCTTAAAAGCCACTGTGAAAAAGTAGGGCGCTTCAGCCCAACTACATTGAGAGCTCATCGATCCCGAGGTAAGTGAAGCAGCAACCCGCTAAAGTCGGCGGAACCACAATGTGTAGCGGCCGACGAGCGAAAGCCAAGCGCTCAGTTCCTGCAAACGGCGTTATGGAATACCGGCTAGACCCTTAGATGTCTGAGTTGCTGCTTTGTCGTTAGGGCCGCTACGCCGTTCTTCTCCGGCCTGTGGAGTTCAACTGCAACCATCAATGCAAGCAGTACAAGCCTCGCGCGTTTGTCAGCCCTCTGCTCCATCATTTCGGGGAAACAAGGGTAGCATTCTGCAACGTCGATGTGGAGTCACCGACGTGGCACACGCTGGAACATATCGTCGGTCGCTTCCCGATCAGACCGGAATCTGTGTGCTCGATAGCACTTCCTTGAGCGTCATGAAGGAACGGAGGTGCCGTACGCCGGGCAGGTATGGAAGTTGCTCGGAGCGCTCACGAGTTACCACATGGCATTCCATGCAGCCGGTGACTTTCTTTGCAGCCTCCTCAACCTTGGATTAGGACTCCTGGAGTGGCGCTTTCCAAGACCACACCAATCAGTACCAACATGCCAGCCGGATTCAGCGGTGCGACGATGCCACGAATCATACCCGTCCGAATCATACCCGTCCTCTTGAGTCGTTCAACGCGCGCCGAGAGCACGCCGGCGGGCTTAGATCAAGATGCGCTGCCAGCGGCTACGTTTAAGATTGATGCATCCCGCTGCATGGTTCTGAGGATGGCTTTGTCGATACCATCCAGTGCATCAATTCCTACCTTAAGTTGGTTGGTTGTGTGAACTGAACTGTTGTCGTTCGCATGGGTCTTATACAAGAATAAATTGAAGTCAATCTAATCATAATGCGAAAATTGGATGAGCTTTGCAGGCGCGCCTCGTTAGTTCATTCGTAGGACGAACGTCGTTGACCACCTAAGAATTGGGGAGTGGCCTGTGAGATGCGAGTCTCCCTCGCTATTCTCGATACAACCTACCATCACGCCGGAGTTCCCTCATGAAGATCGAACGGTTTCCCCGTTACCCATTGACTTTTGGTCCAACCCATATCCATCCTCTGAATCGACTAAGCGCGCATCTTGGCGGAAAGGTCAAGCTATACGCAAAGCGTGAGGACTGTAACAGTGGGTTAGCTTTTGGAGGGAACAAAACTCGAAAACTAGAATACTTGATTCCCGATGTGCTAGAGCAGGGGGCCGACACGCTGGTGTCGATTGGGGGCATACAGTCCAATCAGACAAGACAAGTCGCGGCAGTGGCCGCCCATCTTGGGCTCAGGTGCGTCCTGGTGCAGGAGAACTGGGTTAACTACGCGGACGCGGTCTACGACCGCGTTGGAAATATCCAGATGTCGCGCATTATGGGGGCTGACGTACGCCTGGTTTGCGACGGCTTCGATATCGGAATACGCAAGAGTTGGAAGGAGGCCATGGAAAGTGTGCTTAATGATGGCGGAAAACCATATCCGATTCCCGCTGGCTGCTCTGAACATCCCTTGGGCGGCTTGGGTTTTGTCAGATTCGCTGAGGAAGTTCGCGAGCAGGAGGTGGAGCTTGGCTTTCGCTTTGACTATATCGTCGTGTGCTCTGTGACAGGGAGCACGCAAGCCGGCATGGCAGTCGGTTTTGCCGCTGAAAAACGCGCCAATCGCGTGATTGGCATCGACGCTTCGGCCAGGCCCGAGCATACCCGCGAGCAGATTCTCCGCATCGCGCGCCACACCGCGCAGCTTGTTGATCTAGGTCGCGAGATTACTGATACTGAGATCGTGCTCGACACACGTTACGGCGGCCCGGAATACGGGTTGCCATCCGAAGGAACCCTTGAAGCAATCCGTTTATGCGGCAGGTTTGAAGGCGTAATGACCGATCCAGTGTATGAGGGTAAGTCCATGCATGCATTGATCGACATGGTTCGTGGTGGCGAATTTCCTGGCGGCTCAAGAGTGCTATACGTTCACCTCGGGGGTGCGCCTGCTCTAAGCGCGTACAGCTTCCTGTTCCGAGATGGCTAAGCGTTCGGCTCACAATTAGGCAGCAGTTGACCTCGAATCGCGCGCTAGCGCGTCTAAGCGGGCAACACCGTGACAACTGCCTGACGGCTTAGCAGGCTGCTGAAATACCTAGCCCGAAGTCAGCGCGGTAGCGTGCCAAGGCGTTGATTACCAGATACCACTCCATCCGAGATTCATGCGCGGCGCCGACACCTTCACCGAAAGCCTGTTCACCATGCTGCGACTCGAAGATTTCGTGCCGCAAGCGCATCCGTTGCGCCCGATCCGCACCATGGTCAGAGGTGGCGCCGGAAATTCGGACAGTCGGATAAATGGAAGAGCTGGGGTCTGAGCCGGCCATAATGGCGGGCAGAAAGGACCTCAGAAGATGACGAAACGAAGCAGGCGAACCCACTCGGCGGGGTTGAAGGCGAAGGTAGCCCTGGCGGCCCTCAAGGGCGAAAAGACGCTGGCGGAGCTGGCCCAGCAGTACGACGTGCACCCCAGCCAGATCACAGCGTGGAAGCAGCAGTTGGTGGAGCATGCCGCGGACCTGTTCGGCGGTGGCAAGGAAAGTGGGGGCGAGCCGCCGGTGGATTTGAAGGTGCTGCACGCCAAGATCGGCCAGTTGGCGCTGGAGAACGATTTTTTGTCCGGCGCGCTCAGCAAGGCCGGCCTGCTGAGCGCAAAGCGATGATCGACCGCGAGCACGCGCTGCCGGTGAGCCGGCAGGTCAAGCTGGTGGGCATCGCCCGGTCCAGCGCGTACTACCAGCCGCAACCGGTCAGCGAGGCAGATCTGAAGCTGATGCGCCGCATCGACGAACTGCATCTGGAGCATCCCTTCGCGGGGGCTCGCATGCTGGCGCGCCTGCTGCGCCGGGAAGGCATCCAGGTCGGTCGCCGGCACGTGGGCACGCTGATGAAGCGCATGGGCATTGAGGCGCTGTATCGCCGGCCGAACACGAGCCGCAAGCACGCGGCGCACAAGATCTGGCCGTACCTGCTGCGCGACCGGAAGATCGACCGGGCCAACCAGGTGTGGGCTCTGGACACGACCTACATTCCGATGGCACGGGGCTTTGTGTACCTGACGGCAGTGGTGGACTGGGCCAGCCGCCGGGTGCTGGCCTACCGGGTGGCGATCACGCTGGAGAGCTGTCATGCCGTCGAGGCAATCGAGGAGGCCTTTGCCAAGTACGGCGCGCCGGAGATCGTCAACACCGACCAGGGCAGCCAGTTCACCGCCACGGAGTTCACAGACGCCGTGCTGGACCGCGGCATCCAACTGTCGATGGACGGCAAGGGCAGTTGGCGCGATAACGTGTTCGTCGAACGCCTTTGGCGCAGCGTCAAATACGAGGAGGTCTACCTGAAAGCCTACGACTCGGTCAGCCATGCGCGCCGCTCTATCGCTAACTACCTAACCTGGTACAACCAACGACGGCCCCATTCCAGTCTGGCGGACCAGACCCCGGATGAGGCATACTTCGCCACGCTGCCAGCGATCAAATCGGCAGCCTGACTGCCCCAGCGCTTCCACTTAAAAACTCCGGATCCCTGTCCGAACAAACGGTGCCACCTCTCTGTTAGGTGCGAGGCCGTGTGGAAACGTGTCTCGAATCCCACGCACGTCCCCGCCGTGGCCAGGCCGCGTTTTCGAATTTTCGGCCGGTCGTGGGACGAAGAGGGCAAACACTACTCAATAGGGGCGTAGCTGCAGTGCATGTTCAGCGGCGGGGCATTGATATTCATTGATATTCATTGTCTCGGTCAATGTAGATGAAAGTCCGCTCTATCAAATCTACCCCGCCTTTGCGTTGGACGTCATTGGCTTGGGCGCTTGCGACTTGTCGCTATCGAGCGCGCATCAGGATCAGTCATTGATACCTGACCACCTGGCAGCGTCTTGAACTCTTCCTTTATCTGATCGAGGTGATGCATTAGCTGACGTAGTTGCGCTATCTTCACGCAGCGTGCTTGCTTGCGGTCTTTTCACTCGATGAATCGGCTTCATCCGATCTCCCAATCTGAATGCGTTAATTCAGTCTAGGTGATCGAAACGTTTTCACACAGCCTCGTTCAATTATAGGTCAGAGTCGTCAACCTGTATTCCACTTGTGACCAGTGAAAGGATGTAGAACATCCCCTTCACGAATCCAATCGCTCCTCATCATGTATCTGTTTGCGTAACGTCTCGAAATGCTCCTGAAGACTTATCCCACGTAGCGACTGAGCGCTCGCCGGAACGACAACATCGACTTTCGCCCAATCCTCTGCGTTTAGCATCTTCACGGCTCGTGGTATAACCAGCTTCTCCTCGGTAGAAAGATGATTGCGATAGTATGCGAGATATACAGCTGCTAGTGCTACTAGAACGTCTCGGGGCGTTATAACATCCAATTCCGCCCCGTTAAAGTGCTCGAGTAGTTGGGCGCTAGTTTCCGCGATCACTTGATGCTCCTGCAGAAGTCGGTTGACTACAAGCTGCATATCGGGATATCGCTCCACCAGCAGGGAAAAGGCAACATCCTCTCGAGGATGATGGACGCGATCGCCATAATCCCGCATGTACTCCACGATCTTGGCTATCAATCGATAGTTCGGTTGTTTTCCCTCAAAAAAAGACCCAACTTGCTTTTGTAGCAGGTCAAGTAAGTGAGCGAAGTACAAATGATCGGTATGCCAATCGGAAATAGCATTGTTCATGTGGTTATCCAAGGAGAAAGTTCTCATTGGTATCTAAATTCCAATTTTGTTTTTATAAAAAATTGTCGTCCATAAAATCAAATGATAAATCAGAGAGACCAGAAAACTAAGTTGTGAGAAAAAAACTGTACACTGTTTGCGATGCGGACTCCATACGGTACAGATGCATTGCCTTTGCCTTCTGTCGACCAATTGAGATCGAAGTATGTCACGCGTTGATCAAACGAGACTGGTATTTCGATATCGATGGTGAGTTTGCACAGCGGTGTTGACCATGAGCGCTACAATACCAGGCCGAAGCTTAGAGGGGAGATATCGTCAAGGAAAGTTCACGAAATCCGAAAAAGCAATATATATGCCAATTGGCATGAACCCTTTGGAGAGACGCAATGGAGTTAGGCGCCGAATGTCATAGCTGCGACTGTTTTGTCGTGAACCGAACAAACGGCTAAGGGTTAGCGATCGCGAAAGGCGGAGAAATTTCCGGAATGCAACTCCAAAAAAGGCGAGCATGGGCGTACAGGCTGTCGCCTCAGAGCACTTAGCCCTACCGTGCTGGAGTTTCTGTGTTGATTCTCTATTGTCAGCGGGACGCCATCGCTTACCTAGTCGTCGTTCCACGTGTCCCCGTGCGAGGTGTGGTGTCGGTCGCGCATGCCAAGAAAGGCGACGCGTGGCCTAGCAAGCGCACCTACGCGGGCGCTTTTTTGGGCGAGATCGCAATTAGCCTCAAAGAAAGCTTTTGCCCCTGAGGTTGTTGGTGCTAGCCGGTAGCATTCGACGGCGCGAGTGAGTTAAAGCATCTGGGGTGTGTGACAGAGCGCCGATATGACAGTTCCTCAACGCACACTTTTTGGTCATATTTAATGACGCGCAAGCCAGTCCAACACAATATTGGATGCTTCATCGATGGACGATGAACATGTGTCGATAAAGACATCGGGAGTCATCGGTTTTTCATATGGAGAGTCGATGCCGGTGAAATTCCGGATAGCGCCTTGTCTGGCGAGTCGATATAGTCCTTTAGGATCGCGAGTCTCGGCCACGGGCAACGGTGCATGAACGTGAATTTCAGCAAAGACATGTTTGCAGGCGATGGACTTGGCAAGTTCTCGGTCGGAATGGAAGGGCGAGATTAGGCACACTAGCACGACGATGCCGGCGTCAGCCATCAGCTTTGCAACTTCAGCAACGCGCCTAACATTTTCGCGTCGATCCTCTTCGTTAAATCCAAGGTCTTTGCAAAGACCGCGCCTGACTGAGTCACCATCGAGAACATAAGTGAGGCGGCCGCATGCATGCAGAGCAGCCTCAAGCCTGTCGGCAATTGCCGACTTCCCCGCTCCGGACAGGCCTGTGAACCAGAGGATGGAAGGCGTCTGGCCAAGCAGTCTCGCTCTCGATTCCGGACAGACTCCGAAGTCGTATGTGTGAAGGTGGGAAGTGGAAGCATCGCTCTTCATATTCCGCATCCGTACGTGAATTGGGACTTTGCTTAAAACATTTATGGCGCCATGGCTTGCACATTCGGTCCTACTAAAGCTGCGTGGAAATTGAGCGCAGGTAGTTGAATGTCTAAACTCCCAACGCAGCAGTATGTCCAGAGCGAGGTCGCCTCTACCAGATCTATGCCCCTTGAGGGCACGCTAATTCGCCCGCGTTCAATGTCTGGGCACTTCTGTCGGTCTTACTCAATAGATGGCCATCGAACCAGACACGTTCCACACGTCCCCATTCACAAGCGGAAGCAGCGTCCGGAAAGAACCCCCGGCCGTGGCAATTCGCGCTTGTATTGCATAGCAAAGGAATACCCGTTAGCTTCTCGTATTCGATTAAAAGCTGTGCTACGGGATGTTCGGAACTTCTATGGATAGTTTGCAAACGGGCGGTCCCGTCGAGATGCACGACAGCAGGGATCTTGTCGCGCCATTCCTTACGCGTTTGATGATCGAATAGCATGTAGGGATCCGGCGTACCAGGCTCGAAGATGAAGATTGCTTTATCCTCGAGGCATATTGGCGCCACTGGGCGAAAGTGCTCCCGATGTTTGACATCGTTCAGAAGACTTTTCATTGCAGCAGAAGTGGGGGCTGCCAAAATGCTTCTTCCGCCCAAAGCCCGAGGGCCCAACTCGGCGCGATCCGCAAGAAAAACGACGGGCTTGTTATCCGCAAGTATGTGGGCGAGTTCCGAAATCGTACACGAAGACGCCGTCCATCCCGGGGGAACGGCGCCAAGTTTCGCGGCAGGTCCGCTATACACTGACCATTCCAACGGCATAAAGCCTTGGTCTGCTGCCATCGCGCAGCAAGCGGCACCGATCGCGGAACCGCTATCGTTGGGGAACGGAGGGACCCATATTGCAGCAAATAATCCGCTCTCGCGTAATGCGCTATTCCATTTGATGTTAAGCCCACATCCGCCAGCGATACACAGGTTCTGCGGTACTTGGATTGAATGGCGCTGCAGCGCCATTTCAATTTCATGAACGAGAAGGCGCTCGAGAAAGGCATGGAAGGAGGCAAGCACGTCTTCGTGAAGCTTGCCCTCAAGTCGCGGCACGCTAGCTTGGAAAAAATTACGGATAGGTTTCAGTGAGCCTTCAGGCGCCCTAATATTCCCTCGGTAGCTGAGCGCCAACTCGCTGTCACCTGTGAAGTGCTCTTGGTAAAGGTCTTGAAATATGGATACGATACTTTCGTCAACCGACCCGAGCCCAATATAAGCCATAAGCTTACCTGCCACGCCCAGATCCCACTCTGCTCCGCCAGGCTTCTTATAGGGTCCGAAATAGTGACCCGCTGCGGCATAGATATGGCCTATTAGGGGGAAGAGACAGTCAACGCGGCGCGCCCCGTCACGCTGCACGTGATACAGCCTTGGGACGATGCCGCCATCCCAGACCAGACAAAGGGCAGGTTGCCCCTTTTGCGCAAATGGGCTCGTACAGTATGCGGCGGCCACGTGCCCTGATACATGAGGAAAACTCTTGTACGGAAATGAACCGTCACCGAGCACCAAACCGGTACCGTCGAGAGAGACGAGGATATCATTGGCGTCGCTCTCGGCATACGGTGCCCCTTTTAGGCTGACCGGAACTGACCCACTTCGAACGTGGAACCAAGACTCCACGTCTCCGTCCCAGCCATCAATAACAAACAGGTCTATATCTTCAGCACCCAGCCCGTGTTCCGCCAAGACGACGGCAATTTCCTCCAGGTTATCAATTTCCTGATAGCGCTGATTGTTGTCTCGCTTTTCCTGCTCGATGCAAAAAGCCAATTTCCCATCTTCGACCACGGCAATGGCTCCGTCGTGCGTTAGCTTGATCCCGCAGATGCGCATGCTATTTCTCTCTCTAATTCGGTAAACTTGTTTGATGTGAACCGGCTGCGGATTTTCGAAATCGCGCCAGCGAGCAACGCTCATTGGGCGATTGCCCTGTGCATTCAAGGTGCTCCACTTCAGTCAGTTCTTCTTTGAGCATAGCAAGCACAGTTTCCGCGCCAGCAATGTGCCCCCATTTCCGGCAACTGTCATCATGAGACGATCCGAATACCAGTTGGCCGGCAGGCGCGAGCATTCCTGCGAGCTTTCGTATCGTAGTTCGTACATCTGCAAGATTATCTAAATAATAGAGAACCTCTGCGACAACGATTAGATCGAACTTGTCACGCGTCGAGAAATCCTTGACATCTGAAACGATCCAAACAGTGTTCGGTGGCTCTTTCAGTCGTTCGCGCGCTCTGGCTATCGCTTGTGGAACAACGTCTATGATCGTGAGTCGTTGGCAGTGGGGCACAAGTTTCTCTGTGAACGCCCCAGCAGCGCATCCCACTTCAAGCGCATTGGTGACCTGTCCCTCGGCGACTGACAATTGAAGCATATGCCTGTGACGCTCGTGTTCGTAAGGATTAGTGTCGAGCCGCCAAGGGTCTTCTGCATCCAGTTCACGACGCAGCAATTCGAGGTTTGAAAGCATAGGCAAATCCCCTCCGTCCTTGATAGTGGAGCCTAACTCACGCATCCTTCCTGCCAGAAGGATACCGATGCTAATCTAACCAGTAACTAGCAACACGTTTCATAGCTCAGGTCCGTTGCGTTCGATAGTGACCCCGTCCGGCCATTCTTGCATCGAACAGCTAATTGGCAGAATCACCGCGAGGACGTCCTCGACGCGGGTAGAAGGCAGATCCAAGTGGACGTTCGGAAGAGTTGATCGCACGCGAATTCCCTCAATGATCGTTCCTATTCCATAT
Source organism: Cupriavidus necator (assembly GCA_022041995.1). GTDB lineage: Bacteria > Pseudomonadota > Gammaproteobacteria > Burkholderiales > Burkholderiaceae > Cupriavidus. The sequence continues at coordinate 335,150 of CP074382.1, forward strand.
CGGCACAATCGGGTAAAGTGAGTCTTCAACGCGTGCCGGACTGTCCCGAAGGCGAATGGTACGCGAAGTTCTTGAAGCACGGGATACATTGCACGGACCGATTGGCTAATCCCAAGTCCTTCAAGGTCCGGACGAACTCCGTATAGACCTAGTTCCGCGACAAGGACATCGGCTGAATTTACTTTGATGAAACGACGTAGCGCGCCCATATGAGCCGCAACGCCTTGCGAATCGTACGCTATCGCGCGAAGTTCGGGCCGTGCCCCGGCCCAACTTCGACCACTTTCAAACGGCTTCGCGTTGAAAGGGCCGGTCGGTCCATAGGTTGCTCTGAAGAACTGAGCCAACTCTAAATGATCGGAAAGCTGAAGCTCATTTTCCCAGCATAGTTTCCACTGAACTTTTGGTGACGACATAGAAGTAACCCTATTGGAAGAATTCATAGGTCATCCACTGCCACCGGGTGACCAATTTATCAAGTTAAAACGTGAAAAACTATACGGTCTCTCAAGCGCAAAGGTGTGAGCCATTCTAGGCTTCAAAATAACTCGTATACCGTCCCCCTGTGAAGTGGCGCTTTAGCTCTAGAAAATTGCACACCGTCTCGTCCAGAGGTCGCACTTCTTGACGCCGAAGATCTGTGCATACCGAGTACGCGTGTAAAGAAATCCCTAGGAATGACAAAATCGTCTCTAGGCATGCGGCTGGATCGCTCAGCAAATCCTCATAGTCGATCGTAAGAACGCGCTCTGGCTTGAAGGAATTCGCGACCCGAGTGTGGAAGTCGTCAGCGGCCCTGAAGTAGGCTTCGCACTCTTCAGTGGTCAATGTTACGGTGGGCGGAGCTGTGGAGTCGTGGCACGTACCGTACTTTAGCCATTGGCCGCTTGTCCTTGCCTGGACGAGGGATCGTAGTGACTCCAAAGGGTTTCTGCGGATTAACAATATCACTCGGAGATGTGGCCATCTTGTCAACTGCTCAAAGAATCCGGGCCGCTCTTGAAACTGAGGTTGGTTGATCTTGCAGCCAACGTGCATGAGCGCCATCTTTCCGGAGCGGGTGGGGTAATGTCGATAAGCTAGCTCAAGAAGTTCCCGATCGCTACGTAGGAGACGGGTATTATCTGGCCAATTCATATCGTACGGATTGAGCAATTCGCCATTGCTCGACACGTTTGGATGCACATTCAGCAATTCTTCCAGATAGTGCGTACCTGTTCTGGGCATCCCAAGGATTACGAATGGTGCGGCTATTGGCATGGTTTCGTTCGCGGCGTGCGCAGGTGTACTTTGAGTGGTTTGCGGCGGTGCGAGGCGGATTTCTTTTCCTAATTGCACCTGTTCATAATTTCGTTACAGTCATCAAGACATCAGACGCCGGCGAACAAGGTCTGTCGATAGGAAGAACGGCAGTATTGCGTAAAGACAAAGTACGGACACATGCAGACCGATGTTCGCTGTAGGACGTGCAAGCATTGCGGGGCGGATGAGTTCGACAGAATGGGAAAGTGGCAGGATTCTTGAAACCAGTTGAAGAGCTCTTGGGAGCTGCTCAACTGGGAAAATGACACCACTCAGGAAAAGCATCGGTGTGAGAACAAGCGTTTGGTAGAACACAAAGTAGTCGTAACTCGGCGCAATCGCGACGAGAACCATAGCCAGGCTTGCAAACGCGAAGCCAGTTAGGATAACGACCGGTATTACAAGAAGAATATTTGATAGGTCCGCATACCCTAATGTTGCGGATACGGCGGCCACTGCCGTGCCCGCCAATAGGGCTTTGCTCGCAGCCCACGTCATTTCACCGAGGACGATGTCGCCAACCGTGAGCTTTGTGCACAGGACTGCTTCCCACATGCGTTGAGTATGCATCCGAGAAAAGGCCGCATAGATTGTCTCGACTGTCGCGGAAGTCATTGCACTCGCTGCAACCATGCCGGCTGCGAGAAACGCAACATATGCAGAACCTTCAACGCGATCTATCAGTATCCCAACTCCGAAGCCAAGGCCGAACAGATACATCATCGGATCTGCAAGATTGCCAAGAAGCGAAACAAGAGCGGCCTTCCTCCATGCCAAGAAATTGCGGCGCCATACAGTGCGCCAGTTCCAAGCATTGGCGGGTAAAGTCATCATGAGTACTTCACGCATTATTCAGTCCCTGATTTCACGTCCGGTTAGCCGCAAGAATACGTCTTCCAGATTTGCCGGTCGTTGTAGGACGCGCAGACCCGAGTGCGCGAGTAAAGGAACCCGAATCTGTTCCAAATCGGATGCGTAGCAGAACAGCGTCTCGCCGCTTACTTCGGTTCGGGGGCCGTATGGCGCTAATAATGAACGCAACTCATGTGGTTTGCCGCCATACACTTCCAGCACTTCGGTCCCGATCTGTTTTTGGATCAGGCCCTGTGGAGTTCCCTCAGCGATCTTGCGTCCGTTCTCTATTACGCAAAGCTGGTCGCACAGCCGCTCCGCCTCTTCCATGAAGTGAGTAGTGAGAAGAATTGTCTTGCCCTTCGTTAGCAGCGAGCGCAATCGCTCCCAGATCAGGTGACGAGCATGTGGATCCAAGCCGGTTGTAGGCTCATCCATTACCAGAAGTTGTGGATCGTTGATCAGCGCTCGCGCGATAGTCAAACTCCTTTTCATGCCGCCTGACAGTTCCGTGACGCGAGCCTGGGCTTTGGTCTCAAGATGCGCGAACTCAAGCAGCGATGGAATCGCTGCCTCAATCTCGTCTGTGCTCATACCAAAGTAGCGCCCAAATATCATCAGGTTCTCGCGTACCGTGAATCCTGGTTCAAGATTGTCGAATTGCGGAACGACGCCGATGCGCGCCCGGGCTCGGCGTGCTCGTATTGGTACCGGCTCTCCCAGGACCGTGATCGTGCCGGCGTCAGGCATTGCCATTCCGAGAACCATTCGCGCGATGGTGCTCTTGCCCGCGCCGTTAGGACCCAACAAGCCGAAGCATTCGCCAGACTTTACACAAAACGATAGATCATTGACGACAAGCTTGTTGCCATATGACTTTCTAACGCCGGTGAACGTGATCGGTGCAGTGGACATTAAGCTCGAAATCTGGGTGTACCGTCTTCAAAGGGAAGCTTGTGCTAGTGATTCCAGTCGTGTTACTCGGTATAAAATTCATTACCAGATGTCATGCATGTCGGCGGCTGGCACTTCTTACCTGCGGTATCAGAGTGAGAAGTGGAATGCGTTTCCCCAGCGGCGTATGTTGCCGGAGCTTCCGGTGATGGATCGACGGGTTTCCAATGCGGGCTATTGATTGGCTGGCCCCGCGACAGCCAATCACTGTTGCCGAGCGTGCACAATGCATAGGCTTTCACCGGAAGTAGAAATATAAGGTTTATGAGGGTATGGGCGGAGAATCCAAGAAATCTAAGCTGTCGAGCCCGAATAGCTGCTACGGAGGAGCGAACCAACGTCATTGAAGCAATTGTCAGGCACGCCTGCCAAGGCACTGTGGCCGTCGTCACCAGCTGTATAACTCCACCGAGCACTGACACTGCAAGCAATAGCGAACCGACGTTCTGCGCAAGGGTGTCCAGCGTAAGAAAGCCATTGAGACGGGGCAGTAGACGTAAGGCGAGGAGCGTGTCACGGTAGGTGCTGCGTGCCCACCGTAGCTGTTGGCGAAGATACGGTAAGAGCTTATCTGGCACAACAGTGGCTGCGATAGCGCTAGCAACATACTCCGTTCGATAGCCTGCAGTCAGCATGAGAATCGTCAGATGGCGGTCTTCGCCAAAATCGCTTTGCTTTCCCCGGAAGAACTGGGTCTCGTATTTATCTAGGAGAAGATGCAGCGCGGAGCGACGATATATCGCACAAGGACCGCAGCAACACATAACGGCGCCAAAACGCCCCTGAGCCGCGCGCTCCTCGTTACAGGCGAGCCAGTACTCCATATCGATCAATCGGGTCAACCAAGACTGTTTTCGATTGCTGGCTGTCAACTGGCCCATGGCCGCGCCGATCGATGGGTCGCCCATCTTCCGCACAAGGTGCTTTACGACGTCTTGGGCCAGCGTCGTATCTGAGTCGACGTTGAGTATGAATTCTCCATACGAAGAACGTATCGCGGCAATCTGCGCTTTGCGTTTGCCTACATTCCTAGGAAGAAGAATGAAATTAAACCTTGCATCGTCCTCATAGTCCCGGTAGACCATGGCCAGCGCGTCACGGTTGCTTGAACCGTCATCGACTACATAAATGTTCAATACTCCGGCATACTCCTGCTTTGCGATGGAAGTAAGGCAATCTCTGAGCGTGACCGGGTCTTCGTTGAAGCAAGGCACGATTACATCGACGTCTGGCAGCCTGTCCGGCCCAACCACGTTGGTTGGCAAACAAGCGCCCCGCGTTGGTAAACTATGCAAAACCTGGGCGCTCTTATAGATGGTCGATAGTAGTGCGTACAATAAGACGGAAGTGGTGCTGATTGCGGCCGGTATGTTCATCTGATTTGTCAGGGGGGGCGTTAAGAAATTTTCAAATAAAAGACTACTCTGATTCGCAGAGAGAATCAGATGAAAATCCGCGAGCAAGTCCTAATGGCTAGCATTGCGCGCCTTAGATCAAGGTCGATACGATTCTGTTCGATGCAACCTATGTGTGGCGTTTCAATTTGTTGGGAACTGAGGCGGCTAGCGCAAGACTTGTGAGAATCGAGCCGGCTGCGTGGTTTGATATTAGCGTGTTGAGCAAGGCCTCGTTAATCGGGCAACGCGGAAAATTTGCTCAGCACTATCTGTTTTTCGGTGTCAGTAATTCCTGACGTGCTCACCTCAGAGCCCGACGAAATATGGATTAATGTTCCCTCCAAGATAACTGAGGTTAGTAGAGAGCCACATTCGCAAAGTAACTACTTGGAATACAGGTCTAAGCGGTCCGGACTGGATCAGTTTGTCGGGGAAAATTAGGAAGAGAGCTGATCACAAAGTTGCGCTCCTTCAATGCTGAAATCATGCGAGGAAGCGCCATGACGGTTTGCTCTCGTGATGCAGTGCAGGCACGTGATACCAACTCGTTCGGTGGACTGCCATCATGCAATAGCACGATTGAACCTGGTTGGACGGTCGCCAACACAGTATCGACGATCGTATCAACCCCTGGGCAGGACCAATCTTGGGGGTCTACCGACCAGTGAAGCGGTGTAAGACCCGCTTTCTGAGCTTCGACGCATAATTCAGGGGTCCATACTCCATACGGTGCGCGTAGGAAACGCACGCCAGGGCCCGGAGAGGCCTTGTCAATTATCGCGTTCGTATCAAGTATTTCGCGTCGTACCATATCGGGCGCGCATTTTGACAGATCGGGATGCGTCATCGTGTGGTTAGCAATTTCGTGCCCTTCAGAGATCATCCGCCGAACTAGGTCCGGATGTTCTACCGCGTAAGCCCCAAGGACGAAGAACGTGCCTGGAACCTCAAATTGCCCCAAGATGTCTAGGATCTTCGGTGTCCATATCGGATTTGGGCCATCGTCAAATGTAAGGAAAACCTTAGGTCGTTTGACGTTAGCGTCACGTTCCCGAATTGCTGGCGGGCAAGACAAACGCTTCGATGCTTCGCTGTGCACCTTTTCGGCCATGATTCGTTACGTTACCTATGTCGTTCACGTGTAAGCTTTCTGTCTCAAAGTGCACCGTGCGCAATGCGCCATGCGGAGCCGACAAGCTGTACGGTACGTGCGCCTCTGTTGCCCTAAATTGAAAGCCGCCGTAACTTTGCGGGAGCGGTGTTAATTTGTACAATCGATTGTTTCGATATCAATCATCCATGATATGGATGCCTCAACATGCGCTTCAAAGGCCTTGATCTCAACCTTCTCGTTGCACTGGATGCACTGATAACGCACCGCAATCTAACAGCCGCGGCGCACAACATCAACTTAAGCCAACCCGCTATGAGCGCAGCTGTAGCGAGGCTGCGAGACTATTTCAGTGACAATCTATTCGTGATGCGGGGGCGCGAGTTCGTCCCGACTGCTCGCGCGATGGAGCTGGCGGGGCCGGTTCGGGAAGCACTATCGCACATCCAGCTCTCGATCATCTCACGTGATGTATTCCAGCCATCTAAATCGAAACGCCGCTTCAGAATTTGTCTTTCGGACTTCATGACACTCGTCTACTTTAAGAAGGTCATGAAGCGTGTCGCATGTGAGGCTCCCGCGGTCAGCTTCGAATTGTTCTTTCCCGACGACGAGCCGGGCGAATTGCTTCGACGTGGCGATGTCGATTTCCTGATCTTGCCGGAGCTGTTGTTGAGTGATACACATCCCAAGGCGCGCCTTTTTGAAGAGAAGCTCGTGTGCGTAGGCTGTACGACAAACAAACAGCTGTCTCAGCGACTTGCTTTGGAGAAGTACGTGTCTATGGGGCATGTGACGGTAAGGTTTGGGCGTTCCCGCCGACCCTCGATAGAGGAATTCTTCCTCCTCGACCTGGGCTTCAAGAGGCGTGAAGAAGTTGTAGTACCAACGTTTGACCTGGTCCCGCCGATGCTGTCTCGTACCAATCGCATCGCAACGCTTCCGCTACGACTAGCTAAGTATTTTGGGGAAGTGATTCCTTTGCGTATCGTCGATGTACCACTGCCACTTTCCTCGTTTACTGAAGCTGTCCAATGGCCTGTGCTCCATAACGGCGACCCGGCGAGCATCTGGATGCGCCAGGTTCTACTGGAGGAGGCGAAGAGCTTGGCTAGTGTTGACGCGAAGAAGCGTGGCTGATAAATGATATCCGGGCCATTACGAGAGACGACAATTGCGTTGTCTGTTGCGGGGGTGTATTGGGGGGGGCAATTCCTTCAGTGCAGCAGGGCCGATGTTCTAGTGTAGCGTTCTGTTCTTGATGGAACCTATATGAATTCGGCGTCTCCAATGCCCACACTGCGACACAGCGTGGAGAGAGTGAGTGCGAGTTGCCCCCGAGATCATGTTGACCGACGAGGAGCGAACCAATTTGACGAGGCTGGTTCGGTCGAAGCTCACGAGCGTGAGGCTGGCGCAGCGCGCGCGCATTGTGCTGCTGGCCGCCAACGGAATGCAGAACAAGGACATCGCCGAGCAGTTGGGAGTCGGACGCGTGCAGGTCTCGCGTTGGCGTGAGCGCCAGCACCGTCATGCGCCATTGGCACGCCCACGGGTTGAAGCCGCACATCGTGCGCGGCTTCAAGGTGTCGCGCGATCCGAAGTTCGTCGAGAAGCTCGAAGACATCGTCGGCCTCTACATGTCGCCACCCGAGCACGCGCTGGTGGTGTGCTGCGATGAGAAGAGCCAGGTGCAGGCGCTGGATCGCACGCAGCCCGGCTTGCCGTTGAAGAAGGGGCGTGCGGCCACCATGACGCACGACTACAAGCGCAACGGCACGACCACGCTGTTTGCCGCGCTCAACGTGCTCGATGGCCAGGTCATCGCCCAGTGCCAGCAGCGCCACCGCCATACCGAGTGGCTGAAGTTCCTGCGCAAGATCGACCGCGAGACGCCCAAGGACAAAACGCTGCATCTGATCGCAGACAACTACGCCACCCACAAGCATCCTGCGGTGCAGGACTGCCTGGCCAAGCATCCGCGATTCAACATGCACTTCACGCCCACCTCCGCATCATGGCTGAACACGGTCGAGCGGTTCTTTCGTGACATCACAACCGAGCGACTTCGCCGCGGCGTATTCACCAGCGTGCCGGAACTGGTCGACGCCATCAACGAGTACATCGCTCACCACAACACCAACCCCAAGCCGTTCATCTGGACCAAGAGCGCTCGCGACATCCTACAGAAGGTCATTCGTGCCAACCGCCGCTTAAGTTCCAAACAGAATGGAACATTGCACTAGAACTACGGTGCACCTAAAGATGAGGCTTTGCGTACATCGTGTGCTCTCTGTTCCTGTTGTCATGGAACATCATATGAGGCACTCAGCATAAGCCGGCACCGACGTGGCGCGCGTCCTCGACGCGGAGTTTGTCTTAAAGGCGCCGTTTTTTTCAGTTAGTATCTTATGCTCGCACGGAGGGGCGTTGTTGTCCTTGTCGTGCCTCTCCGACATCGCAGCTGCGATTTTGTCCGTTTTGTCGACAATGTAGATGCCCACTTACTGGTGGCGTCCGAATTCGCCATCGCGCGGCGCCAAATGATGCGTCGTTATGTCGACCTCGCGTCTGCCGAAGGCGTTGACAAGTTATCCCGGGAGTTTGAATCCATGCCGCATTTCTATGCTAGCGAGAGTGCTAACGATTTCGATTTGGTGTACGAGGTAGTGCAGACGCTAGTCTCGTCGCGGGATGCCGAACAGACGTTGGACAGATCCCTGCGTTATCTTTCATATGCGCTAGGATGGCGCTCCGCGTTCATCGCCGTCGTGGAGCCAGGCGGATATCTGACTGGCTTTTGTTCCACGGGGCTTTCAGAGGGCTGGCGAGAGCGCGCGCGTTTTTTACCCGATGAGGGGATTGTGGGACGGATTCATTCGAGTGATTCGCCTGTTATTGTGCCCGAGTTGCACGACGAACCGCTTCTCGCGGGCGGTTTCGGAGCTGTTAATGAATTAGACGGTGGGCATATCGCTCTCCTGGGAACTCCAATCCGACATGAAGGGCGACCCCTTGGTGTTCTAGTCGCGTTTTGTGAGAATCCAGACGGAAAGCGTGCTTTTGCCAGCGATCTCCAACTCATGAAAGTCGTTGCAGCGCCTATGGGGCAAGCGCTGCTGCTTAATCGCGATGGCATCCACAAAGGCGATAACACGGGGCAGGCATATAGACGTCCACAGAAGGAGCATCTCCCTTCGCGCAATATTGATAATGCGGTGGGCCGTTCCTTCTCGATGCAGCGGGTATTTGCGCAAGTTCATCAGGTCGCGCCAGCGAGGGCGACAGTACTATTGAGGGGTGAAAGCGGAACGGGCAAGGAGTTGATCGCACGCGCAATCTATAGCTTGTCTCAGCGTAAGGATCAGCCATTTGTTTCGGTGAATTGCGCGGCGCTTTCAGAGACACTCTTGGAAAGCGAACTGTTTGGCCATGAGAAGGGCGCGTTTACTGGCGCGCAATCTCAACGAAAAGGCCGATTCGAACTAGCGCACGGCGGCACACTATTTCTCGATGAGATTGGCGACATTTCGCCATCCTTCCAGGCGAAGCTCTTGCGGGTTCTGCAAGAACGAGAGTTCGAACGCGTAGGTGGGTCAACACCTGTAAGGGTTGATGTGAGGCTAATCGTTGCGACAAATCGTAACCTTGAACGAATGGTGAAGGAGGGTGAATTCCGCGCAGATCTGTATTATCGCATCAACGTGGTGAGCATTCGTCTGCCGCCGCTACGTGAGCGCCGTGAGGACATTCCGGCCTTAGCCCAATACTTCTTAGATCGATTTAACCGTGACAACAGCAGGTCGCTGCGCTTCACCGATGAAGCATTGCGCGTGCTTTCGGATTGCTACTGGGCTGGTAACGTGCGGGAGTTGGAGAACTGCGTTGAGAGGACTGCGACGATGGCACTCCAAGATTCGATCGATCGGCTCTCATTCCTCTGTGAGATGGATCGGTGTCTAACAAAAGGGTTGCATCACATCGAGCGAGAAGATGCCGTACGTCCTGACCGCTCGTCAAACGCTACTGGGAGCGAAGAGGCCGCTGCGGTCGTCATCGAAGATGCAAGTCACGATAGCAACAGATTCACCGTGCCGAGCAAGAACGACAGACCTCAAGGTGAGCGAGAGCGACTCGTTTGGGCGATGGAGCGCTGTGGCTGGGTGCAGGCAAAGGCGGCACGGCTCTTGGGCATTACGCCACGGCAGATTGGTTACGCACTGCGTAAGCACGGTATCGAGCTTCGTCGTTTCTGATGGCAACAAATGCGCTGTGTACGCTTCCCGCAGACCTATCACCGAAATCTGTGAAAACTGAAAACACGCAGAGGAGTTTACTCTTGCGTGACTGCACAGTGTCGGAATCGGTTCCAACTTTGTCGCAGGAGCATCCAACAACGACAATTGCGGCGTGCGCGCAGGGGCCGCATAGCGGTAAATCCTCGCCTGCGATGATGGTACGCAACTTGCTGCCCTTCGTGAACCGCAGAGTGTAAGGAGTCAAATATGTTGCGCAAGGCGAGGGCCGCCGATCTTTTCGACCAACCTGGTTGTGCGACGAACCGGGCAAAGAGCGAGGAGCGGCGTAAGCAGGGCTGTTCGAGGCAGCTCTTGCCGGGGGCGGCCGCTGGCGGCTGCGCATTCGACGGTGCGAAAATTGCACTCCAGCCCGTGGCTGACGTGGCCCACCTCGTGCATGGGCCGATCGCATGCGAAGGCAACTCCTGGGACAATCGCCACGCGGCGTCATCAGGGCCAACACTTTACCGCACCGGCTTCACTACTGACATCAATGAGTTCGACGTGATCTATGGCGGTGAGAGGCGCCTATTCAGTAGCGTGCGCGAGATCATTGAAAAGTACGATCCGCCAGCGGTCTTTGTTTATCAGACGTGCGTTACTGCATTGATCGGTGATGACATAGACGCAGTGTGCAAGCAGGCTTCAGAAAAGTTCAGCAGGCCCGTCATACCGGTCCACGCACCCGGGTTCTCTGGATCAAAAAACTTCGGCAACAAACTTGGCGGCGAGGCGCTTTTGAATTATGTCATAGGTACCCATGAGCCGGCATACACAACGCCGACAGACATCAACGTCATCGGTGAGTACAACCTGTCAGGCGAGTTATGGCAAGTGAAACCGCTCTTTGACGCGCTTGGCATCCGGTTTTTGTCGTGCATCACTGGCGATGGTCGATACAGCGACATTACAAGTGCGCACCGCGCGAGAGCTAACATGGTGGTGTGTTCGAAGTCGATGGTCCATGTCGCAACGAAGATGCAGCAGCGCTATGGCATTCCATACTTTGAGTGCTCATTCTATGGCATTGGCGACATGAGCAATGCGCTCCGCCAGATCGCAAGTCTGTTGGTACAGCGAGGGGCATCCGAAGAGCTGCTAGCCCGTACGGAGCGCTTGATTCAAGCTGAGGAGAGGCGCGCATGGGAACGGATTGCGTCGTACCGTGAGCGTCTTGAAGGCAAACGTGCGCTACTTATCACCGGGGGGTGAAATCCTGGTCAGTTGTAGCTGCGTTGCAGGAGGCCGGCCTTGAAATCATTGGCACAAGCGTGAAGAAGAGCACCAAGGAGGACAAAGAAAGAATCAAGGGGATCATGGGACAGGACGCGTTCATGTTTGACAACATGACGGCGCGTGAGATGTACAAGATGTTGCGCGACGCGAAGGCCGACATCATGCTGTCCGGGGGACGGTCACAGTTTGTCGCATTGAAGGCGCGCATGCCTTGGCTCGACGTTAATCAAGAGCGCCATCATCCGTATGCCGGATATGAAGGCATCGTTGAGTTGGTGCATGAGATTGACCGCGCCATTTGTAACCCGGTCTGGCAACAGGTGCGCATTCCCGCGCCGTGGCATGACGACGATGAAGCCATTTGGTTAAGCGATTCCAGCCAGGGGGAGTGTACTCTGCACACAAAGCCGCTGCAGAATCCAGTGAGCGCACCTCGGCCCGTTCCGGCGCCTTAAGAGGGGGAGATATTTTGGCTATCGTGGTCAAATCTGAAAAAGCGTGCACGGTAAACCCGTTAAAAACAAGCCAGCCACTCGGTGCCAGCTATGCGGCTATGGGACTCGACGCCTGCGTGCCTATGATGCACGGCTCGCAAGGCTGCACGTCGTTTGGCTTGGTGTTGCTTGTGCGACATTTCAAGGAAGCTATCCCGCTGCAGACTTCAGCGATGGATGAAGTCTCTGCCGTGTTGGGTGGATATGACAATGTCGAGACAGCGTTGCTTAATATTCGCAAGCGTGAGGCGCCAAGAATCGTTGTAGTCTGCTCGACGGGTCTCACCGAGACCACTGGCGAGGATCTTGGTGGTTATCTTAAAATGATACGCAGGCGTAACCCAGAACTGATCGATACGGAAATTGTGTACGTCTCGACGCCAGATTACGCTGGCGCCTTCGAGGACGGTTACAGCAAGGCTGTGTCGGCGATTGTGATGGCACTAGTCAAGCCACTGCCTACTATTCATCGACAAATTAACGTGTTGCCCGGTAGCCATTTGTCGCCACGTGATATTGAAGAGCTGCGCGCGATAGTCGATACATTTGGCCTAGACCCAATAATCCTCCCAGACATTTCCGGTTCGCTTGATGGTCATCTTGCTTCAGAATGGCGGGGTACAACGCAGGGCGGGACTACGCTCGATCAAATCCACGCTGCCGGTGCATCCTCTTTCACAATCGGCATTGGGGAGCAAACTCGCGCTGGTGCGCGAGCGTTACAGGCAATAGCTGGCACGCCATTCGAAATCTTCGAACGCCTCACGGGACTGGAGCCCAACGACCGGCTGCTGCGGCTTCTTGCGCAGTTGTCAGGCCGAGCTATTCCAGGAAAGTACCGGCGGCAGCGTAACCAACTGCTGGATGCAATGCTAGACAGCCACTTCTACACGGGTGGCATAAAGGTAGCAATCGGTGCGGAGCCTGACCTGCTCCTTTCGATTGGTTCACTGCTGCACGAGATGGGGGCCGAATTGTCGGTCTGCGTCAGCACGACTGCATCTGCCGCGCACGCACTATTGCCCGCAAGCGAAGTGGTGCTGGGGGACCTGGAGGACATGGAGCGCGCGGGTGGCAATTGCGATGTGCTAATTACTCATTCGCATGGACGGCAGATGGCCGCGCGACTCGGCAAGCCGCTGATGCGCATAGGCTTCCCTGTGTTCGACCGCGTGGGAAACGCACATCGGTGTCAAATTGGCTATCGAGGCACAATGGAACTGATCTTCGAGTTTGCAAACCTGATGCTCGAGCAGATTAAATACCGCGCACCGAGCGATTGGCCTCTGCCCGCGAGCCTCCATCGTATTGTGGCAAGTTCCCGGATCTGATGCCGAGATTCCGTCCAGCCACTAAGTGATTCCACAAGGAGAGCATGCATGAAAATCGCATTCGCCACGCAAGATAAGGTGCATGTTGACGCGCACTTCGGGTGGGCTAAGAATATCGTGGTCTACGACGTGACAGCGGCGGGGCACAAGTTTATCGAGGTTTTCGATTTCAGCGACACGCCGCAGAAGCATGGCAACGAAGAAAAGTTGGGGCGAAGGCTCGAAGTCATCCGTGACTGCGCGATCTTGTACGTTGCAGCAATTGGAGGCGCTGGGGCGGCGCGCGTGGTTGCGTTGAAGATCCATCCTGTCAAGGTGGCACAGGCAGAGCCGATTGAGGTGATTTTGAGAAAGGTCCAGGAAGTGTTAAAGGGAACACCGCCGCCGTGGTTAAGGAAGGCGATTAAGAAGGACGTTGGCACGTCATACGATTTTGCAGCGGACGACGAGTTGCCCGATAGCCGCGCCTATTGCAAAGAAGACGACTTCGCTTCGCGCCACATAGTGCTCGGTACGGAACCTGGCAGGGAAGGTAAGATAAAGGATCCTGAGGAAGAAAAAGCGCGCTTAAAAAAACTGAATGCGCTGGCTGTGCAAGCCAAGATGGATCTACATGATCTATCCGAAGAGTTGCCGGCTAGTTGGGAGAAAATCCTAATCGTTGCCAGACGCTGCCACGAAATCCATGCCGCATTGATGGAGGCGCGAAAGAGCGCCGGAGCGGCTTACAAGTGAATAGTGCGAGAATTGACGTGAGCGATAACTTTTCCGTGACGCTACCAAGCGGCGCGATCTGGACGCCGAACTTTGTTAGTTCGATCGATCAGCACAAATGCATCGGTTGTGGCCGATGCTTTCGTGTGTGTTCTCGCGGTGTCCTTCAACTGGTGGGGGTTAGCGAGGACGGGAGCCTTATTCCCCTTGAGGACGAGGACGAGGATGAATGCGAGAAGAAGGTTATGACTATCGCCCGTCGCGAGGATTGCATAGGTTGCACTGCGTGCGCGAAGATTTGTCCAAAAAAGTGCTACACGCACGCGCCGGCCTAGGTATCAGAGAGGACGCCCATGGACTTCCACAGGACTCTAATGCGTCATGCGGTAGATGCCAATGACTGCACGGTGCTTGCGCTTGCTGGCATTCTCTCTTCGGCCCTCGTTGAAGGGGACGTACATGCCCTCCCCATAAGGGGACTTGATGCGAACGAGACAAGGTGGCTGCTTGCACACTGGTTTCCAGGTGCGGATGATGCATTATCTTTGCAATTGAATAGGGCGACTACGACCTCGCAAGACCAAACGCGTTACGATGAGGTCGAGGATCTCGTAACCTTGCTTGAGGCGCACGCAGATCCGCGCGCCGGTACACCCAACGAGGTGCGCTGCGTTTCCCATGCACTGGCTTCCGCGTGTTTGAAAGACAAACACTTGTGGCAAAATTTACGCCTTCCCTCCCGGGTGGAACTGTCTGAGCTGCTTAAGTACTGGTTCCCCTGCTCGCTGAAAAGAATGTCCACGGAATGAAGTGGAAGAAGTTCCTCTACAAACAGCTATGTGAACGCGATGCGCTATTCGTCTGCAGGGCTCCGAGCTGCAGCGTTTGCCCCAGTTTCGAAGATTGTTTTGGGCCTGAGTGACAAAAGACCACACTTTACAAGTAGGCGGTCAGTCGGCATCAGGTCCATAGAAAGACGTTCGAATCATATCCACATACCATAAACACGTTCGACCCTGGCTGGGGCGAAGGATATACCGTATGGTCCTTCCATGTCGCCTGGCGCTATCTGGAAGCTGAATGAGCGAGCAGGGCTTCAACGACTTCCAAGCCGATGCTGTCGGCGGGGTCCAGCTTGCGAAGCTTGTTCATCAGCTGGAGCGCCATGGCATGGTCGCCGAGGCGTATACTAAATAGCGTCAGGGCCTTCAGGGTGAAGAGCCAGAAGCGCCCGGGGCCGGAAATTGTGAAGTCGGTGTCGCCCGGTTCTACCGCACGCCAATCAATGTTGATGGAGGCTTGTCGCGCAGCGGCTACCAGGGCTTTGCTGGCCACCTCCTGCGCTTTGCGAAGCTCACCGTGGTTTGCTTGGAACTTATACAGCAGATAGTACGGCGGCAGACAGTTCGGGAACGAGAGAACTGCCGTCCATAAGGCGACTTCCGCCTTGTCACTGCCCCCACCCCGAATTGTATTGATCAACTGTAGAACAGCGGGCGGGACAGTGCCGCCAAAGAGTTCGGCAGACTCGAAACCAGTAATGAGATTCATCCATTTCTCCTACATAATGAGGCATCCGATCACTTTACTATTCTCAAGCTGATGGATGCCCGATGAAGCGGCGAACGATCTGACTTAGCAGGCCGCTGAAGTACTCGCTGCGGGCGGGGCAAAGCTTCCCCCTGCGCGACGCACATGCCTCGTATTTTTCATAATCCGGAAGCCGGGCGTCACTTCATCGATTTTCACGCGGTTTGATGCCCATTTTTAGCTTCCTTGCTCCCATTACAGTCCCTGCGGACGGATTTGTCCTAGCGTTCGCATCCGCACGAGGTTGTAAGCGGCCATGCTAAGCACAAACATCTGGTCGACCTTCTTCAAGCCGCGCACCATCACCTGACGCATGCGCCCGACCGTCTTGACCCAGCCGAAGCCCTGTTCGATCAGCTTGCGCTTCTGCTGCGAGATGGCATAGCCGACGCTGCGGGCAATCTCATCGGACACCGCCGAGCGTCGCCCTGAAGTGTTTTGCGCCACGTGCGGAGTCACCTTCATCTCCAGGCAGGCTTGAACGAACTCCTCGGCGTCGTAGCCCTTGTCCGCGCCCACGGTAACTTCGGCGCTGGGCTCGTTAGCAACCTGCCGGGCGTCGTTGAGCATGGCCTTCGCGGCCTCGCGCTCAGCATATCCATCGGCTTGGGTCACCACGGCACTGACCACCAGGCCGTGGCGGTTGTCGCTCAAGGTGTGGCCCATATAGCGCAGCTCACTGGCGGTCTTGCCCTTGCGATAGAGCTTGGCGTCCGGATCAGTCTTGGACTGATGCGTCTCGTTGCTGCGCTTCTCTCCTTGGAAGCCGCCGGTGCCACCGCTGTCGCTGTCATCGCCATTGCCGCCGTCCTTGCGTACGAAGCTCTTGTGGCCGGCCCAGGCCTTAATCATCGTGCCATCCACGCTGAAGTGCTCGCCCGACAGCAAGTTGCGCTTGTGCGCGATATCCAGCACCTCGTTGAAGAACGTGATCACTGCATCGTGCTGGATCAGCCGTGCACGGTTCTTGGTAAACACCGTTGGCACCCAGACTGCGTCGTCCATCGACAGGCCGATGAACCAGCGGAACAGCAAGTTGTACTGCGTTTGCTCCATCAGTTGCCGTTCGGACCGGATGCTATACAGAACCTGCAGCAGCATCGCGCGCAGCAGCTTCTCCGGCGCAATGCTCGGGCGTCCGCCCTTGATGTCGGCTTCGTACATGCTTGCGAACAGCCGATCCATCTTCGTCAAGGCCTGGTTGACCATGGTGCGGATCGGGCGCAACGGATGCGCTTGCGGCACGAAATCTTCGAGTCGCAGCATGGTGAACAGGCTTTCGGTGAAGGTGTCGGCGCCGCGCATGAATCTCGGATGGAGTGGTATCTGGTAATCAACGCCTTGGCACGCTACCGCGCTGACTTCGGGCTAGGTATTTCAGCAGCCTGTTAGGCGCCGGTACATCATAAAGAAGGAATCCTACGGAAGACCCCTTTAGCTTAACGTCGCAACGAAGGCAGCCATCATCCCTTGCCGCGAAAGGCGCCTCAGGTCCCTTTTTAAAAAAGGGAAAGGAGCAATAAAGGCCCCGCCCCATTTCAGCGCTTCGGCCTTAGCCGAACTTGAACTGGATACCATGACCGCCTCGCGGGTACTCCCATTCGACGTTGTGGTGGTCGGTGCAGAGAATGCGGCAACTGCCACATTCGAGACAGCCGTCGGTGATGAGGGTGACTGACCCGTTGGTCTCGCTTCGATAGCAAGAGGCTGGGCAGATGAACGTGCAGCTTTTGTCAGCACAGTCATTGGTGCAGATTTCCACGTTCTTGATGTGGATATGTGGCCTCCCTACGTCCACGCGATAGCGGTTCTGATATAGCTTTTCTTCGATGTTAACGGTCACTTTTCTCATCGAAGCGCCCTCCATAGTTTGTATGCGTCGCCAAGAAGCCCAGGTAGAGTCCGGCTCTTCCGGAACTTCCCCATGATTTCGTGCTTCTTTGTCGTTTTGTCGACGCCGTCTACTGTAATCATCGTACGTGCTGCGCTTGCGATGAGGTCAGGATACGTTGTAAAGAATTGCGGGTTGTGTCGCAGGATCTCTGGCATGTGGCGATACTTGTACAAATCCTTTATCACGAAACTCCTATCAAGAGCGCTCTTGTACATCGAAAGTGCTTGGGCGCGGTAGCCACGGCCCACCGCTTTTGCCACTATTGCTGTTTCCGCAGCAAGGCGGCCTGTCGTCATCGCTAGGTTAGACCCCTCCCGATGCGCGGAATTAACGAAGCCTCCTGAATCACCGACGATCATCCAGCCGTTGCCATACACTTGCGGAATCGTATTGAAGCCACCCTCGGGAATTAGATGTGCACAGTACTCTTTCATTTCGCCTCCATCAATGAGTGGAGCTATCGAAGGGTGGTGCTTCATGTTTTCGAGCAGCGCATAAGGGCTCGTTCGGTGTGCGGACTCTTTGAAGTCACTGAGCATGCATCCGACGCCGATGGTCAGCGACTCTTTGTTGGTATAAAGAAAGCCCGTGCCTGTCATGCCATCGGTGATGCGGCCAACCATTTCGATAGCGACGCCTTCATATCCTACAACGTTAAAGCGTTGGCGAATGGTTTCCTCGGGGAGGAAGAGAATCTCTTTGACAGCCAGCGCGACGTTTTTCGCTTCAATCTCGCCGTGAAATTTCGCCTTGCGTGCAAGCGTTGAGTTGACGCCATCTGCGAGTATCACAATGTCTGCATATACGTCACCGTTTTCACGGTCGCATTGAACGCCGACGACCTGGTCACCATCCAAAATCAGTTGGTTCACCGTCGTCTCGCAGATAAGCAATGCGCCGGCCTCGCGAACCTTTGAGGAGAACCATTTATCAAATTGCGCGCGGATGATGGTGTAGCGATTATAGGGTTGTTTGTTGTAGTCATCGCTTCGTACGTGCGTGCCTACGAACGAAGTTTCGTCGAGCATCCACATGCGTTGTTCAATGATGTGCCGCTCGAGCGGTGCATCGTCGCGAAAATCTGGAATAATCTTTTCCAGCGCATTCGCATAGAGAATCGCTCCCTGAACGTTCTTGCTGCCCGGATATTCACCGCGCTCAATTTGAAGAACTTTTAGACCTGCCTTGGCCATAACGTACGCCGCGGCGTTTCCGGAAGGTCCTGCCCCAACGACAATTACGTCAAAACGCAAAGGTTCCGTCATTTGATAACCCCCATGTGTCCCAATCTCCGCTGTGCAAAGTGGTCCTTGCAGGCTTGAGTCAATGCCGGCAGTAGTTGCATGGCATCCCCGACGATGCCGTAATGCGCGTAGTCGAAAATCGGTGCATTTGCATCGGTGTTGATCGCCACGATGATGTCAGAACTTTCCATGCCGACGCGATGCTGGATCGCACCGGAAATTCCTGCTGCGATGTAAAGTTTCGGTCGAACGGTTTTACCCGTCTGCCCTACTTGGCGCTCGGCTTCGACCCAGCCAGCTTGCACGCAGGGGCGAGTTGCACCAACTTCTCCGCCGAGTACGCGCGCCAGATTGAAGACGAGCTGGAAGTTCTCGGGATTCTTCATTCCCTTCCCACCACTTACGATCACGTCGGCATAAGGAAGGTTATTTTGATTGCTTTTTGAATCGGCGATGAAATCGAGCAACTTCGTTACAATGTCGGACTCTAGCATTCCTAATTGCTCTTGAATGATTTGTCCGCAACGGCCAGTCTGAGTTGGAGGCATCGCCATTACACGCGGACGAACCGTCGCCATCTGAGGACGGCATGCAAGGGTCATTATCGTGCAAAGAAGTGAACCGCCGAAGGTCGGACGAGTGGCCGCAAGAGCGCGCGAGGTCGAGTCGATGCTCAAGCTGGTGCAGTCCGCCGTCAGGCCCGTCGAGAGAGTCGTCGCCACAGAGCCGGCAAGATCACGGCCCATAGTGGTCGCTCCGAGAAGCAGGATCTCTGGACGATATTTGTCAACTAAATCGGTCAATCCTTTTGTAAATGGCTCATTTCGATACCCACGCAACACCGGATCGTGGATCACATAAGCCTTGTTTGCACCGAAACTAAATGCTTCAGTGGCAAACTGCTCAAGCGGTTCGTCAGAGCCGCCTAGCGCGACTACTGCTACCTCACTGCCCAGCTTGTCTGCGAGCTTATAAGCCTCGCCTAGCAGTTCCCACGACACGCTATGAACCTGAGCCTGGTCGTGTTCAAGGAAAACCCATACACCCTTGTAAGTTTTCAGGTGTTCAGGCAACTCGAGGTGGCGGCCGCTGGCCTTCCTAACGGTAGTGTTCGGCATGTTGTCTGAGCCAATGGGAAAATTCATGAAAACGTCTTTAGCAGGTCCGTCTCCAATGTTGGGTGACGGGTAAGTATCTTTTGCATCAGTTTGCAGGACACATCGTGCAGGCTTGAGGCATCCACTTCCAGAATCTCGGCCTTTTCGTCTCTTGGCGTTGCGCCGAATACTTTGCTAACTACAGTGGGCGAGCCTTTTAGCCCAATCTTATTCAAGTCAGTGATACCGGCTTGCTCGCGATTCCATTTTCGTATCGGAAACGCAGCCGCGTGTATCATTGCGGGGAGCGTTGCAAAGCGCAATTCGTTCGTGTTCTCAAGCATCGTCACGAGGCAAGGCAACGCGGTCTGAAGCACCTGCACGCCTCCTTCCGCACGACGCTCGACGACGATTGAGCGTGCATCTAAATCTGTCTCGACAACCTTGGAAACATAGGTCAGGAGTTGGAAACCGAGCCGTCTCGCGATGCCGGGGCCAACTTGCGCGGTGTCGCCATCGATGGTCTGCTTTCCCGTAAAAACGATATCCACCGTTTGTTGCGTCGTGATCTGCTGGATGGCAGCGGCAAGCGCATAAGAAGTTGCGAGCGTGTCGGCCCCAGCGAATGCGCGGTCGGTGATGAGCACGGCGTCATCAGCGCCGAAGCTGATGCACTTGCGCAGCGCGTCCTCAGCCTGAGGCGGCCCCATGCACAGCGCCGTGATTCGTCCTCCGTGGCGGTCCTTAAGCCGCAACGCTTCCTCCAATGAAAATAGGTCGTACGGGTTCACGATCGCAGGAACGCCTTGGCGCATTATTGTATTGGTGACAGGATGCACCCGGATCTGTGCTGAATCGGGGACTTGCTTGATACAGACAACAATATGCATGGTTCGTTTCTCCGTGTCAGACGGCGTCGCGATTGCTTAGCGAAGCGCGAAGGCTCTCGA
The DNA here is from genome assembly GCA_022041995.1 of Cupriavidus necator. Lineage (GTDB taxonomy): Bacteria > Pseudomonadota > Gammaproteobacteria > Burkholderiales > Burkholderiaceae > Cupriavidus. Next base: position 355,614 of record CP074382.1, read on the forward strand.
GGTTGACGTGCCGCCGTCCGTCCGTCTCCTGAAAACACCTGAATACTTTTTGTTCCGCTGGCGTGGACAAGACAAAATCGTTGTAGGCTTTGAGAAGCAAGCTGCGATAAAATGCGAACATCGCAGTGCCGTTGTCACGGGAAGGTTCTTCCTGTTGCTCGATATACTGAAAAAACCGCTTCAGGATATGTAAACGGCTGACGTTCAGAACTTTTTCGTCGAATGCGATGTCAAAATACCGAAAAAAATCCTCAGTCGACGAGAGGTGTTGCTGGTGATTGATGAGTCCTTGCATATCTTTGCTCCTGGTGAACAGTAAGCTACTAGGAATTAGGTTAGGAACACGACGGGCGACATGCGTGGCGGGCGCCGCGCTGTATGAAGGGTAAGCAGCCGCTGTTGTTTGGGAAATAGAAAAGCCAGGTTACAGGAATTTCTTGCTGTCGTCGGGATAAGAATAGATAATTTGCCATTGATTTGCGGAGCCGGGTCGCGCAACTCCAGCTCCATTCTTTCACCCATACGGTCCTGGAAAACGCTGCCATAGTCACCCGAATTCTCGTAGTCCACGTCGGTGGTCGAATTTTTACAACTAAAGCCCGCCTCGAATCGGGCGTGTCGTATCGGTTCGGTCGTAGATCGTAACTGGATTCGCAGTATTGTGGGCGCCAATGCCTGACTCTCAGGGAGTCCATACCGATGCTCGTCTTGCTTGACGGCCCTGCCCGTTCAGACGCGTCTTTGACAAGCGAAGAGATCGGGATGAGCGCCTTCGTGTCGAAGCCCGTATCCGGCCCTAGCAAGTGTTGCGCACCCATCACAACTTCCTCGAGCGCCGCATTACCCTCCGGGCGAACCATTCGGCTTACGATCGTGTTCACATTGCTGGCGCCGGCGCGAAACGCAGCTAGTGTATTTGCAGTAGCGAGGCCGAAATCATTTTGTGCATAGATTTCTATTTCCAAATCAATCGCATCGCGTAGCTTCGCAATGATGTCGTAGGTCGCAAAGGGGCCAATCGCACCAATGGTGTCGGAGAATCGGATGCGCTGAGCACCATAACGCCTAGAGCATTGCGCGACTTCCACGAGGAACGCGGGGTCTGCACGCGAAGCGTCGTCCATATCGAAGGAGATCTTTGGGTGGCATTTCGCGGCCTTCTGGATAAGGCGCGCGATCTGGGCCAATACCCAGCTTCGCGACCGCCGCAGATGTTGAAAATAGAGATCAGAAACGGGAACGGACAGATTCACAATGTCGGCATTGCAGTGCAACGCTGCGGATAAATCGGCGTCCGTCAGGCGCCCAAAAATTATGGTTTTGGTCTCGAGGTTCATGTTGACAATCGCGTCGATGCGCGCGATCTCCTCATCGCCCATGACCGGGATCCGACCTCAAGCTCTGCCACTCCAGCACGCTGACGGTCGCACATTTTTCCTCGAGGCGAAACGCGTCTCGAGGCGGCCAATTTGGGCCGCACAATGTGGTGTCCATAATAGTCGGCTTGAGCATCTCGGTAGTCGCCTCACGCATCATTAGTCCCGAACCGATCAGCAAGCGTTGTGCCAGCCAAGTACTTTAAGCTGGAGCGCTATCTGCACGAGCGACAGCGGCATTCTATGTCAGTAAACACAGGGCTTCGTACATTCTTCGTGTCGCAAATGTCTCTGTCCGGACACGCTGCTCTTGACTCAACCGGTACTGTCAGGCGCCGCGAAGAGGCAAGTCGCATTTAGCTCATTGGGGCCCTGTCTCGCAGGGGGAGCTTCCATCTTGTAACTTAGCTGGCGTGACGTTCGTCGACTCAAACGTGCGACGAACTCGTTATCGGGACTTGAAGACCGTCAACAAATTGTCGGAATTTTCTGAAAAATGGCCGAGACGATCTCTGAGTGATGGCACGGATCTCGCTTTTCCGCTAAGACCGACCACTCTCGATGAGAGGAAAAGACCTATGCGAGATAGCGCGAGCGCAAGCATGCGACCAGCGCCTGCCTGTATCGGAGACGAGCAGAAAATTGTACCCCTAGTGCCGAACAGCGGAACGTGCGCTCCACGCGGCGGCGGTAGCTCGTTCGGTGGAGTCAGCATGTTGAACTGCGCGTCGTCTGGGGGGACGAGGGCATGGCTCCGGAGGTGTGGGAGAAGATACGAGATCATCCATGCTACTCGGAGGAAGCACATCACCATTATGCGCGCATGCATGTAGCGGTTGCGCCCGCCTGCAACCTTCAGTGCAACTACTGCAACCGCAAATATGACTGTTCAAACGAGTCGCGACCTGGCGTTACGTCGCAAAAGCTGACGCCAGAGCAGGCCGTGAGGAAGGTGATGGCCGTGGCGAGCCGCGTACCGCAACTGACGGTGGTCGGCATTGCTGGGCCCGGTGATTCCCTCGCGAATCCGGGAAGAACGTTCGAGACGTTCCGTTTGCTTCGGGAGCGAGCTCCTGAGATCAAGCTCTGTCTATCGACCAATGGCCTAGCGTTGCCTGACTTTGTGGATGACATCTGTCAATACAACATTGATCACGTGACAATTACCATCAACATGGTCGATCCAGTTGTTGGAGCAAAAATCTACCCATGGATTTTCTGGAACCGTCGCCGATTAACAGGGAAGGAGGCCGCATGCGTGTTGCATGAGCGGCAGATGCGAGGGCTCGAGATGCTAGCAGAACGTGGCGTGCTGACGAAAATCAATTCGGTGTTGATTCCAGGCATTAATGATGAACATCTGGTTGAGGTAAACCGCGCGGTGAAGGAGCGGGGTGCGTTCCTTCACAACATCATGCCGCTAATTTCCAATCCATCGCATGGTACGTACTTTGGCCTGCATCAACAGCGTGGGCCCACCGCCCAGGAGCTGAAGAAAGTACAGGAAGCTTGTTCTGGCGGTGCGAATTTGATGCGTCATTGCCGGCAATGCCGAGCGGACGCGGTAGGCCTCCTCGGTGAGGATCGAAGTGAGGAGTTCTCACTCGACAAAATCGAGCAGATAGAAATCGAGTATGACCGAAAGAACCGCCGCGAATACCAGTGGCGCACTGAAACTGAGGTCATCGTTCAACGCGAGGCTAAGAAGGAGGTGCTAGCCTTAGCGCGGGCCAACAAAGCGACAGGGGCCCTGAAGGTCCATATTGCTGTTGCCACGAAAGGCGGTGGCCGCGTGAACGCGCATTTCGGGCATATCTCTGAGTTACAGGTCTTCGAAGTTAGCGCTACTGGCGCGCACTTTGTGGGTCACCGCCGAGTTGAATCGTATTGTCAGGCGGGGTATGGCGACGATGAAGGACTACTTCAGATCATCCGCGCGATCAACGATTGTCATGCCGTCCTTGTGGCAAAGATGGGTTCGTGTCCGCGTAAGGAACTATCCGATGCCGGCATCGAGGCTGTGGACAAGTACGCGGGGGAGATTGTTGAGGTTGCAGCATTATCGTGGTTCAACGACTACTCAAGCCGTGTGGCTGGCGGCGTAGGCATGCATAAAACTCACCGAGGACGCAGTGATCCGGCAGAGCGCGCCATAAAAGATCCGACAACTTCCGTTTGACGGGAAAATGTATGCTCGGCCTCGTGGTAATGTAGTTCAAAATTGTAAGGAGCGTATTTATGGCCCTGAAGATTATTGCCTCTGCCTGCACCGGTTGCTCGGCGTGCGAGGCACAGTGCCCAAATGTCGCCATCAGCGAAAAAGGCGATGTGCTGGCAATTGATCCGAAGAAGTGCACGATGTGCGACGGGTTCGATTTCCCGCAGTGCGTGTCGGTATGCCCCGTCGATGATTGTATAGTACCGGCTTAGCATGGCTGCCACGCGAATCGCGTTGTGAGTGCATGCTTCGCTATCTGTCGGAATCGTTTCTTACATTACTTCTGTATTTGCATAATAGGGTCATTACTCGATTTCTAACGGCTTATTCCTCGGCCCCAATTTCTTGCAATGGCTTAAACCCTCCCGGTGGAGAGACTATGGATTGCTGAGAACTATGAAGATAGGCTGCCTTGTAGATGCCCAGCCAAGCGATGAGGCGATGGAACTAGGATACGCTGGTGGGGCACCCAGGGTGAGGTGCGGCCGTATGATGCACATAGCGTGGAGGACACTTTCAATGGATGCTTCATTTAGGAACTGGTCTCTCGAGAAGGCGATGTAGGGACGAGAGCAAGTCATATGCAACTAGAGAGTGATGACACCATTGAAATAGCGTTTGAGCCTAGCTTTAGCGTTGGCGAGCGCGTAATTGCACGATCGATGATTCGCAACGATGGTACCTTTTCCGGGAAAAACTTCGGCGAAGTTATCGTGAACAGAGGAGATATTGGCTACGTCACGAGAATCGACACCTTCCTGCAACGGTTCTACGTCTATGCGGTTCTCTTCGTCGAAAAGGATCATCACGTCGGCATGCGTGCAAGAGAACTCTGCACGCTGGACCACCTGAATGAAGTTGTGCTGGCAATTATACGTGACCACATTGCTGGACCATGGCCACAGCAGAGATGATCTATTAGGCGCATATTTAACTACGCGACGTTCAATGCGGGATGGCACCTACCAGACTTTCTAGTTTAGTGTTGCCTTTGTGCCTTACGGCTTGATTTCCACTCCATCGGGGAGACCTCACGTGAAAATTATGATTCGAAAGGACATTACAGGTACGCTTAAAGCGTACTTACCAAGGAAGGATCTTGAGGAGCCGATAGTCTCCATGACAAGGGGGAAATGTGGGGTGGGCTTGTTAAGCTTGGGAATGGTTGGCAGTTTGAGTTGCCAGAGATGGCGGCAGACACCCCGCTTCCAATCACTGTGGAAGCCAGACGAGTTGATAGTGGGGACAAATGACATGGCATTCACTGCTGATCATGTCATTGTGATAACTGAGTTGATTCGCACCGAATCGATGCTACTGGAGGTCGCGGCCAAGTGGCGAATGCTATCTTGACGTTCGTGTCACACGCTGATCCTTACAGAAGATTGGGTTTACAATGAAGAATGACAGCATTGCCAAATTATTGAACTGATTCGTTGTTGGGGGGGCTGAGAATAAAATTCCTCTCTGGACACGTGCAGCAATTGCGTTTTGTAGGATAGGAATGGCGGCGTCGAAGTGCTATTGACAAAGTAGTATTGGACATACGTCTGCGATGGCTACGTAAGCATGTTCAGCACTAGATAATTTTGTCCGAATAGGGATCCAAGATCTATCTATGCAGGCTGATCGTTCCCGCCGCATGTCGGCGTTGTTGCATAAATCCGGGGTCGGATGGGCTGACGTTTACGCACAACGACTGGAGCGCTGGCTCTGTTAACTTCTGACGAAGCGGCGTAGTGTCTTGGACTTTTTCCGGGACGATGCGCAAGGACAACCGACAGCAAGCCGAGCCCAAGGGGGTCTACCGCGTCAAGAACTGGGCGCAGTACAACAAGGGGCTGATAGCCCGAGGAGACGTGACGATGTGGGTCGAAGAGAGCTTGCTCGTGCCACCGGCTAAAGCCCAGTCGCCCAAGCGTGGCCACCCGCTCGTCTATACGGATGCGCTGATCCAGGGTCTGCTCAGTCTCAAGCAGGTGTTCCACCTGCCGCTGCGCGCGCTGCAAGGCTTCGCGCAGAGCTTGCGCACCCTGGCTTTCCCAACGTTGCCAGTGCCGAACTACACGACATTGAGCCGCCGCGCGCAGAATCTGAACGTCGTGCTGCCCGCCTCGCGTAGCGGCGAGCCGCTGCATCTGGTGATCGACAGCACTGGGCTGAAGCTTTACGGCGAAGGCGAGTGGAAGGTTCGCAAGCACGGTTGGTCCAAGCGCCGGACTTGGCGCAAGGTCCATCTCGCCATGGACGCGAACACCGGCCAAATCTGTGCTGCACTGATGACCCACCAGGACGTTGGCGATGGCGAAGTGTTGGCCGACCTGCTCGATCAGATCCCGGTTGATACACCGATCGATACCATCGGAGGTGATGGCGCTTACGACAGCAAGCCGTGCCACGCGGAGATTGCTGCGCGAGGTGCACAGCCCTCGATTCCACCACGCGATGGAGCGAAGCCTTGGTCCGAAAGTACGCCGGGCGCAGCCTGGCGTAACGAGGCCATCGATGTCATCGAGAAGAGCAGTCGACGCGATTGGAAAGCCGCCAGCGGCTATCACCGGCGCTCGCTGGCCGAGACCCTGATGTACCGCCTCAAGACGCTGACGGGACACAGTCTGTGGGCACGCGAAATCGGGTCGCAGGCCACCGAAGTGGCTATCCGTGCGGGCGTGCTCAACCGCATGGTCGCGCTCGCTCGCCCGCAATCCGTCCGTATAGCCTGAGTTCAGCGTCACCGAGGAGCCCCTGTTTTCAATCTCGATTTATGCAACAACGCCCCGCATGTCGAATGTTTGAGAAACAGAATAGTCTCAATAATTTCCGCTCACTGATCAATGAATTGCTTATAGGTTTTCGCGTTCACAGGTGCTGTACGGCACCATGGACATCGACGGAAACTTCAATATGCACCTCTGAGGCATTAGCAAGCTCGTAATTCCTCCAAGTCGGCTAACCAATGGAGAGTTGGAGCTACCGTATTGACGACGACCCCACAGTGGCAGCAGATACCAGTTCCAAGCTAGGCGAGAGCCTGGTTACGATAGATTTCCAGCAGAGAAATCGAAGAGTTCCCCTTGCCCCCTGAGCACATCGCTTGGCAGTTTCTTCGGTGACAAGGTGTTTTAGTTTGCCCGTGGCTTGCCGGGCTTGCGCGCCAGCGCGAATCGGTCACGCAGCTTCCATTTCTACACATAGAGGTGGCACCGTTTGTTCGGACAGGGATCCGGAGTTTTTAAGTGGAAGCGCTGGGGCAGTCAGGCTGCCGATTTGATCGCTGGCAGCGTGGCGAAGTATGCCTCATCCGGGGTCTGGTCCGCCAGACTGGAATGGGGCCGTCGTTGGTTGTACCAGGTTAGGTAGTTAGCGATAGAGCGGCGCGCATGGCTGACCGAGTCGTAGGCTTTCAGGTAGACCTCCTCGTATTTGACGCTGCGCCAAAGGCGTTCGACGAACACGTTATCGCGCCAACTGCCCTTGCCGTCCATCGACAGTTGGATGCCGCGGTCCAGCACGGCGTCTGTGAACTCCGTGGCGGTGAACTGGCTGCCCTGGTCGGTGTTGACGATCTCCGGCGCGCCGTACTTGGCAAAGGCCTCCTCGATTGCCTCGACGGCATGACAGCTCTCCAGCGTGATCGCCACCCGGTAGGCCAGCACCCGGCGGCTGGCCCAGTCCACCACTGCCGTCAGGTACACAAAGCCCCGTGCCATCGGAATGTAGGTCGTGTCCAGAGCCCACACCTGGTTGGCCCGGTCGATCTTCCGGTCGCGCAGCAGGTACGGCCAGATCTTGTGCGCCGCGTGCTTGCGGCTCGTGTTCGGCCGGCGATACAGCGCCTCAATGCCCATGCGCTTCATCAGCGTGCCCACGTGCCGGCGACCGACCTGGATGCCTTCCCGGCGCAGCAGGCGCGCCAGCATGCGAGCCCCCGCGAAGGGATGCTCCAGATGCAGTTCGTCGATGCGGCGCATCAGCTTCAGATCTGCCTCGCTGACCGGTTGCGGCTGGTAGTACGCGCTGGACCGGGCGATGCCCACCAGCTTGACCTGCCGGCTCACCGGCAGCGCGTGCTCGCGGTCGATCATCGCTTTGCGCTCAGCAGGCCGGCCTTGCTGAGCGCGCCGGACAAAAAATCGTTCTCCAGCGCCAACTGGCCGATCTTGGCGTGCAGCACCTTCAAATCCACCGGCGGCTCGCCCCCACTTTCCTTGCCACCGCCGAACAGGTCCGCGGCATGCTCCACCAACTGCTGCTTCCACGCTGTGATCTGGCTGGGGTGCACGTCGTACTGCTGGGCCAGCTCCGCCAGCGTCTTTTCGCCCTTGAGGGCCGCCAGGGCTACCTTCGCCTTCAACCCCGCCGAGTGGGTTCGCCTGCTTCGTTTCGTCATCTTCTGAGGTCCTTTCTGCCCGCCATTATGGCCGGCTCAGACCCCAGCTCTTCCATTTATCCGACTGTCCGAATTTCCGGCGCCACCTCTCATCGTACCAGTCCTAATGATCCGAGTGAAGAACTCACTGACGGCATGCCAGAAGCGTAGTCGCCAAATGACGCATTTCGACAAAGCGCGAACGGTTTGTCGGTATCGCGACGCGACCATAGTTGATAGTCGGGACTCCATGAAATTCTCCGAAACCCGCGATTTAGCTGGGTTTCGAGAAATCCAAAGCGCATGGCACGAAAGCTGCGCTAAAGCAGGTCGCACGGACGCGAACTGGCCGATGCGTGATTTGACAGAAGAAGACCATAGGGAAACACACCGCAGACTGAGGACATGCTCGTGGCCTTGCAAACCATGGTCACCCTGGGCTTCACCTTCTATTTCAATGGAGTAAGACAATGTCTAACCTTCGGCAAATTGCCTTTTATGGTAAAGGCGGCATCGGCAAGTCAACTACGTCGCAGAATACGCTTGCGGCGCTGAGCGACCTCGGGCAGAAAATCCTCATCGTTGGGTGTGATCCAAAGGCGGACTCGACACGCCTGATTCTGCATGCTAAAGCCCAAGATACAATCCTCTCCCTTGCGGCTGAAGCCGGGTCTGTCGAGGATCTCGAACTTGATGACGTAATGAAGATTGGCTACAAGGACATCCGGTGCGTCGAGTCGGGGGGCCTGAACCGGGGGTAGGCTGCGCAGGCAGAGGTGTCATAACCTCAATCAATTTCCTGGAGGAGAATGGTGCGTATGACGGTGTTGACTACGTGTCATACGATGTGTTGGGCGACGTCGTCTGTGGTGGTTTTGCGATGCCAATACGTGAGAACAAGGCCCAAGAGATCTACATTGTGATGTCTGGCGAGATGATGGCGATGTACGCAGCGAACAACATTTCAAAAGGGATCTTGAAATATGCAAACAGCGGTGGCGTGCGCCTAGGTGGGCTGATCTGTAACGAGCGAAAGACCGACAAGGAACTCGAGCTAGCTGAATCGCTTGCGGCGATGCTAGGCACGAGGTTGATCCACTTCGTGCCGCGTGACAACGTAGTCCAGCATGCGGAATTGCGGCGAATGACCGTCATCGAGTATGCGCCAGACAGCACGCAGGCGGGCGAGTATCGCGCGCTTGCCGAGAAGGTCCATAACAATGGTGGAAATGGCGTTATTCCGACGCCAATCACGATGGACCAGTTAGAAGATCTGCTGATGGAGAAGGGGATCCTGGTGCAGGTCGATGAGTCGCAAGTTGGAAAGACTGCGGCAGAACTGACGGCCTGATGAATGTTGGGCGATAGCCGCCGTGCCGCGCACGGCGGCTATTTGCGACGAGGATGTTGACTACTTATGGATTACGCGATGACCACGGTTGAGGAACGCAAGGCCGCGAACAAGGCCCTCATTGACGAAGTGCTACGAGCTTACCCAGAAAAGATGGGAAAACGACGGGCCAAGCACCTCAGTTCATTCGAGGAAGGCAAGCCAGATTGTGGCGTGAAGTCGAACATCAAGTCGCTGCCTGGCGTCATGACGATTCGCGGGTGCGCGTATGCTGGATCAAAGGGCGTCGTTTGGGGGCCGATCAAAGATATGGTCCATATCAGCCATGGGCCTGTTGGCTGTGGCCAGTACTCATGGGGATCCCGTCGTAACTACTACGTTGGCACCACGGGCATCGATACTTTCGTCACGATGCAATTCACCTCCGATTTCCAGGAAAAAGACATCGTGTTCGGGGGTGACAAGAAGCTCGACAAGATCATTGACGAGATCCAGCAACTGTTTCCGCTGAACAAGGGGATTTCGATCCAGACAGAATGTCCGATCGGTCTTATCGGGGATGACATTGAGGCTGTCTCGAAGAAGAAGAGTAAGGAGTATGGGGGCACACCATCGTGCCTGTGCGCTGCGAGGGTTTCCGTGGTGTATCGCAGTCACTCGGACACCATTTGGCAAACGACGCGATTCGCGACTTCGTGTTCGATGCTGACTCCAATAAGCGGGCTGCACTCGAGCCGACACCTTACGACGTCGCGATCATCGGCGACTACAACATTGGCGGAGATGCGTGGTCAAGTCGAATCCTTCTCGAAGAGATGGGTCTGCGGGTGATCGCACAGTGGTCGGGCGACGGCACGTTGGCGGAACTGGAGAACACGCCGAAATCGAAGCTGAACTTGTTGCACTGCTACCGCTCGATGAACTACATCAGTCGGCACATGGAGGAAAAATATGGAGTCCCATGGGTTGAGTATAACTTTTTCGGTCCGACAATGATCGAAAACAGCTTACGTGAAATCGCAAGCCGATTCGACGACACGATTAGGAAGAATGCCGAAAAGGTAATCGCCAAGTACCGACCGCTATCTGATGCTGTCATTGCGAAATATAAGCCACGGCTGCAAGGTAAAAAGGTAATGCTCTTTGTAGGCGGTTTGCGCCCGCGGCATATCATAGGGGCATATGAGGATCTAGGCATGGAGGTGGTCGGAACAGGTTACGAATTCGCACACAATGACGATTACCAACGTACGACGCATTATGTAAAGGATGGCACGCTTATCTATGATGACGTGACCGGGTACGAATTTGAGAGATTCGTAGAGCAGGTGCGTCCCGACCTCGTCGGCTCTGGTATCAAGGAGAAGTACGTGTTCCAGAAGATGGGCGTCCCGTTCCGCCAGATGCATAGCTGGGATTACTCAGGTCCCTATCACGGCTATGACGGATTTGCGATTTTCGCGCGTGATATGGACATTGCCATCTCGAGCCCTGTGTGGAACCTCGCAAAGACGCCGTGGAAAACGCGAGCTTAAGAACAGAGACCGCAGTGGCGCGGCGCAGAGGCGCCTAGTGAACGGCTGTTAAGATTATCTATTCAGGAGCGAGTGATGCCACAATCGACTGACAAAATTCTCGATCACGAATTGCTCTTTCGCGAGCCGGAGTACAAGGCGCTCTTTCAGAACAAGAAGGAGAAATTCGAGTTCAAAGATTCTGAGGAAGAGATAAAGGAGTTTGCCGAATGGACGAAGACTGAAGATTATAAGAAAAAGAACTTCGCCCGAGAATCACTGACCGTGAACCCGGCCAAGGCGTGTCAGCCTCTTGGAGCCGTGTTTGTGGCAAACGGCTTCCACAAGACACTACCATTCGTGCATGGCTCTCAGGGCTGCGTGGCATATTACCGCTCACATTTCTCGAGGCATTTCAAGGAGCCGACTTCGTGCGTGAGCTCCTCGATGACTGAGGACGCGGCGGTTTTCGGCGGTCTGAACAACATGATTGACGGACTCGCTAATGCGTACAACCTTTACAAGCCAGAGATGATTGCTGTATCTACAACATGCATGGCGGAGGTGATCGGCGACGACCTCGATGCGTTCATCAAGAACAGCAAGCAAAAGGGCAGCGTCCCTGAAGATTACGATGTGCCGTTCGCCCACACGCCTGCATTTGTCGGTAGTCACGTAACGGGTTATGACAACGCGCTACTGGGAATCCTGAAGCACTTTTGGGACGGTAAGGCGCGAGCCTCTAACCCCCTGGTACGGACGCCTGACGACAGTGTGAACTTCATCGGCGGGTTCGATGGATTTGTGGTCGGAAATATGCGTGAAGTTAAGAGGATATTCGATTTGTTTGGCGTAAAAGTCAATATCATCTGTGACCCCTCGGAAACCTGGAATACACCCACTGATGGCGAGTTCCGAATGTATCAAGGTGGGACAACGAAAGAGGAGGTGGAACACGCGCTGAATGCTAAGGCAACATTCGTCTTCCAGGAGTTCTGCTGCGAACGAACCATTAAGTTTATCGCTGAACACGGTCAGGAGGTCGTAGTATTAAATGCGCCGGTTGGCGTTCGTGGGACTGACCATTTCCTTATGGAGATTTCGCGGGTGACAGGCAAGCCGATTCCAGCTGAGCTGGAAAAGGAGCGAGGTCAACTCGTAGACGCTATGGCGGACAGTCAGGCGAGCCTACACGGCAAGCGGTACGCATTGTATGGGGACCCGGACCAGATGATGGGATACACGCAATTTCTGCTCGAGCTTGGCGCGGAGCCAATCCACGTGTTGTCGACAAACGGGAACGACGCTTGGGCGGGGAAAGTACAGGCGTTGCTCGATGCATCCCCATATGGCGCAGCATGCAAGGTCTACCCTAAGCGTGACCTCTGGCACCTGCGCTCGTTGTTATTCACTGAGCCGGTGGACTTTCTGATCGGCAACACCTACGGAAAATACCTCGAGCGCGACGTTGGGACACCCCTCGTGCGGCTCGGATTCCCCATTTTTGACCGTCACCACTATCACCGATACCCCACGTGGGGATACGCTGGCGGTCTGCGGATTCTCATGGCGCTACTCGATGAATATTTTGAAGCATTGGACGCAAGCACCATTGCTGTTTCGGAGACTGACTACAGCTACGACATTGTTCGGTGACGGAAGCGCGGTGCCTATTTAGGCTCGACTAGTCAAACGGCCATTCGTTTTTGGGCGAGAACTTTGAATCGGATAAGCGAGCGACTCGTCTGCCCAAGCGAATGAGGCGATTGCTCGCTCCGAGCAGCGTTTTGCCCGCCGTTAGCCGCCGCAAAGAAGTCTGTCTGGAGGTAGGTGTCGCGTAAGAACTAGGCTCGCTGACTTTTACTATGAAAGACACCCTTGCGGAAGCTTAGCGTCGGAGCCCGTTCATCTTTTTTCCGGGGCGCCGCCTCCCATGCGAGGATGCCTGTTCAACGTAGCATTAGTCTATTTCCAGACATGGCTTTGCGTCAGTGCATGCGCGGTTACGACGGTGGGGTCATGTATTGCCTCTCGGGGCACGGTAAATTATACGGGCAGGCGCAGGCGCAAACCACGCCACGCCTTAGCCTCCCCGACTCACCGGAGCAACGTTTGGGCAAAACAATGACATGTTTGCGGTCACGCAGGAGCGATTTCGTGCGGGTCGGTGGCAACTTGTGGAGCGTCACTTTGCTACCCGTGCGCAACGGCCGACGGCAAACGGCAATCTATATAGGCGGCGAATCCTGAAGTGCATGTTATATCTGCCGCGCGACTTGTCTCAAGTGGGACCAGATTAAACCGAACGGAGTTCAAGTTTAATCAGTGGACTGGGCGGGTAGATCGGCAGCGCACGGTGTTGATTACCAGCGGGGTCAGCGCACTCCGCCGTCTTCGACGATTACCTCGAGCTTTGTACATCCATACAGTCGTGCTCTGCTCGTTGACTATCCGTTTCAGAGGGTACGGCCGGCGTGAGTCGGCGTAACGTTTCCGCCGACATGGTAGATGGCCGTAGGCTGCTGATCCGGTTCGCTGTGTTGATGGCTCCTATCGAAGAGTCTGAGGGTATTGGAGGACGGTGTCATTGAGGGGCGCCGCACATTCAGTAACATGCTAAAGTTCATCCGAATGACGGCAAGCTCCAATTTCGGCAACGTCTTTATCCGTTCTGGGTGGCGAGCGCATTTCTACCGTTTCTTCCGATGTTGCCGCTGCAGCTCCTACTGCAGAACTTGCTATATGACGTTTCGCAAACCGCGATTCCGTTCGACAAGGTCGATGATGAACTCGTGGCCAATCCCAATGCAGACCGGGGGGATATTGACCGTTTTATGGTGTTCTTTGGCCTGATCAGTTCGATCCTCGATGTGATAACGTACCTGGTCATGTGGTTTGTTTTTGCTGCCAACACAGGTGAGACGCAGTCGTTGTTTCAGTCCGGGATGGTTTGTAGTTGGACTGCTGACCAAGACTATTGATCGTGCATTTCATACGCACACCGAAGTTGCCTTTTGTCGAAAGCGTAGCGGCGTGGCCGCTGATTGTGATAACCGGTCTAGTCATGGCCTTCGGCATCGTTCTGCCTATGAGCACGCAGGCACAGTATTTTAAGCTCCAGGTACTTTCCCTGGATGCTCGGGATTGCGGTCGGTTATGCCGTCTTGACGGCCATCATGAAAGAAGTTCTACATTCGCCGATTCGGATGGTAGTAGTGAATGTCGCCAGTTTTCTGTCCGTCGATCGTCGAAACTTCGGCATCCCATTACGAATTCAGTTTTCTGAATAATTGAGCGATTCTTGAAATTTCTATTGTCCGCTGTTTCGTGGGCTGTATGAGTTATGAAGCTGGTAGCGCCCCAGGGACATTGGCTTAGTAGTAGTTTGGGTCTCCCAAAAAAATGTGATGAAGACGGCATTTGCGTAGACGGGAAATACAGATCTACCATTCCTCTGCCAGCGGAGGTTGCGAAGCATTAGACATGTCGCTGTTTCGGCAGGAATAGAGTGACCCGCAACGCCGGCTTTAGTAGCGAACAACCCCACTTCTTAGCCGCAATATTGGATCAATAGCGGCGGCCGCTTCGTCTCCAAGGAAGCTAAGTGGATTGCACTGGCCAGCAATCCCGTGCGGTCCCTGGCAACCAAGGAGCAGCACTGGCGAGTGCGGGAGGCATGCCGCTTGCCAGGCAGGATGCCGGCGAAGTTAAGTGAAGAGTTATCTAGTCATGCGGGCCTGTTCCAGCGCCATGCTTGCAGCGAACTAAGCGTAAACCATTGGTTGACTTTGCTTCGAGCTGCCTTCTAGCATGAAAGATGAACCACGTGTCATGTTCGTGACGGGCTCCTAAGCTCGAGCACAACATGGCGAACCAAGTGCAATCCGATCTGCTGTTGTCCTCCTCTTGGGATAAGGCACTCCCGAGATGTCGAAGGTTAGAAAGCTAATCAGAGTAAGGAGACACCATGCTAAGACAGCGTTGGCGATATTACGCGGTCGTTCTATTCGTTCTTGTGGCGATGCAGGGATCATTCTCGCTGCATGCAGCGACAGCCGGACCCGGAACGTGGAGTAGTCAACAGACTTGGGCGTCGGATACGGTCAATGGGGGCAACCTGACCGGCTACTTTTATTGGCCGGCGAGGCAGCCCACCACGCCCAACGGTATGCGAGCGCTCGTGCTCGTGCTGCACGGATGTTCGCAGACCGCTTCCGGCGATGTGATAGACAATTCAAGTGGGGGTGGTTTTAACTGGAAATCGGTTGCGGATCAATATGGGGCCATCATTCTTGCGCCCAACGCTACGGGGAATGTTTATAGCAGTCATTGCTGGGACTACGCCAATGCGTCGCCAAGCCGGACAAGCGGACACGTCGGCGTGCTTTTGGATTTGGTTAACCGCTTTGTTTCCAATTCGCAGTATGCGATCGACCCGAACCAAGTATATGTCGCAGGCCTGTCATCGGGTGGCGGCATGACAATGGTACTGGGCTGCATCGCCCCGGACACCTTCGCCGGCGTTGGCATCAACGCCGGCCCGACACCTGGAACCACGACAATGCAGATTGGATACGTACCGGCGGGCTATACCGCGACCACTGCGGCTAACCAGTGCAAGCGATGGGCGGCGTCCAACGCGGACAAGTTCTCCAGCCAGGTCGCCGGCGCGGTATGGGGGACATCGGACTACACAGTAGCACCAGCATATGGCCCGCTAGCGGCTGCGGCGTTCCGCCAGATCTACGGCGGCAGCTTTACGGAAGGGTCTCAGGTATCGGTAACAGGCGGCGGCACCAACACCCCATATATGGATGGTAATGGCAAGCTGCGGACTCACGAGATATCTGTTGCTGGCATGGCCCACGCATGGCCTGCTGGAACTGGAGGAAACAATACACACTATGTCGATGCTACGCGTATAAACTATCCTATTTTCTTAATGGACTTTTGGGTCAAGAATAACCTCCGTGCTGGGAGTGGCATGGGCCAGCCGGGTACGGTACCAATCGGCCTGGCGGTCTCTGGGACAACGGAAACGACCGTAACTTTATCGTGGAATGCGGTGGCAAACGCTAATAATTACGGAATCTACCGAAATGGCATCAAAGTGGCATCCACCAGGTCCCCTGGGTACACCGACACGGGTCTGATCGCTGGGGCGACATATAGCTACAGCGTGACGGCGATCGATGCAACAGCAGGAGAAAGCCAGCAATCCGCTGCCATATCGGTAACGACGAAAACCGGTTTTGCTTGTACATCGACTACAACTACCAACTATGCGCACGTGCAAGCTGGGCGTGCCCATGATGTGGGTGGCTTCGCTTATGCTAACGGTTCCAATCAGAACATGGGGCTAAATAATCTCTTCTATACCAACACGCTTGCGGAGACCGCCGCCGCGTACTACATCCTCGGAAACTGCCCATAAGCAAAGCCAAGGAGAGGTATGCGGAAAGCCATCAAGCATGGGCGCTTGCGTGATGACATGGACGTTAATTCGAGCGCGGACCGGAGTTGAACTGCACACTTAATTTTGGAAATCCATCCGACCATCTGTGGTGTTTCTTATGACGATGTACGAGGAAGCTTTTAGGTGGCCAGTTGCAAACTAGCCCAGAGAGGCTTGCGCCACAACATGTATTGCAAAGGCAATTGCTTTCGACAAGACGGCGATGGAAAGGGGGAACGCTTAAGTCAGAAGGCTTCTGGCTTCGCCGTTTATCCGATGTCGAACGAGCAGCATCGCCGAATAAATTTAGTGCAATGATTAGGATCGCATCAAGCTCTAACTCATTTCTTTATACAGAACGCCAACTGCTCACTCCCGAAGCGCCTGTAAAATTTGAGCGGCGATCGTGACCTGCTGCAAGCCAGTCCAGATGGTTTTTACCCCCGGTTCGCCATCGCCCTTGCGGCCTAAGAAGCCGCCAAGTTGTGCAATCAAGCGCAGTACCTCATTGAGCCGTGGAGGCCGATCGGGAACGCGCTTTTTCGTCAGCAAGTAAGCGCCGCGGATTTCGTCTGGATCGAAGAACAAAGCAGCATCAAGATCCGGACAGGTCCTTCCCATCCGCATCAAGTGTGCAATGCGCCAAGCCACGATCATGAACAGCGCCAGCGCACGCTCAAGACGATCGACGACAGACAGTTGCAGTGCTTCGACTCGGCACCCATTCTTGAGCACGTTGAAGAAGATTTCGATCTCCCATCGCGCACGATACCAGTCAATCAAAGTAAGTAGCTGCGGCAGCTCTGTTGCCTGCCGGTTGGTCAGCAACCGCCACTCTACCGGCTTCACACCTTTGGGTGCGTCGATCTCCCGGGCCATCAGGCACGTCACGCCGATCGCGCCAGCCTTACCAGCCGGCAAGTCCACGCGCTGCGCACGGATCTCCTGCATTACCGGCCGTGCCTTCTGTCCCGGACGAGCGGCCAAGGTGAACTGGATCTCGCCTACCACCTCCCCAGCGGCTACCGTTTGCCAGAGCTTCTCGCCGCCAGCAAGACTGCGGTCGTGTTTGGTGTTACGTCGCGCTCAATTTGAGGTCCAACAGGGTGAGTTTGTCTCGCGTACGTTGAGAACGATTTCACGAACATCCCCGCGAACATCGCGAGACGCCGCGGGCATGAGATAGGCCGGTACTCCTCTGCTATCGTGAGACGGTTACCACACCCTCCACGAACACAGAACAGCCCGGCCTATGCTTCGGATCGTACATGCCTTTGTCTCGCTCGAACAGCATCTTCGCGCCATCGTCACCACGCCTAAGTCCTATCATCCCGGCCGCTGCCCACATTGCGGTCGCACCTGCCTGTGGGCACACGGCTTCTATGCACGCAAGGCTGATCGCAGTGAGGGCGGTACCCTCAATTCCGTGCCCGTGCCACGCTATTGTTGTGCCGCTTGCCGGCGTACCTGTTCTCGCTTGCCGCTGTGCATCTGTCCGCTGCGCTGGTACGGCTGGGCGCTGCAGCAGCTCGTGTTTGCCCTGATCTTCGTCGGGATGTCGCTGCGCTTCACCGCCGCCGTGGCCGGCGTCGATCGCCGCACCGTCCGGCGCTGGTGGGGCTGGCTCCTGCGTCGCAGTGACAACTTTGCCTTTGCCCTGCGAAGCCGCTTCCCAGAACTGGGCCGCACCGCCGATACCGCCGCATTTTGGTGCGCCTGCCTCGCCCTCATGCCGCTATGCCAAGCGATGGCCTGGCTCGACCTGGACGGCCTTGATGTCCCGTGATCGCATGATGGCAACACTGCGCGCGACACCCCTTCCGGCACGGTAACGGGCACCCCACACAGTCTGCCCACTGCCGCCGGCCCGATATTGGTCGTTTCATGACGTCTCGTTCAACTTCAACGTAGACTTCATGAACAACATCGATCCCGTGGCCCTGTTCCGGTTGTCCGTGCTCGGTCCCATCGTGAGCCGTGAGCGGCTCGAGCGCGGCGAGCTGCAGCTGCTGCTGCGTCAGCTCGCCCTTCAGGAGTACGCCATCCCCGGCTCGCGCCGCCGCCACATCGGCGAGCGCACCCTGCAGACCTGGTACTACGCCTGGCGGCGCGAGGGTGTCGCGGGCCTGGCCAGCCGGCCCCGTGCCGACACCGGCCGCTCGAAGCTGCCCGAGGCCGTGCAGGCCGCCGTACTGGCTGCCAAACGCGAGAACCCGCAACGCTCCATACGCCAGATCCGGCTGCTGCTCGAGTCCGCCGGGGTGGTGGCGCGCGGAACGCTCTCGCGTTGCGCCGTGCATCGCCTGCTCAAGGTTCACGGCCTCTCGCGCATCGTCGGCCCCGCCGTCGTTCCCCAGGAGAAGCGCAGCTTCGTGGCCGAGTATGCCGGCTCCATCTGGTACGGCGATGTCATGCATGGCCCAATGTTCTCGTTCGGCGGGGCACGCCGCAAGACCTATCTCGTATCGCTGTTCGATGATGCCTCGCGCCTGGTTGCGCACAGCGCATTCTGCCTGTCCGAGACGGCGTTGGAGATCGAAGGCGTTCTCAAGCAGGCACTGCTGCGCCGGGGTATCCCGCGCATGATCGTCGTCGACAACGGTTCGGCCTATCGCGCCGCAAGCCTGCAGACCATCTGCGCAGACCTGGACATTCGCCTGGTGCACTGTCAGCCGTACCAGCCCACGAGTAAGGGCAAGCTCGAACGCTGGCACCGCACCGTGCGCGATCAGTTCCTCGCGGAGCTCGATGCCACCCACATCCGCGACCTGGCCGACCTCAACTCCCGGCTGTGGGCCTGGGTCGAGCAGGTCTATCATCGCGAGCCCCACAGCTCGCTGGGCAAGGATGTCTCGCCGCTCGCGCGCTACCAGCAGGACCTGCCGCGCATCCGCGCACTCGGCTCTCTTGCCCCGAAGCTCGATGAACTGTTCCTGCATCGCGTCGAACGCCATGTGCGCCGTGATGGCACCGTCTCGTACGATGGCCGCGTCTTCGAGGTCCCCTACGAACTCAGCGGCCAGCGGGTCGTGCTCGTCGTCGATCCCCACGCCGGCACCGTGCTCCGCGTCCAGAACAGCGCCGGCCAACCGCTGGGCGCCGCCACCCCGCTCGATGCCGTCGCCAACAGCCGACGACGACGCAGCAAGCCGCCAATTGAACCCACGACCGCTGCCCCTGTGCCCGGCCCCAACCTCATCGAACTCACCCATCAACATCACTACCGCCAGGAGGGTTGACCTATGTACCGTCAACACTTCGGCCTGCGCTGCGCCCCGCTGGACACCGACTGTATCGAACTGTGGGACGACGGCGCGCTCGCCAGTCTGTCCGAACGCTTCCAGTGGCTGCTCGACAGCCCTGGCATCGGCCTCTTGACCGGTGAGCCCGGCGTAGGCAAGACCGCCGTACTACGCCATCTCACGCGCAACCTCAACCCGCATCGCTACCAGACCATCTACCTGGCCGAGACCGAGTTCGGCCGCGTTGACCTGTACCGGTCACTGGCCCGCTCGCTCGGGCTCGAACCCAGCCATCGCCGCGCCGATCTCTGGCGCGACATCAAGGCGCGCATCACCGAACTTGCTAATGGCAAACAGGTTCTGCCCCTATGGATAATCGATGAGGCGCAGAACCTGCCTCCCGAGTTTTTCCGCGACTTCCCCTCATTCCTGAACTTCGCCTTCGACGCCCGTCATCTCATCACCGTCTGGCTCGTTGGCCACCCGGAGCTGGCCTCAATGCTTGAACGCAACGTCTACGCCGCACTTTACAGCCGCATCCAGACCCGCGCGCAACTTCAACCCGTCACCGAGCATGCCCGCTTCGCCCAGCTCATCTCGCACGCACTCAAGACCGCCGGCTGCAACCACACGCTGCTCTCAGAGACCGGGCTCGAGCTGTTGCGCCATGCCTCGCGTGGCTTGCCCCGCAACGCCGGACGCATCCTGCGCACCGCCATGCAGCTGGCCGTGCCCAAGGGGCTGAACCATCTGCCTGACGAACTGCTGCAGCAGGCCATCGGGGAAATGCGATGAGAACCCCGCACGCCTCAATCCGCGAATCCATCATGTACATGTTCACTCGCAGCACCGGCGCTGCCGATCCGAAACTCTCCGACGAAACCGCCTTCGTCATCCAGCTTATCCTCGACGACCTATGGCTGTGGTTCAACACCGTCTATGGCGAACAGGCCCGTCGCTACCGCCCGCCGCCCGATCTCCAAGAGCCCGACGGCGGCGATCTGCCTGACGATCCATTCTGAACATCGGCCCCGGCTTCCACCGGGGCCGCTTCGCTTGGGCCGCACCGATACCGGCTTCCAGGCGATCCAACATGTCTCGCGCTCTACGGCAGTGAATCTCTTGTGCAAAAAGCGCGAGACATCCGCCCCTGTCTCATGCCAAATATCTCGCGACGCCAACTCTCATTCAGCCCGCAACGGAACAGTTTGGCACGAATCAGCCAATCCGCCGGTGTGCCAAGTTCGTGAGCGCATCGCATCAAGGCCAGGATATCGGCCTCCCGGTCCGCCACATACACCAGACGAGTATGTGGCAAGTGCGGTGCAATTTCCGCGATCCGCTCGTAACCTTCTATCCAGCGCAGACTTTCCTTCGGCCCCGCCCTTCGTCCCGCTTCATCTCGCTCGGACCGAGCCCACATCCAGGCATCGAGCACACCCAGCGGCTCGCGATTGGGCGTCACCGCATACGTCGGATGCAAGTAGATCCCCCGCCGCGCCTCATAGTTCAGCTCGCCCAGGCCTTCTATTTCCTGACCGTTGAAATCCAACTCTGTAGAGTCCTGCAGGCACAGCACCACTTCGTGCTCGCCCATGCGCTGCTGCGTGCGCTGCCAGTGGGGCTCCAGAATCCCGCGCCACTCGATCTCCTCATTCTCGAGAAATCGATAAGCGCCCATGGTCTCAGCCCAGCCATTGCACGCGCCAGGAATGCTCGCTGTCGGGTTCGCAGCAAATCGCGTCACCAGCGCCTTCGCACGTTCATTGCGTCTCGCATCCCCCAAGTCCAGTCCCTCCAACTCTTCATGGCCCCAACCCGCTGACTTTGCCTTCATGCGTCCACTGAAAACGCGCTAGTAAACGCCTTTGCGACGCAGTTAACAAGCCCCTCTGCTATGTCATTGAACGTAAACGGTTTTTTCAAGCCGCAGGCCGGCCGCGTTTTGTATAAGGGCATGGCCCTGAGTCCGCCCGGCGAGAGGACTAACCGCATTTGATTACACACATCTCAGTCGTCAAGTTCACGGGCATACCGGAGACCGGCGGCGAAATCCACCACTCGCTGCAGGCCTTGCCAGATGGTCTTGACTCCGGGTTCGCCGTCGCCTTTGCGCGCCAGGAAGCCGCCGAGCATAGCGACCAAGCGCACGACCTCATTCAGACGCGGTGACGTCTTCGGCGGCTTCTTCTTGTTGAGAATGAATGCCGCGCGCCATTCATCGCGCTCGAACAACAGCCCTGCATCCAGGTCCGGGCAAGTTCGGCCCAGTCGCATCAACCGAGCGATGCGCCATGCCACCACCATGAACAGCGCCAAGGCACGCTCAAGCCGTGCCATCGATGCGAGTTGCAATGCCTCGACCCGACAGCCGTTCTTGAGCACATGAAAGAACAATTCCACCTCCCAACGCGCGCGGTACCAGTCAATAAGCTGCGCCGCTGCGTCAAGGTCGTCCACCTCGCGATTACTCAGCAGTCGCCATTCAATCGGCTTGACGCCGGCCGGCGGGTCGACCTCCGGGGCGACGATACAAGTGGCACTCACCACGCCGCCTGCAGCATCAGGCAACGCAACACGTTGCGCCCACACCTGCTGCCGTACCGCGCGCGCTGGCTGAGCCTGACGGGCTGCCAGCGTAAAGTGAATCCTGCCCACTGGCTTGCCCGCAGTTACTTGGTCCCACAGCTTGCCGCCGCCAGGCAAGGTGCGATTGTGCTGCGAGCGCAGTAGCCAATCCGCCGGGTGGCCCAACTCCTTTGCCTTGACCATCAGCGCCATGATGTCCGACTCTCGGTCAGCCACATAGACGAGTCGCGTGGCAGGCAGTGCGGCCGCCTGTTCGGCGACCCGCTCATATCCTTCAGTCCAGCGGGTGCTTTCCTTGATGCCGGGGCGCACGCCATCCGCACCCTTGGGCTCGCGCGCCCACATGTAGGCGTCGAGCACGCCCAGCGGTTCGCGCGCTGGCGTTACCGCGTAAGTCGGGTGCAGATATAGCCCGCGTTGCGCCTCATACGACAGCGGTCCCAGGCCTGCGATGGCCTGGCCGTTAAAGTCCAGCTCCGTGGTGTCTTGGATGCATAGCACCACTTCGCAAGCTCGCATCCGCTCGGCTGAGCTCTGCCAATGGGGCGCCAGAATATCGCGCCAGTCCAATTCATCCTGAGCCAGGAAGCGGTACGCAGCAGCCGTTTCCGCCCAGCCGCCGCACGCACTCGGTATGCTTGCCGTCGGCTTCTCTGCGAGTCGCTCCGCTAGCAGCACCGCCCGCTTATTCAGGCGCTGGTCGCCCAAGTCAATGTCCTTGAATTCTGCCGCTGCCCAACTCGTTGCCTCTCGCTGCATGTGCCGTCCAAAATGCAAGAGTGAACGACAATCCGAAAGAGTTTACAACCCCACCCGCTATGTCATTGACCGTAAACGACTTTCTGCGGCGCACCAGCCGCCAGGAGTTGTGTGTAATGAGGTGGACTAACCGGTCGGGAGGCAGAGGCACGAATTTCCGGCCATCGCCCTTTCGACGTCGGATGCTTATACCAATGAGGTACCTGGGCTTGATTGCTGAACTTCGCGGCGCTTCGGGCGTGAGCAGCACGCGTTCAGTATAAAGAAATGTGTCATTGCACGGCGATTTTCCAGAAATGGTGGGCAGCGGCTGCGCTGACGTTTTTTGGCTCGGCAAATTCACACATCCTACAAAGTAAGAAACCATCCATTCCTTGCATGCGATCTTGGATGTCCCTGAAAACTGGCCCTTCGAAGAGATCATTATATTCGTCGTGCAGGAGGTTCCCCAAAACATGACGGCGCTCAAAATCCATGCAGCAGAGAGTCACATCGCCGTTCGGAAGAAGAACATTCCGATACTGTCGTTCTTCGGCACATGCAAGTGCTCCGACGACGGATTTTCGCGGTTCGACGATCTTAGGATCGACGCTTCCACCTCTGCTGCTCAGCGGCAGCGTATGGTATAGCGCTGCTGCAGGAATTATCCCGGCGATATCGGGATGGAGCTCCCCCAACACTACGAATCGAATCGAAGGAATATCTGAGTTGACTAGTTGGCGGATCAAGTCGAGATATTTTCCACTAACAAGGCGGCTATTCATGTATACGCCGTCGTCGAAAACATGAACCACAAATGCTCTAAAGCGCAGTGCCCGCAATCGTCCTAGATCGCACCTGCTCATTCCTACGAGTGTCGTGAAAATCCGAACTCCATGGCCGCGCATGTAAGCATGCTCGACCATTTCAGTGCAATCTGGATTGAGCCACGGCTCCGAGTAGCCGGCAAAACTGATGTCAACGGCTGTCGGTACGCGCGCGACACATTGCTTGAAATCTTCAAGACATAGATGCTTCATATGAGAGACTGCTCTTTGCCTGCTGATAAATTTGTCCTGCGGGCAATATGAACATCTGACGATGCAGTCCGTCGTGGTGGTTATTTCCAGGACCCTACCCCCAGGGATAATCGAGCGTAAATCCTGAAAGCCTATCGTGTTTGTTTCGGCCATATCTGTATCTCCCAACTATGCGGAACGAAGGTATCCCTGACGCGGGGCGTCGCATGTATCCTTGATGACGGTTTGCTTAGGGGAGCTAGTATTCGATGACGATGTTCTTCAATGATCGGTACACTACCTGTCACCGCGAACATCCGCCGTGACGGAAATCACTGAAGGCAGTTGCCTTGACGCAAGTTGCGTGCCGTTAAGGAAGATCCGCCAACACAAACTCATGCAGATTTCCCACGATCGAAGGCCGGGAATACTCGCTGTATGCGCCGCTGCAAGTGGCTTGAGCAATCCCTTGGCGAGCAATCCCGCGGCCGAATCAGCAAGATCGAGACTTCCAAGTTCCTCCTCCCATATTCCCGAAAACTCGTTGCCCATTGCTGGTCGAAACTCCGTAAGTTCGCCCCGCGTCAAATATATTTCACCGGATGAGAGAGCGGTTGACCGAACCTGAGAATAGATTGTCCTGACGCGCTTGGGTGACTCGAGCGCAACGCTTCATTGCCCAGGGTAGCGCTCGGACCCGACAGGGCACGATCGTGCAAGCCGCCTGTCAAGTGTCATTCGACTGGATTCTTTGATGTTTGGTTTGGGTCGGATTTGAGACGAAACTGTTGGGCTCAAGACATAGGGAATCGCTGAACAAAGCGTCAGCGCGCAGCGTTGCCAGTGTGATGCCGATTTTTTTTGTCAACCAACAGCAGATTTGACGGCTTGCCAGTTGGAAATTTTCATTTTTTGGGGCTTTTGCCCCGGGTTTCACGCCTTATGCCGCCTTGCAGACGGAATTGTCCATTGATTGCAGCAACGCTTTCTTTGCAATCACCAGATTGGCCAGCGCAAACAAGGTGTCGCACTGCGCACCGTTTTTGGCCAATCCCCTGTAGCGAGCCTTCTTGTGCTTGAACAGATTCTTCACCACATGAAACGGATGTTCAACCCGGGCACGAATTTGCGCCTTGACCTTCTCCAAGGCCTGCGTCAATTGCTTCAGCGGCCCTTCGGTCATGCCCTTGAGCCTGGAGCGCTTCATAGCCACCGACCACCGAACATCCGCCTTGATGGCGCCCTCTGCTTGCGCCTTCAAGATCTCGTCGCGCCTGTGCACGCCGGTGTAGCCCGCATCAAGAATGACGTCATCCTCTTGCCCGTGCTGCACCTCATGGGTGTGCGCCACGTCAGACTCGTTGGCCGCGGTGTAGTGAGTGCTGTGCACCAAGCCCGATTCAGCATCGGCACCCACATGCGCCTTCATGCCGTGGTACCACTGATTGCGCTTCTTCGTTTGATGCATTTCAGGGTCACGCGCCTTGTCTCGGTTCTTTGTCGAAGTCGGCGCATTGATGATGGTGGCGTCCACCATCGTGCCCTCGCGCATCATCAGGCCTCGCTCGCGCAGGTGGGCGTTGATCTGCTCAAACAGCACGGCGGTAAGCTTGTGCTTCTCGAGCAGGCGGCGAAACTTGAGCACCGTGGTGGCGTCCGGCGCTTCCTCATGTCCCAAGTCAACACCGACAAAATTGCGGATGGCCGCGCTGTCGCTGACGGCATCTTCAAGGGCCTCGTCGGACAAGCCATACCACTGCTGCACAAAGTACAGCCGCAGCATGCGTTCCAGGCCAATGGGCGGGCGCCCTCGTTTGCCCTTGGGGTAGTACGGCTCCAGTGCCTCCAGCAATCGAGCCCAGGGCACCACCTGCTCCATCTCACCCAGAAATTTCTCGCGCCGCGTAACGCGCTTCTTTCCCAGATACTCGGCACTAGCAAAACTGATTTGTTGCATCGGCGTAGCTCGCTGGTCGTCCTTAGTCTATCAACGCTTCACAGCTGCTCAACGTCGACACTCTCGTCGATTAAATCAGCCTTTCCATAGTGAGTTTATCCGTACCTGTTTAAAGAAACCTTCAATTGCGGCGTCTATTAATTGTGGCCAATACTTGAAAGCGTGCTACGGACGGACGGCCTCGCGTCCCCAAGGCCAATCACTACTAGGAAGCGTCAGACAGCATGAGCGATGGAATCCACGTTACACCCGAGGTCGGCGAGGCGTTTGAGCAGGCGGCGGATGGTCTTCTCGACATGATGGCGGTCGAAGTAATCGGGGCCAAGGTCGGCGTATTCAATGCCGTCGCGAAGCATATGGTAGGCGGCGGTGAGCATGGAGGCGGCCACCGCGAGGATGGCCTTTTTGGCGCCGCGGCGGGCCTTGATGCGCAGAAACTGGGCGCGCAGATAGCTGGTTTTGACCCGTACAGCGGCCCAGGCCGCGGTCACGAGGGCCGTCTTGAGCCAGGTCGCTCTTGCGGACCCGCGTGCTGCGCCGCTTGCCGGCGCTCTCGTCGTTGCGCGGGCACAGGCCTGCCCAAGACACCAGGTGGCCGGCGTCTGGAAAGCGCGTCATGTCGACGCCGATCTCCGCCAACAGAACCTGAGCGGTCAAGTCGCTAACCCCGGGAATCGTGGTCAGCAGGCGGGCGCGCTGTCGGATCGGCGTCAGCGCTTTTCCCACAACAGCGTCGAGCTCGGCCAGCGTGTGCTCCAGGGCAGCAATGATGTCCAAGTGCAGCTTGAGCATCGTGCGATGGTGTTCGGTAATGCGTCCGCGCAGCGCCTCACGCAACTCGGCGTGCTTTTTTCGGGCGTTGCCTTGGGCCAGGGCGGCAAGCCGCTCGGGATCGCCCTCACCATTGACGATGGCCTTGAGCATGGTCCCGGCCGCTATGTCCCAGCACGTCCGAGAGCACACTGCCCAGCTTCAGGTTGGCGTCTTCAAGCACTTTCTGGATGCGCAGGCTGTGCTGCGAGATCTCGCGCACGAGTTGCTTGCGGGTGCGCGTGAGATCGCGCAGTTCCTGAATGGCCGCCGGCGGAACGAAGCTCGACCGGATCAAGCCATGGGCCAGCAGATCGGCAATCCACATCGCGTCATTGACGTCAGTCTTGCGGCCGGGCACGTTGCGGATGTGCTGCGCGTTGGCCAGCACCAACTCGAAGTTGCTCTCGAGGATGTGCCACACCGGCTTCCAATACACCCCGGTGGCTTCCATCGCTACATGGGTGCAGCCATGCAGCGCCAGCCAATCGGCCAGCGCCAGCAGGCCGGCGGTGGTGCTGTCAAAGCTGTGCACTTCATGGTGCACGGGCGCCGAGACGCAGCGCACACAGGCCACGATGGTGTCCTTGTGCACGTCGAGCCCGGCGCAGCGGGGAAAGAGTACTTGCATGGGGCCTCCTGCCAGGGTCAATGGCATCGGCAGCAGCCCTCGTCGTCGAAATCTACTAGGCGTGCTCCAGGGTGTTACCACCCATGGTCACAATTCGGGGTGCTCGCAGGGCTGCGGGTCCAACTACTAAACGGGCTCAGTGCACCAAGGACAAACCGACCTCGTTACCGACGCGAGACACCATCTTATTCCCGTCGCACTGAAATGCACCGAACTCGCGCCCGCTTCATCCTTCGGGGTCGGGTGCGCCCGATGGACAACTACTAAGCATTCCAAGTCCCTGCCTGTCCCGGCGTTCGCAAAAAAATCTATGGTCAGCCCCGTTTTTGCAACCTTGATTTTCGACGATGTGGTTGGCTTGCCTAAATCTATCCGGCGTCGTTGTGGGGATCGCTCCCCGCGCCACGATGAGAGTCGCGCCTGGCGGTCCTGAAAAGGTTCTCGGCTTCGAAAGCCGATTTTTTTGCGAGGTTCTCCGTCAGGCCGGTGTGCCGTTCACGTCATCAAACTTCAACGATCGCAAAACCAGATGGCTTGACTTCGGTAAAGCAGTAAGCGGGATCGGACTGATCAGACCGGCATGGCAGCCGCTCCCGTAGCGAAGACAGTATTGCGGGTTGCCAACGCCCAAGCCGTGCGAGCCAGCTTGTTCGCGAGGGCACAGGCCACGACGTTTGAGTGCCGTCGCGCCAGCATTGCACGGACCCAATCGGCGAGTGGGCCGCTCTGCCGCTCAAGCCGCTGCATGTAAGCCCGAGCACACTGAACCAGGAGGCGCCGGATGTTTTTGTCGCCCCTCTTACTGATCCCCAGTAGTTTGGCCTTGCCGCCCGTGCTGTACTGCCGTGGCACGAGTCCGACGGATGCCGCGAAGTCCCGGCTGCATCCGTACTGCTTGCCGTCGCCCATCTCAGCGGCCAGCACGCTTGCAGTTATCGGGCCAACACCGGGAATCGTCAGCAGACGCTGGCCTAGTGTAGCGTTCTGTTCTTGATGGAACGTATATGAATTCGGCGTCTCCAATGCCCACACTGCGACACAGCGTGGAGAGAGTGAGTGCGAGTTGCCCCCGAGATCATGTTGACCGACGAGGAGCGAACCAATTTGACGAGGCTGGTTCGGTCGAAGCTCACGAGCGTGAGGCTGGCGCAGCGCGCGCGCATTGTGCTGCTGGCCGCCAACGGAATGCAGAACAAGGACATCGCCGAGCAGTTGGGAGTCGGACGCGTGCAGGTCTCGCGTTGGCGTGAGCGGTATGCGCAATCGGGGCTGGCCGGTATCGAACGCGACTTGCCGCGCGGTGCGCCGCCGGTGAAGGTGGACACGGCGCGGCTGGTGGAGCTGACCACTCAAACCAAGCCCGTTGCGGCCACGCACTGGAGCACGCGCAAGATGGCCGCCGAATTAGGCGTGAGCGCCAGCACCGTCATGCGCCATTGGCACGCCCACGGGTTGAAGCCGCACATCGTGCGCGGCTTCAAGGTGTCGCGCGATCCGAAGTTCGTCGAGAAGCTCGAAGACATCGTCGGCCTCTACATGTCGCCACCCGAGCACGCGCTGGTGCTGTGCTGCGATGAGAAGAGCCAGGTGCAGGCGCTGGATCGCACGCAGCCCGGCTTGCCGTTGAAGAAGGGGCGTGCGGCCACCATGACGCACGACTACAAGCGCAACGGCACGACCACGCTGTTTGCCGCGCTCAACGTGCTCGATGGCCAGGTCATCGCCCAGTGCCAGCAGCGCCACCGCCATACCGAGTGGCTGAAGTTCCTGCGCAAGATCGACCGCGAGACGCCCAAGGACAAAACGCTGCATCTGATCGCAGACAACTACGCCACCCACAAGCATCCTGCGGTGCAGGACTGGCTGGCCAAGCATCCGCGATTCAACATGCACTTCACGCCCACCTCCGCATCATGGCTGAACATGGTCGAGCGGTTCTTTCGTGACATCACAACCGAGCGACTTCGCCGCGGCGTATTCACCAGCGTGCCGGAACTGGTCGACGCCATCAACGAGTACATCGCTCACCACAACACCAACCCCAAGCCGTTCATCTGGACCAAGAGCGCTCGCGACATCCTACAGAAGGTCATTCGTGCCAACCGCCGCTTAAGTTCCAAACAGAATGGAACATTGCACTAGCTGCGTTTCATGGTAGGGGCCTCACAGGTGCACAATTTTTCTCGGCTAACAGCGGTGTCGAGGTCCTATCTTTAGTGGAAGATGCGCTTATGCAACCTGGTCAACGGGCCATCATCTGCCCGCCGTGCTTTGGCGAATACTCAAAATCTCTATTGAGTAAGGGATGCGAGATAGACAAGGTGCCACTTATTGAACCCGGTTTCCGTTTGGACACCAATTCGATCTTACGCAAGGTTGCCAAGAATACCGCGCTGCTATATCTCTGCAATCCCAACAATCCGACCGGCACGTGGTTTGTAGAAAATGTATTAAGTGGAGTTCTTGATAAAATACCTGACAATGTCACCGTCATTTACGACGAGGTGTATTATCAATTCGCTACGGAAGAGAGCCTTCCTGACGCTATCCGGCATGTCCTCGACGATCGGAATATCGTGATTGTTCATAGCTTCTCTAAGGCTTATGGTTTGGCTGGTATGCGGATTGGTTATGGGATCGCGCCCCAGCGGATAGCACGGAAAGTGCAAAATCGGAAACGAAATTTCCACCTAAACACAGCAGGAATGGAAGCGGCAATGGCCGCGTTGGAGGATATAGTTCATTTGCAGCGTACCGTCGATAACAACCATGTCGAGCGGCGCAGGCTCGCGGCTGGGCTGAACGCACTGAAACTGGAAGTGACGCCAAGCCAGGCAAACTTCCTCATGGTGCGCTGTCCCGAAGGCTACAACGCTGAGGAACTGACAGCGCTCCTGGTTGGGCACGGGGTGATGGTACGTCCCGCAGCCGCACTGCATAAGAATCACGGTTGGTACACCAGGCGACAATACGCGCTTACTCACTTTATTGGCTACGATTCAGGAGGGTTGAAGACTATGAGAGCTATGACGGGGGGAGGCAGCGGTTCTTTCTTTGCACAATCTCGGAATAAAGACAGTATTCGGCCTGCCTGGCATGCAGAACGATTGGCTCTATAACGCATTCTACGATCATCAAGAAAAATTCCGAATTATCCACACGCGGCACGAGCAAGGCGCGGCGTATATGGGACTTGGCCATGCTCTGGCCAGCGATTCGCCCACAGTATTCAACGTTGTTCCGGGGCCGGGCCTTCTCAATGCAACGGCCGCGATGTCAACGGCATACGCACTTAACGCAAAGCTGATGTGCTTGACTGGTCAGATAAACTCAACCGCAATAGGCAAGGGTTGGGGTGAATTGCATGAAATTAATGACCAGCTCTCGATCTTGCGTTCCCTTAGCAAATGGGTAGCATGCGCGAACACTCCATCAGAAATCCCGATCTTGATCAGCGAAGCCTTTCACCAGATGCTGTCAGGTCGACCTCGACCAGTTGGACTTGAGATTCCAATGGACGTGCTGGCGAGCAAGGCTCCCGCAAATCCACAGTTCAAACTTCCCCCTCCCTACGAGCCTCCTCTGGACGAGGAGGCTATCGAAGAGGCGGCCAAGGTGCTAGGCGCTTCAGTTTCTCCAATGATATTTGTTGGAGGCGGCGCGCAAGGCGCGAGCGCACTCGTTTGTCAGTTAGCGGAGGTCTTGCAGGCACCAGTTGTGGCATATCGGACCGGTATGGGAGTTGTGGACGCAATCCACCCAAGATAAGCCGCCAAATAAAATCGCAATTGGCGCCGAGAACGCTTGACAGGTGACGAGGTTCGAGGGGCCGCCGCCCTGCTTGCGCTGGATGTTTAGCGCAAGCAGGGCGGCGGCCAATAGAGGATCGCTTCTCGATCTTCGCTTGGCTCTCATGCCCCTGTCCGATTTGTTCGCTGCACTTGCCCAATATCTGCACACCAAGGTCTTTCACGATCTTGCCCGTCATCCAGAGCATCCGGCCGCCTTCACCCGGCAGCGCAAGCTCACCCTGCCGACACTGATCTCCTTCATGCTCGGCAACTTGCGTATGGGCATGCAAGCCGAGCTCGATCAATTCTTCGCCACGCTCGCCCGCCAAAACACCTTGCGCCGTTGCGTCAGTGAACAAGCCTTCGCCCAGGCTCGCAGCAAGCTCGGCGGCGATGTCTTTGCTCACCTCAATGACTGGCTACTTCAGCACGTCTCCAACCATTTGCCACGCTGGCATGGCTTTCGGCTGGTCGCCGCGGACGCTTCACACCTGCGTTTCGCCATTCGCCACAGCCATCTGCCTCGAGCCGCCAGCCGCGATCAACTTGCCTTCGGCCTGTACCTGCCTGGGGCCGAGATCATGCTCGCCGCCTCATTACACAGCGTGTACGAGAACGAACGCCAGATCCTGTTCGAGCATCTGGACCGCCTGCAATCCGACGACTTGCTCTTGCTCGACCGCGGCTACCCCGCCCGCTGGCTGGTGGCCGTACTCAACCAACGAAACATCCCTTTCTGCATGCGTGCCGACGGCAGCGGCTTTGCTGCCGTACGGCGCTTCGTGCGCTCTGGCCGTGACGAGGCCATCGTCACGCTCCCCGCTCCAGCCCGCATTGACGCGCGCGACTACGAGTGTGCGGCTACCCCGCAGACCGTTCGGCTGATCCGGCAGATCTCGCCAGCCGGCAAGGTGCGCGTGCTCATCACCAATCTGCTCGACATGCACCGCTATCCAGCGGCCACCTTCCGCGACCTTTACCATCAACGCTGGCGCCTCGAGGAGGCGTACAAACGCCTCAAGCACCGCATGGGACTCGAACATCTGTCCGGCCTCTCGCAGTTGGCTGCCAGGCAGGACTTCGGCGCCAAAATCCTCAGTGATAACCTGCACGCTCTATGCTGCTTCAGCGCCGTGCAGGAACATGAGATTGACTCGAACTATCGGATCATCCGAACCTACGCCATCACCGCTCTCAAACCTGTCCTGCCAGCGGCGCTACTGGGACTGCGCTGGGCCAAGGCTGCGCTGAATGAGACCTTGGCCTTGATCGCAACACGTACCCATCGCGTGCGACCGGATCGCGCTAAACCACGTCCGCCTCGCCAGAAACCTCATCGACATGCCGCCTATAAGGCTTGCTGATGTCCTTATCTTGGGTGGATTGGTTGTGGACGCCCGTAGCTATCTCGCCCCAGCCGGCCGCCAAGGATCTTTGGAGAAAAACCGATGTGGTTTTGGCAATTGGTACCAACATGCGAATCCCAGCGAAAAAGTGGATTCCGACACATAGGCCAGATATTATTCGCATTGACATCGATCCGACCACTCACCGTAGATTCTTCACGCCAAAATGTGAAATTACTGCGCGGGCAGAGCAAGCCTTGCCTCTATTGCTGAGAAGACTTGAAAACTACAATGCAGTTCGAAGTTCACGAGAGACTGCATTGGAGGAGGTCAAAGCCGCTTGGGCAAAGCGTTCGGCAGTGCTCGAACCACAAGTGAGCTATCTCAAGGTTATCCGCGAAGAAATTGGGGAAGATGGCATATTTGTCGACGAATTGACTCAGGTCGGCTTTGCGAGCCGCATCGTGTATCCCGTATACAGCCCCCGCACTTACATAACCACTGGCTATCAAGGAACACTCGGGTATGGCTTTCCGACTGCGCTCGGAGTGAAGGTCGCAAAGCCGCACGTTCCCGTGGTTTCTATTACCGGCGACGGTGGATTCATGTTTGCAGTTCAAGAGCTAGCCACTGCCGTCCAGCACGAGATTCCATTGATCGTTCTGCTTTTCAATAACAACTGTTTCGGAAACGTCCAACAGATGCAAATCAACGACTACGGCGGGAGAATCATAGCAACCGATCTTCGAAATCCAAATTTCTGCCGCCTGTCGGAAAGCTTTGGTGCTCAAGCGATCCGAACGGACTCTCCCGAAGGACTGCGTTTCGCATTACGCCGGGCCATTGCAACGACGAGTGTACCGACGGTGATCGAAGTCAGCGTTGGCGATATGCCAAGTATTGACCAGTTTCGGTGAGGTCTCTCAATTCTGTAAGTCATTCGCTAAGGATGGGTGGTTCAGAAAGCCAGTGCGGAGAAGACTGAGTCTGGACTGCTCGGGAATCAGCTCAAAACTTTAAAGTGTTTTATCAGGCACTTCCGTGTGAACGGATTTCATCCATTGGACCATGCTTATCCGGTTGTCTCCCAAGCCCTCTACCGATAGTATGTTGGTCATCTGTGCCACCCCGGGGCAACCATGGTTATTGACGTGCTTGACCGAGGCGATCTACCGTTTCCGGGCTCGCTGCCGGAGTTTCAGCGGATGTTTCCAGACGAAGCGGCATGCATGGCCTACCTTGAGCGCGCTCGATGGAGCGATGGGTTCATTTGTGACCACTGTGGCTTGCTTGGTGAGCCGTACCGCTTTGCCAATCGCCCCGGCGTTTTCCGTTGTCGCCATTGCACACGCGACACGAGCCTCACTGCTGGCACCGTCATGGAGCGCACGCACACACCGCTGTCGGTTTGGTTCTGGGCGGCGTAACTGGTCGCCAGTCAGACACCTGGCATGTCGGCCGTTCAGTTCCAGCGCCAACTCGGCCTGTCGCGTTACGAGACCGCCTTCCAGATACTCCACAAGTTGCGCGCCGGCATGGTGCGCCCCGACCAGGATCGGATCGGTGGCAAGCCTGAGGAACACGTCGAGGCCGATGAGGCCTACGTCGGTGGGCGTACTCGCGGCAAAGGCAGGGGCGTGCACGACATGGTTCTTGTGGCCGGCGCTGTCGAGGTTCGGCAACGCAAACTTGCCGGCAGCCGCAACAAACGCAAGAGCGGACGGTATGCCGGACGAGTTCGGCTCGCTCTGGTTCCTGACCGAAGTGCCCGGTCGCTGGGCGGATTCATCGAGCGTACCGTTGCACCCGGCGCAACCATCATCACCGACGACTGGAACGGTTATGCCAAGCTGGGCGAGCGCGGCGATGGCCATATCGCCATCGCGCAGCGCGGTGAGATGCAAGTGACCGAATCCTTCCTGCCGATCATTCACCTTGTGTTCTCCAATCTCAAGACCTGGCTGCGCGGAATTCATCACGGTGTCAGCCCGCAGCACCTGCAAGCCTATCTCAACGAATTCACCTTCCGCTTCAACCGTCGTTTCTATCCCTTCAATGCATTTCGCTCCCTGCTCGGCATCGCTGGTGACGTCACCGCGCCGACCTATGCCGAGCTCTATGCCAAAAAATCGCTACCCACTACATCTAGTGCAATGTTCCATTCTGTTTGGAACTTAAGCGGCGGTTGGCACGAATGACCTGCTGTAGGATGTCGCGAGCGCTCTTGGTCCAGATGAACGGCTTGGGGTTGGTGTTGTGGTGAGCGATGTACTCGTTGATGGCGTCGACCAGTTCCGGCACGCTGGTGAATACGCCGCGGCGAAGTCGCTCGGTTGTGATGTCACGAAAGAACCGCTCGACCATGTTCAGCCATGATGCGGAGGTGGGCGTGAAGTGCATGTTGAATCGCGGATGCTTGGCCAGCCAGTCCTGCACCGCAGGATGCTTGTGGGTGGCGTAGTTGTCTGCGATCAGATGCAGCGTTTTGTCCTTGGGCGTCTCGCGGTCGATCTTGCGCAGGAACTTCAGCCACTCGGTATGGCGGTGGCGCTGCTGGCACTGGGCGATGACCTGGCCATCGAGCACGTTGAGCGCGGCAAACAGCGTGGTCGTGCCGTTGCGCTTGTAGTCGTGCGTCATGGTGGCCGCACGCCCCTTCTTCAACGGCAAGCCGGGCTGCGTGCGATCCAGCGCCTGCACCTGGCTCTTCTCATCGCAGCACAGCACCAGCGCGTGCTCGGGTAGCGACATGTAGAGGCCGACGATGTCTTCGAGCTTCTCGACGAACTTCGGATCGCGCGACACCTTGAAGCCGCGCACGATGTGCGGCTTCAACCCGTGGGCGTGCCAATGGCGCATGACGGTGCTGGCGCTCACGCCCAATTCGGCGGCCATCTTGCGCGTGCTCCAGTGCGTGGCCGCAACGGGCTTGGTTTGAGTGGTCAGCTCCACCAGCCGCGCCGTGTCCACCTTCACCGGCGGCGCACCGCGCGGCAAGTCGCGTTCGATACCGGCCAGCCCCGATTGCGCATACCGCTCACGCCAACGCGAGACCTGCACGCCTCGAACCCAGGCAGCAGTTCTTGCGCGCTAAATCCGCTGGCGAGCATCCAATCTGCCCAGCCGGCAAGGCAGCGCAGCATCCAGTCGATCCTGCTGGCAGCGTACCCACAGTGTTGGAGCCAGTCGGCAAAACCGTCGATATGATCTGCGGCGGGGCCGGCGCGGAGTCGGCGCCGGGTAACAGGTGACTTCAAGTGTGTTTCCAGCATGATGGCCTCACTTGGTTCACAAGGGGAGCACCGGTATGTGCTGCCGATGTGCTGCGAGACCACCGACTTCGCGGTGCTGACTAATGCATTGTGAGCTTGCGGGAGTGAGGCCCATTCAAGGCATCAGATACTCTGATCGCCTCCTTTTTTGAACCGCAATAATGCAGAGTGCTGTGCTGCCAAGATGCTAGCTATGCCACCAATTGGACGGCGTAGCTTTGCATAACTCCGCGCTCCGCATCATCCGCATTTTGCAGAGAACCGCAAAATGCGGAATACGAG
Organism: Cupriavidus necator; assembly: GCA_022041995.1. Lineage (GTDB taxonomy): Bacteria > Pseudomonadota > Gammaproteobacteria > Burkholderiales > Burkholderiaceae > Cupriavidus. Next base: position 391,574 of record CP074382.1, read on the forward strand.
CGGGCCAAGATCGCTGAGCGAAACCGTCGTGGCAAGCTTCACGGTGCCAAACGTGGCAACGTCAATGTGCTATCTGGGGCGCCTTACGGCTACCGCTATATCCGCAGGCAGCTCGACGGGACGCCGGCCCACTACGTCATCGAACTGCCCCAAGCCGCAACGGTAAAAGCGATGTTCCAATGGGTGGGTCTGGAGCGCCTGAGCATCGGAGAAGTGGTACGCCGGCTTGCCGAGGCCGGTACCGAGACGGCTTCAGGTAAGCCGTTCTGGGATCGTAGCGTGGTGTGGGGCATATTGCGCAATCCGGCTTACATGGGACGGGCCGCGTTCGGCAAAACGCAGGTGCGCGATCATCTGCATGTACGCGTACGTGCCCAACGCCACAGCGCTGATGTGCCCAGGAAACCGTATTCGACGATACGCGCGGATCCGCAGCAGTGGATCGAAATTCCGGTGCCGGCCATCATCAGTGAAGCGCTGTTCCATACCGTCCAGGGGCAACTTGCCGAGAACCGAAAGCGTGCACGTCAGAGACGGGATAATGCGCCGCTGCGCCTGCTGCAGGGGCTGACTGTATGCGGACAGTGCCGTTACGCCTATTACGCGAAGAAAGTCAGCAAAGCCGCAGCCAAAGGACATCAGCGGGATTACGCCTATTACCGCTGCGTAGGAACCGACGCCTATCGATTCGGCGGCGAACGCATCTGTGACAATCTGCAGGTACGAACCGACAAACTCGACGATCTTGTGTGGCAGCAAGTTGTGGAGTTGCTCCGGCAGCCAGATCGACTGAGGGGAGAATACGAACGTCGACTGGACGTGTTGGAGCGAAATGAAAAGAACGGCTTCGACACCACTAGCCTGGACAAGCAGCGGCTTCAGCTTGAAAAAGGAGGTTCGTCAGGAAAAAGTGTGGGTTGACGAAGGCTCAGGAAGATTGCCAAGTGCATGATATAGCGCGATTTCCGTCGCCCTGAAGGTTCGGAATCCGTACGATTTTCTCATGGTGACTTTGGCCTTGTTGTTCAGGCCCTCGACGACGCCGCTGGAGAACTGCTTGCGGGCACGGAAGTAGTTGAGGATCAGCTCACGGTGGGCACGCACGGTGCGGGCGAACTTCTTCATCGGCTCGATGCGCGAGCGCATCACCTGCGTACACCACTGGTCGAGGAATTTTCCGGCCCAGTCCGGTGAGATGTAATCCCAGAGCTGCTGGAATTCCTCTTTGAGCAGCCAGGCGCGTACGGTGCGCAGGTTGTACTGCAACAAGTCACGCATGCGCAGTCGCTGTTTGTCGGTCAGGTTTTCCGGACGTTTGAGCAGGCACCAGCGGGACTTCTTGAGCACCGGCTCGTATCCGTCGCGGACCATGCGGCGGGACTCTTCAGCGCGAACCTCATCGATAGCCTTATTCATCTTCGCAACGATGTGGAAGCGGTCCAGGATGTTCAGCGCATTGGGGCAATGCAGCGCTATCATCTCAAGGTAGGGCTTCCACATATCCGAGCAGACGGGCCTGTCAGTTTTTTTGTGTGCAGGGCAGGTAAAGGCTCACCGGCGATTGGACCGGTGAGCCAGCATTATCTCAGCGATGGGGGTGGGTGAAGCGTTCTTCGTACAGGATCGCAAACTGGTTCATGGCTGCCTTCCAGTCATGGGTTGAGCTGCCCCACCTTCCCGTAATATTGCGCAGCGCCAGCCACAGCAGCTTGGTCGCCGCCTCATCGCTGGGGAAGTGACCTCGGGTCTTAATGATCTTGCGCAGTTGCGCGTTGATGCTCTCGATCGCGTTGGTCGTGTAGAGGATCTTGCGGATCGCCGGCGGGAACGTAAAGAACGGAATCACCTGATCCCAGGCGCGACGCCAGGAGGCGGCGATCGGCGTGTACTGCCGGCCCCATTCCCCTTGCTCGAAGGCCTCCAGCTCGGCCAGCGCAGCCTCGACCGTGGGGGCCGTGTACACGGGCTTGAGCGCGGCCGCCACGGCCCGGCGCTCCTTCCAGCTGACGTACCCCAGGCTGTTGCGGATCAGATGCACGATGCAGGTCTGCAGGGTCGTCTCCGGGAACACCGCATTCAGGGCCTGCTCCATCCCTTTGAGGCCATCGGTCACCGCAATCAAGATGTCCTGCGTGCCGCGCGTCTTCAGGTCGTTGAACACCTTCATCCAGAACTTGGCGCCTTCGGTGTTCTCGATCCACAGGCCCAGAATGTCGCGCGTGCCGTCAGGCAACACACCCAGGGCCAGGTACCGCCTTGTTGCGCACCACCCCGTCTTCGCGCATCTTGACGCGCAGCGCGTCGAAGAACACCACCGGGTACATCGCCTCAAGCGGGCGCGCCTGCCAGGCGATGACTTCGTCCATGACCGCATCGGTCACCGAGCTGATGAACTCAGGCGAGACCTCGGTGCCGTACTGTTCGGCCAGAAACGCCTGGATCTCGCGCACGGTCATGCCACGGGCGTACATGGCGATGATCTTGTCATCGAAGCCGGTGAAGCGCCGCTCGTGCTTGGGGATCAGGATCGGCTCGAAGCTGCCGTCGCGGTCGCGTGGGATGTCCACTCGCAGCGGCCCGTCCTTGGTCAACACCGTCTTGGCGCTCTTGCCATTGCGCTGATTGGCCGTGCCAGCCGGGCGCTCGGCGCCCGGTGCATAGCCCAGATGATGGCCAAGCTCAGCTCCCAGGGCCCGCTCGATCAGGGCCTTCTTGAACGCCATCGAGGCCTCCTCGACGGCTTCCGCGGTCATGGGACCCTTTACCAAATGGGCGATCAGGTCCTCGGGAATGCTCGGCAGCGCGCGGTCGGCGGCTTGGCTGGTCTTCGTCTTGCGTGGCATACATGCTCCTTGGTGACATGTTATGCCCTAAACACAAAATTTCTGACAGGTCCGAGCAGACGAACTCAACCTTCTCGCATACCTGTTCTCCGATCATGGCAAAGAACTTCGCGAAGCTTTCTTTCGTGCGCTCCTGCCCCACCCATAGTAGACGCGTGCAGCCAGCCTCGATCTGGTAGACCAGTGTGAGGTACTTGTGTCCACGACCATACTGGATCTCGTCGACACCAAAGGCACGGATCGTACCGAGTTCGCGATGGGCCAGGCCCCAGTCCACCACCCACTCCACTGCGTTGAAGACTTTCTCCCAACTGGTGCGGAAGCTTTGTGCCGTCTCCTTCCACGACAGCTTGCGTGCCCACTGCGCCAGGAAGATCATGTAAGCGCGGGTGAGCGTGTGCTTGCCATTGGCCCACGGCAGGGCTTCGACCTTCACGCCACAGTCACGACAGTCGACGCGCCGCATGGTATAGAGCAGGAATACTGCAAAACCCCAGACGGGAATAAACTCGAAGCGGCGCTCCGTGAGTGAGTCGTAACCCCGCGCAGGCTGGTTGCAGCATGAGCAGACCGGCTTCGAACCCTTGCGCGGCCGAACGTCGATCTCGATGGACTGGGTTGCCTCGCACAGCCGCGCACCTTCATAGACAAAGCCGGGAAAATGATGACAAGCGTTAAGCAGACGAGTCAGCAACATGGTTAGCAAGCTCAAAACCGGCAAGGGCAAAGCTGCCATTGTCACCGAACAGCAAACGCTCACCCAGTACATTCCAGACCTGCATAACTGGCCGGCTTCGTGGCGAGTCGATGACGAAGATATCTCGACTGGAGAGGAAATCGTAGCAATACTCACGCCTTTCCTTGAGCATCTCCCAACCTTGGGATACGCACGCAAGACATTGCTTCGGCACCGCGATCACATCTGGATGCTCGGTGGCGAAATGATCCGACGACGCCATGAAGATCCCGATCTCCTTACCCTCCCTGTGGCAACCCTCCTGGACAAGCTCATCGAGGAAGACGGCGGCCCTCTCATCTGGCCAGTTATCTCCGAGTCCGCACAAAATTCCTTTGATGCAACCTGTCGCGAGCTCTATCAGTACCTGAATCGGGCTTCACTCGGCTAGCCGCACATCCGCTTTCACCCACAGATTCCGCCGACGAGCCACAAGTTCTATACGAGAGAGGAGAAGCCAGCGCTGGCTGACGTGCCCAGCACCTCCTGATTGCGTCCGCGACGGCTGAGTCAGGCGACGATCGCAAAGTCCGTGCGCAGGTACGGGCTTTGCCCGCGAGCGTGGCGCCTCCGGGCCTATGCATATCGGGCGCGATGCTCTTCCGACAACGGCCTGCAATATTCAGGCCCCTACATTCCACAGGACCGTGATGGCAGCAACCATTCAACTGCATCTCGACGAGCGGCGTACAGCCGCTTTGACCAGATTGCTCCAGAATGTGAGCTGGTCGGACCTGAGCGCTTATGCGCGCGATGCCGAAGAAGCCTTGCTGATGCGCGACGCGCTCGACGCCATCGGACGCGCAGTAGTGCTAGGGGATGCCGGTCGCGCGCGGCGTGCCGTCAGGCGACGTCCCGCCTGAGGCCCCATTCTTGCCCGAAACCGACAGGGCCAGGCGGCAACAGCACCAGCCCGTTGAAGTCCGGTGCGGCATCGATTCTGGAAAAGCATTCACAAATGCCTGCACTGATAATCCAAAATTTTAAGGGCAACCACGGATGCTCGTCACAAAGTCGACTTCGTGCACTCGATGCCGGTGGGATGAGATTCTGTCTTGAAGATTAATCAGAGCGTAAAAAGTATTTTGCTCTAATTATCTGCAATCCGAAGATCATTATCCATGGGGAGACACGGGGCGACTTGATTCGGTGGTCCCATATTCAGAATTCATATGCCAAGGGTGGCGATAATGGCGAATACCATCGGAAGTGCAGTTGGACTAGGTGCGGCAACCAGGGAACGCGTTCCTTTGACCATGTATGACGCGGGATGGGTGGTTCTGTGCATCGGCATGGCCATCGGGTCCGGCGTGGTTTTCATGCCGCTGTAAATGGGAATCAAGCGATTCTGGACCTCGGCGGCGGCTTTGGCGATTGCCTATCCGGCCGTCCATTATCTGTCCAATTTGTATATCCGCTCGCTGTCCGCAAGCGGCCAGTGCACCGACTACGCTGGGATCATTACGGAATACCTGGGGAAGAACTGGGGCATCGTCCTCAGCGCAGCATACTTTCTTACCCTCACCAAAGGCATGCTGGCCTACTCAGCTACCATCACTCACGATGCGGCATCCTATCTTGCATTGCCGTTTTCTTTCCTCCGACTCGCGGGCGGATTGCCCCGCGGGTCACATGGGGAACCCATTTTCGCATCCTGGGCGGCAGATGGCAGGGCCATGGGCGCCATCCCGATTTTTACCGGGGCAGCCGCCACGGATGCAACGATGTCCCGATTCGACCGCCCGGAACCGGACATCATTGCGCGGGTTCGGTCGCATGATCCGCCCATGCCCCCGTCTCTTTCTCTTGCAGACTGAATCATGACCTCCGATCACGACCTTCTCACCCAGCTCAAGTCCTGGCGCCATGCGCTGCACCGCAGTCCCGAGACCGGTTTCGAGGAATGGCATACCTCCGACTTCATCGCCCGGCTGCTTGGCGAGATGGGCATGGAGGTTCATCGCGACCTCGGCGGCACCGGTCTGGTGGCCAACCTGCGCGTCGGCTCCGGCACCGGCGTGATCGGACTGCGCGCGGACATGGACGCGCTCGCCATTCATGAAGACGCGCCGGGGCGCGCCCATGTGTCATCCACGGCCGGCAAGATGCACGCCTGCGGCCACGATGGCCATATGGCGATGGTCCTGGGCGCGGCAAGGCTGCTCAGCGAACGCCGCGACTTCGACGGAACCGTCCGCTTCATCTTCCAGCCCGCCGAGGAGCATGGGCGAGGCGCGAAAGCGATGATGAAGGATGGACTGTTCGAGCAGTTCCCGGTCGACGCCATCTTCGGTGCACACAATATGCCCGGACTTCCCGCAGGAAGCATCGCGACACGCGCGGGTGGCATCATGGCCAGCGAAGACAATTTCATGATCCACGTGAAGGGACGCGGTACGCATGCCGCCCGTCCGCACATGGGTATCGACCCCATCGTGATTGCCGCCGAGATCGTGTTGGCGCTGCAAACGATCGTGTCCAGGAATCTCGATCCCAGCCAGCCTGCGGTGATCTCGTGTACGGAATTCATCACCGACGGCATTCGCAACGCCATTCCGACCAACGTGGCCATCAAGGGCGATACGCGCAGCTATACGCCTGCCGTGCAGAGGTTGCTTGAGACCCGGATGCGCGAAATTGCCGAGGGAATCTGCCGGCTGCACGGCGCCGAGTGCGCCTTCACCTACACGCATGAGTTCGCGCCTACCGTGAATTGGGAGCAGTGGGTGCCGGTCGCGCTGGAGGCCGCGCGAAACGTCGTTGGCACCGATCGCGTGAACGGCAACATCGAGCCGATGATGATTTCCGAAGACTTCGGGGCCTTCCTGCAGGCCGTGCCAGGCGCTTTCGTCTTTATCGGCAACGGCGACACTGGCACGCCAGGCGGCATTCCGCTGCACAACAGTTGCTATGACTTCAACGACGAAGTGCTTACAGTGGGTGCGCGATATTTCGCGGAGTTGGCGCGGCTGGCGCTACCTGCACGCCAAGTCGAATAGAGGGAATCTCAAAGGTCACGGCCTGTCTAGGGACCGCTACCATAGCCCCGCCTCCGGCGCCGCCCGTCCCGGCCCCGGTCCTTTACACGCCGCCCCATCTGGCCGAGCGCATTCGCGAGGAACGGGCCGCGATGGAGGCCAAGGGTGTGGACGCCGCCGGCGAGCGCAGGAGTCTTTGGACCGGAGTCACTCGATGTCGAGGTACGACCTAATTCGGGATCGGAGGATTTTGGCCAATTGTTGCAGAAGATTCCCGGGTGCTACCTGAACATCGGAAATGGAGACACGGCTGCGCTGCACAATCTGGCGTACGATTTTAATGACAAAGCCATTCCTTACGGCGTAAGGTTCCTCGTCGCCGTTGCACAAGGACGTCTGGCATGCGCTTTGTGGCGCGAAGAGTTCACGTATTGAATTGCGTTCTCTTTCCGGGAGGCCCCTGGGGCTCTTCTGCAGGTGAGTTCTATCCAGCCTTGACTTGTTAGGCTGGGTAGGTCGGCCACTGAATAGAAATCCTGCAGGACAATCGGACATTTGTTGTCCCTCAGGCGGGGCAGGGGCGCCGCACCCCGCCAATGCCCCTATCCACGGCAAGAAGTTACGCCGTCATCCAGACGACACAGCCCATCAGATCGTGAGTCCGCTTCGGGGCCACGGAGTCCGTCGGCGTGCCTGTGGCGGGTTTTCGCCGTGCCTAAGTGATTCAGGCTCATCACATCACGCCTCATGTCTCGTCGTGCAAGCGCGCGCCTATGCCCATCGTCCTCAAGGCTCATTTCACTGAGATCGGCGCCATAGCACCCATCTAAAGTGCGCCAACGAACACGATAGGGAAACCTCCCCAGCGACCCATTTTGCACCGTTGTTGCGTGTCGTAGGCTAAAGTAGCGCCGTTTTTGCGCTGCTCCTGCAATACGATCCACTGAATATGTGGGCAAGGCTCGCGCCCGGTGATTTCAAATGCGTGTAAGGTGACTGCTGATGTGCGACATCTCTGAGCAACAAGTACTAAAGCTGGACGGCGGAAAGCTGCTTGAACAAGTCCGGGTACTAGGCGGAGTCGGGGCCGACGAGGACGTCGGCGGCCGGACTCGTATCGCGCTCACGGACAGCGAGAAGGCGGGCCGAGACCTGGTGGTGCGTTGGATGCGAGAACTGGACCTTGACGTCCAAGTAGACAGTATCGGCAACATCTTCGGTACGCTCAGGTCTGCAAAGGGCGATGGGTACCAAGCGCCTATGATGGTGGGTTCGCATATCGATACGGTCACCAACGCCGGCGCGCTGGATGGTTGTTACGGCGTGCTTGCGGGCCTTGCCGTAGCGCGCGCATATAGAGAGGCAGGAGTTCTTCCGTCTCGTTCCTTCACGGTGGGCGCCTTCACCAACGAGGAAGGGATTCGTTACCAGCCTGACATGATGGGTTCCCTGGTCTACGCCGGCGGCCTCCCCCTACAGCAAGCTCTGGACACCATTGGCACCGATGGCACGAAGCTGGGCGAAGAGCTGTCGCGAATCGGGTATGCGGGAACCATGGTGCCCGGCTCCATCGTTCCTCATGAATACGTCGAGCTCCACATCGAACAGGGCCCGATTCTTGAAGCAGAGAACATCCTCATCGGGGTAGTCGAAAATCTCCAAGGCATCTCGTGGCAGCAGATCACGATTCAAGGCAACGCGAACCACGCCGGTACTACGCCGACGCATTTGCGCCATGACGCGGGCTGGGTGGCCTCCGCCATTGCGACGTTCGTTCGCGATCTGGCTGCAAATTCTGGCGGCACTACGCTAGCTACCGTAGGTTGCATGCGATTCGAGCCCAACGTCATCAACGTGATTCCGCGCAGGGCCACGCTGACGGTTGACCTGCGGGATCCGGATGAATCCCGGTTGCAGGCTGCCGAGAAGGCCCTCGCCGACTTTTTGGTGGACGTCGCAGAAAAAGAGGGCGTGAAGGTAAGCACAGAACAGCTCGTGCGGTTCTCACCTGTCGTTTTCGATGCCGACTTGGCAAATGAAATCGAAGCATCCGCCAAACGATTTGGGTTTAGTAATCGGCGCATGACGTCTGGCGCTGGCCACGACGCCCAGATGATCGCCCGCATTGCGCCGTCGGCAATGATTTTCGTGCCGAGCCGCGGCGGCATCAGCCATAACCCTCGAGAGCACACCGATGATGACCAACTTGTAATGGGTGCAGAGGTTCTTCTCGACGTCGTTAAGCGGCGTCTGGAGTGCGCTTCCCGGTAGCCTTCCATAGCGTCTCCTGCATCGAGTTATATCGGCGGCCCGCAATTGCGGGCCATTCTTCGTTTACCCTCTGCGCCGGCATTTGGGGGAATTTCTCCCCTCTGAGCTCGTGGCGCGTAAATGCTGCACGCAAGTCCCGCGGCTTTACGACGACGAAAATCGCGCGTTTGTTTCTTTTGCGAACATCAAAACGCCGCGTAATTTCACACCACTCCTACTACCATCGTCTCAGACCTCCCTTGGACAGGCGCCAATACTGACGGGGCAAACACGAATGAGCGGAGGAGTCGTCCGGCAGCGCCGTCCACCGACGACATCAGAATCGCTCTCATCGCAGGACCCATCGATGATCATCGCTAACGAGAAAGCCGCCTTCAATCCGTATCCTGCAGAACTGCAGGCAATCATGAATGTCGCGACCGCCGACGAGAGCTTGGCTTGGCTCTCTTGCTGGAACCAACTGTCCGACCGACCGACCCCGCTCTACAGTCTCCCGGACATGGCAGCGCGCCTCGATGTCGGCTCGATTAGCGTCAAGGACGAATCGGTTCGGTCTCCGTTGGGTAGCTTCAAGGCTCTGGGGGCTCCAATCGCGCTGATTCGCCTGATTCTGCGCCGCTGGCCAGATGAGAGCATCGACCCTCGGGACCTTGTCGCCGGCAAGTATGCGGATCTGGTCAAAGGATTCACAGTAGTGAGCGCTACCGATGGCAACCATGGCCGGGCGCTCGCTGCTGCTGCGCAGTCGATTGGCTGCGCTTGCACCATCGTTCTCCACGCAAACGTCAGCCAGGAGCGAGAAGCCGCTATTGCGGCTTACGGTGCCAGAATCGTCCGGATAGTCGGCAACTATGATGAGTCAGTCGAAGAAGCGGCGCGACTCGCCAGCACCCATGGCTGGAGCGTTGTCGCTGACACGTCCTACGATGGCTATGAAGACATTCCTCGCGATGTCATGCAAGGCTACGGTGCCATCGCTGCTGAGGCCATCGCGCAGACACGCGCAAATTCCTCTGGAGAATGCCCCTACACGCATGTTTTCTTGCAAGGCGGCGTGGGTGGTTTGGCAGCAGGCGTTGTTAGCTACATCTGGGAAATCTACGGCGCGCGCCGTCCGAAGTTCATCGTGGTGGAACCAGAGCAAGCTGATTGCCTGTTTCAGAGCGCGAAGCATGGCCGACCGGCCAAGGCTACCGGGTCGGTAGATTCAGTGATGGCCGGACTCGCATGCGGCGAGACATCTCCCCTGGCGTGGCGTTTTTTGCAGGAAAGTGTCGACCTGTTCATGACCATCTCTGATGACGACGCAGTCACTGCCATGCATATGCTTGCGCGCGGTAGCGAGCGTGATGTGCCCATTGTTTCCGGCGAATCAGGCGCTGCGGGACTCGCCGGTCTTGCGGTGCTCCGCGAGCATAAGGGGCTGCTCGCTGAGATCGGAGTTGACTCGAACTCCCGGGTCTTGCTGATCAGCACCGAAGGCGCAACGGCTCCCAAGGCCTTCCAACAACTTGTCGGTGTAGCCCCGGAATCGATCGTCGTCCGTCAAGCGGAATGGCTCGCTAGGTAGTACAGCACCCGCGCCTGTCTACTGATGGTCGAGACAGTGTTCTGGAGTAGATCCGGAACACTTTGCAGCAAGCCCACAACTATTAGAAGTGCAAATCCCATCCACCAAAGGAGGAAGACAACCATGGTCCGTTCGACTATTGCCCTATCCCTGGCCGGCCTGCTCGCATTGTCGGTCAGTTCTGTCCACGCCCAGGGGAGCACGGCACCCGTAAGAATTCTGGTCGGATTCGCGGCCGGCGGCGCTGTTGATTCCGTGGGCCGCGCGCTAGCCGAGCGACTTCGTGTCACGCTGAAACAGCCTGTTATCGTTGAAAATCGCCCTGGCGCCAATCAACGATTGGCGCTGAGTGAACTCAAACGTTCCGCTCCCGACGGTCAAACTCTCGTCTTGTCCAATAGCGCCCCGTTTACGGTATTTCCTCACGCATACAAGAAGCTGGAGTTCGACCCCGCGAAGGATTTCACACCCATTGGACGCGTGGCGACCTATGAATTGTGCCTTGCCGTCGGTCCAAAGGTGCCAGCCGGCGGCATCAAAGAAGTCCTGATGTGGGCAAAGGCACACCCTTCTGAAGCATCATATGGCACATCCGGCCCTGGCAACATTAGCCACTTCCTTGGCGGCATGATCGGAAACGCGACGGGAGTCCAGTTGCAGCATGTCCCGTACAAAGGTGGATCGCCTGCTCTTGTCGACCTTGCAGGGGGCAGATTCCCATGATTATCGACACCATCTATGAACCCATGGAAATGTCGAAATCCGGCAAGGTGCGGATTCTCGCCACCACAGGTGAGCGTCGCAGTCCATTCCTGCCAAACGTGCCGACCCTTCGCGAATCCGGAATCAACGTATCTGCCGACGCCTACGTTGCTCTCTATGGCCCGGCCGGTATGTCCGCTGACAAAGTGCAGCGGCTAAGCAAGGCCTTGTCCGAAGCCATGCAATCACCGGAACTGCAAAAGCGGATCCAGCAGTTTGCGATGACCCATTCGTACTCCACGCCTACCGAACTGGCTCAGCTTCAGGCGACAACACTTGCGCAATGGGAAGGTCCGATCAAGTCGAGCGGCTTTTCGGCAGACTGACAATCCTTCAACGTCCGTTGTTTCCGCGGACCAGGGCATTCCCCCCAGCCGGCTACTGCTTCAGGGTGGCCGGCTATTTTTTTGCGGCCTACTATTCCCCACTCGGCACGGGAGGTGGACATTTGTTGCATTCCGCTCGCCGAAAAAAGGCCAACGTGGGTCTCGTTGCGTAACGAAGCTGCGACAATGAGGTCCTCATTCGCCATTCTCAAGGCGGCACGGAACAGATTATGCAACTCGATTCATACGACATTAAGCTGCTGAGCCTTCTGCAATCGAACAGCAAACTGTCTCAGAGGCAACTTTCCGAGGCGGTCAATCTCTCACCGTCGGCCGTCAACCGAAGGATTTCAGCCCTCGAGGCGGGAGGGGTAATTACTTCGACCGTCGCCATAGTGGATCCCGTGGCCGTCGGACGGCCCATCACAATCCTGGTGGAGGTCAAGTTAGAGAATGAGCGCATCGATTTGCTCGATGAGGTCAGGACGCGCTTCAACAATAGCCCTCAGATTCAGCAGGTCTACTATGTGACAGGGGATTTCGACTTCCTGCTCATCGTCAACGTCAAAGACATGACAGAGTATGAGCAGCTAACCCGTGAACTGTTCTTTGTCTCCGGCAATATTAAGCAATTCAAAACCTACGTTGCCATGCAACGGTCGAAGGTCTCGCTTCAAGTTCCCCTGAGGGAGTGAAGGTGGCACGGCACGTGCCGTCGTACAGTCAATGTGCCATTGAAATCAGCGATTTCGTTGCGTTCTGGACCATCACATTGCACCGAGATTGCACGCAAGTGCGCCTAGCATTTCCTCACACCGCGTTGCCTCGCTCTCAACGAGTCGCGGCCGCAAACATGGGGATATAGATGCGTGAATTTTGCAAACCCGGTCGGTCAGTGGCCGTCGGCACCAAGGGGATGGTGGCAACTTCGAATCCACAAGCTGCACTTGCAGGACTCGACGTGCTTCGGGCTGGTGGTAACGCCGTAGATGCAGCCGTTGCGATTGCCGCAATGCTTGCCGTGGTAGAACCAACACAGACTGGCATCGGCGGGGACTGTTTCGTACTGGTAAAGAAGAACGGTCAACCGCCTATCGCGCTAAACGGTGCGGGATGGGCGCCAAAAGGTGTAAGTGGAGAAGCATTGCGCCAAGATGGCCTTACAGCGATTCCCACCATTAGCGTTCACGCCGTAACGGTGCCCGGCGCAGTCAGAGCTTGGGAGCGGCTACTCGTGGATCACGGAACGCAACCGTTTGAGAACCTCCTCCGGCCAGCCATCGAAGCTGCTGAGTTCGGGTACATCGTCACCGAACGTCTTGCTCGAGACTGGGCCCGAAATGCCGAGAAAGTATCGTCCACGCCCGAAGCGAAAGAAGTGTTTCTGGGCGACGGGCAAGCGCCAGTGGTTGGCGATCGGCGTGCTAACCGAAAGCTTGGCAAGGCGCTTCGAGCCATCGCAAATGACGGCGCGGACGCGTTCTACAACGGATGGATTGCCGAAGACATTGTGCAGGCGCTCAAAGCGCGGGGAAGCGCTGTATCGCTGGACGACTTTGTCGAATACGCACCGGAGTATGTTTCTCCGATTTCCGCTACATATCGAGGTTACGAGCTCTGGGAATGCCCGCCGAACGGCCAGGGAATCATTGCGCTACAAATGGCTTCCATGCTGAACGCGTTCAAACTCGGCGAGTTTGGCGCCCTGAGCGCGGAACGTTTCCACCTCTTAGGCGAAATCTCCCGGCTCGCCTACACGCAGCGTGACAGTTTCGTGTGCGACCCGGGTTTCCATCCAGTTGACGTCGAGAGGATGCTGTCTCCGAAGTATATCAACGAACTGGTTGCAAGAGTGAGCCTGCATCAGCGCACGGAGAACCTTACACCTACGCGCACGCCCGAACATCGCGACACGGTGTTCATTTCTGTAGTAGACGCCAACGGCACCATGGTTGCTTTTATCAATTCCATTTTCGATGACTTCGGCAGTGGCCTGGTTGCCCCCGCTTCTGGAGTGCTCCTCCAGAACCGCGGATGCGGGTTCGTCCTGGAGCAGGGACATCCCAATGAGATCGCTGGCCGTAAGCGTCCCATGCATACCATCATTCCAGCGTTGCTGACGAGGGATGGGGAAGCCGTGATGTCCTTCGGTGTTACTGGCGGCCATTTCCAACCTGCTGGCCAGATCCAGGTGTTGTCGAACATCGTGGATTATGGGATGTCGGTGCAGCAAGCCATCGAACATCCCCGTATGTTTGCAAGAGGCGATTCCTTCGAGCTCGAGCAAACGGTACCCGAGGAAGTTTGGCAAGGGCTGAGACAGCGTGGCCACAAACCCACCGTGTCGGTCAATCCTTTGGGGACCAGCCAGGCGATCTGGATGGATCGTTCGCGTGGCATCCTTTTTGGCGGAGCCGACGGGCGGCGTGACGGTATGGCAATCGGCTACTAACCCGCACGGCAGTCATTCTCCGATTCCATGGGCAATGACCGGGTCTGGCCGAGCTCGGCCGGCTTGCTGTCGCGTTGAACGGATACCGCGTTACGCCGCCAACCGGGCCGCCTGGCGTTAGACCCGGAAATGCTCGATCGACTGGCCTGCGTTGACCGCACGCTGCAGCCAGTCCGGCAGATCCCCATACCCGTCCCGGACGTGGCCCTGGGCGTCCCGGAATCGGACGGGACCGCACGATCCGCAAGCGGGCGCTCAGCAAAACAGCCCGCGTGCTGCAAGTCGGCCAGGTGCTTCCCTCCACCAGGATGGCGGCATCGGCGAAGAACAGGTCACAATGCATGAGTCTCAGGTAGCGCTCCAGGAAGTCCCGGGTGCGACCGTTGGGGTCGTGCGGGTCGTTGGCCGTCGCCGTAAAAAGCGGCCATGCTCAGAACCTGAGACCGTTGCATGCCTGCATCGGTGATTCGGCGGAAATACCGGATCGGCCTAAAGCTCGAAGAGCACGTGCGGCGAATGTGTCGAGACGACGACCTGACTCGTGCAGTACCGCGCATCCTCATCGGGTACGGCAAGGATGTCTAGAACTTTGCGGATGAAAACCTGCTGCAACTGAGCATGCAGGTGGGCTTCGGGCTCCTCAATGAAGACCAAGTGTAGCGGGGGCGATTTTCCTCAATGTCCAGCCATCTGGCGTGGACATCGAGCAGTTCGACGACCATGTAGATAAGCTTCTTAAAGCCAAGGCCGTTGTACCGGTCCGGCAATGTGGCCTCCGTCTCGCAGTCGCTTTAGTGTGTTCGCTGACTAGGGCGCATGCGGCAATGAGAATGGCAAACGCCGAAGGCTTCCTGCTGCATGAGCAACCTCGCTTGTCTCGGAGCGAGATTCTGTAATCAAATTTGTTCTTTTATCGAAGATCAGTAACGAATCCGTGGTTATGAGTAACAAATATCCTTCAATAATTGCCTTCTTTTCATTTTCAGTCTTCGCGGAAAGCTGAATAGGAATCCCCGCCTCCGTATCCAACAATCCTGAGGAAATGGCGTTCACCCAATTCCATCCGGATGTGAAGATCGTGCCTCCAGTCGGCAACCAGGAAGAGATCGTGCGCATGCTGGGGATGCACGAAATCGATCTGGCCATCATCGGGCGGCCGCCTTCCGAGCTCAGGACGAAGGCGGTGACCTTTGCCAAGCATCCGATAGCCTTCATTGCCGCACCCGATCACCCATTGGTGGCCCGCCGGCACATCACGCTGCACGATTTGCTTGCGGAAAACCTGCTGGTCCGTGAGCCCGGCTCTGGTACGCGCGATACCGTCGAACGCCTGTTCCGCGAGGCGGGGGCTGCGCTTCCCGCATGGATCCGAGCTGTCCAGCAATGCGGCGATCAAGCGCATGGTCTCGGCCGGGTTGGGCATCGCGTTCCTGTCGTTGCATGCCTGTATGCTGGAGTTCGAAGCGGGGCTGATCGATGTGCTGCCGCTCGCAGGCAACCGGGTGGAGCCCGACTGGTATGTGGCGCACCTGCCGGCTGTACGGTTGCCGGCGCTCGCGTCGGCATTCCGCGCGTTCCTGGTTGAGAACGGGCCAGAGGAGATCCACCGGCAACTCGAATCGTTCGACGGTATTCTCAAGCGGCTGCATCAGTCCGAACGATGGCGGTCAAAACGCGCCGCCAGGCTGCACACTTACTTCCTGATCAGGTGCAGCCCCCAGCGTGACAGGCCTTTGTCACCGTTCTGGCTGGCGATCACCGGCAGCAGCAATAAGCGGGTCTTCCCCCGGGCTGCGGGATCGGTGGCATGGGCGCCGCGGTAGCGCGTCAGTTCGGCAATCAGCTCGCCGGTGACCGGCACCAGCTGGTTCTGGTTGCCCTTGCCGGTGACCTCCAGCATAGAGCACGGGCGAGAGCCAGCGGCAGCGCGTCGTATGCAGCCGCTCGCGTTCGGTGGCGGCCAGTCGTTACCGGCATCGGCTTGATCGTGTCCTTGCCGGCATCCCACAACTCGTGACTGAGGTAGCGCGTGATCCGCGCCTTGGCCGGCGTGCGGTGGCGGAGCGCGAATGCGAGCGGATTGCCGGCCAGGTAGCCGGCTTCGGTCAGCCACGCGAACCCTGGTTAAGGATCACCAGCGCCTCGCGCACGCTGGCGGGCGACGCGAGCTTGCCTTGGCTCGTTGCAGGACGGTAAAACTATTCCGGCTTGACGTTGGCTGCCTTCGCCACTTGCGTCCACGTAACAGTGTCCTGTTTGATTCGCCGCGCAAATTCTGCCGAAGGGATACCACCGGGCTGTGCCCCCATGCTTGCCAGTCGCTCCTTGACGTCAGCGCTTTGGACGCTCTTCTGAACCTCGGCCTGAAGCTTGGCAACAAGCTCCGGCGGCGTTCCCTTTGGTGCGGCGAGGCCAAACCAATTGGTGACGGCGTAGTCCTTCAGGCCAGCTTCGGTAAATGTCGGCACGTCAGGGAGAGTCGGTACACGCGCTGCGCCGGTGACCGCCAGCGCGCGTGCCTTGCCGCCCTTGACTTGCGGGATAGCGGTCGGCGTCGCGGTGATCAGCAGGTCTACGTTGCCGGCGATCAGACCCATCAGCGCTTCGCCGGCGCCCTTGTAGGGAATGTGGGTCAGGGCGACGCCCGAGCTCTTCTCGAAATGCGGTTTCGTGCAAAAAAGCTTGACAGGGAAAAGTCTGCTGTAAGCGCATCGTCTATGCTTTCTGGAGGCTAATCAATACCCTCGACATCGGCAAGTATGCGATGAGCAAGACGAAGGTGCGGACGATCAATCATCAAATTATCGAGCCTAGCGACACCCTGTGCGCTTGTGCTAGAAAAAGCCTCCACTACGCGCCGTGCCCAACTTATTTCGTCTTCACGAGGTGCGAAGGCCTGATTGATCATATCAATATGCGCGGGATGTGCAGCAGCTTTCGCACTAAATCCATCCCGTTTTGCAGACGACGCTTCTAGTGCTATCCGCTCCGTATCGCAAAGAACCGTACTTACTGCGTCGATAGCATCAATACCAGCCTGAGCGGCCGCCAGTAAACACATGGTTCGAGCAACGGCAAAAGGAGGGGTAAGGCTATGACCCTCGTGAGAGGCGAGCGTTCCAAGGTCGGCGGCGAGATCCTCAACACCCCACATTAAAGCACGAAGACGCATCGGCGCATTCCTGTACGAAGACAAACCAAATACGCCCTCGGAGGACTCAGTGGCCATTGCAATAATACCGGTCTCCCAATTTCCGTCTAAGAGAGCTACCTCCATCGCAGATAGATAGTCGCAGAGACGGTGAATGTCCTGAACACCGCGACATTTTGGAAGCACGATTGCATCCGGCCTGTGCGGAATCACAGCCGCAAGGTCATTTAATATGTGTGCGGACGATAGTCCATTGACACGGACCAGCAGCGATGGACGCATATCTTCCGCGTACTCTGTTAGGAAAGCACTTAGTTTTCGCTGCGCACTTGCCTTATCCTTCTCGGGAATACTATCCTCCAGATCAAATATGAGCCCATCTGCATTCGATCGCAGCGATGCCGCAAGTTTCCGCTCACTGTCCGCAGGGACGAAGAGCAAGGATCGGAGTTTTCGGGTGGTCCAAGTATTCATGCGTTGCAGTATAAGTAGGGCGTTTCGCTTCCCAATTGATTTTTGAACTCGCGAAAGCGAGTGACGCGGAGCGCATACTCTCGATGCTCTGTCGGCTATCGATTTAGATCGGCATACTTTCCGTGCTTTCAATCCGTGGCGCCAAGAGCGCTTGGTGGAAACCTCCCCAGCGTAGTGTGCCTCTCTCAATTTCAGCAGCCATTTGCGGCATTGCGCCGATACTTTGTCCGTAACAGCCGACACTTCATCGCTGGTTATGTTTTTCGCCCATGGTGACTCGATGACGGGTTGGTTCCTCACCGAAGACCGTCAAACACATGTTGGCTCTGAAGGTTTCCTAACTGGCATACCAGAATAGCAGACTGACATTCCAAAGCGAAATCTATTGCTTTAGGTGTTTACCCGATGACGTATTCCTGGGCCGAGGCATTGCTCCAGCGCCCCATTTGGGGCACTCCGGCAGTGCACCCCAGGGCGAGGCGCCAAATGCACGGCGTGGCGGGATCCCCATCCGCACTGCATTGCGACTGAAGGCAATCGGGCGTCTAATTGCACGTAGGACGTGTCCAGGAAGGCACGATGGCACACTGCACAATTTGCGGGTTCGAAAATACCCTTGGGGCCGTTTTCTGTGAGCAATGCGGCACCGGGCTGGCACGCCTCTGCAAGTGCTGTGGCCGCGAACTGAGTCCGGGCGCACGTTTCTGCAATGCGTGCGGCGCTCCCACTAGCGAGCAACCGCCGTCGTCGTCCGCTGCCCCCGGTTGTATCACCTCGCTCCACCTTGACGAGCGAATCCGGGCCGAACTGGCAGCGCTTGAGTCCCGGGGGGGCGCGCCGGTGAACGCAAGACCATCACGGTCCTGTTTGCTGACATGGCCGCTTCGACCGCCTTGATCCATGACCGAGATCCGGAAGAGGCTCATCGCCTGATTACCCCGGTAATCGAATTGATGATGGAGGCCGTCCATCACTATGAGGGTTATGTTGCCAAGTCTTTAGGTGACGGGATCCTAGCGTTGTTTGGCGCGCCCATTGCCCATGAGGACCACCCCAAGCGCGCGCTTTACGCAGCATTACGCATGCAGGAAGCAATTCGCCGGCACAGTGACCGGCTTCAGCTAGAGCAAAGTATCTCGCTACAGATACGGATAGGTGTGCACTCGGGCGAAGTGGTCGTGCGCTCAATCCGTAAGGACAGTCTGACCGCCGACTACGATCCTGTGGGGCAAACAATCCACATCGCTTCGCGGATGGAGACCATTGCTGCGCCTTCATCCATCCTTGTCAGCGACACTACCCACAAGCTCACGGAAGGGTATTTTGAGTTTAACGCACTGGGAGCCACTCAGATCAAAGGTATTCCTGATCCAGTAGCAGTCTTTGAGTTGCTTGGAATCGGCCCTCTGCGCACGCGTTTTCAGGTGGCAGCGCACCGTGGCTTGACTCGCTTCGTCGGCCGCGAGATCGAGCTTAAGACGCTGCAGGAGGCGCTTGAGCGGACAAGGTCCGAAGACGGGCAAATCGTTGCCGTGGTAGGTGAAGCGGGGGTTGGCAAGTCGCGACTGCTCCACGAATTCAAAGTGTTCTCCCTCGGATGCCTAGTATTGGAGACATATTCGGTGTCGCACGGCAAGGCATTTGCCTATTTGCCGCTCATCGAGTTGCTTAAGAACTATTTTCAGATCACTGCCCAGGACGATGAGCGGAAGTGCTGCGAGAAAGTAACAGGCAAAATACTCACACTTGAGGAAAGCTTGGAAGAGATACTGCCTTACCTGCTTCATCTCCTTGGTATCAACGAAGATGGCTCGTCGCTGGCAGACATGGGCGCCAGCCTGCGGCGCGAGCGCACGTTCGACGCGATCACGCGTCTGCTGGTTTGTGAGAGTCGTAGTCATCCGATTGAGGTTGTGTTCGAGGACCTGCAATGGCTGGATAACGAGACAGAAGCGTTTCTCGCCTACTTCATTGAGCGGATGACGAATGTCCGGATCCTCCTTCTCTTGAACTACCGGTCCGAGTACCAAGCCGCCTGGCATCACAAGGACAATTACACCGAGCTTCTGCTCGAGCCCCTGGGTCCAGCGGAGGCGCAAGGCTTGCTCGAAATCTTGTTGGGAGATGACTCCGGACTCGGTCCACTCAAGCAACTCATCCTAGAAAAGACCGAGGGAAATCCGTTCTTCATGGAGGAGGTTGTTCGGACATTAGCCGAGGAGAAAGCTCTCTTGGGCGAGCCAGGCTATTACCGAGTCAGAAGAACTCGGGACGTGCTACATATCCCGACCACAGTGCAGGGGGTACTCGCGGCGCGTATGGACCGGCTGCCGCGCGCCGAGAGAGAGTTACTGCAGACCCTGGCGATTATCGGCAAGGAGTTCACTTTTAGTCTGGTCCAGAAGGTCTTCGTGCAACCGGAGGCTCGCCTGCATCCGCTCCTTGCGGTCCTGCAGGCGGGAGAGTTTATCTACGAGCGCCCAGCCTTTCCGGAGATTGCGTATGCATTTAAGCATGCCCTTACTCAGGAAGTCGCAGGGAACTCCCTTCTCTCCGAAGAGCGTGGTGCTCTGCATGAACGCACTGGTCGGGCCATCGAGGCTCTCTTTGGTCATCAACTGAAAGACCGCTATAACGAGCTAGCACACCATTTCAGTCTCAGCGGCAACATACCCAAGGCGGTAGAGTATCTGCACTGTGCTGGGCGACAGGCCGTCGACCATTCGGCCCATCGTGATGCAATTACTCATCTGAGCAAGGCTTTGACACTGGTCACTCACCTTCCCGACTCTAAAGGACGAACGCAGCAAGAGTTGGCATTGCGGATTACTCTCGGCCAAGCTTTGATTGCGGCCAGGGGCTTTGCCGCTTCTGAGGTGGCAGAAAACTATACGAAGGCATTGGCCTTGTGTCCAACCGGTGCGGCAACTTCGGAGCTCTTCCAAGTCAAGTTAGGCCTGCGCACGTTTCTATTGATTCGAGCGCAGCACCGGAAAGCGTATGAATTGGGAGGGGAATTGCTCAGTCTGGCCGAGAGCACAATGAATCCAGTATGGCTAGGCCAGGCACATGTCGCACTGGGAGGGACGTCGCTCTTTCTAGGAAAATTCCGCATTGCCCGTGCTCACCTTGAGCAAGGACTCGCGTACTATGAGCCGGAGCAGCACCCGGTCCATGCTGCACTATATGGGCAGGATCTTGGGGTTCGTGGACTCAGCTTTCTCGCGCGGTCACTGTGGTACTTAGGCTATCCGGCCCAAGCTGGCAATAGAAGTCTAGAAGCGCTAGCGCTCGCCCGTAAAGTCTCTCATCCAATTAGCTTGGCGCTCGCCCTAGTATATGCAGCGGAACTTCATCAATACCGAGATGAGCCGCACCTTTGTCGCCAGCATGCGGATGCAGCAATTGCGCTCTCGGCGGAACAAGGGTTTCCGTTCTGGCGCGCATGGGGAACCATCCTGCAGGGATGGGCGATGGCTGAACAGGGGAGCATTGAGGATGGTATCGCCAGGATTCAGCATGGCCTCGCTGCTTACCGGGATACTGGCGCCGAGTTTGAACTACCGTATTTTTTGGCTTTGGCGGCTCAAGTTTATGACAAGGTAGGCAAAACTCAGTCGGGGCTGGACGTCTTGGCGGAGGCATTGGCTATGGCGAGCAAGAACGGGGAGCGCTACTTTGAAGCGGAGTTACATCGCTTAAAGGGCATATTGCTTCTCCCACGCTCAAGCCCAATCCACGGCATGCGTCGCGACAGCGAAGCTTCAGAGGATTGCTTCTGTCGGGCAATCAAGATCGCCCATCAGCAGAACGCAAAGTCGCTGGAGCTTCGCGCGATGCTGAGCCTGGCGCGGCTGCAGCAAGATAAAGGCGAGTCGAAAAGCGCGCGACACACGCTCGGTAGGCTTCTTGCAGCTTTCACCGAAGGGGCGGAATCTGCGGACTGGCAGCGGGCCAAGCACCTGTTGGAAGGGAAAGCTTGAGCGTCATTTGGACTTGCGGGCGAACCATTCTTGATTCCAGGAGTGTCCAACCCGGTTTGAGTTCATCCAGTCTTCGAGGCGACCCGGGTGAGCTTGCCGATAGCTTTCGGCATCTTTAATCAACTCAGGCGTCAGGAACGGATACGTCCGCTTTTGGCAAGGCGAGGCTCCGAAATCCGCACCTTTACTCTTGCTGCAGCGCATGCGGATACTGCTCCAGTAACAAGAGCGCTTTCCCCGCTTGCGCATGTGTTGCCAGAACGCGTACAGAACCAATGGACTGCAGCAGGTTCGATGTGCCGCTCTCAACGGCGGGAACAGACAGCCATCCGCCCGACGTTGAATATGAGCGAGTTCATCGCCACCGCATTGACGAGCAGCGACCGATCACTCAAGGAGGACGTGAGCAGCAATTGACGTGCTGGCCACTCCACGGCCAGCACAATGCCCAGGAACGCGGCCAGCAACAGCAGCGGGATGGCGTATGAGCTTGCCGGTCATCGCGCCGAGAAGGAACAACACTGAAACTCCCAGCAAGCAACTCAGGATTCTTAGCGTCGTCGCCCGGATCGTCGAGGGATGGAAACGCCGTCCCGCCAGCATCGGCACAGCCAGCATGGGCCCTTGCAGAAAAAAGTTCAGCACCCCGATGAGGAAAGCCGAGTGAGTTTGATCCCATAACAGCAAGCTCAACGCGATGTTCTGTGTCTAATTGCCGAGGATTGAAGCAAGCTGACCGCCAAGGTAGCGAGCGACAACAGGCTCTTCGAATACAGGAATAACACGTTCAAGGAGCGCAGTCACAATGTTTGTTGTCGTACTTGAACTTGCAGGCTGATGGCCTGGCACTGCGCCGCCGCTTGCCGCACACAGGCGCTAACGCTCAAGCACGCCTCGTTCGAACGGATTGTCTAAGAGGCTTTCGCTCTCTTTCAGAACCCCTGCGCTTCGCAGGGCGCCCACGAGCCAGGTGGCGGCTGTATTCCCGCTCTTGATTTGCTGCATACGGGCCTCCTCGTCGACCACCTTCTTGGCAGCCAGAGGCAGCAGTTTGTCCACTTTCTTGCGCTCGACTACGACCACGCCGTCGGCGTCGCCAATGACGAGGTCCCCTGGCCTGAGGGCTACCCCGCCGCAGCTGATGGCAGCCCCTAAGTTTCCGGGGACATTCTTGGTCGGACCGTTCGGATTGGTGCCGACCGAGAATACGGGAAAGCCCAGTGCCTCGAGCTCCTCACGATCGCGCACCGCACCGTCGATTACGACACCGGCCAGCTGGCGGACCTTGCATGCGTTCATCATAAGCGCACCCATCAGCGCGGCGGTCTGGTCCCCCTTGCCATCGATGACAAGAACGTCGCCGGGCTGGGCGAGGGCGATGGCCGCATGGATCATCAGGTTGTCACCCGGGCGGACATCGACCGTGAATGCGGGGCCTGCCACTTTCATGGTAGGAACCAGCGCGACGATGCGGCCATGCAAGGCGCCCGTCCGACCGTTGACGTCGGCGAAGATCGCCGCCTGAAACTCGGCGGCCTGCTTCACCTGCTCCGGGGAGACTCGCTCGAACTGACTGTTGATTGACATTATTCCGGTTCCTTTATTCGACTTTCGCGCCGGTTTCGCGCACGACCTTGCCCCACCGGACCACGTCGTCGCGCACCAGCTTTGCGAAGGCGTCAGGGGTGCTGACGGCCACTTCCATACCCTGGGCCTGCAGCTTTTCTCGCACGTCTGGGGACTGCAGCGCCTTGTTAAATTCCGCGTTCAGCCGGGCGGCGATGTTGGCCGGCAGCTTTGCCGGGCCAAAGAAGCCGAACCAGTTCGCGTAGTCCACGAGCTTGTAGCCGGATTCGTCGAGCGTCGGCACGTTGGGCAGCTCTGCCAGCCGCTTGCTGGAGGTCACGGCGAGGGCCTTGACCTTGCCGCTGTGCACGAAGCCAACCAGCGTCGGCATCGAGGAGATATAGAGCTCGATATTGCCGCCTAGAACGTCATTGATGCCCATCGAGACGCCTTTGTAGGGGACGTGGGTGAGCTTGATGCCGGCCTCAAGACGGACGCTGCTGACGCGCATGCGATCTGGACCGCGGCACAGCAACCAGCGATGCGAACGGTGGAGCCCAAGACCGAGGATCAACAAGCCGTGCTGTCTCTGAGGATGCGCCTGACTAAAAGCGGCGTTGCTCGGAAGGGATTGAGTCCCGCACATGGTGGGAGCGCACGATACCTCTCCTGGCTCCGGCTGAGGCTGGGTAGCTTGTAGCTGCCCGATTCAGGCCGTTGTGCAAGGTCAGCCGTAGGGGAGCAACTGGCTGCTCAAGTCCAAACGTCATGAAGACCAAGTTGAGAGGAGCCGACCGGCGTCTTACGACCCGAAGCGGGCATCGGTGCCCGCACTGGTGAATGGCTGAAACAAGGCCGAATGCGGTCAAAGAGGGTCATCTTGGAGCAGATGGTCGGCTGTTCGATCGACGGCCTGCCGCTCGTCCCACACCACCACTGGAACCGAAAGTCATGTGAACTGACGATCTCCAAGCCAATAGTCCCGGCCATGGCCATCTGATCGGCCGACATATCCCAGCAACTGTACCCACGACGCACAAGTGGCCTGGCATCGAGCCAGAAGCTCATCTGTTTCATTTCTTCCCTTCGGAGATTTGGCGGAATCGCAAGCTGGTCCGCTCCGCGATCGCCTCCGGCATAGCGGATTGCCTGCGAGCCGAGGCCCAGCTCGGTCATGGCCGTCGGACTTAGGATCGGGGGCCAAGTGTCGCTCACCATCTGAGTACCGGCCCTCTCCCTCACCAATTCCTAATACAAGCCGCCATCCCAGGGCGGTTGCCAAGTGCTGAGAAGCCGCGCGATTGGCCCCCGCGGACCTACCTGCGGCTGCAAATGGACGATTGGGGACGCCAATCAGTATTTCGGCCACGCCGTCCCTGCAACACGGCAGTTTTTCTCTGGCAGCCGCTCACCATTTCCGCACTGCACCAGGGCCCAAAGCATCATTCTTGTGCGTCTTATGGTTATCTCGCACCATGGCCGCCCCGTCGGGAAAACACCTAGCGCCTTCTCCCCCTCCGGCACTTTAGATCTGCTAATCTGGTATACCGAAAGCAACGATTGGAAAGCCAAAGGAGTGAGCATGATGCCAGCACTGGACTAGGATGCGGTCTCGCTTGACGAGGCATTCGTCGAAGATGCCCGTTGAGCAAACCGTTCGTGCCGCACGAGGCCCGAAGAAGCACGCAAAAGAGAGCCGCCAAAAATCAGGCCAAAGATTCCTACCCCCTCTCCAGCACACGGGACTGGGACGCCTCCCTATTTTCCGGAGTCGTCGAACTGTTTCTTTTACTTTGGAGAAATGAAATGCAACCGAGTAGCGTTGATCAGAAATTGGGAGGCTTTCCGCTCCTGATTCTCGGCTGTCAGCATGTGATGGTGATGTATGCGGGCGCAATCGCGATCCCGCTGGTGCTTGGGGCGGCGCTAAGCCTTCCCAAAGAGCAGATTGCATTCTTAATCAATGCGGATTTGTTCGCGTGTGGCCTGGCGACGATCATTCAGTCCATCGGTGTGGGACTGTTTGGTATTCGCCTACCAGTCATGATGGGGGTGACGTTTACTGCCATCGGTCCAATGATCGCCATTGGCACCGACCCGAACGCCGGCCTGCTCGGCATTTTTGGGGCAACGATTGGGGCTGGGTTGTTTGGGGTTCTGGTGGCACCCCTGATCGGCAAACTACTGAGATTCTTTCCGCCCGTAGTGACCGGTACCGAGATCCTTGCCGTCGGACTGTCCCTCATGGTTGTCGCAGCCGCTTGGTCTGCGGGAGGATTTGGCAATCCAGATTTTGGAAATCCGCTTTATCTTGGAATCGCAGCGACGGTTGTCGTCTCCATTCTTTTCCTTGTCCGGTACACGCGCGGCTTTATCAACAACATCTCCATCTTGTTGGGCCTTGCTATCGGCTTTCTGATCGCCGGTGCCGCAGGCCAAGTGTCGATTGGTGAAATACACGAAGCTCCGTGGTTCGGATTCATTCTGCCGTTTCACTTCGGTGCGCCAAAGTTCAGCTTCTGGCCCATCGCTGCGATGTGCATTGTCATGCTCGTGACCTTCATCGAGTCGACAGGCATGTTTCTCGC
This sequence comes from Cupriavidus necator, assembly GCA_022041995.1. Classification (GTDB taxonomy): domain Bacteria; phylum Pseudomonadota; class Gammaproteobacteria; order Burkholderiales; family Burkholderiaceae; genus Cupriavidus. The sequence continues at coordinate 417,274 of CP074382.1, forward strand.
ACTCGGCGAGATTGTCGAAAAGCCCGTATCAGAGAAGGACCTAATTCGCGGCTTCCGCGCTGATGGCATCGGCACAATGATCGGCGGAGTCTTCAATACCTTTCCTTACACCTCATACGCTCAGAACGTGGGCCTGGTGAGCGTTACTGGCGTCAAGAGTCGATGGGTGTGTGCGATGGCAGGTGTAATCCTGATGGTGTTGGGCCTGTTCCCGAAAATTGCAGTTTTTGTGGCGTCCATCCCGCCATTTGTGCTCGGCGGAGCAGGTATCGTGATGTTTGGTATGGTGACAGCAAGCGGCATCAAGGTGCTCGCTCGCGTTGACTTTCACAACGTCAGGAATCTTTATATCGTCGCAATCAGCATCGCCTTAGGGATGTTGCCTGTCGTCTCGCCCAAGATTTTCTCGAAGCTGCCCCACGAGCTTGCACCTATCCTCGAGAGTCCGATTCTCCTGACGGCAATTTCAGCGATCCTTCTCAACATTTTCTTCAATGGTCTCGGCGACGCCAAGGAAGCGCGAGCTACTCTGATGGCGACCGCAAAAGAAGCCGACCTCTAACACTTCTTGCCTCCACCATCGCCCGAAAAGGAGCGGTGGGCGCTCTCGTATTGTGGCCGCTGTAAAGCCGGCCGCAAGGGGGAGTCTTTGACTTCGCAACGGAAAACGCGTTTTATTCTCTACCCAGCCATGAAAACACAGTTTCGTTTTAGAACCACCCACGTCGCAACTTTGACGTTCTTCGCAGGCGCATTGCTCACCGGTAGTGCTGTCGCTCAGTCGAGCGTCACCCTGTACGGTCAGGTGGACAGCTATATTGGCACAACTCGGACACCCGGCAGCGACAGGTCATTCATCCTGGGTGGGGGTGGCATGCAGACCTCGTATTGGGGTATCAAGGGCACCGAGGATCTCGGAGGCGGATTGAAGACCATCTTTGATCTCAATGCCTTCTACCGCGTAGATACTGGGAAAGGCGGAAGCTACGATGGCGAGCCATTCTTCGCTCGCAATGCGTTTGTGGGGCTGGAGCATTCGAGCTACGGACAAGTTCGTCTGGGCAGGAATACAACCCCGTATTTCGTCTCAACCATCCTCTTCAACCCGATCCTCGACTCCTACGTCTTCGGGCCCGCAATCAGCCACACATATCTCTCTGCCAATAATGGAACGCTTTTCGACCCCGGCGTGCTAGGCGACACCGGTTGGGTCAACTCCATCGTCTACTCTACTCCGAACTTCAATGGCCTTACCGTCAACGCGATTTACGCGTTTGGCGAACAGCCTGGCTCCAATGGGCAGAACAAATGGGGCGGCAACGTGACGTACTTCCGAGGCCCGTTCGCGGCGACGGTTGCCTTTCAGCAGGTCAAGTTCAATACCAGCCCCGGCGATGTGACGTCGCCAGCTTCGCTCGTCGGGTTCCGAAAGCAGAATGCGGTTCAAGCCGGTATTAGCTACGACTTTAGTGTGGTTAAGGTCTACGCCCAGGGGCAATACATCAAGTCCGATATCAATGGGCCGTCGGGTGACCTCAAACACATCGATGGACTTGCAGGAGTCTCTGTTCCGATCGGTGCAGGTAATTTGCTGCTGACTTACGCATATGGAAAATCTGAAAACGACGTTGCGTCATTCCGTCGCAATACTGCGTCGATCGCATATGACTACAACTTGTCCAAGCGCACCGACTTGTATGCAGCTTACTACTACGACAAGCTAAGTGGTCAAGCCCATGGAGATACGGCCGGTATTGGCATCCGCCACCGCTTCTAGCACCAGTAGCAGGGAGGCTTGACCATAGGCGCGAAATTAAGCGCATCTAGCTTTTGCGGCCGAGAGTTGGCAGGCTTGCGTCCGCAACCACTATTTGCGGACGCAAGCATGATGGACAACGAGAGTGAAGTTCTGCCACGACGGGTGGTCCGTGTTCGCTCCCATGGAAAGCGAGACCTTGACCCCGATGTTTTCTGGCTTTGGTGAGGGACCGACTGGCACGATTGAACAGAGTTACGTTACGTTGTGCTCAGTCAGCGGTAGTAGCAGTGAAGTAGTAGAGGTGAGATCTCCACTAGGTGCTGCAAATGGCCGACCCCCACCGCAAGTTGGGGGTTTTTTTGCTGGAAGAGGTGAGTTCCGGCACTAGCCCCTCTGACAGCAGGCATCTCAATCTGGAGAGTAGGACTCCGGGCAGAGGAGAGGCGCAATGAGAGAGCCCAAGGATGGTAGGGCGAGTTGGCAAAATGCCGGCTTGAGCCGCAATCGGCGAATTAGGGAAGGCATCCGCGGTGCGCAACCGGCATGGCGCCGACTCCGCGAAAGTTTCGCGCGTAAGCCGGTGGCATACAACGATTCGGCTCATTCACGGCATTGGGAGCATCTCACCCGGTTGGTGGCGTGCGTGGCGACCGTCCTCATGCTCTGCATGGCGGCCGCCATGGCAATGACTCCGCACAGCGCCTACGATGGCCCCGAGGCACCTCGCCTGCAGGCAAGCCTGCGCCTGCCCGACCTGAATGCTCAACTCACAAGACTGACTGACGCCCGTGCCACCTATATCCGGGAGGAGCCCCTGCAACGCGGCGACACCATCGCCTCGCTGCTCAAACGGCTCGGTGTGGACGATCCCGACGCGCAGGCATTCATCCGCGGCAGCACTGCCGCCCGCCAACTCCTTGACCTCGAGCCGGGCCAGATCGTACAGGCTGAGTCCGACCAGGACAACCTGCTGGTCTCGTTGCATGCCACTCTTGACGGCGACGTATCCGCCTCACACGAACTGGTAATCGAGCGGGCCGGCGACCTTGACGAGCCGTTTTTCAAGGCGCACCTGCATACGGTCAGGAATGAACTGCGCTATGAGATGCGTTCAGGCACCATCACAGCGAATGGGTTCTTCAAGACCATGGACGCTGAGAATGTGCCCGAGGAGATTGTCCAGCAGATGGTTTCCATCTTCTCTGGTGTAATTGATTTCCACCACGATATTGTCGCCGACGATCGCTTTCGCATTGTCTATGAAGCCGGGTTCCGCGTGGGCGCCTTGGTGCGCAATGGTCGCGCGGTCGCGGTCGAACTCGTCAACCGCAGCCAGCTATATCAGGCTCTGTGGTATTCGGCCGACGACACTAAGGCCGGGGACTACTACACCTTTGACGGCCGCAGCATGAAGCGCCCGTTTCTCCGCTCGCCCGTGGACTTCTCGCGTGTGTCGTCGGGTTTCGGCTGGCGCAATCACCCTCTGCACCATCAGTGGGTTGTTCACAAGGGGATCGACTTTGCTGCCCCCATCGGCACCAAGGTCTTCGCCACGAGCGATGGGACAGTCGACTTTGTCGGCCAACAGACCGGCTACGGCAGTATCGTCATCCTCAAACATGACGGCGGCTACTCGACCTACTACGCCCACTTGTCGGGATTCGCCGACATCCGCCCCGGGCAGCATGTCACGCAAGGGCAAGTGATCGGATACGTCGGGCAAACCGGCAGGGCAACCGGGCCGCATCTGCATTACGAGTTTCGCTTCAATGACGTGGCGCAGAACCCACTGAGCGTCATGCTGATGGATCCGGTCACGCTGACGGGACAAACGCGCCAGCGATTCCTGAGTTATACCAGTGACACGCAAGAGCGGATCAACAAACTGCGCAGCTATAGCGTGGCATCTATCGGCAACTGAGGTTCCCCTGCGCCGCCAGTCTGGCGCTGCACCCGGGGCTGGCGGCGCTTGCCGAGTTCGCATGTCACTGTCTTCGAATAAAGTTCGAAAGATGGCCGAATGCTCGGCAGAAGGTCCTATGATTGCGTCGTTCCTGGTGTTTGACCATGCGGCGCTACGGCGCCGCGGCGATGGGGGCTGGAATGGTACGACCGGCGGCACAGCCCTTTGGGCGCCATATTTGAGGAGTGAGGTGGCGCACAGCGTTGACGTTCGTAGGTGGATTTAGATGCCGAGCCGAGCTAGGTTTGGCTGATGTCGGGCAAGGCCGTCAAGGCCTTTGCAATCGGAAACGAGAACAACGTGGCGGATGGTGGGACGCGTTATGGCACCGGCGTAGTGACCGTAACCGATTTTGCTTTGAACCAGATCTCGGGCAAGCCATGCGGCAAGTTTGAAGCTCGGCGATGATTCGCTCACCAAGGGGCAAGGCGGGGTTAGCCGCTATCTCAGGGAGGCCGACACTGCATGGCGTCGCGCTTCGCTCATGTGTACATACGACAGGTCAGGCGCTTTCTCAGCCTCCCGAGTCCAAGGTCGGTGTAAAGTGGACCCCTCTGTCAAGACAGCTTTCAACCGAATTTAAGCTGCATCTATTTCTTCACACGCAGCAGAACAGCACCGCCGAACTTATCGACAATCATTGCCCCGCCGCCCTCGCCACTGGCATAGACGGCATCCGGCGTTTTGTAGCCCAGCGACTGGTGGGGCCGTTCCTCGTTGTAGAACGAGAAGTACTGCGCCAGCCCGATCATCAGCTCCGCCATGTTGGCGTACCCCTTCAGGTACACGTCCTCGTGCTTCACGTTGCGCCATAGCCGTTCGACGAAGATGTTGTCCAGCGCCCGGCCGCGACCGTCCATGCTGATGGCGATGCCCTCGCGCTTGAGCACGCCCGTGAAGACATGGCTCGTGAACTGGGAGCCCTGGTCGCTGTTGAACACCTCCGGCCTTCCGTGCTCGCGCAGCGCATCCTCCAGGCAGTCCACGCAGAACGACGCGTCCATGCTGTTGCTCAGGCGCCAGGACAGCACCTTGCGGCTGTACCAGTCGATGATCGCCACCAAGTAGGCAAAACCGCGCGCCAGCCGGATGTAGGTCACATCGATCGACCACACCTGGTTCGGCCGCGTCACTCTCACGCCGCGCAGCAGGTACGGATAGACCTTGTGCTTCGAATGCTTGACGCTCGTCGCCGGCCCCGGCGCCATGCCCGCCAACCCCATCTCGCGCATCAGGCGCTGCACGCGCTTGCGGCTCACCACGCAGCCCTGGCCACGCAGGAACACCGCCATGCGCCGGCTGCCGTAGAACGGCCGGTTCGTATATTCCTCGTCGATCAACCGGCACAGCCGCAGATCCTCGTCGCGCTCTTCCCGCGTCGTCTTGCCCTGCCTCCGATACACCGTTGCGCGCGACACTTCCGCCAGGTCGCACTGCCGGCTCAAAGGCAGTTCCTCCGCACCATCGATCCACCCCATTCGGGCTTCCCGGCTCACTCCCCCAACTTTTTTTTAAGCCAGTCCACTTCCATCTTCAGCCGCCCGATCTCGCCGTACAGGCGATCCTCGCCGCTCTTGTCCTCGGCCGGCTTCGGGCCACGCTTGGTTTCGAACAGGGCGCCGGCCCGCTCAAGAATCTCTTTCTTCCATTGCCCGACCAACACCGGATGCACGCCGTATGTCTGCGCAATCTCGCTGATCGTCTTCACCCCGCGCACCGCCTCCAGACCAACCTTGGCCTTGAATTCCGCCGTGTGTACCTTGCGCTTCTTGCCTTCACTCATTCGCCATCACCCCTTCAAGGACGACAGCTTAATCTACCGCCTGATCACTGTCTCAAATCGTGGGTCCACTTTAGCGATCAAGCAAGGAAAAAGGGCGAGGGCGATGCGCCCTCGCAAATCCCAGCTTCACGGAGAGGTAAGCGGCCGGTATTGTCCGGCGCGCAAATCAGTGTGACACGGTGCCGCGGTATTGCTCGACAAACTCCTTGTTAGTCTTTCCCTTCTTCGCTTCCGCAATTGCTGCACGCTCAGCGTAGAGTTCGCGAACGAACTTCGCTACCAGGCAGCTATCGGCGAACATGTTGTACTTCCACCCAAGGCCGTAGGCACCCAAGTTGATGTTGTCGATAGTCATGACCCGCATGTTCGAGTCCTCGGTAGCCAAGTATTGATCAATAACTTTGCGAACCAATTCCTTGGTGCAGGCTAGCTTATGTGCGTGCCAGACGTCGGTATGCCACTCTGCCGGCTTCGGCAAGCTGAAAGGATATTGAATCGAGCGACCGGGGCGGTCATAGCCCAACCCGTCCCATGGACCAGATTCAAACGCCCACCAGTTCACTGGACCATTCGGTGCAGCAGGGCGGACCTGCGTCCAATGCACCATGTTGCGTTGGAGCCAGTCGTCTGCGAAGCTGTCATCGTTGAAGGGATCCAGTTTGCGGATCGCGTCTGCATCGCCCCGCATTTGCGAGACTGCATGCTCGACTTCATTCTCGATTTTGAAGATGCAGTGGCTGTAATCCATGCAGAAGTTGAAGGGCACGCCTCGCTTCTCGACAAGCGCAGCAACTTTCAGGACGCGCCGGAAGTCTTCCGACCACATGTCCACGTGGCTTTCGTAGGTTATCGTGATGCCGCGGGCTTGCGCGTAGTCGTACGTTTCCAGGTACGAGGCTGCGACCTCTTCATCAGTGACGTAGTGGCCGTCAGCATGCTTCGCCCAAACCATCAAGTTGTGGTACTTCGCATTCACTTCGCGGGTGCGCTCAATGTTTGCCTTAATCGTTGGCTCGTCGACGCCAAGGGTGTATGTCCAGCTTCCGGTCAAGACCGGAAAATTGAAATGTTGGCTGGCCTTGATGTACTCGTCCAGCTCCTTATCGCTCGCTGGAATACGGTCGACGAAGTCCCACAGCCCGCTTTCCTTTTGGAGCCGGAACTGCTCCATGATGGGCAGTTCGCTTTCTGAGACGGGTGCTTGCAAGGAGGAGGGTTGCACGCCTCGGCCTGCACAACCGAGAAGAAACATTGGCTTCATAGGGAATTCCTCTTATTTGTGCGTATTACAGAGTCGTTGACTCGTCGATGACGTTGGAGCGCAGAGCTGACCTAAATTCTTCGTGCCCACGAAGCGCCGCCTGGCAGAGTTCACGATGCCACTTGCGGTATTGGATGGAGACCTTGTCTGTGGCGACAGAAATCTCCCCCGACGATACCTCGGCTGGCCACTGGGATTGGATGACCGGTTGGTCTTCTTCCAGCACACGCTTTTGGAATGCCAGGTGCATGTGATCCGGCTGGCCGTCCGTCTCCCGCGCGATGATCATGAAATTGCGACACGTCTTGTCATCAACTGGGCATGCCGTTGTCCACAGGACGAAGCGGGAATTGTCCTTCCAGAGCTTAATTTCCAGATTGATTGCATATGGCATCGTGCAACGGTAGTCGAAATCTCCCATCGGCGCCTCTTCCGGAATTCCTTCCATTTCCCGCGGCGGCGATAGCTTGAACTGCAACTCGCCGTCAATCCGATTGACCTGGACGGCTGGGTGGCTGGCAAAGAACGGGTCGTACAAAGTGCCAGGGTGTACGAAAGCAAAGTGAGAGAAGTCTGTGAAATTTTCCCAACGTCGCTCTGCGACGGTGTTCCAGAGGTAGGAGTCGGCCACAATGACTTGCATGCCGGGTTTTTCCCAGTCGCTGAAATAGGGAATTTCTGTGCAGTCGAAGCTGTTATCCAAGCGTACCCACACAATGGAATACTTCACTTCGCAGTCATAGGCATTCAGCTTCGCGCGCGGCGGAATGGCTTTGTCCGGGCAAGCCGGTACGAGTTTGCAAATCCCCTCGTTGTCGTACTGCCAGCCGTGATACGGACACGCCAGGAAGTCTTGGCCATCTCGCTTGCTCACGCGACCAAGCGAGAGCTTTGCCGAGCGGTGGGCGCATCGATCGCTGGCTGCGACGATCTTTCCATTAAGGCGGGCCAGCACGATCGGTTCGCCGAGCAGGGTCACGGCCATCGGACCATGGCCAGAGGCGTTGGCGCGTTCGAACTCTGCCAGGGTACAAACCGGATGCCAGAAGTGGCGAAGGTAAGTCTTATCCTCGAGGAGAGGCCTGTACTGCTCATTCATTTTAAGTGTCTCCAGTGCGGTCGGGTGTGTGAGGCCAAAATTACAGTCTGGGAAGCCAAATAGATCAACTGGTATACCAGACTATAGAGCGTAACGGAGGCCGACAATCAGGGATAACCCGTTGGTACCGTGAATGGAAGCCGAGCTATAGGATCAAGCGACGGCTCTAATTTCTTGCATGTGCCGCAATAGAGGCTCCCGGACGGGTACGAAACGCGCCCCTTGCACGCGAAATTTGAGCAGGACGAATATGGATAGCGCCCTTATTTAGTGCCAAACGATGCGCTTGAGGTACCATTCTGGAAATCTGGTCGACCAAACCACAATGCGGCGCCGCGCTGCACCCTAGCGACGATAAATCATGCTCACCCAAAAGATTGTAGGCACCATCTCCGATGCTATCTATCACCGTCGTCTCCCGCCGGGCACGAAACTCAACGAGCGGGACATCGCCGAACTCTTTGGTGTAAGCCGCACAGTGGTCCGCCAAGCACTGATCCGCTTGTCTCAAGATGGGCTAGTCGAGATCTCCCCGAAACGGTCCTCGTCCGTTTGGCGGCCGACCTTCGACGATGCCTTCGAGCTCTACCAAATGCTGCTGGTGCTTGAGAGCGGGGTGATCGACCAACTGATCAAGACAATCACCCCAGATCAGCTCAAGGCGCTGCGTGCTCATACGGGAAAGGAGCGGGTGGCGTTTGAGAAGCACAAACACGATCTAGTCTTACTGTGTCACAAGAGAAGTCGTTTGTTTGGCCTCCGACAGCACGGACACATGGCGAGTCTACCAATCAAGAGAATGCTGAGTTGGTGGCGGATCGTGGTGATTGAATCAGCCACGTGTCGCTGGGCGCGCTGGGCTGCCCCGCGGGATGTAATCTGCGGAAAGCGCAGGCGTTTGGCGTGCAATGAAGTTTTTTTTGGCGCCGACTAAATCGCCGGTGGTAATCACTAGTGTCCGGTTTATTTGAGGGTCATTGGCTTGGAAGCCAATGCTGACGCGGGTTGTGAGGATTCCATGGGTGTCCACGATTTGAATTTCGAACGGAAAATTTGCGATCCTTTCGGGTTTCAACGACCAGGATCGACCCATGAATGTGGGCAAGACGCTGTTCGCGCAGGTCATGGAATTCGTGCCATGGAAGACCTTCGGTCGCATTATCGAGAAGCATCGCGGAGATGCGGGCGTGCGCACCTTGGGCTGCGCCGATCTGTTCCGCATCATGTCGTTCGCCCAGTTGACCTGGCGCGAGTCGCTGCGCGACATAGAGGTCTGCCTGGCGGCCAACCGCAGCAAGCTCTTTCACATGGGATTGAAGAACGTGCCGGCGCGCTCGACGCTGTCGGATGCGCTGAACCTGCGGGACTGGCGCATCTATCACGAGCTGGCGATGCGCCTTATCACGCGCGCTCGGGCGCTGTATGCGAGCGAGTCGCTGGATATCGATCTCGATGCAACCATCTACGCCCTGGACGCCACTACCATCGACCTGTGCCTGTCGTTGTTCGACTGGGCGCCGTTTCGCAAGACCAAGGCAGCGATCAAGATGCACACGCTGCTCGATTTGCGCGGCACCATTCCCGCCTTCATCCACATTTCCGACGGCAAACTGCACGAAGTGAACGTACTCGACTTCCTGCCCATCGAGGCAGGCGCGTTCTACGTGATGGATCGCGGCTATCTGGATTTCGCTCGGCTCTACCTGGTTCATCAAAGCGGCGCATTCTTCGTCACGCGGGCCAAGAGCAACATGAATGCCCGCCGCTTCTACTCTGCCGCAACAGACCGCAGCACCGGTGTCATCTGCGATCAGACCATCGCCCTGAACGGCTTTTACTCTGCACAAGACTATCCTGAGCACTTGCGCCGCATCCGCTTCAAGGACCCGGAGTCCGGCAAGACCTTGATCTTCCTGACCAACAACACAACGCTGCCGCCTATCACCATCGCCGCGCTGTACAAGAACCGCTGGCAGGTGGAATTGTTTTTCAAATGGATCAAGCAGCATCTGCGTATCAAGAAATTCCTCGGCACGAGCGAGAACGCGGTGAAGACGCAAATCTGGTGCGCCGTGTCCATCTACGTGCTCATCGCCATCGTCAAGAAGGAGCTTCAACTCAATGCCTCGCTCTACACTTTGCTACAGATTTTGTCCGTCTCGGTTTTCGAGAAAACCCCTATTTCACAGGCCTTTCAGCCCGACTCTTCACTGTCAGAAGTTCCCGACGCCGCTAACCAATTGAATTTGTTCGAAATTTAACCGGACACTAGTGGGTGGTAATACGTTCAGAGACCAGGAATCCATAGGCGGCTATGCTCAGCGCGGCATGGTGGTGAAAGCCCCGCCACCCTCGGCCTTCGTAATGGCCGAGACCCAACTCCTGCTTCAAGTCCTGGTAGTCGCGCTCGATGCGCCAACGCATGTGCGCCTGGGCGACCAATTCATCCAGCGCAATATCGGCCGGGAGGGTGGATAGGAAGTACTTCAATGGGTCAGTGTCCCCAGTGGGCCACTCGATTAGCAGCCACTGCTCGGGGCGCAGACGCGCCTTGCCACTATTACCGCCTGCGTGACGCACACGTACGGCGGCAAAGCGCCCACTGAGCGTTTCGTTTGAGCCTTCGCGCCAGCTAATCGTCTGGAATGCGGTAGGCGGCAGGGAATGCGCCAGTTCCTTGACGCTTATCGGCTGTCGATTGCGAGTGCGCCGCGGCATCACCGGCGGGCGGCCGATGCCGCTATATGGCTTCGGCGGCAACGGCTCCACCCCCGGTGGCCAGACCACGACCGCCGACGTGATACCCACCACATACCGCATGCCCAGATCACTCAGACGCTGGCGAAATGCGTTGTCCACCCCGTAGCCGGCATCCGCCAACACGCAATACTTTGGCGCGCCGGCGGCCAACAGCGATTCGAGCTGTTGCAGAGCAATCTCGGTCTTCGTTGTGAACCTCACCTCGTCGGGAATTCCAGCCTTCTCACGCCGCTCAGTATCTTCCGCCCATTCCCGCGGTAGATAGAGCTGGTAGGCTACAGGCACACTCGCCTGCTCACAGGCCAGAGACACACTGACCGCAACTTGGCAGTTGTCCTGCTTACCCAGCACCCCACAATACTGACGCGCGACCCCAACCGAATGTTTGCCCTTCTTTGGGAAGCCTGTGTCGTCAATGATCCAGAAGCCACCGGTCGAGAGATCCATCTTGGGCACTACCCACTGACTGACCCGGCGCAGCATCTCCTCATCGGACCAGTCGGCCTTGGCGACAAAGTGGTGCAGTGCCTGGTGCCGGGCGCTAGCGTGCAGCGGATCGACTCCAGCTGCCATCGGCTCCACACTCTTACGCGATAGCGGCAGCATCAGACCTGTGCAGTAGCCCTTGAGCCCAGCATGGCGGTCCGCATGCCCCAGTCCCGCCGCTAAATGTTCCATGTATTGCTCAAATCGCTCGCTCGCGCTCATCGCTCTTCATGAACTGTGCCAAGAAGTTTATAGTATGGCACATTTATGACACAGTAAGACTAGGGAATCGCTGAACAAAGCGTCAGCGCGCAGCGTTGCCAGTGTGATGCCGATTTTTTTTGTCAACCAACAGCAGATTTGACGGCTTGCCAGTTGGAAATTTTCATTTTTTGGGGCTTTTGCCCCGGGTTTCACGCCTTATGCCGCCTTGCAGACGGAATTGTCCATTGATTGCAGCAACGCTTTCTTTGCAATCACCAGATTGGCCAGCGCAAACAAGGTGTCGCACTGCGCACCGTTTTTGGCCAATCCCCTGTAGCGAGCCTTCTTGTGCTTGAACAGATTCTTCACCACATGAAACGGATGTTCAACCCGGGCACGAATTTGCGCCTTGACCTTCTCCAAGGCCTGCGTCAATTGCTTCAGCGGCCCTTCGGTCATGCCCTTGAGCCTGGAGCGCTTCATAGCCACCGACCACCGAACATCCGCCTTGATGGCGCCCTCTGCTTGCGCCTTCAAGATCTCGTCGCGCCTGTGCACGCCGGTGTAGCCCGCATCAAGAATGACGTCATCCTCTTGCCCGTGCTGCACCTCATGGGTGTGCGCCACGTCAGACTCGTTGGCCGCGGTGTAGTGAGTGCTGTGCACCAAGCCCGATTCAGCATCGGCACCCACATGCGCCTTCATGCCGTGGTACCACTGATTGCGCTTCTTCGTTTGATGCATTTCAGGGTCACGCGCCTTGTCTCGGTTCTTTGTCGAAGTCGGCGCATTGATGATGGTGGCGTCCACCATCGTGCCCTCGCGCATCATCAGGCCTCGCTCGCGCAGGTGGGCGTTGATCTGCTCAAACAGCACGGCGGTAAGCTTGTGCTTCTCGAGCAGGCGGCGAAACTTGAGCACCGTGGTGGCGTCCGGCGCTTCCTCATGTCCCAAGTCAACACCGACAAAATTGCGGATGGCCGCGCTGTCGCTGACGGCATCTTCAAGGGCCTCGTCGGACAAGCCATACCACTGCTGCACAAAGTACAGCCGCAGCATGCGTTCCAGGCCAATGGGCGGGCGCCCTCGTTTGCCCTTGGGGTAGTACGGCTCCAGTGCCTCCAGCAATCGAGCCCAGGGCACCACCTGCTCCATCTCACCCAGAAATTTCTCGCGCCGCGTAACGCGCTTCTTTCCCAGATACTCGGCACTAGCAAAACTGATTTGTTGCATCGGCGTAGCTCGCTGGTCGTCCTTAGTCTATCAACGCTTCACAGCTGCTCAACGTCGACACTCTCGTCGATTAAATCAGCCTTTCCCTAGGAGACTGTCGGATTTTCGGGATCCCCGGTCGTCCGGCGGGACGGGTTGGGCGTTAATAAATTAACAAGTTTCTGAGAGAGTCCATAGGTGAGTCGCTTCGTGCCCGTTGATCGTCAGACCGACTATCTGTTGCCGCCGTCAGTGGAGGACTGGTTGCCCGAAGGTCATCTGGCGCGGTTCGTGGTGGAAGTCATCGAGCAGATGGACCTGTCGGAGCTGAGCGGGGCGTACGCGGGTCGCGGCATGGCGGCGCATCACCCTGAGGTGCTACTGGGCTTGCTGGTGTACGGGTATGCGACCGGAGTGTCTTCGAGCCGCAAGATTGAGAGAGCGACCTATGACTCGGTGGCGTTCCGCTACGTTGCGGCGAACACGCATCCGGACCATGACACGCTGGCCACCTTTCGCAAGCGGTTTGCGAGCCAGTTAGAGAAGCTGTTCGTGCAGGTGCTGCTGATCGCGAAGGAGATGAAGCTGGTCAAGCTGGGCCGGATTGCGCTGGATGGCACCAAGGTGAAGGCGAATGCGAGCAAGCACCGCGCGCTGTCGCACGGGCACATCGGCCGGATCGAAGCGCAGTTGCATGAAGAAGTGCAGCGGTTGATAGCGATGGCCGAGAACGCCGATCGAGAGAGTCTGCCAGATGGGATGGATGTACCGGCGGAGATCGCACGGCGCGAAGCGCGACTGAAGGCGTTGGCCGAAGCGAAGGCGAAGATCGAGGCGCGGGCGCAGGAACGGTTCGAGCAAGAGCAGCAGGAGTATGAAGCCAAGGTGGCGCGTCGCGAGGCGCAGCGCAAAGACGGCAAGAAGCCGCGGGGCAAGGACCCGAAGCCGCCGCAAGGCGGTGCCAAGGAACGCGACCAGATCAACCTGACGGACGAAGAGTCGCGCATCATGCCGGTGTCCAGCGGCGGCTTCGAGCAAGGCTACAACGCGCAGGCGGCGGTGAATGTCGAGACGATGTTGATCGTGGGCACGACAGTGACCCAGCAAAGCAACGACAAGCGCCAGGTCGCACCGATGATCAACGTGCTGGGGGCGCTGCCCGAGCCATTGGGCCAGCCTGAGGTGTTGCTGGCGGATGCGGGCTACTTCAGTGCGGCCAACGTCGTCACCTGCGAGGCAGCGGACATCACCCCTCTGATCGCGATCCAGCGCGACGCCCATCATCTGCCGCTGATGGAACGCTTTGCCGACGATCCGGCGCCGCCCGAGAGCACCGATCCGGTCGTCAGGATGACACACCGACATAAGACGAAGGCGGGGCGAGCACTGTACGGGCTCCGCAAGAGCACCGTCGAACCGGTGTTCGGCATCATCAAGCATGTGATGGGATTCCGGCAGTTCTCGCTGCGCGGGCTGTCCAACGTCGCGGCGGAATGGTCGCTGGTCGCGCTCGCGTGGAACATCAAGCGGATGAACGTATTACGGGGTGTGTAGGGCCGATCAGCGGGCTCTTTGTGCCGCCTAATCGCCCGATTGCCTTCCTCATCCACTTTCAAATACCTTCATCGCGTTTTGACGACTGAGATGAGCCCGCAATCCGGCCGCGAACCCAGTCATGAACCTGATGTTTTGAATCGCGCTTCACCTCAACTCCGACGAGCTCCTAGGGGACCAGCTTGGCCGGGATTTCCATTCGCTGCTTCTATCATTCCTGAACAACGCGACACTAAACCAGATTCACTCTCAACTGCGACGGCGCGAGTCACTGATTAACGCGATGTTCCGGGTCGGTTTCGACTACTGTCAGTTGCGGGACGAGCACGGTAAGCTGGTGGAGTGTCTTGAGAAGAAGGATGCTGCCGCTGCGAAGGAGCTTTTGGCGTCTCATTACAATCTGGTCATTCGGGGCTATCGCTTCGACGCGTCCGCGCCCCCCGAGATTGATCTCAAAGCTGTTTTGGCCGCCTAAGCCCCCACCTTTGCCTCCAGGCCGCGCTCGTCGCGGCTTCGGCCTTCTCTCCGCCGGTTCCGGCACTTTTCACAGCTAGGTATTTTCCCCGAGTGCAAACTGCTTTGCGCTTTCGGTTCTTCTGTTATACATTCTGGTATACCAGTTAAGTAAACTAACAAGCCATAGCAGGAGGCGGAGTGAAAGCAGATCAGTTGCTGTTCGAGGATTGGCATCCCGTTGCGGCGCTGGAAGACGTTCTTCCAAGCCGGCAATACCAAACGCGGCTTCTTGGCCGCCCAGTCAAATACAACGTGCGGCCCGACGGCGACATTGAAGCCGCCTGGACCGATGAAGGCATCGACCGGCCGATGCTAGCTAGACGGAAATATGGCGCACTGTGGCTATCGTTCGCAGCGGCGCCCCGCGACCTTTTCCCGGTTCCAGAATTTGCGGAATCGGATCGCCGAATCGTCAGTGCTGGTTCAACACGGGTGAACGTGTCGGGTCTACGGGCCATCGAGAACTTCCTTGATATGGCGCACTTCCCGTTTGTTCATACGGACATCCTCGGTGCCGAACCGATGACAGAAGTGCTGCCATACAACGTCGTCATTAATGAGGAACTCGACGAAGTCATCGCTACCGAATGTCGCTTCGCTCAACCGAAGGCGTCGGCTACCGCTGTGGAGCCGATTGAGACGCAATACACCTATCGTGTGACGCGGCCAAACATCGCGATCCTCTACAAGACCTGCCCGCCGGCGCCCGAGCGTTGGGACGTCTTGTGTCTCTTCGTCCAGCCAGTCGATGAAGACTGGTGCATCGCACACACGATCATGTGCTATGTGGATGACATTAATTCGGATGAGCAGCTTCGTCGATTTCAGCAGACTATCTTCGGCCAGGATCTGATGATCCTGATCAATCAGGTTCCGAAGCGTTTGCCTCTGGCGGCGAGCAGGGAGAACCCGGTACGCGCCGACGTGCTTGCCACCGCGTACCGTCGCTGGCTCCGCGAAAGCGATCTGCACTATGGCGCAATCCGCGACTAAGCCAACAAAACTCAGGTCTCCAAAATGAAATCATTCGACACCAATCGCTGGTATCCGGTTGCCAGCGCTTCGGATCTCCCGTCGCGCCACGTCTACCAGACCAGCTTAGCGGGTCAGGAACTTGCCGTCTGGCGAGACGACAATGGCATCGTGAACGCTTGGGAAAACCGCTGTCCCCATCGCGGACTTCGGCTGACGCTGGGCGTGAATTTGGGACACGAACTCCGTTGTCAATACCACGGCTGGACCTATGAGACCGGCAGCGGTGGTTGCACTTTCGTTCCCGCACATCGTGAGGCCACCGAGCCGAGTTCGGCATGTGTCCCAACCTTTGCGGTTCGTGAGAAGGACGGTCTGGTTTGGGCCTCGCTCGGCACGCCACTTGTCGAACCAGAAGCCCTGCAAGGGGGCAACAGCGCCCACGTCAGAACGCTACTTCGTAGTCTTCCATTCAACGTCCCACAGGAAGAGATCAGCGACGCACTGCTTTCCCAGGTCAACAAATTCGCCGAATGCGTCGGTGGTGGCGAACTACGAGCTGAAGTTGCGGCAGATGGCATCATCAAGATGCAAGGGGGACAGGATCAAAAGGTAATCATATTCTTCCTGCAACCGTACTCGAGCCATAAAGCTGTCGTTCACACAATGGTGTTTGCTGCAGGAACAGCAACGCTGGCATTCAAAACGCAGTTCTCGCAGGTGTTCACGGAGTTCCGTCGATCAATTGAAGCGAGCCATGTCAGTGCGCCGAAAATCGAACAGATCCGCACGGCATTGACGCCCGCGACAGACGTGCCTGCCGTCGTTGTTCCGTTCCCACGCGCTGCCTCGACGGAGTTCAAGTGTGTTGTCACGACGCGCTTGCAGGAAACAGAAGACATCATTTCGTTATGGCTGAAGCCTGTGGGCCGAGCACTGCCGCAGCTTTCACCGGGTATGCATATCAGCGTCACCACACCGGCGGGTCCTGTTCGACAGTACTCCGTTGTCAACAGTCCGGACGAACGTGAGGCATTCATCATCGGTATCAAGCGTGAGCCGGCATCTCGTGGTGGCTCGCAATCTATGCATGAGCAAGTCGCAGAAGGGACAGAGCTCGCGATCACTGTGCCACGCAATGCATTTCCTCTTCTCCGGAATGGGAAGCGCCCCGTCCTTATTGCCGGCGGCATTGGGATCACGCCCATTCTGGCGATGGCGCAGGCTTTGCACGCCAATGGTGAAGCCTTTGAGATGCACTACTTCGCTAGGGGGGCTGAACATATCCCATTCGGAGAGCGCCTCCGAGCGCTCGGAGTGAACCTCCATGTGTATGCCGGTCTGGATGGGGAAGCCACGCGCGCGAAACTTCAATTTGCATTCGCGGCCGTCGACCCTTCCCAAACAGAGGTCTACACATGCGGACCTGCGGCCATGATCAATTGTGTAAGCGACGTGGCTGCCGCGCGAGGCATCGCAGAGGAGTCTATCCGCTTCGAACTGTTCAAGAACGAGGACGCGCCCACTGGCGGTGCCGCGTTCGAAGTGGAGCTGGCCAAGTCCGGAAAGTCTTTCACGGTTTCATCAGACAAGAGCCTACTTAAGGCGTGCTGGGAAAACGGTGTGAACATCGAAGCGTCATGTGAGCAGGGCGTCTGTGGCACCTGCATGACTGGTGTCCTGAGCGGCGACCCGGAGCACCATGACACCTATCTCTCCAAGCAGGAGCGGGACAGCGGCAAGTGGATCATGCCCTGCGTATCGCGCTGCAAGAACGGCAAGATCGTTCTGGACCTTTGATGAGAACCCCGATGATTACCCTTTACGACTACGAACTGTCAGGCAACTGCTACAAGGTTCGTTTGCTGCTGAACATCCTGGGCGTGGAGTACCAGAACGAGCCGGTCGAGTTCTATCCAAGCAGGCAGCACAAATCCGATGCATTTTTGCGAATCAATCCGCTGGGGCAACTACCCGCGTTGACCGACGGTGACTTCGCGATCCGCGACGCACAGGCCATCTTGGTGTATCTCGCCAAGCGCTACGACAAGTCCGGCCTCTGGTACCCGAGTGGCGACGCGCGTCTATCTGGCGAAGTGCAGATGTGGTTGTCCTTTGCCGATAGCTTGACCGGATCCATTTCGGCAGCACGGTTGCACGATCTCTTCTTCTTCGACTTCGATGCCGAATCATGCCGGAGACGATCTCATGAGCTGCTGCGAATTCTTGACGAGCATCTCTGGCAGCGAGAACAGGCAGGCGGAAGATTCCTCTGCGATGCAGCGCATCCTACGATTGCCGATATCGCGTGCTTTCCCTATATCGCGCTCTCCGACGAAGGCGGCGTGTCGCTGGGAGACTATCCCGCTGTACGGCGCTGGACGGATCAGGTCAAGCGCGTTCCCGGCTTCATCGTGATGTCAGGGGTATTCCCTGCGTCGCGCCAAGTTGAAGAGCCCGCGACAGCTGTGGCCTCGATGCGTTAAACGCACGACCAGTTCGCTATGGCGTCGCCACTGAAATTGGGATGACGTGACATCCAGTGCGGACTGGTCATTTCTCGATATCTCAACCGAAAAAGGTACATGTAAAGATGAAAACGAAAGCTGCCATCGCGTGGAAAGCTGGCGCCCCTCTCAGCGTTGAGGAAGTGGACCTGGCAGGCCCGCGCGCAGGGGAAGTTCTTGTCGAAGTCAAGGCCACAGGGGTCTGCCACACCGACTACTACACGCTTTCCGGCGCGGATCCGGAAGGTATTTTCCCCGCGATCCTCGGACACGAGGGTGCAGGGATTGTCACGGAAGTGGGCGCTGGCGTTACATCGCTCCGGCCCGGGGATCACGTGATCCCTCTCTATACGCCGGAGTGCCGCCAATGTAAGTTCTGCTTGTCGCAGAAGACCAACCTCTGTCAGTCCATTCGTGCCACCCAGGGCAAGGGTCTGATGCCGGACGGCACGGCTCGATTCTCGATCGATGGGCAGCCAATCTTCCACTACATGGGCACGTCGACGTTTGCCAACCACATCGTTGTGCCGGAGATCGCCCTCGCCAAGATCCGTCCGGACGCGCCGTTCGACAAGGTTTGCTACATCGGTTGTGGCGTGACGACAGGCGTGGGAGCCGTACTGTTCACCGCGAAAGTTGAAGCCGGGGCGAATGTTGTTGTCTTTGGCCTGGGCGGCATCGGCCTCAACGTCATTCAGGCGGCAAAGATGGTCGGTGCGAACAAGATCATCGGTGTGGACCTGAACCCGGCGCGCGAAGCGATGGCCAGAAAATTTGGAATGACCCACTTCGTCAACCCGAAGGACGTGGAAAACGTGGTGGATCACATCATTCAATTGACGGATGGCGGTGCAGACTATTCCTTCGAATGCATCGGTAACACGAAGGTGATGCGTCAGGCACTGGAGTGTTGCCACAAGGGCTGGGGCAAGTCGATCGTCATCGGCGTTGCCGAGGCCGGTGCGGAAATTTCAACGCGACCGTTCCAATTGGTGACTGGCCGTGAGTGGAAAGGCTCTGCCTTTGGGGGGGCTCGCGGGCGCACTGATGTGCCGAAGATTGTAGACTGGTACATGGAAGGCAAGCTGAACATTGACGACCTCATTACGCACAGGCTTCCGCTGGAAAAGATCAATGATGCATTCGATCTGATGAAGAGCGGGGAGTCGATCCGTTCGGTGGTCCTTTATTAAGCGCGAAGATGAGCAATCTCAGGTCCGTGTCTGAGCATGCCTGCTTCGGCGGCTTGCAAAGATTCTATGAGCATGCGTCCAAGGAAACAGGGACAAACATGCGGTTCTCGGTTTACCTGCCGCCGAAAGCCATGAGGGGGGAGCAGTGCGCTACGCTCTTCTATCTGGCTGGGCTGACTTGCACAGAGGAGACGTTCGCAGCGAAAGCCGGTGCCCAACGACTCGCCGCCGAGTTGGGGTTGGTGTTAGTAGGTCCAGACACCAGCCCCCGGGGCATTGACATTCCGGGAGACCGGGATAGCTGGGACTTCGGTGTTGCCGCAGGCTTTTATGTCGACGCCACTGATGTCCCATGGGCGGCGAACTATCGCATGTACAGCTACATCGTGCGTGAACTGTTCGACGAGATCATTCAGAATTTTCCTGTGGATCGCCAGCGAGTGGGCATCTTTGGTCATTCGATGGGCGGCCATGGTGCACTGGTTATTGCCTTGCGCAATCCGGACCAGTTCCGATCCGTATCAGCCTTCGCGCCGATCTCTAACCCTATGGTTTGCCCGTGGGGCATCAGGGCTTTCACGAGATACCTTGGCACCGATCAAGGTGCCTGGCGAGACTACGATGCGACTGAACTGATTAAGCGTGGCGGGCGCGCAGTGTTTCCGGGCGGAATACTGATTGATCAAGGGCTCGACGACAAGTTCCTCGAGGAGCAGCTATATCCCGAGGCGCTTCGCACGGCGTGCGAGGTTGCGGGGCAACCACTAAGGTTGCGCATGCATCCGGGCTATGACCACGGTTACTACTTCATCGCTTCGCATATCGAGGACCATCTGAGGCATCACGCCTTAGCCCTGGGCTCATGACGATTTGATCCTTGCAGCGCGTCTCACGCTGCTCCTTGCGGCGTTCCGGTGGGCTCCGTGGCTCCGGAACGCTTTTTTTTGTCGGGAGATTTCATGATTCGCTTACATGATTTTGAGTTGTCGGGAAGTTGCTACGAAATTCGGCTTCTCCTAAACATGTTGAGCGTTCCCTATGAGAAGGTGAACGTCGACCTTGTTAATCAACAACAGGAGTCACCGACCTATCTTGATCTGAATCCGTTCGGCGAGCAGCCGATTCTTGAAGACGGGTCATTGCGACTGCGCAATGCCGAGGCAATCCTCACTTATGTAGCACGCAAGTACGACAAATTTGGGACCTGGTACCCCTCTGATGCGGATGGAGCGGCCCGTATTCACCAATGGCTCGCCACAGCCAGCGGTGATCTCATGCATCTCGCGCGCGCGACGTCTGTGAAGGTGTTCCACTTGCCCGCAAATCTTGGACACCTTCTCGCCCTTTCGCACAGGGTGCTAAGGTTCTTGGATGGCCATCTGGAAAATCGGAAGTGGCTTGAACTCGGCCGTCCGACTATTGCTGATGTCGCGTGCTTTCCTCATATCGCTCTATGCGAGGAAGCCGGGGTGTTTGATCTGAAGGAATACAGGAACGTATCGGAGTGGGTGGAGCGATTCAAGACGGTTCCAGGTTTCGTGCGTATGTATGCAGTGAGCAGTGTCTCGTAAATAGATGTATCCCCTGCCAAGTGCGGATCGGCGATCTGCCATCGTATGACGCGGAAGAGACGAATGCCCGTGCGTCCGAATGCGGAAGCGGCTGACCACGGCGAATGATCAACACAGAATATCGAACACCCCATGCTTATGACCGAGCGAGCCACCGTCGAGTCGATTGCGAAGGATGCAGACATCAGCATTGAATCAAGCCGTGTCAAACAAGGCCACAGACAAGTCGGCAGGTCTATCGTGGCGATGAACGACGGCTGGCGCGATGACATCCGCTTCCTAGGTCGACTGCTGGGGGACTGCGTGCGTGAGCAGGAAGGCGATGCTGCGTACAAATTGGTGGAAGCGATCCGGCAGACCGCGGTGCGGTTCCGCCGTGACGGCGACTGCGTCGCTGGCGCGGAGTTGGATTGCCTGCTCAACGGGCTGTCGCACGATCAGACCATTGCAGTGGTACGTGCCTTCAGCTATTTCTCGCACCTGGCCAACATCGCCGAGGACAAGCACCACAATCGCCTCTGCCGGGTACAGGCGTTGGCCGGTTCACCGCCGGAGCCGGGCAGCGTGACCCGTGCGTTGCAGGACATCGACGTCGCCGGCGTGACTGACGAGCAGTTGCGCGCCTTCCTTGACAACGCATTGATCATGCCGGTGCTGACCGCTCATCCGACCGAGGTGAAGCGCAAGGCTATCCTCGATGCCGAGCGCGAGATTGCCAGCCTGTTGGCGCAACGCGACCTTCCGATGACGACGCGCGAGCTCGACCGCAACACCGCTGAACTGCGCGCACGGGTGTTCACGCTGTGGCAGACCCGCATGTTACGCAACACCCGGCTGACAGTAGTGGATGAGATCGAGAACGCGCTGTCCTATTATCGGGCCACGTTCCTACGGGGTATCCCGCGACTGATGGCCGACATGGAAGATGACATTGCAGAAGTTTTCAAGAGCAAATCCGGTGGCACGCCCGCTTCGTTAGCCCCGTTCCTGCAGATGGGATCGTGGATTGGTGGCGATCGCGACGGGAATCCGAACGTGACAGCCGAGACGCTGGAGCATGCCGCCCAGCAGCAATCCAAAGTCATTCTGCAGTGGTACCTGGACGAAGTGCATGCCCTGGCCGCCGAGCTGCCTCTGTCTTCCCTGATGGTCGACGCAAGCACCGAGCTGCTTGCACTAGCAGAGGCATCTCCGGAGCATTCCGAGCACCGAGCGGACGAACCCTATCGTCGCGCACTGATCGGTATCTATGCCCGCTTGGTCGCCACTGCAGCACGATTGATCGGCCATGCTGCGCAGCGCTTTCCGTCGGCCGACGCGACTCCGTACGATTGCGCCCAAGGATTGGCTGCCGACGTGCAGATTGTGATTGATTCGTTGCGTCGGCATCACGGCAACGCGCTGGCTCATGGCCGCATCGATGCACTGGCGCGCGCTATCTCCATATTCGGCTTCCACCTCGCGTCAGTGGACATGCGCCAGGTATCTGACATACACGAAGCCGTGGTGGGCGAACTGTTCAAGGTGGCGGGCATCGAGACGGATTACGCTGCGTTGTCCGAAGAACGCAAGCTGAAGCTTCTGCTGGCCGAACTACGCCAGCCACGCATGCTGTCGCTACCATATCACCATTACTCGGAGCAGACTCGCAGCGAACTGGCCATCTTCAAGATGGCTCGCGAGCTGCGCGCGCGCTTTGGGGGTCGCATCGCGCGCAACTACATAATCTCGCATACGGAGACACTTTCTGATCTGGTGGAAGTGATGCTGCTGCAAAAGGAATGTGGCATGCTGCGCGGGACGCTTGGCAGCAAGATCGATCCAGCCCGCATGGAGCTGATGGTCATTCCGTTGTTCGAGACCATCGAGGACTTGCGCAATGCCGCTGGCATCATGGAGTCGCTGCTGGATCTCATGGGGTTCGATGCAGTTATTGAGCAGCATGGCATGGAGCAGGAAGTGATGCTTGGCTATTCGGACTCCAACAAGGACGGCGGCTTCTTAACGTCCAATTGGGAACTCTACAAAGCCGAATCGGCGCTAGTGAAGCTGTTCGAGAACCGTCGCGTCAGGTTGCGGCTGTTCCATGGCCGAGGCGGCACCGTGGGTCGCGGTGGTGGCCCGACCTATGAGGCCCTCCTGTCGCAGCCGACAGGCGCAGTGAACGGCCAGATACGCTTAACTGAGCAAGGCGAGATCATCAATAGCAAGTTCGCCAACCCGGAAATTGGGCGGCGCAACTTGGAAGCCGTGATCGCGGCCACGCTTGTCGCGTCGCTGCTGCCAACGCAGAATGCCCCAGCCGAACTGAGCACGTTCGAGGGCACCATGCAGCAACTGTCTGACCATGCATACGGCGCGTATCGGAACTTGGTCTACGAGACCCCGGGCTTCAAGGACTACTTCTTCTCTACCACGCCTATCACCGAGATTGCCGACCTCAACCTCGGTTCGCGTCCAGCCTCGCGCAAGCTGATGGACGAGAAGCACCGCAAGATTGAGGATCTGCGTGCAATTCCATGGGGCTTCTCATGGGGCCAATGTCGCCTCCTGCTGCCGGGCTGGTTCGGCTTCGGCAGCGCGGTCAAGGCAATACTGGACGAACAACCGGACGATACTGCACGTAACGCCTGTGTGGCCACACTCAAGCGTATGGTCAAGACTTGGTCATTCTTCCACACCCTGCTGTCTAACATGGACATGGTGTTGGCCAAAACCGACCTCGCCGTGGCCTCGCGCTACGCCGAACTTTGCGAGGACGCGGCGCTGCGCAAGTCGGTGTTCGCGCGCATCCATGCTGAATGGCACCTGACATGCGAAATGCTATCGCTGATCACGGAGCGCGCCGAGCGTCTGGCCGACAACCCGCTACTTGCGCGTTCGATTCAAGACCGATCCGCGTATCTTGATCCGCTGAATCATCTCCAGGTGGAACTGCTCAAGCGGTATCGCACCAAGAAGGACGCTGGCGACGTGCGTGTATCGCGCGGGATACACTTGACTATAAACGGAGTGGCGGCTGGACTGCGCAATAGTGGTTGAGAGCGCAGGAGCTGACGTCTCATATGCTAGCCGCGGTTTAGCCTCAACAACCGTCGTGCCGGGACAAGGAATGGTACGCCCTCTAATCTAAGAGCCTGTTTGAAAAATGGACTCGGATGTGCTTTAAGGTGTGATGTGGAAAAAAGACACCGAGAGCGACAGGCACAGATGGCGGCCAAGACGAAGAGATATCCGAGCGATCTGACGGAGGTGGAGTGGGCGGCAATAGAAGGTCTGCTGCCCAAGCCCGCCCAGCGAGGGCGACGCAGGAAGGCAGAGCTTCGCGAGGTCATCAATGCCTTGCGCAGGGGCTGCCGCCGGTGCGTGTTTCAGTCAATCTGTCGGCACGGCAGTTCGCCGACAAGTCGCTCAGGCTGACCATCATCGATGCCCTGCGGCAAGCCGGGCTGCCTGGCAACCTGCTGGAGCTTGAACTCACCGAGAGCATGGTCATGCGCGATGCCGAACCGGCGTCCAGCTGGCTCTCGCGCCTGAAGCGCACGGGTGTCCGGCTGGCGATCGACGACTTCGGCACCGGCTACTCCTCGCTCGCCTACCTGAGCCGCTTCCCGATCGATACGGTCAAGATCGACGGCAGCTTCGTCCGCTACATACCGGAAAGCCGCAGCGACACGCAGATTACCAGCGCGGTGATCGGCCTTGGCCACCGGCTTGGCCTCGAAGTGGTCGCCGAAGGCGTGGAGAACGAGGTGCAACTCGAATTCCTGTGCCGCGAAGGCTGCGACGAAGTGCAGGGGCTACTACTTCAGCCATCCGCTGCCGCCGGCGAAGATCACTGCCTTCCTGGCCAGCCGCATGGAGAACGGTCCCGCTCTCGAGCACGGGCCGCAACCGATGCGCGCCTGACTGCCGTCAGTCCGGTGCGTGCTTAAGCAGTCCAATAACAGGGAGCAAAATCATGCAGGACCGTACTATTGAACTCATGTGGCAGGCCATCGACGCCCTGGACTTTTCCAGGATGAAGGCCAAGCTGCTGCACCAGAAGCATGCGCATTGGTCGCCAGAATCGCTGGAGCAGGCGGAGAGCGGCTACCGGCAATTCCTCAAGCTGGCGGCGAAGCATCCGGACACTCCCGCCGTCCCCAGCGAGCAGGTGGATGCCTTCTGGCATGCCCACATCCTGGATACCAGGCGCTATGCCAGCGATTGCGAGCACATCTTCGGCTATATCCTTCACCACGACCCCTACGTTGGCATCGACGGTCCGGAGGACGAGGCCCGCCTCCTGAAAATGGCCGCGGCGAGCGATGCGCTAAGCATGCGCGAATTCGGCAGCCCGCTGACGTCTGCCGCCTATTGAGAGGTGGCACCGTTTGTTCGTTCGGACAGGGATCCGGAGTTTTTAAGTGGAAGCGCTGGGGCAGTCAGGCTGCCGATTTGATCGCTGGCAGCATGGCGAAGTATGCCTCATCCGGGGTCTGGTCCGCCAGACTGGAATGGGGCCGTCGTTGGTTGTACCAGGTTAGGTAGTTAGCGATAGAGCGGCGCGCATGGCTGACCGAGTCGTAGGCTTTCAGGTAGACCTCCTCGTATTTGACGCTGCGCCAAAGGCGTTCGACGAACACGTTATCGCGCCAACTGCCCTTGCCGTCCATCGACAGTTGGATGCCGCGGTCCAGCACGGCGTCTGTGAACTCCGTGGCGGTGAACTGGCTGCCCTGGTCGGTGTTGACGATCTCCGGCGCGCCGTACTTGGCAAAGGCCTCCTCGATTGCCTCGACGGCATGACAGCTCTCCAGCGTGATCGCCACCCGGTAGGCCAGCACCCGGCGGCTGGCCCAGTCCACCACTGCCGTCAGGTACACAAAGCCCCGTGCCATCGGAATGTAGGTCGTGTCCAGAGCCCACACCTGGTTGGCCCGGTCGATCTTCCGGTCGCGCAGCAGGTACGGCCAGATCTTGTGCGCCGCGTGCTTGCGGCTCGTGTTCGGCCGGCGATACAGCGCCTCAATGCCCATGCGCTTCATCAGCGTGCCCACGTGCCGGCGACCGACCTGGATGCCTTCCCGGCGCAGCAGGCGCGCCAGCATGCGAGCCCCCGCGAAGGGATGCTCCAGATGCAGTTCGTCGATGCGGCGCATCAGCTTCAGATCTGCCTCGCTGACCGGTTGCGGCTGGTAGTACGCGCTGGACCGGGCGATGCCCACCAGCTTGACCTGCCGGCTCACCGGCAGCGCGTGCTCGCGGTCGATCATCGCTTTGCGCTCAGCAGGCCGGCCTTGCTGAGCGCGCCGGACAAAAAATCGTTCTCCAGCGCCAACTGGCCGATCTTGGCGTGCAGCACCTTCAAATCCACCGGCGGCTCGCCCCCACTTTCCTTGCCACCGCCGAACAGGTCCGCGGCATGCTCCACCAACTGCTGCTTCCACGCTGTGATCTGGCTGGGGTGCACGTCGTACTGCTGGGCCAGCTCCGCCAGCGTCTTTTCGCCCTTGAGGGCCGCCAGGGCTACCTTCGCCTTCAACCCCGCCGAGTGGGTTCGCCTGCTTCGTTTCGTCATCTTCTGAGGTCCTTTCTGCCCGCCATTATGGCCGGCTCAGACCCCAGCTCTTCCATTTATCCGACTGTCCGAATTTCCGGCGCCACCTCTTTGCGCCCGGGCAGCAGCCGACGAGCCCGTGTACTGTGCGCGCATGGCCAAGGCTGAGGAACCCGCATACTGCGCCCGCGTAGCTGAGGCCGACAATTCCTTCTCCCGATCGCGCTCGGGCGCCGGTAGGCCAGCCTATTGCGCACGGACTTCGCCGCAGGCCGCAACCTGCTGAAGGCTTGGCCTCCTGGAACGTGGCGAGCCGAGGCGTTGGCGAAACCGCAGTCTGCACTTGCCCAGCGGCCCCGCGCGGGTAGGCGCTTGGTCGCTATGCCAACTAAGTTCAATTTCTTCGGAATCACG
This sequence comes from Cupriavidus necator, assembly GCA_022041995.1. Taxonomy (GTDB): domain Bacteria; phylum Pseudomonadota; class Gammaproteobacteria; order Burkholderiales; family Burkholderiaceae; genus Cupriavidus. The sequence continues at coordinate 444,070 of CP074382.1, forward strand.
TGCAGCGCGCGGGATAGTCCTTTCTTCCGGCCCTTGCGGTTACCACTGCCGATCACAAGCATCAGCAGCGGCCGCTTCACCTTGGTAAGAGCGGCGGTAATGCGTCAGTGTCCGCGAACAGCTCGTCACCGGAGCCGTTAAAAACAAGCCGGATTTGTTTGCTGCCGCTACCTGTGATACAAGAGAGCCGGACGTCTGGCGCAGGCCGACGGGTCATCTTCATCTCGTTTTTCTTGGAATATTTAGAACATGGCAACAGGTACCGTGAAGTGGTTTAACGATGCGAAGGGTTTTGGGTTCATCTCGCCGGATGATGGCGGCGAGGATCTGTTTGCGCACTTCTCCGAGATTCAGGGCAATGGCTTCAAATCGCTTCAGGAGGGCCAGAAGGTCAGTTTTGAAGTGAAGCAGGGCCCCAAGGGCAAGCAGGCAGGAGCCATCAAAGCGCTGTAGGTTTCCTCGCGGCGAACCCGCCCTGTGAGGCAGCGATCAGGCAAATGCGTGATCGCTGCAGATCTGACGCAGGACGTCGAAGGGGGCGCCTCCGTCTTGGGTCAACGCTCGAGAAAAGACCTCAACTTGTCAACGCGACTGGGATGCTGCAGCTTGCGCATCGCCTTGCTCTCAATCTGACGGATCCCCTCGCGGGTCACGTCGAACTGCTTGCCGACCTCTTCAAGCGTGTGATCGGAGGTCGTATCGAGCCCGAATCGCATCCGCAGAACCTTGGCCTCGCGCGGCGATAACTCGTCGAGTGCCTCGTCGATCGCGGCGCGCAGGTCCGCCTGAATCGCGGCCTCAGCTGGTGAACTCGCAGAGGCATCCTCAATCATGTCCCCGAGCGTGGCGTCGGCATCGTCGCCCACTGGGGTCTCGAGCGAAACAGGCTGCCTCGCGATTTTGAGAATATCGCGCACTTTTTTCTCGGGTATCTTCATGCGCTCGGCGAGGACCGAGGGATGTGCCGCCTGTCCCGTTTGTTGCAGGATTTCGCGTGAGATCCGGTTCAGCTTGTTGATCGTCTCGATCATATGGACCGGCACACGGATGGTCCGCGCCTGATCGGCGAGCGCACGCGTGACAGCCTGCCGGACCCACCAAGTGGCGTACGTCGAAAATTTCCAGCCGCGCCGATATTCGAACTTGTCCACCGCCTTCATCAGGCCGATATTGCCTTCCTGAATCAAATCCAGGAATTGCATGCCGCGGTTTATGTATTTCTTGGCGATTGAAATGACAAGACGAAGGTTCGCTTCGGTCATCTCTCGCTTGGCCTGCCGCATTTTCGCCTCGGCGGCCGTCATCTGGCGGTTGATCTGCTTGAGCTGCTGCAGCGGCAGCGAGACCCTGGCCTCGATGTCGATGAGTTTCTGCTGACAGGCCTGAATGGCTGGCAGATGTCGCTCTAGCGCCGGGCCAAACGACTGCGAAGTCGCCGCCGTGTGGCTGGTCCATTCAAGGTCGGTCTCGCGGCCTGGGAAGGACTCAACAAACGCCTCGTGTGGCATGCCGCATCGTTCGACGGCGATATCGAGAATGCTGCGCTCGATCGCACGAACCTCGGTAACCTGTTCGTGCACGCTGGCACATAGACGGTCGATCGTTTTGGCCGTAAAGCGGATCGGCACCAGCTCGCGCTGGATCTCCGAGCGCATTTGCGCGACGGCTGCGGCACGCGCCTTTCCAGTAACGGGTGCATCCGGCAACTGCGCGAAAAGCGCACGCACGCGCGCGAAAATCGCAAGACTGTCGATCGTGAGTTGTTCCAGGCGGGTTGCGTTCGCTGCGGCGTCCGTTTCCGCGTCATCATCGTCCGGGTCATCGTCAGTGGCGTCTGCTTCCACCGGGGCTTCATCGGACTCTGGCGTCATCTCGCTTTCGTCCACGTCGTCGCTAATGCCATCGACCAGTTCGTCGATACGCAGTTCGCCGGCAACGATGCGGTCCACATCGGCAAGTATCGTGGATACGACCGACGGACACGCGGCGATCGTCTGAATCATGTGCTGCAGCCCGCCTTCGATGCGTTTTGCGATCTCGATTTCGCCCGCGCGGGTTAGCAATTCACTGGCGCCCATTTCGCGCATGTACAGCCGGACCGGATCAGTCGTGCGGCCAAATTCGGAGTCGACGGTCGACAGTGCAGCTTCCGTTTCTTCGTCCTCCTGATCGTCGGATGCCGCGGCAGGCGCGGCGTCGCTTAGCAGGAGCGTCTCAGCGTCCGGCGCCTGCTCGTACACGGCCACCCCCATGTCGCTGAACGTGCTGACAATGGTCTCCATCGCAGCAGTTTGCGTGACGTTGTCGGGAAGGTGATCATTGATGTCCGCGTGGGTGAGATAGCCGCGCTGCCGGCCAAGCGCGATCAGCGCGCGCATCTGGCGCTGACGGTCCTCCTCCTGGCGCGCCATGGACGCGATGTCCGGTGGTGGTGCGACCGCCTGGATCTTACCTGTTGGCCTGCGGCGGCTGGTCGTTGAGGTGACCGCGATCATGTGGGATGCTGAATGTTCGCGAACCGGATCTGCCAATACATTCTCCTGGAGGTTTGGCCGACGATCGTCGTGGCGTGACGGTTACTCAAGCCTGCGGGGTGCGAACGAAATCGGAGTGTCGCAGGCACAGTTGAGGCCGGAATGTCTCCCTCCGAACCCGGAGGGCGCAAAGGGGGAAACTATGCATCGTATCGCAAGCTGTTGTGCGGGGCAATATGCGGCCATAGCTACAGGGCGTGTAGGTTGTCGCTCAGGGCTTTGGCGCCGAAGTCCTATCCGGCGGCCAACTGTGATAGGCCGTACAGATGTTCAAGTGCCATGCGGTATTTGAGGCGTTGTCAGTCCAGTGCTGGCGAATTTGTTCCTGCACTATACGTTCGAAGTGTGGATGGCTCGCACGGGCCCTTAGGTTCCCTGGTGCCGGTATGCAGATGATGGGTTGGTTCACTGCCGCACCGAACAAGAGGCGCAAGCTATTAAGGCGGCGCTTCAGACTCCGTTGGCAGAGTGCCATCTGGAAATGCATCCGGACAAGACCAAGATCGTTTACTGCAAAGATGGCAGTCGCAAGGGAAAATATCCGAATACGAAGTTTGATTTCCTCGGATACACCTTTCAGCCGCGGGTTGTGAAGAATCGCAAACGGAACAGTGTGTTCCACGTACAGCAGAAGTTTGGTAGTTTTCTGACTGTATGGAGGAAGGAATGGCAGCGAGGTTGGTGCCGAAACGGCAGTACACCGAGGAATTCAAGGCGGAGGCGGTCCGGCTGGCCGAAACCGTCGGCCAGCATGAAGCAGCCCGCAGGCTGGGCGTGCCAGTGGCCACGATGGGGAACTGGTGCCGGCGCCAGCGCGAGGAAGGCGCCAAGCCGACGGCCGCTGCGTCCCCGGGCACGCCTCCAAGCCGGCGTCCTGTGAGCGATCTGGAAGCCGAGGTCAGTCGCCTGCGCAAGGAGCTGGCCAGCGCGAAGCTGGATATTGAGATCCTTCGAAAAGCGACGGCGTACTTTGCGAAGGGGTCGCGGTGAAGTACGCCTGGATCGACGCACACCGCGACCAGTTCAGCGTGAGCCGGCTATGCCGGGTGTTGGCGGTGTCGCGCAGCGGCTATTGCCAGTGGCGCACCCGCCCGCCGAGTCCTCGGACACAGGCCAGTGCTGCCCTGGATTGCCGAAGTGGCAGCGATTCACCGCGCCAGCCGTGGCAGCTATGGCCGTCCGCGCATTGTGCGGCAGTTGCGTGCCCAGGGCTTGTCGGTGGGCGCCGAACGCGTGCGGCGCAGCCTGCAACGCCAACGTTTGCGCCCGGTCTACAAGCGTCCGTATCGGCTCACCAGATTCGGCGCATAACCTGCCGGTGGCACCGAATCTGCTGGATCGACGCTTTGGTGGCTGGCTGCCTAATCAGGCCTGGGTCAGCGACATCACGTTCGTCGCCACCGACGAAGGCTGGCTGTTCCTGGCGGCGATCCTGGACCTGTCCAGCCGGCGTATCGTCGGCTGGTCAATGTCCGAGCGGATGCAAGCTGACCTGGTCTGCCAGGCTTTGCGCAGCGCCTACTGGCAACGCAAGCCGCCCCCGGGCCTGATCCTGCATTCGGATAGGGGCAGCCAATATGCCGAGCTCACCGAACGCTGGCCGCGTCATGGGGCATGATCGTCTCCATGAGTCGGCGTGCCAATGCCTGGGACAACGCGCCAATGGAAAGCTTTTTCAAGACTCTGAAGGTCGAGCGAATCCATCAAACACGCTACGAAACTAGGGCACAAGCGCGCCTGGATATCGTCGACTGGATCGAAGGCTATTACAATCGGCAGCGCCTGCACACTTCGATCGACTTCCTTACGCCGGTCGACTACGAAGCCCTGCGCATGGCTACATGAGTTGCTGTACGTGAAAGCGAGGCAGGGGCAGTCTTCGCTCGATTGCCGCCATTTACCGTTAGCCCGTTCTACTGTTCACGCAACGTGTCAATCAGTACGGCCTGGCAAGCGGGCGGCCACTCGGGCGAGTAGAGCGAGAGGCCGTCAGAATGGCCCAACGCCACCAAATTCGGACTTGCGGCATACGTTCAAACGAAAGACGTTTCTCTCGCGCATCGATCTGCGGCCCAATTGGAAGAGGCGATCATATGGATTAACGGAGCGCCGGGGGCGATGCCAGGCGCGATGCCAGGCGCTCCGTTTGGAGGCATGAAGAACAGCGGCTATGGACGCGTTGGTGGCCAGGCGCGCCTGCATGAATTCTTGTGCCCGAAGAATGTCTGGCTCGGAATATGAGAGTCCGGACGACCCCATGCCGCTCGCAATCTTCAACGAAGAACGGTCCCAGTGAATAGCTGGCGCGGGCGGCCGATCCTGTAGTCGGGATCGGCCATCATTTCGTTCAGCTGGGCAATCCATCCGACGGTTCGCGATAACGCGAAAATGGCTGTGAACAGGGACACGGGAATGCCAATGGCGCGCAGCACGATTCCGGAGTAAAAGTCGACGTTCGGATAGAGCTTGCGCGAGACAAAGTACTCGTCCTCCAGCGTCACCTTCTCGAGTGCCATGGCGAGTTGCAGCAACGGGTCCCTGTCCACGCCAAGGTGGCCCAGCACCTCATGGCAGGTCTCTCGCATCAGCCTTGCGCGGGGATCGTAGTTCTTGTAAACACGATGTCCGAAGCCCATCAGCTTGACGCCTGAATTCTCGTCTTTCACCCTTGCGACAAATTCGCCGATTCTGGCTACGCCTCCGGCAGCGTGGATGTCCTGCAGCATGCCGAGGCAGGCTTCGTTAGCGCCGCCATGGGCAGGTCCCCACAGGCACGCAATACCCGCCCCGATTGCGGCAAAGGGATTCGTTCCGGACGAGCCACACAGGCGTACTGTGGAAGTCGAGGTGTTCTGCTCGTGGTCTGCGTGCAGGATAAAGATACGGTCCAATGCACGCACCAGCACGTCGCTGGGCTCGTAATCCTCGCAGGGTGTCGCGAACATCATGCGCATGAAGTTTCCGGAGTAGGAGAGCGCGTTGTTCGGGTACGGACAAGACTGGCTGACGCTGTGCTTGTAAGCCATGGCTACCAGCGTCGGCATCTTGGCGATCAGGCGAATCGCAGCAATCTCACGGTGCTTTGGGTTATTGATGTCCGTGCTGTCGTGGTAGAAGGCAGCCAGGGCACCCGCCATGCTTGTCAGCACGGCCATAGGGTGAGCGTCGCGGCGGAAGCCACGGAGCATCAGGTGCATCTGCTCGTTGACCATCGTGTGGTTGGCAATGAGGCCGACGAACTCCTGCTTCTGGTCTCGATCCGGTAGTTCACCGTACAGTAATAGATAGCACGCCTCCAGGTAGTCACACTGGGCGGCCAGCTGTTCGATTGGATAGCCGCGGTACAGTAGTTTCCCCCTGTCGCCATCGATGTACGTGATGGCCGATTGGCAGGATGCGGTAGAGAGAAATCCCGGGTCGTACGTGAACATTCCGGTCTTTCCGTACAGACTCCGGATATCGATCACTTCCGGGCCGACGCTGCCCTGGTAGATGGGTAGGGTGATGCCAGGAGTGGCATCACTGAATGTCAGGACGGCTCTTTTTTCGGAAGATTTCATCTCAAAGGCTCTTCATTGCGAACGACGACTCGATAAGTCGCACGATTTGTGCCAGGTCATCAAGATTCCCCTCCGCCGGCTTCAGGCCAAGCGTGGCCGTGCTTTCCAACGGGCGTGACCGCGATGACAGCAGCAGGTATCTGTCTTTAATGTGGACAACGATTGTCTTTTTCGATGGCAGTTTCACGCAATGTACGTTGTCGGTAAGAAAGGCTTTCCGGAACACACAAGAGATCCAACTCGACATTGGTTCAGGGCCAACTCAAACTGCTTCCAACGTCAACATAGACCCTTGAATCTATGTTACGCCAACACCTGTTCCTCTCCGGGGCGTCAAGGTCATCGAATGGAAGGGACTTCCCCGTCCCGAGGTTGCGGCGGAAGCCGCCAGTTGGCACTGACGTGCCATGATGGCGTGTCGAAGCTGCATCACAACCAACGAGCCAAGAATGTGTTTGCCATTCATGGCGTCGACGAGGCCGGCAAGGCTGTGCTGGTCAAGTCGAAGGTCTCACGCGATCAACTGGTGCCACTGATTGCGCAATTTCCGCCTTGACTGAATTGAAATGAACGCGTCCCATCCGTGAACGAGTAGACAACGGAAGGTTGACCCTCACGGGCCGACGGCATCAGAGCTCAAATTGAAAGATCATAGAGGTCTTCGCAGGCCAAAACCGGAGGGGCTAGCATGAACTGGACGGCAGTGGGTGTGGATATCGCCAAAAACGTATTCCAAGTGCATTACGTCGATCAGGTTACCGGCGAAATCGTGAATAAACCAATCAAGCGGGCACAGTTCCTAGAGCACTTTGCAAACCGTGCCCCTTGCCTAATCGGGATGGAAGCGTGCAGTGGTGCGCACCACTGGGCCAGGCAGCTTGTAAAGATGGGCCACGAGGTCAGACTGATACCGGCGGAATTTGCCAAGGCGTTTAACATTCGCAACAAAAACGATGCTGCGGATGCACGGGCGATCTGGCTGGCCGTGCAGCAACCAGGCAAACCGGTAGCGGTGAAGACCGAGACGCAGCAGGCGATGCTGGCACTGCACCGGATGCGCCAGCAGCTCATAAAATTTCGCACGATGCAGATTAACAATCTGCGTGGACTGTTGACGGAGTACGGCGAGGTAATGGGCAAGACTCGTGCGGCCTTGGACAAGGCGATTCCGGAAGTTCTGGGACGGGTTGCCGAGCGACTGCCCGCAGTGGTAATCGACACGCTGCGAGAGCAGTGGAACGGACTGGCGAAATTGGACGAGCAGGTTGCGCAGATAGAGCGTCGGATGCGCGAGTGGAAGAAAGAAGATGAGGCGGTCAAGGCAATCAGCAAGATTCCTGGCGTGGGGCTCCTGACAGCAACAGCGGCCGTCGCGATGATGGGTGATGCAAGGGCATTCAAATCGGGGCGCGAGTTTGCCACGTGGGCCGGGCTCGTGCCAAAACAGACCGGCTCAGGCGGCAAAGTAACCTTACACGGCATATCGAAACGGGGCGACACGTACCTGCGCACGCTGCTAATCCATGGTGCGCGAGCGGTGTTGAGGCATGCGAAGGAACCAGGCCCATGGGTTGAGCAGATGATCAAGCGGAGGCCGATGAACGTCGTGATTGTTGCACTGGCCAACAAGATGGCTCGGACAATCTTGGCGGTACTGGCTCACGACAGACCGTACCAGAAGAATTTCGTGAGTGTGAAGCCCGCCTGAGTGGATACGGAATAGAAGACTAACATTAAATACAGGATGAAAGTCCAAAGGTTGCGCAGCAATCGAGTGGGATGACTAGTCAGGTAGGACCTGGGACTCGCTAAACCTGTATGCCGATACGAGCTTCGAGCTCGTTGCCTGAATGAGGAGCGAGTCAGCGGATTTCATAGGGGCCCGCGGCGCCAGTACCGGCTGCATGAAGGCCGGATAGAGAGCTGCAACCATCCTGTCAGTCTGAACATACGAAAACTGTTGCAAAATGGGACGCGTTCATAGAGATCGGCATGGAAGCTTGCTCTGGCGCGCATTACTGGGCGCGGTTGTTTCGCCAGCACGGACACACGGACACACGGTCAAGCTGATGTCGCCGAGACTGGTGGCGCCTTACCGGATGTCCGGCAAACGCGGAGCTTGCATCGAACCCGCCAGGGATTCGTAGAAGAGCGTACCGCGACTTACAACCGCCTGCGCGGGTTGCTGGCCGAATTCGGTGTGGTATTGCCGCAGAAACCGGAGCGACTGCGCAAGGAGATCGGGACACATCTGGAAGCCTTGCCCGGCTGGGCGAATCGTTGTATCCAGGACCTACTGGACCATGCCAGCAGGCTGGAAGAGAAGCTGGACGAATATGATCGAGCTATCAGCGAGATTGCGCATGAAGACGAGCGCAGCAAGCGCCTGATGCAACTGCGAGGGATCGGGCCGACTACGGCTAGTGCCCTGGCTGCTAGCATCGGGGCGGGACACGACTTCAGGAATGGCCGCCAATTAGCGGCTTGGATAGGGTTGACGCCGGGACAGCACAGCAGTGGGGGCAAACAGCGCCTAGGTAGCATCACCAGAGCCGGAGACGCTTACTTGCGTACGCTGCTGGTATTCGGGGCTCGCGCGGTGATGGCAAACCTGGGCGATAAGCAGGATCGATATAGCCGCCGGGTCAGAGACCTGCTAGAACGCCGCGGTTACTGGCGAGCAGCCATCGCCATTGCAGCCAAGACGTGAGAATGGCGTGGGCCATGCTGAAATATGGCGATGCCTTCAAACATGCGTAAGCGCAGATAACTCAATCAACCAGCTTTTAAAGAGCTACAGCGGAACTCATGAGTAGCTAGATCACTTTGCACTGCCAGCGTTGATGTGAAGCGGGTTGGACCCGCGCGAGGCATACCTGGGAAAGTCAGGGGACGCCAAGCCCGATCATCGAACGAGGCCCTAGCGCGCGTCTTACATCAGGGTCCGGGCCATCGGCCCACTATGACCGTTTGTAGTACTGCAGTCCTTCACCTCTCACATAACTCCGGCACGGCAACACAGTGCTCCATAAACTGATTGGCGCTTGCGCCAACGGGGAAGCCCTTGTAGTAGCGCTTTACCCGCGATGAGATTGTTGAAAAGCTCAACGCAGCCGATGTGCCGGTGGCCAGTATCCTGACCATGGCGGAACTCACCAGCGACGACTACATGCGCACCCGCGGATCGTTCCGTACGGTGCGTGATGGGACCGGAGGCACCATGCGCTTGCCGGTGGACCCCACCCAGTTTCAAGCAGCCGAAGGCAGTGATCTCAGAGGTGGCACCGTTTGTTCGGACAGGGATCCGGAGTTTTTAAGTGGAAGCGCTGGGGCAGTCAGGCTGCCGATTTGATCGCTGGCAGCATGGCGAAGTATGCCTCATCCGGGGTCTGGTCCGCCAGACTGGAATGGGGCCGTCGTTGGTTGTACCAGGTTAGGTAGTTAGCGATAGAGCGGCGCGCATGGCTGACCGAGTCGTAGGCTTTCAGGTAGACCTCCTCGTATTTGACGCTGCGCCAAAGGCGTTCGACGAACACGTTATCGCGCCAACTGCCCTTGCCGTCCATCGACAGTTGGATGCCGCGGTCCAGCACGGCGTCTGTGAACTCCGTGGCGGTGAACTGGCTGCCCTGGTCGGTGTTGACGATCTCCGGCGCGCCGTACTTGGCAAAGGCCTCCTCGATTGCCTCGACGGCATGACAGCTCTCCAGCGTGATCGCCACCCGGTAGGCCAGCACCCGGCGGCTGGCCCAGTCCACCACTGCCGTCAGGTACACAAAGCCCCGTGCCATCGGAATGTAGGTCGTGTCCAGAGCCCACACCTGGTTGGCCCGGTCGATCTTCCGGTCGCGCAGCAGGTACGGCCAGATCTTGTGCGCCGCGTGCTTGCGGCTCGTGTTCGGCCGGCGATACAGCGCCTCAATGCCCATGCGCTTCATCAGCGTGCCCACGTGCCGGCGACCGACCTGGATGCCTTCCCGGCGCAGCAGGCGCGCCAGCATGCGAGCCCCCGCGAAGGGATGCTCCAGATGCAGTTCGTCGATGCGGCGCATCAGCTTCAGATCTGCCTCGCTGACCGGTTGCGGCTGGTAGTACGCGCTGGACCGGGCGATGCCCACCAGCTTGACCTGCCGGCTCACCGGCAGCGCGTGCTCGCGGTCGATCATCGCTTTGCGCTCAGCAGGCCGGCCTTGCTGAGCGCGCCGGACAAAAAATCGTTCTCCAGCGCCAACTGGCCGATCTTGGCGTGCAGCACCTTCAAATCCACCGGCGGCTCGCCCCCACTTTCCTTGCCACCGCCGAACAGGTCCGCGGCATGCTCCACCAACTGCTGCTTCCACGCTGTGATCTGGCTGGGGTGCACGTCGTACTGCTGGGCCAGCTCCGCCAGCGTCTTTTCGCCCTTGAGGGCCGCCAGGGCTACCTTCGCCTTCAACCCCGCCGAGTGGGTTCGCCTGCTTCGTTTCGTCATCTTCTGAGGTCCTTTCTGCCCGCCATTATGGCCGGCTCAGACCCACCCCTTTCAAGGTGACGAGAAATAGGGCACCCTCCGTGTTCTCGAACGAAAGCCGGAGTGAGTAGCGTGGTACTGGATGCAGTGGTGGAACGCTTTATCGAACACAGCCCGATCAGTGTGATGGCGCGTCTGGGCTTGCAACGCGCCCTCGATGCGGCCTGGATCGACGAGTTGTTCGAGCAGGAGCGTGAAACGCAGTACACGCGGGAGCTATTGTTCTCGACGACGGTTGAGATCATGTCGCTGGTTGCCGTTGGCCTGCGCCCGTCGGTGCATGCGGCGGCCAAGGCCAGTCCGGCGCTGCCGGTTTCCATCACCGCGCTGTACGACAAGATCAGCCGGACCGAGCCGGGACTGGTTCGTGCCTTGGTGCAAGGTAGTGCGCGGCGGTTGGGGCCGGTTGTGCAGCCGATGTTGCGCAAGCAGCCGCCCTCGGTGGACGGCTATCGCCTGCGCATCGTGGATGGCAGCCACTTGCCGGCGAGCGAAAAGCGCCTGAAACCATTGCGTGGGTTTCGGGGCGCGGCCTTGCCAGGGCAGTCATTGGTGGTTTATGACCCGGATACGGCGATGATTGTCGATCTGGTGCCCTGTGAGGATGCGCATGCGCAGGAGCGGGCCATCATGGAAACCCTGCTCGAGTCGGCCGAGCCGGCCCAGTTGTGGATCGCCGATCGCAACTTCAGCACCCGGGCGATCCTTACCGGCTGGCAGCATCGCGGCAGCGCCTTCATTGTGCGCGAGCACGGCCGCAATCCGTGCCCCAGCGAGTTGGAGCCGGCACGCGAGGTGGGCCGAGTCGAAGCCGGCATCGTATACGAGCAGGCGGTCAGCATTCTGGATGAATCGAACACACCGCTGGTGCTGCGGCGCATCGAGTTGCATCTGGATCGTGCCACCGAGGCCGGTGACACCGTCGTTCGCTTGTTGACCAATGTCCCAGCCGCACACCTCACGGCCGACGCGGTCGCCCAGCTATACCGACGCCGCTGGAGCATCGAGAATCTGTTTCAGCGACTCGAATCGGTGCTCAATAGCGAGATTCGTTCGTTGAGTCAGCCGCGTGCGGCGCTGCTGGCCTTCGGCGTGGCGGCGCTGGCGTATAACGTGCTGAGCGTGATTGCGACGGCGGTGAGAATCCGCCATGAGTTGGATACCAGTGATATCGAGCTCTCACCGTATTACCTCGCCAGCGAAATCCGGGCAACGTATGCCGGCATGATGATCGCTGTGCCGGCCGAGGTATGGCAGGCATACGACCCACTCACGCCGGCCCAGCTTAGCCGGACGCTGCTAAAAATAGCAACGCACGTTGATGCACTTGCGTTGCGAAAACATCCGCGGGGACCCAAAGCGCCCAAGAAGAAAAGCTATGTTGCAGGCTGCGTGGCAAGACGGCATGTCTCTACCGCACGTGTCATAAAGGCCGGACGTGTCGTTTGATCACCTTGAAAGGGGTGCGGCTCAGACCCCAGCTCTTCCATTTATCCGACTGTCCGAATTTCCGGCGCCACCTCTTGATGGCCGAGCGCGGCATCGAGGTGGATCATTCCACGGTGCATCGCTGGGTGATCAAGCTGCTGCCGGTGCTCGAGAAGGCCTCTCGTCGGCGCCAGCGCCCGGTAGGCAACAGCTGGCGCATGGACGAGACCTACATCCTCGTCAAGCAATCCACCCAAGATAAGCCGCCAAATAAAATCGCAATTGGCGCCGAGAACGCTTGACAGGTGACGAGGTTCGAGGGGCCGCCGCCCTGCTTGCGCTGGATGTTTAGCGCAAGCAGGGCGGCGGCCAATAGAGGATCGCTTCTCGATCTTCGCTTGGCTCTCATGCCCCTGTCCGATTTGTTCGCTGCACTTGCCCAATATCTGCACACCAAGGTCTTTCACGATCTTGCCCGTCATCCAGAGCATCCGGCCGCCTTCACCCGGCAGCGCAAGCTCACCCTGCCGACACTGATCTCCTTCATGCTCGGCAACTTGCGTATGGGCATGCAAGCCGAGCTCGATCAATTCTTCGCCACGCTCGCCCGCCAAAACACCTTGCGCCGTTGCGTCAGTGAACAAGCCTTCGCCCAGGCTCGCAGCAAGCTCGGCGGCGATGTCTTTGCTCACCTCAATGACTGGCTACTTCAGCACGTCTCCAACCATTTGCCACGCTGGCATGGCTTTCGGCTGGTCGCCGCGGACGCTTCACACCTGCGTTTCGCCATTCGCCACAGCCATCTGCCTCGAGCCGCCAGCCGCGATCAACTTGCCTTCGGCCTGTACCTGCCTGGGGCCGAGATCATGCTCGCCGCCTCATTACACAGCGTGTACGAGAACGAACGCCAGATCCTGTTCGAGCATCTGGACCGCCTGCAATCCGACGACTTGCTCTTGCTCGACCGCGGCTACCCCGCCCGCTGGCTGGTGGCCGTACTCAACCAACGAAACATCCCTTTCTGCATGCGTGCCGACGGCAGCGGCTTTGCTGCCGTACGGCGCTTCGTGCGCTCTGGCCGTGACGAGGCCATCGTCACGCTCCCCGCTCCAGCCCGCATTGACGCGCGCGACTACGAGTGTGCGGCTACCCCGCAGACCGTTCGGCTGATCCGGCAGATCTCGCCAGCCGGCAAGGTGCGCGTGCTCATCACCAATCTGCTCGACATGCACCGCTATCCAGCGGCCACCTTCCGCGACCTTTACCATCAACGCTGGCGCCTCGAGGAGGCGTACAAACGCCTCAAGCACCGCATGGGACTCGAACATCTGTCCGGCCTCTCGCAGTTGGCTGCCAGGCAGGACTTCGGCGCCAAAATCCTCAGTGATAACCTGCACGCTCTATGCTGCTTCAGCGCCGTGCAGGAACATGAGATTGACTCGAACTATCGGATCATCCGAACCTACGCCATCACCGCTCTCAAACCTGTCCTGCCAGCGGCGCTACTGGGACTGCGCTGGGCCAAGGCTGCGCTGAATGAGACCTTGGCCTTGATCGCAACACGTACCCATCGCGTGCGACCGGATCGCGCTAAACCACGTCCGCCTCGCCAGAAACCTCATCGACATGCCGCCTATAAGGCTTGCTGATGTCCTTATCTTGGGTGGATTGCCTCGTCAAGGGCCAGTGGAAGTATCTCTACCGGGCCGTGGACAAGGCCGGCAAGACCATTGACTTCCTGTTGCGCGCGCGCCGAGACACTGCCGCTGCCCGGCGCTTCTTCGAAAAGGCCATCGCCCAGAACGGTGCGCCAAAGACCGTCACGGTGGACAAGAGTGGCGCGAACCTCGCGGCCCTGCAGGCGATCAATGCTGAGCGGGAAACGCCGATCAAGATCAGGCAGAACAAGTATCTGAATAACCTCGTTGAGCAGGACCACCGTGGCATCAAACGCCGGGTCAGGCCGATGTTGGGGTTCCAGAATTTTCGCTGCGCTCGCATCATCCTCGGTGGCATCGAGACCATGCGGATGATCCGCAAAGGGCAGATGGATATCCCCAAGGGGAGCAGTCCGTCGGCCGCCGAGCACTTCTATTCCTTGGCCATATGACCGCGGCGCTCTCGCCACCCTCGGTCGCCCCTAATTCCTTATCGCGACAGAACCACAAATTGACCCAGATCTTTAACACCCATATCGCTGGCAACGTGGCCAACGGTGGCAACGGGGTCTCTCAGCAGATGACGGTGAACGTTGGCGCTGGGGACTGGGAGGCGCTGCGGCATTACCTGCATTCGCTTGGACTGCAGGACTCCGACTTGGTCGGATTGCGGGCGGATCTCGATGGCGCGCGCTCGCAGGAGGCCGGGATGGTGGGCAAGCCGTCTACGTGGTTCGGCAAACTCTGTAGCAAAGCCGTAAATGGTGCCGCGGAGGTCGCGGCGGCCGGGATCGCCAAGGCGATCGCCGGCTATCTTGGTCTGTCGTGACGGGCGCCAAAATGAAAAGGGCGCTCCGCAGAGCGCCCCCAATGCAGGAAGTCGGGGGTCCGCCCACCCTCTCAGGCAGCTGCCAACACTGATCCCGACTTTTCATTGCCAACTATAAAGATCTTTGCACGTCAAGTCAATGGACCACCTGTCCGACGAAGAACTGGCCGCCGTAGCAGTCCTTCTCTCAAGTGAGCGATTAAGCACCTTCGAGCGGCTCGCCGGTTCCAACCGCGGGGCAATTGCGCTGCACCAGGAAATGCTCCGCCTCGGAGCCTCGCTGATGGCAGTCACTGCGCTGATTGAGATTGCGTTGCGTAACGCGGTGTGCGATCGGTTGACGGAGCATTTTGGCACGGCCGACTGGCTGCGCAGTCCGCCGCAGACATTTCGTTGGGAAGACGAACTGAAGGGCAAGATTGCACAGGCCGAGGGTAGTGCACAGAAAGTGGCCTACGCGAAGCTGAGCCAGGAACAGAAGAGGCAACTGGACCAGCGCGCCTTCAGAAATGGCGCGCCTCCTGCGGGGCTGTCGCATGAGCGTGTTTCGAAAGCCCGCCATTCCGCGATCGGCGTGCCAATGGGCCAGGTGGTGGCGCAGCTCACCATGTATTTTTGGAAGCGGCTGTTCTCGACTGATTACGAACACGCGTTGTGGAGGCCCGCGCTAAAGCATGTCTTTCCTGACAAGTCCGTGACGCGAGCGAACGTTGCGACGCAGTTGGAGGCCATCTACCAGACCCGCAACCGCATTGCCCACCACGAGCCGGTCTATGGGCGCCGCCTTGCCCAGACCGAGGCCGCGATTGACTTTGTCGCGTGCCAGCTCGGCAGTAGTGGCCATGACGGTCGAACACCCCTGGAAAAGCTGCTGCAACCCGAAATGACGGAACTGCGCGAGCGGGCCGAGGCCATGCGACAGCGGCTGGACGCGTTGCAGGCCGACGAGCTGTAACCATAGGCGGCGACGTGAAGCTCTACGTGATTGGCAATGGCTTTGACCTACACCACGGTATCCGTTCGTCGTTCGGGGACTTTGCACGCTACGCGCAGCGCGAACATCGCGACGTAGCCGATGCCGTCGAACGCTACCTTCCGGCTGCGGGGGCGGACTGGTGGAATCTGGAGGCGGCGCTAGCGGAACTGGACTACGAGGGCGTAGTGGATGACTGCGGAATCTTTGTGCCATCGTATGCTGCGGATGATTTCAAGCCAGGCGATTTCGAGGTCGAGGTCGGTCGTGTCGCTGACGCACTATCGACGGGACCGCG
This sequence comes from Cupriavidus necator, assembly GCA_022041995.1. Lineage (GTDB taxonomy): Bacteria > Pseudomonadota > Gammaproteobacteria > Burkholderiales > Burkholderiaceae > Cupriavidus. Next base: position 459,860 of record CP074382.1, read on the forward strand.
CCGCGCGTTCAGTGCTTGGATCCATACCGTGGAAATACCTGACCAAAGTAAGCGCATTGCACTGGATCCTCGATCGCTCTTTCTTAGCTTTAACTACACGGACACGCTCAGCCGGCTGTATTCGATTCCAGCAACACAGGTTTGGCATGTTCACGGGAAGGTTCCATGCCGGCCTACAGAAATAGTCTTGGGGCATGCATGGAAAGCTGCTGACCGGCGGCCCACCAATCCATCAACCGATTCTGAGGACTATGACTTCTGGGTAGACCTCGGCTACCGGCACTTGGATGAATACTTCGAGAACACCTTCAAAGCCTCGGAACGGGTCATTCGTGACAATGCCCACCGCTTTGCTCAATTGCACTCCTTGTCCGAGGTCATAGTTCTGGGTCACTCGCTCGCCGAGGTGGACTATTAGTACTTCGAGGCGATCGCGACGCACGTTGATATGCGCAGCGTTCGATGGACAGCGACTTACTTTCGAGAGCACGAGCGCGACGCCATGACGGCGACTCTGACCTCGCTCGGTGTGCCGGCATCGCACATCAGAACGACGACGCTCGAAGCCATGAGGTGCGACGTGGAGCCAGGCCTATGTTGAAATTCAAGGCGCTTGCCCTACCAGCGGTTGCGAAGGTACAGGCCATGCTTATCCGGTTGTCTCCCAAGCCCTCTACCGATAGTATGTTGGTCATCTGTGCCACCCTGGGGCAACCATGGTTATTGACGTGCTTGACCGAGGCGATCTGCCGTTTCCGGGCTCGCTGCCGGAGTTTCAGCGGATGTTTCCAGACGAAGCGGCATGCATGGCCTACCTTGAGCGCGCTCGATGGAGCGATGGGTTCATTTGTGACCACTGTGGCTTGCTTGGTGAGCCGTACCGCTTTGCCAATCGCCCCGGCGTTTTCCGTTGTCGCCATTGCACACGCGACACGAGCCTCACTGCTGGCACCGTCATGGAGCGCACGCACACACCGCTGTCGGTTTGGTTCTGGGCGGCGTAACTGGTCGCCAGTCAGACACCTGGCATGTCGGCCGTTCAGTTCCAGCGCCAACTCGGCCTGTCGCGTTACGAGACCGCCTTCCAGATACTCCACAAGTTGCGCGCCGGCATGGTGCGCCCCGACCAGGATCGGATCGGTGGCAAGCCTGAGGAACACGTCGAGGCCGATGAGGCCTACGTCGGTGGGCGTACTCGCGGCAAAGGCAGGGGCGTGCACGACATGGTTCTTGTGGCCGGCGCTGTCGAGGTTCGGCAACGCAAACTTGCCGGCAGCCGCAACAAACGCAAGAGCGAACGGTATGCCGGACGAGTTCGGCTCGCTCTGGTTCCTGACCGAAGTGCCCGGTCGCTGGGCGGATTCATCGAGCGTACCGTTGCACCCGGCGCAACCATCATCACCGACGACTGGAACGGTTATGCCAAGCTGGGCGAGCGCGGCTATGGCCATATCGCCATCGCGCAGCGCGGTGAGATGCAAGTGACCGAATCCTTCCTGCCGATCATTCACCTTGTGTTCTCCAATCTCAAGACCTGGCTGCGCGGAATTCATCACGGTGTCAGCCCGCAGCACCTGCAAGCCTATCTCAACGAATTCACCTTCCGCTTCAACCGTCGTTTCTATCCCTTCAATGCATTTCGCTCCCTGCTCGGCATCGCTGGTGACGTCACCGCGCCGACCTATGCCGAGCTCTATGCCAAAAAATCCCTACCCACTATATCTAGTAGGTTTGGGAGCTAACCGGATAAGCACGGTACAGGCAACAAGCGGTGGATCCGGTCCGATTCCGCAGCCAATGCCCGCCGGTCGCCCATGCCAGCTGATGCAATAGTCGCTCCGGGTAAAAGCTCAAGAAGACAAACGATGAGTGATGACAAGAAGGCGCTGCTGGAGTGGGCGGAGAAGGCTGCGGTCGAGAACATGAAAGCCCACCACACTAGTGCCGATTTCATTGCGAAGGAAGCGGCGACGACGCTGACAGTCTTTCTGGCCGGCATGGGTGCTGCTATGGCCTATGCGGCAAAAGCTATTGATGAAGAGAAGTGGAGTTGGTTTGCAGTCGGGACTTCAGCTTTTGCAACATGGTTCCTGATGCTGAGCGTGGTGCTGGTCTGGAAATGCCTGATGATGAGACCAATTCCTCCAGTTCACAATGAGCCTCTAAATCTGTACCAGCCGGCATTTAGTCTAGTCGATATGCAGGAGGCGGAGTTGAGCGGGTATCAGAAGCGGATCAACGAGGCCGCGCGCCGGAACGGCAGGCTGGTATGGTGGCTAAATAGGCTGCGGCTTGCCGCCGCAGCCAGCCCCTTGGTCTTTATCGCTTTTGCGTGGGCGGCGTGGGCGAAGGGGTGCGTGTAGGTGCCGGCGTACGGCTGTTGTAGTCGTGATCCTTTGTCGGTGCGCGATACACCGGCTGCGGATCCGGGATAACCGTTTTGTTGTTGTTTGAAGTCATTCGACTCGCATGTTTCCAGATGTAGGAATAGGTAACCATACCAGAGTCAGATCGAACCTCGGGAGGCTCTTCTTTCCGTGTCGGATCGAGTGTCTCGAAAGCTGACAGTGCAGCGCATGGTATTAGCATTGGCCGCAGGTCGCGCAGCTACCGCGACCGAGATCCTGGCGTGCGGCAGGGCTGACCGTTAGCCAACGTGGCGGCCACTACTGCTGGAAAAAGACGAAGGCGAGGGCTGCGATTTTGATAGAGCCTCCCTTTTGCGTCTACAGACTGCCAGACCGATTGAATTGCTTTGGCTAGGACGACAGGCGTGGTCGAATTGGAGTTTCATCAAAGAGACAGCACGGCCTCAGCTTCCGCCGATGTCTGCCGTCCGTTTGCATAATGTTGTTCCCGCCGGTCGCCCGCCAGCTCGCCGTTTTCGAGGTGCCGAGAACAATTTTATGCAAAGAAATTTTGCAGAACATTGTTCTTCCGGCCGACGTTTTGCGTAATTTTGTTCCTTTCCCGGCGGATCGGTCAGTCGGTGCCCAGCCCGCTGCAGCTTGCGAAGCCGAGGACGGCCGCCGTTAGGGGCACCGCGTGCACCGTCGTGCGATCACGGGCCAATCCGGGGCACGCCGGCGGAGCTGCAAGGCGGCCGCCGCGCGCCTTCCCGCGGCGCTCCTTGGCCTGGCCCAGGGGGCCAGGAACAAAAATCCGCAAAATACGGGAACAAATTTGTGCAAACCGACGGGCTCGTCGGGAGGCCATTGGAGGGCGCCGATTTAACATAACGCCAGACACCGGCATTTTTGTTGGTTGCTGGAGTGTTATGTTTGATTGGCGGTGAAGAGCAGGATGTCTGCCGGCGGCTGGCATCTCAGCCGGCGGTCGACGCGCTGGCGTTGGTGGACACGGCAGAAAAATCGAAATGCGCGGCGGCATACAGGGCGTTGCACGCCCAGACTTCCTCGCCGTTCTTGAAGAAGGCGACCCATTTGCCGTCGCTGATGCAATGGGCACTGGGAAACACCTCATCATGACCATTGCCAGCTTCTGGCGGGAAGGGTGCATGTGGCACGGCCCAGTACTGGCCGCTTGGTAAGGCTTCGATTGATTTCCAAGACATACCTTTCAGCACCGCCATTCGGTGTCACGTTAACGCACAAGCCCACCGCCGCGGCAAAACGGATCGTGTCAATCCTGCGAAGGCGTGACATCGTTGCGAGACAGCCTTGTAGGCTCACCGCCCATCGTCTCTTGCTTATACAGTCCAATTTCGCCATGGCGCAATACCTCCGCATCGCCGTCCGAGCGCTCGGCGTCGGCGCCATCACTGTGATTATTGCCGCCGTCTCACGGCATATTTATCTGCGAGCCGCTGGGGAAGCTGAGTCAGCCGGCGCGGAGGAGGAACCCGCGGCGATGATGTTGATCCGCTGCGAAACGATGCATCACCGTCTGCAGAATCGGCTCAGGCCCGCGGACGCGAGGGATGCTGACGAGCCGCCACGCGCTCGTTGTAGGGAATCTTGAGTTGGAGGGCGTCTGATCAATCCAGCATCCTCACGCTGCTTACGTGAACCTGCCGGGCTATCCAGTCCGATTTGACGACCTGGACTCGCCGCTCCCGCCTTGCTTCCACACTGGGAAAAGCCTTCCTGCCGACAGCGAGCGCAATGTGCCTGCGCAGATGGCCTGGCAGCGCCAGGCTCCGTAGCCAACGGCGGCTTGGAATGCAAGGCAAAAGAAAGCCCGCTCCAAAGGCAGGCACGAATCCCTTGAGGAGAAAGGGAGGAGACGGACGTAGTATAAACCCTTATCAAAACTCTTGCAGACCCTGCTTGTGGCGCGGATCTAGGCGGTCCGCCAGCCTTTTTTCCGTGACACGATGCGAACGCGTTGATCTACGCGTCACCCAAAGCCCGCTTCCAAGGTATAGGAATCGGACTTGGAAACCTGACGCGCCATCCGGCCTGGCATGCGAAAACAGCAGATGAGGCCCCAAACTGCAATTTCACGATCGCGAAACTATAGATATCGCACAAAGTCTCGAATTCAGCGCCATCCTCGCAGCAAGCCGGTACCGTCGTCCCAGCGACAGGGGTGCAGCGGCGTGTGCGATACCGGCGCCAGCCTTGCCGAAGGCAGCCGCGCCACCGAGTCTAAGAAAGTCACGACGGTCTATCGGCATATGGCCTCCTTTCATGCAATTGCTTGCAGTCGGCGGGTTATGCCGTCTCGGCAGACTTTAGATTGTCAACCGCGGTAGCGCAACGGGGGCGACCTGATCGGCGTGGACGTTGATGCCTCAGTGCAATAGCCCTTGTGCGACGCCCGCAACGGCGCACACCCCAACCACCGCGAGCGGGGGAACCTTCCAGCGGACCAGCAGCAAGAAACATACCGTCGCAATCGCGAAATCCAGTTGCGAGAGTATTGCGCTCGTCCAAACCGGCGAATACAGGGCGGCGGCAAGCAAACCAACCACCGCCGCGTTGACGCCATTGAGCAACGCCACCATCGAAGAGCGTGCGCGCAGTGCCTGCCAGTACGGCAATGCCGCAGTAACGAGCAACAAACCAGGCAAAAAGATGCCCAGTGTCGCGAGCGCAGCACCTGCCCATTGGTTCGGGGCATCGGCCAACACCCACCCCAGGAAACTCGCGAACGTAAAGAGGGGGCCGGGTACCGCTTGCGCAGCGCCGTACCCCGCGAGGAAGTCATTCGGGCTGACCCAGCCGGTCGCGACCGTTTGCTGTTGCAGCAACGGCAGCACCACGTGGCCGCCACCGAACACCAGAGCACCGGACCGGTAGAACGCATCGAAGACTTGAACGCCCCGGCCCGCTATAGCCGCCAATGCTGGGAGACCAAAGAGCAGTGCGCAGAAGAGCATCAGTGCCACAACCCCAGTGGCACGTGAAACGCGAAATTCGTGAACACGCCCTTGCCGGCTGCACGCCAACGCAGACGCATCGGGCCGACACAGCAAGAGCCCCAATAGCGCACCCAGAGCGATGACGAGAAGTTGAGCGTAGACGGTCGTCAGAAGACTGAGCAGCACAAGAGTGGCAAGTGCGATGCCAGCTCGGCGGTAATCCGGGCAAAGGCGTCGCGCCATATCCCAGACGGCTTGGGCCACTACTGCGACAGCGACAAGCTTCAGACCGTGGATTAGACCTGTTCCGATCGATCCCCCAAGGACGGGCGCCATGACAGCAAAGGCGAGCAACAGCAGGATGGAGGGTAGGGTAAATCCACACCACGCTGCGAGGCCACCGAGCCACCCGGCCCGCAGTAGGCCGATTGAAAAGCCGACTTGGCTGCTGGCCGGTCCGGGAAGAAACTGGCACAGACCGACGAGATCGGAGAACGCTTTCTCATCGAGCCAACGGCGGCGTTCCACAAATTCGCGCCGGAAGTATCCGATGTGCGCGATGGGGCCGCCGAAGGACGTTAATCCTAGCTTCAGAAAGACTGCCAGAACTTCTGCGGCAGCGCTGGGACGCATGGCGGTTGTTGTGCCTTTGGTTTCCATAAGGGGGACGAGGTTGACGGGAACGGGCCTCCGCCCTTAGTTGTGCTCGAACAGCTCACCAAACAATTCGCGAACCTTCACTTTCTCGGCCGCCAACGCACGTCGCCCGGCAGGAGTGATGCGATAGACGCGGCGACCACTTCGACCGTTCCGTTCCATTCCATTGTCGATCTTAGATAGCCCTTCTTTTCCAATCCGTGCAGGAGCGGATACAGGGTGCCCGGACTGGCTCTGGTGCAAATAGGCGGTCTGTACGAGATTGTTGTTATATAAAGGATACCTCATCAAGCAGACAGGACGGCCTCCCAGACTGCGGGCGCAGTGGTATCTTTGAGGTCGAGCTTCGCGAGGCCGAATTGGCCCTTGCGAATCCGATGTACCAACTCAATACCAGAGAGAGTGATCGCTGCGTTCCTGAAACGTTTGAAGCCGAGCATGACTTTCGTCCGGGACTTGATGTTGCGATGGTCCTGCTCGACCAGATTATTGAGATATTTCGAGGATCGGACCTTCGTGTCCTCAGACAGCAAGCCTTCGGCCTTCATCTCGCGCACGGCGCGGTGCGGGGCGGCATAGCCATCAAGCGTGATGGTCTTTGGTGGCTCGCCTTGATGTCTGATTGCCTTCCTGAAAAAGGCTTTTGCCGCCTTCACGTCGCGCCTGGCACTGAGCATGAAGTCTACCGTCTGGCCCACCCGATCCACCGCCCGATAAAGATAGACCCACTTGCCGCGCAGCTTGAGATAAGTCTCGTCAACACGCCAGGACTGGCCGGCGGACCTGCCGAAGCGATTCCACCGTTTGACGAACTCCGGCGCAAAGCGCCGCACCCAGCGCAGGATCGTCGTTTGGGCCAGCGACAGACTCCGTTCCGCCATCATTTCGACCAGATCGCGCAAGCTAAGCTTGTAGCGCAGGTACCAGCGAACACACAGAATGATCACATCGCGGTCAAAGTGACGGCCTGCAAACAGTTCGTCCAGGCTCTTCAGCTTGCTCATCGTCGCTTCTCAATTCGTTCAGCCCGACACCTTAGCCGATTCGCCCCCGCGCTATTGCACTAGAGCCACATAGCGCGGGATCGTTGTTGTTACAGGCGGATTTCGCCGCAGGGGGACCCCGGGACTCGGCGCACTGGAAACGCGATGACTCGGAATGGTGGCGCAGCCCCGATCAGAACAGCAAGGATGAGCAATGCGAGATTCCTCATACTGCCGCCTTCCCATTTATTGCCAAAAAACAAGATAAAAAGTTAATCAAGAGATGCAAAGTAGTATTGCACAAAAAGAAACGCTGTTGCCCAACATTCACATGGGTAGTTAAAAAGAATTGATATTTATCAAAGGTTGGCAATTTTCGGAAAAAATAAAACCGGTATGTCATGACATATACACACATGGTGACCGCGAATCGCGGTCGCGAAAGAACACGTTTGCTTTCAACGACATAGGGCAGCGCATGTAAATGCCGGCGGCTCGCTCACTTGTACTTGAAGTAGGCCATGGTGCGAAGCTGCTTAGAGCGGCTAACAAAACTCTTCAACAAATCGAGAGCAGATGATAGCGCAAGCGAGCGTGAGCAGGGCCAGATGAACATCGAGACGCCGCTCGAAGCGAATGCGCAACTTCCCGAAGGCAGCAAGCCATGCATGCGTGCGCTCGACAACCCAGCGATGCTTGCCGAGCCGGTCGTTCCTCTCGATGCCTCGGCGAGCAATTCGTGGACAGATTCCTCGCTTGTGCAAATGTTGACGGCATCGAGCAAAGTCGTATCCCTTGTCGGCGTAGAGCTTGTCGGGACGGCTGCGCGGCCGTCCCGACAGTCCTCGTACCGCTGGTATGGCGTCAACCAACGCTTCGAACACAATGGAATCGTGTCGATTGGCACCGGTGACGACCAGTGCCAACGGGGACACCGCGCCGGTCTACGATGAGATGGCGTTTGCTGCCGAGTTTGCCGCGGTCCGTAGGGTTCGAGCCTGTCTGTTGGCCCCCGGGGGCTGGCCACTGCCGCCCCGTCGATGCTTGCCCGCGTCCAATCGATCTGGTCATGCTCGCGCAAGCGGGTCAGCAGGGCCAGGTGCAGGCGTTCCCAGATGCCGTCGGCCTGCCAATCACGGAGGCGACGCCAACAAGTCATGCCGCTGCCGAACCCCAGTTCCTGCGGCAAGTCTTCCCATGCAATCCCGGTCTGCAATACAAACAGGATGCCGTTCAGCGCTGCTCGGTCCTCCACTCTGGGTCGGCCACCTTTTGGAGAGGGCTCCACCGTCGGCAGCAGCGGCTGCAATGCTTTCCACAATTCGTTGTTGACTTTCTTTCGTGCCATGCCATCGCTAACGTCCATCAGGCGCCGCTCGATGACATAGTTTTGTTAGATGGTATGGACGCCTCCCCCCGGCAACGGGTATCTCTGGCACAAGGATCAGGGTCCGGGGATCCTACGCCGCGTCGGCCAAGCTGTGCCAAAGTGGAGCTGTCGAGTGCAACCACCTGCGGGAGGATCCGAAATGAAGCTTACCGTAATCGGCATGGATATTGCCAAGCACGTCTTCCAACTGCATGCGGTCAACCCGTACACGGGCGAAATCGAATGCGCTGCACCGCTTGCGCGCACAACTGATGAAGTTCCGCATCACGCAGACCAACGGCCTGCGTGGTTTGCTCCATGAATTCGGCGAAACACTTCCCGAAGGCTATCAGGCTTTCTCAACGGAGATTGCTACGGCGCTTGCCAAGCTCTCGGATCGCGTGCCTGCCATGCTGATCGATAGCCTGCGCGAGCAGTGGGCCCGCGTGCAGGCTACTGACAAGGACATGGCATTGCTCGAACGCCGACTCAAGGCCGCGCTTCACGACAATCAGGACTGCCAACGGATCGCGGAAATCCCCGGCGTTGGTCTGCTCACCGCCACAGCAGCTGTTGCCGCCATCGGTGATGCGGCCACCTTCCGTTCCGGCCGTGAGTTCGCAGCGTGGATCGGCTTGGTACCGAGGCAAACTGGGACTGGCGGTCATGTTCGACAGCTCGGATTAAGCAAGCGCGGCGATACCTACTTGCGGACTCTATTGATGCATGGTGCGCGGTCTGTGATCACTCGCGGTACACGAACCCCGTGGCTGGACGGGATGCTCCAGCGACGCCCCTTTAACGCACCTCATTACACACAACTCCTGGCGGCTGGTGCGCCGCAGAAAGTCGTTTACGGTCAATGACATAGCGGGTGGGGTTGTAAACTCTTTCGGATTGTCGTTCACTCTTGCATTTTGGACGGCACATGCAGCGAGAGGCAACGAGTTGGGCAGCGGCAGAATTCAAGGACATTGACTTGGGCGACCAGCGCCTGAATAAGCGGGCGGTGCTGCTAGCGGAGCGACTCGCAGAGAAGCCGACGGCAAGCATACCGAGTGCGTGCGGCGGCTGGGCGGAAACGGCTGCTGCGTACCGCTTCCTGGCTCAGGATGAATTGGACTGGCGCGATATTCTGGCGCCCCATTGGCAGAGCTCAGCCGAGCGGATGCGAGCTTGCGAAGTGGTGCTATGCATCCAAGACACCACGGAGCTGGACTTTAACGGCCAGGCCATCGCAGGCCTGGGACCGCTGTCGTATGAGGCGCAACGCGGGCTATATCTGCACCCGACTTACGCGGTAACGCCAGCGCGCGAACCGCTGGGCGTGCTCGACGCCTACATGTGGGCGCGCGAGCCCAAGGGTGCGGATGGCGTGCGCCCCGGCATCAAGGAAAGCACCCGCTGGACTGAAGGATATGAGCGGGTCGCCGAACAGGCGGCCGCACTGCCTGCCACGCGACTCGTCTATGTGGCTGACCGAGAGTCGGACATCATGGCGCTGATGGTCAAGGCAAAGGAGTTGGGCCACCCGGCGGATTGGCTACTGCGCTCGCAGCACAATCGCACCTTGCCTGGCGGCGGCAAGCTGTGGGACCAAGTAACTGCGGGCAAGCCAGTGGGCAGGATTCACTTTACGCTGGCAGCCCGTCAGGCTCAGCCAGCGCGCGCGGTACGGCAGCAGGTGTGGGCGCAACGTGTTGCGTTGCCTGATGCTGCAGGCGGCGTGGTGAGTGCCACTTGTATCGTCGCCCGGGAGGTCGACCCGCCGGCCGGCGTCAAGCCGATTGAATGGCGACTGCTGAGTAATCGCGAGGTGGACGACCTTGACGCAGCGGCGCAGCTTATTGACTGGTACCGCGCGCGTTGGGAGGTGGGTGTGTCCAGATAATGACACGTTGTCCAGTCGGTGAAAGTCCGACCGAGGCAAAAGACTCAAGCCTCGTAGCTCGGGAGGCGTCATGGCGCGAAAGCAAGATGACGGAGCCCTCCGACAGTATGCTCAGAAAGGAGTATATGCAACGCACCAGGTTGCAACGTGCAGTGAACGCAGATGTAGCCTCGTCACACGAAAACCCGGTGGCTGAGACGGTCTATAACGCGCGAAAGCAGCAAGAGTTGTCCGAAACGAGTCCGATGCGGCAGCTCTCACCGGCGAGGTATCAGCGGCGACATGGTGTGAAGGATAACGTGGAAACTGGAGAAGCCCTCGGCACCCGGCGGAGAAAGCCCGTCGAGGAGATGTCCGTTATAACCGCGAGTGGGAAATGCGGGCATAGGTGCAAGGGTGACGGATCGGGTCGTAGTACTGTCGATGGGCGTGCAGCAAAACGCGCCCGGAGGGAAGGGCCCGGACCGGTGAGTACTCCGTTCAACAAGGTGAGGCAGGGATGAAATGACAAAGGCATCCAGTAGTCTGCAGGAACTGAGAAGGCGGATATATCGCAAGGCGAAGTCTGACAAGACCCATCGCTTTTGGGGGCTCTCCGTGCATATTGCGAAGAGTGAAACCCTAGACGAGGCCTACCGTATCGCCAAGAGGAACGGCGGTGCACCGGGAATCGATGGTCTGAGCTTTAATGACATCGAGGCATCCGGACGCACTGTCTTTCTTGCGGAGATTCAGGCAGACCTCAAGACAGGCAGGTATGAACCCAAGCCGAACCGCAAGGTAGAGATCCCGAAAAGTAACGGCAAAGTCCGCGTTCTCCAGGTTCCTTGCATCCGCGACCGCGTGGTGCAGGGTGCGCTGAAACTAATCCTCGAAGCGGTATTCGAGGCGGACTTCTGCCCGAACTCCTACGGGTTTAGACCAAAGCGGTCCCCACACCGCGCGCTGGCGGAAGTCAGACGCAGTGTGCTGCGGCGCATGTCGACGGTGGTTGATGTGGATCTGTCGCGCTACTTGGATCATACATAGCAATGCCCTTTGGTTCATGAAGCGTGCTCGAAGAGGTCAGGTTGTTCGCTGACTGCCTTGATGCGTAAGCCTTTGCGCCGTCCCTGGCAGACCAGGACGGCATCGAGTTCGCCGCGCTTTACACGCTGCAACACAGTTTGGCGGGACACGCCGAGCAGCTTGGTTGCTTCCTGCATGACGACGTAGCCATCTGGGCTGTGCGCGACGAATTGTTGTCGCAGCGCATCGGTGATGCGGATGCGCCAGGGCGCACCGGGCGTGGTCTGTTCGCCGGCGATAAAGCCGTCGTTGACCCAGCGGTGCAGCGTTGACGGCGCGGTACCCAACACGCGAGCGGCTTGGCGGATGCTGAGCAACTCGCCGTCCGGGAGTTCGGTGGGGCGTTCGAAACAAGGGATTTGCCAGTGCCGCCGTAAGTTTCCGACGAGGCTCTGGTTGAAGCGCAAACCGCGCGCAGTTACCCGGCCCTGGGTGTTGAGGATGCCGGCGATGGTGGCATCGGGATAGTGCTCGGCCAGACGGCGGACCAGAGCAATCGTGTCTTCGTCGGTGCGAATGGTCGCGGGTCGTGAGCGTGGCAAGGCGACCTCGCAATCGGTGAGCTTGCCGCCGCGCCAACGCAGCTTCAGATGCGCCCGATATTGTTCGCGATGGACGGTAATACTCACTTCCTCGAGCAGCGTGCGCAGCAATTGCTTCCTGTCGCGCAGTGTGAGGGTCGGCGCGTCCCACAACCGTTTGAGGTCTTTACCGATAGCAAGCAGACTCTTGCGCTGTTCAGTGCTCAGCGTGCATGGACGAAGCTGTTCACGCCGAGCAAGTTCTGCCTGAGCCTGTTCGAGTTCACGCAACTGCTGCTCCCACTGCGTTTCGAGACCGCGTGCCACCAAGCGGTTCTCGGGGTCGACGGCGTGGTACCGCCGTTCGGCGCGCTGTGCCTCGTAGTGGGCACGTTCAACATTCAGTCGCCACTGTGCAAGCGCCGCGTCGTGATCGGCCTCGAGGCGTTCGGCCGCACGCACGGCTGCTGCGATGCCGGCGGGCTCCACGGCTTGCAAGAAGGCCTGCGCAACGGCGGCATCGATTTGCAGGCCCCCGACATTGAGGCAGAAGACGCCGCGGCCATTCTCGATGCCTTTGTTGGAGCAATGGTACCCGGGCGTCTGATTGGTTCCGCGGTAGTGCGTCTTGAGTCGCCGACCGCAGTGACCACAGCAGGCCAGGCCTTGCAGCAAGGCGGCCCCCTCTCTCACGGCGCCTCCGGCCTGATGAGGCCGGGGCTTGGTATTGGCCCCCAGGCGCATTTGATTGGCTTCATAGGTCATCCAATCGAGATATCCTTCGTGGTGGTCCCGGATGAGCACGGCCCATTGCGACTGGGGCAGCCGACGCAATCGGGTCTTGAGCACACCATGTTCATCGACGTAGCGCTCCTGCCGGGTCTTGCCATAGCAGTAGGCGCCAGCATAAACCGGATTGGTGAGGACATTGTAGATGGCGGTATAGGTCGGGGCGACCCAACGGATCTGCGTGGTGTGATTGAGCTGCAGCGGGAACGACAGATTCTCGGCGCGGAACCACAGCCAGACGCGGCGAGCAGAGCCGAATTCGCTAAAACGTTCGAACACGGCGCGCAGCGCACCGACAACGGCTTCGTCCGGATGCAGTCTGACTTCGCCCTCTGCCTCACCCCACACCAGCCCAATTGGCAGGCCGCGGCGCAACTCGCCCCGGGCCGCCTTGTTGCGGATGCCGCCGTCCAGACGCGCGCGCAGGATGTGCAGTTCGGCCTCACTCATGGTGCCCTTCAGGCCGAGCAACAGACGGTCGTTGAACAGCGCCGGGTTATACACGCCGTCAGCATCGCCGATGAGCGTATCGGTCATGCTGCACAGGTCCAGCAGGCGGTACCAGTCGGAATTATTGCGCGCCAGGCGAGAGACCTCCAGTCCGAGAATGATGCCCGCGTGCCCGAGCGCGACTTCGGCGGTCATGCGGGCGAACCCGCCACGGTTCGCGGCGCTGGCGCCCGAGAGGCCCAGATCCTCGTCGATCACGCTGACCTGCTGCGCGGTCCAACCGAGGGCGGTGGCCCGTTGAGCGAGCGCGTACTGACGCTGCGTCGATTCGCGATTGTGCTCGACCTGGCTGGCACTGGACTGGCGGATGTAGACGAAGGCGGTGCGTTGCAAATGGCTGGGGCCGATCTTGTTGGCGGTGTCAGTCATCATTGCTCTCCCGTGGCATCGGGTTGTTGTGGGTCACGAGCTTCGCGATCGCCTGGGCGAGACCGTTGATTACCGCGTCTTGTGTCGCTGGATCGAGTTGTTCCCACAGGCTGTCGTCGCCGGACGGCAGATCCGCGAGGGGTAGGTTCAGTTGCATCATTGCTCTCCTGTTCCGTCTGGCGCAGCAAAGCGTCAATGATGAGGCGAGCGTGGAGCAGGTCGGCAATCGAGCCCAGCGTGTCAGATGCTAGAGCGGGAGTACTTGCCGGAACGCTGCCGGAGCCGGCGGCGAAATCGGTCCAGTCGGCGGGAATGAGTCCGCGTGATTGGTCGGGGAGTGTCAGCAGAAGGTGCAATCGGCCGGCCCGTTGCCGTCGGCTGATGACCTGGAGGCGCCGGCCCTCGAACGGGTGGCCGGATCGTGTGATGACAACAGATTCAGGAACGTGGTGGAGAGGGGTAGTCTGTGGTGGTTTCCTTTGACACAATCCAACATTCGACCCTGTTGGGCAAGATCGCGAAGCGCATTCAGGATCCCCAGGTCATGCACTTGGTCAAGCAGGTTATCAAAGCAGCGGGCAAAGTTGGGGTGCCGCAAGGTGGCCCATTCAGCCCACTCGCCGCGAACATCTACTTGAATGAGATCGACTGGATGTTCGACGAGATTCGCCGTAAGACGGCACAGGGCCCTTACGAGGCAGTGAACTACCACAGGTTTGCTGACGACATCGTCATCACCGTTAGTGGCCACCACACCAAACGCGGCTGGGCTGAACGTGCCCTGCAGCGTTTGCGGGAACAGCTTGTGCCGCTAGGCGTCGAGCTGAACACCGAGAAGACCGTTGTGGTGGATACATTGAAGGAGGACGCCTTTGGGTTCTTGGGGTTCGACCTGCGTCGCGTGCGAAAACGAGAGGGGAACGGCTACTTCCTCCGGATGACCCCCAAGAAGAAGGCTCGCCAAGCCATCAAGGCGAGGATCCGCGACATCATCCGGCATGGAGGCTCGACCCCTGCCGTGAAACTGATCGCGAAACTCAATGCTGCGGTGGCGGGATGGGTCAACTACTTTCGGGTCGGCAACGCTAGTCGCGCCTTCAGTGAGGTGCGCGACTATCTGGAAATGAAAGTCCGAACTCTGCTAACGAGGCGCAAGCGACGCAAGAAGAGGAGCGTTGGGTGGCGACGGTGGAGTAACGAGTACCTCTACGGAGTCCTAGGCTTGTACTGGGACTGGAAAACGCGCCCGTTATCTGGCGCGGAGAAGTTCGCGTGAAAGCGCCTGCCATACCGACAGGACACATAACCCTTGCGATGAATCTCACTGGGTGAGCTGCTTGAGGGAAAACCTCACGATCAGTTCTTATGGGGAGGGGCTGGAAACGGACCGGGTTCACCGAGCACCGCGCCAGTCCTTTACCCGACAATTGTTCTTTCATGTGCTCAACATCTACAATAATTGTTCAGATTCTGAATCGTTGGCGGCAGAAACAAGGGCATTGAAATGCCCCGGCGAATGCCCCGATCAGGATGTAGATGTCCGAACCTTGACTTTGTTTGAGCGATGCATTGACTGCAATGAGTCCAGCAGCAAAGCTGCGCGATGTCGTCCGCTACCTCCCTGACGTGCGGGGCTGACCCATAGCTTCCCCCTGGAGTTATCGCTTGAAGCAGGCCGGTCCGGATCCAATCCACCCAAGATAAGGACATCAGCAAGCCTTATAGGCGGCATGTCGATGAGGTTTCTGGCGAGGCGGACGTGGTTTAGCGCGATCCGGTCGCACGCGATGGGTACGTGTTGCGATCAAGGCCAAGGTCTCATTCAGCGCAGCCTTGGCCCAGCGCAGTCCCAGTAGCGCCGCTGGCAGGACAGGTTTGAGAGCGGTGATGGCGTAGGTTCGGATGATCCGATAGTTCGAGTCAATCTCATGTTCCTGCACGGCGCTGAAGCAGCATAGAGCGTGCAGGTTATCACTGAGGATTTTGGCGCCGAAGTCCTGCCTGGCAGCCAACTGCGAGAGGCCGGACAGATGTTCGAGTCCCATGCGGTGCTTGAGGCGTTTGTACGCCTCCTCGAGGCGCCAGCGTTGATGGTAAAGGTCGCGGAAGGTGGCCGCTGGATAGCGGTGCATGTCGAGCAGATTGGTGATGAGCACGCGCACCTTGCCGGCTGGCGAGATCTGCCGGATCAGCCGAACGGTCTGCGGGGTAGCCGCACACTCGTAGTCGCGCGCGTCAATGCGGGCTGGAGCGGGGAGCGTGACGATGGCCTCGTCACGGCCAGAGCGCACGAAGCGCCGTACGGCAGCAAAGCCGCTGCCGTCGGCACGCATGCAGAAAGGGATGTTTCGTTGGTTGAGTACGGCCACCAGCCAGCGGGCGGGGTAGCCGCGGTCGAGCAAGAGCAAGTCGTCGGATTGCAGGCGGTCCAGATGCTCGAACAGGATCTGGCGTTCGTTCTCGTACACGCTGTGTAATGAGGCGGCGAGCATGATCTCGGCCCCAGGCAGGTACAGGCCGAAGGCAAGTTGATCGCGGCTGGCGGCTCGAGGCAGATGGCTGTGGCGAATGGCGAAACGCAGGTGTGAAGCGTCCGCGGCGACCAGCCGAAAGCCATGCCAGCGTGGCAAATGGTTGGAGACGTGCTGAAGTAGCCAGTCATTGAGGTGAGCAAAGACATCGCCGCCGAGCTTGCTGCGAGCCTGGGCGAAGGCTTGTTCACTGACGCAACGGCGCAAGGTGTTTTGGCGGGCGAGCGTGGCGAAGAATTGATCGAGCTCGGCTTGCATGCCCATACGCAAGTTGCCGAGCATGAAGGAGATCAGTGTCGGCAGGGTGAGCTTGCGCTGCCGGGTGAAGGCGGCCGGATGCTCTGGATGACGGGCAAGATCGTGAAAGACCTTGGTGTGCAGATATTGGGCAAGTGCAGCGAACAAATCGGACAGGGGCATGAGAGCCAAGCGAAGATCGAGAAGCGATCCTCTATTGGCCGCCGCCCTGCTTGCGCTAAACATCCAGCGCAAGCAGGGCGGCGGCCCCTCGAACCTCGTCACCTGTCAAGCGTTCTCGGCGCCAATTGCGATTTTATTTGGCGGCTTATCTTGGGTGGATTGGGTCCGGATCTCCCTATTATCGCTGCCGTCGGATTTGATGTGCATCAATATTTCTCAATTCTGACTTGGAAAAGTCTAAGCTAATACATTGTAATGATGGAGGCCATACGGCATGTGGGTGATCACCCGTGCCGACGGGGCCTTTCAGGTTCATTTAATGCGGCAAATGCCTCGGTCTTGCCTTGCTGTGCGCTCATAAATATGAGATATAGCAATCATAATTCCCTCGATCCCTCACCGACACATGGACAACTCGGTTGGTAGGTCGAGCCAAGGAGAGATAAGATGACACAGTGGTCCCCCAATCAAATCGCAGGCATTGACGCCCTAGTTGGGCTAACCGGCCATGCCTGTGCCGGTTTCCAGAAACTGGTCGAATTGAACCTTAAAGCCATGCAATTTTCTCTTTCAGAAACACGTGGCACCCCGGAGAATCCCCCGTCAGGAGAGAATCCACAGGGATTTCAGTGGGAATCAATTCAACCCGCAGCAGATCGTGCATTGGCATATAATCGCCAAATACTTGAGCTACTGGCTGCTACGCGGAGAGAATTTGAAAAGGTCATGGAGGTTCAATACACGACTGGCAAGCAGGGATGGCAGGACTTCATGGAAATTGTTGTTGACAAGGCGGAAGCCGTTCAAGCAGCGCCATTGGCAGCTTGGCAGGACTCCGTCAACGCGACCACCACGTTCTATGAATCGGTACAAAGGACCGCAAAAGCAGGCGGTACAAATAGCTGAGAGAAGCCTTAATACGGATGCAGAAGTAGCGTCTCAAGGCGTACGACGACGTACCGCTGCTCCTTACCAGGCAGCGGAAAAGTAGGGGCTTTTGACACGCCTCGCCGTACCTTCGTGGTCCCTGATGAAAAATATCGGGCAGGTGTCGACCGCAGCGCCGTACAACCCGTGTCCATCCAAGCGGCTATACTATTTCCAAGGGATCGAAGGCATGAGGCGTCTGGGGTTGGTTGGGGCAGGGGACAGAGGCAAGCCGATGCGGCCTCATCGGCCTCGACGTGTTCCTCAGGCTTGCCACCGATCCGATCCTGGTCGGGGCGCACCATGCCGGCGCGCAACTTGTGGAGTATCTGGAAGGCGGTCTCGTAACGCGACAGGCCGAGTTGGCGCTGGAACTGAACGGCCGACATGCCAGGTAAAGTGGACCCACGATTTGAGACAGTGATCAGGCGGTAGATTAAGCTGTCGTCCTTGAAGGGGTGATGGCGAATGAGTGAAGGCAAGAAGCGCAAGGTACACACGGCGGAATTCAAGGCCAAGGTTGGTCTGGAGGCGGTGCGCGGGGTGAAGACGATCAGCGAGATTGCGCAGACATACGGCGTGCATCCGGTGTTGGTCGGGCAATGGAAGAAAGAGATTCTTGAGCGGGCCGGCGCCCTGTTCGAAACCAAGCGTGGCCCGAAGCCGGCCGAGGACAAGAGCGGCGAGGATCGCCTGTACGGCGAGATCGGGCGGCTGAAGATGGAAGTGGACTGGCTTAAAAAAAAGTTGGGGGAGTGAGCCGGGAAGCCCGAATGGGGTGGATCGATGGTGCGGAGGAACTGCCTTTGAGCCGGCAGTGCGACCTGGCGGAAGTGTCGCGCGCAACGGTGTATCGGAGGCAGGGCAAGACGACGCGGGAAGAGCGCGACGAGGATCTGCGGCTGTGCCGGTTGATCGACGAGGAATATACGAACCGGCCGTTCTACGGCAGCCGGCGCATGGCGGTGTTCCTGCGTGGCCAGGGCTGCGTGGTGAGCCGCAAGCGCGTGCAGCGCCTGATGCGCGAGATGGGGTTGGCGGGCATGGCGCCGGGGCCGGCGACGAGCGTCAAGCATTCGAAGCACAAGGTCTATCCGTACCTGCTGCGCGGCGTGAGAGTGACGCGGCCGAACCAGGTGTGGTTGATCGATGTGACCTACATCCGGCTGGCGCGCGGTTTTGCCTACTTGGTGGCGATCATCGACTGGTACAGCCGCAAGGTGCTGTCCTGGCGCCTGAGCAACAGCATGGACGCGTCGGACTGCCTGGAGGATGCGCTGCGCGAGCACGGAAGGCCGGAGGTGTTCAACAGCGACCAGGGCTCCCAGTTCACGAGCCATGTCTTCACGGGCGTGCTCAAGCGCGAGGGCATCGCCATCAGCATGGACGGTCGCGGCCGGGCGCTGGACAACATCTTCGTCGAACGGCTATGGCGCAACGTGAAGCACGAGGACGTGTACCTGAAGGGGTACGCCAACATGGCGGAGCTGATGATCGGGCTGGCGCAGTACTTCTCGTTCTACAACGAGGAACGGCCCCACCAGTCGCTGGGCTACAAAACGCCGGATGCCGTCTATGCCAGTGGCGAGGGCGGCGGGGCAATGATTGTCGATAAGTTCGGCGGTGCGCGGGGAGAATCCCCTGCTCCGCTACGCTGCGCAGGGGATTCTCCCCGCGCACAACCAGGGCAGCGCTGTTCTGCTGCGTGTGAAGAAATAGATGCAGCTTAAATTCGGTTGAAAGCTGTCTTGACAGAGGGGTCCACTTTAAGGTGTCTGACTGGCGACCAGATACGCCGCCCAGAACCAAACCGACAGCGGTGTGTGCGTGCGCTCCATGACGGTGCCAGCAGTGAGGCTCGTGTCGCGTGTGCAATGGCGACAACGGAAAACGCCGGGGCGATTGGCAAAGCGGTACGGCTCACCAAGCAAGCCACAGTGGTCACAAATGAACCCATCGCTCCATCGAGCGCGCTCAAGGTAGGCCATGCATGCCGCTTCGTCTGGAAACATCCGCTGAAACTCCGGCAGCGAGCCCGGAAACGGCAGATCGCCTCGGTCAAGCACGTCAATAACCATGGTTGCCCCGGGGTGGCACAGATGACCAACATACTATCGGTAGAGGGCTTGGGAGACAACCGGATAAGCATGGTTTGAGCGTTCAGCTCGCGCGACAAATGAGGAGCGAGTCAGCGGATTTCATCGGGGCCAGCAGCGTATGCTGCAGAAAGGCCGCATATAAAGCTGCAACCTATCCTGTCGAATCGGAACACAAGAAAACCTAGCGCATCGGGGGCGTTCATATAAACTACCTTAACACACGCCGCCTTCCCGGTCAAATGTGAAACTTCCCGGCTCGAAGCTCCTACCTGCAGCGGGTGTTGCAAGTGTCGCCCAGTAAGCAGCACTGGACCTGACTGCGTGCGGGCGAGATAAGAGACGTGGCCTTCCGTAAGTCCAGGCGTCAGGATTGGAAACAACGAACCGTCGCCGAAGACGTCGACCACACGGTCGAATTTGCCATCCGGGTTCTTTCATGAACTGGAACTCTTGGAGGGCAGGCCTGCCTGCCATCGAAGAAGCGATCTTCCATTCCCTGAACGAAAAGAGGTTCTCGGACTTCGATTCCGCAGCCCTAACCGGGGCGGGGGTAGAACTGAACATCCTTTGGGATGTCTGGCATCCCGGAAATGTGATCGAGATGGAGATGGGTCATAAAGACCCCTTTGAGGGAAGCCCCTTCCGATCTGATCGCCGACGAAGCGTTTGTGTGGGCCTCCCTCTTCTCAGTCTTCGCGAAGTTTCTCACGACCCATCCGGCTCCTCGGATCTTCAACAAACCGCTTTGAAATTCGTGGGTCGATCATGAAGAGTCCCTGTGTGGGATGCTGCAAGAGATGTGTGTATATCTGGATCGGTTCCTCATGATCCATGGGCCCCGCTTGTATGACCTTTGGATCATTCAAATTAAGCAGTCCGGAAAGACCGTCAACCCAGGCTGCGCTGGCGATCGTCTGGACCTGGATTGGTCCCGGCTGGTCCGGGAGCTGAGAGAAGCCACACTTCAAACCGACTTGGGGAGCCGAGCTGTAGAACACCGAAAATGCGTCAATGACTGCGACGTCAGCACGACCTGCGCATATGCACTCGCATTCGCCACCCGCCCCCCCGTTCGAGCCGGAGCAAGACCTCGGCTCACTCCTGCGATGGTCCCTTGCCGCGCTTCGAGTTGCGCACCGATTCCGTGGTGGTGCGTCTGGTCAGAATGACCGTGAAGAAAACTCGGGAAGCGCTGCTTGCCGAGGTCCAACGCTCGCACGGTCTGAGAGAGGGCCAACTAAGGGTAGTGGTTGGCCGCTCTGCGCCCAAGGGACGGCGCTGCGATCGCTGCCCAATTAGCCGAAAGGCGGCATGCGCAAGGTCTATTTGGCCGACGCCATTGCGCTTTGATGACCCTAGCGTTTGAGAAATGTCAGGGCTGCAGCACCCTATGCCGCTCATTGTTACAAACAAATCTTAAAATCACCCTTTCCGATTTCAAGGAACCAGCAGTCGTCAGACCACCCCTCCATTTCCGTAGCGAATGCGGACATAGCGCCCCCAAGAACAGTCGCAGACATTAAACCCACGAACACCACATTCTTAATAATCTTCCGCATGGCAATCTCCATAAATCGAAAATAATTTTCTAACACTTCGATATGAGCCGAGAAAAGCGGAACGGCTTCAGTTAATACAGTACGAATGCATAGCGTAATCTATCAATACTGATATGACGTCCCATTCCCTTGCTAACATCTCCTAGAGTGGTAAAGGCTAGTTTATCTATCAGGTATGCTAAGGCAAGGTCCATCTGCTTCAACTTTCCTTCGCTTGATCTAAATCAAGATCTAGTGAGACGCGCAAAGACGAGCGGCCTCAAACACAGCCTAGTTCGGCCCACCTACAGGCGCTAAACTTGCAGCGCAACAAACGATGGACATCGAGGAAGCACATCGCTCAGTAATCCGTGCTGCCTGGTCCAATTGTGCCGTCGCCGTTCCCGCTAGCCTCGCTTCGCCGTTGAATCCAACCGTGCAGGTCCGACGGTGCCAGCGAGGTGCACGGGTCATCGAACAGATGCGCGATGATGTTGCGGTGCGGTATGAGCTTCTTGGCGGAAGATATCGCGCCTTGCCGCCATGGCCGGTCCGCCGGCGCGGCCATGGATCACGAAGGCGCGCAAAACCTGGAGCGGAAGCGGCTGCATCGGTGCCGGGACAGTTATGCCGACGCTTCTCCGCTGGTTCGCCACGGTGGACAAGGGAGGCGGCGGTGGATTTGGCACGAGCATCTCAGCCGCGAACGCGCGCCTTAGGCTTGGAAGCGCACGTAGTGGCGCTGCCGCACACGCATCCCGGCCTCGGGCGTGGCGCCAGATCAGCCACTTGCTGCCCAATCTCGGACATGACGAGGTGCCTGCGTCTCAGCGCAGTAACCTCGTAAGCGCGAAATTGACCCCACCTAGTGTAGCGTTCTGTTCTTGATGGAACTTATATGAATTCGGCGTCTCCAATGCCCACACTGCGACACAGCGTGGAGAGAGTGAGTGCGAGTTGCCCCCGAGATCATGTTGACCGACGAGGAGCGAACCAATTTGACGAGGCTGGTTCGGTCGAAGCTCACGAGCGTGAGGCTGGCGCAGCGCGCGCGCATTGTGCTGCTGGCCGCCAACGGAATGCAGAACAAGGACATCGCCGAGCAGTTGGGAGTCGGACGCGTGCAGGTCTCGCGTTGGCGTGAGCGGTATGCGCAATCGGGGCTGGCCGGTATCGAACGCGACTTGCCGCGCGGTGCGCCGCCGGTGAAGGTGGACACGGCGCGGCTGGTGGAGCTGACCACTCAAACCAAGCCCGTTGCGGCCACGCACTGGAGCACGCGCAAGATGGCCGCCGAATTGGGCGTGAGCGCCAGCACCGTCATGCGCCATTGGCACGCCCACGGGTTGAAGCCGCACATCGTGCGCGGCTTCAAGGTGTCGCGCGATCCGAAGTTCGTCGAGAAGCTCGAAGACATCGTCGGCCTCTACATGTCGCTACCCGAGCACGCGCTGGTGCTGTGCTGCGATGAGAAGAGCCAGGTGCAGGCGCTGGATCGCACGCAGCCCGGCTTGCCGTTGAAGAAGGGGCGTGCGGCCACCATGACGCACGACTACAAGCGCAACGGCACGACCACGCTGTTTGCCGCGCTCAACGTGCTCGATGGCCAGGTCATCGCCCAGTGCCAGCAGCGCCACCGCCATACCGAGTGGCTGAAGTTCCTGCGCAAGATCGACCGCGAGACGCCCAAGGACAAAACGCTGCATCTGATCGCAGACAACTACGCCACCCACAAGCATCCTGCGGTGCAGGACTGGCTGGCCAAGCATCCGCGATTCAACATGCACTTCACGCCCACCTCCGCATCATGGCTGAACATGGTCGAGCGGTTCTTTCGTGACATCACAACCGAGCGACTTCGCCGCGGCGTATTCACCAGCGTGCCGGAACTGGTCGACGCCATCAACGAGTACATCGCTCACCACAACACCAACCCCAAGCCGTTCATCTGGACCAAGAGCGCTCGCGACATCCTACAGAAGGTCATTCGTGCCAACCGCCGCTTAAGTTCCAAACAGAATGGAACATTGCACTAGTATTTGCGGCTGAGAGTGGGCAGGCTTGCGTCCGCAACCACTATTTGCGGACGCAATCATGATGGAAGCCGAGTTTGACGCTCCGCCGCTGAGGGTGATCCGTATTCGCTCCAACGGAAAGCGAGACTATGACCGGAGGGACAAGCGCCGACTGGTCGAGGCATGTCTGCGGCCTGGGGTATCGGTAGCCGGGATGGCCCTCAAGGTCGGCATCAATACGAACCAGTTGCGCAAGTGGATTCGGCTGCACCAGTTGGCAAATGAAGCCACCGCGGCCGCGGAGTCTGCGTTGCCGGCGTTCGTGCCGGTCGTCGAGGTGAGCGACGTGATGCGCGTCACGGAATCGCCGATGGTGCGGGGACGTCCGCCGGCCGAGGCGCCTGCTCGCACGCAACCATCGCAGCGCCCGTCACCAGCGTTAGTGAGGGCGCGGCTACCCAACGGCGTGACGGTCGAACTTGAATGCGGCGGGCAGGACGTTGCGCTTGTGAAGGCGATGATCGAAGCGTTGGGAGCGCGTTGATGTTCCGATTCGGCTCCGACGTGCAGGTCTACCTTCACCGCAATGCCGTGGATTTCCGCCTCGGGATCAATGGGTTGGTTGCGCTGGTCGAGCAGTCGATGCAGCTTGATCCCTTTGCCCGCGCCGTCTATGCCTTCCATAACCGTCGGCGCAACCGCGTCAAACTGTTGCTGTGGGACCGTAACGGGTTTTGGTTGCTGCTCAAGCGCCTGGAGGAAGACCGCTTCGCGTGGCCACGGCGGCAGCAGACAGTGATCGAGCTGACAACCGAGCAGTTGCACTGGCTGCTGGACGGTATCGATATGGACGCCGTGCAGCGCCACCCGTCACGCCAATATCAGCACACGGCTTGATTTCCGTTCGGTGTGACGTATACCTATCTGCGCGGTCGCTGCACTATCGTGTCCAGCATGAACGAACACGACTTCTCGCGATTGCCGCCGGCCGCCCAGGCCTATATCCGCGAACTCGAAGCGAAGGCTGCCACGAACGCCCAGCACATCGCCGAGCTGACCGAGCGCATCAAGCTCCTCGAAGAGCAGTTCCGACTCGCACAGTCCAAACGCTTCGCACCAAGCAGCGAAAAGCTCAAGGATCGCCTGTTCGATGAAGCCGAGCAGATGGTTGCCACGGCCCTGCCTGACGACGAGGATGACGCGTTCGCGCTTCCGGACACGGGGTTGCCGGAACCTGGTAGGCCTGCAGGCGGAAAACGTGGCCGCAAGCCGCTACCGGCGGAGTTACCGCGCCAGCGCATCGAGTACGACCTGACCGAAGACCAGAAGATCTGCCCATGCTGTCAGGGCTCGATGCACCGCATGGGCGAGGAAGTCAGCGAGCAGTTGCACATCGAAGCAAAGGTCTCAGTGCTGCAGCACGTGCGCTTCAAATACGCGTGTCGGCACTGCGATCGCGATGCCGACCGAACGCCGGTGTTGACCGCGCCGATGCCAACGCAACCACTGCCGGGCAGCAACGCAAGCCCGGCAATGCTGGCGACGGTGACCGTCGGCAAGTACGTTGACGGCACGCCGCTGTACCGCATGGAAGATGCGCTGGGGCGGGCTGGGATTGCGGTTGGCCGTGGAACGCTGGCGAACTGGATCATCCGCCCTGCGCAATTGCACTACAGCCGTCTGTACGAGGCGCTACGCTGCACGCTGCTGTCGCAGCCGCTGATCCATGCCGATGAGACGACGGTGCAGGTGCTCAAGGAGGAAGGCAAGGCCGCGCAGAGCAAATCGTATATGTGGGTCTACCGCAGCGCGGAGGACTGCGAGCATCCGGTGGTGCTGTTCGACTACCAGCCGGGGCGCGGACAGGAGTATCCGCAAACGTTCCTCGCCGGCTACGAGGGCATGTTGATGACCGATGGCTACAGTGCCTGGCGCACCCTCGAAGGCGTCACGCACTTCGGTTGTCTTGCTCATTCCAGACGGATGTTCGTTGATGCGCAAAAGGGTCAAAAGAAGCCCAGCGCTCGAGTTGCAAAGGCCCTCGAGTACTTCAAGGCCCTGTATCAGGTGGAGGCGCTCGCCAAGGAGGATCTGCCCAATGGCGAAACGCGCGCCAACTACACGTACCGGCTGCGTCAGCAGCATAGCGTACCGTTGCTGAAAGCCTTCAAGGCGTGGCTGGATGAGCAGGCGCCACAGGTACTGCCGGAAAGCCTGCTGGGCAAGGCCATTGCCTACGCGCGCAACCAGTGGGAATACCTGAGTCGATATGCTATCGAGATGGACGAGCGCCGGTGGACAATAACGCGGTTCATGCCGCTAGCGGCATGAACCGCGTTATGCCGACACCCAGATTATGCCGCGTCCCGAAGCAAAGGACGCAACAGTTGGGCGGATCCCTGTTCCGTGTCGCTCGGATTGTCGGCATTATTAGAGACCCTCAAGGAAGGCAAGCAAGGGATCGGGAGGTTTGTAACGCGTCGGCGCGACGCCGCTCACATTGGCGTGAGCGAGCGCGCGTTCCTTGAGCCGCATGTCGGCATGCAAGTAGATCTGAGTCGTCTCCGATGATTCGTGACCGAGCCAGAGCGCGATCACGGTCAGGTCTACACCGTGATGCAACAAGCTCATCGCGGCCGCGTGTCGAAGGGTGTGGGGCGTTACTGATTTTTCCTTTAGCGAGGGACACGACCGACACGCGATTGCGACGTTGCGCGACACAAGCCGCTGAAGGGCATCGGCGCTCAGATGGCCACCACGCGAACTGGGGAAGACTGGATCATCGGGTTCGCCAGGTTGATACCGCAGCCATGCTTTCAGGACCGCAATGACGTCCGGTCGCAGCGGAGTGCATCGCATCTTTCTGCCCTTGCCGAGGCAACGGACATGAGCACCTGTGCCGAGCACCACATCCTGACGCCTGAGAGAGGTCAGTTCGCTGTTGCGCAGACCCGTTTGAACCGCTACAAGAAGCAGCGTTCGGTCGCGGTTGCCAATCCATGTTCGTACATCGGGTGCTGCTACGAGCGCTGCTGCCTCGCCCTCGGTGAGAAACTCGACGGGACCGTGTTCACAGCGTTTGGAGGGAATTGCAAGGATGCGCTGACACTGCAGGGACAGCGCCGGCTCGCTGACCGCAACGAACCGAAAGAAGGCATGCACGGCGGCGAGACGGGTATTGCGTGTCCGCACTGAATTGCCCCTGCCTTGTTCAAGGTGCTGAAGGAATTTCTCGATCAAGGACACGTCGAAGTCTTCGATTCGCAGATTCGACGGCGCGCGTCCGATGTGCTTCGCGGCGAAGGCCAGCAGCAGCCGGAATGTGTCGCGGTAACTCGCTACCGTGTGCGAACTCAAGCCTTGCTGCTGGAGCAGGCGCTGGGTAAAGAAGCGCTGGACGAGGGATGGAAGACTGGCGGCACTCATGGCCGCTCTCCCGGACAGTTCTTGCCGAGATAGCCTGCCGCAAGCTCAAGCAACTCGGGAACCGCTTCGATGTACCAATAGGTGAGACCGGCATTGGCGTGCCCGAGGTAGGCCGCAAGTTTCGGCAATTCCCGGGTTACGTCCAGTCCGGCGCGATACCATTCAACCAGCCTTCCAGTCGCGAAACTATGCCGAAAGTCCTGAAGGCGTGGGCCGTAACCATCGCGTCCATCCTCCGTCGCTGGCCGCAGGCCGACCGCACGCGACATTCTGACGAACATACTTCGGACAGCGCTGGCGTTCAGCCTCATACCGCGCTCGCCAACCAGGAACGCCTCACTCAATCGTAAAGGGCAGAGTCGGTCGCGGCTCTGAGCATAGCGTTCGAGTGCCGCGCGGGTCGACTCTTCTACAGGAACAAAGCGCGATTTGCCGAACTTCGATTCCCGGATTGAGAGTATGCCGTTCACGAGGTCAACGTCGGCTCGGTCGAGTCCAAGGGCTTCACCTGGCCTGAGGCCCGTCGCTACGAGGAGCCCGATAAGCGTCGAATAGGTCAGTGCTCGCATGCCCGTGCGCGAGCGTAGTCGCGCAGCCTGGATCATGAGCAGGTTAATTTCTTGGTCGGTGTAAATATGCGGAGGATTGCGCCGTCGTCGTGCGCTCAGGAGCCTTGCTGGAGGAATCTCGTTCCGGCTGTCAATAGCGTTCATCCACCTGGCGAATCCCCTCACTTGGGAGAGGCGCCGCCCCCAGGTAGCGCGTTCGACAAGCACGGGCGCCGTCGCCCAGCGCAGAGCCAGATCGGTGGTGATGAACTCGGCGCCCTCGTGTTCCAGAAGGTCAACAAAATGATTGAGTGCCAATGCCGGTTCATAGAATGTCGCCCCGAGAGCTCGGCGCACTGCCACGTACCGAGCGAGGGAGTCGCGGATCGCACTCATATTGCACCCCCCACCGTAGGCCATGACCGCGCTACACCACGCAGGTCCTCAAACGCGACCTTTGCATAGATAGCGGTACTGTCCTGTGAGCGGTGCCGCAATACCTCAGCGATTTCCACGATCGACGCACCATGGCGAATCATCGTCGTCGCCAGACCGTGGCGGAACAGATGTGCGGCGCCGCGGCATGCGGGGCGAAACCCGGCACGAGCGAAGGCCAGACGAACAATGTGGCCAATTGCCGCCGGTCCCGCCAGACCAACGCGCGGCGCCCACATGCGAAGGAAGACCCGTCGCGAGGCGCTCGCGCCCCGATCGTCGCGAAGGTACATTGCAATCGCCTCTCCAACTTCGGATGGCAGCGGGACATGCTCGACCATTTGCCCCTTACCATGAATAACGAGTTCCCCGAACGCCAGTGGATGTCGCCCAGTTCAAGTGCGACGATCTCTCCGGCACGCAAACCGAGCCGCGCCAACAAAAGCAAGATGGCGTAGTCACGGCGCCCGCATGGAGTTGACCGGTCCGCGGAGGTAATGAGGGCTTCGGCCTGCTCAGGCGTGAGGAACGTTGGCACAGTTGACTGTTTCCACTTGCGAACCGTAGGCACCAACTCATACAGGTCACGTGGCGTATCGCCCCGCAAAAAGAGGAAGTGGCAAAACGAGCGAAGCGCCACCGCCATCAGCCGCGTGTACTCCGCTGACCGGCCTTTGCTGTGGGCAAGAAGGTGATTTCGGATCGTTACGGCATCAAATGCATTGGGCAATATACTGCCGTCGCCGGCATTCTGGCTGTTGAGGAAGTCGCGGATGAATGGCCCGTAGACGAGCAGCGAGTTCTTCGCAAGTCCACGATCCTGCCTCAAGTAGTCCAAGTACCGACCGTAGATGTGGGCGATCGCAGATTGGTCGCTCACTGTCGGCAAGTGCACGATGCCTTCGCCACGCAGATAGGCAAGAAACTGTGCGTGAGCACGGGATTCGATGGGCGCACGGGCACGGTAAATGATGGGTGGCTGCGGTCTGGTCCATCGCCAATGTTGCAGGTCGTCGGGTGATGCTGATGGACGTGGCGATCAAACGCGGAGGTTCAGATGTGGAGCGACGGCATTGATGGAACAAGGGGCCCGACGGGCCCCTTGTTGCTGGATCAGAAGTCGTTATCGGCGAGATCGCCAAGGCCATCAGGATGCTCCTGCCGATCTTCGGCCAGCCACTCGGCCAAAGCCAATTGATAGTGTGCAAGCAGACGGTCGCGCAGATCGTCGAGCAGTTCGATCACAGCCCAGGCCTGCGCGGGCGTCCAGTTGGCGTCGATGAACAGGGGCAATCCCTGGGTGATGCCGGATGGCTGGTGGAAGGTCATGCTGATGTCTTGGTCGTATTGATGAACGTGGCGGTGATGGCCAACGACGCCACTCACCGCCTGGCACGGCGGCTCTGGGTTGCGCTGTAGATCTCCAGATAGAGCTTCTCGTCGATCTGCGGCAGCTCCCGCTGCGCGGCTTGGGCCAGAAGCTCGCCGGCCAGATTCATCAGGATGCGGTAATTGCCGGCGGCGTGTTCGCACAGGGTCTGGCGTAATGGTGTGGTCATCAGCGTGGCGTTGCCAGCGGCGGCCAGCAGGTGGTCCAGGCAAGCCTGCAGCTCGTCGATGCTTGCGCTCTCCAGCGCCAGGCGGCATCGGATGCGGCTGCCCAGCGGGATCAGGTCCTCGCGGCTGAACTTCTCCGGCAGGCGGGCGTCGCCGGCAAGCACCACGCACAGCAGCAATTGCGAGTCGAAGCGTGCCTGCGCGAGCAGGCGCAGCTCCGAGAGGGCCGGCACAGCCATCTCCTGGGCTTCGTCAATTAACGTTATGCGCAACGTTAATTGACTAATGTGAAGCACTCCGATATGTGAAGCTACGAAGCTCGAGTCCAGTGGAGATTGGGATCAGCCGCTTCGCGCTTCACATAACAAAATCCTCAAAGACGACGCAGCCATCCGAGGAGATCGGCAGATCCGAGCACAAGACGTCCCGGTGCCTGCTCTGCCAGGACATCCGGAAAAACCTGCGTCAACGCTTGTCGCTTGAGGTTGAGGTCGGCCCGCGCGTACACCATGGTAGTGTTCAGGCTCGCATGCCCGAGCCATTGGCTGATGGTGGCAAAGTCAACGCCAGCCTTCAGAAGCGCGACAGCAGTACTATGCCGCACCGAATGAGGATGAATGTGCTTGCTGGGCAAGGTGCCAACAGTCGTGGCTGCTCTCGCGACATACTTGCGGAGAAGATATCGGACTCCAAAGCGCGTCAGTTTTGCTCCTCGTTCATTGCGAAACAGCGTGGCCTGGCTGTCCTGGATATCCGGCAGTGCCTGCGACAGATTGCGCAATAGCGAGGCGGTGTTAGCCCAGATCGGGCAG
This sequence comes from Cupriavidus necator, assembly GCA_022041995.1. Lineage (GTDB taxonomy): Bacteria > Pseudomonadota > Gammaproteobacteria > Burkholderiales > Burkholderiaceae > Cupriavidus. Next base: position 489,651 of record CP074382.1, read on the forward strand.
ATTCTGACTTTTCCGCCCTTGCCCAGCAGCCTCACCTGATACGGTGGTTCCGTCCGGACATCGCATCGGCGCAGATCTAGCACTTCCTGGACGCGTGCGCCGGTGTTGAACATCAATGCGAATAACGCGTAGTCGCGTTGGCCCGAGCGCGTTGAACGGTCGATCTGGCTCAATAGCGCCTTGACCTCGTTGGCCTCCAGATACTCGATCATATGTTGCGTTGCGCCGCGTTTGAACGGAACACCGAGAACGCGTTGTAACTCACCGAAGCGTTCCGGATGCTCACCGGCGAGGAAATGGGCCAGGCAGTGCAGTGCCGCGAGGCGGGCGTTGCGAGTCGAGATGCCATTACCGCGTTCGCGTTCCAGGAAGTCGAGAAATGCGATCACCTGGTCGGCATTGAAATCCGCCATATCCAGGTTCTCCACAGGCCGCCCGGCCTGTTCGGAAGCGAAGCGCAAGAATAGAACAATGGCATCGCGATAGCCGTGTATCGTGTGAAGGCTCATTCCCCGCAGGTTCGGCAGATACTCCTGGAAGAACCGAAGGAGCGCCTTGCCAAGTGTATTGGGCCGATCGCGCTTCATGATGTACCTCCATCGATCAGACTGCCAAAACCGACTTCGAACTGTTCGCTGGCGGCTTGCGCGAGCGCGGGCGTCCACCGAAGATAGTGGGCAGTTGAAAGGATTGATACGTGGCCCATGTACATCGAAAGCTTGGGTAGCTTGACCTGAACGTCCGCGCCGTCTTTATACCAGCGCAGCAAAGCGCCAATGGCGAAGCTGTGCCGAAGATCCAGGATGCGAGGTTGGCGCCCGTCAGCACCCTGAATCTGGGCCGAGCTCATCACCTGCGTGAACAAGTGCTGAAATCCGCCGCCGCTATAGCCGTGGAACCCTGCCACGCAGTGGCATAACAGCGGCGCATCGAGCCCGCAGTCGAACTGCGCCTGCAGTCGCTTGCGCAAATAACGGCGAACTTCTGCGCGCGCATCCTCCGACAATGGCAAAAAGCGTGATTTATGACACTTCGACTCACGGATATGCAGCACTCCTTGCGCCTCGTTCACATCGGCCAGGGTCAACCGTACGAGTTCGCCACGGCGGAGCCCGGCGCTATACAGCAAAACCACCGCCACTCGACATAGTGCTGGTCGAAGCGGGGATTGCCATGTGGCGCGAAGTCGATCGCAAGCATCCAGCATGCGGGCGATCTCCGTTCCGGAGACGATAACAGGAGGATCATGGGGACTGCTACGCCTAAACCGGCGTCGATCCGGTACGAAACAGTCTGGCTCGGTGCGCTGCCGGAAGCGACACAGCTTACACACAATCAGTTGCTGGTTCCGTTGCGTGATACCTCGCAAGGAGGAGAATGCCTGGCACCACGTCTCGAAGCCGTGCTGGGTTAGATCGCTGAAACCATGCTCGTTAAGGAATCGACTCAACGACCTGAGGGTGTGCTCTTCCCTGACGTAGCGGCGGCCCAGCGCTCGCCAGTGCAGAAGATAGCGCTCGATAGCAAGATCGAGCGGGGTCTGAGGTTGGTTCATGACAACCTCCGCGGCAGAGTGTTCGTGATTGCTGGCGGTAGCGAAAGGCCGACCTCTCTTAAAACCTCCGTTTGCAGACGAAGATAAACGCATGTGCTTTCCAGGGATCGATGGCCCAGCAGGTCGCCTATTGCCTTGAGGCCGACGCCACGGTTCAATAGCCGCATTGCGAAGGCGTGGCGCAGGCTATAGGCGGAGCTTCCTTGTAGAGGCAGTCCGCTCGCGCGCGTGCAACTCTGATATATCTCGTTGACCGCCGTGGGGCACAATGCAGTTGCTGGCCGATGCGCCCGCAGAAACAAATCCGTTCGACCGCGGGCAACTGGCCTGCCGACCTTCAGATAACGTTTGAGTACGCGGGTGGCCTGAATGGACAACGGAAGGAGAAGCTCCGAACGAGTCTTGCGTTGCTGCACGCGCAAAGTCCTTTGCGTCCAGTCGATCGAGTCCAGCTGCAATGCGGCGATCTCCACAGGCCGCAAGCCGTAGTGCGCCATCAGATAGAGAATCGCATGGTCGCGGCAGCCAATCATGCTTGACCGATCGATGGAACGAAGTAGCGCGAGAACGTCGTTCCAAGGGAGTGCGCGTGGTGGCAATTCGTCGCGATACGCACGCGGGGTGTCGATCGTTCCGATGCGCTCGTGGATATAGCCACGGGTGTACAAGAACAAGAGGAACGACCGTAGATGCGCGACCACATGTTGCAAGCTCTGCCTGCTCATGTGCTCACCCGAAACCGCCACAAAGCGATCCACGGTTTGCATCGACATTCCCGCAAGAGGAGTCTCCGGGGCAACCGCGTCGTGCAAAAAGGCCATGGCCGTACGCATGTGGTTGCGGACGGTCGAAGCCGACATGCCGCGTTGATCGACCAGCGAGTCGCGGTATGCATCGAGTACTGTGTCGAAGCGCCCAGTGCGAGAAGAGGGCAACAAGTCACCTCGCATCAAAAGGAAACGCTCGAAGCGGTGCTGCGTGTGTCGGTATGGCTGCTGTACCCGCAGTTCTGCGGATGGCATTGCGAACAACGCGCCAAGGTCCGCAGCCGAGAACTTCGATTCTGCAGTTATGTTCCCAGCACCCTCAAGTGTCTGCTTCAGACGAAAAAGATGGCCGTGAAGTGTCCTGCCCATATAGCCCTCGTCGACAAGCCATCGGGCGAAGTCCTCAAGCAGGTTGGCGACGGGTGACTGGAGGTAAGACCGGTGACCTCTGGGAAAGATTTGCTCTAGCATCATGGCCTCCATCAAGGTCTAAATGGAGATCCCACCATACGCCGTATGGCCGAGTTATGTTGAGTAGGGGCCGTGCAATCGCTTCCAACTGCGGGACAGAATCAGGACACTCCACATATCGGAGTGCTCCACATTAGTCAATGAGCAGCACGCAGCGACGGCGGCTGGCCTCCATGTGGGCGAGCCAGCGCTCGCGCAGCGCCTTGAAGCCACCCCATCGGTTGTGGGGCTTGAGCGGTACGGTAAAGATGTCGCTGAGCTCGCGGTAGAAGTCCGCCAGATTGCTCTGCGGGTGGGCGATCGAGCCGACCATCAGATCGGGGACGCGCATGAGGCGCTGATGAAGCAGGCGCAGCGTGACGCTCTTGCCGCAGCCAGGGTCGCCATGCACCATGGCGAAGCCGCCTTCGCGGGCCATACCGTTCTCGATGCGCCAGCAGAAGTGATCGAGCTTAGGTGGTACGAACACGGCCTCGACGGGGATGTCCTGGGCGAAGGGGTTGAACTTCAGGCCGTACAAGGCCAGCAGGTTGGGTTGCATCATGGCTTGGTGGGTGCAGCGGGTGGGAGATAGGCCGGCGGCAGGCCGGTGGCAGCGTGTTCGGCAAGCAACTGACGCAGCAGCGGTGCAGTGCCAGTCTGAGTAGGTTGCTCGTTAGCGGGCGCCGCTCCCTTTGACGTGAGCTGCGCGCGCCGTGCGTCGGCATTGGCCGACTTGTCCAGCGGGAACACGGCGGCCAGGATCGCGCCGGTGCGCGCATTGATCAGGTCGACCTGAGAGAGATCCCAGCGCGCGTAGCTCAAGCAGACTTGCTCGAGGTGGCGGTAAGCGCCGGGGAGCTCGAAGCGCACGCTGTCCAGCGTACAGGTGCCATCGGTTCTGCGCTGCATGCGATGCTTGCGGATACGGAAGGCGCGACGCAAGGCCAGCGCCTCGGGACTGGGGCGCGAGACGTCGGCACAGGACAGGTAGCGCTGCAGGGGCGTCGCTTCGAGCTCGGCATGTTCCTTGTGGTGGTATTCCTGCTCGACCCAGGCCTGCGTGGCGAGGTTCAACTGCTCCAGGGTCAGGTGCGATTCGCCTTCGAGCATGGCCATCAGCCGCGATTCGAGCTGCCCCCAGAAGCGCTCCTGCTTGGCATTCTGGTATGGGCTATACGGCAAGGTGGTTTGGTGCAGGATGCCCAGGCTGGCCAGCCCCTCGACGAACTCGTCGGCGATCATGGCCGCGCCGTTGTCGGTCATGATCGCCCGCGGCAGGCCCCGCTTCATGATGGCCTGCGAGACGCCGTGCACCAGCGACGCGGTGGTCTCATCAAGGAACCACTGCAGGTGGCAGACCAGCCGGGAATGGTCGTCCATAATGCAGAGCAGCAGCGGCTTGTGCCATTGCCCATCAGGGGTGAGCACCTTGCGTGAACCATGGTGGAAGTCCAGATGCCAGAGGGCGGCCACGTGGTCGACTTCGTAGCTGCGCACCTCGCGTGCCTCGCGGCGAGCCGCCGCTGCAATGGCGCCATCGGTGCTCGAGCGCGGCGTTGGTTTGCGCACCAGACCATGCGCCTTCAGATACCGACACACCGTGGTGTAGGACGGCAGCGTGTCCGGACCATCCTTGGTCGCGACGCGCAGGTTGTCGTAATGCAACTGCATGGTCCAACCGGGATGCTGCCGGTACTGTTCCACCAGCGCCTCGATGATGGTCGGGCTCAGGCTGACGAAGTGGCCGCAATCGTCGCGCAGGCGGTTCTTGAGCTGATCGACCGGGTCCTGGACATGACGGGCCCGGTAGTACCAGCGTTCGATGGAGGACGCGCCGAACTGAACGTCGGCGCCAGTGATGGGGTGCCGCCAGACCTTGGCGGCCAGAACCTGGAACGCTTGCTGCAATTCGCCTTTGCCGGGCGGCGAAGCCAGCAAAGGGCCAATGACCGAGAAGCGCAAGCGCGCCCATCGGTTGCGATGATCGATCGATAGTGACATGACTCTCCCATTGGGGTGGATAACGGGAGCAGGCTACGGGCAGTGCGAGTGACCCGCCATCGACATGTTCTGCGGGAGAAGCTCCTATCTGGCGCATCCCTCAGCCTGCGTGGTCAGGCCGGGCCCGAGCAGCAAGCGCAATACCGCGGCCAGGCGCTCCTCCTCGCTGTTGTGCTCGACCGATTGCAGCAGGCGGTCGGGATAGATGAACGGCTCGGGCGTTGGCGGGATGAGACCACGCAGCCACCGGCCGGCGGGGGTCTTTGGGAAGGTCTCGGTCCACCACTGACGCCAGCGCTTGAGCGTAGTCCAACTGATCGCGGGCAGGCCGTCCAGGCAGGCGCCATGGGCACGACTCGATCGCAGTACCAGGATAATGGTCAGCCAGACGCGCCGGCCGAGGAAACGCACCGAATCGGGCGTCATGCGTTTGCGGCATCCGGCACAGCACAGGCTCAGGCGCGTAGCGCAGTCCGGGTGTGCTGCCGGTGGGCATCCGCGTGGCTTACGCGGATAGTTGGCACTGTGCAGCACAGAGCTGCAATGGCAGCAGCCCCTGTCCCGCGCCACCGTCATCAGGTCTTCGTCGATCCGGCGTAACAGGGCAAAAAACGCCGGCGTTTGTAGCAAGGCATGGCACACTGCTGAGGTCTCCTTCATTGCTCGACACAATAAAGGCGACATCTTCCCTCAGGCGCGTGCGCGCACGCTCCCTGAGGGAACCCCTCTAGCGTCCATCACCGTTCTTGCTCAAATCCCCGCGCTATCGGCATCACGAAAGCTGCTTATGCACAAAACAACCGTAACACGGCAAGCTCAAACTGAACACGGTCCGCCGGTGCGTCTGTCAGGCGCTCCATGAACAAAGCCGTGGCAGACTCGTCAACGTGACCCAAGGCGACGTTCCTGCTCTTCATCCACCGAGAGAAGGCAGACAAGACCCTTCGCTTCTTGCAAAGCGTTACTTCGGAATATCTTGCCGTCCGTAGACGATCGAGGAATCCATCAATGTGACGGGCCGGCAGTCCGTCGGATGCGCCGACTGTGTTTGTCGCCTTCATGTGAGTTCTCCCGGCCAGCGTGATGGCCAGCCTGGAAAAATCATACGGATTATGCCGACTCAACAATCACACGAGGACATGACTGGCGCAATCTGCGCCCATGACGCGGCATAATCTGGGTGTCGGCATAACGCGGTCGAGCGCGATATCCGACCATTCTGCACAGGTCGAAAGGCTTGGCTCTTTGCAGACACCGTGGCTGGCGCCAAGGCAAGCGCCATGATCTATAGCCTGATGCTTACGTGCCGCGCCTGTGACGTCGAGCCGTATGCCTACCTGCTCCACGTGCTGACAGAACTGCCACAGCGCACGCCAGACGCTGACATCAGCGACCTGTTGCCGTTCAACTTCGTCCCGCCCAAAGCCGCCCCGCCGCATCCTGCCTGATTACGCTCGCCGCACTCATGAATCGCCCCGGGTTTTGAGGAGGCTCCAACTCTTGCGAGAATGGAGCCATGAACAAGCAGATCAAGCATTCCCCCGAAGTCCAAGATCGGGCTGTTCGCCTGGTGCGAGAGCAACTCGGCGAGCATCCTTCGCTATGGGCGGCGGTCCAGGCCATCGCCCCAAAGATTGGGTGCTCGGCCCATACATTGTTGAAATGGGTCAAGCGTGACCAGGTGGATAGCGGCGAACGCGACGGCGTCACGACGGCAGAGCGAGAGCGCATCAAGGCGCTGGAGCGTGAAGTCAAGGAATTGCGCCGGGCCAATGAGATTTTGAAGCTGGCCAGTGCGTTTTTCGCCCAGGCGGAGCTCGACCGCCGGCTCAAGTCCTGAAGGCCTTCGTCGATGAGCATCGAGATGCCTTCGGGGTCGAGCCGATCTGCAAAGTCTTGCAGATTGCCCCGTCGTGTTACCGACGCCATGCCGCACGGCTTCGTGATCCGTCGCGACGTAGCGCCCGTGCAATTCGCGAGAGCGTCTGCGGCCTGCGATCAAGCGGGTCTGGGAGGACAATATGCAGGTCTATGGTGCGGACAAAGTCTGGAAACAGATGAATCGGGAAGGCATGGCGGTGGCGCGCTGCACGGTCGAACGGCTGATGAAGCAGCTTGGCCTGGCGGGGGTGCGCCGGGGCAAGAAGAAGCGCACCACAGTGGCCGACGACTCGGTGCCGTGCCCTCTGGATCGCGTCAAGCGCCAGTTCCACGCCACACGGCCCAACCAACTGTGGGTGAGTGATTTCACCTACGTTTCGACTTGGCAGGGCTGGCTGTACGTGGCCTTCGTGATCGACGTGTTCGCCCGCTGTATTGTTGGCTGGCGCGTCAGCACTTCGATGACCACGGACTTCGTTCTGGATGCCTTGGAGCAGGCGCTCTACGCGCGCCATCCCGACAACGACGGGACGCTCATTCACCATTCTGACAGGGGATCGCAATACGTCAGCATTCGCTATACCGAGAGGCTTTCTGAAGCCGGCATTGAGCCGTCGGTGGGCAGCCGCGGTGACTCCTACGACAACGCACTGGCTGAGACCATCAATGGCCTGTACAAGGCCGAACTGATCCACAGGCGTGGCCCCTGGAAATCCCGCGAGGCCGTGGAGCTTGCAACCTTGGAATGGGTGGCCTGGTTCAACAACCACCGCCTGATGGAATACCTCGGCTATATCCCGCCGGCTGAAGCTGAGGCAAACTACTATCGGCAACTCAGCGATACCGCTGCGGCCCCGGCATCAACTTAAACAAAACAGCCTCCTCGATTCCCGGGGTGATTCACTCAAGGTGTGCCGAAACTGGCGCTTACGTAACCTCGACCCGGAATCGCCATGATCTAATGCTGCGCAGGTCAGCGCTAAACCCACGCTTGGCAGCCAAGCGAACACTCTGGCTCCAATGAGCCGCTGCAAACGGATTTCAAGATCATGTGCCCGACGAGCACCATCCACTCACGCCGATTGACGAACGCTCACGCTTCAACCTGTAACTGTCCGGGTGGGGATCAGCGCCGCCAAGCGGTGCCGGCAGTAGCTCCGTGCCGCGTTCCGCCGCTACGGTCTGTCATGGCGAATGACAAATTACAACAACCTGCCATAGGGCGCCACTGAAGGGCGCGGCTATACCAGACCGACGGTCTACGGAGCCACTCACGGCCGTATCAGCCGCAAACACAAGGCCGAACAAGCGGTTCCACCGCACGTTGAAAGCTGAACTCCTGCAGCACCAGCCTCCGCCGACAATGCTCAAGCGTAGCTTCTATTTTTGAGCGCTTCGGCATGTCTCCCCAAGCCAGCCCAAGTGACCGCGTGAGCAGCTTAAGGTATCCGAAAACCGCTCCCGCGGTTGGCGTATCAGGCCGTGAACCACGTTAACAAGCTAGAAAGAAACGCGCGAATCATAATCAGTCTGGCGTATCCGATCTGTATCGGCCAGGTCGATCACCTTGCGCACGACCTGACGGGGTGGCGTGTTGGCCGTCTTGTAGGTCAGCCAGTTTGAAATTGCTGCGGCCAAACTTCATCTGCTGACACCTAGATGTGTCCCTAACCAAGGTTCCGCTGCCATTAATTTGGCCGCACACCGCCTAAGGCGTTGCTTCTACGCCAGCGACGACGATCAAACGGAAACATAAGGTAATCGCGCACCGTAAGCGGTTCCGGCTGTCCTCGGAGACCAACTTCCGGCCACTCATTCTTATCTGGCCAGTATGCCGTGCGAAAGATTGTGTCCCAGATGGTTGTAAATACCCCATAGTTTCGGTGCCGGTGACGCGGATCTGAAGAGTGGTGAATGCGGTGGAACTTATTGTCGCCAATGATGTACCGAAGCCGTCCAAGATTGATACGGGTACTAGAGTGTACAAGATGGATTTGGAAGGAAATTAGTGTCATAGCAACGACAGGCACTATGCCGGATTCGAAGTGAATCAATGCAAGAGGTAGTGCTACAAACGCGGCATAAACGATGGGCTCCGAAAGGTAGTGAGTGCAGTTCCACGCCGTCAGTTCGCGGATCGAATGGTGACTAGCGTGCATGCGCCAAAGAAATGGAACAGCATGCTGAGCTCGGTGCATCCAGTAGTAAAAGAAATCGCCGGCAATCGCGACTAGGACCCCGAGAGGATGGCCAATCCAGCGTTCAATATTGCGTTGTCAGAGTGAAGCAACGCACCGAAATTGATTATTACAATCGGCTTAACTCCAAACCAGGCCAAGGCCACAGCATAGAAGTGCCAGACTAACGCCGCGAAACCAATTCGAATAACCCAGTTCCGAACACCCCGGACGTAAGATGCAAAGCTATATTGATAAGCAGGAAAAATAAACTCCAGGACAGCACAAAAGGTCGCAAAAATCAGAACCAACTCTAACGAATTAACAAAAAATTGTACCATTTGATTAAAATCGAGAACGTGCATTATTATGCTCCGGCGAATGATTCAAATTACCCCAATCCTCGTCAAAGCGGCTGGTTTTTATCAGGGGTGGGGACCTATAGCTATGAATCTCGTCCCGAGCTATGAATCTCGTCCCGATGGATTCGGCTTGGGAGATCGTGCCGAAAGCACGAATGGCATATAGCTCATGGTAGCTACTGTGCAACAGTTTTCTGGATTGGTGAAATCAATTGTTTGGATAACAGCCATCCGTATCCCAAATGGCAAACGTGTCTAGTAGGCCACGCGTCTATTGCACTGCCCTTGATTGCTTTCCGGGATGTGACGTCAACCGCACTAAGCAGCGCGCCTCGGCAAGCGTTACCAGTGAAACGAATGTCTTTGCACCGGTAACGCCGCGCGTAGAGTAGAGCATTCCCCGCAAAGATGCCAAGGGCACACGTGATTCCAAAGAGCCGATGACCCAACGAGGACTGCGCCAGACGATGGTGGTTGTCCCATACCATAATTCCGCCACGGCTGAGAATTTTGGGGTGGCAAACCGTACTGGGTCACCCTGCGTGTCCAAGGTGATTCGCTTTCCCAGCCTATTGGAACTTTGCCCAACCATATCAATATGGCTTTTCTATGCCGGCATGACTCACAGGCGCCCCAGAGCAGAATGGTGGAGCACGCAATCACTATTGAAAGATGAACTGTGCTCGGCCGCTTCTTTCAGCACTTCTGCCTCCTGTGTCTTCTTGCCTAGCAGCCTTTGCAACTCTCGAATCTCGTTCATCGCGGCAGCTAATTGCGATGCAGGGACTAGAGCCTCGCCGGCACTGAGAGGGGCCAGAGTACCGTCTTGGTACTGCTTCCGCCATGCGGACACTTGATTAGGATTGACCTCATGGCGCCTGGCCACCTCCAAGACCGTTACTCCTGGCTCCATGGTCTCCTGGACGATAGTAAGCTTTTCGTGCACGGAGCGCCGACGGCGACGTTCTGGCTCGCTCAAGGCTTCGTTTCCTCCTTCAGAATGGGTAGACTTCAAACTGGTCACAAGATCTCCTCGAGTTTAAAAAAGGTCTCAGGCGTCATACGAGCCAACTGAATGCCCTGGTGAAACACGCTAACTTATCTAATGCCCAGGTTCATTGACTCATCGGGCCGCATTCCTTGCGGTCTCTTAGTTTCCACCCCAATTGCGTGAAGCAGGAAAAGATAATGTGAACCTATGCGTCACATGGCCTAAGAGTCTGAAACAGAATCGCATCGTAAGTTTGCGGCTGCCTGCGCATGTACCGCCTTCTGATACATGCCCACGTACAGGCGATTGGGATGAAGTGTCTTGTGGCTTGAAAAGCCGAGCACAGCGTGTCGAGCCAATGCACAGAAAAAAGTGTGCCATCAATGAATGAATAGCTATTGGCTTTCTCTATCGGTTTGCGTTAGCAACATATGAAAGTCGTCACCTACAGCGTCGCCATGGAAGGCTTGACTCCCACCGGCTAAAGCTTATGTGCGAGATGGGATTCAACGAAAATCCACCCGCTGCAAGGCTCACGCCCTCTGGCGAGTCATGCGGCGGTGGTGCCCCGGCCACTCGCTTCCAATTGTCGCACGACGTCTCGACCTTGCAGTAACGCGCCTCGGCGATTTTTCGAGCACGCTTCGCGTCAATTCGTTGAAAGCCGAGGTTGTGAGTCATTTGACCAGGGCATCATCCGTTCACGGGAAGTGCATCCGTTCACGGGAAGTGGGATTGTAGAAGGCGTACCCCTGCACGTAAAATGAACAGTATTCAAATAGTTATGAATTTTGCTCATGACGGTGCTTGAGAAACCTTCCTGCACGTAGGGGGTATCGTGGAAGAGTGCGCCATTGCAGCATGGTGAAGGAGCGTTGCGCCGATCAATTAGGATAAGTAAAACACTCAGATGCCCTGACGCGCTCCACAACTATCAGATATGTCCTGTGCCGGCATATGCTTTGACCATTGCGGGCACCTTGCTTGCCTCATAGGGTCGCATCATGTTCGACGAAACATTGGCTTGCGGATTTGGTTTTACCGGTTCGAATGCCTGCATTACGGCAGAGTGCTGCGTAAAACCGTTAGTCGAGGGCTCAGGCACAGCGACATTGCCTAAGCAATGTCGCCCAAATTTACCTTCACACTGCGCCTGGGCTACGGCGCTCAGGCTACCGAGTGCTCCGAAGATATAGCCGTCGTCAGGCAAAATTGGCAAAATCACGTTATCAAAGTAGTTCGCCTCGACAAAAAGATGAGAATTTTCGCTTGCATCGAGCGCATGCCAAGATCCATTTTGAAAATAATTATTAACCACATGCACGATTGCTTCATCGCCAGAAACTTTCGGCGCGCGGCCGGAAAACTCATGAAACCAATTATTTGATAAAGTAATAGTTTGCTTTTGAGCGATTAGCAAAAGATTCCAGTAATGTCTTCCATTGCAACCAGGTGAGTAAATACTGCTGCCGTCGAAATTATTCCACGAAATAGTGACATTGGTTGCTGGACGGAAGTGATCGACAATCATTTGTCGGCCAATATTGTGGAAACTGTTATGATCTATCCAAACTTGATCCACCCCTTCTAGCGATATCGCGTCGCCACCAAAAACGATGCCATTGTTAATATCACTTATTGTCAGATTTCTTATTTGGACGTTGCGCGAGTTCACGAGTCGCAGTCCCTTTCCCTTTAGCGTTGCGGATGAACTAACGCCAACCAAGGTCTTGTTTGAACCGACCGATAGTGGATTTTTTCCAGCCAAATCGTAGCTAATCGAGGTGACTTCCTTCCCGCTGCAGTGACTATCACTCGCATCCGTAAGGATCAAAGCTTCCGGCTTGTACGGCGTTGGACACTCAGCTTTTGTCTTGCCGGGATAACAGCCACGTCCCGAAGAGGTTTTTTCCGTCCCCGTGTAGTCAATCGTTGTTGCGATTCTGATAATTCGCGGAACAGCATCCGTGCATATTCCCTCGGCATTAAATGAACTGCACAAGGCATTCTTCAGTTGCTGCTTGCCGTCAATTGGATCGATGATATTCACAATTTCCCCGCCAGCTCCGCCAATCGTGGCCGCGCCGAACCCTTTCGGCTTGCTAAAAGCTAATTCACTTGGGGACGCCGCGGAGGATAAATTAAACAGCAAGGCAGCCGATCCCAGCGCAAGAGATGCACGCTTGAACGCCATACGAAATAACATATAATGCATTATTGATATTTCCTTAATATTATCAAACACTTGAGAAGGCGCACGGATAAATTTCCCGACCAACCCCCGTTTGGCGATAGGTCGCCTGCATAGGCCGGTGAGATCGAGGACAATCTTACCAATCGCACGATATCACTCACTGTAGTGGACTTGGTGGGCTTTTACGAGTTCGCTGTGCGGACAGAACGATGGCCTCAAGTAGGGCGCCAATGGATGCTCCTGCCCCTAACGCTTTCTTACTTGCGCTCGTTCTACCGCGCTATTTTCTTTGCTTGAAAAGAATGCCGAGTCCTTTTTTACGTACGCAGCCTCGTGCGCAAACACTCATCTCTTTGATCGGCTGCTCGTGCCTGCGCTCATCGTCGGGCGGTGCCAGGGCGCTAGGGCACCAATCCACCCAAGATAAGGACATCAGCAAGCCTTATAGGCGGCATGTCGATGAGGTTTCTGGCGAGGCGGACGTGGTTTAGCGCGATCCGGTCGCACGCGATGGGTACGTGTTGCGATCAAGGCCAAGGTCTCATTCAGCGCAGCCTTGGCCCAGCGCAGTCCCAGTAGCGCCGCTGGCAGGACAGGTTTGAGAGCGGTGATGGCGTAGGTTCGGATGATCCGATAGTTCGAGTCAATCTCATGTTCCTGCACGGCGCTGAAGCAGCATAGAGCGTGCAGGTTATCACTGAGGATTTTGGCGCCGAAGTCCTGCCTGGCAGCCAACTGCGAGAGGCCGGACAGATGTTCGAGTCCCATGCGGTGCTTGAGGCGTTTGTACGCCTCCTCGAGGCGCCAGCGTTGATGGTAAAGGTCGCGGAAGGTGGCCGCTGGATAGCGGTGCATGTCGAGCAGATTGGTGATGAGCACGCGCACCTTGCCGGCTGGCGAGATCTGCCGGATCAGCCGAACGGTCTGCGGGGTAGCCGCACACTCGTAGTCGCGCGCGTCAATGCGGGCTGGAGCGGGGAGCGTGACGATGGCCTCGTCACGGCCAGAGCGCACGAAGCGCCGTACGGCAGCAAAGCCGCTGCCGTCGGCACGCATGCAGAAAGGGATGTTTCGTTGGTTGAGTACGGCCACCAGCCAGCGGGCGGGGTAGCCGCGGTCGAGCAAGAGCAAGTCGTCGGATTGCAGGCGGTCCAGATGCTCGAACAGGATCTGGCGTTCGTTCTCGTACACGCTGTGTAATGAGGCGGCGAGCATGATCTCGGCCCCAGGCAGGTACAGGCCGAAGGCAAGTTGATCGCGGCTGGCGGCTCGAGGCAGATGGCTGTGGCGAATGGCGAAACGCAGGTGTGAAGCGTCCGCGGCGACCAGCCGAAAGCCATGCCAGCGTGGCAAATGGTTGGAGACGTGCTGAAGTAGCCAGTCATTGAGGTGAGCAAAGACATCGCCGCCGAGCTTGCTGCGAGCCTGGGCGAAGGCTTGTTCACTGACGCAACGGCGCAAGGTGTTTTGGCGGGCGAGCGTGGCGAAGAATTGATCGAGCTCGGCTTGCATGCCCATACGCAAGTTGCCGAGCATGAAGGAGATCAGTGTCGGCAGGGTGAGCTTGCGCTGCCGGGTGAAGGCGGCCGGATGCTCTGGATGACGGGCAAGATCGTGAAAGACCTTGGTGTGCAGATATTGGGCAAGTGCAGCGAACAAATCGGACAGGGGCATGAGAGCCAAGCGAAGATCGAGAAGCGATCCTCTATTGGCCGCCGCCCTGCTTGCGCTAAACATCCAGCGCAAGCAGGGCGGCGGCCCCTCGAACCTCGTCACCTGTCAAGCGTTCCCGGCGCCAATTGCGATTTTATTTGGCGGCTTATCTTGGGTGGATTGGCTAGGGCACGGATACGCAACTACAATTCTGGTGCTCTCCACGGCTCCACATTAGCGTGGCTGCGAACTATCGAAATGAAGGAGCCTGACAGCCGCTCGCGCCACATTGTGTTGGAACACTCGCCTGCTTCACCTGGGCGCTGGAGCTTGGCCAGCCCGTCTGGCCGTGCTATTGATATCGTCCGCGCTATGCGGGCTCGACCTTGGTAAAGGTCGCTAATTCTTATCTGCCGGATTTCCTTGGCAAGCTTGAAGAACTCATTAAGTGGACCATGCCTGCTCCGGGTCCGGCCTCTTGGCTGTTGGCTAACCAGTATAGTAAGTGCGGAAAAATCCCGACTTGTACTAACGAAAGCAGGAGGCCAGGAGGCAATCCATGGCACCAGGGGCAGTCCGTTTTTGCGATCATGACAGTCGGAGCAGTACTCTACGCTGCTACCTTCAAGTTCTGCCTGAGGACTCTCAGAGCATCATTTCCACTCCAACTTATATTCCAATCGATCCGCGCCTATCTCGATCGGCGACCAAAAATCACTCGGCGGTGCAATGGCACAGGCATATTTGCTATCGAAGGAGGGACGTGCGCCCCCGTCGCTGCGCTGGTTATGCAAAGATTTTGCGGCCATCGGTCGGGCTCTGCGGGTCTGTCATTCTTTTTGAGTGTGCAGGGCAGGAAGGTTCACCGCGATTGAGCGGTGAGTGCGTATTTCGGGCGAACGTGACCGGCCGTTTCGGGATCGTGACCGGCGATTTCGGGAACGTGACCGGGCAATTCGGGAACGTGACCGACCGGACCGGAAGGCAGGATCGGCGTTACGCATGACATCAACCGCACGGGCTATGCTCGCCGGCTTTTGCCGGAGAGAACATGCCCGCGCACCGGATGAACATGCGCATGATCAAGGACGTTTTGAGACTTAAATTCGACGGCGGCTTCTCGCACGATCGGATCGCCGCGTCGCTGGGCATTTCCAAGGGCGTGGTCACGAAGTACGTCGGACTGGCCGGGGCCGCGGGGCTCGACTGGGCGAGCGCCAGCGACATGGACGAGGGAGAGCTTGAGCGGCGCTTACTCGGCAAGCCCGCGGGGCCAGCCGCCTATGCCCAGCCCGACTATGGGCGGATCCATCAGGAACTGCGCCGCAAGGGCGTGACACTCCCACTGCTGTGGGAGGAGTACCAGGCCGAATTCGCGGACCGGCAAACCTACCGCTATACGCAGTTCTGCGAGCACTACAAGGCATTCGCCAAACGCCTGAAACGCTCAATGCGGCAGATTCACCGTGCCGGCGAGAAGCTGTTCGTCGACTTCGCCAGCCCCACGCTGCCGCTGACTACCGGCCGTCGGGCACATATCTTCGTGGCTGCCATGGGCGCTTCCAGCTACACGTTCGCGTGGGCAACGCCGGCCGAAACGATGGAGGACTGGCTGGGCGGCATCGCACGCGCGCTAACCTTCTACGGCGGGGTCCCGGCGTAATCGTCAGCTGACGATTAAGCAGAGGATTTTTTGGTTAGCGATCGCGGCCGCAGAGGCATAACGGAGCCGATCAAGATCAGCTCGCGAGCGGTAACTAAAAAACGGCCATCGCGACCCGTCGCGGCCCCATGGATAGAAACGCACCGTGGCATAGACTGAAGTGCGCATGGACAGTGGCCGCTACGATTTTGGAGGCTGTTGACCCCGTCAAAAAACCTGGCCCAGGGGGAAGCTGCGGACCCGTTTGTGGTGGCGCCCCAGTGCGACCCCGTTTAGGAATGTGATCTTATCCGAGTCCTCCGTCCTGCGTGCCCACAACCTGCAGGAGGAGCGATCATGCGTAAACCACGCGGCAAGTTGTCAGGCCTGCCTGTCATCAATGACAAGGCGGCGGCCATCGACATCGGATCCCGATTCCATGTCGTTGCCGTACCGCCCGAACTGTGCGACCAACCCGTCCAGACCTTCCAGGCGTTCACTCGTGACCTCGAGCGCATGGCGGACTGGCTCGTATCGCTTGGGATCAAAACCGTGGCGATGGAATCGACTGGCGTGTACTGGATTCCCGCATACGAAATCCTCGAAGGCCGTGGCCTCGAGGTCATCGTGGCCAACGCACGGGAGTCCCGCGCCGTGCCAGGCCGCAAAAGCGATGTCAACGATGCACAATGGCTGCAGCGACTCCATGCCTGCGGCCTGTTGCGCCCAAGTTTCAGGCCCAGCGGCGATATCGCAGCCCTTCGCGCCTATCTACGGCTTCGGGAGCGACATCTGGACTATGCGGCCGCGCATATCCAGCATATGCAGAAGGCGTTGACCTTCATGAATCTTCAACTGCACCACGTCGTCAGCGACGTGACGGGCGCCACGGGAATGCGGATCATCCGCGCCATCGTCGGCGGTGAGCGTGATCCCGACGTGCTGGCTACCATGCGTGATCGCAACTGCAGGTCCAGCGTCGAGACCATCCGGGCCGCTCTGGTGGGCAACTACCAGCCCGAACACGTCTTCGCACTGCAACAGGCGCTGGCGCTGTACGACTTCTACCAAACTCGCATCGACGAGTGTGACGTTGAGATCGAACGCACGCTGGCCATGCTTGCGTCCGACAAGCCCGTACCGCAAGAACCGCTGGCCAAGGCGCGCAGCCGGGCCCAACAGCCCAACGCATTGAGTTTCGACGCGCGTATTCTCATGTGCCAGCTCGCTGGCGTCGACCTCACGCAGATCCACGGGATCGGTTCCTACCTAGCTGTGCGTCTCGTCGCAGAATGCGGCACCGATCTGAGCCGATGGCCGACTGCCAAGCACTTCACGTCATGGCTGACGCTCTCGCCTGGATGCAAGGTGAGCGGCGGCAAGGTCCTGTCGTCACACACGCGCAAGACAACCAATCGTGTCGCCGCCTTGCTGCGGCTGGCCGCCGTCACGGTGGGGAAGACTAGCACGGCGCTGGGTGCGTTCTACCGCCGGCTGGCGGCCCGCATCGGGAAGGCCAAGGCCGTCACGGCCACCGCGCGCAAGATCGCCGTACTGTTCTACAACGCCATGCGCTTTGGCATGCAGTATGCTGAC
Organism: Cupriavidus necator; assembly: GCA_022041995.1. Classification (GTDB taxonomy): domain Bacteria; phylum Pseudomonadota; class Gammaproteobacteria; order Burkholderiales; family Burkholderiaceae; genus Cupriavidus. Next base: position 506,923 of record CP074382.1, read on the forward strand.
CCCGGGGCTGACCACTACGAACAGCGCTATAAGGAGCGCGTCATCAAGCAGCTGCACCGCAGGGCGGCCGAATTTGGCTTTTCCCTCCAACCGACGGAGGGCGTTTCTTAGGAACCGACGGAGGGCGTTTCTTAGGAACCGTTTGTGCTGAACCGCTCCACAGGCGGTCGCCTCTATGGGCATTGAATGGCCGCCGAGGTCATCCAGTGCGCGCCACGTGCGTTGGTCGGGCACCGGAGGACGATGAAGTGGAGTGGATGAGTGCGTGAGGGTGGTGCGAGCGTTGAGTTGGTGAGGTCAAGGGTAGCGATCGCGAGGCGTTCCCCTACGGCAAAGAGTCGATGAGGCAAGGCCGGGCGTGTTGCCATCCGGAATACATGGAAACGTGATGGGTCGTGGTGCGAACGCGAATCAGTGAACATAGTCAGCGGGTGGCGGCGCACGCGGGAGTGCGCCGGGCAGAAAGATTTCGACGCAGAGCATGTGGCCCTTGCCGCAGACGGGGCAATCGCGCAGGGACTTGCCAGTGAGTCGCTGGTAATGGTCGCGGTAGTCTTCCATCGGGTCGAGTGTTTCGTCCGCGGGAGCTGCGACGCCAAGCAGCCGGTGGCAGGTGGCGAGCTTGGCGGTCCGGTGGCGATTGGCCAGCCACCCGTAACTGCGGATGTGCTTGAAGCCGTCGGGCAGCACATGCAGGAGGAAGCGGCGGATGAATTCGTCGGCCTCAAGCGTCATGGTCTTCGTTGCGGCGGGGTGTTTATAATCTTTCCACCGGAAGGTGACATGGCCGTTGTCGAAGTTGACCAGGCGCTGGTTGGAGATGGCCACGCGGTGGGTGTAGCGGCCCAGGTAATCGAGTACGTGTCGGGCGTCGCCGAAGGGAGGCTTCGCATAGACCACCCACTCGGCTTGCGCGGCCGGCGCGAGAAAGGCAGCGAACGCCTGGGGATCCTGCAGGGGTTCGAGCTGGCCGTAGAAATGCAGTGCGGCGGTGTCGAAGGCATGGCGCAGCTGTTCGAGAAAGAGCCGCCGGAACAGGCGCGAGAGTACCCGCACGGGCAGGAAGAAACCGGGACGACAGGCGACCCAGTGTTCGCCGTCCGGGGCGATGCCACCGCCCGGTACCACGCAGTGCACGTGCGGATGGTGTTGCAGGTTCTGTCCCCAGGTATGTAGGACTGTGATGAAGCCGATCTCGGCGCCCAGGTGTTTCGGATCGGCGGCGATCGTGCGCAGGGTTTCGGCGCTGGTGCGAAACAGGATATCGTAGAGCGTGCGCTTGTTCTGGTAGGCGATCATCGCGACCGGCTCGGGAAGCGTAAAGACCACGTGGAAATATTCGACCTTGGGGAGCAGTTCGGCCTGGCGGTGTTCGAGCCATTGCGCGCGGGCGAGCGACTGGCACCTGGGACAGTGGCGATTCCGGCAGCTGTTATAAGAAATCCGTTGATGGCCGCAGGCATCGCACTGCTCGACATGGCCACCGAGCGCCGCGGTCCGGCATAGCTCGATCGCGCTCATCACGCGCCGCTGGGCACGACCGAGCCCGTCAGCGTGTGTCTGCCGGTACTGTGACCCGCGGAAGATGTCCGCCAGCACGAGTGCCACACCCATGTCCGTGCTCAGAAGTATTCGGGCGTGGCGGGCTGAGGGGGAATGGGTTCGGCGTGCGGTAGCAGATCGAAAGGACTCGTGGTGGCGCACACGGTGCTGGTCGCCACTTTCAGGTAACGCGAAGTTGTGGCGAGGGAGCGGTGTCCCATCAACAACTGAATCCTGCGCACGTCAGTGCCGGTCTCGAGCAGATGCGTGGCAAAGGCGTGACGCAGCGGATGCGGCGTGATGGGCTTGCTGATGCCGCTGCGCTGTCGCGCGAGGTTGCATGCCCGTGCCACGGCAAACCGGGTGATGGGCTGGCCGGGGATGTCGCCCGGAAAGAGCCACTCCCGGGGGTGAGCGTCGTGCCAGTACTGTCGCAGGATCTCGAGCAGGCGCGGCGACAGCATTACATAGCGGTCCTTGCGATTTTTGCCCTGGTTCACACGGATGACCATGCGCTGGCTGTCGATGTCGGTGACCTTCAGATGGACGACTTCCGACACGCGCAGGCCGGCGGCGTAGGCGGTCATCAGGATGGTGCGCTGCTTGAGGCTGGCAATCGACTCGAAGAAGGCGGTGATCTCCTCCTTGCTCAGGACGACCGGCAGTCTGAACGGCTTCTTCGGCAACGGAAAGTCCTCGTCGCTCCAGGGTCGCTTGAGCGTCACGCGGTAGAGGAAGCGCAGTGCGCCGATCGTTGCACCGAGGCTGCCAGGGGCCAGCTTGCGCTCCTCGCGCAGATGAATGAGCCAGGCACGGATCTCTTCCGGGCCGAGTAGTTCAGGCGAGCGACGGAAGTGCCGGGCGAAATTTGACACCTGCAGCAGATAGGACTTCTGGGTGTTGTCTGCGAGGTTGCGGATCTGCATGTCGTGCAGCATGCGTTGGCGGAGCGGGGTCATGACGGACCTCCTGGGAACAGTGAATGGAATGCCCGTTGGGCACCTCCATCCTGCTCCCAGCCGCCTGCTCGTCCCTTCCCCTGGCCCGGCATCCGATAACCGTCCTAGCCGAACGCTAGGCACTGACCTTCGCCTCCCTCCCACTACCGCGTCAGCGGTTTAGTACATAACGCTTCGTGAGCAAGGGGCGTTGTTGCATAAATCGAGATTGAAAACAGGGGCTCCTCGGTGACGCTGAACTCAGGCGATACGGACGGATTGCGGGCGAGCGAGCGCGACCATGCGGTTGAGCACGCCCGCACGGATAGCCACTTCGGTGGCCTGCGACCCGATTTCGCGTGCCCACAGACTGTGTCCCGTCAGCGTCTTGAGGCGGTACATCAGGGTCTCGGCCAGCGAGCGCCGGTGATAGCCGCTGGCGGCTTTCCAATCGCGTCGACTGCTCTTCTCGATGACATCGATGGCCTCGTTACGCCAGGCTGCGCCCGGCGTACTTTCGGACCAAGGCTTCGCTCCATCGCGTGGTGGAATCGAGGGCTGTGCACCTCGCGCAGCAATCTCCGCGTGGCACGGCTTGCTGTCGTAAGCGCCATCACCTCCGATGGTATCGATCGGTGTATCAACCGGGATCTGATCGAGCAGGTCGGCCAACACTTCGCCATCGCCAACGTCCTGGTGGGTCATCAGTGCAGCACAGATTTGGCCGGTGTTCGCGTCCATGGCGAGATGGACCTTGCGCCAAGTCCGGCGCTTGGACCAACCGTGCTTGCGAACCTTCCACTCGCCTTCGCCGTAAAGCTTCAGCCCAGTGCTGTCGATCACCAGATGCAGCGGCTCGCCGCTACGCGAGGCGGGCAGCACGACGTTCAGATTCTGCGCGCGGCGGCTCAATGTCGTGTAGTTCGGCACTGGCAACGTTGGGAAAGCCAGGGTGCGCAAGCTCTGCGCGAAGCCTTGCAGCGCGCGCAGCGGCAGGTGGAACACCTGCTTGAGACTGAGCAGACCCTGGATCAGCGCATCCGTATAGACGAGCGGGTGGCCACGCTTGGGCGACTGGGCTTTAGCCGGTGGCACGAGCAAGCTCTCTTCGACCCACATCGTCACGTCTCCTCGGGCTATCAGCCCCTTGTTGTACTGCGCCCAGTTCTTGACGCGGTAGACCCCCTTGGGCTCGGCTTGCTGTCGGTTGTCCTTGCGCATCGTCCCGGAAAAAGTCCAAGACACTACGCCGCTTCGTCAGAAGTTAATCTATGGTCGCCCCCGTTTTTGCAACACCGATGTTGATGGGTGGTTGGTTTGCCTAAATCTATCCGGCGTCATTGTAAGGATTGCTCCTCGCGCCACGATGAGAATCGCGCCTGACAGCCCTAATAACAGAGGCAGCTTCGAAAGCTCGTTAACTTCCCAGGGTGTCTACCAGGCCGGTGTACCGTTCACGTCATCAAATATCAGCAGTCGCAAAACGAGATGGGTGGACTTCAGTGAAGCAGGAAGCGGGATCGGTCGCTCAGACAGGCATGGCAACCGACCCGGCATTGAATGTGGTGCCGCGGGTGGCCAGCGCCCACGCGGTACGCGCCAGCTTGTTTGCCAACGCGCAGGCAACCACGTTGGAGTGCCGTCGTGTGAGCATGGCGCGGACCCAGTCCGCGAGCCTACCGGTTTGCCGCTCGAGCCGCTGCATGTAAGCCCGTGCACACTGAACCAACAGACGCCTGATATTTTTGTTCCCGCGTTTGCTGATGCCAAGCAGGTTCGCTCGCCCTCCCGTACTGTATTGGCGGGGCACCAGCCCGATCGATGCGGCGAAGTCGCGACTACTGCCATACTGCTTGCCATCGCCCATCTCGGTGGCCAGCACGCTCGCAGTGATCGGACCGACGCCAGGAATCGTCAGCAGACGCTGGCCGAGATCGTCGTCGGCAAGCTGGTGAGTCATCTCCTTGTCGAGTTCGCCAATCTGTTCACTGAGGTACTTGAAGTGGGTATGCAGGCGTTCGAGGACCGCCACCAGCCGAGATGGCAAAGCATGCTCGGCGAGGACTGCCGGCAGACGGGTGATGACGGCCTTGCCGACCGGCAGGCTGATTCCGAATTCCAGCAGGAATCCATGTATCTGGTTACTGGTCTTGGTGCGATCGCGCACCAGCGAGTCACGCACGCGATGCAAGGCCGACAGAGTTTGCTGCGTTTCCGTTTTCGGCGTTACAAATCGCATGGCAGGACGAGACGCCGCTTCGCAGATCGCCTCGGCATCCACAAAGTCGTTCTTGTTACTCTTGACGAAAGGCCGTACGAATTGCGGCGAGATGAGTTTGGCCTGATGGCCGAATGCAGCGAGCTTGCGAGCCATATGGTGCGCGCCAGCGCAGGCCTCCATCACCACCGTGCATGTGTGAAATGTGGCAAAAAACTCGACGAGTTGCTTACGGCTCACCTTCTTGCGAAACACGGCCTTGCCGTGTCTGTCCTGACCGTGAAGGTGGAAGGAGTGCTTACCCAGATCGATTCCAACCAGCGTCGTGTCTTGCATGATGGCCTCCTCGGCAGAAAACGCCCCCTAAGCGTAACCGCTCGTGGGGGATGGGGGCGACCATCTCATTACAGAGCCAGCGCTCCAGTCGTTGTGCGTAAACGTCAGCCCATCCGACCCCGGATTTATGCAACAACGCCGAGCAAGGCGTCTTATTTGAACTACTGCACATAAAGTTTCATGATGGGCTCCTAGTGCAATGTTCCATTCTGTTTGGAACTTAAGCGGCGGTTGGCACAGAATGACCTTCTGTAGGATGTCGCGAGCGCTCTTGGTCCAGATGAACGGCTTGGGGTTGGTGTTGTGGTGAGCGATGTACTCGTTGATGGCGTCGACCAGTTCCGGCACGCTGGTGAATACGCCGCGGCGAAGTCGCTCGGTTGTGATGTCACGAAAGAACCGCTCGACCATGTTCAGCCATGATGCGGAGGTGGGCGTGAAGTGCATGTTGAATCGCGGATGCTTGGCCAGGCAGTCCTGCACCGCAGGATGCTTGTGGGTGGCGTAGTTGTCTGCGATCAGATGCAGCGTTTTGTCCTTGGGCGTCTCGCGGTCGATCTTGCGCAGGAACTTCAGCCACTCGGTATGGCGGTGGCGCTGCTGGCACTGGGCGATGACCTGGCCATCGAGCACGTTGAGCGCGGCAAACAGCGTGGTCGTGCCGTTGCGCTTGTAGTCGTGCGTCATGGTGGCCGCACGCCCCTTCTTCAACGGCAAGCCGGGCTGCGTGCGATCCAGCGCCTGCACCTGGCTCTTCTCATCGCAGCACAGCACCAGCGCGTGCTCGGGTGGCGACATGTAGAGGCCGACGATGTCTTCGAGCTTCTCGACGAACTTCGGATCGCGCGACACCTTGAAGCCGCGCACGATGTGCGGCTTCAACCCGTGGGCGTGCCAATGGCGCATGACGGTGCTGGCGCTCACGCCCAATTCGGCGGCCATCTTGCGCGTGCTCCAGTGCGTGGCCGCAACGGGCTTGGTTTGAGTGGTCAGCTCCACCAGCCGCGCCGTGTCCACCTTCACCGGCGGCGCACCGCGCGGCAAGTCGCGTTCGATACCGGCCAGCCCCGATTGCGCATACCGCTCACGCCAACGCGAGACCTGCACGCGTCCGACTCCCAACTGCTCGGCGATGTCCTTGTTCTGCATTCCGTTGGCGGCCAGCAGCACAATGCGCGCGCGCTGCGCCAGCCTCACGCTCGTGAGCTTCGACCGAACCAGCCTCGTCAAATTGGTTCGCTCCTCGTCGGTCAACATGATCTCGGGGGCAACTCGCACTCACTCTCTCCACGCTGTGTCGCAGTGTGGGCATTGGAGACGCCGAATTCATATAGGTTCCATCAAGAACAGAACGCTACACTAGCGGCCATGGGGACCGCTTTTGTGAGGAGTTCGATCATGGAGAAGTCAACCCATCAAGTTTCAAGCCACCTGCCGTTGCAGCAGTTCGTCGCCAGCGCCGTGAGCGAGCTGGAGAGGCTAGGCTACAGCAGGAAATCGCTCTGGCGCTATCGCGTCGCCTGGCGTCATCTCATTGAGTTTTGTCATGAGATGAGCCTGGACGATAAGTACTCCCTGGAGCTGGCGAAACGGTTTTGCTCTACGTATCAAGTTCGTGCTGACGAATGCCTGAACCGTGGCCAAGGGTGGCGGCGGAATATCGTGTTTTCCCTCAAGGTTCTCGAGGGCTTTGCGCATGACGGGCGCATTGAGCGCATCGTCACCGATATCAAGACGATACAAGTACCCGCACCCATGAGCACGGCATTGCGCGACTATGAACTGTACTGCCGGGATCGCCGTCATCTTCGGACAACGACCCTTCGAGCGCGGATGCGGGTGATAGCGTTATTCGCGGATTTCCTTGATTCAAGGAACATCACGTTTTTTGATCAGGTGCAGCCGGCCGATCTCTGCGCATTTGTGACCGCGCAACATCGTCTGTCGGCGAAGTCAGTCTCGCGCATCGTTTCCGATGTGCGTTGCTTTCTGCGCTTTCTTCTGATGCGAGGAATTCTGCAGAAGGATCTCAGCCATGTATTGCCGGTGGTCCATGTTCCACGCGATGCGACTATTCCATCGGTCTGGGCCCCGGAAGTCCTAGCCAGGCTGCTCGAAGCCGTTGATAGAACCTCACCGAAAGGCAAGCGCGATTACGCCATCTTTCTGCTTGCCTGTCGTCTCGGACTGAGAGTGGGTGATATTCGCGCACTATCCCTCGACGATCTGAAGTGGGAAACGGCCACAATAGACGTTCGGCAGTCGAAGACCCTCACACCTCTTTGTTTGCCATTGACGGAGGAAGTTGGCGAAGCGCTCATTGACTATCTGAGATCGGGTCGTCCTCAATCGGATCATCGAGAAGTGTTCCTCACATTGAACGCTCCCTTCCTACCCTTCCGCGAAGCCGACAGCCTATATTGGATCGTCCGTCATTGGAAGGCCATCGCCGGGATTCACTTCAGGACTCCACAACGCCATGGCTTGCACTCTCTACGCCATACACTCGCGACACGATTGCTCCATGAACAGACGCCGTTTCAAGTCATCAGCGACATCCTGGGTCATGCGACGACAGCCTCGACGTTGATCTACGCGAAGACCGACGTGGAAACGCTGCGCACCGCCGCGTTGAACACCGAGGAGATGCGCCATGACGAGTAGCAAATTCAAGGGGCAGTTCCAGAGCGCTGTCGGCCCACTCATGGAACAGTTCGTCCAGGAGAGACGGGCGTGTGGGTACCGATATGATGCGCAAGCCCGCTTGCTGGCATGCTTTGACCGCTTCCTGAGCGATGAAGCGTTATCAGAATGCGCGCTACCGCGCTCAATCAGCCGAAGGTGGACCGCCAAACGGCCCCACGAGAGCAAGAGCACACACGATCAGCGTATCGGCGCAGTTCGCCAATTGGCCCTGTTCATGTGCCGGCTGGGGTATTCCGCTGATGTGCCGGATCGGTCCCTGACGGCAAGGGATACGAGCGGATTCTCTCCGCGCATCCTGACCCACGCTGAGATTCAGCGGCTGTTCCTCGCGGCTGACCAGCTCACACCGACCGCACTTTCGCCAATGCGGCATCTCGTTATGCCGGAAGTATTTCGACTACTGTATGGCTGCGGCCTGAGGGTGGGCGAGGTGCTTCATCTGCGCGTGGCCGATGTGGACCTCGAACGGGGAATCCTGACGGTGCGTGATGGCAAATTTCGAAAGGACGGGCTCGTCCCACCAGCGTTGCCCCTGGTCCAGCGCCTTCGAGTCTACGCACAAGTCATGGGCGATCGCCCGTCCGATGCCTACTTCTTCCCTTCGCCATCAGACGGCCCGTTGAGCCACTCGTCCATCTACTGGCTGTACCGGGAGCTGCTGTTGCGCTCCGGGATCCCGCACGGCGGTAGAGGCAAGGGTCCGCGCGTACATGATCTACGCCACGCGTATGCCGTGCATGCGTTGCTTCGGTGGTGCCAGGAGGGAGCTGACCTCAATGCGAAGCTCCCGGTACTGGCGACCTACATGGGACATCAGTCCCTAGCCGGAACGCAGCGCTACCTGCATCTGATTGCCGAACTGTTTCCGGAGATCACGGCACGTACCAGCGCCGCCTTCGGTGATGTCATCCCGCGGAGGAGCGGATCATGAAACCGACGGATTTCTCCATGCTCGTGACCAGCTTCCTGACGCACCATCTGGCCGCACAGCGCAACCTGAGCCCCAACACGATCAAGGCCTATCGCGACGTGTTCACCCTGCTGCTGCGATACTGTCGTGACGTGCGGGGAATCGCACTGGAGCGTCTGTCTCTGGCACAGATCGACGTAGGCCTGGTCGAGGCATTCCTTGATCACCTGGCCAACGAACGGCATGTTTCGGTCAGCACGCAGAATCATCGCCTCGCGGCATTGCACGCGTTCTTCCGGTACGTACAGTCGGAAGTACCCGAGCGCCTGCTGCAGTGTCAGCAGGTCCTCGCGATTCCGCTGCGGCGACAGCCGCGCGCCAGCGTCGGTTACCTCCCCAAGGAATACCTTGCACAGCTTCTCGCACAACCGGACCTGCGTACGTCTGAGGGCCGCCGCGATGCAGTGCTGTTGAGCGTACTCTATGACACCGGCGCCCGGGTACAGGAGTTGATTGACCTGAACGCCGGGGACGTGCGGCTGGATCCTCCAGCGCAGGTGCGGCTCATGGGAAAGGGTCGAAAGCCGCGCGCCGTGCCCTTGATGGACTCGACAGTCGAACTGCTGCTCCAGTATCGACGCGATAATCACCTCGATCGTCCTGAACACACCGACAAGCCACTCTTCCAGAACCGGCAAGGTACACGGTTATCGCGCTCGGGTGTTCGCTATCTCCTGCAAAAGTATGTGATTCCCGTACGGCGAAGTCACCCAGAATTCACCCAGCGGGTAAGTCCTCACAGTCTGAGACACACAAAGGGAATGCACCTGCTGCAGAGTGGCGTACCGCTCGAGATCATCCGCGACTTCCTCGGTCACGTCGATGTGAAGACGACCGAGATTTATGCTCGCGCAAATCTTGAGATGAAGCGCAAGGCTCTCGAAAAAGCCACCGACGGTGCGTCGCTTCCAAAGATGCCGTCCTGGCAGCAGAACAAAACGCTTCTCGAGTGGCTGCATTTACTGTAGGACTGCGGAGGTTGCGCACGCTGATTGCTGGCTGCGGGCCTCCCCATCCTGCCCAACTTTTATGTAGAGTTTCTACGACCGGAGACCTTTGCTATCGCGGGGCTGGATTCGATACGGCACATAAAAACTTTCGGCCGGTAATACCGGAAATGTGCTGCAGCACATTTGCGCTACTTGCGCATCGCGACCAGCACCGTGTGCGCCACCACCAGTCCCTTCGACCTGCTCCCGCATCCTGAACCCATCCCATCTCTGCCCACTGCGCCCGAGTACTTCTGAAGCCCGCGATGCGCCCGGCGCTCGAGGTGGCGGACATCCTTCGCCGCTGCGGACCGCAGTACCGGCAGACTCATGCCGACGGACTCAGTCGTGTCCAGCGGCGTGTGATGTGCGCCATCGAGCTGTGTCGTACCGCCGCGCTCGGCGGACATGTCGAGCAGTGCGATGCGTGTGTCCATCAGCGCATCGCTTACGACTCTTGCCGCAACAGGCATTGCCCAAAGTGCCAGTCGCTCGCCCGCGCGCAATGGCTCGAACGCCGGCATGCGGAGCTCCTCCCCTCGACCGAGTATTTCCATGTCGTCTTCACGCTTCCCGAATCCATCGCCGCGCTCGCGTTCCAGAACAAGAGGACGCTCTACGATCTGCTGTTTCGTGCCAGTGCCGAAACGCTGCGCACGATCGCCGCCGATCCGAAGCACCTGGGCGCCGAGATCGGCTTCCTCACGATCCTGCATACGTGGGGACAGAATCTGCAGCATCACCCTCATGTGCATTGCGTGGTGCCGGGCGGCGGCCTCTCCCCGGACGGCGAGCGCTGGATCGCCTGCCGTCCCGGCTTCTTCCTGCCCGTTCGGGTCCTCTCGCGCCTCTTCCGGCGACTCTTTCTCGAACAGCTGCGTCGCGCTTACGACGCCGGCGGGCTGCGCCTGCACGGTCAGTTCGAATCCCTGAGCGATCCCGTCGAATTTGCAGCCTGGCTTGCACCCGCGGCACGGGCGGAGTGGGTGGTCTACGCCAAGACACCCTTTGGCGGCGCCGAACACGTGCTCGATTACCTGGGCCGTTACACCCATCGCGTGGCCATCTCCAACAACCGGCTGCTCGCCTTCGACGGACACGCCGTGCAGTTCCGCTGGAAGGACTACCGGCACGACGCCCGGCACAGCACCATGACGCTCACCGCCGACGAGTTCATCCGCCGCTTCCTGCTGCACGTGCTGCCCGACGGCTTCAAGCGCATCCGCAGCTACGGCTGGCTCGCCAACTGTCACCGGGCAGACAAGCTCGCCACCTGCAGGCAGCTGCTCGGTGTCGAGGCTCCCGCCGCTGCCGCAGCCGAGCCCGGGGAAGACTACCGTGACCGCTACCAGCGACTTACCGACAAGTCACTGCGCGACTGCCCCGTATGTGGCAAGGGACACATGCTCCGCATCGAAGACATGCCCGGCAGCCTTCCACGAGCCCCGCCAAGTCCCACCCATGCGCGCTAGTTGCCACCGCACCTGTTTCCGTACACGTTCGCCTTTCCCGACGAGGCCAACGCGGCTGCACTCGTGCCTTCGATCTGCTGGCGCACCAGAATATGTCAAAACAGCGGGTTATCGACATGCTGACGCTCCCTTTCCTGCGTCTCTCGCCTGCGCGGCTTCCCCCGATCGCTGGAAATCCGGTTGCGGTCGCCCGTGCTGGACATCAGAAATTACCGCGGTGGTCATTCAACGCCCATAGCGCTCACCGCCTGCGGAGCGGCTCAGTACAAATGGTTCCTAAGAAACGCCCTCCGTCGGTTGGAGGGAAAAGCCAAATTCGGCCGCCCTGCGGTGCAGCTGCTTGATGACGCGCTCCTTATAGCGCTGTTCGTAGTGGTCAGCCCCGGGGTCAGCATACTGCATGCCAAAGCGCATGGCGTTGTAGAACAGTACGGCGATCTTGCGCGCGGTGGCCGTGACGGCCTTGGCCTTCCCGATGCGGGCCGCCAGCCGGCGGTAGAACGCACCCAGCGCCGTGCTAGTCTTCCCCACCGTGACGGCGGCCAGCCGCAGCAAGGCGGCGACACGATTGGTTGTCTTGCGCGTGTGTGACGACAGGACCTTGCCGCCGCTCACCTTGCATCCAGGCGAGAGCGTCAGCCATGACGTGAAGTGCTTGGCAGTCGGCCATCGGCTCAGATCGGTGCCGCATTCTGCGACGAGACGCACAGCTAGGTAGGAACCGATCCCGTGGATCTGCGTGAGGTCGACGCCAGCGAGCTGGCACATGAGAATACGCGCGTCGAAACTCAATGCGTTGGGCTGTTGGGCCCGGCTGCGCGCCTTGGCCAGCGGTTCTTGCGGTACGGGCTTGTCGGACGCAAGCATGGCCAGCGTGCGTTCGATCTCAACGTCACACTCGTCGATGCGAGTTTGGTAGAAGTCGTACAGCGCCAGCGCCTGTTGCAGTGCGAAGACGTGTTCGGGCTGGTAGTTGCCCACCAGAGCGGCCCGGATGGTCTCGACGCTGGACCTGCAGTTGCGATCACGCATGGTAGCCAGCACGTCGGGATCACGCTCACCGCCGACGATGGCGCGGATGATCCGCATTCCCGTGGCGCCCGTCACGTCGCTGACGACGTGGTGCAGTTGAAGATTCATGAAGGTCAACGCCTTCTGCATATGCTGGATATGCGCGGCCGCATAGTCCAGATGTCGCTCCCGAAGCCGTAGATAGGCGCGAAGGGCTGCGATATCGCCGCTGGGCCTGAAACTTGGGCGCAACAGGCCGCAGGCATGGAGTCGCTGCAGCCATTGTGCATCGTTGACATCGCTTTTGCGGCCTGGCACGGCGCGGGACTCCCGTGCGTTGGCCACGATGACCTCGAGGCCACGGCCTTCGAGGATTTCGTATGCGGGAATCCAGTACACGCCAGTCGATTCCATCGCCACGGTTTTGATCCCAAGCGATACGAGCCAGTCCGCCATGCGCTCGAGGTCACGAGTGAACGCCTGGAAGGTCTGGACGGGTTGGTCGCACAGTTCGGGCGGTACGGCAACGACATGGAATCGGGATCCGATGTCGATGGCCGCCGCCTTGTCATTGATGACAGGCAGGCCTGACAACTTGCCGCGTGGTTTACGCATGATCGCTCCTCCTGCAGGTTGTGGGCACGCAGGACGGAGGACTCGGATAAGATCACATTCCTAAACGGGGTCGCACTGGGGCGCCACCACAAACGGGTCCGCAGCTTCCCCCTGGGCCAGGTTTTTTGACGGGGTCAACAGCCTCCAAAATCGTAGCGGCCACTGTCCATGCGCACTTCAGTCTATGCCACGGTGCGTTTCTATCCATGGGGCCGCGACGGGTCGCGATGGCCGTTTTTTAGTTACCGATCGCGGTCAGGCCTCATCGGGTCTTGGTCACAGGTTCGTAGCCGCGATCGCCAACCAAAAAACCCTCTGCCAAATGAGTTCAAACTCATTTGTCGCGGGAAAACCGCATGCTGCGTTTGACGTGGCGGGAGCTGGAAACGTGACTATGGTCGCCGGATTGCGGGCCATCGCAAAAGCGGTGGAATCACCACCGGCACCTGAAGGTGCGCGCGCCAGTTCTCGACCCTACCTTAGGGGGCGGTGGCGCAGAAATGCGCCACCGCTACCCGACACCGGCGTGGATGCAGATTCGGGCCTCGTGCACACCGTAATTGGCACCCCAGCGAACGTCCACGACACCGTCCCGGCTAGCTCGCTACTGCACGGCGAAGAATGCGATGTCTTTGCCGATGCAGGCTATCAAGGTGCTGATAAGCAGTCGAAAGAGCGAGGCCTCCGCTGGCATGTTGCGATGCGACCAGGCAAGCGCCGACTACTGGACACCAACAAGGAAGTGGATTCCCTGTTGGACCAGATCGAACGTGTCAAGGCGGCCATCCGTGCCAAGGTCGAACATCCGTTCGCATTCTCAAACGTCAATTCGGCTACCCCAAGGTACGTTATCGTGGGCTGGCAAAGAATACCGCGCAACTCACAACGCTTTTTGCGTTGGCCAACCTGTGGATGATGCGCCGGAAACTGGGCATCGCTTCAGCATGAGGCACCGAGGTGGGCTACGGTGCGCCAGCGACGTTGCCACGCTGCCCTGTCACAGCAAAGGGAGGCACTACGAAGATCGCGAAATCATTGCTCTCTGCGAACAGAGTGCATCGAGCGCCAGAAGTCAGCGTGAATTTGGGTTGCGCAGACCTTCCTTAACCTCGTCCATTGTGACAACTGGACAGAGGGATGGGCAAGAGATGGCGATCCAGCGTGAGACTTGGGGATCAGAGCGGCGAAACTTTGCGGTACAGCTGGTAAGCACGCCTATGATCCCACGGCGTCAGCTTTCCCGAACTCTGGGGGCCCGTTCTGGGCGCAGGTTAGCTGGATTTCTCAGCAGGCGTCATGGTGATACAATTTAACATAATTATTATTATGCGAACTGTTAGTGTAGCAGCAAAGTTGTAATGTCCGGTTCTAGAGAGGTGGCGCCGGAAATTCGGACAGTCGGATAAATGGAAGAGCTGGGGTCTGAGCCGGCCATAATGGCGGGCAGAAAGGACCTCAGAAGATGACGAAACGAAGCAGGCGAACCCACTCGGCGGGGTTGAAGGCGAAGGTAGCCCTGGCGGCCCTCAAGGGCGAAAAGACGCTGGCGGAGCTGGCCCAGCAGTACGACGTGCACCCCAGCCAGATCACAGCGTGGAAGCAGCAGTTGGTGGAGCATGCCGCGGACCTGTTCGGCGGTGGCAAGGAAAGTGGGGGCGAGCCGCCGGTGGATTTGAAGGTGCTGCACGCCAAGATCGGCCAGTTGGCGCTGGAGAACGATTTTTTGTCCGGCGCGCTCAGCAAGGCCGGCCTGCTGAGCGCAAAGCGATGATCGACCGCGAGCACGCGCTGCCGGTGAGCCGGCAGGTCAAGCTGGTGGGCATCGCCCGGTCCAGCGCGTACTACCAGCCGCAACCGGTCAGCGAGGCAGATCTGAAGCTGATGCGCCGCATCGACGAACTGCATCTGGAGCATCCCTTCGCGGGGGCTCGCATGCTGGCTCGCCTGCTGCGCCGGGAAGGCATCCAGGTCGGTCGCCGGCACGTGGGCACGCTGATGAAGCGCATGGGCATTGAGGCGCTGTATCGCCGGCCGAACACGAGCCGCAAGCACGCGGCGCACAAGATCTGGCCGTACCTGCTGCGCGACCGGAAGATCGACCGGGCCAACCAGGTGTGGGCGCTGGACACGACCTACATTCCGATGGCACGGGGCTTTGTGTACCTGACGGCAGTGGTGGACTGGGCCAGCCGCCGGGTGCTGGCCTACCGGGTGGCGATCACGCTGGAGAGCTGTCATGCCGTCGAGGCAATCGAGGAGGCCTTTGCCAAGTACGGCGCGCCGGAGATCGTCAACACCGACCAGGGCAGCCAGTTCACCGCCACGGAGTTCACAGACGCCGTGCTGGACCGCGGCATCCAACTGTCGATGGACGGCAAGGGCAGTTGGCGCGATAACGTGTTCGTCGAACGCCTTTGGCGCAGCGTCAAATACGAGGAGGTCTACCTGAAAGCCTACGACTCGGTCAGCCATGCGCGCCGCTCTATCGCTAACTACCTAACCTGGTACAACCAACGACGGCCCCATTCCAGTCTGGCGGACCAGACCCCGGATGAGGCATACTTCGCCACGCTGCCAGCGATCAAATCGGCAGCCTGACTGCCCCAGCGCTTCCACTTAAAAACTCCGGATCCCTGTCCGAACAAACGGTGCCACCTCTCTCCACTGCGTTGAAGACTTTCTCCCAACTGGTGCGGAAGCTTTGTGCCGTCTCCTTCCACGACAGCTTGCGTGCCCACTGCGCCAGGAAGATCATGTAAGCGCGGGTAAGCGTGTGCTTGCCATTGGCCCACGGCAGGGCTTCGACCTTCACGCCACAGTCACGACAGTCGACGCGCCGCATGGTATAGAGCAGGAATACTGCAAAACCCCAGACGGGAATAAACTCGAAGCGGCGCTCCGTGAGTGAGTCGTAACCCCGCGCAGGCTGGTTGCAGCATGAGCAGACCGGCTTCGAACCCTTGCGCGGCCGAACGTCGATCTCGATGGACTGGGTTGCCTCGCACAGCCGCGCACCTTCATAGACAAAGCCGGGAAAATGATGACAAGCGTTAAGCAGACGAGTCAGCAACATGGTTAGCAAGCTCAAAACCGGCAAGGGCAAAGCTGCCATTGTCACCGAACAGCAAACGCTCACCCAGTACATTTCAGACCTGCATAACTGGCCGGCTTCGTGGCGAGTCGATGACGAAGATATCTCGACTGGAGAGGAAATCGTAGCAATACTCACGCCTTTCCTTGAGCATCTCCCAACCTTGGGATACGCACGCAAGACATTGCTTCGGCACCGCGATCACATCTGGATGCTCGGTGGCGAAATGATCCGACGACGCCATGAAGATCCCGATCTCCTTACCCTCCCTGTGGCAACCCTCCTGGACAAGCTCATCGAGGAAGACGGCGGCCCTCTCATCTGGCCAGTTATCTCCGAGTCCGCACAAAATTCCTTTGATGCAACCTGTCGCAAGCTCTATCAGTACCTGAATCGGGCTTCACTCGGCTAGCCGCACATCCGCTTTCACCCACAGATTCCGCCGACGAGCCTTTTTTATTAGATCGCCCGCCCGCGCCAGGATGTCGCGCTCAAGTTGCAGCTGGCGTACCTGCTGTTCGAGCTGTGCGATTCTTTCCAACTGCGCCGCATGCTCGTCTTCAGGCGAGACCAATTTACGTTTGCGCATAGATCGATATGCCTCGTCTCCGAGCAGTTGATCTTTCCACTTGTACAGCATCGGTCGGCTTACTCCAACCTTTTTTGCTACGTCCTGCGCGGTGCCCTGGCGGGCGCAAAGGTCAGTGACTGCCTGACGTTTCTGGTCGGGCGCAAACGGTCCACTGGTGTTTGTGCTCGTGACCATGCGGCGCGAACCGGGGCGCAGCTCTTCAATCCAGCAGCCAAGTAAAGTGGACCCCTCTGTCAAGACAGCTTTCAACCGAATTTAAGCTGCATCTATTTCTTCACACGCAGCAGAACAGCGCTGCCCTGGTTGTGCGCGGGGAGAATCCCCTGCGCAGCGTAGCGGAGCAGGGGATTCTCCCCGCGCACCGCCGAACTTATCGACAATCATTGCCCCGCCGCCCTCGCCACTGGCATAGACGGCATCCGGCGTTTTGTAGCCCAGCGACTGGTGGGGCCGTTCCTCGTTGTAGAACGAGAAGTACTGCGCCAGCCCGATCATCAGCTCCGCCATGTTGGCGTACCCCTTCAGGTACACGTCCTCGTGCTTCACGTTGCGCCATAGCCGTTCGACGAAGATGTTGTCCAGCGCCCGGCCGCGACCGTCCATGCTGATGGCGATGCCCTCGCGCTTGAGCGCGCCCGTGAAGACATGGCTCGTGAACTGGGAGCCCTGGTCGCTGTTGAACACCTCCGGCCTTCCGTGCTCGCGCAGCGCATCCTCCAGGCAGTCCACGCAGAACGACGCGTCCATGCTGTTGCTCAGGCGCCAGGACAGCACCTTGCGGCTGTACCAGTCGATGATCGCCACCAAGTAGGCAAAACCGCGCGCCAGCCGGATGTAGGTCACATCGATCGACCACACCTGGTTCGGCCGCGTCACTCTCACGCCGCGCAGCAGGTACGGATAGACCTTGTGCTTCGAATGCTTGACGCTCGTCGCCGGCCCCGGCGCCATGCCCGCCAACCCCATCTCGCGCATCAGGCGCTGCACGCGCTTGCGGCTCACCACGCAGCCCTGGCCACGCAGGAACACCGCCATGCGCCGGCTGCCGTAGAACGGCCGGTTCGTATATTCCTCGTCGATCAACCGGCACAGCCGCAGATCCTCGTCGCGCTCTTCCCGCGTCGTCTTGCCCTGCCTCCGATACACCGTTGCGCGCGACACTTCCGCCAGGTCGCACTGCCGGCTCAAAGGCAGTTCCTCCGCACCATCGATCCACCCCATTCGGGCTTCCCGGCTCACTCCCCCAACTTTTTTTTAAGCCAGTCCACTTCCATCTTCAGCCGCCCGATCTCGCCGTACAGGCGATCCTCGCCGCTCTTGTCCTCGGCCGGCTTCGGGCCACGCTTGGTTTCGAACAGGGCGCCGGCCCGCTCAAGAATCTCTTTCTTCCATTGCCCGACCAACACCGGATGCACGCCGTATGTCTGCGCAATCTCGCTGATCGTCTTCACCCCGCGCACCGCCTCCAGACCAACCTTGGCCTTGAATTCCGCCGTGTGTACCTTGCGCTTCTTGCCTTCACTCATTCGCCATCACCCCTTCAAGGACGACAGCTTAATCTACCGCCTGATCACTGTCTCAAATCGTGGGTCCACTTTAAAGCACTTCGCTACTCGGATACCCGAGGGCCCTGCGGGTGTTAGCCAGAGAGCAGCCATGACCGAAGTAGTAATCCACCGCCGCGCGCTTTTGCTCCAGCGTATATCTCGGCTTGGGATGGCGGCGCTTGGGCAAGTCGCCCAACGCCTGGTAGATGTGGACCCACCGCTTCAGGTTCTTACCCGACGGATAACCCAACTCGCGAACGACCGTTGCCGTCTTCCCGCCGTACTTAAAATATAACTTGACCGCCCTGATGCGATCCTCGTACGAATACATGAACTACCTCCAAGTAGTCCAAGTTTTCGTCCGCGCCCCCTTCTAGCAAAGCTGAAATGTCCGCCTGAGGCGCCTGTTCGTGGTATTCAGCCTGCCCGGTTGAATACATAAAAGGACGCCCGGCGATGCCCAGTCGGCTATGACGTGAGTGCCGACGACGGCTGGCTTATCATGTGGCCTTCGCATCCACGACCACAGCTATGCAAGACCTGCCGACCGAAGACTTCCAATGCCAACCGCTGGTGCGGATCGGCTAGGCCGATTCCTATCTGCCTGGCACCTCAACATGGCGCGCCTGGTCCGTCCGCTGGGTGCACCGCGGACAGGACATCCTGTATGGCCCAACGCCGGTGACTGGAGCTGCCCGGCCATGACCCGTGGCGGAAAACCCGCTGCCCACGGACTTGCGGCATACAGCGCCTGGATTATCCACTGGAAGCTATGCACCCCACCCTGCAAGCATACGAGCCTGGTTTCGATGTCATGTACGCATCCTTCCGGATGATTCGATCTTTTCGTCAATCAAGGCCAAAGCTCGGTCAGGGATGCGGAGAAAAGCGCTGACGAGTCTTCTAGCGCGTTCGGCGCTCGCTGGCCGAACGTGCCAACATACACGATTAGTTGCGACAAGCGGATGACCTCAGTTTCTTGCTGGGTGTAAGCGGCAGCAAATAAGAATATCCATTACTGACGCCTCGTCCTATACGTTCACGGCGATGCATATCCTGATTACAGGCGCTGCTGCCTCCGCCACTCAACATTGGCCCAAGCGGTTGGCACTGCCACCGGCGCCTTTGGCTATCCATGGAGTGGGAAAAAAACCCAAATGTTGGATAGGCGTCCAACTCCTGGAGCCACAGATAAAAAGGGGACGTTGCGACATTTATAGCGTGTTTGGTCTTCTCTACTGTTTACAAATGTAAAATTCCTAATCCTCACCAACAGGTGCAGTGCCTAGTTTCCTGAGCCTGCATTCAGATTCCTGGGCAGCCGCCGGCCCAGCGACACTCCGACAACACGAGGAATGATGAGGGAAGTCTAAGCAACGTGGTATGTGTGAGGCAAGGCAGACTGAGTGCCCCACTTGCCTGTGGTTGATCAGGATCAAAATCTGGCGCTAACTGGTAAGGTCGATTGAAGACGCAACCACCTGCGAAGTGAACCGCCCCGGGAATCGTGGAGGCTGGTTGGTTTAAGTTAGTAGCGGTTCAGCGGCAGGCATTTGAAGCTGCCGATAGTAGTTTGCCTCAGCTTCGGCGGGCGGGTATAGCCGAGGTGTTCCATCAGGCGGTGGTGATTGAAACAGGCCACCCATTCCAGGGTGGCCAGCTCAACGGATTCGCGCGTCTTCCAAGCCGTACGACGATGGATCTCTTCAGCCTTGTACAGGCCGTTGATCGTCTCGGCCAATGCATCGTCATAGCTGTCGCCCCGGCTACCAACCGACGGCTCGATGGCCGCCTCGGCCAGACGCTCGCTATAGGGATGATGCTTGGGTAGCGAGACTACACCAGGATGTCGCGGCCTGATGCTACGCGTCGCAGGATTGACAGCGCCTCCATTTCGCCATAGCGAGCCCGGACCGCGCGCCTCTGGGTGGCAGAGCAGCCGGCATTCCGCTCCTGCTGACTCCACGTAACCCGCAATAACCTGGCCTCACCTCATCCCTTAAACTTGGTGCTTCCGGCAACAACAGACGAGAACCATGAAAAAAGCGGGGCGGGTCAAGACATGGCATGCAGACAAGGGCTTTGGGTTTATCGAGGTCCAGGCGGACATGAAAGATGTCTTCTTCCACGTCACGGCGCTACAAACACGCACCGCCTGGCGATCGCGTGAGCTTCGAATTCGGCAAAGGGAAGGACGGCTGGGTTCAGGCGCTGAACGTCACTATAGTCGGCGCACCGAAGTCCGGGACGGACACAAGTCTTTTGCCGGTACTCGCCGGACTGGTGGCCTTGAGACTCATAGTCGGTGGCGCCTTTGCTGGTTACTTCCCTCGACAGGCCGGCATTGTCAGCTTCATGGTCAGCGTCTTCACGTTCTTCGCTTATGCCGACGACAAGAGGCGAGCCAGCCGAAACGCCTGTGTTCAACCTTTTGAACCTCTCGTATCGCAAAAAGTCTTGACTTTGCTTCTTAAATGACCACAGCACGAATTTTGGGATCGCTTCAAGCGGAGTCTGCTGGAAAGCGGAAGCTCGGCAAACGACATGCCATTCAGACCCGAGATCAGAGTACGGCCATCAAGTAGCAGGTGATCCAGAGAAAGGCTGTCCGGCTCCATGAACTGCAATATGGTGCTTACACTGCCACGCAAAGTTGCCGCTCTTCCGCGTGTCGAAGATAGACCTTCAACGCGACAGCATCGAAAGGCACACGGTCCTGCTTTTGGGATAGCGCCATGACACTGGACTCCTGCCTGAGCTGGTGTAGTGCGACGAGGGCTAGTCTTACTGTGTCACAAGAGAAGTCGTTTGTTTGGCCTCCGACAGCACGGACACATGGCGAGTCTACCAATCAAGAGAATGCTGAGTTGGTGGCGGATCGTGGTGATTGAATCAGCCACGTGTCGCTGGGCGCGCTGGGCTGCCCCGCGGGATGTAATCTGCGGAAAGCGCAGGCGTTTGGCGTGCAATGAAGTTTTTTTTGGCGCCGACTAAATCGCCGGTGGTAATATGTTCAGAGACCAGGAATCCATAGGCGGCTATGCTCAGCGCGGCATGGTGGTGAAAGCCCCGCCACCCTCGGCCTTCGTAATGGCCGAGACCCAACTCCTGCTTCAAGTCCTGGTAGTCGCGCTCGATGCGCCAACGCATGTGCGCCTGGGCGACCAATTCATCCAGCGCAATATCGGCCGGGAGGGTGGATAGGAAGTACTTCAATGGGTCAGTGTCCCCAGTGGGCCACTCGATTAGCAGCCACTGCTCGGGGCGCAGACGCGCCTTGCCACTATTACCGCCTGCGTGACGCACACGTACGGCGGCAAAGCGCCCACTGAGCGTTTCGTTTGAGCCTTCGCGCCAGCTAATCGTCTGGAATGCGGTAGGCGGCAGGGAATGCGCCAGTTCCTTGACGCTTATCGGCTGTCGATTGCGAGTGCGCCGCGGCATCACCGGCGGGCGGCCGATGCCGCTATATGGCTTCGGCGGCAACGGCTCCACCCCCGGTGGCCAGACCACGACCGCCGACGTGATACCCACCACATACCGCATGCCCAGATCACTCAGACGCTGGCGAAATGCGTTGTCCACCCCGTAGCCGGCATCCGCCAACACGCAATACTTTGGCGCGCCGGCGGCCAACAGCGATTCGAGCTGTTGCAGAGCAATCTCGGTCTTCGTTGTGAACCTCACCTCGTCGGGAATTCCAGCCTTCTCACGCCGCTCAGTATCTTCCGCCCATTCCCGCGGTAGATAGAGCTGGTAGGCTACAGGCACACTCGCCTGCTCACAGGCCAGAGACACACTGACCGCAACTTGGCAGTTGTCCTGCTTACCCAGCACCCCACAATACTGACGCGCGACCCCAACCGAATGTTTGCCCTTCTTTGGGAAGCCTGTGTCGTCAATGATCCAGAAGCCACCGGTCGAGAGATCCATCTTGGGCACTACCCACTGACTGACCCGGCGCAGCATCTCCTCATCGGACCAGTCGGCCTTGGCGACAAAGTGGTGCAGTGCCTGGTGCCGGGCGCTAGCGTGCAGCGGATCGACTCCAGCTGCCATCGGCTCCACACTCTTACGCGATAGCGGCAGCATCAGACCTGTGCAGTAGCCCTTGAGCCCAGCATGGCGGTCCGCATGCCCCAGTCCCGCCGCTAAATGTTCCATGTATTGCTCAAATCGCTCGCTCGCGCTCATCGCTCTTCATGAACTGTGCCAAGAAGTTTATAGTATGGCACATTTATGACACAGTAAGACTAGGTCGTCGTCCCTTCAGAAGGCTGCGAAGGCAGTCTGAACAACGGGTTGAGGAAAGCGAGGGTGATTGAGAACTCGCAGAAGAAATATTGATCTAATCCATTTCCTGGAAGTCGAGAACCTGCCCAATGAGCAGGCCCTTTTTTCGTAGCCGCCTGGACGGGATGATCTACATCCCGCCGCTTTGGCTATAGTCGCGCGATGAAATCGGAATCCACGCAGATGCGTCCCGAACTACCCGAAAACGGCGCCGGGAGCCCGGCCGACGCCCCGGCGCGCCACCGCGCCGGCTGGCGCAGCACGCTGGTCAGCGTGGCCGTCAATATTGGCCTGACCGCTGTGCAGGCCGTCGCGGGCGTGATCTCGGGCTCGCAGGCGCTGATTGCCGACGCCGCACATTCGCTGTCCGACCTGCTTTCGGACTTTGTCGTGCTGGCCGCCGGATGGCAAAGCCGCAAGGACCCGGATGCCGATCACCAGTACGGCCACCTGCGCTTCGAGACCGCGGCGTCGCTGGCCCTGGGTGTACTGCTGCTGACGGTGGCGGCGGGTATGCTGTGGGCGGCGCTGGGGAAGCTGCAGCATCCGGCCGGGGCACAGCTGGTTCAGCCGGTAGCACTTTGGGTAGCGCTGGTCGCGCTGGCCTCCAAGGAACTGCTGTTCCGCTACATGCTGGCGGTGGCGCGGCGGGTGCGTTCGAGCATGCTGGTGGCAAACGCCTGGCATGCGCGCTCGGATGCGGCGTCGTCGCTGGTGGTGGCGCTTGGCATCGGCGGCAACCTGCTTGGCTATCACAGCCTCGACCCGATCGCGGCGATCGTGGTGGGGCTAATGGTGGCGCGCATGGGGCTGCGCTTCGGCTGGGACGCACTCAATGACCTGATGGACCGTGCCGCCGACGAAGAAACGGTCGAAGCGATCCTCCGTACCATGCTCGCCACGCCCGGCGTGCGGGGTCTGCACGACATGCGCACGCGCAAGATGGGTGACCAGGTGCTGGTTGATGTCCACCTTGAAATCGACGCCACGCTGACCGTAGCGCAAGGCCATGCGATCGCCGTCGATGCCCGGCGCCGCACGCTGGAGCACCATCACGTGCTCAACGTGATGACCCACGTCGACCCGGTATACGTCGCCGGCACCCCCGCGACAGAATAGATTATATGAACGCCCCCGATGCGCCAGGTTTTCTTGTGTTCTGATTCGACAGGATAGGTTGCAGCTTTATATGCGGCCTTTCTGCAGCATACGCTGCGGGCCCCGATGAAATCCGCTGACTCGCTCCTAATTTGTCGCGCGAGCTGAACGCTCTAACTATTCTTCAGGTTTAGCGAATCCCGGTCCGACCTGTCTTGTCATCACACTCGATTGCCAACGCAACCTTTCGACGTCACCCTGTAATCTTCGCGGATACCCGCGGCACTATTTTCTATCTTTGAGTCAAGTCGGTCGTGTGCTCACGTGATCCTGCTTGTATGGCCTGTCATGCGCGAGGACGGCCCAGATAGTTCGAGCCATCTTGTTGGCAAGTGCTACGGTGACCACGTTCGCAGGTCGTCGTTTCTGCATTTGCTCCGCCCACGTTCCGGCATGCTTCGCGTGGAAGAGCACGCTGCGCGCGCCATGGATCAGGAGCGTGCGCACATACGTGTCGCCGCGCCGGCTAATTCCCAGTAGCTGGACCTTCCCGCCGGTACCAGTCTGCTTGGGTACGAGACCGAGCCAGGCGGCAAACTCGCGCCCGGACTTGAACGCCTTCGCGTGACCCATGCTCGCAACAGTGGCCGTCGCTGTTAGCAAGCCAACGCCCGGAATCGCGGCAATTGCCTTGCATGCCTTGTCTTCTTTCATCCACGTTTGCAAATGCCGCTCAATCTCGGCGATTTGCTTGTCAAGGCGCTCAAGGTCATTCCATTGCTCGCGTAACGCTCGGATATGTGGAAGCCCTACCTTGAGATGATAGCGCTGCATTGCCCCAATGCGCTGAACATCCTGGACCGCTTCCACATCGTTGCGAAGATGAATAAGGCTATCGATGAGGTTCGCGCTGAAGAGTCCCGCCGCATGGTCCGCGACGGATACGAGCCGGTGCTCAAGAAGTCCCGCTGGTGCCTGCTCAAACGTCCGGAAAACCTGACCGACAAACAGCGACTGCGCATGCGTGACTTGTTGCAGTACAACCTGCGCACCGTACGCGCCTGGCTGCTCAAAGAGGAATTCCAGCAGCTCTGGAATTACATCTCACCGGACTGGGCCGGAAAATTCCTCGACCAGTGGTGTACGCAGGTGATGCGCTCGCGCATCGAGCCGATGAAGAAGTTCGCCCGCACCGTGCGTGCCCACCGTGAGCTGATCCTCAACTACTTCCGTGCCCGCAAGCAGTTCTCCAGCGGCGTCGTCGAGGGCCTGAACAACAAGGCCAAAGTCACCATGAGAAAATCGTACGGATTCCGAACCTTCAGGGCGACGGAAATCGCGCTATATCATGCACTTGGCAATCTTCCTGAGCCTTCGTCAACCCACACTTTTTCCTGACGAACCTAATGATCTTGCGCAGTTGCGCGTTGATGCTCTCGATCGCGTTGGTCGTGTAGAGGATCTTGCGGATCGCCGGCGGGAACGTAAAGAACGGAATCACCTGATCCCAGGCGCGACGCCAGGAGGCGGCGATCGGCGTGTACTGCCGGCCCCATTCCCCTTGCTCGAAGGCCTCCAGCTCGGCCAGCGCAGCCTCGACCGTGGGGGCCGTGTACACGGGCTTGAGCGCGGCCGCCACGGCCCGGCGCTCCTTCCAGCTGACGTACCCCAGGCTGTTGCGGATCAGATGCACGATGCAGGTCTGCAGGGTCGTCTCCGGGAACACCGCATTCAGGGCCTGCTCCATCCCTTTGAGGCCATCGGTCACCGCAATCAGGATGTCCTGCGTGCCGCGCGTCTTCAGGTCGTTGAACACCTTCATCCAGAACTTGGCGCCTTCGGTGTTCTCGATCCACAGGCCCAGAATGTCGCGCGTGCCGTCAGGCAACACACCCAGGGCCAGGTAGACCGCCTTGTTGCGCACCACCCCGTCTTCGCGCATCTTGACGCGCAGCGCGTCGAAGAACACCACCGGGTACATCGCCTCAAGCGGGCGCGCCTGCCAGGCGATGACTTCGTCCATGACCGCATCGGTCACCGAGCTGATGAACTCAGGCGAGACCTCGGTGCCGTACTGTTCGGCCAGAAACGCCTGGATCTCGCGCACGGTCATGCCACGGGCGTACATGGCGATGATCTTGTCATCGAAGCCGGTGAAGCGCCGCTCGTGCTTGGGGATCAGGATCGGCTCGAAGCTGCCGTCGCGGTCGCGTGGGATGTCCACTCGCAGCGGCCCGTCCTTGGTCAACACCGTCTTGGCGCTCTTGCCATTGCGCTGATTGGCCGTGCCAGCCGGGCGCTCGGCGCCCGGTGCATAGCCCAGATGATGGCCAAGCTCAGCTCCCAGGGCCCGCTCGATCAGGGCCTTCTTGAACGCCATCGAGGCCTCCTCGACGGCTTCCGCGGTCATGGGACCCTTTACCAAATGGGCGATCAGGTCCTCGGGAATGCTCGGCAGCGCGCGGTCGGCGGCTTGGCTGGTCTTCGTCTTGCGTGGCATACATGCTCCTTGGTGACATGTTATGCCCTAAACACAAAATTTCTGACAGGTCCGTATGTTGAGCGTAAATGTACATGAACAAATGACCTTGCTCAACGCGCGTCAGTCCATTCCATAAGTCCAATACCTCCGCACCAGATGTGAAGTGCGGCGCAGACAGAATAAAGGCGCCAGAACTCGACCATTGGTCAGCCATGGTTCTGCCTACAGCCCGCCAGCGATCTGCCAACGATTTCCGGCACGGACTACAGAACGGCAGAGGGCAGGATGCCAGATAGCTATCTCACGATAGCTATCCGATCCTGGTCCGCTAGGTCGCTTCGCGCCCGTCGCAGACACTCAGGGCTTCGCCCCGAGACCCCGTACTGGCTGTTGCTGGAGTGGATGGTTGTGCTGGGCTGTTGTTGTTTGAAGCCACCGTGCCGATTTGGCGGGGGCACGGCGGCCTCATCGCCAGCTCGGATTGGCCCTGTGGCCTTAGCGGCGCGCTAGCGCCTAGTGCAATGTTCCATTCTGTTTGGAACTTAAGCGGCGGTTGGCACGAATGACCTTCTGTAGGATGTCGCGAGCGCTCTTGGTCCAGATGAACGGCTTGGGGTTGGTGTTGTGGTGAGCGATGTACTCGTTGATGGCGTCGACCAGTTCCGGCACGCTGGTGAATACGCCGCGGCGAAGTCGCTCGGTTGTGATGTCACGAAAGAACCGCTCGACCATGTTCAGCCATGATGCGGAGGTGGGCGTGAAGTGCATGTTGAATCGCGGATGCTTGGCCAGCCAGTCCTGCACCGCAGGATGCTTGTGGGTGGCGTAGTTGTCTGCGATCAGATGCAGCGTTTTGTCCTTGGGCGTCTCGCGGTCGATCTTGCGCAGGAACTTCGGCCACTCGGTATGGCGGTGGCGCTGCTGGCACTGGGCGATGACCTGGCCATCGAGCACGTTGAGCGCGGCAAACAGCGTGGTCGTGCCGTTGCGCTTGTAGTCGTGCGTCATGGTGGCCGCACGCCCCTTCTTCAAGGCTGCGTGCGATCCAGCGCCTGCACCTGGCGGCGAGGTTCAAAGGCGCGTTACACATGAGGAGGCACCTGGAGCGCCAGGCGATAATGGTGCCCTTTTTCATCTGCGGCATCCATGACTCAAAACACCCGATCTGGCGTGGGCAGACTGAGCGCCGACAAACGCAAAGCGATCGCACTTCAGGCCCTCGCGCGCACCGAACCAATCAGTGTGCTGGCTGAGCGTAACGGCGTGAACCGCCCGACGGTCTACCGACAGATCGGCACGGCCAGTGCAGCGCTCGATGAAGCCTTTGATACCACGCGGGCAGCCGACGCAGATCAGGTGCTTTTCATGCTGCCGGTCACCCGCCAATGGCTCGATCAGGTCATCGTGGCGCTCACGATGGTGGGTCACGTTTCGTTTCGCGCTACCCTTGAGCTCATGCACGACCTGCTCGGCGTATCGACCAGCCTGGGCACGATTCACACCGTTCTCCAGCAGGCTGCGCAGCAGGCCATGGCCATTAACGCCGGCGTGGACCTCTCAGCCATCCGGGTCGGCCTGCACGACGAACTCTTTCAGGGTTCCCAACCCGTGCTCGCCGGTATCGATGTTGCCTCGACCTATTGCTATCTGCTCGCCACCGAAGCTCATCGCGACGGCGACACCTGGGCCATCCATCTGCTGGACCTGCAATCACGGGGACTCGATCCTGAGCACACGATCGCCGATGCGGGAACCGGGCTGCGTGCCGGGCAAAAAATTGCCTGGCCCGATACGCCGTGTCACGGCGACGTCTTCCACATCATTGAGCAGGGCAAATCACTGGCGACGCTCTGGCATCGTGTCGCCGGCGGTGCGCGCACCGAACGCGAGCAGCTCGAAGCGCGTCTGGCCAATCCCCGTCGACGTTGCGACGATAGCCTCCTCGCTGCCACGCTGGAAACGCTTCGTCGCAATGAAGCCCATGCGCACGAGCTGGCCGCCGATCTGCGCACCCTGGTTCAGTGGCTCGAACGTGACATCCTGTCACTGGCAGGGCCGGACCTCGCGACGCGTCAACTGCTGTTCGATTTCGTGGTTGCCGAACTGCGGCAACGTGAGGCCCAGGACCTCTCACGCACGGGCGCATACCGGCGTGCACTGCAGAACCAGCGCGACGGGCTGCTCGCTTTCGCGGGCCTGCTCGACGAAAAACTCGACGCCATTGCGCAAACGCACAACGTGGCGCGCGATCTCGTGCGCGAGGTCTTCATCCTCCATCGCAAGTCCGAAACGTCGAGCGCGTTCTGGAAAGGATGGAATCGCCTGCTTAGGAACGAGTGAGAAATAACTTCCCGAAGTGGACCTGGCGTGCGCAAAGCGACGCGGGTAAGATGTGATGCCTCTGGAGGACAAACGATGCAGGCTGGTTACCGGGCTGAGGTTGAAACGCGGATGAAGCGGCTGTACGCGCGCTTGTCGGAGAAGGACCGACGGCGGTATGCGGCTGTGGAGGCGGACAAGCTGGGCCATGGCGGTTTCGAATATATTGCGAAACTGTTTGAAATGGACCCGAAAACAATTAGACAAGGGCTAAAGGACCTGGAAGAAGAGCTGGATCCGGTTGGAGAGCGGATCCGAAAAAAAGGGGCGTAAATCCAGGTTAACGGACCATCCGGAGTGGAACGCGGTATTTCTAGATGTGGTGCGAGAGCATACGGCGGGTAATCCACAACACGGCATCATCTGGACGGATCTGAAGCCACGCGAAATCGCACAGGCGATGACGCAGCAAGTAGGCGAACGGGTGAGCGTGCGAACGGTCCGGCAGCTGCTAAAGCGCAACGGTTTTTCCCGGCGGCAATCACAGAAAAAGAAGTCGTTCAAGTCCCACGCACAACGCGACGTACAATTTCAGCGTATTACGCAACTCAAGGCGGAATATCTCGAAGACGACCAGCCTGTCCTCAGCATCGATACGAAGAAGAAGGAGATGCTGGGCAATTTCTATCGCGAC
The DNA here is from genome assembly GCA_022041995.1 of Cupriavidus necator. Lineage (GTDB taxonomy): Bacteria > Pseudomonadota > Gammaproteobacteria > Burkholderiales > Burkholderiaceae > Cupriavidus. Next base: position 535,836 of record CP074382.1, read on the forward strand.
GGCAAGCTCTACACGCGCGAGCAGCTTGAAGTCCTCGACCATGATTTTCCGAGCTACAGCGAAGGCAAGGTCATCCCGCATGGGCTGTACGACATCGGGCTGAACAAGGCACATGTGAACATCGGGGTGAGCCGTGACACGACGCAGTTTGCCTGCGACAGCGTAGCGCACTGGTGGGAAAAACAGGGTCGCGCCGATTATCCCCAAGCCACACGGTTACTGCTACTGTGCGATGGCGGAGGTAGCAACCCAAGTGATTCGTGGCTTTTCAAAGCGGATCTGCAAGATCTGGCAGACCGGCTCGGACTGGAAATCCGGGTGGCCCACTACGCCCCATACTGCTCGAAACATAATCCGATCGAGCACCGCGTGTTTCCACACATTACGCGAGCCTGTGCTGGCGTAGTCTTCAGCAGCGTTAGTCTGGTTCGTGAACTGATCGAAAAAGCCTGCACAAAAACCGGACTGAAAGTTACTGCTGACATTCTTGACGGAGTCTATGAAGCCGGACGGACAGTCACTCGTTGCGTCCGTGCTTCACTGAACATCGAGTACGACTCAACCTTGCCTGCGTGGAACTACAGCATCCGCTCACGGAACGCCGCATAGCGGGAAGTTATTTCGAGCACGTTCCTTAGCCGCATCGGTCGCCCGTTTCACGACGTCTACGCCGCCGTATCCGCGGCGCTGCGCAGCACACCACGCAGCAGCTCGCTGGTCGAAAATCTCAACTCGCGACTGCGCGTATGCCTGACTAACCGGCGTCATCTGAAGGGCGGGCGGGTCTGGCTTGGTCTGCTGCAGTTCGTCTTCAATCATCGCCGCTTTGCCCGTAGCCGATGCCCTGAGCGCACTGGAAAGAGCCCGAGGGAATTGATGAGCGGCAAGCCTCACGATCACTGGCTTACGCTGCTCGGACTCGGCCGCCTCCAGCCTCAGCGCATCTGACATCGGCCGGGTTGTCACCGGCCTCTATTATGCATCGGAATCCTTAACATTCCTGCGTTTCACGCAGGCTGCTTAATCTTACTGTGTCATAAATGTGCCATACTATAAACTTCTTGGCACAGTTCATGAAGAGCGATGAGCGCGAGCGAGCGATTTGAGCAATACATGGAACATTTAGCGGCGGGACTGGGGCATGCGGACCGCCATGCTGGGCTCAAGGGCTACTGCACAGGTCTGATGCTGCCGCTATCGCGTAAGAGTGTGGAGCCGATGGCAGCTGGAGTCGATCCGCTGCACGCTAGCGCCCGGCACCAGGCACTGCACCACTTTGTCGCCAAGGCCGACTGGTCCGATGAGGAGATGCTGCGCCGGGTCAGTCAGTGGGTAGTGCCCAAGATGGATCTCTCGACCGGTGGCTTCTGGATCATTGACGACACAGGCTTCCCAAAGAAGGGCAAACATTCGGTTGGGGTCGCGCGTCAGTATTGTGGGGTGCTGGGTAAGCAGGACAACTGCCAAGTTGCGGTCAGTGTGTCTCTGGCCTGTGAGCAGGCGAGTGTGCCTGTAGCCTACCAGCTCTATCTACCGCGGGAATGGGCGGAAGATACTGAGCGGCGTGAGAAGGCTGGAATTCCCGACGAGGTGAGGTTCACAACGAAGACCGAGATTGCTCTGCAACAGCTCGAATCGCTGTTGGCCGCCGGCGCGCCAAAGTATTGCGTGTTGGCGGATGCCGGCTACGGGGTGGACAACGCATTTCGCCAGCGTCTGAGTGATCTGGGCATGCGGTATGTGGTGGGTATCACGTCGGCGGTCGTGGTCTGGCCACCGGGGGTGGAGCCGTTGCCGCCGAAGCCATATAGCGGCATCGGCCGCCCGCCGGTGATGCCGCGGCGCACTCGCAATCGACAGCCGATAAGCGTCAAGGAACTGGCGCATTCCCTGCCGCCTACCGCATTCCAGACGATTAGCTGGCGCGAAGGCTCAAACGAAACGCTCAGTGGGCGCTTTGCCGCCGTACGTGTGCGTCACGCAGGCGGTAATAGTGGCAAGGCGCGTCTGCGCCCCGAGCAGTGGCTGCTAATCGAGTGGCCCACTGGGGACACTGACCCATTGAAGTACTTCCTATCCACCCTCCCGGCCGATATTGCGCTGGATGAATTGGTCGCCCAGGCGCACATGCGTTGGCGCATCGAGCGCGACTACCAGGACTTGAAGCAGGAGTTGGGTCTCGGCCATTACGAAGGCCGAGGGTGGCGGGGCTTTCACCACCATGCCGCGCTGAGCATAGCCGCCTATGGATTCCTGGTCTCTGAACGTATTACCACCGGCGATTTAGTCGGCGCCAAAAAAAACTTCATTGCACGCCAAACGCCTGCGCTTTCCGCAGATTACATCCCGCGGGGCAGCCCAGCGCGCCCAGCGACACGTGGCTGATTCAATCACCACGATCCGCCACCAACTCAGCATTCTCTTGATTGGTAGACTCGCCATGTGTCCGTGCTGTCGGAGGCCAAACAAACGACTTCTCTTGTGACACAGTAAGACTAACAGGCCGCTGAAGTACTCGCTGCAGACGGGCAAAGCTTCCCCCTGCGCGACGCACATGCCTCGTATTTTTCATAATCCGGAAGCCGGGCGTCACTTCATCGATTTTCATGCGGTTTGATGCCCATTTTTAGCTTCCTTGCTCCCATTACAGGCCCTGCGGACGGATTTGTCCTAGCGTTCGCATCCGCACGAGGTTGTAAGCGGCCATGCTAAGCACAAACATCTGGTCGACCTTCTTCAAGCCGCGCACCATCACCTGACGCATGCGCCCGACCGTCTTGACCCAGCCGAAGCCCTGTTCGATCAGCTTGCGCTTCTGCTGCGAGATGGCATAGCCGACGCTGCGGGCAATCTCATCGGGCACCGCCGAGCGTCGCCCTGAAGTGTTTTGCGCCACGTGCGGAGTCACCTTCATCTCCAGGCAGGCTTGAACGAACTCCTCGGCGTCGTAGCCCTTGTCCGCGCCCACGGTAACTTCGGCGCTCGGCTCGTTAGCAACCTGCCGGGCGTCGTTGAGCATGGCCTTCGCGGCCTCGCGCTCAGCATATCCGTCGGCTTGGGTCACCACGGCACTGACCACCAGGCCGTGGCGGTTGTCGCTCAAGGTGTGGCCCATATAGCGCAGCTCACTGGCAGTCTTGCCCTTGCGATAGAGCTTGGCGTCCGGATCAGTCTTGGACTGATGCGTCTCGTTGCTGCGCTTCTCTCCTTGGAAGCCGCCGGTGCCACCGCTGTCGCTGTCGCTGTCATCGCCATTGCCGCCGTCCTTGCGTACGAAGCTCTTGTGGCCGGCCCAGGCCTTAATCATCGTGCCATCCACGCTGAAATGCTCGCCCGACAGCAAGTTGCGCTTGTGCGCGATAGCCAGCACCTCGTTGAAGAACGTGATCACTGCATCGTGCTGGATCAGCCGTGCACGGTTCTTGGTAAACACCGTTGGCACCCAGACTGCGTCGTCCATCGACAGACCGATGAACCAGCGGAACAGCAAGTTGTACTGCGTTTGCTCCATCAGTTGCCGTTCGGACCGAATGCTATACAGAACCTGCAGCAGCATCGCGCGCAGCAGCTTCTCCGGCGCAATGCTCGGGCGTCCGCCCTTGATATCGGCTTCGTACATGCTTGCGAACAGCCGATCCATCTTCGTCAAGGCCTGGTTGACCATGGTGCGGATCGGGCGCAACGGATGCGCTTGCGGCACGAAATCTTCGAGTCGCAGCATGGTGAACAGGCTTTCGGTGAAGGTGTCGGCGCCGCGCATGAATCTCGGATGGAGTGTCAACGCCTTGGCACGCTACCGCGCTGACTTCGGGCTAGGTATTTCAGCTGCCTGTTAGGGAAGAGATCATGAACCTCAATAGCCGCCACGGCAATCAATGCGGAGAAGAAAACCAGCCAGTGGAGGGTTCTCATCGCGAGGGTGTACCTGGCTTCTGCATTCATCGTGGCATCTCCATCGGATCAACATTTGTCATGGTGTCGTGAGGTAGCGTTTCCTGGTGTCGCACTGTCGGTTGGGTGAGTGTCGTCAATTCGCAAGCTGGCTCAGTCGTCGAAATCCCACATCCGGTGAAGGTCAAGACCGAGTCGGCTGTCGGCTTCCAGTGCATCGACCCGCGCAAGCCGTTCGGCCAGCAACACCTCGGCAAGGCTGCGGCGTACCGCGAGCAGTTCTGCCAGGCCGGACTCGCCTGCGCGATAGGCGCGCGTCGCGCGATCCGACGCGGTGCGTTGCAGGCTCGCGGCCTCGGCCTGAGCCTGCGCCGACGAGCGCCTTCCAACCAGATTCCGGTACTGCACGTCGAATTCCGTGCCGAGCCTGCGCTCGGCCGCCATGCGGCTGCGCGCGGCGGCGTCGGCGTCCGCAGCCGCGGCCGTGGCGGCCGCGAGGCGATGATCGCCGCCAAGCGGCATGGCAACGCTGACGCCAAGTATGCGCTCCGCTCCGCCCCGCTCGATCATTACAAACATCCCGACCGTTGGATCAGGCTTGCGCTCCAAGTCCGCTCGAGCGGCCTGCTGTAGCGCCTGCGCTTCCTGCGCCATCGCCAGCCGGTACTCATGGCTGCCCCGGACGTAGTCCGTTCGCAGCGCCTCGGGCGGCTCGTGGGGCACCGGGGGCAGCGCTGCACCCGCCAGAGGGCGGGGTTCCCCCAGCCCGGGAAACCGGCCACGCAATTCGGCCAGCGCCGCCTGCTCGGCTGCGGCGGCCGTCGCGAGCGCTGCCTGCGTGCGCGCGTGATCCGATGCGGCCAGTTCCCCGTCGAGCCGCGCGGCGTCGCCCGCCTGGATGCGGCGGGTAGTTATGGCGACCAATTCGCCGGCTGCGCGGACGTTATCCTGCGCGGCCAGGCGAGCCTGTCCCGCACGCATCACAGCGAAGCACAGGGCCAGGACCTGGCGCGACGATTCGTGCCGGGCATCCATCACGGCAAGGTCGCCGGCTTCGGCGGTCGCATGGGCCAGCCGCGCATCGGCGTCGGCCTTGCCCCACAGCCGCAGCGGCCGGTCCACGGCTATCTGCCCTTCAGGGAAACGCTGGGTTGGCTCCCGCACGCTGCGACCCTGACCCACCGCACGCACCACCGTTTCGGCCGTGCCCGCACGGATCCCGACGGCGCGCGCGAGCGTGGCATCCCGTCGTGCCTCGGCGGCCATCACATCTGGCGAACCGGCAATGGCTTCTCGCACGACTGCCTCGTCAGGCAGATAACCGTGCGCACCGCTGGCTTGCGCCGCAGCACTCCAGATGGTCATCGTGCTGACCGTTGCAGCAAGGGTGACATACAGCTTGCGCGTCATTGCAGCTCTCCCTGTCGGGTGGCAGGCCGCTGTCCCGGCAGGCCGAAATACTCGAACAACAATGGAAGAAGGAGCAGCGTCAGCGCCGTCGAGGAAACGAGGCCACCTGAGACAACAATTGCCAGTGGGCGCTGGATCTCGGATCCAGGCCCGCTTGCCAGCAACAGCGGTATCATTCCCAGCGCCGTGATGCAGGCGGTCATCAGAACGGGGCGCAAGCGGTCCCGGACGCCGGTCCGGACGGCCTGCGCCATGTCGAGTCCGGATTCCAGCAGCGTATTGAAGTGCGACACCAGTACGACCCCGTTGAGCACCGCGATGCCGAGCAGCGCGATGAAGCCGACCGACGCCGGAACCGACAGGTATTCCCCCGACAGCCGCAACGCGGCGATGCCTCCCACCAGCGCGAATGGAATGTTGGCGAGCACCAGTACGGCCTGACGCACCGATCGGAATGTCAGCGTCAGCAGGAAGAAGACGGCGGCCAACGCCATCGGCACGACCAGAGCCAGACGTGCCGCGGCTCGCCGCTGGTTCTCGAATTGCCCGCCCCAGACGATACGCAGGCTCTTGGGGAGCGTCTTGAGATTGGCGACTGCCGACTGCGCCTCCTGAACGAAGCCAGCCAGGTCGCGGCCTTCCACGTTTGCCTGGATTACCGCGAATCTGGCGCCGTTCTCATGATTGATCCGCACGGGGCCGTCCACCCGCTCAAGGCTCGCCAATGATGTCAGTGGCCAGGCCCGGCCGTCCGGCGCCGTGACCAGCAGGCTGGCAAACGCCTCGGGCGCCTGGCGCAATGCCGCTCCGCCACGCAGGATCAGTGGCGTGCGGAGGATCCCCTCCGGCACCACGCCGATGCGGTCGCCCTCCACCAGCGCGCGCAACTGCGCCTGCAGGGCGTCTCCGGTAAAGCCCGCCTGGCCCGCGGCGGCGCGGTCGAGGGACACTTTCAGGTATTGCACGCCGCTGTTGCTGGGAGCAATCACGTCGGCCGCCCCTTTGATGCCACGCACGGTCGTCGCAATAACCTGCGCCGCCGCGTCGATGGCCGCGAGGTCGCTACCGAATAGCTTGATGGCAACGTCGCCGCGCGTGCCGGTCAGCATTTCTGAAACACGCATCTCAATGGGTTGCGTGAATCCATAGATCACACCGGGAAAGCGTTCCATCACGCGCCGAATCGCCTCGGCAATGTCGTCTTTGCTGCCACGCCACTGATCCTTGGGCTTTAGCACCAGGAAGGTGTCGGTCTCGTTCAGGCCCATCGGATCCAGGTCCAAGTCGTCGGAGCCGGATCGCGCCACGATGGAACGGATCTCCGGGACTTCCTTCAACAAGTCCTGCTGTACACGCTGGTCCAGATCAAGCGAAGCCGCAAGCGACACGGACGGCGTCTTCTGAAGCTGCACGATCAGGTCTCCCTCGTCCATGGTCGGCATGAAGGTCTTTCCCACGGATAGGTACAGCACGGCGGCACCGGTCAGCGCCACGCCCGCGGCGCCGAAGACGGTGCGGCGGTGCGTCGTGCTCCAGTCCTGCATTCGGCCAAAGCCGGCCGACACCGTGCGCATCAGCCAAGGGGGCTCGTCGGCGTGCGAGAGCAGCAGCCACGATGCCACCGCCGGGACGACCGTGAATGCAATCACCACCGAAGACGCCAGCGCCAGCACGATTGTGAGTGCCACCGGCGCGAACAGCTTGCCCTCAAGTCCCTCCAGCGACAACAGCGGCAGAAAGACGATGGCGATGATGGACACACCGGCCAACATCGGCAGGGCCACAGCTGCCACCGCGTGCCGAATCACCGCGCAGCGCAGCGCCTCATCGGTCTTGTGAGCTTCGGCTCGTGCCAAGGCCGTCTCGATGTTCTCTACGACTACCACGGCGGCGTCCACCAGCATGCCCAGCGCGATCGCCAGGCCGCCGAGGCTCATCAGATTCGCAGTGAGTCCCGTGTAGCGCATCAACAGGAAGGTGGCGAGCATCGACAGTGGCAATGTCGCCGCCACGACCAGTGCAGCGCGCACGCCGCCGAGAAACAGGTACAGCGTGACCACCACCAGCACGCCGGCCTCGGCCAGCGCGCGGACCACGGTGTTCGCCGCGCGTGTTACCAGTTCCCCGCGGTTGTAGAAGATCCTCGTCGACATGCCCTTCGGCAGACTGGTCGCCAGCTCGTCTAGCCGCGCCTGTACCGCCTGCACCAGTTTGCGCGCATCGGTACCGCGCAGACCCAGCACGAGCCCCTCCACTGCCTCGCCCTGCCCGTCCTTACTGACCGCGCCGTTGCGGGTGGCCTCGCCAGGTCGCACGGTGGCCACATCGCCTACTGTCACGGCTGGCGCGCTGGTAAGGCTCCGTGTAGCTTCCACGACAATGGCGCGCAAGTCATCGAGCCCCCTTATGCCCACCTCATTACACACAACTCCTGGCGGCTGGTGCGCCGCAGAAAGTCGTTTACGGTCAATGACATAGCGGGTGGGGTTGTAAACTCTTTCGGATTGTCGTTCACTCTTGCATTTTGGACGGCACATGCAGCGAGAGGCAACGAGTTGGGCAGCGGCAGAATTCAAGGACATTGACTTGGGCGACCAGCGCCTGAATAAGCGGGCGGTGCTGCTAGCGGAGCGACTCGCAGAGAAGCCGACGGCAAGCATACCGAGTGCGTGCGGCGGCTGGGCGGAAACGGCTGCTGCGTACCGCTTCCTGGCTCAGGATGAATTGGACTGGCGCGATATTCTGGCGCCCCATTGGCAGAGCTCAGCCGAGCGGATGCGAGCTTGCGAAGTGGTGCTATGCATCCAAGACACCACGGAGCTGGACTTTAACGGCCAGGCCATCGCAGGCCTGGGACCGCTGTCGTATGAGGCGCAACGCGGGCTATATCTGCACCCGACTTACGCGGTAACGCCAGCGCGCGAACCGCTGGGCGTGCTCGACGCCTACATGTGGGCGCGCGAGCCCAAGGGTGCGGATGGCGTGCGCCCCGGCATCAAGGAAAGCACCCGCTGGACTGAAGGATATGAGCGGGTCGCCGAACAGGCGGCCGCACTGCCTGCCACGCGACTCGTCTATGTGGCTGACCGAGAGTCGGACATCATGGCGCTGATGGTCAAGGCAAAGGAGTTGGGCCACCCGGCGGATTGGCTACTGCGCTCGCAGCACAATCGCACCTTGCCTGGCGGCGGCAAGCTGTGGGACCAAGTAACTGCGGGCAAGCCAGTGGGCAGGATTCACTTTACGCTGGCAGCCCGTCAGGCTCAGCCAGCGCGCGCGGTACGGCAGCAGGTGTGGGCGCAACGTGTTGCGTTGCCTGATGCTGCAGGCGGCGTGGTGAGTGCCACTTGTATCGTCGCCCGGGAGGTCGACCCGCCGGCCGGCGTCAAGCCGATTGAATGGCGACTGCTGAGTAATCGCGAGGTGGACGACCTTGACGCAGCGGCGCAGCTTATTGACTGGTACCGCGCGCGTTGGGAGGTGGAATTGTTCTTTCATGTGCTCAAGAACGGCTGTCGGGTCGAGGCATTGCAACTCGCATCGATGGCACGGCTTGAGCGTGCCTTGGCGCTGTTCATGGTGGTGGCATGGCGCATCGCTCGGTTGATGCGACTGGGCCGAACTTGCCCGGACCTGGATGCAGGGCTGTTGTTCGAGCGCGATGAATGGCGCGCGGCATTCATTCTCAACAAGAAGAAGCCGCCGAAGACGTCACCGCGTCTGAATGAGGTCGTGCGCTTGGTCGCTATGCTCGGCGGCTTCCTGGCGCGCAAAGGCGACGGCGAACCCGGAGTCAAGACCATCTGGCAAGGCCTGCAGCGAGTGGTGGATTTCGCCGCCGGTCTCCGGTATGCCCGTGAACTTGACGACTGAGATGTGTGTAATCAAATGCCTTATGCCCCCTTCCACGCGCACCACCCAGTGCTCGTCGCCACGGTCAAGGCGGCCCGCGCCGTCGTTGCGATGATTCGTGTCCAGAGCCCGACGCAACTGCCCCAGTGTCACGCCGCGCGCGCGCAGGCGGGACGGATCGGGAATCACCTCGTAGCTTCGCACCTCGCCGCCGAGGGCGTTGACATCCGCTACGCCCGGCACAGTACGTAGGGCGGGTCGGATAACCCAATCGAGCACGCGGCGCCGCTCGGCAAGCGAGTAGCCATCGCCCTCGATGGTGAACATGAACATCTCGCCCAGCGGGGTGGTAATCGGCGCCAGGCCGCCCTCGGCGGTCGAAGGCAGATCCCGCGCCAGGCCGGCGAGCCGCTCCGAGACCTGCTGGCGCGCCCAGTAGACGTCCACGCCTTCCTCGAAATCCATCGTCACGTCGCTGATGCCATACTTGGACACCGAGCGAACGATAGTCTTGTGCGGGATGCCGAGCAGTTCCTGCTCGATCGGCGTCGAGACGCGCTGCTCGACTTCCTCCGGCGTCATACCCGGCACCTTGAGCACCACCTTGACCTGGGTCGGGGAGATATCGGGAAAGGCGTCGATCGGAAGGTTCACATAAGCCCACACGCCCGCAGCGGCCAGCGCGCTCGCAGCAATCAGGACCAGCACGCGCTGGCGCAAGGAAAACTCGATCAGGCGGGCAAGCATCACTGGTCTCCCGCCAACAGGCCCTTCAGCGCGCCGATGCCCGCGACAGCCACGCGCCCCCCCGCCGGCAGGTTGCCGCGGACCACGGCATTGGCTTCGTCCAAGCCCTCCAGCGTAATGGGCTGGAATCGGAAACCTTTATCCGTAGCGACGAACACGCCTGGTGCCCCATGCCAGTAGGCCACCGCGGCCGCCGGCACGCGCACCCGCCCGGACGTGCCCTTCCCTTCCCGGCTTTGCAACTTCAGTGTGACGTTGACGCTCTCGCCCGCGCGCAGGTCACCACGGCGGTCCAGCGAAGCGCGCACCCGCATCCCGGCCGTGCCATTGCCGGCCGGCGCAACGCCGACCACCGTGCCGGCCGCGTCGCGCCGTGCGACCTCCACCTGCTCACCAGGGTGACGGCACCGGTATATCCCGGCCAAGCAGGAGATCCAGTTCCAGCGCATCCGGATCGACGGTTCGGAACAGTGGTGCGGCGCCTTCCACCCGCGTGCCCGGCACGGCGTTGACCTCCGACACGATGCCTCGGTGGCTCGCCACTAGTTGCGCCTCCTCGCCCGCTCCAGAAAAGACGACGCCCGCCGAAGCCATTTCCGCACGCCGCGCCCGGGCCATGGCGGCAGCCTCGGTGGCCCGAGCCTGCGTTGCCTGCCAGCGGCTGGCAGCGATGATGCCGTCCTCGTAAAGCGACCGGTCGCGCACCAGGGCCTGCTGCGCGAGGCGGGCCTGCGAGTTCGCTTCCGCCAGCGCGCGCCTCGCATCGAAAAGTTGCGGACTCGGGAAGCTGGCCAGCGGCTGGCCCGGACGCACGGTCTGCCCGATTGCTACCAGCACACGCGGCACGATGCCCGGGTAGGGTGCCGCCACGACATACTGGGCATCTAGCTTGGATACGACCCTGGCGTGCGTGCCAACGTCGAGCGTTTCGGCGGCGGAGACAGCGCTGGTGCGCACCCCAAGGGCGCGCGCATGCTCGGCGGATAGCGGCACCGCCTGTGCCGCGACCTGCGCGACGGCGACGTGCGAGAACGACAAGTAGGTCAGTGCGATCCACGCACGGACTCTGTAAAGGTGTCTGAATGACATGCCTGACTCCAACATGCAGTTGAGAGCCCGCCCTCCATAGACGGAGCGCGTGCAGGAACACCGGCAAGGCGCCGGATGATGGGAATCAGGAGAACTGCGGGGGCGCCTGGGCGGGGGGCGGGTGCCTGAAGCAGCAGCGCCAGCGTGGGGCGGGGGCGGGATGGAAATAAGACCCTCGCGTGGAATCGCTGGCAAGGGCCGCCAGCAACACGAACGTCAAGATGGACAAACCGGGGAGTAACCCAGGCAGGATCAGCGCGGCCAACAACAGCGGTTCGATCCCGGATTCGACGTCAACTTCGAACGAGTCCCCGCTCGCCAGATATGAATCGGCATGGGCGTGATCCTCAAGCACGTCAGGCGCAGTAGTGCCCTTGAAAGAAGCTGCGGCGCGGAAATGGGAATTAGTTTCGGCAGGTAGTCCAGCGTGCATGTGCAGGCCAGTCTGTATCGGAGTTCCGAAATGGCCGTGCAGGAGCGGGGTCAGCAGTTGCGTCAGCACGAAGAGTACCAACACCGCGCCCCGAAGCGAGGCACTAGGGATTGCACGTGACATATGCGCATTGTAATTCAACAAGTGCGGCCTGGCCCGGTCCACGCGTTATAAATGAAGCTAGGGAATCGCTGAACAAAGCGTCAGCGCGCAGCGTTGCCAGTGTGATGCCGATTTTTTTGTCAACCAACAGCAGATTTGACGGCTTGCCAGTTGGAAATTTTCATTTTTTGGGGCTTTTGCCCCGGGTTTCACGCCTTATGCCGCCTTGCAGACGGAATTGTCCATTGATTGCAGCAACGCTTTCTTTGCAATCACCAGATTGGCCAGCGCAAACAAGGTGTCGCACTGCGCACCGTTTTTGGCCAATCCCCTGTAGCGAGCCTTCTTGTGCTTGAACAGATTCTTCACCACATGAAACGGATGTTCAACCCGGGCACGAATTTGCGCCTTGACCTTCTCCAAGGCCTGCGTCAATTGCTTCAGCGGCCCTTCGGTCATGCCCTTGAGCCTGGAGCGCTTCATAGCCACCGACCACCGAACATCCGCCTTGATGGCGCCCTCTGCTTGCGCCTTCAAGATCTCGTCGCGCCTGTGCACGCCGGTGTAGCCCGCATCAAGAATGACGTCATCCTCTTGCCCATGCAGCACCTCATGGGTGTGCGCCACGTCAGACTCGTTGGCCGCGGTGTAGTGAGTGCTGTGCACCAAGCCCGATTCAGCATCGGCACCCACATGCGCCTTCATGCCGTGGTACCACTGATTGCGCTTCTTCGTTTGATGCATTTCAGGGTCACGCGCCTTGTCTCGGTTCTTTGTCGAAGTCGGCGCATTGATGATGGTGGCGTCCACCATCGTGCCCTCGCGCATCATCAGGCCTCGCTCGCGCAGGTGGGCGTTGATCTGCTCAAACAGCACGGCGGTAAGCTTGTGCTTCTCGAGCAGGCGGCGAAACTTGAGCACCGTGGTGGCGTCCGGCGCTTCCTCATGTCCCAAGTCAACACCGACAAAATTGCGGATGGCCGCGCTGTCGCTGACGGCATCTTCAAGGGCCTCGTCGGACAAGCCATACCACTGCTGCACAAAGTACAGCCGCAGCATGCGTTCCAGGCCAATGGGCGGGCGCCCTCGTTTGCCCTTGGGGTAGTACGGCTCCAGTGCCTCCAGCAATCGAGCCCAGGGCACCACCTGCTCCATCTCACCCAGAAATTTCTCGCGCCGCGTAACGCGCTTCTTTCCCAGATACTCGGCACTAGCAAAACTGATTTGTTGCATCGGCGTAGCTCGCTGGTCGTCCTTAGTCTATCAACGCTTCACAGCTGCTCAACGTCGACACTCTCGTCGATTAAATCAGCCTTTCCCTAGCGGTGCGCTTACGAGATGGCTGCTAATAATTCGCATAACCATCCATCCTTGGTCGATCTCGGATCTCATTGTCTTTCTCACTGTGCCGTGCGCTCCCTCACGACCATACGGTCTTCGCTACGCAGCTGCGGCACTACGATGACCTTGTCGATCATGTCCGCAGGCGATTCCAAGGCCGTCATGTCGCTCATGCGGTGAGCGGCCGACTATCTCTTCCCAATACTTCCGATCGGTGACTGTTGTGATCCTGCGTGCGGTGGCCAACATTCCGTGGGCCAAGTCCGCGCGAGGCGTATTGACACCAATGGTGAGCGACGTGGCGGCGATGCCGTGGCGATCAGTCGACGCGCGCGCTGGACAGGGTGACAGCCCTACCCCATTTTTGGCTTTCTGTTCGGATGTATTGCTTAGTGGTCAAGGCGATGAAACCATGCGAGAGGACAATCAGGACGGTCACTCTCAAGAATAAGTATCCTTTGTCTGCACCTTTCGGGTGGCACCAGTTCGCCACGAGCACTAGGCACATAGATTGCATTCACTACACTAATGGGAACCTGCGAATTTTTCCTATAGTCGCAGAAGTGCTTACGCGCCTCATCTCGAACTGACCAACAAGGAGAAAAATATGTCCATTTATAGCTGCAACCAACTCCGACCCGCTGTTGGACACGCCGCGGCGTAGTCGCTCGGGCACCGTCACGCGGACCTCACGCAGTACGCGCTAAGGCGTTGTTGCATAAATCGAGATTGAAAACAGGGGCTCCTCGGTGACGCTGAACTCAGGCTATACGGACGGATTGCGGGCGAGCGAGCGCGACCATGCGGTTGAGCACGCCCGCACGGATAGCCACTTCGGTGGCCTGCGACCCGATTTCGCGTGCCCACAGACTGTGTCCCGTCAGCGTCTTGAGGCGGTACATCAGGGTCTCGGCCAGCGAGCGCCGGTGATAGCCGCTGGCGGCTTTCCAATCGCGTCGACTGCTCTTCTCGATGACATCGATGGCCTCGTTACGCCAGGCTGCGCCCGGCGTACTTTCGGACCAAGGCTTCGCTCCATCGCGTGGTGGAATCGAGGGCTGTGCACCTCGCGCAGCAATCTCCGCGTGGCACGGCTTGCTGTCGTAAGCGCCATCACCTCCGATGGTATCGATCGGTGTATCAACCGGGATCTGATCGAGCAGGTCGGCCAACACTTCGCCATCGCCAACGTCCTGGTGGGTCATCAGTGCAGCACAGATTTGGCCGGTGTTCGCGTCCATGGCGAGATGGACCTTGCGCCAAGTCCGGCGCTTGGACCAACCGTGCTTGCGAACCTTCCACTCGCCTTCGCCGTAAAGCTTCAGCCCAGTGCTGTCGATCACCAGATGCAGCGGCTCGCCGCTACGCGAGGCGGGCAGCACGACGTTCAGATTCTGCGCGCGGCGGCTCAATGTCGTGTAGTTCGGCACTGGCAACGTTGGGAAAGCCAGGGTGTGCAAGCTCTGCGCGAAGCCTTGCAGCGCGCGCAGCGGCAGGTGGAACACCTGCTTGAGACTGAGCAGACCCTGGATCAGCGCATCCGTATAGACGAGCGGGTGGCCACGCTTGGGCGACTGGGCTTTAGCCGGTGGCACGAGCAAGCTCTCTTCGACCCACATCGTCACGTCTCCTCGGGCTATCAGCCCCTTGTTGTACTGCGCCCAGTTCTTGACGCGGTAGACCCCCTTGGGCTCGGCTTGCTGTCGGTTGTCCTTGCGCATCGTCCCGGAAAAAGTCCAAGACACTACGCCGCTTCGTCAGAAGTTAACAGAGCCAGCGCTCCAGTCGTTGTGCGTAAACGTCAGCCCATCCGACCCCGGATTTATGCAACAACGCCACGCGCTAAGGCCAAGGACAGAATTATCCAATAGCACACATAAATAGCACCGCTAAGCAGAGACACTTTTATGTTTTTCTATAATTTTTCCGCATGAGATAAATCATGAGCCAAAAGATCAGCTTCAAAAACGAAACCGGCTATGTGTTCGACTTCTCAGTCCGGTGGCAGAGTAGCGACGGCAAGTGGAACACCACCGAATCGTGCGGCGGCTATCCCGCGACACAGTCTAGAACTCTCTCGCTTGACGAGATTGGCGTTCCGGCCGATGCGGTCGCAGTGACGCCCTACGGGCATACGGTGAGCCAACTGTCGGGTCAAGGAACGCCGCCCGTTACTTTCGCGTCGAACGATCACATCGCGATCTACGAAGCAACCGTGACACCTGAAAAAGAGCTTAAAATCACTCTAATTGAGTAAGTGGCGAACTCATTCTCCGAGCCTGTCGGTCTTCTGGCCCTCCAATGGATGATGTCCTGCTAGATTGTCGTGGCAGCCCAACCGAGAGACTACACCGATGAGCCGCTTCGTTCATCGCCCGCGAGCGGATTTGGCATCGTTCAGCTTGCAGCCATGCCGGTGATGAGGCCGGGGTTTCCGGTACACGGCACGCCGGCATCCACCACCTGCGTTCGCAACGACGTTGGCCAGTTGGTCCGTGCGGATGTTGCGCGATGCGTCTCGGTAAGGCGTAGTCGAGTACATCACGCCTGGAATCGTGTAGTTCGTCAGCTCCGCGTGCTGCATTTGGTCGGCGTGAGGTCAACGGTATGACACGTCCAGGGGACTCTTGTCGCTGAAGCCGATCGGAAGCAGTTTGAGGTTGACGAGGTCGTGGATGGTCGATGCTTTGCGGCCGTCGCCGAGACGCTGACGGCCGTCGGCCGCGATGGGCTTCCCGCCCCGTCATGTTGTCGAACAATAGGTGTTGACCGAGCTCGCGACGTTAGCCATGTACTGGCCTGTCCCGATCGCCAACGCGTCATCGATCAGATTGCTCGAATTGTGGATCATCACGGCCAGGCCAACGGCCGCAATGCTTAACGTGATAGGCCATCGTGAGTGGCCCGTAGTCCTCCACGCTCAAGGTTGCCGCGAACGACCGGAGATCTCTCGCGGCACCCTGGCCGCCAGCGTGGTCCGCGAAGCCCAAGCGGTGCAGCCAATCATCAACAAAGCTTCCCGCAACACTTTGTAAGCCTAGCCAATTATTAAACTGGGCACGTCGCCCGGCGAAAGCCCTTGTAGCAAGAGGCCCTTTGCATCCCTTTTCTGAAGGGCAAGTCGCTTGCTCACGCTGCCGAGGCAAGCTGCGCGCCAACGGTGCACCTACTTCCTGGACCGAGGCCATTGCATATCCTGCGAACGTAACTAAGGCAGGGGTTGAGATTGGTCGAGCCACGGCTTGAACTCTGTCGGAGGATCTTCCCGGATCTAGTCGCTCCTCACAGCCTTCATGAACCATGCTGGTGGTTCATGTACGCTCCGGCAGACTTGTCCAAAACTCAACACTGCAGCTCGAGAACTCATCGAACTCCTTGTCCGTTGATACTGATTTTGTCGACTTGCCACGCTGAAATCTTGGGGGTGGGGAAGCTCATTTTTTTCCCCGACGTTTGCAGTGCTTCCCTTCAGTCCACCAAAGATCCGCCCACGAACGGCTCCGAGTAGAGCGAATCAGAGCGCAACGCCGCGAACTCCAGCAGCTCCGCAAACCGCGTGACCTGCACGTCGACCTTCCGACGCCATGCCTTCAGTGAGCCTGAGTACACGGCCAGTGCTAGGTGGTTTTTGTGCTTGCGCGAAGAATAGCGGAACCTGAGCGGGCTGGGCCTTGCGGAAAAACCCCCGAGTAGTTCGAGCATTTGTAGTCCGAACCACTGGCACCACGCGTGCTCGCCATGGAATGCCCAGCTTGCTGAGCACGGTGTCATCGAGATCCAGGACCTGGATGTCGGTCTTGAGAGTGAACGTCGCGATCAAGCCCCTCTCGGCAACGTCGGACGGAGGTGACGCGTTGCGTCTCGTCGTTGGTGCAGAAGCCGGATTCCACAACGCGGTAGTGAGATCTTGGGCCGCATACATCCAGTAGCGCGCAAAGCGCCTGTCCGCGCCGGCGAACCTGGGGTCGCTTCAGAAATCTATGGTCACCCCCATTTTTGCAAGTCGCAAAACCAGTTTGGGTGATTCGTCAGCCAGGGGAGTGCCGCTTCTTAAGCTGGCGCGCCTGTACACCCCGCATCGAACACCGCTTTGCGGGTTGTGATTGCCCATGCTGTTCTGGCAAGCTTGTTCGCCAGCGCGCAAGCCACGACGTTGGAATGGCGGCGCAACAGCATTGCGCGTCCCCAGTCTGCCAGTCGCCCGGTTCGTCTATCAAGCTGACGCATATATGCTCTCGCGCATAGAACAAGCAAGCGCCTGATGTGCTTGTCCCCGCGTCTACTGATGCCGAGTAAGTTGGCTTTCCCACCGGTACTGTGCTGCCGGGGCACGAGCCCGATCGATGCCGCGGGCTGCTTCGGTATTGTTTGCCGTCGCCCATCTCGGCGGCGAGTACGCGCGAGGTGATCGGGCCCACTCCTGGAATGGATAGCAGGCGCTGGCCGGTGTCGTCATCAGCGAACTGGTGGTCAACCTCGTGGCGTTCATCCCGATTCCGTCGTCGTGGCCGAAGCACCGGCAGGCAGCAGCGCGCGCCGGCCTGCTGCTGCCGACGAACAAGCCAGACCTCGACAACATCGAGAAAGCCGTCACCGACGCATGCAACGGCGTCGTGTACGCCGACGACGCGCTCATTTGCGACGTGGTCAAGGCGAAGCGCTACGCAATCGAGTCGCGCGTCGTGGTCATGACCATTGACCCAAGAATCGACAGCGAGGCCTCTGGCGGCCCCTAGGAGCCGCGAACGCGGGTTGGCATATACACAACCTAGCCACCCCTATTTTTTAGGTTCGTCAGGAAAAAGTGTGGGTTGACGAAGGCTCAGGAAGATTGCCAAGTGCATGATATAGCGCGATTTCCGTCGCCCTGAAGGTTCGGAATCCGTACGATTTTCTCATGGTGACTTTGGCCTTGTTGTTCAGGCCCTCGACGACGCCGCTGGAGAACTGCTTGCGGGCACGGAAGTAGTTGAGGATCAGCTCACGGTGGGCACGCACGGTGCGGGCGAACTTCTTCATCGGCTCGATGCGCGAGCGCATCACCTGCGTACACCACTGGTCGAGGAATTTTCCGGCCCAGTCCGGTGAGATGTAATCCCAGAGCTGCTGGAATTCCTCTTTGAGCAGCCAGGCGCGTACGGTGCGCAGGTTGTACTGCAACAAGTCACGCATGCGCAGTCGCTGTTTGTCGGTCAGGTTTTCCGGACGTTTGAGCAGGCACCAGCGGGACTTCTTGAGCACCGGCGGACCTGTCAGAAATTTTGTGTTTAGGGCATAACATGTCACCAAGGAGCATGTATGCCACGCAAGACGAAGACCAGCCAAGCCGCCGACCGCGCGCTGCCGAGCATTCCCGAGGACCTGATCGCCCATTTGGTAAAGGGTCCCATGACCGCGGAAGCCGTCGAGGAGGCCTCGATGGCGTTCAAGAAGGCCCTGATCGAGCGGGCCCTGGGAGCTGAGCTTGGCCATCATCTGGGCTATGCACCGGGCGCCGAGCGCCCGGCTGGCACGGCCAATCAGCGCAATGGCAAGAGCGCCAAGACGGTGTTGACCAAGGACGGGCCGCTGCGAGTGGACATCCCACGCGACCGCGACGGCAGCTTCGAGCCGATCCTGATCCCCAAGCACGAGCGGCGCTTCACCGGCTTCGATGACAAGATCATCGCCATGTACGCCCGTGGCATGACCGTGCGCGAGATCCAGGCGTTTCTGGCCGAACAGTACGGCACCGAGGTCTCGCCTGAGTTCATCAGCTCGGTGACCGATGCGGTCATGGACGAAGTCATCGCCTGGCAGGCGCGCCCGCTTGAGGCGATGTACCCGGTGGTGTTCTTCGACGCGCTGCGCGTCAAGATGCGCGAAGACGGGGTGGTGCGCAACAAGGCGGTCTACCTGGCCCTGGGTGTGTTGCCTGACGGCACGCGCGACATTCTGGGCCTGTGGATCGAGAACACCGAAGGCGCCAAGTTCTGGATGAAGGTGTTCAACGACCTGAAGACGCGCGGCACGCAGGACATCCTGATTGCGGTGACCGATGGCCTCAAAGGGATGGAGCAGGCCCTGAATGCGGTGTTCCCGGAGACGACCCTGCAGACCTGCATCGTGCATCTGATCCGCAACAGCCTGGGGTACGTCAGCTGGAAGGAGCGCCGGGCCGTGGCGGCCGCGCTCAAGCCCGTGTACACGGCCCCCACGGTCGAGGCTGCGCTGGCCGAGCTGGAGGCCTTCGAGCAAGGGGAATGGGGCCGGCAGTACACGCCGATCGCCGCCTCCTGGCGTCGCGCCTGGGATCAGGTGATTCCGTTCTTTACGTTCCCGCCGGCGATCCGCAAGATCCTCTACACGACCAACGCGATCGAGAGCATCAACGCGCAACTGCGCAAGATCATTAAGACCCGAGGTCACTTCCCCAGCGATGAGGCGGCGACCAAGCTGCTGTGGCTGGCGCTGCGCAATATTACGGGAAGGTGGGGCAGCTCAACCCATGACTGGAAGGCAGCCATGAACCAGTTTGCGATCCTGTACGAAGAACGCTTCACCCACCCCCATCGCTGAGATAATGCTGGCTCACCGGTCCAATCGCCGGTGAGCCTTTACCTGCCCTGCACACAAAAAAACTGACAGGCCCGCACCGGCTCGTATCCGTCGCGGACCATGCGGCGGGACTCTTCAGCGCGAACCTCATCGATAGCCTTATTCATCTTCGCAACGATGTGGAAGCGGTCCAGGATGTTCAGCGCATTGGGGCAATGCAGCGCTATCATCTCAAGGTAGGGCTTCCACATATCCGAGCAGACGAACTCAACCTTCTCGCATACCTGTTCTCCGATCATGGCAAAGAACTTCGCGAAGCTTTCTTTCGTGCGCTCCTGCCCCACCCATAGTAGACGCGTGCAGCCAGCCTCGATCTGGTAGACCAGTGTGAGGTACTTGTGTCCACGACCATACTGGATCTCGTCGACACCAAAGGCACGGATCGTACCGAGTTCGCGATGGGCCAGGCCCCAGTCCACCACCCACTCCACTGCGTTGAAGACTTTCTCCCAACTGGTGCGGAAGCTTTGTGCCGTCTCCTTCCACGACAGCTTGCGTGCCCACTGCGCCAGGAAGATCATGTAAGCGCGGGTGAGCGTGTGCTTGCCATTGGCCCACGGCAGGGCTTCGACCTTCACGCCACAGTCACGACAGTCGACGCGCCGCATGGTATAGAGCAGGAATACTGCAAAACCCCAGACGGGAATAAACTCGAAGCGGCGCTCCGTGAGTGAGTCGTAACCCCGCGCAGGCTGGTTGCAGCATGAGCAGACCGGCTTCGAACCCTTGCGCGGCCGAACGTCGATCTCGATGGACTGGGTTGCCTCGCACAGCCGCGCACCTTCATAGACAAAGCCGGGAAAATGATGACAAGCGTTAAGCAGACGAGTCAGCAACATGGTTAGCAAGCTCAAAACCGGCAAGGGCAAAGCTGCCATTGTCACCGAACAGCAAACGCTCACCCAGTACATTTCAGACCTGCATAACTGGCCGGCTTCGTGGCGAGTCGATGACGAAGATATCTCGACTGGAGAGGAAATCGTAGCAATACTCACGCCTTTCCTTGAGCATCTCCCAACCTTGGGATACGCACGCAAGACATTGCTTCGGCACCGCGATCACATCTGGATGCTCGGTGGCGAATGATCCGACGACGCCATGAAGATCCCGATCTCCTTACCCTCCCTGTGGCAACCCTCCTGGACAAGCTCATCGAGGAAGACGGCGGCCCTCTCATCTGGCCAGTTATCTCCGAGTCCGCACAAAATTCCTTTGATGCAACCTGTCGCAAGCTCTATCAGTACCTGAATCGGGCTTCACTCGGCTAGCCGCACATCCGCTTTCACCCACAGATTCCGCCGACGAGCCATTTTTTACGTACTTCTGCACGCTGAAATTTTGGAGGTACCGCAAATGACCGCGATTTTCTTGTCCGTTCCGCAGGCCGTGCATTTTGCCTACTTAATGCGCGCATACCCGCCTTGCCCCGAAAGCATCATGGCGAAGATCATGCGGCAGAACGTCAAAGAGTCCGAGATATGGCACGGTAACAGGCCGAAAACAGTATCGTTCGACGGCCTGAACGCGCTTGAGGTGCATCAGTAGTGCACCAACATTCGGGACATGGTTTGCCGACTGCTGCCGATGGAAGAGTCATCCTGCTTACGTGCCCGGCACCGCTTGACAGAATATCACGACTACGTCAGCGGCGAGCGTCGTTATTACTTCGACCGCGACCGCACAGAGGCTATTAAGGCGCTCGCAGACTGGCTCATGCCGGGCCACGACGACATACCGCCGCCAATGATGGACTTGCTCGTCGCGCGCCACTTCTGCGACCGGCATCGGACGCCCATCACGATCCGCGAAGTGGCGGAGCTGTTCGGCAAGTCGCGCAGCACGACGCACCGCCGGTCGGACGAGATAGCCGACAGGCTCAATAAACTGGAAATGCGGGCGCTCGACCTGGGAAACACGGTCTACATACACCGGCACGCATCGCATAGCGCTGTTCCTACGTGAATGTGCCCCTTGCGGTTGTGGGACAAGGCCATTACATTTCAGCCACCGTGGAATCAGTCCCCCCTCACGAATAACGCTCGCGCAGTGCCTGCGAAGCCAAAGCGCCCATGTCGGCATCCCGGCTGCGGTGCGCTCGTCAATAACAGGGTCGGCCTTTGCCCTTTGCCCCCTGCACCTGGCACAGCACCGGCAGCAGGTCAACGCGCGCCGTGCCGAGCGCGGCTATACCGGCGCGTGGCGCAAAGCTCGTGCGGCCTATCTGCGAGCGCACCCGCTGTGCGAGTGCGACGAGTGCAAGGCGCTGGGCCGCGTACTGCCGTCGACTGTGGTCGACCACATCATCCCGCATCGCGGGGATATGACCCTGTTCTGGGACCGCACCAACTGGCAGGCGATGAGCAAGCCATGCCACGACCGCAAGACCGCACGCTTCGACGGTGGCTTCGGTCGACCCCGCCGCGAGTACGCACCAAGAGTGCCGCAAGCGGCCCGCAGCAGGGGGAGGGGGCGGGCAATCTCTGCATGCTGCACGGCGGTGAGCGCGCGTGAGCTGCGATTTTCTCCGACGCAATATTGAGTTCAAGGGGGCCGCGTTAGAACAGCCGCGGCGCCACCCTATCATCACTTCGAACTGTAAATTTTATCAATTAAATGCGCATAAGTATCAGGGCTGAGTCCAGATTTGCCGAGCCTTGCACGTAAAGTCTTATCTTTGATTTTATTAATTCCATTCTTGAGATCTATTAAGCCTTGTAATTTCGGAGATTCTTTTATGTCTTTTGGCTGTTGCTCCACAAGAACAGAGAGGGCATCAATTACGCAGCCAATTTGGTGTCCATAGCTGTGCTCGCGCGTAATTGCGCGCTCCATAGCTGGATCTGAACTATTCTCGTTGTTGATGATGGTTGTATTGTTTGTCGTATTGTTGTTCGTGAACCAGCCCGGTAAAATTGACTGATAGAGAGTTTCCGGTGCATATAAATGCGAAATCGCCTTTATCATCCCCGACATCGAATTGGCCAACTCATCAACGTTGTTAGCGGAACTGCTTTCATCATTTGTCGACATAGTTCGTGTCCCCATTTTTATCGTCATAGTGCGTTGGACAAACGCCCGTGACTAACAAAGTAGCGGATTGAGGTTGCATTGCTGAATTGAATCCGGCTTAGTTCGCGAGAAGTGCATTTCAAGTAGCCTGCTTCCAACGATACGCCAGCGATCGGGAATCATCCTCCCCTCAAACCGCGACCACCAAGGCTGCGATGACCGGGTCGGAATTACTCTGTCTGCTTTGATGCCCCTGGTAAATCGCAAGTCTCATGCCAAACTCGCGCAGCAGTTCGGAAAGGCGCTCTGGCGTGAACCGCGACAGGGGCCCATTGCAGCAGATAGCAACGCACCAGCGTTGAGTCCACACGGTTCTTAGACCCGCTAACAGAACGTCTCAACGAAGCGGGTGACGATCTAGTCGCAGACGGCGTTCGAGGATCGCGCTCCGCCGTTGAAGGGCTAAATACATGTTGCAAGGGAGACAGAATTGTCGTGATTGTCGGATTTGAGTGCAAGCGGTCTGCATTCCAGATCGCGGCGTCTACGTCCGGCGCATCACGCCGCGCGAGTGCAAGCGCCTGATGGGTTTTCTCGACGATTACACGCTTGTTCCCTATCGCGGCAAAAGCCTGCCGCCGATGGCCCGCGCTATGCCGCCCTCGGGAACAGCATGGCGGTACCTGTTTTGCAGTGGATCGGCAAGCGCATCGCCCACGCGATAGGAGCTTGAAACCATGAGCTATTCATTCAGAGTCCTGGCCGCGGGCAAGGACGAAGCAAAAGCCGCAGTCGAAGTCGAATTCGACAAGGTCGTCGGGAGCCAGCCCGTACACGCTCGCGACCGCGCCGCAGTGCTCGCCAACGCGAACGCCGTCATCGACCTACTCGACGACGACGACGCGAAGGACGTGTCCGTTACGTGCGGCGGGTACGTGAGCTAGCAGACCGCCGACCAGCCCGAAACGGTGCCGCTGTCGAGCTCATCGATTGCAGCCAGCGCCGGCTATGTCCCGCGCGACACGAACTAAGGCGCGGCCTGTGAGCATGCCCGAAGCACTGGCGGTCGAGTACCTGCCTATCGAACAGAAAATTCCGTACGTCCGCAACGCGCATACGCACAGCGAGGCGCGCAAATCGCCGGCAGCTTGCGTGAGTTCGGCTGGACTAACCCGGTACTCATTGACGGCGAGGGCACCATCATTGCCGGGCATGGGCGGGTGCTCGCTGCCCGGCAGCTCGGCCAGACGGTTGTCCCAGTCATCATCTCGCTTGCGCATCTCACCGAAGCGCAGCGCCTACGTGCTCGCCGACAACAAGCTCGCCGAGAAAGCCGGCTGGAATAAAGACCTGCTGAGTCTTGAGCTGGCTAAAGGCACCTCATTACACACAACTCCTGGCGGCTGGTGCGCCGCAGAAAGTCGTTTACGGTCAATGACATAGCGGGTGGGGTTGTAAACTCTTTCGGATTGTCGTTCACTCTTGCATTTTGGACGGCACATGCAGCGAGAGGCAACGAGTTGGGCAGCGGCAGAATTCAAGGACATTGACTTGGGCGACCAGCGCCTGAATAAGCGGGCGGTGCTGCTAGCGGAGCGACTCGCAGAGAAGCCGACGGCAAGCATACCGAGTGCGTGCGGCGGCTGGGCGGAAACGGCTGCTGCGTACCGCTTCCTGGCTCAGGATGAATTGGACTGGCGCGATATTCTGGCGCCCCATTGGCAGAGCTCAGCCGAGCGGATGCGAGCTTGCGAAGTGGTGCTATGCATCCAAGACACCACGGAGCTGGACTTTAACGGCCAGGCCATCGCAGGCCTGGGACCGCTGTCGTATGAGGCGCAACGCGGGCTATATCTGCACCCGACTTACGCGGTAACGCCAGCGCGCGAACCGCTGGGCGTGCTCGACGCCTACATGTGGGCGCGCGAGCCCAAGGGTGCGGATGGCGTGCGCCCCGGCATCAAGGAAAGCACCCGCTGGACTGAAGGATATGAGCGGGTCGCCGAACAGGCGGCCGCACTGCCTGCCACGCGACTCGTCTATGTGGCTGACCGAGAGTCGGACATCATGGCGCTGATGGTCAAGGCAAAGGAGTTGGGCCACCCGGCGGATTGGCTACTGCGCTCGCAGCACAATCGCACCTTGCCTGGCGGCGGCAAGCTGTGGGACCAAGTAACTGCGGGCAAGCCAGTGGGCAGGATTCACTTTACGCTGGCAGCCCGTCAGGCTCAGCCAGCGCGCGCGGTACGGCAGCAGGTGTGGGCGCAACGTGTTGCGTTGCCTGATGCTGCAGGCGGCGTGGTGAGTGCCACTTGTATCGTCGCCCGGGAGGTCGACCCGCCGGCCGGCGTCAAGCCGATTGAATGGCGACTGCTGAGTAATCGCGAGGTGGACGACCTTGACGCAGCGGCGCAGCTTATTGACTGGTACCGCGCGCGTTGGGAGGTGGAATTGTTCTTTCATGTGCTCAAGAACGGCTGTCGGGTCGAGGCATTGCAACTCGCATCGATGGCACGGCTTGAGCGTGCCTTGGCGCTGTTCATGGTGGTGGCATGGCGCATCGCTCGGTTGATGCGACTGGGCCGAACTTGCCCGGACCTGGATGCAGGGCTGTTGTTCGAGCGCGATGAATGGCGCGCGGCATTCATTCTCAACAAGAAGAAGCCGCCGAAGACGTCACCGCGTCTGAATGAGGTCGTGCGCTTGGTCGCTATGCTCGGCGGCTTCCTGGCGCGCAAAGGCGACGGCGAACCCGGAGTCAAGACCATCTGGCAAGGCCTGCAGCGAGTGGTGGATTTCGCCGCCGGTCTCCGGTATGCCCGTGAACTTGACGACTGAGATGTGTGTAATCAAATGGATTCAAGGACCTCCGTTGCGCGGCATCATCCTGTCCGGCATTGAGTTGATGCAAATGATTCGCGCGCAGATGAACGACTAACGGGCTTGCCAAAACTGTTGGCGGCCAGTTCTATCCTCTGGTGCTGTAAGCAATCCTACTCGTATAGAACCACAATCGCCTTGGCCTTATTGCGACAGAACCCATCCAGACGTGCTGCGCTATGTCAGCTCTGACGGGCCTCCGTCATGGACCGCATACGATTGATCCAAATCAAAGACTCTGCCACTTAGCGGGACTACGCTATCTTCGTAGCGAAGAAATGGTTTTTTCTTATTGGGCTCGCTTCAGAAAACGGAAAATAAAGCACGTTTAGCCCGAGGCCTTCGTTCGTTCGCGTTTATGTAACGTCCGGGAACGGACGCAAGGGCCGGAATTTTCCATTGCAATTTCTGGCTGTATCGCCACATCGACGGCGCTCAACCATTATCTGAAGGAGTGCCATGAATCTCCCTCTCAACCTCTTCTTCCGCCGCATCGCGGCCTTGTTGGGGGTCAGCGTGCTATTGCTGACCACCGACGGGGCTTTGGCCGCCAATGCCACTATCAGCGGCCGGTTGGTCAAAGGCGGCATAACCTTTAACTATAGTGAGGTAAAGTACGGCGCTAACGGTAAAGGCGCGCGTGGCATCCGCATTTACATCAGCGGCGGCCACGACCAGTCCTACAAGTTCAACCCCAATCCGCACAACAATCCGTCGTACAACAGTAACCCGGGCCGCTTCTACCTAGAAGCGGCCAACGCGCTGGCGGACGCCTATCTCGCCAAGCATCCGAACCCGGCCTTCCCTCGTTACGGCTTCACGTCCACGATAAAAGACATCAAATACATCCACGAGCAACGATGATTGATGGCGAAATTATTCCCAATTCCACCGGTCTGCCTTGGATGTCTGCAGTTGGTTGGTATCGCCTGCGGGCCAAACCATCCGCCTCCCGATTACGCTAGGTTCTCTTGGGTGGTGCTGAAATGCTGAATTCGCGATAACGGCTTTTATCGCGAGGTTATTGGCCGGCCCAACGCGCGTTCGCATATCAAACGAAGGGCTGTCGGCGAATAAAGAGGCGGCCGGGCAGGGGCCCGGGTCTCTGCGCTCAGGCCGCCAGTTCCAGGCCGCCCTCGTCCGGGCAGGCCACCTGCGCCTGCTCGACCAGCGCCGCGGCGAAGTGGGCTTGGCAGGTTTGCCGATCTGTTAGCCCCACGCGCGGTTGGCACACAAACGTCTCAGCTCTTCGACGCGAGTGACAACGGCGGCAAGGGGATTAGAGTTGCTTTTACCTTGCCAACATTCAGGTTGGGCTGTGCACCTCCCGCTGCTAGTTCGCGAATCTTGTCGTAGATTTTCTCGAAGATAGCTTCACGTACTTCCGTTGGGGAGCGTCGCCATTGACCAGAACGATGGCTGCACAGGCCTGGTTGATAGCTGCCGGCTCCAATAGCTCACAGATTTGCCCCCGCGTTTTGCCCTGGCCGTATAACGTATGCGCGGGATAGGCCGTCAAACTTGTTTCGCGCAAGGCTAGTGTTCCGTCCCACAAATAACTGGCATTAGTCTTGCATACCGTTTCGGCATTTGGGAACGGAGATACCACGATGAGGACGGGCAGACCGAAGGCCGAACTGGTGTTGAGCGAAGACGAACGCGCGCAGTTGCAAGCGTTCGCGCGCAGCCGGTCGTTGCCTGCAGCGCTGAGCAATCGGGCGCGCATCATTCTCAGCAGCGCGGACGAGGAGCTCAATAGCGCGATCGCCGAACGGCTGAAGATGGGCAATGCCACGGTGGGCAAGTGGCGCGCGCTTCGTCGCGCGCCGCATCGCCGGTCTGTACGACGATGTTTCGCCCGGGTGCGCCGCGTACGGTCGACGACGAACGGGTGGCGCAGTTGATCCAAACCACTTTGCATACCAAGCCGGCCAACGGCTCGACACACTGGAGCGTGCGTTCTGTCGCGGCCGAGACAGGCATCTCCAAGAGCAGCGTGCAGCGCTATTTTCAGCTCTTCGGGCTGCAGCCTCATCGTGCCGAGAGCTCCAAGCTGTCCACCGACCCGTTCTTTGTCGAGAAGCTGCGCGACGTGGTAGGTCTGTACCTGAGCCCGCCTGACGAGCGTCAAGCAGTTGGTCCAACGCATCGACCATTTCGTCACCGCGTACAACACGAACTGCTAGCCGTTTCGCTGGACTGCCGCTGCGGACTCGATTCTCGAGAAGTTGCATCGACTTTGTTCATGTATTAGCGGGACAGGACACTAGGCAGCAGAACCATAAATTCCTCGCCACCGACGCGGGCAACGCCGTCATAGGGGCGAATTGCGTCGCGGCATCCCGGACGAAGCCTTGCAATACTTCATCGCCCACCTGATACCCATAGCGGTCATTGACCGCTTTGAAGTTGTCCAGGTCCAGCGCCAGCAGAGAAAACGACTCGCCTTCCCGCTTGGCGCTTGCAATCTCGGCTTCGATGCGGCGCATGAACGTGCGGCGGTTGGCTGCGCCGGTCAAGGGGTCGGTCGCAGCGAGGTGTTCGAGCTTCTGGTTGGTTCGTTGCAGTTCATGGAGAGCATTTTCGGTACGGGCCATGGCCGCCGCGAGACGGGCCATCCATTCTCCCTGAATGTAAATGGTCGCAAATGAACGGGTTGTGTGAAACGCCTGGACGACGCCGTAGCTCAAAAGAAAGAAGCCTCCGGCAAAAATGGCATGCGCCAGCCACCAAATGACCATCACCGATGACGTTCAACTATAACGTAATACGGTCACATACATCATTCAGAATCACGAAATTCCCCCTCTCAGCCCGCTTCCGCCCATGAGCCGTATCAACGATACCCATCTACGCACCCGTGAAGTCGCCGCCCGCCTAGTTGCCGCGGGCCGGCACCCGCATGAGCTCACCGTCGACCTCATCTACGCCGAGATTCGCCAGGGCAGCCGCACCACCATCAACGACGAGCTGAAGCTGTGGAAGGACGAGCAGGCGCGCAACAACAACGCGCTCTCTGCCGCATTGCCGCCAGCCGTCGCCAACGCCATGCTGTCTGTCTGGGCGTTGGCCGTCGAGCAGGGAGAACAGGTCTTTGCGCAGCGCAGCGCGGAGTTTGAGGCCGAAGCGGCCGCCGCCACCACGCGCGCCGAATCGCTGCAGGTCGCCAATGCGGGATTGAAGGCGGAAGTACAAACGCTTCGCGCCCAGGTTGATTACCTGCAGGCGCGGCTCGCCACAGCGCTCGCCGATCACGCCAGGGTCCAGACCCAGTTGGACGCAACCATCCGCCAGGCCGAAGCAGCCGTGGCTGAGCGCGATGCCGTGCGCGCGCAATCGGACCAGGCCCTGCACGAAGCGCAGTCCACCCATGCCCGCGAACTGGAAGCTGTGCGGGCTGCCCGCGCCGAACACGAGGCCGCCCTGCGGGCGGGGGTTGACCAGGCCACCACCGGCCTCGAAGGCGTGCAGACGCTCGTCATGCTGCAGACCGAGGAAACGCGCGAAGCCCAGCGTCGCGCGGAAGCGGCCGTTTCGAAGACCCGGCAACGAAACGAGCAACTTGTGGCCGACGGGCAGCGTCTCTCCGCCGACGCTGCTGAACAGCGGCGGCTGGCCGAACGGCATGAAAAACAGCTCGCTGGTGTCATGGAAGAAACGCGCGAACTGCGGCGCGAGCGCGATTCCCTGACCCTGCAGGTGGCCCAGTTGCAGGGTCAGCTCAAGGGCCGCGACGAATCCGCGCCAGCGCGTACAGCCAGACGTCGCGCCAGTTGAGCCAAACAGCGAGCAACGGCTTTCGGAGTACCGCGGAGCGCGTCAGCGCCCGCCTGCGCTGCTCGACGATATTCTCGCGCTGGCAGACGAGCTGGCGCACGGCACGATCGACCGGATCATGGGCATGAGCGATGCGGACGACGCCGCTGCGGTGTTATCAGACTCGCTCAAATTGCCGCAAGGCTGACAGGCGGAGAATGCAGCAACGGTACCGGCCGGCTCGATTCCAGCTAGCTCTCCGGCAAAAGCCGGCGGGCATACCCCGTGCGGTTGATGTCATGCACAACGCCTATCCTGCCTTCCGGTCCGGTCCGGTCGGTTACGTTCCCGAAATCGCCGGTCACGTTCCTCCGAAATACGCAATGTTGCACTATCGCGCTGGATCAACGAGCTGCGGGACAGACGCGGTATGAATATCGCAGTAGTGGCACTGGCGAACAAGACCGCACGAAACAATCTGGGTCATGTTAGCAAAGGAGCGAGAATACCGTACCCGTGTGAGAATCGCTCTGTAATAGAAATTCAGCAAAAACTCATCGTCGATTACACAAGTGATTTGACTCAGTGGCAACAGGTTGGACCGTCGGTGACAAATCCTGCGTAGACTTAGGACCTACAAGGCCGCTGATATATGAAGGGGTCGCCGAGCGAAATCCATTGGGGGCCAAGCGCCTACGAGCGCGCCAACGCACAGGCCCGAGGAGTTTGTTAGCCGCACTTACGGGCCGAACTGTGTGTTAATCACCGCTTCGACGAGCGTCACGCCATTTGGGGTCAAGGTAACTACATCACCGTCGACGGTGACCAGTGCTTTATCAACCAGTGTCTTAAGCGCACGATTGATAATCGAATTATCAAAAAAGCTTCGCCCTTCAAAACGCCGTCTGAACACGCCGTCATTCACAGGGACCAATGTAGATGTTGCCATTTTGAACGCATTAACTTCCCGTCGAAGCAGGGAGATGCCTTGGCTTTCATCAATGGGCAAGCGATGATTGTCCAATGCTTCCTTGTATCTTCCGTATCCGGTTATGTTGATAGCTTCAGCTCTTGTACATTTGGAGCTGCCGCCCAAGCCGATGGCCACCTCTGGATACTGCTTGCCGAGATCGGTGACTAATCCCTTCCATTTTTCGGGGCGTTGATGCTTTTGATGAAAGTACATTGTTGGATGCTCCAGATAGTCAGAGGATAAATACTTTTCAACAAGCTCGCGCATTTGATACTGCTTACCTAAACCCGGAAACCTCCTCTTATCATCAAAAAACTTTCCTTTCTGCCACAGACTCTTTCGTTCGCCAGAAACACCAGTGCGTTTCCTCATAAATTCGTCCATGTGCAGCTTGGTACAGACAACATGGGAGAGCCCCAATTCTATAATCTTCTCCACGTCGCGTTTCACGTCATCGACATTTTGGTCGAGTAGGCCATAAATAAGGTCGACACTAATCCAGTTAAAACCGATCTCGCGCGCGTCATAAATGGTCTCTATGCACGCCCGGGCTGAATGCATACGACCGGATGCTTTGATGATATGATCATTGAAAGACTGCACCCCAAAGCTGATTTTTGAAAAACCTAGCTTTTTTAACAAGCGCAGATAGTTTTTAGTCAGCGTTCCCGGCTCACCTTCAAAACGCATGGACGCAGCCGAAAAATTAAAATGGCTTTGATAAAAATCCACTAAACGCCGCAGTTCTTGCTCCGGAAGCAGCGATGGCGTGCCCCCGAAGATATTAAATTCCCCAATTTCTACCTGCCCAAGGCTTGGGATACTCTCAAGCCACATCCTTGCTTCTGTTATATTACAATCCACCACATCCCGGAACATCGTCTGTGCAGCCTCGGTCTGTGGGTTGAGAATAACTGTGGGAAAATCACAGAAATAGCAGCGGTAGCGGCACGTTGGAATATACGACCAAAGATGGATTTGTTTAGCTTGCTTTATCTCTCGCTCCATATCATTCAAAAAAGAATCAAGTGGATAACTAGAGATATCGCCCGGGAAAACGTGGCAGCCGAAAGGGTCTTTAAATACGTAATCAAGGAATTCGCAATTCTGCGGTCGCGAGAGGAAATCGTATACTCGCGGCACAGGATAGTGAGCGTCGATGTCGTTCAAAGAATCTAACGGTTCTTTATTCATTAAAAAACTCCACCGTTAGCGAAGTAATTATGTGCGTCCCCGGATTCACGGTCCTCGCAGAAGTAGTAGACGAAACGTCTGAAATCTTCCGGCTTGACAACATCGAAACACTTGGGCAACGGTGGCGGGAAACCGATATCACCACCAACAGTGCGGCGCATCGCGCTAAAAATTTCATCACGAAATTCAAAATATAGTCGATAGCACGGCGTTTTGTAGGAATGGATCGACTTGAAGTCGATAATGCGAGTTTCCCGCTTAATTTCATTGAGGCGCCTGTACAGCCGATCTGCCACGCGCCCAGTGAAGAACTCACGTACCAGGGCATTTTCCAGCAAAATATGCGGATTTAACAGCACAGGTAGAACGACATTTTTAGGAACATAGTCCTTAATTGAGCAAAACCAGGCATTTTGCGACTGTTCCGGGGTTGTATCTTGCAGCGCTATTGTTTGCTTCTCGGCATCAATGCGGACGTCTTTCATGATAATGATACCGTCCTGCCCATAGGCGGTGCCGGTGATGACCTCTTCTAGGAGAGTATCCACGCGACGACTGTTAATTTCTACCCGGGAATCTCGGGCGTAAACTGGGTTGCCACCCCTTGCAATGACCCGTATCCCAAAATCCCAATCATCGGAAAGGTGTTCCACAAATCTTCCATTTTTGAGTTGATAGAAAATTTCGATACCCCCACTTCGTCGTAGAGCTTGCGCTCAACAGCGAAACCTTTTCCGTCTGGAAAACCGCCGAATAGCGAAAAAGACATTTCCCGGCAACGTAAAGTTTTTTGAATTTCCCGAAATAGATTAGGGCGGTTGATGAATGAATTCTCATTATAATAATAGTTGCAGGTACCCAGCCCCCATTTTCTTCTATCATTTTTTTTATTAGTGCATGCAGCCAGTATGGGTCTACTGTACAATCTGCGTCTGAGGAAACAATATAGTGCTTCCTTTGGACTCCCAAGCGGCTGTCCCTAGTTTTTGAGCGGAAGGACGCATAATCCATACCCTGTTTTCTGGCGGATGATACTCCCTGAACGGCTTCCGTGATTATATTAATATCAATGGAGGGGTTTTCTGCCTTAAGGGCCTTTACTTTCCGGACAGAATCGTCTGTAGAATTGTTATCCACAACAATCAATTCATAGCTCTGATGGGTAATCAGGTTGTTATGGGTTTTCTGGTTAACCAAAGAAGTTAGCACATCATCAATGCAATCCGTTTCGTTATAAATGGGCAGTACAACAGATACAAAAACATTATCTCGCATACACCCCTCCAAAGTTCAGGTCGAAAATATCGCTGATGTTAGAGGAAAGTAATTGCCTTCCTATGAGGTAATTTTTTTTCGCAATTTCTTTCATAAGTTGTTTATTGTTGATGAGTTTATACAGCGCATCAATGAAATTTTCATCAGGTAAGCCATCATTCCCCTCTGATATCTTCATGATTGGCGCAATGAAACCATGCTGGCCATAAACCTCATCATAATATTCATAGCTGGTCGTAATGTAACAACGCTGGTGGCTGATTGCCTCGCCAATAGGGTTTCCATAACTATCATAATCCCAAGAGGTGAGAAAGGAGACTAGATCGCAGGAATAATACAAATCATCAATAGTGTACATCTGGCCCTGAGATGGTAGGCCTCTATGATGAAGTGACCCGAGGAATTTGATAGCCGACTCGGCGTTAAGTTTTTTAGATAAGACTACTAGCTGTTGATAATAATATGCGTCTTCGTTGGGATCACCTGCCACGAAAAGCAATGCCTTCCGATCGATATCATTCTGTATAAAAAGCTGATTCACGCGATTAATCACATAGATATCCCTGTCCAAGCGCTTTTGCGGAATAATGCGGGTTGTCCTGGCAATAATAAGATCATCATCCCGGATGGAGAAATCCTCTCTTAAATTCTTGTAGCCGACTTGGTCGTTGAATTCGTAGGTATTTTTTTTAACTTTTACATCAACTGTATAATTGCACCACTCTTCAAGGTTGCTTTTTAAATCATTGTTGAGTGTTACGTATGTTATGTAACTGGACTTGATGGGCTTGATGGCGTTTGGATATGGCGGTGGGCCATACTTCATTGCGCTCTTTTCGCTACTCCACATTAAATCGTGATCTCGCCAAATAACAAAATTCCCCAATCCATGGCAGTTTCCATATTCCTCGATGGCGAGATACAGGGCTTGAGTGTAAACTATATTTTCAGGAAGAGTTCCATTCTCCACAATAACATAGCCAATATTCAGATTGCCCCAAAGTTGAACAATTTTATGAGATAGATGCTGAGATGTGTCTATAATTTCGGCCTTTATATATTCTTTTCTTTGATTGGATTCCGATATACTTTGGCGTATTAAAACGTCATGCGCATGCTTGATAAAGTCAACGTTATAATTTGCTATGGAACTGATGTCATCTATACGAACAAGAGTGAATATGTCTTTGTAGAGTTCCTTTTCCCATTCGTACGGTTTGTTAAACATTCCTTTGTCTATTTTTATATCATAACCAAGGTCCAGGTACGATTTTATTCCATTCTGGGAAAGAACTTTTGCTATCTTGATTGCCTCAACAGTAATTCCTGATACCGCGACTGCGTCAAATGATACAAATATAGCTCGATTGTAAGCATTCATTTAGAAATCTCGCATCAAAAATAATATCATCGCAAATTACTGCTCCGAGTGTAATTCGCCGGTCGAGATCAGGAATTGGAGTCGCTCCACACCTGCGACAGAACGTGGGGGAAAGGTTTTTCTCAGTTGTTTGGAGAATATTGTTAAAAGATGGCGTGTCCAACAAGTTAAAATGGCATATTGATCACCATCAAATATCCTCTGTGCTCGGTATTCTTTGCGCGCTATTGATTAATATATCTTTGCCCCGACAAGGCACGCGGCAGGTTGAAGCGAGATTCGTACCATCAACGTACCCTCCACTGAGACCTTAGTTGAGCACGCCGTCTTACTATTTCCGATAGCCCCTGGTCCAAAGCCGACAATACGAGCGGGATTCGTCGCTGTTGCGACAAAATGTTCCTGCCGCCGTGCTTGAGAAAGATTGCCGCTGCACCGGCTGCGCGACGAGATTAGAAAATCCGAACGCTTGAGGAGAAGTGAGTTTAAAGCAACTAGGGAATGGACCGCGTAAGAACGTCGTTGCTACTTGCAGCTAGCGCTGCCCAATCAAATGCGGGTACGGGTGCGGGACGATCTCGCCGAAATGTTTAGCCGACGCATGAGCGCCATCCACAAGCGGGCACGGGAGGAGTTGGAGCAAATCCAGTCCCGCCGGCGCGCGCAAATGGAAAAACTCGTCGAGCTGCTCGACGGCGTGGTCGATATCGTCGCCGAGGGCGAAGACGATGCTCAGATCGGCCTGCCCCCTCAGGCGATTTGGAGCCTCTACGCGAGAGCTGCGCCGAGGTCCGCGCCTTCAGCGGCAACAACTACACCATATCCTCTCCCCCTACTGCTGCGCCGCTTGGGATAGAGGTGGCGCCGGAAATTCGGACAGTCGGATAAATGGAAGAGCTGGGGTCTGAGCCGGCCATAATGGCGGGCAGAAAGGACCTCAGAAGATGACGAAACGAAGCAGGCGAACCCACTCGGCGGGGTTGAAGGCGAAGGTAGCCCTGGCGGCCCTCAAGGGCGAAAAGACGCTGGCGGAGCTGGCCCAGCAGTACGACGTGCACCCCAGCCAGATCACCGCGTGGAAGCAGCAGTTGGTGGAGCATGCCGCGGACCTGTTCGGCGGTGGCAAGGAAAGTGGGGGCGAGCCGCCGGTGGATTTGAAGGTGCTGCACGCCAAGATCGGCCAGTTGGCGCTGGAGAACGATTTTTTGTCCGGCGCGCTCAGCAAGGCCGGCCTGCTGAGCGCAAAGCGATGATCGACCGCGAGCACGCGCTGCCGGTGAGCCGGCAGGTCAAGCTGGTGGGCATCGCCCGGTCCAGCGCGTACTACCAGCCGCAACCGGTCAGCGAGGCAGATCTGAAGCTGATGCGCCGCATCGACGAACTGCATCTGGAGCATCCCTTCGCGGGGGCTCGCATGCTGGCGCGCCTGCTGCGCCGGGAAGGCATCCAGGTCGGTCGCCGGCACGTGGGCACGCTGATGAAGCGCATGGGCATTGAGGCGCTGTATCGCCGGCCGAACACGAGCCGCAAGCACGCGGCGCACAAGATCTGGCCGTACCTGCTGCGCGACCGGAAGATCGACCGGGCCAACCAGGTGTGGGCTCTGGACACGACCTACATTCCGATGGCACGGGGCTTTGTGTACCTGACGGCAGTGGTGGACTGGGCCAGCCGCCGGGTGCTGGCCTACCGGGTGGCGATCACGCTGGAGAGCTGTCATGCCGTCGAGGCAATCGAGGAGGCCTTTGCCAAGTACGGCGCGCCGGAGATCGTCAACACCGACCAGGGCAGCCAGTTCACCGCCACGGAGTTCACAGACGCCGTGCTGGACCGCGGCATCCAACTGTCGATGGACGGCAAGGGCAGTTGGCGCGATAACGTGTTCGTCGAACGCCTTTGGCGCAGCGTCAAATACGAGGAGGTCTACCTGAAAGCCTACGACTCGGTCAGCCATGCGCCCCGCTCTATCGCTAACTACCTAACCTGGTACAACCAACGACGGCCCCATTCCAGTCTGGCGGACCAGACCCCGGATGAGGCATACTTCGCCACGCTGCCAGCGATCAAATCGGCAGCCTGACTGCCCCAGCGCTTCCACTTAAAAACTCCGGATCCCTGTCCGAACAAACGGTGCCACCTCTTTATATCGAAGATGCGCAGTTAGATGGATTCATCATAACCGGGACGCTTATGATAGCGGATTGGGCGTATCTTGGTCGCAGGCCCAGTGCGTCATCTGCGAAACCACCATCGGGATCCGTTTGATCGACTGCTGATCGCCCAGGCCCTCACCGAACCATTGCGACTGCTGTCGGCGGACGAACACGTCTGGAAGTATTCCGACCTCGTCATTCAGTTTTAGGGCCCACAGAAACTTCGGCAGTGACGGCATAGCCGCCGAGGGCGGCCCGATTTGACCGCTCCCCCAGCGTCGCCGATCTTTGAGAATGCGACGCCGTAGCAGGACAGCTCGGTCCCGGCTCCTGATTGGTCTAGCCTTTCCGGGTGTCCGGCCACGATGCGCAGGCCGCCGGCCATGCGCCCCCTGCGCTCTGACGAACGCAGGCGCGGCTTGGCGATGCCGCGCCGCCCGACGCATTGCGCACTCCTTGCGATACGTCAATCCCCGCCAAGATTTCCCTCCTAGACTTATACAGGCCTGCGCGCCCGGGGGCAGGCCTGTCGATTGACTATAGGAGTTCCACCATGCCAGACCAGACCGATCCCGCCTTCGAGCTCGCGCGCTTTGCCGAGCAGTCCGCCCTGCGCATTTGGCTGCGCTGGGAAGAATCGCGCCAGATGCTGCTCAGGCTCCGCCTCAAGGCCCTGGACGAGAACATCAAAGGCGCCCGGCAGGCGCTCGCCCGCATCAACGATGCCCCCGACTGGAACGTCTTCCATGGTCTGCCCCCTCAAATTCTGGCCGCGCAGGTCGAGCGCAACGCCGCGCATGCACGCGACTTTGGCGGCCTTTACATAGAAATGGCCTCGGCCTTCATGAAGCACCTGCGCGAGTCGACCGAAACCTGGCAGGACTACCAGCGCAAGGTCATGGTTGAGGGAGGCGGCTACGCGCCCTTCGCGGAATCGGCGCGCGAGATATTCGACAACGTCGGCCGCCTGATGGCCGTCCCTACCCCAGACGCGCAGGCCCAGGCACGCGCCGCCGGTGCGGCACGGAGCTGACGAGATGGCCGGACAACGCATTGCCCTGGTGACGGAAGGCATTGGCGGCCTCGGCGAAGCCATTGCCGTGCGGCTGCTGGCGAATGGCGTGCGCGTCGTGGTGACACACTCCGAACACAATGACCATGTGGCCCAATGGTTCGGCGCGCAACGCAATGCCGGCCGCGAGTTCACGGCTTTCCCGGTCGACGTGACGGACTTCGCCTCTTGCCTGCGCTGCGTGTCGCACGTGCGCAGCGAGGTCGGCGACGTCGACATTCTGATCAACAATGCCGGGGTCACGCGCGACCGGACCCTGCGCAAGATGGACAAGGCTGACTGGGACTTCGCGCTGCGCACGGACCTCGACTCGCTCTTTCATATGACGCGCCGGCGTTGTCAACTTGGCGGGTGCGTGACGTTATGGGCGCCGGGGTCGCAAGCGCTCAGAAAACAGTCGAGGGATTTTGGGTGCACTCGGTCAAGTGATGACACGCAGCGAATCTCGCAGCGAGTTGTTTGCGATAAAGCGAAGCGCGCAACAGATGCCGTTTTGGGCGCGAAGTGTTGTCGGATTGGGCCGAAGTTCGACAGGAATACCTGTGTGCGCTTCGGGTCGCGAAATCCGCGCATGCGACGCTCGCGTTCGCGGGTAGGCTGGTGGCTGTTCTCGGCCCGATTGTTCACCCGAGCAGCGGCTTTGACGAACACATGGTTGACGTTCGCCAGTTCCGCGCAACGATGCGGAAGCCATTGTAGAAGCCGCGAGCCGACCCACCAGCATCCCGATGCGGAAACGGTACGCTTCATTGAAGCTCGGCGGGTAGATCACGATCCGCGGATCTTGTCACTGCTCAGCGAACAAAGGCGCGCACTTAAAAAATGCCTGGCCGGGTTGGTGGCTTTCGATCCGACTCAATAAGCGACGCGTTATCGGATAAAAGCCGCAGTGGCCAGTTGGAAGCGCAGCAGCAATCTGGAAAGCCGACGGTCAAATCAGGCATGCCACGGCTCAATAGATGGAGGCGCAGGCTTGGGAAGCTTCAGGCAGGCTAGTTCAAGCAGCAGAGGCGTGAGACCGAGCCGCGATGGCGGATTCAACCGGTCGTCGCAACACCTTTGATGGAGGAGGTGTTTATGGGGCGACCAGCGGGGTGGATGCAGAAGTTGACAGGGCGAGGAGCGATGCGCTCGCCAGGTGCGCCGTCGCATCGGCGCGAGATCGAGCGTCTATTTTGGGAGCAGATCGCCACCGGTATCACGAGCGAGAGAGCAGCAGAGGCAGTTGGCGTGTCGCAGGCGGTAGGCGCCCGCTGGTTCCGCTATCGTGGCGGCATGCCACTATTCATGTCGAGCCCCATATCCGGGAGGTACTTGTCGTTCGCGGAGCGAGAAGAGATTGGGCTACTATCGCTGCAGGGCGTCGGAGTACGCGAGATCGCTCGCCGTATCGGACGCAGCCCGTCAACGGTCTCCCGGGAACTGACACGTAACGCTGCAACTCGTGGCGGCCAGCTTCAGTATCGGGCTTCGGTTGCGCAGTGGAAGGCGGAACTGGTTGCCAAAAGACCCAAACCATCGAAACTGGTGACTAACCCACGGCTGCGCCACTACGTGCAAGACCGCTTGGAGGGCAAGGTTCGCGACGCTAATGGCCGTGAGATTTCAGGGCCTCGGCAAGCGCCGTTCAAAGGGAGAAACAAGCCGCATCGCGGTGACCGCAAATGGGTCAATGGCTGGTCGCCCGAGCAGATTTCCAACCGGCTGCAGATCGACTTCCCGGATGACGAATCCATGCGCCTCTCTCACGAAGCCATTTACCAAGCGCTCTATATCCAGGGCCGCGGCGCTCTCAAGCGCGAGCTGGTCAGCTGTCTGCGCACTGGGCGGGCGTTGCGCGTACCGAGGGCTAGGGCACAAGCCAAGACCTGGGCGCACGTTAGCGAGGATGTGATGATCTCTAACCGGCCTGCAGAAGCGCAGGATCGTGCTGTGCCAGGGCATTGGGAGGGTGACCTGATCATCGGCCTGAACCGGTCCGCGATTGGAACGCTGGTCGAGCGATCAAGCCGATTCACCATGCTCGTCCACCTGCCTCGGGAGAAAGGCTATGGGTCGACTCCCCGGACGAAGAATGGCCCCGCACTGGCTGGCTACGGAGCTGTCACGATGGCCAATGCGCTCAAGAAGACCGTGACCGACATGCCTGCCCAGTTGTGGCGGTCATTGACTTGGGATCGTGGCAAGGAACTATCTGATCACGCCCGCTTCACCGTCGAGTCCGGGGTAAAGGTATTCTTCGCCGACCCTCACAGTCCATGGCAGCGCGGCACGAACGAGAACACGAACGGTCTTCTGCGACAATACTTTCCAAAGGGCACAGACCTATCCCGTTGGAGCGCTCGAGAGATCCAGGCCGTTGCCAATGCACTGAATACCAGGCCCCGAAAAACGCTTGGTTGGAAGACACCTGCCGAAGCCCTGGACCAATATCTAAAATCTGTTCAACAATCTATTGTTGCGACGACCGGTTGAATCCGCCCCTTTACCCCTTTGTCGTCAGGCGGATCGACTTACGGCTCATCGAAATTGGAACCTTTGCAATAGACACGTGTAGGTTGCCCGAGGCGGAGCGTCGTCGGCACTTTGGGAACGTGGTCAATTGCCTGGATATCCAAGGATGCTGCGCGTCCCCTTCCCTTTACCTAAAGCAGGAATCGCGTGACGGAGCAAAATTCCCCCTCGCGGATCGTGCGCGTGTCGTGGAGATCCGACTCCTTGCCCAAGGCGTCAAGGAGCGTCTGCCGTGGTACTTCGGTGTGGCGATCCTCGCTACCATGGACATGATCGAGGGTAGAAAGCAATGTCACTTGTCGCCCCTTCTTCGACTTTCCGCCTTTGGCCTCAAAACCATTCCAGAGCGTCTTCGGGGTGGCATTACGACTTCCATGATGGCCGACCTTGTAGAGTCCGACGTTCGCCAAGCGCTCCAGAGACTTAGGATCCGACAAGGCGTACTGCCAGTTTTCAAACTGCGCATCCCCGGGAACAACACAAACTTCCCATTCACCTCAAAGAGCAGGATCACGCTCGTGTTGTTCATCTGGTTGTCCAGGATCCGCACAATCGATAACAGATTCTCAGCCTGTTCTCGCTGCGCCTGATACCGGTACCATCGCATGTCCCACGGCCGACGCCTGTCCACATATTTTGGAAAGAGTGCAGACGCACCTGGCTCGCCGGCCTTGGCAATGCGCCCTCGCTTGGCCCAAAATTCCGCTTGCGCACCTACCAACTGCCAATACTCCTCGGCGTTAGTCTGGCTTTGCTTGCGAATGCCGGCGTGTTGCTCAAGGGTCGGAGGGCCGAGTACGTGCGTCTTGACGCCCGGCAGAATGTCTTCCAACCCAGATTTAGCGCCCGCATAGACGTACTTGCTGTTTCGAGCCATGCTTCTCAGGTTCTCAATAGCGTCCCGGTTGGCCAGGTCGTTGTCGTCCCCAAGGAACTCAAGCTGAGCCTTGATCCCATTGAGATGGGACCCTCGCAGCCGCGCGCTCGCCGACTTCACGTAGCCTGCGAATTGGTTCATGTTGTCCAGCATGACGAGATGTTCGCGCGCTGCTTGATGGCGCTTGTTCTGGCTCACGCTTGTCGGCACTCTCGCATCTGCCAGTGCATCGGGGTCCTCGGTCCATGGCTGAATGACAACGTCCGGCTTCAGGTCTCTGATGATCTGTCCCGGCCCCTTGCCGGACACAAGGGAAAACCCACTGATGTGGTCCTTGTGTCTATGGGTTGCCACAACCGCGTGCAGTTTCTTTCCACAGACCTCTTTGATGGACTGGGCAATATCCAGCAGATACTTGGGCGTATCCTTTCCCTTCGGCGCCCGTGTGGTTCCAAAGTCAATCAGGACGTGCTTTAGCCTTGCGGGATAGTGAAACGTCAGCAGAAAACAGTCGCCGAATCCTACGTTGTAGCTGCGAAGCGTCAGTTCTGTAGGACGCTCCTTCTCCACCGCTTTTTTCGATGCCATGCTACCAGTCTCCTTTCGCCGTGGACGACGGCCGAAGCTCCCGATCGCGATGCATCGCCGCGATTCGTGCGGTGACAGATTGCGTTTGAGCGAAGTGACCGCGATCCCAGAGACTCTGTAATCTGTCCGTCTGCTTGTCGGTAGTGACGCCCGTTCCTATATGAAACTTTAGAAGACCGTATTCATTGAAGACCATGGTTCCGCCGCCAAAGAGATTAATCAGCTTGGCCGTTGGCATCTCCGAGGGTTTTTTGATCCCAAGTGACGAAAGCTCACTCCCATAGACGGTCAGTTGCTGAATGTACTCAACCACCGTTTCCCGGAGAATCGTGTGGTCATTGCTGACTCTTACAACGGGTCTTACTGAAGTAACCCGGGTGAAAGCGTCAGGATGTATGCCAAGCGCGCGCTTGTTCTCCCACACAAACCGAAATACTTCGACCGGATCGCGCTGCATCCGCTCGAAGTGCGTGCCGACGAGGGTGAATTCACTGGCGCGGGGTGGCTTCCAGGCGCCGTCGGTGCGCGCATTGCTAGCCGGATCTACGCCAAACGCCTCAAATGAGGAGCGCAGCACCTCGCGATACCGGTACCTGCCATCATTTGGGTTGAGTTGGATGTCCGCAGTGAGGACGGCACTTAGATAATCGCCAAAGGTCAGATCGACCGGCGGCATGTAGTCCAGAGCACGAATCAGAATCCGCAGCAGGTGCGTAGCCGCCTTGACACCCTCTTCGACGACAACAGATCGTGCCACACCGCCAGGGCTAGTCTTCACGATTGGACTCAGACGGCTCACCCAGACCTCGAAGAACGCGTGCAGGACAATTGCAACCAACAGCTCCCCGCGATCATGTGCCTCCTGAAAGCGCTCACTTTTATATAGCGAGCGATCTGGCTTGATCTTGAGCGACTCACGCAGTGCGGATCCCGGCACACCGCTAAGCGCAGCCCCCATTTGCTCAGCCAGCCTCGCGAAACGCGCGCCGCTCAGTTTCTTCGTTGTCAGATTAGCAACAGGCACCAGTCCATCGGAGGCCGCCAAAGGCTCAAGCAGCCAGTGGATGATTGAATCGCTCTTGAAAACAGATAGCAGCGCGACGATGTCAGAGTAGCCCTCGTGAAAAGCCGCCTGATCTGACAACGATTGTGCATAAGCAGCTTTCGTGATGCCGATAGCGCGGGGATTTGAGCAAGAACGGTGATGGACGCTAGAGGGGTTCCCTCAGGGAGCGTGCGCGCACGCGCCTGAGGGAAGATGTCGCCTTTATTGTGTCGAGCAATGAAGGAGACCTCAGCAGTGTGCCATGCCTTGCTACAAACGCCGGCGTTTTTTGCCCTGTTACGCCGGATCGACGAAGACCTGATGACGGTGGCGCGGGACAGGGGCTGCTGCCATTGCAGCTCTGTGCTGCACAGTGCCAACTATCCGCGTAAGCCACGCGGATGCCCACCGGCAGCACACCCGGACTGCGCTACGCGCCTGAGCCTGTGCTGTGCCGGATGCCGCAAACGCATGACGCCCGATTCGGTGCGTTTCCTCGGCCGGCGCGTCTGGCTGACCATTATCCTGGTACTGCGATCGAGTCGTGCCCATGGCGCCTGCCTGGACGGCCTGCCCGCGATCAGTTGGACTACGCTCAAGCGCTGGCGTCAGTGGTGGACCGAGACCTTCCCAAAGACCCCCGCCGGCCGGTGGCTGCGTGGTCTCATCCCGCCAACGCCCGAGCCGTTCATCTATCCCGACCGCCTGCTGCAATCGGTCGAGCACAACAGCGAGGAGGAGCGCCTGGCCGCGGTATTGCGCTTGCTGCTCGGGCCCGGCCTGACCACGCAGGCTGAGGGATGCGCCAGATAGGAGCTTCTCCCGCAGAACATGTCGATGGCGGGTCACTCGCACTGCCCGTAGCCTGCTCCCGTTATCCACCCCAATGGGAGAGTCATGTCACTATCGATCGATCATCGCAACCGATGGGCGCGCTTGCGCTTCTCGGTCATTGGCCCTTTGCTGGCTTCGCCGCCCGGCAAAGGCGAATTGCAGCAAGCGTTCCAGGTTCTGGCCGCCAAGGTCTGGCGGCACCCCATCACTGGCGCCGACGTTCAGTTCGGCGCGTCCTCCATCGAACGCTGGTACTACCGGGCCCGTCATGTCCAGGACCCGGTCGATCAGCTCAAGAACCGCCTGCGCGACGATTGCGGCCACTTCGTCAGCCTGAGCCCGACCATCATCGAGGCGCTGGTGGAACAGTACCGGCAGCATCCCGGTTGGACCATGCAGTTGCATTACGACAACCTGCGCGTCGCGACCAAGGATGGTCCGGACACGCTGCCGTCCTACACCACGGTGTGTCGGTATCTGAAGGCGCATGGTCTGGTGCGCAAACCAACGCCGCGCTCGAGCACCGATGGCGCCATTGCAGCGGCGGCTCGCCGCGAGGCACGCGAGGTGCGCAGCTACGAAGTCGACCACGTGGCCGCCCTCTGGCATCTGGACTTCCACCATGGTTC
Source organism: Cupriavidus necator (assembly GCA_022041995.1). Lineage (GTDB taxonomy): Bacteria > Pseudomonadota > Gammaproteobacteria > Burkholderiales > Burkholderiaceae > Cupriavidus. The sequence continues at coordinate 579,478 of CP074382.1, forward strand.
ACGCAAGGTGCTCACCCCTGATGGGCAATGGCACAAGCCGCTGCTGCTCTGCATTATGGACGACCATTCCCGGCTGGTCTGCCACCTGCAGTGGTTCCTTGATGAGACCACCGCGTCGCTGGTGCACGGCGTCTCGCAGGCCATCATGAAGCGGGGCCTGCCGCGGGCGATCATGACCGACAACGGCGCGGCCATGATCGCCGACGAGTTCGTCGAGGGGCTGGCCAGCCTGGGCATCCTGCACCAAACCACCTTGCCGTATAGCCCATACCAGAATGCCAAGCAGGAGCGCTTCTGGGGGCAGCTCGAATCGCGGCTGATGGCCATGCTCGAAGGCGAATCGCACCTGACCCTGGAGCAGTTGAACCTCGCCACGCAGGCCTGGGTCGAGCAGGAATACCACCACAAGGAACATGCCGAGCTCGAAGCGACGCCCCTGCAGCGCTACCTGTCCTGTGCCGACGTCTCGCGCCCCAGTCCCGAGGCGCTGGCCTTGCGTCGCGCCTTCCGTATCCGCAAGCATCGCATGCAGCGCAGAACCGATGGCACCTGTACGCTGGACAGCGTGCGCTTCGAGCTCCCCGGCGCTTACCGCCACCTCGAGCAAGTCTGCTTGAGCTACGCGCGCTGGGATCTCTCTCAGGTCGACCTGATCAATGCGCGCACCGGCGCGATCCTGGCCGCCGTGTTCCCGCTGGACAAGTCGGCCAATGCCGACGCACGGCGCGCGCAGCTCACGTCAAAGGGAGCGGCGCCCGCTAACGAGCAACCTGCTCAGACTGGCACTGCACCGCTGCTGCGTCAGTTGCTTGCCGAACACGCTGCCACCGGCCTGCCGCCGGCCTATCTCCCACCCGCTGCACCCACCAAGCCATGATGCAACCCAACCTGCTGGCCTTGTACGGCCTGAAGTTCAACCCCTTCGCCCAGGACATCCCCGTCGAGGCCGTGTTCGTACCACCTAAGCTCGATCACTTCTGCTGGCGCATCGAGAACGGTATGGCCCGCGAAGGCGGCTTCGCCATGGTGCATGGCGACCCTGGCTGCGGCAAGAGCGTCACGCTGCGCCTGCTTCATCAGCGCCTCATGCGCGTCCCCGATCTGATGGTCGGCTCGATCGCCCACCCGCAGAGCAATCTGGCGGACTTCTACCGCGAGCTCAGCGACATCTTTACCGTACCGCTCAAGCCCCACAACCGATGGGGTGGCTTCAAGGCGCTGCGCGAGCGCTGGCTCGCCCACATGGAGGCCAGCCGCCGTCGCTGCGTGCTGCTCATTGACTAATGTGAAGCACTCCGATATGTGAAGCTACGAAGCTCGAGTCCAGTGGAGATTGGGATCAGCCGCTTCGCGCTTCACATAACAAAATCCTCAAAGACGACGCAGCCATCCGAGGAGATCGGCAGATCCGAGCACAAGACGTCCCGGTGCCTGCTCTGCCAGGACATCCGGAAAAACCTGCGTCAACGCTTGTCGCTTGAGGTTGAGGTCGGCCCGCGCGTACACCATGGTAGTGTTCAGGCTCGCATGCCCGAGCCATTGGCTGATGGTGGCAAAGTCAACGCCAGCCTTCAGAAGCGCGACAGCAGTACTATGCCGCACCGAATGAGGATGAATGTGCTTGCTGGGCAAGGTGCCAACAGTCGTGGCTGCTCTCGCGACATACTTGCGGAGAAGATATCGGACTCCAAAGCGCGTCAGTTTTGCTCCTCGTTCATTGCGAAACAGCGTGGCCTGGCTGTCCTGGATATCCGGCAGTGCCTGCGACAGATTGCGCAATAGCGAGGCGGTGTTAGCCCAGATCGGGCAGATTCTGACTTTTCCGCCCTTGCCCAGCAGCCTCACCTGATACGGTGGTTCCGTCCGGACATCGCATCGGCGCAGATCTAGCACTTCCTGGACGCGTGCGCCGGTGTTGAACATCAATGCGAATAACGCGTAGTCGCGTTGGCCCGAGCGCGTTGAACGGTCGATCTGGCTCAATAGCGCCTTGACCTCGTTGGCCTCCAGATACTCGATCATATGTTGCGTTGCGCCGCGTTTGAACGGAACACCGAGAACGCGTTGTAACTCACCGAAGCGTTCCGGATGCTCACCGGCGAGGAAATGGGCCAGGCAGTGCAGTGCCGCGAGGCGGGCGTTGCGAGTCGAGATGCCATTACCGCGTTCGCGTTCCAGGAAGTCGAGAAATGCGATCACCTGGTCGGCATTGAAATCCGCCATATCCAGGTTCTCCACAGGCCGCCCGGCCTGTTCGGAAGCGAAGCGCAAGAATAGAACAATGGCATCGCGATAGCCGTGTATCGTGTGAAGGCTCATTCCCCGCAGGTTCGGCAGATACTCCTGGAAGAACCGAAGGAGCGCCTTGCCAAGTGTATTGGGCCGATCGCGCTTCATGATGTACCTCCATCGATCAGACTGCCAAAACCGACTTCGAACTGTTCGCTGGCGGCTTGCGCGAGCGCGGGCGTCCACCGAAGATAGTGGGCAGTTGAAAGGATTGATACGTGGCCCATGTACATCGAAAGCTTGGGTAGCTTGACCTGAACGTCCGCGCCGTCTTTATACCAGCGCAGCAAAGCGCCAATGGCGAAGTGAATCGCCCCGGGTTTTGAGGAGGCTCCAACTCTTGCGAGAATGGAGCCATGAACAAGCAGATCAAGCATTCCCCCGAAGTCCAAGATCGGGCTGTTCGCCTGGTGCGAGAGCAACTCGGCGAGCATCCTTCGCTATGGGCGGCGGTCCAGGCCATCGCCCCAAAGATTGGGTGCTCGGCCCATACATTGTTGAAATGGGTCAAGCGTGACCAGGTGGATAGCGGCGAACGCGACGGCGTCACGACGGCAGAGCGAGAGCGCATCAAGGCGCTGGAGCGTGAAGTCAAGGAATTGCGCCGGGCCAATGAGATTTTGAAGCTGGCCAGTGCGTTTTTCGCCCAGGCGGAGCTCGACCGCCGGCTCAAGTCCTGAAGGCCTTCGTCGATGAGCATCGAGATGCCTTCGGGGTCGAGCCGATCTGCAAAGTCTTGCAGATTGCCCCGTCGTGTTACCGACGCCATGCCGCACGGCTTCGTGATCCGTCGCGACGTAGCGCCCGTGCAATTCGCGATGAGCGTCTGCGGCCTGCGATCAAGCGGGTCTGGGAGGACAATATGCAGGTCTATGGTGCGGACAAAGTCTGGAAACAGATGAATCGGGAAGGCATGGCGGTGGCGCGCTGCACGGTCGAACGGCTGATGAAGCAGCTTGGCCTGGCGGGGGTGCGCCGGGGCAAGAAGAAGCGCACCACAGTGGCCGACGACTCGGTGCCGTGCCCTCTGGATCGCGTCAAGCGCCAGTTCCACGCCACACGGCCCAACCAACTGTGGGTGAGTGATTTCACCTACGTTTCGACTTGGCAGGGCTGGCTGTACGTGGCCTTCGTGATCGACGTGTTCGCCCGCTGTATTGTTGGCTGGCGCGTCAGCACTTCGATGACCACGGACTTCGTTCTGGATGCCTTGGAGCAGGCGCTCTACGCGCGCCATCCCGACAACGACGGGACGCTCATTCACCATTCTGACAGGGGATCGCAATACGTCAGCATTCGCTATACCGAGAGGCTTTCTGAAGCCGGCATTGAGCCGTCGGTGGGCAGCCGCGGTGACTCCTACGACAACGCACTGGCTGAGACCATCAATGGCCTGTACAAGGCCGAACTGATCCACAGGCGTGGCCCCTGGAAATCCCGCGAGGCCGTGGAGCTTGCAACCTTGGAATGGGTGGCCTGGTTCAACAACCACCGCCTGATGGAATACCTCGGCTATATCCCGCCGGCTGAAGCTGAGGCAAACTACTATCGGCAACTCAGCGATACCGCTGCGGCCCCGGCATCAACTTAAACAAAACAGCCTCCTCGATTCCCGGGGTGATTCAGGCTCACCGGCGATTGGACCGGTGAGCCAGCATTATCTCAGCGATGGGGGTGGGTGAAGCGTTCTTCGTACAGGATCGCAAACTGGTTCATGGCTGCCTTCCAGTCATGGGTTGAGCTGCCCCACCTTCCCGTAATATTGCGCAGCGCCAGCCACAGCAGCTTGGTCGCCGCCTCATCGCTGGGGAAGTGACCTCGGGTCTTAATGATCTTGCGCAGTTGCGCGTTGATGCTCTCGATCGCGTTGGTCGTGTAGAGGATCTTGCGGATCGCCGGCGGGAACGTAAAGAACGGAATCACCTGATCCCAGGCGCGACGCCAGGAGGCGGCGATCGGCGTGTACTGCCGGCCCCATTCCCCTTGCTCGAAGGCCTCCAGCTCGGCCAGCGCAGCCTCGACCGTGGGGGCCGTGTACACGGGCTTGAGCGCGGCCGCCACGGCCCGGCGCTCCTTCCAGCTGACGTACCCCAGGCTGTTGCGGATCAGATGCACGATGCAGGTCTGCAGGGTCGTCTCCGGGAACACCGCATTCAGGGCCTGCTCCATCCCTTTGAGGCCATCGGTCACCGCAATCAGGATGTCCTGCGTGCCGCGCGTCTTCAGGTCGTTGAACACCTTCATCCAGAACTTGGCGCCTTCGGTGTTCTCGATCCACAGGCCCAGAATGTCGCGCGTGCCGTCAGGCAACACACCCAGGGCCAGGTAGACCGCCTTGTTGCGCACCACCCCGTCTTCGCGCATCTTGACGCGCAGCGCGTCGAAGAACACCACCGGGTACATCGCCTCAAGCGGGCGCGCCTGCCAGGCGATGACTTCGTCCATGACCGCATCGGTCACCGAGCTGATGAACTCAGGCGAGACCTCGGTGCCGTACTGTTCGGCCAGAAACGCCTGGATCTCGCGCACGGTCATGCCACGGGCGTACATGGCGATGATCTTGTCATCGAAGCCGGTGAAGCGCCGCTCGTGCTTGGGGATCAGGATCGGCTCGAAGCTGCCGTCGCGGTCGCGTGGGATGTCCACTCGCAGCGGCCCGTCCTTGGTCAACACCGTCTTGGCGCTCTTGCCATTGCGCTGATTGGCCGTGCCAGCCGGGCGCTCGGCGCCCGGTGCATAGCCCAGATGATGGCCAAGCTCAGCTCCCAGGGCCCGCTCGATCAGGGCCTTCTTGAACGCCATCGAGGCCTCCTCGACGGCTTCCGCGGTCATGGGACCCTTTACCAAATGGGCGATCAGGTCCTCGGGAATGCTCGGCAGCGCGCGGTCGGCGGCTTGGCTGGTCTTCGTCTTGCGTGGCATACATGCTCCTTGGTGACATGTTATGCCCTAAACACAAAATTTCTGACAGGTCCAGAACTCCGGGCGAGACCTCTGTACCGTACTGCTCGGCCAGGAACGCCTGAATCGCGCGCACGGTCATGCCACGGGCATACATGGCGATGATCTTGTCGTCGAACCCGGTTAAGCGCCGCTCGTGCTTGGGAATCAGGATCGGATCGAAGCTGCCGTCGCGGTCGCGCGGGATGTCTAACTGCAGAGGCCCGTCGTCCGTCAGGACCGTCTTGGCGCTCTTGCCGTTGCGCTGGTTGGCCGTGCCGGCCGGGCGCTCGGCGCCCAAAGCTCGCGTTTGATCAGGGCCTTCTTGAACGCCATCGAAGCGTCCTGGACCGCCTCCGCAGTCATCGGGCCCTTTACGAAATTGGCAATCAAGTCCTCGGGGATGGTCGGCGGCCTGGCTCGTCTTGGTTTTGCGTGGCATACATGCTCCAGGAACAGGCCCTGAATGCCGTGTTCCCGCACACGACGCTGCAGACCTGCATCGTGCACCTGATCCGGGGCAGTTTGGAATACGTCAGCTGGAAGGTCATCAGCTCGGTAACCGATGCGGTCATAGACGAGGTCACCGCCTGGCAAGCTCGCCCGCTTGAGGCGATGTACCCGGTGGTGTTCGTCGACGCGCTGCGGGTCAAGATGCGCGAGGACGGCGTGGTGCGCAACAAGGCCGTCTACCTCGCCTTGGGCGTGCTGCCAGACGGCACGCGCGACATTCTGGGCCTGTGGATAGAGACCACCGAAGGCGCCAAGTTCTGGATGAAGGTGTTCAATGACCTGAAGACCCGTGGCACGCAGGACATTCTGATTGCGGTCACCGACGGCCTCAAGGGCATGGGAGCGCCGGGCCGCGGCTGCGGCGCTGTACACGGCACCCAGCGCCGAGGCGGCGCTGGCCGAGTTGGGAGCCTTCGAGCAAGGGGAATGGGGCCGCCGGTACACGCCGATCGCAGCAGCCTGGCGACGCGCCTGGGATCAGGTGATCCCCTTCTCGGGTCGAGGCGTGATGGCACGGCTTGAGCGTGCCTTGGCGCTGTTCATGGTGGTGGCATGGCGCATCGCTCGGTTGATGCGACTGGGTCGAACTTGCCCAGACCTGGATGCAGGGCTGCTGTTCGAGCGGGATGAATGGCGCGCGGCATTCATTCTCAACAAGAAGAAACCACCGAAGACGTCACCGCGTCTGAATGAGGTCGTGCGCTTAGGAACGAGTGAGAAATAACTTCCCGAAGTGGACCTGGCGTGCGCAAAGCGACGCGGGTAAGATGTGATGCCTCTGGAGGACAAACGATGCAGGCTGGTTACCGGGCTGAGGTTGAAACGCGGATGAAGCGGCTGTACGCGCGCTTGTCGGAGAAGGACCGACGGCGGTATGCGGCTGTGGAGGCGGACAAGCTGGGCCATGGCGGTTTCGAATATATTGCGAAACACTAGTGTCCGGTTTATTTGAGGGTCATTGGCTTGGAAGCCAATGCTGACGCGGGTTGTGAGGATTCCATGGGTGTCCACGATTTGAATTTCGAACGGAAAATTTGCGATCCTTTCGGGTTTCAACGACCAGGATCGACCCATGAATGTGGGCAAGACGCTGTTCGCGCAGGTCATGGAATTCGTGCCATGGAAGACCTTCGGTCGCATTATCGAGAAGCATCGCGGAGATGCGGGCGTGCGCACCTTGGGCTGCGCCGATCTGTTCCGCATCATGTCGTTCGCCCAGTTGACCTGGCGCGAGTCGCTGCGCGACATAGAGGTCTGCCTGGCGGCCAACCGCAGCAAGCTCTTTCACATGGGATTGAAGAACGTGCCGGCGCGCTCGACGCTGTCGGATGCGCTGAACCTGCGGGACTGGCGCATCTATCACGAGCTGGCGATGCGCCTTATCACGCGCGCTCGGGCGCTGTATGCGAGCGAGTCGCTGGATATCGATCTCGATGCAACCATCTACGCCCTGGACGCCACTACCATCGACCTGTGCCTGTCGTTGTTCGACTGGGCGCCGTTTCGCAAGACCAAGGCAGCGATCAAGATGCACACGCTGCTCGATTTGCGCGGCGCCATTCCCGCCTTCATCCACATTTCCGACGGCAAACTGCACGAAGTGAACGTACTCGACTTCCTGCCCATCGAGGCAGGCGCGTTCTACGTGATGGATCGCGGCTATCTGGATTTCGCTCGGCTCTACCTGGTTCATCAAAGCGGCGCATTCTTCGTCACGCGGGCCAAGAGCAACATGAATGCCCGCCGCTTCTACTCTGCCGCAACAGACCGCAGCACCGGTGTCATCTGCGATCAGACCATCGCCCTGAACGGCTTTTACTCTGCACAAGACTATCCTGAGCACTTGCGCCGCATCCGCTTCAAGGACCCGGAGTCCGGCAAGACCTTGATCTTCCTGACCAACAACACAACGCTGCCGCCTATCACCATCGCCGCGCTGTACAAGAACCGCTGGCAGGTGGAATTGTTTTTCAAATGGATCAAGCAGCATCTGCGTATCAAGAAATTCCTCGGCACGAGCGAGAACGCGGTGAAGACGCAAATCTGGTGCGCCGTGTCCATCTACGTGCTCATCGCCATCGTCAAGAAGGAGCTTCAACTCAATGCCTCGCTTTACACTTTGCTACAGATTTTGTCCGTCTCGGTTTTCGAGAAAACCCCTATTTCACAGGCCTTTCAGCCCGACTCTTCACTGTCAGAAGTTCCCGACGCCGCTAACCAATTGAATTTGTTCGAAATTTAACCGGACACTAGTGATTGCGAAACTGTTTGAAATGGACCCGAAAACAATTAGACAAGGGCTAAAGGACCTGGAAGAAGAGCTGGATCCGGTTGGAGAGCGGATCCGAAAAAAAGGGGCGTAAATCCAGGTTAACGGACCATCCGGAGTGGAACGCGGTATTTCTAGATGTGGTGCGAGAGCATACGGCGGGTAATCCACAACACGGCATCATCTGGACGGATCTGAAGCCACGCGAAATCGCACAGGCGATGACGCAGCAAGTAGGCGAACGGGTGAGCGTGCGAACGGTCCGGCAGCTGCTAAAGCGCAACGGTTTTTCCCGGCGGCAATCACAGAAAAAGAAGTCGTTCAAGTCCCACGCACAACGCGACGTACAATTTCAGCGTATTACGCAACTCAAGGCGGAATATCTCGAAGACGACCAGCCTGTCCTCAGCATCGATACGAAGAAGAAGGAGATGCTGGGCAATTTCTATCGCGACGGCAAGCTCTACACGCGCGAGCAGCTTGAAGTCCTCGACCATGATTTTCCGAGCTACAGCGAAGGCAAGGTCATCCCGCATGGGCTGTACGACATCGGGCTGAACAAGGCACATGTGAACATCGGGGTGAGCCGTGACACGACGCAGTTTGCCTGCGACAGCGTAGCGCACTGGTGGGAAAAACAGGGTCGCGCCGATTATCCCCAAGCCACACGGTTACTGCTACTGTGCGATGGCGGAGGTAGCAACCCAAGTGATTCGTGGCTTTTCAAAGCGGATCTGCAAGATCTGGCAGACCGGCTCGGACTGGAAATCCGGGTGGCCCACTACGCCCCATACTGCTCGAAACATAATCCGATCGAGCACCGCGTGTTTCCACACATTACGCGAGCCTGTGCTGGCGTAGTCTTCAGCAGCGTTAGTCTGGTTCGTGAACTGATCGAAAAAGCCTGCACAAAAACCGGACTGAAAGTTACTGCTGACATTCTTGACGGAGTCTATGAAGCCGGACGGACAGTCACTCGTTGCGTCCGTGCTTCACTGAACATCGAGTACGACTCAACCTTGCCTGCGTGGAACTACAGCATCCGCTCACGGAACGCCGCATAGCGGGAAGTTATTTCGAGCACGTTCCTTAGTCGCCATGCTCGGCGGCTTTCTGGGGCGCAAAGGCGACGGCGAACCCGGAGTCAAGACCATCTGGCAAGGACCTGCAGCGAGTGATGGATTTCGCCGCCGGCCTCAGGTACGCACGAGAACTGGGTGACTGACTTGTGTGTAATCAAATGGGTATGCCCCCCATTCGTGGCGCGCTTCTTCGATCGTGTGCTGGCCCACACAAGCGGCGCCGCAATGCGCCGTCGACTGCTTGATACTTATGGCACCCAATAGATCGGAGAGTCAACGTGCGAAAGAACACTATCCTCCAGCATATGATTACGATCGCTCTTGCACTCTCGGTGACCAATTCACTGGCCGGTGTGCGATCTGCCGAAAAAGAAGGTGCGAAAGATGGGCGGGAGTACGCTCGTGACCTTCGAGTCCGCGCCATCGAAGTCGATGGCACCGCCTGCGCGGTTGGAATGGCAGCGATGGACTCGGCAAAACCTCATTACAGCCAGGCTGAGATTGAAGCCTACGCCAAGGCTTTCGGCAATGCCTGCATTGGGCGGAAGGTACTTTAACGAACGTCCCCGCAAGACTCCGGACTTCGATATACTAGCTGAACGATTCCAATAAACCGTGCTTATCCGGTTAGCTCCCAAACCTACTAGATGTAGTGGGTAGCGATTTTTGGCATAGAGCTCGGCATAGGTCGGCGCGGTGACGTCACCAGCGATGCCGAGCAGGGAGCGAAATGCATTGAAGGGATAGAAACGACGGTTGAAGCGGAAGGTAAATTCGTTGAGATAGGCTTGCAGGTGCTGCGGGCTGACACCGTGATGAATTCCGCGCAGCCAGGTCTTGAGATTGGAGAACACAAGGTGAATGATCGGCAGGAAGGATTCGGTCACTTGCATCTCACCGCGCTGCGCGATGGCGATATGGCCATAGCCGCGCTCGCCCAGCTTGGCATAACCGTTCCAGTCGTCGGTGATGATGGTTGCGCCGGGTGCAACGGTACGCTCGATGAATCCGCCCAGCGACCGGGCACTTCGGTCAGGAACCAGAGCGAGCCGAACTCGTCCGGCATACCGTCCGCTCTTGCGTTTGTTGCGGCTGCCGGCAAGTTTGCGTTGCCGAACCTCGACAGCGCCGGCCACAAGAACCATGTCGTGCACGCCCCTGCCTTTGCCGCGAGTACGCCCACCGACGTAGGTCTTATCGGCCTCGACGTGTTCCTCAGGCTTGCCACCGATCCGATCCTGGTCGGGGCGCACCATGCCGGCGCGCAACTTGTGGAGTATCTGGAAGGCGGTCTCGTAACGCGACAGGTCGAGTTGGCGCTGGAACTGAACGGCCGACATGCCAGGTGTCTGACTGGCGACCAGTTACGCCGCCCAGAACCAAACCGACAGCGGTGTGTGCGTGCGCTCCATGACGGTGCCAGCAGTGAGGCTCGTGTCGCGTGTGCAATGGCGACAACGGAAAACGCCGGGGCGATTGGCAAAGCGGTACGGCTCACCAAGCAAGCCACAGTGGTCACAAATGAACCCATCGCTCCATCGAGCGCGCTCAAAGTAGGCCATGCATGCCGCTTCGTCTGGAAACATCCGCTGAAACTCCGGCAGCGAGCCCGGAAACGGCAGATCGCCTCGGTCAAGCACGTCAATAACCATGGTTGCCCCGGGGTGGCACAGATGACCAACATACTATCGGTAGAGGGCTTGGGAGACAACCGGATAAGCATGGCATTTCGCTCCCTGCTCGGCATCGCTGGTGACGTCACCGCGCCGACCTATGCCGAGCTCTATGCCAAAAAATCGCTACCCACTACATCTAGTAGGTTTGGGAGCTAACCGGATAAGCATGCAATAAACTATTGCATGCGATGCCAACTGTGACAAATTGGTTCTCATTACCTATTAATGAGCTTTGGCGTCACTCTACTTGAGTGCTCAGCGGTAGTAGTCTTCGGAGACATTGGCCTCTATGAGGCCTTTCCCGTCCAGCAGGCAGAAGATGTTGAAATTTAACTCGAGGTTGAAACATTCTTGGCGGTGAACGTCGAGCGCACAGACATGCGCCCGTTCGGATGCTCGTTGACGGCAACATCCATAACTCTAGAGAACCGGACAGTGCTCGGGTGCGCGGCACGTTGGCGTGCATAGCCCTCGCAGAGATTGATAGCGTGAGACCGGTCGATGTGCTTAGCCGCTGCGAGGGTCGTCCCCGCTTCGGCCTCGGACTTCGAGAAGTAGGCATTGAAGGCGCCAGCATCTCGGCCGCAGGTTACGAAAAAAACCGGATCAGCCCGCGTACCTTTTTCTCCTGAGATGTACGCAGTGCTCGGGTCAATTTCATTGCACCGAGAGTTCTCCCGGTAAACCTTGTTCACGCCGGCGACGATGATTTTCTTGTATGCCTCCGTTTTCTTCGTCCACCGAAAATCGGCGTCGGTGAAGACCTCTTTGCCGTTGACATCGCGGATGCGCTCCCGCAGGGCAATGCTTGGCACCCAGCCGATATGGGTGTCACTCAGCCAGTCCGGCGTCGTCACGCGGACACGCGACCACCCATTCTGCCAGCAATACTCAGTCACCACCGTTGACCGGTCAATCGACATGTACCAAGTGGTCTTTAGAATCGAACTCGTCTTCTCGTTTATCAGTTTCTTCCCATTTGGGCTAGGCGTTGCCCGCAAGAACACCTCTGAGCCGGTTACGCGATAGCTCTTAATGGGCTCAGCGATACCCGAGCGGCATCCAACAACCTCAGCGGCAGCCCAGGCATCCATGCTGAGCAGGCAGGCAGCAAAAGCGAAACCATGACCTAAGTGTTTGCGCTTCATATACCCCCGGTGAGGTGCGTGCCCCGTCCACGTGGGCAAAGGCGATATGCCAACGCCAACGCTGACTTGCCTTTCTGGCGCCATATTTTCCTTGTACTCTAAGCTGTCAGAAAACCAACCTCTGTGCGCGCCGCCACAGTGGGGCGATTCAACCGAGGTACACCCGGACCAATCGCTATTGATAGGAACATAACGCCCGCTGCGCCCTGCGCCGCAGCGAGCCTCTCCGTTTTCGAAGAACCCACAGACAACGTGTCGGCCCGATTCTTGCGATGAAAACTCGAACTGCGCCAAACCAGTGCTTCCGCTGGCGCCTGCTCGGTGCTCATCCCAGACAGACTTCGCTTGACCTGATTCCTGCATCGCTTTCCCAAGGGTTCGGGCTGCCTGGTCGAAGCCGCCCCCAGCCCCCGGAATCATCATCTTGACGCTGTCGAGTGCAAACGCCGAGGTGGATAGCGCGAGAACAAAAGATCCTTTTGAGTATCTTTACCGCTTTTCAGGGCGCCGCGACACGCCAAGCTCGCATGCGTTATCGATGGGGCTTGGCTAAGGAACGTGCTCGAAATAACTTCCCGCTATGCGGCGTTCCGTGAGCGGATGCTGTAGTTCCACGCAGGCAAGGTTGAGTCGTACTCGATGTTCAGTGAAGCACGGACGCAACGAGTGACTGTCCGTCCGGCTTCATAGACTCCGTCAAGAATGTCAGCAGTAACTTTCAGTCCGGTTTTTGTGCAGGCTTTTTCGATCAGTTCACGAACCAGACTAACGCTGCTGAAGACTACGCCAGCACAGGCTCGCGTAATGTGTGGAAACACGCGGTGCTCGATCGGATTATGTTTCGAGCAGTATGGGGCGTAGTGGGCCACCCGGATTTCCAGTCCGAGCCGGTCTGCCAGATCTTGCAGATCCGCTTTGAAAAGCCACGAATCACTTGGGTTGCTACCTCCGCCATCGCACAGTAGCAGTAACCGTGTGGCTTGGGGATAATCGGCGCGACCCTGTTTTTCCCACCAGTGCGCTACGCTGTCGCAGGCAAACTGCGTCGTGTCACGGCTCACCCCGATGTTCACATGTGCCTTGTTCAGCCCGATGTCGTACAGCCCATGCGGGATGACCTTGCCTTCGCTGTAGCTCGGAAAATCATGGTCGAGGACTTCAAGCTGCTCGCGCGTGTAGAGCTTGCCGTCGCGATAGAAATTGCCCAGCATCTCCTTCTTCTTCGTATCGATGCTGAGGACAGGCTGGTCGTCTTCGAGATATTCCGCCTTGAGTTGCGTAATACGCTGAAATTGTACGTCGCGTTGTGCGTGGGACTTGAACGACTTCTTTTTCTGTGATTGCCGCCGGGAAAAACCGTTGCGCTTTAGCAGCTGCCGGACCGTTCGCACGCTCACCCGTTCGCCTACTTGCTGCGTCATCGCCTGTGCGATTTCGCGTGGCTTCAGATCATACCTTTATACATAAGTCAGCCGAGCCCCTCACGTAGCGCGCGCAGGGTTTCAGCAGCGGAGAGCACGCGATCGAGTCCGCGCCAGATTGTCTTGGCGCCGGGTTCGCCGTCGCCCTTTCGAGCAAGGAAGCCGCCGATTTGCGCAATCAGCCGCACGACCTCGTTCACGGTCGGTGGTGTCGCCGGCAACTTCTTTTTGGCCAGCAGATACGCACCACGAATTTCGTCCGGATCGAAGAACAAGGAGGCGTCCAGCTCGGGGCAGGTCCGGCCTTTGCGCATCAGATAAGTCACGCGCCAGGCAACCACCAGGAACAAGGCCAGGGCGCGCTCAATCCGGTCAACGGCGGCCAATTGCAAGGACTCCACTTCGCAACCGTTCTTGAGCACATGGAAATAGATTTCGATTTCCCAGCGCGCCCGGTACCAATTGATCAGTTCGACAGCTTGTTCTTGCGTCGCGACCACGCGGTTGGTCAGCAAGCGCCACTCAATCGGCTTGACGCCTGCCGGCGCGCCCACTTCACGCGCGATCACGCAGTGAACCTTGATCTTGCCCCGTCTGCCATCCGCGATCTCGACCTCGCGGGCCCACAGTTGCTGGCGCACGGTGCGGCTCTTCTGGCCCTCGCGCGCGCCGCTCACGAAGGTGATCTCACCCAAGGGCTCCGTGCTCGTGGTGCTGGCCCACAACCTGACGCCCTCGCTGTCAGGCAGGCAGCGGTCATGTTTGGCGCGCACCAGCCAGTCCGCCGGCGTGCCCAATTCGTCGGCTCGGCGCATCATCTCCACCATGTCCGCCTCGCGGTCGGCCACGTACACCAGCCGCGTGCCCGGCATGTCGAGCGCCATTTCAGCCACGCGCTCGTACCCTTCAACCCAGCGGGTGCTTTCTTTCTGGCCGGGGCGCACACCGTCGGCACCGCGCTCTTCACGTGCCCACATCCACGCGTCGAGCACGCCCAGCGGTTCCCGTTCAGTCGTCACCGCATAAGTCGGGTGCAGATACAGGCCGCGCCGCGCTTCATAGTTCAATGGTCCCAGTCCGTCGATGTCCTGAGCATTGAAATCCAGTTCGGTTGTGTCCTGAATGCACAGCACGACCGACTGGCTGCGCATGCGTTCCTGCGTGCTCGCCCAATGCGGTTCCAGTATGGCGTCCCAGGCCACATCCGTATTGCGCAAAAAACGGTAGGCCGCGCACGTCTCGCTCCAGCTATCGCACGCCTCTGGGATACTGGCCTTCGGTTTGGCCGCAAGTCGTTCTATCAATTTCTTCGCCCTTCTGTTGAGGCGGGCATCGCCAAGATTCAGCCCCGCAAACTCCTGCTCGATCCACTGCTTTGCTGCCTTTGCCACGCGCGTACCCAAAGCCAGAAAGTAAACGCGATCTCAACAAAGTTTACAAGCGAATCTCGCGAGTCATTGAAGGCATACGCTTCGTTGGGGGCCGCCGTGTGCGCTGAGATGTGTATAACGCTATGGCTTCAGATCCGTCCAGATGATGCCGTGTTGTGGATTACCCGCCGTATGCTCTCGCACCACATCTAGAAATACCGCGTTCCACTCCGGATGGTCCGTTAACCTGGATTTACGCCCCTTTTTTTCGGATCCGCTCTCCAACCGGATCCAGCTCTTCTTCCAGGTCCTTTAGCCCTTGTCTAATTGTTTTCGGGTCCATTTCAAACAGTTTCGCAATATATTCGAAACCGCCATGGCCCAGCTTGTCCGCCTCCACAGCCGCATACCGCCGTCGGTCCTCCTCCGACAAGCGCGCGTACAGCCGCTTCATCCGCGTTTCAACCTCAGCCCGGTAACCAGCCTGCATCGTTTGTCCTCCAGAGGCATCACATCTTACCCGCGTCGCTTTGCGCACGCCAGGTCCACTTCGGGAAGTTATTTCTCACTCGTTCCTAAGAAGTCGTATGGTGCTTGAGAGGCTCATGGTTTAACGGCGAATGGATGTATCCTCGATCCGAAGTCTTTTTTGCATCGAAAGCAGCACTTTGTTAGAATTGTTAGAAAACTGGGGCACTGCAAGGCGTTCGGGAAAAGCTAAGTCAATACTGAATCACCCCGGGAATCGAGGAGGCTGTTTTGTTTAAGTTGATGCCGGGGCCGCAGCGGTATCGCTGAGTTGCCGATAGTAGTTTGCCTCAGCTTCAGCCGGCGGGATATAGCCGAGGTATTCCATCAGGCGGTGGTTGTTGAACCAGGCCACCCATTCCAAGGTTGCAAGCTCCACGGCCTCGCGGGATTTCCAGGGGCCACGCCTGTGGATCAGTTCGGCCTTGTACAGGCCATTGATGGTCTCAGCCAGTGCGTTGTCGTAGGAGTCACCGCGGCTGCCCACCGACGGCTCAATGCCGGCTTCAGAAAGCCTCTCGGTATAGCGAATGCTGACGTATTGCGATCCCCTGTCAGAATGGTGAATGAGCGTCCCGTTGTTCCGTTGCGGGCTGAATGAGAGTTGGCGTCGCGAGATATTTGGCATGAGACAGGGGCGGATGTCTCGCGCTTTTTGCACAAGAGATTCACTGCCGTAGAGCGCGAGACATGTTGGATCGCCTGGAAGCCGGTATCGGTGCGGCCCAAGCGAAGCGGCCCCGGTGGAAGCCGGGGCCGATGTTCAGAATGGATCGTCAGGCAGATCGCCGCCGTCGGGCTCTTGGAGATCGGGCGGCGGGCGGTAGCGACGGGCCTGTTCGCCATAGACGGTGTTGAACCACAGCCATAGGTCGTCGAGGATAAGCTGGATGACGAAGGCGGTTTCGTCGGAGAGTTTCGGATCGGCAGCGCCGGTGCTGCGAGTGAACATGTACATGATGGATTCGCGGATTGAGGCGTGCGGGGTTCTCATCGCATTTCCCCGATGGCCTGCTGCAGCAGTTCGTCAGGCAGATGGTTCAGCCCCTTGGGCACGGCCAGCTGCATGGCGGTGCGCAGGATGCGTCCGGCGTTGCGGGGCAAGCCACGCGAGGCTTGGCGCAACAGCTCGAGCCCGGTCTCTGAGAGCAGCGTGTGGTTGCAGCCGGCGGTCTTGAGTGCGTGCGAGATGAGCTGGGCGAAGCGGGCATGCTCGGTGACGGGTTGAAGTTGCGCGCGGGTCTGGATGCGGCTGTAAAGTGCGGCGTAGACGTTGCGTTCAAGCATTGAGGCCAGCTCCGGGTGGCCAACGAGCCAGACGGTGATGAGATGACGGGCGTCGAAGGCGAAGTTCAGGAATGAGGGGAAGTCGCGGAAAAACTCGGGAGGCAGGTTCTGCGCCTCATCGATTATCCATAGGGGCAGAACCTGTTTGCCATTAGCAAGTTCGGTGATGCGCGCCTTGATGTCGCGCCAGAGATCGGCGCGGCGATGGCTGGGTTCGAGCCCGAGCGAGCGGGCCAGTGACCGGTACAGGTCAACGCGGCCGAACTCGGTCTCGGCCAGGTAGATGGTCTGGTAGCGATGCGGGTTGAGGTTGCGCGTGAGATGGCGTAGTACGGCGGTCTTGCCTACGCCGGGCTCACCGGTCAAGAGGCCGATGCCAGGGCTGTCGAGCAGCCACTGGAAGCGTTCGGACAGACTGGCGAGCGCGCCGTCGTCCCACAGTTCGATACAGTCGGTGTCCAGCGGGGCGCAGCGCAGGCCGAAGTGTTGACGGTACATAGGTCAACCCTCCTGGCGGTAGTGATGTTGATGGGTGAGTTCGATGAGGTTGGGGCCGGGCACAGGGGCAGCGGTCGTGGGTTCAATTGGCGGCTTGCTGCGTCGTCGTCGGCTGTTGGCGACGGCATCGAGCGGGGTGGCGGCGCCCAGCGGTTGGCCGGCGCTGTTCTGGACGCGGAGCACGGTGCCGGCGTGGGGATCGACGACGAGCACGACCCGCTGGCCGCTGAGTTCGTAGGGGACCTCGAAGACGCGGCCATCGTACGAGACGGTGCCATCACGGCGCACATGGCGTTCGACGCGATGCAGGAACAGTTCATCGAGCTTCGGGGCAAGAGAGCCGAGTGCGCGGATGCGCGGCAGGTCCTGCTGGTAGCGCGCGAGCGGCGAGACATCCTTGCCCAGCGAGCTGTGGGGCTCGCGATGATAGACCTGCTCGACCCAGGCCCACAGCCGGGAGTTGAGGTCGGCCAGGTCGCGGATGTGGGTGGCATCGAGCTCCGCGAGGAACTGATCGCGCACGGTGCGGTGCCAGCGTTCGAGCTTGCCCTTACTCGTGGGCTGGTACGGCTGACAGTGCACCAGGCGAATGTCCAGGTCTGCGCAGATGGTCTGCAGGCTTGCGGCGCGATAGGCCGAACCGTTGTCGACGACGATCATGCGCGGGATACCCCGGCGCAGCAGTGCCTGCTTGAGAACGCCTTCGATCTCCAACGCCGTCTCGGACAGGCAGAATGCGCTGTGCGCAACCAGGCGCGAGGCATCATCGAACAGCGATACGAGATAGGTCTTGCGGCGTGCCCCGCCGAACGAGAACATTGGGCCATGCATGACATCGCCGTACCAGATGGAGCCGGCATACTCGGCCACGAAGCTGCGCTTCTCCTGGGGAACGACGGCGGGGCCGACGATGCGCGAGAGGCCGTGAACCTTGAGCAGGCGATGCACGGCGCAACGCGAGAGCGTTCCGCGCGCCACCACCCCGGCGGACTCGAGCAGCAGCCGGATCTGGCGTATGGAGCGTTGCGGGTTCTCGCGTTTGGCAGCCAGTACGGCGGCCTGCACGGCCTCGGGCAGCTTCGAGCGGCCGGTGTCGGCACGGGGCCGGCTGGCCAGGCCCGCGACACCCTCGCGCCGCCAGGCGTAGTACCAGGTCTGCAGGGTGCGCTCGCCGATGTGGCGGCGGCGCGAGCCGGGGATGGCGTACTCCTGAAGGGCGAGCTGACGCAGCAGCAGCTGCAGCTCGCCGCGCTCGAGCCGCTCACGGCTCACGATGGGACCGAGCACGGACAACCGGAACAGGGCCACGGGATCGATGTTGTTCATGAAGTCTACGTTGAAGTTGAACGAGACGTCATGAAACGACCAATATCGGGCCGGCGGCAGTGGGCAGACTGTGTGGGGTGCCCGTTACCGTGCCGGAAGGGGTGTCGCGCGCAGTGTTGCCATCATGCGATCACGGGACATCAAGGCCGTCCAGGTCGAGCCAGGCCATCGCTTGGCATAGCGGCATGAGGGCGAGGCAGGCGCACCAAAATGCGGCGGTATCGGCGGTGCGGCCCAGTTCTGGGAAGCGGCTTCGCAGGGCAAAGGCAAAGTTGTCACTGCGACGCAGGAGCCAGCCCCACCAGCGCCGGACGGTGCGGCGATCGACGCCGGCCACGGCGGCGGTGAAGCGCAGCGACATCCCGACGAAGATCAGGGCAAACACGAGCTGCTGCAGCGCCCAGCCGTACCAGCGCAGCGGACAGATGCACAGCGGCAAGCGAGAACAGGTACGCCGGCAAGCGGCACAACAATAGCGTGGCACGGGCACGGAATTGAGGGTACCGCCCTCACTGCGATCAGCCTTGCGTGCATAGAAGCCGTGTGCCCACAGGCAGGTGCGACCGCAATGTGGGCAGCGGCCGGGATGATAGGACTTAGGCGTGGTGACGATGGCGCGAAGATGCTGTTCGAGCGAGACAAAGGCATGTACGATCCGAAGCATAGGCCGGGCTGTTCTGTGTTCGTGGAGGGTGTGGTAACCGTCTCACGATAGCAGAGGAGTACCGGCCTATCTCATGCCCGCGGCGTCTCGCGATGTTCGCGGGGATGTTCGTGAAATCGTTCTCAACGTACGCGAGACAAACTCACCCTGTTGGACCTCAAATTGAGCGCGACGTAACACCCGTCGTTGTCGGGATGGCGCGCGTAGAGCGCCTGCTCCAAGGCATCCAGAACGAAGTCCGTGGTCATCGAAGTGCTGACGCGCCAGCCAACAATACAGCGGGCGAACACGTCGATCACGAAGGCCACGTACAGCCAGCCCTGCCAAGTCGAAACGTAGGTGAAATCACTCACCCACAGTTGGTTGGGCCGTGTGGCGTGGAACTGGCGCTTGACGCGATCCAGAGGGCACGGCACCGAGTCGTCGGCCACTGTGGTGCGCTTCTTCTTGCCCCGGCGCACCCCCGCCAGGCCAAGCTGCTTCATCAGCCGTTCGACCGTGCAGCGCGCCACCGCCATGCCTTCCCGATTCATCTGTTTCCAGACTTTGTCCGCACCATAGACCTGCATATTGTCCTCCCAGACCCGCTTGATCGCAGGCCGCAGACGCTCATCGCGAATTGCACGGGCGCTACGTCGCGACGGATCACGAAGCCGTGCGGCATGGCGTCGGTAACACGACGGGGCAATCTGCAAGACTTTGCAGATCGGCTCGACCCCGAAGGCATCTCGATGCTCATCGACGAAGGCCTTCAGGACTTGAGCCGGCGGTCGAGCTCCGCCTGGGCGAAAAACGCACTGGCCAGCTTCAAAATCTCATTGGCCCGGCGCAATTCCTTGACTTCACGCTCCAGCGCCTTGATGCGCTCTCGCTCTGCCGTCGTGACGCCGTCGCGTTCGCCGCTATCCACCTGGTCACGCTTGACCCATTTCAACAATGTATGGGCCGAGCACCCAATCTTTGGGGCGATGGCCTGGACCGCCGCCCATAGCGAAGGATGCTCGCCGAGTTGCTCTCGCACCAGGCGAACAGCCCGATCTTGGACTTCGGGGGAATGCTTGATCTGCTTGTTCATGGCTCCATTCTCGCAAGAGTTGGAGCCTCCTCAAAACCCGGGGCGATTCAATACAATCGCGGCGCCATGTTGGTATTTTAGGTTGACATAGTACGTTCGGCTACACTACGAACTCGCGGCAGCCGGTGCCGGACACACTTACATCGGAGATAAGGTAATGAAGATTCTTGTTCTGCCGTGCGACGGCATTGGCCCGGAAATCGTGGGCGCCGCAATGGACGTCCTGAAGGCGGCAGACTCCACCTTCATGCTGAACCTGGAATTCGACTATGACGACGTTGGCTTCGTCAGTCTGGAAAAGTACGGCACTACGCTGCGCGAGGAAGTACTGGACCGCGCAAATACTTACGACGGTGTCATCCTGGGGACGCAATCGCACGCCGACTACCCCACCCCGGAAAAGGGCGGCCGCAACGTGTCCGCAGGTTTCCGCATCGGCCTGGACCTGTACGCAAACGTACGCCCTGCCCGTACCCGTCCGTTCCTGCCTTCCAACATGAAGGACGGCAAGACCATGGATCTGGTCATCATGCGAGAAGCCACGGAAGGCTTCTATCCTGACCGCAACATGACCAAGGGCTGGGGCGAAGTTATGCCGAGCCCCGACATGGCACTGTCGATTCGCAAAATCACCACACATTGCAGCGAGCGTATCGCCCGTCGCGCATTCGAGTTGGCGATGCAGCGTAATAAGAAGGTAACCGCCATTCACAAGGCCAACAGCTTCCACATGACGGATGGTCTGTTCCTGGAATGCGTGCGCCGCGTGGCGGCAGATTTCCCTGAGGTCACCGTCAACGACGTCCTCGTCGACGCCATGGCAGCACACCTAGTCCGCGATCCTTCGCGCTATGACGTGATTGTGACGACGAATTTCTATGGCGACATCCTGTCGGACCTTGCCAGCGAGCTGTCGGGAAGCCTGGGTCTCGCAGGCTCCGTCATGGCAAGCGACACGAACTGCTGCGCCCAAGCTCAGCACGGCTCCGCACCTGATATTCAAGGGCAAGACAAGGCCAATCCGACGTCGATGATTCTGTCGGTGGCAATGCTGATGCAATGGCTCGGCGAGCGCCGCAACAAGCCTGAGTTCCTCCGCGCTGGCGACGCGATGGAAGCCGCGGTAGACAAGATTCTGGAAAACCCGGCGACCCGCACCCCGGACCTCGGCGGTACGCTGGGTTGCAAGGCCTTCGGTGAACTCGTGGCGAAGGCTGTGCAAGCGGCTTAATAGCGATCGCGTTACCGTAGTAAAGGGGCAGGTTATACGCCGTCTTCGACGGCAGTAGCCTGCCCTTTTTGTTCCGATTCGCCGTATTGCGCAAGCAGTTAATGGGCAACGACCCAGACATTCGTACTCGCGGCAGTTGCCGCCCAGATGCACATCCGTCCGCTCCACCGCCAGCAGGGGCCTCGCATTACAACTTCGCTGTCGACATTGGACTTCCTGTGCAGTACGCGGCTTCGCACCCTGCTTTTCCATTGCTTTACATCGTCTGCAGCAACGGAGGGCCAGGCGGACGCGGGGACACGCACTTCGTCAAAGTCCTTCGTGTGAGCCAGTCCGGACAAGCCGATGTGGCGCAAGTCGAAATCCCGCTTCCACATCGGCCATTCACGTCACCGTTGATCCGGCTGGACGCCATCTCGCCATCACCTTTGCAAGGTCCGCGACGGTCCGCGTTTTCGAACTAAACAGCGACGGCTACATCCAACTCCGCTCAGATACAGTCTGTAGCCCTGATATTGACCAATTTCCGCATTCGGTGCACTTCTCGAAGGGTGGAAATACGGCCATCATTTGCGCTCGAGGTAACGATGCACGCCCAGGACTCGAGGAGGATATTGGCAGTTGCAGACCTACTCCCTCTCAAGAAACCATTTCAATTACCTGATTTGATTGGTGTTTTTCAAGAGGATTGTCCTTGTGGCTGGATTGGGACGAGTTCGAGACCCATGGCTGCGGCTTTTCTCCTGAGGTGGTAGATCACGCGCTGCTGGTAGCGTTCTTCGTAGTAGGCCTGCCCCTGATCGACATAGGCAGTGCCTTTGGTCAGCATGGCGTAGACCAAGCGGGCGAGCTTGTGTGCAACCGCTGTCACGGCCTTGCCCTTATCCAACCGCCCACACATTCGACGATAGTAGGCGCCCAGAGCCGACTGGCTGGGGCGGAGTGCAGCGGCAGCCAGCTTCAGAGCTTGAGCAGCGCGATTAGCGTTGCCCTTGGTGGCCCCTGATAGGCGTTTGCCTCCGGAGATCTTCGTGCCCGGAGACAAGCCCAGCCATGAGGCGAAGTGTTTGGCGTTCCGAAAGCGCGACAGATCTGGGCCGATCTCGGCGACTACCTTGAGTGCGGTCGTGATGTCGATGCCGTCAATCGCAGTTAGGTCAACGCCGCAGATGCGGAAGAGATAGGTGCGTGCATCAAACTTGGGGGCATTTTTTGCCTTGCCGACGCGGCGCTTGGACGGACCGGGCTCAGCTTCGCTCCGGCTCAACGCCTTAAGCATGCTCTCCAGTTGGACGTCGCAGCGCTGTAGCGCTTTGGAATAAGCATCAAATAGCTCAACCGCCTGGGTCAAGGCGAACAGGTGTTCTTCCCGCCAGTTACCCTGCAACGACTTGGCAATCTCTTCTTTGCTCGCCTCGATCCGGCTGTTTTTGAGATCTGCCAGCTTCAGTGGGTCGCGCTCGCCAGCGATGATCGCGCGCAGAATCTTCTGGCCAGTCTCACCGACAACGTCAGAAATTACATTGGCCAACTGTACATTCATGAGCGCTAGAGCTTTTTGCATATGCTGCACATGCCGCGACTGGTAGGACAGCAGCATTGCGCGCTGACGCATCACTGAGCGTAATGCGCAAATCTCGTCCTTGGGACGAAACGCTCCAGACAGTAGTCCGTAGCTCATCAGTTGCTGTAGCCACTGGCAGTCGAGCACGTCGGACTTGCGGCCCGAGACGTTTTTCACGTGACGGGCATTGACCAGAAATACATTCAGGCCTCGCGACTCCAGCAACTCGAACAGGGTAATCCAGTACACTCCGGTTGACTCCATCGCCACCGTGTCAATGCCGCACGAAACCAGCCAATCGGCCAAGAGAGGTGGCACCGTTTGTTCGGACAGGGATCCGGAGTTTTTAAGTGGAAGCGCTGGGGCAGTCAGGCTGCCGATTTGATCGCTGGCAGCGTGGCGAAGTATGCCTCATCCGGGGTCTGGTCCGCCAGACTGGAATGGGGCCGTCGTTGGTTGTACCAGGTTAGGTAGTTAGCGATAGAGCGGCGCGCATGGCTGACCGAGTCGTAGGCTTTCAGGTAGACCTCCTCGTATTTGACGCTGCGCCAAAGGCGTTCGACGAACACGTTATCGCGCCAACTGCCCTTGCCGTCCATCGACAGTTGGATGCCGCGGTCCAGCACGGCGTCTGTGAACTCCGTGGCGGTGAACTGGCTGCCCTGGTCGGTGTTGACGATCTCCGGCGCGCCGTACTTGGCAAAGGCCTCCTCGATTGCCTCGACGGCATGACAGCTCTCCAGCGTGATCGCCACCCGGTGCACCCGGCGGCTGGCCCAGTCCACCACTGCCGTCAGGTACACAAAGCCCCGTGCCATCGGAATGTAGGTCGTGTCCAGCGCCCACACCTGGTTGGCCCGGTCGATCTTCCGGTCGCGCAGCAGGTACGGCCAGATCTTGTGCGCCGCGTGCTTGCGGCTCGTGTTCGGCCGGCGATACAGCGCCTCAATGCCCATGCGCTTCATCAGCGTGCCCACGTGCCGGCGACCGACCTGGATGCCTTCCCGGCGCAGCAGGCGCGCCCCCGCGAAGGGATGCTCCAGATGCAGTTCGTCGATGCGGCGCATCAGCTTCAGATCTGCCTCGCTGACCGGTTGCGGCTGGTAGTACGCGCTGGACCGGGCGATGCCCACCAGCTTGACCTGCCGGCTCACCGGCAGCGCGTGCTCGCGGTCGATCATCGCTTTGCGCTCAGCAGGCCGGCCTTGCTGAGCGCGCCGGACAAAAAATCGTTCTCCAGCGCCAACTGGCCGATCTTGGCGTGCAGCACCTTCAAATCCACCGGCGGCTCGCCCCCACTTTCCTTGCCACCGCCGAACAGGTCCGCGGCATGCTCCACCAACTGCTGCTTCCACGCTGTGATCTGGCTGGGGTGCACGTCGTACTGCTGGGCCAGCTCCGCCAGCGTCTTTTCGCCCTTGAGGGCCGCCAGGGCTACCTTCGCCTTCAACCCCGCCGAGTGGGTTCGCCTGCTTCGTTTCGTCATCTTCTGAGGTCCTTTCTGCCCGCCATTATGGCCGGCTCAGACCCCAGCTCTTCCATTTATCCGACTGTCCGAATTTCCGGCGCCACCTCTTCAGACAGTGGCTCGGCACTTTGCCTGCACCTTGATCATTTTCAGCGGCACCGCGAATAGCGGTAGCCATTATCATTTCACTTTGCCGGCGGGGCGCCCCTCTCTCAGAGAAGCTCGTGGTCGCGCGCGTCGATTTCAAGCGGCGCATTGACGTAGCCAAAGGTCGCGATCTCAGCCAGGTATGCAGGGAGAAAGCTCTCAATTGAGCCAGCTTGTTCATACTGATGAACATGCCGGAACTCATGCGTGAGCAAGCGCCGTGTGGCATGACCTTTCGCAATCAATATGGCGTACCCTAGTGTCAATCCAACCGTATCCGGACCAAACAATCCTGTTGAACAGGCGACATTCCGCAGTGTCTCATCCGCAGGCATCGGGAGAGTATCGACAATTGCGATGTGGATACGTTCGGGCATAGCAACACCAACGGCACTAGCGACCGATAGACCTTGTTCGGTTAGTGCGCTTCCGTTCCGGATTACTGGTTCGGCCATACTCTCGGCCCAGGCTACCGCGGCAGGCAATAGTGATGGCAGTAGAGATAACAGGTTGGATGTCATGTTGCGCATTTTTCCCGGTTGTATGAATTTGTGTCTCTAGGTATGAGAGAAAGCCGGCATCTGCTTCTTTCACCCAACGTGTCTGCGTGGTCGACAAACCGAAGGGTTATCAGCGGGCAGCCTGTGCTCCATCTTTGTGGACACGAAAGATTGTGTCAGAACTATATGACGGTTCGGATTCGTCTTCCCCACGAAAGTCCCGTCGCCGCTCTTTTACCCGGGTCTTAGCTCCATCGAATGTGGCGCCGATTGCCTCCAGGCATTCGTCGCGAGTAAGACTTGTCCGTTTGCATTGGTTACTGCACCCCGTGCTACGTCCTTCGGTACCTGCAGGCGTTCGCGAATGAGAGGGCAATTTCGCCTGGAAAAGGTTCATTCCGTGCTTATCCGGTTAGCTCCCAAACCTACTAGATGTAGTGGGTAGCGATTTTTGGCATAGAGCTCGGCATAGGTCGGCGCGGTGACGTCACCAGCGATGCCGAGCAGGGAGCGAAATGCATTGAAGGGATAGAAACGACGGTTGAAGCGGAAGGTAAATTCGTTGAGATAGGCTTGCAGGTGCTGCGGGCTGACACCGTGATGAATTCCGCGCAGCCAGGTCTTGAGATTGGAGAACACAAGGTGAATGATCGGCAGGAAGGATTCGGTCACTTGCATCTCACCGCGCTGCGCGATGGCGATATGGCCATAGCCGCGCTCGCCCAGCTTGGCATAACCGTTCCAGTCGTCGGTGATGATGGTTGCGCCGGGTGCAACGGTACGCTCGATGAATCCGCCCAGCGACCGGGCACTTCGGTCAGGAACCAGAGCGAGCCGAACTCGTCCGGCATACCGTCCGCTCTTGCGTTTGTTGCGGCTGCCGGCAAGTTTGCGTTGCCGAACCTCGACAGCGCCGGCCACAAGAACCATGTCGTGCACGCCCCTGCCTTTGCCGCGAGTACGCCCACCGACGTAGGTCTTATCGGCCTCGACGTGTTCCTCAGGCTTGCCACCGATCCGATCCTGGTCGGGGCGCACCATGCCGGCGCGCAACTTGTGGAGTATCTGGAAGGCGGTCTCGTAACGCGACAGGTCGAGTTGGCGCTGGAACTGAACGGCCGACATGCCAGGTGTCTGACTGGCGACCAGTTACGCCGCCCAGAACCAAACCGACAGCGGTGTGTGCGTGCGCTCCATGACGGTGCCAGCAGTGAGGCTCGTGTCGCGTGTGCAATGGCGACAACGGAAAACGCCGGGGCGATTGGCAAAGCGGTACGGCTCACCAAGCAAGCCACAGTGGTCACAAATGAACCCATCGCTCCATCGAGCGCGCTCAAAGTAGGCCATGCATGCCGCTTCGTCTGGAAACATCCGCTGAAACTCCGGCAGCGAGCCCGGAAACGGCAGATCGCCTCGGTCAAGCACGTCAATAACCATGGTTGCCCCGGGGTGGCACAGATGACCAACATACTATCGGTAGAGGGCTTGGGAGACAACCGGATAAGCATGGTTCATTCGTCATGCTCGGAAGGCGCATTGAGTGGTCTTAAAGACTCGAGTTCGCAACGCCCAGACCGATTGCTGCAAAAAGTGGCCACGATATATCTTCGCGCCCACGCGCGCATAGTCGTCGAGCACACCACATGACTTGAATCCAAAGCGCTCCCACAACAAGTGGGTTGGGCTCCCCTCGCGTACATGAAGGAATAGTTGCTCGATGCCAAGTGCATCCGCTTTGACCACGATCTGCCGAACGGCACGCAAAACGATGTTCTGGTCGCGGTATGCGGGATGCACCGCTAGCTTGCTTACTTCCGCGCGATGATGACAGGTGGGCATCTCACTACGAATCATCATGCAAAAGAACCCTATGTTGCCACCATCTGTTTCTCCAATCAACGCGAGCCCTCCTCTGGAAATTTGATAGCGCAATTCGGTAACGAGCGCTTCGGCCTCGTCGTCCGAAATAAAGCATGCTCGGTCCAGTGTGGCGCCTTCAATAGCGGTGAATTGGACGAGTTTGACAATGAGTCTGCGTCTATATCGCGAAAATCAGAAATCCATTTCAGATGCGTAATATCTCTCACTGGCCCCCCTGAGCTGTAGGGGTGAACACGGAATTCGTACGGTCACCGGAAGCGCTCCTTCGCTGGTACCACATAATATGCTGACATTGAAAACGACGGCGCAGCTTGACCCACGTCAAAAGTCCCGCTTCTGACTGAGTCGTCCATAGGAAATAGTCGAATCAATGCCGCAAGAAACCCCGTTATTGTCTGTCGCAACATCGACATGTCTGTCGCAACATCGACAAAGTCTTGGTCGCCATTGTCGGCTTTGAATTCCCATTCTCACTGCATTTCGAAAAAAATCCTTCAATACTTGTAAGGTGCAACAATATGTGCACCTATACAATGGATTGGCATAGATTTCGCTTTCCCCTTCAATCGTGTGGTAGCTGACTAAAGTTGGATGACGATTTCATTACGCAAGTTAAGAGAATTGAATGACAGCTGCTTCAGGAATTGGAATTTGGCAGAATTGTCATGTTGACTTGCGGTGGCATTGGCGTGAAAAAAGTATAGGCCAACGCTACAAGAAAACGTGCCGCGAAAAGAGCTGTGTCGGGATGCCACGTATTGAAGTCTAACTAAGACGAAGATATATGAAGTACAAGCAGCGCACGTTGCATTCTTTTTGGACGCTTGCTCAGACAGCACTGATATCTGTAGTGCTGGCCTCTTGCGGTGGAGGGGAAGGTGACAGCGGCGATCCCGCGGCGATGTCCAACACCGCCGCGTCGGTCCTCGTCGAGAAGGTCTGTTCGAATTGCGGAGCATTGGACGCTCACACCTATTCTGGTAGCGGCATAGGCGTCTGGGAAAGCGTTAATACCACACCTCGGCTGTGGAGACTCCCATCAGCATCTCAGGGCTGAACGGCCAGGATGTAACTCTCGTTTTCACTAATCAAACCGGCACTGCACAGGTTATGCCGAAAATCGCGCTAACGACGTCGTACCATCCCATCGTCGCCGACCAACTACGATGGGACGACGGCACGGAAGCGCTTAAACGCCGAATATCAAGTTTCAATCGAGACGGCTGGAAAACGCTCGCTAAAGCGCGAAGATACTCTCTAAGCTATTTTCCTAGTAAATTGGATATGGATGGCGTAAAAACCTGGTATCTCGCGGACGATACGTCTCACGCCACAACCTTGGTTCGGAAACTCAAGACAACTGACGGAATCACTGTCAATTTCTGGGTCGAGACAACTGAACTCGACCCGACAAAGGTGAGTCAAGCGGTTGTCGACACGCTAGCTGGCGAGTTCGTCTCGCCTGGCAAGATCTACGATATGCTGAAGTCAATTGGTGGCCCGCTCTGGGGTCCCCACAGCTATAGCAATATCATTAGCGGTAGTGATCAGCCGATTGACATCGTAATCGCTAAGTTCAATAGGGGATCAGGGATGGCCGGATACTTCTATGGGCGCAACGCATTCAAGCGTGATCTGCAGCCATACTCAAACGAATCGGTGTCGCTTTACCTGAACTCTGAGGAAATGTATCTCCATGGCACCGACGGCTTGAACTACATGCGCTCTGGGATGGCGCATGAAGCTATGCATATGCAGAATTTCTACCGCCGCGGCGTTTCCCAGGGTTTGGATGCGTCCTACGAATTCGAGACGTGGCTGGACGAAGCTACAGCCATGATGTTTGAGGACTTTGCGAGCCAGTCCATCGTGGAGAACTTCAATACGATCAGGGACATGCGCTTCTACAGCTACGTAAGTTTTGACGACAGAATTCACAACTGCAGCCTGCTTGAGTGGAACACAACCAGTACATGCAACGGATATTCGATCTGGGGCTCGCTCGGTGGATTTCTCAATCGCCAACTCGGACTGAGCTTCTACAAACATCTCCTTACCAACTTTAGCAGCACAGATTCGATGGCGGTTCTCGACTCTTCAATTCGGGCCACGGCAGCGACCTCCAGCTTTCAACAGCAGCTGCGCGGCTTTGCCGCGACATCAGGCGCACTGATGAAGGAACCCGCCCCAGTTGGCTTTGGCTTCCCTTCGCGGGAGGAAGGTGGATTCGTGCTGCCTGTAATTGACACACACGCTTTTCTAACGAATTCTAATCAGTTATCAGCAGTGCCCGCGGCCCTCCAGCCGTATGCCTACGTACCAGTAGTTCGGCAGAATGTTACAGGTATGTATAGCGAGACGGTCAAGATTCCGCCCAACTCCTCACTGTCCGTCGTGATTCAATGATGCGAAGGGATGGCTGCTGTCACTCAACTTCTGTAGACCTATGCCTCACGTGATTGCTTCGCTAGTTGCCCTCAGCGTCGCTGCATTTGCCGCGGCACCAACGGAGGACCAGCATCTGACGCTGATTGGTGAGATCCACATCAAGGGCAATGAGCCCTTCCCAAAGGTCATACTCGAAACAGCAGCCCATAAAAGCTGGGAACTGGAAGGTGTGTCATTGAATGAGGCGCGGTTGGTAAGTCGTCGCCAGGTAACGGTGCACGGCGTCGTAATCAGATCGCCGGCCCCAGGTGTGTGGTTGCCTTCAGTGCGAGTAGAAAGCCCTCCACAAGTGGTAGTGCCATGATGACCTTTATGCCAGTTCTGTTTTTATTGTCTCCATTCACTGATTTGCCGTGGTAAGTCACAGGACATTCGATGTCCGTGGATGGTAGGGTCACTAACACTTTCCGGTATCGAATAAGGAGCATAGAGTCATTCTTGCTGCTGTCCTACTAGTTTTCGGATGTTTCGCCCTGATTCGATACCAAGAGATAGGGTTTATGTATCCATTCACCTTAGGCAGCATTGAATGGCTATGCGCTATCTTGAAATTCATGTCATATTTATCTTTGGAGTATGTATATCTTGGACACCACCACCACCACCTCCAACTTCGATCTTCCCAATGACATCGCGAAGCTTTTGGTTGATCCCAAGACTTATTCAAACCGCGAGCTATTGCATGCAGTCTATACATGGGCGCGCGCGACCAACCCGTTCGGGCGCGCCATCATCGAGGGCTTCGACCCATTCTGGGTTGCAACAAAGCATGCCGATGTAAGTGCCATTTCGCGTGACAGCAGTCTATTTCGCAACGGTGACTATTCGGTTGTTTGCCGATCAAAAGCCGCAATCGACTATATAATTTCGGTCACCGGGTCTCCGCATATCGTCAAGGCGCTAGTGCAACTCGACGGTGATGAGCACCAGAAGTTGCGCGCGCTGGCGCAATCATGGTTTATGCCTGACAGCCTTCTCAAACTGGATGAGCGTATCCGACGACTGGCCCGTCGCTGTGTTGACAGACTTGCGCAGTATGAAGGTGGCCCAATAGATTTTTCTAGGGATATTGCGCCATATTATCCCTTGCATGTCATAATGGATATTCTAGGGGTCCCGTCTCAAGACGAGGCCAAAATGTTGGTCCTGACGCAGGAGTTGTTTGGTGGGAAGATCCAGAACTCAATCGAAGAAAGGAGGAGGTCACTTCCGATAATGAGGTCTTGGCAAAAAATCTGCTGGCAGTAGTAGAAGACTTTCGGCATTATTTTGAAAAGCTGACTTCGGACAGAAGGAGGAATCCACGTAACGATATGGCAACATTGCTAGCCAACGCTATCGTAAATGGCGAACCGATTAGCGATGCCAGCCGCTTGGGCTACTACATTATTATTGCCACGGCGGGACACGATACCACATCATCGTCCTCCGCGATCGCAATGTGGGCACTGAGCCAGTTTCCTGACCTGCTGCCTCGACTTCAAGCCGATCCGGCGCTGATACCGCAATTTGTCGACGAAGCGGTGCGCTTTGCGTCACCGGTGAGTCACTTCATGCGTACCGCGGCGGCGGATACAGAGATCCGAGGGCGCACTATTCGCAAAGGCGATTGGATAATGCTGTGCTACGGCTCGGCTAATCGAGATGAAGCTATCTTCGATAAACCATTCGAGTTCAGCATTGATCGAAAAGAAGCCCGCCATCTGGCATTTGGAACAGGGCCTCATGTTTGCCTGGGCCAGCACTTGGCAAAAATGGAAATGCGCATCCTATTTGAGGAGATGATACCGTGCCTAGAAGGCGTGGAGTCGGCTGGGGAGCTCGAGATGGTCGCATCCAGCTTCGTCGGGGGGCCTAAGCATCTTCCTTTGCGCTGTTTCATGCGATAGAGCAGTTTTGAATCAAAATTCGTCACGGATGGTGGGACTGTCGTCATATGAAAGATTCGGAAAAATTAGAAATCATGCTTCCCACTCTCAAGAAAGTGGCACTGATTTCGCATATCGGAACTAGCAGACCAAGGCCTGCCAAAAATTTTGAGTTTAGGGCATCACATGTCTCCAAGGAGCATGTGATGCCGCGCAAAACCAAGACGAGCCAGGCCGCCGACCGTGAGTTGCGGACCCTCCCCGAGGATCTGATTGAACGCGCTTTGGGCGCCGAACTCGGCCATCATCTGGGCTACCCATCGGGCGCTGCCAACCAGCGCTGGCAATAGCGACAAGACGTTCCTGACGGACGATGGGCGGCTGCGGTTAGACATCCCGCGCGACCGCGACGGCATCTTCGATCCGATCCTGATTCCCAAGCACGAGCGGCGCTTCACCGGGTTCGGCGACAAGATCATCGCCATGTATGCCCGTGGCTTGGCCGTACGCGAGATCCGGGCGTTCCTGGCCGAGCAGTACGGCATCGAGGTATCACCCGAATTCATCAGCTCAGTGACCGATGCGGTCATGGACGAGGTCACCGCCTGGCAGGCCCGTCCGCTTGAGGTGATGTACCCGGTGGTGTTCTTCGACGCGCCGCGGTCAAGATGCGCGACAATAGCGTGGTGCGCAACAAGGCCGTCTATCTGGCCTTGGGCGTGCTGCCGGACGGCAAGCGCGACATTCTGAGCCTGTGGATCGAGAGCACCGAAGGCGCCAAGTTCTGGATGAAGGTGTTCAACGACCTGAAGTTCCGACGCCGGACATCCTGATTGCGGTCACCGACGGCCTCAAGGGCATGGAACAGGCCTTGGCCGCAGTGTTCCCGGACACCACGCTGCAGACCTGCATCGTGCATCTGATCCGGAACAGTTTGGAATACGCCAGTTGGAAGGAGCGCCGCACCGTGGCGGCAGCGCTCAAGCCGGTGTACACGGCAACCAGTGCCGAGGCTGCACTGGCCGAGCTGGCGGCCTTCGAGCAAGGAAAATGGGGTAAGGACTACCCCCGATCGCCGCGTCCTGGCGTCGCGCGTGGGACTAGTCTTACTGTGTCACAAGAGAAGTCGTTTGTTTGGCCTCCGACAGCACGGACACATGGCGAGTCTACCAATCAAGAGAATGCTGAGTTGGTGGCGGATCGTGGTGATTGAATCAGCCACGTGTCGCTGGGCGCGCTGGGCTGCCCCGCGGGATGTAATCTGCGGAAAGCGCAGGCGTTTGGCGTGCAATGAAGTTTTTTTTGGCGCCGACTAAATCGCCGGTGGTAATACGTTCAGAGACCAGGAATCCATAGGCGGCTATGCTCAGCGCGGCATGGTGGTGAAAGCCCCGCCACCCTCGGCCTTCGTAATGGCCGAGACCCAACTCCTGCTTCAAGTCCTGGTAGTCGCGCTCGATGCGCCAACGCATGTGCGCCTGGGCGACCAATTCATCCAGCGCAATATCGGCCGGGAGGGTGGATAGGAAGTACTTCAATGGGTCAGTGTCCCCAGTGGGCCACTCGATTAGCAGCCACTGCTCGGGGCGCAGACGCGCCTTGCCACTATTACCGCCTGCGTGACGCACACGTACGGCGGCAAAGCGCCCACTGAGCGTTTCGTTTGAGCCTTCGCGCCAGCTAATCGTCTGGAATGCGGTAGGCGGCAGGGAATGCGCCAGTTCCTTGACGCTTATCGGCTGTCGATTGCGAGTGCGCCGCGGCATCACCGGCGGGCGGCCGATGCCGCTATATGGCTTCGGCGGCAACGGCTCCACCCCCGGTGGCCAGACCACGACCGCCGACGTGATACCCACCACATACCGCATGCCCAGATCACTCAGACGCTGGCGAAATGCGTTGTCCACCCCGTAGCCGGCATCCGCCAACACGCAATACTTTGGCGCGCCGGCGGCCAACAGCGATTCGAGCTGTTGCAGAGCAATCTCGGTCTTCGTTGTGAACCTCACCTCGTCGGGAATTCCAGCCTTCTCACGCCGCTCAGTATCTTCCGCCCATTCCCGCGGTAGATAGAGCTGGTAGGCTACAGGCACACTCGCCTGCTCACAGGCCAGAGACACACTGACCGCAACTTGGCAGTTGTCCTGCTTACCCAGCACCCCACAATACTGACGCGCGACCCCAACCGAATGTTTGCCCTTCTTTGGGAAGCCTGTGTCGTCAATGATCCAGAAGCCACCGGTCGAGAGATCCATCTTGGGCACTACCCACTGACTGACCCGGCGCAGCATCTCCTCATCGGACCAGTCGGCCTTGGCGACAAAGTGGTGCAGTGCCTGGTGCCGGGCGCTAGCGTGCAGCGGATCGACTCCAGCTGCCATCGGCTCCACACTCTTACGCGATAGCGGCAGCATCAGACCTGTGCAGTAGCCCTTGAGCCCAGCATGGCTGGTCCGCATGCCCCAGTCCCGCCGCTAAATGTTCCATGTATTGCTCAAATCGCTCGCTCGCGCTCATCGCTCTTCATGAACTGTGCCAAGAAGTTTATAGTATGGCACATTTATGACACAGTAAGACTAGGGAATCGCTGAACAAAGCGTCAGCGCGCAGCGTTGCCAGTGTGATGCCGATTTTTTTTGTCAACCAACAGCAGATTTGACGGCTTGCCAGTTGGAAATTTTCATTTTTTGGGGCTTTTGCCCCGGGTTTCACGCCTTATGCCGCCTTGCAGACGGAATTGTCCATTGATTGCAGCAACGCTTTCTTTGCAATCACCAGATTGGCCAGCGCAAACAAGGGGTCGCACTGCGCACCGTTTTTGGCCAATCCCCTGTAGCGAGCCTTCTTGTGCTTGAACAGATTCTTCACCACATGAAACGGATGTTCAACCCGGGCACGAATTTGCGCCTTGACCTTCTCCAAGGCCTGCGTCAATTGCTTCAGCGGCCCTTCGGTCATGCCCTTGAGCCTGGAGCGCTTCATAGCCACCGACCACCGAACATCCGCCTTGATGGCGCCCTCTGCTTGCGCCTTCAAGATCTCGTCGCGCCTGTGCACGCCGGTGTAGCCCGCATCAAGAATGACGTCATCCTCTTGCCCGTGCAGCACCTCATGGGTGTGCGCCACGTCAGACTCGTTGGCCGCGGTGTAGTGAGTGCTGTGCACCAAGCCCGATTCAGCATCGGCACCCACGTCGGGTAGCGGTGGCGCATTTCTGCGCCACCGCCCCCTCTCAAGAAACCATTTCAATTACCTGATTTGATTGGTGTTTTTCAAGAGGATTGTCCTTGTGGCTGGATTGGGACGAGTTCGAGACCCATGGCTGCGGCTTTTCTCCTGAGGTGGTAGATCACGCGCTGCTGGTAGCGTTCTTCGTAGTAGGCCTGCCCCTGATCGACATAGGCAGTGCCTTTGGTCAGCATGGCGTAGACCAAGCGGGCGAGCTTGTGTGCAACCGCCGTCACGGCCTTGCCCTTATCCAACCGCCCACACATTCGACGATAGTAGGCGCCCAGAGCCGACTGGCTGGGGCGGAGTGCAGCGGCAGCCAGCTTCAGAGCTTGAGCAGCGCGATTAGCGTTGCCCTTGGTGGCCCCTGATAGGCGTTTGCCTCCGGAGATCTTCGTGCCCGGAGACAAGCCCAGCCATGAGGCGAAGTGTTTGGCGTTCCGAAAGCGCGACAGATCTGGGCCGATCTCGGCGACTACCTTGAGTGCGGTCGTGATGTCGATGCCGTCAATCGCAGTTAGGTCAACGCCGCAGATGCGGAAGAGATAGGTGCGTGCATCAAACTTGGGGGCATTTTTTGCCTTGCCGACGCGGCGCTTGGACGGACCGGGCTCAGCTTCGCTCCGGCTCAACGCCTTAAGCATGCTCTCCAGTTGGACGTCGCAGCGCTGTTGAATCACCCCGGAATCGAGGAGGCTGTTTTGTTTAAGTTGATGCCGGGGCCGCAGCGGTATCGCTGAGTTGCCGATAGTAGTTTGCCTCAGCTTCAGCCGGCGGGATATAGCCGAGGTATTCCATCAGGCGGTGGTTGTTGAACCAGGCCACCCATTCCAAGGTTGCAAGCTCCACGGCCTCGCGGGATTTCCAGGGGCCACGCCTGTGGATCAGTTCGGCCTTGTACAGGCCATTGATGGTCTCAGCTGTGCATAAGCAGCTTTCGTGATGCCGATAGCGCGGGGATTTGAGCAAGAACGGTGATGGACGCTAGAGGGGTTCCCTCAGGGAGCGTGCGCGCACGCGCCTGAGGGAAGATGTCGCCTTTATTGTGTCGAGCAATGAAGGAGACCTCAGCAGTGTGCCATGCCTTGCTACAAACGCCGGCGTTTTTTGCCCTGTTACGCCGGATCGACGAAGACCTGATGACGGTGGCGCGGGACAGGGGCTGCTGCCATTGCAGCTCTGTGCTGCACAGTGCCAACTATCCGCGTAAGCCACGCGGATGCCCACCGGCAGCACACCCGGACTGCGCTACGCGCCTGAGCCTGTGCTGTGCCGGATGCCGCAAACGCATGACGCCCGATTCGGTGCGTTTCCTCGGCCGGCGCGTCTGGCTGACCATTATCCTGGTACTGCGATCGAGTCGTGCCCATGGCGCCTGCCTGGACGGCCTGCCCGCGATCAGTTGGACTACGCTCAAGCGCTGGCGTCAGTGGTGGACCGAGACCTTCCCAAAGACCCCCGCCGGCCGGTGGCTGCGTGGTCTCATCCCGCCAACGCCCGAGCCGTTCATCTATCCCGACCGCCTGCTGCAATCGGTCGAGCACAACAGCGAGGAGGAGCGCCTGGCCGCGGTATTGCGCTTGCTGCTCGGGCCCGGCCTGACCACGCAGGCTGAGGGATGCGCCAGATAGGAGCTTCTCCCGCAGAACATGTCGATGGCGGGTCACTCGCACTGCCCGTAGCCTGCTCCCGTTATCCACCCCAATGGGAGAGTCATGTCACTATCGATCGATCATCGCAACCGATGGGCGCGCTTGCGCTTCTCGGTCATTGGCCCTTTGCTGGCTTCGCCGCCCGGCAAAGGCGAATTGCAGCAAGCGTTCCAGGTTCTGGCCGCCAAGGTCTGGCGGCACCCCATCACTGGCGCCGACGTTCAGTTCGGCGCGTCCTCCATCGAACGCTGGTACTACCGGGCCCGTCATGTCCAGGACCCGGTCGATCAGCTCAAGAACCGCCTGCGCGACGATTGCGGCCACTTCGTCAGCCTGAGCCCGACCATCATCGAGGCGCTGGTGGAACAGTACCGGCAGCATCCCGGTTGGACCATGCAGTTGCATTACGACAACCTGCGCGTCGCGACCAAGGATGGTCCGGACACGCTGCCGTCCTACACCACGGTGTGTCGGTATCTGAAGGCGCATGGTCTGGTGCGCAAACCAACGCCGCGCTCGAGCACCGATGGCGCCATTGCAGCGGCGGCTCGCCGCGAGGCACGCGAGGTGCGCAGCTACGAAGTCGACCACGTGGCCGCCCTCTGGCATCTGGACTTCCACCATGGTTCACGCAAGGTGCTCACCCCTGATGGGCAATGGCACAAGCCGCTGCTGCTCTGCATTATGGACGACCATTCCCGGCTGGTCTGCCACCTGCAGTGGTTCCTTGATGAGACCACCGCGTCGCTGGTGCACGGCGTCTCGCAGGCCATCATGAAGCGGGGCCTGCCGCGGGCGATCATGACCGACAACGGCGCGGCCATGATCGCCGACGAGTTCGTCGAGGGGCTGGCCAGCCTGGGCATCCTGCACCAAACCACCTTGCCGTATAGCCCATACCAGAATGCCAAGCAGGAGCGCTTCTGGGGGCAGCTCGAATCGCGGCTGATGGCCATGCTCGAAGGCGAATCGCACCTGACCCTGGAGCAGTTGAACCTCGCCACGCAGGCCTGGGTCGAGCAGGAATACCACCACAAGGAACATGCCGAGCTCGAAGCGACGCCCCTGCAGCGCTACCTGTCCTGTGCCGACGTCTCGCGCCCCAGTCCCGAGGCGCTGGCCTTGCGTCGCGCCTTCCGTATCCGCAAGCATCGCATGCAGCGCAGAACCGATGGCACCTGTACGCTGGACAGCGTGCGCTTCGAGCTCCCCGGCGCTTACCGCCACCTCGAGCAAGTCTGCTTGAGCTACGCGCGCTGGGATCTCTCTCAGGTCGACCTGATCAATGCGCGCACCGGCGCGATCCTGGCCGCCGTGTTCCCGCTGGACAAGTCGGCCAATGCCGACGCACGGCGCGCGCAGCTCACGTCAAAGGGAGCGGCGCCCGCTAACGAGCAACCTGCTCAGACTGGCACTGCACCGCTGCTGCGTCAGTTGCTTGCCGAACACGCTGCCACCGGCCTGCCGCCGGCCTATCTCCCACCCGCTGCACCCACCAAGCCATGATGCAACCCAACCTGCTGGCCTTGTACGGCCTGAAGTTCAACCCCTTCGCCCAGGACATCCCCGTCGAGGCCGTGTTCGTACCACCTAAGCTCGATCACTTCTGCTGGCGCATCGAGAACGGTATGGCCCGCGAAGGCGGCTTCGCCATGGTGCATGGCGACCCTGGCTGCGGCAAGAGCGTCACGCTGCGCCTGCTTCATCAGCGCCTCATGCGCGTCCCCGATCTGATGGTCGGCTCGATCGCCCACCCGCAGAGCAATCTGGCGGACTTCTACCGCGAGCTCAGCGACATCTTTACCGTACCGCTCAAGCCCCACAACCGATGGGGTGGCTTCAAGGCGCTGCGCGAGCGCTGGCTCGCCCACATGGAGGCCAGCCGCCGTCGCTGCGTGCTGCTCATTGACTAATGTGAAGCACTCCGATATGTGAAGCTACGAAGCTCGAGTCCAGTGGAGATTGGGATCAGCCGCTTCGCGCTTCACATAACAAAATCCTCAAAGACGACGCAGCCATCCGAGGAGATCGGCAGATCCGAGCACAAGACGTCCCGGTGCCTGCTCTGCCAGGACATCCGGAAAAACCTGCGTCAACGCTTGTCGCTTGAGGTTGAGGTCGGCCCGCGCGTACACCATGGTAGTGTTCAGGCTCGCATGCCCGAGCCATTGGCTGATGGTGGCAAAGTCAACGCCAGCCTTCAGAAGCGCGACAGCAGTACTATGCCGCACCGAATGAGGATGAATGTGCTTGCTGGGCAAGGTGCCAACAGTCGTGGCTGCTCTCGCGACATACTTGCGGAGAAGATATCGGACTCCAAAGCGCGTCAGTTTTGCTCCTCGTTCATTGCGAAACAGCGTGGCCTGGCTGTCCTGGATATCCGGCAGTGCCTGCGACAGATTGCGCAATAGCGAGGCGGTGTTAGCCCAGATCGGGCAGATTCTGACTTTTCCGCCCTTGCCCAGCAGCCTCACCTGATACGGTGGTTCCGTCCGGACATCGCATCGGCGCAGATCTAGCACTTCCTGGACGCGTGCGCCGGTGTTGAACATCAATGCGAATAACGCGTAGTCGCGTTGGCCCGAGCGCGTTGAACGGTCGATCTGGCTCAATAGCGCCTTGACCTCGTTGGCCTCCAGATACTCGATCATATGTTGCGTTGCGCCGCGTTTGAACGGAACACCGAGAACGCGTTGTAACTCACCGAAGCGTTCCGGATGCTCACCGGCGAGGAAATGGGCCAGGCAGTGCAGTGCCGCGAGGCGGGCGTTGCGAGTCGAGATGCCATTACCGCGTTCGCGTTCCAGGAAGTCGAGAAATGCGATCACCTGGTCGGCATTGAAATCCGCCATATCCAGGTTCTCCACAGGCCGCCCGGCCTGTTCGGAAGCGAAGCGCAAGAATAGAACAATGGCATCGCGATAGCCGTGTATCGTGTGAAGGCTCATTCCCCGCAGGTTCGGCAGATACTCCTGGAAGAACCGAAGGAGCGCCTTGCCAAGTGTATTGGGCCGATCGCGCTTCATGATGTACCTCCATCGATCAGACTGCCAAAACCGACTTCGAACTGTTCGCTGGCGGCTTGCGCGAGCGCGGGCGTCCACCGAAGATAGTGGGCAGTTGAAAGGATTGATACGTGGCCCATGTACATCGAAAGCTTGGGTAGCTTGACCTGAACGTCCGCGCCGTCTTTATACCAGCGCAGCAAAGCGCCAATGGCGAAGTGAATCGCCCCGGGTTTTGAGGAGGCTCCAACTCTTGCGAGAATGGAGCCATGAACAAGCAGATCAAGCATTCCCCCGAAGTCCAAGATCGGGCTGTTCGCCTGGTGCGAGAGCAACTCGGCGAGCATCCTTCGCTATGGGCGGCGGTCCAGGCCATCGCCCCAAAGATTGGGTGCTCGGCCCATACATTGTTGAAATGGGTCAAGCGTGACCAGGTGGATAGCGGCGAACGCGACGGCGTCACGACGGCAGAGCGAGAGCGCATCAAGGCGCTGGAGCGTGAAGTCAAGGAATTGCGCCGGGCCAATGAGATTTTGAAGCTGGCCAGTGCGTTTTTCGCCCAGGCGGAGCTCGACCGCCGGCTCAAGTCCTGAAGGCCTTCGTCGATGAGCATCGAGATGCCTTCGGGGTCGAGCCGATCTGCAAAGTCTTGCAGATTGCCCCGTCGTGTTACCGACGCCATGCCGCACGGCTTCGTGATCCGTCGCGACGTAGCGCCCGTGCAATTCGCGATGAGCGTCTGCGGCCTGCGATCAAGCGGGTCTGGGAGGACAATATGCAGGTCTATGGTGCGGACAAAGTCTGGAAACAGATGAATCGGGAAGGCATGGCGGTGGCGCGCTGCACGGTCGAACGGCTGATGAAGCAGCTTGGCCTGGCGGGGGTGCGCCGGGGCAAGAAGAAGCGCACCACAGTGGCCGACGACTCGGTGCCGTGCCCTCTGGATCGCGTCAAGCGCCAGTTCCACGCCACACGGCCCAACCAACTGTGGGTGAGTGATTTCACCTACGTTTCGACTTGGCAGGGCTGGCTGTACGTGGCCTTCGTGATCGACGTGTTCGCCCGCTGTATTGTTGGCTGGCGCGTCAGCACTTCGATGACCACGGACTTCGTTCTGGATGCCTTGGAGCAGGCGCTCTACGCGCGCCATCCCGACAACGACGGGACGCTCATTCACCATTCTGACAGGGGATCGCAATACGTCAGCATTCGCTATACCGAGAGGCTTTCTGAAGCCGGCATTGAGCCGTCGGTGGGCAGCCGCGGTGACTCCTACGACAACGCACTGGCTGAGACCATCAATGGCCTGTACAAGGCCGAACTGATCCACAGGCGTGGCCCCTGGAAATCCCGCGAGGCCGTGGAGCTTGCAACCTTGGAATGGGTGGCCTGGTTCAACAACCACCGCCTGATGGAATACCTCGGCTATATCCCGCCGGCTGAAGCTGAGGCAAACTACTATCGGCAACTCAGCGATACCGCTGCGGCCCCGGCATCAACTTAAACAAAACAGCCTCCTCGATTCCCGGGTGATTCAGAATGCCTGGCACCACGTCTCGAAGCCGTGCTGGGTTAGATCGCTGAAACCATGCTCGTTAAGGAATCGACTCAACGACCTGAGGGTGTGCTCTTCCCTGACGTAGCGGCGGCCCAGCGCTCGCCAGTGCAGAAGATAGCGCTCGATAGCAAGATCGAGCGGGGTCTGAGGTTGGTTCATGACAACCTCCGCGGCAGAGTGTTCGTGATTGCTGGCGGTAGCGAAAGGCCGACCTCTCTTAAAACCTCCGTTTGCAGACGAAGATAAACGCATGTGCTTTCCAGGGATCGATGGCCCAGCAGGTCGCCTATTGCCTTGAGGCCGACGCCACGGTTCAATAGCCGCATTGCGAAGGCGTGGCGCAGGCTATAGGCGGAGCTTCCTTGTAGAGGCAGTCCGCTCGCGCGCGTGCAACTCTGATATATCTCGTTGACCGCCGTGGGGCACAATGCAGTTGCTGGCCGATGCGCCCGCAGAAACAAATCCGTTCGACCGCGGGCAACTGGCCTGCCGACCTTCAGATAACGTTTGAGTACGCGGGTGGCCTGAATGGACAACGGAAGGAGAAGCTCCGAACGAGTCTTGCGTTGCTGCACGCGCAAAGTCCTTTGCGTCCAGTCGATCGAGTCCAGCTGCAATGCGGCGATCTCCACAGGCCGCAAGCCGTAGTGCGCCATCAGATAGAGAATCGCATGGTCGCGGCAGCCAATCATGCTTGACCGATCGATGGAACGAAGTAGCGCGAGAACGTCGTTCCAAGGGAGTGCGCGTGGTGGCAATTCGTCGCGATACGCACGCGGGGTGTCGATCGTTCCGATGCGCTCGTGGATATAGCCACGGGTGTACAAGAACAAGAGGAACGACCGTAGATGCGCGACCACATGTTGCAAGCTCTGCCTGCTCATGTGCTCACCCGAAACCGCCACAAAGCGATCCACGGTTTGCATCGACATTCCCGCAAGAGGAGTCTCCGGGGCAACCGCGTCGTGCAAAAAGGCCATGGCCGTACGCATGTGGTTGCGGACGGTCGAAGCCGACATGCCGCGTTGATCGACCAGCGAGTCGCGGTATGCATCGAGTACTGTGTCGAAGCGCCCAGTGCGAGAAGAGGGCAACAAGTCACCTCGCATCAAAAGGAAACGCTCGAAGCGGTGCTGCGTGTGTCGGTATGGCTTCTGTACCCGCAGTTCTGCGGATGGCATTGCGAACAACGCGCCAAGGTCCGCAGCCGAGAACTTCGATTCTGCAGTTATGTTCCCAGCACCCTCAAGTGTCTGCTTCAGACGAAAAAGATGGCCGTGAAGTGTCCTGCCCATATAGCCCTCGTCGACAAGCCATCGGGCGAAGTCCTCAAGCAGGTTGGCGACGGGTGACTGGAGGTAAGACCGGTGACCTCTGGGAAAGATTTGCTCTAGCATCATGGCCTCCATCAAGGTCTAAATGGAGATCCCACCATACGCCGTATGGCCGAGTTATGTTGAGTAGGGGCCGTGCAATCGCTTCCAACTGCGGGACAGAATCAGGACACTCCACATATCGGAGTGCTCCACATTAGTCAATTAACGTTATGCGCAACGTTAATTGACGAAGCCCAGGAGATGGCTGTGCCGGCCCTCTCGGAGCTGCGCCTGCTCGCGCAGGCACGCTTCGACTCGCAATTGCTGCTGTGCGTGGTGCTTGCCGGCGACGCCCGCCTGCCGGAGAAGTTCAGCCGCGAGGACCTGATCCCGCTGGGCAGCCGCATCCGATGCCGCCTGGCGCTGGAGAGCGCAAGCATCGACGAGCTGCAGGCTTGCCTGGACCACCTGCTGGCCGCCGCTGGCAACGCCACGCTGATGACCATACCATTACGCCAGACCCTGTGCGAACACGCCGCCGGCAATTACCGCATCCTGATGAATCTGGCCGGCGAGCTTCTGGCCCAAGCCGCGCAGCGGGAGCTGCCGCAGATCGACGAGAAGCTCTATCTGGAGATCTACAGCGCAACCCAGAGCCGCCGTGCCAGGCGGTGAGTGGCGTCGTTGGCCATCACCGCCACGTTCATCAATACGACCAAGACATCAGCATGACCTTCCACCAGCCATCCGGCATCACCCAGGGATTGCCCCTGTTCATCGACGCCAACTGGACGCCCGCGCAGGCCTGGGCTGTGATCGAACTGCTCGACGATCTGCGCGACCGTCTGCTTGCACACTATCAATTGGCTTTGGCCGAGTGGCTGGCCGAAGATCGGCAGGAGCATCCTGATGGCCTTGGCGATCTCGCCGATAACGACTTCTGATCCAGCAACAAGGGGCCCGTCGGGCCCCTTGTTCCATCAATGCCGTCGCTCCACATCTGAACCTCCGCGTTTGATCGCCACGTCCATCAGCATCACCCGACGACCTGCAACATTGGCGATGGACCAGACCGCAGCCACCCATCATTTACCGTGCCCGTGCGCCCATCGAATCCCGTGCTCACGCACACTCAGCCAGTGCGTTGTCGTAGGAGTCACCGCGGCTGCCCACCGACGGCTCAATGCCGGCTTCAGAAAGCCTCTCGGTATAGCGAATGCTGACGTATTGCGATCCCCTGTCAGAATGGTGAATGAGCGTCCCGTCGTTGTCGGGATGGCGCGCGTAGAGCGCCTGCTCCAAGGCATCCAGAACGAAGTCCGTGGTCATCGAAGTGCTGACGCGCCAGCCAACAATACAGCGGGCGAACACGTCGATCACGAAGGCCACGTACAGCCAGCCCTGCCAAGTCGAAACGTAGGTGAAATCACTCACCCACAGTTGGTTGGGCCGTGTGGCGTGGAACTGGCGCTTGACGCGATCCAGAGGGCACGGCACCGAGTCGTCGGCCACTGTGGTGCGCTTCTTCTTGCCCCGGCGCACCCCCGCCAGGCCAAGCTGCTTCATCAGCCGTTCGACCGTGCAGCGCGCCACCGCCATGCCTTCCCGATTCATCTGTTTCCAGACTTTGTCCGCACCATAGACCTGCATATTGTCCTCCCAGACCCGCTTGATCGCAGGCCGCAGACGCTCATCGCGAATTGCACGGGCGCTACGTCGCGACGGATCACGAAGCCGTGCGGCATGGCGTCGGTAACACGACGGGGCAATCTGCAAGACTTGGCAGATCGGCTCGACCCCGAAGGCATCTCGATGCTCATCGACGAAGGCCTTCAGGACTTGAGCCGGCGGTCGAGCTCCGCCTGGGCGAAAAACGCACTGGCCAGCTTCAAAATCTCATTGGCCCGGCGCAATTCCTTGACTTCACGCTCCAGCGCCTTGATGCGCTCTCGCTCTGCCGTCGTGACGCCGTCGCGTTCGCCGCTATCCACCTGGTCACGCTTGACCCATTTCAACAATGTATGGGCCGAGCACCCAATCTTTGGGGCGATGGCCTGGACCGCCGCCCATAGCGAAGGATGCTCGCCGAGTTGCTCTCGCACCAGGCGAACAGCCCGATCTTGGACTTCGGGGGAATGCTTGATCTGCTTGTTCATGGCTCCATTCTCGCAAGAGTTGGAGCCTCCTCAAAACCCGGGGCGATTCAATCAACTTGCCTTCGGCCTGTACCTGCCTGGGGCCGAGATCATGCTCGCCGCCTCATTACACAGCGTGTACGAGAACGAACGCCAGATCCTGTTCGAGCATCTGGACCGCCTGCAATCCGACGACTTGCTCTTGCTCGACCGCGGCTACCCCGCCCGCTGGCTGGTGGCCGTACTCAACCAACGAAACATCCCTTTCTGCATGCGTGCCGACGGCAGCGGCTTTGCTGCCGTACGGCGCTTCGTGCGCTCTGGCCGTGACGAGGCCATCGTCACGCTCCCCGCTCCAGCCCGCATTGACGCGCG
Organism: Cupriavidus necator; assembly: GCA_022041995.1. Lineage (GTDB taxonomy): Bacteria > Pseudomonadota > Gammaproteobacteria > Burkholderiales > Burkholderiaceae > Cupriavidus. The sequence continues at coordinate 623,940 of CP074382.1, forward strand.
CGACTACGAGTGTGCGGCTACCCCGCAGACCGTTCGGCTGATCCGGCAGATCTCGCCAGCCGGCAAGGTGCGCGTGCTCATCACCAATCTGCTCGACATGCACCGCTATCCAGCGGCCACCTTCCGCGACCTTTACCATCAACGCTGGCGCCTCGAGGAGGCGTACAAACGCCTCAAGCACCGCATGGGACTCGAACATCTGTCCGGCCTCTCGCAGTTGGCTGCCAGGCAGGACTTCGGCGCCAAAATCCTCAGTGATAACCTGCACGCTCTATGCTGCTTCAGCGCCGTGCAGGAACATGAGATTGACTCGAACTATCGGATCATCCGAACCTACGCCATCACCGCTCTCAAACCTGTCCTGCCAGCGGCGCTACTGGGACTGCGCTGGGCCAAGGCTGCGCTGAATGAGACCTTGGCCTTGATCGCAACACGTACCCATCGCGTGCGACCGGATCGCGCTAAACCACGTCCGCCTCGCCAGAAACCTCATCGACATGCCGCCTATAAGGCTTGCTGATGTCCTTATCTTGGGTGGATTGGGGCCGGAACCCGTACGAGTTGTGGTCCGCCAGAGTCTCTGCGACTGGTTCCAAAGCGAGCTTCCATAACGCTTGCATCGCTCGGCACCGCATACAGGGAATTCCCAGCGGACGCTTCTTGCCGTTGCTCTTGGGAATATAGATGCGTCGCAGCGGCAGTGCTCGATATCCGCGATGTTGCAGCGACTCCATTCCCTTCCATTTAGCCGCTGGGGATCGCCATATCCTGCCGTCGACCCCGGCGTACTCTTGCCGCGGTTTTCTGTCACCCGCTTCACGGCCAGCATCTTGCCGCTGTGCGAGCGGGTCAGCAGACGTTGCAAGGCTTGCACCTTGCCCCATCGGCCTTCCATTGTTGCCTTGGCGATACGCACCTGAAGTCGCTTCACGTCCTCCTTGATGCGGAACCAGTCAGCCTGGCCCCACATCCGTTCGGCGTGCGAGGGCGCACCAGCACCTGTCGCTTTCGCCCCAGCCGCCGTCATCTGCTTTCCCTCGTATAACGATTTGTCAAAGTTCTCTCGCCATGAATGACCGCACGGAAGTCTGCCCGCTTTCGCGTCCGACAATGTTCCAGCCGGTATCCTTCCCATTACAGAAAGGCCTTCGCTTTTTCCGTGTTCCTCTACCCGCAACACCAACAGCGTTCCTTGCGGTTCGCCTGCCTTGGGAGGCGGCGTTACGGGCTTACCCTGTTCCACATAAGTTTCAGAGCGGGTCGGATCCTTCCTATTCGCCGGCGGCGTCTTGTCCATGATGGCCCAGCACATAAAGACCATGCCTTGCCGCTTGCCTTTTGGCTCAAGCCTGTCAGCACATTTGGCTTGTTCAATGATGACGACGTTTAACGGAAGTTCACATGTGTTGATCGTTACCGCTCGTCCCTAGCCCCTCACCGCCTCTGTGCTGGCAGTTTCCACGGTCCCTCGCGGGACCGAGTACCGGCTAAACCGGCGGGTACGTTGTCCCCGGAGCTTCACACCGAGCGGTTGCCTGCTCCGCATGTCCGGGTAGGGAACGGTTGATGGAACAACCGGTTTCATCCATACCTTACCTCGTGAAACAGAAACTTATGCGACTTTCAGGTCGCACATGCGCCTTCATGCCGTGGTACCACGGGTCTGACCAAGATAAGGCCGATTTCCTATCATAAGCCTTCCAGTTATATATATTCGAATCTATAGATCTGATTGTTATAAAAGACTGAGCCCTCTATCGAGCGACTCTTCCGCTACACTGGCCGGCCCATTGGAGATCTCAGTCCGGCATGGCCACCGTCGAACGTACCGCCTATCCGCGCTTTCCCAGGGTCTTTTCGACGGGGGAATTGCAGGCCTGCTATACGCCCGACATCGAAGAACTGGAGTGGGGGCGACGAAACGCGCGGGGGCAGTCCTCGCGGCTGGGCCTGCTGGTCCTGCTGAAGGTCTTTCAGCAGATGCGCCACTTCCCCAACCTCGATTCCATTCCTGTCGCTGTCATTGATCACGTCCGAGCCAGCGCAGACATCGGTGCGGAGGTCGAGTTTGGCTACGACAGGGCCCGGTCGGTCGCGTTGTTTCGCCACTACGCTGCGATTCGGGAGTTTCTCGGCATCCAGTCCTACTATGGCACCGATGCCAATGAAGTCGCCGTGCGTGCGGCACGGGAAGCGGCCGAGGCCATGGACCAGTCGGTGGACATCATCAATGCCACCATCGACAGCCTGATCCAGCAGCAGGTCGAACTGCCGGCGTTCTCGACGCTGGACGCGATTGCGGAACAAGTCCATGCGCGCACGCAAACAGCGCTATTCCGGCGCGTCGCGCGACGCCTGACGGACGACGACAAGGCCCAACTGGACCGCCTCCTCAAGCGGGAATTCAGTCAGCGCCAGACCGCGTACAACACCATCAAGCGCTACGCGTTGCGGCCGTCGCGCAAGCACATCTCCTTGCTGATCGAACATCTCACCTGGCTCGAAGGCTTTGGGGACTACGGTCGTGCGCTGGAAGGCGTGCCAGCCACAAAGCTGCGCTCCCTGTCATCGCAATCGATGAGCCTGGATGCGGCCAATCTGAAGGAGATGCTGCCCGAGCGTCGCTATACACTGATCGTAGCGCTGCTGCATCAAATGCGTGTGCGTGCCCGCGACGATCTGGCCGAGATGTTCATCCGCCGGGTGGGTGCTATCCACAAGCGGGCCAAGGAAGAGCTCGCGCTCATCCAGGCGCGGCAGCGTGAACAGATGGAAAGCCTCGTGGACCTGCTCGACGGGGTTGTCAACATCGTTGACGATCACGGGGACGACGCTGCGCTGGGCGCACAGGTACGCAAGTATCTGGCGCCGACAGGCAGTCTCGAGCCCTTGCGCGAGAGCTGCGCCGAGGTGCGGGCCTACAGCGGCAAGAACTACCTTCCGTTGCTGTGGCGGCATTTCAAGGCGCATCGATCGGTGCTGTTACGCCTGGCGCGAGCCCTGGCATGGGGATCGACCACGCAATCCCAAACCTTGCTGACGGCATTGGACGCGGTGTTCGAGAGCGAGTCGCTGCACCGGGAATGGATTGCCGTCGACGTTGACATCAGCTTTGCCTCGGAACGCTGGCGCAAGCTGGTGCGCCGCCCGATCGATGGGGGTGCCCCGACCAACCGGCGTTATCTGGAGCTCTGCGTGCTGTCCTATATGGCCAAGGAACTGCGCAGCGGCGATCTTTGCGTAGCTGGATCGGACGCCTTCGCCGACTACCGGGATCACCTGCTGCCCTGGAGCGAGTGTGAACAGCGTCTGCCAAGCTACTGCGAGAAGTTCGGCATGCCCGACAGCGGCGCCGGCTTCGTGGCCCAACTGCGTCAGTGGCTGACGGACACGGCCCGCCAACTGGACGAACGCTTCCCGGAGAAGTCCGAGCATGTGATCATCAACAGGGCGGGCGAGTTGGTGGTGCGTCGTACTGCGGCTACGGCCGTCCCAGAGAGCGCGGTCGCCCTGCAAAAAGCGCTGATGAAACGCATGCCGGTGCGTAACCTGCTGGATGTGCTGGCCAATATTGAGCACTGGACGCAATTCACCCGGCACTTCGGCCCGCTCAGCGGCAGCGATCCCAAGATCCGCAATGCTGCCGAGCGGTACCTGCTGACCATTTTCGCGATGGGCTGTAATCTGGGGCCCACCCAGGCGGCCCGTCACATGGGCGACAAGATCACGCCGCACATGATGTCGTTCGTCAACCGGCGACATCTGAGCCTGGAGCGGCTGGAAACGGCGCAGCGCGAGCTGATCGAGCTTTATTTGCGATTGGATCTGCCCAAGCACTGGGGCGACGGCAAGACAGTGGCGGCCGACGGCACCCAGTACGATTTCTACGACAACAATCTGCTGGCCGGTTACCACTTCCGGTACCGCAAGATGGGCGCGGTGGCATACCGGCATGTGGCCGACAACTACATTGCGGTTTTTCGGCATTTCATCCCGCCAGGCATCTGGGAGGCGATCTACGTCATCGAGGGCCTTCTCAAGGCAGGCCTGAGCGTCGAGGCGGATACCGTTCATGCCGACACCCAGGGTCAGTCGGCGGCGGTCTTCGCCTTCACACACCTGCTGGGCATCAAGTTGATGCCGCGCATTCGGAACTGGCAGGATCTCAAGCTGTACCGGGTGGATACCGATACGAAATACCAGCATATTGACGCGCTGTTTTCGGAAACGGTCGACTGGGATCTCATCGAGCGGCATTGGCAGGATCTGATGCAACTGACGCTGTCGATCCAGACTGGCGCGCTGTCTTCGCCCTTGCTGCTGCGCCGGTTCGGTGCGGCCAGCCCGAAGAATCGGCTGTCTTTGGCTGCGGAGGAACTGGGCAAGGTCATACGCACCATCTTCCTGCTCGAGTGGATCGGCAGCGGTGAACTTCGTCAGGAGATTACCGCAACCACCAACAAGGTCGAGTCCTATAATGGTTTTGCCAAATGGTTCTCGTTTGGCGGTGACGTGCTGCCGGTTAACGATCCGGACGAACAACAGAAGCGCCTGCGCTACAACGACCTGATGGCCTCGGCCGCGATCCTACAGAACACGGTCGACATGATGCAGGCGTTGCGGGCGATGGTGAAGGAAGGCATCCCGGTCAATCCGGCCGATATCGCCTTCCTGAGCCCCTATCTCACCAGCAACCTGAAGCGCTTTGGCAAATACGAGCTTGACTTCGAACGTATCGAGAGCTGGATTCGCGACAGCCTGTTCGCGGGGCCGGCCCATTCTATCCGGAGGCCCAAACGCCATGCCTGATATCGAGACCCCCTACGGCGTCGTCGATGCCGACGCGTTGCAGTCGTTGCAGCAGCGCTACGATACCCTAGTCATCCAACAAGCGGTGGATCAATTCGACTCGCTTCGAGCTCGCTGCGGACCGGATGGGCTGCGCGACGATCTGCTGCGCTTGCATGGCATGGCGCATACCGTGATCAATGGCGCGAGCCTGTCGTATTCGACCGACGATCTGACACTGGTGGAACAAGCCGATTGTGTCATTGAGGAACTGGAAGACTGGGTGATGATGCTCGACCGGATGATCGTCGCGCTGCGTCCCCTGCAGGATTTGCGGTCCAAAACAGACGACGATTACGACGATTCAATATGAAGCAAGGCGCCCACAAGTGGCAATTCTTTCCACGCTTTCGTCGCCATGCGTTCGGCTGGCGCTCGGATGCGCCCATCCAGCGCATCAAGGAAGCTCTCGCTGAAATCAAGCAGGTCGCGCGTACCGATGCGGTCCTCGCGGCCGAAGGGGCTGTCATGTTCCTGGAGAAGGTTTCGCCCGCGCTGGAACACGTCGATAGCTCTTCCGGGGCGCTCGGCACCGCGGTGAACCGAGCCATTGAGGTGCTGGTACCGGTCATTGCCGCCGCGCCGGTCGATACCAAAACCCGTGAGCGTTGGCTCGAGCGTCTCTGGGAAGCGATCCAGGATCAAGGCGTTCCCTATATCGAGGCATTGGGCGAAGACTGGGACCGGCTTTGCGTGACCCCAGAGATCGCAAACACGTGGGCGGACCGGTTTCTGCCTCTGGTGGAGCATATCTGGAGCGAGCGTGCCGGCGGCTATTTCGCGGGAACCTCGATCTGCCTGGCTTCGCTGTATGCAGCAGATCGGCATGCGCAGTTGATCGCGCTGGTGGACAGCGCCCCCTTCAAGTGGTGGCATGACCGGCAGTGGGCCGTCAAGGCGCTAAGGAACGAGTGAGAAATAACTTCCCGAAGTGGACCTGGCGTGCGCAAAGCGACGCGGGTAAGATGTGATGCCTCTGGAGGACAAACGATGCAGGCTGGTTACCGGGCTGAGGTTGAAACGCGGATGAAGCGGCTGTACGCGCGCTTGTCGGAGAAGGACCGACGGCGGTATGCGGCTGTGGAGGCGGACAAGCTGGGCCATGGCGGTTTCGAATATATTGCGAAACTGTTTGAAATGGACCCGAAAACAATTAGACAAGGGCTAAAGGACCTGGAAGAAGAGCTGGATCCGGTTGGAGAGCGGATCCGAAAAAAAGGGGCGTAAATCCAGGTTAACGGACCATCCGGAGTGGAACGCGGTATTTCTAGATGTGGTGCGAGAGCATACGGCGGGTAATCCACAACACGGCATCGTCTGGACGGATCTGAAGCCACGCGAAATCGCACAGGCGATGACGCAGCAAGTAGGCGAACGGGTGAGCGTGCGAACGGTCCGGCAGCTGCTAAAGCGCAACGGTTTTTCCCGGCGGCAATCACAGAAAAAGAAGTCGTTCAAGTCCCACGCACAACGCGACGTACAATTTCAGCGTATTACGCAACTCAAGGCGGAATATCTCGAAGACGACCAGCCTGTCCTCAGCATCGATACGAAGAAGAAGGAGATGCTGGGCAATTTCTATCGCGACGGCAAGCTCTACACGCGCGAGCAGCTTGAAGTCCTCGACCATGATTTTCCGAGCTACAGCGAAGGCAAGGTCATCCCGCATGGGCTGTACGACATCGGGCTGAACAAGGCACATGTGAACATCGGGGTGAGCCGTGACACGACGCAGTTTGCCTGCGACAGCGTAGCGCACTGGTGGGAAAAACAGGGTCGCGCCGATTATCCCCAAGCCACACGGTTACTGCTACTGTGCGATGGCGGAGGTAGCAACCCAAGTGATTCGTGGCTTTTCAAAGCGGATCTGCAAGATCTGGCAGACCGGCTCGGACTGGAAATCCGGGTGGCCCACTACGCCCCATACTGCTCGAAACATAATCCGATCGAGCACCGCGTGTTTCCACACATTACGCGAGCCTGTGCTGGCGTAGTCTTCAGCAGCGTTAGTCTGGTTCGTGAACTGATCGAAAAAGCCTGCACAAAAACCGGACTGAAAGTTACTGCTGACATTCTTGACGGAGTCTATGAAGCCGGACGGACAGTCACTCGTTGCGTCCGTGCTTCACTGAACATCGAGTACGACTCAACCTTGCCTGCGTGGAACTACAGCATCCGCTCACGGAACGCCGCATAGCGGGAAGTTATTTCGAGCACGTTCCTAATTGCGATGGGCAGGAAAGCCGAAGCCATCGCCTACGCGGAGGCATCGCGCGGTCTGAACAGCCCGGACGGGCTGATTGCCAAGGCCTGCGAAGAAATCCTGCTGTCATCGGGTCTTGCCGACGAGGCCTACCAGCGCTATGCGCATGAAGCCAACCGGGGCACAACCTACTTGGCGACCTTCCGGGCGATCGCCAGGAAGTATCCGCACAAGGGGCAAGAAACAATCCTGCGTGATCTGATCGCCCAGTCGCCCGAAGCGCCGGGCAAGTGGTTTGCCGCGGCCAAGGATGCTGGTTTGTTCGACCTTGCCATCGAGTTGGCCAACACCAGTCCGACCGATCCACGCACGCTGACGCGCGCGGCCAGGGATTTTGCGCAGAAGCAGCCAGCGTTCGCCATGGCCGCTGGGATGGCGGCGTTGCACTGGATTTCGCAGGGCTACGGCTACGAAATCACGGGAATTGATGTGCTCGATGCAAGCCGAGCTACCCTGCAGGCCGCCGGCCATGCTGGCGTCGATCCCGAAGCCGTTCGGGAACAAATCCGTCAGTTGGCTACCAGGATTTCTCCGCAGACCGACTTCGTCAGCAAGGTCTTGCCGGCCCTCTGACCAATCAGTGTATCGACACAAGTCAATGAGAATGGTTTTCTTCGTTGGTACAGAGATAAGGGTTATTATCCTTATACTATCATTTGTGTACCAAACTCTCTTCTGTCGAAATGCCCCGACACCTGCCCACCCTCGACGGCTTCCCGGACATCGCGGCACTGGCCGCCCTGCGCGCCTGGTACGAGGGGGCATCCTCTCGACAGGCTGCCGCGCGCTTTCTTGCAGATCGTCTCGAGCCCGGCCAGTCTGCCCGTGGCCTCATCGGGCAGATCCGGCGGCAACTCGCCCAGTACGCCCGCCAACGCCAGCGGCCCGATCTGGCGACGCTGTTCGAATGCCCGACTGCTCAACGTCAGCACCATGCCAAGGCCGCGACGCAGGCGGTCGAGCAACTGCGCACACTGCCCCGTCCCACGCCGCAGATCAGCGACGAGCTCACTCGCTGGCTGCCGGCACGCGCGGTCGATGCCTTGCACGCTGCAGGGATCCATACCCTAGCCGATCTTACTGTGCGGATACCGCGCCGGCGGCAGTGGTGGGCCGCGATCCCGGGGCTCGGCCCAGCCAGTGCCCGGCGCATCGAGGCTTTCTTCGCCGCGCACCCGGCACTCACGGAACGGGCCCGCGCGCTGGTCGTTGCCGGGCAGCGGTCGGATGTCGCCCCGTGGGAGATCCTGCGCGTGCCGCAGGACGTTGATGGTTCCGCCGGGGCGTACCGCGCGCCCGCTTCCAGTTGCATCCTGGGCGCGGACAATGACTACGATGCCATCCAGGCCTGGCTCGCCCTGCACGAAACCCCGGCTACCCTACGCGCCTACCGCAAGGAGGCGGAACGGCTGATCCTGTGGGCCATTGTCGCGCGAGGCAAGGCACTGTCCTCGCTGACCACCAAGGATGCGACGGACTACCGCGCCTTCCTGCGCAAGCCGTCGCCGCGTGAGCGCTGGGTCGGGCCGCCGCGGCCGCGCACGGCGCCGGACTGGCGGCCGTTTGCGGGTAATCTGTCGGCCCGTTCGGTGGCGCAGGCGCTCGCCGTGCTCAGCGCCATGTTCCGCTGGCTCGTCGAGCAGCGCTATGTCATGGCCAATCCCTTTGCCGGCATCAAAGTGCGAGGCAGCCAGCACGCAAAGGCGGTGGCCACGACCCACGCCTTCACCGAAGGGGAATGGCTGCTGGTGCGGGCCATCGCGAACGGGCTCGAATGGTCGTACGGATGGGAAGCACCGGCGGCGCAACGGTTGCGCTTCCTGCTGGACTTCGGCTATGCCACAGGACTGCGGATCAGCGAACTGACCCAGGCGATGTTGCGCAATGTCGAGGTGGATGCCGCCGGCGATCACTGGCTGCATGTCGTTGGCAAGGGCGGCAAGCCAGCCAAGGTTACCCTGACGCCGCTGGCGCGCGTCGCGCTCGATCGCTATCTGCAGGAGCGCGGCTTACCGATCAGCCGCGCCCGCTGGGAGCCGTCCACGCCACTGGTCGGTAGCGTGGACGGAAGCGAGACCGGCATCACGGCGCTACGGCTTTGGGAGGTCATGCGCCGATTTTTCCGGTTGGCCGCAGACAGCTTGGCCAGCGACCACCCACCGCTGACCGAGAAGCTCCGCCGTGCCACGCCGCATTGGATGCGGCATACCCATGCAACGCACGCGCTGGCCAAGGGCGTCGAGCTGAGCGCCGTGCGCGATAACTTGCGCCATGCGTCGATTTCGACCACGTCGATCTATCTCCACAGCGACGACGTCAAGCGGGCAAGGCAGTTTGGGCAGGCGTTCACGGCCTGAACTGCTTATTCTCAATCCGAATAAGGCGAAGTGTTTTCATAACCACAAGGCTTATGATAGCAATTCGGCCTTATCTTGGTCAGAGCCCTAGTTGGCTTCGGATGTGATTTGAATGTTGGTGTTAGTTTGGCCTTCTGATTCCAAATATTCTTTAGCCTTTAGTTTGATTCGTTCGACAGTGTATGCCTCCATATTTTTCAAAAAATTTGAATCGAACTTTCGTTGCGTAAACCCGCCAGAGTCCTGGCTGGAGACAACGACTCGAATTTCTTCTTTTGAGCCGGGTTGTTGTGTACGGGATTCTTTAGCGTTGACATGCCCTGATATGAATGTTGCACCAAGGCTTATTGAAGCCATCAAAATTAAAATGATGGTTTGCTTCCTGCTGTATCGTTTCATGGTAGGGTACCGATTACCCCTAGTCCGGTAGAAGTTGAATGCTTCCACGACCTTTTCGCAGCGGCGGCAGCGGCAGAGTTCCCGACTGAGCTTGAACGGTACGTCGAAGGCCCTCAATCTCCTGAACAGCAATGTCATGCGCTTCTGCGTAATCTTCCTGCGAGATCTGGCCACTCGCCCTCTTCTTCTCGAGCGCTCTCAGCAACTCCTGTTGGGACCTTAGTTCGCTCTCAAGCACCCTAATTATTGTGAGGGCTCCGAGTCGATATTCGACGCTTGCCGGATCGTTCAACTGAAGAAGTTCCTCCATATGCTGCCCATTGCTGCTGCGCGGCTCCATCCTCCCGGTGGCCGCGTCAAAACGAATATGCGCCGCCATATCGTGGTCGCACGGGTTAAGCACATAGGGGCCGGCCTTCTCGTCGGTGGGCCAATCGTTATTCTTGCGACTATCAGTGACCGCAGCAGTAGTACAGGTTCGAATACGTACAGAGAAGATTTTTGAACTTGTCTTTTGGTCTGTAGTGATCCACGCCAAAATTTAGATTAACCGCGCTGCTGTCGGGCTGTCGACAGTACACACAGACTCTGGAAAATTCAGTCTGTAAGTACCGCTTGTAACTTTGATATCGCTTGAACTGCCGGGGGGTGAGGGTGCGGGCGTGACATCCCTTGGGGTACTGAAAAAGCGCCATTAGATCAGACCCAATCGACGCATCATTGCTTCCCGCTTTGCACGCGCCTCAGAAACCTGAGCCGCGGCAGCCTCCAATGCCTGCACCTGAGCTTGCGAGACACGTGGCTCCCGCTCAAGAAGACGGCTATTCAAAATCTCAAGCCTGGCTACGACCTCCGACTGATTCTCACCTTTGGCGTACTTGGCGGCCAACAGTAGTACACGGTCTCTGGCGATTCGCACGGTTTCCGCGCGCTCAGGTTCCGCGTAATCGATAGCAGTTCGCGCTGAGCTATACGCTACGCTCCGAGTCGGCGTGGACGCAGTCTGGCCAACTTCAGGCTTTCGAGTCGGCGCATCGGCACCGCCACGATCTTCAAAGAAGTCTTCGACCACTAGTGTCCGGTTTATTTGAGGGTCATTGGCTTGGAAGCCAATGCTGACGCGGGTTGTGAGGATTCCATGGGTGTCCACGATTTGAATTTCGAACGGAAAATTTGCGATCCTTTCGGGTTTCAACGACCAGGATCGACCCATGAATGTGGGCAAGACGCTGTTCGCGCAGGTCATGGAATTCGTGCCATGGAAGACCTTCGGTCGCATTATCGAGAAGCATCGCGGAGATGCGGGCGTGCGCACCTTGGGCTGCGCCGATCTGTTCCGCATCATGTCGTTCGCCCAGTTGACCTGGCGCGAGTCGCTGCGCGACATAGAGGTCTGCCTGGCGGCCAACCGCAGCAAGCTCTTTCACATGGGATTGAAGAACGTGCCGGCGCGCTCGACGCTGTCGGATGCGCTGAACCTGCGGGACTGGCGCATCTATCACGAGCTGGCGATGCGCCTTATCACGCGCGCTCGGGCGCTGTATGCGAGCGAGTCGCTGGATATCGATCTCGATGCAACCATCTACGCCCTGGACGCCACTACCATCGACCTGTGCCTGTCGTTGTTCGACTGGGCGCCGTTTCGCAAGACCAAGGCAGCGATCAAGATGCACACGCTGCTCGATTTGCGCGGCGCCATTCCCGCCTTCATCCACATTTCCGACGGCAAACTGCACGAAGTGAACGTACTCGACTTCCTGCCCATCGAGGCAGGCGCGTTCTACGTGATGGATCGCGGCTATCTGGATTTCGCTCGGCTCTACCTGGTTCATCAAAGCGGCGCATTCTTCGTCACGCGGGCCAAGAGCAACATGAATGCCCGCCGCTTCTACTCTGCCGCAACAGACCGCAGCACCGGTGTCATCTGCGATCAGACCATCGCCCTGAACGGCTTTTACTCTGCACAAGACTATCCTGAGCACTTGCGCCGCATCCGCTTCAAGGACCCGGAGTCCGGCAAGACCTTGATCTTCCTGACCAACAACACAACGCTGCCGCCTATCACCATCGCCGCGCTGTACAAGAACCGCTGGCAGGTGGAATTGTTTTTCAAATGGATCAAGCAGCATCTGCGTATCAAGAAATTCCTCGGCACGAGCGAGAACGCGGTGAAGACGCAAATCTGGTGCGCCGTGTCCATCTACGTGCTCATCGCCATCGTCAAGAAGGAGCTTCAACTCAATGCCTCGCTTTACACTTTGCTACAGATTTTGTCCGTCTCGGTTTTCGAGAAAACCCCTATTTCACAGGCCTTTCAGCCCGACTCTTCACTGTCAGAAGTTCCCGACGCCGCTAACCAATTGAATTTGTTCGAAATTTAACCGGACACTAGTGGTCTTCGACAAAACTTGAGCGATAAAATGTGAATTCCGTATGACGCGATTGTTGTCGAACAGATCGCCCTTCGCCCAAGAATGCTGAAGCATTGCGGTAGTCTGCGAACGATTCCGCGGCTGACTTCCCGCCAGCATAGTAGCGCATAACTGACCTCACCGTTTAGAAGCTACTTTTTCCATCGACAGGTATTCTCGAGCACTGTCCCCCAGAGCCCAGTCGAACACATCGAACCCCTGAGCGTGCATCGAGTCTAGTGCGTCACTCGTGTCACCAAGAGGCACTTCCGTTCGAAATGAATCCACGTCAATGACATACTCGGGCCAAGTCTCGCGGCCCTCACCGCTCTTCTGATCGGCCTTGAATCGAATACCGTGTTGAAGCAAACATCCGCCATCAACGGCGTTGAGTTGCATTTTTCCCGCGTACTCATTGACTCCGGTAAAACGCTGTGACAACAGTGGACCAGTTAGAGAGGCATTGACCCAACCGTCAACCGGATCCCCCTCAATGTCGATGGCATTTATATAGCGTAGCCCCACGCGAGTAAAGAAATCCGCATCGATGATCTTTGAGGCGGCCTCCACGACCTGCAGCGCACGACTCTTCATCTCAGCGTACTCAGTGTAGCGACTGGTCTCGATCGAGAATGAATTCTGCTTGAGCGACACTGTCCACGTGCCCTTCGTAGAACGAAAAACATGGGTGTTGTTGAAGCCGTTCGCCCCACCAATATTGAGCGTCACCTCGTTCTGCAGCTCTAAGTACGGGTACTCCTTCCTCAGCGCTGAGACGAATTGCGCGGGCGGCCGGCTCCCAATCCACCCAAGATAAGCCGCCAAATAAAATCGCAATTGGCGCCGAGAACGCTTGACAGGTGACGAGGTTCGAGGGGCCGCCGCCCTGCTTGCGCTGGATGTTTAGCGCAAGCAGGGCGGCGGCCAATAGAGGATCGCTTCTCGATCTTCGCTTGGCTCTCATGCCCCTGTCCGATTTGTTCGCTGCACTTGCCCAATATCTGCACACCAAGGTCTTTCACGATCTTGCCCGTCATCCAGAGCATCCGGCCGCCTTCACCCGGCAGCGCAAGCTCACCCTGCCGACACTGATCTCCTTCATGCTCGGCAACTTGCGTATGGGCATGCAAGCCGAGCTCGATCAATTCTTCGCCACGCTCGCCCGCCAAAACACCTTGCGCCGTTGCGTCAGTGAACAAGCCTTCGCCCAGGCTCGCAGCAAGCTCGGCGGCGATGTCTTTGCTCACCTCAATGACTGGCTACTTCAGCACGTCTCCAACCATTTGCCACGCTGGCATGGCTTTCGGCTGGTCGCCGCGGACGCTTCACACCTGCGTTTCGCCATTCGCCACAGCCATCTGCCTCGAGCCGCCAGCCGCGATCAACTTGCCTTCGGCCTGTACCTGCCTGGGGCCGAGATCATGCTCGCCGCCTCATTACACAGCGTGTACGAGAACGAACGCCAGATCCTGTTCGAGCATCTGGACCGCCTGCAATCCGACGACTTGCTCTTGCTCGACCGCGGCTACCCCGCCCGCTGGCTGGTGGCCGTACTCAACCAACGAAACATCCCTTTCTGCATGCGTGCCGACGGCAGCGGCTTTGCTGCCGTACGGCGCTTCGTGCGCTCTGGCCGTGACGAGGCCATCGTCACGCTCCCCGCTCCAGCCCGCATTGACGCGCGCGACTACGAGTGTGCGGCTACCCCGCAGACCGTTCGGCTGATCCGGCAGATCTCGCCAGCCGGCAAGGTGCGCGTGCTCATCACCAATCTGCTCGACATGCACCGCTATCCAGCGGCCACCTTCCGCGACCTTTACCATCAACGCTGGCGCCTCGAGGAGGCGTACAAACGCCTCAAGCACCGCATGGGACTCGAACATCTGTCCGGCCTCTCGCAGTTGGCTGCCAGGCAGGACTTCGGCGCCAAAATCCTCAGTGATAACCTGCACGCTCTATGCTGCTTCAGCGCCGTGCAGGAACATGAGATTGACTCGAACTATCGGATCATCCGAACCTACGCCATCACCGCTCTCAAACCTGTCCTGCCAGCGGCGCTACTGGGACTGCGCTGGGCCAAGGCTGCGCTGAATGAGACCTTGGCCTTGATCGCAACACGTACCCATCGCGTGCGACCGGATCGCGCTAAACCACGTCCGCCTCGCCAGAAACCTCATCGACATGCCGCCTATAAGGCTTGCTGATGTCCTTATCTTGGGTGGATTGGGCCGGCTCCCCCCTAACTCGAGAAGAGTCGGGAAACGAAACTCACAGACCGCCTGCCTCAGGAAATTACGCTTGTATCGGTCTAGTTCGTCGAGCGGGCGACGACTAAGCCATCAGCCTTCCAAGTTGTAGACATTTTTCATATGGTGGAACGTCCTCAATGGGCCAACACGCTGATTTTGCCATGCTCTTTGCTGGGGAGGGCAAATTCACACAGCCACGAGCAACGGCCAAAGTTCATCCCTACTCCAGGGAAGGACCTATGGTATCAAGCGCGAAATGTGGAATCTGTGCGCCTCCTCCTAAAAGTTCAGCGAGGCCTCTAATCTTTCGGACAGTTTTCCCAGCCTCTCGTGGACCTCTCGATCGTAAGTATGCCGGTTGTAGCGCCCTGGGCACCTGGAAACATATTCCCGAGGAATCTGAGCATTGTGTGCGCCATACGCCACATGCCGTGCGTCGCCCAGCGCATGACAGTTAGCCGCGGCCCATTGGATTCCGGCCGAGTCTTGGAATACGGCTGATGCCGGGAGCACACGGTGATATGTGACACAAAAAACTCCACGGATTGCCCCGCATTAACCGCCCGCCGCAGCCAGGCGGGCATCTCCCCCTGCCCGTGCCAGCTCAGCCCCTCGGCGTTGCGGTGCCAGGCCACGGGCGTCGGGGGTGGCGGCGGTGGCGGCGGCTCGAAGCACCCCTGCCGCATCTAGCTGTTCCAGCGTCAGCCTCGGCCATTTGGCCCTGGCTCCAGCGGATCGCTGCCGTCCGCTCTGTTTTTGTGGTCATCGCTGCTATCAATGCTGTCGTGGCTGTCCTCCGGGTGAAGGGCCGGGGCCGATCCGGGCTGTGCTTCGCCCTGCGCTTCGCCCGCTTCATCCGGCGCCGCCGGGGCTTGGCCACCGGCCTTGCGCCGCCGCCCACGCCCGTCACCCCGTTCGTGCAGCGCCCCGCGCAATTCTTCCAGCAGCTGACGCGCGAGCGCCGCCTAAGCTTCGGCGCGCTCGGCGCGTCGTTGCGCTGCTGCCAGCTCGGTGCTCAGCCGCTCCCGCTCAAGGGTCTGCCGGCCTTGTGCCTGTTCGGTCGCGGCAAGCCGGTCCGTCAATGCAGCGGCCTGGGCCTCAAGCCGGGCGCGGACCTCGGCCTGCGCCACGGCGGCGTCGCGGGCCTCGCTGCGCGCTGCCGCCAGTTCGCCGCGCAATTCTTCCGCGGTGCGCTCGCTCTTCTGGCGGGCCGTGCGTTCCTGGTCGAGCTCACGCAGCGCGCGCCGCTCGCTCGCCTCGGCGCGCTCCTGCGCAATGCCTACCTGCTCGCGAGCGCGCTCGAGCTCCGTCGAGAATTGGGTGCGCAGTTCCGCCAGCTCGCGCCCCGCCGCCTCCAGTTCCCCCCGCCCCGCTTCCCAGCGCGCCCGCGTCGCGTCGTGCACCTGGCGCGTCTCGCCCAGCTGCGCCGAAAGCGCCAGCGCATCCTCGCGCGCGGCCGCAGTCTCGGCGCGCGCGGCGTCCCGCTCGGCCTCGGCCCCATTCGCCGCGTCGCGGGCTTCCAATTTGGCCAGGGAGTTGCGACCTGCATGATTGCATTGGCCTTCAAGACTGAAGGTCATGAGCAAGAAGTCTGGCGCATCCGACGAGCGTGGGGTGTTACCAGGGTCTTGTGCGTGTTAGCTTCGCACCTCGCCCGAGGGGGTGCCATCAAACGCACATCTAAAGACCCAAGAAACTATGAAAAATCGATTTACCGACAAGGCCGGCCGCCCGGAACTGGTGGAGTCGCTTGCGTTGCAACGCATGGTCGGGGCCAACATGCTGATGGCCGAAGCTTTGGCCGACATTGTCGATGTTTATGACGTGAATCCGGGTGAAACCATCATTGAGCAATTGGACGAGACGACCGACGTCTTCTTTGTCCTGGTAGGCGAGTTCGACGTACTAGTGAACAAGCGTCGCGTTGCCATTTGCCGCGAGCGTGAATGCGTTGGAGAGATGGCCGCGATAAGGCCCCAACCGCGCTCGGCCACGGTAACCGCAAAGGTCCTCAGCACGGTCGCGAAGCTGACTGCTGAGCAACTGACGGCACTGGGTTCGGAGTTTCCGGATATCTACCGCCATATTGCCAGGGACCTGGCCCGGCGTGTATCCGAGCGCAACCACCTGATTCCCGCAGTGCGCGATCGCGCCCGCGTCTTCGTCATCTGCTCGACCGAGGCGCTGGCGGTTGGTCGAGCCATCACCGCGGCTGTGGAGCATGACAAGTTCGACGTCAAGCTATGGACTGACGGTGTCTTTAAAGTCACGAACTACACACTTGAGGATCTGGAACGCGAACTCAACACATCGGACTTCGCCATTGCCATCGCGCACCCAGATGACAAGTTGACATGGCGGGAGGAGGACTGGCCAGCGCCACGGGACAACGTTGTGCTGGAGCTCGGCATGTTTATTGGGCGGCTCGGCCGCAACCGCGCCATCCTCATGGAGCCGCGCGGGACGAAGGTAAAGCTTCCAAGTGACATGGCCGGCATTACTACTGTTGGCTACAAGCTAGCTTCGGGATCAGAAATCGACTCCGCCTTGGCTCCCGCCATCGAGAAGGTGCGACGACACATCGAATCAGTCGGGGTAATCCGGTAACTGCGCCTGGAAATCTGGCGCCGGGATTGGCCACAACAAGGCGACCGCTGCATCCACGCAAACGGATGCAAGGCAGCGCCACGACCGCACTGAAAACAAGAAATGCTTACCACATCGCAAAAACAGGAAGTAAAGAAGGCGGTTGTACTCGGGCTCGACAACGCCGAAAAGACTTGGAAGAAGATAGGCAGCGAGCTTCTGAAGGAGGGATACGCGTTTGACCATGCCATAGAGGCACACTTAGAGCCCTCACGCATCCCCGGGCACCCTTTGGTATCTGACAACAATCCGGTTGTCGAGGAGTTCGTCGCGGTGATGGTGGACATGCGGGATTCCTCGAAGCATCTCAAGACAAGGGTGAACGGCATCGCAATGGAGGGTATCCAGCGAATCTACTTCGAGACATCCGCTCTCTTGCCCGCCGTCGC
The DNA here is from genome assembly GCA_022041995.1 of Cupriavidus necator. GTDB lineage: Bacteria > Pseudomonadota > Gammaproteobacteria > Burkholderiales > Burkholderiaceae > Cupriavidus. The sequence goes on from CP074382.1 coordinate 641,502, forward strand.
AGTGACGACGGGCTTCAGGGAAGGCGTTGTCACTGAGTACCTTGGAGACGGCGCGCTCGTGCTCTTCCCAGTTCAGGTCGGTGACCGCCCGAAGTCGGTGCGTGCTGCCTACCAGGCTGCGCGAGACTGTGTCGACGACGCCCGGGCCATCATCAATGAAGAGCTCTATCGCCGATACAAGCTTCCATCCATCGACCTTGGCGCAGGTCTTTCGCTCAGCAAAGCACTAGTGACACTGGTTGGCACGCCCGGCAATCTTCAGCCCAAAGCCATTGGCGAGTGTGTTTGGGAGGCTTCGAAGCTAAGCGGTGGGAGGAATGCTGTCTTCGTGGCTGAAGGTGTCAAGAAAGCGTGGCCTGCGACACAGGGGGAACGCTACGCTTCCTTCGCGAGACTGTTAAGGGACTAAGCGGCTACAAGGTGTTGACGCAATAGCCCACTGGAGCGCGACGCTGGCATTCCCCGCACCCGCGTCCGACGGGGTCAGTAGTAAACCCTCGTCGCGCTCGCTGGGGTGGCTTTGATTTTGGTGCAATTTACGACGGTTTGCGAACCTAGGTTTGGTGCGGGCTTTTTTGTTGATGACCGGAGAATCCACCCGTGCGTTGGCGATGCCCCAGAGCAACTCCAATACCCGGAAGTCTCGCGCAAACGCCCGCTCGCGCGATGTGACCGGCTCGTCTTCCAGGTGCCGCCGAAAGCAGCACAACGCGCTCAGGTAGGCCGGATGCAACGTCAGCACGGTGAACTGCGGAAAGAGCAGGTCCTGCAGCACGCCGCCAGGCCCACGGAATCCCAGCGGATCGATCGCCTGTGCGGCGCGCTCCAGCACTACGTATTCGGTAAATTTCATCATTGTCGTCTGCCGTACCCGGAGGATCTGGCTGGTGTGTCGCCGGCCACCGGGTCTTTCCTGATGATGGGATGCTGCACCACCACGTCGCATGCCAACGTTCCTCAACGGCGCCAGGACGCATGTGCTGGACCCTACCGTAGTGGGGCATGGCACCGTCGTTCGTCGCCAGATGCAGCAACGGCCATCGTAGATGCCGATCTGCGCATCGCGTGCGCAGATCCGGCTCCGGATTCTAGCCCGCTGTGCCGCGACAAAGTGCTGCATTAGGCTCATATGTCGGCGATCCGTTGCGGAATCTGAACTGCAGCGGACATGCTGAGTCTCAAATGTGGTTGTATAGCAAAGTAATCTTGGGTGATGACATTGCAATGCGGCGCTTGATCAATTATGATCATCGCACTGGAGTTGCTAACGCGTTCGCAATGCGGGTTGCTATGCATTCCAAGCCGTTTTTCAAATCCTCCCCCCTGCTGAGGTGAAAGCCGAAAGCCTGCGGGAGGTCCAGTCCGAATGGACCGGAAAGGCTTAGTTTATAGCGGGGTGTCCAGCTCCAAAAGCTAAGCGCCGCCTTGGCGACCTGCGCCGAGGTCCCACCGGGAGTGGGATATCCAAGAGAGGCCCCCGCGACCTATTCCTGAACGCCCCCTCTCCGCAGGGGGCGTTTACTTTTCTACTTCTTCTTGCCTTTCCCCTTGCCTTTGCCGGGCTTCGGCTCGGGCTCGCGATGGTCTCGATCCTCCCACTTGGCTGCCAAGATGCGCGAGACCTTGTACGATTTTTTCCGGAACGGCTTGTCGTATTCGATGTCCTCGGGGTACGCCGTTTCGACGCGAATCATAATGTGTTTCTGGTCGCCTTCAGACTTGAGCCGCTCCATTCGCAGTATCACGTTGTACTCAATCTTCGTAGGCGGTTCACCATCGACGTCGTCGACCAACTCCACCTGCAGAAAATTTCCACCGGCCGCCTGCCATAGGCTCGTCTCGCCCTGCAACAGGTCGATCAGGATTTGCGGCAAGTACGAAGACAGCCGATGGCGTTGCTCACAGAACATCCGTAGCTTCGCACCATCCTTGATTTCATGCCCGGTCGTCACCTGCTCGCCCGCGCGCGGCGTCCTGCTGTAGCAGTGGTTCGTGTACGAAACCCTCACCGGCACTTTGGCGATGTTGCCCCGCACCAGCACCGGGACAGTGTGCCTGGTGGGCGCAAGATGCGTGATGTCGTAGAACGCTTCTCCAACACGGATGAGAGTGGGTTCGATCATATGGACAGGTAGTGGCAGACGCGCATTATGCCTTTTGGCGCGCTCGTCTCCCGGCATTTCAACTGCCGCTTACCGCCACCACCTCCCACGGTCGTACGAAAGCAACATCATTTCCTGTTCGGCTACCTACCGTGCGCTTTGTTTTCGGTAAGAAATCGGGACTAGTTGGCGCCGAGCCCGTCGGAGAATCCCCTCACCGCCCAACGGTGAACGGCAACTTGAGGCAAGGAGAAGCATCATGGCAGGCAAAGGCAGTAGCGGTGGCAAGGGCGGATCGGCGGGCAAGGGCGGCGGCAAGATCGGCAAAGAGCAAGGTCATCAAGGCGGAGGCAAGCTTTCGCACATGACCCTGGCAGGGATCGATGACCGCTCCCGCTATCTCAACGATCAGAACGATGTTCTATTGGGCCCGGGGCTTGCTGGAAAGGCCCGCGACGGCCCCGGCACTGGCAAGAAGGGCAGCCACTTAAATGTACTTGAGCATTAGCCATGCCGCGCGAGAGGTGGTGCCGGAATTTCGGACAGCCGGAAAAGTGGAAGAGCTGGGGCCTGAGCCGGCCATAATGGCGGGCAGAAAGGACCTCTCAATAAGATGACGAAACGAAGCAGGCGGACCCACTCGGCGGGGTTGAAGGCGAAAGTAGCACTGTCCGCGCTCAAGGGCGACAAGACGTTGGCAGAGCTGGCCCAGCAGTATGAGGTGCACCCCAGCCAGATCACAGCCTGGAAGCAGCAGTTGGTCGAACATGCGGCGGACTTGTTCGGTGGCGGCAAGGAGAACGCGGGCGAGCCGCCTGTGGATCTGAAGGTGCTGCACGCCAAGATCGGCCAATTGGCGCTGGAGAACGATTTTTTGTCCGGCGCGCTCAGCAAGGCCGGCCTGCTGAGCGCAAAGCGATGATCGACCGCGAGCACGCGCTGCCGGTGAGTCGGCGGGTCAGGCTGGTCGGCATTGCACGATCCAGCGCGTACTACCAGCCACAGCCAGTCTGCGAGGCCGATCTGGAGCGGATGCGCCGAATCGACGAACTGCATCTGGAGCATCCCTTTGCCGGAGCCCGCATGCTGGCGCGCCTGTTACGCCGGGAAGGCATCCAGGTCGGCCGCCGGCACGTGGGCACGCTGATGAAGCGCATGGGCATCGAGGCGCTGTACCGGCGGCCCAACACGAGCCGCAAGCACGCGGCGCACAAGATCTGGCCGTACCTGCTGCGCGACCGCAAGATCGACCGGGCCAACCAGGTGTGGGCGCTGGACACGACCTACATCCCGATGGCACGGGGCTTTGTGTACCTGACGGCGGTGGTGGACTGGGCCAGCCGCCGGGTGCTGGCCTACCGGGTGGCGATCACGCTGGAGAGCTGCCATGCCGTCGAGGCAATCGAGGAAGCCTTGGCCAGGTACGGGCATCCGGAGATCGTCAATACGGACCAGGGCAGCCAATTCACCGCGACAGACTTCACCGACGCCGTGCTCGGGCGCGGCATTGCACTGTCGATGGATGGCAAGGGCAGTTGGCGCGACAACGTGTTCGTCGAGCGCCTGTGGCGCAGCGTCAAGTACGAGGAGGTCTACCTGAAAGCCTACGATTCAGTCAGCCATGCGCGCCACTCCATCGCTGACTACCTGACTTGGTACAACCAGCGACGGCCTCATTCCAGTCTGGCTGACCAGACTCCGGACGAGGCATACTTCGCTACGCTGCCAGCGATCAAATCGGCAGCTTGACCACCTCAGCGCCTCCACTTAAAAATCCGGATTCCCTGTCCGAACAAACGAAGCCACCTCTCATCTATTTCAATTCACATTGCATGCAGAGCCCTGGCGGCATCCCCGCTGACGTTAAGGTATGCGAGGTCCGTACACTTACAGGGAGGGTGATCGCAGATACGAGGGAAAAGCCGTAGCGAGAAAAGAAGCCGGGGCACTTTGCCGTGGCAAGTACCGCGCGTTCGCACCCCTCTGCACGCGCACGCATGAGAACGGCCGAAACCAAGTGCTTCGCAATGCCGCGATTCCGATACTCGCGCAGCACCGCTACTGAACAGACAACCATTACGTCAGCGTGTCTCTTCCCTCCAGCACAAGCGACAATGCGGCCATCCATCAGCGCAATATGGAACATACCGGGAAGCAACGATGCGTCGTTCGTCAACCCACATTCGTGTAGCACCGTGGTGATCGCGGGCAGGTCCGCAGTCGTGGCGGAGCGGATCTGTAAGGCTCTAATCATTACTGCTCTAAGACGAAGTGCATTCTTCGTAACACACTTACTTAGTATCCGATGTCGAGCACCACGATACCGCGACGCAGTCTTCTTGCCTACTGTACGATTTCGGCAAAACCCAAATTCAGGGTAAATCCTGAAAAGGGATACCTCTCAGGAGGTCTCGACGCCTCAGGTCTTGGCGTCTGGACTCGCATCTGCTGCCCATCGCGGCCGTAGCCGCATGATGATGACCAGCACGACCATCTGCAGAATCGGCACAGTTCGCAAGCAGAGGCTGACGAGGGGACGCGCGCTCATTGTCGGAAGTCCTCAACTCAGGGGATCTAGCTCAAAGCCGGTAACTCACCACCGGTCGGTTTGACGACGGCAGGCTGCCCAGTTCCGAAAAACGGAGGATTTTATGCCCGCCCCCTTCAAGGTGATTAAACGACATGACAGGGGCCGGTAGAAGCCGTGCTGCGCATCCGGCCACATAGCCTCTTCCTCGGCGCTTTCGGTCCCCGGAGGCGCTGCGCGGCTGGCACATCTCAGCCATACGACCATCCAAGACCATCGGCAATGGTCCGCAACGGGCCAAGGACTAGCCGAGGCCACGGAGGTTGCTCCCCACGTTCATCCCCACTGGGGCGTCGCGAGCTTGCTCAACTACCGCTCGCCGGCGGTAGTCCGAGGAATTTCGCCGCCTCTTGCATAGCGCTCTCAGCCAGTTCACGGGCTTCCTCGCCTCCGCCGGGCGTCATGACGCCGACCAGGGCTGCGTATACCAAGTGGATCAGGTCCACGGCACAGTGATACTGTTCGTCGCTCATATTCTTCAATCTACGTAGCCATCGAGCCCCGTTTCGTCAGTTCAGGTTTGCGCAACGTTCCTCATCCCAGTCCTGGCTTGCCGGGCTTTCGTTTTCTCTTTTGCGACCCGCTTGGCGGTATCCCTCAAATCTCCCAGCCGCATCGTGGCGTGGACTTCCATGGCCCCCAACTGTTGCTGAAGCGACCTTCAGCGGCAGCTTTGGCGCGGGCTTGCGCGGAAACGCCTCAGGGAAGCGCTGTTGCAGCCGGCCGATGACGGCGCCCACGGACAATGCCGGCGCCGGCGGGCGCGGCGCGCGGGGTGGGCGTCGCGAAGGCGGGCCTCATCCCGACGATGAGGGGGGGCGCCGGAGGCGTGGCCGGCTCGGCGGCCGCCTTGGCGCTGGCCAGTTGCGCGCGCAGCGCGGCGAGTTGTTCGAAGCCCATGGCGGGGAATTCCTGATAGTGCCAACAGCCATTGTCGCCCAAAGTGCGCAGGTCTAGGTCGTCCCGGGCCGGGGCCACGACGAACTGCGGGGCGAAACGCGGTGTCTGTTCCGCGGGCCAACGCGACGCGTCCTGGCATCTACACCACCGGGGCTACGCGTTGACACCTACGGTGCCGACAGGCGCAATGTTCTCGACTGAAGGCGACAATGATGCCTTGGTCGGTGCGTGCTCGTCCTAGGTGGTTCGGGGCAAAGCTACCATCGTGTCAGAATTGTGACCACGTCGCTCACCGAATCACGCACGCTCATTTGCCAATTATCCACCGATGGCAATTCGAGACTTTACTCGACTCGGATCTCAACCGGTACCTCGTTCGCTAACGCGCATAGCCACGCATTCGATTGGCGTTGACACAGATCAAGGCCGGTGCAGTTTCATTGGCCAGAATGGACCCCGCTATCCCGCGAACGCAGTAAATTCCGAGGTTATCCAACTGCCGCTGATACAACCATGCAAGACAGCACGCACGGCGGGCTGACGATCAATACCTCGGGACTTTGTCGAGGCCACCTTTACCGAGCCGCCGTCGGCGAGAACATAGCCGCAGGGGCAAGCGGACTGAAATCATCGGCATTTCAATCAGATGTGCAGACAAAGAAGCGTCGATGACGGCGTCAGACTATCGCGTCGCTTGTAATATCACTGCACTCGCCGCTGGCATCAGCCTTAGTGGCCGGTGCTGGAAGAGGGTAGGTTCGTAAAATCGTGTAGCCTCAAAGGCACCTGCACGAACCCACGTCACACACGGGAGAATACCGATGAGCGAAAGCGCAGCTCTGGAAGAACCTAGATCGATGATCCGCGCCGTGACCAAAGCGTATGCGTCCTGTTTGATCGTTGCCTTCGCCCTGCTTCCGGCCTATCTCATTGCGTACCTCTTCTACTTTCAGGACCCCGCCCTGAAGTTTGAGAACCATCCCTTCCACGAAATTGCGATTGCCGCCGCCACTATTGAAGGGCTGTTCATCACGTATGTCACCTGGCGTTGCTACCAGTCGTCTGGGGAACCGCTGCTACGCTGGCTGACCTTGGGGTTTCTTGGCTTCGTCCTGATCTACGCGCTGCATGGGGCGTTTACCGGCATGGCGCATCACAATATCTGGCTGTTCCTGCTGTATGGCCCGGCTTCGCGCCTTGTGATGGCGGTGCTGCTGTTTGTCGGGCTGCTCTCGTTTGACAAAAAGCCTGACGACGCCAAGGAAAGGAAAAAAACGTCGCGCTGGTGGGGCTGGATAGGGGTTTTCCTACTCATTGATATTGCAGTGGCGGCGATCGCCTACTCGCCCTTCGCGGGGCACCCTGGCGTTCGCCTCTCGCTGGAAGGTGGTGCTTTATTGTTCTCCACCTTGAACGTCACGGCAATGGTGATGCGCCGCATTCGTTCCCCCCTGATGCTGATCTTTGGCATCTCCGTAGCCGCGTTCGCCCTGTCCTCCGTTGCATTTATGCTCGGGCGTCCTTGGAACCATATGTGGTGGCTGGCGCATGCGATTTTTGCCGGAGGCTTCTTTCTCCTGAGCTACGGCGTTGTCCAGGCGTTTCACACAACCCGTTCGTTTGCGACCATTTACAGTCAGGAAGAATGGATGGCCCGTCTGGCGGCGGCCATGGGGCGCACCGAAAGTGCGCTTCAGGCGCTGAAACGGACCAACCAGAAGCTCGAACACCTCGCCGCGACCGACTCCTTGACCGGCGCAGCCAACCGCCGCACCTTCATGCAACGCATTGAAGCCGAGATTACACGCGCGAAGCGGGAAGGCGAGGCGTTTTCTCTGTTGGCGCTTGACTTGGACAACTTCAAAGCGGTCAATGACCGCTATGGGCATCAGGTGGGCGATGAAGTATTGCAAGATTTTGTGCGGCGATGTTTCGACGCAATCCGTCCTTATGACGGCGTCGCACGCGTCGGTGGTGAGGAATTTATGGTTCTGCTGCCGAGATCGGCGCGAGAATTGGCTTTTTCCATCGGTGAACGCCTGAGAACGGCGGTAGAAAGCTCCGTGTTTGAGAGCTCCGCTGGTCGCAAAGTCCCGATGACCGTCAGCATCGGTGTCGCAGAATTCGGGCGCGATGGATATACGATAGACACCATCCTGCGGGCGGCCGATGAGCGCCTATACAAGGCGAAGGAAGAAGGCCGCAACCGCGTGGTGGCCGCTTAGTCGGACACGCAACATCCGGTGAACCGCTGCACAGAAGCGGAGCGATTCACCGATTTGCCGTCACACGGCAATCCCACACTAGGCCAAAATCGCGGCGTATTCTGGCCGATATGGCATCGGGTAGTGATGATCAAATCCCCGCGATAATACTTCTCGCACAGCTTTATCGCCTCGACCACTAAAAGCGACAAGGATGTCGTCCCACGTCAAAGCCTGTGGGTGCCCGGCATGTCGAGATCAAGTACAACGCCTCCGAGAACCGGCATGGGCACAAGAAACGAGATGTGGGCGGAACGCTGCGCCTACGCCACCGCTCCACCTAGCATTTCAGCCTGCTTGTTGCAATAGTGCGCATAACGCCACCGCGGAAGTGTCATCCGAGGGCGCGCCGTGGACTAGCGCTGTCTCCAGCGTCTCCTCCCCTAGCTGCCAAAGCCATCCTTTGAACAACCGAAATGGCCGATAGATACTTGGGCTTGCCAAGCACGGCCTGTTGACAGAATGCCAGCCTGACTCCCCCGCGCGGAGCAGACGCTAGTCCGGGACCAACACTGCCTGAAATTTAAGCACGCCGCTGGAAGGACGCGCCAGCGAACAACGCACGCGGCCAAGGGCCAGGTTATCCACACTGACTGTGGATAACTTATGTCCTCGACTGGTTCCACATTGCCATGCGGGTACAAGAACCTAGAACAGATGATCAAGAGCCGGCCGGCACACATGCGACGGCCCCAGCAACGCGGCATTGATCAAGGCGCTGCATGGCGCCAAGTGGCACCTGTGGCACGGCTGCCCCTATCCGGCGTTGCGCCGACTGGAAAGCTTGGGCTGGGATCTGGGCCTCGAGGCCAGCCCCGAGGAGGCCAAACTCCTTGGCAAGCTCGAGGAGTTCATTGTCTACCTCGAAAACAACCGGCCCTTCATCGTGAACTACGGTGATCGCTACCGGCATGGAGAGCCCATTGCCGGCGTGGTTCATCCCGGCGTTACACAGGCAGGGCAGAAATGAAAGTGCGGGATAATGTGGCCCACTTTAATTTCGGCGTCCCCATGACTTCATCCGTCTGCCCTGTTTCCGTAAAACCGGCTGGCTGCGACCGCAAGATGATGGCCGTTCGCGCCCTGGCGGGCGCTGAACCCGTCAGCGCCGTGGCCGCCCGCCACGGTGTCAGCCGTCCACTCGTCTATCGCCAGATGCGCAAGGCGAGCGCCGCGCTGGATGAAGCCTTTTCGAGACGCCGACAAGGTCCTGTTCTCGCTGCCGGTGACCCGACGATGGCTGGAGCAGGTCATCCTCGCACTGACGATGATCGGCCACGCCTCGATGCGCGGCGTCATCGAATTCATGAGCGACCTGCTGGGCGTGTCCATCAGCCTGGGCACCGTGCACAATGTTCACCAGCGTGCCGCGCAGCGGGCGATGGCCATCAACAACAGCATCGACCTGTCGGCCATCCGGGTGGGACTGCACGACGAGATCTTTCAGGGGACCCGGCCGGTTCTTACCGGCATCGATGCGGCTTCCACCTACTGCTATCTGCTGGCTGACGAAGACCACCGTGATGGCGATACCTGGGCCATCCATCTGCTGGACCTGCAGAGGCAGGGACTGCATCCCGACTTTACTGTTGCCGACGCCGGCACGGGTCTGCGCGCAGGCCAGAAGCTCGCATGGCCCGATACCCCCTGTCACGGCGATGTTTTCCATATCTGCCAGCAGTTCGAAACCCTGGCCAACATCTGGACACGTCTGGCCAGCGGCGTACGCACTGAACGCAAAGCCCTCGAAGCGCGACTGGCCAATCCCCGCCGGCGCTGCCAGGACAGCCTCCTGATTGACCGGCTTGACGAACTTCGCCCGCTCGAGGCGCGGGCACATCAGCGCGCGGACGACCTTCGCACACTTGCCCTGTGGCTGGAGCGCGATGTCCTGTCGCTGGCCGGGCCCGATCTGCCGACCCGCCAGGAGCTGTTCGACTTTATCGTCGAGCAACTTCGTCAGCGTGGCCCTGCAAAACCAGCGCAACGATCTGCTCGCCTTCGCCGGCGTGCTGGACCAGAAGCTCGACGCCATCGCAAGCGATACTGCCGTCGCCGGGCATCTCGTACGGGCAACGTGCCTGTTGCACCGCAAGCCGGAAACCTCCGTCGCATTCTGGCAGGCATGGAACCGGCTGCATGCGGCCATCGGCCGCCGGTTCCACGAAGTCTGGACTGCGGTTTCGCAGGCGCTGCACGACACTCCGCGTAGCAGTTCCCTGGTGGAGAACCTGAACTCGCGCCTGCGCAACTGCCTGACGCTGCGGCACCATCTGGGCGGCGGTCGCGCCTGGCTGGAGCTGCTGAAATTCTTCGTCAATCATCGTCGCTTCACACGCAGCCGTTGCAGCGCGCGGGTCGGCAAAAGTCCGCGCGAAGCGATGACCGGGGAAGCACATTCGCACTGGCTGACGCTGCTCGGACTCGGCCCGCTTCAACCCCGGCAGATCTGATGCCGGGGAGGTCGTTGCAGGCCTCCAGTTTGCATCGCATTCCTTACCAATTCTGCATTTTTATGCAGGACGGTTCAGCTCGTCCGTGTAACGCAAAAAAGCCGGCTTTTGAACCACGCCGTCTAGCGCCTATATCGCAAAAATCAGAAATCCATTTCAGATGCGTAATATCTCTCACTGGAACCCCTGAGTTGTAGGGGTGAACACGGAATTCGCGCGGTCACCGGAAGCGCTCCTTTTGCTGGTACCAAAAAATATCCTGGCATTGAAAACGACAGCGTAGATTGACCTATGTCAAAAGTCCAGATTCTGACTGAGTCGTCCGTGCGAAAGAGTCGAATCGATGCCGCAAGAAAACCCCGTTATTGCCTGTCGCAACATCGACAAAGTATTGGCGCCATTGTGGGTTTTGAATTTCCATCTCACCGAATTTCAAAAAAATCCTTCAATACTAAGGTACAACAATATGTGCACCTCTACAATGAATTGGCATAGATTTCGCTTTCCCTTCAATCGTGTGGTAGCTGACTAAAGTTGGATGACGATTTCGTTACGCAAGTTAGAGACTTGAATGACAGTCGCTTCAGGAATTTGGCAGGATTGCCATGTTGACTTGCGGTGGCATGGTGTAAAAAAGTATAGGCCAACGCTACAAGAAAACGTATCGCAAAAGGACCTGTGTCGGGATGCCGCGTATTGAAGTATAACTAGGACGAAGATCTATGAAGTACAAACAGCGCACGTTGCATTCTTTTTGGACGCTTGCTCAGGCAGCGCTGATATCTGTAGTGCTGGCCTCTTGCGGTGGAGGGGAAGGTGACGGCGGCGATCCTGCGGCGACGTCCACTGCCACCGCGTCGGTCCTCGTCGAGAAGGTCTGTTCGAATTGCGGAGCGTTGGACGCGCACACCTATGCTGGTAGCGGCATAGGCGTCTGGGAAAGCGTTAATACCACATCCTCGGCTGTGGAGACTCCCATCAGCATCTCAGGGCTGAACGGCCAGGATGTAACGCTCGTTTTCACTAATCAAACCGGCACTGCACAAGTTATGCCGAAAATCGCGCTAACGACGTCGTACGATCCCCTCGTCGCCGACCAACTACGATGGGGCGACGGCACGGAAGCGCTTAAACGCCGAATATCAAGTTTCAATCGAGACGGCTGGAAAACGCTCGCTAAAGATCGAAGATATTCTCCAAGCTATTTTCCTAGTAAATTGGATATGGATGGGGTAAAAACCTGGTATCTCGCGGACGATACGTCTCACACCACAACCTTGGTTCGGAAACTCAAGACAACTGACGGAACCACTGTCAATTTCTGGGTCGAGACAACTGAACTCGACCCGACAAAGGTGAGTCAAGCGGTTGTCGACACGCTAGCTGGCGAGTTCGTCTCGCCTGGCAAGATCTACGATATGCTGAAGTCAATTGGTGGCCCGCTCTGGGGTCCCCAAAGCTATAGCAGTAGCATTATCGGTAGTGATCAGCCGATTGACATCGTAATCGCTAAGTTCAGTTGGGGGATGGCCGGATACTTCCATGCGCGCAACGCACTCAAGCGTGATCTGAACCTGAACCCATACTCAAACGAATCGGTGTCCCTTTACCTGAACTCTGAGGAACTGTATCCCCATGATGGCACTTACACCTTGAACTACATGCGCTCTGCGATGGCCCATGAAGCTATGCATATGCAGAATTTCTACCGCCGCGGCGTTTCCCAGGGTTCTGATGCGTCCTACGACTTATGGCTGGAGGAAGCTACAGCCATGATGTTTGAGGACTTTGCGAGCCACTCCACCGTGGAGAACTTCAATGCGATCAGGGACGCCCGCTTCTCCAGCTACGTACGTTCGGGCGACAGAATTCACAATTGCAGCCTGCTTGAGTGGAACCCAACCGGTACATGCAACGGATATTCGATCTGGGGCTCGCTCGGTGGATTTCTCAATCGCCAACTCGGACTGAGCTTCTACAAACATCTTCTTTACAACTTTAGCAGCACAGATTCGATGACGGTTCTCGACTCTTCAATTCGGGCCACGGCAGCGACCTCCAGCTTTCAACAGCAGCTGCGCGGCTTTGCCGCGACATCAGGCGCACTGATGAAGGAACCCGCCCCAGTTGGCTTTGGCTTCCCCTTGCGGGAGGAAGGTAGATTCGTGCTGCCTGTAATTGACGCGCACGCTTTTGACGCGCACGCTTTTCTAACGAACTCTAATCAGTTATCAGCAGTGCCCGCCGCGCTCCAGCCGTATGCCTACGTGCCAGTAGTTCGGCAGAATGTGACAGGTATGTATAGCGAGACGGTCAAGATCCCGCCCAACTCCTCACTCTCCGTCGTGATTCAATGATGCGAAGGATGGCTGCTGTCACTCACCTTCTGTAGACCTATGCCTCACGTGTTATTGGTCTTCATCAAAGCACGCGTCGCGTCCGACGCCCCATTTCAATACCCAATCGGAGTGTTGTCTATGTACCCAGTGCTCGCGTTGCCACATCTACGAACACGGTTCTCAAGCTTTGTCGTTCTGACCGCCGTCATGCTTACGCCTCAACCGTCGGCGGCCTGTCAGCCAGTTGAGGAAAGGATGGCCAGCTTGTTTAATCCAATACCGGAGCCTACCGTCACAGTGCTCGCGCATCGCGGACTCTGGGGCAAAGAGGCGCCGAACCCGCGCACGCCCGAGAATTCGCTCGCGTCGCTGCAGGCAGCAGATGATGCATGCACTGACGCTGTGGAGCTCGACGTGAAGCTAACGAGCGAAGGCATACCGGTCCTCATGCACGATCTCAACCTGGGGCGTACGACCGACGTCTATAACTTCATCGGCAATAAGACGCAATATGATCCGATGCTTAATACCGGCCCAAATCCGGCCGTCAATACAGTGAGTTGGGAAACGGTCCAGCAACTGCATCTGTTAACGCCCTCGCGTGACAGCGCCACAACATATACGGTGCCTGATGTCTCTGCAGTGCTCAGCTACTGGGCGGATCATCATCTGACGACGCCGATGATATTCGACGCCAAAACCAAAGAAGCGGTGCGTGCTATTGACCTCCTCGCACGAAAACATTTCGAGGAGCGAGCACGCGACATTGTCGCCGTGAAGGTCAACGCGACTCTCTATCCGACCTATGCGTCATTCAGAGAGGATGCACTCGTTATTCGTGCCATTCCCGTCTATACAACCAATATGCTGACCAAAATTGATGTAACAGCTTCTCGCGAGAACTGGCAGAAAGACGGGAGCTCAGTGCTCGAGGTCAACGTAAAGCAGCTTGGCGGGTTGCTTCAAGACCAGCTCGATGCTATCAAAAGCGCCAGCTTTGGCGCTGGCGTTTTCAACGCTATCCCTGATGGACCAGGCGACGGTCAGTTCTATGACAAAGACGGGCATTGCTGCTACCGGTTGTCCGATCTCTTTTTCAGTTACGGCGGTGGCAAGGACACGGCCGACAATCGGGGCGACTGGGACTATTTGATCAAGCAGGGTTTTAAGTTCATAACCACCGACAGCCCGATCGCGCTACGCGCCTATCTGGATTCGAGGGACATCCCGTAGGAATCCTACGAACATGCGGCGCTGATCCATTGGCTCCAGGGCGGTTCGCTGCAAGGCTCGAGGCTCTATGATGAGGTCAAGGCGATCTTCATCGCCGCGGTCGGTCGGCTCGCGAAAACCGATCTCTCGCAATTGCGCACATTCGTCGAGGGCGCCTTCGCGTCGCCTGACGCGCCTCATTCCGGCACGGGTAATGTCGCAATAAGGAAGCTGAGCGGCAAGATCGCTCAAATATAGAGGATTGCGTATGAAAAAAGCGAATAGAATTGCTGGACGGGAGAGAGTGCCCTATCGGGCGTGGTTCATCCCGGCGTTACACAGGCAGGGCAGAAATGAAAGTGCGGGATAATGTGGCCCACTTTAATTTCGGCGTCCCCATGACTTCATCCGTCTGTTGAAGAACGTCATTCGTGCGAGCGGCGCTCATCATTCATGGGAGCGTAGCTTTTTCGGCTCAACATTCATGCGAGCATAGCTTTTTCAATGCGAAACAATGTCCCGGTGGGGCAGTGCGTGCGCTCTTCGAAGCAACTGACTGAAATTGCCAATCTTGTAGTGGCACCAGTGCCAGGTCGTTTCGACCCTGCCGGGATGCTGCATGCACATTGAAAAACTCGGATCCAGCCACTCGCGCCTCCAGAATGGCGAGCAAACATCGGAAGGATTCAGGATCAGACAGGGATAGCAATACCGTAAGCGACGTCGGTCATCGACCCACCCGACGGGCGTCTGCATGGCGACCAAGTGATCCACGCTAACGTGTGTGAGCTGTGAGAGTCGCTCCAAGGTCTCAAGGGGCACAGGCGGAAACAGTAGCCATTTCCAATATGTTAGGGCTGGCATCGGGCCGATATCGGCGTGCGACCAAAGCTGCTCGACCGTTATGGAGTACTTGCCAGCGATTCGTCCAAGCCAGCCCCCAAATGCCTCGCCGTCACACGGGCGCGGGACGATAGGCCATGGCTTCGACCGGCTATAACACGCTGTTCCGGGCGTGTTCGATGTGAGAGACATCGATCATTTCCTTTCCATCGCGGATCGCAAACTCGGTGGCAGAATTCAAAAGCCGCGAAACCTCACCAGTCAGACCTCCGCTCGCCGCCAGAACCGCCGCGACGACTTCTCGCCTCGACAGGTTTGAGGGCCGTCGCAAAGGAAGTATGCGCTCGAATGCCGCCAGAAGTCCCCGGAAAGCTTCCGACTCCTGCCACCGAGGCATCTCGAAGCGCGCAAAGCGACTGCTCATTTGGGAATCTGTTTGCAGTGCAATCTCGGCATCGTGCGTCCCCACGAGGACAATCGACATCTGGAGATCGTTAGCGAGAAACTTGAGCAGATTCAGTGAGGCTCGCTGCTCGCGATAATTTCCCGACAAGAGGTGATGAACTTCATCGACAACCAGCATGCGCGATGAAACTTTCCGAAGCAACCCGCGACTCAGCTGCTCCAGCACGTTTAGTCTCGCTGATGCATTGAACGTATGCGGTCCATCAGCGACACCTCTCGGAGAGGGTTCAGAAGGAGCCGGAGGTGTGGTACGTCGCGCCGGTCAGCGCAGATCGGCTGGCATCTTCCAGGGTAGAAGCGCGTCGTAGTCATCGACGGTCTTCGCGAGCGGGAGCCGTTGGAACAGCCAGGTGAGATAGCGGTAGGGATCGGTGCCGTTGGCCTTGCAGGTCTCCACGATGGAGTATAGGTTGGCGCTCGCATTGGCCCCATCGACGGTGTCTGAGAACAACCAGCTGCGGCGTCCTACGCAGAAGGGCCTGATCGCATTTTCACAGGGGTTGTTCGAGATCGGCCAGTTGCCGTTCTCCACGTAGCGGACCAGCTTGGGCCATTGCCCGTGCATGTGGTTCAGCGCCTTCCCGAGCAGGCCACCAGGTACGACAGCGGGCAGTTGCTCGAGCATCAGTTGCCGGATGGCTTCGAGCATGGGAGTACTGTAGCGTCGTCGCAGTCGCTGCCGTCGTTCAGCACTCCAAGCCGCACTTCGCGCCTCAGCTGCATACAGCTTTCCGATCAGGCGGATGAATCGTGTGGCCAGTAGATCTGGCGTTCGGGCTGCCTTGGGCACGCTGGCCTCGGCCTTGACGAACCCGCGTCGCACGTGCGTCCAGCAACCCAAGTGGATGAGTTGGTGATCGTGCGCGATGCCATCGTAGAGCGAGTAGCCATCTGTCATCAGCACGGCGCCTTTTCGGACGCCCTCGAACAACGGTCGCCCTTGCTGGCTACCGCGACCAGGCAGATAGGTGAACAGGCGAATCGCCGGCCCCGAGCCAGTCATCATCGCCCACAACTGGCTTTTCGTTTGCGGCCGACGACCTTTTTCCTTGAGCACCTGGAATGTCGTCTCGTCGCAATAGATCAGATCGTCGTCGAGGACCAGGTCGCGCATCAGGTTGATCACGGGCTGCGTCGCGAGGCCGACGCGCACCACGCTTGCGGCTACCGTGTTCGATGAGATGTCGCCACCGAAGCGGCGCAGCAGCCCTGCCATTCGATATAGCGGCATGCCGAACTGGAACTTGCCTGTGGTAATCCAAGCCAGTGCTGATTCGGTGAACAGACCACGGGGAATGATCCGCGGCGGCGCCGGCGTAACCTTGATGCCCAGATCACAGCAGGGGCATGCGTACTTGACGCGCTGATGCTGGACGACGCGAACCTGCTCGGGAATGACAGTGATCTGCTCGCTGATCTCGACGCCAATCTCGACAAGCCCATAGCCATCATTGGCGCATACGCGTTCAGCTTCGGGGAGTTCGTGCCGCACAACCTCGCGTGGCAGATTGGGATCGAGCGGTTTGCGGTGGCCGCGCTTCTTGCGGGTGTGTGCACCAACCTTCGTCTCAGGGGTGTCTTCCTGCGCTGGCGTCGCGTTCGGTGCCAGTGCCTCGGCTTCATTGAACAGGCCCAACTGGCCAGCATCACGCGCTTCGCTCTTTGCGCCGAACAATTCGCGACGATACACACGCAGCCGCTCCTCTGCCAGATCACGCTCGGCCTTCATCAGACGCAACGCGCCACGCAACTCGTCGCGCTCCGCTAGAAGCGCCTTGAGTTTGTCAGCGTCGATGATCACGTTGGTCGGCATAGCACTTGGACCGGCTTGCCGATGACCCGTTCAGCTCACACGCGCATAATGCCGCTTGGGATGGCGTTGAAGTGCGGCGATGTCGGCGCCATCGAGAAGCCAGTGCAGCAGGTCGACGCTCAACGTCACGACTTCGGTCTTGCTGTCGGGCCAAACGAAGCGATCGTTCGCTTCGAGTTTCTTGAGCAGTAACCAGAAGCCATTTCCATTCCAACCGAGGATCTTGATCCGGTCGCGTCGGCGGTTGCCGAACACATAGAGCGAGGAATCCATCGGGTTCAGGCGCATCACCTGCTCGACGAGAATCGACAGACTGTTCATGCCGTACCGGAAGTCCACGGGATCTCGATGAAGGTAGACTTTCAGTTCTTCGTCGAACCGGAACACGGCAGCCTCCCGAGAATTTGGACGACGGCTGTCAGTTCATCGATGTGTGCCTTGCCAAGATCTAACTCGACCCCATTGGGCAGGCGCACATGCAACGCGAGCTCCATAGCAGGTGATACCGGTTTGTCGATTGGCGCCGGAAGCTTCGCCGGGACTTGTACCACTCGCACAAACGCTGACGGCGCAACATCGCAGGTTGTTGCCTGTACCGCAGGTATCCGGCTAACGTCGACAGAATTTGCCAGCACCCCTGGAGAATTCCCATCTTCCTCCATGGCCAGCACCGCCGGCTTCGCCGTGGCTAGCATATGCTCACGTTCCAGCAGATACTTGGTGATCCAGGGCTCTGACCAAGATAAGGCCGAATTGCTATCATAAGCCTTGTGGTTATGAAAACACTTCGCCTTATTCGGATTGAGAATAAGCAGTTCAGGCCGTGAACGCCTGCCCAAACTGCCTTGCCCGCTTGACGTCGTCGCTGTGGAGATAGATCGACGTGGTCGAAATCGACGCATGGCGCAAGTTATCGCGCACGGCGCTCAGCTCGACGCCCTTGGCCAGCGCGTGCGTTGCATGGGTATGCCGCATCCAATGCGGCGTGGCACGGCGGAGCTTCTCGGTCAGCGGTGGGTGGTCGCTGGCCAAGCTGTCTGCGGCCAACCGGAAAAATCGGCGCATGACCTCCCAAAGCCGTAGCGCCGTGATGCCGGTCTCGCTTCCGTCCACGCTACCGACCAGTGGCGTGGACGGCTCCCAGCGGGCGCGGCTGATCGGTAAGCCGCGCTCCTGCAGATAGCGATCGAGCGCGACGCGCGCCAGCGGCGTCAGGGTAACCTTGGCTGGCTTGCCGCCCTTGCCAACGACATGCAGCCAGTGATCGCCGGCGGCATCCACCTCGACATTGCGCAACATCGCCTGGGTCAGTTCGCTGATCCGCAGTCCTGTGGCATAGCCGAAGTCCAGCAGGAAGCGCAACCGTTGCGCCGCCGGTGCTTCCCATCCGTACGACCATTCGAGCCCGTTCGCGATGGCCCGCACCAGCAGCCATTCCCCTTCGGTGAAGGCGTGGGTCGTGGCCACCGCCTTTGCGTGCTGGCTGCCTCGCACTTTGATGCCGGCAAAGGGATTGGCCATGACATAGCGCTGCTCGACGAGCCAGCGGAACATGGCGCTGAGCACGGCGAGCGCCTGCGCCACCGAACGGGCCGACAGATTACCCGCAAACGGCCGCCAGTCCGGCGCCGTGCGCGGCCGCGGCGGCCCGACCCAGCGCTCACGCGGCGACGGCTTGCGCAGGAAGGCGCGGTAGTCCGTCGCATCCTTGGTGGTCAGCGAGGACAGTGCCTTGCCTCGCGCGACAATGGCCCACAGGATCAGCCGTTCCGCCTCCTTGCGGTAGGCGCGTAGGGTAGCCGGGGTTTCGTGCAGGGCGAGCCAGGCCTGGATGGCATCGTAGTCATTGTCCGCGCCCAGGATGCAACTGGAAGCGGGCGCGCGGTACGCCCCGGCGGAACCATCAACGTCCTGCGGCACGCGCAGGATCTCCCACGGGGCGACATCCGACCGCTGCCCGGCAACGACCAGCGCGCGGGCCCGTTCCGTGAGTGCCGGGTGCGCGGCGAAGAAAGCCTCGATGCGCCGGGCACTGGCTGGGCCGAGCCCCGGGATCGCGGCCCACCACTGCCGCCGGCGCGGTATCCGCACAGTAAGATCGGCTAGGGTATGGATCCCTGCAGCGTGCAAGGCATCGACCGCGCGTGCCGGCAGCCAGCGAGTGAGCTCGTCGCTGATCTGCGGCGTGGGACGGGGCAGTGTGCGCAGTTGCTCGACCGCCTGCGTCGCGGCCTTGGCATGGTGCTGACGTTGAGCAGTCGGGCATTCGAACAGCGTCGCCAGATCGGGCCGCTGGCGTTGGCGGGCGTACTGGGCGAGTTGCCGCCGGATCTGCCCGATGAGGCCACGGGCAGACTGGCCGGGCTCGAGACGATCTGCAAGAAAGCGCGCGGCAGCCTGTCGAGAGGATGCCCCCTCGTTGGGGTTCCAAGCCGGAACCGCCGAAAATTCCGTCATTCCACATTATGAAATTTAGTCCGCCTCACGCAGGCCCGCGTCCGCATGAGGCGGTCATGCTGGTCGGCCGGCGCCTGTCGACTCTCACTCGATAAGCTGCAACTGCCCCCGCAGCTGCGACGCACTGCTTTCCGTTGGTTACGCGCCGCAGCACTTCTTATATTTTTTGCGCGATCCACAAGGACACGGATCGTTTCTGCCTACCTTGGGCTCGGCCGTCGCAGGTCCTACGAGGCGCTCGCCCGTTGCCTTGATAAGCGTGTCGCGATGCGAGAGACGCTCAAGGTATCGTGGATGTCGCTGACAGAATGCAGCCCACAGCTGTTCGAGGCGTGTGAGATCGCCATGCGTTTCAGGCTCGAGCCGGATGCGGCCGGCCAGATGAACATTGACATGCCCGGGTGAGCGCGCTCCGTCGGGATGCACCGGTTCAAAGTGAAGATTTACCTCAGCGCAGTCGCAACTGGGAATCGGGCAATAGAAGTCCAACGCCTCGTAGACGTGAGCGTCAAACGCGTACAGGTCCTGTCTGACGCACGTGTACACCTCATCCCAGGCCAGTTGCTCCCCACGCTGCCAGCCGCGAATTTTTGGCGGGGACATGAGCACCGTCTCGACCGGGGCAGAGAGGCCCTTGCCGCGATACCATAGACGTCCGATCGCATCCAGCAGTTTGCCGTCAATATGCGTCATGAGAGCGGCGACCTCGGGGTACTGCGCCAGATCCAGTGGGTCGTCGCGGTCCGACTGCTGTTCTTGCGCGGTGTCGATATCCAGACCAAAAACGATGATGTCGGCACACTTATCGGCGACCTCGTGGGCCGCTTCGCGATAGCGTCCGCCTGACATCCACGCCTGCCAGACGGGCGCACCGCGTGCTTCGAGTGTCTCCCGCCCCTTGTGCGTCGCCAGCACCAGCGCGGTCCGACACGGACATCGCGGTGTCGGACAAGTATGCACACAGATCCAGGAGGCGTCGGTACCTGCTAGCCTGAACATGCCCTCTTCGGGCGATAGTCGGGGCGCTCTCTCATTCATGTTCGGGACCCTCAAGAATCTCGAGTCCGTTCTCGGCGCACCATTGATCCGCAAATGCCGGCGTTCTCGGTGTGCGGCGGGGAGTGCTAGTCATTTGGGCGTCTTGGATTTTCGCGGAGATGGCGGTGTCGCACGCGAACGTGCGGGCGATTTTTGAGGGGTTGAACGGGTAGCTTTCGAAGTGTCTGCGCGTGTTTTCCCGGTGGGCGCTGGGGCAACGGCGGACTTTGTCACCACTTTGGGTGCCGCAGCTTTGCCTTTCAAGGTCGATTTCACGCGCGAACCCGCTTTCGATGCAGTTGATGACGTGGGAACTTGGCGCGTTCGGGGGCTGATTGTTTGCCCGCCCGTTTGGGGGCGGCAGTCGGCGCGGCGAGCGGCTCGGTGTCGATATCGATACCGAATACGTCGCCCAGGAGCGCGTGGTCGAGGACCTTGCCCGATGCTGGCGCGCTTGCCGCACCGGACAACTTGGCGCCTGTGTTGTTGATGAGATCGGCAGGATCCACACCCCGAAGCGTGAAGAGCAATTCGGGCTGCTGGTCGAGCCGGGCACCGACACCATACAGCACGGCAGCGACATGCTTGCACATCGATGCCCAGTCCAGGCAGTTGCAACCGAACTGGATATCCTTCGGCGACGGAAAAAGTCCAGTGCCCGGCTTGCAGATCCGCTCCATCACGGCGCTCGACAGTCTGCCTTGCAACAACTCGACCATGGAGTCGATCGATGACGCGCAGTCGGCGCTCAGGGCACGCCACTGCGGAGCGGGACAGGTCGCGACGTCGATCTTGATCGTGTAGAGGCTTGACCCCATGACCTGCGCGTGTATTTTGCCCGCCGTCATTTGCAGATCGATCACGGAACCATTACGCACGTAGGTGCGCCCGCGCGGCAAGCGGTTGTCGTAGTCGCTGTAGCGTTCCAGGTTATCGCACCACGCCTTGCCCCAGAACGTCTTCGCGATGGCCCCACGATACGGGATTATGGGCGACAGCGTCTTGCCGGCCTTGATCGCCTTGGCAACCAGTTGTTCGGCCTTCCTGCGGCGCTCCGCGACCGACACGTATGGCTTCCATCCTTCGTAACCGTACCCCATCTCTGCCCTCGCGCTCCTCAGTTTTCCTGTGCGGCATGAATGTCAAGCTTCACGAGATCGAGCAATTCGCGATCGCTCATCTCGGTGAGCAGCAATTCCGCGCCCCCTTCCAGCACATCCTTGACCAACTGCTGCTTCGCTTCGATCAACTGGTCAATGCGGTCCTCGACCGTACCCCGACAAACAAACTTGTGCACCAGCACGTTTTTGCGCTGGCCGATACGAAAGGCCCGGTCCGTCGCCTGATTCTCCACGGCCGGATTCCACCAGCGATCGAAATGAATCACGTGGGAGGCGGCCGTGAGGTTTAATCCCGCCCCGCCCGCCTTGAGCGAGAGCACAAAGAAGGGGGTCAGCTCGTCTTCCTGAAATTGTCTCACCAGCTCGCGCCGCTTCCCGACTGGGGTGCCGCCATGCAGAATCAAGCCCTCCCGACCAAACAGCGATCCCAGAAACGCAGCCAGGGGCTCGGTGGTTTCGCGAAACTGCGTAAAGACCAACACTTTTTCCTGTTTTGCGGCAATCACGTCGACCAGTTCCCGCAGGCGGGCGAACTTGCCGCTGGCCTCGGGTTTCCATGCCGCGTCGCCAAGCCACTGGGACGGATGGTTGCATATTTGCTTGAAACGCATCAAGTAGCTCAATACAAGACCTTTGCGTTCGATGCCTTGCGCACCGTCCAGCGCGGCGGCCAGGTCCTGGACCGCCCGCTCGTACAGCGCGGCCTGCACCGGGCTCAGGTGGCACCAGGCTTTGAGTTCGGTCTTTTCCGGTAGATCGGCGATGACGTGCTTGTCCGTCTTCAGGCGGCGCAGAATGTACGGCCGCACGAGCGAGCGAAGCGGGCCGAAGTGCTCGGCTTTCGCCAGACGCTTGCTGAATTCGGCAAATTCCTTCGCCGAGCCCAGCAAGCCCGGATGCGTGAAATCAAGGATGGACCACAGGTCCGACAGGCGGTTTTCCACCGGGGTGCCCGTCAGGGCGATGCGCGCCTGTGCCTGAAGCTGTTTGACCTGCTGGGTCTGCTTGGCCCCTGGGTTCTTGATCGCCTGCGCTTCGTCGACAATCGCGAGGCGCCAGCGTATCGTCTGCAGCCCAGGTTGGCGCAGCAGCGCGCCGAAACTGGTGATCACGAGATCGGTCCGGGCGAGCTGCACGTCATCGAGTCCGCGCAGTGTCTCGGACGGCGTAACGGAGGGGTGCGCGACCAGGACGCGCAGACCTGGCGCAAAGCGCTCGGCTTCCGCGACCCAGTTGGCCAAAAGGGAAGCTGGCGCGACCAGGAGGCTGGGGCGTGGCTCTGCCTGTTCGCGCTTCAGGATCAAAAGCAGGGCGAGGATCTGGATCGTCTTTCCAAGCCCCATGTCGTCGGCCAAACATGCACCCAATTCGAGTCGGCTGAGCAGGTAGAGCCACTGCACGCCCGCTTGCTGATAAGGCCGCAACTGCGCCCTCAAATCGCTGCCTGGGTCGACGCGCGCCAACCCTTGCGGTTCGCGCAAGTTCTGAAGGGTCTCGGCCAGCCAGGGACCGGCCACGACCTGCGTCCAGTCGCGTGTTTCGGACGCTTGCGCATCATCGCCCGACACGCCTGCCAGCAGGCGTAGCGCGTCGTTGAGTGGCAGCCCCGATTGCGCGGCTTTCTCAAGATCCTCAAAGCGTTGCAGGAGGCGGCCGAGCCTTTTGGTATCGACCTCAATCCAGCGGCCGCGGATCCACTGCAGGCCGTCGGCGCCCTTGAGCAGATTCCGGACTTCGGCAGGACTTAACGGTTCGCCCTCCAGCGAGACCGCCATGTTGAAATCGAGCAAGGCATCCTTGCCGACCAGAGATGGCGGTTGGGTGCCCACACTGGCCGTCACGGTGGGGCGTGCGGGGCGGCCGGTCACCCACGTACCGGGCAGTCGAACGATGATGCCGGCAGCTTCGAGCGCGGGCAAATCGTTTAGCAGGCGATAAGCATCGGCCGGCGTCCAGCGCAACGGATGATAAATCTCGCGCGAATCGAGCATGGCCCGCACCCAGTCGCAGCACTCGGCCGCACGCTGAACGGGGACCAGCAAGGATAGGAGCTGCGTCTTGTTGCGCGCTCCAGAGAATTCCTCGAGCGAGCGCGACAGGGGCTGATGCTGAGTCTTGCCGTGCGCGGAGATGCGCGCCGTATAGGTCGCCAGAAAGGCAAAGGGGGCGTCGGGGTCTTTCCGGTTCTCGGCAAGATTGAAATGCACGCGGCCCACCAGATTCCAGGTAGGATGCCGTGACTTGAGAAAGGCCTGCAGCGAGCCCCCTGCGCTGGCCAGCTCCTGCCGCAGGGCGAGGTCGATTTCGCCCCACAACGTTGCAAGGACGGACGGCGTGAGATATTCGATGCCCGTCATGGGTGGTGCATCGCCGATCAGCCCTTCAAGGTCCGGGGCGTTTGGCTCGGCGACTGCAATGTCTTCGTCTTCGGCCGTCGTACACACCGCGGTGACATAACGTACGGCAAAGTCGCGCCACCATGCCCACGCGCTTGGCAATGGCCGTCCGATTGCCGTGCTGCCGAGATAGAGCAGCCCATGTCCCGCGCCGGCCTGGAAGGCACCGCCGAACGCGAGATCCTTCGGCAGAGGGGGCGCGTCGGTTTGCGGTACCGCCAGAAGATGGCCCGCTGGCGTAATGTGGGGCGCAAGATGATCAGGATCGGTCGTAGGCATGCTAGTCGCAGGGAGTGCCACCAAGTGCGAGTGCAAAATCCCCCATCAGCCAAGCTGCCGAGGTGTACTGTGCGAACTGCCGCGGTGATCGGGGTGCCCTCAAGAAACGGATTCTAGGATTTTACGTTCGTTAAGCCGGCGGACTTTCACCAGACGTCCTCATTTTCGGGCCGCGAAGGCCTGTCGCATCTGCCTCGCCCGTTCAAGCTCATCGCCATGCAAATACATCGATGTCGTGGCGATCGACGCATGGCGCAGGTTGTCGCGCACTGCGGTGAGCTGGGCCCCCGGGCCAACGCATGGCTGGCATGACTGTGCCGCATCCAATGGGGCGTGGCACGGCGCAGCTTTTCGGCGGCGACCGGGTGATCGGCCTCAATGGCGTCCGCGGCCTGCGCAAAGAATCTTCGCAACACGCGCCAAAGATGAGGGCCAGTGATACCGGCATTGCCGTCTTCCCCCAGACTGCCCACCAGGGGCGTCTTCGGATTCCACCGCTCCCGGCTGACTGGCAGTTGCCGCTGTGCCAAGTAATGGTCTAGGAGACTGTCGGATTTTCGGGATCCCCGGTCGTCCGGCGGGACGGGTTGGGCGTTAATAAATTAACAAGTTTCTGAGAGAGTCCATAGGTGAGTCGCTTCGTGCCCGTTGATCGTCAGACCGACTATCTGTTGCCGCCGTCAGTGGAGGACTGGTTGCCCGAAGGTCATCTGGCGCGGTTCGTGGTGGAAGTCATCGAGCAGATGGACCTGTCGGAGCTGAGCGGGGCGTACGCGGGTCGCGGCATGGCGGCGCATCACCCTGAGGTGCTACTGGGCTTGCTGGTGTACGGGTATGCGACCGGAGTGTCTTCGAGCCGCAAGATTGAGAGAGCGACCTATGACTCGGTGGCGTTCCGCTACGTTGCGGCGAACACGCATCCGGACCATGACACGCTGGCCACCTTTCGCAAGCGGTTTGCGAGCCAGTTAGAGAAGCTGTTCGTGCAGGTGCTGCTGATCGCGAAGGAGATGAAGCTGGTCAAGCTGGGCCGGATTGCGCTGGATGGCACCAAGGTGAAGGCGAATGCGAGCAAGCACCGCGCGCTGTCGCACGGGCACATCGGCCGGATCGAAGCGCAGTTGCATGAAGAAGTGCAGCGGTTGATAGCGATGGCCGAGAACGCCGATCGAGAGAGTCTGCCAGATGGGATGGATGTACCGGCGGAGATCGCACGGCGCGAAGCGCGACTGAAGGCGTTGGCCGAAGCGAAGGCGAAGATCGAGGCGCGGGCGCAGGAACGGTTCGAGCAAGAGCAGCAGGAGTATGAAGCCAAGGTGGCGCGTCGCGAGGCGCAGCGCAAAGACGGCAAGAAGCCGCGGGGCAAGGACCCGAAGCCGCCGCAAGGCGGTGCCAAGGAACGCGACCAGATCAACCTGACGGACGAAGAGTCGCGCATCATGCCGGTGTCCAGCGGCGGCTTCGAGCAAGGCTACAACGCGCAGGCGGCGGTGAATGTCGAGACGATGTTGATCGTGGGCACGACAGTGACCCAGCAAAGCAACGACAAGCGCCAGGTCGCACCGATGATCAACGTGCTGGGGGCGCTGCCCGAGCCATTGGGCCAGCCTGAGGTGTTGCTGGCGGATGCGGGCTACTTCAGTGCGGCCAACGTCGTCACCTGCGAGGCAGCGGACATCACCCCTCTGATCGCGATCCAGCGCGACGCCCATCATCTGCCGCTGATGGAACGCTTTGCCGACGATCCGGCGCCGCCCGAGAGCACCGATCCGGTCGTCAGGATGACACACCGACATAAGACGAAGGCGGGGCGAGCACTGTACGGGCTCCGCAAGAGCACCGTCGAACCGGTGTTCGGCATCATCAAGCATGTGATGGGATTCCGGCAGTTCTCGCTGCGCGGGCTGTCCAACGTCGCGGCGGAATGGTCGCTGGTCGCGCTCGCGTGGAACATCAAGCGGATGAACGTATTACGGGGTGTGTAGGGCCGATCAGCGGGCTCTTTGTGCCGCCTAATCGCCCGATTGCCTTCCTCATCCACTTTCAAATACCTTCATCGCGTTTTGACGACTGAGATGAGCCCGCAATCCGGCCGCGAACCCAGTCATGAACCTGATGTTTTGAATCGCGCTTCACCTCAACTCCGACGAGCTCCTAGAGCCGTATGCGCGAGCGGCGGCAAGGCCACCTTACCAGGCTTGCCACCTTTGCCAACCAAATGCAGCCAGTGGTCACCGTGCTCGTCGAGGCGGACGTTACCTAGGACGGCGCTGACCAGTTCGCTTGCGCGCAGGCCCGTAGCATAGCCGAAGTCGAGCATGAAGCGCAGGCGCTGCGCCGCCGGCTCAGACCAGCCATAGGACCACTCCAGGCCGTCCGCAATGGCTCGCAGCAGCAGCCATTCGCCTTCGGTAAAGCCCCGAGCCGTATCCAGCGCGGGCCGCGAGGCGTGGCCGCGTACCTTGACGCCGGCGAAGGGGTTGGCCAACAGATAGCGCTGCTCGATGAGCCACCGGAACAGCGCTGAGAGCACCGTCAGCGCATACGCTGCCGAGCGTGCCGACAGGCCACCAGAGAACGGTCGCCACTCCACCGAGTCGCGCGGCCGTGGCGGCCCCACCCAACGCTCACGCGGGGTCGGGCGCCTGACGAAAGCCCGGTACGCGATCGCGTCGTCCGTTGTCAGGGATGACAGCGCACGCCCGCGCTCGACGATGGCCCACAGGATCAGCCGCTCGGCTTCCTTGCGATAGGCGCGCTGCGTGGCGACCGTCTCGTGCAGTGCCAGCCAGGCCTGCACGGCCTCGTAGTCGTTGGTCGCATTCAGCGTGCAGGCGTTGCGCGGGGCCCGGAAACTGCCCCGCGAGCCGTCGACCTCGCCCGGCAGATGCAATTGTTCCCATGGCACGATGCCGCTTGGCTGGGCGACGATGATCAGGGCGCGGGCACGCTCGGTGAGCTGCGGATGGGCGGCAAAGAAGGCTTCCACCTGGCGGGCCCCTGCCATGCCAAGTCCCTCGATGGCTTTCCACCAGCCTCGCCGGCGGGGGATGCGTACCGTCAGGTCTGACAGCGTACGAATGCCATGGGCCTGCAGCGCCCTGACGGTCCGCGGCGCGAGCCATGCATCGATGGCGTCGCTGATCTGGGGTTGCGGCACCGGTAGCGTGGGCAATAGCTTGATTGCCCGCTCGACGGCGCTGGCGCGTGCACGCCTCTCCTCTGGGGTGTGCTGGAACACCGCGGCGAAATCCGGCCTGTGGCGGCTGTCGGCAAACAGCATGAGATCTCGACGGATGTTCCCGAGCATACCGCGCGCCGATTGTCCGGCAGCCTTGCGAGCCGCCAGATAGTGCTCAACGGCCGCGCGAGAACTGAGCCCCGCGTACCAGCCGCGCAATGCCGCCAGCGAATCGGCATCGGGGAAGCCGGCTGGTGTGGTGGACGCAGAAGCCGGGGTCTGGCCCGTTTTCATATGAATAGGTTTTTTCTTATAAGACGCATCACGCGATAATAACGCTTTGGGGTATCCATTTAACCGGAGTCCACACGCCTCCATGGCCGGTTCTGCCGGGGGCGATCGAGACTGGGAGGATGTCCACGCTTCTTGGGTGGCGTCGGACGCACGGCCTTAGGACTCTTTTTGCGCGTCAGGTCTTGGTAGCGCACGGGGTCATGAGCAACAGCCAGTTCCAAGATCCGGTAAAACAACAGCCCGCGGCTGCGCGAACGTCGGCGGTTGAAGCGGAACACGAATTCGTTGAGATAGCTGGGCAAGTGCGCAGCGTCCACCGCTCCTTGGTGGGTCCCGAGCAGCCAGCGCTTTGCCAGGGACGCAATTCGATGTACGCCCGGCAAGAGCGCGCCCGGGTCTTCCCCTCGCGCGCTGGCTGCGACGCTCATGGATGTAGCCCTTCTGCTCCAACCCCCGGTAGGGCGGCCAACCATCGGTGACCACTGTTGCCCCGGGTTCCACGTTGGCTAACACGAATGCCTGCAGTGAATCCGACGAGGCGTCTGCAATGGGTGCCATACGGCAGCGCCCGAATCCGCTGGGCTGCAAGAGTTCGACCGCAATACAGGTCAGCACCTTCTTACCTTGAGCGCGTCCTCCGACCAACCCCGGCTCAATGCCACCGATGTAAGTTTCATCTACCTCTACCCTTCCGCGCAGGCGTTCCCGATCGGGACGTACCAACGCTGATCGCAGCCGATGCAGCATAGCCCAGGCTGTCTGATAGGAACCGATCTGCAAAGAGCGCTTCAGACTCAGGGCCGAGATTCCGTCCTTGCCGCTGGCGAAGTTCCAGCAAGCAGCGAACCAAACTGTGAGTGGCGTACGGGTTCGATCGAAGATGGTCCCCGCTGTCACGGATGTCCTGTTGTCACAGTGCGTGCACATGTATCGCCCGTCTCCGAGTCGCCATCCGCCAGCTTGGCCGCAAGCCGGACAGACGAATCCGGTCGGCCAGCGCAGCCATTCCAGGTAATCCAGGCAGTCAGCATCGGACTGAAACCATGTCTGGAATTCACCGAAGGAACGAGGGTAGTCAATGTCTGCGGTTGGAAGCTCCATGCTCGAAGTATGGAATAGCTCCGGTTAAATGGATACCCCAGATAACGCTTATTTCTGTAGAATCGCGGATTTTCCAAATACCGTGTTCGATGACTTTCAACAAGAGTGAGCGGCTGACGGTCTTTTCCGGCGCAGAACAGGAAGCCTTGTACGGCCTGCCGGAGTTCGATGATGCACAGAAGCTGGAATACCTTGCTTTGACGGAAGCCGAGCTGGCGCTTGCCAACAGCCGGCCGGGTCTTCATGCCCAGGTCTATTGCATCTTGCAGATCGGCTACTTCAAGGCCAAGCACGCCTTCTTCCGTTTCGACTGGGATGAAGTCGACGACGATTACGCTTTCGTGCTGAGCCGTTATTTCCACGGCGAGTCGTTCGAACCGACGAAAATTACCAAGCACGAACACTACACCCAGCGCGAGCAGATCGCCAAACTATGCGGCTACCGGTTGTGGACGGCTGACTTCCTGCCGAAACTCGCGCAGCAGGCCGCACAGACCGTGCTACGCGACGTAACGCCGGGGTTCGTCGCCACCGAGTTGATCGTCTGGCTCAACGAGCACAGGATCATCCGGCCTGGCTACACCACCCTGCAAGAGATTGTCAGCGAAGCCCTGTCCGCCGAACGCCAGCGGCTGAGCGAATTGTTGGCGCAAGTGCTAGATGAATCCGCCAAGGCTGCCCTGGGCGAGCTTCTGGTGCGTGAGGATACCCTGTCCCAACTCGCAGCGCTCAAGCAGGACGCGAAAGATTTCGGTTGGCGGCAAATGATCCGCGAACGGGAGAAGCGCGCGAAGCTGGAGCCGTTGCACGCAATCGCCAAGGCACTGCTGCCCAGGTTGAATATCTCGCAGCAGAACCTGCTGCACTACGCGAACCTGGCGAACTTCTACACTGTCCACGACCTTCGCAACCTGAAGGCCGATCAGGCCCATCTCTACCTGCTGTGCTATGCCTGGGTGCGCTACCGGCAACTCTCCGACAACCTGGTTGATGCGATGGCCTATCACATGAAGAAGTTGGAGGACGAATGCAGCGCTATTGCCAAACAGTCCTTTGTCGCCGAGCAGGTGCGCCGTCAGCAAAACACGCCACAGGTCGGCCGTCTTCTGTCGCTTTACACCGACGACAGCGTACCTGATCCCACGCCATTCGGCGAGGTGCGCCAGCGCGCCTACAAGATCATGCCCCGTGACAGGCTGCAAACCACAGCACAGCGTATGAGCGAAAAGCCAGTGGGTAAGCTGGCTTTACACTGGCAGGCAGTGGACGGTCTGGCCGGGCGTATCCGCCGTCATCTCCGGCCGCTGTATGTCGCGCTCGACTTCGCCGGCACTAATCCGGAAAGCCCGTGGCTCGCTGCATTGTCCTGGGCCAGGAGCGCGTTCGCCAAGCAACAGAGGCTGTCGCAACGACCGCTCGACGAATGTCCAGCGGCCACGCTGCCGAAACGCCTGCGACCGTACCTGCTGACCTTCGACGCCAACGGGAAGCCGACGGGCCTGCACGCCGATCGCTACGAGTTCTGGCTGTACCGCCAGGTCAGAAAGCGCTTCCAAGCGGGTGAACTCTACCTCGACGACAGCCTGAAACACCGTCATTTCTCCGACGAACTGGTTTCGAGGGAGGAAAAGGCTGATGCGCTCGCGCAAATGGACATCCCTTTCCTGCGGCAATCGATAGATGCCCAGCTCGATGCACTGAGGGTCGAACTGCGCGCGCAGTGGCTGGCATTCAACAACGAACTGAAACAGGGCAAGCTGACGCATCTGGAATACAACAAGGACACGAAGAAGCTCACCTGGCGCAAGCCCAAGGGCGAGAACCTGAAGGCACGCGAGAAGACATTCTACGAGCAACTGCCGTTCTGCGACGTGGCTGATGTGTTCCGCTTCGTCAACGGCCAGTGCCAATTCCTGTCAGCGCTGACGCCCATGCAGCCGCGCTACGCCAAGAAGGTGGCCGACGCTGACAGCCTGATGGCGGTCATCATCGCCCAGGCGATGAACCACGGCAACCATGTCATGGCTCGCACCAGTGACATTCCGTATCACGTGCTGGAAAGCACCTACCAGCAGTACCTGCGCCAGGCGACGCTGCTGTCGGCCAACGACCGCATCAGCAACGCCATCGCAACGCTGCCGATCTTCCCGTACTACTCGTTCGACCTCGACACGCTGTATGGTGCTGTCGACGGCCAAAAATTCGGCGTCGAGCGACCGACGGTAAAAGCACGCTATTCGCGCAAGTACTTCGCTCGCGGCAAAGGCGTGGTCGCCTACACGCTACTGTGCAACCACATCCCGCTCAACGGCTACCTCATCGGCGCACACGACTACGAAGCCCATCACGTATTCGACATTTGGTATCGCAACACGTCAAACATCGTGCCGACCGCGATCACAGGCGACATGCACAGCGTCAACAAAGCCAACTTCGCCATTCTGTACTGGTTCGGCCTGCACTTCGAGCCGCGCTTCACCGACCTCAATGCGCAGCTGAAGGAACTGTACTGCGCCGACGATCCGGTTCAGTACGAGAATTTCCTGATTCGTCCGGTTGGGAAAATCGACTGCGATCTCATCACCAGCGAGAAGCCGAACATCGACCAGATAGTGGCCACGCTCGGGCTGAAGGAGATGTCGCAGGGCACGCTGATCCGCAAGCTGTGCACCTATACCACGACGAACCCGACGCGGCGTGCGATCTTCGAGTTCGACAAGCTCATCCGCAGCATCTACACGCTGCGCTACCTGCGTGATCCGCAACTGGAACGCAACGTGCATCGCTCGCAGAACCGCATCGAGTCCTACCACCAGCTACGCTCGACCATTGCCCAGGTCGGCGGCAAGAAGGAATTGATCGGCCCCACCGACGTCGAAATCGAGATCACCAATCAGTGCGCGCGGCTGATCGCCAACGCGGTCATCTACTACAACTCGGCCATCCTGTCGAAGCTGCTGACGAAGTATGAGGTAACCGGCAACACCACGGCACTGGCGCTCATCAAGCAGATATCCCCAGCGGCCTGGCGGCACATCCTGCTCAACGGGCACTACACTTTCCAAAGTAACGGCAAAATGATCGACCTGGACACACTCATCGCGAGCCTGGAACTGGAGTAGCAGAATTTCCCGGGGTTCCAGCGTCGTGCCACTGCGCGTCAGGTAGATGCGGCAGCCTTTTGAAGGGTCGTCGTCACGCCAAGCACCATATCACCAAAATTCCACAATGCGGAATGGCGGAATTTTCGGCGGTTCCCGCTTGGAACCCCTACTAGGCGAGTGCTGGGGAGCCCTGTTGTTGCGTCTACCGATGGCCTTAAGTGGATCGCGCAGCACTGCACTGCCAACTTCCATGACGTCGCGCACCACGCCTTGATCGCAGCTGCGCTCCGGACCCCAGAAATTCAGCGCAGCCCATTTGGGGAAACTACCAGGGGATGCCAGCAGCCGCGTTTTTCGCTCACGTGTCACCAGAGGAACGTTATAATCTAGCAGCGAGCAGATGCCGCCCGCAGAATGCAGTAGCGTGATCTGCGTATGCCAGGATGGCACCACCGTCTCACGGTGGCCAGGTGTTCCGGCCTGCTGGCTCAGGAAGGCACGCAACGGGCTACCGGCCTCGCTGTCTTCTTGCAGTAGGATCCAAGCATTCTCGCTCTTATCCTGGCTGTCTCTGCGCGCGGCGCTGACAAGCCGGCGCTGCGTTGCAACGATGTTGTGCTGGCGCACACGCTCGGGATTGTGCCCGCTGTCGACGACGAAGGCGCAGTCTAGGAGACTGTCGGATTTTCGGGATCCCCGGTCGTCCGGCGGGACGGGTTGGGCGTTAATAAATTAACAAGTTTCTGAGAGAGTCCATAGGTGAGTCGCTTCGTGCCCGTTGATCGTCAGACCGACTATCTGTTGCCGCCGTCAGTGGAGGACTGGTTGCCCGAAGGTCATCTGGCGCGGTTCGTGGTGGAAGTCATCGAGCAGATGGACCTGTCGGAGCTGAGCGGGGCGTACGCGGGTCGCGGCATGGCGGCGCATCACCCTGAGGTGCTACTGGGCTTGCTGGTGTACGGGTATGCGACCGGAGTGTCTTCGAGCCGCAAGATTGAGAGAGCGACCTATGACTCGGTGGCGTTCCGCTACGTTGCGGCGAACACGCATCCGGACCATGACACGCTGGCCACCTTTCGCAAGCGGTTTGCGAGCCAGTTAGAGAAGCTGTTCGTGCAGGTGCTGCTGATCGCGAAGGAGATGAAGCTGGTCAAGCTGGGCCGGATTGCGCTGGATGGCACCAAGGTGAAGGCGAATGCGAGCAAGCACCGCGCGCTGTCGCACGGGCACATCGGCCGGATCGAAGCGCAGTTGCATGAAGAAGTGCAGCGGTTGATAGCGATGGCCGAGAACGCCGATCGAGAGAGTCTGCCAGATGGGATGGATGTACCGGCGGAGATCGCACGGCGCGAAGCGCGACTGAAGGCGTTGGCCGAAGCGAAGGCGAAGATCGAGGCGCGGGCGCAGGAACGGTTCGAGCAAGAGCAGCAGGAGTATGAAGCCAAGGTGGCGCGTCGCGAGGCGCAGCGCAAAGACGGCAAGAAGCCGCGGGGCAAGGACCCGAAGCCGCCGCAAGGCGGTGCCAAGGAACGCGACCAGATCAACCTGACGGACGAAGAGTCGCGCATCATGCCGGTGTCCAGCGGCGGCTTCGAGCAAGGCTACAACGCGCAGGCGGCGGTGAATGTCGAGACGATGTTGATCGTGGGCACGACAGTGACCCAGCAAAGCAACGACAAGCGCCAGGTCGCACCGATGATCAACGTGCTGGGGGCGCTGCCCGAGCCATTGGGCCAGCCTGAGGTGTTGCTGGCGGATGCGGGCTACTTCAGTGCGGCCAACGTCGTCACCTGCGAGGCAGCGGACATCACCCCTCTGATCGCGATCCAGCGCGACGCCCATCATCTGCCGCTGATGGAACGCTTTGCCGACGATCCGGCGCCGCCCGAGAGCACCGATCCGGTCGTCAGGATGACACACCGACATAAGACGAAGGCGGGGCGAGCACTGTACGGGCTCCGCAAGAGCACCGTCGAACCGGTGTTCGGCATCATCAAGCATGTGATGGGATTCCGGCAGTTCTCGCTGCGCGGGCTGTCCAACGTCGCGGCGGAATGGTCGCTGGTCGCGCTCGCGTGGAACATCAAGCGGATGAACGTATTACGGGGTGTGTAGGGCCGATCAGCGGGCTCTTTGTGCCGCCTAATCGCCCGATTGCCTTCCTCATCCACTTTCAAATACCTTCATCGCGTTTTGACGACTGAGATGAGCCCGCAATCCGGCCGCGAACCCAGTCATGAACCTGATGTTTTGAATCGCGCTTCACCTCAACTCCGACGAGCTCCTAGTTCTCCGTCTTGGAGAAAGCCGGCAAGCGCTGCGTCGGCAATCACCGGCCGCGTGACAAAGCTGTCTTGCGGAAACTCCTCGCACAACGCGAACAAGATTTCAGTGATGAGGGGATCGCCAATCGATGCGGAAAAGCCGATTGCGACGCGCCTGCCGCCATCGCAACGCTTGCTCGCGACCTCCTCGCGGCGTCGAACCAAATCTCCCCATATCGCCAGGATCTGACGCGCCGTCTTTTCCAGACGCACAGCATGCGGCGTAGGCACAAGTATGCCGTTGCGCTTGAGGAACAAGGGGTCACCGGTGATCTCGCCCAAGCGGGCGAGGCTATAGGACACCGTGTTCACGCTGCGCTGGGTGCATGCAGCGACCGCACCCAGATTACGGTACTCCATAACGAGAACAAAGACATGCAACAACTTCGTGCTGACATGACGAACTTCCGAAAGCGCAAGATTTGACATTCTGCCAACATCACGAAGAAATGGTGACCCGAGTCTAAAGGATTGCGGAGATATGAAAGAAGATAGACAGAAAGGTCTATGCCCTCAATTGATCTGGATCAAAACTTTGTATGTGATTTGACGTTGATAGGCCACGCGGCACATATCTATCCGCAAAATTGCAGGCAAACCCCCGTCCCGCTAATTTGCGCCAGATCCTCCGTCAGTTGAAGCGCATCGAAAAGAGATACTTGCGATTCGCAACATGAAAAAACGAACTCCTTTAGTAAAACAGTTTATCCGGACAGGTGTCTAGTGTTGCCTGCTGCGTTAGCTTTTCCTCGTAAACTCCCTGTCAGATCATAACCAAGTGGCGAGTGCAATGGCACTGTAGAAGCTGCGATGTACTGCGTAATGTGCACTGAGCGCTGACCCGGTCTACCATACGTCGCTCCAGTACGCAAATTCAACAGGATGCGCTCCTGTAGCGGCTAAGTTGTATCTACGGTCAGCCCGATCTTTGCAAAGTCTAGGTCGATGATGTTGACCCGGTGGCAAGCTACTAGTGTAGTGTTCTGTTCTTGATGGAACTTATATGAATTCGGCGTCTCCAATGCCCACACTGCGACACAGCGTGGAGAGAGTGAGTGCGAGTTGCCCCCGAGATCATGTTGACCGACGAGGAGCGAACCAATTTGACGAGGCTGGTTCGGTCGAAGCTCACGAGCGTGAGGCTGGCGCAGCGCGCGCGCATTGTGCTGCTGGCCGCCAACGGAATGCAGAACAAGGACATCGCCGAGCAGTTGGGAGTCGGACGCGTGCAGGTCTCGCGTTGGCGTGAGCGGTATGCGCAATCGGGGCTGGCCGGTATCGAACGCGACTTGCCGCGCGGTGCGCCGCCGGTGAAGGTGGACACGGCGCGGCTGGTGGAGCTGACCACTCAAACCAAGCCCGTTGCGGCCACGCACTGGAGCACGCGCAAGATGGCCGCCGAATTGGGCGTGAGCGCCAGCACCGTCATGCGCCATTGGCACGCCCACGGGTTGAAGCCGCACATCGTGCGCGGCTTCAAGGTGTCGCGCGATCCGAAGTTCGTCGAGAAGCTCGAAGACATCGTCGGCCTCTACATGTCGCCACCCGAGCACGCGCTGGTGCTGTGCTGCGATGAGAAGAGCCAGGTGCAGGCGCTGGATCGCACGCAGCCCGGCTTGCCGTTGAAGAAGGGGCGTGCGGCCACCATGCGCACGACTACAAGCGCAACGGCACGACCACGCTGTTTGCCGCGCTCAACGTGCTCGATGGCCAGGTCATCGCCCAGTGCCAGCAGCGCCACCGCCATACCGAGTGGCTGAAGTTCCTGCGCAAGATCGACCGCGAGACGCCCAAGGACAAAACGCTGCATCTGATCGCAGACAACTACGCCACCCACAAGCATCCTGCGGTGCAGGACTGGCTGGCCAAGCATCCGCGATTCAACATGCACTTCACGCCCACCTCCGCATCATGGCTGAACATGGTCGAGCGGTTCTTTCGTGACATCACAACCGAGCGACTTCGCCGCGGCGTATTCACCAGCGTGCCGGAACTGGTCGACGCCATCAACGAGTACATCGCTCACCACAACACCAACCCCAAGCCGTTCATCTGGACCAAGAGCGCTCGCGACATCCTACAGAAGGTCATTCTGTGCCAACCGCCGCTTAAGTTCCAAACAGAATGGAACATTGTACTAGAAATGGATGTGCAAGCGCTCGAGCACCTGCGCCAGCCTGGGAGGCAGCATGCGCTCCGCCAATGTCGCTGATAGCCGCTCAATGACACGCATACCGACGCGTAGGCTGATGCCAAACTCGAACAGAATGCCGTGAATACGATTTACACTTGCCATGCGTTCTCGCACCAGGCCTTCCCTGAGGTGATGCAGCACGGCTGGGCTTCTGTCTTTGGGGCAACGGAATGCATGGTGGGCCGCATAGCCGCCTCGCAGCTGGTCTCAGTGTCCACGACGTTCCTGTTGTCCTTTACAAACGGCTTGACGTACTGTGGCGCCCGCGTCGTGTCCGAGTGCCTGCAGTTCTCGCGCAAGACAATGGGAGTCTGCGCAGGCGTCCAATGACGCGCGTGCAGCGCGGGGAAATGCCTATCAGAAAGAACAACTGCTTGCGCGTTACCTTCTTGCGCCAGATTTCCTGCCCCGCGATCCTTGGCATGCAAGTGAAAGACATGTTTGACGAGAACAATGCCGATTAATGTGGCTTCGCTCATGGCAGGCTCCTCCGGAAAGTAACCGCCTCCAGCCTGGTAATTCATCCGGAATCGGGCTGACCATTTCATTATGTCAGCTTCTGGTTAAGTAGAAGTGTCCCACCAAAGACGCTACCATTGTATTCAGCCTGTCCGCTTGAATGCATGGAGACGCCAGACATGCCTAAACCAAAGGTCATACAGTAAGCATGCGAGAAATGGATAGGCTCAAGACCATAGCGTTATACACATCTCAGCGCACACGGCGGCCCCCAACGAAGCGTATGCCTTCAATGACTCGCGAGATTCGCTTGTAAACTTTGTTGAGATCGCGTTTACTTTCTGGCTTTGGGTACGCGCGTGGCAAAGGCAGCAAAGCAGTGGATCGAGCAGGAGTTTGCGGGGCTGAATCTTGGCGATGCCCGCCTCAACAGAAGGGCGAAGAAATTGATAGAACGACTTGCGGCCAAACCGAAGGCCAGTATCCCAGAGGCGTGCGATAGCTGGAGCGAGACGTGCGCGGCCTACCGTTTTTTGCGCAATACGGATGTGGCCTGGGACGCCATACTGGAACCGCATTGGGCGAGCACGCAGGAACGCATGCGCAGCCAGTCGGTCGTGCTGTGCATTCAGGACACAACCGAACTGGATTTCAATGCTCAGGACATCGACGGACTGGGACCATTGAACTATGAAGCGCGGCGCGGCCTGTATCTGCACCCGACTTATGCGGTGACGACTGAACGGGAACCGCTGGGCGTGCTCGACGCGTGGATGTGGGCACGTGAAGAGCGCGGTGCCGACGGTGTGCGCCCCGGCCAGAAAGAAAGCACCCGCTGGGTTGAAGGGTACGAGCGCGTGGCTGAAATGGCGCTCGACATGCCGGGCACGCGGCTGGTGTACGTGGCCGACCGCGAGGCGGACATGGTGGAGATGATGCGCCGAGCCGACGAATTGGGCACGCCGGCGGACTGGCTGGTGCGCGCCAAACATGACCGCTGCCTGCCTGACAGCGAGGGCGTCAGGTTGTGGGCCAGCACCACGAGCACGGAGCCCTTGGGTGAGATCACCTTCGTGAGCGGCGCGCGCGAGGGCCAGAAGAGCCGCACCGTGCGCCAGCAACTGTGGGCCCGCGAGGTCGAGATCGCGGATGGCAGACGGGGCAAGATCAAGGTTCACTGCGTGATCGCGCGTGAAGTGGGCGCGCCGGCAGGCGTCAAGCCGATTGAGTGGCGCTTGCTGACCAACCGCGTGGTCGCGACGCAAGAACAAGCTGTCGAACTGATCAATTGGTACCGGGCGCGCTGGGAAATCGAAATCTATTTCCATGTGCTCAAGAACGGTTGCGAAGTGGAGTCCTTGCAATTGGCCGCCGTTGACCGGATTGAGCGCGCCCTGGCCTTGTTCCTGGTGGTTGCCTGGCGCGTGACTTATCTGATGCGCAAAGGCCGGACCTGCCCCGAGCTGGACGCCTCCTTGTTCTTCGATCCGGACGAAATTCGTGGTGCGTATCTGCTGGCCAAAAAGAAGTTGCCGGCGACACCACCGACCGTGAACGAGGTCGTGCGGCTGATTGCGCAAATCGGCGGCTTCCTTGCTCGAAAGGGCGACGGCGAACCCGGCGCCAAGACAATCTGGCGCGGACTCGATCGCGTGCTCTCCGCTGCTGAAACCCTGCGCGCGCTACGTGAGGGGCTCGGCTGACTTATGTATAAAGGTATGGCTCAAGACAGGTTAGGCGGTCATGGATGGTCAGTTGCGGCGTGGGGGCTGCCGAACGATTGGAGACCACTGATGGGCAACTACGGCGGTTACTGACTGGAACGCTACCGGCAGAAAGCTGGTCACGCGCAAGCGCGCCCGAACCAGCAGCAACAAGCGCCTCACTGGCACGCGCGAAGCCGCAGCGCTCGGGTTCAGTCGGCAAACTATGCCGACTTCTCCCAAACGCTCCCGTGAGAGAAGCTACGCGAAGCACCACGGATATCAGGCCGTCGACTTGTTTTCCCCTTACAGAAAGTCAGTTGGAAATCCCGTGCACATTAATTTCACGGCAATGATATTCTTTTCATTTTCCTGCAACCCATCTGCGCTGTCCGCTTCTCGTGGATGATGACCTCTGCCAATATGGACTCGCAATCGGATTTCCCTTTGTTTCTCGTCAATCCACTGTGTCCCTGTGCGAAAACTGCGCTGCTTTCCATGGGCGGACAGCCTTGTCTGAGGGCAAATTTTTCTTGCAGGCCCGTTCGCTTATTCAGCGCTGCCTTCCGCGGAGAACGAATCAGCGCCAGCCGGATGGTCGGCTGCAGGCGGCGTCCTGTCTCGCCATAACTGACGCCACCACACGCTAACATCGTCAAGATACGTATAAATCACCGGCACCACCACCAGCGTCAGTATCGATGAGGTGATAATCCCGCCGATCACCGTTTGCCCCATCGGCGCGCGCTGCTCGGCGCCTTCGCCGAGGCTGAAGGCGAGCGGCACCATGCCGAAGATCATCGCCAGCGTCGTCATCAGAATCGGGCGCAGTCGTACGCGCGCGGCTTCGACCAGGGCCGCCTCGCGCGACAGCGGCTCGGGGCCGTCGCTCCCTTGGCGCGCCTGGTTGGCGAAGTCCACCAGCAGGATCGCGTTCTTGGTCACCAGCCCCATTAGCATGATAAAGCCGATGATCGAGAACATGTTCAGGGTCGAGCCGAACAGCAGCAGCGCCGCGAACACGCCGGCCAGCGTCAGCGGCAGCGAAGTCATGATGGCGATCGGATGGAAGAAGCTCGCGAACTGCGAAGCCAGGATCATGTAGATGAAAATCACTGCCAGCGCCAGCGCAGATAGCGCGGACCCGAAGGATTCGTTCATCGACTTGGTCGAGCCGCCGAAGCGGTACTTGTAGCCGGCCGGCCAGTTCATGCCGTCGAGCGCGGCCTTGACGTCGCGCGCGACTTCGCCGGCCGAACGCCCGGCCACGTTGGCGGTCAGCTCGACTTCGCGGTTCAGATCGCGCCGGCTGATTTGGTTGGCGCTCGTGATCGGCACCAGCTCGGCGATCTGGCGCAGCGGCACCATTTTTGGCGAGCCGTTGGCGTTGGTCTGGCTGCTGGCGATCATCAGCGCGCTGAGATCCGCCATGCCGGTGCGCGCGTCCTTCGGCAGGCGCACGCGTACGTCATAGTTTTGGTCATCGGGCGCGCGCCAGGAACTGATGGCGTCACCAGCCAGCAGCGGGCGCAACGCATTGCCGATCTGCGCCACGCCCACGCCCAGGTCAGAGGCAAGCTCGCGCCGGATGCGCACCTCGATGGTGGGGCGGTCGTCTTTCATGCTCGAATCGAGGTCGGTCAACCCGCGGATCGCGGTCATGCGCTTGCTGGCTCCCTGTGACAACCGGCGCAGTTCGTCCAGGTCATCGCCCTGGATCGATACCTGAATCGCCTTCTGGCCGGCGGCACCGTCGGGCATCCCTACCATGGTCAGCGTAATGCCGGCTATGCCGGCCAGGCGCTGGCGGATCAGCGGGTTGAGCTGGGCAGTGGACAACGCGCGCGCGCGCCGTTCGGTCAGACGCACCGACACCAACGCGTTGTTGCGGCCCGAGGTGTTGCCTGAGTTGACGGTGGCATACGTGTAGGCGACTTCAGGGAACGACTTCAGCGCGGCTTCCACCTGCCGCACCTTCGCCTCGGTAACTTCCATTGACGTTCCCACTGGCGTGGTGAATTTGACGGTCGTTTCACCTTGATCGGCGTTGGGCACAAATTCCGTTCCGATGAGCGGCACCAACGCAAAGCTGCCGAAGAAGGTCGCCGCGGCGATGATGACGGTGGCCAGGCGGTGCTTCAGCGCCCACCTCAGCATGCTGGCGCACCCGTTGCCAAGCTTGTCCATGTTTGCCGAGAACCAGTCCAGCAGCCGCCCCACGGTGCGCCCGTACCAGCTGCGCTTGTTGCCGGTGCCGTGCAGGTCCGGGTCGTGCCAGACCGATGACAGCATCGGATCCAGCGTGAACGAGACGAACATCGAGATCAGCACCGCCGCCACCACCGTGATGCCGAACTGGTGGAAGAAGCGCCCGATGATGCCGCCCATGAAGCCCACCGGCAGGAACACCGCGACGATCGAAAACGTGGTGGCCAGCACCGCCAGCCCGATCTCGTTGGTGCCGTCCAGCGCCGCGCTGCGGTGGTCCTTGCCCATCAAGTTGTGGCGCACGATGTTCTCGCGCACCACAATGGCATCGTCGATCAGCAGGCCCACGCACAGCGACAGCGCCATCAGCGTGATCACATTGAGCGTGAAGCCGCACAAATACATCACGCCGAAGGTGCCGATCAGCGCGATTGGCAGCGTCAGCCCTGTAATCACCGTGCTGCGCCACGAGCCGAGGAACAGGAACACGATCGCTACGGTCAGGAAGGCGCCTTCCACCAGCGTCGAGCCCACCTCTTTCACGCTGCTGCGGATGCCGCGCGCGGTGTCGTTGACCACGTTCAGCTGCACGCCGGCCGGCACCAGCTTGCGCACTTCGTCGGTCATGCGCACCAGGCGGTCGACGGTGTCGACGGTGTTCTGGCCTTGTGCCTTCACCACCGACAGGAACAGCGCGCGCTTTCCGTCAAGCAGCGCCAGACTTTCCTGCTCTTGCTCTCCGTCGCGCACGTCGGCGATCTCGCCCAGCGTCACCGGCTGGCCGGCGCGGCGCGCCACGATGATCTGCCGGAACGCATCCGGCGTGGGCACGCGGCCCTTGATCTGCACCACGGTTTCGGTCGCCGAGGAACGCAACTCGCCGGCGGGCAGCTCTTGGTTCTCGTTGTGAATCGCGTTCATCACCTGGTCCACGCCGATGCCCAACGCCTCGAGCTGCGCCGGCCGGATGCGGATCTCGACCTCGCGCTTGGTACCACCGACGAGGTTGATGGCGCCCACGCCGCGCACGGTCTCCAGCCGCTTGCGCACGATCTGGTCGGCGATGGTGGTCAATTCGCGCTGGCTGCGGCTGGCGCCAGGCGCGTTGGAGACCGACAGATAGAAAATTGGCGCATCCGACGGATCATAGCGCAGCACGCGCGGTTCCTTGACCTCGTCGCGGAAATGCGGGCGGATCGACGCGATCTTGTCGCGCACGTCCTGTGCGGCTTGGCCGATTTCGACGCTGAGGGCGAATCTTACGACGACAACTGAGATACCCTGATAGGAGTTCGAATACAACTCCTCAATGCCAGGAATGGTATTGACGATCTCCTCGACTTTGCGCGTGACGTCGGACTCGACCGACTCCGGCGCGGCGCCCGGGTAGTCGGTCTGTATCACCACCACCGGGAAGGTGATGTCGGGAAACTGGTCGACCGGCAGCCGCTGGTAAGAGAACAGGCCCACCACGATGAAGGCCATCATCATCATGGTAGCGAGCACCGGGTTGCGGATCGACAGGCGGGTGAACCACATGGCGCGCGTCCTCTACACCGTCAGGCCTTGACGCGCCGGACCTGGCTGCCGCTGCGCAGCATGCCGAAGTTGTTGCGCACGATCTCGGTGCCAGCGTTCAGCCCGGAGACGATTTCCACCATGCCGCCGGCTTCGTCGCGCATGCCAAGCTGCACCGGGCGCTCCGCCAGCGTGTCGCGCTCGATGGCATAGACGAAGGCGCGTTCGCCCTCCGTGCGCACCGACGAGACCGGCACGGCCACTACGGCGGCGCGTTGGCCCAGCACTAGGGCGCCGCGTGCGAACATGCCCGCGCGCAGTACCTGCTCGGCATTGTCGACGCGGATATAGACCATGATGCTGCGCGTGCCGTCGCTGATGGCCGGGCTGATGCGCACCAGCTTGCCGGTAAAGCGCCCGGCGCCTTCCACGTCGAGCTCGGCCATCTGGCCGACCCTGACACTAGCTACGTCGGCCATCGGCACTGGAGCCTCCAGCTCCAGGAACCGCAAGTCGACCACGTCAACCAGGCGCATATCAGGCGACACCTTTTCGCCTGGCTGCACCGCGCGCGCGGCCACCATGCCATCGAGCGGGGCCTTGACCACCGTGTCGGCCAGCATCTTCTCCGCCACCGCTAGGCCACCCTGTCCGACATCGAGGTTGGCGCGTGCCACGTCCACCTCGGACTGGAACTTGTCGAACGCGGCCTGCGAGATAAAGCCCTTAGCCACAAGCATACGGTTGCGGTCCAAGGTC
Source organism: Cupriavidus necator (assembly GCA_022041995.1). Classification (GTDB taxonomy): domain Bacteria; phylum Pseudomonadota; class Gammaproteobacteria; order Burkholderiales; family Burkholderiaceae; genus Cupriavidus. The sequence continues at coordinate 684,616 of CP074382.1, forward strand.
TGACGTGCGTTCTGAAATTGTCCCTGCATGGCAAGCATCTGCCCACGGGCCTGGGCCGCTTTAGCTTGGTATTCGGTCGGATCGATGCGCACGATCACCTGCCCGGCGCGCACCGTCGCTCCTTCCCGTACAAGGACGGCCTTGACTTCGCCGGATACCTTAGCCTTGACCGACGCCTGGTTCAGCGCGCGTAAGCTACCCGACAGCGGCAGCGACACTTGCAGGTTCTGGGGACCCACGTGGACAAGGTCGGTCTGTAGAAACTCGAGCCCGTTGGCCTGCGCAGGCCCAAGTATCTGGTGCGCACTTCTAGCGGTACGCACGGAAACCACAACGCTCAGCATTAAAATAGCGCAGCCGATAGCGATTAGCAGGTTCTTTCGTTTCATGTCGGCCTTTGGGGCGGTCACTAGGCTTTGGCGGAAACGCGAAACGCATCCTCTACGCCTTGCGCGATCATATGGTCGCGGAATGCTCGGCAGCACGTGGTGCCTTTCTGCGTCGGGTCACGCTCATCTGGTTAGCCTGCGGTCTGGCTTGGCAGCAGCGTGTCCAGGAATTAGTCGAAAAAAGGCCGATGTCCAATTTCAAAAACTGCGCCGCAGCTCGCGGCGCAACACCATCGCGAACGCCAGCGTGGATCACCGTGCGATGGTATTAACGCGCCCCAGAGCCTTGACGAACAATTTGTCCCTCGGGACCACCACCTCCAACTAGTGCAATGTTCCATTCTGTTTGGAACTTAAGCGGCGGTTGGCACGAATGACCTTCTGTAGGATGTCGCGAGCGCTCTTGGTCCAGATGAACGGCTTGGGGTTGGTGTTGTGGTGAGCGATGTACTCGTTGATGGCGTCGACCAGTTCCGGCACGCTGGTGAATACGCCGCGGCGAAGTCGCTCGGTTGTGATGTCACGAAAGAACCGCTCGACCATGTTCAGCCATGATGCGGAGGTGGGCGTGAAGTGCATGTTGAATCGCGGATGCTTGGCCAGGCAGTCCTGCACCGCAGGATGCTTGTGGGTGGCGTAGTTGTCTGCGATCAGATGCAGCGTTTTGTCCTTGGGCGTCTCGCGGTCGATCTTGCGCAGGAACTTCAGCCACTCGGTATGGCGGTGGCGCTGCTGGCACTGGGCGATGACCTGGCCATCGAGCACGTTGAGCGCGGCAAACAGCGTGGTCGTGCCGTTGCGCTTGTAGTCGTGCGTCATGATGGCCGCACGCCCCTTCTTCAACGGCAAGCCGGGCTGCGTGCGATCCAGCGCCTGCACCTGGCTCTTCTCATCGCAGCACAGCACCAGCGCGTGCTCGGGTGGCGACATGTAGAGGCCGACGATGTCTTCGAGCTTCTCGACGAACTTCGGATCGCGCGACACCTTGAAGCCGCGCACGATGTGCGGCTTCAACCCGTGGGCGTGCCAATGGCGCATGACGGTGCTGGCGCTCACGCCCAATTCGGCGGCCATCTTGCGCGTGCTCCAGTGCGTGGCCGCAACGGGCTTGGTTTGAGTGGTCAGCTCCACCAGCCGCGCCGTGTCCACCTTCACCGGCGGCGCACCGCGCGGCAAGTCGCGTTCGATACCGGCCAGCCCCGATTGCGCATACCGCTCACGCCAACGCGAGACCTGCACGCGTCCGACTCCCAACTGCTCGGCGATGTCCTTGTTCTGCATTCCGTTGGCGGCCAGCAGCACAATGCGCGCGCGCTGCGCCAGCCTCACGCTCGTGAGCTTCGACCGAACCAGCCTCGTCAAATTGGTTCGCTCCTCGTCGGTCAACATGATCTCGGGGGCAACTCGCACTCACTCTCTCCACGCTGTGTCGCAGTGTGGGCATTGGAGACGCCGAATTCATATAAGTTCCATCAAGAACAGAACGCTACACTAGAGCGGGCGATGTCGTGAAGTTTGCTGACTCGACCATGAGCGCCTAGGTCAGTCCCTGCCAGAGGCGTGGTCACTATGAGCACCCGCAGCCTCGCAACAGCTCGCGTAGACGTGCCAGGGGGCACATTTTGAGTGCTCGAGCAACTCAACAGCCTCGCGACGGAGCGGTGCGCGCAACTAAACTTTGAACAGCTTTTCCCTTTTGGTGAAATACAGCTAGGCCGGCCCCGTCGATACAAGACCGCCGTAACCCCACCCACGAAGGTCACATGCAACCGCACTCCACGAATGGCCCGAGCATGGCAACTTAGGCCGGTGGCTGGGTCATAGAATGCACAACGGTGCGCCCCTATTGAACTAGTTTGTTCCCCATACAAAGCACTTCTTATTGTGCCATTATCTGTCGCACCTAATAGCCTGTCAGTCAGTCAGCGCTGAATTGCGCGTCAGGATTCCCTGATAGCTTTCAAGCTGATGACGCGCCCCAAACAGAGCGCCCCCCCTGGATGGGGCGGAGCCGTCCGAATACTGCTGCAGTAGGGAATTTAGGCGGAACGGATCCGGCAGTGGCGCCCTGCCTGCGAGCAGGCCAACGCGAACACGCCTACCATGGCCGGTTTGGCACAGCGTCGCGAGGAGAGGCCGGCGCCATACCAGAGCGTGCCGAAACTGAATCGCCCCGGGTTTTGAGGAGGCTCCAACTCTTGCGAGAATGGAGCCATGAACAAGCAGATCAAGCATTCCCCGAAGTCCAAGATCGGGCTGTTCGCCTGGTGCGAGAGCAACTCGGCGAGCATCCTTCGCTATGGGCGGCGGTCCAGGCCATCGCCCCAAAGATTGGGTGCTCGGCCCATACATTGTTGAAATGGGTCAAGCGTGACCAGGTGGATAGCGGCGAACGCGACGGCGTCACGACGGCAGAGCGAGAGCGCATCAAGGCGCTGGAGCGTGAAGTCAAGGAATTGCGCCGGGCCAATGAGATTTTGAAGCTGGCCAGTGCGTTTTTCGCCCAGGCGGAGCTCGACCGCCGGCTCAAGTCCTGAAGGCCTTCGTCGATGAGCATCGAGATGCCTTCGGGGTCGAGCCGATCTGCAAAGTCTTGCAGATTGCCCCGTCGTGTTACCGACGCCATGCCGCACGGCTTCGTGATCCGTCGCGACGTAGCGCCCGTGCAATTCGCGATGAGCGTCTGCGGCCTGCGATCAAGCGGGTCTGGGAGGACAATATGCAGGTCTATGGTGCGGACAAAGTCTGGAAACAGATGAATCGGGAAGGCATGGCGGTGGCGCGCTGCACGGTCGAACGGCTGATGAAGCAGCTTGGCCTGGCGGGGGTGCGCCGGGGCAAGAAGAAGCGCACCACAGTGGCCGACGACTCGGTGCCGTGCCCTCTGGATCGCGTCAAGCGCCAGTTCCACGCCACACGGCCCAACCAACTGTGGGTGAGTGATTTCACCTACGTTTCGACTTGGCAGGGCTGGCTGTACGTGGCCTTCGTGATCGACGTGTTCGCCCGCTGTATTGTTGGCTGGCGCGTCAGCACTTCGATGACCACGGACTTCGTTCTGGATGCCTTGGAGCAGGCGCTCTACGCGCGCCATCCCGACAACGACGGGACGCTCATTCACCATTCTGACAGGGGATCGCAATACGTCAGCATTCGCTATACCGAGAGGCTTTCTGAAGCCGGCATTGAGCCGTCGGTGGGCAGCCGCGGTGACTCCTACGACAACGCACTGGCTGAGACCATCAATGGCCTGTACAAGGCCGAACTGATCCACAGGCGTGGCCCCTGGAAATCCCGCGAGGCCGTGGAGCTTGCAACCTTGGAATGGGTGGCCTGGTTCAACAACCACCGCCTGATGGAATACCTCGGCTATATCCCGCCGGCTGAAGCTGAGGCAAACTACTATCGGCAACTCAGCGATACCGCTGCGGCCCCGGCATCAACTTAAACAAAACAGCCTCCTCGATTCCCGGGGTGATTCAGATGGTCAAGTCCGCGATGGTGGCGGGCTTCGCGTTTGCGCTCGACCAAGGCGTTGATGTGCGCGGCAATCTCTATCTGCGCGCCGCGATCGTAACTGCGCTCATGAGTGGCGAGCAGTTCCGTGCCATCGAGGATGCGTACCTGCCGGGGGCTGGCCCGCACCGTGAGCGTGCGTCGCACATGGGTATGCGGGATCGTGTAGTCATTCAGGTCGAAGCGCACGTACGGTGTCTTGCCGACCTTGACGGTCAGTTGCAGCTCGCCCGGATAGGGATTCTCCGGCAAGGCGAGCAGGCTGGGCTGCTCGCGGGAGAACGCCTCGCGTACGCTGATCGTCGGTTCTTCCCGGCAGGGGCGATCGGCCGCACGTCCGGCGCACCAGTGGGCGGCCTGGGCATTGAGCTCGTCGAGATCGGTCACGGTGCGGGCGGCGAAGAAGTTCTCGCGCACGTAGCGGATGGCACGCTCGACACGCCCCTTCTCGTTGCCCCGGCGACTGCGACCGGCCGGGGCTCGTAGCGATGATGCGCCGCGAACGCGAGCAGCGTCGGATGGAAACGGATTGCATCGCCCTGGCGTTCCAGCACGGCGCTCTTCAGGTTGTCGTAGAGCAGGACCCTGGGCAGGCCGGACCAGGCTTCGAAGGCGCCGGCATGGCCGGCCAGGAAGCTGTCCATGCGCGCATCGAGGAAGAAGCGCAGATAGATCTGCCGCGACCACGACAGCACCATCACGAAGGCCATCAGCGGCCGGCGTGCGCGGCCGATCTGCAGATGGCCGAAGTGACCCCAATCGACTTGCCCTTGTTCGCCGGGCAGGGTACGCAGACGCAGATAGGCTTCCGGCTGTGGGCGCGGCCGGTGCAGCGCGATCATGTGCCGGAAGTGGTGCTGGCTCCCGCGGTAGCCACGCTCGGTCACCATCGCATGCAGGCGGCTGGCCGTGAGCGACGGGAACTTCTTCAGCGTCTCATGGATGAATGGCAGGTAGGCGTCGATCTGCGAGGGCCGCTGCACGGTGCCAATCCTGGGCAGGCCGGCCTGGGCCAGCACACGATGAACGGTGTCGCGGTGCACATGCAACTGGCGAGCAATGGTGCCGGCGCGCCATTTCTCGACGTGGTAGTAACGCAGAATCTGGGCTTCAAGTTCTACTCCAATGGTCATGGGTCGTGTCCTGTGCGGTCAGTCGTACGAACATCACGGAAGACCCGACGACGCAGTGGTCCGAGGCGGACGAAGCCGGAGTATGCGCAACGGCAGAAGTGGCAATGCTCAGACACAGGTGTTGAGGCGCCAGCGGACGCCGGTGCTCTGGCCGGCGTCGTCAAGGTCAGCGGCAGTAGAGCATTGGCGGCCTGCGCGGCGGAACCCTGATGCGTCACTTTCTTTTGGCGGCAGCGGTAGCGGCGCATGCGCTCCGCGTGCGCCAGGCGGCCGCGACGGCTGAGTTGGTAGCGCTGGGCGGCCTCGCGCAGGCTTGCGCGGCGCGCTGCTTGCGAGCAGCCGCCATTGCAGTAGATCTGGCCGCGGTCGCAGCGGCGGCAAACAATGGCCTGCGCCCGGCAATGGGCACAGACAAAGAGGCGGCCCGTGGCCGGCATCGGCAATCTCCCAGTCATGCCGAAACGGCCTCGACGGGATGGGTGAGCCGTGCCATACTGGCCCGGCACGCGCGCCCTTGGCACGAGTGGGGCATGACATCGGGATGAACTTGGCGGTTTGGAGCGGTGTCGTGCCTGTTTCTTTTCGGCGGTAAATCCGACCTTTTTACCGCATCCCAACTCCGACGTCACCACCTTGCGGAATGCCCGTCACCGGGCGCGTCTGCACTCGCCCTGCGGGCTCGTTCCGACGCGCCCGGTGACAACCTTCAATATCGAATCAGAAGACCTCGGGACAGTCCTGCAATACAGGAGTTGCTCCGCATCTTTAAGCTACGCCGCCGTTTAGTGCCGGTTTTAGACAGCCGTTCACATGAGCACGGCGGTCCGGATTTGCAGCAGGTTGTGCACGTACCGAGGCCGCCAAGCCATCTGCTGCCGTTTGACGAATCGCTTGCTGACCACCTGGTTGACGGCCGACTCGACAAAACCTGATGCAATGGGCTCCCCATGCCGATAGCGGTCACCGTAGTTCACGATGAAGTGCCGGTTGTTGGCGAGGTAGACAATGAACTCCTCGAGCTTGCCAAGGAGTTTGGTCTCCTCGGGGCTGGCCTCAGCTTCTCCAGATCCCAGCTCAGGCTTTCCAGTCGGCGCAACGCCGGATGGGGGCAGCCATGCCACAGGTGTCACTTGGCGCCATGCAGCGCCTTGATCAAGGCGGCGTTACTAGGGCCGTCGCAGTGTGCCGACCTGCCCTTGATCATCTGTTCGAGGTTCTGTCCCCGCATGGCGATGTGGAACCAATCGAGAACCTACTCACCGCGGTCACCAAAGCCGAGTTGGGCAAACCGTACGGTATCCCCGCCGTCCGACAGGAACGTGACCGGCTGACTGGGTTGCACACCTTCTCGCAGCAGGCAGTTCCACATACGATCGGCCGGTCGGCGCTCCAGCTTGTGCATAGGCAAAACTATGGCCGGCATCCTGATCGCGCATTGACTTCCCGACGATCACTTGAAACCAGCCGTCGTGGCGCCGGTGGCCGGCCCTCCGAATGTAGTCGCCGTCAATACCGACCGCGCGGACCGGACTGGACTCCGGGATCTCGGGCAGACCGACACTGGCGGCCACCTCCGCCTGCTGCCGTGCGTCGGTGATCTGTTCGGCTTCCGGCCGGCAACCGAGCGTGGTGACCTGGTGCCGAATTGAGCTGGCTGCCAGCACATGATCGAGCGGCAACACTTCCTGCAAGACGTTGACGGTCAGGCCATACGACATCAACGCTGCAAACTTGACCTCGAGATACTGCAGTTCTGACTGACCCGCTCAGGCAAGCATTTAGCGACCGGACTGAAGGTGGGGGCGTCGCCGTATCTCGTGGCGCCACCACGCGTTGAAGTCATACACATAGACGAAGCCTTCGTGTTCGCGGAGACGAAACGCAGTCAGTGACAGTTCGTTTGCCGCGGTAGAGAACGCCCTCATGCGCTTCGCCGTAACGCCTGCCACGAATGCTGAACGTGCGCAGATGCTTTTGGCCCAGCCGATGACTACCTGGATGACATTGTGCAATTGTCCGAGCGTCAAGTGCTCTGGAACGAGGACGCGTCGCAAAACCGGCGGGCTCAGGCCGCGCAGAGCAATTCGAAGTTGCAGGACGGAGGTCGCCGGCGCCGGATCGGGAACCATGCGCGCATTGTAGGTGCCTCATTGTCCTCTCAGCAGTGGCCCGGTCGTATGCCCCCGTTGCTTTGGCGCGGTCTCCTTTCCGGTGCTGAGCGGCATCGGCAGAGCACCAGACCGGGCTCCCCCGCTGCAGCGCCCGCATTCCTGCTTGGCTAGTAAATGTGGACCGCTCCCTACTCGGGCATCTGGTTGGCTGAGTTAAGCCCTCTCCTAAACAACTTGAGCGTACGTGCGGCCAACTCCATAGCTTCGTCCACGTTGGCCCTTGTCCGTGCCATGTGGATGGACAATCGATCAAGCAGATCGGGGGTCTCTAGGATCCTGACGCACTGGGCATAGGTGTCAGGGTGGGCCAGTGTCGCAATGTCTTTCCCGAGAAGTAATGCCCCCGCGTCGTCAGTGTCGTAACCTAATTCCGTAAGCAGGTTGTCACCTAGCTCGAAGATGCGGTCAAAGTTGCCTGCGTCGGTATAGGCTCGCATCAAGGTCAGCAAATCATCCGCGTCTTTCGTGCTTTCACCCCACCTATCTTGCCATGCGAAAAGTTTGAGCAAGGCGAGTCCAGAAAGCGAGGCCACATTGACGACGAGCCCGTCCGCCACTTCGACCTGTTCCGCAGCCTCCGCAACTTCTGGATATCCCGCCACGTTCATGAATATCTTCATGTCGGGAGGCCAACCAACGCGGTGTTCAGGCGTCGCTACCCCACCGAACGGCACGAGGTCTAGTGGGTAGGGAGGCTGATCGGCAATCTGATAGTAAAGGCGGTGCTGGATGTCACCCGATACCCGAAAACCTTCGATCCGACTTAGCTCGTCCCGGATCTCGTCAAAGTGAGCCCAGTTCTCGACTGCAAGTGCAAAATCAACGTCCTTGGTCGCTCGGGTGGCTCTAAGACCATGAACATGGATCAGAAGGATATCTCTTGCCGTGGCTCCCACCACGAAGTATGTCAGGCCCCGTGCTTTGGTGACACCATCGACCGCGCGGAGAATGGCCACAGTGGTCGGGTCGAGCGGCCGGTCAGAATTGATCGAGAACATGTTGAAGTTCTTCTTTGCGGATTTTCGCTGCAACTTCCAGGTTCCGGGAACTGAGGCTCGCCATGAGATCCGCATAGACCAATACGGCCGGGGCAAGCTCTGACCGCTTTGTGTTGCTACTTTGAGGCTCCCAAAACGCATCAAGGATCTCAATGGGGCCGTTTGTATGCGGACGGAGTCGATGCGTTTGCACGAGCTGCTTCACGCTTTGTGCCATGTGCCCTGGTACCACATATAGCGTCTGGGTCTCGGGTCTGAGATAGGCCGTCATCTTCTCGGCTGCGACTTCCCCGCCCCAGTAGACATTTTTCAATTCTGCGAGCGACGTGTCCTGCCACCAATCGGGATGCGGCGCTGCGAAACGCCGAGCGTGCAGTCGCGGCCGGAGTATGGTCGGATAGTTGGCGACCCATTCGTCGAGCAACCGATCGGGTGCCGTCAGGCGCCGACGTGCCGCCGTAGCCGCCTCCACCAACCACCCGCGCTCGGCTAGTTCATTGAACACGCTGCCCACCGAGCCGAGTGCGATGCCGCTAGCTTGGGCAATCTCTCGATAAGAGGCCTGCAATAGCGAAGGCCGGCAAAGCAGCGCGAAGATCATCCGTTGCGCCGTGGGATTTCCTCCCCCGTGCATCCTCACCGGGGTCGATGCTTCATCGGGACGCTGGCCACTGACAAATATATAGAGGTCGTCCGCGTCAATGTGTGCATTGCCAGCCGTGTCGATGAACTGCAACCCGATTTCTTTGCACTGATTTGCAAGATACGGAGTGAGGTACTGCGTAACAAGAAGCCGAGGACCGCGCCCGGCCGATTTGGCGCGTGCGAGGGTCAGTGCAGTCGCGCTTCTGATCGAACTCTTCCATTCGACTTCATAGCGACGGCAGACGTTGTGCCGAGTCAGCACAATGTGGCCATCGGTGGCGGTTGCATCGTCCGCGTTCGCGCGCTGAAATTGGCCTTCCAAGCCGGCAGACCGACGAAGTGCCGCCAAAGCCATATTGATCGTGTCGCGCGTTGCTTTCTCAGTCATGCCCGTGTGTTCAGAATTCTAGTTTGTTCATTCAATCTGAACGAAGTCTAGCACTGAACAGCATTTCGTTCAATTTGTCATAGGGTTCGTGAAGCATGAACAATATTAAGTATTGAACATTCCTTCCCCATATGGTTCCAGGTAGCCGACGCTCTGCGCTGTTCGCCGATGTGGCAAGTACATCATGTGTGCAAGGAGCGCGGCCGCCCCGGACAAAATACCCATAAGCTCCCGGCATCGCTTGTCCACCAGCTTATTGCGTCGCCCCGTGTGCAATCGACAAATCCCCGTCCCCCCTGCTCCCTTTCTTGTACCGCCCGCTCCCGCGTGAGGCCTGCTCGGCCTTTTGGTGCGGGGTGCGCTCCCGACCGATCCCGCGCAGCGCTCGGTGACGCTGGCCCGCTCGCGCTCGAATTCCTGCAAGGAGGCCTTCTTGCCAACGCCGGCAGCAAAACGGTAGGTCACCCTCGCCTATGCAACTGCCCGAGTTTGGGTCATCCAAGTGGTGACGAAGCAAGCCAAAAATCTCAGCCCTTGCTTCCAAAATTGGACAGCCCGCCAGCGTCACGCAAGCCGCGTCAACTGCGGGACTGATCAGGTCTTGCCCGAGCTCAAGACTCCCTGCAACGCGCACGTGGCTGTTTGTCAGCATCCGTAGTGTCGGCAGAAATGTGCCCATTGTGAAGGCGGTTGTGCATCGTCTCGCGGCGGATCAACACATTGCCGCGGGTTCCTCAGCCTCGAAATATCTCAATAATCTGGTCGAGCAGGACCACCGCAACATCAAGTCCCGGACGAAAGTCATGCTCGGCTTCAAACGTTTCAGGAACGCAGCGATCACTCTCTCTGGTATTGAGTTGGTACATCGGATTCGCAAGGGCCAATTCGGCCTCGCGAAGCTCGACCTCAAAGATACCACTGCGCCCGCAGTCTGGGAGGCCGTCCTGTCTGCTTGATGAGGTATCCTTTATATAACAACAATCTCGTACAGACCGCCTATTTGCACCAGAACCGATGCGGGAACGTGGCCCGACCGGGATCGGCGCGATCAGCCCCAGCCGGGCGGCCTCTACCGCGCCTTCCAGCGAAGACTGGTCGCACGGATGCGCCACCGCGGTCGGCGTGGGCGGCATGGTCTTGCAGTAGTCAATCAGACGCTGGTACTTCTCATGCTTGGCGTTCACGGTTTGCTCCTGCGTCAGGTTCTCGGTGTCGGCCGACAGCAAAGGCATGCGCCCGCCGACAGCCCGCTACGATGCGCGGGTAAGCGGCACGGCCGCGCCGCGCACGCGTTCCGGCCTGGTGCCGACCACCGTGCGGATCCGCTCCAGCATTGCCGCCTGCTCGACGGTGGGCGTGGCACCAAGCACGCGCTCATCGGTACTTCTCCGCCAGCGCCTGCAGCCGCTGGCGGTCGGCCTGATGCCTGAGCAAGGCCGGCAGCGTCGCGAGCACCTCCTCGGGCGCGTAGCGCGTGATCAGTTCCTGCCGGCCGCGGATCTTGCGCCAGGCGTCCGGCTCCAGTTCGGGCAGCAGATCCGCATGTCCGTGACCAACTCCTTGCGCAACTCCAGCCTAGGAGCTCGTCGGAGTTGAGGTGAAGCGCGATTCAAAACATCAGGTTCATGACTGGGTTCGCGGCCGGATTGCGGGCTCATCTCAGTCGTCAAAACGCGATGAAGGTATTTGAAAGTGGATGAGGAAGGCAATCGGGCGATTAGGCGGCACAAAGAGCCCGCTGATCGGCCCTACACACCCCGTAATACGTTCATCCGCTTGATGTTCCACGCGAGCGCGACCAGCGACCATTCCGCCGCGACGTTGGACAGCCCGCGCAGCGAGAACTGCCGGAATCCCATCACATGCTTGATGATGCCGAACACCGGTTCGACGGTGCTCTTGCGGAGCCCGTACAGTGCTCGCCCCGCCTTCGTCTTATGTCGGTGTGTCATCCTGACGACCGGATCGGTGCTCTCGGGCGGCGCCGGATCGTCGGCAAAGCGTTCCATCAGCGGCAGATGATGGGCGTCGCGCTGGATCGCGATCAGAGGGGTGATGTCCGCTGCCTCGCAGGTGACGACGTTGGCCGCACTGAAGTAGCCCGCATCCGCCAGCAACACCTCAGGCTGGCCCAATGGCTCGGGCAGCGCCCCCAGCACGTTGATCATCGGTGCGACCTGGCGCTTGTCGTTGCTTTGCTGGGTCACTGTCGTGCCCACGATCAACATCGTCTCGACATTCACCGCCGCCTGCGCGTTGTAGCCTTGCTCGAAGCCGCCGCTGGACACCGGCATGATGCGCGACTCTTCGTCCGTCAGGTTGATCTGGTCGCGTTCCTTGGCACCGCCTTGCGGCGGCTTCGGGTCCTTGCCCCGCGGCTTCTTGCCGTCTTTGCGCTGCGCCTCGCGACGCGCCACCTTGGCTTCATACTCCTGCTGCTCTTGCTCGAACCGTTCCTGCGCCCGCGCCTCGATCTTCGCCTTCGCTTCGGCCAACGCCTTCAGTCGCGCTTCGCGCCGTGCGATCTCCGCCGGTACATCCATCCCATCTGGCAGACTCTCTCGATCGGCGTTCTCGGCCATCGCTATCAACCGCTGCACTTCTTCATGCAACTGCGCTTCGATCCGGCCGATGTGCCCGTGCGACAGCGCGCGGTGCTTGCTCGCATTCGCCTTCACCTTGGTGCCATCCAGCGCAATCCGGCCCAGCTTGACCAGCTTCATCTCCTTCGCGATCAGCAGCACCTGCACGAACAGCTTCTCTAACTGGCTCGCAAACCGCTTGCGAAAGGTGGCCAGCGTGTCATGGTCCGGATGCGTGTTCGCCGCAACGTAGCGGAACGCCACCGAGTCATAGGTCGCTCTCTCAATCTTGCGGCTCGAAGACACTCCGGTCGCATACCCGTACACCAGCAAGCCCAGTAGCACCTCAGGGTGATGCGCCGCCATGCCGCGACCCGCGTACGCCCCGCTCAGCTCCGACAGGTCCATCTGCTCGATGACTTCCACCACGAACCGCGCCAGATGACCTTCGGGCAACCAGTCCTCCACTGACGGCGGCAACAGATAGTCGGTCTGACGATCAACGGGCACGAAGCGACTCACCTATGGACTCTCTCAGAAACTTGTTAATTTATTAACGCCCAACCCGTCCCGCCGGACGACCGGGGATCCCGAAAATCCGACAGTCTCCTAGACAGCGGCAGGTGCTCACCCTTACGGCTCAGCAGGCAGGCCAGCCGGGCAATGGCCTCGGCGTATCCGCCTTGCCAGACAGCGGCCAGCGCCGCTTTGACTTCCGGCAGGTCCCGCGGGGCGGTCGCCGCCGATGTACCCGCACGGGCGGAAGGCTCGCTCCTTGGCAGGAACGGGAACAGGGCATACACGTTGAAAAAGGTGTACTCGGTTATCGCATCGCGTACGGCCCGATATGCATCCACTCCAGCGCTGAGCACTTCCGCCCCCGCCTGTTCCTGCTGCCGCAGCGGATGGTCCGGTTCCAGCGCTTGCCGGTTTGCCTTGACCTCGTCGGCGGCAGGCTTTAACCATGCCATCCACGGATTCAGGTCCGAGAATAACCAGTTCTGCATGCGTAGCGGATGGAATTCGCGCAGCACCCGCGCTGTCATCTCATTGGACACCGCCTGGACGTAAGGCTGCGCAAACAGCTCGTAGGCGCGCTGCGTGAAGTCCGACAGGTTGGCGACCGTCTGGAACGGCTTCTCGTCGACGCGCTCAAAGCGGTTAAGTCTGCTGGCAATCTCTTCGAGCGAGTGCTCCTCGAACTCGACCTCATACTCTACGCCAGCGCTGCCCTTGCGCTCATGGATGACCATGCCGTAGAGCCCCGGCGGCGGCAGTTCGATGCTCTTGAGCAGCGAGACGATCTGCGCGTGCTCCTTCTGCGCGACCTTGCCGGAGACGAAAATGCCGAGATGGCCGACGCTCCGGTGCATCATGCCGACGATCACCTGGCCGCGAGCCTTAATCTCCTCGGTACTGCCGTAGATGTCCACCACCCAATTGAATGCCTGCTGCGGCGGGGTGATATTGTCGCCCATCGAGGCAAACAGCACGATGGGCGAGCGGATCTCGCGTAAGTCGAACGCCTTGCCGCCGGCGTTTTTGACGTCACCCCCCAGAGCTTGTTGCCGACGAACAGATTGCGCGTGATCCATTCGATCTCCTCGCGGTTCATCAGGTAGTAGCCGCCCCACCAGCGTTCGAATTCCAGAAAGCGCGGCGGCTCGGTATCGGCCTTCTCGTACAGGTTGTAGTACTTGTCCCAGAGACTGTTGGCCGGATTCAGGTTCTCGAAATTCTGGACCAACCAGGCGCCGTCAAACTTGCCGTTGCCCAGATCCGCCATGTACGAGGCCAGCCAGGTGCCGCCCAGGAGCCCGCCGGAATAGCGCATCGGGTTGTCGCCTTCGCCCTCGCTCCAGGCGCCGCTCCAGTACGACATCGGGGCGCCGTTGATCACGATCGGCCCGGTGTCGTCCGGGTCCGAGGCGCCGAGCATCATCGCGGCCCAGCCTCCCTGGCAGTTGCCGATGATCGCTGGCTTGGCGCTATGCGGATGCAGCGCACGCACTTTCTTGATGAACTGTTGCTCGGCTTCGCATACGTCCAGCAGGGTCTGCCCCGGCTCGGGATCTCGGAAGAAGATGACGAAATACACGGGATGGCCCGCACGCATTGCAACGCCGACCTGCGAGTCGTCCTTGAAACCACCGATCCCCGGGCCATGGCCGGCGCGGGGATCGATGATGACATACGGGCGGCGGCTATCGTCGATCGTCACGCCATCGGGCGGGGTAATCTTCAACATGGCATAGTTGACGGGCCGCTCAAACTGGCGCCCATCCAGGACGGTCTCGTAGCCAAAATGCAGGACCGGCTTGAGCCCCTGCATGGTATTTTCGACAAAGTTGTTGCCCCGTTGCCTGAGCGTGTCCCAGAACAGGACGGCACGCTGCATGCTGTCGATGGCATACGCATAGCCGCTCATCGGATCCATGCCGGCCACCGGCGTGGACAGACCGGCGCCCGGATCCCCAACGGCCTGCTGAACGCGGCCACTATAGGCCTCCTGCGCATGCTTCAGGCGCCTTTGCAGCACCATGCCGGTCTTAAGGCCACCCCTTTCAAGGTGACGAGAAATAGGGCACCCTCCGTGTTCTCGAACGAAAGCCGGAGTGAGTAGCGTGGTACTGGATGCAGTGGTGGAACGCTTTATCGAACACAGCCCGATCAGTGTGATGGCGCGTCTGGGGTTGCAACGCGCCCTCGATGCGGCCTGGATCGACGAGTTGTTCGAGCAGGAGCGTGAAACGCAGTACACGCGGGAGCTATTGTTCTCGACGACGGTTGAGATCATGTCGCTGGTTGCCGTTGGCCTGCGCCCGTCGGTGCATGCGGCGGCCAAGGCCAGTCCGGCGCTGCCGGTTTCCATCACCGCGCTGTACGACAAGATCAGCCGGACCGAGCCGGGACTGGTTCGTGCCTTGGTGCAAGGTAGTGCGCGGCGGTTGGGGCCGGTTGTGCAGCCGATGTTGCGCAAGCAGCCGCCCTCGGTGGACGGCTATCGCCTGCGCATCGTGGATGGCAGCCACTTGCCGGCGAGCGAAAAGCGCCTGAAACCATTGCGTGGGTTTCGGGGCGCGGCCTTGCCAGGGCAGTCATTGGTGGTTTATGACCCGGATACGGCGATGATTGTCGATCTGGTGCCCTGTGAGGATGCGCATGCGCAGGAGCGGGCCATCATGGAAACCCTGCTCGAGTCGGCCGAGCCGGCCCAGTTGTGGATCGCCGATCGCAACTTCAGCACCCGGGCGATCCTTACCGGCTGGCAGCATCGCGGCAGCGCCTTCATTGTGCGCGAGCACGGCCGCAATCCGTGCCCCAGCGAGTTGGAGCCGGCACGCGAGGTGGGCCGAGTCGAAGCCGGCATCGTATACGAGCAGGCGGTCAGCATCCTGGATGAATCGAACACACCGCTGGTGCTGCGGCGCATCGAGTTGCATCTGGATCGTGCCACCGAGGCCGGTGACACCGTCGTTCGCTTGTTGACCAATGTCCCAGCCGCACACCTCACGGCCGACGTGGTCGCCCAGCTATACCGACGCCGCTGGAGCATCGAGAATCTGTTTCAGCGACTCGAATCGGTGCTCAATAGCGAGATTCGTTCGTTGAGTCAGCCGCGTGCGGCGCTGCTGGCCTTCGGCGTGGCGGCGCTGGCGTATAACGTGCTGAGCGTGATTGCGACGGCGGTGAGAATCCGCCATGAGTTGGATACCAGTGATATCGAGCTCTCACCGTATTACCTCGCCAGCGAAATCCGGGCAACGTATGCCGGCATGATGATCGCTGTGCCGGCCGAGGTATGGCAGGCATACGACCCACTCACGCCGGCCCAGCTTAGCCGGACGCTGCTAAAAATAGCAACGCACGTTGATGCACTTGCGTTGCGAAAACATCCGCGGGGACCCAAAGCGCCCAAGAAGAAAAGCTATGTTGCAGGCTGCGTGGCAAGACGGCATGTCTCTACCGCACGTGTCATAAAGGCCGGACGTGTCGTTTGATCACCTTGAAAGGGGTGGGTCTTACTCATGGGTCGGTAAGTTAGTCGACAAGTTTGGAACTTCATGGGCCCTGCATCGGTCGGATCGTGCATGAAGCGAGACGGACGGACATTTGATCATCAGACGCTGGAGGCGATTCGCCTCATGGCGATTGAGCGGGTTCGTGAAGGCGAGCGGCCGGCAGACGTGATTGCCTCCTACGGATTCAATCGCACCACGATCTATAAATGGATAAACGCTGCCCTTAAACCGGGCGTGGGTATCAATGCGCTGCGCTCGACGCCGGCCACTGGCCGGCCCCCAACGCTGACGCCAGCCCAGGAGCGGCAGGTTTTTCGCTGGGTCAATGGGCGCGATCCGCGCCAGTACGGACTTGATTTCGGGTTGTGGACACGCGCAATCGTGGCGCAGTTGATTGAGAAGAAGTTTGGTGTGCGCCTGGGGACGACAGCGGTGGGAGCACTGCTGGCAAAACTTGGGCTGACGCCGCAGAAACCATTGCAACGGGCCTACCAACGCGACCCCGAAGCGATCGAGCTGCTGGCAGCACGACACCTATCAAGCAATTGCCCGTCAGGCTAAGGCGCAGGGCGCGGAAGAGTTCTTCTGGGACGAGTCCGGCTTTCGCGCCGACACGGTGCATGGTAAGACCTGGGGTGTACGTGGCCAGACCCCTGTGGTGCAGCGCCCCGGTCAGCGCCAGTCGATCAGCGCGGCGTCGGCGGTCAATGCGAAGGGAGCCTTCTGGTTTTGCACCTACAAGGGAGCGCTCAACGCCGAGTTTTTCGTCGAATTGCTCAAGAAGATGATGCGGCATCGCAAGAAGCCGGTGCATCTGGTGCTCGACAGTCTGCCCGCGCACAAGAAGGCGCTGGTGCGCGAGTACGTTGACTCCACGCGCGGCAAGCTCACACTTCATTTCCTGCCGGGTTACGCCCCGGATCTGAATCCGGACGAATTGGTCTGGAGTCATGTCAAACGTACTGGCGCGGCAAGGCGGCCCCTGCAAAAGGGTGAAAAGCTGCAAGAGCGAATCGAGGCGCAGCTCGCGGATGTCCGGCAAAAGCCGTGTCTCGTTCGATCATTCTTCCAGGCTCCTTCTGTCGCCTATATTTCCGACTGCTGAGTAAGGCCAACTTCACGCGCGTGAACCAGTTGCTTTGCTGCATCCATGCCGTACTCCACTAGACATTCTGTGATAGGGACGCCACGGAGGCGGGGTGGGTCCACCGTGGCGATACCGCATTGACCGCCTTCGACCGCGGACGCCAGGAACCGGACCGCATGACCGGCGGGCCTGTCCTGGAACAATTCGGTGCTGCTACCTGGCTGCGGCCGGTTGCACGGACACAGCAACGGCCTCGGTATAAACTGCTTCGACCCGGTCGCCCTTCTTGATCTCCTTAAGACGTTCCGGATCCTCGACCATCAGATCCACGGTGCGTCCCTTCGGACCCTTCAGGGTGACGGTCTTGGCGCTGGTGTTGACCGCGACAACGTCGGCGGTGACGGTCACTTCCCGGCCGACTGTGCCGCCTGGCTTTGCTCCCGGCGCCGCACGGTCGGAGATCTCGCGCGCGTTCATGGCAAGCGGCCCCTTGCCCTTCCTGAGGCTCAGGATCAGGGCTTCCTTGTACTCGACCGTGACGGTATCGCCGACCTTGAGCTGTTCGAAGTTCCTCGCCTCCGGCCCCACGACGAGGTCCGTGGTCTTGCCGTCGGCGGCTTTCAGCGAGACCGTTCGCGTCGGCGCATCGATCTTGACGATCTTGGCGGTGAGCTTCGCCGTGCCGGTCGCGGTCGCCTGTCCGGGCGACTGCGTGACATCCACACGGGTTTCGGGTTGCGCCCACACAGAAGCGGTAGCCGCGATCATCACCGCCGCAGCCAGTAGTGTCGTTCGTTTCATGCTGTATCCCCTCTGATCAGACTTGCATTGCGCCCATTTCGCGATGTCCTGTGCCGCCCTCGCTTCAGCTAAAGCGCTCTCTCAATACGAAGGCGGTGATCGTGTGACTTTTCCAAATATGTTGTGAATACGCGCCCGTAGCTTGTCCAGGGTGTCGTCGTTGAGCGTATCGAAGGTCAGGCGCACGGCAGGCCTGGTGCCGTCGCCTTCCATGTGTTCGATGCTGGTGTATTCCGGGAACCCGTACTTCACCAGGAAGGCGCCGATTTCCTCATCCGTGGTTTTGGCGTCGAGGTTTCCAAGTAGGAGAATAGACATGACTCACCTTCGGAGTTAGGCCAGGAATCTGATAATGCCGTCGACAGCATCGGTAGAACGTCCAAGGGCTGGCATTTCAACACCAGCCTCGGCGTGGAAGAAATGCGCGTACGCCGCATTGGCCGCAATGAGCTGGCGGTGATGCAGACCTTACTGGCGGCAGAACGGGCAGGCAAGCAGCGTGTCACGGCGTCACCGCGTGCGACTGGCTCCAGGCTGCTTCCAGGCTTTCAGGAACTTATAGCGCACCTCAGCGCCGACAGGAGGAATCAGCAAGGTGTAATTGGCGCCGAGTAGTGCTTTCATGGCGTCGTCGCCGCTCGTTGCGACCGCCTCACCGAAGGCGTTCATCACGGCCTCGGGCGAAGCGAAGTTCTTTTGCGCGAAGGCCGGCATTATCGTCAGCACGACGAGCACCAGACCAAGCGAAACGCTGCCCTTATTAAACGGCATCGAACAACTTGTTGTATGCGGTCCATATCGCGTCCCTCGCTCAACGCCGACCTCCGCCACCGCGGCCACCTCCGAAATAACCTCCGCCACCTCCACCACGGCCACCTCCACCGCTTCGTGCCTTCTTCATCATCAGCCCGCGCTCGCACAGCATGACGCCGATCTCGTCGAACAGCGTTAGCGTCAGCTCTGCTCGACAAGCAGGCGGCGAAACTTGAGTAGCGTCGTCTCGTCCGGCGCTGCTTCGACCGCCAAGTCGATTCCGGCAAACGCGCGCATCGCCATGCTGTCATACAGCGCGCCTTCCAGCGCTTCGTCAGACAGTCCATACCACTGCTGCAGGAAGTAGATGCCAGTCCGATTGGCACCCGCCCGCGTTTCAGCCGATACCGTCTAAATGATCTGCGATCATGAATCGCCCCGGGTTTTGAGGAGGCTCCAACTCTTGCGAGAATGGAGCCATGAACAAGCAGATCAAGCATTCCCCCGAAGTCCAAGATCGGGCTGTTCGCCTGGTGCGAGAGCAACTCGGCGAGCATCCTTCGCTATGGGCGGCGGTCCAGGCCATCGCCCCAAAGATTGGGTGCTCGGCCCATACATTGTTGAAATGGGTCAAGCGTGACCAGGTGGATAGCGGCGAACGCGACGGCGTCACGACGGCAGAGCGAGAGCGCATCAAGGCGCTGGAGCGTGAAGTCAAGGAATTGCGCCGGGCCAATGAGATTTTGAAGCTGGCCAGTGCGTTTTTCGCCCAGGCGGAGCTCGACCGCCGGCTCAAGTCCTGAAGGCCTTCGTCGATGAGCATCGAGATGCCTTCGGGGTCGAGCCGATCTGCCAAGTCTTGCAGATTGCCCCGTCGTGTTACCGACGCCATGCCGCACGGCTTCGTGATCCGTCGCGACGTAGCGCCCGTGCAATTCGCGATGAGCGTCTGCGGCCTGCGATCAAGCGGGTCTGGGAGGACAATATGCAGGTCTATGGTGCGGACAAAGTCTGGAAACAGATGAATCGGGAAGGCATGGCGGTGGCGCGCTGCACGGTCGAACGGCTGATGAAGCAGCTTGGCCTGGCGGGGGTGCGCCGGGGCAAGAAGAAGCGCACCACAGTGGCCGACGACTCGGTGCCGTGCCCTCTGGATCGCGTCAAGCGCCAGTTCCACGCCACACGGCCCAACCAACTGTGGGTGAGTGATTTCACCTACGTTTCGACTTGGCAGGGCTGGCTGTACGTGGCCTTCGTGATCGACGTGTTCGCCCGCTGTATTGTTGGCTGGCGCGTCAGCACTTCGATGACCACGGACTTCGTTCTGGATGCCTTGGAGCAGGCGCTCTACGCGCGCCATCCCGACAACGACGGGACGCTCATTCACCATTCTGACAGGGGATCGCAATACGTCAGCATTCGCTATACCGAGAGGCTTTCTGAAGCCGGCATTGAGCCGTCGGTGGGCAGCCGCGGTGACTCCTACGACAACGCACTGGCTGAGACCATCAATGGCCTGTACAAGGCCGAACTGATCCACAGGCGTGGCCCCTGGAAATCCCGCGAGGCCGTGGAGCTTGCAACCTTGGAATGGGTGGCCTGGTTCAACAACCACCGCCTGATGGAATACCTCGGCTATATCCCGCCGGCTGAAGCTGAGGCAAACTACTATCGGCAACTCAGCGATACCGCTGCGGCCCCGGCATCAACTTAAACAAAACAGCCTCCTCGATTCCCGGGGTGATTCAACCTCGAGCCGCCAGCCGCGATCAACTTGCCTTCGGCCTGTACCTGCCTGGGGCCGAGATCATGCTCGCCGCCTCATTACACAGCGTGTACGAGAACGAACGCCAGATCCTGTTCGAGCATCTGGACCGCCTGCAATCCGACGACTTGCTCTTGCTCGACCGCGGCTACCCCGCCCGCTGGCTGGTGGCCGTACTCAACCAACGAAACATCCCTTTCTGCATGCGTGCCGACGGCAGCGGCTTTGCTGCCGTACGGCGCTTCGTGCGCTCTGGCCGTGACGAGGCCATCGTCACGCTCCCCGCTCCAGCCCGCATTGACGCGCGCGACTACGAGTGTGCGGCTACCCCGCAGACCGTTCGGCTGATCCGGCAGATCTCGCCAGCCGGCAAGGTGCGCGTGCTCATCACCAATCTGCTCGACATGCACCGCTATCCAGCGGCCACCTTCCGCGACCTTTACCATCAACGCTGGCGCCTCGAGGAGGCGTACAAACGCCTCAAGCACCGCATGGGACTCGAACATCTGTCCGGCCTCTCGCAGTTGGCTGCCAGGCAGGACTTCGGCGCCAAAATCCTCAGTGATAACCTGCACGCTCTATGCTGCTTCAGCGCCGTGCAGGAACATGAGATTGACTCGAACTATCGGATCATCCGAACCTACGCCATCACCGCTCTCAAACCTGTCCTGCCAGCGGCGCTACTGGGACTGCGCTGGGCCAAGGCTGCGCTGAATGAGACCTTGGCCTTGATCGCAACACGTACCCATCGCGTGCGACCGGTTCGCGCTAAACCACGTCCGCCTCGCCAGAAACCTCATCGACATGCCGCCTATAAGGCTTGCTGATGTCCTTATCTTGGGTGGATTGACAGTAACCCTCGCAGACTGTTCATCTGCATCGTTCGCATCTTAATTTTCTGTTGCCGCAACCGATGCAGCGCCAGAACGGCCTGCTGCGATTCGGTCTTGACTGCGACGGCCTTGCTTGGCATCTGTGTGGCCATCCAGATCGCGCGCATCCGCCGGGTCATTCTTGTTGCCGATCACGAATGCCTTGACGAACTTGGCCGGCATCAGCTTGACCTGATGGCCCATCTCGATCAATCGCCGTGCCCAGTGCTGGGCACCGCCACAGGCCTCCATACCAATCAAACAGGGTTCGCGATTCGCAAAATGTTCGAGGAACACGGCGCGCTTCAGTTGCTTGTTTATGATTTCACCTGTGTCAGCATCCACCCAGTGAAGCTGGTCGGGTAGCAGCGACGCATTACTGCGCCGCCGCCCCCTCAGAACCGGACGTGCAGGTCGCCCCGCATCCGGCTCAAGCCATTCCTTCAGCGCCACTGGGTGGCACCGGACAGCCCGGCGGAACGTTTCGCGGTTCGACGGCGGGCAAGGTAGATGTCCCATGCCGGATCAAACGGATTAGCCAGTCCCCGGATTTTGACGTGGCGCTGGATGGCGGCCGTCGCTGCGCGGAAGAGTTGCAGGCCGCAGGTGTCATCCTCGGTCGAACCCTTCGTTGCAAAATCCCAGGACCGATGTCCGTCACACCGGAAGTAACGTTTCCTGACCCACCGGGCTCCTTTCGTGGGGTGCCTACGTCTTGCCCACTTCCAGAGCAGGTGCCAGATGTGCGAGTCGATCGTTGAGAAGGTCGCTTTTGCCACGACGTGGCGATGATACATAGTCCAACCCCGAATGATCGGGTTCAGCCTACGGATCAACGCCTCTTGGGTGACACTCGCGTTGCCCTTGATGACTTCCCTGACCTTGTCGAGCAGCGATTTGATACTTTTCTTCGCTGGCTTGATCAGCAGTTTGCCGCCGTACTTGCGCACGTTTTGGCCAAGGAAATCGAAACCCTCCGCTATGTTGGTGATCCTGGTCTTCTCTTCCGAGAGTTCCAGACCTCGGGCGGCCATAAACTGCCTGACCGCGGGAAGCACCCGGGATTCCAGCACATCTCTCGACACGCCAGTCACCACAAAGTCATCGGCATAACGGACGACGTTGAGCTGAGCCTTGCTGCGAGCAAGTTTGGATGTTCCCACACTTGCATGGACTGCCGCTTCAAGCCCATCCAGCGCCATATTCGCGATGACGGGCGAGATAACTCCCCCTTGGGGTGTACCCGCCCGCGACTCGAACAGAGTTCCCTCATCGATATATCCGGCCTGAAGCCACTTTCGCAGAACCCCCTTATCCATCGGTACGTTCTCCAGGAACCAGGAATGACTGAAGTTGTCGAAACAGCCTCGAATGTCACCCTCCAGAACCCATTCTGGCGAGGCACGCTTAGCCAGAACGTTGAAGCACTGCTCGATGGCATCGGCGGTCGAGCGTCCGGACCGAAAGCCGTAGGAATTGGCATCCGCCAGAGTCTCCGCGACGGGTTCCAGAGCGAGCTTCCATAAAGCCTGCATCGCCCGGCACCGCATACAAGGAATTCCTAACGGACGCTTCTTGCCGTTACTCTTGGGAATGTAAACCCGCCGCAGCGGCATCGCCCGATAGCCGCGATGA
This sequence comes from Cupriavidus necator, assembly GCA_022041995.1. GTDB lineage: Bacteria > Pseudomonadota > Gammaproteobacteria > Burkholderiales > Burkholderiaceae > Cupriavidus. The sequence goes on from CP074382.1 coordinate 707,373, forward strand.
CGTAGCGACACCATTCCGTTCCATCTGGCCGCCGGGGACGGCCATATCCTGCCATCCACCCCCGGCGTCCTCTTACCGCGATTTTCCGTCACACGCTTCACGGCCAACATCTTGCCGCTATGCGAGCGGGTCAGCAGACGTTGCAAGGCTTTCACCTTGCCCCATCGGCCTTCCCGGACCACCTTGGCGATACGCACCTGAAGCCGTTTCACCTCTGCCTCAATGTGCGGCCAGTTCGCCTGATCCCACATCTGTGCAGCGTGCGAGGACGCACCAGCTCCCGACACTTTCGCATCGTACGCCGTCATCTGCTTTCCCTCGTATAACGGTTGGTCAAAGTTCTCTCGCCATGAATGACCCTGCGGAAGTCTGCCCACTTTCGTGTCGGGCAATGTTGCAGCCCGTATCCCGGCCATTACAGCCGGGCGTTCGCTTTCTCCGCATTCCTTTACCCACCGTGCCAACAGCGTTCCTTACGGTTCGCCTGCCGTCACCGGCAGCATGATGGGCTTACCCTGTTCCGCATGAATCTCCGAGCGGGGCGGACCCTTCCTCTTCGCCGGCGGCTGGTTGTCCATGGTGGTCCAGTCTTCGAAGACCACTCCTCACCGCATACCGTTTTGGTTCAAGCCTGTCAGCACGTTTGGCTTGTCAAAGATCACGACGTTTATCAGAAGTTCACATATGTTGGTCGTACCCACTCATCCCTTGCTCCTCTCCGCCTTCGTGCTGGCAGATTCCGCTTCGCCTCGCGGCTGGGCGTACCGGTTATCCGGCGGCTACGTTGTCCCCAGAGCTTCACACCGAGCTGTTACCGGCTCCGCATGTCTGGGTAGGGAACGGTTGATGGAACAACCGGTTTCGTCAGGCCATACGTTCTCCTGTGAAACAGAAATTCAGGCGACTTGCAGGTCGCACGAAGACATTTTTCGCGATGTCCACCCCGACCGTTGTGCGCATCATTTCGAACCCTCCGCTGAAGGAAGTCAGTGATCTTCCTCATTCTGGCCACATTGATGCCGTCCGAATGTGAGGAATCGCTCATTTCTCGGCTCACCTCCGGTAGGTGGGGGCGTTCATTCCATGCTTATCCGGTTGTCTCCCAAGCCCTCTACCGATAGTATGTTGGTCATCTGTGCCACCCCGGGGCAACCATGGTTATTGACGTGCTTGACCGAGGCGATCTGCCGTTTCCGGGCTCGCTGCCGGAGTTTCAGCGGATGTTTCCAGACGAAGCGGCATGCATGGCCTACCTTGAGCGCGCTCGATGGAGCGATGGGTTCATTTGTGACCACTGTGGCTTGCTTGGTGAGCCGTACCGCTTTGCCAATCGCCCCGGCGTTTTCCGTTGTCGCCATTGCACACGCGACACGAGCCTCACTGCTGGCACCGTCATGGAGCGCACGCACACACCGCTGTCGGTTTGGTTCTGGGCGGCGTAACTGGTCGCCAGTCAGACACCTGGCATGTCGGCCGTTCAGTTCCAGCGCCAACTCGGCCTGTCGCGTTACGAGACCGCCTTCCAGATACTCCACAAGTTGCGCGCCGGCATGGTGCGCCCCGACCAGGATCGGATCGGTGGCAAGCCTGAGGAACACGTCGAGGCCGATGAGGCCTACGTCGGTGGGCGTACTCGCGGCAAAGGCAGGGGCGTGCACGACATGGTTCTTGTGGCCGGCGCTGTCGAGGTTCGGCAACGCAAACTTGCCGGCAGCCGCAACAAACGCAAGAGCGGACGGTATGCCGGACGAGTTCGGCTCGCTCTGGTTCCTGACCGAAGTGCCCGGTCGCTGGGCGGATTCATCGAGCGTACCGTTGCACCCGGCGCAACCATCATCACCGACGACTGGAACGGTTATGCCAAGCTGGGCGAGCGCGGCTATGGCCATATCGCCATCGCGCAGCGCGGTGAGATGCAAGTGACCGAATCCTTCCTGCCGATCATTCACCTTGTGTTCTCCAATCTCAAGACCTGGCTGCGCGGAATTCATCACGGTGTCAGCCCGCAGCACCTGCAAGCCTATCTCAACGAATTCACCTTCCGCTTCAACCGTCGTTTCTATCCCTTCAATGCATTTCGCTCCCTGCTCGGCATCGCTGGTGACGTCACCGCGCCGACCTATGCCGAGCTCTATGCCAAAAAATCCCTACCCACTATATCTAGTAGGTTTGGGAGCTAACCGGATAAGCACGGTTCATTCCATTTGTCGCGTCAGCCGCTAGTGTCCTGTTCCGCTAATACGTGAACAAAGTCGATGCAACTTCTCGAGAATCGAGTCCGCAGTGGCAGTCCAGCGAAACGGCTGGCAGTTCGTGTTGTACGCGGTGACGAAATGGTCGATGCGTTGGACCAACTGCTTGACGCTGGTGAACGAGCCGCGACGGATGGCCTTATCGGTAATCAGCGAGAAGAAGCGTTCGACCTGATTGAGCCAGGAACTGTAAGTCGGGATGAAGTGCATGTGCCAACGCGGGCGCGCTGCCAGCCAGGCCTTGATCTTCGGGTGGCTGTGCGTGGCGTAGTTGTCGGCGATGCAGTGAATATCCGATCTCTCGCAAGAACGACAGGAACTCCTGGTGACGATGGCGCGGTTTGCAACGAGCCAGCACGGCTCCATTCAGGACGTTCAGCGCGGCAAACAGCGTAGTGGTGCCATGACGTTTGTAGTCGTGCGTGACACCCTCAACGTATCCGAATCCCAGGGGTGAGCTAAAGTCGAAAGTGGTGTACGGGCGGGGAATTTGAGGCGCGGAGTAGAGGGCGGTGGAGCTTTCCGCTGAGAATCTGATTGTCGAGATCGGAAACCAGCACACAAGAAAACTCCACCATGAGCAAGGATAAATGTAAAGAAGCAGTCGGTCTATCGGAAATCGGGCTTGGGCTCGAGGAGCTGATCAGGCGCGGGGCCCGGCGGGTCATCCAGGAGGCGATTGAAGTGGAGCTGGCAGAGCTGCTTGAGCAGTTCAGTAACGTCAAGACCTTGAGCGGCCAGCGCGCCGTGGTTCGCAATGGCTACCTCCCGGAGCGAGAGGTGCTGACGGGTGCCGGACCGATTGCCGTGAAGGTGCCCAAGGTGCGCGACCGGTCCGGGTCTGGCGTGAAGTTCAACTCGGCGATCGTGCCGCCATATGTGAGGAAGTCACCACGGGTGAGTGCGGCGCTGCCCTGGCTGTATCTGAAGGGAATCTCGACAGGCGACATGAGCGAGGCGCTGTCGGTGCTGCTGGGCGAAGATGCCAAAGGGCTATCGGCCAACGTGGTGAGCCGATTGAAGGCGCAGTGGGCAGACGAGCATGCACGCTGGAATCAGCGTGATCTGTCGGCGGCGCGCTATGTGTATTGGTGGGTGGACGGCATCCACACGGGTCTGCGCAGCGAGGGCTCGGACGGGCAATGCCTGCTGGTGATCATCGGCGTCACGCCCGACGGCAGGAAGGAGCGCGTGGCGATCGGTGACGGCTATCGGGAATCGAAGGCATCGTGGGCGGAAGTACTGTTGGATCTGAAATCCCGCGGCCTGCAGGCTGGCCCGCTGGCGGCGGTCGGCGATGGCGCCATGGGATTCTGGGCTGCCCTGGAGGAGGTGTTCCCAGCCACGCGCGCCCAGCGTTGCTGGTTCCACAAGATGGGCAATGTCCTGAACGCCTTGCCAAAATCCCAGCACGGCCGCGCCAAGGCAGATCTGCAGGCGATTTGGATGGCGGCCACCCGCGCAGATGCCTTTGCTGCCTTCGATCGCTTTGTGACGATCTACGGTGCCAAGTACCCCAAGGCCGCCGGCGTGCTCACCAAAGATCGAGACACCCTGTTGACGTTCTACGACTTCCCGGCCGAGCACTGGCAGCACATTCGCACGACGAACGCGATTGAGTCGACCTTCGCGACTGTGCGTCACCGCACGACGCGCACGCGAAATTGTGTGTCACGAGCGACCTTCCTTGGCTTGGCCTTCAAGCTGATCGAGGAAGCCGAGAAAACCTGGCGCCGCATCAACGGTGCCGAACATATCGAACTGCTCCTGAAGGGCATCCCCTTCAAGGACGGTGCGCCGGCGCAAGACAATCCGCCGGATCAGCAGAAACTCGTCGCCTGACGACCGGCCACGATCAACCTTCGTACACCAGATTTGACTTTATCTCCCCAGGGGTAGCATCGGCTGCGTGCGCTCCAGTGCCTGGCACTGGCTCTTCTCGTCGACGCACAGAACCAGCGCATTGTCAGGCGGACTCAGGTACAGACCTACCACGTCGCGCAGCTTCTCGACAAAGAAAGGGTCGGTGGACAGCTTGAAGCTCTCGGTAAGATGAGGCTGCAGCCCGAAGAGCTGAAGTAGCGCTGCACGCTGCTCTTGGAGATGCCTGTCTCGGCCGCGACGGAACACACGCTCCAGTGTGTCGAGCCGTTGGGCGGCTTGGTATGCAAAGTGGTTTGGATCAACTGCGCCGGCCCGGCACGCCGCAAATAGTCCCAAACCGTCGTCGGCGACATGCTCAGCGCACTGGCAATTTCCCGCTTAGATCGCCCGCACTCAAGGTGCAGACGCAATACCTCTCTGATTTGGCGCATGAATAACCTCTTGTTCGGAAATTGGCATCTCTCGACGAAACGAAATCGTCGAGAGTGCCATGGTTATCCATCCGGCGGGATTTTCTACCCCCGGCAAGGTGATCGGATTCCCGTAGAATCCATGGCCGCTTTGCCGTGGAATCGCCGGTCGGATTCGAGTGGAATCAGTGGTCGGCTTGGCGTGGAATACGCAGACAATCGTCACGGCACGATTATTGTGACCGGCGACGCTAGAAAAACATCGATCATAATAACTATGACTATGCCCCCTCGACAAAGGCAATTTACGCCCGTCAACTTGACAGAGCCAAATTAGCAGATACTTTGTTTTACGGAATGTCAAAAAATGGAGGAATGGCTGGATTATTCCGTAGGATAGTTGCTAGAGCCCCGCAACGAAACTGGTGACGTAAAATACTCGTATTTACCCGTCAAAATGCTCTGTGTGAATTGGAGTCCGTGTTTCCCAAAAATCCAGTCTTCAACCACATAGTTGCCCGTCAGCTCCGTAGGAGACGTCATGTTCCACCCTGGCATTTCAATCCGATTGACGTGTCTCGGACGAACACCCATCGACTTGACTGCGGTAGCGTCGGCTCCAAGGGGTATACTGTCGAACAAGATTAAAGGAAGACTGTCGCTGTTCGAAAGATCGATCTTCGTCAACCCGAACTGCTCGACCGAGTTTGCTTTTCTCGAGAGAAACTTCTCAACGGCATGCACATGCGTCGGAATACCCGGATGGGAATCCCACTTCGCGTAGAAATCGGAACGAAGAATCTGCCAGTCCGCATATTGCGAGTCGAGATCGCCTCGGTCAAACGAATTGGCATGTCGACACTCGTGCGGAACTGGATAGCGAGGAATTCCAATAAACGATGTGAAGTTGTGAAATCCGCCCGGCTTAGTCCGTTGCCTCATTTCCCGAAGCAAGGGAATCCACACGTCTTTCGTCACGAAATGTAGCGACGAGTGCGCCAAAGCTAGGTTATAATTTTCATCCGGTACGAAATCCTCGATCCGTCCCTCGATCACATTGATGTTCAACGAATAACGGTCAGCAATCGAACGAAGTTTCTTTACGGCGCTCGAGGAAAGTTCCAAGGCGGTCACCTTGTGTCCCCTGAGCGCAAGAAAGAGCGCATTTCTGCCTTCACCACATCCGATGTCTATAACAGTCGAGTTTCGTGGTAGAAACTGTTCAATTTCAAATACCTCAACACTCGGTCCGCCCATCGTCCACACTTTCGCGTCCGAATAACCTTTCTCCCAAAATCGCTCACTGTTGCTCATCGTGGAACATACCTTTCTTCCAAGGTTTTCACATGGTTCGAGAAAAGATGGTGCGCGACCAAATTACTGTATTTGTAACCCTTCTTTGTCAATCGAATTTTGTCATTGGACAGTGGCTCGATGCACCCCTCAGCCTCGAGTGCATCAATCACGTCCGAAAAATCGGAATACAGATTCCGGCCAAACTGTGATGAATAGTATGCCCCAGAAAGTTGGTTCAACGTAAGGTTGAGGATGAAATATCTCAAGCGCTCTTCGTAAGCATCAAGAACAATCCCGTACCTCACCATGCTATGTTCGGTGATTTCGAGGTTCAAATAATCTTCAATGGCCTTGCTGACCTCCTTGAGGTCGACCGCGTAGTCGAAGCTGTAGTGGTATTTTCCGTTGTAGCTTCTTGCGCCCGCTCCAATTCCGATCATCGGAACGCCGAGAAAGTCGGAAGTCTCTTGGGCGTACGCGCTGGTATTCTCTGGCAGACGGGTGAACCTAGTGAAGGACTCTTGTCGGTATCCATTCATTTGCATGAACTCGACATTGCTATCGTAAATCGCATACTTGTTTTGGTCGTCGATGTATCGCTCCCGATGCAATCGCTGCTGCTTATGAATCGCTGTGAGAGGTCGGCTAACTGCGGGATACAGTGAGATAGTCAATGGACCTGATGAAACGATGTGGCGGAGCGAATTTTCCCAGCTTTCGTAGGTCTGACCTGAAAGGCCGTAGATGAGATCCAGATTGAAATTTTCGAAACGCTTTCGGATATTTTCTACCGCAGGGATTGTTGTCGAAACCGGGTATGGGCGACCGCTGGCCTTCAGCTCAGCTGAATCCATGGTTTGGATACCCATACTGATTCGGTTTACGCCTTGGCTTTTCAAGAAATCGAGAAGTTCCTCGGACATCGAGTCGGGAGAACCTTCGACACATAGCTCAGCAGAGGACGCAATATTTGGGAATCCATGTTGAATCGATGAAAAAATCTGCCCGAATTGTTTTTCGTTTAGAATAGTCGGGGTTCCGCCGCCAAAATACACAGATACAACAGCCTTCCTTCCGGTGTACGTCGCATAAAATTTGATTTGATCACATATCTTATCAACATAATTTTGTATTATGTCCTCTGTATGTTGGGTCGTTAGAAATAACGTACAATAGGTACACCGGTATCTGCAAAATGGTATATGGATATATATTGAAACTGGCCCACGATCACCGGTGTGCCATACTTCCGTAATACCGATATTATTTAGATCTTTATACGATCTTTTCGAAGGATAACTATATACATACGACTTTAAGTGATTGTTACTTATAGAATGTCGAATTAAATCCGCGATTTGCTGCATGCTTTTCTCCAATCACTTCTGTATTTTGCAAGGATGGATGTGACGCGAAACTTGAAGTTAAGGGTACTCTGACCGGCGAGAGCGCCGAAATATAGAGGGCTACTTATGCAAGAGCGAGTAGAATTGCTGGACGGGAGAGAGTGCCCTACCGCCATCGTTCATCTGGGCTTTGCGAATCAGGCGCAGCTGGTCGAGCGTTAATGTAGGGTCGTCCATGACGGGGTCATACCCGACGGTCTCGACATACCAGGCCAGGCATTGAGCCTGGCTCATCGTTGTGAAGCCTGGATTGCTCATAGCGTCTGCTCCTTTACATTCTCATAGCTGGCGCGTTTTTGGCCGCGTCTTTCCAGAACACATTGAGCTTGCTCAGCTTCTCCTGTGCTGTGCGACAAAATTCGTCGAAGTCGCCAGGTGAATGCGCCTCCAGACGGTCCACTTCCGTCCGGAGGTGTCCGACCCCCTGTTCGAAATCATCGCGAATGCCCTTCATAACGCCGTGGATCGCGCTGGATGTGTCGTGGCTGATGACACTCGCCGCTTTGGCGGCATCCTGTGTCTCCTGCAGCGCGCGAAAGCTCGCCACGAAGGCCTTAACAAGTGCCTTCACGGAAGCGGAAGCCGCGCGCTCTCCGGACACCGAGTCATCCACAACTGCGGCAAAGGCTTGCGTCGTTGCGGCTATCGACTCGACCGCCGTCTGCACGCGCCCGCGCCGAAATGCCGCGATGGCATCTGCAGGACTTGGCACAACGCCTTTTGGCTCGCTGGCAATCTGGTTGTCGTTCATGTGCTCGGCAATCGTTGTTGTCACGATCATGGTCTGTGATGGCTTAGTTCTTGCCGCTGCCTATCGGGCATTCGTGCTCTGTGCGCGCAAAAGCTGGGCCTCGATGAACAGCCCGATCTTGGACTTCGGGGGAATGCTTGATCTGCTTGTTCATGGCTCCATTCTCGCAAGAGTTGGAGCCTCCTCAAAACCCGGGGCGATTCAGTGCCGTCTTACGGCGAATCTCGTCGAACATCCAGTCGATCTCATTCAAGTAGATGTTCGCGGCGAGTGGGCTGAATGGGCCACCTTGCGGCACCCCAACTTTGCCCGCTGCTTTGATAACCTGCTTGACCAAGTGCATGACCTGGGGATCCTGAATGCGCTTCGCGATCTTGCCCAACAGGGTCGAATGTTGGATTGTGTCAAAGGAAACCACCACAGACTACCCCTCTCCACCACGTTCCTGAATCTGTTGTCATCACACGATCCGGCCACCCGTTCGAGGGCCGGCGCCTCCAGGTCATCAGCCGACGGCAACGGGCCGGCCGATTGCACCTTCTGCTGACACTCCCCGACCAATCACGCGGACTCATTCCCGCCGACTGGACCGATTTCGCCGCCGGCTCCGGCAGCGTTCCGGCAAGTACTCCCGCTCTAGCATCTGACACGCTGGGCTCGATTGCCGACCTGCTCCACGCTCGCCTCATCATTGACGCTTTGCTGCGCCAGACGGAACAGGAGAGCAATGATGCAACTGAACCTACCCCTCGCGGATCTGCCGTCCGGCGACGACAGCCTGTGGGAACAACTCGATCCAGCGACACAAGACGCGGTAATCAACGGTCTCGCCCAGGCGATCGCGAAGCTCGTGACCCACAACAACCCGATGCCACGGGAGAGCAATGATGACTGACACCGCCAACAAGATCGGCCCCAGCCATTTGCAACGCACCGCCTTCGTCTACATCCGCCAGTCCAGTGCCAGCCAGGTCGAGCACAATCGCGAATCGACGCAGCGTCAGTACGCGCTCGCTCAACGGGCCACCGCCCTCGGTTGGACCGCGCAGCAGGTCAGCGTGATCGACGAGGATCTGGGCCTCTCGGGCGCCAGCGCCGCGAACCGTGGCGGGTTCGCCCGCATGACCGCCGAAGTCGCGCTCGGGCACGCGGGCATCATTCTCGGACTGGAGGTCTCTCGCCTGGCGCGCAATAATTCCGACTGGTACCGCCTGCTGGACCTGTGCAGCATGACCGATACGCTCATCGGCGATGCTGACGGCGTGTATAACCCGGCGCTGTTCAACGACCGTCTGTTGCTCGGCCTGAAGGGCACCATGAGTGAGGCCGAACTGCACATCCTGCGCGCGCGTCTGGACGGCGGCATCCGCAACAAGGCGGCCCGGGCGAGTTGCGCCGCGGCCTGCCAATTGGGCTGGTGTGGGGTGAGGCAGAGGGCGAAGTCAGACTGCATCCGGACGAAGCCGTTGTCGGTGCGCTGCGCGCCGTGTTCGAACGTTTTAGCGAATTCGGCTCTGCTCGCCGCGTCTGGCTGTGGTTCCGCGCCGAGAATCTGTCGTTCCCGCTGCAGCTCAATCACACCACGCAGATCCGTTGGGTCGCCCCGACCTATACCGCCATCTACAATGTCCTCACCAATCCGGTTTATGCTGGCGCCTACTGCTATGGCAAGACCCGGCAGGAGCGCTACGTCGATGAACATGGTGTGCTCAAGACCCGATTGCGTCGGCTGCCCCAGTCGCAATGGGCCGTGCTCATCCGGGACCACCACGAAGGATATCTCGATTGGATGACCTATGAAGCCAATCAAATGCGCCTGGGGGCCAATACCAAGCCCCGGCCTCATCAGGCCGGAGGCGCCGTGAGAGAGGGGGCCGCCTTGCTGCAAGGCCTGGCCTGCTGTGGTCACTGCGGTCGGCGACTCAAGACGCACTACCGCGGAACCAATCAGACGCCCGGGTACCATTGCTCCAACAAAGGCATCGAGAATGGCCGCGGCGTCTTCTGCCTCAATGTCGGGGGCCTGCAAATCGATGCCGCCGTTGCGCAGGCCTTCTTGCAAGCCGTGGAGCCCGCCGGCATCGCAGCAGCCGTGCGTGCGGCCGAACGCCTCGAGGCCGATCACGACGCGGCGCTTGCACAGTGGCGACTGAATGTTGAACGTGCCCACTACGAGGCACAGCGCGCCGAACGGCGGTACCACGCCGTCGACCCCGAGAACCGCTTGGTGGCACGCGGTCTCGAAACGCAGTGGGAGCAGCAGTTGCGTGAACTCGAACAGGCTCAGGCAGAACTTGCTCGGCGTGAACAGCTTCGTCCATGCACGCTGAGCACTGAACAGCGCAAGAGTCTGCTTGCTATCGGTAAAGACCTCAAACGGTTGTGGGACGCGCCGACCCTCACACTGCGCGACAGGAAGCAATTGCTGCGCACGCTGCTCGAGGAAGTGAGTATTACCGTCCATCGCGAACAATATCGGGCGCATCTGAAGCTGCGTTGGCGCGGCGGCAAGCTCACCGATTGCGAGGTCGCCTTGCCACGCTCACGACCCGCGACCATTCGCACCGACGAAGACACGATTGCTCTGGTCCGCCGTCTGGCCGAGCACTATCCCGATGCCACCATCGCCGGCATCCTCAACACCCAGGGCCGGGTAACTGCGCGCGGTTTGCGCTTCAACCAGAGCCTCGTCGGAAACTTACGGCGGCACTGGCAAATCCCTTGTTTCGAACGCCCCACCGAACTCCCGGACGGCGAGTTGCTCAGCATCCGCCAAGCCGCTCGCGTGTTGGGTACCGCGCCGTCAACGCTGCACCGCTGGGTCAACGACGGCTTTATCGCCGGCGAACAGACCACGCCCGGTGCGCCCTGGCGCATCCGCATCACCGATGCGCTGCGACAACAATTCGTCGCGCACAGCCCAGATGGCTACGTCGTCATGCAGGAAGCAACCAAGCTGCTCGGCGTGTCCCGCCAAACTGTGTTGCAGCGTGTAAAGCGCGGCGAACTCGATGCCGTCCTGGTCTGCCAGGGACGGCGCAAAGGCTTACGCATCAAGGCAGTCAGCGAACAACCTGACCTCTTCGAGCACGCTTCATGAACCAAAGGGCATTGCTATGTATGATCCAAGTAGCGCGACAGATCCACATCAACCACCGTCGACATGCGCCGCAGCACACTGCGTCTGACTTCCGCCAGCGCGCGGTGTGGGGACCGCTTTGGTCTAAACCCGTAGGAGTTCGGGCAGAAGTCCGCCTCGAATACCGCTTCGAGGATTAGTTTCAGCGCACCCTGCACCACGCGGTCGCGGATGCAAGGAACCTGGAGAACGCGGACTTTGCCGTTACTTTTCGGGATCTCTACCTTGCGGTTCGGCTTGGGTTCATACCTGCCTGTCTTGAGGTCTGCCTGAATCTCCGCAAGAAAGACAGTGCGTCCGGATGCCTCGATGTCATTAAAGCTCAGACCATCGATTCCCGGTGCACCGCCGTTCCTCTTGGCGATACGGTAGGCCTCGTCTAGGGTTTCACTCTTCGCAATATGCACGGAGAGCCCCCAAAAGCGATGGGTCTTGTCAGACTTCGCCTTGCGATATATCCGCCTTCTCAGTTCCTGCAGACTACTGGATGCCTTTGTCATTTCATCCCTGCCTCACCTTGTTGAACGGAGTACTCACCGGTCCGGGCCCTTCCCTCCGGGCGCGTTTTGCTGCACGCCCATCGACAGTACTACGACCCGATCCGTCACCCTTGCACCTATGCCCGCATTTCCCACTCGCGGTTATAACGGACATCTCCTCGACGGGCTTTCTCCGCCGGGTGCCGAGGGCTTCTCCAGTTTCCACGTTATCCTTCACACCATGTCGCCGCTGATACCTCGCCGGTGAGAGCTGCCGCATCGGACTCGTTTCGGACAACTCTTGCTGCTTTCGCGCGTTATAGACCGTCTCAGCCACCGGGTTTTCGTGTGACGAGGCTACATCTGCGTTCACTGCACGTTGCAACCTGGTGCGTTGCATATACTCCTTTCTGAGCATACTGTCGGAGGGCTCCGTCATCTTGCTTTCGCGCCATGACGCCTCCCGAGCTACGAGGCTTGAGTCTTTTGCCTCGGTCGGACTTTCACCGACTGGACAACGTGTCATTATCTGGACACACCCACCTCCCAACGCGCGCGGTACCAGTCAATAAGCTGCGCCGCTGCGTCAAGGTCGTCCACCTCGCGATTACTCAGCAGTCGCCATTCAATCGGCTTGACGCCGGCCGGCGGGTCGACCTCCCGGGCGACGATACAAGTGGCACTCACCACGCCGCCTGCAGCATCAGGCAACGCAACACGTTGCGCCCACACCTGCTGCCGTACCGCGCGCGCTGGCTGAGCCTGACGGGCTGCCAGCGTAAAGTGAATCCTGCCCACTGGCTTGCCCGCAGTTACTTGGTCCCACAGCTTGCCGCCGCCAGGCAAGGTGCGATTGTGCTGCGAGCGCAGTAGCCAATCCGCCGGGTGGCCCAACTCCTTTGCCTTGACCATCAGCGCCATGATGTCCGACTCTCGGTCAGCCACATAGACGAGTCGCGTGGCAGGCAGTGCGGCCGCCTGTTCGGCGACCCGCTCATATCCTTCAGTCCAGCGGGTGCTTTCCTTGATGCCGGGGCGCACGCCATCCGCACCCTTGGGCTCGCGCGCCCACATGTAGGCGTCGAGCACGCCCAGCGGTTCGCGCGCTGGCGTTACCGCGTAAGTCGGGTGCAGATATAGCCCGCGTTGCGCCTCATACGACAGCGGTCCCAGGCCTGCGATGGCCTGGCCGTTAAAGTCCAGCTCCGTGGTGTCTTGGATGCATAGCACCACTTCGCAAGCTCGCATCCGCTCGGCTGAGCTCTGCCAATGGGGCGCCAGAATATCGCGCCAGTCCAATTCATCCTGAGCCAGGAAGCGGTACGCAGCAGCCGTTTCCGCCCAGCCGCCGCACGCACTCGGTATGCTTGCCGTCGGCTTCTCTGCGAGTCGCTCCGCTAGCAGCACCGCCCGCTTATTCAGGCGCTGGTCGCCCAAGTCAATGTCCTTGAATTCTGCCGCTGCCCAACTCGTTGCCTCTCGCTGCATGTGCCGTCCAAAATGCAAGAGTGAACGACAATCCGAAAGAGTTTACAACCCCACCCGCTATGTCATTGACCGTAAACGACTTTCTGCGGCGCACCAGCCGCCAGGAGTTGTGTGTAATGAGGTGGGTATAAAGCCGGCGTTGATGTTCAAGTCAAGCTACCAGCGCTTGCGACATACATGGGACACGTATCGATTTCTTCGAAACCGAGTACTACCTTCCGTTTGTTGCAGAGCTTGCAGCTGCGGCCAGCAACCGTTTCGCGGGTCGCTATGGCGCGCTCATTCAGCCGTCCCCTGGTGGAGGTGTACTATGAAAAATGGTTCGTCAGGAAAAAGTGTGGGTTGACGAAGGCTCAGGAAGATTGCCAAATGCATGATATAGCGCGATTTCCGTCGCCCTGAAGGTTCGGAATCCGTACGATTTTCTCATGGTGACTTTGGCCTTGTTGTTCAGGCCCTCGACGACGCCGCTGGAGAACTGCTTGCGGGCACGGAAGTAGTTGAGGATCAGCTCACGGTGGGCACGCACGGTGCGGGCGAACTTCTTCATCGGCTCGATGCGCGAGCGCATCACCTGCGTACACCACTGGTCGAGGAATTTTCCGGCCCAGTCCGGTGAGATGTAATCCCAGAGCTGCTGGAATTCCTCTTTGAGCAGCCAGGCGCGTACGGTGCGCAGGTTGTACTGCAACAAGTCACGCATGCGCAGTCGCTGTTTGTCGGTCAGGTTTTCCGGACGTTTGAGCAGGCACCAGCGGGACTTCTTGAGCACCGGCTCGTATCCGTCGCGGACCATGCGGCGGGACTCTTCAGCGCGAACCTCATCGATAGCCTTATTCATCTTCGCAACGATGTGGAAGCGGTCCAGGATGTTCAGCGCATTGGGGCAATGCAGCGCTATCATCTCAAGGTAGGGCTTCCACATATCCGAGCAGACGGGCCTGTCAGTTTTTTTGTGTGCAGGGCAGGTAAAGGCTCACCGGCGATTGGACCGGTGAGCCAGCATTATCTCAGCGATGGGGGTGGGTGAAGCGTTCTTCGTACAGGATCGCAAACTGGTTCATGGCTGCCTTCCAGTCATGGGTTGAGCTGCCCCACCTTCCCGTAATATTGCGCAGCGCCAGCCACAGCAGCTTGGTCGCCGCCTCATCGCTGGGGAAGTGACCTCGGGTCTTAATGATCTTGCGCAGTTGCGCGTTGATGCTCTCGATCGCGTTGGTCGTGTAGAGGATCTTGCGGATCGCCGGCGGGAACGTAAAGAACGGAATCACCTGATCCCAGGCGCGACGCCAGGAGGCGGCGATCGGCGTGTACTGCCGGCCCCATTCCCCTTGCTCGAAGGCCTCCAGCTCGGCCAGCGCAGCCTCGACCGTGGGGGCCGTGTACACGGGCTTGAGCGCGGCCGCCACGGCCCGGCGCTCCTTCCAGCTGACGTACCCCAGGCTGTTGCGGATCAGATGCACGATGCAGGTCTGCAGGGTCGTCTCCGGGAACACCGCATTCAGGGCCTGCTCCATCCCTTTGAGGCCATCGGTCACCGCAATCAGGATGTCCTGCGTGCCGCGCGTCTTCAGGTCGTTGAACACCTTCATCCAGAACTTGGCGCCTTCGGTGTTCTCGATCCACAGGCCCAGAATGTCGCGCGTGCCGTCAGGCAACACACCCAGGGCCAGGTAGACCGCCTTGTTGCGCACCACCCCGTCTTCGCGCATCTTGACGCGCAGCGCGTCGAAGAACACCACCGGGTACATCGCCTCAAGCGGGCGCGCCTGCCAGGCGATGACTTCGTCCATGACCGCATCGGTCACCGAGCTGATGAACTCAGGCGAGACCTCGGTGCCGTACTGTTCGGCCAGAAACGCCTGGATCTCGCGCACGGTCATGCCACGGGCGTACATGGCGATGATCTTGTCATCGAAGCCGGTGAAGCGCCGCTCGTGCTTGGGGATCAGGATCGGCTCGAAGCTGCCGTCGCGGTCGCGTGGGATGTCCACTCGCAGCGGCCCGTCCTTGGTCAACACCGTCTTGGCGCTCTTGCCATTGCGCTGATTGGCCGTGCCAGCCGGGCGCTCGGCGTCCGGTGCATAGCCCAGATGATGGCCAAGCTCAGCTCCCAGGGCCCGCTCGATCAGGGCCTTCTTGAACGCCATCGAGGCCTCCTCGACGGCTTCCGCGGTCATGGGACCCTTTACCAAATGGGCGATCAGGTCCTCGGGAATGCTCGGCAGCGCGCGGTCGGCGGCTTGGCTGGTCTTCGTCTTGCGTGGCATACATGCTCCTTGGTGACATGTTATGCCCTAAACACAAAATTTCTGACAGGTCCGAGCAGACGAACTCAACCTTCTCGCATACCTGTTCTCCGATCATGGCAAAGAACTTCGCGAAGCTTTCTTTCGTGCGCTCCTGCCCCACCCATAGTAGACGCGTGCAGCCAGCCTCGATCTGGTAGACCAGTGTGAGGTACTTGTGTCCACGACCATACTGGATCTCGTCGACACCAAAGGCACGGATCGTACCGAGTTCGCGATGGGCCAGGCCCCAGTCCACCACCCACTCCACTGCGTTGAAGACTTTCTCCCAACTGGTGCGGAAGCTTTGTGCCGTCTCCTTCCACGACAGCTTGCGTGCCCACTGCGCCAGGAAGATCATGTAAGCGCGGGTGAGCGTGTGCTTGCCATTGGCCCACGGCAGGGCTTCGACCTTCACGCCACAGTCACGACAGTCGACGCGCCGCATGGTATAGAGCAGGAATACTGCAAAACCCCAGACGGGAATAAACTCGAAGCGGCGCTCCGTGAGTGAGTCGTAACCCCGCGCAGGCTGGTTGCAGCATGAGCAGACCGGCTTCGAACCCTTGCGCGGCCGAACGTCGATCTCGATGGACTGGGTTGCCTCGCACAGCCGCGCACCTTCATAGACAAAGCCGGGAAAATGATGACAAGCGTTAAGCAGACGAGTCAGCAACATGGTTAGCAAGCTCAAAACCGGCAAGGGCAAAGCTGCCATTGTCACCGAACAGCAAACGCTCACCCAGTACATTTCAGACCTGCATAACTGGCCGGCTTCGTGGCGAGTCGATGACGAAGATATCTCGACTGGAGAGGAAATCGTAGCAATACTCACGCCTTTCCTTGAGCATCTCCCAACCTTGGGATACGCACGCAAGACATTGCTTCGGCACCGCGATCACATCTGGATGCTCGGTGGCGAAATGATCCGACGACGCCATGAAGATCCCGATCTCCTTACCCTCCCTGTGGCAACCCTCCTGGACAAGCTCATCGAGGAAGACGGCGGCCCTCTCATCTGGCCAGTTATCTCCGAGTCCGCACAAAATTCCTTTGATGCAACCTGTCGCAAGCTCTATCAGTACCTGAATCGGGCTTCACTCGGCTAGCCGCACATCCGCTTTCACCCACAGATTCCGCCGACGAGCCAAACATTCTGGCGTGACAGATTACTTTGCCCTGACGCAGCATAGGCGGGGTGTCGCTGCACGTGCCAAGGCGCTGGGTTCTCCGCAGTACGACGTACATATAGCCGTCCACGACGAACACGCGCAACGGGATCAAAGGAGTCTTCCCGGAAAAGCATCGGTGCATCCTCGAGACGCGCAAAGCTCCGATTACGGGGCCAGTCAGAAAGCGCACCCACATGAGCCGCAAGAGAGACGAAGGGCGGCGATGGCCAGATGGCATGCCCGTACAGGCTCAGCGAGCCCTCGTAGAAGAGGGACGTATCTTGGTCGATCCCGATGGCTGTCCCACTCATGATCCTCCTTTTCTGTATGGTTATCGGGGTGATCGTACCTTTCGTGCAAAAAGTGGCGGCGATCAACCGGAGAACCGCCTCCGGCAAGGCTATGCCCCTTCCCGCCTTTCGCACGACCGGTGAGATTGCAACCCCTTGATTCACAATAGCTTTTGGGGCCAGACCGCCAGATTTAACACGAAAGGTACGATCACCCCTTGAGCCACGAGGGCATCTCGCCCTGCCCGTCCCAGGTCAGCCCTTCCGCGTTGCGGTAGCAGACCACCGGCGCCGGTGGTGCGGGCGGTGGAGGTGGCTCGGGTGGGGGCGGCGGCGCAAAGCACCCCGCCGCGTCGAGCTCTTCGAGGGTGAGCCCGTAGTCGTCCATCTGCGCCTGGATCCAGCGGATCGCGTCCGCCCGCTCAGTTTTTGCTGTCATCGCTGCCGTCACTGCTGTCGTTGCCTTCGTCCTGGTTGTTAGGCAGCGCTGCCCCCGGGTCGTTGCCCGGCTCTTCCCCTTGGGCTTCCTGCGCAGTGGCCGCCGAACTTCCGGCCTGCCGAGTTTGCTAATCAGAATGGGGGCGGACCGGCCGCGCCCGCCAACCTGTCGTTCAGGACAAGAGATCGATTAGGAAACGCTCGGGCTTCTTGCCAATCCACGCGGGAGCCCTACCGCGCCCCGACCAGGTCTGGCCCGTCTTCGGGTTGCGGTACCTCGGAGGCGGCGCGGCCTTCGTCTTGCTCGGAACAGCGCGGGCAGCGGGCTCAACACTGGGCTTGCCCGCAATGTCCTCAATGCTGAGGTCATACTCCTGCATCCACTGCCGAATCTCCTCCACGACCTTTGGCACTTCCGTGGCTCGCCACTGCTCAAGTTGCGCATTGACAGATGCCAGTTGAGCGAGCAGTGAGGATTGGGACGGGCGTTGGGTTGCGGTAGGCGCTTTTTGCTCCTGTCGCGGCTTCCGGGTTCGCGTCTTCTGAGTCGGCGCTTCCGGGGCAGCCTCCACGCCACGCAGTGTTATCTGCTTCGGCCCGCGCTTCCGGGTTGGGGTCGCTTGAGTCGTGACTTCCGGAGCGGCAACTTCGGCTCGGGTTTTCGGCTTTCGACCGCGCTTCGCGGCCCGCGTCTCTTCAGGCGCTGCTTCCGGAGCAGGGACGTAAAGCGGTGCTACCGGGGCGGCCGTTTCGGTCAGTTCATCCTGTGCGGCAGCTTCCATCGGTTCGTCCGTGGCCAGGACTTCAACCGGAGCTTCGGCCACGGCTTCAGTGGTCGCTTCCGAGGGCATGGCTTCAATGGGCGCTTCTGGCGCGTCAGATTCAGTCAACGCTTCCGAGGCGGCGGCTTCCCTCGATGCTTCCGGTGCCACGTCTTCCGTTGAAGCGTCCGGGGCTGCGTAAGGCCGCCGGCGCCGATATGACACGGTCGCCGTCGGGCCGCTATCCCGGCTTGTCGACCAGAAGTCCAAGCGTCGGGTCTGAGTGTCAACGCTGCCACTACCGGCGCATGCATCACTGGCTTCACCCATGACGGGATCCGCGTCGCGCATCGCCTCAGCGAGGGGAAGCTCCTTCTGACCCAATCCGTCCGTCGCATTGCTCGGGACAAGGGGTTCAACCACTTGCTCTGGGGCCAATTCGTTCTCCTTCATTGAAGTCACTGCAGGTGCAGACGCTTCCTAATTCCATGGACGGTGAGACCTTGTCTCTCGCGTGTCGTTCGCTTCTCGCCTACGCCCATCTGCGCCTGGATCCAGCGAATCGCGTCCGCCCGCTCAGTCTTTGCTGTCATCGCTGCCGTCACTGCTGTCGTTGCCATCGTCCTGATTGTTGGGTTGCGCCGCCGATCCCGGCTCGTCGCCCTGTTCTTCGCTTAGCTCATCCCGCTGAGCTTCTCCCTGACCGTCGCCCTGCTCTTCCAGCGCGGTCGCCGCCGAACTGCCGGCCTTGCGCCGCCGGCTCCCTTCGCGTTCGCGCGGCGCGACGCGCAAGGTGGCCAGCAACTGGCGCGCGAGCGCGGCTTCCGCTTCGGCCCGCTCGGCCCGGCGCTGCGCTGCGGCGAGCTCCGCCTGCATGGCATCAAGATCGCCCGCCGCCTTGTGTTGCGCCGCCTCGGCGGCCGCGAGCCGCTCGGTAAGCCGCTCCGTGAGCGCCGCGGTCTGCGCTTCCAGCTTGGCGCGGCTCTCCGCCTGCGCCACGGCCGCATCGCGCGCTTCGCTGCGCGCCGCCGCCAGTTCGGCGCGCAGGTCTTCGGCCGTGCGCTCGCTCTTCTGGCGCGCGGTGCGCTCCTGGTCCAGTTCGCGCAGGCTGCGCCGCTCGCTGGCTTCGGCGCGTTCCTGCGCGAGTGTCACCGCCTCGCGCGCCCGCTCCAGCTCCGTCGAGAATTGGGTCCGCAACGCGTCCAGTTGGCGCCGGCCCGTCTCCAGCTCCGTCCGCCCCGCCTCGAGTCGGGCCTGCGTGGCGGCGTGCGCCTGCCGCTCCGCGGCCAGGTCCGCCTGCACGGTGTCGTGGGCCTGCCGCGCTTCCGCCAGCTGGGCCGCGATCGCCGCCGCGTCCTCGCGCGCGGCGGCCGTCTCCACGCGCGCCGCATCCCGCTCGGCTTCCGCTTCGCTCGCGGCGTGCCGGGCTTCCGCGCGCAGCGTGGCGAGTTCCGCCGTCGCGGCCTCGTTGGCCGACTGCCAGATGGTCTGCACCGCCTCGGCGGCGATCTGCTTGAGCGCATCCGGCAGGTCCGGATGGTCGATGGTCACGCGCGTGCGCCCCCGCAGCTCCTGCCAGAACGACTGCAGCACCTCGGCGGGCGTGCCCATGCTGCCCTTGCGCACCAGGCTGTAGAGCTTGTTGGCGGTAGGCGTGACCCCGTAGCGGAAGAACAGCAGGCCGCAGACCTCGCGGTACAGCGCGCGGGTTTCGGGAAAGCGGCTGCGCAGTTCGGCAATGTCGTGGGCCAGCGCGGCCTGCAGGGTGGCGTCGGTCAGATCGAGGTCGGCGGCGGCCATCGGCAAAAAGCGTCGTTTAACTTGTCATATATTACTACGTAATACGCAATACATACAACTTTATCGTCAATACTTTAGACATAAGTTTGATTATGTCTATAATACTGACCTCGACCCACCGCAACCACTGCCCCGACCTTGGACCTTCCCGCCCCGCAGCCCGCCCCACCCGTGTCCGGCCTCCTCGCCACCCAGCCGACGCCGCTGGAGCAGTTGCGCCTGCCGCCGGCGCTGTCCGGACGCGACGGCAGCAACCGCGCGCCCGCCACGGCCACCCGCATCGCTGCAGCCGACGACCTCGCCGCCGTCACGGCCTGGCTCGCGCGCTATGCCGACAGCGCCGCCACGCTCACTGCCTACCGCCGTGAAGTCGAACGGCTGCTGCTGTGGGCCGTGCTGCAGCAGGGCAAGCCGCTGTCGTCACTGACGCACGAGGACCTGCTGGTCTATGAACGCTTCCTGGCCGACCCGCAGCCCGCGGCGCGCTGGGTGCTCGCCGGCAACAAGAAGCTCGGCCGCGGCCACCCCGACTGGCGCCCGTTTGCCGGGCCACTGTCGCCGGCGAGCGTGCGCCACGCGCTGGTGATCCTGAACGCCCTCTTTGCCTGGCTCACCGAGGCCGGCTACCTGGCCGGCAATCCGTTGGCGCTGGCGCGCCGCCGGCGCGCGCCGACGCAGCCCCGCATCACGCGCTACCTGAGCCACGAGTTGTGGGACGCGGTCAAGGAAGCGATCGAGGCGATGCCGGGGACGACCGACACCGCCACCGCGCGCGAGCGGCTGCATGCGGCGCGCTGCCGCTGGCTGTTGAGCGTGCTCTATCTGGGGGGCTTGCGCGCAGCCGAAGTCACCGGCACGGCGATGGGGGCGTTCTTCTGCCGGCGCGATGCGCAGGGCGTCGAGCGCTGGTGGCTGGAGGTCACGGGCAAGGGCAACAAGACCCGGCTGGTGCCGGCCACCGACGAGCTGATCGCCGAACTGGCGCGCTACCGCCACGCCCATGGGCTGGGGCCGAACCCGCAGCCGGGGGAGACCCGCCCCTTGCTGCTGCCGGTCATTGGCCAGGAGAACCGAGAAAAGGGTCTGTCACGCGGGGCGCTGCACCTGATCCTGAAGGAAGTATTCGGCCTGGCGGCCGCGCGCCTGCGCGCGCGCGGGCCCGAATGGGAAGCCCAGGCCGCGGTGCTGGCCAGTGCCTCGGCCCACTGGCTGCGCCACACCGCCGGCTCGCACATGACCGACCGGCAGGTGGACCTGCGGTATGTGCGGGATAATTTTGGACACGCGTCCATTTCTACCACCAGCGCCTATCTGCATACGGAGGACGACGCGCGCCATCAGGCCACGCAGGAACGGCACCGGATCGGGTGGGCCGCCTCAGCCGGAACGCCCGCACATGCCGTGGCCGCGAAGGCCACTGGAGACTAAGGAACGAGTGAGAAATAACTTCCCGAAGTGGACCTGGCGTGCGCAAAGCGACGCGGGTAAGATGTGATGCCTCTGGAGGACAAACGATGCAGGCTGGTTACCGGGCTGAGGTTGAAACGCGGATGAAGCGGCTGTACGCGCGCTTGTCGGAGAAGGACCGACGGCGGTATGCGGCTGTGGAGGCGGACAAGCTGGGCCATGGCGGTTTCGAATATATTGCGAAACTGTTTGAAATGGACCCGAAAACAATTAGACAAGGGCTAAAGGACCTGGAAGAAGAGCTGGATCCGGTTGGAGAGCGGATCCGAAAAAAAGGGGCGTAAATCCAGGTTAACGGACCATCCGGAGTGGAACGCGGTATTTCTAGATGTGGTGCGAGAGCATACGGCGGGTAATCCACAACACGGCATCATCTGGACGGATCTGAAGCCACGCGAAATCGCACAGGCGATGACGCAGCAAGTAGGCGAACGGGTGAGCGTGCGAACGGTCCGGCAGCTGCTAAAGCGCAACGGTTTTTCCCGGCGGCAATCACAGAAAAAGAAGTCGTTCAAGTCCCACGCACAACGCGACGTACAATTTCAGCGTATTACGCAACTCAAGGCGGAATATCTCGAAGACGACCAGCCTGTCCTCAGCATCGATACGAAGAAGAAGGAGATGCTGGGCAATTTCTATCGCGACGGCAAGCTCTACACGCGCGAGCAGCTTGAAGTCCTCGACCATGATTTTCCGAGCTACAGCGAAGGCAAGGTCATCCCGCATGGGCTGTACGACATCGGGCTGAACAAGGCACATGTGAACATCGGGGTGAGCCGTGACACGACGCAGTTTGCCTGCGACAGCGTAGCGCACTGGTGGGAAAAACAGGGTCGCGCCGATTATCCCCAAGCCACACGGTTACTGCTACTGTGCGATGGCGGAGGTAGCAACCCAAGTGATTCGTGGCTTTTCAAAGCGGATCTGCAAGATCTGGCAGACCGGCTCGGACTGGAAATCCGGGTGGCCCACTACGCCCCATACTGCTCGAAACATAATCCGATCGAGCACCGCGTGTTTCCACACATTACGCGAGCCTGTGCTGGCGTAGTCTTCAGCAGCGTTAGTCTGGTTCGTGAACTGATCGAAAAAGCCTGCACAAAAACCGGACTGAAAGTTACTGCTGACATTCTTGACGGAGTCTATGAAGCCGGACGGACAGTCACTCGTTGCGTCCGTGCTTCACTGAACATCGAGTACGACTCAACCTTGCCTGCGTGGAACTACAGCATCCGCTCACGGAACGCCGCATAGCGGGAAGTTATTTCGAGCACGTTCCTAAGCGACCAAGCGCAGGCTGCCGTCGTGCCGAACCTATTGATCGGTGGAGGGGCGAGCCATGGCGGTCGGTTCGCTATCAACCACGACCAGCGGTTGGCGCCCACCGTCTGAGCGGTGGCAAATTTCCCCATCTTGTTCTATCATGAAACGTCAAGTTTTATCATGATGGAGCCCGCTATGACCACTGTCGCCCGCGAAAAATTCTCCTCCCAAGCCGCGCCTGACGTGCTGGCAGCGTTGCGTCAGATTGCCGAAGCGCAGGGACGCCAGTTTCAGGCGGTGCTCGACGAGGCTCTGCGCGACTACATCGACCGCCAGCAGAAAGAACGTCCGCGCCGTCATGTGATGGCGTCGTTCGCGTCCAGCCTCGACGAATTCGACAGCCTGTACCGCGAACTGGCCAAGTGATCGGTGATGAGCGGACGTGACTACCTGACCGTAGCCGATGTGCTCGGAATGCACACCGCGTTGATGCAACGCTATGGCGGCGCGCCCGGAGTCCGTGATCCCGGCGCTCTGGAGGCCGCGCTGTTCAGGCCGCAGACGGGCTACTACGAGGACATCGTGGCCGAGGCGGCGGCGCTGCTCGAGAGTCTCGCCATCAACCATCCTTTTGTGGATGGCAACAAGCGGATCGCCTTCGCTGCTGCCGATGTGTTCTTGCGCATCAACGGCTGGCGCTTGCAGCGTCCGTCGATGCAAATCTACATCGAGATGATTCAGATGTTGGAGTCTGGCACTTTCGACATTGCTCATTTGGAGCCCTGGTTGCGCGCGTTTGCCAGGCCAACGGCGTGATCTTCATGCATCGAACGAACCACGCCACCAGCTCCCGCTGCACGCCCCAATCTCCGCGGAGCGGGTTCGGCTGAAACCAAAGCAAGCTCATCAAGCCCTGCGGCGGCATCTTTATCCTTCACGGGCGGCGGTATTAGTGGACGCGGCGACCAAAAATGCGTTGCCTATCAACAATAGTGGACACACCGCAATTCCTTGCCGCCTGGTCAATTTGGTATCCCTTCCCTGCCCGGCTCGCCCAGTGAGTGAATGGTGCAAATCGTCGCGCGTTAATGTGGAGCTGGATCAGGTAGTGATCGCGACATGGAAGCCGTCCCGGGCCGTACTGGTGACCGCGCGCGATCGCCCAGTCATCGATGCCGACGACCCGCGGTCGTGGTTTGAGCTTGCGCCCAGGAGCTCTTCGCAACTCCCGCAGCACGGTGTCGGCACTGGTGCGCAAGCCCAAGACGTTAGCAAGCCTGGCTGCCGCCTCACCACCGAGGGCGTGGCCCAGCGCGTGCAACGCCCGAGCCTGCGATCGCGTATGACGTTGATGCCGACCGGCCAAGGCGTGGATGTTCTCGGCAAACGTACGACGGGGGCAGCCGGCGTTCGCACACTTGAAGCGACGCACCTCAACGGCGAGAACAACCCGCACTCGTTGCCAGAAGTCGAAACGTCTGCTGCCCCCCGAGCTATAGCCGCATATTGCGCTGCACAACGGCTTGCGGTATGATCCACAATTCCCCATTTTTCGCACTCCGGATTCCGCTGGAGACTTCCGGCCTCAACTGTCCGTGCGACTCTCCCGATTTCGTTCGTACCCCGCAGGCTTGAGTAACCGTCACGCCGCGACGATCGTCGGCCAAACCTCCAGGAGAACGTATTGGCAAATCCGGTTCGCGAACATTCAGCATCCCACATGATCGCGGTGACCTCAAAGGCCAGCCGCCGCAGGCCAACCGGTAAGACCCAGGCGGTAGCACCACCGCCGGACATCGCGTCGATGGCGCGCCAGGACGAGGAGCGTCAGCGCCAGATGCGCGCGCTGATCGCGCTTGGCCGTGAGCGTGGCTATCTCAGCCACGCGGACATCAATGATCACCTTCCCGACAACGTCACGCAAACTGCTGCGATGGAGACCATCGTCAGCACGTTCAGCGACATGGGGGTGGCCGTGTACGAGCAGGCGCCGGACGCTGAGACGCTCCTGCTAAGCGACGCCGCACCTGCCGCGGCATCCGACGATCAGGCGGACGAAGAAGCGGAAGCTGCACTGTCGACCGTCGACTCCGAATTCGGCCGCACGACTGATCCGGTCCGGCTGTATATGCGCGAAATGGGCTCCAGTGAATTGCTGACCCGCGCGGGCGAAATCGAGATCGCAAAACGCATCGAAGGCGGGCTGCAGGACATGATTCAGGCGATCGCCGCGTGTCCGTCGGTCGTATTCACGATACTTGCCGATGTGGACCGAATCGTTGCCGGCGAACTGCGTATCGACGAACTGGTCGATGGCATCAGCGACGACGTGGACGAAAGCGAGATGACGCCAGAGTCCGATGAAGCCCCGGTGGGAGCAGACGCCTCTGACGATGACCCGGACGATGATGACGCGGAAACGGACGCCGCCGATTCGGAGAAAGCGAACGCGGCCCGCCTCGAACAACTCACGATCGACAGTCTTGCGATTTTCGCGCGCGTGCGTGCGCTTTTCGCGCAGTTGCCGGATGCACCCGTTACTGGAAAGGCGCGTTCCGCAGCCGTCGCGCAAATGCGCTCGAAGATCCAGCGCGAGCTCGTGCCGATCCGCTTTACGGCCAAAACGATCGACCGTCTGTGTGCCACCGTGCACGAACAGGTTACCGAGGTTCGTGCGATCGAGCGCAGCATTCTCGATATTGCCGTCGAACGATGTGGCATGCCACGCAAGGCCTTTGTTGAGTCCTTCCCAGGCCGCGAGACCGACCTTGAATGGACCAGCCACACGGCGGCGACTTCGCGGGCGTTTGGCCCGGCGCTAGAGCGACATCTGCCAGCCATTCAGGCCTGTCAGCAGAAACTCATCGACATCGAGGCTAGGGTCTCGCTGCCGCTGCAGCAGCTCAAGCGGATCAACCGCCAGATGACGGCCGCCGAGGCGAAAATGCGGCAGGCCAAGCGAGAGATGACCGAAGCGAACCTTCGTCTTGTCATTTCAATCGCCAAGAAATACATAAACCGCGGCATGCAATTCCTGGATTTGATTCAGGAAGGCAATATCGGCCTGATGAAGGCGGTGGACAAGTTCGAATATCGACGCGGCTGGAAATTTTCGACGTACGCCACTTGGTGGGTCCGGCAGGCTGTCACGCGTGCGCTCGCCGATCAGGCGCGGACCATCCGTGTGCCGGTCCATATGATCGAGACGATCAACAAGCTGAACCGGATCTCACGCGAAATCCTGCAACAAACGGGACAGGCGGCACATCCCTCGGTCCTCGCCGAGCGCATGAAGATACCCGAGAAAAAAGTGCGCGATATTCTCAAAATCGCGAGGCAGCCTGTTTCGCTCGAGACCCCAGTGGGCGACGATGCCGACGCCACGCTCGGGGACATGATTGAGGATGCCTCTGCGAGTTCACCAGCTGAGGCCGCGATTCAGGCGGACCTGCGCGCCGCGATCGACGAGGCACTCGACGAGTTATCGCCGCGCGAGGCCAAGGTTCTGCGGATGCGATTCGGGCTCGATACGACCTCCGATCACACGCTTGAAGAGGTCGGCAAGCAGTTCGACGTGACCCGCGAGGGGATCCGTCAGATTGAGAGCAAGGCGATGCGCAAGCTGCAGCATCCCAGTCGCGTTGACAAGTTGAGGTCTTTTCTCGAGCGTTGACCCAAGACGGAGGCGCCCCCTTCGACGTCCTGCGTCAGATCTGCAGCGATCACGCATTTGCCTGATCGCTGCCTCACAGGGCGGGTTCGCCGCGAGGAAACTTACAGCGGTTTGATGCTTCCTGCCTGCTTGCCCTTGGGGCCCTGCTTCACTTCAAAACTGACCTTCTGGCCCTCCTGAAGCGATTTGAAGCCATTGCCCTGAATCTCGGAGAAGTGCGCAAACAGGTCCTCGCCGCCATCATCCGGCGAGATGAACCCAAAACCCTTCGCATCGTTAAACCACTTCACGGTACCTGTTGCCATGTTCTGAATGTTCCAAGAAAAACGAGATGAAGATGACGCCGTCGGCCTGCGCCAGACGTCCGCCTATCTTGTATCACAGTTGATCGGCAGCAGACAAATCCGGGTTGTTTTTAACGGCTCTGCTGATCTGAGCTGAGCCATGACTTTGCCCGTGATCGGGCCCCTAACAATTTTCCAGTCAAGGAGCATGCCGGGATAAGCGCGGATTGGGCTATCCATAACCGGAGTTAGCCGCATACTGCCACGAGCCGGTAGCACAATTGCTTCGCTCTACGCGAGGCGACCACGAAGGAGGTGCGGGACGAAGCAGTACGCCAGGTGCTGGCCATCACCGAGCAACGAGATCGGGTACAGGCGCAATGCGACAAGCTTGCGGCACGCAACACAACGCTTTCAGGTGAGCTTGAGCTGCTTCAGCAAAAGGTTGCTGAGCTGCATCAGTCAGTTGCAGCTGAGAGAGTTGGCCGGGTTGCAGCTGAGGCGCACGCTGCGGAGTGGAGGGCCGAGTTCGAGAACACACAGCAGCTGCGACGGCAGGAGGCCGAGCTCGCAGCGCAAGCGCTCAATGGAGTCCAGCAACAGGTAGAGCAGCTCATGAGCGAACAGCGCCGCCTATTGGCGACGGCAGATGACTTCAAGCAAGCCGCACTTCGGGACAGGGTGGCGCGTGAAGGAGCTGAAAAGCGGGTGGCAGAGGTGCTAGGCCGCTGTGAGGCATTGTCACGTTGGCGGTTTGGCGATTTCAGGGATGCTGGGCGAGAATCGACTCAGAAAGCGGAGGACGGATTTTGGGTGGTTTCGGTAATTTCGCGCCAGCTTTCGAAACGATCGGCGAGGTGTTTGCGATAAAGCGACGCGCGCAGCAGATGGCGCTTGAGGGCAAAGTGCTGCCGGATCGGGCCGAAATTTGAGAGGAATGCCTGGGTGCGCGTCCGTTCGCGGAAACCGCGCATGCGGCGTTCACGCTCGCGTGTGGGCTGGTGACTGTTCTCGGCCCGGTTGTTCACGCGCGCGCTGGCTTTCACGAACACATGCTTGACGTTCGCCAGTTCCGGGATGTCGGCCTTAGCGGCCGGGTAGCTGCGCAGCTGATCGGTGACGATCTTGCGCAGCACCGGGCAGGAGTGCAGAACGCGCAGGAAGAAGCGTTTGGCCGCAGCCTTGTCGCGGCGCTTCTGCAGCAGGATGTCGAGTTCGGCGCCATGTTCGTCGACCGCCCGCCACAGCAGGTAAGGCTCGCCGCGCAGCGTCACGAACATCTCGTCCAGGTGCCAGGTGCAGCCCGGCTTGCGCCGGGCAGCCTTGACGCGACGGGCGAAGCCCGCGCCGAATTTATCGCACCAGCGACGGATCGTCTCGTAGCTGACCACGATGCTTCGCTCGAACAGCAACTCCTCGATGTCACGCAGGCTCAGGTTGGACCGGTAGTACCAGCGCACCGCGCAGCTGATGACCGCTGCAGGAAAGCGATGGCCGTGATAGAGCGAGTTCGTCTTCTTCATCGTCCGAATCTTACGCCACCCCTTCGCCAACGTGACAATGCCCTCCAGTCGATTGCTTGACGGTAGAGCGCCAGCCAGCCCTGATGATCCGGGTTCTGTCGCGATAACGGGAAGTAGAATGGCCGGATTTGGAAACCGCAAGTCAGCAGATGAATAAGCCAGCGAAGACGCCGCGCACGAGCCTGCCAGGCGGCATTGCCAATGTCCTCAAGCGCCTGCACCATCCGGTGGACGTGATTCTGCTGTGCGTGCGCTGGTACGTGGCGTACTCGCTGAGCTTGCGGGATCTGGAAGAGATGATGGCCGAGCGCGGCATCGAGGTGGATCATTCCACGGTGCATCGCTGGGTGATCAAGCTGCTGCCGATGCTCGAGAAGGCCTTTAGAGGTGGCGCCGGAAATTCGGACAGTCGGATAAATGGAAGAGCTGGGGTCTGAGCCGGCCATAATGGCGGGCAGAAAGGACCTCAGAAGATGACGAAACGAAGCAGGCGAACCCACTCGGCGGGGTTGAAGGCGAAGGTAGCCCTGGCGGCCCTCAAGGGCGAAAAGACGCTGGCGGAGCTGGCCCAGCAGTACGACGTGCACCCCAGCCAGATCACAGCGTGGAAGCAGCAGTTGGTGGAGCATGCCGCGGACCTGTTCGGCGGTGGCAAGGAAAGTGGGGGCGAGCCGCCGGTGGATTTGAAGGTGCTGCACGCCAAGATCGGCCAGTTGGCGCTGGAGAACGATTTTTTGTCCGGCGCGCTCAGCAAGGCCGGCCTGCTGAGCGCAAAGCGATGATCGACCGCGAGCACGCGCTGCCGGTGAGCCGGCAGGTCAAGCTGGTGGGCATCGCCCGGTCCAGCGCGTACTACCAGCCGCAACCGGTCAGCGAGGCAGATCTGAAGCTGATGCGCCGCATCGACGAACTGCATCTGGAGCATCCCTTCGCGGGGGCTCGCATGCTGGCGCGCCTGCTGCGCCGGGAAGGCATCCAGGTCGGTCGCCGGCACGTGGGCACGCTGATGAAGCGCATGGGCATTGAGGCGCTGTATCGCCGGCCGAACACGAGCCGCAAGCACGCGGCGCACAAGATCTGGCCGTACCTGCTGCGCGACCGGAAGATCGACCGGGCCAACCAGGTGTGGGCTCTGGACACGACCTACATTCCGATGGCACGGGGCTTTGTGTACCTGACGGCAGTGGTGGACTGGGCCAGCCGCCGGGTGCTGGCCTACCGGGTGGCGATCACGCTGGAGAGCTGTCATGCCGTCGAGGCAATCGAGGAGGCCTTTGCCAAGTACGGCGCGCCGGAGATCGTCAACACCGACCAGGGCAGCCAGTTCACCGCCACGGAGTTCACAGACGCCGTGCTGGACCGCGGCATCCAACTGTCGATGGACGGCAAGGGCAGTTGGCGCGATAACGTGTTCGTCGAACGCCTTTGGCGCAGCGTCAAATACGAGGAGGTCTACCTGAAAGCCTACGACTCGGTCAGCCATGCGCGCCGCTCTATCGCTAACTACCTAACCTGGTACAACCAACGACGGCCCCATTCCAGTCTGGCGGACCAGACCCCGGATGAGGCATACTTCGCCACGCTGCCAGCGATCAAATCGGCAGCCTGACTGCCCCAGCGCTTCCACTTAAAAACTCCGGATCCCTGTCCGAACAAACGGTGCCACCTCTTTTCGTCGGCGCCAGCGCCCGGTGGGCAACAGCTGGCGCATGGACGAGACCTACATCCTCGTCAAGGGCCAGTGGAAGTATCTCTACCGGGCCGTGGACAAGGCCGGCAAGACCATTGACTTCCTGTTGCGCTCGCGCCGAGACACTGCCGCTGCCCGGCGCTTCTTCGAAAAGGCCATCGCCCAGAACGGTGCGCCAAAGACCGTCACGGTGGACAAGAGTGGCGCGAACCTCGCGGCCCTGCAGGCGATCAATGCTGAGCGGGAAACGACGATCAAGATCAGGCAGAACAAGTATCTGAATAACCTCGTTGAGCAGGACCACCGCGGCATCAAACGCCGGGTCAGGCCGATGTTGGGGTTCCAGAATTTTCGCTGCGCTCGCATCATCCTCGGTGGCATCGAGACCATGCGCATGATCCGCAAAGGGCAGATGGTTATCCCCAAGGGGAGCAGTCCGTCGGACGCCGAGCAGTTCTATTCCTTGGCCATATGACCGCGGCGCTCTCGCCACCCTCGGTCGCCCTTAATTCCTTATCGCGACAGAACCGCGCTGACCTGTAGGAGCGCCTCACGGACCTTCGGATCGAGGTCGATATGACCGTGACGTTGCATCGCCTCGATCAGGGTTGGCAGCAGTGCTTTCAGCCTCTTTCCACACACTCGGTCAGCCGCTTCCCACAACATCGTCAGCGCTTGTCGCACCGCTTCGTCGTACACGCATCGCCGCTGACTGGGCGTGCGGGCTTCCTCAGGCTCGCGCCATAACAAGCGCAAGGCATGCTTGCGGTGGTATCCCGTGACAGCTACGAATTCATCAAGGATCGCTATCTTCTCTTTTCTTGATGCCCCGCGGTAGCGCGAGCAAACCGCTGCGACAAGTTCCTTGCGTGTTGCCATGCTGACCTTCCCCTTCACGTTGTTCTGCTCCCACGGCACTATGCCGTGGGTAGCAAATTACGTGAGGCAACGGGACAGGCCGTCCTGCTTGACGCTATCTAACGAAGAGCGAGAGATCGCTCAATTCGGCGAGCATGCCCACGGTAGTAGGGGTTGGCGTGGTTCAAAAGCCCGCTTTTTTGCGTTACACGGACGAACTGAACCGTCCTGCATAAAAATGCAGAATTGGTAAGGAATGCGATGCAAACTGGAGGCCTGCAACGACCTCCCCGGCATCAGATCTGCCGGGGTTGAAGCGGACCGAGTCCGAGCAGCGTCAGCCAGTGCGAATGTGCTTCCCCGGTCATCGCTTCGCGCGGACTTTTGCCGACCCGCCCGCTGCAACGGCTGCGTGTGAAGCGACGATGATTGACGAAGAATTTCAGCAGCTCCAGCCAGGCGCGACCGCCGTCCAGATGATGCCGCAGCGTCAGGCAGTTGCGCAGGCGCGAGTTCAGGTTCTCCACCAGGGAACTGCTACGCGGAGTGTCGTGCAGCGCCTGCGAAACCGCAGTCCAGACTTCGTGGAACCGGCGGCCGATGGCCGCATGCAGCCGGTTCCATGCCTGCCAGAATGCGACGGAGGTTTCCGGCTTGCGGTGCAACAGGCACGTTGCCCGTACGAGATGCCCGGCGACGGCAGTATCGCTTGCGATGGCGTCGAGCTTCTGGTCCAGCACGCCGGCGAAGGCGAGCAGATCGTTGCGCTGGTTTTGCAGGGCCACGCGCATCGTGCCGATGCGTGAGGGATCTTCAGGTTCACGCTGACGAAGTTGCTCGACGATAAAGTCGAACAGCTCCTGGCGGGTCGGCAGATCGGGCCCGGCCAGCGACAGGACATCGCGCTCCAGCCACAGGGCAAGTGTGCGAAGGTCGTCCGCGCGCTGATGTGCCCGCGCCTCGAGCGGGCGAAGTTCGTCAAGCCGGTCAATCAGGAGGCTGTCCTGGCAGCGCCGGCGGGGATTGGCCAGTCGCGCTTCGAGGGCTTTGCGTTCAGTGCGTACGCCGCTGGCCAGACGTGTCCAGATGTTGGCCAGGGTTTCGAACTGCTGGCAGATATGGAAAACATCGCCGTGACAGGGGGTATCGGGCCATGCGAGCTTCTGGCCTGCGCGCAGACCCGTGCCGGCGTCGGCAATCGTAAAGTCGGGATGCAGTCCCTGCCTCTGCAGGTCCAGCAGATGGATGGCCCAGGTATCGCCATCACGGTGGTCTTCGTCAGCCAGCAGATAGCAGTAGGTGGAAGCCGCATCGATGCCGGTAAGAACCGGCCGGGTCCCCTGAAAGATCTCGTCGTGCAGTCCCACCCGGATGGCCGACAGGTCGATGCTGTTGTTGATGGCCATCGCCCGCTGCGCGGCACGCTGGTGAACATTGTGCACGGTGCCCAGGCTGATGGACACGCCCAGCAGGTCGCTCATGAATTCGATGACGACGCGCATCGAGGCGTGGCCGATCATCGTCAGTGCGAGGATGACCTGCTCCAGCCATCGTCGGGTCACCGGCAGCGAGAACAGGACCTTGTCGGCGTCTTCGTCGATTTGCGTTGGCGAAAAGGCTTCATCCAGCGCGGCGCTCGCCTTGCGCATCTGGCGATAGACGAGTGGACGGCTGACACCGTGGCGGGCGGCCACGGCGCTGACGGGTTCAGCGCCCGCCAGGGCGCGAACGGCCATCATCTTGCGGTCGCAGCCAGCCGGTTTTACGGAAACAGGGCAGACGGATGAAGTCATGGGGACGCCGAAATTAAAGTGGGCCACATTATCCCGCACTTTCATTTCTGCCCTGCCTGTGTAACGCCGGGATGAACCACGCCCGATAGGGCACTCTCTCCCGTCCAGCAATTCTATTCGCTTTTTTCATACGCAATCCTCTATATTTGAGCGATCTTGCCGCTCAGCTTCCTTATTGCGACATTACCCGTGCCGGAATGAGGCGCGTCAGGCGACGCGAAGGCGCCCTCGACGAATGTGCGCAATTGCGAGAGATCGGTTTTCGCGAGCCGACCGACCGCGGCGATGAAGATCGCCTTGACCTCATCATAGAGCCTCGAGCCTTGCAGCGAACCGCCCTGGAGCCCATGGATCAGCGCCGCATGTTCGTAGGATTCCTACGGGATGTCCCTCGAATCCAGATAGGCGCGTAGCGCGATCGGGCTGTCGGTGGTTATGAACTTAAAACCCTGCTTGATCAAATAGTCCCAGTCGCCCCGATTGTCGGCCGTGTCCTTGCCACCGCCGTAACTGAAAAAGAGATCGGACAACCGGTAGCAGCAATGCCCGTCTTTGTCATAGAACTGACCGTCGCCTGGTCCATCAGGGATAGCGTTGAAAACGCCAGCGCCAAAGCTGGCGCTTTTGATAGCATCGAGCTGGTCTTGAAGCAACCCGCCAAGCTGCTTTACGTTGACCTCGAGCACTGAGCTCCCGTCTTTCTGCCAGTTCTCGCGAGAAGCTGTTACATCAATTTTGGTCAGCATATTGGTTGTATAGACGGGAATGGCACGAATAACGAGTGCATCCTCTCTGAATGACGCATAGGTCGGATAGAGAGTCGCGTTGACCTTCACGGCGACAATGTCGCGTGCTCGCTCCTCGAAATGTTTTCGTGCGAGGAGGTCAATAGCACGCACCGCTTCTTTGGTTTTGGCGTCGAATATCATCGGCGTCGTCAGATGATGATCCGCCCAGTAGCTGAGCACTGCAGAGACATCAGGCACCGTATATGTTGTGGCGCTGTCACGCGAGGGCGTTAACAGATGCAGTTGCTGGACCGTTTCCCAACTCACTGTATTGACGGCCGGATTTGGGCCGGTATTAAGCATCGGATCATATTGCGTCTTATTGCCGATGAAGTTATAGACGTCGGTCGTACGCCCCAGGTTGAGATCGTGCATGAGGACCGGTATGCCTTCGCTCGTTAGCTTCACGTCGAGCTCCACAGCGTCAGTGCATGCATCATCTGCTGCCTGCAGCGACGCGAGCGAATTCTCGGGCGTGCGCGGGTTCGGCGCCTCTTTGCCCCAGAGTCCGCGATGCGCGAGCACTGTGACGGTAGGCTCCGGTATTGGATTAAACAAGCTGGCCATCCTTTCCTCAACTGGCGGACAGGCCGCCGACGGTTGAGGCGTAAGCATGACGGCGGTCAGAACGACAAAGCTTGAGAACCGTGTTCGTAGATGTGGCAACGCGAGCACTGGGTACATAGACAACACTCCGATTGGGTATTGAAATGGGGCGTCGGACGCGACGCGTGCTTTGATGAAGACCAATAACACGTGAGGCATAGGTCTACAGAAGGTGAGTGACAGCAGCCATCCTTCGCATCATTGAATCACGACGGAGAGTGAGGAGTTGGGCGGGATCTTGACCGTCTCGCTATACATACCTGTCACATTCTGCCGACCTACTGGCACGTAGGCATACGGCTGGAGCGCGGCGGGCACTGCTGATAACTGATTAGAGTTCGTTAGAAAAGCGTGCGCGTCAAAAGCGTGCGCGTCAATTACAGGCAGCACGAATCTACCTTCCTCCCGCAAGGGGAAGCCAAAGCCAACTGGGGCGGGTTCCTTCATCAGTGCGCCTGATGTCGCGGCAAAGCCGCGCAGCTGCTGTTGAAAGCTGGAGGTCGCTGCCGTGGCCCGAATTGAAGAGTCGAGAACCGTCATCGAATCTGTGCTGCTAAAGTTGTAAAGAAGATGTTTGTAGAAGCTCAGTCCGAGTTGGCGATTGAGAAATCCACCGAGCGAGCCCCAGATCGAATATCCGTTGCATGTACCGGTTGGGTTCCACTCAAGCAGGCTGCAATTGTGAATTCTGTCGCCCGAACGTACGTAGCTGGAGAAGCGGGCGTCCCTGATCGCATTGAAGTTCTCCCCGGTGGAGTGGCTCGCAAAGTCCTCAACATCATGGCTGTAGCTTCCTCCAGCCATAAGTCGTAGGACGCATCCGAACCCTGGGAAACGCCGCGGCGGTAGAAATTCTGCATATGCATAGCTTCATGGGCCATCGCAGAGCGCATGTAGTTCAAGGTGTAAGTGCCATCATGGGGATACAGTTCCTCAGAGTTCAGGTAAAGGGACACCGATTCGTTTGAGTATGGGTTCAGGTTCAGATCACGCTTGAGTGCGTTGCGCGCATGGAAGTATCCGGCCATCCCCCAACTGAACTTAGCGATTACGATGTCAATCGGCTGATCACTACCGATAATGCTACTGCTATAGCTTTGGGGACCCCAGAGCGGGCCACCAATTGACTTCAGCATATCGTAGATCTTGCCAGGCGAGACGAACTCGCCAGCTAGCGTGTCGACAACCGCTTGACTCACCTTTGTCGGGTCGAGTTCAGTTGTCTCGACCCAGAAATTGACAGTGGTTCCGTCAGTTGTCTTGAGTTTCCGAACCAAGGTTGTGGTGTGAGACGTATCGTCCGCGAGATACCAGGTTTTTACCCCATCCATATCCAATTTACTAGGAAAATAGCTTGGAGAATATCTTCGATCTTTAGCGAGCGTTTTCCAGCCGTCTCGATTGAAACTTGATATTCGGCGTTTAAGCGCTTCCGTGCCGTCGTCCCATCGTAGTTGGTCGGCGACGAGGGGATCGTACGACGTCGTTAGCGCGATTTTCGGCATAACTTGTGCAGTGCCGGTTTGATTAGTGAAAACGAGCGTTACATCCTGGCCGTTCAGCCCTGAGATGCTGATGGGAGTCTCCACAGCCGAGGATGTGGTATTAACGCTTTCCCAGACGCCTATGCCGCTACCAGCATAGGTGTGCGCGTCCAACGCTCCGCAATTCGAACAGACCTTCTCGACGAGGACCGACGCGGTGGCAGTGGACGTCGCCGCAGGATCGCCGCCGTCACCTTCCCCTCCACCGCAAGAGGCCAGCACTACAGATATCAGCGCTGCCTGAGCAAGCGTCCAAAAAGAATGCAACGTGCGCTGTTTGTACTTCATAGATCTTCGTCCTAGTTATACTTCAATACGCGGCATCCCGACACAGGTCCTTTTGCGATACGTTTTCTTGTAGCGTTGGCCTATACTTTTTTACACCATGCCACCGCAAGTCAACATGGCAATCCTGCCAAATTCCTGAAGCGCCTGTCATTCAAGTCTCTAACTTGCGTAACGAAATCGTCATCCAACTTTAGTCAGCTACCACACGATTGAAGGGAAAGCGAAATCTATGCCAATTCATTGTAGAGGTGCACATATTGTTGTACCTTAGTATTGAAGGATTTTTTTGAAATGCGGTGAGATGGGAATTCAAAACCCACAATGGCGCCAATACTTTGTCGATGTTGCGACAGGCAATAACGGGGTTTTCTTGCGGCATCGATTCGACTCTTTCGCACGGACGACTCAGTCAGAATCTGGACTTTTGACATAGGTCAATCTACGCTGTCGTTTTCAATGCCAGGATATTTTTTGGTACCAGCAAAAGGAGCGCTTCCGGTGACCGCGCGAATTCCGTGTTCACCCCTACAACTCAGGGGTTCCAGTGAGAGATATTACGCATCTGAAATGGATTTCTGATTTTTGCGATATAGGCGCTAGACTCATTGTCAAACTCGTCCAATTCACCGCTATTGAAGGCGCCACACTGGACCGAGCATGCTTTATTTCGGACGACGAGGCCGAAGCGCTCGTTACCGAATTGCGCTATCAAATTTCCAGAGGAGGGCTCGCGTTGATTGGAGAAACGGATGGTGGCAACATAGTATTCTTTTGCATGATGATTCGTAGTGAGACGCCCACCTGTCATCATCGCGCGGAAGTAAGCAAGCTAGCGGTGCATCCCGCATACCGCGACCAGAACATCGTTTTGCGTGCCGTTCGGCAGATCGTGGTCAAAGCAGATGCACTTGGCATCGAGCAACTATTCCTTCATGTACGCGAGGGGAGCCCAACCCACTTGTTGTGGGAGCGCTTTGGATTCAAGTCATATGGTGTGCTCGGCGTGGTTCAAAAGCCGGCTTTTTTGCGTTACACGGACGAGCTGAGGTTCTGTCGCGATAACGGGAAGTAGAATGGCCGGATTTGGAAACCGCAAGTCAGCAGATGAATAAGCCAGCGAAGACGCCGCGCACGAGCCTGCCAGGCGGCATTGCCAATGTCCTCAAGCGCCTGCACCATCCGGTGGACGTGATTCTGCTGTGCGTGCGCTGGTACGTGGCGTACTCGCTGAGCTTGCGGGATCTGGAAGAGATGATGGCCGAGCGCGGCATCGAGGTGGATCATTCCACGGTGCATCGCTGGGTGATCAAGCTGCTGCCGATGCTCGAGAAGGCCTTTCGTCGGCGCCAGCGCCCGGTGGGCAACAGCTGGCGCATGGACGAGACCTACATCCTCGTCAAGGGCCAGTGGAAGTATCTCTACCGGGCCGTGGACAAGGCCGGCAAGACCATTGACTTCCTGTTGCGCGCGCGCCGAGACACTGCCGCTGCCCGGCGCTTCTTCGAAAAGGCCATCGCCCAGAACGGTGCGCCAAAGACCGTCACGGTGGACAAGAGTGGCGCGAACCTCGCGGCCCTGCAGGCGATCAATGCTGAGCGGGAAACGACGATCAAGATCAGGCAGAACAAGTATCTGAATAACCTCGTTGAGCAGGACCACCGCGGCATCAAACGCCGGGTCAGGCCGATGTTGGAATTCCAGAATTTTCGCTGCGCTCGCATCATCCTCGGTGGCATCGAGACCATGTGCATGATCCGCAAAGGGCAGATGGTTATCCCCAAGGGGAGCAGTCCGTCGGACGCCGAGCAGTTCTATTCCTTGGCCATATGACCGCGGCGCTCTCGCCACCCTCGGTCGCCCTTAATTCCTTATCGCGACAGAACCGGCTCCGGCGCCAGTAGCGGTCCGTTCGGCTTCAGCAAAGCTTATCGATGCTTAACAGACAACCACCTCGGATACAGGCAAGCGCCTCTTGCTCTGGCAGGGCGCAGTGCAAATCAAGTTCGCCGAAAGGTCGGATGCTGGGACTTTGAGATTTTCGACGCCTTCTGCTCTGGTCATGCCTTCCTGTTAGCGGCCAAGCAGGTCAAGCTCCTTGTAGATAACCGGCCCTGAAAGTCCGCTCAAGCTTGATTTGGCAAGGGAGGCATCCATGACTCATCGACTTGGACGCGTTGTGGCGGATGGTAGAACGGTCACACAGGCTATTGGCATAGACTTGACGCCGTCGCCAGGTCTGTTTGGACTCGTGCGCTTCGTCATCCTGTACCGACAATGTCAATCTCGCCGCCGGCGCCTAGCTGACCGTTCCACCGGGATATGGCACCGCAGGCGCGGGGCCCCACCTTCTGGTCCAGACCGGTGGATGTCGCGGTGTTGCCGATCCAGATCAGGATCACCGGTGGCGAGGGAGACCGCGCCAAACCGGGGGCTGACTAAGCGTCAAGGCGGCGGTCTTCTTCTCGGGAGTTGGAGGGATACCATCGTTCAACGTAAGATCGGAACTGGCTATTGAGCACGGCGGTCCGGATTTGTAGCAGGTTGTGTGCGTGCCGAGGCCCCCTTTTTGGCGTGGTCTCCAAGACTCGCAACGACGCTCGAGCCACGCCGAGAATTGGGTACGGCTTTTGCTCGCGAGGCCCTCCAAGAGCGCAAATGCTCGGTTCTCGGTGCTCGGCAAGATAGACCACGGGCCTGCCCGGGAAAATGCCAGCGACCGCCCGCGCTCAGACCGCCCTGGCGCGCGAAATGGACGGTCGATCCGCAGAACCGGGGCGCGGCCCATCAATCGGGCGTGGTCGCTCGCGTGTCGGTCTCGCCCAACCGATCCGGCCAATGACGTGATCACGCTGACAAATGCAGACCAAATCGACTGCGGCCGGTGAAACTCGGCCGGCTGATGGGCAAGCCGTCAAGCTCTGGCTGGAGGGGGGCTGCCCGTAACTGGAACCGAAGGTGGTCCAGTAGCGCCATCCCTTGGCCGCGCACGGCGAGGTTGCTGAATCACTGGAGCCGATTGCGATAGGAATCCTGATCTAATGATCGTCTGGCACATCAGCAACTATGCCGGCCTGCATGAAATCGTGGCAGGGTGAGCTTCGCGCGCCTCACGCCCCCCTCTTTGGAAGGGGAGCCAAGGCAATTAGATTATCCATAATTAATCTCCGTTCAAAGAGCAGAAGTCGATTATCGAGCATCACAATCAGTCCTATCACCGATTCGAAACAGGCTAGGAAGGAGTCCGCATGACCACCAATGTGCGCCTGATCGTCAATTGCGACGACGCGGTAATCTTCTGGACCATTGCAAAGCCCATCACGGACTGCTGGGGTTTTGCGATCGAAAAGGAATCGCGAACACCCGACGGCAAGGTAGTGCGTAGCACGCTCGATAACCGGAAGGGATTTGAACGAGACAAGCCAAGGCTTGGCGACGTTCGTCCCTCGACGGACTGGCCATTCCAGCGATTCTGGTGGGCAGACTTTACGGCGAACCTGGGTGACGAGGTGCGATATCGCGTCACGCCGATGATCCATACGCAGGGCAAGCTACGCCAGCTAATCAGCGAGCAGAGCGATTGGACCGCATGGATCAAGCTTTCGGGCGGCACGCAGGACGGCTTCTCCTCGTACTTCAATCGCGGACTGGTCATTTCCCAGTTCATGTCGCGCTACCTTGAGGATCTTCGGGTCAAGAACAACCTGAAGACACGCAAGGAAGCACTAAGCCTGTTCAAGGACAGCCTGACCCAGCATGAACTGCCCATCCGGAATTTCCTCTCCGGCACATTGCGGATCGAGATGCTGGCGCTGCTTGATAGCGCAAAAAAATCGAAAGGTCATCTCTACGCGGCACTATACGAGCTCGAGGACGACGAGTTGATTGCAGGTCTAACGGCGCTCAAGGGGAATGCGCATGTAGTGCTCTCCAATGGGTCGATCAAGAAGAAGAAAGCCGAAACATCGAAAGAAGCACGCAAGCGAGACCAAAACAAGAGCGCTCGCAAGCTGCTGAAAGACAGCGGAGTAGAGGTATTTGACCGCTTTGTGTCGCCTGGCGCGCTCGGTCATAACAAGTTTCTCGTGCTGACCGATACCGAAGGCACCGCGAAGATGGCCTGGACCGGCAGCACAAATTGGACCACTACTGGCCTTTGCACGCAAATCAACAACGGTTTGCGCATCGACAACCCAGGCGTGGCTGCCGAATATCTGGCGCAGTGGGAGCGCCTCCGGGATGCCGAAAGCGCGTTCCCGCCGGCGCTAGTCGAAGCGAACGATCAGCCCGCCGCGTTCGAGGCCGGAAAGCACTCCTCTTCCGGTGAGATCTGGTTTTCGCGCAC
Source organism: Cupriavidus necator (assembly GCA_022041995.1). Classification (GTDB taxonomy): domain Bacteria; phylum Pseudomonadota; class Gammaproteobacteria; order Burkholderiales; family Burkholderiaceae; genus Cupriavidus. Next base: position 747,346 of record CP074382.1, read on the forward strand.
GCACAACAAGGTCGATCTCGCCGCGTTGAACGACGTGGTCAATTCGGCGAAGGAAGCCGTAATGTTCTTGATGTTCCAACCCGGCGGCACGGCCACGCTGGCCACGATCCGCGAGCTGCAGTCAGCAAGGAAGTCGCTCTACATCAAGGGCGTGGTCAGCACTCCGCCCAGCGATGGGGATAGTACCGACGAGAGCGAGGTTACCGTCGAGACGTTCACCCTGGACAAGAAGGCCAGCGCCACGCTCGACATCGTGCGGCCGGAAGGCATGAATAAGCTTGCCAACTGGGCGGCGACAGTCACTCGCAAGGAGTTTCTCACGCGGCAAGGCGGAGTTGTCGGCTACGCGATCGTGCATTCGAAGCTGATCGTCGTCGATCCATTTACCAACCCGGTCGTCGTGACCGGGAGCCACAACTTCTCAGGCTCGGCAAGCGAGAACAACGACGACAACTTCATTATCGTGCGCGGAAATCAAGAGCTGGCGTTGCACTATGCTACGCACATTCTGTCGGTGTATCACCACTACCGCTGGCTGGCCTATGTGAGCGACTTGCAGAAGAAAGGTATGCAACCTGGCGGCTTCCTGCTTGAGACCGGTGACTGGCAGAAGGCGCAACTCAACAGCGCCACGAAGAGGGAGCTCGATTTCTGGGTGCGTTGATGATCAGGCTGATTGGCTGCGGTGCAGGCTGCGCCCACAGGCGTCCACCCTCCCCCATTCAACATAACCTCTCAGCTACCCGCAAAACTTCAGGGTACGGGCGTTTTGTTCAATGGGTGCAGAGTACGACCACTCTTGGGTGGGCACCGCTGGCCTCGGGCGAATGCCCAGATGGCCCTGTTCAATTGCGCTGAGATGAAATTCGATCACGACTTGGGTTCCCGTCTAAGCGCGGCGTCCGTCATTTCCTTTCGCCTTCCTTAATCCTAGGAGCATTTCTATAGTTGTCTTGCCTAAAAAATGGCACGCTACGTTACTGATGTGTTCCCACCGTGCTCTTCCAAACATTTGTTGATTCGGGATACGACTAAAATCACATAAGCTGAGCAGAGAACTTAGAGGAGGAGCCATGGCGAGAGGCGGATTTTGGATAGTTGCCCTAGTCCTCGGAGGAGCTTCGCTGGTAGAGCAAATTCAAAAATACTGGCCGGTGTTCCTCGGCTTCATCATCATATCCGTCCTCGCGGCTATTTATATCTTCGTAGACTCCACTGCAAAAGAGAAGCTTCAGAAGGAGCAGCGGGAGAGAGGGCTGCGCGCAAAGTACGGCGAGGAGATTGCGAGGCGTTGTTGCATAAATCGAGATTGAAAACAGGGGCTCCTCGGTGATGCTGAACTCAGGCGATACGGACGGATTGCGGGCGAGCGAGCGCGACCATGCGGTTGAGCACACCCGCACGGATGGCCACTTCGGCGGCCTGCGACCCGATTTCTCGTGCCAACAGACTGTGTCCTGTCAGCGTCTTGAGGCGGTACATCAGGGTCTCGGCCAGCGAGCGCCGGTGATAGCCGCTGGCGGCTTTCCATTCGTGTCGACTGCTCTTCTCGATGACATCGATGGCTTCGTTGCGCCAGGCTGCGCCCGGCGTACTTTCAGACCAAGGCTTCGCTCCATCGCGTGGTGGAATCGAGGGCTGTGCACCTCGCGCGGCAATCTCCGCGTGGCACGGCTTGCTGTCGTAGGCGCCGTCGCCTCCGATGGTATCGATCGGCGTATCAGCCGGGATCTGATCGAGCAGGTCGGCCAACACTTCGCCATCGCCAACGTCCTGGTAGGTCATCAGTGCAGCACAGATTTGGCCGGTGTTCGCGTCCATGGCGAGATGGACCTTGCGCCAGGTCCGTCGCTTGGACCAACCGTGCTTGCGAACCTTCCACTCGCCTTCGCCGTAAAGCTTCAGCCCAGTGCTGTCGATCACCAGATGCAGCGGCTCGCCGGTACGCGAGACGGGCAGCACGACGTTCAGATTCTGCGCGCGGCGGCTCAATGTCGTGTAGTTCGGCACTGGCAACGTTGGGAAGGCCAGGGTACGCAAGCTTTGCGCGAAGCCTTGCAGCGCGCGCAGCGGCAGGTGGAATACCTGCTTGAGACCGGGCAGACCCTGGATCAGCGCATCCGTATAGACGAGCGGGTGGCCACGCTTGGGCGATCGGGCTTTAGCCGGTGGCACGAGCAAGCTCTCTTCGACCCACATCGTCACGTCTCCTCGGGCTATCAGCCCCTTGTTGTACTGTCCCCAGTTCTTGACGCGGTAGACCCCCTTGGGCTCGGCTTGCTGTCGGTTGTCCTTGCGCATCGTCCCGGAAAAAGTCCAAGACACTACGCCGCTTCGTCAGAAGTTAATCTATGGTCGCCCCCGTTTTTGCAACACCGATGTTGATGGGTGGTTGGTTTGCCTAAATCTATCCGGCGTCATTGTAAGGATTGCTCCTCGCGCCACGATGAGAATCGCGCCTGACAGCCCTAATAACAGAGGCAGCTTCGAAAGCTCGTTAACTTCCCAGGGTGTCTACCAGGCCGGTGTACCGTTCACGTCATCAAATATCAGCAGTCGCAAAACGAGATGGGTGGACTTCAGTGAAGCAGGAAGCGGGATCGGTCGCTCAGACAGGCATGGCAACCGACCCGGCATTGAATGTGGTGCCGCGGGTGGCCAGCGCCCACGCGGTACGCGCCAGCTTGTTTGCCAACGCGCAGGCAACCACGTTGGAGTGCCGTCGTGTGAGCATGGCGCGGACCCAGTCCGCGAGCCTACCGGTTTGCCGCTCGAGCCGCTGCATGTAAGCCCGTGCACACTGAACCAACAGACGCCTGATATTTTTGTTCCCGCGTTTGCTGATGCCAAGCAGGTTCGCTCGCCCTCCCGTACTGTATTGGCGGGGCACCAGCCCGATCGATGCGGCGAAGTCGCGACTACTGCCATACTGCTTGCCATCGCCCATCTCGGTGGCCAGCACGCTCGCAGTGATCGGACCGACGCCAGGAATCGTCAGCAGACGCTGGCCGAGATCGTCGTCGGCAAGCTGGTGAGTCATCTCCTTGTCGAGTTCGCCAATCTGTTCACTGAGGTACTTGAAGTGGGTATGCAGGCGTTCGAGGACCGCCACCAGCCGAGATGGCAAAGCATGCTCGGCGAGGACTGCCGGCAGACGGGTGATGACGGCCTTGCCGACCGGCAGGCTGATTCCGAATTCCAGCAGGAATCCATGTATCTGGTTACTGGTCTTGGTGCGATCGCGCACCAGCGAGTCACGCACGCGATGCAAGGCCGACAGAGTTTGCTGCGTTTCCGTTTTCGGCGTTACAAATCGCATGGCAGGACGAGACGCCGCTTCGCAGATCGCCTCGGCATCCACAAAGTCGTTCTTGTTACTCTTGACGAAAGGCCGTACGAATTGCGGCGAGATGAGTTTGGCCTGATGGCCGAATGCAGCGAGCTTGCGAGCCATATGGTGCGCGCCAGCGCAGGCCTCCATCACCACCGTGCATGTGTGAAATGTGGCAAAAAACTCGACGAGTTGCTTACGGCTCACCTTCTTGCGAAACACGGCCTTGCCGTGTCTGTCCTGACCGTGAAGGTGGAAGGAGTGCTTACCCAGATCGATTCCAACCAGCGTCGTGTCTTGCATGATGGCCTCCTCGGCAGAAAACGCCCCCTAAGCGTAACCGCTCGTGGGGGATGGGGGCGACCATCTCATTACAGAGCCAGCGTTCCAGTCGTTGCGCGTAAACGTCAGCCGCCCAACCGACCCCGGATTTATGCAACATGTATGGACGCCCCCGGCTTGTCAAACGATGCATTCAGCAATGGATGGAAGGTCGAGATTGCAGTCATGTATCCGGACTTGATGTCAGGCTTGTGCCTGCCGTCCCTGATGGAATCCGCTGGTCGGCGCCTTATCAACGCTGCGAGCCTCGTGCTCATGTTGCATATCAGGCTTCTGCCGACCACGGTCTGACCGTCTTGCCATCACTGTTTGATCGCCTGAGCAATCGGTGGTCTGGAGATTTCTCTTGCGTGCGATTGTATCGTTGAGTTCAGACCGGCGAAGCCGGGCGCGCTGCGGTAGGCACATGGTCAGGACAGAAGTCCCGGTTCTGCGTCAGCAGCGCCCAGACGATTCTTGCATTCTTGTTCGCGAGCCCCACCGCAGCCACATTGACATTGCGTCGCATGAGTAATGTTTGGAGCCAACTGCTCGTCGCGCCCTTGAGCTTGGCTCTGTAGATCACCGCGCAAGCGCCATGGATGAGCAGCGTTCGCAAATACGTATCTCCCCGCTTGCTGATGCCGAGCAAGACGCTTTTGCCTCCACTGGAATTCTGTCGAGGCACAAGACCAAGCCACGCCGCCAATTGGCGGCCGCTGGTGAAGTTCCGTGCATTACCTACGGTCGCCGCCAGTGCACTGGCGGTAATCGGGCCGATTCCGGGAATTTTCGCCAGCCTGCGACTCATCTCGTTATCCCGGTGCCACGACTCGATCTGGGCGCCAATTTCATCGGCCTGACGGTCCAACTCTTTCAGATGGTCCAGCAACCGCTGTATGAGCAGACGGAACGAACCTGGCAATTCGTTGGTCGCATCCTCGATCAGCTCCGGCACCTGCCTGGCAATGTTCCCGATCCCCTGAGGGACAACCAATCCAAACTCGGCTAGCAATCCACGAATCTGGTTGGCCTGCGATGTCCGCGCCTTTACGAAGCCTTGTCGCGCTCGATGCAGCGCCAGCACCGCCTGCTGCTCAAGGTTCTTGATCGGCACAAATCTCATGTTCGGCCGCGCCACCGCTTCGCAGATCGCCTCGGCATCGGCCGCATCGTTCTTGTTGGTCATGACGTACGGCTTGACGAATTGCGGCGCCATCAGCCGCACCGTGTGCCCAAAGCTTTGCAGCTTACGGGCCCAGTGGTGAGCACTGCCACAGTGCTTCCATCCCAACGACGCTTGGCGGCAGAGTCGCAAAGAATTCGGCCACCTGGGCACGCTTCAGTTGCTTCTTCAACGTCGCCTTGCCGCGTTCATCCACGCCGTGAACCTGGTCGGGTAGCAGCGACGCATTACTGCGCCGCCGCCCCCTCTCAAGAAACCATTTCAATTACCTGATTTGATTGGTGTTTTTCAAGAGGATTGTCCTTGTGGCTGGATTGGGACGAGTTCGAGACCCATGGCTGCGGCTTTTCTCCTGAGGTGGTAGATCACGCGCTGCTGGTAGCGTTCTTCGTAGTAGGCCTGCCCCTGATCGACATAGGCAGTGCCTTTGGTCAGCATGGCGTAGACCAAGCGGGCGAGCTTGTGTGCAACCGCCGTCACGGCCTTGCCCTTATCCAACCGCCCACACATTCGACGATAGTAGGCGCCCAGAGCCGACTGGCTGGGGCGGAGTGCAGCGGCAGCCAGCTTCAGAGCTTGAGCAGCGCGATTAGCGTTGCCCTTGGTGGCCCCTGATAGGCGTTTGCCTCCGGAGATCTTCGTGCCCGGAGACAAGCCCAGCCATGAGGCGAAGTGTTTGGCGTTCCGAAAGCGCGACAGATCTGGGCCGATCTCGGCGACTACCTTGAGTGCGGTCGTGATGTCGATGCCGTCAATCGCAGTTAGGTCAACGCCGCAGATGCGGAAGAGATAGGTGCGTGCATCAAACTTGGGGGCATTTTTTGCCTTGCCGACGCGGCGCTTGGACGGACCGGGCTCAGCTTCGCTCCGGCTCAACGCCTTAAGCATGCTCTCCAGTTGGACGTCGCAGCGCTGTAGCGCTTTGGAATAAGCATCAAATAGCTCAACCGCCTGGGTCAAGGCGAACAGGTGTTCTTCCCGCCAGTTACCCTGCAACGACTTGGCAATCTCTTCTTTGCTCGCCTCGATCCGGCCGTTTTTGAGATCTGCCAGCTTCAGTGGGTCGCGCTCGCCAGCGATGATCGCGCGCAGAATCTTCTGGCCAGTCTCACCGACAACGTCAGAAATTACATTGGCCAACTGTACATTCATGAGCGCTAGAGCTTTTTGCATATGCTGCACATGCCGCGACTGGTAGGACAGCAGCATTGCGCGCTGACGCATCACTGAGCGTAATGCGCAAATCTCGTCCTTGGGACGAAACGCTCCAGACAGTAGTCCGTAGCTCATCAGTTGCTGTAGCCACTGGCAGTCGAGCACGTCGGACTTGCGGCCCGAGACGTTTTTCACGTGACGGGCATTGACCAGAAATACATTCAGGCCTCGCGACTCCAGCAACTCGAACAGGGTAATCCAGTACACTCCGGTTGACTCCATCGCCACCGTGTCAATGCCGCACGAAACCAGCCAATCGGCCAAGTGCTCCAGGTCTTCGGTGAAGCTCCTGAATTCCCGAACTGGCTCATCGTCGCGGTCTGGCGGTACGGCGACAAAGTGACTCGCCGAGCCAACATCGATCCCCGCTGCATTGGGGTTGGCAATTTCCATCCTCTTTAACTGGCTGCGCGGGGCCATCGACTACTCCATCATAAGTGGAAGGGTGCCGCGCCGCCAACGGTACGTCGTCATTGCTCAACCTCTCAAGCGGGATGTTCGTTCGCACGAACTCACCAATGTCGCCGACGTGACCTTGGACCACGCTAAGAAACGGGCGTTGATAGCACCAATGGGGAGTCGGTCTTCAGTGGCGCGACGCCTCAGCTTACCAAAGCGGCGATCGGTGCCAGGTTTCTTCGGGGCGCCCACCGCGGCCGCGGTTACTGCGCTCAGAACCGGACGTGCAGGTCGCCCCGCATCCGGCTCAAGCCATTCCTTCAGCGCCACTGGGTGGCACCGGACAGCCCGGCGGAACGTTTCGCGGTTCGACGGCGGGCAAGGTAGATGTCCCATGCCGGATCAAACGGATTAGCCAGTCCCCGGATTTTGACGTGGCGCTGGATGGCGGCCGTCGCTGCGCGGAAGAGTTGCAGGCCGCAGGTGTCATCCTCGGTCGAACCCTTCGTTGCAAAATCCCAGGACCGATGTCCGTCACACCGGAAGTAACGTTTCCTGACCCACCGGGCTCCTTTCGTGGGGTGCCTACGTCTTGCCCACTTCCAGAGCAGGTGCCAGATGTGCGAGTCGATCGTTGAGAAGGTCGCTTTTGCCACGACGTGGCGATGATACATAGTCCAACCCCGAATGATCGGGTTCAGCCTACGGATCAACGCCTCTTGGGTGACACTCGCGTTGCCCTTGATGACTTCCCTGACCTTGTCGAGCAGCGATTTGATACTTTTCTTCGCTGGCTTGATCAGCAGTTTGCCGCCGTACTTGCGCACGTTTTGGCCAAGGAAATCGAAACCCTCCGCTATGTTGGTGATCCTGGTCTTCTCTTCCGAGAGTTCCAGACCTCGGGCGGCCATAAACTGCCTGACCGCGGGAAGCACCCGGGATTCCAGCACATCTCTCGACACGCCAGTCACCACAAAGTCATCGGCATAACGGACGACGTTGAGCTGAGCCTTGCTGCGAGCAAGTTTGGATGTTCCCACACTTGCATGGACTGCCGCTTCAAGCCCATCCAGCGCCATATTCGCGATGACGGGCGAGATAACTCCCCCTTGGGGTGTACCCGCCCGCGACTCGAACAGAGTTCCCTCATCGATATATCCGGCCTGAAGCCACTTTCGCAGAACCCCCTTATCCATCGGTACGTTCTCCAGGAACCAGGAATGACTGAAGTTGTCGAAACAGCCTCGAATGTCACCCTCCAGAACCCATTCTGGCGAGGCACGCTTAGGAACGAGTGAGAAATAACTTCCCGAAGTGGACCTGGCGTGCGCAAAGCGACGCGGGTAAGATGTGATGCCTCTGGAGGACAAACGATGCAGGCTGGTTACCGGGCTGAGGTTGAAACGCGGATGAAGCGGCTGTACGCGCGCTTGTCGGAGAAGGACCGACGGCGGTATGCGGCTGTGGAGGCGGACAAGCTGGGCCATGGCGGTTTCGAATATATTGCGAAACTGTTTGAAATGGACCCGAAAACAATTAGACAAGGGCTAAAGGACCTGGAAGAAGAGCTGGATCCGGTTGGAGAGCGGATCCGAAAAAAAGGGGCGTAAATCCAGGTTAACGGACCATCCGGAGTGGAACGCGGTATTTCTAGATGTGGTGCGAGAGCATACGGCGGGTAATCCACAACACGGCATCATCTGGACGGATCTGAAGCCACGCGAAATCGCACAGGCGATGACGCAGCAAGTAGGCGAACGGGTGAGCGTGCGAACGGTCCGGCAGCTGCTAAAGCGCAACGGTTTTTCCCGGCGGCAATCACAGAAAAAGAAGTCGTTCAAGTCCCACGCACAACGCGACGTACAATTTCAGCGTATTACGCAACTCAAGGCGGAATATCTCGAAGACGACCAGCCTGTCCTCAGCATCGATACGAAGAAGAAGGAGATGCTGGGCAATTTCTATCGCGACGGCAAGCTCTACACGCGCGAGCAGCTTGAAGTCCTCGACCATGATTTTCCGAGCTACAGCGAAGGCAAGGTCATCCCGCATGGGCTGTACGACATCGGGCTGAACAAGGCACATGTGAACATCGGGGTGAGCCGTGACACGACGCAGTTTGCCTGCGACAGCGTAGCGCACTGGTGGGAAAAACAGGGTCGCGCCGATTATCCCCAAGCCACACGGTTACTGCTACTGTGCGATGGCGGAGGTAGCAACCCAAGTGATTCGTGGCTTTTCAAAGCGGATCTGCAAGATCTGGCAGACCGGCTCGGACTGGAAATCCGGGTGGCCCACTACGCCCCATACTGCTCGAAACATAATCCGATCGAGCACCGCGTGTTTCCACACATTACGCGAGCCTGTGCTGGCGTAGTCTTCAGCAGCGTTAGTCTGGTTCGTGAACTGATCGAAAAAGCCTGCACAAAAACCGGACTGAAAGTTACTGCTGACATTCTTGACGGAGTCTATGAAGCCGGACGGACAGTCACTCGTTGCGTCCGTGCTTCACTGAACATCGAGTACGACTCAACCTTGCCTGCGTGGAACTACAGCATCCGCTCACGGAACGCCGCATAGCGGGAAGTTATTTCGAGCACGTTCCTTAGCCAGAACGTTGAAGCACTGCTCGATGGCATCGGCGGTCGAGCGTCCGGACCGAAAGCCGTAGGAATTGGCATCCGCCAGAGTCTCCGCGACGGGTTCCAGAGCGAGCTTCCATAAAGCCTGCATCGCCCGGCACCGCATACAAGGAATTCCTAACGGACGCTTCTTGCCGTTACTCTTGGGAATGTAAACCCGCCGCAGCGGCATCGCCCGATAGCCGCGATGACGTAGCGACACCATTCCGTTCCATCTGGCCGCCGGGGACGGCCATATCCTGCCATCCACCCCCGGCGTCCTCTTACCGCGATTTTCCGTCACACGCTTCACGGCCAACATCTTGCCGCTATGCGAGCGGGTCAGCAGACGTTGCAAGGCTTTCACCTTGCCCCATCGGCCTTCCCGGACCACCTTGGCGATACGCACCTGAAGCCGTTTCACCTCTGCCTCAATGTGCGGCCAGTTCGCCTGATCCCACATCTGTGCAGCGTGCGAGGACGCACCAGCTCCCGACACTTTCGCATCGTACGCCGTCATCTGCTTTCCCTCGTATAACGGTTGGTCAAAGTTCTCTCGCCATGAATGACCCTGCGGAAGTCTGCCCACTTTCGTGTCGGGCAATGTTGCAGCCCGTATCCCGGCCATTACAGCCGGGCGTTCGCTTTCTCCGCATTCCTTTACCCACCGTGCCAACAGCGTTCCTTACGGTTCGCCTGCCGTCACCGGCAGCATGATGGGCTTACCCTGTTCCGCATGAATCTCCGAGCGGGGCGGACCCTTCCTCTTCGCCGGCGGCTGGTTGTCCATGGTGGTCCAGTCTTCGAAGACCACTCCTCACCGCATACCGTTTTGGTTCAAGCCTGTCAGCACGTTTGGCTTGTCAAAGATCACGACGTTTATCAGAAGTTCACATATGTTGGTCGTACCCACTCATCCCTTGCTCCTCTCCGCCTTCGTGCTGGCAGATTCCGCTTCGCCTCGCGGCTGGGCGTACCGGTTATCCGGCGGCTACGTTGTCCCCAGAGCTTCACACCGAGCTGTTACCGGCTCCGCATGTCTGGGTAGGGAACGGTTGATGGAACAACCGGTTTCGTCAGGCCATACGTTCTCCTGTGAAACAGAAATTCAGGCGACTTGCAGGTCGCACAAAGATATTTTTCGCCAAGTCGATACCTACCGTCGTGATCGTCATGATGGATGCTCCTGTTCGAGGGTTGCAGTGCCCCCAACTTTGGCATGCATATCCCGTTACGGGGAGGGGGCGTCCATCCCATTAACGCCGATTGCGAGTAAAATTTTGAAATCCCACATTTGGGTGGATCAGACCACGGAACAACTTGTGGATTCCCGCGGAAAGCCCTATGCGATCGACCAAAAGTTCCTCAAGACGAAAGTTCGGGAAGTATGGAAGTACGAACCCGGTCCTCGCGGAGGCTGTCGACTCCGCATCACGATTGAGAACGGGCGTGTAGTGGCTTGGGACAGGAAAATCTGAGTTCACTCCATGGGCCCAACTGTTCGCGAGTCAACCAGGATGGCAAAGCCAACCATAAGCTTGTGCGCGTAGCCCCTCGTTCGCCTTTCTGTAGAAAATGTGCAGCAGGTCGATGTCCTCGTGCGCAAGCGGGGCACCGAGGCGGCACAACTGCAGCGTTCGAATGTTGGAGCGGCCAACTTACCCGCTGAGGCAAATCGCCGGCACACGCTTTTCGCCAAGTCGATACCAACGGTCGTAATCTGCATGGGACGCCCCTTCCGGTTCGAGTGGTTGCCGAACCCCCAGTCTGGCTCATTGATGTCGTTATCGGGTGGGGGCGTCCATCCCATTGGTCTACGCGCTTGCAGCTCCGTATCGTGGCAAACCAAATTACTTTGGTAAGGCGATACGGCGGTGAATGTTGCTGGCCTTTTGGCGAACGCATGCATCCATGCTGGATGGCGCGAGATCTCGCCGGCCATGGCAAGCCATCATCGAGGGATGGCGACAGCCTTCAACGTCGCCGCGTCTTCCAAAACGCCGCATCCGACCAACGGGTCTCCATTACATAGAAGGACGCGAGTTGATCGCGGTACGTGCAGTGGAGGTCGTGCAAGTGAGCAGCATAGCGGCCGATGGCGCTGGCATCACCGGCGTCGACGGCGACGATCGCACGCGCGGCCTGCAAGCCGGTATGAAGCGCGCTGGATATCCCTTTGGACGACAGCGGATCGAACGCGAGAGCCGCGTCGCCGGCGGCCAGCCAGTGCGTACCCGCGGTCGCGTTAAGTGCGACGCTGCTGGCGTCAGCGCCTCGCGGCCGCCCGGAAGGGCGATAGCCATGCTCGGCGCACAACGCATGGAGGTTGGGAGCGTGCGCGAGCGCAGCCCACAGCGAGTGCGTGTCGAGCAGCGCGCGGTGTTGTGTTATCGCGCCATCGCAGAGGAATGCGATCAGCCGCTCGCCCGACGGCAACAACACGCTATACCACCAGCCGTCCTCGACGGCTTCGACCCAGGTGCGGCCATCTCGGTCGGAACGAGCGTCCGTCCGTAGACGCAGATAGAACGCGAGCAGGCTGTCGTAGCGGATAGGCGAGGCGCCGAGCGAGCGCGCCAAGGAGGCGGCGCGTCCGGTTGCGTCCACGATCCATCGGGCTGTGAGCGTCCGCATGTCGCCGTCGTGGGCGCTCAGGCTCAGCACGTGTGGTTCATGAGCGCTTGCCGCTGCCGTATCGATCCGCAGTTGCGCCGATTCGGTCAGCTCGGCCCCGGCGGCGCGGGAGGCGTCGCGCAGCGAGGCGTCGAAGCGTGGCCGGTCGAGCTGCAATCCAGGGCCGTGCAATTGAAGCATGAAGTCGTTGAAGTGCGGCGCGGCGGCGCCCCAGAACGCGACGGTCCCGTGGCTCAAGCGGTGCCCGCCGTCCAGCACCCGCTCGAGCACGCCGAGCTCCCGGAGCAGGTGACGGGCCGAAGGCGGCAGCCCTTCGCCGATGCGAAAGCTCGACGTCTCGCCGGCGCCCGGATGCTTCTGCGCGTCGGCGATGAGCACGCGCAAGCCGCTGCGCGCAAGGGCGATCGCGGCGGCGGACCCGGCCGGGCCGCCGCCTGCGATCGCGACGTCATACCGCTGCGGCAACGCCGCCTCAGCCGCGCGGCTTGCCGCGCCGCACCGGCAGCGGCGCCGCCTCGGCTTCCTCGTGGGACGCGAAGTTCGCGCCGTGCGACAGCGGCCGAGCCTTCGGATGGACCGCCGGAGCTTTTAAGGCGACCTCGGCCAGCGCCTCGACCGGCGGCTTCGCGGCGGCGGCCGCGCTCGTGCCCGAGGCATCGGCCGGCGCGACATCCGGGCCGTAGGTGGCGACCATCATCGTCTCGGGGAAGGCCGGCCCGAGCCCGGCGGCGTGACGCAACTCCAGGAGGCCCATGGAGCCGAAGATACGGATCATCTCCTCCATCTGCGCAGCCACGGTGCCGCGCAGCGGCTTGTTCCAGTTGGTCCGGTTGTTGAAGGCGTCGATGCGGCGCGCGGGCGGCTGCGACGGATCGGCGACGATCGCGTAGTCATCTGCACTCAGCACGTGGTTCGGCACGCGCGCGGGCCAGAACGTCGGAACGAATGGATCGTACGCCGTGTCGTAGCCGGCGCGGCAGTACGCGGTGTCGGCCTGCCACGGCAGGCCCATCCAGCGGTTGATGTCGCCGGGACTTTGCGCGTGCAGCGGCCCGCTCGCGGACAGCGCGGTGGCTTGATCGAGCGTGGGGCCGTAGTCCGGCTCCGGCACGTCGGCCGGCGCACGCGGATCCGGAACGGCTTGTCGTAGAGCGACAGGTGCCGCATGGGCCAGGTCATCTCGCAGCCGGGGTGAAACGCGTCGGCGAGGCAGAAGTCGAGCGCGGCGCGATCGAGCATGGCCGGCTGCCCGGCGAGCGGTACCTTGTCGATGCTGGCCGACCCCTGACGGCCCGGGCGCCAGTCGGCGATGAAGTCGCCACTGGCCCAGCGGCTCAGGATCTCGTACTGCGTCCCGCTGACAGCCGCGTTCTGGCGCGGGCCCTCGCCGGCGGGCCTTGTCACCGCGTCGCCGTACAGCCAGGGCCATGGCAGCTGGTTGCCGTCGGGCGGGTTGGGCGGACGGAAGCTGTTGAAGATCTGGTAGCGCAGCTCGGCGTTCGGATCGTATTGGCCGGCGGGCGGCAGCGTCGAAAGGCGCGCAATCAGCACCGGGCTCGAGAAATCGAAGCTGCCGCCGTAACCGAAGGCGGTCGCGAAGCCCTGGTTCACCCATTGCAGCCCGGTCAGCCGGTCTAGGATTGGATGGACGTCGTCCATGAACGACACCGCTGCCGGCGGCGCCATCCAGCCCGACTGGACGTAGAGGTCGTAGAGCAGGTCGTACATCGTGCGCACGGCCTTGACCTGCGGCCCGTAGTTCGGCGGAGCGGTGACGACCCACGCCGATTCGACGGCAATCGCGCGGCCTTCAATGCTGACGCTCGCCGCGACGATACCGTCGCAGGTGTCGTCGTACCAGCCGTCGGCGTTGATGAAGGACTTATCGTCGTCCGGGTTGTAGATGGGGGTGCCGGTCGGGGAGGCCGATACGCCGTGTCCGCCGAGCACGAGCAGCCGGCCGGCTGCGTCGGTCAGCAGCTCGCCGAGCTTGACCGGCACGCCGGTGTATTCGCCTACGCAGGTCACGCTCGCGGCGTTGCGTCCCGCGATGCGCTGCTCCCCGGCATCGATGACGAGCGTGCCGCGCTCCGCGACCTTCGCGTTGCGCCGGGGCAGCACGGTGGTGGCCGCCTCGGAATGTCCATGGCGATCTGCCACTGGTACCAGGCCGCCTTGCGGTTCGCGAGGTGCACGCTCCAGCCGATGTCGGCCCAATCGGCGGTCAGCTCGCGCACGACGTCGCCGGCCGCGTTGTAGCCGTAGATCCGGAACTGCGCGCCTCGCGCTTGAGGGCGCCGGTGGCGTCGCGATAGAAGCCGGGCGGCATCGGCGACGGGTCGAGCACTTGCGGACCAACGTAGTACTCGGTCGCGCTGTTGCCGACGCGCGCGATGCCGATGGCCGGGTGGATCGCCGCGCGGACGATGCGGGTGTCCACGGCGGCCGGGTAGTCGACGCCGGGCGCGTACTGCGGCGGCCGCGGCTCGGCCGGCTCGGCGAGCGGCACGCCGTTGACGTTGCGGCGATTGCCGGCGGACGCGCGGTACGCGTCCTTGCGCGCATCGGCGAGGCTGCCGACTGGCATATGTGCCGCGAGCGCATGCCACGTGTTGTAGGCGAGGTTCTCGCCGTAGGCCGACTGGCCGCGCGCGTCGAGGTCCTGCAGCGGCAGCTCGAGAATGCCGACCTCGACGGGCGGGCTGGCCTGCTCGCTCCAGCGCACGGTGGCCGCGTCGAGCGGCATCTCGCGCTCGTCGGTCTGGAACTGGACCATGAAGCGAAAGCGCGCAGCGCCGCGGCGCAGGCGCGCGTGCAGGTCGGCGCGCAGGTAGAATGGGTCGTCGAAATTCGGCGGCGCATCGGCGGGCGGCGTTTCGAGCGGCTCCAGCTTGTACTTGACGAAGCGCGCATCGCCGAAGCGCGACGGCAGCACGCTCCAGTACGGCGTAGTCAACGCGGACTCGACCCGCTTCTCCATTTCCTTGAGGATCTGCGCCGTCACCGGATGCTCGTTCAGGTACTCGTCGCGCTTGTCGTGCAGCGACTGGCAGGTGAATTCGCACATGTCCTTCGCGGTATCGGCGAAGAACACGTCGTGGTTCTGCAGGATGAAGTCGTGCGTCGAGGCGTCCTGGTCCGGCTCGAGGAGCTTGGGCCCTGCGACCCCGAACAGCTTGATGCCAATGCCGGTCGTGCCCTTGAGATCGGGAACGCCCGGCTGCACGTCGGCGGAAAAGCGCACCCAAGCGGAGTACTCGCGCGCCTGCGCGAAGACACCGACCTTGTGCACGTCCGGCAGGTTCGGCGCAACGGTGAAGCGTCCGTGCGCCACGCCGTGCAGGCGGAGAAACACGGGCCGCGTCGCGGGATCGCGGCCGGCGGCCATGCCTTTGCCCTGGAAGTAGTCGACGAATAACTGCTTGAGTCCCGTGATCGGGTCGCTGTCGCAGCAGCACGGGGAGGGCGGCAGCCTCGGCGGGAGTGTGATGGGGGTTGCGGTGCAGCCATGCGAAGCGGGTGAGGACGACTCGTTCGGGCTCGACATGCGACGTTCTCCTGTTCAGTGTTACTTGCTACATGAAGCGACTCCCGCCCGGCGCGCGACACCGGTCATTTTTTGCAGCAGCACGATGTCGGTGCATGCGCTGTGGGGAGCAACTGCGACGTTGAAGTGGTCGATCGTCTGTCCTGGCTCGCATGCGGTTATTCTGTGATGCTGCACAGTCGGCGGGACAAGACTGTGGCGAAGGGCTCCTTCAAGTGCGTACTTCGTTCATGCCCTATGCCGCGCAAGATCGTCACTGGCCAATTGCGAAGCTATCCGGCGGCGAAGGTCGAGCTTCCCAAGCTGGCCGGCGTCAAACACGTGTTCGTCAAGGCTGCCGCACGCGTGAAGAACCGAGCCGAACGTAGTCATCAACCGACTTGTGAACGAGAGCGGCGCATGCACGGCTTCCGTGACCCATGCGGACCGAGACGTTCCTTTCGAGCTTGGGTCCTGTGGCACAAATCGGCCAACGTCACCCAAAGTCCGCCCACTGCCTGGTGAGCGGCTGCACCGTGTGCGCCGTTGCTTTCTCTGATCGACAAGAGAGCGTGCCGTCTATACTGATGCTGTGATTCATGCGTTGTCATCTATCCACCTACGCAACCAGTCAGCCGCCCACCGCATGACACCCTTCGGCGTGTCGGACAGTCCGAGGTCCGTGAACGTGTAGCTGAAGTACACATCATCCCAGTCGGTACGCGTCCGCGAGATTGTAGCCTTAGCTGTGTACATTCCCGCAGCAGGCACGGACTCAATGTCGAGCTTCCAATCACGGTAGTCCTGGACCACGTTCATAAACGGCATCTTTCAGCGAGACTGAAATTCTTTTACACCCAACTCCAAGGCCCCGCCGACATTCAGTCGTGTATGCCGATGTAGTACGGCTATCCACGTTGAAGGTAGGTTTGGGCGATCGTGCCAGCGTACTGTGCATCCCATGCCCGCCGCAGAAGACCGAAAGATGGGGATGACATCGCTTTACCTTGCCTCGCTCTTCGCAAAGAGCATGCCAAGACCTGACAACTCGCTTTTTGCTCGTTCATTTCCATCAGCATCATGCTGACACTGTCGAACAACCGACAAAAGGTGAAGGCAAATAACAAACGCGCGAGATCGCTCGGCATGCCCTGAGTATCGAGAACCTGCTTGAGGATGCGAATCTCAAACTGGGGAGTGTTCTATCAGACGTACCTGGCGGCAGCGGGCGCATCCTGATGACTGTCGTTTCAGGTGAGAACGATCCGGGTGTACTTGCGACACTGACGCGAGGTCGTGCGCGCAAGATAAGGAGTGATTAGGGTATCCATTTAACCGGAGTCCACCGCCTCCATGGCCGGTTCTGCCGGGGCGATCGAGACTGGGAGGATGTCCGCGCTTCTTGGGTGGCGTCGGACGCACGGCCTTAGGACTCTTTTTGCGCGTCAGGTCTTGGTAGCGCACGGGGTCATGACGTATACCGAAGCAAAAGGTGCCACCGGTTCGCAAGCAAAAGTGCCACCTCCGCCCGCCAAAGGCACGGTGCAGGAAGAATTTCCTTACGGTTCAATAACTTGGATGAAACGAAGCGAAAGTGTCACCGGCTGCCATACCCACCGGCCCAGATGCGCCGGCTTTCTGCGCCGATGAGAACGCCCGATGGGATCCGACCGCGCTCCACCGAGGACGCCTGAGCGAGCGTCAAAGTCGACGCTGCACGATCACAACCCCAACGCGCACCCAACATATTTCCGCGCCAGCGCTTTGCGGTACCCTGGTTGCATTGGTCGGGCCTCGTAGGCCTCCACCCATGTCCACCATAGCTTTCACGGCACTGCGAACAACGGTATGGTGTTTCGAGAAGCTGCACGTTCACACGATACGGCGCTTCATACCCACAACTCCGACATGCCACTTCGATCGCGCAATGGTGCGCTGGACACCGATAGACGGTTTCGATCTGATGCACGACACTGTGATAGCCATGTGCGATACAGCGACGACAGTGACGAAACGTCGCGCTGAAGCGTCGCCGCTCGGTCGGCGCGAGCAGCGCCTCACGCAACGTTGTTTTCGGCAAGCCAAGTGCACCATGCAATCGGTCGATATCGACGACACCGAATTCTGGTACGAGGCCCTCATAGGGGTCAATGTCCGGTCCCATCAAATGCGCAAGCACCCTCCCCGACAACGCATTTGCCTTCTCAAATTTCCATAGGATCGAAACGAGTGACTCGTATGGATCGATCCACTTTCGGTGGAAGAGGTAACCCAGGGCCGGCGTCAGCTTAGCCTCGTCGAGCGTGAGAATCGGAAACCTCGGCGGGCTGAGCAACATTTCGCTAGGCGGCGACGAGCACGCGACCGGTGGCATGACGTGACTGGACATAGCCGGAATGCCGTACCGCATGGGCCCACAAGGGAGGATCAGGACGATAGCCCGGATCGTCCTTCACTTCACTATCTTTGAGCACGATCTCGACCGCCCGCGCGAAGGATTCCATCGGGATCGCGAGTTGCCCTGGGAGATTCGCCTTGTGGTGTGCGATCTCAAACGCCTGCCAGAGCGCGCTGGCGTCGCTGACCAGTCTGTAGCCGGCGTCAAAGGCCTGGGGAACATAGAATCGCGTAAAGCTCCATTGGCTACCTTCCGGATATGCCGCCTGATCGTATCCATTCAGACATGTCGCCACGTCCTCCGCATTGCGGATGCCATAGAAGGACAACTCCTCCACCATCAGGCGCGCGACGATCTGAGTCTTTCCCGCGACCTGCAAGGCGGTTTTCTGCGCGAGCAGCTCCTGCTGACCGACGAGAAAGGTAAACAGCTTGATCTGCTGCCGATCGAGAGAATCGTGGACATCACGCAGCCACTCGTACTCGTTGTCGTTGTAGCGCTGTGCCTCGTCACAGAAAAGCAGCACTGTGCCGCTCCCCGCTCGAGCAGCCGCCTCGCGAATCCGCAGGGCCAGACGCATCCGCTTGGCCGGATTGGAACCTGCGTTCGGGTCGGGGTCTCCAACGGCCTCGAGCAAGTTCGCAAAGAACGGGCCTTCGGCATGCCGCGGTTTGTGTTCGCATTGCGCGTGGTAGCTCGTCATCTTCGGATGATTGCGCGCCAGCAGCAATCGCACGTACTCGATCGCCCGTGTCTTGCCGATGCGGGACGGGCCATAGATCAGTGCTCCCATGACGCGATAGCGTAGACATCGCTCGACCAACTCATAAAAGGCTTCGATCGCAGGCGTGGCGATACGATAATTGCCGGTCACCAGCGGGTGAAGTGACGGATCGATGGGACGCGGCATCTGAGGTGTCATGGCATACCTCGCAATGTGAACGACGGTGTTAGAAGACTTGGCCAGTCCCGATAGTGAGTTTGCGCGGCTGCGCCGGCTGTTGGGCAAAATCGAGACAGCGTCTGCTGCTGCCGCAGCCGGTGCAGACACCACGGAGGAGGCAGCGCTCCGCGTGGTGGGCGTGGCCTCGGCTGGCGTACGCGTTGTCGGTGCACTGGCAAGCAGCCGCACGGTCCGCGCGTATTCCGTCGCGGCCTTCCGACTAGTCTTTGCCTGCTCGAGCTTGGCCTGCACATAAGCTTCGATCGGATTCGAGTCGCCCGGTTGGCTTCGACGCCGATCCCGCAGCTTTCTCACCTCCTGGCGCAGCTTCAGGTTGTGCGGCACCACACCCCAGGCGCCTTGTGCATCCAGGATGCCGAGTTCCGTGCCATCCGTGAGAAAGGCACGCACGCATCGCAGATCGTCAGCATTCAGGTAGACGAGTAGCTGCTTGCCGACCAGCCGCGTGCTTCTTGCCAGCACACCACTCGTGTAGCGCACGCCATACAGGTTAATGTGCGGACGTACGCCTTGCTCAAGATAGGCACGCACACGACATCGGCGGGCCGACTGCATCAAGCACAGCGTGCGACGATGATGCTCAGCAAGCCGCGTCAGCACCACCTGTTGAGTATTGAGCAAGTATTCCATTGCTTCGAGCGGGGTCACGCTGTTCAAGCCGGTATGCGGCGTACCGTTGTACGTCGTGATCGCATACTCAACCAGCTCCTCCAGCTCGTCGAGCGACACATAGAGCCGAAGATTGCCCTTCGGATCGGCGAGCGCGCGGCGCAAATCCCGTGGGTGCGAACCCGTGTAGCCGGGTAGGCGCGAAGACAGTCGCTGCGCCATCGTGCCGAAGAAGCGTTCGATGTATGGGCGCTCATCCGGACAGTACCTGGGGCCTGCATCGACGAGACAACCGATGAATTCACACAGTGCCCTCAGCGTTTCGTTAGCCAGGTTCGCCTTGGCGTTGTCGAGCTTCATCCATTCCCACGTGACATACGAGAGCTCTGGCCACCTTTGTGACGGAAGGCCTCCCTGCGCCTCATAGCCGAGCCCATCTATGGAGAAGGCGCGGGCACGATGGGGCTCCAATGCCTTCTCGATGGTCTTGATCACGTCGTAACGGCTGTATTCTCGCGCCAGTACGAGGTGATAGCCCAGCACGGCCCGCGTGCAGACGTCAATGATCACTAGCAACCACACCCGCTCAAGCTCGAACTCATGTTCAAAGCCAAGCGGATCGCGGACGATAAGCTTCAGCCGAAGATCGAGTCGGTGACCGTCGAACTCGACGATCTGATAAGGATGCGTTGCCGCTGGACAGCCGTCGCCACCCTCTCGACGTGGCAGCCCCTTCAGGTGTGACGCACCGCCGAACGTGCCGCCTGGCCGAAGCTGCGCAACATTTCCGCCTTCAGAAGCTCCGACAGTGAGCGAATCGCACGCCCTGCCGTATTGAACGGGTAGTCCGTTAGCTTCAGGCCCACCATCCGACACTGCCGCAGGAATTCATCATGGAGAGCTTGCAGTCCACGCAGACGTGTGCGCAGCCGCCGGTCTGTATTGATCTGCTCGAGCAGAACCCGACGCTGCTTGATCTGCAACCGCAGCCAGGTGCTAAGCGACGGATAGCGCTCGAAGAGTTGCGACAGTGCACCGGCCCCGCCGGAATTGCCGCGCTCTCCACCAATTCTTACTGTGCTGACTCGAGCATACTCTGCGATCCGCATATAGCGACCCAGGGCACGAAAACCGTATGGCCGGCCATCCGAGTGTGGAACCATGGCTCGTTCAAGCCAGCGATACAGATCGCGCCGGCTCACCCCCGTGGATTGCTCAATCTGCCTGAGCGATTCACCTCCGGCATAGCGCACGATCGCCTGTCTACGCCTTTCAAACGCGTGCCGCTGCACGGAATCGAGCTCTGTATAGGCGACCTCCGGCCATGACGCCAGGTCGAGAGCTTGTAACTCCGGTTTGCGGCGGTTCATGAGTTCGTGTCGACTACAGCGAACGACGTGTGCAAGGACAGTGGCTGCATACGCAGGTCGGGCGCTGCGACGCGACCGGCATGCACCAGGCCAAACAGTGCTGCCCGAACAAAACCGGATCCACGTTCGAACATTTGCGCTCGAGGGTCTCTAGCTGCTGTGGATTTTCCAGGAGGCGCTCGACTGATCGGGACAGTGACCATGGGACGAGGCCTCGATTGGCCACGATGCACGGCAGCATGCGCTGCCAGTTGCCAATCCAAACGCGCGCGGCCGCGAGGTCCGTCGACGACATGCTGCGGATTGAGAATGCTGACTCGTCCAGAGGCTTACCCGGCGCTGCCCTCTCGTCCAGACCGGCGTCTGCGAGAAGAACCAGCTCTTGTCGGTCGGTGTATTGAACCCAGAAATCGGCAAGCCGCGCGTTTCCACCACGGTGTACGTAGCCAGGGCGCTCACAAAAGGCGATCACGCTGGGGTCCGCCTCGAACAGTAACCACAGGTCAAGCAAGGCGCGCCGATAGAACGTCAACCGTCGTCCCAGCTTCGGGCTGAAGGCTTCCAACCGGTGTGCACCAGGCGGTCGGGCAAGCGCGACCGGCTCCGTGAACTGCGGAGAATTTTCCATCAGATCAAGACCTTAGGGACAGGTCTCGAAGTCTAGGATTTGAGGTGGCAAATTTCAGGCGTACTGTGTGCGAAATGGCACTTTTGCATTCGATCCAAGTGGAAGCAAAAGTGCCACCGAAATTGCCTACAGCCCGCAACCATCGAAGACGAGCCGGTGGCACAATTGCTTCGCTCTACACTGGTGTGACCTGCGGCGGGATTTTGTAGCCAATCAGGCAGTGAGTCGGCTGTCGATATTAGCAGTATCCAGCCAGGCTCGACGGACCGTGGCCGGAGGTTGATAGCGATGGGCGCTGTGCGGTCGGCGCTCGTTGTAGAACTGCCGCCAGCGCTCGATGAGCACCTTAGCCTCGGCGCGGCTGCGAAACCATTCGCGATTCAGCAATTCGTCGCGCAGCTTGCCGTTGAAGCTCTCGACGAAGCCGTTCTGCCATGGGCTGCCGGGAGTGATGAAGGCCGGGCCGATCGCAGCATCACGCAGCCAGCGCATGACCTTGGCCGCCGTGAATTCGGCGCCGTTGTCCGATCGAATGTGGGCCGGCTTGCCGTACAGCCGCATCAGACGCGACAGCGTCAGAATCACGTCCTGCGAGCGCAAGCTGGCGCCGACCTCGATCGCCAGGCATTCGCGGGTGTATTCGTCGATCACACACAGCATCTTCAGCGCCCGGCCATCGACCAACTGGTCATGGACGAAGTCGTAGCTCCAGACCGAGTTGGGCTGCGTCGCGCCTGGCAGGCGGATGTCGCTGCCGCAACGGCGCCGACGAGGGCGCCGTCTCGGGATGCTGAGTTTCAGGGCGCGCCACATCCGGCGCACACGCGATTCCCCCATTGCTAGCCAGGCGCCATCCGACGATAGCCAAAGCGCGGCACCTCCGACGATGCCGCGAGCAGCCGGTCGCCCAGGCGCCGATCCTTCCCCGGCTGCTTGAGCACATAGGTCGCCACCCGGCGGCTGAGTCCCAGGTAACGACATGCCTTGCGTTGCGAGAGACCCCGCCGAGTCAGGACTTCCAGCGCCTCGCGCCGGCCCGTCGGGGTGTTCATTTTTTTCGACTGAATTCCTTCAAGCCATCAATCACCAACAACTGCTCGGCAAGCAGGCGCTTGAGCCGCTCGTTCTCCGATTCCAGTTCCTTGAGCCGGCGTGCCTCGGCCACGTCCATGCCGCCGAACTTGTTGCGCCAGCGATAGAACGTCTGCTCCGTGATGTTGTGGCGCTTGCACAGATCCTTCGTCGGCACTTCCCGGCTTTCGGCTTCCCGCAGGATGCGGATGATCTGTTCGTCGGTAAATCGCTTCTTCATCGAGTTCTCCATACTCCAAGGATACGAGAACTCACTTTCCGACTGGCTACAGGATTCGTCTCAGGTCATTGTCCTTGGGGCGGCGTACGCGGGCCGGCAACACAGCCACGCCGTAGTGGCTGGCAAGGTCCTGATAGGTCGGGTTAAGGTCCGGCTCGTAGCGCGACGCCCTGGTCACGCCGCTGCGCAGATTGTCCGGCACCCACAACTCGGTGCAACCGCCGAAGAAGTTCAGGGCACGAACATGGCTGGCGATCCAGTCGGGCAGTTGTTGGGACCAGGTCGCCTCGATGTAGGTATAGTTCGACGCGCCCAGCACAGCAACGAAGATCTGGGCCTGCTTGATCTCGCCAGTAGCACCGTCCGTCACGGCCACCGTCTGGCCGCATAGTCGATGAACAGTTTCTCTCCCGGCGTGTGGGTCTGGCGCATCGACAGCGACAGCCGCTGGCGCCAGCGCCGTAGTGGTCGCAGAAGGCGCTGTACTGGAAGCCGTCCTCCTGTCCGGCCTTGTACTCCTGCCACAGCAATTCCAGTGTCACACCCTTGCCGCGCAGTTCGTTGTGGACGCGCAGCCAGTCCGGCGCTGGCCGCTGACCCGAAGACGGCTCGCTGGGCGGGAACAGCAGCCGTTCCAGGGACGGTTCGTCCAACTCCGGCGGCAGCGGATAGCTCAGGCCCGCAACTTGGCACGTGCCAAGTAATCGGACACGGTGGTCGGCGAGGCGCCGATGATGCGGGCGATTTCCCGCTTCGATCGGCTGTGGCCGAAATACAGCCGCAACACTTCTTGGATTTTTTACGCATGGATAACCTCTTGTTAGCCAACTGACACTTGACCCCCCGGAAAAATCTGCCAGAGTGCCACGGTTATCCCGCGGTTGCTACGCTTCTTGGCCCGCCTTAAACTGTCCAGTTTGAGGCGGAATCAGTGGTCCAGTTTGCGCTGGAATCGCCGTCCAGATTGCGTGGCATCAGTGTCCCAGTTTGCCGTGGAATGGGTGTTGCAGTTTGGCGCGGAATACGCAGCCGCT
>CP074385.1 GCA_022041995.1 Cupriavidus necator
GCTTGTCCATCTCCGCTCTTGATCGACACCGCCAGCATGAGATGCGCTCGTCTTGTTTCCTCAAGAGTCCGGATTGTCCCCCCGTAATGGCTGTTGAGGCGGACTTACTCGTCCTGATTCCACTATCCCGACATAGCCGCTTGTTTCAACGGTCTACCCGCCCGATCCGATGACAACGGCCGGAGCTATTTTAACAGCCTGCCAGGTAACTACTGGAGAAGGGGCATAGCTATGAGAATTGGCAGCCCGGCGAGTCCGGACGCTGGTGGCGATCAGAAGATTGACGAGGCTGCACCCGGACAGTCCCCGACTTCGCGGCCCGAACCTGCGTCCCGGAGGACAGACACGGTCCTTGACACGTTGCCGCGGCGGGAAGACCTGGCAGCGCGTCGCCAGCAGCGCAGGATGCAGCCTTATTCCGGACCTCAACGGCAAAGGGCATTCGCTTCACGGCCACAGGGGGACGAGGATACTGCCGGACATCCGTTGCGCGCTTTGCCGAGTAGCGGGAGGCCTGTGTCAGACCGAGCAGCGGACGATGCACCCCGCAGGGCCAGTCGTCGTGGCCCGCAGCACGCGCAACCTGCCGGACCAGCAGCTGCGGTCAACCCTTGCTGCAAGCGGGATGGAGAGGTATCAGATCGCCGCGGCGGCGCCATCGCGCAAGCGACCGGCCCGCGATGCGATTGAAGCGCTGGATGAAAGGCACCACTCGAGGATGCGCATCGAGCCGAGCGAACCACAGCGCCGCAGCCGGAATCTGGGGAGAGTCCTGACGTATCCTGAACACGAGTTCGGCCGGCAGCTCAGGAACCAACGGTATGCGCAGCAGCAAGTGCTTTCCGGCAACGCGAAGGATGCCGATTTCCCTGAACTTGCCATCCGGATGGCAAGGGAGAACGTGCTGGCACAGCGCAACGGCTACGGGCAGGCACTGGTCTTTCTGCGCCCAGACTATGCCGGCGACAACCTGCACTTCCTGGACTTGTATTTGCAGAAACTGCAGGTCAGGAACATACCGCCTGCGCGGGCCAACGACGTTCGCGAGGCGGTTGAACTGGCGGCGCACTATCTTGTGGACACCGACTGGTGCCGGGGCGCGCCGGCTGCAAGCTACGTGCATTTCGCCAACAAGCTTAGCAAGCATGCCGACAGCGAGATCTGCCGGCTAGCGCTGCGAAGCATCGCGACCGAACTGCTGAGGCGGGCGCGCTGCACAGGCTGAACGGACGGCAAGCCGCCATGCTGTGCAATGCGCTGTCCAAGGCGCCGGAGCGCCCGGCGTGCTGCGATGCGGTGTCCGGTCTTGTCAGGCATCTTCGATCGCATGGTCTGATCCCGACGCTGAACGCACAGGATATGTCAAATCTGCTCAATGCCCTGAGCAAGTGGTCGGACGATGGCAGGGTCAGGGAGAACGCACTGGAGCTGGCCAGGCGCGTTGCGGCAGACGCGCCGCTGCGCGAGTCGATGAATGCGCTGGGGGTGGCCATCACGGTCAACGCTCTCTCGAAGTGGCCTGACGAAGCCGATGCGCGTCAGGCGGCGCTGCGGCTGGCCGAACGCGTGACATCGGACGCAAAGCTGCGCCAGCGGATGGACGGGCAGCATGTTGCCAACGCGCTCAATGCATTCTCAAAGTGGCCGGCGTCGCATCGGGCCAGCGAGGCGGTACGGTGCCTGGCCCGGCGCCTCACATCGGAACCCAGCTGTGCCAGTCGATGGAGGCGTGGGCCGTGGCCAACGCGCTCAATGCGCTCTCGAAGTGGCCGGACCAGGCCAAGGCCCGCGACGCCGCGCTGCGGCTGGCCGAGCGCGTTAGCTCGGAACCCAGCTGTGCCAGTCGATGGAGGCGAAACATGTGTCCAATGCCCTGAACGCGCTCTCGAAGTGGCCGGACAAGGAAGAGGCTCGTAAGGCGGCGCTGCGGCTGGCCGAGCGCGTTAGCTCGGAACCCAAGCTGTGCCAGTCGATGGAGGCGAAACATGTGTCCAATGCCCTGACGCGCTCTCGAAGTGGCCGGACAAGGAAGAGGCTCGTAAGGCGGCGCTGCGGCTGGCCGAGCGCGTTAGCTCGGAACCCCAGCTGTGCCAGTCGATGGAGGCGAACATGTGGCCAACGCCCTGAACGCGTTTTCGAAGTGGCCGGACGCGGACGAGGCCCGCGCCGCGGCGCTGGCGCTTGCCGATCGTCTGACCTCGGAGGCTGAGGGCAATGCGCGGCTGCGCGAGTCGATGGATGCGCGGGAGGTGGCCACGCGCTCAATGCGCTTCGAAGTGGCCGGACAGGCAAGGCCCGCGACGCCGCGCTGCGGCTGGCCGAGCGCGTTAGCTCGGAACCCCAGCTGTGCCAGTCGATGGAGGCGCGGCCGTGGCCAACGCGCTCAATGCGCTCTCGAAGTGGCCGGGCGAAGACGAGGCCCGCGACGCCGCGCTGCGGCTGGCCGAGCGCGTTAGCTCGGAACCCCAGCTGTGCCAGTCGATGGAGGCGCGGGCCGTGGCCAACGCGCTCAATGCGCTCTCGAAGTGGCCGGGGAAGACGAGGCCCGCGACGCCGCGCTGCGGCTGGCCGAGCGCGTTAGCTCGGAACCCCAGCTGTGCCAGTCGATGGACGCGCAGGCCGTAGCCAACGCGCTCAATGCGCTCTCGAAGTGGCCGGACGCGGACGAGGCCCGCGCCGCGGCGCTGGTGCTGGCCGATCGCCTGACCTCGGAGGCTGAGGGCGATGCGCGGCTGCGCCAGTCGATGGGCGCGCAGGCCGTGGCCAGCACCCTCCACGCACTGTCCCGATGGCCGCAAGAAAGCGGCCTGCATGAAGCGGCGTGGTGTCTGGCGGCACGCCTGGGCTCGGCTCCGCTCGAGTGGAGCACGTTCGAATTCGGCCAGACCGGCCAGATTGCCAACGCGCTGGCGCGGCTCGGCCGGGACGAAGACGGGAACGCCGTTCTCGCACGCGATGTACTGATGGGGGTAGCGGTGCACCTGGAGCTGTACCCGGAACGCTTCGACAGCGCCGAGGGCCGCCATGTGGGTATGCTGCTCAAGGCTTTCGCCCAGCTGCGGATGCACGACGCGCTGCGGCTGCTCGCAACGCCGGCGCTGGAGCGTGTCATGACGCTGTGTCAAGAAGGACGGCTGCGCGAAGAACCGCTGGAAAGTGTGGGCACCCTGTGCATGGGGCTGCTGCCGCTGGCGCGCAGCCCGCAGTTGCAGCGCCACCGGGTGCGCGCCCTGCAGACGTTCGACGCGCTGAAGCCAGTCGTAGAACACAAGATCGACGCGTATCTGCGCCAAGCCCGGGCGGGGCAGGCGCTCGTGCCGGGCTGCGCCTGAAGGAGGGTGACGAAGCATGCGGTACGCGCTGTCCGGCCCTGTCACTGTATCAGGTGCTCAAGGCATACAGCGTGGTGGCCCACCAGTGGAAGCCGCGCTACATCAGCGGCGAACGCGAGTCGGTGAAGACGCACCAGGAGACTCTGAAGCAGTGGGTGCGACAGACGCTGGACAGGACGCGCCCGCTCATCGAGACGGATCTGCAGGAAAAGAGCTGGAACTTGATTGCGCAGATCGAGGCGGATGATGCGATCCTGGACGCGCTGGATCTGCGGCTGGCCAGCGCGGCGCATCTGGAGGCCCTCACGACGCGTTACCCTCCTCGCCGGTTCGATCTGGCAGCGCGCCACGAGAGCCTGCGCACAGTGGTGGGAAACGTCGTACCACCCGAACCGAGTGGGGGCGACACCACGCATGTCACGGTCGACTTGCGGGGACGGGAGCTGGAGCCCGCCGCGTCGTCCGACGGGGCGGAGCCTGCGTATTCGTTTTATTCACGCCTGACCGGTCAGCCGCTGGTCGAGGTGCGGCTGCCTGGGGAGTTAAGCGCCTTCATGCTCGCGCGCACGTTCCAGTACAAAGACGAGCCTTGGCGCTTCGACATGTTTGGCGGCAGCCGCCTGACACGGGGGCGGCGGAAGTCAGCCCGGGACATCGCCGCCGGCCGCAGCGCGTCTGCTTCGGTGCTGCCGGCAGTGCGGTATGCCGACAGTGCCCCAGGCAGCGCCTTCATGGAACTGGCGCAGAAGCTGGCGCCGCAGCGCGAGGACTGGTCGCGCATGCAACGCGCGCTCATGGAGATGGTGCCACCTGACCATGTGGTGGAGGGCACGTTGCGGCTGGGCTGGTTTGAGGACGTGGCCGGGCCGCAGCACCCCTTCAGGCTTCAAGGGCCACACCACGAGCGCATCGCGCTCTGTCCAAATGACGGCTGCGGGTTTCTGAGATGGGACGTGGCGATGCGCATTCCGGTGGTGCGCGAACATATCGAGGCATGGGAGGCAGTCAGGGAGGCACGGGGCGACGAGGCACAGCAAAAGCTGGTGGATGGGCAGCAGCCGGGATTTAACACGCTGCCACCGCAGGCCCTGATGCATTTCCCGCGGGATGAGGCGGCGCTTGACGAAGCGCGCGAGGTGATGCAGCGCAGGCTGAACGGGGTGGACCGGCACGCATCGCAGGCGGTGGACTGCCTGACGCTGTACCAACTGGCCGTCAGCGGCGGCTACCAGGGGCGGCGCATCCGCGCGGTCCCCTCGGCTGACGACAGGCTGTATCTGCCGACGATTCCGCTGCCGGGCTTTGCGCAGTTGCAGGGCGATGTGCTGGTGGGCAAACCGCCGTACGATAAGGAGAACCTGTTGCCCATTGCGGCCGCGCAGGTCGTTACGCCCGATCAGGAGGACGTGACGGCCCAGTTTCTGGACCAGTGCTTCGCCATCCAGTACAGCTATACGGGATTCGATGAGGATTCGGGCACGGGCGCCGACATGTTGCACAGCAAGGGCATGCTGATCATCCCGCCGCCGGGCTACTGGTCGCCGGATCCGGACCACCAGGGGCTGCACCTGGCCTGTTCGCGGGAGGACCTGAAGACGCTGTCGCGCTGGAAGAGCCGGCGCGAGCGCGACACGCTGCCGCAGCAGATGTTCAGCACGGGCAGCCTGCGGGTCAAGGACGTGCTGCTGCCTGGGCGGCTTGGGGCAATCCCGATTGCGGAGCTGCGCAAGCGGAGCATGGACACGGACGGGGACGATGCGTTCGTCTATGCGGGCTATCCGGCTCTCGTGGGCCACATCGGTCGCGTCATGCAGTCGCGCCAGGCGCGACGGGGCGAGGAGCGCTCGTTCAAGCCGCCCAAGACTGCGCATCCGGCCATCGATGAACGGGGCCGCTACCAGGCGGGACGGGCGCGCGAAATTATGGCCGAGCAGCGGGGGGGCGCGTTGCTGGGTAAAGCCGCCACGCTCGCCATGCGCTTTCTCGCGCAGCCCGATGAGCTGCGCGAGGCCATGGCGCGAAACATGATGTTCGGCACCTACGACGGCGTGGCGCGTGATTTGCGCAACGGACTGCGCAGGCGGCTGCAGGGGGACAAGGATGCACCAGCGCTGCAGCAGTTGCAGGTGCAGGCGCATGAGGCGATTGACCGAGCCCATGAGCCGCAAGCGTGCGAGGCGGCGAAACTGCTGTATGAGCTGTGTATGCAGCTGGGCAGGGACAGCGTCCAGGCACCGCAGCTTCCGTCCGCGCTGGCGCAGGGGTTCCCCGCACTTGCGAGCGCCTATGAGCAGGCAGACGACACGGCCGGGCGTGTGCACGCGGTGCTGGACAACTACCCGGTGTGCCGTCTGTCGCGTACGGCGTTCCCCGAGGGGCAGCCGGGGCTGGTGCCGGGCGAGCCGGAGCTGTCCATGCGCAACCTGTTTACGATAGCCATAAAGGTGGGCACCGACGCGCTGAAGTCGGACACGGGCACCGATCTCTTTACAAGCGTGATCGAGAGTTGCGAAATGGCTGAACGCCGGTATCCCGACCGTCTGCGTCGGGTACCGTACAGCAAGCCGACGTTGGCGGAAATACGGCACGGGCGCTTCGATCCACAGTGGGCAGACGCTGCGCTGCGGCAGATGCCAACGATGGCAGCGGGTGTCATGCAGGACGCCGTCCGGGCGCTGCAGCAGGCGGAGCTGCTCAGCGTACCGGCTACGCCGGCCGAACGGGCGCAGGAGGTTTCCCGGGAGGCGCTTGAGCAAGAGGCGCTGGCGCTCAATGAACGGGCCCGTTTGGCCGAGCCGGGGATCACGATGAGGCTGCAGGACATCGTGAACGGGTGCAGTGAGCCCGGACACGCGCGGGCGGGTCTGGCGGGCGAACAGAAGAACAGGCTGAAGTCGCCGCGCTCGCTGCAGGACAAGCTGGCCCGGCTGATTGGTGGAGTGCCGCCCCGGACCCTGGCCCAGGCCAGCGCGCTGGTCAACGATGCGCTGCGCTACAGTGTGGTGCTGCCCGCGGATACGTTTATGGGGGACTATCGCCAGATCATGGCGCAGCTCGCGAAGGCGCATACTCTGATCCGGCGCACGAATCACTTCCTGCGGGGCCGCAGCCCTTTCCAGGCGGTGAGCGTCACGCTGAAGGAGCCAAACGGCATCGCATGGGAAATCCAGTTTCATACAGAGCAAACGTTCAGATGCAAGGAGAAGTACCACGACCTGTACAAGCAGGCGCAACGACGTGGATTCGATGGCGCCTCCGGCGACGAGATCTGGAAGTTGCTCGGGCCAGCGCGCGAGGCCTTCCGTGCATTACCCGTTCCTGCGGGGGTGGAAGATATCGTGGACTGGGAGCCGGAAACGGTATTGAAGGTGCAGCCGCGGCCCCAGGCGTCAGCCACGCCGCGCGTGCCTGCCCCCCTTGCGCAACTGGCCCAGCAGATCAGAAGCCAGGCTGAACGTCTCGAGGGTGCGGTCTGGCCTGTGCTGCAGCAGGCGCTGGAGCACCACGGCGCGAAGTTGCGCGCGGACATGGACGGTGGCGGCTGGCGCAGGTTTATCTTTAAGAAGAAGAAAAGCATTGAAGAGAAGCTTGCCCGGATACAGCGCGAGCAGGGCCTGCAAACACCGCAGGAGGCCGCCAGGCGGGTACGCGATGGTCTGCGCTATGAGGTGATCCTCGGTGCAGAGAGATTTGCCATGGACGCCCGGAGGATCCTGACCAGTCTGCAAAGGGCCGGCATGACGGTCATGCGCGTGAACAACAGCTTTACCCGGGAGGGCACCGGCTATGCTGGCCTGAATGTGAACGTGCGCACCCGCGTTGAGGGCGAAGACGCCGACTGGGAAATCCAGTTCCACACCCGTGATAGCCTGAAGGCCAAGGAGAAGGGTCACCGGACCTACGAAAGGCTGCGCCAACTGTCGCCTGATGCGGTGCCGCGCGGGACGCTGGAGCAGGACCTGCGCGACGCGGCAGCCCGCGTGGCGCCCCCGCAGGGCATCGAGATGATCCTGTCCTTCGATCTCTATGCGGAACCATCCATTGCCGACGAGAGGCCTGGCGGCCCGATGAACCAGCCGTATCGCGGCGCAGCCGCGGATCAAGCACGCAGCTCCGACCTGGACACCGGGCAACCCTACGGGCCGCACGGTGCCACGCGGAGCGCGCCTGCCGTGACACACCCGGCCCCGATCCTGGCCATGCTGTTCGCAGCAACTGGGGCCCCCCCCCCGCGCGCACCGGACGTGCTGAGCGGCCTGCACGACCCCCCTGGCGGGTGCCTCGCCGGCTCAGGTGCCCGTTCCCCCATCCTTGGGCGAATTCAATTCGGGGCCCCTGCTCATCAGTCTTGAACAGTTTCTGGCGCAATCAAACGCTGAGATGGGGATCGCCAGCGGGCTGCAGAATAATTGCCTGCTAGACACAGCTCTTCAGCTCAGCCGCAACCTAAGGCGAGAGCCTGCGATGGCAACGGAGCAGACGAGCGAACTCCAGGCGCAGGCGCAGTGGTTGCGGGGCGAGCTATTTCGTAGGGGCCTGGCCGATAGGGATGGCGACATCGACATGTACGAGGCCGGGTGGGGGCTCGCGCGCAGCCTTGGCATACGCATCCAGGCCATTGCGGTCAATGCGAGCGGGCAGCTCACAGTGCATCCGGTTGTTGGTCAGCAAGGCCGGCTTGTGCATATCCTTCATACACCCGGCCACTTTCAGCCATTGTGGCCGCGCCGCTAGTGTAGCGTTCTGTTCTTGATGGAACTTATATGAATTCGGCGTCTCCAATGCCCACACTGCGACACAGCGTGGAGAGAGTGAGTGCGAGTTGCCCCCGAGATCATGTTGACCGACGAGGAGCGAACCAATTTGACGAGGCTGGTTCGGTCGAAGCTCACGAGCGTGAGGCTGGCGCAGCGCGCGCGCATTGTGCTGCTGGCCGCCAACGGAATGCAGAACAAGGACATCGCCGAGCAGTTGGGAGTCGGACGCGTGCAGGTCTCGCGTTGGCGTGAGCGGTATGCGCAATCGGGGCTGGCCGGTATCGAACGCGACTTGCCGCGCGGTGCGCCGCCGGTGAAGGTGGACACGGCGCGGCTGGTGGAGCTGACCACTCAAACCAAGCCCGTTGCGGCCACGCACTGGAGCACGCGCAAGATGGCCGCCGAATTGGGCGTGAGCGCCAGCACCGTCATGCGCCATTGGCACGCCCACGGGTTGAAGCCGCACATCGTGCGCGGCTTCAAGGTGTCGCGCGATCCGAAGTTCGTCGAGAAGCTCGAAGACATCGTCGGCCTCTACATGTCGCCACCCGAGCACGCGCTGGTGCTGTGCTGCGATGAGAAGAGCCAGGTGCAGGCGCTGGATCGCACGCAGCCCGGCTTGCCGTTGAAGAAGGGGCGTGCGGCCACCATGACGCACGACTACAAGCGCAACGGCACGACCACGCTGTTTGCCGCGCTCAACGTGCTCGATGGCCAGGTCATCGCCCAGTGCCAGCAGCGCCACCGCCATACCGAGTGGCTGAAGTTCCTGCGCAAGATCGACCGCGAGACGCCCAAGGACAAAACGCTGCATCTGATCGCAGACAACTACGCCACCCACAAGCATCCTGCGGTGCAGGACTGGCTGGCCAAGCATCCGCGATTCAACATGCACTTCACGCCCACCTCCGCATCATGGCTGAACATGGTCAAGCGGTTCTTTCGTGACATCACAACCGAGCGACTTCGCCGCGGCGTATTCACCAGCGTGCCGGAACTGGTCGACGCCATCAACGAGTACATCGCTCACCACAACACCAACCCCAAGCCGTTCATCTGGACCAAGAGCGCTCGCGACATCCTACAGAAGGTCATTCTGTGCCAACCGCCGCTTACTCAGCAGTCGGAAATATAGGCGACAGAAGGAGCCTGGAAGAATGATCGAACGAGACACGGCTTTTGCCGGACATCCGCGAGCTGCGCCTCGATTCGCTCTTGCAGCTTTTCACCCTTTTGCAGGGGCCGCCTTGCCGCGCCAGTACGTTTGACATGACTCCACACCAATTCGTCCGGATTCAGATCCGGGGCGTAACCCGGCAGGAAATGAAGTGTGAGCTTGCCGCGCGTGGAGTCAACGTACTCGCGCACCAGCGCCTTCTTGTGCGCGGGCAGACTGTCGAGCACCAGATGCACCGGCTTCTTGCGATGCCGCATCATCTTCTTGAGCAATTCGACGAAAAACTCGGCGTTGAGCGCTCCCTTGTAGGTGCAAAACCAGAAGGCTCCCTTCGCATTGACCGCCGACGCCGCGCTGATCGACTGGCGCTGACCGGGGCGCTGCACCACAGGGGTCTGGCCACGTACACCCCAGGTCTTACCATGCACCGTGTCGGCGCGAAAGCCGGACTCGTCCCAGAAGAACACTTCCGCGCCCTGCGCCTTAGCCTGACGGGCAATTGCTGGATAGGTGTCGTGCTGCCAGCGCTCGATCGCTTCGGGGTCGCGTTGGTAGGCCCGTTGCAATGGTTTCTGCGGCGTCAGCCCAAGTTTTGCCAGCAGTGCTCCCACCGCTGTCGTCCCCAGGCGCACACCAAACTTCTTCTCAATCAACTGCGCCACGATTGCGCGTGTCCACAACCCGAAATCAAGCCCGTACTGGCGCGGATCGCGCCCATTGACCCAGCGAAAAACCTGCCGCTCCTGGGCTGGCGTCAGCGTTGGGGGCCGGCCAGTGGCCGGCGTCGAGCGCAGCGCATTGATACCCACGCCCGGTTTAAGGGCAGCGTTTATCCATTTATAGATCGTGGTGCGATTGAATCCGTAGGAGGCAATCACGTCTGCCGGCCGCTCGCCTTCACGAACCCGCTCAATCGCCATGAGGCGAATCGCCTCCAGCGTCTGATGATCAAATGTCCGTCCGTCTCGCTTCATGCACGATCCGACCGATGCAGGGCCCATGAAGTTCCAACTTGTCGACTAACTTACCGACCCATGAGTAACGCCCATTTCGATCGAAGAATCTTGTTCAGCCGCCGCAACCTAGCGGCGCGGCCACAATGGCTGAAAGTGGCCGGGTGTATGAAGGATATGCACAAGCCGGCCTTGCTGACCAACAACCGGATGCACTGTGAGCTGCCCGCTCGCATTGACCGCAATGGCCTGGATGCGTATGCCAAGGCTGCGCGCGAGCCCCCACCCGGCCTCGTACATGTCGATGTCGCCATCCCTATCGGCCAGGCCCCCACGAAATAGCTCGCCCCGCAACCACTGCGCCTGCGCCTGGAGTTCGCTCGTCTGCTCCGTTGCCATCGCAGGCTCTCGCCTTAGGTTGCGGCTGAGCTGAAGAGCTGTGTCTAGCAGGCAATTATTCTGCAGCCCGCTGGCGATCCCCATCTCAGCGTTTGATTGCGCCAGAAACTGTTCAAGACTGATGAGCAGGGGCCCCGAATTGAATTCGCCCAAGGATGGGGGAACGGGCACCTGAGCCGGCGAGGCACCCGCCAGGGGGGGTCGTGCAGGCCGCTCAGCACGTCCGGTGCGCGCGGGGGGAGGGGGCCCAGTTGCTGCGAACAGCATGGCCAGGATCGGGGCCGGGTGTGTCACGGCAGGCGCGCTCCGCGTGGCACCGTGCGGCCCGTAGGGTTGCCCGGTGTCCAGGTCGGAGCTGCGTGCTTGATCCGCGGCTGCGCCGCGATACGGCTGGTTCATCGGGCCGCCAGGCCTCTCGTCGGCAATGGATGGTTCCGCATAGAGATCGAAGGACAGGATCATCTCGATGCCCTGCGGGGGCGCCACGCGGGCTGCCGCGTCGCGCAGGTCCTGCTCCAGCGTCCCGCGCGGCACCGCATCAGGCGACAGTTGGCGCAGCCTTTCGTAGGTCCGGTGACCCTTCTCCTTGGCCTTCAGGCTATCACGGGTGTGGAACTGGATTTCCCAGTCGGCGTCTTCGCCCTCAACGCGGGTGCGCACGTTCACATTCAGGCCAGCATAGCCGGTGCCCTCCCGGGTAAAGCTGTTGTTCACGCGCATGACCGTCATGCCGGCCCTTTGCAGACTGGTCAGGATCCTCCGGGCGTCCATGGCAAATCTCTCTGCACCGAGGATCACCTCATAGCGCAGACCATCGCGTACCCGCCTGGCGGCCTCCTGCGGTGTTTGCAGGCCCTGCTCGCGCTGTATCCGGGCAAGCTTCTCTTCAATGCTTTTCTTCTTCTTAAAGATAAACCTGCGCCAGCCGCCACCGTCCATGTCCGCGCGCAACTTCGCGCCGTGGTGCTCCAGCGCCTGCTGCAGCACAGGCCAGACCGCACCCTCGAGACGTTCAGCCTGGCTTCTGATCTGCTGGGCCAGTTGCGCAAGGGGGGCAGGCACGCGCGGCGTGGCTGACGCCTGGGGCCGCGGCTGCACCTTCAATACCGTTTCCGGCTCCCAGTCCACGATATCTTCCACCCCCGCAGGAACGGGTAATGCACGGAAGGCCTCGCGCGCTGGCCCGAGCAACTTCCAGATCTCGTCGCCGGAGGCGCCATCGAATCCACGTCGTTGCGCCTGCTTGTACAGGTCGTGGTACTTCTCCTTGCATCTGAACGTTTGCTCTGTATGAAACTGGATTTCCCATGCGATGCCGTTTGGCTCCTTCAGCGTGACGCTCACCGCCTGGAAAGGGCTGCGGCCCCGCAGGAAGTGATTCGTGCGCCGGATCAGAGTATGCGCCTTCGCGAGCTGCGCCATGATCTGGCGATAGTCCCCCATAAACGTATCCGCGGGCAGCACCACACTGTAGCGCAGCGCATCGTTGACCAGCGCGCTGGCCTGGGCCAGGGTCCGGGGCGGCACTCCACCAATCAGCCGGGCCAGCTTGTCCTGCAGCGAGCGCGGCGACTTCAGCCTGTTCTTCTGTTCGCCCGCCAGACCCGCCCGCGCGTGTCCGGGCTCACTGCACCCGTTCACGATGTCCTGCAGCCTCATCGTGATCCCCGGCTCGGCCAAACGGGCCCGTTCATTGAGCGCCAGCGCCTCTTGCTCAAGCGCCTCCCGGGAAACCTCCTGCGCCCGTTCGGCCGGCGTAGCCGGTACGCTGAGCAGCTCCGCCTGCTGCAGCGCCCGGACGGCGTCCTGCATGACACCCGCTGCCATCGTTGGCATCTGCCGCAGCGCAGCGTCTGCCCACTGTGGATCGAAGCGCCCGTGCCGTATTTCCGCCAACGTCGGCTTGCTGTACGGTACCCGACGCAGACGGTCGGGATACCGGCGTTCAGCCATTTCGCAACTCTCGATCACGCTTGTAAAGAGATCGGTGCCCGTGTCCGACTTCAGCGCGTCGGTGCCCACCTTTATGGCTATCGTAAACAGGTTGCGCATGGACAGCTCCGGCTCGCCCGGCACCAGCCCCGGCTGCCCCTCGGGGAACGCCGTACGCGACAGACGGCACACCGGGTAGTTGTCCAGCACCGCGTGCACACGCCCGGCCGTGTCGTCTGCCTGCTCATAGGCGCTCGCAAGTGCGGGGAACCCCTGCGCCAGCGCGGACGGAAGCTGCGGTGCCTGGACGCTGTCCCTGCCCAGCTGCATACACAGCTCATACAGCAGTTTCGCCGCCTCGCACGCTTGCGGCTCATGG
This sequence comes from Cupriavidus necator, assembly GCA_022041995.1. Classification (GTDB taxonomy): domain Bacteria; phylum Pseudomonadota; class Gammaproteobacteria; order Burkholderiales; family Burkholderiaceae; genus Cupriavidus. The sequence goes on from CP074385.1 coordinate 12,930, forward strand.
GCTCGGTCAATCGCCTCATGCGCCTGCACCTGCAACTGCTGCAGCGCTGGTGCATCCTTGTCCCCCTGCAGCCGCCTGCGCAGTCCGTTGCGCAAATCACGCGCCACGCCGTCGTAGGTGCCGAACATCATGTTTCGCGCCATGGCCTCGCGCAGCTCATCGGGCTGCGCGAGAAAGCGCATGGCGAGCGTGGCGGCTTTACCCAGCAACGCGCCCCCCGCTGCTCGGCCATAATTTCGCGCGCCCGTCCCGCCTGGTAGCGGCCCCGTTCATCGATGGCCGGATGCGCAGTCTTGGGCGGCTTGAACGAGCGCTCCTCGCCCCGTCGCGCCTGGCGCGACTGCATGACGCGACCGATGTGGCCCACGAGAGCCGGATAGCCCGCATAGACGAACGCATCGTCCCCGTCCGTGTCCATGCTCCGCTTGCGCAGCTCCGCAATCGGGATTGCCCCAAGCCGCCCAGGCAGCAGCACGTCCTTGACCCGCAGGCTGCCCGTGCTGAACATCTGCTGCGGCAGCGTGTCGCGCTCGCGCCGGCTCTTCCAGCGCGACAGCGTCTTCAGGTCCTCCCGCGAACAGGCCAGGTGCAGCCCCTGGTGGTCCGGATCCGGTGACCAGTAGCCCGGCGGCGGGATGATCAGCATGCCCTTGCTGTGCAGCATGTCGGCGCCCGTGCCCGAATCCTCATCGAATCCCGTATAGCTGTACTGGATGGCGAAGCACTGGTCCAGAAACTGGGCCGTCACGTCCTCCTGATCGGGCGTAACGACCTGCGCGGCCGCAATGGGCAACAGGTTCTCCTTATCGTACGGCGGTTTGCCCACCAGCACATCGCCCTGCAACTGCGCAAAGCCCGGCAGCGGAATCGTCGGCAGATACAGCCTGTCGTCAGCCGAGGGGACCGCGCGGATGCGCCGCCCCTGGTAGCCGCCGCTGACGGCCAGTTGGTACAGCGTCAGGCAGTCCACCGCCTGCGATGCGTGCCGGTCCACCCCGTTCAGCCTGCGCTGCATCACCTCGCGCGCTTCGTCAAGCGCCGCCTCATCCCGCGGGAAATGCATCAGGGCCTGCGGTGGCAGCGTGTTAAATCCCGGCTGCTGCCCATCCACCAGCTTTTGCTGTGCCTCGTCGCCCCGTGCCTCCCTGACTGCCTCCCATGCCTCGATATGTTCGCGCACCACCGGAATGCGCATCGCCACGTCCCATCTCAGAAACCCGCAGCCGTCATTTGGACAGAGCGCGATGCGCTCGTGGTGTGGCCCTTGAAGCCTGAAGGGGTGCTGCGGCCCGGGCACGTCCTCAAACCAGCCCAGCCGCAACGTGCCCTCCACCACATGGTCAGGTGGCACCATCTCCATGAGCGCGCGTTGCATGCGCGACCAGTCCTCGCGCTGCGGCGCCAGCTTCTGCGCCAGTTCCATGAAGGCGCTGCCTGGGGCACTGTCGGCATACCGCACTGCCGGCAGCACCGAAGCAGACGCGCTGCGGCCGGCGGCGATGTCCCGGGCTGACTTCCGCCGCCCCCGTGTCAGGCGGCTGCCGCCAAACATGTCGAAGCGCCAAGGCTCGTCTTTGTACTGGAACGTGCGCGCGAGCATGAAGGCGCTTAACTCCCCAGGCAGCCGCACCTCGACCAGCGGCTGACCGGTCAGACGTGAATAAAACGAATACGCAGGCTCCGCCCCGTCGGACGACGCGGCGGGCTCCAGCTCCCGTCCCCGCAAGTCGACCGTGACATGCGTGGTGTCGCCCCCACTCGGTTCGGGTGGTACGACGTTTCCCACCGCTGTGCGCAGGCTCTCGTGGCGCGCTGCCAGATCGAACCGGCGAGGAGGGTAACGCGTCGTGAGGGCCTCCAGATGCGCCGCGCTGGCCAGCCGCAGATCCAGCGCGTCCAGGATCGCATCATCCGCCTCGATCTGCGCAATCAAGTTCCAGCTCTTTTCCTGCAGATCCGTCTCGATGAGCGGGCGCGTCCTGTCCAGCGTCTGTCGCACCCACTGCTTCAGAGTCTCCTGGTGCGTCTTCACCGACTCGCGTTCGCCGCTGATGTAGCGCGGCTTCCACTGGTGGGCCACCACGCTGTATGCCTTGAGCACCTGATACAGTGACAGGGCCGGACAGCGCGTGCCGCATGCTTCGTCACCCTCCTTCAGGCGCAGCCCGGCACGAGCGCCTGCCCCGCCCGGGGCTTGGCGCAGATACGCGTCGATCTTGTGTTCTACGACTGGCTTCAGCGCGTCGAACGTCTGCAGGGCGCGCACCCGGTGGCGCTGCAACTGCGGGCTGCGCGCCAGCGGCAGCAGCCCCATGCACAGGGTGCCCACACTCTCCAGCGGTTCTTCGCGCAGCCGTCCTTCTTGACACAGCGTCATGACACGCTCCAGCGCCGGCGTTGCGAGCAGCCGCAGCGCGTCGTGCATCCGCAGCTGGGCGAAAGCCTTGAGCAGCATACCCACGTGGCGGCCCTCGGCGCTGTCGAAGCGTTCCGGGTACAGCTCCAGGTGCACCGCTACCCCATCAGTACATCGCGTGCGAGAACGGCGTTCCCGTCTTCGTCCCGGCCGAGCCGCGCCAGCGCGTTGGCAATCTGGCCGGTCTGGCCGGTCTGGCCGAATTCGAACGTGCTCCACTCGAGCGGAGCCGAGCCCAGGCGTGCCGCCAGACACCACGCCGCTTCATGCAGGCCGCTTTCTTGCGGCCATCGGGACAGTGCGTGGAGGGTGCTGGCCACGGCCTGCGCGCCCATCGACTGGCGCAGCCGCGCATCGCCCTCAGCCTCCGAGGTCAGGCGATCGGCCAGCACCAGCGCCGCGGCGCGGGCCTCGGCCTCGTCCGGCCACTTCGAGAGCGCATTGAGCGCGTTGGTTACGGCCTGCGCGTCCATCGACTGGCACAGCTGGGGTTCCGAGCTAACGCGCTCGGCCAGCCGCAGCGCGGCGTCGCGGGCCTTGGCCTGGTCCGGCCACTTCGAGAGCGCATTGAGCGCGTTGGCCACGGCCCGCGCCTCCATCGACTGGCACAGCTGGGGTTCCGAGCTAACGCGCTCGGCCAGCCGCAGCGCGGCGTCGCGGGCCTCGTCTTCGCCCGGCCACTTCGAGAGCGCATTGAGCGCGTTGGCCACGGCCCGCGCCTCCATCGACTGGCACAGCTGGGGTTCCGAGCTAACGCGCTCGGCCAGCCGTAGCGCGGCGTCGCGGGCCTTGGCCTTGTCCGGCCACTTCGAAAGCGCATTGAGCGCGGTGGCCACGGCCCGCGCATCCATCGACTGGCGCAGCCGCGCATTGCCCTCAGCCTCCGAGGTCAGACGATCGGCAAGCGCCAGCGCCGCGTCGCGGGCCTCGTCCGCGTCCGGCCACTTCGAAAACGCGTTCAGGGCGTTGGCCACGGCCTGCGCCTCCATCGACTGGCACAGCTGGGGTTCCGAGCTAACGCGCTCGGCCAGCCGCAGCGCGGCGTCGCGGGCCTTGGCCTGGTCCGGCCACTTCGAGAGCGCATTGAGCGCGTTGGCCACGGCCTGCGCCTCCATCGACTGGCACAGCTGGGGTTCCGAGCTAACGCGCTCGGCCAGCCGCAGCGCCGCCTTACGAGCCTCTTCCTTGTCCGGCCACTTCGAGAGCGCGTTCAGGGCATTGGACACATGTTTCGCCTCCATCGACTGGCACAGCTGGGGTTCCGAGCTAACGCGCTCGGCCAGCCGCAGCGCGGCGTCGCGGGCCTTGGCCTGGTCCGGCCACTTCGAGAGCGCATTGAGCGCGGTGGCCACGGCCCACGCATCCATCGACTGGCACAGCTGGGGTTCCGATGTGAGGCGCCGGGCCAGGCACCGTACCGCCTCGCTGGCCCGATGCGACGCCGGCCACTTTGAGAATGCATTGAGCGCGTTGGCAACATGCTGCCCGTCCATCCGCTGGCGCAGCCCCGCATCCGATGCCACGCGTCCGGCCAGCGGCAGCACCGCCTGACGCGCATCGGCTTCGTCAGGCCACTTCGAGAGAGCGTTGACCGTGATGGCCACCGCCTGCGCATTCATCGACTCGCGCAGCGGCGCGTCTGCCGCAACGCGCCTGGCCAGCTCCAGTGCGTTCTCCCTGACCCTGCCATCGTAGGGCCACTTGCTCAGGGCATTGAGCAGATTTGACATATCCTGTGCGTTCAGCCCCGGGATCAGACCATGCGATCGAAGATGCCTGACAAGACCGGACACCGCATCGCAGCACGCCGGGCGCTCCGGCGCCTTGGACAGCGCATTGCACAGCATGGCGGCTTGCCGTCCGTTCAGCCTGTGCAGCGCGCCCGGCCTCAGCAGTTCGGTCGCGATGCTTCGCAGCGCTAGCCGGCAGATCTCGCTGTCGGCATGCTTGCTAAGCTTGTTGGCGAAATGCACGTAGCTTGCAGCCGGCGCGCCCCGGCACCAGTCGGTGTCCACAAGATAGTGCGCCGCCAGTTCAACCGCCTCGCGAACGTCGTTGGCCCGCGCAGGCGGTATGTTCCTGACCTTGTTCCTGACCTGCAGTTTCTGCAAATACAAGTCCAGGAAGTGCAGGTTGTCGCCGGCATAGTCTGGGCGCAGGAAGACCAGTGCCTGCCCGTAGCCGTTGCGCTGTGCCAGCACGTTCTCCCTTGCCATCCGGATGGCAAGTTCAGGGAAATCGGCATCCTTCGCGTTGCCGGAAAGCACTTGCTGCTGCGCATCCCGTTGGTTCCTGAGCTGCCGGCCGAACTCACGTTCAGGATACGTCAGGACTCTCCCCAGATTCCGGCTGCGGCGCTGTGGTTCGCTCGGCTCGATGCGCATCCTCGAGTGGTGCCTTTCATCCAGCGCTTCAATCGCATCGCGGGCCGGTCCCTTGCGCGATGGCGCCGCCGCGGCGATCTGATACCTCTCCATCCCGCTTGCAGCAAGGGTTGACCGCAGCTGCTGGTCCGGCAGGTTGCGCGTGCTGGGCGGCCACGACGACTGGGCCCTGCGGGGTGCATCGTCCGCTGCTCGGTCTGACACAGGCCTCCCGCTACTCGGCAAAGCGCGCAACGGATGTCCGGCAGTATCCTCGTCCCCTGTGGCCGTGAAGCGAATGCCCTTTGCCGTTGAGGTCCGGAATAAGGCGGCATCCTGCGCTGCTGGCGACGCGCTGCCAGGTCTTCCCGCCGCGGCAACGTGTCAAGGACCGTGTCTGTCCTCCGGGACGCAGGTTCGGGCCGCGAAGTCGGGGACTGTCCGGGTGCAGCCTCGTCAATCTTCTGATCGCCACCAGCGTCCGGACTCGCCGGGCTGCCAATTCTCATAGCTATGCCCCTTCTCCAGTAGTTACCTCGCAGGCCGTTGTAATAGCTTCCGCCGTTGTCATCGGATCGGGCGGGTAGACCGTTGAAACAAGAGGCCTATGTCGGGATAGTGGAATTAGGACGAGTAAGCTCCTGCTCAACAGCCATTACGGGGGGACAAGCCGGACTTTGGCATCTTGCCAGCGTCATACTGAGGGCGTCGCGACGACGCTGCAAGATGCCATCGGTGGACGTCGTTTTGGCACGCAGGCAAGAAGGTGTCCTGATTCTCGATAACCTGAGAGTGAATCACAGCAAGCCGTCACCTCGCGTGCACCGGCTCGCACCGAACTGCAACTTCAAGGCTTTGTCGTGGGTCTGCACAGTGTTCAGAGACAGCCGAGCGTATTCGATGTTACTTTCAGCATCATTCGGTGAAAAATTCGACCGCTTTACCAGTGCCTCGACGGCGCTGTACAGGCACTTCTCTTGTCGTGTTATGTTGCAACAACTCAGCAAGGCGTGCGCTTGCTCTGCCGTGCCCGGGGTCTGGCAGGGTCGCCAGTATAGGGGTCTTCCTCCAAATGAAAGTTGTTCCCAACGCCGATCGTTCGCACCACCGCCGGCTGGTCAGCGTCGGCAAACATGGCAAACTCCTTCGCCATCTCTCGATCAGATGACAAGTAGTGGTGTTCGCCCGAAGCAGTCACACCAGAGCTACTGAAATTCATCAGGAAATTTGCGCTTCCGCCATCTGTGGCTCCACTCCCTTTACGCTCGTTCACGAAGCCATTTCTGCGAAGAGATGACACGTGTTCGCGCTTGGTTCCATGCCAAAGAACGCTCTCCTGATAGACCCGTTTGGCAAATGGCACCAGTCCATTCAAGGTCTCATTTGAATATGGTGATCGCGAAGATCCAGGCTTAGCTCTTTTCGCCTCAACGTCCGACTCATACCCATCGGAACCATAGTCGCTTGAAGCTCGCGCTCCACCACGCTTAGAAATGCAGCCGCCCATGACAATGGAATACCGGTAGTGAATTTCCTCGACTGTACGGACCTACAGCGTCAACGTCGCTCGATCACCGCGAAAAAATGTGCACTGACGCGAAACGGATCAATGCCGTTTCATGCGGGAATGCGACGGTTCGGATGCACAACGGTGCTGAAACGGCACGTCGATCCTACGGTTCAATGTGTAAAAGCCGCGCCGCATCCCGAGCTGGTTGTGATGTGATGGACGACTCCCGCTACGCAGCGAGAGGTTTGTGCCAGAGTGGAGAGGTCGTGATATCCACGGCATAGGAGTTCATCATGAAGATAGGGCGAGGTTCAAAGGCGCGTTACACATGAGGAGGCACCTGGAGCGCCAGGCGATAATGGTGCCCCTTTTTCATCTGCGGCATCCATGACTCAAAACACCCGATCTGGCGTGGGCAGACTGAGCGCCGACAAACGCAAAGCGATCGCACTTCAGGCCCTCGCGCGCACCGAACCAATCAGTGTGCTGGCTGAGCGTAACGGCGTGAGCCGCCCGACGGTCTACCGACAGATCGGCACGGCCAGTGCAGCGCTCGATGAAGCCTTTGATACCACGCGGGCAGCCGACGCAGATCAGGTGCTTTTCATGCTGCCGGTCACCCGCCAATGGCTCGATCAGGTCATCGTGGCGCTCACGATGGTGGGTCACGTTTCGTTTCGCGCTACCCTTGAGCTCATGCACGACCTGCTCGACCAGCCTGGGCACGATTCACACCGTTCTCCAGCAGGCTGCGCAGCAGGCCATGGCCATTAACGCCGGCGTGGACCTCTCAGCCATCCGGGTCGGCCTGCACGACGAACTCTTTCAGGGTTCCCAACCCGTGCTCGCCGGTATCGATGTTGCCTCGACCTATTGCTATCTGCTCGCCACCGAAGCTCATCGCGACGGCGACACCTGGGCCATCCATCTGCTGGACCTGCAATCACGGGGACTCGATCCTGAGCACACGATCGCCGATGCGGGAACCGGGCTGCGTGCCGGGCAAAAAATTGCCTGGCCCGATACGCCGTGTCACGGCGACGTCTTCCACATCATTGAGCAGGGCAAATCACTGGCGACGCTCTGGCATCGTGTCGCCGGCGGTGCGCGCACCGAACGCGAGCAGCTCGAAGCGCGTCTGGCCAATCCCCGTCGACGTTGCGACGATAGCCTCCTCGCTGCCACGCTGGAAACGCTTCGTCGCAATGAAGCCCATGCGCACGAGCTGGCCGCCGATCTGCGCACCCTGGTTCAGTGGCTCGAACGTGACATCCTGTCACTGGCAGGGCCGGACCTCGCGACGCGTCAACTGCTGTTCGATTTCGTGGTTGCCGAACTGCGGCAACGTGAGGCCCAGGACCTCTCACGCACGGGCGCATACCGGCGTGCACTGCAGAACCAGCGCGACGGGCTGCTCGCTTTCGCGGGCCTGCTCGACGAAAAACTCGACGCCATTGCGCAAACGCACAACGTGGCGCGCGATCTCGTGCGCGAGGTCTGCATCCTCCATCGCAAGTCCGAAACGTCGAGCGCGTTCTGGAAAGGATGGAATCGCCTGCTTAGGAACGAGTGAGAAATAACTTCCCGAAGTGGACCTGGCGTGCGCAAAGCGACGCGGGTAAGATGTGATGCCTCTGGAGGACAAACGATGCAGGCTGGTTACCGGGCTGAGGTTGAAACGCGGATGAAGCGGCTGTACGCGCGCTTGTCGGAGGAGGACCGACGGCGGTATGCGGCTGTGGAGGCGGACAAGCTGGGCCATGGCGGTTTCGAATATATTGCGAAACTGTTTGAAATGGACCCGAAAACAATTAGACAAGGGCTAAAGGACCTGGAAGAAGAGCTGGATCCGGTTGGAGAGCGGATCCGAAAAAAGGGGCGTAAATCCAGGTTAACGGACCATCCGGAGTGGAACGCGGTATTTCTAGATGTGGTGCGAGAGCATACGGCGGGTAATCCACAACACGGCATCATCTGGACGGATCTGAAGCCATAGCGTTATACACATCTCAGCGCACACGGCGGCCCCCAACGAAGCGTATGCCTTCAATGACTCGCGAGATTCGCTTGTAAACTTTGTTGAGATCGCGTTTACTTTCTGGCTTTGGGTACGCGCGTGGCAAAGGCAGCAAAGCAGTGGATCGAGCAGGAGTTTGCGGGGCTGAATCTTGGCGATGCCCGCCTCAACAGAAGGGCGAAGAAATTGATAGAACGACTTGCGGCCAAACCGAAGGCCAGTATCCCAGAGGCGTGCGATAGCTGGAGCGAGACGTGCGCGGCCTACCGTTTTTTGCGCAATACGGATGTGGCCTGGGACGCCATACTGGAACCGCATTGGGCGAGCACGCAGGAACGCATGCGCAGCCAGTCGGTCGTGCTGTGCATTCAGGACACAACCGAACTGGATTTCAATGCTCAGGACATCGACGGACTGGGACCATTGAACTATGAAGCGCGGCGCGGCCTGTATCTGCACCCGACTTATGCGGTGACGACTGAACGGGAACCGCTGGGCGTGCTCGACGCGTGGATGTGGGCACGTGAAGAGCGCGGTGCCGACGGTGTGCGCCCCGGCCAGAAAGAAAGCACCCGCTGGGTTGAAGGGTACGAGCGCGTGGCTGAAATGGCGCTCGACATGCCGGGCACGCGGCTGGTGTACGTGGCCGACCGCGAGGCGGACATGGTGGAGATGATGCGCCGAGCCGACGAATTGGGCACGCCGGCGGACTGGCTGGTGCGCGCCAAACATGACCGCTGCCTGCCTGACAGCGAGGGCGTCAGGTTGTGGGCCAGCACCACGAGCACGGAGCCCTTGGGTGAGATCACCTTCGTGAGCGGCGCGCGCGAGGGCCAGAAGAGCCGCACCGTGCGCCAGCAACTGTGGGCCCGCGAGGTCGAGATCGCGGATGGCAGACGGGGCAAGATCAAGGTTCACTGCGTGATCGCGCGTGAAGTGGCGCGCCGGCAGGCGTCAAGCCGATTGAGTGGCGCTTGCTGACCAACCGCGTGGTCGCGACGCAAGAACAAGCTGTCGAACTGATCAATTGGTACCGGGCGCGCTGGGAAATCGAAATCTATTTCCATGTGCTCAAGAACGGTTGCGAAGTGGAGTCCTTGCAATTGGCCGCCGTTGACCGGATTGAGCGCGCCCTGGCCTTGTTCCTGGTGGTTGCCTGGCGCGTGACTTATCTGATGCGCAAAGGCCGGACCTGCCCCGAGCTGGACGCCTCTTGTTCTTCGATCCGGACGAAATTCGTGGTGCGTATCTGCTGGCCAAAAAGAAGTTGCCGGCGACACCACCGACCGTGAACGAGGTCGTGCGGCTGATTGCGCAAATCGGCGGCTTCCTTGCTCGAAAGGGCGACGGCGAACCCGGCGCCAAGACAATCTGGCGCGGACTCGATCGCGTGCTCTCCGCTGCTGAAACCCTGCGCGCGCTACGTGAGGGGCTCGGCTGACTTATGTATAAAGGTATGATCTGAAGCCACGCGAAATCGCACAGGCGATGACGCAGCAAGTAGGCGAACGGGTGAGCGTGCGAACGGTCCGGCAGCTGCTAAAGCGCAACGGTTTTTCCCGGCGGCAATCACAGAAAAAGAAGTCGTTCAAGTCCCACGCACAACGCGACGTACAATTTCAGCGTATTACGCAACTCAAGGCGGAATATCTCGAAGACGACCAGCCTGTCCTCAGCATCGATACGAAGAAGAAGGAGATGCTGGGCAATTTCTATCGCGACGGCAAGCTCTACACGCGCGAGCAGCTTGAAGTCCTCGACCATGATTTTCCGAGCTACAGCGAAGGCAAGGTCATCCCGCATGGGCTGTACGACATCGGGCTGAACAAGGCACATGTGAACATCGGGGTGAGCCGTGACACGACGCAGTTTGCCTGCGACAGCGTAGCGCACTGGTGGGAAAAACAGGGTCGCGCCGATTATCCCCAAGCCACACGGTTACTGCTACTGTGCGATGGCGGAGGTAGCAACCCAAGTGATTCGTGGCTTTTCAAAGCGGATCTGCAAGATCTGGCAGACCGGCTCGGACTGGAAATCCGGGTGGCCCACTACGCCCCATACTGCTCGAAACATAATCCGATCGAGCACCGCGTGTTTCCACACATTACGCGAGCCTGTGCTGGCGTAGTCTTCAGCAGCGTTAGTCTGGTTCGTGAACTGATCGAAAAAGCCTGCACAAAAACCGGACTGAAAGTTACTGCTGACATTCTTGACGGAGTCTATGAAGCCGGACGGACAGTCACTCGTTGCGTCCGTGCTTCACTGAACATCGAGTACGACTCAACCTTGCCTGCGTGGAACTACAGCATCCGCTCACGGAACGCCGCATAGCGGGAAGTTATTTCGAGCACGTTCCTTAGCCGCATCGGTCGCCCGTTTCACGACGTCTACGCCGCCGTATCCGCGGCGCTGCGCAGCACACCACGCAGCAGCTCGCTGGTCGAAAATCTCAACTCGCGACTGCGCGTATGCCTGACTAACCGGCGTCATCTGAAGGGCGGGCGGGTCTGGCTTGGTCTGCTGCAGTTCGTCTTCAATCATCGCCGCTTTGCCCGTAGCCGATGCCCTGAGCGCACTGGAAAGAGCCCGAGGGAATTGATGTGCGGCAAGCCTCACGATCACTGGCTTACGCTGCTCGGACTCGGCCGCCTCCAGCCTCAGCGCATCTGACATCGGCCGGGTTGTCACCGGCCTCTATTATGCATCGGAATCCTTAACATTCCTGCGTTTCACGCAGGCTGCTTAAGCTCGTCCCTGTAACGCAAAAATCGCGTGTTTTGAACCACGCCCGCACTGAGCATAGCCGCCTATGGATTCCTGGTCTCGGAACGAATTACCACCGCGTTCAGTCGGTGCCAAAAAAAAACTTCATCGGCACGCCAACGCCTGCGCTTCCCGCAGATTACATCCCGCGGGCAGCCCAGCGCGCCCAGCGACA
>CP074387.1 GCA_022041995.1 Cupriavidus necator
TCGTACATGTCGATGTCGCCATCCCTATCGCCAGCCCCTACGAAAATAGCTCGCCCCGCAACCACTGCGCCTGTGCCTGGAGTTCGCTCGTCTGCTCCGTTGCCATCGCAGGCTCTCGCCTTAGGTGCGGCTGAGCTGAAGAGCTGTGTCTAGCAGGCAATTATTCTGCAGCCCGCTGGGATCCCCATCTCAGCGTTTGATTGCGCCAGAAACTGTTCAAGACTGATGAGCAGGGGCCCCGAATTGAATTCGCCCAAGGATGGGGGAACGGGCACCTGAGCCGGCGAGGCACCCGCCAGGGGGGGTCGTGCAGGCCGCTCAGCACGTCCGGTGCGCGCGGGGGGGCGGGGGCCCCAGTTGCTGCGAACAGCATGGCCAGGATCGGGGGCCGGGGTGTCACGGCAGGCGCGCTCCGCGGTGGCACCGTGCGGCCCGTAGGGTTGCCCGGTGTCCAGGTCGGAGCTGCGTGCTTGATCCGCGGCTGCGCCGGCATACGGCTGGTTCATCGGGCGCCAGGCCTCTCGTCGGCAATGGATGGTTCCGCATAGAGATCGAAGGACAGGATCATCTCGATGCCCTGCGGGGGCGCCACGCGGGCTGCCGCGTCGCGCAGGTCCTGCTCCAGCGTCCGCGCGGCACCGCATCAGGCGACAGTTGGCGCAGCCTTTCGTAGGTCCGGTGACCTTCTCCTTGGCCTTCAGGCTATCACGGGTGTGGAACTGGATTCCCAGTCGCGTCTTCGCCCTCAACGCGGGTGCGCACGTTCACATTCAGGCCAGCATAGCCGGTGCCCTCCCGGGTAAAGCTGTTGTTCACGCGCATGACCGTCATGCCGGCCCTTTGCAGACTGGTCAGGATCCTCCGGCGTCCATGGCAAATCTCTCTGCACCGAGGATCACCTCATAGCGCAGACCATCGCGTACCCGCCTGGCGGCCTCCTGCGGTGTTTGCAGGCCCTGCTCGCGCTGTATCCGGGCAAGCTTCTCTTCAATGCTTTTCTTCTTCTTAAAGATAAACCTGCGCCAGCCGCCACCGTCCATGTCCGCGCGCAACTTCGCGCCGTGGTGCTCCAGCCCTGCTGCAGCACAGGCCAGACCGCACCCTCGAGACGTTCAGCCTGGCTTCTGATCTGCTGGGCCAGTTGCGCAAGGGGGGCAGGCACGCGCGGCGCGGCTGACGCCTGGGGCCGCGGCTGCACCTTCAATACCGTTTCCGGCTCCCAGTCCACGATATCTTCCACCCCCGCAGGAACGGGTAATGCACGGAAGGCCTCGCGCTGGCCGAGCAACTTCCAGATCTCGTCGCCGGAGGCGCCATCGAATCCACGTCGTTGCGCCTGCTTGTACAGGTCGTGGTACTTCTCCTTGCATCTGAACGTTTGCTCTGTATGAAACTGGATTTCCCATGCGATGCCGTTTGGCTCCTTCAGCGTGACGCTCACCGCCTGGAAAGGGCTGCGGCCCCGCAGGAAATGATTCGTGCGCCGGATCAGTGTATGCGCCTTCGCGAGCTGCGCCATGATCTGGCGATAGTCCCCCATAAACGTATCCGCGGGCAGCACCACACTGTAGCGCAGCGCATCGTTGACCAGCGCGCTGGCCTGGGCCAGGGTCCGGGGCGGCACTCCACCAATCAGCCGGGCCAGCTTGTCCTGCAGCGAGCGCGGCGACTTCAGCCTGTTCTTCTGTTCGCCCGCCAGACCCGCCCGCGCGTGTCCGGGCTCACTGCACCCGTTCACGATGTCCTGCAGCCTCATCGTGATCCCCGGCTCGGCCAAACGGGCCCGTTCATTGAGCGCCAGCGCCTCTTGCTCAAGCGCCTCCCGGGAAACCTCCTGCGCCCGTTCGGCCGGCGTAGCCGGTACGCTGAGCAGCTCCGCCTGCTGCAGCGCCCGGACGGCGTCCTGCATGACACCCGCTGCCATCGTTGGCATCTGCCGCAGCGCAGCGTCTGCCCACTGTGGATCGAAGCGCCCGTGCCGTATTTCCGCCAACGTCGGCTTGCTGTACGGTACCCGACGCAGACGGTCGGGATACCGGCGTTCAGCCATTTCGCAACTCTCGATCACGCTTGTAAAGAGATCGGTGCCCGTGTCCGACTTCAGCGCGTCGGTGCCCACCTTTATGGCTATCGTAAACAGGTTGCGCATGGACAGCTCCGGCTCGCCCGGCACCAGCCCGGCTGCCCCTCGGGAACGCCGTACGCGACAGACGGCACACCGGGTAGTTGTCCAGCACCGCGTGCACACGCCCGGCCGTGTCGTCTGCCTGCTCATAGGCGCTCGCAAGTGCGGGGAACCCCTGCGCCAGCGCGGACGGAAGCTGCGGTGCCTGGACGCTGTCCCTGCCCAGCTGCATACACAGCTCATACAGCAGTTTCGCCGCCTCGCACGCTTGCGGCTCATGGGCTCGGTCAATCGCCTCATGCGCCTGCACCTGCAACTGCTGCAGCGCTGGTGCATCCTTGTCCCCTGCAGCCGCCTGCGCAGTCCGTTGCGCAAATCACGCGCCACGCGTCGTAGGTGCCGAACATCATGTTTCGCGCCATGGCCTCGCGCAGCTCATCGGGCTGCGCGAGAAAGCGCATGGCGAGCGTGGCGGCTTTACCCAGCAACGCGCCCCCCCGCTGCTCGGCCATAATTTCGCGCGCCCGTCCCGCCTGGTAGCGGCCCCGTTCATCGATGGCCGGATGCGCAGTCTTGGGCGGCTTGAACGAGCGCTCCTCGCCCCGTCGCGCCTGGCGCGACTGCATGACGCGACCGATGTGGCCCACGAGAGCCGGATAGCCCGCATAGACGAACGCATCGTCCCCGTCCGTGTCCATGCTCCGCTTGCGCAGCTCCGCAATCGGGATTGCCCCAAGCCGCCCAGGCAGCAGCACGTCCTTGACCCGCAGGCTGCCGTGCTGAACATCTGCTGCGGCAGCGTGTCGCGCTCGCGCCGGCTCTTCCAGCGCGACAGCGTCTTCAGGTCCTCCCGCGAACAGGCCAGGTGCAGCCCCTGGTGGTCCGGATCCGGCGACCAGTAGCCCGGCGGCGGGATGATCAGCATGCCCTTGCTGTGCAACATGTCGGCGCCCGTGCCCGAATCCTCATCGAATCCCGTATAGCTGTACTGGATGGCGAAGCACTGGTCCAGAAACTGGGCCGTCACGTCCTCCTGATCGGGCGTAACGACCTGCGCGGCCGCAATGGGCAACAGGTTCTCCTTATCGTACGGCGGTTTGCCCACCAGCACATCGCCCTGCAACTGCGCAAAGCCGGCAGCGGAATCGTCGGCAGATACAGCCTGTCGTCAGCCGAGGGGACCGCGCGGATGCGCCGCCCCTGGTAGCCGCCGCTGACGGCCAGTTGGTACAGCGTCAGGCAGTCCACCGCCTGCGATGCGTGCCGGTCCACCCCGTTCAGCCTGCGCTGCATCACCTCGCGCGCTTCGTCAAGCGCCGCCTCATCCCGCGGGAAATGCATCAGGGCCTGCGGTGGCAGCGTGTTAAATCCCGGCTGCTGCCCATCCACCAGCTTTTGCTGTGCCTCGTCGCCCCGTGCCTCCCTGACTGCCTCCCATGCCTCGATATGTTCGCGCACCACCGGAATGCGCATCGCCACGTCCCATCTCAGAAACCCGCAGCCGTCATTTGGACAGAGCGCGATGCGCTCGTGGTGTGGCCCTTGAAGCCTGAAGGGGTGCTGCGGCCCGGCCACGTCCTCAAACCAGCCCAGCCGCAACGTGCCCTCCACCACATGGTCAGGTGGCACCATCTCCATGAGCGCGCGTTGCATGCGCGACCAGTCCTCGCGCTGCGGCGCCAGCTTCTGCGCCAGTTCCATGAAGGCGCTGCCTGGGGCACTGTCGGCATACCGCACTGCCGGCAGCACCGAAGCAGACGCGCTGCGGCCGGCGGCGATGTCCCGGGCTGACTTCCGCCGCCCCCGTGTCAGGCGGCTGCCGCCAAACATGTCGAAGCGCCAAGGCTCGTCTTTGTACTGGAACGTGCGCGCGAGCATGAAGGCGCTTAACTCCCCAGGCAGCCGCACCTCGACCAGCGGCTGACCGGTCAGGCGTGAATAAAACGAATACGCAGGCTCCGCCCCGTCGGACGACGCGGCGGGCTCCAGCTCCCGTCCCCGCAAGTCGACCGTGACATGCGTGGTGTCGCCCCCACTCGGTTCGGGTGGTACGACGTTTCCCACCACTGTGCGCAGGCTCTCGTGGCGCGCTGCCAGATCGAACCGGCGAGGAGGGTAACGCGTCGTGAGGGCCTCCAGATGCGCCGCGCTGGCCAGCCGCAGATCCAGCGCGTCCAGGATCGCATCATCCGCCTCGATCTGCGCAATCAAGTTCCAGCTCATTTCCTGCAGATCCGTCTCGATGAGCGGGCGCGTCCTGTCCAGCGTCTGTCGCACCCACTGCTTCAGAGTCTCCTGGTGCGTCTTCACCGACTCGCGTTCGCCGCTGATGTAGCGCGGCTTCCACTGGTGGGCCACCACGCTGTATGCCTTGAGCACCTGATACAGTGACAGGGCCGGACAGCGCGTACCGCATGCTTCGTCACCCTCCTTCAGGCGCAGCCCGGCACGAGCGCCTGCCCCGCCGGGGCTTGGCGCAGATACGCGTCGATCTTATGCTCTACGACTGGCTTCAGCGCGTCGAACGTCTGCAGGGCGCGCACCCGGTAGCGCGGCAACTGCGGGCTGCGCGCCAGCGGCAGCAGCCCCATGCACAGGGTGCCCACACTCTCCAGCGGTTCTTCGCGCAGCCGTCCTTCTTGACACAGCGTCATGACACGCTCCAGCGCCGGCGTTGCGAGCGGCCGCAGCGCGTCGTGCATCCGCAGCTGGGCGAAAGCCTTGAGCAGCATACCCACGTGGCGGCCCTCGGCGCTGTCGAAGCGTTCCGGGTACAGCTCCAGGTGCACCGCTACCCCCATCAGTACATCGCGTGCGAGAACGGCGTTCCGTCTTCGTCCCGGCCGAGCCGCGCCAGCGCGTTGGCAATCTGGCCGGTCTGGCCGAATTCGAACGTGCTCCACTCGAGCGGAGCCGAGCCCAGGCGTGCCGCCAGACACCACGCCGCTTCATGCAGGCCGCTTTCTTGCGGCCATCGGGACAGTGCGTGGAGGGTGCTGGCCACGGCCTGCGCGCCCATCGACTGGCGCAGCCGCGCATCGCCCTCAGCCTCCGAGATCAGACGATCGGCCAGTACCAGCGCCGCGTCGCGGGCCTCGTCCGCGCCCGGCCACTTCGAGAGCGCGTTCAGGGCGTTGGCCACATGTTTCGCCTCCATCGACTGGCACAGCTGGGGTTCCGAGCTAACGCGCTCGGCCAGCCGCAGCGCCGCCTTACGAGCCTCTTCCTTGTCCGGCCACTTCGAAAGCGCATTGAGCGCGGTGGCCACCTCCCGCGCATCCATCGACTGGCGCAGCCGCGCATTGCCCTCAGCCTCCGAGGTCAGACGATCGGCAAGCGCCAGCGCCGCGGCGCTTGCCTCGTCCGCGTCCGGCCACTTCGAAAACGCGTTCAGGGCGTTGGCCACTGCCTGCGCGTCCATCGACTGGCACAGCTGGGGTTCCGAGCTAACGCGCTCGGCCAGCCGCAGCGCCGCCTTACGAGCCTCTTCCTTGTCCGGCCACTTCGAAAGCGCATTGAGCGCGTTGGTCACCTCCCGCGCATCCATCGACTGGCGCAGCCGCGCATTGCCCTCAGCCTCCGAGGTCAGACGATCGGCAAGCGCCAGCGCCGCGGCGCTTGCCTCGTCCGCGTCCGGCCACTTCGAAAACGCGTTCAGGGCGTTGGCCACTGCCTGCGCCTCCATCGACTGGCACAGCTGGGGTTCCGAGCTAACGCGCTCGGCCAGCCGCAGCGCCGCCTTACGAGCCTCTTCCTTGTCCGGCCACTTCGAGAGCGCGTTCAGGGCATTGGACACATGTTTCGCCTCCATCGACTGGCACAGCTGGGGTTCCGAGCTAACGCGCTCGGCCAGCCGCAGCGCGGCGTCGCGGGCCTTGGCCTGGTCCGGCCACTTCGAGAGCGCATTGAGCGCGGTGGCCACGGCCCACGCCTCCATCGACTGGCACAGCTGGGGTTCCGATGTGAGGCGCCGGGCCAGGCACCGTACCGCCTCGCTGACCCGATGCGACGCCGGCCACTTTGAGAATGCATTGAGCGCGTTGGCAACATGCTGCCCGTCCATCCGCTGGCGCAGCTTTGCGTCCGATGTCACGCGTTCGGCCAGCCGCAGCGCCGCCTGACGCGCATCGGCTTCGTCAGGCCACTTCGAGAGAGCGTTGACCGTGATGGCCACCCCCAGCGCATTCATCGACTCGCGCAGCGGCGCGTCTGCCGCAACGCGCCTGGCCAGCTCCAGTGCGTTCTCCCTGACCCTGCCATCGTCCGACCACTTGCTCAGGGCATTGAGCAGATTTGACATATCCTGTGCGTTCAGCCCCGGGATCAGACCATGCGATCGAAGATGCCTGACAAGACCGGACACCGCATCGCAGCACGCCGGGCGCTCCGGCGCCTTGGACAGCGCATTGCACAGCATGGCGGCTTGCCGTCCGTTCAGCCTGTGCAGCGCGCCCGGCCTCAGCAGTTCGGTCGCGATGCTTCGCAGCGCTAGCCGGCAGATCTCGCTGTCGGCATGCTTGCTAAGCTTGTTGGCGAAATGCACGTAGCTTGCAGCCGGCGAGCCCCGGCACCAGTCGGTGTCCACAAGATAGTGCGCCGCCAGTTCAACCGCCTCGCGAACGTCGTTGGCCCGCGCAGGCGGTATGTTCCTGACCTTGTTCCTGACCTGCAGTTTCTGCAAATACCAGTTCAGGAAGTGCAGGTTGTCGCCGGCATAGTCTGGGCGCAGAAAGACCAGTGCCTGCCCGTAGCCGTTGCGCTGTGCCAGCACGTTCTCCCTTGCCATCCGGATGGCAAGTTCAGGGAAATCGGCATCCTTCGCGTTGCCGGAAAGCACTCGCTGCTGCGCATACCGTTGGTTCCTGAGCTGCCGGCCGAACTCGTGTTCAGGATACGTCAGGACTCTCCCCAGATTCCGGCTGCGGCGCTGTGGTTCGCTCGGCTCGATGCGCATCCTCGAGTGGTGCCTTTCATCCAGCGCTTCAATCGCATCGCGGGCCGGTCGCTTGCGCGATGGCGCCGCCGCGGCGATCTGATACCTCTCCATCCCGCTTGCAGCAAGGGGGGACCGCAGCTGCTGGTCCGGCAGGTTGCGCGTGCTGGGCGGCCACGACGACTGGGCCCTGCGGGGTGCATCGTCCGCTGCTCGGTCTGACACAGGCCTCCCGCTACTCGGCAAAGCGCGCAACGGATGTCCGGCAGTATCCTCGTCCCCCTGTGGCCGTGAAGCGAATGCCCTTTGCCGTTGAGGTCCGGAATAAGGCTGCATCCTGCGCTGCTGGCGACGCGCTGCCAGGCCTTCCCGCCGCGGCAACGCGTCAAGGACCGTGTCTGTCCTCCGGGACGCAGGTTCGGGCCGCGAAGTCGGGGGCTGTCCGGGTGCAGCCTCGTCAATCTTCTGATCGCCACCAGCGTCCGGACTCGCCGGGCTGCCAATTCTCATAGCTATGCCCCTTCTCCAGTAGTTACCTGGCAGGCTGTTAAAATAGCTCCCGCCGTTGTCATCGGATCGGGCGGGTAGACCGTTGAAACAAGCGGCTATGTCGGGATAGTGGAATCAGGACGAGTAAGCCCCAACTCAACAGCCATTACGGGGGGACAATCCGGACTCTTGAGGAAACAAGACGGGCGCATCTCATGCTGGCGGTGTCGATCAAGAGCGGAGATGGACAAGCACAGCTGGGATATCGCATTGGAGTGTTTGGCATCTTGCCAGCGTCATACTGAGGGCGTCGCGACGACGCTGCAAGATGCCATCGGTGGACGTCGTTTTGGCACGCAGGCAAGAAGGTGTCCTGATTCTCGATAACCTGAGAGTGAATCACAGCAAGCCGTCACCTCGCGTGCACCGGCTCGCACCGAACTGCAACTTCAAGGCTTTGTCGTGGGTCTGCACAGTGTTCAGAGACAGCCGAGCGTATTCGATGTTACTTTCAGCATCATTCGGTGAAAAATTCGACCGCTTTACCAGTGCCTCGACGGCGCTGTACAGGCACTTCTCTTGTCGTGTTATGTTGCAACAACTCAGCAAGGCGTGCGCTTGCTCTGCCGTGCCCGGGGTCTGGCAGGGTCGCCAGTATAGGGGTCTTCCTCCAAATGAAAGTTGTTCCCAACGCCGATCGTTCGCACCACCGCCGGCTGGTCAGCGTCGGCAAACATGGCAAACTCCTTCGCCATCTCTCGATCAGATGACAAGTAGTGGTGTTCGCCCGAAGCAGTCACACCAGAGCTACTGAAATTCATCAGGAAATTTGCGCTTCCGCCATCTGTGGCTCCACTCCCTTTACGCTCGTTCACGAAGCCATTTCTGCGAAGAGATGACACGTGTTCGCGCTTGGTTCCATGCCAAAGAACGCTCTCCTGATAGACCCGTTTGGCAAATGGCACCAGACCATTCAAGGTCTCATTTGAATATGGTGATCGCGAAGATCCAGGCTTAGCTCTTTTCGCCTCAACGTCCGACTCATACCCATCGGAACCATAGTCGCTTGAAGCTCGCGCTCCACCACGCTTAGAAATGCAGCCGCCCATGACAATTGAATACCGGTAGTGAATTTCCTCGACTGTACGGACCTACAGCGTCAACGTCGCTCGATCACCGCGAAAAAATGTGCGCTGGCGCGAAACGGATCAATGCCGTTTCATGCGGGAATGCGACGGTTCGAGAGCTAAAGTCGAAAGTGGTGTACGGGCGGGGAATTTGAGGCGCGGAGTAGAGGGCGGTGGAGCTTTCCGCTGAGAACTGATTGTCGAGATCGGAAACCAGCACACAAGAAAACTCCACCATGAGCAAGGATAAATGTAAGGAAGCAGTCGGTCTATCGGCGTGGTTCAAAAGCCGGCTTTGGGTATCCATTTAACCGGAGTCCACACGCCTCCATGGCCGATTCTGCCGGGGGCGATCGAGACTGGGAGGATGTCCACGCTTCTTGGGTGGCGTCGGACGCACGGCCTTAGGACTCTTTTTGCGCGTCAGGTCTTGGTAGCGCACGGGGTCATGAGCAACAGCCAGTTCCAAGATCCGGTAAAACAACAGCCCGCGGCTACGCGAACGTCGGCGGTTGAAGCGGAACACGAATTCGTTGAGATAGCTGGGCAAGTGCGCAGCGTCCACCGCTCCTTGGTGGGTCCCGAGCAGCCAGCGCTTTGCCAGGGACGCAATTCGATGTACGCCCGGCAAGAGCGCGCCCGGGTCTTCCCCTCGCGCGCGGGCTGCCCGCTGGCTGCGACGCTCATGGATGTAGCCCTTCTGCTCCAACCCCCGGTAGGGCGGCCAACCATCGGTGACCACTGTTGCCCCGGGTTCCACGTTGGCTAACACGAATGCCTGCAGTGAATCCGACGAGGCGTCTGCAATGGGTGCCATACGGCAGCGCCCGAATCCGCTGGGCTGCAAGAGTTCGACCGCAATACAGGTCAGCACCTTCTTACCTTGAGCGCGTCCTCCGACCAACCCCGGCTCAATGCCACCGATGTAAGTTTCATCTACCTCTACCCTTCCGCGCAGGCGTTCCCGATCGGGACGTACCAACGCTGATCGCAGCCGATGCAGCATAGCCCAGGCTGTCTGATAGGAACCGATCTGCAAAGAGCGCTTCAGACTCAGGGCCGAGATTCCGTCCTTGCCGCTGGCGAAGTTCCAGCAAGCAGCGAACCAAACTGTGAGTGGCGTACGGGTTCGATCGAAGATGGTCCCCGCTGTCACGGATGTCCTGTTGTCACAGTGCGTGCACATGTATCGCCCGTCTCCGAGTCGCCATCCGCCAGCTTGGCCGCAAGCCGGACAGACGAATCCGGTCGGCCAGCGCAGCCATTCCAGGTAATCCAGGCAGTCAGCATCGGACTGAAACCATGTCTGGAATTCACCGAAGGAACGAGGGTAGTCAATGTCTGCGGTTGGAAGCTCCATGCTCGAAGTATGGAATAGCTCCGGTTAAATGGATACCCCAGAGCCGGCTTTTTTGCGTTAAACGGACGAGCTGAACCGTCCTGCATAAAAATGCAGAATTGGTAAGGAATGCGATGCAAACTGGAGGCCTGCAACGACCTCCCCGGCATCAGATCTGCCGGGGTTGAAGCGGGCCGAGTCCGAGCAGCGTCAGCCAGTGCGAATGTGCTTCCCCGGTCATCGCTTCGCGCGGACTTTTGCCGACCCGCGCGCTGCAACGGCTGCGTGTGAAGCGACGATGATTGACGAAGAATTTCAGCAGCTCCAGCCAGGCGCGACCGCCGCCCAGATGGTGCCGCAGCGTCAGGCAGTTGCGCAGGCGCGAGTTCAGGTTCTCCACCAGGGAACTGCTACGCGGAGTGTCGTGCAGCGCCTGCGAAACCGCAGTCCAGACTTCGTGGAACCGGCGGCCGATGGCCGCATGCAGCCGGTTCCATGCCTGCCAGAATGCGACGGAGGTTTCCGGCTTGCGGTGCAACAGGCACGTTGCCCGTACGAGATGCCCGGCGACGGCAGTATCGCTTGCGATGGCGTCGAGCTTCTGGTCCAGCACGCCGGCGAAGGCGAGCAGATCGTTGCGCTGGTTTTGCAGGGCCACGCGCATCGTGCCGATGCGTGAGGGATCTTCAGGTTCACGCTGACGAAGTTGCTCGACGATAAAGTCGAACAGCTCCTGGCGGGTCGGCAGATCGGGCCCGGCCAGCGACAGGACATCGCGCTCCAGCCACAGGGCAAGTGTGCGAAGGTCGTCCGCGCGCTGATGTGCCCGCGCCTCGAGCGGGCGAAGTTCGTCAAGCCGGTCAATCAGGAGGCTGTCCTGGCAGCGCCGGCGGGGATTGGCCAGTCGCGCTTCGAGGGCTTTGCGTTCAGTGCGTACGCCGCTGGCCAGACGTGTCCAGATGTTGGCCAGGGTTTCGAACTGCTGGCAGATATGGAAAACATCGCCGTGACAGGGGTATCGGGCCATGCGAGCTTCTGGCCTGCGCGCAGACCCGTGCCGGCGTCGGCAACAGTAAAGTCGGGATGCAGTCCCTGCCTCTGCAGGTCCAGCAGATGGATGGCCCAGGTATCGCCATCACGGTGGTCTTCGTCAGCCAGCAGATAGCAGTAGGTGGAAGCCGCATCGATGCCGGTAAGAACCGGCCGGGTCCCCTGAAAGATCTCGTCGTGCAGTCCCACCCGGATGGCCGACAGGTCGATGCTGTTGTTGATGGCCATCGCCCGCTGCGCGGCACGCTGGTGAACATTGTGCACGGTGCCCAGGCTGATGGACACGCCCAGCAGGTCGCTCATGAATTCGATGACGCCGCGCATCGAGGCGTGGCCGATCATCGTCAGTGCGAGGATGACCTGCTCCAGCCATCGTCGGGTCACCGGCAGCGAGAACAGGACCTTGTCGGCGTCTCGAAAAGGCTTCATCCAGCGCGGCGCTCGCCTTGCGCATCTGGCGATAGACGAGTGGACGGCTGACACCGTGGCGGGCGGCCACGGCGCTGACGGGTTCAGCGCCCGCCAGGGCGCGAACGGCCATCATCTTGCGGTCGCAGCCAGCCGGTTTTACGGAAACAGGGCAGACGGATGAAGTCATGGGGACGCCGAAATTAAAGTGGGCCACATTATCCGCACTTTCATTTCTGCCCTGCCTGTGTAACGCCGGGATGAACCACGCCCGCAATCGGGGCGCGTTCATATACAACCAGTTGCTCTCGCTGCGTAGCGGGAGTCGTCCATCACATCACAACCAGCTCGGGATGCGGCGCGGCTTTTACACATTGAACCGTAGGATCGACGTGCCGTTTCAGCACCGTTGTGCATCCGAACCGTCGCATTCCCGCATGAAACGGCATTGATCCGTTTCGCGTCAGCGCACATTTTTTCGCGGTGATCGAGCGACGTTGACGCTGTATGTCCGTACAGTCGAGGAAATTCACTACTGGTATTCAATTGTCATGGGCGGCTGCATTTCTAAGCGTGGTGGAGCGCGAGCTTCAAGCGACTATGGTTCCGATGGGTATGAGTCGGACGTTGAGGCGAAAAGAGCTAAGCCTGGATCTTCGCGATCACCATATTCAAATGAGACCTTGAATGGACTGGTGCCATTTGCCAAACGGGTCTATCAGGAGAGCGTTCTTTGGCATGGAACCAAGCGCGAACACGTGTCATCTCTTCGCAGAAATGGCTTCGTGAACGAGCGTAAAGGGAGTGGAGCCACAGATGGCGGAAGCGCAAATTTCCTGATGAATTTCAGTAGCTCTGGTGTGACTGCTTCGGGCGAACACCACTACTTGTCATCTGATCGAGAGATGGCGAAGGAGTTTGCCATGTTTGCCGACGCTGACCAGCCGGCGGTGGTGCGAACGATCGGCGTTGGGAACAACTTTCATTTGGAGGAAGACCCCTATACTGGCGACCCTGCCAGACCCCGGGCACGGCAGAGCAAGCGCACGCCTTGCTGAGTTGTTGCAACATAACACGACAAGAGAAGTGCCTGTACAGCGCCGTCGAGGCACTGGTAAAGCGGTCGAATTTTTCACCGAATGATGCTGAAAGTAACATCGAATACGCTCGGCTGTCTCTGAACACTGTGCAGACCCACGACAAAGCCTTGAAGTTGCAGTTCGGTGCGAGCCGGTGCACGCGAGGTGACGGCTTGCTGTGATTCACCCTCAGGTTATCGAGAATCAGGACACCTTCTTGCCTGCGTGCCAAAACGACGTCCACCGATGGCATCTTGCAGCGTCGTCGCGACGCCCTCAGTATGACGCTGGCAAGATGCCAAACACTCCAATGCGATATCCCAGCTGTGCTTGTCCATCTCCGCTCTTGATCGACACCGCCAGCATGAGATGCGCCCGTCTTGTTTCCTCAAGAGTCCGGATTGTCCCCCGTAATGGCTGTTGAGTTGGGGCTTACTCGTCCTGATTCCACTATCCCGACATAGCCGCTTGTTTCAACGGTCTACCCGCCCGATCCGATGACAACGGCGGGAGCTATTTTAACAGCCTGCCAGGTAACTACTGGAGAAGGGGCATAGCTATGAGAATTGGCAGCCCGGCGAGTCCGGACGCTGGTGGCAATCAGAAGATTGACGAGGCTGCACCCGGACAGTCCCCGACTTCGCGGCCCGAACCTGCGTCCCGGAGGACAGACACGGTCCTTGACACGTTGCCGCGGCGGGAAGACCTGGCAGCGCGTCGCCAGCAGCGCAGGATGCAGCCTTATTCCGGACCTCAACGGCAAAGGGCATTCGCTTCACGGCTACAGGGGACGAGGATACTGCCGGACATCCGTTGCGCGCTTTGCCGAGTAGCGGGAGGCCTGTGTCAGACCGAGCAGCGGACGATGCACCCCGCAGGGCCCAGTCGTCGTGGCCGCCCAGCACGCGCAACCTGCCGGACCAGCAACTGCGGTCAACCCTTGCTGCAAGCGGGATGGAGAGGTATCAGATCGCCGCGGCGGCGCCATCGCGCAAGCGACCGGCCCGCGATGCGATTGAAGCGCTGGATGAAAGGCACCACTCGAGGATGCGCATCGAGCCGAGCGAACCACAGCGCCGCAGCCGGAATCTGGGGAGAGTCCTGACGTATCCTGAACACGAGTTCGGCCGGCAGCTCAGGAACCAACGGTATGCGCAGCAGCAAGTGCTTTCCGGCAACGCGAAGGATGCCGATTTCCCTGAATTTGCCATCCGGATGGCAAGGGAGAACGTGCTGGCACAGCGCAACGGCTACGGGCAGGCACTGGTCTTTCTGCGCCCAGACTATGCCGGCGACAACCTGCACTTCCTGGACTTGTATTTGCAGAAACTGCAGGTCAGGAACAAGGTCAGGAACATACCGCCTGCGCGGGCCAACGACGTTCGCGAGGCGGTTGAACTGGCGGCGCACTATCTTGTGGACACCGACTGGTGCCGGGGCGCGCCGGCTGCAAGCTATGTGCATCTTGCCAACAAGCTTAGCAAGCATGCCGACAGCGAGATCTGCCGGCTAGCGCTGCGAAGCATCGCGACCGAACTGCTGAGGCCGGGCGCGCTGCACAGGCTGAACGGACGGCAAGCCGCCATGCTGTGCAATGCGCTGTCCAAGGCGCCGGAGCGCCCGGCGTGCTGCGATGCGGTGTCCGGTCTTGTCAGGCATCTTCGATCGCATGGTCTGATCCCGGGGCTGAACGCACAGGATATGTCAAATCTGCTCAATGCCCTGAGCAAGTGGTCGGACGATGGCAGGGTCGGGGAGAACGCACTGGAGCTGGCCAGGCGCGTTGCGGCAGACGCGCCGCTGCGCGAGTCGATGAATGCGCTGGGGTGGCCATCACGGTCAACGCTCTCTCGAAGTGGCCTGACGAAGCCGATGCGCGTCAGGCGGCGCTGCGGCTGGCCGAACGCGTGACATCGGACGCAAAGCTGCGCCAGCGGATGGACGGGCAGCATGTTGCCAACGCGCTCAATGCATTCTCAAAGTGGCCGGCGTCGCATCGGGCCAGCGAGGCGGTACGGTGCCTGGCCCGGCGCCTCACATCGGAACCCCAGCTGTGCCAGTCGATGGAGGCGAAACATGTGTCCAATGCCCTGAACGCGCTCTCGAAGTGGCCGGACGCGGACGAGGCCAGCGCCGCGGCGCTGGCGCTTGCCGATCATCTGACCTCGGAGGCTGAGGGCGATGCGCGGCTGCGCGAGTCGATGGATGCGCGAGAGGTGACCAACGCGCTCAATGCGCTTTCGAAGTGGCCGGACCAGGCCAAGGCCCGCGACGCCGCGCTGCGGCTGGCCGAGCGCGTTAGCTCGGAACCCCAGCTGTGCCAGTCGATGGACGCGCAGGCAGTGGCCAACGCCCTGAACGCGTTTTCGAAGTGGCCGGACGCGGACGAGGCAAGCGCCGCGGCGCTGGCGCTTGCCGATCGTCTGACCTCGGAGGCTGAGGGCAATGCGCGGCTGCGCGAGTCGATGGATGCGCGGGAGGTGACCAACGCGCTCAATGCGCTTTCGAAGTGGCCGGACAAGGAAGAGGCTCGTAAGGCGGCGCTGCGGCTGGCCGAGCGCGTTAGCTCGGAACCCCAGCTGTGCCAGTCGATGGAGGCGAAACATGTGGCCAACGCCCTGAACGCGTTTTCGAAGTGGCCGGACGCGGACGAGGCAAGCGCCGCGGCGCTGGCGCTTGCCGATCGTCTGACCTCGGAGGCTGAGGGCAATGCGCGGCTGCGCCAGTCGATGGATGCGCGGGAGGTGGCCACCGCGCTCAATGCGCTTTCGAAGTGGCCGGACAAGGAAGAGGCTCGTAAGGCGGCGCTGCGGCTGGCCGAGCGCGT
Organism: Cupriavidus necator; assembly: GCA_022041995.1. Classification (GTDB taxonomy): domain Bacteria; phylum Pseudomonadota; class Gammaproteobacteria; order Burkholderiales; family Burkholderiaceae; genus Cupriavidus. Next base: position 15,378 of record CP074387.1, read on the forward strand.
TAGCTCGGAACCCCAGCTGTGCCAGTCGATGGAGGCGAAACATGTGGCCAACGCCCTGAACGCGCTTTCGAAGTGGCCGGACGCGGACGAGGCTCGTAAGGCGGCGCTGCGGCTGGCCGAGCGCGTTAGCTCGGAACCCCAGCTGTGCCAGTCGATGGAGGCGAAACATGTGGCCAACGCCCTGAACGCGCTTTCGAAGTGGCCGGACGCGGACGAGGCAAGCGCCGCGGCGCTGGCGCTTGCCGATCGTCTGATCTCGGAGGCTGAGGGCGATGCGCGGCTGCGCCAGTCGATGGGCGCGCAGGCCGTGGCCAGCACCCTCCACGCACTGTCCCGATGGCCGCAAGAAAGCGGCCTGCATGAAGGGGCGTGGTGTCTGGCGGCACGCCTGGGCTGGGCTCCGCTCGAGTGGAGCGCGTTCGAATTCAGCCAGACCGGCCAGATTGCCAACGCGCTGGCGCGGCTCGGCCGGGACGAAGACGGGAACGCCGTTCTCGCACGCGATGTACTGATGGGGGTAGCGGTGCACCTGGAGCTGTACCCGGAACGCTTCGACAGCGCCGAGGGCCGCCACGTGGGTATGCTGCTCAAGGCTTTCGCCCAGCTGCGGATGCACGACGCGCTGCGGCCGCTCGCAACGCCGGCGCTGGAGCGTGTCATGACGCTGTGTCAAGAAGGACGGCTGCGCGAAGAACCGCTGGAAAGTGTAGGCACCCTGTGCATGGGGCTGCTGCCGCTGGCGCGCAGCCCGCAGTTGCAGCGCCACCGGGTGCGCGCCCTGCAGACGTTCGACGCGCTGAAGCCAGTCGTAGAACACAAGATCGACGCGTATCTGCGCCAAGCCCGGGGGGGGCAGGCGCTCGTGCCGGGCTGCGCCTGAAGGACGGCGACGAAGCATGCGGCACGCGCTGTCCGGCCCTGTCACTGTATCAGGTGCTCAAGGCATACACCGTGGTGGCCCACCAGTGGAAGCCGCGCTACATCAGCGGCGGGCGTGAGTCGGTGAAGACGCACCAGGAGACTCTGAAGCAGTGGGTGCGACAGACGCTGGACAGGACGCGCCCGCTCATCGAGACGGATCTGCAGGAAAAGAGCTGGAACTTGATTGCGCAGATCGAGGCGGATGATGCGATCCTGGACGCGCTGGATCTGCGGCTGGCCAGCGCGGCGCATCTGGAGGCCCTCACGACGCGTTACCCTCCTCGCCGGTTCGATCTGGCAGCGCGCCACGAGAGCCTGCGCACAGCGGTGGGAAACGTCGTACCACCCGAACCGAGTGGGGGCGACACCACGCATGTCACGGTCGACTTGCGGGGACGGGAGCTGGAGCCCGCCGCGTCGTCCGACGGGGCGGAGCCTGCGTATTCGTTTTATTCACGCCTGACCGGTCAGCCGCTGGTCGAGGTGCGGCTGCCTGGGGAGTTAAGCGCCTTCATGCTCGCGCGCACGTTCCAGTACAAAGACGAGCCTTGGCGCTTCGACATGTTTGGCGGCAGCCGCCTGACACGGGGGCGGCGGAAGTCAGCCCGGGACATCGCCGCCGGCCGCAGCGCGTCTGCTTCGGTGCTGCCGGCAGTGCGGTATGCCGACAGTGCCCCAGGCAGCGCCTTCATGGAACTGGCGCAGAAGCTGGCGCCGCAGCGCGAGGACTGGTCGCGCATGCAACGCGCGCTCATGGAGATGGTGCCACCTGACCATGTGGTGGAGGGCACGTTGCGGCTGGGCTGGTTTGAGGACGTGCCCGGGCCGCAGCACCCCTTCAGGCTTCAAGGGCCACACCACGAGCGCATCGCGCTCTGTCCAAATGACGGCTGCGGGTTTCTGAGATGGGACGTGGCGATGCGCATTCCGGTGGTGCGCGAACATATCGAGGCATGGGAGGCAGTCAGGGAGGCACGGGGCGACGAGGCACAGCAAAAGCTGGTGGATGGGCAGCAGCCGGGATTTAACACGCTGCCACCGCAGGCCCTGATGCATTTCCCGCGGGATGAGGCGGCGCTTGACGAAGCGCGCGAGGTGATGCAGCGCAGGCTGAACGGGGTGGACCGGCACGCATCGCAGGCGGTGGACTGCCTGACGCTGTACCAACTGGCCGTCAGCGGCGGCTACCAGGGGCGGCGCATCCGCGCGGTCCCCTCGGCTGACGACAGGCTGTATCTGCCGACGATTCCGCTGCCGGGCTTTGCGCAGTTGCAGGGCGATGTGCTGGTGGGCAAACCGCCGTACGATAAGGAGAACCTGTTGCCCATTGCGGCCGCGCAGGTCGTTACGCCCGATCAGGAGGACGTGACGGCCCAGTTTCTGGACCAGTGCTTCGCCATCCAGTACAGCTATACGGGATTCGATGAGGATTCGGGCACGGGCGCCGACATGTTGCACAGCAAGGGCATGCTGATCATCCCGCCGCCGGGCTACTGGTCGCCGGATCCGGACCACCAGGGGCTGCACCTGGCCTGTTCGCGGGAGGACCTGAAGACGCTGTCGCGCTGGAAGAGCCGGCGCGAGCGCGACACGCTGCCGCAGCAGATGTTCAGCACGGGCAGCCTGCGGGTCAAGGACGTGCTGCTGCCTGGGCGGCTTGGGGCAATCCCGATTGCGGAGCTGCGCAAGCGGAGCATGGACACGGACGGGGACGATGCGTTCGTCTATGCGGGCTATCCGGCTCTCGTGGGCCACATCGGTCGCGTCATGCAGTCGCGCCAGGCGCGACGGGGCGAGGAGCGCTCGTTCAAGCCGCCCAAGACTGCGCATCCGGCCATCGATGAACGGGGCCGCTACCAGGCGGGACGGGCGCGCGAAATTATGGCCGAGCAGCGGGGGGGCGCGTTGCTGGGTAAAGCCGCCACGCTCGCCATGCGCTTTCTCGCGCAGCCCGATGAGCTGCGCGAGGCCATGGCGCGAAACATGATGTTCGGCACCTACGACGGCGTGGCGCGTGATTTGCGCAACGGACTGCGCAGGCGGCTGCAGGGGGACAAGGATGCACCAGCGCTGCAGCAGTTGCAGGTGCAGGCGCATGAGGCGATTGACCGAGCCCATGAGCCGCAAGCGTGCGAGGCGGCGAAACTGCTGTATGAGCTGTGTATGCAGCTGGGCAGGGACAGCGTCCAGGCACCGCAGCTTCCGTCCGCGCTGGCGCAGGGGTTCCCCGCACTTGCGAGCGCCTATGAGCAGGCAGACGACACGGCCGGGCGTGTGCACGCGGTGCTGGACAACTACCCGGTGTGCCGTCTGTCGCGTACGGCGTTCCCCGAGGGGCAGCCGGGGCTGGTGCCGGGCGAGCCGGAGCTGTCCATGCGCAACCTGTTTACGATAGCCATAAAGGTGGGCACCGACGCGCTGAAGTCGGACACGGGCACCGATCTCTTTACAAGCGTGATCGAGAGTTGCGAAATGGCTGAACGCCGGTATCCCGACCGTCTGCGTCGGGTACCGTACAGCAAGCCGACGTTGGCGGAAATACGGCACGGGCGCTTCGATCCACAGTGGGCAGACGCTGCGCTGCGGCAGATGCCAACGATGGCAGCGGGTGTCATGCAGGACGCCGTCCGGGCGCTGCAGCAGGCGGAGCTGCTCAGCGTACCGGCTACGCCGGCCGAACGGGCGCAGGAGGTTTCCCGGGAGGCGCTTGAGCAAGAGGCGCTGGCGCTCAATGAACGGGCCCGTTTGGCCGAGCCGGGGATCACGATGAGGCTGCAGGACATCGTGAACGGGTGCAGTGAGCCCGGACACGCGCGGGCGGGTCTGGCGGGCGAACAGAAGAACAGGCTGAAGTCGCCGCGCTCGCTGCAGGACAAGCTGGCCCGGCTGATTGGTGGAGTGCCGCCCCGGACCCTGGCCCAGGCCAGCGCGCTGGTCAACGATGCGCTGCGCTACAGTGTGGTGCTGCCCGCGGATACGTTTATGGGGGACTATCGCCAGATCATGGCGCAGCTCGCGAAGGCGCATACTCTGATCCGGCGCACGAATCACTTCCTGCGGGGCCGCAGCCCTTTCCAGGCGGTGAGCGTCACGCTGAAGGAGCCAAACGGCATCGCATGGGAAATCCAGTTTCATACAGAGCAAACGTTCAGATGCAAGGAGAAGTACCACGACCTGTACAAGCAGGCGCAACGACGTGGATTCGATGGCGCCTCCGGCGACGAGATCTGGAAGTTGCTCGGGCCAGCGCGCGAGGCCTTCCGTGCATTACCCGTTCCTGCGGGGGTGGAAGATATCGTGGACTGGGAGCCGGAAACGGTATTGAAGGTGCAGCCGCGGCCCCAGGCGTCAGCCACGCCGCGCGTGCCTGCCCCCCTTGCGCAACTGGCCCAGCAGATCAGAAGCCAGGCTGAACGTCTCGAGGGTGCGGTCTGGCCTGTGCTGCAGCAGGCGCTGGAGCACCACGGCGCGAAGTTGCGCGCGGACATGGACGGTGGCGGCTGGCGCAGGTTTATCTTTAAGAAGAAGAAAAGCATTGAAGAGAAGCTTGCCCGGATACAGCGCGAGCAGGGCCTGCAAACACCGCAGGAGGCCGCCAGGCGGGTACGCGATGGTCTGCGCTATGAGGTGATCCTCGGTGCAGAGAGATTTGCCATGGACGCCCGGAGGATCCTGACCAGTCTGCAAAGGGCCGGCATGACGGTCATGCGCGTGAACAACAGCTTTACCCGGGAGGGCACCGGCTATGCTGGCCTGAATGTGAACGTGCGCACCCGCGTTGAGGGCGAAGACGCCGACTGGGAAATCCAGTTCCACACCCGTGATAGCCTGAAGGCCAAGGAGAAGGGTCACCGGACCTACGAAAGGCTGCGCCAACTGTCGCCTGATGCGGTGCCGCGCGGGACGCTGGAGGAGGACCTGCGCGACGCGGCAGCCCGCGTGGCGCCCCCGCAGGGCATCGAGATGATCCTGTCCTTCGATCTCTATGCGGAACCATCCATTGCCGACGAGAGGCCTGGCGGCCCGATGAACCAGCCGTATCGCGGCGCAGCCGCGGATCAAGCACGCAGCTCCGACCTGGACACCGGGCAACCCTACGGGCCGCACGGTGCCACGCGGAGCGCGCCTGCCGTGACACACCCGGCCCCCGATCCTGGCCATGCTGTTCGCAGCAACTGGGGCCCCCGCCCCCCGCGCGCACCGGACGTGCTGAGCGGCCTGCACGACCCCCCTGGCGGGTGCCTCGCCGGCTCAGGTGCCCGTTCCCCCATCCTTGGGCGAATTCAATTCGGGGCCCCTGCTCATCAGTCTTGAACAGTTTCTGGCGCAATCAAACGCTGAGATGGGGATCGCCAGCGGGCTGCAGAATAATTGCCTGCTAGACACAGCTCTTCAGCTCAGCCGCAACCTAAGGCGAGAGCCTGCGATGGCAACGGAGCAGACGAGCGAACTCCAGGCGCAGGCGCAGTGGTTGCGGGGCGAGCTATTTCGTGGGGGCCTGGCCGATAGGGATGGCGACATCGACATGTACGAGGCCGGGTGGGGGCTCGCGCGCAGCCTTGGCATACGCATCCAGGCCATTGCGGTCAATGCGAGCGGGCAGCTCACAGTGCATCCGGTTGTTGGTCAGCAAGGCCGGCTTGTGCATATCCTTCATACACCCGGCCACTTTCAGCCATTGTGGCCGCGCCGCTAGTGCAATGTTCCATTCTGTTTGGAACTTAAGCGGCGGTTGGCACGAATGACCTTCTGTAGGATGTCGCGAGCGCTCTTGGTCCAGATGAACGGCTTGGGGTTGGTGTTGTGGTGAGCGATGTACTCGTTGATGGCGTCGACCAGTTCCGGCACGCTGGTGAATACGCCGCGGCGAAGTCGCTCGGTTGTGATGTCACGAAAGAACCGCTCGACCATGTTCAGCCATGATGCGGAGGTGGGCGTGAAGTGCATGTTGAATCGCGGATGCTTGGCCAGCCAGTCCTGCACCGCAGGATGCTTGTGGGTGGCGTAGTTGTCTGCGATCAGATGCAGCGTTTTGTCCTTGGGCGTCTCGCGGTCGATCTTGCGCAGGAACTTCAGCCACTCGGTATGGCGGTGGCGCTGCTGGCACTGGGCGATGACCTGGCCATCGAGCACGTTGAGCGCGGCAAACAGCGTGGTCGTGCCGTTGCGCTTGTAGTCGTGCGTCATGGTGGCCGCACGCCCCTTCTTCAACGGCAAGCCGGGCTGCGTGCGATCCAGCGCCTGCACCTGGCTCTTCTCATCGCAGCACAGCACCAGCGCGTGCTCGGGTGGCGACATGTAGAGACCGACGATGTCTTCGAGCTTCTCGACGAACTTCGGATCGCGCGACACCTTGAAGCCGCGCACGATGTGCGGCTTCAACCCGTGGGCGTGCCAATGGCGCATGACGGTGCTGGCGCTCACGCCCAATTCGGCGGCCATCTTGCGCGTGCTCCAGTGCGTGGCCGCAACGGGCTTGGTTTGAGTGGTCAGCTCCACCAGCCGCGCCGTGTCCACCTTCACCGGCGGCGCACCGCGCGGCAAGTCGCGTTCGATACCGGCCAGCCCCGATTGCGCATACCGCTCACGCCAACGCGAGACCTGCACGCGTCCGACTCCCAACTGCTCGGCGATGTCCTTGTTCTGCATTCCGTTGGCGGCCAGCAGCACAATGCGCGCGCGCTGCGCCAGCCTCACGCTCGTGAGCTTCGACCGAACCAGCCTCGTCAAATTGGTTCGCTCCTCGTCGGTCAACATGATCTCGGGGGCAACTCGCACTCACTCTCTCCACGCTGTGTCGCAGTGTGGGCATTGGAGACGCCGAATTCATATAAGTTCAATCAAGAACAGAACGCTACACTAGCGGCGCGGCCACAATGGCTGAAAGTGGCCGGGTGTATGAAGGATATGCACAAGCCGGCCTTGCTGACCAACAACCGGATGCACTGTGAGCTGCCCGCTCGCATTGACCGCAATGGCCTGGATGCGTATGCCAAGGCTGCGCGCGAGCCCCCACCCGGCCTCGTACATGTCGATGTCGCCATCCCTATCGGCCAGGCCCCTACGAAATAGCTCGCCCCGCAACCACTGCGCCTGCGCCTGGAGTTCGCTCGTCTGCTCCGTTGCCATCGCAGGCTCTCGCCTTAGGTTGCGGCTGAGCTGAAGAGCTGTGTCTAGCAGGCAATTATTCTGCAGCCCGCTGGCGATCCCCATCTCAGCGTTTGATTGCGCCAGAAACTGTTCAAGACTGATGAGCAGGGGCCCCGAATTGAATTCGCCCAAGGATGGGGGAACGGGCACCTGAGCCGGCGAGGCACCCGCCAGGGGGGTCGTGCAGGCCGCTCAGCACGTCCGGTGCGCGCGGGGGGGCGGGCCCCAGTTGCTGCGAACAGCATGGCCAGGATCGGGGGCCGGGTGTGTCACGGCAGGCGCGCTCCGCGTGGCACCGTGCGGCCCGTAGGGTTGCCCGGTGTCCAGGTCGGAGCTGCGTGCTTGATCCGCGGCTGCGCCGCGATACGGCTGGTTCATCGGGCCGCCAGGCCTCTCGTCGGCAATGGATGGTTCCGCATAGAGATCGAAGGACAGGATCATCTCGATGCCCTGCGGGGGCGCCACGCGGGCTGCCGCGTCGCGCAGGTCCTGCTCCAGCGTCCCGCGCGGCACCGCATCAGGCGACAGTTGGCGCAGCCTTTCGTAGGTCCGGTGACCCTTCTCCTTGGCCTTCAGGCTATCACGGGTGTGGAACTGGATTTCCCAGTCGGCGTCTTCGCCCTCAACGCGGGTGCGCACGTTCACATTCAGGCCAGCATAGCCGGTGCCCTCCCGGGTAAAGCTGTTGTTCACGCGCATGACCGTCATGCCGGCCCTTTGCAGACTGGTCAGGATCCTCCGGGCGTCCATGGCAAATCTCTCTGCACCGAGGATCACCTCATAGCGCAGACCATCGCGTACCCGCCTGGCGGCCTCCTGCGGTGTTTGCAGGCCCTGCTCGCGCTGTATCCGGGCAAGCTTCTCTTCAATGCTTTTCTTCTTCTTAAAGATAAACCTGCGCCAGCCGCCACCGTCCATGTCCGCGCGCAACTTCGCGCCGTGGTGCTCCAGCGCCTGCTGCAGCACAGGCCAGACCGCACCCTCGAGACGTTCAGCCTGGCTTCTGATCTGCTGGGCCAGTTGCGCAAGGGGGGCAGGCACGCGCGGCGTGGCTGACGCCTGGGGCCGCGGCTGCACCTTCAATACCGTTTCCGGCTCCCAGTCCACGATATCTTCCACCCCCGCAGGAACGGGTAATGCACGGAAGGCCTCGCGCGCTGGCCCGAGCAACTTCCAGATCTCGTCGCCGGAGGCGCCATCGAATCCACGTCGTTGCGCCTGCTTGTACAGGTCGTGGTACTTCTCCTTGCATCTGAACGTTTGCTCTGTATGAAACTGGATTTCCCATGCGATGCCGTTTGGCTCCTTCAGCGTGACGCTCACCGCCTGGAAAGGGCTGCGGCCCCGCAGGAAGTGATTCGTGCGCCGGATCAGTGTATGCGCCTTCGCGAGCTGCGCCATGATCTGGCGATAGTCCCCCATAAACGTATCCGCGGGCAGCACCACACTGTAGCGCAGCGCATCGTTGACCAGCGCGCTGGCCTGGGCCAGGGTCCGGGGCGGCACTCCACCAATCAGCCGGGCCAGCTTGTCCTGCAGCGAGCGCGGCGACTTCAGCCTGTTCTTCTGTTCGCCCGCCAGACCCGCCCGCGCGTGTCCGGGCTCACTGCACCCGTTCACGATGTCCTGCAGCCTCATCGTGATCCCCGGCTCGGCCAAACGGGCCCGTTCATTGAGCGCCAGCGCCTCTTGCTCAAGCGCCTCCCGGGAAACCTCCTGCGCCCGTTCGGCCGGCGTAGCCGGTACGCTGAGCAGCTCCGCCTGCTGCAGCGCCCGGACGGCGTCCTGCATGACACCCGCTGCCATCGTTGGCATCTGCCGCAGCGCAGCGTCTGCCCACTGTGGATCGAAGCGCCCGTGCCGTATTTCCGCCAACGTCGGCTTGCTGTACGGTACCCGACGCAGACGGTCGGGATACCGGCGTTCAGCCATTTCGCAACTCTCGATCACGCTTGTAAAGAGATCGGTGCCCGTGTCCGACTTCAGCGCGTCGGTGCCCACCTTTATGGCTATCGTAAACAGGTTGCGCATGGACAGCTCCGGCTCGCCCGGCACCAGCCCCGGCTGCCCCTCGGGGAACGCCGTACGCGACAGACGGCACACCGGGTAGTTGTCCAGCACCGCGTGCACACGCCCGGCCGTGTCGTCTGCCTGCTCATAGGCGCTCGCAAGTGCGGGGAACCCCTGCGCCAGCGCGGACGGAAGCTGCGGTGCCTGGACGCTGTCCCTGCCCAGCTGCATACACAGCTCATACAGCAGTTTCGCCGCCTCGCACGCTTGCGGCTCATGGGCTCGGTCAATCGCCTCATGCGCCTGCACCTGCAACTGCTGCAGCGCTGGTGCATCCTTGTCCCCCTGCAGCCGCCTGCGCAGTCCGTTGCGCAAATCACGCGCCACGCCGTCGTAGGTGCCGAACATCATGTTTCGCGCCATGGCCTCGCGCAGCTCATCGGGCTGCGCGAGAAAGCGCATGGCGAGCGTGGCGGCTTTACCCAGCAACGCGCCCCCCCGCTGCTCGGCCATAATTTCGCGCGCCCGTCCCGCCTGGTAGCGGCCCCGTTCATCGATGGCCGGATGCGCAGTCTTGGGCGGCTTGAACGAGCGCTCCTCGCCCCGTCGCGCCTGGCGCGACTGCATGACGCGACCGATGTGGCCCACGAGAGCCGGATAGCCCGCATAGACGAACGCATCGTCCCCGTCCGTGTCCATGCTCCGCTTGCGCAGCTCCGCAATCGGGATTGCCCCAAGCCGCCCAGGCAGCAGCACGTCCTTGACCCGCAGGCTGCCCGTGCTGAACATCTGCTGCGGCAGCGTGTCGCGCTCGCGCCGGCTCTTCCAGCGCGACAGCGTCTTCAGGTCCTCCCGCGAACAGGCCAGATGCAGCCCCTGGTGGTCCGGATCCGGCGACCAGTAGCCCGGCGGCGGGATGATCAGCATGCCCTTGCTGTGCAACATGTCGGCGCCCGTGCCCGAATCCTCATCGAATCCCGTATAGCTGTACTGGATGGCGAAGCACTGGTCCAGAAACTGGGCCGTCACGTCCTCCTGATCGGGCGTAACGACCTGCGCGGCCGCAATGGGCAACAGGTTCTCCTTATCGTACGGCGGTTTGCCCACCAGCACATCGCCCTGCAACTGCGCAAAGCCCGGCAGCGGAATCGTCGGCAGATACAGCCTGTCGTCAGCCGAGGGGACCGCGCGGATGCGCCGCCCCTGGTAGCCGCCGCTGACGGCCAGTTGGTACAGCGTCAGGCAGTCCACCGCCTGCGATGCGTGCCGGTCCACCCCGTTCAGCCTGCGCTGCATCACCTCGCGCGCTTCGTCAAGCGCCGCCTCATCCCGCGGGAAATGCATCAGGGCCTGCGGTGGCAGCGTGTTAAATCCCGGCTGCTGCCCATCCACCAGCTTTTGCTGTGCCTCGTCGCCCCGTGCCTCCCTGACTGCCTCCCATGCCTCGATATGTTCGCGCACCACCGGAATGCGCATCGCCACGTCCCATCTCAGAAACCCGCAGCCGTCATTTGGACAGAGCGCGATGCGCTCGTGGTGTGGCCCTTGAAGCCTGAAGGGGTGCTGCGGCCCGGCCACGTCCTCAAACCAGCCCAGCCGCAACGTGCCCTCCACCACATGGTCAGGTGGCACCATCTCCATGAGCGCGCGTTGCATGCGCGACCAGTCCTCGCGCTGCGGCGCCAGCTTCTGCGCCAGTTCCATGAAGGCGCTGCCTGGGGCACTGTCGGCATACCGCACTGCCGGCAGCACCGAAGCAGACGCGCTGCGGCCGGCGGCGATGTCCCGGGCTGACTTCCGCCGCCCCCGTGTCAGGCGGCTGCCGCCAAACATGTCGAAGCGCCAAGGCTCGTCTTTGTACTGGAACGTGCGCGCGAGCATGAAGGCGCTTAACTCCCCAGGCAGCCGCACCTCGACCAGCGGCTGACCGGTCAGGCGTGAATAAAACGAATACGCAGGCTCCGCCCCGTCGGACGACGCGGCGGGCTCCAGCTCCCGTCCCCGCAAGTCGACCGTGACATGCGTGGTGTCGCCCCCACTCGGTTCGGGTGGTACGACGTTTCCCACCGCTGTGCGCAGGCTCTCGTGGCGCGCTGCCAGATCGAACCGGCGAGGAGGGTAACGCGTCGTGAGGGCCTCCAGATGCGCCGCGCTGGCCAGCCGCAGATCCAGCGCGTCCAGGATCGCATCATCCGCCTCGATCTGCGCAATCAAGTTCCAGCTCTTTTCCTGCAGATCCGTCTCGATGAGCGGGCGCGTCCTGTCCAGCGTCTGTCGCACCCACTGCTTCAGAGTCTCCTGGTGCGTCTTCACCGACTCGCGTTCGCCGCTGATGTAGCGCGGCTTCCACTGGTGGGCCACCACGCTGTATGCCTTGAGCACCTGATACAGTGACAGGGCCGGACAGCGCGTACCGCATGCTTCGTCGCCCTCCTTCAGGCGCAGCCCGGCACGAGCGCCTGCCCCGCCCGGGGCTTGGCGCAGATACGCGTCGATCTTGTGTTCTACGACTGGCTTCAGCGCGTCGAACGTCTGCAGGGCGCGCACCCGGTGGCGCGGCAACTGCGGGCTGCGCGCCAGCGGCAGCAGCCCCATGCACAGGGTGCCCACACTCTCCAGCGGTTCTTCGCGCAGCCGTCCTTCTTGACACAGCGTCATGACACGCTCCAGCGCCGGCGTTGCGAGCAGCCGCAGCGCGTCGTGCATCCGCAGCTGGGCGAAAGCCTTGAGCAGCATACCCACGTGGCGGCCCTCGGCGCTGTCGAAGCGTTCCGGGTACAGCTCCAGGTGCACCGCTACCCCCATCAGTACATCGCGTGCGAGAACGGCGTTCCCGTCTTCGTCCCGGCCGAGCCGCGCCAGCGCGTTGGCAATCTGGCCGGTCTGGCTGAATTCGAACGCGCTCCACTCGAGCGGAGCCCAGCCCAGGCGTGCCGCCAGACACCACGCCGCTTCATGCAGGCCGCTTTCTTGCGGCCATCGGGACAGTGCGTGGAGGGTGCTGGCCACGGCCTGCGCGTCCATCGACTGGCGCAGCCGCGCATCGCCCTCAGCCTCCGAGGTCAGACGATCGGCAAGCGCCAGCGCCGCGGCGCTGGCCTCGTCCGCGTCCGGCCACTTCGAGAGCGCGTTCAGGGCGTTGGCCACATGTTTCGCCTCCATCGACTGGCACAGCTGGGGTTCCGAGCTAACGCGCTCGGCCAGCCGCAGCGCGGCGTCGCGGGCCTCGTCTTCGCCCGGCCACTTCGAGAGCGCATTGAGCGCGTTGGCCACGGCCCGCGCCTCCATCGACTGGCACAGCTGGGGTTCCGAGCTAACGCGCTCGGCCAGCCGTAGCGCGGCGTCGCGGGCCTTGGCCTGGTCCGGCCACTTCGAGAGCGCATTGAGCGCGGTGGCCACCTCCCGCGCCTCCATCGACTCGCGCAGCCGCGCATCGCCCTCAGCCTCCGAGGTCAGACGATCGGCAAGCGCCAGCGCCGCGGCGCTGGCCTCGTCCGCGTCCGGCCACTTCGAGAGCGCGTTCAGGGCGTTGGCCACATGTTTCGCCTCCATCGACTGGCACAGCTGGGTTCCGAGCTAACGCGCTCGGCCAGCCGCAGCGCGGCGTCGCGGGCCTCGTCTTCGCCCGGCCACTTCGAGAGCGCATTGAGCGCGTGGCCACCTCCCGCGCCTCCATCGACTGGCACAGCTGGGGTTCCGAGCTAACGCGCCCGGCCAGCCGCAGCGCGGCGTCGCGGGCCTTGGCTGGTCCGGCCACTTCGAAAGCGCATTGAGCGCGTTGGTCACCTCCCGCGCATCCATCGACTCGCGCAGCCGCGCATCGCCCTCAGCCTCCGAGGTCAGACGATCGGCCAGCGCCAGCGCCGCGGCGCTGGCCTCGTCCGCGTCCGGCCACTTCGAAAACGCGTTCAGGGCGTTGGCCACTGCCTGCGCCTCCATCGACTGGCACAGCTGAGGTTCCGAGCTAACGCGCTCGGCCAGCCGCAGCGCGGCGTCGCGGGCCTCGTCTTCGCCCGGCCACTTCGAAAGCGCATTGAGCGCGTTGGTCACCTCCCGCGCCTCCATCGACTGGCACAGCTGGGGTTCCGATGTGAGGCGCCGGGCCAGGCACCGTACCGCCTCGCTGGCCCGATGCGACGCCGGCCACTTTGAGAATGCATTGAGCGCGTTGGCAACATGCTGCCCGTCCATCCGCTGGCGCAGCTTTGCGTCCGATGTCACGCGTTCGGCCAGCCGCAGCGCCGCCTGACGCGCATCGGCTTCGTCAGGCCACTTCGAGAGAGCGTTGACCGTGATGGCCACCCCCAGCGCATTCATCGACTCGCGCAGCGGCGCGTCTGCCGCAACGCGCCTGGCCAGCTCCAGTGCGTTCTCCCTGACCCTGCCATCGTCCGACCACTTGCTCAGGGCATTGAGCAGATTTGACATATCCTGTGCGTTCAGCCCCGGGATCAGACCATGCGATCGAAGATGCCTGACAAGACCGGACACCGCATCGCAGCACGCCGGGCGCTCCGGCGCCTTGGACAGCGCATTGCACAGCATGGCGGCTTGCCGTCCGTTCAGCCTGTGCAGCGCGCCCGGCCTCAGCAGTTCGGTCGCGATGCTTCGCAGCGCTAGCCGGCAGATCTCGCTGTCGGCATGCTTGCTAAGCTTGTTGGCGAAATGCACGTAGCTTGCAGCCGGCGCGCCCCGGCACCAGTCGGTGTCCACAAGATAGTGCGCCGCCAGTTCAACCGCCTCGCGAACGTCGTTGGCCCGCGCAGGCGGTATGTTCCTGACCTTGTTCCTGACCTGCAGTTTCTGCAAATACAAGTTCAGGAAGTGCAGGTTGTCGCCGGCATAGTCTGGGCGCAGAAAGACCAGTGCCTGCCCGTAGCCGTTGCGCTGTGCCAGCACGTTCTCCCTTGCCATCCGGATGGCAAGTTCAGGGAAATCGGCATCCTTCGCGTTGCCGGAAAGCACTTGCTGCTGCGCATACCGTTGGTTCCTGAGCTGCCGGCCGAACTCGTGTTCAGGATACGTCAGGACTCTCCCCAGATTCCGGCTGCGGCGCTGTGGTTCGCTCGGCTCGATGCGCATCCTCGAGTGGTGCCTTTCATCCAGCGCTTCAATCGCATCGCGGGCCGGTCGCTTGCGCGATGGCGCCGCCGCGGCGATCTGATACCTCTCCATCCCGCTTGCAGCAAGGGTTGACCGCAGCTGCTGGTCCGGCAGGTTGCGCGTGCTGGGCGGCCACGACGACTGGGCCCTGCGGGGTGCATCGTCCGCTGCTCGGTCTGACACAGGCCTCCCGCTACTCGGCAAAGCGCGCAACGGATGTCCGGCAGTATCCTCGTCCCCCTGTGGCCGTGAAGCGAATGCCCTTTGCCGTTGAGGTCCGGAATAAGGCTGCATCCTGCGCTGCTGGCGACGCGCTGCCAGGTCTTCCCGCCGCGGCAACGTGTCAAGGACCGTGTCTGTCCTCCGGGACGCAGGTTCGGGCCGCGAAGTCGGGGACTGTCCGGGTGCAGCCTCGTCAATCTTCTGATCGCCACCAGCGTCCGGACTCGCCGGGCTGCCAATTCTCATAGCTATGCCCCTTCTCCAGTAGTTACCTCGCAGGCCGTTGTAATAGCTTCCGCCGTTGTCATCGGATCGGGCGGGTAGACCGTTGAAACAAGAGGCCTATGTCGGGATAGTGGAATTAGGACGAGTAAGCTCCTGCTCAACAGCCATTACGGGGGGACAAGCCGGACTTTGGCATCTTGCCAGCGTCATACTGAGGGCGTCGCGACGACGCTGCAAGATGCCATCGGTGGACGTCGTTTTGGCACGCAGGCAAGAAGGCGTCCTGATTCTCGATAACCTGAGAGTGAATCACAGCAAGCCGTCACCTCGCGTGCACCGGCTCGCACCGAACTGCAACTTCAAGGCTTTGTCGTGGGTCTGCACAGTGTTCAGAGACAGCCGAGCGTATTCGATGTTACTTTCAGCATCATTCGGTGAAAAATTCGACCGCTTTACCAGTGCCTCGACGGCGCTGTACAGGCACTTCTCTTGTCGTGTTATGTTGCAACAACTCAGCAAGGCGTGCGCTTGCTCTGCCGTGCCCGGGGTCTGGCAGGGTCGCCAGTATAGGGGTCTTCCTCCAAATGAAAGTTGTTCCCAACGCCGATCGTTCGCACCACCGCCGGCTGGTCAGCGTCGGCAAACATGGCAAACTCCTTCGCCATCTCTCGATCAGATGACAAGTAGTGGTGTTCGCCCGAAGCAGTCACACCAGAGCTACTGAAATTCATCAGGAAATTTGCGCTTCCGCCATCTGTGGCTCCACTCCCTTTACGCTCGTTCACGAAGCCATTTCTGCGAAGAGATGACACGTGTTCGCGCTTGGTTCCATGCCAAAGAACGCTCTCCTGATAGACCCGTTTGGCAAATGGCACCAGACCATTCAAGGTCTCATTTGAATATGGTGATCGCGAAGATCCAGGCTTAGCTCTTTTCGCCTCAACGTCCGACTCATACCCATCGGAACCATAGTCGCTTGAAGCTCGCGCTCCACCACGCTTAGAAATGCAGCCGCCCATGACAATGGAATACCGGTAGTGAATTTCCTCGACTGTACGGACCTACAGCGTCAACGTCGCTCGATCACCGCGAAAAAATGTGCGCTGACGCGAAACGGATCAATGCCGTTTCATGCGGGAATGCGACGGTTCGGGAGCTAAAGTCGAAAGTGGTGTACGGGCGGGGAATTTGAGGCGCGGAGTAGAGGGCGGTGGAGCTTTCCGCTGAGAATCTGATTGTCGAGATCGGAAACCAGCACACAAGAAAACTCCACCATGAGCAAGGATAAATGTACAACTGGTTGCGAGTTTCGGTTGAAGCGATCTGGCGGCGGTCAACGGAATTGGCAAGCAGGCGAGACCAGCCGCGTCGAGATGGGCGACGAGGCAGTTTTGCGTTGTCACGGATGCATTTCCGCAGGGGGAGGACGAACGGGACCACGGCGCGCTGCGCCGTACTGAAGCATGGACCTTAACTGCCAGCTCAACTACCGCAATAGTGCCGTAGATTTATCATGGTGTAGGCCATGGTCTTGAATGCGTAGTGCAACTGACTGATGCGATCGAAGCGAAGTAGCAAGCGACGAAACTTATCTTCCCATGCGAACACGCGCTCGATGGTACGAAACCGCTCTTTAAAAATGGTCAGATCGAACAGCGCCTTGCGACCTCGCTTAGGAACGTGCTCGAAATAACTTCCCGCTATGCGGCGTTCCGTGAGCGGATGCTGTAGTTCCACGCAGGCAAGGTTGAGTCGTACTCGATGTTCAGTGAAGCACGGACGCAACGAGTGACTGTCCGTCCGGCTTCATAGACTCCGTCAAGAATGTCAGCAGTAACTTTCAGTCCGGTTTTTGTGCAGGCTTTTTCGATCAGTTCACGAACCAGACTAACGCTGCTGAAGACTACGCCAGCACAGGCTCGCGTAATGTGTTGGAAACACGCGGTGCTCGATCGGATTATGTTTCGCAGCAGTATGTGGGCGTAGTGGGCCACCCGGATTTCCAGTCCGAGCCGGTCTGCCAGATCTTGCAGATCCGCTTTGAAAAGCCACGAAT
>CP074389.1 GCA_022041995.1 Cupriavidus necator
CCGTTGAACGTCAGCGTCACGTTCTCGATGATGTGACGTCGACCTGGTTGCCGCCGTAGGCATAGCTCAGGCCAGCGCGCACTTGCGACGGGCCGCCATTGAAGGCATCGCCATTCTGCGTCAGCGCGACCTTGATCGAGCTCAGCGTGCCGCCCGTGACCGAGATCGTGTCGGTGATCGGGTAAGCCTGGCCGTTGATCGTCAGGTTTGACAGCAGGACGTAGTTGGTCAGCTTGACCGCGTTCGCCACGTTGTTGATCGCGTGCTGTCCACCGCACTGCCCAGGTCCGCGGCTGCCTGCTGGATCTCGGCGGGTATTGCCGGTCGACACGGCGTCGCCGAGCGCGGCCAGCTTGGCCGCGTTCGACGCATCGGTCAGAGCGGTCGGCGTCACGGCCTTGACCAGCGCGGTGGTCGTGGGGACTGGGCGCTCTCGGTCACGACGTTGATCGATCGCTTGCCTTCAGCTGCGACAGCGTATCAGCCGGGCTGCTGCTCAGCGCGATGTCGTTCAGCGCCGTGCTCACGCTTAACACCTGGCTCGTGATCAGCGGGCCGGCCAGTGCGGCCACGTTGGCTGCCACGGCGGCAATGTTCGACTGCAGGCTCGCGGGCAGGCCGCTCTGGGCGTTCTGCACAGCGCCAGACACCACGTTCGACACCAGCGCGCTGCTGGCCAGGTCAGCCGTGCCCGACGCGCCGGCCACGGCGCTGGCGACCGCCTTGGCAGCCGCTGCGGCCGCAGCCTCGGCGGTCAGCGTGCCAACCCGTGGCCAGGCCCGTCAGCGTCTGGCGACCTGGTCGACCAGTTGCTGTACCACGACCGCCGCCCTGAGCGTGGCAGCGTCCTGCATCGGGTCCAGCGTGGCCAGGTCTTGCCTGCCAGGCCGAGCTTCTCCGCCAGTGCTGCGGCCTGGGTCGGGCCGAGTTGCGCCACCAGCGTGGTCAGCGGCGAGATCACCGGTGTCACGCCCTCCTTGTACGTCACCGCCGGTGCCTGCAGCACCCCGGTGAACGGCTGGTTAGTACCGATATCGGTGCCGCCGGTCACCTTGAGCGCGCTCGTGGTGCAACCGGCCGGGAAGGTGAAGTCGCCGGTTGCATTCGTCGTCGCGGTCTTGTTGCTGCAATCGAGGAAGGTGACCGTCGCGCCGGACAGGTAGAAGTCCACCGCCTTGCCGCTCACGGTGGCAGAAGGCTGGGACGGCGAGGGCGAATCGTCGCCGCCACCGCAAGCAACAAGCGTTGCCGCGGCGGCAGCCATGATGCCGAGGGTGAAGATGTTCGGGTTTGGTTTGCACGCTTCTCTCTCCTGAGATCGATACTTGGTACGTCGATACATGGTGGGTAATCCTGCGACGGAATACTGCCGCACACAGTCTCCGGCGCCCTACGCTGCCCTGTCGTGCCACGCTTCGGCTCGCAAGCGGTTTTTGCTGCAGCAGCTTGCAGATCGCGCCAGCACACAGATAAACACAAATCCCCAAATCTGTGTCACCCCCCTTGTGGCGGGGGATAGCCTGTGCTTGCGCGCAGCCTCGTAAGCCGCACTGCAGCATCGCCAAAACGCACGTCCGCCGTGACTCACTACGGCCTTGCTAACAGCCGTCTGCACCAGAGCAGAGCGCAGGGAAAATCGCCCGGTCCCAGCCAGCCGGCAATGTATTGCCCCATTGCGTCAAGCAACACGTCTGACGTCAATCCCGCTGCGCCGGCCAATGCCGGGCAGATAATCCACGTGGTGCCGTCGTGCTCCAGCACGCGCAGGGTCTTGGGCAAGTCAGCGGGCTGCAGGATGTGGTCGGCGCCGCGCACATTCCCGAGAGCGAACGCCTGCACGAAATCGTCGGCGTGCCCCGCTCGCCCAGGCATACCACCACCTTTGGCTTCCAGAGCCGGCGGATCCTGTCGATGAAGGCGAAACGCTGACCGTCGCGGCAAAGCTCGAGGTAACGCTGCCTGGGCACAAGCTCCGGCTGGCCGCGGAATGCCGTCGACACGGTGTCTGGTTAATCAGGCGCGCTGGCAGCGGAAAACAGGCTGAGCTTGAACTCCGCGCCGTGCGGCGCGTACAGATGATGGTCGAAGTAATGCTTCCAGTCCCGCTCGCCCAGGGACGTGTTGAAGAAATGTGCGCGCGCTGCGGCCATGATCCTTGCAATCTTCTGGTGCGACTGCCAGCGCTCCATGTGGGTCGCGGTGCTTGTGCGGTACGCAGCGTCCCACGCACTGGGTTGCGCGTGCGGAACCAGCGGCGCCACCATCGACTCGGCTCTCGGATGCGGTGAACTGTCACAAAACCAGACTGGCGCGTCCGGATTTCCCCCTTCCATCCCTACATACGACGCGACAAATATTCTCTCGAGCTGTTCACGCGTAAACATGTATTCGTTCTGTTTTCATGCCTCTACCGCGTGGGTGAGTAAAGGATGCCAAAAGGCTGAGCCCCCGCTCAGCGATTTGTTGCACCACACAAACTAGGCAGCGGCCGGATTCTGCGCGCGAATCCGCGTGTTTTCTCCCCCCATTCGAGGGATACGTTTGTCATCTCGTTTCCCTCGTAAGCGGGGTAACGTTCAACGCAATATCACGGCAATTACGCGCGCGAGGCCTCAATAAACCCATAGCAAGTCAAGCTACAAGCGTGCCCGCCTGTCACACGTACGTCGTGCGTTTGGGTTAAAGTCGCCCTCGTGCGCCGATGTTCTGTTCTGCACCGGCCGGTAACAGTCACCAAAGCTTCGCGTCATCGATAGTGCTAAACGTCCCTGCCTCACGCGCGCCGCGCGCAGCCGGCTCACGCGCGCCGAACCCAACGCTTGCCGCCAGCCACTTCGAGGTAGGTGCCGATGGATCGCAGGCCGCCAGAGGTCAGATACTTGCGTGGCGACAACGCGTTGGGCACGTCATGGACCTGGACGTCACGCGCGACAGCCTCCTTGCGCCCTTCCACGCAGCCATTGACCGCTACCTGATCGCGGACATGTCCTTCACGGACTGCCGCTGTGACGGCGTCACGCTGCAACGCAGCCTCGCGCGCGTATCTCGACTGACTCGGCACGGCATCACGCGATACAGGTCTTCGTCGAAGGCAGCGCCGGCTTAGTGGTGGGTGAGCGCCGCAATCCGCAGCCGCGCCACGGAGGTATCTGCTGACGGACCTTGGCAGCCGATTGAGATGCGGCGCGAGGCCACACGCGCGCTCTCGTTCTTCGTCCGCGCGCATAACGATGGATGCCATTTTCATGGAAGCCGAGGCCGCGCACGGACGCATCGTCGAAACCGACACACCGCTGAGCCGACTGGCCGTCGCACACGCCGTCGCGCTCAGTCGCGATCTGCCAACCATGACACCCGAGGCCGCCGTGCACGCCATGCACACCGGCGTGGAGCTGCTGGTCGGGGCCTGCGGCGAGGCGTGGGCCTGGACAGCAGCGCTCGCGCCGCGCAGCGCCCGTACTGGCACGCGCCCGTCGGCTGATAGACGCCGATCCCGCCAGGCCGGACTGTCGCCCACCAGGCTGCTGTCAAAGCTGGAAATCTCGCGAGCCACCCTTTACCGCTTGTTCGAACCCGAAGGCGGCGTGCAAGCCTATATCCGCAAGAGCCGGCTGCGGGCTGCCGCGCAGGACCTGGTGCGCTACCCTCACCTGGCTGTCAACGACATCGCCTACGGGCTGGGCTTCAACAGCCCGTCCGACTTTACGCGCGCATTCCGCCGCACCCTCGGCATGTCACGCGGCGACCTGCGGGCCTACGCCACCGACGCCGGCAACCGTGCCTTCTGGCAAGCCGCGAACGCAGTCCAGGGCAAGGATTATCAGCAATGGATGCAGCGTCATGCCGCGTGATGACACCGCGGCCGCAGTGGCCAAACGGTGTCACACCGAGGCTTCGGTCTCTTCCTGTCGGCGCCGATCGGGCTCTTCTGGCCGCATCTGGAAATCGGCGATCGTCAGCCACTGGCTGATGAAGTGCCCCATTGCATTCAACAGGACGTCTGATCCCAGGCCGGCAGCGGCGGCCACCGCCGGCAGACAACCAGGCGCGTGCCCTGGTCCTGGTAGAGCGCAGTACCCCGTACCTGGTCAGCCGGCTTCAGGACATGCTCGGTGTATGGCTGGCCGCGCATGCCAAACGCGTGCAGGTAGTCATCCTCGTGACGCTCGCCCAGGCAGATCACACACCTTGGGGCGCTGGCGCCGCGCGCAATGCCTCGATGAAGCGGAAGCGTCCGCCGTTGCGGCACATTGACAGGTAGTTGACCTTGGATTGAGTTCGGGCTGCTGACCATACAGCCGCTTCCAGGGCAGCCCGTTGTCCGCGCGAGTCGGCAACGGAAACAGGCTCAGCTTGAATTCCCAGCCGCGTGCACGGTAGAGATACTCGGCAAGATAGCGCTGCCAGCTGCAGTTATCGCGCCGGGCGAACAACACCATTTCCCAGGCCGCCGACATGATGCGCGCGATGCGCTGGTGCGTCTGCCACCTGTGCCATATCGTGTGCGTGAGCGACACGAAAGTGCGCGTCAGGCGTTCGGCACTCGCTGCGGAGCCAGCGGCGCCGCCAGCGGCAAGCCCACCGTGGTGGGCACATGATCGCAAATCCAGACCGCTGCCGCCGGGTTGCCTCCCTCCATGCCCACGAAGGAAAAAAGGCATCCAGCTCATCGCGGGTAAAAACGTTTCCTTTCATGTCTTGCTGCATCCTGCTGAAGATTGCCGTGACACCGGCTTGAGATCGGCACACTTGCGTTGCGCGCAATGCCAACGCAAGACTCTAGCCGTGGCGGCCCCTCGCACTTGACCATGCGTCTCAAAAACGGAAGGTCTCGACGTAAAGGTGCCACACAAACATCGCCCCACTTTCCCTTCTTACGCAGGGTACCGACGGGTCACGCTGCACCGCACTATTCGCACCAGAAACACGAAGCACACCGGCGCCACCAGCGCGCCGGCAGGAAGAGAGCGTTGCAGTTCCAGGGACGGCACTCAAGGATGCGGCCAGTGGCCGGTCGCTAGCTGACCGCAGCCACGCCATGGAACCGACTGCCGCAATGCAGTCCCGCACGACTCTGCTTTGTCCGCGCCAAGAGCATGCACACCAAGATGCATGCCAGCGACGAGCCTGGCCGACCCTGTGCGCGGCCTGCAAGTTCGGAGGAGACAAAAGGTATGGGCACTCGCTTGAGCGCCCATTACGCGAACGCTTCGGGGGAAGCAAATGGGTGTCTATCGCGATATGTTTGCCAGGCATCACGATCAGCTCGCGCTGATGGTTCGCCTGCTCGACGCCGGCCCATCTGGCTTGCGGCAATACTGGCCACTGAAGCGCGCTTTGCCAGCGCGCACGCCCGATCCACCTGTTCGTCCAGTACTTTGGCTGCGCGATCGCCTTCATCGTGTTGCCCGGGTTCGACCTCTACAGCTCATGGCGCGGCCGCAGCCTGTTCTCGCTCGCCACGCGCCTGCTGTCCGCCTGGAGCCTGGTCTGGCTGATCAGCGTTCTGCTGACCTACCTGCTGCACCAGGCCGACGCCCTCTCCCGCTTGTGGATGGTTTACTGGTACGCCTTCTCGCTGGCCGGCCTGCTGGGCCTGCGCGTGGCCAGCCGCGTCGTTCTCAACCTGTTGCGCGTCACCGGCGCCAACAGCAAGCGCGTGCTTATCGTTGGCTATGGCCGTACCGGACAGGAGATGTACCGCCGCGCGACCGCCAGCCACGCCACCGGATTCAAGATCAGCGGCATCTACGCCCCCGAAGGCGAGCCCACTCCGGAAGGACGCCGGCGCATCACCGATAGCGCCCAAATCCCCGAGTTCGCACGCGATCAGGGGATCGATGAGATCTGGCTGACCCTGCCGATGAGCGAGTTCCGCCTGATGCAGGAGATCAACTTCTCCCTGCGCAATGACTTCATTGACATCAAGTGGATGCCGAGCGTGCTCGACTTCGACCTGCTCAACCACAACGTCGGCAACTTCCTCGGCATGCCCGCGGTGGAAATGAACAGACCGCCCGCGCTCGGCGTGCGCGGCACGATCAAGGCCATCTTCGACCGCACCTTTGCTGCGCTCGTCCTCATCGCCCTGTCGCCGCTGTTCCTGATCATTGGCATCCTGATCAAGCGCGACTCGCCCGGCCCCGTCTTCTTCAAGCAGGAGCGCCTTGGCATGGACGGCCGCGTCATCCACGTCTACAAGTTCCGCAGCATGAAGGTCCACGCCGAGCATGGCACCGTCACGCAAGCCACCAAAGGCGACAGCCGCATCACGCCGATCGGCGCCTTCCTGCGCCGCACCAGCCTGGATGAGCTGCCGCAGTTTATCAATGTGCTCAGGGGCGAGATGAGCGTGGTTGGCCCGAGGCCGCATGCCATGGCGCATAACAATATGTACAAGGAGCAGTTGGACTTCTACATGATGCGTCACCGCGTCAAGCCCGGCATCACGGGCTGGGCCCAGATCAACGGCTACCGCGGCGAGACCGACACCCTGGACAAGATGGCCAAGCGGGTGGAGCACGACATCTTCTATATCCGGAACTGGTCGTTCTGGATGGATGTGAGGATTATTTTCTGGACGGCGTTCAAGGGGTGGACGGGGCGGAATGCGTACTGATCTGTCCGTCCGAGCCTCAAGGCTACCGCACAGCTCACGCCGTGGGGTTATATCTCGCACCCGCCATCGTGTTCTTTAGCTCTGCTCGTGGTGGGCAAGTATCCCGGGCAAAGCGCAGGCGCTCAATCGGGAGTTTCACAACAAGCTGATGCACCTGGGCGCCTTTTCGCGGTGGCAGAAGTAGCACCCCGCTTGTGGGTGCGACCACATCCATGGCCGCCTCCGCCTAACCCTTTCCCTTATTCATCTATGCGCAACTGTATTTTCGTTACGGGCGGTGCGGGCTTCATCGGAGGCAACTTCGTTCTGGACTGGCTGGCCGATGCCAACGCCGACGAAGTAGTCAACGTCGACAAGCTCACGTACGCCGGCAATCTCAAGACGCTGGCCTCGCTCGACGGCGATAGCCGTCACGTTTTCTCGGAGACGGATATTTGCGACCGTGCCGCCCTGAACCGCCTGCTGACCACCTACAACCCGCGCGCCGTGGTGCATTTCGCCGCTGAAAGTCACGTCGATCGCTCGATCAGTGGCCCCGCCGAGTTTATCCAGACCAATATCGTCGGCACCTTCACGCTGCTGGAGGCCGTACGCGCTTACTGGGGCGGCCTGGACGACGCAGCCCGTGCGGCCTTCCGCTTCCTCCACGTGTCTACCGACGAGGTATTTGGTTCGCTCGGCCCTAATGACCGGCAGTTCTCGGAATCCACCGCGTATGCGCCTAACAGCCCATATTCAGCCTCCAAAGCGGCATCCGACCATCTCGTGCGTGCCTATCACCATACCTATGGGCTGCCGGTGCTGACCACGAACTGCTCGAATAACTATGGCCTTATCACTTCCCCGAGAAGCTGATTCCACTGATGATCTCCAATGCGCTAGGCGGCAAGCCGCTTCCCGTGTACGGCGATGGTCTGAACGTGCGCGATTGGCTTTATGTGGGCGACCACTGTGCCGCCATTCGCGAGGTGCTTGCACATGGCCGCCTGGGGGAGACCTACAACGTGGGCGGCTGGAACGAGAAGACCAACCTCGACGTCGTACACACGCTGTGCGACCTGCTCGATGAGTTGCGTCCGAAGGCTGCTGGTTCATATCGCAACCAGATCACCTTTGTTAAGGACCGTCCCGGCCATGACCGGCGCTACGCCATCGATGCGCGCAAGCTCGAGCGCGAACTCGGCTGGAGGCCGGCTGAGACCTTCGAGACCGGCCTACGCAAGACCGTGCAGTGGTACTTGGATAACCAAGGCTGGGTACAGGATGTGATGTCAGGTGAGTATCGCAACTGGGTGGCAAAGCAATATGCGGCATAAGACCCCAATCCCGACGCTCCTTGTAACGGGAAGCAGCGGTCAGGTGGGCTTCGAACTGCGCCGCAGCTTGGCGCCGCTGGGTCGCGTGGTAGCACTCGATCGCGCCGGCTGCGACCTTTCGCGACCGGACGAATTGCGCCGCGTTGTGCGCGAGCTTCGCCCAGACGTGATCGTCAATCCCGCCGCCTACACCGCCGTGGACAAGGCCGAGACCGACATCGAGGCAGCCTACGCCATCAACAGTGTTGCGCCGGGCGTCCTGGCCGAGGAAGCCAAGACGCTGGGCAGCTTGTTGGTGCACTACTCCACCGACTACGTATTCGACGGCAGCAAGGACGGCAGCTATGTTGAGACCGACATAGTCAACCCGCAATCCGTCTATGGCAAGAGCAAACTCGCCGGCGAGCAGGCCATCGCCGCGGCCGGCGCGCAGGCCTTAGTGCTGCGCACCTGCTGGGTGGCCGGCGCGCACGGTAGCAACTTCGCCAAGACCATGCTCAAGCTCGGCCGCGAGCGCGACAGCTTGCGCGTTATCGCTGACCAGTTCGGTGCGCCCACAACCGCCTCGTTGATAGCCGACGTAACTGCCCAGATTGTGGCGCGCCACTGGCTGTCTGGTGGGCCAGCCGCGTTTGCCGCCGGCGTCTACCACTTGGCGGCCGCTGGCGAGACAAGCTGGCATGGCTATGCCACTGAGGTGCTACGCATGGCAGCAGCTCGGGGCGTCCCGCTACAGGTGAACCTGGAGCACATCGAAGCAATTCCGGCTACCGCGTACCCATTGCCGGCGCCACGTCCTGCCAATTCACGGCTGAATACCAGCAAGCTGCGCGAGACCTTCGGCATCCATTTCCCGGACTGGCAACAAGGCATTCGATTGCTGCTGGACCAGATCCTCCACTGAGTATTCGCACCATGCGCAAAGGCATTATTCTCGCCGGCGGTTCC
This sequence comes from Cupriavidus necator, assembly GCA_022041995.1. Taxonomy (GTDB): domain Bacteria; phylum Pseudomonadota; class Gammaproteobacteria; order Burkholderiales; family Burkholderiaceae; genus Cupriavidus. The sequence continues at coordinate 8,884 of CP074389.1, forward strand.
GGCACTCGGCTTTATCCGATCACCCGCTCGGTGTCCAAGCAACTGCTGCCCGTGTACGACAAGCCGATGATCTACTATCCGCTGTCCACGCTGATGCTGGGAGGGATCCGCGACATCCTCGTCATCTCCACGCCGGAGGACACGCCCCGCTTCGCCGACATGCTCGGCGACGGCAGCGACTGGGGCATCAACCTCCAATATGCCGTGCAACCCTCGCCGGACGGCCTGGCGCAGGCCTTCATTATCGGCCGCGACTTCATCGGCAACGATCCTTCTACGCTCATCCTGGGCGACAACCTCTTTCATGGCCACGACCTTGTGCGCCAGCTCGAGCGCGCGTCCTCACAAAAGGAAGGCGCCACGGTATTCGCCTATCACGTGCACGACCCTGAGCGCTACGGCGTAGTGGAGTTCGACAAAGACTTCCGCGCGGTCTCACTCGAGGAAAAGCCGGCCCAGCCGCGCTCGCACTATGCCGTCACGGGCCTGTACTTCTACGACAACCAGGTCTGCGACATTGCGGCGGACATCAACCCGTCGGCCCGCGGCGAGCTCGAAATCACCGATGTCAACAAGCGCTATCTCAGCATGGCGCAGCTCGACGTTGAAATCATGGGCCGCGGCTACGCCTGGCTGGATACCGGCACCCACGACTCGCTGCTCGAAGCTGCTAGTTTTATTGCCACGCTGCAGAATCGGCAGGGGCTCGTCGTGGCGTGCCCTGAGGAGATCGCGTACCGCAACAAGTGGATCGATTCCGAGCAGGTGGCTCGACTCGCCACACCGCTGTCGAAGAACGGCTATGGCAAATACCTGACGCAAATCATTTTAGAAGCTATCAAATGAGCATGCATGTTATTCCCACCGCCCTACCCGAGGTTCTAATCATCGAACCCAAGGTATTTAGCGACGAACGTGGATTCTTCCTTGAGAGCTTCAATAAAAAGTCCTTTGAAGCTGCGACTGGGCTCAAGCGTGAATTTGTGCAGGATAATCATTCGCGCTCGGCGCGCAACGTTTTGCGCGGGCTGCATTATCAAATTGAGCACCCTCAAGGCAAGCTTCTCCGCGCCGTGACCGGGGAAGTCTTCGATGTAGCTGTGGACCTGCGTCGCAACTCACCGAACTTTGGCAAGTGGGTGGGTGTTACGCTGTCGGCTGAGAACAAGAGGCAGCTTTGGTGCCCGAGCTTTGCGCACGGATTTGTCGTGATATCCGAGTCGGCTGAGTTTCTTTACAAGACAACCGATTATTGGCATCCGGAGCACGAACGATCACTGCTCTGGAATGACCCATCACTTTCCATTCAATGGCCGATCACAGCTACACCTGTAGTCTCCGCCAAAGATGCAGAAGGGAAAACATTCAAAGAAATTGATTATTTCCTATAAACGGACTGCATAAATCCGTCGAATGTTTTTTTGCCAAAAGAATATTAATAGTTTGCACAAAACTCGAGTCGACCCAAGGAATACACTTCATGCCCAAGACTACTGCGAGGAAGAGTCTAGCCATTCTCGGGACCCGAGGCGTACCTGCCCGCCATGGTGGGTTTGAAACATTCGCTGAACGCCTGGCACTCCACCTGGTAAAGGTCGGCTGGCAGGTAACTGTATATTGCCAGGAAGAAGGGCAACCCGGGTCAATACGCACGGACCGATGGGAAGGCATCGACCGTGTCGTAATTCCCGTCGGCCGGACTGGCGCCTTGGGAACGATATCGTTCGACTGGCGCTCAGTAAGACACGTTTTACAATCCAACTACGACCTCGTTCTGACGCTCGGCTACAACACGGCTATTTTTTGTGCACCATATCGTTTCAGTCGCATTACCAACGTCATCAACATGGATGGCATTGAGTGGAAGCGAGACAAGTGGAAAACTCACGAGCGACTCTGGTTGTGGTTTAACGAAAGAATCGGTTGCATCGTCGGCAACCATCTGATTGCCGATCATCCTGATATCGCTACTCATCTCGCAACGCGGGTGAGCAGAGACAAAATCACCATGATTCCCTATGGGGCCGATCCGATTCACGCCGCAAACATTGACGATCTACAGAAGCTCGGACTTCAACCGTTCAACTATTTCACAATAATTGCTCGCCCGGAACGGGAGAATTCAATACTCGAAATAGTAAAAGCGTTCTCCAGAAAGAAACGCGACAGCAAGCTTGTTGTTCTAGGAAAGTATACGCCGACTCCAATAGTTTTCATCGTGAAGTTCTCGACTCTGCCAGTTCCGAGGTAATATTTCCTGGCGCCATATATGAAAAGCAAACACTCTCTGCATTGCGTGCTTACAATTCCGCATACATCCATGGACATACAGTCGGCGGAACGAACCCCTCTTTAGTTGAGGCCTTGGGGGCCGGTTCGGCCGTCCTCGCGCATGACAACTCATTTAATCGCTGGGTTGCTGGGTCTAAAGCATTGTATTTTTCAGATGAAGATGAATGCGAAATGCGAATCGAGGAAATTATCAACGGGAATGCACCACTCTCGGAGATGCGGAAATCCAGCATCAAGCGCCACGCGGATAGTTTCACGTGGGATAAGATACTAAATTCCTACGAAAGCCTGCTCCTTTCATTGGCAGCTTCCGCTAGTAACACCGCAACCGTTGAGTCTGCACGTGCCACATCTGTAGTTGGTGACTAAGGTCTATGCATCTCTAATCACCCAGTCCCCTATTTGAATTTTAGGAAGAGAATGAACATTTACCCTGTCATCCTCTGTGGTGGAAGCGGAACGCGGCTTTGGCCAATGTCGCGCGGTGGCTATCCGAAGCAGTATCTACAACTAGTTGGCAACCATACGTTGCTCCAGCAGACGGTCCTTCGCTTGAATGGAATCAAGAACGTCAGGCAACCTATCGTAGTGACGAACTTGGAGCAACGTTTTCTAGTGGCTCAGCAACTAAGCGACATCGCCGTGATCCCGTCGTCAATAGTACTCGAGCCCGTCGGCAGAAACACTGCTCCTGCCACAGCAGTGGCTTCGCTTCTCGCGACGGAGATAAGCCCGGACAGCATCCTGCTGGTATTACCCGCGGATCACATTATTCGGAACGATCAGATTTTTGTTGAGTTAGCCACCGCCGCGGCCGAGATCGCCAAAGATGGCCATCTGATAACATTTGGCATACGACCGACCGAACCCCACACTGGCTATGGCTACATCCGGTGCGGCAAATCCTTGAGTCCGGAAGATGGTGTATATCTAGTAGAGGATTTTGTCGAAAAGCCAGATTCGGCTACGGTTAGCCGGTTTCTGAAGGATGGCAGCCATCTCTGGAACAGCGGGATGTTCATGCTGCAGGCGTCAACTTATCTCGACGAACTTCGACACCACGCCCCGGCTGTTTTGGATCAGTGCGAGGCGGCGCTAACGAAAAGTACCCGTGATCTGGATTTCATCCGACTCGATAGGGCCGCGTTCGAAACAACGCCAAACGTCTCCATTGACTACGCCGTAATGGAGAAAACCGAGCGCGCAGTCGTCGTTGCAGCAACTGACCTAGGTTGGAGCGATGTTGGTTCTTGGGATGCTCTTGCGGCTGTGGCCCCGGTTGATCCAAACGAAAACAGCCTAATCGGCGATGTTTTGATCGAAGAAGTGAATAGCACCTACATCAGAGCAGAGCATCGCATGGTTGCGGCCATTGGCGTAGATAATCTAATTATTATTGAAACTGCCGATGCCGTTCTCGTCGCGACCAAAGATAAATCCCAAGATGTTAAAAAGGTAGTCGCTAGATTAGCAGCTAGCGGCCGGCAGGAATCGATCACACATCGTAAAGTTTTTTCGTCCGTGGGGTTCGTATGAAGGAATTGATCGAGGTGATCGCTTCCAGGTGAAGCGAATCATCGTTAATCCAAATTCCTCACTCAGTCTTCAGATGCATCACCATCGAGCTGAGCACTGGATTGTGGTGCGAGGTACAGCCAAAGTATTCAATGGCGATAAAGAAATGCTTCTATCCGAAAACCAATCTACGTATATTCCCATTGGCGCAACCCATCGATTAGAGAACCCTGGAAAAATTCCACTTGAGCTCATAGAGGTTCAGTCTGGCTCTTATCTCGGCGAGGATGACATCGTACGCTTTGAGGATCATTACGGTCGCGTAGCCTGACTTCGCCCCGCGAAGATCACAGGCGGGGAAACATGGCAGCACGTCGAAAATTGATACGTAAGTTTCACCCCTTCCATGGACTCGAACTTCATCGCGCAGGCATATGATGATTGTCGCAAAGCAGCAGGTATTTGTCGGCTTCATGTCGGATGAGATGGCGACGTAGTCCGTGGCTTGCTTTTCCCAGATCCCCAAAGTTGAGGCTCGTCTATGGTGGACCGATCAGATGCGATAAGGTTCAGGGGAAATCATGGAGGGGGTGCGAGGTGGATAGAAATAGGTTGCAATTTCTGGATGCGCTGCGCGGTGTTGCGGTGCTGCTTGTGGTTCTCTCTCACTTCGGCGAGGGGCATTCCGAGTTTTTGCGAGACCTCATCAGCTCAACTTTCCAATTTGGCCAGGCTGGCGTCTCGCTGTTCTTTTTGATCAGCGGGTACATCATTCCGCGCTCCATAAACGGAGCGTCAAGTTTGGGTGTATTTGGGGGCACCGCATCATGCGGCTGTATCCTATTTATTGGATATCGATCGCCGTTGCCGTGCTCATGAGCGCGGCCGGAGTATTTGACTTGCCAACGGGGCAGGTTCGGTTGACGTGCTTGTGAATCTGACAATGCTCCAAGGCTTTGTCGGGGTGAGTAACCTGATCGGCGTATTCTGGAGCCTGAAGTTCGAAATGGCTTTCTACGCTCTTATGACGATATTCGTATTTCTCGGCTGGAACACATGGCCGAGCAGAATTTACGCGGCATGGACCACGTGCATCCTGGTGATTGCTCTGGCAAGCGTCCTGACTCCTCGCCCGTTCCCGTACGGTCTGTTCCATGTGGAGCTCATGCTTCTTGGGTGGTTATTGGGTGAATGGCACTCAGGCAAAGGTAGCGTTGATTCGAAAACAGCTTTCCTAGGAGTGCTAGGGAATCGCTGAACAAAGCGTCAGCGCGCAGCGTTGCCAGTGTGATGCCGATTTTTTTGTCAACCAACAGCAGATTTGACGGCTTGCCAGTTGGAAATTTTCATTTTTTGGGGCTTTTGCCCCGGGTTTCACGCCTTATGCCGCCTTGCAGACGGAATTGTCCATTGATTGCAGCAACGCTTTCTTTGCAATCACCAGATTGGCCAGCGCAAACAAGGTCGCACTGCGCACCGTTTTTGGCCAATCCCCTGTAGCGAGCCTTCTTGTGCTTGAACAGATTCTTCACCACATGAAACGGATGTTCAACCCGGGCACGAATTTGCGCCTTGACCTTCTCCAAGGCCTGCGTCAATTGCTTCAGCGGCCCTTCGGTCATGCCCTTGAGCCTGGAGCGCTTCATAGCCACCGACCACCGAACATCCGCCTTGATGGCGCCCTCTGCTTGCGCCTTCAAGATCTCGTCGCGCCTGTGCACGCGCCGGTGTAGCCCGCATCAAGAATGACGTCATCCTCTTGCCCGTGCAGCACCTCATGGGTGTGCGCCACGTCAGACTCGTTGGCCGCGGTGTAGTGAGTGCTGTGCACCAAGCCCGATTCAGCATCGGCACCCACATGCGCCTTCATGCCGTGGTACCACTGATTGCGCTTCTTCGTTTGATGCATTTCAGGGTCACGCGCCTTGTCTCGGTTCTTTGTCGAAGTCGGCGCATTGATGATGGTGGCGTCCACCATCGTGCCCTCGCGCATCATCAGGCCTCGCTCGCGCAGGTGGGCGTTGATCTGCTCAAACAGCACGGCGGTAAGCTTGTGCTTCTCGAGCAGGCGGCGAAACTTGAGCACCGTGGTGGCGTCCGGCGCTTCCTCATGTCCCAAGTCAACACCGACAAAATTGCGGATGGCCGCGCTGTCGCTGACGGCATCTTCAAGGGCCTCGTCGGACAAGCCATACCACTGCTGCACAAAGTACAGCCGCAGCATGCGTTCCAGGCCAATGGGCGGGCGCCCTCGTTTGCCCTTGGGGTAGTACGGCTCCAGTGCCTCCAGCAATCGAGCCCAGGGCACCACCTGCTCCATCTCACCCAGAAATTTCTCGCGCCGCGTAACGCGCTTCTTTCCCAGATACTCGGCACTAGCAAAACTGATTTGTTGCATCGGCGTAGCTCGCTGGTCGTCCTTAGTCTATCAACGCTTCACAGCTGCTCAACGTCGACACTCTCGTCGATTAAATCAGCCTTTCCCTAGCTGGCCTGGTTGTCGCGACTCTTTGCGCGTATGCGACCTTTGGTGTTCGCATCGCTGCCAGCGTAAAAGGTTGGCCAACTTTTTTGCCAATGGTCACGGCTTGGATCAGCGCGATGGTTGTCTTTATGGCTGCCCTTATTTTCTCCAATCGGATGCGTGCGCCCGGTTGGCTGGCACGGATAGGGGTCATCAGCTATTCCATTTATTTGCTCCACTGCCTAGCGTTGCCACTCCTGGCGTGGCTGGCGGTAAAGTCGACTGGATGCTGGCGGCCGTCGTCTGCCTTCTCATTACAGTCGTGGTATCGGAGATGACATACCGATTTGTGGAGAAGCCCGCCATTGATTTCGGCCGTAAGCTATTGGCGAGGAGAACGGAATCGACCGTGCCGGTGACACCTCACGCGAGATAAGCGAGCCAGACATAGCCAAGCCCGCCCCTCGTGCGGTAACGCCGTCCAGTTAAGGTCGTTTCGGAGATATCGAACGGTATAGCACTTAGCAGCGCTGCTGGAGTACTCTCTGCTACAAGCGGATGCTTTTCCGCCTGTGCAGGTTGTTACGTCGCGCTCAATTTGAGGTCCAACAGGGTGAGTTTGTCTCGCGTACGTTGAGAACGATTTCACGAACATCCCGCGAACATCGCGAGACGCCGCGGGCATGAGATAGGCCGGTACTCCTCTGCTATCGTGAGACGGTTACACACCCTCCACGAACACAGAACAGCCCGGCCTATGCTTCGGATCGTACATGCCTTTGTCTCGCTCGAACAGCATCTTCGCGCCATCGTCACCACGCCTAAGTCCTATCATCCCGGCCGCTGCCCACATTGCGGTCGCACCTGCCTGTGGGCACACGGCTTCTATGCACGCAAGGCTGATCGCAGTGAGGGCGGTACCCTCAATTCCGTGCCCGTGCCACGCTATTGTTGTGCCGCTTGCCGGCGTACCTGTTCTCGCTTGCCGCTGTGCATCTGTCCGCTGCGCTGGTACGGCTGGGCGCTGCAGCAGCTCGTGTTTGCCCTGATCTTCGTCGGGATGTCGCTGCGCTTCACCGCCGCCGTGGCCGGCGTCGATCGCCGCACCGTCCGGCGCTGGTGGGGCTGGCTCCTGCGTCGCAGTGACAACTTTGCCTTTGCCCTGCGAAGCCGCTTCCCAGAACTGGGCCGCACCGCCGATACCGCCGCATTTTGGTGCGCCTGCCTCGCCCTCATGCCGCTATGCCAAGCGATGGCCTGGCTCGACCTGGACGGCCTTGATGTCCCGTGATCGCATGATGGCAACACTGCGCGCGACACCCCTTCCGGCACGGTAACGGGCACCCACACAGTCTGCCCACTGCCGCCGGCCCGATATTGGTCGTTTCATGACGTCTCGTTCAACTTCAACGTAGACTTCATGAACAACATCGATCCCGTGGCCCTGTTCCGGTTGTCCGTGCTCGGTCCCATCGTGAGCCGTGAGCGGCTCGAGCGCGGCGAGCTGCAGCTGCTGCTGCGTCAGCTCGCCCTTCAGGAGTACGCCATCCCCGGCTCGCGCCGCCGCCACATCGGCGAGCGCACCCTGCAGACCTGGTACTACGCCTGGCGGCGCGAGGGTGTCGCGGGCCTGGCCAGCCGGCCCCGTGCCGACACCGGCCGCTCGAAGCTGCCCGAGGCCGTGCAGGCCGCCGTACTGGCTGCCAAACGCGAGAACCCGCAACGCTCCATACGCCAGATCCGGCTGCTGCTCGAGTCCGCCGGGGTGGTGGCGCGCGAACGCTCTCGCGTTGCGCCGTGCATCGCCTGCTCAAGGTTCACGGCCTCTCGCGCATCGTCGGCCCCGCCGTCGTTCCCCAGGAGAAGCGCAGCTTCGTGGCCGAGTATGCCGGCTCCATCTGGTACGGCGATGTCATGCATGGCCCAATGTTCTCGTTCGGCGGGGCACGCCGCAAGACCTATCTCGTATCGCTGTTCGATGATGCCTCGCGCCTGGTTGCGCACAGCGCATTCTGCCTGTCCGAGACGGCGTTGGAGATCGAAGGCGTTCTCAAGCAGGCACTGCTGCGCCGGGGTATCCCGCGCATGATCGTCGTCGACAACGGTTCGGCCTATCGCGCCGCAAGCCTGCAGACCATCTGCGCAGACCTGGACATTCGCCTGGTGCACTGTCAGCCGTACCAGCCCACGAGTAAGGGCAAGCTCGAACGCTGGCACCGCACCGTGCGCGATCAGTTCCTCGCGGAGCTCGATGCCACCCACATCCGCGACCTGGCCGACCTCAACTCCCGGCTGTGGGCCTGGGTCGAGCAGGTCTATCATCGCGAGCCCCACAGCTCGCTGGGCAAGGATGTCTCGCCGCTCGCGCGCTACCAGCAGGACCTGCCGCGCATCCGCGCACTCGGCTCTCTTGCCCCGAAGCTCGATGAACTGTTCCTGCATCGCGTCGAACGCCATGTGCGCCGTGATGGCACCGTCTCGTACGATGGCCGCGTCTTCGAGGTCCCCTACGAACTCAGCGGCCAGCGGGTCGTGCTCGTCGTCGATCCCCACGCCGGCACCGTGCTCCGCGTCCAGAACAGCGCCGGCCAACCGCTGGGCGCCGCCACCCCGCTCGATGCCGTCGCCAACAGCCGACGACGACGCAGCAAGCCGCCAATTGAACCCACGACCGCTGCCCCTGTGCCCGGCCCCAACCTCATCGAACTCACCCATCAACATCACTACCGCCAGGAGGGTTGACCTATGTACCGTCAACACTTCGGCCTGCGCTGCGCCCCGCTGGACACCGACTGTATCGAACTGTGGGACGACGGCGCGCTCGCCAGTCTGTCCGAACGCTTCCAGTGGCTGCTCGACAGCCCTGGCATCGGCCTCTTGACCGGTGAGCCCGGCGTAGGCAAGACCGCCGTACTACGCCATCTCACGCGCAACCTCAACCCGCATCGCTACCAGACCATCTACCTGGCCGAGACCGAGTTCGGCCGCGTTGACCTGTACCGGTCACTGGCCCGCTCGCTCGGGCTCGAACCCAGCCATCGCCGCGCCGATCTCTGGCGCGACATCAAGGCGCGCATCACCGAACTTGCTAATGGCAAACAGGTTCTGCCCTATGGATAATCGATGAGGCGCAGAACCTGCCTCCCGAGTTTTTCCGCGACTTCCCCTCATTCCTGAACTTCGCCTTCGACGCCCGTCATCTCATCACCGTCTGGCTCGTTGGCCACCCGGAGCTGGCCTCAATGCTTGAACGCAACGTCTACGCCGCACTTTACAGCCGCATCCAGACCCGCGCGCAACTTCAACCCGTCACCGAGCATGCCCGCTTCGCCCAGCTCATCTCGCACGCACTCAAGACCGCCGGCTGCAACCACACGCTGCTCTCAGAGACCGGGCTCGAGCTGTTGCGCCAAGCCTCGCGTGGCTTGCCCCGCAACGCCGGACGCATCCTGCGCACCGCCATGCAGCTGGCCGTGCCCAAGGGGCTGAACCATCTGCCTGACGAACTGCTGCAGCAGGCCATCGGGGAAATGCGATGAGAACCCCGCACGCCTCAATCCGCGAATCCATCATGTACATGTTCACTCGCAGCACCGGCGCTGCCGATCCGAAACTCTCCGACGAAACCGCCTTCGTCATCCAGCTTATCCTCGACGACCTATGGCTGTGGTTCAACACCGTCTATGGCGAACAGGCCCGTCGCTACCGCCCGCCGCCCGATCTCCAAGAGCCCGACGGCGGCGATCTGCCTGACGATCCATTCTGAACATCGGCCCCGGCTTCCACCGGGGCCGCTTCGCTTGGGCCGCACCGATACCGGCTTCCAGGCGATCCAACATGTCTCGCGCTCTACGGCAGTGAATCTCTTGTGCAAAAAGCGCGAGACATCCGCCCCTGTCTCATGCCAAATATCTCGCGACGCCAACTCTCATTCAGCCCGCAACGGAACAGCAGGTGAGCACGGCTTGATTTTACAATCCGGAAGATACGCACCCCTGAATCGAGTTTTTCGGCCTGGGGCGCCCATTTCCAGCCTTCTTTGCCCGATTAGTGCAACTTTGGACGGATCTGTCCCAGGGAACGCATGTGCACGAGGTTGTAGGCGAGCATGCTTAGGACATACATCTGGTCGACCCGCTTGAGTCCGTGCACCCATGGGCCCGACCGTCTTGACCCACCAAAGCCTTGTTCGATCAGCTTGCACTTTTGCTGCGAGATGGCATAGCCTTGGCTACGGGCAATGGCATCACGAACAGCCGTAGCGCCGAACCGAGGTGTTTTGCGCGACATGCGGCGTCGATTTCATCTCCAGGCACGCCCCGAATGAACTCCTGCACGTCGTAGCCCTTGTCGAAATCGCCCAGGCGCCGCATGTGAACAAGCTTTCGGTAAATGTGCCTGCGCCGCGCATGCGATGTCGGAGAGTGAATCGTGTCGAGTTCTCAAGTCAACGTTTCGACATGTCCATGCGCTGACTCGGGGTCGAGGTACTTCAGCAGCCTGCTAGCGTTCCTTGCTCTGCCGGCCGAAAACACTTCGGATTTTTTCCAAATACGAAAAATTGTATTTTGTTGTCGGCTCTATTACCGAGCCCTCTCCGAACTCATTCCAGCAACAGATCACGGCAACGCCCTTTGTCTGCCTTGGAAATTCCTCCATAAGAGCCGCTCCCTCGCGAAGATGGGCTTCGAAAGAATCAGGATCACTTATTGATTCGTCATGGAGAGGATCCTTGCTCCCCCCCAAGGCCTGCGGTCCCAGCCTGCTGTTAGTGGCAAGAAATATGGCAGTCTCGAGTTCCGCACCATCCAGTTCCAAGTCTCCGAATATCCCTCGGAAAGCTCGGAATAACTGTGCGAGCCACGCCGCTTCACGTACTCGCCACTGAGCCCGAAATGGTAGTTATAAGCAGACAATGCATCAAAACCCGCCGCGGGTAGGGTTTTGTTGACTTTATCGCGATCGCGTGCGTCGATGCAACGAAGTAAATTCCGTTTACACCATTCATTCTCGCGATATCTCGAGCACGCTCCAAAAGATACCTAGTACTAAGGGCCCACTTGGACGCGGTCGATGCGAGAGTATCTGGGTCGGCGATAAAGACTACGGGATTTCCATTTACCTGAAAATATGAACCACTGCGAAGGTATTTCTTCGCCCACCATTGCACCATTGCATCAAATTCTGCCAATGTTGCTGGCTCAGTCCCGTTATTTGCCCAAAAAATAGCAAACTTCAGCCCCCCTTTGATGAGGATTTCAGATAGCCATCAATGGCTGGATTTACGTAGCTCCCCGCCATTTTTTGCTCAGCATACCAGTCAAAGACCACAAAACTCAAACCATACTGGTTCATCCACTGAAGCTGACGGTCGACTACATTACTATCGGATATTTCATACCACCCGAGCAGCGGCTCCAACCCTCCGTGGTCCCGGATTGGCTTCCAGGTGTCCGCGCAACGGTGCTGCGCCAGCCCGGAAAATAATAAACACCAATACTCTCGGCGAATGCATTAGCAATTGCACGACCCTAGCAAGATCCCTATAAAAACGAAAACCAGTCTGCGAATACGCATTTCAGATAATCCGCTGAATGACCTTCAAAAGAGATTTCGAACTATGCTCCCACGTATATTGCTGCGCTATTGCGATTGAGCGCTCCCGCATAAGTTCATTGTCCGCACCCCCAACAATTGACGCCCTGAGAGCGTCGAGAAGCGATTCGACATCCAGCGGATCAATCATGGTCGCCCCCTCCGAAAACACTTCCTTCATCGACGTGGTATTGGAACATATCACTGGACAGCCAGCCGCCATTGCCTCAAGCGGGGTATTCCAAAGCCTTCGGCAAAAGAAGGGTAAACGAACAACTTGGCACATTTGTAAAGCATACCCAGCGTCGCCGCGTCTGCATCCTCAATGATCTTTACACAATCCTGCAGGCCGCTTTTCTCTATAAAATCGAAAATCTTCTCGTGCCCAAAGTCTCGCTGGCCAACAATAGCCAACATCGGGATCTGTGCCTCCGTACGCCGCAACAAATTATAGGCCTTCAGTAGAGTGAGATGATTCTTTCGCGGCTCAAGGCGTCCTACGGTCAGGATATAGTCCGCCAACCCATACCTAAGCTTCAACTCATTAGCTGCATGATTAGGATCGATTCGCGAGAACCGCTCCACATCTACGCCGTTCGGTGTCACAGACACACGTGCTTCATCTATCCCATAAAGCTCGCAGATTTTCTCCTTAGAATACTGCGATACCGTCAAGATCTGATCGGCACTTAACGCCGACCGGCGAACCAAAATTTTCGACCGCAGGTTGAACGCGGTTGAAAAGTACTGCGGATGCGTTTCAAATAAGACATCGTGAATGGTAACAATCTCTTTGGATGCCGAAAATAATGGCACGATATACTGAGAATGAAATGCGTCGAGCTTATACTTTCTTTGTTGTCTGGCGGCATCGTAGACCAATCTCGCGACGTTGCTATGGACGTCAAAATAACGTACCTCACCGAAACCACTCCACTTTTCTGGAACTGGTTTATTTTTATTGAAAAAAAATACAAATTCTACATTATTTTTGAGCGACTGAATCGACGTATAGATATTGTCCAAATACGTCTTGCTACCTTGATTTATTCCCTGCAGCACGTGGAGATCGATTCCCAGCCTCAATTTTTCCCCTCCTGGAATTTAAATGCTATCGCGGCCTTAGAGTACACAAGCATTCTTGTCGAGGCGATCCTGTCCCGCTCCGTCCTGGTGATCATCCATTTGATCTTGTAGAGTGCAGCCCGCAGTATGAATCCGCCGAAAAAGATGGCCTTTGCTACAGATACCCTTGCGAAGCCCGCTCGTGAGCTATATTCAGCCAACGTAGAATCAATCCAACGTGTTTTGATCCCAGTCGCGTCCTCCGAACCGCCGTGTACGTGTATTAGTCTGGACGTTGGAAGGTAGCTAACACTAAGTCCTAGGCCGCGTAGATTCCGACATAGTTTTACGTCTTCAGCATACATGAAATAATCCTCGGGAATGCCTCCCGCTCTTTTCAATGCAGTTGTTCGCACGAGCATTGCCGCGCCCGATACCCAATCTAAGTCGACGGGATTGCCTTTCCTAACGAACACGTCTTGATTAAAATAAAATGGCTTCGAAATGAAAGGAAATATTCGTGCCACAAATAGGAAATAAGATGCATAACTAACCAGGCCTCGATCGAACCCACCCGCCCTGTCTGCAACCGACCGGATGGCAAGTAAAGGGCTGGAGATATGGCGCCACATGCAGGGTTCGCCGCGGCATAATCGGTCAATTTCGAAATAAAATTTGCGTCGTTAATCTCGGTGTCATTATTTAATAGCAACACAAACTCTGCCTGGCACATCTTTAAGCCAAGGTTGTTCCCCTTTGCGTATCCGAGGTTCTCCGTAAGGGCAAGGAGCTTGACGCGAGGAAAATTGCTTGCGATGTATTCTGCGCTTCCGTCGGCAGATCCATTATCGACAACCACCACACTGGATATCAGTCTGTCAAAATTAGGCAATGCAGTCAATTGCCTCAACAATTTCTCGCAAAGTGCTTCCCATTCCAGTTAACAATCAAGATATCTACCGATTTTCCATAATCGCCATCCTGTGTACCGTCTTCCAGATCTCGCCCCAACTTCTTTCAAGCTGAATACCAGCTTAATGCGACTTAATGCCACCCCGCATGGCAAAATGCCTCTTGACAAGTTGGGGTCTGCTTGGTAATGGGACACTACGTGAAACAGCCAATATTGCTCCGAGGAGCAGTGATATCGCCAGTCCATCGGCCTTATTAAACAATCCTGAAATAATGTATGTCATAAATAGCGTGCCAATCAAAGCCCCTTAGCCAACCCAGTGAAGAAATGCACCGGATGTTCGCGCGGCCAATTTCTCTGCGCCTTGCCAAGTCGGGAGAAGAGACCACCAATAAAGATCAGATATAGCAAGAGGCCCACGATCCCGGTCTTAATGAGAAGATACAAATAACCGTTATGGAAGTATGGAACGTAGCGGAGATCCTCACCACCCAACTTCATATAGATTCCTACGTCGACCAACTCTCCAAACCGTAGCCAAATGCATAGTTCGCGAAGTTACCATCGAGGAAATGTTTCAAGGCCATGTAGCTCTCGTAGCCGCGCCAGTTTAGATTGATATTCTGCTGATCATCGTAGTCTGAAATTGCTATTTCTGTGCTTGCGCGGGCTAGTTTCTCGACAAACGAGCCTTCGGTGAAGCTTGAGTTACTTTCGCCTAACGACGAAGTCAAGAAAAATAATCCAGCGATGACCAGCGGGCTAACGAAAATCAGATATTTCCAATATCTCTTCCGCCAGAAAGCAAACACTGCAACGGCAATAGAGAAAAGTACGATGGCGCGTGAGAACGATAGCATCATCGCTAAAAACAGGACGGCTGCGGCGAGCCCTCGAGATAATCGCCGAATTCCACCACGGCGAACTACCCAACTGGGACCAAACTCATTATTAGGCAAGGGCCAGATAAACATCTCCGTTTCCAGCGACTGAGCGAATACTTGCAGCGGTTTGGGTTATCAGAGATGGATCGACGATGAACTTGGAAAGTTGAACATAAGAATAAACCAACGAAGGAAGAATTATTATAGTTCGAAGCTCAGTTGCTCCCCCGGATATGCGCGAAAACAGCGCATAGCCCACTACAACTGCGGCGGGTATTCTTAGAAACGCCCACAGATCCTTCCAAAATGTTACCGCCTCGTTTGGCTCAACTCTGAATAAACAATAACGAGGATAGCAATAAGAGGTGCAATCGCAACTATCAACCCTTTTGAAACTCCCCTATTTGTGATGATCACGGCAAACAGCAGGGGAACGATCATCACTGTTCCTACGTAATAGAAACAAAGCAGATCGCTTGCTATGGCTATTGAAATATACAATGCCAACGCCATATTTCGCGTGATCAATTTCGCTACCATTTAGGTGTTCTCTTCCAAACACATCAGGGTACGTCTTGCATAGCCTTCGCTGGAGTAGTTCTCTATCCGAAATCGCCTCTGAGCTCTTTCAGCCTGGTCTCGAGCGTTTCTTTTTCCGCAAAGTTCCCTCAAAGCATTGCGAAGTGACCTCGCGTTGCCGCATTCATAGTACTGGATTTCGTTTTCCGCAAAGTACGCGTCTATACCGCCGACTCTTGCGCAGACCACAGGCTTACCCAGAGCTACCGCCTCTAAAACCACTGTGATTCCGGATGCATGTTGATTCGACAACAATGGAACGACGACCACGTCAGCCTCACCATAAAGCTGCCGAATTCGTTCTACATTGTGAGCTTCCTCGACGGAAATATTTGTGGCGTTTCCTAGCGACGCAGATGTAATTGTCCGCGAAACGATTTTGAGATCGAAATCCCTTTGGTCCTTAACCGCTTCAATCAGCGTGGTCCAATCGCGATGTACGTCATTTCCCAAAGCCAATAATCGAATAACAGGCCCTGGCGAGAACCGTGGCGCCTGGAGCGGAAATGAGTTTAGCGATATCCGAACGGGACAAACTGCGCGCCGTTTACCGCCAAGGAGCCTGCTCAGAAAATCCGCGTTAACCGGGGAGAGAGTGATATTGAAGTCGCTCCGTCGCAAGAGGACCCGGTAGGCGAGTCGCCGCAACGGGCCATACGTTGACCACCGATCCACGAGCCAAACGGACTGAGCAATCAGTTTAGCCCGGCGGTTCGAGTTTCCCCGGAGCGAATTTGACAGTCCCTGCAAGGCGCTCACTGCGAGACTCTCGTATTCAGTATGCGTCAGGATTACATCGGCCGATGCCCACAGGCGCCGGTTGCGAAACGCATGCACAATATCAAAGCCAAGCAACTTCTTTAGGATAAGCCGAGACAGGCGACCGACTGTCGTTTCGGGACGATCAATCGACCAACTAAGCTTATGTGAAGTACAAAATGATGGTAGCCATAAGGACTGGCGTCGGGGTACCTACCTCTGAGAAACCTTTTCCCAGCTATCCAACGAAAATCCTCTGGCCAAATGCACATGGACTCGCATAATTCGATCTACATTTCTTGGAAAACTTGGATCTAGCGCAATTCGGCAATACCGCAAGCAGATGTCCATGCCTCATAATATGCCCTATTCTTCCCGTAACTGTTGTCAATTACGGTACTTGGCATATCAAGTAGGGTTGCGAATATATGACCATGCAATCGGGAGGTAACAACTCGCTGGTGCTGTAGGAATTCCTTTGCCTGACGAGTGATGAAATTCTCTACAAAGGAATACCAAATCCTAGTAACAGGCAACAGGGCTACGTTGGAGGTCCGCTCAATGGCGCACAGTTTTTTACAGAGTGTTTCAATGAAGACATCACCGTCAGATCGCAAACCATCCCAATCTCGGAAGCTGCACTCTTCTGCGCGAAATTCAATCGGGACCTCGGCCGACTCCTTGTCCCCCTCATCAGAAATAGTGTTTTTGACGAGCCTCATGAACTCTCGGCACGGCTAAGGGCCAGAGGAAATGCGCCATGTCTGGCATGAGATAAACATTCTCACTCAAATAATTACTTGCGAGCTCAAAGCTAACTCGATCTCTTACACAGAGATGTAAATTCGAATGTGATCGGTAGATCTCGAGGCCGACTCTAGATTCTTCTTGGAGGAAAATGTATCGTTTGCGGAAGGATAACGATTTTATTATTTGGATATCGCTTAATAACAAGCTTTCTGAAATTGTCGTGTAGCGGGTATAGATCACCCAAATTTCCGCCCCCGTGGAATACGATCGTAGTCGAACCCTCGATAATTCCCTCAACCGTCCCATCCGTCCGCGATTGGGCTGCTACAGATTTTCTGATTTGGGCTTTATCCCAAAATGAGAGAAGAATGCTTCCGTCCCCCTCATAATTAGAAGATCGCCGGTATTCAGGTGAATCGGATAATCCAGGTATGCAATGGATTCATAACTTCCAATGACGCCTACAATTTCGTAAAGCTTTTGCTTGAATCCAAGCATCGCTTCTCTATGCGTATCAAGAGGATAATTGCTCATTTTCCAAGCCTAGAAAGTAAGTACTTCAAATCCTGACCATTCAACAGCAAGCGCGGAGTCTTAATCCCGAGAAGAGTTGAGAAGGCGCCGACCGTAACGATGAACCTTAACAAGGCACCTATTAACAATGAAATTGCGACTCCGATCGCACCTAGCTCAGGTGTCAAGAAATACATAAGAACACATGTGATAATCGCACCAACGATCTGGCGAAGCACAATGATTTCCGTCCTCCCAATAGCATTAAATGCTTGGGAGAGAATCCATCCGCCACCAGACACGATACTTTCAACCACCAAAACAGCGAAAATTGGATATGCGTCTGCGTATTGGCTGCCGTATAGAATGATGATGGCGAATTTCCCGAGAGCGATAGCAATGAAAGCCAAAACCACAGATCCGACCGTAGATATTCTGAACGCGAGAGACACTTGCAAACTAACAACGCTAATTTCTTTTCCAGCCGCATGAGGGAAAATAACCGTCGCGATAGCAAGTTGTATTTGGGTCAGGATCCTTGAGAATCCGTAAGCGACCGCGTACACGCCCACAACGTTGGGTGCCAAGAATGCGACAAGGAACATTTTGTCCAACTGCGCACTGAGCACCGCCATAAAATCGATGCACCAGAACTTTGATCCATGTGTGGCCAGCTTTTTTAGAGCCGGTAACTCAAAGCGAAAATCTTTTCTGATATCGCATATTGCGGAATATGCTAAGGCGAAGGCCGCAACAAGGTATCCAGTTATATACATAGCCAAGAAATTCAGTGTATTCAGTTTTGAAACTGTACTCATAGCGAGCGCGAGCGCTAAATACAAGAATGGCGGCAATAGTCGTGTCGCGTTATAGAGGGTTAAATTTTGCGTTGTTTGAGAAATGCCGGACAGGAGCGTGAAGAGGGTCATGGCAAATGCGAATGCGGCCATCCACACCTGAAGTCCAGGCGTTTTCTCCGGCTGCGACTCATATAAATAGGGAGTCGCGAACCACATTATTAACGCTCCTACGATGGACAAAATCCCGGCAGCAACCAGTAGAGCACTTACATATTTTTTATAGGATGATGCGTCGTTCTTTGCGTGGAATATGAATGAAGAATTCATCCCTACAACAAGGATTGCCGCCAATATTGGCGGCCATATCATCCAAGCTGCAAGCACGCCTCGGCTTTCGGCGCCGAGCACTCGTGCGCAGATGATCATGCCGAGCGCATTGGCGACCATAACGGCTACATTCACCGTCGCCGTTTTTAGCATCAAGGCGAAGAGTGGTGAAGCGGAGATCGATTTTGTTCTCATAATTGCTTGAACGCCAGGGGTTAGGAGCCTGCATCGAAACTCTCTGCATGGTCGGAGTTCACGGAGCCTGATCGTTAGCAGTACAGAGAGGAGTCTTGTGGCAGACCTTTTCAGCCCCTGTGACTCGGCAGTATCTGCATCGCGGGTACCGAACAAAACTTTGTATCCAAAGTTTCATAATTGCAACTAGGCGCGAAGGCTAGTGTTAGTCGTTGCCTTTCATGCACGACCTTCCCGGCTAACTGGGCCCTCCTCGCATGCACGGGAAATTGCAGTTCCCTTTCAAGAGG
>CP074386.1 GCA_022041995.1 Cupriavidus necator
CGTTACGCCCGATCAGGAGGACGTGACGGCCCAGTTTCTGGACCAGTGTTCGCCATCCAGTACAGCTATACGGGATCGATGAGGATTCGGGCACGGGCGCGACATGTTGCACAGCAAGGGATGCTGATCATGCCCCGCCGCCGGGCTACTGGTCGCCGGATCCGACCACCAGGGGCTGCACCTGGCCTGTTCGCGGGAGGACCTGAAGACGCTGTCGCGCTGGAAGAGCCGGCGCGAGCGCGACACGCTGCCGCAGCAGATGTTCAGCACGGGCAGCCTGCGGTCAAGGACGTGCTGCTGCCTGGGCGGCTTGGGGCAATCCCGATTGCGGAGCTGCGCAAGCGGAGCATGGACACGGACGGGACGATGCGTTCGTCTATGCGGGCTATCCGGCTCTCGTGGGCCACATCGGTCGCGTCATGCAGTCGCGCCAGGCGCGACGGGGCGAGGAGCGCTCGTTCAAGCCGCCCAAGACTGCGCATCCGGCCATCGATGAACGGGGCCGCTACCAGGCGGGACGGGCGCGCGAAATTATGGCCGAGCAGCGGGGGGGCGCGTTGCTGGGTAAAGCCGCCACGCTCGCCATGCGCTTTCTCGCGCAGCCGATGAGCTGCGCGAGGCCATGGCGCGAAACATGATGTTCGGCACCTACGACGGCGTGGCGCGTGATTTGCGCAACGGACTGCGCAGGCGGCTGCAGGGGGACAAGGATGCACCAGCGCTGCAGCAGTTGCAGGTGCAGGCGCATGAGGCGATTGACCGAGCCCATGAGCCGCAAGCGTGCGAGGCGGCGAAACTGCTGTATGAGCTGTGTATGCAGCTGGCAGGACAGCGTCCAGGCACCGCAGCTTCCGTCCGCGCTGGCGCAGGGGTTCCCCGCACTTGCGAGCGCCTATGAGCAGGCAGACGACACGGCCGGGCGTGTGCACGCGGTGCTGGACAACTACCCGGTGTGCCGTCTGTCGCGTACGGCGTTCCCCGAGGGGCAGCCGGGGCTGGTGCCGGGCGAGCCGGAGCTGTCCATGCGCAACCTGTTTACGATAGCCATAAAGGTGGGCACCGACGCGCTGAAGTCGGACACGGGCACCGATCTCTTTACAAGCGTGATCGAGAGTTGCGAAATGGCTGAACGCCGGTATCCCGACCGTCTGCGTCGGGTACCGTACAGCAAGCCGACGTTGGCGGAAATACGGCACGGGCGCTTCGATCCACAGTGGGCAGACGCTGCGCTGCGGCAGATGCCAACGATGGCAGCGGGTGTCATGCAGGACGCCGTCCGGGCGCTGCAGCAGGCGGAGCTGCTCAGCGTACCGGCTACGCCGGCCGAACGGGCGCAGGAGTTTCCCGGGAGGCGCTTGAGCAAGAGGCGCTGGCGCTCAATGAACGGGCCCGTTTGGCCGAGCCGGGGATCACGATGAGGCTGCAGGACATCGTGAACGGGTGCAGTGAGCCCGGACACGCGCGGCGGGTCTGGCGGGCGAACAGAAGAACAGGCTGAAGTCGCCGCGCTCGCTGCAGGACAAGCTGGCCCGGCTGATTGGTGGAGTGCCGCCCCGGACCCTGGCCCAGGCCAGCGCGCTGGTCAACGATGCGCTGCGCTACAGTGTGGTGCTGCCCGCGGATACGTTTATGGGGGACTATCGCCAGATCATGGCGCAGCTCGCGAAGGCGCATACTCTGATCCGGCGCACGAATCACTTCCTGCGGGGCCGCAGCCCTTTCCAGGCGGTGAGCGTCACGCTGAAGGAGCCAAACGGCATCGCATGGGAAATCCAGTTTCATACAGAGCAAACGTTCAGATGCAAGGAGAAGTACCACGACCTGTACAAGCAGGCGCAACGACGTGGATTCGATGGCGCCTCCGGCGACGAGATCTGGAAGTTGCTCGGGCCAGCGCGCGAGGCCTTCCGTGCATTACCCGTTCCTGCGGGGGTGGAAGATATCGTGGACTGGGAGCCGGAAACGGTATTGAAGGTGCAGCCGCGGCCCCAGGCGTCAGCCACGCCGCGCGTGCCTGCCCCCTTGCGCAACTGGCCCAGCAGATCAGAAGCCAGGCTGAACGTCTCGAGGGTGCGGTCTGGCCTGTGCTGCAGCAGGCGCTGGAGCACCACGGCGCGAAGTTGCGCGCGGACATGGACGGTGGCGGCTGGCGCAGGTTTATCTTTAAGAAGAAGAAAAGCATTGAAGAGAAGCTTGCCCGGATACAGCGCGAGCAGGGCCTGCAAACACCGCAGGAGGCCGCCAGGCGGGTACGCGATGGTCTGCGCTATGAGGTGATCCTCGGTGCAGAGAGATTTGCCATGGACGCCCGGAGGATCCTGACCAGTCTGCAAAGGGCCGGCATGACGGTCATGCGCGTGAACAACAGCTTTACCCGGGAGGGCACCGGCTATGCTGGCCTGAATGTGAACGTGCGCACCCGCGTTGAGGGCGAAGACGCCGACTGGGAAATCCAGTTCCACACCCGTGATAGCCTGAAGGCCAAGGAGAAGGGTCACCGGACCTACGAAAGGCTGCGCCAACTGTCGCCTGATGCGGTGCCGCGCGGGACGCTGGAGCAGGACCTGCGCGACGCGGCAGCCCGCGTGGCGCCCCGCAGGGCATCGAGATGATCCTGTCCTTCGATCTCTATGCGGAACCATCCATTGCCGACGAGAGGCCTGGCGGCCCGATGAACCAGCCGTATCGCGGCGCAGCCGCGGATCAAGCACGCAGCTCCGACCTGGACACCGGGCAACCCTACGGGCCGCACGGTGCCACGCGGAGCGCGCCTGCCGTGACACACCCGGCCCCCGATCCTGGCCATGCTGTTCGCAGCAACTGGGGCCCCGCCCCCCGCGCGCACCGGACGTGCTGAGCGGCCTGCACGACCCCCCTGGCGGGTGCCTCGCCGGCTCAGGTGCCCGTTCCCCCATCCTTGGGCGAATTCAATTCGGGGCCCTGCTCATCAGTCTTGAACAGTTTCTGGCGCAATCAAACGCTGAGATGGGGATCGCCAGCGGGCTGCAGAATAATTGCCTGCTAGACACAGCTCTTCAGCTCAGCCGCAACCTAAGGCGAGAGCCTGCGATGGCAACGGAGCAGACGAGCGAACTCCAGGCGCAGGCGCAGTGGTTGCGGGGCGAGCTATTTCGTAGGGGCCTGGCCGATAGGGATGGCGACATCGACATGTACGAGGCCGGGTGGGGGCTCGCGCGCAGCCTTGGCATACGCATCCAGGCCATTGCGGTCAATGCGAGCGGGCAGCTCACAGTGCATCCGGTTGTTGGTCAGCAAGGCCGGCTTGTGCATATCCTTCATACACCCGGCCACTTTCAGCCATTGTGGCCGCGCCGCTAGTGTAGCGTTCTGTTCTTGATGGAACTTATATGAATTCGGCGTCTCCAATGCCCACACTGCGACACAGCGTGGAGAGAGTGAGTGCGAGTTGCCCCCGAGATCATGTTGACCGACGAGGAGCGAACCAATTTGACGAGGCTGGTTCGGTCGAAGCTCACGAGCGTGAGGCTGGCGCAGCGCGCGCGCATTGTGCTGCTGGCCGCCAACGGAATGCAGAACAAGGACATCGCCGAGCAGTTGGGAGTCGGACGCGTGCAGGTCTCGCGTTGGCGTGAGCGGTATGCGCAATCGGGGCTGGCCGGTATCGAACGCGACTTGCCGCGCGGTGCGCCGCCGGTGAAGGTGGACACGGCGCGGCTGGTGGAGCTGACCACTCAAACCAAGCCCGTTGCGGCCACGCACTGGAGCACGCGCAAGATGGCCGCCGAATTGGGCGTGAGCGCCAGCACCGTCATGCGCCATTGGCACGCCCACGGGTTGAAGCCGCACATCGTGCGCGGCTTCAAGGTGTCGCGCGATCCGAAGTTCGTCGAGAAGCTCGAAGACATCGTCGGCCTCTACATGTCGCCACCCGAGCACGCGCTGGTGCTGTGCTGCGATGAGAAGAGCCAGGTGCAGGCGCTGGATCGCACGCAGCCCGGCTTGCCGTTGAAGAAGGGGCGTGCGGCCACCATGACGCACGACTACAAGCGCAACGGCACGACCACGCTGTTTGCCGCGCTCAACGTGCTCGATGGCCAGGTCATCGCCCAGTGCCAGCAGCGCCACCGCCATACCGAGTGGCTGAAGTTCCTGCGCAAGATCGACCGCGAGACGCCCAAGGACAAAACGCTGCATCTGATCGCAGACAACTACGCCACCCACAAGCATCCTGCGGTGCAGGACTGGCTGGCCAAGCATCCGCGATTCAACATGCACTTCACGCCCACCTCCGCATCATGGCTGAACATGGTCAAGCGGTTCTTTCGTGACATCACAACCGAGCGACTTCGCCGCGGCGTATTCACCAGCGTGCCGGAACTGGTCGACGCCATCAACGAGTACATCGCTCACCACAACACCAACCCCAAGCCGTTCATCTGGACCAAGAGCGCTCGCGACATCCTACAGAAGGTCATTCTGTGCCAACCGCCGCTTACTCAGCAGTCGGAAATATAGGCGACAGAAGGAGCCTGGAAGAATGATCGAACGAGACACGGCTTTTGCCGGACATCCGCGAGCTGCGCCTCGATTCGCTCTTGCAGCTTTTCACCCTTTTGCAGGGGCCGCCTTGCCGCGCCAGTACGTTTGACATGACTCCACACCAATTCGTCCGGATTCAGATCCGGGGCGTAACCCGGCAGGAAATGAAGTGTGAGCTTGCCGCGCGTGGAGTCAACGTACTCGCGCACCAGCGCCTTCTTGTGCGCGGGCAGACTGTCGAGCACCAGATGCACCGGCTTCTTGCGATGCCGCATCATCTTCTTGAGCAATTCGACGAAAAACTCGGCGTTGAGCGCTCCCTTGTAGGTGCAAAACCAGAAGGCTCCCTTCGCATTGACCGCCGACGCCGCGCTGATCGACTGGCGCTGACCGGGGCGCTGCACCACAGGGGTCTGGCCACGTACACCCCAGGTCTTACCATGCACCGTGTCGGCGCGAAAGCCGGACTCGTCCCAGAAGAACACTTCCGCGCCCTGCGCCTTAGCCTGACGGGCAATTGCTGGATAGGTGTCGTGCTGCCAGCGCTCGATCGCTTCGGGGTCGCGTTGGTAGGCCCGTTGCAATGGTTTCTGCGGCGTCAGCCCAAGTTTTGCCAGCAGTGCTCCCACCGCTGTCGTCCCCAGGCGCACACCAAACTTCTTCTCAATCAACTGCGCCACGATTGCGCGTGTCCACAACCCGAAATCAAGCCCGTACTGGCGCGGATCGCGCCCATTGACCCAGCGAAAAACCTGCCGCTCCTGGGCTGGCGTCAGCGTTGGGGGCCGGCCAGTGGCCGGCGTCGAGCGCAGCGCATTGATACCCACGCCCGGTTTAAGGCAGCGTTTATCCATTTATAGATCGTGGTGCGATTGAATCCGTAGGAGGCAATCACGTCTGCCGGCCGCTCGCCTTCACGAACCCGCTCAATCGCCATGAGGCGAATCGCCTCCAGCGTCTGATGATCAAATGTCCGTCCGTCTCGCTTCATGCACGATCCGACCGATGCAGGGCCCATGAAGTTCCAACTTGTCGACTAACTTACCGACCCATGAGTAACGCCCATTTCGATCGAAGAATCTTGTTCAGCCGCCGCAACCTAGCGGCGCGGCCACAATGGCTGAAAGTGGCCGGGTGTATGAAGGATATGCACAAGCCGGCCTTGCTGACCAACAACCGGATGCACTGTGAGCTGCCCGCTCGCATTGACCGCAATGGCCTGGATGCGTATGCCAAGGCTGCGCGCGAGCCCCCACCCGGCCTCGTACATGTCGATGTCGCCATCCCTATCGGCCAGGCCCCCACGAAATAGCTCGCCCCGCAACCACTGCGCCTGCGCCTGGAGTTCGCTCGTCTGCTCCGTTGCCATCGCAGGCTCTCGCCTTAGGTTGCGGCTGAGCTGAAGAGCTGTGTCTAGCAGGCAATTATTCTGCAGCCCGCTGGCGATCCCCATCTCAGCGTTTGATTGCGCCAGAAACTGTTCAAGACTGATGAGCAGGGGCCCCGAATTGAATTCGCCCAAGGATGGGGGAACGGGCACCTGAGCCGGCGAGGCACCCGCCAGGGGGGGTCGTGCAGGCCGCTCAGCACGTCCGGTGCGCGCGGGGGAGGGGGGCCCAGTTGCTGCGAACAGCATGGCCAGGATCGGGGGCCGGGTGTGTCACGGCAGGCGCGCTCCGCGTGGCACCGTGCGGCCCGTAGGGTTGCCCGGTGTCCAGGTCGGAGCTGCGTGCTTGATCCGCGGCTGCGCCGCGATACGGCTGGTTCATCGGGCCGCCAGGCCTCTCGTCGGCAATGGATGGTTCCGCATAGAGATCGAAGGACAGGATCATCTCGATGCCCTGCGGGGGCGCCACGCGGGCTGCCGCGTCGCGCAGGTCCTGCTCCAGCGTCCCGCGCGGCACCGCATCAGGCGACAGTTGGCGCAGCCTTTCGTAGGTCCGGTGACCCTTCTCCTTGGCCTTCAGGCTATCACGGGTGTGGAACTGGATTTCCCAGTCGGCGTCTTCGCCCTCAACGCGGGTGCGCACGTTCACATTCAGGCCAGCATAGCCGGTGCCCTCCCGGGTAAAGCTGTTGTTCACGCGCATGACCGTCATGCCGGCCCTTTGCAGACTGGTCAGGATCCTCCGGGCGTCCATGGCAAATCTCTCTGCACCGAGGATCACCTCATAGCGCAGACCATCGCGTACCCGCCTGGCGGCCTCCTGCGGTGTTTGCAGGCCCTGCTCGCGCTGTATCCGGGCAAGCTTCTCTTCAATGCTTTTCTTCTTCTTAAAGATAAACCTGCGCCAGCCGCCACCGTCCATGTCCGCGCGCAACTTCGCGCCGTGGTGCTCCAGCGCCTGCTGCAGCACAGGCCAGACCGCACCCTCGAGACGTTCAGCCTGGCTTCTGATCTGCTGGGCCAGTTGCGCAAGGGGGCAGGCACGCGCGGCGTGGCTGACGCCTGGGGCCGCGGCTGCACCTTCAATACCGTTTCCGGCTCCCAGTCCACGATATCTTCCACCCCCGCAGGAACGGGTAATGCACGGAAGGCCTCGCGCGCTGGCCCGAGCAACTTCCAGATCTCGTCGCCGGAGGCGCCATCGAATCCACGTCGTTGCGCCTGCTTGTACAGGTCGTGGTACTTCTCCTTGCATCTGAACGTTTGCTCTGTATGAAACTGGATTTCCCATGCGATGCCGTTTGGCTCCTTCAGCGTGACGCTCACCGCCTGGAAAGGGCTGCGGCCCCGCAGGAAGTGATTCGTGCGCCGGATCAGAGTATGCGCCTTCGCGAGCTGCGCCATGATCTGGCGATAGTCCCCCATAAACGTATCCGCGGGCAGCACCACACTGTAGCGCAGCGCATCGTTGACCAGCGCGCTGGCCTGGGCCAGGGTCCGGGGCGGCACTCCACCAATCAGCCGGGCCAGCTTGTCCTGCAGCGAGCGCGGCGACTTCAGCCTGTTCTTCTGTTCGCCCGCCAGACCCGCCCGCGCGTGTCCGGGCTCACTGCACCCGTTCACGATGTCCTGCAGCCTCATCGTGATCCCCGGCTCGGCCAAACGGGCCCGTTCATTGAGCGCCAGCGCCTCTTGCTCAAGCGCCTCCCGGGAAACCTCCTGCGCCCGTTCGGCCGGCGTAGCCGGTACGCTGAGCAGCTCCGCCTGCTGCAGCGCCCGGACGGCGTCCTGCATGACACCCGCTGCCATCGTTGGCATCTGCCGCAGCGCAGCGTCTGCCCACTGTGGATCGAAGCGCCCGTGCCGTATTTCCGCCAACGTCGGCTTGCTGTACGGTACCCGACGCAGACGGTCGGGATACCGGCGTTCAGCCATTTCGCAACTCTCGATCACGCTTGTAAAGAGATCGGTGCCCGTGTCCGACTTCAGCGCGTCGGTGCCCACCTTTATGGCTATCGTAAACAGGTTGCGCATGGACAGCTCCGGCTCGCCCGGCACCAGCCCCGGCTGCCCCTCGGGGAACGCCGTACGCGACAGACGGCACACCGGGTAGTTGTCCAGCACCGCGTGCACACGCCCGGCCGTGTCGTCTGCCTGCTCATAGGCGCTCGCAAGTGCGGGGAACCCCTGCGCCAGCGCGGACGGAAGCTGCGGTGCCTGGACGCTGTCCCTGCCCAGCTGCATACACAGCTCATACAGCAGTTTCGCCGCCTCGCACGCTTGCGGCTCATGGGCTCGGTCAATCGCCTCATGCGCCTGCACCTGCAACTGCTGCAGCGCTGGTGCATCCTTGTCCCCCTGCAGCCGCCTGCGCAGTCCGTTGCGCAAATCACGCGCCACGCCGTCGTAGGTGCCGAACATCATGTTTCGCGCCATGGCCTCGCGCAGCTCATCGGGCTGCGCGAGAAAGCGCATGGCGAGCGTGGCGGCTTTACCCAGCAACGCGCCCCCCCGCTGCTCGGCCATAATTTCGCGCGCCCGTCCCGCCTGGTAGCGGCCCCGTTCATCGATGGCCGGATGCGCAGTCTTGGGCGGCTTGAACGAGCGCTCCTCGCCCCGTCGCGCCTGGCGCGACTGCATGACGCGACCGATGTGGCCCACGAGAGCCGGATAGCCCGCATAGACGAACGCATCGTCCCCGTCCGTGTCCATGCTCCGCTTGCGCAGCTCCGCAATCGGGATTGCCCCAAGCCGCCCAGGCAGCAGCACGTCCTTGACCCGCAGGCTGCCCGTGCTGAACATCTGCTGCGGCAGCGTGTCGCGCTCGCGCCGGCTCTTCCAGCGCGACAGCGTCTTCAGGTCCTCCCGCGAACAGGCCAGGTGCAGCCCCTGGTGGTCCGGATCCGGTGACCAGTAGCCCGGCGGCGGGATGATCAGCATGCCCTTGCTGTGCAGCATGTCGGCGCCCGTGCCCGAATCCTCATCGAATCCCGTATAGCTGTACTGGATGGCGAAGCACTGGTCCAGAAACTGGGCCGTCACGTCCTCCTGATCGGGCGTAACGACCTGCGCGGCCGCAATGGGCAACAGGTTCTCCTTATCGTACGGCGGTTTGCCCACCAGCACATCGCCCTGCAACTGCGCAAAGCCCGGCAGCGGAATCGTCGGCAGATACAGCCTGTCGTCAGCCGAGGGGACCGCGCGGATGCGCCGCCCCTGGTAGCCGCCGCTGACGGCCAGTTGGTACAGCGTCAGGCAGTCCACCGCCTGCGATGCGTGCCGGTCCACCCCGTTCAGCCTGCGCTGCATCACCTCGCGCGCTTCGTCAAGCGCCGCCTCATCCCGCGGGAAATGCATCAGGGCCTGCGGTGGCAGCGTGTTAAATCCCGGCTGCTGCCCATCCACCAGCTTTTGCTGTGCCTCGTCGCCCCGTGCCTCCCTGACTGCCTCCCATGCCTCGATATGTTCGCGCACCACCGGAATGCGCATCGCCACGTCCCATCTCAGAAACCCGCAGCCGTCATTTGGACAGAGCGCGATGCGCTCGTGGTGTGGCCCTTGAAGCCTGAAGGGGTGCTGCGGCCCGGGCACGTCCTCAAACCAGCCCAGCCGCAACGTGCCCTCCACCACATGGTCAGGTGGCACCATCTCCATGAGCGCGCGTTGCATGCGCGACCAGTCCTCGCGCTGCGGCGCCAGCTTCTGCGCCAGTTCCATGAAGGCGCTGCCTGGGGCACTGTCGGCATACCGCACTGCCGGCAGCACCGAAGCAGACGCGCTGCGGCCGGCGGCGATGTCCCGGGCTGACTTCCGCCGCCCCCGTGTCAGGCGGCTGCCGCCAAACATGTCGAAGCGCCAAGGCTCGTCTTTGTACTGGAACGTGCGCGCGAGCATGAAGGCGCTTAACTCCCCAGGCAGCCGCACCTCGACCAGCGGCTGACCGGTCAGACGTGAATAAAACGAATACGCAGGCTCCGCCCCGTCGGACGACGCGGCGGGCTCCAGCTCCCGTCCCCGCAAGTCGACCGTGACATGCGTGGTGTCGCCCCCACTCGGTTCGGGTGGTACGACGTTTCCCACCGCTGTGCGCAGGCTCTCGTGGCGCGCTGCCAGATCGAACCGGCGAGGAGGGTAACGCGTCGTGAGGGCCTCCAGATGCGCCGCGCTGGCCAGCCGCAGATCCAGCGCGTCCAGGATCGCATCATCCGCCTCGATCTGCGCAATCAAGTTCCAGCTCTTTTCCTGCAGATCCGTCTCGATGAGCGGGCGCGTCCTGTCCAGCGTCTGTCGCACCCACTGCTTCAGAGTCTCCTGGTGCGTCTTCACCGACTCGCGTTCGCCGCTGATGTAGCGCGGCTTCCACTGGTGGGCCACCACGCTGTATGCCTTGAGCACCTGATACAGTGACAGGGCCGGACAGCGCGTGCCGCATGCTTCGTCACCCTCCTTCAGGCGCAGCCCGGCACGAGCGCCTGCCCCGCCCGGGGCTTGGCGCAGATACGCGTCGATCTTGTGTTCTACGACTGGCTTCAGCGCGTCGAACGTCTGCAGGGCGCGCACCCGGTGGCGCTGCAACTGCGGGCTGCGCGCCAGCGGCAGCAGCCCCATGCACAGGGTGCCCACACTCTCCAGCGGTTCTTCGCGCAGCCGTCCTTCTTGACACAGCGTCATGACACGCTCCAGCGCCGGCGTTGCGAGCAGCCGCAGCGCGTCGTGCATCCGCAGCTGGGCGAAAGCCTTGAGCAGCATACCCACGTGGCGGCCCTCGGCGCTGTCGAAGCGTTCCGGGTACAGCTCCAGGTGCACCGCTACCCCCATCAGTACATCGCGTGCGAGAACGGCGTTCCCGTCTTCGTCCCGGCCGAGCCGCGCCAGCGCGTTGGCAATCTGGCCGGTCTGGCCGGTCTGGCCGAATTCGAACGTGCTCCACTCGAGCGGAGCCGAGCCCAGGCGTGCCGCCAGACACCACGCCGCTTCATGCAGGCCGCTTTCTTGCGGCCATCGGGACAGTGCGTGGAGGGTGCTGGCCACGGCCTGCGCGCCCATCGACTGGCGCAGCCGCGCATCGCCCTCAGCCTCCGAGGTCAGGCGATCGGCCAGCACCAGCGCCGCGGCGCGGGCCTCGGCCTCGTCCGGCCACTTCGAGAGCGCATTGAGCGCGTTGGTTACGGCCTGCGCGTCCATCGACTGGCACAGCTGGGGTTCCGAGCTAACGCGCTCGGCCAGCCGCAGCGCGGCGTCGCGGGCCTTGGCCTGGTCCGGCCACTTCGAGAGCGCATTGAGCGCGTTGGCCACGGCCCGCGCCTCCATCGACTGGCACAGCTGGGGTTCCGAGCTAACGCGCTCGGCCAGCCGCAGCGCGGCGTCGCGGGCCTCGTCTTCGCCCGGCCACTTCGAGAGCGCATTGAGCGCGTTGGCCACGGCCCGCGCCTCCATCGACTGGCACAGCTGGGGTTCCGAGCTAACGCGCTCGGCCAGCCGTAGCGCGGCGTCGCGGGCCTTGGCCTTGTCCGGCCACTTCGAAAGCGCATTGAGCGCGGTGGCCACGGCCCGCGCATCCATCGACTGGCGCAGCCGCGCATTGCCCTCAGCCTCCGAGGTCAGACGATCGGCAAGCGCCAGCGCCGCGTCGCGGGCCTCGTCCGCGTCCGGCCACTTCGAAAACGCGTTCAGGGCGTTGGCCACGGCCTGCGCCTCCATCGACTGGCACAGCTGGGGTTCCGAGCTAACGCGCTCGGCCAGCCGCAGCGCGGCGTCGCGGGCCTTGGCCTGGTCCGGCCACTTCGAGAGCGCATTGAGCGCGTTGGCCACGGCCTGCGCCTCCATCGACTGGCACAGCTGGGGTTCCGAGCTAACGCGCTCGGCCAGCCGCAGCGCCGCCTTACGAGCCTCTTCCTTGTCCGGCCACTTCGAGAGCGCGTTCAGGGCATTGGACACATGTTTCGCCTCCATCGACTGGCACAGCTGGGGTTCCGAGCTAACGCGCTCGGCCAGCCGCAGCGCGGCGTCGCGGGCCTTGGCCTGGTCCGGCCACTTCGAGAGCGCATTGAGCGCGGTGGCCACGGCCCACGCATCCATCGACTGGCACAGCTGGGGTTCCGATGTGAGGCGCCGGGCCAGGCACCGTACCGCCTCGCTGGCCCGATGCGACGCCGGCCACTTTGAGAATGCATTGAGCGCGTTGGCAACATGCTGCCCGTCCATCCGCTGGCGCAGCCCCGCATCCGATGCCACGCGTCCGGCCAGCGGCAGCACCGCCTGACGCGCATCGGCTTCGTCAGGCCACTTCGAGAGAGCGTTGACCGTGATGGCCACCGCCTGCGCATTCATCGACTCGCGCAGCGGCGCGTCTGCCGCAACGCGCCTGGCCAGCTCCAGTGCGTTCTCCCTGACCCTGCCATCGTAGGGCCACTTGCTCAGGGCATTGAGCAGATTTGACATATCCTGTGCGTTCAGCCCCGGGATCAGACCATGCGATCGAAGATGCCTGACAAGACCGGACACCGCATCGCAGCACGCCGGGCGCTCCGGCGCCTTGGACAGCGCATTGCACAGCATGGCGGCTTGCCGTCCGTTCAGCCTGTGCAGCGCGCCCGGCCTCAGCAGTTCGGTCGCGATGCTTCGCAGCGCTAGCCGGCAGATCTCGCTGTCGGCATGCTTGCTAAGCTTGTTGGCGAAATGCACGTAGCTTGCAGCCGGCGCGCCCCGGCACCAGTCGGTGTCCACAAGATAGTGCGCCGCCAGTTCAACCGCCTCGCGAACGTCGTTGGCCCGCGCAGGCGGTATGTTCCTGACCTTGTTCCTGACCTGCAGTTTCTGCAAATACAAGTCCAGGAAGTGCAGGTTGTCGCCGGCATAGTCTGGGCGCAGGAAGACCAGTGCCTGCCCGTAGCCGTTGCGCTGTGCCAGCACGTTCTCCCTTGCCATCCGGATGGCAAGTTCAGGGAAATCGGCATCCTTCGCGTTGCCGGAAAGCACTTGCTGCTGCGCATCCCGTTGGTTCCTGAGCTGCCGGCCGAACTCACGTTCAGGATACGTCAGGACTCTCCCCAGATTCCGGCTGCGGCGCTGTGGCTCGCTCGGCTCGATGCGCATCCTCGAGTGGTGCCTTTCATCCAGCGCTTCAATCGCATCGCGGGCCGGTCCCTTGCGCGATGGCGCCGCCGCGGCGATCTGATACCTCTCCATCCCGCTTGCAGCAAGGGTTGACCGCAGCTGCTGGTCCGGCAGGTTGCGCGTGCTGGGCGGCCACGACGACTGGGCCCTGCGGGGTGCATCGTCCGCTGCTCGGTCTGACACAGGCCTCCCGCTACTCGGCAAAGCGCGCAACGGATGTCCGGCAGTATCCTCGTCCCCCTGTGGCCGTGAAGCGAATGCCCTTTGCCGTTGAGGTCCGGAATAAGGCGGCATCCTGCGCTGCTGGCGACGCGCTGCCAGGTCTTCCCGCCGCGGCAACGTGTCAAGGACCGTGTCTGTCCTCCGGGACGCAGGTTCGGGCCGCGAAGTCGGGGACTGTCCGGGTGCAGCCTCGTCAATCTTCTGATCGCCACCAGCGTCCGGACTCGCCGGGCTGCCAATTCTCATAGCTATGCCCCTTCTCCAGTAGTTACCTCGCAGGCCGTTGTAATAGCTTCCGCCGTTGTCATCGGATCGGGCGGGTAGACCGTTGAAACAAGAGGCCTATGTCGGGATAGTGGAATTAGGACGAGTAAGCTCCTGCTCAACAGCCATTACGGGGGGACAAGCCGGACTTTGGCATCTTGCCAGCGTCATACTGAGGGCGTCGCGACGACGCTGCAAGATGCCATCGGTGGACGTCGTTTTGGCACGCAGGCAAGAAGGTGTCCTGATTCTCGATAACCTGAGAGTGAATCACAGCAAGCCGTCACCTCGCGTGCACCGGCTCGCACCGAACTGCAACTTCAAGGCTTTGTCGTGGGTCTGCACAGTGTTCAGAGACAGCCGAGCGTATTCGATGTTACTTTCAGCATCATTCGGTGAAAAATTCGACCGCTTTACCAGTGCCTCGACGGCGCTGTACAGGCACTTCTCTTGTCGTGTTATGTTGCAACAACTCAGCAAGGCGTGCGCTTGCTCTGCCGTGCCCGGGGTCTGGCAGGGTCGCCAGTATAGGGGTCTTCCTCCAAATGAAAGTTGTTCCCAACGCCGATCGTTCGCACCACCGCCGGCTGGTCAGCGTCGGCAAACATGGCAAACTCCTTCGCCATCTCTCGATCAGATGACAAGTAGTGGTGTTCGCCCGAAGCAGTCACACCAGAGCTACTGAAATTCATCAGGAAATTTGCGCTTCCGCCATCTGTGGCTCCACTCCCTTTACGCTCGTTCACGAAGCCATTTCTGCGAAGAGATGACACGTGTTCGCGCTTGGTTCCATGCCAAAGAACGCTCTCCTGATAGACCCGTTTGGCAAATGGCACCAGTCCATTCAAGGTCTCATTTGAATATGGTGATCGCGAAGATCCAGGCTTAGCTCTTTTCGCCTCAACGTCCGACTCATACCCATCGGAACCATAGTCGCTTGAAGCTCGCGCTCCACCACGCTTAGAAATGCAGCCGCCCATGACAATGGAATACCGGTAGTGAATTTCCTCGACTGTACGGACCTACAGCGTCAACGTCGCTCGATCACCGCGAAAAAATGTGCACTGACGCGAAACGGATCAATGCCGTTTCATGCGGGAATGCGACGGTTCGGATGCACAACGGTGCTGAAACGGCACGTCGATCCTACGGTTCAATGTGTAAAAGCCGCGCCGCATCCCGAGCTGGTTGTGATGTGATGGACGACTCCCGCTACGCAGCGAGAGGTTTGTGCCAGAGTGGAGAGGTCGTGATATCCACGGCATAGGAGTTCATCATGAAGATAGGGCGAGGTTCAAAGGCGCGTTACACATGAGGAGGCACCTGGAGCGCCAGGCGATAATGGTGCCCCTTTTTCATCTGCGGCATCCATGACTCAAAACACCCGATCTGGCGTGGGCAGACTGAGCGCCGACAAACGCAAAGCGATCGCACTTCAGGCCCTCGCGCGCACCGAACCAATCAGTGTGCTGGCTGAGCGTAACGGCGTGAGCCGCCCGACGGTCTACCGACAGATCGGCACGGCCAGTGCAGCGCTCGATGAAGCCTTTGATACCACGCGGGCAGCCGACGCAGATCAGGTGCTTTTCATGCTGCCGGTCACCCGCCAATGGCTCGATCAGGTCATCGTGGCGCTCACGATGGTGGGTCACGTTTCGTTTCGCGCTACCCTTGAGCTCATGCACGACCTGCTCGACCAGCCTGGGCACGATTCACACCGTTCTCCAGCAGGCTGCGCAGCAGGCCATGGCCATTAACGCCGGCGTGGACCTCTCAGCCATCCGGGTCGGCCTGCACGACGAACTCTTTCAGGGTTCCCAACCCGTGCTCGCCGGTATCGATGTTGCCTCGACCTATTGCTATCTGCTCGCCACCGAAGCTCATCGCGACGGCGACACCTGGGCCATCCATCTGCTGGACCTGCAATCACGGGGACTCGATCCTGAGCACACGATCGCCGATGCGGGAACCGGGCTGCGTGCCGGGCAAAAAATTGCCTGGCCCGATACGCCGTGTCACGGCGACGTCTTCCACATCATTGAGCAGGGCAAATCACTGGCGACGCTCTGGCATCGTGTCGCCGGCGGTGCGCGCACCGAACGCGAGCAGCTCGAAGCGCGTCTGGCCAATCCCCGTCGACGTTGCGACGATAGCCTCCTCGCTGCCACGCTGGAAACGCTTCGTCGCAATGAAGCCCATGCGCACGAGCTGGCCGCCGATCTGCGCACCCTGGTTCAGTGGCTCGAACGTGACATCCTGTCACTGGCAGGGCCGGACCTCGCGACGCGTCAACTGCTGTTCGATTTCGTGGTTGCCGAACTGCGGCAACGTGAGGCCCAGGACCTCTCACGCACGGGCGCATACCGGCGTGCACTGCAGAACCAGCGCGACGGGCTGCTCGCTTTCGCGGGCCTGCTCGACGAAAAACTCGACGCCATTGCGCAAACGCACAACGTGGCGCGCGATCTCGTGCGCGAGGTCTGCATCCTCCATCGCAAGTCCGAAACGTCGAGCGCGTTCTGGAAAGGATGGAATCGCCTGCTTAGGAACGAGTGAGAAATAACTTCCCGAAGTGGACCTGGCGTGCGCAAAGCGACGCGGGTAAGATGTGATGCCTCTGGAGGACAAACGATGCAGGCTGGTTACCGGGCTGAGGTTGAAACGCGGATGAAGCGGCTGTACGCGCGCTTGTCGGAGGAGGACCGACGGCGGTATGCGGCTGTGGAGGCGGACAAGCTGGGCCATGGCGGTTTCGAATATATTGCGAAACTGTTTGAAATGGACCCGAAAACAATTAGACAAGGGCTAAAGGACCTGGAAGAAGAGCTGGATCCGGTTGGAGAGCGGATCCGAAAAAAAGGGGCGTAAATCCAGGTTAACGGACCATCCGGAGTGGAACGCGGTATTTCTAGATGTGGTGCGAGAGCATACGGCGGGTAATCCACAACACGGCATCATCTGGACGGATCTGAAGCCATAGCGTTATACACATCTCAGCGCACACGGCGGCCCCCAACGAAGCGTATGCCTTCAATGACTCGCGAGATTCGCTTGTAAACTTTGTTGAGATCGCGTTTACTTTCTGGCTTTGGGTACGCGCGTGGCAAAGGCAGCAAAGCAGTGGATCGAGCAGGAGTTTGCGGGGCTGAATCTTGGCGATGCCCGCCTCAACAGAAGGGCGAAGAAATTGATAGAACGACTTGCGGCCAAACCGAAGGCCAGTATCCCAGAGGCGTGCGATAGCTGGAGCGAGACGTGCGCGGCCTACCGTTTTTTGCGCAATACGGATGTGGCCTGGGACGCCATACTGGAACCGCATTGGGCGAGCACGCAGGAACGCATGCGCAGCCAGTCGGTCGTGCTGTGCATTCAGGACACAACCGAACTGGATTTCAATGCTCAGGACATCGACGGACTGGGACCATTGAACTATGAAGCGCGGCGCGGCCTGTATCTGCACCCGACTTATGCGGTGACGACTGAACGGGAACCGCTGGGCGTGCTCGACGCGTGGATGTGGGCACGTGAAGAGCGCGGTGCCGACGGTGTGCGCCCCGGCCAGAAAGAAAGCACCCGCTGGGTTGAAGGGTACGAGCGCGTGGCTGAAATGGCGCTCGACATGCCGGGCACGCGGCTGGTGTACGTGGCCGACCGCGAGGCGGACATGGTGGAGATGATGCGCCGAGCCGACGAATTGGGCACGCCGGCGGACTGGCTGGTGCGCGCCAAACATGACCGCTGCCTGCCTGACAGCGAGGGCGTCAGGTTGTGGGCCAGCACCACGAGCACGGAGCCCTTGGGTGAGATCACCTTCGTGAGCGGCGCGCGCGAGGGCCAGAAGAGCCGCACCGTGCGCCAGCAACTGTGGGCCCGCGAGGTCGAGATCGCGGATGGCAGACGGGGCAAGATCAAGGTTCACTGCGTGATCGCGCGTGAAGTGGGCGCGCCGGCAGGCGTCAAGCCGATTGAGTGGCGCTTGCTGACCAACCGCGTGGTCGCGACGCAAGAACAAGCTGTCGAACTGATCAATTGGTACCGGGCGCGCTGGGAAATCGAAATCTATTTCCATGTGCTCAAGAACGGTTGCGAAGTGGAGTCCTTGCAATTGGCCGCCGTTGACCGGATTGAGCGCGCCCTGGCCTTGTTCCTGGTGGTTGCCTGGCGCGTGACTTATCTGATGCGCAAAGGCCGGACCTGCCCCGAGCTGGACGCCTCCTTGTTCTTCGATCCGGACGAAATTCGTGGTGCGTATCTGCTGGCCAAAAAGAAGTTGCCGGCGACACCACCGACCGTGAACGAGGTCGTGCGGCTGATTGCGCAAATCGGCGGCTTCCTTGCTCGAAAGGGCGACGGCGAACCCGGCGCCAAGACAATCTGGCGCGGACTCGATCGCGTGCTCTCCGCTGCTGAAACCCTGCGCGCGCTACGTGAGGGGCTCGGCTGACTTATGTATAAAGGTATGATCTGAAGCCACGCGAAATCGCACAGGCGATGACGCAGCAAGTAGGCGAACGGGTGAGCGTGCGAACGGTCCGGCAGCTGCTAAAGCGCAACGGTTTTTCCCGGCGGCAATCACAGAAAAAGAAGTCGTTCAAGTCCCACGCACAACGCGACGTACAATTTCAGCGTATTACGCAACTCAAGGCGGAATATCTCGAAGACGACCAGCCTGTCCTCAGCATCGATACGAAGAAGAAGGAGATGCTGGGCAATTTCTATCGCGACGGCAAGCTCTACACGCGCGAGCAGCTTGAAGTCCTCGACCATGATTTTCCGAGCTACAGCGAAGGCAAGGTCATCCCGCATGGGCTGTACGACATCGGGCTGAACAAGGCACATGTGAACATCGGGGTGAGCCGTGACACGACGCAGTTTGCCTGCGACAGCGTAGCGCACTGGTGGGAAAAACAGGGTCGCGCCGATTATCCCCAAGCCACACGGTTACTGCTACTGTGCGATGGCGGAGGTAGCAACCCAAGTGATTCGTGGCTTTTCAAAGCGGATCTGCAAGATCTGGCAGACCGGCTCGGACTGGAAATCCGGGTGGCCCACTACGCCCCATACTGCTCGAAACATAATCCGATCGAGCACCGCGTGTTTCCACACATTACGCGAGCCTGTGCTGGCGTAGTCTTCAGCAGCGTTAGTCTGGTTCGTGAACTGATCGAAAAAGCCTGCACAAAAACCGGACTGAAAGTTACTGCTGACATTCTTGACGGAGTCTATGAAGCCGGACGGACAGTCACTCGTTGCGTCCGTGCTTCACTGAACATCGAGTACGACTCAACCTTGCCTGCGTGGAACTACAGCATCCGCTCACGGAACGCCGCATAGCGGGAAGTTATTTCGAGCACGTTCCTTAGCCGCATCGGTCGCCCGTTTCACGACGTCTACGCCGCCGTATCCGCGGCGCTGCGCAGCACACCACGCAGCAGCTCGCTGGTCGAAAATCTCAACTCGCGACTGCGCGTATGCCTGACTAACCGGCGTCATCTGAAGGGCGGGCGGGTCTGGCTTGGTCTGCTGCAGTTCGTCTTCAATCATCGCCGCTTTGCCCGTAGCCGATGCCCTGAGCGCACTGGAAAGAGCCCGAGGGAATTGATGTGCGGCAAGCCTCACGATCACTGGCTTACGCTGCTCGGACTCGGCCGCCTCCAGCCTCAGCGCATCTGACATCGGCCGGGTTGTCACCGGCCTCTATTATGCATCGGAATCCTTAACATTCCTGCGTTTCACGCAGGCTGCTTAAGCTCGTCCCTGTAACGCAAAAATCGCGTGTTTTGAACCACGCCCGCACTGAGCATAGCCGCCTATGGATTCCTGGTCTCGGAACGAATTACCACCGGCGGTTCAGTCGGTGCCAAAAAAAACTTCATCGCACGCCAAACGCCTGCGCTTCCCGCAGATTACATCCCGCGGGGCAGCCCAGCGCGCCCAGCGACACGTGGCTGATTCGATCACCACGATCCGCCTTCAACTCAGCATTCTATTGATCGGCAGACTCGCCATGTGTCCGTGCTGTCGGAGGCCGAACAACCGGCTTCTCTTGTGACACAGTAAGATTAGAACGGCCAAAACCAAGTGCTTCGCAATGCCGCGATCCCGATACTCGCGCAGCACCGCTACTGAACAGACAACCACTACGTCAGCGTGTCTCTTCCCTCCAGCACAAGCGACCATGCGGCCATCCATCAGCGCAATATGGAACATACCCGGAAGCAACGATGCGTCGTTCGTCAACCCACATTCGTGTAGCACCGTGGTGATCGCGGGCAGGTCCGCAGTCGTGGCGGAGCGGATCTGTAAGGCTCTAATCATTACGGTTCTAAGACGAAGTGCATTCTTCGCGCTCGTTGTCGGAAGTCCTCAGCTCAGGGGATCTAGCTCAAGCCGGTAACTCACCACTGGTCGGTTTGACGACGGCAGGCTGCCCAGTTCCGAAAAACGGAGGATTTTATGCCCGCCCCCTTCAAGGTGATTAAACGACATGACAGGGGGCCGGTAGAAGCCGTGCTGCGCATCCGGCCACATAGCCTTCTTCCTCGGCGCTTTCGGTCCCCGGAGGCGCTGCGCGGCTGGCACATCTCAGCCATACGACCATCCAAGACCATCGGCAATGGTCCGCAACGGGCCAAGGACTAGCCGAGGCCACGGAGGTTGCTCCCCACGTTCATCCCCACTGGGGCGTCGCGAGCTTGCTCAGCTACCGCTCGCCGGCGGTAGTCCAAGGAATTTCGCCGCCTCTTGCATAGCGCTCTCAGCCAGTTCACGGGCTTCCTCGCCTCCGCCGGGCGTCATGACGCCGACCAGGGCTGCGTATACCAAGTGGATCAGGTCCACGGCACAGTGATACTGTTCGTCGCTCATATTCTTCAATCTACGTAGCTATCGAGTTCCGTTTCGTCAGTTCAGGTTTGCGCAACGTTCCTCATCTCAGTCCTGGCTTGCCGGGCTTCCGTTTTCTCTTTCGCGACCCGCCTGGCGGCATCCCTCAAATCTCCCGGCCGCATCGTGGCGCGGACTTCCATGCACCCACTGTTGCTGAAGCGCTCGCACTTCAGGCGTCCATCTCGTCAGGCGGGCGCGAATCGCAGGGTTCTCGGCCGCCAACGCTTTCATCCAATCAAGATTCACTGCTTGATCTCTGAATAGCTCTAGAAAAACTTCACGCGGTTCCAACAGTGGGGCGGCCAGCGATTCAGCCCGCATCGGAGGCGGGCGCGTCACCGTTGCGCGCCGGCATCTTGCGTGCGCCTTCGGGCCGCATGTGCCGGCTGGCCTGCTGGTGCGCCCACGCGGCCTCTTGCTCGGTGACCGTGCCGGCGGCGGCGCCCGTGAGATCGACCCGCGAGGCGCCCGCGGCAAGACCGGCCCAGTAGCGCTGCCCCCGGCACCAGGCGCCGAGCGCGGCGCGCAGGTGATCCTCGGTCAGGCCTAGTGCGCCAGCCGGTGCGGCCAGGATGCCGACCTTCAGCGGCAGCTTTGGCGCGGGCTTGCGCGGAAACGCCTCAGGGAAGCGCTGTTGCAGCCGGCCGATGACGGCGCCCACGGACAATGCCGGCTCGGCGGCCGCCTTGGCGCTGGCCAGTTGCGCGCGCAGCGCGGCGAGTTGTTCGAAGCCCATGGCGGGGAATTCCTGACAGTGCAAACAGCCATTGTCGCCCAGAGTTGCCCCAGCGATCAATGCCACGAATTGCGAGGCCGTGGATCGCCGGCACCCGGATTGCCTTGGGGGACTCGCGCTTCTGATTCCGGCCGGGATGGCCTTGCGCCGGTGAACGGGCTTGGGTTTTCCGGGATGCCTCTTCGCCATGATTTCCTCAATCGCGACCGGCGCTATTGCGGGCGCGCGAGCGCGGTGTAGCGGCTGTGCGCTGTGCGTCCCAAGGCAGGCGCGGGCGCCTGGTGCACGGGGCAGGTAGAGCAACGCGTACGGGCCGGGCTGGAACTCGGTCGCGCCCGGATGGAACATGAATTCGCTCACGTCAGGGGTTAGCGTGCGGCGTGCCAGCAGTTCTGCTGCACAGCAATGCGCCCGGACAGCCGGGCGATACGATTCGTCGCAGCGCATGGGGATCGTGCAGTCGCTTAGCGGCCGCGACTGGCAGGCAAAGTACTTGCTGCGCTTGCGGTCACGCTAGGACAGGCCGGGCGCCTCAGGCCAGACGGAATCCATGAGCCCCTCCACAAGGTCGAAGCGGCAGGCACCGCAGCCACCGACGCTGCACTCGTGGGGCAGGGCCATGCCGGCCCGAAGGGTGCCGCGCTGCAGCGTGTCTTCCTCCACGGCGACGGTGAACGCAGCGCCGCCTTCGATCGATATCTGGAATTTCATAGGGTTCCGATGGTGGCTGTTGAGTCGTTCCGCCCGGCACGTCCTGCGTTACAGACCCACCAGGCCGATGCTGTCCCAGAAGTCGCGCACGGCCGCGCAGGCCCGCGCTTTCGCGTTCAGCGCGTCGGGCAACGCCGCGCAGTAGGCACCGATAGCATTGTCCGCGAGCGGCGCCCACCGGGCGATTAAGTCGGCCAGCACGTCACGATTGCCCGGCGTCTCCAGGGCCATGCGGACGAGCGCGCCGGCCCAGCGCCGGTGCCGCTGGGCGTCGGCAAGCTGTGCGTCAGTCAGCAGGCCGAGCAGAGTGTCGCCGTTGTGGCGCGCCGCCTCGCCAAGCCCGCGCAGGACGGCTTCCTCGATCGCCGGTCGCAATATCAGGCTGAAGGCGACAAAGCATTCAGCCCAGTCCCATGCCACCAGCGCGTGTTCGACCAGCTTGCGCCAGCCCTGCCACGCCGGGTCCTGCTCCCAATAGCGGCGCTCGTCGGTGCCGAAGCCGACGTCGCCGAAGGTCTGCGACAATTCCCGCGTGCGATATGCCGTGTGCGTGACCCACCGCAGCGAGTCGGCAGCCTGGTAGGCGGCGCAGTTCGAGATGGTGGACGCCGGTGCCATCTGGGTCAGGTAGGCCGATCCCATTTGTAGCGCGTGAAACAGATAGCGCGCCGGGGTGTACAGCCGCGCCAGCGTGCCGGTCCAGGAGCACTCCAGCATGGAGTCGTGGCCGCGTTCGGAAAACTGGTCGAGCAGGCCGGACACATAGGTTTCCTGACCGTCCTGCAATAGGTTGTAGGTGCGGTAGACGAGTTCGTCGGGATCGCGGAACGCATTCCAGTCAGGGTGTGACAGAGGGGAAGCGTTGCGGTGACGCTTGAACCACTGTGCCATCTCAAAGTTTGGGTCGAGCTCGAACGGCGCGTCGGGGTTATCGGTCGTGTAGTGAAGGTTCGTTGAGACGATCTCATACTCGCTCGGCTTGCGCCGGCGCGCGGCCAGGTGGCTCCAGGTTTTCAGCGGCTTGAGGACGTCGGATCGCGTGGTCATGCTCGTCTCCGGTTACAGCATCTTTTCGTAATAGAAGCGGACGTAGTCATCCGTAGTCTCGATACGTCCCGCAAAGGAGCTGAGGTTGACCTCCAGCTCAGACATCCTGAACGGGCGGCCCAGCGCGTCTTCAAGTGTGGCCCGGCGCAGGATCAGTTCGCCGTCGGTGTCGATGCGCACGTATGCGCGCTTGTCGTCGACGCGAATCTCCTTCCCCGGATTGTCTTCCCGCGCGGCGTCGATGACGCCCGATGTGATGCTGCTCGCGCGCAGGATGGGGCCGACCCGGTTGTTTCGGTATGCTTCAGCGGTGTTGTGGTCCCTGCTCATGATCGGTTCCTGTGCAATATCAGCAGTTGGCGAACAGTGGCTCGACGCCCTCGACAGCGATGAGGATGTCGTCGCCATCAACCTTGACGGCATACTCGGCAAGACGGCACCAGCCGGGATTGAGGCCCTTGCCCGTGTTGGCATCGAAGATCCACTGTGGGCCAGGTCCCCAGAAGAGCCGTTTGGGCGTCCCGTTCGAGGCATGGTTGTCGATGAACGCAGCAATGGCTAAGGTTGCCGCCGGAAAGGGCTATGACGAGTGGCGTCTCTTTCAGCTAGCCTTCATACTCGCTTCTATTCCGGCCTTTGCGACACGCATTCGCGAGTTTCACGACTTCTACACCCCCGAGGTTGCCAAGCATGCCGACGCCGTCACCCTACTGTACTTCTCCACTGGTGGCGGCAAGTCCGAGGCGTTCTTGGGCCTGCTCGTTTTCGTGTTGCTGCTCGACAGACTGCGAGGCAAGCTGCGAGGTGTCTCTGCCCTGATGCGCTATCCACTGCGGCTGCTAACTCTACAACAGGCGCGGCGAACCTTCACAGCCATGGCTGCAGCTGAGGAAGAGCGGTACCACCGCGGCCACCCAGGCGAGCCGTTCTCCCTTGGGTTCTGGGTCGGCGGAAGCAACACCCCGAACTGGCACACCACCGAAGGCTACACGGATGTGGACACGGTACACGATGTCGCACCTTCGGCGGAGGTTTCCCACCGGGAGACTCAGCCATACAAGAGCGCCCGCGAACGGTGGCTCAAGCTTTCAAGTTGCCCGTTCTGTGGTAGCAAGAGCGGCAGCATGTTGGCGCTGCGCCGTAAGCTCGGAGGAGGCGGGAACGCCTTGGGCCACTACTGCACCGCGCCGAAGACCAAGTGCTCATGGAATGAGCGTTTCGATGAACCGACACCGCTGCCCTTCTATATCGTCGACGAGGACATTTACGACCTCGCTCCGTCGGTGCTCCTTGGCACGGTGGATAAGCTCTCCGCGCTTGGGCAGTCGCAGGGGACCATCCGGAAGTTCTTCGGCATGTTCGGCTTTGCGCCATTCACAGAAACGGCCACAGGTCGGCTCTATGTCCCAATGCTAAACAAGGACTGGGAAGGGCGTCCGGATGCGGGCACAAAAACGCTCTTCCCGACATACGAAAAAGGCGAGAAGCTCTTCTTTGACCCATTTCCGTCGCTGCTAATCCAGGATGAAGCACACCTGCTGGACGAATCGCTCGGCACATTCTCGGGCCTCTTCGAGTCTGCCCTTGAGGCCGCTTTCGACCAGCTTGCACATCTGTACAACGGTGAATTGGCGTACGAGCCTGACTCCAACGAGCGTCGCCGGATCAAGGTCATTGCCGCCTCCGCAACCGTGAGCGAGCCGCAAAGGCAGATGCGCAACATCTATCAAAGGCAGAATACCGTCCGGTTTCCGTATCCTGGGCCGGACCTCTATAGCTCTTTCTATGCGGCGCCCAAGCAGCCTGACGATACGCCCGATGACCAGGAACGCGCTTCGATTTCGGAGTCCGAAACGGAACTGCGAA
The DNA here is from genome assembly GCA_022041995.1 of Cupriavidus necator. Classification (GTDB taxonomy): domain Bacteria; phylum Pseudomonadota; class Gammaproteobacteria; order Burkholderiales; family Burkholderiaceae; genus Cupriavidus. The sequence goes on from CP074386.1 coordinate 24,759, forward strand.
GCCGATGGGCTCGCGTCTACGGCTCCATCCTGACAAATGGCCACCGACACACCGTGTCAATGGCCTCCGTCCTTGGGCACTACCATCTCGTCATCACAAGCCTATACGAGCGGTTGCGAAGCGAAGACGTGGGACGCCAGGAATCGGCCCGAGAGGAACTTGTCCGATGGGTGTCGCCTGGGCCGCTGCAGGCGCAGTTCACCCGGCTGTTGAAAGCCGCGGACCCTGCCGTATTGCTGACGCTAGTGGACCTGCACCGCATCGCGCTCACCTATGTCACGAACAAGAAGGGCGGCGACCAGGTCATTGACACCGAGAAGACGCAATTCGAGAAATTGCATGAGGCCGCTGGCATCTCAGGGCAGCTGCTAGCGTCCGAGCTCATATCGGGAGCCGTATCGGCGGCTGAGATTCAAGAAGTCGTCCGCCGAGCGGAGGCGCGGGTTGCGGTCGACAAAGAATTTCCAGATCTCAATGACACCTTGCGATCCGTCATCGCGACCTCAGCGATATCGCACGGCGTCGACGTCGAAGAGTTCAACGCGATGTTTTTTGCTGGCCTTCCATCGGACATTGCGGAGTACATTCAAGCCTCTTCGCGGGTGGGTCGAACCCACGTTGGCTTTTCCCTTCTCGTACCGGTGCCGCAGCGCTATCGGGATCGCTTCGTCCTCGAGATACACGACATCTTCCACCGCTTCCTCGAGCGAATGATTCTTCCGGCCGCCGTAGACCGTTGGGCCGAGAAGGCTCTCGTGCGTGTCATGCCCAGCTTCTTCCAGGAGTACGTCTGCGGCATAAACGCAATTGAGGCGCTGTGCGCAGCCGACGACCCAGCCAAGCGAAATGTTCCGACCAACTCCATGGCGGCCGACGCTAGAGCGTACATGTCGTCTCCGGCCAACGTGAAAGCGACGGAGGCCTTCATGGAGAAGGCCCTTGGCCTGCATTTTATGCCTTCGCCCGAAGGCAAGAAGTACTACAAGGCACTTCTCAAAGGCCAGCTCAACCATTACCGGCAGGACTTGGATGTCGACAAGTTCGTCAACGCCACGAAGCTGGTTAAGTTTTTTGAGGTGCGTGATACTCGCCTTCGTCGAATGACGTCCCTCCGAGACGTGGACCAGCCCGGCTTCATCCGAGAGTCAAGCATCGATGCGGCATCAAAGAGGGTTGCCCCTGGGGCAACCGCTCGTGTGATGACTTTCATCCGCAAGGGGTCCGGGGCGGACATCGACGTTACGGACCCTGAAACCGAAGCAAAGAGCTGAGGAAAGCACCACCATGGAAAAAATAAAGACCCCAGCCAAGAGCAAGGCTACGTCAATGGAGAAGAAGGAGCCAAAGGCGAAAGTCATGAGCCGATCGCGAAATCAGCTCGCGACCTCCTACGCGCCGGAGAGCTTCTTCACATTCGAGGGAGGATTGGGAGCCTGCATTTCCCGCTCATCGGCGGGCGAATACATCCAGCTCTCGGACACGACAATTTCGCTAATTTACGAGCGCATGAATGAGCTCGGGCGTGCTTGGTTCGAAGCCGCAATGGGTGCCAGAGCCACTGACGTCAAGCAGCCGGAGGTGATGCCTGTCCAGTGCGTCGAAGCGGCGCTGCTTGATGCCGACCGCGCGAATTTCTTACTTCCTGGCGTGGACCGCTTCTATCTATGCCGCCCGTCGCACATGGAATACACGCCGGCGCCCTTGGCCTTTGTCTGTCGCACATGTGGCCTTTTCCGGGACTACGATGACCTAAACGAACTCGACAAGGATCTGCCGTACTTGGCCCCGGACCATTGCCAAGACCCCAAAAAGGCTCGGAAATGCGATTGGGAGCAGCTTGACGTCATCTTCGTCCACTGGTCAGGCAATTGGGAGCAGCCATTCCCAGGCCAGTGGCAGTGGAGCGACAAAGAGGCCAAAGCTGTCAAGCGACGCGATATCTGCATCTGCGGCAGTCAGAAGTTCCGCATCAACCGTCGTTCACCCGCCATCGGAGACTGGTTCTTCACCTGTGCCGTTTGTGATAAGCCGCTGTCACAAAAGTGGCTTCAGAACGACGAAGATACGCTGAGGATGCTTGGAAACCTGAATGATGCGCAAGGACTGACGGAGGTTCGCATGCAGGCGGCCCCGTACCGGGCGTCCAGCGCCTATTACGTCAAGTCGGACCTCTTCATTGACTTCAAGGACGGCAATCAGCAGCTTTTGACCAGGCTGAGGCCCGGTCGCAAAGAGGAGCTGAAGGACTTCATTGCGAGCACGTATGGCTTTGCTGTGCAGTCCATCACTGACGAGGACGTTCGCAAGGCGTGTGAAGGCAAGCCCGAATGCACTAAGGAATTCGCGAATTATCTCAGTGCGGTGGCTACCATCGCCCAAGCCAGAGAGCAGCTTGAAAAGGACTTGGTGCCGGAGGGTATGAAGCCGATGGTTCAGAATTTTGTGGACACGGCCATTATCGCTAGTCTTACTGTGTCACAAGAGAAGTCGTTTGTTTGGCCTCCGACAGCACGGACACATGGCGAGTCTACCAATCAAGAGAATGCTGAGTTGGTGGCGGATCGTGGTGATTGAATCAGCCACGTGTCGCTGGGCGCGCTGGGCTGCCCCGCGGGATGTAATCTGCGGAAAGCGCAGGCGTTTGGCGTGCAATGAAGTTTTTTTTGGCGCCGACTAAATCGCCGGTGGTAATACGTTCAGAGACCAGGAATCCATAGGCGGCTATGCTCAGCGCGGCATGGTGGTGAAAGCCCCGCCACCCTCGGCCTTCGTAATGGCCGAGACCCAACTCCTGCTTCAAGTCCTGGTAGTCGCGCTCGATGCGCCAACGCATGTGCGCCTGGGCGACCAATTCATCCAGCGCAATATCGGCCGGGAGGGTGGATAGGAAGTACTTCAATGGGTCAGTGTCCCCAGTGGGCCACTCGATTAGCAGCCACTGCTCGGGGCGCAGACGCGCCTTGCCACTATTACCGCCTGCGTGACGCACACGTACGGCGGCAAAGCGCCCACTGAGCGTTTCGTTTGAGCCTTCGCGCCAGCTAATCGTCTGGAATGCGGTAGGCGGCAGGGAATGCGCCAGTTCCTTGACGCTTATCGGCTGTCGATTGCGAGTGCGCCGCGGCATCACCGGCGGGCGGCCGATGCCGCTATATGGCTTCGGCGGCAACGGCTCCACCCCCGGTGGCCAGACCACGACCGCCGACGTGATACCCACCACATACCGCATGCCCAGATCACTCAGACGCTGGCGAAATGCGTTGTCCACCCCGTAGCCGGCATCCGCCAACACGCAATACTTTGGCGCGCCGGCGGCCAACAGCGATTCGAGCTGTTGCAGAGCAATCTCGGTCTTCGTTGTGAACCTCACCTCGTCGGGAATTCCAGCCTTCTCACGCCGCTCAGTATCTTCCGCCCATTCCCGCGGTAGATAGAGCTGGTAGGCTACAGGCACACTCGCCTGCTCACAGGCCAGAGACACACTGACCGCAACTTGGCAGTTGTCCTGCTTACCCAGCACCCCACAATACTGACGCGCGACCCCAACCGAATGTTTGCCCTTCTTTGGGAAGCCTGTGTCGTCAATGATCCAGAAGCCACCGGTCGAGAGATCCATCTTGGGCACTACCCACTGACTGACCCGGCGCAGCATCTCCTCATCGGACCAGTCGGCCTTGGCGACAAAGTGGTGCAGTGCCTGGTGCCGGGCGCTAGCGTGCAGCGGATCGACTCCAGCTGCCATCGGCTCCACACTCTTACGCGATAGCGGCAGCATCAGACCTGTGCAGTAGCCCTTGAGCCCAGCATGGCGGTCCGCATGCCCCAGTCCCGCCGCTAAATGTTCCATGTATTGCTCAAATCGCTCGCTCGCGCTCATCGCTCTTCATGAACTGTGCCAAGAAGTTTATAGTATGGCACATTTATGACACAGTAAGACTAGGGAAGCCGTCATCAAAGAGCTGCGCGAGAGGGAGATTTTGCTGCCCAAAGTTGAGCTGCCCTTGTCAGTGAGTTCTCTTGTGAGGGAGAGGCAGAACAGGTTTGCCTCGAAGTACGATCCGGTGCGGTTGGCCATTGAGCACGCCGCTCTTAAGAGCACGCGGCTGGACGTGGAAACTCGCGTCAACGGAAAGAAGCCATACGTCTCTTTCGCGCGACTGGATGAAGACTTATCCCCGGATGGCAATGCCAAGACAGAAGCCGTTCAGAATGAGACGAGGGGACTGCTCGACCAATTGGGCTTTGCAGACATGGGGCTCATCCGGGAGTTCGACTTGTGCCGCTTCAGCTTTGGCTACTCGCGAATGGACTCGACGCCTGTGCTTCGCGACAAGAGAGGCATGGACATGCCTGTCCGATTGCGTCTCTTTCCCCTGTGCGTAACAACGACGCGAGTAAGTTTCCCATCTATGTCGTCCAGCAGGGCAACGAAGCGTTGTACGTTCGACTGAAAGAAGAGGTTGTGCTGCAGTGGCTGCAAAGCCTGAATTGCCCGGACATGTTCACGCTGAAGGAGGGTGAGAAGCTCGGGGCTGGCATTCTGAGCGTGGCGCGTCCAATGGGGCCATTCCTCGACGGACTCCCGGAGACTGACACCCCGCCGGCCTATCTCTATGTCTATACGCTCCTCCATAGCTATGCTCACCTGCTGATGAAATATGTGAGCGAATACTCGGGCTTAGACCTTGGCTCGCTGGGAGAATACATTTTCCCGGCAGACTTGGCCTTCGTGGTCTACCGAAACGGAACCACGATGGACCTGGGAAACCTGACGGCTCTCTGGCGCAATTCGGGCAACTCAATGCTATCGGCAATGCTCGGGACCAAGGCCACGCTCTGCGGTACAGGCTCACTATGCACCCATCGAGGCGGTGCCTGCCCGGACTGCATCATGGTGCCAGAGACCTCGTGCGTGGCGGGCAACAAGCTCCTGTCCCGCTCCGTTCTTCGGTCCGTGGGCGGGCGGCCTCGGTTGGATACGCGCGAGGGGTCGATTCACGGCTACTTCGACTTCATCTCGAAATAGCTGGCCACCGTGTCGTCGAAACTCACGGCCTTCGAACAGCAAGTGCTCAGCGCACTGGGCCGGCATGCAGGGCTGGCCGCTGCGCTGTTCGACGCCTGGGCGCAGCTGCCTCCGACCTCCGTGCAGACGGTGCGGTCTTTGGTGGACTTGGCGCAGTTGGGCGTGACCGAGGAAGGTGCGGTTGCGCAAGTGCTTCGGATTGCCGGCGAAATCGGACTAGTGGAGCCTGCGCCGCCCGGTTACAAGCCCAAGGGAACTTGCCACGGTCGCTTCGGAAGGCTGGCCTTCGCGCTGAACTGCATCGAGCACTATGCCACGGCAGTGCATCGCGACCAGACCGAAGTCCAGGTCGTTCTTACCAAGCCACCTAGACCCAGCATCCTTGAGCAGCGCCTAGCTGCGCTCGGCTGGCGCACAGCCGACCTTGAGCCGACAGAGCATGCTTTTCACGGTATTGTGCAGGCGGCGGAGAAGCGCGTCGTCGTGATGACGCCATTCTTCGACCAGAAGGGGGCCAACTGGTTGTATATGAACGCGCCCCGATTGCGCCAGTGTTTCGTGTGTTCCGACATCGACAGGATGGGTTGCAGCTGTATATCCGGCCTTGTTGCAGCTGATATTGCCGCTGCGGGCCCCGATGAAATCCGCTGACTCACACCTCATTGCGGGTACGAGCTCGAAGCTCGGCAACCAGTTCAGGTTTAGTGAGTCCCGGTCCAGCCTGTCTTGTCATCTCACGCGATTGCCAACGCAACTTTTCGACATCCACCCCTGTTAAACGTTAATCTTCTACGTTTCGGCCGCCGCTCAGACGGGCTTCATGCTCACGTACCCTTTTTCATACGATCGGTCATGAGCGAGCACCGCCCAGATCGTCCGCGCCATCTTGTTCGCCAAAGCAGTCACCACCACGTTGGGTGGTCGCCGTTTTTTCATCTGCTCAACCCACGGACCAGGCTCCTTCGCGCGCGTCAGCACGGCCCGCGCGCCGTGGATCAGTAGCGTGCGCAGGTAGGTGTCGCCCCTCTTGCTGATCCCGTGCAGGTTCACCTTGCCGCCCGAACCGGTCTGCTTCGGCACAATTCCGACCCAGGCCGCAAACTCACGCCCCGATCTGAACGCCTTCGGATCTCCGATCATCGCGACCGCAGCCGTCGCCGTCAGCAGGCCCACGCCCGGAATCTCGATGATCGCCTTTACTGCCTTGTCTTCCTTCTTCCACTCGCGCAACCGCCTCTCGATCGTCACGATTTCTTCGTCCATCTTTTCAATCCGCGCCCACTGTTCGCGTAGCGTATCAATCAGGACCTTCGGCAGACACTCTTCGACGCGCGTAAGCGCATCCGGAATTGCCTTGCCCAGCGCGCTGCGGCCTTTGCCCATCGCTTCGCCGAACTCGACCAGCATCCCGCGCAGCCCGTTGATCTGCATCGTGCGGAACTTTACCAGTTGCTCTCGCTGACGGTGCATCATCAGCAACGCCTGTTGCATCTCCGTCTTTATTGCCACCGCTTGCACGGCTGCTGTACCGCCAGCCAGATTGCCTTCGCGTCTGCCGCATCACTCTTGTTGCGGATGTTGAAGGCCTTCACGAACTGCGCGGGCATCAGTCTGACCTCGTGGCCCATCTTCGTCAGTTGCCGAGCCCAGTGATGCGCGCTACCGCATGCTTCCATGCCAATCAGGCACGGCGCGCGATTCGCGAAGTGCTCGAGAAACTGAGCACGTTTGATCGGCCTGTTCACGATCTCACCTGTCTGCGCGTCGACGTAGTGCACCTGAAACACATTCTTCGCAATGTCGATTCCAACTGGCGTAGCATTCATCTGTGGATCCTCCGGTTGCCTGGAAATGCGTGCATTTTCCACTTGGGCACATCGATGCCGTTGGCCCGTGAGGATCCACCTTACTTCGCTTTCGTTCACGGGTGGGACGCGTTCATTCCATTGCGGGAGCTGTTCTCGTACACGCGGCCAGGCGTGAAGCGCATCCTAGTGCTCCGAAGTCTGGAAGCGCCGCTGCGCAAAGAGGTGGCGCCGGAAATTCGGACAGTCGGATAAATGGAAGAGCTGGGGTCTGAGCCGGCCATAATGGCGGGCAGAAAGGACCTCAGAAGATGACGAAACGAAGCAGGCGAACCCACTCGGCGGGGTTGAAGGCGAAGGTAGCCCTGGCGGCCCTCAAGGGCGAAAAGACGCTGGCGGAGCTGGCCCAGCAGTACGACGTGCACCCCGGCCAGATCACAGCGTGGAAGCAGCAGTTGGTGGAGCATGCCGCGGACCTGTTCGGCGGTGGCAAGGAAAGTGGGGGCGAGCCGCCGGTGGATTTGAAGGTGCTGCACGCCAAGATCGGCCAGTTGGCGCTGGAGAACGATTTTTTGTCCGGCGCGCTCAGCAAGGCCGGCCTGCTGAGCGCAAAGCGATGATCGACCGCGAGCACGCGCTGCCGGTGAGCCGGCAGGTCAAGCTGGTGGGCATCGCCCGGTCCAGCGCGTACTACCAGCCGCAACCGGTCAGCGAGGCAGATCTGAAGCTGATGCGCCGCATCGACGAACTGCATCTGGAGCATCCCTTCGCGGGGGCTCGCATGCTGGCGCGCCTGCTGCGCCGGGAAGGCATCCAGGTCGGTCGCCGGCACGTGGGCACGCTGATGAAGCGCATGGGCATTGAGGCGCTGTATCGCCGGCCGAACACGAGCCGCAAGCACGCGGCGCACAAGATCTGGCCGTACCTGCTGCGCGACCGGAAGATCGACCGGGCCAACCAGGTGTGGGCTCTGGACACGACCTACATTCCGATGGCACGGGGCTTTGTGTACCTGACGGCAGTGGTGGACTGGGCCAGCCGCCGGGTGCTGGCCTACCGGGTGGCGATCACGCTGGAGAGCTGTCATGCCGTCGAGGCAATCGAGGAGGCCTTTGCCAAGTACGGCGCGCCGGAGATCGTCAACACCGACCAGGGCAGCCAGTTCACCGCCACGGAGTTCACAGACGCCGTGCTGGACCGCGGCAGCAAGGGCAGTTGGCGCGATAACGTGTTCGTCGAACGCCTTTGGCGCAGCGTCAAATACGAGGAGGTCTACCTGAAAGCCTACGACTCGGTCAGCCATGCGCGCCGCTCTATCGCTAACTACCTAACCTGGTACAACCAACGACGGCCCCATTCCAGTCTGGCGGACCAGACCCCGGATGAGGCATACTTCGCCACGCTGCCAGCGATCAAATCGGCAGCCTGACTGCCCCAGCGCTTCCACTTAAAAACTCCGGATCCCTGTCCGAACAAACGGTGCCACCTCTCTTGTCATGCTTTCTGCGCATGATTGAGTGCATCTCCTTATACACAAGTAGGACCGTCCCGCAGCGAGGCACGGAGCCTGCGGCCCCTGGGAATTTCGAGGTAAGGGGTTGTTAACTTCGCCAGACTCGCGTTTACTCTCGGATTTTCGCGCAGCAATGAGCAACGAATCGGGAGCATGGGTGGACGAGGAATTTGAGAGTCTGGATCTTGGTGATCCGCGGCGGGATCGTCGCGCCAAGGAGTTGCTCAAGCGGTTTGCGGCCCTGCCTACGGCGAGCATTCCCGGCGCATGCGATGACTGGTCGCAAACCATTGGGGCCTATCGGTTTTTCGGCAATGAGAAGATCGATTGGCGGGACGTGATGCAGCCGCATTGGGAACGCACGACGGACAGAGCCGCGCAGTTTCCGGTAGTGCTGTGCATCGCTGATTCAACCGAGTTGAACTTCAATGGCCAGGAAATGGAGGGGTTGGGGCCGCTGAGCTACGAAGCCCAGCGGGGCATGTTTCTGCATCCGACCTACGCGGTGACGCCGGACCGTGAACCGCTGGGGGTGATCGATGCCTGGATGTGGGCTCGGGAGCCAAAGGACGCCGACGGCAAGCGCGGCGGGATCAAGGAAAGCGTACGCTGGATTGAAGGGTATGAACGGGTTGCGGAGCAAGCCGCGCTATTGCCCCAGACACGGCTGGTGTATGTGACTGACCGCGAGGGTGATATTGCCGAGTTGATGGCGCGCGCCCAGGAGCTCGGCCAGCCAGCCGACTGGTTGATCCGCAGCCAACACAACCGCAACCTTGCTGAGAGCGGCAAGTTGTGGGATAGCGTCGGCGCCAGCCCGGTACTCGGGGAAATCACCTTTATCTTGCCGGGGCGTGCAGGCCAGAAGGCGCGCGAGGTCAAACAGGAGCTACGCGCAAAACGTGTGAAGCTGCCGGGTCTGGTCGGCACGGAGATCACCTGTGTAGAGGCCAGGGAAATTGGAGCGCCCGCAGGCGTCAAGCCAGTGGTTTGGCGGTTGTCGACCAACCGAGAAGCGCAGGATGCCGATGCCGTCATCGAACTCGTCGAATGGTACCGAGCCCGATGGGAGGTGGGTGTGTCCAGATAATGACACGTTGTCCAGTCGGTGAAAGTCCGACCGAGGCAAAAGACTCAAGCCTCGTAGCTCGGGAGACGTCATGGCGCGAAAGCAAGATGACGGAGCCCTCCGACAGTATGCTCAGAAAGGAGTATATGCAACGCACCAGGTTGCAACGTGCAGTGAACGCAGATGTAGCCTCGTCACACGAAAACCCGGTGGCTGAGACGGTCTATAACGCGCGAAAGCAGCAAGAGTTGTCCGAAACGAGTCCGATGCGGCAGCTCTCACCGGCGAGGTATCAGCGGCGACATGGTGTGAAGGATAACGTGGAAACTGGAGAAGCCCTCGGCACCCGGCGGAGAAAGCCCGTCGAGGAGATGTCCGTTATAACCGCGAGTGGGAAATGCGGGCATAGGTGCAAGGGTGACGGATCGGGTCGTAGTACTGTCGATGGGCGTGCAGCAAAACGCGCCCGGAGGGAAGGGCCCGGACCGGTGAGTACTCCGTTCAACAAGGTGAGGCAGGGATGAAATGACAAAGGCATCCAGTAGTCTGCAGGAACTGAGAAGGCGGATATATCGCAAGGCGAAGTCTGACAAGACCCATCGCTTTTGGGGGCTCTCCGTGCATATTGCGAAGAGTGAAACCCTAGACGAGGCCTACCGTATCGCCAAGAGGAACGGCGGTGCACCGGGAATCGATGGTCTGAGCTTTAATGACATCGAGGCATCCGGACGCACTGTCTTTCTTGCGGAGATTCAGGCAGACCTCAAGACAGGCAGGTATGAACCCAAGCCGAACCGCAAGGTAGAGATCCCGAAAAGTAACGGCAAAGTCCGCGTTCTCCAGGTTCCTTGCATCCGCGACCGCGTGGTGCAGGGTGCGCTGAAACTAATCCTCGAAGCGGTATTCGAGGCGGACTTCTGCCCGAACTCCTACGGGTTTAGACCAAAGCGGTCCCCACACCGCGCGCTGGCGGAAGTCAGACGCAGTGTGCTGCGGCGCATGTCGACGGTGGTTGATGTGGATCTGTCGCGCTACTTTGACACAATCCAACATTCGACCCTGTTGGGCAAGATCGCGAAGCGCATTCAGGATCCCCAGGTCATGCACTTGGTCAAGCAGGTTATCAAAGCAGCGGGCAAAGTTGGGGTGCCGCAAGGTGGCCCATTCAGCCCACTCGCCGCGAACATCTACTTGAATGAGATCGACTGGATGTTCGACGAGATTCGCCGTAAGACGGCACAGGGCCCTTACGAGGCAGTGAACTACCACAGGTTTGCTGACGACATCGTCATCACCGTTAGTGGCCACCACACCAAACGCGGCTGGGCTGAACGTGCCCTGCAGCGTTTGCGGGAACAGCTTGTGCCGCTAGGCGTCGAGCTGAACACCGAGAAGACCGTTGTGGTGGATACATTGAAGGAGGACGCCTTTGGGTTCTTGGGGTTCGACCTGCGTCGCGTGCGAAAACGAGAGGGGAACGGCTACTTCCTCCGGATGACCCCCAAGAAGAAGGCTCGCCAAGCCATCAAGGCGAGGATCCGCGACATCATCCGGCATGGAGGCTCGACCCCTGCCGTGAAACTGATCGCGAAACTCAATGCTGCGGTGGCGGGATGGGTCAACTACTTTCGGGTCGGCAACGCTAGTCGCGCCTTCAGTGAGGTGCGCGACTATCTGGAAATGAAAGTCCGAACTCTGCTAACGAGGCGCAAGCGACGCAAGAAGAGGAGCGTTGGGTGGCGACGGTGGAGTAACGAGTACCTCTACGGAGTCCTAGGCTTGTACTGGGACTGGAAAACGCGCCCGTTATCTGGCGCGGAGAAGTTCGCGTGAAAGCGGCTGCCATACCGACAGGACACATAACCCTTGCGATGAATCTCACTGGGTGAGCTGCTTGAGGGAAAACCTCACGATCAGTTCTTATGGGGAGGGGCTGGAAACGGACCGGGTTCACCGAGCACCGCGCCAGTCCTTTACCCGACAGATGTTTTTCCATGTCCTGAAGACCAGCTGCAAGGTCGAAGCGCTGCAGCTCTCGCACATGGATCGTGTGGAGCGGGCCCTGGCGTTGTATATGGTGGTGGCGTGGCGCATTGCCCGCCTGATGCGGTTGGGCAGAACCTGCCCGGACGCTGGATGCGTCCCTGTTCTTCGACGCCGACGAGATTCGGGGGCATATGTGCTCGCGAAGAAAGCTCGCCCGAAAACGCCAGTCACACTCAATCAGATGATTCGGTTGGTGGCTTCCCTGGGTGGGTTCCTTGGGCGCAAGAGTGATGGCGAGCCCGGCGCCAAGACAATCTGGACCGGCATGCAGCGAACCATGGACGCCGCGCTCACCATTCAAGCGCTGAGGGAAGAATCATGACTTCTGTATAAGGAGATGCCTTGAAGGGGATGCCCTTCAGGAGCAGTTCGATATGTTCGGCACCGTTGATGCGGCGCCAGGTTTTCTCGGCTTCCTCGATCAGCTTGAAGGCCAAGCCAAGGAAGGTCGCTCGTGACACACAATTTCGCGTGCGCGTCGTGCGGTGACGCACAGTCGCGAAGGTCGACTCAATCGCGTTCGTCGTGCGAATGTGCTGCCAGTGCTCGGCCGGGAAGTCGTAGAACGTCAACAGGGTGTCTCGATCTTTGGTGAGCACGCCGGCGGCCTTGGGGTACTTGGCACCGTAGATCGTCACAAAGCGATCGAAGGCAGCAAAGGCATCTGCGCGGGTGGCCGCCATCCAAATCGCCTGCAGATCTGCCTTGGCGCGGCCGTGCTGGGATTTTGGCAAGGCGTTCAGGACATTGCCCATCTTGTGGAACCAGCAACGCTGGGCGCGCGTGGCTGGGAACACCTCCTCCAGGGCAGCCCAGAATCCCATGGCGCCATCGCCGACCGCCGCCAGCGGGCCAGCCTGCAGGCCGCGGGATTTCAGATCCAACAGTACTTCCGCCCACGATGCCTTCGATTCCCGATAGCCGTCACCGATCGCCACGCGCTCCTTCCTGCCGTCGGGCGTGACGCCGATGATCACCAGCAGGCATTGCCCGTCCGAGCCCTCGCTGCGCAGACCCGTGTGGATGCCGTCCACCCACCAATACACATAGCGCGCCGCCGACAGATCACGCTGATTCCAGCGTGCATGCTCGTCTGCCCACTGCGCCTTCAATCGGCTCACCACGTTGGCCGATAGCCCTTTGGCATCTTCGCCCAGCAGCACCGACAGCGCCTCGCTCATGTCGCCTGTCGAGATTCCCTTCAGATACAGCCAGGGCAGCGCCGCACTCACCCGTGGTGACTTCCTCACATATGGCGGCACGATCGCCGAGTTGAACTTCACGCCAGACCCGGACCGGTCGCGCACCTTGGGCACCTTCACGGCAATCGGTCCGGCACCCGTCAGCACCTCTCGCTCCGGGAGGTAGCCATTGCGAACCACGGCGCGCTGGCCGCTCAAGGTCTTGACGTTACTGAACTGCTCAAGCAGCTCTGCCAGCTCCACTTCAATCGCCTCCTGGATGACCCGCCGGGCCCCGCGCCTGATCAGCTCCTCGAGCCCAAGCCCGATTTCCGATAGACCGACTGCTTCTTTACATTTATCCTTGCTCATGGTGGAGTTTTCTTGTGTGCTGGTTTCCGATCTCGACAATCAGATTCTCAGCGGAAAGCTCCACCGCCCTCTACTCCGCGCCTCAAATTCCCCGCCCGTACACCACTTTCGACTTTAGCTCCCGAACCGTCGCATTCCCGCATGAAACGGCATTGATCCGTTTCGCGTCAGCGCACATTTTTTCGCGGTGATCGAGCGACGTTGACGCTGTAGGTCCGTACAGTCGAGGAAATTCACTACCGGTATTCAATTGTCATGGGCGGCTGCATTTCTAAGCGTGGTGGAGCGCGAGCTTCAAGCGACTATGGTTCCGATGGGTATGAGTCGGACGTTGAGACGGCTGTCGGGTCGAGGCATTGCAACTCGCATCGATGGCACGGCTTGAGCGTGCCTTGGCGCTGTTCATGGTGGTGGCATGGCGCATCGCTCGGTTGATGCGACTGGGCCGAACTTGCCCGGACCTGGATGCAGGGCTGTTGTTCGAGCGCGATGAATGGCGCGCGGCATTCATTCTCAACAAGAAGAAGCCGCCGAAGACGTCACCGCGTCTGAATGAGGTCGTGCGCTTGGTCGCTATGCTCGGCGGCTTCCTGGCGCGCAAAGGCGACGGCGAACCCGGAGTCAAGACCATCTGGCAAGGCCTGCAGCGAGTGGTGGATTTCGCCGCCGGTCTCCGGTATGCCCGTGAACTTGACGACTGAGATGTGTGTAATCAAATGCCCTATACTGGCGACCCTGCCAGACCCCGGGCACGGCAGAGCAAGCGCACGCCTTGCTGAGTTGTTGCAACATAACACGACAAGAGAAGTGCCTGTACAGCGCCGTCGAGGCACTGGTAAAGCGGTCGAATTTTTCACCGAATGATGCTGAAAGTAACATCGAATACGCTCGGCTGTCTCTGAACACTGTGCAGACCCACGATAAAGCCTTGAAGTTGCAGTTCGGTGCGAGCCGGTGCACGCGAGGTGACGGCTTGCTGTGATTCACCCTCAGGTTATCGAGAATCAGGACACCTTCTTGCCTGCGTGCCAAAACGACGTCCACCGATGGCATCTTGCAGCGTCGTCGCGACGCCCTCAGTATGACGCTGGCAAGATGCCAAACACTCCAATGCGATATCCCAGCTGTGCTTGTCCATCTCCGCTCTTGATCGACACCGCCAGCATGAGATGCGCTCGTCTTGTTTCCTCAAGAGTCCGGATTGTCCCCCGTAATGGCTGTTGAGCAGGAGCTTACTCGTCCTGATTCCACTATCCCGACATAGCCGCTTGTTTCAACGGTCTACCCGCCCGATCCGATGACAACGGCCGGAGCTATTTTAACAGCCTGCCAGGTAACTACTGGAGAAGGGGCATAGCTATGAGAATTGGCAGCCCGGCGAGTCCGGACGCTGGTGGCGATCAGAAGATTGACGAGGCTGCACCCGGACAGTCCCCGACTTCGCGGCCCGAACCTGCGTCCCGGAGGACAGACACGGTCCTTGACACGTTGCCGCGGCGGGAAGACCTGGCAGCGCGTCGCCAGCAGCGCAGGATGCCGCCTTATTCCGGACCTCAACGGCAAAGGGCATTCGCTTCACGGCCACAGGGGGACGAGGATACTGCCGGACATCCGTTGCGCGCTTTGCCGAGTAGCGGGAGGCCTGTGTCAGACCGAGCAGCGGACGATGCACCCCGCAGGGCCCAGTCGTCGTGGCCGCCCAGCACGCGCAACCTGCCGGACCAGCAGCTGCGGTCAACCCTTGCTGCAAGCGGGATGGAGAGGTATCAGATCGCCGCGGCGGCGCCATCGCGCAAGGGACCGGCCCGCGATGCGATTGAAGCGCTGGATGAAAGGCACCACTCGAGGATGCGCATCGAGCCGAGCGAACCACAGCGCCGCAGCCGGAATCTGGGGAGAGTCCTGACGTATCCTGAACACGAGTTCGGCCGGCAGCTCAGGAACCAACGGTATGCGCAGCAGCAAGTGCTTTCCGGCAACGCGAAGGATGCCGATTTCCCTGAACTTGCCATCCGGTTGGCAAGGGAGAACGTGCTGGCACAGCGCAACGGCTACGGGCAGGCACTGGTCTTTCTGCGCCCAGACTATGCCGGCGACAACCTGCACTTCCTGGACTTGTATTTGCAGAAACTGCAGGTCAGGAACATACCGCCTGCGCGGGCCAACGACGTTCGCGAGGCGGTTGAACTGGCGGCGCACTATCTTGTGGACACCGACTGGTGCCGGGGCGCGCCGGCTGCAAGCTACGTGCATTTCGCCAACAAGCTTAGCAAGCATGCCGACAGCGAGATCTGCCGGCTAGCGCTGCGAAGCATCGCGACCGAACTGCTGAGGCCGGGCGCGCTGCACAGGCTGAACGGACGGCAAGCCGCCATGCTGTGCAATGCGCTGTCCAAGGCGCCGGAGCGCCCGGCGTGCTGCGATGCGGTGTCCGGTCTTGTCAGGCATCTTCGATCGCATGGTCTGATCCCGACGCTGAACGCACAGGATATGTCAAATCTGCTCAATGCCCTGAGCAAGTGGTCGGACGATGGCAGGGTCAGGGAGAACGCACTGGAGCTGGCCAGGCGCGTTGCGGCAGACGCGCCGCTGCGCGAGTCGATGAATGCGCTGGGGGTGGCCATCACGGTCAACGCTCTCTCGAAGTGGCCTGACGAAGCCGATGCGCGTCAGGCGGCGCTGCGGCTGGCCGAACGCGTGACATCGGACGCAAAGCTGCGCCAGCGGATGGACGGGCAGCATGTTGCCAACGCGCTCAATGCATTCTCAAAGTGGCCGGCGTCGCATCGGGCCAGCGAGGCGGTACGGTGCCTGGCCCGGCGCCTCACATCGGAACCCCAGCTGTGCCAGTCGATGGAGGCGAAACATGTGTCCAATGCCCTGAACGCGCTCTCGAAGTGGCCGGACAAGGAAGAGGCTCGTAAGGCGGCGCTGCGGCTGGCCGAGCGCGTTAGCTCGGAACCCCAGCTGTGCCAGTCGATGGAGGCGAAACATGTGTCCAATGCCCTGAACGCGCTCTCGAAGTGGCCGGACAAGGAAGAGGCTCGTAAGGCGGCGCTGCGGCTGGCCGAGCGCGTTAGCTCGGAACCCCAGCTGTGCCAGTCGATGGAGGCGCAGGCCGTGGCCAACGCCCTGAACGCGTTTTCGAAGTGGCCGGACGCGGACGAGGCCAGCGCCGCGGCGCTGGCGCTTGCCGATCGTCTGACCTCGGAGGCTGAGGGCGATGCGCGGCTGCGCGAGTCGATGGATGCGCGGGAGGTGACCACCGCGCTCAATGCGCTTTCGAAGTGGCCGGACAAGGAAGAGGCTCGTGAGGCGGCGCTGCGGCTGGCCGAGCGCGTTAGCTCGGAACCCCAGCTGTGCCAGTCGATGGAGGCGAAACATGTGGCCAATGCCCTGAACGCGCTCTCGAAGTGGCCGGACAAGGAAGAGGCTCGTGAGGCGGCGCTGCGGCTGGCCGAGCGCGTTAGCTCGGAACCCCAGCTGTGCCAGTCGATGGACGCGCAGGCAGTGGCCAACGCCCTGAACGCGTTTTCGAAGTGGCCGGACGCGGACGAGGCAAGCGCCGCGGCGCTGCGGCTGGCCGGTCGCCTCGCATCGGACCCGCGGCTGCGCCAGTCGATGGATGCGCTGGCCGTGGCCAATGCCCTGAACGCGCTTTCGAAGTGGCCGGGCGAAGACGAGGCCAGCGCCGCGGCGCTGGCGCTTGCCGATCGTCTGACCTCGGAGGCTGAGGGCGATGCGCGGCTGCGCGAGTCGATGGAGGCGCGGGAGGTGACCACCGCGCTCAATGCGCTTTCGAAGTGGCCGGACAAGGAAGAGGCTCGTAAGGCGGCGCTGCGGCTGGCCGAGCGCGTTAGCTCGGAACCCCAGCTGTGCCAGTCGATGGACGGGCAGAACGTGGCCAACGCGCTCAATGCGCTCTCGAAATGGCCGGACCAGGCCAAGGCCCGCGACGCCGCGCTGCGGCTGGCCGAGCGCGTTAGCTCGGAACCCCAGCTGTGCCAGTCGATGGAGGCGAAACATGTGTCCAACGCCCTGAACGCGTTTTCGAAGTGGCCGGACGCGGACGAGGCAAGCGCCGCGGCGCTGGCGCTTGCCGATCGTCTGACCTCGGAGGCTGAGGGCGATGCGCGGCTGCGCGAGTCGATGGAGGCGCGGGAGGTGACCACCGCGCTCAATGCGCTCTCGAAGTGGCCGGACCAGGCCAAGGCCCGCGACGCCGCGCTACGGCTGGCCGAGCGCGTTAGCTCGGAACCCCAGCTGTGCCAGTCGATGGACGCGCGGGCCGTGGCCAACGCGCTCAATGCGCTCTCGAAGTGGCCGGGCGAAGACGAGGCCCGCGACGCCGCGCTGCGGCTGGCCGAGCGCGTTAGCTCGGAACCCCAGCTGTGCCAGTCGATGGAGGCGAAACATGTGTCCAATGCCCTGAACGCGTTCTCGAAGTGGCCGGACAAGGAAGAGGCTCGTAAGGCGGCGCTGCGGCTGGCCGAGCGCGTTAGCTCGGAACCCCAGCTGTGCCAGTCGATGGAGGCGCAGGCCGTGGCCAACGCCCTGAACGCGTTTTCGAAGTGGCCGGACGCGGACGAGGCCAGCGCCGCGGCGCTGGCGCTTGCCGATCGTCTGACCTCGGAGGCTGAGGGCGATGCGCGGCTGCGCGAGTCGATGGATGCGCGGGAGGTGACCAACGCGCTCAATGCGCTTTCGAAGTGGCCGGACAAGGAAGAGGCTCGTGAGGCGGCGCTGCGGCTGGCCGAGCGCGTTAGCTCGGAACCCCAGCTGTGCCAGTCGATGGACGCGCAGGCAGTGGCCAACGCCCTGAACGCGTTTTCGAAGTGGCCGGACGCGGACGAGGCAAGCGCCGCGGCGCTGCGGCTGGCCGGTCGCCTCGCATCGGACCCGCGGCTGCGCCAGTCGATGGATGCGCTGGCCGTGGCCAATGCCCTGAACGCGCTTTCGAAGTGGCCGGGCGAAGACGAGGCCAGCGCCGCGGCGCTGGCGCTTGCCGATCGTCTGACCTCGGAGGCTGAGGGCGATGCGCGGCTGCGCGAGTCGATGGATGCGCGGGAGGTGACCAACGCGCTCAATGCGCTTTCGAAGTGGCCGGACAAGGAAGAGGCTCGTGAGGCGGCGCTGCGGCTGGCCGAGCGCGTTAGCTCGGAACCCCAGCTGTGCCAGTCGATGGACGGGCAGAACGTGGCCAACGCGCTCAATGCGCTCTCGAAATGGCCGGGCGAAGACGAGGCCCGCGACGCCGCGCTGCGGCTGGCCGAGCGCGTTAGCTCGGAACCCCAGCTGTGCCAGTCGATGGAGGCGAAACATGTGTCCAACGCCCTGAACGCGTTTTCGAAGTGGCCGGACGCGGACGAGGCCAGCGCCGCGGCGCTGGCGCTTGCCGATCGTCTGACCTCGGAGGCTGAGGGCGATGCGCGGCTGCGCGAGTCGATGGATGCGCGGGAGGTGACCACCGCGCTCAATGCGCTCTCGAAGTGGCCGGACCAGGCCAAGGCCCGCGACGCCGCGCTACGGCTGGCCGAGCGCGTTAGCTCGGAACCCCAGCTGTGCCAGTCGATGGACGCGCAGGCAGTGGCCAACGCGCTCAATGCGCTCTCGAAGTGGCCGGGCGAAGACGAGGCCCGCGACGCCGCGCTGCGGCTGGCCGAGCGCGTTAGCTCGGAACCCCAGCTGTGCCAGTCGATGGACGCGCAGGCAGTGGCCAACGCCCTGAACGCGTTTTCGAAGTGGCCGGACGCGGACGAGGCAAGCGCCGCGGCGCTGGCGCTTGCCGATCGTCTGACCTCGGAGGCTGAGGGCGATGCGCGGCTGCGCCAGTCGATGGGCGCGCAGGCCGTGGCCAGCACCCTCCACGCACTGTCCCGATGGCCGCAAGAAAGCGGCCTGCATGAAGCGGCGTGGTGTCTGGCGGCACGCCTGGGCTGGGCTCCGCTCGAGTGGAGCACGTTCGAATTCGGCCAGACCGGCCAGATTGCCAACGCGCTGGCGCGGCTCGGCCGGGACGAAGACGGGAACGCCATTCTCGCACGCGATGTACTGATGGGGGTAGCGGTGCACCTGGAGCTGTACCCGGAACGCTTCGACAGCGCCGAGGGCCGCCATGTGGGTATGCTGCTCAAGGCTTTCGCCCAGCTGCGGATGCACGACGCGCTGCGGCTGCTCGCAACGCCGGCGCTGGATCGTGTCATGACGCTGTGTCTCGAAGGACGGCTGCGCGAAGAACCGCTGGAAAGTGTGGGCACCCTGTGCATGGGGCTGCTGCCGCTGGCGCGCAGCCCGCAGTTGCAGCGCCACCGGGTGCGCGCCCTGCAGACGTTCGACGCGCTGAAGCCAGTCGTAGAACACAAGATCGACGCGTATCTGCGCCAAGCCCCGGGCGGGGCAGGCGCTCGTGCCGGGCTGCGCCTGAAGGACGGCGACGAAGCATGCGGCACGCGCTGTCCGGCCCTGTCACTGTATCAGGTGCTCAAGGCATACACCGTGGTGGCCCACCAGTGGAAGCCGCGCTACATCAGCGGCGGGCGTGAGTCGGTGAAGACGCACCAGGAGACTCTGAAGCAGTGGGTGCGACAGACGCTGGACAGGACGCGCCCGCTCATCGAGACGGATCTGCAGGAAAAGAGCTGGAACTTGATTGCGCAGATCGAGGCGGATGATGCGATCCTGGACGCGCTGGATCTGCGGCTGGCCAGCGCGGCGCATCTGGAGGCCCTCACGACGCGTTACCCTCCTCGCCGGTTCGATCTGGCAGCGCGCCACGAGAGCCTGCGCACAGCGGTGGGAAACGTCGTACCACCCGAACCGAGTGGGGGCGACACCACGCATGTCACGGTCGACTTGCGGGGACGGGAACTGGAGCCCGCCGCGTCGTCCGACGGGGCGGAGCCTGCGTATTCGTTTTATTCACGTCTGACCGGTCAGCCGCTGGTCGAGGTGCGGCTGCCTGGGGAGTTAAGCGCCTTCATGCTCGCGCGCACGTTCCAGTACAAAGACGAGCCTTGGCGCTTCGACATGTTTGGCGGCAGCCGCCTGACACGGGGGCGGCGGAAGTCAGCCCGGGACATCGCCGCCGGCCGCAGCGCGTCTGCTTCGGTGCTGCCGGCAGTGCGGTATGCCGACAGTGCCCCAGGCAGCGCCTTCATGGAACTGGCGCAGAAGCTGGCGCCGCAGCGCGAGGACTGGTCGCGCATGCAACGCGCGCTCATGGAGATGGTGCCACCTGACCATGTGGTGGAGGGCACGTTGCGGCTGGGCTGGTTTGAGGACGTGGCCGGGCCGCAGCACCCCTTCAGGCTTCAAGGGCCACACCACGAGCGCATCGCGCTCTGTCCAAATGACGGCTGCGGGTTTCTGAGATGGGACGTGGCGATGCGCATTCCGGTGGTGCGCGAACATATCGAGGCATGGGAGGCAGTCAGGGAGGCACGGGGCGACGAGGCACAGCAAAAGCTGGTGGATGGGCAGCAGCCGGGATTTAACACGCTGCCACCGCAGGCCCTGATGCATTTCCCGCGGGATGAGGCGGCGCTTGACGAAGCGCGCGAGGTGATGCAGCGCAGGCTGAACGGGGTGGACCGGCACGCATCGCAGGCGGTGGACTGCCTGACGCTGTACCAACTGGCCGTCAGCGGCGGCTACCAGGGGCGGCGCATCCGCGCGGTCCCCTCGGCTGACGACAGGCTGTATCTGCCGACGATTCCGCTGCCGGGCTTTGCGCAGTTGCAGGGCGATGTGCTGGTGGGCAAACCGCCGTACGATAAGGAGAACCTGTTGCCCATTGCGGCCGCGCAGGTCGTTACGCCCGATCAGGAGGACGTGACGGCCCAGTTTCTGGACCAGTGCTTCGCCATCCAGTACAGCTATACGGGATTCGATGAGGATTCGGGCACGGGCGCCGACATGCTGCACAGCAAGGGCATGCTGATCATCCCGCCGCCGGGCTACTGGTCGCCGGATCCGGACCACCAGGGGCTGCACCTGGCCTGTTCGCGGGAGGACCTGAAGACGCTGTCGCGCTGGAAGAGCCGGCGCGAGCGCGACACGCTGCCGCAGCAGATGTTCAGCACGGGCAGCCTGCGGGTCAAGGACGTGCTGCTGCCTGGGCGGCTTGGGGCAATCCCGATTGCGGAGCTGCGCAAGCGGAGCATGGACACGGACGGGGACGATGCGTTCGTCTATGCGGGCTATCCGGCTCTCGTGGGCCACATCGGTCGCGTCATGCAGTCGCGCCAGGCGCGACGGGGCGAGGAGCGCTCGTTCAAGCCGCCCAAGACTGCGCATCCGGCCATCGATGAACGGGGCCGCTACCAGGCGGGACGGGCGCGCGAAATTATGGCCGAGCAGCGGGGGGCGCGTTGCTGGGTAAAGCCGCCACGCTCGCCATGCGCTTTCTCGCGCAGCCAGATGAGCTGCGCGAGGCCATGGCGCGAAACATGATGTTCGGCACCTACGACGGCGTGGCGCGTGATTTGCGCAACGGACTGCGCAGGCGGCTGCAGGGGGACAAGGATGCACCAGCGCTGCAGCAGTTGCAGGTGCAGGCGCATGAGGCGATTGACCGAGCCCATGAGCCGCAAGCGTGCGAGGCGGCGAAACTGCTGTATGAGCTGTGTATGCAGCTGGGCAGGGACAGCGTCCAGGCACCGCAGCTTCCGTCCGCGCTGGCGCAGGGGTTCCCCGCACTTGCGAGCGCCTATGAGCAGGCAGACGACACGGCCGGGCGTGTGCACGCGGTGCTGGACAACTACCCGGTGTGCCGTCTGTCGCGTACGGCGTTCCCCGAGGGGCAGCCGGGGCTGGTGCCGGGCGAGCCGGAGCTGTCCATGCGCAACCTGTTTACGATAGCCATAAAGGTGGGCACCGACGCGCTGAAGTCGGACACGGGCACCGATCTCTTTACAAGCGTGATCGAGAGTTGCGAAATGGCTGAACGCCGGTATCCCGACCGTCTGCGTCGGGTACCGTACAGCAAGCCGACGTTGGCGGAAATACGGCACGGGCGCTTCGATCCACAGTGGGCAGACGCTGCGCTGCGGCAGATGCCAACGATGGCAGCGGGTGTCATGCAGGACGCCGTCCGGGCGCTGCAGCAGGCGGAGCTGCTCAGCGTACCGGCTACGCCGGCCGAACGGGCGCAGGAGGTTTCCCGGGAGGCGCTTGAGCAAGAGGCGCTGGCGCTCAATGAACGGGCCCGTTTGGCCGAGCCGGGGATCACGATGAGGCTGCAGGACATCGTGAACGGGTGCAGTGAGCCCGGACACGCGCGGGCGGGTCTGGCGGGCGAACAGAAGAACAGGCTGAAGTCGCCGCGCTCGCTGCAGGACAAGCTGGCCCGGCTGATTGGTGGAGTGCCGCCCCGGACCCTGGCCCAGGCCAGCGCGCTGGTCAACGATGCGCTGCGCTACAGTGTGGTGCTGCCCGCGGATACGTTTATGGGGGACTATCGCCAGATCATGGCGCAGCTCGCGAAGGCGCATACTCTGATCCGGCGCACGAATCACTTCCTGCGGGGCCGCAGCCCTTTCCAGGCGGTGAGCGTCACGCTGAAGGAGCCAAACGGCATCGCATGGGAAATCCAGTTTCATACAGAGCAAACGTTCAGATGCAAGGAGAAGTACCACGACCTGTACAAGCAGGCGCAACGACGTGGATTCGATGGCGCCTCCGGCGACGAGATCTGGAAGTTGCTCGGGCCAGCGCGCGAGGCCTTCCGTGCATTACCCGTTCCTGCGGGGGTGGAAGATATCGTGGACTGGGAGCCGGAAACGGTATTGAAGGTGCAGCCGCGGCCCCAGGCGTCAGCCACGCCGCGCGTGCCTGCCCCCCTTGCGCAACTGGCCCAGCAGATCAGAAGCCAGGCTGAACGTCTCGAGGGTGCGGTCTGGCCTGTGCTGCAGCAGGCGCTGGAGCACCACGGCGCGAAGTTGCGCGCGGACATGGACGGTGGCGGCTGGCGCAGGTTTATCTTTAAGAAGAAGAAAAGCATTGAAGAGAAGCTTGCCCGGATACAGCGCGAGCAGGGCCTGCAAACACCGCAGGAGGCCGCCAGGCGGGTACGCGATGGTCTGCGCTATGAGGTGATCCTCGGTGCAGAGAGATTTGCCATGGACGCCCGGAGGATCCTGACCAGTCTGCAAAGGGCCGGCATGACGGTCATGCGCGTGAACAACAGCTTTACCCGGGAGGGCACCGGCTATGCTGGCCTGAATGTGAACGTGCGCACCCGCGTTGAGGGCGAAGACGCCGACTGGGAAATCCAGTTCCACACCCGTGATAGCCTGAAGGCCAAGGAGAAGGGTCACCGGACCTACGAAAGGCTGCGCCAACTGTCGCCTGATGCGGTGCCGCGCGGGACGCTGGAGCAGGACCTGCGCGACGCGGCAGCCCGCGTGGCGCCCCCGCAGGGCATCGAGATGATCCTGTCCTTCGATCTCTATGCGGAACCATCCATTGCCGACGAGAGGCCTGGCGGCCCGATGAACCAGCCGTATCGCGGCGCAGCCGCGGATCAAGCACGCAGCTCCGACCTGGACACCGGGCAACCCTACGGGCCGCACGGTGCCACGCGGAGCGCGCCTGCCGTGACACACCCGGCCCCCGATCCTGGCCATGCTGTTCGCAGCAACTGGGCCCCCTCCCCCGCGCGCACCGGACGTGCTGAGCGGCCTGCACGACCCCCCTGGCGGGTGCCTCGCCGGCTCAGGTGCCCGTTCCCCCATCCTTGGGCGAATTCAATTCGGGGCCCCTGCTCATCAGTCTTGAACAGTTTCTGGCGCAATCAAACGCTGAGATGGGGATGGCCAGCGGGCTGCAGAATAATTGCCTGCTAGACACAGCTCTTCAGCTCAGCCGCAACCTAAGGCGAGAGCCTGCGATGGCAACGGAGCAGACGAGCGAACTCCAGGCACAGGCGCAGTGGTTGCGGGGCGAGCTATTTCGTAGGGGCCTGGCCGATAGGGATGGCGACATCGACATGTACGAGGCCGGGTGGGGGCTCGCGCGCAGCCTTGGCATACGCATCCAGGCCATTGCGGTCAATGCGAGCGGGCAGCTCACAGTGCATCCGGTCGTTGGTCAGCAAGGCCGACTTGTGCATATCCTTCATACACCCGGCCACTTTCAGCCATTGTGGCCGCGCCGCTAGTGCAATGTTCCATTCTGTTTGGAACTTAAGCGGCGGTTGGCACAGAATGACCTTCTGTAGGATGTCGCGAGCGCTCTTGGTCCAGATGAACGGCTTGGGGTTGGTGTTGTGGTGAGCGATGTACTCGTTGATGGCGTCGACCAGTTCCGGCACGCTGGTGAATACGCCGCGGCGAAGTCGCTCGGTTGTGATGTCACGAAAGAACCGCTCGACCATGTTCAGCCATGATGCGGAGGTGGGCGTGAAGTGCATGTTGAATCGCGGATGCTTGGCCAGCCAGTCCTGCACCGCAGGATGCTTGTGGGTGGCGTAGTTGTCTGCGATCAGATGCAGCGTTTTGTCCTTGGGCGTCTCGCGGTCGATCTTGCGCAGGAACTTCAGCCACTCGGTATGGCGGTGGCGCTGCTGGCACTGGGCGATGACCTGGCCATCGAGCACGTTGAGCGCGGCAAACAGCGTGGTCGTGCCGTTGCGCTTGTAGTCGTGCGTCATGGTGGCCGCACGCCCCTTCTTCAACGGCAAGCCGGGCTGCGTGCGATCCAGCGCCTGCACCTGGCTCTTCTCATCGCAGCACAGCACCAGCGCGTGCTCGGGTGGCGACATGTAGAGGCCGACGATGTCTTCGAGCTTCTCGACGAACTTCGGATCGCGCGACACCTTGAAGCCGCGCACGATGTGCGGCTTCAACCCGTGGGCGTGCCAATGGCGCATGACGGTGCTGGCGCTCACGCCCAATTCGGCGGCCATCTTGCGCGTGCTCCAGTGCGTGGCCGCAACGGGCTTGGTTTGAGTGGTCAGCTCCACCAGCCGCGCCGTGTCCACCTTCACCGGCGGCGCACCGCGCGGCAAGTCGCGTTCGATACCGGCCAGCCCCGATTGCGCATACCGCTCACGCCAACGCGAGACCTGCACGCGTCCGACTCCCAACTGCTCGGCGATGTCCTTGTTCTGCATTCCGTTGGCGGCCAGCAGCACAATGCGCGCGCGCTGCGCCAGCCTCACGCTCGTGAGCTTCGACCGAACCAGCCTCGTCAAATTGGTTCGCTCCTCGTCGGTCAACATGATCTCGGGGGCAACTCGCACTCACTCTCTCCACGCTGTGTCGCAGTGTGGGCATTGGAGACGCCGAATTCATATAAGTTCAATCAAGAACAGAACGCTACACTAGCGGCGCGGCCACAATGGCTGAAAGTGGCCGGGTGTATGAAGGATATGCACAAGCCGGCCTTGCTGACCAACAACCGGATGCACTGTGAGCTGCCCGCTCGCATTGACCGCAATGGCCTGGATGCGTATGCCAAGGCTGCGCGCGAGCCCCCACCCGGCCTCGTACATGTCGATGTCGCCATCCCTATCGGCCAGGCCCCTACGAAATAGCTCGCCCCGCAACCACTGCGCCTGTGCCTGGAGTTCGCTCGTCTGCTCCGTTGCCATCGCAGGCTCTCGCCTTAGGTTGCGGCTGAGCTGAAGAGCTGTGTCTAGCAGGCAATTATTCTGCAGCCCGCTGGCCATCCCCATCTCAGCGTTTGATTGCGCCAGAAACTGTTCAAGACTGATGAGCAGGGGCCCCGAATTGAATTCGCCCAAGGATGGGGGAACGGGCACCTGAGCCGGCGAGGCACCCGCCAGGGGGGGTCGTGCAGGCCGCTCAGCACGTCCGGTGCGCGCGGGGGGGGGGGGGCCAGTTGCTGCGAACAGCATGGCCAGGATCGGGGGCCGGGTGTGTCACGGCAGGCGCGCTCCGCGTGGCACCGTGCGGCCCGTAGGGTTGCCCGGTGTCCAGGTCGGAGCTGCGTGCTTGATCCGCGGCTGCGCCGCGATACGGCTGGTTCATCGGGCCGCCAGGCCTCTCGTCGGCAATGGATGGTTCCGCATAGAGATCGAAGGACAGGATCATCTCGATGCCCTGCGGGGGCGCCACGCGGGCTGCCGCGTCGCGCAGGTCCTGCTCCAGCGTCCCGCGCGGCACCGCATCAGGCGACAGTTGGCGCAGCCTTTCGTAGGTCCGGTGACCCTTCTCCTTGGCCTTCAGGCTATCACGGGTGTGGAACTGGATTTCCCAGTCGGCGTCTTCGCCCTCAACGCGGGTGCGCACGTTCACATTCAGGCCAGCATAGCCGGTGCCCTCCCGGGTAAAGCTGTTGTTCACGCGCATGACCGTCATGCCGGCCCTTTGCAGACTGGTCAGGATCCTCCGGGCGTCCATGGCAAATCTCTCTGCACCGAGGATCACCTCATAGCGCAGACCATCGCGTACCCGCCTGGCGGCCTCCTGCGGTGTTTGCAGGCCCTGCTCGCGCTGTATCCGGGCAAGCTTCTCTTCAATGCTTTTCTTCTTCTTAAAGATAAACCTGCGCCAGCCGCCACCGTCCATGTCCGCGCGCAACTTCGCGCCGTGGTGCTCCAGCGCCTGCTGCAGCACAGGCCAGACCGCACCCTCGAGACGTTCAGCCTGGCTTCTGATCTGCTGGGCCAGTTGCGCAAGGGGGGCAGGCACGCGCGGCGTGGCTGACGCCTGGGGCCGCGGCTGCACCTTCAATACCGTTTCCGGCTCCCAGTCCACGATATCTTCCACCCCCGCAGGAACGGGTAATGCACGGAAGGCCTCGCGCGCTGGCCCGAGCAACTTCCAGATCTCGTCGCCGGAGGCGCCATCGAATCCACGTCGTTGCGCCTGCTTGTACAGGTCGTGGTACTTCTCCTTGCATCTGAACGTTTGCTCTGTATGAAACTGGATTTCCCATGCGATGCCGTTTGGCTCCTTCAGCGTGACGCTCACCGCCTGGAAAGGGCTGCGGCCCCGCAGGAAGTGATTCGTGCGCCGGATCAGAGTATGCGCCTTCGCGAGCTGCGCCATGATCTGGCGATAGTCCCCCATAAACGTATCCGCGGGCAGCACCACACTGTAGCGCAGCGCATCGTTGACCAGCGCGCTGGCCTGGGCCAGGGTCCGGGGCGGCACTCCACCAATCAGCCGGGCCAGCTTGTCCTGCAGCGAGCGCGGCGACTTCAGCCTGTTCTTCTGTTCGCCCGCCAGACCCGCCCGCGCGTGTCCGGGCTCACTGCACCCGTTCACGATGTCCTGCAGCCTCATCGTGATCCCCGGCTCGGCCAAACGGGCCCGTTCATTGAGCGCCAGCGCCTCTTGCTCAAGCGCCTCCCGGGAAACCTCCTGCGCCCGTTCGGCCGGCGTAGCCGGTACGCTGAGCAGCTCCGCCTGCTGCAGCGCCCGGACGGCGTCCTGCATGACACCCGCTGCCATCGTTGGCATCTGCCGCAGCGCAGCGTCTGCCCACTGTGGATCGAAGCGCCCGTGCCGTATTTCCGCCAACGTCGGCTTGCTGTACGGTACCCGACGCAGACGGTCGGGATACCGGCGTTCAGCCATTTCGCAACTCTCGATCACGCTTGTAAAGAGATCGGTGCCCGTGTCCGACTTCAGCGCGTCGGTGCCCACCTTTATGGCTATCGTAAACAGGTTGCGCATGGACAGCTCCGGCTCGCCCGGCACCAGCCCCGGCTGCCCCTCGGGGAACGCCGTACGCGACAGACGGCACACCGGGTAGTTGTCCAGCACCGCGTGCACACGCCCGGCCGTGTCGTCTGCCTGCTCATAGGCGCTCGCAAGTGCGGGGAACCCCTGCGCCAGCGCGGACGGAAGCTGCGGTGCCTGGACGCTGTCCCTGCCCAGCTGCATACACAGCTCATACAGCAGTTTCGCCGCCTCGCACGCTTGCGGCTCATGGGCTCGGTCAATCGCCTCATGCGCCTGCACCTGCAACTGCTGCAGCGCTGGTGCATCCTTGTCCCCCTGCAGCCGCCTGCGCAGTCCGTTGCGCAAATCACGCGCCACGCCGTCGTAGGTGCCGAACATCATGTTTCGCGCCATGGCCTCGCGCAGCTCATCGGGCTGCGCGAGAAAGCGCATGGCGAGCGTGGCGGCTTTACCCAGCAACGCGCCCCCCCGCTGCTCGGCCATAATTTCGCGCGCCCGTCCCGCCTGGTAGCGGCCCCGTTCATCGATGGCCGGATGCGCAGTCTTGGGCGGCTTGAACGAGCGCTCCTCGCCCCGTCGCGCCTGGCGCGACTGCATGACGCGACCGATGTGGCCCACGAGAGCCGGATAGCCCGCATAGACGAACGCATCGTCCCCGTCCGTGTCCATGCTCCGCTTGCGCAGCTCCGCAATCGGGATTGCCCCAAGCCGCCCAGGCAGCAGCACGTCCTTGACTCGCAGGCTGCCCGTGCTGAACATCTGCTGCGGCAGCGTGTCGCGCTCGCGCCGGCTCTTCCAGCGCGACAGCGTCTTCAGGTCCTCCCGCGAACAGGCCAGATGCAGCCCCTGGTGGTCCGGATCCGGCGACCAGTAGCCCGGCGGCGGGATGATCAGCATGCCCTTGCTGTGCAACATGTCGGCGCCCGTGCCCGAATCCTCATCGAATCCCGTATAGCTGTACTGGATGGCGAAGCACTGGTCCAGAAACTGGGCCGTCACGTCCTCCTGATCGGGCGTAACGACCTGCGCGGCCGCAATGGGCAACAGGTTCTCCTTATCGTACGGCGGTTTGCCCACCAGCACATCGCCCTGCAACTGCGCAAAGCCCGGCAGCGGAATCGTCGGCAGATACAGCCTGTCGTCAGCCGAGGGGACCGCGCGGATGCGCCGCCCCTGGTAGCCGCCGCTGACGGCCAGTTGGTACAGCGTCAGGCAGTCCACCGCCTGCGATGCGTGCCGGTCCACCCCGTTCAGCCTGCGCTGCATCACCTCGCGCGCTTCGTCAAGCGCCGCCTCATCCCGCGGGAAATGCATCAGGGCCTGCGGTGGCAGCGTGTTAAATCCCGGCTGCTGCCCATCCACCAGCTTTTGCTGTGCCTCGTCGCCCCGTGCCTCCCTGACTGCCTCCCATGCCTCGATATGTTCGCGCACCACCGGAATGCGCATCGCCACGTCCCATCTCAGAAACCCGCAGCCGTCATTTGGACAGAGCGCGATGCGCTCGTGGTGTGGCCCTTGAAGCCTGAAGGGGTGCTGCGGCCCGGGCACGTCCTCAAACCAGCCCAGCCGCAACGTGCCCTCCACCACATGGTCAGGTGGCACCATCTCCATGAGCGCGCGTTGCATGCGCGACCAGTCCTCGCGCTGCGGCGCCAGCTTCTGCGCCAGTTCCATGAAGGCGCTGCCTGGGGCACTGTCGGCATACCGCACTGCCGGCAGCACCGAAGCAGACGCGCTGCGGCCGGCGGCGATGTCCCGGGCTGACTTCCGCCGCCCCCGTGTCAGGCGGCTGCCGCCAAACATGTCGAAGCGCCAAGGCTCGTCTTTGTACTGGAACGTGCGCGCGAGCATGAAGGCGCTTAACTCCCCAGGCAGCCGCACCTCGACCAGCGGCTGACCGGTCAGGCGTGAATAAAACGAATACGCAGGCTCCGCCCCGTCGGACGACGCGGCGGGCTCCAGCTCCCGTCCCCGCAAGTCGACCGTGACATGCGTGGTGTCGCCCCCACTCGGTTCGGGTGGTACGACGTTTCCCACCGCTGTGCGCAGGCTCTCGTGGCGCGCTGCCAGATCGAACCGGCGAGGAGGGTAACGCGTCGTGAGGGCCTCCAGATGCGCCGCGCTGGCCAGCCGCAGATCCAGCGCGTCCAGGATCGCATCATCCGCCTCGATCTGCGCAATCAAGTTCCAGCTCTTTTCCTGCAGATCCGTCTCGATGAGCGGGCGCGTCCTGTCCAGCGTCTGTCGCACCCACTGCTTCAGAGTCTCCTGGTGCGCCTTCACCGACTCACGCCCGCCGCTGATGTAGCGCGGCTTCCACTGGTGGGCCACCACGCTGTATGCCTTGAGCACCTGATACAGTGACAGGGCCGGACAGCGCGTACCGCATGCTTCGTCACCCTCCTTCAGGCGCAGCCCGGCACGAGCGCCTGCCCCGCCCGGGCTTGGCGCAGATACGCGTCGATCTTGTGTTCTACGACTGGCTTCAGCGCGTCGAACGTCTGCAGGGCGCGCACCCGGTGGCGCTGCAACTGCGGGCTGCGCGCCAGCGGCAGCAGCCCCATGCACAGGGTGCCTACACTTTCCAGCGGTTCTTCGCGCAGCCGTCCTTCTTGACACAGCGTCATGACACGCTCCAGCGCCGGCGTTGCGAGCAGCCGCAGCGCGTCGTGCATCCGCAGCTGGGCGAAAGCCTTGAGCAGCATACCCACGTGGCGGCCCTCGGCGCTGTCGAAGCGTTCCGGGTACAGCTCCAGGTGCACCGCTACCCCCATCAGTACATCGCGTGCGAGAACGGCGTTCCCGTCTTCGTCCCGGCCGAGCCGCGCCAGCGCGTTGGCAATCTGGCCGGTCTGTCTGAATTCAAACGCGCTCCACTCGAGCGGAGCCCAGCCCAGGCGTGCCGCCAGACACCACGCCGCTTCATGCAGGCCGCTTTCTTGCGGCCATCGGGACAGTGCGTGGAGGGTGCTGGCCACCTCCTGCGCGTCCATCGACTGGCGCAGCCGCGCATCGCCCTCAGCCTCCGAGGTCAGGCGATCGGCCAGCACCAGCGCCGCGGCGCTTGCCTCGTCCGCGTCCGGCCACTTCGAGAGCGCATTGAGCGCGTTGGCTACGGCCTGCGCGTCCATCGACTGGCACAGCTGGGGTTCCGAGCTAACGCGCTCGGCCAGCCGCAGCGCGGCGTCTCGGGCCTTGTCTTCCTCCGGCCACTTCGAAAACGCGTTCAGGACGTTGGCCACGGCCTGCGCCTCCATCGACTGGCGCAGCCGCGCATTGCCCTCAGCCTCCGAGGTCAGACGATCGGCAAGCGCCAGCGCCGCGGCGCTTGCCTCGTCCGCGTCCGGCCACTTCGAGAGCGCGTTCAGGGCGTTGGCCACTGCCTGCGCCTCCATCGACTGGCACAGCTGGGGTTCCGAGCTAACGCGCTCGGCCAGCCGCAGCGCGGCGTCGCGGGCCTTGGCCTGGTCCGGCCACTTCGAAAGCGCATTGAGCGCGGTGGCCACGGCCCGCGCCTCCATCGACTGGCGCAGCCGCGCATTGCCCTCAGCCTCCGAGGTCAGACGATCGGCAAGCGCCAGCGCCGCGGCGCTTGCCTCGTCCGCGTCCGGCCACTTCGAGAGCGCATTGAGCGCGGTGGTCACCTCCCACGCCTCCATCGACTGGCACAGCTGGGGTTCCGAGCTAACGCGCTCGGCCAGCCGCAGCGCGGCGTCTCGGGCCTTGTCTTCGCCCGGCCACTTCGAGAGCGCATTGAGCGCGGTGGCCACGGCCCGCGCGTCCATCGACTGGCACAGCTGGGGTTCCGAGCTAACGCGCTCGGCCAGCCGCAGCGCCGCCTTACGAGCCTCTTCCTTGTCCGGCCACTTCGAGAGCGCGTTCAGGGCATTGGACACATGTTTCGCCTCCATCGACTGGCACAGCTGGGGTTCCGAGCTAACGCGCCCGGCCAGCCGCAGCGCGGCGTCGCGGGCCTCGTCTTCGCCCGGCCACTTCGAGAGCGCATTGAGCGCGGTGGCCACCTCCCGCGCCTCCATCGACTGGCACAGCTGGGGTTCCGAGCTAACGCGCCCGGCCAGCCGCAGCGCGGCGTCGCGGGCCTCGTCTTCGCCCGGCCACTTCGAGAGCGCATTGAGCGCGGTGGCCACCTCCCGCGCCTCCATCGACTGGCACAGCTGGGGTTCCGAGCTAACGCGCTCGGCCAGCCGCAGCGCGGCGTCGCGGGCCTTGGCCTGGTCCGGCCACTTCGAGAGCGCATTGAGCGCATTGAGCGCGTTGGCCACGTTCTGCCCGTCCATCGACTGGCACAGCTGGGGTTCCGAGCTAACGCGCTCGGCCAGCCGCAGCGCCGCCTCACGAGCCTCTTCCTTGTCCGGCCACTTCGAAAGCGCATTGAGCGCGTTGGTCACCTCCCGCGCATCCATCGACTCGCGCAGCCGCGCATCGCCCTCAGCCTCCGAGGTCAGACGATCGGCCAGCGCCAGCGCCGCGTCGCGGGCCTCGTCCGCGCCCGGCCACTTCGAAAGCGCGTTCAGGGCATTGGCCACGGCCAGCGCATCCATCGACTGGCACAGCTGGGGTTCCGAGCTAACGCGCTCGGCCAGCCGCAGCGCGGCGTCGCGGGCCTTGGCCTGGTCCGGCCACTTCGAGAGCGCATTGAGCGCGTTGGCCACGTTCTGCCATCCATCGACTGGCACAGCTGGGGTTCCGATGTGAGGCGCCGGGCCAGGCACCGTACCGCCTCGCTGGCCCGATGCGACGCCGGCCACTTTGAGAATGCATTGAGCGCGTTGGCAACATGCTGCCCGTCCATCCGCTGGCGCAGCTTTGCGTCCGATGTCACGCGTTCGGCCAGCCGCAGCGCCGCCTGACGCGCATCGGCTTCGTCAGGCCACTTCGAGAGAGCGTTGACCGTGATGGCCACCCCCAGCGCATTCATCGACTCGCGCAGCGGCGCGTCTGCCGCAACGAGCCTGGCCAGCTCCAGTGCGTTCTCCCTGACCCTGCCATCGTCCGACCACTTGCTCAGGGCATTGAGCAGATTTGACATATCCTGTGCGTTCAGCGTCGGGATCAGACCATGCGATCGAAGATGCCTGACAAGACCGGACACCGCATCGCAGCACGCCGGGCGCTCCGGCGCCTTGGACAGCGCATTGCACAGCATGGCGGCTTGCCGTCCGTTCAGCCTGTGCAGCGCGCCCGGCCTCAGCAGTTCGGTCGCGATGCTTCGCAGCGCTAGCCGGCAGATCTCGCTGTCGGCATGCTTGCTAAGCTTGTTGGCGAAATGCACGTAGCTTGCAGCCGGCGCGCCCCGGCACCAGTCGGTGTCCACAAGATAGTGCGCCGCCAGTTCAACCGCCTCGCGAACGTCGTTGGCCCGCGCAGGCGGTATGTTCCTGACCTTGTTCCTGACCTGCAGTTTCTGCAAATACAAGTCCAGGAAGTGCAGGTTGTCGCCGGCATAGTCTGGGCGTAGAAAGACCAGTGCCTGCCCGTAGCCGTTGCGCTGTGCCAGCATGTTCTCCCTTGCCATCCGGATGGCAAGTTCAGGGAAATCGGCATCCTTCGCGTTGCCGGAAAGCACTTGCTGCTGCGCATACCGTTGGTTCCTGAGCTGCCGGCCGAACTCGTGTTCAGGATACGTCAGGACTCTCCCCAGATTCCGGCTGCGGCGCTGTGGTTCGCTCGGCTCGATGCGCATCCTCGAGTGGTGCCTTTCATCCAGCGCTTCAATCGCATCGCGGGCCGGTCGCTTGCGCGATGGCGCCGCCGCGGCGATCTGATACCTCTCCATCCCGCTTGCAGCAAGGGTTGACCGCAGCTGCTGGTCCGGCAGGTTGCGCGTGCTGGGCGGCCACGACGACTGGGCCCTGCGGGGTGCATCGTCCGCTGCTCGGTCTGACACAGGCCTCCCGCTACTCGGCAAAGCGCGCAACGGATGTCCGGCAGTATCCTCGTCCCCCTGTGGCCGTGAAGCGAATGCCCTTTGCCGTTGAGGTCCGGAATAAGGCGGCATCCTGCGCTGCTGGCGACGCGCTGCCAGGTCTTCCCGCCGCGGCAACGTGTCAAGGACCGTGTCTGTCCTCCGGGACGCAGGTTCGGGCCGCGAAGTCGGGGACTGTCCGGGTGCAGCCTCGTCAATCTTCTGATCGCCACCAGCGTCCGGACTCGCCGGGCTGCCAATTCTCATAGCTATGCCCCTTCTCCAGTAGTTACCTGGCAGGCTGTTAAAATAGCTCCGGCCGTTGTCATCGGATCGGGCGGGTAGACCGTTGAAACAAGCGGCTATGTCGGGATAGTGGAATCAGGACGAGTAAGCTCCTGCTCAACAGCCATTACGGGGGGACAATCCGGACTCTTGAGGAAACAAGACGAGCGCATCTCATGCTGGCGGTGTCGATCAAGAGCGGAGATGGACAAGCACAGCTGGGATATCGCATTGGAGTGTTTGGCATCTTGCCAGCGTCATACTGAGGGCGTCGCGACGACGCTGCAAGATGCCATCGGTGGACGTCGTTTTGGCACGCAGGCAAGAAGGTGTCCTGATTCTCGATAACCTGAGGGTGAATCACAGCAAGCCGTCACCTCGCGTGCACCGGCTCGCACCGAACTGCAACTTCAAGGCTTTGTCGTGGGTCTGCACAGTGTTCAGAGACAGCCGAGCGTATTCGATGTTACTTTCAGCATCATTCGGTGAAAAATTCGACCGCTTTACCAGTGCCTCGACGGCGCTGTACAGGCACTTCTCTTGTCGTGTTATGTTGCAACAACTCAGCAAGGCGTGCGCTTGCTCTGCCGTGCCCGGGGTCTGGCAGGGTCGCCAGTATAGGGGTCTTCCTCCAAATGAAAGTTGTTCCCAACGCCGATCGTTCGCACCACCGCCGGCTGGTCAGCGTCGGCAAACATGGCAAACTCCTTCGCCATCTCTCGATCAGATGACAAGTAGTGGTGTTCGCCCGAAGCAGTCACACCAGAGCTACTGAAATTCATCAGGAAATTTGCGCTTCCGCCATCTGTGGCTCCACTCCCTTTACGCTCGTTCACGAAGCCATTTCTGCGAAGAGATGACACGTGTTCGCGCTTGGTTTCATGCCAAAGAACGCTCTCCTGATAGACCCGTTTGGCAAATGGCACCAGACCATTCAAGGTCTCATTTGAATATGGTGATCGCGAAGATCCAGGCTTAGCTCTTTTCGCCTCAACGTGGCGTTGTTGCATAAATCGAGATTGAAAACAGGGGCTCCTCGGTGACGCTGAACTCAGGCGATACGGACGGATTGCGGGCGAGCGAGCGCGACCATGCGGTTGAGCACGCCCGCACGGATAGCCACTTCGGTGGCCTGCGACCCGATTTCGCGTGCCCACAGACTGTGTCCCGTCAGCGTCTTGAGGCGGTACATCAGGGTCTCGGCCAGCGAGCGCCGGTGATAGCCGCTGGCGGCTTTCCAATCGCGTCGACTGCTCTTCTCGATGACATCGATGGCCTCGTTACGCCAGGCTGCGCCCGGCGTACTTTCGGACCAAGGCTTCGCTCCATCGCGTGGTGGAATCGAGGGCTGTGCACCTCGCGCAGCAATCTCCGCGTGGCACGGCTTGCTGTCGTAAGCGCCATCACCTCCGATGGTATCGATCGGTGTATCAACCGGGATCTGATCGAGCAGGTCGGCCAACACTTCGCCATCGCCAACGTCCTGGTGGGTCATCAGTGCAGCACAGATTTGGCCGGTGTTCGCGTCCATGGCGAGATGGACCTTGCGCCAAGTCCGGCGCTTGGACCAACCGTGCTTGCGAACCTTCCACTCGCCTTCGCCGTAAAGCTTCAGCCCAGTGCTGTCGATCACCAGATGCAGCGGCTCGCCGCTACGCGAGGCGGGCAGCACGACGTTCAGATTCTGCGCGCGGCGGCTCAATGTCGTGTAGTTCGGCACTGGCAACGTTGGGAAAGCCAGGGTGCGCAAGCTCTGCGCGAAGCCTTGCAGCGCGCGCAGCGGCAGGTGGAACACCTGCTTGAGACTGAGCAGACCCTGGATCAGCGCATCCGTATAGACGAGCGGGTGGCCACGCTTGGGCGACTGGGCTTTAGC
Organism: Cupriavidus necator; assembly: GCA_022041995.1. Lineage (GTDB taxonomy): Bacteria > Pseudomonadota > Gammaproteobacteria > Burkholderiales > Burkholderiaceae > Cupriavidus. The sequence goes on from CP074386.1 coordinate 60,512, forward strand.
CGGTGGCACGAGCAAGCTCTCTTCGACCCACATCGTCACGTCTCCTCGGGCTATCAGCCCCTTGTTGTACTGCGCCCAGTTCTTGACGCGGTAGACCCCCTTGGGCTCGGCTTGCTGTCGGTTGTCCTTGCGCATCGTCCCGGAAAAAGTCCAAGACACTACGCCGCTTCGTCAGAAGTTAACAGAGCCAGCGCTCCAGTCGTTGTGCGTAAACGTCAGCCCATCCGACCCCGGATTTATGCAACAACGCCCCTCAACGTCCGACTCATACCCATCGGAACCATAGTCGCTTGAAGCTCGCGCTCCACCACGCTTAGAAATGCAGCCGCCCATGACAATTGAATACCGGTAGTGAATTTCCTCGACTGTACGGACCTACAGCGTCAACGTCGCTCGATCACCGCGAAAAAATGTGCGCTGGCGCGAAACGGATCAATGCCGTTTCATGCGGGAATGCGACGGTTCGAGAGCTAAAGTCGAAAGTGGTGTACGGGCGGGGAATTTGAGGCGCGGAGTAGAGGGCGGTGGAGCTTTCCGCTGAGAATCTGATTGTCGAGATCGGAAACCAGCACACAAGAAAACTCCACCATGAGCAAGGATAAATGTAAGGAAGCAGTCGGTCTATCGGAAATCGGGCTTGGGCTCGAGGAGCTGATCAGGCGCGGGGCCCGGCGGGTCATCCAGGAGGCGATTGAAGTGGAGCTGGCAGAGCTGCTTGAGCAGTTCAGTAACGTCAAGACCTTGAGCGGCCAGCGCGCCGTGGTTCGCAATGGCTACCTCCCGGAGCGAGAGGTGCTGACGGGTGCCGGACCGATTGCCGTGAAGGTGCCCAAGGTGCGCGACCGGTCCGGGTCTGGCGTGAAGTTCAACTCGGCGATCGTGCCGCCATATGTGAGGAAGTCACCACGGGTGAGTGCGGCGCTGCCCTGGCTGTATCTGAAGGGAATCTCGACAGGCGACATGAGCGAGGCGCTGTCGGTGCTGCTGGGCGAAGATGCCAAAGGGCTATCGGCCAACGTGGTGAGCCGATTGAAGGCGCAGTGGGCAGACGAGCATGCACGCTGGAATCAGCGTGATCTGTCGGCGGCGCGCTATGTGTATTGGTGGGTGGACGGCATCCACACGGGTCTGCGCAGCGAGGGCTCGGACGGGCAATGCCTGCTGGTGATCATCGGCGTCACGCCCGACGGCAGGAAGGAGCGCGTGGCGATCGGTGACGGCTATCGGGAATCGAAGGCATCGTGGGCGGAAGTACTGTTGGATCTGAAATCCCGCGGCCTGCAGGCTGGCCCGCTGGCGGCGGTCGGCGATGGCGCCATGGGATTCTGGGCTGCCCTGGAGGAGGTGTTCCCAGCCACGCGCGCCCAGCGTTGCTGGTTCCACAAGATGGGCAATGTCCTGAACGCCTTGCCAAAATCCCAGCACGGCCGCGCCAAGGCAGATCTGCAGGCGATTTGGATGGCGGCCACCCGCGCAGATGCCTTTGCTGCCTTCGATCGCTTTGTGACGATCTACGGTGCCAAGTACCCCAAGGCCGCCGGCGTGCTCACCAAAGATCGAGACACCCTGTTGACGTTCTACGACTTCCCGGCCGAGCACTGGCAGCACATTCGCACGACGAACGCGATTGAGTCGACCTTCGCGACTGTGCGTCACCGCACGACGCGCACGCGAAATTGTGTGTCACGAGCGACCTTCCTTGGCTTGGCCTTCAAGCTGATCGAGGAAGCCGAGAAAACCTGGCGCCGCATCAACGGTGCCGAACATATCGAACAGCTCCTGAAGGGCATCCCCTTCAAGGACGGTGCGCCGGCGCAAGACAATCCGCCGGATCAGCAGAAACTCGTCGCCTGACGACCGGCCACGATCAACCTTCGTACACCAGATTTGACTTTATCTCAGCGTCAAATACGAGGAGGTCTACCTGAAAGCCTACGACTCGGTCAGCCATGCGCCCCGCTCTATCGCTAACTACCTAACCTGGTACAACCAACGACGGCCCCATTCCAGTCTGGCGGACCAGACCCCGGATGAGGCATACTTCGCCACGCTGCCAGCGATCAAATCGGCAGCCTGACTGCCCCAGCGCTTCCACTTAAAAACTCCGGATCCCTGTCCGAACAAACGGTGCCACCTCTAAACGTAATCGTTCAAAGCCGTAGGAACTGCTAATTTCTGTTCGTTCTGCCATAGCTGATCGCTTGGGGGACCAAGCACCAAGAAATGCAAACGGCCCGCATCATTGCGGGCCGCTTTAGCTACAGTGCGCATCGAGTCAAGACACGATGCAAAGTTACATCACTCTGGATCGGCAGATGGTTGAGTTGCATCGTTCTTTTCTTCCGCCGCGCGCCGCTTCGCCTCTGCCGCAGCGCGAGCCGCTGGGCCATCCTCTCGAAAATTCAGCGATGGCAATCGTAGCTCACCGTACCAACACCGACTTGTAACGGTTGCGACTTGCTCTCTGATCGCACCATAGAGCAAAGACGCACCATTCACAACAGCGATTTCGAGACGTTCTGCCGCGTCAGGGAACCCATTTGGTATCGAGAAATATCCCACACATTCGACATCAATCTTGTAAGGAACTACTTTCTCCGGGCCGTCACTGACTTGAATCCCTAACGCAACCATATAGTCGCGGACCTCTCCCCTTCTTCCTTATCAGCTTCGGCATGGGTAAGGGAACAATGAATATTCGCTCCCCAGGTATCAATTGGCGCGGGGTTCTCTACTGGATCCAGTGTCTCAGGCTCATTTCTGGGGTAGACGCTCACGTGCAAGAATCTGAGCGAATTGAGCTTTAATGGACTCGGTCTCATACCTTAGGCTGCTTCTAACTTATAGCTCTGCAAGCTCTTCAGTGCCGAAGGCAAGTTCGAAGCTGGAGCGTCATAATCGAGCGACATTTCGTAGGCGGAATTCTTGCGCTGAACAAAGCGGGCCATACTATGCACTGTCCCGCCTGTCTGCACATCAACTGCAAGTTCATCCTCTTCGCTACTCTCGGATACAAAGACCTTCGAGTAACAGGAAACGGGGGAATCTAACAGCGTATGTTTGAGGACCGCGTGAACCACACGTCGGGCGTCCTTTAACACTCCATCCACTTCCAGGATGGTAGAGATTCGGGACACTTCCCTGGAACAGATCGCCGTCGCAACCTCTTCCTCACCTGCCGCATGAGCAAGCCATGCCAATGCAGACGGGACCTGTGCAGCTACGCGGATGAGTTTGTCCATTGACGCGGATTGGGTCACATCATCCGCTTCGTACTTCGAAAAGGCGACCGGCCCACCACCGAATATTTTTACTGCCTGTACCTTCTTCAGGCCTGCGCCGACACGGATGGCATGAACCGCTTGCCCCGTCAGAAGACACTCTAGCTTTTTACGAAGCTCCACTACCGCGCGCTTGTTCTGACGCATGTCAGACGCTGATGCGTAGTCACTGCCACACACCTCACAGTGTGACATGACAAATGGCACAGAGAACGTTGCGCCCTTGTGCTCGATCTCATTTTGTCCATACACGGACGCGACATGGCCTTCCCCGCACACATCGCAGAGAACATGCGTAGTCATTAGGATCTCCCGTTACTGATGCATTGATACGAGTAGGATCAGCTTGCCAGTACGATTGATGGCTAGCTTGACGTAGTACTCCTGAGTAATGTCTTTGTAGGCGTACTTATTCCATTCCTGGCGAATCAGTACATAGACATCACATGCCGCCCAAGGCCCACCCGGCTGCTTCTCGCACCATTCAGAACCCTTGAAAGTGCCCCACCGGACAGCGTCCTGGACCAGAGTGTTACGTCGCGCTCAATTTGAGGTCCAACAGGGTGAGTTTGTCTCGCGTACGTTGAGAACGATTTCACGAACATCCCCGCGAACATCGCGAGACGCCGCGGGCATGAGATAGGCCGGTACTCCTCTGCTATCGTGAGACGGTTACCACACCCTCCACGAACACAGAACAGCCCGGCCTATGCTTCGGATCGTACATGCCTTTGTCTCGCTCGAACAGCATCTTCGCGCCATCGTCACCACGCCTAAGTCCTATCATCCCGGCCGCTGCCCACATTGCGGTCGCACCTGCCTGTGGGCACACGGCTTCTATGCACGCAAGGCTGATCGCAGTGAGGGCGGTACCCTCAATTCCGTGCCCGTGCCACGCTATTGTTGTGCCGCTTGCCGGCGTACCTGTTCTCGCTTGCCGCTGTGCATCTGTCCGCTGCGCTGGTACGGCTGGGCGCTGCAGCAGCTCGTGTTTGCCCTGATCTTCGTCGGGATGTCGCTGCGCTTCACCGCCGCCGTGGCCGGCGTCGATCGCCGCACCGTCCGGCGCTGGTGGGGCTGGCTCCTGCGTCGCAGTGACAACTTTGCCTTTGCCCTGCGAAGCCGCTTCCCAGAACTGGGCCGCACCGCCGATACCGCCGCATTTTGGTGCGCCTGCCTCGCCCTCATGCCGCTATGCCAAGCGATGGCCTGGCTCGACCTGGACGGCCTTGATGTCCCGTGATCGCATGATGGCAACACTGCGCGCGACACCCCTTCCGGCACGGTAACGGGCACCCCACACAGTCTGCCCACTGCCGCCGGCCCGATATTGGTCGTTTCATGACGTCTCGTTCAACTTCAACGTAGACTTCATGAACAACATCGATCCCGTGGCCCTGTTCCGGTTGTCCGTGCTCGGTCCCATCGTGAGCCGTGAGCGGCTCGAGCGCGGCGAGCTGCAGCTGCTGCTGCGTCAGCTCGCCCTTCAGGAGTACGCCATCCCCGGCTCGCGCCGCCGCCACATCGGCGAGCGCACCCTGCAGACCTGGTACTACGCCTGGCGGCGCGAGGGTGTCGCGGGCCTGGCCAGCCGGCCCCGTGCCGACACCGGCCGCTCGAAGCTGCCCGAGGCCGTGCAGGCCGCCGTACTGGCTGCCAAACGCGAGAACCCGCAACGCTCCATACGCCAGATCCGGCTGCTGCTCGAGTCCGCCGGGGTGGTGGCGCGCGGAACGCTCTCGCGTTGCGCCGTGCATCGCCTGCTCAAGGTTCACGGCCTCTCGCGCATCGTCGGCCCCGCCGTCGTTCCCCAGGAGAAGCGCAGCTTCGTGGCCGAGTATGCCGGCTCCATCTGGTACGGCGATGTCATGCATGGCCCAATGTTCTCGTTCGGCGGGGCACGCCGCAAGACCTATCTCGTATCGCTGTTCGATGATGCCTCGCGCCTGGTTGCGCACAGCGCATTCTGCCTGTCCGAGACGGCGTTGGAGATCGAAGGCGTTCTCAAGCAGGCACTGCTGCGCCGGGGTATCCCGCGCATGATCGTCGTCGACAACGGTTCGGCCTATCGCGCCGCAAGCCTGCAGACCATCTGCGCAGACCTGGACATTCGCCTGGTGCACTGTCAGCCGTACCAGCCCACGAGTAAGGGCAAGCTCGAACGCTGGCACCGCACCGTGCGCGATCAGTTCCTCGCGGAGCTCGATGCCACCCACATCCGCGACCTGGCCGACCTCAACTCCCGGCTGTGGGCCTGGGTCGAGCAGGTCTATCATCGCGAGCCCCACAGCTCGCTGGGCAAGGATGTCTCGCCGCTCGCGCGCTACCAGCAGGACCTGCCGCGCATCCGCGCACTCGGCTCTCTTGCCCCGAAGCTCGATGAACTGTTCCTGCATCGCGTCGAACGCCATGTGCGCCGTGATGGCACCGTCTCGTACGATGGCCGCGTCTTCGAGGTCCCCTACGAACTCAGCGGCCAGCGGGTCGTGCTCGTCGTCGATCCCCACGCCGGCACCGTGCTCCGCGTCCAGAACAGCGCCGGCCAACCGCTGGGCGCCGCCACCCCGCTCGATGCCGTCGCCAACAGCCGACGACGACGCAGCAAGCCGCCAATTGAACCCACGACCGCTGCCCCTGTGCCCGGCCCCAACCTCATCGAACTCACCCATCAACATCACTACCGCCAGGAGGGTTGACCTATGTACCGTCAACACTTCGGCCTGCGCTGCGCCCCGCTGGACACCGACTGTATCGAACTGTGGGACGACGGCGCGCTCGCCAGTCTGTCCGAACGCTTCCAGTGGCTGCTCGACAGCCCTGGCATCGGCCTCTTGACCGGTGAGCCCGGCGTAGGCAAGACCGCCGTACTACGCCATCTCACGCGCAACCTCAACCCGCATCGCTACCAGACCATCTACCTGGCCGAGACCGAGTTCGGCCGCGTTGACCTGTACCGGTCACTGGCCCGCTCGCTCGGGCTCGAACCCAGCCATCGCCGCGCCGATCTCTGGCGCGACATCAAGGCGCGCATCACCGAACTTGCTAATGGCAAACAGGTTCTGCCCCTATGGATAATCGATGAGGCGCAGAACCTGCCTCCCGAGTTTTTCCGCGACTTCCCCTCATTCCTGAACTTCGCCTTCGACGCCCGTCATCTCATCACCGTCTGGCTCGTTGGCCACCCGGAGCTGGCCTCAATGCTTGAACGCAACGTCTACGCCGCACTTTACAGCCGCATCCAGACCCGCGCGCAACTTCAACCCGTCACCGAGCATGCCCGCTTCGCCCAGCTCATCTCGCACGCACTCAAGACCGCCGGCTGCAACCACACGCTGCTCTCAGAGACCGGGCTCGAGCTGTTGCGCCAAGCCTCGCGTGGCTTGCCCCGCAACGCCGGACGCATCCTGCGCACCGCCATGCAGCTGGCCGTGCCCAAGGGGCTGAACCATCTGCCTGACGAACTGCTGCAGCAGGCCATCGGGGAAATGCGATGAGAACCCCGCACGCCTCAATCCGCGAATCCATCATGTACATGTTCACTCGCAGCACCGGCGCTGCCGATCCGAAACTCTCCGACGAAACCGCCTTCGTCATCCAGCTTATCCTCGACGACCTATGGCTGTGGTTCAACACCGTCTATGGCGAACAGGCCCGTCGCTACCGCCCGCCGCCCGATCTCCAAGAGCCCGACGGCGGCGATCTGCCTGACGATCCATTCTGAACATCGGCCCCGGCTTCCACCGGGGCCGCTTCGCTTGGGCCGCACCGATACCGGCTTCCAGGCGATCCAACATGTCTCGCGCTCTACGGCAGTGAATCTCTTGTGCAAAAAGCGCGAGACATCCGCCCCTGTCTCATGCCAAATATCTCGCGACGCCAACTCTCATTCAGCCCGCAACGGAACACCAGAGCGGCTAGCTCCTTTGCGTCCAGCTCATACTTCTGGACGTCCCTAGCGCACTTTTCGGTGAATGGAATGACTGGCGAATAGTTCTCGCCATCCGCACCAACCTCGAGCAGCGCGATGATTGCCGCAGGGTCGTAAAGTGGCCCATCTGCCTTCCCCTGAATCTTACGACTGCCCCCACCTACATCTGAGGGACTCGCTCCGGCGTATTGGCTTACGTTTTTTCGATTATTTACCACCGTGGTAAGTTCCGCAAGAGGTTTCTAGCCATCCAGGGCTACTGTTGGTCGGGTTAGGCACAGGAAAAAGAGCCTCATACGCCACTATTACTGTGCTCTTGGCCTCAATCGGCCCCAGATGTTACCAAGGCCGCTCCCCAGAGTCGTTACCCGCAAGGGCGGCACGCCAGCTGCAAAAAAAAAGCGCGTCGAGCGTTGTGAATCGGAAACCGGGACTGGCCAGATGCCGGACTGGCTGCAGCGGGCGGTCAATGCTGGGGAGGGTAAGGAATTTTTTAGGGTCAGATAGCCCGCATTTTTTTCCCGGCTATTGCGAAGAGGCCATTTCCATTGTGATCACGGATTCCGAGCCGGTAGAAGGCGTCCCGTACTTGTCGTGGGCTTTCGTTTGGTGCTTCGCTATCGGTCGATGCCGGGCTGCTGGATTTGCGCTGCCGTTCCCGCTCGCGCGGCAGGCGCAATTTTTGCCAGCAGCTGGCGCGCTAGCGCGGCTTCCGCCTCAGCGCGCTCGGCCCGGCGCTGGGCCGCCGCCAACTCGGTCTGGACTGCGTCCCGGTCGACGGCTTCCTGGCCCTGAGCCACCTCGGCGGCGGCGAGCCGCTCAGTGAGCCGCTCAGTGAGCCGCTCAGTGAGCCGCTCCGTGAGCGCCGCGGCCTGGGCTTCGAGCCGGGCACGGGCCTCGGCCTGTGGCACCGCCGCGTCGCGTGCCTCGCCGCGCGTCGCCACCAGCTCCGCGCGTAGCTCTTCGGCGGCGCGCTCGCTCTTCTGGCGCGCAGTGCGCTCCACATCCAGTTCGCGCAAGGCACGGTGCTCGCTGGACTCGGCCCGGTCCTCCCCGGGAGCATACAGTTCGCCCGCCCCGCCTTCCGCCGGGCCTTGGTCGCCGCGTGCGCCAGGCGCCCCGCGATCAGATTCGCCTGCACGGCGTCGTGCACTTCGGCGCTTTGACCAGTGGAGCCGACATGGCGGGCACCTTATCCCGGGCCGCCGCGGTCTCGGCCCGCGCTGAAATGGCCTCGGCGGCGCTGGCCGCATGGCCAGCTCGCCGGTGGCGGGCCTCGTGGGCGCCTGCCAGATGGTCTGCACAGCCCCCTCCGCGATGTATGTCAGTGCGTCCGGCAAGGCGGTATGGTCGATAGTGACGCGCGTGCGCCCGCGCAGTACCTGCCAGAACATCTGCAACACCTGGGCGGGCGTGCCCATCCTGCCCTTGCGCACGAAGCTGCGTGGTCCGCTATGATGAACTCACGAACCACAGAGGGAAGGCGCAATGGCTTCAAAACTGACCCACTACATCATGAGTCAACGCTTTTAAGACGTTGTCGGACGCGGTATCGAGCAAGCCGTGGCCATGACGCGAGCGTCAGGTTTGACTCCGGCAGGCGGTCCCCGAGCGCTGGTCCTATGACGACTGTCATCGTTGAAGAAGTCCCTTCCGCAAAGCCCGTACGCAAGGTCTGCGCGACAGCATCAAGAGTATTGGCCTCTGACCAAGATAAGGCCGAATTGCTATCATAAGCCTTGTGGTTATGAAAACGCTTCGCCTTATTCGGATTGAGAATAAGCAGTTCAGGCCGTGAACGCCTGCCCAAACTGCCTTGCCCGCTTGACGTCGTCGCTGTGGAGATAGATCGACGCCAAATCGACGCATGGCGCAAGTTATCGCGCACGGCGCTCAGCTCGACGCCCTTGGCCAGCGCGTGCGTTGCATGGGTATGCCGCATCCAATGCGGCGTGGCACGGCGGAGCTTCTCGGTCAGCGGTGGGTGGTCGCTGGCCAAGCTGTCTGCGGCCAACCGGAAAAATCGGCGCATGACCTCCCAAAGCCGTAGCGCCGTGATGCCGGTCTCGCTTCCGTCCACGCTACCGACCAGTGGCGTGGACGGCTCCCAGCGGGCGCGGCTGATCGGTAAGCCGCGCTCCTGCAGATAGCGATCGAGCGCGACGCGCGCCAGCGGCGTCAGGGTAACCTTGGCTGGCTTGCCGCCCTTGCCAACGACATGCAGCCAGTGATCGCCGGCGGCATCCACCTCGACATTGCGCAACATCGCCTGGGTCAGTTCGCTGATCCGCAGTCCTGTGGCATAGCCGAAGTCCAGCAGGAAGCGCAACCGTTGCGCCGCCGGTGCTTCCCATCCGTACGACCATTCGAGCCCGTTCGCGATGGCCCGCACCAGCAGCCATTCCCCTTCGGTGAAGGCGTGGGTCGTGGCCACCGCCTTTGCGTGCTGGCTGCCTCGCACTTTGATGCCGGCAAAGGGATTGGCCATGACATAGCGCTGCTCGACGAGCCAGCGGAACATGGCGCTGAGCACGGCGAGCGCCTGCGCCACCGAACGGGCCGACAGATTACCCGCAAACGGCCGCCAGTCCGGCGCCGTGCGCGGCCGCGGCGGCCCGACCCAGCGCTCACGCGGCGACGGCTTGCGCAGGAAGGCGCGGTAGTCCGTCGCATCCTTGGTGGTCAGCGAGGACAGTGCCTTGCCTCGCGCGACAATGGCCCACAGGATCAGCCGTTCCGCCTCCTTGCGGTAGGCGCGTTGGGTAGCCGGGGTTTCGTGCAGGGCGAGCCAGGCCTGGATGGCATCGTAGTCGTTGTCCGCGCCCAGGATGCAACTGGAAGCGGGCGCGCGGTACGCCCCGGCGGAACCATCAACGTCCTGCGGCACGCGCAGGATCTCCCACGGGGCGACATCCGACCGCTGCCCGGCAACGACCAGCGCGCGGGCCCGTTCCGTGAGTGCCGGGTGCGCGGCGAAGAAAGCCTCGATGCGCCGGGCACTGGCTGGGCCGAGCCCCGGGATCGCGGCCCACCACTGCCGCCGGCGCGGTATCCGCACAGTAAGATCGGCTAGGGTATGGATCCCTGCAGCGTGCAAGGCATCGACCGCGCGTGCCGGCAGCCAGCGAGTGAGCTCGTCGCTGATCTGCGGCGTGGGACGGGGCAGTGTGCGCAGTTGCTCGACCGCCTGCGTCGCGGCCTTGGCATGGTGCTGACGTTGAGCAGTCGGGCATTCGAACAGCGTCGCCAGATCGGGCCGCTGGCGTTGGCGGGCGTACTGGGCGAGTTGCCGCCGGATCTGCCCGATGAGGCCACGGGCAGACTGGCCGGGCTCGAGACGATCTGCAAGAAAGCGCGCGGCAGCCTGTCGAGAGGATGCCCCTCGTACCAGGCGCGCAGGGCGGCCAGTGCCGCGATGTCCGGGAAGCCGTCGAGGGTGGGCAGGTGTCGGGGCATTTCGACAGAAGAGAGTTTGGTACACAAATGATAGTATAAAGATAATAATGCTCAGGGGTATCCATTTAACCGGCGCTATTCCATACTTCGAGCATGGAGCTTCCAACCGCAGACATTGACTACCCTCGTTCCTTCGGTGAATTCCAGACATGGTTTCAGTCCGATGCTGACTGCCTGGATTACCTGGAATGGCTGCGCTGGCCGACCGGATTCGTCTGTCCGGCTTGCGGCCAAGCTGGCGGATGGCGACTCGGAGACGGGCGATACATGTGCACGCACTGTGACAACAGGACATCCGTGACAGCGGGGACCATCTTCGATCGAACCCGTACGCCACTCACAGTTTGGTTCGCTGCTTGCTGGAACTTCGCCAGCGGCAAGGACGGAATCTCGGCCCTGAGTCTGAAGCGCTCTTTGCAGATCGGTTCCTATCAGACAGCCTGGGCTATGCTGCATCGGCTGCGATCAGCGTTGGTACGTCCCGATCGGGAACGCCTGCGCGGAAGGGTAGAGGTAGATGAAACTTACATCGGTGGCATTGAGCCGGGGTTGGTCGGAGGACGCGCTCAAGGTAAGAAGGTGCTGACCTGTATTGCGGTCGAACTCTTGCAGCCCAGCGGATTCGGGCGCTGCCGTATGGCACCCATTGCAGACGCCTCGTCGGATTCACTGCAGGCATTCGTGTTAGCCAACGTGGAACCCGGGGCAACAGTGGTCACCGATGGTTGGCCGCCCTACCGGGGGTTGGAGCAGAAGGGCTACATCCATGAGCGTCGCAGCCAGCGCGCGAGGGGAAGACCCGGGCGCGCTCTTGCCGGGCGTACATCGAATTGCGTCCCTGGCAAAGCGCTGGCTGCTCGGGACCCACCAAGGAGCGGTGGACGCTGCGCACTTGCCCAGCTATCTCAACGAATTCGTGTTCCGCTTCAACCGCCGACGTTCGCGCAGCCGCGGGCTGTTGTTTTACCGGATCTTGGAACTGGCTGTTGCTCATGACCCCGTGCGCTACCAAGACCTGACGCGCAAAAAGAGTCCTAAGGCCGTGCGTCCGACGCCACCCAAGAAGCGTGGACATCCTCCCAGTCTCGATCGCCCCCGGCAGAACCGGCCATGGAGGCGTGTGGACTCCGGTTAAATGGATACCCCAAATACCCATTATCTCTGTACCAACGAAGAAAACCATTCTCATTGACTTGTGTCGATACACTGATTGGTCAGAGGGCCGGCAAGACCTTGCTGACGAAGTCGGTCTGCGGAGAAATCCTGGTAGCCAACTGACGGATTTGTTCCCGAACGGCTTCGGGATCGACGCCAGCATGGCCGGCGGCCTGCAGGGTAGCTCGGCTTGCATCGAGCACATCAATTCCCGTGATTTCGTAGCCGTAGCCCTGCGAAATCCAGTGCAACGCCGCCATCCCAGCGGCCATGGCGAACGCTGGCTGCTTCTGCGCAAAATCCCTGGCCGCGCGCGTCAGCGTGCGTGGATCGGTCGGACTGGTGTTGGCCAACTCGATGGCAAGGTCGAACAAACCAGCATCCTTGGCCGCGGCAAACCACTTGCCCGGCGCTTCGGGCGACTGGGCGATCAGATCACGCAGGATTGTTTCTTGCCCCTTGTGCGGATACTTCCTGGCGATCGCCCGGAAGGTCGCCAAGTAGGTTGTGCCCCGGTTGGCTTCATGCGCATAGCGCTGGTAGGCCTCGTCGGCAAGACCCGATGACAGCAGGATTTCTTCGCAGGCCTTGGCAATCAGCCCGTCCGGGCTGTTCAGACCGCGCGATGCCTCCGCGTAGGCGATGGCTTCGGCTTTCCTGCCCATCGCAATTAGCGCCTTGACGGCCCACTGCCGGTCATGCCACCCCTTGAAGGGGGCGCTGTCCACCAGCGCGATCAACTGCGCATGCCGATCTGCTGCATACAGCGAAGCCAGGCAGATCGAGGTTCCCGCGAAATAGCCGCCGGCACGCTCGCTCCAGATATGCTCCACCAGAGGCAGAAACCGGTCCGCCCACGTGTTTGCGATCTCTGGGGTCACGCAAAGCCGGTCCCAGTCTTCGCCCAATGCCTCGATATAGGGAACGCCTTGATCCTGGATCGCTTCCCAGAGACGCTCGAGCCAACGCTCACGGGTTTTGGTATCGACCGGCGCGGCGGCAATGACCGGTACCAGCACCTCAATGGCTCGGTTCACCGCGGTGCCGAGCGCCCCGGAAGAGCTATCGACGTGTTCCAGCGCGGGCGAAACCTTCTCCAGGAACATGACAGCCCCTTCGGCCGCGAGGACCGCATCGGTACGCGCGACCTGCTTGATTTCAGCGAGAGCTTCCTTGATGCGCTGGATGGGCGCATCCGAGCGCCAGCCGAACGCATGGCGACGAAAGCGTGGAAAGAATTGCCACTTGTGGGCGCCTTGCTTCATATTGAATCGTCGTAATCGTCGTCTGTTTTGGACCGCAAATCCTGCAGGGGACGCAGCGCGACGATCATCCGGTCGAGCATCATCACCCAGTCTTCCAGTTCCTCAATGACACAATCGGCTTGTTCCACCAGTGTCAGATCGTCGGTCGAATACGACAGGCTCGCGCCATTGATCACGGTATGCGCCATGCCATGCAAGCGCAGCAGATCGTCGCGCAGCCCATCCGGTCCGCAGCGAGCTCGAAGCGAGTCGAATTGATCCACCGCTTGTTGGATGACTAGGGCAATGCTGATCAAGTCCTCCGATTCGTGAGAAGGCGCGTTATTTGAAGAATCACGAGCGCGAAGAGATGAACATGAAGCAGATGACGTTGGCAGCGGGTGCAGATCAATGTGCAGGTTTCGAGCAACACCGCAAGCCAACGCGACGTGAGGAGTTTCTGGCGACGATGGAGCGGATCGTACCGTGGGCGGCATTGTGCGCCGTGATTGAGCCGTACTATCCGAAGGCAGGCAATGGCCGGCGGCCCATTGGTCTGGAGCGGATGCTGCGCATCCACTTTCTGCAGCACTGGTTCAACCTGGCAGATCTGGCTTGCGAGGAGGCCCTGTATGACAGCGCCAGCCTGCGCCGCTTCGTAGGAATTGACCTGGGTCGTGAGCCCGTGCCGGACGCCACCACAGTATTGAAGTTTCGGCGGCTGCTGGAGAAACATCAGCTTGCCGAACGGCTGTTCGCGGAAGTTGGCCGACTCCTGCAAGACAATGGCGTGAAGCTGAAGACCGGCACCATTGTCGATGCCACGATCATTGGTGCGCCCAGCTCGACGAAGAATGAAGAGAAGTCGCGAGACCCCGAGATGCATCAGACCCGCAAAGGCCAGCAGTGGTACTTTGGCATGAAGCTGCACATTGGCGTGGATAGTCAAAGCGGGTTGGCTCATTCCGCGGTGGTGACGCCGGCCAACGTTCACGACAAGCATGCGCTGCCCCAGCTACTGCATGGGGAGGAGCGGCGTGTCTACGGTGATAGCGCATACGCCAGTCAGCAGGAGCTGATCGCATCGAAGGCGCCGCACGCCAAGGACTTCACCAATCAGCGGACCCGCAGGAACGGGGAGATTGACGAAGTGCAACGCGGGAAGAACCGTAACAAATCGAAGATCCGGGCCCGGGTTGAACATGTCTTCGCCGTGGTTAAGCGCCTGTGGGGCTTCACGAAAGTCCGCTACCGTGGCCTGAAGAAGAATGCCGGCCGTGCCTTCACGGCGCTGGCGCTGGCCAATCTCTACTTGAGTCGAGGGCATCTGATGGGAGCAGTCCGCCCGTAAAGGGCGAATGCGGGGCGGGCGCCCCGCCAACACACCCCAATTGGGGGCGCGCGAAGGCAAATTCTCGTCGCCACAGCTATTTTTCCGGCCGAACGGGCTCCTGATCAACCTGCGTCACTCAATTTACCCAGCTTGTTCAGCGTAGCCCTAGGGTATCGTAGCGCTGCTGCAACGACTGCAACGCGTCGGCATCGACGACGCCGTAGGGGGTCTCGATATCAGGCATGGCGTTTGGGCCTCCGGATAGAATGGGCCGGCCCCGCGAACAGGCTGTCGCGAATCCAGCTCTCGATACGTTCGAAGTCAAGCTCGTATTTGCCAAAGCGCTCAGGTTGCTGGTGAGATAGGGGCTCAGGAAGGCGATATCGGGCGGATTGACCGGGATGCCTTCCTTCACCATCGCCCGCAACGCCTGCATCATGTCGACCGTGTTCTGTAGGATCGCGGCCGAGGCCATCAGGTCGTTGTAGCGCAGGCGCTTCTGTTGTTCGTCCGGATCGTTAACCGGCAGCACGTCACCGCCAAACGAGAACCATTTGGCAAAACCATTATAGGACTCGACCTTGTTGGTGGTTGCGGTAATCTCCTGACGAAGTTCACCGCTGCCGATCCACTCGAGCAGGAAGATGGTGCGTATGACCTTGCCCAGTTCCTCCGCAGCCAAAGACAGCCGATTCTTCGGGCTGGCCGCACCGAACCGGCGCAGCAGCAAGGGCGAAGACAGCGCGCCAGTCTGGATCGACAGCGTCAGTTGCATCAGATCCTGCCAATGCCGCTCGATGAGATCCCAGTCGACCGTTTCCGAAAACAGCGCGTCAATGTGCTGGTATTTCGTATCGGTATCCACCCGGTACAGCTTGAGATCCTGCCAGTTCCGAATGCGCGGCATCAACTTGATGCCCAGCAGGTGTGTGAAGGCGAAGACCGCCGCCGACTGAACCTGGGTGTCGGCATGAACGGTATCCGCCTCGACGCTCAGGCCTGCCTTGAGAAGGCCCTCGATGACGTAGATCGCCTCCCAGATGCCTGGCGGGATGAAATGCCGAAAAACCGCAATGTAGTTGTCGGCCACATGCCGGTATGCCACCGCGCCCATCTTGCGGTACCGGAAGTGGTAACCGGCCAGCAGATTGTTGTCGTAGAAATCGTACTGGGTGCCGTCGGCCGCCACTGTCTTGCCGTCGCCCAGTGCTTGGGCAGATCCAATCGCAAATAAAGCTCGATCAGCTCGCGCTGCGCCGTTTCCAGCCGCTCCAGGCTCAGATGTCGCCGGTTGACGAACGACATCATGTGCGGCGTGATCTTGTCGCCCATGTGACGGGCCGCCTGGGTGGGCCCCAGATTACAGCCCATCGCGAAAATGGTCAGCAGGTACCGCTCGGCAGCATTGCGGATCTTGGGATCGCTGCCGCTGAGCGGGCCGAAGTGCCGGGTGAATTGCGTCCAGTGCTCAATATTGGCCAGCACATCCAGCAGGTTACGCACCGGCATGCGTTTCATCAGCGCTTTTTGCAGGGCGACCGCGCTCTCTGGGACGGCCGTAGCCGCAGTACGACGCACCACCAACTCGCCCGCCCTGTTGATGATCACATGCTCGGACTTCTCCGGGAAGCGTTCGTCCAGTTGGCGGGCCGTGTCCGTCAGCCACTGACGCAGTTGGGCCACGAAGCCGGCGCCGCTGTCGGGCATGCCGAACTTCTCGCAGTAGCTTGGCAGACGCTGTTCACACTCGCTCCAGGGCAGCAGGTGATCCCGGTAGTCGGCGAAGGCGTCCGATCCAGCTACGCAAAGATCGCCGCTGCGCAGTTCCTTGGCCATATAGGACAGCACGCAGAGCTCCAGATAACGCCGGTTGGTCGGGGCACCCCCATCGATCGGGCGGCGCACCAGCTTGCGCCAGCGTTCCGAGGCAAAGCTGATGTCAACGTCGACGGCAATCCATTCCCGGTGCAGCGACTCGCTCTCGAACACCGCGTCCAATGCCGTCAGCAAGGTTTGGGATTGCGTGGTCGATCCCCATGCCAGGGCTCGCGCCAGGCGTAACAGCACCGATCGATGCGCCTTGAAATGCCGCCACAGCAACGGAAGGTAGTTCTTGCCGCTGTAGGCCCGCACCTCGGCGCAGCTCTCGCGCAAGGGCTCGAGACTGCCTGTCGGCGCCAGATACTTGCGTACCTGTGCGCCCAGCGCAGCGTCGTCCCCGTGATCGTCAACGATGTTGACAACCCCGTCGAGCAGGTCCACGAGGCTTTCCATCTGTTCACGCTGCCGCGCCTGGATGAGCGCGAGCTCTTCCTTGGCCCGCTTGTGGATAGCACCCACCCGGCGGATGAACATCTCGGCCAGATCGTCGCGGGCACGCACACGCATTTGATGCAGCAGCGCTACGATCAGTGTATAGCGACGCTCGGGCAGCATCTCCTTCAGATTGGCCGCATCCAGGCTCATCGATTGCGATGACAGGGAGCGCAGCTTTGTGGCTGGCACGCCTTCCAGCGCACGACCGTAGTCCCCAAAGCCTTCGAGCCAGGTGAGATGTTCGATCAGCAAGGAGATGTGCTTGCGCGACGGCCGCAACGCGTAGCGCTTGATGGTGTTGTACGCGGTCTGGCGCTGACTGAATTCCCGCTTGAGGAGGCGGTCCAGTTGGGCCTTGTCGTCGTCCGTCAGGCGTCGCGCGACGCGCCGGAATAGCGCTGTTTGCGTGCGCGCATGGACTTGTTCCGCAATCGCGTCCAGCGTCGAGAACGCCGGCAGTTCGACCTGCTGCTGGATCAGGCTGTCGATGGTGGCATTGATGATGTCCACCGACTGGTCCATGGCCTCGGCCGCTTCCCGTGCCGCACGCACGGCGACTTCATTGGCATCGGTGCCATAGTAGGACTGGATGCCGAGAAACTCCCGAATCCCAGCGTAGTGGCGAAACAACGCGACCGACCGGGCCCTGTCGTAGCCAAACTCGACCTCCGCACCGATGTCTGCGCTGGCTCGGACGTGATCAATGACAGCGACAGGAATGGAATCGAGGTTGGGGAAGTGGCGCATCTGCTGAAAGACCTTCAGCAGGACCAGCAGGCCCAGCCGCGAGGACTGCCCCCGCGCGTTTCGTCGCCCCCACTCCAGTTCTTCGATGTCGGGCGTATAGCAGGCCTGCAATTCCCCCGTCGAAAAGACCCTGGGAAAGCGCGGATAGGCGGTACGTTCGACGGTGGCCATGCCGGACTGAGATCTCCAATGGGCCGGCCAGTGTAGCGGAAGAGTCGCTCGATAGAGGGCTCAGTCTTTTATAACAATCAGATCTATAGATTCGAATATATATAACTGGAAGGCTTATGATAGGAAGTCGGCCTTATCTTGGTCAGACCCGCTGTCAGACCTGACGGTACGCATCCCCCGCCGGCGAGGCTGGTGGAAAGCCATCGAGGGACTTGGCATGGCAGGGGCCCGCCAGGTGGAAGCCTTCTTTGCCGCCCATCCGCAGCTCACCGAGCGTGCCCGCGCCCTGATCATCGTCGCCCAGCCAAGCGGCATCGTGCCATGGGAACAATTGCATCTGCCGGGCGAGATCGACGGCTCGCGGGGCAGTTTCCGGGCCCCGCGCAACGCCTGCACGCTGAATGCGACCAACGACTACGAGGCCGTGCAGGCCTGGCTGGCACTGCACGAGACGGTCGCCACGCAGCGCGCCTATCGCAAGGAAGCCGAGCGGCTGATCCTGTGGGCCATCGTCGAGCGCGGGCGTGCGCTGTCATCCCTGACAACGGACGACGCGATCGCGTACCGGGCTTTCGTCAGGCGCCCGACCCCGCGTGAGCGTTGGGTGGGGCCGCCACGGCCGCGCGACTCGGTGGAGTGGCGACCGTTCTCTGGTGGCCTGTCGGCACGCTCGGCAGCGTATGCGCTGACGGTGCTCTCAGCGCTGTTCCGGTGGCTCATCGAGCAGCGCTATCTGTTGGCCAACCCCTTCGCCGGCGTCAAGGTACGCGGCCACGCCTCGCGGCCCGCGCTGGATACGGCTCGGGGCTTTACCGAAGGCGAATGGCTGCTGCTGCGAGCCATTGCGGACGGCCTGGAGTGGTCCTATGGCTGGTCTGAGCCGGCGGCGCAGCGCCTGCGCTTCATGCTCGACTTCGGCTATGCTACGGGCCTGCGCGCAAGCGAACTGGTCAGCGCCGTCCTAGGTAACGTCCGCCTCGACGAGCACGGTGACCACTGGCTGCATTTGGTTGGCAAAGGTGGCAAGCCTGGTAAGGTGGCCTTGCCGCCGCTCGCGCATACGGCTCTAGACCATTACTTGGCACAGCGGCAACTGCCAGTCAGCCGGGAGCGGTGGAATCCGAAGACGCCCCTGGTGGGCAGTCTGGGGGAAGACGGCAATGCCGGTATCACTGGCCCTCATCTTTGGCGCGTGTTGCGAAGATTCTTTGCGCAGGCCGCGGACGCCATTGAGGCCGATCACCCGGTCGCCGCCGAAAAGCTGCGCCGTGCCACGCCCCATTGGATGCGGCACAGTCATGCCAGCCATGCGTTGGCCCGGGGGCCCAGCTCACCGCAGTGCGCGACAACCTGCGCCATGCGTCGATCGCCACGACATCGATGTATTTGCATGGCGATGAGCTTGAACGGGCGAGGCAGATGCGACAGGCCTTCGCGGCCCGAAAATGAGGACGTCTGGTGAAAGTCCGCCGGCTTAACGAACGTAAAATCCTAGAATCCGTTTCTTGAGGGCACCCCGATCACCGCGGCAGTTCGCACAGTACACCTCGGCAGCTTGGCTGATGGGGGATTTTGCACTCGCACTTGGTGGCACTCCCTGCGACTAGCATGCCTACGACCGATCCTGATCATCTTGCGCCCCACATTACGCCAGCGGGCCATCTTCTGGCGGTACCGCAAACCGACGCGCCCCCTCTGCCGAAGGATCTCGCGTTCGGCGGTGCCTTCCAGGCCGGCGCGGGACATGGGCTGCTCTATCTCGGCAGCACGGCAATCGGACGGCCATTGCCAAGCGCGTGGGCATGGTGGCGCGACTTTGCCGTACGTTATGTCACCGCGGTGTGTACGACGGCCGAAGACGAAGACATTGCAGTCGCCGAGCCAAACGCCCCGGACCTTGAAGGGCTGATCGGCGATGCACCACCCATGACGGGCATCGAATATCTCACGCCGTCCGTCCTTGCAACGTTGTGGGGCGAAATCGACCTCGCCCTGCGGCAGGAGCTGGCCAGCGCAGGGGGCTCGCTGCAGGCCTTTCTCAAGTCACGGCATCCTACCTGGAATCTGGTGGGCCGCGTGCATTTCAATCTTGCCGAGAACCGGAAAGACCCCGACGCCCCCTTTGCCTTTCTGGCGACCTATACGGCGCGCATCTCCGCGCACGGCAAGACTCAGCATCAGCCCCTGTCGCGCTCGCTCGAGGAATTCTCTGGAGCGCGCAACAAGACGCAGCTCCTATCCTTGCTGGTCCCCGTTCAGCGTGCGGCCGAGTGCTGCGACTGGGTGCGGGCCATGCTCGATTCGCGCGAGATTTATCATCCGTTGCGCTGGACGCCGGCCGATGCTTATCGCCTGCTAAACGATTTGCCCGCGCTCGAAGCTGCCGGCATCATCGTTCGACTGCCCGGTACGTGGGTGACCGGCCGCCCCGCACGCCCCACCGTGACGGCCAGTGTGGGCACCCAACCGCCATCTCTGGTCGGCAAGGATGCCTTGCTCGATTTCAACATGGCGGTCTCGCTGGAGGGCGAACCGTTAAGTCCTGCCGAAGTCCGGAATCTGCTCAAGGGCGCCGACGGCCTGCAGTGGATCCGCGGCCGCTGGATTGAGGTCGATACCAAAAGGCTCGGCCGCCTCCTGCAACGCTTTGAGGATCTTGAGAAAGCCGCGCAATCGGGGCTGCCACTCAACGACGCGCTACGCCTGCTGGCAGGCGTGTCGGGCGATGATGCGCAAGCGTCCGAAACACGCGACTGGACGCAGGTCGTGGCCGGTCCCTGGCTGGCCGAGACCCTTCAGAACTTGCGCGAACCGCAAGGGTTGGCGCGCGTCGACCCAGGCAGCGATTTGAGGGCGCAGTTGCGGCCTTATCAGCAAGCGGGCGTGCAGTGGCTCTACCTGCTCAGCCGACTCGAATTGGGTGCATGTTTGGCCGACGACATGGGGCTTGGAAAGACGATCCAGATCCTCGCCCTGCTTTTGATCCTGAAGCGCGAACAGGCAGAGCCACGCCCCAGCCTCCTGGTCGCGCCAGCTTCCCTTTTGGCCAACTGGGTCGCGGAAGCCGAGCGCTTTGCGCCAGGTCTGCGCGTCCTGGTCGCGCACCCCTCCGTTACGCCGTCCGAGACACTGCGCGGACTCGATGACGTGCAGCTCGCCCGGACCGATCTCGTGATCACCAGTTTCGGCGCGCTGCTGCGCCAACCTGGGCTGCAGACGATACGCTGGCGCCTCGCGATTGTCGACGAAGCGCAGGCGATCAAGAACCCAGGAGCCAAGCAGACCCAGCAGGTCAAACAGCTTCAGGCACAGGCGCGCATCGCCCTGACGGGCACCCCGGTGGAAAACCACCTGTCGGACCTGTGGTCCATCCTTGATTTCACGCATCCGGGCTTGCTGGGCTCGGCGAAGGAATTTGCCGAATTCAGCAAGCGTCTGGCGAAAGCCGAGCACTTCGGCCCGCTTCGCTCGCTCGTGCGGCCGTACATTCTGCGCCGCCTGAAGACGGACAAGCACGTCATCGCCGATCTACCGGAAAAGACCGAACTCAAAGCCTGGTGCCACCTGAGCCCGGTGCAGGCCGCGCTGTACGAGCGGGCGGTCCAGGACCTGGCCGCCGCGCTGGACGGTGCGCAAGGCATCGAACGCAAAGGTCTTGTATTGAGCTACTTGATGCGTTTCAAGCAAATATGCAACCATCCGTCCCAGTGGCTTGGCGACGCGGCATGGAAACCCGAGGCCAGCGGCAAGTTCGCCCGCCTGCGGGAACTGGTCGACGTGATTGCCGCAAAACAGGAAAAAGTGTTGGTCTTTACGCAGTTTCGCGAAACCACCGAGCCCCTGGCTGCGTTTCTGGGATCGCTGTTTGGTCGGGAGGGCTTGATTCTGCATGGCGGCACCCCAGTCGGGAAGCGGCGCGAGCTGGTGAGACAATTTCAGGAAGACGAGCTGACCCCCTTCTTTGTGCTCTCGCTCAAGGCGGGCGGGGCGGGATTAAACCTCACGGCCGCCTCCCACGTGATTCATTTCGATCGCTGGTGGAATCCGGCCGTGGAGAATCAGGCGACGGACCGGGCCTTTCGTATCGGCCAGCGCAAAAACGTGCTGGTGCACAAGTTTGTTTGTCGGGGTACGGTCGAGGACCGCATTGACCAGTTGATCGAAGCGAAGCAGCAGTTGGTCAAGGATGTGCTGGAAGGGGGCGCGGAATTGCTGCTCACCGAGATGAGCGATCGCGAATTGCTCGATCTCGTGAAGCTTGACATTCATGCCGCACAGGAAAACTGAGGAGCGCGAGGGCAGAGATGGGGTACGGTTACGAAGGATGGAAGCCATACGTGTCGGTCGCGGAGCGCCGCAGGAAGGCCGAACAACTGGTTGCCAAGGCGATCAAGGCCGGCAAGACGCTGTCGCCCATAATCCCGTATCGTGGGGCCATCGCGAAGACGTTCTGGGGCAAGGCGTGGTGCGATAACCTGGAACGCTACAGCGACTACGACAACCGCTTGCCGCGCGGGCGCACCTACGTGCGTAATGGTTCCGTGATCGATCTGCAAATGACGGCGGGCAAAATACACGCGCAGGTCATGGGGTCAAGCCTCTACACGATCAAGATCGACGTCGCGACCTGTCCCGCTCCGCAGTGGCGTGCCCTGAGCGCCGACTGCGCGTCATCGATCGACTCCATGGTCGAGTTGTTGCAAGGCAGACTGTCGAGCGCCGTGATGGAGCGGATCTGCAAGCCGGGCACTGGACTTTTTCCGTCGCCGAAGGATATCCAGTTCGGTTGCAACTGCCTGGACTGGGCATCGATGTGCAAGCATGTCGCTGCCGTGCTGTATGGTGTCGGTGCCCGGCTCGACCAGCAGCCCGAATTGCTCTTCACGCTTCGGGGTGTGGATCCTGCCGATCTCATCAACAACACAGGCGCCAAGTTGTCCGGTGCGGCAAGCGCGCCAGCATCGGGCAAGGTCCTCGACCACGCGCTCCTGGGCGACGTATTCGGTATCGATATCGACACCGAGCCGCTCGCCGCGCCGACTGCCGCCCCCAAACGGGCGGGCAAACAATCAGCCCCCGAACGCGCCAAGTTCCCACGTCATCAACTGCATCGAAAGCGGGTTCGCGCGTGAAATCGACCTTGAAAGGCAAAGCTGCGGCACCCAAAGTGGTGACAAAGTCCGCCGTTGCCCCAGCGCCCACCGGGAAAACACGCGCAGACACTTCGAAAGCTACCCGTTCAACCCCTCAAAAATCGCCCGCACGTTCGCGTGCGACACCGCCATCTCCGCGAAAATCCAAGACGCCCAAATGACTAGCACTCCCCGCCGCACACCGAGAACGCCGGCATTTGCGGATCAATGGTGCGCCGAGAACGGACTCGAGATTCTTGAGGGTCCCGAACATGAATGAGAGAGCGCCCCGACTATCGCCCGAAGAGGGCATGTTCAGGCTAGCAGGTACCGACGCCTCCTGGATCTGTGTGCATACTTGTCCGACACCGCGATGTCCGTGTCGGACCGCGCTGGTGCTGGCGACGCACAAGGGGCGGGAGACACTCGAAGCACGCGGTGCGCCCGTCTGGCAGGCGTGGATGTCAGGCGGACGCTATCGCGAAGCGGCCCACGAGGTCGCCGATAAGTGTGCCGACATCATCGTTTTTGGTCTGGATATCGACACCGCGCAAGAACAGCAGTCGGACCGCGACGACCCACTGGATCTGGCGCAGTACCCCGAGGTCGCCGCTCTCATGACGCATATTGACGGCAAACTGCTGGATGCGATCGGACGTCTATGGTATCGCGGCAAGGGCCTCTCTGCCCCGGTCGAGACGGTGCTCATGTCCCCGCCAAAAATTCGCGGCTGGCAGCGTGGGGAGCAACTGGCCTGGGATGAGGTGTACACGTGCGTCAGACAGGACCTGTACGCGTTTGACGCTCACGTCTACGAGGCGTTGGACTTCTATTGCCCGATTCCCAGTTGCGACTGCGCTGAGGTAAATCTTCACTTTGAACCGGTGCATCCCGACGGAGCGCGCTCACCCGGGCATGTCAATGTTCATCTGGCCGGCCGCATCCGGCTCGAGCCTGAAACGCATGGCGATCTCACACGCCTCGAACAGCTGTGGGCTGCATTCTGTCAGCGACATCCACGATACCTTGAGCGTCTCTCGCATCGCGACACGCTTATCAAGGCAACGGGCGAGCGCCTCGTAGGACCTGCGACGGCCGAGCCCAAGGTAGGCAGAAACGATCCGTGTCCTTGTGGATCGCGCAAAAAATATAAGAAGTGCTGCGGCGCGTAACCAACGGAAAGCAGTGCGTCGCAGCTGCGGGGGCAGTTGCAGCTTATCGAGTGAGAGTCGACAGGCGCCGGCCGACCAGCATGACCGCCTCATGCGGACGCGGGCCTGCGTGAGGTGGACTAAATTTCATAATGTGGAATGACGGAATTTTCGGCGGTTCCGGCTTGGAACCCCTACACCCCAGGTCTTACCATGCACCGTGTCGGCGCGAAAGCCGGACTCGTCCCAGAAGAACACTTCCGCGCCCTGCGCCTTAGCCTGACGGGCAATTGCTGGATAGGTGTCGTGCTGCCAGCGCTCGATCGCTTCGGGGTCGCGTTGGTAGGCCCGTTGCAATGGTTTCTGCGGCGTCAGCCCAAGTTTTGCCAGCAGTGCTCCCACCGCTGTCGTCCCCAGGCGCACACCAAACTTCTTCTCAATCAACTGCGCCACGATTGCGCGTGTCCACAACCCGAAATCAAGCCCGTACTGGCGCGGATCGCGCCCATTGACCCAGCGAAAAACCTGCCGCTCCTGGGCTGGCGTCAGCGTTGGGGGCCGGCCAGTGGCCGGCGTCGAGCGCAGCGCATTGATACCCACGCCCGGTTTAAGGGCAGCGTTTATCCATTTATAGATCGTGGTGCGATTGAATCCGTAGGAGGCAATCACGTCTGCCGGCCGCTCGCCTTCACGAACCCGCTCAATCGCCATGAGGCGAATCGCCTCCAGCGTCTGATGATCAAATGTCCGTCCGTCTCGCTTCATGCACGATCCGACCGATGCAGGGCCCATGAAGTTCCAACTTGTCGACTAACTTACCGACCCATGAGTAACGCCCATTTCGATCGAAGAATCTTGTTCAGCCGCCGCAACCTAGCGGCGCGGCCACAATGGCTGAAAGTGGCCGGGTGTATGAAGGATATGCACAAGCCGGCCTTGCTGACCAACAACCGGATGCACTGTGAGCTGCCCGCTCGCATTGACCGCAATGGCCTGGATGCGTATGCCAAGGCTGCGCGCGAGCCCCCACCCGGCCTCGTACATGTCGATGTCGCCATCCCTATCGGCCAGGCCCCCACGAAATAGCTCGGCCCGCAACCACTGCGCCTGCGCCTGGAGTTCGCTCGTCTGCTCCGTTGCCATCGCAGGCTCTCGCCTTAGGTTGCGGCTGAGCTGAAGAACTGTGTCTAGCAGGCAATTATTCTGCGACGAGCTGGCGATCCCCATCTCAGCGTTTGATTGCGCCAGAAACTGTTCAAGACTGATGAGCAGGGGCCCCGAATTGAATTCGCCCAAGGATGGGGAACGGGCACCTGAGCCGGCGAGGCACCCGCCAGGGGGGTCGTGCAGGCCGCTCAGCACGTCCGGTGCGCGCAGGGGGGCGGGGGCCCCAGTTGCTGCGAACAGCATGGCCAGGATCGGGGGCCGGGTGTGTCACGGCAGGCGCGCTCCGCGTGGCACCGTGCGGCCCGTAGGGTTGCCCGATGTCCAGGTCGGAGCTGCGTGCTTGATCCGCGGCTGCGCCGCGATACGGCTGGTTCATCGGGCCGCCAGGCCTCTCGTCGGCAATGGATGGTTCCGCATAGAGATCGAAGGACAGGATCATCTCGATGCCCTGCGGGGGCGCCACGCGGGCTGCCGCGTCGCGCAGGTCCTGCTCCAGCGTCCCGCGCGGCACCGCATCAGGCGACAGTTGGCGCAGCCTTTCGTAGGTCCGGTGACTCTTCTCCTTGGCCTTCAGGCTATCACGGGTGTGGAACTGGATTTCCCAGTCGGCGTCTTCGCCCTCAACGCGGGTGCGCACGTTCACATTCAGGCCAGCATAGCCGGTGCCCTCCCGGGTAAAGCTGTTGTTCACGCGCATGACCGTCATGCCGGCCCTTTGCAGACTGGTCAGGATCCTCCGGGCGTCCATGGCAAATCTCTCTGCACCGAGGATCACCTCATAGCGCAGACCATCGCGTACCCGCCTGGCGGCCTCCTGCGGTGTTTGCAGGCCCTGCTCGCGCTGTATCCGGGCAAGCTTCTCTTCAATGCTTTTCTTCTTCTTAAAGATAAACCTGCGCCAGCCGCCACCGTCCATGTCCGCGCGCAACTTCGCGCCGTGGTGCTCCAGCGCCTGCTGCAGCACAGGCCAGACCGCACCCTCGAGACGTTCAGCCTGGCTTCTGATCTGCTGGGCCAGTTGCGCAAGGGGGGCAGGCACGCGCGGCGTGGCTGACGCCTGGGGCCGCGGCTGCACCTTCAATACCGTTTCCGGCTCCCAGTCCACGATATCTTCCACCCCCGCAGGAACGGGTAATGCACGGAAGGCCTCGCGCGCTGGCCCGAGCAACTTCCAGATCTCGTCGCCGGAGGCGCCATCGAATCCACGTCGTTGCGCCTCCTTGTACAGGTCGTGGTACTTCTCCTTGCATTTGAACGTTTGCTCTGTATGAAACTGGATTTCCCATGCGATGCCGTTTGGCTCCTTCAGCGTGACGCTCACCGCCTGGAAAGGGCTGCGGCCCCGCAGGAAGTGATTCGTGCGCCGGATCAGAGTATGCGCCTTCGCGAGCTGCGCCATGATCTGGCGATAGTCCCCCATAAACGTATCCGCGGGCAGCACCACACTGTAGCGCAGCGCATCGTTGACCAGCGCGCTGGCCTGGGCCAGGGTCCGGGGCGGCACTCCACCAATCAGCCGGGCCAGCTTGTCCTGCAGCGAGCGCGGCGACTTCAGCCTGTTCTTCTGTTCGCCCGCCAGACCCGCCCGCGCGTGTCCGGGCTCACTGCACCCGTTCACGATGTCCTGCAGCCTCATCGTGATCCCCGGCTCGGCCAAACGGGCCCGTTCATTGAGCGCCAGCGCCTCTTGCTCAAGCGCCTCCCGGGAAACCTCCTGCGCCCGTTCGGCCGGCGTAGCCGGTACGCTGAGCAGCTCCGCCTGCTGCAGCGCCCGGACGGCGTCCTGCATGACACCCGCTGCCATCGTTGGCATCTGCCGCAGCGCAGCGTCTGCCCACTGTGGATCGAAGCGCCCGTGCCGTATTTCCGCCAACGTCGGCTTGCTGTACGGTACCCGACGCAGACGGTCGGGATACCGGCGTTCAGCCATTTCGCAACTCTCGATCACGCTTGTAAAGAGATCGGTGCCCGTGTCCGACTTCAGCGCGTCGGTGCCCACCTTTATGGCTATCGTAAACAGGTTGCGCATGGACAGCTCCGGCTCGCCCGGCACCAGCCCCGGCTGCCCCTCGGGGAACGCCGTACGCGACAGACGGCACACCGGGTAGTTGTCCAGCACCGCGTGCACACGCCCGGCCGTGTCGTCTG
This sequence comes from Cupriavidus necator, assembly GCA_022041995.1. Lineage (GTDB taxonomy): Bacteria > Pseudomonadota > Gammaproteobacteria > Burkholderiales > Burkholderiaceae > Cupriavidus. The sequence continues at coordinate 87,741 of CP074386.1, forward strand.
CCTGCTCATAGGCGCTCGCAAGTGCGGGGAACCCCTGCGCCAGCGCGGACGGAAGCTGCGGTGCCTGGACGCTGTCCCTGCCCAGCTGCATACACAGCTCATACAGCAGTTTCGCCGCCTCGCACGCTTGCGGCTCATGGGCTCGGTCAATCGCCTCATGCGCCTGCACCTGCAACTGCTGCAGCGCTGGTGCATCCTTGTCCCCCTGCAGCCGCCTGCGCAGTCCGTTGCGCAAATCACGCGCCACGCCGTCGTAGGTGCCGAACATCATGTTTCGCGCCATGGCCTCGCGCAGCTCATCGGGCTGCGCGAGAAAGCGCATGGCGAGCGTGGCGGCTTTACCCAGCAACGCGCCCCCCCGCTGCTCGGCCATAATTTCGCGCGCCCGTCCCGCCTGGTAGCGGCCCCGTTCATCGATGGCCGGATGCGCAGTCTTGGGCGGCTTGAACGAGCGCTCCTCGCCCCGTCGCGCCTGGCGCGACTGCATGACGCGACCGATGTGGCCCACGAGAGCCGGATAGCCCGCATAGACGAACGCATCGTCCCCGTCCGTGTCCATGCTCCGCTTGCGCAGCTCCGCAATCGGGATTGCCCCAAGCCGCCCAGGCAGCAGCACGTCCTTGACCCGCAGGCTGCCCGTGCTGAACATCTGCTGCGGCAGCGTGTCGCGCTCGCGCCGGCTCTTCCAGCGCGACAGCGTCTTCAGGTCCTCCCGCGAACAGGCCAGGTGCAGCCCCTGGTGGTCCGGATCCGGCGACCAGTAGCCCGGCGGCGGGATGATCAGCATGCCCTTGCTGTGCAACATGTCGGCGCCCGTGCCCGAATCCTCATCGAATCCCGTATAGCTGTACTGGATGGCGAAGCACTGGTCCAGAAACTGGGCCGTCACGTCCTCCTGATCGGGCGTAACGACCTGCGCGGCCGCAATGGGCAACAGGTTCTCCTTATCGTACGGCGGTTTGCCCACCAGCACATCGCCCTGCAACTGCGCAAAGCCCGGCAGCGGAATCGTCGGCAGATACAGCCTGTCGTCAGCCGAGGGGACCGCGCGGATGCGCCGCCCCTGGTAGCCGCCGCTGACGGCCAGTTGGTACAGCGTCAGGCAGTCCACCGCCTGCGATGCGTGCCGGTCCACCCCGTTCAGCCTGCGCTGCATCACCTCGCGCGCTTCGTCAAGCGCCGCCTCATCCCGCGGGAAATGCATCAGGGCCTGCGGTGGCAGCGTGTTAAATCCCGGCTGCTGCCCATCCACCAGCTTTTGCTGTGCCTCGTCGCCCCGTGCCTCCCTGACTGCCTCCCATGCCTCGATATGTTCGCGCACCACCGGAATGCGCATCGCCACGTCCCATCTCAGAAACCCGCAGCCGTCATTTGGACAGAGCGCGATGCGCTCGTGGTGTGGCCCTTGAAGCCTGAAGGGGTGCTGCGGCCCGGCCACGTCCTCAAACCAGCCCAGCCGCAACGTGCCCTCCACCACATGGTCAGGTGGCACCATCTCCATGAGCGCGCGTTGCATGCGCGACCAGTCCTCGCGCTGCGGCGCCAGCTTCTGCGCCAGTTCCATGAAGGCGCTGCCTGGGGCACTGTCGGCATACCGCACTGCCGGCAGCACCGAAGCAGACGCGCTGCGGCCGGCGGCGATGTCCCGGGCTGACTTCCGCCGCCCCCGTGTCAGGCGGCTGCCGCCAAACATGTCGAAGCGCCAAGGCTCGTCTTTGTACTGGAACGTGCGCGCGAGCATGAAGGCGCTTAACTCCCCAGGCAGCCGCACCTCGACCAGCGGCTGACCGGTCAGGCGTGAATAAAACGAATACGCAGGCTCCGCCCCGTCGGACGACGCGGCGGGCTCCAGCTCCCGTCCCCGCAAGTCGACCGTGACATGCGTGGTGTCGCCCCCACTCGGTTCGGGTGGTACGACGTTTCCCACCGCTGTGCGCAGGCTCTCGTGGCGCGCTGCCAGATCGAACCGGCGAGGAGGGTAACGCGTCGTGAGGGCCTCCAGATGCGCCGCGCTGGCCAGCCGCAGATCCAGCGCGTCCAGGATCGCATCATCCGCCTCGATCTGCGCAATCAAGTTCCAGCTCTTTTCCTGCAGATCCGTCTCGATGAGCGGGCGCGTCCTGTCCAGCGTCTGTCGCACCCACTGCTTCAGAGTCTCCTGGTGCGCCTTCACCGACTCACGCCCGCCGCTGATGTAGCGCGGCTTCCACTGGTGGGCCACCACGGTGTATGCCTTGAGCACCTGATACAGTGACAGGGCCGGACAGCGCGTACCGCATGCTTCGTCACCCTCCTTCAGGCGCAGCCCGGCACGAGCGCCTGCCCCGCCCGGGGCTTGGCGCAGATACGCGTCGATCTTGTGTTCTACGACTGGCTTCAGCGCGTCGAACGTCTGCAGGGCGCGCACCCGGTGGCGCTGCAACTGCGGGCTGCGCGCCAGCGGCAGCAGCCCCATGCACAGGGTGCCCACACTCTCCAGCGGTTCTTCGCGCAGCCGTCCTTCTTGACACAGCGTCATGACACGCTCCAGCGCCGGCGTTGCGAGCAGCCGCAGCGCGTCGTGCATCCGCAGCTGGGCGAAAGCCTTGAGCAGCATACCCACGTGGCGGCCCTCGGCGCTGTCGAAGCGTTCCGGGTACAGCTCCAGGTGCACCGCTACCCCCATCAGTACATCGCGTGCGAGAACGGCGTTCCCGTCTTCGTCCCGGCCGAGCCGCGCCAGCGCGTTGGCAATCTGGCCGGTCTGTCTGAATTCAAACGCGCTCCACTCGAGCGGAGCCCAGCCCAGGCGTGCCGCCAGACACCACGCCGCTTCATGCAGGCCGCTTTCTTGCGGCCATCGGGACAGTGCGTGGAGGGTGCTGGCCACGGCCTGCGCGCCCATCGACTGGCGCAGCCGCGCATCGCCCTCAGCCTCCGAGGTCAGACGATCGGCAAGCGCCAGCGCCGCCGCGCTTGCCTCGTCCGCGTCCGGCCACTTCGAAAACGCGTTCAGGGCGTTGGACACATGTTTCGCCTCCATCGACTGGCACAGCTGGGGTTCCGAGCTAACGCGCTCGGCCAGCCGCAGCGCCGCCTTACGAGCCTCTTCCTTGTCCGGCCACTTCGAAAGCGCATTGAGCGCGTTGGTCACCTCCCGCGCATCCATCGACTCGCGCAGCCGCGCATTGCCCTCAGCCTCCGAGGTCAGACGATCGGCAAGCGCCAGCACCGCGGCGCTGGCCTCGTCCGCGTCCGGCCACTTCGAAAAAGCGTTCAGGGCGTTGGCCACGGCCTGCGCCTCCATCGACTGGCACAGCTGGGGTTCCGAGCTAACGCGCTCGGCCAGCCGCAGCGCCGCCTCACGAGCCTCTTCCTTGTCCGGCCACTTCGAAAGCGCATTGAGCGCGGTGGCCACGGCCCGCGCATCCATCGACTGGCACAGCTGGGGTTCCGAGCTAACGCGCTCGGCCAGCCGTAGCGCGGCGTCGCGGGCCTCGTCTTCGCCCGGCCACTTCGAGAGCGCATTGAGCGCGGTGGTCACCTCCCGCGCATCCATCGACTCGCGCAGCCGCGCATTGCCCTCAGCCTCCGAGATCAGACGATCGGCAAGCGCCAGCGCCGCGGCGCTTGCCTCGTCTTCGCCCGGCCACTTCGAGAGCGCATTGAGCGCGGTGGCCACGGCCTGCGCCTCCATCGACTGGCACAGCTGGGGTTCCGAGCTAACGCGCTCGGCCAGCCGCAGCGCGGCGTCGCGGGCCTCGTCTTCGCCCGGCCACTTCGAGAGCGCGTTCAGGGCATTGGCCACATGTTTCGCCTCCATCGACTGGCACAGCTGGGGTTCCGAGCTAACGCGCTCGGCCAGCCGCAGCGCCGCCTCACGAGCCTCTTCCTTGTCCGGCCACTTCGAAAGCGCATTGAGCGCGTTGGTCACCTCCCGCGCATCCATCGACTCGCGCAGCCGCGCATCGCCCTCAGCCTCCGAGGTCAGACGATCGGCAAGCGCCAGCGCCGCGGCGCTTGCCTCGTCTTCGCCCGGCCACTTCGAGAGCGCATTGAGCGCGGTGGCCACTGCCTGCGCGTCCATCGACTGGCACAGCTGAGGTTCCGAGCTAACGCGCTCGGCCAGCCGCAGCGCGGCGTCGCGGGCCTCGTCTTCGCCCGGCCACTTCGAGAGCGCATTGAGCGCGTTGGTCACGGCCCGCGCCTCCATCGACTGGCACAGCTGGGGTTCCGAGCTAACGCGCTCGGCCAGCCGCAGCGCGGCGTCGCGGGCCTCGTCTTCGCCCGGCCACTTCGAGAGCGCATTGAGCGCGTTGGCCACGGCCCGCGCCTCCATCGACTGGCACAGCTGGGGTTCCGAGCTAACGCGCTCGGCCAGCCGCAGCGCGGCGTCGCGGGCCTTGGCCTGGTCCGGCCACTTCGAGAGCGCATTGAGCGCGGTGGTCACCTCCCGCGCCTCCATCGACTCGCGCAGCCGCGCATCGCCCTCAGCCTCCGAGGTCAGACGATCGGCAAGCGCCAGCGCCGCGTCGCGGGCCTCGTCCGCGTCCGGCCACTTCGAAAACGCGTTCAGGGCGTTGGACACATGTTTCGCCTCCATCGACTGGCACAGCTGGGGTTCCGAGCTAACGCGCTCGGCCAGCCGCAGCGCCGCCTTACGAGCCTCTTCCTTGTCCGGCCACTTCGAGAGCGCGTTCAGGGCATTGGACACATGTTTCGCCTCCATCGACTGGCACAGCTGGGGTTCCGAGCTAACGCGCTCGGCCAGCCGCAGCGCCGCCTCACGAGCCTCTTCCTTGTCCGGCCACTTCGAAAGCGCATTGAGCGCGTTGGTCACCTCCAGCGCCTCCATCGACTCGCGCAGCCGCGCATCGCCCTCAGCCTCCGAGGTCAGACGATCGGCAAGCGCCAGCGCCGCGGCGCTTGCCTCGTCCGCGTCCGGCCACTTCGAAAACGCGTTCAGGGCGTTGGCCACTGCCTGCGCTTCCATCGACTGGCACAGCTGGGGTTCCGAGCTAACGCGCTCGGCCAGCCGCAGCGCCGCCTTACGAGCCTCTTCCTTGTCCGGCCACTTCGAGAGCGCGTTCAGGGCATTGGACACATGTTTCGCCTCCATCGACTGGCACAGCTTGGGTTCCGAGCTAACGCGCTCGGCCAGCCGCAGCGCGGCGTCGCGGGCCTTGGCCTGGTCCGGCCACTTCGAGAGCGCATTGAGCGCGTTGGCCACGGCCCACGCATCCATCGACTGGCACAGCTTGGGTTCCGAGCTAACGCGCTCGGCCAGCCGCAGCGCGGCGTCGCGGGCCTTGTCTTCCTCCGGCCACTTCGAGAGCGCATTGAGCGCGGTGGCCACGGCCCACGCCTCCATCGACTGGCACAGCTGGGGTTCCGAGCTAACGCGCTCGGCCAGCCGCAGCGCCGCCTCACGAGCCTCTTCCTTGTCCGGCCACTTCGAAAGCGCATTGAGCGCGTTGGTCACCTCCCGCGCCTCCATCGACTCGCGCAGCCGCGCATCCCCCTCAGCCTCCGAGGTCAGACGATCGGCAAGCGCCAGCGCCGCGGCGCTGGCCTCGTCTTCGCCCGGCCACTTCGAAAGCGCGTTCAGGGCATTGGCCACGGCCAGCGCATCCATCGACTGGCGCAGCCGCGGGTCCGATGCGAGGCGACCGGCCAGCCGCAGCGCCGCGTCGCGGGCCTCGACCTCGCCCGGCCACTTCGATAACGCGTTCAGGGCGTTGGCCACTGCCTGCGCCTCCATCGACTGGCACAGCTGGGGTTCCGAGCTAACGCGCTCGGCCAGCCGCAGCGCGGCGTCGCGGGCCTTGGCCTGGTCCGGCCACTTCGAGAGCGCATTGAGCGCGTTGGCCACGGCCCGCGCCTCCATCGACTGGCACAGCTGGGGTTCCGATGTGAGGCGCCGGGCCAGGCACCGTACCGCCTCGCTGCCCCGATGCGACGCCGGCCACTTTGAGAATGCATTGAGCGCGTTGGCAACATGCTGCCCGTCCATCCGCTGGCGCAGCTTTGCGTCCGATGTCACGCGTTCGGCCAGCCGCAGCGCCGCCTGACGCGCATCGGCTTCGTCAGGCCACTTCGAGAGAGCGTTGAGCGTGATGGCCACCCCCAGCGCATTCATCGACTCGCGCAGCGGCGCGTCTGCCGCAACGTGCCTGGCCAGCTCCAGTGCGTTCTCCCCGACCCTGCCATCGTCCGACCACTTGCTCAGGGCATTGAGCACATTTGACATATCCTGTGCGTTCAGCGTCGGGATCAGACCACGCAATCGAAGATGCCTGACAAGACCGGACACCGCATCGCAGCACGCCGGGCGCTCCGGCGCCTTGGACAGCGCATTGCACAGCATGGCGGCTTGCCGTCCGTTCAGCCTGTGCAGCGCGCCCGGCCTCAGCAGTTCGGTCGCGATGCTTCGCAGCGCTAGCCGGCAGATCTCGCTGTCGGCATGCTTGCTAAGCTTGTTGGCGAAATGCACGTAGCTTGCAGCCGGCGCGCCCCGGCACCAGTCGGTGTCCACAAGATAGTGCGCCGCCAGTTCAACCGCCTCGCGAACGTCGTTGGCCCGCGCAGGCGGTATGTTCCTGACCTTGTTCCTGACCTGCAGTTTCTGCAAATACAAGTCCAGGAAGTGCAGGTTGTCGCCGGCATAGTCTGGGCGCAGGAAGACCAGTGCCTGCCCGTAGCCGTTGCGCTGTGCCAGCACGTTCTCCCTTGCCAACCGGATGGCAAGTTCAGGGAAATCGGCATCCTTCGCGTTGCCGGAAAGCACTTGCTGCTGCGCATACCGTTGGTTCCTGAGCTGCCGGCCGAACTCGTGTTCAGGATACGTCAGGACTCTCCCCAGATTCCGGCTGCGGCGCTGTGGTTCGCTCGGCTCGATGCGCATCCTCGAGTGGTGCCTTTCATCCAGCGCTTCAATCGCATCGCGGGCCGGTCCCTTGCGCGATGGCGCCGCCGCGGCGATCTGATACCTCTCCATCCCGCTTGCAGCAAGGGTTGACCGCAGCTGCTGGTCCGGCAGGTTGCGCGTGCTGGGCGGCCACGACGACTGGGCCCTGCGGGGTGCATCGTCCGCTGCTCGGTCTGACACAGGCCTCCCGCTACTCGGCAAAGCGCGCAACGGATGTCCGGCAGTATCCTCGTCCCCCTGTGGCCGTGAAGCGAATGCCCTTTGCCGTTGAGGTCCGGAATAAGGCTGCATCCTGCGCTGCTGGCGACGCGCTGCCAGGTCTTCCCGCCGCGGCAACGTGTCAAGGACCGTGTCTGTCCTCCGGGACGCAGGTTCGGGCCGCGAAGTCGGGGCTGTCCGGGTGCAGCCTCGTCAATCTTCTGATCGCCACCAGCGTCCGGACTCGCCGGGCTGCCAATTCTCATAGCTATGCCCCTTCTCCAGTAGTTACCTGGCAGGCTGTTAAAATAGCTCCGGCCGTTGTCATCGGATCGGGCGGGTAGACCGTTGAAACAAGCGGCTATGTCGGGATAGTGGAATCAGGACGAGTAAGCCCCAACTCAACAGCCATTACGGGGGGACAATCCGGACTCTTGAGGAAACAAGACGGGCGCATCTCATGCTGGCGGTGTCGATCAAGAGCGGAGATGGACAAGCACAGTTGGGATATCGCATTGGAGTGTTTGGCATCTTGCCAGCGTCATACTGAGGGCGTCGCGACGACGCTGCAAGATGCCATCGGTGGACGTCGTTTTGGCACGCAGGCAAGAAGGTGTCCTGATTCTCGATAACCTGAGGGTGAATCACAGCAAGCCGTCACCTCGCGTGCACCGGCTACCTCGCGTGCACCGGCTCGCACCGAACTGCAACTTCAAGGCTTTGTCGTGGGTCTGCACAGTGTTCAGAGACAGCCGAGCGTATTCGATGTTACTTTCAGCATCATTCGGTGAAAAATTCGACCGCTTTACCAGTGCCTCGACGGCGCTGTACAGGCACTTCTCTTGTCGTGTTATGTTGCAACAACTCAGCAAGGCGTGCGCTTGCTCTGCCGTGCCCGGGGTCTGGCAGGGTCGCCAGTATAGGGGTCTTCCTCCAAATGAAAGTTGTTCCCAACGCCGATCGTTCGCACCACCGCCGGCTGGTCAGCGTCGGCAAACATGGCAAACTCCTTCGCCATCTCTCGATCAGATGACAAGTAGTGGTGTTCGCCCGAAGCAGTCACACCAGAGCTACTGAAATTCATCAGGAAATTTGCGCTTCCGCCATCTGTGGCTCCACTCCCTTTACGCTCGTTCACGAAGCCATTTCTGCGAAGAGATGACACGTGTTCGCGCTTGGTTCCATGCCAAAGAACGCTCTCCTGATAGACCCGTTTGGCAAATGGCACCAGTCCATTCAAGGTCTCATTTGAATATGGTGATCGCGAAGATCCAGGCTTAGCTCTTTTCGCCTCAACGTCCGACTCATACCCATCGGAACCATAGTCGCTTGAAGCTCGCGCTCCACCACGCTTAGAAATGCAGCCGCCCATGACAATGGAATACCGGTAGTGAATTTCCTCGACTGTACGGACCTACAGCGTCAACGTCGCTCGATCACCGCGAAAAAATGTGCACTGACGCGAAACGGATCAATGCCGTTTCATGCGGGAATGCGACGGTTCGGATGCACAACGGTGCTGAAACGGCACGTCGATCCTACGGTTCAATGTGTAAAAGCCGCGCCGCATCCCGAGCTGGTTGTGATGTGATGGACGACTCCCGCTACGCAGCGAGAGGTTTGTGCCAGAGTGGAGAGGTCTAAAGTGGACCCACGATTTGAGACAGTGCCCAGGCGGTAGTTTAAGCTGTCGTCCTTGAAGGGATGATGGCAAATGAGTGAAGGCAAGAAGCGCAAGGTGCATACGGCGGAATTCAAGGCCAAGGTTGGTCTGGAGGCGGTGCGCGGGGTGAAGATGATTAGCGAGATTGCGCAGACATACGGCGTGCATCCGGTGTTGGTTGGGCAGTGGAAGAAGGAAATTCTTGAGCGGGCCGGCGCCCTGTTCGAAACCAAGCGTGGCCCCAAGCCGGCCGAGGACAAGAGCGGCGAGGATCGCCTGTACGGCGAGATCGGGCGGCTAAAGATGGAAGTGGACTGGCTTAAAAAGAGGTTCGTCAGGAAAAAGTGTGGGTTGACGAAGGCTCAGGAAGATTGCCAAGTGCATGATATAGCGCGATTTCCGTCGCCCTGAAGGTTCGGAATCCGTACGATTTTCTCATGGTGACTTTGGCCTTGTTGTTCAGGCCCTCGACGACGCCGCTGGAGAACTGCTTGCGGGCACGGAAGTAGTTGAGGATCAGCTCACGGTGGGCACGCACGGTGCGGGCGAACTTCTTCATCGGCTCGATGCGCGAGCGCATCACCTGCGTACACCACTGGTCGAGGAATTTTCCGGCCCAGTCCGGTGAGATGTAATCCCAGAGCTGCTGGAATTCCTCTTTGAGCAGCCAGGCGCGTACGGTGCGCAGGTTGTACTGTAACAAGTCACGCATGCGCAGTCGCTGTTTGTCGGTCAGGTTTTCCGGACGTTTGAGCAGGCACCAGCGGGACTTCTTGAGCACCGGCTCGTATCCGTCGCGGACCATGCGGCGGGACTCTTCAGCGCGAACCTCATCGATAGCCTTATTCATCTTCGCAACGATGTGGAAGCGGTCCAGGATGTTCAGCGCATTGGGGCAATGCAGCGCTATCATCTCAAGGTAGGGGGACCTGTCAGAAATTTTGTGTTTAGGGCATAACATGTCACCAAGGAGCATGTATGCCACGCAAGACGAAGACCAGCCAAGCCGCCGACCGCGCGCTGCCGAGCATTCCCGAGGACCTGATCGCCCATTTGGTAAAGGGTCCCATGACCGCGGAAGCCGTCGAGGAGGCCTCGATGGCGTTCAAGAAGGCCCTGATCGAGCGGGCCCTGGGAGCTGAGCTTGGCCATCATCTGGGCTATGCACCGGGCGCCGAGCGCCCGGCTGGCACGGCCAATCAGCGCAATGGCAAGAGCGCCAAGACGGTGTTGACCAAGGACGGGCCGCTGCGAGTGGACATCCCACGCGACCGCGACGGCAGCTTCGAGCCGATCCTGATCCCCAAGCACGAGCGGCGCTTCACCGGCTTCGATGACAAGATCATCGCCATGTACGCCCGTGGCATGACCGTGCGCGAGATCCAGGCGTTTCTGGCCGAACAGTACGGCACCGAGGTCTCGCCTGAGTTCATCAGCTCGGTGACCGATGCGGTCATGGACGAAGTCATCGCCTGGCAGGCGCGCCCGCTTGAGGCGATGTACCCGGTGGTGTTCTTCGACGCGCTGCGCGTCAAGATGCGCGAAGACGGGGTGGTGCGCAACAAGGCGGTCTACCTGGCCCTGGGTGTGTTGCCTGACGGCACGCGCGACATTCTGGGCCTGTGGATCGAGAACACCGAAGGCGCCAAGTTCTGGATGAAGGTGTTCAACGACCTGAAGACGCGCGGCACGCAGGACATCCTGATTGCGGTGACCGATGGCCTCAAAGGGATGGAGCAGGCCCTGAATGCGGTGTTCCCGGAGACGACCCTGCAGACCTGCATCGTGCATCTGATCCGCAACAGCCTGGGGTACGTCAGCTGGAAGGAGCGCCGGGCCGTGGCGGCCGCGCTCAAGCCCGTGTACACGGCCCCCACGGTCGAGGCTGCGCTGGCCGAGCTGGAGGCCTTCGAGCAAGGGGAATGAGGCCGGCAGTACACGCCGATCGCCGCCTCCTGGCGTCGCGCCTGGGATCAGGTGATTCCGTTCTTTACGTTCCCGCCGGCGATCCGCAAGATCCTCTACACGACCAACGCGATCGAGAGCATCAACGCGCAACTGCGCAAGATCATTAAGACCCGAGGTCACTTCCCCAGCGATGAGGCGGCGACCAAGCTGCTGTGGCTGGCGCTGCGCAATATTACGGGAAGGTGGGGCAGCTCAACCCATGACTGGAAGGCAGCCATGAACCAGTTTGCGATCCTGTACGAAGAACGCTTCACCCACCCCCATCGCTGAGATAATGCTGGCTCACCGGTCCAATCGCCGGTGAGCCTTTACCTGCCCTGCACACAAAAAAACTGACAGGCCCCTTGCAGACGGAATTGTCCATTGATTGCAGCAACGCTTTCTTTGCAATCACCAGATTGGCCAGCGCAAACAAGGTGTCGCACTGCGCACCGTTTTTGGCCAATCCCCTGTAGCGAGCCTTCTTGTGCTTGAACAGATTCTTCACCACATGAAACGGATGTTCAACCCGGGCACGAATTTGCGCCTTGACCTTCTCCAAGGCCTGCGTCAATTGCTTCAGCGGCCCTTCGGTCATGCCCTTGAGCCTGGAGCGCTTCATAGCCACCGACCACCGAACATCCGCCTTGATGGCGCCCTCTGCTTGCGCCTTCAAGATCTCGTCGCGCCTGTGCACGCCGGTGTAGCCCGCATCAAGAATGACGTCATCCTCTTGCCCGTGCAGCACCTCATGGGTGTGCGCCACGTCAGACTCGTTGGCCGCGGTGTAGTGAGTGCTGTGCACCAAGCCCGATTCAGCATCGGCACCCACATGCGCCTTCATGCCGTGGTACCACTGATTGCGCTTCTTCGTTTGATGCATTTCAGGGTCACGCGCCTTGTCTCGGTTCTTTGTCGAAGTCGGCGCATTGATGATGGTGGCGTCCACCATCGTGCCCTCGCGCATCATCAGGCCTCGCTCGCGCAGGTGGGCGTTGATCTGCTCAAACAGCACGGCGGTAAGCTTGTGCTTCTCGAGCAGGCGGCGAAACTTGAGCACCGTGGTGGCGTCCGGCGCTTCCTCATGTCCCAAGTCAACACCGACAAAATTGCGGATGGCCGCGCTGTCGCTGACGGCATCTTCAAGGGCCTCGTCGGACAAGCCATACCACTGCTGCACAAAGTACAGCCGCAGCATGCGTTCCAGGCCAATGGGCGGGCGCCCTCGTTTGCCCTTGGGGTAGTACGGCTCCAGTGCCTCCAGCAATCGAGCCCAGGGCACCACCTGCTCCATCTCACCCAGAAATTTCTCGCGCCGCGTAACGCGCTTCTTTCCCAGATACTCGGCACTAGCAAAACTGATTTGTTGCATCGGCGTAGCTCGCTGGTCGTCCTTAGTCTATCAACGCTTCACAGCTGCTCAACGTCGACACTCTCGTCGATTACTCAGCAGTCAGAAATATATGCGACAGAAGGATGGCGGAAGAATGAGCGTACAAGCGCCGGATTTTCCGCCACGGTTTGAAGCTGTTCGTTGACCTTTTGTTGCAGGTCCTCACCTTTACGAAGAGGCCTGCGTGCCACACCTGTGCGCTTGGTATGACTCCACACCAACTCGTCTGGATTGAGGTCGGGCGAGTAGCCAGGCAAGAAGTGCAATGTGAGCTTGCCCTTTGTCGATTGAACGTAGCGCTTCACGCATGCCTTCTTATGTGCGGGCAGTCCATCGACCACCATGTGCACGCTGTTTTTTCGCCCGCGCATCAATTTCTTGAGGAGTTCGACGAACAGCTCTCCAGTCAGACCGCCTTTGTAGGTGGCGAACCAGAAGGCCCCCTTGGAGTTGACTGCCGACGCGGCACTGATGCTCTGGCGCTGCCCCGGCCGATCGACCACCGGGGTCTTGCCACGCGCACCCCATGTCTTGCCATGCACGGTGTCGGCACGAAAGCCTGACTCGTCCCAGAAGAAAATGTCAGCCTTCTGTGCCTTTGCCGCTTTCGCAATGGCAGGAAAGGTCTCCTTGCGCCATGCCTCAACGGCCAATGGATCGCGTTGATAAGCGCACTGCAGTGGCTTTTGCGGCGTCAGTCCCCTGCGCGCCAGAAGCGCACCGATGCTAGCCAAGGACAGATCCACTCCGAATTTTTCTTCCACCAACAACTGAACAATCTGGCGCGTCCACAAACCAAAGTCAAAACCGTATTGCGTCGGATTCTTGCCATTGATCCAGCGAAACACCTGGGCTTCTTGGCTGTTCGTGAGTTTGCGTGGCCTGCCACTACCTTTGGTTGAGCGCAAAGCCTGCAAGCCCTTGCCGCGCCCCATGGTCATAGCGCGACATCGGAAGGCCCAGGAACGATGCATGCCAAAGGATTTGGCTACGTCCTCAGGATGCTCACCCTCCCTCATCCGTTGCACGGCCAGTACGCGCATTTCCTCAAGGGTGTTATGCGCCAAGGTTCGTCCGTCTCGTTTCATAAACGTCGGATTTCGACAGATTATGGAAGTTCAATTTTTGTCGCATGTATTTCTGACTACTGAGTAAATCAGCCTTTCCCAAGCTCACGCGAGCGCAACAGGCGCAGGTCTTTCGGTGGATCAACGGGCGGGATCCTCGGCAGTACGGTCTGGACTTCGGGCTATGGACACGACAGATTGTGGCCACGCTCATCGATGAGAAATTTGGTGTGAAGATGGGTGTCACAGCGGTGGGCAGGCTGCTGGCGGGACTGGGCTTGAGCCCGCAAAAGCCATTGCAGCGGGCGTACCAACGAGATCCGCAGGCCGTCGAGCGCTGGCAGCGTGAATCATTTCCTGGCATTGCGACTGCGGCCAAGCAAAGCGGTGCGGACATCTACTTCTGGGACGAATCAGGATTTCGAGCCGACGCGGTGCATGGCAAGACCTGGGCGGTGAAAGGCGAGACACCGGTGATTGAGCGCCCCGGGCAGCGCCAATCGATTTCCGCCGCGTCCGCGGTGAACGCCAGAGGCGCCTTCTGGTTTGCGACCTACAAAGGGGCCTTAACCGCGGAGCTATTCATCGAATTGCTCAAGAAGATGATGAAGGGCCGCAACCGCCCAGTGCATCTGATCGTTGACGGACTGCCAGCACACAAGAAGGCCAATGTGCGCGAGTACATCGAATCGACCAAGGGAAAGCTCACGATGCATGTGCTGCCGGGTTACGCGCCAGACCTGAATCCCGACGAGTTCGTGTGGAGTCATCTCAAGCGAACTGGTGTGGCGCGCAATCCGTTGCGAGCGGGCGAGAAACTGGAAATCCGCGTTGAGCAGCACCTGCACGAGGTGAAGGAGAACCGCCGGCTTGTGCGCTCATTCTTCGACGCCCCATCTGTCGCCTATATTTCGGACTGCTGAGTAATTGCGTCGCAAAGGCGTTTACTAGCGCGTTTTCAGTGGACGCATGAAGGCAAAGTCAGCGGGTTGGGGCCATGAAGAGTTGGAGGGACTGGACTTGGGGGATGCGAGACGCAATGAACGTGCGAAGACGCTGGTGACGCGATTTGCTGCGAACCCGACAGCGAGCATTCCTGGCGCGTGCAATGGCTGGGCTGAGACCATGGGCGCTTATCGATTTCTCGAGAATGAGGAGATCGAGTGGCGCGGGATTCTGGAGCCCCACTGGCAGCGCACGCAGCAGCGCATGGGCGAGCACGAAGTGGTGCTGTGCCTGCAGGACTCTACAGAGTTGGATTTCAACGGTCAGGAAATAGAAGGCCTGGGCGAGCTGAACTATGAGGCGCGGCGGGGGATCTACTTGCATCCGACGTATGCGGTGACGCCCAATCGCGAGCCGCTGGGTGTGCTCGATGCCTGGATGTGGGCTCGGTCCGAGCGAGATGAAGCGGGACGAAGGGCGGGGCCGAAGGAAAGTCTGCGCTGGATAGAAGGTTACGAGCGGATCGCGGAAATTGCACCGCACTTGCCACATACTCGTCTGGTGTATGTGGCGGACCGGGAGGCCGATATCCTGGCCTTGATGCGATGCGCTCACGAACTTAGCACACCGGCGGATTGGCTGATTCGTGCCAAACACGACCGCAGTCTTGCTGGCGGCGAGAAGCTCTGGCAAACGGTAGCCGCTGGGGAGGTGGTAGGCGAGATCCAGTTCACCTTGGCCGCTCGTCCGGGACAGAAGGCACGGCCGGTAATGCAGGAGATCCGTGCGCAGCGCGTGGACTTGCCGGCTGGTAAGGCTGGCGCGATCGGCGTGACGTGCCTGATGGCCCGGGAGATCGACGCACCCAAAGGTGTGAAGCCGGTAGAGTGGCGGTTGCTGACCAACCGGCAGGCAACAGAGCTGCCGCAGCTACTTACTTTGATTGACTGGTATCGTGCGCGATGGGAGATCGAAATCTTCTTCAACGTGCTCAAGAATGGGTGCCGAGTCGAAGCACTGCAACTGTCTGTCGTCGATCGTCTTGAGCGTGCGCTGGCGCTGTTCATGATCGTGGCTTGGCGCATTGCACACTTGATGCGGATGGGAAGGACCTGTCCGGATCTTGATGCTGCTTTGTTCTTCGATCCAGACGAAATCCGCGGCGCTTACTTGCTGACGAAAAAGCGCGTTCCCGATCGGCCTCCACGGCTCAATGAGGTACTGCGCTTGATTGCACAACTTGGCGGCTTCTTAGGCCGCAAGGGCGATGGCGAACCGGGGGTAAAAACCATCTGGACTGGCTTGCAGCAGGTCACGATCGCCGCTCAAATTTTACAGGCGCTTCGGGAGTGAGCAGTTGGCGTTCTGTATAAAGAAATGGGTTCACGCGGATGACCATGCGCTTGCTGTCGATATCGGTGACCTTCAGGTGTGCAACTTCTGAAATTCGCAGGCCGGCGGCATACGCGGTCATTAGCGTGGCCCGGTGCTTCAGGCTGGGAATGGCATCGAAGAAGGCTTTAACCTCGTCGAAGCTCAGGATGACCGGTAGTCTCACCGGCTTCTTCGGCAGGGGAAAATCCTCGTCGCTCCAGTCGCGCTTGAGCGTCACGCGGTAGAGAAAGCGCAGTGCACCGATCGTTGCGCCGAGACTGGCGGGTGCCAGCTTGCGCTCTTCGAGGAGGTAGACGAGCCAGGTCCGGATCTCGTCGGGACCCAGCAGTTCGGGCGAGCGGTGGAAGTGCCGGGCGAAACTGCGTACCTGAATCAGATAGGACTTCTGTGTGTTCTCGGCGAGATTACGGATCTCCATGTCGTTCAACATGCGTTGGCGCAGCGGCGTCATGACTAACCTCCTGGAAGCAGTGGTGGAGCCCGGTTGGGCATCCACATACTGCTCCTGGAGGTATCTGCGTCCCCTCGTTGGAATCCTGCGTCAACTCACCACTGCCGGTGAACGCCAGCCATGGGCGCTCGCTCACCTCCCACTCCCGCGTCAGCGGGTTAGTACTTAGGCATATCCCGGTCGACCCTCTTTATCTTCGTGATAGCGGAGGCACGCCCCCCTCGTGAAAAACCGGGTTACGCGTTCGGTCGTAACAACGCCCCAATCTTCGCCCGCAGGAACTCAAATGTCGTTGCACTGGCGCGGGCTATGGTTTCGGGTTCGACGCCAGCGCCATGACCGCCATCGCGCTGTTCTAGGTAGCAGACCTCGCCATGTCCGAGTGCCTGCATTTTCGCCACCATCTTGCGTGCATGGCCTGGATGCACGCGATCGTCAGTGGACGATGATGTGAATAGAACCGGCGGATAGGAGACGTCGGGCTTTACGTTGTGATAGGGCGAGTAAGCCATCAGCATCCGGCGATCGTCGGCATCGTCGGGATTGCCGTACTCGTCGACCCACAAAGCGCCCTGCAACAACAGGTGAAAGCGTGACATGTCGAGGACTGGCACATGCGAGATAACGGCACCGAACAAATCCGGGCGCTGGATCATGCACGCTGCGGTTAACAACCCGCCGTTGCTCGCCCCTTGGATCGCGAGTTGCTCCGGGGTGGTAACACTGGAGCCGATCAATGCCTCAGCGACGGCAATGAAATCACCAAATGCGACCGGACGTTTTTCTCGTTGCGCGGCTTGATGCCAGCCAGGCCCGAACTCACCTCCCCCCCGGATGCTTGCGATTGCGTACACACCGCCCGGTTCGAGCCAGGAGAATCCCAAAGTGTCCATATAGGCGGGTGTATCGAGCGGGATTTCGAATCCGCCGTATCCATAGAGCAGGCAAGGTCGAGGGGTACCCTGAAGATCTGCCTCGCGGCCGATCACCCAATACGGAATCTGCACGCCATCGGGCGCCATGGCATGCCGGCGCAACGCGACGAATCCGGTTGAATCGAAGCGTGCGGGAAGCTGCCCGAGTTGGTGCCAAGGTGTGTCACTGGAGAGATCGGCATGGTACAGCGCTGGTGGTGTCAGGAAGTGATCGACGTAGATCAGTACAGTGTCATCGCGTGCTCTATCGACGGCGGTCACAGATGCTTCGCATCCGGCCGGCAACGGATACGCTCGAGATTGCCACGTGTCGTCGACCGAGTCTGGCGGATGCCAAAGCGTCACGCGGGTAACGCTTTCGCTCTTGTCAGAGACGATTAGCCAGTGCTTCGTATAACCCACCCCCGACAGTACGTTCTCGTCAGTTGGCGTGAAAAGTACGGTGAAGTGGCGATCACCGTCGAGAAATGCGTCACGTCGAATGGCCAGTAAAGAACCGCCCCGATAAATCGTCTCGTTGACGTGCCAATTGGTGCGCGGCGTGACGAATAGCCATTCGTTCCACTCAAACAAAGCAGCCGTATTACGCGGCACATCGTACAACCGCCATTCACCAGCCTTTTCGTCGAGCCAGAATTGCTCCCTTTCGTAGAATGTTGTGCTGCGCCTTGCAATATGACGTGCTTGGATTGGGTCGTAATTCGCTGACGCACCCAAGTCGTCAGGCTCGCATTCGAACACCACCGGCGCATCTGCAACTGGCGTTCCGCGCTTCCATCTGCGCACCTGTCGCGGGTGACCGGAAACAGTGACAGCGGGGGCCGCGTTTACTGCGCTGTCATCCCAGCTCACATAAACCGTATCTCGATCGATCCATGCAACGCTGTGGTGACCGGAATCTGGTAGTTCGAATCCGTTCTCAACAAACGCACGCGCTTCCACGTCGAATTCCCGCACGATACAAGTATCGGAACCGCCGGGCGAAAGGAAGACCAGTGCGCGATCAGCAGTGGGATAAATAAGATGAAAGTCGGCCAGAGCCCAGCGCGTGCCGTCCCCGTTTCGGTTGTTCAAGTCAAGCGCATCGACCTCCAGTACCACTTCCCATTGTGGGTTGCCCTCGATCCAGGCATTCCAGGGCGTACGCCGTACGAAACCGAGCGGATGCGCTCCGTCAAGCCAAGTATTGTAAGCCCAGTTACCCCAGCGCGAGCATATGACGATGCGATCTTGGGCCATCATGGTCTCGACGAGCCGCTTAGGAACGAGTGAGAAATAACTTCCCGAAGTGGACCTGGCGTGCGCAAAGCGACGCGGGTAAGATGTGATGCCTCTGGAGGACAAACGATGCAGGCTGGTTACCGGGCTGAGGTTGAAACGCGGATGAAGCGGCTGTACGCGCGCTTGTCGGAGAAGGACCGACGGCGGTATGCGGCTGTGGAGGCGGACAAGCTGGGCCATGGCGGTTTCGAATATATTGCGAAACTGTTTGAAATGGACCCGAAAACAATTAGACAAGGGCTAAAGGACCTGGAAGAAGAGCTGGATCCGGTTGGAGAGCGGATCCGAAAAAAAGGGGCGTAAATCCAGGTTAACGGACCATCCGGAGTGGAATGCGGTATTTCTAGATGTGGTGCGAGAGCATACGGCGGGTAATCCACAACACGGCATCATCTGGACGGATCTGAAGCCACGCGAAATCGCACAGGCGATGACGCAGCAAGTAGGCGAACGGGTGAGCGTGCGAACGGTCCGGCAGCTGCTAAAGCGCAACGGTTTTTCCCGGCGGCAATCACAGAAAAAGAAGTCGTTCAAGTCCCACGCACAACGCGACGTACAATTTCAGCGTATTACGCAACTCAAGGCGGAATATCTCGAAGACGACCAGCCTGTCCTCAGCATCGATACGAAGAAGAAGGAGATGCTGGGCAATTTCTATCGCGACGGCAAGCTCTACACGCGCGAGCAGCTTGAAGTCCTCGACCATGATTTTCCGAGCTACAGCGAAGGCAAGGTCATCCCGCATGGGCTGTACGACATCGGGCTGAACAAGGCACATGTGAACATCGGGGTGAGCCGTGACACGACGCAGTTTGCCTGCGACAGCGTAGCGCACTGGTGGGAAAAACAGGGTCGCGCCGATTATCCCCAAGCCACACGGTTACTGCTACTGTGCGATGGCGGAGGTAGCAACCCAAGTGATTCGTGGCTTTTCAAAGCGGATCTGCAAGATCTGGCAGACCGGCTCGGACTGGAAATCCGGGTGGCCCACTACGCCCCATACTGCTCGAAACATAATCCGATCGAGCACCGCGTGTTTCCACACATTACGCGAGCCTGTGCTGGCGTAGTCTTCAGCAGCGTTAGTCTGGTTCGTGAACTGATCGAAAAAGCCTGCACAAAAACCGGACTGAAAGTTACTGCTGACATTCTTGACGGAGTCTATGAAGCCGGACGGACAGTCACTCGTTGCGTCCGTGCTTCACTGAACATCGAGTACGACTCAACCTTGCCTGCGTGGAACTACAGCATCCGCTCACGGAACGCCGCATAGCGGGAAGTTATTTCGAGCACGTTCCTTAGTTAGCACGTCGGCGGCTGACGTGCGTCCGTACATTTCCATAGTACGGGCTGTCTGAGCGAAAACCCATGAATTGACAGTGGGACTATCGAGTTCTTCGAGATCGATATACGGATCGGCAGCGTTACGTGTCGGCGGCCAAATAATTTTTGATTGCGAATTTATCATAATGCATCTAGTAAATTAACATCCATTAAAGTACTTTCAGAAGGAACAGCTTCAGGCTTTCAAATCGCCAGATTCGGTTCACGCCCTTGTCTTTCGCTGAAGTGGCTTGCATTGTTGCCGCCCCATGGATCACGCGTTTATGCTGCTCAATGCCCTACTCGTTGAACCACGCGTACATTGGTATTCGGTAGGTATCCGTGAGATATGATTGTGTCGCGGCAAGAACTTCCAAGTGCGCCGGTTCAGCGTCATTTTTTGAGTAGCCGGGTTGCACTAGCGTCATGGCATAGTCAGGACGCAACTGCTGCCATCGGTTGATCCAGGTCACGAGCAACGGCAATCCCCCCCGCTCAAACCGGGAGGCCTTATTCGCCTTTAGCCGACCGGCTTCCCGCCGCTGTAGGCGTTTGAGAAAATCGCCCAGTTGTTCCGCCCAGCGAACCGATTTCTGCGCCTGTCCGCAAATCTCATAGAGATCCTCAATGCGTGCTGCGGGTTTCGCCTTGGAGGAATACTTGCAATGATAGAGATGAATGCGCAAGCGGTTTCCTTCCAGCTTAATTGCGACCACGTCCGCAATTTCCCCTGCGCCGTCATCGTCAAAGACGATATCCCACGGATCTTCGAGCAGGCGTTCAATTACCCGGCGCTGGATTGAATCGGGCTTTTTTTCCAAGCCCTGTGATTCCGATCGGATGTTCACACCTTCCCAGCCATCGGTGGCTATGCGCTTTAGATCGAAAACCGGTACTTCGTCGCGCGGTGGCACGATGAACAAGGCCGAGCCGACTAGCATGTCACCATCAGCCATGTAGACGTGCGGTGGGCTCTCGAGGAACCCTTCCAGCAAGGCCTGTTCCTTCTTGCCGCGCCGGATCGCCAGCGTAGGTCCTGTGGACTGAAAGAACCTAGGCGCACCGCCCTCGATTGTGAAGCGATACGTGGTAGCTATGCGATCACTGCCGATCCGGAAATGGATGCCGCCGGCACAAGTGAAGTCCTCCAAGGAAATCTCGCAATCTTGAAACGGCTCGGCGGTATCGCCAGCCACCAGCGCGATGCGATCCTCGCGCTCGAACAGCACGTCCTCCGGCCAGTCCATCGCCAATGGAATCCTGCCCTCTGGCAACCTTTCCTGCGCCACCGCCTTAACAAGATTCCTGAGGATTCGTTCGGTCGTGATGCGTTCATCCAAAAGCTTTTTCCCAAGCCGGTCGCACCACCGCATCCATTCGGCCGGATTATTGGTCGTGTTCTGCGACCAAATTTTTCCCTTGATGGAACAGCCCAGCGTGGCACGCGTTCGAGTGGAATCCCGCGTTTCGCCGTCCTCGTCGACGTCCTCTAGATCCACAAAACCCTGTCCGAACAGATTGTTGAGCGTCTTTGTGCGGTTACCGGCATAGGCATTGAGTTGATCGGCGATATCGACGCCCATGAACATGGAGTAGCGCACGGGCTTTCGCTGAGCCTCGCTTAGTCCAAGGTTCGACAGCATCAATCTCTCAAAACCGTCCAGCGCTCGAAATACCGAATCCCCTCCAAGTCGGGACGCCGTGCCGCCGGTCAGCTTGCTGGCCAGTGGCATGTGCAGGTCCTTCTTGCGCGACGTATTAATGAACAGAAGTTGCTGCTCCTCATTCCAGTAGGCCATGACGAGGTTGTACTGGACGTTCCTTGGAAACTTCACGTTCGTCCAGGGCAAGGCTTCCTCGTCGCGAGTCACGAAGATCAGAAGACGTTCTGCGGGATTTACGCTCGCCATCGGCAATCGTGGCATTACTGCCAATAGCATCGTCGATATCCTCAACGCACCATTCTTCGCAGTCTGTGCGATAGACGATGGTACTCATTCGCGGCTGGAGGTTTTCGACATGGAAGTTTTCGGGAGGTGTCAGCAGACCCGTCACGATGTCTTCGCGGCGCTTGGCGTCGAAGGTCTTCTGGTAGCCAACTACATTTAGGAGATGATTCCAGTCGGCATCCTCCGCATACAGGGCTTTCAAGCGCTCATTGACATCGTCCATGGCCACGTTAGCAATCACGGTCGCGGCGCCCAAATCTGCGCGGGTTCGAGTAAACCGTCCAACGAACTGAAGCGTGATGGCCTCGCTCTTGTGCTTGTCATGCAGCGCGGCGATCTTCAACTCCGGCAGATCGAAACCCTCTCCGAGCATGTTGACGCATACAATGATTGCAGCCTCGCCCGCACGGAGCTTACGCAAAGCTTCCCGGCGAGCTATCACGCCCATATTGCTATGTATCATCTGCGGGGAAAACTCGCTCAGCCTGACCTGATACTTTTGATGCAAGGCTTTTGCTGCTTCAATCGTTCCCACTCGCGCCATCACTAAATGAGCCCAACCCTTGGCACGGTCGCGCCGTAATACCTGCCCCACATGCGTGATGATCTGATCGTCGGCATCATCTCGATCCAGGCCCATCACGGGAATATAGTTGATCGACTTGAAGAGCCCATCACGCTGGGCTTGCCTTAGGGGATAGGAATAGATATGTCGTCCGTCCACGCGCCTACCGTCGTTGCGGTAGGGCGTCGCGGTGAACTGCAGAACAGTCTTCTTGCTGAACTGTTGCTTAAACGCGCGCCAGGTGGCAGCAGCAATGTGATGCGCTTCATCGACAAAAAGGTGTGTCGCCCATTCCGCCGCACGCTCCTGCATGTCCGAAGACAGCTCGGCGACCAGATCCATTGTTGTGACTACGATTTGTGCAGAGTCGAGAAAGCGAGCGAACTCCTCTGTCGTCTTCGGCGCGCGTTTGAGCATGGCAACGGTTGGCAATAGCGCACTGTGGGCAAGGCATTGAGTCTGCCTAAGCATGCCCAGGGTCAAGAACTTTTCTGTCACCTGCGTCCGAAGCGCATCCGACGGGACAATAACCAGTAGTCTCCGTATTAATGCCATAACCAGCAGCGCAAGCATGGTCTCCGTCTTGCCGGTCCCTGTAGGCAGGACGACCGTCACGGCGGCCCGGCTCACGCTCCAATGCGCAAGCACGGCCCTGACTGCACCAACCTGCGGCAAGCGCATGCCTGCGCGAATGAGGCGCTCCTCCCCATCGTAACGTTCGGCGCGCAGATCTAGGGCATCCTCCCAAGATGCCAAAGTGCGTTCGATATCAGCGATCTGCGCGGTCTCCATGCCCTTCGCCTGACGCGCCCGTGGTAGCAGCCATTTAGCTTCCCCTCGCATGACTGCCTCGACGTTCGAGGCATCGTCAACTTTGAGGACACTGGCGTTCCCGTACGACGAATTGGTCTTACGATCCACGACCGCGAATGAACCAAAGTCCGGGCTGAATCCGCTAAACCCTGCGCTTCGCTGTAGCGGGGACAACTTGACCGTCAAACGCTGCCGCGCCGAGCGCAGCCGTTTGATCACATTGCCGTCAGATCGGTCGAGCAGATCGACCAGGTTCGGGACGACGAGTTCTACCTCGTGCGCAAACAGATCATCCATGCATTCCCCCGCCGTCGAAAAATCGAGTTCCATTTTGACATTGCTCTCGCGTCGCCTCCCCGGCGCCCGCTTGAAAAGTGCGAGGCGAATGTCCTCGTGCACTGTCACAGAAACAACTGCGCATCGGCGACTACACCACGCGATGCCGGATCAGGTGATAGCCCTCCCCACAGAACCAGGCCGAATCGCGCAGTCCCTCGTACAGAGCCGTCTTCCATGAGTTCCGATCACGCGCATGTCGAGACCGAAACTGGGCATCTAGATGGGCGCGTATGCCGGTTGGTCCTGCCGCCTGCCCGACCTCCTCAAGCGCGTAGGAAATATCAGCCATCTCGCTGGCGGCCTGGGCCGCATAAAGCGGGGCAAGGCCCATTACCTCGAAGTGTCTGCGTACACGCGCCGTAAGCACGGCATCCCACTCACTCGATGCCTGGACGAAAAATGACACAGTGGGCGGCGTCGAGGCCTCGATGGCTGCGACCAACCAGCGCTCGTCACCGAGGTTGTCGAAGTACGGGTGGAGTGTTTGCTCCTCCGCCTGCGCCGGAGCACTGGCCAGCTTTCGCTTGTTGCAGTCGGAGCAGGCCGGGACGAGATTGACAGGCGTTAGGTTTAGTTTGGGATAGCGCGACTGTGGCAGGTAGTGATCGACCGTAGCCACCACCCGCTGGCCGCACAAGGGGCAAAGGCCGTGCTCGGGAGCCATGCGAATCTGCTCGTAGAGCGGCCGAGACGGCGAGCCGCCGCGAGCGAAGTGGGATTTGTAGATCACGCCCATCAATTCTGCATTGATCGCCTCGGTCACCTGCTCGGATTGCTCCATTGAGAACAACTGCCCAAGCGGCCCTAACTCCTGATACTGAGCCTCGGACGCCACGATGACGGGAACCGCATCGCGCAGCGCCTGAGCGCGCTCGACAATACTAATGCCGGATGCACAAGCTTCCACCGCTTTAGCGGCGGTGAACGTCGGAGGATTGAGTCGCTTCATTGCTGCAACTCACTCCGCACGCTTCGTCACCAAGCTGCGGGCTAGCGCCATAGCCTCAGACCCCAACTGCCCGGAAAAATGCTGCTCTACTCCGTCATAGGTCTGTCCAGGTACGCTAGCGACTGTACTGACCAGTTGATGGAAGCCCGCGTTTGTCACTTCCAGTCCAAACACCTCGCGAGTCAGGACACCTGCGCTTTCGCCGAACGTCTCCATTGACGGGCGCTCGACGGTCGATCGCATCAACGTCCGACGCAGCATCCATACGCATCGTTTCGGCACCTCTTGCAATACAACGGGCGAATGTGTGGCGATCAGTGCAACCCCGTTGCGGGCTACGAGCAGATCGGCTATGGCGCGCACAAATGCCGAAAGCAGCGGCGGATGCAGGTGTCCTTCCGGTTCGTCAAGGACGACTAGCGTGCGTTCATCAACCAATTCCACAAGACGCGTGGTCGTAAGGAGAACTATGGCATGACCCGAACTCAGGCGGCCAAAAAAATGCTCCGCAGTATCGGTCCAGTTCTCACCGGTAAGCTCGACAAGCCGTTGGACACCAGCTTCCGCAAATAGCGGGTCGGTCGCCAAAGTCCCGACGGCTCGAAGCCATCGAGTTCGCCGTGGCTCCGTCCGACAGCGCTCCAGGCTCTTAACAAAGTCTTTAGCGAGAGCAGCCGGCCCTTTAATCCCGTCAATCACTTGGCCGTTAATCTGACGCTGATGGCGCAGGCCAACGAACGCAGCTTCGATTCTTAATTCCTGCGCCGATGGTGCCAGGAAATCATCGAAGGCACTGAACGAGACGGATACAAGTCCAGCGAAAGTCCACTCTTGTTGGTTTTGACCTAGACGGCGGAGCGTTCCAAGAGGCGCCTTCTCAGTCGGCCGTTCGAGAAGAGTGTTGATCAGGCTCTGAATGCATCGGGTTTTCCCGGCACCATTCCTACCGACGAGCACGTGCAGATTTGTCGGAGGCTCCGAATGTGGTTCGACAAGGAAACTCATCGTCGTCGGCGGTGCTGGCGGACCGTCGTTCGCCGGCGTCACCGGCAGTGTGAAATCGAACTCGAATCGTGTCAGAACGGCATCGCCGTGCGCCAAGCGGTGTAGTCGATTGCGAACGTTCGCTTCATGGACGGACCGCAATAGCGACTGGATCATCACCATTTCGTGCTGGTGCCTGGCCAACACTTCCAAGTCATAGGCACAGTCGCATAGTCCTCGCAGGACAACCTGACCATAGTTATCAGGTACTGACCCTAGTGTAGCGTTCTGTTCTTGATTGAACTTATATGAATTCGGCGTCTCCAATGCCCACACTGCGACACAGCGTGGAGAGAGTGAGTGCGAGTTGCCCCCGAGATCATGTTGACCGACGAGGAGCGAACCAATTTGACGAGGCTGGTTCGGTCGAAGCTCACGAGCGTGAGGCTGGCGCAGCGCGCGCGCATTGTGCTGCTGGCCGCCAACGGAATGCAGAACAAGGACATCGCCGAGCAGTTGGGAGTCGGACGCGTGCAGGTCTCGCGTTGGCGTGAGCGGTATGCGCAATCGGGGCTGGCCGGTATCGAACGCGACTTGCCGCGCGGTGCGCCGCCGGTGAAGGTGGACACGGCGCGGCTGGTGGAGCTGACCACTCAAACCAAGCCCGTTGCGGCCACGCACTGGAGCACGCGCAAGATGGCCGCCGAATTGGGCGTGAGCGCCAGCACCGTCATGCGCCATTGGCACGCCCACGGGTTGAAGCCGCACATCGTGCGCGGCTTCAAGGTGTCGCGCGATCCGAAGTTCGTCGAGAAGCTCGAAGACATCGTCGGCCTCTACATGTCGCCACCCGAGCACGCGCTGGTGCTGTGCTGCGATGAGAAGAGCCAGGTGCAGGCGCTGGATCGCACGCAGCCCGGCTTGCCGTTGAAGAAGGGGCGTGCGGCCACCATGACGCACGACTACAAGCGCAACGGCACGACCACGCTGTTTGCCGCGCTCAACGTGCTCGATGGCCAGGTCATCGCCCAGTGCCAGCAGCGCCACCGCCATACCGAGTGGCTGAAGTTCCTGCGCAAGATCGACCGCGAGACGCCCAAGGACAAAACGCTGCATCTGATCGCAGACAACTACGCCACCCACAAGCATCCTGCGGTGCAGGACTGGCTGGTCAAGCATCCGCGATTCAACATGCACTTCACGCCCACCTCCGCATCATGGCTGAACATGGTCGAGCGGTTCTTTCGTGACATCACAACCGAGCGACTTCGCCGCGGCGTATTCACCAGTGTGCCGGAACTGGTCGACGCCATCAACGAGTACATCGCTCACCACAACACCAACCCCAAGCCGTTCATCTGGACCAAGAGCGCTCGCGACATCCTACAGAAGGTCATTCGTGCCAACCGCCGCTTAAGTTCCAAACAGAATGGAACATTGCACTAGATTGGCGTAGTAATCTTCGTCCTGCCCGAGGGAGAAAAAATGCTCAGGCGCGAGCGCCTGAAATTGCGCAGGAAGATCAGGCTTTCGTGTGCCAGGCGGCAGGTTTGGCGCGCCTGCAGCTGCGCGCAAACCTGCTTGCCCGATCTTGACAGAGCCCGGGGCGTGCCTGGCTCCCTCCATGTCAAAAACAACGAGGTAGAATTTCGTACGAAAGCTGAACCAATCGTCCCAATTATCTTCGACCAAGAAAGCTTGTCCGCGCGCGCGTAGAGGAACTTGCGTCTCGGACTGAACAACCGTAAACATCCTCTATCCCCGTCAAAATGGCATGGTGTCGGCATTTTGATCGACACGGAAGTCGGCCGGCAAACTGCCTTTCCTGTCGGACAGGATATCCCGCTGCAGCACGGGCCTTCTCGCAAACCGAAAGAGCTTGGCTGAAACCGTGCGTGTTGTCATCCCCGCCGATGTAGGAATCGACGGCTCATGACAAACGTCATCCAAAGATCGTCGTAGAAATCCATGACGCCTTCGGAATGACCTGCACACGGACCATGCCATACTATGGGGCATGACCGACCAAAACACAGACCACAGACGAACCTACGCGAATCCGGCGCGCAGTGGTTCATCCTGTTTACGGCGCGCACGCTGACGCCAATCCCTGATCTCCGCATTCTGGAGTCAGTTGGTAGACGACGGGCATCGCAACGGGCGATAGGAAGGCCGGTTATGAAATCTGCGGGGCCGCACCGAGCGTGGCAGTGGTCATCAGGCGCGCTGAGCAGTCTTTAGAATGGTCGCTTACAACCTCGCGTAGCTGCTAGCCGCAGATAGCGTCAGAGGGCTGTCATAGGCGACCGCTACCCTTACGAACGAGGTAAAGAGACAACGACGTGATCTTCGGTTGCGTCAAACTGCGGCGCCACACCTGCCGCGGCCCTGACCAGGGGAACAATTTTGTTCCGAACGCCCATCCCCCGCGCATCAACGTAGCCGTAATCTCTGAGCACATTGACAATCAGAGGATTTCGCGGTGAGCGTTGCCCTGCCAGCATTTTTTCCACTGTCATGGAGTTCTGCAAAGCCCCAGGACTTATCACCTCCAGACGATTCGAGTATGCGACGACCTCGACTTCCAAAGGGCGCGTCCAGTCACGGTGCGCAAGAGCATTCACGAGGGCTTCGCGCAAGGCATCGGGCGGATAATGCCAGGTCCTTTCTCGACGCAAGCCATCGCCGAGGTCTTCACCTTCTGAGCTGACAAGGGGCTGCCCTTGCATCCTGTCAAATAGTTCTTCGATTAGCCCCCGCTCAAGAAGCTCCCTCGAGCCATTTTTCTGACGAATGAAACTGGCCACTAGCGGCCCATCCAATTCGGTGTCATCAAGCGCCTGGTATGTCTTGTCTTCGCCATCAAAGACCATCCATCGAATCCCAGCTTGGCGCAAGAACCTGCGTGGCGTACGCCCGAACAGGACGATGCCCGCGATGCTAGACACTGGCTCGCGCCCTTCCACCTTTGTCATGAAGCCAAGGCCCAGCATGCGCTCAATCAATGCTTCCTCATTAAGAGGTAGTTCCTGATCGCCCGCATATGTCAGCAGATAGTCCTTGAGGCGCTCGCGATCGAGGGCATCCAGAGATGCTCCGGAGACAGGTAATGTCTCACTGTGCAGCAATCCTCCTGTGGCAAACAGTCGCGCTTGCGCTTCACGGTCAGCAAGTCGAGACGTACTGCCTACCCGGATGTATATGTCCTCTCGTTGATTGTGACGCAAGACATAAGGCTTGCTCGTCCCCATCGTGAATGAGACGACAGCCACCTGATTGCCGTCATCGAGTGTGACAACCTCGTAGAATGGCAGGAGCATAGGATACACGTGAGCAAAGATGGAGTTCATTACCCAAGTTTCCAGGTCTTGACGCTGGATTCCCGAGATCGATCCATCGTCCTCGACACCCAGCAACACCATACCGCCGCGTAAATTTGCCATTGCAACGACTTCCCGCGCCAGGCTTTCTGGCCGCAAGTCGTCTCGCTTGAACTCCACACCCGAGTTCTCACCGTTCGCAATGATTTCCAGCAGATCCGTCTTGAGCATTGCGTTCTCTTAAAATCCGTACTTCACTCTGCGTTGGGAGAAGGCTTCCCGCCCTCCTTCGAGGATCTCCGCGACTTTCTCGCGGATCTCTGGGACATCGATGGAGCCCTGCGCATCGACAGGCATCTCGGCATGACTATCCGTCGCAGAAAAAATGCCAATCCACTCTGCGTCACCAAAAACGGGAATGTTCGCGTTGTGGGTAGCGAAGAGGAATTGGCGCTCTGTCTTCGCGCCTCTTAGCTGGGTCACGATACGCTCGGCAATAAAGGCATTGTCGAGATTGTCCTCTGGTTGATCCATCACCAACGGGTCATCGTTGTCCAACAACAGCAGATGAAGGATTGCCGTGCATTGCTGTCCTGTGGAGAGGTGTTCCAGTGGCTTAAACACTTCGGCATGATGCGCCACATTCAACTCGATCAGAATCCGGTCCTGAAGGTCGATTTCCTCCAATTCGAGCAAACGGCCTCGCTCCATCCTGGCCAGAGCTTCGACAACCGAGGGCTGCATGCCCCAATCCCAAGTCAGCGACTTGATCTCACTCTCGCCACCTTTGATCGCCTTGACAAGTGCAGCGATGGTCAGATCGTCCCGGACTGATCAATCCATGCGAGCTTCTTCTCCCCGAGACCCGGCATCTCAAAAAGAAACTCCTTCAGCGCCCGGCGCTGGCCACCGATCTTCAGATTGAGTCTCAGCTTGCCTTGCAATTTGCGGTTCAGCTTCTTGACAGCCGTTCGGAGTTCCTCACTGCGTTGATCTCGGACGCTAGCAAACTCATCGAGCAGATTGCGCCGCTGCCCCTCCAACTCTTGTAGCAACTTATCGACAGTCGCGATGCGGACTTCGCTGGGTCGGATCGACTCGATTTCGCGTAGAAGGTCTTGATAGGCTCGACCAACATCGCGGCCGGATTTTCCGGCGAATGCGGGGAGATCGGAGAACGTCTTTTCCAGTCCGGCAGCCTCAGCGTCGATCTTTGACTTCAGCAGGATTTGCTCGGCATCTGTGGCAATCAGGGCGGTACCGTGCAATGCCAGGAGATTCTCTAGTGAGCGATGGAGTTCCCCGGTAACCTTGTCAAGCACCTCCCGGATCCGGACAAAGACATCAGCATGAGGCAAGCCCTCCAGAGCTTTATCGCTGAGAAACGCTGTATCCGGCAAACTGTCCCGCAGCGACTCAATTCCACCATAAGCACGCTCGAACTCCTCCTGCACCCGCTTCGACAGCTGTCTCTCACGCTCGAGCTTCGGCACGAGAGCCAACTTAGACTCCAACCCCAATGATTGGAACTGGAGCACCTGCTCCGTTAGCTTCGGCAACCGAGCAACTTGCGCCTGAACATCGTCTTTTTGCTGGACGGCAGCCAGCAATTTGTGTCGATTGTCAGCCAGTCGCTTACCTATCAACGCAAGTTCATTGGCTCGGGCAGTACCACCGGGCAAAAAGCGGTTCAGGAGCTTCGTCTGACTCATCGCGTCTCGCGCGAGTTCGAAGATTTCGTTCTGACCGTAAATCTCGATGCGTGGCAGTAGATCACCCGGCACCAGCTGTGAAACCCGACCCGCGTCATCCTTGACCACTGGCGGCTCGCCGTAGCGCCGCGTGATGGTATAGCGACGACCGTTCTGCGCCGCTGAGACAACCACCAGCTCGATTCGACTACCGGCACCCAGGTTCGCTTTGACGATGTCATCGTGCTGCCGCCGAGCGGATGCCGCTCGAGGGGGACGTCGAGTGCATAGCGCAGACACTCGATGAGCGTGGACTTTCCGGTACCTCGCCCCCGATCACCGCATTGAGATGAGCAGAGAAGTCGATGACAATACCATCAAGATATCCGCTATAAAAACTCAGCTTCTCGATTCTCGAATAGTGAAATTCTGGCAGCTCCCCCAACCGTATGCGTGACTCGGGATCCTTAAATGCGGTAAGAAATCCCTCAAAACCTGGACGGGTCATCTTGATCCAGCAAGTTGCGCCAGAATCGGCCAAGTCTTCTGGCTTTGCCACATCTTTCGCATTTAGCGGGGTGATTGGATGCGCACGTCGATAGTCGGCATTCTTATTGAGAACGATATCTCTATAGTTGCTCGGCAAGTCTTTAACCGGACCGGGGATCTGCCCTGCTTTAACGAGCGCTTCATCTTGCCAAATATGGACGAGCCCTCCTCCATCCTGGTTCAGGCGCAGAAGGCCGTTGTTTCCGGTCATGTGCGCTGCATACCAGAAACCCCCCATCTCAAAAATCGCTTGTGCCAGCTCGAGACAGCCCTTGCGCGACGGCCAAATTGTGTCCTTTACATCGGTGAGATCCAGTTTGCCCAGGAAACGGTTTAGTTGACCGCTGCTTGTACCCTCTGGGAAGAGGCACACCATGTGAATCTTCTCGCTGGAAGCGATTTCGAACCCTGGGAAAACAACAATGCCATCTGCCTCAAGGAGTTGGCGCAAGCCGTCCACCGCGTCAACGCTTCCGTGATCGGCTATTCCAATAACCTTAACGTCCAGCGCTTTGCACTGTTCCAGAATCTTCTCGTTGTACTCACGCTCGGTGAGACCATGCTCGGAACCTCGGTATTTGGACTGGTACCCAGAGGGATTGACCTGAAGGGCACAGCGCCAAAACCGCGCCACTGTGTAGTTGGCCTGCAACGATCCGACGTTCATGGACGTTCCTCAAGGGGAGGATTCCCAGATCCAGGTACATGCACACCTTGCTGCAGCAGTTTTCCGACTGCCTTGCGAATCAGCCACGCAACGCTGACGTCCTCACGCAGCGCAATGGCCTGCAGGGCATCAAGCTGGTTCTTGGGTAAAGTGACTGTCACGCGTTTGATGTCATTGTCCACGGTACGATTCATGGGTTTATGCTGCCGTTTGCATCAGGTTGCATAATTTTACAGCAAAGTGCTTCGGGCGACCTCGCGGCAGAGCCGGCCGTGCTACAGCCCATGGTTGCCCGCCAATCTGAAGGGGCCCCGCCGATCGCTGTTGGGCACCGCCGGCAAAAACGCATACCATGGCGGACTCTGAAGACGCCATGGCCGGCATGGTCCCGCTTGGCGGTAGCCCACCCTTAAGAAGGTCTCGACATGCCATTGACCGCATACTCCGTCTCCGAAGGCAAGGAGCTTGATGTTGAGCAGGTTCTCCTGGCGCTGTCGGCCAAACATGGGGTAAAGATCCCAACATCCACAGAGCAAATCCCTGACTCCTGGAGAGAGCATATCCGCGTCGACATCGAGTGCCCGAGCTGCTTTGTCACGGGCGCGGAGATTGTCAAAGAAGCTACCTCCCGTACCACCAGCAGGAAAGTCCGTCAGGCCTGCTTCAGGTTTGTGTCGCCTGGCCACCGCCAACAATGCGACTTTGCTGCAGACGACGCAAGCAACGTCACCCAGAAACCGCAGTTCAGTTCGGGGCAGCCAACTCGGTCCTCACAAGAGCCATCCGAGATCTCGTATGTGCCGGAATCCACAAGGCCGTGTTCGATCAAAAAACCATTCGCGACATGCGCGAATGGTTCTTCAATAAGAAGCTTGAATCGACTTTTCTGGTTTCACTTGATCCCCGCTTGCCAAAATGGGTCAATAACCTTACGAGATTGGAGCACGGCACATTTGGGCAGCTTCCGGAAAGCGTGGCGCTAACCACAGAAATTGCTTCCCTGCCCGGGTTCGACTGGAAAGCAGAGGCGACACGCATTCTCATTCAGCGCCACCGCGATGCGTACGAGGCCATTCGAAAGAATTGGCTATGGTCATTTTCGATTGCGGAGCGAGTCGAATCGCTGGCTAAACGATATCAAGGGCAGTTCGCCTTCGACCCGACGGCTCTAAAGCATGAATTCGACCTCAGCATCTCGTTAGCGGAGTTCATCCATCACAACCACGTGCCCATTAGCCAATTAACCAGAAAGCCTGGCACGGCAGTCCCTGCGCACCTACTAGCCTTCTCTGCCCTGCTCCTCTTCGTAAACGCCTGGGACATGAAGCGTGCCGTCGATGACTTTGTAACCATTTCGGCATCGCTCGGGCAAGCTGAGAACGACCTCGGTAATTTGATCGGCCTTAATCCGTTCCACGACTACAAAGCTTGGGAAAAACTGAAGCAACTTCAGGTGGCGAACCTCAACGTCCCACTGGACGTCGATCTGCTGACGGAAAGGCAATCTCTTGTGCAGGAACTTCAGGCACACTATCACGTTAAGCATACCCGCGATATAGGCAGGCCGGTAGTGGCATAGACCACCACGTCACCGCGCGCAATCATCGCGCCGGCCGACCAAGATGCGTTGAAATGCTCTCCCAAGATCGCCTTGCTCCAAAGCGTCAGGGGGCCTAGTGTAGCGTTCTGTTCTTGATGGAACGTATATGAATTCGGCGTCTCCAATGCCCACACTGCGACACAGCGTGGAGAGAGTGAGTGCGAGTTGCCCCCGAGATCATGTTGACCGACGAGGAGCGAACCAATTTGACGAGGCTGGTTCGGTCGAAGCTCACGAGCGTGAGGCTGGCGCAGCGCGCGCGCATTGTGCTGCTGGCCGCCAACGGAATGCAGAACAAGGACATCGCCGAGCAGTTGGGAGTCGGACGCGTGCAGGTCTCGCGTTGGCGTGAGCGGTATGCGCAATCGGGGCTGGCCGGTATCGAACGCGACTTGCCGCGCGGTGCGCCGCCGGTGAAGGTGGACACGGCGCGGCTGGTGGAGCTGACCACTCAAACCAAGCCCGTTGCGGCCACGCACTGGAGCACGCGCAAGATGGCCGCCGAATTGGGCGTGAGCGCCAGCACCGTCATGCGCCATTGGCACGCCCACGGGTTGAAGCCGCACATCGTGCGCGGCTTCAAGGTGTCGCGCGATCCGAAGTTCGTCGAGAAGCTCGAAGACATCGTCGGCCTCTACATGTCGCCACCCGAGCACGCGCTGGTGCTGTGCTGCGATGAGAAGAGCCAGGTGCAGGCGCTGGATCGCACGCAGCCCGGCTTGCCGTTGAAGAAGGGGCGTGCGGCCACCATGACGCACGACTACAAGCGCAACGGCACGACCACGCTGTTTGCCGCGCTCAACGTGCTCGATGGCCAGGTCATCGCCCAGTGCCAGCAGCGCCACCGCCATACCGAGTGGCTGAAGTTCCTGCGCAAGATCGACCGCGAGACGCCCAAGGACAAAACGCTGCATCTGATCGCAGACAACTACGCCACCCACAAGCATCCTGCGGTGCAGGACTGGCTGGCCAAGCATCCGCGATTCAACATGCACTTCACGCCCACCTCCGCATCATGGCTGAACATGGTCGAGCGGTTCTTTCGTGACATCACAACCGAGCGACTTCGCCGCGGCGTATTCACCAGCGTGCCGGAACTGGTCGACGCCATCAACGAGTACATCGCTCACCACAACACCAACCCCAAGCCGTTCATCTGGACCAAGAGCGCTCGCGACATCCTACAGAAGGTCATTCGTGCCAACCGCCGCTTAAGTTCCAAACAGAATGGAACATTGCACTAGCGAGTCCAGCGCAGTTCTCTGTAGATGAGGCCGAGCAGCGTGATAGCGGATCCTGCATCCGCCTCAGACGGTGGCAAGTTTCCCCTTTTTATCTGCTCGGCCGACTTTCCTCTCGCATGTAGCCGGGCAATGATCTGCGCAGTATTGCCGAGGACTTCCTTGCCGTGAGCCACGAAGAACTTGCCGAGGGCCGCGAGATCCTCGACTTTCTCACTGTTCCCGGCACTTAATCTCTCCGCGTTTAGCGCGGCAGTGGCAGCCTCACGACATCGGTCGATAACGCTCTCGGCATCATCTCGAAATGCCGAGTTCGCAGCTTTCTCATA
Source organism: Cupriavidus necator (assembly GCA_022041995.1). Lineage (GTDB taxonomy): Bacteria > Pseudomonadota > Gammaproteobacteria > Burkholderiales > Burkholderiaceae > Cupriavidus. Next base: position 122,242 of record CP074386.1, read on the forward strand.
CTGCTCGAGGATGTGTCTGGCGTATCGTTCCGGAAGCAGAGATTCAACGAGTTCTGGCAGCCCGCTTAAGCTCGGCCTTGTTCTGATGGTGATTAGCTCTTCCCCAGTTGCCAGTCGCTCGAAATCAAGCACGGGGTGCGCTGTGTAGCGCGGTCGGCGGAACCCAAAATAAGCACGGTATCGTGATGCTTGCTCAGCAGCTCTGGGGGCATCGGCCACGATTGAAATGTCATTAGCCGCATTTGGAGGAAGCCTCGCTCGTCGGCACTCACATAAACATTCGGTTCGTCAGGAAAAAGTGTGGGTTGACGAAGGCTCAGGAAGATTGCCAAGTGCATGATATAGCGCGATTTCCGTCGCCCTGAAGGTTCGGAATCCGTACGATTTTCTCATGGTGACTTTGGCCTTGTTGTTCAGGCCCTCGACGACGCCGCTGGAGAACTGCTTGCGGGCACGGAAGTAGTTGAGGATCAGCTCACGGTGGGCACGCACGGTGCGGGCGAACTTCTTCATCGGCTCGATGCGCGAGCGCATCACCTGCGTACACCACTGGTCGAGGAATTTTCCGGCCCAGTCCGGTGAGATGTAATCCCAGAGCTGCTGGAATTCCTCTTTGAGCAGCCAGGCGCGTACGGTGCGCAGGTTGTACTGCAACAAGTCACGCATGCGCAGTCGCTGTTTGTCGGTCAGGTTTTCCGGACGTTTGAGCAGGCACCAGCGGGACTTCTTGAGCACCGGCTCGTATCCGTCGCGGACCATGCGGCGGGACTCTTCAGCGCGAACCTCATCGATAGCCTTATTCATCTTCGCAACGATGTGGAAGCGGTCCAGGATGTTCAGCGCATTGGGGCAATGCAGCGCTATCATCTCAAGGTAGGGCTTCCACATATCCGAGCAGACGAACTCAACCTTCTCGCATACCTGTTCTCCGATCATGGCAAAGAACTTCGCGAAGCTTTCTTTCGTGCGCTCCTGCCCCACCCATAGTAGACGCGTGCAGCCAGCCTCGATCTGGTAGACCAGTGTGAGGTACTTGTGTCCACGACCATACTGGATCTCGTCGACACCAAAGGCACGGATCGTACCGAGTTCGCGATGGGCCAGGCCCCAGTCCACCACCCACTCCACTGCGTTGAAGACTTTCTCCCAACTGGTGCGGAAGCTTTGTGCCGTCTCCTTCCACGACAGCTTGCGTGCCCACTGCGCCAGGAAGATCATGTAAGCGCGGGTGAGCGTGTGCTTGCCATTGGCCCACGGCAGGGCTTCGACCTTCACGCCACAGTCACGACAGTCGACGCGCCGCATGGTATAGAGCAGGAATACTGCAAAACCCCAGACGGGAATAAACTCGAAGCGGCGCTCCGTGAGTGAGTCGTAACCCCGCGCAGGCTGGTTGCAGCCTGTCGCAAGCTCTATCAGTACCTGAATCGGGCTTCACTCGGCTAGCCGCACATCCGCTTTCACCCACAGATTCCGCCGACGAGCCAAACATTCTGGCGTGACAGATTACTTTGCCCTGACGCAGCATAGGCGGGGTGTCGCTGCACGTGCCAAGGCGCTGGGTTCTCCGCAGTACGACGTACATATAGCCGTCCACGACGAACACGCGCAACGGGATCAAAGGAGTCTTCCCGGAAAAGCATCGGTGCATCCTCGAGACGCGCAAAGCTCCGATTACGGGGCCAGTCAGAAAGCGCACCCACATGAGCCGCAAGAGAGACGAAGGGCGGCGATGGCCAGATGGCATGCCCGTACAGGCTCAGCGAGCCCTCGTAGAAGAGGGACGTATCTTGGTCGATCCCGATGGCTGTCCCACTCATGATCCTCCTTTTCTGTATGGTTATCGGGGTGATCGTACCTTTCGTGCAAAAAGTGGCGGCGATCAACCGGAGAACCGCCTCCGGCAAGGCTATGCCCCTTCCCGCCTTTCGCACGACCGGTGAGATTGCAACCCCTTGATTCACAATAGCTTTTGGGGCCAGACCGCCAGATTTAACACGAAAGGTACGATCACCCCTTGAGCCACGAGGGCATCTCGCCCTGCCCGTCCCAGGTCAGCCCTTCCGCGTTGCGGTAGCAGACCACCGGCGCCGGTGGTGCGGGCGGTGGAGGTGGCTCGGGTGGGGGCGGCGGCGCAAAGCACCCCGCCGCGTCGAGCTCTTCGAGGGTGAGCCCGTAGTCGTCCATCTGCGCCTGGATCCAGCGGATCGCGTCCGCCCGCTCAGTTTTTGCTGTCATCGCTGCCGTCACTGCTGTCGTTGCCTTCGTCCTGGTTGTTAGGCAGCGCTGCCCCCGGGTCGTTGCCCGGCTCTTCCCCTTGGGCTTCCTGCGCAGTGGCCGCCGAACTTCCGGCCTGCCGAGTTTGCTAATCAGAATGGGGGCGGACCGGCCGCGCCCGCCAACCTGTCGTTCAGGACAAGAGATCGATTAGGAAACGCTCGGGCTTCTTGCCAATCCACGCGGGAGCCCTACCGCGCCCCGACCAGGTCTGGCCCGTCTTCGGGTTGCGGTACCTCGGAGGCGGCGCGGCCTTCGTCTTGCTCGGAACAGCGCGGGCAGCGGGCTCAACACTGGGCTTGCCCGCAATGTCCTCAATGCTGAGGTCATACTCCTGCATCCACTGCCGAATCTCCTCCACGACCTTTGGCACTTCCGTGGCTCGCCACTGCTCAAGTTGCGCATTGACAGATGCCAGTTGAGCGAGCAGTGAGGATTGGGACGGGCGTTGGGTTGCGGTAGGCGCTTTTTGCTCCTGTCGCGGCTTCCGGGTTCGCGTCTTCTGAGTCGGCGCTTCCGGGGCAGCCTCCACGCCACGCAGTGTTATCTGCTTCGGCCCGCGCTTCCGGGTTGGGGTCGCTTGAGTCGTGACTTCCGGAGCGGCAACTTCGGCTCGGGTTTTCGGCTTTCGACCGCGCTTCGCGGCCCGCGTCTCTTCAGGCGCTGCTTCCGGAGCAGGGACGTAAAGCGGTGCTACCGGGGCGGCCGTTTCGGTCAGTTCATCCTGTGCGGCAGCTTCCATCGGTTCGTCCGTGGCCAGGACTTCAACCGGAGCTTCGGCCACGGCTTCAGTGGTCGCTTCCGAGGGCATGGCTTCAATGGGCGCTTCTGGCGCGTCAGATTCAGTCAACGCTTCCGAGGCGGCGGCTTCCCTCGATGCTTCCGGTGCCACGTCTTCCGTTGAAGCGTCCGGGGCTGCGTAAGGCCGCCGGCGCCGATATGACACGGTCGCCGTCGGGCCGCTATCCCGGCTTGTCGACCAGAAGTCCAAGCGTCGGGTCTGAGTGTCAACGCTGCCACTACCGGCGCATGCATCACTGGCTTCACCCATGACGGGATCCGCGTCGCGCATCGCCTCAGCGAGGGGAAGCTCCTTCTGACCCAATCCGTCCGTCGCATTGCTCGGGACAAGGGGTTCAACCACTTGCTCTGGGGCCAATTCGTTCTCCTTCATTGAAGTCACTGCAGGTGCAGACGCTTCCTAATTCCATGGACGGTGAGACCTTGTCTCTCGCGTGTCGTTCGCTTCTCGCCTACGCCCATCTGCGCCTGGATCCAGCGAATCGCGTCCGCCCGCTCAGTCTTTGCTGTCATCGCTGCCGTCACTGCTGTCGTTGCCATCGTCCTGATTGTTGGGTTGCGCCGCCGATCCCGGCTCGTCGCCCTGTTCTTCGCTTAGCTCATCCCGCTGAGCTTCTCCCTGACCGTCGCCCTGCTCTTCCAGCGCGGTCGCCGCCGAACTGCCGGCCTTGCGCCGCCGGCTCCCTTCGCGTTCGCGCGGCGCGACGCGCAAGGTGGCCAGCAACTGGCGCGCGAGCGCGGCTTCCGCTTCGGCCCGCTCGGCCCGGCGCTGCGCTGCGGCGAGCTCCGCCTGCATGGCATCAAGATCGCCCGCCGCCTTGTGTTGCGCCGCCTCGGCGGCCGCGAGCCGCTCGGTAAGCCGCTCCGTGAGCGCCGCGGTCTGCGCTTCCAGCTTGGCGCGGCTCTCCGCCTGCGCCACGGCCGCATCGCGCGCTTCGCTGCGCGCCGCCGCCAGTTCGGCGCGCAGGTCTTCGGCCGTGCGCTCGCTCTTCTGGCGCGCGGTGCGCTCCTGGTCCAGTTCGCGCAGGCTGCGCCGCTCGCTGGCTTCGGCGCGTTCCTGCGCGAGTGTCACCGCCTCGCGCGCCCGCTCCAGCTCCGTCGAGAATTGGGTCCGCAACGCGTCCAGTTGGCGCCGGCCCGTCTCCAGCTCCGTCCGCCCCGCCTCGAGTCGGGCCTGCGTGGCGGCGTGCGCCTGCCGCTCCGCGGCCAGGTCCGCCTGCACGGTGTCGTGGGCCTGCCGCGCTTCCGCCAGCTGGGCCGCGATCGCCGCCGCGTCCTCGCGCGCGGCGGCCGTCTCCACGCGCGCCGCATCCCGCTCGGCTTCCGCTTCGCTCGCGGCGTGCCGGGCTTCCGCGCGCAGCGTGGCGAGTTCCGCCGTCGCGGCCTCGTTGGCCGACTGCCAGATGGTCTGCACCGCCTCGGCGGCGATCTGCTTGAGCGCATCCGGCAGGTCCGGATGGTCGATGGTCACGCGCGTGCGCCCCCGCAGCTCCTGCCAGAACGACTGCAGCACCTCGGCGGGCGTGCCCATGCTGCCCTTGCGCACCAGGCTGTAGAGCTTGTTGGCGGTAGGCGTGACCCCGTAGCGGAAGAACAGCAGGCCGCAGACCTCGCGGTACAGCGCGCGGGTTTCGGGAAAGCGGCTGCGCAGTTCGGCAATGTCGTGGGCCAGCGCGGCCTGCAGGGTGGCGTCGGTCAGATCGAGGTCGGCGGCGGCCATCGGCAAAAAGCGTCGTTTAACTTGTCATATATTACTACGTAATACGCAATACATACAACTTTATCGTCAATACTTTAGACATAAGTTTGATTATGTCTAGCTATCTGCTATCCTGATGCAAGTGGCATGTGCCCCCGTTGGTTAAACTAACTTTGTATCCATTTTTAAACTAATTTTGTTCCTGGCCCTCTGGAGCAAAATCGTCGTGCTGCCGCGCCCACCAGGGGGTGCACCGCCGCTTTCGTGCGCGGCGCCCGATTACCCATGACGGCCCGATCCGTGCCGAACTCGTGCCCAACGTCGCGCTCAGAACGGAGTCGTCTGCGACGCGGACCCTTCTGCCCGCGTCCACCTGATCAGCGACAGCCCGTCGTCGGTTTCGCACAGGCGGACGCAAGACTTGGAATCGTCGCGCTCAAGCGGATCGACACCCCGATCGATGTCATCTAGCCAAGTGGTCAACGCGTCGAAGGTCAGCTCGATTTCCCACGCGACCGCCATCTCGAGCACTGCGGTTAGCGTCGACTCCCGGATCCATTCGCAGCAGGTCCAGACGTCCTGATCGGCATATAGGTAACCCGCCGGCGCTACGGCTGCATCCCGTGTATAGCGGATGAGGCCCAAGTCGCGCATCGCGTGAGAAACGCTGCAGAAGCGCTGCCGTTCCTGCTCCGCCTGCCGATTGGAGAGCGCCAGGTCGGAACGGCCCCAGCCGAGTTGAAGTTCGTTGAGCGCGATATCGTATGGGCAGATCAGGCCCCAGCGGGGCCCCTCCTCTGGGTGCACGCTGACCCAGCGGGAGAGCCATCCCGCCTTAGTCAGCCTCCACCGACAGCGACAGGTGCCATGGCGAGTCTGCCGGTCCTGCATGGCATGCAGGCGCGTGACAAACGAAGACGGATTCGCCGAAGCGGCGTTGATGCGTATATAGAAGTGAAGAACTTCGGCAAAGCTGAGGTGGCTCAACCTGAGGCGGCCGAGCTGAGTTTTCGCGGCGTGGTTCAAAACACGCGATTTTTGCGTTACAGGGACGAGCTTAAGCAGCCTGCGTGAAACGCAGGAATGTTAAGGATTCCGATGCATAATAGAGGCCGGTGACAACCCGGCCGATGTCAGATGCGCTGAGGCTGGAGGCGGCCGAGTCCGAGCAGCGTAAGCCAGTGATCGTGAGGCTTGCCGCTCATCAATTCCCTCGGGCTCTTTCCAGTGCGCTCAGGGCATCGGCTACGGGCAAAGCGGCGATGATTGAAGACGAACTGCAGCAGACCAAGCCAGACCCGCCCGCCCTTCAGATGACGCCGGTTAGGAACGTGCTCGAAATAACTTCCCGCTATGCGGCGTTCCGTGAGCGGATGCTGTAGTTCCACGCAGGCAAGGTTGAGTCGTACTCGATGTTCAGTGAAGCACGGACGCAACGAGTGACTGTCCGTCCGGCTTCATAGACTCCGTCAAGAATGTCAGCAGTAACTTTCAGTCCGGTTTTTGTGCAGGCTTTTTCGATCAGTTCACGAACCAGACTAACGCTGCTGAAGACTACGCCAGCACAGGCTCGCGTAATGTGTGGAAACACGCGGTGCTCGATCGGATTATGTTTCGAGCAGTATGGGGCGTAGTGGGCCACCCGGATTTCCAGTCCGAGCCGGTCTGCCAGATCTTGCAGATCCGCTTTGAAAAGCCACGAATCACTTGGGTTGCTACCTCCGCCATCGCACAGTAGCAGTAACCGTGTGGCTTGGGGATAATCGGCGCGACCCTGTTTTTCCCACCAGTGCGCTACGCTGTCGCAGGCAAACTGCGTCGTGTCACGGCTCACCCCGATGTTCACATGTGCCTTGTTCAGCCCGATGTCGTACAGCCCATGCGGGATGACCTTGCCTTCGCTGTAGCTCGGAAAATCATGGTCGAGGACTTCAAGCTGCTCGCGCGTGTAGAGCTTGCCGTCGCGATAGAAATTGCCCAGCATCTCCTTCTTCTTCGTATCGATGCTGAGGACAGGCTGGTCGTCTTCGAGATATTCCGCCTTGAGTTGCGTAATACGCTGAAATTGTACGTCGCGTTGTGCGTGGGACTTGAACGACTTCTTTTTCTGTGATTGCCGCCGGGAAAAACCGTTGCGCTTTAGCAGCTGCCGGACCGTTCGCACGCTCACCCGTTCGCCTACTTGCTGCGTCATCGCCTGTGCGATTTCGCGTGGCTTCAGATCCGTCCAGATGATGCCGTGTTGTGGATTACCCGCCGTATGCTCTCGCACCACATCTAGAAATACCGCATTCCACTCCGGATGGTCCGTTAACCTGGATTTACGCCCCTTTTTTTCGGATCCGCTCTCCAACCGGATCCAGCTCTTCTTCCAGGTCCTTTAGCCCTTGTCTAATTGTTTTCGGGTCCATTTCAAACAGTTTCGCAATATATTCGAAACCGCCATGGCCCAGCTTGTCCGCCTCCACAGCCGCATACCGCCGTCGGTCCTTCTCCGACAAGCGCGCGTACAGCCGCTTCATCCGCGTTTCAACCTCAGCCCGGTAACCAGCCTGCATCGTTTGTCCTCCAGAGGCATCACATCTTACCCGCGTCGCTTTGCGCACGCCAGGTCCACTTCGGGAAGTTATTTCTCACTCGTTCCTAAGCGACCAAGCGCAGGCTGCCGTCGTGCCGAACCTATTGATCGGTGGAGGGGCGAGCCATGGCGGTCGGTTCGCTATCAACCACGACCAGCGGTTGGCGCCCACCGTCTGAGCGGTGGCAAATTTCCCCATCTTGTTCTATCATGAAACGTCAAGTTTTATCATGATGGAGCCCGCTATGACCACTGTCGCCCGCGAAAAATTCTCCTCCCAAGCCGCGCCTGACGTGCTGGCAGCGTTGCGTCAGATTGCCGAAGCGCAGGGACGCCAGTTTCAGGCGGTGCTCGAGGAGGCTCTGCGCGACTACATCGACCGCCAGCAGAAAGAACGTCCGCGCCGTCATGTGATGGCGTCGTTCGCGTCCAGCCTCGACGAATTCGACAGCCTGTACCGCGAACTGGCCAAGTGATCGGTGATGAGCGGACGTGACTACCTGACCGTGGCCGATGTGCTCGGAATGCACACCGCGTTGATGCAACGCTATGGCGGCGCGCCCGGAGTCCGTGATCCCGGCGCTCTGGAGGCCGCGCTGTTCAGGCCGCAGACGGGCTACTACGAGGACATCGTGGCCGAGGCGGCGGCGCTGCTCGAGAGTCTCGCCATCAACCATCCTTTTGTGGATGGCAACAAGCGGATCGCCTTCGCTGCTGCCGATGTGTTCTTGCGCATCAACGGCTGGCGCTTGCAGCGTCCGTCGATGCAAATCTACATCGAGATGATTCAGATGTTGGAGTCTGGCACTTTCGACATTGCTCATTTGGAGCCCTGGTTGCGCGCGTTTGCCAGGCCAACGGCGTGATCTTCATGCATCGAACGAACCACGCCACCAGCTCCCGCTGCACGCCCCAATCTCCGCGGAGCGGGTTCGGCTGAAACCAAAGCAAGCTCATCAAGCCCTGCGGCGGCATCTTTATCCTTCACGGGCGGCGGTATTAGTGGACGCGGCGACCAAAAATGCGTTGCCTATCAACAATAGTGGACACACCGCAATTCCTTGCCGCCTGGTCAATTTGGTATCCCTTCCCTGCCCGGCTCGCCCAGTTAGTGAATGGTGGGGTAGTCATACTTTTTGTGCAAAATCTTACGGTTTCCCCGCAAAGCCTTTCTTTATAAGGCGCTCCGGGCAAAGCAGACAGCTGCCTGCTGCCCTCAAGTGACTTCGGGAGTACCATGTCCGCCCGCGATTTCGGATCGTGTCACCTGGATGGGGCGGAAGATGCCGGGCTTGGAATTTCGTTATGTGGGAAAAGACAGCTTGCCTTTCAAGATCCGCTTCCTGAAGGGCCTCGGCGCGCATACTTGGGCGTTTGATGCCATTCCGATCGAGAAACAGCGCGCCTGTGGCCAGCGTATCCAGGCTCGCCGTCCCGTTTTCGCTGTCAGGGGAGTACAGATGCGGATTGGTCGCCAGTTCTCAGGCGAGGTCCAGTTGGAGTTCCTCACCGGGCGTCCGTACCTGGTACCCCATCGCCCGGTAGCCACGCTGGCGCCGTTCCCACATGCGCAGCAGCGCGGAATGGCCGGCATCGACATAGTCCAGCACCCGCACGCTCGACTTGGTCGCGTGCTCGCGGTGCAGCCGGCCGGCATACTGCTGCAGCGTGCCCTTCCAGGAAATCGGCATTGCCAGCACCAGCGTATCCAGAGCCGGATGGTCGAACCCTTCGCCAATGAGCTTGCCGGTCGCCAGAACAACCCGGGGCACATCGTCGGCGAGCGCGTTCAGCGCTACGAGCTGCGCGGCGCGCTCCTTTCTTGCCAGGCGCCCATGCAGCACGAACAGCGGCTGCACGGAGGCGCCAAGCGCTTGCCGAAGGTTCTCCAGATGGTCCGTCCGCTCGGTCAGCACCAGCACCTTGCGCCCCTGCCGGTATTGCGCGGTGATGTCCGCGGCAATCCGTCCGGTGCGTTGGACATCGTTGACCAGACGTCCGAAGACGTCCTGGATCGGCGCGTCGGCCGGCATGTCGACGGCGGTCGTGAGCCGGTGCGGAAACACCTCGAGCACCTGCGGCGCACCCGGGGCCAAAGGAGCCACATGCCGGATCGGGCCGCACAGCATGAACATCACCGGCTGCTGGCTGTCGCGCCGCACCGGTGTCGCGGTGAGCCCCAGCACATAGCGCGCGTGAACGGCCTTGAGCACGGCTTCGAAGGAGTCGGCCGACACGTGGTGGCACTCGTCGACAATGACGTGCCCGTAACGCCGCAGCCAGTCGCCGCGTGGGCCGTCCGGCGACACCGACTGGAACATCGCGATATCGATCTGGCCGGTGGGCCGCAGCTTGCCTCCGCAAATCGTGCCGAGGCAGCGCGGCTCGAGCGCAAGAAATGTCTGCAGGCGCTCGCGCCATTGCTCGAGCAGCTCCCTACGGTGCACGAGGACGAGCGTATTGGCGCCGCGTCGGGCGATCATCGCGGCCGCCGTCACGGTCTTGCCAAAGGCGGTTGGCGCATGCAGGATGCCGGTGTCGTGCCGCAGAAGGTCCGCGATGGCAGCCTGCTGGTCGGCACGCAACGTGCCGGCGAACGACACCGCAAGCGGCTCCCCGGCGCAGCGCTCGTCGCGCAGGTCGCAGGCGATGTCATTGTCGCGCAACAGCGCCAGGACATCGTCCAGACAACCGCGCGGCAACGCCACGTGGCTCGGAAAATTCTCGGCGCGGCCAACAATGCGCGGGATGTTCCAGACGCTGACGCCGCGCGCCTGGGCCCGGTAAAACTCCGGATTCTGAAACGCGGCCATCCGGATGAGCCGGTTGAGCAGCGTCTGCGGAATCGGCGCCTTCTCGAAGTAGAGCTGGTTGGCGAGCGTCAAGGTCAGGGACGCCGGCATCGGTCCGCTCAGCCGCCCGGGCCGGACTGGTGGCGGTTTCCAGGGTTCGGCCTGGTCCTCTTCGGCAATGAAGGCGACATCGAGCGGGTGGGCGCCGCCGGTGGCGCGGAAAATCACGCCCTCGATATCGCCACCGTGTATGGTTTGGATGGACGCTAGGTAATCCCACTGGTCGGCATAGGGCTGGAAATCGTCATCGACGAACACGCTGCAGCCACACTCGCGCGGCTGCTTTTGCAGTGGCAACGCAATCAGGTTGCCGAAGCCGCCCTTGGGCAGCACGTCCTGATTCGGAAAGAGCCGGTCGTAGGACGACAGTTCCAGTTGCCGGCTGCGGGCACAGGTGTGACTGAGGATCGCTGAGCCCAGCCGTCGCGCATCGCGTGCGGTGACCGCTAACGTGAAGAAAATCCAGACATGGGCGCCATTGCCCGATCGCGAAATCTCGAGCGATACCGGAACTTCCAGTTCACGACAGGCCTGACAGAAGGCACGCGCATCTTCGCGCCAGCCGTCCTTGTCAAAATCGACCGCAAGAAAATAGCAGGTGCCATTCGGCAGCAACGGATAGAGGCCTACCGTGAGTTCGCCCGTCAGATGCCGCCGGATTACCTGGTCATCCAGCGGTAGAAACACGCGAGGATGGCATTCCTGACAATTGCTTCGATGATGCCTTTCGCAAGGACCAGTATGCTGGCCTACGCACGCTGGCGCATAGCCAGGCAGGCCCGTCTTCCGGCTTTCAAAGCGGATGGCATAGACATCTGTGCGACCCCGGAAACGCTGCCGGAACAACTGCACCTTCTGCTGGGGCGAGAGCGTGACTGTGTCCTGGGTTCGTGCCGGCCTGTGCCGCTCTGTCTGCGCGGGTTCGACGGCCAGTGGGACATGTGCCGGCACTAACGCGGCAAGCCTGGCATTTTCTGCTCGCAAACGTGCCACCTCGGCGAGCAATTCCTCCCGCGTCAACTCCTTCAAGACTTCGTCCCGCTGCTTCATCTCACTAAAGGTGTCATCGGCATCACCCTTCGTCGGTCAATACCACCGACTTGGCGCGATTGATCGGTTCGAGGATGAAGCCGTCTCGTGCAGCCGGTTCATAGGCACGGCTCTGATTACAAAGATTCAGGGCTTCAGGTACAGCTTCATCGACCGCCTCGGTATTGATATCCATCACGTCACCTTTCGTCATCAGTCTCTCGCTCCTGGACGTTCACCCGGTATGGCCCAGCGCCAGGTTGTCCTCCCTGTTCGGGGACGGACTCAAGCCGTTCGAGGTTGCGCAGATCCTCCTTGCGTTGCCGCACGCGCCGCTCGTAGCTTGCCTGATTCTTGGTGCAGATCAGACTGTAGGGTCTTCCGACCCTGCTTGTGGCGCAATCTACATCGCAACCATGTACGGTGATGGCGCTCTCAACATGGCGGCGATCTTTCTCGGCGGCCTTAAATACCCACTCCCTGCGCGTGGGATCCACCAGGAACCGGCCGAGCCCGGCGCAATGGGCGCAACGGCAGAGGATTGGATTCGCCCGCGCGAAATCCGGCGGTGGTGCCAATGGCGGGGCAATACGGATGCGCAGATGTGCCAGAGCGGCGCTACGCAGGCGCTGCACCGATGCGCTCTTCACTGTCGGTCCGCGTTCGCTCAGCGTCAGGATGGCCGGGACCACAATGGCGTCCAGGTCAAACGAAGCCGGATACGCCAGGACATGCCCCACAACAAGGTCGGCCAGTAATGGCGCGTCAATGCGCGCGAGGGCAGTGAGCAGATCTTCGATCAGGCTTGGCGTGATCGGATCCGGGGGAAGGAAATGGTCGGGTCGGGCGGAGGTGCGTTGCCCTGTCAGCGTTTGGACGAGCGTCGTGGCTGCCGGGTGAAGAAGTACAGGAGAATTTCCGAACTGGTCACTTTCGCCGATCCGCGCCAGTAGACCGGCGCAGGCACCGGGCATCATCTGCGCGTTCCAGGCGATGATCTGTTCCACGAGTTCGGACGCCCGCTGCGGCAGGAGAAGGCCGGCTGCGCGCGTCAGTGCCTCGTTCTCGCTGCCGTGATACATCCACTTGGCCGGCATGATGTCCAGCAGGGTGTCGAGGTGCGCGGTGTCGCGTAGCTGCGTTAGGCTCGCCACCATGCAAATGACCTGGTCCCCGTTACCATAGTAACCACGCGATGCCGGCCAGTCGCGCAGCATGTAGCCGGCGAGCGTATGCGCATCGTGCCATTGGGGCGAGGCCTGACTCTCCCCACTCTGTTCCCAACGAGCGGCCAGATCACTCAGGTACGGCAGGGTCACGCCCAAACCTGCTTGATGAATCACGGCAAGTCGTCGCGTCCGGGGCCATAGCACAAAGGCCGCCCGCCGGTAGGTCCGCTCAAAGGTCGCGCCCTCGTTGCCGGTGGCCTCGTGGAAATGCTGTTCGTCAGGCTCCAATTCGTCGAAGCTTCCCGGTGGACAGAGTTCGTCTTCCTCGAAAGGCAGGGCAGTGATGGCCGGCTTGCTGCCATCGGGCTGCCGCCAGTCCGAGATCGTCAGCGTCCGCTCGATGAGTTCGCCGATCTCGAAGTCATCGTCGTATCCATCCTCATCGTCCTCATATCGGTCGCGGTACCATCGGCTTCGTCTGCGCGAGGCATAACCGGCATATTCCGCGGTCCCCGTTTCCTCGATCGACACCAGCGCCAGGTGAAGGTCGCACTCAGCTTCGTTTGCGGCGCGAATGAGTACACCAGCGGCGGCGGCATCTGCATTTTTCAAAGCGTCAAATGCCAGTTCTGCCGGCGTATAGGCGTGCTCCAGCGGATAGATCAGCTTGTTTGGTGAGTCGTCATCGGGCGAATCCTTGTTTGCGACCCAACGCCGCAGCAGCGCCGTGATCACTGACAGTTCGCCGCCATAGTCCGGTGGCGCGGAAGGCTGGCGCCGGCCAGCGCGGGCCAGGTTGTAAATGAGGACCAGCCGGTAACCCGAGGTAACCGGACGCACCTCATGCACACAGTCCGCGTAGAACGCCGCGAACGACACCGTGGCCGAGTCGGACCCGCCCAGATCGAGGCAGACTTCGCGTCCCCGGTGGCGGACAATGAGTTCCCCGCCGCTGCTGACCGAGGGCAGCGCCACCACGAGGGTGGCGAACATCCCCGGAATTTTCTCCGTGTCGCGATGCTCGACGAAAAAGCTGCCGGTATCATAGATCAGCAGCTTGTACAGTTCTGCCGTTACGGGTTCGGTCACCCCCAGCCCTGCCGCCACTTGGCCAATCATCGCATGCAGGGTCTTGGGCCAGCTTTGCCCGGCAAGGTGGACGCCGCCAGCATCAATCTGCCAAGTCCGGCGAACCTCGGTATCTACGAGCGTTTCCTCTCCGCGACCGTAGGGTGCCCGCTCCGCAACGGCGACAAGCTGTTCGCCCTGCACGGAAAGCAGTGGCAGCGCGATGCGGCCAACGCCATCTACTTCCAGATTGGGCATGACGATTTCGGACCTGCCCGAGGCACAGAAATCCCCGTGGCAACGAATGGTCGGAATTATCTTTGCCAGGTCGCGAGTGATCGCACGCTTCAAACTGCTTCTCCTATGTTTCATGGTTTCAGGAACGGCCCACCTTCCGCCAGGGCGTGGCGTCGAGTAGCACTTCTCGTACCGGTCGATCGGAAAGTTGAGGGTTCCCCGAAAATTCACGTACCCAAAATGGGGGTTGTAAGCCGGAACCGCCGAAAATTCCGTCGCCCGTCCCGACCATCAACCCGCAAACTGCTTGATCCGATCGGCTAGGTGTCCGAACGCTTCGTTCACGTACTCCAATGCTCTAGGTTCAGCACCCTGCGCGCGTAGAGCGCTCTTGAAGCTGTCCAGTTCGGACAGCCATTTCCGATGCAGCTGACCCAACTCGTTGACTTGCGGCTGGAAGCCTTGCAGGTTGCCGCTTCCACGAAACGCTTGATAGCCGCGCTCAAGGGTTGCCGCCGTGACCAGCAGTTGAGCCGCCCGTTGCTTGTGCTCTTCGAAGACCTCGGCCATGCCGTCATAGGGCCGCGAGCCTTGTTGCGCTCGGCTTCGGACGCCTCCTCCATGATGAGGGCGTAGCGGTAGAACCCGGGAAATTCGTGGCACAGCGCCATGAGTTGCTGGTCGGAGGTGCCGACCCAAATCTTGTGCAGGTTGGGCACGTAACCCATAATGCGGTTGATGATGCATGAGTGTCGCTGCCGCCCTGGGCGGCAAGTTGTTGCATGTGCTGATCGACCTTCGCTGCCAGTCGGCGAAATTCATTCATGCTCATGCATGTCCCATTCTTCATCAGCAATGCGGGCGCTCATCGGGGCATCTGGTCAGGCGGTAGCGAGAGTCAGGTGCCCGACCGGCTCGGATGCCGGTCGCACCTTGATTTCGATGTCGTAGCCGAGGCGATTCAGGCAGTCCATTAGCTTGCGTTCGGACAGGTTGGTGAAGTCGCCACGCATCATGCCCGACACCTTCGGTTGCGGAATGCCCATGCGCTTCGCCGCCGCTTGTTGGGTGAGCCCGAGGGCACGCATCGCCTTCCTGATCTCGACGACCAGGCCGGTTTTGATCTTGAGCTTTTCGGCGTCGGGCAGCCCAAGGTCGGCGAAGACGTTGCCCGAGCTGCGCTGAACCTCGACGCCTTCAATGATTCGTTTTTGCATTTCGTAGCTCCTGTGCCAATGCTTCGGCCACCTTCAGCCGAGCGCGGATGATGTCCATGTCTGCCTTCGGCGTGGCGATCCCGCTCTTGCTCTTCTTCTGGAAGAAGTGCAGGACGAACACCGCTTCCGCAAACTTGACCGTGTAGACTGCTCTATAGGTGCCGCCGGCATCGTCTTCGACGACCTCCAGCACGCCGGCACCGCCGAAGCCCTTGAGTACCTTCGCTGCGTCATCCTGGTCGCCCATCTGCGCCAGCGACAGCGCGTAACCGAAACGCCGACGTACGTCGAGCGGCAACGCCATCAGATCCTTGTAGCTGCTCGCGATCCATTCGAGCGGTTTTTCTTTGTCAGCTGCCATGGCGGCATTTTATACCTGTTCAGGTAATACCGCAAGCGAGGCAGGCTCAAGACAGTGTGGCGAAACAAGTGTGTCGCGACATATCCGCAACAGTGACATGCACCAACCTCTGGCTGGCCTCAAAATTGTGCGGAAAACCATGTCGCCAGCGCTACAGCCATGCCAATGCGCGGCACTACGGAATGCTGGCGGCTCCTGCTTGATCGCCACCGTCTCGACTGCCTGGCGTAGGCTTCGGGGCACGCTGGATCCACTATCGCAAGACGACAGACCCAGGCTGCGCGGTCAAAGCTATCCGAACCGGAAAAACTCCACGCTCTGCCCCTCAAGTGACTTCGGGAGTACGATGTCCGCCCGCGATTTCGGATCGTGTCACCTGGATGGGGGCGGAAGATGCCGGGCTTGGAATTTCGTTATGTGGGGAAAGACAGCTTGCCTTCTCGATTGTCGGAATTCGATGTCGAGTACTATTTCGCGCTGACCGATAGCGATGTTGCTGCAATCAACCAGAAATTTCGGCGTGCCGGCCGTGCCGGAGCCGCCATCCAGCTGGCATTTCTGCGGGCAAGTGGCTGTACCCTGGCGTGGTTCAAAAGCCGGCTTTTTTGCGTTAAACGGACGAGCTGAACCGTCCTGCATAAAAATGCAGAATTGGTAAGGAATGCGATGCAAACTGGAGGCCTGCAACGACCTCCCCGGCATCAGATCTGCCGGGGTTGAAGCGGGCCGAGTCCGAGCAGCGTCAGCCAGTGCGAATGTGCTTCCCCGGTCATCGCTTCGCGCGGACTTTTGCCGACCCGCGCGCTGCAACGGCTGCGTGTGAAGCGACGATGATTGACGAAGAATTTCAGCAGCTCCAGCCAGGCGCGACCGCCGCCCAGATGGTGCCGCAGCGTCAGGCAGTTGCGCAGGCGCGAGTTCAGGTTCTCCACCAGGGAACTGCTACGCGGAGTGTCGTGCAGCGCCTGCGAAACCGCAGTCCAGACTTCGTGGAACCGGCGGCCGATGGCCGCATGCAGCCGGTTCCATGCCTGCCAGAATGCGACGGAGGTTTCCGGCTTGCGGTGCAACAGGCACGTTGCCCGTACGAGATGCCCGGCGACGGCAGTATCGCTTGCGATGGCGTCGAGCTTCTGGTCCAGCACGCCGGCGAAGGCGAGCAGATCGTTGCGCTGGTTTTGCAGGGCCACGCGCATCGTGCCGATGCGTGAGGGATCTTCAGGTTCACGCTGACGAAGTTGCTCGACGATAAAGTCGAACAGCTCCTGGCGGGTCGGCAGATCGGGCCCGGCCAGCGACAGGACATCGCGCTCCAGCCACAGGGCAAGTGTGCGAAGGTCGTCCGCGCGCTGATGTGCCCGCGCCTCGAGCGGGCGAAGTTCGTCAAGCCGGTCAATCAGGAGGCTGTCCTGGCAGCGCCGGCGGGGATTAGCCAGTCGCGCTTCGAGGGCTTTGCGTTCAGTGCGTACGCCGCTGGCCAGACGTGTCCAGATGTTGGCCAGGGTTTCGAACTGCTGGCAGATATGGAAAACATCGCCGTGACAGGGGGTATCGGGCCATGCGAGCTTCTGGCCTGCGCGCAGACCCGTGCCGGCGTCGGCAACAGTAAAGTCGGGATGCAGTCCCTGCCTCTGCAGGTCCAGCAGATGGATGGCCCAGGTATCGCCATCACGGTGGTCTTCGTCAGCCAGCAGATAGCAGTAGGTGGAAGCCGCATCGATGCCGGTAAGAACCGGCCGGGTCCCCTGAAAGATCTCGTCGTGCAGTCCCACCCGGATGGCCGACAGGTCGATGCTGTTGTTGATGGCCATCGCCCGCTGCGCGGCACGCTGGTGAACATTGTGCACGGTGCCCAGGCTGATGGACACGCCCAGCAGGTCGCTCATGAATTCGATGACGCCGCGCATCGAGGCGTGGCCGATCATCGTCAGTGCGAGGATGACCTGCTCCAGCCATCGTCGGGTCACCGGCAGCGAGAACAGGACCTTGTCGGCGTCTTCGTCGATTTGCGTTGTCGAAAAGGCTTCATCCAGCGCGGCGCTCGCCTTGCGCATCTGGCGATAGACGAGTGGACGGCTGACACCGTGGCGGGCGGCCATGGCGCTGACGGGTTCAGCGCCCGCCAGGGCGCGAACGGCCATCATCTTGCGGTCGCAGCCAGCCGGTTTTACGGAAACAGGGCAGACGGATGAAGTCATGGGGACGCCGAAATTAAAGTGGGCCACATTATCCCGCACTTTCATTTCTGCCCTGCCTGTGTAACGCCGGGATGAACCACGCCATCTTGAGGCATGGTAGCTGCTGCCACGACGACGGGCAATCCGCGAGCGGGTAACCATGTCTATATGCGAGATAAGCGTTATCCCTAACGTGCCGAATCAGGGCGCGACATCATGGCGCTGATGTGTTTGGACTTCCGGTCACTCCGTCCACACAGCATCGACATCCCTCGTGAGATGTCCAGCGAGGATGTAGTCCCCGAGCTTTTCCGCTTTTCCCTCCAGGCGCTCCAAGTCAGCCGCTGGCAGCAGGGTGAGCTCAAATTGGCAGTAAAGATTGCGCTGACGGAACGTCAATTTTGGACGACTCAGTCCCGCAACCAATGCCGCAACCAATGCCGCGGGCGAGCTGACGGCAATACTCTCATGGGTGCGATACTGGACACGTTTGCCAAGCTTTTCGCCCAGCCTGCCAAGTTCAATCGCATCCTGCCATCCTGACTCGTAGTCCAAATCCACGACCGTGACGCCTTCTGTTTCCAGAAGCTTGAGTGCTTCGCCTTTGGTCGCAGCCAAAGCTATCGCCATTGCCGCCTCCCTGCTGGTAGGACGCTGTGGCGATTCGCTCGCTTCTCCGGTCCGGATTCATGTTGCAAAGCAACATTGTAAGCGGGGGCGGTTGACTTCGTCAGGTCTTGTCTTCTGGCGTGCGGCTTTGACTGAAGAACCTATACTGGATGGCTGCAGTCTTGCGTGGCGCAGTCGCGGTTACGCATTCCACAGCCTCCTGATCAGGTAAATGGTGATCATTCAAAGAGAACCCGGGTACCAGAGGAATGCCGAGCGGAGCTTGCACCATTCGTCAAGTGCGACTCCACAAGGCCATACGGGGTGCGATCGCCCACATCGTAGCCGAGATGCGTGGCGGCGCTTACCCCGCCAGCTGCCCACGGTCATCTCATCGATTTGACTGTTCCACTCAAACCAACTCACCTATTCGAACGACCGATGTTTGAAGGCCATGTATTCATTTGCGGCGACCCTCATGGCGAGTTCGGCCCGCTGATCGAAAGCGTCCACCGTCACCGCCCCGCGGCGGTAGTGCTCGCTGGCGACATCCAGGCCAGGCGCCCACTGGATGATGAGCTCGCCAGCATCCTTCCCCTGACGCAGGTGTGGTGGATTCCCGGCAATCACGACACCGACAGCGATGCCGACTACGACAACCTGTTCGGTTCGGGCCTGGCCGACCGGAACCTGGATGGGCGGGTGGTCACGATCGCAGGCCTTCGGATTGCCGGGTTAGGGGAAATTTTTCGCGGCCAGGTCTGGATGCCGCCGGAAACCTCGCGCGTAGAGAGCGAGTTTGACTATCTTGCCAAATGTGGAACGGGGAACTACTGGCGGGGCGGTCTGCCGCGGCGTCATCGCAGCACGATCTTCCCGCAGACGTACAACGCGCTATTGAATCAGCATGCGGATGTCCTGGTCAGCCACGAGGCTCCGGCTTGTCACCCACACGGATTCGAGGCGATTGACACGCTCATCGAAGCAATGAGAGTGAAACGCGCTTTCCACGGCCATCACCATGAATCCACGGTTTATCCGAGCACAGGACCGTGCCAATTCTTCGGTCTCGGTGCGTGCGCGGTGGCCACGATCGACGGAGACTTCTTGTACGGCTCCCCGCCTTGTCCGGATCAAGACGAAACAGGCTCGATCGGCGGTTGAGGTTCGCTGGCAGCTCTATTGGGCGCCAGCGGACGGGGCAAACGACCGGCGCGCTTCCGGATTGCGCACGAGGGTCAGACCGCCCGCAAGTCGGCATGACACCCGCAGATCCGGGGGACGATCGCGCATGCGGCGACTGCCCTCGGAAAGTTGGACGCGCCGGTTGCCAGATAGTAGCGCGACAAAAAAACAGCTCTCGATCCGATGGAGGAGAGCCGCAGAACGTCCAAGAAGAAATCGGGCAACACCTTTCGGCGCCGACCACACTCCGGATCCGCAAGCTTGCCGTTGTCGGCAATCCATCCTTCGCCGTGCTGTTCATTTGTTCGCAAAAATGAACCCGCGCTCACCAGGGGAGGGGCGCGGGTGGTAGCAGGCCTACCTGAGCAGGATACGGCGATATAAACATCACGCAATACAGGATTAGGAGCCATTTTTCCCAGCAGTTCTTTTGCCAGCCGAGAAAATTGTCACGCAGCGAGCAGACAATTGAACGAGGGGCGGCGGATCCGCCGATTCGATGTGGTCTTGAGCGCAAGGCGTTGCCCTTTAAGTCAGATGCGTTGCTCGGCGGGGGGAACTCACAAGCGCTGCGCACGTTAAAGGCGGGGTAGAGCGTTGAAAGCGGGACGCATGAGGCGAACTAATCATGCGCGCACACGGAGTTGAACCCGCGATCCAAGAGTCTGATTAAGTGGCGCAATCGTTACATATTTCCTTGTGCGTCCGCCGTGATGAACCGGTAGTGGTATCTTTTGTGCCGGTCCGCCTTCTCGATTGCCGAAGCACAGTCCCGGCCCGCAGACCATGAGCGAGGTGAATCTAATAGCCGGTGATGATCGACTACTACTGCACTCTCGGCGTTTCGCCTAGCGCGACCGAGGCGGAGA
This sequence comes from Cupriavidus necator, assembly GCA_022041995.1. GTDB lineage: Bacteria > Pseudomonadota > Gammaproteobacteria > Burkholderiales > Burkholderiaceae > Cupriavidus. The sequence continues at coordinate 142,370 of CP074386.1, forward strand.
TCCGAGCGGCCTACAGGCGGCTCGCGATGAAATTTCATCCCGACCGACAGCACGGCAAGTCTGCCCTGGAAAAGAAGCAAGCCGAGGAGAAATTCAAGGAGATCGAGAGGGCTAACCGCATCCTTGGCGACGCCCACAAGCGCGCGGAGTACGACCTAGGCAATGGCGCGACCCGTAGCGGGAATCCGTGGTGGACCGGGTCGGACGAAGGCGACTCTAATTTCGAAGACCTCTTTCGCCAGCAGTTTCACAAGAGCCAGCGGAGGCGCCGTCAATCCAGACCACCGCCGGTACGAGGCGAGGACATCCGCTGCAAGGCGTCGATCGACGCTGACACGGCGATCCGTGGTGGCCAGGCAACCATCGCAGTCAAAGTTGAAGACACATGCCCATATTGCAGGGGTTCAGGTGAAACCGACTCGCCCGTAGCCTGTGAAAAGTGCGACGGTGACGGGTGGCATCCTTCAGCGGATGGTTGGGGCAGCGTACGTGTAGCAAATGCAAGGGGTCGGGGGTGGATTGGCGCTGCAGCGCGTGCAAAGGGAAAGGTACTCTCAAACAGACCAAGCACTTCAACATCGAGGTGCCGCCGAACACGCCGGCCAGTCGCATCCTGCGTGCCGTCGGTGGCGGCATGCCCGGGGAGTTCGGTGGCGCGGCCGGGGACCTGCTCTGCGAAATCCGGGTAGTGAAGTCCGGATCGACATACCTGAAGGGTCTCGACGTCCACTGCGAGGTGAAGATGGATTGCATCACGGCATGGCTCGGAGGCAAAACCACCATCGATATCGTGGGACGGACGTATGAGGTTGAAGTGCCACCGAATACGGGCAGTGGCAAGTCGTTGCGCTTTGCCGGCAAAGGCTTACGCGATGCCAAGACTGGCCGGACGGGAGACGCCATCGCGAAGGTGGTCTTGACTCTTCCGAAGGGGCCGTTCGACGAAGAGCAGCTCGATCACCTACGCCGGTTTGCCGGCCGCGAACCGCTCATCAAGCCGCGGCCGGCAGCGCCTGCGAAGAAGGAATCAACACAAGAGCGTCCGACGAGGCCCGCTCACTCACCCGAGCGGGCCCGCGAAGTGGCTCACGACTTTGCGAGTGCGAAGGAGGCCAAAGAGCAAACGAGTGCTTCATATGGGCGTGGCAAATTCCAATGCGGCGGCTTCCAAATACGCCATCTGGAGCGCTTGGAGTCGGAGCAGTACGTCATTGCACGACAGCGCTTTGCGGAATGGGAGGCCGCCTGGCGCGCTGAAGATCTGGGGGAGACCCGCCCAGGCCGCGCCGCGGACAAGCGGATGGAACTGAAGCGAACCGAAACCGAGATTTCCGCCTACGCACCCGGGAATGCCCCACAGATTCTGGTTCAGTTGTTGGAGGCGTTCCGCAGCGCGGGCTTCGCGGAGAAGATCTCCGTGATAGGGAACTACGCAATCCTTGTTTATGCGTCCGCCGCAGGCTACAGCATCGAGGATGCCGTCAGACTCGGGCTATACAACAAGCGTGTTCAGTTCATTACAGCGAAGCCCATCGGGGAGGCGGTCATCCTGCACGCACTCCAGGCAGTGGACCCGACCTTCATACTCGCCCCCAAGATGGAGGCCTGCGTGCGAGGGCGAAACGAAGTCGGATTCGTTGTCGATATCATCGGCGCGGTGCAAGGGAACACGCCGGAAACGACGCTGGCCACCACGATTGCGGATGACAGCGGGGCAGCCATGTCATATGGGATCACCAAGCTCCTGTGTGGAGGTCGGGTAAGCAGATAGTCTTTACCAAAACGGGAGTTATGGAGCGCCTGACAGCGATCTCTCCAGAGTCGTTCTGTTTGTTCAAGGGATGGATTGCCGCCCAGCCAGGGGTGCCTGAGGAGAAGCGCAAGTTCTGCCAGAGCTTGTCGGCGCTGGCAGCCAACCTCGGCGACGGCCTCGGACTTAGCCTCTGAGTTCGGCAGTAGTTGGCAGATGCGAAGGTGGAAATCGTTCCTCTGGCCGAAATCTGCGGGTGGTCCGACGGAAATCGAGAAGCGGCAATGGCGACTGTGCGAACTTCAGGGTAAGATCTCGCGCACAGGGCCGGACGCCGTGTTGGTTGCAGGCAGCGGACTCATAATCCGCCGGAATTCCCACCGTGGGTTCGAACCCCACCCGGCCCACCAAGCTTGCTCTTAACGGTTTGCGCAGCGACCGTCTGTACGCCACCGCAGCGCACCTGCAATCTCACGCCGGCGCTGACCGCCAGTGGTGAGGCCCTGGTGCACGCGTTCACGCTCGCCGGCGGTGATCGGTAGCTTAGGAACGTGCTCGAAATAACTTCCCGCTATGCGGCGTTCCGTGAGCGGATGCTGTAGTTCCACGCAGGCAAGGTTGAGTCGTACTCGATGTTCAGTGAAGCACGGACGCAACGAGTGACTGTCCGTCCGGCTTCATAGACTCCGTCAAGAATGTCAGCAGTAACTTTCAGTCCGGTTTTTGTGCAGGCTTTTTCGATCAGTTCACGAACCAGACTAACGCTGCTGAAGACTACGCCAGCACAGGCTCGCGTAATGTGTGGAAACACGCGGTGCTCGATCGGATTATGTTTCGAGCAGTATGGGGCGTAGTGGGCCACCCGGATTTCCAGTCCGAGCCGGTCTGCCAGATCTTGCAGATCCGCTTTGAAAAGCCACGAATCACTTGGGTTGCTACCTCCGCCATCGCACAGTAGCAGTAACCGTGTGGCTTGGGGATAATCGGCGCGACCCTGTTTTTCCCACCAGTGCGCTACGCTGTCGCAGGCAAACTGCGTCGTGTCACGGCTCACCCCGATGTTCACATGTGCCTTGTTCAGCCCGATGTCGTACAGCCCATGCGGGATGACCTTGCCTTCGCTGTAGCTCGGAAAATCATGGTCGAGGACTTCAAGCTGCTCGCGCGTGTAGAGCTTGCCGTCGCGATAGAAATTGCCCAGCATCTCCTTCTTCTTCGTATCGATGCTGAGGACAGGCTGGTCGTCTTCGAGATATTCCGCCTTGAGTTGCGTAATACGCTGAAATTGTACGTCGCGTTGTGCGTGGGACTTGAACGACTTCTTTTTCTGTGATTGCCGCCGGGAAAAACCGTTGCGCTTTAGCAGCTGCCGGACCGTTCGCACGCTCACCCGTTCGCCTACTTGCTGCGTCATCGCCTGTGCGATTTCGCGTGGCTTCAGATCCGTCCAGATGATGCCGTGTTGTGGATTACCCGCCGTATGCTCTCGCACCACATCTAGAAATACCGCGTTCCACTCCGGATGGTCCGTTAACCTGGATTTACGCCCCTTTTTTTCGGATCCGCTCTCCAACCGGATCCAGCTCTTCTTCCAGGTCCTTTAGCCCTTGTCTAATTGTTTTCGGGTCCATTTCAAACAGTTTCGCAATATATTCGAAACCGCCATGGCCCAGCTTGTCCGCCTCCACAGCCGCATACCGCCGTCGGTCCTTCTCCGACAAGCGCGCGTACAGCCGCTTCATCCGCGTTTCAACCTCAGCCCGGTAACCAGCCTGCATCGTTTGTCCTCCAGAGGCATCACATCTTACCCGCGTCGCTTTGCGCACGCCAGGTCCACTTCGGGAAGTTATTTCTCACTCGTTCCTTAGCGGCCCTCAGAGGCCAAACCAGTTCGCCAGCCGCAAACCAGCCAATTCCGCAAAATCCTTGGTATTACGCGTCACCAGGGTCAGCCCGTGCGCGATCGCAACCGATGCAATCTGCCCATCCACGAATGGCAATGTGAATCCAGCCCGCTCGCGCGACTGGCGGAGCTCTGCGTGGATCCGCGCCGCGGCACCGTCATAAGGCAATATGGGCAACGTGCCAACGACATCTTGCACAAAACGACCAACAGCGTCCTTGCGTTGGCCCTCTGGCATGCGCAACCAACCATAGCGGAGCTCATGCCAGACTGGGGCCGGAATGGCTAGCTCACCATCGTAGCGGGCCAAATTCTCCATTACCGCGACCTCAGGTCTCGGCCGCATGGCCTCTGAAATAATGTTGGTGTCCAGCAACCAACTCACGGCGCTCACCATGAGAATTCCCTTCCCCCATCGGGTTGACGTAATTGCTCAAAGGGATCGCCCTCATCTTCCTCTGCCGCATAGCTTTTGCGCCACTCCGCTAAGCGCGCAGAAAAGCCAGATGACGAGCCAACAAGCTGCCGATATTGCGACCAAGACATCAAGACCCCGGCCGCCTGTCCGCGTCTGGAGATCATTAGTGGCTCTTGCGCCACTTCTACGCCCCGGAGCGCATCAGCGAGGTGCGCTCTTGCCTCAGAGAATGGGATCGTTTGCATGGGATGGTGCTCCTTGCCAGAAATGTACATTCCAATTGTACATGCAGCGCGAGCAGAAGTCCCGAATCAACGGCCGATCATGCGGGCGTGCCAAAGGGGGCTATAGAGCACCGGCGATCCGGCAAGGCATAGAAAACCCAGATCGCATCAGCTTCCGCCTCCCTGACCTCGCTGAGTGCGGGCTTCTTTTGCCAGTTTCGGCAAGCACGCGATAGGGAGGCGATTGCGTGAAGGCGGCTTGGCGGATATTGGGCTCGGGCAATTCAAATGGTTAAATAACGTCGTGTGCGGCGAATTGCTCTCCTGACCCGCGGCCCTTCACGGCAGCTTTCTGCGATCCTCGCGACCTGCGTTGTTCGAGCGATTTGCAATTGGCCAACAACTGCCGTTGGGCTTTGCTTCTGATCGCGGCCCATATGGAGCGCGTGCGCTTCAGCGAAGCCTTCGACGCGCCGCCCGCGCAGATGTTCCAGGCAGCCTGCCAGCTCGGTCTGGAAGGCCTGATGTTCAAGCGGGCAGACTCCCCCTATGTGTCGGCGCGCACCCAGAGCTGGCTGAAGGCGAAGTGCAAGCTTCGCCAGGAGTTTGTCATCGGCGGCTTCTCCGACCGCGAAGGCGCCCGCACTGAGATCGGCAGACTCTCTCTGGGTGTCTACGCCGAGGGCGAACTGCGATACACCGGCGGCGTTGGCACCGGCTGGGACAGCGTGGCGGCGACGGACCTGCGCCAGCGGCTCGCGAAACTGCAAGTGGACAAGAGCCCGTTTTCGACGGAAGCGCGGGCCAGCCGTCGCTGGGGCGGCCGTCGCGATGCGGCGGTCCAATGGGTCAAGCCGACGCTGGTCGCTGAAGTCGAATTCTCCGAGTGGACGCCGGAAGGCCAGGTTCGCCACGCCTCGTTCAAGGGCCTGCGCACGGACCATGCTGCGAAATCGATCCGGCGCGAGGCGGTCCAGACCGCCGTGACCCCACGGCATGGCCGCCATCAAGGTCACCAACCCGGAACGCGTCATCGACAAGTCCCAAGGCATCACGAAGGTCGAACTGGTGCGCTACTACGAGAGCGTCGCCGGCCGGATGCTGCCGCACCTGAAAGACCGTCCGCTGTCGCTGGTGCGCGCCCCTGACGGCATCGATGCCCCGACGTTTTTCCAGAAGCATGCCGAAGCCGCGATGCCGGGCCTGACCGAGCAGCCGGCGTCGCTCTGGCCCGGTCATGCGGCGCTGTTGACGGCCGACTCACCCGAAGCGATTGTCGCGGCCGCCCAGATGAATTTGGTGGAATTCCACACCTGGAACTCCACCGCCCGCGACATCGACCATCCGGACCGGGTCATCTTCGACCTGGATCCAGGCGCAGGCGTCGCCTGGGAGACAATTCCGCCTGCCGCAGCCAGAGCTGCTCCTCGAAGTCTTCCCGTCGAGATAGTCCACTAAGGAACGAGTGAGAAATAACTTCCCGAAGTGGACCTGGCGTGCGCAAAGCGACGCGGGTAAGATGTGATGCCTCTGGAGGACAAACGATGCAGGCTGGTTACCGGGCTGAGGTTGAAACGCGGATGAAGCGGCTGTACGCGCGCTTGTCGGAGAAGGACCGACGGCGGTATGCGGCTGTGGAGGCGGACAAGCTGGGCCATGGCGGTTTCGAATATATTGCGAAACTGTTTGAAATGGACCCGAAAACAATTAGACAAGGGCTAAAGGCACCTCATTACACACAACTCCTGGCGGCTGGTGCGCCGCAGAAAGTCGTTTACGGTCAATGACATAGCGGGTGGGGTTGTAAACTCTTTCGGATTGTCGTTCACTCTTGCATTTTGGACGGCACATGCAGCGAGAGGCAACGAGTTGGGCAGCGGCAGAATTCAAGGACATTGACTTGGGCGACCAGCGCCTGAATAAGCGGGCGGTGCTGCTAGTCTTACTGTGTCATAAATGTGCCATACTATAAACTTCTTGGCACAGTTCATGAAGAGCGATGAGCGCGAGCGAGCGATTTGAGCAATACATGGAACATTTAGCGGCGGGACTGGGGCATGCGGACCGCCATGCTGGGCTCAAGGGCTACTGCACAGGTCTGATGCTGCCGCTATCGCGTAAGAGTGTGGAGCCGATGGCAGCTGGAGTCGATCCGCTGCACGCTAGCGCCCGGCACCAGGCACTGCACCACTTTGTCGCCAAGGCCGACTGGTCCGATGAGGAGATGCTGCGCCGGGTCAGTCAGTGGGTAGTGCCCAAGATGGATCTCTCGACCGGTGGCTTCTGGATCATTGACGACACAGGCTTCCCAAAGAAGGGCAAACATTCGGTTGGGGTCGCGCGTCAGTATTGTGGGGTGCTGGGTAAGCAGGACAACTGCCAAGTTGCGGTCAGTGTGTCTCTGGCCTGTGAGCAGGCGAGTGTGCCTGTAGCCTACCAGCTCTATCTACCGCGGGAATGGGCGGAAGATACTGAGCGGCGTGAGAAGGCTGGAATTCCCGACGAGGTGAGGTTCACAACGAAGACCGAGATTGCTCTGCAACAGCTCGAATCGCTGTTGGCCGCCGGCGCGCCAAAGTATTGCGTGTTGGCGGATGCCGGCTACGGGGTGGACAACGCATTTCGCCAGCGTCTGAGTGATCTGGGCATGCGGTATGTGGTGGGTATCACGTCGGCGGTCGTGGTCTGGCCACCGGGGGTGGAGCCGTTGCCGCCGAAGCCATATAGCGGCATCGGCCGCCCGCCGGTGATGCCGCGGCGCACTCGCAATCGACAGCCGATAAGCGTCAAGGAACTGGCGCATTCCCTGCCGCCTACCGCATTCCAGACGATTAGCTGGCGCGAAGGCTCAAACGAAACGCTCAGTGGGCGCTTTGCCGCCGTACGTGTGCGTCACGCAGGCGGTAATAGTGGCAAGGCGCGTCTGCGCCCCGAGCAGTGGCTGCTAATCGAGTGGCCCACTGGGGACACTGACCCATTGAAGTACTTCCTATCCACCCTCCCGGCCGATATTGCGCTGGATGAATTGGTCGCCCAGGCGCACATGCGTTGGCGCATCGAGCGCGACTACCAGGACTTGAAGCAGGAGTTGGGTCTCGGCCATTACGAAGGCCGAGGGTGGCGGGGCTTTCACCACCATGCCGCGCTGAGCATAGCCGCCTATGGATTCCTGGTCTCTGAACGTATTACCACCGGCGATTTAGTCGGCGCCAAAAAAAACTTCATTGCACGCCAAACGCCTGCGCTTTCCGCAGATTACATCCCGCGGGGCAGCCCAGCGCGCCCAGCGACACGTGGCTGATTCAATCACCACGATCCGCCACCAACTCAGCATTCTCTTGATTGGTAGACTCGCCATGTGTCCGTGCTGTCGGAGGCCAAACAAACGACTTCTCTTGTGACACAGTAAGACTAGGGAATCGCTGAACAAAGCGTCAGCGCGCAGCGTTGCCAGTGTGATGCCGATTTTTTTTGTCAACCAACAGCAGATTTGACGGCTTGCCAGTTGGAAATTTTCATTTTTTGGGGCTTTTGCCCCGGGTTTCACGCCTTATGCCGCCTTGCAGACGGAATTGTCCATTGATTGCAGCAACGCTTTCTTTGCAATCACCAGATTGGCCAGCGCAAACAAGGTGTCGCACTGCGCACCGTTTTTGGCCAATCCCCTGTAGCGAGCCTTCTTGTGCTTGAACAGATTCTTCACCACATGAAACGGATGTTCAACCCGGGCACGAATTTGCGCCTTGACCTTCTCCAAGGCCTGCGTCAATTGCTTCAGCGGCCCTTCGGTCATGCCCTTGAGCCTGGAGCGCTTCATAGCCACCGACCACCGAACATCCGCCTTGATGGCGCCCTCTGCTTGCGCCTTCAAGATCTCGTCGCGCCTGTGCACGCCGGTGTAGCCCGCATCAAGAATGACGTCATCCTCTTGCCCATGCAGCACCTCATGGGTGTGCGCCACGTCAGACTCGTTGGCCGCGGTGTAGTGAGTGCTGTGCACCAAGCCCGATTCAGCATCGGCACCCACATGCGCCTTCATGCCGTGGTACCACTGATTGCGCTTCTTCGTTTGATGCATTTCAGGGTCACGCGCCTTGTCTCGGTTCTTTGTCGAAGTCGGCGCATTGATGATGGTGGCGTCCACCATCGTGCCCTCGCGCATCATCAGGCCTCGCTCGCGCAGGTGGGCGTTGATCTGCTCAAACAGCACGGCGGTAAGCTTGTGCTTCTCGAGCAGGCGGCGAAACTTGAGCACCGTGGTGGCGTCCGGCGCTTCCTCATGTCCCAAGTCAACACCGACAAAATTGCGGATGGCCGCGCTGTCGCTGACGGCATCTTCAAGGGCCTCGTCGGACAAGCCATACCACTGCTGCACAAAGTACAGCCGCAGCATGCGTTCCAGGCCAATGGGCGGGCGCCCTCGTTTGCCCTTGGGGTAGTACGGCTCCAGTGCCTCCAGCAATCGAGCCCAGGGCACCACCTGCTCCATCTCACCCAGAAATTTCTCGCGCCGCGTAACGCGCTTCTTTCCCAGATACTCGGCACTAGCAAAACTGATTTGTTGCATCGGCGTAGCTCGCTGGTCGTCCTTAGTCTATCAACGCTTCACAGCTGCTCAACGTCGACACTCTCGTCGATTAAATCAGCCTTTCCCTAGCGGAGCGACTCGCAGAGAAGCCGACGGCAAGCATACCGAGTGCGTGCGGCGGCTGGGCGGAAACGGCTGCTGCGTACCGCTTCCTGGCTCAGGATGAATTGGACTGGCGCGATATTCTGGCGCCCCATTGGCAGAGCTCAGCCGAGCGGATGCGAGCTTGCGAAGTGGTGCTATGCATCCAAGACACCACGGAGCTGGACTTTAACGGCCAGGCCATCGCAGGCCTGGGACCGCTGTCGTATGAGGCGCAACGCGGGCTATATCTGCACCCGACTTACGCGGTAACGCCAGCGCGCGAACCGCTGGGCGTGCTCGACGCCTACATGTGGGCGCGCGAGCCCAAGGGTGCGGATGGCGTGCGCCCCGGCATCAAGGAAAGCACCCGCTGGACTGAAGGATATGAGCGGGTCGCCGAACAGGCGGCCGCACTGCCTGCCACGCGACTCGTCTATGTGGCTGACCGAGAGTCGGACATCATGGCGCTGATGGTCAAGGCAAAGGAGTTGGGCCACCCGGCGGATTGGCTACTGCGCTCGCAGCACAATCGCACCTTGCCTGGCGGCGGCAAGCTGTGGGACCAAGTAACTGCGGGCAAGCCAGTGGGCAGGATTCACTTTACGCTGGCAGCCCGTCAGGCTCAGCCAGCGCGCGCGGTACGGCAGCAGGTGTGGGCGCAACGTGTTGCGTTGCCTGATGCTGCAGGCGGCGTGGTGAGTGCCACTTGTATCGTCGCCCGGGAGGTCGACCCGCCGGCCGGCGTCAAGCCGATTGAATGGCGACTGCTGAGTAATCGCGAGGTGGACGACCTTGACGCAGCGGCGCAGCTTATTGACTGGTACCGCGCGCGTTGGGAGGTGGAATTGTTCTTTCATGTGCTCAAGAACGGCTGTCGGGTCGAGGCATTGCAACTCGCATCGATGGCACGGCTTGAGCGTGCCTTGGCGCTGTTCATGGTGGTGGCATGGCGCATCGCTCGGTTGATGCGACTGGGCCGAACTTGCCCGGACCTGGATGCAGGGCTGTTGTTCGAGCGCGATGAATGGCGCGCGGCATTCATTCTCAACAAGAAGAAGCCGCCGAAGACGTCACCGCGTCTGAATGAGGTCGTGCGCTTGGTCGCTATGCTCGGCGGCTTCCTGGCGCGCAAAGGCGACGGCGAACCCGGAGTCAAGACCATCTGGCAAGGCCTGCAGCGAGTGGTGGATTTCGCCGCCGGTCTCCGGTATGCCCGTGAACTTGACGACTGAGATGTGTGTAATCAAATGGGCTAAAGGACCTGGAAGAAGAGCTGGATCCGGTTGGAGAGCGGATCCGAAAAAAAGGGGCGTAAATCCAGGTTAACGGACCATCCGGAGTGGAACGCGGTATTTCTAGATGTGGTGCGAGAGCATACGGCGGGTAATCCACAACACGGCATCATCTGGACGGATCTGAAGCCACGCGAAATCGCACAGGCGATGACGCAGCAAGTAGGCGAACGGGTGAGCGTGCGAACGGTCCGGCAGCTGCTAAAGCGCAACGGTTTTTCCCGGCGGCAATCACAGAAAAAGAAGTCGTTCAAGTCCCACGCACAACGCGACGTACAATTTCAGCGTATTACGCAACTCAAGGCGGAATATCTCGAAGACGACCAGCCTGTCCTCAGCATCGATACGAAGAAGAAGGAGATGCTGGGCAATTTCTATCGCGACGGCAAGCTCTACACGCGCGAGCAGCTTGAAGTCCTCGACCATGATTTTCCGAGCTACAGCGAAGGCAAGGTCATCCCGCATGGGCTGTACGACATCGGGCTGAACAAGGCACATGTGAACATCGGGGTGAGCCGTGACACGACGCAGTTTGCCTGCGACAGCGTAGCGCACTGGTGGGAAAAACAGGGTCGCGCCGATTATCCCCAAGCCACACGGTTACTGCTACTGTGCGATGGCGGAGGTAGCAACCCAAGTGATTCGTGGCTTTTCAAAGCGGATCTGCAAGATCTGGCAGACCGGCTCGGACTGGAAATCCGGGTGGCCCACTACGCCCCATACTGCTCGAAACATAATCCGATCGAGCACCGCGTGTTTCCACACATTACGCGAGCCTGTGCTGGCGTAGTCTTCAGCAGCGTTAGTCTGGTTCGTGAACTGATCGAAAAAGCCTGCACAAAAACCGGACTGAAAGTTACTGCTGACATTCTTGACGGAGTCTATGAAGCCGGACGGACAGTCACTCGTTGCGTCCGTGCTTCACTGAACATCGAGTACGACTCAACCTTGCCTGCGTGGAACTACAGCATCCGCTCACGGAACGCCGCATAGCGGGAAGTTATTTCGAGCACGTTCCTTATTAATCATGATTGGTCCGAAATAGAAATTGCCCTCGCCCCGTTGGGGCGCCGGGCACGATTGAGGCAGGATTTTAGGCGCGTACTGCAGCGCTAGCGCTACGACATCGATGACAGCGTCTGCCTGGTCTGCGAGGCGAAGAATTCCCGCTCGTAACCACCGACCCGCAATACCTCGCTAGCCAGTTGGCGAAGCCGGCGCGCGACCTCCGCAGGGCCACCAGAGCCATCGAACTCCCGGTCATGCAGCCCGATATTGACAATCGGGTTCATTGACGCCCCCCCGTGTCCGCCAGCAGCAACCTGCGGATGCAGTCTGCGAAGCGCCTTCGGGTTGGTGTTGATGTATGTGCGCATCCCGTCCAGCTCGATCACGAGGTGGTGGTCAAGACAGGCGGCATATGACGATACCTCGACCTCCTTGGCCGACTCAAAGGCGGCCAGGACCCTCGCACGGTCAACGTCTGCACCCACCCATGCAAACACGCGGATGAATGTATGTACCTTCTTGCCACGAGGCAGCAATTTGGCGGCGTGTTCCGCCGCAATCATGATTTTTGTCATATTGTGAAACGTAGATTGCAGGCCAGTACCTGCACGATTGAACGAGAAATTCGCTTCGCGCTTTACGTGAATGTCGCCACGGCCCGTCAGACCGGATCGTGGATCGAGTCGGACAGACGGGCCAGGTTAAAACTTCGGAATCCCCTCCACGACCTCATCGGCGAGCACGCATGAGCTAGGCTGCTTGCCGCCCATGTCATCGATGCTGGGCCCCTTGATGGCGATTACGAGCATCACGCCCATGAACTCGCTTCACGGGTTGTTGGCCGGGCCTTCCATAGGAAGCAATAAACCCTCGACGAGCGAGGGCGGCATGTGCGTGCATGGCTCACAGCCAGCCCGGACGAACGAGTTTCATGAGCTTTCGCGTGCTGCGCAGGGCTCGCACGCGAAGCACCATGTACAGCGCTGCTACGGCTGCAACAGCGCCGGAGCAACACAGCAACTGCCATCGGAGAAGATCGGCGTTGGAAGTCGTGCCGAGAAAATACAGCGCCAGCGACAGAATCGCCACCACAGCAAGGACAGCAGTGCCAGTAACGCGAGAGTGGATAAACATGGATAGGCTCCTGAAATAGACGGAGCCTTGCCCATAGGGAAGGCCCCTATGGGTGAAAGAAATTTGCTGACTGGTGTCAGCGAGGTCGATGCGTCGACGACGCGGGTAGTAGGCCGATTCTAGCGAGAACCACTCTCGGCAACAATCCGCCAACGCGATGCGCGCCTACGCCGACTCATTCGTCGTCCGGGGACGTGAGCATCCCAATCTCGCAGAGAACATAGCGGGAAAACATCGCGTCGAACTCCTCTTTCGGCTTGCCTGAGAAGAAGACACCGGCTACGTCGCCGTAGTCGATCTTCAGCCGCTCCTGCACCGCCAGACAGGCTGCATGCAAGGCATCTTCCACCAAGCTGGTAATAAGCAAGCTTGCCTTTTCCATCCCGCTCGCCAGCCATGTATCCAGCGCCTGCTGGACCTGGTTTGCCGCCTCGCAGAACGTTTCAGCATCGCCCTCGGTGACGCGGGGAAAGAGGCGCGGTAGGTCGCCATCGTCCGCACACAGTCCCCCGAACTCGTTTGCGTCGACGTAGTCGTGAAGCGCGCTGAAGGTCTTTACCGTCGGCGGTATGTGGCCCGATGCGATCTCCTGTTGGATTTGAGCCTTTCCCAATTCGATCGCGTTGGCGACGAAAACCTCCTGCTCCGCGGTCAGCTTCGTTGCCGTTGCATTCATGGTGTCGAAATTTGTCATCTCGGAAGTCATAGAAAAAAGGCCCGCACCGCCTTTCGGGAATGCGGGCTTGATTAGAAAGGAGTCGCGGCTCTACTGAGCCGCGAGCGCCAACACGTCGATGACGGCATCGGCTTCATCCACGAGATCGGGCGTCTGGCTGATGAAAAATTCCCGCTCGTAGCCGCCAAGCCGGAGCACCTCGCGCTTCATTTGCATGAAGGCGCGCTTGCGCTCCGGATCGAGCGGGCCGTCGGCTTCGTCGGTGAACAGGGTCTGGAACGGCTGCTGCGTGTCTTGCGCCCGATACAGGGCGATGCCACGCGTCAGGCATTCGTTGATCCACACCTTTTGGCCGCCACTCAACACGGAGAAATCCTTCGTCGTGCCGTTGTCCGCATCAAGCACGGTGATGGCGAAGCCCTCCCGGGCGTCACCATTGGCCAGCTTCGTCTGCGTCTGGATGGCGACCGTGAAGCGCCGTCCGTAGCACGCCAGCAGCAGGTCATTGACCATGGCGGTGATGGCAGGGCCCGCGTCGTCGATCGACAAGGCAATGACGCCATCGTTCCCGAGCCCTTTGGCGAGCAACTTCCATTGGGCGATCTCATCGGACAGACGCTGGACCTGGGATTCCAGGCCGCCCAACCCGGCGAGCTCCCGTTCGAGCAGACTGCGCTCGGTGGACAGGGCGCTTTGCCGGCGGATCAGAGATTCGATCCGGCCGTCCAAAGCACTGACAGACTCGCGGCCGGCTGCAAGCCGACGGTCAAGATCGGCAACAAGGCCGGTCACGTCCGTCACAGCGAGGCTGTCGCGCTCGCGTTGCAGGCTCGCCAGTTGCGTGTCCACGTCACGGGTATCACGGTCAAGCCGCGCCTTCCGTTCGGTTTCCTCCGCGTCCAGGGTCACGAGATCGCGTTGCGCCAAGTCCAATGCAGCCGCCGCAGCATCGAGCAGAGGCTTCTTCGCTGCAAGCCCGGTAAGGCGCTGCAGCTCTGAATTGCCCTGCTCGACTTCCTGCCGCAGCGCTGCAACGGCGCGGCGCACCTCATTGAGCCGCGCCAACGCTTGGCCCAACTGCTGCAAGGCTTCCTGCTTTGCCTTGTAGCTGGTACGCAGGTTCGCCACTTCCATGACCTGTGGCTCGAGCTTGCCCTTGGCTTCGCGCGCCTGGGCCAGCAACGGACAACGCGCGTGCATGTCATGGCCAGCGCACGGCACCTGGTCCATCACTTCCGTCTGTGCCTTTAGCGTCTTGACCAACTGCGCCGCCACCGAGCCGCGGGATTCCATCCCCCTTAGCTCACTGGCGATCGCCGCGTGCTGGCCGGCAACGGGCTCCAGATCGGCAAGCTCCTTCTGCAGACGTTCGAGTTCGCCGCGATGGCGGCCCAGCGCCAGCTGCACTTCGTCACGCTGACGGGCCGCCGCCTTGATGGCTTCAGCCTGGGCAAGTGTGGACCGGTGCTCCGCGGCAAGGCGCTGCAGATCCTGGCGCCGCGCCGAAGCCTTCGACGCCGCAGCACGGTCGTCGCCGGCCAGCTGCTGCCTGCGGCCCGCCAATTCACGATGGCGCTGGTCCAGCTCGCGCAAACGTGCTTCGGTTCCGGCAGAGGCGGCCTGCTTGGCCGCCAGCGTCGCACGCTCCTGCTCCAGTTTGCTGCCGCTGGTGAGCAGTTCTGCGCGGCGAGCGCGCTCGGCGCCGAGACCTTCGTCAATCTGACCAATCTCCTGGGCGATCGCGTTCACGGTGTCGCGCTTTCCGGACAGCACAAGCACGTCCAGCTGCACCGTCTCCAAAGCCCGGTTCAACGCCTTGGCGACGTCGCCGGCCTTGGCCGACAACTCGCGCAGGTGGTCGATCCCGAGCAGTTCGGCGAGCAGCCTCTTGATCTCGGCAGGCTGATAGCTGGCCAGCGGCCGGCGGTTCTGGGCAGAAAAGACGCTCGTGAAGAACGCTTCGGCCGAACCCAGCACCGCCTCGAGGCAGCGACCATAGGTCTCCGCCTTGCCATCCGACAACGTTCCATCGGCCAGCTGCACCGGCTTCCAGTCACCATCCACCTTCTCGAACAAGTAGTACTCCGCCTTGCGGCTCTTGCCCGGATTGCGAAATGCGAATGCCGACCGGTAGACCTTGCCGCCATGCTCCCATTCCAGATCCTTCTCTGCGCGCGGTGCGCAGAGATGGTCCCAGTACGAAAACGCGTCGGCCGACATCTTGGCCGCGTGGCTCGGCATGAGCGGATACGGATGCAGGTTGTCCATGATCGTCGTCTTGCCGGCACCGTTCGGCCCGACAATGGCGATCAGCCCAGCGGGCAAGGAAGTGAGGTCGACGGTAACGCTGTCGCGCTGCATCCCGTCGCGGATCCCATGGAATCCGGCGAGCGTCAGTTTCAATGGGCGCATTCAGACACCTCCATGCCGGTAAAGGAGTGGAGGTAGTCCGGCGGCACCTCCATCACGTCATCGTCCAGCAACGGCATGTCTGCCGGCATGGATGCTTCGGCGTTGGGCGCGTCATGCGCCAGCTTGCCCGCAATCGCGCGCTCGACCGAGCGGCGTGCGGCCGCGAACTGCGCTGTGGCCATCGTCATGAGAGCATTCCAGTCCGCCTCGCCGGTCAGGGCGCGGAGTTCCAGCTCGCTCCACTGGGAAGCCAGGCCGTGCGAGAAAGACCAGATGAGGTCCTGCAGTTCCTTGGACGGCGCCACCGCATAGAAGGTGTTGCCACCCGCCTCGCCCAGCGCCATCACCAGCATGTGGTCATGCTTCGCAATGACCGCGCCGCGGCCTGCGCCAAACGGCTCGTACAGCGTGCATGGGGTGAACCCATGATGTTCGGTCAGGCGCTTGGCCATCTCCGAACGATTGATAGACGTCTCGTCGACGAACAGCCACTGCGGGCCGGCGTGGTACAAGATCATGGTGCACTCCTCGGGATAGGACGGAGTGCGCCCCGGACGGGAAGCACCCGTCAGGGTCAATGGAAAGAAATGGATGCTGCTGGGTCGATGCGTCCAGGACGCGGGGTGAAACCGGGTTTCGACTGCCACAAAGGCAGTCGAAACATGGCTTGCATGACTCAAAGTGTTGGCGTATTGCTACGCAAAAAGGTCTTCGGTCAGCCACTCCATCTGCGGCGCTGCTGCTGGGGTCAAGCCCAGTGGTTCGGCACGCGTAGTTGGCACATCATCGGCGGGCGTCGCGAACGGGCTGGCTCCGGATGGGAAATCCTCCGACCAAGCGGGCGATTCCGCGGTTTCCGGCGCCGGCATGCCGCGATTCCGGTAGGGACGATGGTTACCCATCGCCCCCGGACAGATCCGTACGTGCGGAATTACCGCATACGGCTCCTACCAGAAGTTTTGGCGTGAAACCGCTCCGATGGGAGCGGGTGAACAACCCGGCACGGGGGCAGGTATTTCTTGATCAGGCGTTTGAATCGAGCCCACGGCATCCTGGGGCGCTGACCTCGCCGCATCAGTGCGTGCCGCCATGCGCGGTGCACCTCGCTTAGAAATCCCCCCAAGCGGCACATGTTGCCTGGTACCGCGTGGTAGTTGAGGTACCCTCTGAGCACTCTGCATAGCCATCGTCCTTGCACCGGAACCGGATCATGGCGCCGTCGCATCAGAGTTGCGCGAATAGCTGCTAACGTTGCACGCATCCGTTTCTTGATCGTCAGCCTGACGAGCTTGAAACCGCCACTATACTGTCCACAGCAATGCGTGAACCCGAGAAAATCGAAGGTTTCCGGTTTTCCAAGCCCACGCGCCCGACGGTCTTTCGCCGCAAACCGTCCAAACTGGATCAGCCGCGTTTTGTCCGGGTGAAGCTCCAATTCGAATTTGGCAAGGCGCTCTCGCATTTCTGCCAGGAATCGCCTTGCCGTCCCTTCGTGCTGGAACCCCATAACGCTGTCGTCTGCATAGCGCACAAGGATGACATCGCCCACAGCATGTCGTTGTCGCCACTGATGCGCCCATAGGTCCAGCGCATAGTGCAAATAGATGTTCGCCAACAGCGGCGAGATCACAGAACCCTGGGGGACCCCTCGCACAGATGCAGTGCGGCGGCCGTTCTCAATAGTCCCTGCCTTCATCCATTTTCGGATCAATCGAATGACCCGTCGATCAGCAATCCGGTGTTCCAGAAAGCGGAGCATCCACTCGTGACTAGTTTCGTCAAAGAATGAGCGGATGTCCGCATCTAGAATCCAGTTCACTTTCCGACCGGTTATTCCCTCCGATAAGGCATCGAGCGCATCGTGTTGACTGCGTCCCTGACGGAAACCATATGAGAACCCGAGGAAGTCCTGCTCGTAGATCGCTCCCAGTACCGTTGCTATGGCCTGTTGCACGATCTTGTCTTCCAGCGCGGCAATCCCTAGCGGACGCATCTTGCCGTCCGCCTTCGGAATGTGAACCCGTCTGGACGGCTGCGCACGATACGCCCCGGTATGTATCTCCCGGTGCAGATCGTGCACGCGCCCATGGAGCTGGCTCTCATAGTCATGCCACGTCACGCCGTCCACGCCTGCCGCCGCCTGCTTGCGGAGCGCATAGAAGCTCTCTACCAGCAGTGATGGGGTCACGTGGTGCAGCAGTGCCGTGAAGCGCAACCTGCGGTTCCGTCGCGCCGCTTCACGCACGCCTTCGAGCCCCGTCGACGCGCTTTTATTCCGGCTCTGGGTCCGTGGCGCGGGGGATTCGTCGGCGTTCCTTCTGGTTACACCCCTTTCCTCCATCACCTCCTCCAGATTATCTCCTTCGTTCGGCAACTTCACAGGTACTATGGGTGTATCTGACTTCTCATCGGCGTGAATGGCTGGCTTGCGGTCATTGACCTTCCCAGCCCTGTCCGGCCTGACCGCTCCGGACACCGATGAGATCTCGCTGCTTCCGTATGAAAGACTTCCCGACATGCGCAGGGTCTCCGACCGCGTGGGATCAGCACACGACTTGCGATTAACGTCGTGCGCCATATAGCCTTCCGCGTCAGTTAACCGCGTCGGCATCCCAGAATTTTGATTTCGCGGCTCAATGGCTGGCCTGTCGGTTTCCCCTGCCAACGCTTCGCCATGCACCTCGCGGTACATGACGCATGACTCGGGGTCAGAGTGATTCGCCATTTCTTCTCTGTATCGAACTTTCATCGACTATCTTTCATCGGCTTTGCAGCCGCACCAACTGCTCAAGCACGCCGTCAGCAATCGACAGCGCGTCAATCGATTCCAGCAGCGCCAGCCGCTCCGCGAGAGAGCCTGTTGCAACACCGGTCAGTTCCCCCCACCGCGACAGCTTCTCGGGCAGGCTGGCCGCACGGCTGATGCCTTCGGCACGGCTGCGCACGGCGGGCAGGACGTGGCCTTCGATCTTTAGCTCGGCGCTCTTCGCAAATAACGCCACGATGGCGTCGCGGTCGACCAACTGACGATGCTCTTCGTTGACGGTCCAGCGCACGCGCACGAACTTGTCGGCAGACTCGGCCGCAAGGGCAGCCAACGCGTTCATGTCCGGCGGGCCATCAAAGTCCACGCAGACCGTCTCGCGCGCGGGCGTCTCCACCAGCTCTGCGGACGCCCTGCCCGGAATGATGTCCCATTGCAGGTATCCTTTCGCGCCGATCTCGCCGTAGTGGAAGCGTCCAATGGAGCCGGGATAGGCAATCACCCGCCCCTCCCGTTCCCATTGCTGGGCACGGTGGATGTGGCCGAGTAGGAAGCCATCGCACTCCGCGTCGAACAGGGCGCCGATCCCGAACTCATGATCGAAGCCTGCCATGGGTACACCGTGCTCGGTCTGGCAGCCATTGACCGTGCCGTGCGAGACGCCGACCGTGGCGATCCCCCAGCTGCGCAAGCGCACGTTCATCGTGCCAGCGGCAGCCAGGTAGGCAGCCAGATGGTCACCCACCGCGGTTGCCGCATTGGCCACTCCTGCCGCCGCAGCCAGCACCGCCTTGTTGACGGTCGGCACGCAGGTGAAGACGACCTTGGGCTTGCCATGCTGGGCCAGCAGGACATCAAGCTCAGCCTCGGTGAAGATGGGGCCATCCGACGGATGAAATGCGCCGTCACATAGCGCCACCTGGTGGATGCGATCAGCGACGTAGACTGGGTACCGCGCACCGATGAGCCGGAAAACGTCCAGCGTGCCGGGCGGTTCGTGGCTGAATGTCCCTTGCAGCATCAAAACGGGACAGTAGCCCGAGAGCCGATGGATGCGCCGTGCGAGCGATCCAAGTGCCGGCGTGTGTGCATCGAGACCGTGGTCCGTCGAGTCGCCGGACACTACGGCGACATGGCAGCCGGAAACGATGGCATTCTCTACCGCGAAGCCGAAACACCGGTCGGCCTCGGCCAGGTTGCCGGGCGAGTAATGCAGGTCAGAAAAGTGGGCAAGCCACAAGGGTTCGCTCTCGTTGAGCATCGTGCTACCTCCAAACGAAATGGGCCGGCGAAGTGCGGCAGAGAAAGGAAAAGGGAAGCCCGATGGGCTTCCCTGCAAACGCCGGCTCGAGGCTGGCAACAAACTACGGAAGGACGTCCGCGGCGATGGCAGCTACCTGTTCGCGGAACGCGAGCGGATTGGCCAGCGCCGTCCGCAGCTCTTTCACGAACTGCCGCACATCGTGCCGGCGCTTGGACCAGCCACGGCCGAAGGTGGCCGCGGCAAAAGCCTTGAGTTGCAGTGCCCCTTCATCGCTGTCCAACTCCAGCCGGGCAACGAGATCGCGGTACTGGCTCTCGAGATCGTCGTCCTCCGGCGGCGGCTCCGCACCGGCGTTGTGCGCAGGCAGCGAAGGTCCATCGCCAACGTCTGAATCGTGGACAAGGTCGTCGACGTCGTGGGGCCCGGCACGCCGCTCCCCTTCCTGGGCGTCTGCGGGCTGAGTGGCCAGCTCCATAGCAGGCACCGTGCGATCGGAACCGTCCAGCAGCGCGGCGATGTCGATCTCTGCGTCAAGCGTGATGAGCCATTGCATCTGGCGCACCGGCTTGCCTCCGTCATCGATACGGCTGATCTCGACTTCCTGCTTGGACATCCAGAACTTGACGCCCACCAGCCTGCCACGGGCCATCGCAACGGTCTGCATGGCAGCGTGAGCCTTTTGCAGAACGTAAATCGAGGTCGTGGGCATTTCGATGAGACCAAGGCCCGTTGCGCACGGCACGGCAAAATAGAAACTGGCCGAGAGGTTGCAATGTCCGCCTTGGTACTGCGGGCATTCCTGCGGGTCACAAATGCCATCAGGGACATCCTCGTCCTGACGCAGGATGATGGTGCGGCCGCCCCACATGCGCTTGGCGCGGTTCGCGCGCGCGTCACGCACAGGTGGCGCGTACATCTTGCAGTAGCGCCTGCCGTCGGAGCCATACTCGGAGAAGTACTGTCGACCGCTGTGCGTCCATGCCACGAGCTGGTTGGGCATGTTGCTTAGCCAGTCGTCGAACGCGAAAACCACGGGGAAGCGCCAGAGGCGATGTCCGTTGCCGTCGTTGCGGTCCTCGCCGTAGCGCTGCACGATGTCCTCGGCCAGCGCCGGGTTGGCGAAGTCAGAGACGCGGCAGGTGAACCAGGGAACGTTCTTCGGGACCATCGGCATCTTGATGCCGGTCGCCCGGGTGATCTCGGCCGCAATACGCTCGAAGCTTTCGCCTCGAGCCAGGCCGGCATCGTGGATCCGCACGGCTTCGGGCTTCTCGCGCGCGGCCTTGGTCAGGACCTTGATGCCGGGCCGGATCTTACCGATGATTGGCGGCCGCATGGGCCGCTCTTCTAGCAGGCTTCGGCGTCCGCCGGGCTCGCTGTAGGTGATGGGTGCATGCATTCGTCCATTCTCCTTTTCTGAAGGAACTGAACGACCTGCGCCCGGATGGACACAGCATGCTCCCGAAGGCGCAGGGCTGTGTCGGCCCCGCGCTGGGTCGTTACGCGATTGAGGAATTCCGCTCGCGCGGTTTCCAAAAGACTGGCGACGTGGGCCGCCTCACAAAGTGCGCGCCAGGCGTGCGGCATGTCCTTGTACTGCGGACGGCGCCGGTCCAGCGTTGCCGCGATGGCGGCGGAAATCTCGGCGTTCTGGTGCATGAGCGTCTCCTGAAGATCGAGGTCTCTCACCAGAAACAAAAAAAGCCCGCCCCGGTTTGCGCCGGTGAGCGAGCTTTGATTTTCAGACCTGAAATGCCACGTTCCTTCCGGGGGCGTGGCACTCAGGGAGCGGCGCACAAATGCGCGCGGCTCGATGCTGAGGACGTAAAGTCGTCCTCGTGCAGCATGGTCACGCTGCACAGCAACCCATTTCGCGAACCCACAGGTTCGGCCGCAGGTTCACGGATCGGCTCGACGTCAGCCGTTCTGCCCGGGAGGGGCCTTTGAGAGAGAGCTCCACATGGTCCCGGGCTCGAACGGTGTCCATCGCGTGCACTCACGAGGAGGCAGAACGAGAACGCGTATTACGAGCTGATGAGGGAAGTGTTCGGCGAAAACACTTAGCACAAGGAATATCCACACTGGTAGCCAACCAGTCGGCGCGTGCGCAAATGCACGACTTGAAGCAGAAGATGGACTCGCCAGGAGTCAGGGTCGATGCGTCAGTGACGCGAGGTGTGAAAGCATTGTGGCACAGAATATTCCGGGCAAAGAATACGAAAGCTCGGCTATTTGGCATATGTTTCAAAGTCATTCGGTGTCCGAATGTGCTCGACAATTTCAACCTGAGAGAGCGACCTGAAAACATGGAAAAATGGCCGACCAGGATCCACCCAAGAAACCCGCCAGTGGGCTCAGGCCCATTGAGCGCCATAACAGTGAAGAGCGCCTAAGCCGGCTCACGCCGACGACGGCCTCCTCCACCCTCCACGCCTACTACTCGAAGTGCGCGCGCGACTTCCTCGACGCACATTTTTACTATTGCTCGGCCAAATTTGTCGTGGCTCGAGACGGGAAAGTCAAAGCGCTGGACGAAGCCTTTCGCGCCGCGGAAGAGTGGTACGGCAGCGCCCTCGGTTGGCTTGCGAAGACCGACCAGGTCGAGATTCCGTTGTTCCACGAAGAGAAGGAGGTCAAGGTTTCCCATTCCTTCGCCGGCCGGCTCCTCAGGTTGCTGATGCAATTCGACCGGATCTTCGTGGAAACGCTCTACAGCCAGGAATTCGGGTCCATTTCTCCGGACGAACGCACCACGACGATCCAGATCGCCTCACGACGCATCAATGCGATTCACCAACTCTGCATCCCGGATACCGACAAGTTCGAAGCCGACGGGACACTGATTTCCTCTCACCGTAGCCTTCCCGATGGACATGCGTGACATCGAGCAGTTGCATGCTCATTACGCCCAACCGCCTCTCACTATCGACATCTCGCCAGCAGCTGCGCCAGTCGCGCAGCTTGGCTACGGCGGGGTATCTTCCACATCGGCCGCCGCTCCGGCATCCGGCCAGTCCGCCGCAATGCGACGCAATCCGCGGCTACTGTGGGGCCTCGCCTTCGTGGCTGCTGCTGCGGCCATGTTTGCCATCGGCTCATCGATCGGGAAGCGAGAAATGCGCGCGTCCAGCGATCGTGACCAACCGGTTCAGGCGGCTTCCGAAGCCCCTGCGCGCGCGACTGCTGATTCCAGTGACCATGAATGGCCGCGAAAACGTGACGCCGTCTCCGATTTCGAGGCAAACAAGTCGACTGTCGCGCCATCGCCAGCCGTGGCTGTGGATGGACCCGCATCTGGGCCCTCCGCCACCGCGGAGGCCGTACAGCATAAGCCGGAGCGCGCACAGGCAGAACAGCCGAAGTCGGAGGCCGTGAAGCGACCCGCCCCGCCGCATTACCTGCGGCAGCGACCACCCCTGCCCGGACCGCGACGGTAGCGGCGACTGCCAAGACGATACCGCAACCGCCATCCGGCGCGCAGACACGGAATTCTGCGACGCAGCATGCAAGCTCCCCTACCGACGTCAAGATATTCTGAGCTATGCATATTCCTCCGATTTTCAGCCTGCTCCGTGCGGGCATGAGCGTTCACGGTGACCTTGTCTCGGATCATGGCTTCACCTGCCTGGCGCTGGTTACCGGCAACGTTGGCGCATCCCGTGGGCTGCTCCATATCGCGGCGGGCGGCGTGGTGCACGGCAACGTCGATGGCGAGCATGTCATTGTGGACGGCGTGGTCGAAGGCGATGTCGTTGGGCGCGCCTCGCTGCAGATCAATGGACGCGTGAAGGGTCGAATCTTGTATGCCGGGACCATCCGGTTGGGTCCAAATGCCGCCCTGGATGGCACCATTGCCCGTATCCAGTCGGTCGGCTACGCCGCCCCACACAAGGAAGGTGCAGCGATCGACAGCCCAGCAGCCGAGGCGCAGATTCCCACGCCTTGCTGAGGAACATGTTCCTTCCAAAGACACCGAAAGCACCCTTCCGCACCCCCTCTTTCAAAGACAAACGCCCGGCAAAGCCGGGCTTTTGTCTTCAGTACACCCTTCTCAGGGTCATCAGCTCTGCCTGCGTGAAGACACCAGGGAAAGCCACCCACGGATAGTCCACAGCGTTCGCGGGATCTCGGAATGATACATAGGGAAAGTCGTTTTCCAACTGCACCCGGAAGAGGCGCCGGCGTCCGTCCTTGCCGCGCACTTCGAACACGGCTCCATGCATTAATTCGAAGACAACACGTTTCTGCTTGAGCGTCACTGTGGCCGCGGGGCCTTGCAGATATCGCTGGTCCAGCCAGGCGTCATACCCCATCGGCATTGCATGCTGCCTGACATGAGCCTGCCATTCGAAAAAGAGTACGAGAATTCTGTCCTTCGGAAAACTTGCCACATCGATGGCCTGTCGCTGCGTAAGTCGCTCCGCGACTCGTTGCCCTTCGGTCCTGATCGTGTTGCGACAGGCGTGACGGCCTTGAAACGCAGGCGTTTGCGAGGTCCGGAACAGCCAGCGGGGGTATCGAGAATAGAAATCAATCAGAATCATGAGCAACGAGCGAAAAAAAACCCCGGACAGTGCCGGTAATGCCGTTCAGTTAAGGTCCTTTTTCAGGTACCGAACGGTGTAGCGAGAAGGTCGCGACTTAACGACCCGTGCGCATAAGCGTGCGGGTCGTTTTTCGTTTGGGAGCGCCTTTAGGCGCTCGCGCAAGCGCTGTAGCAGTGCTGGCAATTTGCCGTGCGATCGCGTTGCGGCAGCCCACATTAGTTCGTACTGAATGGTATGAAAGGCACGCACGAAGCTGATGTCGGTCGGGGCGAGCTTCGCTTCGAGCGCCGCTTTGGCCATTTCCAGCCGAATCGTGTTGTAGGCAATCAGTGCGCCCCAGATTTCCTGATAGACCCCCTCTACGGTCTGGCTGCGCAAGGTCAGCTCCATCCCCAGCATGGATTGCTTGAGCTCTCGGTAACTCGTCTGTCGGGTAAAGGACTGGCGCGGTGCTCGGCTTGTCCGGCCCGTTTCCAGCCCCTCCCCATAAGAACTGCTCGTGAGGTTTTCCCTCAAGCAGCTCACCCAGTGAGATTCATCGCAAGGGTTATGAGTCATCGGTGTGGCGACCACTTTCACGCGAACCCCTCCGCGCCCGTCAGCGGGCGCGTCTTCCAGTCCCAGAACAGTCCCAGGACTCCGTAGAGGTACTCGTTACTCCATCGTCGCCACCCGACGCTCGTCTTCTGGCGTCGCTTGCGCCGCGTTAGCAGAGTTCGAACCTTCATTTCCAGATAGTCGCGCACCTCACTGAAAGCGCGACTGGCGTTGCCGACCCGGAAGTAGTTGACCCATCCCGCCACCGCAGCATTGAGTTTCGCGATCAGCTTCACGGCCGGGGTTGATCCCCCATGCCGGATGATGTCGCGGATCCTCGCCTTGATGGCTTGGCGAGCCTTCTTCTTGGGGTTCGTCAGGAAAAAGTGTGGGTTGACGAAGGCTCAGGAAGATTGCCAAGTGCATGATATAGCGCGATTTCCGTCGCCCTGAAGGTTCGGAATCCGTACGATTTTCTCATGGTGACTTTGGCCTTGTTGTTCAGGCCCTCGACGACGCCGCTGGAGAACTGCTTGCGGGCACGGAAGTAGTTGAGGATCAGCTCACGGTGGGCACGCACGGTGCGGGCGAACTTCTTCATCGGCTCGATGCGCGAGCGCATCACCTGCGTACACCACTGGTCGAGGAATTTTCCGGCCCAGTCCGGTGAGATGTAATCCCAGAGCTGCTGGAATTCCTCTTTGAGCAGCCAGGCGCGTACGGTGCGCAGGTTGTACTGCAACAAGTCACGCATGCGCAGTCGCTGTTTGTCGGTCAGGTTTTCCGGACGTTTGAGCAGGCACCAGCGGGACTTCTTGAGCACCGGCTCGTATCCGTCGCGGACCATGCGGCGGGACTCTTCAGCGCGAACCTCATCGATAGCCTTATTCATCTTCGCAACGATGTGGAAGCGGTCCAGGATGTTCAGCGCATTGGGGCAATGCAGCGCTATCATCTCAAGGTAGGGCTTCCACATATCCGAGCAGACGAACTCAACCTTCTCGCATACCTGTTCTCCGATCATGGCAAAGAACTTCGCGAAGCTTTCTTTCGTGCGCTCCTGCCCCACCCATAGTAGACGCGTGCAGCCAGCCTCGATCTGGTAGACCAGTGTGAGGTACTTGTGTCCACGACCATACTGGATCTCGTCGACACCAAAGGCACGGATCGTACCGAGTTCGCGATGGGCCAGGCCCCAGTCCACCACCCACTCCACTGCGTTGAAGACTTTCTCCCAACTGGTGCGGAAGCTTTGTGCCGTCTCCTTCCACGACAGCTTGCGTGCCCACTGCGCCAGGAAGATCATGTAAGCGCGGGTGAGCGTGTGCTTGCCATTGGCCCACGGCAGGGCTTCGACCTTCACGCCACAGTCACGACAGTCGACGCGCCGCATGGTATAGAGCAGGAATACTGCAAAACCCCAGACGGGAATAAACTCGAAGCGGCGCTCCGTGAGTGAGTCGTAACCCGCGCAGGCTGGTTGCAGCATGAGCAGACCGGCTTCGAACCCTTGCGCGGCCGAACGTCGATCTCGATGGACTGGGTTGCCTCGCACAGCCGCGCACCTTCATAGACAAAGCCGGGAAAATGATGACAAGCGTTAAGCAGACGAGTCAGCAACATGGTTAGCATGCTCAAAACCAGCAAGGGCAAAGCTGCCATTGTCACCGAACAGCAAACGCTCACCCAGTACATTCCAGACCTGCATAACTGGCCGGCTTCGTGGCGAGTCGATGACGAAGATATCTCGACTGGAGAGGAAATCGTAGCAATACTCACGCCTTTCCTTGAGCATCTCCCAACCTTGGGATACGCACGCAAGACATTGCTTCGGCACCGCGATCACATCTGGATGCTCGGTGGCGAAATGATCCGACGACGCCATGAAGATCCCGATCTCCTTACCCTCCCTGTGGCAACCCTCCTGGACAAGCTCATCGAGGAAGACGGCGGCCCTCTCATCTGGCCAGTTATCTCCGAGTCCGCACAAAATTCCTTTGATGCAACCTGTCGCAAGCTCTATCAGTACCTGAATCGGGCTTCACTCGGCTAGCCGCACATCCGCTTTCACCCACAGATTCCGCCGACGAGCCCTTCTTGGGGGTCATCAGGACGAAGTGCCCGTTCCCCGCTCGTTTGCGCACGCGACGCAGGTCGAACCCCAGGAACCCAAAGGCGCCCTCCTTCAATGTATCCACCACAATGGTTTTCTCCGTGTTCAGCTCGACGCCTAGCGGCACGAGTTGTTCCCGCAGCCGCTGCAGGGCACGTTCAGCCCGGCCGCGTTTGGTGTGGTGGCCACTGACGGTGATGACAATGTCGTCAGCAAACCGGTGATAGTTCACTGCCTCGTAAGGGCCCTGTGCCGTCTTGCGTCGAATCTCGTCGAACATCCAGTCAATCTCATTCAAGTAGATGTTCGCAGCGAGTGGGCTGAATGGGCCACCTTGCGGTACCCCAACTTTGCCCGCTGCTTTGATAACCTGCTTGACCAAGTGCATGACCTGAGGGTCCTGAATGCGCTTCGCGATCTTGCCCAACAGGGTTGAATGTTGGATTGTGTCAAAGGAAACCACCACAGACTACCCCTCTCCACCACGTTCCTGAATCTGTTGTCATCACACGATCCGGCCACCCGTTCGAGGGCCGGCGCCTCCAGGTCATCAGCCGACGGCAACGGGCCGGCCGATTGCACCTTCTGCTGACACTCCCCGACCAATCACGCGGACTCATTCCCGCCGACTGGACCGATTTCGCCGCCGGCTCCGGCAGCGTTCCGGCAAGTACTCCCGCTCTAGCATCTGACACGCTGGGCTCGATTGCCGACCTGCTCCACGCTCGCCTCATCATTGACGCTTTGCTGCGCCAGACGGAACAGGAGAGCAATGATGCAACTGAACCTACCCCTCGCGGATCTGCCGTCCGGCGACGACAGCCTGTGGGAACAACTCGATCCAGCGACACAAGACGCGGTAATCAACGGTCTCGCCCAGGCGATCGCGAAGCTCGTGACCCACAACAACCCGATGCCACGGGAGAGCAATGATGACTGACACCGCCAACAAGATCGGCCCCAGCCATTTGCAACGCACCGCCTTCGTCTACATCCGCCAGTCCAGTGCCAGCCAGGTCGAGCACAATCGCGAATCGACGCAGCGTCAGTACGCGCTCGCTCAACGGGCCACCGCCCTCGGTTGGACCGCGCAGCAGGTCAGCGTGATCGACGAGGATCTGGGCCTCTCGGGCGCCAGCGCCGCGAACCGTGGCGGGTTCGCCCGCATGACCGCCGAAGTCGCGCTCGGGCACGCGGGCATCATTCTCGGACTGGAGGTCTCTCGCCTGGCGCGCAATAATTCCGACTGGTACCGCCTGCTGGACCTGTGCAGCATGACCGATACGCTCATCGGCGATGCTGACGGCGTGTATAACCCGGCGCTGTTCAACGACCGTCTGTTGCTCGGCCTGAAGGGCACCATGAGTGAGGCCGAACTGCACATCCTGCGCGCGCGTCTGGACGGCGGCATCCGCAACAAGGCGGCCCGGGGCGAGTTGCGCCGCGGCCTGCCAATTGGGCTGGTGTGGGGTGAGGCAGAGGGCGAAGTCAGACTGCATCCGGACGAAGCCGTTGTCGGTGCGCTGCGCGCCGTGTTCGAACGTTTTAGCGAATTCGGCTCTGCTCGCCGCGTCTGGCTGTGGTTCCGCGCCGAGAATCTGTCGTTCCCGCTGCAGCTCAATCACACCACGCAGATCCGTTGGGTCGCCCCGACCTATACCGCCATCTACAATGTCCTCACCAATCCGGTTTATGCTGGCGCCTACTGCTATGGCAAGACCCGGCAGGAGCGCTACGTCGATGAACATGGTGTGCTCAAGACCCGATTGCGTCGGCTGCCCCAGTCGCAATGGGCCGTGCTCATCCGGGACCACCACGAAGGATATCTCGATTGGATGACCTATGAAGCCAATCAAATGCGCCTGGGGGCCAATACCAAGCCCCGGCCTCATCAGGCCGGAGGCGCCGTGAGAGAGGGGGCCGCCTTGCTGCAAGGCCTGGCCTGCTGTGGTCACTGCGGTCGGCGACTCAAGACGCACTACCGCGGAACCAATCAGACGCCCGGGTACCATTGCTCCAACAAAGGCATCGAGAATGGCCGCGGCGTCTTCTGCCTCAATGTCGGGGGCCTGCAAATCGATGCCGCCGTTGCGCAGGCCTTCTTGCAAGCCGTGGAGCCCGCCGGCATCGCAGCAGCCGTGGGCGAGGTTCAAAGGCGCGTTACACATGAGGAGGCACCTGGAGCGCCAGGCGATAATGGTGCCCCTTTTTCATCTGCGGCATCCATGACTCAAAACACCCGATCTGGCGTGGGCAGACTGAGCGCCGACAAACGCAAAGCGATCGCACTTCAGGCCCTCGCGCGCACCGAACCAATCAGTGTGCTGGCTGAGCGTAACGGCGTGAGCCGCCCGACGGTCTACCGACAGATCGGCACGGCCAGTGCAGCGCTCGATGAAGCCTTTGATACCACGCGGGCAGCCGACGCAGATCAGGTGCTTTTCATGCTGCCGGTCACCCGCCAATGGCTCGATCAGGTCATCGTGGCGCTCACGATGGTGGGTCACGTTTCGTTTCGCGCTACCCTTGAGCTCATGCACGACCTGCTCGGCGTATCGACCAGCCTGGGCACGATTCACACCGTTCTCCAGCAGGCTGCGCAGCAGGCCATGGCCATTAACGCCGGCGTGGACCTCTCAGCCATCCGGGTCGGCCTGCACGACGAACTCTTTCAGGGTTCCCAACCCGTGCTCGCCGGTATCGATGTTGCCTCGACCTATTGCTATCTGCTCGCCACCGAAGCTCATCGCGACGGCGACACCTGGGCCATCCATCTGCTGGACCTGCAATCACGGGGACTCGATCCTGAGCACACGATCGCCGATGCGGGAACCGGGCTGCGTGCCGGGCAAAAAATTGCCTGGCCCGATACGCCGTGTCACGGCGACGTCTTCCACATCATTGAGCAGGGCAAATCACTGGCGACGCTCTGGCATCGTGTCGCCGGCGGTGCGCGCACCGAACCCGAGCAGCTCGAAACGCGTCTGGCCAATCCCCGTCGACGTTGCGACGATAGCCTCCTCGCTGCCACGCTGGAAACGCTTCGTCGCAATGAAGCCCATGCGCACGAGCTGGCCGCCGATCTGCGCACCCTGGTTCAGTGGCTCGAACGTGACATCCTGTCACTGGCAGGGCCGGACCTCGCGACGCGTCAACTGCTGTTCGATTTCGTGGTTGCCGAACTGCGGCAACGTGAGGCCCAGGACCTCTCACGCACGGGCGCATACCGGCGTGCACTGCAGAACCAGCGCGAGGGGCTGCTCGCTTTCGCGGGCCTGCTCGACGAAAAACTCGACGCCATTGCGCAAACGCACAACGTGGCGCGCGATCTCGTGCGCGAGGTCTGCATCCTCCATCGCAAGTCCGAAACGTCGAGCGCGTTCTGGAAAGGATGGAATCGCCTGCTTAGCCGCATCGGTCGCCCGTTTCACGACGTCTACGCCGCCGTATCCGCGGCGCTGCGCAGCACACCACGCAGCAGCTCGCTGGTCGAAAATCTCAACTCGCGACTGCGCGTATGCCTGACTAACCGGCGTCATCTGAAGGGCGGGCGGGTCTGGCTTGGTCTGCTGCAGTTCGTCTTCAATCATCGCCGCTTTGCCCGTAGCCGATGCCCTGAGCGCACTGGAAAGAGCCCGAGGGAATTGATGTGCGGCAAGCCTCACGATCACTGGCTTACGCTGCTCGGACTCGGCCGCCTCCAGCCTCAGCGCATCTGACATCGGCCGGGTTGTCACCGGCCTCTATTATGCATCGGAATCCTTAACATTCCTGCGTTTCACGCAGGCTGCTTAAGCTCGTCCCTGTAACGCAAAAATCGCGTGTTTTGAACCACGCCCATCCAGGCGATTCAGGACTACAGGGACGCATTGCTCGCCCCTCTTTCCGGGCTACCCCGGCGCAGTCGAGGACGAGGCGCAGTGATGCACAACGGGTGTTATGTAAAATGCCAGTTACCGAGATGGGTTGGCGCCTTAACGGTTTTCTCTTCTTTCTGAGGGTTTTCCCGCGAGCCATAAGTCCCTCGGCCGTATTGCGTCGAAACACAGGCGGCGTAACACTGACTTGTTCCCACGCTCGATCACCCGTGGTCAGGGCCGAGTTCACCTGAGGTACGCCATCGCAGCAGTTTGCGTGACGTTGTCGGGAAGGTGATCATTGATGTCCGCGTGGGTGAGATAGCCGCGCTGCCGGCCAAGCGCGATCAGCGCGCGCATCTGGCGCTGACGCTCCTCCTCCTGGCGCGCCATGGACGCGATGTCCGGTGGTGGTGCGACCGCCTGGATCTTACCTGTTGGCCTGCGGCGGCTGGTCGTTGAGGTGACCGCGATCATGTGGGATGCTGAATGTTCGCGAACCGGATTTGCCAATACATTCTCCTGGAGGTTTGGCCGACGATCGTCGTGGCGTGACGGTTACTCAAGCCTGCGGGGTGCGAACGAAATCGGAGTGTCGCAGGCACAGTTGAGGCCCGAATGTCTCCCTCCGAATCCGGAGGACGCAAAGGGGGAAACTATGCATCGTATCGCAAGCTGTTGTGCGGGGCAATATGGCTATTTTTGCCCATCCCCCGAAAACTGAAAATCTCCCTCCAACCCTTGCCAGACAAGGCATCAAGGGTGCGCGACGACGAAAAATTCCTACTGCTCTATGGCACAGAGGCTAATTCGAGGTCCCGCAAAGCGCGCTGTAAGAGAAGGTTGTTTTGGTTGCTGGTTGGTCCGCGTGGCTCGTTCAGTTGTCGTTGGAGCACAATCTTCAGTTCAGAGGCGTAGGCGGGCGCCCACGGTTGAGCGGACGCAATTGCCTGAATCAAGACGCCATATTCCCCGTACTGTTCGGCGATGATCGCTGCGGTGACTTTTCTGGCGAATACAGCCGGCTCGACTTTGGCCGCTACAGTCAGCGAGACCAGATCAGAGCAGGCCTGGTCGAAAACACAACTGGCTTCCCATCCCTCGTCAGTCGTGCGTTCAAATATGGAACCAGCCAGTGTGAAGACCTGCCACATCAGATCTGGCGCAAGTTCTGGAAGTACCAGGGAAACGCTCGAGGCAATGGCGCCCCGCATGGCATCGAGTTCCGCGGATAGTTCGTCGACCTGTTCCGCGTCGAGAAACGACGTTTGCTCACCGAACTCGCTGATCCATTGGTGAACGGCAGCAGCTACGTCCTCCCCTTTTGCGCAGCCAATTCGAATTGCAATCGACGCCGCATGCTAGGGAATCGCTGAACAAAGCGTCAGCGCGCAGCGTTGCCAGTGTGATGCCGATTTTTTTTGTCAACCAACAGCAGATTTGACGGCTTGCCAGTTGGAAATTTTCATTTTTTGGGGCTTTTGCCCCGGGTTTCACGCCTTATGCCGCCTTGCAGACGGAATTGTCCATTGATTGCAGCAACGCTTTCTTTGCAATCACCAGATTGGCCAGCGCAAACAAGGTGTCGCACTGCGCACCGTTTTTGGCCAATCCCCTGTAGCGAGCCTTCTTGTGCTTGAACAGATTCTTCACCACATGAAACGGATGTTCAACCCGGGCACGAATTTGCGCCTTGACCTTCTCCAAGGCCTGCGTCAATTGCTTCAGCGGCCCTTCGGTCATGCCCTTGAGCCTGGAGCGCTTCATAGCCACCGACCACCGAACATCCGCCTTGATGGCGCCCTCTGCTTGCGCCTTCAAGATCTCGTCGCGCCTGTGCACGCCGGTGTAGCCCGCATCAAGAATGACGTCATCCTCTTGCCCGTGCAGCACCTCATGGGTGTGCGCCACGTCAGACTCGTTGGCCGCGGTGTAGTGAGTGCTGTGCACCAAGCCCGATTCAGCATCGGCACCCACATGCGCCTTCATGCCGTGGTACCACTGATTGCGCTTCTTCGTTTGATGCATTTCAGGGTCACGCGCCTTGTCTCGGTTCTTTGTCGAAGTCGGCGCATTGATGATGGTGGCGTCCACCATCGTGCCCTCGCGCATCATCAGGCCTCGCTCGCGCAGGTGGGCGTTGATCTGCTCAAACAGCACGGCGGTAAGCTTGTGCTTCTCGAGCAGGCGGCGAAACTTGAGCACCGTGGTGGCGTCCGGCGCTTCCTCATGTCCCAAGTCAACACCGACAAAATTGCGGATGGCCGCGCTGTCGCTGACGGCATCTTCAAGGGCCTCGTCGGACAAGCCATACCACTGCTGCACAAAGTACAGCCGCAGCATGCGTTCCAGGCCAATGGGCGGGCGCCCTCGTTTGCCCTTGGGGTAGTACGGCTCCAGTGCCTCCAGCAATCGAGCCCAGGGCACCACCTGCTCCATCTCACCCAGAAATTTCTCGCGCCGCGTAACGCGCTTCTTTCCCAGATACTCGGCACTAGCAAAACTGATTTGTTGCATCGGCATAGCTCGCTGGTCGTCCTTAGTCTATCAACGCTTCACAGCTGCTCAACGTCGACACTCTCGTCGATTAAATCAGCCTTTCCCTAGGGTTCGCGATAGCGACCTCGGCAAGCAGTGTCGCCACGCGTTCCGATCCGATGGCCGCCAGGGCTTTGGCGTCGATTGGAATCTCATCGTACGACATCATTTCTCCTGCGAAATGAAGCCTTTGATCTCACGGTCATGGTGGAATGTATAGTCAATCGGTAGCGCTACGTTTCAGTCCGCGTGTGCGAGCGTGATGGGGTTTCCGATGCGTGCGCCGATACGCCTGGTATGGGCGCGAACAGCGCCTCGATATCATCGGTGGAGAACTTGACGGCGCCTGCGGCATCTTCCGACAGGATCGCTTCGGCAAGCGCCGCCTTCTGCTCCTGCATCGCGACAATCTTCTCTTCGACACTGCCGGCGGTGATCAGCTTGTAGACAAATACGGGCTTGTCCTGGCCGAGACGGTGAGCGCGGTCGGTGGCCTGGTTTTCCACGGCGGGATTCCACCAGGGATCGTAGTGGATGACGGTGTCGGCCACCGTCAGGTTCAGGCCAACACCACCGGCCTTCAGGCTGATCAGGAACAGCGGCACCTCCCCTTGCTTGAAACGCTTGACGGGCGTGACGCGATCGGTGGTCTCCCCAGTCAGCATAACGTATGGAATCCCGGCTTTATCCAAAGCCGCCGCAATGAGGTCGAGCATGCTGGTGAACTGCGAGAACAGCAGGATGCGGCGGCCTTCCTCGATCATTTCCGGCAACATGTCGAGCAACAGGTCAAGCTTGGCCGACTCCTTGATTCGCGCGGCCTGCTTGATCTTGACGAGCCGCGGGTCGCAGCAGACCTGGCGCAGTTTGAGCAGTGCCTCGAGCACGATGATGTGGCTGCGCGCGAGGCCTTTGGCAGCGACGGCGTTACGGACCTTTTCCTGCATGGCGGTCCGCACTGTTTCGTACAAGTCCCGTTGCGCGCCCTCGATCTCCACTGTGCGCACGATCATCGTCTTCGGTGGCAACTCGGTCGCGACCTCATCCTTACGCCGGCGCAGCATGAATGGCCGAATGCGCCGCGCGAGCAGGTCACGCCGTATGGCGTCGCCACCTTTCTCAATGGGGCTGCGCCAGCGCCGGGTGAAATCCTGTCGGGTGCCAAGAAAGCCTGGCAGCAGGAAGTCAAACTGCGACCACAGTTCGCCGAGATGGTTTTCGAGCGGCGTGCCCGTCAGGCACAGGCGGTGCCTTGCGCGGAGTTCCCGGATGGTCACCGCGGACTTGGTTGCGGCATTCTTGACGTACTGGGCCTCGTCCAGGATCAGCAGGTGATACTCGTGTTGGGCAAGGATTTCCTGGTCACGCCACAGCAAGGCGTAAGTGGTCAGGATGAGATCGTGCTCTCCGATCTCGTCAAAGCGCTCGTGGCGCTGGGGACCGTGCAGATCCAGGACCCGCAACTTCGGGGCGAAGCGCTGCGCTTCCTCGCACCAGTTGTGCATGAGGGTCGTTGGCACGACGATCAGCGCGGGCCGGTCCAGCCGGCCACGTTCCTTTTCGGTGAGGATGTGAGCAAGGGTCTGGATCGTCTTGCCCAGGCCCATATCGTCAGCGAGTACGCCAGCAAGCTCGTGTTCGCGCAGGAACTGCATCCAGGCAAGGCCCTGACGCTGATATGGGCGCAAGTCGGCTTTTAGGCCACGCGGCACCGGTACGTCTGTCACGCCAGGACCGGCCATCAGGCGCTGCGCGAGTTGTCGGATTGAGGCATCGCCATGGAACTGCCAGCGCCCGGTCTGGTCCAGGGCGTGAAAGCGAGCCGCGTCCCACGCGGGCACGCGCATGCCGGTGTCGAGCGAGTCGAACAGGTCGATCAGCACGCGCACGACCGGCTTGAGCCGGTCGGCACGCAGGCGCAGCCGCTCATTGCGGTCGGTCGTCAGATCGATCGCTTCATTGTCGGCGATGGTTTCGAGCTTGCCGGACAGCCAGCGCGAATCCCGACCAAAGAGGTCTGCGAGCAGCGGTTCCAGACGAACCGTGCGGCCATTGACGGTGATGCCCATCTCGACATCGAACCAACCGTCCCCGCTCTGGCGCAGGCTGCCGTCAATCGCGTCGATCTCGATCACGTTGTGCCGGAAGTCGTCGCTCATGACAACGCGCCAGCCGCTGGCCTGCAGCGCGGGCAGCGCGAGCTTCATGATGTCGGGCCAGTCGCTGTCGTGCTCAAGACCAAGCAGGCCTTCCGGGAACGGCCTGGGCCCGAATAGATGGTCGGTCCGTATTTTCCTGAACCCGGTCTTGTGCAACTCCGTCAGGCGTGTCCGTTCGAACTCGGCGTCTCTCCTGATCTGGACGACGTTGCCGCCGGAGGTTCGGACAAGCGTCGTGTTGCTGTGCGCCGGCAAACTGTACTCAGCGTAATCAAAGCTGACTGTCACAAAGTCTTGCAACGATGCCCAGGTCGGTCGCGTATCGAGCGTCAGTACGGGCACGGGCTCTGTGTTGACGACCGGCACGGATGCCGCGTCGCCCGCGGGCGGCATTGGTAGCTCGGCAGCCACTTCACGCAGCACATTGCCTACGAGCGCTGCCTCCTCCAGCGAAATGGCCGGCATTGACAGGAAATCCACGAGCTGTTCGGCGGACCATGGCATGGAGAGGATGCCGGCTTCGCCAGAATGCGCGTCCACGTACCAGCATGGCTGGATACTTGTTAGCAACAGCGTGGCAGGGGATCGGCCTGCAGGACGGGTCTTACGCGGCTGTCGGGCTGCTCTTGCCACGATATCTGAGCGCCACGTTCGACCCCGCGATGCACCACACAGTCCGTTCCTGGGGCGCGGGAGCCTGGTGGCGCAAAGGAGGTGAAGGCACGCCCGGTGGCAATTAGGGTCTCGATAATGGCGGCACCGGTTGTGCCCTGCAGCCCAAAGCTGCCGCTATAGGACGCATGTGAGCGGCCCAGCCACAAGCCACGCAGGATCGGCAGATCTTCCTTGCTGACGAACTTCGGCGGCTCGATCAGCGCTTTCTCGACGTTCTGCCACGGATCATCAAGCGAGCGAATGATTCCGTCAGCGCCCACGCGAGCCTTGTAGATACGGACCTCGGCGCCACGAGTCGATTGTCGAATCACGTAAGCCAGGGCGTGCGTCACCTTGGCGGGCTTTTTTTTGGTAGCGGGATCGGCGGCGGTTCGCCGAGCACGAAACCCTTCAAGCCAGGTCACCAGTTCGGCACGCACGCCGCTGGCCGGCGGCTTCGTCTGATGTGCAAGACCCGCGATCAGCAGCGCTGCCACGTGTTTGCAGTCATAGCTGACTGGGCACGTGCATTCTCCTTCCATCCACATGTCCTCATCAATGTCGTGGAAATACGCGCGCACATCGTAGGGATGTTTCCGCGTGCCCTGCACCAAGCCTGCCAAGGTGTCCTCGCCGATCCAACGTAACTCCGAGACGGCACTCGCGTAGGGGCGCGCCTTCGCTACCGTGTAGGAGTCTAGCCATTGCGCGATTTGTTTGGGGTTATAGGAAACAGACATTGGCAGAGAGATTCGGATTGACAACGCGGGAAGCATTCTATGCGGGGAGATGATCGGGCGGAAACGCAGCGGGTGCCGATTCTGTTCCCGCCTGAGTCGTCTGGGCATGCCGGCGATCGTCTTCGGCGTGCAGGTAGATCCCGGTCGTCTCGATCGAGGCGTGGCGCAGGTTCTTCTGGATAAAGCGAATATCCGTGCCGGCGTCGGCCTGATGTGAAGCTGCCGAGTGTCGCAGCCAGTGCGTCGAGGCCCGGCGCAAGGTGGCCGCGCCAGCCGGATCGGTTGGCTCGAGCGTGTCGGCGGTTCGGCGGAAGATTTCCTTGGCGATCAGATAGATGGCGGTCGGCGTCAGGTGCCGCTCGTCGTTGCCGGCGACGCTCATCACGGCTGGCGTGTCTTCGGCTGGCAACGGCATCGGTGCCAGCCCATGGAACGTGCGGTAGCGGGCGAAGTCGGCCATCAGGGCATCAGCGACCCGCACCTCGCCCTCAGTGCCACCCTTGCCGATCACGTGCAGCCACCAGCGGCCGCGGCGCTGGAAGAAGTCCCTGGCCTTGGCGTTGGCCGCCTCGCTGGCGCGCAAGGCGGTGTGATACAGCAAACGGATCAGCCATCGGCTGCGCTCGTAATGCTGGCACTCGCGTGAAGTACCCCGCGGCCAGGTCTCGATGGCATCAAGGACGGCCTGCCACAGCGCATGATCGAGATAGCGCTCCACCCGGCGGCTGCGCACAGGGCCTGATGAATGGATGCGTCTGAGCGCCAGCGGATTGCCGGCAAGGTAGCCGGCGGCCACCAAGTAATTGAGCAGCCCGCACAGGATGCCGAGTGCCTGGCGCCGGCTACGCTCGGACAGCGGCCCGTCAAACAGCCGTCGTGCGCCCCCGCGCCGTGGCAGCGTGGGATCGGCCCAGTCTGCAGACGGTGCTGCCAGAAACTGCTCATAGAGCAGGAAGTCTTCGCGTGTGAGGCTCGATAGTGGTTTGCCTAGCGTGCGGGTGGCCCAGATCAGCAGCCGCACCACTTCCTTGCGGTAGCTGCGCAGCGTGTGCGGCGAGTTCGCGTACTCGGCCAGCCACAAGCGGGCAGCGTCGAGGTCGGTATCGGCGGCGATCAGCCGGCTGACACCGTGTGCGCGATTGGTGCCGTCGTGGCCATCGAGGCTACTGGGGAGCGCGAGCGGGAGAGCGGCTTCGGTCGCGGACAGGTTCATGGGTCTGACACGAATTTTCGGCGGGGTCTCGCATCGTACACCCGAGATACTTCCGATTATGGGAGTTATCGTAAATTACTAGCTCATTTCGTTATGCACATTACCTGATATGATCATATATCAATAACTTCGGGTCAGAAACCTTCATTCCTGGGCCGCTTTACACCAAGTTACCGATGAGCCGCATCACCGATACCCGCTTGCGCACACGTGAAGCCGCTGCCCGCTTAGTTGCCGCCGGCCGGCGGCCGCACCAAGTCACGGTCGACCTGATCTACGCGGAAATCCGCCAGGGCAGCCGCACGACCATCAACGACGAGCTCAAGCTCTGGAAGGACGAGCAGACGCGCAACGACGCCCTTTCCGAGGCACTGCCACCGGCCGTGGCCAATGCCATGATGTCCATCTGGGCGCTGGCCATCGAGCACGGCGAGCAGGTCTTTGCCGTGCGGGGTGAAGACCTGGAAACCGAAGCCGTCGCCGCCACCACACGTGCGGATGCGCTGGCGACCACCAACGCCGGGCTTCAGGCCGAAGTGCAGACGCTGCGCGGCCAGATCGATGACCAGCAGGGACGGCTTGCTGCGACCACCGCGGAACTCGCGCGCGTGCAGGCCGAGCGCGACACCGCCACGCACCAGGCCCAGGCCGCCGCCGCCGAACGCGACGTCCTGCGCGCAAACGCCGACACGGCCCTGCGGGAGCTGCAGTTTGCACACGCCCGTGAACTTGAGTCGCGGCAGGCCGCCCGCACCGAGCATGATGCCGCCATGCGGGCCGAGGTGGACCAGGCCACCGCCCGGCTCGAAGGCGTGCAAAAGCGCGTCATGCTGCAGGCCGATGAAGCCCGCGAAGCGCAGCGCCGTGCCGAGGCCGCCCTCTCGAAAACGCAGCAGCGCAACGAGCAACTCGTCGCCGACGTCCAGCGCATCTCGGCCGATGCCGCCGAGCAGCGCCGGCTGGCGGAGCGGCATGAGACGCAGCTCGTCAGCGTCCTCGACGAATTGCGTGAACTGCGGCGCGAGCGCGATGCACTCACCCGGCAGGTCGCGCAATTACAAGGACAACTCCAGGCCCAGGGCGCGCCGGCGCCCGCACGGCCAATGAAGCGGACGCGCTAACTTCCGGGGAATCGCAACGATCCTGGAGGCCACGCCGGAAAACCGGCGGACAACAAGAACACGCGCCCTGATGGCTGCCAATACGCACCGACTGACGATCCTGACCCGGCAGGAGATCGACGATCTGTACGCGCTCCCGCGCTTTACCGAAGAAGACCGGCATGCCTACTTCGCCCTGGACGAGCTCGAGCAGCAGCTCGTGGATTCCCGCTCGGTAGCGGTTGCGGTGCACCTGATCTTGCAGCTCGGCTATTTCAAGGCAAAGCCCCAGTTCTTCGATTACGAGCCTGATGACGTCCAGGACGACTTGAGCCACATCCTGGCCCGGTACTTCCCGGATCGCAAGCCCGGCACCATCAGCGTGCCGTCCGCCCCGACCCAGCGTGGGTTGCAGGACATCATCCTTGAGTTGTGCAATTACCGCCTTTGCGACGCCGACGCCAAGGCTGAACTTGAGCATCGCGCGCAGCGCCTGGCCATGCTTTCCACGCAGCCAGTCTACATCCTTCGGGAAATACTCCAGCATCTGAAGCAGCACAGGATTGTCCTGCCCATCTACACGTTCCTGCAGGACATGGTCGGCCGCGTCGTGAGCGCGGAACGCCGCCGCGTCTCGGACCTGCTCAGCAAGGCGCTCACCACTAAGATCTCCGAGCAGCTCGATGCGATGCTGAGCGCCGATGAGTCGATGTACCAGGTCAACATCCTCAAGCGAGAGCCGAAAGACTTCAGCTACAAGGAACTTCGTGCGGAGTCCGATCGCAGGAAGTTCTTCGCGCCCCTGCATGAGTTCGGGAAGAAATTCCTGGAGAAATCCGGGATCTCCAACGATAGCATTCGGTACTACGCCTCCCTCGTAAAGTTCTACACCGTGTACAAGCTGCAGCGCATGCCGGCTGGCATCCGGCGGCTGCTTCTGCTGTGCTTTGCCTATCACCGCTTCCGCCAAATCAACGACAACCTGATCGATGCCTTCATTCATCTGGTCGGCCAGTACGAAAAATCTGCGAGCCTTGCTGCCAATGACGCCGCCCAGAATGCCCTTGCTGAGGCGAGCACCGATCTGAAGGCCGCCGGCCAGGTCTTGCACCTCTTCGTCGACGACACGATCCCGCGCCACGCGTCGTTTGCCAGCGTCAGGGAGAAAGCCTTTTCGCTGCTTCCCCTGGAGCGTTTCGAGCGGGTCTCGAACTACATGAGCAACGTCGCATTCGACAAGACCGGATTCGAGTGGGAGCACTACGTTGCCTTGTCTCGCGTTATCAAGCGCAACATCCGCCATGTCTTTGTCGGCCTCGATATTGATGGTCGCGTGGCGGACGCCCCGCTGATGGAAGCCGTCGCCTTTCTGCAGGAAATGTTCCGCAGCGGCAAATCGCCACAGCAGTGCAAGCCCAACAAGTTTCCTGCCGCCGTCATTCCGAAAGGCCTGCAGTCCTAATCTTGACCCATGCCGGCTTTCGCGCCTGGGCCAAGGAAGGCAATCTGCATTTCCCGGACGAAAAGCGCTACGCCCTGCTCCACGAGGTCCTGCGCTACTGCGCCGACCGGTGCCTGTTGGCTTGCTGCTTTTCCCAGGAGCGCCGCTTGCGCGAAATCGCGGAGATGCTGGATGGAAGCTATCCACGCTATGCCCTGACGCGGGCGCGCGTGTCTGCACGGCGTAATACCCGGGGCGGCCTCGCCTCTGCCCCCCGCTTCTGGCAGCAAAACCGCCTCAACGAGGCGGCCTGATGTTGGGGAAAGCCAAATTCAGTATATAACAATGGCATGAC
The DNA here is from genome assembly GCA_022041995.1 of Cupriavidus necator. GTDB lineage: Bacteria > Pseudomonadota > Gammaproteobacteria > Burkholderiales > Burkholderiaceae > Cupriavidus. Next base: position 183,141 of record CP074386.1, read on the forward strand.
TGGAATGGATACCCTCTGGCTCTCGAATCCCACCCTTGCCTACCGCGACTGGCAGGCCCGCGAGGCAGCGGGCGCCGACAAGCGGCCCTTCTCCGCGCGTTCCATCGTGCAGCACCAGGGGATGTTCGAGCACTTCCGGCGCCATCTGCTGGCCAAGGGCACGTCGGTCGTTGCCTTTGGCGCCGACGACATCGAGGCGTTTTGGCGCACTCCCGAGGCGATAACCTACTCCCAGGCCACCCGCATGCGGTACGTGAAGCTGCTGGATCGATTGTGTCGGCACCTGGTCTTCGCCGGCGTGCGCAAGGACAATCCCGCGGCAAGCCTGCTCGCATCGGTGCGCTGGCCAGACGAGGAGCCGACCCCACAATACCTGGATGCGGCCTCCGACAAGCAGCTACAGGCCTACCTCCAATCGGCGGTTGATGACCTGGCCAGCCTGCGCAGCTGTGCCATCGTGGCCACCTTTCTCGGGACAGGCATCACCGCGGCCGAGGGTCGTTCAGCCCGCATGGGCAATCTCCAAGCCGACGCGGCACCGCCCTACCTTCTCGTCCCAGCGCATAAAACGGCGAGACGCGCGCACCGTGCATCTTTCTGACTTTGCCGTGCCACTCCTGCATGATTGGCTGGCGCGCCGAAAGACACTGCCCATCGAGGGCGATCGACTTTTTACCCTGCGGCCCAATGGCCAACCGATCACCGACATGAGCTTCGGCCGCATCGTGTCCGAGATCCTCGACGCCATCGGCGTCACGGACGTCGAAATGAGCCCGCGCACGCTGCGCAATACGTTCTGTCGGCGCCAGCTGCTGGCGGGCCACTCGCGCGACGAAGTCAGCCAGATGCTCGGTCTTGCCAGCAATCGCACCTGTGACCGCATCGCAGCCACAATCCCGCTGAACCAAGCGTTGCGGCCGCGCCGCAATGAGTGAAAAACAGGTGTTTACGGGCCTTGCAGAGATTGCCGCATTTGCTATGCTTCGGCGGTGCGCTGCAGGCTAAATCCGGCCTGCAGGCGTGCATTTTCAACCAGACACGACTATGGCCACGAAAGCAAAACCTGTAGCAAAGACTGCAACGAAGACCGCTGCGAAGAAAGCTGCCCCTGCAAAGGCCGCTCCGGCCAAGAAGGCGGCTGCCGCTGCCCCGGTCGCCAAGCCGCTGAAGGAGACCTTCAATAAGTCCAGCCTGCTGGCACACCTGATTGACCAGACTGAACTGGACAAGAAGACCGTTCAGACTGTGCTGGCTCACCTTGAGAATACGGTCCTGAGCGCGGTCCATAAAAAGGGGGCTGGCGAGTTCACCCTGCCGGGCCTCTTCAAGGTGTCGGCCATTCAGGTGCCGGCCACCAAGAAGCGCTTTGGGAAGAACCCCTTCACCGGCCAGGACCAATGGTTCGCCGCGAAGCCGGCCAGCGTGAAGGTGAAGGTGCGCCCGCTCAAGAAGCTGAAGGACGCCGCAGCTTGATCGCCCAAAAGCGCAAACGGAAAAGGCCCGACATCTTGCGATGTCGGGCCTTTTCCCATGTAAAGACAACTCGGTTTCAAGAAGAAGCGGGCCCGCAGCCCTCAGTGTAACGGGCCGCCTCACGTCGATAGCTTAGCGAGTGAGCTTTTCGAGAGAGACTCGCACCATGTCTGGAAAGGCTCGAACAAAGAATACGTCGACCACATAGTAGCAGGCGATGAATTCCGCGACTTCATCGATTACCGATTCTGGGTCTTGGTCACCAATCCAGAAGCAAAAGATTGAGTCATCGTCGGATTCCGGTTTTTCGCTTACAGGCATCGTTCCAGCCATGTGCGTTGGACAAGAATCTGCCCATTCCGCTGCGCTGCTTTCCCGGAAAGGAATCAAAGTCAGCGCTGGCGCATAGGGAACTTTGAGCCGTGCTCTTGGCGTCGATCGCTGCTTAGCCGACCGACCAGCGCGCGGGCCGGCATGTTGTTGTCCGGAATCCCCAGATGCTGTCCAGTCGCTGGCGTTATGGGCCGCTATGCGAAGGGAGCCTTCTGGTTTTGCACCTACAAGGGAGCGCTCAACGCCGAGTTTTTCGTCGAATTGCTCAAGAAGATGATGCGGCATCGCAAGAAGCCGGTGCATCTGGTGCTCGACAGTCTGCCCGCGCACAAGAAGGCGCTGGTGCGCGAGTACGTTGACTCCACGCGCGGCAAGCTCACACTTCATTTCCTGCCGGGTTACGCCCCGGATCTGAATCCGGACGAATTGGTGTGGAGTCATGTCAAACGTACTGGCGCGGCAAGGCGGCCCCTGCAAAAGGGTGAAAAGCTGCAAGAGCGAATCGAGGCCCAGCTCGCGGATGTCCGGCAAAAGCCGTGTCTCGTTCGATCATTCTTCCAGGCTCCTTCTGTCGCCTATATTTCCGACTGCTGAGTAACTGCCAGCTCAACTACCGCAATAGTGCCGTAGATTTATCATGGTGTAGGCCATGGTCTTGAATGCGTAGTGCAACTGACTGATGCGATCGAAGCGAAGTAGCAAGCGACGAAACTTATCTTCCCATGCGAACACGCGCTCGATGGTACGAAACCGCTCTTTAAAAATGGCCAGATCGAACAGCGCCTTGCGACCTCGCTTAGTGCGTTTCCTGCCGCGCGGGTTCGGGTTGATGTTGGGCACCATCCCGCGGTTGAAGATCGCCTTGCGGTTGGAGCGACAATCGTAGACGCCGTCCAGGCTGACCACGGTGTCGCGCAGATCCAGCCTTGCTTCACCGGCAATCCGTATCACCTGCGGCAGCGCGTCACGCAGCAGCGGCGATTCGTTGCGATTGCCTGGTGCCGACACGAACGGGGCGATCACATTGTCCGGTCACAGAAGGCAACGACCTTGTCACCCTTCATGTTCTTGTGGCCGCTGAAGCCAATGTTGTCGCCGCCTTTTTTTGCCGCCGTCGTGGTGCCGTCGCCATGGATGACGCTGGTGTCCAACAACTGGTCGTGGCTAAGCCGCACCACCGACGCGAGGAAGACGGCGTCGAAACATTCGCATGCCTGCCAGCGGCGAAAGGCCCGATAGATACTCGTGTAGTGGATCTCCGGCCTGCCGTGCCGATCCATTGCAATCGGCAGCGGCTTCCATTGGCAACCGAGGTAAAGCAGTTTCAGGATGTAGTTGAAGATCGCGGCGGTCAGTTTGGATGCCGGTCCCCGGCTTCCTGCCGTGAGGTGCGGCAAGACAAATTGTTCGAACTGCCCGCGGCTCAATTCCGTTGGAATCCGTTGCCATTGCTGGCTGTGCGCCATTATCGACCGCCAAAGATCGGGAATTCTAGCGGATCACGGCGGAAATCGGCGAAAGTCATACCCACAAAGGACTTCAGGCAAATTTGGCAGCCTTGAGAAACCCGCAATGGAATGAACGCGTCCCACCCGTGAACGAAAGCGAAGTAAGGTGGATCCTCACGGGCCAACGGCATCGATGTGCCCAAGTGGAAAATGCACGCATTTCCAGGCAACCGGAGGATCCACAGATGAATGCTACGCCAGTTGGAATCGACATTGCGAAGAATGTGTTTCAGGTGCACTACGTCGACGCGCAGACAGGTGAGATCGTGAACAGGCCGATCAAACGTGCTCAGTTTCTCGAGCACTTCGCGAATCGCGCGCCGTGCCTGATTGGCATGGAAGCATGCGGTAGCGCGCATCACTGGGCTCGGCAACTGACGAAGATGGGCCACGAGGTCAGACTGATGCCCGCGCAGTTCGTGAAGGCCTTCAACATCCGCAACAAGAGTGATGCGGCAGACGCGAAGGCAATCTGGCTGGCGGTACAGCAGCCGTGCAAGGCGGTGGCAATAAAGACGGAGATGCAACAGGCGGTGCTGATGATGCACCGTCAGCGAGAGCAACTGGTAAAGTTCCGCACGATGCAGATCAACGGGCTGCGCGGGATGCTGGTCGAGTTCGGCGAAGCGATGGGCAAAGGCCGCAGCGCGCTGGGCAAGGCAATTCCGGATGCGCTTACGCGCGTCGAAGAGTGTCTGCCGAAGGTCCTGATTGATACGCTACGCGAACAGTGGGCGCGGATTGAAAAGATGGACGAAGAAATCGTGACGATCGAGAGGCGGTTGCGCGAGTGGAAGAAGGAAGACAAGGCAGTAAAGGCGATCATCGAGATTCCGGGCGTGGGCCTGCTGACGGCGACGGCTGCGGTCGCGATGATCGGAGATCCGAAGGCGTTCAGATCGGGGCGTGAGTTTGCGGCCTGGGTCGGAATTGAGAGGTGGCGCCGGAAATTCGGACAGTCGGATAAATGGAAGAGCTGGGGTCTGAGCCGGCCATAATGGCGGGCAGAAAGGACCTCAGAAGATGACGAAACGAAGCAGGCGAACCCACTCGGCGGGGTTGAAGGCGAAGGTAGCCCTGGCGGCCCTCAAGGGCGAAAAGACGCTGGCGGAGCTGGCCCAGCAGTACGACGTGCACCCCAGCCAGATCACAGCGTGGAAGCAGCAGTTGGTGGAGCATGCCGCGGACCTGTTCGGCGGTGGCAAGGAAAGTGGGGCGAGCCGCCGGTGGATTTGAAGGTGCTGCACGCCAAGATCGGCCAGTTGGCGCTGGAGAACGATTTTTTGTCCGGCGCGCTCAGCAAGGCCGGCCTGCTGAGCGCAAAGCGATGATCGACCGCGAGCACGCGCTGCCGGTGAGCCGGCAGGTCAAGCTGGTGGGCATCGCCCGGTCCAGCGCGTACTACCAGCCGCAACCGGTCAGCGAGGCAGATCTGAAGCTGATGCGCCGCATCGACGAACTGCATCTGGAGCATCCCTTCGCGGGGGCTCGCATGCTGGCGCGCCTGCTGCGCCGGGAAGGCATCCAGGTCGGTCGCCGGCACGTGGGCACGCTGATGAAGCGCATGGGCATTGAGGCGCTGTATCGCCGGCCGAACACGAGCCGCAAGCACGCGGCGCACAAGATCTGGCCGTACCTGCTGCGCGACCGGAAGATCGACCGGGCCAACCAGGTGTGGGCTCTGGACACGACCTACATTCCGATGGCACGGGGCTTTGTGTACCTGACGGCAGTGGTGGACTGGGCCAGCCGCCGGGTGCTGGCCTACCGGGTGGCGATCACGCTGGAGAGCTGTCATGCCGTCGAGGCAATCGAGGAGGCCTTTGCCAAGTACGGCGCGCCGGAGATCGTCAACACCGACCAGGGCAGCCAGTTCACCGCCACGGAGTTCACAGACGCCGTGCTGGACCGCGGCATCCAACTGTCGATGGACGGCAAGGGCAGTTGGCGCGATAACGTGTTCGTCGAACGCCTTTGGCGCAGCGTCAAATACGAGGAGGTCTACCTGAAAGCCTACGACTCGGTCAGCCATGCGCGCCGCTCTATCGCTAACTACCTAACCTGGTACAACCAACGACGGCCCCATTCCAGTCTGGCGGACCAGACCCCGGATGAGGCATACTTCGCCACGCTGCCAGCGATCAAATCGGCAGCCTGACTGCCCCAGCGCTTCCACTTAAAAACTCCGGATCCCTGTCCGAACAAACGGTGCCACCTCTGCGCCTCGCTCATGTCGCCTGTCGAGATTCCCTTCAGATACAGCCAGGGCAGCGCCGCACTCACCCGTGGTGACTTCCTCACATATGGCGGCACGATCGCCGAGTTGAACTTCACGCCAGACCCGGACCGGTCGCGCACCTTGGGCACCTTCACGGCAATCGGTCCGGCACCCGTCAGCACCTCTCGCTCCGGGAGGTAGCCATTGCGAACCACGGCGCGCTGGCCGCTCAAGGTCTTGACGTTACTGAACTGCTCAAGCAGCTCTGCCAGCTCCACTTCAATCGCCTCCTGGATGACCCGCCGGGCCCCGCGCCTGATCAGCTCCTCGAGCCCAAGCCCGATTTCCGATAGACCGACTGCTTCCTTACATTTATCCTTGCTCATGGTGGAGTTTTCTTGTGTGCTGGTTTCCGATCTCGACAATCAGATTCTCAGCGGAAAGCTCCACCGCCCTCTACTCCGCGCCTCAAATTCCCCGCCCGTACACCACTTTCGACTTTAGCTCCCGAACCGTCGCATTCCCGCATGAAACGGCATTGATCCGTTTCGCGTCAGCGCACATTTTTTCGCGGTGATCGAGCGACGTTGACGCTGTAGGTCCGTACAGTCGAGGAAATTCACTACCGGTATTCCATTGTCATGGGCGGCTGCATTTCTAAGCGTGGTGGAGCGCGAGCTTCAAGCGACTATGGTTCCGATGGGTATGAGTCGGACGTTGAGGCGAAAAGAGCTAAGCCTGGATCTTCGCGATCACCATATTCAAATGAGACCTTGAATGGTCTGGTGCCATTTGCCAAACGGGTCTATCAGGAGAGCGTTCTTTGGCATGGAACCAAGCGCGAACACGTGTCATCTCTTCGCAGAAATGGCTTCGTGAACGAGCGTAAAGGGAGTGGAGCCACAGATGGCGGAAGTGCAAATTTCCTGATGAATTTCAGTAGCTCTGGTGTGACTGCTTCGGGCGAACACCACTACTTGTCATCTGATCGAGAGATGGCGAAGGAGTTTGCCATGTTTGCCGACGCTGACCAGCCGGCGGTGGTGCGAACGATCGGCGTTGGGAACAACTTTCATTTGGAGGAAGACCGCCTATACTGGCGACCCTGCCAGACCCCGGGCACGGCAGAGCAAGCGCACGCCTTGCTGAGTTGTTGCAAAACGACAAGAGAAGTGCCTGTACAGCGCCGTCGAGGCACTGGTAAAGCGGTCGAATTTTTCACCGAATGATGCTGAAAGTAACATCGAATACGCTCGGCTGTCTCTGAACACTGTGCAGACCCACGACAAAGCCTTGAAGTTGCAGTTCGGTGCGAGCCGGTGCACGCGAGGTGACGGCTTGCTGTGATTCACCCTCAGGTTATCGAGAATCAGGACGCCTTCTTGCCTGCGTGCCAAAACGACGTCCACCGATGGCATCTTGCAGCGTCGTCGCGATGCCCTCAGTATGACGCTGGCAAGATGCCAAACACTCCAATGCGATATCTCAGCTGTGCTTGTCCATCTCCGCTCTTGATCGACACCGCCAGCATGAGATGCGCTCGTCTTGTTTCCTCAAGAGTCCGGATTGTCCCCCCGTAATGGCTGTTGAGCAGGAGCTTACTCGTCCTGATTCCACTATCCCGACATAGCCGCTTGTTTCAACGGTCTACCCGCCCGATCCGATGACAACGGCCGGAGCTATTTTAACAGCCTGCCAGGTAACTACTGGAGAAGGGGCATAGCTATGAGAATTGGCAGCCCGGCGAGTCCGGACGCTGGTGGCGATCAGAAGATTGACGAGGCTGCACCCGGACAGTCCCCGACTTCGCGGCCCGAACCTGCGTCCCGGAGGACAGACACGGTCCTTGACACGTTGCCGCGGCGGGAAGACCTGGCAGCGCGTCGCCAGCAGCGCAGGATGCAGCCTTATTCCGGACCTCAACGGCAAAGGGCATTCGCTTCACGGCCACAGGGGGACGAGGATACTGCCGGACATCCGTTGCGCGCTTTGCCGAGTAGCGGGAGGCCTGTGTCAGACCGAGCAGCGGACGATGCACCCCGCAGGGCCCAGTCGTCGTGGCCGCCCAGCACGCGCAACCTGCCGGACCAGCAGCTGCGGTCAACCCTTGCTGCAAGCGGGATGGAGAGGTATCAGATCGCCGCGGCGGCGCCATCGCGCAAGGGACCGGCCCGCGATGCGATTGAAGCGCTGGATGAAAGGCACCACTCGAGGATGCGCATCGAGCCGAGCGAACCACAGCGCCGCAGCCGGAATCTGGGGAGAGTCCTGACGTATCCTGAACACGAGTTCGGCCGGCAGCTCAGGAACCAACGGTATGCGCAGCAGCAAGTGCTTTCCGGCAACGCGAAGGATGCCGATTTCCCTGAACTTGCCATCCGGATGGCAAGGGAGAACGTGCTGGCACAGCGCAACGGCTACGGGCAGGCACTGGTCTTTCTGCGCCCAGACTATGCCGGCGACAACCTGCACTTCCTGGACTTGTATTTGCAGAAACTGCAGGTCAGGAACAAGGTCAGGAACATACCGCCTGCGCGGGCCAACGACGTTCGCGAGGCGGTTGAACTGGCGGCGCACTATCTTGTGGACACCGACTGGTGCCGGGGCGCGCCGGCTGCAAGCTACGTGCATTTCGCCAACAAGCTTAGCAAGCATGCCGACAGCGAGATCTGCCGGCTAGCGCTGCGAAGCATCGCGACCGAACTGCTGAGGCCGGGCGCGCTGCACAGGCTGAACGGACGGCAAGCCGCCATGCTGTGCAATGCGCTGTCCAAGGCGCCGGAGCGCCCGGCGTGCTGCGATGCGGTGTCCGGTCTTGTCAGGCATCTTCGATTGCGTGGTCTGATCCCGGGGCTGAACGCACAGGATATGTCAAATCTGCTCAATGCCCTGAGCAAGTGGTCGGACGATGGCAGGGTCAGGGAGAACGCACTGGAGCTGGCCAGGCTCGTTGCGGCAGACGCGTCGCTGCGCGAGTCGATGAATGCGCTGGGGGTGGCCATCACGGTCAACGCTCTCTCGAAGTGGCCTGACGAAGCCGATGCGCGTCAGGCGGCGCTGCGGCTGGCCGAACGCGTGACATCGGACGCAAAGCTGCGCCAGCGGATGGACGCACCGCATGTTGCCAACGCGCTCAATGCATTCTCAAAGTGGCCGGCGTCGCATCGGGCCAGCGAGGCGGTACGGTGCCTGGCCCGGCGCCTCACATCGGAACCCCAGCTGTGCCAGTCGATGGAGGCGCGGGCCGTGGCCACCGCGCTCAATGCGCTCTCGAAGTGGCCGGAGGAAGACAAGGCCCGCGACGCCGCGCTGCGGCTGGCCGAGCGCGTTAGCTCGGAACCCAAGCTGTGCCAGTCGATGGAGGCGTGGGCCGTGGCCACCGCGCTCAATGCGCTCTCGAAGTGGCCGGAGGAAGACAAGGCCCGCGACGCCGCGCTGCGGCTGGCCGAGCGCGTTAGCTCGGAACCCAAGCTGTGCCAGTCGATGGAGGCGAAACATGTGTCCAATGCCCTGAACGCGCTCTCGAAGTGGCCGGACAAGGAAGAGGCTCGTAAGGCGGCGCTGCAGCTGGCCGAGCGCGTTAGCTCGGAACCCCAGCTGTGCCAGTCGATGGAGGCGCAGGCAGTGGCCAACGCCCTGAACGCGTTTTCGAAGTGGCCGGACGCGGACGAGGCCAGCGCCGCGGCGCTGGCGCTTGCCGATCGTCTGACCTCGGAGGCTGAGGGCGATGCGCGGCTGCGCGAGTCGATGGATGCGCGGGAGGTGACCAACGCGCTCAATGCGCTTTCGAAGTGGCCGGACAAGGAAGAGGCTCGTGAGGCGGCGCTGCGGCTGGCCGAGCGCGTTAGCTCGGAACCCCAGCTGTGCCAGTCGATGGAGGCGAAACATGTGGCCAATGCCCTGAACGCGCTCTCGAAGTGGCCGGACAAGGAAGAGGCTCGTAAGGCGGCGCTGCGGCTGGCCGAGCGCGTTAGCTCGGAACCCCAGCTGTGCCAGTCGATGGAGGCGCAGGCAGTGGCCAACGCCCTGAACGCGTTTTCGAAGTGGCCGGACGCGGACGAGGCAAGCGCCGCGGCGCTGCGGCTGGCCGGTCGCCTCGCATCGGACCCGCGGCTGCGCCAGTCGATGGATGCGCTGGCCGTGGCCAATGCCCTGAACGCGCTTTCGAAGTGGCCGGGCGAAGACGAGGCCAGCGCCGCGGCGCTGGCGCTTGCCGATCGTCTGACCTCGGAGGCTGAGGGCGATGCGCGGCTGCGCGAGTCGATGGATGCGCGGGAGGTGACCAACGCGCTCAATGCGCTTTCGAAGTGGCCGGACAAGGAAGAGGCTCGTGAGGCGGCGCTGCGGCTGGCCGAGCGCGTTAGCTCGGAACCCCAGCTGTGCCAGTCGATGGACGGGCAGAACGTGGCCAACGCGCTCAATGCGCTCTCGAAGTGGCCGGACCAGGCCAAGGCCCGCGACGCCGCGCTGCGGCTGGCCGAGCGCGTTAGCTCGGAACCCCAGCTGTGCCAGTCGATGGAGGCGAAACATGTGTCCAACGCCCTGAACGCGTTTTCGAAGTGGCCGGACGCGGACGAGGCAAGCGCCGCGGCGCTGGCGCTTGCCGATCGTCTGACCTCGGAGGCTGAGGGCGATGCGCGGCTGCGCGAGTCGATGGAGGCGCGGGAGGTGACCACCGCGCTCAATGCGCTCTCGAAGTGGCCGGACCAGGCCAAGGCCCGCGACGCCGCGCTACGGCTGGCCGAGCGCGTTAGCTCGGAACCCCAGCTGTGCCAGTCGATGGACGGGCAGAACGTGGCCAACGCGCTCAATGCGCTCTCGAAGTGGCCGGGCGAAGACGAGGCCCGCGACGCCGCGCTGCGGCTGGCCGAGCGCGTTAGCTCGGAACCCCAGCTGTGCCAGTCGATGGACGCGCGGGCCGTGGCCAACGCGCTCAATGCGTTCTCGAAGTGGCCGGGCGAAGACGAGGCCCGCGACGCCGCGCTGCGGCTGGCCGAGCGCGTTAGCTCGGAACCCCAGCTGTGCCAGTCGATGGACGCGCAGGCAGTGGCCAACGCCCTGAACGCGTTTTCGAAGTGGCCGGACGCGGACGAGGCAAGCGCCGCGGCGCTGGCGCTTGCCGATCGTCTGACCTCGGAGGCTGAGGGCGATGCGCGGCTGCGCGAGTCGATGGATGCGCGGGAGGTGACCAACGCGCTCAATGCGCTTTCGAAGTGGCCGGACCAGGCCAAGGCCCGCGACGCCGCGCTACGGCTGGCCGAGCGCGTTAGCTCGGAACCCCAGCTGTGCCAGTCGATGGAGGCGAAACATGTGTCCAATGCCCTGAACGCGCTCTCGAAGTGGCCGGGCGAAGACGAGGCCCGCGACGCCGCGCTGCGGCTGGCCGAGCGCGTTAGCTCGGAACCCCAGCTGTGCCAGTCGATGGAGGCGCAGGCCGTGGCCAGCGCGCTCAATGCGCTCTCGAAGTGGCCGGGCGAAGACGAGGCAAGCGCCGCGGCGCTGGCGCTTGCCGATCGTCTGACCTCGGAGGCTGAGGGCGATGCGCGGCTGCGCGAGTCGATGGATGCGCGGGAGGTGACCACCGCGCTCAATGCGCTCTCGAAGTGGCCGGACCAGGCCAAGGCCCGCGACGCCGCGCTACGGCTGGCCGAGCGCGTTAGCTCGGAACCCCAGCTGTGCCAGTCGATGGAGGCGCGGGCCGTGGCCACCGCGCTCAATGCGCTCTCGAAGTGGCCGGGCGAAGACGAGGCCCGCGACGCCGCGCTGCGGCTGGCCGAGCGCGTTAGCTCGGAACCCAAGCTGTGCCAGTCGATGGACGCGCAGGCAGTGGCCAACGCCCTGAACGCGCTCTCGAAGTGGCCGGACGCGGACGAGGCCAGCGACGCGGCGCTGGTATTGGCCGATCGCCTGACCTCGGAGGCTGAGGGCGATGCGCGGCTGCGCCAGTCGATGGGCGCGCAGGCCGTGGCCAGCACCCTCCACGCACTGTCCCGATGGCCGCAAGAAAGCGGCCTGCATGAAGCGGCGTGGTGTCTGGCGGCACGCCTGGGCTCGGCTCCGCTCGAGTGGAGCACGTTCGAATTCGGCCAGACCGGCCAGATTGCCAACGCGCTGGCGCGGCTCGGCCGGGACGAAGACGGGAACGCCGTTCTCGCACGCGATGTACTGATGGGGGTAGCGGTGCACCTGGAGCTGTACCCGGAACGCTTCGACAGCGCCGAGGGCCGCCACGTGGGTATGCTGCTCAAGGCTTTCGCCCAGCTGCGGATGCACGACGCGCTGCGGCTGCTCGCAACGCCGGCGCTGGAGCGTGTCATGACGCTGTGTCTCGAAGGACGGCTGCGCGAAGAACCGCTGGAAAGTGTAGGCACCCTGTGCATGGGGCTGCTGCCGCTGGCGCGCAGCCCGCAGTTGCAGCGCCACCGGGTGCGCGCCCTGCAGACGTTCGACGCGCTGAAGCCAGTCGTAGAACACAAGATCGACGCGTATCTGCGCCAAGCCCCGGGCGGGGCAGGCGCTCGTGCCGGGCTGCACCTGAAGGAGGGCGACGAAGCATGCGGTACGCGCTGTCCGGCCCTGTCACTGTATCAGGTGCTCAAGGCATACACCGTGGTGGCCCACCAGTGGAAGCCGCGCTACATCAGCGGCGGGCGTGAGTCGGTGAAGACGCACCAGGAGACTCTGAAGCAGTGGGTGCGACAGACGCTGGACAGGACGCGCCCGCTCATCGAGACGGATCTGCAGGAAATGAGCTGGAACTTGATTGCGCAGATCGAGGCGGATGATGCGATCCTGGACGCGCTGGATCTGCGGCTGGCCAGCGCGGCGCATCTGGAGGCCCTCACGACGCGTTACCCTCCTCGCCGGTTCGATCTGGCAGCGCGCCACGAGAGCCTGCGCACAGCGGTGGGAAACGTCGTACCACCCGAACCGAGTGGGGGCGACACCACGCATGTCACGGTCGACTTGCGGGGACGGGAGCTGGAGCCCGCCGCGTCGTCCGACGGGGCGGAGCCTGCGTATTCGTTTTATTCACGCCTGACCGGTCAGCCGCTGGTCGAGGTGCGGCTGCCTGGGGAGTTAAGCGCCTTCATGCTCGCGCGCACGTTCCAGTACAAAGACGAGCCTTGGCGCTTCGACATGTTTGGCGGCAGCCGCCTGACACGGGGGCGGCGGAAGTCAGCCCGGGACATCGCCGCCGGCCGCAGCGCGTCTGCTTCGGTGCTGCCGGCAGTGCGGTATGCCGACAGTGCCCCAGGCAGCGCCTTCATGGAACTGGCGCAGAAGCTGGCGCCGCAGCGCGAGGACTGGTCGCGCATGCAACGCGCGCTCATGGAGATGGTGCCACCTGACCATGTGGTGGAGGGCACGTTGCGGCTGGGCTGGTTTGAGGACGTGGCCGGGCCGCAGCACCCCTTCAGGCTTCAAGGGCCACACCACGAGCGCATCGCGCTCTGTCCAAATGACGGCTGCGGGTTTCTGAGATGGGACGTGGCGATGCGCATTCCGGTGGTGCGCGAACATATCGAGGCATGGGAGGCAGTCAGGGAGGCACGGGGCGACGAGGCACAGCAAAAGCTGGTGGATGGGCAGCAGCCGGGATTTAACACGCTGCCACCGCAGGCCCTGATGCATTTCCCGCGGGATGAGGCGGCGCTTGACGAAGCGCGCGAGGTGATGCAGCGCAGGCTGAACGGGGTGGACCGGCACGCATCGCAGGCGGTGGACTGCCTGACGCTGTACCAACTGGCCGTCAGCGGCGGCTACCAGGGGCGGCGCATCCGCGCGGTCCCCTCGGCTGACGACAGGCTGTATCTGCCGACGATTCCGCTGCCGGGCTTTGCGCAGTTGCAGGGCGATGTGCTGGTGGGCAAACCGCCGTACGATAAGGAGAACCTGTTGCCCATTGCGGCCGCGCAGGTCGTTACGCCCGATCAGGAGGACGTGACGGCCCAGTTTCTGGACCAGTGCTTCGCCATCCAGTACAGCTATACGGGATTCGATGAGGATTCGGGCACGGGCGCCGACATGTTGCACAGCAAGGGCATGCTGATCATCCCGCCGCCGGGCTACTGGTCACCGGATCCGGACCACCAGGGGCTGCACCTGGCCTGTTCGCGGGAGGACCTGAAGACGCTGTCGCGCTGGAAGAGCCGGCGCGAGCGCGACACGCTGCCGCAGCAGATGTTCAGCACGGGCAGCCTGCGGGTCAAGGACGTGCTGCTGCCTGGGCGGCTTGGGGCAATCCCGATTGCGGAGCTGCGCAAGCGGAGCATGGACACGGACGGGGACGATGCGTTCGTCTATGCGGGCTATCCGGCTCTCGTGGGCCACATCGGTCGCGTCATGCAGTCGCGCCAGGCGCGACGGGGCGAGGAGCGCTCGTTCAAGCCGCCCAAGACTGCGCATCCGGCCATCGATGAACGGGGCCGCTACCAGGCGGGACGGGCGCGCGAAATTATGGCCGAGCAGCGGGGGGCGCGTTGCTGGGTAAAGCCGCCACGCTCGCCATGCGCTTTCTCGCGCAGCCCGATGAGCTGCGCGAGGCCATGGCGCGAAACATGATGTTCGGCACCTACGACGGCGTGGCGCGTGATTTGCGCAACGGACTGCGCAGGCGGCTGCAGGGGGACAAGGATGCACCAGCGCTGCAGCAGTTGCAGGTGCAGGCGCATGAGGCGATTGACCGAGCCCATGAGCCGCAAGCGTGCGAGGCGGCGAAACTGCTGTATGAGCTGTGTATGCAGCTGGGCAGGGACAGCGTCCAGGCACCGCAGCTTCCGTCCGCGCTGGCGCAGGGGTTCCCCGCACTTGCGAGCGCCTATGAGCAGGCAGACGACACGGCCGGGCGTGTGCACGCGGTGCTGGACAACTACCCGGTGTGCCGTCTGTCGCGTACGGCGTTCCCCGAGGGGCAGCCGGGGCTGGTGCCGGGCGAGCCGGAGCTGTCCATGCGCAACCTGTTTACGATAGCCATAAAGGTGGGCACCGACGCGCTGAAGTCGGACACGGGCACCGATCTCTTTACAAGCGTGATCGAGAGTTGCGAAATGGCTGAACGCCGGTATCCCGACCGTCTGCGTCGGGTACCGTACAGCAAGCCGACGTTGGCGGAAATACGGCACGGGCGCTTCGATCCACAGTGGGCAGACGCTGCGCTGCGGCAGATGCCAACGATGGCAGCGGGTGTCATGCAGGACGCCGTCCGGGCGCTGCAGCAGGCGGAGCTGCTCAGCGTACCGGCTACGCCGGCCGAACGGGCGCAGGAGGTTTCCCGGGAGGCGCTTGAGCAAGAGGCGCTGGCGCTCAATGAACGCGCCCGTTTGGCCGAGCCGGGGATCACGATGAGGCTGCAGGACATCGTGAACGGGTGCAGTGCCGGACACGCGCGGGCGGGTCTGGCGGGCGAACAGAAGAACAGGCTGAAGTCGCCGCGCTCGCTGCAGGACAAGCTGGCCCGGCTGATTGGTGGAGTGCCGCCCCGGACCCTGGCCCAGGCCAGCGCGCTGGTCAACGATGCGCTGCGCTACAGTGTGGTGCTGCCCGCGGATACGTTTATGGGGGACTATCGCCAGATCATGGCGCAGCTCGCGAAGGCGCATACTCTGATCCGGCGCACGAATCATTTCCTGCGGGGCCGCAGCCCTTTCCAGGCGGTGAGCGTCACGCTGAAGGAGCCAAACGGCATCGCATGGGAAATCCAGTTTCATACAGAGCAAACGTTCAGATGCAAGGAGAAGTACCACGACCTGTACAAGCAGGCGCAACGACGTGGATTCGATGGCGCCTCCGGCGACGAGATCTGGAAGTTGCTCGGGCCAGCGCGCGAGGCCTTCCGTGCATTACCCGTTCCTGCGGGGGTGGAAGATATCGTGGACTGGGAGCCGGAAACGGTATTGAAGGTGCAGCCGCGGCCCCAGGCGTCAGCCACGCCGCGCGTGCCTGCCCCCCTTGCGCAACTGGCCCAGCAGATCAGAAGCCAGGCTGAACGTCTCGAGGGTGCGGTCTGGCCTGTGCTGCAGCAGGCGCTGGAGCACCACGGCGCGAAGTTGCGCGCGGACATGGACGGTGGCGGCTGGCGCAGGTTTATCTTTAAGAAGAAGAAAAGCATTGAAGAGAAGCTTGCCCGGATACAGCGCGAGCAGGGCCTGCAAACACCGCAGGAGGCCGCCAGGCGGGTACGCGATGGTCTGCGCTATGAGGTGATCCTCGGTGCAGAGAGATTTGCCATGGACGCCCGGAGGATCCTGACCAGTCTGCAAAGGGCCGGCATGACGGTCATGCGCGTGAACAACAGCTTTACCCGGGAGGGCACCGGCTATGCTGGCCTGAATGTGAACGTGCGCACCCGCGTTGAGGGCGAAGACGCCGACTGGGAAATCCAGTTCCACACCCGTGATAGCCTGAAGGCCAAGGAGAAGGGTCACCGGACCTACGAAAGGCTGCGCCAACTGTCGCCTGATGCGGTGCCGCGCGGGACGCTGGAGCAGGACCTGCGCGACGCGGCAGCCCGCGTGGCGCCCCCGCAGGGCATCGAGATGATCCTGTCCTTCGATCTCTATGCGGAACCATCCATTGCCGACGAGAGGCCTGGCGGCCCGATGAACCAGCCGTATCGCGGCGCAGCCGCGGATCAAGCACGCAGCTCCGACCTGGACACCGGGCAACCCTACGGGCCGCACGGTGCCACGCGGAGCGCGCCTGCCGTGACACACCCGGCCCCCGATCCTGGCCATGCTGTTCGCAGCAACTGGGCCCCCCTCCCCCCGCGCGCACCGGACGTGCTGAGCGGCCTGCACGACCCCCCCTGGCGGGTGCCTCGCCGGCTCAGGTGCCCGTTCCCCCATCCTTGGGCGAATTCAATTCGGGGCCCCTGCTCATCAGTCTTGAACAGTTTCTGGCGCAATCAAACGCTGAGATGGGGATGGCCAGCGGGCTGCAGAATAATTGCCTGCTAGACACAGCTCTTCAGCTCAGCCGCAACATAAGGCGAGAGCCTGCGATGGCAACGGAGCAGACGAGCGAACTCCAGGCACAGGCGCAGTGGTTGCGGGGCGAGCTATTTCGTAGGGGCCTGGCCGATAGGGATGGCGACATCGACATGTACGAGGCCGGGTGGGGGCTCGCGCGCAGCCTTGGCATACGCATCCAGGCCATTGCGGTCAATGCGAGCGGGCAGCTCACAGTGCATCCGGTTGTTGGTCAGCAAGGCCGGCTTGTGCATATCCTTCATACACCCGGCCACTTTCAGCCATTGTGGCCGCGCCGCTAGTGTAGCGTTCTGTTCTTGATTGAACTTATATGAATTCGGCGTCTCCAATGCCCACACTGCGACACAGCGTGGAGAGAGTGAGTGCGAGTTGCCCCCGAGATCATGTTGACCGACGAGGAGCGAACCAATTTGACGAGGCTGGTTCGGTCGAAGCTCACGAGCGTGAGGCTGGCGCAGCGCGCGCGCATTGTGCTGCTGGCCGCCAACGGAATGCAGAACAAGGACATCGCCGAGCAGTTGGGAGTCGGACGCGTGCAGGTCTCGCGTTGGCGTGAGCGGTATGCGCAATCGGGGCTGGCCGGTATCGAACGCGACTTGCCGCGCGGTGCGCCGCCGGTGAAGGTGGACACGGCGCGGCTGGTGGAGCTGACCACTCAAACCAAGCCCGTTGCGGCCACGCACTGGAGCACGCGCAAGATGGCCGCCGAATTGGGCGTGAGCGCCAGCACCGTCATGCGCCATTGGCACGCCCACGGGTTGAAGCCGCACATCGTGCGCGGCTTCAAGGTGTCGCGCGATCCGAAGTTCGTCGAGAAGCTCGAAGACATCGTCGGCCTCTACATGTCGCCACCCGAGCACGCGCTGGTGCTGTGCTGCGATGAGAAGAGCCAGGTGCAGGCGCTGGATCGCACGCAGCCCGGCTTGCCGTTGAAGAAGGGGCGTGCGGCCATCATGACGCACGACTACAAGCGCAACGGCACGACCACGCTGTTTGCCGCGCTCAACGTGCTCGATGGCCAGGTCATCGCCCAGTGCCAGCAGCGCCACCGCCATACCGAGTGGCTGAAGTTCCTGCGCAAGATCGACCGCGAGACGCCCAAGGACAAAACGCTGCATCTGATCGCAGACAACTACGCCACCCACAAGCATCCTGCGGTGCAGGACTGGCTGGCCAAGCATCCGCGATTCAACATGCACTTCACGCCCACCTCCGCATCATGGCTGAACATGGTCGAGCGGTTCTTTCGTGA
Source organism: Cupriavidus necator (assembly GCA_022041995.1). Taxonomy (GTDB): domain Bacteria; phylum Pseudomonadota; class Gammaproteobacteria; order Burkholderiales; family Burkholderiaceae; genus Cupriavidus. The sequence continues at coordinate 200,916 of CP074386.1, forward strand.
CATCACAACCGAGCGACTTCGCCGCGGCGTATTCACCAGTGTGCCGGAACTGGTCGACGCCATCAACGAGTACATCGCTCACCACAACACCAACCCCAAGCCGTTCATCTGGACCAAGAGCGCTCGCGACATCCTACAGAAGGTCATTCGTGCCAACCGCCGCTTACTCATAGGTCAGAAATATAGCGGACAGACGGATGCCTGAAGAATGAGCGCACGAGCTTCGGGTTGCGTCCAATTTGTGCAAGCTGCTCGTAAATTCGCGGCCCCAGCTTTTCGCCTTTTTGCAAAGGACGTCGGGCGACGCCGTTGCGCTTGACGTGACTCCACACTAACTCATCTGGGTTGAGATCCGGCGCGTAACCGGGCAGGAAGTGCAGGGTCAATTTTCCTTGGGTGCTGGCGACGTAATCCTTGACGATGGCTTTCTTATGCGCTGGCAATCCGTCGACGATCAGATGCACCGCCTTCTTTCGATTGAACATCAGTTTCTTGAGCAGCGTGACGAACAACTCGCCGCTGAGCCCGCCTTCGTACGTCGCAAACCAGAAGGCACCCTTCGAATTCACGGCGGACGCCGCGCTCATGCTTTGCCGCTGGCCCGGCCGCTCGACAACGGGCGTCTCGCCGCGCGGCGCCCAGGTCTTGCCATGTACCGAGTCGGCTCGAAAACCCGATTCGTCCCAGAAAAAGATATCAGTCTTCTGCTCACGAGCCTGCTTGGCAATGGCCGGATACGTGTCGTGCCGCCAGCGATCGATTGCCTCCGGATCGCGCTGGTAAGCGCGCTGCAGTGGCTTTTGCGGCGTCAGGTTCAGGCGTGCCAGCATCCCACCGATCGATGCCAGACTCAGCGTCACGCTGAACTTTTCCTGCACCAGTTCGCGAACCAGGTTGCGTGTCCACAGACCGAAATCGAATCCATACTGCGTCGGATTCTTGCCGTTGATCCAGCGCAGCACCCGCTGCTCCTGCGCAGGCGTGAGCGTGCGCGGGCGACCCGTGCCTTTGGTCGAGCGCAGCGCCCTTACACCACGGCCGTGCGCCTGGGCGCGAATCTTGTATGCCCACGACCGATTCATCCCGAACGATGCCGCGACATCATCCAGATGCTCCCCCTCAGCCATGCGTTGCACTGCCAGGATGCGCACCTCTTCAAGCGTGTTGTGCGCCAGGCTGCGGCCGTCACGTTTCATGAGCGCCCCCTCAATGACTATCGTGCGTATTCCGGCCGATCGTGACCGGCGATTCCGGCATCGTGACCGGCGTTTCCGGTTTATCGTGACCAGCCGTTCCGGCGATCGTGACCGGGCCGCCGGAGAGGCATCTCACCGCTGACGTGGTGGCATCCGGCTTGCAATGAACCGGGTGGGGTGTTGCGTATTGTTCAACCCAGGCTGTGGATAACCTTCTGCGTTTTTACACGGAGAAGCGATGCCCAAGCCCCCCATGACGATACGCATGATCAAAGACGTGTTACGACTCAAGCACGAGTCCGGACTGTCGCACGCCAGCATTGCTGCGGCGCTGCAAGTCTCCAAAGGCGTGGTGTCCAAGTATGTGTCACTGGCCGCTGAGGCCGGCATGACATGGGAGCAGCTACGCGATCTCGATGAAACAGCGATTGCCGCGCACCTGCTGCCCAGCGCACGCGCCAGCGCCTATGTGCCGCCGGACTATGCTCGCATCCACCAGGAACTGCGGCGCAAGGGCGTCACACTGACCCTGCTGTGGCAGGAATATGTTGAGGCCCATCCCGGCGGCAAGACCTATCGCCACACGCAATTCTGCGAGCGCTACCACGCATGGGCCAAGAGTCTGAAGCGTTCAATGCGCCAGACCCACAAGGCCGGTGAGAAGCTGTTCGTTGACTATGCCGGACCGACCATCGCTGTGGCCGACGGCGGCCGCGCCCACGTGTTTGTTGCGGCGCTCGGCGCGTCCAGCTACACATTCGCCTGCGCCACGCCGCGCGAGACGATGGTGGACTGGATCGGCTCGATGGTGCGCGCCCTGAGCTTTATCGGCGGCAGCCCTGAACTGGTCGTGCCAGACAACCCGCGCGCCTTGATTGCCAACGCCGACCGTTATGAGCCGTGCGCTAACGAGACGGTGTTCGACTTCGCGCGCCATTACGGCACCTCGGTGCTCCCTGCCCGTGCGCGGCGTCCGCAGTAAGGAGTAGGTTTCACATTGTACCTTGTTCGGTAGTTGGAGCGGCGATGAAGGTAGGTGGCGCTGCCTTGCGTCCACCAGTGCCCCTGACAATGGTGACATTGCCAAGGGGTTCGTAAAGGCATCTGTGATCATGCCCGTAAACTTGTCGACGTAGAAGCCCTTGCCGGCCCCACTGATGGATTGTCGTTGGGCTCACCTTGAGCTGTGCCGCGAGTTCGGCGCCCGTCAGTAACCCGCGGGACCGAAGCCGCTCATACCGGCACGGGATTCCGTAGGTGGTCCGCACCAATGCCACCTTCTTTGCGGTAAATGCCTGGTGCTGCCAATTCGCATATCCCAGTTCGTTGAGTCGTTTGGCAACCTCCTGATCCGTACACGTTTCCAGGAGCTGGTCGATAAGAGCCACAACCGCCGGTGGGGTCTTGCGCACCAGCGCAATCGGCTTGGGCCTGTCCACCACCAGCGAAGTTGTCCTGCCGCCACGGAAGCGCACGTGGATCGATACCTTCTCCGACTTTACAACGGTGACATCTTCGATGAGCAGACCGAGCATGCGCTTGCGATCGACGGGCTCAATTCGTTCGTTGTTCCAGACAGCGGCAAAGTCGTCGGCCAATGCCAGAATCCGTGCACGAGCTTCATCACCGAGTAAGGTCCGATCGGACTGGTGTTGGTGGTCATGTTCTTGCTGCAAGACGTCCAGTCTTCGAAGGCAGGAGTTCCAGTCGGCTTCGAGCGCATCAGCTACCATCCGATTTGCCGGATCGACACTCATGTAGCGTCGTCGCGCGAATTCGGCCTCATACCGCACGCGCTCCAGTTGTTTGAGGCGTATGGCGGCGGCCTGTTCTATACGCCCGGCTATCTCGCCTTCAACTGCCAGCGCAACTTCGATGGCCGCGGGCCCGACGGTTTCGAGCAGCAACGCGCTAATGACGTCGTCAACTGGGCGCCCACGTATCGACTGACAGGGCTTGCCAGCTTGATGCGCAACCGCATCGTGGCAAACGTAGTACGGTTCGAGTTTGCCACCGACCGCCTGATACCGGACGCGCATGCGCCTGCCACACACGCCGCAGATTACCCGACCTTGCAACAGACCCACGCCTTCACGGGGCATCGTGCCTCGCGCAAGATGACCGAAGCCGGTTGCGCTCTGCTTGAGTGTGAGCTGATTACGCTCATATTCCTCCCAGTCGAGGTAACCCGCGTGAGCGTCGCGGATCAATACCTGCCATTCGGACTGTGAGACCTTTAGTTGTGTGCTCGTAAGGTCGGCCTTGCGACCCGTTCGTGTCCGCCCGTAGACGAAGGCCCCGGCGTATCGCGGGTTGTGCAAGATCTGTAAGACTCGGGATGTATTCAATTCGCCCCAATGCACTTCACCCTTGCCGATACCCCGGTGAATCCGGCGCGGGAAGACCCAACCCTCGCGACGAAACCGGCGCACCACCATGCTCGCTGAGTGGGTCTGTCGGTACGTGTCGAATACCAGCCGCAGGCTCGATTGAATCTGCTGGTCGGGGTCGAGTACAACCGATCCGTTCGGATGGTAGACCAGCCCAATCGGAAGCGGTAGCTCAAGCTCTCCACGTCGAGCCTTGTTTCGTATTCCACCCTGCAGCCGCGCACTCAGCACGTGCAGCTCGGCCTCACTCATGGTCCCCTTCAGGCCCAGCAGCAGGCGGTCGTTGAAGTATGCGGGGTCATAGATTCCGTCTTCGTCGATTAATGGTTGGCCAACCATTAATCGACAAGTATAGGGGTAGGAAACGGCGAGCGCCGTCCCCTCCCTCCGAACCCGGTGTGCGGTTTTCCCGCGACGGGCTCTCCAGTCAGTTGTTTCCACATCGGGATTGGCGCGCCAATTGATGAGCCTCGTGCATCGTGAACAGCCCAAGATTGGCGAAGAAGGCATTTGGCCATCGAGAATGATCGCGAAAGCATCGACCCTGACCTGGACGATGAAGCTGTCGGCGCAGGATCGCTCGCAGACGGCGGCGCACAAAGCCGTCGACCGACGAGAAGGTGTATCGGTGGGCATGCCGGAAGTAACCGAACCAGCCACGCAGGATCGGGTTGATCGAAGCGATGATGCTCTCGATCGAATCGCCCCGTGGCGCTTGGTCAGGGCCCGAATTCTATCCCGCAGCCCCATGAAACTCTTCTTGCGCACCCAGCGTTGGCCCGCCTCGAACCGGTAACCCAGAAACTCGAACCCATGACCCTCCAACCGACAGTCCCCAATGTGAGTCTTGTCTGGATGCAGCGTCAATCCGTTCGCGCCCACCCATGCCCGCATGCGAGCAAGGGCGGCTTCCGCTTCCTCACGCGTGCGGCATAACACCACGGCGTCGTCCGCGTAGCGCACCATCACCAACCCTGCCTGGCGCATTTCTACGTCAAGCTCGTGCAGGTAGAGGTTCGCCAACAGAGGGCTAATAACCGCCCCCTGAGGACTCCCAGAAGTGGGCGTCCAGCGCGTCATGTCTTCCATGATGTCTTGCTTGAGAAAGCACTGGATGAGGTCCAGAACTCGGCGGTCTGCAATTCGCCCAGCTAATTTCGCGAGAAGGGGGAGGTGTGGGATCGAGTCAAAATAGCTTTGCAGGTGTTACGTCGCGCTCAATTTGAGGTCCAACAGGGTGAGTTTGTCTCGCGTACGTTGAGAACGATTTCACGAACATCCCCGCGAACATCGCGAGACGCCGCGGGCATGAGATAGGCCGGTACTCCTCTGCTATCGTGAGACGGTTACCACACCCTCCACGAACACAGAACAGCCCGGCCTATGCTTCGGATCGTACATGCCTTTGTCTCGCTCGAACAGCATCTTCGCGCCATCGTCACCACGCCTAAGTCCTATCATCCCGGCCGCTGCCCACATTGCGGTCGCACCTGCCTGTGGGCACACGGCTTCTATGCACGCAAGGCTGATCGCAGTGAGGGCGGTACCCTCAATTCCGTGCCCGTGCCACGCTATTGTTGTGCCGCTTGCCGGCGTACCTGTTCTCGCTTGCCGCTGTGCATCTGTCCGCTGCGCTGGTACGGCTGGGCGCTGCAGCAGCTCGTGTTTGCCCTGATCTTCGTCGGGATGTCGCTGCGCTTCACCGCCGCCGTGGCCGGCGTCGATCGCCGCACCGTCCGGCGCTGGTGGGGCTGGCTCCTGCGTCGCAGTGACAACTTTGCCTTTGCCCTGCGAAGCCGCTTCCCAGAACTGGGCCGCACCGCCGATACCGCCGCATTTTGGTGCGCCTGCCTCGCCCTCATGCCGCTATGCCAAGCGATGGCCTGGCTCGACCTGGACGGCCTTGATGTCCCGTGATCGCATGATGGCAACACTGCGCGCGACACCCCTTCCGGCACGGTAACGGGCACCCCACACAGTCTGCCCACTGCCGCCGGCCCGATATTGGTCGTTTCATGACGTCTCGTTCAACTTCAACGTAGACTTCATGAACAACATCGATCCCGTGGCCCTGTTCCGGTTGTCCGTGCTCGGTCCCATCGTGAGCCGTGAGCGGCTCGAGCGCGGCGAGCTGCAGCTGCTGCTGCGTCAGCTCGCCCTTCAGGAGTACGCCATCCCCGGCTCGCGCCGCCGCCACATCGGCGAGCGCACCCTGCAGACCTGGTACTACGCCTGGCGGCGCGAGGGTGTCGCGGGCCTGGCCAGCCGGCCCCGTGCCGACACCGGCCGCTCGAAGCTGCCCGAGGCCGTGCAGGCCGCCGTACTGGCTGCCAAACGCGAGAACCCGCAACGCTCCATACGCCAGATCCGGCTGCTGCTCGAGTCCGCCGGGGTGGTGGCGCGCGGAACGCTCTCGCGTTGCGCCGTGCATCGCCTGCTCAAGGTTCACGGCCTCTCGCGCATCGTCGGCCCCGCCGTCGTTCCCCAGGAGAAGCGCAGCTTCGTGGCCGAGTATGCCGGCTCCATCTGGTACGGCGATGTCATGCATGGCCCAATGTTCTCGTTCGGCGGGGCACGCCGCAAGACCTATCTCGTATCGCTGTTCGATGATGCCTCGCGCCTGGTTGCGCACAGCGCATTCTGCCTGTCCGAGACGGCGTTGGAGATCGAAGGCGTTCTCAAGCAGGCACTGCTGCGCCGGGTATCCCGCGCATGATCGTCGTCGACAACGGTTCGGCCTATCGCGCCGCAAGCCTGCAGACCATCTGCGCAGACCTGGACATTCGCCTGGTGCACTGTCAGCCGTACCAGCCCACGAGTAAGGGCAAGCTCGAACGCTGGCACCGCACCGTGCGCGATCAGTTCCTCGCGGAGCTCGATGCCACCCACATCCGCGACCTGGCCGACCTCAACTCCCGGCTGTGGGCCTGGGTCGAGCAGGTCTATCATCGCGAGCCCCACAGCTCGCTGGGCAAGGATGTCTCGCCGCTCGCGCGCTACCAGCAGGACCTGCCGCGCATCCGCGCACTCGGCTCTCTTGCCCCGAAGCTCGATGAACTGTTCCTGCATCGCGTCGAACGCCATGTGCGCCGTGATGGCACCGTCTCGTACGATGGCCGCGTCTTCGAGGTCCCCTACGAACTCAGCGGCCAGCGGGTCGTGCTCGTCGTCGATCCCCACGCCGGCACCGTGCTCCGCGTCCAGAACAGCGCCGGCCAACCGCTGGGCGCCGCCACCCCGCTCGATGCCGTCGCCAACAGCCGACGACGACGCAGCAAGCCGCCAATTGAACCCACGACCGCTGCCCCTGTGCCCGGCCCCAACCTCATCGAACTCACCCATCAACATCACTACCGCCAGGAGGGTTGACCTATGTACCGTCAACACTTCGGCCTGCGCTGCGCCCCGCTGGACACCGACTGTATCGAACTGTGGGACGACGGCGCGCTCGCCAGTCTGTCCGAACGCTTCCAGTGGCTGCTCGACAGCCCTGGCATCGGCCTCTTGACCGGTGAGCCCGGCGTAGGCAAGACCGCCGTACTACGCCATCTCACGCGCAACCTCAACCCGCATCGCTACCAGACCATCTACCTGGCCGAGACCGAGTTCGGCCGCGTTGACCTGTACCGGTCACTGGCCCGCTCGCTCGGGCTCGAACCCAGCCATCGCCGCGCCGATCTCTGGCGCGACATCAAGGCGCGCATCACCGAACTTGCTAATGGCAAACAGGTTCTGCCCCTATGGATAATCGATGAGGCGCAGAACCTGCCTCCCGAGTTTTTCCGCGACTTCCCCTCATTCCTGAACTTCGCCTTCGACGCCCGTCATCTCATCACCGTCTGGCTCGTTGGCCACCCGGAGCTGGCCTCAATGCTTGAACGCAACGTCTACGCCGCACTTTACAGCCGCATCCAGACCCGCGCGCAACTTCAACCCGTCACCGAGCATGCCCGCTTCGCCCAGCTCATCTCGCACGCACTCAAGACCGCCGGCTGCAACCACACGCTGCTCTCAGAGACCGGGCTCGAGCTGTTGCGCCAAGCCTCGCGTGGCTTGCCCCGCAACGCCGGACGCATCCTGCGCACCGCCATGCAGCTGGCCGTGCCCAAGGGGCTGAACCATCTGCCTGACGAACTGCTGCAGCAGGCCATCGGGGAAATGCGATGAGAACCCCGCACGCCTCAATCCGCGAATCCATCATGTACATGTTCACTCGCAGCACCGGCGCTGCCGATCCGAAACTCTCCGACGAAACCGCCTTCGTCATCCAGCTTATCCTCGACGACCTATGGCTGTGGTTCAACACCGTCTATGGCGAACAGGCCCGTCGCTACCGCCCGCCGCCCGATCTCCAAGAGCCCGACGGCGGCGATCTGCCTGACGATCCATTCTGAACATCGGCCCCGGCTTCCACCGGGGCCGCTTCGCTTGGGCCGCACCGATACCGGCTTCCAGGCGATCCAACATGTCTCGCGCTCTACGGCAGTGAATCTCTTGTGCAAAAAGCGCGAGACATCCGCCCCTGTCTCATGCCAAATATCTCGCGACGCCAACTCTCATTCAGCCCGCAACGGAACAGCAGGTCGGCATCGACCACCCAGCAGTAGCCCGCTTTCACATGCTGATCAACTTCTCGTAGCGCATCCTTGCAACCCAAGCCTGGGCGGAAGCCATAGCTTCGTGGCTCAAACTCGTTTTCAAAGATCGGCTCGATGACCAGCTTCAGCGCAGCTTGAACCACGCGGTCCTTGACAGCGGGTATACCGAGCGGACGACGTCCTTTCCCTTTCGGTATGTAGACGCGCCGCACCGGTTGCGGGCGATAGCTACCGTCCTGCAATGCTTGCGCCAGTTCAGCAAGGTATCGGTCCTGCGCCAGCGCGAATCGCTTCACGCTCATGCGGTCCACTCCCGCCGCTCCGGCGTTCTTCTCGACCTGAGCCCATCCCAATGCGAGGGTGTCCAGGCGAAACACCTTGTCGATCAGACTATGCCACTTACCTCCTCTAACTCCGTTTTGTAGAGCAGCCAACATAGCGGCCGTCCAAATTGAAGCTGACGCGAATTTCCGCTGCACGCAGCTTCCCAGCGCGTTTGCATCTCGTCTAGTCGTTTCCGACACTGGCGATGCTTCGATCTTCATCTCTGCTTCTTTCCGGCCTTTTGCTATCAACTTTCCTGCCCCGCTTCCCTAGTGCGCCTTTTGCTCTGACGCAGGTCTCCACGGCTTTACTCGTCCGTGTGCAGTACTATCGGGACTCTGACTCCTGCCAGCGTTCACCTCGCCGGCAGGTCTCCCCGCTTGCTTCGTGCTACCGTCCTATCGTTCCGTCCTCAACCACGTGGTACGCCACCGCACCGCTTTATCCGCCACAACAGCGTGCTGTGTTGCTTCCAGGCTTCGCCACTTTAGTGCAGGCTCGCCGCCATACCCCGCCGAAACAGGTTCGTTAACCTACGGACCGACAGTTCGCTTCCGGTTACTCCCCACCCCGCCTCGCGACGACGCAGTTACCTTCAGCTACGGAGCTGTGGCCAACTCCGGCAGGGACTTGCACCCCGCAGATCGCACGCTCTCACGGGCGTACACTAAACCGCTGACGCGGTAGTGGGAGGGAGGCGAAGGTCAGTGCCTAGCGTTCGGCTAGGACGGTTATCGGATGCCGGGCCAGGGGAAGGGACGAGCAGGCGGCTGGGAGCAGGATGGAGGTGCCCAACGGGCATTCCATTCACTGTTCCCAGGAGGTCCGTCATGACCCCGCTCCGCCAACGCATGCTGCACGACATGCAGATCCGCAACCTCGCAGACAACACCCAGAAGTCCTATCTGCTGCAGGTGTCAAATTTCGCCCGGCACTTCCGTCGCTCGCCTGAACTACTCGGCCCGGAAGAGATCCGTGCCTGGCTCATTCATCTGCGCGAGGAGCGCAAGCTGGCCCCTGGCAGCCTCGGTGCAACGATCGGCGCACTGCGCTTCCTCTACCGCGTGACGCTCAAGCGACCCTGGAGCGACGAGGACTTTCCGTTGCCGAAGAAGCCGTTCAGACTGCCGGTCGTCCTGAGCAAGGAGGAGATCACCGCCTTCTTCGAGTCGATTGCCAGCCTCAAGCAGCGCACCATCCTGATGACCGCCTACGCCGCCGGCCTGCGCGTGTCGGAAGTCGTCCATCTGAAGGTCACCGACATCGACAGCCAGCGCATGGTCATCCGTGTGAACCAGGGCAAAAATCGCAAGGACCGCTATGTAATGCTGTCGCCGCGCCTGCTCGAGATCCTGCGACAGTACTGGCACGACGCTCACCCCGGGAGTGGCTCTTTCCGGGCGACATCCCCGGCCAGCCCATCACCCGGTTTGCCGTGGCACGGGCATGCAACCTCGCGCGACAGCGCAGCGGCATCAGCAAGCCCATCACGCCGCATCCGCTGCGTCACGCCTTTGCCACGCATCTGCTCGAGACCGGCACTGACGTGCGCAGGATTCAGTTGTTGATGGGACACCGCTCCCTCGCCACAACTTCGCGTTACCTGAAAGTGGCGACCAGCACCGTGTGCGCCACCACGAGTCCTTTCGATCTGCTACCGCACGCCGAACCCATTCCCCCTCAGCCCGCCACGCCCGAATACTTCTGAGCACGGACATGGGTGTGGCACTCGTGCTGGCGGACATCTTCCGCGGGTCACAGTACCGGCAGACACACGCTGACGGGCTCGGTCGTGCCCAGCGGCGCGTGATGAGCGCGATCGAGCTATGCCGGACCGCGGCGCTCGGTGGCCATGTCGAGCAGTGCGATGCCTGCGGCCATCAACGGATTTCTTATAACAGCTGCCGGAATCGCCACTGTCCCAGGTGCCAGTCGCTCGCCCGCGCGCAATGGCTCGAACACCGCCAGGCCGAACTGCTCCCCAAGGTCGAATATTTCCACGTGGTCTTTACGCTTCCCGAGCCGGTCGCGATGATCGCCTACCAGAACAAGCGCACGCTCTACGATATCCTGTTTCGCACCAGCGCCGAAACCCTGCGCACGATCGCCGCCGATCCGAAACACCTGGGCGCCGAGATCGGCTTCATCACAGTCCTACATACCTGGGGACAGAACCTGCAACACCATCCGCACGTGCACTGCGTGGTACCGGGCGGTGGCATCGCCCCGGACGGCGAACACTGGGTCGCCTGTCGTCCCGGTTTCTTCCTGCCGGTGCGGGTACTCTCGCGCCTGTTCCGGCGGCTCTTTCTCGAACAGCTGCGCCATGCCTTCGACACCGTCGCACTGCATTTCTACGGCCAGCTCGAACCCCTGCAGGATCCCCAGGCGTTCGCTGCCTTTCTCGCGCCGGCCGCGCAAGCCGAGTGGGTGGTCTATGCGAAGCCTCCCTTCGGCGACGCCCGACACGTACTCGATTACCTGGGCCGCTACACCCACCGCGTGGCCATCTCCAACCAGCGCCTGGTCAACTTCGACAACGGCCATGTCACCTTCCGGTGGAAAGATTATAAACACCCCGCCGCAACGAAGACCATGACGCTTGAGGCCGACGAATTCATCCGCCGCTTCCTCCTGCATGTGCTGCCCGACGGCTTCAAGCACATCCGCAGTTACGGGTGGCTGGCCAATCGCCACCGGACCGCCAAGCTCGCCACCTGCCACCGGCTGCTTGGCGTCGCAGCTCCCGCGGACGAAACACTCGACCCGATGGAAGACTACCGCGACCATTACCAGCGACTCACTGGCAAGTCCCTGCGCGATTGCCCCGTCTGCGGCAAGGGCCACATGCTCTGCATCGAAATCTTTCTGCCCGGCGCACTCCCGCGTGCGCCGCCACCCGCTGACTATGTTCACTGATTCGCGTTCGCACCACGACCCATCACGTTTCCATGTATTCCGGATGGCAACACGCCCGGCCTTGCCTCATCGACTCTTTGCCGTAGGGGAACGCCTCGCGATCGCTACCCTTGACCTCACCAACTCAACGCTCGCACCACCCTCACGCACTCATCCACTCCACTTCATCGTCCTCCGGTGCCCGACCAACGCACGTGGCGCGCACTGGATGACCTCGGCGGCCATTCAATGCCCATAGAGGCGACCGCCTGTGGAGCGGTTCAGCACAAACGGTTCCTAAGAAACGCCCTCCGTCGGTTGGAGGGAAAAGCCAAATTCGGCCGCCCTGCGGTGCAGCTGCTTGATGACGCGCTCCTTATAGCGCTGTTCGTAGTGGTCAGCCCCGGGGTCAGCATACTGCATGCCAAAGCGCATGGCGTTGTAGAACAGTACGGCGATCTTGCGCGCGGTGGCCGTGACGGCCTTGGCCTTCCCGATGCGGGCCGCCAGCCGGCGGTAGAACGCACCCAGCGCCGTGCTAGTCTTCCCCACCGTGACGGCGGCCAGCCGCAGCAAGGCGGCGACACGATTGGTTGTCTTGCGCGTGTGTGACGACAGGACCTTGCCGCCGCTCACCTTGCATCCAGGCGAGAGCGTCAGCCATGACGTGAAGTGCTTGGCAGTCGGCCATCGGCTCAGATCGGTGCCGCATTCTGCGACGAGACGCACAGCTAGGTAGGAACCGATCCCGTGGATCTGCGTGAGGTCGACGCCAGCGAGCTGGCACATGAGAATACGCGCGTCGAAACTCAATGCGTTGGGCTGTTGGGCCCGGCTGCGCGCCTTGGCCAGCGGTTCTTGCGGTACGGGCTTGTCGGACGCAAGCATGGCCAGCGTGCGTTCGATCTCAACGTCACACTCGTCGATGCGAGTTTGGTAGAAGTCGTACAGCGCCAGCGCCTGTTGCAGTGCGAAGACGTGTTCGGGCTGGTAGTTGCCCACCAGAGCGGCCCGGATGGTCTCGACGCTGGACCTGCAGTTGCGATCACGCATGGTAGCCAGCACGTCGGGATCACGCTCACCGCCGACGATGGCGCGGATGATCCGCATTCCCGTGGCGCCCGTCACGTCGCTGACGACGTGGTGCAGTTGAAGATTCATGAAGGTCAACGCCTTCTGCATATGCTGGATATGCGCGGCCGCATAGTCCAGATGTCGCTCCCGAAGCCGTAGATAGGCGCGAAGGGCTGCGATATCGCCGCTGGGCCTGAAACTTGGGCGCAACAGGCCGCAGGCATGGAGTCGCTGCAGCCATTGTGCATCGTTGACATCGCTTTTGCGGCCTGGCACGGCGCGGGACTCCCGTGCGTTGGCCACGATGACCTCGAGGCCACGGCCTTCGAGGATTTCGTATGCGGGAATCCAGTACACGCCAGTCGATTCCATCGCCACGGTTTTGATCCCAAGCGATACGAGCCAGTCCGCCATGCGCTCGAGGTCACGAGTGAACGCCTGGAAGGTCTGGACGGGTTGGTCGCACAGTTCGGGCGGTACGGCAACGACATGGAATCGGGATCCGATGTCGATGGCCGCCGCCTTGTCATTGATGACAGGCAGGCCTGACAACTTGCTGCGTGGTTTACGCATGATCGCTCCTCCTGCAGGTTGTGGGCACGCAGGACGGAGGACTCGGATAAGATCACATTCCTAAACGGGGTCGCACTGGGGCGCCACCACAAACGGGTCCGCAGCTTCCCCCTGGGCCAGGTTTTTTGACGGGGTCAACAGCCTCCAAAATCGTAGCGGCCACTGTCCATGCGCACTTCAGTCTATGCCACGGTGCGTTTCTATCCATGGGGCCGCGACGGGTCGCGATGGCCGTTTTTTAGTTACCGATCGCGGTCAGGCCTCATCGGGTCTTGGTCACAGGTTCGTAGCCGCGATCGCCAACCAAAAAACCCTCTGCCAAATGAGTTCAAACTCATTTAGGAACGTGCTCGAAATAACTTCCCGCTATGCGGCGTTCCGTGAGCGGATGCTGTAGTTCCACGCAGGCAAGGTTGAGTCGTACTCGATGTTCAGTGAAGCACGGACGCAACGAGTGACTGTCCGTCCGGCTTCATAGACTCCGTCAAGAATGTCAGCAGTAACTTTCAGTCCGGTTTTTGTGCAGGCTTTTTCGATCAGTTCACGAACCAGACTAACGCTGCTGAAGACTACGCCAGCACAGGCTCGCGTAATGTGTGGAAACACGCGGTGCTCGATCGGATTATGTTTCGAGCAGTATGGGGCGTAGTGGGCCACCCGGATTTCCAGTCCGAGCCGGTCTGCCAGATCTTGCAGATCCGCTTTGAAAAGCCACGAATCACTTGGGTTGCTACCTCCGCCATCGCACAGTAGCAGTAACCGTGTGGCTTGGGGATAATCGGCGCGACCCTGTTTTTCCCACCAGTGCGCTACGCTGTCGCAGGCAAACTGCGTCGTGTCACGGCTCACCCCGATGTTCACATGTGCCTTGTTCAGCCCGATGTCGTACAGCCCATGCGGGATGACCTTGCCTTCGCTGTAGCTCGGAAAATCATGGTCGAGGACTTCAAGCTGCTCGCGCGTGTAGAGCTTGCCGTCGCGATAGAAATTGCCCAGCATCTCCTTCTTCTTCGTATCGATGCTGAGGACAGGCTGGTCGTCTTCGAGATATTCCGCCTTGAGTTGCGTAATACGCTGAAATTGTACGTCGCGTTGTGCGTGGGACTTGAACGACTTCTTTTTCTGTGATTGCCGCCGGGAAAAACCGTTGCGCTTTAGCAGCTGCCGGACCGTTCGCACGCTCACCCGTTCGCCTACTTGCTGCGTCATCGCCTGTGCGATTTCGCGTGGCTTCAGATCCGTCCAGATGATGCCGTGTTGTGGATTACCCGCCGTATGCTCTCGCACCACATCTAGAAATACCGCGTTCCACTCCGGATGGTCCGTTAACCTGGATTTACGCCCCTTTTTTTCGGATCCGCTCTCCAACCGGATCCAGCTCTTCTTCCAGGTCCTTTAGCCCTTGTCTAATTGTTTTCGGGTCCATTTCAAACAGTTTCGCAATATATTCGAAACCGCCATGGCCCAGCTTGTCCGCCTCCACAGCCGCATACCGCCGTCGGTCCTTCTCCGACAAGCGCGCGTACAGCCGCTTCATCCGCGTTTCAACCTCAGCCCGGTAACCAGCCTGCATCGTTTGTCCTCCAGAGGCATCACATCTTACCCGCGTCGCTTTGCGCACGCCAGGTCCACTTCGGGAAGTTATTTCTCACTCGTTCCTTAGTGCGGGAAAACCGCACACCGGGTTCGGAGGGAGGGGACGGCGCAAGCCGTTTCCTACCTTTATACAAATACGTTTTTGTGGACGGGTAAGCGTTTTGCTGCGATCGGTGCGAGCCCGCCTTCCTTCAGAAATTCTGATGGACTAGTTGCGTTCACAGAAAAGATCATTGCGGCCGAGCGCTGGGACGCAGAATTATGTTCGTTATTTCGCACGATGGTCTATACTGACCCCATCGATGTACGGAATATCGAACACCATGGAAACTGCACCGCGCACCGCATTCACGGCTCAGGAACTGGGCCGGCTCATCCGTGACACCCGTAAGGCGCTCGGCAAAAGTCAGACCGAGCTGGCCAGTGCCCTGCAGGTACGCCGCCAGACCATTGCCGAACTCGAACTGGGCGGCAATGTGGGCCTGCACGTGATGTTCAGTGCCCTGACCTTTCTGGGTAAGGGGCTGGCCATTACCGATGCCCGCCCGACGGCGGCGGCGCTGCGCGCCATGCTGGATGACGCCGATGAATGACAAACTCAAACGCCTGCTGGTGAGCACGCCGCAAGGTCCGTCGGGCACGCTTGACAAGGCCTCGCGCTTTGTTTTCAACTATACGACGACTGAGCGGCCGTGCGAAGTGTCGCTCGGCATGCCGATCGGTGTGGAGAGCTATGGCAGCAGCGTGCTGCATCCGCTGTTTGCGATGAATCGCCCGGAGGGGTATCTGCTCGATCGCATCCGCAACAAGTTCGGCAAGCTCATGCAGCTCGACGACATGCGGCTGCTGGCGCTCACGGGCGCCAACCAGATCGGACGCCTGCGCTATGCGGAGCCCGACGCGCAAACGAAGCGGCTCGGCGCCGGTATCGGCCTGACGACGATCTTGGAGAACGAGGGCTCGGCCGAGCTCTTCGAATACCTCGTGGACACGTACCTGACGTCGGGCATCAGCGGCTTCCAGCCCAAGGTGATGATTCCCGATGCGGACAAGCTCGACGTGCCGCCCGCCCCCGCCACGCTGGGCGCGCGCGCGACCATCGTGGCGCCGGATCTGATCGTCAAGGCCAGTGGCGAGGACTATCCGCATCTGGCACAGAACGAGTTTCTGTGCATGGACGCGGCGCGCCGGGCGGGGCTGACCGTCCCCGACTTCTGGCTGTCGGAATCGGGCAAGCTTTTCGTGATGGGCCGCTTCGATCTGGACGGCGAGCGGCAGCTCGGCTTCGAGGACATGGTGGTGCTGATGAACCGCACCAACGAGGAAAAGTACCTCGGTTCCTACGAGCAGATCGCCAAGGTCATCAATGCCTATTGCGGGACGAACGCACCGGAAAGCTGCCGGCGCTTCTTCGAGTATCTGGCGCTGACCGTGCTCGTGCGCAACGGTGACGCGCACTTGAAGAACTTCGGGCTGCTGTACGAGGATCCGCATACCGCCCCGCCCAAGCTCTCGCCGCTGTTCGATGTGGTGACGACGATGGTCTACAAATACCAGAACAAGCACGGGGTCGAGCTCACCGACCGCGAACTGGCGATCAAGCTCGCGAAGTCCAAGCGCTATCCGGACCGCAAGACGCTGATCGAGTTCGGCCGCAATGCCTGCGGCGTGGCCAAGCCCGAGGAAGTCCTGCAGCGTCTCAGCGATGCGATGGCCGATACGCTCGCCGAGCATGGCCCCAAGATGCACCTGGAGCTCATGCGGGAGATGCGCCGGGAGTGGGATGGCGGGCGCCTTGCCATGGCGACTGATGACGTCTATCAGCGCGCCGTGGTCAAGGGGATGTCCGAGCCCCTGCCGGATCCGCTGTGAGGCCGGCCCGGTGGGCGCGCGCGCGCGTTAGGCGTGCTCCCGGCCTATGTCCAGATCGCCCACCACGGGCGACGTCGTGCGGGCGGCAGTCCCCATGCGGGATCGCGCAGCAACGCCAGCACCGTCCGGTTCGGATCGTCCGGATGCGGACCGGACAGAGTGGCGCCGAGGCGATCGGCGACATAGAGCGCGACCGCTGCCGAGCGGCGTTTGCCAGCGTGGCAATGCGTGCGCGCCATCTTGTTGGCCAGCGCTACGATCACAACATTGCGCGGGCGACGCTTGCTGATTTGCTCAACCCACGGACCTGGCTCCTTCGCACGCGTCAACACGCTGCGCGCGCCGTGAATCAGCCTCCGGTTGCCTGGAAATGCAAAGACTTGGCAGATCGGCTCGACCCCGAAGGATTCGCGATGCTGATCCACAAAGGAGTTCAGGACTTGAGACGGCGATCGAGCTCCGCTTGGGCGAAAAACGCGCTGGCCAGCTTCAGGATCTCGTTTGCGCGGCGCAATTCCTTATTCTCCCGCTCCAGCGCCTTCAGGCGTTCTCGTTCGGCTGTCGTTACGCCACCGCGCTCTCCGCTATCAACCTGGTCACGCTTGACCCATTTCAGCAATGTATGGCGCGAACCCCCGATTTTGGGGCAATGGCCTGAACTGCCGCCCACAGCGACGGATGCTCGCCAAGCTGTTCTCGCACCAGACCGACTGCTCGTTCTTGAACCTCAGGCGAATACTTGTCTTGCTTGCTCATGGCTCCATTCTGGTAAGAAGCCCCTACGCCGGACACGCCGGTTGAACTGGGTATCCGAGATCGGTGAGTCTCTTGAGCAGTCGCTTAACAGTTCCCTGAATGTCCCGCCTATTGAAGTAGTCGGGACCGAGGTCCGTGTACTCCACGCCGTTGCGAAGCATGTGCCACGCAGCGGTTAGCATAGAGGCTGCAACTGCGACGATGGCTTTCTTGGCACCTCGTCGAGCCTTGATTCGCATGAACTGGGCATGCAAGTAGGTGTTTTTCGTGCGCGCCGCTGCCCATGCGGCGGTCACCAGAGGTGGCACCGTTTGTTCGGACAGGGATCCGGAGTTTTTAAGTGGAAGCGCTGGGGCAGTCAGGCTGCCGATTTGATCGCTGGCAGCGTGGCGAAGTATGCCTCATCCGGGGTCTGGTCCGCCAGACTGGAATGGGGCCGTCGTTGGTTGTACCAGGTTAGGTAGTTAGCGATAGAGCGGCGCGCATGGCTGACCGAGTCGTAGGCTTTCAGGTAGACCTCCTCGTATTTGACGCTGCGCCAAAGGCGTTCGACGAACACGTTATCGCGCCAACTGCCCTTGCCGTCCATCGACAGTTGGATGCCGCGGTCCAGCACGGCGTCTGTGAACTCCGTGGCGGTGAACTGGCTGCCCTGGTCGGTGTTGACGATCTCCGGGTTGCCGTACTTGGCAAAGGCCTCCTCGATTGCCTCGACGGCATGACAGCTCTCCAGCGTGATCGCCACCCGGTAGGCCAGCACCCGGCGGCTGGCCCGGTCCACCACTGCCGTCAGGTACACAAAGCCCCGTGCCATCGGAATGTAGGTCGTGTCCAGAGCCCACACCTGGTTGGCCCGGTCGATCTTCCGGTCGCGCAGCAGGTACGGCCAGATCTTGTGCGCCGCGTGCTTGCGGCTCGTGTTCGGCCGGCGATACAGCGCCTCAATGCCCATGCGCTTCATCAGCGTGCCCACGTGCCGGCGACCGACCTGGATGCCTTCCCGGCGCAGCAGGCGCGCCAGCATGCGAGCCCCCGCGAAGGGATGCTCCAGATGCAGTTCGTCGATGCGGCGCATCAGCTTCAGATCTGCCTCGCTGACCGGTTGCGGCTGGTAGTACGCGCTGGACCGGGCGATGCCCACCAGCTTGACCTGCCGGCTCACCGGCAGCGCGTGCTCGCGGTCGATCATCGCTTTGCGCTCAGCAGGCCGGCCTTGCTGAGCGCGCCGGACAAAAAATCGTTCTCCAGCGCCAACTGGCCGATCTTGGCGTGCAGCACCTTCAAATCCACCGGCGGCTCGCCCCCACTTTCCTTGCCACCGCCGAACAGGTCCGCGGCATGCTCCACCAACTGCTGCTTCCACGCTGTGATCTGGCTGGGGTGCACGTCGTACTGCTGGACCAGCTCCGCCAGCGTCTTTTCGCCCTTGAGGGCCGCCAGGGCTACCTTCGCCTTCAACCCCGCCGAGTGGGTTCGCCTGCTTCGTTTCGTCATCTTCTGAGGTCCTTTCTGCCCGCCATTATGGCCGGCTCAGACCCCAGCTCTTCCATTTATCCGACTGTCCGAATTTCCGGCGCCACCTCTGCCTAGTGTCGGATTTACACAGCCGTCAACAACAAGTGCCGTACGAAGACCTGTCTTCGCTTGGCTGTCGCTTTATTCGTGTTGTGGCGGCAAATCACGGATGAGCAATGTACAAAATTTCATGCCTCTGAGCG
The DNA here is from genome assembly GCA_022041995.1 of Cupriavidus necator. Classification (GTDB taxonomy): domain Bacteria; phylum Pseudomonadota; class Gammaproteobacteria; order Burkholderiales; family Burkholderiaceae; genus Cupriavidus. Next base: position 219,911 of record CP074386.1, read on the forward strand.
AACGTCCAACATGTCTACACTCCTATTCGCAGTGGCGAATCGTCGCCCACAGTATTCGGGGACGACGATTCGCCCAATTGGTCCCTTGCGACAATCAACTGAGCCGGCGCGCAACTCTTTGCTAGGTCCACTGCAAACGCTCTCCCACTCCAGCAGCGGTGCGTCGGCGAACAATGGGGAGCATGACCGACCAGCAAGAACTCTCACGTCAGCCGGTACCGCATGAACTTGAATCAGGCCGCATACATACTTCTCCGAATGATGCTGAAACTAACAACGAATGCGTTCCGGCTGTTTCTGAACACTGCGCAGATGGCTCGACGCGGCCTTGATGAGTTGCAGCTTGGTGCGAGCCGGTGCCCGGGAGGTGACGGCTTGCTGGATATCGGCGTTGGCCATCTCGTCGCGATTGAGTTCCGGGCCGTAGATGGGCAGGTAAAACACCTCGATTTGCTCGACGTGCCGGGCGAGCCAGGCCTTCACCGGCTTGCTGTGATGCACCCTCAGGTTATCGAGAATCAGGGCCTTCTTGCCTGCGTCCTTGACCAGACGGCGCAGAAAGTCGATCAAGATATCGGCGTTAAGCGACCCCTCGAAGATCTTCCAGCGCATCTTGTCGCGATTGGTGACCGTGGAAATGATCGACAGCCCCTCGCGCTTGCTGTTGATGCGTACCCCCCCTCGTTTGCCCGATTGGAGCGAAGCTGCGCCCGCGCACGTCGTCAGATCGCAGTCCGGTCTCATCGCCTCAGTGGATTTCTGCATCCTGAGCCTTAGCACGCTGCGCGATCTCCGGATAGCCCTCATTCAGCCGTTTCCTGACCGCAGCCGAGGACTGCTCGTCAGCGCGGCGAATCGGTTTCTGCGGAGTGAGGCCCCTGCGCGACAAGTAGAGACCCATGGTGCGAACCGGAAGCCGGATACCGAAGCGGTGCTCGACCAAATCAGCAACCGCGCGACGGGTCCACAGTGCGTAAGCCATCTTCATTGATCCGGTGTGCTGTCGCGAATCAGCTTGCAGACTTCGCGCCCCTGCTCGGCGTTCAACAAGCGCCCCTCGCCAAACCGACGCCCACCGTGGCATCTTGCAGCGTCGTCGCGACGCCCTCAGTATGGCGCTGGCAAGATGCCAAACACTCCAATGCGATATCCCAGCTGTGCTTGTCCATCTCCGCTCTTGATCGACACCGCCAGCATGAGATGCGCTCGTCTTGCTTCCTCAAGATTGCGGATTTATCCCTTCCACCCGTAATGGCTGTTGAGCTGGGGCTTACTCGTCCTGATTCCACTATCCCGACATAGCCGCTTGTTTCAACGGTCTACCCGCCCGATCCGATGACAACGGCGGAAGCTATTACAACGGCCTGCGAGGTAACTACTGGAGAAGGGGCATAGCTATGAGAATTGGCAGCCCGGCGAGTCCGGACGCTGGTGGCGATCAGAAGATTGACGAGGCTGCGCCCGGACAGTCCCCGACTTCGCGGCCCGAACCTGCGTCCCGGAGGACAGACACGGTCCTTGACACGTTGCCGCGGCGGGAAGACCTGGCAGCGCGTCGCCAGCAGCGCAGGATGCAGCCTTATTCCGGACCTCAACGGCAAAGGGCATTCGCTTCACGGCCACAGGGGGACGAGGATACTGCCGGACATCCGTTGCGCGCTTTGCCGAGTAGCGGGAGGCCTGTGTCAGACCGAGCAGCGGACGATGCACCCCGCAGGGCCCAGTCGTCGTGGCCGCCCAGCACGCGCAACCTGCCGGACCAGCAGCTGCGGTCAACCCTTGCTGCAAGCGGGATGGAGAGGTATCAGATCGCCGCGGCGGCGCCATCGCGCAAGGGACCGGCCCGCGATGCGATTGAAGCGCTGGATGAAAGGCACCACTCGAGGATGCGCATCGAGCCGAGCGAACCACAGCGCCGCAGCCGGAATCTGGGGAGAGTCCTGACGTATCCTGAACACGAGTTCGGCCGGCAGCTCAGGAACCAACGGTATGCGCAGCAGCAAGTGCTTTCCGGCAACGCGAAGGATGCCGATTTCCCTGAACTTGCCATCCGGATGGCAAGGGAGAACGTGCTGGCACAGCGCAACGGCTACGGGCAGGCGCTGGTCTTCCTGCGCCCAGACTATGCCGGCGACAACCTGCACTTCCTGAACTGGTATTTGCAGAAACTGCAGGTCAGGAACAAGGTCAGGAACATACCGCCTGCGCGGGCCAACGACGTTCGCGAGGCGGTTGAACTGGCGGCGCACTATCTTGTGGACACCGACTGGTGCCGGGGCGCGCCGGCTGCAAGCTACGTGCATTTCGCCAACAAGCTTAGCAAGCATGCCGACAGCGAGATCTGCCGGCTAGCGCTGCGAAGCATCGCGACCGAACTGCTGAGGCCGGGCGCGCTGCACAGGCTGAACGGACGGCAAGCCGCCATGCTGTGCAATGCGCTGTCCAAGGCGCCGGAGCGCCCGGCGTGCTGCGATGCGGTGTCCGGTCTTGTCAGGCATCTTCGATTGCGTGGTCTGATCCCGACGCTGAACGCACAGGATATGTCAAATCTGCTCAATGCCCTGAGCAAGTGGTCGGACGATGGCAGGGTCGGGGAGAACGCACTGGAGCTGGCCAGGCACGTTGCGGCAGACGCGCCGCTGCGCGAGTCGATGAATGCGCTGGGGGTGGCCATCACGGTCAATGCTCTCTCGAAGTGGCCTGACGAAGCCGATGCGCGTCAGGCGGCGCTGCGGCTGGCCGAACGCGTGACATCGGACGCAAAGCTGCGCCAGCGGATGGACGGGCAGCATGTTGCCAACGCGCTCAATGCATTCTCAAAGTGGCCGGCGTCGCATCGGTCCGGTGAGGCGGTACGGTGCCTGGCCGGGAGCGTGGCATCGGATGCGAGGCTGCGCCAGCAGATGGACGGGCAGAACGTGGCCAACGCGCTCAACGCATTCTCAAAGTGGCCGGCGTCGCATCGGACCGGTGAGGCGGTACGGTGCCTGGCCCGGCGCCTCGCATCGGAACTCCGGCTGTGCCAGTCGATGAACGCGCAGGAGGTGGCCAACGCGCTCAATGCGCTCTCGAAGTGGCCGGGCGAGGTCGAGGCCCGCGCCGCGGCGCTGCGGCTGGCCGGGCGCCTAAGCTCGGACGCGCGGCTGCGCCAGTCGATGAAGATGCAACATGTGGCCAACGCCCTGAACGCGCTTTCGAAGTGGCCGGGCGAGGTCGAGGCCCGCGACGCGGCGCTGCGGCTGGCCGGTCGCCTCGCATCGGACCCGCGGCTGCGCCAGTCGATGGATGCGCTGGCCGTGGCCAATGCCCTGAACGCGCTTTCGAAGTGGCCGGGCGAGGCCGAGGCCCGCGACGCGGCGCTGCGGTTGGCCGGTCGCCTCGCATCGGACCCGCGGCTGCGCCAGTCGATGGACGAGCAGGAATTGGTCAACGCGCTCAATGCGCTCTCGAAGTGGCCGGAGGAAGACAAGGCCCGAGACGCCGCGCTGCGGCTGGCCGGGCGCCTAAGCTCGGACGCGCGGCTGCGCCAGTCGATGGACGCGCAGGCCGTAGCCAACGCGCTCAATGCGCTCTCGAAGTGGCCGGACGAGGCCGAGGCCCGCGCCGCGGCGCTGGTGCTGGCCAATCGCCTGACCTCGGAGGCTGAGGGGGATGCGCGGCTGCGCCAGTCGATGGACGCGCAGGAGGTGGCCAGCACCCTCAACGCACTGTCCCGATGGCCGCAAGAAAGCGGCCTGCATGAAGCGGCGTGGTGTCTGGCGGCACGCCTGGGCTGGGCTCCGCTCGAGTGGAGCACGTTCGAATTCGGCCAGACCGGGCAGATTGCCAACGCGCTGGCGCGGCTCGGCCGGGACGAAGACGGGAACGCCGTTCTCGCACGCGATGTACTGATGGGGGTAGCGGTGCACCTGGAGTTGTATCCGGAACGCTTCGACAGCGCCGAGGGCCGCCACGTGGGTATGCTGCTCAAGGCTTTCGCCCAGCTGCGGATGCACGACGCGCTGCGGCCGCTCGCAACGCCGGCGCTGGAGCGTGTCATGACGCTGTGTCAAGAAGGACGGCTGCGCGAAGAACCGCTGGAGAGTGTGGGCACCCTGTGCATGGGGCTGCTGCCGCTGGCGCGCAGCCCGGAGTTGCAGCGCCACCGGGTGCGCGCCCTGCAGACGTTCGACGCGCTGAAGCCAGTCGTAGAACACAAGATCGACGCGTATCTGCGCCAAGCCCCGGGCGGGGCAGGCGCTCGTGCCGGGCTGCGCCTGAAGGAGGGTGACGAAGCATGCGGTACGCGCTGTCCGGCCCTGTCACTGTATCAGGTGCTCAAGGCATACAGCGTGGTGGCCCACCAGTGGAAGCCGCGCTACATCAGCGGCGAACGCGAGTCGGTGAAGACGCACCAGGAGACTCTGAAGCAGTGGGTGCGACAGACGCTGGACAGGACGCGCCCGCTCATCGAGACGGATCTGCAGGAAAAGAGCTGGAACTTGATTGCGCAGATCGAGGCGGATGATGCGATCCTGGACGCGCTGGATCTGCGGCTGGCCAGCGCGGCGCATCTGGAGGCCCTCACGACGCGTTACCCTCCTCGCCGGTTCGATCTGGCAGCGCGCCACGAGAGCCTGCGCACAGCGGTGGGAAACGTCGTACCACCCGAACCGAGTGGGGGCGACACCACGCATGTCACGGTCGACTTGCGGGGACGGGAGCTGGAGCCCGCCGCGTCGTCCGACGGGGCGGAGCCTGCGTATTCGTTTTATTCACGCCTGACCGGTCAGCCGCTGGTCGAGGTGCGGCTGCCTGGGGAGTTAAGCGCCTTCATGCTCGCGCGCACGTTCCAGTACAAAGACGAGCCTTGGCGCTTCGACATGTTTGGCGGCAGCCGCCTGACACGGGGGCGGCGGAAGTCAGCCCGGGACATCGCCGCCGGCCGCAGCGCGTCTGCTTCGGTGCTGCCGGCAGTGCGGTATGCCGACAGTGCCCCAGGCAGCGCCTTCATGGAACTGGCGCAGAAGCTGGCGCCGCAGCGCGAGGACTGGTCGCGCATGCAACGCGCGCTCATGGAGATGGTGCCACCTGACCATGTGGTGGAGGGCACGTTGCGGCTGGGCTGGTTTGAGGACGTGGCCGGGCCGCAGCACCCCTTCAGGCTTCAAGGGCCACACCACGAGCGCATCGCGCTCTGTCCAAATGACGGCTGCGGGTTTCTGAGATGGGACGTGGCGATGCGCATTCCGGTGGTGCGCGAACATATCGAGGCATGGGAGGCAGTCAGGGAGGCACGGGGCGACGAGGCACAGCAAAAGCTGGTGGATGGGCAGCAGCCGGGATTTAACACGCTGCCACCGCAGGCCCTGATGCATTTCCCGCGGGATGAGGCGGCGCTTGACGAAGCGCGCGAGGTGATGCAGCGCAGGCTGAACGGGGTGGACCGGCACGCATCGCAGGCGGTGGACTGCCTGACGCTGTACCAACTGGCCGTCAGCGGCGGCTACCAGGGGCGGCGCATCCGCGCGGTCCCCTCGGCTGACGACAGGCTGTATCTGCCGACGATTCCGCTGCCGGGCTTTGCGCAGTTGCAGGGCGATGTGCTGGTGGGCAAACCGCCGTACGATAAGGAGAACCTGTTGCCCATTGCGGCCGCGCAGGTCGTTACGCCCGATCAGGAGGACGTGACGGCCCAGTTTCTGGACCAGTGCTTCGCCATCCAGTACAGCTATACGGGATTCGATGAGGATTCGGGCACGGGCGCCGACATGTTGCACAGCAAGGGCATGCTGATCATCCCGCCGCCGGGCTACTGGTCGCCGGATCCGGACCACCAGGGGCTGCACCTGGCCTGTTCGCGGGAGGACCTGAAGACGCTGTCGCGCTGGAAGAGCCGGCGCGAGCGCGACACGCTGCCGCAGCAGATGTTCAGCACGGGCAGCCTGCGAGTCAAGGACGTGCTGCTGCCTGGGCGGCTTGGGGCAATCCCGATTGCGGAGCTGCGCAAGCGGAGCATGGACACGGACGGGGACGATGCGTTCGTCTATGCGGGCTATCCGGCTCTCGTGGGCCACATCGGTCGCGTCATGCAGTCGCGCCAGGCGCGACGGGGCGAGGAGCGCTCGTTCAAGCCGCCCAAGACTGCGCATCCGGCCATCGATGAACGGGGCCGCTACCAGGCGGGACGGGCGCGCGAAATTATGGCCGAGCAGCGGGGGGGCGCGTTGCTGGGTAAAGCCGCCACGCTCGCCATGCGCTTTCTCGCGCAGCCAGATGAGCTGCGCGAGGCCATGGCGCGAAACATGATGTTCGGCACCTACGACGGCGTGGCGCGTGATTTGCGCAACGGACTGCGCAGGCGGCTGCAGGGGGACAAGGATGCACCAGCGCTGCAGCAGTTGCAGGTGCAGGCGCATGAGGCGATTGACCGAGCCCATGAGCCGCAAGCGTGCGAGGCGGCGAAACTGCTGTATGAGCTGTGTATGCAGCTGGGCAGGGACAGCGTCCAGGCACCGCAGCTTCCGTCCGCGCTGGCGCAGGGGTTCCCCGCACTTGCGAGCGCCTATGAGCAGGCAGACGACACGGCCGGGCGTGTGCACGCGGTGCTGGACAACTACCCGGTGTGCCGTCTGTCGCGTACGGCGTTCCCCGAGGGGCAGCCGGGGCTGGTGCCGGGCGAGCCGGAGCTGTCCATGCGCAACCTGTTTACGATAGCCATAAAGGTGGGCACCGACGCGCTGAAGTCGGACACGGGCACCGATCTCTTTACAAGCGTGATCGAGAGTTGCGAAATGGCTGAACGCCGGTATCCCGACCGTCTGCGTCGGGTACCGTACAGCAAGCCGACGTTGGCGGAAATACGGCACGGGCGCTTCGATCCACAGTGGGCAGACGCTGCGCTGCGGCAGATGCCAACGATGGCAGCGGGTGTCATGCAGGACGCCGTCCGGGCGCTGCAGCAGGCGGAGCTGCTCAGCGTACCGGCTACGCCGGCCGAACGGGCGCAGGAGGTTTCCCGGGAGGCGCTTGAGCAAGAGGCGCTGGCGCTCAATGAACGGGCCCGTTTGGCCGAGCCGGGGATCACGATGAGGCTGCAGGACATCGTGAACGGGTGCAGTGAGCCCGGACACGCGCGGGCGGGTCTGGCGGGCGAACAGAAGAACAGGCTGAAGTCGCCGCGCTCGCTGCAGGACAAGCTGGCCCGGCTGATTGGTGGAGTGCCGCCCCGGACCCTGGCCCAGGCCAGCGCGCTGGTCAACGATGCGCTGCGCTACAGTGTGGTGCTGCCCGCGGATACGTTTATGGGGGACTATCGCCAGATCATGGCGCAGCTCGCGAAGGCGCATACTCTGATCCGGCGCACGAATCACTTCCTGCGGGGCCGCAGCCCTTTCCAGGCGGTGAGCGTCACGCTGAAGGAGCCAAACGGCATCGCATGGGAAATCCAGTTTCATACAGAGCAAACGTTCAGATGCAAGGAGAAGTACCACGACCTGTACAAGCAGGCGCAACGACGTGGATTCGATGGCGCCTCCGGCGACGAGATCTGGAAGTTGCTCGGGCCAGCGCGCGAGGCCTTCCGTGCATTACCCGTTCCTGCGGGGGTGGAAGATATCGTGGACTGGGAGCCGGAAACGGTATTGAAGGTGCAGCCGCGGCCCCAGGCGTCAGCCACGCCGCGCGTGCCTGCCCCCTTGCGCAACTGGCCCAGCAGATCAGAAGCCAGGCTGAACGTCTCGAGGGTGCGGTCTGGCCTGTGCTGCAGCAGGCGCTGGAGCACCACGGCGCGAAGTTGCGCACGGACGGTGGGGCTGGCGCAGGTTTATCTTTAAGAAGAAGAAAAGCATTGAAGAGAAGCTTGCCCGGATACAGCGCGAGCAGGGCCTGCAAACACCGCAGGAGGCCGCCAGGCGGGTACGCGATGGTCTGCGCTATGAGGTGATCCTCGGTGCAGAGAGATTTGCCATGGACGCCCGGAGGATCCTGACCAGTCTGCAAAGGGCCGGCATGACGGTCATGCGCGTGAACAACAGCTTTACCCGGGAGGGCACCGGCTATGCTGGCCTGAATGTGAACGTGCGCACCCGCGTTGAGGGCGAAGACGCCGACTGGGAAATCCAGTTCCACACCCGTGATAGCCTGAAGGCCAAGGAGAAGGGTCACCGGACCTACGAAAGGCTGCGCCAACTGTCGCCTGATGCGGTGCCGCGCGGGACGCTGGAGGAGGACCTGCGCGACGCGGCAGCCCGCGTGGCGCCCCCGCAGGGCATCGAGATGATCCTGTCCTTCGATCTCTATGCGGAACCATCCATTGCCGACGAGAGGCCTGGCGGCCCGATGAACCAGCCGTATCGCGGCGCAGCCGCGGATCAAGCACGCAGCTCCGACCTGGACACCGGGCAACCCTACGGGCCGCACGGTGCCACGCGGAGCGCGCCTGCCGTGACACACCCGGCCCCCGATCCTGGCCATGCTGTTCGCAGCAACTGGGGCCCCCGCCCCCCTGCGCGCACCGGACGTGCTGAGCGGCCTGCACGACCCCCCTGGCGGGTGCCTCGCCGGCTCAGGTGCCCGTTCCCCCATCCTTGGGCGAATTCAATTCGGGGCCCCTGCTCATCAGTCTTGAACAGTTTCTGGCGCAATCAAACGCTGAGATGGGGATCGCCAGCGGGCTGCAGAATAATTGCCTGCTAGACACAGCTCTTCAGCTCAGCCGCAACCTAAGGCGAGAGCCTGCGATGGCAACGGAGCAGACGAGCGAACTCCAGGCGCAGGCGCAGTGGTTGCGGGGCGAGCTATTTCGTGGGGGCCTGGCCGATAGGGATGGCGACATCGACATGTACGAGGCCGGGTGGGGGCTCGCGCGCAGCCTTGGCATACGCATCCAGGCCATTGCGGTCAATGCGAGCGGGCAGCTCACAGTGCATCCGGTTGTTGGTCAGCAAGGCCGGCTTGTGCATATCCTTCATACACCCGGCCACTTTCAGCCATTGTGGCCGCGCCGCTAGGTTGCGGCGGCTGAACAAGATTCTTCGGTCGAAATGCTCCCGTAATCCTTCCAGTTATGATGTTCGCGAATCCTATTCGCTGGCGGTAAAGAGATACTCAACTTTAGACACTCGAATGCCCTCCGCGACCGCGCGTAGCAGAGCGATCGTGGAGTGTAAGCGCTCAATTGACGACGTCTGGTATTGAAGGCTGAACGTTGGCAGGCTTGCGTCCGCAAAGACTTTGCGGACGCAAACATGATCCAAGAGGAGATTGACCTATTTCCGCTGCAGGCGGTGCGAGTCCGTCCCAATGGGAAGCGCGACTACGAGCCAGCGGCCAAGCGGCGTCTGATTGAGTTCTGTCTTCAATCGGGAGCTCGGTTTCGGGCACGGCCGCTCAAGGCCGGCACAACGCTAATCAGTTGCGCAAATTGATTCGGGAGTACCGAGCTCCAGCGCAGCCGCAAGGTGCGTTGTCGGCATTCGTGCCGGTTGTCCAGCAGGTTATGGATTCGCGGCCAATCGAGACACCTGCAAAGCAGAACCTGTTTGCGTCCGCAAAGACTTTGCGGACGCAAGTCTGCCAACGTTCAGCCTTCAATACCAGACGTCGTCAATTGAGCGCTTACACTCCACGATCGCTCTGCTACGCGCGGTCGCGGAGGGCATTCGAGTGTCTAAAGTTGAGTATCTCTTTACCGCCAGCGAATAGGATTCGCGAACATCATAACTGGAAGGATTACGGGAGCATTTCGACCGAAGAATCTTGTTCAGCCGCCGCAACCTAGTGCAATGTTCCATTCTGTTTGGAACTTAAGCGGCGGTTGGCACGAATGACCTTCTGTAGGATGTCGCGAGCGCTCTTGGTCCAGATGAACGGCTTGGGGTTGGTGTTGTGGTGAGCGATGTACTCGTTGATGGCGTCGACCAGTTCCGGCACGCTGGTGAATACGCCGCGGCGAAGTCGCTCGGTTGTGATGTCACGAAAGAACCGCTCGACCATGTTCAGCCATGATGCGGAGGTGGGCGTGAAGTGCATGTTGAATCGCGGATGCTTGGCCAGCCAGTCCTGCACCGCAGGATGCTTGTGGTGGCGTAGTTGTCTGCGATCAGATGCAGCGTTTTGTCCTTGGGCGTCTCGCGGTCGATCTTGCGCAGGAACTTCAGCCACTCGGTATGGCGGTGGCGCTGCTGGCACTGGGCGATGACCTGGCCATCGAGCACGTTGAGCGCGGCAAACAGCGTGGTCGTGCCGTTGCGCTTGTAGTCGTGCGTCATGATGGCCGCACGCCCCTTCTTCAACGGCAAGCCGGGCTGCGTGCGATCCAGCGCCTGCACCTGGCTCTTCTCATCGCAGCACAGCACCAGCGCGTGCTCGGGTGGCGACATGTAGAGGCCGACGATGTCTTCGAGCTTCTCGACGAACTTCGGATCGCGCGACACCTTGAAGCCGCGCACGATGTGCGGCTTCAACCCGTGGGCGTGCCAATGGCGCATGACGGTGCTGGCGCTCACGCCCAATTCGGCGGCCATCTTGCGCGTGCTCCAGTGCGTGGCCGCAACGGGCTTGGTTTGAGTGGTCAGCTCCACCAGCCGCGCCGTGTCCACCTTCACCGGCGGCGCACCGCGCGGCAAGTCGCGTTCGATACCGGCCAGCCCCGATTGCGCATACCGCTCACGCCAACGCGAGACCTGCACGCGTCCGACTCCCAACTGCTCGGCGATGTCCTTGTTCTGCATTCCGTTGGCGGCCAGCAGCACAATGCGCGCGCGCTGCGCCAGCCTCACGCTCGTGAGCTTCGACCGAACCAGCCTCGTCAAATTGGTTCGCTCCTCGTCGGTCAACATGATCTCGGGGGCAACTCGCACTCACTCTCTCCACGCTGTGTCGCAGTGTGGGCATTGGAGACGCCGAATTCATATAAGTTCAATCAAGAACAGAACGCTACACTAGCGGCGCGGCCACAATGGCTGAAAGTGGCCGGGTGTATGAAGGATATGCACAAGCCGGCCTTGCTGACCAACAACCGGATGCACTGTGAGCTGCCCGCTCGCATTGACCGCAATGGCCTGGATGCGTATGCCAAGGCTGCGCGCGAGCCCCCACCCGGCCTCGTACATGTCGATGTCGCCATCCCTATCGGCCAGGCCCCCACGAAATAGCTCGCCCCGCAACCACTGCGCCTGCGCCTGGAGTTCGCTCGTCTGCTCCGTTGCCATCGCAGGCTCTCGCCTTAGGTTGCGGCTGAGCTGAAGAGCTGTGTCTAGCAGGCAATTATTCTGCAGCCCGCTGGCGATCCCCATCTCAGCGTTTGATTGCGCCAGAAACTGTTCAAGACTGATGAGCAGGGGCCCGAATTGAATTCGCCCAAGGATGGGGGAACGGGCACCTGAGCCGGCGAGGCACCCGCCAGGGGGGGTCGTGCAGGCCGCTCAGCACGTCCGGTGCGCGCGGGGGGGGGCCCCAGTTGCTGCGAACAGCATGGCCAGGATCGGGGGCCGGGTGTGTCACGGCAGGCGCGCTCCGCGTGGCACCGTGCGGCCCGTAGGGTTGCCCGGTGTCCAGGTCGGAGCTGCGTGCTTGATCCGCGGCTGCGCCGCGATACGGCTGGTTCATCGGGCCGCCAGGCCTCTCGTCGGCAATGGATGGTTCCGCATAGAGATCGAAGGACAGGATCATCTCGATGCCCTGCGGGGGCGCCACGCGGGCTGCCGCGTCGCGCAGGTCCTGCTCCAGCGTCCCGCGCGGCACCGCATCAGGCGACAGTTGGCGCAGCCTTTCGTAGGTCCGGTGACCCTTCTCCTTGGCCTTCAGGCTATCACGGGTGTGGAACTGGATTTCCCAGTCGGCGTCTTCGCCCTCAACGCGGGTGCGCACGTTCACATTCAGGCCAGCATAGCCGGTGCCCTCCCGGGTAAAGCTGTTGTTCACGCGCATGACCGTCATGCCGGCCCTTTGCAGACTGGTCAGGATCCTCCGGGCGTCCATGGCAAATCTCTCTGCACCGAGGATCACCTCATAGCGCAGACCATCGCGTACCCGCCTGGCGGCCTCCTGCGGTGTTTGCAGGCCCTGCTCGCGCTGTATCCGGGCAAGCTTCTCTTCAATGCTTTTCTTCTTCTTAAAGATAAACCTGCGCCAGCCGCCACCGTCCATGTCCGCGCGCAACTTCGCGCCGTGGTGCTCCAGCGCCTGCTGCAGCACAGGCCAGACCGCACCCTCGAGACGTTCAGCCTGGCTTCTGATCTGCTGGGCCAGTTGCGCAAGGGGGGCAGGCACGCGCGGCGTGGCTGACGCCTGGGGCCGCGGCTGCACCTTCAATACCGTTTCCGGCTCCCAGTCCACGATATCTTCCACCCCCGCAGGAACGGGTAATGCACGGAAGGCCTCGCGCGCTGGCCCGAGCAACTTCCAGATCTCGTCGCCGGAGGCGCCATCGAATCCACGTCGTTGCGCCTGCTTGTACAGGTCGTGGTACTTCTCCTTGCATCTGAACGTTTGCTCTGTATGAAACTGGATTTCCCATGCGATGCCGTTTGGCTCCTTCAGCGTGACGCTCACCGCCTGGAAAGGGCTGCGGCCCCGCAGGAAGTGATTCGTGCGCCGGATCAGAGTATGCGCCTTCGCGAGCTGCGCCATGATCTGGCGATAGTCCCCCATAAACGTATCCGCGGGCAGCACCACACTGTAGCGCAGCGCATCGTTGACCAGCGCGCTGGCCTGGGCCAGGGTCCGGGGCGGCACTCCACCAATCAGCCGGGCCAGCTTGTCCTGCAGCGAGCGCGGCGACTTCAGCCTGTTCTTCTGTTCGCCCGCCAGACCCGCCCGCGCGTGTCCGGGCTCACTGCACCCGTTCACGATGTCCTGCAGCCTCATCGTGATCCCCGGCTCGGCCAAACGGGCCCGTTCATTGAGCGCCAGCGCCTCTTGCTCAAGCGCCTCCCGGGAAACCTCCTGCGCCCGTTCGGCCGGCGTAGCCGGTACGCTGAGCAGCTCCGCCTGCTGCAGCGCCCGGACGGCGTCCTGCATGACACCCGCTGCCATCGTTGGCATCTGCCGCAGCGCAGCGTCTGCCCACTGTGGATCGAAGCGCCCGTGCCGTATTTCCGCCAACGTCGGCTTGCTGTACGGTACCCGACGCAGACGGTCGGGATACCGGCGTTCAGCCATTTCGCAACTCTCGATCACGCTTGTAAAGAGATCGGTGCCCGTGTCCGACTTCAGCGCGTCGGTGCCCACCTTTATGGCTATCGTAAACAGGTTGCGCATGGACAGCTCCGGCTCGCCCGGCACCAGCCCCGGCTGCCCCTCGGGGAACGCCGTACGCGACAGACGGCACACCGGGTAGTTGTCCAGCACCGCGTGCACACGCCCGGCCGTGTCGTCTGCCTGCTCATAGGCGCTCGCAAGTGCGGGGAACCCCTGCGCCAGCGCGGACGGAAGCTGCGGTGCCTGGACGCTGTCCCTGCCCAGCTGCATACACAGCTCATACAGCAGTTTCGCCGCCTCGCACGCTTGCGGCTCATGGGCTCGGTCAATCGCCTCATGCGCCTGCACCTGCAACTGCTGCAGCGCTGGTGCATCCTTGTCCCCCTGCAGCCGCCTGCGCAGTCCGTTGCGCAAATCACGCGCCACGCCGTCGTAGGTGCCGAACATCATGTTTCGCGCCATGGCCTCGCGCAGCTCATCTGGCTGCGCGAGAAAGCGCATGGCGAGCGTGGCGGCTTTACCCAGCAACGCGCCCCCCCGCTGCTCGGCCATAATTTCGCGCGCCCGTCCCGCCTGGTAGCGGCCCCGTTCATCGATGGCCGGATGCGCAGTCTTGGGCGGCTTGAACGAGCGCTCCTCGCCCCGTCGCGCCTGGCGCGACTGCATGACGCGACCGATGTGGCCCACGAGAGCCGGATAGCCCGCATAGACGAACGCATCGTCCCCGTCCGTGTCCATGCTCCGCTTGCGCAGCTCCGCAATCGGGATTGCCCCAAGCCGCCCAGGCAGCAGCACGTCCTTGACTCGCAGGCTGCCCGTGCTGAACATCTGCTGCGGCAGCGTGTCGCGCTCGCGCCGGCTCTTCCAGCGCGACAGCGTCTTCAGGTCCTCCCGCGAACAGGCCAGGTGCAGCCCCTGGTGGTCCGGATCCGGCGACCAGTAGCCCGGCGGCGGGATGATCAGCATGCCCTTGCTGTGCAACATGTCGGCGCCCGTGCCCGAATCCTCATCGAATCCCGTATAGCTGTACTGGATGGCGAAGCACTGGTCCAGAAACTGGGCCGTCACGTCCTCCTGATCGGGCGTAACGACCTGCGCGGCCGCAATGGGCAACAGGTTCTCCTTATCGTACGGCGGTTTGCCCACCAGCACATCGCCCTGCAACTGCGCAAAGCCCGGCAGCGGAATCGTCGGCAGATACAGCCTGTCGTCAGCCGAGGGGACCGCGCGGATGCGCCGCCCCTGGTAGCCGCCGCTGACGGCCAGTTGGTACAGCGTCAGGCAGTCCACCGCCTGCGATGCGTGCCGGTCCACCCCGTTCAGCCTGCGCTGCATCACCTCGCGCGCTTCGTCAAGCGCCGCCTCATCCCGCGGGAAATGCATCAGGGCCTGCGGTGGCAGCGTGTTAAATCCCGGCTGCTGCCCATCCACCAGCTTTTGCTGTGCCTCGTCGCCCCGTGCCTCCCTGACTGCCTCCCATGCCTCGATATGTTCGCGCACCACCGGAATGCGCATCGCCACGTCCCATCTCAGAAACCCGCAGCCGTCATTTGGACAGAGCGCGATGCGCTCGTGGTGTGGCCCTTGAAGCCTGAAGGGGTGCTGCGGCCCGGCCACGTCCTCAAACCAGCCCAGCCGCAACGTGCCCTCCACCACATGGTCAGGTGGCACCATCTCCATGAGCGCGCGTTGCATGCGCGACCAGTCCTCGCGCTGCGGCGCCAGCTTCTGCGCCAGTTCCATGAAGGCGCTGCCTGGGGCACTGTCGGCATACCGCACTGCCGGCAGCACCGAAGCAGACGCGCTGCGGCCGGCGGCGATGTCCCGGGCTGACTTCCGCCGCCCCCGTGTCAGGCGGCTGCCGCCAAACATGTCGAAGCGCCAAGGCTCGTCTTTGTACTGGAACGTGCGCGCGAGCATGAAGGCGCTTAACTCCCCAGGCAGCCGCACCTCGACCAGCGGCTGACCGGTCAGGCGTGAATAAAACGAATACGCAGGCTCCGCCCCGTCGGACGACGCGGCGGGCTCCAGCTCCCGTCCCCGCAAGTCGACCGTGACATGCGTGGTGTCGCCCCCACTCGGTTCGGGTGGTACGACGTTTCCCACCACTGTGCGCAGGCTCTCGTGGCGCGCTGCCAGATCGAACCGGCGAGGAGGGTAACGCGTCGTGAGGGCCTCCAGATGCGCCGCGCTGGCCAGCCGCAGATCCAGCGCGTCCAGGATCGCATCATCCGCCTCGATCTGCGCAATCAAGTTCCAGCTCTTTTCCTGCAGATCCGTCTCGATGAGCGGGCGCGTCCTGTCCAGCGTCTGTCGCACCCACTGCTTCAGAGTCTCCTGGTGCGTCTTCACCGACTCACGCCCGCCGCTGATGTAGCGCGGCTTCCACTGGTGGGCCACCACGGTGTATGCCTTGAGCACCTGATACAGTGACAGGGCCGGACAGCGCGTACCGCATGCTTCGTCGCCCTCCTTCAGGTGCAGCCCGGCACGAGCGCCTGCCCCGCCCGGGGCTTGGCGCAGATACGCGTCGATCTTGTGTTCTACGACTGGCTTCAGCGCGTCGAACGTCTGCAGGGCGCGCACCCGGTGGCGCTGCAACTGCGGGCTGCGCGCCAGCGGCAGCAGCCCCATGCACAGGGTGCCTACACTTTCCAGCGGTTCTTCGCGCAGCCGTCCTTCGAGACACAGCGTCATGACACGCTCCAGCGCCGGCGTTGCGAGCAGCCGCAGCGCGTCGTGCAGCCGCAGCTGGGCGAAAGCCTTGAGCAGCATACCCACGTGGCGGCCCTCGGCGCTGTCGAAGCGTTCCGGATACAGCTCCAGGTGCACCGCTACCCCCATCAGTACATCGCGTGCGAGAACGGCGTTCCCGTCTTCGTCCCGGCCGAGCCGCGCCAGCGCGTTGGCAATCTGGCCGGTCTGGCTGAATTCGAACGCGCTCCACTCGAGCGGAGCCCAGCCCAGGCGTGCCGCCAGACACCACGCCGCTTCATGCAGGCCGCTTTCTTGCGGCCATCGGGACAGTGCGTGGAGGGTGCTGGCCACGGCCTGCGCGTCCATCGACTGGCGCAGCCGCGCATCCCCTCAGCCTCCGAGGTCAGACGATCGGCAAGCGCCAGCGCCGCGGCGCTTGCCTCGTCCGCGTCCGGCCACTTCGAAAGCGCGTTCAGGGCGTTGGCCACATGTTTCGCCTCCATCGACTGGCACAGCTGGGGTTCCGAGCTAACGCGCTCGGCCAGCCGCAGCGCCGCCTTACGAGCCTCTTCCTTGTCCGGCCACTTCGAAAGCGCATTGAGCGCGGTGGCCACGGCCCGCGCATCCATCGACTGGCGCAGCCGCGCATTGCCCTCAGCCTCCGAGGTCAGACGATCGGCAAGCGCCAGCGCCGCGGCGCTGGCCTCGTCCGCGTCCGGCCACTTCGAAAACGCGTTCAGGGCGTTGGCCACGGCCTGCGCCTCCATCGACTGGCACAGTTGGGGTTCCGAGCTAACGCGCTCGGCCAGCCGCAGCGCCGCCTTACGAGCCTCTTCCTTGTCCGGCCACTTCGAAAGCGCATTGAGCGCGTTGGTCACCTCCCGCGCATCCATCGACTCGCGCAGCCGCGCATTGCCCTCAGCCTCCGAGGTCAGACGATCGGCAAGCGCCAGCGCCGCGGCGCTTGCCTCGTCCGCGTCCGGCCACTTCGAAAACGCGTTCAGGGCGTTGGCCACTGCCTGCGCGTCCATCGACTGGCACAGCTGGGGTTCCGAGCTAACGCGCTCGGCCAGCCGCAGCGCGGCGTCGCGGGCCTTGTCTTCCTCCGGCCACTTCGAGAGCGCATTGAGCGCGTTGGCCACGGCCCGCGCGTCCATCGACTGGCACAGCTGGGGTTCCGAGCTAACGCGCTCGGCCAGCCGCAGCGCGGCGTCGCGGGCCTTGGCCTGGTTCGGCCACTTCGAAAGCGCATTGAGCGCGTTGGTCACCTCCCGCGCATCCATCGACTCGCGCAGCCGCGCATCGCCCTCAGCCTCCGAGGTCAGATGATCGGCAAGCGCCAGCGCCGCGGCACTGGCCTCGTCCGCGTCCGGCCACTTCGAGAGCGCGTTCAAGGCATTGGACACATGTTTCGCCTCCATCGACTGGCACAGCTGGGGTTCCGAGCTAACGCGCTCGGCCAGCCGCAGCGCGGCGTCGCGGGCCTTGTCTTCCTCCGGCCACTTCGAGAGCGCATTGAGCGCGGTGGCCACGGCCCGCGCCTCCATCGACTGGCACAGCTGGGGTTCCGATGTGAGGCGCCGGGCCAGGCACCGTACCGCCTCGCTGGCCCGATGCGACGCCGGCCACTTTGAGAATGCATTGAGCGCGTTGGCAACATGCGGTGCGTCCATCCGCTGGCGCAGCTTTGCGTCCGATGTCACGCGTTCGGCCAGCCGCAGCGCCGCCTGACGCGCATCGGCTTCGTCAGGCCACTTCGAGAGAGCGTTGAGCGTGATGGCCACCCCCAGCGCATTCATCGACTCGCGCAGCGGCGCGTCTGCCGCAACGCGCCTGGCCAGCTCCAGTGCGTTCTCCCCGACCCTGCCATCGTCCGACCACTTGCTCAGGGCATTGAGCAGATTTGACATATCCTGTGCGTTCAGCCCCGGGATCAGACCATGCGATCGAAGATGCCTGACAAGACCGGACACCGCATCGCAGCACGCCGGGCGCTCCGGCGCCTTGGACAGCGCATTGCACAGCATGGCGGCTTGCCGTCCGTTCAGCCTGTGCAGCGCGCCCGGCCTCAGCAGTTCGGTCGCGATGCTTCGCAGCGCTAGCCGGCAGATCTCGCTGTCGGCATGCTTGCTAAGCTTGTTGGCAAGATGCACATAGCTTGCAGCCGGCGCGCCCCGGCACCAGTCGGTGTCCACAAGATAGTGCGCCGCCAGTTCAACCGCCTCGCGAACGTCGTTGGCCCGCGCAGGCGGTATGTTCCTGACCTTGTTCCTGACCTGCAGTTTCTGCAAATACAAGTCCAGGAAGTGCAGGTTGTCGCCGGCATAGTCTGGGCGCAGAAAGACCAGTGCCTGCCCGTAGCCGTTGCGCTGTGCCAGCACGTTCTCCCTTGCCATCCGGATGGCAAGTTCAGGGAAATCGGCATCCTTCGCGTTGCCGGAAAGCACTTGCTGCTGCGCATACCGTTGGTTCCTGAGCTGCCGGCCGAACTCGTGTTCAGGATACGTCAGGACTCTCCCCAGATTCCGGCTGCGGCGCTGTGGTTCGCTCGGCTCGATGCGCATCCTCGAGTGGTGCCTTTCATCCAGCGCTTCAATCGCATCGCGGGCCGGTCGCTTGCGCGATGGCGCCGCCGCGGCGATCTGATACCTCTCCATCCCGCTTGCAGCAAGGGTTGACCGCAGCTGCTGGTCCGGCAGGTTGCGCGTGCTGGGCGGCCACGACGACTGGGCCCTGCGGGGTGCATCGTCCGCTGCTCGGTCTGACACAGGCCTCCCGCTACTCGGCAAAGCGCGCAACGGATGTCCGGCAGTATCCTCGTCCCCCTGTGGCCGTGAAGCGAATGCCCTTTGCCGTTGAGGTCCGGAATAAGGCTGCATCCTGCGCTGCTGGCGACGCGCTGCCAGGTCTTCCCGCCGCGGCAACGTGTCAAGGACCGTGTCTGTCCTCCGGGACGCAGGTTCGGGCCGCGAAGTCGGGGACTGTCCGGGTGCAGCCTCGTCAATCTTCTGATCGCCACCAGCGTCCGGACTCGCCGGGCTGCCAATTCTCATAGCTATGCCCCTTCTCCAGTAGTTACCTGGCAGGCTGTTAAAATAGCTCCGGCCGTTGTCATCGGATCGGGCGGGTAGACCGTTGAAACAAGAGGCCTATGTCGGGATAGTGGAATCAGGACGAGTAAGCCCAACTCAACAGCCATTACGGGGGACAATCCGGACTCTTGAGGAAACAAGACGGGCGCATCTCATGCTGGCGGTGTCGATCAAGAGCGGAGATGGACAAGCACAGCTGGGATATCGCATTGGAGTGTTTGGCATCTTGCCAGCGTCATACTGAGGGCATCGCGACGACGCTGCAAGATGCCATCGGTGGACGTCGTTTTGGCACGCAGGCAAGAAGGCGTCCTGATTCTCGATAACCTGAGGGTGAATCACAGCAAGCCGTCACCTCGCATGCACCGGCTCGCACCGAACTGCAACTTCAAGGCTTTGTCGTGGGTCTGCACAGTGTTCAGAGACAGCCGAGCGTATTCGATGTTACTTTCAGCATCATTCGGTGAAAAATTCGACCGCTTTACCAGTGCCTCGACGGCGCTGTACAGGCACTTCTCTTGTCGTGTTATGTTGCAACAACTCAGCAAGGCGTGCGCTTGCTCTGCCGTGCCCGGGGTCTGGCAGGGTCGCCAGTATAGGGGTCTTCCTCCAAATGAAAGTTGTTCCCAACGCCGATCGTTCGCACCACCGCCGGCTGGTCAGCGTCGGCAAACATGGCAAACTCCTTCGCCATCTCTCGATCAGATGACAAGTAGTGGTGTTCGCCCGAAGCAGTCACACCAGAGCTACTGAAATTCATCAGGAAATTTGCGCTTCCGCCATCTGTGGCTCCACTCCCTTTACGCTCGTTCACGAAGCCATTTCTGCGAAGAGATGACACGTGTTCGCGCTTGGTTCCATGCCAAAGAACGCTCTCCTGATAGACCCGTTTGGCAAATGGCACCAGACCATTCAAGGTCTCATTTGAATATGGTGATCGCGAAGATCCAGGCTTAGCTCTTTTCGCCTCAACGTCCGACTCATACCCATCGGAACCATAGTCGCTTGAAGCTCGCGCTCCACCACGCTTAGAAATGCAGCCGCCCATGACAATTGAATACCGGTAGTGAATTTCCTCGACTGTACGGACCTACAGCGTCAACGTCGCTCGATCACCGCGAAAAAATGTGCACTGACGCGAAACGGATCAATGCCGTTTCATGCGGGAATGCGACGGTTCGGATGCACAACGGTGCTACGGTTCAATGTGTAAAAGCCGCGCCGCATCCCGAGCTGGTTGTGATGTGATGGACGACGGTTCTGTCGCGATAAGGAATTACTCAGCAGTCGGAAATATAGGCGACAGAAGGAGCCTGGAAGAATGATCGAACGAGACACGGCTTTTGCCGGACATCCGCGAGCTGCGCCTCGATTCGCTCTTGCAGCTTTTCACCCTTTTGCAGGGGCCGCCTTGCCGCGCCAGTACGTTTGACATGACTCCACACCAATTCGTCCGGATTCAGATCCGGGGCGTAACCCGGCAGGAAATGAAGTGTGAGCTTGCCGCGCGTGGAGTCAACGTACTCGCGCACCAGCGCCTTCTTGTGCGCGGGCAGACTGTCGAGCACCAGATGCACCGGCTTCTTGCGATGCCGCATCATCTTCTTGAGCAATTCGACGAAAAACTCGGCGTTGAGCGCTCCCTTGTAGGTGCAAAACCAGAAGGCTCCCTTCGCATTGACCGCCGCCGCCGCGCTGATCGACTGGCGCTGACCGGGGCGCTGCACCACAGGGGTCTGGCCACGTACACCCCAGGTCTTACCATGCACCGTGTCGGCGCGAAAGCCGGACTCGTCCCAGAAGAACACTTCCGCGCCCTGCGCCTTAGCCTGACGGGCAATTGCTGGATAGGTGTCGTGCTGCCAGCGCTCGATCGCTTCGGGGTCGCGTTGGTAGGCCCGTTGCAATGGTTTCTGCGGCGTCAGCCCAAGTTTTGCCAGCAGTGCTCCCACCGCTGTCGTCCCCAGGCGCACACCAAACTTCTTCTCAATCAACTGCGCCACGATTGCGCGTGTCCACAACCCGAAATCAAGCCCGTACTGGCGCGGATCGCGCCCATTGACCCAGCGAAAAACCTGCCGCTCCTGGGCTGGCGTCAGCGTTGGGGGCCGGCCAGTGGCCGGCGTCGAGCGCAGCGCATTGATACCCACGCCCGGTTTAAGGGCAGCGTTTATCCATTTATAGATCGTGGTGCGATTGAATCCGTAGGAGGCAATCACGTCTGCCGGCCGCTCGCCTTCACGAACCCGCTCAATCGCCATGAGGCGAATCGCCTCCAGCGTCTGATGATCAAATGTCCGTCCGTCTCGCTTCATGCACGATCCGACCGATGCAGGGCCCATGAAGTTCCAACTTGTCGACTAACTTACCGACCCATGAGTAAGAGATAGGAAATTAAATTTCATAAAATCTGAAATTAAAAATTTTCATTGTGGTATTTTTATTTTGTAAACTACTGTGAAGCGTAAATAAACTCCATTTCGCTGTCCAACGGCGTTGAAATGGCTATATAAAAATATAAGTTTCAGAAAATAAACGTGCAGTCAAGGCCCATGTCGTTGGAGGGGGATGACGAACCGACAATTTTTCTCATTAGTAGTACCTGACTCTGCTCGCAGCATTTTGTAGTGTACCTGGCAAAGGGAATACATGATGTCACGTGCCGTACCTTATCAGGAAAATCCCACTGGCCTGGTCGCGCTGCTTCCTGACGGTCGAGTTCGCTTCCTACATCCCGCCGCAAAACCGGTTATCGATGCATACAACCAGAACTTGTCCCGGGCAGTGGGACTCGATTTGGAAGATTTCATCATCGACTCGCCACTGGTCGAACTAGGGCAATTCCACCTCTCGGCCCAGCGATCGCCTTCATCGAAACGACAAACCTGTGCAATCTCAGGTGCACACACTGCTATGCATCATCAGGTGAGCGGCGTAAGTCGGAAATGTCGACCAATCGCATTCTTCGGCTCTTGGACGAGGCCGGAGTGGTATACGAACCGGCGACTCACGCGCGACCAGTTTGAAAAGTAGCTGCTCTATACCAGGGCCAATGAATACCGTCCTTATTGAAGACCGGATGCTCGGATAGAACTTGTGCCGGAGAGCATCACACGAGTTGAGATCCCGCTACCGCAGCGCACTGGCTATCACGTGCTGCTGGCCGTTTGGGATGTCGCCGACACCGGCAAGGCTTCTATGAGTGATCAACCTGATCTTCGACTGATTGACGGATTCGCACGATATGGAGTTTCGGACCGCCATCCCGCTGGCTGGCGGTGTTTTCAACCTCCTCTTATTAGTGGAGAACAAGATGTCACAGGTTACTGATGTGCTGGTCAGCATTGATACCAAGGCCATTCTGGATCGCTATGGCAAGAACAACAGCACGGAGAATCCACCACTCATCGACTTCCGGCACATCTTCATGATCGTGACCCAGGGTAATGTGGTAAGCGGTCAGGCCGGCGGGGAGCTGGACGTCGCGGCGACCGTGGGCGACGTGATCCGCTGGCGCGAGTGTTCGCTCTCGCTCGGTTTCGAGCAGAGTTGCATCTTCTACAAGTTCATCGGAAACCAGGGTAACGAACTCATTTCGCCTCCTTCGCCGCGCGAGGCGGAAGTAACGGTTCCTGTGCCCAATCCATCGGACCCGACCAAACCGAAAATGCAGCTCGTGTCGAACTACTTCTGGTCGTGTGAGACGCTCAAACAGGGGCGCGTGACCTATCACTTCCAGTTCATGATCCTTGACCGCAGCGGCAACCTGTGCGGCTGCTACCAGTGGGATCCGTTCATCAGCATTAGCAACAGCTAGGCAACCGTCGACGTGCGGTCCGCGTCGTTGTGGACCGCCGTCAGCCAGCCACAAGCAAGGAGCGACTATGTCTGACAGACAGGCTTGCAAATCGAGCGGCCAGACCGGAACAGACGACATCACGGACGTGCTGCTTGTCGTTGACACAGTGACGCTGCTCAAGCGTTGCCCGGATGCCGGCGATGACCCCGCGAACCCCACGCCGGTCGACGGTGACTGCTGTTACGGCATCGCGTCCGGAATCGGACAGCTTCAGGGCATCAACGAGGGACAGTTGTGCATCGAGGCGCCTATTGGTGCCTGCCTGCGATTGCGTTGGGCTCCACTGGCGATGCGCGCCGAATATGCCGTGTTGCTGAGCCTCGAGCTTTCTGACGAACAGACCTTCGGCCATGCCCGCCTGATTGTTGATGAGCAGGCCACGTCGTATGTGCCACAGTCTGCGACGCCGATGCAACCGGCGCGGCGATCGGCATCTGACTATTTCTGGCAGATTGACGTCAAGGCATGCGGAACGGTCGAAGCGACGATCAATGCGCTGGTGACAGATCGCGATGCGCGTATTCTGGGCTCCTTCCAGTGGCCGTTGCATCTTTCAGTAACGTCAGCCATGGTCGGCTGACGCGCGTCGACGACGACGTTTTGCGATCAACTGGTTGCGAGTTTCGGTTGAAGCGATCTGGCGGCGGTCAACGGAATTGGCAAGCGGGCGAGACCAGCCGCGTCGAGATGGGCGACGAGGCAGTTTTGCGTTGTCACGGATGCATTTCCGCGGGACCACGGCGCGCTGCGCCGTACTGAAGCATGGACCTTACTCAGCAGTCCGAAATATAGGCGACAGAGGGGGCCTCGAAGAATGATCGAATCAGGCTGCGTTTCTTCTGCAATCCTCGCAGTTGTTGCTCAACACGGATTTCCAGTTTCTCGCCCGCGCGCAACGGATTGCGCGCCACACCAGTTCGCTTGAGATGACTCCATACGAATTCGTCCGGGTTCAGGTCAGGCGCGTAACCCGGCAGCACATGCATCGTGAGTTTTCCTTTGGTCGATTCGATGTATTCGCGCACATTGGCCTTCTTGTGCGCTGGCAGTCAGAGGTGGCACCGTTTGTTCGGACAGGGATCCGGAGTTTTTAAGTGGAAGCGCTGGGGCAGTCAGGCTGCCGATTTGATCGCTGGCAGCGTGGCGAAGTATGCCTCATCTGGGGTCTGGTCCGCCAGACTGGAATGGGGCCGTCGTTGGTTGTACCAGGTTAGGTAGTTAGCGATAGAGCGGCGCGCATGGCTGACCGAGTCGTAGGCTTTCAGGTAGACCTCCTCGTATTTGACGCTGCGCCAAAGGCGTTCGACGAACACGTTATCGCGCCAACTGCCCTTGCCGTCCATCGACAGTTGGATGCCGCGGTCCAGCACGGCGTCTGTGAACTCCGTGGCGGTGAACTGGCTGCCCTGGTCGGTGTTGACGATCTCCGGCGCGCCGTACTTGGCAAAGGCCTCCTCGATTGTGCGTGAGCACGGGATTCGATGGGCGCGCGGGCACGGTAAATGATGGGTGGCTGCGGTCTGGTCCATCGCCAATGTTGCAGGTCGTCGGGTGATGCTGATGGACGTGGCGATCAAACGCGGAGGTTCAGATGTGGAGCGACGGCATTGATGGAACAAGGGGCCCGACGGGCCCCTTGTTGCTGGATCAGAAGTCGTTATCGGCGAGATCGCCAAGGCCATCAGGATGCTCCTGCCGATCTTCGGCCAGCCACTCGGCCAAAGCCAATTGATAGTGTGCAAGCAGACGGTCGCGCAGTTCGATCACAGCCCAGGCCTGCGCGGGCGTCCAGTTGGCGTCGATGAACAGGGGCAATCCCTGGGTGATGCCGGATGGCTGGTGGAAGGTCATGCTGATGTCTTGGTCGTATTGATGAACGTGGCGGTGATGGCCAACGACGCCACTCACCGCCTGGCACGGCGGCTCTGGGTTGCGCTGTAGATCTCCAGATAGAGCTTCTCGTCGATCTGCGGCAGCTCCCGCTGCGCGGCTTGGGCCAGAAGCTCGCCGGCCAGATTCATCAGGATGCGGTAATTGCCGGCGGCGTGTTCGCACAGGGTCTGGCGTAATGGTGTGGTCATCAGCGTGGCGTTGCCAGCGGCGGCCAGCAGGTGGTCCAGGCAAGCCTGCAGCTCGTCGATGCTTGCGCTCTCCAGCGCCAGGCGGCATCGGATGCGGCTGCCCAGCGGGATCAGGTCCTCGCGGCTGAACTTCTCCGGCAGGCGGGCGTCGCCGGCAAGCACCACGCACAGCAGCAATTGCGAGTCGAAGCGTGCCTGCGCGAGCAGGCGCAGCTCCGAGAGGGCCGGCACAGCCATCTCCTGGGCTTCGTCAATTAACGTTGCGCATAACGTTAATTGACTAATGTGGAGCACTCCGATATGTGGAGTGTCCTGATTCTGTCCCGCAGTTGGAAGCGATTGCACGGCCCCTACTCAACATAACTCGGCCATACGGCGTATGGTGGGATCTCCATTTAGACCTTGATGGAGGCCATGATGCTAGAGCAAATCTTTCCCAGAGGTCACCGGTCTTACCTCCAGTCACCCGTCGCCAACCTGCTTGAGGACTTCGCCCGATGGCTTGTCGACGAGGGCTATATGGGCAGGACACTTCACGGCCATCTTTTTCGTCTGAAGCAGACACTTGAGGGTGCTGGGAACATAACTGCAGAATCGAAGTTCTCGGCTGCGGACCTTGGCGCGTTGTTCGCAATGCCATCCGCAGAACTGCGGGTACAGAAGCCATACCGACACACGCAGCACCGCTTCGAGCGTTTCCTTTTGATGCGAGGTGACTTGTTGCCCTCTTCTCGCACTGGGCGCTTCGACACAGTACTCGATTCATACCGCGACTCGCTGGTCGATCAACGCGGCATGTCGGCTTCGACCGTCCGCAACCACATGCGTACGGCCATGGCCTTTTTGCACGACGCGGTTGCCCCGGAGACTCCTCTTGCGGGAATGTCGATGCAAACCGTGGATCGCTTTGTGGCGGTTTCGGGTGAGCACATGAGCAGGCAGAGCTTGCAACATGTGGTCGCGCATCTACGGTCGTTCCTCTTGTTCTTGTACACCCGTGGCTATATCCACGAGCGCATCGGAACGATCGACACCCCGCGTGCGTATCGCGACGAATTGCCACCACGCGCACTCCCTTGGAACGACGTTCTCGCGCTACTTCGTTCCATCGATCGGTCAAGCATGATTGGCTGCCGCGACCATGCGATTCTCTATCTGATGGCGCACTACGGCTTGCGGCCTGTGGAGATCGCCGCATTGCAGCTGGACTCGATCGACTGGACGCAAAGGACTTTGCGCGTGCAGCAACGCAAGACTCGTTCGGAGCTTCTCCTTCCGTTGTCCATTCAGGCCACCCGCGTACTCAAACGTTATCTGAAGGTCGGCAGGCCAGTTGCCCGCGGTCGAACGGATTTGTTTCTGCGGGCGCATCGGCCAGCAACTGCATTGTGCCCCACGGCGGTCAACGAGATATATCAGAGTTGCACGCGCGCGAGCGGACTGCCTCTACAAGGAAGCTCCGCCTATAGCCTGCGCCACGCCTTCGCAATGCGGCTATTGAACCGTGGCGTCGGCCTCAAGGCAATAGGCGACCTGCTGGGCCATCGATCCCTGGAAAGCACATGCGTTTATCTTCGTCTGCAAACGGAGGTTTTAAGAGAGGTCGGCCTTTCGCTACCGCCAGCAATCACGAACACTCTGCCGCGGAGGTTGTCATGAACCAACCTCAGACCCCGCTCGATCTTGCTATCGAGCGCTATCTTCTGCACTGGCGAGCGCTGGGCCGCCGCTACGTCAGGGAAGAGCACACCCTCAGGTCGTTGAGTCGATTCCTTAACGAGCATGGTTTCAGCGATCTAACCCAGCACGGCTTCGAGACGTGGTGCCAGGCATTCTCCTCCTTGCGAGGTATCACGCAACGGAACCAGCAACTGATTGTGTGTAAGCTGTGTCGCTTCCGGCAGCGCACCGAGCCAGACTGTTTCGTACCGGATCGACGCCGGTTTAGGCGTAGCAGTCCCCATGATCCTCCTGTTATCGTCTCCGGAACGGAGATCGCCCGCATGCTGGATGCTTGCGATCGACTTCGCGCCACATGGCAATCCCCGCTTCGACCAGCACTATGTCGAGTGGCGGTGGTTTTGCTGTATAGCGCCGGGCTCCGCCGTGGCGAACTCGTACGGTTGACCCTGGCCGATGTGAACGAGGCGCAAGGAGTGCTGCATATCCGTGAGTCGAAGTGTCATAAATCACGCTTTTTGCCATTGTCGGAGGATGCGCGCGCAGAAGTTCGCCGTTATTTGCGCAAGCGACTGCAGGCGCAGTTCGACTGCGGGCTCGATGCGCCGCTGTTATGCCACTGCGTGGCAGGGTTCCACGGCTATAGCGGCGGCGGATTTCAGCACTTGTTCACGCAGGTGATGAGCTCGGCCCAGATTCAGGGTGCTGACGGGCGCCAACCTCGCATCCTGGATCTTCGGCACAGCTTCGCCATTGGCGCTTTGCTGCGCTGGTATAAAGACGGCGCGGACGTTCAGGTCAAGCTACCCAAGCTTTCGATGTACATGGGCCACGTATCAATCCTTTCAACTGCCCACTATCTTCGGTGGACGCCCGCGCTCGCGCAAGCCGCCAGCGAACAGTTCGAAGTCGGTTTTGGCAGTCTGATCGATGGAGGTACATCATGAAGCGCGATCGGCCCAATACACTTGGCAAGGCGCTCCTTCGGTTCTTCCAGGAGTATCTGCCGAACCTGCGGGGAATGAGCCTTCACACGATACACGGCTATCGCGATGCCATTGTTCTATTCTTGCGCTTCGCTTCCGAACAGGCCGGGCGGCCTGTGGAGAACCTGGATATGGCGGATTTCAATGCCGACCAGGTGATCGCATTTCTCGACTTCCTGGAACGCGAACGCGGTAATGGCATCTCGACTCGCAACGCCCGCCTCGCGGCACTGCACTGCCTGGCCCATTTCCTCGCCGGTGAGCATCCGGAACGCTTCGGTGAGTTACAACGCGTTCTCGGTGTTCCGTTCAAACGCGGCGCAACGCAACATATGATCGAGTATCTGGAGGCCAACGAGGTCAAGGCGCTATTGAGCCAGATCGACCGTTCAACGCGCTCGGGCCAACGCGACTACGCGTTATTCGCATTGATGTTCAACACCGGCGCACGCGTCCAGGAAGTGCTAGATCTGCGCCGATGCGATGTCCGGACGGAACCACCGTATCAGGTGAGGCTGCTGGGCAAGGGCGGAAAAGTCAGAATCTGCCCGATCTGGGCTAACACCGCCTCGCTATTGCGCAATCTGTCGCAGGCACTGCCGGATATCCAGGACAGCCAGGCCACGCTGTTTCGCAATGAACGAGGAGCAAAACTGACGCGCTTTGGAGTCCGATATCTTCTCCGCAAGTATGTCGCGAGAGCAGCCACGACTGTTGGCACCTTGCCCAGCAAGCACATTCATCCTCATTCGGTGCGGCATAGTACTGCTGTCGCGCTTCTGAAGGCTGGCGTTGACTTTGCCACCATCAGCCAATGGCTCGGGCATGCGAGCCTGAACACTACCATGGTGTACGCGCGGGCCGACCTCAACCTCAAGCGACAAGCGTTGACGCAGGTTTTTCCGGATGTCCTGGCAGAGCAGGCACCGGGACGTCTTGTGCTCGGATCTGCCGATCTCCTCGGATGGCTGCGTCGTCTTTGAGGATTTTGTTATGTGAAGCGCGAAGCGGCTGATCCCAATCTCCACTGGACTCGAGCTTCGTAGCTTCACATATCGGAGTGCTTCACATTAGTCAATGAGCAGCACGCAGCGACGGCGGCTGGCCTCCATGTGGGCGAGCCAGCGCTCGCGCAGCGCCTTGAAGCCACCCCATCGGTTGTGGGGCTTGAGCGGTACGGTAAAGATGTCGCTGAGCTCGCGGTAGAAGTCCGCCAGATTGCTCTGCGGGTGGGCGATCGAGCCGACCATCAGATCGGGGACGCGCATGAGGCGCTGATGAAGCAGGCGCAGCGTGACGCTCTTGCCGCAGCCAGGGTCGCCATGCACCATGGCGAAGCCGCCTTCGCGGGCCATACCGTTCTCGATGCGCCAGCAGAAGTGATCGAGCTTAGGTGGTACGAACACGGCCTCGACGGGGATGTCCTGGGCGAAGGGGTTGAACTTCAGGCCGTACAAGGCCAGCAGGTTGGGTTGCATCATGGCTTGGTGGGTGCAGCGGGTGGGAGATAGGCCGGCGGCAGGCCGGTGGCAGCGTGTTCGGCAAGCAACTGACGCAGCAGCGGTGCAGTGCCAGTCTGAGCAGGTTGCTCGTTAGCGGGCGCCGCTCCCTTTGACGTGAGCTGCGCGCGCCGTGCGTCGGCATTGGCCGACTTGTCCAGCGGGAACACGGCGGCCAGGATCGCGCCGGTGCGCGCATTGATCAGGTCGACCTGAGAGAGATCCCAGCGCGCGTAGCTCAAGCAGACTTGCTCGAGGTGGCGGTAAGCGCCGGGGAGCTCGAAGCGCACGCTGTCCAGCGTACAGGTGCCATCGGTTCTGCGCTGCATGCGATGCTTGCGGATACGGAAGGCGCGACGCAAGGCCAGCGCCTCGGGACTGGGGCGCGAGACGTCGGCACAGGACAGGTAGCGCTGCAGGGGCGTCGCTTCGAGCTCGGCATGTTCCTTGTGGTGGTATTCCTGCTCGACCCAGGCCTGCGTGGCGAGGTTCAACTGCTCCAGGGTCAGGTGCGATTCGCCTTCGAGCATGGCCATCAGCCGCGATTCGAGCTGCCCCAGAAGCGCTCCTGCTTGGCATTCTGGTATGGGCTATACGGCAAGGTGGTTTGGTGCAGGATGCCCAGGCTGGCCAGCCCCTCGACGAACTCGTCGGCGATCATGGCCGCGCCGTTGTCGGTCATGATCGCCCGCGGCAGGCCCCGCTTCATGATGGCCTGCGAGACGCCGTGCACCAGCGACGCGGTGGTCTCATCAAGGAACCACTGCAGGTGGCAGACCAGCCGGGAATGGTCGTCCATAATGCAGAGCAGCAGCGGCTTGTGCCATTGCCCATCAGGGGTGAGCACCTTGCGTGAACCATGGTGGAAGTCCAGATGCCAGAGGGCGGCCACGTGGTCGACTTCGTAGCTGCGCACCTCGCGTGCCTCGCGGCGAGCCGCCGCTGCAATGGCGCCATCGGTGCTCGAGCGCGGCGTTGGTTTGCGCACCAGACCATGCGCCTTCAGATACCGACACACCGTGGTGTAGGACGGCAGCGTGTCCGGACCATCCTTGGTCGCGACGCGCAGGTTGTCGTAATGCAACTGCATGGTCCAACCGGGATGCTGCCGGTACTGTTCCACCAGCGCCTCGATGATGGTCGGGCTCAGGCTGACGAAGTGGCCGCAATCGTCGCGCAGGCGGTTCTTGAGCTGATCGACCGGGTCCTGGACATGACGGGCCCGGTAGTACCAGCGTTCGATGGAGGACGCGCCGAACTGAACGTCGGCGCCAGTGATGGGGTGCCGCCAGACCTTGGCGGCCAGAACCTGGAACGCTTGCTGCAATTCGCCTTTGCCGGGCGGCGAAGCCAGCAAAGGGCCAATGACCGAGAAGCGCAAGCGCGCCCATCGGTTGCGATGATCGATCGATAGTGACATGACTCTCCCATTGGGGTGGATAACGGGAGCAGGCTACGGGCAGTGCGAGTGACCCGCCATCGACATGTTCTGCGGGAGAAGCTCCTATCTGGCGCATCCCTCAGCCTGCGTGGTCAGGCCGGGCCCGAGCAGCAAGCGCAATACCGCGGCCAGGCGCTCCTCCTCGCTGTTGTGCTCGACCGATTGCAGCAGGCGGTCGGGATAGATGAACGGCTCGGGCGTTGGCGGGATGAGACCACGCAGCCACCGGCCGGCGGGGGTCTTTGGGAAGGTCTCGGTCCACCACTGACGCCAGCGCTTGAGCGTAGTCCAACTGATCGCGGGCAGGCCGTCCAGGCAGGCGCCATGGGCACGACTCGATCGCAGTACCAGGATAATGGTCAGCCAGACGCGCCGGCCGAGGAAACGCACCGAATCGGGCGTCATGCGTTTGCGGCATCCGGCACAGCACAGGCTCAGGCGCGTAGCGCAGTCCGGGTGTGCTGCCGGTGGGCATCCGCGTGGCTTACGCGGATAGTTGGCACTGTGCAGCACAGAGCTGCAATGGCAGCAGCCCCTGTCCCGCGCCACCGTCATCAGGTCTTCGTCGATCCGGCGTAACAGGGCAAAAAACGCCGGCGTTTGTAGCAAGGCATGGCACACTCGATTGCCTCGACGGCATGACAGCTCTCCAGCGTGATCGCCACCCGGTAGGCCAGCACCCGGCGGCTGGCCCAGTCCACCACTGCCGTCAGGTACACAAAGCCCCGTGCCATCGGAATGTAGGTCGTGTCCAGAGCCCACACCTGGTTGGCCCGGTCGATCTTCCGGTCGCGCAGCAGGTACGGCCAGATCTTGTGCGCCGCGTGCTTGCGGCTCGTGTTCGGCCGGCGATACAGCGCCTCAATGCCCATGCGCTTCATCAGCGTGCCCACGTGCCGGCGACCGACCTGGATGCCTTCCCGGCGCAGCAGGCGCGCCAGCATGCGAGCCCCGCGAAGGGATGCTCCAGATGCAGTTCGTCGATGCGGCGCATCAGCTTCAGATCTGCCTCGCTGACCGGTTGCGGCTGGTAGTACGCGCTGGACCGGGCGATGCCCACCAGCTTGACCTGCCGGCTCACCGGCAGCGCGTGCTCGCGGTCGATCATCGCTTTGCGCTCAGCAGGCCGGCCTTGCTGAGCGCGCCGGACAAAAAATCGTTCTCCAGCGCCAACTGGCCGATCTTGGCGTGCAGCACCTTCAAATCCACCGGCGGCTCGCCCCCACTTTCCTTGCCACCGCCGAACAGGTCCGCGGCATGCTCCACCAACTGCTGCTTCCACGCTGTGATCTGGCTGGGGTGCACGTCGTACTGCTGGGCCAGCTCCGCCAGCGTCTTTTCGCCCTTGAGGGCCGCCAGGGCTACCTTCGCCTTCAACCCCGCCGAGTGGGTTCGCCTGCTTCGTTTCGTCATCTTCTGAGGTCCTTTCTGCCCGCCATTATGGCCGGCTCAGACCCCAGCTCTTCCATTTATCCGACTGTCCGAATTTCCGGCGCCACCTCTACGCGCAGACAGGTGAGATCGTGAACAGGCCGATCAAACGTGCTCAGTTTCTCGAGCACTTCGCGAATCGCGCGCCGTGCCTGATTGGCATGGAAGCATGCGGTAGCGCGCATCACTGGGCTCGGCAACTGACGAAGATGGGCCACGAGGTCAGACTGATGCCCGCGCAGTTCGTGAAGGCCTTCAACATCCGCAACAAGAGTGATGCGGCAGACGCGAAGGCAATCTGGCTGGCGGTACAGCAGCCGTGCAAGGCGGTGGCAATAAAGACGGAGATGCAACAGGCGGTGCTGATGATGCACCGTCAGCGAGAGCAACTGGTGAAGTTCCGCACGATGCAGATCAACGGGCTGCGCGGGATGCTGGCCGAGTTCGGCGAAGCGATGGGCAAAGGCCGCAGCGCGCTGGGCAAGGCAATTCCGGATGCGCTTACGCGCGTCGAAGAGTGTCTGCCGAAGGTCTTGATTGATACGCTACGCGAACAGTGGGCGCGGATTGAAAAGATGGACGAAGAAATCGTGACGATCGAGAGGCGGTTGCGCGAGTGGAAGAAGGAAGACAAGGCAGTAAAGGCGATCATCGAGATTCCGGGCGTGGGCCTGCTGACGGCGACGGCTGCGGTCGCGATGATCGGAGATCCGAAGGCGTTCAGATCGGGGCGTGAGTTTGCGGCCTGGGTCGGAATTGTGCCGAAGCAGACCGGTTCGGGCGGCAAGGTGAACCTGCACGGGATCAGCAAGAGGGGCGACACCTACCTGCGCACGCTACTGATCCACGGCGCGCGGGCCGTGCTGACGCGCGCGAAGGAGCCTGGTCCGTGGGTTGAGCA
Organism: Cupriavidus necator; assembly: GCA_022041995.1. Taxonomy (GTDB): domain Bacteria; phylum Pseudomonadota; class Gammaproteobacteria; order Burkholderiales; family Burkholderiaceae; genus Cupriavidus. Next base: position 252,760 of record CP074386.1, read on the forward strand.
GATGAAAAAACGGCGACCACCCAACGTGGTGGTGACTGCTTTGGCGAACAAGATGGCGCGGACGATCTGGGCGGTGCTCGCTCATGACCGATCGTATGAAAAAGGGTACGTGAGCATGAAGCCCGTCTGAGCGGCGGCCGAAACGTAGAAGATTAACGTTTAACACAGGGGTGGATGTCGAAAAGTTGCGTTGGCAATCGCGTGAGATGACAAGACAGGTTGGACCGGGACTCACTAAACCTGAACTGGTTGCCGAGCTTCGAGCTCGTACCCGCAATGAGGTGTGAGTCAGCGGATTTCATCGGGGCCCGCAGCGGCAATATCAGCTGCAACAAGGCCGGATATACAGCTGCAACCCATCCTGTCGATGTCGGAACACACGAAACACTGGCGCAATCGGGGCGCGTTCATATACAACCAGTTGGCGGCGTTGAAGCCGCTTTGTGGCAAGGCACCACACCCTTTGCAGGTGTCTCGATTGGCCGCGAATCCATAACCTGCTGGACAACCGGCACGAATGCCGACAACGCACCTTGCGGCTGCGCTGAAGCTCGGTACTCCCGAATCCATTTGCGCAACTGATTAGCGTTGTGCCGGCCTTGAGCGGCCGTGCCCGAAACCGATGCTCCCGATTGAAGACAGAACTCAATCAGACGCCGCTTGGCCGCTGGCTCGTAGTCGCGCTTCCCATTGGGACGGACTCGCACCGCCTGCAGCGGAAATAGGTCAATCTCCTCTTGGATCATGTTTGCGTCCGCAAAGTCTTTGCGGACGCAAGCCTGCCAACGTTCAGCCTTCAATACCAGACGTCGTCAATTGAGCGCTTACACTCCACGATCGCTCTGCTACGCGCGGTCGCGGAGGGCATTCGAGTGTCTAAAGTTGAGTATCTCTTTACCGCCAGCGAATAGGATTCGCGAACATCATAACTGGAAGGATTACGGGAGCATTTCGACCGAAGAATCTTGTTCAGCCGCCGCAACCTAGCGGCGCGGCCACAATGGCTGAAAGTGGCCGGGTGTATGAAGGATATGCACAAGCCGGCCTTGCTGACCAACGACCGGATGCACTGTGAGCTGCCCGCTCGCATTGACCGCAATGGCCTGGATGCGTATGCCAAGGCTGCGCGCGAGCCGCCCCCCGGCCTCGTACATGTCGATGTCGCCATCCCTATCGGCCAGGCCCCCACGAAATAGCTCGCCCCGCAACCACTGCGCCTGCGCCTGGAGTTCGCTCGTCTGCTCCGTTGCCATCGCAGGCTCTCGCCTTAGGTTGCGGCTGAGCTGAAGAACTGTGTCTAGCAGGCAATTATTCTGCGACGAGCTGGCGATCCCCATCTCAGCGTTTGATTGCGCCAGAAACTGTTCAAGACTGATGAGCAGGGGCCCCGAATTGAATTCGCCCAAGGATGGGGGAACGGGCACCTGAGCCGGCGAGGCACCCGCCAGGGGGGGTCGTGCAGGCCGCTCAGCACGTCCGGTGCGCGCAGGGGGGCGGGGGCCCCAGTTGCTGCGAACAGCATGGCCAGGATCGGGGGCGGGTGTGTCACGGCAGGCGCGCTCCGCGTGGCACCGTGCGGCCCGTAGGGTTGCCCGATGTCCAGCTCGGAGCTGCGTGCTTGATCCGCGGCTGCGCCGCGATACGGCTGGTTCATCGGGCCGCCAGGCCTCTCGTCGGCAATGGATGGTTCCGCATAGAGATCGAAGGACAGGATCATCTCGATGCCCTGCGGGGGCGCCACGCGGGCTGCCGCGTCGCGCAGGTCCTGCTCCAGCGTCCCGCGCGGCACCGCATCAGGCGACAGTTGGCGCAGCCTTTCGTAGGTCCGGTGACCCTTCTCCTTGGCCTTCAGGCTATCACGGGTGTGGAACTGGATTTCCCAGTCGGCGTCTTCGCCCTCAACGCGGGTGCGCACGTTCACATTCAGGCCAGCATAGCCGGTGCCCTCCCGGGTAAAGCTGTTGTTCACGCGCATGACCGTCATGCCGGCCCTTTGCAGACTGGTCAGGATCCTCCGGGCGTCCATGGCAAATCTCTCTGCACCGAGGATCACCTCATAGCGCAGACCATCGCGTACCCGCCTGGCGGCCTCCTGCGGTGTTTGCAGGCCCTGCTCGCGCTGTATCCGGGCAAGCTTCTCTTCAATGCTTTTCTTCTTCTTAAAGATAAACCTGCGCCAGCCGCCACCGTCCATGTCCGCGCGCAACTTCGCGCCGTGGTGCTCCAGCGCCTGCTGCAGCACAGGCCAGACCGCACCCTCGAGACGTTCAGCCTGGCTTCTGATCTGCTGGGCCAGTTGCGCAAGGGGGGCAGGCACGCGCGGCGTGGCTGACGCCTGGGGCCGCGGCTGCACCTTCAATACCGTTTCCGGCTCCCAGTCCACGATATCTTCCACCCCCGCAGGAACGGGTAATGCACGGAAGGCCTCGCGCGCTGGCCCGAGCAACTTCCAGATCTCGTCGCCGGAGGCGCCATCGAATCCACGTCGTTGCGCCTGCTTGTACAGGTCGTGGTACTTCTCCTTGCATCTGAACGTTTGCTCTGTATGAAACTGGATTTCCCATGCGATGCCGTTTGGCTCCTTCAGCGTGACGCTCACCGCCTGGAAAGGGCTGCGGCCCCGCAGGAAGTGATTCGTGCGCCGGATCAGAGTATGCGCCTTCGCGAGCTGCGCCATGATCTGGCGATAGTCCCCCATAAACGTATCCGCGGGCAGCACCACACTGTAGCGCAGCGCATCGTTGACCAGCGCGCTGGCCTGGGCCAGGGTCCGGGGCGGCACTCCACCAATCAGCCGGGCCAGCTTGTCCTGCAGCGAGCGCGGCGACTTCAGCCTGTTCTTCTGTTCGCCCGCCAGACCCGCCCGCGCGTGTCCGGGCTCACTGCACCCGTTCACGATGTCCTGCAGCCTCATCGTGATCCCCGGCTCGGCCAAACGGGCCCGTTCATTGAGCGCCAGCGCCTCTTGCTCAAGCGCCTCCCGGGAAACCTCCTGCGCCCGTTCGGCCGGCGTAGCCGGTACGCTGAGCAGCTCCGCCTGCTGCAGCGCCCGGACGGCGTCCTGCATGACACCCGCTGCCATCGTTGGCATCTGCCGCAGCGCAGCGTCTGCCCACTGTGGATCGAAGCGCCCGTGCCGTATTTCCGCCAACGTCGGCTTGCTGTACGGTACCCGACGCAGACGGTCGGGATACCGGCGTTCAGCCATTTCGCAACTCTCGATCACGCTTGTAAAGAGATCGGTGCCCGTGTCCGACTTCAGCGCGTCGGTGCCCACCTTTATGGCTATCGTAAACAGGTTGCGCATGGACAGCTCCGGCTCGCCCGGCACCAGCCCCGGCTGCCCCTCGGGGAACGCCGTACGCGACAGACGGCACACCGGGTAGTTGTCCAGCACCGCGTGCACACGCCCGGCCGTGTCGTCTGCCTGCTCATAGGCGCTCGCAAGTGCGGGGAACCCCTGCGCCAGCGCGGACGGAAGCTGCGGTGCCTGGACGCTGTCCCTGCCCAGCTGCATACACAGCTCATACAGCAGTTTCGCCGCCTCGCACGCTTGCGGCTCATGGGCTCGGTCAATCGCCTCATGCGCCTGCACCTGCAACTGCTGCAGCGCTGGTGCATCCTTGTCCCCCTGCAGCCGCCTGCGCAGTCCGTTGCGCAAATCACGCGCCACGCCGTCGTAGGTGCCGAACATCATGTTTCGCGCCATGGCCTCGCGCAGCTCATCGGGCTGCGCGAGAAAGCGCATGGCGAGCGTGGCGGCTTTACCCAGCAACGCGCCCCCCCGCTGCTCGGCCATAATTTCGCGCGCCCGTCCCGCCTGGTAGCGGCCCCGTTCATCGATGGCCGGATGCGCAGTCTTGGGCGGCTTGAACGAGCGCTCCTCGCCCCGTCGCGCCTGGCGCGACTGCATGACGCGACCGATGTGGCCCACGAGAGCCGGATAGCCCGCATAGACGAACGCATCGTCCCCGTCCGTGTCCATGCTCCGCTTGCGCAGCTCCGCAATCGGGATTGCCCCAAGCCGCCCAGGCAGCAGCACGTCCTTGACTCGCAGGCTGCCCGTGCTGAACATCTGCTGCGGCAGCGTGTCGCGCTCGCGCCGGCTCTTCCAGCGCGACAGCGTCTTCAGGTCCTCCCGCGAACAGGCCAGGTGCAGCCCCTGGTGGTCCGGATCCGGCGACCAGTAGCCCGGCGGCGGGATGATCAGCATGCCCTTGCTGTGCAACATGTCGGCGCCCGTGCCCGAATCCTCATCGAATCCCGTATAGCTGTACTGGATGGCGAAGCACTGGTCCAGAAACTGGGCCGTCACGTCCTCCTGATCGGGCGTAACGACCTGCGCGGCCGCAATGGGCAACAGGTTCTCCTTATCGTACGGCGGTTTGCCCACCAGCACATCGCCCTGCAACTGCGCAAAGCCCGGCAGCGGAATCGTCGGCAGATACAGCCTGTCGTCAGCCGAGGGGACCGCGCGGATGCGCCGCCCCTGGTAGCCGCCGCTGACGGCCAGTTGGTACAGCGTCAGGCAGTCCACCGCCTGCGATGCGTGCCGGTCCACCCCGTTCAGCCTGCGCTGCATCACCTCGCGCGCTTCGTCAAGCGCCGCCTCATCCCGCGGGAAATGCATCAGGGCCTGCGGTGGCAGCGTGTTACTCATGGGTCGGTAAGTTAGTCGACAAGTTGGAACTTCATGGGCCCTGCATCGGTCGGATCGTGCATGAAGCGAGACGGACGGACATTTGATCATCAGACGCTGGAGGCGATTCGCCTCATGGCGATTGAGCGGGTTCGTGAAGGCGAGCGGCCGGCAGACGTGATTGCCTCCTACGGATTCAATCGCACCACGATCTATAAATGGATAAACGCTGCCCTTAAACCGGGCGTGGGTATCAATGCGCTGCGCTCGACGCCGGCCACTGGCCGGCCCCCAACGCTGACGCCAGCCCAGGAGCGGCAGGTTTTTCGCTGGGTCAATGGGCGCGATCCGCGCCAGTACGGGCTTGATTTCGGGTTGTGGACACGCGCAATCGTGGCGCAGTTGATTGAGAAGAAGTTTGGTGTGCGCCTGGGGACGACAGCGGTGGGAGCACTGCTGGCAAAACTTGGGCTGACGCCGCAGAAACCATTGCAACGGGCCTACCAACGCGACCCCGAAGCGATCGAGCGCTGGCAGCACGACACCTATCCAGCAATTGCCCGTCAGGCTAAGGCGCAGGGCGCGGAAGAGTTCTTCTGGGACGAGTCCGGCTTTCGCGCCGACACGGTGCATGGTAAGACCTGGGGTGTACGTGGCCAGACCCCTGTGGTGCAGCGCCCCGGTCAGCGCCAGTCGATCAGCGCGGCGTCGGCGGTCAATGCGAAGGGAGCCTTCTGGTTTTGCACCTACAAGGGAGCGCTCAACGCCGAGTTTTTCGTCGAATTGCTCAAGAAGATGATGCGGCATCGCAAGAAGCCGGTGCATCTGGTGCTCGACAGTCTGCCCGCGCACAAGAAGGCGCTGGTGCGCGAGTACGTTGACTCCACGCGCGGCAAGCTCACACTTCATTTCCTGCCGGGTTACGCCCCGGATCTGAATCCGGACGAATTGGTGTGGAGTCATGTCAAACGTACTGGCGCGGCAAGGCGGCCCCTGCAAAAGGGTGAAAAGCTGCAAGAGCGAATCGAGGCGCAGCTCGCGGATGTCCGGCAAAAGCCGTGTCTCGTTCGATCATTCTTCCAGGCTCCTTCTGTCGCCTATATTTCCGACTGCTGAGTAAATCCCGGCTGCTGCCCATCCACCAGCTTTTGCTGTGCCTCGTCGCCCCGTGCCTCCCTGACTGCCTCCCATGCCTCGATATGTTCGCGCACCACCGGAATGCGCATCGCCACGTCCCATCTCAGAAACCCGCAGCCGTCATTTGGACAGAGCGCGATGCGCTCGTGGTGTGGCCCTTGAAGCCTGAAGGGGTGCTGCGGCCCGGGCACGTCCTCAAACCAGCCCAGCCGCAACGTGCCCTCCACCACATGGTCAGGTGGCACCATCTCCATGAGCGCGCGTTGCACGCGCGACCAGTCCTCGCGCTGCGGCGCCAGCTTCTGCGCCAGTTCCATGAAGGCGCTGCCTGGGGCACTGTCGGCATACCGCACTGCCGGTAGCACCGAAGCAGACGCGCTGCGGCCGGCGGCGATGTCCCGGGCTGACTTCCGCCGCCCCCGTGTCAGGCGGCTGCCGCCAAACATGTCGAAGCGCCAAGGCTCGTCTTTGTACTGGAACGTGCGCGCGAGCATGAAGGCGCTTAACTCCCCAGGCAGCCGCACCTCGACCAGCGGCTGACCGGTCAGGCGTGAATAAAACGAATACGCAGGCTCCGCCCCGTCGGACGACGCGGCGGGCTCCAGCTCCCGTCCCCGCAAGTCGACCGTGACATGCGTGGTGTCGCCCCCACTCGGTTCGGGTGGTACGACGTTTCCCACCACTGTGCGCAGGCTCTCGTGGCGCGCTGCCAGATCGAACCGGCGAGGAGGGTAACGCGTCGTGAGGGCCTCCAGATGCGCCGCGCTGGCCAGCCGCAGATCCAGCGCGTCCAGGATCGCATCATCCGCCTCGATCTGCGCAATCAAGTTCCAGCTCTTTTCCTGCAGATCCGTCTCGATGAGCGGGCGCGTCCTGTCCAGCGTCTGTCGCACCCACTGCTTCAGAGTCTCCTGGTACGCCTTCACCGACTCACGCCCGCCGCTGATGTAGCGCGGCTTCCACTGGTGGGCCACCACGCTGTATGCCTTGAGCACCTGATACAGTGACAGGGCCGGACAGCGCGTGCCGCATGCTTCGTCGCCGTCCTTCAGGCGCAGCCCGGCACGAGCGCCTGCCCCGCCCGGGGCTTGGCGCAGATACGCGTCGATCTTGTGCTCTACGACTGGCTTCAGCGCGTCGAACGTCTGCAGGGCGCGCACCCGGTGGCGCTGCAACTGCGGGCTGCGCGCCAGCGGCAGCAGCCCCATGCACAGGGTGCCTACACTTTCCAGCGGTTCTTCGCGCAGCCGTCCTTCTTGACACAGCGTCATGACACGCTCCAGCGCCGGCGTTGCGAGCGGCCGCAGCGCGTCGTGCATCCGCAGCTGGGCGAAAGCCTTGAGCAGCATACCCACGTGGCGGCCCTCGGCGCTGTCGAAGCGTTCCGGGTACAGCTCCAGGTGCACCGCTACCCCCATCAGTACATCGCGTGCGAGAACGGCGTTCCCGTCTTCGTCCCGGCCGAGCCGCGCCAGCGCGTTGGCAATCTGGCCGGTCTGGCTGAATTCGAACGCGCTCCACTCGAGCGGAGCCCAGCCCAGGCGTGCCGCCAGACACCACGCCGCTTCATGCAGGCCGCTTTCTTGCGGCCATCGGGACAGTGCGTGGAGGGTGCTGGCCACGGCCTGCGCGCCCATCGACTGGCGCAGCCGCGCATCGCCCTCAGCCTCCGAGATCAGACGATCGGCAAGCGCCAGCGCCGCGGCGCTTGCCTCGTCCGCGTCCGGCCACTTCGAAAACGCGTTCAGGGCGTTGGCCACTGCCTGCGCGTCCATCGACTGGCACAGCTGGGGTTCCGAGCTAACGCGCTCGGCCAGCCGCAGCGCGGCGTCGCGGGCCTTGGCCTGGTCCGGCCACTTCGAAAGCGCATTGAGCGCGTTGGTCACCTCTCGCGCATCCATCGACTCGCGCAGCCGCGCATCGCCCTCAGCCTCCGAGGTCAGATGATCGGCAAGCGCCAGCGCCGCGGCGCTGGCCTCGTCCGCGTCCGGCCACTTCGAGAGCGCGTTCAGGGCATTGGACACATGTTTCGCCTCCATCGACTGGCACAGCTGGGGTTCCGATGTGAGGCGCCGGGCCAGGCACCGTACCGCCTCGCTGGCCCGATGCGACGCCGGCCACTTTGAGAATGCATTGAGCGCGTTGGCAACATGCTGCCCGTCCATCCGCTGGCGCAGCTTTGCGTCCGATGTCACGCGTTCGGCCAGCCGCAGCGCCGCCTGACGCGCATCGGCTTCGTCAGGCCACTTCGAGAGAGCGTTGACCGTGATGGCCACCCCCAGCGCATTCATCGACTCGCGCAGCGGCGCGTCTGCCGCAACGCGCCTGGCCAGCTCCAGTGCGTTCTCCCCGACCCTGCCATCGTCCGACCACTTGCTCAGGGCATTGAGCAGATTTGACATATCCTGTGCGTTCAGCCCCGGGATCAGACCATGCGATCGAAGATGCCTGACAAGACCGGACACCGCATCGCAGCACGCCGGGCGCTCCGGCGCCTTGGACAGCGCATTGCACAGCATGGCGGCTTGCCGTCCGTTCAGCCTGTGCAGCGCGCCCGGCCTCAGCAGTTCGGTCGCGATGCTTCGCAGCGCTAGCCGGCAGATCTCGCTGTCGGCATGCTTGCAAAGCTTGTTGGCAAGATGCACATAGCTTGCAGCCGGCGCGCCCCGGCACCAGTCGGTGTCCACAAGATAGTGCGCCGCCAGTTCAACCGCCTCGCGAACGTCGTTGGCCCGCGCAGGCGGTATGTTCCTGACCTTGTTCCTGACCTGCAGTTTCTGCAAATACAAGTCCAGGAAGTGCAGGTTGTCGCCGGCATAGTCTGGGCGCAGAAAGACCAGTGCCTGCCCGTAGCCGTTGCGCTGTGCCAGCACGTTCTCCCTTGCCATCCGGATGGCAAGTTCAGGGAAATCGGCATCCTTCGCGTTGCCGGAAAGCACTTGCTGCTGCGCATACCGTTGGTTCCTGAGCTGCCGGCCGAACTCGTGTTCAGGATACGTCAGGACTCTCCCCAGATTCCGGCTGCGGCGCTGTGGTTCGCTCGGCTCGATGCGCATCCTCGAGTGGTGCCTTTCATCCAGCGCTTCAATCGCATCGCGGGCCGGTCGCTTGCGCGATGGCGCCGCCGCGGCGATCTGATACCTCTCCATCCCGCTTGCAGCAAGGGTTGACCGCAGCTGCTGGTCCGGCAGGTTGCGCGTGCTGGGCGGCCACGACGACTGGGCCCTGCGGGGTGCATCGTCCGCTGCTCGGTCTGACACAGGCCTCCCGCTACTCGGCAAAGCGCGCAACGGATGTCCGGCAGTATCCTCGTCCCCCTGTGGCCGTGAAGCGAATGCCCTTTGCCGTTGAGGTCCGGAATAAGGCTGCATCCTGCGCTGCTGGCGACGCGCTGCCAGGTCTTCCCGCCGCGGCAACGTGTCAAGGACCGTGTCTGTCCTCCGGGACGCAGGTTCGGGCCGCGAAGTCGGGGACTGTCCGGGTGCAGCCTCGTCAATCTTCTGATCGCCACCAGCGTCCGGACTCGCCGGGCTGCCAATTCTCATAGCTATGCCCCTTCTCCAGTAGTTACCTGGCAGGCCGTTGTAATAGCTTCCGCCGTTGTCATCGGATCGGGCGGGTAGACCGTTGAAACAAGAGGCCGGCGTGGTTCAAAACACGCGATTTTTGCGTTACAGGGACGAGCTTAATCTTACTGTGTCACAAGAGAAGTCGTTTGTTTGGCCTCCGACAGCACGGACACATGGCGAGTCTACCAATCAAGAGAATGCTGAGTTGGTGGCGGATCGTGGTGATTGAATCAGCCACGTGTCGCTGGGCGCGCTGGGCTGCCCCGCGGGATGTAATCTGCGGAAAGCGCAGGCGTTTGGCGTGCAATGAAGTTTTTTTTGGCGCCGACTAAATCGCCGGTGGTAATACGTTCAGAGACCAGGAATCCATAGGCGGCTATGCTCAGCGCGGCATGGTGGTGAAAGCCCCGCCACCCTCGGCCTTCGTAATGGCCGAGACCCAACTCCTGCTTCAAGTCCTGGTAGTCGCGCTCGATGCGCCAACGCATGTGCGCCTGGGCGACCAATTCATCCAGCGCAATATCGGCCGGGAGGGTGGATAGGAAGTACTTCAATGGGTCAGTGTCCCCAGTGGGCCACTCGATTAGCAGCCACTGCTCGGGGCGCAGACGCGCCTTGCCACTATTACCGCCTGCGTGACGCACACGTACGGCGGCAAAGCGCCCACTGAGCGTTTCGTTTGAGCCTTCGCGCCAGCTAATCGTCTGGAATGCGGTAGGCGGCAGGGAATGCGCCAGTTCCTTGACGCTTATCGGCTGTCGATTGCGAGTGCGCCGCGGCATCACCGGCGGGCGGCCGATGCCGCTATATGGCTTCGGCGGCAACGGCTCCACCCCCGGTGGCCAGACCACGACCGCCGACGTGATACCCACCACATACCGCATGCCCAGATCACTCAGACGCTGGCGAAATGCGTTGTCCACCCCGTAGCCGGCATCCGCCAACACGCAATACTTTGGCGCGCCGGCGGCCAACAGCGATTCGAGCTGTTGCAGAGCAATCTCGGTCTTCGTTGTGAACCTCACCTCGTCGGGAATTCCAGCCTTCTCACGCCGCTCAGTATCTTCCGCCCATTCCCGCGGTAGATAGAGCTGGTAGGCTACAGGCACACTCGCCTGCTCACAGGCCAGAGACACACTGACCGCAACTTGGCAGTTGTCCTGCTTACCCAGCACCCCACAATACTGACGCGCGACCCCAACCGAATGTTTGCCCTTCTTTGGGAAGCCTGTGTCGTCAATGATCCAGAAGCCACCGGTCGAGAGATCCATCTTGGGCACTACCCACTGACTGACCCGGCGCAGCATCTCCTCATCGGACCAGTCGGCCTTGGCGACAAAGTGGTGCAGTGCCTGGTGCCGGGCGCTAGCGTGCAGCGGATCGACTCCAGCTGCCATCGGCTCCACACTCTTACGCGATAGCGGCAGCATCAGACCTGTGCAGTAGCCCTTGAGCCCAGCATGGCGGTCCGCATGCCCCAGTCCCGCCGCTAAATGTTCCATGTATTGCTCAAATCGCTCGCTCGCGCTCATCGCTCTTCATGAACTGTGCCAAGAAGTTTATAGTATGGCACATTTATGACACAGTAAGATTAAGCAGCCTGCGTGAAACGCAGGAATGTTAAGGATTCCGATGCATAATAGAGGCCGGTGACAACCCGGCCGATGTCAGATGCGCTGAGGCTGGAGGCGGCCGAGTCCGAGCAGCGTAAGCCAGTGATCGTGAGGCTTGCCGCTCATCAATTCCCTCGGGCTCTTTCCAGTGCGCTCAGGGCATCGGCTACGGGCAAAGCGGCGATGATTGAAGACGAACTGCAGCAGACCAAGCCAGACCCGCCCGCCCTTCAGATGACGCCGGTTAGTCAGGCATACGCGCAGTCGCGAGTTGAGATTTTCGACCAGCGAGCTGCTGCGTGGTGTGCTGCGCAGCGCCGCGGATACGGCGGCGTAGACGTCGTGAAACGGGCGACCGATGCGGCTAAGCAGGCGATTCCATCCTTTCCAGAACGCGCTCGACGTTTCGGACTTGCGATGGAGGATGAAGACCTCGCGCACGAGATCGCGCGCCACGTTGTGCGTTTGCGCAATGGCGTCGAGTTTTTCGTCGAGCAGGCCCGCGAAAGCGAGCAGCCCGTCGCGCTGGTTCTGCAGTGCACGCCGGTATGCGCCCGTGCGTGAGAGGTCCTGGGCCTCACGTTGCCGCAGTTCGGCAACCACGAAATCGAACAGCAGTTGACGCGTCGCGAGGTCCGGCCCTGCCAGTGACAGGATGTCACGTTCGAGCCACTGAACCAGGGTGCGCAGATCGGCGGCCAGCTCGTGCGCATGGGCTTCATTGCGACGAAGCGTTTCCAGCGTGGCAGCGAGGAGGCTATCGTCGCAACGTCGACGGGGATTGGCCAGACGCGCTTCGAGCTGCTCGCGTTCGGTGCGCGCACCGCCGGCGACACGATGCCAGAGCGTCGCCAGTGATTTGCCCTGCTCAATGATGTGGAAGACGTCGCCGTGACACGGCGTATCGGGCCAGGCAATTTTTTGCCCGGCACGCAGCCCGGTTCCCGCATCGGCGATCGTGTGCTCAGGATCGAGTCCCCGTGATTGCAGGTCCAGCAGATGGATGGCCCAGGTGTCGCCGTCGCGATGAGCTTCGGTGGCGAGCAGATAGCAATAGGTCGAGGCAACATCGATACCGGCGAGCACGGGTTGGGAACCCTGAAAGAGTTCGTCGTGCAGGCCGACCCGGATGGCTGAGAGGTCCACGCCGGCGTTAATGGCCATGGCCTGCTGCGCAGCCTGCTGGAGAACGGTGTGAATCGTGCCCAGGCTGGTCGATACGCCGAGCAGGTCGTGCATGAGCTCAAGGGTAGCGCGAAACGAAACGTGACCCACCATCGTGAGCGCCACGATGACCTGATCGAGCCATTGGCGGGTGACCGGCAGCATGAAAAGCACCTGATCTGCGTCGGCTGCCCGCGTGGTATCAAAGGCTTCATCGAGCGCTGCACTGGCCGTGCCGATCTGTCGGTAGACCGTCGGGCGGCTCACGCCGTTACGCTCAGCCAGCACACTGATTGGTTCGGTGCGCGCGAGGGCCTGAAGTGCGATCGCTTTGCGTTTGTCGGCGCTCAGTCTGCCCACGCCAGATCGGGTGTTTTGAGTCATGGATGCCGCAGATGAAAAAGGGGCACCATTATCGCCTGGCGCTCCAGGTGCCTCCTCATGTGTAACGCGCCTTTGAACCTCGCCGAAGAGCCGCATGCTTCCATGCCAATTACACACGGTTCGAGCGTTGCGAAATACCGAAGTACATCCGTGCGTCTCAGCTGTTTGTGTACAACGATGTGGCCTTGCAAATCCACTGCGTGGACCTGCAGCACATTCTTGGCCAGATCCAGTCCAACAGTCGCTATCTTCATGATGAACTCCTATGCCGTGGATATCACGACCTCTCCACTCTGGCACAAACCTCTCGCTGCGTAGCGGGAGTCGTCCATCACATCACAACTAGCTCGGGATGCGGCGCGGCTTTTACACATTGAACCGTAGGATCGACGTGCCGTTTCAGCACCGTTGTGCATCCGAACCGTCGCATTCCCGCATGAAACGGCATTGATCCGCTTCGCGTCAGCGCACATTTTTTCGCGGTGATCGAGCGACGTTGACGCTGTAGGTCCGTACAGTCGAGGAAATTCACTACCGGTATTCAATTGTCATGGGCGGCTGCATTTCTAAGCGTGGTGGAGCGCGAGCTTCAAGCGACTATGGTTCCGATGGGTATGAGTCGGACGTTGAGGCGAAAAGAGCTAAGCCTGGATCTTCGCGATCACCATATTCAAATGAGACCTTGAATGGTCTGGTGCCATTTGCCAAACGGGTCTATCAGGAGAGCGTTCTTTGGCATGGAACCAAGCGCGAACACGTGTCATCTCTTCGCAGAAATGGCTTCGTGAACGAGCGTAAAGGGAGTGGAGCCACAGATGGCGGAAGTGCAAATTTCCTGATGAATTTCAGTAGCTCTGGTGTGACTGCTTCGGGCGAACACCACTACTTGTCATCTGATCGAGAGATGGCGAAGGAGTTTGCCATGTTTGCCGACGCTGACCAGCCGGCGGTGGTGCGAACGATCGGCGTTGGGAACAACTTTCATTTGGAGGAAGACCCCTATACTGGCGACCCTGCCAGACCCCGGGCACGGCAGAGCAAGCGCACGCCTTGCTGAGTTGTTGCAACATAACACGACAAAAGAAGTGCCTGTACAGCGCCGTCGAGGCACTGGTAAAGCGGTCGAATTTTTCACCGAATGATGCTGAAAGTAACATCGAATACGCTCGGCTGTCTCTGAACACTGTGCAGACCCACGACAAAGCCTTGAAGTTGCAGTTCGGTGCGAGCCGGTGCACGCGAGGTGACGGCTTGCTGTGATTCACTCTCAGGTTATCGAGAATCAGGACACCTTCTTGCCTGCGTGCCAAAACGACGTCCACCGATGGCATCTTGCAGCGTCGTCGCGATGCCCTCAGTATGACGCTGGCAAGATGCCAAACACTCCAATGCGATATCCCAGCTGTGCTTGTCCATCTCCGCTCTTGATCGACACCGCCAGCATGAGATGCGCCCGTCTTGTTTCCTCAAGAGTCCGGATTGCCCCCCGTAATGGCTGTTGAGCTGGGGCTTACTCGTCCTGATTCCACTATCCCGACATAGGCCTCTTGTTTCAACGGTCTACCCGCCCGATCCGATGACAACGGCCGGAGCTATTTTAACAGCCTGCCAGGTAACTACTGGAGAAGGGGCATAGCTATGAGAATTGGCAGCCCGGCGAGTCCGGACGCTGGTGGCGATCAGAAGATTGACGAGGCTGCACCCGGACAGTCCCCGACTTCGCGGCCCGAACCTGCGTCCCGGAGGACAGACACGGTCCTTGACACGTTGCCGCGGCGGGAAGACCTGGCAGCGCGTCGCCAGCAGCGCAGGATGCAGCCTTATTCCGGACCTCAACGGCAAAGGGCATTCGCTTCACGGCCACAGGGGGACGAGGATCCTGCCGGACATCCGTTGCGCGCTTTGCCGAGTAGCGGGAGGCCTGTGTCAGACCGAGCAGCGGACGATGCACCCCGCAGGGCCCAGTCGTCGTGGCCGCCCAGCACGCGCAACCTGCCGGACCAGCAGCTGCGGTCAACCCTTGCTGCAAGCGGGATGGAGAGGTATCAGATCGCCGCGGCGGCGCCATCGCGCAAGCGACCGGCCCGCGATGCGATTGAAGCGCTGGATGAAAGGCACCACTCGAGGATGCGCATCGAGCCGAGCGAACCACAGCGCCGCAGCCGGAATCTGGGGAGAGTCCTGACGTATCCTGAACACGAGTTCGGCCGGCAGCTCAGGAACCAACGGTATGCGCAGCAGCAAGTGCTTTCCGGCAACGCGAAGGATGCCGATTTCCCTGAACTTGCCATCCGGATGGCAAGGGAGAACGTGCTGGCACAGCGCAACGGCTACGGGCAGGCACTGGTCTTTCTGCGCCCAGACTATGCCGGCGACAACCTGCACTTCCTGGACTTGTATTTGCAGAAACTGCAGGTCAGGAACAAGGTCAGGAACATACCGCCTGCGCGGGCCAACGACGTTCGCGAGGCGGTTGAACTGGCGGCGCACTATCTTGTGGACACCGACTGGTGCCGGGGCGCGCCGGCTGCAAGCTACGTGCATTTCGCCAACAAGCTTAGCAAGCATGCCGACAGCGAGATCTGCCGGCTAGCGCTGCGAAGCATCGCGACCGAACTGCTGAGGCCGGGCGCGCTGCACAGGCTGAACGGACGGCAAGCCGCCATGCTGTGCAATGCGCTGTCCAAGGCGCCGGAGCGCCCGGCGTGCTGCGATGCGGTGTCCGGTCTTGTCAGGCATCTTCGATCGCATGGTCTGATCCCGGGGCTGAACGCACAGGATATGTCAAATCTGCTCAATGCCCTGAGCAAGTGGTCGGACGATGGCAGGGTCGGGGAGAACGCACTGGAGCTGGCCAGGCGCGTTGCGGCAGACGCGCCGCTGCGCGAGTCGATGAATGCGCTGGGGGTGGCCATCACGCTCAACGCTCTCTCGAAGTGGCCTGACGAAGCCGATGCGCGTCAGGCGGCGCTGCGGCTGGCCGAACGCGTGACATCGGACGCAAAGCTGCGCCAGCGGATGGACGGGCAGCATGTTGCCAACGCGCTCAATGCATTCTCAAAGTGGCCGGCGTCGCATCGGGTCAGCGAGGCGGTACGGTGCCTGGCCCGGCGCCTCACATCGGAACCCCAGCTGTGCCAGTCGATGGAGGCGTGGGCAGTGGCCAACGCGCTCAATGCGCTCTCGAAGTGGCCGGACCAGGCCAAGGCCCGCGACGCCGCGCTGCGGCTGGCCGAGCGCGTTAGCTCGGAACCTCAGCTGTGCCAGTCGATGGAGGCGCAGGCAGTGGCCAACGCCCTGAACGCGTTATCGAAGTGGCCGGGCGAGGTCGAGGCCCGCGACGCGGCGCTGCGGCTGGCCGGTCGCCTCGCATCGGACCCGCGGCTGCGCCAGTCGATGGATGCGCTGGCCGTGGCCAATGCCCTGAACGCGCTTTCGAAGTGGCCGGGCGCGGACGAGGCCAGCGCCGCGGCGCTGGCGCTTGCCGATCGTCTGACCTCGGAGGCTGAGGGCGATGCGCGGCTGCGCGAGTCGATGGAGGCGCGGGAGGTGACCAACGCGCTCAATGCGCTTTCGAAGTGGCCGGACAAGGAAGAGGCTCGTGAGGCGGCGCTGCGGCTGGCCGAGCGCGTTAGCTCGGAACCCCAGCTGTGCCAGTCGATGGACGGGCAGAACGTGGCCAACGCGCTCAATGCGCTCTCGAAGTGGCCGGACCAGGCCAAGGCCCGCGACGCCGCGCTGCGGCTGGCCGAGCGCGTTAGCTCGGAACCCCAGCTGTGCCAGTCGATGGAGGCGAAACATGTGTCCAACGCCCTGAACGCGTTTTCGAAGTGGCCGGACGCGGACGAGGCCCGCGACGCGGCGCTGGCGCTTGCCGATCGTCTGACCTCGGAGGCTGAGGGCGATGCGCGGCTGCGCGAGTCGATGGAGGCGCGGGAGGTGACCAACGCGCTCAATGCACTTTCGAAGTGGCCGGACAAGGAAAAGGCTCGTGAGGCGGCGCTGCGGCTGGCCGGGCGCGTTAGCTCGGAACCCCAGCTGTGCCAGTCGATGGACGCGCGGGCCGTGGCCAACGCGCTCAATGCGCTCTCGAAGTGGCCGGACCAGGCCAAGGCCCGCGACGCCGCGCTGCGGCTGGCCGAGCGCGTTAGCTCGGAACCCCAGCTGTGCCAGTCGATGGACGCGCGGGCCGTGGCCAACGCGCTCAATGCGCTCTCGAAGTGGCCGGGCGAAGACGAGGCCCGCGACGCCGCGCTGCGGCTGGCCGAGCGCGTTAGCTCGGAACCCCAGCTGTGCCAGTCGATGGACGCGCAGGCAGTGGCCAACGCCCTGAACGCGTTTTCGAAGTGGCCGGACGCGGACGAGGCAAGCGCCGCGGCGCTGGCGCTTGCCGATCGTCTGACCTCGGAGGCTGAGGGCGATGCGCGGCTGCGCGAGTCGATGGATGCGCGGGAGGTGACCAACGCGCTCAATGCGCTTTCGAAGTGGCCGGACAAGGAAGAGGCTCGTGAGGCGGCGCTGCGGCTGGCCGAGCGCGTTAGCTCGGAACCCCAGCTGTGCCAGTCGATGGAGGCGAAACATGTGGCCAATGCCCTGAACGCGCTCTCGAAGTGGCCGGGCGAAGACGAGGCAAGCGCCGCGGCGCTGGCGCTTGCCGATCGTCTGACCTCGGAGGCTGAGGGCAATGCGCGGCTGCGCCAGTCGATGGATGCGCGGGAGGTGGCCACCGCGCTCAATGCGCTTTCGAAGTGGCCGGACCAGGCCAAGGCCCGCGACGCCGCGCTGCGGCTGGCCGGGCGCGTTAGCTCGGAACCCCAGCTGTGCCAGTCGATGGAGGCGCGGGCCGTGGCCACCGCGCTCAATGCGCTTTCGAAGTGGCCGGACCAGGCCAAGGCCCGCGACGCCGCGCTGCGGCTGGCCGAGCGCGTTAGCTCGGAACCCCAGCTGTGCCAGTCGATGGAGGCGCAGGCAGTGGCCAACGCCCTGAACGCGCTCTCGAAGTGGCCGGACAAGGAAGAGGCTCGTAAGGCCGCGCTGCGGCTGGCCGAGCGCGTTAGCTCGGAACCCCAGCTGTGCCAGTCGATGGAGGCGAAACATGTGTCCAATGCCCTGAACGCGCTTTCGAAGTGGCCGGACCAGGCCAAGGCCCGCGACGCCGCGCTGCGGCTGGCCGAGCGCGTTAGCTCGGAACCCAAGCTGTGCCAGTCGATGGAGGCGCAGGCAGTGGCCAACGCCCTGAACGCGCTCTCGAAGTGGCCGGACCAGGCCAAGGCCCGCGACACCGCGCTGCGGCTGGCCGAGCGCGTTAGCTCGGAACCCCAGCTGTGCCAGTCGATGGAGGCGAAACATGTGTCCAATGCCCTGAACGCGTTTTCGAAGTGGCCGGACGCGGACGAGGCCAGCGCCGCGGCGCTGGCGCTTGCCGATCGTCTGACCTCGGAGGCTGAGGGCAATGCGCGGCTGCGCGAGTCGATGGATGCGCGGGAGGTGACCAACGCGCTCAATGCGCTTTCGAAGTGGCCGGACCAGGCCAAGGCCCGCGACGCCGCGCTGCGGCTGGCCGAGCGCGTTAGCTCGGAACCCCAGCTGTGCCAGTCGATGGAGGCGAAACATGTGTCCAATGCCCTGAACGCGCTCTCGAAGTGGCCGGACAAGGAAGAGGCTCGTAAGGCGGCGCTGCGGCTGGCCGAGCGCGTTAGCTCGGAACCCCAGCTGTGCCAGTCGATGGACGCGCAGGCAGTGGCCAACGCCCTGAACGCGTTTTCGAAGTGGCCGGACGCGGACGAGGCAAGCGCCGCGGCGCTGGCGCTTGCCGATCGTCTGACCTCGGAGGCTGAGGGCGATGCGCGGCTGCGCGAGTCGATGGATGCGCGGGAGGTGACCAACGCGCTCAATGCGCTTTCGAAGTGGCCGGACAAGGAAGAGGCTCGTAAGGCGGCGCTGCGGCTGGCCGAGCGCGTTAGCTCGGAACCCAAGCTGTGCCAGTCGATGGAGGCGTGGGCCGTGGCCAACGCGCTCAATGCGCTCTCGAAGTGGCCGGACCAGGCCAAGGCCCGCGACGCCGCGCTGCGGCTGGCCGAGCGCGTTAGCTCGGAACCCCAGCTGTGCCAGTCGATGGAGGCGAAACATGTGTCCAATGCCCTGAACGCGCTCTCGAAGTGGCCGGACCAGGCCAAGGCCCGCGACGCCGCGCTGCGGCTGGCCGAGCGCGTTAGCTCGGAACCCCAGCTGTGCCAGTCGATGGAGGCGCGGGCCGTGGCCAACGCGCTCAATGCGCTCTCGAAGTGGCCGGAGGAAGACAAGGCCCGAGACGCCGCGCTGCGGCTGGCCGAGCGCGTTAGCTCGGAACCCCAGCTGTGCCAGTCGATGGAGGCGAAACATGTGTCAAACGCCCTGAACGCGTTTTCGAAGTGGCCGGACGCGGACGAGGCCAGCGACGCGGCGCTGGTATTGGCCGATCGCCTGACCTCGGAGGCTGAGGGCGATGCGCGGCTGCGCCAGTCGATGGGCGCGCAGGCCGTGGCCAGCACCCTCCACGCACTGTCCCGATGGCCGCAAGAAAGCGGCCTGCATGAAGCGGCGTGGTGTCTGGCGGCACGCCTGGGCTCGGCTCCGCTCGAGTGGAGCACGTTCGAATTCGGCCAGACCGGCCAGATTGCCAACGCGCTGGCGCGGCTCGGCCGGGACGAAGACGGGAACGCCGTTCTCGCACGCGATGTACTGATGGGGGTAGCGGTGCACCTGGAGCTGTACCCGGAACGCTTCGACAGCGCCGAGGGCCGCCACGTGGGTATGCTGCTCAAGGCTTTCGCCCAGCTGCGGATGCACGACGCGCTGCGGCTGCTCGCAACGCCGGCGCTGGAGCGTGTCATGACGCTGTGTCTCGAAGGACGGCTGCGCGAAGAACCGCTGGAAAGTGTAGGCACCCTGTGCATGGGGCTGCTGCCGCTGGCGCGCAGCCCGCAGTTGCAGCGCCACCGGGTGCGCGCCCTGCAGACGTTCGACGCGCTGAAGCCAGTCGTAGAACACAAGATCGACGCGTATCTGCGCCAAGCCCCGGGCGGGGCAGGCGCTCGTGCCGGGCTGCACCTGAAGGAGGGCGACGAAGCATGCGGTACGCGCTGTCCGGCCCTGTCACTGTATCAGGTGCTCAAGGCATACACCGTGGTGGCCCACCAGTGGAAGCCGCGCTACATCAGCGGCGGGCGTGAGTCGGTGAAGACGCACCAGGAGACTCTGAAGCAGTGGGTGCGACAGACGCTGGACAGGACGCGCCCGCTCATCGAGACGGATCTGCAGGAAATGAGCTGGAACTTGATTGCGCAGATCGAGGCGGATGATGCGATCCTGGACGCGCTGGATCTGCGGCTGGCCAGCGCGGCGCATCTGGAGGCCCTCACGACGCGTTACCCTCCTCGCCGGTTCGATCTGGCAGCGCGCCACGAGAGCCTGCGCACAGCGGTGGGAAACGTCGTACCACCCGAACCGAGTGGGGGCGACACCACGCATGTCACGGTCGACTTGCGGGGACGGGAGCTGGAGCCCGCCGCGTCGTCCGACGGGGCGGAGCCTGCGTATTCGTTTTATTCACGCCTGACCGGTCAGCCGCTGGTCGAGGTGCGGCTGCCTGGGGAGTTAAGCGCCTTCATGCTCGCGCGCACGTTCCAGTACAAAGACGAGCCTTGGCGCTTCGACATGTTTGGCGGCAGCCGCCTGACACGGGGGCGGCGGAAGTCAGCCCGGGACATCGCCGCCGGCCGCAGCGCGTCTGCTTCGGTGCTGCCGGCAGTGCGGTATGCCGACAGTGCCCCAGGCAGCGCCTTCATGGAACTGGCGCAGAAGCTGGCGCCGCAGCGCGAGGACTGGTCGCGCATGCAACGCGCGCTCATGGAGATGGTGCCACCTGACCATGTGGTGGAGGGCACGTTGCGGCTGGGCTGGTTTGAGGACGTGGCCGGGCCGCAGCACCCCTTCAGGCTTCAAGGGCCACACCACGAGCGCATCGCGCTCTGTCCAAATGACGGCTGCGGGTTTCTGAGATGGGACGTGGCGATGCGCATTCCGGTGGTGCGCGAACATATCGAGGCATGGGAGGCAGTCAGGGAGGCACGGGGCGACGAGGCACAGCAAAAGCTGGTGGATGGGCAGCAGCCGGGATTTAACACGCTGCCACCGCAGGCCCTGATGCATTTCCCGCGGGATGAGGCGGCGCTTGACGAAGCGCGCGAGGTGATGCAGCGCAGGCTGAACGGGGTGGACCGGCACGCATCGCAGGCGGTGGACTGCCTGACGCTGTACCAACTGGCCGTCAGCGGCGGCTACCAGGGGCGGCGCATCCGCGCGGTCCCCTCGGCTGACGACAGGCTGTATCTGCCGACGATTCCGCTGCCGGGCTTTGCGCAGTTGCAGGGCGATGTGCTGGTGGGCAAACCGCCGTACGATAAGGAGAACCTGTTGCCCATTGCGGCCGCGCAGGTCGTTACGCCCGATCAGGAGGACGTGACGGCCCAGTTTCTGGACCAGTGCTTCGCCATCCAGTACAGCTATACGGGATTCGATGAGGATTCGGGCACGGGCGCCGACATGTTGCACAGCAAGGGCATGCTGATCATCCCGCCGCCGGGCTACTGGTCACCGGATCCGGACCACCAGGGGCTGCACCTGGCCTGTTCGCGGGAGGACCTGAAGACGCTGTCGCGCTGGAAGAGCCGGCGCGAGCGCGACACGCTGCCGCAGCAGATGTTCAGCACGGGCAGCCTGCGGGTCAAGGACGTGCTGCTGCCTGGGCGGCTTGGGGCAATCCCGATTGCGGAGCTGCGCAAGCGGAGCATGGACACGGACGGGGACGATGCGTTCGTCTATGCGGGCTATCCGGCTCTCGTGGGCCACATCGGTCGCGTCATGCAGTCGCGCCAGGCGCGACGGGGCGAGGAGCGCTCGTTCAAGCCGCCCAAGACTGCGCATCCGGCCATCGATGAACGGGGCCGCTACCAGGCGGGACGGGCGCGCGAAATTATGGCCGAGCAGCGGGGGGCGCGTTGCTGGGTAAAGCCGCCACGCTCGCCATGCGCTTTCTCGCGCAGCCCGATGAGCTGCGCGAGGCCATGGCGCGAAACATGATGTTCGGCACCTACGACGGCGTGGCGCGTGATTTGCGCAACGGACTGCGCAGGCGGCTGCAGGGGGACAAGGATGCACCAGCGCTGCAGCAGTTGCAGGTGCAGGCGCATGAGGCGATTGACCGAGCCCATGAGCCGCAAGCGTGCGAGGCGGCGAAACTGCTGTATGAGCTGTGTATGCAGCTGGGCAGGGACAGCGTCCAGGCACCGCAGCTTCCGTCCGCGCTGGCGCAGGGGTTCCCCGCACTTGCGAGCGCCTATGAGCAGGCAGACGACACGGCCGGGCGTGTGCACGCGGTGCTGGACAACTACCCGGTGTGCCGTCTGTCGCGTACGGCGTTCCCCGAGGGGCAGCCGGGGCTGGTGCCGGGCGAGCCGGAGCTGTCCATGCGCAACCTGTTTACGATAGCCATAAAGGTGGGCACCGACGCGCTGAAGTCGGACACGGGCACCGATCTCTTTACAAGCGTGATCGAGAGTTGCGAAATGGCTGAACGCCGGTATCCCGACCGTCTGCGTCGGGTACCGTACAGCAAGCCGACGTTGGCGGAAATACGGCACGGGCGCTTCGATCCACAGTGGGCAGACGCTGCGCTGCGGCAGATGCCAACGATGGCAGCGGGTGTCATGCAGGACGCCGTCCGGGCGCTGCAGCAGGCGGAGCTGCTCAGCGTACCGGCTACGCCGGCCGAACGGGCGCAGGAGGTTTCCCGGGAGGCGCTTGAGCAAGAGGCGCTGGCGCTCAATGAACGGGCCCGTTTGGCCGAGCCGGGGATCACGATGAGGCTGCAGGACATCGTGAACGGGTGCAGTGAGCCCGGACACGCGCGGGCGGGTCTGGCGGGCGAACAGAAGAACAGGCTGAAGTCGCCGCGCTCGCTGCAGGACAAGCTGGCCCGGCTGATTGGTGGAGTGCCGCCCCGGACCCTGGCCCAGGCCAGCGCGCTGGTCAACGATGCGCTGCGCTACAGTGTGGTGCTGCCCGCGGATACGTTTATGGGGGACTATCGCCAGATCATGGCGCAGCTCGCGAAGGCGCATACTCTGATCCGGCGCACGAATCACTTCCTGCGGGGCCGCAGCCCTTTCCAGGCGGTGAGCGTCACGCTGAAGGAGCCAAACGGCATCGCATGGGAAATCCAGTTTCATACAGAGCAAACGTTCAGATGCAAGGAGAAGTACCACGACCTGTACAAGCAGGCGCAACGACGTGGATTCGATGGCGCCTCCGGCGACGAGATCTGGAAGTTGCTCGGGCCAGCGCGCGAGGCCTTCCGTGCATTACCCGTTCCTGCGGGGGTGGAAGATATCGTGGACTGGGAGCCGGAAACGGTATTGAAGGTGCAGCCGCGGCCCCAGGCGTCAGCCACGCCGCGCGTGCCTGCCCCCCTTGCGCAACTGGCCCAGCAGATCAGAAGCCAGGCTGAACGTCTCGAGGGTGCGGTCTGGCCTGTGCTGCAGCAGGCGCTGGAGCACCACGGCGCGAAGTTGCGCGCGGACATGGACGGTGGCGGCTGGCGCAGGTTTATCTTTAAGAAGAAGAAAAGCATTGAAGAGAAGCTTGCCCGGATACAGCGCGAGCAGGGCCTGCAAACACCGCAGGAGGCCGCCAGGCGGGTACGCGATGGTCTGCGCTATGAGGTGATCCTCGGTGCAGAGAGATTTGCCATGGACGCCCGGAGGATCCTGACCAGTCTGCAAAGGGCCGGCATGACGGTCATGCGCGTGAACAACAGCTTTACCCGGGAGGGCACCGGCTATGCTGGCCTGAATGTGAACGTGCGCACCCGCGTTGAGGGCGAAGACGCCGACTGGGAAATCCAGTTCCACACCCGTGATAGCCTGAAGGCCAAGGAGAAGGGTCACCGGACCTACGAAAGGCTGCGCCAACTGTCGCCTGATGCGGTGCCGCGCGGGACGCTGGAGCAGGACCTGCGCGACGCGGCAGCCCGCGTGGCGCCCCCGCAGGGCATCGAGATGATCCTGTCCTTCGATCTCTATGCGGAACCATCCATTGCCGACGAGAGGCCTGGCGGCCCGATGAACCAGCCGTATCGCGGCGCAGCCGCGGATCAAGCACGCAGCTCCGAGCTGGACACCGGGCAACCCTACGGGCCGCACGGTGCCACGCGGAGCGCGCCTGCCGTGACACACCCGGCCCCCGATCCTGGCCATGCTGTTCGCAGCAACTGGGCCCCCCTCCCCCCGCGCGCACCGGACGTGCTGAGCGGCCTGCACGACCCCCCCTGGCGGGTGCCTCGCCGGCTCAGGTGCCCGTTCCCCCATCCTTGGGCGAATTCAATTCGGGGCCCTGCTCATCAGTCTTGAACAGTTTCTGGCGCAATCAAACGCTGAGATGGGGATGGCCAGCGGGCTGCAGAATAATTGCCTGCTAGACACAGCTCTTCAGCTCAGCCGCAACCTAAGGCGAGAGCCTGCGATGGCAACGGAGCAGACGAGCGAACTCCAGGCACAGGCGCAGTGGTTGCGGGGCGAGCTATTTCGTGGGGGCCTGGCCGATAGGGATGGCGACATCGACATGTACGAGGCCGGGTGGGGGCTCGCGCGCAGCCTTGGCATACGCATCCAGGCCATTGCGGTCAATGCGAGCGGGCAGCTCACAGTGCATCCGGTCGTTGGTCAGCAAGGCCGGCTTGTGCATATCCTTCATACACCCGGCCACTTTCAGCCATTGTGGCCGCGCCGCTAGTGTAGCGTTCTGTTCTTGATTGAACTTATATGAATTCGGCGTCTCCAATGCCCACACTGCGACACAGCGTGGAGAGAGTGAGTGCGAGTTGCCCCCGAGATCATGTTGACCGACGAGGAGCGAACCAATTTGACGAGGCTGGTTCGGTCGAAGCTCACGAGCGTGAGGCTGGCGCAGCGCGCGCGCATTGTGCTGCTGGCCGCCAACGGAATGCAGAACAAGGACATCGCCGAGCAGTTGGGAGTCGGACGCGTGCAGGTCTCGCGTTGGCGTGAGCGGTATGCGCAATCGGGGCTGGCCGGTATCGAACGCGACTTGCCGCGCGGTGCGCCGCCGGTGAAGGTGGACACGGCGCGGCTGGTGGAGCTGACCACTCAAACCAAGCCCGTTGCGGCCACGCACTGGAGCACGCGCAAGATGGCCGCCGAATTGGGCGTGAGCGCCAGCACCGTCATGCGCCATTGGCACGCCCACGGGTTGAAGCCGCACATCGTGCGCGGCTTCAAGGTGTCGCGCGATCCGAAGTTCGTCGAGAAGCTCGAAGACATCGTCGGCCTCTACATGTCGCCACCCGAGCACGCGCTGGTGCTGTGCTGCGATGAGAAGAGCCAGGTGCAGGCGCTGGATCGCACGCAGCCCGGCTTGCCGTTGAAGAAGGGGCGTGCGGCCATCATGACGCACGACTACAAGCGCAACGGCACGACCACGCTGTTTGCCGCGCTCAACGTGCTCGATGGCCAGGTCATCGCCCAGTGCCAGCAGCGCCACCGCCATACCGAGTGGCTGAAGTTCCTGCGCAAGATCGACCGCGAGACGCCCAAGGACAAAACGCTGCATCTGATCGCAGACAACTACGCCACCCACAAGCATCCTGCGGTGCAGGACTGGCTGGCCAAGCATCCGCGATTCAACATGCACTTCACGCCCACCTCCGCATCATGGCTGAACATGGTCGAGCGGTTCTTTCGTGACATCACAACCGAGCGACTTCGCCGCGGCGTATTCACCAGCGTGCCGGAACTGGTCGACGCCATCAACGAGTACATCGCTCACCACAACACCAACCCCAAGCCGTTCATCTGGACCAAGAGCGCTCGCGACATCCTACAGAAGGTCATTCGTGCCAACCGCCGCTTAAGTTCCAAACAGAATGGAACATTGCACTAGCCAACGCCGCCAAATTCGGAATCGAAGGCGCCAATGCGAACGCCCTTGAGCATGCTGCTAGCGCAAAGGCCGCCATCTACCAGAAGTCGGATTTCGCTCTCACCTACTCGATCGAAGATACCGAGTGGGTCGCGCCGAGATATCTTGGCGACGGCATTCGTTGGCTCGCAGCCGAGGAAGTGCCAGCGGCAGTCCCGAACCTCGTTGAAGCGATCGCCGCCGTTGCCAATGAAGGTGAAGCTGCGGAGCCTTCCGGTGCCTGAAACATCCGCCGAGACGGCCAGCCAAAGGGCACTCGAACGTATTTATGCGGCGTTGACCGAGGGCCGGAGCTTCCGACTGGAGGCCGGTGCGGGAGCGGGCAAGACCTACTCGCTCATCAAGGCGCTGGAATTTCTAATTAAGCGGCACGAGCGAGAGATGCCGCGGCGCGACCAGCAGATCGCGTGCATCACCTACACCAATGTCGCCAGAGAGGAGATCGAGGCTCGCACCGATCGCCACCCGATCATCCGCTGCGACACGAATCATGGCTTCTGTTGGTCGCTCATCGGGGCTTTCCAGAGGCAACTACGTGGGCTAGTGCAGGCGATGCCCGCTTGGCAGGCCCGCATCGCGGAAGCCGGTGGCCTCGGCGATCGGCAGATCGAGTATAGCCTCGGATATCGCGTAATACGTGAGAAGTCGGTCTCACTCCATCATGACGATATTCTTCCGCTCACCATCTCCTTGATGGCCAATCTCAAGCTCCGCCGGCTGCTGGCAGACAGTTACCCCATCATCCTGATCGACGAATATCAGGACACCGACGCAGACTGGATAGAGGCTATTAAGGAGAACTTCCTTGGCGCCGAGGGTGCACCGCTTTTCGGATTCTTCGGTGACCATTGGCAGAAGATCTACGGGAATGGATGCGGCAAGCTGGAACACCCCGCGGTCGAGGAGATCGGCAAAGAAGCTAATTTTCGGTCCGTCCAGACAGTGGTCGAAAAGCTAAATGCCATGCGTCCAGAGCTCCCCCAGTTTGTCGATGATCCGGACTCGGTCGGCGAGGTGCGGCTCTTCCACACTAATGGCTGGCCGGGTCAGCGGCTCACCGGCGGGCATTGGGGCGGCGATCTACCGCCCGAGGTGGCCCATGCGGCGCTGGTGAACGTGCGTGCCCGGCTCGAGGAGAGCGGATGGAACATCCAGCCGACGAGCACCAAGTCCTGATGCTCACCCATCGGGTGCTCGCGGCCGAACAGGGCTATGCGAGCCTGCCGACTGTGTTTCGCTATAACGAGTCCTTCACCCGTAAGGAGCATCCCTACATCTCCTATTTCGTCGATGTGCTGGAGCCCGCTTGCGAGGCCTTTGCCAATCGCAAATATGGGATGATGTTCGAAGCGCTGGGATCGAGCGTCCCTCCCATGCGGCGCCCGGCCGACAAGACGGCGTGGGCGCGGAGGATGGATGAGTTGTTCGTCCTAAGGACGAACGCCTCGGTCGGCGAGGTTCTCGATCATCTCCGGCGCGCGCGCCGGCCGCGACTGCCCGACGCGATCGAGGATCGCGAGCGTGACCTCGCCGAGTTTGATCGGGACGCCGGCGAAGAGATGCCCGCCGCATTGAGCGAGGTCGATAAGTTGCGCGCGGTACCCTACTCAGAGATCCAGACATTAAGGAGCTATCTCGAAGGCTTTTCACCCTTCGAGACGAAGCATGGCGTGAAAGGCGCGGAATTCGAGAATGTGCTCATGATAATCGGGCGTGGATGGAACCAGTATAACTTCAACGAGATGCTCGAACTGGCTTCCACGCAGGAGATCCCGGCAAACAGGCTAGCAGCATACGAGCGCAACCGAAACCTGTTCTATGTCGCCTGTTCGCGGCCCAGGAAGCGACTGGCGCTGCTGCTCACCCAGCAACTTTCGCAGGCTGCCATGGGGACATTGCAGCGATGATTTGGAGCCGACACGATCGAAGCATTGGAATTTTGGCTCGTCGGCGGAATCTGTGGGTGAAAGCGGATGTGCGGCTAGCCGAGTGAAGCCCGATTCAGGTACTGATAGAGCTTGCGACAGGTTGCATCAAAGGAATTTTGTGCGGACTCGGAGATAACTGGCCAGATGAGAGGGCCGCCGTCTTCCTCGATGAGCTTGTCCAGGAGGGTTGCCACAGGGAGGGTAAGGAGATCGGGATCTTCATGGCGTCGTCGGATCATTCGCCACCGAGCATCCAGATGTGATCGCGGTGCCGAAGCAATGTCTTGCGTGCGTATCCCAAGGTTGGGAGATGCTCAAGGAAAGGCGTGAGTATTGCTACGATTTCCTCTCCAGTCGAGATATCTTCGTCATCGACTCGCCACGAAGCCGGCCAGTTATGCAGGTCTGGAATGTACTGGGTGAGCGTTTGCTGTTCGGTGACAATGGCAGCTTTGCCCTTGCCGGTTTTGAGCTTGCTAACCATGTTGCTGACTCGTCTGCTTAACGCTTGTCATCATTTTCCCGGCTTTGTCTATGAAGGTGCGCGGCTGTGCGAGGCAACCCAGTCCATCGAGATCGACGTTCGGCCGCGCAAGGGTTCGAAGCCGGTCTGCTCATGCTGCAACCAGCCTGCGCGGGGTTACGACTCACTCACGGAGCGCCGCTTCGAGTTTATTCCCGTCTGGGGTTTTGCAGTATTCCTGCTCTATACCATGCGGCGCGTCGACTGTCGTGACTGTGGCGTGAAGGTCGAAGCCCTGCCGTGGGCCAATGGCAAGCACACGCTCACCCGCGCTTACATGATCTTCCTGGCGCAGTGGGCACGCAAGCTGTCGTGGAAGGAGACGGCACAAAGCTTCCGCACCAGTTGGGAGAAAGTCTTCAACGCAGTGGAGTGGGTGGTGGACTGGGGCCTGGCCCATCGCGAACTCGGTACGATCCGTGCCTTTGGTGTCGACGAGATCCAGTATGGTCGTGGACACAAGTACCTCACACTGGTCTACCAGATCGAGGCTGGCTGCACGCGTCTACTATGGGTGGGGCAGGAGCGCACGAAAGAAAGCTTCGCGAAGTTCTTTGCCATGATCGGAGAACAGGTATGCGAGAAGGTTGAGTTCGTCTGCTCGGATATGTGGAAGCCCTACCTTGAGATGATAGCGCTGCATTGCCCCAATGCGCTGAACATCCTGGACCGCTTCCACATCGTTGCGAAGATGAATAAGGCTATCGATGAGGTTCGCGCTGAAGAGTCCCGCCGCATGGTCCGCGACGGATACGAGCCGGTGCTCAAGAAGTCCCGCTGGTGCCTGCTCAAACGTCCGGAAAACCTGACCGACAAACAGCGACTGCGCATGCGTGACTTGTTGCAGTACAACCTGCGCACCGTACGCGCCTGGCTGCTCAAAGAGGAATTCCAGCAGCTCTGGGATTACATCTCACCGGACTGGGCCGGAAAATTCCTCGACCAGTGGTGTACGCAGGTGATGCGCTCGCGCATCGAGCCGATGAAGAAGTTCGCCCGCACCGTGCGTGCCCACCGTGAGCTGATCCTCAACTACTTCCGTGCCCGCAAGCAGTTCTCCAGCGGCGTCGTCGAGGGCCTGAACAACAAGGCCAAAGTCACCATGAGAAAATCGTACGGATTCCGAACCTTCAGGGCGACGGAAATCGCGCTATATCATGCACTTGGCAATCTTCCTGAGCCTTCGTCAACCCACACTTTTTCCTGACGAACCGGAATTTTAGATGATCTCCATCAACCGTGAGTGGTGGGAGCATCTCTCTCCGAAAGTGATGCACCAGCGCCTGCGTGAGATGGAGGCGCTGTTACGCAAATGGTGCTCCACTGACTATGGCGCCCGCTGGCTATCGGTGGCCCGCCAAGAAGGCGGGGTGCTCCGCGTCAAGCCGGGTCAGTTGATCCCTGTTGTTCACTTCGTGGCGCTGGGAGACAGGCCGATTTTTATCGTGCCACAACAAGTAATCCGTGTAGGCCATCGCATGGTGGGAATGGACACGTTTCTCTCAGGCCGGCCTCTAGAGGAAGGCGAACTCGCGCTGCGCCCCGAAATCCGGCTGGACATCGTACAAGACCCCGTGCTTCTCGGAGCCGCCGCACGCGGGGAAACTTCTCCGCACATCTTCGGCGTAAAGGAACCGAGCCTCGTTTTCTCAGCACCTGCGCCCTATCTGCTCTCGCCCAAACTTTGGCCGAGGAAAGCGTCAGTACTCTATCAACATATATTCGGAAGCGGAGCCTCCTATCCCGATGACGGCTTCTTCTACGTCGGCGTGACCACGCGGCGCTGGCAGACACGTTGGGCCGAGCATCGCCGTGCGATGGAAACCGGCAGCCCGTTGCTTTTCCATAGGAAGCTGCGCGAGGAGATGGCCGCAGGCCGAGTCACCTACATCCACCACAAGGTCATGGGCATCACCGACGACATCGAGAAGCTCTACGCGACCGAAGAGTGGCTCGTCGAAGGGCATTGGAACGACGCGCGGCGGTTAAACATGATTCCCGGCGGCAAATCGGGGCTCCGCTATCTTCGCGAGAACGGCATGCTCGCCAAGCGAGTTATACCGTTGCCAGACGAAGGGGATTCGCTTCTTAGCGAGTGGCTGCGCGAGCAGCCTCGCAAAGGACTTCCGGCGCCCTGGGTTGCAGAGAAATGGAAGGACGATGCCTGGGCCATCGCGCAGATATGCAGTCGCGACGATCGCCTGTCGATCGAACAAGTCCGCGCCATTCGCGAGCTCGTCGAAGCCCACTCGGCCGAAGAGATTGCCGACCGCATCGGTGCGCGCAGCGCGGACCAGGTTCAACGCGTCATTGCTGGGAAGACCTATACGCGTGTGAGCTAGATGCTCGTCTCCGAAGCATTGGCCCCAATTAGTTGACTCATCGTCGATCAGCGGAGATGAAACAAAGCAGGGCCGAAAGGGACCAAGCCCGATGGCGGTATAGTGTGCGGGTTGGCCGACAGCTGCAATCGGGCCAGGAACGTCCGTCATAAATCAGTAGCCTGGTTTCCAGGAGCCGGACTCTGTATCGACAGGCTCTTCCGGGCGCCCCAATCCCACCTTTGACGGGATTGATGTCGTAGCTTCACGCTGAGTCCGGAGAATCCGATTCGTTGCGAGTAAAATCGTTAGATCCCAATGGCACCAAAGGAGGGAGTTGCTAAATGGCGATGGCGGAAGAGTTCGAAGTAGCTGTGCGACGGATACATGAGCTCGCATTGACCTATCGCGGTCCCCGTGAAGCGGACTTCCAAGAGCTTGCACGAAGAACAGATCGAACGCTTAGGTTTGCAGAAGAAGCTCCAGCGGGGGGGGCGATCCGCGCTGTTTGAAGAGATAAAAGCTAAAGCTCAGTTTCAAGAAGCGCTTGCCATTCTTTTTGCCATTGCCTTCCCTCCCACGAAGAAGACGGCTGACGAGGTCTTTATGGAGCTGACGCAGCTGCTGGAACAGCCGGTTACCGATGCGCAGATAATCGGGCGGGAGAGGCCTTTCAATTTGAGATCCCAGTTGAGGGGCGAAATTCCCACACGTCACAGGAAGCTCTACGACTTCTTCAAGGAATTCATGCCCGAGGAGGATCAACTAGATGACTAAGAAGGCTCCAGCGGCGCCCTCTCTCGTTCAGCAGGTCGAGAAGCTCTTCGACCTTGCCGCCAAGTCCACCGCGACGCCATTGAAGCTGAAAGCAAAGCTTTCGGTGGACAAGCTGTTCGAGTTGCGGGTGTTGGGGCGGATTCTGAGAAGCTACTCGAAGGTACCCGGCGCGGTAGTCCGACACGTGCCTCCAACTACCAAAGGAGCGTCGGCGAACACGATCGTTGTCGCACTTAACCCGGCTTCCGCCGACAGGAAAAGGTTTTCACACTTTAGCTTGATCGACCCTGGCGGCAACCACTTGGAGGCCTGGGTTTCTGTGGAGACAATGACCTTGAGCTGGAGCATCCAACAGCCACATCCTGTTCCCCTGGCCGCTCTGCACGAACTGGATGTGGCAGTATTTAGAGGGGGATTCCCAAGTACCCCAGTCACCTCGATGTCTGCCTTGCCGTCAGTTGCAAGAACGTCTTCAAGGCACAAAAGGAGTGTGTTCGCGAGGTACTTGGGATGCGGCGCGAGACAGCGTTTGTTACCCGACGGGAGGGGGGCGTCTAGCCTTGCACCCTGGCTTGTCCCTGCTGTGCCGACCGCTCCTCCTAGCCCGGTGTTCCTGTGCAGCTCAGACCCTGGAATACGAAAGTACATGTCCCCGGTAGATGCCCATGGAGTGTACGTGCGCTACCTCCACTTTTTCGGCTGATTCGGTAATGCGGTCTGGTGGATAAGTGAGAGTCAAGATTACGAAATATAGGCGCAACGACGGCTAAGAATAGAGCCCGATATGCGCAGCTAGAATGAATTGTCATACGGCCCATGACAGCAATTCGGTATCGCAACACTATCGCCGCCTCACCACATAATTCATTGATCATGAAAAAGCAGATATACAACACTGCGGTCTACGTCGACATGGAGAACGTCGCCTCCATCGATTTCGCTCTCGATGACCTGATGAGCGCACTACTTCGCGCGGACGATGACCACAACTGCATCTTCGTGATCAAAGCGGCCTACGGCAATCAAAGCAGCAGTAAGAAGACGCTGAAAGAGCAACTGATCGACCACAACTTCACGCTGATCGACACGCCAAAGATTGGGGCAGAGAAGAATCGCGCTGACTTGTTCATCAGCCTTGATGCGTTTGAAACCCTGTACCTTGGGAACCCGAAGATCGATCGCTACTGCTTCCTAACCAGCGACTCGGATTTCACAGTAATCGGCGATCGGCTACGAAAATTCGGTAAAGAAGTTTGGCTGGTCTGCCGCCGCAAGGACAAGGACCGCGCCATCTTGGCCAAGGCGTTCGACACCCTGCTTTTTCTGGAAGATTTCGGGCAGGCCCAGATCAAGACGTTCAACGACGCGATCGAGAACCTCTTTGTCAAAGCCCTGCGCAACATCGATAGCAACAAGTTGCCGGTCAATGTCTCGACCGCAAATAACAAGATGAAGGAACTGGACCCGAGCTTCGATGTGTCTCGGACGGCGTACAGGAACTTCATGCCCTTGGTGAAGGAAATGGCGAATCGTGGCCATCTGCGTTTTACCACGTCGCCAGGCGGGGAAAATCGGATTACCGAAATCCTGTTCTAGGCAGGCCGACGGCAGAGTTCGGCAAGGCTGGTTCCCTCTGCTTTGGCGCATTCTCTGGAGTTAGGGCACTCTCTCGCTTTGCTGACCACGGTCTAACCTGCCTTGCCATCGCGATATGATTGCCTGAGCAATCTGTGGTCTCTAGCCTTCACAACCACTTCAGGGTCGATCTTGCCATGGACACGGAGGAGACTCACTCAAATCTCTCGTCTTGCTGCCTGGCGTGGGGTCATCGTACTTTCCGTGCATTTTCTAGCGGTATGCACCGGAAAGGGCTTATCTATCAAGAGCTTACAAATACGCTGGCGGCAAGTGATTCATTGCTCTGAGAAGCCTTACTACAGGCGGGTCTGCAGTCTGCTACCGCCATTTTTTCACGGAAAGTACGATGACCCCGAGGAGACCGCCAGATTTCACGCGCAGCCCACCGTGGCTCAATCCACGCAGATCTTGTCCGCGATCAGTTTCAGATAGGGCGGAAGGTCAGCATCGGCGACCA
The DNA here is from genome assembly GCA_022041995.1 of Cupriavidus necator. Classification (GTDB taxonomy): domain Bacteria; phylum Pseudomonadota; class Gammaproteobacteria; order Burkholderiales; family Burkholderiaceae; genus Cupriavidus. The sequence goes on from CP074386.1 coordinate 285,945, forward strand.
TCCGGACGAGTTCTTCAGCGTGCACCAGCGACAGACGAAGCCTTCGCGTGGCCATCGCCATCAGAAACTCCGGCAATGCATCCCCTTCGCCCCTGGGCCATCCGAGCACCGAAGCCCGGATGACGCTGAACATCCTCGCGCTGGCCTGTTCGTTGCCGACGTAGTGAAGTTCCGTGTCCCGCGCGCCACGCAGCAGTGCTGCGCGCAAAATCGCATCGTTGTAGTTCTCGAAATTCAGCGGGTTGAGCAGTACCAGCCCGTAGATCGAACGCTGGAAGTGCACGGGCTCCTGCGCAGCCGGCACGGCGAGCCCTTTATTCCCGGCGCGGACGCAGGCCAACAGGTTGGACACCACCGCGAATATATCGCCTTGGGAGATGGCGTCGGCATCACCGTCCACTTTGAGATAGACGAAATCATGATTGATGTGCAATGCGCAATGCAGCCCCGACAAGAACAGTTCATCGTGGCGTAGCGCAGCGTCCTCCAATACCAATCCACCCAAGATAAGCCGCCAAATAAAATCGCAATTGGCGCCGAGAACGCTTGACAGGTGACGAGGTTCGAGGGGCCGCCGCCCTGCTTGCGCTGGATGTTTAGCGCAAGCAGGGCGGCGGCCAATAGAGGATCGCTTCTCGATCTTCGCTTGGCTCTCATGCCCCTGTCCGATTTGTTCGCTGCACTTGCCCAATATCTGCACACCAAGGTCTTTCACGATCTTGCCCGTCATCCAGAGCATCCGGCCGCCTTCACCCGGCAGCGCAAGCTCACCCTGCCGACACTGATCTCCTTCATGCTCGGCAACTTGCGTATGGGCATGCAAGCCGAGCTCGATCAATTCTTCGCCACGCTCGCCCGCCAAAACACCTTGCGCCGTTGCGTCAGTGAACAAGCCTTCGCCCAGGCTCGCAGCAAGCTCGGCGGCGATGTCTTTGCTCACCTCAATGACTGGCTACTTCAGCACGTCTCCAACCATTTGCCACGCTGGCATGGCTTTCGGCTGGTCGCCGCGGACGCTTCACACCTGCGTTTCGCCATTCGCCACAGCCATCTGCCTCGAGCCGCCAGCCGCGATCAACTTGCCTTCGGCCTGTACCTGCCTGGGGCCGAGATCATGCTCGCCGCCTCATTACACAGCGTGTACGAGAACGAACGCCAGATCCTGTTCGAGCATCTGGACCGCCTGCAATCCGACGACTTGCTCTTGCTCGACCGCGGCTACCCCGCCCGCTGGCTGGTGGCCGTACTCAACCAACGAAACATCCCTTTCTGCATGCGTGCCGACGGCAGCGGCTTTGCTGCCGTACGGCGCTTCGTGCGCTCTGGCCGTGACGAGGCCATCGTCACGCTCCCCGCTCCAGCCCGCATTGACGCGCGCGACTACGAGTGTGCGGCTACCCCGCAGACCGTTCGGCTGATCCGGCAGATCTCGCCAGCCGGCAAGGTGCGCGTGCTCATCACCAATCTGCTCGACATGCACCGCTATCCAGCGGCCACCTTCCGCGACCTTTACCATCAACGCTGGCGCCTCGAGGAGGCGTACAAACGCCTCAAGCACCGCATGGGACTCGAACATCTGTCCGGCCTCTCGCAGTTGGCTGCCAGGCAGGACTTCGGCGCCAAAATCCTCAGTGATAACCTGCACGCTCTATGCTGCTTCAGCGCCGTGCAGGAACATGAGATTGACTCGAACTATCGGATCATCCGAACCTACGCCATCACCGCTCTCAAACCTGTCCTGCCAGCGGCGCTACTGGGACTGCGCTGGGCCAAGGCTGCGCTGAATGAGACCTTGGCCTTGATCGCAACACGTACCCATCGCGTGCGACCGGATCGCGCTAAACCACGTCCGCCTCGCCAGAAACCTCATCGACATGCCGCCTATAAGGCTTGCTGATGTCCTTATCTTGGGTGGATTGCCTCCAATACCTCCAGTCGAGCCTGCAACGTGGCATCAAACGGCACATCCTCCGCATCGTCACGCAGCCGCTGCAACAGTTCCAGCTCAAGATCCCAGGGCGTCCGCGCGCGCTGGGCCATGGGAAGCATCAGGGTGGCCGCCGGCGCAAAGGTGAAGGTGTCCTTGCCGAGTTCGCCATAGGTCAGGAACGTGCGCAGCGCCGATAGCTCCTTGGCGGTCTCCGCCACGACCAGACCTGCCACATAGGTCACGCAGCCCCGCGGCACCACCGTGCGTAGAAGCGCATTGATGTCCCTGGCCAACCCATAGTCGTCGAGTTGGCCGAACAGCACCAAGGCGCCTCCGCCCGCCACGGCAGACGCCTTGGCGAGTGTTTGAGGCGTGAGGAGCGTGGCGTCTCTCACAATGGACGCCATGCCCGCCTCCGTCGCCAGACTGCGGAAGCCCTCCTCCGAGACGCCCTGCAAGACGACATAGCTGAGTGGGGCCGGCGTGTAGCGCTTGATCAGGCGCAGTGTGGCTTCCCTCACCGAGGGCACGGCAAGCAGTTCGTCCCCGGAGCGCACCCCCACTTCTACCCGCCGGTGCTGGCCGGAGAACATGTGGGCGCAGAACAGCTTGCGTTTGCTCAGCAGATCGAACTGCGCGCGCCTCTGTGACCTGGCTTTGCGACGTCGCGTGCAAGAACTTGATATCCCGCTTCTGGAGCAAAAACTGGTCGCCCTCCAGTTCGGCCAGGAAATAGCCCTCCTTGCAAAGCTTGCAGTCGCTCGCCGGGAAATTCTCGATCGGCTCGTAGCCAAAAGACTGGCCCGGCACGAAGGTGAGATCGCAGACGAGTGTGCCGGCCCGCTTCGCATCGGCCTGACTACCGAGAAAGAACATCGTCCGGATGTTGGCGGCCCGAAAGCCGCACTCGATAAGGCGGCCGAACAGGCCGCCCGAGGTCGAGGCGGAGATCAACACCATGTCGCTGGCCGCAGCGGCAGGCAACCGCTCGATGCCCCCATAGGAACTGAACGAGCGGACCGGCGCCTGCACTTCCCAGAGTTCATTGACCATGCCAACGCGCTGCATCGAAAAGGCGACCGACATGAGCGGCGCGGTATCGACGAAGATCCGTCCGGGCGTGCCCGTTTTCGAGCCTGCCAGTGAAAAGAAGGCCAGGGCTGCGGCAGATTCTGACGACAGCACCACGTCGCTGGTCCGCAGAAACTTGCGCGCGTGCTTTCCCGAGGCCTTGCTGAAATGGACGCCGATCGGCGCATCGACTCGGCCCGCATGCGCGTGAAACAGATCGAACAGGAAGCCGTTGCGCAGAGGTGCATGCAGCACCTCCTCGGGCTGTTCTTCGAGGTTGCCGTCCTTCACGAAGAACGGCGTTGCCACAGCGTCGACGGTGCCGCCCGTGGACCGAAGCCAGAGGAGATAGATGCGCCCGCCCACATCATCAAAATAGCGACGAATGCGGGCCTGCACCCCACTCTCGTTCAAACACCGGAAAAGGGTGTCCTTGGTCTGAAACGGCGCCAGGATGTAGATGCGCGAGGTACTAGGACAGGCATCGAACAGATCGCGCACATCCTCGCTTAGCATGGTGCCATTCAGTGCGGGCTCGTCGTAGACCAGCAAGGATGCTTCGCCCAGGTAGCCGCCGCCGTCATGCACGGAAGTCGAATAGTGTTGAGCGCGCATTTCTCAGTTCAGCGGAATCAGTACACGAATCGCAGCGCCAACCAGCTGCTCGTGCACGGTGGGTACAGTGACAAACTGGCGTGTCTTGTCCAGCAGGCGTGGCTTTGGCATGCCGGGACGCGACTGAGATGCCTGGGCCTCGAGCAGCAATTTGGGATCGCCCCGCATGAACGAGCGATAGCCATAGACCCGTCCGGTGCGCACCTCGATCATGCCACCCAGGTCCTTCAGGCCCCGGAGCACTTCATACAGGCCCATGCCCCGATGCGAGGGACCAACGCCTGAGACGTCATCCTCGAAATGCCGCAACATGCATTGATGGACCACCTCCCACTCGTCTTCCAGCGGAACCTCTTCCTGAAGCGGCCGACCGGAGTACGAACCATAGAAGCCGAGGCCGGCGTCGAATACCGATATCTCAAGCATGTCAGCAGCCGGTCCGATGCTTGCTGCCGGGCGCGTCTGCGCCGGCGCGTGTGACTGAATGCGATGAAAGATAATGCCGCGGATGCCGCTCCTCTTGATCGGGGTGCCGTCCATCGCTGCTCTACCGTGTAGTTCCGTATTCTCGAAGAGCTCCGCCACGATGGTCGAGACGGTTTGCCGGAAGATAAAAGCCCGTGTTGACGAGACATTGACGGCGGTCTGTGCCGACAGCAGCTGGCTAATCAGCGAGTCGAAGTCCGCACGCGACAGCAATTTCCCGGTCTCGGACGAATAGAGGGACGGGGGCCTCCCCTGTCCGCGCGTGTCAGCACACAGCAGCGCCTGCCTATCGGCGAAGAAGTCGGTGGAAGGCAGATAGCTGTAGATCTTCCGCCGAGCGGGCCCGAACATCGCATTGCGTCTTGCGCCGTCTGCGTCTTCGATGACATGTTCCACCCCATCGAGCAGAAGCAGGACGGCCTGGATGGGATAGAGCGCAGGTGCGGCCACGACGTGCTCCGATACGTCACTCGCCCAGATGACCCGAATCGACGGTCCCAGCTGGCTCAGCGAAATCAACCGCTGAATGGCCACCACTTCGGCCAAGCCGCCCTCCGGCTGCGCAGTCTCGGCCCTGCTTCGCACCTCTAGAGTCAGCGCCGTGGCAAGGCGAAGCGCCTCGAATTCCTCCGCGGTCCCCTGCAGGGCCCGCGTGAGTGTTATCGTCTGGGTGCCTCTACTCATGGTCCCTTCCTCGTCTCGGTCAGGTGGACCTGCCTGCCAGCACAGCCTTGAGAGCACCCGCTTGTCATATGCCTTTCGCTCATGACGCATTGCCCTCCAGCTTGCTGCCTGCAGCGTCTACGCGACTCTCCAACCGCGCCTTCGACAGCGCAATTGCCTCATGGAGCTTCTGCTCCAGAAGTTGCCGGGGCGGAAGTTCTGTCAAGTATTCAGCGACGTGAATGCCCGTCTGATCTAACTCCAACAACTCGATGTGCTCGCGTTTCTTGCCCGTGCATAGGATGATGCCGAGTGGGGGCGCTTCCCCTGGCTCCTGCTCGTGCTTGGCAAGCCAGCGGAGGTAGAGTTCCATTTGCCCCTTGTCCGCAGCCTTGAACTCGCCTAGCTTCAACTCGATCGCGACGAGACGTTTGAGTCGGCGATTGTAGAAGAGCAGATCGATGTAGAAATCATCGTTATCGATCTGAAGCCGCTTCTGGCGAGCAACAAAGGTGAAGCCAGCGCCTAGCTCCAGAAGGAAGTGCTCCAACTCGCGCAGTATGGCGTCTTCGAGATCGCGCTCTAGATAGCGATCTTGCAGACCAAGGAAGTCAAGGACATAGGGATCCTTGAGCACCAGGCCGGCGCTCATTTCACCCCGCTCGCGCAGGGCCGCGAGTTCTTGTGTTACGAGGTCATCCGACTTGCGGGACAACGCGGTGCGCTCGAACAGCATGGAATCCAAGCGGTCCTGCAACGTGCGCGTACTCCAGCCTTCGTTGCGACACATCTCAAGGTAAAACTCGCGTTTGAGGGGGGCCTCGATGTAAATCAGGCTGCGGAGGTGGGTCCAACTCAATTGTCTACTCAGTGCGTAGACAATGTCCCCATCCGGGAAAATTTCGGCGAAGCGCAGCATGTGCCGCAAATTCTTGGCACTGAAGCCACGACCATGCTCCGCCTCCAACTGCCGCGACAGGGAAACAACGATTTGCTCACCGTACTCCGCACGCTCGCCGCCCAACACCTCCGAGCGAATGCGCTGGCCGACGCGCCAGTAGAGCACAGTCAACGCGGCGTTGACAGACACCGCTAGGCCGGCGCGCGCTTCGATGATTAGGCGCCGGATGTCCCCAACGATCGCCTCGGCGTTGACGGCTTCCGGTGGCGCCGCCGGTGTCACACGCGCTGCGACGCGTTTGCGTGTCATCGCAACCGGCCCCAACGTTTCAGCGCAAGACCCATACCGTGTGGGCCTGTCCCTGCCTTGCGGAGGCAAATCATTGCTTGCATTGTTTCATCTATAGCGCAACTAATTGACTAGACGGCACGGCGGTACGCCCCCAATCCACTGAATTCGCTGCCGTAGGCGCTTTGCCGCCTCGACTTGCTGACTGAACCGACGTCGTGTCCCCCACTCCATCATCAACAGGCCACCTAAACCCGCGTGGTTAAAGGGATTGGCTGCGATCGACTTGCGGCCTTACCGTCGCTTATACCGTCAAGCACGCTGGGCATTTGCTGGCGCGGAAGATGGAACGATTTGCGGGGCGACGACTCTGGCGACACTATTGCCAATCAACCCAGACGATACAGAAAGTCCAGCGTCCTGTCCGCATTCCGGATCCGCTGATCACCATCTCAATCCAACCAAGGGTTGGCAAGGATGATGTCGACACCGTCGAAGTCCTTGGTGTTACGTGTAGCCAGTGCGGCGGCGTGGTGTCGGCATATGGCTGCAATCTGCGCGTCCGCCATGCTAATCGGACGACCCGTGCGTTCGCGTTGGGAGACGAGCGCGGCGTAATGGACGGCGGCATCTTCGTCGAACGCAAGCACCCGGCCCGCGAATTCCTCATCAAGCATCTGCAGCGCGGCATCCCGCAGGCCAGTCTTGCGGCGCCCTTCCGGCAAGCGCGCAATGCCATACAAGAGTTCGGCAACGGTCACGGCGGTTACAGCCAGTGAGTCTTGTTCCTGCCGATCCAGCCAATCAACCACGGCCGGCTCGGCCTGAGCTCGCATAAGCTCTGATAGGACATTGGTGTCGAGGACGATCATTCAGGCAATTCCGCCGACCGCGGCTGCTCCACGCGTAAGGGCAGATCCAGCCCCGGGTCAGACAGCGCGGCAAATCTCTGGTGCAGCCGGCTCCCCAGGCCGCCCGGGCCTGACCGTTTGCCAAGCGTGCGTCGAAGTATGTCGCGCACCTCCTCCTCCATGGAGCGGCCGTTCTGCGCGGCCTCGATGCGAAGCCGTGCCTTCAATTCGTCGTCAATGTTTCGAATAGTCAGCGTCGCCATGATCGAGTCTCCATGCTTGCACTGACTGCAATGCTAGCATAAAGGAGGAGTCCTTGCCTGGCGGGCATTCACAAAGCGCCTAATTATTCATTTAACGAATTCTGACCAACTAAACCAAGTGCCGACAGGCGCTCAATGAGAGAAGCGTATAGAACCGGAGGCGGCCGTTCGGTAGGGGTTCGCTATCGGACCTTATCGCCCCGCCCCACTCTGCCCGCAAAGCGCGGAGTGCAACGGCAGTAGCTGTTAAGGATTGTTGGATGCCTGTCCTCGCCTGCAGGACTGTGAGAGGCAGGGCGCGTGTGGGCAGGCGTCGAACAATCCTCGAGGGAGGAAACCGCGGAGTGGACCGATGCGGCGTGTTGGGCTATGGCGATTCAAGCGTTTGCTCGATCAGCAGAGCCTGGGAATGTCGGACGACGTGTGGCGTAGAGCGGACCTAGGCGTGACGGGAGATGGCGGCAACTCTGGACTGTTAGGACGCCGCGAGCGTGCATGAGGCGGTCTGGGACAGCGCGCACGAGTGTCCGCTTGCGGCTCCGGTCTCCAGAGAGCCGACGGTTGAGTTGGATACGTAGGACATGTGGGGTCATGCGAGGGCTCGCTGCGGTGGCGGTCCGCGGATGCAGGCACTGCGCGGGATGACCTCAATGATGAGCATCGGTGCGCCACAATGCAGGCAGACGAAGGGCGTGGGCATCGCGAGATCGGTGTCGCCAGGGGGAGCGGTGACTGGGGGCGTGGCATCCAAGAGCTCACGCGCCCTGGCCAGGTTCGCGCGGCGAACTGGGTTGGCAAGCAGCCCATAGTGCCGACCCTCTTGGTAGGCCTGCTCGGCTTGCTCGCCGGCTGCACGCTCCAGATCCCGGACGGACTTCAGATTGTAGGCGGCGGCAGACCCCTTGCGGCTACCGCGACGCGCAGGAGGCATGCCTGCCTGCAGTTCCAGCTCACGGGTCTTTCGCGCAGTCAGCGCTGGGCGATCCCAGGCGAAGGATTCGTTACGCGTGAGGACGTGCCAGACGATGATCGCCAGCTTGCGTGCCGTGGCAACAGCCGCGATCTGCTGACCGCGACGATCGCGGACACGTAGGAAGAAGGCTCGCACGGGGCCGGCCGTTTGGGCTGCGGCCCAGGCAGCCTCGACCAGCATGGCACGCGCATAGGAACGTCCGCGCTTGCTGATGTGTCCGTGCTTTGCTGGTTGCGGGCCGGACTGGTAGACCGAAGGATTGAGGCCAAAGTAGCTGACCAGTTTCTCCGGCGAGCGAAAGCGAGCGATATCGCCGATGGCCGAGATCAACCCGATCGCCACAGTGGTGTTGATGCCGGTGATGGTCAGCAGCTTGCGCAGCCTGTCGTCCTGAATAGCGGATTGGGCCAGGACGCGCTCAACCTGCTGCAGATTCTCTGCCAGCCTGTCGACGACCTGATTCTCGATGCGCCGGAACCGAAGCGGCCTGGCTTTTGATGAGGTTGAACCCAAAAAGGCCGATACGTGGCGGGAGGCATTAACTATTGCCTTTCGCCAGACCAGCCTTTGCCAGGTCAAACCTCTCGCCTACCGTTCACGAGCCTCCGCGACACCAGCCGCTGCGTATGCATTATGCTTGAGTCTTCATAGAACTCTGCGAGCTAACTGAGCCGCATCCTTCTGTTACCCCACCCTAGGCATATTTACGGTGCCATGGTTACGCGATAGATTACCGGAATCTCGTCAACAAGAAGAACAAGCCGTGCAGGAAAAACTCTACCTTGTCTTTGAAAACCTGGGGGAGCGGCATTCTATCGACCCGGCCCAGCTCGATACATGTTCGAATGCTGCTAGGGTACGGCTGGATGCGCACCATACTGCTCCAGTAGAGTTTCAGATGGAGTCAGAAGGTGTTGCGAAGACATACGCGTTGAAATGGGCGCCTGTGGACAACATGTATCCGCCGTCATCTCCGGCCGCTGTATGTCGCGCTCGACTTCGCCGGCACTAATCCGGAAAGCCCGTGGCTCGCTGCATTGTCCTGGGCCAGGAGCGCGTTCGCCAAGCAACAGAGGCTGTCGCAACGACCGCTCGACGAATGTCCAGCGGCCACGCTGCCGAAACGCCTGCGACCGTACCTGCTGACCTTCGACGCCAACGGGAAGCCGACGGGCCTGCACGCCGATCGCTACGAGTTCTGGCTGTACCGCCAGGTCAGAAAGCGCTTCCAAGCGGGTGAACTCTACCTCGACGACAGCCTGAAACACCGTCATTTCTCCGACGAACTGGTTTCGAGGGAGGAAAAGGCTGATGCGCTCGCGCAAATGGACATCCCTTTCCTGCGGCAATCGATAGATGCCCAGCTCGATGCACTGAGGGTCGAACTGCGCGCGCAGTGGCTGGCATTCAACAACGAACTGAAACAGGGCAAGCTGACGCATCTGGAATACAACAAGGACACGAAGAAGCTCACCTGGCGCAAGCCCAAGGGCGAGAACCTGAAGGCACGCGAGAAGACATTCTACGAGCAACTGCCGTTCTGCGACGTGGCTGATGTGTTCCGCTTCGTCAACGGCCAGTGCCAATTCCTGTCAGCGCTGACGCCCATGCAGCCGCGCTACGCCAAGAAGGTGGCCGACGCTGACAGCCTGATGGCGGTCATCATCGCCCAGGCGATGAACCACGGCAACCATGTCATGGCTCGCACCAGTGACATTCCGTATCACGTGCTGGAAAGCACCTACCAGCAGTACCTGCGCCAGGCGACGCTGCTGTCGGCCAACGACCGCATCAGCAACGCCATCGCAACGCTGCCGATCTTCCCGTACTACTCGTTCGACCTCGACACGCTGTATGGTGCTGTCGACGGCCAAAAATTCGGCGTCGAGCGACCGACGGTAAAAGCACGCTATTCGCGCAAGTACTTCGCTCGCGGCAAAGGCGTGGTCGCCTACACGCTACTGTGCAACCACATCCCGCTCAACGGCTACCTCATCGGCGCACACGACTACGAAGCCCATCACGTATTCGACATTTGGTATCGCAACACGTCAAACATCGTGCCGACCGCGATCACAGGCGACATGCACAGCGTCAACAAAGCCAACTTCGCCATTCTGTACTGGTTCGGCCTGCACTTCGAGCCGCGCTTCACCGACCTCAATGCGCAGCTGAAGGAACTGTACTGCGCCGACGATCCGGTTCAGTACGAGAATTTCCTGATTCGTCCGGTTGGGAAAATCGACTGCGATCTCATCACCAGCGAGAAGCCGAACATCGACCAGATAGTGGCCACGCTCGGGCTGAAGGAGATGTCGCAGGGCACGCTGATCCGCAAGCTGTGCACCTATACCACGACGAACCCGACGCGGCGTGCGATCTTCGAGTTCGACAAGCTCATCCGCAGCATCTACACGCTGCGCTACCTGCGTGATCCGCAACTGGAACGCAACGTGCATCGCTCGCAGAACCGCATCGAGTCCTACCACCAGCTACGCTCGACCATTGCCCAGGTCGGCGGCAAGAAGGAATTGATCGGCCACACCGACGTCGAAATCGAGATCACCAATCAGTGCGCGCGGCTGATCGCCAACGCGGTCATCTACTACAACTCGGCCATCCTGTCGAAGCTGCTGACGAAGTATGAGGTAACCGGCAACACCACGGCACTGGCGCTCATCAAGCAGATATCGCCAGCGGCCTGGCGGCACATCCTGCTCAACGGGCACTACACTTTCCAAAGTAACGGCAAAATGATCGACCTGGACACACTCATCGCGAGCCTGGAACTGGAGTAGCAGAATTTCCCGGGGTTCCAGCGTCGTGCCACTGCGCGTCAGGTAGATGCGGCAGCCTTTTGAAGGGTCGTCGTCACGCCAAGCACCATATCACCAAAATTCCACAATGCGGAATGGCGGAATTTTCGGCGGTTCCCGCTTGGAACCCCCCACAGCAACGGAAGGTAGTTCTTGCCGCTGTAGGCCCGCACCTCGGCGCAGCTCTCGCGCAAGGGCTCGAGACTGCCTGTCGGCGCCAGATACTTGCGTACCTGTGCGCCCAGCGCAGCGTCGTCCCCGTGATCGTCAACGATGTTGACAACCCCGTCGAGCAGGTCCACGAGGCTTTCCATCTGTTCACGCTGCCGCGCCTGGATGAGCGCGAGCTCTTCCTTGGCCCGCTTGTGGATAGCACCCACCCGGCGGATGAACATCTCGGCCAGATCGTCGCGGGCACGCACACGCATTTGATGCAGCAGCGCTACGATCAGTGTATAGCGACGCTCGGGCAGCATCTCCTTCAGATTGGCCGCATCCAGGCTCATCGATTGCGATGACAGGGAGCGCAGCTTTGTGGCTGGCACGCCTTCCAGCGCACGACCGTAGTCCCCAAAGCCTTCGAGCCAGGTGAGATGTTCGATCAGCAAGGAGATGTGCTTGCGCGACGGCCGCAACGCGTAGCGCTTGATGGTGTTGTACGCGGTCTGGCGCTGACTGAATTCCCGCTTGAGGAGGCGGTCCAGTTGGGCCTTGTCGTCGTCCGTCAGGCGTCGCGCGACGCGCCGGAATAGCGCTGTTTGCGTGCGCGCATGGACTTGTTCCGCAATCGCGTCCAGCGTCGAGAACGCCGGCAGTTCGACCTGCTGCTGGATCAGGCTGTCGATGGTGGCATTGATGATGTCCACCGACTGGTCCATGGCCTCGGCCGCTTCCCGTGCCGCACGCACGGCGACTTCATTGGCATCGGTGCCATAGTAGGACTGGATGCCGAGAAACTCCCGAATCGCAGCGTAGTGGCGAAACAACGCGACCGACCGGGCCCTGTCGTAGCCAAACTCGACCTCCGCACCGATGTCTGCGCTGGCTCGGACGTGATCAATGACAGCGACAGGAATGGAGTCGAGGTTGGGGAAGTGGCGCATCTGCTGAAAGACCTTCAGCAGGACCAGCAGGCCTAGCCGCGAGGACTGCCCCCGCGCGTTTCGTCGCCCCCACTCCAGTTCTTCGATGTCGGGCGTATAGCAGGCCTGCAATTCCCCCGTCGAAAAGACCCTGGGAAAGCGCGGATAGGCGGTACGTTCGACGGTGGCCATGCCGGACTGAGATCTCCAATGGGCCGGCCAGTGTAGCGGAAGAGTCGCTCGATAGAGGGCTCAGTCTTTTATAACAATCAGATCTATAGATTCGAATATATATAACTGGAAGGCTTATGATAGGAAATCGGCCTTATCTTGGTCAGACCCGGTGACGATCAAACCGGCGGCTCCGGTCGGCAGGCCAATCGCCATTGAGATTGGCCCGGCCAGCGGCTGTGCATAGTAGAGGTTGGCGGCGGTCATGCCGCAGGCCAACGCCAACAGCGGCAGGCGTGCCGGGGTGGCCGACCCCTCAGTGCTCATGCCTGGCCGGCGCGGCGCGCACTGGTACGCGACAGCGCCGCCCAGTCGAGATGGCCTTCACCGTACGCCAGGCTCTCGATGTGGGTATCGCGTAATGCGCTAGCCAAAGGCAACGGCACGTTCGCCCGCTCTGCCGCTTCCAGCACCAGCCTTACATCCTTCAGGCCCAGCGCCAGCCTGAAGCCGGCCGGCTCGAAGCGTTCCTGGGCGATGGCTGCCCCATAGCCCTGGTAAACCGGCGCGGCAAAGATCGTCGACGTGACCAAATCCAGGAATCCGGCCTTCTCTGCGCCGTAGCCCTGCACGAGCGCCGCCGCCTCGCCCATGGTGCCGATAGCGCTGGCGATCATGAAGTTCACGGCCAGCTTGACCGCATTCGCCTGCTCCGGGCGGCCCCCAAATTCCAGGTCTTTTGCCCGAGTACATCAAACAGCGGTCTCACCTGCGCCAGTGCCTCGGGTTCTCCCGCCGCAAGAATATTGAGCTTGCCGGCTTCGGCAACATTGACCCGGCCGAGCACCGGCGCAGCGATGTAGCCGATGTCCATTTGGCGATGCAATTCAGCTAGTTCGGCGGCCATGGCCACTGACACCGTGGCCATGTTGACGTGAATCGCACCGGGCTTGAGCGCCGCCAACGCCTGTGTGTCGATTACGGCAGCGCGCGTGGCGGCATCGTCGGCGAGCATCGAGATCAGCACCTCAGCGCCTGCGGATGCTTCTCGTGGACTCGCGGCCACCGTGGCACCGAGCGCGGCCAGCTTCGCCGCGGGGGCCGGAGAGCGGTTCCACGCCGATACCGGGTAGCCCGCCTTGAGCAGGTTGACAGCCATCGGCAGTCCCATCGTGCCGAGTCCGAGAAATGCGATGTTCATAAAGACACTCCATTTTTAATGGAAACGTTTGTTTCCAAAATTGGAAAAAAATCAGGTCAGTGCGTTCAGCGCGGTATCGACCACGGACTGCATGGCCGTACGGCTGCGACCGGTCTTGCCGATCACTCGCATGCCTTGGACCAGGCACATCAGCATGCGCGCACTGGCCTCACGATCAACATGAAGCGGAATCGAACCGTCTTCCTGACCCTGCCGGATCAGATCGGCCAGCAGGGCCTCATTGAGCTCGAGCGCCGAGGCAATGTACCGGGCCATGTCCGGTTCAAAGGTCGAAAGCTCCGCCGCACTACCCACGACCAGGCAGCCCTGCCTGCCTTGAGCTCCCTGCGAAGATTCGACATAGAAGCCCAGTGCGTTGCGCAGGCGCTGCAAGCCGCTGCCACCCTGGCCAATGGCTTGCCGCATCTTCTCGACGCGTTGTGCGCGATAGTGGTCGAACGAGGCCAGGAAGATGGCCTGTTTGTCCTTGAATGCCTTGTAGAGGCTGCCCTGCGCCAGCCGCGTGGCCTGGGTGAGGTCAGCGATGGAGGTCCCGTGATAACCTCGCTCGCTGAATACGCGCACGGCCCTGTCCAGCGCCTGATCCAGATCAAACTCTCTTGGCCGGCCGCGGCTACGGGGAGTCTGCTGATTCGCAGCCATATCTACAATCCATATTGGAAATGATTGATCCCAATATAGCATGGAACCGCGCTGACAGGGGGCTCCGTTTAAGAAACCGGTGGTCGCAGCGGCCTGAACCTCCCGGCCTGAAGTTTCCGGTCCTGCTGCCACACGTAGTCGCCCGTCAGGTTGATGTGCTCCCAGCCCAGTGGCGACAGATACGGCAGCAGTGCCATATCCGGCGGCGCACCGCGCGGGCTCATCGCCTGGACAGCCCGCTCGAGGTAAACGGTATATGCGCAAGTCAGTAACGAATTTCTGATACTCGCAGGCTGTGTTACAGAGGACGCCCTCTCAACACATCAGGAGTATCTTGGCGATGACCGCAAGACGAACGACCATCCGGCAACTGCCGCTGACCGAGGTCGTTGACCGCGACACACCCGGCGCGACGCCGGTCAGTATCACCACCCCGAGGGCGGCACCATCTATCACACGGCCCCGCTCGCAGACCCCGACACCGGCAGGCGACACGGGGCCCGCCCGAAGTGGATTGCAGGCACCTTCCCTCTCTATCCTGTTGTCCGGCTCGCTGACGGCGCGCCGTGGGCTGAGGCGAACCTCTGGCTCATCGATATGATGGAGTCGAAGTCGTCGCCCAACATGCTGACGTTCGCCAGCATCGCGGACGACCTGGTGGCATTCCGTCGTTATCTGGATGACGAGGGCGTCGACTGGCTGACGTTCCCCGCGAACAAGCGGCAACGTCCGACCTACCGCTACAGCGCCTCGATAAGGCTGGCCGTGCAGGCAGGCGAACCGTCCCTTGGCGTTGCCAGGCGGCGTATGGGCGCCGTGGTGCGCTTCTATCCGAAGCCGGCTTCAGGCCCGCGAACGCGCCGTGGGTCGAATCTGGCCGTTTCATCGAGGTCAGGGTGCCCGGCGTCAAATGGAATGAACGCCCCACCTACCAGGATGCGGGACGCTAAATGAGCGGTTCCTCACAGTCCGACGCCATCAAAGTGGCCAAAATGAGGAAGTTCATTGAGTTCTTCACCGGAGGGTTCGAAATGAAGCGTACGACGGTCGGGGTGGACATCGCGAAGAATGTCTTCGTGCGACCTGCAAGTCGCCTGAATTTCTGTTTCACAGGAGAACGTATGGCCTGACGAAACCGGTTGTTCCATCAACCGTTCCCTACCCAGACATGCGGAGCCGGTAACAGCTCGGTGTGAAGCTCTGGGGACAACGTAGCCGCCGGATAACCGGTACGCCCAGCCGCGAGGCGAAGCGGAATCTGCCAGCACGAAGGCGGAGAGGAGCAAGGGATGAGTGGGTACGACCAACATATGTGAACTTCTGATAAACGTCGTGATCTTTGACAAGCCAAACGTGCTGACAGGCTTGAACCAAAACGGTATGCGGTGAGGAGTGGTCTTCGAAGACTGGACCACCATGGACAACCAGCCGCCGGCGAAGAGGAAGGGTCCGCCCCGCTCGGAGATTCATGCGGAACAGGGTAAGCCCATCATGCTGCCGGTGACGGCAGGCGAACCGTAAGGAACGCTGTTGGCACGGTGGGTAAAGGAATGCGGAGAAAGCGAACGCCCGGCTGTAATGGCCGGGATACGGGCTGCAACATTGCCCGACACGAAAGTGGGCAGACTTCCGCAGGGTCATTCATGGCGAGAGAACTTTGACCAACCGTTATACGAGGGAAAGCAGATGACGGCGTACGATGCGAAAGTGTCGGGAGCTGGTGCGTCCTCGCACGCTGCACAGATGTGGGATCAGGCGAACTGGCCGCACATTGAGGCAGAGGTGAAACGGCTTCAGGTGCGTATCGCCAAGGTGGTCCGGGAAGGCCGATGGGGCAAGGTGAAAGCCTTGCAACGTCTGCTGACCCGCTCGCATAGCGGCAAGATGTTGGCCGTGAAGCGTGTGACGGAAAATCGCGGTAAGAGGACGCCGGGGTGGATGGCAGGATATGGCCGTCCCCGGCGGCCAGATGGAACGGAATGGTGTCGCTACGTCATCGCGGCTATCGGGCGATGCCGCTGCGGCGGGTTTACATTCCCAAGAGTAACGGCAAGAAGCGTCCGTTAGGAATTCCTTGTATGCGGTGCCGGGCGATGCAGGCTTTATGGAAGCTCGCTCTGGAACCCGTCGCGGAGACTCTGGCGGATGCCAATTCCTACGGCTTTCGGTCCGGACGCTCGACCGCCGATGCCATCGAGCAGTGCTTCAACGTTCTGGCTAAGCGTGCCTCGCCAGAATGGGTTCTGGAGGGTGACATTCGAGGCTGTTTCGACAACTTCAGTCATTCCTGGTTCCTGGAGAACGTACCGATGGATAAGGGGGTTCTGCGAAAGTGGCTTCAGGCCGGATATATCGATGAGGGAACTCTGTTCGAGTCGCGGGCGGGTACACCCCAAGGGGGAGTTATCTCGCCCGTCATCGCGAATATGGCGCTGGATGGGCTTGAAGCGGCAGTCCATGCAAGTGTGGGAACATCCAAACTTGCTCGCAGCAAGGCTCAGCTCAACGTCGTCCGTTATGCCGATGACTTTGTGGTGACTGGCGTGTCGAGAGATGTGCTGGAATCCCGGGTGCTTCCCGCGGTCAGGCAGTTTATGGCCGCCCGAGGTCTGGAACTCTCGGAAGAGAAGACCAGGATCACCAACATAGCGGAGGGTTTCGATTTCCTTGGCCAAAACGTGCGCAAGTACGGCGGCAAACTGCTGATCAAGCCAGCGAAGAAAAGTATCAAATCGCTGCTCGACAAGGTCAGGGAAGTCATCAAGGGCAACGCGAGTGTCACCCAAGAGGCGTTGATCCGTAGGCTGAACCCGATCATTCGGGGTTGGACTATGTATCATCGCCACGTCGTGGCAAAAGCGACCTTCTCAACGATCGACTCGCACATCTGGCACCTGCTCTGGAAGTGGGCAAGACGTAGGCACCCCACGAAAGGAGCCCGGTGGGTCAGGAAACGTTACTTCCGGTGTGACGGACATCGGTCCTGGGATTTTGCAACGAAGGGTTCGACCGAGGATGACACCTGCGGCCTGCAACTCTTCCGCGCAGCGACGGCCGCCATCCAGCGCCACGTCAAAATCCGGGGACTGGCTAATCCGTTTGATCCGGCATGGGACATCTACCTTGCCCGCCGTCGAACCGCGAAACGTTCCGCCGGGCTGTCCGGTGCCACCCAGTGGCGCTGAAGGAATGGCTTGAGCCGGATGCGGGGCGACCTGCACGTCCGGTTCTGAGGGGGCGGCGGCGCAGTAATGCGTCGCTGCTACCCGACCAGCTTCACTGGGTGGATGCTGACACAGGTGAAATCATAAACAAGCAACTGAAGCGCGCCGTGTTCCTCGAACATTTTGCGAATCGCGAACCCTGTTTGATTGGTATGGAGGCCTGTGGCGGTGCCCAGCACTGGGCACGGCGATTGATCGAGATGGGCCATCAGGTCAAGCTGATGCCGGCGAAGTTCGTCAAGGCTTTCGTGATCGGCAACAAGAATGACCCGGCGGATGCGCGTGCGATCTGGATGGCCACACAGATGCCGAGCAAGGCCGTCGCAGTGAAGACCGAAGCGCAGCAGGCCGTACTGGCGCTGCATCGCTTGCGGCAACAGAAGGTCAAGTTCCGAACGATGCAGATGAACAGTCTGCGGGGGTTGCTATCCGAATACGGCGAGGTGATGGCCAAGAGCCGCGCCGCACTGGACAAGGCGATCCCCGGGGTGCTGGCAAGGCTCGCGGAGCGTCTGCCAGCGATGCTGATCGAATCGTTACGCGAGCAATGGAATGACCTTGAGCGCCTTGACAAGCAAATCGCCGAGATTGAGCGGCATTTGCAAACGTGGATGAAAGAAGACAAGGCATGCAAGGCAATTGCCGCGATTCCGGGCGTTGGCTTGCTGTTACGTCGCGCTCAATTTGAGGTCCAACAGGGTGAGTTTGTCTCGCGTACGTTGAGAACGATTTCACGAACATCCCCGCGAACATCGCGAGACGCCGCGGGCATGAGATAGGCCGGTACTCCTCTGCTATCGTGAGACGGTTACCACACCCTCCACGAACACAGAACAGCCCGGCCTATGCTTCGGATCGTACATGCCTTTGTCTCGCTCGAACAGCATCTTCGCGCCATCGTCACCACGCCTAAGTCCTATCATCCCGGCCGCTGCCCACATTGCGGTCGCACCTGCCTGTGGGCACACGGCTTCTATGCACGCAAGGCTGATCGCAGTGAGGGCGGTACCCTCAATTCCGTGCCCGTGCCACGCTATTGTTGTGCCGCTTGCCGGCGTACCTGTTCTCGCTTGCCGCTGTGCATCTGTCCGCTGCGCTGGTACGGCTGGGCGCTGCAGCAGCTCGTGTTTGCCCTGATCTTCGTCGGGATGTCGCTGCGCTTCACCGCCGCCGTGGCCGGCGTCGATCGCCGCACCGTCCGGCGCTGGTGGGGCTGGCTCCTGCGTCGCAGTGACAACTTTGCCTTTGCCCTGCGAAGCCGCTTCCCAGAACTGGGCCGCACCGCCGATACCGCCGCATTTTGGTGCGCCTGCCTCGCCCTCATGCCGCTATGCCAAGCGATGGCCTGGCTCGACCTGGACGGCCTTGATGTCCCGTGATCGCATGATGGCAACACTGCGCGCGACACCCCTTCCGGCACGGTAACGGGCACCCCACACAGTCTGCCCACTGCCGCCGGCCCGATATTGGTCGTTTCATGACGTCTCGTTCAACTTCAACGTAGACTTCATGAACAACATCGATCCCGTGGCCCTGTTCCGGTTGTCCGTGCTCGGTCCCATCGTGAGCCGTGAGCGGCTCGAGCGCGGCGAGCTGCAGCTGCTGCTGCGTCAGCTCGCCCTTCAGGAGTACGCCATCCCCGGCTCGCGCCGCCGCCACATCGGCGAGCGCACCCTGCAGACCTGGTACTACGCCTGGCGGCGCGAGGGTGTCGCGGGCCTGGCCAGCCGGCCCCGTGCCGACACCGGCCGCTCGAAGCTGCCCGAGGCCGTGCAGGCCGCCGTACTGGCTGCCAAACGCGAGAACCCGCAACGCTCCATACGCCAGATCCGGCTGCTGCTCGAGTCCGCCGGGGTGGTGGCGCGCGGAACGCTCTCGCGTTGCGCCGTGCATCGCCTGCTCAAGGTTCACGGCCTCTCGCGCATCGTCGGCCCCGCCGTCGTTCCCCAGGAGAAGCGCAGCTTCGTGGCCGAGTATGCCGGCTCCATCTGGTACGGCGATGTCATGCATGGCCCAATGTTCTCGTTCGGCGGGGCACGCCGCAAGACCTATCTCGTATCGCTGTTCGATGATGCCTCGCGCCTGGTTGCGCACAGCGCATTCTGCCTGTCCGAGACGGCGTTGGAGATCGAAGGCGTTCTCAAGCAGGCACTGCTGCGCCGGGGTATCCCGCGCATGATCGTCGTCGACAACGGTTCGGCCTATCGCGCCGCAAGCCTGCAGACCATCTGCGCAGACCTGGACATTCGCCTGGTGCACTGTCAGCCGTACCAGCCCACGAGTAAGGGCAAGCTCGAACGCTGGCACCGCACCGTGCGCGATCAGTTCCTCGCGGAGCTCGATGCCACCCACATCCGCGACCTGGCCGACCTCAACTCCCGGCTGTGGGCCTGGGTCGAGCAGGTCTATCATCGCGAGCCCCACAGCTCGCTGGGCAAGGATGTCTCGCCGCTCGCGCGCTACCAGCAGGACCTGCCGCGCATCCGCGCACTCGGCTCTCTTGCCCCGAAGCTCGATGAACTGTTCCTGCATCGCGTCGAACGCCATGTGCGCCGTGATGGCACCGTCTCGTACGATGGCCGCGTCTTCGAGGTCCCCTACGAACTCAGCGGCCAGCGGGTCGTGCTCGTCGTCGATCCCCACGCCGGCACCGTGCTCCGCGTCCAGAACAGCGCCGGCCAACCGCTGGGCGCCGCCACCCCGCTCGATGCCGTCGCCAACAGCCGACGACGACGCAGCAAGCCGCCAATTGAACCCACGACCGCTGCCCCTGTGCCCGGCCCCAACCTCATCGAACTCACCCATCAACATCACTACCGCCAGGAGGGTTGACCTATGTACCGTCAACACTTCGGCCTGCGCTGCGCCCCGCTGGACACCGACTGTATCGAACTGTGGGACGACGGCGCGCTCGCCAGTCTGTCCGAACGCTTCCAGTGGCTGCTCGACAGCCCTGGCATCGGCCTCTTGACCGGTGAGCCCGGCGTAGGCAAGACCGCCGTACTACGCCATCTCACGCGCAACCTCAACCCGCATCGCTACCAGACCATCTACCTGGCCGAGACCGAGTTCGGCCGCGTTGACCTGTACCGGTCACTGGCCCGCTCGCTCGGGCTCGAACCCAGCCATCGCCGCGCCGATCTCTGGCGCGACATCAAGGCGCGCATCACCGAACTTGCTAATGGCAAACAGGTTCTGCCCCTATGGATAATCGATGAGGCGCAGAACCTGCCTCCCGAGTTTTTCCGCGACTTCCCCTCATTCCTGAACTTCGCCTTCGACGCCCGTCATCTCATCACCGTCTGGCTCGTTGGCCACCCGGAGCTGGCCTCAATGCTTGAACGCAACGTCTACGCCGCACTTTACAGCCGCATCCAGACCCGCGCGCAACTTCAACCCGTCACCGAGCATGCCCGCTTCGCCCAGCTCATCTCGCACGCACTCAAGACCGCCGGCTGCAACCACACGCTGCTCTCAGAGACCGGGCTCGAGCTGTTGCGCCAAGCCTCGCGTGGCTTGCCCCGCAACGCCGGACGCATCCTGCGCACCGCCATGCAGCTGGCCGTGCCCAAGGGGCTGAACCATCTGCCTGACGAACTGCTGCAGCAGGCCATCGGGGAAATGCGATGAGAACCCCGCACGCCTCAATCCGCGAATCCATCATGTACATGTTCACTCGCAGCACCGGCGCTGCCGATCCGAAACTCTCCGACGAAACCGCCTTCGTCATCCAGCTTATCCTCGACGACCTATGGCTGTGGTTCAACACCGTCTATGGCGAACAGGCCCGTCGCTACCGCCCGCCGCCCGATCTCCAAGAGCCCGACGGCGGCGATCTGCCTGACGATCCATTCTGAACATCGGCCCCGGCTTCCACCGGGGCCGCTTCGCTTGGGCCGCACCGATACCGGCTTCCAGGCGATCCAACATGTCTCGCGCTCTACGGCAGTGAATCTCTTGTGCAAAAAGCGCGAGACATCCGCCCCTGTCTCATGCCAAATATCTCGCGACGCCAACTCTCATTCAGCCCGCAACGGAACACTTGCTAACAGCGACGGCCACTGTTGCGAGCATGGGTCACGCGAAGGCGTTCAAGTCCGGGCGCGAGTTTGCCGCCTGGCTCGGTCTCGTACCCAAGCAGACTGGTACCGGCGGGAAGGTCCAGCTACTGGGAATTAGCCGGCGCGGCGACACGTATGTGCGCACGCTCCTGATCCATGGCGCGCGCAGCGTGCTCTTCCACGCGAAGCATGCCGGAACGTGGGCGGAGCAAATGCAGAAACGACGACCTGCGAACGTGGTCACCGTAGCACTTGCCAACAAGATGGCTCGAACTATCTGGGCCGTCCTCGCGCATGACAGGCCATACAAGCAGGATCACGTGAGCACACGACCGACTTGACTCAAAGATAGAAAATAGTGCCGCGGGTATCCGCGAAGATTACAGGGTGACGTCGAAAGGTTGCGTTGGCAATCGAGTGTGATGACAAGACAGGTCGGACCGGGATTCGCTAAACCTGAAGAATAGTTAGAGCGTTCAGCTCGCGCGACAAATTAGGAGCGAGTCAGCGGATTTCATCGGGGCCCGCAGCGTATGCTGCAGAAAGGCCGCATATAAAGCTGCAACCTATCCTGTCGAATCAGAACACAAGAAAACCTGGCGCATCGGGGGCGTTCATATAAACTATTCTGAGCGGCGTGTTGCCTCACGAAGGAATGTTACCCGATGGATGGTTGTCCTTTCACTTTCTTTATTCTCTTCTTTCGTCGTTTTCCGGGCGCGGAGCGCCCGGCCCCCGGCGACTTTTAACTTTCCTGCAATTCACACTTCGGCTGGCGCATCAGCGGACTTTTGCAGACCACCCAGAATCATCTCGCTTACACGCTCTGCTCGCCACGCCTTGACCCGCCGCTGCAGCGTTCGTAGTTGTGCCTGACTTGCGTACGCCTCTGGAAACATCGCGGCCAACCGACCCATCAGTACGTTGGCCGGCACAGAGGGCTCTGCGATGAGCCATCCTTCGATTAGCGGCCACGCGTCGGCGAACGGATCCACCCGACTTCTCCACCAGTGCTTTGCCTTGAGTTGCTTCCGGTGGGTTGGACGTGCCTCACCTTCCTTCCATGCCGAAGAAAGGCCGGCGAGGAAGGCGGCGACGTCTGATTCGCCAGCCGGCGCTGCTTCAGCGCGCACGCCGTGGGTAGCGAACTCGCTCAATATCTGCTGAGCCGTTCGCATCTCCTGTAGCAGCCGGACCGGATCAAGGCTTTTGAACTGGCTCTTCAGTTTTTCCTTGATCGCGGGTTCGACGCTCTCGTGTGCCAGAAGCCGATCGCACGGCGTCGCCGGCGCTAAATAGACCTTGTGTACGCGTGCTCCGTCACGCGTCTTGGACTTCAGCTTGAATGAAGGCTGAAAGAAGTTAATGTACAACCGCGATGACGCGTACAGTTGCGCCAGCGCGTTCCTGGCATCGACACCGCTCAGCCGGCCATACCCGACCAGCCGCCGCACGACGGCGCCGTTCTTCTGCTCCACCCAGGCCTGATCGTTCTTCTTGTAGGCTCGCGAACGCGTCTGAACAAGGCCGCGTCCCTTGCAGTAGTCGAAGACGCTCTGGTTCATGAACGCACTGTCGTTGTCCGAGTCCACTCCAAGCATCGCGAATGGCAGATCAGCCGCCGCTTTCTCAAATCCTTCAATCACCAGCATCTGGTTACGCACTCGCATTGCCACACATTCGGTCCAGCCGCTGGCGATGTCGGTCAACGTGAGGGTGTGGACGAACTCACCGTCAGTCTTCGAGCCGCCGCAGTGTTCGACCATGTCGATCTCGAAGAAGCCCGGTGGTGGATCGCGCCACTCGGCGAAGGTACGCACCGGCACGCTGCGCCGGATGGCCGAGCCCACCCCCGTGCGTCGTTTGCGCTGCCCATCGATGTGCGCACGGGCGTTGGCCAGCAGGCGATCGATAGTCGCTGCGCTGACCTGAAGGAGTTTGGCCTTGACGACCGGATCCAGGTCGAGATGGCCGTGCCGCTCCATGGCATCAACCAGTTTCGGGACCAACGCCTTCAGTCGCTTGCCACAGACCCGGTCGGCCGCTTCCCACAACACCGTCAGCGCCTGGCGAACCGCCTCGTCATACAGCCGGCTGCGCTCGCGCGTCGCCTTGTCCGCGCCGGACTCTTTCCGCAACAGCCGGATGGCGTGTTTGCGGTGATAACCGGTCAGAGCCACGAACTCATCGAGAATCCTGACCCGCTCACCGAACGTCGCGCTGCCATACCGCAAATGCAATGCTGCCACCAACTCCTTGCGTGTCGTCATGCTGATTTGCCTCGTCACCTCGAGCCGCTCCCGCCGGACAATCCGACGGGTAGCAAACTACGTGAGGCAACAAGTCAGCGCGAGTTGCAATTCTGATGAGTCAATGCGACTCGCTCCTCATTTGTCGCGCGAGCTGAACGCTCAAACTATCTTTCAGGTTTAGCGAATCCCGGTCCGATCTGTCTTGTCATCACACTCGATTGCCAACGCAACCTTTCGACGTCACCCTGTAATCTTCGCGGTTTCCCTCCCCAGTACTACTTTCTATTTTCGAGTCAGTACGGTTGGGCGCTCACGTGATCCTGCTTGTATGGTCTGTCATGCGCGAGAATAGCCCAGATAGTTCGAGCCATCTTGTTGGCAAGTGCTACGGTTACCACGTTCGCCGGTCGTCGTTTTTGCATTTGTTCTGCCCACGCTCCTACATGCTTCGCATGGAACAGAACGCTACGCGCGCCGTGGATCAAAAGCGTGCGCACATACGTATCGCCGCGCCGGCTAATTCCGAGTAGCTGGACCTTTCCCCCGGTGCCAGTCTGCTTGGGTACG
This sequence comes from Cupriavidus necator, assembly GCA_022041995.1. GTDB lineage: Bacteria > Pseudomonadota > Gammaproteobacteria > Burkholderiales > Burkholderiaceae > Cupriavidus. Next base: position 310,023 of record CP074386.1, read on the forward strand.
AGACCGAGCCAGGCGGCAAACTCGCGCCCAGACTTGAACGCCTTTGCGTCACCCATGCTCGCGACTGTGGCCGTCGCTGTCAGCAAGCCAACGCCCGGGATCGCGGCGATCGCCTTGCACGCCTTGTCTTCCTTCATCCACGTCTGCAAGCGCCGTTCGATCTCTGCGATTTGCTTGTCGAGGCGGTCAAGGTCATTCCACAGATCGCGTAAAGATTCGATCAGCATTGCTGGCAGTCGCTCCGCAAGCCTTGCCAGCACTCCTGGGATCGCCTTATCCAGTGCGCCGCGGCTTTTGGCCATCACCTCACCGTATTCGGACAGTAACCCTCGCAGACTGTTCATCTGCATCGTTCGCATCTTAATTTTCTGTTGCCGCAACCGATGCAGCGCCAGTACGGCCTGCTGCGATTCGGTCTTGACTGCGACGGCCTTGCTTGGCATCTGTGTGGCCATCCAGATCGCGCGCGCATCCGCCGGGTCATTCTTGTTGCCGATCACGAATGCCTTGACGAACTTGGCCGGCATCAGCTTGATCTCATGGCCCATCTCGATCAATCGCCGCGCCCAGTGTTGGGCACCGCCACAGGCCTCCATACCAATCAAACAGGGTTCGCGATTCGCAAAATGTTCGAGGAACACGGCGCGCTTCAGTTGCTTGTTCACGATTTCGCCTGTGTCAGCATCCACCCAGTGAACCTGGTCGGGTAGCAGCGACGCATTACTGCGCCGCCGCCCCCTCAGAACCGGACGTGCAGGTCGCCCCGCATCCGGCTCAAGCCATTCCTTCAGCGCCACTGGGTGGCACCGGACAGCCCGGCGGAACGTTTCGCGGTTCGACGGCGGGCAAGGTAGATGTCCCATGCCGGATCAAACGGATTAGCCAGTCCCCGGATTTTGACGTGGCGCTGGATGGCGGCCGTCGCTGCGCGGAAGAGTTGCAGGCCGCAGGTGTCATCCTCGGTCGAACCCTTCGTTGCAAAATCCCAGGACCGATGTCCGTCACACCGGAAGTAACGTTTCCTGACCCACCGGGCTCCTTTCGTGGGGTGCCTACGTCTTGCCCACTTCCAGAGCAGGTGCCAGATGTGCGAGTCGATCGTTGAGAAGGTCGCTTTTGCCACGACGTGGCGATGATACATAGTCCAACCCCGAATGATCGGGTTCAGCCTACGGATCAACGCCTCTTGGGTGACACTCGCGTTGCCCTTGATGACTTCCCTGACCTTGTCGAGCAGCGATTTGATACTTTTCTTCGCTGGCTTGATCAGCAGTTTGCCGCCGTACTTGCGCACGTTTTGGCCAAGGAAATCGAAACCCTCCGCTATGTTGGTGATCCTGGTCTTCTCTTCCGAGAGTTCCAGACCTCGGGCGGCCATAAACTGCCTGACCGCGGGAAGCACCCGGGATTCCAGCACATCTCTCGACACGCCAGTCACCACAAAGTCATCGGCATAACGGACGACGTTGAGCTGAGCCTTGCTGCGAGCAAGTTTGGATGTTCCCACACTTGCATGGACTGCCGCTTCAAGCCCATCCAGCGCCATATTCGCGATGACGGGCGAGATAACTCCCCCTTGGGGTGTACCCGCCCGCGACTCGAACAGAGTTCCCTCATCGATATATCCGGCCTGAAGCCACTTTCGCAGAACCCCCTTATCCATCGGTACGTTCTCCAGGAACCAGGAATGACTGAAGTTGTCGAAACAGCCTCGAATGTCACCCTCCAGAACCCATTCTGGCGAGGCACGCTTAGCCAGAACGTTGAAGCACTGCTCGATGGCATCGGCGGTCGAGCGTCCGGACCGAAAGCCGTAGGAATTGGCATCCGCCAGAGTCTCCGCGACGGGTTCCAGAGCGAGCTTCCATAAAGCCTGCATCGCCCGGCACCGCATACAAGGAATTCCTAACGGACGCTTCTTGCCGTTACTCTTGGGAATGTAAACCCGCCGCAGCGGCATCGCCCGATAGCCGCGATGACGTAGCGACACCATTCCGTTCCATCTGGCCGCCGGGGACGGCCATATCCTGCCATCCACCCCCGGCGTCCTCTTACCGCGATTTTCCGTCACACGCTTCACGGCCAACATCTTGCCGCTATGCGAGCGGGTCAGCAGACGTTGCAAGGCTTTCACCTTGCCCCATCGGCCTTCCCGGACCACCTTGGCGATACGCACCTGAAGCCGTTTCACCTCTGCCTCAATGTGCGGCCAGTTCGCCTGATCCCACATCTGTGCAGCGTGCGAGGACGCACCAGCTCCCGACACTTTCGCATCGTACGCCGTCATCTGCTTTCCCTCGTATAACGGTTGGTCAAAGTTCTCTCGCCATGAATGACCCTGCGGAAGTCTGCCCACTTTCGTGTCGGGCAATGTTGCAGCCCGTATCCCGGCCATTACAGCCGGGCGTTCGCTTTCTCCGCATTCCTTTACCCACCGTGCCAACAGCGTTCCTTACGGTTCGCCTGCCGTCACCGGCAGCATGATGGGCTTACCCTGTTCCGCATGAATCTCCGAGCGGGGCGGACCCTTCCTCTTCGCCGGCGGCTGGTTGTCCATGGTGGTCCAGTCTTCGAAGACCACTCCTCACCGCATACCGTTTTGGTTCAAGCCTGTCAGCACGTTTGGCTTGTCAAAGATCACGACGTTTATCAGAAGTTCACATATGTTGGTCGTACCCACTCATCCCTTGCTCCTCTCCGCCTTCGTGCTGGCAGATTCCGCTTCGCCTCGCGGCTGGGCGTACCGGTTATCCGGCGGCTACGTTGTCCCCAGAGCTTCACACCGAGCTGTTACCGGCTCCGCATGTCTGGGTAGGGAACGGTTGATGGAACAACCGGTTTCGTCAGGCCATACGTTCTCCTGTGAAACAGAAATTCAGGCGACTTGCAGGTCGCACGAAGACATTTTTCGCGATGTCCACCCCGACCGTTGTGCGCATCATTTCGAACCCTCCGCTGAAGGAAGTCAGTGATCTTCCTCATTCTGGCCACATTGATGCCGTCCGAATGTGAGGAATCGCTCATTTCTCGGCTCACCTCCGGTAGGTGGGGGCGTTCATTCCATTTGTCGCCGGCCATGCACTTCGGCTCCGACAGTGGCGGCGAACGCGGCGCCGCTATCTATTCGCTGGTGGCCTCAGCCAAGCTGAACGGTCTCGACCCCGAGGCCTACCTGCGACACGTCATTGCTCGCATCCCCGACCACCCCGTCAATCGCGTCAGCGAACTGCTGCCATGGGCCATGGCTGAGCAGATCCGCTCGAACACCGCCTGAAAGTAACCTCCTCGTCAAGAACGCTGACCGTCGGACGGTTACCAACTGATTAGCGTTGTGCCGGCCTTGAGCGGCCGTGCCCGAAACCGATGCTCCCGATTGAAGACAGAACTCAATCAGACGCCGCTTGGCCGCTGGCTCGTAGTCGCGCTTCCCATTGGGACGGACTCGCACCGCCTGCAGCGGAAATAGGTCAATCTCCTCTTGGATCATGTTTGCGTCCGCAAAGTCTTTGCGTACGCAAGTCTGCCAACGTTCAGCCTTCAATACCAGACGTCGTCAATTGAGCGCTTACACTCCACGATCGCTCTGCTACGCGCGGTCGCGGAGGGCATTCGAGTGTCTAAAGTTGAGTATCTCTTTACCGCCAGAGAATAGGATTCGCGAACATCATAACTGGAAGGATTACGGGAGCATTTCGACCGAAGAATCTTGTTCGGCCGCCGCAACCTAGCGGCGCGGCCACAATGGCTGAAAGTGGCCGGGTGTATGAAGGATATGCACAAGCCGGCCTTGCTGACCAACAACCGGATGCACTGTGAGCTGCCCGCTCGCATTGACCGCAATGGCCTGGATGCGTATGCCAAGGCTGCGCGCGAGCCCCCACCCGGCCTCGTACATGTCGATGTCGCCATCCCTATCGGCCAGGCCCCACGAAATAGCTCGGCCCGCAACCACTGCGCCTGCGCCTGGAGTTCGCTCGTCTGCTCCGTTGCCATCGCAGGCTCTCGCCTTATGTTGCGGCTGAGCTGAAGAGCTGTGTCTAGCAGGCAATTATTCTGCGACGAGCTGGCGATCCCCATCTCAGCGTTTGATTGCGCCAGAAACTGTTCAAGACTGATGAGCAGGGGCCCCGAATTGAATTCGCCCAAGGATGGGGGAACGGGCACCTGAGCCGGCGAGGCACCCGCCAGGGGGGGTCGTGCAGGCCGCTCAGCACGTCCGGTGCGCGCAGGGGGCGGGGGCCCCAGTTGCTGCGAACAGCATGGCCAGGATCGGGGCCGGGTGTGTCACGGCAGGCGCGCTCCGCGTGGCACCGTGCGGCCCGTAGGGTTGCCCGATGTCCAGGTCGGAGCTGCGTGCTTGATCCGCGGCTGCGCCGCGATACGGCTGGTTCATCGGGCCGCCAGGCCTCTCGTCGGCAATGGATGGTTCCGCATAGAGATCGAAGGACAGGATCATCTCGATGCCCTGCGGGGCGCCACGCGGGCTGCCGCGTCGCGCAGGTCCTGCTCCAGCGTCCCGCGCGGCACCGCATCAGGCGACAGTTGGCGCAGCCTTTCGTAGGTCCGGTGACTCTTCTCCTTGGCCTTCAGGCTATCACGGGTGTGGAACTGGATTTCCCAGTCGGCGTCTTCGCCCTCAACGCGGGTGCGCACGTTCACATTCAGGCCAGCATAGCCGGTGCCCTCCCGGGTAAAGCTGTTGTTCACGCGCATGACCGTCATGCCGGCCCTTTGCAGACTGGTCAGGATCCTCCGGGCGTCCATGGCAAATCTCTCTGCACCGAGGATCACCTCATAGCGCAGACCATCGCGTACCCGCCTGGCGGCCTCCTGCGGTGTTTGCAGGCCCTGCTCGCGCTGTATCCGGGCAAGCTTCTCTTCAATGCTTTTCTTCTTCTTAAAGATAAACCTGCGCCAGCCGCCACCGTCCATGTCCGCGCGCAACTTCGCGCCGTGGTGCTCCAGCGCCTGCTGCAGCACAGGCCAGACCGCACCCTCGAGACGTTCAGCCTGGCTTCTGATCTGCTGGGCCAGTTGCGCAAGGGGGGCAGGCACGCGCGGCGTGGCTGACGCCTGGGGCCGCGGCTGCACCTTCAATACCGTTTCCGGCTCCCAGTCCACGATATCTTCCACCCCCGCAGGAACGGGTAATGCACGGAAGGCCTCGCGCGCTGGCCCGAGCAACTTCCAGATCTCGTCGCCGGAGGCGCCATCGAATCCACGTCGTTGCGCCTGCTTGTACAGGTCGTGGTACTTCTCCTTGCATCTGAACGTTTGCTCTGTATGAAACTGGATTTCCCATGCGATGCCGTTTGGCTCCTTCAGCGTGACGCTCACCGCCTGGAAAGGGCTGCGGCCCCGCAGGAAGTGATTCGTGCGCCGGATCAGAGTATGCGCCTTCGCGAGCTGCGCCATGATCTGGCGATAGTCCCCCATAAACGTATCCGCGGGCAGCACCACACTGTAGCGCAGCGCATCGTTGACCAGCGCGCTGGCCTGGGCCAGGGTCCGGGGCGGCACTCCACCAATCAGCCGGGCCAGCTTGTCCTGCAGCGAGCGCGGCGACTTCAGCCTGTTCTTCTGTTCGCCCGCCAGACCCGCCCGCGCGTGTCCGGGCTCACTGCACCCGTTCACGATGTCCTGCAGCCTCATCGTGATCCCCGGCTCGGCCAAACGGGCCCGTTCATTGAGCGCCAGCGCCTCTTGCTCAAGCGCCTCCCGGGAAACCTCCTGCGCCCGTTCGGCCGGCGTAGCCGGTACGCTGAGCAGCTCCGCCTGCTGCAGCGCCCGGACGGCGTCCTGCATGACACCCGCTGCCATCGTTGGCATCTGCCGCAGCGCAGCGTCTGCCCACTGTGGATCGAAGCGCCCGTGCCGTATTTCCGCCAACGTCGGCTTGCTGTACGGTACCCGACGCAGACGGTCGGGATACCGGCGTTCAGCCATTTCGCAACTCTCGATCACGCTTGTAAAGAGATCGGTGCCCGTGTCCGACTTCAGCGCGTCGGTGCCCACCTTTATGGCTATCGTAAACAGGTTGCGCATGGACAGCTCCGGCTCGCCCGGCACCAGCCCCGGCTGCCCCTCGGGGAACGCCGTACGCGACAGACGGCACACCGGGTAGTTGTCCAGCACCGCGTGCACACGCCCGGCCGTGTCGTCTGCCTGCTCATAGGCGCTCGCAAGTGCGGGGAACCCCTGCGCCAGCGCGGACGGAAGCTGCGGTGCCTGGACGCTGTCCCTGCCCAGCTGCATACACAGCTCATACAGCAGTTTCGCCGCCTCGCACGCTTGCGGCTCATGGGCTCGGTCAATCGCCTCATGCGCCTGCACCTGCAACTGCTGCAGCGCTGGTGCATCCTTGTCCCCCTGCAGCCGCCTGCGCAGTCCGTTGCGCAAATCACGCGCCACGCCGTCGTAGGTGCCGAACATCATGTTTCGCGCCATGGCCTCGCGCAGCTCATCGGGCTGCGCGAGAAAGCGCATGGCGAGCGTGGCGGCTTTACCCAGCAACGCGCCCCCCCGCTGCTCGGCCATAATTTCGCGCGCCCGTCCCGCCTGGTAGCGGCCCCGTTCATCGATGGCCGGATGCGCAGTCTTGGGCGGCTTGAACGAGCGCTCCTCGCCCCGTCGCGCCTGGCGCGACTGCATGACGCGACCGATGTGGCCCACGAGAGCCGGATAGCCCGCATAGACGAACGCATCGTCCCCGTCCGTGTCCATGCTCCGCTTGCGCAGCTCCGCAATCGGGATTGCCCCAAGCCGCCCAGGCAGCAGCACGTCCTTGACCCGCAGGCTGCCCGTGCTGAACATCTGCTGCGGCAGCGTGTCGCGCTCGCGCCGGCTCTTCCAGCGCGACAGCGTCTTCAGGTCCTCCCGCGAACAGGCCAGATGCAGCCCCTGGTGGTCCGGATCCGGCGACCAGTAGCCCGGCGGCGGGATGATCAGCATGCCCTTGCTGTGCAACATGTCGGCGCCCGTGCCCGAATCCTCATCGAATCCCGTATAGCTGTACTGGATGGCGAAGCACTGGTCCAGAAACTGGGCCGTCACGTCCTCCTGATCGGGCGTAACGACCTGCGCGGCCGCAATGGGCAACAGGTTCTCCTTATCGTACGGCGGTTTGCCCACCAGCACATCGCCCTGCAACTGCGCAAAGCCCGGCAGCGGAATCGTCGGCAGATACAGCCTGTCGTCAGCCGAGGGGACCGCGCGGATGCGCCGCCCCTGGTAGCCGCCGCTGACGGCCAGTTGGTACAGCGTCAGGCAGTCCACCGCCTGCGATGCGTGCCGGTCCACCCCGTTCAGCCTGCGCTGCATCACCTCGCGCGCTTCGTCAAGCGCCGCCTCATCCCGCGGGAAATGCATCAGGGCCTGCGGTGGCAGCGTGTTAAATCCCGGCTGCTGCCCATCCACCAGCTTTTGCTGTGCCTCGTCGCCCCGTGCCTCCCTGACTGCCTCCCATGCCTCGATATGTTCGCGCACCACCGGAATGCGCATCGCCACGTCCCATCTCAGAAACCCGCAGCCGTCATTTGGACAGAGCGCGATGCGCTCGTGGTGTGGCCCTTGAAGCCTGAAGGGGTGCTGCGGCCCGGCCACGTCCTCAAACCAGCCCAGCCGCAACGTGCCCTCCACCACATGGTCAGGTGGCACCATCTCCATGAGCGCGCGTTGCATGCGCGACCAGTCCTCGCGCTGCGGCGCCAGCTTCTGCGCCAGTTCCATGAAGGCGCTGCCTGGGGCACTGTCGGCATACCGCACTGCCGGCAGCACCGAAGCAGACGCGCTGCGGCCGGCGGCGATGTCCCGGGCTGACTTCCGCCGCCCCCGTGTCAGGCGGCTGCCGCCAAACATGTCGAAGCGCCAAGGCTCGTCTTTGTACTGGAACGTGCGCGCGAGCATGAAGGCGCTTAACTCCCCAGGCAGCCGCACCTCGACCAGCGGCTGACCGGTCAGGCGTGAATAAAACGAATACGCAGGCTCCGCCCCGTCGGACGACGCGGCGGGCTCCAGCTCCCGTCCCCGCAAGTCGACCGTGACATGCGTGGTGTCGCCCCCACTCGGTTCGGGTGGTACGACGTTTCCCACCACTGTGCGCAGGCTCTCGTGGCGCGCTGCCAGATCGAACCGGCGAGGAGGGTAACGCGTCGTGAGGGCCTCCAGATGCGCCGCGCTGGCCAGCCGCAGATCCAGCGCGTCCAGGATCGCATCATCCGCCTCGATCTGCGCAATCAAGTTCCAGCTCTTTTCCTGCAGATCCGTCTCGATGAGCGGGCGCGTCCTCTCCAGCGTCTGTCGCACCCACTGCTTCAGAGTCTCCTGGTGCGTCTTCACCGACTCACGCCCGCCGCTGATGTAGCGCGGCTTCCACTGGTGGGCCACCACGGTGTATGCCTTGAGCACCTGATACAGTGACAGGGCCGGACAGCGCGTGCCGCATGCTTCGTCGCCGTCCTTCAGGCGCAGCCCGGCACGAGCGCCTGCCCCGCCCGGGGCTTGGCGCAGATACGCGTCGATCTTGTGTTCTACGACTGGCTTCAGCGCGTCGAACGTCTGCAGGGCGCGCACCCGGTGGCGCTGCAACTGCGGGCTGCGCGCCAGCGGCAGCAGCCCCATGCACAGGGTGCCCACACTTTCCAGCGGTTCTTCGCGCAGCCGTCCTTCGAGACACAGCGTCATGACACGATCCAGCGCCGGCGTTGCGAGCAGCCGCAGCGCGTCGTGCATCCGCAGCTGGGCGAAAGCCTTGAGCAGCATACCCACATGGCGGCCCTCGGCGCTGTCGAAGCGTTCCGGGTACAGCTCCAGGTGCACCGCTACCCCCATCAGTACATCGCGTGCGAGAATGGCGTTCCCGTCTTCGTCCCGGCCGAGCCGCGCCAGCGCGTTGGCAATCTGGCCGGTCTGGCCGAATTCGAACGCGCTCCACTCGAGCGGAGCCCAGCCCAGGCGTGCCGCCAGACACCACGCCGCTTCATGCAGGCCGCTTTCTTGCGGCCATCGGGACAGTGCGTGGAGGGTGCTGGCCACGGCCTGCGCATCCATCGACTCGCGCAGCCGCGCATTGCCCTCAGCCTCCGAGGTCAGACGATCGGCAAGCGCCAGCGCCGCGGCGCTGGCCTCGTCCGCGTCCGGCCACTTCGAAAACGCGTTCAGGGCATTGGACACATGTTTCGCCTCCATCGACTGGCACAGCTGGGGTTCCGAGCTAACGCGCTCGGCCAGCCGCAGCGCCGCCTTACGAGCCTCTTCCTTGTCCGGCCACTTCGAAAGCGCATTGAGCGCGGTGGCCACGGCCCGCGCATCCATCGACTGGCGCAGCCGCGCATTGCCCTCAGCCTCCGAGGTCAGACGATCGGCAAGCGCCAGCGCCGCGTCGCGGGCCTCGTCCGCGTCCGGCCACTTCGAAAACGCGTTCAGGGCGTTGGCCACGGCCTGCGCCTCCATCGACTGGCACAGCTGGGGTTCCGAGCTAACGCGCTCGGCCAGCCGCAGCGCGGCGTCGCGGGCCTTGGCCTGGTCCGGCCACTTCGAGAGCGCATTGAGCGCGTTGGCCACGGCCTGCGCCTCCATCGACTGGCACAGCTGGGGTTCCGAGCTAACGCGCTCGGCCAGCCGCAGCGCCGCCTTACGAGCCTCTTCCTTGTCCGGCCACTTCGAGAGCGCGTTCAGGGCATTGGACACATGTTTCGCCTCCATCGACTGGCACAGCTGGGGTTCCGAGCTAACGCGCTCGGCCAGCCGCAGCGCGGCGTCGCGGGCCTTGGCCTGGTCCGGCCACTTCGAGAGCGCATTGAGCGCGGTGGCCACGGCCCACGCATCCATCGACTGGCACAGCTGGGGTTCCGATGTGAGGCGCCGGGCCAGGCACCGTACCGCCTCGCTGGCCCGATGCGACGCCGGCCACTTTGAGAATGCATTGAGCGCGTTGGCAACATGCTGCCCGTCCATCCGCTGGCGCAGCCCCGCATCCGATGCCACGCGTCCGGCCAGCGGCAGCACCGCCTGACGCGCATCGGCTTCGTCAGGCCACTTCGAGAGAGCGTTGACCGTGATGGCCACCGCCTGCGCATTCATCGACTCGCGCAGCGGCGCGTCTGCCGCAACGCGCCTGGCCAGCTCCAGTGCGTTCTCCCTGACCCTGCCATCGTAGGGCCACTTGCTCAGGGCATTGAGCAGATTTGACATATCCTGTGCGTTCAGCCCCGGGATCAGACCATGCGATCGAAGATGCCTGACAAGACCGGACACCGCATCGCAGCACGCCGGGCGCTCCGGCGCCTTGGACAGCGCATTGCACAGCATGGCGGCTTGCCGTCCGTTCAGCCTGTGCAGCGCGCCCGGCCTCAGCAGTTCGGTCGCGATGCTTCGCAGCGCTAGCCGGCAGATCTCGCTGTCGGCATGCTTGCTAAGCTTGTTGGCGAAATGCACGTAGCTTGCAGCCGGCGCGCCCCGGCACCAGTCGGTGTCCACAAGATAGTGCGCCGCCAGTTCAACCGCCTCGCGAACGTCGTTGGCCCGCGCAGGCGGTATGTTCCTGACCTTGTTCCTGACCTGCAGTTTCTGCAAATACAAGTCCAGGAAGTGCAGGTTGTCGCCGGCATAGTCTGGGCGCAGGAAGACCAGTGCCTGCCCGTAGCCGTTGCGCTGTGCCAGCACGTTCTCCCTTGCCATCCGGATGGCAAGTTCAGGGAAATCGGCATCCTTCGCGTTGCCGGAAAGCACTTGCTGCTGCGCATACCGTTGGTTCCTGAGCTGCCGGCCGAACTCACGTTCAGGATACGTCAGGACTCTCCCCAGATTCCGGCTGCGGCGCTGTGGTTCGCTCGGCTCGATGCGCATCCTCGAGTGGTGCCTTTCATCCAGCGCTTCAATCGCATCGCGGGCCGGTCGCTTGCGCGATGGCGCCGCCGCGGCGATCTGATACCTCTCCATCCCGCTTGCAGCAAGGGTTGACCGCAGCTGCTGGTCCGGCAGGTTGCGCGTGCTGGGCGGCCACGACGACTGGGCCCTGCGGGGTGCATCGTCCGCTGCTCGGTCTGACACAGGCCTCCCGCTACTCGGCAAAGCGCGCAACGGATGTCCGGCAGGATCCTCGTCCCCCTGTGGCCGTGAAGCGAATGCCCTTTGCCGTTGAGGTCCGGAATAAGGCTGCATCCTGCGCTGCTGGCGACGCGCTGCCAGGTCTTCCCGCCGCGGCAACGTGTCAAGGACCGTGTCTGTCCTCCGGGACGCAGGTTCGGGCCGCGAAGTCGGGGACTGTCCGGGCGCAGCCTCGTCAATCTTCTGATCGCCACCAGCGTCCGGACTCGCCGGGCTGCCAATTCTCATAGCTATGCCCTTCTCCAGTAGTTACCTCGCAGGCCGTTGTAATAGCTTCCGCCGTTGTCATCGGATCGAGCGGGTAGACCGTTGAAACAAGAGGCCTATGTCGGGATAGTGGAATTAGGACGAGTAAGCTCCTGCTCAACAGCCATTACGGGGGGACAAGCCGGACTTTGGCATCTTGCCAGCGTCATACTGAGGGCGTCGCGACGACGCTGCAAGATGCCATCGGTGGACGTCGTTTTGGCACGTAGGCAAGAAGGTGTCCTGATTCTCGATAACCTGAGGGTGAATCACAGCAAGCCGTCACCTCGCATGCACCGGCTCGCACCGAACTGCAACTTCAAGGCTTTGTCGTGGGTCTGCACAGTGTTCAGAGACAGCCGAGCGTATTCGATGTTACTTTCAGCATCATTCGGTGAAAAATTCGACCGCTTTACCAGTGCCTCGACGGCGCTGTACAGGCACTTCTCTTGTCGTGTTATGTTGCAACAACTCAGCAAGGCGTGCGCTTGCTCTGCCGTGCCCGGGGTCTGGCAGGGTCGCCAGTATAGGGGTCTTCCTCCAAATGAAAGTTGTTCCCAACGCCGATCGTTCGCACCACCGCCGGCTGGTCAGCGTCGGCAAACATGGCAAACTCCTTCACCATCTCTCGATCAGATGACAAGTAGTGGTGTTCGCCCGAAGCAGTCACACCAGAGCTACTGAAATTCATCAGGAAATTTGCGCTTCCGCCATCTGTGGCTCCACTCCCTTTACGCTCGTTCACGAAGCCATTTCTGCGAAGAGATGACACGTGTTCGCGCTTGGTTCCATGCCAAAGAACGCTCTCCTGATAGACCCGTTTGGCAAATGGCACCAGACCATTCAAGGTCTCATTTGAATATGGTGATCGCGAAGATCCAGGCTTAGCTCTTTTCGCCTCAACGTCCGACTCATACCCATCGGAACCATAGTCGCTTGAAGCTCGCGCTCCACCACGCTTAGAAATGCAGCCGCCCATGACAATTGAATACCGGTAGTGAATTTCCTCGACTGTACGGACCTACAGCGTCAACGTCGCTCGATCACCGCGAAAAAATGTGCGCTGACGCGAAACGGATCAATGCCGTTTCATGCGGGAATGCGACGGTTCGGATGCACAACGGTGCTGAAACGGCACGTCGATCCTACGGTTCAATGTGTAAAAGCCGCGCCGCATCCCGAGCTGGTTGTGATGTGATGGACGACTCCCGCTACGCAGCGAGAGGTTTGTGCCAGAGTGGAGAGGTCTAAAGTGGACCCACGATTTGAGACAGTGAGAGGTGGCACCGTTTGTTCGGACAGGGATCCGGAGTTTTTACTCAGCAGTCGGAAATATAGGCGACAGAAGGAGCCTGGAAGAATGATCGAACGAGACACGGCTTTTGCCGGACATCCGCGAGCTGCGCCTCGATTCGCTCTTGCAGCTTTTCACCCTTTTGCAGGGGCCGCCTTGCCGCGCCAGTACGTTTGACATGACTCCACACCAATTCGTCCGGATTCAGATCCGGGGCGTAACCCGGCAGGAAATGAAGTGTGAGCTTGCCGCGCGTGGAGTCAACGTACTCGCGCACCAGCGCCTTCTTGTGCGCGGGCAGACTGTCGAGCACCAGATGCACCGGCTTCTTGCGATGCCGCATCATCTTCTTGAGCAATTCGACGAAAAACTCGGCGTTGAGCGCTCCCTTGTAGGTGCAAAACCAGAAGGCTCCCTTCGCATTGACCGCCGACGCCGCGCTGATCGACTGGCGCTGACCGGGGCGCTGCACCACAGGGGTCTGGCCACGTACACCCCAGGTCTTACCATGCACCGTGTCGGCGCGAAAGCCGGACTCGTCCCAGAAGAACTCTTCCGCGCCCTGCGCCTTAGCCTGACGGGCAATTGCTGGATAGGTGTCGTGCTGCCAGCGCTCGATCGCTTCGGGGTCGCGTTGGTAGGCCCGTTGCAATGGTTTCTGCGGCGTCAGCCCAAGTTTTGCCAGCAGTGCTCCCACCGCTGTCGTCCCCAGGCGCACACCAAACTTCTTCTCAATCAACTGCGCCACGATTGCGCGTGTCCACAACCCGAAATCAAGCCCGTACTGGCGCGGATCGCGCCCATTGACCCAGCGAAAAACCTGCCGCTCCTGGGCTGGCGTCAGCGTTGGGGGCCGGCCAGTGGCCGGCGTCGAGCGCAGCGCATTGATACCCACGCCCGGTTTAAGGGCAGCGTTTATCCATTTATAGATCGTGGTGCGATTGAATCCGTAGGAGGCAATCACGTCTGCCGGCCGCTCGCCTTCACGAACCCGCTCAATCGCCATGAGGCGAATCGCCTCCAGCGTCTGATGATCAAATGTCCGTCCGTCTCGCTTCATGCACGATCCGACCGATGCAGGGCCCATGAAGTTCCAAACTTGTCGACTAACTTACCGACCAATGAGTAAGTGGAAGCGCTGGGGCAGTCAGGCTGCCGATTTGATCGCTGGCAGCGTGGCGAAGTATGCCTCATCCGGGGTCTGGTCCGCCAGACTGGAATGGGGCCGTCGTTGGTTGTACCAGGTTAGGTAGTTAGCGATAGAGCGGCGCGCATGGCTGACCGAGTCGTAGGCTTTCAGGTAGACCTCCTCGTATTTGACGCTGCGCCAAAGGCGTTCGACGAACACGTTATCGCGCCAACTGCCCTTGCCGTCCATCGACAGTTGGATGCCGCGGTCCAGCACGGCGTCTGTGAACTCCGTGGCGGTGAACTGGCTGCCCTGGTCGGTGTTGACGATCTCCGGGTTGCCGTACTTGGCAAAGGCCTCCTCGATTGCCTCGACGGCATGACAGCTCTCCAGCGTGATCGCCACCCGGTAGGCCAGCACCCGGCGGCTGGCCCAGTCCACCACTGCCGTCAGGTACACAAAGCCCCGTGCCATCGGAATGTAGGTCGTGTCCAGCGCCCACACCTGGTTGGCCCGGTCGATCTTCCGGTCGCGCAGCAGGTACGGCCAGATCTTGTGCGCCGCGTGCTTGCGGCTCGTGTTCGGCCGGCGATACAGCGCCTCAATGCCCATGCGCTTCATCAGCGTGCCCACGTGCCGGCGACCGACCTGGATGCCTTCCCGGCGCAGCAGGCGCGCCAGCATGCGAGCCCCCGCGAAGGGATGCTCCAGATGCAGTTCGTCGATGCGGCGCATCAGCTTCAGATCTGCCTCGCTGACCGGTTGCGGCTGGTAGTACGCGCTGGACCGGGCGATGCCCACCAGCTTGACCTGCCGGCTCACCGGCAGCGCGTGCTCGCGGTCGATCATCGCTTTGCGCTCAGCAGGCCGGCCTTGCTGAGCGCGCCGGACAAAAAATCGTTCTCCAGCGCCAACTGGCCGATCTTGGCGTGCAGCACCTTCAAATCCACCGGCGGCTCGCCCCCACTTTCCTTGCCACCGCCGAACAGGTCCGCGGCATGCTCCACCAACTGCTGCTTCCACGCGGTGATCTGGCTGGGGTGCACGTCGTACTGCTGGGCCAGCTCCGCCAGCGTCTTTTCGCCCTTGAGGGCCGCCAGGGCTACCTTCGCCTTCAACCCCGCCGAGTGGGTTCGCCTGCTTCGTTTCGTCATCTTCTGAGGTCCTTTCTGCCCGCCATTATGGCCGGCTCAGACCCCAGCTCTTCCATTTATCCGACTGTCCGAATTTCCGGCGCCACCTCTAACTACGCCGAAACGAGCTTTGACTTTCTGGGCTATACGTTTCGGCCTCGCCTGTCAAAGAATCGATGGGGTAAGACCTTCGTTAACTTCAGTCCGGCGATGAGTGCCAAGGCGGGGAAAGCAATACGGCAGGAGGTCAGGAGCTGGAATCTGCAAAATCGCAGTGACAAGTCTCTGTTCGACCTGGCGCATATGTTCAACGCCCAAATCAGAGGGTGGGTAAATTATTACGGTGCATTCTACAAATCCGCGCTGTACCCAACGCTGAGGCAGATTGATCGCAAACTCGTGTTGTGGCTAACTCGCTGTGAACGGCTGTCTAAAACCGGCACTAAACGGCGGCGTAGCTTAAAGATGCGGAGCAACTCCTGTATTGCAGGACTGTCCCGAGGTCTTCTGATTCGATATTGAAGGTTGTCACCGGGCGCGTCGGAACGAGCCCGCAGGGCGAGTGCAGACGCGCCCGGTGACGGGCATTCCGCAAGGTGGTGACGTCGGAGTTGGGATGCGGTAAAAAGGTCGGATTTACCGCCGAAAAGAAACAGGCACGACACCGCTCCAAACCGCCAAGTTCATCCCGATGTCATGCCCCACTCGTGCCAAGGGCGCGCGTGCCGGGCCAGTATGGCACGGCTCACCCATCCCGTCGAGGCCGTTTCGGCATGACTGGGAGATTGCCGATGCCGGCCACGGGCCGCCTCTTTGTCTGTGCCCATTGCCGGGCGCAGGCCATTGTTTGCCGCCGCTGCGACCGCGGCCAGATCTACTGCAATGGCGGCTGCTCGCAAGCAGCGCGCCGCGCAAGCCTGCGCGAGGCCGCCCAGCGCTACCAACTCAGCCGTCGCGGCCGCCTGGCGCACGCGGAGCGCATGCGCCGCTACCGCTGCCGCCAAAAGAAAGTGACGCATCAGGGTTCCGCCGCGCAGGCCGCCAATGCTCTACTGCCGCTGACCTTGACGACGCCGGCCAGAGCACCGGCGTCCGCTGGCGCCTCAACACCTGTGTCTGAGCATTGCCACTTCTGCCGTTGCGCATACTCCGGCTTCGTCCGCCTCGGACCACTGCGTCGTCGGGTCTTCCGTGATGTTCGTACGACTGACCGCACAGGACACGACCCATGACCATTGGAGTAGAACTTGAAGCCCAGATTCTGCGTTACTACCACGTCGAGAAATGGCGCGCCGGCACCATTGCTCGCCAGTTGCATGTGCACCGCGACACCGTTCATCGTGTGCTGGCCCAGGCCGGCCTGCCCAGGATTGGCACCGTGCAGCGGCCCTCGCAGATCGACGCCTACCTGCCATTCATCCATGAGACGCTGAAGAAGTTCCCGTCGCTCACGGCCAGCCGCCTGCATGCGATGGTGACCGAGCGTGGCTACCGCGGGAGCCAGCACCACTTCCGGCACATGATCGCGCTGCACCGG
The DNA here is from genome assembly GCA_022041995.1 of Cupriavidus necator. Lineage (GTDB taxonomy): Bacteria > Pseudomonadota > Gammaproteobacteria > Burkholderiales > Burkholderiaceae > Cupriavidus. Next base: position 326,468 of record CP074386.1, read on the forward strand.
CCGCGCCCACAGCCGGAAGCCTATCTGCGTCTGCGTACCCTGCCCGGCGAACAAGGGCAAGTCGATCGGGGTCACTTCGGCCATCTGCAGATCGGCCGCGCACGCCGGCCGCTGATGGCCTTCGTGATGGTGCTGTCGTGGTCGCGGCAGATCTATCTGCGCTTCTTCCTCGATGCGCGCATGGACAGCTTCCTGGCCGGCCATGCCGGCGCCTTCGAAGCCTGGTCCGGCCTGCCCAGGGTCCTGCTCTACGACAACCTGAAGAGCGCCGTGCTGGAACGCCAGGGCGATGCAATCCGTTTCCATCCGACGCTGCTCGCGTTCGCGGCGCATCATCGCTACGAGCCCCGGCCGGTCGCAGTCGCCCGGGGCAACGAGAAGGGGCGTGTCGAGCGTGCCATCCGCTACGTGCGCGAGAACTTCTTCGCCGCCCGCACCGTGACCGATCTCGACGAGCTCAATGCCCAGGCCGCCCACTGGTGCGCCGGACGTGCGGCCGATCGCCCCTGCCGGGAAGAACCGACGATCAGCGTACGCGAGGCGTTCTCCCGCGAGCAGCCCAGCCTGCTCGCCTTGCCGGAGAATCCCTATCCGTGCGAGCTGCAACTGACCGTCAAGGTCGGCAAGACACCGTACGTGCGCTTCGACCTGAATGACTACACGATCCCGCATACCCATGTGCGACGCACGCTCACGGTGCGGGCCAGCCCCCGGCAGGTACGCATCCTCGATGGCACGGAACTGCTCGCCACTCATGAGCGCAGTTACGATCGCGGCGCGCAGATAGAGATTGCCGCGCACATCAACGCCTTGGTCGAGCGCAAACGCGAAGCCCGCCACCATCGCGGACTTGACCATCTGGCTCGGGCGGCGCCGGCCAGCCAGGCGCTGCTGCTGCGCGCGGCGGAACGGGGCGGCAATCTGGGCAACATCACCACGCACCTGCTGCGCCTGCTCGACCGTTATGGCGCAGCAGAACTGCAAGCGGCGATCGAGGAAATCCTCGCCAGCGATGCGGCGCCTCACCAGAATCCGGTGCGCCTGGCGCTGGAGCGCCGACGCGAGGCGCGCCAGGCGCCCCCGCCGGTGGGCATCCATCTGCCTGAACACGTCCGGCACAAGGACAAGCTGGTCATACCCCACCGGCTCGACATCTACGATCAGATCGCTGGAGATGCCAATGAACACGCCTGAGAACCTGCAAAGCCGTGCGAATGCCTTGCGTCTGCACGGGCTACTCGCGCACTGGCCGGAGGTCGCCGACGCCGGGTGGGTGGCGCCGCTGCTGCAATGGGAAGAAGAGGAGCGCTCGCGCCGCTCGCTGGAGCGCCGCATCCGGGATGCCCGCCTGGGCAACTTCAAGCCCTTGTGCGACTTCGACTGGAACTGGCCGACGCGCTGCGACCGGGCCGCCGTCGAAGAATTGATGTCGCTGGAGTTCGTCAAGGACTCGGCCAACGTCGTGCTGATCGGCCCGAACGGCGTCGGCAAATCGACCCTGGCGCTGAATCTGGCCTATCAGGCGCTCGTCCAAGGGCACACGGCGCTGTTCACCACCGCCGGCCAGATGCTCGGCGAGCTGGCCGCCCTCGACAGCGATTCGGCCTTGCGGCGGCGCCTCCACCGCTATGCCTCGCCGGACGTGCTGCTCATCGACGAGGTCGGCTACCTGTCGTACTCAAACCGGCATGCCGATCTGCTGTTCGAACTCGTCAGTCGCCGGTATGGCGCCACCAGTACGGTGGTCACGACGAACCGGCCGTTCGCCGAGTGGTCCGAGGTGTTCCCGAACGCCGCCTGTGTCGTCTCGCTGGTTGACCGGCTCGTGCATCGTGCCGAAGTCATCGCAATCGAGGGCGAGTCGTATCGCGTCAAGGAAGCGCGTGAGCGGGCCGATCAGCGAGCAAAGAAACGCAGCGCGGCCCGGGCGGAGAGAAAGCCATCATGACGCGTCTGCATCTGCCCTCAGGCATCACCCACGGGCTCGACTTCCTGATCCCAGACAACTGGTCCGCTGAGCAGGCCCTCGCCGTCGTCGAACTCATCGACGATCTACGCGAACGGATCTGCGCGCACTACCAGCTCGCTCTGCATGACCTGCTGAGTGAGCAGCGCTCGCCCCCCCGAGAAAGGCCTGGACGATCCGTTCTAACCAACACCGTCCAACCCGAACTGCAAGGGGCCGCATGCGGCCCCTTGCTTACCCCAACCAAACGCCGCCATTTACTGTCGCTTTTACACCGCCGTCAACACTCGCAAACATAAGCGTCTTCAGGGGCATCGCCGACGAGCCAGTCATTGGCTAGCACGCGTAGCACGCAAAGAGATGCATCTGTTTGCACACTGGTCGCTGTTATGGGGACAGGCTTCAATGGGAAGAGCCGGATGAGCGGAGACGTTCACGTCCGGTTCCGTGAGCGCCTTGGGGGGAAGTTCCCCGGGGCGACTCGACGCAATGTCTACGTGCATAGCGAGCGGGCGGGCCAGCGGGTGATGAGCGGGCTGAAAGCCTTCCTCAGCAACAAGCTCAAGTTGAAAGTCAACGATTCGAAAAGTGCAGTAGCACCGCCCGAGGAGCGGAAGTTCCTTGGCTTCAGCTTTCGAATTACCTCGCGGGTGTGGCGTGGGATTGCGCCCCAGTCCGTGCGGCGATTCAAGGCAAAGGTAAGGGAACTGACGCGCCGCTCACGCGGGATCGGCCTTGAGCGGATGGTGGCAGAACTACGCCGCTTCCTGACTGGCTGGCGGGGGTACTTTGGCTTCAGTGAATTGCCAAGCACGCTGCGCGAACTCGACGGCTGGCTGCGCCGGCGCCTGCGCTGTTTCCTCTGGAAGCAGTGGAAGGTCAGCCCGGCAAGGTTCCGAGAGCTGCGGGCCCGCGGCATTGGCCCCGACCTGAGCGCCCAAACTGTGGGGAGTTCACACGGGCCATGGCGACTAAGCTGCAGTCCCGCCCTCAACATGGCCCTGCCTAATCGGTACTTCGACGAACTGGGACTTCCATCATTAGTACGCAAACCGATTAACTAGACCGAACCGCCGTGTACGGACCCGTACGCACGGTGGTGTGGGAGGGGCCGGGCCGCGAGGCCCGCTCCTATCCCGATTGGGAAATCAGCCGCTGCTGATTGCACCAAGCGATAAGGGTAACGTTATCGCGCCTTATCGCTGCGTTCAGGACGCCTGGCCGCAGACGGGAGCTTCCCCGCTCGCGATGATTAGCGCCAGAGGTGGCGCGCGAAGAACGTCAGCGTGCGGTCCCAGGCGACCTGCGCCCAAGCGGCGTCGTACTGGGTACCCGCGATGCGGCCATCGCCTATGGCTTCCTCGTTGGCAAAGGCATGGTGGGCGAGGTAACGGTGGAACGTCGCGTCGACGCCGCCGGCGCGCAGTTTCACTCGAGCTTGTCGAAGTCCTCGGCCGCAAAGAACGCGTCCTGCGCGCCCGAGTGAACGAGCACCGGCACCTTGATATTGGCAGGGTCGATGGCTTCCAGCGGTGGCATGCCGTAGAACGGCACACCTGCCTTCAGCTCGGGTATGGCGTTCAGCGACAGCAGCGTCAGCGCACCGCCCATGCAGAAGCCGGTGATACCAATGCGGCTGCTCAGGGTGCCAAGGTACTGCACGGCGCCGCGGATGTCTTGCGCCACGGCGTCGCCGAAGTTCAGCTTGGACATCAAATGGTGGGCCTCTTCCTGCTCGACCGTGCTGGCGCCGCGGTAGAGGTCCGGCACCAGCGCGTAGTAGCCGGCACGCCCGAGGCGGTCGGCCACGCCGCGAATCTGGTTGTTCAGGCCCCACCACTCCTGGACAACGATGATGGCCGGGGCGCCGTCGGTGCGATCCGGCTTTGCAAGGTAGCCGTTGACCGACTGGCCGTCGGGACGGATGAACGAGACGGTCTGACCGATGTGTCGCATGATTGACTGCTCCTGTCGTTTGCTGTGGACCAGATGGGCCGGATGATAGCGCAAGGGGGCGCTCCGGAATGCGCGGCAGCGGCAAGCGGCGAACCCGGCGACTATCCGACCTGAAAAAACTCCACGCTCTTCCCCGCATTGACCGCCCGCGGCAGCCAGTCGGGCATGTCGCCCTTGAAGGGGCCGGGCCGCCGGCCTTGCGTCGCTCGGCGCTACCACCCCCTCCCACCGCTCGCGCGGTGCCAGCTGTAATTCTGCCAGCAGCTGGCGCGCCAGCGCCGCTTCGGCTTCGGCGCGCTCGGCCCGGCACTGAGCCCCGGCGAGTTCCGCCTGCACCCTGCTAGGCCGGTAGCCGATTTGCGCTCGGTAGCGTCGGCGGCCGGTGCCGCGTGGGGAGCTGCTCAGTGAGCGCGCCACCTGGGTCTCCAGCCGGGGTCAGGGCCTCGGCCTGGGCACCCGCCGCGTCGCGGGCGTCGTGGCGCACCCCGCCAGCTCCCTGCGCAGGTCCTCGGCGGCATCCTCGCTCTTCTGGCGCACGATGCGCTCCCTCCAGCTCCCGCAAGGCGCGGCGCTCGCTGGCCTCGCCCCCCCTCTTGGGCGATGACGACCTGGTCGCGGGCCCGCTCCAGCTCGGTCGAGAATTGGGTCCGCAACTCCCCTAGCTGCCGACGCGCGGCCTCTCAAGTAGATTGATACGGTGCCCGGTCCGGAAAGAGGCGCGAAGCAATGCTTCCGAGCGCCCTTCTATCGAAGATGTACGACTCTTTCGCAAGTCATTGACTCACTTGTAGCGCTCGGCCTGTATCAGCGCCCAACGTCAATTCGAGACTGGCCGCCTGCCACACGAAGCACGTTGCCCTCTGGCGTCATCTGCCGCGGAAGGTCATTGAATGTCGGCCTGCCCGGCCTTGCCGTGGTGGCCGGCCGTAATGTGGATACCGCCGCTACCCGACGCGTCCAGCTGGTTACAGCAGGACCTACACGACTTTTCTTCGGTTTGTGGGCCGATGGCTTTGGGGGTTTCGGGGCAGCACTGCGCGCCTCCGGTGGGTTCCAGACTTCTGTGTAGCACTCGCCGGCAAACGCCGAGGTTGCCAGTATCATCGTTACCAAGCCGACCAGTAGCTTCTTGGCCAAATTCGTCTCCGCGTGGTGTTGTCGCGACCGGAGCGAGTCCCGCTTTTGGCCGCGGCGTATTTTCGCACAGCGGCCCTGGGCCCAACGCGGGGGGCACTCGAACGCGACCGTCTGTTGGTGTCCGACCGCAGACCGTCCGTTCCACCCGAGGCTGAGCCCCGGCGCGCGCGATTGGGGCGGGCTGTGGCCAGGACACGCGCTGCAGGATGGACGCCGGCTGGCGATCCGAGCCTCCAGCCGAGCATGCGTCCGACGACGACGGCCCTCGTCGCCGTGTGCCCTGCCGCCCAGCCCGTACGAAAGATCGGCCCCACCCCGCGTCGCGGGCCATCCGACGCTCCGCACGCTGGATCCGGCGCTGCGCGCGCCCCCGGCGGATGGGGTGCACGTCCATGCGGCGGGCCCGCCAATTTCTGACGGATCGTTGCCCCGCGAACGGCAATAGACATAAGGGGGGCTATGTCAAAAATAGAGAAAGGGAGCGCATTATGTACTTCATTTGGCACTAACTTTACGCAAAATGTAGGAAACTGGAATTAGCCGGACGACCTGCGCTTTTGCTGGACTAGAAATCCGGAATTCGCTGGACTGGCGTACAGCGGCAGCGGTTCGGTGCTGCGGTCTGGGCCAGTAGATCAAGCTCGTTGACTGTGAGACGCACCAGCAATCGCGTTGACCGTGTTGGCGTCTGCCGCCAATGCTTTTGGACCAGTGGCGGTCGACAAGGGTGAAGACAATGGGTACGCACTTCGGTATAACGCACTGATATATCGGCCAGAATACGCCGCGATTTGGGCCTTGGCGTGTGGGATTGCCGTGTGACGGCAAATCGGTGAATCGCTCCGCTTCTGTGCAGCGGTTCACCGGATGTTGCGTGTCCGACTAAGCGGCCACCACGCGGTTGCGGCCTTCTTCCTTCGCCTTGTATAGGCGCTCATCGGCCGCCCGCAGGATGGTGTCTATCGTATATCCATCGCGCCCGAATTCTGCGACACCGATGCTGACGGTCATCGGAACTTTGCGACCAGCGGAGCTCTCAAACACGGAGCTTTCTATCGCCGTTCTCAGGCGTTCACCGATGGAAGAAGCCAATTCTCGCGCCGATCTCGGCAGCAGAACCATAAATTCCTCACCACCGACGCGTGCGACGCCGTCATAAGGACGGATTGCGTCGAAACATCGCCGCACAAAATCTTGCAATACTTCATCGCCCACCTGATGCCCATAGTGGTCATTGACCACTTTGAAGTTGTCCAAATCAAGCGCCAACAGAGAAAACGCCTCGCCTTCCCGCTTCGCGCGCGTAATCTCGGCTTCGATGCGTTGCATGAAGGTGCGGCGGTTGGCTGCGCCGGTCAAGGGGTCGGTCGCAGCGAGGTGTTCGAGCTTCTGGTTGGTCCGTTTCAGCGCCTGAAGCGCACTTTCGGTGCGCCCCATGGCCGCCGCCAGACGGGCCATCCACTCTTCCTGACTGTAAATGGTCGCAAACGAACGGGTTGTGTGAAACGCCTGGACAACGCCGTAGCTCAGGAGAAAGAAGCCTCCGGCAAAAATAGCATGCGCCAGCCACCACATATGGTTCCAAGGACGCCCGAGCATAAATGCAACGGAGGACAGGGCGAACGCGGCTACGGAGATGCCAAAGATCAGCATCAGGGGTGAACGGATGCGGCGCATCACCATTGCCGTGACGTTCAAGGTGGAGAACAATAAAGCACCACCTTCCAGCGAGAGGCGAACGCCAGGGTGCCCCGCGAAGGGCGAGTAGGCGATCGCCGCCACTGCAATATCAATGAGTAGGAAAACCCCTATCCAGCCCCACCAGCGCGACGTTTTTTTCCTTTCCTTGGCGTCGTCAGGCTTTTTGTCAAACGAGAGCAGCCCGACAAACAGCAGCACCGCCATCACAAGGCGCGAAGCCGGGCCATACAGCAGGAACAGCCAGATATTGTGATGCGCCATGCCGGTAAACGCCCCATGCAGCGCGTAGATCAGGACGAAGCCAAGAAACCCCAAGGTCAGCCAGCGTAGCAGCGGTTCCCCAGACGACTGGTAGCAACGCCAGGTGACATACGTGATGAACAGCCCTTCAATAGTGGCGGCGGCAATCGCAATTTCGTGGAAGGGATGGTTCTCAAACTTCAGGGCGGGGTCCTGAAAGTAGAAGAGGTACGCAATGAGATAGGCCGGAAGCAGGGCGAAGGCAACGATCAAACAGGACGCATACGCTTTGGTCACGGCGCGGATCATCGATCTAGGTTCTTCCAGAGCTGCGCTTTCGCTCATCGGTATTCTCCCGTGTGTGACGTGGGTTCGTGCAGGTGCCTTTGAGGCTACACGATTTTACGAACCTACCCTCTTCCAGCACCGGCCACTAAGGCTGATGCCAGCGGCGAGTGCAGTGATATTGCAAGCGACGCGATAGTTTGACGCCGTCATCGACGCTTCTTTGTCTGCACATCTGATTGAAATGCCGATGATTTCAACCCGCTTGCCCCTGCGGCTATGTTCTCGCCGACGGCGGCTCGGTAAAGGTGGCCTCGACAAAGTCCCGAGGTATTGATCGTCAGCCCGCCGTGCGTGCTGTCTTGCATGGTTGTATCAGCGGCAGTTGGATAACCTCGGAATTTACTGCGTTCGCGGGATAGCGGGGTCCATTCTGGCCAATGAAACGGCACCGGCATTGATCTGTGTCAACGCCAATCGAATGCGTGGCTATGCGCGTTAGCGAACGAGGTACCGGTTGAGATCCGAGTCGAGTAAAGTCTCGAGTTGCCATCGGTGGATAATTGGCAAATGAGCGTGCGTGATTTGGTGAGCTCGTTGGGGGCAATTCTGACACGGTGGTAGCTCTGAACCACCTGGGACGAGCACGCACCGACCAAGGCATCAACGTCGCTTTCAGTCGAGAACATTGCGCCTGTCGGCACCGTAGGTGTCAACGCGAGCCCCGCGGTGCTGTAGATAGTCGTTTCACGTCAGCCGTGAAGTGCGACGGCAGAGGATCTGCGGCCATGGCAATGGCCAGGACGCGTCGCGTTGGCCCGCGGAACAGACACCGCGTTTCGCCCCGCAGTTCGTCGTGGCCCCGGCCCTGGACGACCTAAACCTGCGCGCTTTGGGCGACAATGGCTGTTTGCACTGTCAGGAATTCCCCGCCATGGGCTTCGAACAACTCGCCGCGCTGCGCGCGCAACTGGCCAGCGCCAAGGCGGCGGCCGAGCCGGCCACGCCTCCGGCGCCCTCCCACACCGGGATGGACCCGCCTTCGCGACGCCCGCCCCGCGCGCAGCGCCCGCCGGCGCCGGCACTGTCCGTGGGCGCCGTCATCGGCCGGCTGCAACAGCGCTTCCCTGAGGCGTTTCCGCGCAAGCCCGCGCCAAAGCTGCCGCTGAAGGTCGGCATCCTGGCCGACCTGGCCGCACAGGCTGGCGCACTAGGCCTGACCGAGGATCAGCTGCGCGCCGCGCTCGGCGCCTGGTGCCGGGGGCAGCGCTACTGGGCCGGTCTTGCCGCGGGCGCCGCGCGGGTCGATCTCACGGGCGCCGCCGCCGGCACGGTCACCGAGCAAGAGGCCGCGTGGGCGCACCAGCAGGCCAGCCGGCACATGCGGCCCGAAGGCGCACGCAAGATGCCGGCGCGCAACGGTGACGCGCCCGCCTCCGATGCGGGCTGAATCGCTGGCCGCCCCACTGTTGGAACCGCGTGAAGTTTTTCTAGAGCTATTCAGAGATCAAGCAGTGAATCTTGATTGGATGAAAGCGTTGGCGGCCGGGAACCCTGCGATTCGCGCCCGCCATCCGAGATGGGCGCCTGAAGTGCGAGCGCTGCAGCAACAGTTGGGTGCATGGAAGTCCGCGCCACGATGCGGCTGGGAGATTTGAGGGATACCGCCAAGCGGGTCGCGAAAGAGAAAACGGAAGCCCGGCAAGCCAGGACTGAGATGAGGAATGTTGCGCAAACCTGAACTGACGAAACGGGGCTCGATAGCTACGTAGATTGAAGAATATGAGCGACGAACAGTATCACTGTGCCGTGGACCTGATCCACTTGGTATACGCAGCCCTGGTCGGCATCATGACGCCCGGCGGAGGCGAGGAAGCCCGTGAACTGGCTGAGAGCGCTATGCAAGAGGCGGCGAAATTCCTTGGACTACCGCCGGCGAGCGGTAGCTGAGCAAGCTCGCGACGCCCCAGTGGGGATGAACGTGGGGAGCAACCTCCGTAGCCTCGGCTAGTCCTTGGCCCGTTGCGGACCATTGCCGATGGTCTTGGATGGTCGTATGGCTGAGATGTGCCAGCCGCGCAGCGCCTCCGGGGACCGAAAGCGCCGAGGAAGAAGGCTATGTGGCCGGATGCGCAGCACGGCTTCTACCGGCCCCCTGTCATGTCGTTTAATCACCTTGAACGGGGCGGGCATAAAATCCTCCGTTTTTCGGAACTGGGCAGCCTGCCGTCGTCAAACCGACCAGTGGTGAGTTACCGGCTTTTGAGCTAGATCCCCTGAGTTGGGGTGATCGTACCTTTCGTGTTAAATCTGGCGGTCTGGCCAAAAAAGCTATTGTGAATCAAGGGGTTGCAATCTCACCGGTCATGCGAAAGGCGGGAAGAGGCATAGCCTTGCTGGAGGCGGCTCTCTGGTTGATCACCGCCAGATTTTACTGAGATGGACCCGGCGCCTCCCTTCGGGGGGACACTATCGGCCTCAACCTGACACGTGGAGGTTCATCATGGAAATCGACATCCTCGGCATCGATCTCGCCAAACAGGTGTTCCAGCTCCATGGCGCCGACCGTCGCGGACGGCCTGTGCATCGAGCGAAGGTCTCGCGTGGCTCGCTGCTGGAGGCAGTGCGCACACTGAAGCCGGGAATGGTTGTCATGGAAGCCTGCAGCACAGCGCACCACTGGGCACGGCGCTTCCAGTCGCTCGGTATTGAGGTCCGGCTGATCAGTCCACAGTATGTGTCGCCCTTCGTCAAGACCAACAAGAACGATCGCAACGACGCCGAGGCGATTGTGGAGGCAGCCAGCCGGCCCGCCATGCGCTTCGTTGCGGTCAAATCGGTCGAGCAACAGGACATCCAGGCCGCGCATCGAATGCGCGCAATCCTGATCCGCCACCGTACCGCCATGATCAACCAGATGCGTGGTCTGCTCGGCGAGCGTGGGCTCACGATTTCGCGCTCACCAGAGGCGTTCAAGCGTGCGATTCCGGAACTGCTTAGTAAGAGCGCCAACGAGCTGACGTCGTTCTGCCAGACGCTACTGACCGAGATGCTTCAGCACCTGCACGCGATCGAAGAGCGCGTCCACCTGATCGAAGCATCGATTCAGTCGTTCATGAAGCAATCCGTGCTGTGCAAGAAGATCGCACAAGAGAGGTGGCGCCGGAAATTCGGACAGTCGGATAAATGGAAGAGCTGGGGTCTGAGCCGCACCCCTTTCAAGGTGATCAAACGACACGTCCGGCCTTTATGACACGTGCGGTAGAGACATGCCGTCTTGCCACGCAGCCTGCAACATAGCTTTTCTTCTTGGGCGCTTTGGGTCCCCGCGGATGTTTTCGCAACGCAAGTGCATCAACGTGCGTTGCTATTTTTGGCTCGTCGGCGGAATCTGTGGGTGAAAGCGGATGTGCGGCTAGCCGAGTGAAGCCCGATTCAGGTACTGATAGAGCTTGCGACAGGTTGCATCAAAGGAATTTTGTGCGGACTCGGAGATAACTGGCCAGATGAGAGGGCCGCCGTCTTCCTCGATGAGCTTGTCCAGGAGGGTTGCCACAGGGAGGGTAAGGAGATCGGGATCTTCATGGCGTCGTCGGATCATTCGCCACCGAGCATCCAGATGTGATCGCGGTGCCGAAGCAATGTCTTGCGTGCGTATCCCAAGGTTGGGAGATGCTCAAGGAAAGGCGTGAGTATTGCTACGATTTCCTCTCCAGTCGAGATATCTTCGTCATCGACTCGCCACGAAGCCGGCCAGTTATGCAGGTCTGGAATGTACTGGGTGAGCGTTTGCTGTTCGGTGACAATGGCAGCTTTGCCCTTGCCGGTTTTGAGCTTGCTAACCATGTTGCTGACTCGTCTGCTTAACGCTTGTCATCATTTTCCCGGCTTTGTCTATGAAGGTGCGCGGCTGTGCGAGGCAACCCAGTCCATCGAGATCGACGTTCGGCCGCGCAAGGGTTCGAAGCCGGTCTGCTCATGCTGCAACCAGCCTGCGCGGGGTTACGACTCACTCACGGAGCGCCGCTTCGAGTTTATTCCCGTCTGGGGTTTTGCAGTATTCCTGCTCTATACCATGCGGCGCGTCGACTGTCGTGACTGTGGCGTGAAGGTCGAAGCCCTGCCGTGGGCCAATGGCAAGCACACGCTCACCCGCGCTTACATGATCTTCCTGGCGCAGTGGGCACGCAAGCTGTCGTGGAAGGAGACGGCACAAAGCTTCCGCACCAGTTGGGAGAAAGTCTTCAACGCAGTGGAGTGGGTGGTGGACTGGGGCCTGGCCCATCGCGAACTCGGTACGATCCGTGCCTTTGGTGTCGACGAGATCCAGTATGGTCGTGGACACAAGTACCTCACACTGGTCTACCAGATCGAGGCTGGCTGCACGCGTCTACTATGGGTGGGGCAGGAGCGCACGAAAGAAAGCTTCGCGAAGTTCTTTGCCATGATCGGAGAACAGGTATGCGAGAAGGTTGAGTTCGTCTGCTCGGATATGTGGAAGCCCTACCTTGAGATGATAGCGCTGCATTGCCCCAATGCGCTGAACATCCTGGACCGCTTCCACATCGTTGCGAAGATGAATAAGGCTATCGATGAGGTTCGCGCTGAAGAGTCCCGCCGCATGGTCCGCGACGGATACGAGCCGGTGCTCAAGAAGTCCCGCTGGTGCCTGCTCAAACGTCCGGAAAACCTGACCGACAAACAGCGACTGCGCATGCGTGACTTGTTGCAGTACAACCTGCGCACCGTACGCGCCTGGCTGCTCAAAGAGGAATTCCAGCAGCTCTGGGATTACATCTCACCGGACTGGGCCGGAAAATTCCTCGACCAGTGGTGTACGCAGGTGATGCGCTCGCGCATCGAGCCGATGAAGAAGTTCGCCCGCACCGTGCGTGCCCACCGTGAGCTGATCCTCAACTACTTCCGTGCCCGCAAGCAGTTCTCCAGCGGCGTCGTCGAGGGCCTGAACAACAAGGCCAAAGTCACCATGAGAAAATCGTACGGATTCCGAACCTTCAGGGCGACGGAAATCGCGCTATATCATGCACTTGGCAATCTTCCTGAGCCTTCGTCAACCCACACTTTTTCCTGACGAACCCTATTTTTAGCAGCGTCCGGCTAAGCTGGGCCGGCGTGAGTGGGTCGTATGCCTGCCATACCTCGGCCGGCACAGCGATCATCATGCCGGCATACGTTGCCCGGATTTCGCTGGCGAGGTAATACGGTGAGAGCTCGATATCACTGGTATCCAACTCATGGCGGATTCTCACCGCCGTCGCAATCACGCTCAGCACGTTATACGCCAGCGCCGCCACGCCGAAGGCCAGCAGCGCCGCACGCGGCTGACTCAACGAACGAATCTCGCTATTGAGCACCGATTCGAGTCGCTGAAACAGATTCTCGATGCTCCAGCGGCGTCGGTATAGCTGGGCGACCGCGTCGGCCGTGAGGTGTGCGGCTGGGACATTGGTCAACAAGCGAACGACGGTGTCACCGGCCTCGGTGGCACGATCCAGATGCAACTCGATGCGCCGCAGCACCAGCGGTGTGTTCGATTCATCCAGAATGCTGACCGCCTGCTCGTATACGATGCCGGCTTCGACTCGGCCCACCTCGCGTGCCGGCTCCAACTCGCTGGGGCACGGATTGCGGCCGTGCTCGCGCACAATGAAGGCGCTGCCGCGATGCTGCCAGCCGGTAAGGATCGCCCGGGTGCTGAAGTTGCGATCGGCGATCCACAACTGGGCCGGCTCGGCCGACTCGAGCAGGGTTTCCATGATGGCCCGCTCCTGCGCATGCGCATCCTCACAGGGCACCAGATCGACAATCATCGCCGTATCCGGGTCATAAACCACCAATGACTGCCCTGGCAAGGCCGCGCCCCGAAACCCACGCAATGGTTTCAGGCGCTTTTCGCTCGCCGGCAAGTGGCTGCCATCCACGATGCGCAGGCGATAGCCGTCCACCGAGGGCGGCTGCTTGCGCAACATCGGCTGCACAACCGGCCCCAACCGCCGCGCACTACCTTGCACCAAGGCACGAACCAGTCCCGGCTCGGTCCGGCTGATCTTGTCGTACAGCGCGGTGATGGAAACCGGCAGCGCCGGACTGGCCTTGGCCGCCGCATGCACCGACGGGCGCAGGCCAACGGCAACCAGCGACATGATCTCAACCGTCGTCGAGAACAATAGCTCCCGCGTGTACTGCGTTTCACGCTCCTGCTCGAACAACTCGTCGATCCAGGCCGCATCGAGGGCGCGTTGCAAGCCCAGACGCGCCATCACACTGATCGGGCTGTGTTCGATAAAGCGTTCCACCACTGCATCCAGTACCACGCTACTCACTCCGGCTTTCGTTCGAGAACACGGAGGGTGCCCTATTTCTCGTCACCTTGAAAGGGGTGGGTCTGAGCCGGCCATAATGGCGGGCAGAAAGGACCTCAGAAGATAACGAAACGAAGCAGGCGAACCCACTCGGCGGGGTTGAAGGCGAAGGTAGCCCTGGCGGCCCTCAAGGGCGAAAAGACGCTGGCGGAGCTGGCCCAGCAGTACGACGTGCACCCCAGCCAGATCACAGCGTGGAAGCAGCAGTTGGTGGAGCATGCCGCGGACCTGTTCGGCGGTGGCAAGGAAAGTGGGGGCGAGCCGCCGGTGGATTTGAAGGTGCTGCACGCCAAGATCGGCCAGTTGGCGCTGGAGAACGATTTTTTGTCCGGCGCGCTCAGCAAGGCCGGCCTGCTGAGCGCAAAGCGATGATCGACCGCGAGCACGCGCTGCCGGTGAGCCGGCAGGTCAAGCTGGTGGGCATCGCCCGGTCCAGCGCGTACTACCAGCCGCAACCGGTCAGCGAGGCAGATCTGAAGCTGATGCGCCGCATCGACGAACTGCATCTGGAGCATCCCTTCGCGGGGGCTCGCATGCTGGCGCGCCTGCTGCGCCGGGAAGGCATCCAGGTCGGTCGCCGGCACGTGGGCACGCTGATGAAGCGCATGGGCATTGAGGCGCTGTATCGCCGGCCGAACACGAGCCGCAAGCACGCGGCGCACAAGATCTGGCCGTACCTGCTGCGCGACCGGAAGATCGACCGGGCCAACCAGGTGTGGGCTCTGGACACGACCTACATTCCGATGGCACGGGGCTTTGTGTACCTGACGGCAGTGGTGGACTGGGCCAGCCGCCGGGTGCTGGCCTACCGGGTGGCGATCACGCTGGAGAGCTGTCATGCCGTCGAGGCAATCGAGGAGGCCTTTGCCAAGTACGGCAACCCGGAGATCGTCAACACCGACCAGGGCAGCCAGTTCACCGCCACGGAGTTCACAGACGCCGTGCTGGACCGCGGCATCCAACTGTCGATGGACGGCAAGGGCAGTTGGCGCGATAACGTGTTCGTCGAACGCCTTTGGCGCAGCGTCAAATACGAGGAGGTCTACCTGAAAGCCTACGACTCGGTCAGCCATGCGCGCCGCTCTATCGCTAACTACCTAACCTGGTACAACCAACGACGGCCCCATTCCAGTCTGGCGGACCAGACCCCGGATGAGGCATACTTCGCCACGCTGCCAGCGATCAAATCGGCAGCCTGACTGCCCCAGCGCTTCCACTTAAAAACTCCGGACCCCTGTCCGAACAAACGGTGCCACCTCTAGGCCCCGGTGCGCGCCAACTTGCAGGCGCGTGCGTAAGGCGCCCAGTCCGACCACCTCATAGACCGCCAGCGGCTCGCGCAGGCCCTTAATCTGTGTCCGCCCCAGGGCCTTGAACTCGAAATACCCCTCGGCCAGCTTGTGGGTCGACTCACTGACGAGGATGGATGACGGCGTCGCGACACCCTCCATCCGGGCTGCAATATGAATCGTGTGACCCACCGGGTCGTAATCGGCGCGCAGGTCATCCTTGCGAATCGAGCGTACCACCACTTCCCCGGTATGAACGCCAACCCGAATCTGCAGGGGAATGCCCTGCTCCAGTCGAACCCGGTCACTGTGGCTGCGCATGGCCTGCTGCATGCGTAGCGCTGCAAACAGCGCCCGCAGCGCATGGTCCTCGTGGGCAATAGGCGCACCGAACAACGCCATAATCCCATCGCCGAGGGATTTAGCCACGTAACCTTCATAGTGATGGACAGCCTCCATCATCAGCGCCACAACCGGGTCTATGAGACTGCGGGCTTCTTCAGGGTCCAGATCTTGGATCAACGCAGTCGACCCGGCCATGTCCGCAAACAGCGCCGTGATGGTTTTGCGCTCCGCGGCGGATTGTCCCCGGCTTTCCATCGCCGCCTGTTCGGCGAGGATGCGGTCCGCTAGTGCAATGTTCCATTCTGTTTGGAACTTAAGCGGCGGTTGGCACGAATGACCTTCTGTAGGATGTCGCGAGCGCTCTTGGTCCAGATGAACGGCTTGGGGTTGGTGTTGTGGTGAGCGATGTACTCGTTGATGGCGTCGACCAGTTCCGGCACGCTGGTGAATACGCCGCGGCGAAGTCGCTCGGTTGTGATGTCACGAAAGAACCGCTCGACCGTGTTCAGCCATGATGCGGAGGTGGGCGTGAAGTGCATGTTGAATCGCGGATGCTTGGCCAGGCAGTCCTGCACCGCAGGATGCTTGTGGGTGGCGTAGTTGTCTGCGATCAGATGCAGCGTTTTGTCCTTGGGCGTCTCGCGGTCGATCTTGCGCAGGAACTTCAGCCACTCGGTATGGCGGTGGCGCTGCTGGCACTGGGCGATGACCTGGCCATCGAGCACGTTGAGCGCGGCAAACAGCGTGGTCGTGCCGTTGCGCTTGTAGTCGTGCGTCATGGTGGCCGCACGCCCCTTCTTCAACGGCAAGCCGGGCTGCGTGCGATCCAGCGCCTGCACCTGGCTCTTCTCATCGCAGCACAGCACCAGCGCGTGCTCGGGTGGCGACATGTAGAGGCCGACGATGTCTTCGAGCTTCTCGACGAACTTCGGATCGCGCGACACCTTGAAGCCGCGCACGATGTGCGGCTTCAACCCGTGGGCGTGCCAATGGCGCATGACGGTGCTGGCGCTCACGCCCAATTCGGCGGCCATCTTGCGCGTGCTCCAGTGCGTGGCCGCAACGGGCTTGGTTTGAGTGGTCAGCTCCACCAGCCGCGCCGTGTCCACCTTCACCGGCGGCGCACCGCGCGGCAAGTCGCGTTCGATACCGGCCAGCCCCGATTGCGCATACCGCTCACGCCAACGCGAGACCTGCACGCGTCCGACTCCCAACTGCTCGGCGATGTCCTTGTTCTGCATTCCGTTGGCGGCCAGCAGCACAATGCGCGCGCGCTGCGCCAGCCTCACGCTCGTGAGCTTCGACCGAACCAGCCTCGTCAAATTGGTTCGCTCCTCGTCGGTCAACATGATCTCGGGGGCAACTCGCACTCACTCTCTCCACGCTGTGTCGCAGTGTGGGCATTGGAGACGCCGAATTCATATAAGTTCAATCAAGAACAGAACGCTACACTAGCGGCGCGGCCACAATGGCTGAAAGTGGCCGGGTGTATGAAGGATATGCACAAGCCGGCCTTGCTGACCAACAACCGGATGCACTGTGAGCTGCCCGCTCGCATTGACCGCAATGGCCTGGATGCGTATGCCAAGGCTGCGCGCGAGCCCCCACCCGGCCTCGTACATGTCGATGTCGCCATCCCTATCGGCCAGGCCCCCACGAAATAGCTCGCCCCGCAACCACTGCGCCTGTGCCTGGAGTTCGCTCGTCTGCTCCGTTGCCATCGCAGGCTCTCGCCTTATGTTGCGGCTGAGCTGAAGAGCTGTGTCTAGCAGGCAATTATTCTGCAGCCCGCTGGCCATCCCCATCTCAGCGTTTGATTGCGCCAGAAACTGTTCAAGACTGATGAGCAGGGGCCCCGAATTGAATTCGCCCAAGGATGGGGGAACGGGCACCTGAGCCGGCGAGGCACCCGCCAGGGGGGGTCGTGCAGGCCGCTCAGCACGTCCGGTGCGCGCAGGGGGGCGGGGGCCCCAGTTGCTGCGAACAGCATGGCCAGGATCGGGGGCCGGGTGTGTCACGGCAGGCGCGCTCCGCGTGGCACCGTGCGGCCCGTAGGGTTGCCCGGTGTCCAGGTCGGAGCTGCGTGCTTGATCCGCGGCTGCGCCGCGATACGGCTGGTTCATCGGGCCGCCAGGCCTCTCGTCGGCAATGGATGGTTCCGCATAGAGATCGAAGGACAGGATCATCTCGATGCCCTGCGGGGGCGCCACGCGGGCTGCCGCGTCGCGCAGGTCCTGCTCCAGCGTCCCGCGCGGCACCGCATCAGGCGACAGTTGGCGCAGCCTTTCGTAGGTCCGGTGACTCTTCTCCTTGGCCTTCAGGCTATCACGGGTGTGGAACTGGATTTCCCAGTCGGCGTCTTCGCCCTCAACGCGGGTGCGCACGTTCACATTCAGGCCAGCATAGCCGGTGCCCTCCCGGGTAAAGCTGTTGTTCACGCGCATGACCGTCATGCCGGCCCTTTGCAGACTGGTCAGGATCCTCCGGGCGTCCATGGCAAATCTCTCTGCACCGAGGATCACCTCATAGCGCAGACCATCGCGTACCCGCCTGGCGGCCTCCTGCGGTGTTTGCAGGCCCTGCTCGCGCTGTATCCGGGCAAGCTTCTCTTCAATGCTTTTCTTCTTCTTAAAGATAAACCTGCGCCAGCCGCCACCGTCCATGTCCGCGCGCAACTTCGCGCCGTGGTGCTCCAGCGCCTGCTGCAGCACAGGCCAGACCGCACCCTCGAGACGTTCAGCCTGGCTTCTGATCTGCTGGGCCAGTTGCGCAAGGGGGCAGGCACGCGCGGCGTGGCTGACGCCTGGGGCCGCGGCTGCACCTTCAATACCGTTTCCGGCTCCCAGTCCACGATATCTTCCACCCCCGCAGGAACGGGTAATGCACGGAAGGCCTCGCGCGCTGGCCCGAGCAACTTCCAGATCTCGTCGCCGGAGGCGCCATCGAATCCACGTCGTTGCGCCTGCTTGTACAGGTCGTGGTACTTCTCCTTGCATCTGAACGTTTGCTCTGTATGAAACTGGATTTCCCATGCGATGCCGTTTGGCTCCTTCAGCGTGACGCTCACCGCCTGGAAAGGGCTGCGGCCCCGCAGGAAGTGATTCGTGCGCCGGATCAGAGTATGCGCCTTCGCGAGCTGCGCCATGATCTGGCGATAGTCCCCCATAAACGTATCCGCGGGCAGCACCACACTGTAGCGCAGCGCATCGTTGACCAGCGCGCTGGCCTGGGCCAGGGTCCGGGGCGGCACTCCACCAATCAGCCGGGCCAGCTTGTCCTGCAGCGAGCGCGGCGACTTCAGCCTGTTCTTCTGTTCGCCCGCCAGACCCGCCCGCGCGTGTCCGGGCTCACTGCACCCGTTCACGATGTCCTGCAGCCTCATCGTGATCCCCGGCTCGGCCAAACGGGCCCGTTCATTGAGCGCCAGCGCCTCTTGCTCAAGCGCCTCCCGGGAAACCTCCTGCGCCCGTTCGGCCGGCGTAGCCGGTACGCTGAGCAGCTCCGCCTGCTGCAGCGCCCGGACGGCGTCCTGCATGACACCCGCTGCCATCGTTGGCATCTGCCGCAGCGCAGCGTCTGCCCACTGTGGATCGAAGCGCCCGTGCCGTATTTCCGCCAACGTCGGCTTGCTGTACGGTACCCGACGCAGACGGTCGGGATACCGGCGTTCAGCCATTTCGCAACTCTCGATCACGCTTGTAAAGAGATCGGTGCCCGTGTCCGACTTCAGCGCGTCGGTGCCCACCTTTATGGCTATCGTAAACAGGTTGCGCATGGACAGCTCCGGCTCGCCCGGCACCAGCCCCGGCTGCCCCTCGGGGAACGCCGTACGCGACAGACGGCACACCGGGTAGTTGTCCAGCACCGCGTGCACACGCCCGGCCGTGTCGTCTGCCTGCTCATAGGCGCTCGCAAGTGCGGGGAACCCCTGCGCCAGCGCGGACGGAAGCTGCGGTGCCTGGACGCTGTCCCTGCCCAGCTGCATACACAGCTCATACAGCAGTTTCGCCGCCTCGCACGCTTGCGGCTCATGGGCTCGGTCAATCGCCTCATGCGCCTGCACCTGCAACTGCTGCAGCGCTGGTGCATCCTTGTCCCCCTGCAGCCGCCTGCGCAGTCCGTTGCGCAAATCACGCGCCACGCCGTCGTAGGTGCCGAACATCATGTTTCGCGCCATGGCCTCGCGCAGCTCATCGGGCTGCGCGAGAAAGCGCATGGCGAGCGTGGCGGCTTTACCCAGCAACGCGCCCCCCCGCTGCTCGGCCATAATTTCGCGCGCCCGTCCCGCCTGGTAGCGGCCCCGTTCATCGATGGCCGGATGCGCAGTCTTGGGCGGCTTGAACGAGCGCTCCTCGCCCCGTCGCGCCTGGCGCGACTGCATGACGCGACCGATGTGGCCCACGAGAGCCGGATAGCCCGCATAGACGAACGCATCGTCCCCGTCCGTGTCCATGCTCCGCTTGCGCAGCTCCGCAATCGGGATTGCCCCAAGCCGCCCAGGCAGCAGCACGTCCTTGACTCGCAGGCTGCCCGTGCTGAACATCTGCTGCGGCAGCGTGTCGCGCTCGCGCCGGCTCTTCCAGCGCGACAGCGTCTTCAGGTCCTCCCGCGAACAGGCCAGGTGCAGCCCCTGGTGGTCCGGATCCGGCGACCAGTAGCCCGGCGGCGGGATGATCAGCATGCCCTTGCTGTGCAACATGTCGGCGCCCGTGCCCGAATCCTCATCGAATCCCGTATAGCTGTACTGGATGGCGAAGCACTGGTCCAGAAACTGGGCCGTCACGTCCTCCTGATCGGGCGTAACGACCTGCGCGGCCGCAATGGGCAACAGGTTCTCCTTATCGTACGGCGGTTTGCCCACCAGCACATCGCCCTGCAACTGCGCAAAGCCCGGCAGCGGAATCGTCGGCAGATACAGCCTGTCGTCAGCCGAGGGGACCGCGCGGATGCGCCGCCCCTGGTAGCCGCCGCTGACGGCCAGTTGGTACAGCGTCAGGCAGTCCACCGCCTGCGATGCGTGCCGGTCCACCCCGTTCAGCCTGCGCTGCATCACCTCGCGCGCTTCGTCAAGCGCCGCCTCATCCCGCGGGAAATGCATCAGGGCCTGCGGTGGCAGCGTGTTAAATCCCGGCTGCTGCCCATCCACCAGCTTTTGCTGTGCCTCGTCGCCCCGTGCCTCCCTGACTGCCTCCCATGCCTCGATATGTTCGCGCACCACCGGAATGCGCATCGCCACGTCCCATCTCAGAAACCCGCAGCCGTCATTTGGACAGAGCGCGATGCGCTCGTGGTGTGGCCCTTGAAGCCTGAAGGGGTGCTGCGGCCCGGCCACGTCCTCAAACCAGCCCAGCCGCAACGTGCCCTCCACCACATGGTCAGGTGGCACCATCTCCATGAGCGCGCGTTGCATGCGCGACCAGTCCTCGCGCTGCGGCGCCAGCTTCTGCGCCAGTTCCATGAAGGCGCTGCCTGGGGCACTGTCGGCATACCGCACTGCCGGCAGCACCGAAGCAGACGCGCTGCGGCCGGCGGCGATGTCCCGGGCTGACTTCCGCCGCCCCCGTGTCAGGCGGCTGCCGCCAAACATGTCGAAGCGCCAAGGCTCGTCTTTGTACTGGAACGTGCGCGCGAGCATGAAGGCGCTTAACTCCCCAGGCAGCCGCACCTCGACCAGCGGCTGACCGGTCAGGCGTGAATAAAACGAATACGCAGGCTCCGCCCCGTCGGACGACGCGGCGGGCTCCAGCTCCCGTCCCCGCAAGTCGACCGTGACATGCGTGGTGTCGCCCCCACTCGGTTCGGGTGGTACGACGTTTCCCACCGCTGTGCGCAGGCTCTCGTGGCGCGCTGCCAGATCGAACCGGCGAGGAGGGTAACGCGTCGTGAGGGCCTCCAGATGCGCCGCGCTGGCCAGCCGCAGATCCAGCGCGTCCAGGATCGCATCATCCGCCTCGATCTGCGCAATCAAGTTCCAGCTCTTTTCCTGCAGATCCGTCTCGATGAGCGGGCGCGTCCTGTCCAGCGTCTGTCGCACCCACTGCTTCAGAGTCTCCTGGTGCGTCTTCACCGACTCACGCCCGCCGCTGATGTAGCGCGGCTTCCACTGGTGGGCCACCACGGTGTATGCCTTGAGCACCTGATACAGTGACAGGGCCGGACAGCGCGTGCCGCATGCTTCGTCGCCGTCCTTCAGGCGCAGCCCGGCACGAGCGCCTGCCCCGCCCGGGGCTTGGCGCAGATACGCGTCGATCTTGTGTTCTACGACTGGCTTCAGCGCGTCGAACGTCTGCAGGGCGCGCACCCGGTGGCGCTGCAACTGCGGGCTGCGCGCCAGCGGCAGCAGCCCCATGCACAGGGTGCCCACACTTTCCAGCGGTTCTTCGCGCAGCCGTCCTTCGAGACACAGCGTCATGACACGATCCAGCGCCGGCGTTGCGAGCAGCCGCAGCGCGTCGTGCATCCGCAGCTGGGCGAAAGCCTTGAGCAGCATACCCACATGGCGGCCCTCGGCGCTGTCGAAGCGTTCCGGGTACAGCTCCAGGTGCACCGCTACCCCCGTCAGTACATCGCGTGCGAGAATGGCGTTCCCGTCTTCGTCCCGGCCGAGCCGCGCCAGCGCGTTGGCAATCTGGCCGGTCTGGCTGAATTCGAACGCGCTCCACTCGAGCGGAGCCCAGCCCAGGCGTGCCGCCAGACACCACGCCGCTTCATGCAGGCCGCTTTCTTGCGGCCATCGGGACAGTGCGTGGAGGGTGCTGGCCACGGCCTGCGCATCCATCGACTCGCGCAGCCGCGCATTGCCCTCAGCCTCCGAGGTCAGGCGATCGGCCAGTACCAGCGCCGCGTCGCGGGCCTCGTCCGCGTCCGGCCACTTCGAAAACGCGTTCAGGGCGTTGGCCACTGCCTGCGCCTCCATCGACTGGCACAGCTGGGGTTCCGAGCTAACGCGCCCGGCCAGCCGCAGCGCGGCGTCGCGGGCCTTGTCTTCCTCCGGCCACTTCGAGAGCGCATTGAGCGCGTTGGCCACGGCCCGCGCCTCCATCGACTGGCACAGCTTGGGTTCCGAGCTAACGCGCTCGGCCAGCCGCAGCACCGCCTTACGAGCCTCTTCCTTGTCCGACCACTTCGAGAGCGCGTTCAGGGCATTGGACACATGTTTCGCCTCCATCGACTGGCACAGCTGGGGTTCCGAGCTAACGCGCTCGGCCAGCCGCAGCGCGGCGTCGCGGGCCTTGTCTTCCTCCGGCCACTTCGAAAGCGCATTGAGCGCGGTGGCCACTGCCCGCGCCTCCATCGACTGGCGCAGCCGCGCATTGCCCTCAGCCTCCGAGGTCAGACGATCGGCCAGCGCCAGCGCCGCGGCGCTTGCCTCGTCCGCGTCCGGCCACTTCGAAAACGCGTTCAGGGCGTTGGCCACTGCCTGCGCCTCCATCGACTGGCACAGCTGGGGTTCCGAGCTAACGCGCCCGGCCAGCCGCAGCGTCGCCTCACGAGCCTCTTCCTTGTCCGGCCACTTCGAAAGCGCATTGAGCGCGTTGGTCACCTCCCGCGCATCCATCGACTCGCGCAGCCGCGCATCCCCCTCAGCCTCCGAGGTCAGGCGATCGGCCAGTACCAGCGCGGCGTCGCGGGCCTCGTCCGCGCCCGGCCACTTCGAGAGCGCGTTCAGGGCATTGGACACATGTTTCGCCTCCATCGACTGGCACAGCTGGGGTTCCGAGCTAACGCGCTCGGCCAGCCGCAGCGCCGCCTTACGAGCCTCTTCCTTGTCCGGCCACTTCGAGAGCGCGTTCAGGGCATTGGACACATGTTTCGCCTCCATCGACTGGCACAGCTGGGGTTCCGAGCTAACGCGCTCGGCCAGCCGCAGCGCGGCGTCGCGGGCCTTGTCTTCCTCCGGCCACTTCGAGAGCGCATTGAGCGCGGTGGCCACGGCCCACGCCTCCATCGACTGGCACAGCTGGGGTTCCGATGTGAGGCGCCGGGCCAGGCACCGTACCGCCTCGCTGACCCGATGCGACGCCGGCCACTTTGAGAATGCATTGAGCGCGTTGGCAACATGCTGCCCGTCCATCCGCTGGCGCAGCTTTGCGTCCGATGTCACGCGTTCGGCCAGCCGCAGCGCCGCCTGACGCGCATCGGCTTCGTCAGGCCACTTCGAGAGAGCGTTGACCGTGATGGCCACCCCAGCGCATTCATCGACTCGCGCAGCGGCGCGTCTGCCGCAACGTGCCTGGCCAGCTCCAGTGCGTTCTCCCTGACCCTGCCATCGTCCGACCACTTGCTCAGGGCATTGAGCACATTTGACATATCCTGTGCGTTCAGCCCCGGGATCAGACCATGCGATCGAAGATGCCTGACAAGACCGGACACCGCATCGCAGCACGCCGGGCGCTCCGGCGCCTTGGACAGCGCATTGCACAGCATGGCGGCTTGCCGTCCGTTCAGCCTGTGCAGCGCGCCCGGCCTCAGCAGTTCGGTCGCGATGCTTCGCAGCGCTAGCCGGCAGATCTCGCTGTCGGCATGCTTGCTAAGCTTGTTGGCAAGATGCACATAGCTTGCAGCCGGCTCGCCCCGGCACCAGTCGGTGTCCACAAGATAGTGCGCCGCCAGTTCAACCGTCTCGCGAACGTCGTTGGCCCGCGCAGGCGGTATGTTCCTGACCTTGTTCCTGACCTGCAGTTTCTGCAAATACAAGTCCAGGAAGTGCAGGTTGTCGCCGGCATAGTCTGGGCGCAGAAAGACCAGTGCCTGCCCGTAGCCGTTGCGCTGTGCCAGCACGTTCTCCCTTGCCATCCGGATGGCAAATTCAGGGAAATCGGCATCCTTCGCGTTGCCGGAAAGCACTTGCTGCTGCGCATACCGTTGGTTCCTGAGCTGCCGGCCGAACTCGTGTTCAGGATACGTCAGGACTCTCCCCAGATTCCGGCTGCGGCGCTGTGGTTCGCTCGGCTCGATGCGCATCCTCGAGTGGTGCCTTTCATCCAGCGCTTCAATCGCATCGCGGGCCGGTCGCTTGCGCGATGGCGCCGCCGCGGCGATCTGATACCTCTCCATCCCGCTTGCAGCAAGGGTTGACCGCAGCTGCTGGTCCGGCAGGTTGCGCGTGCTGGGCGGCCACGACGACTGGGCCCTGCGGGGTGCATCGTCCGCTGCTCGGTCTGACACAGGCCTCCCGCTACTCGGCAAAGCGCGCAACGGATGTCCGGCAGTATCCTCGTCCCCCTGTGGCCGTGAAGCGAATGCCCTTTGCCGTTGAGGTCCGGAATAAGGCTGCATCCTGCGCTGCTGGCGACGCGCTGCCAGGCCTTCCCGCCGCGGCAACGCGTCAAGGACCGTGTCTGTCCTCCGGGACGCAGGTTCGGGCCGCGAAGTCGGGGACTGTCCGGGTGCAGCCTCGTCAATCTTCTGATCGCCACCAGCGTCCGGACTCGCCGGGCTGCCAATTCTCATAGCTATGCCCCTTCTCTAGTAGTTACCTCGCAGGCCGTTGTAATAGCTTCCGCCGTTGTCATCGGATCGGGCGGGTAGACCGTTGAAACAAGCGGCTATGTCGGGATAGTGGAATCAGGACGAGTAAGCCCCAACTCAACAGCCATTACGGGGGACAATCCGGACTCTTGAGGAAACAAGACGGGCGCATCTCATGCTGGCGGTGTCGATCAAGAGCGGAGATGGACAAGCACAGTTGGGATATCGCATTGGAGTGTTTGGCATCTTGCCAGCGTCATACTGAGGGCGTCGCGACGACGCTGCAAGATGCCATCGGTGGACGTCGTTTTGGCACGCAGGCAAGAAGGCGTCCTGATTCTCGATAACCTGAGAGTGAATCACAGCAAGCCGTCACCTCGCGTGCACCGGCTCGCACCGAACTGCAACTTCAAGGCTTTGTCGTGGGTCTGCACAGTGTTCAGAGACAGCCGAGCGTATTCGATGTTACTTTCCGGTTCGAGATCGTCGATGTCTTGCGCATCACCAAGCAGTAGCAGCGCGGCGATTTCATGCGGACTGAGCATGTCAGGCTCCTTCGTCGGGTGTCGAAAAAAGGAACTACGACTGCTTGTCCGTGGACGGAGTTCCACGGAGGATGATTGGAACAACACCAAGTGAATTCGGTGCGAGGACGCGCTGAGTATGCGCACACCGAGCGTTGACACTAATCGTTCTTGTCGCCGGAATCAAGTGCTACGTGTGCTGCAATGCAGCGACGAAGCGGAAACCCATCGGATTGTTGGTCGATGTCTCAGACGTTTCGCAACCCAATGGTGCGCCGCGGATCACCGCAGATTGCGACAAAGGTTATACTCCGCGCTCCAACGAACAACGGATAATCAACATGGTCGCAGCAACCAAAGCAACGACACCGACGAGCGCGGTCACCAAAAAGAAGCCTGTCGCAAGGAAGCTGACGGTACCGACGAAGAAGGCGAGCGTGCTCGCACGTGAAGCCCAGGCCGCGAAAAAGCGCTTGCTGAAACTGCGCGCGGACACGAAGAAGGCGATTGAAGCGGCAAAGCGTGACGTCGCGAAAGCCACGGAGGCCGCAAAGTCTGCCGCGCGTTTTGAAAAGCAAGCCGCCAAGGACAAGCTCGCGGCGAAGAAGGCGAAGGCTGCAAGCGTCAAGAAGGCATCGGCCAAAGCCACCGCCACGAAGGTCGCCCCGAAAAAGGCGGCCGGTAGCAAAGCCGCCGCAACGGTCACGCCGAAGAAGGCCGCAGTGAAAGCCGTGGCGAAGAAGCGAACCGCGGCGAAGAAAGTAGCACCGGCCGTCACGACTCCCGAAGCTTCGGCGTAATATTTGCGCGTCGACTGAACTGGCCTTCGGCAACCGGTCGATTGAAGCAGGATGGGCGCACACCGGCGCCCAGTTTGATCGCCCCAGACAAGCCGCACTGAGCTTCGGCCTGTTTTTCACCAGCAGTATCCCGCCTCTGGCTTTGACTTCGTTAGTGCTGCGGCCAGATCCCGTTGATGCTGTGCTCGACTCCACGCACGCCCCCATATCTTGATTCCGGGGTTTTGCACCCGCTAATCGCTGGCCATCTGAATACATCTGGCGGGGCAATCACTGGCACTCCGGAGCCGAGAACACGTTTTGACTGCGCGCCGTGGCAAACAGCAACGCGCGTCACCATGAATTGAACCCCGCATGCCGAGCGCTCGACGCATACCCATGACATTCGTCTGCGGCTGTGCGTACCCATTTCTGCGAGCCGTGAAAGGGGCGTCGGCGTGGTTCAAAAGCCGGCTTTTTTGCGTTAAACGGACGAGCTGAACCGTCCTGCATAAAAATGCAGAATTGGTAAGGAATGCGATGCAAACTGGAGGCCTGCAACGACCTCCCCGGCATCAGATCTGCCGGGGTTGAAGCGGGCCGAGTCCGAGCAGCGTCAGCCAGTGCGAATGTGCTTCCCCGGTCATCGCTTCGCGCGGACTTTTGCCGACCCGCGCGCTGCAACGGCTGCGTGTGAAGCGACGATGATTGACGAAGAATTTCAGCAGCTCCAGCCAGGCGCGACCGCCGCCCAGATGGTGCCGCAGCGTCAGGCAGTTGCGCAGGCGCGAGTTCAGGTTCTCCACCAGGGAACTGCTACGCGGAGTGTCGTGCAGCGCCTGCGAAACCGCAGTCCAGACTTCGTGGAACCGGCGGCCGATGGCCGCATGCAGCCGGTTCCATGCCTGCCAGAATGCGACGGAGGTTTCCGGCTTGCGGTGCAACAGGCACGTTGCCCGTACGAGATGCCCGGCGACGGCAGTATCGCTTGCGATGGCGTCGAGCTTCTGGTCCAGCACGCCGGCGAAGGCGAGCAGATCGTTGCGCTGGTTTTGCAGGGCCACGCGCATCGTGCCGATGCGTGAGGGATCTTCAGGTTCACGCTGACGAAGTTGCTCGACGATAAAGTCGAACAGCTCCTGGCGGGTCGGCAGATCGGGCCCGGCCAGCGACAGGACATCGCGCTCCAGCCACAGGGCAAGTGTGCGAAGGTCGTCCGCGCGCTGATGTGCCCGCGCCTCGAGCGGGCGAAGTTCGTCAAGCCGGTCAATCAGGAGGCTGTCCTGGCAGCGCCGGCGGGGATTGGCCAGTCGCGCTTCGAGGGCTTTGCGTTCAGTGCGTACGCCGCTGGCCAGACGTGTCCAGATGTTGGCCAGGGTTTCGAACTGCTGGCAGATATGGAAAACATCGCCGTGACAGGGGGTATCGGGCCATGCGAGCTTCTGGCCTGCGCGCAGACCCGTGCCGGCGTCGGCAACAGTAAAGTCGGGATGCAGTCCCTGCCTCTGCAGGTCCAGCAGATGGATGGCCCAGGTATCGCCATCACGGTGGTCTTCGTCAGCCAGCAGATAGCAGTAGGTGGAAGCCGCATCGATGCCGGTAAGAACCGGCCGGGTCCCCTGAAAGATCTCGTCGTGCAGTCCCACCCGGATGGCCGACAGGTCGATGCTGTTGTTGATGGCCATCGCCCGCTGCGCGGCACGCTGGTGAACATTGTGCACGGTGCCCAGGCTGATGGACACGCCCAGCAGGTCGCTCATGAATTCGATGACGCCGCGCATCGAGGCGTGGCCGATCATCGTCAGTGCGAGGATGACCTGCTCCAGCCATCGTCGGGTCACCGGCAGCGAGAACAGGACCTTGTCGGCGTCTTCGTCGATTTGCGTTGTCGAAAAGGCTTCATCCAGCGCGGCGCTCGCCTTGCGCATCTGGCGATAGACGAGTGGACGGCTGACACCGTGGCGGGCGGCCATGGCGCTGACGGGTTCAGCGCCCGCCAGGGCGCGAACGGCCATCATCTTGCGGTCGCAGCCAGCCGGTTTTACGGAAACAGGGCAGACGGATGAAGTCATGGGGACGCCGAAATTAAAGTGGGCCACATTATCCCGCACTTTCATTTCTGCCCTGCCTGTGTAACGCCGGGATGAACCACGCCGACGATCGGCAAGCGCCAGCGCCGCGGCGCTTGCCTCGTCCGCGTCCGGCCACTTCGAGAACGCGTTCAGGGCGTTGGCCACGGCCTGCGCCTCCATCGACTGGCACAGCTGGGGTTCCGA
This sequence comes from Cupriavidus necator, assembly GCA_022041995.1. Classification (GTDB taxonomy): domain Bacteria; phylum Pseudomonadota; class Gammaproteobacteria; order Burkholderiales; family Burkholderiaceae; genus Cupriavidus. The sequence goes on from CP074386.1 coordinate 354,820, forward strand.
GCTAACGCGCTCGGCCAGCCGCAGCGCCGCCTTACGAGCCTCTTCCTTGTCCGGCCACTTCGAGAGCGCGTTCAGGGCATTGGACACATGTTTCGCCTCCATCGACTGGCACAGCTGGGGTTCCGAGCTAACGCGCTCGGCCAGCCGCAGCGCGGCGTCGCGGGCCTTGGCCTGGTCCGGCCACTTCGAGAGCGCATTGAGCGCGGTGGCCACCTCCCACGCCTCCATCGACTGGCACAGCTGGGGTTCCGATGTGAGGCGCCGGGCCAGGCACCGTACCGCCTCGCTGGCCCGATGCGACGCCGGCCACTTTGAGAATGCATTGAGCGCGTTGGCAACATGCTGCCCGTCCATCCGCTGGCGCAGCCCCGCATCCGATGCCACGCGTCCGGCCAGCGGCAGCACCGCCTGACGCGCATCGGCTTCGTCAGGCCACTTCGAGAGAGCGTTGAGCGCGTTGGCCACCGCCTGCGCATTCATCGACTCGCGCAGCGGCGCGTCTGCCGCAACGCGCCTGGCCAGCTCCAGTGCGTTCTCCCTGACCCTGCCATCGTAGGGCCACTTGCTCAGGGCATTGAGCAGATTTGACATATCCTGTGCGTTCAGCCCCGGGATCAGACCATGCGATCGAAGATGCCTGACAAGACCGGACACCGCATCGCAGCACGCCGGGCGCTCCGGCGCCTTGGACAGCGCATTGCACAGCATGGCGGCTTGCCGTCCGTTCAGCCTGTGCAGCGCGCCCGGCCTCAGCAGTTCGGTCGCGATGCTTCGCAGCGCTAGCCGGCAGATCTCGCTGTCGGCATGCTTGCTAACTTGTTGGCGAAATGCACGTAGCTTGCAGCCGGCGCGCCCCGGCACCAGTCGGTGTCCACAAGATAGTGCGCCGCCAGTTCAACCGCCTCGCGAACGTCGTTGGCCCGCGCAGGCGGTATGTTCCTGACCTTGTTCCTGACCTGCAGTTTCTGCAAATACAAGTCCAGGAAGTGCAGGTTGTCGCCGGCATAGTCTGGGCGCAGAAAGACCAGTGCCTGCCCGTAGCCGTTGCGCTGTGCCAGCACGTTCTCCCTTGCCATCCGGATGGCAAGTTCAGGGAAATCGGCATCCTTCGCGTTGCCGGAAAGCACTTGCTGCTGCGCATACCGTTGGTTCCTGAGCTGCCGGCCGAACTCGTGTTCAGGATACGTCAGGACTCTCCCCAGATTCCGGCTGCGGCGCTGTGGTTCGCTCGGCTCGATGCGCATCCTCGAGTGGTGCCTTTCATCCAGCGCTTCAATCGCATCGCGGGCCGGTCGCTTGCGCGATGGCGCCGCCGCGGCGATCTGATACCTCTCCATCCCGCTTGCAGCAAGGGTTGACCGCAGCTGCTGGTCCGGCAGGTTGCGCGTGCTGGGCGGCCACGACGACTGGGCCCTGCGGGGTGCATCGTCCGCTGCTCGGTCTGACACAGGCCTCCCGCTACTCGGCAAAGCGCGCAACGGATGTCCGGCAGTATCCTCGTCCCCCTGTGGCCGTGAAGCGAATGCCCTTTGCCGTTGAGGTCCGGAATAAGGCTGCATCCTGCGCTGCTGGCGACGCGCTGCCAGGTCTTCCCGCCGCGGCAACGTGTCAAGGACCGTGTCTGTCCTCCGGGACGCAGGTTCGGGCCGCGAAGTCGGGGACTGTCCGGGTGCAGCCTCGTCAATCTTCTGATCGCCACCAGCGTCCGGACTCGCCGGGCTGCCAATTCTCATAGCTATGCCCCTTCTCCAGTAGTTACCTGGCAGGCTGTTAAAATAGCTCCGGCCGTTGTCATCGGATCGGGCGGGTAGACCGTTGAAACAAGCGGCTATGTCGGGATAGTGGAATCAGGACGAGTAAGCCCCAACTCAACAGCCATTACGGGGGGACAATCCGGACTCTTGAGGAAACAAGACGGGCGCATCTCATGCTGGCGGTGTCGATCAAGAGCGGAGATGGACAAGCACAGTTGGGATATCGCATTGGAGTGTTTGGCATCTTGCCAGCGTCATACTGAGGGCGTCGCGACGACGCTGCAAGATGCCATCGGTGGACGTCGTTTTGGCACGCAGGCAAGAAGGTGTCCTGATTCTCGATAACCTGAGAGAGAATCACAGCAAGCCGTCACCTCGCGTGCACCGGCTCGCACCGAACTGCAACTTCAAGGCTTTGTCGTGGGTCTGCACAGTGTTCAGAGACAGCCGAGCGTATTCGATGTTACTTTCAGCATCATTCGGTGAAAAATTCGACCGCTTTACCAGTGCCTCGACGGCGCTGTACAGGCACTTCTCTTGTCGTGTTATGTTGCAACAACTCAGCAAGGCGTGCGCTTGCTCTGCCGTGCCCGGGGTCTGGCAGGGTCGCCAGTATAGGGGTCTTCCTCCAAATGAAAGTTGTTCCCAACGCCGATCGTTCGCACCACCGCCGGCTGGTCAGCGTCGGCAAACATGGCAAACTCCTTCGCCATCTCTCGATCAGATGACAAGTAGTGGTGTTCGCCCGAAGCAGTCACACCAGAGCTACTGAAATTCATCAGGAAATTTGCGCTTCCGCCATCTGTGGCTCCACTCCCTTTACGCTCGTTCACGAAGCCATTTCTGCGAAGAGATGACACGTGTTCGCGCTTGGTTCCATGCCAAAGAACGCTCTCCTGATAGACCCGTTTGGCAAATGGCACCAGACCATTCAAGGTCTCATTTCACTAGTGTCCGGTTAAATTTCGAACAAATTCAATTGGTTAGCGGCGTCGGGAACTTCTGACAGTGAAGAGTCGGGCTGAAAGGCCTGTGAAATAGGGGTTTTCTCGAAAACCGAGACGGACAAAATCTGTAGCAAAGTGTAGAGCGAGGCATTGAGTTGAAGCTCCTTCTTGACGATGGCGATGAGCACGTAGATGGACACGGCGCACCAGATTTGCGTCTTCACCGCGTTCTCGCTCGTGCCGAGGAATTTCTTGATACGCAGATGCTGCTTGATCCATTTGAAAAACAATTCCACCTGCCAGCGGTTCTTGTACAGCGCGGCGATGGTGATAGGCGGCAGCGTTGTGTTGTTGGTCAGGAAGATCAAGGTCTTGCCGGACTCCGGGTCCTTGAAGCGGATGCGGCGCAAGTGCTCAGGATAGTCTTGTGCAGAGTAAAAGCCGTTCAGGGCGATGGTCTGATCGCAGATGACACCGGTGCTGCGGTCTGTTGCGGCAGAGTAGAAGCGGCGGGCATTCATGTTGCTCTTGGCCCGCGTGACGAAGAATGCGCCGCTTTGATGAACCAGGTAGAGCCGAGCGAAATCCAGATAGCCGCGATCCATCACGTAGAACGCGCCTGCCTCGATGGGCAGGAAGTCGAGTACGTTCACTTCGTGCAGTTTGCCGTCGGAAATGTGGATGAAGGCGGGAATGGCGCCGCGCAAATCGAGCAGCGTGTGCATCTTGATCGCTGCCTTGGTCTTGCGAAACGGCGCCCAGTCGAACAACGACAGGCACAGGTCGATGGTAGTGGCGTCCAGGGCGTAGATGGTTGCATCGAGATCGATATCCAGCGACTCGCTCGCATACAGCGCCCGAGCGCGCGTGATAAGGCGCATCGCCAGCTCGTGATAGATGCGCCAGTCCCGCAGGTTCAGCGCATCCGACAGCGTCGAGCGCGCCGGCACGTTCTTCAATCCCATGTGAAAGAGCTTGCTGCGGTTGGCCGCCAGGCAGACCTCTATGTCGCGCAGCGACTCGCGCCAGGTCAACTGGGCGAACGACATGATGCGGAACAGATCGGCGCAGCCCAAGGTGCGCACGCCCGCATCTCCGCGATGCTTCTCGATAATGCGACCGGCGTGGTTCATCCCGGCGTTACACAGGCAGGGCAGAAATGAAAGTGCGGGATAATGTGGCCCACTTTAATTTCGGCGTCCCCATGACTTCATCCGTCTGCCCTGTTTCCGTAAAACCGGCTGGCTGCGACCGCAAGATGATGGCCGTTCGCGCCCTGGCGGGCGCTGAACCCGTCAGCGCCGTGGCCGCCCGCCACGGTGTCAGCCGTCCACTCGTCTATCGCCAGATGCGCAAGGCGAGCGCCGCGCTGGATGAAGCCTTTTCGACAACGCAAATCGACGAAGACGCCGACAAGGTCCTGTTCTCGCTGCCGGTGACCCGACGATGGCTGGAGCAGGTCATCCTCGCACTGACGATGATCGGCCACGCCTCGATGCGCGGCGTCATCGAATTCATGAGCGACCTGCTGGGCGTGTCCATCAGCCTGGGCACCGTGCACAATGTTCACCAGCGTGCCGCGCAGCGGGCGATGGCCATCAACAACAGCATCGACCTGTCGGCCATCCGGGTGGGACTGCACGACGAGATCTTTCAGGGGACCCGGCCGGTTCTTACCGGCATCGATGCGGCTTCCACCTACTGCTATCTGCTGGCTGACGAAGACCACCGTGATGGCGATACCTGGGCCATCCATCTGCTGGACCTGCAGAGGCAGGGACTGCATCCCGACTTTACTGTTGCCGACGCCGGCACGGGTCTGCGCGCAGGCCAGAAGCTCGCATGGCCCGATACCCCCTGTCACGGCGATGTTTTCCATATCTGCCAGCAGTTCGAAACCCTGGCCAACATCTGGACACGTCTGGCCAGCGGCGTACGCACTGAACGCAAAGCCCTCGAAGCGCGACTGGCCAATCCCCGCCGGCGCTGCCAGGACAGCCTCCTGATTGACCGGCTTGACGAACTTCGCCCGCTCGAGGCGCGGGCACATCAGCGCGCGGACGACCTTCGCACACTTGCCCTGTGGCTGGAGCGCGATGTCCTGTCGCTGGCCGGGCCCGATCTGCCGACCCGCCAGGAGCTGTTCGACTTTATCGTCGAGCAACTTCGTCAGCGTGAACCTGAAGATCCCTCACGCATCGGCACGATGCGCGTGGCCCTGCAAAACCAGCGCAACGATCTGCTCGCCTTCGCCGGCGTGCTGGACCAGAAGCTCGACGCCATCGCAAGCGATACTGCCGTCGCCGGGCATCTCGTACGGGCAACGTGCCTGTTGCACCGCAAGCCGGAAACCTCCGTCGCATTCTGGCAGGCATGGAACCGGCTGCATGCGGCCATCGGCCGCCGGTTCCACGAAGTCTGGACTGCGGTTTCGCAGGCGCTGCACGACACTCCGCGTAGCAGTTCCCTGGTGGAGAACCTGAACTCGCGCCTGCGCAACTGCCTGACGCTGCGGCACCATCTGGGCGGCGGTCGCGCCTGGCTGGAGCTGCTGAAATTCTTCGTCAATCATCGTCGCTTCACACGCAGCCGTTGCAGCGCGCGGGTCGGCAAAAGTCCGCGCGAAGCGATGACCGGGGAAGCACATTCGCACTGGCTGACGCTGCTCGGACTCGGCCCGCTTCAACCCCGGCAGATCTGATGCCGGGGAGGTCGTTGCAGGCCTCCAGTTTGCATCGCATTCCTTACCAATTCTGCATTTTTATGCAGGACGGTTCAGCTCGTCCGTGTAACGCAAAAAAGCCGGCTTTTGAACCACGCCCTTTCTTCCATTGCCCGACCAACACCGGATGCACGCCGTATGTCTGCGCAATCTCGCTGATCGTCTTCACCCCGCGCACCGCCTCCAGACCAACCTTGGCCTTGAATTCCGCCGTGTGTACCTTGCGCTTCTTGCCTTCACTCATTCGCCATCACCCCTTCAAGGACGACAGCTTAATCTACCGCCTGATCACTGTCTCAAATCGTGGGTCCACTTTAGTCAGTTACAACCCAAGGCGGCTATTAGGCGGCCAATGCGAACTTTTCGTCGTTAGCATTTACTTCGATTTAGTTTTAACGTCTTCTCTGACGGGTTGCCTCACGACCCTATCTCCCCCTGTCGAAACCAGGTCAGGCCCATCAGAAGCGCACTACCCGTGCAGCGTGCTTCTGGTGGACCTGGGCGGAATCGAACCGCCGTCCAGAAGGCCTTCAAGAAGAAGGTTCACAACCATTATCGAGAACCTTGCGGCCCCCAACTCTGCGGATTCTACGCCTCCTGCCTGCAGCGTCAAGGCAGTTTGCGTGCGGCTCTACAAGGACCCAACCCGGTAAAATTCCACCGACTGCCCCGCATTGACTGCCCGCTTCAGCCAAGACGGCATCTCGCCATGCCCGTCCCCGGTCAGGCCTTCCCCGCGGTAGCAGACACCGGTGGAGGCGGCGGCGGCCGATTGAAACACCCCGCCGCCCACAGTGTTTCGAACCTCAGCCCGTTGTCGGCCCTCTGCGGCTGGAACAGAGAGGTCTCTACGCCTCATCGTCAAGCGATGACTCCAATTGCTGGGCCGTAGGCAAGATGCCGCGAAGGCTGTCTGGAAGCGTCTCTGTCACGCGAACAACATACTCCGCAACGCCTATTGGCTTCGTAGACTCCCGAAGCGCATACTCGACAACCAACCCGTTTTTGCTCTTACATAGGATGAGGCCAATGGTGGGGCCATCAGCAGCTTGACGGAGCTGCTCGTCCGCGACAGACAGGTAGAAGTTCATCTTGCCAGCATACTCCGGCTTGAACTCGTCCATCTTGATGCTCGACCACGACGAAACAGCGAAGTTTCAGGTGATAGAAGAGCAGATCGAGGTAGTAGTCCTGGCCGCCAAGGCTCAGATGATACTGACTTCCGACAAAAGCGAAGCCGACGCCGAGCTCCACCAAAAAATCCTTCAGATGAGCCAGCAGGGTACGCTCCAACTCGCGCTCGTGTGCGGTCGGACCCAGAGTCAAGAAGTCGAACTGGTAGGGATCCTTCAGCAACTGCTGCGCCAGTTCGGATTGCTGCGCCGGCAAGGTGGCGTGGAAGTTCGACAAGGCCACGCCCTGCCTCTCATGCAGCCGTGTCTCGATCTGGTGAACGAGTACATTGCGGCTCCAGCCATGCTCGACAGCCGCGCGGGCATACCACGCGCGCGTCTCGGCATCGCTCAGCATCTCAAGGAGCTTGAGGTTGTGACCCCAGGGCAATTGTGCAACAGCTTGTTGCACAATTGCCTCGTCGGGCCAAGCCTCAGCAAAGGCTCGCATGTACATCAGATTGCGCGGCGAGAAACCGGCCATGTCCGGGAAGGACTGCCGGAGGTCTATTGATAGTCGATCGACCACCTTTTTGCCCCAGCCTGCCGCATTTTGCCGCTGCAGAATCGAACTGCCGATGCGCCAGTACAGCAAGAGCAGTTCCCGGTTGACCGCCAGCGAGGAGCGCAGCCGGGCTTGCCGGACCTCGTCCTTCAATTGGCCGAGCCAAGCCACATAGTCGTCGGGCAGCAAATCGGCCGCTACACGGGGCCGGGAAGATCGAGTAGCCATAAGCATATTATTTCACATCCCCCAATCCGCTTGACGGGGGCGACCGATCGCGCGCTCAGCATGACAGGGAACCGTGTGCACTCCGTCCAAAATCTGGCGGTGACACGCGCACAAACTGGCGCAGCGACGCTATCCGACCCGGTAAAACTCCACGCTCTGCCCCGCATTGACCGCCCGCCGCAGCCAGTCCGGCATCTCGCCGGTCCCATCCCAACTCTGGCCCGCGGCGTTGCGGTAGCAGACCACCGGCGGCGGCGCTGGTGGGGGTGGCGGCAGTGGGGGCGGCGGATCAAAGCATCCCGCTGCGTCCAGTTCCTCCATGGTCAGGTCGTAGTCAGCCATCTGGTCCTGAATCCAGCGGATCGCCGCCGCCCGCTCAGTTTTCGTGGTCATCGTTGCCGTTGCTAGCTTTGCTGTTTTCCTGGTGGCCGCCGGGCAGCGCCGGTGCCTCCTGCTCGTGGTCCTGCACTTTGTCCTGGTCTTTGCCCTGGTCATCCTGCGCCGCCGGCGCCAGGCTGGCGGGCTTGCGCCGACGCCCCCCACCGGCGCCCTCCCGCTCGCGCGGCAGGCGCAATTCTGCCAGCAGCTGGCGCGCCAGCATCGCTTCCGCCTCGGCGCGCTCGGCCCGGCGCTGTGCCACCGCCAGTTCCGCCTGCCCGCGTCCCGGTCGACGGCGGCCTGGCGCTGCGCCGCCTCGGCGGCCGCGAGCCGCATAGTGAACTGCTCGGTGAGCGCCGCGGCCTGGGCTTCGAGCCGGGCCCGGGCCTCGGCCTGCGCCACCGCCGCGTCGCGGGCCTCGGCGCGTGCTGACGCCAGTTCGGTGCGCAACTCCTCTGTCGCACGCTCGCTCTTCTGGCGCGCGGTGCGCTCCGCGTCCAGTTCGCGCAACGCGCGCCGCTCGCTGGCCTCGGCCCGCTGCTGGGCAATGGTCACCTGCTCGCGGGCGCGCTCCAGCTCGGTCGAGAATTGGGTACGGAGTTCCTCTAGTTGCCGGCGCGTGGCCTCGAGTTCCGCCCGCCCCGCCTCCAGCCGGGCCTGGGTCGCGGCGTGGGCCTGGCGCTCGGCGGCCAGTGCCATTTCGCCCGCCTCGATAGATTGGCGCGCGGCGTCCAGCTGGGCGACGAGCGCCACCGCTTCCTCGCGTGCGAGCGCGGTCTCGGCGTGCGCGGCATCGCGCTCTGCTTCGGCCGCGCTGGCGGCGGCGCGTGCCTCGGCGCGCAGCGTGGCAAGTTCGCCGGTAGCGGCCTCGTTGGCCGCCTGCCAGATGGTCTGCACCGCCCCGGCGGCGATGTCCTTCAAGGCCTCCGGCAGGTCCGGGTGGTCGATGGTGACGCGGGTGCGCCCGCGCAGCTCCTGCCAGAACCTCTGCAGCACCTCGGCGGGCGTGCCCATGCTGCCCTTGCGCACCAGCTGATAGAGCTTGTTGGCGGTGGGCGTAATGCCGTAGCGGAAGAACAGCAGGCCGCAGACCTCGCGGTACAGCGCGCGGGTTTCGGGGAAGCGGCTGCGCAGCTCGGCAATGTCGTCGGCCATGGCGGCCTGCAACGCGGCGTCGGTCAACTCCAGCGGGTAAGAGAGCAGCGTTACCGCTGCTCCCTCCCCAAAGAACCGCACGAGCGACTTTCACCGCATACGGCTCAGGCACGGCCAAAGTATCACCGTCGATACCGGTCTTGCCGGACTGCGCAAGCCCTTCGCAAACGTCATATCGTTGATTCATCCCATTGCTGAGACGAGGGCGCTGAGCTGCAGCAAGGCAGCCTCTTCCAAGCCTCCCTCCGTCGAACCTCAAATACTGGCCTGCGACAGCCACACCTCGCGGAAGTCTGCGCCCTTTCGGGCCAGGGCAAAGTTTGAACCCCTATGCACGCCATTACAGCATGCCATTCGCTTTCTCCGCGTTCTCTTACCCGCTTCCCCAAAAGCTTCCCTCGCGGGTCGCCTGCCGCCGACTCGATACGCTGAATCAGTGGCGAGGAATCGGGCTTACCACGTTCCCGCTCCTGCCGACCCGATGTGTTGGGCCTGTCCGGTTAGCGCCTGTCTCTCCCCGGTAGCGCCGATGACGACGTGTCCATTTGACCCAGATGAACAACCGGCTACATACCTTTTGGTCTGGGCCTAGCAGCCGCTTTGGCCCATTCTTGGTTACGGGGTTTATCAACAGTTCACATCTGTTGCGCATGCGGAACTTGCCTGGCACCCACACCGCCTTGCGGCTGGCAGTGTCGACCATCCCATCACCGGAATGATCCATCGGTCGATAGGCACGTTGTCTCCAGAGCTTCATACCCTCCCGTTACCAGGAACGCATGTCCAGATAGGCAACTGCTGGTCGTACAGCAGGTCACGACACCGCACAGGCAACTCCAGGGCGGCGCGTGACAAGGCAGAAACGAACTTTACCGCCCACTACTTACCGCTTAACGCGCGGTTGACGGCGACACGTGTCGCACGGGTCTGACCAAGATAAGGCCGATTTCCTATCATAAGCCTTCCAGTTATATATATTCGAATCTATAGATCTGATTGTTATAAAAGACTGAGCCCTCTATCGAGCGACTCTTCCGCTACACTGGCCGGCCCATTGGAGATCTCAGTCCGGCATGGCCACCGTCGAACGTACCGCCTATCCGCGCTTTCCCAGGGTCTTTTCGACGGGGGAATTGCAGGCCTGCTATACGCCCGACATCGAAGAACTGGAGTGGGGGCGACGAAACGCGCGGGGGCAGTCCTCGCGGCTGGGCCTGCTGGTCCTGCTGAAGGTCTTTCAGCAGATGCGCCACTTCCCCAACCTCGATTCCATTCCTGTCGCTGTCATTGATCACGTCCGAGCCAGCGCAGACATCGGTGCGGAGGTCGAGTTTGGCTACGACAGGGCCCGGTCGGTCGCGTTGTTTCGCCACTACGCTGCGATTCGGGAGTTTCTCGGCATCCAGTCCTACTATGGCACCGATGCCAATGAAGTCGCCGTGCGTGCGGCACGGGAAGCGGCCGAGGCCATGGACCAGTCGGTGGACATCATCAATGCCACCATCGACAGCCTGATCCAGCAGCAGGTCGAACTGCCGGCGTTCTCGACGCTGGACGCGATTGCGGAACAAGTCCATGCGCGCACGCAAACAGCGCTATTCCGGCGCGTCGCGCGACGCCTGACGGACGACGACAAGGCCCAACTGGACCGCCTCCTCAAGCGGGAATTCAGTCAGCGCCAGACCGCGTACAACACCATCAAGCGCTACGCGTTGCGGCCGTCGCGCAAGCACATCTCCTTGCTGATCGAACATCTCACCTGGCTCGAAGGCTTTGGGGACTACGGTCGTGCGCTGGAAGGCGTGCCAGCCACAAAGCTGCGCTCCCTGTCATCGCAATCGATGAGCCTGGATGCGGCCAATCTGAAGGAGATGCTGCCCGAGCGTCGCTATACACTGATCGTAGCGCTGCTGCATCAAATGCGTGTGCGTGCCCGCGACGATCTGGCCGAGATGTTCATCCGCCGGGTGGGTGCTATCCACAAGCGGGCCAAGGAAGAGCTCGCGCTCATCCAGGCGCGGCAGCGTGAACAGATGGAAAGCCTCGTGGACCTGCTCGACGGGGTTGTCAACATCGTTGACGATCACGGGGACGACGCTGCGCTGGGCGCACAGGTACGCAAGTATCTGGCGCCGACAGGCAGTCTCGAGCCCTTGCGCGAGAGCTGCGCCGAGGTGCGGGCCTACAGCGGCAAGAACTACCTTCCGTTGCTGTGGCGGCATTTCAAGGCGCATCGATCGGTGCTGTTACGCCTGGCGCGAGCCCTGGCATGGGGATCGACCACGCAATCCCAAACCTTGCTGACGGCATTGGACGCGGTGTTCGAGAGCGAGTCGCTGCACCGGGAATGGATTGCCGTCGACGTTGACATCAGCTTTGCCTCGGAACGCTGGCGCAAGCTGGTGCGCCGCCCGATCGATGGGGGTGCCCCGACCAACCGGCGTTATCTGGAGCTCTGCGTGCTGTCCTATATGGCCAAGGAACTGCGCAGCGGCGATCTTTGCGTAGCTGGATCGGACGCCTTCGCCGACTACCGGGATCACCTGCTGCCCTGGAGCGAGTGTGAACAGCGTCTGCCAAGCTACTGCGAGAAGTTCGGCATGCCCGACAGCGGCGCCGGCTTCGTGGCCCAACTGCGTCAGTGGCTGACGGACACGGCCCGCCAACTGGACGAACGCTTCCCGGAGAAGTCCGAGCATGTGATCATCAACAGGGCGGGCGAGTTGGTGGTGCGTCGTACTGCGGCTACGGCCGTCCCAGAGAGCGCGGTCGCCCTGCAAAAAGCGCTGATGAAACGCATGCCGGTGCGTAACCTGCTGGATGTGCTGGCCAATATTGAGCACTGGACGCAATTCACCCGGCACTTCGGCCCGCTCAGCGGCAGCGATCCCAAGATCCGCAATGCTGCCGAGCGGTACCTGCTGACCATTTTCGCGATGGGCTGTAATCTGGGGCCCACCCAGGCGGCCCGTCACATGGGCGACAAGATCACGCCGCACATGATGTCGTTCGTCAACCGGCGACATCTGAGCCTGGAGCGGCTGGAAACGGCGCAGCGCGAGCTGATCGAGCTTTATTTGCGATTGGATCTGCCCAAGCACTGGGGCGACGGCAAGACAGTGGCGGCCGACGGCACCCAGTACGATTTCTACGACAACAATCTGCTGGCCGGTTACCACTTCCGGTACCGCAAGATGGGCGCGGTGGCATACCGGCATGTGGCCGACAACTACATTGCGGTTTTTCGGCATTTCATCCCGCCAGGCATCTGGGAGGCGATCTACGTCATCGAGGGCCTTCTCAAGGCAGGCCTGAGCGTCGAGGCGGATACCGTTCATGCCGACACCCAGGTTCAGTCGGCGGCGGTCTTCGCCTTCACACACCTGCTGGGCATCAAGTTGATGCCGCGCATTCGGAACTGGCAGGATCTCAAGCTGTACCGGGTGGATACCGATACGAAATACCAGCACATTGACGCGCTGTTTTCGGAAACGGTCGACTGGGATCTCATCGAGCGGCATTGGCAGGATCTGATGCAACTGACGCTGTCGATCCAGACTGGCGCGCTGTCTTCGCCCTTGCTGCTGCGCCGGTTCGGTGCGGCCAGCCCGAAGAATCGGCTGTCTTTGGCTGCGGAGGAACTGGGCAAGGTCATACGCACCATCTTCCTGCTCGAGTGGATCGGCAGCGGTGAACTTCGTCAGGAGATTACCGCAACCACCAACAAGGTCGAGTCCTATAATGGTTTTGCCAAATGGTTCTCGTTTGGCGGTGACGTGCTGCCGGTTAACGATCCGGACGAACAACAGAAGCGCCTGCGCTACAACGACCTGATGGCCTCGGCCGCGATCCTACAGAACACGGTCGACATGATGCAGGCGTTGCGGGCGATGGTGAAGGAAGGCATCCCGGTCAATCCGCCCGATATCGCCTTCCTGAGCCCCTATCTCACCAGCAACCTGAGCGCTTTGGCAAATACGAGCTTGACTTCGAACGTATCGAGAGCTGGATTCGCGACAGCCTGTTCGCGGGGCCGGCCCATTCTATCCGGAGGCCCAAACGCCATGCCTGATATCGAGACCCCCTACGGCGTCGTCGATGCCGACGCGTTGCAGTCGTTGCAGCAGCGCTACGATACCCTAGTCATCCAACAAGCGGTGGATCAATTCGACTCGCTTCGAGCTCGCTGCGGACCGGATGGGCTGCGCGACGATCTGCTGCGCTTGCATGGCATGGCGCATACCGTGATCAATGGCGCGAGCCTGTCGTATTCGACCGACGATCTGACACTGGTGGAACAAGCCGATTGTGTCATTGAGGAACTGGAAGACTGGGTGATGATGCTCGACCGGATGATCGTCGCGCTGCGTCCCCTGCAGGATTTGCGGTCCAAAACAGACGACGATTACGACGATTCAATATGAAGCAAGGCGCCCACAAGTGGCAATTCTTTCCACGCTTTCGTCGCCATGCGTTCGGCTGGCGCTCGGATGCGCCCATCCAGCGCATCAAGGAAGCTCTCGCTGAAATCAAGCAGGTCGCGCGTACCGATGCGGTCCTCGCGGCCGAAGGGGCTGTCATGTTCCTGGAGAAGGTTTCGCCCGCGCTGGAACACGTCGATAGCTCTTCCGGGGCGCTCGGCACCGCGGTGAACCGAGCCATTGAGGTGCTGGTACCGGTCATTGCCGCCGCGCCGGTCGATACCAAAACCCGTGAGCGTTGGCTCGAGCGTCTCTGGGAAGCGATCCAGGATCAAGGCGTTCCCTATATCGAGGCATTGGGCGAAGACTGGGACCGGCTTTGCGTGACCCCAGAGATCGCAAACACGTGGGCGGACCGGTTTCTGCCTCTGGTGGAGCATATCTGGAGCGAGCGTGCCGGCGGCTATTTCGCGGGAACCTCGATCTGCCTGGCTTCGCTGTATGCAGCAGATCGGCATGCGCAGTTGATCGCGCTGGTGGACAGCGCCCCCTTCAAGGGGTGGCATGACCGGCAGTGGGCCGTCAAGGCGCTAATTGCGATGGGCAGGAAAGCCGAAGCCATCGCCTACGCGGAGGCATCGCGCGGTCTGAACAGCCCGGACGGGCTGATTGCCAAGGCCTGCGAAGAAATCCTGCTGTCATCGGGTCTTGCCGACGAGGCCTACCAGCGCTATGCGCATGAAGCCAACCGGGGCACAACCTACTTGGCGACCTTCCGGGCGATCGCCAGGAAGTATCCGCACAAGGGGCAAGAAACAATCCTGCGTGATCTGATCGCCCAGTCGCCCGAAGCGCCGGGCAAGTGGTTTGCCGCGGCCAAGGATGCTGGTTTGTTCGACCTTGCCATCGAGTTGGCCAACACCAGTCCGACCGATCCACGCACGCTGACGCGCGCGGCCAGGGATTTTGCGCAGAAGCAGCCAGCGTTCGCCATGGCCGCTGGGATGGCGGCGTTGCACTGGATTTCGCAGGGCTACGGCTACGAAATCACGGGAATTGATGTGCTCGATGCAAGCCGAGCTACCCTGCAGGCCGCCGGCCATGCTGGCGTCGATCCCGAAGCCGTTCGGGAACAAATCCGTCAGTTGGCTACCAGGATTTCTCCGCAGACCGACTTCGTCAGCAAGGTCTTGCCGGCCCTCTGACCAATCAGTGTATCGACACAAGTCAATGAGAATGGTTTTCTTCGTTGGTACAGAGATAAGGGCAATTTTTTCGTCATCGAGCTGGTCGACGAGGCTGGCGTCGCGCAGCAATACGAGGTCTATTTCACGGCCTCGCGTGCGACCGAGCGGGGAGTGCTGAACCTGTACGTGCAGAGTGCGTATGTGCGCGATAAGACTCACCAGAACCGCCCGCAGAAAAAATCGATCCGGTTGCAGGTGATCCTGCACAACACGCTTCACAACAAGCCGATCAAAGCGCCTCCGCGATAACCCTGGAAGGCCAGAAATGAACAAGGCTCCTGAAACAGGAGCCTTGTTCAAACAGCTAATCGGGCCTCTTGGCTATCCGCACGCTTGGGTGCAGACCCCTGACGGGGCGGGGTTAGCGCACGGCTTTCGCCGTTCCGTTCATACGCTAGCAAATAGATGCTACCGAATTTTGCCTTGCCCTGCAAGGCAAACGCGCCCCCAGTGGCAAGCGTAGGCGCCCGGGAGGGAGGCGATTCCGCAGTCCCCCGATGTGGCCTGGCTATCGGAAGTAACTTCGGGGGCCCGTTGCAATTTGCACCGGCTCCGCTATCTTGCTGCCTCGCCTAGAAGGACGACGCGGGTCCCCTTACTGCACCAAGCGGTCGGCCCAGAAGTGACCGAGAACGGGCCTTATGCCCAATCGCCGGCCCGTTCAAAAATTCCACGTCTCCCACTGTATAGTAAAGTGGTGGTGTGTACAATAATAGAAGTGACCCAAGACCATCGCCAGCGCGAGCTGGCCAACTTCGGAGCTGACGGAGGTTTCCCCATGGCCACCGAGACCATCGATCAAAAGACCCTTACCCAGCTCGTGGAAGCTGGCGCTGTGCGCGCGGCGCATGTCGTCGGCCACGGCAACGGCTGGACCATCGCTGCCAAGTACGGCCTGACCGAGCGTTTCCTGTCGGCCAAGCGCGGCGACGTGCGCGTGTTCCGCAAGCTCGAAACGCTGGTGGCCTTCCTGCGCGACCTGGGCATTAGCCGCTTCGACGTGGACGCGGCCGGCTACGATCCGGAGTCGGCCGAGCGCACTACGCGGCCCGACAGGTCGGCCGCGCTCAAGGAGGCGCACGCCGCGCGAGCCTATGACAAGTGGTTCCGCGAGCAGGTCCAGCAGGCGCTGGATGACCCCCGCCCTTCCCTTCCGCACGCCGAGGTCAAGGCCGATTTTGCCGAGCGCCGCGCGGCGCTGCGGCAGCGGATCGCAAAGCGCGGGGTAACGCTTGACCCTGGCGCTGCACTGGAACCCGAGGGCGCGCGAGGACCGCGCCGACATCATGGATTACATCGCCCAGGACAACCCCGTGGCCGCGCTCGAGCTGGACGAGCTGATCGAGCAGAAGGCCGAGGCCTTGCCGGCGAATCCAACGCTGTTTCGACCAGGGCGCGTGCGCGGCACGCGCGAGGCCGTAGTGACGGAAAACTACCTGATGGTGTATCGCGTGACGGACAAGCACGTGGAGATCCTGCGCGTGCTGCATGCGCGCCAGCAGTGGCCAGCAAAAGGACGAGCCTGATCCGCCAACGCCCAGTAGCTGTAGCTGTAGCTGCTTGCATTCGAAACCGGCTGTGCTTGCAATCGACGCGGTTTCCTGCTCGGAATGACTGCAACTGACGGCCCGCGCGCGTGCTCGGATTATCTGCCCCCATGCTTGCATTCAGCCGGCCGGGCTTGCATGCTCGAATTAGTTGCAAATGAAGGGGTTCCAAGCCGGAACCGCCGAAAATTCCGTCATTCCACATTATGAAATTTAGTCCACCTCACGCAGGCCCGCGTCCGCATGAGGCGGTCATGCTGGTCGGCCGGCGCCTGTCGACTCTCACTCGATAAGCTGCAACTGCCCCCGCAGCTGCGACGCACTGCTTTCCGTTGGTTACGCGCCGCAGCACTTCTTATATTTTTTGCGCGATCCACAAGGACACGGATCGTTTCTGCCTACCTTGGGCTCGGCCGTCGCAGGTCCTACGAGGCGCTCGCCCGTTGCCTTGATAAGCGTGTCGCGATGCGAGAGACGCTCAAGGTATCGTGGATGTCGCTGACAGAATGCAGCCCACAGCTGTTCGAGGCGTGTGAGATCGCCATGCGTTTCAGGCTCGAGCCGGATGCGGCCGGCCAGATGAACATTGACATGCCCGGGTGAGCGCGCTCCGTCGGGATGCACCGGTTCAAAGTGAAGATTTACCTCAGCGCAGTCGCAACTGGGAATCGGGCAATAGAAGTCCAACGCCTCGTAGACGTGAGCGTCAAACGCGTACAGGTCCTGTCTGACGCACGTGTACACCTCATCCCAGGCCAGTTGCTCCCCACGCTGCCAGCCGCGAATTTTTGGCGGGGACATGAGCACCGTCTCGACCGGGGCAGAGAGGCCCTTGCCGCGATACCATAGACGTCCGATCGCATCCAGCAGTTTGCCGTCAATATGCGTCATGAGAGCGGCGACCTCGGGTACTGCGCCAGATCCAGTGGGTCGTCGCGGTCCGACTGCTGTTCTTGCGCGGTGTCGATATCCAGACCAAAAACGATGATGTCGGCACACTTATCGGCGACCTCGTGGGCCGCTTCGCGATAGCGTCCGCCTGACATCCACGCCTGCCAGACGGGCGCACCGCGTGCTTCGAGTGTCTCCCGCCCCTTGTGCGTCGCCAGCACCAGCGCGGTCCGACACGGACATCGCGGTGTCGGACAAGTATGCACACAGATCCAGGAGGCGTCGGTACCTGCTAGCCTGAACATGCCCTCTTCGGGCGATAGTCGGGGCGCTCTCTCATTCATGTTCGGGACCCTCAAGAATCTCGAGTCCGTTCTCGGCGCACCATTGATCCGCAAATGCCGGCGTTCTCGGTGTGCGGCGGGGAGTGCTAGTCATTTGGGCGTCTTGGATTTTCGCGGAGATGGCGGTGTCGCACGCGAACGTGCGGGCGATTTTTGAGGGGTTGAACGGGTAGCTTTCGAAGTGTCTGCGCGTGTTTTCCCGGTGGGCGCTGGGGCAACGGCGGACTTTGTCACCACTTTGGGTGCCGCAGCTTTGCCTTTCAAGGTCGATTTCACGCGCGAACCCGCTTTCGATGCAGTTGATGACGTGGGAACTTGGCGCGTTCGGGGGGCTGATTGTTTGCCCGCCCGTTTGGGGGCGGCAGTCGGCGCGGCGAGCGGCTCGGTGTCGATATCGATACCGAATACGTCGCCCAGGAGCGCGTGGTCGAGGACCTTGCCCGATGCTGGCGCGCTTGCCGCACCGGACAACTTGGCGCCTGTGTTGTTGATGAGATCGGCAGGATCCACACCCCGAAGCGTGAAGAGCAATTCGGGCTGCTGGTCGAGCCGGGCACCGACACCATACAGCACGGCAGCGACATGCTTGCACATCGATGCCCAGTCCAGGCAGTTGCAACCGAACTGGATATCCTTCGGCGACGGAAAAAGTCCAGTGCCCGGCTTGCAGATCCGCTCCATCACGGCGCTCGACAGTCTGCCTTGCAACAACTCGACCATGGAGTCGATCGATGACGCGCAGTCGGCGCTCAGGGCACGCCACTGCGGAGCGGGACAGGTCGCGACGTCGATCTTGATCGTGTAGAGGCTTGACCCCATGACCTGCGCGTGTATTTTGCCCGCCGTCATTTGCCTTCTCGCATACCTGTTCTCCGATCATGGCAAAGAACTTCGCGAAGCTTTCTTTCGTGCGCTCCTGCCCCACCCATAGTAGACGCGTGCAGCCAGCCTCGATCTGGTAGACCAGTTTGTGTCCACGACCATACTGGATCTCGTCGACACCAAAGGCACGGATCGTACCGAGTTCGCGATGGGCGAGTTCGTCTGCTCGGATATGTGGAAGCCCTACCTTGAGATGATAGCGCTGCATTGCCCCAATGCGCTGAACATCCTGGACCGCTTCCACATCGTTGCGAAGATGAATAAGGCTATCGATGAGGTTCGCGCTGAAGAGTCCCGCCGCATGGTCCGCGACGGATACGAGCCGGTGCTCAAGAAGTCCCGCTGGTGCCTGCTCAAACGTCCGGAAAACCTGACCGACAAACAGCGACTGCGCATGCGTGACTTGTTGCAGTACAACCTGCGCACCGTACGCGCCTGGCTGCTCAAAGAGGAATCCAGCAGCTCTGGGATTACATCTCACCGGACTGGGCCGGAAAATTCCTCGACCAGTGGTGTACGCAGGTGATGCGCTCGCGCATCGAGCCGATGAAGAAGTTCGCCCGCACCGTGCGTGCCCACCGTGAGCTGATCCTCAACTACTTCCGTGCCCGCAAGCAGTTCTCCAGCGGCGTCGTCGAGGGCCTGAACAACAAGGCCAAAGTCACCATGAGAAAATCGTACGGATTCCGAACCTTCAGGGCGACGGAAATCGCGCTATATCATGCACTTGGCAATCTTCCTGAGCCTTCGTCAACCCACACTTTTTCCTGACGAACCTCTTTTTAAGCCAGTCCACTTCCATCTTTAGCCGCCCGATCTCGCCGTACAGGCGATCCTCGCCGCTCTTGTCCTCGGCCGGCTTGGGGCCACGCTTGGTTTCGAACAGGGCGCCGGCCCGCTCAAGAATTTCCTTCTTTATCGCTTGGCGCTCCAGGTGCCTCCTCATGTGTAACGCGCCTTTGAACCTCGCCGGTGACCCCGATAGGAAGCATGAGGCCGCGCCACCGCAACACCGCCCGGAATGTGCCTCCCACATCTCTTGGCATGTATTGCAGCGCGAGGGAGATTCGTCAGGTGCCGATATAGCGGCTCTATAATTGTCTATAATTTCCTATAGTTGATAATAGAGCAGAGAAAGCAACATGGAATTCTTCCGTCGCGAGGAGCTTGCAACCAACCTCGCCAAGAAAGTTTTGGAAGTGTCGCCGACATCCGCTTCAAGTTCGGGGCTGTTTTTGGCGGCTCCGCGGCGCACTGGCAAGTCAACGTTCCTGCGAGAAGATCTGAGGCCGGCGCTCGAAAAGGAAGGCGCGCTGGTTCTTTACGTTGATCTGTGGGAAGACCGCAGCGCAGATCCTGGCGAAACCATCGTGCACATGGTGCGCGCAGAGCTGGCGAAGCACGAGGGCGTCATTACCCGACTCGCGCGATCTGCTGGCATGGAGAAGGTCGCCGTGGGGGGACTTTCGTTTTCGCTGGATCGCATCGGTCTTGGCGATGGCATTTCATTGTCGACCGCATTGGCCGAATTGTCTGACGAGGTGAAGCGCCCGATCGCATTGGTCATCGATGAAGCACAGCAAGCTATCGTGAGCGAAAAGGGCAACGATGCGTTGTTTGCGCTTAAGGCTGCGCGTGACGAGCTCAATAGCAGCCGCCATTTCGGCCTTCGTATCGTGGCCACAGGCTCTAACCGCGACAAGTTGGCGATGCTGCGTGCCGGCCGCGATCAGGCTTTCATGGGCGCGCCGCTCATTAATTTCCCGTCCCTCGGCATGGACTACGTGCAGTGGTTCTGCCATCGGCTGAACCTCGGCGCCCCCCTTGACCCGGCCCGAGTCTACGAACTCTTTAAGCGCGCTTCCTTCCGTCCTGAGCTGCTCGGGGCCGCAGCGGATGCGGTACGCTTTGAGTTCGGGTTGCCGCCGGATCAGGTAAGCACGCGCTTCGCCGAGGCCATCGACGAACAGATCGCAGAGAGCGAGCGCGAGCAATTGCGAGTGGTGCATAGTTTGACGCCACCGCAATCGACGGTTCTTCGCGTCATGGCGGTCCGCGGTGAGAAATTTGCGCCATTCGAAGCCGCGACCATTGAGTCGTACAACGCTGTATTGCAAGCGACATCACCCAATGTCGACGCTAAGATCGACGTATCTGGCGCTCAGCAAGCGCTTGCGGCCCTGCAGGAGAAGGCGCTTGTATGGCGCGCAGCCCGTGGGGTCTATGCGCTCGAGGAGACCGGCCTGGCAACGCTCATGGCCAGCGCCGGGATGCTCGACGATGTCCCCAGATAGCCCTATCGGGCGAGGTTCAAAGGCGCGTTACACATGAGGAGGCACCTGGAGCGCCAGGCGATAATGGTGCCCCTTTTTCATCTGCGGCATCCATGACTCAAAACACCCGATCTGGCGTGGGCAGACTGAGCGCCGACAAACGCAAAGCGATCGCACTTCAGGCCCTCGCGCGCACCGAACCAATCAGTGTGCTGGCTGAGCGTAACGGCGTGAGCCGCCCGACGGTCTACCGACAGATCGGCACGGCCAGTGCAGCGCTCGATGAAGCCTTTGATACCACGCGGGCAGCCGACGCAGATCAGGTGCTTTTCATGCTGCCGGTCACCCGCCAATGGCTCGATCAGGTCATCGTGGCGTTCACGATGGTGGGTCACGTTTCGTTTCGCGCTACCCTTGAGCTCATGCACGACCTGCTCGGCGTATCGACCAGCCTGGGCACGATTCACACCGTTCTCCAGCAGGCTGCGCAGCAGGCCATGGCCATTAACGCCGGCGTGGACCTCTCAGCCATCCGGGTCGGCCTGCACGACGAACTCTTTCAGGGTTCCCAACCCGTGCTCGCCGGTATCGATGTTGCCTCGACCTATTGCTATCTGCTCGCCACCGAAGCTCATCGCGACGGCGACACCTGGGCCATCCATCTGCTGGACCTGCAATCACGGGGACTCGATCCTGAGCACACGATCGCCGATGCGGGAACCGGGCTGCGTGCCGGGCAAAAAATTGCCTGGCCCGATACGCCGTGTCACGGCGACGTCTTCCACATCATTGAGCAGGGCAAATCACTGGCGACGCTCTGGCATCGTGTCGCCGGCGGTGCGCGCACCGAACGCGAGCAGCTCGAAGCGCGTCTGGCCAATCCCGTCGACGTTGCGACGATAGCCTCCTCGCTGCCACGCCGGAAACGCTTCGTCGCAATGAAGCCCATGCGCACGAGCTAGCCGCCGATCTGCGCACCCTGGTTCAGTGGCTCGAACGTGACATCCTGTCACTGGCAGGGCCGGACCTCGCGACGCGTCAACTGCTGTTCGATTTCGTGGTTGCCGAACTGCGGCAACGTGAGGCCCAGGACCTCTCACGCACGGGCGCATACCGGCGTGCACTGCAGAACCAGCGCGACGGGCTGCTCGCTTTCGCGGGCCTGCTCGACGAAAAACTCGACGCCATTGCGCAAACGCACAACGTGGCGCGCGATCTCGTGCGCGAGGTCTGCATCCTCCATCGCAAGTCCGAAACGTCGAGCGCGTTCTGGAAAGAGGTGGCGCCGGAAATTCGGACAGTCGGATAAATGGAAGAGCTGGGGTCTGAGCCGCACCCCTTTCAAGGTGATCAAACGACACGTCCGGCCTTTATGACACGTGCGGTAGAGACATGCCGTCTTGCCACGCAGCCTGCAACATAGCTTTTCTTCTTGGGCGCTTTGGGTCCCGCGGATGTTTTCGCAACGCAAGTGCATCAACGTGCGTTGCTATTTTTAGCAGCGTCCGGCTAAGCTGGGCCGGCGTGAGTGGGTCGTATGCCTGCCATACCTCGGCCGGCACAGCGATCATCATGCCGGCATACGTTGCCCGGATTTCGCTGGCGAGGTAATACGGTGAGAGCTCGATATCACTGGTATCCAACTCATGGCGGATTCTCACCGCCGTCGCAATCACGCTCAGCACGTTATACGCCAGCGCCGCCACGCCGAAGGCCAGCAGCGCCGCACGCGGCTGACTCAACGAACGAATCTCGCTATTGAGCACCGATTCGAGTCGCTGAAACAGATTCTCGATGCTCCAGCGGCGTCGGTATAGCTGGGCGACCGCGTCGGCCGTGAGGTGTGCGGCTGGGACATTGGTCAACAAGCGAACGACGGTGTCACCGGCCTCGGTGGCACGATCCAGATGCAACTCGATGCGCCGCAGCACCAGCGGTGTGTTCGATTCATCCAGAATGCTGACCGCCTGCTCGTATACGATGCCGGCTTCGACTCGGCCCACCTCGCGTGCCGGCTCCAACTCGCTGGGGCACGGATTGCGGCCGTGCTCGCGCACAATGAAGGCGCTGCCGCGATGCTGCCAGCCGGTAAGGATCGCCCGGGTGCTGAAGTTGCGATCGGCGATCCACAACTGGGCCGGCTCGGCCGACTCGAGCAGGGTTTCCATGATGGCCCGCTCCTGCGCATGCGCATCCTCACAGGGCACCAGATCGACAATCATCGCCGTATCCGGGTCATAAACCACCAATGACTGCCCTGGCAAGGCCGCGCCCCGAAACCCACGCAATGGTTTCAGGCGCTTTTCGCTCGCCGGCAAGTGGCTGCCATCCACGATGCGCAGGCGATAGCCGTCCACCGAGGGCGGCTGCTTGCGCAACATCGGCTGCACAACCGGCCCCAACCGCCGCGCACTACCTTGCACCAAGGCACGAACCAGTCCCGGCTCGGTCCGGCTGATCTTGTCGTACAGCGCGGTGATGGAAACCGGCAGCGCCGGACTGGCCTTGGCCGCCGCATGCACCGACGGGCGCAGGCCAACGGCAACCAGCGACATGATCTCAACCGTCGTCGAGAACAATAGCTCCCGCGTGTACTGCGTTTCACGCTCCTGCTCGAACAACTCGTCGATCCAGGCCGCATCGAGGGCGCGTTGCAAGCCCAGACGCGCCATCACACTGATCGGGCTGTGTTCGATAAAGCGTTCCACCACTGCATCCAGTACCACGCTACTCACTCCGGCTTTCGTTCGAGAACACGGAGGGTGCCCTATTTCTCGTCACCTTGAAAGGGGTGGGTCTGAGCCGGCCATAATGGCGGGCAGAAAGGACCTCAGAAGATAACGAAACGAAGCAGGCGAACCCACTCGGCGGGGTTGAAGGCGAAGGTAGCCCTGGCGGAGCTGGCCCAGCAGTACGACGTGCACCCCAGCCAGATCACAGCGTGGAAGCAGCAGTTGGTGGAGCATGCCGCGGACCTGTTCGGCAGTGGCAAGGAAAGTGGGGGCGAGCCGCCGGTGGATTTGAAGGTGCTGCACGCCAAGATCGGCCAGTTGGCGCTGGAGAACGATTTTTTGTCCGGCGCGCTCAGCAAGGCCGGCCTGCTGAGCGCAAAGCGATGATCGACCGCGAGCACGCGCTGCCGGTGAGCCGGCAGGTCAAGCTGGTGGGCATCGCCCGGTCCAGCGCGTACTACCAGCCGCAACCGGTCAGCGAGGCAGATCTGAAGCTGATGCGCCGCATCGACGAACTGCATCTGGAGCATCCCTTCGCGGGGGCTCGCATGCTGGCTCGCATGCTGCGCCGGGAAGGCATCCAGGTCGGTCGCCGGCACGTGGGCACGCTGATGAAGCGCATGGGCATTGAGGCGCTGTATCGCCGGCCGAACACGAGCCGCAAGCACGCGGCGCACAAGATCTGGCCGTACCTGCTGCGCGACCGGAAGATCGACCGGGCCAACCAGGTGTGGGCGCTGGACACGACCTACATTCCGATGGCACGGGGCTTTGTGTACCTGACGGCAGTGGTGGACTGGGCCAGCCGCCGGGTGCTGGCCTACCGGGTGGCGATCACGCTGGAGAGCTGTCATGCCGTCGAGGCAATCGAGGAGGCCTTTGCCAAGTACGGCGCGCCGGAGATCGTCAACACCGACCAGGGCAGCCAGTTCACCGCCACGGAGTTCACAGACGCCGTGCTGGACCGCGGCATCCAACTGTCGATGGACGGCAAGGGCAGTTGGCGCGATAACGTGTTCGTCGAACGCCTTTGGCGCAGCGTCAAATACGAGGAGGTCTACCTGAAAGCCTACGACTCGGTCAGCCATGCGCGCCGCTCTATCGCTAACTACCTAACCTGGTACAACCAACGACGGCCCCATTCCAGTCTGGCGGACCAGACCCCGGATGAGGCATACTTCGCCACGCTGCCAGCGATCAAATCGGCAGCCTGACTGCCCCAGCGCTTCCACTTAAAAACTCCGGATCCCTGTCCGAACAAACGGTGCCACCTCTGACGAGGATGTAGGTCTCGTCCATGCGCCAGCTGTTGCCTACCGGGCGCTGGCGCCGACGAAAGGCCTTCTCGAGCACCGGCAGCAGCTTGATCACCCAGCGATGCACCGTGGAATGATCCACCTCGATGCCGCGCTCGGCCATCATCTCTTCCAGATCCCGCAAGCTCAGCGAGTACGCCACGTACCAGCGCACGCACAGCAGAATCACGTCCACCGGATGGTGCAGGCGCTTGAGGACATTGGCAATGCCGCCTGGCAGGCTCGTGCGCGGCGTCTTCGCTGGCTTATTCATCTGCTGACTTGCGGTGTCCAAAACCGGCCATTCTACTTCCCGTTATCGCGACAGAACCGCAGGGGGCTGCGCGGCGATCAGCCATGCGAGGCCACTTTGCGGCAAGGCCCACGAGCTGTAGCCGAATTTCAGATAACCGGGCCCCTCGGTGATCTGGCTCACGACGTCCTCCAAGACCAGTGTTTTGAACTGGAGCTGGTAGTGTTCCGGGTAGGTAATGGTAATGTCGAAATTCTTTGTGGGATTGACCATCTGCCAGTACTGAAAGCGGCCTTTCGCGATAAGGTATTCGGCTTCCACCACGACGACCAGTCCATCAATGGCCTTCCACTCCTCCAGCGACATCGTGATGCCTGTCTTGAGATCGTCGTCCAAGTTTGAGTGGGGGGTCGGGTAAAGCGGATCTGGCGCAGTTTACGCGAAGTCTGCCGAACTCACCGAATCCCGTTCTTTCTATGGTGTGCTTGGAAGGCTGAAGGTCATGGCCACCTTCGGCCAATCGACCCCGCATCCTAGTGCAATGTTCCATTCTGTTTGGAACTTAAGCGGCGGTTGGCACGAATGACCTTCTGTAGGATGTCGCGAGCGCTCTTGGTCCAGATGAACGGCTTGGGGTTGGTGTTGTGGTGAGCGATGTACTCGTTGATGGCGTCGACCAGTTCCGGCACGCTGGTGAATACGCCGCGGCGAAGTCGCTCGGTTGTGATGTCACGAAAGAACCGCTCGACCGTGTTCAGCCATGATGCGGAGGTGGGCGTGAAGTGCATGTTGAATCGCGGATGCTTGGCCAGGCAGTCCTGCACCGCAGGATGCTTGTGGGTGGCGTAGTTGTCTGCGATCAGATGCAGCGTTTTGTCCTTGGGCGTCTCGCGGTCGATCTTGCGCAGGAACTTCAGCCACTCGGTATGGCGGTGGCGCTGCTGGCACTGGGCGATGACCTGGCCATCGAGCACGTTGAGCGCGGCAAACAGCGTGGTCGTGCCGTTGCGCTTGTAGTCGTGCGTCATGGTGGCCGCACGCCCCTTCTTCAACGGCAAGCCGGGCTGCGTGCGATCCAGCGCCTGCACCTGGCTCTTCTCATCGCAGCACAGCACCAGCGCGTGCTCGGGTGGCGACATGTAGAGGCCGACGATGTCTTCGAGCTTCTCGACGAACTTCGGATCGCGCGACACCTTGAAGCCGCGCACGATGTGCGGCTTCAACCCGTGGGCGTGCCAATGGCGCATGACGGTGCTGGCGCTCACGCCCAATTCGGCGGCCATCTTGCGCGTGCTCCAGTGCGTGGCCGCAACGGGCTTGGTTTGAGTGGTCAGCTCCACCAGCCGCGCCGTGTCCACCTTCACCGGCGGCGCACCGCGCGGCAAGTCGCGTTCGATACCGGCCAGCCCCGATTGCGCATACCGCTCACGCCAACGCGAGACCTGCACGCGTCCGACTCCCAACTGCTCGGCGATGTCCTTGTTCTGCATTCCGTTGGCGGCCAGCAGCACAATGCGCGCGCGCTGCGCCAGCCTCACGCTCGTGAGCTTCGACCGAACCAGCCTCGTCAAATTGGTTCGCTCCTCGTCGGTCAACATGATCTCGGGGGCAACTCGCACTCACTCTCTCCACGCTGTGTCGCAGTGTGGGCATTGGAGACGCCGAATTCATATAAGTTCAATCAAGAACAGAACGCTACACTAGCGGCGCGGCCACAATGGCTGAAAGTGGCCGGGTGTATGAAGGATATGCACAAGCCGGCCTTGCTGACCAACAACCGGATGCACTGTGAGCTGCCCGCTCGCATTGACCGCAATGGCCTGGATGCGTATGCCAAGGCTGCGCGCGAGCCCCCACCCGGCCTCGTACATGTCGATGTCGCCATCCCTATCGGCCAGGCCCCACGAAATAGCTCGCCCCGCAACCACTGCGCCTGTGCCTGGAGTTCGCTCGTCTGCTCCGTTGCCATCGCAGGCTCTCGCCTTATGTTGCGGCTGAGCTGAAGAGCTGTGTCTA
This sequence comes from Cupriavidus necator, assembly GCA_022041995.1. Taxonomy (GTDB): domain Bacteria; phylum Pseudomonadota; class Gammaproteobacteria; order Burkholderiales; family Burkholderiaceae; genus Cupriavidus. The sequence goes on from CP074386.1 coordinate 381,582, forward strand.
GCAGGCAATTATTCTGCAGCCCGCTGGCCATCCCCATCTCAGCGTTTGATTGCGCCAGAAACTGTTCAAGACTGATGAGCAGGGGCCCCGAATTGAATTCGCCCAAGGATGGGGGAACGGGCACCTGAGCCGGCGAGGCACCCGCCAGGGGGGGTCGTGCAGGCCGCTCAGCACGTCCGGTGCGCGCAGGGGGGCGGGGGCCCCAGTTGCTGCGAACAGCATGGCCAGGATCGGGGGCCGGGTGTGTCACGGCAGGCGCGCTCCGCGTGGCACCGTGCGGCCCGTAGGGTTGCCCGGTGTCCAGGTCGGAGCTGCGTGCTTGATCCGCGGCTGCGCCGCGATACGGCTGGTTCATCGGGCCGCCAGGCCTCTCGTCGGCAATGGATGGTTCCGCATAGAGATCGAAGGACAGGATCATCTCGATGCCCTGCGGGGGCGCCACGCGGGCTGCCGCGTCGCGCAGGTCCTGCTCCAGCGTCCCGCGCGGCACCGCATCAGGCGACAGTTGGCGCAGCCTTTCGTAGGTCCGGTGACTCTTCTCCTTGGCCTTCAGGCTATCACGGGTGTGGAACTGGATTTCCCAGTCGGCGTCTTCGCCCTCAACGCGGGTGCGCACGTTCACATTCAGGCCAGCATAGCCGGTGCCCTCCCGGGTAAAGCTGTTGTTCACGCGCATGACCGTCATGCCGGCCCTTTGCAGACTGGTCAGGATCCTCCGGGCGTCCATGGCAAATCTCTCTGCACCGAGGATCACCTCATAGCGCAGACCATCGCGTACCCGCCTGGCGGCCTCCTGCGGTGTTTGCAGGCCCTGCTCGCGCTGTATCCGGGCAAGCTTCTCTTCAATGCTTTTCTTCTTCTTAAAGATAAACCTGCGCCAGCCGCCACCGTCCATGTCCGCGCGCAACTTCGCGCCGTGGTGCTCCAGCGCCTGCTGCAGCACAGGCCAGACCGCACCCTCGAGACGTTCAGCCTGGCTTCTGATCTGCTGGGCCAGTTGCGCAAGGGGGGCAGGCACGCGCGGCGTGGCTGACGCCTGGGGCCGCGGCTGCACCTTCAATACCGTTTCCGGCTCCCAGTCCACGATATCTTCCACCCCCGCAGGAACGGGTAATGCACGGAAGGCCTCGCGCGCTGGCCCGAGCAACTTCCAGATCTCGTCGCCGGAGGCGCCATCGAATCCACGTCGTTGCGCCTGCTTGTACAGGTCGTGGTACTTCTCCTTGCATCTGAACGTTTGCTCTGTATGAAACTGGATTTCCCATGCGATGCCGTTTGGCTCCTTCAGCGTGACGCTCACCGCCTGGAAAGGGCTGCGGCCCCGCAGGAAGTGATTCGTGCGCCGGATCAGAGTATGCGCCTTCGCGAGCTGCGCCATGATCTGGCGATAGTCCCCCATAAACGTATCCGCGGGCAGCACCACACTGTAGCGCAGCGCATCGTTGACCAGCGCGCTGGCCTGGGCCAGGGTCCGGGGCGGCACTCCACCAATCAGCCGGGCCAGCTTGTCCTGCAGCGAGCGCGGCGACTTCAGCCTGTTCTTCTGTTCGCCCGCCAGACCCGCCCGCGCGTGTCCGGGCTCACTGCACCCGTTCACGATGTCCTGCAGCCTCATCGTGATCCCCGGCTCGGCCAAACGGGCCCGTTCATTGAGCGCCAGCGCCTCTTGCTCAAGCGCCTCCCGGGAAACCTCCTGCGCCCGTTCGGCCGGCGTAGCCGGTACGCTGAGCAGCTCCGCCTGCTGCAGCGCCCGGACGGCGTCCTGCATGACACCCGCTGCCATCGTTGGCATCTGCCGCAGCGCAGCGTCTGCCCACTGTGGATCGAAGCGCCCGTGCCGTATTTCCGCCAACGTCGGCTTGCTGTACGGTACCCGACGCAGACGGTCGGGATACCGGCGTTCAGCCATTTCGCAACTCTCGATCACGCTTGTAAAGAGATCGGTGCCCGTGTCCGACTTCAGCGCGTCGGTGCCCACCTTTATGGCTATCGTAAACAGGTTGCGCATGGACAGCTCCGGCTCGCCCGGCACCAGCCCCGGCTGCCCCTCGGGGAACGCCGTACGCGACAGACGGCACACCGGGTAGTTGTCCAGCACCGCGTGCACACGCCCGGCCGTGTCGTCTGCCTGCTCATAGGCGCTCGCAAGTGCGGGGAACCCCTGCGCCAGCGCGGACGGAAGCTGCGGTGCCTGGACGCTGTCCCTGCCCAGCTGCATACACAGCTCATACAGCAGTTTCGCCGCCTCGCACGCTTGCGGCTCATGGGCTCGGTCAATCGCCTCATGCGCCTGCACCTGCAACTGCTGCAGCGCTGGTGCATCCTTGTCCCCCTGCAGCCGCCTGCGCAGTCCGTTGCGCAAATCACGCGCCACGCCGTCGTAGGTGCCGAACATCATGTTTCGCGCCATGGCCTCGCGCAGCTCATCGGGCTGCGCGAGAAAGCGCATGGCGAGCGTGGCGGCTTTACCCAGCAACGCGCCCCCCCGCTGCTCGGCCATAATTTCGCGCGCCCGTCCCGCCTGGTAGCGGCCCCGTTCATCGATGGCCGGATGCGCAGTCTTGGGCGGCTTGAACGAGCGCTCCTCGCCCCGTCGCGCCTGGCGCGACTGCATGACGCGACCGATGTGGCCCACGAGAGCCGGATAGCCCGCATAGACGAACGCATCGTCCCCGTCCGTGTCCATGCTCCGCTTGCGCAGCTCCGCAATCGGGATTGCCCCAAGCCGCCCAGGCAGCAGCACGTCCTTGACCCGCAGGCTGCCCGTGCTGAACATCTGCTGCGGCAGCGTGTCGCGCTCGCGCCGGCTCTTCCAGCGCGACAGCGTCTTCAGGTCCTCCCGCGAACAGGCCAGGTGCAGCCCCTGGTGGTCCGGATCCGGTGACCAGTAGCCCGGCGGCGGGATGATCAGCATGCCCTTGCTGTGCAACATGTCGGCGCCCGTGCCCGAATCCTCATCGAATCCCGTATAGCTGTACTGGATGGCGAAGCACTGGTCCAGAAACTGGGCCGTCACGTCCTCCTGATCGGGCGTAACGACCTGCGCGGCCGCAATGGGCAACAGGTTCTCCTTATCGTACGGCGGTTTGCCCACCAGCACATCGCCCTGCAACTGCGCAAAGCCCGGCAGCGGAATCGTCGGCAGATACAGCCTGTCGTCAGCCGAGGGGACCGCGCGGATGCGCCGCCCCTGGTAGCCGCCGCTGACGGCCAGTTGGTACAGCGTCAGGCAGTCCACCGCCTGCGATGCGTGCCGGTCCACCCCGTTCAGCCTGCGCTGCATCACCTCGCGCGCTTCGTCAAGCGCCGCCTCATCCCGCGGGAAATGCATCAGGGCCTGCGGTGGCAGCGTGTTAAATCCCGGCTGCTGCCCATCCACCAGCTTTTGCTGTGCCTCGTCGCCCCGTGCCTCCCTGACTGCCTCCCATGCCTCGATATGTTCGCGCACCACCGGAATGCGCATCGCCACGTCCCATCTCAGAAACCCGCAGCCGTCATTTGGACAGAGCGCGATGCGCTCGTGGTGTGGCCCTTGAAGCCTGAAGGGGTGCTGCGGCCCGGCCACGTCCTCAAACCAGCCCAGCCGCAACGTGCCCTCCACCACATGGTCAGGTGGCACCATCTCCATGAGCGCGCGTTGCATGCGCGACCAGTCCTCGCGCTGCGGCGCCAGCTTCTGCGCCAGTTCCATGAAGGCGCTGCCTGGGGCACTGTCGGCATACCGCACTGCCGGCAGCACCGAAGCAGACGCGCTGCGGCCGGCGGCGATGTCCCGGGCTGACTTCCGCCGCCCCCGTGTCAGGCGGCTGCCGCCAAACATGTCGAAGCGCCAAGGCTCGTCTTTGTACTGGAACGTGCGCGCGAGCATGAAGGCGCTTAACTCCCCAGGCAGCCGCACCTCGACCAGCGGCTGACCGGTCAGGCGTGAATAAAACGAATACGCAGGCTCCGCCCCGTCGGACGACGCGGCGGGCTCCAGCTCCCGTCCCCGCAAGTCGACCGTGACATGCGTGGTGTCGCCCCCACTCGGTTCGGGTGGTACGACGTTTCCCACCGCTGTGCGCAGGCTCTCGTGGCGCGCTGCCAGATCGAACCGGCGAGGAGGGTAACGCGTCGTGAGGGCCTCCAGATGCGCCGCGCTGGCCAGCCGCAGATCCAGCGCGTCCAGGATCGCATCATCCGCCTCGATCTGCGCAATCAAGTTCCAGCTCATTTCCTGCAGATCCGTCTCGATGAGCGGGCGCGTCCTGTCCAGCGTCTGTCGCACCCACTGCTTCAGAGTCTCCTGGTGCGTCTTCACCGACTCACGCCCGCCGCTGATGTAGCGCGGCTTCCACTGGTGGGCCACCACGGTGTATGCCTTGAGCACCTGATACAGTGACAGGGCCGGACAGCGCGTACCGCATGCTTCGTCGCCCTCCTTCAGGTGCAGCCCGGCACGAGCGCCTGCCCCGCCCGGGGCTTGGCGCAGATACGCGTCGATCTTGTGTTCTACGACTGGCTTCAGCGCGTCGAACGTCTGCAGGGCGCGCACCCGGTGGCGCTGCAACTGCGGGCTGCGCGCCAGCGGCAGCAGCCCCATGCACAGGGTGCCTACACTTTCCAGCGGTTCTTCGCGCAGCCGTCCTTCGAGACACAGCGTCATGACACGCTCCAGCGCCGGCGTTGCGAGCAGCCGCAGCGCGTCGTGCATCCGCAGCTGGGCGAAAGCCTTGAGCAGCATACCCACGTGGCGGCCCTCGGCGCTGTCGAAGCGTTCCGGGTACAGCTCCAGGTGCACCGCTACCCCCATCAGTACATCGCGTGCGAGAACGGCGTTCCCGTCTTCGTCCCGGCCGAGCCGCGCCAGCGCGTTGGCAATCTGGCCGGTCTGGCCGAATTCGAACGTGCTCCACTCGAGCGGAGCCCAGCCCAGGCGTGCCGCCAGACACCACGCCGCTTCATGCAGGCCGCTTTCTTGCGGCCATCGGGACAGTGCGTGGAGGGTGCTGGCCACGGCCTGCGCATCCATCGACTCGCGCAGCCGCGCATTGCCCTCAGCCTCCGAGGTCAGGCGATCGGCCAGTACCAGCGCCGCGTCGCGGGCCTCGTCCGCGTCCGGCCACTTCGAAAACGCGTTCAGGGCGTTGGCCACTGCCTGCGCCTCCATCGACTGGCACAGCTGGGGTTCCGAGCTAACGCGCCCGGCCAGCCGCAGCGCGGCGTCGCGGGCCTTGTCTTCCTCCGGCCACTTCGAGAGCGCATTGAGCGCGTTGGCCACGGCCCGCGCCTCCATCGACTGGCACAGCTTGGGTTCCGAGCTAACGCGCTCGGCCAGCCGCAGCACCGCCTTACGAGCCTCTTCCTTGTCCGACCACTTCGAGAGCGCGTTCAGGGCATTGGACACATGTTTCGCCTCCATCGACTGGCACAGCTGGGGTTCCGAGCTAACGCGCTCGGCCAGCCGCAGCGCGGCGTCGCGGGCCTTGTCTTCCTCCGGCCACTTCGAAAGCGCATTGAGCGCGGTGGCCACTGCCCGCGCCTCCATCGACTGGCGCAGCTGGGGTTCCGAGCTAACGCGCTCGGCCAGCCGCAGCGCCGCCTTACGAGCCTCTTCCTTGTCCGGCCACTTCGAAAGCGCATTGAGCGCGGTGGTCACCTCCCGCGCATCCATCGACTCGCGCAGCCGCGCATCGCCCTCAGCCTCCGAGGTCAGACGATCGGCAAGCGCCAGCGCCGCGGCGCTGGCCTCGTCCGCGTCCGGCCACTTCGAAAACGCGTTCAGGGCATTGGACACATGTTTCGCCTCCATCGACTGGCACAGCTGGGGTTCCGAGCTAACGCGCTCGGCCAGCCGCAGCGCCGCCTTACGAGCCTCTTCCTTGTCCGGCCACTTTGAAAGCGCATTGAGCGCGTTGGTCACCTCCCGCGCATCCATCGACTCGCGCAGCCGCGCATCGCCCTCAGCCTCCGAGGTCAGACGATCGGCCAGCGCCAGCGCCGCGGCGCTGGCCTCGTCCGCGTCCGGCCACTTCGAAAAAGCGTTCAGGGCGTTGGCCACTGCCTGCGCCTCCATCGACTGGCACAGCTGGGGTTCCGAGCTAACGCGCTCGGCCAGCTGCAGCGCCGCCTTACGAGCCTCTTCCTTGTCCGGCCACTTCGAGAGCGCGTTCAGGGCATTGGACACATGTTTCGCCTCCATCGACTGGCACAGCTGGGGTTCCGAGCTAACGCGCTCGGCCAGCCGCAGCGCGGCGTCGCGGGCCTTGTCTTCCTCCGGCCACTTCGAGAGCGCATTGAGCGCGTTGGTCACCTCCCACGCCTCCATCGACTGGCACAGCTGGGGTTCCGAGCTAACGCGCTCGGCCAGCCGCAGCGCGGCGTCGCGGGCCTTGTCTTCCTCCGGCCACTTCGAGAGCGCATTGAGCGCGGTGGCCACGGCCCACGCCTCCATCGACTGGCACAGCTTGGGTTCCGAGCTAACGCGCTCGGCCAGCCGCAGCGCCGCCTCACGAGCCTCTTCCTTGTCCGGCCACTTCGAAAGCGCATTGAGCGCGTTGGTCACCTCCCGCGCATCCATCGACTCGCGCAGCCGCGCATCGCCCTCAGCCTCCGAGGTCAGACGATCGGCAAGCGCCAGCGCCGCGGCGCTGGCCTCGTCCGCGCCCGGCCACTTCGAAAGCGCGTTCAGGGCATTGGCCACGGCCAGCGCATCCATCGACTGGCGCAGCCGCGGGTCCGATGCGAGGCGACCGGCCAGCCGCAGCGCCGCGTCGCGGGCCTCGACCTCGCCCGGCCACTTCGATAACGCGTTCAGGGCGTTGGCCACTGCCTGCGCCTCCATCGACTGGCACAGCTGAGGTTCCGAGCTAACGCGCTCGGCCAGCCGCAGCGCGGCGTCGCGGGCCTTGGCCTGGTCCGGCCACTTCGAGAGCGCATTGAGCGCGTTGGCCACTGCCCACGCCTCCATCGACTGGCACAGCTGGGGTTCCGATGTGAGGCGCCGGGCCAGGCACCGTACCGCCTCGCTGACCCGATGCGACGCCGGCCACTTTGAGAATGCATTGAGCGCGTTGGCAACATGCTGCCCGTCCATCCGCTGGCGCAGCTTTGCGTCCGATGTCACGCGTTCGGCCAGCCGCAGCGCCGCCTGACGCGCATCGGCTTCGTCAGGCCACTTCGAGAGAGCGTTGAGCGTGATGGCCACCCCCAGCGCATTCATCGACTCGCGCAGCGGCGCGTCTGCCGCAACGCGCCTGGCCAGCTCCAGTGCGTTCTCCCCGACCCTGCCATCGTCCGACCACTTGCTCAGGGCATTGAGCAGATTTGACATATCCTGTGCGTTCAGCCCCGGGATCAGACCATGCGATCGAAGATGCCTGACAAGACCGGACACCGCATCGCAGCACGCCGGGCGCTCCGGCGCCTTGGACAGCGCATTGCACAGCATGGCGGCTTGCCGTCCGTTCAGCCTGTGCAGCGCGCCCGGCCTCAGCAGTTCGGTCGCGATGCTTCGCAGCGCTAGCCGGCAGATCTCGCTGTCGGCATGCTTGCTAAGCTTGTTGGCGAAATGCACGTAGCTTGCAGCCGGCGCGCCCCGGCACCAGTCGGTGTCCACAAGATAGTGCGCCGCCAGTTCAACCGCCTCGCGAACGTCGTTGGCCCGCGCAGGCGGTATGTTCCTGACCTTGTTCCTGACCTGCAGTTTCTGCAAATACAAGTCCAGGAAGTGCAGGTTGTCGCCGGCATAGTCTGGGCGCAGAAAGACCAGTGCCTGCCCGTAGCCGTTGCGCTGTGCCAGCACGTTCTCCCTTGCCATCCGGATGGCAAGTTCAGGGAAATCGGCATCCTTCGCGTTGCCGGAAAGCACTTGCTGCTGCGCATACCGTTGGTTCCTGAGCTGCCGGCCGAACTCGTGTTCAGGATACGTCAGGACTCTCCCCAGATTCCGGCTGCGGCGCTGTGGTTCGCTCGGCTCGATGCGCATCCTCGAGTGGTGCCTTTCATCCAGCGCTTCAATCGCATCGCGGGCCGGTCGCTTGCGCGATGGCGCCGCCGCGGCGATCTGATACCTCTCCATCCCGCTTGCAGCAAGGGTTGACCGCAGCTGCTGGTCCGGCAGGTTGCGCGTGCTGGGCGGCCACGACGACTGGGCCCTGCGGGGTGCATCGTCCGCTGCTCGGTCTGACACAGGCCTCCCGCTACTCGGCAAAGCGCGCAACGGATGTCCGGCAGTATCCTCGTCCCCCTGTGGCCGTGAAGCGAATGCCCTTTGCCGTTGAGGTCCGGAATAAGGCTGCATCCTGCGCTGCTGGCGACGCGCTGCCAGGCCTTCCCGCCGCGGCAACGCGTCAAGGACCGTGTCTGTCCTCCGGGACGCAGGTTCGGGCCGCGAAGTCGGGGACTGTCCGGGTGCAGCCTCGTCAATCTTCTGATCGCCACCAGCGTCCGGACTCGCCGGGCTGCCAATTCTCATAGCTATGCCCCTTCTCCAGTAGTTACCTCGCAGGCCGTTGTAATAGCTTCCGCCGTTGTCATCGGATCGGGCGGGTAGACCGTTGAAACAAGAGGCCTATGTCGGGATAGTGGAATTAGGACGAGTAAGCTCCTGCTCAACAGCCATTACGGGGGACAATCCGGACTCTTGAGGAAACAAGACGGGCGCATCTCATGCTGGCGGTGTCGATCAAGAGCGGAGATGAACAAGCACAGCTGGGATATCGCATTGGAGTGTTTGGCATCTTGCCAGCATCATACTGAGGGCATCGCGACGACGCTGCAAGATGCCATCGGTGGACGTCGTTTTGGCACGCAGGCAAGAAGGTGTCCTGATTCTCGATAACCTGAGAGTGAATCACAGCAAGCCGTCACCTCGCGTGCACCGGCTCGCACCGAACTGCAACTTCAAGGCTTTGTCGTGGGTCTGCACAGTGTTCAGAGACAGCCGAGCGTATTCGATGTTACTTTCAGCATCATTCGGTGAAAAATTCGACCGCTTTACCAGTGCCTCGACGGCGCTGTACAGGCACTTCTCTTGTCGTGTTATGTTGCAACAACTCAGCAAGGCGTGCGCTTGCTCTGCCGTGCCCGGGGTCTGGCAGGGTCGCCAGTATAGGGGTCTTCCTCCAAATGAAAGTTGTTCCCAACGCCGATCGTTCGCACCACCGCCGGCTGGTCAGCGTCGGCAAACATGGCAAACTCCTTCGCCATCTCTCGATCAGATGACAAGTAGTGGTGTTCGCCCGAAGCAGTCACACCAGAGCTACTGAAATTCATCAGGAAATTTGCGCTTCCGCCATCTGTGGCTCCACTCCCTTTACGCTCGTTCACGAAGCCATTTCTGCGAAGAGATGACACGTGTTCGCGCTTGGTTTCATGCCAAAGAACGCTCTCCTGATAGACCCGTTTGGCAAATGGCACCAGTCCATTCAAGGTCTCATTTGAATATGGTGATCGCGAAGATCCAGGCTTAGCTCTTTTCGCCTCAACGTCCGACTCATACCCATCGGAACCATAGTCGCTTGAAGCTCGCGCTCCACCACGCTTAGAAATGCAGCCGCCCATGACAATGGAATACCGGTAGTGAATTTCCTCGACTGTACGGACCTACAGCGTCAACGTCGCTCGATCGCCGCGAAACAATGTGCGCTGACGCGAAACGGATCAATGCCGTTTCATGCGGGAATGCGACGGTTCGGATGCACAACGGTGCTGAAACGGCACGTCGATCCTACGGTTCAATGTGTAAAAGATGTGTAAAAGCCGCGCCGCATCCCGAGCTGGTTGTGATGTGATGGACGACGGTTCTGTCGCGATAAGGAATTACTCACCAGTCCGTAAATAAAGCGACAAAAATTGGAACCTCGTGACGACCGTTTAGTCTCATTCAACATGAAACGAGATGGCCGTACACTGGATCGCGCGACGCAAGAGGAATTCCGCCGGCTTGCTTGCGCCGGGTTCGCGAAGGCGAGAAACCATCGGTGGTGGTGAAGTCGCTGGGCATGAACCGAACGTCAATCTACCGTTGGCTCAAGGCGGCCTCGGGCTCGGGCAAAGGCGCGCGGGCGCTGGCATCGCGTCCAGCGACAGGCCGGCCACGCAAGCTCACGCGAGCGCAACAGGCGCAGGTCTTTCGGTGGATCAACGGGCGGGATCCTCGGCAGTACGGTCTGGACTTCGGGCTATGGACACGACAGATTGTGGCCACGCTCATCGATGAGAAATTTGGTGTGAAGATGGGTGTCACAGCGGTGGGCAGGCTGCTGGCGGGACTGGGCTTGAGCCCGCAAAAGCCATTGCAGCGGGCGTACCAACGAGATCCGCAGGCCGTCGAGCGCTGGCAGCGTGAATCATTTCCTGGCATTGCGGCTGCGGCCAAGCAAAGCGGTGCGGACATCTACTTCTGGGACGAATCAGGATTTCGAGCCGACGCGGTGCATGGCAAGACCTGGGCGGTAAAAGGCGAGACACCGGTGATTGAGCGCCCCGGGCAGCGCCAATCGATTTCCGCCGCGTCCGCGGTGAACGCCAGAGGCGCCTTCTGGTTTGCGACCTACAACGGGGCCTTAACCGCGGAGCTATTCATCGAATTGCTCAAGAAGATGATGAAGGGCCGCAACCGCCCAGTGCATCTGATCGTTGACGGACTGCCAGCACACAAGAAGGCCAATGTGCGCGAGTACATCGAATCGACCAAGGGAAAGCTCACGATGCATGTGCTGCCGGGTTACGCGCCAGACCTGAATCCCGACGAGTTCGTGTGGAGTCATCTCAAGCGAACTGGTGTGGCGCGCAATCCGTTGCGAGCGGGCGAGAAACTGGAAATCCGCGTTGAGCAGCACCTGCACGAGGTGAAGGAGAACCGCCGGCTTGTGCGCTCATTCTTCGACGCCCCATCTGTCGCCTATATTTCGGACTGCTGAGTAATTGCGTCGCAAAGGCGTTTACTAGCGCGTTTTCAGTGGACGCATGAAGGCAAAGTCAGCGGGTTGGGGCCATGAAGAGTTGGAGGGACTGGACTTGGGGGATGCGAGACGCAATGAACGTGCGAAGACGCTGGTGACGCGATTTGCTGCGAACCCGACAGCGAGCATTCCTGGCGCGTGCAATGGCTGGGCTGAGACCATGGGCGCTTATCGATTTCTCGAGAATGAGGAGATCGAGTGGCGCGGGATTCTGGAGCCCCACTGGCAGCGCACGCAGCAGCGCATGGGCGAGCACGAAGTGGTGCTGTGCCTGCAGGACTCTACAGAGTTGGATTTCAACGGTCAGGAAATAGAAGGCCTGGGCGAGCTGAACTATGAGGCGCGGCGGGGGATCTACTTGCATCCGACGTATGCGGTGACGCCCAATCGCGAGCCGCTGGGTGTGCTCGATGCCTGGATGTGGGCTCGGTCCGAGCGAGATGAAGCGGGACGAAGGGCGGGGCCGAAGGAAAGTCTGCGCTGGATAGAAGGTTACGAGCGGATCGCGGAAATTGCACCGCACTTGCCACATACTCGTCTGGTGTATGTGGCGGACCGGGAGGCCGATATCCTGGCCTTGATGCGATGCGCTCACGAACTTAGCACACCGGCGGATTGGCTGATTCGTGCCAAACACGACCGCAGTCTTGCTGGCGGCGAGAAGCTCTGGCAAACGGTAGCCGCTGGGGAGGTGGTAGGCGAGATCCAGTTCACCTTGGCCGCTCGTCCGGGACAGAAGGCACGGCCGGTAATGCAGGAGATCCGTGCGCAGCGCGTGGACTTGCCGGCTGGTAAGGCTGGCGCGATCGGCGTGACGTGCCTGATGGCCCGGGAGATCGACGCACCCAAAGGTGTGAAGCCGGTAGAGTGGCGGTTGCTGACCAACCGGCAGGCAACAGAGCTGCCGCAGCTACTTACTTTGATTGACTGGTATCGTGCGCGATGGGAGATCGGTGTGTCCAGATAATGACACGTTGTCCAGTCGGTGAAAGTCCGACCGAGGCAAAAGACTCAAGCCTCGTAGCTCGGGAGGCGTCATGGCGCGAAAGCAAGATGACGGAGCCCTCCGACAGTATGCTCAGAAAGGAGTATATGCAACGCACCAGGTTGCAACGTGCAGTGAACGCAGATGTAGCCTCGTCACACGAAAACCCGGTGGCTGAGACGGTCTATAACGCGCGAAAGCAGCAAGAGTTGTCCGAAACGAGTCCGATGCGGCAGCTCTCACCGGCGGGGTATCAGCGGCGACATGGTGTGAAGGATAACGTGGAAACTGGAGAAGCCCTCGGCACCCGGCGGAGAAAGCCCGTCGAGGAGATGTCCGTTATAACCGCGAGTGGGAAATGCGGGCATAGGTGCAAGGGTGACGGATCGGGTCGTAGTACTGTCGATGGGCGTGCAGCAAAACGCGCCCGGAGGGAAGGGCCCGGACCGGTGAGTACTCCGTTCAACAAGGTGAGGCAGGGATGAAATGACAAAGGCATCCAGTAGTCTGCAGGAACTGAGAAGGCGGATATATCGCAAGGCGAAGTCTGACAAGCCCCATCGCTTTTGGGGGCTCTTCGTGCATATTGCGAAGAGTGAAACCCTAGACGAGGCCTACCGTATCGCCAAGAGGAACGGCGGTGCACCGGGAATCGATGGTCTGAGCTTTAATGACATCGAGGCATCCGGACGCACTGTCTTTCTTGCGGAGATTCAGGCAGACCTCAAGACAGGCAGGTATGAACCCAAGCCGAACCGCAAGGTAGAGATCCCGAAAAGTAACGGCAAAGTCCGCGTTCTCCAGGTTCCTTGCATCCGCGACCGCGTGGTGCAGGGTGCGCTGAAACTAATCCTCGAAGCGGTATTCGAGGCGGACTTCTGCCCGAACTCCTACGGGTTTAGACCAAAGCGGTCCCCACACCGCGCGCTGGCGGAAGTCAGACGCAGTGTGCTGCGGCGCATGTCGACGGTGGTTGATGTGGATCTGTCGCGCTACTTGGATCATACATAGCAATGCCCTTTGGTTCATGAAGCGTGCTCGAAGAGGTCAGGTTGTTCGCTGACTGCCTTGATGCGTAAGCCTTTGCGCCGTCCCTGGCAGACCAGGACGGCATCGAGTTCGCCGCGCTTTACACGCTGCAACACAGTTTGGCGGGACACGCCGAGCAGCTTGGTTGCTTCCTGCATGACGACGTAGCCATCTGGGCTGTGCGCGACGAATTGTTGTCGCAGCGCATCGGTGATGCGGATGCGCCAGGGCGCACCGGGCGTGGTCTGTTCGCCGGCGATAAAGCCGTCGTTGACCCAGCGGTGCAGCGTTGACGGCGCGGTACCCAACACGCGAGCGGCTTGGCGGATGCTGAGCAACTCGCCGTCCGGGAGTTCGGTGGGGCGTTCGAAACAAGGGATTTGCCAGTGCCGCCGTAAGTTTCCGACGAGGCTCTGGTTGAAGCGCAAACCGCGCGCAGTTACCCGGCCCTGGGTGTTGAGGATGCCGGCGATGGTGGCATCGGGATAGTGCTCGGCCAGACGGCGGACCAGAGCAATCGTGTCTTCGTCGGTGCGAATGGTCGCGGGTCGTGAGCGTGGCAAGGCGACCTCGCAATCGGTGAGCTTGCCGCCGCGCCAACGCAGCTTCAGATGCGCCCGATATTGTTCGCGATGGACGGTAATACTCACTTCCTCGAGCAGCGTGCGCAGCAATTGCTTCCTGTCGCGCAGTGTGAGGGTCGGCGCGTCCCACAACCGTTTGAGGTCTTTACCGATAGCAAGCAGACTCTTGCGCTGTTCAGTGCTCAGCGTGCATGGACGAAGCTGTTCACGCCGAGCAAGTTCTGCCTGAGCCTGTTCGAGTTCACGCAACTGCTGCTCCCACTGCGTTTCGAGACCGCGTGCCACCAAGCGGTTCTCGGGGTCGACGGCGTGGTACCGCCGTTCGGCGCGCTGTGCCTCGTAGTGGGCACGTTCAACATTCAGTCGCCACTGTGCAAGCGCCGCGTCGTGATCGGCCTCGAGGCGTTCGGCCGCACGCACGGCTGCTGCGATGCCGGCGGGCTCCACGGCTTGCAAGAAGGCCTGCGCAACGGCGGCATCGATTTGCAGGCCCCCGACATTGAGGCAGAAGACGCCGCGGCCATTCTCGATGCCTTTGTTGGAGCAATGGTACCCGGGCGTCTGATTGGTTCCGCGGTAGTGCGTCTTGAGTCGCCGACCGCAGTGACCACAGCAGGCCAGGCCTTGCAGCAAGGCGGCCCCCTCTCTCACGGCGCCTCCGGCCTGATGAGGCCGGGGCTTGGTATTGGCCCCCAGGCGCATTTGATTGGCTTCATAGGTCATCCAATCGAGATATCCTTCGTGGTGGTCCCGGATGAGCACGGCCCATTGCGACTGGGGCAGCCGACGCAATCGGGTCTTGAGCACACCATGTTCATCGACGTAGCGCTCCTGCCGGGTCTTGCCATAGCAGTAGGCGCCAGCATAAACCGGATTGGTGAGGACATTGTAGATGGCGGTATAGGTCGGGGCGACCCAACGGATCTGCGTGGTGTGATTGAGCTGCAGCGGGAACGACAGATTCTCGGCGCGGAACCACAGCCAGACGCGGCGAGCAGAGCCGAATTCGCTAAAACGTTCGAACACGGCGCGCAGCGCACCGACAACGGCTTCGTCCGGATGCAGTCTGACTTCGCCCTCTGCCTCACCCCACACCAGCCCAATTGGCAGGCCGCGGCGCAACTCGCCCCGGGCCGCCTTGTTGCGGATGCCGCCGTCCAGACGCGCGCGCAGGATGTGCAGTTCGGCCTCACTCATGGTGCCCTTCAGGCCGAGCAACAGACGGTCGTTGAACAGCGCCGGGTTATACACGCCGTCAGCATCGCCGATGAGCGTATCGGTCATGCTGCACAGGTCCAGCAGGCGGTACCAGTCGGAATTATTGCGCGCCAGGCGAGAGACCTCCAGTCCGAGAATGATGCCCGCGTGCCCGAGCGCGACTTCGGCGGTCATGCGGGCGAACCCGCCACGGTTCGCGGCGCTGGCGCCCGAGAGGCCCAGATCCTCGTCGATCACGCTGACCTGCTGCGCGGTCCAACCGAGGGCGGTGGCCCGTTGAGCGAGCGCGTACTGACGCTGCGTCGATTCGCGATTGTGCTCGACCTGGCTGGCACTGGACTGGCGGATGTAGACGAAGGCGGTGCGTTGCAAATGGCTGGGGCCGATCTTGTTGGCGGTGTCAGTCATCATTGCTCTCCCGTGGCATCGGGTTGTTGTGGGTCACGAGCTTCGCGATCGCCTGGGCGAGACCGTTGATTACCGCGTCTTGTGTCGCTGGATCGAGTTGTTCCCACAGGCTGTCGTCGCCGGACGGCAGATCCGCGAGGGGTAGGTTCAGTTGCATCATTGCTCTCCTGTTCCGTCTGGCGCAGCAAAGCGTCAATGATGAGGCGAGCGTGGAGCAGGTCGGCAATCGAGCCCAGCGTGTCAGATGCTAGAGCGGGAGTACTTGCCGGAACGCTGCCGGAGCCGGCGGCGAAATCGGTCCAGTCGGCGGGAATGAGTCCGCGTGATTGGTCGGGGAGTGTCAGCAGAAGGTGCAATCGGCCGGCCCGTTGCCGTCGGCTGATGACCTGGAGGCGCCGGCCCTCGAACGGGTGGCCGGATCGTGTGATGACAACAGATTCAGGAACGTGGTGGAGAGGGGTAGTCTGTGGTGGTTTCCTTTGACACAATCCAACATTCGACCCTGTTGGGCAAGATCGCGAAGCGCATTCAGGATCCCCAGGTCATGCACTTGGTCAAGCAGGTTATCAAAGCAGCGGGCAAAGTTGGGGTGCCGCAAGGTGGCCCATTCAGCCCACTCGCCGCGAACATCTACTTGAATGAGATCGACTGGATGTTCGACGAGATTCGCCGTAAGACGGCACAGGGCCCTTACGAGGCAGTGAACTACCACAGGTTTGCTGACGACATCGTCATCACCGTTAGTGGCCACCACACCAAACGCGGCTGGGCTGAACGTGCCCTGCAGCGTTTGCGGGAACAGCTTGTGCCGCTAGGCGTCGAGCTGAACACCGAGAAGACCGTTGTGGTGGATACATTGAAGGAGGACGCCTTTGGGTTCTTGGGGTTCGACCTGCGTCGCGTGCGAAAACGAGAGGGGAACGGCTACTTCCTCCGGATGACCCCCAAGAAGAAGGCTCGCCAAGCCATCAAGGCGAGGATCCGCGACATCATCCGGCATGGGGGATCAACCCCGGCCGTGAAGCTGATCGCGAAACTCAATGCTGCGGTGGCGGGATGGGTCAACTACTTCCGGGTCGGCAACGCCAGTCGCGCTTTCAGTGAGGTGCGCGACTATCTGGAAATGAAGGTTCGAACTCTGCTAACGCGGCGCAAGCGACGCCAGAAGACGAGCGTCGGGTGGCGACGATGGAGTAACGAGTACCTCTACGGAGTCCTGGGACTGTTCTGGGACTGGAAGACGCGCCCGCTGACGGGCGCGGAGGGGTTCGCGTGAAAGTGGTCGCCACACCGATAGGACTCATAACCCTTGCGATGAATCTCACTGGGTGAGCTGCTTGAGGGAAAACCTCACGAGCAGTTCTTATGGGGAGGGGCTGGAAACGGGCCGGACAAGCCGAGCACCGCGCCAGTCCTTTACCCGACAAATCTTCTTCAACGTGCTCAAGAATGGGTGCCGAGTCGAAGCACTGCAACTGTCTGCCGTCGATCGTCTTGAGCGTGCGCTGGCGCTGTTCATGATCGTGGCTTGGCGCATTGCACACTTGATGCGGATGGGAAGGACCTGTCCGGATCTTGATGCTGCTTTGTTCTTCGATCCAGACGAAATCCGCGGCGCTTACTTGCTGACGAAAAAGCGCGTTCTCGATCGGCCTCCACGGCTCAATGAGGTACTGCGCTTGATTGCACAACTTGGCGGCTTCTTAGGCCGCAAGGGCGATGGCGAACCGGGGGTAAAAACCATCTGGACTGGCTTGCAGCAGGTCACGATCGCCGCTCAAATTTTACAGGCGCTTCGGGAGTGAGCAGTTGGCGTTCTGTATAAAGAAATGGGCTGACCCCGTTCCACGGGATGATCCTTGACTACCATGGGCGCGCCACCTACTCCGACGGTGGGGACTATGAATGGGACTTTGATACAGCAAGCATTCGCAGCCAGTTGGTTGCACCCATCGTTGTGCGGACGCTGCTGTTCAGCCTGGTGCAGACGCTCCCGAAGATTCCGCTGAAATGGACCCCCAACAGCAGACAGAAGCCACCTTTGGTGAGTCACCTTCGGGTGGCTTTTTCGTTCTCTCCAGCCGCAGCCGCAACAAGGCGGGCGCAGCCATCAGAGCGTCACGGGCCCCTGTCAGTGGTCTAGATGACTCGAATTGCTGCCTGGCGCCCTACCATGGGCAAGCCAACAACCTGTAGGAACAACGGCAGCGATCCATTCTGTTTGTCCGCTCTGTAGCCGGCTCGCCATGGACTACGGCCAGCACGACGAGCACTCCTTCCTTGCGACAATCCGGCTTGCGCGCCATCCGAGATGACATCTTCGGCCCGCTGCCAAATTCAAAGGCGCGATCCGCGTGTTTGTGCCGAGCTGACCGAACGCGCGCGGGCGACATTGCCTCTCGGAGGATCCTCAAGATTGCGTGTGCGCCTGCTCGACGGCCAGGCCACGGGTCAACGTTGAGTTCACACCGAAGACTTGCGCGGCGAGCTGGCGGCCGCGCGTCAAGAGGCCCGCGACGCGGCTGTGGCGCAGGCCTAGGTCCGGGCCCGGCTCGAAGCCCAGTCCGACGCGCTCACTGAGCAGCTCACCGAGCGGCTCACGACCGCCGAGGCGGCGCAGCGCCAGGCCGTCGTCGACCGGGACGCGGTGCAGACGGAACTGGCCGCGGCACAGCGCCGGGCTGAGCGCGCCGAGGTGGAAGCGATGCTGGCGCGCCAGCTGCTGGCAGAATTGCGCTTGCCGCGCGAGCGGGAGGCCGCCGGTGGCGGGCGGCGGCGCAAGCCCGGCAGCGCGGTGCCCGCGGCGCAGGATGACCCGGGCAAAGACCAGGACAGAGTGCAGGACCACGGGCAAGAGGCACCGGCGGTGCCCGGCGCCAACCAGGAAGACCGCAACGATAGCAACGGCAACGATGACCACGAAAACTGAGCGGGCGGCCGCGATCCGCTGGATCCAGGACCAGATGGCCGACTACGACCTGACCATGGAGGAGCTGCGAGCGGCGGGGTGCTTTGATCCGCCACGCCCCACCAGTGCCACCGCCGGTGGTCTGCTACCGGAACGCCGCGGGCCAGAGCTGGAACGGAACCGGCCAGATGGGCTGCGGCGGGCAGTCAATGCGGGGCAAAGCGTGGAGTTTTACCAGGTCGGATAAGAGCCTTCACGCACAAAAAGCTGGGAAATCTGGCGGTTTGGTCCCCAAAGCCATTGAGAATCAATGAGTTGCAATATCGCTAGGCGTGCGAAAGGCGGAAAGCGGCAAAGCCTCGCTGCAGGCGGCTCTTCGGTTGATCACCGCCACTTTCGCACGAAAGGCACGATCACCCCGGCTCGGCCGCAGATCGCGCAAGTCCTGCAAAGTTTTCCGGACGTCACGTCTGATACCTCCACGAAGGGCGGATGGCGGGCCCTTTGTTCGAGTCATCTTCTCGTCGGGGCGATTCTCGTGCCTCTGTTCGGTGGATCGGGCAAAATGACGGTTTAGCCGGATTTGGACCGGCATGAACCGTAAGGCGCGAGACAGGGGCACGGCGATAGACTTCGCGAGTTGCTCAAGTGTTACAGCGCTCGGACGAGAAGGACCATATGCAACGGCTGACAGACGAGGAGCTGCTCGAACTCCTTAATGAGATTGAGTCGGATCACGCGGAACGCAAGGAATCGTTCAAAGGGGACGTGCCCAAGAAGGCGCGACAGGCCGTGTGCGCATTTGCAAACGATCTAGCGGGGCACAATCGGCCAGGTGTCCTATTCATCGGTGTTAAGGACAATGGGGAGCCATCTGGCCTTGACGTGACCGATGAGCTTTTGCGTGCTCTGGCCGACATGAAGACTGATGGCAATATTTTGCCCCTTCCGGCGCTCAGCGTCGAACGGCGAGAATTGAAGGGCGCGGAGGTCGCTGTGGTCACCGTCATGCCTTCCGATTCTCCTCCGGTGAAATATGACGGGCGCATTTGGATTCGTACAGGCCCTCGTCGAGCGTTAGCAAACGCGCAGGAGGAGCGCATTCTCAACGAAAAGCGGCGCTACAAGAATCTGCCGTTTGACATCAATCCCGTGCCCTCGGCAAAGCTTTCTGATATTTCGAAAAGCATCTTTGAGAACGAATATCTGCCTCAGGCCTTTGCTGACGACGTTCTTGAGGCTAACGGCCGTAGCTATGAAGAGCGACTTGCCTCCTGTCGGATGATCGCCTCTCCCGATGATCCCACACCGACTGTCGTCGGTCTCCTCGCTATAGGAAAGAGTCCGCAGGACTTTCTTCCTGGTGCCTATATTCAATTTCTACGAATTGATGGCTTGGAGCTCGCTGATCCAGTTATTGACGAGGAAGAGATCAGAGGCGGTATCGTGGAAGTGCTTCGGCGTGCCGAAGAGAAACTGAAAGCGCATAACAGAATTGCCATCGATATTACGGCGGCAGCCACGCACCAAGTCGAAATGCCATATCCACAGGCAGCCTTACAACAAATTTTGTATAACGCGGTCCTGCATCGTGTTTACGAGGGAACTCATACGCCTATTCGTGTTTATTGGTTTAACGACCGGGTTGAAATCAATAGCCCCGGTGGGCCGTACGGCAACGTGACGGTTGAAAATTTTGGACGACCTGGTGTGACGGACTACCGAAATCCAAACGTCGCAGACGTTCTGAAGACCTTTGGTTTTATTCAGGCATTTGGGCGAGGTATAGCCACGGCGCGGCGGGCTATGCAGGCAAATGGTAATCCGGAACCCGAATTTGAAACTACTCAGACGGCTGTGGTTTGTGTGCTTCGGGGGAAATCGTGAGTACTCCTGTACTGACCTTTTTCAACAATAAGGGTGGAGTTGGAAAGACCTCGCTCATCTACCATCTTGCGTGGATGTTCGCCAGTCTCAGAAAACGAGTGGTCGTTGCGGACTTGGACCCGCAAGCCAACTTGACGGCTGCTTTCCTAGACGATGAAGCGATTGAGCGGCTTTGGGAAAAGCAGCAACCGGGCTCAACGATCTTTCGATGTGTTAAGCCTCTGACGGGTGTTGGTGACATTGCTCCACCAACTCTGCAACGGGTCGGAACCGACTTGTATTTGCTTCCAGGCGATGTTGCGTTGTCGAGCTTCGAGGATACTCTCTCGGGAGAGTGGCCGGCCAGCATGGGGGATGCGAATCTATATCGCCCAATGCGCATCCTCACTTCATTTTGGCAGGTGATGCAGATGGCTGCGGAGAAGGTTCAAGCGGATCTGATCTTAGTTGATATTGGCCCCAATCTTGGTGCCATTAACCGATCAGTCTTGTTGGCCACAGATTATGTGGCAATTCCCCTTGGCGCTGACCTTTTTTCCTTACAAGGGCTAAATAACTTGGGCCCGACACTGAGGAGTTGGAAGGGGCTTTGGAAAAAGCGACTTGATAATTGGGATTTTAGTGCGGACATGGAGGCGCATCCGGATTTTCGTCTGCCTAAAGGTAATATGCTGCCGATCGGATATTTGTGCCAACAGCATGGCGTTCGACTTGATCGCCCAGTAAGAGCGTATGATAAATGGGTACAGCGAATTCCTGCGGTTTATAGGAAGGCGGTGCTGCAGGAAGAGCCAGTCCTGGGTATGAAGCAAGAAGATGACCCGTATTGCCTGGCGACCATTAGACACTACCGCAGTCTTATCCCCCTCGGTCAAGAGAATCGTAAGCCTATCTTCAATCTTACTTCTGCTGACGGCGCTATTGGTAGTCATGCTAATGCGGTGCAGGATGCAAAAAAGGATTTCAAGCGTCTAGCAATAAAAATTGCAGACCGAATCGATTTACGGCTCTGAATAACCGAGCAGAAAACGGCGCCAACGCGCGCCGTTTTTTTAGGAAGGAGCTCCCGCATCTGACGGCTTGGCGAGCACGCGTAGGCGCCCGCCCTTATCAGGAAGTTCCGGTAGCCGTCGGTTATCCCGGCGTCAATAGCGAGGGGCGGTCACCTTGTGATAGCGGATTCCCCGTATCTTGGTATGCCCCCTATTGAGCGCGATTACCAGGACTTGAAACAAGACCTCGGTCTTGGTCACTATGAAGGTCGGGGCTGGCGCGGATTCCACCATCATGCGACGCTGAGTATCGCAGCCTACGGCTTCCTGATGGCCGAACGACTCGCTGCGGTGAAGTCCGAAGAGAATAAAAAAACTTCCTCGAACGCCAGATACCTGCGCTTCCCGCTGATTACATCCCCCGGGGCAGCCCTGCGCGCGCAGCGGCACGTGACTAATTCAATCACCACACTCCGTCATCAACTCAGTTTCCACCTGATCCGCGGCCTTGGCCTTTGCCCATGTTGCGCGTCTGGCTGATCGATCACATTTATGACACAGTAAGACTAGTGATACAGTGTAATTTCGCCATGGCGCAATACCTCTGCATCGCCGTGCGAGCGCTCGGCGTCGGCGCCATCATTGTGATCATCGCCGCCGTCTCACGGCAATTCTATCTGCAAGTCGCCGCGGAAGCTGACTTAGCCGGCGCGGATGAGGAACCTGCGGCGATGATGTTGATCCGCTGCGAGACGATGCATCACCGCCTGCAGAATCGGCACAGGCCCGCGGACACGGCGGATGCTGACGAGCGCGCCACGCGCTCGTTGTAGGGAGTCTTGAGTCGGAGAGCGTCTGATCAGTCCAGCAGCTCACGCTGCCTGCGTGAAGCTGGCGGGCTGTCCACTTCCGGAGGCAAGCGCTGAGGCAGATGGACTTGGTTCGTTTCCGTTTTGACGACCTGGACTCGCCTGGGCGCAAACGTTACCTACCGCCTTGCTTCCACGCTGGAAAAAGCCTTCCTGCCGACAGCGAGCGCAATGCGCCTGTGCATGTAGGCGGCCAGGCAGCGCCAGGCCCCACGGCGCCTTGGAGCGCAAGCAAAAGAAAGCCCGCTGCAATGGCGGGCACGAATCCCTTGAGGAGAAAGGGAGGAGACGGACGTAGTATAAACCCTTATGAAAACTCTTGCAGACCCTGCTTGTGGCGGGGAGCGGTCTGCCAGCCATTTTTCCCCGACACGAAGCGAACGCGTTGATATACGCTCACCAAAAGCCCGCTTCCAAGGTATAGGAACCGGACTTGGAAACCTGAGGCGCCTTCCGGCCTGGCATGCGACAGCAGCAGATGAGCGGTGGCCAATCTGTAATTTCATGACCTCGAAATTACGTCTGTCGCGGCGGCTACTGTATCGTGCTGTGAATTGGGTCGCAACGGTCGGGTCTGGAGATAAAGTCAAATCTGGTGTACGAAGGTTGATCGTGGCCGGTCGTCAGGCGACGAGTTTCTGCTGATCCGGCGGATTGTCTTGCGCCGGCGCACCGTCCTTGAAGGGGATGCCCTTCAGGAGCAGTTCGATATGTTCGGCACCGTTGATGCGGCGCCAGGTTTTCTCGGCTTCCTCGATCAGCTTGAAGGCCAAGCCAAGGAAGGTCGCTCGTGACACACAATTTCGCGTGCGCGTCGTGCGGTGACGCACAGTCGCGAAGGTCGACTCAATCGCGTTCGTCGTGCGAATGTGCTGCCAGTGCTCGGCCGGGAAGTCGTAGAACGTCAACAGGGTGTCTCGATCTTTGGTGAGCACGCCGGCGGCCTTGGGGTACTTGGCACCGTAGATCGTCACAAAGCGATCGAAGGCAGCAAAGGCATCTGCGCGGGTGGCCGCCATCCAAATCGCCTGCAGATCTGCCTTGGCGCGGCCGTGCTGGGATTTTGGCAAGGCGTTCAGGACATTGCCCATCTTGTGGAACCAGCAACGCTGGGCGCGCGTGGCTGGGAACACCTCCTCCAGGGCAGCCCAGAATCCCATGGCGCCATCGCCGACCGCCGCCAGCGGGCCAGCCTGCAGGCCGCGGGATTTCAGATCCAACAGTACTTCCGCCCACGATGCCTTCGATTCCCGATAGCCGTCACCGATCGCCACGCGCTCCTTCCTGCCGTCGGGCGTGACGCCGATGATCACCAGCAGGCATTGCCCGTCCGAGCCCTCGCTGCGCAGACCCGTGTGGATGCCGTCCACCCACCAATACACATAGCGCGCCGCCGACAGATCACGCTGATTCCAGCGTGCATGCTCGTCTGCCCACTGCGCCTTCAATCGGCTCACCACGTTGGCCGATAGCCCTTTGGCATCTTCGCCCAGCAGCACCGACAGCGCCTCGCTCATGTCGCCTGTCGAGATTCCCTTCAGATACAGCCAGGGCAGCGCCGCACTCACCCGTGGTGACTTCCTCACATATGGCGGCACGATCGCCGAGTTGAACTTCACGCCAGACCCGGACCGGTCGCGCACCTTGGGCACCTTCACGGCAATCGGTCCGGCACCCGTCAGCACCTCTCGCTCCGGGAGGTAGCCATTGCGAACCACGGCGCGCTGGCCGCTCAAGGTCTTGACGTTACTGAACTGCTCAAGCAGCTCTGCCAGCTCCACTTCAATCGCCTCCTGGATGACCCGCCGGGCCCCGCGCCTGATCAGCTCCTCGAGCCCAAGCCCGATTTCCGATAGACCGACTGCTTCTTTACATTTATCCTTGCTCATGGTGGAGTTTTCTTGTGTGCTGGTTTCCGATCTCGACAATCAGATTCTCAGCGGAAAGCTCCACCGCCCTCTACTCCGCGCCTCAAATTCCCCGCCCGTACACCACTTTCGACTTTAGCTCCGAACCGTCGCATTCCCGCATGAAACGGCATTGATCCGTTTCGCGCCAGCGCACATTTTTTCGCGGTGATCGAGCGACGTTGACGCTGTAGGTCCGTACAGTCGAGGAAATTCACTACCGGTATTCAATTGTCATGGGCGGCTGCATTTCTAAGCGTGGTGGAGCGCGAGCTTCAAGCGACTATGGTTCCGATGGGTATGAGTCGGACGTTGAGGCGAAAAGAGCTAAGCCTGGATCTTCGCGATCA
This sequence comes from Cupriavidus necator, assembly GCA_022041995.1. GTDB lineage: Bacteria > Pseudomonadota > Gammaproteobacteria > Burkholderiales > Burkholderiaceae > Cupriavidus. The sequence goes on from CP074386.1 coordinate 405,665, forward strand.
CCATATTCAAATGAGACCTTGAATGGTCTGGTGCCATTTGCCAAACGGGTCTATCAGGAGAGCGTTCTTTGGCATGGAACCAAGCGCGAACACGTGTCATCTCTTCGCAGAAATGGCTTCGTGAACGAGCGTAAAGGGAGTGGAGCCACAGATGGCGGAAGCGCAAATTTCCTGATGAATTTCAGTAGCTCTGGTGTGACTGCTTCGGGCGAACACCACTACTTGTCATCTGATCGAGAGATGGCGAAGGAGTTTGCCATGTTTGCCGACGCTGACCAGCCGGCGGTGGTGCGAACGATCGGCGTTGGGAACAACTTTCATTTGGAGGAAGACCCCTATACTGGCGACCCTGCCAGACCCCGGGCACGGCAGAGCAAGCGCACGCCTTGCTGAGTTGTTGCAACATAACACGACAAGAGAAGTGCCTGTACAGCGCCGTCGAGGCACTGGTAAAGCGGTCGAATTTTTCACCGAATGATGCTGAAAGTAACATCGAATACGCTCGGCTGTCTCTGAACACTGTGCAGACCCACGACAAAGCCTTGAAGTTGCAGTTCGGTGCGAGCCGGTGCACGCGAGGTGACGGCTTGCTGTGATTCTCTCTCAGGTTATCGAGAATCAGGACACCTTCTTGCCTGCGTGCCAAAACGACGTCCACCGATGGCATCTTGCAGCGTCGTCGCGACGCCCTCAGTATGACGCTGGCAAGATGCCAAACACTCCAATGCGATATCCCAACTGTGCTTGTCCATCTCCGCTCTTGATCGACACCGCCAGCATGAGATGCGCCCGTCTTGTTTCCTCAAGAGTCCGGATTGTCCCCCCGTAATGGCTGTTGAGTTGGGGCTTACTCGTCCTGATTCCACTATCCCGACATAGCCGCTTGTTTCAACGGTCTACCCGCCCGATCCGATGACAACGGCCGGAGCTATTTTAACAGCCTGCCAGGTAACTACTGGAGAAGGGGCATAGCTATGAGAATTGGCAGCCCGGCGAGTCCGGACGCTGGTGGCGATCAGAAGATTGACGAGGCTGCACCCGGACAGTCCCCGACTTCGCGGCCCGAACCTGCGTCCCGGAGGACAGACACGGTCCTTGACACGTTGCCGCGGCGGGAAGACCTGGCAGCGCGTCGCCAGCAGCGCAGGATGCAGCCTTATTCCGGACCTCAACGGCAAAGGGCATTCGCTTCACGGCCACAGGGGACGAGGATACTGCCGGACATCCGTTGCGCGCTTTGCCGAGTAGCGGGAGGCCTGTGTCAGACCGAGCAGCGGACGATGCACCCCGCAGGGCCCAGTCGTCGTGGCCGCCCAGCACGCGCAACCTGCCGGACCAGCAGCTGCGGTCAACCCTTGCTGCAAGCGGGATGGAGAGGTATCAGATCGCCGCGGCGGCGCCATCGCGCAAGCGACCGGCCCGCGATGCGATTGAAGCGCTGGATGAAAGGCACCACTCGAGGATGCGCATCGAGCCGAGCGAACCACAGCGCCGCAGCCGGAATCTGGGGAGAGTCCTGACGTATCCTGAACACGAGTTCGGCCGGCAGCTCAGGAACCAACGGTATGCGCAGCAGCAAGTGCTTTCCGGCAACGCGAAGGATGCCGATTTCCCTGAACTTGCCATCCGGATGGCAAGGGAGAACGTGCTGGCACAGCGCAACGGCTACGGGCAGGCACTGGTCTTTCTGCGCCCAGACTATGCCGGCGACAACCTGCACTTCCTGAACTGGTATTTGCAGAAACTGCAGGTCAGGAACAAGGTCAGGAACATACCGCCTGCGCGGGCCAACGACGTTCGCGAGGCGGTTGAACTGGCGGCGCACTATCTTGTGGACACCGACTGGTGCCGGGGCGCGCCGGCTGCAAGCTACGTGCATTTCGCCAACAAGCTTAGCAAGCATGCCGACAGCGAGATCTGCCGGCTAGCGCTGCGAAGCATCGCGACCGAACTGCTGAGGCCGGGCGCGCTGCACAGGCTGAACGGACGGCAAGCCGCCATGCTGTGCAATGCGCTGTCCAAGGCGCCGGAGCGCCCGGCGTGCTGCGATGCGGTGTCCGGTCTTGTCAGGCATCTTCGATTGCGTGGTCTGATCCCGACGCTGAACGCACAGGATATGTCAAATCTGCTCAATGCCCTGAGCAAGTGGCCCTACGATGGCAGGGTCAGGGAGAACGCACTGGAGCTGGCCAGGCGCGTTGCGGCAGACGCGCCGCTGCGCGAGTCGATGAATGCGCAGGCGGTGGCCAACGCGCTCAACGCTCTCTCGAAGTGGCCTGACGAAGCCGATGCGCGTCAGGCGGTGCTGCCGCTGGCCGGACGCGTGGCATCGGATGCGGGGCTGCGCCAGCGGATGGACGGGCAGCATGTTGCCAACGCGCTCAATGCATTCTCAAAGTGGCCGGCGTCGCATCGGGCCAGCGAGGCGGTACGGTGCCTGGCCCGGCGCCTCACATCGGAACCCCAGCTGTGCCAGTCGATGGAGGCGTGGGAGGTGGCCACCGCGCTCAATGCGCTCTCGAAGTGGCCGGACCAGGCCAAGGCCCGCGACGCCGCGCTGCGGCTGGCCGAGCGCGTTAGCTCGGAACCCCAGCTGTGCCAGTCGATGGAGGCGCAGGCAGTGGCCACCGCGCTCAATGCGCTCTCGAAGTGGCCGGACCAGGCCAAGGCCCGCGACGCCGCGCTGCGGCTGGCCGAGCGCGTTAGCTCGGAACCCCAGCTGTGCCAGTCGATGGAGGCGAAACATGTGTCCAATGCCCTGAACGCGCTCTCGAAGTGGCCGGACAAGGAAGAGGCTCGTAAGGCGGCGCTGCGGCTGGCCGAGCGCGTTAGCTCGGAACCCCAGCTGTGCCAGTCGATGGAGGCGCAGGCCGTGGCCAACGCCCTGAACGCGTTCTCGAAGTGGCCGGACGCGGACGAGGCAAGCGCCGCGGCGCTGGCGCTTGCCGATCGTCTGACCTCGGAGGCTGAGGGCAATGCGCGGCTGCGCCAGTCGATGGATGCGCGGGAGGTGACCAACGCGCTCAATGCGCTTTCGAAGTGGCCGGACAAGGAAGAGGCTCGTGAGGCGGCGCTGCGGCTGGCCGAGCGCGTTAGCTCGGAACCCCAGCTGTGCCAGTCGATGGAGGCGAAACATGTGGCCAACGCCCTGAACGCGCTCTCGAAGTGGCCGGACGCGGACGAGGCCCGCGACGCGGCGCTGGTGCTGGCCGATCGCCTGACCTCGGAGGCTGAGGGCGATGCGCGGCTGCGCCAGTCGATGGGCGCGCAGGCCGTGGCCAGCACCCTCCACGCACTGTCCCGATGGCCGCAAGAAAGCGGCCTGCATGAAGCGGCGTGGTGTCTGGCGGCACGCCTGGGCTCGGCTCCGCTCGAGTGGAGCACGTTCGAATTCGGCCAGACCGGCCAGATTGCCAACGCGCTGGCGCGGCTCGGCCGGGACGAAGACGGGAACGCCGTTCTCGCACGCGATGTACTGATGGGGGTAGCGGTGCACCTGGAGTTGTATCCGGAACGCTTCGACAGCGCCGAGGGCCGCCACGTGGGTATGCTGCTCAAGGCTTTCGCCCAGCTGCGGCTGCACGACGCGCTGCGGCTGCTCGCAACGCCGGCGCTGGAGCGTGTCATGACGCTGTGTCAAGAAGGACGGCTGCGCGAAGAACCGCTGGAAAGTGTGGGCACCCTGTGCATGGGGCTGCTGCCGCTGGCGCGCAGCCCGGAGTTGCCGCGCCACCGGGTGCGCGCCCTGCAGACGTTCGACGCGCTGAAGCCAGTCGTAGAACACAAGATCGACGCGTATCTGCGCCAAGCCCCGGGCGGGGCAGGCGCTCGTGCCGGGCTGCGCCTGAAGGAGGGTGACGAAGCATGCGGTACGCGCTGTCCGGCCCTGTCACTGTATCAGGTGCTCAAGGCATACAGCGTGGTGGCCCACCAGTGGAAGCCGCGCTACATCAGCGGCGAACGCGAGTCGGTGAAGACGCACCAGGAGACTCTGAAGCAGTGGGTGCGACAGACGCTGGACAGGACGCGCCCGCTCATCGAGACGGATCTGCAGGAAAAGAGCTGGAACTTGATTGCGCAGATCGAGGCGGATGATGCGATCCTGGACGCGCTGGATCTGCGGCTGGCCAGCGCGGCGCATCTGGAGGCCCTCACGACGCGTTACCCTCCTCGCCGGTTCGATCTGGCAGCGCGCCACGAGAGCCTGCGCACAGCGGTGGGAAACGTCGTACCACCCGAACCGAGTGGGGGCGACACCACGCATGTCACGGTCGACTTGCGGGGACGGGAGCTGGAGCCCGCCGCGTCGTCCGACGGGGCGGAGCCTGCGTATTCGTTTTATTCACGCCTGACCGGTCAGCCGCTGGTCGAGGTGCGGCTGCCTGGGGAGTTAAGCGCCTTCATGCTCGCGCGCACGTTCCAGTACAAAGACGAGCCTTGGCGCTTCGACATGTTTGGCGGCAGCCGCCTGACACGGGGGCGGCGGAAGTCAGCCCGGGACATCGCCGCCGGCCGCAGCGCGTCTGCTTCGGTGCTGCCGGCAGTGCGGTATGCCGACAGTGCCCCAGGCAGCGCCTTCATGGAACTGGCGCAGAAGCTGGCGCCGCAGCGCGAGGACTGGTCGCGCATGCAACGCGCGCTCATGGAGATGGTGCCACCTGACCATGTGGTGGAGGGCACGTTGCGGCTGGGCTGGTTTGAGGACGTGGCCGGGCCGCAGCACCCCTTCAGGCTTCAAGGGCCACACCACGAGCGCATCGCGCTCTGTCCAAATGACGGCTGCGGGTTTCTGAGATGGGACGTGGCGATGCGCATTCCGGTGGTGCGCGAACATATCGAGGCATGGGAGGCAGTCAGGGAGGCACGGGGCGACGAGGCACAGCAAAAGCTGGTGGATGGGCAGCAGCCGGGATTTAACACGCTGCCACCGCAGGCCCTGATGCATTTCCCGCGGGATGAGGCGGCGCTTGACGAAGCGCGCGAGGTGATGCAGCGCAGGCTGAACGGGGTGGACCGGCACGCATCGCAGGCGGTGGACTGCCTGACGCTGTACCAACTGGCCGTCAGCGGCGGCTACCAGGGGCGGCGCATCCGCGCGGTCCCCTCGGCTGACGACAGGCTGTATCTGCCGACGATTCCGCTGCCGGGCTTTGCGCAGTTGCAGGGCGATGTGCTGGTGGGCAAACCGCCGTACGATAAGGAGAACCTGTTGCCCATTGCGGCCGCGCAGGTCGTTACGCCCGATCAGGAGGACGTGACGGCCCAGTTTCTGGACCAGTGCTTCGCCATCCAGTACAGCTATACGGGATTCGATGAGGATTCGGGCACGGGCGCCGACATGTTGCACAGCAAGGGCATGCTGATCATCCCGCCGCCGGGCTACTGGTCGCCGGATCCGGACCACCAGGGGCTGCACCTGGCCTGTTCGCGGGAGGACCTGAAGACGCTGTCGCGCTGGAAGAGCCGGCGCGAGCGCGACACGCTGCCGCAGCAGATGTTCAGCACGGGCAGCCTGCGGGTCAAGGACGTGCTGCTGCCTGGGCGGCTTGGGGCAATCCCGATTGCGGAGCTGCGCAAGCGGAGCATGGACACGGACGGGGACGATGCGTTCGTCTATGCGGGCTATCCGGCTCTCGTGGGCCACATCGGTCGCGTCATGCAGTCGCGCCAGGCGCGACGGGGCGAGGAGCGCTCGTTCAAGCCGCCCAAGACTGCGCATCCGGCCATCGATGAACGGGGCCGCTACCAGGCGGGACGGGCGCGCGAAATTATGGCCGAGCAGCGGGGGGGCGCGTTGCTGGGTAAAGCCGCCACGCTCGCCATGCGCTTTCTCGCGCAGCCCGATGAGCTGCGCGAGGCCATGGCGCGAAACATGATGTTCGGCACCTACGACGGCGTGGCGCGTGATTTGCGCAACGGACTGCGCAGGCGGCTGCAGGGGGACAAGGATGCACCAGCGCTGCAGCAGTTGCAGGTGCAGGCGCATGAGGCGATTGACCGAGCCCATGAGCCGCAAGCGTGCGAGGCGGCGAAACTGCTGTATGAGCTGTGTATGCAGCTGGGCAGGGACAGCGTCCAGGCACCGCAGCTTCCGTCCGCGCTGGCGCAGGGGTTCCCCGCACTTGCGAGCGCCTATGAGCAGGCAGACGACACGGCCGGGCGTGTGCACGCGGTGCTGGACAACTACCCGGTGTGCCGTCTGTCGCGTACGGCGTTCCCCGAGGGGCAGCCGGGGCTGGTGCCGGGCGAGCCGGAGCTGTCCATGCGCAACCTGTTTACGATAGCCATAAAGGTGGGCACCGACGCGCTGAAGTCGGACACGGGCACCGATCTCTTTACAAGCGTGATCGAGAGTTGCGAAATGGCTGAACGCCGGTATCCCGACCGTCTGCGTCGGGTACCGTACAGCAAGCCGACGTTGGCGGAAATACGGCACGGGCGCTTCGATCCACAGTGGGCAGACGCTGCGCTGCGGCAGATGCCAACGATGGCAGCGGGTGTCATGCAGGACGCCGTCCGGGCGCTGCAGCAGGCGGAGCTGCTCAGCGTACCGGCTACGCCGGCCGAACGGGCGCAGGAGGTTTCCCGGGAGGCGCTTGAGCAAGAGGCGCTGGCGCTCAATGAACGGGCCCGTTTGGCCGAGCCGGGGATCACGATGAGGCTGCAGGACATCGTGAACGGGTGCAGTGAGCCCGGACACGCGCGGGCGGGTCTGGCGGGCGAACAGAAGAACAGGCTGAAGTCGCCGCGCTCGCTGCAGGACAAGCTGGCCCGGCTGATTGGTGGAGTGCCGCCCCGGACCCTGGCCCAGGCCAGCGCGCTGGTCAACGATGCGCTGCGCTACAGTGTGGTGCTGCCCGCGGATACGTTTATGGGGGACTATCGCCAGATCATGGCGCAGCTCGCGAAGGCGCATACTCTGATCCGGCGCACGAATCACTTCCTGCGGGGCCGCAGCCCTTTCCAGGCGGTGAGCGTCACGCTGAAGGAGCCAAACGGCATCGCATGGGAAATCCAGTTTCATACAGAGCAAACGTTCAGATGCAAGGAGAAGTACCACGACCTGTACAAGCAGGCGCAACGACGTGGATTCGATGGCGCCTCCGGCGACGAGATCTGGAAGTTGCTCGGGCCAGCGCGCGAGGCCTTCCGTGCATTACCCGTTCCTGCGGGGGTGGAAGATATCGTGGACTGGGAGCCGGAAACGGTATTGAAGGTGCAGCCGCGGCCCCAGGCGTCAGCCACGCCGCGCGTGCCTGCCCCCCTTGCGCAACTGGCCCAGCAGATCAGAAGCCAGGCTGAACGTCTCGAGGGTGCGGTCTGGCCTGTGCTGCAGCAGGCGCTGGAGCACCACGGCGCGAAGTTGCGCGCGGACATGGACGGTGGCGGCTGGCGCAGGTTTATCTTTAAGAAGAAGAAAAGCATTGAAGAGAAGCTTGCCCGGATACAGCGCGAGCAGGGCCTGCAAACACCGCAGGAGGCCGCCAGGCGGGTACGCGATGGTCTGCGCTATGAGGTGATCCTCGGTGCAGAGAGATTTGCCATGGACGCCCGGAGGATCCTGACCAGTCTGCAAAGGGCCGGCATGACGGTCATGCGCGTGAACAACAGCTTTACCCGGGAGGGCACCGGCTATGCTGGCCTGAATGTGAACGTGCGCACCCGCGTTGAGGGCGAAGACGCCGACTGGGAAATCCAGTTCCACACCCGTGATAGCCTGAAGGCCAAGGAGAAGGGTCACCGGACCTACGAAAGGCTGCGCCAACTGTCGCCTGATGCGGTGCCGCGCGGGACGCTGGAGCAGGACCTGCGCGACGCGGCAGCCCGCGTGGCGCCCCCGCAGGGCATCGAGATGATCCTGTCCTTCGATCTCTATGCGGAACCATCCATTGCCGACGAGAGGCCTGGCGGCCCGATGAACCAGCCGTATCGCGGCGCAGCCGCGGATCAAGCACGCAGCTCCGACCTGGACACCGGGCAACCCTACGGGCCGCACGGTGCCACGCGGAGCGCGCCTGCCGTGACACACCCGGCCCCCGATCCTGGCCATGCTGTTCGCAGCAACTGGGCCCCCTCCCCCCGCGCGCACCGGACGTGCTGAGCGGCCTGCACGACCCCCCCTGGCGGGTGCCTCGCCGGCTCAGGTGCCCGTTCCCCCATCCTTGGGCGAATTCAATTCGGGGCCCCTGCTCATCAGTCTTGAACAGTTTCTGGCGCAATCAAACGCTGAGATGGGGATGGCCAGCGGGCTGCAGAATAATTGCCTGCTAGACACAGCTCTTCAGCTCAGCCGCAACCTAAGGCGAGAGCCTGCGATGGCAACGGAGCAGACGAGCGAACTCCAGGCACAGGCGCAGTGGTTGCGGGGCGAGCTATTTCGTAGGGGCCTGGCCGATAGGGATGGCGACATCGACATGTACGAGGCCGGGTGGGGGCTCGCGCGCAGCCTTGGCATACGCATCCAGGCCATTGCGGTCAATGCGAGCGGGCAGCTCACAGTGCATCCGGTTGTTGGTCAGCAAGGCCGGCTTGTGCATATCCTTCATACACCCGGCCACTTTCAGCCATTGTGGCCGCGCCGCTAGGTTGCGGCGGCTGAACAAGATTCTTCGATCGAAATGGGCGTTACTCATGGGTCGGTAAGTTAGTCGACAAGTTGGAACTTCATGGGCCCTGCATCGGTCGGATCGTGCATGAAGCGAGACGGACGGACATTTGATCATCAGACGCTGGAGGCGATTCGCCTCATGGCGATTGAGCGGGTTCGTGAAGGCGAGCGGCCGGCAGACGTGATTGCCTCCTACGGATTCAATCGCACCACGATCTATAAATGGATAAACGCTGCCCTTAAACCGGGCGTGGGTATCAATGCGCTGCGCTCGACGCCGGCCACTGGCCGGCCCCCAACGCTGACGCCAGCCCAGGAGCGGCAGGTTTTCGCTGGGTCAATGGGCGCGATCCGCGCCAGTACGGGCTTGATTTCGGGTTGTGGACACGCGCAATCGTGGCGCAGTTGATTGAGAAGAAGTTTGGTGTGCGCCTGGGGACGACAGCGGTGGGAGCACTGCTGGCAAAACTTGGGCTGACGCCGCAGAAACCATTGCAACGGGCCTACCAACGCGACCCCGAAGCGATCGAGCGCTGGCAGCACGACACCTATCCAGCAATTGCCCGTCAGGCTAAGGCGCAGGGCGCGGAAGAGTTCTTCTGGGACGAGTCCGGCTTTCGCGCCGACACGGTGCATGGTAAGACCTGGGGTGTACGTGGCCAGACCCCTGTGGTGCAGCGCCCCGGTCAGCGCCAGTCGATCAGCGCGGCGTCGGCGGTCAATGCGAAGGGAGCCTTCTGGTTTTGCACCTACAAGGGAGCGCTCAACGCCGAGTTTTTCGTCGAATTGCTCAAGAAGATGATGCGGCATCGCAAGAAGCCGGTGCATCTGGTGCTCGACAGTCTGCCCGCGCACAAGAAGGCGCTGGTGCGCGAGTACGTTGACTCCACGCGCGGCAAGCTCACACTTCATTTCCTGCCGGGTTACGCCCCGGATCTGAATCCGGACGAATTGGTGTGGAGTCATGTCAAACGTACTGGCGCGGCAAGGCGGCCCTGCAAAAGGGTGAAAAGCTGCAAGAGCGAATCGAGGCGCAGCTCGCGGATGTCCGGCAAAAGCCGTGTCTCGTTCGATCATTCTTCCAGGCTCCTTCTGTCGCCTATATTTCCGACTGCTGAGTAAGCGGCGGTTGGCACAGAATGACCTTCTGTAGGATGTCGCGAGCGCTCTTGGTCCAGATGAACGGCTTGGGGTTGGTGTTGTGGTGAGCGATGTACTCGTTGATGGCGTCGACCAGTTCCGGCACGCTGGTGAATACGCCGCGGCGAAGTCGCTCGGTTGTGATGTCACGAAAGAACCGCTTGACCATGTTCAGCCATGATGCGGAGGTGGGCGTGAAGTGCATGTTGAATCGCGGATGCTTGGCCAGGCAGTCCTGCACCGCAGGATGCTTGTGGGTGGCGTAGTTGTCTGCGATCAGATGCAGCGTTTTGTCCTTGGGCGTCTCGCGGTCGATCTTGCGCAGGAACTTCAGCCACTCGGTATGGCGGTGGCGCTGCTGGCACTGGGCGATGACCTGGCCATCGAGCACGTTGAGCGCGGCAAACAGCGTGGTCGTGCCGTTGCGCTTGTAGTCGTGCGTCATGGTGGCCGCACGCCCCTTCTTCAACGGCAAGCCGGGCTGCGTGCGATCCAGCGCCTGCACCTGGCTCTTCTCATCGCAGCACAGCACCAGCGCGTGCTCGGGTGGCGACATGTAGAGGCCGACGATGTCTTCGAGCTTCTCGACGAACTTCGGATCGCGCGACACCTTGAAGCCGCGCACGATGTGCGGCTTCAACCCGTGGGCGTGCCAATGGCGCATGACGGTGCTGGCGCTCACGCCCAATTCGGCGGCCATCTTGCGCGTGCTCCAGTGCGTGGCCGCAACGGGCTTGGTTTGAGTGGTCAGCTCCACCAGCCGCGCCGTGTCCACCTTCACCGGCGGCGCACCGCGCGGCAAGTCGCGTTCGATACCGGCCAGCCCCGATTGCGCATACCGCTCACGCCAACGCGAGACCTGCACGCGTCCGACTCCCAACTGCTCGGCGATGTCCTTGTTCTGCATTCCGTTGGCGGCCAGCAGCACAATGCGCGCGCGCTGCGCCAGCCTCACGCTCGTGAGCTTCGACCGAACCAGCCTCGTCAAATTGGTTCGCTCCTCGTCGGTCAACATGATCTCGGGGGCAACTCGCACTCACTCTCTCCACGCTGTGTCGCAGTGTGGGCATTGGAGACGCCGAATTCATATAAGTTCAATCAAGAACAGAACGCTACACTAGCGGCGCGGCCACAATGGCTGAAAGTGGCCGGGTGTATGAAGGATATGCACAAGCCGGCCTTGCTGACCAACAACCGGATGCACTGTGAGCTGCCCGCTCGCATTGACCGCAATGGCCTGGATGCGTATGCCAAGGCTGCGCGCGAGCCCCCACCCGGCCTCGTACATGTCGATGTCGCCATCCCTATCGGCCAGGCCCCCACGAAATAGCTCGCCCCGCAACCACTGCGCCTGTGCCTGGAGTTCGCTCGTCTGCTCCGTTGCCATCGCAGGCTCTCGCCTTATGTTGCGGCTGAGCTGAAGAGCTGTGTCTAGGAGCTCGTCGGAGTTGAGGTGAAGCGCGATTCAAAACATCAGGTTCATGACTGGGTTCGCGGCCGGATTGCGGGCTCATCTCAGTCGTCAAAACGCGATGAAGGTATTTGAAAGTGGATGAGGAAGGCAATCGGGCGATTAGGCGGCACAAAGAGCCCGCTGATCGGCCCTACACACCCCGTAATACGTTCATCCGCTTGATGTTCCACGCGAGCGCGACCAGCGACCATTCCGCCGCGACGTTGGACAGCCCGCGCAGCGAGAACTGCCGGAATCCCATCACATGCTTGATGATGCCGAACACCGGTTCGACGGTGCTCTTGCGGAGCCCGTACAGTGCTCGCCCCGCCTTCGTCTTATGTCGGTGTGTCATCCTGACGACCGGATCGGTGCTCTCGGGCGGCGCCGGATCGTCGGCAAAGCGTTCCATCAGCGGCAGATGATGGGCGTCGCGCTGGATCGCGATCAGAGGGGTGATGTCCGCTGCCTCGCAGGTGACGACGTTGGCCGCACTGAAGTAGCCCGCATCCGCCAGCAACACCTCAGGCTGGCCCAATGGCTCGGGCAGCGCCCCCAGCACGTTGATCATCGGTGCGACCTGGCGCTTGTCGTTGCTTTGCTGGGTCACTGTCGTGCCCACGATCAACATCGTCTCGACATTCACCGCCGCCTGCGCGTTGTAGCCTTGCTCGAAGCCGCCGCTGGACACCGGCATGATGCGCGACTCTTCGTCCGTCAGGTTGATCTGGTCGCGTTCCTTGGCACCGCCTTGCGGCGGCTTCGGGTCCTTGCCCCGCGGCTTCTTGCCGTCTTTGCGCTGCGCCTCGCGACGCGCCACCTTGGCTTCATACTCCTGCTGCTCTTGCTCGAACCGTTCCTGCGCCCGCGCCTCGATCTTCGCCTTCGCTTCGGCCAACGCCTTCAGTCGCGCTTCGCGCCGTGCGATCTCCGCCGGTACATCCATCCCATCTGGCAGACTCTCTCGATCGGCGTTCTCGGCCATCGCTATCAACCGCTGCACTTCTTCATGCAACTGCGCTTCGATCCGGCCGATGTGCCCGTGCGACAGCGCGCGGTGCTTGCTCGCATTCGCCTTCACCTTGGTGCCATCCAGCGCAATCCGGCCCAGCTTGACCAGCTTCATCTCCTTCGCGATCAGCAGCACCTGCACGAACAGCTTCTCTAACTGGCTCGCAAACCGCTTGCGAAAGGTGGCCAGCGTGTCATGGTCCGGATGCGTGTTCGCCGCAACGTAGCGGAACGCCACCGAGTCATAGGTCGCTCTCTCAATCTTGCGGCTCGAAGACACTCCGGTCGCATACCCGTACACCAGCAAGCCCAGTAGCACCTCAGGGTGATGCGCCGCCATGCCGCGACCCGCGTACGCCCCGCTCAGCTCCGACAGGTCCATCTGCTCGATGACTTCCACCACGAACCGCGCCAGATGACCTTCGGGCAACCAGTCCTCCACTGACGGCGGCAACAGATAGTCGGTCTGACGATCAACGGGCACGAAGCGACTCACCTATGGACTCTCTCAGAAACTTGTTAATTTATTAACGCCCAACCCGTCCCGCCGGACGACCGGGGATCCCGAAAATCCGACAGTCTCCTAGCAGGCAATTATTCTGCAGCCCGCTGGCCATCCCCATCTCAGCGTTTGATTGCGCCAGAAACTGTTCAAGACTGATGAGCAGGGGCCCCGAATTGAATTCGCCCAAGGATGGGGGAACGGGCACCTGAGCCGGCGAGGCACCCGCCAGGGGGGTCGTGCAGGCCGCTCAGCACGTCCGGTGCGCGCAGGGGGCGGGGGCCCCAGTTGCTGCGAACAGCATGGCCAGGATCGGGGGCCGGGTGTGTCACGGCAGGCGCGCTCCGCGTGGCACCGTGCGGCCCGTAGGGTTGCCCGGTGTCCAGGTCGGAGCTGCGTGCTTGATCCGCGGCTGCGCCGCGATACGGCTGGTTCATCGGGCCGCCAGGCCTCTCGTCGGCAATGGATGGTTCCGCATAGAGATCGAAGGACAGGATCATCTCGATGCCCTGCGGGGGCGCCACGCGGGCTGCCGCGTCGCGCAGGTCCTGCTCCAGCGTCCCGCGCGGCACCGCATCAGGCGACAGTTGGCGCAGCCTTTCGTAGGTCCGGTGACTCTTCTCCTTGGCCTTCAGGCTATCACGGGTGTGGAACTGGATTTCCCAGTCGGCGTCTTCGCCCTCAACGCGGGTGCGCACGTTCACATTCAGGCCAGCATAGCCGGTGCCCTCCCGGGTAAAGCTGTTGTTCACGCGCATGACCGTCATGCCGGCCCTTTGCAGACTGGTCAGGATCCTCCGGGCGTCCATGGCAAATCTCTCTGCACCGAGGATCACCTCATAGCGCAGACCATCGCGTACCCGCCTGGCGGCCTCCTGCGGTGTTTGCAGGCCCTGCTCGCGCTGTATCCGGGCAAGCTTCTCTTCAATGCTTTTCTTCTTCTTAAAGATAAACCTGCGCCAGCCGCCACCGTCCATGTCCGCGCGCAACTTCGCGCCGTGGTGCTCCAGCGCCTGCTGCAGCACAGGCCAGACCGCACCCTCGAGACGTTCAGCCTGGCTTCTGATCTGCTGGGCCAGTTGCGCAAGGGGGGCAGGCACGCGCGGCGTGGCTGACGCCTGGGGCCGCGGCTGCACCTTCAATACCGTTTCCGGCTCCCAGTCCACGATATCTTCCACCCCCGCAGGAACGGGTAATGCACGGAAGGCCTCGCGCGCTGGCCCGAGCAACTTCCAGATCTCGTCGCCGGAGGCGCCATCGAATCCACGTCGTTGCGCCTGCTTGTACAGGTCGTGGTACTTCTCCTTGCATCTGAACGTTTGCTCTGTATGAAACTGGATTTCCCATGCGATGCCGTTTGGCTCCTTCAGCGTGACGCTCACCGCCTGGAAAGGGCTGCGGCCCCGCAGGAAGTGATTCGTGCGCCGGATCAGAGTATGCGCCTTCGCGAGCTGCGCCATGATCTGGCGATAGTCCCCCATAAACGTATCCGCGGGCAGCACCACACTGTAGCGCAGCGCATCGTTGACCAGCGCGCTGGCCTGGGCCAGGGTCCGGGGCGGCACTCCACCAATCAGCCGGGCCAGCTTGTCCTGCAGCGAGCGCGGCGACTTCAGCCTGTTCTTCTGTTCGCCCGCCAGACCCGCCCGCGCGTGTCCGGCACTGCACCCGTTCACGATGTCCTGCAGCCTCATCGTGATCCCCGGCTCGGCCAAACGGGCGCGTTCATTGAGCGCCAGCGCCTCTTGCTCAAGCGCCTCCCGGGAAACCTCCTGCGCCCGTTCGGCCGGCGTAGCCGGTACGCTGAGCAGCTCCGCCTGCTGCAGCGCCCGGACGGCGTCCTGCATGACACCCGCTGCCATCGTTGGCATCTGCCGCAGCGCAGCGTCTGCCCACTGTGGATCGAAGCGCCCGTGCCGTATTTCCGCCAACGTCGGCTTGCTGTACGGTACCCGACGCAGACGGTCGGGATACCGGCGTTCAGCCATTTCGCAACTCTCGATCACGCTTGTAAAGAGATCGGTGCCCGTGTCCGACTTCAGCGCGTCGGTGCCCACCTTTATGGCTATCGTAAACAGGTTGCGCATGGACAGCTCCGGCTCGCCCGGCACCAGCCCCGGCTGCCCCTCGGGGAACGCCGTACGCGACAGACGGCACACCGGGTAGTTGTCCAGCACCGCGTGCACACGCCCGGCCGTGTCGTCTGCCTGCTCATAGGCGCTCGCAAGTGCGGGGAACCCCTGCGCCAGCGCGGACGGAAGCTGCGGTGCCTGGACGCTGTCCCTGCCCAGCTGCATACACAGCTCATACAGCAGTTTCGCCGCCTCGCACGCTTGCGGCTCATGGGCTCGGTCAATCGCCTCATGCGCCTGCACCTGCAACTGCTGCAGCGCTGGTGCATCCTTGTCCCCCTGCAGCCGCCTGCGCAGTCCGTTGCGCAAATCACGCGCCACGCCGTCGTAGGTGCCGAACATCATGTTTCGCGCCATGGCCTCGCGCAGCTCATCGGGCTGCGCGAGAAAGCGCATGGCGAGCGTGGCGGCTTTACCCAGCAACGCGCCCCCCCGCTGCTCGGCCATAATTTCGCGCGCCCGTCCCGCCTGGTAGCGGCCCCGTTCATCGATGGCCGGATGCGCAGTCTTGGGCGGCTTGAACGAGCGCTCCTCGCCCCGTCGCGCCTGGCGCGACTGCATGACGCGACCGATGTGGCCCACGAGAGCCGGATAGCCCGCATAGACGAACGCATCGTCCCCGTCCGTGTCCATGCTCCGCTTGCGCAGCTCCGCAATCGGGATTGCCCCAAGCCGCCCAGGCAGCAGCACGTCCTTGACCCGCAGGCTGCCCGTGCTGAACATCTGCTGCGGCAGCGTGTCGCGCTCGCGCCGGCTCTTCCAGCGCGACAGCGTCTTCAGGTCCTCCCGCGAACAGGCCAGGTGCAGCCCCTGGTGGTCCGGATCCGGCGACCAGTAGCCCGGCGGCGGGATGATCAGCATGCCCTTGCTGTGCAGCATGTCGGCGCCCGTGCCCGAATCCTCATCGAATCCCGTATAGCTGTACTGGATGGCGAAGCACTGGTCCAGAAACTGGGCCGTCACGTCCTCCTGATCGGGCGTAACGACCTGCGCGGCCGCAATGGGCAACAGGTTCTCCTTATCGTACGGCGGTTTGCCCACCAGCACATCGCCCTGCAACTGCGCAAAGCCCGGCAGCGGAATCGTCGGCAGATACAGCCTGTCGTCAGCCGAGGGGACCGCGCGGATGCGCCGCCCCTGGTAGCCGCCGCTGACGGCCAGTTGGTACAGCGTCAGGCAGTCCACCGCCTGCGATGCGTGCCGGTCCACCCCGTTCAGCCTGCGCTGCATCACCTCGCGCGCTTCGTCAAGCGCCGCCTCATCCCGCGGGAAATGCATCAGGGCCTGCGGTGGCAGCGTGTTAAATCCCGGCTGCTGCCCATCCACCAGCTTTTGCTGTGCCTCGTCGCCCCGTGCCTCCCTGACTGCCTCCCATGCCTCGATATGTTCGCGCACCACCGGAATGCGCATCGCCACGTCCCATCTCAGAAACCCGCAGCCGTCATTTGGACAGAGCGCGATGCGCTCGTGGTGTGGCCCTTGAAGCCTGAAGGGGTGCTGCGGCCCGGCCACGTCCTCAAACCAGCCCAGCCGCAACGTGCCCTCCACCACATGGTCAGGTGGCACCATCTCCATGAGCGCGCGTTGCATGCGCGACCAGTCCTCGCGCTGCGGCGCCAGCTTCTGCGCCAGTTCCATGAAGGCGCTGCCTGGGGCACTGTCGGCATACCGCACTGCCGGCAGCACCGAAGCAGACGCGCTGCGGCCGGCGGCGATGTCCCGGGCTGACTTCCGCCGCCCCCGTGTCAGGCGGCTGCCGCCAAACATGTCGAAGCGCCAAGGCTCGTCTTTGTACTGGAACGTGCGCGCGAGCATGAAGGCGCTTAACTCCCCAGGCAGCCGCACCTCGACCAGCGGCTGACCGGTCAGGCGTGAATAAAACGAATACGCAGGCTCCGCCCCGTCGGACGACGCGGCGGGCTCCAGCTCCCGTCCCCGCAAGTCGACCGTGACATGCGTGGTGTCGCCCCCACTCGGTTCGGGTGGTACGACGTTTCCCACCACTGTGCGCAGGCTCTCGTGGCGCGCTGCCAGATCGAACCGGCGAGGAGGGTAACGCGTCGTGAGGGCCTCCAGATGCGCCGCGCTGGCCAGCCGCAGATCCAGCGCGTCCAGGATCGCATCATCCGCCTCGATCTGCGCAATCAAGTTCCAGCTCTTTTCCTGCAGATCCGTCTCGATGAGCGGGCGCGTCCTGTCCAGCGTCTGTCGCACCCACTGCTTCAGAGTCTCCTGGTGCGTCTTCACCGACTCACGCCCGCCGCTGATGTAGCGCGGCTTCCACTGGTGGGCCACCACGGTGTATGCCTTGAGCACCTGATACAGTGACAGGGCCGGACAGCGCGTACCGCATGCTTCGTCGCCCTCCTTCAGGTGCAGCCCGGCACGAGCGCCTGCCCCGCCCGGGGCTTGGCGCAGATACGCGTCGATCTTGTGTTCTACGACTGGCTTCAGCGCGTCGAACGTCTGCAGGGCGCGCACCCGGTGGCGCTGCAACTGCGGGCTGCGCGCCAGCGGCAGCAGCCCCATGCACAGGGTGCCTACACTTTCCAGCGGTTCTTCGCGCAGCCGTCCTTCGAGACACAGCGTCATGACACGCTCCAGCGCCGGCGTTGCGAGCAGCCGCAGCGCGTCGTGCATCCGCAGCTGGGCGAAAGCCTTGAGCAGCATACCCACATGGCGGCCCTCGGCGCTGTCGAAGCGTTCCGGATACAACTCCAGGTGCACCGCTACCCCGTCAGTACATCGCGTGCGAGAATGGCGTCCCCGTCTTCGTCCCGGCCGAGCCGCGCCAGCGCGTTGGCAATCTGGCCGGTCTGGCTGAATTCGAACGCGCTCCACTCGAGCGGAGCCCAGCCCAGGCGTGCCGCCAGACACCACGCCGCTTCATGCAGGCCGCTTTCTTGCGGCCATCGGGACAGTGCGTGGAGGGTGCTGGCCACCTCCTGCGCGTCCATCGACTGGCGCAGCCGCGCATCGCCCTCAGCCTCCGAGGTCAGGCGATCGGCCAGCACCAGCGCCGCGGCGCGGGCCTCGTCCGCGTCCGGCCACTTCGAGAGCGCATTGAGCGCGTTGGCTACGGCCTGCGCGTCCATCGACTGGCACAGCTGGGGTTCCGAGCTAACGCGCTCGGCAGCCGCAGCGCGGCGTCTCGGGCCTTGTCTTCCTCCGGCCACTTCGAAAACGCGTTCAGGACGTTGGCCACGGCCTGCGCCTCCATCGACTGGCGCAGCCGCGCATTGCCCTCAGCCTCCGAGGTCAGACGATCGGCAAGCGCCAGCGCCGCGGCGCTTGCCTCGTCCGCGTCCGGCCACTTCGAAAACGCGTTCAGGGCGTTGGCCACTGCCTGCGCCTCCATCGACTGGCACAGCTGGGGTTCCGAGCTAACGCGCTCGGCCAGCCGCAGCGCGGCGTCGCGGGCCTTGGCCTGGTCCGGCCACTTCGAAAGCGCATTGAGCGCGGTGGCCACGGCCCGCGCCTCCATCGACTGGCGCAGCCGCGCATTGCCCTCAGCCTCCGAGGTCAGACGATCGGCAAGCGCCAGCGCCGCGGCGCTTGCCTCGTCCGCGTCCGGCCACTTCGAGAGCGCATTGAGCGCGGTGGTCACCTCCCACGCATCCATCGACTGGCACAGCTGGGGTTCCGAGCTAACGCGCTCGGCCAGCCGCAGCGCGGCGTCTCGGGCCTTGTCTTCGCCCGGCCACTTCGAGAGCGCATTGAGCGCGGTGGCCACGGCCCGCGCGTCCATCGACTGGCACAGCTGGGGTTCCGAGCTAACGCGCTCGGCCAGCCGCAGCGCCGCCTTACGAGCCTCTTCCTTGTCCGGCCACTTCGAGAGCGCGTTCAGGGCATTGGACACATGTTTCGCCTCCATCGACTGGCACAGCTGGGGTTCCGAGCTAACGCGCCCGGCCAGCCGCAGCGCGGCGTCGCGGGCCTCGTCTTCGCCCGGCCACTTCGAGAGCGCATTGAGCGCGGTGGCCACCTCCCGCGCCTCCATCGACTGGCACAGCTGGGGTTCCGAGCTAACGCGCCCGGCCAGCCGCAGCGCGGCGTCGCGGGCCTCGTCTTCGCCCGGCCACTTCGAGAGCGCATTGAGCGCGTTGGCCACGGCCAGCGCCTCCATCGACTGGCACAGCTGGGGTTCCGAGCTAACGCGCCCGGCCAGCCGCAGCGCCGCCTCACGAGCCTCTTCCTTGTCCGGCCACTTCGAAAGCGCATTGAGCGCGGTGGCCACCTCCCGTGCATCCATCGACTGGCGCAGCCGCGCATCGCCCTCAGCCTCCGAGGTCAGACGATCGGCAAGCGCCAGCGCCGCCGCGCTTGCCTCGTCCGCGTCCGGCCACTTCGAAAACGCGTTCAGGGCGTTGGACACATGTTTCGCCTCCATCGACTGGCACAGCTGGGGTTCCGAGCTAACGCGCTCGGCCAGCCGCAGCGCGGCGTCGCGGGCCTTGGCCTGGTCCGGCCACTTCGAGAGCGCATTGAGCGCGGTGGTCACCTCCCGCGCCTCCATCGACTGGCACAGCTGGGGTTCCGATGTGAGGCGCCGGGCCAGGCACCGTACCGCCTCGCTGGCCCGATGCGACGCCGGCCACTTTGAGAATGCATTGAGCGCGTTGGCAACATGCTGCCCGTCCATCCGCTGGCGCAGCCCCGCATCCGATGCCACGCGTTCGGCCAGCGGCAGCACCGCCTGACGCGCATCGGCTTCGTCAGGCCACTTCGAGAGAGCGTTGACCGTGATGGCCACCCCCAGCGCATTCATCGACTCGCGCAGCGGCGCGTCTGCCGCAACGCGCCTGGCCAGCTCCAGTGCGTTCTCCCCGACCCTGCCATCGTCCGACCACTTGCTCAGGGCATTGAGCAGATTTGACATATCCTGTGCGTTCAGCCCCGGGATCAGACCATGCGATCGAAGATGCCTGACAAGACCGGACACCGCATCGCAGCACGCCGGGCGCTCCGGCGCCTTGGACAGCGCATTGCACAGCATGGCGGCTTGCCGTCCGTTCAGCCTGTGCAGCGCGCCCGGCCTCAGCAGTTCGGTCGCGATGCTTCGCAGCGCTAGCCGGCAGATCTCGCTGTCGGCATGCTTGCTAACTTGTTGGCGAAATGCACGTAGCTTGCAGCCGGCGCGCCCCGGCACCAGTCGGTGTCCACAAGATAGTGCGCCGCCAGTTCAACCGCCTCGCGAACGTCGTTGGCCCGCGCAGGCGGTATGTTCCTGACCTTGTTCCTGACCTGCAGTTTCTGCAAATACAAGTCCAGGAAGTGCAGGTTGTCGCCGGCATAGTCTGGGCGCAGAAAGACCAGTGCCTGCCCGTAGCCGTTGCGCTGTGCCAGCACGTTCTCCCTTGCCATCCGGATGGCAAGTTCAGGGAAATCGGCATCCTTCGCGTTGCCGGAAAGCACTTGCTGCTGCGCATACCGTTGGTTCCTGAGCTGCCGGCCGAACTCGTGTTCAGGATACGTCAGGACTCTCCCCAGATTCCGGCTGCGGCGCTGTGGTTCGCTCGGCTCGATGCGCATCCTCGAGTGGTGCCTTTCATCCAGCGCTTCAATCGCATCGCGGGCCGGTCGCTTGCGCGATGGCGCCGCCGCGGCGATCTGATACCTCTCCATCCCGCTTGCAGCAAGGGTTGACCGCAGCTGCTGGTCCGGCAGGTTGCGCGTGCTGGGCGGCCACGACGACTGGGCCCTGCGGGGTGCATCGTCCGCTGCTCGGTCTGACACAGGCCTCCCGCTACTCGGCAAAGCGCGCAACGGATGTCCGGCAGTATCCTCGTCCCCCTGTGGCCGTGAAGCGAATGCCCTTTGCCGTTGAGGTCCGGAATAAGGCTGCATCCTGCGCTGCTGGCGACGCGCTGCCAGGTCTTCCCGCCGCGGCAACGTGTCAAGGACCGTGTCTGTCCTCCGGGACGCAGGTTCGGGCCGCGAAGTCGGGGACTGTCCGGGTGCAGCCTCGTCAATCTTCTGATCGCCACCAGCGTCCGGACTCGCCGGGCTGCCAATTCTCATAGCTATGCCCCTTCTCCAGTAGTTACCTGGCAGGCTGTTAAAATAGCTCCGGCCGTTGTCATCGGATCGGGCGGGTAGACCGTTGAAACAAGCGGCTATGTCGGGATAGTGGAATCAGGACGAGTAAGCCCCAACTCAACAGCCATTACGGGGGGACAATCCGGACTCTTGAGGAAACAAGACGGGCGCATCTCATGCTGGCGGTGTCGATCAAGAGCGGAGATGGACAAGCACAGTTGGGATATCGCATTGGAGTGTTTGGCATCTTGCCAGCGTCATACTGAGGGCGTCGCGACGACGCTGCAAGATGCCATCGGTGGACGTCGTTTTGGCACGCAGGCAAGAAGGTGTCCTGATTCTCGATAACCTGAGAGAGAATCACAGCAAGCCGTCACCTCGCGTGCACCGGCTCGCACCGAACTGCAACTTCAAGGCTTTGTCGTGGGTCTGCACAGTGTTCAGAGACAGCCGAGCGTATTCGATGTTACTTTCAGCATCATTCGGTGAAAAATTCGACCGCTTTACCAGTGCCTCGACGGCGCTGTACAGGCACTTCTCTTGTCGTGTTATGTTGCAACAACTCAGCAAGGCGTGCGCTTGCTCTGCCGTGCCCGGGGTCTGGCAGGGTCGCCAGTATAGGGGTCTTCCTCCAAATGAAAGTTGTTCCCAACGCCGATCGTTCGCACCACCGCCGGCTGGTCAGCGTCGGCAAACATGGCAAACTCCTTCGCCATCTCTCGATCAGATGACAAGTAGTGGTGTTCGCCCGAAGCAGTCACACCAGAGCTACTGAAATTCATCAGGAAATTTGCGCTTCCGCCATCTGTGGCTCCACTCCCTTTACGCTCGTTCACGAAGCCATTTCTGCGAAGAGATGACACGTGTTCGCGCTTGGTTTCATGCCAAAGAACGCTCTCCTGATAGACCCGTTTGGCAAATGGCACCAGTCCATTCAAGGTCTCATTTGAATATGGTGATCGCGAAGATCCAGGCTTAGCTCTTTTCGCCTCAACGTCCGACTCATACCCATCGGAACCATAGTCGCTTGAAGCTCGCGCTCCACCACGCTTAGAAATGCAGCCGCCCATGACAATGGAATACCGGTAGTGAATTTCCTCGACTGTACGGACCTACAGCGTCAACGTCGCTCGATCACCGCGAAAAAATGTGCGCTGGCGCGAAACGGATCAATGCCGTTTCATGCGGGAATGCGACGGTTCGAGAGCTAAAGTCGAAAGTGGTGTACGGGCGGGGAATTTGAGGCGCGGAGTAGAGGGCGGTGGAGCTTTCCGCTGAGAATCTGATTGTCGAGATCGGAAACCAGCACACAAGAAAACTCCACCATGAGCAAGGATAAATGTAAAGAAGCAGTCGGTCTATCGGAAATCGGGCTTGGGCTCGAGGAGCTGATCAGGCGCGGGGCCCGGCGGGTCATCCAGGAGGCGATTGAAGTGGAGCTGGCAGAGCTGCTTGAGCAGTTCAGTAACGTCAAGACCTTGAGCGGCCAGCGCGCCGTGGTTCGCAATGGCTACCTCCCGGAGCGAGAGGTGCTGACGGGTGCCGGACCGATTGCCGTGAAGGTGCCCAAGGTGCGCGACCGGTCCGGGTCTGGCGTGAAGTTCAACTCGGCGATCGTGCCGCCATATGTGAGGAAGTCACCACGGGTGAGTGCGGCGCTGCCCTGGCTGTATCTGAAGGGAATCTCGACAGGCGACATGAGCGAGGCGCTGTCGGTGCTGCTGGGCGAAGATGCCAAAGGGCTATCGGCCAACGTGGTGAGCCGATTGAAGGCGCAGTGGGCAGACGAGCATGCACGCTGGAATCAGCGTGATCTGTCGGCGGCGCGCTATGTGTATTGGTGGGTGGACGGCATCCACACGGGTCTGCGCAGCGAGGGCTCGGACGGGCAATGCCTGCTGGTGATCATCGGCGTCACGCCCGACGGCAGGAAGGAGCGCGTGGCGATCGGTGACGGCTATCGGGAATCGAAGGCATCGTGGGCGGAAGTACTGTTGGATCTGAAATCCCGCGGCCTGCAGGCTGGCCCGCTGGCGGCGGTCGGCGATGGCGCCATGGGATTCTGGGCTGCCCTGGAGGAGGTGTTCCCAGCCACGCGCGCCCAGCGTTGCTGGTTCCACAAGATGGGCAATGTCCTGAACGCCTTGCCAAAATCCCAGCACGGCCGCGCCAAGGCAGATCTGCAGGCGATTTGGATGGCGGCCACCCGCGCAGATGCCTTTGCTGCCTTCGATCGCTTTGTGACGATCTACGGTGCCAAGTACCCCAAGGCCGCCGGCGTGCTCACCAAAGATCGAGACACCCTGTTGACGTTCTACGACTTCCCGGCCGAGCACTGGCAGCACATTCGCACGACGAACGCGATTGAGTCGACCTTCGCGACTGTGCGTCACCGCACGACGCGCACGCGAAATTGTGTGTCACGAGCGACCTTCCTTGGCTTGGCCTTCAAGCTGATCGAGGAAGCCGAGAAAACCTGGCGCCGCATCAACGGTGCCGAACATATCGAACTGCTCCTGAAGGGCATCCCCTTCAAGGACGGTGCGCCGGCGCAAGACAATCCGCCGGATCAGCAGAAACTCGTCGCCTGACGACCGGCCACGATCAACCTTCGTACACCAGATTTGACTTTATCTCCAGACCCGACCGTTGCGACCCAATTCACAGCACGATACAGTAGCCGCCGCGACAGACGTAATTTCGAGGTCATGAAATTACAGATTGGCCACCGCTCATCTGCTGCTGTCGCATGCCAGGCCGGAAGGCGCCTCAGGTTTCCAAGTCCGGTTCCTATACCTTGGAAGCGGGCTTTTGGTGAGCGTATATCAACGCGTTCGCTTCGTGTCGGGGAAAAATGGCTGGCAGACCGCTCCCCCGCCACAAGCAGGGTCTGCAAGAGTTTTCATAAGGGTTTATACTACGTCCGTCTCCTCCCTTTCTCCTCAAGGGATTCGTGCCCGCCATTGCAGCGGGCTTTCTTTTGCTTGCGCTCCAAGGCGCCGTGGGGCCTGGCGCTGCCTGGCCGCCTACATGCACAGGCGCATTGCGCTCGCTGTCGGCAGGAAGGCTTTTTCCAGCGTGGAAGCAAGGCGGTAGGTAACGTTTGCGCCCAGGCGAGTCCAGGTCGTCAAAACGGAAACGAACCAAGTCCATCTGCCTCAGCGCTTGCCTCCGGAAGTGGACAGCCCGCCAGCTTCACGCAGGCAGCGTGAGCTGCTGGACTGATCAGACGCTCTCCGACTCAAGACTCCCTACAACGAGCGCGTGGCGCGCTCGTCAGCATCCGCCGTGTCCGCGGGCCTGTGCCGATTCTGCAGGCGGTGATGCATCGTCTCGCAGCGGATCAACATCATCGCCGCAGGTTCCTCATCCGCGCCGGCTAAGGAACGAGTGAGAAATAACTTCCCGAAGTGGACCTGGCGTGCGCAAAGCGACGCGGGTAAGATGTGATGCCTCTGGAGGACAAACGATGCAGGCTGGTTACCGGGCTGAGGTTGAAACGCGGATGAAGCGGCTGTACGCGCGCTTGTCGGAGAAGGACCGACGGCGGTATGCGGCTGTGGAGGCGGACAAGCTGGGCCATGGCGGTTTCGAATATATTGCGAAACTGTTTGAAATGGACCCGAAAACAATTAGACAAGGGCTAAAGGACCTGGAAGAAGAGCTGGATCCGGTTGGAGAGCGGATCCGAAAAAAAGGGGCGTAAATCCAGGTTAACGGACCATCCGGAGTGGAACGCGGTATTTCTAGATGTGGTGCGAGAGCATACGGCGGGTAATCCACAACACGGCATCATCTGGACGGATCTGAAGCCACGCGAAATCGCACAGGCGATGACGCAGCAAGTAGGCGAACGGGTGAGCGTGCGAACGGTCCGGCAGCTGCTAAAGCGCAACGGTTTTTCCCGGCGGCAATCACAGAAAAAGAAGTCGTTCAAGTCCCACGCACAACGCGACGTACAATTTCAGCGTATTACGCAACTCAAGGCGGAATATCTCGAAGACGACCAGCCTGTCCTCAGCATCGATACGAAGAAGAAGGAGATGCTGGGCAATTTCTATCGCGACGGCAAGCTCTACACGCGCGAGCAGCTTGAAGTCCTCGACCATGATTTTCCGAGCTACAGCGAAGGCAAGGTCATCCCGCATGGGCTGTACGACATCGGGCTGAACAAGGCACATGTGAACATCGGGGTGAGCCGTGACACGACGCAGTTTGCCTGCGACAGCGTAGCGCACTGGTGGGAAAAACAGGGTCGCGCCGATTATCCCCAAGCCACACGGTTACTGCTACTGTGCGATGGCGGAGGTAGCAACCCAAGTGATTCGTGGCTTTTCAAAGCGGATCTGCAAGATCTGGCAGACCGGCTCGGACTGGAAATCCGGGTGGCCCACTACGCCCCATACTGCTCGAAACATAATCCGATCGAGCACCGCGTGTTTCCACACATTACGCGAGCCTGTGCTGGCGTAGTCTTCAGCAGCGTTAGTCTGGTTCGTGAACTGATCGAAAAAGCCTGCACAAAAACCGGACTGAAAGTTACTGCTGACATTCTTGACGGAGTCTATGAAGCCGGACGGACAGTCACTCGTTGCGTCCGTGCTTCACTGAACATCGAGTACGACTCAACCTTGCCTGCGTGGAACTACAGCATCCGCTCACGGAACGCCGCATAGCGGGAAGTTATTTCGAGCACGTTCCTAAGGATGCCCCAAATCCACGATACCGCCTATCCGATGCTGCCGGCTGAGTTTACCGCTGCCGAACTCGACGCTGTGTTCACGCCGACACCGACCGAGATCCGCTTCGCGCGCAGCCAGTCCCGTCGCACCTCAACGACTGTCCTGATTCTCGTGCAGCTCAAACTGCTGCAGCGCCTTGGCTACTTCCCCATGCTGGTTGACGTGCCACCTATCGTGATCGATCACGTGCGCGCAGCACTGCGAACCTCTGCCCTGCCCCGCGCAACCGTCAAGCGCTACGATGCCTCTGGCACCCGCTCCCGCCATCAGAAGTTGCTACGCGGGTATCTCCACATTCGGCCGGTCGACGCCAACACGCTGAAATGGCTGGAGACGCTCGCAACCGATGCAGCGCACACCAAGGTCGAATTGCCCGACATCATCAACGTGTTGATTGAAGAGCTGATCCGGCTACGGTGCGAACTGCCCCCATTAGCCAGCCTTCACCGAATGGCCACCCAGGCCCGCAGCCGATGCAATGAAGCCATCTATCGTGCGATCGCTGACGCGCTCGATGGCTCGCAGATCGCTCGGATTGAGGCGTTGTTTAGCGGTCAGGGCGATCAATCTGGTTGGGACCAGCTCAAGCGCGAGCCCAAGCGCCCCGCCGCACGCGAAATCGCAAGCTTCCTCAAACACATCCAGTCCCTGCGAGCCCTGGCCGACGGTCTTCCACAGGCACCAGCGTTGCTTTCCGTGTCCAAACGCACGCAACTGGTGACGGAGGCCCGGGCGCTTGACATTGCTGAGCTTAAGTCGCTCAAGCCAGCCAAACGATTCGCTTTAGCAGTGCTCTTTATTCATGCGCAGTTGCAGAAGGCGCTCGACGATGTGGCCGATATCTTCATCAAGGTCATGCGCAAGCTCGAGGGCCTCGCCCGGACCCGACTGCAACAATATCAGCTCGCACATGCCGACTCCTTGGAAGACCTCGTCAGCCAGTTCCGTGATGTGCTGCAGGTTCTCGAGGATGACGGCATTGCCGATATCTTCCGGCTGGATAAGGTGCGTGAGGTCCTCGGTAACGATGCAGCAGGTGCGCTTGCCCGCTGCAATGAGCATATCGCGTACGCTGGCAACTTCGATCTTCCATTCATGCTCGCGCCATACCGCCAGCAGCGCTCCCTGCTCTTTCAGTGCCTTGAGGTCTTGCCGCTCAGATCCAGTTCGCAGGACAAGACGGTCTTGGTGGCGCTGGCCTGGATACAGGGCTTCCGGGCCTCGCACCGCGAACATTTGCACCTTACGGACGACGATCTACTGAACCTTCCGCTCGACTGGCTCCCAGCCAAGTGGGAGAAAGCCATCTTTCCGGACAGCCGGAGTAGTCGTCTGCTCCATCGCAGATACTTTGAGCTTTGCGTGTTCGATCAGGTCATGCGTGAACTGAGCTCGGGTGACCTTTACGTGGAGGGCAGCGACCGCTTTGACGATTTTCGCCTCCATCAGGTATCCGAGGAGGTGTTCGAACGGGAGTTACCGCATTACTGTGACATCGTGGGCCTACCAACGGATGGCAAGAGCTTCGTCAAAACATTGTCGGACAAACTGAGCACAGCCCTCGACGAGGTGGATGCCAACTTCCCCGAGAACGACGGCATCGAGTTTGGCGAACAGGGGCTGATCATCCACCGGCCCGGCAAGGCGCCAGACCCGCCCAACATGATGCTGATCGACCAGGCCATCACCGCATCGATGCCGCAGATCAGCATCCTTGACGTACTGACCGAAACGGAGCAATGGCTCAATCTGCATAGACTGTTCGGTCCATTGTCCGGCTTCGATGCCAAGCTCGATGACCCTCGCAAGCGAGTTATCTGCACGCTGTTTTGCTACGGCTGCAATCTGGGGCCGAGCCAAACGGCTCGGTCCGTTAAGGGGTTAAGCCGCAAGCAAATTGCGTGGCTGAACCTGCGTCACGTCACGGAGGAACGGCTCGACAAAGCCATCGTAAAGGTCATCAACGCATACAATCAGTTCGCGCTACCGAAATACTGGGGCAGTGGCAAACGCGCGTCCGCGGATGGAACAAAATGGACGCTGTATGAGCAGAATTTGCTGTCGGAGTATCACATCCGTTATGGCGGGTATGGTGGGATAGGCTACTACCATGTCTCCGACATGTACATCGCGCTCTTCAGCAACTTCATTCCGTGCGGTGTGCATGAGGCGGTGTACATCCTGGACGGCCTCATCAAAAATGGCTCTGAGATTCAGCCGGATACCATTCACGGTGACACTCAGGCGCAGAGCGGGCCGGTGTTTGGTCTGTCCTACCTGCTGAGCATCAACCTAATGCCGCGCATGCGGAATATCAAGGACTTGGTGCTATACAAGGCGGACCGGCGCCGACGATACGACCATATCGAGCGCCTGTGCCGCCAGTCCGTCGACTGGGACCTGATCCAACGACACTACCCTGACATGATGCGGGTTGCCGTCTCGATCAAGGCCGGCAAGATGACACCGTCGACCATCCTGCGCCGGCTCGGTTCGGAGAGCACGAAGAACAAGCTTTACTTCGCCTTCCGGGAACTCGGCCGCGTTATCCGCACGCTGTTCTTGCTGAAGTACCTGAACGACCCGGAGCTCCGGCGCACTATTCACGCCGCGACCAACAAGAGCGAGCAATTCAATGACTTCGCGCAGTGGTTGATGTTTGGTGGCGACGGGATCATCGCCGAAAATCTACGACACGAACAACGCAAGGTGATCAAGTACAACCAGTTGGTTGCCAACATGGTCATCCTCCACAACGTTCAGTGGATGTCGCGCAAGCTCAAGGATTTGCAGGAGCGCGGGCACCCGGTGAATGCCGAAGTCCTCAAGGCGTTGTCGCCTTATCGGCGCGAGCACATCAATCGGTTCGGCGATTACCTGCTCGACCTGCAGCGGCGCGTGCCGCCACTCGATCCATCGATCGATTTCGCATTCAAATCAGCAGCTTAGCGGAGATGTGGCGGATTTTTTGCGAATCCCGGTCAACCCTCACCAACCGCCCGACGCCGCGCGTTCAACGCGGCGCGGAAGGGCTCATGCCAATCGACGTGCAGCGACGTTCGCGGCGGCGCCAGCGTTGCCGCGAGCTAGGGTCGGGATCCATGGCGCCTCCTGAGAGAATGGGTTAGGGCAAGGGGTGCCGCTCAGAATTCCGCATGCAAGCGCACGCCAAAGAATTTGGCGGGGCCACGGTCCCGGTTGTAGCCTGGATTGCGGATGTACTGGAAATCCGGGCTGATACTGAAGGCCTTCAGCAGTTGCAGGCTGTAGTAGATTTCCAGCACCTGCTCGGGCCCATAGCGCAAGGCACCGTCGCCCAGGAAGGCCCCCAGACCGCCGGCAGCCAGATAGTCCCGATGCGGGGACCGCAGCATGTTCACCGCCACGGCCACCCCGAGTTCGTCATTGGGTCGTCCCCACGCCTTTCCTTTGAGCGTGCCACCGCCGGCGACCTGCTTGCCGATCTCGGTAAAGGCATAGGTCTCGGTCTTGTCATCTGACATGTTCGCGCGGAAGAACACGCCCAGCGCATCGTTGACTTCCTGCAGCAACGTCACGCCGATGCCCATCTTGGCATGCTCGGCCCGCACGTCGGCCACATCTGGCGTCACGCCGTTGGCGCGGCCGAACGCCAGCGCGTCGCTGAACTTGCCCATCCTGGCCTTGTTGCGCCAAAGCAGAAGGCGCGCCTGCCCGGGGCGGCCAGCCAGGCTGTATCGCTTCTCCAGCTCGAGCATGTCCCCGTAGTGTTCAAACATCCGGGTATCGAGTTCGAGGCCGTTGGATTCCTGCGGCTGCAGAAAGCGCCCGATCCGTGCCGACCAGCTATCGCCAATGTACTCCAGCGATACGCCCCAGTTGTAGCCGCGTGCGTCGGCCGGATAGTCAAACGAACCATGCGTTAGAGAAGACCAGTTCATGAACTGGGTGCGCGGGTCGGAACCATAGGGGTTCACATCAAAGACATCCAGCACGCCAAAGTTGCCGGCGGTCAGCACGACGCGCTGCTGGTCCACAGTCCGCGCGAACTGGTTGAAGTCGGCCTCGAGCTTCTCTTCCCCACCACCGAGGCCCAGGTCTGGCGCACGAACGCGCGGGCGCGATAGAAAGTGGGATTCGTACCCGACGACTTGGCCAGCTCCCCGTTGCTCAGACCGCCCAGACCATGCAGGCCGGAAAATGGCACACCCTGCGAGACCTCGGGGTTGAAGTGGAACTCCGCGCCTTGCCAAAGACGCAGCCCGAGATCGAGCGTGCTGGTGAACGAATAGCTCTTGGCGCGTTCCGTGCCAAGGCTGTGTTCCCCAGAATAGGCGGCACCAAAGGACGGCTTGCGCTGCCAGATATACGTGGCCTGCCCGTGAAACGCAAAAATGTCTTCAGCCGGGTTGGCGGCCTGAGTCATACCAACCGTGTCACCGGCGTCCTGGGCGGCATGCACCGACGTCAGGCCCAGGGCGAAGAATGGCCCAAGGATCGCCATGCGCAGACGGCGTGGCCAACCGCTACCCTTCAAAAAGGTCAGGGCAGCCAAGGCAAGCTGAAGATAGGTAACAAACGACATGAACCCTCCCTCACGCGTTCTTCTATAGGCGCGCGTAGGCACTGCGCGACGGTGCACGAAAACCAAGGCGCGGGCGGACTTCGCCCAGCACTGATTTTTCAGGTGCAGGTCACAAACGAGAAACCGGGAGATGGCCGCGCGGAGAACCCGCTCGGATGCCACTACCCGCCGCTATCGGCTAGGCAGTGGCGAGATGTCGCCTTGCTGACTAGCCGTTCAGAGTTCGGCTTGGCGCCGACTAGAACAACTGTCCATGGGGAAAACCCTGTGGTGAAGACGGGGCGAAGCATACCAAACCGCCCTGTTGTCGCGCAATCGGTTTCTCGTGGGACCGCGGGTGCAGCGAGGCTTTTCTGCTACAAGCCCGGTTGGCCGCGCGCGCGCCATGGCTCGCGATGGTCGAAGGTCGGGCAGTCAGTCCGCTTTCCGCTCTGCTTTGTCGGCCTCGCGAATTTCCCGCTGGCGCTGCTCTTCCCGCTCCTTTCTTCGCTCGCGCTTTCTGCCTTCAAATTTCTCAGCGGGCCGGGTGCTTGCTGCCGCGGAGGTCTGGGCACCGACGCCGGATGCCGGCGTCTGCGCATCCGCTGCGGAAAGCACCGCAACGGCAAGCGCCGCCGCGAGGTGGGCCCACGGCAGATTACGGATGCCGCGCCATAGACGGACGGAGGCCGGCTGCACGGCGGTCTCATGCTTTCTTGGTATCGGGGCGACGCCTGTGCAAGACCCGGCTACGGGCATACACCATGGCCTCGCCAGGCTGAAGCATGCCCGCACACCAACAGACGCTGTCCGCTTGGCTAATGAACCTGTCACCCTGGAAAAGCCAAACGTGGTCCGGTGCCGACTGGACTGTAGGCGCCAAGGCGAGGCTGGTGCCACCAGCGATGGGGAGCAGCGTAGCGAGAAGGAGGCAGAGCAATTTCATAAGCACCCTCCGAATTCAATCCCTGGTGGATCGTCAAATTATGCAGTACGTAGGTGCGCCACGCCCGCGCTAAGGAACGAGTGAGAAATAACTTCCCGAAGTGGACCTGGCGTGCGCAAAGCGACGCGGGTAAGATGTGATGCCTCTGGAGGACAAACGATGCAGGCTGGTTACCGGGCTGAGGTTGAAACGCGGATGAAGCGGCTGTACGCGCGCTTGTCGGAGAAGGACCGACGGCGGTATGCGGCTGTGGAGGCGGACAAGCTGGGCCATGGCGGTTTCGAATATATTGCGAAACACTAGTGTCCGGTTTATTTGAGGGTCATTGGCTTGGAAGCCAATGCTGACGCGGGTTGTGAGGATTCCATGGGTGTCCACGATTTGAATTTCGAACGGAAAATTTGCGATCCTTTCGGGTTTCAACGACCAGGATCGACCCATGAATGTGGGCAAGACGCTGTTCGCGCAGGTCATGGAATTCGTGCCATGGAAGACCTTCGGTCGCATTATCGAGAAGCATCGCGGAGATGCGGGCGTGCGCACCTTGGGCTGCGCCGATCTGTTCCGCATCATGTCGTTCGCCCAGTTGACCTGGCGCGAGTCGCTGCGCGACATAGAGGTCTGCCTGGCGGCCAACCGCAGCAAGCTCTTTCACATGGGATTGAAGAACGTGCCGGCGCGCTCGACGCTGTCGGATGCGCTGAACCTGCGGGACTGGCGCATCTATCACGAGCTGGCGATGCGCCTTATCACGCGCGCTCGGGCGCTGTATGCGAGCGAGTCGCTGGATATCGATCTCGATGCAACCATCTACGCCCTGGACGCCACTACCATCGACCTGTGCCTGTCGTTGTTCGACTGGGCGCCGTTTCGCAAGACCAAGGCAGCGATCAAGATGCACACGCTGCTCGATTTGCGCGGCGCCATTCCCGCCTTCATCCACATTTCCGACGGCAAACTGCACGAAGTGAACGTACTCGACTTCCTGCCCATCGAGGCAGGCGCGTTCTACGTGATGGATCGCGGCTATCTGGATTTCGCTCGGCTCTACCTGGTTCATCAAAGCGGCGCATTCTTCGTCACGCGGGCCAAGAGCAACATGAATGCCCGCCGCTTCTACTCTGCCGCAACAGACCGCAGCACCGGTGTCATCTGCGATCAGACCATCGCCCTGAACGGCTTTTACTCTGCACAAGACTATCCTGAGCACTTGCGCCGCATCCGCTTCAAGGACCCGGAGTCCGGCAAGACCTTGATCTTCCTGACCAACAACACAACGCTGCCGCCTATCACCATCGCCGCGCTGTACAAGAACCGCTGGCAGGTGGAATTGTTTTTCAAATGGATCAAGCAGCATCTGCGTATCAAGAAATTCCTCGGCACGAGCGAGAACGCGGTGAAGACGCAAATCTGGTGCGCCGTGTCCATCTACGTGCTCATCGCCATCGTCAAGAAGGAGCTTCAACTCAATGCCTCGCTCTACACTTTGCTACAGATTTTGTCCGTCTCGGTTTTCGAGAAAACCCCTATTTCACAGGCCTTTCAGCCCGACTCTTCACTGTCAGAAGTTCCCGACGCCGCTAACCAATTGAATTTGTTCGAAATTTAACCGGACACTAGTGATTGCGAAACTGTTTGAAATGGACCCGAAAACAATTAGACAAGGGCTAAAGGACCTGGAAGAAGAGCTGGATCCGGTTGGAGAGCGGATCCGAAAAAAAGGGGCGTAAATCCAGGTTAACGGACCATCCGGAGTGGAACGCGGTATTTCTAGATGTGGTGCGAGAGCATACGGCGGGTAATCCACAACACGGCATCATCTGGACGGATCTGAAGCCACGCGAAATCGCACAGGCGATGACGCAGCAAGTAGGCGAACGGGTGAGCGTGCGAACGGTCCGGCAGCTGCTAAAGCGCAACGGTTTTTCCCGGCGGCAATCACAGAAAAAGAAGTCGTTCAAGTCCCACGCACAACGCGACGTACAATTTCAGCGTATTACGCAACTCAAGGCGGAATATCTCGAAGACGACCAGCCTGTCCTCAGCATCGATACGAAGAAGAAGGAGATGCTGGGCAATTTCTATCGCGACGGCAAGCTCTACACGCGCGAGCAGCTTGAAGTCCTCGACCATGATTTTCCGAGCTACAGCGAAGGCAAGGTCATCCCGCATGGGCTGTACGACATCGGGCTGAACAAGGCACATGTGAACATCGGGGTGAGCCGTGACACGACGCAGTTTGCCTGCGACAGCGTAGCGCACTGGTGGGAAAAACAGGGTCGCGCCGATTATCCCCAAGCCACACGGTTACTGCTACTGTGCGATGGCGGAGGTAGCAACCCAAGTGATTCGTGGCTTTTCAAAGCGGATCTGCAAGATCTGGCAGACCGGCTCGGACTGGAAATCCGGGTGGCCCACTACGCCCCATACTGCTCGAAACATAATCCGATCGAGCACCGCGTGTTTCCACACATTACGCGAGCCTGTGCTGGCGTAGTCTTCAGCAGCGTTAGTCTGGTTCGTGAACTGATCGAAAAAGCCTGCACAAAAACCGGACTGAAAGTTACTGCTGACATTCTTGACGGAGTCTATGAAGCCGGACGGACAGTCACTCGTTGCGTCCGTGCTTCACTGAACATCGAGTACGACTCAACCTTGCCTGCGTGGAACTACAGCATCCGCTCACGGAACGCCGCATAGCGGGAAGTTATTTCGAGCACGTTCCTTACTCACAAATTGGAGGCATTCCCGGACGATAGCAACACCAACCGATCCACACCGACTCACACGTAGACTCATCAGCCGAGCTCGGCTGAGCATAACCAACCATTATTAGAGCCACACCAAGCAATAGTGAATTCACGACTTTACGCATAACAATATCCTCTTTAGGCGCACTTTTCCAAGAAATCCAATCATCTCCGCTAGCGAGATCTGTGCCAGCAACCCAACCATCAATAGAAACCAAAAGTAGAAGGCAATGAAAACCATTTATGGAATGCACTAGGGATGGTCTGAATACCTCTGCCAACCGAAGTACGGCAGAGACGTTGAATGAAGATGACAAATGCAGCCCCACGAGCGATGAAGCCTAACACCGGCACGTGGTGGCGTCTGGACCGCCGCAGGGGGAGCTGCTGGCATTGTCTGTAAGGCGGCTAAGAGCCGCTAACAGAACGTCTCAACGAAGCGGGTGACGATCTAGTCGCAGACGGCTTTCGAGGATCGCGCGCCGCCGTTGAAGGGCTAAATACATGTTGCAATGGAGACAGAATTGTCGTGATTGTCGGATTTGAGCACAAGCGGTCTGCATTCCAGATCGCGGCGCAGCTCGCTGGTCGAAAATCTCAACTCGCGACTGCGCGTATGCCTGACTAACCGGCGTCATCTGAAGGGCGGGCGGGTCTGGCTTGGTCTGCTGCAGTTCGTCTTCAATCATCGCCGCTTTGCCCGTAGCCGATGCCCTGAGCTGTGCGTGAGCACGGGATTCGATGGGCGCACGGGCACGGTAAATGATGGGTGGCTGCGGTCTGGTCCATCGCCAATGTTGCAGGTCGTCGGGTGATGCTGATGGACGTGGCGATCAAACGCGGAGGTTCAGATGTGGAGCGACGGCATTGATGGAACAAGGGGCCCGACGGGCCCCTTGTTGCTGGATCAGAAGTCGTTATCGGCGAGATCGCCAAGGCCATCAGGACGCTCCTGCCGATCTTCGGCCAGCCACTCGGCCAAAGCCAATTGATAGTGTGCAAGCAGACGGTCGCGCAGATCGTCGAGCAGTTCGATCACAGCCCAGGCCTGCGCGGGCGTCCAGTTGGCGTCGATGAACAGGGGCAATCCCTGGGTGATGCCGGATGGCTGGTGGAAGGTCATGCTGATGTCTTGGTCGTATTGATGAACGTGGCGGTGATGGCCAACGACGCCACTCACCGCCTGGCACGGCGGCTCTGGGTTGCGCTGTAGATCTCCAGATAGAGCTTCTCGTCGATCTGCGGCAGCTCCCGCTGCGCGGCTTGGGCCAGAAGCTCGCCGGCCAGATTCATCAGGATGCGGTAATTGCCGGCGGCGTGTTCGCACAGGGTCTGGCGTAATGGTGTGGTCATCAGCGTGGCGTTGCCAGCGGCGGCCAGCAGGTGGTCCAGGCAAGCCTGCAGCTCGTCGATGCTTGCGCTCTCCAGCGCCAGGCGGCATCGGATGCGGCTGCCCAGCGGGATCAGGTCCTCGCGGCTGAACTTCTCCGGCAGGCGGGCGTCGCCGGCAAGCACCACGCACAGCAGCAATTGCGAGTCGAAGCGTGCCTGCGCGAGCAGGCGCAGCTCCGAGAGGGCCGGCACAGCCATCTCCTGGGCTTCGTCAATTAACGTTGCGCATAACGTTAATTGACTAATGTGGAGCACTCCGATATGTGGAGTGTCCTGATTCTGTCCCGCAGTTGGAAGCGATTGCACGGCCCCTACTCAACATAACTCGGCCATACGGCGTATGGTGGGATCTCCATTTAGACCTTGATGGAGGCCATGATGCTAGAGCAAATCTTTCCCAGAGGTCACCGGTCTTACCTCCAGTCACCCGTCGCCAACCTGCTTGAGGACTTCGCCCGATGGCTTGTCGACGAGGGCTATATGGGCAGGACACTTCACGGCCATCTTTTTCGTCTGAAGCAGACACTTGAGGGTGCTGGGAACATAACTGCAGAATCGAAGTTCTCGGCTGCGGACCTTGGCGCGTTGTTCGCAATGCCATCCGCAGAACTGCGGGTACAGAAGCCATACCGACACACGCAGCACCGCTTCGAGCGTTTCCTTTTGATGCGAGGTGACTTGTTGCCCTCTTCTCGCACTGGGCGCTTCGACACAGTACTCGATGCATACCGCGACTCGCTGGTCGATCAACGCGGCATGTCGGCTTCGACCGTCCGCAACCACATGCGTACGGCCATGGCCTTTTTGCACGACGCGGTTGCCCCGGAGACTCCTCTTGCGGGAATGTCGATGCAAACCGTGGATCGCTTTGTGGCGGTTTCGGGTGAGCACATGAGCAGGCAGAGCTTGCAACATGTGGTCGCGCATCTACGGTCGTTCCTCTTGTTCTTGTACACCCGTGGCTATATCCACGAGCGCATCGGAACGATCGACACCCCGCGTGCGTATCGCGACGAATTGCCACCACGCGCACTCCCTTGGAACGACGTTCTCGCGCTACTTCGTTCCATCGATCGGTCAAGCATGATTGGCTGCCGCGACCATGCGATTCTCTATCTGATGGCGCACTACGGCTTGCGGCCTGTGGAGATCGCCGCATTGCAGCTGGACTCGATCGACTGGACGCAAAGGACTTTGCGCGTGCAGCAACGCAAGACTCGTTCGGAGCTTCTCCTTCCGTTGTCCATTCAGGCCACCCGCGTACTCAAACGTTATCTGAAGGTCGGCAGGCCAGTTGCCCGCGGTCGAACGGATTTGTTTCTGCGGGCGCATCGGCCAGCAACTGCATTGTGCCCCACGGCGGTCAACGAGATATATCAGAGTTGCACGCGCGCGAGCGGACTGCCTCTACAAGGAAGCTCCGCCTATAGCCTGCGCCACGCCTTCGCAATGCGGCTATTGAACCGTGGCGTCGGCCTCAAGGCAATAGGCGACCTGCTGGGCCATCGATCCCTGGAAAGCACATGCGTTTATCTTCGTCTGCAAACGGAGGTTTTAAGAGAGGTCGGCCTTTCGCTACCGCCAGCAATCACGAACACTCTGCCGCGGAGGTTGTCATGAACCAACCTCAGACCCCGCTCGATCTTGCTATCGAGCGCTATCTTCTGCACTGGCGAGCGCTGGGCCGCCGCTACGTCAGGGAAGAGCACACCCTCAGGTCGTTGAGTCGATTCCTTAACGAGCATGGTTTCAGCGATCTAACCCAGCACGGCTTCGAGACGTGGTGCCAGGCATTCTCCTCCTTGCGAGGTATCACGCAACGGAACCAGCAACTGATTGTGTGTAAGCTGTGTCGCTTCCGGCAGCGCACCGAGCCAGACTGTTTCGTACCGGATCGACGCCGGTTTAGGCGTAGCAGTCCCCATGATCCTCCTGTTATCGTCTCCGGAACGGAGATCGCCCGCATGCTGGATGCTTGCGATCGACTTCGCGCCACATGGCAATCCCCGCTTCGACCAGCACTATGTCGAGTGGCGGTGGTTTTGCTGTATAGCGCCGGGCTCCGCCGTGGCGAACTCGTACGGTTGACCCTGGCCGATGTGAACGAGGCGCAAGGAGTGCTGCATATCCGTGAGTCGAAGTGTCATAAATCACGCTTTTTGCCATTGTCGGAGGATGCGCGCGCAGAAGTTCGCCGTTATTTGCGCAAGCGACTGCAGGCGCAGTTCGACTGCGGGCTCGATGCGCCGCTGTTATGCCACTGCGTGGCAGGGTTCCACGGCTATAGCGGCGGCGGATTTCAGCACTTGTTCACGCAGGTGATGAGCTCGGCCCAGATTCAGGGTGCTGACGGGCGCCAACCTCGCATCCTGGATCTTCGGCACAGCTTCGCCATTGGCGCTTTGCTGCGCTGGTATAAAGACGGCGCGGACGTTCAGGTCAAGCTACCCAAGCTTTCGATGTACATGGGCCACGTATCAATCCTTTCAACTGCCCACTATCTTCGGTGGACGCCCGCGCTCGCGCAAGCCGCCAGCGAACAGTTCGAAGTCGGTTTTGGCAGTCTGATCGATGGAGGTACATCATGAAGCGCGATCGGCCCAATACACTTGGCAAGGCGCTCCTTCGGTTCTTCCAGGAGTATCTGCCGAACCTGCGGGGAATGAGCCTTCACACGATACACGGCTATCGCGATGCCATTGTTCTATTCTTGCGCTTCGCTTCCGAACAGGCCGGGCGGCCTGTGGAGAACCTGGATATGGCGGATTTCAATGCCGACCAGGTGATCGCATTTCTCGACTTCCTGGAACGCGAACGCGGTAATGGCATCTCGACTCGCAACGCCCGCCTCGCGGCACTGCACTGCCTGGCCCATTTCCTCGCCGGTGAGCATCCGGAACGCTTCGGTGAGTTACAACGCGTTCTCGGTGTTCCGTTCAAACGCGGCGCAACGCAACATATGATCGAGTATCTGGAGGCCAACGAGGTCAAGGCGCTATTGAGCCAGATCGACCGTTCAACGCGCTCGGGCCAACGCGACTACGCGTTATTCGCATTGATGTTCAACACCGGCGCACGCGTCCAGGAAGTGCTAGATCTGCGCCGATGCGATGTCCGGACGGAACCACCGTATCAGGTGAGGCTGCTGGGCAAGGGCGGAAAAGTCAGAATCTGCCCGATCTGGGCTAACACCGCCTCGCTATTGCGCAATCTGTCGCAGGCACTGCCGGATATCCAGGACAGCCAGGCCACGCTGTTTCGCAATGAACGAGGAGCAAAACTGACGCGCTTTGGAGTCCGATATCTTCTCCGCAAGTATGTCGCGAGAGCAGCCACGACTGTTGGCACCTTGCCCAGCAAGCACATTCATCCTCATTCGGTGCGGCATAGTACTGCTGTCGCGCTTCTGAAGGCTGGCGTTGACTTTGCCACCATCAGCCAATGGCTCGGGCATGCGAGCCTGAACACTACCATGGTGTACGCGCGGGCCGACCTCGACCTCAAGCGACAAGCGTTGACGCAGGTTTTTCCGGATGTCCTGGCAGAGCAGGCACCGGGACGTCTTGTGCTCGGATCTGCCGATCTCCTCGGATGGCTGCGTCGTCTTTGAGGATTTTGTTATGTGAAGCGCGAAGCGGCTGATCCCAATCTCCACTGGACTCGAGCTTCGTAGCTTCACATATCGGAGTGCTTCACATTAGTCAATGAGCAGCACGCAGCGACGGCGGCTGGCCTCCATGTGGGCGAGCCAGCGCTCGCGCAGCGCCTTGAAGCCACCCCATCGGTTGTGGGGCTTGAGCGGTACGGTAAAGATGTCGCTGAGCTCGCGGTAGAAGTCCGCCAGATTGCTCTGCGGGTGGGCGATCGAGCCGACCATCAGATCGGGGACGCGCATGAGGCGCTGATGAAGCAGGCGCAGCGTGACGCTCTTGCCGCAGCCAGGGTCGCCATGCACCATGGCGAAGCCGCCTTCGCGGGCCATACCGTTCTCGATGCGCCAGCAGAAGTGATCGAGCTTAGGTGGTACGAACACGGCCTCGACGGGGATGTCCTGGGCGAAGGGGTTGAACTTCAGGCCGTACAAGGCCAGCAGGTTGGGTTGCATCATGGCTTGGTGGGTGCAGCGGGTGGGAGATAGGCCGGCGGCAGGCCGGTGGCAGCGTGTTCGGCAAGCAACTGACGCAGCAGCGGTGCAGTGCCAGTCTGAGCAGGTTGCTCGTTAGCGGGCGCCGCTCCCTTTGACGTGAGCTGCGCGCGCCGTGCGTCGGCATTGGCCGACTTGTCCAGCGGGAACACGGCGGCCAGGATCGCGCCGGTGCGCGCATTGATCAGGTCGACCTGAGAGAGATCCCAGCGCGCGTAGCTCAAGCAGACTTGCTCGAGGTGGCGGTAAGCGCCGGGGAGCTCGAAGCGCACGCTGTCCAGCGTACAGGTGCCATCGGTTCTGCGCTGCATGCGATGCTTGCGGATACGGAAGGCGCGACGCAAGGCCAGCGCCTCGGGACTGGGGCGCGAGACGTCGGCACAGGACAGGTAGCGCTGCAGGGGCGTCGCTTCGAGCTCGGCATGTTCCTTGTGGTGGTATTCCTGCTCGAC
Organism: Cupriavidus necator; assembly: GCA_022041995.1. Lineage (GTDB taxonomy): Bacteria > Pseudomonadota > Gammaproteobacteria > Burkholderiales > Burkholderiaceae > Cupriavidus. The sequence continues at coordinate 445,519 of CP074386.1, forward strand.
CCAGGCCTGCGTGGCGAGGTTCAACTGCTCCAGGGTCAGGTGCGATTCGCCTTCGAGCATGGCCATCAGCCGCGATTCGAGCTGCCCCCAGAAGCGCTCCTGCTTGGCATTCTGGTATGGGCTATACGGCAAGGTGGTTTGGTGCAGGATGCCCAGGCTGGCCAGCCCCTCGACGAACTCGTCGGCGATCATGGCCGCGCCGTTGTCGGTCATGATCGCCCGCGGCAGGCCCCGCTTCATGATGGCCTGCGAGACGCCGTGCACCAGCGACGCGGTGGTCTCATCAAGGAACCACTGCAGGTGGCAGACCAGCCGGGAATGGTCGTCCATAATGCAGAGCAGCAGCGGCTTGTGCCATTGCCCATCAGGGGTGAGCACCTTGCGTGAACCATGGTGGAAGTCCAGATGCCAGAGGGCGGCCACGTGGTCGACTTCGTAGCTGCGCACCTCGCGTGCCTCGCGGCGAGCCGCCGCTGCAATGGCGCCATCGGTGCTCGAGCGCGGCGTTGGTTTGCGCACCAGACCATGCGCCTTCAGATACCGACACACCGTGGTGTAGGACGGCAGCGTGTCCGGACCATCCTTGGTCGCGACGCGCAGGTTGTCGTAATGCAACTGCATGGTCCAACCGGGATGCTGCCGGTACTGTTCCACCAGCGCCTCGATGATGGTCGGGCTCAGGCTGACGAAGTGGCCGCAATCGTCGCGCAGGCGGTTCTTGAGCTGATCGACCGGGTCCTGGACATGACGGGCCCGGTAGTACCAGCGTTCGATGGAGGACGCGCCGAACTGAACGTCGGCGCCAGTGATGGGGTGCCGCCAGACCTTGGCGGCCAGAACCTGGAACGCTTGCTGCAATTCGCCTTTGCCGGGCGGCGAAGCCAGCAAAGGGCCAATGACCGAGAAGCGCAAGCGCGCCCATCGGTTGCGATGATCGATCGATAGTGACATGACTCTCCCATTGGGGTGGATAACGGGAGCAGGCTACGGGCAGTGCGAGTGACCCGCCATCGACATGTTCTGCGGGAGAAGCTCCTATCTGGCGCATCCCTCAGCCTGCGTGGTCAGGCCGGGCCCGAGCAGCAAGCGCAATACCGCGGCCAGGCGCTCCTCCTCGCTGTTGTGCTCGACCGATTGCAGCAGGCGGTCGGGATAGATGAACGGCTCGGGCGTTGGCGGGATGAGACCACGCAGCCACCGGCCGGCGGGGGTCTTTGGGAAGGTCTCGGTCCACCACTGACGCCAGCGCTTGAGCGTAGTCCAACTGATCGCGGGCAGGCCGTCCAGGCAGGCGCCATGGGCACGACTCGATCGCAGTACCAGGATAATGGTCAGCCAGACGCGCCGGCCGAGGAAACGCACCGAATCGGGCGTCATGCGTTTGCGGCATCCGGCACAGCACAGGCTCAGGCGCGTAGCGCAGTCCGGGTGTGCTGCCGGTGGGCATCCGCGTGGCTTACGCGGATAGTTGGCACTGTGCAGCACAGAGCTGCAATGGCAGCAGCCCCTGTCCCGCGCCACCGTCATCAGGTCTTCGTCGATCCGGCGTAACAGGGCAAAAAACGCCGGCGTTTGTAGCAAGGCATGGCACACTGCTGAGGTCTCCTTCATTGCTCGACACAATAAAGGCGACATCTTCCCTCAGGCGCGTGCGCGCACGCTCCCTGAGGGAACCCCTCTAGCGTCCATCACCGTTCTTGCTCAAATCCCCGCGCTATCGGCATCACGAAAGCTGCTTATGCACAGAGCGCACTGGAAAGAGCCCGAGGGAATTGATGAGCGGCAAGCCTCACGATCACTGGCTTACGCTGCTCGGACTCGGCCGCCTCCAGCCTCAGCGCATCTGACATCGGCCGGGTTGTCACCGGCCTCTACTATGCATCGGAATCCTTAACATTCCTGCGTTTCACGCAGGCTGCTTAAGCTCGTCCCTGTAACGCAAAAATCGCGTGTTTTGAACCACGCCCTCGTCGCCCATCTCGACGCGGCTGGTCTCGCCTGCTTGCCAATTCCGTTGACCGCCGCCAGATCGCTTCAACCGAAACTCGCAACCAGTTGCGTTATAGCGCAAAGTCGTTTCTTCACGAACGCCGGGCACAGGCATGGGCTTGGGAAGCTCAATAGGTCACGATTTTTTGGTCCGTCTGGTGCGTCGTTCGCGCGGAGGTTGGGGCTGCGCAATTGCGGCTCCGAACTGCTCGGCCTGCGTCAATACGGCGAGGATACGTTGCCGGTCCGGCCGGATATTGCGTAGATCCATGCCGTCAGGCTGAAAATACTCGCCACTGATCACCCTGTGCGCGAGCGCCTCGATTCCCCCCAGCACATGGTCACCACAGGAATAGCCGTCCGCCTGCTGCGGGATTGGCATGCCCGCAGGTGCCCCTGCGCCCAGGACCGCAGCCACCTGCGCTGCCCGCTGGAATTGGGCCGTATTGGTGACAAATGGGGCATCATCCGGTGAGATCGCGGAATCGTAGTGGAAGGACTGCGCGGTGTGCCGGTTCACAACGAGCAGTGACCAGTGGCGATCGCCCACGTTCACGGGCAGAAACAGAATAGGCGGGGAGTCGGGGCCAGCAATGTGGGTCAGGACTTCGCTTTGCTGCTGAGGAGTCCCGTCGGTCAACAGACGGACCTGCTGCGGGTCGACAAAATTGAGCCACTGCGCACCGGGTTGCCCGAACAATTGCTGGGCAAGCACATTGGTATAAGTGACGAGGTCGTGGTCCCACAACCACGGATCGTCCGCCAACCGCTGGGCGACCCTGACGCTGGCAGCCTGCCGAGTATAGCTATCCACGTCCACAATCTCCGGACCCGCTGGGTGCGAGGGCCCGACGACCGACTGCGGGGTATTCGGATCGAACTCGCGGCTGCCGTAAGGCACCCCGTAACCGAGCGACGAGAGATCGGCAAACGTGGAACCCGACTCCTGCGGGCGGTTGTCCCCCTCCCACGGACTCAGGCCGCGAAAAAAGGAGGAACCCGGAGGACTGCGAGCGGCATCTGCCTGGCCCCAAGGAAGATCCTTACCATAACCTTCATAGGCATACGGCTGGGACGGGCCCCCTTGAAATGAAGCATGGTCTGTAACAGGTTGCTGAGTACGAGCCGCCCTCCGGCGCTCTATTGCCTCATTCACGGTTTGCTGCAGTTCCGGGGGCAGTCGTCGGTATATCGACTCACCGTCCTTCTTGAGACTACCGTCTTTGAAGAAGTATGCACTTGCATTTTGTAGTCCCGAAATTTGACCACACTCTGTCACGCTTTTGTTGAGGGCATACGGCTCAAGTGCCGCCACAAATCGCTCGGGTACACTCTCAGACAGCATCGTTTGTTTCACTCTCGCTAGCAGGGACGCATCAACTTTGCGGCGCTGGTCGTCTGACAGTCGACGGTAGGCAAACTCACCCTGCACCATAAGTTTCCCTTTTGAAGAAAAGTAGTTGCTGATGTTTTTAAGTCCGGAACGTTGTTCACATTCTTTCAGGCTTACTCCATGAGAGTAGAGATCAACGGCCGCCATAAATCTATCAAGAAATGGAGTGCAAACCGTCTCGCGCCGCGCCGCAAGCGACGCATCAACTTCACGTTGTTGCTCTTCCGAGAGTTTTTGATACAGCGATAGCCCAATCGGCGCCAAATAGCCGTCTTTAGTGAAATAAATGCTCATATTTTTAACGCCAGATATTTTTGCGCAATCGGATAAGGAAGCCCCTCTGGAGTAGGGGTCGAGTGCTAAGAAAAAACTCTCTAAAGGCGAGACAGAATCTAGATTTTTTTCCATGCGAAGATGGATAGCTTTTTCTATCTCGTGCTTCTGTTCTGGCGGAAGCTTGCTGAAAATGACGCGCCCATTTTTGCCCAAACTACCCGTTTTGGTCAGGTAGGTATCGAATCCTTTTATCTTAGCCTGTCGCCCGCACTCGGCTAGGGAATCGCTGAACAAAGCGTCAGCGCGCAGCGTTGCCAGTGTGATGCCGATTTTTTTGTCAACCAACAGCAGATTTGACGGCTTGCCAGTTGGAAATTTTCATTTTTTGGGGCTTTTGCCCCGGGTTTCACGCCTTATGCCGCCTTGCAGACGGAATTGTCCATTGATTGCAGCAACGCTTTCTTTGCAATCACCAGATTGGCCAGCGCAAACAAGGTGTCGCACTGCGCACCGTTTTTGGCCAATCCCCTGTAGCGAGCCTTCTTGTGCTTGAACAGATTCTTCACCACATGAAACGGATGTTCAACCCGGGCACGAATTTGCGCCTTGACCTTCTCCAAGGCCTGCGTCAATTGCTTCAGCGGCCCTTCGGTCATGCCCTTGAGCCTGGAGCGCTTCATAGCCACCGACCACCGAACATCCGCCTTGATGGCGCCCTCTGCTTGCGCCTTCAAGATCTCGTCGCGCCTGTGCACGCCGGTGTAGCCCGCATCAAGAATGACGTCATCCTCTTGCCCGTGCAGCACCTCATGGGTGTGCGCCACGTCAGACTCGTTGGCCGCGGTGTAGTGAGTGCTGTGCACCAAGCCCGATTCAGCATCGGCACCCACATGCGCCTTCATGCCGTGGTACCACTGATTGCGCTTCTTCGTTTGATGCATTTCAGGGTCACGCGCCTTGTCTCGGTTCTTTGTCGAAGTCGGCGCATTGATGATGGTGGCGTCCACCATCGTGCCCTCGCGCATCATCAGGCCTCGCTCGCGCAGGTGGGCGTTGATCTGCTCAAACAGCACGGCGGTAAGCTTGTGCTTCTCGAGCAGGCGGCGAAACTTGAGCACCGTGGTGGCGTCCGGCGCTTCCTCATGTCCCAAGTCAACACCGACAAAATTGCGGATGGCCGCGCTGTCGCTGACGGCATCTTCAAGGGCCTCGTCGGACAAGCCATACCACTGCTGCACAAAGTACAGCCGCAGCATGCGTTCCAGGCCAATGGGCGGGCGCCCTCGTTTGCCCTTGGGGTAGTACGGCTCCAGTGCCTCCAGCAATCGAGCCCAGGGCACCACCTGCTCCATCTCACCCAGAAATTTCTCGCGCCGCGTAACGCGCTTCTTTCCCAGATACTCGGCACTAGCAAAACTGATTTGTTGCATCGGCGTAGCTCGCTGGTCGTCCTTAGTCTATCAACGCTTCACAGCTGCTCAACGTCGACACTCTCGTCGATTAAATCAGCCTTTCCCTTAATCCCAGGACCATTGGTAAGATAAAAAAATTCTCAACCTTTCTGGGTACTAAAGGCGGCACGACTGCCAACATCCCCGTTGTATCGTTCACTCGACAACAAATTGAAAGATTCTGGGCTGAGTACAACAAGCTCCCCATCGTGAACCCGACCAAGTGGAAGTTTCACGAGACAGTTTTTGAAGAGCACTACTACTCTTACTGTGTCATAAATGTGCCATACTATAAACTTCTTGGCACAGTTCATGAAGAGCGATGAGCGCGAGCGAGCGATTTGAGCAATACATGGAACATTTAGCGGCGGGACTGGGGCATGCGGACCGCCATGCTGGGCTCAAGGGCTACTGCACAGGTCTGATGCTGCCGCTATCGCGTAAGAGTGTGGAGCCGATGGCAGCTGGAGTCGATCCGCTGCACGCTAGCGCCCGGCACCAGGCACTGCACCACTTTGTCGCCAAGGCCGACTGGTCCGATGAGGAGATGCTGCGCCGGGTCAGTCAGTGGGTAGTGCCCAAGATGGATCTCTCGACCGGTGGCTTCTGGATCATTGACGACACAGGCTTCCCAAAGAAGGGCAAACATTCGGTTGGGGTCGCGCGTCAGTATTGTGGGGTGCTGGGTAAGCAGGACAACTGCCAAGTTGCGGTCAGTGTGTCTCTGGCCTGTGAGCAGGCGAGTGTGCCTGTAGCCTACCAGCTCTATCTACCGCGGGAATGGGCGGAAGATACTGAGCGGCGTGAGAAGGCTGGAATTCCCGACGAGGTGAGGTTCACAACGAAGACCGAGATTGCTCTGCAACAGCTCGAATCGCTGTTGGCCGCCGGCGCGCCAAAGTATTGCGTGTTGGCGGATGCCGGCTACGGGGTGGACAACGCATTTCGCCAGCGTCTGAGTGATCTGGGCATGCGGTATGTGGTGGGTATCACGTCGGCGGTCGTGGTCTGGCCACCGGGGGTGGAGCCGTTGCCGCCGAAGCCATATAGCGGCATCGGCCGCCCGCCGGTGATGCCGCGGCGCACTCGCAATCGACAGCCGATAAGCGTCAAGGAACTGGCGCATTCCCTGCCGCCTACCGCATTCCAGACGATTAGCTGGCGCGAAGGCTCAAACGAAACGCTCAGTGGGCGCTTTGCCGCCGTACGTGTGCGTCACGCAGGCGGTAATAGTGGCAAGGCGCGTCTGCGCCCCGAGCAGTGGCTGCTAATCGAGTGGCCCACTGGGGACACTGACCCATTGAAGTACTTCCTATCCACCCTCCCGGCCGATATTGCGCTGGATGAATTGGTCGCCCAGGCGCACATGCGTTGGCGCATCGAGCGCGACTACCAGGACTTGAAGCAGGAGTTGGGTCTCGGCCATTACGAAGGCCGAGGGTGGCGGGGCTTTCACCACCATGCCGCGCTGAGCATAGCCGCCTATGGATTCCTGGTCTCTGAACGTATTACCACCGGCGATTTAGTCGGCGCCAAAAAAACTTCATTGCACGCCAAACGCCTGCGCTTTCCGCAGATTACATCCCGCGGGGCAGCCCAGCGCGCCCAGCGACACGTGGCTGATTCAATCACCACGATCCGCCACCAACTCAGCATTCTCTTGATTGGTAGACTCGCCATGTGTCCGTGCTGTCGGAGGCCAAACAAACGACTTCTCTTGTGACACAGTAAGACTACCAGATGCTTAGGCTATTGAGTTACGAGCTTGAGAAGCCGAACTCAATCCTCATCACCTTCGGCTTTTCGTTTGCAGACGAGCATATCCTGAAGCTTGTACAACGATCGCTGTCCAATCCACAGCTTCAGACCTTCATTTGTTGCTACAGCCAAAAAGGAGTGGCAGCGATTAAAGAAGAATTCAAGCTCTGGAGAAATGTCACTGTCATTGGACCACCGGATGGCGAGAAACTGGATTTTACCAACTTCAATAAATACATCTTCTCTCTCAAGCCTGAAAAGTATTTTCCTTCTGAGGAAGCGGAGGACCTATGAGTATCGTCGTCGGTGAAGTTATTGCCGTCTCTGGAGTTCGCATATCACTTCGCATCTTTGAAGATTCCAGCCAAGAGACCATCTTCTACGATGGAGTGAAATACAGAGGCGTTTCCCTCAGGGAGCATGTTTCAATCCAGCGCGGCTTTATCGATATTGTTTGCCTTGTTGAGGGTGAATATCTTGATGAGCGAAGGGTGGATGCCGACGTCGAGCAGACGCTGTATGTGCGGAAGGTGGATGTGCGCCCCATCGGCTACATCGTGGGCGACAAGTTCCTTGAAGGCGTGAAGTTCATGCCCATGATCCGGGACAAGGCGTCTCTTCTGAGCGAACCGGCGTTGTTGCATAAATCCGGGGTCGGATGGGCTGACGTTTACGCACAACGACTGGAGCGCTGGCTCTGTTAACTTCTGACGAAGCGGCGTAGTGTCTTGGACTTTTTCCGGGACGATGCGCAAGGACAACCGACAGCAAGCCGAGCCCAAGGGGGTCTACCGCGTCAAGAACTGGGCGCAGTACAACAAGGGGCTGATAGCCCGAGGAGACGTGACGATGTGGGTCGAAGAGAGCTTGCTCGTGCAGCCCAGTCGCCCAAGCGTGGCCACCCGCTCGTCTATACGGATGCGCTGATCCAGGGTCTGCTCAGTCTCAAGCAGGTGTTCCACCTGCCGCTGCGCGCGCTGCAAGGCTTCGCGCAGAGCTTGCGCACCCTGGCTTTCCCAACGTTGCCAGTGCCGAACTACACGACATTGAGCCGCCGCGCGCAGAATCTGAACGTCGTGCTGCCCGCCTCGCGTAGCGGCGAGCCGCTGCATCTGGTGATCGACAGCACTGGGCTGAAGCTTTACGGCGAAGGCGAGTGGAAGGTTCGCAAGCACGGTTGGTCCAAGCGCCGGACTTGGCGCAAGGTCCATCTCGCCATGGACGCGAACACCGGCCAAATCTGTGCTGCACTGATGACCCACCAGGACGTTGGCGATGGCGAAGTGTTGGCCGACCTGCTCGATCAGATCCCGGTTGATACACCGATCGATACCATCGGAGGTGATGGCGCTTACGACAGCAAGCCGTGCCACGCGGAGATTGCTGCGCGAGGTGCACAGCCCTCGATTCCACCACGCGATGGAGCGAAGCCTTGGTCCGAAAGTACGCCGGGCGCAGCCTGGCGTAACGAGGCCATCGATGTCATCGAGAAGAGCAGTCGACGCGATTGGAAAGCCGCCAGCGGCTATCACCGGCGCTCGCTGGCCGAGACCCTGATGTACCGCCTCAAGACGCTGACGGGACACAGTCTGTGGGCACGCGAAATCGGGTCGCAGGCCACCGAAGTGGCTATCCGTGCGGGCGTGCTCAACCGCATGGTCGCGCTCGCTCGCCCGCAATCCGTCCGTATCGCCTGAGTTCAGCGTCACCGAGGAGCCCCTGTTTTCAATCTCGATTTATGCAACAACGCCGCAATGTGCTGGAGATTGTGAATGTTCCTCCGCCCCCGAACCTCTTGCATGTCATCTCGCTCAAGAAGTGCAAGAACGAAATCAAGAAGATCCTACCTCTTCTAATTGCCAAGAATTTCTACATCAACCACAAAGACTCGGAAAATTTGAAGAGCCCGCCCACTCGCACACTTCATCTCATCATCGACGAAGCTCACAATATCCTGTCTGAGCAATCCACTCGCGAGCATGAAATCTGGAAGGACTATCGGCTGGAACTGTTTGAGGAGATCATCAAGGAAGGCAGAAAGTACGGGGTCTACCTCACCCTCTCCAGTCAGCGACCCGCGGACATCTCGCCAACTATTGTTTCCCAGATCCACAACTTCTTTATCCATCGCCTAGTCAATGAGCGCGACCTCATGCTGCTGGACAACACCATCAGCACCCTTGACTCGTCCTCCAAGGCTCTGATACCTACCCTTGCCAAAGGCTGCTGTGTTGTCACTGGCACAGCGTTTGACCTACCCATGATCCTGAAGATTGATCCTCTCCTCAAAGAGCATCGCCCAAGCAGCGATGACGTCAACCTGGAAGAGCTGTGGGGTTAAGACCTTCGGCATGAAGCCTTGCCCTGCATAAATCGCTTGCGCGGATCCGCTGCGCCTGCGTCGGACCAAGTCTGCGGACCATCATCATCGCGACTGGCACAAGTGCCTGTCGGTTGAAGAACTCGCAAGCTGCCGATGCATTGGAGCGGACGATTTGTAGCAGCTTGTCGCTCTAAGGTGGTAGCGAATCGACACCTGCAATTACTTTCCAAGGCACTGACGTTCTCGCCGTCCAGCTATCTTTCGCTTGCCGGCACCGTGCGGGCCAGTTGGGCGCGGACGGGACGTCCTCCGTTGATGCTGCGGGGCCCGTGCCGGCTTTCTATCGCCTTTGCGACGCCATCCGCCATGTCCGGAATGCCGTCCTCGAAACTATCGAACCACTCCCGGATCCCGTCGGCCACAAACCTTAGATCACAAGTAGCGACATCCGGGACGCATCTGAATGAGACCTTCCACGTCAAAACGTCGTTCCGCTTGAGCCCGCCAGGCGTCGCGGTCGCGGGCAAGGATAGCGAGGCGCTGGTCTCGGATTGGAGTGTAACGCATAGCGCAGCCAAGGAATGGAGTTGCCTCGTATTGACGGCCGCTCACCGGTTTCTTGACCCACTCGTGCTTTCGCCAGCGGTATGGTGAACCGGAACCGACCGGCTTTCTGCGGAAAATACGGCAGCCCAGCCAGTTCCGGTTCCCTACATTTGTGCGACTTTAGCAGCTGATGCAGCAACAAAGGCGCTCCCCTCTTACGGTTTTTGACATAGCCCCCCTTATGTCTATTGCCGTTCGCGGGGCAACGATCCGTCAGAAATTGGCGGGCCCGCCGCATGGACGTGCACCCCATCCGCCGGGCGCGCGCACAGCGCCGGATCCAGCGTGCGGAGCGTCGGATGGCCCGCGACGCGGGGTGGGGCCGATCTTTCGTACGGGCTGGGCGGCAGGGCACACGGCGACGAGGGCCGTCGTCGTCGGACGCATGCTCGGCTGGAGGCTCGGATCGCCAGCCGGCGTCCATCCTGCAGCGCGTGTCCTGGCCACAGCCCGCCCCAACCGCGCGCGCCGGGGCTCAGCCTCGGGTGGAACGGACGGTCTGCGGTCGGGCACCAACAGACGGTCGCGTTCGAGTGCCCCCCGCGTTGGGCCCAGGGCCGCTGTGCGAAAATACGCCGCGGCCAAAAGCGGGACTCGCTCCGGTCGCGACAACACCACGCGGAGACGAATTTGGCCAAGAAGCTACTGGTCGGCCTGGTAACGATGGTACTGGCAACCTCGGCGTTTGCCGGCGAGTGCTACACAGAAGTCTGGAACCCACCGGAGGCGCGCAGTGCTGCCCCGAAACCCCCAAAGCCATCGGCCCACAAACCGAAGAAAAGTCGTGTAGGTCCTGCTGTAACCAGCTGGACGCGTCGGGTAGCGGCGGTATCCACATTACGGCCGGCCATCACGGCAAGGCCGGGCAGGCCGACATTCAATGACCTTCCGCGGCAGATGACGCCAGAGGGCAACGTGCTTCGTGTGGCAGGCGGCCAGTCTCGAATTGACGTTGGGCGCTGATGTCGTCCAAGCGCGACAAGGGGTGATTGTCCTATTGCTGCAATTGGATAGGGTCGCGCCCCCAAACTCTTTGTGAGTCAATGACTTGCGTAAGAGTACGACATTTTGGGTAGAAGGAACCTCGGAAGTCTTGCTGCGAGCGGCTTTCCGGACTGGTCACCGTATCAATCTACAGCAAAAGGACGATCACCCCTCCTTCGACTGCGGGGATTCCGAATGAGTCAAAAATCGCTTCTATTGTCTGGCGAGCGCTCAGCCTGTCCGAGTTTCACCGACAAGCAAGGTCAGTATCTCGCTTTCATCTGGGCCTACAGCTTGATAAACGGCCGTTCTCCGGCCGAGCGCGACATGCAGCGCTTCTTCGCCGTTACGGCGCCTTCCGTCCATCAGATGGTGCTTAATCTCGAACGCAATGGATTGATCCGCCGCCAAGCAGGTATCGCTCGCACCATCGAACTGCTCGTTGACCACAACTGCTTGCCTGTCCTACAACCCAGCCAAACTGTCATAACCTTAGTGCAGCGGTACTAGTCGCTCCCTGGCCATCCGCCGGGCGAACAGGAGACCGCGCCAAAGCAATGGGGGTGAACTCCCTGACTCCGATTTTGAGGCCAATGCGCCATCTAGCATGCGCAGATGGCTTCGGACTCTCGCGCATCGAAGGGGAGGTCTTGATCGTCGCCCCGTCTCGGCCTGTCGCCATCTTGTGGCCCGAACGTTTGTTCGCGTAACGCGTACAGGGGTAATCGTCCTTCTCGTGCAGATTGATACGGTTGGGCTGCAAAAACGCTTGTGATTCAGAGGGTTGCAGAAGAAGCGATTTCTCAATTGAAGCGAAACCGGAAAGCCTTGCTGGAAGCGGCTTCCCGGGCAATCACCGTTACATTTGCACGTTTCGAACGATTACCCCTTAATAAAGGGATGCCAAGCCCTGGCAGGACCGTCACGGTCTAGCAAGTGGTACGCCGCCCACGTCTGCAAAGTGGCGGCGCTATACTTCGCAGCGATGCGTCCAGCGCATCCCCATGTATTTACTAGCCCAGCACCCCGAGAACCCACCCCATGACTGAACCCACCGCACTGACGCCCGACGAACTGCAGGAGCTTGACGATCTGCTGGACGACCTGCGCCAGCGCGCCGAGGAAATTCCGCAATGGGAGTTCTGCGACGGCTTTCTCACGGCCCTTGTCTGCACGCGCCGCCGCATCCCCGCTGCCGAATACTTGCCCATGCTGCTGGGCGACAGCGCGGCGCTTGATGTTGCCGAGGGCAGCCCGCTGCCGTTGCTGCCCGCGTTCCAGGACGCGGCCCAGCAGGCCCGCTTTATGGAGCTGTGGCAGCGCCGCTGGAACGAGGTGGGGCACCAGCTCGACCAGCCCGTGGAGACGCTGGAGGACGAACGCACCTTCCAGCCCGAGGCCATGGACATGCGCGGCGCCATCCTGAGCCTGCCCGAGGAAGAGCGCGCCGAGATTGGCGGGCGGGAAATCCCTTCGTTCGGCCAGGTGTGGGCGCTGGGCTTCATGTTCGCGGTGGAGAACTGGCCCGAGGAATGGGCCGCCCCGCGCGACAAGGAGGCCGCCCAGTGGCTGGACGACGCGCTCGACGGCATCGTCGCCCTGACAGAGGACGACACCGGCCAGCCCGAGGTCTGCATGTACAGCGAGGACGGGCCGCCGAGCACCAGTCAGGCGCGCGTGGAAACCTTCGGGGAGGCGATCTGGGCCGTTTACGACCTGCGCCAGATATGGAAGAGCCTGGGCCCGCGCGTGGAGGCCGTGGTGAAGGGCGACCGGCCCGGCCGCAACGACCCGTGCCCTTGCGGCAGCGGCAAGAAGTTCAAGAAGTGCCACGGGGATACCTGAGATGGTTCATGCATCGCTGGGAGCGGACTCACGCAACCACCTGACTACCGTGGATTGGTCACAGCAATTCTGACAGCGTAATCGACAGCGCTCGTGCGAGCGCCGTCCATTGTTAGCAGATGGGCCTCTTGGCGCGTCGCTAATGATCTGCTTAGTGCAGACTGCCGGAAATGAACCCTTCGAACAGCGAATCCAGGTCCGTGAAGTCCAGCAGCTCGGCAGGATCGATGTCGATGCTGTCGAGGATCTCCGCCAAGGGTCTGTCGATGTTCGCCACTATCAGCCGCTTCATGTCGTCGGGCCTGCCGAGCAGTTTTAATGCCAGCGGGATGCTGAATCGTGTCTCCACCGGCACCATGTAGATCTCTCCAATCGAACGGCCGGAGAAGAGGCCAAGAAGGCCCTCAAGCTGAGGCCGGGTGTAGCAGTGCGCGTCCCAGAAGGGTGCGAAGCGCGGGTGCTCCAGCATTTCGCCGTCATAGCGCGGTTGCTCCGATGCCGCGAAGATAAATTGGGCCGCAAAGAAGGGGAAGAGGAAGGCGCCCAGTGCGCCAGAGCGGCGATTCCGCGAGCCATGCGCGAGAAGCTGATGGAACTGCGCGTAGTGGGCCGTTGTCTCCGAAACGATCGCGCGATTCACCAGACCCCAGTCTGTCCCAAGCTGACGGCGCATGGTGAACTCCGCGGCATGGCCGAGTTCGTGCGCGACGAGATCGAGGGATTGGAACCCGTCTGGCAACAGAACCAGATGCTCATCGGTGCCACAGCTCACGGCTTTCGCCTCGGGGTCTTCCGCGGAGGTATTCCACTTCCGGAGGAACTGACTCGAAACTCGCAAGAGCGTCGTCTTGCTGAGATCCACGCCGAACAGGTTGCCGACGAACGCCTTGAGTTCTTCAAAGTCAGCTTCGGTAACTCGGTCTTCAATCTCCGTCGTGTTCGTCAGGGCGATCTTGCGGATAATCGCAGGGCTCAAATGAGCTTGCTGAATCTGATCAGGGATGTACCCGGGCTTATTGGGCAATCCTGAAGTCTGGAAGGTGCGTGTCATCTTCTCTTGAGATGCGCGCCCTGCAGAGATGTCACCTGCCAGAAGCGCCGCCTTGCGTGCATGCTCCCACATGAAAAGGGTCTCCCTGAACATACCCGTTCCTCTCGTAGTTAAGATCGGGGCAATTCTACCCGTCAGGCAATTCCTTCCTGTGGCTGGCGCGATCATTAGTGGGCCTGATGTTCTTAATACCACACCGGACGGCAGTCTAACCCACCTCATTACACACAACTCCTGGCGGCTGGTGCGCCGCAGAAAGTCGTTTACGGTCAATGACATAGCGGGTGGGGTTGTAAACTCTTTCGGATTGTCGTTCACTCTTGCATTTTGGACGGCACATGCAGCGAGAGGCAACGAGTTGGGCAGCGGCAGAATTCAAGGACATTGACTTGGGCGACCAGCGCCTGAATAAGCGGGCGGTGCTGCTAGCGGAGCGACTCGCAGAGAAGCCGACGGCAAGCATACCGAGTGCGTGCGGCGGCTGGGCGGAAACGGCTGCTGCGTACCGCTTCCTGGCTCAGGATGAATTGGACTGGCGCGATATTCTGGCGCCCCATTGGCAGAGCTCAGCCGAGCGGATGCGAGCTTGCGAAGTGGTGCTATGCATCCAAGACACCACGGAGCTGGACTTTAACGGCCAGGCCATCGCAGGCCTGGGACCGCTGTCGTATGAGGCGCAACGCGGGCTATATCTGCACCCGACTTACGCGGTAACGCCAGCGCGCGAACCGCTGGGCGTGCTCGACGCCTACATGTGGGCGCGCGAGCCCAAGGGTGCGGATGGCGTGCGCCCCGGCATCAAGGAAAGCACCCGCTGGACTGAAGGATATGAGCGGGTCGCCGAACAGGCGGCCGCACTGCCTGCCACGCGACTCGTCTATGTGGCTGACCGAGAGTCGGACATCATGGCGCTGATGGTCAAGGCAAAGGAGTTGGGCCACCCGGCGGATTGGCTACTGCGCTCGCAGCACAATCGCACCTTGCCTGGCGGCGGCAAGCTGTGGGACCAAGTAACTGCGGGCAAGCCAGTGGGCAGGATTCACTTTACGCTGGCAGCCCGTCAGGCTCAGCCAGCGCGCGCGGTACGGCAGCAGGTGTGGGCGCAACGTGTTGCGTTGCCTGATGCTGCAGGCGGCGTGGTGAGTGCCACTTGTATCGTCGCCCGGGAGGTCGACCCGCCGGCCGGCGTCAAGCCGATTGAATGGCGACTGCTGAGTAATCGCGAGGTGGACGACCTTGACGCAGCGGCGCAGCTTATTGACTGGTACCGCGCGCGTTGGGAGGTGGAATTGTTCTTTCATGTGCTCAAGAACGGCTGTCGGGTCGAGGCATTGCAACTCGCATCGATGGCACGGCTTGAGCGTGCCTTGGCGCTGTTCATGGTGGTGGCATGGCGCATCGCTCGGTTGATGCGACTGGGCCGAACTTGCCCGGACCTGGATGCAGGGCTGTTGTTCGAGCGCGATGAATGGCGCGCGGCATTCATTCTCAACAAGAAGAAGCCGCCGAAGACGTCACCGCGTCTGAATGAGGTCGTGCGCTTGGTCGCTATGCTCGGCGGCTTCCTGGCGCGCAAAGGCGACGGCGAACCCGGAGTCAAGACCATCTGGCAAGGCCTGCAGCGAGTGGTGGATTTCGCCGCCGGTCTCCGGTATGCCCGTGAACTTGACGACTGAGATGTGTGTAATCAAATGAGTCTAACCACATCCACCGGCACCAGGCTGTTCGCAGTGCTGATGTTCCCGAGCTGGCCGTTGTTGTTAAGGCCCTCAGCACTGCACTCCTCCTCCAGTTGTGGCGCCACAGGTGTGGCCGCCTCCCGCAGCCACGGATGCTGCGCCGGTCGTCAGGCTCACCACATCCATGGGCACCCCATGCGTCGACCCGCCGGGGACGAGAGAGAGCATCAGCTCCGGGCGCTCCGAACGGCCTCGACCGGAGACCATGTGCAGACAGAAGCTTCGATGCCGACCAAGCAGCTCGGATACGTGCTCCTGGGTGAAATCGAGGAGTGGATTCCAGATGAGCGAACCATACGCGAACAGCCAGATCCCGTCGGTCTGCGGGCGGGAATTTAACGCTTCTCGCATCGATGTATCGATCCGTTGAAGGTCCCAGCGGATACACGGACGCATCTTATGTAATGATCCCGTGAAATCTTGTTCACGTCATAATCCAGAATTAACGATGAGCAAACTAATGCACCGTCTTTCGGCAGTAACGATGCCAAGGGAAATTAGATGTCGAACGATCTCGATGAGTTTATCCAGCTTCACCGGACGTTTCACGATCTCGCACTAAGCGAAGAGGAGGGCAAGGAGTCCGAGCTGTTCCGGCTGACGCTCCGCGACAAGCCTACGCACTGGTCCGATCTGCTTGAAGAGCCACGCGTCGTCCTCCTTTCCGAGGCAGGGTCGGGAAAGACCGAAGAGCTCCGACATGTCTGCCGCGACTTACGGCACAGTGCAAAGCAAGCATTCTTTCTGCGCATCGAACACCTCACTCAAGACTTCGACGACGCTTTCGAGGAAGGAACGCTCGAGGAGTTTGAGGAGTGGGTGAATTCTGGAGAGGACGGCTGGATTCTGTTGGACTCCGTCGACGAAGCGCGGCTGAAAGACCCAAAGGACTTCGAACGCGCCATACGTAAGATCGGACGTAAGCTCGGTCGCGTCCTTCAGCGTGCCCACGTCATCATCAGCGGGCGCACAGACGCATGGAGGCCGAGGACGGATCTTCTGATTTGCGAGGCGGCACTTCCGTGGACGCCGCCGACGACCGAGCCCGACCGGGACCAGGGGGGCACCGAAGTCGTGACTACCAAGGACGTCCCTGCGCCGAAGCGTCAAAAATCACCCTTCCGCATTGTCGCGCTCGACGATCTTGCTGGCGAACAGGTTGATCGCTTTGCCAGCGCTAAGGGCATCACCGACATCAAAGCCTTCAAGAAAGCGGTGGATCGCGCCGATGCATGGTCGTTCACGGCCCGTCCGCTGGACCTAGCCGAGACCGTCGAGTTCTGGATCGCCAACGGAAAGATCGGCTCGAGGCTCGAGTTGATGCGGGCGAGCATCGACAAGCGGTTGGAGGAGTGGGATCAGGACCGCGCGGACGCCCATCCAATCTCCAAGGACCGCATTTGAGAGGGGGCACGCCTTGTCGCGGCGGCGGCGACGCTTGCGAAGGAGTCGGCTATCCGTGTGCCCGACGGTCAGCAGAACGAGCGCGGCCTCCCTGTCAAAGAAGTCTTGACCGACTGGAACGACGTTGATTGCCGGACCCTCCTGACGCGGCCAATATTTGACGAGGGCATCTACGGCACCGTGCGTTTCCATCACCGTTCCGTCCGTGAATTTCTCACAGCAGAATGGCTCAACGTCATGCTTGTCGACGAAGGGTCGCGGGCGAAAATCGAAAACCTCTTCTTCCGGCGTCAATACGGTATCGAGGTCGTGATTCCAACGATGCGCCCACTTCTTCCCTGGCTAGCCCTGCTCGACAGGCGGATCCTTGAGCGCGTAATACGGCTCGCGCCCGAGGTCTTGTTTGAGGGCGGCGATCCCGCGCAACTGCCGGTGGACACACGCGCCCAAATTCTGCGCGAAACTTGCGAGCAGCTCACCCAACCAGCGCACGGTCGAAGTGCCACCGAGTATTCGGCAGTGCAGCGTTTCACTAACCCGGATCTTGCGGAGGTCATCCGGGAACTCCTAGAAAGGCACAGCAACGACGAGGACATCGTCTGGTTCCTTCTCCGCATGGTCCAGCAAGGGGGGATCGTTACACTCGCGGACAAGGCCAAGCAGTTCGCCCTAAACTCGCGGGCGAAGTATACGAGGATAGCTGCCATCTGGGCAATGATCGAAGTCGGATCGCGGCAGGACTGCTCCGAGGTTTGCGAGGCGTTCCTTGCTGAAGCGCCGCCGTTCCGTAGAAGCTGGCTTGGTGAGCTGGTTAATGGCCTCGGGCAGACGCAGGCCGACGTGGACTGGTTGCTTACGGCCCTTGCGCTCGCAGCACCCAAAAAGCGGTACAAGACCGATTCGCTCTCGGATTCGCTCGCGAACTACGTGACCGCGCTTCCGTCGATGCTCGTTCCCACACTTCTCGCTGGGCTTGCCAAGCTGCTGAGACGCAGACCAGTCGTCGAGCAGCGGCACTGCGAGATTTCCAAGAGAGACATTTGGCTCTGCCAGGCCGCGGGCCAAGCCGTGACGCTGCAGATAGAACGCCGCGATCCTGCTACGCTGAAGAAGGCAGCGCTTTCGATCCTGCGAATGCTACCGATCGCTGAGGCCTACGGGCGCGGAGAATACGAGGGTGGGCGCAAAGCACTGTCAAAACTGGTCCGCGGATGGCCAGCGCTCAACCGGGCATTGTTCTGGTATAGCATCGCCGAAGAGCGCGCGCGACGGAAGCGCAATGGCGGCGAGCGGCTGACCGACTACTGGCAAGCCCCGATCTTCGGCGCCTATTGGGCCTTCGACGGCTCAGACTTCGACTACATAAGCGACCAGATCGTAGCTCGGCCGCTCCTAGACGACAAACTCGTCGCGTTGACACTCGCCTTCACGCTCTACAATCAGAACGATCATCCGAGGCAGTGGCGAGACGCGCTCAAGGAGGCCTCGTCGACCAATCCTGAGGTAGCTGCTGAGTTAGACAGGTTGGTCAAGCCCCCCAAGTGGGACCATAGCAAGTTCAGACGCCAGGAGGCGGCCTGGAAGCGCCGATCCGAGAAAGAGGCGAAGATGGCGGCGGCGGCCAAGGAGAAGGCGAAGCAGATTCTAGCGGGCCGAGTGGATAGGATCCGCGATTTCGGAGAACCCGGCGAGATCTCCAAAGACCAGCACTACCTCTATGATCAGATGAATGCCGTCGAAAGTCAGCACAACTGGTGGACAGAGGGCAACTGGCGCTCTCTTATCGAAGAATTCGGCCCGGAGGTCGCACTCGCTTTCCGGGACGGCGCCGTCGGATACTGGCGACAGAACAGACCTCTGCTCCGCTCCGAGGGTGCCGTCGCGAACACCACGCCGTTCTCGACGATCTTCGGTCTTACGGGGCTGTCCATCGAAGCGCGGGAGATTGTCGCGTGGCCATCTTTACTCCTTCCGGCTGAAGCGGAGATCGCAACGCGATACGCCGTGCACGAGCTCAACGGATTTCCTGTTTGGCTCCCCCAACTGTACAATTCGTTCCCATCGCAAGTCCGCGAAGTCCTGCTGAACGAGATCAAATTCGAGCTCACTACTGAGACGGCGGAGGGAGAGAGCCACTACGTGCTCTATGACGTAGCCTGGCACGGCGACTGGATATGGGACCAGATTGCTCCGGAGCTCTTATCTGAGCTACGCGAAAAACGGGTCAATGCACGCAACCTCGGCTTTATCCTGGCGATCATCAATCGATCATCGATTGATGACAAGACCGTTGCCAAGATTGTTTCGCGGAAGGCGAACGCCACCCGCAATCTCACCTTTTCTCCGATCTGGTTTGCCGCCTGGGTCGGCGTCGATCCTGCCGCCGGGATCGCAGCCCTTTCTGCTCGGCTCGTCGGTATGGAGGATCCGGTTCATTAGACGAAGCTAGCCCTAGCCTTTGTCGTTGCCCTTGTTGGCGGCAGGTCGCAGGAAGGCCGAGCCCGGCAGGCATTCCGTACGGTCGAACACATGAAGTCGCTCTACCTGCTAATGGCCCGCTACATCCGACATGAGGAGGCGAGGTTCAAAGGCGCGTTACACATGAGGAGGCACCTGGAGCGCCAGGCGATAATGGTGCCCCTTTTTCATCTGCGGCATCCATGACTCAAAACACCCGATCTGGCGTGGGCAGACTGAGCGCCGACAAACGCAAAGCGATCGCACTTCAGGCCCTCGCGCGCACCGAACCAATCAGTGTGCTGGCTGAGCGTAACGGCGTGAGCCGCCCGACGGTCTACCGACAGATCGGCACGGCCAGTGCAGCGCTCGATGAAGCCTTTGATACCACGCGGGCAGCCGACGCAGATCAGGTGCTTTTCATGCTGCCGGTCACCCGCCAATGGCTCGATCAGGTCATCGTGGCGTTCACGATGGTGGGTCACGTTTCGTTTCGCGCTACCCTTGAGCTCATGCACGACCTGCTCGGCGTATCGACCAGCCTGGGCACGATTCACACCGTTCTCCAGCAGGCTGCGCAGCAGGCCATGGCCATTAACGCCGGCGTGGACCTCTCAGCCATCCGGGTCGGCCTGCACGACGAACTCTTTCAGGGTTCCCAACCCGTGCTCGCCGGTATCGATGTTGCCTCGACCTATTGCTATCTGCTCGCCACCGAAGCTCATCGCGACGGCGACACCTGGGCCATCCATCTGCTGGACCTGCAATCACGGGGACTCGATCCTGAGCACACGATCGCCGATGCGGGAACCGGGCTGCGTGCCGGGCAAAAAATTGCCTGGCCCGATACGCCGTGTCACGGCGACGTCTTCCACATCATTGAGCAGGGCAAATCACTGGCGACGCTCTGGCATCGTGTCGCCGGCGGTGCGCGCACCGAACGCGAGCAGCTCGAAGCGCGTCTGGCCAATCCCCGTCGACGTTGCGACGATAGCCTCCTCGCTGCCACGCCGGAAACGCTTCGTCGCAATGAAGCCCATGCGCACGAGCTGGCCGCCGATCTGCGCACCCTGGTTCAGTGGCTCGAACGTGACATCCTGTCACTGGCAGGGCCGGACCTCGCGACGCGTCAACTGCTGTTCGATTTCGTGGTTGCCGAACTGCGGCAACGTGAGGCCCAGGACCTCTCACGCACGGGCGCATACCGGCGTGCACTGCAGAACCAGCGCGACGGGCTGCTCGCTTTCGCGGGCCTGCTCGACGAAAAACTCGACGCCATTGCGCAAACGCACAACGTGGCGCGCGATCTCGTGCGCGAGGTCTTCATCCTCCATCGCAAGTCCGAAACGTCGAGCGCGTTCTGGAAAGGATGGAATCGCCTGCTTAGCCGCATCGGTCGCCCGTTTCACGACGTCTACGCCGCCGTATCCGCGGCGCTGCGCAGCACACCACGCAGCAGCTCGCTGGTCGAAAATCTCAACTCGCGACTGCGCGTATGCCTGACTAACCGGCGTCATCTGAAGGGCGGGCGGGTCTGGCTTGGTCTGCTGCAGTTCGTCTTCAATCATCGCCGCTTTGCCCGTAGCCGATGCCCTGAGCGCACTGGAAAGAGCCCGAGGGAATTGATGAGCGGCAAGCCTCACGATCACTGGCTTACGCTGCTCGGACTCGGCCGCCTCCAGCCTCAGCGCATCTGACATCGGCCGGGTTGTCACCAGCCTCTATTATGCATCGGAATCCTTAACATTCCTGCGTTTCACGCAGGCTGCTTAAGCTCGTCCCTGTAACGCAAAAATCGCGTGTTTTGAACCACGCCCGCTTTGCCAATCGCCCCGGCGTTTTCCGTTGTCGCCATTGCACACGCGACACGAGCCTCACTGCTGGCACCGTCATGGAGCGCACGCACACACCGCTGTCGGTTTGGTTCTGGGCGGCGTAACTGGTCGCCAGTCAGACACCTGGCATGTCGGCCGTTCAGTTCCAGCGCCAACTCGACCTGTCGCGTTACGAGACCGCCTTCCAGATACTCCACAAGTTGCGCGCCGGCATGGTGCGCCCCGACCAGGATCGGATCGGTGGCAAGCCTGAGGAACACGTCGAGGCCGATAAGACCTACGTCGGTGGGCGTACTCGCGGCAAAGGCAGGGGCCACGACATGGTTCTTGTGGCCGGCGCTGTCGAGGTTCGGCAACGCAAACTTGCCGGCAGCCGCAACAAACGCAAGAGCGGACGGTATGCCGGACGAGTTCGGCTCGCTCTGGTTCCTGACCGAAGTGCCCGGTCGCTGGGCGGATTCATCGAGCGTACCGTTGCACCCGGCGCAACCATCATCACCGACGACTGGAACGGTTATGCCAAGCTGGGCGAGCGCGGCTATGGCCATATCGCCATCGCGCAGCGCGGTGAGATGCAAGTGACCGAATCCTTCCTGCCGATCATTTACCTTGTGTTCTCCAATCTCAAGACCTGGCTGCGCGGAATTCATCACGGTGTCAGCCCGCAGCACCTGCAAGCCTATCTCAACGAATTTACCTTCCGCTTCAACCGTCGTTTCTATCCCTTCAATGCATTTCGCTCCCTGCTCGGCATCGCTGGTGACGTCACCGCGCCGACCTATGCCGAGCTCTATGCCAAAAAATCGCTACCCACTACATCTAGTAGGTTTGGGAGCTAACCGGATAAGCATGGTTCAGCCTTCAATACCAGACGTCGTCAATTGAGCGCTTACACTCCACGATCGCTCTGCTACGCGCGGTCGCGGAGGGCATTCGAGTGTCTAAAGTTGAGTATCTCTTTACCGCCAGCGAATAGGATTCGCGAACATCATAACTGGAAGGATTACGGGAGCATTTCGACCGAAGAATCTTGTTCAGCCG
This sequence comes from Cupriavidus necator, assembly GCA_022041995.1. Classification (GTDB taxonomy): domain Bacteria; phylum Pseudomonadota; class Gammaproteobacteria; order Burkholderiales; family Burkholderiaceae; genus Cupriavidus. The sequence goes on from CP074386.1 coordinate 467,671, forward strand.
CCGCAACCTAGCGGCGCGGCCACAATGGCTGAAAGTGGCCGGGTGTATGAAGGATATGCACAAGTCGGCCTTGCTGACCAACGACCGGATGCACTGTGAGCTGCCCGCTCGCATTGACCGCAATGGCCTGGATGCGTATGCCAAGGCTGCGCGCGAGCCCCCACCCGGCCTCGTACATGTCGATGTCGCCATCCCTATCGGCCAGGCCCCCACGAAATAGCTCGCCCCGCAACCACTGCGCCTGTGCCTGGAGTTCGCTCGTCTGCTCCGTTGCCATCGCAGGCTCTCGCCTTAGGTTGCGGCTGAGCTGAAGAGCTGTGTCTAGCAGGCAATTATTCTGCAGCCCGCTGGCCATCCCCATCTCAGCGTTTGATTGCGCCAGAAACTGTTCAAGACTGATGAGCAGGGGCCCCGAATTGAATTCGCCCAAGGATGGGGGAACGGGCACCTGAGCCGGCGAGGCACCCGCCAGGGGGGGTCGTGCAGGCCGCTCAGCACGTCCGGTGCGCGCGGGGGGGGGGGGCCCAGTTGCTGCGAACAGCATGGCCAGGATCGGGGGCCGGGTGTGTCACGGCAGGCGCGCTCCGCGTGGCACCGTGCGGCCCGTAGGGTTGCCCGGTGTCCAGGTCGGAGCTGCGTGCTTGATCCGCGGCTGCGCCGCGATACGGCTGGTTCATCGGGCCGCCAGGCCTCTCGTCGGCAATGGATGGTTCCGCATAGAGATCGAAGGACAGGATCATCTCGATGCCCTGCGGGGGCGCCACGCGGGCTGCCGCGTCGCGCAGGTCCTGCTCCAGCGTCCCGCGCGGCACCGCATCAGGCGACAGTTGGCGCAGCCTTTCGTAGGTCCGGTGACTCTTCTCCTTGGCCTTCAGGCTATCACGGGTGTGGAACTGGATTTCCCAGTCGGCGTCTTCGCCCTCAACGCGGGTGCGCACGTTCACATTCAGGCCAGCATAGCCGGTGCCCTCCCGGGTAAAGCTGTTGTTCACGCGCATGACCGTCATGCCGGCCCTTTGCAGACTGGTCAGGATCCTCCGGGCGTCCATGGCAAATCTCTCTGCACCGAGGATCACCTCATAGCGCAGACCATCGCGTACCCGCCTGGCGGCCTCCTGCGGTGTTTGCAGGCCCTGCTCGCGCTGTATCCGGGCAAGCTTCTCTTCAATGCTTTTCTTCTTCTTAAAGATAAACCTGCGCCAGCCGCCACCGTCCATGTCCGCGCGCAACTTCGCGCCGTGGTGCTCCAGCGCCTGCTGCAGCACAGGCCAGACCGCACCCTCGAGACGTTCAGCCTGGCTTCTGATCTGCTGGGCCAGTTGCGCAAGGGGGCAGGCACGCGCGGCGTGGCTGACGCCTGGGGCCGCGGCTGCACCTTCAATACCGTTTCCGGCTCCCAGTCCACGATATCTTCCACCCCCGCAGGAACGGGTAATGCACGGAAGGCCTCGCGCGCTGGCCCGAGCAACTTCCAGATCTCGTCGCCGGAGGCGCCATCGAATCCACGTCGTTGCGCCTCCTTGTACAGGTCGTGGTACTTCTCCTTGCATTTGAACGTTTGCTCTGTATGAAACTGGATTTCCCATGCGATGCCGTTTGGCTCCTTCAGCGTGACGCTCACCGCCTGGAAAGGGCTGCGGCCCCGCAGGAAGTGATTCGTGCGCCGGATCAGAGTATGCGCCTTCGCGAGCTGCGCCATGATCTGGCGATAGTCCCCCATAAACGTATCCGCGGGCAGCACCACACTGTAGCGCAGCGCATCGTTGACCAGCGCGCTGGCCTGGGCCAGGGTCCGGGGCGGCACTCCACCAATCAGCCGGGCCAGCTTGTCCTGCAGCGAGCGCGGCGACTTCAGCCTGTTCTTCTGTTCGCCCGCCAGACCCGCCCGCGCGTGTCCGGGCTCACTGCACCCGTTCACGATGTCCTGCAGCCTCATCGTGATCCCCGGCTCGGCCAAACGGGCCCGTTCATTGAGCGCCAGCGCCTCTTGCTCAAGCGCCTCCCGGGAAACCTCCTGCGCCCGTTCGGCCGGCGTAGCCGGTACGCTGAGCAGCTCCGCCTGCTGCAGCGCCCGGACGGCGTCCTGCATGACACCCGCTGCCATCGTTGGCATCTGCCGCAGCGCAGCGTCTGCCCACTGTGGATCGAAGCGCCCGTGCCGTATTTCCGCCAACGTCGGCTTGCTGTACGGTACCCGACGCAGACGGTCGGGATACCGGCGTTCAGCCATTTCGCAACTCTCGATCACGCTTGTAAAGAGATCGGTGCCCGTGTCCGACTTCAGCGCGTCGGTGCCCACCTTTATGGCTATCGTAAACAGGTTGCGCATGGACAGCTCCGGCTCGCCCGGCACCAGCCCCGGCTGCCCCTCGGGGAACGCCGTACGCGACAGACGGCACACCGGGTAGTTGTCCAGCACCGCGTGCACACGCCCGGCCGTGTCGTCTGCCTGCTCATAGGCGCTCGCAAGTGCGGGGAACCCCTGCGCCAGCGCGGACGGAAGCTGCGGTGCCTGGACGCTGTCCCTGCCCAGCTGCATACACAGCTCATACAGCAGTTTCGCCGCCTCGCACGCTTGCGGCTCATGGGCTCGGTCAATCGCCTCATGCGCCTGCACCTGCAACTGCTGCAGCGCTGGTGCATCCTTGTCCCCCTGCAGCCGCCTGCGCAGTCCGTTGCGCAAATCACGCGCCACGCCGTCGTAGGTGCCGAACATCATGTTTCGCGCCATGGCCTCGCGCAGCTCATCTGGCTGCGCGAGAAAGCGCATGGCGAGCGTGGCGGCTTTACCCAGCAACGCGCCCCCCCGCTGCTCGGCCATAATTTCGCGCGCCCGTCCCGCCTGGTAGCGGCCCCGTTCATCGATGGCCGGATGCGCAGTCTTGGGCGGCTTGAACGAGCGCTCCTCGCCCCGTCGCGCCTGGCGCGACTGCATGACGCGACCGATGTGGCCCACGAGAGCCGGATAGCCCGCATAGACGAACGCATCGTCCCCGTCCGTGTCCATGCTCCGCTTGCGCAGCTCCGCAATCGGGATTGCCCCAAGCCGCCCAGGCAGCAGCACGTCCTTGACCCGCAGGCTGCCCGTGCTGAACATCTGCTGCGGCAGCGTGTCGCGCTCGCGCCGGCTCTTCCAGCGCGACAGCGTCTTCAGGTCCTCCCGCGAACAGGCCAGATGCAGCCCCTGGTGGTCCGGATCCGGCGACCAGTAGCCCGGCGGCGGGATGATCAGCATGCCCTTGCTGTGCAGCATGTCGGCGCCCGTGCCCGAATCCTCATCGAATCCCGTATAGCTGTACTGGATGGCGAAGCACTGGTCCAGAAACTGGGCCGTCACGTCCTCCTGATCGGGCGTAACGACCTGCGCGGCCGCAATGGGCAACAGGTTCTCCTTATCGTACGGCGGTTTGCCCACCAGCACATCGCCCTGCAACTGCGCAAAGCCCGGCAGCGGAATCGTCGGCAGATACAGCCTGTCGTCAGCCGAGGGGACCGCGCGGATGCGCCGCCCCTGGTAGCCGCCGCTGACGGCCAGTTGGTACAGCGTCAGGCAGTCCACCGCCTGCGATGCGTGCCGGTCCACCCCGTTCAGCCTGCGCTGCATCACCTCGCGCGCTTCGTCAAGCGCCGCCTCATCCCGCGGGAAATGCATCAGGGCCTGCGGTGGCAGCGTGTTAAATCCCGGCTGCTGCCCATCCACCAGCTTTTGCTGTGCCTCGTCGCCCCGTGCCTCCCTGACTGCCTCCCATGCCTCGATATGTTCGCGCACCACCGGAATGCGCATCGCCACGTCCCATCTCAGAAACCCGCAGCCGTCATTTGGACAGAGCGCGATGCGCTCGTGGTGTGGCCCTTGAAGCCTGAAGGGGTGCTGCGGCCCGGCCACGTCCTCAAACCAGCCCAGCCGCAACGTGCCCTCCACCACATGGTCAGGTGGCACCATCTCCATGAGCGCGCGTTGCATGCGCGACCAGTCCTCGCGCTGCGGCGCCAGCTTCTGCGCCAGTTCCATGAAGGCGCTGCCTGGGGCACTGTCGGCATACCGCACTGCCGGCAGCACCGAAGCAGACGCGCTGCGGCCGGCGGCGATGTCCCGGGCTGACTTCCGCCGCCCCCGTGTCAGGCGGCTGCCGCCAAACATGTCGAAGCGCCAAGGCTCGTCTTTGTACTGGAACGTGCGCGCGAGCATGAAGGCGCTTAACTCCCCAGGCAGCCGCACCTCGACCAGCGGCTGACCGGTCAGGCGTGAATAAAACGAATACGCAGGCTCCGCCCCGTCGGACGACGCGGCGGGCTCCAGCTCCCGTCCCCGCAAGTCGACCGTGACATGCGTGGTGTCGCCCCACTCGGTTCGGGTGGTACGACGTTTCCCACCACTGTGCGCAGGCTCTCGTGGCGCGCTGCCAGATCGAACCGGCGAGGAGGGTAACGCGTCGTGAGGGCCTCCAGATGCGCCGCGCTGGCCAGCCGCAGATCCAGCGCGTCCAGGATCGCATCATCCGCCTCGATCTGCGCAATCAAGTTCCAGCTCTTTTCCTGCAGATCCGTCTCGATGAGCGGGCGCGTCCTGTCCAGCGTCTGTCGCACCCACTGCTTCAGAGTCTCCTGGTGCGTCTTCACCGACTCGCGTTCGCCGCTGATGTAGCGCGGCTTCCACTGGTGGGCCACCACGCTGTATGCCTTGAGCACCTGATACAGTGACAGGGCCGGACAGCGCGTGCCGCATGCTTCGTCACCCTCCTTCAGGCGCAGCCCGGCACGAGCGCCTGCCCCGCCCGGGGCTTGGCGCAGATACGCGTCGATCTTGTGTTCTACGACTGGCTTCAGCGCGTCGAACGTCTGCAGGGCGCGCACCCGGTGGCGCTGCAACTGCGGGCTGCGCGCCAGCGGCAGCAGCCCCATGCACAGGGTGCCCACACTCTCCAGCGGTTCTTCGCGCAGCCGTCCTTCTTGACACAGCGTCATGACACGCTCCAGCGCCGGCGTTGCGAGCAGCCGCAGCGCGTCGTGCATCCGCAGCTGGGCGAAAGCCTTGAGCAGCATACCCACGTGGCGGCCCTCGGCGCTGTCGAAGCGTTCCGGGTACAGCTCCAGGTGCACCGCTACCCCCATCAGTACATCGCGTGCGAGAACGGCGTTCCCGTCTTCGTCCCGGCCGAGCCGCGCCAGCGCGTTGGCAATCTGGCCGGTCTGGCCGAATTCGAACGTGCTCCACTCGAGCGGAGCCGAGCCCAGGCGTGCCGCCAGACACCACGCCGCTTCATGCAGGCCGCTTTCTTGCGGCCATCGGGACAGTGCGTGGAGGGTGCTGGCCACCTCCTGCGCGCCCATCGACTGGCGCAGCCGCGCATCGCCCTCAGCCTCCGAGATCAGACGATCGGCAAGCGCCAGCGCCGCGGCGCTTGCCTCGTCCGCGTCCGGCCACTTCGAAAGCGCGTTCAGGGCGTTGGCCACATGTTTCGCCTCCATCGACTGGCACAGCTGGGGTTCCGAGCTAACGCGCTCGGCCAGCCGCAGCGCCGCCTTACGAGCCTCTTCCTTGTCCGGCCACTTCGAAAGCGCATTGAGCGCGGTGGCCACCTCCCGCGCATCCATCGACTGGCGCAGCCGCGCATTGCCCTCAGCCTCCGAGGTCAGACGATCGGCAAGCGCCAGCGCCGCGGCGCTTGCCTCGTCCGAGTCCGGCCACTTCGAAAAAGCGTTCAGGGCGTTGGCCACGGCCTGCGCGTCCATCGACTGGCACAGCTGGGGTTCCGAGCTAACGCGCTCGGCCAGCCGCAGCGCCGCCTTACGAGCCTCTTCCTTGTCCGGCCACTTCGAAAGCGCATTGAGCGCGTTGGTCACCTCCCGCGCATCCATCGACTCGCGCAGCCGCGCATTGCCCTCAGCCTCCGAGGTCAGACGATCGGCAAGCGCCAGCGCCGCGGCGCTTGCCTCGTCCGCGTCCGGCCACTTCGAAAACGCGTTCAGGGCGTTGGCCACTGCCTGCGCGTCCATCGACTGGCACAGCTGGGGTTCCGAGCTAACGCGCTCGGCCAGCCGCAGCGCGGCGTCTCGGGCCTTGTCTTCCTCCGGCCACTTCGAGAGCGCATTGAGCGCGGTGGCCACGGCCCGCGCCTCCATCGACTGGCACAGCTGGGGTTCCGAGCTAACGCGCTCGGCCAGCCGCAGCACCGCCTTACGAGCCTCTTCCTTGTCCGACCACTTCGAGAGCGCGTTCAGGGCATTGGACACATGTTTCGCCTCCATCGACTGGCACAGCTGGGGTTCCGAGCTAACGCGCCCGGCCAGCCGCAGCGCGGCGTCGCGGGCCTCGTCTTCGACCGGCCACTTCGAGAGTGCGTTCAGGGCATTGGACACATGTTTCGCCTCCATCGACTGGCACAGCTGGGGTTCCGAGCTAACGCGCCCGGCCAGCCGCAGCGCCGCCTTACGAGCCTCTTCCTTGTCCGACCACTTCGAGAGCGCGTTCAGGGCATTGGACACATGTTTCGCCTCCATCGACTGGCACAGCTGGGGTTCCGAGCTAACGCGCTCGGCCAGCCGCAGCGCGGCGTCGCGGGCCTTGGCCTGGTCCGGCCACTTCGAGAGCGCATTGAGCGCGTTGGCCACCTCCCACGCATCCATCGACTGGCACAGCTGGGGTTCCGAACTAACGCGCTCGGCCAGCCGCAGCGCGGCGTCGCGGGCCTTGGCCTGGTCCGGCCACTTCGAGAGCGCATTGAGCGCGGTGGTCACCTCCCGCGCCTCCATCGACTGGCACAGCTGGGGTTCCGATGTGAGGCGCCGGGCCAGGCACCGTACCGCCTCGCTGGCCCGATGCGACGCCGGCCACTTTGAGAATGCATTGAGCGCGTTGGCAACATGCTGCCCGTCCATCCGCTGGCGCAGCTTTGCGTCCGATGTCACGCGTTCGGCCAGCCGCAGCGCCGCCTGACGCGCATCGGCTTCGTCAGGCCACTTCGAGAGAGCGTTGACCGTGATGGCCACCCCCAGCGCATTCATCGACTCGCGCAGCGGCGCGTCTGCCGCAACGTGCCTGGCCAGCTCCAGTGCGTTCTCCCTGACCCTGCCATCGTCCGACCACTTGCTCAGGGCATTGAGCAGATTTGACATATCCTGTGCGTTCAGCGTCGGGATCAGACCACGCAATCGAAGATGCCTGACAAGACCGGACACCGCATCGCAGCACGCCGGGCGCTCCGGCGCCTTGGACAGCGCATTGCACAGCATGGCGGCTTGCCGTCCGTTCAGCCTGTGCAGCGCGCCCGGCCTCAGCAGTTCGGTCGCGATGCTTCGCAGCGCTAGCCGGCAGATCTCGCTGTCGGCATGCTTGCTAAGCTTGTTGGCGAAATGCACGTAGCTTGCAGCCGGCGCGCCCCGGCACCAGTCGGTGTCCACAAGATAGTGCGCCGCCAGTTCAACCGCCTCGCGAACGTCGTTGGCCCGCGCAGGCGGTATGTTCCTGACCTTGTTCCTGACCTGCAGTTTCTGCAAATACAAGTCCAGGAAGTGCAGGTTGTCGCCGGCATAGTCTGGGCGCAGAAAGACCAGTGCCTGCCCGTAGCCGTTGCGCTGTGCCAGCACGTTCTCCCTTGCCATCCGGATGGCAAGTTCAGGGAAATCGGCATCCTTCGCGTTGCCGGAAAGCACTCGCTGCTGCGCATCCCGTTGGTTCCTGAGCTGCCGGCCGAACTCGTGTTCAGGATACGTCAGGACTCTCCCCAGATTCCGGCTGCGGCGCTGTGGTTCGCTCGGCTCGATGCGCATCCTCGAGTGGTGCCTTTCATCCAGCGCTTCAATCGCATCGCGGGCCGGTCCCTTGTGCGATGGCGCCGCCGCGGCGATCTGATACCTCTCCATCCCGCTTGCAGCAAGGGTTGACCGCAGTTGCTGGTCCGGCAGGTTGCGCGTGCTGGGCGGCCACGACGACTGGGCCCTGCGGGGTGCATCGTCCGCTGCTCGGTCTGACACAGGCCTCCCGCTACTCGGCAAAGCGCGCAACGGATGTCCGGCAGTATCCTCGTCCCCCTGTAGCCGTGAAGCGAATGCCCTTTGCCGTTGAGGTCCGGAATAAGGCTGCATCCTGCGCTGCTGGCGACGCGCTGCCAGGTCTTCCCGCCGCGGCAACGTGTCAAGGACCGTGTCTGTCCTCCGGGACGCAGGTTCGGGCCGCGAAGTCGGGGACTGTCCGGGTGCAGCCTCGTCAATCTTCTGATCGCCACCAGCGTCCGGACTCGCCGGGCTGCCAATTCTCATAGCTATGCCCTTCTCCAGTAGTTACCTCGCAGGCCGTTAAAATAGCTCCGGCCGTTGTCATCGGATCGGGCGGGTAGACCGTTGAAACAAGCGGCTATGTCGGGATAGTGGAATCAGGACGAGTAAGCCCCAACTCAACAGCCATTACGGGGGGACAATCCGGACTCTTGAGGAAACAAGACGAGCGCATCTCATGCTGGCGGTGTCGATCAAGAGCGGAGATGGACAAGCACAGCTGGGATATCGCATTGGAGTGTTTGGCATCTTGCCAGCGTCATACTGAGGGCATCGCGACGACGCTGCAAGATGCCATCGGTGGACGTCGTTTTGGCACGCAGGCAAGAAGGTGTCCTGATTCTCGATAACCTGAGGGTGAATCACAGCAAGCCGTCACCTCGCATGCACCGGCTCGCACCGAACTGCAACTTCAAGGCTTTGTCGTGGGTCTGCACAGTGTTCAGAGACAGCCGAGCGTATTCGATGTTACTTTCAGCATCATTCGGTGAAAAATTCGACCGCTTTACCAGTGCCTCGACGGCGCTGTACAGGCACTTCTCTTGTCGTGTTATGTTGCAACAACTCAGCAAGGCGTGCGCTTGCTCTGCCGTGCCCGGGGTCTGGCAGGGTCGCCAGTATAGGGGTCTTCCTCCAAATGAAAGTTGTTCCCAACGCCGATCGTTCGCACCACCGCCGGCTGGTCAGCGTCGGCAAACATGGCAAACTCCTTCGCCATCTCTCGATCAGATGACAAGTAGTGGTGTTCGCCCGAAGCAGTCACACCAGAGCTACTGAAATTCATCAGGAAATTTGCGCTTCCGCCATCTGTGGCTCCACTCCCTTTACGCTCGTTCACGAAGCCATTTCTGCGAAGAGATGACACGTGTTCGCGCTTGGTTCCATGCCAAAGAACGCTCTCCTGATAGACCCGTTTGGCAAATGGCACCAGACCATTCAAGGTCTCATTTGAATATGGTGATCGCGAAGATCCAGGCTTAGCTCTTTTCGCCTCAACGTCCGACTCATACCCATCGGAACCATAGTCGCTTGAAGCTCGCGCTCCACCACGCTTAGAAATGCAGCCGCCCATGACAATTGAATACCGGTAGTGAATTTCCTCGACTGTACGGACCTACAGCGTCAACGTCGCTCGATCACCGCGAAAAAATGTGCACTGACGCGAAACGGATCAATGCCGTTTCATGCGGGAATGCGACGGTTCGGATGCACAACGGTGCTGAAACGGCACGTCGATCCTACGGTTCAATGTGTAAAAGCCGCGCCGCATCCCGAGCTGGTTGTGATGTGATGGACGACTCCCGCTACGCAGCGAGAGGTTTGTGCCAGAGTGGAGAGGTCGTGATATCCACGGCATAGGAGTTCATCATGAAGATAGCGACTGTTGGACTGGATCTGGCCAAGAATGTGCTGCAGGTCCACGCAGTGGATTTGCAAGGCCACATCGTTGTACACAAACAGCTGAGATGCACGGAAGAGGTGGCGCCGGAAATTCGGACAGTCGGATAAATGGAAGAGCTGGGGTCTGAGCCGGCCATAATGGCGGGCAGAAAGGACCTCAGAAGATGACGAAACGAAGCAGGCGAACCCACTCGGCGGGGTTGAAGGCGAAGGTAGCCCTGGCGGCCCTCAAGGGCGAAAAGACGCTGGCGGAGCTGGCCCAGCAGTACGACGTGCACCCCAGCCAGATCACAGCGTGGAAGCAGCAGTTGGTGGAGCATGCCGCGGACCTGTTCGGCGGTGGCAAGGAAAGTGGGGGCGAGCCGCCGGTGGATTTGAAGGCGCTGCACGCCAAGATCGGCCAGTTGGCGCTGGAGAACGATTTTTTGTCCGGCGCGCTCAGCAAGGCCGGCCTGCTGAGCGCAAAGCGATGATCGACCGCGAGCACGCGCTGCCGGTGAGCCGGCAGGTCAAGCTGGTGGGCATCGCCCGGTCCAGCGCGTACTACCAGCCGCAACCGGTCAGCGAGGCAGATCTGAAGCTGATGCGCCGCATCGACGAACTGCATCTGGAGCATCCCTTCGCGGGGGCTCGCATGCTGGCGCGCCTGCTGCGCCGGGAAGGCATCCAGGTCGGTCGCCGGCACGTGGGCACGCTGATGAAGCGCATGGGCATTGAGGCGCTGTATCGCCGGCCGAACACGAGCCGCAAGCACGCGGCGCACAAGATCTGGCCGTACCTGCTGCGCGACCGGAAGATCGACCGGGCCAACCAGGTGTGGGCGCTGGACACGACCTACATTCCGATGGCACGGGGCTTTGTGTACCTGACGGCAGTGGTGGACTGGGCCAGCCGCCGGGTGCTGGCCTACCGGGTGGCGATCACGCTGGAGAGCTGTCATGCCGTCGAGGCAATCGAGGAGGCCTTTGCCAAGTACGGCAACCCGGAGATCGTCAACACCGACCAGGGCAGTCAGTTCACTGCCACGGACTTCACAGATGCCGTGCTCGATCGCGGCGTCAAGTTGTCGATGGACGGCAAGGGCAGTTGGCGCGACAACGTGTTCGTCGAACGCCTGTGGCGCAGCGTCAAATACGAGGAGGTCTACCTGAAAGCCTACGACTCGGTCAGCCATGCTCGCCGCTCCATCGCTGACTACCTGACCTGGTACATGTATGGACGCCCCCGGTTTGCCAAGCGCTGCGCGAGGTCGATGGCCAAGAGGTAGATTGCAGCCATGTATCCGGATTTCGTTCGGGCTCATGCCCGCGATCTCTGATGGAATCCGCTGACCAACGCCCCATCAACCACGTGAACTCGGAGTTCGTTGTACCAGTCGGGCTCTGCCGGTCACGGTCTGACCTGTCTTGCCATCAATCTGCGTGTTGCCTGAGCAATCTGTGGGGGGTGTAATTTGTCTCCGGGCTATAGGTCGATCGGATGTACACCAACTTAGTCGCCGCTACGCGGGGAAGTAGCCTTGGCATACGAGAAGCCTGACTTGTACTCTCGGTCACGCGCGAGCAGCGCCCAGACGATGCGAGCATTTTTGTTGGCGAGAGCGACGGCAGCGATGTTGTAGTTGCGACGCTCCAGCAACTTCTGAAGCCAAGGGCTGCCGCTCTGATCCGGTTTGCCCTGGACCGCTCGTACCGCGGATCGTGCCCCGTGGATCAGCAGAGTTCGCAGATAGGTGTCGCCGCGCTTGCTGATACCGAGCAGGTTCGTCTTCCCGCCGCTGGATGATTGGGTCGGTACCAGCCCCATCCAGGCCGCAAGCTGTCGACCGTTCTCGAAGCTCTTGGCGTCGCCAATGGTGGCCACCAGCGCGCTCGCGGTAATCGGGCCGATGCCGGGGATCTTTTCGAGCCTACGGCTGGCTTCGCTCTTGCGATGGGAGTCCTTGATCTGCGCCTGGAGTTCATTGACCTGACGATCGAGTACCATGAGGTGGTCGAGAAGGCGCTCGATGAGTTGCCGGAAGCTGCCCGGAAGCTCGTTGCTCGCGTCCTCGATGAGATCGCGGACGCGCCCCTTCACGTGGGACAAACCTTGGGGCATGACAAGGCCAAACTCAGCTAGCAGGCCGCGGATCTGATTGGCCTGGGCGGTGCGCGCACTGACGAAACCTTGGCGCACTCGATGCAGCGCGAGCGTGGCTTGCTGCTCGATATTCTTGTGGGGAACGAAGCGCATGTTGGGTCGAGCGACCGCCTCGCAGATCGCCTCAGCATCGGCCGCATCGTTCTTGTTGGTCTTGACGTAGGGCTTCACGAACTGAGGTGCCATCAGCTTGACGGTGTGTCCCACCGCCTGCAGCTTGCGTGCCCAGTAGTGCGCGCCGCCGCAGGCTTCCATGCCGATCAGGCAGGGTGGGAGGTTAGCGAAGAAGGTCGCCATTTGGTCACGCCGGCTTTGCTTCTTCAAGGCTGTCTTGCCGTGTTCGTTAACGCCGTGCACCTGGAACACGTTCTTGGCCAGGTCGATGCCGACTGTCGTAATCTGCATGATGGACGCTCCTGTTCGGTTTGAGTACTGACGTTGGATCTCCACTTTGGCACAGCGATGCCGTACTGGGTGGGGGCGTCCATTCCATTAACCAACGACGCCCCCATTCCAGTCTGGCGGACAAGACTCCGGATGAGGCATACTTCGCCACGCTGCCAGCGATCAAATCGGCAGCTTGACCGCCCCAGCGCCTCCACTTACTCAGCAGTCGGAAATATAGGCGACAGAAGGAGCCTGGAAGAATGATCGAACGAGACACGGCTTTTGCCGGGCATCCGCGAGCTGCGCCTCGATTCGCTCTTGCAGCTTTTCACCCTTTTGCAGGGGCCGCCTTGCCGCGCCAGTACGTTTGACATGACTCCACACCAATTCGTCCGGATTCAGATCCGGGGCGTAACCCGGCAGGAAATGAAGTGTGAGCTTGCCGCGCGTGGAGTCAACGTACTCGCGCACCAGCGCCTTCTTGTGCGCGGGCAGACTGTCGAGCACCAGATGCACCGGCTTCTTGCGATGCCGCATCATCTTCTTGAGCAATTCGACGAAAAACTCGGCGTTGAGCGCTCCCTTGTAGGTGCAAAACCAGAAGGCTCCCTTCGCATTGACCGCCGACGCCGCGCTGATCGACTGGCGCTGACCGGGGCGCTGCACCACAGGGGTCTGGCCACGTACACCCCAGGTCTTACCATGCACCGTGTCGGCGCGAAAGCCGGACTCGTCCCAGAAGAACACTTCCGCGCCCTGCGCCTTAGCCTGACGGGCAATTGCTGGATAGGTGTCGTGCTGCCAGCGCTCGATCGCTTCGGGGTCGCGTTGGTAGGCCCGTTGCAATGGTTTCTGCGGCGTCAGCCCAAGTTTTGCCAGCAGTGCTCCCACCGCTGTCGTCCCTAGGCGCACACCAAACTTCTTCTCAATCAACTGCGCCACGATTGCGCGTGTCCACAACCCGAAATCAAGCCCGTACTGGCGCGGATCGCGCCCATTGACCCAGCGAAAAACCTGCCGCTCCTGGGCTGGCGTCAGCGTTGGGGGCCGGCCAGTGGCCGGCGTCGAGCGCAGCGCATTGATACCCACGCCCGGTTTAAGGGCAGCGTTTATCCATTTATAGATCGTGGTGCGATTGAATCCGTAGGAGGCAATCACGTCTGCCGGCCGCTCGCCTTCACGAACCCGCTCAATCGCCATGAGGCGAATCGCCTCCAGCGTCTGATGATCAAATGTCCGTCCGTCTCGCTTCATGCACGATCCGACCGATGCAGGGCCCATGAAGTTCCAAACTTGTCGACTAACTTACCGACCCATGAGTAAGCTGTCGTCCTTGAAGGGGTGATGGCGAATGAGTGAGGGCAAGAAGCGCAAGGTACACACGGCGGAATTCAAGGCCAAGGTTGGTCTGGAGGCGGTGCGCGGGGTGAAGACGATCAGCGAGATTGCGCAGACATACGGCGTGCATCCGGTGTTGGTCGGGCAATGGAAGAAAGAGATTCTTGAGCGGGCCGGCGCTCTGTTCGAAACCAAGCGTGGCCCGAAGCCGGCCGAGGACAAGAGCGGCGAGGATCGCCCGTACGGCGAGATCGGGCGGCTGAAGATGGAGGTGGACTGGCTTAAAAAAGTTGGGGGAATAAGCCGGGAAGCCCGAATGGGGTGGATCGATGGCGCGGAGGAACTGCCTTTGAGCCGGCAGTGCGACCTGGCGGAAGTGTCGCGCGCAACGGTGTATCGGAGGCAGGGCAAGACGACGCGGGAAGAGCGCGACGAGGATCTGCGTCTGTGCCGGTTGATCGACGAGGAATATACGAACCGGCCGTTCTACGGCAGCCGGCGCATGGCGGTGTTCCTGCGCGGCCAGGGCTGCGTGGTGAGCCGCAAGCGCGTGCAGCGCCTGATGCGCGAGATGGGGTTGGCGGGCATGGCGCCGGGGCCGGCGACGAGCGCCAAGCATCCGAAGCACAAGGTCTATCCGTACCTGCTGCGCGGCGTGGGGGTGACGCGGCCGAACCAGGTGTGGTCGACCGACGTGACCTACATCCGGCTGGCGCGCGGTTTTGCCTACCTGGTGGCGATCATCGACTGGTACAGCCGCAAGGTGCTGTCCTGGCGTCTGAGCAACAGCATGGACGCGTCGTTCTGCGTGGACTGCCTGGAGGATGCGCTGCGCGAGCACGGAAGTCCGGGGTGTTCAACAGCGACCAGGGCTCCCAGTTCACGAGCCACGTCTTCACGGGCGTGCTCAAGCGCGAGGGCATTGCTATCAGCATGGACGGTCGCGGCCGGGCGCTGGACAACATCTTCGTCGAACGGCTGTGGCGCAATGTGAAGCACGAGGATGTGTACCTGAAGGGGTACGCCAACATGGCGGAGCTGATGATCGGGCTCGCGCAGTACTTCTCGTTCTACAATCGGCAGCGCCTGCACACTTCGATCGACTTCCTTACGCCGGTCGACTACGAAGCCCTGCGCATGGCTGCATGAGTTGCTGTACGTGAAAGCGAGGCAGGGTCAGGTTGCTCGTTTACGGCAGCCCTGGCACCTCGTCCGTGGGCCGGAGGCTTCCGGATGGCGCCGCAGGCAGACGCGCTGATGCAGGCTATGCAGGACACATTACCGCCACGTTACGCGGGACCGATCGATTTCCCGATGAAGACCGTGGCGCAAGCTTGCCGCCATGTCTTGCTGCGCATCGCCGGCGGCGCTGACATCGACATGGCGACCTCGGCCGAGGCCTGGCGGACCGCCGTCGAGAATTGCGGGCATGGCATGCTGATGACGCTGGTGTCTGCAACCGCGGCCCTGCATCACGCCGCCCCGGGCAGTCCTCACATGGCTGACACGCGCCTGACCTGGCATGTCGGCAGCGTGCTGCCCTATGCGTCGCTCTGGCATACGGTCCTGCGCGCGTGCGCGCTTAGTGCGCTCCACCCACACGAGTTGCCCTGCCGTGGGGCGCACCCACCTGCGACCGTGGAATTGCTCGAGCGTGCCGGCGGCGTGGATATCTCAGCGTTCGCACGCTTGCTCGGCGAGCCACCAGAGGCATTTCGTTGGTCGACGCTAGGCGCGCTGCCGTCCTCGCTGAGCGCGGCGCTGGCGGTGCCCCGGCCGCGCCTCTGCTTCGCCTGTCTCGCTGCCGGCTACCACACGGCCCTATTTTCCATCGCGTTGCTTGACGCGTGCCCGATCCACGGTACGCCGCTCCCGGACCGCTGTCACTGCGGCGCGCCGTTTCACGCGATGCTGCGCGCCCAGCGCCGACTACGCCGCGGCCGGCAGTTGCCGCTGTGGTCGTTTGCACTTTCTTACGCACGAAACCTGCCGTCGGCCGACGCTGGCGCCGGGCGCCACCCGTGTGCTCGATCCACTTGCCGCGTGGCGGGATGCCTTGTCCGGGCTCATCCGCTCCGCGCGGCTGGACGAAGCCTTGGGCCAAGCCGCTCCCGGCCGCCTGGAGTGGGTAATCACCGCCGCGCAAGTGCTCGGGCTCGCCTATCCCGCGTGCCTGCGGCCAATCAGTTTCGTGCCGGCTCAAATCCGCACCGTGTGGTGTCGCCCGCGCCCGCAGCAGACGCCGTCGCGAGATGGAGTGTCGCCACCACCGGGCCAACGCGAGAACAGGAAGCCGTCGTATTCGCCACCGACGCCCGCCACGGCGGTGTATCGGGCGCTCGCCCGCCATGTGCGCCGGCACCTGGCCCCTGACGGCGCGCGGTGGATCGCCCGGTTCATTGACTCGTGCGATCCGTTCGCCATCAGCGCGTGGATCGGCGGCAGTCCCCGTGCGCGGCAGGCGTTCATCGACATGCTGTGGGGACGTGCAGCCGAACCGGGCCTTGAACAGCGGCGTTGGCCCGATCGCCCACCGCTGACGAGGACCGCGGGCCAGTTGGCCGAACCGGTGCAAGCCGATTGTCAGGTACGCGGCGCAGATCATGCCGATGCCGCGACGCGGCACTGGTTCGCCTGCCATGCGGCGCGCGTGAGCCTGGGCGCGCTCTGGCGCGATGCGCAAGCGCGCGCGAACGCGGCCGCATGGTCGGGCGTCGCCGCTTGGGCCGACGCGGCACCCAGCACGTCGTGGCGTGACAGCGCCTGGTTGGCGCGCCTCATGCCCGGCGGGTTCGGCTTTGCGGCGTCGATTTTGGCAGACTGGACGGCAGCCGCGCATGCCAGCAAAGCGATGCGTCAGTTGGCAAACGCCGCCCGCCGACAGGCGCGCCGGGACACGATGTGGGCGGCCAGTCGGGGCGCGTGCCTGACCTGGTCGGAAGAGACCGGTTGGGAAGTGGTCGAGGCGATCGAACCGGCCGATGCCGATGTGCGGCGTCGCCACTTGCTCGGTCTGAAGGACGGGAGTCCGTGGTGCTGGCTCTATCGCGCGGCCGATGGTCGCTTTGTCGCGCGCTGGAATCAGGCACCGTTGCAGGTAGCCGCCGCGACACCGGGCGCGGCGCTTGCGGGCCTGCGGCGCGGTGCGCGCGACTACCAGCGGATGGGCCGGGTCGCGTTACCGTTTCCCACCTCGGCGGGCGCGGTGACGCCCGAGCCGATCGCGACGCGGGCGGCGGCGGACTACCAGTTCTTTGTGGCCGTCGTCCGCCACCGACAAGGGTTCTGGCAGGAGGCGCGGGACCTGACCGAGGCGGCCCGCTGCTACCAGCGGGCGCACGCGTTGCCGGATGTCGCCGGGCGCTAATCTGGCCCTTCTCTTTCTGGCCCGCGCGACCCAATATATAGACAGCCCCGGCGCGGGTCTGAAGCGGAGCCCCAAACGACCGTCGGGCAACTTTAGTTGTGTGAGCGACGACGGCCATGATGTGACCCGAACGGTGCATTTATAACTTACCTGATAGGCGACATTATCAGGTTTGAATTTTTCCACAATATAGGGGGTTTAGCAGGCTGCACTTGGGGAAATTGGGGACGGCGGAGGTGGCGGAACCGGCGCCAGGAGGCTGGCAGGAGCGGCGTAGCGACCGCTTATCGGCGGCAACAGATCTGCGCCGACGCCAACAGTGTAGCCGAAAATGGCGGGTCTGCCACCTTGGCGTCCCCGGTCCGTCACCGGTCGCATGGGTCCTGCTCTCCCCCGACAAGCGGCCTCGTCCCGCCCTCCGGGATATGGGTCGATGCAATATTATCAGGTAAGATACGGCACTCGCCGATCTCGACCTGCCATGGCCCAACATAACCTCGTCGCTGCCGACACCCCCCGTTACACGCGCGCCGATTTCACGGCGTCAACCGCATCCCGACCGAGCAGATCCTGACGCGCGTCTATGACGAAGATGCGCTGCACGCCGCCGGCATCGAGACGGCGGCGCAACTCGAAGCCCGGCTCGACGCCCTGCGCGACCACCTGGTCGAGCGCGTCTGTCTCAGCAATCCGTATCTGTCGGTCAGCCTGGCGGACTCGCGCCGCTTCAATCGCTGGCCACCGACTACCTGGTGCGCGCCGCCGACCAGGATTTCTCGGCACCGCAACCGGACGATCCGGTGTCGGCCTGGCTGCGCCCGATCGTGTTCCGGGCGCTGCGGCACGAGCACATCCTGACGCTGGCCCAGTTGCACGCCTATATTGCGCTGCGGGGCCGGCGCTGGTACCTGCCCGTGCCGCGGCTGGGTGCCGGCAAGGCGCGTGCGATCGAGCGCTGGCTGCAGACCCATGCGGCCACACTCGGCCCGCTGGCGGTGGTCGACGACACGCCTCAGACGGCATCGGTGGAGCTGGGCTCGGACGCCGAGCGCATCCTGGTGCCACTGGAGCAGGTCGGGCGGATCGTGGCGGCGCTCGACGGTAGTGCGGGCCGCAACCGGGCGCCGGGCTTTTGCCTCATTGCCGCGCGCCATGACCTCGAGGCCATCCACGCCTACCTGTACCGGTTCCGCGACCGGGACAAGACCGCACGTTCCTACCAGAAGGAGTTGGAGCGCTTCCTGCTCTGGTGCGTGGGCGTGCGCCGCACCGCGCTGTCCAACGTGGACGCCGACGATTGCGAGCGCTACAAGGATTTCCTGGCACAACCGGATCGGCCCCAAGGTGCCGCGCACGTCGGCACGCTGGCGCCCCTTCGCGGGCGTGCTCCAGGCGGAATCGCAGCGCTATGCGGTGATGGTCCTGCGAGGTTTTTTTACCTGGCTGGTGGGCGTGCGCTACCTCGGCGGCAACCTGTGGCTGCTGGTCCCGGATCCGGTGACGGCGCGCCGGGAAGTGCCAATCGCGGTCGAGAAGGCCTTGCCCGAGCAGCTGTGGAAAACACTCATGGTGCCCGATGGCATCCTCGACCAGCTTTGCGCGAAGTGGCCGGTGTCGTCGCTGGGGGCGCCACTGACCGCGAAGGACGCCGACGCGCCGGGCGCGCAGTACCGCCTGGCGCGCGCGGCGGTGCTGCTGTTGGGGTGTAGCGGCGCGCGCCGCGAGGAGGCGGCCCGCGCGCTGCGCTGCCACCTCAAGACGGTCCCGGAGCAGGCCGGCGTGCCCGCCGGCCTGTGGGAGCTGGCGCTGCTCGGTAAGCGCAACCAATGGCGCACCGTGTTCCTGCCGCCGCGGGTCATCGCGGCGTTGCGCGTGCATTGGGCCGACCGAGGCCACGATTTCGAGAACGCCGATCAGAAGCTGGCGCTACTCTCGCCGGTGGTGGTGCCATCCACACGCACGGCCCAGGCGAAGCACCTCAGCCTGAAGGACGACGGCGCAGCTGTGCTGACGGGCATGGGCTTCTCGCCGGATGGCCTGTACCAGCTGCTGACGACGACGCTGCTGCGCATCGCAGACGATGCCACGCTGCCCCTGGCCGTGGCCGAGCGGGACCTGCTGCGTCACGTCACGCCGCATGCGTTGCGGCATACCTTTGCCACGCATGCGGTGGCCAACGAGATGCCCGCGGATGTCCTGCAACGGCTGCTGGGCCACGCCTCGCTGCAAACGACGTCGCTGTATGTCCGCGCGGAGCGCGCGCGGCCTCACCGCCGTGGCGAAGCTCTATCCCGACCCCAGTTAGCGCGCGGTCCGGCCGTTGACTTGTAGGTGGCGCGGGCTGTTAGTTTCCGCCAGTAGAAATGAGCGGGATCGCTGTTGCCTGCCGTTGCGCTCGGATACCGGGCGCCGAGGTGCCGTCGGCGTAAGGCAGCGGTCGCTGAACGTTACGGAGGCGGAGTTGGTTGGCCCGTCCGCAAGGCGTCCTCACCACAACGGCTCTGGGCGTGGCCTTCGGGCATCGCCGGTGTTCCGCTTGGTGTTGGTCGCATGCATGGAGTTTCCGCACCCAGTGACCAGGCCAAGGCGTTCTTCGCGTTCAAGAAGGCGAATCTGTCGTGCTGTGTTCCGCACCGTGGAGCTTGCGCCACCCGCGCCGCCGGGAACCTGGACCGACATTGTGCGCTGCTGGTGCGGTTCTAGCGCCACCTTCTCAATGTCTCGCAAGCTCTTGACCGGTAGGCTCTCTAGAGTGTTCTTATAAGAACACTCTCCTCTGTTCGGCAGTGGGCCGTGCTCATCGGAGTGTTAAGAACGTTGGAGAGAACGCGAAACCAAGAAGCGGTGCAGGTTATCTCGAGTGTTCTTATAAGAACACTCCGCTCCCAGGCGTTGAGTGGCCTGCCGAACTCAATGCCTGGCTCGACAAGCTAAGCCGCCACATCTTGTTGAACGCGCGCGGATGGCCAGCCATCCAGTTCAAATGCTCTTTAAGACGCGAGCGGAGGCGCTCCTAGTCGTGAAAATTCATCCACTATTGAGCGAGGCGACAGGAAGCGAGATGGCTGCTTGTGGGAGGGGAACATGACGCGGAATTCCATTGCTTACCACCTGCATCCATTGGCCAACACAACAATATTGCTGAGCCCGAGTACCCCGAACCGATTTTGCCGCGCTGCGCCTCAGGCTGCAGCGTAACGAAGCCTACAAGGATTTGCTGACCACCGCGGACGCTGACTGGACCGACCCAAAAGTCACGCGTGTTCGCCGCGGCGTCCGTTCGAGGGGCCGCTGTCACTACAGTAACAAAAGTACACCGCCTAGGTCATTCGCTCATTTTCCAAATAGCTCATCCGTGTGCGCTAATTGGCGGCAATCCTTGGGCAACATTTGCGGACCCGAGAATAGATGAAAGAGAGCGGAGAGGGCCATCGACAAAGCGCTACCCGCTCAGCTTTGGTTGGCGCTAACAGCGGAAGGCGGCTTGCTCGACCGAGCGTGCGCCAGCGATGAAGGAACCAGGCAAGCGTCCACCGGCGTCTTTCAGCCAGATGAAGCGGCCACGGTAGGTCATCCACATTACCGTTTGGGCACACGCCGCGGAATTCCTCCTAGAATTCACCAGCATCCAGCTAGAGAAGACTGCCTTCGACACGCGGGACAAGAGAGGTGGCGCCGGAAATTCGGACAGTCGGATAAATGGAAGAGCTGGGGTCTGAGCCGGCCATAATGGCGGGCAGAAAGGACCTCAGAAGATGACGAAACGAAGCAGGCGAACCCACTCGGCGGGGTTGAAGGCGAAGGTAGCCCTGGCGGCCCTCAAGGGCGAAAAGACGCTGGCGGAGCTGGTCCAGCAGTACGACGTGCACCCCAGCCAGATCACAGCGTGGAAGCAGCAGTTGGTGGAGCATGCCGCGGACCTGTTCGGCGGTGGCAAGGAAAGTGGGGGCGAGCCGCCGGTGGATTTGAAGGTGCTGCACGCCAAGATCGGCCAGTTGGCGCTGGAGAACGATTTTTTGTCCGGCGCGCTCAGCAAGGCCGGCCTGCTGAGCGCAAAGCGATGATCGACCGCGAGCACGCGCTGCCGGTGAGCCGGCAGGTCAAGCTGGTGGGCATCGCCCGGTCCAGCGCGTACTACCAGCCGCAACCGGTCAGCGAGGCAGATCTGAAGCTGATGCGCCGCATCGACGAACTGCATCTGGAGCATCCCTTCGCGGGGGCTCGCATGCTGGCGCGCCTGCTGCGCCGGGAAGGCATCCAGGTCGGTCGCCGGCACGTGGGCACGCTGATGAAGCGCATGGGCATTGAGGCGCTGTATCGCCGGCCGAACACGAGCCGCAAGCACGCGGCGCACAAGATCTGGCCGTACCTGCTGCGCGACCGGAAGATCGACCGGGCCAACCAGGTGTGGGCGCTGGACACGACCTACATTCCGATGGCACGGGGCTTTGTGTACCTGACGGCAGTGGTGGACTGGGCCAGCCGCCGGGTGCTGGCCTACCGGGTGGCGATCACGCTGGAGAGCTGTCATGCCGTCGAGGCAATCGAGGAGGCCTTTGCCAAGTACGGCAACCCGGAGATCGTCAACACCGACCAGGGCAGTCAGTTCACTGCCACGGACTTCACAGATGCCGTGCTCGATCGCGGCGTCAAGTTGTCGATGGACGGCAAGGGCAGTTGGCGCGACAACGTGTTCGTCGAACGCCTGTGGCGCAGCGTCAAATACGAGGAGGTCTACCTGAAAGCCTACGACTCGGTCAGCCATGCTCGCCGCTCCATCGCTGACTACCTGACCTGGTACATGTATGGACGCCCCCATTCCAGTCTGGCGGACAAGACTCCGGATGAGGCATACTTCGCCACGCTGCCAGCGATCAAATCGGCAGCTTGACCGCCCCAGCGCCTCCACTTAAAAATCCGGATTCCCTGTCCGAACATACGGCGCCACCTCTAAGTTCAAGCCTGTCCGAACGCCGGCGGGCCAGTGCGGGGAGCTTTCGGTACTGGATAAGCGCGAGAAATGGCGCGCCGTATTCATGCCCAAGATGGTAGTGAATGCCCTGTTGGTGCACTGGGATGACCGCGGTCACGACTTCGAGTTACGCATTAATCAGCACGCGCTGGTTTCGCCGGTCGTTGTGCAAAACTTGCGCTAGGCCAAGGACAAGCACTTTGTCCCCCGAAGTCGGGCTCGCGAGTGTGTGCCCGGAAGTGGTTTCTGTCCGGATGGGATTTACAAGGTTATCAATGGGCATAAGCTTTGCGGCAGCCAGGGTCGCAAAGGTGTGCCGGAATGCGTGTGGCGCGGCATTAGCAGCCCACGTTCATCGGGCATCAGCGCAATGCCTCGGTCGTCGGCGAGTCGAAGCAGAGCGCTCTTGACGTGTGTTTTCAGTGCCTGCTCGGTCACGTCTCCCGTGCGGGCAGAACGTCCCGAGGCATCGAACAAGCGGCGAAGTTCTTTAGCAGATGAGTCACACCATTTGTGGGCAAGGGCGGGAATCGTGGAGGCTACACTGACGTCCTCAGCGCAGATGTACTCTCGGCTGTCGTGTTCTTATAAGAACACTGTTGACGCCTTAGCCTCTGAGCCTCATAGCCAGCGGCCGGAAGCTGGCCAAACATAAAAAAACCCGCCGTTTGTGGCGGGTCTTTTTTGAGTGCTACTCGGGCTGGATGGAGAACATTTTTCCAATGTAATCCCTGAGTTCGCTTTCCTGCTCTTCCGTTATCACCCCAGCTTTGAACTTCAAGGTAAAACCCTTGACATCTTTGGTGATACTGCCAGCTTGAACCTTGCCGGCGAAAATTTTCAAGATGCTTCGGCCACCTGCATTCGCCGCAGGTGCGCCCTTTGTTACCTGCGCGCTAATCGCCGCAGCGACCTTACTCATAAGCAGGTCGCCGGATACGACCATCGGCCATAATTCGCGAAGCGCTTTCACCCCATCATCGCCAGTTTTCTTGACGCAGTTGGCAATTTCCTGAGCGGAATTCGCGCCAAGCAAGGAGGGGTTCAGGTCCAAGTCTAGCTTAACGAAATCCGGCAGTTCGTCGAAAGCCAAGAACTTGTACAGTTCATTGCGCGTCACACCCATTACCTCAGCGAGCCGGGTACGCGTGGAAAATTCCGACTCGGTGCGACGAACAGCAATCGCAATTTCGTAGTCAGACAGGCCATCCCGCGTCACATTCTCCATCAACGCCAACGCAGCCATATCCTCGTCGGTACATTCGATGACCACCGCTCGGATGGTTTCCTTATTGAGGAGCTTGTGGGCGCGCCAACGCCGTTCCCCGGCGACAAGCTGATAACCCTCCTCCCCTATCCGGCGAACCGTCACAGCCTGCAGCAAACCTGCTTCTGCAATCGAACGTGCGAGCTCCGATAGCTTTGCTTCATTGAACTGGCGCCGCGGCTGCCAAGGATTCGGCACGATGGCGTTGACAGGAAGGTGTGTCTCGACGCCCTTCGACTCGAGTTCCTGAATGCGCATCTGTGCCACCGACAAAGCACTAGTCAGACCAGGCATTGTTTGCGGACCGCGAGACGTCTTTTCCTTCTTGGTCTCGCCTTTGAAGTCAGCGGGTGTCGGCAAGTTGGCCGTCTTGGCCATCAACTGTTCTCGGATGTTATTGCTCATGCCGCCTCCTTCCAGGTCTTGACGAACATATCGTCCAACCATTTTGCGTACTGCATCATGGGCTGCTTGACACGCTGTAGAGACTTTGCAGTCGAATGAGTACTCACGACATCCAGTGCCGTCGAGAACGACAAAGCGCCGCCACTCATTACCGAGCTCGCTGGAATCTCGAAGGGATCGAGCCAACGCCCGTAGGCGCTTTGGGCCCACTGCCGAACAACCGGCGCCGAGGAAGTCTTCCCGTAGTCAACCTTGGAAAGCAAGATAGAGATGCAGTCGTATACCTTATCTTCCTCGTAGGGCAGGAAGTCCTCTGCAACATCCGAAAAAAGGCGCCAGAAAGCGAGCGAGCTGATGAAGTCCAGGTTCTCGGGAATCATCGGCATGACCAGTGCGTCTGCCGCGAGCAGTGCGTTCAGGTTCATGTACGAAAGCGAGGGCGAGGTATCAATCAGGATGTAGTCGTACTGTGACTTCAGCGGCTCCAGCCCTTGCCGCAGCACCGCCCAGAATCGGTACCCCTGGATGGTTTTCTGCCGTGCTGGCAGAAGAAACTCCGCGCCATAAAGGAAGGTGTGCCCAGGAATGATGTCCATGCCATCCCAATACGTCGATTGCACGCGAGAGCCCAACCCACCCTCCACGTTCTGGTCGAAGATGTACGGCAGTACAGTGTCTTCGCCGGAAATCTCCTTCTCCGCGTAGAGTCCGCAGAGTTCCGATGCCGAGGCTTGAGGGTCGAGGTCGATGACCAGAACCTTCCGGCCCAGCAGACTCAGTGCCTGAGCCAGACAAACTGTCGTCGTTGTCTTTGCAGACCCGCCTTTCAGCTGAGCAGTGGTCAAAACCTTGCCCTTGAAGTTAGCGTCGGCCTCACCGAGGCGAGTCTGATAAATGTCAGAAGCCATCTGCACCCACGTGCGAACTTCGGGAAGCGTAAACGTCCGGCTTCGGCCGGTTCCGTTCAGAGTTCCCGTGGGAAGGTTGGAATCACCTTTCGAAACTAGGTATTGAATCTGTTGGCGGGTAAGACTGCACAGATCAGCCAATTCACTGATGGTATATATAGGTGCAAGCTTGCGCGGCCGAGGCGCAAGAATTTGCTCGCGAAGGTTATCCGCGAACGGCCCGAGATTGTCAGCGAAGTCCGCAACTTCGCGCAGGGTGACCTTGCGGTCTTCCATCGGTAGGGCGCCTACGTTAGCCATTCCGCGCTTTCTCCATACTGTGACGTTGAAGCGCAGAATACACGAATACGCGTAAACAAGCTTGTATTGAGGCTACTTTTTGGCCCCCACATGAAGAAAACTCCGCAAATACTGGGGCATCGGTGTGCATTTACATTCTCAGCACCAGTCAGTCAGCCCTTTCACACTTCTTGGCCAGCCGCCCTCGACTAGCCACCTATAAAGACGCCCAAACCTAGCTCGCACAAAAACCACCCCTGGGTCGGTTTTTGTGCAGCCCGATCTGGTTGGGAATTTTTCCTTATTTTTCAAACGCTTAGCGGCCAACTCTCACAAATGCCGAATTTTTGGATACCTGGGTTGGTTTGTGTTTTTTGAAAGACAAAACCCGCAAACGAACAAACAACCGCGAAAAAAACGTTATTAATCAAGGCTACACCCTGTGGATAGGTACGGTTTTTGGGCAGAGTGGGATGATTTTTGTGCCACCCAGGCTGGAAATTGGTCGGTCGCAGACGAAACTTGTGGGTACAGGGGCGGTTTTTGGGCAAACCTACCGAGTAGAACGGGGCGGTTTTTGTGTTGACATGCCAATCTGCGCTGATAGAGTGCCGAGGATTGGAGTCACAAGAACGCATGGAAAACCAAGCTCTCACCGTCACGCCGCATCAGCTCGCCTTGGACATCTTTGAAGACATGTCCGGACAAGGTCGGCCGATTCACCAGTCGACGCGAGAAATTGGCTTCATCCGAAACAATATCTTCACGAGGGTGGGCGGCTTGGGTATTGCCGCACGTCGCATTCTGGACGCCGCGTACTTTATCGTTGCAACCAAAGCACCCGAGGAGTTGCTCGACGATAAGGTCTACACGTTTACCGCGGAGGTAAACTACTTCAAGTGGCTTATGCGTTACGAAGGAAGTCGTAACCATGCCCACCTTGTTTCGCAGATGCGGTCGGCCGCAAATGCTCGCGTTGACATCATGACCGCGCCGTCTATCGAGGAGATAACGGAAAAGGATTCGTGGGGCACGATTGGTCTACTTGGCGACTGCTACATTGAGCGCAATGTCGTCTTTATCCTCTTGTCTGGTCGGGTTATCAAATATGTCATCAACCCGTACAAGGCACATTGGCTGAGCTTGCGAGCCTCTACGTCGTTCTCGTTATCACTTGCGCGAGCCATCTACGACCGCCTTATTCCATGCGAGGGGCCCGGCATAACTGAGTGGTTTGCATACAGCGAGCTTCTCGAATGGCCGGGTAAGGTTGGCGAGTCGCGCAAAGAGGTCAAGGAGTTCAAGAAACACTTCCTGGTTCCAGCTATCCAGCAACTCAATCAGGTTTCAGATTTTGACGTGAGCTGGGAGCCCAACGCAGAACGTGTCCCACCCGAGAAGTTGAAAATCCGGTTTCGATTCACTAAAAAGCAAGGGGCAGATGCGGCGAGGGCAGGCATTGACGATTCGATGTATCTCACTCTCCACAACGAGTTTGCATTTGATGCGCCCGAGTTTGACCGGATTGCTAAGAATCGCGCGGATTGGACCGACGAGGTCATCGAACGCGCTATCGAATATACCCGTGCCAAGGTGAATGAAGGAAAGGTCACCAGCAGTCCAAAGGGATACTTATTAAGAGCCATCGAAGGCAAGTTCCGGCTTGGCGACGCTGACCGTCGCATGGCAGAGGTCAAGGCGAAGCAGCTCGAGGATTCCAGGAATGAAAGGCGTGGGCGGGAAGATGCGCGTGCTAAGGTGGAAGCCAGTCTCCAAGCTCAGAACGACCTAGCTATGGCCAAACTGAGCGACGAAATCAACATTGGGAAGCAGCTTTTCGAGGCTGCCGATGACAACGTGAGGAAAGACCTAGTCCAATCCTTCGTGTCTCAATTGTTGCCACAGCGGCTTATTGACAGGCAAGGGGTCGCCCGTGAGAGGTTGACTCCCGCAACCATCCTTACTGTCAATCGTGTAGTCGCAGAAGCCTTCTGTACTCACGTCTATGCGCGGTCGAAAAAAGCCCGCGCAAAAGACTAGGCGCCTTTATACCTCCTCCCGCGGGCAGCGAAATACGAATCCCGGCTCCATCGCGGGCATGTTGTGACTGCGGCTTTTTCCTATCACGCCGCGCAGACGTTCAATAGCTGCGCGCGCCGTCGCTGACGGCAACCCCCTACCTTGAGCCTGCAGGGCAGGGCCAAAGGCCAGCCCGGACGCGACTCGGTCCATCTCGACAAGCCAGACGCGCGCCTGGCCATGCGCCAAAGAGCTTCGGCAGTAACACGATGGAGGCTGAATCGACTTCATAGGTCGATCCGTCAGGTGCGGAAACCCATCTACCCCGGTACCTCTCTACGAGTTCGGCAATCTGCTGCCGCTCTTGCGCGGCCCGAGCCTCGGCTGTCCGGTCTTCGTCTTCACGAAGCTTCCGCGTCCGGACTACGTGCCCGAAGTCAATCGGCTTTTCGAGGAGCGACTTGAGGTACGCGAACAGTTCTCGCCCCCGGAGCGGCCTGAGCGCATTGCCAGCCGTCGAGACGACGTCCGACAATCGGTGGCCCGCCGTTCGCGCGAGCCTCATCAGTAGGAACAGCGCGGACATCTTTAGCGCTTGATCGCGCACCAGGGGCGCCAGGTCCATAGGCACCGCCCGACCGCCAATCAGCAAAAAGGATCCCGGCCCCGGATGTTTCTTCCGTGCTTATCCGGTTAGCTCCCAAACCGGCTCTGGTGCAAATAGGCGGTCTGTACGAGATTGTTGTTATATAGAGGATACCTCATCAAGCAGACAGGACGGCCTCCCAGACTGCGGGCGCAGTGGTATCTTTGAGGCCGAGCTTCGCGAGGCCGAATTGGCCCTTGCGAATGCGATGTACCAACTCAATACCAGAGAGAGTGATCGCTGCGTTCCTGAAACGTTTGAAGCCGAGCATGACTTTCGTCCGGGACTTGATGTTGCGGTGGTCCTGCTCGACCAGATTATTGAGATATTTCGAGGATCGGACCTTCGTGTCCTCAGGCAGCAAGCCATCGGCCTTCATCTCGCGCACGGCGCGGTGCGAGGCCGCATAGCCGTCAAGCGTGATGATCTTCGGTGGCTGGCCCTGATGTTTGATCGCCTTCCTGAAAAAGGCTTTTGCCGCCTCCACGTCGCGCTTTGCACGGAGCATGAAGTCAACCGTCTGGCCCACCCGATCCACCGCCCGATAAAGATAGACCCACTTTCCGCGCAGCTTGACATAAGTCTCGTCAACACGCCAGGACTGGCCGGTGGGGCTGCCGAAGCGATTCCACCGTTTGACGAACTCCGGCGCAAAGCGCCGCACCCAGCGCAGGATCGTCGTGTGGGCCAGCGCCAGACCCCGTTCCGCCATCATTTCGACTAGATCGCGCAAGCTAAGCTTGTAGCGCAGGTACCAGCGAACACACAGAATGATCACATCACGGTCAAAGTGACGGCCTGCAAACAGTTCGTCCAGGCTCTTCAGCTTGCTCATCGTCGGTTCTCAATTCGTTCAGCCCGACACCTTAACCGATTCGCCCCCGCGCTATTTGCACCAGAGCCCTATGCCGCGTGTACACGATTCCCCGAATTACTCCATGCTATATCTTCACTGTACGCAGAAGCTGCTCAATCGTCTGAAACCCGAAGTGGTCGACGTCGGAAGCAGCACCACGAAGCTTGGCAGTTGGTACGCAACTGTTTTGCAATGGAGGCCGCAGATTGCGATGCTTGTGAATGAGCGAACGCTATTGCCGGTTCTGATGCCTTTGGCACCAGCGGCCACCCTTGCGGCCAGGTTTCCTGAGACTCTGGCAGAGATATTGACTGCCCTCGCGGTTCCGCATTCATTCATCGAATCGGAAGTGTCCCAAATGCAGATCGTCAAGTACGCCAAGACGCAGAACCGCAGCGTTGTCGGCATCATGACGCAGTTCGCATATCTCGCATATCTCGCATATCTCGCCGAAGGGTATCGTGGCTACGACAAGATAACCGAGCTCATTGCACGGTCGCTAAAACTGGCGCACACACCATGTAGCCCGCTTTACAAGGGGCCGGTGTTCCCGGACAAAGCATTGCAGGAGCTGACGAGCGATGGGTGAGCGGTCGCTTGATCGCGAGCTACCGCGGCGCATTCCGGTTCAAGCGGACTGCCCTTGGCTTGGCCGACCGCTGCCCGATGCGGTCGGCGGCAGACGACCCGTTTCGGTCGCACATACAAGATTCAAGAATGCCTGCTCCCAGGGTGAAAGCGGACCGTGACTACAAAGAGACAAGGATCCACGGGTTCTCGACTGCCTTCAGTCCGGTACGAGGCGCAGAAATGACCCATCCCCATATCTTCATCGTTAATGTGCGCTGCAGGCTTTCGAAATTCGCGTCAGCGAAAACGGCTCATACTGAAAGCCCACTCGCTAGAGTACCCCAATATAGACTATCAGCAAGGGTCGACACGAAAATGGTCTGGTATATCTCGGTTCTGCAAGTGGCGTTCACGAGCGACATGGACGGGTCTGTAGCCTGCCTTGCAGGCAGCTTCCTTTGCTTCTTTCTGAGTCTTATAGGTTGCAATCTCCTTGCCGCCGACTACTACCACATGATGCGTGGTAGTTGCATTCGTGTCGGAACTTAGCGGTCTATGTTCGATATATGCTGCAGCCATAATTCCCCCCCCCCAATATGCCACCAAGATTAGTAGGTCAATGAATACTAGGAAAGATTGAAAAGGTTGTCAATCGCATTTCAGTGTTCGATTTCGCCATTCGATGCGCGAGCGCCTTTGTAGTGGCGATCCGTTGCCGCGATCGCCATTCCGGGCGACCGTTGATGACTCACTACTCCGGCTGCAACCGGCATTCCGTTTACACCGCGTGCCAATTTCGTCAATGTCTCATTAGGTTCGAGCTACAGCCATTCGAACGAGAGTGGTGACTGTCTCTTCGTGGCCGTCTGCTGCCCCACATGCCTGACGCGTGCCGACACACACCAAGAAGCCAGACCTCAAGGCCGGCATGCTCCCGCCTGGGCGTTAGCTGAATGTCTTCGTCAGAGAATCCGGAGATACCGGATTTTCCCGATCTGCGACGAACGCTTCAGGATCAGGTCGGCTATGTATTCCGGCAGGAGCGCGCGCGGCACGTTAGCCGGTATATCTCCCACGAGCTGCGATGGGACGTGGACGATAAATTCGTCCGGCGCATTCTTCAGGCTGTGCTCGTAGCTGACACGATAATCCATGACTTTCCCGTCCCTGGAGGATGATCCTTCTGCGCCGGATTTTATCAGTGCGCTACTCCGGGACGCCGCGTAACCATTCCCCGAGCTTCGAGCAGCGACGTTCCGTTTGCCTGCCTTTGACGGCCATCGCCAGTGCACGCTTTTGCCCGACGAGGACAACGAGGCGCTTGCCGCGGGTGATGCCGGTGTAGATCAGGTTCCGCTTGAGCATCATGTAGTGCTGCGTCGAGACCGGTATCACCACAACCGGATATTCCGATCCCTGGGATTTGTGAATCGTCGTCGCGTAACACAGCACCAGTTCGTCGAGTTCGCCGAATGCGTAGGTGACGATGTGCTCATCAAAGGTCGCGGTGAGCTCCTGCTCTTCAGCGTCGATGTGGGTCACAAATCCGATGTCGCCGTTATAGACGTCCTTGTCGTAGTTGTTTTCGATCTGCATGACCTTGTCGGCTACGCTAAAGCGATAGCCAAACTTCTCGATGCTGTGGTCGCCCGGCGGGTTCAGCGCCTCCTGCAACAATTGATTGATGCCGCGAGCCCCGGTGAGGCTGCGGTTCATCGGGCACAGCACCTGAATGTCGCGCACCGGGTCGAGCTGGAATTTTCGCGGTAGCCGGGTCTTGACCAGGTCGACGACCGTTTCGGCAATCGCCTCCGGTTCCTCGGCCGGCACGAAATAGAAGTCCGACTCTTCGCCTTTTCCCGGCAGCGACGGAAATAGCCCCTGATTGATCTGGTGGGCACTTCGGACAATGCGCGAGGTAGCCGCCTGACGAAATACCTCGGTCAGGCGCACGACCGGCATCGCGCCCGACTCGATCAGATCATCGAGAACCTGTCCCGGGCCGACCGAGGGCAGTTGATCCACGTCCCCGACGAAGATTACTGCCGTCTCGCTTGCCACCGCTTTGAGCAGCTGGTTCGCCAGCGGCACGTCGACCATTGAGCACTCATCGAGCACCAACAGGTCGCATTCAAGCGGCGAGTCCTCATTGCGCTTGAATTGGCCATTGGCGGGATTGACTTCGAGCAGCCGGTGGATCGTCTTCGCCTCAAGTCCGGTCGATTCCGACAAGCGCTTGGCCGCGCGGCCGGTTGGCGCACACAGGAGCGCCTTGACCCGCTTGGCCCGCAGGATCGTCAGGATCGAATTGACCAGCGTGGTCTTGCCCACGCCGGGGCCTCCGGTGATGACCAGCAGCTTTGACGAGAGCGCCAGATGGATCGCCTGCTTCTGGCTTTCCGCGAGCTCGATCGTGAGTTTCTGCTCGACCCACGGGATCGCCCGCGCGGCGTCAATCGAACCCCACGACGGCGCGCCCGTTCGAAGGCGACAAATCTGCGAGACAATCGAGCGTTCCGCGTTATAAAGCGGCGCGAGAAAAACACTGGGCACATCATCAAGCGTGTCGGCGACGACCACGCCCTCGGACAGTTCCTCGTCGATTGCCACCTCAATGATGGCTTCGGGAATGTCGAGCAGTTTGACTGCGAGCGACACCAGATGCGTCCGGGCAGACCGCAATGCCCTTCTCCGGCGGCCTCTGACAGCGCGTACGATACGCCGGCTCGCGCCCGAATCGGCGCGTCGCGCGCGATACCAATTTTCTGGGCAATGGTATCGGCCGTCAGGAAGCCGATGCCACGGATGTCCTGTGCCAACCGGTAAGGATTTTCGCTGACGACGGCAATCGCGTCCTGACCGTAGGTCTTGAAGATGCGCACCGCCCGCGACGTGGAGACCCCGTTGCCATGCAGGAAGACCATGATTTCGCGGATGATCTTCTGGTCGGCCCAGCCGGAGGTAATCTTTTTCGCGCGAACCTCGCCAATGCCGTCAACTTCGCGCAGACGTGCCGGCGTTTGTTCAATCACGTCGAACACGGCGGCGCCGAACGCCTTGACCAGCCGGCTGGCGTACACCGGACCGATACCCTTGACCATCCCGGAGCCGAGGTAGCGCTCGATGCCGGTCAGCGTGTTCGGCGGCGAAATCTTGACGAAAACCGCCTTGAACTGCCGACCGTGCTCGCGATCGGTCACCCACGTGCCCGACGCTGACGCGTACTCTCCTGGCGACACAGTGGGGGCATGTCCGATCAGAGTGATGAGGTCACGCTCGCCCTTGACCTTCAGGCGCAGGACGCAAAATCCGTTATCGGCGTTGTGGAACGTGACGCGCTCAACCAGTCCCGCGAGGCGATCAGGCTCGGGCTTGGGAGTGACGTTGGGTGGGCTTGCTGACATGAACGAGGCGCGGCTTGTTGTATTGCTACTGAAACGCTGACAGGACGGCATCCTATCGCGTAACTGTCGCTTCATGGCCGGCTACGTCAGTTCCAGCGCCTTCAATGTCATCGACTTTGCTCGTCTCATCCAACTCCATCCGTGCCACATAACGCTGATATTCAGTGCCAAATAGCGCTCAAAGTCACAGGCGGCTGTCACGCCGCGATTGCCGAATCCTTCGCCGCATCCGTCTCCCCCGAGTCCGATGAGCAAACAACGCATGATGGTGGACCTGCTGCCCGAGTTCGACGCTGCCCCTATCTGGACAGCGAGGCAGCGCCGCGCCAAGGCGTGGCGGCGGCGCAACGATTGACGTCCGCCGAGCGCTTGTGGCGGCACTTTCTCGGCCGGATTTTACAGAATTCCCTCCCAACGCGTTGACACCCATCAGCGGGCCGATGTCAAGTGAGAAAAGTACACCCAACGACTTGCGCTGGCAGTCGATTTCCTTTCCTGCAAGCCGATTTTGCTGTTTGCTGAGCGCTCCCGTTTCTTCAATTCCTGGCTGCGACGGATCGCGCCAGACACCCATCGGGATCAAGCGATCGGCTTACAACGGTTGCCTGTCGCCCTGGTGGTTTCACCACCCCAGAAGAACGTTGGTGCCGCAACGTGTCCATGGGTTTCGCACAGAGCTGGGGTTGCCGAACTACCGGCACCAATCCACGGCTGGCTCACGTTGCAGGCGATCCGCTTTACAGCACATCGGAGACGGCGGCACGGCATCCTATTCAGAGGACATGGTTAGTGGCCAGTCAACGCTCGAGGCTTGCTGGTCGCCGTCGTAACTTTTACGAGAAGCAGCGTGCTACATCGAACGGTTTTCGCTCCTTCAGCATATGGAAACACGCACGGGCTAGCTTGTGCGCCAGAGCTTTGCGCGCCAAGATCGGGTTACTCTTGGCTTTCTTTCGCTCATAGAAGCGCTTGGCTTCTGCACAATGGCGCAGCGCAAAGTTGGCTGCTTCAATGAACGCCCAGGAGAGGTACGGGTTTCCGTTCTTGGTGTTGCCTTCGCCCTTTTTCTTGCCGTTGCTCGTGTGCTGGCTGTCCACACAACGAGCGTACGATGCAAAGTTGCCGACGCTGGCGAAACGCTCGATGGTTCCGGTTTCCAGTAGGATGACGGTTGCAAGAATTTGGCCGATACCGGGCACCGTAGTCAGCAATGCATAGTCGTGGTTCGGTGCAACCTTCTCTTGAAGACGCCTTTCCAGAATATGGATCTGAGCGGAGAGAGTCGTG
The DNA here is from genome assembly GCA_022041995.1 of Cupriavidus necator. Lineage (GTDB taxonomy): Bacteria > Pseudomonadota > Gammaproteobacteria > Burkholderiales > Burkholderiaceae > Cupriavidus. The sequence goes on from CP074386.1 coordinate 501,193, forward strand.
ATGACCGCGACGTTCGCTCGAACAGCGAGCGCTACGTCGTCCGGCAGGGGCATTTGATCGACAGCCGCCTCGTCCAGTCGCTTGACCTGATTGCTCGTGATTCGCGTGCCGGACTGACGCGCTGTAATGCTCTCGACAGCGAGAATGTGGTTGGTGCGGCTGCGTACCAGTTGCATGCGTTTCCTGGCCAGATCTCGCACGGCACGGTGCTTCGCTGGCAGGATGGTGCCCGTAGGAAGGATGCCTAGCCGCAGCAGGTGCGCAAGGTAGCGCGCATCGGTCTCATCGCCGCTGTGCTTGAGCCCATCATATTTCTTGATTGCGGTGGTGTTAGCCAGGTGCACTTGGAAGCTCGCCTCCTGCAGGCCGTCAACAAGCCAGTACCAGTTGTAAGTCGATTCGACTACGACGCCAGCCAGTTCGAGTTGCCACGGAGCAAGGAACGCCAGAATCGTCTTCAAGTCGTTGGGTAGCCGCTTCTCTGCGACCCCGCGGTCCGTTTCGTCAATCACGCTTACTACGCTGTTGTTCGAGTGCAGGTCTATGCCGCTATATTTCATATGGGCCTCCGTATGGTTAAAGCGGTTTGGCAAACTCACTTTAACCCTCGTCGCCCGCCAAGGGCGGCGGTGGGGGCCCGCTAGATGATTTTCAGGTAATACCGGCCCGCGCGCCGCTATGCTGCGCGTTTTCACACGCGGAGCGAATCGCATGAAGGTGAGGGTGGAGGGGCCGATCACGGCCGAACGGTTGGCCGAGGCGGTGGCACAGGCCGCCACGTTGCACGAGGGCGGGGCGGTGGCCTTCGCGGGGTTCTACGGGGCCACGCTGTATCTGCACGCCTATACCGACGAGGGCGAGCCGATGGCCGTCGATCAGGACGGCAAGGAGATGGCCCTCACGGTGCGCGCACCAGCGGGCACTGTGCTGCGGCCCCCCGCTCAGCGAGCGGGCCGCGCAGGCGCGCGCAGCGCGTCGCTGACGCGAGGCAGGCGCGGGACACACAGCGCGAGCGCGTACAGCAGTGGCACGCGGAACAGCAGCGACGCGTGGAAGCGGACCGGGCGCGTCGGGCGCGCTTGCAAACCGAACTGCGCCAGCACCAAGCGACCTTTGACCGTGTCCTCACGGCGTACGGCGCCGACGTGATGGTCCAGTGCAACGCGGCGATCGGCGCGGTCTGGGACAAGTGGCGGCCTCTGGTGACCTCCGGGCCCACCAAGGGCCAACGCCGCGACCAGCCGGTGCTCGCCGTGGAGGACGGACGGCTGACGCTGCGCATCGGCGCCGGGCGGCCTCCCCGGGGTATCCACACCCCGTTGCGGCGGTTGGCCAGCGATGGAACGCGGCTGGAGCCGCACTGGAAGCATGACGCATGGGTGCATGGGGCCGTCCCGGCCTTGCGTGCGGTGATCGACGGCTTCCTTCAGCAACTGCCCCCGGGGTGGGCCCGGCGGCATGAACCGAGGCGCCCATCGGGTAGCTTCTTCCCGTACGGTAAGAAATTGTCTCGTGATGGCGACGCGGCCGCTAGAACTTCCCGTACGGTAAGATTCGGTTGCGCGCCATGTCATTCGCGTAGTAATCTTCCCGTACGGTAAGATTACAAGGAGTGATCATGGCGTTGTTTCCGCCCACACCGGTGCCGACGCCGCGCGGCGCGGTGCTGGGCACGATCAGCACGGTGGCCGAGCTCGGCGCCTTGGTGAAGTGCCTGCGGGCGCAGCAGCACGTCACGCAACAGGCCCTCGCCGCCTTCGCGGGGACTGGTGAACGCTTTGTGGTCGATCTGGAGCGGGGCAAGCCCACCGTGCAGCTCGACAAGGTGCTGCTGGTGCTGGACAGCTTGGGCCTGCAGCTGGCCGTGACGGAGCGCTGACCATGCAGCTCTTGCACGTGTATCGCGAACGGGCGCTGGTGGGCACACTGACCGACCCGGACGGAAGCATTACGTTCCAGTACGACCCGGCGTGGATCGCCGCGCAGGGGCAGGCGTTGTCGCCGCACCTGCCGGTGCCCGAAGTGGGCGCGGACAATGTCCTGTACGAGGGCGCCCCGGTGCAGGCCTTCTTTGAGAACCTGCTGCCCGAGGGCACGATCCGCGAATTCCTTGGCAAGGCCCTGCACGTCTCGCCCGAAAACGTGGTGGGCCTGCTGGCCCAGCTCGGGGGCGATACCGCCGGTGCGTTTTCGATCCTGCCGGCGGGGGTCACGCCGGGCATGCAGGCGCGCTACGTGCCGGTCACGCGCGCGGACATCCGGGGCTGGTTCACCGAGTCCCGGGGCCTGCCCCTGTCGCTCAAGGGCGCGCAGCTGTCGGCGCTCTCCGGCGTGCAGGACAAGATGGCGGTGTACATCGACGACGCGGGTCAGTTTTTCATCCCGATCGGCGACGCACCGTCCACACACATCGTGAAGCCGGCGGTGACGCACCGCCCGGACGTGCCCGATACGGCCGTCAACGAGGCCTTCACCATGCAGCTGGCCCGGGCCGTCGGGCTCGACGTGCCCGTGGTGAGCTACGATGCGGAGCTCGACGCGGCGATCATTGCGCGCTACGACCGGTGCTTCTCGGCACAAGGTGTGACGCAGCGCCTGCATCAGTACGACCTGTGTCAGGCCTTGGGCATTGCCTCCGGCAAGAAGTACGAGGGGGAGGGCGGGCCTTCCTTTGCCGATTGCTTTGCCTATGTGCGACGCCATAGTGCCACCCCCATCCCGGACGGCACGCGCCTCCTGCAATGGCTGGCCTTCAACCTGATCGCCGGCAACATGGACAGTCATGCCAAGAACCTGTCGATGCTGGTTGACCCGACCGATCAGCGGCCCCGACTCGCGCCGTTTTACGACCTGCTCAACACCCGGCGGTACCGGCACCTGAGCCAGAAGTTCGCCTTCAAGGTCGGGGGCGAGGCCCGCCCTGAGTGGATCCGCTCGCGACACTGGGAGCGCTTCTGCGAGGACCTCCGCGTCCTGCCGAAACATATCCGACGGGTCATGACGGCACTGGTGGATACGGTCGAGGCGACCTTGCCGGCCGTGTTGGCCGACCTGCAGGCGCAGGCGCCCGGACACGGCCGGCTGCTGCAGTCGCTGGCCGACGATGCACGACGCGAGGCTACCCGACTGCGCCAGCGGATCACGCCGTCGCCCGCGAGCGCCACGCCGCCCGCGCCCGGCGCCGACGAGGAGATGAGATGACGGCAGACAGCCTGAGCCAATTGGCCGCCCCGTGCGGGGCATGCCCGTGGCTCTGGTGCAAATAGCGCGGGGGCGAATCGGTTAAGGTGTCGGGCTGAACGAATTGAGAACCGACGATGAGCAAGCTGAAGAGCCTGGACGAACTGTTTGCAGGCCGTCACTTTGACCGTGATGTGATCATTCTGTGTGTTCGCTGGTACCTGCGCTACAAGCTTAGCTTGCGCGATCTAGTCGAAATGATGGCGGAACGGGGTCTGGCGCTGGCCCACACGACGATCCTGCGCTGGGTGCGGCGCTTTGCGCCGGAGTTCGTCAAACGGTGGAATCGCTTCGGCAGCCCCACCGGCCAGTCCTGGCGTGTTGACGAGACTTATGTCAAGCTGCGCGGAAAGTGGGTCTATCTTTATCGGGCGGTGGATCGGGTGGGCCAGACGGTTGACTTCATGCTCCGTGCAAAGCGCGACGTGGAGGCGGCAAAAGCCTTTTTCAGGAAGGCGATCAAACATCAGGGCCAGCCACCGAAGATCATCACGCTTGACGGCTATGCGGCCTCGCACCGCGCCGTGCGCGAGATGAAGGCCGATGGCTTGCTGCCTGAGGACACGAAGGTCCGATCCTCGAAATATCTCAATAATCTGGTCGAGCAGGACCACCGCAACATCAAGTCCCGGACGAAAGTCATGCTCGGCTTCAAACGTTTCAGGAACGCAGCGATCACTCTCTCTGGTATTGAGTTGGTACATCGCATTCGCAAGGGCCAATTCGGCCTCGCGAAGCTCGGCCTCAAAGATACCACTGCGCCCGCAGTCTGGGAGGCCGTCCTGTCTGCTTGATGAGGTATCCTCTATATAACAACAATCTCGTACAGACCGCCTATTTGCACCAGAGCCATCGTCGGAGGCTTCTGCTTCCACTTGAACTTCGTCGGACTCTTGCGTTATTTCGCTTTCGTTCAAGTCGTCGCTGATGCCATCGACCAGTTCGTCGATACGCAGCTCGCCGGCAACGATGCGGCCCACATCGGCAAGAATCGCGGACACGACTGACGGACACGCGGCGATCGCCTGAATCATGTCCTGCAAGCCGCCTTCGATGCGTTTTGCGATTTCGATTTCGCCGGCGCGGGTCAGCAGTTCACGGGCACCCATTTCGCGCATGTACAGTCGGACCGGATCAGTTGTGCGGCCGAATTCGGAATCGACGGTCGACAGTGCAGCTTCCGCTTCCTCGTCCGCCTGATCGTCGGATGCCGCGGCATGCGCGGCGTCGCTTAACAGGAGCGTCTCCACGTCCGGCGCCTGCTCGTACACGGTCACCCCCATGTCGCTGAATGTGCTGACGATCGTCTCCATCGCCGCAGTTTGCGTAAAGTTGTCCGGCAGGTGATCGTTGATGTCCGCGTGGGTGAGATAACCGCGCTCGCGGCCAAGCGCGATCAGCGCGCGCATCTGGCGTTGACGCTCCTCGTCCTGGCGCGCCATGGACGCGATCTCCAGCGGTGTTGCGACTGCTTGAATCTTTCCTTTTGGAGAGCGGTGGCCGGTCTTTGATGTGACCGCGATCGTGCGAGATGCTGAATCGTCGCGAACTGAATTTGCCAATACACTCTCCTCGACAGATTGGCCGACGATCGTCGCGGACATGACGCTGGTTAAGCCCGTCGGGGTGCGAACGAAATCGTGGAATCACGCACGGACATTTGAGGCCGGAATGCCTCCCGTGGAGTCCAGTGTGCGCAGAATGGGGGATTTTTAATAATACCAGATGTCGTTGTGCGGTGCAATATGCGATTACCACCGGTCTTGCCAGCAGTCATCGGACAGGACCTGCTGTCTGCCACCAGGTTAGCCCGCTCGAATTAATCCCTGGGTAAGAATGAGGGCTGACCGGGTTCGCGATGGTGAGCTGTGGCGCACATTTCGGATCCCGCTCAACCTTTCCCAATGTGTCCGATAATCGCATGCGGCATGTTGCGAAGCAGCAAATTTCCGCGATGGGAGATCTGTAAGGCTTCCCGCCACGCTACGAACAGTTCTTCAAAGAAGTGGGCGGCTCGTCATTGGCTGCCGTCATGCTGGTCCAGGCGACATCGAAGCCCACCAATCGCTTAGGAACGTGCTCGAAATAACTTCCCGCTATGCGGCGTTCCGTGAGCGGATGCTGTAGTTCCACGCAGGCAAGGTTGAGTCGTACTCGATGTTCAGTGAAGCACGGACGCAACGAGTGACTGTCCGTCCGGCTTCATAGACTCCGTCAAGAATGTCAGCAGTAACTTTCAGTCCGGTTTTTGTGCAGGCTTTTTCGATCAGTTCACGAACCAGACTAACGCTGCTGAAGACTACGCCAGCACAGGCTCGCGTAATGTGTGGAAACACGCGGTGCTCGATCGGATTATGTTTCGAGCAGTATGGGGCGTAGTGGGCCACCCGGATTTCCAGTCCGAGCCGGTCTGCCAGATCTTGCAGATCCGCTTTGAAAAGCCACGAATCACTTGGGTTGCTACCTCCGCCATCGCACAGTAGCAGTAACCGTGTGGCTTGGGGATAATCGGCGCGACCCTGTTTTTCCCACCAGTGCGCTACGCTGTCGCAGGCAAACTGCGTCGTGTCACGGCTCACCCCGATGTTCACATGTGCCTTGTTCAGCCCGATGTCGTACAGCCCATGCGGGATGACCTTGCCTTCGCTGTAGCTCGGAAAATCATGGTCGAGGACTTCAAGCTGCTCGCGCGTGTAGAGCTTGCCGTCGCGATAGAAATTGCCCAGCATCTCCTTCTTCTTCGTATCGATGCTGAGGACAGGCTGGTCGTCTTCGAGATATTCCGCCTTGAGTTGCGTAATACGCTGAAATTGTACGTCGCGTTGTGCGTGGGACTTGAACGACTTCTTTTTCTGTGATTGCCGCCGGGAAAAACCGTTGCGCTTTAGCAGCTGCCGGACCGTTCGCACGCTCACCCGTTCGCCTACTTGCTGCGTCATCGCCTGTGCGATTTCGCGTGGCTTCAGATCCGTCCAGATGATGCCGTGTTGTGGATTACCCGCCGTATGCTCTCGCACCACATCTAGAAATACCGCATTCCACTCCGGATGGTCCGTTAACCTGGATTTACGCCCCTTTTTTTCGGATCCGCTCTCCAACCGGATCCAGCTCTTCTTCCAGGTCCTTTAGCCCTTGTCTAATTGTTTTCGGGTCCATTTCAAACAGTTTCGCAATATATTCGAAACCGCCATGGCCCAGCTTGTCCGCCTCCACAGCCGCATACCGCCGTCGGTCCTTCTCCGACAAGCGCGCGTACAGCCGCTTCATCCGCGTTTCAACCTCAGCCCGGTAACCAGCCTGCATCGTTTGTCCTCCAGAGGCATCACATCTTACCCGCGTCGCTTTGCGCACGCCAGGTCCACTTCGGGAAGTTATTTCTCACTCGTTCCTTAGCAGGGTACTCTTGCGCCGCCGGCACCCCTGGGCTTGCTCCCGCAGCCCGTCGCGCTTGGCAGGAGCCGGTTGGCGTGAAGAGCCTTCGGAAACTCGAAGGTTCCCCGAAGATTGATGCCATCGCGATAAGGCACGACACGAACTGCCTATCGCCCCGAAAAGGCGGCCGAATCGGCCGACATCTTAACTTTGTGTCGCCTAAACGCCATATAAGCCCGCATTCAAACCGCGTGGAGTAACCAATGAAGCACTTAGATGGGCCCGCTCGTTTCGAATATTGCGAATTCGATTGTTTCGAATTACTATGGACTCTCAGGGTACGATCCGGGGACTTCCATGCACGCAACCATCACCAATACCGCGCTGCCATCAGCAGACGAAAGTGCCATCGCTCGGGAATCGAGCCGCAGCCTGGCGGTGGCCTTGGACAGCCGATCCGATACGCAGCAGTTCGATTTCAAGACTGACAATGGCGAGTTGCATAGCGTCACCTTGCCCACCTCTGCGCTGAGGCTTCTCGTTGAGGTTCTAGCGGAAATCGGCCAAGGGAACGCCGTCTCTATTATTCCAATTCACGCCGAGTTGACGACGCAAGAGGCGGCGGACCTGCTTAACGTCTCTCGGCCATACTTGGTCCAGCTTCTGGAGAAGGGCGACATTCCGTTCCGCAAAGTCAACACGCATCGGCGCGTCCTCTACCAGGACGTTGTCAGCTACAAGCAGCGCATTGATAGCGAGCGACGCAAGGCACTAGACGAACTCGCAGCCCAGGCCCAAGAGCTGGACATGGGCTATTGAGCATGGCTTCCAACTTCGCTGTAGTCTACGATGCCTGCGTTCTCTATCCTGCTCCGCTGCGCGATCTGCTGATGCGGCTCGCGCTGACCGACCTGTACCGTGCCAAGTGGACGAATCAAATCCATGACGAGTGGATTCGCAACCTCCTCGCGCGGCGGCCGGAGCTTTCCGCAAATCGCCTTGCTAACACGCGCGAACTGATGAACCGAAGTGTTCGCGATTCGCTCGTTAGCGGTTATGAGCACCTTATTGAGTCCATTACGTTGCCGGACCCTGACGATCGACATGTGGTTGCGGCTGCAATTCATGGGTGCGGGAGACCGCCGATGAATGGGCCGGCGGGTTCCAACCGGAGGCAGGCGCGCGCTTAGGAACGAGTGAGAAATAACTTCCCGAAGTGGACCTGGCGTGCGCAAAGCGACGCGGGTAAGATGTGATGCCTCTGGAGGACAAACGATGCAGGCTGGTTACCGGGCTGAGGTTGAAACGCGGATGAAGCGGCTGTACGCGCGCTTGTCGGAGAAGGACCGACGGCGGTATGCGGCTGTGGAGGCGGACAAGCTGGGCCATGGCGGTTTCGAATATATTGCGAAACTGTTTGAAATGGACCCGAAAACAATTAGACAAGGGCTAAAGGACCTGGAAGAAGAGCTGGATCCGGTTGGAGAGCGGATCCGAAAAAAAGGGCGTAAATCCAGGTTAACGGACCATCCGGAGTGGAACGCGGTATTTCTAGATGTGGTGCGAGAGCATACGGCGGGTAATCCACAACACGGCATCATCTGGACGGATCTGAAGCCACGCGAAATCGCACAGGCGATGACGCAGCAAGTAGGCGAACGGGTGAGCGTGCGAACGGTCCGGCAGCTGCTAAGTGTCTTGAGTAAACCAATTTCACGAATGAAAGTCAGATGCCAGTCACATGAAGAACGAGCTGGCATCGCCGATGAAGTGCACCATCGAACTGAACGACGTGGAGAAACGAACCTTGGAAGAGCTTGCGCTGCGGCATCCGTATGAAGACTTCAGGGTTAGAGGACAAGGCTTGTTGCTGCTCGGTGCAGGTCAACGAGTGCACGAGATCGCGACGCAGTTGGATGTGAGCAAGAAGACTGTGTACAACTGGACGAACGCCTGGCGCGAGAAAGGGCTGTGCGGCTTGCTCAATGGTCATAAGGGAGGCCGCCCCCATTCGCTCTGCGAAGACATGGTTGCCACGGCTGTAGCCGCGGCGCGAGCGCAGTCCATGACGCTCAGACAGATTGCGCAGTGCATCGAGGCCGCCAATGGCATGCCGTTGCCCTGCCGCCTTGAAACGTTGGCCGGGGAACTGAAACGGGCAGGCTTTTCGTACAAGCGCGGCCGATACTCGCTCAAAAAAAACGCGACGAGCAGGAGTTTGCCGTGAAGGCTGCCACGCTCGAGAAATTGCAGCAAGCTGCTCGTGATGGTGCATGTCGTCTCGTCTATCTTGATGAGGCCGGATTTTCGGCCTCGCCGCCGGTGCAGCGTGGCTGGTCGCCAATTGGCCGACCTCACTGCACGGTTCCCCAACCGCACTGCAGGCGTTCAGTCTTGGGGGCATTGGATTACGGAGCCAACCGGCTTGTCCACCAGACCAGCAAAGGCAGCATCAAGCGTCCCTTCGTTATTGAGTTCCTGGAAGAGATTGCTCAAAGTGCCACGCCCGGTCAGCTCACGGTCGTCGTGCTCGACAACGCGAAGATCCATCACGCCATCGAGCAGGATATCCTGGACCGCTGGCTCTTCGAGCACCGTATGGTTCTCTTTCATCTGCCGCCTTACAGCCCCGAACTCAACCTGATTGAAATCGTCTGGAAACATGCCAAGTACCACTGGCGACGCTTCGTCACATGGACCAAAGAAACCATCGATACCGAGATCGAAATTCTCCTCTCCGGCTACGGCTCAAAGTTTGAAATCCGTTTCTCGTGAATACTTAAAGCGCAACGGTTTTTCCCGGCGGCAATCACAGAAAAAGAAGTCGTTCAAGTCCCACGCACAACGCGACGTACAATTTCAGCGTATTACGCAACTCAAGGCGGAATATCTCGAAGACGACCAGCCTGTCCTCAGCATCGATACGAAGAAGAAGGAGATGCTGGGCAATTTCTATCGCGACGGCAAGCTCTACACGCGCGAGCAGCTTGAAGTCCTCGACCATGATTTTCCGAGCTACAGCGAAGGCAAGGTCATCCCGCATGGGCTGTACGACATCGGGCTGAACAAGGCACATGTGAACATCGGGGTGAGCCGTGACACGACGCAGTTTGCCTGCGACAGCGTAGCGCACTGGTGGGAAAAACAGGGTCGCGCCGATTATCCCCAAGCCACACGGTTACTGCTACTGTGCGATGGCGGAGGTAGCAACCCAAGTGATTCGTGGCTTTTCAAAGCGGATCTGCAAGATCTGGCAGACCGGCTCGGACTGGAAATCCGGGTGGCCCACTACGCCCCATACTGCTCGAAACATAATCCGATCGAGCACCGCGTGTTTCCACACATTACGCGAGCCTGTGCTGGCGTAGTCTTCAGCAGCGTTAGTCTGGTTCGTGAACTGATCGAAAAAGCCTGCACAAAAACCGGACTGAAAGTTACTGCTGACATTCTTGACGGAGTCTATGAAGCCGGACGGACAGTCACTCGTTGCGTCCGTGCTTCACTGAACATCGAGTACGACTCAACCTTGCCTGCGTGGAACTACAGCATCCGCTCACGGAACGCCGCATAGCGGGAAGTTATTTCGAGCACGTTCCTTAGTCAAATTCATGCGTGCCGAGGCCGACACGATGTTCGATCCGCGGCACTGGCCGCTGCCGGATGCGCGCATGATCTGGCAGTTCTGCGATGTGCTGGCCAGAGCACTGGTCATCCACGCGGGCGCGCTGCCGACTGTGCCTCAGTATCTCTATATGCCGCAATCGGGACAGCTGGATCTGCTTTACAATAGGCTTGGCAGGCGGTTTGCGTCTGGACTCTATGGTCTGCGTTTCCGCTGCGTGACCCAACCGACCCGGGACACAGGAGGTTTCTATGGCTTTGAACGCGCGTAATCCGCTGCCGGCCCGTCTGGCCAAAGGCAGCAAGGCGAGCAAACAACTGCGCCCCGAGGTCGTCGCGAGGCAGAAGCGAGGCGTGCAGGTCCTGCTGGCGCACGCGGACACGGCCGCGCAAAAGGGGCAGTCCCATCCGCCGGTGCGCAGCGCCTACACCGGCACGCTGCGCGTGCGCGCCGTGGTCGCAGGCAAGCTGCCCGTGACGGTCAAGTAGCGCAGTGCAACGCCCAGCACGTGCCTCCCGACCGGGAGGCCTCACATTGCTGAAAAAGCCTCCCCATCGCGGGAGGCTTTGTTCATAATGGCGCGACGCTAAGACGCCTGCCCCTTACCAGCATGAGCTGGAGCTGGTGACACTGGCATCGTTGGTGCGAGCCGATCACCTGCTGCGCAAGATTGATGCGAGTTCGTTGGACGAAGGTCGCGCGCCTGTACTGGGCCGACAATGTTCGCCCGGCGCTTGATCCGGTGACGGTGTTCAAACCGGCCGAAAGGTGTCCTTAAAAATTTAGCGGGCATGCACCTCGCCAATAAGCCCGCCGATTTGACCACCACGCTCATGGCAAAGCCCCGAATTGACAACAAGCGCGAACAGCGCATCTCGATGGAGATCGTTGTCGACGCATACACCGAAGAAGAATGCGCGATGGCGTGGTACTGCCATCTCGAAGAAAGCCTGAGCTTTCCATTCGAAGCGCGGGTACGTCAAACCATGGCCGCTTCTCCGCTTCGTACCAGCGAACAAGTTTGCGTCACCGGACTCGCTCATGACCAGCTGTGCCGCTTTGCCATCTTTGTGCGAGCGCAGTACCGCCAGCGTGAGATCGTCGTCCCCCTTGCCCAACTTGTGCCGCTTCGCGCCAATCAGAGCACTCGGCTTGCTGTCTCCGATTGGCACTACTGGTGCGACCAAGGCTATAGCTTTTGAGCATTTTAAGCCCATGCGCAGCCGGCCACATCCTCCAACTGAGTCCTCCAGTAGGGGCTTTCATGTCTCACTGCTGCGGGGAAAGGTGGAAACGAATGCGAGGAACTATCCCCTGCAGAAGCCCGATTCCTGATTGTACGGACTATCATCACGTTTGCTGATTTCTGGCCCCTGCTACTAGGCCGGAAGTGTTCTGAAGAATTGCCCAGATTGCCTATGCCCATAATTTCTCTCACTGAAGCGCTGAACAATCTCACGGTAGACAATCTGAAATCGCTGATGCGCTGGCTTCCGGAAGCCTCACGCATCGGAAAGAAGAGTGGGCTGGTTGAAGAGATCCTGCGCAACCTTGCCGGCGACAGGCTGCAAGCGCTGTGGAAGGGCTGGACGAGACTCAACGTCTGGCGGTAGCAGAGGCCACCTATGCGGGGGATGGCTGCTTTAATGCCACGCGGTTTCGAGCCAAGTATGGGCGTTTGCCGAATTTTTCGGTCCGGGACGATCGGCGCCGACACGAGCACCATGGGCCGCCCACGGCGTTGTGCCTGTTTTTGTACTATCAGAATGGATGGCGCTACGTGCCTGCCGATCTGAACGAGCGGCTCATGGCATTCGTGCCGGCGCCAGAGCCTGTCCGGCTGGACACGGTCGATACGCTTCCCGGCATGTACGGTGAAAGCCCATTGTCGGTGCGGCTGTGTGAGCGCGATGCCCTGGCGGATCTACCGCTGCTACTGCGTCTGGTGGATCAGGGAAAGCTTAAGGTCAGCGAGAAGACAGCGCTGCCGGGCACGGCGACGTTGCAATTGTTGTGCGGGCAACTGTCCGGTAGCGACTACTACGCCGAGCACGTGCCGGGACCCACCGATCAGGAGATAGGGCCGATCAAGGCATTTTCTTGGCCGATGCTGCTTCAGGCAGCGGGGCTTGTGCAACGTAACGGGAGCAAGCTGGTGCTAAGCAAGGCCGGACTGACAGCCCTGACGACGCCAACGGCTGACGTGCTTGGCAAAATCTGGCGGAAATGGCTGAGAGCGACGTCGCTGGATGAATTTAGCCGAATAGATGTCATCAAGGGGCAAAAAGCCAAGGGCGGTGCGATGGGTGCAGTGGCGCCGCGCCGCGCGGCGATCGCCGAGATGCTGCAGCGTTGTCCGGCCGGGGAGTGGATCAGCATCGACGCGTTTCCCGTCTCATGGTGGCAACTGGGCATACTTTCGACGTGGCCCGCGACCCTTGGAGTCTTTACATTTGTGAGGCGGATTACGGCAGCCTGGGGCACAGCGGCTACCATGACTGGGACATTCTTCAGTTGCGGTATATGCTCTGCTTCCTGTTCGAGTATGCGGCGCCACTTGGCATCCTTGATATCGCATACACCGAACCGGCGGGGGCTCGGCCTAATTTTCACGATATGTGGGGAACGGACGAACTCCAATTCCTCAGTCGCTACGATGGCCTGGCCTATTTTCGCGTGACCTCGTTGGCGCCTATTGCCTTGGCGCCAGCGGCCACTACACGCCGGCGCGGTCCAGTCTAGCGTAAGGCTATCCATCATGCCGGCATGCAGGTCAAGGTCATCGCGGGCCGTCTGTCGGCAGAAGAGTCTCTGGTTCTGGACATGTGGGCAACCGAAGAGGCGGACAGACTCTGGCGGCTCGACCTTCAGAAGGCCATCGTAGCGGTCGAGAGGGGCATGACATCGCCGAACTTCGCGAATTCCTGCAGGCCTGGGACGACCAGCCGGTGCCAGACACGGTGGAATCCTTCATCAAGCGGGCTGGCAAGCAGGGCAAGGCGCTGAAAGTCGCGGGGACCACGCTGCTGATTGATTGCAATGACGCGCAAATGGCAGCCATGCTGGCCACGCGCAAGGAGACCGCCCATCTGTGTCTGCGCGCCGGTGATAAGCATGTGGTAGTGCGGCTCGAGGACGAAGATAAGTTCCGGACACATGTTCGCGCGTTGGGCTATGGGATGACGGCCTGAGGTTTGCGCCGGTCGGTGGTGCCATGCCAGGGGCGAGCGCTATGCGACGCGAAGATAGATGGGTGACAGCCCGGCCACAGACGCAGGCCGTGGTGCTGGCGGGTGGCTCGATGCCGCCGAGCGGGTCCCGGTGAGGTTCCGTCCCCCAATCGTATTTGGGCCAAGTCCAACTGCCGTACCCATTCCGGCTCGTAAGGCACCTACCGGGTCGCCAGGGCGCGGCCCGCACAGGGTGCGCCGGCGCCAGGCGATCCCTGAAGCAGTCGCGCGGCGGGGCAGGGCAGGGTGGTATCGTACGATTTTGTTCGCTGCGTCGATGGTACGCAGGTGCAATGCCAGAGTGAAGGGGGACATCAGCCGCCATGGTGGATTCGGGGTATCCGCAGTTCTTTCGTCCGTTGACACTGAAGAGGCGAAGGCTGATCGCTGCCTGCATCCGCGCATTCTATGCGCGGCTGTATGGTTCCCATGCCGACTACCGCTCCATCCTTGGGCGCGAGGACTTGCGTGACCTCTTTGTCCAGACCATGCAGTCCGCCACGCTGCCGGCCGATCCTGCCGGTGAAGATGGCGAAGACGGATTCGCTGCCAGTGACCTGGCCGACGACCAGAAGTTGGCAAGTGCCATCGTGCGCCTCCTTGTCGCGGACGGCTGGCTCGAAACCGCCGAGGATCGCGTCCGGCTGGTTACCGCCTATCGCTTCACCCGCGCCGGCAAGATCTTCGCTCAGGGCTGACGCTGGCCGACCGCCCACGCGAACGGACCCGTCAGCGCAACATGCGCTCCTGCAAGAATGCACTGAGTGCCTTCATCGAGCGCCGCGACGTGGAGGACCTGCTCGACGCCTACGAGTATGCCGATCGGGTCATTGCCGACCTCTCTGAAGATATCGAGCTCTTCTACGACCTGGCCGCAAGATACTGCTCGATGCGCATGTACAGGCAATTGGGATGGGTTCATCGAATTCGTAGAGCGACGTTTTCGTGATGAGTTCTCGCCCCGCCTGGTCTATGACAATGCCGAGCGCCACCGGCTGGACATCGGGGCGCTGATCGAACGTCTGAACGAGTTGACCGCGTCGAGATGCAGGCCATTGACGATGAGCTGGCCAACCACGCGGCATGGGCCGCGCAGGCCGCGCCGGACGGGGCTATCTTGAGATGGATGCTTGATCGGATCGACGAGATGGTGACCGCGGCCTGCCGAACGAAGCAGCCGGAATTGTTCCGGGCTATGGAAAGCTATGTCCGCCGCCATGTGGTCTTGTTGTCGCAGAGTCTGTTCATGGGGGCATCGGGCAGCGGGGGCATTGTCCACCCTGATCCGCCGCCTGGGGGATGCCGGAGCGGGATCAGCGCGCGTGGCTGGAGCGGCAGGGAGCGGCGCTCGCACCGGTCAGCGTGGCGCTGTATGATCTGCCGCGGTGCAGCCGAGAAGGCCGCCGAGCGTAACCGGGCACAGGCCGTGAGCATTGTTCCGGAGATCACGCGGGAAGAGCGTTTGCGTCAATTC
>CP074388.1 GCA_022041995.1 Cupriavidus necator
TCTGATCGCCACCAGCGTCCGGACTCGCCGGGCTGCCAATTCTCATAGCTATGCCCCTTCTCCAGTAGTTACCTGGCAGGCTGTTAAAATAGCTCCCGCCGTTGTCATCGGATCGGGCGGGTAGACCGTTGAAACAAGCGGCTATGTCGGGATAGTGGAATCAGGACGAGTAAGCCCCAACTCAACCAGCCATTACGGGGGGGACCATCCGGACTCTTGAGGAAACAGACGGGCGCATCTCATGCGGGCGGTGTCGATCAAGAGCGGAGATGGACAAGCAAGCTGGGATATATCGCATTGGAGTGTTTGGCATCTTGCCAGCGTCAACTGACGTGACGGGCGCGACGACGAGCTGCAAGATGCATCGGTGGACGGGTCGTTTTGGCACGCAGGCAAGAAGGTGTCCTGATTCTCGATAACTGAGAGTGAATCACAGCAAGCCGTCACCTCGCGTGCACCGGCTCGCACCGAACTGCAACTTCAAGGCTTTGTCGTGGGTCTGCACAGTGTTCAGAGACAGCCGAGCGTATTCGATGTTACTTTCAGCATCATTCGGTGAAAAATTCGACGCGCTTTACCCAGTGCTCGACGGCGCTGTACAGGCACTTCTCTTGTCGTGTTATGTTGCACAACTCAGCAAGGCGTGCGCTTGCTCTGCCGTGCCCGGGGTCTGGCAAGGGTCGCCAGTATAGGGGTCTTCCTCCAAATGAAAGTTGTTCCCAACGCCGATCGTTCGCACCACCGCCGGCTGGTCAGCGTCGGCAAACATGGCAAACTCCTTCGCCATCTCTCGATCAGATGACAAGTAGTGGTGTTCGCCCGAAGCAGTCACACCAGAGCTACTGAATTCATCAGGAAATTTGCGCTTCCGCCATCTGTGGCTCCACTCCCTTTACGCTCGTTCACGAAGCCATTTCTGCGAAGAGATGACACGTGTTCGCGCTTGGTTCATGCCAAAGAACGCTCTCCTGATAGACCCGTTTGGCAAATGGCCACCAGACCATTCAAGGTCTCATTTGAATATGGTGATCGCGAAGATCCAGGCTTAGCTCTTTTCGCCTCAACGTCCGACTCATACCCATCGGAACCATAGTCGCTTGAAGCTCGCGCTCCACCACGCTTAGAAATGCAGCCGCCCATGACAATTGAATACCTAGTGAATTTCCTCGACTGTACGGACCTACAGCGTCAACGTCGCTCGATCACCGCGAAAAAATTGCGCTGGCGCGAAACGGATCAATGCCGTTTCATGCGGGAATGCGACGGTTCGAGAGCTAAGTCGAAAGTGGTGTACGGGCGGGGAATTTGAGGCGCGGAGTAGAGGGCGGTGGCTTTCCGCTGAGAACTGATTGTCGAGATCGGAAACCAGCACACAAGAAAACTCCACCATGAGCAAGGATAAATGTAAGGAAGCAGTCGGTCTATCGGCGTGGTTCAAAAGCCGGCTTTGGGTATCCATTTAACCGGAGTCCACACGCCTCCATGGCCGATTCTGCCGGGGGCGATCGAGACTGGGAGGATGTCCACGCTTCTTGGGGTGGCGTCGGACGCACGGCTTAGGACTCTTTTTGCGCGTCAGGTCTTGGTAGCGCACGGGGTCATGAGCAACAGCCAGTTCCAAGATCCGGTAAAACAACAGCCCGCGCGGCTACGCGAACGTCGGCGGTTGAAGCGGAACACGAATTCGTTTGAGAAGCTGGGCAAGTGCGCAGCGTCCACCGCTCCTTGGGGTCCCGAGCAGCCAGCGCTTTAGGGACGCAATTCGATGTACGCCCGGCAAGAGCGCGCCCGGTCTTCCCCTCGCGCGCGGGCTGCCCGCTGGCTGCGACGCTCATGGATGTAGCCCTTCTGCTCCAACCCCCGGTAGGGCGGCCAACCATCGGTGACCACTGTTGCCCCGGGTTCCACGTTGGCTAACACGAATGCCTGCAGTGAATCGACGAGGCGTCTGCAATGGGTGCCATACGGCAGCGCCCGAATCCGCTGGGCTGCAAGAGTTCGACCGCAATACAGGTCAGCACCTTCTTACCTTGACGCGCGTCCTCCGACCAACCCCGGCTCAATGCCACCGATGTAAGTTTCATCTACCTCTACCCTTCGCGCAGGCGTTCCCGATCGGGACGTACCAACGCTGATCGCAGCCGATGCAGCATAGCCAGGCTGTCTGATAGGAACCGATCTGCAAAGAGCGCTTCAGACTCAGGGCCGAGATTCCGTCCTTGCCGCTGGCGAAGTTCCAGCAAGCAGCGAACCAAACTGTGAGTGGCGTACGGGTTCGATCGAAGATGGTCCCCGCTGTCACGGATGTCCTGTTGTCACAGTGCGTGCACATGTATCGCCCGTCTCCGAGTCGCCATCCGCCAGCTTGGCCGCAAGCCGGACAGACGAATCCGGTCGGCCAGCGCAGCCATTCCAGGTAATCCAGGCAGTCAGCATCGGACTGAAACCATGTCTGGAATTCACCGAAGGAACGAGGGTAGTCAATGTCTGCGGTTGGAAGCTCCATGCTCGAAGTATGGAATAGCTCCGGTTAAATGGATACCCCAGAGCCGGCTTTTTTGCGTTAAACGGACGAGCTGAACCGTCCTGCATAAAAATGCAGAATTGGTAAGGAATGCGATGCAAACTGGAGGCCTGCAACGACCTCCCCGGCATCAGATCTGCCGGGGTTGAAGCGGGCCGAGTCCGAGCAGCGTCAGCCAGTGCGAATGTGCTTCCCCGGTCATCGCTTCGCGCGGACTTTTGCCGACCCGCGCGCTGCAACGGCTGCGTGTGAAGCGACGATGATTGACGAAGAATTCAGCAGCTCCAGCCAGGCGCGACCGCCGCCCAGATGGTGCCGCAGCGTCAGGCAGTTGCGCAGGCGCGAGTTCAGGTTCTCCACCAGGGAACTGCTACGCGGAGTGTCGTGCAGCGCCTGCGAAACCGCAGTCCAGACTTCGTGGAACCGGCGGCCGATGGCCGCATGCAGCCGGTTCCATGCCTGCCAGAATGCGACGGAGGTTTCCGGCTTGCGGTGCAACAGGCACGTTGCCCGTACGAGATGCCCGGCGACGGCAGTATCGCTTGCGATGGCGTCGAGCTTCTGGTCCAGCACGCCGGCGAAGGCGAGCAGATCGTTGCGCTGGTTTTGCAGGGCCACGCGCATCGTGCCGATGCGTGAGGGATCTTCAGGTTCACGCTGACGAAGTTGCTCGACGATAAAGTCGAACAGCTCCTGGCGGGTCGGCAGATCGGGCCCGGCCAGCGACAGGACATCGCGCTCCAGCCACAGGGCAAGTGTGCGAAGGTCGTCCGCGCGCTGATGTGCCCGCGCCTCGAGCGGGCGAAGTTCGTCAAGCCGGTCAATCAGGAGGCTGTCCTGGCAGCGCCGGCGGGGATTGGCCAGTCGCGCTTCGAGGGCTTTGCGTTCAGTGCGTACGCCGCTGGCCAGACGTGTCCAGATGTTGGCCAGGGTTTCGAACTGCTGGCAGATATGGAAAACATCGCCGTGACAGGGGTATCGGGCCATGCGAGCTTCTGGCCTGCGCGCAGACCCGTGCCGGCGTCGGCAACAGTAAAGTCGGGATGCAGTCCCTGCCTCTGCAGGTCCAGCAGATGGATGGCCCAGGTATCGCCATCACGGTGGTCTTCGTCAGCCAGCAGATAGCAGTAGGTGGAAGCCGCATCGATGCCGGTAAGAACCGGCCGGGTCCCCTGAAAGATCTCGTCGTGCAGTCCCACCCGGATGGCCGACAGGTCGATGCTGTTGTTGATGGCCATCGCCCGCTGCGCGGCACGCTGGTGAACATTGTGCACGGTGCCCAGGCTGATGGACACGCCCAGCAGGTCGCTCATGAATTCGATGACGCCGCGCATCGAGGCGTGGCCGATCATCGTCAGTGCGAGGATGACCTGCTCCAGCCATCGTCGGGTCACCGGCAGCGAGAACAGGACCTTGTCGGCGTCTCGAAAAGGCTTCATCCAGCGCGGCGCTCGCCTTGCGCATCTGGCGATAGACGAGTGGACGGCTGACACCGTGGCGGGCGGCCACGGCGCTGACGGGTTCAGCGCCCGCCAGGGCGCGAACGGCCATCATCTTGCGGTCGCAGCCAGCCGGTTTTACGGAAACAGGGCAGACGGATGAAGTCATGGGGACGCCGAAATTAAAGTGGGCCACATTATCCCGCACTTTCATTTCTGCCCTGCCTGTGTAACGCCGGGATGGAACCACGCCCGCAATCGGGCGCGTTCATATACAACCAGTTGCTCTCGCTGCGTAGCGGGAGTCGTCCATCACATCACAACCAGCTCGGGATGCGGCGCGGCTTTTACACATTGAACCGTAGGATCGACGTGCCGTTTCAGCACCGTTGTGCATCCGAACCGTCGCATTCCCGCATGAAACGGCATTGATCCGTTTCGCGTCAGCGCACATTTTTTCGCGGTGATCGAGCGACGTTGACGCTGTATGTCCGTACAGTCGAGGAAATTCACTACTGGTATTCAATTGTCATGGGCGGCTGCATTTCTAAGCGTGGTGGAGCGCGAGCTTCAAGCGACTATGGTTCCGATGGGTATGAGTCGGACGTTGAGGCGAAAAGAGCTAAGCCTGGATCTTCGCGATCACCATATTCAAATGAGACCTTGAATGGACTGGTGCCATTTGCCAAACGGGTCTATCAGGAGAGCGTTCTTTGGCATGGAACCAAGCGCGAACACGTGTCATCTCTTCGCAGAAATGGCTTCGTGAACGAGCGTAAAGGGAGTGGAGCCACAGATGGCGGAAGCGCAAATTTCCTGATGAATTTCAGTAGCTCTGGTGTGACTGCTTCGGGCGAACACCACTACTTGTCATCTGATCGAGAGATGGCGAAGGAGTTTGCCATGTTTGCCGACGCTGACCAGCCGGCGGTGGTGCGAACGATCGGCGTTGGGAACAACTTTCATTTGGAGGAAGACCCCTATACTGGCGACCCTGCCAGACCCCGGGCACGGCAGAGCAAGCGCACGCCTTGCTGAGTTGTTGCAACATAACACGACAAGAGAAGTGCCTGTACAGCGCCGTCGAGGCACTGGTAAAGCGGTCGAATTTTTCACCGAATGATGCTGAAAGTAACATCGAATACGCTCGGCTGTCTCTGAACACTGTGCAGACCCACGACAAAGCCTTGAAGTTGCAGTTCGGTGCGAGCCGGTGCACGCGAGGTGACGGCTTGCTGTGATTCACCCTCAGGTTATCGAGAATCAGGACACCTTCTTGCCTGCGTGCCAAAACGACGTCCACCGATGGCATCTTGCAGCGTCGTCGCGACGCCCTCAGTATGACGCTGGCAAGATGCCAAACACTCCAATGCGATATCCCAGCTGTGCTTGTCCATCTCCGCTCTTGATCGACACCGCCAGCATGAGATGCGCCCGTCTTGTTTCCTCAAGAGTCCGGATTGTCCCCCGTAATGGCTGTTGAGTTGGGGCTTACTCGTCCTGATTCCACTATCCCGACATAGCCGCTTGTTTCAACGGTCTACCCGCCCGATCCGATGACAACGGCGGAGCTATTTTAACAGCCTGCCAGGTAACTACTGGAGAAGGGGCATAGCTATGAGAATTGGCAGCCCGGCGAGTCCGGACGCTGGTGGCAATCAGAAGATTGACGAGGCTGCACCCGGACAGTCCCCGACTTCGCGGCCCGAACCTGCGTCCCGGAGGACAGACACGGTCCTTGACACGTTGCCGCGGCGGGAAGACCTGGCAGCGCGTCGCCAGCAGCGCAGGATGCAGCCTTATTCCGGACCTCAACGGCAAAGGGCATTCGCTTCACGGCCACAGGGGGACGAGGATACTGCCGGACATCCGTTGCGCGCTTTGCCGAGTAGCGGGAGGCCTGTGTCAGACCGAGCAGCGGACGATGCACCCCGCAGGGCCCAGTCGTCGTGGCCGCCCAGCACGCGCAACCTGCCGGACCAGCAGCTGCGGTCAACCCTTGCTGCAAGCGGGATGGAGAGGTATCAGATCGCCGCGGCGGCGCCATCGCGCAAGCGACCGGCCCGCGATGCGATTGAAGCGCTGGATGAAAGGCACCACTCGAGGATGCGCATCGAGCCGAGCGAACCACAGCGCCGCAGCCGGAATCTGGGGAGAGTCCTGACGTATCCTGAACACGAGTTCGGCCGGCAGCTCAGGAACCAACGGTATGCGCAGCAGCAAGTGCTTTCCGGCAACGCGAAGGATGCCGATTTCCCTGAACTTGCCATCCGGATGGCAAGGGAGAACGTGCTGGCACAGCGCAACGGCTACGGGCAGGCACTGGTCTTTCTGCGCCCAGACTATGCCGGCGACAACCTGCACTTCCTGGACTTGTATTTGCAGAAACTGCAGGTCAGGAACAAGGTCAGGAACATACCGCCTGCGCGGGCCAACGACGTTCGCGAGGCGGTTGAACTGGCGGCGCACTATCTTGTGGACACCGACTGGTGCCGGGGCGCGCCGGCTGCAAGCTATGTGCATCTTGCCAACAAGCTTAGCAAGCATGCCGACAGCGAGATCTGCCGGCTAGCGCTGCGAAGCATCGCGACCGAACTGCTGAGGCCGGGCGCGCTGCACAGGCTGAACGGACGGCAAGCCGCCATGCTGTGCAATGCGCTGTCCAAGGCGCCGGAGCGCCCGGCGTGCTGCGATGCGGTGTCCGGTCTTGTCAGGCATCTTCGATCGCATGGTCTGATCCCGGGGCTGAACGCACAGGATATGTCAAATCTGCTCAATGCCCTGAGCAAGTGGTCGGACGATGGCAGGGTCGGGAGAACGCACTGGAGCTGGCCAGGCGCGTTGCGGCAGACGCGCCGCTGCGCGAGTCGATGAATGCGCTGGGGGTGGCCATCACGGTCAACGCTCTCTCGAAGTGGCCTGACGAAGCCGATGCGCGTCAGGCGGCGCTGCGGCTGGCCGAACGCGTGACATCGGACGCAAAGCTGCGCCAGCGGATGGACGGGCAGCATGTTGCCAACGCGCTCAATGCATTCTCAAAGTGGCCGGCGTCGCATCGGGCCAGCGAGGCGGTACGGTGCCTGGCCCGGCGCCTCACATCGGAACCCCAGCTGTGCCAGTCGATGGAGGCGAAACATGTGTCCAATGCCCTGAACGCGCTCTCGAAGTGGCCGGACGCGGACGAGGCCAGCGCCGCGGCGCTGGCGCTTGCCGATCATCTGACCTCGGAGGCTGAGGGCGATGCGCGGCTGCGCGAGTCGATGGATGCGCGAGAGGTGACCAACGCGCTCAATGCGCTTTCGAAGTGGCCGGACCAGGCCAAGGCCCGCGACGCCGCGCTGCGGCTGGCCGAGCGCGTTAGCTCGGAACCCAGCTGTGCCAGTCGATGGACGCGCAGGCAGTGGCCAACGCCCTGAACGCGTTTTCGAAGTGGCCGGACGCGGACGAGGCAAGCGCCGCGGCGCTGGCGCTTGCCGATCGTCTGACCTCGGAGGCTGAGGGCAATGCGCGGCTGCGCGAGTCGATGGATGCGCGGGAGGTGACCAACGCGCTCAATGCGCTTTCGAAGTGGCCGGACAAGGAAGAGGCTCGCGAGGCGGCGCTGCGGCTGGCCGAGCGCGTTAGCTCGGAACCCCAGCTGTGCCAGTCGATGGAGGCGAAACATGTGGCCAACGCCCTGAACGCGTTTTCGAAGTGGCCGGACGCGGACGAGGCAAGCGCCGCGGCGCTGGCGCTTGCCGATCGTCTGACCTCGGAGGCTGAGGGCAATGCGCGGCTGCGCCAGTCGATGGATGCGCGGGAGGTGGCCACCGCGCTCAATGCGCTTTCGAAGTGGCCGGACAAGGAAGAGGCTCGTAAGGCGGCGCTGCGGCTGGCCGAGCGCGTTAGCTCGGAACCCCAGCTGTGCCAGTCGATGGAGGCGAAACATGTGGCCAACGCCCTGAACGCGCTTTCGAAGTGGCCGGACGCGGACGAGGCTCGTAAGGCGGCGCTGCGGCTGGCCGAGCGCGTTAGCTCGGAACCCCAGCTGTGCCAGTCGATGGAGGCGAAACATGTGGCCAACGCCCTGAACGCGCTTTCGAAGTGGCCGGACGCGGACGAGGCAAGCGCCGCGGCGCTGGCGCTTGCCGATCGTCTGACCTCGGAGGCTGAGGGCGATGCGCGGCTGCGCCAGTCGATGGCGCGCGGGCCGTGGCCAGCACCCTCCACGCACTGTCCCGATGGCCGCAAGAAAGCGGCCTGCATGAAGCGGCGTGGTGTCTGGCGGCACGCCTGGGCTGGGCTCCGCTCGAGTGGAGCGCGTTCGAATTCAGCCAGACCGGCCAGATTGCCAACGCGCTGGCGCGGCTCGGCCGGGACGAAGACGGGAACGCCGTTCTCGCACGCGATGTACTGATGGGGGTAGCGGTGCACCTGGAGCTGTACCCGGAACGCTTCGACAGCGCCGAGGGCCGCCACGTGGGTATGCTGCTCAAGGCTTTCGCCCAGCTGCGGATGCACGACGCGCTGCGGCTGCTCGCAACGCCGGCGCTGGAGCGTGTCATGACGCTGTGTCAAGAAGGACGGCTGCGCGAAGAACCGCTGGAAAGTGTAGGCACCCTGTGCATGGGGCTGCTGCCGCTGGCGCGCAGCCCGCAGTTGCAGCGCCACCGGGTGCGCGCCCTGCAGACGTTCGACGCGCTGAAGCCAGTCGTAGAACACAAGATCGACGCGTATCTGCGCCAAGCCCGGGGGGGCAGGCGCCGTGCCGGGCTGCGCCTGAAGGACGGCGACGAAGCATGCGGCACGCGCTGTCCGGCCCTGTCACTGTATCAGGTGCTCAAGGCATACACCGTGGTGGCCCACCAGTGGAAGCCGCGCTACATCAGCGGCGGGCGTGAGTCGGTGAAGACGCACCAGGAGACTCTGAAGCAGTGGGTGCGACAGACGCTGGACAGGACGCGCCCGCTCATCGAGACGGATCTGCAGGAAAAGAGCTGGAACTTGATTGCGCAGATCGAGGCGGATGATGCGATCCTGGACGCGCTGGATCTGCGGCTGGCCAGCGCGGCGCATCTGGAGGCCCTCACGACGCGTTACCCTCCTCGCCGGTTCGATCTGGCAGCGCGCCACGAGAGCCTGCGCACAGCGGTGGGAAACGTCGTACCACCCGAACCGAGTGGGGGCGACACCACGCATGTCACGGTCGACTTGCGGGGACGGGAGCTGGAGCCCGCCGCGTCGTCCGACGGGGCGGAGCCTGCGTATTCGTTTTATTCACGCCTGACCGGTCAGCCGCTGGTCGAGGTGCGGCTGCCTGGGGAGTTAAGCGCCTTCATGCTCGCGCGCACGTTCCAGTACAAAGACGAGCCTTGGCGCTTCGACATGTTTGGCGGCAGCCGCCTGACACGGGGGCGGCGGAAGTCAGCCCGGGACATCGCCGCCGGCCGCAGCGCGTCTGCTTCGGTGCTGCCGGCAGTGCGGTATGCCGACAGTGCCCCAGGCAGCGCCTTCATGGAACTGGCGCAGAAGCTGGCGCCGCAGCGCGAGGACTGGTCGCGCATGCAACGCGCGCTCATGGAGATGGTGCCACCTGACCATGTGGTGGAGGGCACGTTGCGGCTGGGCTGGTTTGAGGACGTGCCCGGGCCGCAGCACCCCTTCAGGCTTCAAGGGCCACACCACGAGCGCATCGCGCTCTGTCCAAATGACGGCTGCGGGTTTCTGAGATGGGACGTGGCGATGCGCATTCCGGTGGTGCGCGAACATATCGAGGCATGGGAGGCAGTCAGGGAGGCACGGGGCGACGAGGCACAGCAAAAGCTGGTGGATGGGCAGCAGCCGGGATTTAACACGCTGCCACCGCAGGCCCTGATGCATTTCCCGCGGGATGAGGCGGCGCTTGACGAAGCGCGCGAGGTGATGCAGCGCAGGCTGAACGGGGTGGACCGGCACGCATCGCAGGCGGTGGACTGCCTGACGCTGTACCAACTGGCCGTCAGCGGCGGCTACCAGGGGCGGCGCATCCGCGCGGTCCCCTCGGCTGACGACAGGCTGTATCTGCCGACGATTCCGCTGCCGGGCTTTGCGCAGTTGCAGGGCGATGTGCTGGTGGGCAAACCGCCGTACGATAAGGAGAACCTGTTGCCCATTGCGGCCGCGCAGGTCGTTACGCCCGATCAGGAGGACGTGACGGCCCAGTTTCTGGACCAGTGCTTCGCCATCCAGTACAGCTATACGGGATTCGATGAGGATTCGGGCACGGGCGCCGACATGTTGCACAGCAAGGGCATGCTGATCATCCCGCCGCCGGGCTACTGGTCGCCGGATCCGGACCACCAGGGGCTGCATCTGGCCTGTTCGCGGGAGGACCTGAAGACGCTGTCGCGCTGGAAGAGCCGGCGCGAGCGCGACACGCTGCCGCAGCAGATGTTCAGCACGGGCAGCCTGCGGGTCAAGGACGTGCTGCTGCCTGGGCGGCTTGGGGCAATCCCGATTGCGGAGCTGCGCAAGCGGAGCATGGACACGGACGGGGACGATGCGTTCGTCTATGCGGGCTATCCGGCTCTCGTGGGCCACATCGGTCGCGTCATGCAGTCGCGCCAGGCGCGACGGGGCGAGGAGCGCTCGTTCAAGCCGCCCAAGACTGCGCATCCGGCCATCGATGAACGGGGCCGCTACCAGGCGGGACGGGCGCGCGAAATTATGGCCGAGCAGCGGGGGGGCGCGTTGCTGGGTAAAGCCGCCACGCTCGCCATGCGCTTTCTCGCGCAGCCCGATGAGCTGCGCGAGGCCATGGCGCGAAACATGATGTTCGGCACCTACGACGGCGTGGCGCGTGATTTGCGCAACGGACTGCGCAGGCGGCTGCAGGGGGACAAGGATGCACCAGCGCTGCAGCAGTTGCAGGTGCAGGCGCATGAGGCGATTGACCGAGCCCATGAGCCGCAAGCGTGCGAGGCGGCGAAACTGCTGTATGAGCTGTGTATGCAGCTGGGCAGGGACAGCGTCCAGGCACCGCAGCTTCCGTCCGCGCTGGCGCAGGGGTTCCCCGCACTTGCGAGCGCCTATGAGCAGGCAGACGACACGGCCGGGCGTGTGCACGCGGTGCTGGACAACTACCCGGTGTGCCGTCTGTCGCGTACGGCGTTCCCCGAGGGGCAGCCGGGGCTGGTGCCGGGCGAGCCGGAGCTGTCCATGCGCAACCTGTTTACGATAGCCATAAAGGTGGGCACCGACGCGCTGAAGTCGGACACGGGCACCGATCTCTTTACAAGCGTGATCGAGAGTTGCGAAATGGCTGAACGCCGGTATCCCGACCGTCTGCGTCGGGTACCGTACAGCAAGCCGACGTTGGCGGAAATACGGCACGGGCGCTTCGATCCACAGTGGGCAGACGCTGCGCTGCGGCAGATGCCAACGATGGCAGCGGGTGTCATGCAGGACGCCGTCCGGGCGCTGCAGCAGGCGGAGCTGCTCAGCGTACCGGCTACGCCGGCCGAACGGGCGCAGGAGGTTTCCCGGGAGGCGCTTGAGCAAGAGGCGCTGGCGCTCAATGAACGCGCCCGTTTGGCCGAGCCGGGGATCACGATGAGGCTGCAGGACATCGTGAACGGGTGCAGTGAGCCCGGACACGCGCGGGCGGGTCTGGCGGGCGAACAGAAGAACAGGCTGAAGTCGCCGCGCTCGCTGCAGGACAAGCTGGCCCGGCTGATTGGTGGAGTGCCGCCCCGGACCCTGGCCCAGGCCAGCGCGCTGGTCAACGATGCGCTGCGCTACAGTGTGGTGCTGCCCGCGGATACGTTTATGGGGGACTATCGCCAGATCATGGCGCAGCTCGCGAAGGCGCATACTCTGATCCGGCGCACGAATCACTTCCTGCGGGGCCGCAGCCCTTTCCAGGCGGTGAGCGTCACGCTGAAGGAGCCAAACGGCATCGCATGGGAAATCCAGTTTCATACAGAGCAAACGTTCAGATGCAAGGAGAAGTACCACGACCTGTACAAGCAGGCGCAACGACGTGGATTCGATGGCGCCTCCGGCGACGAGATCTGGAAGTTGCTCGGGCCAGCGCGCGAGGCCTTCCGTGCATTACCCGTTCCTGCGGGGGTGGAAGATATCGTGGACTGGGAGCCGGAAACGGTATTGAAGGTGCAGCCGCGGCCCCAGGCGTCAGCCACGCCGCGCGTGCCTGCCCCCTTGCGCAACTGGCCCAGCAGATCAGAAGCCAGGCTGAACGTCTCGAGGGTGCGGTCTGGCCTGTGCTGCAGCAGGCGCTGGAGCACCACGGCGCGAAGTTGCGCGCGGACATGGACGGTGGCGGCTGGCGCAGGTTTATCTTTAAGAAGAAGAAAAGCATTGAAGAGAAGCTTGCCCGGATACAGCGCGAGCAGGGCCTGCAAACACCGCAGGAGGCCGCCAGGCGGGTACGCGATGGTCTGCGCTATGAGGTGATCCTCGGTGCAGAGAGATTTGCCATGGACGCCCGGAGGATCCTGACCAGTCTGCAAAGGGCCGGCATGACGGTCATGCGCGTGAACAACAGCTTTACCCGGGAGGGCACCGGCTATGCTGGCCTGAATGTGAACGTGCGCACCCGCGTTGAGGGCGAAGACGCCGACTGGGAAATCCAGTTCCACACCCGTGATAGCCTGAAGGCCAAGGAGAAGGGTCACCGGACCTACGAAAGGCTGCGCCAACTGTCGCCTGATGCGGTGCCGCGCGGGACGCTGGAGGAGGACCTGCGCGACGCGGCAGCCCGCGTGGCGCCCCCGCAGGGCATCGAGATGATCCTGTCCTTCGATCTCTATGCGGAACCATCCATTGCCGACGAGAGGCCTGGCGGCCCGATGAACCAGCCGTATCGCGGCGCAGCCGCGGATCAAGCACGCAGCTCCGACCTGGACACCGGGCAACCCTACGGGCCGCACGGTGCCACGCGGAGCGCGCCTGCCGTGACACACCCGGCCCCCGATCCTGGCCATGCTGTTCGCAGCAACTGGGGCCCCCGCCCCCCGCGCGCACCGGACGTGCTGAGCGGCCTGCACGACCCCCCTGGCGGGTGCCTCGCCGGCTCAGGTGCCCGTTCCCCCATCCTTGGGCGAATTCAATTCGGGGCCCCTGCTCATCAGTCTTGAACAGTTTCTGGCGCAATCAAACGCTGAGATGGGGATCGCCAGCGGGCTGCAGAATAATTGCCTGCTAGACACAGCTCTTCAGCTCAGCCGCAACCTAAGGCGAGAGCCTGCGATGGCAACGGAGCAGACGAGCGAACTCCAGGCGCAGGCGCAGTGGTTGCGGGGCGAGCTATTTCGTGGGGGCCTGGCCGATAGGGATGGCGACATCGACATGTACGAGGCCGGGTGGGGGCTCGCGCGCAGCCTTGGCATACGCATCCAGGCCATTGCGGTCAATGCGAGCGGGCAGCTCACAGTGCATCCGGTTGTTGGTCAGCAAGGCCGGCTTGTGCATATCCTTCATACACCCGGCCACTTTCAGCCATTGTGGCCGCGCCGCTAGTGCAATGTTCCATTCTGTTTGGAACTTAAGCGGCGGTTGGCACGAATGACCTTCTGTAGGATGTCGCGAGCGCTCTTGGTCCAGATGAACGGCTTGGGGTTGGTGTTGTGGTGAGCGATGTACTCGTTGATGGCGTCGACCAGTTCCGGCACGCTGGTGAATACGCCGCGGCGAAGTCGCTCGGTTGTGATGTCACGAAAGAACCGCTCGACCATGTTCAGCCATGATGCGGAGGTGGGCGTGAAGTGCATGTTGAATCGCGGATGCTTGGCCAGCCAGTCCTGCACCGCAGGATGCTTGTGGGTGGCGTAGTTGTCTGCGATCAGATGCAGCGTTTTGTCCTTGGGCGTCTCGCGGTCGATCTTGCGCAGGAACTTCAGCCACTCGGTATGGCGGTGGCGCTGCTGGCACTGGGCGATGACCTGGCCATCGAGCACGTTGAGCGCGGCAAACAGCGTGGTCGTGCCGTTGCGCTTGTAGTCGTGCGTCATGGTGGCCGCACGCCCCTTCTTCAACGGCAAGCCGGGCTGCGTGCGATCCAGCGCCTGCACCTGGCTCTTCTCATCGCAGCACAGCACCAGCGCGTGCTCGGGTGGCGACATGTAGAGACCGACGATGTCTTCGAGCTTCTCGACGAACTTCGGATCGCGCGACACCTTGAAGCCGCGCACGATGTGCGGCTTCAACCCGTGGGCGTGCCAATGGCGCATGACGGTGCTGGCGCTCACGCCCAATTCGGCGGCCATCTTGCGCGTGCTCCAGTGCGTGGCCGCAACGGGCTTGGTTTGAGTGGTCAGCTCCACCAGCCGCGCCGTGTCCACCTTCACCGGCGGCGCACCGCGCGGCAAGTCGCGTTCGATACCGGCCAGCCCCGATTGCGCATACCGCTCACGCCAACGCGAGACCTGCACGCGTCCGACTCCCAACTGCTCGGCGATGTCCTTGTTCTGCATTCCGTTGGCGGCCAGCAGCACAATGCGCGCGCGCTGCGCCAGCCTCACGCTCGTGAGCTTCGACCGAACCAGCCTCGTCAAATTGGTTCGCTCCTCGTCGGTCAACATGATCTCGGGGGCAACTCGCACTCACTCTCTCCACGCTGTGTCGCAGTGTGGGCATTGGAGACGCCGAATTCATATAAGTTCAATCAAGAACAGAACGCTACACTAGCGGCGCGGCCACAATGGCTGAAAGTGGCCGGGTGTATGAAGGATATGCACAAGTCGGCCTTGCTGACCAACGACCGGATGCACTGTGAGCTGCCCGCTCGCATTGACCGCAATGGCCTGGATGCGTATGCCAAGGCTGCGCGCGAGCCCCCACCCGGCCTCGTACATGTCGATGTCGCCATCCCTATCGGCCAGGCCCCTACGAAATAGCTCGCCCCGCAACCACTGCGCCTGCGCCTGGAGTTCGCTCGTCTGCTCCGTTGCCATCGCAGGCTCTCGCCTTAGGTTGCGGCTGAGCTGAAGAGCTGTGTCTAGCAGGCAATTATTCTGCAGCCCGCTGGCGATCCCCATCTCAGCGTTTGATTGCGCCAGAAACTGTTCAAGACTGATGAGCAGGGGCCCCGAATTGAATTCGCCCAAGGATGGGGGAACGGGCACCTGAGCCGGCGAGGCACCCGCCAGGGGGGGTCGTGCAGGCCGCTCAGCACGTCCGGTGCGCGCGGGGGGGCGGGGGCCCCAGTTGCTGCGAACAGCATGGCCAGGATCGGGGGCCGGGTGTGTCACGGCAGGCGCGCTCCGCGTGGCACCGTGCGGCCCGTAGGGTTGCCCGGTGTCCAGGTCGGAGCTGCGTGCTTGATCCGCGGCTGCGCCGCGATACGGCTGGTTCATCGGGCCGCCAGGCCTCTCGTCGGCAATGGATGGTTCCGCATAGAGATCGAAGGACAGGATCATCTCGATGCCCTGCGGGGGCGCCACGCGGGCTGCCGCGTCGCGCAGGTCCTGCTCCAGCGTCCCGCGCGGCACCGCATCAGGCGACAGTTGGCGCAGCCTTTCGTAGGTCCGGTGACCCTTCTCCTTGGCCTTCAGGCTATCACGGGTGTGGAACTGGATTTCCCAGTCGGCGTCTTCGCCCTCAACGCGGGTGCGCACGTTCACATTCAGGCCAGCATAGCCGGTGCCCTCCCGGGTAAAGCTGTTGTTCACGCGCATGACCGTCATGCCGGCCCTTTGCAGACTGGTCAGGATCCTCCGGGCGTCCATGGCAAATCTCTCTGCACCGAGGATCACCTCATAGCGCAGACCATCGCGTACCCGCCTGGCGGCCTCCTGCGGTGTTTGCAGGCCCTGCTCGCGCTGTATCCGGGCAAGCTTCTCTTCAATGCTTTTCTTCTTCTTAAAGATAAACCTGCGCCAGCCGCCACCGTCCATGTCCGCGCGCAACTTCGCGCCGTGGTGCTCCAGCGCCTGCTGCAGCACAGGCCAGACCGCACCCTCGAGACGTTCAGCCTGGCTTCTGATCTGCTGGGCCAGTTGCGCAAGGGGGGCAGGCACGCGCGGCGTGGCTGACGCCTGGGGCCGCGGCTGCACCTTCAATACCGTTTCCGGCTCCCAGTCCACGATATCTTCCACCCCCGCAGGAACGGGTAATGCACGGAAGGCCTCGCGCGCTGGCCCGAGCAACTTCCAGATCTCGTCGCCGGAGGCGCCATCGAATCCACGTCGTTGCGCCTGCTTGTACAGGTCGTGGTACTTCTCCTTGCATCTGAACGTTTGCTCTGTATGAAACTGGATTTCCCATGCGATGCCGTTTGGCTCCTTCAGCGTGACGCTCACCGCCTGGAAAGGGCTGCGGCCCCGCAGGAAGTGATTCGTGCGCCGGATCAGTGTATGCGCCTTCGCGAGCTGCGCCATGATCTGGCGATAGTCCCCCATAAACGTATCCGCGGGCAGCACCACACTGTAGCGCAGCGCATCGTTGACCAGCGCGCTGGCCTGGGCCAGGGTCCGGGGCGGCACTCCACCAATCAGCCGGGCCAGCTTGTCCTGCAGCGAGCGCGGCGACTTCAGCCTGTTCTTCTGTTCGCCCGCCAGACCCGCCCGCGCGTGTCCGGGCTCACTGCACCCGTTCACGATGTCCTGCAGCCTCATCGTGATCCCCGGCTCGGCCAAACGGGCCCGTTCATTGAGCGCCAGCGCCTCTTGCTCAAGCGCCTCCCGGGAAACCTCCTGCGCCCGTTCGGCCGGCGTAGCCGGTACGCTGAGCAGCTCCGCCTGCTGCAGCGCCCGGACGGCGTCCTGCATGACACCCGCTGCCATCGTTGGCATCTGCCGCAGCGCAGCGTCTGCCCACTGTGGATCGAAGCGCCCGTGCCGTATTTCCGCCAACGTCGGCTTGCTGTACGGTACCCGACGCAGACGGTCGGGATACCGGCGTTCAGCCATTTCGCAACTCTCGATCACGCTTGTAAAGAGATCGGTGCCCGTGTCCGACTTCAGCGCGTCGGTGCCCACCTTTATGGCTATCGTAAACAGGTTGCGCATGGACAGCTCCGGCTCGCCCGGCACCAGCCCCGGCTGCCCCTCGGGGAACGCCGTACGCGACAGACGGCACACCGGGTAGTTGTCCAGCACCGCGTGCACACGCCCGGCCGTGTCGTCTGCCTGCTCATAGGCGCTCGCAAGTGCGGGGAACCCCTGCGCCAGCGCGGACGGAAGCTGCGGTGCCTGGACGCTGTCCCTGCCCAGCTGCATACACAGCTCATACAGCAGTTTCGCCGCCTCGCACGCTTGCGGCTCATGGGCTCGGTCAATCGCCTCATGCGCCTGCACCTGCAACTGCTGCAGCGCTGGTGCATCCTTGTCCCCCTGCAGCCGCCTGCGCAGTCCGTTGCGCAAATCACGCGCCACGCCGTCGTAGGTGCCGAACATCATGTTTCGCGCCATGGCCTCGCGCAGCTCATCGGGCTGCGCGAGAAAGCGCATGGCGAGCGTGGCGGCTTTACCCAGCAACGCGCCCCCCCGCTGCTCGGCCATAATTTCGCGCGCCCGTCCCGCCTGGTAGCGGCCCCGTTCATCGATGGCCGGATGCGCAGTCTTGGGCGGCTTGAACGAGCGCTCCTCGCCCCGTCGCGCCTGGCGCGACTGCATGACGCGACCGATGTGGCCCACGAGAGCCGGATAGCCCGCATAGACGAACGCATCGTCCCCGTCCGTGTCCATGCTCCGCTTGCGCAGCTCCGCAATCGGGATTGCCCCAAGCCGCCCAGGCAGCAGCACGTCCTTGACCCGCAGGCTGCCCGTGCTGAACATCTGCTGCGGCAGCGTGTCGCGCTCGCGCCGGCTCTTCCAGCGCGACAGCGTCTTCAGGTCCTCCCGCGAACAGGCCAGATGCAGCCCCTGGTGGTCCGGATCCGGCGACCAGTAGCCCGGCGGCGGGATGATCAGCATGCCCTTGCTGTGCAACATGTCGGCGCCCGTGCCCGAATCCTCATCGAATCCCGTATAGCTGTACTGGATGGCGAAGCACTGGTCCAGAAACTGGGCCGTCACGTCCTCCTGATCGGGCGTAACGACCTGCGCGGCCGCAATGGGCAACAGGTTCTCCTTATCGTACGGCGGTTTGCCCACCAGCACATCGCCCTGCAACTGCGCAAAGCCCGGCAGCGGAATCGTCGGCAGATACAGCCTGTCGTCAGCCGAGGGGACCGCGCGGATGCGCCGCCCCTGGTAGCCGCCGCTGACGGCCAGTTGGTACAGCGTCAGGCAGTCCACCGCCTGCGATGCGTGCCGGTCCACCCCGTTCAGCCTGCGCTGCATCACCTCGCGCGCTTCGTCAAGCGCCGCCTCATCCCGCGGGAAATGCATCAGGGCCTGCGGTGGCAGCGTGTTAAATCCCGGCTGCTGCCCATCCACCAGCTTTTGCTGTGCCTCGTCGCCCCGTGCCTCCCTGACTGCCTCCCATGCCTCGATATGTTCGCGCACCACCGGAATGCGCATCGCCACGTCCCATCTCAGAAACCCGCAGCCGTCATTTGGACAGAGCGCGATGCGCTCGTGGTGTGGCCCTTGAAGCCTGAAGGGGTGCTGCGGCCCGGCCACGTCCTCAAACCAGCCCAGCCGCAACGTGCCCTCCACCACATGGTCAGGTGGCACCATCTCCATGAGCGCGCGTTGCATGCGCGACCAGTCCTCGCGCTGCGGCGCCAGCTTCTGCGCCAGTTCCATGAAGGCGCTGCCTGGGGCACTGTCGGCATACCGCACTGCCGGCAGCACCGAAGCAGACGCGCTGCGGCCGGCGGCGATGTCCCGGGCTGACTTCCGCCGCCCCCGTGTCAGGCGGCTGCCGCCAAACATGTCGAAGCGCCAAGGCTCGTCTTTGTACTGGAACGTGCGCGCGAGCATGAAGGCGCTTAACTCCCCAGGCAGCCGCACCTCGACCAGCGGCTGACCGGTCAGACGTGAATAAAACGAATACGCAGGCTCCGCCCCGTCGGACGACGCGGCGGGCTCCAGTTCCCGTCCCCGCAAGTCGACCGTGACATGCGTGGTGTCGCCCCCACTCGGTTCGGGTGGTACGACGTTTCCCACCGCTGTGCGCAGGCTCTCGTGGCGCGCTGCCAGATCGAACCGGCGAGGAGGGTAACGCGTCGTGAGGGCCTCCAGATGCGCCGCGCTGGCCAGCCGCAGATCCAGCGCGTCCAGGATCGCATCATCCGCCTCGATCTGCGCAATCAAGTTCCAGCTCTTTTCCTGCAGATCCGTCTCGATGAGCGGGCGCGTCCTGTCCAGCGTCTGTCGCACCCACTGCTTCAGAGTCTCCTGGTGCGTCTTCACCGACTCGCGTTCGCCGCTGATGTAGCGCGGCTTCCACTGGTGGGCCACCACGCTGTATGCCTTGAGCACCTGATACAGTGACAGGGCCGGACAGCGCGTACCGCATGCTTCGTCGCCCTCCTTCAGGTGCAGCCCGGCACGAGCGCCTGCCCCGCCCGGGGCTTGGCGCAGATACGCGTCGATCTTGTGTTCTACGACTGGCTTCAGCGCGTCGAACGTCTGCAGGGCGCGCACCCGGTAGCGCGGCAACTGCGGGCTGCGCGCCAGCGGCAGCAGCCCCATGCACAGGGTGCCCACACTCTCCAGCGGTTCTTCGCGCAGCCGTCCTTCTTGACACAGCGTCATGACACGCTCCAGCGCCGGCGTTGCGAGCAGCCGCAGCGCGTCGTGCATCCGCAGCTGGGCGAAAGCCTTGAGCAGCATACCCACGTGGCGGCCCTCGGCGCTGTCGAAGCGTTCCGGGTACAGCTCCAGGTGCACCGCTACCCCCATCAGTACATCGCGTGCGAGAACGGCGTTCCCGTCTTCGTCCCGGCCGAGCCGCGCCAGCGCGTTGGCAATCTGGCCGGTCTGGCTGAATTCGAACGCGCTCCACTCGAGCGGAGCCCAGCCCAGGTGTGCCGCCAGACACCACGCCGCTTCATGCAGGCCGCTTTCTTGCGGCCATCGGGACAGTGCGTGGAGGGTGCTGGCCACGGCCTGCGCGTCCATCGACTGGCGCAGCCGCGCATCGCCCTCAGCCTCCGAGGTCAGACGATCGGCAAGCGCCAGCGCCGCGGCGCTGGCCTCGTCCGCGTCCGGCCACTTCGAGAGCGCGTTCAGGGCGTTGGCCACATGTTTCGCCTCCATCGACTGGCACAGCTGGGGTTCCGAGCTAACGCGCTCGGCCAGCCGCAGCGCGGCGTCGCGGGCCTCGTCTTCGCCCGGCCACTTCGAGAGCGCATTGAGCGCGTTGGCCACGGCCCGCGCCTCCATCGACTGGCACAGCTGGGGTTCCGAGCTAACGCGCTCGGCCAGCCGTAGCGCGGCGTCGCGGGCCTTGGCCTGGTCCGGCCACTTCGAGAGCGCATTGAGCGCGGTGGTCACCTCCCGCGCCTCCATCGACTCGCGCAGCCGCGCATCGCCCTCAGCCTCCGAGGTCAGACGATCGGCAAGCGCCAGCGCCGCGGCGCTGGCCTCGTCCGCGTCCGGCCACTTCGAGAGCGCGTTCAGGGCGTTGGCCACATGTTTCGCCTCCATCGACTGGCACAGCTGGGGTTCCGAGCTAACGCGCTCGGCCAGCCGCAGCGCGGCGTCGCGGGCCTCGTCTTCGCCCGGCCACTTCGAGAGCGCATTGAGCGCGGTGGCCACCTCCCGCGCCTCCATCGACTGGCACAGCTGGGGTTCCGAGCTAACGCGCCCGGCCAGCCGCAGCGCGGCGTCGCGGGCCTTGGCCTGGTCCGGCCACTTCGAAAGCGCATTGAGCGCGGTGGTCACCTCCCGCGCATCCATCGACTCGCGCAGCCGCGCATCGCCCTCAGCCTCCGAGGTCAGACGATCGGCCAGCGCCAGCGCCGCGGCGCTGGCCTCGTCCGCGTCCGGCCACTTCGAAAACGCGTTCAGGGCGTTGGCCACTGCCTGCGCCTCCATCGACTGGCACAGCTGAGGTTCCGAGCTAACGCGCTCGGCCAGCCGCAGCGCGGCGTCGCGGGCCTCGTCTTCGCCCGGCCACTTCGAAAGCGCATTGAGCGCGTTGGTCACCTCCCGCGCCTCCATCGACTGGCACAGCTGGGGTTCCGATGTGAGGCGCCGGGCCAGGCACCGTACCGCCTCGCTGGCCCGATGCGACGCCGGCCACTTTGAGAATGCATTGAGCGCGTTGGCAACATGCTGCCCGTCCATCCGCTGGCGCAGCTTTGCGTCCGATGTCACGCGTTCGGCCAGCCGCAGCGCCGCCTGACGCGCATCGGCTTCGTCAGGCCACTTCGAGAGAGCGTTGACCGTGATGGCCACCCCCAGCGCATTCATCGACTCGCGCAGCGGCGCGTCTGCCGCAACGAGCCTGGCCAGCTCCAGTGCGTTCTCCCTGACCCTGCCATCGTCCGACCACTTGCTCAGGGCATTGAGCAGATTTGACATATCCTGTGCGTTCAGCCCCGGGATCAGACCATGCGATCGAAGATGCCTGACAAGACCGGACACCGCATCGCAGCACGCCGGGCGCTCCGGCGCCTTGGACAGCGCATTGCACAGCATGGCGGCTTGCCGTCCGTTCAGCCTGTGCAGCGCGCCCGGCCTCAGCAGTTCGGTCGCGATGCTTCGCAGCGCTAGCCGGCAGATCTCGCTGTCGGCATGCTTGCTAAGCTTGTTGGCGAAATGCACGTAGCTTGCAGCCGGCGAGCCCCGGCACCAGTCGGTGTCCACAAGATAGTGCGCCGCCAGTTCAACCGCCTCGCGAACGTCGTTGGCCCGCGCAGGCGGTATGTTCCTGACCTTGTTCCTGACCTGCAGTTTCTGCAAATACCAGTTCAGGAAGCGCACGTTGTCGCCGGCATAGTCTGGGCTTAGAAAGACCAGTGCCTGCCCGTAGCCGTTGCGCTGTGCCAGCACGTTCTCCCTTGCCATCCGGATGGCAAGTTCAGGGAAATCGGCATCCTTCGCGTTGCCGGAAAGCACTTGCTGCTGCGCATACCGTTGGTTCCTGAGCTGCCGGCCGAACTCACGTTCAGGATACGTCAGGACTCTCCCCAGATTCCGGCTGCGGCGCTGTGGTTCGCTCGGCTCGATGCGCATCCTCGAGTGGTGCCTTTCATCCAGCGCTTCAATCGCATCGCGGGCCGGTCGCTTGCGCGATGGCGCCGCCGCGGCAATCTGATACCTCTCCATCCCGCTTGCAGCAAGGGTTGACCGCAGCTGCTGGTCCGGCAGGTTGCGCGTGCTGGGCGGCCACGACGACTGGGCCCTGCGGGGTGCATCGTCCGCTGCTCGGTCTGACACAGGCCTCCCGCTACTCGGCAAAGCGCGCAACGGATGTCCGGCAGTATCCTCGTCCCCCTGTGGCCGTGAAGCGAATGCCCTTTGCCGTTGAGGTCCGGAATAAGGCTGCATCCTGCGCTGCTGGCGACGCGCTGCCAGGTCTTCCCGCCGCGGCAACGTGTCAAGGACCGTGTCTGTCCTCCGGGACGCAGGTTCGGGCCGCGAAGTCGGGGACTGTCCGGGCGCAGCCTCGTCAATCTTCTGATCGCCACCAGCGTCCGGACTCGCCGGGCTGCCAATTCTCATAGCTATGCCCTTCTCCAGTAGTTACCTCGCAGGCCGTTGTAATAGCTTCCGCCGTTGTCATCGGATCGAGCGGGTAGACCGTTGAAACAAGAGGCCTATGTCGGGATAGTGGAATTAGGACGAGTAAGCTCCTGCTCAACAGCCATTACGGGGGGACAAGCCGGACTTTGGCATCTTGCCAGCGTCATACTGAGGGCGTCGCGACGACGCTGCAAGATGCCATCGGTGGACGTCGTTTTGGCACGCAGGCAAGAAGGCGTCCTGATTCTCGATAACCTGAGAGAGAATCACAGCAAGCCGTCACCTCGCGTGCACCGGCTCGCACCGAACTGCAACTTCAAGGCTTTGTCGTGGGTCTGCACAGTGTTCAGAGACAGCCGAGCGTATTCGATGTTACTTTCAGCATCATTCGGTGAAAAATTCGACCGCTTTACCAGTGCCTCGACGGCGCTGTACAGGCACTTCTCTTGTCGTGTTATGTTGCAACAACTCAGCAAGGCGTGCGCTTGCTCTGCCGTGCCCGGGGTCTGGCAGGGTCGCCAGTATAGGGGTCTTCCTCCAAATGAAAGTTGTTCCCAACGCCGATCGTTCGCACCACCGCCGGCTGGTCAGCGTCGGCAAACATGGCAAACTCCTTCGCCATCTCTCGATCAGATGACAAGTAGTGGTGTTCGCCCGAAGCAGTCACACCAGAGCTACTGAAATTCATCAGGAAATTTGCGCTTCCGCCATCTGTGGCTCCACTCCCTTTACGCTCGTTCACGAAGCCATTTCTGCGAAGAGATGACACGTGTTCGCGCTTGGTTCCATGCCAAAGAACGCTCTCCTGATAGACCCGTTTGGCAAATGGCACCAGACCATTCAAGGTCTCATTTGAATATGGTGATCGCGAAGATCCAGGCTTAGCTCTTTTCGCCTCAACGTCCGACTCATACCCATCGGAACCATAGTCGCTTGAAGCTCGCGCTCCACCACGCTTAGAAATGCAGCCGCCCATGACAATGGAATACCGGTAGTGAATTTCCTCGACTGTACGGACCTACAGCGTCAACGTCGCTCGATCACCGCGAAAAAATGTGCGCTGACGCGAAACGGATCAATGCCGTTTCATGCGGGAATGCGACGGTTCGGGAGCTAAAGTCGAAAGTGGTGTACGGGCGGGGAATTTGAGGCGCGGAGTAGAGGGCGGTGGAGCTTTCCGCTGAGAATCTGATTGTCGAGATCGGAAACCAGCACACAAGAAAACTCCACCATGAGCAAGGATAAATGTACAACTGGTTGCGAGTTTCGGTTGAAGCGATCTGGCGGCGGTCAACGGAATTGGCAAGCAGGCGAGACCAGCCGCGTCGAGATGGGCGACGAGGCAGTTTTGCGTTGTCACGGATGCATTTCCGCAGGGGGAGGACGAACGGGACCACGGCGCGCTGCGCCGTACTGAAGCATGGACCTTAACTGCCAGCTCAACTACCGCAATAGTGCCGTAGATTTATCATGGTGTAGGCCATGGTCTTGAATGCGTAGTGCAACTGACTGATGCGATCGAAGCGAAGTAGCAAGCGACGAAACTTATCTTCCCATGCGAACACGCGCTCGATGGTACGAAACCGCTCTTTAAAAATGGTCAGATCGAACAGCGCCTTGCGACCTCGCTTAGGAACGTGCTCGAAATAACTTCCCGCTATGCGGCGTTCCGTGAGCGGATGCTGTAGTTCCACGCAGGCAAGGTTGAGTCGTACTCGATGTTCAGTGAAGCACGGACGCAACGAGTGACTGTCCGTCCGGCTTCATAGACTCCGTCAAGAATGTCAGCAGTAACTTTCAGTCCGGTTTTTGTGCAGGCTTTTTCGATCAGTTCACGAACCAGACTAACGCTGCTGAAGACTACGCCAGCACAGGCTCGCGTAATGTGTGGAAACACGCGGTGCTCGATCGGATTATGTTTCGAGCAGTATGGGGCGTAGTGGGCCACCCGGATTTCCAGTCCGAGCCGGTCTGCCAGATCTTGCAGATCCGCTTTGAAAAGCCACGAATCACTTGGGTTGCTACCTCCGCCATCGCACAGTAGCAGTAACCGTGTGGCTTGGGGATAATCGGCGCGACCCTGTTTTTCCCACCAGTGCGCTACGCTGTCGCAGGCAAACTGCGTCGTGTCACGGCTCACCCCGATGTTCACATGTGCCTTGTTCAGCCCGATGTCGTACAGCCCATGCGGGATGACCTTGCCTTCGCTGTAGCTCGGAAAATCATGGTTGAGGACTTCAAGCTGCTCGCGCGTGTAGAGCTTGCCGTCGCGATAGAAATTGCCCAGCATCTCCTTCTTCTTCGTATCGATGCTGAGGACAGGCTGGTCGTCTTCGAGATATTCCGCCTTGAGTTGCGTAATACGCTGAAATTGTACGTCGCGTTGTGCGTGGGACTTGAACGACTTCTTTTTCTGTGATTGCCGCCGGGAAAAACCGTTGCGCTTTAGCAGCTGCCGGA
This sequence comes from Cupriavidus necator, assembly GCA_022041995.1. Lineage (GTDB taxonomy): Bacteria > Pseudomonadota > Gammaproteobacteria > Burkholderiales > Burkholderiaceae > Cupriavidus. The sequence goes on from CP074388.1 coordinate 24,984, forward strand.
CCGTTCGCACGCTCACCCGTTCGCCTACTTGCTGCGTCATCGCCTGTGCGATTTCGCGTGGCTTCAGATCCGTCCAGATGATGCCGTGTTGTGGATTACCCGCCGTATGCTCTCGCACCACATCTAGAAATACCGCGTTCCACTCCGGATGGTCCGTTAACCTGGATTTACGCCCCTTTTTTTCGGATCCGCTCTCCAACCGGATCCAGCTCTTCTTCCAGGTCCTTTAGCCCTTGTCTAATTGTTTTCGGGTCCATTTCAAACAGTTTCGCAATATATTCGAAACCGCCATGGCCCAGCTTGTCCGCCTCCACAGCCGCATACCGCCGTCGGTCCTTCTCCGACAAGCGCGCGTACAGCCGCTTCATCCGCGTTTCAACCTCAGCCCGGTAACCAGCCTGCATCGTTTGTCCTCCAGAGGCATCACATCTTACCCGCGTCGCTTTGCGCACGCCAGGTCCACTTCGGGAAGTTATTTCTCACTCGTTCCTTAGTTGTTTCGATCGAGAAGGTGTTCTGCTTCAGGGATATGGTCCAGGTCAACTTGGACGAGCGAAATATGTGGGTGTGGTTGTAGCCACTTTCCCCGCCAATATTGAGAGTCACCTCGTTTCCAAGATCGAGGTGAGGGTAGGCTTTCCTTAGAGCGGCAACAAAGGCTGCTGGGGGCGGGTTCCCAATCCACCCAAGATAAGGACATCAGCAAGCCTTATAGGCGGCATGTCGATGAGGTTTCTGGCGAGGCGGACGTGGTTTAGCGCGAACCGGTCGCACGCGATGGGTACGTGTTGCGATCAAGGCCAAGGTCTCATTCAGCGCAGCCTTGGCCCAGCGCAGTCCCAGTAGCGCCGCTGGCAGGACAGGTTTGAGAGCGGTGATGGCGTAGGTTCGGATGATCCGATAGTTCGAGTCAATCTCATGTTCCTGCACGGCGCTGAAGCAGCATAGAGCGTGCAGGTTATCACTGAGGATTTTGGCGCCGAAGTCCTGCCTGGCAGCCAACTGCGAGAGGCCGGACAGATGTTCGAGTCCCATGCGGTGCTTGAGGCGTTTGTACGCCTCCTCGAGGCGCCAGCGTTGATGGTAAAGGTCGCGGAAGGTGGCCGCTGGATAGCGGTGCATGTCGAGCAGATTGGTGATGAGCACGCGCACCTTGCCGGCTGGCGAGATCTGCCGGATCAGCCGAACGGTCTGCGGGGTAGCCGCACACTCGTAGTCGCGCGCGTCAATGCGGGCTGGAGCGGGGAGCGTGACGATGGCCTCGTCACGGCCAGAGCGCACGAAGCGCCGTACGGCAGCAAAGCCGCTGCCGTCGGCACGCATGCAGAAAGGGATGTTTCGTTGGTTGAGTACGGCCACCAGCCAGCGGGCGGGGTAGCCGCGGTCGAGCAAGAGCAAGTCGTCGGATTGCAGGCGGTCCAGATGCTCGAACAGGATCTGGCGTTCGTTCTCGTACACGCTGTGTAATGAGGCGGCGAGCATGATCTCGGCCCCAGGCAGGTACAGGCCGAAGGCAAGTTGATCGCGGCTGGCGGCTCGAGGCAGATGGCTGTGGCGAATGGCGAAACGCAGGTGTGAAGCGTCCGCGGCGACCAGCCGAAAGCCATGCCAGCGTGGCAAATGGTTGGAGACGTGCTGAAGTAGCCAGTCATTGAGGTGAGCAAAGACATCGCCGCCGAGCTTGCTGCGAGCCTGGGCGAAGGCTTGTTCACTGACGCAACGGCGCAAGGTGTTTTGGCGGGCGAGCGTGGCGAAGAATTGATCGAGCTCGGCTTGCATGCCCATACGCAAGTTGCCGAGCATGAAGGAGATCAGTGTCGGCAGGGTGAGCTTGCGCTGCCGGGTGAAGGCGGCCGGATGCTCTGGATGACGGGCAAGATCGTGAAAGACCTTGGTGTGCAGATATTGGGCAAGTGCAGCGAACAAATCGGACAGGGGCATGAGAGCCAAGCGAAGATCGAGAAGCGATCCTCTATTGGCCGCCGCCCTGCTTGCGCTAAACATCCAGCGCAAGCAGGGCGGCGGCCCCTCGAACCTCGTCACCTGTCAAGCGTTCTCGGCGCCAATTGCGATTTTATTTGGCGGCTTATCTTGGGTGGATTGGGCGGGTTCCCCCAACTCCAGTAAGGTTGGGAATCGAAACTCGCACACAGCTTGCTGCAGCAAGTTGCGCTTGTATCGATCAGTGTTCTCCGACTGGACCTTGACTAAGTTGTCGGCTTCCCAAGAAGGGTCAGTCATCGCTAGTTAAAGTGACACGTGTGATACTGCATTCTGCCATACCATCAGGGCACGCTACCGAATCGCTCGTTGACGAGCGCTGCCGAACGGACACAATTGGGTCAAAGCTTCGCAGCGATGCCAGCCAGTCTCTTGCTTGGCTTCGCTACCTTGATCTGGGCCTTTCCGTCTTTGCTGACACGAACGGAGGTCGCATATTGGATGATCGCATCATAGGCGTCCTTCGTGTCAGCCTGATACCAGCCAGCACGATACGAAAGCTTGCCGGCTGCAACCATCCCCTCTAGATCGGGATAGCATTCAACGCGCTGCTTCACCAGCTGTCGGAGATGTTGAAGGTCCTTCGCAGATAACGTCATGTCACCCTTTCAGCAATGCCTGAATTGTATTCGATAGGTCACTAAGGAGTTGAGGCTACTCTACAACAGCAATGTAGCAATAAGACCACACGCGACCCTGCATGGGCCGACGGTCTCTTGAATTGCTCCTGACTGTCAGCTGGCACGCCGGAGCCGCACGCCGCATGGAACGATGAATGCGTCTATAACGCCACTTTGGATGCGCAAGTTGAGACTGGCTCGGGATCCGAAAATTCCGCCACATTCTCCGGCGAACTGCATCGTCGAATTTTCTTATCCGACCCGGTAAAACTCCACGGTCTGCCCCGCATTGACCGCCCGCCGCAGCCAGTCCGGCATCTCGCCGGTTCCGTCCCAGCTCTGGCCCGCGGCGTTGCGGGAGCAGACCACCGGCGGTGGCGCTGGTGGGGGTGGCGGTGGGGGCGGCGGATCAAAGCACCCCGCCGCCCGCAGTTCCTCCATGGTCAGGTCGTAATCGGCCATCTGGTCCTGGATCCAGCGGATCGCGGCTGCCCGCTCAGTTTTCGTGGTCATCGTTGCTATCGGGACTGTTGCTGCTATCGTTGTTGTCTTCCTGGCCGCCGGGCAGCGCCGGTGCGTCCTGCTCGTGGTCCTGAATTTTGTCCTGGTCTTCGCCCTGGTCATCCTGCGCCGCCGGCGCCGGGCGGGCGGGCTTGCGCCGACGCCCTCCACCGGCGCCCTCCCGCTCGCGCGGCAGGCGCAATTCTGCCAGCAGCTGGCGCGCCAGCACCGCTTCCGCCTCGGCGCGCTCGGCCCGGCGCTGGGCCGCTGCCAATTCCATCTGCACCGTGTCCCGCTCGGCGGCGGCGTGGCGCTGCGCCGCCTCGGCGGCCGCGAGTCGCTCGGTGAGCCGCTCCGAGAGCGCCGCGGCCTGGGCCTCGAGCCGGGCCCGAGCCTCGGCCTGCGCCACCGCCGCGTCGCGGGCCTCGGCGCGCGCCGCCGCCAATTCCGTGCGCAACTCCTCGCTGGCACGCTCGCTCTTCTGGCGCGCGGTGCGCTCCGCGTCCAGTTCGCGCAAGGCGCGGCGCTCGCTGGCCTCGGCCCGTTCCTGGGCGATAACGACCTGTTCGCGGGCCCGCCCCAGCTCGGTCGAGAATTGGGTGCGCAAGGCGTCCAGATGGCGTCGGCCCGCCTCCAGTTCCGTCCGGCCCGCCTCGAGCCGGGCCTGCGTGGCAGCGTGCGCCTGCCGCTCCGAGGCCAGGTCCGCCTGCACGGTGTCGTGGGCCTGCCGCGCTTCCGCCAGCTGGGCCGCAATCGCTGCCGCTTCCTCGCGTGCGAGCGCGGTCTCGGCGCGCGCTGCATCGCGCTCGGCCTCGGCCGCGCTGGCGGCGGCGCGCGCCTCGGCGCGCAGCGTGGCCAGCTCGCCGGTGGCGGCCTCGTTGGCGGCCTGCCAGATGGTCTGCACTGCCCCGGCCGCAATGTCCTTCAAGGCCTCTGGTAGATCGGGGTGGTCGATGGTGACGCGCGTGCGCCCGCGCAGCTCCTGCCAGAACGCCTGCAGCACCTCGGCGGGCGTGCCCATGCTGCCCTTGCGCACCAGCTGATAGAGCTTGTTGGCGGTGGGCGTGACGCCGTAGCGGAAGAACAGCAGGCCGCAGACCTCGCGGTACAGCGCGCGGGTCTCGGGAAAGCGGCCGCGCAGCTCGGCAATGTCGTTGGCCAAAGCGGCCTGCAGCGCGGCGTCGCTCAGATCGAGGTCGGGAGCGGGCATCAGCGAAAAATCTGGTGTTGGATAGTAATTATATTACTACGTAATACGTCATATATCTAATTTATTACGGCATACTTTAGACATAAGTTTGATTATGTCTATAATACTGACCTCGACCCACCGCAACCACTGCCCCGACCTTGGACCTTCCCGCCCCGCAGCCCGCCCCACCCGTGTCCGGCCTCCTCGCCACCCAGCCGACGCCGCTGGAGCAGTTGCGCCTGCCGCCGGCGCTGTCCGGACGCGACGGCAGCAACCGCGCGCCCGCCACGGCCACCCGCATCGCTGCAGCCGACGACCTCGCCGCCGTCACGGCCTGGCTCGCGCGCTATGCCGACAGCGCCGCCACGCTCACTGCCTACCGCCGTGAAGTCGAACGGCTGCTGCTGTGGGCCGTGCTGCAGCAGGGCAAGCCGCTGTCGTCACTGACGCACGAGGACCTGCTGGTCTATGAACGCTTCCTGGCCGACCCGCAGCCCGCGGCGCGCTGGGTGCTCGCCGGCAACAAGAAGCTCGGCCGCGGCCACCCCGACTGGCGCCCGTTTGCCGGGCCACTGTCGCCGGCGAGCGTGCGCCACGCGCTGGTGATCCTGAACGCCCTCTTTGCCTGGCTCACCGAGGCCGGCTACCTGGCCGGCAATCCGTTGGCGCTGGCGCGCCGCCGGCGTGCGCCGACGCAGCCCCGCATCACGCGCTACCTGAGCCACGAGTTGTGGGAGGCCGTCAAAGACGCCGTCGCGGCGATGCCGGGGACGACCGACACCGCCACCGCGCGCGAGCGGCTGCATGCGGCGCGCTGCCGCTGGCTGTTGAGCGTGCTCTATCTGGGGGGCTTGCGCGCAGCCGAAGTCACCGGCACGGCGATGGGGGCGTTCTTCTGCCGGCGCGATGCGCAGGGCGTCGAGCGCTGGTGGCTGGAGGTCACGGGCAAGGGCAACAAGACCCGGCTGGTGCCGGCCACCGACGAGCTGATCGCCGAACTGGCGCGCTACCGCCACGCCCATGGGCTGGGGCCGAACCCGCAGCCGGGGGAGACCCGCCCCTTGCTGCTGCCGGTCATTGGCCAGGAGAACCGAGAAAAGGGTCTGTCACGCGGGGCGCTGCATCTGATCCTGAAGGAAGTATTCGGCCTGGCGGCCGCGCGCCTGCGCGCGCGCGGGCCCGAATGGGAAGCCCAGGCCGCGGTGCTGGCCAGTGCCTCGGCCCACTGGCTGCGCCACACCGCCGGCTCGCACATGACCGACCGGCAGGTGGACCTGCGGTATGTGCGGGATAATTTTGGACACGCGTCCATTTCTACCACCAGCGCCTATCTGCATACGGAGGACGACGCGCGCCATCAGGCCACGCAGGAACGGCACCGGATCGGGTGGGCCGCCTCAGCCGGAACGCCCGCACATGCCGTGGCCGCGAAGGCCACTGGAGACTAAGCGACCAAGCGCAGGCTGCCGTCGTGCCGAACCTATTGATCGGTGGAGGGGCGAGCCATGGCGGTCGGTTCGCTATCAACCACGACCAGCGGTTGGCGCCCACCGTCTGAGCGGTGGCAAATTTCCCCATCTTGTTCTATCATGAAACGTCAAGTTTTATCATGATGGAGCCCGCTATGACCACTGTCGCCCGCGAAAAATTCTCCTCCCAAGCCGCGCCTGACGTGCTGGCAGCGTTGCGTCAGATTGCCGAAGCGCAGGGACGCCAGTTTCAGGCGGTGCTCGACGAGGCTCTGCGCGACTACATCGACCGCCAGCAGAAAGAACGTCCGCGCCGTCATGTGATGGCGTCGTTCGCGTCCAGCCTCGACGAATTCGACAGCCTGTACCGCGAACTGGCCAAGTGATCGGTGATGAGCGGACGTGACTACCTGACCGTAGCCGATGTGCTCGGAATGCACACCGCGTTGATGCAACGCTATGGCGGCGCGCCCGGAGTCCGTGATCCCGGCGCTCTGGAGGCCGCGCTGTTCAGGCCGCAGACGGGCTACTACGAGGACATCGTGGCCGAGGCGGCGGCGCTGCTCGAGAGTCTCGCCATCAACCATCCTTTTGTGGATGGCAACAAGCGGATCGCCTTCGCTGCTGCCGATGTGTTCTTGCGCATCAACGGCTGGCGCTTGCAGCGTCCGTCGATGCAAATCTACATCGAGATGATTCAGATGTTGGAGTCTGGCACTTTCGACATTGCTCATTTGGAGCCCTGGTTGCGCGCGTTTGCCAGGCCAACGGCGTGATCTTCATGCATCGAACGAACCACGCCACCAGCTCCCGCTGCACACCCCAATCTCCGCGGAGCGGGTTCGGCTGAAACCAAAGCAAGCTCATCAAGCCCTGCGGCGGCATCTTTATCCTTCACGGGCGGCGGTATTAGTGGACGCGGCGACCAAAAATGCGTTGCCTATCAACAATAGTGGACACACCGCAATTCCTTGCCGCCTGGTCAATTTGGTATCCCTTCCCTGCCCGGCTCGCCCAGTGAGTGAATGGTGCAAATCGTCGCGCGTTAATGTGGAGCTGGATCAGGTAGTGATCGCGACATGGAAGCCGTCCCGGGCCGTACTGGTGACCGCGCGCGATCGCCCAGTCATCGATGCCGACGACCCGCGGTCGTGGTTTGAGCTTGCGCCCAGGAGCTCTTCGCAACTCCCGCAGCACGGTGTCGGCACTGGTGCGCAAGCCCAAGACGTTAGCAAGCCTGGCTGCCGCCTCACCACCGAGGGCGTGGCCCAGCGCGTGCAACGCCCGAGCCTGCGATCGCGTATGACGTTGATGCCGACCGGCCAAGGCGTGGATGTTCTCGGCAAACGTACGACGGGGGCAGCCGGCGTTCGCACACTTGAAGCGACGCACCTCAACGGCGAGAACAACCCGCACTCGTTGCCAGAAGTCGAAACGTCTGCTGCCCCCCGAGCTATAGCCGCATATTGCGCTGCACAACGGCTTGCGGTATGATCCACAATTCCCCATTTTTCGCACTCCGGATTCCGCTGGAGACTTCCGGCCTCAACTGTCCGTGCGACTCTCCCGATTTCGTTCGTACCCCGCAGGCTTGAGTAACCGTCACGCCGCGACGATCGTCGGCCAAACCTCCAGGAGAACGTATTGGCAAATCCGGTTCGCGAACATTCAGCATCCCACATGATCGCGGTGACCTCAAAGGCCAGCCGCCGCAGGCCAACCGGTAAGACCCAGGCGGTAGCACCACCGCCGGACATCGCGTCGATGGCGCGCCAGGACGAGGAGCGTCAGCGCCAGATGCGCGCGCTGATCGCGCTTGGCCGTGAGCGTGGCTATCTCAGCCACGCGGACATCAATGATCACCTTCCCGACAACGTCACGCAAACTGCTGCGATGGAGACCATCGTCAGCACGTTCAGCGACATGGGGGTGGCCGTGTACGAGCAGGCGCCGGACGCTGAGACGCTCCTGCTAAGCGACGCCGCACCTGCCGCGGCATCCGACGATCAGGCGGACGAAGAAGCGGAAGCTGCACTGTCGACCGTCGACTCCGAATTCGGCCGCACGACTGATCCGGTCCGGCTGTATATGCGCGAAATGGGCTCCAGTGAATTGCTGACCCGCGCGGGCGAAATCGAGATCGCAAAACGCATCGAAGGCGGGCTGCAGGACATGATTCAGGCGATCGCCGCGTGTCCGTCGGTCGTATTCACGATACTTGCCGATGTGGACCGAATCGTTGCCGGCGAACTGCGTATCGACGAACTGGTCGATGGCATCAGCGACGACGTGGACGAAAGCGAGATGACGCCAGAGTCCGATGAAGCCCCGGTGGGAGCAGACGCCTCTGACGATGACCCGGACGATGATGACGCGGAAACGGACGCCGCCGATTCGGAGAAAGCGAACGCGGCCCGCCTCGAACAACTCACGATCGACAGTCTTGCGATTTTCGCGCGCGTGCGTGCGCTTTTCGCGCAGTTGCCGGATGCACCCGTTACTGGAAAGGCGCGTTCCGCAGCCGTCGCGCAAATGCGCTCGAAGATCCAGCGCGAGCTCGTGCCGATCCGCTTTACGGCCAAAACGATCGACCGTCTGTGTGCCACCGTGCACGAACAGGTTACCGAGGTTCGTGCGATCGAGCGCAGCATTCTCGATATTGCCGTCGAACGATGTGGCATGCCACGCAAGGCCTTTGTTGAGTCCTTCCCAGGCCGCGAGACCGACCTTGAATGGACCAGCCACACGGCGGCGACTTCGCGGGCGTTTGGCCCGGCGCTAGAGCGACATCTGCCAGCCATTCAGGCCTGTCAGCAGAAACTCATCGACATCGAGGCTAGGGTCTCGCTGCCGCTGCAGCAGCTCAAGCGGATCAACCGCCAGATGAGTGCCGCTGAGGCGAAAATGCGGCAGGCCAAGCGAGAGATGACCGAAGCGAACCTTCGTCTTGTCATTTCAATCGCCAAGAAATACATAAACCGCGGCATGCAATTCCTGGATTTGATTCAGGAAGGCAATATCGGCCTGATGAAGGCGGTGGACAAGTTCGAATATCGACGCGGCTGGAAATTTTCGACGTACGCCACTTGGTGGGTCCGGCAGGCTGTCACGCGTGCGCTCGCCGATCAGGCGCGGACCATCCGTGTGCCGGTCCATATGATCGAGACGATCAACAAGCTGAACCGGATCTCACGCGAAATCCTGCAACAAACGGGACAGGCGGCACATCCCTCGGTCCTCGCCGAGCGCATGAAGATACCCGAGAAAAAAGTGCGCGATATTCTCAAAATCGCGAGGCAGCCTGTTTCGCTCGAGACCCCAGTGGGAGACGATGCCGACGCCACGCTCGGGGACATGATTGAGGATGCCTCTGCGAGTTCACCGGCTGAGGCCGCGATTCAGGCGGACCTGCGCGCCGCGATCGACGAGGCACTCGACGAGTTATCGCCGCGCGAGGCCAAGGTTCTGCGGATGCGATTCGGGCTCGATACGACCTCCGATCACACGCTTGAAGAGGTCGGCAAGCAGTTCGACGTGACCCGCGAGGGGATCCGTCAGATTGAGAGCAAGGCGATGCGCAAGCTGCAGCATCCCAGTCGCGTTGACAAGTTGAGGTCTTTTCTCGAGCGTTGACCCAAGACGGAGGCGCCCCCTTCGACGTCCTGCGTCAGATCTGCAGCGATCACGCATTTGCCTGATCGCTGCCTCACAGGGCGGGTTCGCCGCGAGGAAACTTACAGCGGTTTGATGCTTCCTGCCTGCTTGCCCTTGGGGCCCTGCTTCACTTCAAAACTGACCTTCTGGCCCTCCTGAAGCGATTTGAAGCCATTGCCCTGAATCTCGGAGAAGTGCGCAAACAGGTCCTCGCCGCCATCATCCGGCGAGATGAACCCAAAACCCTTCGCATCGTTAAACCACTTCACGGTACCTGTTGCCATGTTCTGAATGTTCCAAGAAAAACGAGATGAAGATGACGCCGTCGGCCTGCGCCAGACGTCCGCCTATCTTGTATCACAGTTGATCGGCAGCAGACAAATCCGGGTTGTTTTTAACGGCTCTGCTGATCTGAGCTGAGCCATGACTTTGCCCGTGATCGGGCCCCTAACAATTTTCCAGTCAAGGAGCATGCCGGGATAAGCGCGGATTGGGCTATCCATAACCGGAGTTAGCCGCATACTGCCACGAGCCGGTAGCACAATTGCTTCGCTCTACGCGAGGCGACCACGAAGGAGGTGCGGGACGAAGCAGTACGCCAGGTGCTGGCCATCACCGAGCAACGAGATCGGGTACAGGCGCAATGCGACAAGCTTGCGGCACGCAACACAACGCTTTCAGGTGAGCTTGAGCTGCTTCAGCAAAAGGTTGCTGAGCTGCATCAGTCAGTTGCAGCTGAGAGAGTTGGCCGGGTTGCAGCTGAGGCGCACGCTGCGGAGTGGAGGGCCGAGTTCGAGAACACACAGCAGCTGCGACGGCAGGAGGCCGAGCTCGCAGCGCAAGCGCTCAATGGAGTCCAGCAACAGGTAGAGCAGCTCATGAGCGAACAGCGCCGCCTATTGGCGACGGCAGATGACTTCAAGCAAGCCGCACTTCGGGACAGGGTGGCGCGTGAAGGAGCTGAAAAGCGGGTGGCAGAGGTGCTAGGCCGCTGTGAGGCATTGTCACGTTGGCGGTTTGGCGATTTCAGGGATGCTGGGCGAGAATCGACTCAGAAAGCGGAGGACGGATTTTGGGTGGTTTCGGTAATTTCGCGCCAGCTTTCGAAACGATCGGCGAGGTGTTTGCGATAAAGCGACGCGCGCAGCAGATGGCGCTTGAGGGCAAAGTGCTGCCGGATCGGGCCGAAATTTGAGAGGAATGCCTGGGTGCGCGTCCGTTCGCGGAAACCGCGCATGCGGCGTTCACGCTCGCGTGTGGGCTGGTGACTGTTCTCGGCCCGGTTGTTCACGCGCGCGCTGGCTTTCACGAACACATGCTTGACGTTCGCCAGTTCCGGGATGTCGGCCTTAGCGGCCGGGTAGCTGCGCAGCTGATCGGTGACGATCTTGCGCAGCACCGGGCAGGAGTGCAGAACGCGCAGGAAGAAGCGTTTGGCCGCAGCCTTGTCGCGGCGCTTCTGCAGCAGGATGTCGAGTTCGGCGCCATGTTCGTCGACCGCCCGCCACAGCAGGTAAGGCTCGCCGCGCAGCGTCACGAACATCTCGTCCAGGTGCCAGGTGCAGCCCGGCTTGCGCCGGGCAGCCTTGACGCGACGGGCGAAGCCCGCGCCGAATTTATCGCACCAGCGACGGATCGTCTCGTAGCTGACCACGATGCTTCGCTCGAACAGCAACTCCTCGATGTCACGCAGGCTCAGGTTGGACCGGTAGTACCAGCGCACCGCGCAGCTGATGACCGCTGCAGGAAAGCGATGGCCGTGATAGAGCGAGTTCGTCTTCTTCATCGTCCGAATCTTACGCCACCCCTTCGCCAACGTGACAATGCCCTCCAGTCGATTGCTTGACGGTAGAGCGCCAGCCAGCCCTGATGATCCGTGTGTCTGGTCTCGAGTTCGGCGCTCACGTGCCTATCAAGCAAATCGTATCCGGCATAGCTGTGTGAATCACCCCGGGAATCGAGGAGGCTGTTTTGTTTAAGTTGATGCCGGGGCCGCAGCGGTATCGCTGAGTTGCCGATAGTAGTTTGCCTCAGCTTCAGCCGGCGGGATATAGCCGAGGTATTCCATCAGGCGGTGGTTGTTAAACCAGGCCACCCATTCCAAGGTTGCAAGCTCCACGGCCTCGCGGGATTTCCAGGGGCCACGCCTGTGGATCAGTTCGGCCTTGTACAGGCCATTGATGGTCTCAGCCAGTGCGTTGTCGTAGGAGTCACCGCGGCTGCCCACCGACGGCTCAATGCCGGCTTCAGAAAGCCTCTCGGTATAGCGAATGCTGACGTATTGCGATCCCCTGTCAGAATGGTGAATGAGCGTCCCGTCGTTGTCGGGATGGCGCGCGTAGAGCGCCTGCTCCAAGGCATCCAGAACGAAGTCCGTGGTCATCGAAGTGCTGACGCGCCAGCCAACAATACAGCGGGCGAACACGTCGATCACGAAGGCCACGTACAGCCAGCCCTGCCAAGTCGAAACGTAGGTGAAATCACTCACCCACAGTTGGTTGGGCCGTGTGGCGTGGAACTGGCGCTTGACGCGATCCAGAGGGCACGGCACCGAGTCGTCGGCCACTGTGGTGCGCTTCTTCTTGCCCCGGCGCACCCCCGCCAGGCCAAGCTGCTTCATCAGCCGTTCGACCGTGCAGCGCGCCACCGCCATGCCTTCCCGATTCATCTGTTTCCAGACTTTGTCCGCACCATAGACCTGCATATTGTCCTCCCAGACCCGCTTGATCGCAGGCCGCAGACGCTCATCGCGAATTGCACGGGCGCTACGTCGCGACGGATCACGAAGCCGTGCGGCATGGCGTCGGTAACACGACGGGGCAATCTGCAAGACTTTGCAGATCGGCTCGACCCCGAAGGCATCTCGATGCTCATCGACGAAGGCCTTCAGGACTTGAGCCGGCGGTCGAGCTCCGCCTGGGCGAAAAACGCACTGGCCAGCTTCAAAATCTCATTGGCCCGGCGCAATTCCTTGACTTCACGCTCCAGCGCCTTGATGCGCTCTCGCTCTGCCGTCGTGACGCCGTCGCGTTCGCCGCTATCCACCTGGTCACGCTTGACCCATTTCAACAATGTATGGGCCGAGCACCCAATCTTTGGGGCGATGGCCTGGACCGCCGCCCATAGCGAAGGATGCTCGCCGAGTTGCTCTCGCACCAGGCGAACAGCCCGATCTTGGACTTCGGGGGAATGCTTGATCTGCTTGTTCATGGCTCCATTCTCGCAAGAGTTGGAGCCTCCTCAAAACCCGGGGCGATTCAGTGTGCAAATTCAAACCGGCTGAAGAACAGGCCAGCTTTTTGAGCATCACCGACGTGCTCTACGACCTCCTTGCAGAGCGGTTCTGGCAACATCGCTAGGTTCACCTTCGCTTCGAACAACTGCGATGCAAAAGCGGCGTCAGGGCGTCGATTCGTGGGCAGCCCGATCTTGCCAAGTCTGTCTAGACCTAAGCGGAACGCTGCAGTGGACCATTTTTCGAGCAGCGACTTCCCTTTCGCACCTTTACGGTGAAGGAGCCAAGACCACGAAAGCGCGTTTGCAGGATCGAACGGGTCGACGGTGAACTTAACTTGAACAAGCTCTAGCTGCCCATCGGGCCGCTGTGCCACGATGTCGTCCAACCCTCTAGCATCCTCCTGCTCATCCGCCTCAAACTGAACCCACTCATACCGTGTCGGGTTACTCAGCCACTCGCAAAGCAACCGAATCCCGACGAGCGTCTGATATAGATAGCCGCTGGCCGGTATTGCGGTGCGTTTGATGTTGTGTGGCACGCCCATCTCCGTGTTGTTGGTATCCGATCTGCTTCTTCCTGGCATCAGTTCCTTGAGGCTTCGCCGCGCCGACACCTATCGCGTCTAAACTGAGGCAAGCTCCGAAGGCGCCCGCTGAAAGCCGCCCACCATCGCCACTGTGCACCGCCGCTTACAGTGGTAATGAGCGGCTCACCTTCCCGGCAGCTCCGTCGCTTGGCAGCACGAGAGGGTCGAAGCGATTGGCGGGCCGGCGTGGTTCATCCCGGCGTTACACAGGCAGGGCAGAAATGAAAGTGCGGGATAATGTGGCCCACTTTAATTTCGGCGTCCCCATGACTTCATCCGTCTGCCCTGTTTCCGTAAAACCGGCTGGCTGCGACCGCAAGATGATGGCCGTTCGCGCCCTGGCGGGCGCTGAACCCGTCAGCGCCGTGGCCGCCCGCCACGGTGTCAGCCGTCCACTCGTCTATCGCCAGATGCGCAAGGCGAGCGCCGCGCTGGATGAAGCCTTTTCGACAACGCAAATCGACGAAGACGCCGACAAGGTCCTGTTCTCGCTGCCGGTGACCCGACGATGGCTGGAGCAGGTCATCCTCGCACTGACGATGATCGGCCACGCCTCGATGCGCGGCGTCATCGAATTCATGAGCGACCTGCTGGGCGTGTCCATCAGCCTGGGCACCGTGCACAATGTTCACCAGCGTGCCGCGCAGCGGGCGATGGCCATCAACAACAGCATCGACCTGTCGGCCATCCGGGTGGGACTGCACGACGAGATCTTTCAGGGGACCCGGCCGGTTCTTACCGGCATCGATGCGGCTTCCACCTACTGCTATCTGCTGGCTGACGAAGACCACCGTGATGGCGATACCTGGGCCATCCATCTGCTGGACCTGCAGAGGCAGGGACTGCATCCCGACTTTACTGTTGCCGACGCCGGCACGGGTCTGCGCGCAGGCCAGAAGCTTGCATGGCCCGATACCCCCTGTCACGGCGATGTTTTCCATATCTGCCAGCAGTTCGAAACCCTGGCCAACATCTGGACACGTCTGGCCAGCGGCGTACGCACTGAACGCAAAGCCCTCGAAGCGCGACTGGCCAATCCCCGCCGGCGCTGCCAGGACAGCCTCCTGATTGACCGGCTTGACGAACTTCGCCCGCTCGAGGCGCGGGCACATCAGCGCGCGGACGACCTTCGCACACTTGCCCTGTGGCTGGAGCGCGATGTCCTGTCGCTGGCCGGGCCCGATCTGCCGACCCGCCAGGAGCTGTTCGACTTTATCGTCGAGCAACTTCGTCAGCGTGAACCTGAAGATCCCTCACGCATCGGCACGATGCGCGTGGCCCTGCAAAACCAGCGCAACGATCTGCCCGCCTTCGCCGGCGTGCTGGACCAGAAGCTCGACGCCATCGCAAGCGATACTGCCGTCGCCGGGCATCTCGTACGGGCAACGTGCCTGTTGCACCGCAAGCCGGAAACCTCCGTCGCATTCTGGCAGGCATGGAACCGGCTGCATGCGGCCATCGGCCGCCGGTTCCACGAAGTCTGGACTGCGGTTTCGCAGGCGCTGCACGACACTCCGCGTAGCAGTTCCCTGGTGGAGAACCTGAACTCGCGCCTGCGCAACTGCCTGACGCTGCGGCACCATCTGGGCGGCGGTCGCGCCTGGCTGGAGCTGCTGAAATTCTTCGTCAATCATCGTCGCTTCACACGCAGCCGTTGCAGCGCGCGGGTCGGCAAAAGTCCGCGCGAAGCGATGACCGGGGAAGCACATTCGCACTGGCTGACGCTGCTCGGACTCGGCCCGCTTCAACCCCGGCAGATCTGATGCCGGGGAGGTCGTTGCAGGCCTCCAGTTTGCATCGCATTCCTTACCAATTCTGCATTTCTATGCAGGACGGTTCAGCTCGTCCGTGTAACGCAAAAAAGCCGGCTTTTGAACCACGCCGAGCACACCATATGACTTGAATCCAAAGCGCTCCCACAACAAGTGGGTTGGGCTCCCCTCGCGTACATGAAGGAATAGTTGCTCGATGCCAAGTGCATCTGCTTTGACCACGATCTGCCGAACGGCACGCAAAACGATGTTCTGGTCGCGGTATGCGGGATGCACCGCTAGCTTGCTTACTTCCGCGCGATGATGACAGGTGGGCGTCTCACTACGAATCATCATGCAAAAGAATACTATGTTGCCACCATCCGTTTAGAGGTGGTGCCGGGAATTCGGACAGGCGGATAAGTGGAAGAGCTGGGGCCTGAGCCGGCCATAATGGCGGGCAGAAAGGACCTCTCAATAAGATGACGAAACGAAGCAGGCGGACCCACTCGGCGGGGTTGAAGGCGAAAGTAGCACTGTCCGCGCTCAAGGGCGACAAGACGTTGGCAGAGCTGGCCCAGCAGTATGAGGTGCACCCCAGCCAGATCACAGCCTGGAAGCAGCAGTTGGTCGAACATGCGGCGGACTTGTTCGGTGGCGGCAAGGAGAACGCGGGCGAGCCGCCTGTGGATCTGAAGGTGCTGCACGCCAAGATCGGCCAATTGGCGCTGGAGAACGATTTTTTGTCCGGCGCGCTCAGCAAGGCCGGCCTGCTGAGCGCAAAGCGATGATCGACCGCGAGCACGCGCTGCCGGTGAGTCGGCAGGTCAGGCTGGTCGGCATTGCACGATCCAGCGCGTACTACCAGCCACAGCCAGTCTGCGAGGCCGATCTGGAGCGGATGCGCCGAATCGACGAACTGCATCTGGAGCATCCCTTTGCCGGAGCCCGCATGCTGGCGCGCCTGTTACGCCGGGAAGGCATCCAGGTCGGCCGCCGGCACGTGGGCACGCTGATGAAGCGCATGGGCATCGAAGCGCTGTACCGGCGGCCCAACACGAGCCGCAAGCACGCGGCGCACAAGATCTGGCCGTACCTGCTGCGCGACCGCAAGATCGACCGGGTCAACCAGGTGTGGGCGCTGGACACGACCTACATCCCGATGGCACGGGGCTTTGTGTACCTGACGGCGGTGGTGGACTGGGCCAGCCGCCGGGTGCTGGCCTACCGGGTGGCGATCACGCTGGAGAGCTGCCATGCCGTCGAGGCCATCGAGGAAGCCTTGGCCAGGTACGGGCATCCGGAGATCGTCAATACGGACCAGGGCAGCCAATTCACCGCGACAGACTTCACCGACGCCGTGCTCGGGCGCGGCATTGCACTGTCGATGGATGGCAAGGGCAGTTGGCGCGACAACGTGTTCGTCGAGCGCCTGTGGCGCAGCGTCAAGTACGAGGAGGTCTACCTGAAAGCCTACGATTCAGTCAGCCATGCGCGCCGCTCCATCGCTGACTACCTGACTTGGTACAACCAGCGACGGCCTCATTCCAGTCTGGCGGACCAGACTCCGGACGAGGCATACTTCGCCACGCTGCCAGCGATCAAATCGGCAGCTTGACCACCTCAGCGCCTCCACTTAAAAATCCGGATTCCCTGTCCGAACAAACGGCGCCACCTCTTTTCTCCAATCAACGCGAGCCCTCCTCTGGAAATTTGATAGCGCAATTCGGTAACGAGCGCTTCGGCCTCGTCGTCCGAAATAAAGCATGCTCGGTCCAGTGTGGCGCCTTCAATAGCGGTGAATTGGACGAGTTTGACAATGAGTCTAGCGCCTATATCGCAAAAATCAGAAATCCATTTCAGATGCGTAATATCTCTCACTGGAACCCCTGAGTTGTAGGGGTGAACACGGAATTCGCGCGGTCACCGGAAGCGCTCCTTTTGCTGGTACCAAAAAATATCCTGGCATTGAAAACGACAGCGTAGATTGACCTATGTCAAAAGTCCAGATTCTGACTGAGTCGTCCGTGCGAAAGAGTCGAATCGATGCCGCAAGAAAACCCCGTTATTGCCTGTCGCAACATCGACAAAGTATTGGCGCCATTGTGGGTTTTGAATTCCCATCTCACCGCATTTCAAAAAAATCCTTCAATACTAAGGTACAACAATATGTGCACCTCTACAATGAATTGGCATAGATTTCGCTTTCCCTTCAATCGTGTGGTAGCTGACTAAAGTTGGATGACGATTTCGTTACGCAAGTTAGAGACTTGAATGACAGGCGCTTCAGGAATTTGGCAGGATTGCCATGTTGACTTGCGGTGGCATGGTGTAAAAAAGTATAGGCCAACGCTACAAGAAAACGTATCGCAAAAGGACCTGTGTCGGGATGCCGCGTATTGAAGTATAACTAGGACGAAGATCTATGAAGTACAAACAGCGCACGTTGCATTCTTTTTGGACGCTTGCTCAGGCAGCGCTGATATCTGTAGTGCTGGCCTCTTGCGGTGGAGGGGAAGGTGACGGCGGCGATCCTGCGGCGACGTCCACTGCCACCGCGTCGGTCCTCGTCGAGAAGGTCTGTTCGAATTGCGGAGCGTTGGACGCGCACACCTATGCTGGTAGCGGCATAGGCGTCTGGGAAAGCGTTAATACCACATCCTCGGCTGTGGAGACTCCCATCAGCATCTCAGGGCTGAACGGCCGGGATGTAACGCTCGTTTTCACTAATCAAACCGGCACTGCACAAGTTATGCCGAAAATCGCGCTAACGACGTCGTACGATCCCCTCGTCGCCGACCAACTACGATGGGACGACGGCACGGAAGCGCTTAAACGCCGAATATCAAGTTTCAATCGAGACGGCTGGAAAACGCTCGCTAAAGATCGAAGATATTCTCCAAGCTATTTTCCTAGTAAATTGGATATGGATGGGGTAAAAACCTGGTATCTCGCGGACGATACGTCTCACACCACAACCTTGGTTCGGAAACTCAAGACAACTGACGGAACCACTGTCAATTTCTGGGTCGAGACAACTGAACTCGACCCGACAAAGGTGAGTCAAGCGGTTGTCGACACGCTAGCTGGCGAGTTCGTCTCGCCTGGCAAGATCTACGATATGCTGAAGTCAATTGGTGGCCCGCTCTGGGGTCCCCAAAGCTATAGCAGTAGCATTATCGGTAGTGATCAGCCGATTGACATCGTAATCGCTAAGTTCAGTTGGGGGATGGCCGGATACTTCCATGCGCGCAACGCACTCAAGCGTGATCTGAACCTGAACCCATACTCAAACGAATCGGTGTCCCTTTACCTGAACTCTGAGGAACTGTATCCCCATGATGGCACTTACACCTTGAACTACATGCGCTCTGCGATGGCCCATGAAGCTATGCATATGCAGAATTTCTACCGCCGCGGCGTTTCCCAGGGTTCGGATGCGTCCTACGACTTATGGCTGGAGGAAGCTACAGCCATGATGTTTGAGGACTTTGCGAGCCACTCCACCGGGGAGAACTTCAATGCGATCAGGGACGCCCGCTTCTCCAGCTACGTACGTTCGGGCGACAGAATTCACAATTGCAGCCTGCTTGAGTGGAACCCAACCGGTACATGCAACGGATATTCGATCTGGGGCTCGCCCGGTGGATTTCTCAATCGCCAACTCGGACTGAGCTTCTACAAACATCTTCTTTACAACTTTAGCAGCACAGATTCGATGACGGTTCTCGACTCTTCAATTCGGGCCACGGCAGCGACCTCCAGCTTTCAACAGCAGCTGCGCGGCTTTGCCGCGACATCAGGCGCACTGATGAAGGAACCCGCCCCAGTTGGCTTTGGCTTCCCCTTGCGGGAGGAAGGTAGATTCGTGCTGCCTGTAATTGACGCGCACGCTTTTGACGCGCACGCTTTTCTAACGAACTCTAATCAGTTATCAGCAGTGCCCGCCGCGCTCCAGCCGTATGCCTACGTGCCAGTAGGTCGGCAGAATGTGACAGGTATGTATAGCGAGACGGTCAAGATCCCGCCCAACTCCTCACTCTCCGTCGTGATTCAATGATGCGAAGGATGGCTGCTGTCACTCACCTTCTGTAGACCTATGCCTCACGTGTTATTGGTCTTCATCAAAGCACGCGTCGCGTCCGACGCCCCATTTCAATACCCAATCGGAGTGTTGTCTATGTACCCAGTGCTCGCGTTGCCACATCTACGAACACGGTTCTCAAGCTTTGTCGTTCTGACCGCCGTCATGCTTACGCCTCAACCGTCGGCGGCCTGTCCGCCAGTTGAGGAAAGGATGGCCAGCTTGTTTAATCCAATACCGGAGCCTACCGTCACAGTGCTCGCGCATCGCGGACTCTGGGGCAAAGAGGCGCCGAACCCGCGCACGCCCGAGAATTCGCTCGCGTCGCTGCAGGCAGCAGATGATGCATGCACTGACGCTGTGGAGCTCGACGTGAAGCTAACGAGCGAAGGCATACCGGTCCTCATGCACGATCTCAACCTGGGGCGTACGACCGACGTCTATAACTTCATCGGCAATAAGACGCAATATGATCCGATGCTTAATACCGGCCCAAATCCGGCCGTCAATACAGTGAGTTGGGAAACGGTCCAGCAACTGCATCTGTTAACGCCCTCGCGTGACAGCGCCACAACATATACGGTGCCTGATGTCTCTGCAGTGCTCAGCTACTGGGCGGATCATCATCTGACGACGCCGATGATATTCGACGCCAAAACCAAAGAAGCGGTGCGTGCTATTGACCTCCTCGCACGAAAACATTTCGAGGAGCGAGCACGCGACATTGTCGCCGTGAAGGTCAACGCGACTCTCTATCCGACCTATGCGTCATTCAGAGAGGATGCACTCGTTATTCGTGCCATTCCCGTCTATACAACCAATATGCTGACCAAAATTGATGTAACAGCTTCTCGCGAGAACTGGCAGAAAGACGGGAGCTCAGTGCTCGAGGTCAACGTAAAGCAGCTTGGCGGGTTGCTTCAAGACCAGCTCGATGCTATCAAAAGCGCCAGCTTTGGCGCTGGCGTTTTCAACGCTATCCCTGATGGACCAGGCGACGGTCAGTTCTATGACAAAGACGGGCATTGCTGCTACCGGTTGTCCGATCTCTTTTTCAGTTACGGCGGTGGCAAGGACACGGCCGACAATCGGGGCGACTGGGACTATTTGATCAAGCAGGGTTTTAAGTTCATAACCACCGACAGCCCGATCGCGCTACGCGCCTATCTGGATTCGAGGGACATCCCGTAGGAATCCTACGAACATGCGGCGCTGATCCATTGGCTCCAGGGCGGTTCGCTGCAAGGCTCGAGGCTCTATGATGAGGTCAAGGCGATCTTCATCGCCGCGGTCGGTCGGCTCGCGAAAACCGATCTCTCGCAATTGCGCACATTCGTCGAGGGCGCCTTCGCGTCGCCTGACGCGCCTCATTCCGGCACGGGTAATGTCGCAATAAGGAAGCTGAGCGGCAAGATCGCTCAAATATAGAGGATTGCGTATGAAAAAAGCGAATAGAATTGCTGGACGGGAGAGAGTGCCCTATCGGGCGTGGTTCATCCCGGCGTTACACAGGCAGGGCAGAAATGAAAGTGCGGGATAATGTGGCCCACTTTAATTTCGGCGTCCCCATGACTTCATCCGTCTGTTGAAGAACGTCATTCGTGCGAGCGGCGCTCATCATTCATGGGAGCGTAGCTTTTTCGGCTCAACATTCATGCGAGCATAGCTTTTTCAATGCGAAACAATGTCCCGGTGGGGCAGTGCGTGCGCTCTTCGAAGCAACTGACTGAAATTGCCAATCTTGTAGTGGCACCAGTGCCAGGTCGTTTCGACCCTGCCGGGATGCTGCATGCACATTGAAAAACTCGGATCCAGCCACTCGCGCCTCCAGAATGGCGAGCAAACATCGGAAGGATTCAGGATCAGACAGGGATAGCAATACCGTAAGCGACGTCGGTCATCGACCCACCCGACGGGCGTCTGCATGGCGACCAAGTGATCCACGCTAACGTGTGTGAGCTGTGAGAGTCGCTCCAAGGTCTCAAGGGGCACAGGCGGAAACAGTAGCCATTTCCAATATGTTAGGGCTGGCATCGGGCCGATATCGGCGTGCGACCAAAGCTGCTCGACCGTTATGGAGTACTTGCCAGCGATTCGTCCAAGCCAGCCCCAAAATGCCTCGCCGTCACACGGGCGCGGGACGATAGGCCATGGCTTCGACCGGCTATAACACGCTGTTCCGGGCGTGTTCGATGTGAGAGACATCGATCATTTCCTTTCCATCGCGGATCGCAAACTCGGTGGCAGAATTCAAAAGCCGCGAAACCTCACCAGTCAGACCTCCGCTCGTCGCCAGAACCGCCGCGACGACTTCTCGCCTCGACAGGTTTGAGGGCCGTCGCAAAGGAAGTATGCGCTCGAATGCCGCCAGAAGTCCCCGGAAAGCTTCCGACTCCTGCCACCGAGGCATCTCGAAGCGCGCAAAGCGACTGCTCATTTGGGAATCTGTTTGCAGTGCAATCTCGGCATCGTGCGTCCCCACGAGGACAATCGACATCTGGAGATCGTTAGCGAGAAACTTGAGCAGATTCAGTGAGGCTCGCTGCTCGCGATAATTTCCCGACAAGAGGTGATGAACTTCATCGACAACCAGCATGCGCGATGAAACTTTCCGAAGCAACCCGCGACTCAGCTGCTCCAGCACGTTTAGTCTCGCTGATGCATTGAACGTATGCGGTCCATCAGCGACACCTCTCGGAGAGGGTTCAGAAGGAGCCGGAGGTGTGGTACGTCGCGCCGGTCAGCGCAGATCGGCTGGCATCTTCCAGGGTAGAAGCGCGTCGTAGTCATCGACGGTCTTCGCGAGCGGGAGCCGTTGGAACAGCCAGGTGAGATAGCGGTAGGGATCGGTGCCGTTGGCCTTGCAGGTCTCCACGATGGAGTATAGGTTGGCGCTCGCATTGGCCCCATCGACGGTGTCTGAGAACAACCAGCTGCGGCGTCCTACGCAGAAGGGTTCTGTCGCGATAAGGGATTAAGGGCGACGGAGGGTGGCGAGAGCGCCGCGGTCATATGGCCAAGGAATAGAACTGCTCGGCGGCCGACGGACTGCTCCCCTTGGGGATAACCATCTGCCCTTTGCGGATCATGCGCATGGTCTCGATGCCACCGAGGATGATGCGAGCGCAGCGAAAATTCTGGAACCCCAACATCGGCCTGACCCGGCGTTTGATGCCACGGTGGTCCTGCTCAACGAGGTTATTCAGATACTTGTTCTGCCTGATCTTGATCGGCGTTTCCCGCTCAGCATTGATCGCCTGCAGGGCCGCGAGGTTCGCGCCACTCTTGTCCACCGTGACGGTCTTTGGCGCACCGTTCTGGGCGATGGCCTTTTCGAAGAAGCGCCGGGCAGCGGCAGTGTCTCGGCGCGCGCGCAACAGGAAGTCAATGGTCTTGCCGGCCTTGTCTACGGCCCGGTAGAGAGACTTCCACTGGCCCTTGACGAGGATGTAGGTCTCGTCCATGCGCCAGCTGTTGCCTACCGGGCGCTGGCGCCGACGAAAGGCCTTCTCGAGCACCGGCAGCAGCTTGATCACCCAGCGATGCACCGTGGAATGATCCACCTCGATGCCGCGCTCGGCCATCATCTCTTCCAGATCCCGCAAGCTCAGCGAGTACGCCACGTACCAGCGCACGCACAGCAGAATCACGTCCACCGGATGGTGCAGGCGCTTGAGGACATTGGCAATGCCGCCTGGCAAGCTCGTGCGCGGCGTCTTCGCTGGCTTATTCATCTGCTGACTTGCGGTTTCCAAAACCGGCCATTCTACTTCCCGTTATCGCGACAGAACCGCCCAGACTGCTACACCGATGTATTCTCCGCTGGCGGTGGTGCCACTTCAGCTGGCGCACAGGATGATGATGGAACGTCGACGCAGGATGGCACGAGCCAAGCCTCACCAACGGTCGCTGGTGTGATTCTGCTTCTGCAGCAGCACTATCGCTCAAACAGCCGGCTATTGTGGATGAAGCCACCGGCGTACGAGGATGAGAGTGACCGGCTTTCGCGGATGCTCCATACCGGATATCGTGGATGCAGATTAACCAGAAAGCCAATAGCCGCCGAGGCTACAGTGCTACTAACAGGCTCGTCGTGGTTAACAGTCTTTCTTTAACCTCATAACGCCAAAAAGCGCCTAGCTTCAGCAACAGCTTGATAAGCACTTGCCGATCGCTTTCATCCAAAGAGTGAGGTACGTTCGGTATTTGGGGATAGATCTTGGCCCACACACAGCGATACCCTTAAGGGCATTGCATTACACACAAGTTGTGACGACGTGGTTGTAAACCGAGCGAAGAAGGCGTTTACTCGCGGTTTCGAATCGGCGGGTGAGGCAAACAAGTGGTTGGCAGCGAGTTGGGCAGAGGCGGAGTTCAGGGACATTGATTTGGGCGATCGGCGCCTCAACAGGCGCGCGGCGCGGGCGCCGCGCGGGTCGATCTCACGGGCGCCGCCGCCGGCACGGTCACCGAGCAAGAGGCCGCGTGGGCGCACCAGCAGGCCAGCCGGCACATGCGGCCCGAAGGCGCACGCAAGATGCCGGCGGGCAACGGTGACGCGCCGGGCTGAATCGCTGGCCGCCCCACTGTTGGAACCGCGTGAAGTTTTTCTAGAGCTATTCAGAAATCAAGCAGTGAATCTTGATTGGATGAAAGCGTTGGCGGCCGAGAACCCTGCGATTCGCGCCCGCCATGACGAGATGGGCGCCTGAAGTGCGAGCGCTGCAGCAACAGTTGGGTGCCATGGAAGTCCGCGCCACGATGCGGCTGGGAGATTTGAGGGATACCGCCAGGCGGGTCGCGAAAGAGAAAACGGAAGCCCGGCAAGCCAGGACTGAGATGAGGAACGTTGCGCAAACCTGAACTGACGAAACGGGGCTCGATAGCTACGTAGATTGAAGAATATGAGCGACGAACAGTATCACCGTGCCGTGGACCTGATCCACTTGGTATACGCAGCCCTGGTCGGCGTCATGACGCCCGGCGGAGGCGAGGAAGCCCGTGAACTGGCTGAGAGCGCTATGCAAGAGGCGGCGGAATTCCTTGGACTACCGCCGGCGAGCGGTAGCTGAGCAAGCTCGCGACGCCCCAGTGGGGATGAACGTGGGGAGCAACCTCCGTGGCCTCGGCTAGTCCTTGGCCCGTTGCGGACCATTGCCGATGGTCTTGGATGGTCGTATGGCTGAGATGTGCCAGCCGCGCAGCGCCTCCGGGGACCGAAAGCGCCGAGGAAGAAGGCTATGTGGCCGGATGCGCAGCACGGCTTCTACCGGCCCCCTGTCATGTCGTTTAATCACCTTGAAGGGGGCGGGCATAAAATTCCTCCGTTTTTCGGAACTGGGCAGCCTGCCGTCGTCAAACCGACCAGTGGTGAGTTATCGGCTTTTGAGCTAGATCCCCTGAGTTGGGGTCATCGTACTTTTGGTGTCAGATCTGGCGCTCCGGCCTTGAAAACCGTTTGAAATCAGTTATTTGCAAGATCGGCGGGTACGTGGGGCGAAGCAACTGTGAAAACGTTGCTGCAAGCGGCATTCGGGCTTGCTAGCGCCAGATTTCGCACCAAAAGTACTACAAGGGCTTCCCCTTTGGCGCAAGCGCCAATCAGTTTGTATGGAGCACTGAGCTGCCGTGCCGGAGTTATGTGAGAGGTGAAGGACTGCAGTACTACAAACGGTCATAGTGGGCCGCTGGCCCGGACCCTGATGTAAAACGCGCGCGAGGGCCTCGTTCGATTATCGGGCTTTGCGTCCCCCAACTTTTCTCAGGTAAGGCGGCACAGCCCATCGAGCCGCCGAGGTCCGCCGTACGGGTAGCGGGGTTCGCCAGTACCTTGTCCACGGCTGCGTCGATCGCTACAGCGGCTGCCACGAAGTTCGGCTTCGCGCGGTGTTCGCCCAGCCATTGCACGAGCATGGCGACGGATAGGATCATCGACGTCGGGTTGGCCTTGTCCTGGCCTTGGATGTCCGGCGCCGAACCGTGCTGGGCCTGGGCGCAGCAAAGGTTGTCGCCCGCCATGACCGAGCCACCCAGACCCAAGCTGCCCGACAGTTCACTGGCCAGATCCGAGAGAATGTCGCCATAGAAGTTCGTGGCCACAATCACATCGAAGCGCGATGGGTCGCGCACCAGGTAGGCCGTCGACGCATCGACCAGCAGGTCGTCGAACTTCACTTCGGGAAACTCGGCGGCCACCTTGCGCACTTCACGCAGGAACAGTCCATCGGTCATATGGAAGCTGTTGGCCTTGTGGATCGCCGTCACATGCTTCTTCCGCTTCATTGCCAGTTCGAAGGAACGTCGTGCGATGCGCTCCGAGCAATGCGCCGTGATCTTGCGCACCGAGATCGCCATGTCCTTGGACGGCATCATTTCGCCCCAGCCCTCGTACATGTTGCGGTCGGGATAGAAGCCTTCAGTCGCCTCACGCATGATGACGAGGTCCATGTTTTTGGCGCCCTTGCCCAGGAACTCACGGGAGCGCGAAGGACGGACGTTGGCATACAGGTCCAGGTCGCAACGGAACGCGGCCGAGATGTTGCGGCCGCCTTTGTCCGGCGCGGGATAGTCCGCATGCGACTGCGTGCCGAGGATCACGCCGTCGTACGAAGTGGCCTTGTCCAGTACTTCTTGACGCAGCGTCGTGCCATGCTTTTCCAGGCTGATGAAGCCGACGTCTTCATAGTCGAACTGCAGACCTAGATAGAAGGCGTGGTCGGCCTGCTTCAGTACATCAATGGAGGCAGCAACGATTTCGGGGCCGATGCCGTCGCCCGGGAGAACAAGAATACGCATGATGGAAACTCTAAGTTAAGCCTTGGGGTTCTGGTGTTCGGCCGATACGGGACGTGTTTCGCCGCTATCGACCAGGGTGCGCGTGGCTTCGGGCGTCGCGTAAATCCACAGGATCTTCATCGGCTCCGTCTTCGACAGGTTGCGGAAGCGGTGTGGGACGTTGGGGGGAATGAAGGTGGTATCCAACGGCTTCAGGCGGTATTCAAGCCCGTCGATATCGAGCATCGCGTCGCCTTCCACCAACACCACGCTTTCCTGGCAGTTGTGGCTGTGAAACGGAATCTCGACGCCGCCGGCGAACGAGGTGTAGCCGGTGATAAAGCTGTCCGAGCCAACGGACCTGCCAACAAGCGGGGTGGTGCTGGCGCCGCCGCCACGGTCATAGTTGGGCAGGGTCAGACCGCCGCGCGGCCGAAACCGTAAAGACGGGCCGGGTTGTCGACAAGAATGCGTTGCAGCAGCGCGGGAGTCTTGGCCCAGCTTGCCAACTGGTTCACTGCGCGGCCCGCATCCTCCTTGCGAAACGGTTCGATCTGGTCAAGATTGCCGTTGCAATTGCCCGAACTACCCGTATGCGGCCAGTCCGATGCCCACACCAGGCGGTCCGGCCTTGCCTCAATCAGCGTCTGGGCAAACTCGGTAACGTCCTCGAAATTTGGGGCGTTCCGCGACGCACGATATGGCGCCTACAGCTTTACGTAGGCATTGCCACCCTTCACCAAGTCCACCACCGCCGCGAACGCAGTCTTCTGTTCGTCCTTCTTGTGGGCTTTAATGCCGGCGAAGTGGTCCAGCACCACCGGCACCTTGAGTCCGGCGATATCCTTGGCCAGCTCGGCCGTCACGTCGACATCCGCATAGATTTGCACCGCCCAGCCAAGCGGCCCCACCAGTTGCTCAGCGCGCTTCAACTGTGTCTGCGCGAACTCGTGATTGCGCTGGCCGCTGACTTCCAGGTTCAAGCGAATTCCGCGAACGCCTTTCGCATGCATGACCTGCAGATCTCGCAGCGAGGTTTTCTCCAGATCGATCACTGCCACGCCGCGGGCGCGCTCGCCGAGCTGACCCAGGACGTCAATCAACGCGGCGTTGTCAACGCCGTAGACGCTTGGCTGCACTAGCACAATACCGCTTCACCAGAGAAGAACATGGATTGCAGCTACGCCGCTATTGGAGTAGTGCCTGTCCTCAGTGCACCATGCGATCTCAATGCACGCCGAGTCCGTATCGGCGCATCTCCAGATGGGAGCATGAGGAAGTGCTGGAGGCCGTCCAGCGCCGGCTCGACAAGACGCCGGATGCAATGACGGTTCGCAGGCGAACCGTCGAGCATGTCTTCCGAACCTTCAAGCATTGGATGGGCTACACGCACTTCCTGACGCGCACGCTACCGAATGTAGGTACTGAAATGAGCCTGCATGTTCTGGCGTACAACCTGAAGCGCGTCCTTCGAACTCTCGGAGGCAATGCGCCTGGTGGGTGCGTAAGCACCCATTTGCGCCCAAAAAATGGGCTGAAGATCGCCATCAGGAGCTCATTAGCGCTGTTCGCACCCGTTTCGGCGTCGTCCCATGACCACAACTGGTTGCGGGTTTCTCAAGGCTGCCAAATTTGTCTGAAGTCCTTTGTGGGTATGACTTTCGCCGATTTCCGCCGTGATCCGCTAGAATTCCCGATCTTTGGCGGTCGATAATGGCGCACAGCCAGCAATGGCAACGGATTCCAACGGAATTGAGCCGCGGGCAGTTCGAACAATTTGTCTTGCCGCACCTCACGGCAAGAAGCCGGGGACCGGCATCCAAACTGACCGCGCACGCGATCTTCAACTACATCCTGAAACTGCTTACCTCGGTTGCCAATGGAAGGCGCTGCCGATTGCAATGGATCGGCACGGCAGGCCGGAGATCCACTACACGAGTATCTATCGGGCCTTTCGCCGCTGGCAGGCATGCGAATGTTTCGACGCCGTCTTCCTCGCGTCGGTGGTGCGGCTTAGCCACGACCAGTTGTTGGACACCAGCGTCATCCATGGCGACGGCACCACGACGGCGGCAAAAAAAGGCGGCGACAACATTGGCGTCAGCGGCCACAAGAACATGAAGGGTGACAAGGTCGTTGCCTTCTGTGACCGGAACTGCAATGTGATCGCCCCGTTCGTGTCGGCACCAGGCAATCGCAACGAATCGCCGCTGCTGCGTGACGCGCTGCCGCAGGTGATACGGATTGCCGGTGAAGCAAGGCTGGATCTGCGCGACACCGTGGTCAGCCTGGACGGCGTCTACGATTGTCGCTCCAACCGCAAGGCGATCTTCATCCGCGGGATGGTACCCAACATCAACCCGAACCCGCGCGGCAGGAAACGCACTAAGCGAGGTCGCAAGGCGCTGTTCGATCTGGCCATTTTTAAAGAGCGGTTTCGTACCATCGAGCGCGTGTTCGCATGGGAAGATAAGTTTCGTCGCTTGCTACTTCGCTTCGATCGCATCAGTCAGTTGCACTACGCATTCAAGACCATGGCCTACACCATGATAAATCTACGGCACTATTGCGGTAGTTGAGCTGGCAGTTAAGGTCCATGCTTCAGTACGGCGCAGCGCGCCGTGGTCCCGTTCGTCCTCCCCCTGCGGAAATGCATCCGTGACAACGCAAAACTGCCTCGTCGCCCATCTCGACGCGGCTGGTCTCGCCCGCTTGCCAATTCCGTTGACCGCCGCCAGATCGCTTCAACCGAAACTCGCAACCAGTTGCCAGATTGGCCGAAAATTCGATAAGACAGGCCACGCCCCGGAGGAGACGCGCATTAGTGCGATTCGAGAGACGTTTCCACACGGCCTCGGCCATGATATGCCGCAAGCATGAAGGCGATATGGCCCATTTCGTCTCGCGAATTCAGGTCCACTGTGGCAAATTCTGTCGGAGCGTGCCACACTTCGTCCAGAGTCGGCACTTCGTCCAGAGTCGGCATAGTCCCAGCCTATCGGAGGCATGAAAACTCTCGATTGGTCAGCGGATTGCATGCAAGATAACAATGCCCACCGCGCCCCTACAACAACCAAATCGCGGAAGGTCATATGCAAAAGAATTTCACGAAATCCATCTTGGCGGCTGTCGCGGTCATGGCCATGGGAGCCGGCACCATTCCGGCATGGGCCGATGGCATGCCACGCTCGAACGACTTCTGGTGGCCGGAGAGGCTCGATCTTTCGCCGCTACGACAGCATGACGCCGAATCGAATCCTTATGGCAAGGATTTCAACTACGCCCAGGCATTCCAAAGCCTCGATCTTGACGCCGTGAAGAAGGACATCAGGGCTGTCCTGACGACGTCGCAAGACTGGTGGCCTGCAGACTATGGAAACTATGGGCCGTTCTTCGTCCGGATGGCCTGGCACGGTGCGGGCACGTATCGTACGTATGATGGCCGCGGTGGCGCTAGCGGTGGACAGCAGCGATTCGAGCAGCTGAATAGCTGGCCGGACAACGCCAACCTTGACAAAGCTCGCCGTCTGTTGTGGCCGATCAAAAAGAAGTACGGTGAGAAGATTTCCTGGGGTGACCTGATGGTTCTGACGGGCAATGTTGCCCTCGATTCCATGGGTTTTCAGACCTTCGGCTTCGGTGGTGGTCGCGAGGACGACTGGCAATCCGATCTGGTCTATTGGGGAGCCGGTACCAAGTTCCTGTCGGATAACCGCGACAAGAACGGGAAGCTCGAGAAGCCACTGGGCGCAACTGAGATGGGCTTGATTTATGTCAACCCCGAAGGCCCGAACGGCAAGCCAGATCCAGTCGCGGCAGCGAAGGATATTCGCGAAGCCTTCGGTCGCATGGCGATGAATGACGAGGAAACCCTTGCACTCATCGCGGGCGGTCACACTTTCGGCAAAGCGCATGGCGCCGCATCGCCTGACAAATGTGTTGGCCCCGCGCCTGCCGGCGAAGGCCTCGAGCAGCAAGGCCTGGGCTGGGTCAACAAATGTGGCACTGGCAAGGGCGCCGACACGATCACCAGCGGTCTTGAGGGCGCCTGGTCGGCTGACCCCGTTCATTTCACCATGCAGTATCTCGACAATCTTTTCGGGCATGAGTGGGTTCTGACCAAGAGCCCAGGGGGCGCCCATCAGTGGAAGCCTAAGGATGCCGAGAACATCGTGCCGGATGCACACGACCCGTCGAAACTTCATCCGGTGATGATGTTCACGACCGATATTGCGTTGAAGGTCGACCCGTCTTATAGCAAGATCGCCAAACGCTTTCATGAGCATCCCGAGGAATTCAAGCTGGCCTTCGCCAAGGCGTGGTTCAAGCTGACCCACAGGGATATGGGGCCCAAGGCACGCTATCTGGGCAAGGAAGTACCGAAGGTCGATCTGGTCTGGCAGGATCCGATCCCCGCGGCCAATTACAAGACGATTGGCGATGCGGATATCGCTGACCTGAAGAGCAAGATCCTCGCATCGGGACTGGCCAAGTCGGAACTGGTCAAGACCGCTTGGGCGTCTGCTGCTTCGTTTCGCGCCACCGACTACCGCGGTGGCGCGAACGGCGCACGCATCCGCCTCGCTCCGGAGAACAATTGGGCGGTCAACGACCCCGAGGAACTGGCGAAAGTGCTGAAGTCTCTGGAAGACATCCAGGCCAAATTCAACAAGGACAGAACGGACGGCAAGAAGGTATCACTGGCCGACCTGGTCGTGCTTGGTGGCAGTGCCGCCATCGAAGATGCGGCAAAGAAGGCGGGGTTCAACGTTAAGGTTCCCTTTTCGCCACGACGAACGGATGCCACGCAGGAGCAGACCGATGTCAGTTCCTTTGCGGTGCTTGAGCCGACCGCTGATGGGTTCCGCAATTACTATGCGCGAGGCAATGAAAGACCGCCTGCGGAACTGCTGGTTGATCGCGCCAACAAGTTGGATCTCACGGTCCCAGAGATGACGGTCCTGGTCGGTGGACTTCGGGTGCTGAATGCCAATGCAGGTCATTCCAAGCTCGGCGTATTGACCGACCATCCGGGAACTTTGAGCAACGACTTCTTCGTCAATCTGCTCGATATGTCCACCCAATGGACGAAGTCGTCCAAGGCAGACAGCATTTACGAGGGACACAATCGCAAAACGGGTGCCATTAGGTGGACGGCAAGTCCTGTCGATCTGCTATTCGGATCGAGCTCTGAGCTGAGGGCCGTTGCTGAAGTCTACGCATCGGACGACGCGCACGAGAAATTCGTACGTGATTTTGTCCAGGCCTGGACGAAGGTCATGAACCTCGATCGCTTCGACCTGAAGCGGAACTAAGAGACACTCATCGAGTTGGCCGAGGGAGCATCCCTCGGCCAGGATAACGGAGAGCAATATGAAAAAATCCGGACTAGTTGCCCTGGCCCTAGGCATGGGATTGCTGTGGTCAACGCGCCGACTGAGAGTCTGTGAGGGTCGCTGAAGATCGCTCGCCTGCACGGTCGCCAGTTCGCTACCCGCCGCGCCGCAATGGACGAGGTAATTGACTGGCTTGGCTTTTATAATGCCAGCCGGCTCCACTCGACGCTGGGCTACGTCAGCCCCATGACGTTTGAGAAAAACTGGTTCGCAGCTCAGTAAAACCGGGCTGCCTAATTTCCTCGGTTATGGGATTCGTGGAACAGGGGCAAGGTCACTCACGCGACTTGCAGGTCGCACAAACACATTCTTGGCCAGGTCGATCCCAACTGTCGTAATCTGCATGATGGATGCCCCTTCCGGTTTGAGTGGCTAGCGACACTTCCACTCTGGCACATCGATGCCGTCACCGGGTGGGGGCGTCCATCCCATTGCTTACCTTGTATGTTGCCTACTGTGGAATCAAAGCGTCCGCCGCCTTCTCTCGGGCGAGTTCAACGGCGTCCCCTGACTCATGTAGGAAATCGTCGGTCTTCATGGTGGCGATCTCAGGGTGGCTGCTGTCGGCATTATCCTTTTGCCACTTCTTTAGTGCAGCCTCCTTCGTGGCATCGATCTTCTTGCGTTCGTTGCCACCGGGATAGAGCCACTTGAGGAGGCGAACCGTAGCGGTGAGCTGAGGGTCAGCGCTCTCCCGGCGGATCTTTTCCACCTTCTGGATCGCATCATTTTGCGACGCGGCAGCTTGCTGGGTAATTTGGGAGATCGCGGATGGTACCGAGCCGGCAACGTAGTAGGCGGACACGTCGCTCAACGCTTGATCGATCGAGTATTCGCTTACCGGCTTTGCCCCTCCTGCCTCGATTCGAACTTTGACGTTCTGACGCCCAGCCTGCATTTGTGCGACTAGGGCGGGCAAAGTCTTCTGGTAGAAGACGTCTGTGTTGATGACCCCCTTCGCGCCAATGACGCCGGCGGAAGCAGCGGCTAGGGCAGCTTTAGCCGTCGCGGTCCCAGTTGTTGCTCCTAGCCCGTTCAAGACAAGCGTGGTCAGATCCGCGGAGACATCCAACGCGGTGTACGTCCCGACCAGCTTCGACTCGAATTCCTAGTAGTGAGCGTCAATGACCGCCATGCGCGGATAGATCACGGTGTCGCGGTATTGACGGCGGGTCAGTCCTCCACGATTCTTGTCATCCTTAACGATTCCGTTCGTGCGAACTTCCTCGGTCAGGTACGCCTTGTTGGCCAGCGCAAGGTCTTCACCGGTTTCCGAAGGTGTCGGGTACCCGGTAAAGGAGCTGATGGCGCAGCCGCATGGCCGCCGCAGACGGAGGTCACGAGCCACCCGGCTAAGCGTTTCGCCGGGCAGCAACGCCCGATCTCGCTAAGCATTCTGATCCGTACCAGCGGGAGCGCTCTTGAAGTAGTCGGCGAAGGGCCATGCGCTCCGTAGCGCAGCAGCGTCATTCGCAACGTAGCAGCTACGGTCCAAGCGCTCCATCCCGTCGAACGCGTGTGGTGCTGGCCCCACCTTGCCGTCCGTATATTGCCAGAGTGTGAAATGTGGCCATGTGTCAACCGGGATACCGATGGGCGTATCCCTGTAGCGGGCGTACCAAAGCGGGCAGTTCTTCAGAATCGGATCCGCTCCGTGGTGAGGCACGGCGTCGCGGAGCATATTTCCACCATAGATCATGGGCCAACGTCCAGTGACTTCTTTCATCTTCGTGACGAACTCGTGGGCTTGATCGATCGTCATGTCCGGACCGCTGGTACTAGGCTCAAAGTCGAGGCAAAAGACGGTTTTGGAATGGTCAAGGTCCTTGTTGTTCCAATCAACTGCTTCGAGAAAGTTCTTCACTTGGTCCCGGGCAGGCTTGGAACTAGAAAAATGGTAGGCGCCCCATAGCAAGCCGGCCTTTAGAGCCTGTTCGCGCCGAGCCAGGTAGGCTCTGTCCTTAAAGGTGGCACCTTCACTTGCCTTATGAATAACCGCCACCACGTCTGCATCTGCGGCCTCCTGCGCGTGGAACGTTTGCTCGTGGTGGATGTCTAGGATGACATTCGAGTGCAGCGAATGTCTTTGGCATTTTATTCTCCATTTTAGTGCTCGCGGGTGCGCCTAAATGAGTTTAGTTGGCGCGACATGCTGGCGCAGGGCAATCCTAAGCGGGCCACGTTGGTGCGATGAACGGGATCATCAAACCTGTCGAGATGAATATCGAGGGCCTTCAAATCTGTCCCGATCTGCACATGAAATCGGGCTGCCATCGTTGGGGGATTCTCTCCGAGCTGCGCCGCTCTTGCAACGACATGATTTTCGAAGCCGTCCGTAGTGAGTCCGTACCAAACATCATGTCCGCTGCGGCGCAAGGCGCGTGCGAGGATATCCATTCTCAAAAAGGGACCACCCGCGCGACCAAGATGTGCGCGTCCGTTTGCGGTCAAATTCACAGGCGAAATAACGATTTTACGGAGCGGCGTGCGTATATCACCTAACCCTGCAAATCCAATTGAACTCCGCATCAGGTCTCCCATTCAGGTAACCAACCTTGCGCTTTTCTGCTTACTATTCACTTCAATCCACTCCTGTTGCTGGAAGAAGAGCATGTGCAATAGTTGGGCCAACGCCACGACATGTGCATCGATCAGCAAGGCGCTTTGAGCGCAGCCGCTGCGGAAGTCACTGAACTGCGATGGCTTGCGCGTCGCCATCTCGGACAGTAAGCTCAATGAATGGCAGCGGGTTAGCGCGGTGGCAATCCGGTGAGCAGGTTCACAAGGGTTCCGTAGGGCCAGAATGTTGCTGGCGCTGCATGCGAGTAAGACTCTGCCAAAGGAGCCTGGTCAACAGTGTCTGGCGTGACGCATTTCTTCCAATCGCGCCGACGGATGTAGGCAATGGCGGTTTCCAGATAAACGGTGCTCGAAAGCAGGCAGACCAAGGGCTGAGAACTGAGCCTCAATCCGACTTTCTGGAAACATCCTTCCACCCAAAGGGCTTCAACAATCTCACAACGGTGGGCGTTAGTCAGAGATTTGAGCGCCAACTGACATTCCTGAAGCGACCGGTGAAGGAACGTGTTGAGGCGCTCTTGCCTGTCGTCCTTGAACAGGTCTTCAGGCTGTTTAGCGCTTCTGTCGCAGTAAGAGCAAAGAGAGGAACCCGATCGAATTTGATAAGGAATGCTTACATTACTAGCGAATAGAACTGTTCGGCGGCCGTTCGCTGAAGGCCATCGCCTTTCATCTTCCGCCCCTTGCAGATCATATGCATCACTTCGATGCCAGAGAGAATGATGCGCGCACAGCGAAAGTCCCTGAAGCCCATCATCGGTCTGACGCGGCGTTTGATCGCACGATGGTCCTGCTCGATGATGTTGTTCAGGTATTTGTTCTGCCGGATCTCGATCGGTGCACCCCGCTCTGCGTTGATGGCCTCGAGCGCCGCCAGATTGGCGCCGCTCTTGTCCACGGTGACCTTCCCGTGACCCTGCCTCGCTTTCACGTACAGCAACTCATGCAGCCATGCGCAGGGCTTCGTAGTCGACCGGCGTAAGGAAGTCGATCGAATGCAGGCGCTGCCGATTGTAATAGCCTTCGATCCAGTCGACGATATCCAGGCGCGCTTGGGCCCTGGTTTCGTAGCGTGTTTGATGGATTCGCTCGACCTTCAGAGTCTTGAAGAAGCTTTCCATTGGCGCGTTGTCCCAGGCATTGGCACGCCGACTCATGGAGACGATCATGCCCCATGACGCGGCCAGCGTTCGGTGGGCTCGACTGGCATATTGGCTGCCCCTATCCGAATGCAGGATCAGGCCCGGGGCGGCTTGCGTTGCCAGTAGGCGCTGCGCAAAGTCTGGCAGACCAGGTCAGCCTGCATCCGCTCGGACATTGACCAGCCGACGATACGCCGGCTGGACAGGTCCAGGATCGCCGCCAGGAACAGCCAGCCTTCGTCGGTGGCGACGAACGTGATGTCGCTGACCCAGGCCTGATTGGGCTGCCAGCCACCAAAGCGTCGATCCAGCAGATTCGGCGCCACCGGCAGGTTATGCGCCGAATCTGTGGTGACCCGATACGGACGCTTGTAGACCGGGCGCAAGCGTTGGCGTTGCAGGCTGCGCCGCACGCGTTCGGCGCCCACCGACAAGCCGGTTCTGTCGCGATAAGGAATTAAGGGCGACCGAGGGTGGCGAGAGCGCCGCGGTCTATGGCCAAGGAATAGAACTGCTCGGCGGCCGACGGACTGCTCCCCTTGGGGATAACCATCTGCCCTATATGAACGCGTCCCTTTTGCAACAGTTTTCGTGTGTTCCGACAGTCAGGATGGGCTGCAGCTCTATATCCGGCCTTGTTGCAGCCTGATGCGCTGCGGGCCCTGATGAAATACGCTGACTCGCACCTCATTCTTTGCACGAGCTCAAGGCTCTTGGGCAGGTTCAGGTTTAGCGAATCCCGGTCCGACCTGGATTGTCATCACACTCGATTGCTGCGCAACCTTTCGACGTTCACCCTGTTAAACGTTGATCGTCTACATCAAGCATGCCAGTTAGGCTGGCTTTAGGCTCACATAGTCCTTCTGGTACTGCCGATCATGGGCCAGTGCCGCCCAGATCGTGCGCGCCATCTTGTTGGCCAGCGCTACGATCACAACATTGCGCGGGCGACGCTTGCTGATTTGCTCAACCCACGGACCTGGCTCCTTCGCACGCGTCAACACGCTGCGCGCGCCGTGAATCAGCAGCGTGCGCAGATACGTGTCACCTCTCTTGCTGATGCCATGCAGTTTGATCTTGCTGCCCGATCCGGCTTGCTTTGGCACCAACCCGGCCCATGCAGCGAACTCGCGCCCCGAACTGAATGCTTTTGGATCACCCATCATCGCGACTGCCGCTGTTGCCGTTAGCAGGCCAACGCCAGGAATCTCGCTGATTGCCGTTACCGCCTGGTCTTCTTTCTTCCACTCGCGCATCCGACGCTCTATTTCAGCAACCTGCTCATCCAGCTTCGTCAATCCCTTCCATTGCTCCCTCAACGTGTCGATCAACACCGCAGGCAGGCGATCGGCAAGCCGACCAAGCACTTCCGGTATCTCCTTGTCCAGCGCAGCCCGTCCCTTGCTCATCACCTCGCCGTATTCTGTCAGCAGCCCACGCAGTCCGTTGACCTGCATCGTGCGGAATTTCACCAACTGCTCACGCATTCGGTGCAGCCCCAGCATTGCCTGTTGCATCTCGGTCTTCACGGCGACGGCCTTACTCGGCCGCTGCGCCGCCAGCCAGATCGCCTTCGCATCTGCTGCATCATTTTTGTTGCGGATGTTGAATGCCTTGACGAACTCCGCCGGCATCAGCCTCACCTCGTGACCCATCTTCATCAGTTGCCGAGCCCAGTGGTGCGCGCCCCCACACGCTTCCATTCCGATCAGGCAGGGGGCTCGATTCGCGAAATGCTCCAGGAACTTTGCCCGCTTGATCGGTTTGTTCACGATCTCTCCCGTTTCCTGATCGACGTAATGCAACTGAAACACGTTCTTGGCGATATCCACACCCACTGCCATACAATTCGTCATTGGATCCTGAAATGCATGCATTTTCCACTTTGGGCACATCGATGCCGTTGGCCCCTGAGGATCCACCTTCACTTGCTCTCACATTCACGGGTGGGACGCGTTCATTTCATTCTTTGCGGATCATGCGCATGGTCTCGATGCCACCGAGGATGATGCGAGCGCAGCGAAAATTCTGGAACCCCAACATCGGCCTGACCCGGCGTTTGATGCCACGGTGGTCCTGCTCAACGAGGTTATTCAGATACTTGTTCTGCCTGATCTTGATCGGCGTTTCCCGCTCAGCATTGATCGCCTGCAGGGCCGCGAGGTTCGCGCCACTCTTGTCCACCGTGACGGTCTTTGGCGCACCGTTCTGGGCGATGGCCTTTTCGAAGAAGCGCCGGGCAGCGGCAGTGTCTCGGCGCGCGCGCAACAGGAAGTCAATGGTCTTGCCGGCCTTGTCCACGGCCCGGTAGAGATACTTCCACTGGCCCTTGACGAGGATGTAGGTCTCGTCCATGCGCCAGCTGTTGCCTACCGGGCGCTGGCGCCGACGAAAGGCCTTCTCGAGCACCGGCAGCAGCTTGATCACCCAGCGATGCACCGTGGAATGATCCACCTCGATGCCGCGCTCGGCCATCATCTCTTCCAGATCCCGCAAGCTCAGCGAGTACGCCACGTACCAGCGCACGCACAGCAGAATCACGTCCACCGGATGGTGCAGGCGCTTGAGGACATTGGCAATGCCGCCTGGCAGGCTCGTGCGCGGCGTCTTTGCTGGCTTATTCATCTGCTGACTTGCGGTTTCCAAAACCGGCCATTCTACTTCCCGTTATCGCGACAGAACCCTCGCTGAACCGTTGCCGCGAGTCGGGGGAGAAGCGCTATGCTCGAGCACCCTACAAGCACGCTGACGCTTTAGTGGCCGCGAATCGGCCTTTGCTGCCCAAAGCAGAATTTGCATCGCACGTCCATGATTTCACGGCGTCGGTACTGCAGATTTTATCAGGTCAGCGGAGCTGTCAGGGTTGCAGTGTCCAGTTCAAAACAAATGAATGTCAAAAATCGAACAATCTGGACATTCGCTATCAAGATAGTGTGTTGGGTCTGCTTTTAGGATGGCTCCAGTTCGCCGAACACTTGGCACATAGATTGCACTCACAAATGAACTCGGTGGTGACTCCTTCCGCGGACCTCACGCAGGTGCGCTGTAAGGCCAAAGGATAGAATTAGCCAATAAGCGAACATAAATAACACCGCCAAGCAAGGATATTTTTATTTATTTTTTAGCATGAGGATAAATCATGAGAAAGATCGAAAAGATCCCCGTCGACAACGAAAGCGTAAGCGGATGGTTTGCTTTTATATCAGTCAATGAAAAATCTCGGGAGAAGTTATGTCTAAAAAGGCACTAATTGTCGGAATTGATGACTATGATCCGCCAAACCAGCTTCCGAGTTGTGTTAAGGATGCTGGAGCATTCGAAAATTTAGTTAAGAATCAATATCATTTCGATGACGTCAGGCTATTGACTGACAAGAAGGCAATCAAATCAAACTTGATTAGCAACCTTGAATGGCTGGTTAGCGGTGCCACAAAAAATGATAGGCTTGTCTTATTTTATTCTGGCCATGGGTACAGCCCGGTAGTTGATAAGGTTACTCGAGAGGCGCTCGTTGCCCAGGATGGTGAGTTCTTCTTTGACGGCGATTTAGCTAAAATAATTAAAGACTTGCCGGATGGAATACTAACTATCGTAATCGATGCATGTTTTTCCGGAGGAATGGAGAAGCCGTGGCTAGACAAGAATGGCAACGTGCAGATGATTCGAGTAAAGTGCTGGCAACCATCAGGTAAGGACTACAAGGATAAACCCAATGGATATGCCCCATTCGGTAATCTTAAGGCATTATCCGGAGATGATCTAACTTTGAATTTTTCTAGTAAACGTCTAATCGCCTCTCAGTCAGGCGGCGGCTCTGACTTCCAAAAGACTAAGCTGCAGAATCCAAATTCAAAGGGCTTGCTGCTATCTGCCTGCCTTGCAGACGAAGAAGCAGCGGCATCCCGGCCATCCACGGAAGGTCTCTCCGCATTCACTTTCTCGCTTCTAGACTCCATAAATGTGCTAGGAAGAAATGGCACAACGGAAGAAATCATTGAGGCGGCCGGAAATGCCCTTCACAAGCAAGGGATCAAACAAACACCGATGCTAAAGGAGCCGATGGCTCCACCAAACCTTGGAGAAGCAAGTTTTATTATGCTTGTTCATCCTGAAGAGCGAGACTCTGCCACTAAAAAAACTCCTGATACTAAACCCGATAAGGTAGCAAGTGCTTCCGAACCAGCAGCACCTCAACCCGCTGATGGGCAGAATATAAATGAGACTTCCCAAAAACCGTTAAAGCGCGGAACTCAGGAGGATATCGCTGATATTGTTAACGCAGTACTCCCATATATCCTGATTCAATCGCAGGGAGATAACATGAAAATCTCTTCATTGAATAGCGGCTTCGATAAGGGCTGGATTGAAGATGTTACGCGCACTGTAAGTACCGTTGTGCCGGTCATCCTGAGTGCGCTGCAGAGTAAATGCTACCAGGCGCAGCAGCCGGCGACGCCTGCCGACAAAGGGTGGTTCGACGATGTCACCCATATCGCGAGCATCGCGGTCCCGGTGGTGCTCAGTGCCCTGCAGAGCAAGGGCTACCAGGCGCAACAACCGGCAACGGCTGGCGACAAGGGGTGGTTCGAGGACGTCACCCATATCGCGAGCATCGCGGTCCCGGTGGTGCTTAGCGCCCTGCAGAGCAAGGGCTACCAGGCGCAGCAGCCGGCAACGGCTGGCGACAAGGGGTGGTTCGAGGACGTCACCCATATCGCGAGCATCGTGGCACCGGTGGTGCTCAGTGCCCTGCAGAGCAAGGGCTACCAGGCGCGGCAGCCGGCAGCGGCTGTCGACAAGGGGTGGTTCGAGGACGTCACCCATATCGCGAGCATTGCGGTCCCGGTGGTACTCAGAGCCCTGCAGAGCAAGGGCTACCAGGCCCAACAACCGGCAACGGCTGGCGACAAGGGGTGGTTCGAGGACGTCACCCATATCGCGAGCATCGTGGCACCGGTGGTGCTCAGTGCCCTGCAGAGCAAGGGCTACCAGGCGCGGCAGCCGGCAGCGGCTGTCGACAAGGGGTGGTTCGAGGACGTCACCCATATCGCGAGCATTGCGGTCCCGGTGGTACTCAGAGCCCTGCAGAGCAAGGGCTACCAGGCCCAACAACCGGCAACGGCTGGCGACAAGGGGTGGTTCGAGGACGTCACCCATATCGCGAGCATCGTGGCACCGGTGGTGCTCAGTGCCCTGCAGAGCAAGGGCTACCAGGCGCGGCAGCCGGCAGCGGCTGTCGACAAGGGGTGGTTCGAGGACGTCACCCATATCGCGAGCATTGCGGTCCCGGTGGTACTCAGAGCCCTGCAGAGCAAGGGCTACCAGGCGCAACAACCGGCAACGGCTGCCGACAAGGGATGGTTCGACGACGTCACCCATATCGCGAACATCGCGGTCCCGGTGGTACTGAGTGCCCTGCAGAGTAAGGGCTACCAGCGGCAACGGCCGGCAGCAGTGGGAGTTGATAAGGGGTGGTTCGACGATATGAATCAAATTGTAAGTGCCGTAGTGCCGGCTGTACTGAACACGCTTCAGGATAATGGCAATAAGGTCGACCAACTTAGATTCGACATGTCAAACACATCTGATACCGTGCCAGCGTCTTCAGGTCTTCACTAAGAGCTTTCGCATTTCGGATCTTAGATGTGGTGCATGGGACTGCTCTCGGCGATTAATGTCGAAGCATCCCATGTAACCTCCTTGTAGAAGAGATGACTAACTAGGTGTCGGAACAATCGACAGAGGCTACTATGTCAAAAATATGCATCTGCGTAATTAATGCGAGCACAGTATTGCAAGACAGTGAAATTATTGCTGCAATTCCTGCTCTGCAGACACAGATAGATCGGGATTTCACACCAGCCTGGTCCATTAGTGCAGAGCTAGTTCTCCGGCCGCGATGGGCGTTGTTGCATAAATCGAGATTGAAAACAGGGGCTCCTCGGTGACGCTGAACTCAGGCGATACGGACGGATTGCGGGCGAGCGAGCGCGACCATGCGGTTGAGCACGCCCGCACGGATAGCCACTTCGGTGGCCTGCGACCCGATTTCGCGTGCCCACAGACTGTGTCCCGTCAGCGTCTTGAGGCGGTACATCAGGGTCTCGGCCAGCGAGCGCCGGTGATAGCCGCTGGCGGCTTTCCAATCGCGTCGACTGCTCTTCTCGATGACATCGATGGCCTCGTTACGCCAGGCTGCGCCCGGCGTACTTTCGGACCAAGGCTTCGCTCCATCGCGTGGTGGAATCGAGGGCTGTGCACCTCGCGCAGCAATCTCCGCGTGGCACGGCTTGCTGTCGTAAGCGCCATCACCTCCGATGGTATCGATCGGTGTATCAACCGGGATCTGATCGAGCAGGTCGGCCAACACTTCGCCATCGCCAACGTCCTGGTGGGTCATCAGTGCAGCACAGATTTGGCCGGTGTTCGCGTCCATGGCGAGATGGACCTTGCGCCAAGTCCGGCGCTTGGACCAACCGTGCTTGCGAACCTTCCACTCGCCTTCGCCGTAAAGCTTCAGCCCAGTGCTGTCGATCACCAGATGCAGCGGCTCGCCGCTACGCGAGGCGGGCAGCACGACGTTCAGATTCTGCGCGCGGCGGCTCAATGTCGTGTAGTTCGGCACTGGCAACGTTGGGAAAGCCAGGGTGCGCAAGCTCTGCGCGAAGCCTTGCAGCGCGCGCAGCGGCAGGTGGAACACCTGCTTGAGACTGAGCAGACCCTGGATCAGCGCATCCGTATAGACGAGCGGGTGGCCACGCTTGGGCGACTGGGCTTTAGCCGGTGGCACGAGCAAGCTCTCTTCGACCCACATCGTCACGTCTCCTCGGGCTATCAGCCCCTTGTTGTACTGCGCCCAGTTCTTGACGCGGTAGACCCCCTTGGGCTCGGCTTGCTGTCGGTTGTCCTTGCGCATCGTCCCGGAAAAAGTCCAAGACACTACGCCGCTTCGTCAGAAGTTAACAGAGCCAGCGCTCCAGTCGTTGTGCGTAAACGTCAGCCCATCCGACCCCGGATTTATGCAACAACGCCCCGCGATGGATCCAAACCACCATGATGGAACATGGTGGCTGGTGATCCTAGACGATTCAGATCAAGCAAATGCGTATGGTTATCATGATGTCACAAATGATGGCCTACCGTTAGGAAAGGTCTTTGCTAAGGCCGATATGTTAAATAATAAGAAATGGACAATTACGGGCATTGTCAGGTTGGCGTAGCGCTGTCGTAAGATGCGTGGATGAAGAAGACGAGATCGCTCTATCACGGCCACCGGTTTCCAGCGGTGGTCATCAGTCAGGCAGTGCGCTGGTATTTCCGGTTCAACCTGAGCCTGCGCGACATCGAGGTGCTGCTGTTCGAGCGCGGC
Organism: Cupriavidus necator; assembly: GCA_022041995.1. Taxonomy (GTDB): domain Bacteria; phylum Pseudomonadota; class Gammaproteobacteria; order Burkholderiales; family Burkholderiaceae; genus Cupriavidus. Next base: position 67,341 of record CP074388.1, read on the forward strand.
GTGGTCGTGAGCTACGAGACGATTCGCCGATGGTGCGACAAGGGTTCTGTCGCGATAAGGGATTAAGAGCCGCTTATGTGGACGCCTCCCGGATTGCAAGCTGTTTGGCATGTTGGTAGGCAGGTGAAGGCAGCACGCTTATGTCCGGCCCGTTGATGCAGCAATCCACCCAAGATAAGGACATCAGCAAGCCTTATAGGCGGCATGTCGATGAGGTTTCTGGCGAGGCGGACGTGGTTTAGCGCGATCCGGTCGCACGCGATGGGTACGTGTTGCGATCAAGGCCAAGGTCTCATTCAGCGCAGCCTTGGCCCAGCGCAGTCCCAGTAGCGCCGCTGGCAGGACAGGTTTGAGAGCGGTGATGGCGTAGGTTCGGATGATCCGATAGTTCGAGTCAATCTCATGTTCCTGCACGGCGCTGAAGCAGCATAGAGCGTGCAGGTTATCACTGAGGATTTTGGCGCCGAAGTCCTGCCTGGCAGCCAACTGCGAGAGGCCGGACAGATGTTCGAGTCCCATGCGGTGCTTGAGGCGTTTGTACGCCTCCTCGAGGCGCCAGCGTTGATGGTAAAGGTCGCGGAAGGTGGCCGCTGGATAGCGGTGCATGTCGAGCAGATTGGTGATGAGCACGCGCACCTTGCCGGCTGGCGAGATCTGCCGGATCAGCCGAACGGTCTGCGGGGTAGCCGCACACTCGTAGTCGCGCGCGTCAATGCGGGCTGGAGCGGGGAGCGTGACGATGGCCTCGTCACGGCCAGAGCGCACGAAGCGCCGTACGGCAGCAAAGCCGCTGCCGTCGGCACGCATGCAGAAAGGGATGTTTCGTTGGTTGAGTACGGCCACCAGCCAGCGGGCGGGGTAGCCGCGGTCGAGCAAGAGCAAGTCGTCGGATTGCAGGCGGTCCAGATGCTCGAACAGGATCTGGCGTTCGTTCTCGTACACGCTGTGTAATGAGGCGGCGAGCATGATCTCGGCCCCAGGCAGGTACAGGCCGAAGGCAAGTTGATCGCGGCTGGCGGCTCGAGGCAGATGGCTGTGGCGAATGGCGAAACGCAGGTGTGAAGCGTCCGCGGCGACCAGCCGAAAGCCATGCCAGCGTGGCAAATGGTTGGAGACGTGCTGAAGTAGCCAGTCATTGAGGTGAGCAAAGACATCGCCGCCGAGCTTGCTGCGAGCCTGGGCGAAGGCTTGTTCACTGACGCAACGGCGCAAGGTGTTTTGGCGGGCGAGCGTGGCGAAGAATTGATCGAGCTCGGCTTGCATGCCCATACGCAAGTTGCCGAGCATGAAGGAGATCAGTGTCGGCAGGGTGAGCTTGCGCTGCCGGGTGAAGGCGGCCGGATGCTCTGGATGACGGGCAAGATCGTGAAAGACCTTGGTGTGCAGATATTGGGCAAGTGCAGCGAACAAATCGGACAGGGGCATGAGAGCCAAGCGAAGATCGAGAAGCGATCCTCTATTGGCCGCCGCCCTGCTTGCGCTAAACATCCAGCGCAAGCAGGGCGGCGGCCCCTCGAACCTCGTCACCTGTCAAGCGTTCTCGGCGCCAATTGCGATTTTATTTGGCGGCTTATCTTGGGTGGATTGGTTGATGCAGGCCATCTGGCCTGCTGGCCCATATGGAATTCGCTGACGAGGGTCTCATCTAACAATCGAACGCGAAGGTTCAGTGCTCTTACCAGACTTTCCTCGTCCCGGTCCAACCTGTTAGCCATCATGCATTCGTAGCTTGCGCTCCCAGGTCAACGCCAAGGCAGTTCGGCCAATCCCAGCACGGGTCAGATCGGTCCGGCGTTCGAAGCGTATTTTGGACTGAGTGTCCCAGCAATCGCCCCTGCGGCTCATTGACGAGCGCATGCCATACGCCTTCAGGGCGTCTTGAAACAGGTGACTGCAATACTGGGCGGATTCAACCGGTCGGTGTGCACAATCACACCGGCTTCCGGGCGGCGCCGGAACCAGGCCATGCGCAGCGCGTCCGTGACCAATTCGGCCTTCATGTGTGGTTGCATCGACCAGCCAACCACCTGCCGGCTGAACAGGTCGATGATGACCACCAAATAGAGCCAGCCTTCAACTGTCGCCACATAGGTGATGTCGCTCGTCCAGACTTGATTGGGTGCTGCAGGGCTAAAGTCGCGTTGCAGCAGATTGGGGGCCACCGGCAAGTCGTGGTTCGAGTTGGTCGTCGCAATGTACTTGCGCTTGTGGCGGGCACGGACGTGCAGCACCATCAGCTTGCGAACACGCTCCTTGCCCACCCGCACTCCGCGCGCCAGCAGTTCTTTCCACATGCGCGGCCAGCCATACTCCCCCTTCGCCCCAGCGTGAATCGCCTTGATGTGGGCCAGCAAGGCATCGTCACTGAGTCGGCCTCTATGTGGCCTGTCGGTGCTTGCTGCGCGTTGCTTGCGCTGGTGATAGCCGCTGGGGCTGACACCCAGCATCTCACACAGGACCGAGACCGGCCAGTAACGTCGGTTTCGCTCGATGAACGCATACTTCACACCGACTCCTTCGCAAAGTCCTCATCTGATCATCGAGCGCTGTGGCTCACATTCCCTATCGGGTTTTCCTCGCCCCGGTCCAACCTGTTAGCCATCATGCGATCTATGCTTGCGCTCCTTGAGAAGAGGTTCGTTCGACCGATTGGCAGCAGTGCACGCGCCTGGACTATAAAGCCACGACAGGTGGCGTGTATCTGCTATCCCTTGCTAGTACCGCCCAGATGGCAATTGGAAGTCCGATCCCGCTTGATGTGGCACTCAGAACATGCAACCAATGAGGTCAGAGGCCAAAAGTGATGCAATATTGTGGAGGAGAACCTCATGCCTTCTTCATTTCGCCGAACTCTCAGACATGCATTGAGCTTGGTAGCGCTGCTGGCAGCGTTAGTGCTATGGCCGGTGCTCCGCAAAAAGTCGTTTACGGTCAATGACATAGCGGGTGGGGTTGTAAACTCTTTCGGATTGTCGTTCACTCTTGCATTTTGGGCGGCACATGCAGCGAGCGGCAACGAGTTGGGCAGCGGCAGAATTCAAGGACATTGACTTGGGCGACCAGCGCCTGAACAAGCGAGCGGTGCTGCTAGCGGAGCGGCTTGCAGAGAAACCGACGGCAAGCATACCCAGCGCATGCGGCGGCTGGGCGGAAACGGCTGCGGCGTACCGCTTCCTGGCTCAGGATGAACTGGACTGGCGCGATATTCTGGCGCCCCACTGGCAGAGTTCAGCCGAGCGGATGCGAGCTTGCGAAGTGGTGCTAAGCATCCAAGACACAACGGAGCTGGACTTTAACGGCCAGACCATCACAGGCCTGGGACCGCTGTCGTATGAGGCGCAACGCGGGCTGTATCTGCACCCGACTTACGCGGTAACACCATCGCGCGAACCGCTGGGCGTGCTTGACGCCTACATGTGGGCGCGCGAGCCGAAGGGTGCGGATGGCGTGCGCCCCGGCATCAAGGAAAGTACCCGCTGGACCGAAGGATATGAGCGGGTTGCCGAACAGGCGGCCGCACTGCCTGCCACGCGACTCGTCTATGTGGCTGACCGGGAATCGGACATCATGGCGCTGATGGTCAAGGCAAAGGAGTTGGGCCACCCGGCGGATTGGCTACTGCGCTCGCAGCACAATCGCACCTTGCCTGGCGGCGGCAAGCTGTGGGACCAAGTGACTGCGGGTGAGCCAGTAGGCAGGATTCACTTTACGTTGGCAGCCCGTCAGGCTCAGCCGGCGCGCGCGGTACGACAGCAGGTGTGGACGCAACGTGTCGCGTTGCCTGATGCTGCAGGCGGCGTGGTGAATGCCACTTGCATCGTCGCCCGGGAGGTTGACCCGCCGGCAGGCGTCAAGCCGATTGAATGGCGACTGCTGAGTAATCGCGAGGTGGACGACCTTGACGCGGCAGCGCAGCTTATTGACTGGTATCGCGCCCGTCCGAGAGGCCGGTGAGCTTGCCTGGATCGACGCCGAGAGGCTTCATCTGGTAGGTCATGATGGATTGATTCCTTATGTGAGCGGCTCAGGAGTGAAGGAGCGGGTAGGCAGCGAGGCCAACCAAGGCGGCGCCGATGACGATGACCGGCTCCGGCAGCTTCTTGAACTTCCAGAGCAAGGCGACCGTGACGAGCGCAAGCAGGACGGTCGGGACATCAATAATCGAGCGTCTGGCCAGTACGATCACGGCACCCGTAATCGCACCAATTGCCGCCGCTGTCACGCCATCGACGAAGGCAATGATGGCGGGCCGCTTACCGTACTTCTTGAAGTACGGAGCTGGAATGACGGTGAACAGATAGCAAGGCAGGAAGGTTCCCAGCGCGGCCACACATGCGCCCCGCAGGCCCGCAACCAGGTAGCCGATAAAGCCGACTGTCATGACCACCGGCCCGGGCGTGATCATCGCCACCGCCACCGCGTCGACGAACTGCTTGTCGTTCAACCAATGGTGCTCGGTCACAACACCGCCATAGAGGAATGGGGCGATGGCCAGGCCCGAGCCGAACACGAAGGCGCCGGCTTTGGCAAAGAACACGCCAATCTGCGTCAGCAGTGGCCAGTCCACGGTGCTGACGACCCCGCTCACAGTCGGCACTTGCGTTGCCGCGAGGGCATTGAGACCGCCTTGGCGCAGCCACTTGGGCGGTGCGCGCCAGAACCACACCACGATGCCAGCGGCCAGGAACAACCACGCGATCTCGGATTCGGTAACGACCGTCACCGCAGCCAGCACCAGGTAGATGACCCATAGCAGCTTGTCCTTGCCCACGCTCTTGTTCGTGAGCTTGTAGGCGCTGATTGCAATGATGCCGATGACCGCGGCGCCGACCCCATAGAACACCGACTGCATCCAGGTCAGCCCCCCAAATCGGACATAAGCCCAACCCAGCGCGACCACCATCAGGAACGATGGAATGACGAATGCAATCCCGACCAGGGTGGCACCGACGATGCGGTAATGCACGTAGCCGAGGTAGATCGCGAGCTGCGCAGCGAGCGGGCCGGGGCCAACTGCGCCAGCGCCAGCCCTTCTTTGTAGTCGGCATCGGTGATCCACTTGCGTTCATCGACCAAGTCTCGGTGCATATAGCCTGCGAGGGCAACGGGGCCGCCAAATCCAAGGGTACCCAGGCGCAGCATGTAGAGCACCATTTGCCAGCGGGTATAGCCAGGCCGTTCGGCCGCGGGCGCTTGCGGAACATCGGTTTGCTGCACGTTTCTCATGAATATTCCTGAATATGAATTCGGTGACGACTAGCGTTTCCGGTTGTTCGAGAAGTGGGCATGCAGGGAATCCAGCACGGAGCCGAACTCGGCCAGCAGCGCGTCGTCACCGGCCAGCCGCTCACGGGCGCCGGCCAGGATTGCGTCGAAGCCGCCGGCCTCCGGTACGGTGGGCCCACCAATATCCAGCGCATGGACCATCTCCGCCATTCGCTGCAATCCTGTATTCGATTCCAGGCCGAAGCTCGCCAGCAGCACCTCGAAGGAGACCTTGTCACCGACGTGGGTGAATGTCGCGCCGTCGAAATCGAAACCCAGGGCCTCGGTCGGGCATTCGCTGGGAGATTCCAGCCACAGAAAGCGGGCGTGGGGGTCAATGAAGCGCTGGATCAGCCAGGCGCAGGCCACCCGGTCAACCCAGAGATGACGGCGCGTCGCCCATAGCCGCCCCTGGTATTGGGTTGGGTCGCGCCGCGCGATAGCGCCGGCAGCGGCATGTGGCTCTCCCGGCGACAGGATCGTTTCGATGGCGCCCACAAAGTCTCGCCACTGCGCTTCAGCACGCACAGAGGCCTCATTGGGAAAGAAATCGATCTTCCGAATCGATTCGTATAAACGCCCGAGGCGTCGCAGCAGGCGATTGAGTTCGGCTTCACCTAACCCGGAAAGGGTCTGGCGAGCGTCGGAGATGGCTGCAAGGAGTTCGACGTAGTCGCTCGATCGGTCGAACAAGGCGCGGTATGCAGAGGTGTCTTCGTCCTCATCGGGATGTACCGTCAGGAGCCAGTCCTGGCCTTCCTGCTGCAACGTTTCGTCGGCCAGTTCGCGGAACTGCGCCACTTGCTCCGCGCCTGCCGGCAACAAATAGGCACCGTCGCGCAAGGCGGCACCGCCGAGCGCCTTAAGCGTGCGCCAGATCCGCATGCGGGCGGTCGCACCAGATGTCGGGAGGCTGACGATCAGCAGGATCCAAGTGTCTTGGGATGTGGTCATAGTGGGCAGCATAGAAGGTCATATCCATAGTTTCAACGATGTAGAGATCGTTATAAAACGCTGCATCAGCCCGGGTGCTCGGGAGTTCGTAACTAGACCTTGTACGGTGTTGTGGGTAGCCGCGCGGCTCTCGAAGGCGAGCAATCCCGGCCAACCTCCGCCAAAGGGCATTCGACGCCAGTCCCCACGCCACAGATCGGGGACGATATCGCGCTGTGGTTGCCGGAGCGTGCCGTCCGCGTGCTGCACGCCGTCGGTATCCAGACCCTGAGCGACCTCACCGTGCGGATTCCACGCCGTCGGCAGTGGTGGGCCGCCATCCCGGGACTCGGGCCTGCCAGCGCCTGCAAGATCGAAGCTTTCTTCGCCGCGCACCCTGCGTTGACCGAGCGCGCCCGCGCCCTGATCACCGCGGAGCGACCGTCGATCGTGACTCCTTGGAAACAGCTACGGCTGCCTCACGACGTCGACGGCTCGGCCGGGGCGTTCCGTGCTCCGGCGTCGACCTGCATTCTGGGCGTGGACAATGATTACGAGGCCATTCAGGCCTGGCTCGCGCTGCACGAATCCCGGGCCACCCAACGCGCTTACCGCAAGGAGGCTGAGCGCCTGATCCTGTGGGCCATTGTCGTGCGGGGCAACGCATTGTCGTCGCTGACGACCAAGGATGCCACGGAATATCGGGCGTTTCTGCGCAAGCCGACACCGCGCGAGCGGTGGGTCGGTCCGCCGCGTCCGCGCACGGCCCTGGATTGGCGGCCGTTCGTTGACAACCTGTCGCCCCGCTCGATTGCCCATGCGCTAGCCGTACTCAATGCCATGTTCCGCTGCCTGATCGAGCAACGCTATGTCGTGGCCAACCCGTTTGCCGGCCTCAAGGTGCGCGGCAGCAAGCGCGCCATGGCCGTGGAGACCACCCACGCCTTCACCGAAGGAGAATGGTTACTGGTGCGCGCCATCGCCAACGGGCTCGAATGGTCATACGGCTGGCAAGCCCTGGCGGCGCAGCGGCTGCGCTTCCTGCTGGATTTCGGCTACGCGACCGGGCTGCGTATCAGTGAACTGGCCAATGCCACGTTGCGTAATATCGAGGTCGATGCCGCCGGCGATCACTGGCTGCATCTGGTTGGCAAAGGCGGCAAGCCAGCCAAGGTTACCTTGACGCCGCTGGCGCGCGTGGCACTGGATCGCTACCTGCAGGAGCGCGGCCTGCCCGTCAGCCGTGCCCGGTGGGAGCCTGCCACACCCTTGATCGGAAGCCTGGACGGCGCAGACGCCGGCATTACGCCTCTGCGACTGTGGGAGATCATGCGCCGGTTCTTCAGGCTCGCGGCAGATGTCGTTGGTGACGACCATCCGGCCTTGGCAGAAAAGCTGCGACGGGCCACGCCTCACTGGATGCGGCATACCCACGCAACACATGCGCTCGCGAAGGGCGTCGAACTGAGCGCCGTACGCGACAACCTGCGCCACGCTTCAATTTCGACCACTTCGATCTACTTGCACACCGACGACGTCAAGCGGGCGCGGCAGTTCGGGCAGGCGTTCACCGCGTGAGTATCTCTTATACCACCAGAGAATAGGATTCGCGAACATCATAACTGCAAGGCTTATGGGAGCATTTCGACCGAATCTTGGTCAGACCCCAAGGGGGTGATGCCGACGTCTTCGCAGGCTCTGATCTCCGGTCCATTGAAGTACCCACAATCAGCAAAGGCCTGCACTTTTGTCCGGCCCATCATTTCACGCGCAGCCTTCGCCATCTTGCTCAGTTGCGATCGGTCGCTGCCGATGTTCGTGACCTCGTGCACGACAATCAGGTGGTGCTTGGCATCAACGGCCGTCTGAACGTTGTACCCCACAATCCCCGCTCCCTTGGCTTGTGAGATCATCGAGCGCGCATCAGGATCCGTGAGTGGTCGAATGTCGCCCCATGGCCGAGGTTACGTCGGCTCCGGATCGACAATCGGTCATTGGGCTCCGAAAGGCGAGCGTTTTATGCTCGGCCATTCGCCTCGCTTGGGCCAATCCTGACTTTGCGAGTTTTCGAGCTTGCCGTCGGTCACCGTATCAACGCCGCGTTGGCCATGAGCACGATTTTTCCGGCCACCCCTTTCTCGCCGAGCAACTCGTGCGCAAGTCTTGCCTCGCCAAGAGGAAATTTCCGAGCAATCAGCGGCTTGATTCTTTTTTTCTGAAGTAGGCCCAGCAGAACACTCAAGTCCTGCCGAAACAATGCCGGTTTCATCCGTTTGAGCCATTGGATGCTGTAGGGGGCCACCCGCTTCCGGCCAGGGAGGAGCCAACCTCCAACAATACACAAACCGAAAATCGCGAGTCGCTGGAAGCGATTACGGCGCCCCGAGCGACCTGACGCCAGGCGTCCCCCACGTAGCGAGGCAGTAAGACCATAGGCTACGACTTTCCCGCCGGGACGGAGAGCGTGGCGGGAACGCCAGATGTGGCTACCGCCGATCCCGTCGAAGACGACGTCTACGCCATCACCCGTCAGGCAGCGTATCTCTTCCACGAAATCAAGCCTTTGATAGTCAATGGGTATGCCGCCCAGGCCGGAAACCGCGATGGCATCTTGCGATGAACAGGTCCCGTACATTTGCAGCCCGGCGAGGCGCCCAAGCTGCATTAGTGCCGAGCCGACCCCGCCCGCCGCGCCGTGAATTAGGACGTGCTGACCCGGCTCGACTTTGGCGCAGCGATGCAACATCTGGTACGCAGTGACGTAGTTCAGTACGAGGCTGACAGCCTCGGCCACGTCCACTCCAGGAGGCACGGGAACCAGTTCGCGCTGAGCCAGACAAATGAACTCAGCATATGCGCCGCTGATCGGCAGGGCTGCAATGATCTGACCCGGTTTAACCCCTGAGACTCCACTGCCGAGTTTATCCACCATGCCGACCAGATCCCAACCTGGCGTGAAAGGCAGCGGGGGCGTTTCGGGGTGAAAGCCCTCGCGCATCATCAGGTCAGGTTGGCCCACACCTGCTGCCAGCACCCTCACCCGTACTTCGCCGACCTTGGGTTCGGGGCATTCTTCCTCCACTACGTGAAGCGCATCGGGCCCGCCGTAGTTGGTGACTATGATGCGCCTGTATTTCATAGCGTTGGAGAGTATCCGCCTCGTTCCAAAACAACGTCCCAACGTCGCAGATCGTCGCAGCCTCTGCTTTTAAACTAGGTGCTATCTCGCTGGCGCGCTTGACCTAAGTCAACGGAGGCTGCAGATGTAGCCAGCAAGGACTTGCCACAACGCCTGCGGCGCAAAGTGCGGGTAGCCACCAAGCCTTCCTGCAGGTGGCTCTCCGGCCGGCTAGCGCCAGATTTTGCGCAAAAAGTACGACTACCCCAAAGAACAAGCTCTACTTCGCGTTCAGGGAACTCGGTCGCGTCGTGCGCACCATGTTCCTGCTGGAATACATCGGCGACGAGGATCTGCGCAGGATCATCCAGGCCGCGCAGAACAAGTGCGAGGGCTTCAACAAGTTCGCGCAGTGGGCGTATTTCGGCGCTGACACCATCGCAGAGAATGTGCGCGACGATCAGGTCAAGGTCATCAAATACAACCATCTGATCGCCAATCTGGTCATCTTCCACAACTGCCACACGATCACGCAGGCGTTGAAGGACTTGGAGGCTGATGGCTGGAAATTGACCCCCGAGCAGCTCACAATGTTCAGTCCGTTTCGGACCCATCACCTCAACCGGTTCGGGCTGTACGACCTGAAGGATCGTGAGCCACCACCAGTGGACTACGGCATTCGGTTCGGCTCCGAGAAGGGGGAACGGTGCCACCAAGCTCGGCCCGCTGACGCTGTTACTCATTTACGCACGAATCCTTACCCCTACCCACCTTGCCCAGTTCGATGACGGGCTTCGCGGGTTCGAACAACGGCTTGCGACGCATCTAGTGTCTGCCGATGCCTTGGGCGTGGCAAGCCTGATGGCACTGGACGGCGGGCGGCTCGCGGAAGCCCGGGTGTGGTCTGAGCGAGCCTTGGAGGCCAACCCGGATCAGATTGAAGCATTGGTATCTCGCGGTTCACTAGCCCTGGGAGATCAACAGACGCGCATTGCCCGAGCGTCTTTCGAACGGGCCCTGACGGTCAATGCTTTGGATGGTCGGAGCTGGTCAGGACTGGCCTTCGCCAATATGCTCGAGCAGCGCCTGGATCTCGCGCTCGAAGCGTTCCAGCGGGCGGTCGCCAACATGACTGGGCATATCGGCACCTGGATCGGGCTGGGATGGTGCCAGTTCCTGCGGCGGGATGTCAGCGCCGCACGTGATGCATTCGAACGTGCCCTGCATCTCGATCGGAATTTTGCCGAGAGCCATGGGGCGTTAGCCGTAGCGCTTGCAGCCCAGGGGTTGCGGGCTGAGGCGGAGATTGAGATCGATATCGCCCTGCGGCTGGACCGGACCAGCCTTTCGGCGAGGTATGCCCAAGGGATCCTGTCCGGTGAGGTTGATGACCCGCAGGCCTTCCTACGCCTGGCACAGCGCGTGCTTTCCCAGCACCGCGGCCCTCGCGGGGGTGGGGAAGGGGCTTCACTTGCGGATTTGGTGCTAGGACGTCGACAGTAGCTATCGCGAGGGACGGGATACCGACGAGCTGGCGGCCTGCAGCAGCAGATCGCCCGCTCGATCCATTGCGGCCCGGAGTTCTGGGTTCACTTCCATGGAGTCCTGTACACGTCCGACAAGTTCGTCAAAACCCGGATCGTTGATCAGGTGCACGCCGAACTCCCGAGCCAATACGGAACCCAGGTAAACGCGGAACGCCCTGCGTTTGCCTTGGGGGTCATCGGGCGAGATGGCGACCACCGCCAGGGCGACGCGTGCCAGCAGGTCATCCGTATTACCCGGCGAGTTGCGCCCGCGCAGGAGCCGCACCCCCAGGCCTGCCTGGCATCTGGCGCTGCCAGGCGAGAGCATCGCTCGGCAGACGGCAACATAGCAGTCGCTTTGCGCAATTGCAACCGGCAGGCGCTCTGGGCAGAGGGCCGGCTCCGGCGCGCTCTCCTGGCACCGGCTGGCCGGATGGCGTGCGCTGCTACAGGCCGAGCTCCTTCACGAACTGGTCGACATGGACGGACCATAGTTTGCCGCCGTAGCTAAGCAATAGGTGGCCGTCCCTGCCGGCGATTTCCCCGGTGCTAATAAACCGGGAGGGGCTGCCACTCGACGCAAAGGCCCCATGCCATGCGGCCGGGCGGTAGCTCCCCAGAAGAAATCGTTCTTGGCATACAGCCAAAGCCCTGGAATTGTGGTTGATTTACCCAATTCGCCCATCACTTCGGCCATCTGCTCTGCGTCACAGCTACGCCCCGGTGCGAGGTCCGGCGAGCCGCCGGCGCCGCCCGAGAAATTGATATAGGCGATGACGCCGGGTGGCCGGGCAGCGGCGGTGGCTACCGTAGCAAAGCCGCCGACGGACCTGCCCTCCAGTATGAGGCGGTTCTTGTCTGCCCACGTCTGTTCACGAGTCCATGTTATTGCGGCGAGCGTCACCTCACGGGTCACTTTGGCCAAATTCCGGTAGTCGGGCTTGCGCGTGCAATTGCCGAAGGTGTCGAACGAAGCGCCGGCATTCTCCTGATCGGGGCCGCCGGTCTCGCCGTAGCCAATGCGCACCGGTGCAACAATGGCAATACCTTTTGCCAGCCAGTATCGGACATGCCCCCTCTGAATCGGATTTTCCAGTTTGCCCCGTTCTGCGCGATCCGGCGATCGGCCATGAGAGAAGATGAGCGTCGGAAAGGGGCCAGGGCCGGTCGGTTTGTAGACCTCCGCCCGCATGTTGATATCGCCACCGAACGTACCGGCGCCGGGGACCGGAATCCATACAATCTCCGGCTTGATATCTGCCAGTTCCGGGGAAGCGCTAACTGTCTCGGCTGCGAAGATCTGCGGTGTAGCCAGGAGGCCAATCGCCAACAGTAGTGCACTAAGGACGGCGACTTCCAGACCATCTTGCGCGTGGCTTCACCATTCTGGAACGTTGATGCGTTCATTCTCTTTCCCTGCGTGATGGGATGATTCAGCGATGTGGATGCGGATCTCCGAGCCATTTCCGTATACCGAAGCAAAAGGTGCCACCGGTTCGCAAGCAAAAGTGCCACCTCCGCCCGCCAAAGGCACGGTGCAGGAAGAATTTCCTTACGGTTCAATAACTTGGATGAAACGAAGCGAAAGTGTCACCGGCTGCCATACCCACCGGCCCAGATGCGCCAGCTTTCTGCGCCGATGAGAACGCCTGATGGGATCCGACCGCGCTCCACCGAGGACGCCTGAGCGAGCGTCAAAGTCGACGCTGCACGATCACAACCCCAACGCGCACCCAACATATTTCCGCGCCAGCGCTTTGCGGTACCCTGGTTGCATTGGTCGGGCCTCGGTAGGCCTCCACCCATGTCCACCATAGCTTTCACGGCACTGCGAACAACGGTATGGTGTTTCGAGAAGCTGCACGTTCACACGATACGGCGCTTCATACCCACAACTCCGACATGCCACTTCGATCGCGCAATGGTGCGCTGGACACCGATAGACGGTTTCGATCTGATGCACGACACTGTGATAGCCATGTGCGATACAGCGACGACAGTGACGAAACGTCGCGCTGAAGCGTCGCCGCTCGGTCGGCGCGAGCAGCGCCTCACGCAACGTTGTTTTCGGCAAGCCAAGTGCGCCATGCAATCGGTCGATATCGACGACACCGAGTTCTGGTACGAGGCCCTCATAGGGGTCAATGTCCGGTCCCATCAAATGCGCAAGCACCCTCCCCGACAACGCATTTGCCTTCTCAAATTTCCATAGGATCGAAACGAGTGACTCGTATGGATCGATCCACTTTCGGTGGAAGAGGTAACCCAGGGCCGGCGTCAGCTTAGCCTCGTCGAGCGTGAGAATCGGAAACCTCGGCGGGCTGAGCAACATTTCGCTAGGCGGCGACGAGCACGCGACCGGTGGCATGACGTGACTGGACATAGCCGGAATGCCGTACCGCATGGGCCCACAAGGGAGGATCAGGACGATAGCCCGGATCGTCCTTCACTTCACTATCTTTGAGCACGATCTCGACCGCCCGCGCGAAGGATTCCATCGGGATCGCGAGCTGCCCTGGGAGATTCGCCTTGTGGTGTGCGATCTCAAACGCCTGCCAGAGCGCGCTGGCGTCGCTGACCAGTCTGTAGCCGGCGTCAAAGGCCTGGGAACATAGAATCGCGTAAAGCTCCATTGGCTACCTTCCGGATATGCCGTCTGATCGTATCCATTCAGACATGTCGCCACGTCCTCCGCATTGCGGATGCCATAGAAGGACAACTCCTCCACCATCAGGCGCGCGACGATCTGAGTCTTTCCCGCGACCTGCAAGGCGGTTTTCTGCGCGAGCAGCTCCTGCTGACCGACGAGAAAGGTAAACAGCTTGATCTGCTGCCGATCGAGAGAATCGTGGACATCACGCAGCCACTCGTACTCGTTGTCGTTGTAGCGCTGTGTTAGGTGACTGCATCTGTCTGTCTGCTGCGCACTTGGGTTCAGGCTGCTAGTGTCCAACTGGGACGGCGTGTTGGAAGATCTGTCTTGTCCCGTGGATTAGCGATTGTTTTGGGCCGGTGGTTCGTCGTCTATGGCGGCGTAGCCGCCGTAGACGACGAACCACCGGCGACGCCGAACTGTCGGGGCGCACGAGTTGATAGCGACGATTGCTTCGCGGAACGACCAGTTGCTCTACTGCCTGGAGGGAAAATGGCTCGCAGAACGCTGAAAATCCTGCAGTTCAGTCCACACCGAGAATTCGGAACACCGGAAGCCGTCGTTATGTTGACGGATGGAGAGTCGACAGATTCCGAACTGATGCACTACTTCAATGTCGGCGCGATGGCTGCGATTGTCGACCAAGATGGCGTTCCCCTGCAATGGCCATGTGCCTTCCTTGCTGAAACTGCGTTGAAAAGCCGAAGTGCGACGGGTGATACCGTACGCACCTATGCCGAAGCCCTTGTGCCATGGCTCGAATTTCTTCGAGCCCGAAAGATCGAGCCCAGCCATGCAACCGAAGAACATCTGAGTCTCTATAGGAATCATCTCGTCAACGATCGACATGGCAAGACGCAATTGCAGTACGCATCGTCAACGGCGAATCATCGCGTGGTTGTGGCTGCCCAGTTTCATCAGTGGGGAAAACGCCGCAGCGTCATGGAATCACCGCTTGGTAATTTCCTTCATGAGCGCGCCGGTGGACGGGTCTCACCATCCTTAACGCGGCCAGTCGCAGTGAGGGTCGGGGGTCCGCGTAGTCCTATCGCACCGCGCGTGATCAAGAGACTACCCAAGGTTTTAAGCCTTGAGGAGATTAGTCGGCTGTTCACCATTGTACCGGGCCAGTATCGGCTTCTCTTCCAGTGGTGTATTACGACGGGGACACGGAGATTTGAGGCTTGTTCGCTCAGGATTGAGGATCTGCCGACCGCCAGTGAAGTGGCGGCAATGGACGGCGGGTTGATCCCTATCGAGGTGCTTCGAAAGGGATCGAGGTTGTCGACGATACAAGCACCAGCGAAATTGGTCGAGGCCACGCTCTGGCATGTTCTGGTAAGCCGCCCTGAACCCGCTTCTGCGGAATACGACGGTCTCGTCTTTCTCAACCAGCACGGCAGACCTGTAAGTCGTGCTTCGCTCACCCGGGCGTTTCGTCGCTGCGCCGACGAAATTGGCAGCAGCGCGACACTTCATCACATGCGCCATACCTTTGCGATCCGGGTGCTTGAAGCGCTGGAAAACTTCCAAGGCAAGGGAAAACCGATGAATTCGATCAAGGCCCTGCAGGTATTGATGGGACATTCGAACATGGCTACGACGGAACTTTATCTGCGGGCTATGGAGGCAAGCAGCGATGCTGTCTTTAATGCTCTGGACTTCCTGTATGGGGCGTCGCTATGAGAGCGCAACTCGTCCACCGGGTATCAGGCCAGCAGCTACTCGTATCGGGCCCAGAGGGCCACCGACCGCGCTCGCTGTTCGACTTCGGATCCCTAGGATTCGAGCCTTCGGTAGCCAACGCCTTGATTCGAGGCTTCATAGCATTGCAGGGGCACAACATAATCGAAACCCAGCGACTGGTATGGAGGGACATTCGCTGCTTTGCCGCCGCGCTGGGGCGGAAAGTTTCATTGCGGCCGCTACCAGCTACCTGTATTAGGGACCTCAAGCGCTGGCTGGAGAAATCCCACTGCTGTTCCAAGACCGCCCAGGGTTGCATGAACTCGGTCTGCCGTCTGCTCAGATGGTGCGCGCGAAACTCAAGAAATATCGTCGATTCGAGGGCTGCCCTCCTGCCCTCGCAGTTCCTCCGGACGAACGTAAGACCCAGAGAAGCCATGGGTGAGGCGGAGATCAAGGCTATTCTGAGGTGCTGTTACACGGACATTGAGCGGGCGGAAGCTCGTTTGGCTCGTATGGATTTGCTGCGCACCGGAAGCGCCGACGGCCCGCAAGATGAGCAGCTCCGACAGGTCATCCAAGAGTTGGTGGATATTGGAAATGGCGAAATCCCTTCTCGCGCAAGAATTTTGAGCGTACCACGCGGGTCGAGCATGCTCGCACGGATCGACGCGCTCGGAGGACTGACGTACTTCAACTGTTGCCTCTATCCCACCGTTGGCGACATATTCCCTTTCTACTTAGCGATCCTGATCCAGACGAGCGCTAACCCCCAGGCGCTGCGTTTGCTCAAGCGAACGTGCATCGAACCTCATGCGGTACGCGCGGATCTCGAATGCATCGTTTGGGAGAAGCCGCGTGCAGGGAGTGAGCAGCGCGTCGACTTTCCAATGGGCCGTAGGTGGAGCGCACCGAATCTGATCAGGCGCGTATGCGCTATGAACCAGAGGCTTGTTTCGCCCGTCAGGCCAGGTGGAGAGGTACTGGTATTTCTGGCTCGGGGTAACAAGGGAAAAACAGGTGTGCCGAGTTGGCAGACCATTCATCGCTGTCTGGTTGCGTTTCGAGAGAGGCACGGCCTCTCCAACTTCCAGTTGCGTGACTTGCGCCGTGCCGGCGCGAAATTGCACCATGCGGCAGGTCGTTCCATTCGTGCGGCGAAGATGCGCCTCAATCATGCAAGCGAGATCACCACGCAGGGATATACGCCTGCGAGCGATTTACGGGAGGTACACGAGCAGACAATTCTGAAGTTCCAGGGCGCTCTTGTCGAGGAAAGTCGCTGCAGGGATCGAGCGCATGAGGGTCAGTCGATTGGGCGCCGAGAGTTGGAAAGCGATCCGATGGAGACGGTCTTCGGATTCGGATGCAAGGATCCTTTTGCCGGACTGGCGCCGGGAAGTGAGCCTGGCCGGATGTGCCTTCAGTTCTTTCGGTGTGCAACGTGTCCGGGAGCCTTGATTCCGGTTGATGACATCGGCGTGATAGCGAGGCTGCTGTCTGCATCAGAAGCATTGATGCAGGCACGACAACGGTCGCTTCGGGAGGGCTGGACGATGAGGTTCGAAGTGATGTATGGCCCCGTGCAAGCGATCATCGAC
Organism: Cupriavidus necator; assembly: GCA_022041995.1. Taxonomy (GTDB): domain Bacteria; phylum Pseudomonadota; class Gammaproteobacteria; order Burkholderiales; family Burkholderiaceae; genus Cupriavidus. Next base: position 84,123 of record CP074388.1, read on the forward strand.
CGGGAAATTCTGCCCATACTGGGTGAGGCGGTAGTTGATCGCGCGCGTCAATTGGTCGATACAAACCGTCTGCCGTGGATTGAATAGCCCATGACACCACCGTTGATACATCGGAAGACGCGGTACGAATGGTATATGCGCACCTCAGCGTTGTATGAGGAGGAACTCGCGGTTATCGATTGGCGCAAGATGCTGCCGGAAGGTGGCACACCAGGCCAGAGATTGAAGCTACTGAAAAGTCTGAAGGAACTGCTCGAAGCAATGATCGAGTATCCGGTGACCAAAGGGAGATCCGGTCTGGCCCACTCTACAGTCTTGCTATGGTGCAATCTGCTTCGCTATCTCGTAGCCTGGATGGCATCCGAGGGACTTTGGAGCTTCTCTCAGCTCGGCACGCAACACCTCTTGATGTTTCTGAAAACCAGGCGTCAACGACATGGGCCCGGCCGCGCCTCAGCAACGACGGTGCACAGCTACGTGCGGCTGTATTACAGAATGTGGGAGCTTAGGACGAGATACAGTGATTCGCTGCGCGTAAACCCAGGATTGATCGAGCCGGATGTTCAGTTGCTGAGATGCGCGGACGACCGTCCATTCAAGGCGATTCCCGAAGAGGTCGCGCTCCCGCTTATCAAGGATGCAATCGAATGGCTGACCCGTTTCGGCCCGCTGATGACACAAGTGGCGGGGGAACTGTGGCAGGTCCGAATCACCAATGTTACGCTTCCCCAGAAGGCTCGTCAGCCGAGGATTCAGGCTCTCTACAAAGAGGCGCAATGGGAATCGCTTCTCAGCGATCTCGAAAGTGCGTTGCAAATGAAGACTGCTCGGCCCAACAACATCCTGTGTCGAGCCATGACAGTTACCCTCGGAGCAGCCGTGATCGTGCTGCTGTTCATGGTGGGGATGCGCGTGCGAGAGTTGGTCCGACTTGATGTGGACTGCCTCTAGGTGGAGAGGCAGCAGGCAGGCGTGCCCGTCGCATACCTGAGTGGGATAGCGGCCAAAGCCGGTGGGCGGCAGCGACGATGGGTTGCCGGCGATCCAATTCCCGAAGTGATCGAGTGGCTGCGAGCTACGTTCGCGCCATGCCGCACGGCTAGTGGCAGTCAGGCTCTGTTCTTGGCACGTTCATCAACCGCGCTGATTCCCCCTCCGGGCACTTCAGCACACCGGATGGGTGTGACGGCTCCTATCAGGCTGATGCAAGCGTTCGCCGATTCGCCATTTCGGGCGGACAGGCCCGCCACGTCACGGCTGCACCCCCACGCTGCACGCAAGACATTTGCCAAGTTCGTCGTAAAACGGGACAAGCGGGCGCTGGAGGCCTTGTCCGTCCACTATGGTCATGCGTACCGCGAATTCACGGATGGTGTCTACGTCGGGGCAGATTTCCAGCTCAGCCAGCTATTGGAGCAGGAAGACCGTGATGATCTCGCTCGCACGCTGACCAGCTTGATGCAAAGCAGTCGAATGGGTGGCAAGGCTGCAGAGCGCATCAACGAGTTCCGGCGTCAATACCAGAAGGACCCTTCATTTGCCGGGAAGGCCGTTCCGCAGACGCTAGTGGACAACCTGGTCAGGCGAGGTATCAAGATCGCACCGTGTGACTGGGGTTACTGCGTGTATTCCGAAAGTCATTCGGCTTGTCGTGGAGATGCAATCGGACCCAATGAAGTCCTCAGGGCTCCGGATGTCTGCTCAACCTGCGCCAACTTCGTCGTGACGACGGAGCATCAAGCGTGGTGGAACGATCGGGTCATCCGCGAAGAGACGTTCCTCACGCAACGTGGTCTTCCTGAGCAGACGCAAATTCTAGTTAAGAAACGTCTGGACCAATCGAAGGCGCTCCTTGCAGGCCTCGTCTCGCGCACGACGGGAAAAGTGGTGTCCCAATCATGAACAAGACAATGCGTTTGTCGGTCCGGGAGCGTGTCGAAGCAGCCCTAAAAGTCGCGCGATCTGAAAGCCCAAGCTCTCGAATTACGGTGAGTGAACTGAGCCGGCTCGCTGGAGTAAGCCGCGCGAACCTCTACACATCTCATCGGGATATAGTGGCGAGCCTGCAATCCAGTCGGAAGGAGGGGCATCCGCGCCAACCCAGCACCGACCCGTCGCAAAAGCTGAAGCAGCTTCGGATAGAACTGCGGGACCAGGTGCGCAAAAATCGAGCTCTGGTCTATCTTGTGATAGAGCTTCGTGCGGAGCTGCAGCGCACGCGTAACCAACTTGCCGCAGAGAAGCAATCAAAGGGCGCGCGCGAGAAACGACGATAAGTTCATGAACGCGGCGGCGATCGTCGACGCGCTCAAAGCGATGTTTGCAGTGACGTAGAATGGGACCGTACATACAAACAAGATCCGCACCTAAGCTGTGCCTCGTCACAGAAAAGCAGCACTGTGCCGCTCCCCGCTCGAGCAGCCGCCTCGCGAATCCGCAGGGCCAGACGCATCCGCTTGGCCGGATTGGAACCTGCGTTCGGGTCGGGGTCTCCAACGGCCTCGAGCAAGTTCGCAAAGAACGGGCCTTCGGCATGCCGCGGTTTGTGTTCGCATTGCGCGTGGTAGCTCGTCATCTTCGGATGATTGCGCGCCAGCAGCAATCGCACGTACTCGATCGCCCGTGTCTTGCCGATGCGGGACGGGCCATAGATCAGTGCTCCCATGACGCGATAGCGTAGACATCGCTCGACCAACTCATAAAAGGCTTCGATCGCAGGCGTGGCGATACGATAATTGCCGGTCACCAGCGGGTGAAGTGACGGATCGATGGGACGCGGCATCTGAGGTGTCATGGCATACCTCGCAATGTGAACGACGGTGTTAGAAGACTTGGCCAGTCCCGATAGTGAGTTTGCGCGGCTGCGCCGGCTGTTGGGGCAAAATCGAGACAGCGTCTGCTGCTGCCGCAGCCGGTGCAGACACCACGGAGGAGGCAGCGCTCCGCGTGGTGGGCGTGGCCTCGGCTGGCGTACGCGTTGTCGGTGCACTGGCAAGCAGCCGCACGGTCCGCGCGTATTCCGTCGCGGCCTTCCGACTAGTCTTTGCCTGCTCGAGCTTGGCCTGCACATAAGCTTCGATCGGATTCGAGTCGCCCGGTTGGCTTCGACGCCGATCCCGCAGCTTTCTCACCTCCTGGCGCAGCTTCAGGTTGTGCGGCACCACACCCCAGGCGCCTTGTGCATCCAGGATGCCGAGTTCCGTGCCATCCGTGAGAAAGGCACGCACGCATCGCAGATCGTCAGCATTCAGGTAGACGAGTAGCTGCTTGCCGACCAGCCGCGTGCTTCTTGCCAGCACACCACTCGTGTAGCGCACGCCATACAGGTTAATGTGCGGACGTACGCCTTGCTCAAGATAGGCACGCACACGACAACGGCGGGCCGACTGCATCAAGCACAGCGTGCGACGATGATGCTCAGCAAGCCGCGTCAGCACCACCTGTTGAGTATTGAGCAAGTATTCCATTGCTTCGAGCGGGGTCACGCTGTTCAAGCCGGTATGCGGCGTACCGTTGTACGTCGTGATCGCATACTCAACCAGCTCCTCCAGCTCGTCGAGCGACACATAGAGCCGAAGATTGCCCTTCGGATCGGCGAGCGCGCGGCGCAAATCCCGTGGGTGCGAACCCGTGTAGCCGGGTAGGCGCGAAGACAGTCGCTGCGCCATCGTGCCGAAGAAGCGTTCGATGTATGGGCGCTCATCCGGACAGTACCTGGGGCCTGCATCGACGAGACAACCGATGAATTCACACAGTGCCCTCAGCGTTTCGTTAGCCAGGTTCGCCTTGGCGTTGTCGAGCTTCATCCATTCCCACGTGACATACGAGAGCTCTGGCCACCTTTGTGACGGAAGGCCTCCCTGCGCCTCATAGCCGAGCCCATCTATGGAGAAGGCGCGGGCACGATGGGGCTCCAATGCCTTCTCGATGGTCTTGATCACGTCGTAACGGCTGTATTCTCGCGCCAGTACGAGGTGATAGCCCAGCACGGCCCGCGTGCAGACGTCAATGATCACTAGCAACCACACCCGCTCAAGCTCGAACTCATGTTCAAAGCCAAGCGGATCGCGGACGATAAGCTTCAGCCGAAGATCGAGTCGGTGACCGTCGAACTCGACGATCTGATAAGGATGCGTTGCCGCTGGACAGCCGTCGCCACCCTCTCGACGTGGCAGCCCCTTCAGGTGTGACGCACCCGCCGAACGTGCCGCCTGGCCGAAGCTGCGCAACATTTCCGCCTTCAGAAGCTCCGACAGTGAGCGAATCGCACGCCCTGCCGTATTGAACGGGTAGTCCGTTAGCTTCAGGCCCACCATCCGACACTGCCGCAGGAATTCATCATGGAGAGCTTGCAGTCCACGCAGACGTGTGCGCAGCCGCCGGTCTGTATTGATCTGCTCGAGCAGAACCCGACGCTGCTTGATCTGCAACCGCAGCCAGGTGCTAAGCGACGGATAGCGCTCGAAGAGTTGCGACAGTGCACCGGCCCCGCCGGAATTGCCGCGCTCTCCACCAATTCTTACTGTGCTGACTCGAGCATACTCTGCGATCCGCATATAGCGACCCAGGGCACGAAAACCGTATGGCCGGCCATCCGAGTGTGGAACCATGGCTCGTTCAAGCCAGCGATACAGATCGCGCCGGCTCACCCCCGTGGATTGCTCAATCTGCCTGAGCGATTCACCTCCGGCATAGCGCACGATCGCCTGTCTACGCCTTTCAAACGCGTGCCGCTGCACGGAATCGAGCTCTGTATAGAGCGACCTCCGGCCATGACGCCAGGTCGAGAGCTTGTAACTCCGGGCGGCGGTTCATGAGTTCGTGCGACTACAGCGAACGACGTGTGCAAGGACAGTGGCTGCATACGCAGGTCGGACGCTGCGACGCGACCGGCATGCACCAGGCCAAACAGTGCTGCCCGGAACAAAACCGGATCCACGTTCGAACATTTGCGCTCGAGGGTCTCTAGCTGCTGTGGATTTTCCAGGAGGCGCTCGACTGATCGGGACAGTGACCATGGGACGAGGCCTCGATTGGCCACGATGCACGGCAGCATGCGCTGCCAGTTGCCAATCCAAACGCGCGCGGCCGCGAGGTCCGTCGACGACATGCTGCGGATTGAGAATGCTGACTCGTCCAGAGGCTTACCCGGCGCTGCCCTCTCGTCCAGACCGGCGTCTGCGAGAAGAACCAGCTCTTGTCGGTCGGTGTATTGAACCCAGAAATCGGCAAGCCGCGCGTTTCCACCACGGTGTACGTAGCCAGGGCGCTCACAAAAGGCGATCACGCTGGGGTCCGCCTCGAACAGTAACCACAGGTCAAGCAAGGCGCGCCGATAGAACGTCAACCGTCGTCCCAGCTTCGGGCTGAAGGCTTTCTTAAAGTCCGCTGAAGGCCGAGGTGAGTCGTTCTCTGATTTTGGACTGGATACCCGCCTGCACTGCGATAATGCCGACGAGCTTACCCGGTGAGCCGTAGCCGACGTTGGCATGCTGCACCCGGAAGTCGACGGAGGAGCGCCATGTCGCTTGAGAGAACCAAGAAGCATCTAATCGAACTGCTCGAAAACGCCGACAACAAAGTCATCGCTTTGTCTGGCAGGTGGGGAACGGGCAAGACTCATCTTTGGAACGAGGTCAAGACGGAATCCAAAGACGTGAAGGTCAAGAAGGCGCTCTACGTATCGCTGTTCGGCCTGTCGAGCATTGACCAAGTCAAACGCAAGCTGATGGAGGGCGCTTTGCCCGACGCGGCGGTGGGCGGCGGCAAGCTTGAGGTCGTTAAGAACCTGTTCAAGAGCGGGGTGCAAGCTGCGGCTACCCATTACAAGGCGCTCGCAGCCATCAACGATCTCAACTTGCTGCTCGTCGCGCCACTCGCTTTGAGGGAGAGGGTGATCGTCATTGACGACATCGAACGCAAGCACGCGAAGCTCGGGATCGACGAGATCCTTGGTTTCATTGACGAATATTCCAAGGAATTCAAGGCGCGGTTCGTTCTCGTTCTTAACGACGACCAGCTTGCGACAGAGGGCGAGCAGCGGACGCTTTGGACCACGTTTCGAGAGAAAGTGATCGACCAGGAGATCAAGCTCTCGACGACGCCGGATGAAGCGTTCTCAATCGCGATCAAGCTCTTGGCCTCGCCCAAATACGAGGCAACGCTAAAACTAGCCATCATCGCGTGTGGCCTCACGAATATTCGGATTATCTGGAAGGTGATCCGAGCAGCCAATCAGATCCTCGCGAATAGGGATCTGAGCGATCCGATTCAAGCGCGAGTCGTGCCCTCGATCGTTCTCTTCGGAGCTATTCTTTACCGGGGACTTGAGGATGGTCCCGACTTCCAGTTCGCTTTGAACGTTGGAAACCCGGACTGGTCCACGTTCGTTCGCGACAAAAAGGACGAGCCCACCGAAGAAGAAAAGCGCGAAGACCGATGGCGGATGCTCATGAGCGAACTCGGCATCAACAGCTGCGACGACTTCGAGAAGGTGCTCGTGGAGTTCCTAGAATCCGGCCTTTTCGAAAGTGAAAAGGTCCAGGCTATCATCGAACGTTACGTCGTCGAAGCGCAAACCATTGAGGCTCGCCAAAATGCCCGCATCTTCATCAAGAAGGCAATCTGGGACCACCGGGCGACCGAGACGGATCTCCTTTCCGAAGCCACCGGTTTCCCCGCCATCGCAGGCCAGCTCGATCCCTATGTTGCTACGGAGCTCCACAGCGTGCTGAGCGAGTTGGATGGCGGACAGCGCTTGGCCGAGCAGATGATCCAGGCCTGGAACGCTGCGTTCCAGGCTCGTGGGGGCCCCGCCCCGGACGACGACAACCCGTTTGGCAACTCCTTACATCCTGACATTCAAGCCACGTTCGACGTCGTCGTCTCGCAACAACAGGCTCAGGCGACCGTGGTAGAGGCCTGCAATCACATCATCGAACACGGCGGTTGGGGCACTTTGCAAGAAGTGGCCATGAAGCGGGCGACGGCCGACGACTTTGAGTCGGCCATCCGAGAGATGGGCATCGACGACTTGCCGAAATTCATGCGCCGCATGATTCAAATGCGACTCCAGCGAGGTGCCTACGATCCGCACTTCGGTCACGCGACGGACCGCTTCATGGAGGCGTGCCGAGCGATTGCGAACGACCAGAATCCCGAATCAGCTCGACTGGCCAAGCTGATGAAGAGGTTGTTCGCCACGACGGCGCTGGCCATCGAGCTTGAACCTCCACAACAAGGTCAGCGGGCTGACGACGCCGAGCAGCCTTAAGCAGCGTTTAGGAACGAGCCATCACTGGAATAGCAGATTGAGGCGTTGTCGCTGCTTCGGATCAGCCTCGTTACAAGGGATAACTCCGACTCGCCCCAATGACTGTTGTTCACTACGAAGCCGCCATCGACATTACCGGCATCGAAGGGCAGTTGTGGGTTGCGCCAGCCCGCACTTCAAATTCATCACCGGAAAGCGGCCAGTGGTATTCCGCGACCCGGAAGCGGCCAGTCAGCAACGCGTACTCCCGATCCTGGGCGGGCGCCTACTACCGGCAACAGCGAGCGAAGGGCAGCTCGTACCAGGCTGCCGTCCGTGCATTGGCGTTCAAGTGGATACGAATCCTTTACCGCTGCTGGCAGACAAGGACGCGGTACGATGAGAGTATGTACCTCAACACCTTGAGGACGCGCGGCTCGCCCCTCCTCAGCTCCCTAGGGCATGGGTCACCCAGCTTTGATGGACAGTCACGCAGTTGAATTTGACATCGATAAGTTTGCTTCTATTGGGAAGAGTTGCGCGAGTTGCCCACAGGCGGGCGGCGTTTCATTGGGCAGTCTTTATTTGAAAAACCTTGACTGACCGCCTCAGGCCGTGAAGCGGCCGGTCGATTCAGCGCGACATATCGGGCCGCTTTCAAGGTGGAACGGAGGTTCATTTAGTCGCATGCTCGGCGGCAGCCGTGTCCAGAAATTGGTGGTAAATTGCCGAACAAAATTAACTACGATTGCACTTTGGATGGGTTCAATGTCTTTCTCCAATCTCGAGGATAATTTCAGTGGAATTTGGCGACGCGCGCTGAATGAGTCGTCGCTGAACACTTTGGCACCAGAACTCATTGAAAAATGGGCTGGCGACAAGAGGCTCATCAATCCGGTCGCGAAACTTGCAGATGTCGGGGTCTTCCATCCGACGCCGTGTATTGTCCTGACCGTCGAAGGTGGCAAAGCATGCTTCCCGACCATTCCGGTTTCCGGCGACGATAACTGGAAAATAAGGCGGAAACAACACGACGATCAAGCCGCTCTTTGGGACAAGGTCGAGTGGTTTATGCCGCTATGGCTACCGATGGGTGAAATATCTAAGCTGCTTGCTTCCGTGAGGCATGTGACGAGAGAGCGGGCGCTCGATCTTTTCAAATATCACACGTCAACGCTTTACACATTGGCCTTCCAGGCGGTTTGCATCGAACAGATCTTGCCTCTTGCTCGCAGCCTTAAAGAGATCGTGCCGTTGGCGCGGGAAGCTTATCTAGGCGCATATAGCGGCTATTGGGCTACCAGTGTCGGAGCGTTGATACCGGCGATCGAAGGCAGTCTGACAAGAATTGTTTCTGATCTCGGAACTAAAGCCACTGCTCCGGAGAAGATTGATCATGCAGTGAGCCGCGCGATCGAAACTGCTGCACAACTCCATTTTGACCGCATGTGGGTGCCGCCAGAATATAAGACTTGTGACTATCTATTCGGGCAGGACGAGCGTGTGTTCGCCTTTGAGACGTTTCGGAGGTGGCTCAAGAATCATTTTTTTTGCAACACCGACGAATATCAAGGGGTGACTTGGCTGAATCGGCACATGTTTGCGCACGGCACCGCGGCGTCATGGCAGCAACCGGCGAATTTCGCTCGGATGGTGGTCGCGCTTGCCACACTTGCAGCCATCGAATCTTGGTACGACGCCTCTCATAGCGTCTCGTTTTTTCTCCCTGACATGAACGACGACAGCACCTTGCTATGGCAACAGGCGCTGCTTCGGCGCGATGTTCAGATGAAGCTGAAGCTTGCCGAACAGGATCATTTCCGAAAACATGGGCGCCTGGTTCCACCATTGCCAGCAGACAATGGAGTCCTGCTCCGTAAGGGGCTCCTTTCTCAGCAATGTATGACTGATTTGGTTCGGCCTTTACGCGATGCTGGCTGGAATGTGAAAGTCAACGAGCCTGACGATGAGGCGCTCTATATGACCGTCGATGCTTCCCACGGCTTGAAGCTTTTTAGTGTTGCGTTGCTATACAGCTGCGGAACTGAAAATGGTATTTACAAAATCCTCGCTAAACAATGCGTGGCCATCCTCTACTGTGGGGCTCCTTATAAGCAAGATTCATTTGCTTACGGCATCTCGGTGCATGTCGGACCTGTTTTGGGATGGCAGCCGCCAAAAGCGGGTTGAAGAAAGAGATAGTCACCGGATGGACAGAACGCTGCGCCTCCCTGCAGGCGCAAGCGAATAGAGTCCGGTCCGTTGCGACGCGGATATGCCCGGATCCTTGAAAAGTTGAAAGTGGAGCAGTTTCTCCATACTATCTCTATAGCTGCTTAAACATCGCGAGCAACCCGACCGAGCCTATGAGCATCGACGCAGACGCCTATCTAACGACTATCCTCAACCGGGAAGCCGTCGATACGAGCATATTTTCGCCTCTGTGGAATGTCCGAGCAACGATCCAACCGCTCCTTAATGAGTGGGCAAACCGATATCTCCTCGACGTCCGGCCGAGCGGCTCGTTTTCCAAGGGCACGGCCAATGCATCGGGAACCGATATCGATCTTTTCATATCGTTGTCCGATCAGACACCTGAGACCCTGAAGGAGGTCTACGAAAAGCTTTTCGCGCGTCTCAAGGGCCAGGGATACGCGCCGAAGCGACAAAATGTGTCTATCAATATCAGGGTCAATGGCTTCGACGTTGATCTGGTGCCCGCAAAACGGCAAAACTACCTGACGAGCGATCACAGCCTCTATGTCCGTCGCAAAGACACATGGAAGAAGACGAACATCGACACGCACATTGCGCATGTCACTGCGGCGGGGAGGCAACAGGAAACCCGGGTCATCAAACTGTGGCGCAATCAGAAAGGCCTGGATTTTCCCTCGTTTTATGTCGAACTCGCCGTCATCAAGGCGTTGCAGTTTGAATTCTTGGTGCCCCTCTCTCGCCGCGTTGTGAAGTGCTTGGAGTATTTTCGAGACTATCTGCCAACGGCGCAGATCGTCGATCCAGCCAACACAAACAACAGCATTTCAGATGATCTGACCACAGCTGAAAAGCAGGCGATCAGCAAGGCAGCCGCGACGTCCCTGCAGGGGTCTTGGGAGAACTTGGTTCGATGAGTGAATGGTCCCTTCAAACGCTGCTGTCAGGTCTGCACGATAAGGTGCAGCAAAGCCTTGCCGTGTCGCGGCAGTCTTTCGGCCATCCCGGAACCAAGGGTGACGCGAGCGAAAAAGCATGGCTGGATCTGCTTGAAACGTATCTGCCGCGCCGGTATCAGGCGGCAACGGCGCATGTCGTCGATAGCAGGGACGGGTTCAGTCAGCAAATGGACATTGTCATTTTTGACCGGCAGTACACGCCGCTGATCTTCGAGCACAACGACCAACTGGTCATCCCGGCCGAAAGCGTATATGCGGTTTTCGAAGCAAAGCAGTCGATCAACGCCGGGCAGGTAAAATACGCCCAGGAGAAGGTAGAGAGCGTTCGGCGCCTGGTGCGCACGAGCATGCCCGTTCCCTGGCTCAAAGGCGTCGCGGCCGCCAAACCGCTCCACCACATTATCGGCGGTCTACTGACGTTTGAAAGCGACTGGAAGCCGCCCTTGGGTCAACCGCTGGTCGAGGCGCTTCAGGTTCAGCCGGAGAATGTGAACAACCGGTTGGATATCGGTTGTGTGGCGTCTCACGGCCTGTTCAGCTGTGACGATCAAGGGGCAGTGACAATTTCACCGCAGAGCAAGCCTGCAACAGCCTTCCTGCTGGAGCTCATCGCGACGTTGCAAGAGATTGGCACGGTGCCGATGATCGACATCCGGGCTTACGCCCATTGGCTTGCGGACTAGCCTCAAAGTCCCGACGGCCGCGCCGGTAATCGGACCGATGACGGAGAAATTGGCATGCCTACCGGCCATTGGCGTGAGCAACATGAACCATCTGTACTATCGAAGCTGTCGACAGTTGGGACGAGTGGCTTCGTTGCCGCGAACCCGAGCTTGCACGGTCATTTCTCTCGCCGTATCCAGGCGATACTATGGACACCGCGCCTGCGCCACGCGAAGCACGGTTAGGGTGACAGCATGACAGGCTGCATTGCAGCGTTGTACACCAGGCAAGACGGAAGGTACCAGGCTGCCCACACTGCAAAAGAGGCGAGCCTGGTATCCGCTAGAGTTTAGGACGCGAGCCTGTTTTGTCTTCAGGCGCGGCCACATTGAGAAGCGCGGAACGATCGATCTTGCCTTTGGTATACCGGTATTGCAGGCATTGCCAAGCGCCTGCCTTAATGACGTCCGTTGCCAGCAACTGACGGTCGTGCAGCAAGTATTCGCCTTTCCCGTTGACCTGCAGCACATGGCAGTCAGTCTTTCCGAGCACCAGGCCAATGTAATCAACTCCGTTTTCGGCAACGGCAGGGCGAAGCAAATGCTGAACGTTCTCTGGATCCGCCCCGTGTTCAACGGCAAGGTCCATCAGAGCCGAACGGGAATTCAGGCGAGCTTGCCAAGGCCCCCCAACGCTTTGAGGATCCAGTCTGCATCGCGGTCGTCCGCGTCCTCGATCTCCAAACGCTCGCCTGCTTTCCTTGCGACGACTACCGCTTTCACGCCATCCAAGGAGTTGTCGTACACCAAAGCCATATCCGCTTGCTCGACCGCACACGGCAGTAGCTCCAATGCCCGCCAGTAGCGGTCTCGGATGGTGTCAGGTTTCACGGCATGGCCTCCGAGGCTGACGCGATTTGCTACACGCGCGACATTGATCTCGGGATCATTGGTTGCCACAAATACGAGGAAGACTTCGTATCCTTTGGCCTTCGCCTGGGTGAGCAAAGCCACCTTCTCCGGCGTGGACATGACAGTCTCGAATGCAAACGAGTCCCCGGTTTCGAGGGCGGCAAGTCGGCGCTCCTCGGCGATTGCCGCGGCTTTCCGATTCCGCTCGTCATAGTCCGCGATTTCGCTCTCGAGCGCCTTCGCGATATCGTCAGCGTTGATGTAGGCTTCGGGTGGAAGCCCTGACGCCGCCAGGACTTCGCGATTGGCAGTTGTCTTGCCAGAACCGTTCGGTCCTGCAAAACACAGGACCGTGGTTTCAAAAGGGGGATCTTGTTGCTGCGTCTTGTCGGTTGTTGTCATGCAACTCGCGGCGTCTTGCGTTTGGGTGTGGTTGGGCGCGGGGCCTCATACACCACAGTCGCACGACGGGCCTTGGCCTTAAAGACGCGTTTGTCGCCAGCCGGTGGTAGACCGGCAGCTCGCGCCTCTTCCGCTGCTTTCTTCACGCCACGCGCAAACAGGTCATCGAACTGCTTGCTCATAACGAATTGGGCCAGCTTTGAAGCCATTTTGCACCTCCATGTCGCCTATGGGTTTCATTATATGCCCGTCCGGCTAAGCACGCTCGCAGAACTTAAACGAAACGTGCCCATTACTTTACATTTTAGGCCTCCTTTGGTCGTTTTTCTGCGTTACGTCCCGCTCCGGCCCGACTCTCGCTGCAGCTTGGGTGCGGCCAAAGACATACAACAGGCCATGGTGGTAAGCGCTGAGGGCGCCCCCCAAAAGGGCTGCATCCAAGGCCCCACCGACTGACGAGGCAGTTTCCCAAGGCGATTGCCCGAAACTCGCGGGCCAGTTCAGGTGCTTCGTCTCTCGCCAGAATTGGATGAGCTGCGCCTTGGTCGCCCCCGCCTTAATCAGCCCCGCGATCCTTTGCTGCTGGCTGCCAAAGCCCCCTTCAATGGCGCTATCCTTGAAACCGCCCCACTTTATGAGCGCTACGTCCTTGGGCAGTGGCCGGGCATCGGCCAGCTGCTCCTGTACCGAGTCATAGGCGCTTGGCTTCTCCCGCGGGGTATCCGCATGCAGCCTTTCCTGCCTGTATTCCGCAATTGCATGCCATACGGCCTTATCTCCATCGCGCGCTTGAGACTCGAGTCGCACACACTCATCAGCAACCTCGTTCGAATATCCGCACTGAGTCACAAGAAGAGCGGAAAGCTCGGCAGCGTCTAGGGGCCGCTCGCGGGCCGTCCCGCCAAACTCATACCAGCGATAGAACTCTGCCGAAGGCTCCTGGAAAGAGCACGTTGGGCGCTGCATGCGAAGTATGTCCGCCTGATCAAATCGCGTGCCGTCAGGCGCCACGATTACCATGTCCACCTGGTCATATGTGAACGAAGAACCGAGCGACTGATTGAGCTGCTGCGGGCTGTTGCCGTTCTTCATGGTCTCGCTCCTTACTCAATCACATCCGATGTGCGGGCGGCTTCGAATAGACATCCTGATGGAGCGCATCCGACCCGGAACGAAAGCGCGCGAGCGCTGAACTCGTCAGCGCTGCAGCTCGCTCGCGCAGCCACGCATCTGCCGATTTGGCGAAGCCGAATGTCTGCGAGATCAGATCGGATGGCGTCACGCCACTCTTGCTCTCGGCATCCGGATCAGCGCCGGCCATCACCAGGGCTTTCGAATTCGTGATGCGTCGGCTTGCCGCGAAATGCAGCGGTGTGTGCCCATAGGCATCGCGAGCATCGATCTCTGCCCCGAAATCGATCAGCGCCTTGAGAACCTCGTGATTGTCGTTCGGGGCAGCCTTGTGCAACGCTGTCGCTCCCTTGGAAAGGCCCGGGTACTCCTTCCCCATGCGAGCCATCACCATAGCGCCGCCCTCGATCAGCATATGGACGCTCTTCGCATCCTTTGCCATATGGAGCAAGGGCATGCCATCTACCACCGCCCGAACGTTGGCCCCTTTATCGATGAGATGCTGAGCGAGAATATGGTCCTGATTGAGGATGGCATAGGCCAGGATCGGCGTGCCGCGCCAGAGTGAACTTTTCACGTTGGCGTCGAAGGCGCCTCTTTCCATCAGGCGCAGGATCTCGGCTCGATCCCCCTCAACTGCTGCTTCGAACAACTTGTCCTTCGTGGTTTTGAACATGCTTACTCCGGGTCTACGGCGCACTTTCGCGCCGCTAAGGAACGTGCTCGAAATAACTTCCCGCTATGCGGCGTTCCGTGAGCGGATGCTGTAGTTCCACGCAGGCAAGGTTGAGTCCACCTCATTACACACAACTCCTGGCGGCTGGTGCGCCGCAGAAAGTCGTTTACGGTCAATGACATAGCGGGTGGGGTTGTAAACTCTTTCGGATTGTCGTTCACTCTTGCATTTTGGACGGCACATGCAGCGAGAGGCAACGAGTTGGGCAGCGGCAGAATTCAAGGACATTGACTTGGGCGACCAGCGCCTGAATAAGCGGGCGGTGCTGCTAGCGGAGCGACTCGCAGAGAAGCCGACGGCAAGCATACCGAGTGCGTGCGGCGGCTGGGCGGAAACGGCTGCTGCGTACCGCTTCCTGGCTCAGGATGAATTGGACTGGCGCGATATTCTGGCGCCCCATTGGCAGAGCTCAGCCGAGCGGATGCGAGCTTGCGAAGTGGTGCTATGCATCCAAGACACCACGGAGCTGGACTTTAACGGCCAGGCCATCGCAGGCCTGGGACCGCTGTCGTATGAGGCGCAACGCGGGCTATATCTGCACCCGACTTACGCGGTAACGCCAGCGCGCGAACCGCTGGGCGTGCTCGACGCCTACATGTGGGCGCGCGAGCCCAAGGGTGCGGATGGCGTGCGCCCCGGCATCAAGGAAAGCACCCGCTGGACTGAAGGATATGAGCGGGTCGCCGAACAGGCGGCCGCACTGCCTGCCACGCGACTCGTCTATGTGGCTGACCGAGAGTCGGACATCATGGCGCTGATGGTCAAGGCAAAGGAGTTGGGCCACCCGGCGGATTGGCTACTGCGCTCGCAGCACAATCGCACCTTGCCTGGCGGCGGCAAGCTGTGGGACCAAGTAACTGCGGGCAAGCCAGTGGGCAGGATTCACTTTACGCTGGCAGCCCGTCAGGCTCAGCCAGCGCGCGCGGTACGGCAGCAGGTGTGGGCGCAACGTGTTGCGTTGCCTGATGCTGCAGGCGGCGTGGTGAGTGCCACTTGTATCGTCGCCCGGGAGGTCGACCCGCCGGCCGGCGTCAAGCCGATTGAATGGCGACTGCTGAGTAATCGCGAGGTGGACGACCTTGACGCAGCGGCGCAGCTTATTGACTGGTACCGCGCGCGTTGGGAGGTGGAATTGTTCTTTCATGTGCTCAAGAACGGCTGTCGGGTCGAGGCATTGCAACTCGCATCGATGGCACGGCTTGAGCGTGCCTTGGCGCTGTTCATGGTGGTGGCATGGCGCATCGCTCGGTTGATGCGACTGGGCCGAACTTGCCCGGACCTGGATGCAGGGCTGTTGTTCGAGCGCGATGAATGGCGCGCGGCATTCATTCTCAACAAGAAGAAGCCGCCGAAGACGTCACCGCGTCTGAATGAGGTCGTGCGCTTGGTCGCTATGCTCGGCGGCTTCCTGGCGCGCAAAGGCGACGGCGAACCCGGAGTCAAGACCATCTGGCAAGGCCTGCAGCGAGTGGTGGATTTCGCCGCCGGTCTCCGGTATGCCCGTGAACTTGACGACTGAGATGTGTGTAATCAAATGGGTTGAGTCGTACTCGATGTTCAGTGAAGCACGGACGCAACGAGTGACTGTCCGTCCGGCTTCATAGACTCCGTCAAGAATGTCAGCAGTAACTTTCAGTCCGGTTTTTGTGCAGGCTTTTTCGATCAGTTCACGAACCAGACTAACGCTGCTGAAGACTACGCCAGCACAGGCTCGCGTAATGTGTGGAAACACGCGGTGCTCGATCGGATTATGTTTCGAGCAGTATGGGGCGTAGTGGGCCACCCGGATTTCCAGTCCGAGCCGGTCTGCCAGATCTTGCAGATCCGCTTTGAAAAGCCACGAATCACTTGGGTTGCTACCTCCGCCATCGCACAGTAGCAGTAACCGTGTGGCTTGGGGATAATCGGCGCGACCCTGTTTTTCCCACCAGTGCGCTACGCTGTCGCAGGCAAACTGCGTCGTGTCACGGCTCACCCCGATGTTCACATGTGCCTTGTTCAGCCCGATGTCGTACAGCCCATGCGGGATGACCTTGCCTTCGCTGTAGCTCGGAAAATCATGGTCGAGGACTTCAAGCTGCTCGCGCGTGTAGAGCTTGCCGTCGCGATAGAAATTGCCCAGCATCTCCTTCTTCTTCGTATCGATGCTGAGGACAGGCTGGTCGTCTTCGAGATATTCCGCCTTGAGTTGCGTAATACGCTGAAATTGTACGTCGCGTTGTGCGTGGGACTTGAACGACTTCTTTTTCTGTGATTGCCGCCGGGAAAAACCGTTGCGCTTTAGCAGCTGCCGGACCGTTCGCACGCTCACCCGTTCGCCTACTTGCTGCGTCATCGCCTGTGCGATTTCGCGTGGCTTCAGATCCGTCCAGATGATGCCGTGTTGTGGATTACCCGCCGTATGCTCTCGCACCACATCTAGAAATACCGCGTTCCACTCCGGATGGTCCGTTAACCTGGATTTACGCCCCTTTTTTTCGGATCCGCTCTCCAACCGGATCCAGCTCTTCTTCCAGGTCCTTTAGCCCTTGTCTAATTGTTTTCGGGTCCATTTCAAACAGTTTCGCAATATATTCGAAACCGCCATGGCCCAGCTTGTCCGCCTCCACAGCCGCATACCGCCGTCGGTCCTTCTCCGACAAGCGCGCGTACAGCCGCTTCATCCGCGTTTCAACCTCAGCCCGGTAACCAGCCTGCATCGTTTGTCCTCCAGAGGCATCACATCTTACCCGCGTCGCTTTGCGCACGCCAGGTCCACTTCGGGAAGTTATTTCTCACTCGTTCCTAACGCGGCAAGCCTGGCATTTTCTGCTCGCAAACGTGCCACCTCGGCGAGCAATTCCTCCCGCGTCAACTCCTTCAAGACTTCGTCCCGCTGCTTCATCTCACTAAAGGTGTCATCGGCATCACCCTTCGTCGGTCAATACCACCGACTTGGCGCGATTGATCGGTTCGAGGATGAAGCCGTCTCGTGCAGCCGGTTCATAGGCACGGCTCTGATTACAAAGATTCAGGGCTTCAGGTACAGCTTCATCGACCGCCTCGGTATTGATATCCATCACGTCACCTTTCGTCATCAGTCTCTCGCTCCTGGACGTTCACCCGGTATGGCCCAGCGCCAGGTTGTCCTCCCTGTTCGGGGACGGACTCAAGCCGTTCGAGGTTGCGCAGATCCTCCTTGCGTTGCCGCACGCGCCGCTCGTAGCTTGCCTGATTCTTGGTGCAGATCAGACTGTAGGGTCTTCCGACCCTGCTTGTGGCGCAATCTACATCGCAACCATGTACGGTGATGGCGCTCTCAACATGGCGGCGATCTTTCTCGGCGGCCTTAAATACCCACTCCCTGCGCGTGGGATCCACCAGGAACCGGCCGAGCCCGGCGCAATGGGCGCAACGGCAGAGGATTGGATTCGCCCGCGCGAAATCCGGCGGTGGTGCCAATGGCGGGGCAATACGGATGCGCAGATGTGCCAGAGCGGCGCTACGCAGGCGCTGCACCGATGCGCTCTTCACTGTCGGTCCGCGTTCGCTCAGCGTCAGGATGGCCGGGACCACAATGGCGTCCAGGTCAAACGAAGCCGGATACGCCAGGACATGCCCCACAACAAGGTCGGCCAGTAATGGCGCGTCAATGCGCGCGAGGGCAGTGAGCAGATCTTCGATCAGGCTTGGCGTGATCGGATCCGGGGGAAGGAAATGGTCGGGTCGGGCGGAGGTGCGTTGCCCTGTCAGCGTTTGGACGAGCGTCGTGGCTGCCGGGTGAAGAAGTACAGGAGAATTTCCGAACTGGTCACTTTCGCCGATCCGCGCCAGTAGACCGGCGCAGGCACCGGGCATCATCTGCGCGTTCCAGGCGATGATCTGTTCCACGAGTTCGGACGCCCGCTGCGGCAGGAGAAGGCCGGCTGCGCGCGTCAGTGCCTCGTTCTCGCTGCCGTGATACATCCACTTGGCCGGCATGATGTCCAGCAGGGTGTCGAGGTGCGCGGTGTCGCGTAGCTGCGTTAGGCTCGCCACCATGCAAATGACCTGGTCCCCGTTACCATAGTAACCACGCGATGCCGGCCAGTCGCGCAGCATGTAGCCGGCGAGCGTATGCGCATCGTGCCATTGGGGCGAGGCCTGACTCTCCCCACTCTGTTCCCAACGAGCGGCCAGATCACTCAGGTACGGCAGGGTCACGCCCAAACCTGCTTGATGAATCACGGCAAGTCGTCGCGTCCGGGGCCATAGCACAAAGGCCGCCCGCCGGTAGGTCCGCTCAAAGGTCGCGCCCTCGTTGCCGGTGGCCTCGTGGAAATGCTGTTCGTCAGGCTCCAATTCGTCGAAGCTTCCCGGTGGACAGAGTTCGTCTTCCTCGAAAGGCAGGGCAGTGATGGCCGGCTTGCTGCCATCGGGCTGCCGCCAGTCCGAGATCGTCAGCGTCCGCTCGATGAGTTCGCCGATCTCGAAGTCATCGTCGTATCCATCCTCATCGTCCTCATATCGGTCGCGGTACCATCGGCTTCGTCTGCGCGAGGCATAACCGGCATATTCCGCGGTCCCCGTTTCCTCGATCGACACCAGCGCCAGGTGAAGGTCGCACTCAGCTTCGTTTGCGGCGCGAATGAGTACACCAGCGGCGGCGGCATCTGCATTTTTCAAAGCGTCAAATGCCAGTTCTGCCGGCGTATAGGCGTGCTCCAGCGGATAGATCAGCTTGTTTGGTGAGTCGTCATCGGGCGAATCCTTGTTTGCGACCCAACGCCGCAGCAGCGCCGTGATCACTGACAGTTCGCCGCCATAGTCCGGTGGCGCGGAAGGCTGGCGCCGGCCAGCGCGGGCCAGGTTGTAAATGAGGACCAGCCGGTAACCCGAGGTAACCGGACGCACCTCATGCACACAGTCCGCGTAGAACGCCGCGAACGACACCGTGGCCGAGTCGGACCCGCCCAGATCGAGGCAGACTTCGCGTCCCCGGTGGCGGACAATGAGTTCCCCGCCGCTGCTGACCGAGGGCAGCGCCACCACGAGGGTGGCGAACATCCCCGGAATTTTCTCCGTGTCGCGATGCTCGACGAAAAAGCTGCCGGTATCATAGATCAGCAGCTTGTACAGTTCTGCCGTTACGGGTTCGGTCACCCCCAGCCCTGCCGCCACTTGGCCAATCATCGCATGCAGGGTCTTGGGCCAGCTTTGCCCGGCAAGGTGGACGCCGCCAGCATCAATCTGCCAAGTCCGGCGAACCTCGGTATCTACGAGCGTTTCCTCTCCGCGACCGTAGGGTGCCCGCTCCGCAACGGCGACAAGCTGTTCGCCCTGCACGGAAAGCAGTGGCAGCGCGATGCGGCCAACGCCATCTACTTCCAGATTGGGCATGACGATTTCGGACCTGCCCGAGGCACAGAAATCCCCGTGGCAACGAATGGTCGGAATTATCTTTGCCAGGTCGCGAGTGATCGCACGCTTCAAACTGCTTCTCCTATGTTTCATGGTTTCAGGAACGGCCCACCTTCCGCCAGGGCGTGGCGTCGAGTAGCACTTCTCGTACCGGTCGATCGGAAAGTTGAGGGTTCCCCGAAAATTCACGTACCCAAAATGGGGGTTGTAAGCCGGAACCGCCGAAAATTCCGTCGCCCGTCCCGACCATCAACCCGCAAACTGCTTGATCCGATCGGCTAGGTGTCCGAACGCTTCGTTCACGTACTCCAATGCTCTAGGTTCAGCACCCTGCGCGCGTAGAGCGCTCTTGAAGCTGTCCAGTTCGGACAGCCATTTCCGATGCAGCTGACCCAACTCGTTGACTTGCGGCTGGAAGCCTTGCAGGTTGCCGCTTCCACGAAACGCTTGATAGCCGCGCTCAAGGGTTGTCGCCGTGACCAGCAGTTGAGCCGCCCGTTGCTTGTGCTCTTCGAAGACCTCGGCCATGCCGTCATAGGGCCGCGATGCCTTGTTGCGCTCGGCTTCGGACGCCTCCTCCATGATGAGGGCGTAGCGGTAGAACCCGGGAAATTCGTGGCACAGCGCCATGAGTTGCTGGTCGGAGGTGCCGACCCAAATCTTGTGCAGGTTGGGCACGTAACCCATAATGCGGTTGATGATGCATGAGTGTCGCTGCCGCCCTGGGCGGCAAGTTGTTGCATGTGCTGATCGACCTTCGCTGCCAGTCGGCGAAATTCATTCATGCTCATGCATGTCCCATTCTTCATCAGCAATGCGGGCGCTCATCGGGGCATCTGGTCAGGCGGTAGCGAGAGTCAGGTGCCCGACCGGCTCGGATGCCGGTCGCACCTTGATTTCGATGTCGTAGCCGAGGCGATTCAGGCAGTCCATTAGCTTGCGTTCGGACAGGTTGGTGAAGTCGCCACGCATCATGCCCGACACCTTCGGTTGCGGAATGCCCATGCGCTTCGCCGCCGCTTGTTGGGTGAGCCCGAGGGCACGCATCGCCTTCCTGATCTCGACGACCAGGCCGGTTTTGATCTTGAGCTTTTCGGCGTCGGGCAGCCCAAGGTCGGCGAAGACGTTGCCCGAGCTGCGCTGAACCTCGACGCCTTCAATGATTCGTTTTTGCATTTCGTAGCTCCTGTGCCAATGCTTCGGCCACCTTCAGCCGAGCGCGGATGATGTCCATGTCTGCCTTCGGCGTGGCGATCCCGCTCTTGCTCTTCTTCTGGAAGAAGTGCAGGACGAACACCGCTTCCGCAAACTTGACCGTGTAGACTGCTCTATAGGTGCCGCCGGCATCGTCTTCGACGACCTCCAGCACGCCGGCACCGCCGAAGCCCTTGAGTACCTTCGCTGCGTCATCCTGGTCGCCCATCTGCGCCAGCGACAGCGCGTAACCGAAACGCCGACGTACGTCGAGCGGCAACGCCATCAGATCCTTGTAGCTGCTCGCGATCCATTCGAGCGGTTTTTCTTTGTCAGCTGCCATGGCGGCATTTTATACCTGTTCAGGTAATACCGCAAGCGAGGCAGGCTCAAGACAGTGTGGCGAAACAAGTGTGTCGCGACATATCCGCAACAGTGACATGCACCAACCTCTGGCTGGCCTCAAAATTGTGCGGAAAACCATGTCGCCAGCGCTACAGCCATGCCAATGCGCGGCACTACGGAATGCTGGCGGCTCCTGCTTGATCGCCACCGTCTCGACTGCCTGGCGTAGGCTTCGGGGCACGCTGGATCCACTATCGCAAGACGACAGACCCAGGCTGCGCGGTCAAAGCTATCCGAACCGGAAAAACTCCACGCTCTGCCCCTCAAGTGACTTCGGGAGTACGATGTCCGCCCGCGATTTCGGATCGTGTCACCTGGATGGGGGCGGAAGATGCCGGGCTTGGAATTTCGTTATGTGGGGAAAGACAGCTTGCCTTCTCGATTGTCGGAATTCGATGTCGAGTACTATTTCGCGCTGACCGATAGCGATGTTGCTGCAATCAACCAGAAATTTCGGCGTGCCGGCCGTGCCGGAGCCGCCATCCAGCTGGCATTTCTGCGGGCAAGTGGCTGTACCCTGGCGTGGTTCAAAAGCCGGCTTTTTTGCGTTAAACGGACGAGCTGAACCGTCCTGCATAAAAATGCAGAATTGGTAAGGAATGCGATGCAAACTGGAGGCCTGCAACGACCTCCCCGGCATCAGATCTGCCGGGGTTGAAGCGGGCCGAGTCCGAGCAGCGTCAGCCAGTGCGAATGTGCTTCCCCGGTCATCGCTTCGCGCGGACTTTTGCCGACCCGCGCGCTGCAACGGCTGCGTGTGAAGCGACGATGATTGACGAAGAATTTCAGCAGCTCCAGCCAGGCGCGACCGCCGCCCAGATGGTGCCGCAGCGTCAGGCAGTTGCGCAGGCGCGAGTTCAGGTTCTCCACCAGGGAACTGCTACGCGGAGTGTCGTGCAGCGCCTGCGAAACCGCAGTCCAGACTTCGTGGAACCGGCGGCCGATGGCCGCATGCAGCCGGTTCCATGCCTGCCAGAATGCGACGGAGGTTTCCGGCTTGCGGTGCAACAGGCACGTTGCCCGTACGAGATGCCCGGCGACGGCAGTATCGCTTGCGATGGCGTCGAGCTTCTGGTCCAGCACGCCGGCGAAGGCGAGCAGATCGTTGCGCTGGTTTTGCAGGGCCACGCGCATCGTGCCGATGCGTGAGGGATCTTCAGGTTCACGCTGACGAAGTTGCTCGACGATAAAGTCGAACAGCTCCTGGCGGGTCGGCAGATCGGGCCCGGCCAGCGACAGGACATCGCGCTCCAGCCACAGGGCAAGTGTGCGAAGGTCGTCCGCGCGCTGATGTGCCCGCGCCTCGAGCGGGCGAAGTTCGTCAAGCCGGTCAATCAGGAGGCTGTCCTGGCAGCGCCGGCGGGGATTGGCCAGTCGCGCTTCGAGGGCTTTGCGTTCAGTGCGTACGCCGCTGGCCAGACGTGTCCAGATGTTGGCCAGGGTTTCGAACTGCTGGCAGATATGGAAAACATCGCCGTGACAGGGGGTATCGGGCCATGCGAGCTTCTGGCCTGCGCGCAGACCCGTGCCGGCGTCGGCAACAGTAAAGTCGGGATGCAGTCCCTGCCTCTGCAGGTCCAGCAGATGGATGGCCCAGGTATCGCCATCACGGTGGTCTTCGTCAGCCAGCAGATAGCAGTAGGTGGAAGCCGCATCGATGCCGGTAAGAACCGGCCGGGTCCCCTGAAAGATCTCGTCGTGCAGTCCCACCCGGATGGCCGACAGGTCGATGCTGTTGTTGATGGCCATCGCCCGCTGCGCGGCACGCTGGTGAACATTGTGCACGGTGCCCAGGCTGATGGACACGCCCAGCAGGTCGCTCATGAATTCGATGACGCCGCGCATCGAGGCGTGGCCGATCATCGTCAGTGCGAGGATGACCTGCTCCAGCCATCGTCGGGTCACCGGCAGCGAGAACAGGACCTTGTCGGCGTCTCGAAAAGGCTTCATCCAGCGCGGCGCTCGCCTTGCGCATCTGGCGATAGACGAGTGGACGGCTGACACCGTGGCGGGCGGCCACGGCGCTGACGGGTTCAGCGCCCGCCAGGGCGCGAACGGCCATCATCTTGCGGTCGCAGCCAGCCGGTTTTACGGAAACAGGGCAGACGGATGAAGTCATGGGGACGCCGAAATTAAAGTGGGCCACATTACCCGCACTTTCATTTCTGCCCTGCCTGTGTAACGCCGGGATGAACCACGCCCAGCGCGCGCACCTCGCGCGGCAATCTCCGCGTGGCACGGCTTGCTGTCGTAGGCGTCGTCGCCTCCGATGGTATCGACATCAGGGTCTCGGTCAGCGAGCGCCGATGATAGCCGCTGGCGGCTTTCCATTCGCGTCGACTGCTCTTCTCAAGGATATCACAATGGCCTCGTTACGCCAGACTGCACCCGGTGTACTTTCGGACCAAGGCTTCGCTCCTTCGCGTGGTGGAATCGAGGGCTGTGCAGTACCGCCTCAAGACGCTGACGGGACACAGTCTGTGGGCACGAGAAATCGGGTCGCAGGCCACCGAAGTGGCCATCCGTGCGGGTGTGCTCAACCGCATGGCGTTGGCGATGGCGAAGTGTTGGCCGACCTGCTCGATCAGATCCCGGCTGATACGCTGATCGGGTCGCGCTCGCTCGCCCGCAATCCGTCCGTATCGCCTGAGTTCAGCATCACCGAGGAGCCCCTGTTTTCAATCTCGATTTATGCAACAACGCCATTGAAAAAGCTATGCTCGCATGAATGTTGAGCCGAAAAAGCTACGCTCCCATGAATGATGAGCGCCGCTCGCACGAATGACGTTCTTCAACAGACGGATGAAGTCATGGGGACGCCGAAATTAAAGTGGGCCACATTATCCCGCACTTTCATTTCTGCCCTGCCTGTGTAACGCCGGGATGAACCACGCCGCAAAGTCTTTGCGGACGCAAGCCTGCCAACGTTCAGCCTTCAATACCAGACGTCGTCAATTGAGCGCTTACACTCCACGATCGCTCTGCTACGCGCGGTCGCGGAGGGCATTCGAGTGTCTAAAGTTGAGTATCTCTTTACCGCCAGAGAATAGGATTCGCGAACATCATAACTGGAAGGATTACGGGAGCATTTCGACCGAAGAATCTTGTTCAGCCGCCGCAACCTAGCGGCGCGGCCACAATGGCTGAAAGTGGCCGGGTGTATGAAGGATATGCACAAGCCGGCCTTGCTGACCAACAACCGGATGCACTGTGAGCTGCCCGCTCGCATTGACCGCAATGGCCTGGATGCGTATGCCAAGGCTGCGCGCGAGCCCCCACCCGGCCTCGTACATGTCGATGTCGCCATCCCTATCGGCCAGGCCCCCACGAAATAGCTCGCCCCGCAACCACTGCGCCTGTGCCTGGAGTTCGCTCGTCTGCTCCGTTGCCATCGCAGGCTCTCGCCTTATGTTGCGGCTGAGCTGAAGAGCTGTGTCTAGCAGGCAATTATTCTGCAGCCCGCTGGCCATCCCCATCTCAGCGTTTGATTGCGCCAGAAACTGTTCAAGACTGATGAGCAGGGGCCCCGAATTGAATTCGCCCAAGGATGGGGGAACGGGCACCTGAGCCGGCGAGGCACCCGCCAGGGGGGTCGTGCAGGCCGCTCAGCACGTCCGGTGCGCGCGGGGGGCGGGGACCCCAGTTGCTGCGAACAGCATGGCCAGGATCGGGGGCCGGGTGTGTCACGGCAGGCGCGCTCCGCGTGGCACCGTGCGGCCCGTAGGGTTGCCCGGTGTCCAGGTCGGAGCTGCGTGCTTGATCCGCGGCTGCGCCGCGATACGGCTGGTTCATCGGGCCGCCAGGCCTCTCGTCGGCAATGGATGGTTCCGCATAGAGATCGAAGGACAGGATCATCTCGATGCCCTGCGGGGGCGCCACGCGGGCTGCCGCGTCGCGCAGGTCCTCCTCCAGCGTCCCGCGCGGCACCGCATCAGGCGACAGTTGGCGCAGCCTTTCGTAGGTCCGGTGACCCTTCTCCTTGGCCTTCAGGCTATCACGGGTGTGGAACTGGATTTCCCAGTCGGCGTCTTCGCCCTCAACGCGGGTGCGCACGTTCACATTCAGGCCAGCATAGCCGGTGCCCTCCCGGGTAAAGCTGTTGTTCACGCGCATGACCGTCATGCCGGCCCTTTGCAGACTGGTCAGGATCCTCCGGGCGTCCATGGCAAATCTCTCTGCACCGAGGATCACCTCATAGCGCAGACCATCGCGTACCCGCCTGGCGGCCTCCTGCGGTGTTTGCAGGCCCTGCTCGCGCTGTATCCGGGCAAGCTTCTCTTCAATGCTTTTCTTCTTCTTAAAGATAAACCTGCGCCAGCCGCCACCGTCCATGTCCGCGCGCAACTTCGCGCCGTGGTGCTCCAGCGCCTGCTGCAGCACAGGCCAGACCGCACCCTCGAGACGTTCAGCCTGGCTTCTGATCTGCTGGGCCAGTTGCGCAAGGGGGGCAGGCACGCGCGGCGTGGCTGACGCCTGGGGCCGCGGCTGCACCTTCAATACCGTTTCCGGCTCCCAGTCCACGATATCTTCCACCCCCGCAGGAACGGGTAATGCACGGAAGGCCTCGCGCGCTGGCCCGAGCAACGTCCAGATCTCGTCGCCGGAGGCGCCATCGAATCCACGTCGTTGCGCCTGCTTGTACAGGTCGTGGTACTTCTCCTTGCATCTGAACGTTTGCTCTGTATGAAACTGGATTTCCCATGCGATGCCGTTTGGCTCCTTCAGCGTGACGCTCACCGCCTGGAAAGGGCTGCGGCCCCGCAGGAAGTGATTCGTGCGCCGGATCAGTGTATGCGCCTTCGCGAGCTGCGCCATGATCTGGCGATAGTCCCCCATAAACGTATCCGCGGGCAGCACCACACTGTAGCGCAGCGCATCGTTGACCAGCGCGCTGGCCTGGGCCAGGGTCCGGGGCGGCACTCCACCAATCAGCCGGGCCAGCTTGTCCTGCAGCGAGCGCGGCGACTTCAGCCTGTTCTTCTGTTCGCCCGCCAGACCCGCCCGCGCGTGTCCGGGCTCACTGCACCCGTTCACGATGTCCTGCAGCCTCATCGTGATCCCCGGCTCGGCCAAACGGGCGCGTTCATTGAGCGCCAGCGCCTCTTGCTCAAGCGCCTCCCGGGAAACCTCCTGCGCCCGTTCGGCCGGCGTAGCCGGTACGCTGAGCAGCTCCGCCTGCTGCAGCGCCCGGACGGCGTCCTGCATGACACCCGCTGCCATCGTTGGCATCTGCCGCAGCGCAGCGTCTGCCCACTGTGGATCGAAGCGCCCGTGCCGTATTTCCGCCAACGTCGGCTTGCTGTACGGTACCCGACGCAGACGGTCGGGATACCGGCGTTCAGCCATTTCGCAACTCTCGATCACGCTTGTAAAGAGATCGGTGCCCGTGTCCGACTTCAGCGCGTCGGTGCCCACCTTTATGGCTATCGTAAACAGGTTGCGCATGGACAGCTCCGGCTCGCCCGGCACCAGCCCCGGCTGCCCCTCGGGGAACGCCGTACGCGACAGACGGCACACCGGGTAGTTGTCCAGCACCGCGTGCACACGCCCGGCCGTGTCGTCTGCCTGCTCATAGGCGCTCGCAAGTGCGGGGAACCCCTGCGCCAGCGCGGACGGAAGCTGCGGTGCCTGGACGCTGTCCCTGCCCAGCTGCATACACAGCTCATACAGCAGTTTCGCCGCCTCGCACGCTTGCGGCTCATGGGCTCGGTCAATCGCCTCATGCGCCTGCACCTGCAACTGCTGCAGCGCTGGTGCATCCTTGTCCCCCTGCAGCCGCCTGCGCAGTCCGTTGCGCAAATCACGCGCCACGCCGTCGTAGGTGCCGAACATCATGTTTCGCGCCATGGCCTCGCGCAGCTCATCGGGCTGCGCGAGAAAGCGCATGGCGAGCGTGGCGGCCTTACCCAGCAACGCGCCCCCCCGCTGCTCGGCCATAATTTCGCGCGCCCGTCCCGCCTGGTAGCGGCCCCGTTCATCGATGGCCGGATGCGCAGTCTTGGGCGGCTTGAACGAGCGCTCCTCGCCCCGTCGCGCCTGGCGCGACTGCATGACGCGACCGATGTGGCCCACGAGAGCCGGATAGCCCGCATAGACGAACGCATCGTCCCCGTCCGTGTCCATGCTCCGCTTGCGCAGCTCCGCAATCGGGATTGCCCCAAGCCGCCCAGGCAGCAGCACGTCCTTGACCCGCAGGCTGCCCGTGCTGAACATCTGCTGCGGCAGCGTGTCGCGCTCGCGCCGGCTCTTCCAGCGCGACAGCGTCTTCAGGTCCTCCCGCGAACAGGCCAGGTGCAGCCCCTGGTGGTCCGGATCCGGCGACCAGTAGCCCGGCGGCGGGATGATCAGCATGCCCTTGCTGTGCAGCATGTCGGCGCCCGTGCCCGAATCCTCATCGAATCCCGTATAGCTGTACTGGATGGCGAAGCACTGGTCCAGAAACTGGGCCGTCACGTCCTCCTGATCGGGCGTAACGACCTGCGCGGCCGCAATGGGCAACAGGTTCTCCTTATCGTACGGCGGTTTGCCCACCAGCACATCGCCCTGCAACTGCGCAAAGCCCGGCAGCGGAATCGTCGGCAGATACAGCCTGTCGTCAGCCGAGGGGACCGCGCGGATGCGCCGCCCCTGGTAGCCGCCGCTGACGGCCAGTTGGTACAGCGTCAGGCAGTCCACCGCCTGCGATGCGTGCCGGTCCACCCCGTTCAGCCTGCGCTGCATCACCTCGCGCGCTTCGTCAAGCGCCGCCTCATCCCGCGGGAAATGCATCAGGGCCTGCGGTGGCAGCGTGTTAAATCCCGGCTGCTGCCCATCCACCAGCTTTTGCTGTGCCTCGTCGCCCCGTGCCTCCCTGACTGCCTCCCATGCCTCGATATGTTCGCGCACCACCGGAATGCGCATCGCCACGTCCCATCTCAGAAACCCGCAGCCGTCATTTGGACAGAGCGCGATGCGCTCGTGGTGTGGCCCTTGAAGCCTGAAGGGGTGCTGCGGCCCGGGCACGTCCTCAAACCAGCCCAGCCGCAACGTGCCCTCCACCACATGGTCAGGTGGCACCATCTCCATGAGCGCGCGTTGCATGCGCGACCAGTCCTCGCGCTGCGGCGCCAGCTTCTGCGCCAGTTCCATGAAGGCGCTGCCTGGGGCACTGTCGGCATACCGCACTGCCGGCAGCACCGAAGCAGACGCGCTGCGGCCGGCGGCGATGTCCCGGGCTGACTTCCGCCGCCCCCGTGTCAGGCGGCTGCCGCCAAACATGTCGAAGCGCCAAGGCTCGTCTTTGTACTGGAACGTGCGCGCGAGCATGAAGGCGCTTAACTCCCCAGGCAGCCGCACCTCGACCAGCGGCTGACCGGTCAGGCGTGAATAAAACGAATACGCAGGCTCCGCCCCGTCGGACGACGCGGCGGGCTCCAGCTCCCGTCCCCGCAAGTCGACCGTGACATGCGTGGTGTCGCCCCCACTCGGTTCGGGTGGTACGACGTTTCCCACCGCTGTGCGCAGGCTCTCGTGGCGCGCTGCCAGATCGAACCGGCGAGGAGGGTAACGCGTCGTGAGGGCCTCCAGATGCGCCGCGCTGGCCAGCCGCAGATCCAGCGCGTCCAGGATCGCATCATCCGCCTCGATCTGCGCAATCAAGTTCCAGCTCTTTTCCTGCAGATCCGTCTCGATGAGCGGGCGCGTCCTGTCCAGCGTCTGTCGCACCCACTGCTTCAGAGTCTCCTGGTGCGTCTTCACCGACTCGCGTTCGCCGCTGATGTAGCGCGGCTTCCACTGGTGGGCCACCACGCTGTATGCCTTGAGCACCTGATACAGTGACAGGGCCGGACAGCGCGTACCGCATGCTTCGTCACCCTCCTTCAGGCGCAGCCCGGCACGAGCGCCTGCCCCGCCCGGGGCTTGGCGCAGATACGCGTCGATCTTATGCTCTACGACTGGCTTCAGCGCGTCGAACGTCTGCAGGGCGCGCACCCGGTGGCGCTGCAACTGCGGGCTGCGCGCCAGCGGCAGCAGCCCCATGCACAGGGTGCCCACACTTTCCAGCGGTTCTTCGCGCAGCCGTCCTTCGAGACACAGCGTCATGACACGCTCCAGCGCCGGCGTTGCGAGCGGCCGCAGCGCGTCGTGCATCCGCAGCTGGGCGAAAGCCTTGAGCAGCATACCCACGTGGCGGCCCTCGGCGCTGTCGAAGCGTTCCGGGTACAGCTCCAGGTGCACCGCTACCCCCATCAGTACATCGCGTGCGAGAACGGCGTTCCCGTCTTCGTCCCGGCCGAGCCGCGCCAGCGCGTTGGCAATCTGGCCGGTCTGGCTGAATTCGAACGCGCTCCACTCGAGCGGAGCCCAGCCCAGGCGTGCCGCCAGACACCACGCCGCTTCATGCAGGCCGCTTTCTTGCGGCCATCGGGACAGTGCGTGGAGGGTGCTGGCCACGGCCTGCGCGTCCATCGACTGGCGCAGCCGCGCATCGCCCTCAGCCTCCGAGGTCAGACGATCGGCAAGCGCCAGCGCCGCGGCGCTGGCCTCGTCCGCGTCCGGCCACTTCGAGAGCGCGTTCAGGGCGTTGGCCACATGTTTCGCCTCCATCGACTGGCACAGCTGGGGTTCCGAGCTAACGCGCTCGGCCAGCCGCAGCGCGGCGTCGCGGGCCTCGTCTTCGCCCGGCCACTTCGAGAGCGCATTGAGCGCGTTGGCCACGGCCCGCGCCTCCATCGACTGGCACAGCTGGGGTTCCGAGCTAACGCGCTCGGCCAGCCGCAGCACCGCCTTACGAGCCTCTTCCTTGTCCGACCACTTCGAGAGCGCGTTCAGGGCATTGGACACATGTTTCGCCTCCATCGACTGGCACAGCTGGGGTTCCGAGCTAACGCGCTCGGCCAGCCGCAGCGCGGCGTCGCGGGCCTTGGCCTGGTCCGGCCACTTCGAAAGCGCATTGAGCGCGGTGGCCACTGCCCGCGCCTCCATCGACTGGCGCAGCTGGGGTTCCGAGCTAACGCGCTCGGCCAGCCGCAGCGCCGCCTTACGAGCCTCTTCCTTGTCCGGCCACTTCGAAAGCGCATTGAGCGCGGTGGTCACCTCCCGCGCCTCCATCGACTCGCGCAGCCGCGCATCGCCCTCAGCCTCCGAGGTCAGACGATCGGCAAGCGCCAGCGCCGCGGCGCTGGCCTCGTCCGCGTCCGGCCACTTCGAAAACGCGTTCAGGGCATTGGACACATGTTTCGCCTCCATCGACTGGCACAGCTGGGGTTCCGAGCTAACGCGCTCGGCCAGCCGCAGCGCCGCCTTACGAGCCTCTTCCTTGTCCGGCCACTTTGAAAGCGCATTGAGCGCGTTGGTCACCTCCCGCGCATCCATCGACTCGCGCAGCCGCGCATCGCCCTCAGCCTCCGAGGTCAGACGATCGGCCAGCGCCAGCGCCGCGGCGCTGGCCTCGTCCGCGTCCGGCCACTTCGAAAACGCGTTCAGGGCGTTGGCCACTGCCTGCGCCTCCATCGACTGGCACAGCTGGGGTTCCGAGCTAACGCGCTCGGCCAGCTGCAGCGCCGCCTTACGAGCCTCTTCCTTGTCCGGCCACTTCGAGAGCGCGTTCAGGGCATTGGACACATGTTTCGCCTCCATCGACTGGCACAGCTGGGGTTCCGAGCTAACGCGCTCGGCCAGCCGCAGCGCGGCGTCGCGGGCCTTGTCTTCCTCCGGCCACTTCGAGAGCGCATTGAGCGCGTTGGTCACCTCCCACGCCTCCATCGACTGGCACAGCTGGGGTTCCGAGCTAACGCGCTCGGCCAGCCGCAGCGCGGCGTCGCGGGCCTTGTCTTCCTCCGGCCACTTCGAGAGCGCATTGAGCGCGGTGGCCACGGCCCACGCCTCCATCGACTGGCACAGCTTGGGTTCCGAGCTAACGCGCTCGGCCAGCCGCAGCGCCGCCTCACGAGCCTCTTCCTTGTCCGGCCACTTCGAAAGCGCATTGAGCGCGTTGGTCACCTCCCGCGCATCCATCGACTCGCGCAGCCGCGCATCGCCCTCAGCCTCCGAGGTCAGACGATCGGCAAGCGCCAGCGCCGCGGCGCTGGCCTCGTCCGCGCCCGGCCACTTCGAAAGCGCGTTCAGGGCATTGGCCACGGCCAGCGCATCCATCGACTGGCGCAGCCGCGGGTCCGATGCGAGGCGACCGGCCAGCCGCAGCGCCGCGTCGCGGGCCTCGACCTCGCCCGGCCACTTCGATAACGCGTTCAGGGCGTTGGCCACTGCCTGCGCCTCCATCGACTGGCACAGCTGAGGTTCCGAGCTAACGCGCTCGGCCAGCCGCAGCGCGGCGTCGCGGGCCTTGGCCTGGTCCGGCCACTTCGAGAGCGCATTGAGCGCGTTGGCCACGGCCCACGCCTCCATCGACTGGCACAGCTGGGGGTCCGATGTGAGGCGCCGGGCCAGGCACCGTACCGCCTCGCTGACCCGATGCGACGCCGGCCACTTTGAGAATGCATTGAGCGCGTTGGCAACATGCTGCCCGTCCATCCGCTGGCGCAGCTTTGCGTCCGATGTCACGCGTTCGGCCAGCCGCAGCGCCGCCTGACGCGCATCGGCTTCGTCAGGCCACTTCGAGAGAGCGTTGACCGTGATGGCCACCCCCAGCGCATTCATCGACTCGCGCAGCGGCGCGTCTGCCGCAACGCGCCTGGCCAGCTCCAGTGCGTTCTCCCTGACCCTGCCATCGTCCGACCACTTGCTCAGGGCATTGAGCACATTTGACATATCCTGTGCGTTCAGCCCCGGGATCAGACCATGCGATCGAAGATGCCTGACAAGACCGGACACCGCATCGCAGCACGCCGGGCGCTCCGGCGCCTTGGACAGCGCATTGCACAGCATGGCGGCTTGCCGTCCGTTCAGCCTGTGCAGCGCGCCCGGCCTCAGCAGTTCGGTCGCGATGCTTCGCAGCGCTAGCCGGCAGATCTCGCTGTCGGCATGCTTGCTAAGCTTGTTGGCGAAATGCACGTAGCTTGCAGCCGGCGCGCCCCGGCACCAGTCGGTGTCCACAAGATAGTGCGCCGCCAGTTCAACCGCCTCGCGAACGTCGTTGGCCCGCGCAGGCGGTATGTTCCTGACCTTGTTCCTGACCTGCAGTTTCTGCAAATACAAGTCCAGGAAGTGCAGGTTGTCGCCGGCATAGTCTGGGCGCAGAAAGACCAGTGCCTGCCCGTAGCCGTTGCGCTGTGCCAGCACGTTCTCCCTTGCCATCCGGATGGCAAGTTCAGGGAAATCGGCATCCTTCGCGTTGCCGGAAAGCACTTGCTGCTGCGCATACCGTTGGTTCCTGAGCTGCCGGCCGAACTCGTGTTCAGGATACGTCAGGACTCTCCCCAGATTCCGGCTGCGGCGCTGTGGTTCGCTCGGCTCGATGCGCATCCTCGAGTGGTGCCTTTCATCCAGCGCTTCAATCGCATCGCGGGCCGGTCGCTTGCGCGATGGCGCCGCCGCGGCGATCTGATACCTCTCCATCCCGCTTGCAGCAAGGGGTGACCGCAGCTGCTGGTCCGGCAGGTTGCGCGTGCTGGGCGGCCACGACGACTGGGCCCTGCGGGGTGCATCGTCCGCTGCTCGGTCTGACACAGGCCTCCCGCTACTCGGCAAAGCGCGCAACGGATGTCCGGCAGTATCCTCGTCCCCCTGTGGCCGTGAAGCGAATGCCCTTTGCCGTTGAGGTCCGGAATAAGGCTGCATCCTGCGCTGCTGGCGACGCGCTGCCAGGCCTTCCCGCCGCGGCAACGCGTCAAGGACCGTGTCTGTCCTCCGGGACGCAGGTTCGGGCCGCGAAGTCGGGGACTGTCCGGGTGCAGCCTCGTCAATCTTCTGATTGCCACCAGCGTCCGGACTCGCCGGGCTGCCAATTCTCATAGCTATGCCCCTTCTCCAGTAGTTACCTCGCAGGCCGTTGTAATAGCTTCCGCCGTTGTCATCGGATCGGGCGGGTAGACCGTTGAAACAAGAGGCCTATGTCGGGATAGTGGAATTAGGACGAGTAAGCTCCTGCTCAACAGCCATTACGGGGGACAATCCGGACTCTTGAGGAAACAAGACGAGCGCATCTCATGCTGGCGGTGTCGATCAAGAGCGGAGATGGACAAGCACAGCTGGGATATCGCATTGGAGTGTTTGGCATCTTGCCAGCGTCATACTGAGGGCGTCGCGACGACGCTGCAAGATGCCATCGGTGGACGTCGTTTTGGCACGCAGGCAAGAAGGTGTCCTGATTCTCGATAACCTGAGGGTGAATCACAGCAAGCCGTCACCTCGCGTGCACCGGCTCGCACCGAACTGCAACTTCAAGGCTTTGTCGTGGGTCTGCACAGTGTTCAGAGACAGCCGAGCGTATTCGATGTTACTTTCAGCATCATTCGGTGAAAAATTCGACCGCTTTACCAGTGCCTCGACGGCGCTGTACAGGCACTTCTCTTGTCGTGTTATGTTGCAACAACTCAGCAAGGCGTGCGCTTGCTCTGCCGTGCCCGGGGTCTGGCAGGGTCGCCAGTATAGGGGTCTTCCTCCAAATGAAAGTTGTTCCCAACGCCGATCGTTCGCACCACCGCCGGCTGGTCAGCGTCGGCAAACATGGCAAACTCCTTCGCCATCTCTCGATCAGATGACAAGTAGTGGTGTTCGCCCGAAGCAGTCACACCAGAGCTACTGAAATTCATCAGGAAATTTGCGCTTCCGCCATCTGTGGCTCCACTCCCTTTACGCTCGTTCACGAAGCCATTTCTGCGAAGAGATGACACGTGTTCGCGCTTGGTTCCATGCCAAAGAACGCTCTCCTGATAGACCCGTTTGGCAAATGGCACCAGTCCATTCAAGGTCTCATTTGAATATGGTGATCGCGAAGATCCAGGCTTAGCTCTTTTCGCCTCAACGTCCGACTCATACCCATCGGAACCATAGTCGCTTGAAGCTCGCGCTCCACCACGCTTAAAAATGCAGCCGCCCATGACAATTGAATACCGGTAGTGAATTTCCTCGACTGTACGGACCTACAGCGTCAACGTCGCTCGATCACCGCGAAAAAATGTGCACTGACGCGAAACGGATCAATGCCGTTTCATGCGGGAATGCGACGGTTCGGATGCACAACGGTGCTGAAACGGCACGTCGATCCTACGGTTCAATGTGTAAAAAGCCGCGCCGCATCCCGAGCTGGTTGTGATGTGATGGACGACTCCCGCTACGCAGCGAGAGGTTTGTGCCAGAGTGGAGAGGTCGTGATATCCACGGCATAGGAGTTCATCATGAAGATAGGGCGAGGTTCAAAGGCGCGTTACACATGAGGAGGCACCTGGAGCGCCAGGCGATAATGGTGCCCCTTTTTCATCTGCGGCATCCATGACTCAAAACACCCGATCTGGCGTGGGCAGACTGAGCGCCGACAAACGCAAAGCGATCGCACTTCAGGCCCTCGCGCGCACCGAACCCTACCGACAGATCGGCATGGCCAGTGCAGCGCTCGATGAAGCCTTTGATACCACGCGGGCAGCCGACGCAGATCAGGTGCCAATCAGTGTGCCGGCTGAGTGTAACGGCGTGAGCCGCCCGACGGTCTCGTCGAGCTGAGCGCCGTGCGCGATAACTTGCGCCATGCGTCGATTTCGACCACGTCGATCTATCTCCACAGCGACGACGTCAAGCGGGCAAGGCAGTTTGGGCAGGCGTTCACGGCCTGAACTGCTTATTCTCAATCCGAATAAGGCGAAGTGTTTTCATAACCACAAGGCTTATGATAGCAATTCGGCCTTATCTTGGTCAGAGGCCGAGCACGGTGCCGGCGTGGGGATCGACGACGAGCACGACCCGCTGGCCGCTGAGTTCGTAGGGGACCTCGAAGACGCGGCCATCGTACGAGACGGTGCCATCACGGCGCACATGGCGTTCGACGCGATGCAGGAACAGTTCATCGAGCTTCGGGGCAAGAGAGCCGAGTGCGCGGATGCGCGGCAGGTCCTGCTGGTAGCGCGCGAGCGGCGAGACATCCTTGCCCAGCGTAGCTGTGGGGCTCGCGATGATAGACCTGCTCGACCCAGGCCCACAGCCGGGAGTTGAGGTCGGCCAGGTCGCGGATGTGGGTGGCATCGAGCTCCGCGAGGAACTGATCGCGCACGGTGCGGTGCCAGCGTTCGAGCTTGCCCTTACTCGTGGGCTGGTACGGCTGACAGTGCACCAGGCGAATGTCCAGGTCTGCGCAGATGGTCTGCAGGCTTGCGG
Source organism: Cupriavidus necator (assembly GCA_022041995.1). Classification (GTDB taxonomy): domain Bacteria; phylum Pseudomonadota; class Gammaproteobacteria; order Burkholderiales; family Burkholderiaceae; genus Cupriavidus. The sequence goes on from CP074388.1 coordinate 119,616, forward strand.
CGCGATAGGCCGAACCGTTGTCGACGACGATCATGCGCGGGATACCCCGGCGCAGCAGTGCCTGCTTGAGAACGCCTTCGATCTCCAACGCCGTCTCGGACAGGCAGAATGCGCTGTGCGCAACCAGGCGCGAGGCATCATCGAACAGCGATACGAGATAGGTCTTGCGGCGTGCCCCGCCGAACGAGAACATTGGGCCATGCATGACATCGCCGTACCAGATGGAGCCGGCATACTCGGCCACGAAGCTGCGCTTCTCCTGGGGAACGACGGCGGGGCCGACGATGCGCGAGAGGCCGTGAACCTTGAGCAGGCGATGCACGGCGCAACGCGAGAGCGTTCCGCGCGCCACCACCCCGGCGGACTCGAGCAGCAGCCGGATCTGGCGTATGGAGCGTTGCGGGTTCTCGCGTTTGGCAGCCAGTACGGCGGCCTGCACGGCCTCGGGCAGCTTCGAGCGGCCGGTGTCGGCACGGGGCCGGCTGGCCAGGCCCGCGACACCCTCGCGCCGCCAGGCGTAGTACCAGGTCTGCAGGGTGCGCTCGCCGATGTGGCGGCGGCGCGAGCCGGGGATGGCGTACTCCTGAAGGGCGAGCTGACGCAGCAGCAGCTGCAGCTCGCCGCGCTCGAGCCGCTCACGGCTCACGATGGGACCGAGCACGGACAACCGGAACAGGGCCACGGGATCGATGTTGTTCATGAAGTCTACGTTGAAGTTGAACGAGACGTCATGAAACGACCAATATCGGGCCGGCGGCAGTGGGCAGACTGTGTGGGGTGCCCGTTACCGTGCCGGAAGGGGTGTCGCGCGCAGTGTTGCCATCATGCGATCACGGGACATCAAGGCCGTCCAGGTCGAGCCAGGCCATCGCTTGGCATAGCGGCATGAGGGCGAGGCAGGCGCACCAAAATGCGGCGGTATCGGCGGTGCGGCCCAGTTCTGGGAAGCGGCTTCGCAGGGCAAAGGCAAAGTTGTCACTGCGACGCAGGAGCCAGCCCCACCAGCGCCGGACGGTGCGGCGATCGACGCCGGCCACGGCGGCGGTGAAGCGCAGCGACATCCCGACGAAGATCAGGGCAAACACGAGCTGCTGCAGCGCCCAGCCGTACCAGCGCAGCGGACAGATGCACAGCGGCAAGCGAGAACAGGTACGCCGGCAAGCGGCACAACAATAGCGTGGCACGGGCACGGAATTGAGGGTACCGCCCTCACTGCGATCAGCCTTGCGTGCATAGAAGCCGTGTGCCCACAGGCAGGTGCGACCGCAATGTGGGCAGCGGCCGGGATGATAGGACTTAGGCGTGGTGACGATGGCGCGAAGATGCTGTTCGAGCGAGACAAAGGCATGTACGATCCGAAGCATAGGCCGGGCTGTTCTGTGTTCGTGGAGGGTGTGGTAACCGTCTCACGATAGCAGAGGAGTACCGGCCTATCTCATGCCCGCGGCGTCTCGCGATGTTCGCGGGGATGTTCGTGAAATCGTTCTCAACGTACGCGAGACAAACTCACCCTGTTGGACCTCAAATTGAGCGCGACGTAACAGCTGCGCTCGACGCCGGCCACTGGCCGGCCCCCAACGCTGACGCCAGCCCAGGAGCGGCAGGTTTTTCGCTGGGGCGCGATCCGCGCCAGTACGGGCTTGATTTCGGGTTGTGGACACGCGCAATCGTGGCGCAGTTGATTGAGAAGAAGTTTGGTGTGCGCCTGGGGACGACAGCGGTGGGAGCACTGCTGGCAAAACTTGGGCTGACGCCGCAGAAACCATTGCAACGGGCCTACCAACGCGACCCCGAAGCGATCGAGCGCTGGCAGCACGACACCTATCCAGCAATTGCCCGTCAGGCTAAGGCGCAGGGCGCGGAAGTGTTCTTCTGGGACGAGTCCGGCTTTCGCGCCGACACGGTGCATGCAACTGGTTGCGGGTTTCTCAAGGCTGCCAAATTTGCCTGAAGTCCTTTGTGGGTATGACTTTCGCCGATTTCCGCCGTGATCCGCTAGAATTCCCGATCTTTGGCGGTCGATAATGGCGCACAGCCAGCAATGGCAACGGATTCCAACGGAATTGAGCCGCGGGCAGTTCGAACAATTTGTCTTGCCGCACCTCACGGCAGGAAGCCGGGGACCGGCATCCAAACTGACCGCGCACGCGATCTTCAACTACATCCTGAAACTGCTTTACCTCGGTTGCCAATGGAAGGCGCTGCCGATTGCAATGGATCGGCACGGCAGGCCGGAGATCCACTACACGAGTATCTATCGGGCCTTTCGCCGCTGGCAGGCATGCGAATGTTTCGACGCCGTCTTCCTCGCGTCGGTGGTGCGGCTTAGCCACGACCAGTTGTTGGACACCAGCGTCATCCATGGCGACGGCACCACGACGGCGGCAAAAAAAGGCGGCGACAACATTGGCGTCAGCGGCCACAAGAACATGAAGGGTGACAAGGTCGTTGCCTTCTGTGACCGGAACTGCAATGTGATCGCCCCGTTCGTGTCGGCACCAGGCAATCGCAACGAATCGCCGCTGCTGCGTGACGCGCTGCCGCAGGTGATACGGATTGCCGGTGAAGCAAGGCTGGATCTGCGCGACACCGTGGTCAGCCTGGACGGCGTCTACGATTGTCGCTCCAACCGCAAGGCGATCTTCAACCGCGGGATGGTGCCCAACATCAACCCGAACCCGCGCGGCAGGAAACGCACTAAGCGAGGTCGCAAGGCGCTGTTCGATCTGACCATTTTTAAAGAGCGGTTTCGTACCATCGAGCGCGTGTTCGCATGGAAAGATAAGTTTCGTCGCTTGCTACTTCGCTTCGATCGCATCAGTCAGTTGCACTACGCATTCAAGACCATGGCCTACACCATGATAAATCTACGGCACTATTGCGGTAGTTGAGCTGGCAGTTAAGGTCCATGCTTCAGTACGGCGCAGCGCGCCGTGGTCCCGTTCGTCCTCCCCCTGCGGAAATGCATCCGTGACAACGCAAAACTGCCTCGTCGCCCATCTCGACGCGGCTGGTCTCGCCTGCTTGCCAATTCCGTTGACCGCCGCCAGATCGCTTCAACCGAAACTCGCAACCAGTTGTACATTTATCCTTGCTCATGGTGGAGTTTTCTTGTGTGCTGGTTTCCGATCTCGACAATCAGATTCTCAGCGGAAAGCTCCACCGCCCTCTACTCCGCGCCTCAAATTCCCCGCCCGTACACCACTTTCGACTTTAGCTCCCGAGCCGTCGCATTCCCGCATGAAACGGCATTGATCCGTTTCGCGTCAGCGCACATTTTTTCGCGGTGATCGAGCGACGTTGACGCTGTAGGTCCGTACAGTCGAGGAAATTCACTACCGGTATTCAATTGTCATGGGCGGCTGCATTTCTAAGCGTGGTGGAGCGCGAGCTTCAAGCGACTATGGTTCCGATGGGTATGAGTCGGACGTTGAGGCGAAAAGAGCTAAGCCTGGATCTTCGCGATCACCATATTCAAATGAGACCTTGAATGGTCTGGTGCCATTTGCCAAACGGGTCTATCAGGAGAGCGTTCTTTGGCATGGAACCAAGCGCGAACACGTGTCATCTCTTCGCAGAAATGGCTTCGTGAACGAGCGTAAAGGGAGTGGAGCCACAGATGGCGGAAGCGCAAATTTCCTGATGAATTTCAGTAGCTCTGGTGTGACTGCTTCGGGCGAACACCACTACTTGTCATCTGATCGAGAGATGGCGAAGGAGTTTGCCATGTTTGCCGACGCTGACCAGCCGGCGGTGGTGCGAACGATCGGCGTTGGGAACAACTTTCATTTGGAGGAAGACCCCTATACTGGCGACCCTGCCAGACCCCGGGCACGGCAGAGCAAGCGCACGCCTTGCTGAGTTGTTGCAACATAACACGACAAGAGAAGTGCCTGTACAGCGCCGTCGAGGCACTGGTAAAGCGGTCGAATTTTTCACCGAATGATGCTGAAAGTAACATCGAATACGCTCGGCTGTCTCTGAACACTGTGCAGACCCACGACAAAGCCTTGAAGTTGCAGTTCGGTGCGAGCCGGTGCACGCGAGGTGACGGCTTGCTGTGATTCTCTCTCAGGTTATCGAGAATCAGGACGCCTTCTTGCCTGCGTGCCAAAACGACGTCCACCGATGGCATCTTGCAGCGTCGTCGCGACGCCCTCAGTATGACGCTGGCAAGATGCCAAACACTCCAATGCGATATCCCAGCTGTGCTTGTCCATCTCCGCTCTTGATCGACACCGCCAGCATGAGATGCGCTCGTCTTGTTTCCTCAAGAGTCCGGATTGTCCCCCCGTAATGGCTGTTGAGCAGGAGCTTACTCGTCCTGATTCCACTATCCCGACATAGCCGCTTGTTTCAACGGTCTACCCGCCCGATCCGATGACAACGGCGGGAGCTATTTTAACAGCCTGCCAGGTAACTACTGGAGAAGGGGCATAGCTATGAGAATTGGCAGCCCGGCGAGTCCGGACGCTGGTGGCAATCAGAAGATTGACGAGGCTGCACCCGGACAGTCCCCGACTTCGCGGCCCGAACCTGCGTCCCGGAGGACAGACACGGTCCTTGACACGTTGCCGCGGCGGGAAGACCTGGCAGCGCGTCGCCAGCAGCGCAGGATGCAGCCTTATTCCGGACCTCAACGGCAAAGGGCATTCGCTTCACGGCTACAGGGGGACGAGGATACTGCCGGACATCCGTTGCGCGCTTTGCCGAGTAGCGGGAGGCCTGTGTCAGACCGAGCAGCGGACGATGCACCCCGCAGGGCCCAGTCGTCGTGGCCGCCCAGCACGCGCAACCTGCCGGACCAGCAACTGCGGTCAACCCTTGCTGCAAGCGGGATGGAGAGGTATCAGATCGCCGCGGCGGCGCCATCGCGCAAGCGACCGGCCCGCGATGCGATTGAAGCGCTGGATGAAAGGCACCACTCGAGGATGCGCATCGAGCCGAGCGAACCACAGCGCCGCAGCCGGAATCTGGGGAGAGTCCTGACGTATCCTGAACACGAGTTCGGCCGGCAGCTCAGGAACCAACGGTATGCGCAGCAGCAAGTGCTTTCCGGCAACGCGAAGGATGCCGATTTCCCTGAATTTGCCATCCGGATGGCAAGGGAGAACGTGCTGGCACAGCGCAACGGCTACGGGCAGGCACTGGTCTTTCTGCGCCCAGACTATGCCGGCGACAACCTGCACTTCCTGGACTTGTATTTGCAGAAACTGCAGGTCAGGAACAAGGTCAGGAACATACCGCCTGCGCGGGCCAACGACGTTCGCGAGGCGGTTGAACTGGCGGCGCACTATCTTGTGGACACCGACTGGTGCCGGGCGCGCCGGCTGCAAGCTACGTGCATTTCGCCAACAAGCTTAGCAAGCATGCCGACAGCGAGATCTGCCGGCTAGCGCTGCGAAGCATCGCGACCGAACTGCTGAGGCCGGGCGCGCTGCACAGGCTGAACGGACGGCAAGCCGCCATGCTGTGCAATGCGCTGTCCAAGGCGCCGGAGCGCCCGGCGTGCTGCGATGCGGTGTCCGGTCTTGTCAGGCATCTTCGATCGCATGGTCTGATCCCGGGGCTGAACGCACAGGATATGTCAAATCTGCTCAATGCCCTGAGCAAGTGGTCGGACGATGGCAGGGTCGGGGAGAACGCACTGGAGCTGGCCAGGCACGTTGCGGCAGACGCGCCGCTGCGCGAGTCGATGAATGCGCTGGGGGTGGCCATCACGGTCAACGCTCTCTCGAAGTGGCCTGACGAAGCCGATGCGCGTCAGGCGGCGCTGCGGCTGGCCGAACGCGTGACATCGGACGCAAAGCTGCGCCAGCGGATGGACGGGCAGCATGTTGCCAACGCGCTCAATGCATTCTCAAAGTGGCCGGCGTCGCATCGGGCCAGCGAGGCGGTACGGTGCCTGGCCCGGCGCCTCACATCGGAACCCCAGCTGTGCCAGTCGATGGAGGCGTGGGCCGTGGCCAACGCGCTCAATGCGCTCTCGAAGTGGCCGGACCAGGCCAAGGCCCGCGACGCCGCGCTGCGGCTGGCCGAGCGCGTTAGCTCGGAACCTCAGCTGTGCCAGTCGATGGAGGCGCAGGCAGTGGCCAACGCCCTGAACGCGTTATCGAAGTGGCCGGGCGAGGTCGAGGCCCGCGACGCGGCGCTGCGGCTGGCCGGTCGCCTCGCATCGGACCCGCGGCTGCGCCAGTCGATGGATGCGCTGGCCGTGGCCAATGCCCTGAACGCGCTTTCGAAGTGGCCGGGCGAAGACGAGGCCAGCGCCGCGGCGCTGGCGCTTGCCGATCGTCTGACCTCGGAGGCTGAGGGCGATGCGCGGCTGCGCGAGTCGATGGATGCGCGGGAGGTGACCAACGCGCTCAATGCGCTTTCGAAGTGGCCGGACAAGGAAGAGGCTCGTGAGGCGGCGCTGCGGCTGGCCGAGCGCGTTAGCTCGGAACCCCAGCTGTGCCAGTCGATGGAGGCGTGGGCCGTGGCCACCGCGCTCAATGCGCTCTCGAAGTGGCCGGAGGAAGACAAGGCCCGCGACGCCGCGCTGCGGCTGGCCGAGCGCGTTAGCTCGGAACCCCAGCTGTGCCAGTCGATGGAGGCGTGGGAGGTGACCAACGCGCTCAATGCGCTCTCGAAGTGGCCGGAGGAAGACAAGGCCCGCGACGCCGCGCTGCGGCTGGCCGAGCGCGTTGGCTCGGAACCCAAGCTGTGCCAGTCGATGGAGGCGAAACATGTGTCCAATGCCCTGAACGCGCTCTCGAAGTGGCCGGACAAGGAAGAGGCTCGTAAGGCGGCGCTGCAGCTGGCCGAGCGCGTTAGCTCGGAACCCCAGCTGTGCCAGTCGATGGAGGCGCAGGCAGTGGCCAACGCCCTGAACGCGTTTTCGAAGTGGCCGGACGCGGACGAGGCCAGCGCCGCGGCGCTGGCGCTTGCCGATCGTCTGACCTCGGAGGCTGAGGGCGATGCGCGGCTGCGCGAGTCGATGGAGGCGCGGGAGGTGACCAACGCGCTCAATGCGCTTTCAAAGTGGCCGGACAAGGAAGAGGCTCGTAAGGCGGCGCTGCGGCTGGCCGAGCGCGTTAGCTCGGAACCCCAGCTGTGCCAGTCGATGGAGGCGCAGGCAGTGGCCAACGCCCTGAACGCGTTTTCGAAGTGGCCGGACGCGGACGAGGCCAGCGCCGCGGCGCTGGCGCTTGCCGATCGTCTGACCTCGGAGGCTGAGGGCGATGCGCGGCTGCGCCAGTCGATGGACGCGCAGGCCGTGGCCAGCACCCTCCACGCACTGTCCCGATGGCCGCAAGAAAGCGGCCTGCATGAAGCGGCGTGGTGTCTGGCGGCACGCCTGGGCTGGGCTCCGCTCGAGTGGAGCGCGTTCGAATTCAGCCAGACCGGCCAGATTGCCAACGCGCTGGCGCGGCTCGGCCGGGACGAAGACGGGAACGCCGTTCTCGCACGCGATGTACTGATGGGGGTAGCGGTGCACCTGGAGCTGTACCCGGAACGCTTCGACAGCGCCGAGGGCCGCCACGTGGGTATGCTGCTCAAGGCTTTCGCCCAGCTGCGGCTGCACGACGCGCTGCGGCTGCTCGCAACGCCGGCGCTGGAGCGTGTCATGACGCTGTGTCTCGAAGGACGGCTGCGCGAAGAACCGCTGGAGAGTGTGGGCACCCTGTGCATGGGGCTGCTGCCGCTGGCGCGCAGCCCGCAGTTGCCGCGCCACCGGGTGCGCGCCCTGCAGACGTTCGACGCGCTGAAGCCAGTCGTAGAACACAAGATCGACGCGTATCTGCGCCAAGCCCCGGGCGGGGCAGGCGCTCGTGCCGGGCTGCGCCTGAAGGAGGGTGACGAAGCATGCGGTACGCGCTGTCCGGCCCTGTCACTGTATCAGGTGCTCAAGGCATACAGCGTGGTGGCCCACCAGTGGAAGCCGCGCTACATCAGCGGCGAACGCGAGTCGGTGAAGACGCACCAGGAGACTCTGAAGCAGTGGGTGCGACAGACGCTGGACAGGACGCGCCCGCTCATCGAGACGGATCTGCAGGAAAAGAGCTGGAACTTGATTGCGCAGATCGAGGCGGATGATGCGATCCTGGACGCGCTGGATCTGCGGCTGGCCAGCGCGGCGCATCTGGAGGCCCTCACGACGCGTTACCCTCCTCGCCGGTTCGATCTGGCAGCGCGCCACGAGAGCCTGCGCACAGTGGTGGGAAACGTCGTACCACCCGAACCGAGTGGGGGCGACACCACGCATGTCACGGTCGACTTGCGGGGACGGGAGCTGGAGCCCGCCGCGTCGTCCGACGGGGCGGAGCCTGCGTATTCGTTTTATTCACGCCTGACCGGTCAGCCGCTGGTCGAGGTGCGGCTGCCTGGGGAGTTAAGCGCCTTCATGCTCGCGCGCACGTTCCAGTACAAAGACGAGCCTTGGCGCTTCGACATGTTTGGCGGCAGCCGCCTGACACGGGGGCGGCGGAAGTCAGCCCGGGACATCGCCGCCGGCCGCAGCGCGTCTGCTTCGGTGCTGCCGGCAGTGCGGTATGCCGACAGTGCCCCAGGCAGCGCCTTCATGGAACTGGCGCAGAAGCTGGCGCCGCAGCGCGAGGACTGGTCGCGCATGCAACGCGCGCTCATGGAGATGGTGCCACCTGACCATGTGGTGGAGGGCACGTTGCGGCTGGGCTGGTTTGAGGACGTGGCCGGGCCGCAGCACCCCTTCAGGCTTCAAGGGCCACACCACGAGCGCATCGCGCTCTGTCCAAATGACGGCTGCGGGTTTCTGAGATGGGACGTGGCGATGCGCATTCCGGTGGTGCGCGAACATATCGAGGCATGGGAGGCAGTCAGGGAGGCACGGGGCGACGAGGCACAGCAAAAGCTGGTGGATGGGCAGCAGCCGGGATTTAACACGCTGCCACCGCAGGCCCTGATGCATTTCCCGCGGGATGAGGCGGCGCTTGACGAAGCGCGCGAGGTGATGCAGCGCAGGCTGAACGGGGTGGACCGGCACGCATCGCAGGCGGTGGACTGCCTGACGCTGTACCAACTGGCCGTCAGCGGCGGCTACCAGGGGCGGCGCATCCGCGCGGTCCCCTCGGCTGACGACAGGCTGTATCTGCCGACGATTCCGCTGCCGGGCTTTGCGCAGTTGCAGGGCGATGTGCTGGTGGGCAAACCGCCGTACGATAAGGAGAACCTGTTGCCCATTGCGGCCGCGCAGGTCGTTACGCCCGATCAGGAGGACGTGACGGCCCAGTTTCTGGACCAGTGCTTCGCCATCCAGTACAGCTATACGGGATTCGATGAGGATTCGGGCACGGGCGCCGACATGTTGCACAGCAAGGGCATGCTGATCATCCCGCCGCCGGGCTACTGGTCGCCGGATCCGGACCACCAGGGGCTGCACCTGGCCTGTTCGCGGGAGGACCTGAAGACGCTGTCGCGCTGGAAGAGCCGGCGCGAGCGCGACACGCTGCCGCAGCAGATGTTCAGCACGGGCAGCCTGCGGGTCAAGGACGTGCTGCTGCCTGGGCGGCTTGGGGCAATCCCGATTGCGGAGCTGCGCAAGCGGAGCATGGACACGGACGGGGACGATGCGTTCGTCTATGCGGGCTATCCGGCTCTCGTGGGCCACATCGGTCGCGTCATGCAGTCGCGCCAGGCGCGACGGGGCGAGGAGCGCTCGTTCAAGCCGCCCAAGACTGCGCATCCGGCCATCGATGAACGGGGCCGCTACCAGGCGGGACGGGCGCGCGAAATTATGGCCGAGCAGCGGGGGGGCGCGTTGCTGGGTAAAGCCGCCACGCTCGCCATGCGCTTTCTCGCGCAGCCCGATGAGCTGCGCGAGGCCATGGCGCGAAACATGATGTTCGGCACCTACGACGGCGTGGCGCGTGATTTGCGCAACGGACTGCGCAGGCGGCTGCAGGGGGACAAGGATGCACCAGCGCTGCAGCAGTTGCAGGTGCAGGCGCATGAGGCGATTGACCGAGCCCATGAGCCGCAAGCGTGCGAGGCGGCGAAACTGCTGTATGAGCTGTGTATGCAGCTGGGCAGGGACAGCGTCCAGGCACCGCAGCTTCCGTCCGCGCTGGCGCAGGGGTTCCCCGCACTTGCGAGCGCCTATGAGCAGGCAGACGACACGGCCGGGCGTGTGCACGCGGTGCTGGACAACTACCCGGTGTGCCGTCTGTCGCGTACGGCGTTCCCCGAGGGGCAGCCGGGGCTGGTGCCGGGCGAGCCGGAGCTGTCCATGCGCAACCTGTTTACGATAGCCATAAAGGTGGGCACCGACGCGCTGAAGTCGGACACGGGCACCGATCTCTTTACAAGCGTGATCGAGAGTTGCGAAATGGCTGAACGCCGGTATCCCGACCGTCTGCGTCGGGTACCGTACAGCAAGCCGACGTTGGCGGAAATACGGCACGGGCGCTTCGATCCACAGTGGGCAGACGCTGCGCTGCGGCAGATGCCAACGATGGCAGCGGGTGTCATGCAGGACGCCGTCCGGGCGCTGCAGCAGGCGGAGCTGCTCAGCGTACCGGCTACGCCGGCCGAACGGGCGCAGGAGGTTTCCCGGGAGGCGCTTGAGCAAGAGGCGCTGGCGCTCAATGAACGGGCCCGTTTGGCCGAGCCGGGGATCACGATGAGGCTGCAGGACATCGTGAACGGGTGCAGTGAGCCCGGACACGCGCGGGCGGGTCTGGCGGGCGAACAGAAGAACAGGCTGAAGTCGCCGCGCTCGCTGCAGGACAAGCTGGCCCGGCTGATTGGTGGAGTGCCGCCCCGGACCCTGGCCCAGGCCAGCGCGCTGGTCAACGATGCGCTGCGCTACAGTGTGGTGCTGCCCGCGGATACGTTTATGGGGGACTATCGCCAGATCATGGCGCAGCTCGCGAAGGCGCATACACTGATCCGGCGCACGAATCACTTCCTGCGGGGCCGCAGCCCTTTCCAGGCGGTGAGCGTCACGCTGAAGGAGCCAAACGGCATCGCATGGGAAATCCAGTTTCATACAGAGCAAACGTTCAGATGCAAGGAGAAGTACCACGACCTGTACAAGCAGGCGCAACGACGTGGATTCGATGGCGCCTCCGGCGACGAGATCTGGACGTTGCTCGGGCCAGCGCGCGAGGCCTTCCGTGCATTACCCGTTCCTGCGGGGGTGGAAGATATCGTGGACTGGGAGCCGGAAACGGTATTGAAGGTGCAGCCGCGGCCCCAGGCGTCAGCCACGCCGCGCGTGCCTGCCCCCCTTGCGCAACTGGCCCAGCAGATCAGAAGCCAGGCTGAACGTCTCGAGGGTGCGGTCTGGCCTGTGCTGCAGCAGGCGCTGGAGCACCACGGCGCGAAGTTGCGCGCGGACATGGACGGTGGCGGCTGGCGCAGGTTTATCTTTAAGAAGAAGAAAAGCATTGAAGAGAAGCTTGCCCGGATACAGCGCGAGCAGGGCCTGCAAACACCGCAGGAGGCCGCCAGGCGGGTACGCGATGGTCTGCGCTATGAGGTGATCCTCGGTGCAGAGAGATTTGCCATGGACGCCCGGAGGATCCTGACCAGTCTGCAAAGGGCCGGCATGACGGTCATGCGCGTGAACAACAGCTTTACCCGGGAGGGCACCGGCTATGCTGGCCTGAATGTGAACGTGCGCACCCGCGTTGAGGGCGAAGACGCCGACTGGGAAATCCAGTTCCACACCCGTGATAGCCTGAAGGCCAAGGAGAAGGGTCACCGGACCTACGAAAGGCTGCGCCAACTGTCGCCTGATGCGGTGCCGCGCGGGACGCTGGAGCAGGACCTGCGCGACGCGGCAGCCCGCGTGGCGCCCCCGCAGGGCATCGAGATGATCCTGTCCTTCGATCTCTATGCGGAACCATCCATTGCCGACGAGAGGCCTGGCGGCCCGATGAACCAGCCGTATCGCGGCGCAGCCGCGGATCAAGCACGCAGCTCCGACCTGGACATCGGGCAACCCTACGGGCCGCACGGTGCCACGCGGAGCGCGCCTGCCGTGACACACCCGGCCCCGATCCTGGCCATGCTGTTCGCAGCAACTGGGGCCCCCCCCCCCGCGCGCACCGGACGTGCTGAGCGGCCTGCACGACCCCCCCTGGCGGGTGCCTCGCCGGCTCAGGTGCCCGTTCCCCCATCCTTGGGCGAATTCAATTCGGGGCCCCTGCTCATCAGTCTTGAACAGTTTCTGGCGCAATCAAACGCTGAGATGGGGATCGCCAGCGGGCTGCAGAATAATTGCCTGCTAGACACAGCTCTTCAGCTCAGCCGCAACCTAAGGCGAGAGCCTGCGATGGCAACGGAGCAGACGAGCGAACTCCAGGCACAGGCGCAGTGGTTGCGGGGCGAGCTATTTCGTGGGGGCCTGGCCGATAGGGATGGCGACATCGACATGTACGAGGCCGGGTGGGGGCTCGCGCGCAGCCTTGGCATACGCATCCAGGCCATTGCGGTCAATGCGAGCGGGCAGCTCACAGTGCATCCGGTTGTTGGTCAGCAAGGCCGGCTTGTGCATATCCTTCATACACCCGGCCACTTTCAGCCATTGTGGCCGCGCCGCTAGTGTAGCGTTCTGTTCTTGATGGAACTTATATGAATTCGGCGTCTCCAATGCCCACACTGCGACACAGCGTGGAGAGAGTGAGTGCGAGTTGCCCCCGAGATCATGTTGACCGACGAGGAGCGAACCAATTTGACGAGGCTGGTTCGGTCGAAGCTCACGAGCGTGAGGCTGGCGCAGCGCGCGCGCATTGTGCTGCTGGCCGCCAACGGAATGCAGAACAAGGACATCGCCGAGCAGTTGGGAGTCGGACGCGTGCAGGTCTCGCGTTGGCGTGAGCGGTATGCGCAATCGGGGCTGGCCGGTATCGAACGCGACTTGCCGCGCGGTGCGCCGCCGGTGAAGGTGGACACGGCGCGGCTGGTGGAGCTGACCACTCAAACCAAGCCCGTTGCGGCCACGCACTGGAGCACGCGCAAGATGGCCGCCGAATTGGGCGTGAGCGCCAGCACCGTCATGCGCCATTGGCACGCCCACGGGTTGAAGCCGCACATCGTGCGCGGCTTCAAGGTGTCGCGCGATCCGAAGTTCGTCGAGAAGCTCGAAGACATCGTCGGCCTCTACATGTCGCCACCCGAGCACGCGCTGGTGCTGTGCTGCGATGAGAAGAGCCAGGTGCAGGCGCTGGATCGCACGCAGCCCGGCTTGCCGTTGAAGAAGGGGCGTGCGGCCACCATGACGCACGACTACAAGCGCAACGGCACGACCACGCTGTTTGCCGCGCTCAACGTGCTCGATGGCCAGGTCATCGCCCAGTGCCAGCAGCGCCACCGCCATACCGAGTGGCTGAAGTTCCTGCGCAAGATCGACCGCGAGACGCCCAAGGACAAAACGCTGCATCTGATCGCAGACAACTACGCCACCCACAAGCATCCTGCGGTGCAGGACTGGCTGGCCAAGCATCCGCGATTCAACATGCACTTCACGCCCACCTCCGCATCATGGCTGAACATGGTCGAGCGGTTCTTTCGTGACATCACAACCGAGCGACTTCGCCGCGGCGTATTCACCAGCGTGCCGGAACTGGTCGACGCCATCAACGAGTACATCGCTCACCACAACACCAACCCCAAGCCGTTCATCTGGACCAAGAGCGCTCGCGACATCCTACAGAAGGTCATTCGTGCCAACCGCCGCTTAAGTTCCAAACAGAATGGAACATTGCACTAGGTCTGCGCCTGATGGACAAGCTCATATGGGCTAGTAATCAAGCTCCCGGGCCCGTGCAGTGGGCGAGTAAACAGCGTATGCAGTTGAACACTGGATACGAGTCTTTGCTCACCTCAATGACTGGCTACTTCAGCACGTCTCCAACCATTTGCCACGCTGGCATGGCTTTCGGCTGGTCGCCGCGGACGCTTCACACCTGCGTTTCGCCATTCGCCACAGCCATCTGCCTCGAGCCGCCAGCCGCGATCAACTTGCCTTCGGCCTGTACCTGCCTGGGGCCGAGATCATGCTCGCCGCCTCATTACACAGCGTGTACGAGAACGAACGCCAGATCCTGTTCGAGCATCTGGACCGCCTGCAATCCGACGACTTGCTCTTGCTCGACCGCGGCTACCCCGCCCGCTGGCTGGTGGCCGTACTCAACCAACGAAACATCCCTTTCTGCATGCGTGCCGACGGCAGCGGCTTTGCTGCCGTACGGCGCTTCGTGCGCTCTGGCCGTGACGAGGCCATCGTCACGCTCCCCGCTCCAGCCCGCATTGACGCGCGCGACTACGAGTGTGCGGCTACCCCGCAGACCGTTCGGCTGATCCGGCAGATCTCGCCAGCCGGCAAGGTGCGCGTGCTCATCACCAATCTGCTCGACATGCACCGCTATCCAGCGGCCACCTTCCGCGACCTTTACCATCAACGCTGGCGCCTCGAGGAGGCGTACAAACGCCTCAAGCACCGCATGGGACTCGAACATCTGTCCGGCCTCTCGCAGTTGGCTGCCAGGCAGGACTTCGGCGCCAAAATCCTCAGTGATAACCTGCACGCTCTATGCTGCTTCAGCGCCGTGCAGGAACATGAGATTGACTCGAACTATCGGATCATCCGAACCTACGCCATCACCGCTCTCAAACCTGTCCTACCAGCGGCGCTACTGGGACTGCGCTGGGCCAAGGCTGCGCTGAATGAGACCTTGGCCTTGATCGCAACACGTACCCATCGCGTGCGACCGGATCGCGCTAAACCACGTCCGCCTCGCCAGAAACCTCATCGACATGCCGCCTATAAGGCTTGCTGATGTCCTTATCTTGGGTGGATTGGAGTGTAGCCCCCTTGCCGTGCGCCGTCGGATCGAGCAGAGCCAGGGCCTGCCGCCATTTCATTTAATGCGAACGCATCCCGCGTGCCCGAGATCCTTTCACCTGCAAACAAAAAACGGGGACACCAGCCAGTGGTTGCCCCCGTCTATTTAGCAGGTTAAAGCCTTAGGCAGCTGCGTCCTTGAGCTTCTTCAGGGCGCGTACCTTGACCTTCACCGAGGCTGGCTTGGCCGCGAACCACTGCTCTTGACCAGTAAAGGGGTTTTTCCCGAAGCGCTTCTTCGTGGCGGGAACCTGGATCGCCGACACCTTCAGCAGACCCGGCAGTGTAAACTCGCCGGCGCCCTTCTTGTGCAGCGTGCTCACGATCGTGTTTTCCAGATGGGCTAGCACGGTTTTCACCGTCTTGGCATCCAGTTGGGTTTGTGCGACCAGGTGCGCCAGCAGGCTGGACTTGTTGAACGTATCCTTCAGCGGCTTGGCTACCGGTGCCGCGGCGGCGGCTTTCGGTGCTGCCTTCGCTGCGGTCTTCACAGCTGCCTTCTTGGCCACAGGCTTAGCGGCCGGCTTCACAGCGGGCTTGGCAGTCGTCGTCTTAGCTTTGGTTACCATTTTGGGGTTCTTGGTGGTCTCGAAAGTTGATGTGCCAATGCGCGGTGCGAAGTGCGGATGCACACGGCACTGGACGCGATATTGCCACGATGATGCATATTCTCAAGGGATTTCTGCGCTTTCCGCGTTTTTCGACACACGCGGCTAGTGCCCTTCAATCAGACCGGTATGTAACCCGTACGGGTTGGCGTCATCCGCACCAGGCGTTCGACCATGCGGGTATTCTGAATGCCTAGAAGCGCTGTCACCTCCTCCACCGTCGCTCCGGCAAGCAGCTGCCGGCGTGCGTAAGTCGTGCGCAAAACCCGCGGGCCCATGTCGTCGCCGTGGAAGCCAATCGTGCGTAGCACGTCGCGCACGGATTTGTACACACTTACGCCCGATAGCGCTTCCCCGTTCTTGCCGGGAAACACCACGTCCGGCTCGGCATTCCTCGGCCCACCGCCCCGCTCTCTTTCATTTACCCATTCCCGCAGCACTTCGACACAAAACGGCGCCAGTGCCGCGCGGTAGCCGTCCTGCCCATTCTCCGGCGTGCAGTCGAATGAGGGCACGGCGTCATTGAAGACGAACTGGTGAAGGCGAGCTTCACCTGCCTGTGAAGCTGTGACGCCGCCGCCGGCGAGCAAAGCCAGCAGCGCCCGAGTGCGCCTGCCGGCCCAAGTCGACACGTCCATTTCTTCGAGGAGATAGGTCTGCAGCCGCGCGTCGAGCTCCGTCGGCATGCACACAATTCGCGTGGCGTTTTGGCGGCCGCGCAGCATCTGCGTGGCCTCGAGTACCGGGTTCGCTTTGCGGTAGCCACGGGCGACTAGGTGGTTCATCACGTCGTCGATCAGGTCGGAGTGCCGCTTGAGCGTCGATCGATGGGCCGGAATGCTCTTAGCCTTCTGGCCGGCTACGCCAGGCTCGCTCGGATCGCGGCCCTGCAGGGAAACCAGAAAGTCATGCACAAGTGCCGGCCCGGCCGAAAGGACCGTCGTGTGCCGCTCGGCGACATACCGGATGAACCCGTTGAACATCGACCGGTACTGCCGAATGGTTTGGTCCGAATAGGCGCTCTGTCCATCGCTGGTCGCGACATGCAGCACCCACATCTCAAACGCAAGCGCTGGTACGCGCAGCCATTGGTCGCGCGAAGGCGCGAGATCCGTCAGCTCGGAGTCGACACCCGAATCAGAATCTTCAAAAAGCTGCCCCTGCTGAGCCATATTCGCTCCCCATTACTCCTCCTAGCCCGGAGGTTAATAGAAAAGGGGGTCGTTTACAACCGCATACGCTGCAACCCCCCTCTGCTGGAGGCGGGGTTTGGCCCGTAGGGCCTAGTCTTACTGTGTCATAAATGTGCCATACTATAAACTTCTTGGCACAGTTCATGAAGAGCGATGAGCGCGAGCGAGCGATTTGAGCAATACATGGAACATTTAGCGGCGGGACTGGGGCATGCGGACCGCCATGCTGGGCTCAAGGGCTACTGCACAGGTCTGATGCTGCCGCTATCGCGTAAGAGTGTGGAGCCGATGGCAGCTGGAGTCGATCCGCTGCACGCTAGCGCCCGGCACCAGGCACTGCACCACTTTGTCGCCAAGGCCGACTGGTCCGATGAGGAGATGCTGCGCCGGGTCAGTCAGTGGGTAGTGCCCAAGATGGATCTCTCGACCGGTGGCTTCTGGATCATTGACGACACAGGCTTCCCAAAGAAGGGCAAACATTCGGTTGGGGTCGCGCGTCAGTATTGTGGGGTGCTGGGTAAGCAGGACAACTGCCAAGTTGCGGTCAGTGTGTCTCTGGCCTGTGAGCAGGCGAGTGTGCCTGTAGCCTACCAGCTCTATCTACCGCGGGAATGGGCGGAAGATACTGAGCGGCGTGAGAAGGCTGGAATTCCCGACGAGGTGAGGTTCACAACGAAGACCGAGATTGCTCTGCAACAGCTCGAATCGCTGTTGGCCGCCGGCGCGCCAAAGTATTGCGTGTTGGCGGATGCCGGCTACGGGGTGGACAACGCATTTCGCCAGCGTCTGAGTGATCTGGGCATGCGGTATGTGGTGGGTATCACGTCGGCGGTCGTGGTCTGGCCACCGGGGGTGGAGCCGTTGCCGCCGAAGCCATATAGCGGCATCGGCCGCCCGCCGGTGATGCCGCGGCGCACTCGCAATCGACAGCCGATAAGCGTCAAGGAACTGGCGCATTCCCTGCCGCCTACCGCATTCCAGACGATTAGCTGGCGCGAAGGCTCAAACGAAACGCTCAGTGGGCGCTTTGCCGCCGTACGTGTGCGTCACGCAGGCGGTAATAGTGGCAAGGCGCGTCTGCGCCCCGAGCAGTGGCTGCTAATCGAGTGGCCCACTGGGGACACTGACCCATTGAAGTACTTCCTATCCACCCTCCCGGCCGATATTGCGCTGGATGAATTGGTCGCCCAGGCGCACATGCGTTGGCGCATCGAGCGCGACTACCAGGACTTGAAGCAGGAGTTGGGTCTCGGCCATTACGAAGGCCGAGGGTGGCGGGGCTTTCACCACCATGCCGCGCTGAGCATAGCCGCCTATGGATTCCTGGTCTCTGAACGTATTAAGTATTCACGAGAAACGGATTTCAAACTTTGAGCCGTAGCCGGAGAGGAGAATTTCGATCTCGGTATCGATGGTTTCTTTGGTCCATGTGACGAAGCGTCGCCAGTGGTACTTGGCATGTTTCCAGACGATTTCAATCAGGTTGAGTTCGGGGCTGTAAGGCGGCAGATGAAAGAGAACCATACGGTGCTCGAAGAGCCAGCGGTCCAGGATATCCTGCTCGATGGCGTGATGGATCTTCGCGTTGTCGAGCACGACGACCGTGAGCTGACCGGGCGTGGCACTTTGAGCAATCTCTTCCAGGAACTCAATAACGAAGGGACGCTTGATGCTGCCTTTGCTGGTCTGGTGGACAAGCCGGTTGGCTCCGTAATCCAATGCCCCCAAGACTGAACGCCTGCAGTGCGGTTGGGGAACCGTGCAGTGAGGTCGGCCAATTGGCGACCAGCCACGCTGCACCGGCGGCGAGGCCGAAAATCCGGCCTCATCAAGATAGACGAGACGACATGCACCATCACGAGCAGCTTGCTGCAATTTCTCGAGCGTGGCAGCCTTCACGGCAAACTCCTGCTCGTCGCGTTTTTTTTGAGCGAGTATCGGCCGCGCTTGTACGAAAAGCCTGCCCGTTTCAGTTCCCCGGCCAACGTTTCAAGGCGGCAGGGCAACGGCATGCCATTGGCGGCCTCGATGCACTGCGCAATCTGTCTGAGCGTCATGGACTGCGCTCGCGCCGCGGCTACAGCCGTGGCAACCATGTCTTCGCAGAGCGAATGGGGGCGGCCTCCCTTATGACCATTGAGCAAGCCGCACAGCCCTTTCTCGCGCCAGGCGTTCGTCCAGTTGTACACAGTCTTCTTGCTCACATCCAACTGCGTCGCGATCTCGTGCACTCGTTGACCTGCACCGAGCAGCAACAAGCCTTGTCCTCTAACCCTGAAGTCTTCATACGGATGCCGCAGCGCAAGCTCTTCCAAGGTTCGTTTCTCCACGTCGTTCAGTTCGATGGTGCACTTCATCGGCGATGCCAGCTCGTTCTTCATGTGACTGGCATCTGACTTTCATTCGTGAAATTGGTTTACTCAAGACACTTACCACCGGCGATTTAGTCGGCGCAAAAAAAAACTTCATTGCACGCCAAACGCCTGCGCTTTCCGCAGATTACATCCCGCGGGGCAGCCCAGCGCGCCCAGCGACACGTGGCTGATTCAATCACCACGATCCGCCACCAACTCAGCATTCTCTTGATTGGTAGACTCGCCATGTGTCCGTGCTGTCGGAGGCCAAACAAACGACTTCTCTTGTGACACAGTAAGACTATGGAATCGCTGAACAAAGCGTCAGCGCGCAGCGTTGCCAGTGTGATGCCGATTTTTTTTGTCAACCAACAGCAGATTTGACGGCTTGCCAGTTGGAAATTTTCATTTTTTGGGGCTTTTGCCCCGGGTTTCACGCCTTATGCCGCCTTGCAGACGGAATTGTCCATTGATTGCAGCAACGCTTTCTTTGCAATCACCAGATTGGCCAGCGCAAACAAGGTGTCGCACTGCGCACCGTTTTTGGCCAATCCCCTGTAGCGAGCCTTCTTGTGCTTGAACAGATTCTTCACCACATGAAACGGATGTTCAACCCGGGCACGAATTTGCGCCTTGACCTTCTCCAAGGCCTGCGTCAATTGCTTCAGCGGCCCTTCGGTCATGCCCTTGAGCCTGGAGCGCTTCATAGCCACCGACCACCGAACATCCGCCTTGATGGCGCCCTCTGCTTGCGCCTTCAAGATCTCGTCGCGCCTGTGCACGCCGGTGTAGCCCGCATCAAGAATGACGTCATCCTCTTGCCCGTGCAGCACCTCATGGGTGTGCGCCACGTCAGACTCGTTGGCCGCGGTGTAGTGAGTGCTGTGCACCAAGCCCGATTCAGCATCGGCACCCACATGCGCCTTCATGCCGTGGTACCACTGATTGCGCTTCTTCGTTTGATGCATTTCAGGGTCACGCGCCTTGTCTCGGTTCTTTGTCGAAGTCGGCGCATTGATGATGGTGGCGTCCACCATCGTGCCCTCGCGCATCATCAGGCCTCGCTCGCGCAGGTGGGCGTTGATCTGCTCAAACAGCACGGCGGTAAGCTTGTGCTTCTCGAGCAGGCGGCGAAACTTGAGCACCGTGGTGGCGTCCGGCGCTTCCTCATGTCCCAAGTCAACACCGACAAAATTGCGGATGGCCGCGCTGTCGCTGACGGCATCTTCAAGGGCCTCGTCGGACAAGCCATACCACTGCTGCACAAAGTACAGCCGCAGCATGCGTTCCAGGCCAATGGGCGGGCGCCCTCGTTTGCCCTTGGGGTAGTACGGCTCCAGTGCCTCCAGCAATCGAGCCCAGGGCACCACCTGCTCCATCTCACCCAGAAATTTCTCGCGCCGCGTAACGCGCTTCTTTCCCAGATACTCGGCACTAGCAAAACTGATTTGTTGCATCGGCGTAGCTCGCTGGTCGTCCTTAGTCTATCAACGCTTCACAGCTGCTCAACGTCGACACTCTCGTCGATTAAATCAGCCTTTCCCTAGTGGTGGGTAATAAAACGCTGTCGGTATATTAACTAAATTACCTGTATCGACTTGCGTCGCCAACTGCAGTCGGTATCCTTGGAGCAACGTCTGCTAAGTGTCTTGAGTAAACCAATTTCACGAATGAAAGTCAGATGCCAGTCACATGAAGAACGAGCTGGCATCGCCGATGAAGTGCACCATCGAACTGAACGACGTGGAGAAACGAACCTTGGAAGAGCTTGCGCTGCGGCATCCGTATGAAGACTTCAGGGTTAGAGGACAAGGCTTGTTGCTGCTCGGTGCAGGTCAACGAGTGCACGAGATCGCGACGCAGTTGGATGTGAGCAAGAAGACTGTGTACAACTGGACGAACGCCTGGCGCGAGAAAGGGCTGTGCGGCTTGCTCAATGGTCATAAGGGAGGCCGCCCCCATTCGCTCTGCGAAGACATGGTTGCCACGGCTGTAGCCGCGGCGCGAGCGCAGTCCATGACGCTCAGACAGATTGCGCAGTGCATCGAGGCCGCCAATGGCATGCCGTTGCCCTGCCGCCTTGAAACGTTGGCCGGGGAACTGAAACGGGCAGGCTTTTCGTACAAGCGCGGCCGATACTCGCTCAAAAAAAACGCGACGAGCAGGAGTTTGCCGTGAAGGCTGCCACGCTCGAGAAATTGCAGCAAGCTGCTCGTGATGGTGCATGTCGTCTCGTCTATCTTGATGAGGCCGGATTTTCGGCCTCGCCGCCGGTGCAGCGTGGCTGGTCGCCAATTGGCCGACCTCACTGCACGGTTCCCCAACCGCACTGCAGGCGTTCAGTCTTGGGGGCATTGGATTACGGAGCCAACCGGCTTGTCCACCAGACCAGCAAAGGCAGCATCAAGCGTCCCTTCGTTATTGAGTTCCTGGAAGAGATTGCTCAAAGTGCCACGCCCGGTCAGCTCACGGTCGTCGTGCTCGACAACGCGAAGATCCATCACGCCATCGAGCAGGATATCCTGGACCGCTGGCTCTTCGAGCACCGTATGGTTCTCTTTCATCTGCCGCCTTACAGCCCCGAACTCAACCTGATTGAAATCGTCTGGAAACATGCCAAGTACCACTGGCGACGCTTCGTCACATGGACCAAAGAAACCATCGATACCGAGATCGAAATTCTCCTCTCCGGCTACGGCTCAAAGTTTGAAATCCGTTTCTCGTGAATACTTATATGGAATATGGTGCCTCTCAATTCTCGCCTCCAAGCTGTGTCCGCAACCAGCTGCACGCCGGTGCCGAACGAGCTCCCCGGCCGAAGTCGGGCTGCCCCGCTCCCTCCGTTCCATTCCTGGGGCTCGTATTCACCATCCTGGAAGTGGAACTCAATTGTGTAGGCGTCGAGGTAGGACGTACCAACCTGCCAGGCGATACCGCTGCATGGGCCATCGATGACCTGCCATGGGGTTCGGCATCAGAATCTGCCAACCGGCTGGCCAAGCTCGTTGTCCGATTCCTCCGGCCAGATTGGGAGGCTTCGTTTTGGTCGCACGAGTATTTCGAAGAGGTTGCCCGGGACTTCGCGCTTCGCTTTCTCGTGACGGCGCCACAGTCGGGTGGCCAGGTCACCCGCCAACAGCTGGACGCGTGGCTCGAATCGCTGGGCCTCCTGGTGGTTCCCCTACCCTCCTCAGTGCGACTCGTCGCGTAGGCTGGCGGCCTCGCGTCGTGACCTTCGGCTTGACCAGCACTGCCTTGCCGGCCTCGTCGACGCCATGAATGGCAAACACGGTCTTGGCGAGATCAATTCCAACGGTAACGATAGCCATGGACTTCCCCTTCGTTGGTTGTGATGCAGCTTCGACACGCCATCATGGCACGTCGGTGCCAACTGGCGGCTTCCGCCGCAACCTCGGGACGGGAAGTCCCTTCCATTCGATCACCCCTCTATGAGTGCCGGCGCTAGGCGTGACGCTGTTAGCTCGCGCAGGCTAACGATTGCGAGTACCACCGAGCACAAATGAAAACGGCCACCCTCGATGGGGTGGCCGGTCTCAAAACACCGCTTCGTCATGCTGCTCGACGAAACTCCTGGGCCTGCTGACGCAGACGCTCCTTCTCTTGCTGACGCACCGCACGTTCGGCGAGCCGTTGCGCGCGACGCTCATACTGCAGTTTCCAGATATCGCAGAAATCCACACCTTCCTGAACTGATGCGATCACGATGACGCGCTTACCCATCGTGCGCAGCTTCTCGGCCAGTATGCCTGCGTGGTACTCGCCCGGCCGGATCTTGATAACGCCCCCCTCCCCGTCTTCGCCTTTCAAAGCCCGCTTTTCCTGCTCGCGGTCCCGATCGGCGTAGATGAAGATGGTGTCGTATCTGCACCAGTCGATGTCTGCACGGCTCAGGTTTCCGCAATCGAGCATGCTGCGTACTTCGATCTTGTTTTCATGCTTCGCGACGACTGCAAAGCCGGTCTCGGAACCTTCGGTCAGAGCAAGAGTTCGCGAAACGGCGTTGTTCAGCCGCGTCGAACCACCTGCAGGACCATCTGGGGACGGCATCTGCTTCTTTGCGGCCGACTTTCCTTTCTCATCAACGAACGGTACCTTTTGGCCTTCTGGCGTCAGGTAGAGTCGCTGAAGCGTCCGGGCAAGCTTGTCGCCGCCGGCGACGAGGCGCTGCAACATCACTGGAAACCTACCCTTGTACTTGCCGTCACTGTTCCGATACGTGAGACCGGGGTGGTAACGGACATCGGGACCGAGCCATTCGATACGAAGGCCTGGCACGCGATGACTCAAGTACTTCCAGACGGGCGAGTCTTCCGTAAAGGGCAGACTGCTTTCCCAAGTGTTGCGCAAAGTCGCCCGTTGCTCCTCGGGGCTCTTTTCCGGACGCGTTGGTATCTTCGGAATGAAGGTCGTGGGCGCCCTACCCTGATTGTATCGCTTCTCACGCAGTTCGTCATAGAGTTCCGGCAGCGGCTTCCCGGTGACTTCGTGGATGAGGCTCACGAGATCGGCACCGGTTCCGCACTTGGCGCAATACCATCCAGAACCACCCTTCCCACGACGTTCCCAGACAACGCGGAACGTCGAGCTGCCCGTGCAGAATGGACAAGGCCCCCATTTGCCACTGAGGATCTTGTCGTCCTGCACGTACAACGGCAGCACATTCTTCCAGTCGATCGAATTAACGTCGACGCGTTCTTTCGTCATGGTGTATGCCTCTTGCCAATGAATGGCGGATAGAAAGGCTGAAGACTCACCATGAGCCTTCCTGATGGATGCCGAAGCACACATCAGGAAAGCCCCGAAGGGGGCGATCCTGGGCCGCTAGCGGCCCCGTGTTACATGATTCCGAATGCGCGCTGCGCGTCGAGTTGGCTAGCATTTCCAAGGAACGGAATGTCATCATCCGTTGAGAGCCACGACGGTCGCCGCCGTCATAATCGCCACCGCCTTCATCGCCACCACCTTGACCGCGGCTGCCCAGCATCTGCATCTGGTCAGCGATGATCTCGGTGCTGTACTTGTCCTGGCCGGACTGATCCTGCCACTTTCGTGTACGGATGCGACCTTCGATGTAGACCGAAGAGCCTTTCTTCAGGTACTGGCCAGCGATTTCAGCCAGCTTCCCGAAGAACGCGATGCGGTGCCACTCGGTTGCCTCCTTGAACTCGCCGGACTGCTTGTCTTTGTAACGGTCGGTGGTGGCCAACCGGACGTTGGTCACAGCATCGCCGCTGGGCAGGTAGCGAGTTTCCGGGTCGGCACCTAGGTTGTATCTTCAAACCCATTGGACGACGAGCCGCCACCCGTTGCCGGACGACTTCCATACCCGCTACCACCTGCGCCACCGCGTGACTGACGGGCTTCGCTCGAACCGGTCGACTGTTGTTGACCGGAACGGATTACTTTGTTCACTGATGCCATTTCATTTCTCCAAGGTCTCTCTGGAGACCGTGCGTGAGCCTTCCTTAAATGAACCGGGCAGTGTGACTGCGCCGGTTCCTCCAATACTGCTTCCGTAACAACTATCGACGTGCGCGCTCTACAACTTGAAAGTCGTAGATATTGCGCGACTTCTCATTGCGGATACCATTGCGAGTCACCCAGAACTGCTGGCGACCACGCTTCAGGCCGATCGTGTCGCCAATGGCGACGCGGTTCTTCTCCACGTGTTGCTCCAATTCATAACCCCTGAACTGTTGTTCATCGCCGTCCTTGGTCCTCAGCGTGATCGCGTAGATCTCGAAAGGGTCCTTTTTCGGCTTCTTGAGCTTGATGACACCGAGGCTAATCACCTTTCCGACAACACGACGAGCCCCTCGGAAATCCACCGGACCTTCCTCGACGCCGTTCTCCCCGGAGGGCGAACATCGGCAGGAGGCGGCGGCGGATCACGTTGGATCGGTTGCTGGGTGCGCGGTGCTGCTGCGCTCACAGGTTCCGGGCTGCGTGGTGGTTCCGTTGCAGGGCCACTGCTGGGCGCTTGCGCATCCAGTTCGTCGAAACACGGCATGTTCGCCCACGGGGGAGCATCCTCGTCGATCGACGGACCTAGTTCCGGTACCGGGAAAGCCTGTGATTGCTGCGGAGTCACGGTCCGAATGGGTTGCATCGGCTGCTGAACGGAGTGGCCATCAGTCTTGCGACTGGGGCCGCGCCGCCGTGCTGCCGCGATCTCCCGACGGGTGTACTCGACCGCTTCCTCCAGAGTGAAAGCGACCCTCTCGCTCGCCGCCATGCTGCGCGTGAACGCGGCAAGGGGTTTACGAACCTGGCCCATCTCGATGCGTTGAATTTCGTTCTCCGCGAGGTAGACCGAGAATCGGTACTGCTTTTTCGAGATCATCACGTCAGCATGACGGTCGGCGATTCGCATCGCCGGCTTCTTCTCCCAGATCGCTGGCTTCGATTCCTCGGCGGCCGCTTGGGCTGCCGGCTTCTCGGAGGTCGATCGACGGACAACGCGTGCAGGTGGCTCGTCCACAGCTTCCTTCAACTTCGAAGGGGCTGCATCGCGGCGCACCGCTTCTTCCGTACACGGCTGCGGCTCTTGTGCTTCCGTGGTGCTGTTCAGCGAGCGCACGACGCCGCGAAGGGCCACGTACATGAGCTTAAGCACCTTTACGACCACAAGCATGCCTACCAGTACCAGGTTCAAGATACCCAATCTTGGGTTGGTGATACGGCCATTTGCGACTTGATTCATTGATTTCTCCAACCGGTTACGTCGACATAGCCGTCGAGCTTTCGCTCGCACTTGATCAGGAAGCCCTCGTCGTCGAAGGCCGCGATCGTGCGCAGCAGTCCCTTGAAATGCTCACGGAGGCAACGAGCCGCAACTCGCCTGATCCACTCTGCATCCCAACCCAGGCGCTCGCAGACGAAGCTGAAAGACACCAGCACGTCCGCGGATACAACGCCGCCGATTGCCTCGTCCGGCCGAGCATCCTGGAACGCGTAGATCCATTGCATCGTGTCGTATATACGCAGTTCATCTTGGTCCCGGCCCTCGAAGGCGAAGAGGTCCGGCCCCGTGCAGGCGACGAAATTACGCCGCTTGACGATCGCGCGCATGTCGTTCCACATCAGGTTGCCCAACAGCTTGCACATGGCCAGGTCCGGGGCGTCCGTCTCCTCGATGCGACAGAGGAGGCTTTCGAACGAACCGATGGCCTGGCCTTGCTCAGCGTCGTCGTCAGCAACAGCCTCCTCTGTGGCGGAATCCCGCCGACAAAATGTCGAAACGCTTGTGCCGTAGACGCGGCGGCGCGAGTCCTTCATTAGGACATCCCACACACCAGATGCTGCCTTCACGACTCGCGGTACCTCATCACTGAGGACCTCCTTGCCGATCGGGCTGGCGTCCTTCTTCGTTTCCACCGTGTCTCCGAGCCTTTTGTCTACCAGCGAAGGCTGGGCGACGATCGGGACAACGCCACCGGTGGTGGAGGTACAGGTTCTCCAAACAATTCCAGGTTCATGATGCTTCCCCTTTGCCTCAGAAAGGCCGTTGAAAACCGGGAAGCGGGGCCGGGGCCTTTCCCCTACCGTCTGGCAGAGGAAAAACCCGGAGGGTCTTTCCAGGGATGGCTTAGGAACGAGTGAGAAATAACTTCCCGAAGTGGACCTGGCGTGCGCAAAGCGACGCGGGTAAGATGTGATGCCTCTGGAGGACAAACGATGCAGGCTGGTTACCGGGCTGAGGTTGAAACGCGGATGAAGCGGCTGTACGCGCGCTTGTCGGAGAAGGACCGACGGCGGTATGCGGCTGTGGAGGCGGACAAGCTGGGCCATGGCGGTTTCGAATATATTGCGAAACTGTTTGAAATGGACCCGAAAACAATTAGACAAGGGCTAAAGGACCTGGAAGAAGAGCTGGATCCGGTTGGAGAGCGGATCCGAAAAAAAGGGGCGTAAATCCAGGTTAACGGACCATCCGGAGTGGAACGCGGTATTTCTAGATGTGGTGCGAGAGCATACGGCGGGTAATCCACAACACGGCATCATCTGGACGGATCTGAAGCCACGCGAAATCGCACAGGCGATGACGCAGCAAGTAGGCGAACGGGTGAGCGTGCGAACGGTCCGGCAGCTGCTAAAGCGCAACGGTTTTTCCCGGCGGCAATCACAGAAAAAGAAGTCGTTCAAGTCCCACGCACAACGCGACGTACAATTTCAGCGTATTACGCAACTCAAGGCGGAATATCTCGAAGACGACCAGCCTGTCCTCAGCATCGATACGAAGAAGAAGGAGATGCTGGGCAATTTCTATCGCGACGGCAAGCTCTACACGCGCGAGCAGCTTGAAGTCCTCGACCATGATTTTCCGAGCTACAGCGAAGGCAAGGTCATCCCGCATGGGCTGTACGACATCGGGCTGAACAAGGCACATGTGAACATCGGGGTGAGCCGTGACACGACGCAGTTTGCCTGCGACAGCGTAGCGCACTGGTGGGAAAAACAGGGTCGCGCCGATTATCCCCAAGCCACACGGTTACTGCTACTGTGCGATGGCGGAGGTAGCAACCCAAGTGATTCGTGGCTTTTCAAAGCGGATCTGCAAGATCTGGCAGACCGGCTCGGACTGGAAATCCGGGTGGCCCACTACGCCCCATACTGCTCGAAACATAATCCGATCGAGCACCGCGTGTTTCCACACATTACGCGAGCCTGTGCTGGCGTAGTCTTCAGCAGCGTTAGTCTGGTTCGTGAACTGATCGAAAAAGCCTGCACAAAAACCGGACTGAAAGTTACTGCTGACATTCTTGACGGAGTCTATGAAGCCGGACGGACAGTCACTCGTTGCGTCCGTGCTTCACTGAACATCGAGTACGACTCAACCTTGCCTGCGTGGAACTACAGCATCCGCTCACGGAACGCCGCATAGCGGGAAGTTATTTCGAGCACGTTCCTTAGAGATCGGCTACGTTGATCACGTAGTCGGCCAACCCTTGTATTTCCTTTGTCTGAGTCACGAAATACTCTCGCGAGTACTTCCCGAGCTCGAGGACACGGCGCTTGAGAAGTATGAGCTGCCGCTTCTTCTCCTCATCCAGCAATCCGTCCGTTTCGTCCGAGAAGAGCGTATCGGAGTGAAACCGCGCAGCGCCGCTAAGGTAGAGAGCAACCGCGCGCATCAGACAGTCATTGACGTACACCGACTGTCCGCCGCTCAGTTTCTGAACCGGCTTTTCCATCCCATCTTCGACGTCGAGGACCATGATCTCGAAGCCTTCGCGCAAGGATCCGGAGCGCAGTTCGCGTTGCGTCTCGAAACGCACCGAAAACCGCCCGCCGTAGCAGACACCCAGCAGGTCGTTCGCGATCGCGGCGATACCGGGGCCGGCATCGTCAATCGAGAACGCCACCAGACCGTCCCTTCCGAGCGCTTGGGAGGCGAGCTCCCATGCTTCGACTTCCAGACGTGAGCCAGCGGCCCGAGTTCTGCAACCCCGGCCTCGGCCCTGCCAATGCGCTCGTGAACCTGAGCTTGGTTTGCTTGTAGCTGAGCAATCTCTGCCTTGCTGGCCAGCACTTGGGCTTCAGCTTGCGAAAGAGCCTTTAGGACCCCCTCACGAACCGTTGCGTCTGCGCCTACCGGCAGAGCCTGCAGCTTCTCCTCGTACCCGGTGACCGCTTGCTGCTGTGCCTGCTGGACCTTAGCGATCGCAGTGGTACAGGCGGCCATGGCCGCGTCGACATCTGCCGTGCTGGATTTCCGCGCGGCCTCGTGTCGCTCCAAGTCCGCCTTCTTGGCGGTCAGGAGTTTCACAACACCGGGGCGGGCCTTCTTGGCTTCGTCGACCAGTTGCGCTTGCGATGCGAGTGGAACCAGACGATCCAGGCTGCGGATCACTGCGTCCAGTTCCTCCCGGACTTGGGCGTCCTGAGCCTCCAGCGCGTCGAGCTTTGCGACCTGCACGCCGGCGGACTTCAGCTCGCTGTTGATGGCCGAGTACTGCGTACGCTGACTGGCCAAGTCCGTGGTGACCTTGGTCAGCTTGGCCCGTGCTTCTCGCGCGTCCTTCAGAAGTTCGCAGCTGGTGGCGAGTTCCATGCCTGAGCACGGCACTCGTTCAGCGAGCGCGGCAACGGTCGTCAGTTGCGTTACTCGCTCTCCAGTGGCTTGCCCCTCGGTCTTCACCCTCGCGAGGTCCGCAATTAGCACGCTGGCCTTCGTCCGATAAGGACGGAGGGTCACGACTTGCTGGCGAATGCCATCTAGACTGCCTGTCAAGGCTGTCCGCTTGGACTGCAGGGGCCCAACCTGGCCGGCCGCATCTCGAACCGATTTCTCTTCAGCGATCCGCTTGTCGACCGCCGTCAGCCGGGATTCGGCTTCCGCGATCTCCTGTCGGAGCGCCTTGATCGACCTGTCCGCTTCCGCATCGCGCTGCTTTAGGGCTGAGGTTTGCTTGGCTGCATGGTCCCGAAGCTCCGATAAACGCGCCGCGGTGCGGCGCTGCTCGGTTTCGATCAGTTCGCGCCACTGATTGCGCTGCTCGTTCACACGCTGGAGGCCGGCGGCTTCCATGTCGAGCTCCACGATCCGCTTTCGCAGATTCTGCACGTCCCGTTCTGCCTGGACGAGCGTGGCGGCCTTCGCCTGCGCCAAAGCGCCTAACTGCTGCACTTCAGCTCGGGCCGCATTGACCGCGGCGCGTAGTTCTGCGCCGTCACGGATTTGGGCCTGCACTTCCGCCAGCTTCTCACGAAGCAGGCTCGCCACTTCGGCGGCCGATGCGCTGTCGCGCAGCAGCTCGTCGTGGCCGAGCCAGGCGCTCAAAAGAGCCTTCACGTCGGCGTGCTCGTAGTCCCCCAGCATCTTGCGCCGGTGAGCCGCGAACTGCGTGGTGAAGAACACTTCCGGGCGGCCCAGGATCACCTCGATGCAGCGATCGTAGGTTGCGGCGCTACCGTCAGACGTGGTTCCGTCCGGCAGCACTACAGGGGCCCAGTCACCGCCATACCAACGGTGCAGAAAGGCCTGCTGGCTATTGGTCTTGCCGGTGGTCCGAAAGACCAGGTCCGAACGATAGCTGACGCCGTCGTGCGACCATTCCAGTTGCTTCTGTGCGAGGGGTTCGGCGATTTCGTCCCAATAGGAGAACGAGGAAGGCTTGAGGCCTTTACACCGCGACGGCATGAGCCGGTACGGATGCAGGTTGTCCAGGATGGTAGTTTTGCCCTGCCCGTTCTTCCCCACAAGCGCAACAAGCGTTGCCCATTCGGGAATGATCGAGAGGTCTAGCGTGATTTGGGATTTTCGGCAGCCGGAGACGATACCGGCAAACCCTTTCAGGAAAAGCTTCGAGGGCTTCATTTTCGATCTCCATGCCGCGAGGCGGCTATTCAGAAATCGGCGCTTGGCCGCGTCTCCGACGGGATCGACGCAGAACAATCACTCATGCCGAGGGCATGGGAAATCTGCTTCTGCGATTATTGCTTGGGGTTGCCGCCAACGCGGCCTTGCTTGGCGAACGATACACCAGGCGGCCTGAGGTTGCAACATGGCAAAGCCGGCTGAGCGAGAACCTGACGGTGCGAGTTGGCACTAGGAGGTTGGCAACGAAGGGGATGACCGGTGGTTAGCCGGTCATCCAATTACTATTCCTACTTCACCTTCCCTACGACATTGCTGCTGCTCGAGTTGGGATTGCATGACGGAGTTTCCCTCTTAATGGCCTCGTTACTGCCCTTGTTCTTGGTATCGGAGACAAGATGCCTTACCAGCTTCCAAAGTTGAATGAGAATGATGAGAAATTCACCAAACTCAAGCAGCCTCTGGACTTCGCCACTCACGTGCCATTTCTCCACCAGCCACATCAGCAAACCCAATGGAATCAATGGGACGATGATGAGACTGTGTCTGAAGAACTCCAGCCATGCTTCGGCTGCCAGGTTCTTCGTTTCCTGCCAAACACCCGATTTCTCGGGGCGGTTTGCGTGCCCAACATGGCGTGATGCTCCTGCTGGGCGGTTGTTTCTTGATGCTTTTCTCTTCATAGGCTTCTCCTTATTGCTCATTGCGAGCGGTTGAAAGGAGATAGGCCCCGAGGCCCGGACAGATCGATGGTCTGTCGAGGCCGCAGCGGACACCCGAAGGCGCCGCTGCAAGCGTTCATAAACAACCGAAAGTTACCTTCATGCACTGCAGTTGCGTTGGCCCGCCGCGGCGGCCCAGTTGTGGTTTAAGCGGCAGTCAGGTATATGGCTGTGTTCTCTCGCATCACCCGCTTGCCCATGGACAGGATCGCATCAGCGGATGTCTTGTAAGTCTGGCCCATGTAGTTCTGGCGAAGCAGCTTGGAGGCGCAGACAACACCTACGTTGAGCACCTGACCGTCCTCGGTTTGTAGACCAACAGCACGGGTCAGATTAGTCTTGCCGCAGCAGTCGCAATTCGGGATGTCCGTGGTTCCGAGAACCCTGTACTTCCCTCCTTTGCTTATACCCTTCATGTCTTTAGCCCCTGGCGTGTGGTTAGCAACCGTTGATGCGGGCGATTGTCTCGGCGTCTTCCCGGGCAATGCCGTATTCCATTTCGGGGTCAACCGTGACCCATGGCGGGCTACTGGCTAGCGGGTTGTGGACTTCGTCGCCGTCATGCACAAACAGCAGTTGCGGCAGGTCGTCATCATCGGACAGCGCGATATAGAACCGTTTGCCCGGGTACTTCGCATTGAAGCGCGTGAGGTCTTCGACCGTTGCGCCTTGCATCAGCTTCGTCAGCATTTCAACTCCCTTGTGCCGCCGAGGCGACATGATGTTGTTGCGGCAGCGGCGGCAGCACGCCCAAACGAAAAGATGTCGCTGGGTGGTTCTTGACAGCTTCTTTCACGGCCCGACGGGCTTCGCCGTGGTCCGTGTAGCGGACAGCCTTCTCGGGATCAGTAGCGACAGCCAGCACGCCGGGTTCGTCTTCGTCGCTTGGCTCGGTCAGCCAAGTTGGGGCCGGGCGATACACCTCGATCACGTAGTCCTGGCGCTCACCTTTGATCGCATCCGATACGCCGCGCGCAATGGAGCGAGCGACCATCGCTTGCTCTTCGACGTGCTTTGCGTTTTCGCGTTTCCTGTTCATGGTTCTCCTTCTTGCCGTAGAACGGCGGTTATTAAAGGAGATGGGCCTCATGGACCGGACAGACCGCATGCCTGTCGGGGCCGCCGCTGCTCCCAGTGGGCGACAGCGGCACGTGTTCACGAACAACCGAAAACTCTCGGCTGGCCCACCGCGGCGGGCGATATATCGCTAGGCGCTAACCAACTTCGCCACCGACAAAGTCTCCGCGGTCGGGGACAGCATCCAGGGGAAGCAATCAGCCCAGCCCCACTCATTCGAGTAGTGCACTTCGATCTTTTGGATGCACCAACTGTCCCTCTGGTCCAGCCGCATGACAGTGCAGAAGTCCGCCCTGGTCGGGCCAACGTCGAACCATCCTCCCTGGATAGTCCTGCTGACTTCTACCTTGTCACCGATCTCGTATTGGTAGCCCTCGCTGCCGTCTTGGTGTCTGTGGATGATCATGGTCAAAAATCCGTAGCCCACGAATGCGCTTCCTTCAGCTTCGAAAGCTGACGGTCCGTGACGCACTCGCAGCGGCCATCCTTCCACACGATGACGTTCTTGCTCCCGCACACGTCGACCAAACGGAAGTCTGCGGCACGCTTCTGTTCATCGACGGCGGTCGGTTTGTACTGACCCATCGGCTGCGCGTCCTTGATCTTGCGAACCGTTGTCTCGTTCCTGTTCATGCTGCTCCTTTTGCCGCATAGCGGCGTTTGAAAAGGAGACGGGCACGCGCCCGGACAGATCGAGGGTCTGTCGAGGCCGCCGCGGACACCCGACGGTGCCGCAGCATTGGATCACGAATGTGCCGAAAGTTACTTTAGTGCGCCGATATGGCCGTGTGCACGTCCGCGAAGTGTCCGTTAAGCCGGCCCTGCGGCGGACTATCCTGGTAGTCAATGCGCACGGTGCCGTAACTCCACCAGGTGCCGCGAGGGTCGAGGTCACAGGCTAGCTTCCGAACATCATCCACCTTCGCCAGTGCGGCTGCGTGGTTGTCGCGGAAGGGCCCGAGGAGGGGCACCCACTTCCTACCGGTTTCGTTCATGGCGCTCACGTAGTAGAGGCCAAGCTTCGTATCCGGCTGTTGATTTGCTTCGTTCATGATTCTCCTTTGTGCCACATAGCGGCTATCAAAAAGGAGACAAGGCGCACAGGCCCGGACAGAACTCTACCTGTCGAGGCCGCCGCAGGCACCCTGAGGGTACCGCGGCGATTGTGCCCACCGTCGCAGTGGGCGGGTTACAATTAGGCTGTCTTGCGCAGTTCGTTCAGTTCGCGCTGCACGCGCTCTGCTTCACTGCGCGGCGCCACGATCCATCCGGCGCGATAACCGTTCAGCCAGCTTTCGCGTGCTGCAATCTCCTTGTCCATGCTCTATCTCCATGCATGTGGACTGCCGTAGCGGCCAGTCGTTACTGGATGCTGCGGCCGTTGCTTAGGATCGCCGAACTGATCGTCTGATCCAGGATGTCCTGGAGCGCTCGGTAGATCGACTTTCGTAGCTGCGGATCGGTCGGCACTTCATGCCTGTCCAGCGCTGCCTTCCATTCGATGTGTTTCCTAACGGAAATCTTGGCTTCAGCAACGCGATTGCGCAGATCGGGCGACACGTCGTAGATCAACTTGGCATCGTCGGCCGAATCGGTTTGGAAGATGCTCCCGCAACCGTTGGCCTGCTGGATCTCGTCGAAAGCGGCGTGTCCTTGCTCGGCAGTCATGAACGAATGCTCTGCGCGGCCGTCCACTGCATGAACCAAGATGCAGCTTTTGATGCCGGCGGGGATCGGCTTGTTGATTGCGTTCATAGATTCTCCTTTTGTGCCTCATGACGGGGCGTTGAAAAGGAGTCAGTGCAGTGCACCCAACCGAGGAAGGTACTGCCCTGGTTGAACTTCTGCTTTTGGAGATTGCCAATTTAACGGCTAAAGGGACTTTACCAGAAACTCCTGCGGGGGAGCGGAAACATCGACCAATGCCCCTCGTTCAGAGGCGGTGGCACGATGTTCCAGTGTCGCTTCGTTCACGCTGCTGGTACGGACTCGCTCAAGAGGCGTTCCCACGCCCCGGTGAAGCTTGCTGCCTCGATTCCTTGCCAGGACGCGGGCGAACCTCGTTGATCGCACGGATCACCCGCGGATTCGCGCCACCCTCCGGCGAGAACCCACAGTCCCACGTGGCGCCCGGCTCGAACGCATGCTCTTCCGAGTTGCCATCGTCTGCGTCTCCCTGATACGGAGTGTGCGCAGCAATGCGCGTCGCCTTCGCCGGTACGCTATTGAGCAAGACCGGCGCCACCAGCGATTCCAAGCTCTGGGCCCTCGAAGCGGTCCAAGGCATGGCCATCATCATCACGACGCTCACGAGAAACACGTTGCGCTTCATTAATGATCTCCTTGATGAGGTTTGCTGCGATCGATTTGGCGTCGCGAGTTGCGAGCTGCTGCACTCGACCGACGACGCTTGCGGCTTCGTTCTCTGTTGACTCACACCACTTTTCCACCTTCTCTGCCAACGTCGGCAACGTCGATATCCCGCTGCAGCGTTGCCGCTGGGAGACGAGCAACTTCGGTTCGATTCGAACCTCCGCCGCTTCCGCGAGAACCTGCTCGATCGCTTGTTTGTCCACTGTGGCCGCCAGCTCGGCATCAACCGAATAGCGAACACGGACAAAAGACCCAACACATGAGGCGGACTGCTGTTCGAGCCAGTCCATGTCGGGTTTGCCATCGAAAAGGAAGTCGACCATCACGCGTGCCGGTGTTTCGTGGAACTCGAAGTCGCAGCTGCGGGGCCCAATGCTCCAGATAAGGAATCCCTTCTTCCCTTCCTCGCCGTAGTGAAAGCGACCGATCGACCCTGGATACGCAACACGTTGCGTGAAGCGTTCGATTTCCCGTTCCCACGACTGATGCCGATGGATGTGCCCTAGCATCGTGGCCGTCGACTGTGCGGCGTACAGCCCGCCCAACGAGAACTCGTGGTCCTTTCCTGCCATGGGAACCCCGTGCTCGGTCAACGAACCACTTACCGTGCCGTGGCCCACCGTTATGGTCGGAACGCCGGCGGCTCGTGCTGCGAGGTTCTGCGGTGCGAAGACGCCTTGCATCAGGCCGGCCAGCACATCGCCCATGGCTTGCGCCACGTGCTCCACACCCACCGACGAGACCAGATCCGACTTGTTGACCGTCGGCACGCAGGAAACCAACAGCCGCACGCCATCGAGGGAGTCCCCCGGTGCTGCGAAGCGCCATTGCGTGCCCATCAGTGCCACTTGTCCGATCTTGTCGACGGTCTCCACGGGATACTTGCCACCCGCGAAGCGGTAGATGGCTAGCATGCCAGGGTAGTCGTGCAGGAACGTGCCTTGCAGGATCAGTACCGGGCAATGATCCGCCAGGCGCCTGATCTCCTGCATCAGTTTATGAAGCGCCGCGGAGTGGGCGTCCTGCTTATGGTCCGTCAAATCGCCGGAGATGATGGCGACGTCGACACCTTCGCTGATCGCCACACTAACTGCGTGGTGAAAGCACCCGCCTGCTTCGAGCAAATTACCGATCGAGAAATGCAGATCGCTGAAATGCGCGACCTTGATCCTCCTCGCCTCCTCCTTTTTCATGGGTAACTCCTTTTGCCACTACGTGGCGATATGAAAGGAGTACGACAGCTTCCCGATGCCACCGGATCAGGGGCATCGGGAAGCCTCCCCGAAGGGAGGTTGCCCGCGGCCGAGGCCGCATTCGCTTTAACCGTGTTCAGCCTGCTGCATTTGGCCGCACGCGGCTTTCATGGCAGCAATACCGGCTTTTTCACCGTTGGCGAAGAGTTGCTGGGTGCTCGAGATGAGGTCGCGCATTTTCTGGAAATTGCGTTCCCAGTTGCCAAACCCCGCACTGGCGTACTGCGCGAACAGAACCGGAGGAATCCGGTAGTCCGCAGCCAGCAGGCGAGCTTCGAGATACACATCAGCGTTTTCCCCGTAGCGGGCCAATTGCGTGATGCCCTCAAGCGCCTTTGTGAGCAGATCTTCCTTCCTATCCCAGCCGTGGCCGTACTTGTGGTCGAGGTAACGAAGGGCGAATGCCTTGTTGCAGCCCCCGGAACGGAAGGCCTCTTCAAGCGCAGCGCGAAGCTGCGTTGCTCGCTCTCCCTCACTCGGCACCTCTTCGGCGTCCAGCACTTCCGTTGCCGGTACCGGACCTGCGCCAGTATCGGCCTGCCCCACTGGAGCCTGTGCGAGCCACGCCACAGGAGCGACGTTCTCTACCGGGTTGCGCCCGATCTGCAGCATCGAAGCAATGTCGATGGCAGGCACAATCCGCGGTACCCACTGGAGGCCAGTCTTCCGCTTGCCGTCGCTATCGAAGTAGGTCCGCTCCTCCTGGACCTTGGTGATCCAGAAGACAGGCTTTCCCGGTTCCTTCGGATTGAAGGTCGGGATGTGCCCCAGCGTGCTGCGGATCTGATCGAGGGTCGACCAGATGTTTTCCGCGGCGTACTCCGAGCT
Source organism: Cupriavidus necator (assembly GCA_022041995.1). Classification (GTDB taxonomy): domain Bacteria; phylum Pseudomonadota; class Gammaproteobacteria; order Burkholderiales; family Burkholderiaceae; genus Cupriavidus. Next base: position 156,234 of record CP074388.1, read on the forward strand.
GGTTTCCATTTCAACGATGCCAAGGCCGACCACGCCCGGGATGTAGAACTTCAGTTGCCCCCGGAACTGGCAGAGACCGGCCTGAAATTCCTTGCAAACCCGCGGCTCGCACAAGCCTCGAACCTCCCAATCTCGCGGAGGAAGACGCTTGACGCCAGCCTTGCGTTGCTCGACTACTTTGTCCGCAGCGAGCCCAGGTAAGCGCTCGCAGACACGTTCCCCACGCTCATTGAATGCCGAGTGGTAACGATCGTCGCCCTTGTGACTCTCAAAGCGATGCGGAAAGAAGTCGAAGAGCTCGTTGGAATGGAAGAACACGGGGAACTGGCGAAGCTCGCGCTTGCCGTCAACGTCCTCACCGTAAAGCTCCAGGATTGCCTTGGGAAGCACCGGCATTACGAAGTCATCAACCGAGAGGTGGAATGCCTGAGTGTTGACCGGATACATGGGATTGCGGATACCCGTCTTGGCGACGATCTCCTTCTCTATCATTGACGCGCGACGCCGCTCAGCAAGGCCGTCCTGGTAGATCTGAACTGCAGTTGCATTTTCCTGCGCGGTGCGGTTCAAGACCTTGGTGCCGCAGCGGATCTTTCCGGATGCACGCGGCCCACCATAGTTGGTGGTCGTGCGCTCGGATAGAATCGATTTCGTCGGTTTCATGGTTTCTGCCTTCCCGGATGTGCATCCGTTCAGTTATCGATGGCAAAGTGCCTTTTCGATCCTCATGCCAGTACTGGCGATGTTAGGAAGGCGTGCGCAGCGCGCACGGCAATGCACCAGAGCATTGCCGTACAGCCGCAGTTGCTGTGAATGTCGGTGCCCGATTGGGGGGCAGCAGGCTGCTGCCTGCCGCTCCCCAACACGATTACGCGAGACCCCAGACGCCCCGTTCTTCCGAAGTGAAGTCAGGATAGATCTGGAGGGTTTGGCGGATCTTCTCGCGCCAGTTGCTGTTGGTATTGACGCGATCTGTCGAGGTCGAAACGGCTTCGTAGATCTTCGCGAGTGGCGCTGCGCCACCCAGCTGCATCAAGACCGAACGCACGATGTTTCGCCACGTTCCCTGCAGCCTCTTCTGCGCCTGGCTGGCCATCGCTCCCAGCACTGCGAGGACCGTTCCCGTCTTGCGGCGGAAAAGCACGATGTACTCGTGCGCAATGAACGGTAAATCCATCTTGCCGTAGGTCTGAAACGAACTCATCGCGTTGTGCTGCGACTTGATGAGAACGCCGGCCAATTCCTGCGCCGGCAGCCTGGCGATGATCTCTGCCTGGTACGAGGTGTACACCCCGTTGCGGCGCCAGTCCCCGATGATGCAGCCATAGTATCCCCAGGGATAGTCGCCTCGCGCTGGTTTAGCATCGCGAGGTGCATCTTGCGGTGGAAGTCCTCGTCGTCAACGCAGCGTGAAAGGTCATCCGGATGGGCCTCATTGCCCCAGACTTCGCCGGAGTACCGGATCATGCCATGGTACGGCGGATGCGACAGGACGAGACTTCCGGGCTCCCCTGTTGCCTCCAGAATGGAATCACGCAGGATGTTGAAGCCGTTGTGCAGATCCAGGCCGTAGGCGGTGATGCCCATCTCCTTGGCAACTTCGATGCTGGTGCCAGAACCCATCATCGGATCGATGAACACCGGGCGCTCTTGGCGGGCGAGGATTTGCTCGAACAGTTGTCGGTAGACGTGGCCACTGCAATTGCCGCGCCATTTTGCGCTGCCCCACGGACCACGATCCGGGAAGGACATGATGCTCATAATTGATCTCCAGTTTATGCCATTGCTGGCGTGAAAAACCGGAGTGCCGTTGGCACTGGCATGCGAGACGCATGGCAGTGCGCTTGCGCTGTTGAAGCGCCGCTTGAAGGATTTTGGCCAGGGGTACTGGAACCGAGGAGCGCGTATGCGCGAATTCTTGCGAGATGCCATCGGCGGCTGCGCAAGCAAGAGTAAGGTAGGGGTACAGCAAGCAACATCCCAAGGGATGCTGCCGCTGCACGGGTCGCAATTGACGCTACTTGGCGATCCGCTGTTCGGCCCAGCTCGCGACGCGATACGTAGTTCGGTTGAGCGAGGCGAGTCCGCGGAAGGTCACCCGAAGTGCTGCGACCGCGAGAAGGCCCGCAGCTATGGGCAAGTTCAGAATCCCGAGCGTGGGGTGAATCCACTTCGAACGGGAATGATGTCGTTGCTGGTTCATGGTGATCTCCTGTTGCCGTTGCGGCGCGTGAAATCGGAGATGCTCTTCTGGCACAGCGTGCCTGGCGCGGGTGTAACACCCGAGGCAGGAAGCCCGTCGCCCCGTTAGGGGCGTACGGTCTGTTTCGGTTAGCGAAGACTGCGCGAGCCTTGCTTCACGTATGCCGTGAACATTGCGCCCGCCAAGCTGGCGACACACGCCACCGGCGTGACGGCGAAGGCAATGAACAAGCCCCACCCTTTAAGCACACCACCGATCATGATCGAATGACCCGACAGTCCGTCGGACATCATCTGGAACATGGTCAAGTTCGCGGACTTCACAGTCGCAAAGTAGCCATCCAGTGCTGCCTGACCGCCGATCTGGTAGAGCTCAGCGTAGCCGTGGGTTGACTGAGCATATCCGCCGAGCCACAGCATGATCCCGATCGACCAGATGGCCGCAAACGGAATCCACAGGCCGTTGCTGAAGGCGCTTCCAGCAGAAGCGACGGCAGCGATGGCGCGATCGAAGGTCGACGGAGCGGCGTAGATCGATTTCACATTCATGATTAACTCTCCATTGCCGTATCGGCGTTTGAAAACTTGGAGAGCGGACCTGGCCGCGGAGCGCGACCTGCCCTTTCCGGACAAGATGTCGGGGAAGGGCTCCGTTTCTTTACTGAGGGGGAAGTGGGAAGACCCAAAAGGAGCCTTCCCTGATCGCGAGTGACATTGCGACCGGCGCGATCAGAATCACGCAGGTCCAATCTCTGGCGTACCGGGCGGATATCCGGACCGAGGTCGCAAACAGCGGCGACGGGGCGAGAGACGCGGATTCAGATTACTGTTGATGATTTTCCAGTCGTGCCAAGAAGGCGCGATAAATCTGGAACGGCGCTGGTTCAGCCATTTGTGCAACCCCTAGATTGCAGAAATCGCCGAAGCGCGTGAGGGTCTGCCTGTGCTGCCGCCAGTGCGGCAAAACCTATTCTACGTACAGGCCCTCCTTCTTGCAAACATAAATTCTTGGAGGGGACGTCCGGCTAAGCGCTGTCGCGACGTATCGGGCGTTGGCCTGTCCCGATAAGGGACTGCCGGAAGCGCAGATTGCGAAAAATTGCCCGATAGCGCAAACATTTGACCTGTCTTCCCAAACCCTCGCGGGGAGAATCCGAAAAGAACCTTTGGGCGCGCGCCGCGTGCAGCAAGCTCACAATATGGACAACCAGCCTTGAATACCGTCGATCAGTCCCAGCTAGAGGATTCCTGGGCCGACCTGCCCTTGACGATCCCCAAGAACCTTGCGCGTATCGAGGAGATCCGCACGAACGTCATGTCTCGCACGGAGATGCGGGTCCACTCCCCGCTCATTCGGCGCTGGGTTGACCGTGAGTTCTACTTCGTGTCGGAGCGCCTGTTCATTCTCAGCCGCGGGTTGAAGACGCGCGAAGCAACGGCCAAGGCCATGCCAGGCCTGATCAAGGACCTCAAGTTTGCGTCAGTGGGCCTGCAGGTAGACGCCGTGGCGTATGAGGGCGAGCTGAACGAAGCCATCTCCCGCAAGACGAGGTTTGAACTTATCCTCGTTATGCCGATGCTGTCCACCCTATACAGGGAACTGCAGCGGGCCGACTTGGCCATCGCCCAGTTGTACATGTCCGAGTACAACAAGTCGATCACGTACGAGCAGCGAGAGGCCATACTGCAGCCGCTTCACCTGGCGCTGGTGGCCATCAAGCAGCACGCGATGGGGTATGTACCGAAGACGATGGCTGAACTTGCTGAAGAGCTCCAGATCAGCTGATTCGGGTACTTCAAGAAGAAAGGCCTGCCAATCGAACTGGCGGGCCTTTTTCATGAGTGCCGAGGGCACGGTGACCAGATGTCCGCGCATCGGCCCGCTAACAGATCACGAAAATTCCAAGGACGACGTATGCTAGGACGAGACAAGCGGCGTAGCGCCTTATCCTTCCCGAGACCATCGAAAGAAGCCGGGCGGTCTGCCCCGCCCGGCCCAATCTCCACTTGCCTGGTCGCTAGCCTAAGATCCGCTTGAAGAGCAGCACCAGGGATGAACCTAGCCCCAAGTCCCCGCGCGATTTCGCACCCCCATACGCTTGTGCCGCGATTTCTGGCGTAATCCTAAGCTTGGCGCCCGAATCCACGTAGTGACTTCTATCGGCATCGCGGGGTTGAACGTCCGGCGGGAACGCGCCCATCGAGAGCCCTGCACGTTTAAACACACCCGCCGCGGCCTCGATGTCGTGGTCAATCGTCTGACCGATCGTATTCGCGAGAGTCGGATCCTCCAACTGCCTTGCCACGTCGGCAGGCACGTTGTGCAGGGCGTCAGCCAGGTCATGGATCGCGCCCATTGTCGCCGGCGTGACAGGTGCCATTGCCAGAACCCGAATCTCGACGAGTGCTGCGTGCGCGATTCTCAGTGCCTGCAACTGCTTCTCGGTCAGTTGGACCATCTACCGCTCCTTTCGCTACTTGTCAATTGGACCATCTACCGCTCCATTCGCTACTTGATGGCAGCCTAGTCAGGCACCCGGGAGGCTGCCGTTCGCGTCCTCCTGGCTCACGATCCGCTCGATACCGCTTTCCTTGAGGAAGGCGCTTGGGGGCTTAGTGCCGCTGGTGGAGAGCATCAGATCCTTGCGGGCACGCGTCATCGCCACGAACATCAAGCGGCGCTCTTCTTCAAGAGAGCCGTCTTTCGATGGGAAGACCTCGTCTTCCGCCCCGAGAACCCAGACGTAGTCGAATTCGAGGCCCTTCGAACCGTGAGCGGTCATCAGTTCAACGACCTTCGGTGCATCTGGGCCTTCAGGCTTCTTCTCATCGCGCTTGCTCTGGGCAATCTTGATGGCTGTCAGGCGGTCTTGCACGGTCTGGGCCATGATCCCCCGTTCCGGGTCGGCCCGGCGCGGCATGAACATGTCACGCGCGATCTGGAAGACGTTCTCGCTACGCTTGTCGGGTGCATAGCTGGTCAGCCACTCGCACACGCCGTACACGAGCAGCGTGTCAGCGCCGGCCGCCAGCGACGATTGCCAGCCCGTGAAACGCTTGACGAACTCCCGCCACTTCTCTTTGACGGAGTCCTCGATATTCGCCCGAGCGAAGTCTTCCGCCTGGCCGAGCAGAAATGTCCCGCGGAAGAGTTTCTCCAGCTTGACGATGTTCTGCTCGTCGACGCGACACCAGGACAGCAGCTGGTCAATGACTTTCTTCTCTGGTTTCACGATCCCCTGAATGGCGGCGCAGAAGATCATGACCTCGACGGTATGCAGGATCGATTCGCCCGGCGGCCGACGGTAAGGAATGCCAAGAGACTGTAGCCGGCCCTCAACCTCATTCAGCCGACGATTATTGCGGGCGAAGATCGCGCACGGCTGGTCGCTCGTGCTGAGTTTGAGTGCTTCGCCGGCGTAAAGTGCGGCCGCGCGGGCTTCATCCTCCTGCGTCTTGAATGTCTTCCACGCCGTTTTGCCGCCGGCGCCTTTCATAGCGACAAGGTTCTTGTCGACCCGGTCCAGGTTGTTGTTGATGACCTTCGTTGCCGCGCCAACGATTTCAGCGTGACTGCGGTAGTTGTTACCGAGCATCAGTCGTTCGGCGTTGAAACTGCGCTCGAACATCAGCATGCCCTCATAGCCGAGCGCGTTGCGGAAGCCGTAGATCGACTGGTCGTCGTCGCCGACTCCAGTCAGAATGACGTTTGCGCGGTAGTGCGCTGTCGCCATGTCGAACTGCGGCTTGTCGGTGTCCTGGTACTCGTCAATGAACAGCCGGGTTACATTGAGTGGCGGCACTGCGCCGGACTCGAGCCCATCGTTCGTCTTGAGCAGGATGTCCTGGAAGTCGATGACCTTTTGCCGATTCATGATATCGGTGTAGATCTGGGTCATCTGCTCGTGCCGCAACTCCGTCGCAGACGTGCCGCCCTTCACCTGTTCAATGATGCGGCTCGCGTCCTCAAGAGTGATGTCGTCGATGGAGAGCTCGGCGAGCGCCCGCTGGATATAGCTCCGGCGCAGCCCTTCCTTGACGATCTTCCACTTGGTCTTCCCGAACGGCCAGGGCCGGCCCGCGATGATGTCGCGTCCGAACACCATCTCCCGGCCATTGTTAATGCCCAGTTCCGGGAACGACATGAGGTTCATCACCGAGTGAAACGTCCCGACAAGGAGCCGGGATGCGGCTTCTTTGCCTGCGAGCGCGATGGTACGGGCGCGAAGTTCGAGCGCGGCCTCTCGGGTGAAGGTGACCGCGGCGATCCGCTCGGAGGGGTCCTGCAGCGTTGCCGCGATCTTGCGCGAAATGGTATTGGTCTTGCCAGATCCAGGGCCCGCGATGACGAGACAGTTGCCCTGGCAGTTTGCCACGGCCATCTGCTCGTCGTTCAGGGGCGCGAGAATTCGCGCAATCGTGTCGCTCATGCCGCCACGGGTTCTTCAGCGGCGGCGGTGGCCTTGGCCTTAGCCGGCGCCCTTTCCTTTTCGCCCGCGCGGCGGCGCAGCGACTGGTTCACGTGCGACGCGAAGCCGTAGACCTTGCCGAGTGCCTGCTTGGCCAGCAGCTGGCGCTTGCCAGTCTCGCCGTCGCCGATGAGTTCGTTCCATTCGAGGCTGGCCATTTGCTCGAGCGACTGGTCGTACTTCATCACGCCCTTCAGCATTTTGATGCCCAGGCGGGAGCGGAACAGGCCCTTCATGTCGACCGCGGGCGAGAGCACTTCGGGATTGATCCACGGCATGCCTTCCGACTCGACCTGGAGTTTGCCCTCCGTCACCAACATCGCGACGCGGCCCAGTTCACTGTCTGCATCGGCATAGAACTCGTCGATCAGGGTGCGCAATTGGGTCTCGACATCCTGCCACTTGCTGCCGAGCACCATCTCGCCGTAGCGCTGAAGGTTGTGGGCGCAGTAGTCGATCGCACCAAGGTAGCGCTCCAGGGCCGAGCCGACGACGCGGTCCTTCACCACGATCTGCTGGGTAGCCATCGCGATGCCAGCTTCCGTGGTCGTAAGTGCCTTACGGCCCTTCTCGCGCTGACTGGCCGCCTTCTTCATCAGGCGGGCTCGCGTTGCTTGCGGATCGGTGTCTTCGGCGGGAGCCGGAGATTGCTTTCGACCGGCCTGGCCACCCTCACCCTTTGACATCTCAGCTGCTGCATCCAGGTCGCGAAGGGCGGCGTCCGCTTCGAGCTCTTCGAGCGATTTGGGCAGCAGAGCCGAGTCGCCTACGTTGTCGAGACCGCCGAGCCCGGTGGCCACAATCTTGCTGATACTGCCCGGCTCGATATTGTCGGCGCTCATACTAACCTCAGTCTGTTGGAAGTCCTGATAGCTTCTCGCCGACGGTAATGTAACCGGGTGGAAATGCTAGCCCGTGTGCATCTATATTCGATAACCCTAACCACCTGGAGCGACCGAGGGCGGAATTGCTTCGAGCTGGATATCGATCAGGTCCACGTCTCCGGCGTAGGCCTGCGACGTGGGGTGCAGCGGCCGCAAGCCATTCCGCATGTCAGCAATCAGCTCCGACGATGGTGCTTTAGCCCAGCGCACCGCGAAACGGAAAGTGGCGCGACGGCGTGTTGTGTCGATGATGTTACCGAGGCAGCGTAGTTCGAGGGGTCGATTTTTGTGACGGAAGCCGAGGGCAACTACCATCTCTTTTACGACGGATTCAGGTTTCACGAGGGTTTGCACAGAATCAAGGCCAGGTGGTATCACTGTAGCGGCTGGCGGACCGTGTGGATGAATGAATGCCGGACATGGTTGGCCGGGTACGATCGGACAAGGGTGTTCGGACCGGACGCGACCGTACTCGCATCCAGTTGTCTCGACAGGCATTTTTCATTCTCGCCGCATAGAAAATGCTCTATGCCGCCGGTTTATGAATGCCCCGAATCGAATATCACCGCGGGGTGGCTGGCATTTGCCCCAGGTCGGCCCTTGTGTGTCTTTACCCTCCCGGGATGCGTCACGAGCATCCCTTCCGGGTTCATCACCCGATATTCATCTTCGTCTGCCTGTTCGCCTGCGGGATGCTTTGCGCCCTCCCGCCGTACTCTGCGGCCGGGTACATCCTCTTGCCTACCGCTCTGTGGTGTCTGCGAGGTCAGGGGTCGGGTAGCAGCGACGCATTACTGCGCCGCCGCCCCCTCAGAACCGGACGTGCAGGTCGCCCCGCATCCGGCTCAAGCCATTCCTTCAGCGCCACTGGGTGGCACCGGACAGCCCGGCGGAACGTTTCGCGGTTCGACGGCGGGCAAGGTAGATGTCCCATGCCGGATCAAACGGATTAGCCAGTCCCCGGATTTTGACGTGGCGCTGGATGGCGGCCGTCGCTGCGCGGAAGAGTTGCAGGCCGCAGGTGTCATCCTCGGTCGAACCCTTCGTTGCAAAATCCCAGGACCGATGTCCGTCACACCGGAAGTAACGTTTCCTGACCCACCGGGCTCCTTTCGTGGGGTGCCTACGTCTTGCCCACTTCCAGAGCAGGTGCCAGATGTGCGAGTCGATCGTTGAGAAGGTCGCTTTTGCCACGACGTGGCGATGATACATAGTCCAACCCCGAATGATCGGGTTCAGCCTACGGATCAACGCCTCTTGGGTGACACTCGCGTTGCCCTTGATGACTTCCCTGACCTTGTCGAGCAGCGATTTGATACTTTTCTTCGCTGGCTTGATCAGCAGTTTGCCGCCGTACTTGCGCACGTTTTGGCCAAGGAAATCGAAACCCTCCGCTATGTTGGTGATCCTGGTCTTCTCTTCCGAGAGTTCCAGACCTCGGGCGGCCATAAACTGCCTGACCGCGGGAAGCACCCGGGATTCCAGCACATCTCTCGACACGCCAGTCACCACAAAGTCATCGGCATAACGGACGACGTTGAGCTGAGCCTTGCTGCGAGCAAGTTTGGATGTTCCCACACTTGCATGGACTGCCGCTTCAAGCCCATCCAGCGCCATATTCGCGATGACGGGCGAGATAACTCCCCTTGGGGTGTACCCGCCCGCGACTCGAACAGAGTTCCCTCATCGATATATCCGGCCTGAAGCCACTTTCGCAGAACCCCCTTATCCATCGGTACGTTCTCCAGGAACCAGGAATGACTGAAGTTGTCGAAACAGCCTCGAATGTCACCCTCCAGAACCCATTCTGGCGAGGCACGCTTAGCCAGAACGTTGAAGCACTGCTCGATGGCATCGGCGGTCGAGCGTCCGGACCGAAAGCCGTAGGAATTGGCATCCGCCAGAGTCTCCGCGACGGGTTCCAGAGCGAGCTTCCATAAAGCCTGCATCGCCCGGCACCGCATACAAGGAATTCCTAACGGACGCTTCTTGCCGTTACTCTTGGGAATGTAAACCCGCCGCAGCGGCATCGCCCGATAGCCGCGATGACGTAGCGACACCATTCCGTTCCATCTGGCCGCCGGGGACGGCCATATCCTGCCATCCACCCCCGGCGTCCTCTTACCGCGATTTTCCGTCACACGCTTCACGGCCAACATCTTGCCGCTATGCGAGCGGGTCAGCAGACGTTGCAAGGCTTTCACCTTGCCCCATCGGCCTTCCCGGACCACCTTGGCGATACGCACCTGAAGCCGTTTCACCTCTGCCTCAATGTGCGGCCAGTTCGCCTGATCCCACATCTGTGCAGCGTGCGAGGACGCACCAGCTCCCGACACTTTCGCATCGTACGCCGTCATCTGCTTTCCCTCGTATAACGGTTGGTCAAAGTTCTCTCGCCATGAATGACCCTGCGGAAGTCTGCCCACTTTCGTGTCGGGCAATGTTGCAGCCCGTATCCCGGCCATTACAGCCGGGCGTTCGCTTTCTCCGCATTCCTTTACCCACCGTGCCAACAGCGTTCCTTACGGTTCGCCTGCCGTCACCGGCAGCATGATGGGCTTACCCTGTTCCGCATGAATCTCCGAGCGGGGCGGACCCTTCCTCTTCGCCGGCGGCTGGTTGTCCATGGTGGTCCAGTCTTCGAAGACCACTCCTCACCGCATACCGTTTTGGTTCAAGCCTGTCAGCACGTTTGGCTTGTCAAAGATCACGACGTTTATCAGAAGTTCACATATGTTGGTCGTACCCACTCATCCCTTGCTCCTCTCCGCCTTCGTGCTGGCAGATTCCGCTTCGCCTCGCGGCTGGGCGTACCGGTTATCCGGCGGCTACGTTGTCCCCAGAGCTTCACACCGAGCTGTTACCGGCTCCGCATGTCTGGGTAGGGAACGGTTGATGGAACAACCGGTTTCGTCAGGCCATACGTTCTCCTGTGAAACAGAAATTCAGGCGACTTGCAGGTCGCACAAAAACGTCCTTTGCGTATCTGTTCGGGTGGTTTCTGGGGGCACTCAACAGCGTAGCCATCGGCGTAATCGACGTCGGCGCCAGTGTCAGCACGGCCCTCGCGATTTGGCTCGGATTGGCAACGCTATCGACGCTCTGCACGGCGCCGGCCTTCGGTCGGTGCGTGTCGCCTCTCGAGCGTGCGGCTTGGGTCTTCGTTCCGCTGTCGCTCCCGCCCGTCGCAATGATCTACCCCCTACCGCCGGCGGCTGCCGCTGGCTGGTGGGCGCCTTCTACCGGCGTGCTGGGTGTCCTGTGCATGATCGTGTTCGCGGCGGCGGTGCTGGAATCGGTAAAACGAGCCACTTGGCAACCGATTGCGGTACCCGTAATCTGCATTGCAATGCTGAATCTGCACGCCGCTCTTCTGCCACCCGCGCCTTCGCGTGTGAAGGCGGTAAGCCTACCCGTGGACAAGGCGCCCGCGGATATCGCCGACTCGATTCGTGCCGCGCTACGCTACGCGCCGGTGGTGCGCGAGGCGGCGGAGCGGTCACAGGCGTCCGGGGACCCAACGCCAATCATCATGCTTCCGGAGAACGTGCTGGGCCCAGTTTCCCCTGGCCAGGTTGGAGCACTGCAACTGACACCGCCCACGCGGCTGATCGCGGGTGGCTCTGCCATCGTTCCGTGGGCCGCCCACATGCAAAAAGGCGTCTGGGTTTTGCCGGACCGCGCGTTCTACCCCGCCATCCAGCCTATTCCCTTTATTGAAGAGGGTCTCAAGCCGCACTGGAGTGCAATCGGTCGAACTGCGCCGATAGGTGCCGAGCGTTACTCGCTGCTCGTGTGCTTCGAGGCGATAACCTCGCTGCCCCTATACCATTTGCACTTCGGTACACCGATTCTGCTGCTCGGAAATGGCTGGTGGGATCGGAGTGGAATCATGGACATCGAGGACTCGCTAGGGCACGCATGGGCTCGTCTATTTAACAATCCGATTGGGATCTCGCGCGGTTATCCGCTGCCGGGAAAGGCTCCGTAAATCGGGAGACATTCGGGGACCACGGAAGAGGGCCTCTCACGTATCGTCGCACTCACCATGAGCGACGCGATCCAACCGCCCTGCCTAGCGACTGCACGTCCCGCCACCACGGTGGTGAAGGCAGGCCCGTTCGTTATCAGGCATCCAGCACCCGGCAAACCTTTCTTGCAGTTGCGGGGCGGGGAATACGTTCTCATTCATCCGACCCACCCCGATGAGATGCCGCGGATCTCTATTCCAGCGCGGCTGCGCTATCGCATCAAGCTGTGGCTGATCTCGCGCCAAGGAACGTGGAACGTCTCGGCTTTGGCTTCGTTCCGCTCTACTCGATCGGCCCATAGAAGCCCACGGTCACAAACTGCTGCGTCGCGCTGGCGCGTGGTCCTGCTGGCCAGGGTACAGGGCGGCGTGCGAGCGGTCCTGTCGGTAGACGTCAAGGCCGTCGGCCGCGGCGCTATGACTACGCTCCTTGCGTTCATGGCCCTGATTGGCGCCACCCGGTTTGTCCACGTTGATGTGGAAACGGTCTTTCACTCGTTCCACTTCAGCATTCCCCATTTTCTTACACCGTGGCGCAGCGAAGACGATTCCGCCGCTCCGGCGCAGAACGGCCGGTACGCCGCGGTGCAGTATTTCGGGAACATCACGCCGAGCACCTTCACACCGCCGGCGGTCGCTAGCTCGCCTCAGGCTAACGATGACACTAGCCCTAGCCGGAAGGCTGACAAGGGATGGCTACCGCTCCCAGGCGGCGGCCCGTTTCCCATGAACATGCCGGACTATGGCGAGGACGGCCAGAAGCGCCCGTTCCCTCTGAAGGTCCGGCCGTCGGTGTTCACTCCGCCCGAGGGTCCGGGCGAGGAAGAGGTGGGTAGCAGTAACGCAGTAAGGCTACTCGGAGCAGCTGCCACGCCTGTACCTGCGCCTGTCGAGTCGACGTCGACGCCCGCGGCGGTGCATGCCACCCCAAAGAAGGAAGGTGCGAGTCGTGCCGTGTCCGCTCAGGCTGCAAATGAACCGGTCACACCCCGAGAAGGGTTCCGCCCTGCCCCTCCGCCTAAGCATCCTCAGCATCAAACAGTCCAACAACCACAGTCGCCTAATCGCGATACGGTCGACGTACAGCTACGGCCGGCCGCAACCCAACCTGCCCCCGTTGCACCGCGAGCGCAAAGCGACGACAGCCTGCAAGGGCAGGAACAAGCCGGTTCGAGCGATGGCAAGCCGAAATTCAAAGTCATCACGAAAAACGGTGACGCGCTGGTCGTAATGGATCGCGGCCAGATGAAACAGATTTCTGTCGGGCAAACCTTGCCTGACGGTTCGACGCTGCTTTCCGTCAAACAGAACGGCGGCGGCTTCACTACCTCCCGCGGCAACTATGTCGCCTACTGAAGACCAGGAGCATTCCATGCAGAACGCAGCACAGCAAACCGCAGTACAACAACGCGAAGAAGCCGCCATCCCCAGCGCAGCCGTTTCGTACCTGGACGAGTTCCGCCCGACGGAGCAATCTCAAAGCGAACTGAAGCCGGCACCGGCCGCACGTCCGCGCTCGGGCGCACGCAGTGCCATGCCCTCCCTGCAGGCGCTCTTCGAGCGCCTGCTCAACAACTTCGGCCGCGATCGGGAAGGCGTGTTCTACATCGACCACGACCACCACAAGATCCGTTCGACGTTCGCAGGCGAGTTCGAGTTCGAAGGTACGATCAAGACGCCGGCCGGCGCTATGATCAATGGCACGACTATCAGCCCGAATGCTGTGATCAAGTCGGCCGGCACGGTGATCATCGATGCTGAAGCAGACGCTTCGTGCGACATCGAATGCGAAACGCTGATCGTTCTTGGCAGCCATACTGGCAAGGCCGTCGTACGGGGCACGCTCATCAACATGGGCACGATCAAAGGCGAGTACATCTACGGCGCTCTCGAATCGCTCGGCCGCGTCGAAGGCAAGCTCGAGCAGATCAAAAGCTGATCTTGGGTTTGCCGAATGCCCTTCTTCGGTCTCTTCTCGCCATGGTCGCGCCGCGTCGCGACTGTGGCGGTCTTGGCCTGGTGGGCGTTTCTCGTCTGGCAAGACCGTGCCCAGTTTCAGGCCCTTGGAGAACAGGCCGGCCTGCCCCGCTTGGCAGCAGAACTTAAGTGCGGCTTCAAGAACGGAGCAAGTGCCCCCGAGGTCTGTCCCAAGGAATTCTCGCAATCCAACCAGCAGAGGCAAGAATGAGTCGCAACTGGGAAAGTACCTACGCGAATCTCGGCGATGTTACCGACTGCCTTCGTGACGCAGTTCGTACCTTGCGCAAGGAGATACCTCGCGCAGAGATGGGAAAAGCCCGCGGACTCCCAAGCGGAGACGTGAAGGCCAACCTGGAGCAGCGCATCGAGTCGATCCAGGAGATCATTCGGCAAATCGAGCAGGACCGATCTGACTTCTACATTTCGCATTCTCCCGAGGTACGCAGCGCCCGCCCGCAACCCAACGTTCTGTTTGGCGCCCTGCCTGCGGAAGCCTGACTGGCGCGCAACATGGACAGCACTTTCCGATCCCATGTATTCAGCACACCTCCGATTCTGCGAGGCATTCGCAAGTACACCCACACGATCACTGTGATGCTCCCCTCCCCTGTAGCTGCGGAAGTACCAGGCGCCACTCAATTGATTGAGAGCCTTCTGGAGTATGCGACCAAATACGCGGTTTCGCATGTCGAACCGGGCGATGGTGCTTGCTGGGAGGTGATCCGCCTTGCGCGTGACTATCTGCACCGGGTTGCGCCTGGCCGCCGAGGGACAGGCAAGCAAGCGGAGCTCGAGTCGCCGTGGCCAGAACTTCATCACGAGCTTCTAGCTGGACTGCGCGATGGGCAGTTTTCGGTCAGCTATCAGCCAGTCTGCGAGATTGGCTCCCACACCACCGTCGTTGGTGTCGAAGCGCTTGCCCGGTGGACGCATCCACAGCGTGGCTCCATTCCGCCAAACATCTTCATTGCAGCTGCGGAAAGCGCTGGCTGCATTCACGCACTGGGTCGCTGGATTCTCATGCAGGGTTGCCAGCAGATGGTCGCGTGGGAACGAGACGGGCTGGTCATTCCTCATCTGTCCGTAAATGTTTCACCACTGCAAATCAGTCGTCAAGAATTCCTTGTCTATCTCGACGAAGCGCTGAGCGTCACCGGCCTGGCGCCCGATCGGCTTGTGCTGGAGGTTACCGAGAGCGTCAGCCTTACCCAGAACGGCTACGCCGCTGGCAAGATCTTCCGGGCGCTACGTGACCGCGGCGTGCGGATTATGATCGACGACTTCGGGACGGGCTACTCCAGCCTCAGCTACCTACAGAACCTACCGTTCTCAGGCCTGAAGATGGACCGCGACTTTGTCGCGAAGCTGCCCTCCTCCCGGAACGATCGGGAGATCATCAAGGCAATTGCTGGGCTCACCCGTCAACTGGGCATGGACATCATTGCGGAAGGCGTCGAGACGCTGGAGCAGAAGGAGGCGCTCATGAAACTCGGCTGCCACCTCATCCAAGGCTGGCTCATCAGCCCTGCCCTGCCGGCCGCTGACCTTGAGCGCCAGTTCGGCGGCTGGCCACGAAGAAGCCTCTCGGCCTGATTGCTGCATAGCGGGCGAAGGCGGCATCGACGCCGCTAGTCTCAATCCCGTTTGAGCAAAAGAAAAGCCCGCAGCGCGCCCCCCGGAAGGGAGGACACGCCGCGGGCGGATCTCACAGTAATGGGTTGCGGGCAATGACGGCCGGCTGCCAGATATCTACCGCTCGGCAGCCATTTCAGCGTAGCCAATCGCCGGCAGGTTTTGACCGGGCTTGCCCGACACGAAAGCGTTCCAGTCTGCGGCCGATTTTCCCATGAGCCGCCACTTGAATGGCATCCCGCATTCATCCTGGAAGAAGCCCGTAGCTGCCCCACCTAGCCAGCAGACGACGCGGTCCCACGCACGGAACGGACTGCCATAGTGCTCCGACGCGTAGGCGTCGCACTCGACGGCGTAGTCACCATGGGCGCGCATGTCCTGCCACACCTTTCGGAGCGTACGTCGGTGGGTTACGACACCTGCCTTCAGATCCTCCGAAATCTCATGGTTTGCTGCCAGGTACTGGATAGCCAGTTCCCATGCTTCGTATTGAGTGTACGCGAGTGGGATGGTCAACACCTCGTACTTGAGTCGCGAACCTTTTGGTGCGGACACAAACCACAGGGATTCCCTGCCACGAGGCAGAACATCGGTCGGGTAGGTATCTGCGAGGTTGTGGACTGAGACGCCGCGCTTGATCAGGTCTACCGTAAGCGCTGCGACCGTGCCAACGTTTGCCTTTACAGCTTTCTTGCGATTCATGCTTCGCTCCTCGTTTTGCCAGCTTGGCAGTTGAAAAGGGTCGAGCGTCAGCTCGGCGAGACCGTTGGCCTGGCAGAGCAGTAGGAGGCTCCCTCCCCCGCTTACGCGGGGGGAGAGAAACAGGAGGGGTTAAACGAGTTCGAGCAACTCCGAGACGATTTCGTCTTTGAGGCGAGCCCCTTGACCAAACCACGCGCTGTTAAGGCGCGTCTCGTTGCTGCGCGCCTGGCGTTCGAAGTCCACATACTGCGTGACTGCGTTCACCAGACCCCACGCGGTGTTCTTCACACCGCTCATTTGCGAACCGCGGCCCGAACCGTTGAAGAGCTCCATGATCTTCTTGTAGCCCCGCGATTCGGTTACGTCAGCCGAGACGTTGTCGGCTTGTCGCTTTGTCAGTACGCCGGCGAGCAAGATGCCCGCTTCCGTACTGCCCATCGACGTTCCGGAGAACGACTTCATCCGAGCGACAAACGTGCCCCACGACTCGTCTGCGAGGATGCCGAGCTGTCGCTTGACCGCGTCCGGATCGAACTTTGCGTCATGGCGAATACGCACCTGGCTCTCTGCATCCTGGTTCAACGCGAGACGCAGGGTGTTGTTGCAGACCACCCGTGTGCTCGTGTACATCGCCGTCGTTGCGATGGCGCCGTCGTATGACGTAGCAAGGAGCAGGTAGCCCTTAACGTGGTCGCCCGGCACGATGTCTTCTTTCAACCCGGTGTTCGCGAGAACCCAGATCGTGCGACCTTCTCGCATGGAGCCGGCTGTTTCAATTTGGAAGCCCGCGCTAGCCGTCAGGTCACGGAAGAACCCGAGAACCGAGTCCGGCTGGACGACACGATACTTTTTCGTCACGACCGAAAGGCCTTTCATGTTGTCGCTGCGAACGAGGACGTCATGACCGTCGAGTTTGAGCAGTGTGCTCGCCCCCTCTTCCGCGTTGTCAAAGCGAACCGGTCGACGCAGGATCGACCACTCGAGACCGGCGGCTTTCCGCCAATCGTCGATCGAGGCGCCCTGCTGGACCTGTTGGCCAAGCCCGTGCCAGGGTTTGGCGCCAGCCCAAGCCATTTCAGCGCGACCGAGTTCGTTGATGGTGATTTGATGCATTGCAGTTCTCCAAGGTTACGTAGGCTCGCGCCCGTGAAAGTAGAAAAGGCAGCTCAACGTTTCCGATGGCTGCCTGGTTGATTGCTTGCTGGGTGAGAGGCGGCCGGAAGGGCTGATTCGGCCAGTTGCTAGGAATGACGCGTTAGTGCAGGCGGTGGGCGAGAGAGCCCTGCGTGCACAATGCGCGGAGCAGAGCCCGCATCACCATGCGACGTTGCTCGAGGCGAGAACCGCCGACACAAAAGTCGACGAGGTTCAAGCTGCTGTCGGTGATTACCGTACCGTACACGAAGCGTGAGTGCGAAGTCTTCCGATGGAACTGGAAAACGCGCGCTTCGTCGTGGTCGAACTGTGGAGAGTTGAGGATGGTACGCGCGATGAAATCCGGATATTCGAAGCCATACCGCGCTCGAAGATCACGGAGGTCGCGCTGCTGAATTTGGCCGACGTTGAAGATTCGGCCGGGTGCATTGACTGGATCGCCGTACCGATGCCTGGGAGCCACAAACTTCGTGACCTGGCCCGGACCAACGATCTCTTTCACTTGAATGACTTTCAGGATTCGCTCGTATGAGCGATTCCCTGTGTCTGGAACCGGAATATCCATTCGTCCTCCACTTTTCACTTGATGCCGCCAGCGCGGCTGCTGAGAAAGAGGACGGCATCTCGGAGATGGATGTCGGGATCATACCGCAAGAGCTTGCGTGTGGAAACATCCATGCCTTCGCGTGCGTCCCGGTCGCGCAGCAGACCCTCAAGTTTCGAATAGGCCGGCCGAAATCCATTCACGGAGCGATAGAATTCGCGTTCACTTGCATTTATCTGAATGACTGGATAATCAAGGTGTGAACACGGTCTGGCAATTGGGCCTGCCGTGCTGAATGAGATGGTTATGAATCCGCTTCTGCCCCTGGTTGCTGTTGGCTGGCTTGTCCGCTTCGTCGGCCTGTCCGTCTGGGTTGTTGCCTTTTCGCACATCCAGAGCGGCGGCCATGTCACGGCGACTGAGATCGACAAGCTCACGTTCGCGACCTTGGTCGTGCCGATATTGATCGCATTCCCTGGCTTCTATATGTCCTGGAAATTCTTGCTGGCGTACGCTCTGGCAATGGTCGGCGCCTTCACGGTTGTTTTCCTGCCTCATGCAAACTGGTCGCTCATGCTGACGGTTGCCGGGGTTTGGACGTTTCTCCTATTCGCTCACCCCCGGATTCGACCGGTTCTCTGGCGTTCGTGGGCGCGGTTGAACGGTCGGCAGACAGCCGTGCAGCCGGTTCAGCCCCAAGTGCCGGCCCCAGCTGCTGCCGCCCCGGCACAACACCGGGCGCCGCAAGCCAACCAGAACCAACCACAGCAGCCGCCGACGCCGACCTACGATTTCTCGGACAGCATGAGCACGCCGCGATACAAGTTCGCGGATGTGGTGGGCATGGGCGAAACGAAGGACCGCCTGCTCGCCGCCGCCAAGGACGTGATGGCGGCCCGCGCGAACCCGCGTAATGGGATTCTGCTGTTCGGTGAACCGGGTAACGGCAAGACGATGTTTGCCGAAGCCCTGGCGGGCGAGCTCAACGTGCCCTTCTTCTCGATCGCTTACGGCGACATCGCATCGATGTGGGTGAATGAGTCAGTGCAGAAGGTCAAGGCTGCCTTCGCAGCGGCGCGAAAGACGGGCTTCGGGGTCTTCTTCATTGACGAGATCGACTCGTTTCTGAAGGAGCGGAGCGGTGGCGGCTCGCACCACATGGATCGCGACCTGACGAACACGATGCTGACGGAAATCGTGAATCTGCGCGGCACGAAGATCGTGCTTGTAGCGGCGACGAACCATCTGGACGACCTCGACGGCGCCGGTGTTCGCGAAAAGCGCTTCGACTTCAAGGTTGAAATCCCCGCACCGGACCAGGAGGCCCGCGAAGCAATCCTGCGCCGTGCGATCGGTAGCACCGCCGGTTACGACGTGGCAGAACCCGCGGTGGTCGCAACGCTGGCCGAACGTTGGGCCGGTTACAGCGCAGCGCGACTGACTGCAGTCGGCGAGCAGATCGGGGAAATGCGCCGTGGCGGCCAGTTCGCGGGCAAGCTCACTTTTGAGATTGGAATGCGAGCCTTGCGCCTGGTACAGGGCCGCAAGGGCAAGCTCCCCGAGAAGGTGAAGAGCATCGACGAGATCCTGATGCCGGAAGTGTCGCGCAATGTGCTCAAGGATATGGCCTTCAAGATGGCGAACGTGTACTCCCTCGAAAAGATGGGTAGCCGCCTCCCTACCGGTTTGGTCTTCGCCGGGCCGCCGGGCACGGGCAAGACACAAGCCGCGATGGCGCTGGCGAAGCAGGGCGATTGGGCCTTCCTCAAGATTACAGGCTCGGAGATCGCAGCGAAGCCTGACTCATGGGACAAGCTATACCGGACGGCATGCGACATTCGCCCTGCGATTGTGTTCCTTGACGAAGCAGACGGTATCCTGCGCGACCGCCGGCACTCGGGCTACGGGATGCTGACCGAGAAGATCCTGACCACTATAGACGGTGCGGGTGGCCGCGTTCGCGATCTGCTGTTCATTGCTGCGACGAACCACTACGACCAGATCGATAGTGCGGCCGTGCGAGGTGGGCGGTTTGAGGAAAAGATCGTCTTCGACGTGCCGGAAGCGCATGACATGGACGCATACATCCACGCCAAGCTGGGCGGTCTAGATGCCTGGGTGATCGGTGGCTCGGTGGAGTCACTCCTGTGTGGGCATCTACGTGGCCACTCGATCGCCGACGCCGACGCGGTAATCCAGAAGACGATTGACGCGGCTGCGGTCCGCCGCCTCCGCGAGTACACGACTGATATTCGCGAATCGGACGTCGAGCAAGCGGCCAAGGTTGTCCTGCAAGCGCCCGCCGGTTCGATGTGAAAGTGACTCTCGCCCTTTGCTGCTTGATCGATATGAACACAGCCACTACCGCCCAATCCGAACCTGTCGATATCGACGCGCTGGTGCCGCTCCTTCTCAAGCGTTTCGGTGACCCGACCGACCCGAACGTGGGCTTCCCGGAGAGTCAGATCCGAGCAAAGCTGCGCGAGATGGGGGTGGTGTTGCGTGCCCGCGACCTGGACAAGCTCGCGCTCGCCCTGCGGCGTACACCCATAGCGCCGAGCGCGGAAGCGCTTGCCCAAGTTCGGGCCCAACTTGGCGAGCGTAGGCCAACAAAAGCGAACCTACGCCTGGCTGTTGATGAGCTTGGAATGCCTATGACCTATCGGGAAATGATTGGTCTGTACGTACATATCGTCGATCGTGAGACGACCGCGATCACAGAGGAAGTTCTGTCTAACATGCGGGTGAAGACCGCCGGGCGGCCACTTACCCGAAGGAGCATCGGCGAAGTGGCGGCAGCGCTAGGCTATAAGTTCCTGCAGAAGGACATCGCCCAGCTCACGCGCCTTTTGCGCGTCGATGCCGCGCGAGAGCCCGTCGTAATGAACCGGCCCGCGCTTGAGCTGGCCAAGTTACTCGCCAAGAAGTCCGGCGTGCCGATCGAAACGGTCTTTCACCGCGCCCTGGTGGACTGTGCCCTTGGGATGCTGGATCACCAGCGCTTTCAATTCGATCCCCGGGGACGGGACCCGCTGAGCGTCCAACAGGTTCGCCTCCGTCTGCAAGTTATTGACCCAGCGAGCCTACATCGCGAGATCGACATCGCAGCGTGAATGATCAGGAGCCCGGGGGGTCTGGCTGCTTGACTGCCGCGGTCATGGCTTCGGCCATGGCTTCAATGCTTCCGGCCGTGGCTGGGGTAACAATCCAGCGCCCACGGACGCTGATTGCCGGGACGGTGGTCAGGGCCATATCGTGGAAAGCCTGGTCGCCAGCCTCGATGCGCGCCCGTATCCCGGGCGCGTGATAGGCAGCCAAGAGCCGCTGTGGGTCGATGCGCTCCTTTCCCGCCCATTTGACAAGGTCGGTGTCCGACACGGGGAAGTCCGCGTTGTTCGCGACGGCCTCAAACACGGCCCCATTCCTGGCCGGAATTTCACCCAAGGTGTCGAGCGCGTAGAACAGGGCCGCCTGGCGGATCAGAACCGGGCGGCCGCCGGTGACCGGAACTCGCTTGACAGCTACGCCCTCCGCCTGCCCCTTCGCCCAGGCCTGCAGCATTGGGTCAAAGCTACGACAGTGCGGACATTGATAGAAGAAGTAATCCACAACCACCTTTTGCCCGGCGATTGCTTCCAATGACGGGCTGCTAGATTGGAGCCGCGCCGTCGCGTAGCCCGTCTCGGTACGCTCGTAGTCATCGCTCGGCTGCATCCAGGCAATGGCGGCGGCGGTAACCAACGCGCCAACGGTCGCAGAAATAGCCTGCACCTTCCAGTTTTTGAACCATTTACTCAAGGTCGACCCCAATTGGGTTGGGGTGCAGGCAGTGTGCGGCACCGCTGCTGGCATGCAAACCCGAATGAGAGCGGATTAAAGGGCGTTTCCGTGACGCCGCGGGATGCCTGGCCTCAGCCTTGCCGTGGCGGGCGGGTGATGACGAACCTGTGTGCTTTCGGCGCCGGCCACAGTATCGGATACGACCAGCACTAAGCGGTACCACAGCGCCACCCCGGGGATCGGGGGTGCGCTGCGGTTGGCTGTGTTTATTCCGTCAGCAGGGGAGGCGCATGGGGGCGCCCGTCCGTATGCGACACGAAGATGCCGCCGGCGGTCTTGCATTTCGCGACCTTGAGCAAGAAGGTGTGGTTGCCAGCCGCGCGACGGATCGAGTCCTGCAGGGAATCTCCGCCAAACTGGCCGTGGATACCCGGCACGCGCACGTTGAAGAGCCGGCCGTTTCGGTAATCCGCCACGCTCGGCATTTCCATTCGAGCCTCGCGGAAGTTTTGCTGGTAGCGCCGGTAAACCGAACCGATTGCACGATCAAGAGCCTGGTCGCTGTGGTTTCGCGTCAAGTGGATGTAATCCGCGCCAAAGGACACCTGCTCAAGGCCGGCCTCTGTCGTCATCATGGCGTACCGATTACCCTTGTAGTCCTCCATTCCATCAAAATAGGCGCCACGGAATCGGTCCACGAGTGGATCGACCTGTGCCTCGCAGGGGCCGTCTTCCCACCCCACATTGATGCTCGCACCCATGGAGTATGTGTCACTGCGTACGCTGAATTTGACCCCAGGGAAGGCTTCTTTCAGGCATTTCCGTACGAGCTTGGCTGTATCGGCGCAACTCATGTAGGCTCGCTTAGTCGTTGCCGGGAGGTCCGACGGGGGTGCAGGCGAGAGATTTCTGGTCATGAAAAGCTCCTTTTGCCGTAGTACCGGCGGTTGTGAAATCGGAGCTGCCGTTGTTCGTCGTGGCCGCCTGCCAATGCGCGGGCATGGGCTGGCGTGGCGTGAGCAGACGCGTCCCGGAGGGCGACGTCTGCTATTAGTTCCTGCAGTGCCAGGTCAGTTGAGCGACATGGGCACGCGTGCGCCCGTGTGCTTTCTCTGCTTTTCGGTAAAGGCCCGTTGATAGTCCTTCACGGTCGCAACGGCCTGATTCAGCTGCGGTGTGGGAGTGGCAGTTTCATCCGCCCAGGGAATGGATCCTTCGCCATAATGGTGCCAGATTTGATACAAACCATTGGCCATGAGGCGTACTTCGGCAATTGCGTCGTAGATCGGGTGCATCCGCACCGACCACACCTGCTTGCCGCGCATGGCGTTATCGAGCTGCGTGGCCATTTCGTCGTTTTTCAAGGTTAAATCCTCTCTGCCGGAGACGGCGCTAAGAAAGGATCAGGTCGTCATCGACTCGACTGAACTCGCGGCTCAGTGGAGTGCGTCTTTGGAGGTAACCTTGGGGGTCTGTTGGTCAGCCGTGAGCAGCCATAGGGCGGCGTTGCCACGGCGCTCGCGAGGGGCCGGAAATGCGTGGCCAGCGACCACGGCAACGGAAGCACGGCACAGGTTCAGACGATCACTGATTTGCGGTACGGGGGATTGCTTAGGCCTGAAAGTAATCAGGTGGTGTGCATTGCCCTTAGGCTACACCGTTGAAGGATTGCCGAGCGAACGGCTGGAGCGCACATTAGCACGGGGTACTCGTCAGCGCAACCGTCCACCTTTGCGTTTGCCTCAATGCGAGGCAGAATCTTGATGGCGGTCCGCGGCTGCCCGTTGTAGGCCGGGTACTCGTCGAATCGTCGCATTCAACCGGAGTTTCACAGCTTGTTCCCCATCAAGCCAGTCGACAGCCCCGCCATCACATCACGCTCCGCGGCCTACCCGTTCGGCGCAAAGGTACCTTCCAGAGTGCGGATGTTGCGTACGTGCATGCCGGACGCGGCATTGCTCGTTGAGCCTCAGCATTACCCAATCGCATACATCGGGGCGCAATACGCCTGCTTTGTCGAATCTAACGGCGAGGTGGCCGCTATCCTGCCCACTGGGCAGCTACTACATGTACCGCACGACGCCTTCACGGTGGTCGGCTTCCATCCAAATCTGGCAGCCGACGCGAACGGAACCGATTATTTTCACGCGTAGGGGTGAAACTTGTAGCAATGCTGCCGTACTGTGGAGGTAAAGGCGCAATATTGCGCCAATCGATCCACAATCTGAACCAGGTAGTACCAATGATCACGGGTGCCTTCCAGCTTCCACCCCTCGAGAAATCGCACTCTCTTTGGGCGCTTTCGCTCAACCTCGCACTCGCGCCGTGCGTGGGCCAGCGAGGGGAGGCGGAGTCCGATCGCGTTGTCTTGGTCATGATGAGCGAAAAGCGTCTCGATCCCGACCGCGTGAAGGATCTGCTGAAGCAGGCGCTGGCCGAACAGGACGGCGAGCGTTTGCCAGCGCACCCGAACACTCCAGTGCCCAGCGAATGCATGCAGCGCTCCTCTGTGCGCCTCGCGGCCCACGCCGGAAAAACCGCTAGCCTGCGCTCGCTCCATACCATCCAAACAGAACTCTGGTTGCGAGACAAGGATGCTGGCGATGCCTACCCTGTCGTGTGCCAAGCCTTCTCTCCTCAGCCGGCGCATATCGACGAGATTCTGAACGCGGCAAGCACGTTCCGTTGGATGCCTCCGGAGCAAACCAGGCGCGTTCCCGCATGAAGCTCATCCGTATCGCGGCTGTTGCCCTCGTGAGCCTAGCGGCGCTGTCCACGGCGCTTGCCCAACAGGAGACTGTTCTGTCAAAAGCGCTGGGCAGTCAGGGCGACGACGAGAAGGTGGTCCGACAGCGCGTTCTTGATTTCGTGATCCGGCAATACGGGAATGGCACCCCACTCGCCGCGGCCGCACTCACGTACGCGCGAGCCGCGGGCGAGTTGTGGCTCGCGACGGCCAGAACCCAAAAGTTTGACCCAGGGATGACGGAGCGCGCAGGTATTAGCGAGATCTGCTTTCGGGGCCAACTGGCCGCAGCCGGCGTCTCTGCGCCTGACGTTGCAGTCTCCGAGCTCGAGCACGTTATCGCTTCAACACAGACCATCTATGCAGGCGCGGCGTATGCGACAGTACTCGCTATGCAGCACCCGCGAGATCTGGCCATGACGCCAGCGCAAGCGTGCCGGCAATCTAACGTCCCCCTTCCCTAGTCGCCTGCCGCCATGATGCAGAGCA
Organism: Cupriavidus necator; assembly: GCA_022041995.1. Taxonomy (GTDB): domain Bacteria; phylum Pseudomonadota; class Gammaproteobacteria; order Burkholderiales; family Burkholderiaceae; genus Cupriavidus. The sequence continues at coordinate 180,847 of CP074388.1, forward strand.
GGCTAACCCCGTCGAAAGACGGTTGCCCGGCCACCACCAGGCCGGAGTTCAAAAAAGGAGTACACGTTATGAACAAGTCTGAACTGGTAGACGCGATCGCCACCCGTACGGGTTCCAGCAAAGTCGCCGCCCAGGAACACCTCGACGCGGTGCTCGAAACCATCTCGGACGCGATCGGCAATGGCGACACGGTTCAGCTGGTCGGCTTCGGTTCGTTCGGCGTGGCCGACCGCGCGGCACGCACGGGCCGCAATCCCAAAACCGGTGAGGAGATCGTGATCAAGGCAAGCCGCACGCCGAAATTCACCCCGGGCAAGGGGCTGAAGGACCGAGTGAACGCGGCGCCCAACACGAAGAAGAAGTAATCTACTCAATGCTTCAGACGGCGCGCGATCCTGCGAAAGCTTAGGCCGGAATAAACTCCACGTAACCGATCGCGCACCCACTACCGCGTTCACGCTCAGGGCCAGTCGCTAGCTCCGCCCTACCTACGCGTCATAACACCGCACACACCTAAGTTAGTCCGCGGACTGCCGCCACACAGCAAGCTCAAGGTGCCCGTCCTAGCCCCCGCCAGTTTATGCCCTCGGGCAGCAACGCCGGCGGCTAGGATTTCAATGGGTGATCTTAAGCGGCAAGGAGGGCCTGGCGTAGCTTCTCTACGCCGCGCTGATGGAGTTGCGTTGCACGACTCTCGACGATGTTCAGGCGCTTTGCAATCTCACGGTTCGTCAGCTCTTCGTAGTAGCGGAGCTGGATGACTTCTCGGTCCCGCTCGGAGAGCGTCTCGATGGCATCGAGCAGCTTTTGCATGCTCTGTTCGAGGATGACGGAGTCCAGCACGCCGTCCGTGAAGCTCTCAATCTGGGCTTCCTCAATCTGCTCGCTGGTGTAGAGAACGACGTCGGTGTGGAGGCGGTAAATCATGTCGTGCACGTCGCCGACTTCCAGCCCTAGCTCTTGCGCAAGTTCCTTTACTGTCGCTCTCTTGCCGTTCCGCTGTGACAGGCTGTGTCCCGCAGCCCTCAGCTTCTTTGCCATGACCCGTTGCGAGCGCGAGAGAGGATCTTCGGCGCGCATCTCATCGATGAGGGCGCTGCGGATGCGGGTCATAGCCCTGGGGATGAAAGCTTCCACAGTCAACCCCTGGTTGTCCCGAGAATACTGAATCAGTTCGATCCACGCTGACTGCATGCGGTCGTCGAGGACCTGACATTTCCATCCGCAAACCCGCTTCACCAGTCCACGAATCCTGTCCGCAAACAGGTCATAGAGTTGGGCCTTACTCAAATCTGAAACGCGGTCTTCCATTTCTTTTTGCTCTTCGTGGTCCTACAGTTACTCCACTTCCCAATTCATCGCCATACGTGGCTTGCCGAACTCGGCGTAGCTAGCGGGCCCCAGTGAACCTGGAATCGCGCCAACATCCAGCGCCCCTCACCCATCCTGCGATCCCCTCCCCGGTTAGGAGATCTGGCTCAACGCCTGCGTGATGAGCTTTGGTGCGCCGGAAAATTTTAGCAATTGCTCAATGATTGCGAATGAAATACGAGACAGAAATTGGCCATCTTTCGCAATGCATTGTAATCCTAAAGCTAGGCATACTCCTCGAGATATATCTTGATTGATTAGAGAGTATTTCATCCATCAATCCCACCGATTGCGATCATTCTCGATCGCTATCATTTAGCTTCCAGTAGTGGGCATTCGAGGCTGCATGCGACGAAAAACTCCGATCCACAAGACCGTCCATCATCACCACTACTACGGCGGGCGCCGCCGCTTTCGCTTCCGCTTAGTCCGCGCGATCATCGCAACCATCGTGCTGTACGTGGCGTATAAATCGGTGACGCATGGCCTCGTCGGAGCAGCGCTTCAAAGCCACCACTACTAGCATCATGCCCAACTGGAACAACTTGCCGCTGCGAAAGAATGACGTTTCTCGCACAGGGTACGGTCACAACAAGAACCGCTTCACCGCATTGTCCTGGCCCAGCCTGATCTTTTGGGGACTGGTTGCGCGCAGAGCAATGAAGATGGGGCGAGTCGTGGTAGTTACCGGCGCAGCCGATTCCGGCGCCACTACTGTGCTCGCGCTCGTCGCTGGGAAAACTTTGGGGCCGGACTCGAACGCTGAACTCGTGAAGAAGACCTTCTCGCCGTCGTACGAAGATCTGCAGGGGGAGAAGCCACTGAAGTTCATTGGCCCTCGAAGCTTTGATCCGAACGCCTGGCGCACGATCATGCACCACCTTGGGGAGCAAGGTCGCCTGTTTTCGATCGCAACTGTAAGCCATCACGCGGAATGGCTTCGTCACGAAATGGATCTCTATGCCGCAACAAGCAATGCGCGCGGCATCTTCTGGCTGACGCTAAAGTAACTTTTGTATCGAGGTGTCAGAGCAATCTTTCCGCAGGTTCAATCTAGCTAGCAAGCAGTAGTGGAGTTGGACGTAGGGGTTAACGATAGACCCAACCTCCCCTTTTCTGCACCCCCCACTTAGTTGGGCTCAAGTATTCGAGAAGGCGGCATCAGCCGGCTTGCCCTGCGTCTCGTCCAGTAGATCTCAGCAGTGATCGTCAGGATGACCGATGCGACAGCGATGAAAGGGGAGTCGCGCACAAACGCGTCGGACGCATCGATGATGAAGTCTCGGGCAGACAGGTTCGCAAAAATGACGTTTGCATTGTCGCCAACTAACAACGGTGCCTGCGCGACGACGAGGATTGCATGCAGTAGAAGACTGCCCATCTCGACCAATGAGATCAGAGTGAACACTATCGCCGAGGCGACAAGCACCTGGCAGATGAAGCCGACGAGGCGCAGCTTGCCACGGCTCCCGTGAAAGTACACGCCGAGTTCAACTAGCGCCGTCTCGTAGGCCGGTGCTCTACGTCCACCTATCTGTGACACTCTGGTGACACGTTCCTTCATACAGGGTCTCTAGTCTTTGTGGACCAACGAGGTGCGAATCAATCGGAGGCAGGGGAAAGCATCTCCCGAATGAACTGGGCGGCCCCGTCGACGACTGTTGCCATTGCGCGACCCATGCGCTGACTCACGGTCGACACCGGGCCCCCGTCGTTAGAGGTTGTCGAAGCTGGAAGTGCTGCCTTCCAAGTCAGCGAAGCGCTGCAAAGCAGCATGCCGTTGTCACCGTAGGTCGCTGCCATGCCTGGCGTTTTGCACGGTGCGCCGGGCGACGCAGATGGAAGTGTTTGAGCGAACGCCGCGCTGCCGCTGACCAGCGCTCCGATGAAGATGGCGCTATGGATCATGCGTACTCGCTTCATGTGCGACTCCATGGTGTTTCAGGTGGCGCCTCGCGGTCGTCGCGCGATGGTAGCGCTTCTGTGCGAAAGCTCCCCGCCGTGCGCCCACCACATTCTCCGCATTATGTGTTCGAGCGAATGCTGCGACTCGTGAATGCGTTTGTGTTTGAAAAACAGTAGCCTACGAGGCTCTCACGCGCCATGCCTGACGCGGCAAAAAAAACCATGCGTCTCGGATGGGACGCATGGCGGGAGTGAAACGTAAGACCACGAGAACAACAAACCGGCTGGATCCGATTAAGGGGGAAGAATCCGAACCTGCGAACATAGTGCCATCGAGGCACGGCAGAGGATGGACAAAAGGAGCGGCGGATCAGCATTCATTTCCTACAGGGGCCGATGGTCCCGATTGACTTGCTTTCCCTCGCCGACGGATTGCCTACGGACATGACCATCCTTCTTACGGAGTCCTTACTGTGCGTATCTCGTTCCCATTCTTCCTGCTGATGTACTGACGGTAGCAGCCTCTTCCGCGACGCCGTTGGAGACTTACTTCGGCACGGAATGCACTCCTCGTTCCTGCGACCCACCACACTGGCCAGACATTCGAATCGCTCAGCGCGTTTCCTGACCAAGCTGAAGTGTGCTGATGGCGATTCGTGCTTGGATAGCCAGGGACGAGCGTCTGATACTAAACGCTCGGAACGCACCAGTGACTTTGGCGACAACGGGCCGCTCGATCGCCGCTACGCTGATCCGCGCTGATCCCACACATCCGTCCATGCCGCGGTCGCCCATCACAAGGCGGCCGTTTGTCGTTCAAAGCTCCGAAACAGCGCTTGCACCCCACCGCGCTTGCATTCTTTAAACGGCCCGTAGCCTGACTTTAGCCGGCCTGATTGCCGGTCCCCTTCCTTGAAGAGGAGTCAGCTTTGGGCGACGTCGAACAGTTCTACCCACTACATCAGATTCGCCTTCGTAGCCGTAACCACGGCGTCGACAGCCGGGCGCTCGCCCGCGAGATCGCACTACGATGGACCTTACCCCGCCGATCAGATGGGTCGTTCAACTGGGGCATGCTCCCCCCGGCAGCGGCTATTGGAGCTCCTTTTACTACCAAGTCGACGCGCGGCACGGTGTCCGTCCTCCAGGGCATTGATACAGGCATGTGGCTCATGCGTCGTGATGGCATCGATCCGAAGGTCAAAGGTCGGATTTGGAGGCATGAGATCTTCGTGGCGGACGATGGCATCGCCGACGTCATTGGCGTGCGCCTGAGCGCAGCCTTTGGCCGCAACATGATCGCATCGGCGCAGCGCTCGGCAGTCGTTGCAAGCATCCTGAACAACTGTGCCTGCCTTGATGATCGGACACAGGTGCAAACGAAACCACGCACGGTGACGATCTATGACGTGGGCCCGCTTATGGAGCTGCTGGCAGCACCTGGCCGCCGCCTCCCCGTGCTACTTCTGGATCCCCAGACATCCCCCGAAGCCTGGCATGTCGCCAATAGCCTCGCCGGCTTCGCACACGTACTGACGATTATGCCCGACGCCTTGACGACCGTAGGTCACTACGCTGCCAAGGAACTAGGCATGCACATCGACGCAGTCACCCTTTGTTGGCCGGTGCCCGAAGCCACTGGCCACGCAGCGCCTGCGCACTGGAACAGCGCGCAAGTCAAGGATGCGGCCTTCTGGCCAGAAACAGTGTCAGGGATTATCCGCTCGTCTGTCGGCACGCGGGAGAGCTGGCTCGGTTCGTTGGCCAGCAAGCTCGTCAGCTGAAAGCATGAGTTACCGTCGCCTTTGCGGTCGAATGCCTTAGTTACGTTGCCCGGCATTCGCCCTGTAGCGGCTTCCACCGGACCTTATACTCGCCGAATGAACCGCACCGCGCTCGAACAGCTTCTGGACTACACGTTCAGCAATCGCTCGCTTTTCGAGCTAGCGCTGACTCATCAATCGTACTCCGAGAGCCACAACGAGCGCCTTGAATTTCTGGGCGATTCAATTCTCAGTGGCTCGGTCGCCGCCCTCCTCTACGAACGATTTCCGCGTTTGGCCGAAGGCTGGCTCTCTCGAATCCGGTCCAACCTGGTACGCGAGTCGACGCTACACGAAATCGCCGTGGCGCTAAATCTTCGCTCCTGGCTAAAGCTAGGGGATGCCGAAATCAGCGCCGGCGGCCTCGATCGCCCCTCTATCCTTGCGGATGCGTTTGAGGCTCTGTTGGGTGGCGTATTTCTCGATGGCGGCTTTCCGCCGGCTGAGCGCCTAGTCCGTCGAATCTACACGCCGATCCTCGATACAATTGACATTCGCCACTTCGGCAAGGATCCCAAGTCGCGCCTGCAAGAGCTCCTGCAGGCGCAGCACATACCGGTTCCCGCATACCGCATCGTGGCAGTGCTCGATAACGAACAGCCGCGTCGCTATCAGAGCGAGTGTGTCATTCCGTCCTTCCGCTTGCGAACGACTGGTATTGGACCAAATCGCCGCGTCGCCGAACGCGAAGCAGCTCAACGTATGCTTTCGATTCTCGAGGAACGCGCGGCGGCGTAGGAAATCTCCATGGCGTCCGTGCTCTGTCGGAACAGGGATGGCCGCGGCGCTTGCACCGGCAGGTCGCTGTCGCATAGAATCGAGGCAGCCGTTCACTCGGCACTTTACGCACGCATCACGCCCTCTCCCGCACTCACATTCAATTGAATCCCTGATTCAGTTGAGCGTCGACCACCGCGAGGCACTGCAATCCCCTCAGTTGGGCCTACCAGTTGCAAGCGCTCTCTCCTCTTTCAATCGCCACACCGTGGCAATAAGGAGAGCACCATGACCGGCAATCTTCAAGTCTTTGGCGTCGTCGGCACACGGCACGAAGCCATGTTCAGCGCCCAGCTGATCCCCGTGCAGGTGTTCGAAGCGAAGCTGAACCAGGTCCTCGCGACCACGGCCATCAGCACGTTGGTCGCACGTATTGAGAGCGGGGCCAGTGCGACGCAGTTTGACGATGATCTGTGGTGGACCATCGTGGATGACCTGAAGGCATATCTTGGCGGTCAGGCAGCCAACATGGCCGGCGATTCTCGCGACGAGCAGGATCAGGCGCTAGTGACCGCGGAATCGTGGGTCGAGGACAATATCTCGAACGCAAGTCGCTCAACGATCGTTGGCGCAGCCATCGTCCTTTACGGGTACGCCAAGGCCGAAACCATGATTTTCGAGCTCGGCGCCGCTGTGGCGGCATAACTCGCAAGCTTCAAAAGTAGCTTTGGACGATGCCCACCCCTTTGGGGCTGAGCGTCGTCCAAAGGCACCTACCTGGCCCCGACAAGCACGCCTCTTCAGGGCCCCTGCCCTCCTCTTTTCCAACGGCCGATTCGGCACAAGAGAGGACCATGAACGACACCATCCACCCGCAACATACCCCTTGGGGACACCGCAGACACTCCGTATCGTCGCCGAAGGTATCGTGCGCTTTACGACCTCTAGCCACGGTGGCTATTGGCTCAGCCCGGCACGGGTTGCGTCCATGCCTCGGGGCCTGCGTCCCACGCAGAACCTGGACAGTAACGGTGGCGCCTGGTTCGAAGAAGACCAGGAATGGGCGATCGTCGTGCTCGCGTTCCCCCAACATTTCGACAGCCAGAACCACGAGCCGGCACAAAGGCTGCTGAAGGACTGGATGCCAGAGATCTGGGAAGTGTGGGCTGGCGAGAAGCTGACGCCGGAAACGAGCTTCACGCGCCGTCGCGAGGCGTTTTTCCATACGCACCGGAACGACCAGGTTGTCACGGGGGCCTTCGGGAGCTGGCACAAATGCGTGCCGCACGGGAAGATTGGCGTAGTCGCGATGACGGGCGGGCGTCCGCCAAACGGGGCTTTGACCGCCCCCGAAACCTACTGGCTCGTGGACGAGAACGAGTACGGCGAGGCGCTGAAACGTCCCGACAACGTAGGGTACTTCGTAATTGACCCGACGCGACATCAGCCTTGGCCACAGCAAGCTCTCGCTGCAGCAGCGTAATCAACTTTTCGGAAGCGGCCACCTTACGGTGCGCCGCCTCCGCTCCATGCCAGACCACATTGGTCTGGCATGGCAGAAAATGCCATTTCTCCCTTTGTTGTCGCCTTTCAGGCATCAGGAGAAAACCATGACCGTATTCTTTGCAATCGCGATCGTCCTCGTTCTGATCGTTGGAGTTCGCGCAGGAACCGCATCATCCCGCTCGGATGAAGAATCGAAGGCGCCTGTTTGCGCACTGTGCCGCACCTACCTTCCTTGTAACTGCATCCGTGAGCACGAGGACACCTCCTATGGCCATGATCACCGTCATGACCAGTGGTAGCGTGAGTCCCGTCGCAGAGCGACCGGCGCTCGGATCAAACGAAGCATCACCGCGTTGAAGTTTGAGTAACAGGGGCGCTCCGCAAGGTGCGCCCCCATCCTCCACGGCATCGAAACGTCAACAGATCCCGCTGAGCATCGCTCAACAGGGTCCCGGGCCCGCTCCTTTATCAACGCCACTTCGTGGCACAAGGAGGACCCTATGAAGCCGAAATTCACCTTTACGCCGACCGACAGGATGGTCGCAGCTGTTGAAGCGTTCCTGGCTGCTCGCCTGTGCGAGCAGGAAATCGAACCTATTGTGACCAAGTACCAGCAGGAGATTCTCAGCAGGCATCGCTTCAAGGCTGTGCGCCTTAGCGAGCGGGGCGAAGAAGTCATCATCCTTGACCCGAACCAGTCTTATCGCATAAGCGACGAGGATTCGGTGGTGTACTTTGCCGAATGTCGAAAAGCTAGAGACGCTGCGCAGTTGACGATAGAAGGCGAGGAGCAGGACGTTTGCCCTCACCTCAAGGCTAAGCATGCGCTGGTCCTGGCCGAGAACGAGTTGATCAAGTCGATGAGCGTGCTCCCTCAACTGGAGAGTCTCGGCGGCAAGTTGTATTGTCTGAAACTTGAGGATCGGAAAAAGCTGGTTGAGTTGTCCCTTGGGCTCGTTGTGCCGTTCGTGAGCCGGGGGCGGGCTGCTGCACTCGCCCAGACGACCCTGGCGCAGTACGCTCGGTTCGCCCCTCAGCCTGCCATGCCGCAGTAGTCGCAACAATGTCCGCCCGGCTCGCCCGGGTGGATTACCAGCTCCCGTTCTGCTGGCCACCAAGGCTCGCAGTGCGCACGCTCCACTCCTTTTCAATCGCCTATAAGGCACCAAAGGAGAACTCATGAATAGCGGCCACAACTCCCCGGACGCCGGCGCTGAGCTCGCGAGCTTTAGCCAATTCTCGGCTTCCGCTACGATCAACCCCCTCGCCAACCACGGCCGCACTGCGGAAGTGTTTTACTGCGGGAGGAGTATCTGCTTCGTCGATGCACTCGGTACTCCAGGCCTACGCCAGGCACATCGTGGGGCTGTAAATAACGCGCTGTACTGCAACGAGGAGGACGGGCTTCCCGACGAATGGCTGCGCCCTCTGCCGTCGAAAGATGCGCTGGCCGACTACTCGGAAATGGAAACGCGGTTCCCTCGTGCGTACGCGCGCGTGATGAATCCACAGCAGAGTCTGCTGTAGTTCTGACGTGACAAGGCCCGCCGCTCCGATCCGGAGCAGGCGGGCCTTTCTCATTGGTGCTTCAGACGTTAGGGGCCAGGCTCAGCAAGCCAAGTGCCGGTCGAGCAGCCAACGATTCGGCCGCCCATCATGACCGTAATGGATCTCGCCCTGCAGGCAACCGCCGTCGTCGAAGTACTGCTCTTTGGTGCCGTAGTGCACTCGCTTACTGGGCACAACGGAGAACGCATTCGCCGGCACTTCGATCAGCGGCCGCAGTGGCAGGCCTTCGGCCAGGACTTCGCGCCCCCACGCGTCCAAGCTCACCAGGCTGGCCGCATCGCAGCCAATAGCAGTTGTCAGGTTCAGTGCCTGAACAGCACCATCAGGCAGATCGACTGTGCCGCCGGTGCGCTCGAACACTTGGGCGCTGGTCGGCGCCGAATCCTGGAAGAAGATGAGGCAGTTGGGCTTGACGGCCGCCTCAGCCGGTACTGCAACAACCCACAAGCACTTAGAATTGGAATGGCACACATTGTTCTCCGTGGTCTTCGAGCCTCTTTGGGCTACGACTGGGGCCTAGCGCCCCGTGAAGGCAACCGCCTTGACGGGAAGTCAGCAACGTCGATTGTGCGCAGATCCAATAGCTATGCTGCCTGCAGGTGCTTCGCAGCGGCTATGTATTGATCGGGATTCGTGTAGTGATTAAGTCTGCCGGAACCCTGCGGGAGGACGTCTTGGACGCGTACAGGAGCAGCCTTTGATGTAGTGCCGAACGAACGGCGCGGACGAATGATACTGCGAAACAGCCAAAATCGACAAGTTGGTCATCGAGCCGCGCCGGCAGCGCTCGACTGGGCCACCGATGCTTCGGGCTGAGCGTTGCGCCGGTTTTACCGTGCGGTTATCATGGGCTTGCCGTTCGTTCGGCATCATCTCAACCGCGCAGCTTCGCGCGCGAGTGAAAGTACATTGGCCGACGTTGTGGCCCAGCGCAACTCCTTCCCTGCCCTGCTCTAGCTAATCGGCCACGTTCCGCTGGCCGCATGGCTGCGCTCTCCCCAGTCGCTCACGACTGCGCAGAGCTCCTCCAGCTCCTCGATTGTTCAGCCCGTCCGGGCATTGAGGAGATATTCATGAATTGCAATTTCGATACGCTAACCGAGCGTCTTCTCGGGCCAAAACAGCCTCCTCGATTCCCGGGGTGATTCAAAGAGACTGCGCGGAAAATGGGACTGCGACGGTGGACGCGTGCAAGAGATGCCGATCTAACGGCCGTATGGACTATACCAGGAATTGCGAAAGGTCGGCACCGCCGACGCCACGGCGAGGTACCGGCGGCGGCCATCACCTGCTACCCCGTTGGGGTTGCAGGTGGGCCGGACTTCACTGCTGGTTGCGTGCAGTTGCGTTGAACTCAAGCAGATAGTCGAGAATCGGCACGGCCTGATATTTTGCTGTGTTCAGCTTTTCGACTACGCGCTTGTCGAATGTCTCGCATATGACGCGCTTACTTTCCGCCTCCCGCAACACCCAGCTAGCGGTAACCTTGTTTCGCCTAACGATTGAGTCGACTTGCTGGCCATGATTGCGGTTCATTGGACACTCCATCTTTTGCCCTTTTACGGACGGTTGATAATGGAGGGAGCAACGCGCTCTGCGGAGCAGAAGCCGGCGGAGCGTGAGAAAACGAATGCCAATGTTGTAAGTTTCAGTCTGGAACATTACGAGCAAGAAATCACCCACCAACTACCCTTTCAGGTAGGAGGTGGGCTTGTCTCTATTGGCTTACTGCGCCGAATTACCAGCCCGGGAACTTTGCTGCAGTCGCGATCATGGGAGCAACCACGCCTGCTACAGCACCAATGGCAATAATTTCCCAGTTTTCCTTGACGTAACGGACGAAACTCTCACGAAGAGAGGCAGACGACTTGCGGATGAGTTTACGATTCATGGTGCGTTCCCTTTGTGCCGTACAGGCGGTGGATAAAGGGAGAGCTTTCGCTCGGAGAGCCGGAAAACGGCTGGCCGAACGGCCACCATCGAACAGTTGCTACCGGACAAAACCACGACCAGGGCGGGCCATCGTCTCAGTAAAGTGAGAGAGTGTGTGAACAATGCCAACCGAATGGCTCGGGGAATGCTACCTCACGTGCAAAACGTCCGTCAAATCGAAGCGACAGAATTAGTCCTCGTGTAACGACTTGCTTCGCTCGTCACGGCGATCCATTTGAAGAACCAAGACTGCGAACACCACGAACAACTCTGGCTGGTGAAACACTTCAACATCGTGTCGATCGCGCATCGTCAGCAAGCGCCCTCTCGCCTTGGCCAGGGTCTGGCCCGCGCGTGCGACTTGAAACTTCAAATCCCACAGATTTCCAGTCACCGTGGCGCCGTCCGCCGGTCCACCCACCGCGTAGTACTTGCGCGTGAAAGAGAACCACTTGCGTTTGATCATAAACCCACCGAGTTCTCCCGCGATATCCCACGTCGGTACCAGCGCGAAGATCCGGCGCCGGATCGTCCCGACCTGGTTGTCTCCACGATAGACTCGCCACGTGGGCGAGAAGGCGGCAAATTGCCCTTTTCCGCGATATGCCAGGTTTCCATCACCGTCCGTGATATCGATACCGCCGCGAATGGACAGCAGCTTGTTGGCGACGCTTAGAACTCTGGACATCCACTACCCCGATTCATTGGTGCCTTGGTATTGGCCCGCAAATTAATGGAACGCTCGCGGCATTTGCATAGCCGGTCACGCAAACGTCGGACAGCATATTGAGCAGCAGTCGGCTCCACAATAGACCCCAACTTTCCTCCAACGATACGCTTCTGCTTCCGGTGTCTTCGGGGGTTCGAGACGCGAAAGAAAGAAGCCCGCCAGCGTACCCCAACGGGTACGCGTGACGGGCGGGTTCCGGGTCGAGATTACGGTGCCGTAGCGATGCCGGTAGATGCCGCGACGTCGCCACGATAGCCGACGGCCTCTCCGTCTTTATCGACCGCGTAGGCCTTGGTCACAATCCCGCCCTTGTCGAACTCCACGTGGAAGTCGAGTTTGACGCGGCCGGAGTGGCGGGAGATTTCCTGCGCGTTCGGATAGGAGGCGTCGACGAAACAGTGCAAATGCTGGCGCGTCTTCAATGTCCAACCGCGCCTGCCGATGATTGCGAGGTCGGCTGGCCACACGTAGCAATCCAGGACGTGCTGCCCTGCATCCCAGCGATCCCGTTCGCAGCCTCCGTCCGCCCACACAAAATCGGGCGGTAGGACAACACGGAAGAACTCGAAGTCAATCTCGGTAGCCGCACGAAGGCGTGTAAGACCCGGGATAATGACCGCGGGCCCGTCGATCGGGTTATGGCCACCCCGGAGCACGCTGCCCGCGAGCACCCCAATGAACCTCGGAGTCTCTTCGATGCGATACCCCAGCGTATGCTCGTCTACTACGACGTACTTCGCGCATACCGGTACGGATTGATCTTTGATGTTGCCGCCGCTGCACAACAGCCGCCCTGCTGCAGACAGCGCAAGGGCCCCGCGTGCATTGCACACCCACGCCGGCTCTCCATGCTCTGCAGCCCGCGAATCAGTTGGGCCAGACACGGAGAATCCTGATGCTTCGATCGCCTGGACAAGACCGCTCTCGAGCTCAGAGCGCTCCCGCGCCGGCGGTGGCGCAACTTGCCGCTCCTTAAGCACGGCCCAGCCGAGTTTCGTTGCGTCAAGAAACCGACCATCCGACGTCGTCACCTCCAGGTACGTGATTTGGGCATCTTGATAGCGATACCCGTGGACCCGTTCCTGGCGGCTCAGCCAGTCAGCCACCGCGGAGCCGGCCTGCTCGCCGAGATCCTTGCTCCGATCGAAGACCGCCAAACAGCCGGTAATCTCGATGTTGTCCACGCGGCGGCCGTCTCTGGTTGCACTGAAAACGACCCGGCATGACATCCACTGCGACGTATTGGCCTTGTTGCAATTCATAGTTCCCTCCAATTCTGCCCCATTGGGCGGTTAAAAATGAGGGGGAGCTTTAGCTCGGCGGGACGACACGCCCGGCCGAACAACGAGGGGCCGCCGTCCATCCTCAAAGGGATGGAGCGGCGGCAAGTTTGCAGGATTGATGATTACGCGGCGAATGCCGGCGCGGATTCACGTGCAAAGCCAAATACACGCGAACCGTCGAGCCCCGTCATGCCACAGCTTTCGTCGTGGAACGTCACTGTGCAGCAGCGCACCTCGTCGACAAAGCCGAACACGTAGCCAGCAAGCGCGCTAGGGAAAGGCTGATTTAATCGACGAGAGTGTCGACGTTGAGCAGCTGTGAAGCGTTGATAGACTAAGGACGACCAGCGAGCTACGCCGATGCAACAAATCAGTTTTGCTAGTGCCGAGTATCTGGGAAAGAAGCGCGTTACGCGGCGCGAGAAATTTCTGGGTGAGATGGAGCAGGTGGTGCCCTGGGCTCGATTGCTGGAGGCACTGGAGCCGTACTACCCCAAGGGCAAACGAGGGCGCCCGCCCATTGGCCTGGAACGCATGCTGCGGCTGTACTTTGTGCAGCAGTGGTATGGCTTGTCCGACGAGGCCCTTGAAGATGCCGTCAGCGACAGCGCGGCCATCCGCAATTTTGTCGGTGTTGACTTGGGACATGAGGAAGCGCCGGACGCCACCACGGTGCTCAAGTTTCGCCGCCTGCTCGAGAAGCACAAGCTTACCGCCGTGCTGTTTGAGCAGATCAACGCCCACCTGCGCGAGCGAGGCCTGATGATGCGCGAGGGCACGATGGTGGACGCCACCATCATCAATGCGCCGACTTCGACAAAGAACCGAGACAAGGCGCGTGACCCTGAAATGCATCAAACGAAGAAGCGCAATCAGTGGTACCACGGCATGAAGGCGCATGTGGGTGCCGATGCTGAATCGGGCTTGGTGCACAGCACTCACTACACCGCGGCCAACGAGTCTGACGTGGCGCACACCCATGAGGTGCTGCATGGGCAAGAGGATGACGTCATTCTTGATGCGGGCTACACCGGCGTGCACAGGCGCGACGAGATCTTGAAGGCGCAAGCAGAGGGCGCCATCAAGGCGGATGTTCGGTGGTCGGTGGCTATGAAGCGCTCCAGGCTCAAGGGCATGACCGAAGGGCCGCTGAAGCAATTGACGCAGGCCTTGGAGAAGGTCAAGGCGCAAATTCGTGCCCGGGTTGAACATCCGTTTCATGTGGTGAAGAATCTGTTCAAGCACAAGAAGGCTCGCTACAGGGGATTGGCCAAAAACGGTGCGCAGTGCGACACCTTGTTTGCGCTGGCCAATCTGGTGATTGCAAAGAAAGCGTTGCTGCAATCAATGGACAATTCCGTCTGCAAGGCGGCATAAGGCGTGAAACCCGGGGCAAAAGCCCCAAAAAATGAAAATTTCCAACTGGCAAGCCGTCAAATCTGCTGTTGGTTGACAAAAAAAATCGGCATCACACTGGCAACGCTGCGCGCTGACGCTTTGTTCAGCGATTCCCTAGTCTTACTGTGTCACAAGAGAAGTCGTTTGTTTGGCCTCCGACAGCACGGACACATGGCGAGTCTACCAATCAAGAGAATGCTGAGTTGGTGGCGGATCGTGGTGATTGAATCAGCCACGTGTCGCTGGGCGCGCTGGGCTGCCCCGCGGGATGTAATCTGCGGAAAGCGCAGGCGTTTGGCGTGCAATGAAGTTTTTTTTGGCGCCGACTAAATCGCCGGTGGTAATACGTTCAGAGACCAGGAATCCATAGGCGGCTATGCTCAGCGCGGCATGGTGGTGAAAGCCCCGCCACCCTCGGCCTTCGTAATGGCCGAGACCCAACTCCTGCTTCAAGTCCTGGTAGTCGCGCTCGATGCGCCAACGCATGTGCGCCTGGGCGACCAATTCATCCAGCGCAATATCGGCCGGGAGGGTGGATAGGAAGTACTTCAATGGGTCAGTGTCCCCAGTGGGCCACTCGATTAGCAGCCACTGCTCGGGGCGCAGACGCGCCTTGCCACTATTACCGCCTGCGTGACGCACACGTACGGCGGCAAAGCGCCCACTGAGCGTTTCGTTTGAGCCTTCGCGCCAGCTAATCGTCTGGAATGCGGTAGGCGGCAGGGAATGCGCCAGTTCCTTGACGCTTATCGGCTGTCGATTGCGAGTGCGCCGCGGCATCACCGGCGGGCGGCCGATGCCGCTATATGGCTTCGGCGGCAACGGCTCCACCCCCGGTGGCCAGACCACGACCGCCGACGTGATACCCACCACATACCGCATGCCCAGATCACTCAGACGCTGGCGAAATGCGTTGTCCACCCCGTAGCCGGCATCCGCCAACACGCAATACTTTGGCGCGCCGGCGGCCAACAGCGATTCGAGCTGTTGCAGAGCAATCTCGGTCTTCGTTGTGAACCTCACCTCGTCGGGAATTCCAGCCTTCTCACGCCGCTCAGTATCTTCCGCCCATTCCCGCGGTAGATAGAGCTGGTAGGCTACAGGCACACTCGCCTGCTCACAGGCCAGAGACACACTGACCGCAACTTGGCAGTTGTCCTGCTTACCCAGCACCCCACAATACTGACGCGCGACCCCAACCGAATGTTTGCCCTTCTTTGGGAAGCCTGTGTCGTCAATGATCCAGAAGCCACCGGTCGAGAGATCCATCTTGGGCACTACCCACTGACTGACCCGGCGCAGCATCTCCTCATCGGACCAGTCGGCCTTGGCGACAAAGTGGTGCAGTGCCTGGTGCCGGGCGCTAGCGTGCAGCGGATCGACTCCAGCTGCCATCGGCTCCACACTCTTACGCGATAGCGGCAGCATCAGACCTGTGCAGTAGCCCTTGAGCCCAGCATGGCGGTCCGCATGCCCCAGTCCCGCCGCTAAATGTTCCATGTATTGCTCAAATCGCTCGCTCGCGCTCATCGCTCTTCATGAACTGTGCCAAGAAGTTTATAGTATGGCACATTTATGACACAGTAAGACTAGCTTTGGTCAGCGCATCTTGGGCATCACCGATGCTCGCGTAGCGATCCGAATCAACGCGAACAAGCGATTGCGCACCCGAGTAGGTTTCGAATGCGCGCCTGGCTGTCAGCAGATCCCTTGCCTCCTGAACTGCCTGGAGGTAGTTGGCCGACATGAGCTTGTCGAACGTACGCTCACCCCGATGGTCGCGGCCGATATGCCAGAAGCTCTTTACGCCGTATGCATCGCAGCACACACCAGTCCAGGAGTCATCGAGCCGATCGACGGTACTACCATGGTAGATCACGACGTTGCCATCGACGACTGCCATGAAGGGAAGCTCGGCCAGGTTCGATTGCGCCTGCGGCAACTTACCCGGGACATTGCTGGACCACGGAGCGCCAAGACGGACGGCTTCCCGGCAGGCGTGCTCATAGCTGCACGGACCGGAGTATTCGGCGACGCAGTCCACTGCAGCTCCACCGTGGATCTTGAAAACACCAAACTTGTCGCCGCCCATCGCACGCACTTCCGACTGCTGTTGCTGCGAGAAATTGCTGGTCATGATTTTCTCCTTTGTGCCTTATGGGCGGTTGAAAGGGAAAAGAGCACTAGCGCTCATCGGATTAGGATCGGATGAGAGTGGCATGCCAAACCAGCCAGTCGCATGCCCGAAGGCATGCACTGATGGGGACTACTTTTATTGATTTCGTGGCGTTAGGCCGCGATCAGGCAGATCTGCCCGGCGTCGTGCAGCCGGCAGGCTTCGTCGACGCCAAGCTTGATCAACTGCTTGAATTGACGGATCGCGCCCTCGTGCCGGCTATCGATCAGTTGCTGGACCTGGTCGATCGTGAGCCCCTCTCGTCTGGCCATGAACTCGATGGCATTGGAGGCGATGATTTGCGTTGCCGCGGCCCATTTCTGAGCTGTCAGTTCTACGTTCATGGTTTTCTCCCTTGTGCCTCGGAGAGGCGGTCAACAAAGGAGCAGGCTCGGCGAGTCATGAACTTGCCGAACCATAGCCGTGACCGGCTTGCCATCATGAAGCGCCGGCGGGGCGTGCGCCTCTGGGGATGCTGTCAGGCAGCGCGGTCATAGCGCTCGGCGCTACGGGCTGGCGTGGTGGGTTGCTGATTCGCGGTTTGCTCCCTCTGGCCTATAGCGGCGATTAGAGGAAGGAACCACTGGCTGCGCGGCAAAGAGCCCGGCAGAGAGGGAATAGGCGCGAAGCCTGTCTTGACTTTGGATGCCGATTTAACGGCCCGGTGAACTATATCATGGCTTGCGTTCGGCGTTCGTACCCCCCAAAAGTATGGGCCGATGCAACTTACCCACTGAGGTAGAGCGCCAGTGGCCCCGCGAGGGGGGACACGGGCACGGTTGCGGTTTGATATTACCTGCGGCTGGCCGCCGATTGAATGGCCAAGGTGACCTTGGCCGCGGAGTAGCCAGCGTCGATCATGACGGCAGCCAGAACCGCGCTGGGGTCCGGGTCCGTATTGCCTGCGGCAATCATTGCGCGAGCAATCGCCAAGCCAAACGGAGAAGCGACTTCGTAGGCAAAGACTCCCGGGTGGTCCCCGGTTGCGTCAAACAGATCGCTAACAGTGTCGACGAACAGTGCATGGTTGATTGCAGCTCCGATGAAGCCGAGTTCGCCGTCGAACATACCGAGTTCGATAGACGAGCATTCCCGGAGCGCATCCCTTGCGCCTGATGCGATATACGCAATGGTTAGAGGTTCAGCCGCAACACGCGTCACCGCCCGTTGACGGGACTCACTGTCGCCAGCCGCCTCCTCCGCCTTCCACGCGTCGGCTGGGAACTCTTCGTGCATGACTTCCGTCACCTCATCCTTCAGATCTGGTCGATGCTGCGAGATGAACGATGCGAGGCTGGTGCGAGTCACACCATCAATGTTGTCACTGCGCACTGAATCCAGGACTCGAAAGACGTCGGCCTTACGCAGCGCCGCAATTGAATCGGCAGCGAACAGGATGTACTTCTCGTCGATTTTGCTGGTCATGACTTTCTCCTTCTTGCCCTGAGGGCCGTTGAAAAGGAGCGAGCCTGGGCTCGGCGAGGCGGTGGCCTCGCCGAACCGGAAACCGGTTTGGCGTCGCCGGCCCGCGAGCACGGCGACATGGCGCTGACTTCGATCATCAGACCGTGGCGGAAAGCTCCTCCACCATCTGGGAATACGAAATTTGGCGTGGTTCATCCCGGCGTTACACAGGCAGGGCAGAAATGAAAGTGCGGGTAATGTGGCCCACTTTAATTTCGGCGTCCCCATGACTTCATCCGTCTGCCCTGTTTCCGTAAAACCGGCTGGCTGCGACCGCAAGATGATGGCCGTTCGCGCCCTGGCGGGCGCTGAACCCGTCAGCGCCGTGGCCGCCCGCCACGGTGTCAGCCGTCCACTCGTCTATCGCCAGATGCGCAAGGCGAGCGCCGCGCTGGATGAAGCCTTTTCGAGACGCCGACAAGGTCCTGTTCTCGCTGCCGGTGACCCGACGATGGCTGGAGCAGGTCATCCTCGCACTGACGATGATCGGCCACGCCTCGATGCGCGGCGTCATCGAATTCATGAGCGACCTGCTGGGCGTGTCCATCAGCCTGGGCACCGTGCACAATGTTCACCAGCGTGCCGCGCAGCGGGCGATGGCCATCAACAACAGCATCGACCTGTCGGCCATCCGGGTGGGACTGCACGACGAGATCTTTCAGGGGACCCGGCCGGTTCTTACCGGCATCGATGCGGCTTCCACCTACTGCTATCTGCTGGCTGACGAAGACCACCGTGATGGCGATACCTGGGCCATCCATCTGCTGGACCTGCAGAGGCAGGGACTGCATCCCGACTTTACTGTTGCCGACGCCGGCACGGGTCTGCGCGCAGGCCAGAAGCTCGCATGGCCCGATACCCCCTGTCACGGCGATGTTTTCCATATCTGCCAGCAGTTCGAAACCCTGGCCAACATCTGGACACGTCTGGCCAGCGGCGTACGCACTGAACGCAAAGCCCTCGAAGCGCGACTGGCCAATCCCCGCCGGCGCTGCCAGGACAGCCTCCTGATTGACCGGCTTGACGAACTTCGCCCGCTCGAGGCGCGGGCACATCAGCGCGCGGACGACCTTCGCACACTTGCCCTGTGGCTGGAGCGCGATGTCCTGTCGCTGGCCGGGCCCGATCTGCCGACCCGCCAGGAGCTGTTCGACTTTATCGTCGAGCAACTTCGTCAGCGTGAACCTGAAGATCCCTCACGCATCGGCACGATGCGCGTGGCCCTGCAAAACCAGCGCAACGATCTGCTCGCCTTCGCCGGCGTGCTGGACCAGAAGCTCGACGCCATCGCAAGCGATACTGCCGTCGCCGGGCATCTCGTACGGGCAACGTGCCTGTTGCACCGCAAGCCGGAAACCTCCGTCGCATTCTGGCAGGCATGGAACCGGCTGCATGCGGCCATCGGCCGCCGGTTCCACGAAGTCTGGACTGCGGTTTCGCAGGCGCTGCACGACACTCCGCGTAGCAGTTCCCTGGTGGAGAACCTGAACTCGCGCCTGCGCAACTGCCTGACGCTGCGGCACCATCTGGGCGGCGGTCGCGCCTGGCTGGAGCTGCTGAAATTCTTCGTCAATCATCGTCGCTTCACACGCAGCCGTTGCAGCGCGCGGGTCGGCAAAAGTCCGCGCGAAGCGATGACCGGGGAAGCACATTCGCACTGGCTGACGCTGCTCGGACTCGGCCCGCTTCAACCCCGGCAGATCTGATGCCGGGGAGGTCGTTGCAGGCCTCCAGTTTGCATCGCATTCCTTACCAATTCTGCATTTTTATGCAGGACGGTTCAGCTCGTCCGTTTAACGCAAAAAAGCCGGCTTTTGAACCACGCCGTCAATTCTATAGTTTTCATTGCCAACTCCTGCCGGCTGGGCCGAGACAATAGTGTTTGGCGACCCTCGCCGGCCGGCTGCCTTGACTTTGCATCGGCGCCGGTATCCTGGTCTGAAGACCTCTCGATACCTTGCAGCCATGCGGTTCACGCGCTTCGAACGATACACCCCATCGATTTCAACATCCGCCGGAAGGCCGCCTTCGCACGCAAGCAGCAGCGCGAGCGCGAGCGCTACCCGCTCTTTGCCGACCACGTCGCGGGCCAGCAGCACACCTTCGACGAAGAAGTCCTGCGGCGGCAGCGCAACGCTGATCGGTTTGAAGCAGACCAGCGAGCGTTCCAGGCGCGCGTATGGCGCAAGGCCCGTGCCCGCTTCTTTTCGTTGCCAGAAGCCATCAAGGCCCAGATTCGCGCGAAGTGGCTGACGTGGACCGGCCCGACCAACGCGATAACCTTCAGCTATATCGTGGATGAGTTGAGCGGCGACCAGGCACGCCGGGTGGCGCAGGCCAATGCGGCCCGAGCTGCCATCCGCGAGCGCGTGCGGGCGTCGATGGGCATTCAGACGGCACTGGAGGTGTCGTGATGACGCCCACCGACGAGCAGAGCGCCGTCGTCGCCGCGGTCAGCAGCGGCGATCACCTCAAGGTCAAGGCATACGCCGGCGCGGGCAAGACCTCCACGCTCAAACTGGCGGCGGATGCACGCGGCCGCGCCCGCGGTCTTTACCTCGCCTTCAATAAGGATATTCTGGACTTTAGACATTCAGCGCCCCGAATCGGGGGCGAGAAAGTAGTTGGAAATCGAAAAAACGCTTGACATGGATGGGCAATCGTGAGGCCGCTGCGCTGCTTGCGCGGGTTTTTAGCGCAAGCAGCGCAGCGGCCAATGAGGATCGTTTTCGACCCTTGTTTGCCCGTCGATGCCCCTGACTGAACGTACACGGTTTTACCTGTCCGAATGGATCAAAATTCTCCTCATCGCCGTCCCGTTTCGCTCGCAGGCCAGCTTCGTGGAACTGCTGTGCGGCTGCATGGTTTCGCCGGAGGGTTGGGTGACGCGAGCGATCTCGGCGATCGACAGCAAGAAGCACTGGACGACGTACTACAAGTTGCTGGAACGCGGCAGCCTGCGCACGGTACGGCTCGCACGGGCACTGCTGCGGTTGGTGATTGCGGTATTGCCCTGCGATATGCTCACGTTGGTCCTCGACGACACGCTGGTGATGCGCTGCTCGGAGAAGGCCCCCGGTGTTGCCTGGCGGCGCGAGCACAGCGGCAAGACCAATCGCCCCCGAAATGTCTGGGCACAATGCATCGTGACCTTGGCGGTGAGCGTGTCGGGCAGCAGCGGCATCGGTATGGCGCTGCCGATCGTCTCGCGTCTGGTTCCCCAGAGGGGCAACACCAACAAGCTCAAGATCGCGCTGGCACTCGTGCGAGCGATCTCCGGCGTGACCGACAAGCCCATCCGCGTGCTGTTCGACTCGTGGTTCATGCGCGCACGCCTGGTCTTGCCGCTGTTGCGCCGGAACATGCATGTAATTGGCCAGGCTCGTATCGATACCGCCTTGTTCCAGTTGCCCGTGATGCCCAAGAGGCCGGGGCGTGGCCGGCCGCGTACCTATGGCGAACGACTGAGCAAGCAAGCCATCGAAGCGCTGCCGGCTACCGAATTGAGCCTGCCGATCTACGGCAAGGAGCAACGCGTTCGCTTGCGCTCGATTATTGCCGTGGTCCGCTTCCTCAAGGGCAAGCCAATGCGTGCCGTCTGGTGTCAGTTCTACGACGAAAAGCGACAGTGCTGGACGAAGGCACGATTGATGCTGGCCTCCGAAACCGAACTGGACGCTCAAACGGTCGTGCTGCTGTATGCGCGACGCTGGGCGATAGAACCGCTGTTCCACAACCTCAAACGCTGGTTTGGCTTCAACAATCTCTGGCAGCAGACGCGTACCGTGCTGGAGTTGTGGATGCAGATCCGATCGTGCGCGTGGACGCTCACGCAATTGCTCAGCCTGGCGATCGCCGACGCGTTCCCGATGGACACGATCGCACCGTGGCGTGTCGGCCAGCCCGTCACTGCCGGGCTGGTGGCCCAGTGGCTGCGCCGCGAATTTACCGGACTTGCACTCGGGCTGGCCGAATTGGCCAAGTGCTGGAAATTCCGCCGGCCAGAACCGAGGCAAGCTCCAGCAGCAACCGGGTAACGCCGCTTCTGCGGCCTTGCTCGTACGCTTCATCGCAATCACCGTCTCGTTTGTCACTCCACGATCGCTCTGCTACGCGCGGTCGCGGAGGGCATGCGAGTGTCTAAAGTTGAGTAAGGATATTGCGACAGAAGCTGCCAGCAAGTTTCCGTCCAATACCCGTTGCCGCACCGTCCATTCGATCGCCTACGGTGCCACCCGTCCCGAGATCACCCGCAAGCTCAAGAACCCGGTCGAACCGCCCCATCAGCTGGCCTTGCGTTATCGCCTGGGGCCGGTTCGCCTGCCCACGACCATCGGCAAGGACCTGGAGCTGAGCGCGAGTAAGGTCGCACGGATGGTGATGGACGGCGCGGCGCGCTTCTGCCGCTCTGCCCAGGGCGAGCCGCTCGCCTGGCATATCCCCGTGGAGCCGATCATCCGGGAAGAGGAAGCCGAGCACCTGCGTGAATCGCTGCTTCCGCATGTCCGACGGCTGTGGAAGGAATACTGTGACCCGGCGGCGCCGTCGGCCATCACCCATGACGTCTACGTGAAGCTATGGGAGCGAAGCCGCCCGACAATCGGCGCCGACTTCATCCTGTTCGACGAAGCCCAGGACGCCGACGGCCTGATGCTGTCGGTGTTGCGCGCCCAACAGGCGCAGGTGGTTTATGTCGGCGATCCGTACCAGCAGATCTACGAATGGCGCGGCGCGGTCAATGCGATGGATCACATTCGAGCGCGCGAGCGTTCGCTCACCGAATCGTTCCGGTTCGGTCCGGCCATCGCCCAGCTGGCCAGCCGTGTGCTCGGCCTGATGGAAGAGGACGTGCCCGTTCGTGGACAGGAGCACATCGAGTCGCGGATTCTGCACGACTCCACGCCCAGGCACGATCGCTTCGACGCCATCTTGTGCCGCAAGAATGCCACGGTGTTGACCCACCTTGCTCAAGGCATTGCCCGCGGCGACAAAGTGGCCGTGCGCGCCAATGTCGACGAACTGAAGGCGTTCGCCGACGGTGCCGAGCTGCTGATGCGCGGCCAGCGCATCGGCTATCCCGCCTCCCTGGCACTGTTCGAGACCTGGGATGAGGTTCAGGAGTATGCCGAGTCGTTTGCCGGCAGGGACCTGCAGCCATTGGTGAAGCTGATCGACAACGAAGGGGTCGATTACCTGCGCCTCATCCTCTCTCGCGTTTCGCCCGAAACCGAGGCCGACTACATCGTCAGTACCGTGCATCGGGCCAAGGGCCTCGAGTGGGACCGTGTTCACCTCGCAGGCGACTTCAAGTTCAAGACCAACGACGAAGGCGACCTGAGCATGTCGCAGGAAGAAATGCGGCTGCTGTATGTCGCGATGACCCGGGCCAAGGTTCTGCTCGACATAAGCGAAATTCGCCGCGATCTGTACACCATGTTCCGTGACGCCGGCGTTTAGGAGAAGCCCATGATCAGCGTGCGTGTTGGCAACAGCGAGTTGCCACTTGAAGATGTGTTGGAAAACCCAGGTCGGCATGCCCGGCTCTTGGAACGCGCAAAGACCACCCAAGGCTTTGCCGAGTGCGGTTGCACGGCCGGACGGCTGCGACCCAAGCTGGTCATTCGCCGCCATCGCGAGATCTTCCTGCTCGCCCGCTGGCCCGAGCAGGCGCAATTGCACGGCGACAGCTGCCCCTTCCAGCGTCGCAATACCGGCAAGGGTGGCACCGGCTCCGAACAAGACCCCTTCCGCTTCCGCAACGGTGCGCGGGATATCCGGCTCGACGCGAGTCTCAAGATCAGCAGCCGCACACCGACAAAGCCGGTGAAATCGCACCCCGAGGGAGAATCGAAGAAACCGCAGCGCCGCACCGCCGGCCTGCTCGCCTTCCTGGAATTCGCGTGGGAACAGGCAGGTCTGAACCTCTGGACCGGGTCTGGCGGACGGGGCTGGAGCGCTTGCTGGTCCCAGCTGAGCGCCGAGCTGGCGGACTGCCGCATCAACAACCGGCCCGCCGACCAGGCGCTCCATATCGTGGAACGATGGGATCCCTCGCGCAAAGCCGAGATCCTGGCAGAGCAGGATGCCTGGCTGGCAAGGCTCACGCCCGCTGCAACGGGCAGTCTGCGGGGCCTGCTGATCGCTGAGGTTGCGGCGCACGAGCCATCGCAATTTGGAGCGAAATTCGTCCTCCGGCAAACGCAGTTGAGGTGCTTCATGAGCAGCGCGCTATACGAGCGCCTGCAGCGCTCCTACGGTCCGGCGCTCGCCGGTGCCGGCCAGCCGAATCAGCGGTGTGTCGCCATGCTACTGGTTGAGAAGCCGGCAGACAGGAACTACCTCACCCTTGTGGACGGCGCGGCGATGCTGACGAACGCGCAATTTCTGCCCTGCGACTCCACCTATGAAGTGGCCATGGCGGACCACCTGGTCGCGCTGCGCCGTGCTTTCCGGAAGCCGCTGCGCCACATCGGCAACGCACCTGTTCACCCGGATTTCGTGCTGACCGACACAACAGCGGAGGTCATCGTCGAGGTTCTTGGGCTCACTGGCAACCCCGAGTACGACGCAAGGATGGCGTCCAAGCGCGAGCACTACCGCGCCGCCGGCGTGTCCATGATTGAGTGGGACGCGCCCACCCAGGCGCTGGACTCGGTCCAGTTGCCGCAGCGGGCGGCGAAGCGCTCGGAGGTGGCCCATGAAGGCTGACGACGCAGCGCTCACCGACGAGCTGTTCCACCAGGCCGTCGAGCTGGTCCACCAGCACCGCGCGGCGTCCACCGCGCTTATCCAGCGACATCTGCGGGTCGGCTGGCGTGCTGCCGAAGCACTGCTGGAACGGATGGCGGCCGAGACCATGGTGGTTCGCAAGATGCAGAACGGCCTATATCTCTACATCCAGGGCCCCATTGGCGAGGAACTTGCGCGCCTGACCGGCTTCACACAGGAGGTGTTGAGCGCGCTCACCACGGATCGTGTCGACGCAGATCAGCTTCGCGCGGCCGCCATCCGACATGGGCTTGCAGAAGAGGCGAAGGTCTCCGCGCGTTGCGGCGACGCATGCGCCTGCGCAACGCTGTTCGAGTTCCCGGTCGTGTGCTTCAGGCCAAGTTCGGCTGGGTGCTGAGGGCCAGGCGAAACCCGGCTTCCCCGTCCTTGACTTGTCTGTTTGCGGGCTACGCTGGATCGCATCCCAGTTCAAGCAACCCAAGCGCGAGCGCCTGCATGAAGGCGTCGCGAGGCGAGGAGATTCGATCATGCCCCTCTTCAACGTAAAACTCGTTTATCGCGCCGTCATTCAAGCGGATGACGCCGAAGCGGCGCTGGCCATCGCCAGGCGCCACCGTCGGGACATCGAGGGCGATTGCGCCGAGCCACGCTACGACTTGGCCGGCACCGTGCGCGCACTTGGCGACCTCAAGGATGGCTGGACCGAGTCCGATACCCCGTACGGTAGCGACGGGTCCGCTTCCATTGGCCTGCTGCTCGCGGCGGAATGCCCACCGGAACGCGACACCCGTACCATCGACATGTTCGAGGACGTTCCAGCATGAGCGATAACACCCGCATCGAGTGGGCAGACCACACCTGGAATCCGTGGGAAGGCTGCCAGAAGGTCGGGCCGGGCTGCGACCACTGCTATGCCGAGGCGCGCAATGCCCGGTTTGCCGGCGGCACCGCCATCAACTGGGGTCCCGGCGCGCCGCGGCGGCGCACCTCGGCAGCCAGCTGGCGCAAGCCGCTGCTGTGGAATGCCCGACATGCAGCGTTTGCGGCCCTCCATGGCCGCCGGCAACGCGTCTTCTGCGCGAGCCTGGCCGACGTGTTCGACAACACGGTACCGCTGGAATGGTTCGTCGACGTGCTGGAAGTCTGGCGCCAGACCCCGAACCTCGACAAGCTAGTCCTGACCAAGCGGATTGGCAATGCGAGGCGTCGGCTTGAGCAAGCGCTGGAATACCTTTCGGCAACGGGCGACCGCGGCGGCAGCGAGACGGTGCAGTGGCTCGCCAGCTGGCTGCAAGGTAGCGCTCCCGTCGATGTATGGCTCGGCGCCACCGTGGTCAATCAACTCGAGGCCGACCGCGACATCCCGAAGCTATTGAGCGTCCCGGCAAGCATGCGATTTCTATCAATGGAGCCGCTCCTGGGCCCCGTCGACGTGTTCTCAGCATCCGACCCCTCAATCGACTGGATCATCGTGGGTGGCGAGAGCGGATCCAGCGCGCGACCAATGCATCCGGATTGGCCTCGTTCCCTGCGAGATCAGTGCGCTGCAGCTGGAGTGCCGTTCCTCTTCAAACAGCACGGCGAATGGGCGCCAGGCTCCGGCGATTTCGGGGCTGGCCGTTACGAGACTGCGGCAGTGTCACGGGACGGCCGCGTGGTGCGCGGTGGATTCGAAGCCGCCGGCTACCCGGCTGGCGCTTCCAGTGCTGACGGCTGGTCGATGGTCCACCGCGCGGGTAAGCGTCAAGCCGGCCGTCTACTCGACGGCGTGCGGCACGATGATTTTCCGATCAGCAGCGCCGATATCGCACAAGCCTGTCGGCAGGTCCTTTACAAGGAGACCGCCTGACGCGGTCGCCTTTCAATCTTGCACTCAACCAAGGAAGCAATGCAGCATTTTGACAACGACCCCTCCGAGTACCCCGAGCCGGAGACCGTCCTCGCCATCCGGGGCGCGATCGCCACCGGCAGGATGGGAGGGCCTATGGGTGAGCCTGGTCACTGGCTCAACGAATTCTGGCAAATCGGCCGCGCCCTTCGCGAGCACAGCGAAATGCTTCAGGGCTTCCAGGGCACGGCCCGCCGCGGCCTGCTTTCCACCTCCACGCGCTACCTGGCGATCAACGAGCCGGTATTCGAGCAGCCCGACGAGCTTTGATGACGGCCGGCTGGCGGCGCAGGGCATAATTCCGGCTTTTCCACCCCGGATCCCGCCATGCCAACCGGCCTGCTGAACTGCGCCCACTGCGATGGCGCCCCCCTATTCATTGCCGGCCGCCTGCAGGCCGTCGTCTGCGAGGAGTGCGGCGTTTCAACGCCGCCGGTCCGCCTCGAATCCACCGACAGCGACACGGCGTTCGCGCAGCTGCGCGCCATCTGGAACACCCGTGTGGAACACCGGCCTGCCGATGCGCAAACCATCTCCATGCTTGCCCGGCGGGAACTGACCGCCTCCGATATCCCCTATTTCCTGAACCTGCTCGCCTCCACAACGGGCGACTGGACGTCGAACGGGCCGAAGTTCGCGGCCAGGGCCGCGGCGCTGGCACGGCCAGGCGTCAATTTCAAGCACGTCTCGCCTCCCGAAACGGTGCTGGAAGATGCCGGCCGGTACCGTAAGCTGGTGCGCCGCTCGAAGGTCATCTATATAGATGGCGCGCCCATGGTCAGATTCGACCACGTCCCAGCACTGGCCGCTGCAATCGCCGAGGAAGCAAAGGAAGAGGATCCATGGCCCTTCCCCATCCTCGAGGAGTTTGTCGCCCGCGCTGTGGACAGCCTTCCGGATAGCGCCGAGCCTTGACTTCAGGATCGTTGCGGCAAGCTGGAATCTCGACTGCTCCGGAACATTCCATGCTGCGCACCTTAACCGCTTCCACCCTCGCCTTCGTCCTGTGCTTCTCCGCCGCGGACGCGAACGCGAGGGAATCATCGCCTTCCGCATGCCCGCAGGTCTTCGCCGACGGCCGCGCCCCTGCGATCGCCAGGAGTGCCGACAACCGCCTCCTCTGCTACCGCGCCTATGCGGCCCTGCATTCCGCTCGGACGCGCACGGCCGTCTGGTCGGCAGAGCACCTGACCCGGGCGGCAGTGGATGCGGCCCGTGAACTGCCGCGCGACAGCGACTTCTACGAGGAGCCGAGGCTTTCCCGCAACGAGCGAGCCAGTCTGGCCGACTACGGGCGCGGCGCCGGGTTCGACCGGGACACCGCGCGCCCAGCGGCGATTTCGGCGATAAGGAATCGCAGGCGGAGAGCTTCAGCCTTGCGAACGTCATGCCGCAGCATCCGTTCTCCAACCGGCGGACATGGAGCCACATCGAGACTTCAACCCGGCGCCTGGTGCGCAAGGTCGGCGCCGCCTACGTCGTCACAGGCCCCGCATTCATCCGGGACGCCGGCACGCTGCGAGGCCGCATCCGTATCCCGGACTTCGTCTGGAAGGCCATCTATGTACCCGGGATGGGCGCCGCCGCCTACATCGCGCGGAACGACGCGACCCCGGCCTACAGCGCCGTGAGCATCGGCGAGCTGGCTCACTTTGTCGGCGTGGATCCGTTTCCGTCGCTGCCGGAAGCGATGCGCATGAACCCGTTGGACTTGCCCCACCCACACCGCACCCCGGCGAGCGCGCGGCTAGGAAGGTCTCTCTCGCGTGGCTGGCGAGCGCCGAGGTGGCCACTGCAGTGCCGGCGGCAGAGCCACTGCAGAAGCTTGCCAGGACGGCGAGCACCATGGTGGCACTGGCTGCGGCTTACGCTCGATAGGCTTGCGCCAGCACAGCGCGCCGCCCAGTGGGGGATGAGATCGCCGGTCCTTCGTGCAAAGCGAAATCAGGGATTCAGCGCCTCCTTGAATTTCTGGCCTGCCTTGAACTTCACGGTCTTGGCAGCCTCAACCTTGATTTCTTCACCAGTACGCGGATTGCGCGCCATGCGCTCAGCACGTTCACCCTTGCTGAAAGAGCCGAAGCCGGTCAGGCTTAGCGTATCGCCCCGGGCTACTGCCTCCATGATCGAATTCAGGGTGACATTCAGCGCCTGCTCGGCTTTGACCTTCGTAAGACCCTCCACTCCCGCTGCAATAGCGTCAATCAGTTCCGCTTTTGTCATGCATTTCTCCTAAAGGTGCATGCGATGGGTTGAAAGGGCAACATACCATTTCCCGACATGCACTCCCGGCAAAAGCGTAACGAATACCGCTGGCTTTCCGAGATTATGGAGTAAGCATGCTTACACCTACCGCTAGGGCATCTTGTGTTCGGAAGTGCAGCCAGGAGTCGCGCGTTCAATCAGCGTTTGCGAGGAGCCGATAGAGCTTCGCGCGCGAGATCCCCAGGTCCCGCGCGGCCATCGCCTTGTTGCCATCCGCTGCGACGATGGCGGCCTTGATCTCAGCCACCGTTGGTTCCTTCTGAGCCAGGTTTAATTGCGTGGAATAGGTCGAAAGGTAGGCGTTCGCCTTTGTCGCCCGGCTGTGTCCGGCTGCCTCCACCACCTTTCGCATCGCTTCCCTGTGAGCCTCGACGTCAACCACCCGTCCGCCGCCCTTCACCGCGGCCGCTTGTCCGCTTTCTCGCTCGTACATCTGTTGCAGGAACTGGTGGCGCAGCCCATGCGCTGTCACACCAGCACCGCCCTTGGTGACGCCATGCTTTTCCAGAACGGTATAGAAGCGCCTGCGCCAGCGGTTCTGCGTGAACGAAGCCGGGATCAGCGTGCCCCGCTCGGGGTTCGTGGCATGGGCCAGCGTTGCGGCTTGCCCCAGAACGTCGTACTGCCAGCTGAACTCGATCGGCACACGCCGAGGCCTACCACCCTTGGTGCCGTCATGAACGTGCAGCATCCCTGAGGGGAGTACATCGAGGGCCGGACGCAGACGCCAGCTTTCCTTGGCACGTAGCCCGAAGGCGGCTTCCAGTTTGAGTTGCAGCGCGACATGCACATCGGTCCGCGCTATCTCTGCAATCAGTGCCGCTGCATCGATACCCTTTCCTTCCCAGGACCGATCTTCGCGTGCCACATAGCCGCGCACGTAACCGTCGGGCCTCACTACGTAATCCTCGATCTTGCCTACCATGCCGGCCTTGCCCATCCAGGAGGCGAACGCACGCAGATGCGTCAAGCGCAGCTCCACGGTCCCCACGTTCAGCTTGCGGTCCTCAACCCAGTGCCGCACCAGCCAGGCGATGTGCTTCTGCCTGATGCTGTAGGGCGATGTCACTGCCATGCCGCCGACCCGCCGCAACTCCACAAACATGGCCAGGAGCGCCTGAATCCGTTGACGCTGCGACATCTGCGACAGGAAGCGCCCGCTCACGCGCGTGCCGCTATGCGGCAAATGGAGATGATCTGCGGCAAGAACGGCGAGCTCGTCCTTGAACCGCTCCGGTAGGTCGTAGTGATCAATGACGGCACGGAGGTTGATAGTCTTTCTCATTCCCTACTCCGATTGCGCCGCACGTTGCATGCGCCAGTTTCAACAGGCATGGCCGACCCCGATTCGGACATGCTGCTTGAGTGCACCGGGATACCACCCCCGGCTTGCCGGCCCACTCTGGCCGGTCCTACCCACCACCTTCCTGTCCTTTAGCGATGCCAAACCGATCAGCCCTGAGCATGGAAGCAATGCGTCGTGACTGTCCGCTGCACAAGCGCGCCGGCCTTCGCCAGTACGCCGCTGCGCGGCCACCCTATCCGGATGCATCTCGCGATGCGGGGCGATGCCGCACCAGGATTGCGTCCTGATGCCGACGGCCTGCCGTGATGGGTGATTACCTGATGCGCTGTTCTGGTTCCGGTAGCGCCTCCCGGGTCGAAATTGCTCAGAAGCTCGCGTCCACCGTATTTCCGGTGCGCATACAGCTCCCCGCCCCAAAGCCAGATCATCTCCGCCGCGTTGTATCGGGCTTCGTGATCCGCGCCCAGCCTGGTGGCTGAAAGGACGTCGGGCATTGGCGTAGATTCCACAGAGCACCTGTCCGGTGTCCGGCTTCGGAATTGTCCGCACTACGGTCTATTTTCACGAACAGACCGCCAATCGGCTTGGTATCGCGGTGTCCGGTGTCCTCACTATCCGACACGGTCCACTTGATTTGATTGAAAAAAATGCCGGGAAAATTTCCGGCTTGGACAACTGGTGTCCGCAAGCCCTCGCTAAGGAGGTTTTGGGACTTTCATTGCCGCGCAAATGGCGGCGAGGTCGATGCGTCGGGGACGCGGTAGGTGCTCGAAGGATAAACCAGCGACCCGCAGCGTTGCAATGTTTGAGGGTGCAAATTCGGGAGATTTTGGCGACTTGACTTTGACTTGGCGAAGGTAGAGTCAGCTATGTCGATGTGCCACGACGTCCGACTGAGTTGACGCGGGACCGAGTAAGTCCCACCAAGTGCCAGATGATTCCAACGCCTTGCAGCGAGTCATTGGCACATGGCGCGCCCGAGACCGACTGTCTCCCAGAATCAGGTACCAAGTGCCACTTACTGGGACATGGGACGTAGCAGCACATCGTAGCCGCCCATCACCCATTTCCTCTAGGAGAAGAGCAATGAAGATCTCGACCGCCGCTATCGACGTTGGCTATGGCAACACGAAGTCCGCCTTTCCCCTCGGTTCGGAGATCGCAACCAACATGTTTCCCTCGCTGGCTCCGGTTGCGGCCACGTCCTCTCTCACCACGCACGCTGGCGGCATGTTTCGGGCGCGCAATGTCGTCAACGTCGAGATCGACGGCGCGCGGTACGAAGTCGGCCCCGATGTTTCGCTAAGTGCCGCGCACGTCAATACTGGTCGCTCGCTGTCCGAAGACTATGTGACGACGCCCAACTATGCCGCCCTGCTCGCCGGCTCGCTGCATTACGCCAACGCCTCCGAAGTGGACCGCCTTGTCCTCGGCCTGCCGGTGCATAACACGCACAAGTACGCTGCGTTCCTCAAGGACCGCTTCACCGGCACCCACAATTTTGGTTGGGGGAATGTTCAGATCAACAGCGTGCTGCCGCTACCGCAGCCCCTGGGCACGTTGATCACCTACATCCAGCAAAGCGGCAACAAGTACGATCCGGACAACGCCTACCTGGTCATCGATGTCGGCTACTTTACGACCGACTGGGTTGTGGCCCGCGGCTACACCATGGACGACACCCGCAGCGGGGGCGCGCCTGGCGGTGCGGCCCGCATCTACCAGCAGGTGGCCAGCCTGATTTCTGCCGACCGTGGGCAGCCCACGGACAGCATCGAACGCATCGACAAGGCCATCCGGGACGCAAAGCCGATGGTGTTCTATGGCCAGGATCTCGACGTGTCGCCCTATCTCGCCGAGGCGATGGCCGTCACCAATCAGCCGGTCAAGGAAATCCAGGCGCGCGTCGGCCGCCCCGAGGATATCCGGGCCATCATCCTGACTGGTGGTGGTGCCCAGCTCTACGCACCGACAATCCGCGCTGCATTCCCGCTGAATGTCATTCACATCATGGACGCCCCTTGCTTCGCCAACGTCCGCGGCTTCTTCTCCATCGGTTCCGCCAAGCAAGTTGCCAAGGCAGCCTGAGGACAGCCGCCATGGACAAGCTACAGATGACCGTGACGCTGTCCGCCGACTCGACTCCAGAACTGCTTGCATACCTGCGGCAGTACACGGGAGCGAGGGAGCGGTCGTTCATGCTCAGGCTGCTCGCGCAACGCGGGCTGCAGCAGGTTCTCAGCGCTGGTCCGGATGCGCTGCTGCGGCCGCTATCGCCAGCCCCCGCCTCTACCGTTACCCCGGCAGCGTCGCCGGGTAGCTGGAGACCGGATCTACCTGACCGGGTGCCGGACAGGCCTGTTGGGTTGATAGCCCCTGCGGAGACGCCAGCTGCTGAAGCATCACCGCCGGCGTCACTGGTGCCTGCGATGGGTCCGGGGGCCACGCCCGTATCGGTCCCCACGACGGGTAGCCCGGACCCCCTTGCGGGTCTCGATCTTGGCGCCCTCAATGAGGCTATGGCACGATTCGAGTAATCGATATCCCCATTGAACAAGCTTGACAAGCGTCCTCCCGATGGCAAGCTTGTCTTGTCGGCAACAACAACTGAGGAACCGAACCATGTTCGAATACCTTTCCACCAATCACGAAATCAACCGCTTTGTCTTCACGGTCCTCATCGGCTGGTGCGTGTGGGAAGCCCTTCTGGTGCTCTACAAGGGCGCCAGGACCCGCAAGCGACGTTGACTCGCTGATTCACGCAGAATCGGGATAGGGGCAGGCCTCGCGGCCTGCCTCCTCCCACGCCACCGTGCATACGGGTCCGTACACGGCGGTTCGGATCAGTTGATCGGCGATGGACCCAGCGACGGAAGGCCCAACGAGCGGAAGTAACGATTCGGCAGCGCCTTGTTCAGTGCCGGGCTGTGGCTTAGGCGCCAGGCACCGTGGGGCGAACCCGCCGTTTGTGCGGCAAGGTTCCGGTCCACGCCTCGCGCAACTAGCTCCCGGAATCGGGTCCGGCCACGCTTCCACTGCTTCCAGAAGAAGCAGCGCAGGCGGCGTCGGGTCCATTCATCCAGTTGCTTGAGCACGCTGGGCGTTTCACAGAAACCAAAGTAGCCACGCCAGCCCGTCAGATATCGTTTCAGCGTGCCGATCAACTGGTCGACGCTGATCCCGCGCGAGCGTTGCGTCAGTTCCCGGACCCGATCCTTGAAGCGGGCCAGGGCCTTGGGCGCAATGCGCCTTCTGACCTGCTCCCGCCCCAAGAAGGTAAAGCCCAGAAACTTCCGAGTGTGTGGCCGGGCGACCGCGCTCTTCGCCTCGTTGACCTTCAACTTCAGCTTGCTGGTGAGGAAGGCTTTCAGCCCACCCATCACCCGTTGGCCCGCGCGTTCGCTGCGCACGTAGACGTTACAGTCGTCTGCGTACCTCACGAAGCGCAGTCCGCGTCGCTCAAGTTCGCGGTCTAGATCGTCGAGCAACAGATTGGATAACAACGGTGACAGGGGGCCACCCTGCGGTGTCCCCTCGTCCGTTGCGCCAACCAGCCCGCTTT
The DNA here is from genome assembly GCA_022041995.1 of Cupriavidus necator. Lineage (GTDB taxonomy): Bacteria > Pseudomonadota > Gammaproteobacteria > Burkholderiales > Burkholderiaceae > Cupriavidus. The sequence goes on from CP074388.1 coordinate 214,471, forward strand.
CCAGCACACCCGCCGTCAGGAAGGAGCGGATCAGCTTCAGGACGCGCCTGTCGCTGACCCGCCTAGCCACCCTGCTCATCAGGATATCGTGGTTCACGCGATCGAAGGAAACCACCACAGACTACCCCTCTCCACCACGTTCCTGAATCTGTTGTCATCACACGATCCGGCCACCCGTTCGAGGGCCGGCGCCTCCAGGTCATCAGCCGACGGCAACGGGCCGGCCGATTGCACCTTCTGCTGACACTCCCCGACCAATCACGCGGACTCATTCCCGCCGACTGGACCGATTTCGCCGCCGGCTCCGGCAGCGTTCCGGCAAGTACTCCCGCTCTAGCATCTGACACGCTGGGCTCGATTGCCGACCTGCTCCACGCTCGCCTCATCATTGACGCTTTGCTGCGCCAGACGGAACAGGAGAGCAATGATGCAACTGAACCTACCCCTCGCGGATCTGCCGTCCGGCGACGACAGCCTGTGGGAACAACTCGATCCAGCGACACAAGACGCGGTAATCAACGGTCTCGCCCAGGCGATCGCGAAGCTCGTGACCCACAACAACCCGATGCCACGGGAGAGCAATGATGACTGACACCGCCAACAAGATCGGCCCCAGCCATTTGCAACGCACCGCCTTCGTCTACATCCGCCAGTCCAGTGCCAGCCAGGTCGAGCACAATCGCGAATCGACGCAGCGTCAGTACGCGCTCGCTCAACGGGCCACCGCCCTCGGTTGGACCGCGCAGCAGGTCAGCGTGATCGACGAGGATCTGGGCCTCTCGGGCGCCAGCGCCGCGAACCGTGGCGGGTTCGCCCGCATGACCGCCGAAGTCGCGCTCGGGCACGCGGGCATCATTCTCGGACTGGAGGTCTCTCGCCTGGCGCGCAATAATTCCGACTGGTACCGCCTGCTGGACCTGTGCAGCATGACCGATACGCTCATCGGCGATGCTGACGGCGTGTATAACCCGGCGCTGTTCAACGACCGTCTGTTGCTCGGCCTGAAGGGCACCATGAGTGAGGCCGAACTGCACATCCTGCGCGCGCGTCTGGACGGCGGCATCCGCAACAAGGCGGCCCGGGGCGAGTTGCGCCGCGGCCTGCCAATTGGGCTGGTGTGGGGTGAGGCAGAGGGCGAAGTCAGACTGCATCCGGACGAAGCCGTTGTCGGTGCGCTGCGCGCCGTGTTCGAACGTTTTAGCGAATTCGGCTCTGCTCGCCGCGTCTGGCTGTGGTTCCGCGCCGAGAATCTGTCGTTCCCGCTGCAGCTCAATCACACCACGCAGATCCGTTGGGTCGCCCCGACCTATACCGCCATCTACAATGTCCTCACCAATCCGGTTTATGCTGGCGCCTACTGCTATGGCAAGACCCGGCAGGAGCGCTACGTCGATGAACATGGTGTGCTCAAGACCCGATTGCGTCGGCTGCCCCAGTCGCAATGGGCCGTGCTCATCCGGGACCACCACGAAGGATATCTCGATTGGATGACCTATGAAGCCAATCAAATGCGCCTGGGGGCCAATACCAAGCCCCGGCCTCATCAGGCCGGAGGCGCCGTGAGAGAGGGGGCCGCCTTGCTGCAAGGCCTGGCCTGCTGTGGTCACTGCGGTCGGCGACTCAAGACGCACTACCGCGGAACCAATCAGACGCCCGGGTACCATTGCTCCAACAAAGGCATCGAGAATGGCCGCGGCGTCTTCTGCCTCAATGTCGGGGGCCTGCAAATCGATGCCGCCGTTGCGCAGGCCTTCTTGCAAGCCGTGGAGCCCGCCGGCATCGCAGCAGCCGTGCGTGCGGCCGAACGCCTCGAGGCCGATCACGACGCGGCGCTTGCACAGTGGCGACTGAATGTTGAACGTGCCCACTACGAGGCACAGCGCGCCGAACGGCGGTACCACGCCGTCGACCCCGAGAACCGCTTGGTGGCACGCGGTCTCGAAACGCAGTGGGAGCAGCAGTTGCGTGAACTCGAACAGGCTCAGGCAGAACTTGCTCGGCGTGAACAGCTTCGTCCATGCACGCTGAGCACTGAACAGCGCAAGAGTCTGCTTGCTATCGGTAAAGACCTCAAACGGTTGTGGGACGCGCCGACCCTCACACTGCGCGACAGGAAGCAATTGCTGCGCACGCTGCTCGAGGAAGTGAGTATTACCGTCCATCGCGAACAATATCGGGCGCATCTGAAGCTGCGTTGGCGCGGCGGCAAGCTCACCGATTGCGAGGTCGCCTTGCCACGCTCACGACCCGCGACCATTCGCACCGACGAAGACACGATTGCTCTGGTCCGCCGTCTGGCCGAGCACTATCCCGATGCCACCATCGCCGGCATCCTCAACACCCAGGGCCGGGTAACTGCGCGCGGTTTGCGCTTCAACCAGAGCCTCGTCGGAAACTTACGGCGGCACTGGCAAATCCCTTGTTTCGAACGCCCCACCGAACTCCCGGACGGCGAGTTGCTCAGCATCCGCCAAGCCGCTCGCGTGTTGGGTACCGCGCCGTCAACGCTGCACCGCTGGGTCAACGACGGCTTTATCGCCGGCGAACAGACCACGCCCGGTGCGCCCTGGCGCATCCGCATCACCGATGCGCTGCGACAACAATTCGTCGCGCACAGCCCAGATGGCTACGTCGTCATGCAGGAAGCAACCAAGCTGCTCGGCGTGTCCCGCCAAACTGTGTTGCAGCGTGTAAAGCGCGGCGAACTCGATGCCGTCCTGGTCTGCCAGGGACGGCGCAAAGGCTTACGCATCAAGGCAGTCAGCGAACAACCTGACCTCTTCGAGCACGCTTCATGAACCAAAGGGCATTGCTATGTATGATCCAAGAATTTCTCGAGGTCGAGGTCTACCACCCAGCGATACCCTGCCTGGAGGTAGCCCTGCGCGCGCTCCACGGCCTGATGCGCCGAGCGTCCCGGACGGAAGCCGTAACTGGAATCCGAGAACGTCGGGTCCCACTGCCTTTGCAGCACCTGCAACACTGCCTGCTGGACGAACCTGTCGAGCGCAGAGGGGATGCCAAGCTTGCGCACGCCACCTCCATCTGGTTTCGGTATCTCGACCCGTCTCACAGGTTGTGGTTTGTATTTGCCTTCGAGCAGCGAGGCCCGTATCGTCGGCCAATGCTCCCGCAGGTACGCCGGTAATGCCTGAACCGTCATGCCGTCCACGCCCGGCGCACCCTTGTTCGCTTTCACACGCTTCAACGCCTGCTTCAGGTTCTCCCTTTCGCAGACTTCTTCCATCAGTCGGTCGTAAGCCGACGGGCTTTCAGGCTCGGGGTTCGCCGCCATAGGTTCAGCCCCTCGATCAGCAGCCATCGGGGCTTCACCCCTACCTCCGCCGTCAAGGACGCGACGCGTTTTCTGCTGCGCTCCCATGTCGAGTTCTCCGGCTTACTCGCCGCTCCTTTCCGTTCGGGCCTTCAGGCGTCACCGCCCTAATATGCCCTCTGCTGACTCCTGCACGGCGGTCAACGCCCCTTACGGGGCGCTCAGTCCTGATTCCAGGACGCTGCACAGGCCTCCCGAGGTAAGCACAACCGCCTTCACCACACACCTGCCAGATCTACCACCCCGGCCCTTGATGGTTGGGGACTTCGCGATCATTGGCTCGCTCGTCCGGCCGGGTAGGCCTCATATCTGGTTTCTGTTCGTCAGGTCGTGGCTTTGCTACACGCTTCCTTCAGACCCCGCCTCACGACGACGCCCTTGCGTTTCGCTAGTCCTTCGCCCCATCAGGCTGGACAGGGGACTTGCACCCCCAAGCTGTTGCGCATGCTCGGCACACCCAAAAAAAGCCCAGCAATCGCTGGGCTTCTTGTTAAGGGTTGACGCGCTCAATGCAGCGTCGGTGCAAGGCAGTAGTCGAGGGCGGAATCGAAAGACAGCAGCCGATCGAGGAACGTCATGCTCCCCGACGGCTCGCGGCGATACACATCAAAGAACTGCGCTTCCGACTGGCCGGCGTTGACGTCAGTCGCGGCCGAGCTGCGCATCGCGTGGATATGCAGCTTGTTGACGATGGCGGTGAATCCCTTCTGTGGCATTGTCAATCTCCTGAGAGAGCCTGCCACGGAGTGCTCCCCCTGTGGGAAGGACCCACAGGGCAGAGGTAAAGTACGGCGCCACGAGAGGTGGCGGTTATGTCAGGCAGCGATCGCCTGGCGAGACATGCGGCGCAGCTGGTATTCGGTGCGCCATTGATCGCAGAAGTCAGTTCCCCGGACTTTGGGGCGATGCATCACGGTGCGCAGCCCGGCAGCGCGCAAGCGCTTGTCCAGCTTCAATGCGTCGGCCATGCCGGGCGATTTTCCAGTCGTTGGGTCAATCTGGTCGAAATCCGCAAAGATGTGGACCGTGTGAATGCCCAGGCCTGGGGTACCTCGAACTGGCTAAGCAGCACGCGATTCAGACAATTCCAGGTCGGCACGCCAAAGAGCATGTAGGCGGCATACGCATTCTCCAGACCTTCGGCGACACCCACTTCGCCGGCGCGCGGCGACATTAGCCGCACCGCGCCACCGGAAACCGGCAGGGCCGACACATCGTTGCGCTTGGAAGGCAGGATTACTCCATCCTCCGCGACAATCAATGCCTTGGCAGGTGCCGAAGGGTCCAACGAGGTACGATGCACCGTTGCCATGCGCCCGTCCGGCAGCGTGAACTTCGCAAGGATTGTTGGATAGCGGCCGATGATCCGACCGTCATGCCAGTAATCCTGCACCGCAATACGCAGCGCGCTTGGCTTTGGTGCCCGCAGGCCTGGCACGCGTGCAGCGAGATACCGCATGGCATGATCCCCAGGCGACAGCTCGGTTGCCGTGTTCCACTTCCTGTCGATGCGGCGCAGCTTTGCTGCCGAGTCATTGATCTTGTGACGAGGCGCTGGACCTCGTATTGCTCCGGCCTCGATCGGAAGGGCACGCCCTCCGTTCAGTTCAAGCAGCAGCTGTCGATACGAAAGGCCGGTGAAGCAGCGTACGAGCTCCAGGCCGTCGCCAGCTTTCGGACTTCCTGCATTGCACTTGCGGCACACCCAGTCGCCGCGGCCGCGCTTGTTGTCATACGTAAAACGGTCGTGGCCACCACAGAGGGGGCAAGGACCAGGGCGGCCCTGCCAGAAGCTGTCCGTCAGGACTTCCGCTGGCAGATACCGCTTGAGCAGACCTTCCCATTGAGCGGGCGTCCAGCTTCCAACAATGTCACTCAGATGTTTCATGGGATGGCTCCGTAATGGGAGGATGGGTCGCAATCCACCCAAGATAAGGACATCAGCAAGCCTTATAGGCGGCATGTCGATGAGGTTTCTGGCGAGGCGGACGTGGTTTAGCGCGATCCGGTCGCACGCGATGGGTACGTGTTGCGATCAAGGCCAAGGTCTCATTCAGCGCAGCCTTGGCCCAGCGCAGTCCCAGTAGCGCCGCTGGCAGGACAGGTTTGAGAGCGGTGATGGCGTAGGTTCGGATGATCCGATAGTTCGAGTCAATCTCATGTTCCTGCACGGCGCTGAAGCAGCATAGAGCGTGCAGGTTATCACTGAGGATTTTGGCGCCGAAGTCCTGCCTGGCAGCCAACTGCGAGAGGCCGGACAGATGTTCGAGTCCCATGCGGTGCTTGAGGCGTTTGTACGCCTCCTCGAGGCGCCAGCGTTGATGGTAAAGGTCGCGGAAGGTGGCCGCTGGATAGCGGTGCATGTCGAGCAGATTGGTGATGAGCACGCGCACCTTGCCGGCTGGCGAGATCTGCCGGATCAGCCGAACGGTCTGCGGGGTAGCCGCACACTCGTAGTCGCGCGCGTCAATGCGGGCTGGAGCGGGGAGCGTGACGATGGCCTCGTCACGGCCAGAGCGCACGAAGCGCCGTACGGCAGCAAAGCCGCTGCCGTCGGCACGCATGCAGAAAGGGATGTTTCGTTGGTTGAGTACGGCCACCAGCCAGCGGGCGGGTAGCCGCGGTCGAGCAAGAGCAAGTCGTCGGATTGCAGGCGGTCCAGATGCTCGAACAGGATCTGGCGTTCGTTCTCGTACACGCTGTGTAATGAGGCGGCGAGCATGATCTCGGCCCCAGGCAGGTACAGGCCGAAGGCAAGTTGATCGCGGCTGGCGGCTCGAGGCAGATGGCTGTGGCGAATGGCGAAACGCAGGTGTGAAGCGTCCGCGGCGACCAGCCGAAAGCCATGCCAGCGTGGCAAATGGTTGGAGACGTGCTGAAGTAGCCAGTCATTGAGGTGAGCAAAGACATCGCCGCCGAGCTTGCTGCGAGCCTGGGCGAAGGCTTGTTCACTGACGCAACGGCGCAAGGTGTTTTGGCGGGCGAGCGTGGCGAAGAATTGATCGAGCTCGGCTTGCATGCCCATACGCAAGTTGCCGAGCATGAAGGAGATCAGTGTCGGCAGGGTGAGCTTGCGCTGCCGGGTGAAGGCGGCCGGATGCTCTGGATGACGGGCAAGATCGTGAAAGACCTTGGTGTGCAGATATTGGGCAAGTGCAGCGAACAAATCGGACAGGGGCATGAGAGCCAAGCGAAGATCGAGAAGCGATCCTCTATTGGCCGCCGCCCTGCTTGCGCTAAACATCCAGCGCAAGCAGGGCGGCGGCCCCTCGAACCTCGTCACCTGTCAAGCGTTCCCGGCGCCAATTGCGATTTTATTTGGCGGCTTATCTTGGGTGGATTGGACGGGCCACTCCCCTCGGCGATCAACTCGGCGTGTGTCGCTGCGCCTTACCACGTGTCGCTTACCGTGGCCAAAGTGTCCTAAGAAACGCGCCAAGGAAAAGCAAGGAGCCCGACATGCTCGACTCTGAACAGTGGCGTTCGCTCGTGATCGCTGGCAGTCAAACGCTGTGTCCTGCGTGCCGGTCGACCAATCTAACGATTGGCGCATGTGCGATAGGCAGCATGACGGTCCACCAGGAGTATGTGTGCGAAGATTGCCAGCACGAGTTCACGGCACTCTTCGCTCTCACGGGTTGCTACGAAGGCCACACGGAACAGTAAGGAAAAGCAACTTCCCTCCCTGACGATCGCGCAGGCACTGCGACTCGCGACGTGACGCTGGAGAGCCAACGAGAATGCCATCGGGTTTCGGGCTGGACGAAGCGACTGCCGGCCTGTATGTCGAAAGATAGGACGATGCACGCGTCGTTCAGGGGACGTTACCGCGATTTTCCAGAAATGAGGCAGATCAAGATGACCGGAAAGTTCGAAAATGCCATGGGGGTGGCCCTATCGCTCTATCAAGAGCTTGTTGCTGCATGGCGATCTACCGCGCCCGACCTGCCTGCACAGCTTGCTCAGCCACTGCTTACGCGCGCGACACGAACCGTGTACTTGGAGGACAGTTGGGGGCCAGCGGTACCTTACTTCCCAATACACCATGAGGATGGGTCGAAGAATCACGGCTATTCCAATGTCAAAGCCGAGCTTAACCTCATTGATCTCTTACCGGAAGTCCATGAATATCCGGAGCTTGCCAACTTTCTTAAGACCATCAATGCTGCCGGGTCCCCGATTGAGAGTCTCGGTTGCGAGAAGTTGCTCCAGGAGACTGAAACCCCCACCAACGGGGTACGCGCCATTATGAGTTCTTACGTCGATGTGGCGTTCTCAGACCCGAGCAAGGTCAGTGATGCTAGCTACATCCTTTGGCTTGCGGCACTCATTCTTGCTGCGTCGGAAGGGTGCGAGCAGTGGTGGGCATCGATGGAACTCGGCGTGCTACGTCTGAGGTCGTTCTTAGGAGTAACGAAGCCATACGGCTTACTCATTCGTGTCTCTTGCGCGGGGCGAACAGCCGCTGAAGCGCGAGATGGGTGGGCGGCTACCCTTCAAGTCGTCGCAAGCGTGGCAAAATTGCCGGCAGCGGCGAAGCTACCGGGAGAATAGGAAAAGCAATTGAAAGATCGAATTCACGTCTTGCGTCTATCAGCAGCATGCTGAAGATCCTGCTCCAAGCTCTGTCCAAAGACGGACCCGTGCGGGGTTTCGCGCTTGCCCATGTGCTGTTCCGGGCGTGGGCGCGACGCACCTATGACCAGCACACTCTTGGCATACTGCGGCTGGCACACGGCGGGATGCTGGCGGTGGGCGCGTTCGCCGTTGTGTGGGCGCTGTGGCCAGCGACCACGCTTACGGGCAACAGTGCCGCGCTGCGCATCCTCACCGGCTCGCTCGGCGCAGCGGCCGCGTTCACAGGCGGCACCTGGTTCCTGATGCCGGCACTGCACCGCGCGACGCTACTCGGCGAGGTAATGGCGGCCGCCTTATACGGCAGCCTGCTTGCCGTGCTGGCGTGGCTGAGTTGGGACAAGGCGTCATCGCCCGCCCTGTCTGATCCAGCACGCTTTGCATCGATAGCCTTCATCTGCGGTGCCGTGCTGATGGCCTTTGCGCATCCGCTGTCCCTATTCATCCGGCATCGGGTTATGCGGATGTATGCGAACCACTACGCTTTTGAAACCCCGTATCATCAACTGATCGCTGCCCGACCGGCACGGGCGATCTGGCGCCCGGTAGCGATCCACGAAGCGGGGCATGCGCTAATGTACGCGCTCGGGTCACTCGTGCCAGAGGACGCTATCGCCTACATCGATCGCGATACGCTCTCGCCCAGTGCCGGTGCCGTGTCGCTGCCGCGTGTCCAGGGGGTGGAGCTGACCATGGCCCTGTACGACTGGAAGCTGCACACCCTGCTAGCCGGGATGGCGGCCGAAAAGCTTTTTACCGGCACCTACGGGCTGGGCGCAGGCGGTGACCTGCAGAATTGGGCTGAGCTCGCAGGCGGCTACCTCCTATTGCGCGAGGACGTGGCGTATTTCCCCGAGCCGGCCAACGACCTGGAGCTGGCCGCCAACAAGCGCGAGCTGGTCGTCCTCAAACGGCGCCAGCTGCGTGCTGTGAGCCGCTACTTGCAAGTAAATCGCCACATCGTGGCGCGCATCGCAGACTGCTTGGAGGAAGTGGATTGTCTGGATCATGCGCAGCTGGCCAACTTGCTGGGGGACGTCGTCCGCACCGGTAACCTTCCCACGCCGGAGTGGCCCACCCGCTTTGACGGTACCCCGATGACCCGGCGCGATCAACCATGCCGCGGCCCGGAAATGCACGACAGGAGCCGGCATGAAGGGAAAGAGCATTTTTTCGCTATCCGACGCTGAGCGCGTTCGCGAAGTCCTGCGAAGCTTTCGCATGGCGGACCGTGACGAACAGAAGAACGCGATCGCCTGCGCATAAATGTCGGCTTCTATATCTCCGACTTCGCCAGCTCGAACGCCGGTTTCACAGAGGTCGACTTCGACAGCTTGGTGGAGCGAGGGACAATCAAATTGGGCTAGTAGTCGAATTTCACGATCGAGCAGAATGGCGGTCCCAGCGATCGCAAATATACATTCCAGCCATCTCGGCATTTGTAGCGCTGCTAGGTGCGGGTGCCGCGTGGGCCGCGGGCGACCGTAGACACGCGGCGAAGTGACGAACCTTCCGCGTTGCGAAAGCAAATTGCGCTAGTCGTGTCTTCCTGGGCGTACCCCCCGAAAGGCGGCGTTGAAGTCCTGCAGCCTGGGTACGAGCTCCCGGATGCGATCCAGTCCGATCTCTCGACGCAAGGCATTCTTGAGGACGTCGAAGGCTTTTTCTTGCCATCTCAGGAGAAGGTCTATTTGTTGGTGGATAACGTGCGTTGCAGTGTTGACCGACCTCTGCGCGTTCTGTTTCATGAGGTCTATGGACATCGAGGCCTTCGTGCACTGCTTGGCCCCACTGCGAGAGCCAAGACGTTGTATCGTCTACAACGCGCGAACCCCAAGCTCGCACAAGAGGCACTAGCCTGGTACGCCTCTCATGGCGAGTCGGATATCAAGCATCGCATTCGCAAGGGTGCAACCGAATCCGACGCCCGACGGGAGGTCACCCTCATGGCGATTGAAGAGGCCCTTGCAGATCGCGCGGCGCAACTCCCGAAGGTCAGCCCGGCACTGCGTCGGCGGGCAATCCGTCAATGGCGCCTTCGCATGAGCGGGAATGATGCGCTAGCTGATCGGATGGAAGAAATTTGGGAAGCCGAAACTTTCATGTTACTTGCCGAGGCTCGTTCCATTACAGTCGCAGGCCTGCGCCGGAAAACAAGAGCTGGGCCTGGCAGACGACCTTCGCTGCGCAACGAAGCGGCTCTTCCGCACCTACGAACCGGTGCCACCGCGCCGTCGCACTGACTCAATGGAAAAGAACCTATGACTATCGTCTCAAACGGAACGTTTGAAGCAGCCGAAGTAATGCCTTGGGAACCTGTGAAGCCCCCTGTGGTGGTCGACAGCTGGGCGGAATATTGTCGCGGATCGACATCTGCCAGACGGCACCCGACAGCAAATGGTCGAAGGGGAATGTGGCTGATGGAACTGTAATCGACAACGCGCAGGTTATCGGGGCTTTGGACGTTCCCGAAGCCGAGATCTCGGCAACCAAAATCACCTATATCTGTAGGACGGAAAAGGAGCGTACAAATGTCATACGTCCTGCTTTGGGTAGCGTTTGCCACGGCAGGTGTACTAGGCACAAAAGCACCATCAATCAGCCTTCAGGACTACGACAAGATCATGGCATGCGTGCCAAAGAGCTAACGATGGACCACGCAGCGAAATCCTGACAAAAAGCATTAAATCACCCAGGCAAACACCACACGAAGACGAAGATGGCCTACATCCACTTAGAATGCACTGTATGTGGCAAGTTTGGCATGATGGAGACCTATGACGACGGGCACTGGTCAGGCACCTTTGAGACGCCGCGCAAAGAAAGAACGGTCAAGCAACTCGTCCATGAGGATCATCGGGAAATTCACCCTGCAGGTCGGCAATCTACGTACGCAAAGGAAGGTGCCGTTTGTCCATGTGGACAAGGGTAACCAGAAAAGTTTTGGAAAAGAGCACCATGATGGATTGGCTTGCTGCCATTTTTCTGGAGCGTCCCCGACGGCTGTTGGAAGCGGGACTCCTGTTCGCTTATCTTGGTGGGCTGTGGTGCATGGCTGGCAGCGCCGGGGTCTTCGCTACGCGCGCGGTCGGACTGGTCCAACACACCGTTCGTGCGGCCGCGCCGTCGCAGCGTCTGGCGGACCTCTACCCCGGCTTGCCGACCTGGTGGGTGCCGGAGAGCTTGCTTGGTGCTATGCCAGCCATCGCCCTTGTATTAGTTGGTCTATGGCTTGCTGCCATAGGCCGTAGGCTGCTTCGCTTTCTTGGCGAAGACTGATCCTTCAACGGCGGTTAGAAGCTGATCCACCGTTCGTGTACCACGCAAGCATCATGAAAAAAGCGATGCTGACGGTTAGGCGCGCAGTCCCCGATGCAGGTCGCGATCGTCGAGTACAAGAAGCGTCCGGGCGGCGAGGAAAGGTGCTGGTGTCGCAATCAATTGAAGACACGTTCACCAACGCGATGCTGATCGCGGCAGCGCGCCGACTGGTGCCACAGGCCATAGGCAATGAAGTGACCCTCCCAGTCGGCGTTGATTTGTGAAGCCGACTGCTGGCGAGAACGGGGGACCCCGGACTTCGACTGCGCGAAGGAGGAGAAGCCACCAGCTGGTTCCCGGAATTACATGATTCCCTGGCGGCCCTACCGCCTGGTTGCATATGGACGCTGAGGGCGTGATCCTCGAAGATATCGGCCGCCCCGATTTCAACGCCTTCCATGAACGTGCCCTTCGCCGACGTTGGTATCGCGGCGCCCGCCCCGCTGCCCTGGCCGCTTTCGACCTACTGGTTCTACGCGGGCAGGATATCCGCGACTGGCCCTATGAAAAACGCAAAGCAGCGCTTCAGAAGCTACTGCAAGGCGTGACCGTTGGTCTACTTTACGTGAGCGCCGTGGAGGATGGAGAAGGTCTCTACCAGCACGTGCGCGCGCTTGGCATGGAAGGCATCGTGGCCAAACGTGCTGGAAGCCTTTACCGCGGGGGGCGTCGGACGACTGGCGTAAGATTAAGGTGCCTGGTTATCACCGTCTGGGCAAGTTCACGCGCGAGCCGTTGAACCATTTATAGTGTTGCGTCATGGCCAATTTGGGCGGTCTCGAAGCAGGCGCGCTGGCCTGGCATCGAGCAGCACGTCCAGGAACCGCTGCGCTGGGGCCGTGAGTATCAGGCTCCGGATTCGCCCCCCTGAATCAAGCAAGGGTCGCGCATCGTCGGTCGCGCCCTTTCACGGCTTGTAGTGCAAAGCCGGCGCCCCGCACAAGACCTATGGCGTTCGCCAGATCTGCTATAGTGCACACAGCCGTTCAATCGGCATGCATCGATCAAGTCTCCACCACCGCCTAGAAGCCAGCGATATAGCCCTGTTGAGCTCACCTAGTGCTGTCGGAAGTTCTAAGCCGTTCAGGCCTCTGACGCCCAACGCGTCCTACCAATTTCAGCCCTGCCCGATCAGTTCCCAGTCGCCGTGCGACTGAACCTGCGGATTCGCTCTGCGAAGCCCAACTCTCGCTTCTAGCCATTGGAGCGACGCCACTGCCATCGTGTGCCGCGCCGCGTGTTGGTAGAGGGGGCGCCTTGGTTGCAGTTGCGTAGAAAGAGCGGCGCGACACCCCCGCCCCAGATAAACAAGCAAATCCCCTTACCCTCTCGCATTCAAAAGCGTTTGGGGGTCAACGCTCCTGCAGCAGTCAAGAGCAGCCCGGCACCTGGAAGCACCTAGCTGCCTGCCTGTTTTTCCTCGCCGTTCTCGGCATCGACTGTTAGCCATTAATTTTCAATCGCCCCTCGGGCATTCAGGAGCAATCATGCGCGCAATCATCATGTCTGTCGTTCTGTGCATCACCGCTAATCTCACCGGTTGCGCTGGCAACCTTTCTGGACTGGGGATGATCGATGCTCCGTCTTTCGACCGGATGCAAACGTACAACGCTCAGAACGTGCAGCACGGCGTTGTGATTCAGGTACGTGCAGTGAAAATCGGCGCGCAACCGGGCGCCGGCATTCAGGGGGCGATTGCCGGGGCGCCTATCGGTATCCTGGTCTCGCAACTCCTGCGCAACAAGAGCGTCGCAACCCAAATTGGGGTGGGCGCTGCCGTCACCACGGCAGGTGCTGCGATCGGCAATCTCGCGAGCTCGTCGCGGGGCCTGCAAGCGATCGTTCGACTGGACAACGGCAACGTCGTCTCTGTCGCTCAGCCGATGGAGCAAGGGAGTCCGATTGTCCCTGGCGACAAGGTGTTGTTGATTGGCAACGGCCGGATAGTCCTCGCTTCGTACTGAAACGCCGGCTCATAAATAGCAACTAGAAAAAGGGACCTCTCACGAGGGGTCCCCTTTTCCGGCTCGTCGGCGGAATCTGTGGGTGAAAGCGGATGTGCGGCTAGCCGAGTGAAGCCCGATTCAGGTACTGATAGAGCTTGCGACAGGTTGCATCAAAGGAATTTTGTGCGGACTCGGAGATAACTGGCCAGATGAGAGGGCCGCCGTCTTCCTCGATGAGCTTGTCCAGGAGGGTTGCCACAGGGAGGGTAAGGAGATCGGGATCTTCATGGCGTCGTCGGATCATTTCGCCACCGAGCATCCAGATGTGATCGCGGTGCCGAAGCAATGTCTTGCGTGCGTATCCCAAGGTTGGGAGATGCTCAAGGAAAGGCGTGAGTATTGCTACGATTTCCTCTCCAGTCGAGATATCTTCGTCATCGACTCGCCACGAAGCCGGCCAGTTATGCAGGTCTGGAATGTACTGGGTGAGCGTTTGCTGTTCGGTGACAATGGCAGCTTTGCCCTTGCCGGTTTTGAGCTTGCTAACCATGTTGCTGACTCGTCTGCTTAACGCTTGTCATCATTTTCCCGGCTTTGTCTATGAAGGTGCGCGGCTGTGCGAGGCAACCCAGTCCATCGAGATCGACGTTCGGCCGCGCAAGGGTTCGAAGCCGGTCTGCTCATGCTGCAACCAGCCTGCGCGGGGTTACGACTCACTCACGGAGCGCCGCTTCGAGTTTATTCCCGTCTGGGGTTTTGCAGTATTCCTGCTCTATACCATGCGGCGCGTCGACTGTCGTGACTGTGGCGTGAAGGTCGAAGCCCTGCCGTGGGCCAATGGCAAGCACACGCTCACCCGCGCTTACATGATCTTCCTGGCGCAGTGGGCACGCAAGCTGTCGTGGAAGGAGACGGCACAAAGCTTCCGCACCAGTTGGGAGAAAGTCTTCAACGCAGTGGAGTGGGTGGTGGACTGGGGCCTGGCCCATCGCGAACTCGGTACGATCCGTGCCTTTGGTGTCGACGAGATCCAGTATGGTCGTGGACACAAGTACCTCACACTGGTCTACCAGATCGAGGCTGGCTGCACGCGTCTACTATGGGTGGGGCAGGAGCGCACGAAAGAAAGCTTCGCGAAGTTCTTTGCCATGATCGGAGAACAGGTATGCGAGAAGGTTGAGTTCGTCTGCTCGGATATGTGGAAGCCCTACCTTGAGATGATAGCGCTGCATTGCCCCAATGCGCTGAACATCCTGGACCGCTTCCACATCGTTGCGAAGATGAATAAGGCTATCGATGAGGTTCGCGCTGAAGAGTCCCGCCGCATGGTCCGCGACGGATACGAGCCGGTGCTCAAGAAGTCCCGCTGGTGCCTGCTCAAACGTCCGGAAAACCTGACCGACAAACAGCGACTGCGCATGCGTGACTTGTTGCAGTACAACCTGCGCACCGTACGCGCCTGGCTGCTCAAAGAGGAATTCCAGCAGCTCTGGGATTACATCTCACCGGACTGGGCCGGAAAATTCCTCGACCAGTGGTGTACGCAGGTGATGCGCTCGCGCATCGAGCCGATGAAGAAGTTCGCCCGCACCGTGCGTGCCCACCGTGAGCTGATCCTCAACTACTTCCGTGCCCGCAAGCAGTTCTCCAGCGGCGTCGTCGAGGGCCTGAACAACAAGGCCAAAGTCACCATGAGAAAATCGTACGGATTCCGAACCTTCAGGGCGACGGAAATCGCGCTATATCATGCACTTGGCAATCTTCCTGAGCCTTCGTCAACCCACACTTTTTCCTGACGAACCCCTTTTCCTTCCATCCTCGATCATTCCTGGCGACGCCCTGCGTCGGATCGTCAATCCGCAAAGGAGGGTGCGCTCCGTCATCATGACGCCGTTGTTGCCGCATCGAGCGAAACGAAGCGTTCACGAAGCAGCTTCTCTTGCTCGGCGAAACGCGCGTCTTTATCGTCTCGCAGCTTCGTGAGGTTATGAAGCTTCCAGCGAATGGCGGGCATGTCCTTGAGGTGAGGAAAGGCCGGCATCAGTGACCAGTCAGGCTCGGCTCGCACAAAGGAGATGAGGAAATCCCTGTGTGCTTGCGTCAGAGCCGCAGGCAACTCTTTATGCAGCCGTTCTTGAACGGCGATGAGGCTGCCGATGCTCACCTCTTCGGTCGTCATCCCGACGAATTCGCCATAGCTTTCCGCAAGGTCCTTCTGCCGGGGAAGAGTACTTCGTGGGTTGGCCGATTGTGTCCTGCGAGGTAGCCCACAAAGCAATCGACGAAGTCGCCTCGGAGGCCAAACATCTCATAGCAGTGCAGGACATCAAAGATGTCTCGAGAGTGCTGACGATCCAAGGCTGCGACCAGCTTGCTTCCATATAGCTCTGCCTTCTGGAGAACCGGGACCGAGATGGACTTGTTGAAAAGGCCCTGCGCCTTTGGAACCAGCTCGAGCATATCGGGGCGCAGAAGGGTGCCCCGAAACACATAGTTGACTTCGACCTTTACGGCCGACTCAGCGGAGATCGCGGTCAGCTTGACGTCATCCCCTTTGATTTTGCCCTTAGCGCCTACCTTGGTGAAATTCGCTTCGTATCCCATCTTCTCGATCGCCGCTTTAGAACGAGCGAGTTCGTTGCTGATGCTCTGGAGGGCCTCGTCGCGCTGCATCGTGTGATCGGTGAACACGACGTCAATGTCGACTGACAAGGGGGGCAAGTCCTGGAGGAACAGATTGATCGCAGTGCCCCCCTTCATTGCGAACTTGTCGGTGTCAAAGACGGGAGGTGCGATATCGATGAGTAGGCGGACGGTGTCGAGGTAGTTGTTATTCATGGGCTCTGGGGTGATGCTGCTTTCAGTTTCTTTGCCGCTTGCTTTGCTTCCACGCGCAGTTGGACATGCTCTTGCAGGTTCTGTCCCCAGGCGAAGCCGCTGTCTTCTCCCAGAGTCTTCACCAGCTTGAGCACCTTCAACCGTGTGCAATGGCTCAGGAAGGTGCGCAGGATCGGAGGACGAAGGCTCCGCATCATGACGATGATGTTCTCAACTTCCTCGAGGGTTTGGCCCTTGCCTACATCGCTGACAAGCTCCAGGAAGGCGCGTTCGGGCACGGACACGAGAACAGAAGGATTCCTGTTCGGCAATGCCTTGAGGCCTTCACCGTAGGGGAATGAGTCGTCGAATAGATCCGTTCTCTGATACGTGTACAAGAGATGCTTGTCGACCCATTCGGGGAATCTGTATGGGACCTGTCCCCAGAGGACGACCCTCTCGCGAAAGGCGATGTTGTGCCTGACTCCCTGCCAATCCAGTGCAGTTTTCCCGCCGACGTGCAGCCCCTTTATCCGCCGGCTCAAGTACGCCAGGATTCCTTCCAGGGTCGGGGTGTCGCCCCGGAGGAGATACGCGCTCCTTCCAAGTTGCTCTAGCCATGCCTCGCTGACCATGTGGCTAAGGGATCGCTCAGACACGCCCATTTCGCGGAGCATCTCCGTGTCCATAGGCTGGCCACGGGGCGCCTGGGCTAGCAAATTGTGAAGTGGTTTGTTACGCATCCCTCAATTCTATGCGATTTTGAGTGTAATAACCCTCGCTCAGTTGTATATTTCAGCACCTAAAATACATTAGGCTTCTGGAACCCTCTTCCCAGACAGATCAGGTGGGGACGACCGAGGGGCGGCCGTTGCGTTACTGGAAGAACCGATCGGCCAGTTTCTGCCCCTAGAGCATAGTGCTCCTTAGGGCACGTCATGCCGCGAGTTTGTTCTTTTTGGGCGCAGTTTCCCCACGGGAATTGTAGGTTTATGCACCAAAAATCGATTCGCAACTAAAGGTGCTTATTCGCCGCATCTCGCCGCTTCTGCCAGTTTGACGGAGGAAGGGGCGTAGCGAACGTAGATCCTTGACGACGACATACTGTCGAGTTGGCAGCTGAGGCGCTGGGCCTTCCGCGAGTCATCGCCGGCCTTACAGCAGCCTAGGACCACCCAACGCCAACTTGCCGATTTCAGCCAACTGTCGGCGCCCGCCGGCCCTTCTTGTACAGTGCCGTGGTCGCCATCGTCGCGTGTCCCATGCAGGCCTGCAGCTCATCGAGCTGTACGCCGTCCGCAGTCGCCTGCGTCCCGAATGCGTGCCGAAACGCGTGAGGGTTGAGCGCCTGGCTCTGCGGGAGCAGCGCAGGCTCGTGCCGCGCGAGATGGTCACGGAAAAGATCGGCCGCGCGTTCGACCAGAGAGCGCAGTCCGCGATCGCTGTAGCCCCCTCGCCCGGCCACGGCCTTGGCGCGCGCGCGCGGTGTGGTCGTCTCAGTCAGGGGAGCGAGCAACGGAGCCGGCCCCAATGTCTGCGCGTCCAGTCCGCGATCGGCCCAGTGCGAGGCAAGCGCAGCGTGCGTGCGCAAGCTGATCGGCACGAGCCGCACCTTGCCACCCTTGCCAACTATGCGTAGCTCACCCCAGAGGCCCGGCCGGCTGCCCTCCCCCGCCCCTGCCAGTGCCCGCATGTCCGCGCGGTCGGCGGCGGCCGCCTCGGCTACGCGCAATCCTGTGTCGCGCAGTAGCACCAATGCCGCACGAAACAGGCGCATGCGGCTGCCTTCCTCACCGGGAGCCTGAGCACGCTCGTCGAGCCAGGCAGCGAGCGCCAGCCAAACCTTTGACGACACCGCGCGATCGACGTCGATTGCGTCGGCAACCCGCCTCGTGCGCAGCATGCCCTCCCACGGATTGCTGTCAAGATAGCCCTGCGCGACGAGCCAGGCGAACAGGCCCGCAAGCACAGTCTCAGAATAGGCAGCGCTGCGCGGGCTCAACAGCCCCGTGAACGGCCGCCACGCCGGGTTGTGGAACACTGTCCCGGCCACGGTAACCACGCGAGGCACCTGCGGTCCGCGCCAACGCGCGGCCGGTTGCGGATCGGCCAGGAACGTTCGATACGCGAGGCAGTCGTCGGCGATCGCGTCGGCAAACGCCTTCCCGCGCTCAAGGATCACCCATGCCAGAAATCGCTCAGCCTCCTTGCGGTAGGCGCGGCGTGTGGTGGATGCCTCCGGCCACTGGGACAGCCAACTACTGATCGCCTCGTGATCGTCGCGAGCCCGGATCATGCACCGCGCGAGCGCCGCACGGTTCGCGCCTGCCCTGCCGTCGAGGGCGTCCGGCAGCCGCATCGCCTCGAACGGCAGTGGTGCTCCCGCGTCCAGCTGCAGCGCCTGGGAACCGGTCGTCATCGGCGAAGGAGCACCGGTGACGTGGGCACCCAACGGGCCCAGCGCCTTCCTATGGGCGTCCAAAAACGTGACGAGACGCGAGGCTGCGAGCGGACCCACCCGCGGCACGCGGCGCCACCAGCTGCGCCCGCGCGCATTGGCAAGCGCCACCAAGTCGGCCAGCGTGTCGATACCCGCCGCCTGAAGGCGACGCGCGAGCGGCGCGGCCAGCCACAGGTGCACGCCATGCTTTGGTTGCGGTGCCTGCGTACCGAGGCCCTCAAGCTGACGCACCGCATCTACTGCACTGTCCATGGCGACGCCGGAGCGGCCCGGCTGGCCGACGGCGATGGCCAGATCCTCGCGGCCGTGTACCCGTGCACGGGCTACCAGCGCATCACGAATCGTGTGCAGGGTGGCCAGCGTCTCCCGAGGCTCGGGGATGGAGTCGGCATCCGTTGCGAGCCAGCGGCCCCCGATTGCATCTAGCGGTACGCCTTGAAGCCAGGCGCGTAGCGCGGCGAGATGAGCGCGGCTCGGTTGCAATTGATCTCTCCTATTCCTAGCCCGCGGTTGCCGTCTACACTGGAACTGACCGCTGACTCGACGAGATTCGCCGGCTGAGCCACAACTCTAGGTAGGTGAGACGGGCGACTGCACGCGAAGTTATCGGCATGCGGTTTTTTACCACAAAATCGCCCGGACAGAATTCGGCAAAAGTAAAATCTCGTAGAATCAAGTACATAGGAGCTGGATGCCCCAACGCTCCGATAGTCGCGTTTAGAAGAACAACCTGATTTGTGGCCAAATAGCCGAACCTCTTTTCGCGAATAGGCGGCTGTGCTCAGCGCCTCGAATTTCGAGTTCCGCCACGGCAATTCCTGAACGATCAGCAAGCCACTTCACACCCGGCTGGTCGACTCCTCGCTGCCCCGATTCTGAAATACACCCTTCGGGAAAAACCATCACGCGACCGCCTTGCTTCAGTTCAGTCAGAAGGGTTCGTATGCCGAATGGCGCTGTCGCGTCGATCGAAATAACCTTTCCAAAGCCGAGCCATGCCAAGGTCTTGAGGAAGCGAGCCGCGGCCCCTGCCCCACGCGAATACTCCGTATCAACCGCGAATGCGAGCGGTACGGGGGACGCCAGGGCAACGATGACCCCATCCAGCAGGGAAACGTGATTGCAAACGAGAATGCACGGCTCGCCCGAACTGAGTACGGCTTTCGTCGACGCCTTGTATGTCACGCGCACCCGAAATATGCGCAGCAGGACCGGGCGCAACACGTAGCGAAAACCTGATTGGAGGCGACGAATGTGCATTATAGGTATCCTACGCCCACACATTGGAGGCTGACACGCGCCGTCAGGCGCGTGGTCGAAGTTAATGCGCGGCCCTCTGTATATTAACTAGCGCGAAGATCATTCAAGGCGGGCAGCGGCCGGAACAGATCTGGGTGGTCCTCGGCCAAACGACGTCGAAGAGCCATTGCTGCACTGTCCGCGCATCCGAGATACGCGCGAATTGACGTCAGAGTAGTTTTTGCCCTGCCCGCCCGGATCGCGGCGGCGAGATCTGCCAAGTTCACGAATGCCTCACCTTCCTCTGCCGGCGCAGCTGCCTCCGCCAGTGGTTCAATGGCAAGCTCCGCCTGCGGCTCAATCGGTACGACGAGTTCCTTGTGCAAAGCAGGCTCGTTTGCGGCTACACGCCCTGCGGCGGCGGACGCGGCAAACACCCCGCTCGTTTGGGAAAGGGGCACTGCGGCAATGGCCTCAGGCGGGTTTTCTACCTCGCTGTATGATTTCGGCTTCGAGGGCGGCTGCATTACAGATGCCCATGAAACAACAGCTATAGCGTCAACGAGCAAGCCCAGTACGATCGCCATTAGCAAGCTGACCTGGTCAGACCCAAGACGCACGAAGCTCGCCACACCAGCCACGAATGGGTCGACTCGCGCATCATCCTGAGCCTTCTGGCGACGGTCGACGGCAGCCGCATGGGCGTCGGCGGCCTTCTCGTTTCGAACTGCCTCAGCATCTTCGATCCTAAGCGCGTCCAGCCGCGCCGACAGCGCTTTGCGCCGTGCAGCCACCGAGGCACAATCGGCGTCACATCGACGGGCATCAAGAAGCGCCATATTTCGCACCGTGGTGGCCACATCAGCAGCAATTTGAGTCCGATTGCGCGCGCTAGGCGCCGCCGTGAAAACGGGCACTGTCGGGACCGCAGCGACAGCTGAAGCACGTTGCTCCCCTACCCTGCCCTGGGCATTCAGAAAGAAGGTTGCGTGGGTGTACGTGGTGGCAAGAATCGCCCCGATCCAAATCGGCAGCACCAAGACCTTCACGGCGCCGCGCGCACCCTTTGTCAGGGCTGGCAGTAGATGTGCGGCCAGGAGGATCACGACGCCCGTGGCCACCCAGACAGCCTTCTCGGGCCAAGTCGTGCCTCGTTCCTCGCTGGCAATAACTGTGATGAACAGAGAGGTCAGGGTTGCCGCAATGCCGAGGCAAATGCTGACGAAGCGGCCGCTCATTGGGGTGAAAGCGGACTGCATTTGAATAACCTGTTTTGCCATAGAAGTAGCATGCTCTTGCGCAGCCCGTGGCTGACCCGGGCCGCTCTTCGTCAGCGAACCATGCTGGTCAGGAGATGACGCAGCGACTGAACGACCGCCGAAAGTTCTTCGCCATCCGCGCCCTGGATGTCGAGGACAATGCCGTCTGCCCGCTTAGAGAGCATGGCGCAGATGCTTCCGTTCGAAGAACGGTACTCCTCGACCTCCGAGCCCGCATCTTGCGCCGTAGCGGCC
This sequence comes from Cupriavidus necator, assembly GCA_022041995.1. Taxonomy (GTDB): domain Bacteria; phylum Pseudomonadota; class Gammaproteobacteria; order Burkholderiales; family Burkholderiaceae; genus Cupriavidus. The sequence goes on from CP074388.1 coordinate 235,738, forward strand.
TCGCGAGCTTGCGGCGCGGCCGGCTGCAAGGATGAAGCGACAGGGGCAGATGACGAAGCCGATCGCTGTCGAGCCGCGCGAGGTGCGTGTGACTCTCCGCGGCGCGTAGCGTTGAACCTGGATCGAAACTCGATGACTTGCCGCACCTTCATATCAAGGCGAACGATTCGCTCCACAAGGTCGAGGGTCTTCTCCAGACTCCCCTCGTTGTCCTGGTGAAACTTACTGACTTCATAGGCGACGCGAACCGGAAACCGATCTTGATTGGACAGCATCTCAACCATGATTTCCTCGGGCAATTTACCGATCGTCAGAGTTTGAGACACGATGGATTCGTCCTGGCCGAGTGTCTCGGCGAGCTCCTTCTGGCTTGCGAAGTGCCCATTCTGGAGCAGGTACGTCCACTTCACTGCATTGTCGAACGGTGTCTGATTTTCGCGCCGCGTGTTGAGTTCGTAACCGAGTTTGTAGCTCTGGATGCCAATCGGAACATCGACGACCATCGCGCGAGCCTTGGCGTGTTTGAGGAATCGCAATGCACGGACACGACGGCCGCCGTCGTGAAGGAAGAACTCGCCAGGGCGATCGTAGTCGGGCACGACGTGAATGGGCTGCTGCTGTCCCTGTTCAGCAATGCTCGGGATGAGATCCTCAAGCCGACGAGCCAGATAGAAGTGCCGCGGATTGAACGGTGACTCTTTGACTTGACTCAGTCCCACCTCAATCGTCGAGCCGGGTTGATAGTTGTTAAACAGACACCAGCTGCGATACTCCTCACTCCACTCCGTATCCTCAGGAAGAGGCGCTGGGGCCAATGCTGCCGGCGCGAGGGTCAGCCGTGGCTGGGGCAAGGTGGGCTGGGCCGCCCCGTCAAGTTCTTCAGCAAGGCGGAATCGGTTGCGGTTGCGAAGCGGTGCCTCGATAGCGCTTACAGGTTCAGGCTGCTCCGACTGAACATCTTTCTGCAAAGACGCACGCATCCTAGCCTTGAGCGGATTATTGGACATACCCTACCCTCCTTCAGGCCTTAGGTTTTTTGGACAAGCGATAACGGTCGCCAACGCCGAGCAGGTTCACGACCTCTTCAGTCAATTCACTGACTTCCGTCGCGGCTGGGCGAAAGGCGCGATGAGACGCATACGCGGTAGCACCAATGGCATACGCCTGGGGATAGCACTCCCGCATCCGAATGTTGGTTTTGAACAGCGGATAGCCTTTTTCCTGGATTTCATCCCGACAAAGCGTATATAGCATCCGGCGCTCGTCTGCGACCTGGTTTAGGAGGTAAGCGAACTTGAGGTCGGGGTTGTCCTCTTCTTGCACAGCGCGGATTTGATCGACCAGCACTTTCGTCGCGTTGAAGTCCATCGTATTTGGACGCAGAGGAATCACGACCAGGTCACTAATCATCAGCATCTGCGTAACCTTTTTGTCGATCTGCGGGCGCCCGTCGATGATGATGAAGTCATACGAGGACATGAGCTTCTCAATTTCCCTCGGCGCATTGTCAACGGCTGCAGCAAGATTGCTGTAGGGAAAGGGGATGTCTTGACCGTTGTTGAACCAGCTGACAATCATGTTCTGCGGGTCAATATCAACGGCAATTACCCGTGCGCCGAATTTGTGTAAGCCGGCGGCAAGATTCATTGCCGTAACGGTCTTTCCGCTGCCACCCTTCTGGTTGGTCACGAAGATGATCTTCGCTTCGTCGTCTTGGGTCGCCCCGTCCTTCTCTGCTTTTGTATTCATCCGGTCCCTCGTATGAATGGTCGGAAAAAGTTTGCTCAAACAAACTGTCGACCCCACTCCGTCAGGGATCGCCTGACGACCAAACCACCACAACAAGATTAAATATTCAAGGTGGCAAATTGCTAACCATGATAGTCAGCAACTCAGTGCGTTGCAAGGCGCTTAGTGAGTTTGCGAGGGGATTTGTCGTTACGCAACAAGTTGTCCAAGCAAATCTTGCGCAAGAACTCCTATGGCGGGCTGCTAGACGGGCCGACCCCGTAGCGGCGCCAGCAAGTCGATAACACCAACCTCCGCACGGAAAGGCCTCCCTTCAGATTGGGACATGCCTCAGCCCTCTACAAATCTTTGCCCGAACAAAGTGCGACGCCCCATCAAAGGCTCCAGGTGACCATTCTTTGCTCAAACAAACCGCGCCCTTCCCTTCGAATCGTGGATCGTGAACATCGGGAGTTACGAGGAGCTGCAACTCGAAGGGCCATCGACTCAACATACGAAGATCATGGCGACCATTGACCGGCTGGCGCACTCAGTCGCCAATTCGGTTCCCGCCGCGTGCAACCCGAGCGATCTGTTTGCGCAAGCCAAAAATCGCGCTGCATTTTCGCACTGGCGCTCTGGTATCTGAAGACGCGGTTTGTTTGAACAAACCAGGTTGTCTAGCCCGTTCGCACGAGAGCGAGCTTGCAGGTTCTTTGTTCAAACAAAGTCGGAAGTCCTTCGTCGGCGGTGCTCTGGCTTTGTTTGAACAAACTGGGCGAGCCGATGGAATCGTCCCGGCGGCTGGCGGAACGGCGGCGTGGATCGTCCTGTGAGTGATGGAGATGCCGTAGCCCTCGATGGTTCTTTGTTTGAACAAAGTGGTAGACGGCCAAAAAAGGGCTTGCGCCCAATCTTTGCTCAAACAAAGTCGAAAGGGGGAAAGAATTCCGATACTTTGCTCAAACAAAGGTCGGGGTGCGAGGTGGGCTACAAAACCGCTGACTATCTAAGTGGGAATTTGTTTGGCCAAACTCCCCCGCGGAACGCCGTCTCGGCCAACGGCGCGACGTTCAACAAACCGAAGGGGAAGGGAAGGAATAGGGCAGGGGAGGGCAGGGCAGGGCAGGGCAGGGGAGGCGAGGCGAGGCGAGGCGAGGCGAGCTTCGATGCAACTCGGAAAATTGCTAGGTGCAAGATATATCAAGTTGCTCGGTTGACAAACTGGCGCACTAGGGGCCGGTTTTCTTAACCGCCGCTGCTCGGAACATTCTCGCGATCGAACGTGACCGTCTCGCTGGAGCAATCCCCCGTCCTTTCCGCGCCAGGCGCGGCAGCCGCTGGCTGAGGGCAGGGGAGGACGTCAAATCGGGGCTCTGCCCCAAAGACGAGCCTCAAGTTGTTCATTGCTGCGAAAGCTTCTTCACCAGCCAAGTAGTAAAGGCTACGCGTTCCGTGCCGCTGCGCAATTTCCCAGTCGCCGGGTTGTAGGTAGTCACCGAGCCCCCGTCCTCCCGATACTTCTCAACGTAAGCACGGCGCTCGCCATCGGTCAGATTCGCGATGGCGGAGTGAGTTGCCGAGGTCTCAAGAGCCGTGGCACCTGCCGACGGTCCAGCAGGCTTATCTTGCGTGAGCGGAATCTCCGACGGGCTCTCGTAAACCGATCGGACGTAGCCGGCCGGACTAGATTTGATGAGCTTACGCGACATCCTATTGTCGGTGTAATTCGCTGCCGCCAGTGCGCGTTCGGGGTCTTGTCGAATCCATGTTGCCGCAAGGGACTCACCCACGCCCAGCGCAGTCAGCTTTCGGAAGGCGTCCGTTGACTTGATCCGCTCGCGCTCCTCGTCATCACTCAAGACTCCAGGCACCCCATTGATGTTGTCCTCAATCAAGAACTTGATCTCGACAACACGACGACTCTCGCGGCGATACTCCACCGTGAGGTGAATGTCCATGTTGCGATTGATATCGGCGACCGACTTCTTTATGACCTGATCGTTGAAGTGCTTGAACTCGTCATACGTGCTGGCGTCAGCGCCAAGCAAACGACGCCACTTCTCTACAGAGATAAATCCTGTCGATCCCACAGCCCGGAATCGAACACAGTTCTCGTAGAGCGCGAGGGCATACGCACCTGCCACCTTCTTCTGAAGATGAAGGTTGATCGTTGTATAGATCTTCGGATCCGACAGCTGCTCCGCCAGGAAACTACTGAACTCATAGTGGCATTGGCCGGATTTGATGGCAGCGTACGCGAGTAGAGGGGCCGCTTCCCAGTCGCCAGTTTCGTGCAGCAAGTCGTACTCCAGCACCTTTTTCATGATACCGGTGAGCGCGTCCTTTAGGTCGCCGACGTTCTTGGAATTGAACCCGATCATCTCCGAGAGAATGTTCACCGGGATTCCGTGTCGCCGCTTGCTCAACAGGGTGTCGAATGCGTTGGCCAGCAGCACGTTGAACATTTTCCTCTCGAGGAACGACAGCTGGCCGCTTGTATGAATCGCTGCTACGTGCTTGCGAAGTTCGCTTGGAATCGGAGCTTGAGCACTCTTGGCGGTCACGATGATCTCCATTTGTTCGCGAGATTCTATATGCAAAAGTCATGGTTGGATACTAGGCAGAACATGACCTTTCGGATCTCACTTTGGTCACTCCCCACAAACCATGACCTCAAGCACCAAGGTGAAAACAGTTCGGTATAGGGCGACCCCGCGTTGAAAGGTCAGGTTTTTCGGGCACACATTCGAATCCCCAAAACCTCTATTTCTCCCCTTCGGGCCGGGCCAGTCCAAACGCGCCTCTCTGTCTAGCCACAGTGGACACGTTTCAGTGGCGAATGGCCCCGCAAACCATGACCTTTCGGGCGTGCGAGAACCTACCGGCCTACGAGCATAGACGCCGAGTTGAGAGAGCGGACAGGTTTGAAACCTAGAGCGCAGATTGCAGAAAGTAGTGGTTGGACGCAGGCAGCTGCCCCACAAAGCACGACCTTTCGGGACCGCGTACCGGTTGGGACGAGGCGAATGTGACGAAAACGAAAGGTCGGCTTTTATGGGCAGGTATTCGACTTGCGCCCCACAAACCATGACCTTAGGACTTCGTTGCGTAACCGATCTTACCGAACCAGCCCCATAAACAACGACTTTAGGGCCCGCAGCCCGTGCGAACCATCCATCTCAGCCCGGCCAGCCTTGGTAAGCATGTGGCATGCCCCGAAATCTTTGCCCATAGCCGCTCTCCGGCAGGACCATGGCCCGCAAACCATGACCTTTTGGGACCCAGGCCCTGGTGCGCGAACCGTCCGGACCAGCGCGGCGGCGCCCCCATAAACCACGACCTTTAGCCAGGCGGAACTAGCATCCCATCAAAGGTCAGTCTTTACGGGCCATCCCCTTGATCGGCCTATAAGCGGCCACGTCAGAATCAAGGGAAGTAGGCACTCGCATCAAGAGACTCTCCGGCATGCGAGCGTGACGCTGTGCAGCCAACCACGCCGTTTCCTGGATGAGCCCGCAAACCATGACTTCACACCCCACAAATGACGACCATAGGCCTGCGACCACTGGAAAATATCCTTATAAAACAGATAGATAGATCACTTATCCAAAGCTGTGGATTAAATCCCATGGACCATGACATTGCCCGGAAACTATGACGTATCCGCCGCAAGCACCCCGTATACCCTTACCAATCGCCCCGCAAAACATGACCAAACTGCCCGCAAACCCTTACCCCATAAGGATTTGCGGTACGTATACGTAGTTAAAGGTTGTTTACGTAAACGTAAACAACAACAGCTTGTTGTTTCCTTTTTAAAAGATCCTGAAACCTAGAACCCCCAGGTCAGAAAGGTCCCTTTTTGACCCTCCGAATAAAGGTGCTTCAGCCACAACCATTCGGACCTAAGACCCCTCCGAGCCACGCTACCTTCGTGTAGTCGATACTCTCGCCCTTAAAGCCCAAGTTCCATTCCTGGCACTGTGATGACTCTGCGAATTTGCGGCGCACGAATCCAAAAGTGCCACGAAAACAAGACCGCCATCTCTTCGATCCCGTCGAAGCCTGACAGGACAAGACGAATCACGGCCGTTCCGGCGGATGGTTACCCCAACTACCGCCTGTCCTTTTCGTGGCGCCCATGGACAGGGGAGTTTTTAACATGCCAGCATGGACTTCTTCCTACGGTCCCCAGCCGACCTCCTCAAAAGAATTGACGCCGAGACAGGCCTTCTGACACGCATCCGAAGTTCATCGGAAGCTAAGCCTGGAGTCTTTGAGAACTACTGGCAGCCCCTGATCGATTCCGTCGCGGAGTACGTCCAAGAATGCCCTTTCGAGCAAGTCTCCTTCTCCGAGCCCGGTGGACTTCTTCGGTACGCCCTCATGGCGAGCTACTACGCGCTACAGATCGGTAACCAGCAGTTCTTCACCGGCAAACATGGCGCCGAGAAGCGCCGAATTCTGGTGCCGCAATACCGATTCGCAGTCTTCTTCTCGACGCTGGCAGGCATACCGGCCACGCTGCACGCCCGGATGATTGTCCGCGCGGGAGAAAAGACCTGGACTCCTTTCTCCGCAGAGCCGGCCCTGAGCCGATGGGTGCGTGCGCAGAACGCAAACACCTTTAACATCGAGTGGCGCCTTTCGGAACTCAAGGTCAGCCCGGCGAACGCTGTCGCGTGGTCGGCGGACATCGTGGGCATCGGCACGTGGCAAAACTTGGCAGAAGAAGTTGCCATGCTTGCGCACGATGCAATCTACCAGTTGGACCCCAAAACCGGTGAGTCGCCTGTTACCACATGCGTGCGCCAGGCCTATCGGACTGCCCGGGAGTTCGAAACGCGAGCAATGACTGGTCGCTACCAGACGACCGCATTGCCAGAGAGCGTCACTCCAGAGGCGATACAGAAATTCGGGGAAGGGCTGGACACCGCCACCGCAGGATCAAAGCCCACCGCAAGCCCGACTGAGCAAAGCGATAACACGCAAGGCGCCGCACACATATCCTCGACATCGCCGGCGGAGCAGGCCGATGTACCCACCGCGGCCGCCTCTACCAGCGCCGACGTACACCCAGGATCGCCGGATACGAAGAAAGCTCCTTCAACGCCAACGTATCCGGACATTGTTCTCGACATTTTCAAAGCAATCCGACACCTGGACGACTACGACCAGATTAAGAAATCCTGCAACGAAATCGAGAAGGGCATCGCGGTTCCCATCTCGATCTTCGCAAAGCATGGCTTGCCGGTTTCGAAGGTGCTGGACATCCTCGACCAGAGCAAGCTCCTCGTCGAAATTTCCCCGACGAGAAAGAGTTGCATCCTACAAAAGGCCGCCCGCGGCCTCCTCTTCGGGTGAAGTGATGAAGACTTACCACGACATGTTCCGGCCTGCTTATGAGATCCCCGCTGCAGCCGCGTGGGCGCTCGGCGGAACTGCTCTAATCGCCAGTTGCGCCATTGGATCCATGCCGATTGATTGGGCCTTGTTCGGGGTGGCATGCTTCGCCTTTGCAGGACGCCGCTGGGCGCAAGCCGCAGACCTCTTCCGGTTCCGCCTCTCTCTCAGTGGGTACCGCGTCGAAGAAATCACAGTTGCCGAATTGATGGAGCGGTCCAAGCAAATGTCAGATGCGAAGAAGCTCTACATCGGCAACGGCTTTGAATGGGATCAACGCGAGGCGGAGATCAGCAAGCACCTGCTGCGCCGAGGCAAGGCCAACATACCACCACTGCCGACCTGGCTGCCGAAGCCACTCGTCGAAGCGATGAAGCCCCTGGGATGGAAGCCCGTAGATGACAGCAAGATCGGCGTGCCATGGATTCATGGGATCAATCCAAATGAGCACCAGATCGGCGCAGGCTTTGAGACGCTGACTGGGCACACCCTCGTCGCTGGCACGACGCGTGCCGGCAAGACAAAGTTCTATGAGATGTTGCTCACGCAACTCGTACACATGCGGAAGACGATCATCTTCGTCGATCCGAAAGGGGACAAAGACATCGAGGACCGTTTGCGCGCAGAGTGCGCAAGGACCGGTCGGCGCTTCTACTATTTTCATCCGGCGCACCCCTCGCGGTCGATTCGCCTGAGCATCCTCGCAAACTGGAACAACATCTCCGACCTGGCTTCTCGAATCTCTGAGCAAGTCGACGCGAACGGATCCTTCCAAGCTTTCGCTTGGAAAACGCTGTACGGCATCATCCGCGGCGAATTGATGGACGGACGAAATCCTACTATTCGCTCCGTGAAGCGCTGGGCGCAGGTCGGTGTCGAGGAGCTACTGGCATCGATCCTTCGGAAGTGGTTCCACACGCATGCAGGCCAGACGTGGGAGCAGGACGCGAAGGCATTTGTCGATCCTAAGAGCCCGTCTCCTCTTCTCGCATGGATCTCGCTATATACGAAGACCTGCCAAGACAAGGAGATTCCATTCGACGAGACCATCGACGCATTGTGCGCCATGGTAAAGCACTCGAAAGAGCATTACTCCAAGATGATCCAGGTGCTTGAGCCGCTGCTCGAGATGCTGGGCTCGGAAGAGGTCGGTCGGATGCTCTCTCCCGATCCGACCGACGTTTTCGATGAGCGCGACATCATGGACACGCGCAAGATCATCGCGGAAGGCGCGGTGCTCTATGTGGGTCTGGATTCGTTGTCGAACACGACGATTGGCTCCGCCATAGGCTCGATCATCCTTGCCGACCTCGCGTCGGTCTGCGGCGCGATCTACAACTTCGAAGGAAAAAATGACGTTCACCTCTTCGTCGACGAAGCGTCCGAAGCCCTGAATGCTCAGCTGATCCAGATCCTGAACAAGGGGGGCGGCGCCGGCATGCAGTGCTATATCGCGACGCAGACCATTTCCGACTTCATCGCCCGCATGGGAAGCAAAGACAAGGCGATGCAGGTGCTCGGCAACCTGAACAACGTAATCACGCTTCGTCTCAAAGACTACGAAACCGCCAAATGGATCGCTCAATCCTTCGGACAAACCGGCTTCCGAGACGAGTCTCGATCCGTGAATTCGGGACGGAATAGCACGAGCCACCCGACAGATTTCTCGGGTTCCGGCGGTCGGAGCATGACCGTCAAAGACATTGCCCTTGTTTCCGAGGACCTCCTGACGCGTCTCCCCCCTATGAACTACTTCGCCTTCATCGGCGGCAGTTGGTTGTACAAGGGCCGAGTGCCCATCATCAGCCGCTGATCCAGAGCTGAGGAGAAATTGCCAGATGACAGAAATTGTAAAAAAAATGGTGGCGCCGGTGGCGATGTCCAGGGTTGCACGAGACAGCATGCTTTTTCCGAAGGCACGCGATATCTGGCTCGAACATGCTTTACTCGAATCCGCTTCGGACGGCCTGGCCGCGCATTTGAGCAGCGCTTTGCCTGGGCAGGACGGCCCGCTTTTGCGCGACTGCCTAATCGACGCCGTCTCGGCATATCGAGCGACCGAACAGCACGGCGATATGGAGGCGATGGTCGCGTATCTCGTCGCACTCCTGCGTCGAGCTACGGACGTTTTCGATTTGAGCGTTGAAGCTCGTGTCGTCGATGGGGCGATATCTTGGGATCCTTTGAGGGAATCGCTTCAGTCCTTCGTCCTCCGGAATGCTGAAGGCGAGATCTCCGTCTCAGCCCGACCGGTAAACGATGGCGCAACGAAGAATCGGGACGAATCCACCGTACTACTCGCGGCAAGGCTGATGCCTGAGCCGATCGCTCGGCGCGTAGTGCGCCACGTGATGTCGCACGCAAAAGAATCTGGGATCTGACATGGGCAAGATCAGAGACAATCCTTTCGCCGGAAAAGTCTACTTCTGGTGGATCGTTGCGCCGATTCTCACGCTCCTTATCTGCCCGATATTCATGCAGGAGGAGAGTTTTCTGATTGCACCTTCAGAGGTCGAGTTTGTCGCGAGTTGCCGGCCAGACGTACAGGCGATCACCGATAGCGCCTCAGGCGCTTTCCAATCTTGGATTGTCAACACTGGGATGGTCCATCTCACTACCAGCGACTACCGAAGTGCGCAAGCGTCAGGCTACAAGGGCTTTGCGTGGGCGGGCTCGCTGATGGACGGATATATGGGGCGTGTGTGGCGCTACCTGTACCGGGTACTCTGGAGGTGGGCTGCATTCTGGCCGTTCTACGTTGTGGGCCTTCTGGGCATCTTCCTCCCTAGCGTCGTCGATGGTCTGGTCGTCCGATCTGTGAAACGAAGCGAGTTCGGCCTCTATAACCCCCTCGGATTCACTATCAGCGGCTCGGCAGCGGCAATCTTCATCGGATGGCTCTTCTTTGTTCCATTTATCCCGTGGCCTCTGAGCCACTGGATCATTTCGAGCCTATTCGTTGGTTTGGGCCTCATGACCTGGTTGACCGTCGGCAGCTTTCAGAGCCGCACCTGATCCTCTCAATCCCGCAAAAGGAGCACCCATCGATTGGCCGTGCGCGACCACCCTCGTCGCGGCACGGCCTTTCGCATTCTGAGCCGCCGAAGCCGCCGAAGCCGAAAAACCGAAAGGCAGGCTCTTCACTGGACCTTTTTAATCTAGCTACGCCGGCTCAGCATCCGAGAATCCTCCAAAGATTGAATTCAGCTCGCATGGGGGAAAGATGAGCGTCAAGGCTCACGTGATGGAAGTGCTCAGGAAGAACTTGGCGCCGTTGAACCACCTTTTCGAAGATGTGGCGGTCAACGAAGTCATGGTGAATCCTGGCGGCAGCGTATTCGCAGAGCGTGCTGGCGAAATGCTCTTCATCGACGACGCCGGCCTCAAGGATGTGCAGATCGAGAGCGCGATCGTAGCTCTAGGCAAACTGGTCAATGAGACCGTGGCAGCGAACACACCAAAAACGTTCATCTCCGCGTCGGTGGAGAACCTACGTATAGCGGGTGCACTCGCGCCGGCATCGCATGGTGGGCCGTCCCTCTGTATCCGAAAGCATCAACAAGAAGGGGAGCGCCCGAACCTCGGCCAGCTTGTCGAGCGCGGAATGCTGACCTCGGAGCAGGCCGATCTGCTGATCAGCCTGTTCGTGACGGATAAGAAAAACATCATGGTGGGCGGCCCGACAGGCAGCGGGAAGACAACGCTCGCCAACGGCCTGTGCATGCGCATTCCCGCGTACGAGCGCGTGATATCGGTGGAGGACTCACTCGAGTTGGAGCCCGGCCTAAAGCACCACGTCCGCCTACTGACAAATGCGTCGAAAGGTGTGACTGCGCAGCTCGCCGTACAGCACACACTGCGTGCTCGGCCGGACCGGCTGATTCTCGGCGAGACCCGCGGTTCGGAAACGTTTGATTTGATCCGTGCTTTCAACTCGGGGCACGACGGATCGCTAAGTACCGTACACGCGAGTTCTGCAGAGGACATGCTGTACGCGTTGGAGATGCTGTATCAGATGAGTCTGCCGCCGGATGCAAGCCTGTCGCCGGAGGCAGTTCGTGGCTACATCGCCCGCGCCGTGCACGTATGTGTGCACGTCACGCGGTCGGTGCAACAAAGAGAGGACGGGAAGTTTCGTTACGTCCGTCGCGTTGGTGAAATCGTTCGTGTCAAAGGAGTTGAGCATGGAAAATACGTTGTCGAATCGCTTTGCTAATGGCGTCCGTAAAGTGTCCCGCTTGCCGTCGGTGCAAGCTGCCGTGTTTGTTACGGTGTTTTTGGTGAGCCAGTCGGCGATGGCGCAGGGAGCGCCGAACATGTCGGGCCTGTGCATCATCCCGCAGATCCTGAAGGCTATCGTGGCCATCGTAGCGGTCTCCGCTGTTCTCCTGTGGGCCGTCGCCCACTATACGAACAAGAACGACATGGCAGACCTGACCGTGAAGATTGGAGTCCCGACCGTCATTGCGAGTATTGCTGTCACCGTCATCGCGCAATTGGGCTTGAACTCCCAGTGCACTCTCTAACGAGAAGATTCAGTGGGCATGCGTACAAGTCCCATCATCCATGCAATCGTGAACCCAAAGATGTCGGGCGGGCTGAGCGGTGCACACACGGCCGTCATTTACGGGTCGGGCTTTGTCGTCGGATACCTGGCGTATCAGTGGCATTGGTGGGCGACGTTCATCCCGGTCGTCGCCGCATTTGTCGCGCAGGCCTATTACAAGAATCAGTTTCGTCACGATCTCTTCTCAACCGCGATCCGGAAGAACTACAACCAGATGGCTGACCGATACCACCCATGGCCCCGCGAGACTCTGCTGGGGCGAGGGCAACGTCCGAAGGGCTTCGGCCGTGACTTTCGGTGCTAGTCGGGCAGAATCGATAGATCACTGTAATGGCAAAGTCGGCTGAACCGTTCACACCTCTATACCTGGCCAAGGAAGAGGAGCGCCCCCTCCAGGAGCTGCTCCCCTGGATGACCTACATCACGGACAACGTCATCCTGAACAAGGATGGCTCCTTGTTGGCGGGCTTCGAGTTCTCGGGACTCGATCCTGACAACATCGACGACGAGTTGGTCAATCGCGCGGTCGAGGAGCTTCAACGCGCGATCAACGCGAACTTCGACGAGCGCATCACTCTGTGGTTCACTACCAAACGGAGTAAGGCGTATAGCTACCTCAAGCAAACCTTTAAGAATGAAGTCGCCCGCCGCGTAGACGAAGCGTACGCACGCCCGTTTAGGAATGGCTCGTTCTACCAGATGAAACACTGGCTCTTTGTGCTCTACACGGGGAACACGGGCGTTGATGGCGTGATGGACAGGGCTCGCCATATCGAATCCGAAGAGCAGATTTCGGGGCCGATGGCGTATCTCAAGGCAATGAACGGCTCGGTGTCCACTGCAGCGGGGCTCGCGCGTGATCGGCGACAGCTCGAGATGAATTGGAAGGCGTTCGAGCAGATCCTTTCGGCGTTCGTTGGCTCCACACCCGCCTTGTCCTTTAACCGTTTGCATGAGCGTCAGCTTGACCGAGCGCTGTTCCAGATCGTGAATCCGGCGAGCGAGTATGACGTCGTTGAGCGGCCAGACTACGCCATGCTGGACGGATGGCTGCCGGCAGACTCGGTCGTCGTGGGGGCGGACGTCATCCGGTTCACCGGAAACCGCGGAGACCGGTACGCCGCAGTGTACGGTGCCAAACAATGGCCAACCTACTCCAATCCGATGCTGCTGGAGAACCTGCTCCGATCCGACAACGAGCTTATCGTCTCGCAGACAGTGCGATGCTTGGGGAAGGAGGCCAGCGAGAAGGAACTGACAGAGGTTCGCAACTTCCTCAAGATGACCCAGCACTCCCTGGGCACGACCATCATGTCGAAGGCAACAGGAAGAAAGCCGGAAGCCGCTCCAGGAAAAGCCGAGCTCGTTGCTGACGCGGACGCTGCGCTAAAACGCCTTACGGGGGGCGGGCCAAATGCTGCGTTTTACAACCTCTCCGTCATGGTTTTTGATCGAAGTCGAGAGGGTCTCGAGCGGCGTTGCACTAACGTTGCACGGCTGTTCTCTCTCAAGCGACTTCTCACGCTGCGCGAGAGAGAGAATCTAGGTCCGAGCTATGCAGCCATGCTCCCAGGGAACTGGCAGTGGCAAGCTAGATTTCATTTGCTGCACGTGGACAACGTCGCGGACCTGGCTCCGATCTACACCATGAATCCAGGCCCTCGGATTCACGCGCACTTCTCCGAGGTGCAGAAACAACGGACTCCGCCTCATGCCGTCTTCATCGACAGCTATGGTTGCCAGTATCGGTGGGTCCCACACGTCGGGCAGGTTGGTCACGCCATTTTGATCGCACCAACTGAGTCGGGGAAAACAACGTTCGTGAACTTCTGCCTTTCGCAATTTCAGAAGTACGGCGATGTCAACACCTTCATCTTTGATCGCGACGCATCCGCAAAAATCACCACCTTCCTGCATGGCGGAAAGTATCTCGACTACAAGGCCGGCTCGTTACGGCTGAACCCGTTCATGCTGGATGATGGCTCTGACTTCAGCCGTGTTTGGGTTCGTGAGTTTCTCATCCGTATGCTCGAACTCTCAGGGTATGCGGTTCAGTCCGAGGATCGCGAGGAAATCGACCGGATCTTGGGCAACATGTATGACGAGCACTTCCTCAACTCGCGAACGATCTCAACGTTCCATGCGCTCTGTCCGCCACGGATGTCTGAGGCCCTTGGTGAATGGCTGCATGATCGGCCCTACGGAATCTTCGACAACGAGGAAAACGATTTCCAACTGGAAGCGTGGACTGCGATCGAGATGAAGGAACTGGCCGCCATTCCCCGACTCTTCGAGATGTTCATGGAGTATGCATTTCGAAGCATTGACATGTCGCTAGATGGGCGGCCGACGTTCATCTATCTGGAAGAAGCGTCCTTCTTGCTGCAGGTGGAAACGTTCGCTAAGAAGATCGGCGACTGGCTAAAAACTTTCCGAAAAAAGAACGCTTTTGTTTGGCTCACGGTACAAAGCCCTGGCTCGATAAATGGACCGGCGCGCGAGGACCTAATCGACAACATCAAGACTACGATCCTGATGTACAACAAGAAGGTTGAGTCGCACCGCGAGTTCTACAAAAAGAACTTTGGGTTGAGTGATACGCAGATCAACCGGGTCGGCCGTCTGCGGCCACGGCTCGAGTATATGTTTGTGCAAGACAACTTCACCCGGGTTGTTCAGACGGTCTTCACGCCGGAAGTGCTGAACTACCTTCGATCTGAGAAGCATCTGCAGACGGTGTTCAACCGACACAAGTCGACGGAGAGCAGTAATCCAAGCTGGCGCGACGACTACCTTGCAGAAGCCGCGACTATGAAACGTGTGGACTATGACCAGGAACCCGAAAATGATGAAGGTACCGATGCGCAAGCTGCGTAAGACTCTTGCAATTCTCACCCTGTCCGGGGCCGCAACTCCGGCCTTTGCGGGAGGGGGCGGGATTGTCTTCGACCCGTCGAATTTCGCCCAGAACATCCAGCAAGTAGTCCACGCCGTGGCGCAGGAGCAACTTGCCATCCAGGCTGCTGTGCGAGACGTTCAAATGCTGGCGAACTCGATCAAGAACGCCAGCAACACAGTCAAAAGTGTGTCCGGCATTGGCTCTATCGCCGATACGGGACAGACTATCTCGAGCTTGATGGCGCAGTGGGACGTCGATGCTACGCTTATCAAGCAATTGGGGGGCAAAGTAACTTTGTCCAGGGGGTGATGTCGCAGTACGCAGCCAACCCTACGGCGGGAAGCTTCACGAATTATGTGCAGAATCTCGCAAATCAATCGGCCGCAGGCCAGCAGAACGCCACGTCGCTTATCGCGAACTACACAAACATGTCGAAAGAGCTTCAAAAGACGATGCAGAAGCGCCAGGTCATTGCATCCCAGAACACGGGGGCTCTTGGCACAAACGACTCCATCGCGATAACGAACGCCTCCCTCGACAACCTGTCTGAGATCAACCAGGCGACGCTGCAAGGCATCCAAACGCTGGTGCGCCAAGCTGCCTATAAGGATTCGATTGAAGCTGCAAACTCGCAGTCATCGATGCAGTTGCACAATAACGCAAGCGATATGGCCCAGAAGGCGGCAAACAGCGTTAGTGGCGTACCTGGTGCCACGAAGATCCTGGGCTATTAAGTGCGCCGCGATTGCGAGAGAAAAGTGGCATGATCAAGCTCTTTTGGACCCGAAGCATCGTGATGTTCGCGTTGTCCCTTATTCTGGTCATGCCGGTCAGCAGCTACGCTGAAGGCTCGTCATCGAGCTGCTCCCCGCTGACTGCGGGCGACACGGCCAACTGGGATGGGGTTAAGAACGTCGCGAACATCATCCTTTCGCCAATCAATAGCGCGCAGTCAACGATCTCCTCTAAGGCGAACTCGATGGCGTCGAGCGCCACCCCTATCGCGCTGACGCTTGCTGGGGTTCTCGCGCTTTCCTACTTCCTCTGGGGAATTTTGGACTCCCTCGCTGGGAGCGGCGATAGTTTCATGGGGATCGCGGTCGGTTCTCTGATCCCGGCGGCGATCGTCGCCGCTTGCTTGGGGTCATACGCAGCGCTGGTGGGAACGAGTGGCGGCCTGCAAGGAATTCTTAGCTCGTTCACCCAGGCGGCGACCGGATCGTCAACAGCGTCGTCTGCGCTGGCCTCGTTCGCTCAGCAGATGTTCAATGTTTTTGCATCGTCGGTAAAGGCACTGTTCCAAGGCCTGGGGTGCATAAATATCTGGAGTTGGACGGTAGGTATTGCCCTCCAACTTATCTTCGGCTCGCTGATCCTCATTATTGCCCTAGTGGTGGCGGTCGTCGCTATTGGAGAACTGGTCGGTGTTCTACTGACTGGGATCGTTATGGTCGCGATCGGTGTCGCAGTAGGGCCGCTGTTCGTTGCGTGCGCGGTATGCAAATGGTCGGCGGGGTTCTTCCGGCAGTGGCTGAAGTTCCTTTTGGGCGCCTCTGCGTACCAAATGATCATTAGCGTGATTCTGTCGCTGGTTTCATCGATGCTCACCTCAGCGCAGGATCAAATTTCGAGCGTAAACCCTGCATCGCTGGACTCGTCGGCCGGCGTGTCGTTTGCGGGCCTATTTGGCCTGCTTGGCATCACGTGGGTCTTAACGCACCTCTTCAAGCAGATTCCTCAAATCGCCCACGGCCTTATAGGCGGCGGTGCAATCGGACACGCCAGCTTCACTCGTGCAGCGGTGGCCATGGGTGCCGCTGCGGCATCTTTGGCGGAGCATGCAAAGGGAAGCGATAAGGGCAAAGACGGCGACAAGGGAGACGCCGGTCAAAGCGGTTCAGCAGCGGCAGGTGGCGGAGGTGACGGTTCGGGTGGCGGTGGCGGCATGAGCGGACCGTCGGTGACTAGCGAGTCAGGCTCGTTTAGTGCGGCACCGCAAGTAGGGGGCCAAGTGCGAATGATGCTGGCTCCTACAGCGGCACACCGCAGTTGAGTGGCCCTAGCGGCGGAGACACCGGCGAACCTAGTGGTAGCACGAACCCGGGTGGACCTCGTGGCGACGGTGGGCAGTGGGAGGACCTCGGCGATGGCTGGCAGCGGCGAGTACGGTGATCGGACAGTTCGTGTCTGATGAGAAAAGAACGCCCCCAAAGCATATTGGGGGCGTTGTACCTTCCAAGTGAGGACTTGTGCGAGAAGCTATCCTGCGATCTGCTTATTGATGACGCCGACAACTGTCTTCCACGGGTCCTCGTCCCAGAGGTTGCACTCGATCGTAGTTCCATCTGGAAGCACGTGTCGGATGGTCCCTGGCCGCGGATCGTTGCCGGCGACACGCCACGCATACATAGCGATGTAGCCGAAAGCTAAGAAGGCCTCGACGGAGTTCCACTCGATGACCACAACGCCGCTCTGCCAGCCCATTCCGCCGATGTGCGTACCAACGAGCTCTGGCGCGTCCTTTGCCAGCGGATATGGGAGAGCAGGGACGTGGAGGGCGCCGAGCACCATCCCGAGCGATAGAGTTCGCGGGCCGTCCTTCGGATACACGTCCCCGCGAAAGAGAGTTTCTGGATCGACCTTAGCTGCGTAGTCTTCGGGCAGTGCGTTCGGATTGCCCACTACCATCGTTCCGTCCGGCGTCACGTGCCGGAGGAAGGGAATTTCAATCGAGGATGCGACGTGCTTCCAAGCTTGGATGACCAGCCCGGAATACTGGATGAGAGCGGCCTTGCTTCGATACTTGATAGTGACGATGCCGTTCACATCCTCAATGGTCAGGATCTGCTCACCTGGCGAGAAATAGCGCATGGCAGTCTCGTCCGGCCTAGCGAGAGCCTTCATCGCGCCGTACAAGTACACGTAACGCTGGAGGCGGGCACGATTCTCTGGAACTACAGTAATGATGGACATTACGACCCCGATGCTGGTTGATGATGCGCGCGGATACCTCCCGCAGCTTGGCGTAATCATATCGCCTCGTGGCCAGGTAGCAAGTCGGAAGCAGTGGGCAAGACACTCATCTCGTGGATTCACTGGACGCCTCCGCTTGCCAAACTTCGCCCTGAAAGAACCGGAAATTTCCGGTTATACAAGGTCTTACCTGTTCGGTCGTGTCACGGGCGGTCGCATCTAATACGCGGCGCACCAAATCGCAAGCAGACAGTTAGCACCCAGAAAACCCTCGGATTGCCACGCGCATTCATGTCCTGGCGCACGACACGCGTTAGGAAAATACGTGGCATGAAGATACTCCGCAAACAGGCCGCTGAGCAGCCCGAGTCGTCCCAAGGACCTTCGGTTCCTCCGTACACGCCCGGACCGATCCGAGAATCGGCCGTCCGCAAATACTTCGCTCGCGGCGAGATGGAGCGTATCACGGGCAACCGCTGGTTCTTGGCCGTGGTCTTTCTTGCCGTTTTGCACTTCATGAACGGGATCGCCTGGATCCTCTTTCTCCCATTGAAGACCATTCAGACCGTGGTTGTGCGCGAGGATAACGCCGGCCGCCAAACAGCCGAACTCGGTGGCCCATCTTCGTATGTGGCCGACCACGCAGCCGTCGAGTACTTCCTGTCGGGATGGATCAACAACATCTACGACATCAACGCCTCGACGATTGACGGAAACCTGAGTCTCGCTGGAAAGATGACCGTTGGGAACGCGACGGACCAGTTGACTGCGCTGGTAAAAAGATTGAATCCCTATTCGAGGCTGCACGACAACCCGCAAATGCGGCAGACCTTTAATCGACTGACGGCGAATTGGATCACTGATGACACGCTCATCATCCGATTCAACCTCACAGAGCTTCTCGCGCCGGGCTCGTCGCCTAAGGTCACGACTTGGGCAATGACTATCACGTTCGTGCGAATTCCACCGACGACGATCGAACAGGTCAAGATCAATCCGGGCGGCATCTACGTCAAGAGCTTCAACGTCAACCAGGAAAAATGATCGCGGCTGCGCTACGCGCAGCTGAAGATCGCCAATAGGGCTTCTCAGTATGAATAATTCGGTCCGCTCGTCCGTTCGCGTGATCCTGATTTCGGCGCTCCTTGGCGCAGCGGCCATGGTTCATGCCGCGGAAAGTGCTTATCGCAATCCGGCCGACGCCCCTGTCCCTTCGCCGTTTGATAATCGCATCGTTACTTTTACCTATAGTCAGGACGCCGTGTTCACGCTCCTGACGCAAGCGGGAGTCTCGACGCACATCCGGCTTGAGGCTGGCGAAGGAGTCACCGAGAAGCCTGCATTGGGTGACACGATTCAATGGCGGATCAGCGGCGGTCCAACGCACCTCTTTGTGAAGCCGGTACGATCCGGAATCTCTACATCGCTCACGCTTGTCACGAACAAGCGCACGTACGAATTTTTCCTTGTCGCGTCGCAGCCGGGCGGAAAGTTCTATCAACAGGCGAGCTTCATGTATCCCGAGGAGGCGAGGGAAGTCCAGCTCAAAGCTCAGCTACAGGCCGAGAGCTTTATCGCGGAGAAGCGCCGTCTCGACGCGCAGATCTTGACGGCGCCGCTTGATCCGACGTCGTTCCGCTACGGGTACAAACTGAGCGGAGATGCTCCATTTCGTCCGATTGACGTCTTCGATGACGGAAAGAAGACCTTCTTCCGCCTTCCGAACGTCCAGGACATGCCCGCCGTTTTCATTCCCGATGACCAGAAGCGCCTCCAGCTTATCGTTACGCGAGTCGACGGGAACTTCATCATCGCCGACCGCGTTGGTGACCGCTTCATGTTGAAGCTGAATGACAAGGAAGTTTCCGTCGAATCGGATCGTATCAAACGCTGGTGGAACGTCGGCTCCAGCAGCAGCGGCCTTGATAACTGAGGCTGACCATGTCCGACGATATTCAGGATCAGGACTTGCCCTTCGAAGCTGAGAACCCATCACGTCGCCGGGTAGACCGGGATGACATGCGGAACTCAGTGCAGGAGCCGGAACGAGAAGCGGTCGAGGAACTCACTCGCGGGAAGCGGAAGAAGGGGAAGACTGCCGGGTTCCTCCTTGTGGTGTTGCTCCTCGGCGGAGGTCTCTACTACCTGTACGGCGGGCCGGATGCACCGGCGGGACGTCGCAGAAACGTGGAAACGCTTACACCGTCAGAGACAGCCGGCGCCACTGTGCTGAGCGGAGCGAAGGCCGCAGAGGCGCAGGCGGAACAGGAACGCAAGCAAGCTGCTGCGTCGGCGGCCGCTGGGCAGGGCCGCGCTGACCCTAACGCCGCCGCCACGGCGGCGATAGGAACCGGGCAAGGCGGGTTTGCGACCAACGCAGGTCCGGCTAGCGCCACAAATCAAGCGGTCTCTCAAGCCGCAGCCGCCGCTGAAGCGGCTGCTAAACAGGAGGCCAAAGAGAAGGCAGAGAAGGAAGCAACCATTGCAGCGTCCCCTTTGCAGTCGAACGAAGTTCAAGTGCTTCGTTCTGACGATGGCGGCCGTCCAGGTGGTCCGCAATCGGCGGCCCACCAGCTCGCACAGAGCTTTTCCGAACAGATGAAGGCTAGTCAAGCGTCAGCCGACCGGCAGATGGACCGCGTATTGCAAATGTCAACCAGTTTTGGCGGGCAGGGTGCAGCTGCGGGGAGCGCTCTTGGTCCAATTAGCAACGCTTCCCAGCAAGATCAGTGGCTGAACTCGCAGAAGAGTGGTGCTGGCACCCCGACGAAGATGCACGCGGCACCGACCATGCCCATTGTCAGTGAAGGAACGCCTGTGCGTTCTGTGCTTCTCACGGGCCTCGATACAGACAATCCGGGCAGTGTGAAGGCAATGGTGACGAGCGACATCTACGACACCTTTACCGGTCGTGTTCTCTTGATTCCGAAGGGCTCCACGCTCACGGGGAGCTACAACCACGACGTCAAGGTTGGTCATAACCGTGTCCTGATCGCGATTACACGGCTCATTCGACCGGACGGATCGTGGATCGATCTGTCGGGGACCTCGGGCGCTGAGATGGATGGCACGAGCGGCCTCGAGAGCGACGTCAACAACCACTTCTGGAAGATGTTTAGCAGTGCGATGGTGGTCGGAGCCGCGACCTTGCTGCTGGATAAGAGTCAGCAGAACGTGACGGTAAATCAAGGCTTGGGGACAAGCCAACTGGGCGGGACTATCTTCGCCCAGACGCTGCAGCAAGTGGTCTCGACCTTGCTGAATAGGAACAAGGATATCCCTCCAACGCTTTCGCGTTCTGGCGGCACGGAGTTCATATTCATGGTCCGGAACGACCTGGCACTTACACAGTATTACCGGAGGTAACGTCAATGCGAGTGAACATTGAAAGTGGCATCGTGTCGTGGAGCATGCGGTGCCTTCTCCTGTCGAGCCTCGCTTTCGGCCTGCATACGGCTCACGCCGCGGCGGCGCTTGACTTCGGCTATCGAATTGATGGGCCGGCAAATGTGCGGCCGACACTCGTGTTCAACGACGGCGAGAACACATACATTCAGCCCTCGGGCAGTGCGCGAACGCAGGTAGCAGGTGCCACCGCGGACGGTCCATACCTGCGTCTGCCCGGTATCCCTGAGTCCTTCGTAGCTCGGATCGGATCGATCTCGCTTCAGGTAAAACACATTGGGCTGCCCTCCGGCCCCGCCAGTGAGCCCGCTTACGGCCCAACGCAAAGCCGGTATCAGGCAGCATCCCCGCTTCATCAACCGCGGGCGGGCGATGCCGTGCCTCGACGTGATTTGCTGCCGGATGGGAACTCATCGTTCAAGCCTGCCGGCGCAACCTCCACCGACGCGGTCACCAAGGATTCAAGTAATGATGGTGCAGGGGACTTGCGGTCTGGTGCGGACCGATCGGCGGCAGTCCCGGGTCGGCCTGCCTCACGAGAGGGTGCCGCACCGGCAGCGAGCGAGAATCGAGATGGTTCCGACGTCTCATATTTGGCTAAGGCTTTTGGCGCCGATGGCATTCGCGAAGGCGCCAATGGCTCAATCCAGATCCGCTTCCCGGTGCGACCGAGCGGCGGTATTCAGTTTGTGACCGAGACTGGAAAGCGCCTGTCGTCCTCCTGGGACGATCGCACGGGTGTCATGACGATCGACCCCTCGCCTACATTCCTGGTCCGGGATGGGCGCTCTAGTGCGATCGTTACGCGGGAAGTTGCGGACACCTTTCACTTCCCGGGCGAGAACGCGGCGGGGCTCGACCAGGTCTTCTCCGAGCGAGGGAATACGTATCTGCGCGTTGGCGATGGGACCAAGAAGGTGACGGTGCGAGTTGACGGAAGGATCGTGAAGGGTCAGCAGAAGGGCCGCTACTACCGCGTCAATGGAATAGGGGAAACCTTCGTCGTGGACGCGGACGGCTTCGAAGTGACGGTCACGCGTTCCCGGTCGGTCCGCTTTAGCGACCGCGCAGGCAGCTCGTCGTGACGCCGCCCATCGCACCTGCCATCGGCCGAAGCCTCGGGGGCGTGGCGATTGCCATCATCGGTACGCTCGCGTGGATCGGCGTGGCCAGCGCCGACTGCCTCGACGATGCCGCGTTGTTTCATGGGGTCAGCCCTTCCTTGCTCCGAAGCATCGCGATGCAGGAGTCGGGCCTGCGGCCATGGGTCACCAACCGCAATGCAAACGGTTCAGAGGATATCGGCCTCATGCAGATCAACTCGACCCACCTGGCGCGCCTGGGCAGGTATGGGATCACACGCGCCCACCTGTTTGATGGATGCATCAATGCCTACGTTGGCGCGTGGATTCTGCGCGAGAACATCCAACGCTTCGGACCAACGTGGAAGGCGGTCGGGGCCTACAACGCATCCTCACCCGACAAGCAGTTGCGCTACGCCAACCAGATTCATGCGCGGTGGCAGGCGCTGCAGCGCGCCGCCTTGCGGTAGTTCCTTCACCTCAATCGAACGCATAGCTATGTGCCAATCCAACCGAACCGTTCGCTTTGCCGTCGCCGCAGCATCACTGGTGAGCGGCCTGATCCTTGTGCCGGCTGTGCATGCCTCGCAGCTGTCGAACGACGGCTGGCAGCAACTGCAGGCGCCAAATGGCGCCAAGACTGCCAAGGCCGCCGTCAGCCCGACATTGCTGGCCGCCAACACGCCATCCGTTGGCGCGGCGCCGAGCTTGACCAGCACCGCCGTGCCCAACGTCGCGCCGGCAGCCGGTGTCGTGTTCCGACTGGTCAAAGGGGAGGCGCTTCAACAGCAGCTTCAGAACTGGGCGAGCCGTGCCGGGTGGACGGTCGCCTGGAACGTTCCGGACGGCTGGATCGTGCCCGGCGACAAGGACTACGGCAGCGACTTCGAAAGCGCAGTCAAGCGTGTGGTGGAGGAGCTGGCCAATAACGGCGCCGACGTGGTGGGGGATAGCTGGCGCGGCAATCGCACGGTGATTATCAGCCAAAACGGGATGGTCCAATGATGATGATGAAGAGCAATGCGGCGCGCTACACCGCGTCCGCTGTGGCGGCCGCCACGCTGCTGTCGGGCTGCGGTGTGATGGAAACGCGCAATGTACAGAACGCGATCGGCAACGAGGCGCACGCCGCATACGCCGATGCGCCTCGCAGCCGTCCGGTGTTCCGAGTGCATGAGGGCGCCTGGCTGATGGGTGAGAAGATCCGCGCCAGCAAGCCGCAGCCGGACATTTACAACAAATACACGGCGTTCGATGGCACGCTTGGGTCATTGACCGAAGCCGCGAACTGGATCGCACAGAGTGTCGGCGTGCGGGCGATCGTGGACGCCTCTGCCATTGCGTCAGCGACGGGCGGTTCGGCACCTACGCAGCCCGCCGCCGGGTCGAGGCCGACCGGACCCATTCCGATGGGCGGCACGCCGCGCGTTGACCTCGCCGCCCCGTTGGCCGGCGCGTCTGCATCGGGCCAGAGTGCCGGCATGGCGAGCACCATGCCCTTGACCCTCCGGTACAAAGGCAACTTCAAGGGTTTCCTCGATGCCGTCGAGGCGCACTTTGGTGTCTGGTCGCGTTACAACGACGGCACGGTGTCGTTCTTCCGGACGGAAACCCGGACCTTCATGCTGCCGAGCCTCGCGGATGCCTCGTCCATGACCGGTTCGATCACCACGTCGGACAGCAGCTCCGGGGGCATGGCCGGCGCCGGCGGGAACGGCGGCAGTGCAGGCGGAAGCGGCGGCCGTAGCGGCCAGTCGATGAGCATGTCGGTCGATATGAAGCCGTGGGAGACCCTCCAGGCGACTGCCAAGGCCGTCGCTGGCGCCAGCGCCGAAGTCGTGGTCGACAAGAACCTTGGCACCCTGACCGTGACAGGCGATCCGGTGCAGTGCGATCGCATCGAACAGTTCGTCAAGAGCCTCGCCGCCATGTACGGCAAGCAGGTGGCCATCGATGTGCAGGTCTACGAAGTCCGCGTCACGCGTGAGGACAACTACGGGCTGAACCTGTCGCTTGCCTACCAAAGTTCCGCTGGCCAGGCCGGCGTCGCGTTCAGTTCCGTCAGCACGCCGACGATTTCAGGTAGTGCCACCCCGATGAACTTGGGCGCGACGATCATGAGTGGTCCTTTCGCCGGCAGCAAGGCCGTCGTGCAGGCGCTCTCCACGCTCGGCAACGTGTCGCAGGTGGTTTCGCGCTCGGGCGTGACGCAAAACGGCAAGGTCCTGGCCCTGCAGACGGCCACGCTGCAGGACTATGTCGCACAGTCGCAGACGACGCTGGCTGCCAACGTCGGTTCCACCAGTTCCATCCAGACCGGAACCGTGACCTACGGCTTTACCAGCAACTTCCTGCCCAAGGTTGTCGATGGCCGGATTCTGATGAACTTCGACATGACGCTGTCGGATCTGCTGCCCCTGCAGCGCTTCAATTCAGGCGGAGATGCGAACCAAACCAGTGTACAGCTGCGCACCATGCCGACCAACCGGTTCACGCAGTCGATCACCTTGAAGCCCGGTGAATCGCTGGTGCTCACAGGCCTGCGCAACCAGAAGGCGGCTACGACCAACAACGGCGTCGGCGAGCCGTGGATGGCGGCGCTGGGCGGTGGCGTCGGTGCCCTCAAGGGAGACACGGTCATCGCCATCATGATCTCGGCCCGCTTGCTGTAACCCAGAGACAATTCCATGCAGAATCGCGCATTCAATCATCGTTGGACCCCTGCCGCCCTGGCGATTGTCGCTACCGTCGGCCTCTCGGCTGCCATCCCTGCCAATGCGGCGTCGCCGATGTCGAACCCTGTGGCCGCAGCGATTGCCTCGGCCGGGGGTAGTCCGGCGAATACGCAGGGCACTGCGCCCTCGTTGCCGTCGCCCTCTGCTACTTCAGCGACCGGGAATGTGGCTCCTACAGCCACCACGGCGCCCACTGTCGAGACAGCCCAGCCGTCGCGCCCCACTGACGCACCGGAACTTGCCGCCTTGCAGTCTCAATTGGCACTGTGGAAGGCGCGCGCCGAGATCGCCAAGTACAAGGCAGAGGTGAAGCGGGCGGAGGATTCGCTGATCGCGTCCCCTGCCGGCGCGGCGCCGGGGGGCGGCGCGCCATCG
Organism: Cupriavidus necator; assembly: GCA_022041995.1. Classification (GTDB taxonomy): domain Bacteria; phylum Pseudomonadota; class Gammaproteobacteria; order Burkholderiales; family Burkholderiaceae; genus Cupriavidus. The sequence goes on from CP074388.1 coordinate 260,908, forward strand.
ATTTCGCTGGCCGGTCCGATGCCGGCTGGCGGCGTGGCAGAGCGCGCGCCGCGCATCGCGCCGGAGGCGCCTCGCGTGGTGTCGCTTCGCGCGTTCGATGGTCACTACACCGCGGTTGTGGATGTCAGCGGTCGAACCATTCCGGTCCACGCTGGCGACACGCTGGATGGTGGCTGGAAGGTCGTCAGCATCGATGACGGTGGGGTGAAGCTTGCCAACGGCAAGCGCGTGCGCACGCTGAGGCCTTGAGCGATGGCTGAGATCCTGTCATTCCCCGGACTGAAGGGCAGCTTCACCATCGGGCTGACCTGGCAACACGAGGAAGAGCAACCGAGCCAGGGTGTCCTACGCGCACGTGCGCTGGAACTCGGTCGGACCGTCCGCTGGGGCGTGGTGCATCAAAGCGCGGAAGGGGCCATCCAGACCGGATTCTGCGAAGCGATCGCCGGCGCAAAGCCGGGCGGGCTGAAACCGCTCGCCGCAATCGTTGCCGGCCAGCACCGCCAGCCATGGAGGGGACTCTTCCACCTGCAGGGCAGCCTCTACTGGTACATCGCCGTCCGGCAGGGTCAGGCCGTTATTGCCGGTGGCGACCGGGTGGGCACCCTGGAGGAACTGGAACCGATCCGGGAGCGGCATCGCGCCCTTGGGGATTGGACGGATGTTGAAGGGACGATACGGGATCTCGCCAACATGACGCGCGCTGCAAAGGGCGTGTCGCCCATGCGGGACGTGCTGACCGGCCCTTGGAAGTCGACGTCCTATGCGGTGGCTGCGGCAATCGGCGTGGTCGCGCTTCTCGTCGGAGGCTGGTACTGGTACGACCAACAGCAGGAGGCTGAGCGCGAGGCGCAGTTGATGCGACAGCGCGCCATCGCCGCCGCGCAACGCGCCAATGAGGCCGCACGGCAGCGGGCCATACCTTGGGTCGAAGAAGCGACGCCGACCGCCTTCCTGCAGGCCTGCCGCCGCGCCTGGGACCGGCAGGGCCTAGCGGAGGCTGGCTGGACGCTCTCCAGCTGGCGCTGCAAGCCGGCCACGTCGACCACCCTGACGATCGAAACCACGTGGAAGCGTGAGGGCGGCTTGGCTGCCAATGCTCCCGGAGCGCTTTCCACGGACGGCAATCAAGCGACGGCGACGGCGAATGCGCCGGCGGCATTCCTGCCTTCCTCGCGCGCGGTCAGTGCGACAGCCGCCGCGCAGCGGTCGATGTGGACGTACGCACAGGGTAACGGCGTGAGTTTGCAGTTGACCTCTCCGCCCCCACTGCTGCCGGCAGACGGCAACACCCCGGTCGATCCTTGGCTCGCCATGACCACGGACATGGGCTTTGGTGCCCCGCCGTGGCTGGGTGCGGGCGAGGGGTTGGATGGCGTGGCAGGCCTGCGCCTGACCGAAGTCAGCTACGAAGCAGCCGCCCAGTCATGGAAGGGCACAGGAAAACTGTACGCAATGCGGGACGGCGCAGTGCCGCCCGCTGGGAGTCAATGATGGTCAAGACCATATCGCGCCTGTGGCGCAGTCCACGCAACACCTCGGCAGGGGTCGCCGCACTTGCGGCGCGCGCCGAGCCGTCTGTGAAGTCCGATGCCCTGGCGTTGCCGAAGCCTCCGGAGGTGCTTGAGCCGCATATCCTATACCCGCGTAACCTGCCCGCCACCTTTGACCGTGTCGCCTTCAACCTGAACCACCTGACTGCCGACCAGGCATCGGCGCTTCGCCAGCGCGCCGCGGAAAGCGGCCTGCATGTGGAAGATGTCGCCAAGGAACTGGGCCTGACCGATGACAACGTGCAGCAGGTGCTGGCTGTGCACGGTTGCGATATCTATGTGGATGCCCGGCATTTCGGCACGCCGCGGCTGCTCACTTGGGAAGCCAAGCTGCGGCGCAGCGGCGCCGCGCCCCAACTGCGCAAGGTGTCCGCGCAGGAGCTTGCGGTGTTGCGCCAGCAGCGCGGTTCCGGTCAACTGCAGGATACCGACCTGCAGACCCTGACGCTCGCGCGCCGGCTGATTGCGGATTGCGCCGCCCTGATCGCCTCGGACATTCACATCCTGGTTCGCGAGCACCACACCGAGATTCAGGTACGGATCAAGGGAGACCTGCGCACGGTCTCCGCGCTATCGATGCGCCGCGAGGAGGGTGAACGCCTGATCCGCGCGATGTACACGGGCCTCGCCACGGTGAAGGCCGCCACCTATAACCCGCTGGACGTGCAAGACGCGCAGATCGCCGGCGACGCGCTGCCGGGCACCGGGCTTTCGAGTGTACGGATCGTGCGCGGGCCCGCTTACCCGGTGGAGAGTGGTGGCGGCTTTCTTGTAGCGCGGCTGCAGTATCGGGAGCACCACGAGGGCGCACTGAAGGCGGACGCGGTCGACGCGACCAAACGGCTCGAACTGCGCTCGCCGAAAGCGCCGGGCGGCGAATTCAAGCTCGGCCAGATGGGCTACACGCAACTGCAAGTGGAACTCATCGCGCAGCTGCTGCGGCGTCCCATGGGCGTGATCATCGTGACCGGTCCGACCGGGAGCGGAAAGACCACGACGCTCTTTGAGTGCACGCGGCATCAGGCACGCCTTTTCCCGGAGAAGCGGCTCATCACGATCGAGAATCCGACCGAGTACCCGATGGACTGGGCGATCCAGCTCACCACGGAAAGCGAGCGGTTCCCGGAAATGTTGCGCATGACGCTGCGGATGGACCCGGATGCTGTGCTGCTGGGCGAAATCCGCGGTGTCGAGGAAGCGATCGCGACACTGCAGGCGGCGGCGACCGGCCACCAGGTGCTCACCACGCTGCACGTGACCGACCCGTTCGAGACGTTCTCGCGACTGGTGATGCTGGACCATGTTCGCTTGGCGATGGAGGTGATCGCCAATCACAACCAGATCATCGGCCTCATCGCGCAGCGGATTGTGCCGCTGCTGTGTTCGAAATGCTCTGTGGAGCTGGACAAGGCCCCAGAACCACTGCCGGATTACATGCTCAGTGCGATGCGAACCTGGGGCGATCTCTCGGAAGTCCGAGTGCGCGGCGCGGGCTGCGATCACTGCCACGGCGAAGCAATCATTGGTCAACAGGCGCTAGCTGAAGTTGTCGTGACCTGCGAGCAGCTTATGCAGGATTGCATCAACGACGGCGTATTGGCAGCGCGGCGCAATCATCGGCGCCGGGAGGGTTCGGACAAGCCCATGATCTCGCACGCGATGGACCTTGTGCTGGCGGGCCGCCTGAGCCCTGTCGATGCGGAGCGAAGCGTAGACGCTATTCCAATGCGGGAGAAGCTGTGAGCGGACTGTCTTGGGCAATGCGCCGGCGCCTGTATCAACAGGCCTCGAGCCAGTTGGAGAATGGGCTGACTCTCGCCCAGGTCATTGAGGACTTCCGGGAGCGGCAAGCGCGGCGAGGCCGCAAGCGCGCCGCCGAGGCGGCGCACGAAGTCAGTCGGCAGGTGCGCGATGGCAAGACGCTGATGGCGGCGATGGGTACGAGCCTCAGTGATCTGGAACGCAGCGTGCTGGACGCCGGCGAGAAGGCCGGACAGCTGCCGGACGCCATGCGCCTGGTGCTGGACGTGCGCGAACTGACGACGCGCCTGCGCCAGAAGCTGCAGGCTAGCTTCTTCGCGCCCGCTGTGTACCTGGTCACGCTATATGTCGTCCTGCTGCTGATCGGCGGCTACATCGTGCCGCAGTTCACCGATGTGCTGTCGATCGATAAGTGGACAGGATGGGCATATGCCATGTACGGAATGGGCCAGCTGGCTGTGGGATGGCCGGCGCCGGTGATCTTTGGCAGCCTCGGTGCCTACGCCGGCTGGAGCTGGTGGGCGTTGCCGAGGTGGGCCGGGCCGGGCAGGCGATTCTTTGACCAGCATGTGTTTCCGTTCACGGTGTACCGCGAGATCACCGGTTTCAGCTGGCTGATGTCGTTCGTCGCGCTGCTGCGGGCGAAAGTGCCTGACATTGCAGCGCTGGAGGGCCAGATCGGGACGGCATCGCCATGGCTGGCCTCACGCTTGAGGCCGATTCGACTCGGCCTGGCCGATGGCCTGGACCTCGCGGAAGCCATGCGGCAGACCGGGAACGGCTTTCCTTCGCTGGATCTGATCGATGAAATCGGCGCGTATGCGGGCTTTGACGACTTCACCGAGAAGATTACGGTGGCGGTGCGGCAGAACGCCGAAGTCATCGAGCGGCAACTGCTTGCGAAGGGGATGGTGATGTCGGCGACCTTCACCGGACTGATGTTCCTCGCCTTCGTTGTGCTGCAACTTGGCTCGAACTCGCTCTCGGAGATCCTCACATCTTCGATGAACAAACTCTGACAATCGCTTTCGCAATCTCACAAGGAGTATCAAATGGACGGAATTCTTGGGCGTATCGTTGCCATCGTGTTGGGTCTGCTGGCTCTCGTTGGCATTGCCTATGCCGGGTACAACGGCTTTCAGAGCCACAAGGCCGGCGTGGTCGCAACCAATATCACGCAGCTGATCACGAATGCGCGTGCAGGGTTCTCGCAGGGAAACAACGGCTATACCAATTTCACCACCGCTAATATCGCTTCGATGATTACTGGCGGCATGTTTCCCTCGGACATGGTGCGTGGCACGGCGCTCGTCGACCCTTGGGGGAATGCGGTCACGCTGGCCGCCGCCAACAACGGGTCCCAGGGTGTCATTACCTTCGGCGGTGGCAATGCCCAAACGGCAAAACAATGCGTGAGCACAGCACTGGGCCTGAAGGACTACGTGACGCTGGCGGTCGGCTCGACCACGTTCAACCAGACCAACCTGCCTGACCAGGCCACCGCCGGCGCTGCCTGTAGCGCCACAGCGACCTTCACCCTGACCTTCCAGTAAGCAGGCAAAGCGCTCACAGCGACGAGGCGGATTTCCACCGGCATCACGTCCACGGTGGAAGGCGACGAAATCTGGGCGTGGACAATGGGGAAAAGACATGGATGGAATTCTCGGGCGCATCGTCGCCATCGTTCTCGGGCTGCTGGCACTGGTGGGTATCGCATACGCGGGCTACAACGGTTTCCAGAGCCACAAGGCTGGCGTGGTGGCCACCAACATCGCACAGCTGATCACAAATGCCCGCACTGGATTTTCGCAGGGGAATAACGGCTACACCAACTTCACCACAGCCAACATCCCGGCGATGATCACCGGCGGAATGTTTCCGTCGGACATGGTGCGCGGCACGACCCTGGTCGACACGTGGGGGAATGCCGTGACCTTGTCGGCCGCAAACAGCGGCTCGCAGGGCGTGATCCGGTTCGGCGGCGGCGGTGCGCAGACGGCAAAGCAGTGCGTGAGCACCGCAACTTCGCTGCGCGACTACGTCTCGTTGGCCGTCGGAACTACGACCTTCACGCAGGCGAACCTGCCAGACCAGGCCACCGCCGGCGCCGCATGCAGTACGACTGCCAGTTTCACCCTGACCTTCCAGTGAAGTTCCAGGCGGCAACCAAGGGTTGAGGAGAAGGGCATGGGCTATCTCATCTTGCCGATCGCGACCGTCCTGTTCTGTCTCGGGATTGCTGCCCAAAGCCGGCAACTATCCGAAGCAGCGACTGGGGCCGGCATGGCTGGCCGCATGGAATCTGTAGCGACGGTGACGGCGCAGCAGGCGCAAGCATACGGATCGGCTTGCGTGTCCACCGCCGGTGCAACGCCGGGGCTGGTCGGTGCGAGCGTGACGCCAGTGCTGCCATCAGGGATGGTTGCCCCGGCTGGTGCCGGATGCATGGCCGTCGCCAACCCGGGCGGCGGGCGCGACGTCTACGGATATGTGCGCGTTTCAGCGGGCGCAAGCGGCGCGCTGCTCAGCAGCACAGAGGGCAGTCTCGCGTGGTTCCGGGTCCGCAGTCAGGGCACGGCCGTCAATCTTGCCACCGGCGTCGCTTACAGCGTGCCGGCAACCATTCCCGTTGGGGCGCTGGTCAATTGGGTCCAGTTGAACACCTGAGAAACGCATGGAAGCCATCCTCGGATATCTCGTCGCGCTGATGCTATCGATGCTGAGCCTTGCCGGCTTTACGACGTGGGCAAAGGCCGGCGTGACAAACGTGCAGACCGCCGCCGCGGCGAGCCAGATGCTTGTCTTCGACAAGGCCGCCCTGCAGTTCGTGCAGGACGAATCCGCCACGCTGGTTGCTCAGGCGACTGCAAGCGTCCCTGTCAACGTTACGCCGGCCATGCTGATCAACGGCGGCTATCTGCCAGCCGGGTTCTCGGCGACCAACGTGTTCGGCCAGACCTGGCTGCTCCAGGTCCTGCAGCCAACGCCGAACAACCTGCAGGCGCTCGTCACGTCGCAGGGCGGGCGACCGATCACCGACACTCGCCAGCTCGTCCAGATCGCTGCGCAGGCAGGCGCGCAAGGGGGCTTCGTACCGTACGCCGGGCAGAATGGCGACCCGACCATGGTGGCAAATCGAGCCTACGGGGCATATGGTGCATGGCAGGTGCCGCTGGCCAACTATACGAACCCTGGCAGCGGCCGGCTCGCGTCGTTGCTCGCCTTTACCGGCGCGCAGGCCAACAACGGCTATCTATATCGGGTGCAGGTTCCGGGGCATCCGGAACTCAATCGGATGCAGACGTCGATCGACATGGGCGGCAACGACGTCAGTAACGCAGCCCGGGTCACGGCGACAACGGCGTTGACCAGTAGCGGCGATACCTACCTGACGAGTACCGGGGCGCCTGGTACTGCTTGCGGCGTCGAAACGTCGTCGCGTCGAAGCACCACCGGCACTGGACACGTGATCTGCTCCGGCGGCATCTGGCAGTCGGTAGGGACTGCGGTAGCGAACATTTACGAGGGGCTTTGGTGCGGCAACAACGGTCAGATTGCAACCAGCGCTACTAACGTTGGCTACGTTTGCAAGGGCAATCGATACATCGCACTGAACAGCGCCCTCGGCAGTATGACTGTCACGCGAAAGATTGAGAACGTGACGGACGGAATGTGGATTGCCAAAGACAACTGCCCAACTGGTAGTGCTTGGGCGCTATACACGCCGAAGCAGCAAATGATCAATATCAGTGGCAACGTGCTACCGCCAATCCAGGGCGTCTATTTCTGGCTGAACGACTACGGCACGCATTGGTACGCGCAGGCAAGCGCTGTTTCAACTGCAGCGTGGTACAGCGGTAACGATGTTGGCGCGATTGGTGGCCAACTCGTCGGAACTGTAACCACTGGCTGTTCATACTGAGGGGAATCGTTCATGGGAAAAATGAGGATCACGGAAAACGCAGTGCTAGCATTAAGCATTCTTTTGCTGCAGGAGGCACACGCCGAGGTGATTAGCTTTCCGGCGCCGCCGATGACCGTGGCCAATTGTGCGACCGATTACTATTGGGCGAATCGGGAGGGCTCCAACTTAGCCTACTGCAGACAAAACTTGCCACCGCCACCCCCACCCCCGCCCCGCCGCCTCCAACATTAGTGTGTCGCTACGAGTTTTGGAAATTCATGATCGCGATTGGGCCGGGTGGTAACTGCAGTGCGGATGGTGGATGCGACGGATATGGATACGCCGTTTATGATGGCGTCCCGAACAACCCCACTGTTGCACGCACTTGGACTTCCTGGGATACCGGACCCATCGTACATGATCCACAAGCGATGTGGCCGCTTATCCAGGCTGATATGCAGTCACGCGGCTATTACCTTGGTGCCTGGAAGACTTCAACACCTGGCAATGGGAATTATCCCGACTCCAGCTACCACGAGGTTTGCAAGTATTGAGATCCCAGGGCTGGAGAGACAAAGAACCCCGTCGTTGCGGGGTTCTTTGTTTCTAGGGAAAGGCTGATTTAATCGACGAGAGTGTCGACGTTGAGCAGCTGTGAAGCGTTGATAGACTAAGGACGACCAGCGAGCTACGCCGATGCAACAAATCAGTTTTGCTAGTGCCGAGTATCTGGGAAAGAAGCGCGTTACGCGGCGCGAGAAATTTCTGGGTGAGATGGAGCAGGTGGTGCCCTGGGCTCGATTGCTGGAGGCACTGGAGCCGTACTACCCCAAGGGCAAACGAGGGCGCCCGCCCATTGGCCTGGAACGCATGCTGCGGCTGTACTTTGTGCAGCAGTGGTATGGCTTGTCCGACGAGGCCCTTGAAGATGCCGTCAGCGACAGCGCGGCCATCCGCAATTTTGTCGGTGTTGACTTGGGACATGAGGAAGCGCCGGACGCCACCACGGTGCTCAAGTTTCGCCGCCTGCTCGAGAAGCACAAGCTTACCGCCGTGCTGTTTGAGCAGATCAACGCCCACCTGCGCGAGCGAGGCCTGATGATGCGCGAGGGCACGATGGTGGACGCCACCATCATCAATGCGCCGACTTCGACAAAGAACCGAGACAAGGCGCGTGACCCTGAAATGCATCAAACGAAGAAGCGCAATCAGTGGTACCACGGCATGAAGGCGCATGTGGGTGCCGATGCTGAATCGGGCTTGGTGCACAGCACTCACTACACCGCGGCCAACGAGTCTGACGTGGCGCACACCCATGAGGTGCTGCACGGGCAAGAGGATGACGTCATTCTTGATGCGGGCTACACCGGCGTGCACAGGCGCGACGAGATCTTGAAGGCGCAAGCAGAGGGCGCCATCAAGGCGGATGTTCGGTGGTCGGTGGCTATGAAGCGCTCCAGGCTCAAGGGCATGACCGAAGGGCCGCTGAAGCAATTGACGCAGGCCTTGGAGAAGGTCAAGGCGCAAATTCGTGCCCGGGTTGAACATCCGTTTCATGTGGTGAAGAATCTGTTCAAGCACAAGAAGGCTCGCTACAGGGGATTGGCCAAAAACGGTGCGCAGTGCGACACCTTGTTTGCGCTGGCCAATCTGGTGATTGCAAAGAAAGCGTTGCTGCAATCAATGGACAATTCCGTCTGCAAGGCGGCATAAGGCGTGAAACCCGGGGCAAAAGCCCCAAAAAATGAAAATTTCCAACTGGCAAGCCGTCAAATCTGCTGTTGGTTGACAAAAAAAATCGGCATCACACTGGCAACGCTGCGCGCTGACGCTTTGTTCAGCGATTCCCTAGTCTTACTGTGTCATAAATGTGCCATACTATAAACTTCTTGGCACAGTTCATGAAGAGCGATGAGCGCGAGCGAGCGATTTGAGCAATACATGGAACATTTAGCGGCGGGACTGGGGCATGCGGACCGCCATGCTGGGCTCAAGGGCTACTGCACAGGTCTGATGCTGCCGCTATCGCGTAAGAGTGTGGAGCCGATGGCAGCTGGAGTCGATCCGCTGCACGCTAGCGCCCGGCACCAGGCACTGCACCACTTTGTCGCCAAGGCCGACTGGTCCGATGAGGAGATGCTGCGCCGGGTCAGTCAGTGGGTAGTGCCCAAGATGGATCTCTCGACCGGTGGCTTCTGGATCATTGACGACACAGGCTTCCCAAAGAAGGGCAAACATTCGGTTGGGGTCGCGCGTCAGTATTGTGGGGTGCTGGGTAAGCAGGACAACTGCCAAGTTGCGGTCAGTGTGTCTCTGGCCTGTGAGCAGGCGAGTGTGCCTGTAGCCTACCAGCTCTATCTACCGCGGGAATGGGCGGAAGATACTGAGCGGCGTGAGAAGGCTGGAATTCCCGACGAGGTGAGGTTCACAACGAAGACCGAGATTGCTCTGCAACAGCTCGAATCGCTGTTGGCCGCCGGCGCGCCAAAGTATTGCGTGTTGGCGGATGCCGGCTACGGGGTGGACAACGCATTTCGCCAGCGTCTGAGTGATCTGGGCATGCGGTATGTGGTGGGTATCACGTCGGCGGTCGTGGTCTGGCCACCGGGGGTGGAGCCGTTGCCGCCGAAGCCATATAGCGGCATCGGCCGCCCGCCGGTGATGCCGCGGCGCACTCGCAATCGACAGCCGATAAGCGTCAAGGAACTGGCGCATTCCCTGCCGCCTACCGCATTCCAGACGATTAGCTGGCGCGAAGGCTCAAACGAAACGCTCAGTGGGCGCTTTGCCGCCGTACGTGTGCGTCACGCAGGCGGTAATAGTGGCAAGGCGCGTCTGCGCCCCGAGCAGTGGCTGCTAATCGAGTGGCCCACTGGGGACACTGACCCATTGAAGTACTTCCTATCCACCCTCCCGGCCGATATTGCGCTGGATGAATTGGTCGCCCAGGCGCACATGCGTTGGCGCATCGAGCGCGACTACCAGGACTTGAAGCAGGAGTTGGGTCTCGGCCATTACGAAGGCCGAGGGTGGCGGGGCTTTCACCACCATGCCGCGCTGAGCATAGCCGCCTATGGATTCCTGGTCTCTGAACGTATTACCACCGGCGATTTAGTCGGCGCAAAAAAAAACTTCATTGCACGCCAAACGCCTGCGCTTTCCGCAGATTACATCCCGCGGGGCAGCCCAGCGCGCCCAGCGACACGTGGCTGATTCAATCACCACGATCCGCCACCAACTCAGCATTCTCTTGATTGGTAGACTCGCCATGTGTCCGTGCTGTCGGAGGCCAAACAAACGACTTCTCTTGTGACACAGTAAGACTAGAGGGGTAAAATGTTGCTCAGAACGCTGTAAAGCTCCAGGACTTGCTGATAGCAACGCCATTGCGAGCGCCGGCAATCGTGGCGGTGTAAGTGCCCGCCGAAAGAGGTTGTGTCGGGAGCAGGAATACGACGCCAGCGTAGAGATTAGCGTCTTCGATGGCGCTTGCCATGGACCCCGCCTTGGCTTTGGACGAAACCAGCACACGAGCCGGGACTGTTGCGCCACCCTGTCCCACCAGCGCAAAACTGGACACGGTTAGGATGTCGTTGCTGTCAGGGGCAGGGACGCGGAACATGATTGGATGGCCGGCCAAAGTCAGATCTGGCGCGGGGTTGGGCGACTCGGAAGCCGGGGTAAAAGTGCCAACCACTGAATCATTGTCAGCAGGGTAGTACGCGACGGCATTAGTCGCCATCTGCTGTCCCCCCATTGCGCGAGACCATAGCCGCCGCCCTTAGCTCCAGTGACGATGCCGAAATTGATAACGCAGTAGTTGTCACGCACGGAGATGCCGACTGTCTCCTGATTGCTGGTGATCCCTTGCAGATGATAGACAGTGCGCTTCATACCGTTGGCGCAGTCCTTACCATCAATCCCGCCGGCACCAGAGGCCACTTGACCGATCCATTGGTCCTTCGTGCCACCAGCTGCGACGACTTGGTCATACGGAGTCACGCCTGTGAAACCTGGTTTGTCAGCGGCCTCCAGATGGGTAAGCTGGCCATTCAACTTCATGTAGTTGAGGTGCTTATCGGCAGCAATGTCGAGAACGGCGTCCTGCTTGAGGGCGCCAACGCCCAATTTTAGGCGGACGGCGTTCAATGCATCATACGCTGCAAGCCGCTGATCCTCGCTGGGATAGGTGGCTGCCGGGGCGGAGGTTGCCGGCGGCACCGAGGTCGGGTCCTGCGGCGCTGTCGGGGTAGTAGGAGGCGTGGTTGGGTTCTTGGAGCCACCATCGTCACCGCCACCACCGCATGCGGCTAGCGCCAGCAGCGTGGCAACAGAAACAACCGAGAGTGCGAGCTTCGTCTTCATAATTCTCCCTTTCCTGTGATTGGACTTGAGCGATCCGGCTGGATTGCTTATTTCCATCATATCGACCAAATGCCGAAGTCAAATCGCCTACGCCGTAGAAGATTCGGCAATGACGGGGTGTCTGGTTCGAAGAAATTGTTGGTCATGCCGGTTTAGCAGAACTGCATAGCCGGAGGGGGGGCAGTGTAAATGAACCGGAACCGGTCAGACAACGGCAATAAGAGAGGACTTCTTTACCCCCAATGAGAGGGGGGGCGGGAAGGTCCTGCCGTCAGGTGCGATAGAGACTCAGGTGCGCAGGGGGCGGGACGGATGCTCCTCCCGTGTGGGGGAAGGGTATCTGGCGGGTTTGCAAACGCCTCAAGCCGGCTGGCGGGCAGAGAGGGTGAGGGAGTCCGTCACACGCTTCACCCGGTAGGAACAATGTCGCGCTTTCTGGTCAAGCTTTCGATGCTTGCTCGCTCGGCCGTGTCGTTAGGCTGGTCGGCGGGCTTGACGTATTCCAAAAATTGCTTATGGCGTGGCGGTGCGACGTCGGGCGGCGCAAGCCACGTCAACGAAGTGCAGATAAATCCAATGCTCAACTTTGGGCTTTTCTATGGAACAGTAGTTGATGCGCAGACCTTACCTGTTTCGCTGGCTGTATGCCTGCTTCCTGTTCCCTCTATCTGGCGGGGCCACCGCAGATTGCTTTCACGACGCGGCGAGCTTTCATCGCGTCAATCCCCTGATCCTCAGGGCTATTGCGATAGTGGAGAGCGGCGGTCGCCCGGACGCGACAAACAGGAATCGCAACGGCTCGGTGGACTACGGGATGATGCAGATCAACTCAATCCATCTGCCGGAGCTCGCGCGCTACGGGGTCGGAGTGAGCGATCTCTACGATGGGTGCAAAAGCGTATTTACTGGCGCGTTGATTCTCCGACGCTCAATCGACAAGTATGGAAACACATGGGCTGCAGTCGGAAGCTACAACTCGGCCACACCGTACTTCCGTGATCGGTATGCGGCCAAGGTAAAGTCCGTTGTGAACTACTTACTCACGCACGGATACGCGGTCGAGGCGCAGTAGACCCCTAAACCGCGCCATTGAGTCGCATTGGCCTCGCTGGTCGTCAAAAAACTCGATCTTCACTTTCGCGAACCTTGCTCACGACATAGGGAACGCAGGTCCAGCAGACCTTCATGGACCAGGTGACCGTGATCGTTTCGAGCGTCTTCAAGGCCATGCAAATAAGTTCTGCGAAGGTCGCCGAGCCCGGCAGCATGTCGATCAGAGTGTCGCGAGCCAGGTTGGTCAGCCATAGCGCGCCAGCATAGGCCGAGATGGTCGCGACGACGAGCAGTAAGAGCGCTACCAAAACGCCGGCATTGGCGACCCTTACTTCCGCCTGGGAGCACTCGCCGTTGGCCTGAAAGGGCGGCCTTGGCTTGTCGCTGGGCGCTGATGATGTCCTTGTAGCTGGGATACTTGCCGGGGTTTTCGTTCTTACTCATTGCTTGCTCCTTGTGGATCGAAGGGCTTGTTGCTCCCGTTGATGCAAGGATATAGCCGTGGGTAGCAAACGCAAACTAGCTCGTTGGAGCAACCTTGGCGTCAGCCTCGAGGCCGACCGCGTCGAGAAGGCTTCCCGGAAAAGGAGCGGTTCCCCTTGTCCTTGGCTCTGAGATTTCTATGAAGAACGAGCCCGAGGCAGAAGATCGCGACGACGTTCATCCACGGGCCGACGACGGTCGCCTTGATGGACGTCTTGTTGAGAGCCAAGACGGTAAGAACCGTCGCCGTGGCTACTCCGTCAATCTTCCATCGCCAGTTAGGGACCAGCTGTGCGATCGCCGTGACGAAGGTTGCGGCCGCAAGGCGGATCTTGTCGCAGAGCTTAAAGGAGGTGGAGCGCTTCATTTTCCCGAATCGGTTCTAGCTTCACGTTCTCGCAGCTTTCGGCCAAGGCGGGATAGCGTGAAGCAATGAGTGCGAGCTTCCGCTCCAGAAGCAGGGATCGCGCGTCGCGGATACCGGGTTGACCCTGGAAAACGTTCAGCCGCTCGCTGGAGTCCGAGAGCATCCCGAGGAGGAGTTGGACGGCTTGGCTACGGTCGCTGGCGGGATCAGCCTGAGAGGAGGGGCGCTCTACGGATCGCACGACCAGCATGATGTGTTCGATGGGCTGGTTAGGGAGAGGGAGCTCGACGTTGGAGGCAAAGCGAAGCACCGATGCACGGCGCTCCTGCTGCGAGCGCCGTGCTAAAGCTGATCGCTCGATAGCGGTGCGACGCGCTTCCGAGAACGCGACCAAGCGTTCGGCATTGCGCACGCGGCTGATGTAATAGAGTTCGGCTGGTCGACCACCCCCACCGCGGGTGGCGGGCCGACGTGCATCAGGGTTCCCTAGGAATCGTGCAACCATCTGACGGGTCCACCCGCGGTCCCGCAACTGGACGATGTCAAGCGTCCCCTCTGCAGGCGTGTTCCGTTCAGATCGTGTGGGCATCAGGCCGGCGGCCTGGTTGTGCAACTGTTCCAACGCGTTCGTCCACGTGTTTTGATGTACGTGGATGGTAGCGAGCGAATAGTCAGACAAGACGCGGTAAGTCTCGCGCGAGAGTGTGTTTTTCGGTATGCAGAAGCGGCCACGCTAGGCATTACGCCTTTGAGCCTCGCCGGCTCTTGGGCTTGTGATCGGTGCAGTGATATTCGCTGTAGTGACGCGGGATGATTAATGGGATCTTGCAGGCCGCGCAGTGGTGCAGCTTAATCTCAGCCGCCTCGTTGCCGCGCGGGCTTATGGACTGAGCGTCGGCAAAGGTGCGGATCAGCGTGTACAGGCGCTGCGCACTGATGATCGCTTTGTCCTGTCCACCGCATATTTCGTGATACCACGTCAGGGTGCGAGTAAAGGCGACGCGGGGAATGCTATCCGGCATGATGCCTTGAATGGAGACACATGACTTGTAAATGCGATGATAGGCAAGCAGTACAAGCGCTCCGTGAACCTGGATGCGGTGTGTCTTTGTGAACCACTCGAGGCTCGACGGCAAAAGGCCCGACGTCGAATTTCTGCCGATTTCCTGGGAGTAAAGCTGGTCGATCTTGGGATCGGGAACGCGACTGATGCTCTTTACCACGGGCCGCCTCGTTCCGGCGAGAATGAGGGTCCGGGCGATTCGCTCGTTAAGGGTAGGTGAGCTTCCAGCGGTTAGCATGTCTGTTCCTAGTAGGGTGGGTTCGGGTCTTTAGGGGTATCCGAATTTCGCCGGTTGATGTCGCGTTGCGCGACACATCATTTGCCTGGATCGGCCGCGCCGCGAAACTGGGCTATAGCGTTGAGCAACATCTCGTGCACAACACAGATATCTCTATCCAAGCGATTGCGGTTGACCCAGCGATAACGGTCGATGCCCGGAATCGAGAGCCTGAAAACGATCTGCCGATGGCTACCAAAACCGCCCTCGACGCTCCAATAGAAGTTCAAGCGCGAGCGTGACTTCATCACGTCTGCCTGTAAGCGCTCATGCAACATTGCGGCGAGTTCGACCGGCGCCTCGAATGCAACGTATGGGCTTGAGAAGCTGCCCCATCCGCCATGACCCTCGCAACACGCTACTGTGTGCATCAGGTCGGAAACATTCATTGCCGCGACCAGTGCCGCGATGTGCGAATCGATGAGACCAAGACGTTGCGCATCGACATAGTCGCGTCCAAGGCCGCGCGGAATGCCTTGAACCAACTTCAAGTTGTGTCGCTTCACCCGCACAAACAACGGTGGCCGAAAACGCCATTTAAGCGATGCTGACATTTAGCCTCCTATTGTGAAGCGAAAAAAAACGTCTCATCAACCGCGAAATGCGAATACCCGTCTTTAGAAGGTCATTAGCAAAGATGCAATTGCTTGCTCGCGGTCGAGCTCGAGCTTGCCATCGTTCATCTTCAGTTCGAAGCGCGCGGTCCATAGCGGCAGGCCTTCGTTCGCAAGGCAGCGGATATCCGAATGACTGAGCTTGCGCGCGATGTCGAATTGCTCGGTGGACAGACCGAAGGTGAGGGCGGCGGCCGGGTCAGAATGGTCCTTGAAGGCGCGGTAGCATTCGAGAATCTTGGTATTAGCTTCCGCCATGGCCATCTTTGCCAGGGTAGGGAGGAACAACTCGGGTGCGTTCGTACGGCTCATTGTTTGCTCGGGCTGTATGGATGTAGGGGAGAAGGGGCTACGCTTGGTGGTCTTCCGCCAGCGCGTCCGCCAGTGCCCGAAGTTGGTCAACAATCACCCCGATCTTCGTTGTGATCGTTGAGTTCGAGCCCCGCATTTTGGTCACGAGCGCCGATGGGAATGCGGCGATCAAGCCTGTCACCCCCTTCTCAAGCGCGTCGAGGGAATCTGACGCGTCGCGCGCATCGACGATGCTTCGCTCCAACTCCTGCAACTCCTGCGTCAGACGTGCATGGCGAGCGGTTGCCTCGGCCAGTTCGGTCCTGACCTGCTCGAGGCTTTCGACGTCCTTCGGCAACACTTCGACCTGTTTGTCCACGTACTGGATTTGAGTCTCCGCCTTGCGGAGACGGTCGATTTCCTCTTGGGATTCCCGAAGGTCATTTAGGATCGCGGTGCGGTCGCCACGGAGGTCCTCGGTTACCTGCTCTTGCGCGCGTAATTGCACGACGATACTGTCGTGTGCGGCGATTGCCTTCGCCTTCTCGCCCTCAGCGTCCTTCGCTTGTGCCTGCGCTTCCGCCACGGAGGCTGTCAAATCGACAATGCGCTCGTTCGATGCTTCGAGTTCTCCACGCAGATCTGCGGTCTGCTGGTCGATCAAGCTCTTGACTTGAGCTGTGGTCAAAGGTCCGTTCTGCGCGTGCTCGTCGATCGCCTCAATCACGCGAATGTCGGTACTCTCGTCAATCAGATGGAAGGCGTCGAGAGGGAGGCGAGCGATGTGCATCGGGATGTAGCCATCCTGATGTGTGAAATGCTTGCTGACGACCCGACCGATGCTCCGGTAGGTGCGGAAGGTGCTGGGCGCCTTGCCAGTGACCTGGCAAAAGTAGGCTTGCGCTTTTCCTGAGTCACCGATGAGTTCGATGAGGCGATAGGTGATGAGCGCGATTTGCGCTGCCGTTTGCTGCAGGATAGTGAAATGGCCGCGAAGGCTCACGGCGAGCGCACTAAGCTCTTGCTGGGCTTCGTGCGTGAGACCGGCCGGCATGGTCGGAATGAGATCAATGGTCGGGACTGCTGCCAGGGAGGACATGTGCAACTCCAAGTTTTTGTGCGGGCTTTTGCCGTCGATGAACAAGCAGTACGGCGCGTGACAGGAAAGATTCACCCCCGCAGTCCAAAAAAATACTTGGCGACCCTCACATTTGACGCAAGGCGAATTACAACGCCTTGTTGCCATTCATGTGTACGGCGCTTCGCTGAGAATGAGTGGGGCGCGTGAATGAAAAAAAGCCACGAAATCAGACGATTACGTGGCTTTTGACGTCCTACCCTGACAAGAGCGTAGGATCAGTGACTGACCGGCGCTCGAGCGAGTTGCATGACCAAAATAGCGATCGCAGTCAGACCGACACAGACGCTGGCGAACGTTACAGCAAGGGGCTGTAAGTCTCCGCTTTGGCGCAACAGGTGGACATAGTAGTAGCGAGCCTTCTTCCAGAGCCTTTCCGCGACGGTACCTTCAACGGTGGCTGGTGGAAGGCTCGGCTTTCCTGCATTTGCGTCTCGGAGTGTCAGCACGGCAGCCTGTACGTTGTGCTCAAGGCGGCTGGCAATCTCGGCGAAGCGCTGGGCTTCGGCATCGGAATGCGCGCCGAGACGCGCCCAAATATCTACAGTCAAGGCTTCGCCAAGCTTCCTGTGAATTTCCGTTATGTCGGCCGAGTTTAGAACCGCCTGTACTCTCTCAGGCATAGAGTTCGCCTGAGAGGCGAGGGCTTCGAGCGCCTTGACGCTATCGGCGAGGGCCGCGACGGCTGCGACAATCATGTGATCCGCGCTGGCCCGCAGTTCTGCCATCTCCCGGTACCGGGCATGGTGCGCGCGGAGCTGCTCAACCACCTCTCGCATGTCGGCGCGGAGGGCGCTGGCTTCCTCGGCTTGGAGGGCGAAAAGCGCTTCGACTGCGCCGCGCGGTCCACCAGATAGCACAGTTACGCCTCCGCTTGTACCTGAGCCGTTGGCTGGGCGTCAGCGTTGGCCGCCGGCAGTCGTAGAGCGAGAAACGCGGCATCGAGAACCAGCTTGGCGCTGGCCACGGCACGCTGAATGCTGAGGCGGCGGACCAGGCGCAAAGTTTCTTCGCTTTTCGGAGCTTTGCGCAAGGCTTCGTTTACCGCCTTCCGGTAGTCGGTCCTGTCATTTGCGACCTGCTGGAACGACAGCCCCTCCGCGCGAAGGTCGGAGTGAATTGCGTTTTCGTGGACAACGAGATCTTTGTGAAAGGAAAGTCCGGGCGTGACGGTCAGATACGCGATGATCGGTTCAAACTGGAGTTCCAGGTCGTCCCCCTCTTCAAGGGTGGCGCGGTTGAACAGGACCCGCAATTTCTCCGGTTCGAGCCCAACTTTGCGGAGTGTAGCGATCGTCCCCAAGGTTTCCTCTTGTACGCGGCCGTCCGGCGTGGTCGGCACAATCACGACATCGAAGTCGTTGATCGCGCCTTGGAGACGGGCGAACTCCTTCATGACGTCAGCGTACTGCGACGCGCCGACGTCGACGATCAGATCTCTGGGTTCGAAGATGATGTCCTCGATCAGCTTCTTAAAGTCAGGTGCGCGATAGCGAACGACGTCGATGCCGAAGCGGCCTGCATCCTGGTTCTGCTTCTCGACTGAGAAGACGCGCGGTGATTTGAGTCGTGGATGCAGTAGGGATGCGACGGTGGTGCTCTTGCCGACCATGCTGGTCGAATGGATAACGAGGATCTTCAGCGGCATGAATGTTCCTTTCGCTCGTGGCCGATCATGTTTGGGCTTGGTTTTTGCGTTGCCTGTAGGTTGCCATCAGCTCCTGATGCTCTGGGGAAGCGAGGCGATACGCGGCTACGACGTCCTCAGTGGGCGACTCGCCCTTATTCTGAATTTTGGTGCCCTCACCTTGGCGGTTCTCTTCGAAAGTCTCGCGCGGAGCCGATGCATTCCCGTCGGGTAGCGAAAGCGCAGGGGGGGGGGCAGCGGGGCTGGCGGTTGGGCGGGCGGGGACGGATCAGGCGCACTCGGCTCGACCGCAGCATTAGGGGACCGTTTTGCTTCGAGGCTCTTTAGGTTTTTCTGTAGACCACTGGGAGTCACGGTGAGGCCGTGCTCTTGATATAGATACTCAGCGATTTCCCTGTAACTCGCGCCCAGTGCCTTGAGTTCTTGGATCTGGGTTTCGAGACCTGCAAGTTTGCCCCTGGTACGCTCTTGTCGTTTTTGGGCCAAGAACTGATGTAGCGCGGTCACGATGCTCTTTGTGGTTACGGGAACTGATTCGCAGAGCATTACATAGGTCGGTCGAGAAAATCAGAATGATTGAGGCTACGACATGTCTTTCATTGAGTCTGGGGATAGAGAAAATTCCACCAATGTGGAGCAGCCTTGAGTAACAGAGAGCGGGTTATATCGGGACGTAGAGCAAAAAGGAGACGGTTATGGAGCAATGTGGAGCAGCGTAGAGAATCGATAGACCAGCGTTGAGTAACGTGGAGTTTTGTGGAGGATCGTAGAGTTTGATGGAGCAAGAGTGTGGCTACCCAGTGTCAACCAGAGTGCTCGAGCGGTTGCTGAAGTGGCCGTCGCGCGGTACTGCATGTGTGCGCGGTCGCTTGCAGCATGGCACTTGATATGGTCTACTTCGGCCATCGGGACTGCGAAACGTCCCACTCGGTAGTTTCCTGCGTCGCGTTGGCGGCATGCGATTCCCTCGCCGGATTCGCTCTACTCGAAGTCAGTTGGTAGCACTACCGCTGACCCCTCTTTCAGGTGAAATCGTCGGGCGACGAACACCTCGAAAAACGAAGACGCGCGCAAGCGCGTTTTTTTCACCCTGGCAAATCGGACGACAATCGGACACAGAGGAAGGGCGAAACCCTTACCACGTGCGGAATGGCGTCCGGTACAGGGGATCACAACGTACACAAACGAAAAGTCCGAAAGGTCGGAAGACCTGCGGTAGAAGAGGCTTTTGCTGCTTGCTGAGTACGTCGGCGAGTGGGCTATCTGGTCGGGTCGAAAGATCGGCGGATAGAGGGCTCGGCCCGCATGCTGTACGGCATGGGGGAGTTGAATGATAGAGGCTAGTACCGGGCCTAAATCGTCGCAAGACGAAACGGTGCAGTATGGTCCCTGCTTGAAAGGCCAGTTCCATCCCACAAGGGAGGGAGACCCGATTAGCGTGAGCGTCGGGGTGTCGCTGAGTGGTAAGGGCAGTTTGGGAGCCGGCGACATAAACGCACATTTTTAAGAAGGGCTAGCTCAAGCCCCTCGATAGGTACGGTAGGTGTAGTACCCCGGTTAGAACGGGCGCGCATTTCACAATGCGCAAGGCACGCGGCGAGGCGTGGCCATTGTGTGATGAGCGTTGTTTGGAGGCTGGGATGTACACACTCGCAGTGCAAGACGCGCCGCAGGCGCCTGCCGAAGGGCGCTCTGATTCCCCTGGTGGCTGGCGCAGAGAACTGCAAACCCTCATAGACCGGAATGCCGGTGTCCGCGTGAATGGCAACGTCGCCTCGCATCGAACTAGAGAACTGACCGCTTCGGTACTCTTCGCCGCCTTCGGCACGCTGGTTGGACTTGGCTTTAAGCTCCAAAACCCGCGCAATCTCGGTGAGCGGCACATCGAAGCGCTAGTACGCCATTGGCACTGGCAGGGGCGTGCCGTGGCCACGATGCAAAACGAACTCTCGGTACTGCGCAAGTTCTCAATCTGGATTGGGAAGAAGGGGATGGTGCGCGGGCTGCAGGATTACCTGCCGGAGGTTCCGAAAGCAGAGCTTCAGCGCACGACTGGCCAGGTCGCATCAAAGTCGTGGACCGACAACGGCATCAATATCGACCAGAAGATCGCCCAAGCGGACGCGCTCAATGAGCGATTCGGCCTGATGCTAAGGCTGGCGGTGGCCTTTGGTCTACGGCGCAAGGAGATCTTGATGCTCAAGCCGTGGAAGTGCGATCACGGGACTTATCTGGCCGTCTACCCCAACGCGGGCCCGAAAGGCGGGCGGGCACGCAATGTTCCGATCACGAACAGCTACCAGCGCGAAGTGCTGGACTACGTGAAGGCGCGGATGCCTAAAGGTGATGCGATGGGGTGGAAGACCACGCGACGTAGCAAACCCGCGACTCTTGAGTACAACCTCAAGGAATACGAGCGCCGCATGGAGGAAATTGGCATAACGAAGAGCGCCGCCGGCGTCAGCGGCCACGGTCTGCGTGCCGAATTTGCCGAGAACGCTGCGATGACGAATCCGGATAAGCCGTTCGTGCCGCCGACGCTGGGTGGGAAGGCCGATCAAATGGCGGCAGCGGATCTGGATCAAGCGCTAAGCCAGGTGAGCGAAATGTTAGGACATAGCCGGCCGGGCGTCACGAGCTCGTACTACGGTCGCTTCGAGGGCCTTCGTCGCCCACCGCGGGAGGTCAGTGCCGCGCAACTCCAGGCCCGATCGGCCAAGTCCCGACCTGGCCCCCGCGAGGTCGGGGCATCGCCCCTGCCTGCTGTGCAGACTAGTAAACCCCACGAGAGGGCGGGTAGGCATAAGGGTGTGGCGTCGGTAGATGTACGACAAATGGACCTGCCGCTTAACGACAGAATTGTGCTTTTCAAACCCCGTGCACGGGATTCTGGCAAGCGGGGCGGTTAAGATACCCCCTTTTTTCGTTCTTAAGAAGTTTATCATTTGCTAAGATAGTTTCCCTTGGGAGAGCCGGTAAAAAACTAGTATAGTCTGGCCGTCCCATGCCCCGTTGCTCGTCAATCCGACCTGATTTTTCCGACCATGCCCGTTCAAAGGCGAATCTATGCCGGTGAAGAAATGCTTGTCTCCATGTCTCGAGACAGGCTTCTTGTCGCCTTGCGACTGGGTGATGTAGCCAAGATCGTGCGTATGGTAGAAGGTGCTGAGCTAGACGACCTGGTGTGCTCCGCCGGCATGGAAGACGAAGTGTGGCCGTGCCCGCTGCCAGCTGAGGGCTCCGTCAACATGATCAGCCTTGAGGGTGCGCGCGCACTTATGAGGGCTAAAGGCACTGAGGATGCCCAGTGCTTCGTTGCGTGGCTTGATAGCCAGTTTCCCGAGAACGCCGCTGTTAGCACTCTGAGCGAGGACGCGCTCTTTCCCGAGAAGCTGCATCGGATTGGCGAATTGCGCCAGAAAACCCCGGACATTCAGATTTGCGAGATTGCGCAACGCTTTAGCATTTCGGAAAGCGAAGCGCAGCGATACGTCACCTACCTCGAGCTCCTGCGTAAGCTCGCTTAGGCCAACGTAGGTGTATGCGGGTTTGCCTTCTGGCGCAACCCGCCGTCGGGGTAGAGATGGAAAAAATCGCGCGCAGCGATCGCATCGAACAGCGCATTGATCTGGGCGGGCAGGCCCTTGTGCTCGACGACATCCTGCAGGACCCGGTGCGCCATCGCAAGTGGTTTGAGCTGGCCCGTGCATCGCATGGACATGCCAGATGCCTGTGCGTACCTGGTGGCCGCCGACTGCAGATCCGGTTGCGCGAAGGGCTTTACCACCTCGCCGTCTGGCCAGAGGACGCGCTCTCCCATCACGGTAAATGTACTTTTCGCATGCGTGCGGAAGCAGAGACCGGTCGGGCTGGATACGGCAAGGGCGCGATCATCGAGAAGCCGGATGGGTCCGTAGACATTCATGCCGATGTTCCCTTGAAGGTACGCGTCGAGGCGAAGACGGGGCCGACCCAGCGCAACGAAGAACCCAAGAGCGGTGGGAAGACGCGAGCAAAGGTTGGCATGCTCGGTATGCTGCATTCGCTGTGGGAGCGGGCCGGACTTAACGAATGGCGGCCTGGCTGGACTCGTGACTGGTGGCGCTGCCGTCGCGAGCTTATCAACCTGGACGGGAAGGTGAACGGTGAGCCGATGGAGGATGCGCTGTACTGTGTGCCGGCCTGGCGCGAAAGCGAGCGGGGTGCGATCGAGGCAGCGTGGGCGAAATTCCGCTCTCGCCTTGAGAGGCAGAGTGCCTATCGGCTGCGTGGCCTTGTCGTCGGCGAATTGAAGTCGGTCGAACTCTCCAAGTACAGTTACAAGGTCAAGCTGAAGCACCACATGCATGCGTTCTTCGTCGACAAGGCGATTCTCGAACGCGCGCAGCAATCCGCGCCGTCGGCAGCCGCCCAGTTCGACAATCCGGGCGCACACATCATCATGATCATGGTGGTGGAGGTCACGCGTACGGGTACGCTCAAGGGCGTCGATCTGTCCTTCATGCTCACGAGCCGCGATTTCATCCCTGCAGATTCGTCCTACGAGATGCAGATGGCTGATGCGCTGGTCGATGCCGGCCGGGCGTTCACCAAACCGCTGCGCTATGACGGCGAGGCCGAGTTTCCAGACTTCCGGCTACAGGACGAGGACGGCGAGTGTGTGGTTGAAGTCTGGGGATTGATGGGTAATCCGGATTACGAGCTACGCAAGGAGGAGAAGATCAAGAGCTACCAGGCGCGTGGCGTGCAAGTCATCGAATGGGATACACGCGGTCCAATGCCAGCGCTTATGCGCACTGCGGCGTAGGGAAAAGCGGCCCCGCAAAGGGTGACTTTTGGAGGCCTGGGTGTTCGCGCGGATAGTAGGGTAGGGGCGGAGATCGTTCATGCGGCCAAAGCATGGGCAATCTGTCGATCCGTTCGAAAAGGTCCTTTATGGTCTACGCCTCCCCGTCCCTGATTCTGACTGCCACGGCAGTTTTCGCCGCCGTCTTTTCATACCCATTGTTGTTTTGGTTCCTCCGCCGTGTGAAGCGAGTGCCGGTGCGGTTCAACCCCGTTGTTCTCCTGGCCGTCGTGGCCGCGGGTTTGTTGCCCATCGCGTTCCAAGGCTACGAGGCGAGCCGCACTGAGTTACAGCGCGCATCCATGGCGATGGTCCTGGCATCGGAACATCGGATTCACGACACGATGATGTTGTGCGCCGTGGATCTCAACAAAGTCCTGCCTGAGCAGATCGATGCCGCCAGGCAGCGTCTCACCGAGAGCGGAGCAATGTGGTCCAAGCTCAACGACCGGACCGAGATTACGACGGCGCAGTGGCTTGAGCGCGATGACAAGTGCGATCGCTGGGTGCCGATCCAAAAGGCAGATCAGATGCGGCAGGCAGTGGATGCGGCGCGGTGGTGGCTGATCGCCGGAATTTGCACGGCCGTTGTGGGCGCTATCGCGCTGTACGTGCTGGTCCTGAGGCGCCTGCGCCAGGACATTCGAGAGGTTCAGGAGGGGGAGTCGGTCGAGCTCCGGACCGCCGGCGAGACTTTGCTCGCGCTCTTCATTTGCCTGATCGCCTACTCGCCTTTCAGCCTCCTGTGGCTGTGCCTCTTCAAGTGCCCGAAAGTGGCCACCAAGGAATCGCGCGCGAGCGCCTGACAGCGGAGATCAAACCCTTGAACACCAAAACGAAATCCTTTCTCAAGCTGGCAGTTGCGCAGGTCGCAGCCGGCAGCTTGTGCGCCTTGGCGACTCGATGGTTCTCGGGGCCGAGAATGTCGCTGCTGGACTGCATCGTGTACGTCGCCGGCTTCACCGTGGCAGGCCTGGCAGTGGTGCATCTGTATGAACGGCGCCGTCTGCCAGCGCCGCTGCTTCGGGCGCTGGACCAGCTGAACGCCAAGGTGCGCGAAGCGTCGGCGAAGGGCCTCATGCGTGGCGCTGGGCGCTTTGTCATCACCTATTCGACTCTCATTTCCAGTGCCATCCTGGTCGTAGTGCTGCAGCGCTATGCGCCGGCGGTCGAGACGTTGCCGGATGGTTCGCGTGGCGTCTACAACGCGGCGACTCTGGTTGGCATCCTGGGGCTGGCGCTTGGTGCGCTTCGGGGAATCGTCGGTGCCGCGGAGAGCCCCGCCTCGGTTGGGGTCACGCTCATTGAGCGGTTCGTACTGCTCTCGATGGGTTTGGCATTGGTCAGTGTTTTCGGGGCGGATGTGGCTGTGGTGTTGACCTGGGTGAAGGACAATCCGGACGCCGCGCTGGCAGCCGGCGCCGGCATCATCGTCGTGCGAATGATGTTCGCACTTGCTCCAGGTCAGAAAAGGACATTTTCCGTCCGGCCATCCACGAGGCCGCGCACCTCATGCTGTACGCGGATCTGCCCGATCTGCCGGCTACGCTGACCGTCAACGTGATGGGGGAGCTTGGCCACCAGGATGAGTATCGCGGCTACATCCGCCATTCCGACGAGCACGTGCCGGAGGTGCTGACGGAGAAGTACCTGCGATGGGTCATGCTGGTGAACCTAGCCGGCTCCGAAGGCGAGTTCGCCCTCCTCGGCGATCGTGCCGACGGCGCGGTGGGGGATTACCAGATGTGGCTGACAGCAGCGACCTTCTACCTGTCGGCCGGGTTCGGTGAGGTCTTCTATGCGGATCCGGTGGGCGACGCCCAGCAAGCGC
Source organism: Cupriavidus necator (assembly GCA_022041995.1). GTDB lineage: Bacteria > Pseudomonadota > Gammaproteobacteria > Burkholderiales > Burkholderiaceae > Cupriavidus. Next base: position 286,102 of record CP074388.1, read on the forward strand.
ACAATCGAGCGGTACTGAACACGCTGAAGGCGCAGCATGTGGCAGAACTGGCGGTGCGGTTCGCAACCAACAAGGTCGTCGTCCGCGAGCTGGCCGGCGCCATTGCCGCAAAGAAGGCCATGACGCGGGACGAGATTGCTCCGTATCTCGCCCGGGTGGCAAAGAGCAGCGTGCAAGCCCGATAGGAGACTAGGATCATGCAGCAGAACTGGCGCCAGTTTGACGGTGGCGAGGAAGGGTTTGCAGGAAGGGCTCTTTGGGTATGGGCAGCCTCCTGGGAAAGGCCTCGGCTGGCATATAGCAGATCCCGGAGACGACTTCGATTGGTTTTACGTGGACGGCATGAAGCTCGAAGACGCTTGGCAGGGAATTCCCCATGTACTGCTGCGACCCAGTGCCACCGGCTCCGCCGGCATGCTGAGGTCGGCCGGTCGCGTAAAAATCTCGGCACAAGCGCCGTTTGATTTCCGCAGTATCTTCCCTCAAACCGTTCCTAACCACACAACTCGCCAGGCTCAGGGCGAGCCGGCGCGAGCCTCTTCGCTCCGACTGGTCAAGGAACGCTTCACCCCAGTCCCCAAGTTTTGAAAACCGCCGGGCGTGCTGCTATCGTTACGTCCGGTGCCCTGTCGCGCACCATCCCGCCCGCAGTGGGAACGCAGACCAGCAGCGACGCAGCAAACACACATCTCACTCTTTTCCTTGATTGACCATGGGAAGTGAGAGGCTGAGCGGGCCATTCTCTCCAAGCGTCTTCCCAGGAGATCGATCATGGAAATGCCGTCCACTGGACCTCGGCCGCAACCAGCCGCACCCCAAACTAGCGTTGAGCTTATCCTCGCCGAGCTCGAATCAAACCCTCAGCAGTTCGCAATGCGCCTGGACGAGCGGCACTTGCTCGTCGCGAAGCGCGTCGCCCGCGCTCTGGACATCCACAAGACCGTAGCACTGGACATGCTGGCCAAAGCCGGCGGCGCCGCCTCCTACTACTACATGCGGCAACTAATCCAGGACGCGTTGACGCCCGAAGTGCGGCCGTCGACCGTGGAGAAATTGCGGCCCTACCACCCGTTGTTGCTTGGTGGCAGTAGCCGCCAAGCTCCGGACTATGAGGCGATCCTAGCGACCGTGCAGTTCGCCAAGCTCCTAGCGAAAGAGGCGGATACGGCCAGCGTAAGACTCCTCGACGGCGTCTTTGCCTCGCTTTGGCAAGCCAACAACTGGGATGAGCTGTCGGCCCGCCACATCAAAAAGGTACTTGAGCCTCTGTATCAATTTGTTGTCCCGCCATCTGGCACAGAGTCCGGTCGCTTTGTGTGGTCAGACGAATGTCACTACCTGAGCCGGGAGCTGCGGAGGCAAGAGGATCTCTGGAACACCCGGTACGCGAAGGACGGCGTAGAAACCGTGTACGAAGAAGCGGACAAGGCCATCCGCAGGTTGGCGGGCGAGCACCCGACGTTCCTTGAGGCCGGCGTCACGCTCGCAAAGATCACGATGGCCGAAGAAAGCCCGGACCGCGCCGTGGAGATCGTTGGAGAGTACATCGAACGCGCAGAAGCGCTGATTCCCCCCGATTACACGGGCTACATCGAACCGAAGCATACCGAGAATCTGCCGTATCTCTGGCTGCTCTCAACTGCAGCAGAGGCGCACTTTGAGGCCGGCGCCGCCTATAGCGCCGCGCAGTTCGAAGAGAAGCTAAGGCGCGTGCATGGGCCAGCCGAGGATCCGAGCGCCGATCTGGCGCTACTTTGGCTCGCCAGTGGGGAGGCGCGGAAGGCCATGGAGGCATTGTCTTCGTTGGACTCCCTAGCGGAAGGCTACGCGGCAGCGACGCGAGCCTTTGTCTACTTCGGCTATGGCCAGTTGGACGCTTTCCGGAATCAGTTTGTCCGCGCGCTATTTACGATGCCGTGGTTACGCGCGATGGTTGTGGAGTACGACCAGCGTCCGGCCTGGGATGGACGATGTGGCCCCATTCCTCTCCGCTTTGCGGAGCTGGGCGATTCTGCGCTTTATCACACCCGAGGTCTTCGCGACGTGTGCCTTAACCTCCTCGATGACAGCGAAATCCAAAATGCGGAATTCCACCTGGAGAAGTTGTGGACTGGAGACGGAACCAGCGAGAACTCTACCGGCAACAGGGCAGAATGGCGCGAAGCGATGATTGACGCAGTGCAGAAGATCGCTCCTTGGGACGCGAGCCGTGGCAGCGTTGAGGGCATCGGCACGCGACTGGCCGGCACACGAGGGTGCGGCTTGTTCGCCAGGGAGACATTCCGTCAGCGTGATATTGGGGCGGGTTTGCGCAGGTAAGCAATAGGCGACGCTCAGCGACTGCATGCGGTTACCCGCCGCGCCCTTCGAAACCAAGTTGCGGATGGTGAGGACAACGGACACCGCGATGCCAAGTCTGTGGAAATAGCCATCGCATTGGCATTGCGGACCACAGAGCACCTGTCCGGTGTCCTGCTTCGGAATTGTCCGCACTATGTCTACTCGCGAAGGCCGAATCGTAGTGCTCGCATCGTGGGCGCGGCCACAAGGCGTGACCCTACTCGGCCCATCCCGGGCTAGGCTGGATCCAGCGACGTGCCGTGCTGGGTGCGTGCATCAGATGGTGACGTGTCAAATTCCTGGAAAGCTCGCCAAAAAAGCGTAGCTTTTACCGGAATGTCGCGCGCTTCTCCCAGCAGAATACCCACACTGGCTGACTGAGACAAGGAGCTCAAGGTACCAGCGGACAAGACGGTGTCTTTCCGGCTCAGTGACAACGCCATTTCAGCTCAAATTGACGCCGAAGACGTAGCCGCCGGTCCGACAACTATTCACAGCGATCGCCCTCCGGGCAATCGCCGTCATGCCGCCCCTCCAATTCGAGAAGGAAAGAAGGGGTATGAGTATTCATGGTTGATCCTGTAAGGATTTCCGCACAGAAGAATCCGCATTTCCCGGTTGACGAAAGAATTGTCCTGAATAGAAGATTAATGTGGAAAGCTTAAAAGGCCGTATGTGTAACTTCGCAACAGCTTTTTGGAGGAAGAAATGATCCGCAGCAAGAATTGGATCAAAGGCGAACTCCGGGAACAAGCTGGCAATGCCCACCCGCTGGTGAAGATCTGTGCCGGCCTCGCAGGTGGCGTTATCGCAATGGGTATTTGTAAGATGCTCGGCATCGCGCCCGATGTGGCCCGGCCCGTAGCAGGAGGATTTGCAGCGTTCGTAGCCTTCGTTGCATGGGACAGGCTTGTTGCAAAGGGCGGCGATGAGTCTCGTAAGACTGGCCAGCGCTGATAGCCGCACTAACCTCCCCCGATACCAAATTGGAGAGCCGCGAGGCCCATGTGACATTCTGTTCGTGGCCACTCGAAGAAGAATTTCGGTCTGATGCCAGACAAGGAAGACCAATGAGGAAGTTGATGAAAGAGGCGGTGGCGTTTGCGTTGGTGGCAGCGGCCTCGCATGTGTTCGCGGATACAACTGATTCCAAAGCCAAAGGTTCGGCGCAGGCGAAAGCCGAATCCGTCTATGGCTGGACGTGCAAAACCGAATCCGGAGAGGTCGTTCTTGACGGAGTGCACTCTGTGCCGTTCAAAGTGGGGCAGGTTGTTGAATCGACCGTCGATCCCCATGGAAAAGGTACTGGAATCAAGGACGCTGGCGTCTGCAGCCAGATTCGGTTCGATCTGGACGACGGCAGAAAGGCAATGTGTGAGCCGATCGGTATTCCGGCCGCTCATGCCCTTATCGGAGGCTGGAAGTACGCGCCAATAGATAAGTCCAAGTGCAAGGCGTAACGCCTGGGAATGTGGACGTTAGGATCACTGGTGTCGCGGGCGCCAGACGGATTGGAGAAGCAATGCTAAGCGTACTCATTGACGGAGTCGAATATGTTCCGAAAGCGGAAATCCCGGTGCTAACCGATGAGCGATTAAGAGCGGCGCTTGGCCAACTGGTTGCGATGCAGTACTTCAAGGAGCACCACAAGGCGGTCGCACAATCGTGGAACGTGCTTCAGACCCTGTCGCCGCAATTGGCAGAATTAGCTGCTGAGGACCCAAAGGCAGCCTACCACCAATTCTTCGGGATCGTTTAGGAAACCATGGAGATGGACAACGTTACGGAAGCTGAACGTGCGGCTGTTGATCGTCTGTTCGCAGAAGGCGCTAGTCAAACTACGCGACCATTTCAATAGCGTCAGGAACTAAGATTTCAGCCGAGTTGCGCACCCAAATGAAAGCCATGCAGACAAAGCAAAAATATCTGAGAATGACCTTCTACGCCATCTGGCGCACATTCTAGGCGGCCGTAGTGATCCCCGCCAGCCTGGCGTTGGGAGTAGCTGCGATAGCTGCATCTGGCGTCGCCTGCGCGAACGAGCTGAGCGCTGTTACCTTGACTCGGGATCGGGATGGGCGCACCTCTCAACCAAATATGGCTTGGGTTGAAAACGGGAAAACGGCGGTCATTCTCGCAGAACAATCCTACTATTTGCCAACCGTGATTCCATCGTCGAGTACGGTCGATGCTCGCGGTCAAAGCCGCCGGGCCGAGTCTCGCGAAGTACGCATCGATTCGATTCGCTACGGGGACGACGGCACGGCTTTGGTGACGGGCAGTTTCGAAGAACATATGCCGGTTACGGTCCGGAGTGGCGCCAGCATGCCCGCACTCGCTCCGGCAGGCTCCAGTAACATCGTACTGAAGAAGTTTCAGGTTGTTGTTCGCGAAGGCGAAGCTGTGGATCTGGGGGCTGGCATCGACGGGACCAAATATCTGCTCTCTGTGCACCGCGCCAAGTCGGCTGGATAGCCGGATCTGGAACCACTCGGGGGAAAGCACCAGGCGCTTGTACCGTCTCCAGTGATGGCGCCTGCCGGAGAGACGACGTAGGCGCGATGCCAGAACAGCGGCGATCCGCCAGCGATGGCAAATCCAACCGGGTAGGGCACTTGTTGATAGGTGAGACGCACGAGGACGTTGAGGCGGCTCGCGCAACCTAGCTCGGCAAACCCTATGCCCCGTAACCGGGAAGGCCAGCAGAATGGAAGTTTTCCGTCCGTGGCGAAGAAAGTAAGGAAGCGGCAAATGCTAAACCGGGGATCGTCAAGGGTCAGGCAGCGAGTCGTGCAGGCATGGCTCGCCAGCACAGTCGTTGCCGTCAGTTGGGGCGCGAGTGCAACGGTCGTTGCCGTGGACGTCGGCCATTCGTTGGCCAAGCCTGGTTCAACGAGTGCTAGCGGAAGGCCGGAGTTCGAGTACAACCGGGCTCTCGCGGAAGATGTCATCGCTCAGCTCGCTGGCGTTGGCATCAAGACACGGGCTATCGGCCTGAATGGCGAGATGGATGTTTTGACGGCCCGCACCCAAGCCGCCAAGGGAGCCGATTTGCTCTTGTCCATCCACCACGATTCTGTGCAGCGCCAGTACTTGCCAGTCGCAGACCATTTCACCGGGTTTGGTGTTTTTGCATCCCGCAAAAATTTCGACCCCGATACTAGCCTGAGGTGTTCCACAGCGATCGCTGACCGCATGCTGGCGATCGGGCGTACTCCTTCGCTGCATCACGCGGAGCCGATCAAGGGCGAGAACCGGCCACTGGCTGACGCCAGGCGCGGTGTCTACTGGTTTGATGATCTGATCGTGCTCAAGACGGCAACGCAGCCCGCAGTGCTTGTAGAGGCCGCTATCATCGTGAACCCGATGGAGGAGCGGATGATTTCTGACGCCCTGAATCGAAAGCTGATTGCGTCTGCAATCGCCGCTGGCGTAACGCAGTGCCTGCGCACCGGCGTCTTGGGGTCCCGACCCTCAATTAATGGAAACTACTGGTAAGCCTGTGATGCTATATCCGCCACTCAATGACCCAGGAATGAACACACAATTTCGTGATGATCCGCATGAAGCTCTCAAACAGCGCGCGCTGGCGCTGTCTGGCCAGGTCTTTGTTCGCATTCGCGAACTGACACAACTGAGCGCTGCGGGCGAGGCTCGGATGACGGAGCGGGTGAAGCTGATTGAGACCCTAGCGGACGGGGCACACAATTTGCCGCAGATCGTTGCACAGTTTGGCGAGAACGCATGGGCATGTGCAGAAACGCTCATGATGGAGTGCGGCTTGTGCGAGGACGCACTCAAGCAAAGCACGCAGTTCGAGCGTAGCCTCGGCTAAGAACTCTGAAGAGTCATGGCATCGGGTTTGGACGGTCAGATGGACAAGCGACACACGAGGAAAGACACGGTGCGAAATATCTCTTTTGAGCCGTGGGACCGGTGCTCAAAGGCACGGCGCGAGAAGTGCTTGTCTGCTGCGGGTATTGTTTTTGGCCTTGGGCTTCCTCGTCGGCTCGTCGAGCGGCACAATCGCTCAAACGATATGGCTTGTAGAGCATGGTGTGCCGCCTTGGCTCATCATATGGCTGATCAACGGTCAGTGGCTGGTAGGATTTGTCGCGATGTTCACGGTTCCGGCGTGGCCGCGGATCAGTTGGTGGCTGTTCAAGAAGCGTCAAGTTGCCGGGTTTTCGCGGGATGCTGAGCAACGTGTTGCGCAGCTCAAAATCGCAGGTGTGACTGAGATTGCCGCCCTGGCCACTGTACTGAACGACGCCAAGCATCTGTATGAGATGGCTCGCCGGTCGGCGTTCTCTACGGCGTGGTCCCCGCAGCCGCGAGCATTCCGGGAACTGTGTGAAAGTTACAGCGAGCGCTTGGAGGCTCTTGCGGACCAAGAGACAGATCCCGCGGCTAGGCTTGGCGCGCTACAAGCTGTGCATGGGTTTCGTAACATGGACCTTGGCGGCCATGGAGGAGGATCTGGAGGCCTGAATAAAGAGCAGGGAAATGCCGCATGACTAGCTGATTTGCGAAGACCATCTTCATCGCAACCTTTGATCTGAGCTCCAGTAATGAACTCTCCATCCGTATCGACTGAAACCGTCCTATTGCTCGACCGAAATGCCATCGCGATCATAAAGGACGCCGTTGCCGGCAAACCCCAGCCGGATGAAAAGAAGCAGAAAGCCCTCGATGCACTGCGTGCACTTGACGTGCCAGAAAACAGCATTAGCCCGCTCTTTTCCATCATTGAAGGAGAGAAGGGGCGTGAGGACGGGGCGGCAGAAAAAGCTGTCTGCCTAGAGAAGGAAACCGACGTCGTCGCGCAGTTCTTCAGGCACGCCAACACCGATGCTGCACACCTTCGTGGCCTCCAGAAGCTGGTGACTGACCTGTTTACTGGTATGAAAGAGAGTTTGTGGGACCAACGGGCGGAGTACCTTACTAGGGCGGCGCCGCTCGTCCTCCAAAAGGTCGCCGAAAAGAAACGTCTGCATGTCGAAGGCCAACTCATTCAGCTTGCTAGGTCGTGCGGAGTCGCTCCCAATGACGGTATCGTGATGCTATTTCTCGCCTGCCTATACGGTAGCGATGCCGCGCGTGGGGTGATCAAGCCGAAAGCGCCGGACCCCTACAACGTGCTGACCGACCTCCATGTCATTCCCCGGATAGGTATGGTCAGGGCCGTAGTCCGCATGTTGCCGCGCCCGGTCAGGGTCCGGTTCTGGACGCTGGATGAAGGCCTGTTTGCTTTTTTGTCGAATGTGGATATCGTCGACCCCCACTTCACAGCGGACGGGGACCTACAGATGCAGGTTAGGTATAAACCGGCGTTGTTTCCCGACCTGATCAAGGGTGGCGATACAGCGGCTGCGGACTCGATGCTCCACCGCATCGCAGCTGCAAGCGATGCCGATGCGGAGGCGAATGCCTGGTCACAGACGTAGCAGCAAAAACGAAAGGAGAATGATGCACACGAACGATAACCGAGGCTGGATAGTCCGTTGTGGCGACCGCTACCTTTGCCCGAAAGACGGCGACGTGGGTTACACGTCCGAGCTGGCCGAGGCGGGAACGTTTTGCAGCGAAGAGGAAGCCATGGACGCTGGGCGCGAGCATTGCGATTCTGGATTCGTGGTGATGCGGGCCCCAGGCGTTGATGACCGGCTGCAGGACACGCTGAAAGCGATCGCTGATTACATTCCCGAGGAGCACCCGACTCATGGTGGTGTTGACACCGCCGAGCTGCAGAACGGCGTACCGCTGGCGGCATCGCCGTCGAAAGAACCTCTAGGGATTACCCCTTATCTCGCTCTGTCGAAGGCACGGCGTCATCTTTCTGGTGGAAACGAATAGGGGGTCAATACGATCGCCGGGGCGCGACGCAGCAAGGCGAAAGTAACGCAGCGACTGCCCTCGCAGAAATTGGTACGCTCGCGTGCCAGGCCTGCCTAGAATTCCTCGCGCCGCCAGCCCCCACCCTCGGGCTTCTTCTGCTTCGTCACAGCGACGAAGCGGAAGATCGGGTAAAGGTAGGCGGCGTTCTTGATCTTCACACGGGCATCGTCCCGCCAGAATCCTTTGACCTCCCGAAACTCGAGCTCGCCGCTCACGAGGCGTACTCCGAAATCCGGCGTATAGAAAGTGTTCTTGCCGAGCCGCAATTTGATGGGCTCGAATGCATACCAGGTGATCAGGCCAGCATGCTTTTCCAGTTCGAGCTGAGCGGCGTATGCCTCCTCAGTCGGGTTCATCTGGCCAGGCGGCAATCTGCCTAGCGCGAGCATGCGATCCTGAGGGTTCGCCGGCGTGGGCACGGCGTTTTGTGCCTGGATGGCCGGCGCCGACGCAATCCACCCAAGATAAGCCGCCAAATAAAATCGCAATTGGCGCCGAGAACGCTTGACAGGTGACGAGGTTCGAGGGGCCGCCGCCCTGCTTGCGCTGGATGTTTAGCGCAAGCAGGGCGGCGGCCAATAGAGGATCGCTTCTCGATCTTCGCTTGGCTCTCATGCCCCTGTCCGATTTGTTCGCTGCACTTGCCCAATATCTGCACACCAAGGTCTTTCACGATCTTGCCCGTCATCCAGAGCATCCGGCCGCCTTCACCCGGCAGCGCAAGCTCACCCTGCCGACACTGATCTCCTTCATGCTCGGCAACTTGCGTATGGGCATGCAAGCCGAGCTCGATCAATTCTTCGCCACGCTCGCCCGCCAAAACACCTTGCGCCGTTGCGTCAGTGAACAAGCCTTCGCCCAGGCTCGCAGCAAGCTCGGCGGCGATGTCTTTGCTCACCTCAATGACTGGCTACTTCAGCACGTCTCCAACCATTTGCCACGCTGGCATGGCTTTCGGCTGGTCGCCGCGGACGCTTCACACCTGCGTTTCGCCATTCGCCACAGCCATCTGCCTCGAGCCGCCAGCCGCGATCAACTTGCCTTCGGCCTGTACCTGCCTGGGGCCGAGATCATGCTCGCCGCCTCATTACACAGCGTGTACGAGAACGAACGCCAGATCCTGTTCGAGCATCTGGACCGCCTGCAATCCGACGACTTGCTCTTGCTCGACCGCGGCTACCCCGCCCGCTGGCTGGTGGCCGTACTCAACCAACGAAACATCCCTTTCTGCATGCGTGCCGACGGCAGCGGCTTTGCTGCCGTACGGCGCTTCGTGCGCTCTGGCCGTGACGAGGCCATCGTCACGCTCCCCGCTCCAGCCCGCATTGACGCGCGCGACTACGAGTGTGCGGCTACCCCGCAGACCGTTCGGCTGATCCGGCAGATCTCGCCAGCCGGCAAGGTGCGCGTGCTCATCACCAATCTGCTCGACATGCACCGCTATCCAGCGGCCACCTTCCGCGACCTTTACCATCAACGCTGGCGCCTCGAGGAGGCGTACAAACGCCTCAAGCACCGCATGGGACTCGAACATCTGTCCGGCCTCTCGCAGTTGGCTGCCAGGCAGGACTTCGGCGCCAAAATCCTCAGTGATAACCTGCACGCTCTATGCTGCTTCAGCGCCGTGCAGGAACATGAGATTGACTCGAACTATCGGATCATCCGAACCTACGCCATCACCGCTCTCAAACCTGTCCTGCCAGCGGCGCTACTGGGACTGCGCTGGGCCAAGGCTGCGCTGAATGAGACCTTGGCCTTGATCGCAACACGTACCCATCGCGTGCGACCGGATCGCGCTAAACCACGTCCGCCTCGCCAGAAACCTCATCGACATGCCGCCTATAAGGCTTGCTGATGTCCTTATCTTGGGTGGATTGGGCGCCGACGCCCCACGCGATCCTGTTCGCTTTAGCAGCGCGGCGTATGCCTCCTCCGAGAATCGGATTCCTTTTCCCATGGTGCGTCAACGAAAGTCAATGGTCTTTCGAGGCTACGTGTGGAGATGGGAATGCAAGTCGGTCTAGCAACTCTACGGGCTGGCGAAGTGCGGTTCAGTGGCTGATGTCACTGCCGGAACGCGGTGTTAGGGCGCAGGTGATCTTTGCATGTTGTCGCTTTCGGCCCATGTACATTGCCAGAAGAGAGGCCACTACACGGTGGAGCGGCAAAGCATGGGCTTGGTGTGTATCGCGGTATCCGGCGCGACCTGCTGGCGATTGCGCAATTTACGGCTTCCGGCTATCCTTCGCAGCGGATACCTTCCAAGCCTGCCGGCGGGCTAAATCGGCGCAGCACTCAGACAGCAGGACGCCCTTCACTTGGTCGCATGTAATCGCCGGTATGCAGACCCGATCACGAAGGAATCGCTCATGCCGTCAATCATTTGCTCCGCCGAAACGGTGCACGAGATCAAGCGCGCCAGCCGCGCTAAATTCCCCCAGATCAAGAATGCCCACCTCCTCGAGGCGATCGCTCGCGGATTTGGCTTTGAGACATGGGCCGCGTTCAACACGGTCCTGAAGAACGCTTCAGAGCAAGCACCGCTTTCTGCCACGTTCACATCGGATCTCGCGCAAGGTCGATTGGTCGAGCTGGGATACCCAGAACTCGCTAGCCATTCGCCCATCTTCACAGTGATTCCGACGGAGGCGCGAGGAGATTCACTCCAGCGCCGTGGCCGTGCAATCCCAACGTTGCAAGATTTGGCCGAACGAGGGATGTTCACAGCCGACGAACATCAGGCCATCAGACGCCTCGCAGAGGGGCAGCATACGATTTTGGTTGCAGGCCCAACTGGTTCTGGAAAATCCACTCTCATGCACGCTATTCTAGACGTTCAAGCGCATCGTCGACCCAGGCGTAGGATTGGCCTGCCTGTTCCAGGAGGTTCGTGAGTTCGCCGACTATCCGGATAACGTGGTCCAGTATTACATGGATCCAAGGAAGTACCAGGACGGCATGCAATACCTGAATGTGGACGAGATTGCGGCCGAGGCGAGCGACCACGACACCCTATGCATCGACGATATGCGTGATGCTACGTACTCTGCGGTCGTGCTAAAGAAATGGCGAGACAGCGGGTACGGCGTCGCAACGGTCCATGCCTCGCTTGGGAGGGGCCTCGACCGTATTGCGACTCTAACGGCTTCGTTTGGTGGTCAGAGCACTCCGGTGATCGACGCGTGCATTTACCTGGAGCACAGGAGGGGTAAGCTGTCTGTTCACTCCATCGATCTGTCGAAAGTAGCACGCCGAGGCTGACCGAGACTCTATTTCAGTCAGTTGCGAAGGGTCATCGTCTCTTAGTGCTGCTCGACATACGCGCTACCGAGGCGAACATCCCGCACAGGAAAACACAGGCGCCCCAAGAAAAAGCAAAGCCGGAAGGCCGGCTTTGCTGACTAACTGAGGTCCGAGCCTATCCGGTGACCGTGCATGCGCAACAGTCGCAATGTCAGCGGGCTCGTGGCGCCGTACAGTACGCAGAAGACACCGCCGATGCCTGCAACTACGCGAAGGCCTGGCGTGACTACTAGGTTCCACAGCGTGTCCGGGAACGAGTCCGGCGCCGTCGACCACGCCAGTACGTTCAAGGCGACAGCGCACGCGGCCAGGAGCGTGACGCTTGCCAGATGAATCAATGCGATGCGTGTGTACGTAGTCATCGTTCTATTTTAGTCTATGCCAAACGTTCTATTCTCGTCGCGCTGTCGCTCAAACGTACCCGTTTCTGCGAGCCAACGGTTGCCTCTTGGGGGGTGCAGTGCCGTCAAAGCCGGGTAGCGTGCGCCGATAACTGCGTCTCAGGCGATTCCACTGAATGTCTGAGAGTCGATCAGGAAGGGTGTCGTTGAGACGACCTCGACGAGCTCCATGTCTTCGTGATTCGGGTTGAGCAACACGTTGAAGTCGGGAGGGCTGAGAGCTGACGGTACGCGCATTGCGAGCTGCTCCTGCGCGGCCAACCATTTCGCACCGATGGCAACTGTTGCGCGCGGCTCTCGCGCGAGGTCACCCCAGCCAGGCGGGGGCGCCGGCACGTGCGCGCTCTCGTAGAGGTCGTCGGGTAGCTCAAGGGTAACAAGGTGCAGGCGCCCGGCCTCCGGCAGCATGCCACCTGTATGGGTAAGCAGCTCGAGCAGGGCGGTCGATGCATTGCAGGATGCATAGACGACCCGCTTGCCGCGTGGACTCCAGCGCCCGCCTGATAGCGCGGCCCCCATGCCGTTGAGGTGGTCCTGGCCCCGGGCCGCGGCATCCGACACGAGTTTGTAGAGCCTCACGCCATCACTCCCTCACTGGCATGTAGCAGAACGTCCCTGACGCGGTCATATCCTGGCTGCGTGTCGAGCATCTCAATCGGGCGCTTGTGGCCAAGCGGGGCTAGAGGTCGTTTGATCCATTCGACCGCCCGCTTGTCGTCGCCGAACAAATCGCGCGCGATCTTGAGGATGATGAGCACGCGCGCAACGCGGTCCGACTCCGCCGGCGACAGGCGGCTATCGTCTCTTCCTCCTTTGAGCCGACGCTGGACAGTCGACGGCGCAAGCTTCAAGCTTTTGACGAGGGTCAGCAAGGGCACGTTCAGTACATCCTTTGCGAGGCGCTCGAGCACTGCTGCCTCCATCCCGGCACTTATGACGCGACACTGCTCGGACAGGTCGAGCATATCGAACATTTCGAAGTCCTGCGGTTGGGCGCCAAACCCGTTAGTACCAAAGTGATCGATAGGCTGCATTTTAACGTCCATTTGAGCATTCTATAGACACCATTCTAGCGCAACAATCATATGAGCATTTGCAAACGTTCAAATAGATGTGATCCGGCGTTTTGGGATTCACGAATCTTGCGGGGTAGCTGGGAGTCGACTAACATGGCCAAGTGAATTCACCCGGCCAAGGGAATTCACCCGGCCAAGTGAATCGATATGGAAACGACGAACATTCATACCTCCATCGCACGGCAGGCGCACAACGCTGTCCGGTCGCTGTTCCAGGACACTGGATGGGATGTGGTGGAGGCAAAGCAGCCAGACCACGGGGAGGACTTTGTCCTAACCAATACTCACGGCCAGGCGTACCACGCTGTCCTCAAGACGTTCACTGAGGGGCGGTCGGACCGCGTCACCGCATTCTTTGCCCAAGCGTTGTTGGAAGCGCGTTCTCGCGCGAAGAAGGAACAGGTGCGGCCTGCCGTGCTGATCTGGGTCAACACGTTGGTGCCGTCCCTGGTTAACCGCCTCGTCGATTTCCATCGTGAGAACGGCGACGGCGAGCCCTTCGTTTTGTTGTCAGCAGCGGGCGTCCAGTATGCCGAGTTTCCTGGGTTAAACCTCGATCTCGCCGAAAGGCCGACCCGTGTCCGCCTCCCCGCTCGCATGACAACGCAGAGACTGGTGTTCTCAGATCTGACCCAGTGGATGCTCAAGCTCCTCCTGGCGGTAGACATCAAGCGCGGAGACATGTTTGGCGGACCGGCTGTGCGGTACAGCACAGCAACGGACCTCGCGCGGGCGGCTGGCTGTTCTGTCAACACAGCGACACGGCTGGTGAACGCGCTAAGAGCAGAGGGCTTCATCGAATCCGGGCCTTTCCTAAATCTCGTGCAACGCAGGAAGCTAGTGGAGCGATGGAAGGCGCAATACCAAGAGCCAGCCTTGTCGCTGCCTATGAAGTTTTTGGCGCCCATGCCGGCCGATGCACAGTTGCCAAAGCTCCTCCAGAAGGAGGGCGGTGTCCTCGGTCTATTCGCCGCCGCAAAAGCGCTCGGCGTTGGCCATGTTCATGGGGTACCGCCGACAGTCTGGGTACCCAATCTGATGGCGGCCGACGATTGGCGCGCGTTACGCCGCGCCCGGGAGGGCGAGCGCCCGGACTTGATCATGCAGCAGCACAGTTTTCCACTGTCGCTTGCGCGTGGAGCCGTTGTGCGCGACGGCATGCCGGTCACAGACATAATTCAGACTTGGCTCGACGTCTCGGCCCACCCGTCGCGTGGCGCCGAGCAGGCCGCAGAGCTGGAACATGGCATTCTTGCAAACGTGATAGGAGAGGGCGCTTGAGCGAACTCGTTGAATTCAGCACACTCGCGGCGACTCTGGAGCCGTGGCGCCATCAGGTCGTTTTCATTGGCGGGTGGGCCTACCGGCTTTATCGCTACGAGCCCCGCGCGTACAAACCAGATTACGAAGCGATTTTTACGCAGGACGCCGATGTGGCCTACGCCAAGCAGGAAGCGCTTGAGGGCGACATTAAGAAGGCGCTTGAGGGCGCCGGCTTCAGCGAGGAGGCAAATCTTTCAGGTGGATTCAAACCGCCCGCGATGCGATACACGTTTGGTGAAGACGGATTCTACGCCGAGTTCCTGACGCCGCTGACCGGCAGCCCTAGGCGGCGCAATAAGGTGACTGGTGAGTTCGAGCCGGATGCAACGGAGGCGAACGGAGGTGTCGTCGCCCAGAAACTGCGCCACCTGGAAGTGCTGTTGCACGAGCCGTGGATGGTTACTATCCCTGCGGAGGATTCCGGGCTTGGCGAATCCGTGGTCGACCTACGCATCCCGAACCCGGTGAGTTTCATCGTTCAGAAGCTTCTGATTCGCGATGACCGTGTGGCAAGGAAGCGCGCTCAGGATGTGCTTTATGTTCACGATACGCTCTATATCTTCAGCGGAGCGATCGAAAGCGATCTCTGTCCTATTTGGAGAACCCTGGAAGCTGCGCTGACCGAAGCGCAACGTAAGTCCGTCCGTGCGGGCATTACGGAACTCTTCTCTGAAGTGAAAGACGTCATCCGCGATGCGGCCACCATCCCGAGCGATCGCAAACTCGAGCCCGAAGACATGCTCAAGCTTTGCCAATATGGCATTGGCGAATTGTTCAGATGAGCAGTGATCGTCCGCGGTGAGATCACTGTGGCCGGTGGCAGGGCCTACTGGATCTGCGGCTGAAGCAATTGGTTTCTTACTGTCCGCGCCGCCCCTCTCGGGGGCTAGACGGGTTTGATGCCGCCCCGCCGTCGCCGAACTACTGAGAGGAACCGTAATTCGCCAGACTGCGATTTCCAATAAATCAATGACTTAACCGCTAATTTCGTAAGTGCTCAATAACCCGGGGCAAAGATGTGCCTGCTGCTCATGCAGAAATAGGGAGGCGCTGCTCGAGGATGTGCGGCAGCAGGGGAATGTGATTGGTGTATGAGATGCGGTCGGTCAGGTAATTCCAGAAGGAGATTCCCAGCTTCCGACAGGTCTTCTTCAGGCTCGAGAAGGTGTCACGGCATTGACGACCAAGTTCGCTGCGTGTGCCGCCACTGATCTTCCGCTTTTTCACTTGATCGCGAATATCCCGTTCACTTCCGTTTGTATGCAGTGGCACTTCGGGGCGTTCCAGCACCAGCAGCAACTCGGCCTTGTTCTTGTGAATGCGCCTGAGTAGTCGGTCCAGCGTCGCGTAGCGGGTCTTTTGTATGAAGACCGCGTCAAAGCGCTTTTGCAGTTCGCTCTTGCGTTGACTCGTCGGATGCTGCTTGTATTCCTTCAGATCGGCATAAGTGTCTTGAGTAAACCAATTTCACGAATGAAAGTCAGATGCCAGTCACATGAAGAACGAGCTGGCATCGCCGATGAAGTGCACCATCGAACTGAACGACGTGGAGAAACGAACCTTGGAAGAGCTTGCGCTGCGGCATCCGTATGAAGACTTCAGGGTTAGAGGACAAGGCTTGTTGCTGCTCGGTGCAGGTCAACGAGTGCACGAGATCGCGACGCAGTTGGATGTGAGCAAGAAGACTGTGTACAACTGGACGAACGCCTGGCGCGAGAAAGGGCTGTGCGGCTTGCTCAATGGTCATAAGGGAGGCCGCCCCCATTCGCTCTGCGAAGACATGGTTGCCACGGCTGTAGCCGCGGCGCGAGCGCAGTCCATGACGCTCAGACAGATTGCGCAGTGCATCGAGGCCGCCAATGGCATGCCGTTGCCCTGCCGCCTTGAAACGTTGGCCGGGGAACTGAAACGGGCAGGCTTTTCGTACAAGCGCGGCCGATACTCGCTCAAAAAAAACGCGACGAGCAGGAGTTTGCCGTGAAGGCTGCCACGCTCGAGAAATTGCAGCAAGCTGCTCGTGATGGTGCATGTCGTCTCGTCTATCTTGATGAGGCCGGATTTTCGGCCTCGCCGCCGGTGCAGCGTGGCTGGTCGCCAATTGGCCGACCTCACTGCACGGTTCCCCAACCGCACTGCAGGCGTTCAGTCTTGGGGCATTGGATTACGGAGCCAACCGGCTTGTCCACCAGACCAGCAAAGGCAGCATCAAGCGTCCCTTCGTTATTGAGTTCCTGGAAGAGATTGCTCAAAGTGCCACGCCCGGTCAGCTCACGGTCGTCGTGCTCGACAACGCGAAGATCCATCACGCCATCGAGCAGGATATCCTGGACCGCTGGCTCTTCGAGCACCGTATGGTTCTCTTTCATCTGCCGCCTTACAGCCCCGAACTCAACCTGATTGAAATCGTCTGGAAACATGCCAAGTACCACTGGCGACGCTTCGTCACATGGACCAAAGAAACCATCGATACCGAGATCGAAATTCTCCTCTCCGGCTACGGCTCAAAGTTTGAAATCCGTTTCTCGTGAATACTTATACGGGTTTCTTCATTCTTTTGACCATGTGGCTACCCTTCATATGGGTTGCTGGCAAGGTCTCAAGGTATTTTGACCGATATTCGTTTTCGCTATCCGAGCCACAAGCGTGGTTCGCTGTCGTGTGCTGGATCGTCACCGCTGTAGCTACTTTGCTTGCAATGGTTGGCTTTTTGATTATTGCACGAGAACATGACGCGCTGAGGCGGCGCATTGCCGAACTCGAAAACTCGGCGAACCCGTAGTTCGGAGTGGCGTTGTTGCATAAATCCGGGGTCGGATGGGCTGACGTTTACGCACAACGACTGGAGCGCTGGCTCTGTTAACTTCTGACGAAGCGGCGTAGTGTCTTGGACTTTTTCCGGGACGATGCGCAAGGACAACCGACAGCAAGCCGAGCCCAAGGGGGTCTACCGCGTCAAGAACTGGGCGCAGTACAACAAGGGGCTGATAGCCCGAGGAGACGTGACGATGTGGGTCGAAGAGAGCTTGCTCGTGCCACCGGCTAAAGCCCAGTCGCCCAAGCGTGGCCACCCGCTCGTCTATACGGATGCGCTGATCCAGGGTCTGCTCAGTCTCAAGCAGGTGTTCCACCTGCCGCTGCGCGCGCTGCAAGGCTTCGCGCAGAGCTTGCGCACCCTGGCTTTCCCAACGTTGCCAGTGCCGAACTACACGACATTGAGCCGCCGCGCGCAGAATCTGAACGTCGTGCTGCCCGCCTCGCGTAGCGGCGAGCCGCTGCATCTGGTGATCGACAGCACTGGGCTGAAGCTTTACGGCGAAGGCGAGTGGAAGGTTCGCAAGCACGGTTGGTCCAAGCGACGGACTTGGCGCAAGGTCCATCTCGCCATGGACGCGAACACCGGCCAAATCTGTGCTGCACTGATGACCCACCAGGACGTTGGCGATGGCGAAGTGTTGGCCGACCTGCTCGATCAGATCCCGGTTGATACACCGATCGATACCATCGGAGGTGATGGCGCTTACGACAGCAAGCCGTGCCACGCGGAGATTGCTGCGCGAGGTGCACAGCCCTCGATTCCACCACGCGATGGAGCGAAGCCTTGGTCCGAAAGTACGCCGGGCGCAGCCTGGCGTAACGAGGCCATCGATGTCATCGAGAAGAGCAGTCGACGCGATTGGAAAGCCGCCAGCGGCTATCACCGGCGCTCGCTGGCCGAGACCCTGATGTACCGCCTCAAGACGCTGACGGGACACAGTCTGTGGGCACGCGAAATCGGGTCGCAGGCCACCGAAGTGGCTATCCGTGCGGGCGTGCTCAACCGCATGGTCGCGCTCGCTCGCCCGCAATCCGTCCGTATCGCCTGAGTTCAGCGTCACCGAGGAGCCCCTGTTTTCAATCTCGATTTATGCAACAACGCCGTTCGGAGTAATAAAATATTGGGAGCACCGATGGATAATCAGTACCTTAGCGTCATCAAAGAAGACGCAGAGTTATACGGCGTAGTCAAAGAACAGCTACCAGAGCTGCAGCGCCTCAGTGCCACGCAGGTTGAGCGTTTCGTTTTCTATTTGAAAAGCCTTCATACCTATTATCCGAAAAGCGAAAATCACACCGCCTTCTGGTCGGATTTCGAGGATAAGCTAACAAAAATTAGAAATAGCGCGGAACAGGTCGAACTGCAGCGTCGAGCGAGTGCGAATAACATCAAAGCCATTGCAATGTTCGTTTTTGCCGGGCTTTTGCTTGGTGTCGCGCTGGCTCTCTGCTTCGCGGACAATTTTGGGATCGCTATAGGATTCTTTCTCGCTGCTGGCGCGCTCATTGTTTTTGCTGATACTCGGTTCATCGTAAGAGCCATCAACTTATATAAAGAACAGGATAGAAAGTATTTTCGGTTCGTCAGGAAAAAGTGTGGGTTGACGAAGGCTCAGGAAGATTGCCAAGTGCATGATATAGCGCGATTTCCGTCGCCCTGAAGGTTCGGAATCCGTACGATTTTCTCATGGTGACTTTGGCCTTGTTGTTCAGGCCCTCGACGACGCCGCTGGAGAACTGCTTGCGGGCACGGAAGTAGTTGAGGATCAGCTCACGGTGGGCACGCACGGTGCGGGCGAACTTCTTCATCGGCTCGATGCGCGAGCGCATCACCTGCGTACACCACTGGTCGAGGAATTTTCCGGCCCAGTCCGGTGAGATGTAATCCCAGAGCTGCTGGAATTCCTCTTTGAGCAGCCAGGCGCGTACGGTGCGCAGGTTGTACTGCAACAAGTCACGCATGCGCAGTCGCTGTTTGTCGGTCAGGTTTTCCGGACGTTTGAGCAGGCACCAGCGGGACTTCTTGAGCACCGGCTCGTATCCGTCGCGGACCATGCGGCGGGACTCTTCAGCGCGAACCTCATCGATAGCCTTATTCATCTTCGCAACGATGTGGAAGCGGTCCAGGATGTTCAGCGCATTGGGGCAATGCAGCGCTATCATCTCAAGGTAGGGCTTCCACATATCCGAGCAGACGAACTCAACCTTCTCGCATACCTGTTCTCCGATCATGGCAAAGAACTTCGCGAAGCTTTCTTTCGTGCGCTCCTGCCCCACCCATAGTAGACGCGTGCAGCCAGCCTCGATCTGGTAGACCAGTGTGAGGTACTTGTGTCCACGACCATACTGGATCTCGTCGACACCAAAGGCACGGATCGTACCGAGTTCGCGATGGGCCAGGCCCCAGTCCACCACCCACTCCACTGCGTTGAAGACTTTCTCCCAACTGGTGCGGAAGCTTTGTGCCGTCTCCTTCCACGACAGCTTGCGTGCCCACTGCGCCAGGAAGATCATGTAAGCGCGGGTGAGCGTGTGCTTGCCATTGGCCCACGGCAGGGCTTCGACCTTCACGCCACAGTCACGACAGTCGACGCGCCGCATGGTATAGAGCAGGAATACTGCAAAACCCCAGACGGGAATAAACTCGAAGCGGCGCTCCGTGAGTGAGTCGTAACCCCGCGCAGGCTGGTTGCAGCATGAGCAGACCGGCTTCGAACCCTTGCGCGGCCGAACGTCGATCTCGATGGACTGGGTTGCCTCGCACAGCCGCGCACCTTCATAGACAAAGCCGGGAAAATGATGACAAGCGTTAAGCAGACGAGTCAGCAACATGGTTAGCAAGCTCAAAACCGGCAAGGGCAAAGCTGCCATTGTCACCGAACAGCAAACGCTCACCCAGTACATTCCAGACCTGCATAACTGGCCGGCTTCGTGGCGAGTCGATGACGAAGATATCTCGACTGGAGAGGAAATCGTAGCAATACTCACGCCTTTCCTTGAGCATCTCCCAACCTTGGGATACGCACGCAAGACATTGCTTCGGCACCGCGATCACATCTGGATGCTCGGTGGCGAAATGATCCGACGACGCCATGAAGATCCCGATCTCCTTACCCTCCCTGTGGCAACCCTCCTGGACAAGCTCATCGAGGAAGACGGCGGCCCTCTCATCTGGCCAGTTATCTCCGAGTCCGCACAAAATTCCTTTGATGCAACCTGTCGCAAGCTCTATCAGTACCTGAATCGGGCTTCACTCGGCTAGCCGCACATCCGCTTTCACCCACAGATTCCGCCGACGAGCCGTATTTTCTATCATCGATCCGCGAGGCGAAGGCCTGTAATGAGCTTGTATGGGCGGGTCTAAGTGTCTTGAGTAAACCAATTTCACGAATGAAAGTCAGATGCCAGTCACATGAAGAACGAGCTGGCATCGCCGATGAAGTGCACCATCGAACTGAACGACGTGGAGAAACGAACCTTGGAAGAGCTTGCGCTGCGGCATCCGTATGAAGACTTCAGGGTTAGAGGACAAGGCTTGTTGCTGCTCGGTGCAGGTCAACGAGTGCACGAGATCGCGACGCAGTTGGATGTGAGCAAGAAGACTGTGTACAACTGGACGAACGCCTGGCGCGAGAAAGGGCTGTGCGGCTTGCTCAATGGTCATAAGGGAGGCCGCCCCCATTCGCTCTGCGAAGACATGGTTGCCACGGCTGTAGCCGCGGCGCGAGCGCAGTCCATGACGCTCAGACAGATTGCGCAGTGCATCGAGGCCGCCAATGGCATGCCGTTGCCCTGCCGCCTTGAAACGTTGGCCGGGGAACTGAAACGGGCAGGCTTTTCGTACAAGCGCGGCCGATACTCGCTCAAAAAAAACGCGACGAGCAGGAGTTTGCCGTGAAGGCTGCCACGCTCGAGAAATTGCAGCAAGCTGCTCGTGATGGTGCATGTCGTCTCGTCTATCTTGATGAGGCCGGATTTTCGGCCTCGCCGCCGGTGCAGCGTGGCTGGTCGCCAATTGGCCGACCTCACTGCACGGTTCCCCAACCGCACTGCAGGCGTTCAGTCTTGGGGGCATTGGATTACGGAGCCAACCGGCTTGTCCACCAGACCAGCAAAGGCAGCATCAAGCGTCCCTTCGTTATTGAGTTCCTGGAAGAGATTGCTCAAAGTGCCACGCCCGGTCAGCTCACGGTCGTCGTGCTCGACAACGCGAAGATCCATCACGCCATCGAGCAGGATATCCTGGACCGCTGGCTCTTCGAGCACCGTATGGTTCTCTTTCATCTGCCGCCTTACAGCCCAATCCACCCAAGATAAGCCGCCAAATAAAATCGCAATTGGCGCCGAGAACGCTTGACAGGTGACGAGGTTCGAGGGGCCGCCGCCCTGCTTGCGCTGGATGTTTAGCGCAAGCAGGGCGGCGGCCAATAGAGGATCGCTTCTCGATCTTCGCTTGGCTCTCATGCCCCTGTCCGATTTGTTCGCTGCACTTGCCCAATATCTGCACACCAAGGTCTTTCACGATCTTGCCCGTCATCCAGAGCATCCGGCCGCCTTCACCCGGCAGCGCAAGCTCACCCTGCCGACACTGATCTCCTTCATGCTCGGCAACTTGCGTATGGGCATGCAAGCCGAGCTCGATCAATTCTTCGCCACGCTCGCCCGCCAAAACACCTTGCGCCGTTGCGTCAGTGAACAAGCCTTCGCCCAGGCTCGCAGCAAGCTCGGCGGCGATGTCTTTGCTCACCTCAATGACTGGCTACTTCAGCACGTCTCCAACCATTTGCCACGCTGGCATGGCTTTCGGCTGGTCGCCGCGGACGCTTCACACCTGCGTTTCGCCATTCGCCACAGCCATCTGCCTCGAGCCGCCAGCCGCGATCAACTTGCCTTCGGCCTGTACCTGCCTGGGGCCGAGATCATGCTCGCCGCCTCATTACACAGCGTGTACGAGAACGAACGCCAGATCCTGTTCGAGCATCTGGACCGCCTGCAATCCGACGACTTGCTCTTGCTCGACCGCGGCTACCCCGCCCGCTGGCTGGTGGCCGTACTCAACCAACGAAACATCCCTTTCTGCATGCGTGCCGACGGCAGCGGCTTTGCTGCCGTACGGCGCTTCGTGCGCTCTGGCCGTGACGAGGCCATCGTCACGCTCCCCGCTCCAGCCCGCATTGACGCGCGCGACTACGAGTGTGCGGCTACCCCGCAGACCGTTCGGCTGATCCGGCAGATCTCGCCAGCCGGCAAGGTGCGCGTGCTCATCACCAATCTGCTCGACATGCACCGCTATCCAGCGGCCACCTTCCGCGACCTTTACCATCAACGCTGGCGCCTCGAGGAGGCGTACAAACGCCTCAAGCACCGCATGGGACTCGAACATCTGTCCGGCCTCTCGCAGTTGGCTGCCAGGCAGGACTTCGGCGCCAAAATCCTCAGTGATAACCTGCACGCTCTATGCTGCTTCAGCGCCGTGCAGGAACATGAGATTGACTCGAACTATCGGATCATCCGAACCTACGCCATCACCGCTCTCAAACCTGTCCTGCCAGCGGCGCTACTGGGACTGCGCTGGGCCAAGGCTGCGCTGAATGAGACCTTGGCCTTGATCGCAACACGTACCCATCGCGTGCGACCGGATCGCGCTAAACCACGTCCGCCTCGCCAGAAACCTCATCGACATGCCGCCTATAAGGCTTGCTGATGTCCTTATCTTGGGTGGATTGCCTTACAGCCCCGAACTCAACCTGATTGAAATCGTCTGGAAACATGCCAAGTACCACTGGCGACGCTTCGTCACATGGACCAAAGAAACCATCGATACCGAGATCGAAATTCTCCTCTCCGGCTACGGCTCAAAGTTTGAAATCCGTTTCTCGTGAATACTTATTCGCCTACCACGACGCCTTCAATCAACGCAATGAGGACGCGGCGGACGAAAAAATAGCTCGCCTTACATCGAGCCTACGGGCTGCCCTGTACAACGACGAGTTTTTTCAGTTTTCACCCCGGAATATGGACGTGCATTGATGCGATAGGGGCCTGACGCTTCGACGATCGATCGCCGCCAAAAACCGCGCCGCTGCTTGTTTACGCTCGGACAAGCGCCCTATAATTTCGCCAAGATGCACGAATTGTCAGAACGGCCGCCCCACTCGGGTGGCCGTTTTGCTTTTGGAGATCCGCGATGGCTTCTCGCTGGACGGCGATGTACCAGACGCCGGAATGGCGGGCCTTGCGCGCCAGGCACTGCGCGCGCACCCCTGGTGCGTCTACTGCCTGCAGCAGGGGCACCTGGCATGCCCTGGTGCGACGCTGCTGTGCTCGCCTGGCGCCTGGCCTGGCTAACCCTCCGGAGGTTTCCATGATCGGTTTGCTCCTGGTGCTAGTCGCGTATGTCGTGCTGGTGCAGGTCGCGTTCCGCCTGCAGGCCTCATCCGATTGGAGACTGTGATGCCGTCGCTCCTGGACCGCCTATGCGGTGATGGCAAGGCCGATGCTGGCGTGGTGATCCCATCGGTGTCGGTGCTCTCGCTGCAGCCTGACGACGTCCTGGTGCTGTCCGTGCAGCACCGGCTCAACCAGCAGCAGCGCGAAGCCTGCGTGCTGCGGTGGGCCAGGCCGTGCCTGGTCATCGCGTGCTGGTCCTCGAGGACGGCATGGAGCTGGAGGTGCTGCGTATGAGTGACGATAGCGCCCCTTCGCAGACTAGTGATAAGAAATGCACCGGGGGGGGGGGTCAAAACTACGGGCCGAAGGCAAGCCGGCTGGAAGGTTCATTTTTCGCGTCGCAGAAAATCCGACCGGGCCTCGGGAAAACCGGCGCTGATAAATCTTCCCTATCGAGGCGCGCCCATGACCGTCAAGAATCCCGCGAACCGGCACGAAGTGTGGCCGCTGGACCGGCTCACGCCGTTCGCGCGCAACGCCAGGACGCATTCGCCGCTGCAGATCTCGCAGCTCGCGGCCTCGATGCGCACCTGGGGCTGGACAATGCCGGTGCTCATCGACGAGTCGGGCGGGATCATCGCGGGGCATGGCCGCGTCCTAGCCGCGCCGCTGGTCGGCTTCACCGAGGCGTCGGTCGTGATCGCCGAAGGCTGGACCGACGCGATGAAGCGCGCGTATGTCCCTGGCCGACAACAAGCTCACCGAAAACGGCGGCTGGAATCGCGAGATCCTGGCCGAGGAGCTGGCCGCCCTGCAGGCGTCCGGCTTCGATGCGCTGCTCACCGGCTTCTCCGATCGCGAGATCGGCGAGCTGCTGCTGACCGCGCCGTCCAACGATCCGGAGGATGCGCCGCCGCTCGAGGAGGTCGCCGTCTCGCGGCCTGGTCATATCTGGACGCTCGGCCAGCACCGCCTGGCCTGCGGGGACTCGCACGACGCGGCGTTGTGGGCGCGGCTGATGGACGGCGCCCTGGCGGACGTGGTGTGGACCGATCCGCCCTACAACTTGGCCTACGAGGGCACCGCGGGCAAGATCAAAAACGATGCGATGTCCGATGCCGCGTTCCTGGAGTTCCTGGAGGTCGCGTTCGAGCGGCTGGCCGAGGTCATGCGTCCTGGTGCCGCGATCTATGTCGCGCATGCCGACACCGAAGGCTTGTCCTTCCGGCGCGCGTTCGTCGAGGCGGGACTGAAGCTCGCGTCCTGCCTCATCTGGCGCAAGGATTCGCTGGTGCTCGGCCGCTCCGACTACCAGTGGATCCATGAACCGATCCTCTACGGGTGGAAGCCTGGCGCCGCGCATGCGTTTTATGGCGGCCGCAAGCAGACGACCGTCGAGGCCTGGGCGAACGGTCGCGGCATTCAGCAGCTCGACGATGGCCGGTGGGCGATCCCGTTCGGGGACTCGCTCCTGGTGGTGGCCGGCGACGCGCAGCTCCTGGAGACGCCGACCACCGCCATGTTCGTCGAGCGGCCGCGCCGATCGGCCGAGCATCCGACGATGAAGCCGGTGTCCCTGGTCGAGCGGCACCTGGCAATGTCGGCGCGTCCTGGTGCCGTGGTGGTCGACGCGTTCGGCGGCTCCGGCTCGACGCTGATCGCGGCCGATCGCTAGGGCATGTGCGCGCGCGTGGTGGAGCTGGATCCTCGCTTCGTCGACGTGATCATCCGGCGCTGGCAAACCCTCACCGGCCTGGTGGCGGTTGACCAGGATGGCCGGCCGTTCAGTGATGGCAAGCCGACAAACCCGGCCGCCGAGGCCGCTCCTGGCAAACCCACGCGGAAGCGGAACCCAAAATCGCCCGTTGCGCTGCCGACGCGGGCCAACGCTGCGCCAAGGCGGGCCGGTGCTGGTAAGGGGTCGTCCCGAACGAAAAAGGCCGCCTGAGAGTTTCTGGCGGCGTCAGAAAGAGAAGCGAGTTACGCGGCTGACTGCTCGTTGATATCGAAGAAATCCCAATCCGGGATGCTGCCTCGACGCAAGACGATTCCGATAAGCTGAGCACAGATGCCTATAGAGGCGTCCACAATCTCCGACCATGTCATGGTCGCTCCCGCTATCTCTTTGGATCGTTTCTTGTTGTTGTGCTTGCCTTCATGCAAGGCCTTGCTGCGAATGTTGTACGTTTCTTTGACTATCTCAGCCGTTCGTGCGCGAGCGGCGCTTGTTCCTCCAAGCAATCGGCTGGCGCGAACTCGGATCCTGAAGCCCATTTCCGTGTTCTCATTGCTGCCAAGCAAGGACTCGAGGGCTGTAGCAACCTCGACAGCTTTATCCCCATAGGCGCGTCGGCGAATGGCATGACTGAGACGCTGCATAGCAATCCGAACTGTTTCCTTGCTGTCTCCAGTCATGCCGAGGAAAGCTTGGACAACCTCTTGAGCAAGCGCTGGATCAAGCGTCGGAGCGTGTCGGGGCATCGTCGATTGAATTTCCATAATCTGACCGCGTCGCGAGTTGCTGCGAATGCCAGTCTGCTCTAGGTCTGGATCATCGTATGTAAACCACTCAGCAGCAGGTATCACTACTCTCGGGCCTAACACCGTCAGAGCCAATGTGGCATCGTTGAGCCTTTCCTGCTCGGCCGCAAATGAAGCCATCTCGTCTAGCTTATCTACTGATGGGTTATAAATTACAGGATCGATAGTCTTTTGGAGCAGAAGAGCGGACTCCGGAGCTTCGTACATTGGCGTATTCGGTGCACGGTCAAAACCCCAAGCGGCCGAAGTTACCCAGCCCTTTTGATGGCTTTCGGGAATGTCTTGAATCGGGACGAGCTTGATATCCGGAGCAAGCTGAACGCTCGTATCGACAAGGGCACCCCATAGCGCGCGTATCGTGGCGCCAGTTGCTGATTTTTTATTGAGGACTCGAAGAAACCACTGAATTGCCTCCTCAGGCGAATCCAGCTCCAATGCACGCCGCAGCAGCGTTTGGCCTATCGAGAGTGGATAGATGCCGAACGCGTGTCCGTCCCGCTTCAGCATCCTAGATTCCTCTCCAGGAAAGCGGCGATCGCGGACTACAGCGCCTTCCACTTCTTTGGCGAGGTCAAATAGCTGGAATACCGCCTTGCTCACAATCCCTCGCGCTGATTCGAGTTCAATCGCTTGCAACAGCGTCAATTCCGGGGGAGTGATTCGGGCAGCTTTGGCCGCGTCGAAGGCCTGTGTTAAGGCTGGTAGGACGCTATCTTGCTCTGGCTGTGCCGGCTTGTTCTCTGTTTCCATCATTGCTCCAGGAATTGCCCACCGCACGCACTTCGTCCTGGTCGGTTCGGGCGAGGGTACGAGCTAGAAAACCAATCTGCCAATTTAGTGTTGTTTTGAGATGGGCTTGACGAGGAACGTCACCTCGCCGACAAACAGCGGCTTCCCGTCGATGAACTCCTCCAGCGTGGGCGTCTCTGTCTGTGCATGCGCTGCTCGGAACGTCAGGAAGTTCACTGTCGCCATGTACTCGAGCGAGTCGGACAGGAGCACGAGTTCGAGCAGTCGACGAATATGTTCGAATGTGCTTTCCGGAACTACGATCGAAAATCCGACGAACTCGTTGCCGTCTAGCTCGAAAAATTGGATCGCCGCATGCGATTGACTGGGAGCCTCCTGTACGCGCTCATACAATCCTTCGGCGCTAGGATCGATGTGCAACTCGGACTGCGTCGGAACGGTGATTGTCCATTCGCACCCTGCCTCTTCAATCCGTTTGAGTAGCGCTTTATCAAAGCGTCCGCCGTCCGCAGGCCGGCACTCGTGAAGACCTTTGCCGCCGAGGATTGGTACGCCTGCTTCGGACACGCGCAATACAAGTCCGTCTCGCCTGCCAGTAATAAACCAACTCATCCTCGCCTCCTAATTTATCCGTGGGGTCACATGATACCAACGGACGAATCCGAGCCGACACAATGGTTTGCTGGTTGGGCTGAACGGTCGATGGGTGACTGTGTGCCGACTATGCCGAGCTGCGGGGGCTCTCTTTCTGTTGAGGTAAAATCAATGACCAAACCCACAGCACTGAAACTGCTGGAGGGCAATCCTGGCCGTCGGCCGCTTCCGCAGAACGAAGTCAAACCCGACGCCACGCTCCCCTCCGCGCCTGCGCATCTGAACGCGCCGGCCAAGTCCGAATGGCGCCGGCTGTGCAAGGAGCTGAACCGGCTTGGCCTGCTGACGGTGGTCGATCGCGGCGCGTTCGCGGCGTACTGCCAAGCCTATGGCAAATGGGTATCGCCTTGATGTACGGCCTGGCGGTGCAGTTGCAGCAGTTCAAGCCACACTTCATCGCGAGCCGCAGCGGGTTTGTTGTCCTGATCAGCCATTACCGTCGGCTCCTTTGTTTGCCTTGTCCCAGGCATCGGCGGCCGCCTTGGCATCCTCTGCCGTCTTGTGCCGCGTGGCATGGGTGTTCTGCCCCATGCGGTGCCAGATCCATCCGCCATTTACGGCGGCGCCATACGATTGTACCCAGCCCACGGTGAGGAGCACCTGGTCGTCAAGGCGTAGCTGGTACCCCTCGGCGTTGCATCACGGCGATCCGGCTGCTTTCATGTGGGGTACGGCGCCAGCGAGCCACCTGCATGCGCTCAGCCATGGTCTGGCTCCCGTCGTGCGCCCGGATCGCTCATAGTCTTACCGGCCTTCGCATCGAGCTCGGCAACCAGGGAGCACTGATAGCTCAGTCCAATTGACTCGCAGAATTTCCGCACCGAGACCCGAGCGAACACCGCACCGTTGCCGACGACCTCCACCACGACCATAGGCTGTGCCGCACATACTCCAGCGGGCACGGCCGCGACGGTGGCTGCGTCGGTCGGCATGGCATCGGTTCTGCGCAGGATATCGCGCGCGGCCGCGATGGCTGCGTTGTTGTCCCGCATGAACTTCACTGGCACGTAGGCGGTGCCCTTGTCCCAGTCCTTGTGCAGGCTCACCAGCGTTTCCAGCGCCGCCCGCAGTTCTGCTATCTGTTCGACTTCAGTCATTTCTCAGTCCTGGTGCGTTGTGGTCAGCACCAGACGGCGTGGTCCATCTCCGCAAGCTCGCGGCCGGCGTTGATCGCAGCATCGGCCTGGCGGGTGGTCTTCAGTTCAAGGGGGCCCTCAAAGGCGATGCCCGAGGCGCCGAAGCCGATATTTGCGTGCATGTGGTAGGCAACGCGGCAGGCCTTCACACCGTACTTGTCGAGTGCACGGGCGGTATTCTTCGTCGTCATGTTGATCCGGGGTCGGGGAGCGAATTAGGCGGGTGCGATGACAGCGTCGATAGCAGCGATAACCGGAGCGGTGTCGCCTTCGGTGCGAACGAAAGCGACCGAATCCAGCAGTACACGGGCGGACGTAAGCGCCTGGATGGCTTCGGTAGCGCCGCTGGTTCCGGCATCGAACCGGACACCGTCGAGCGGGTCGTAGCCCAGAACCGCGATACGGTCTGCGGGCTCCCAACTGTCCGCCATTTCCGGCAATTGGTCGTGGGCTTGGGCGTAGTCGTACAGGCGCAGGCCGTCGAGGGCGTTACACAGTCCGTCGGACAGATCTTCGTGGTTGTCGCCGAGCCAAAGGGCAGCGGCGGCGAGCCGTTCACGTGCGTTCATGGGGTATCTCGATCACCGGGGAAGAGATTCCAGGATACGGGGCAGATTTCGAATGCAAGTTCACGGGCACATGCTGGCGTAGTACAGGGACAGGGAGTTGCCGAAGTCGTCCATAGTGAGGTCCTCTCTCAGATCATCATGCGTCGGCGGGCTCGCCCGACGCGTTACGCCGTGAGGTTCACCATAGGCATTCGCCGCAGGAGTGTCGTCGTTAGAGACAGGTAGTTGTTCTCAAGGCGCGACGCGTAGTCGCGGGCCCACTCGGCGGCGAGCGGCGATGCAAGCGCCTCCTCAACCTGGTCGAACGTGGTGCTGCTGCCGGCGACGATGCTGAGGTTGTGATTGATCGTCAGGACGCCGGCTGGGACGCGCACGGCCCTCGGCGTCTTTGCAATGCGTGGGCACGATCAGTGACTCGCGCGAGAGATCAAGCGCGTGGAACGATTCCGGTGGCATTCAGACCTTGCCCTGGCGCCCGCGCCTGGCCATCAGATGCATCCTGCTCTCCAGGTGAGCCATGATCTCAGGGCAAGGCCGCTCGCCGGGCACCGTGCGGATGGCCCAGCGAGTAGGCGTTCCGAACATTCCGTCCTTGATATCGTCGGTATCGATGGCCGGCACCAGGCACTCGGGCGGTAGGCCGCGGGACGTCGCCGCATCAATCACGAAAATGCCCTCGGTACCGAGCCAAGGTGCGATACGCACGTCTGCGAAGTCGCCCAGCAACCCCAAACCCGCGTAGCGCTCCTCATCGACACCCGGGTGGATTGGTCGGCCGGTCAGGTTCTGCTCGGCGCCGTCGTCTGACACCAGGACGACGGATACCGGATGCACGCGCGGTGGCGACCCGGCGCGGCGCTGCTTGGGCCGGTAGAAAGTTGTCTCGGCGCTCAAACGCTCCGCATGGGCTAGCGACAGGCGCTGGCCTAGGTTCTCGCGCAGACGGCTAGCGCCTTGGTTGAATAACCAGCGGTCCGACGTCACCAGCCCGATCCTGCCCGCCGGCAGAACAGTACGGCTGTAGCGTTCGAGGAAGCTGTGCAGTAAGTCGCCCTGCGCGTAGTCGGGCACATGCCGGCTGTACTCGGTCCTGAGCAGGTCCGGGACATTGGCGGCTCGCAGATACGGAGGGTTCCCCGCGACAATGTCCCATTGCGGCGTTGTCGGCCCTTCGGTTAGGAAGTCGCGATTGTGGACCATGTCGGTGGCGAGCGTTGCTGCGTGGGCGTGCGACCATCCATGCGAAACGAGGATTCCCGCGACACGCGACCGTGCTTCAATACACGCGATCGGGTGAATTTCCCACCCCTCGATCTGGCCACAAGGATCAAACCCGGCGGGCCTGGCGGCGAGCAGCGCGGAGAGGGCACGGGCTAGGAACATCCCACCCCCGCAACTCGGATCCACGAGCCTGGCGGTACCGCTCGGCCAGCCCAGGCGTAGCAGGAGGTCGTCAACCACAGGACTTGCCGTGTAGATCGCCGTCCGTGCGTGCAGGTCTTCGATCGCAACACGTCGCGCCGCCTCGTCCTCGCTTTCGAACATAAGCAGTCCCTGAGAACTGGCGGTGGCTGTGTTGGCCGTGCTGTTGGCGGTCATGGCCAGTTTCGGTCGTTATGCTGCCGGCGGGCCGGCGAGAAATGGTGGCGCTATAGGGCACCGGGGCGCCACTGCGTCAAACCACCAGTGTCTCGCGGACCTTGCGGACTTCAAATCGACCTTGGACCAGCCGCGGCGATTCTGATCGCATGCGAGAAGACCTCGTCCGAGCGGAGCTTCATCAGATCAAGCAGAAGTTCGGCATCTTTGACGGCGTCTTCGACATCCTTGGCACACAACTGCGCTACGGCACCCTTGAGCCAGGCGGAGGCGTCAAAGGCCCGCAAGACCTCCGCTTTGCGGCGATCGAACTTCGGGGTGGGCGATTCGAAGGACATGTTGACTCCTGGGCATTTTGGAACTGGATGCGTGCTTTGAACTGCAGCGCTCGCCGGCTTAGAGAAGGCACGCGCCTTGGCTAAATCGGGGGACGAAATACCTGCGCCGCGCCACGAGGGAGGGGCAGGCAAGGGATAGCGGTCATTGAGAGGAGCGCTCGCCGACATCCACAAGGGACGTACGGCGGGCAAAGGTTTCAAGGTAATGCCTTACAGATTTGGCACAAGTAAGTGTCTTGAGTAAACCAATTTCACGAATGAAAGTCAGATGCCAGTCACATGAAGAACGAGCTGGCATCGCCGATGAAGTGCACCATCGAACTGAACGACGTGGAGAAACGAACCTTGGAAGAGCTTGCGCTGCGGCATCCGTATGAAGACTTCAGGGTTAGAGGACAAGGCTTGTTGCTGCTCGGTGCAGGTCAACGAGTGCACGAGATCGCGACGCAGTTGGATGTGAGCAAGAAGACTGTGTACAACTGGACGAACGCCTGGCGCGAGAAAGGGCTGTGCGGCTTGCTCAATGGTCATAAGGGAGGCCGCCCCCATTCGCTCTGCGAAGACATGGTTGCCACGGCTGTAGCCGCGGCGCGAGCGCAGTCCATGACGCTCAGACAGATTGCGCAGTGCATCGAGGCCGCCAATGGCATGCCGTTGCCCTGCCGCCTTGAAACGTTGGCCGGGGAACTGAAACGGGCAGGCTTTTCGTACAAGCGCGGCCGATACTCGCTCAAAAAAAACGCGACGAGCAGGAGTTTGCCGTGAAGGCTGCCACGCTCGAGAAATTGCAGCAAGCTGCTCGTGATGGTGCATGTCGTCTCGTCTATCTTGATGAGGCCGGATTTTCGGCCTCGCCGCCGGTGCAGCGTGGCTGGTCGCCAATTGGCCGACCTCACTGCACGGTTCCCCAACCGCACTGCAGGCGTTCAGTCTTGGGGGCATTGGATTACGGAGCCAACCGGCTTGTCCACCAGACCAGCAAAGGCAGCATCAAGCGTCCCTTCGTTATTGAGTTCCTGGAAGAGATTGCTCAAAGTGCCACGCCCGGTCAGCTCACGGTCGTCGTGCTCGACAACGCGAAGATCCATCACGCCATCGAGCAGGATATCCTGGACCGCTGGCTCTTCGAGCACCGTATGGTTCTCTTTCATCTGCCGCCTTACAGCCCCGAACTCAACCTGATTGAAATCGTCTGGAAACATGCCAAGTACCACTGGCGACGCTTCGTCACATGGACCAAAGAAACCATCGATACCGAGATCGAAATTCTCCTCTCCGGCTACGGCTCAAAGTTTGAAATCCGTTTCTCGTGAATACTTACATGGGCAGCATGCGCTGCACCTGACTTAGCCAGGAACGAATCGACGATCTCCTGGACCTCGTCCCGGGTCATCCCCCACTTCATGGAGAAGCTATCAATTGCCGATTCCCGAAGTGTCTCCGGATGCCAATCAGGCGCAACCGACCGGAGCCGATCAAGCTCGGCAGCGATTTCTGCGTGGTTCGGGTCGATTTCCCGTGGCGAAGCCCACTCCGGAAGCTCGGCGATCGGCGAGAGATCCCATTCCGTCGGGTCGTCACAGACGTCGTTGGCATCAAACAGCGATGCGGCGAGATCGTTCATATCTGCTGCGGACAGATCCACCCACTTCAGCCCATCGGATGCCTGCGCTGCCACGAGTTTGTCGTTTGCCACGTCGACGACGATGCGACACTGTGTTTCCGCACGGCCGGGACCAAACAGATGACTCCACGTGCCCTGATACAGTCGGGGTTCCAACGCAACGATCCGGAACTGCTCGCCAAACGCTTCGTTGACCCAGTCCACCAGATCGCCGCCATTGACGTCACTGCCATTCACTAATCCGGGCAAGCGTCGCCGAAGCTGCTTGTAGGCAGTTCCGTCTTCGACATGCTTGAGCTCGGCCACGTGTTGGCTCATCCAATCAACCAGATCGGCGCCCGAAACCTCATCGTCATCCAGAAAGCCTGGAAATGCGGCCGCGATGCGTTGGGCGAACTGCAGCTTGGTGAGGTTCTCTGTAGTGTTGCGGTTCATTGTGATCTCCTTGTGCTCCAGTGGAGCGTTGATAAAGGAGAGAGCGCGACGCTCTGCCAGGCCTGTGCCTGGCGCAGCGTGCCGATCTGCGCGTGAAAAAACCCGCCGACTCCGAAGAGACGGCGGGTTGACTGGTGCTTGATGGTTAAACGTCCGTCTGGACCACTGTTTCTGCGAACCAGCAGGGACCGTGGCTCCCACTTGCCGTTACGCCGTGGCTTCTGCGGTTGCATCGGCCTGTGCTTCCGGGGCTTCGGGCGCAGACTGCTCGCTCGTGTCGAGCGTGCCGAGCAGCGCTTCGAGCTTCTCGCGAAGCTCGGGCGAGAGCGCAGAGAAGCCGGGGTCGGCCTTAACGCTGCGGAGAGTCTCCGCCATGACCGGCGCCTGCTTCCTGATCACCTTCGCGAGCTTTGCGCCCGGCAGGCTCTTTTCCGTGATGCGCTTCTTGCCCGAAGCTTCGGCCTGCGCGTTCGCGGTTTGCAGAACCTCGACCGCCTTTTCGCCGTGCTTCTTCATCGCAGCCAGGGCGTTTTCGGCGGACAGCTTGCCGGCCTGAACGAGCTTACGGATCTCGTTCGGCGCACCCATCAGCGTCAGCAGCTGACCGACATAGACTGCCGAGAGGTTCAGGCGCTTTGCGATCTCGGCACGTTCCATGCCATAGCCTTCGAGGCGCTTGCAGACGATGCCCTTCTCGAAGGGCGTGAGGGGCCTGCCTTCATTCGCCCGCACGAGGCCCACCGTCAGATCTTCGAGCGACGTGGATGCCGACTTGAAGACCATCGGCACCGTGGCGATGGTGGCGCCGAGCGCATTCGCCCTCAGAGCGCCGCTGCGTCGGCTGTAACCGTCGACGACGAAGATCTTGTCCTTGCCGCCTTCCGAGATCACGATGCCGGCAAGCGGCTTGTCCTGGTAGAACCCCTCCGTCAGCATCGATTGCGCCAGGTTATCGATGTGCTGGTCGTAGCCTTCGTCGTGGACACGAACGTTGAAGTCCGGAAGCTCGTGGATGAGCTCGAGCGGAACTTGGTAGTTGTCCCGCGACTTTGCCTTGATGTCACTCATCAGCCGCTTCACGCCGCCAAACATCAGGGTTTTTTCGAAAGCGAGTTGGCCCTCCAGCGTGGCGCCAAAAAGTGCGTTTGTTTCCTGCTGAGTGTTCTTCATGCTTATTTCTCCATGATGCCCGTAGGGCGTTTGTAAGAGGAGAGGGCGGGGCCCGGTCAAAGTGGGACCTTGACGGGGCGTAAGAGCGCTTCCGAACACTATGGTCCGATGCGAAAGTCGGAATGCAAGTCGCGCGCAGAGGCGAAAAGGAACCTACGGCCTAGAAAGCTAGGGCGCGGAATTGATGGGTGCGGGGATAGTGCGGACTGGAGAAAACGCGGGCCCAGGCGGGTGCCATGGAGAGAATGACGCGAAAGTCAGCTTGGTGCAGGTGATGCCGATTGGACGGCTGGCCGAAAATTAGCATGGTTCGGGCGCGCATTGCAAGCTGGCGCCAGGCGGGAAGGACATTTTTGCCACGGACGGTGACCGGTAGGCCGGGCGGGAAAAAAGGCAAACCCACCGGGGCTCCCAATGGGGGCGCTCGGTGGGTTTGGGTCACAGATTAATGATCACCTTGCAGCTATTAAGCCGCCGCAAGAAGGGGTAGCTGACGCAGGGTCGCGGAGCTGGCGTCCGTTGCGGATGCCAGTCGAAACTCAACCTGAATGCCATTGGCTTCGTGCACTTCCTGCATCGCTTCGTCGATCCTCTGGCAAGCCTGGTCATGGCCGTCGTAAGACTCGCGATCGATGGCCCTGAACGGATCGTCGTACGAGCGGACGCCACGCTTGGCAACAGCTTTGCGGATCTCCTTGTCCAGCTTTTCCGCCTTCTCGTACTGCTCCCAGAAGGCGCTGGACTCGAGCTTCAAGTTCTCAGCAGGCAGCCAGCCGCGGTGACGTCCAACTACCCGATTGAGACGGTCAATTAGCTTCTTATCGCGCGGAAAGAAGTGAATGGTGCCGATCCCTGGGTAATAACGGATGTCGAAGTAGGACGATTCCACGCGACCTCCGCGCTTCAGTTCATCCCAGCGCGAATTACAGACACTTACCAGGCTGACCTCAGGAGCGGAGTCGCCCGACAACAGGGCGAACCCTTTGTCGAAGTCGGCGAGCAAACCCTGCATTTCCCACGGGGGCGACCGATGCCAGCTGTCCGCCGAGAACCCTGGGATGATGAAGCGTGTGTAGCGAATTCGCCGACCGATGGAGCGGTAGTGCTTGTCGTTACTGCGCCAGCCACGGTAATAGGCGGTGTTGTCGCTATGGTAGCGGGTGATGCGGTCGAACGTGTCGCACAGCATGTCGATCTGGATTTTGCCTTGTTGCTCGCAGATCCCCATCAAGAAGCTGTAGATGTTTGTCACCGTGAACTCAAGCTCCGAAATCAGCTTGAACTCAGCCTCGACCCGCTTCTGGGCGGCACTCGACAGTCGGCTTGTTACATCGGCCGAGCGGACGACAGAAGCCCAGGCGCGACCCTTCAAGTCCCGATAGGCCTCGTCGAGCTCGCCGCGTACGCACTCTACCGTTGGTGCAAACTCCCGATCCGATCGGCCCGCCGATCGCGCACCCATCGAATCGCCGAGCATGCCGGCGTACGCACTGGCCTGAGCCTGAGCGAAGATCGCCGAGCGCGCACTTTCCACCGCAGCGTTGAAGATGAGGACGCGATTTTCGATCTCGTTTGCGGGCAGCGCCAGCTGTTGTGCCTGAGCGTACCCACTGCCGAGATCCTCGCCGCTAACGGCATCGCCCTGCATGCTGCGCAGAAGGTCCATTGTCACAAACGACGCAACATCGGCCTTCTTCACGAGGTGGACAATAGCGACATCCACCGATGTTTTGCGTACTGCATCTTCGACTTCGAATGCGCCTTCAACAAACTCGACATCCCCGAAATCCTCAATGAGCTTGACGAGTCGCTGACGTTCCATCGACATCGGATTGCGGACGGTTTCGGCGTTGATGATCATGACAACTTCCCCATCCCACAACAAATCCCACGCCTTGAGGACGTGTTTCTCGCCATTGTGAAACGGCGGGTTGCCGATGATGGCCGAATAGCAGGCGCCGGATTCCATCGCAAGAAAGTCGTGTCCTACGATTTTCACCCCGAGCTCGCGAAGGTCCGCATGGTGACGAAAATCGATCTCACAGCAGTCAACGTGGGCATAGGTTCTTCCATGCCACTGTGGTTCATCGTACATGGCCTTCAAAAGATGGCCTTTGCCTGCAGAGGGTTCGAGCACGCGGTCCGGATGCTTGTTTTTGAGCTTTTTCCAGACCCGCGTGGCGAGATCGATCGGCGTGGGATAGAACTGAAACATGTCCCGAGCGCCGCTGTGTTGCGTTTCCATAAGTCTCTCCTTAGTGCGCCCTGTGGCGCGTTGATAAACAGGAGAGGCAGTGCCCTGTGAAGGCTGGACCTTGACGGGGCGAGCGAGTGCCTTGCGACGAAGTACTTCGGCCGGGAAGATTGCGCGGAGAAGCGAACGGGAACCCGCGACCTAGGTTACGTTGTGGAATTGACGGCTGCGGGGTAGTGCGGACCGGAGACTCGGATCCGGGCGAGTGCCGTGGTGCAGGTGATGCCGACTTGACGGCTGGCCGAAAAATAGCACGGTTCGGCCGCGCGTGGCAAGTTGACGGGCAAAGTACCTTTTCAGGGCTGCCTGAAAGGGAGAGGGGTGGTACCGCCGCCCGGAGGGGCGGTACCTGTGGATTACGCGTTGAGTTTTCTGACGTGATGGATGTCCACGTGGCCACTCGCAACGAGGTGACGATCACGCTCAATGTGCAGGCGGCTGTCATCCCACTTGATGCTTGCCGTGCTGTCACTCCATAGTACCTTGACGGTGCCGTGGTGAACTTGCGGTGGGCTGGCTTCGACATCCTGAACGGAAACACGATCGCCAACTGCAATGCCGCGAAGTTCTTGGACCGCAACGATTTCAGTTTGCTGATTCATGATGTTCTCCTTTATGCCAAACAGGCGGTGTGTAAGGAGAGAGTTCGGGACTCTGTTGAACCAGCGGTTCAACGAAGTACCGACAGCCATCAAGAAGCTATTCCTGCATGATGCCGCTGGGGCGGCTGCCATGAAGTCTACCGCAGTGCCGCCGGGATGACGTTATCCGCCCCAATATGCCGCCGGTGCGAGCCGACGATATGTCATGCGACGCAGAGACTATCGAGACCTACTTGCGCCAATCCCACGCAAAGCGCAGGTTTCCCGGGTGGCGGATGGGCCGAAGGAATCCGGTTTCCCGTAGACGGATCAACCAGGCGGTCGGGGTCTCGTGCAAGCCGCGGGGCGGGGCGCCTCGCTCACGCAACTGCGCTTCCGCGTACTCACGGCCCTGATCTCCTGTGCGCAGCTTGGACAAGGTCCGCTCGCTGGCGATCTGGCCATCCGGTGTGAGCAGGAGGGTGCGGGGCGAGCCGACGCCGCGGTACTGGCATCCGCTAGCGCGGTATATCACGCCGGTGTGCGATCGCTTCACCAGCTGGCCGGTCGCGTCGCGGCGCTCGATCGGGTCACAGTAGGCAACGACGCCCTGGATCTCGGGCAGGGTTTGGCGCAGGAGGCGGTGGGCCCGAGCTATAAACCACGACTCCGCATTGGAAACGCCGACCTCCGGGGTATCGAGCAGGATGAGCCGGCCAAGCTCGACGCCATGCGCCGGTGCTAGGCCCGGTAGGACAGCAGGGATGACGCTCTGGGTCATGGGAACGGAGTAGACGGCCACGCCGCCGAGATACTCGCGGCCAAAGCGGGGTTTGACCATCAGTCCGACGCGGAAGCGTGCCGCTGGATAGCTATGCGAATAGTGGTTTTCTTCGACAAATGCGCGTGCATCGTTCTCCGCGATCGCCACGACTTCGGCGCAGGACGAATTGAACACCTCGCCCGGCGGGCGGTACCGGACCTTGCGATTGATCCATCGTTGACACTGGGTCGTAGCAGCCTCGAGGGCGAGGGGGAGTTGCGTGGGCATTGTGCGGCAAATTACCTGTGGAGAGCTCCAAGGTACGGTGCGCGATTCGGAACGCAAGCCGGATTTGTCGTTGGCGCGGCAAATAGACTGTGGCGCGATGTAGGCGGGTGCGTCCCACTAGAGTGGGGTCCGCAACGCTAAATCGCCAGCCTCCGCCGCCGATACTGTGAACGGGGTGCATCTGCTATTCTTTGGTGCACAAGTACACCTACCGGGCAGCTATGAACGCAGGTCATAAGGATTAATGCAATGGCGGGTCAGTCAGCAGCAACGGAAGGGCGGGTCGCGGTCTTGGTGGACTGCGACAATACGACGCCGGAGATCCTTGAGCACGCGCTTCGGGTCGTGGCCCAGTTCGGGCGCGTCGTGCTCCGCAGAGGGTACGGGAACCATGCCACGCTAGCTCATAGGTGGCAGGAGGCCTTGGTGAGGTTAGCCTTCACGCCGTGTTTGCAATATCAATATGCGGCAGGCAAGAACACTGCCGATATCGCACTGGCCCTGGATGCGATGGAGGCCATGTTCGACTCCCGCGCGGACACTTTCTGCCTCATCACCAGCGATTCGGATTTCGCCTATCTCTGCCGCAAGCTCCGCGAGCGCGGAGCCATCGTGCATATCGTTGGGGAGGCTAAGACGCCGGATGCGCTGCGCAATGCCAGCGATCAGTTCTTTGAGTGGGTGCCACCAGAGCCTGTCGCGGAGCCGGCAGACCCAGCAAAGCCTAAGGCCGTCGCGGCCGCCGCTCCGAAGCCTGTAGCAAAACGGCGCCCGAAGGCCGTCATCAAGGCGGTGGAATTGCTCGCTGGCGACACGCCTGACGGCTGGGTGGGCTTGGGCGCTCTTGGTCAGTATCTTAAACGGACGGACCCGGGATTCTCGCCGAAGGTGTTCGGCCATGCTGCCCTATCCGACATGATCCGTACGTACCCCGACCTGGTCATGAACCAGCAGAACGGAACGGGTTTCTGGGTCAGCCTCAAGCCCAAGGCAGAAGCTGCGGAGGGGTGATCCCTAGTCCGTTTGACAGGCCGCTGGCAGCGCCAAGCAGCCGCGGCCCTTTGAGAACCGTGGAACAAGCCATGGACGCCTTCACCAGGAACTTGGAAAAGTTCAAAGCCTTGCGCGCCAGGCAGTCAACTGCGCAGAAGCAAAAGAGTTATCAGGAAGTAATCGCGATTGGCTTGGCGATCATCGAATTTTCGGCCAAGGCCCCTGATCTGCAGATTCATACCCCGACTTTCCACAAGCGAGTGGCGAACGCTTTATTGAAGCTGTCGCAACCGCGCGCGGCTCTTGAGCATTTCGTCGCCGCCCGTGATGGTCTTGTTGATATCCGTGCAAAAAGGAAGCTTGTCGAACCCCGACGACTGGTTGGATGAGATTGCCTTGCTGGAACGAGCGATAAAGAAGTTGACCTAACGTGGTCCCCAGGAGCGAGCTCCCATGCCTACCGGCCGCTCACCGGATTGGAGCCCGCTGGCGACGCCCGTTGTGGGTCGGGATTCTCCGCCCTAGGAAGGGAAACCGGTCGGATAGGAAGTGAAACGTCAGAACAACTGCGGCTGCATCCTGTGCAGGTTCTTTCCGTTGACGGCGCTGACGCGCAATTCGCCGTCCTCTGTCAGCCACTGGATCCTAAAGCGTTGGCTCTGGGTCGAGCCGAGAACCCGAACGATGCGATTCTTGTAGCGAGCGAGAGTGCCATCAGCCGGCCCTCGAGGTGGGGTCGAGAGGTTCTTCACGCGCGAGCGCTCCGTCAGCCTGCGTCGGGAAAGAAGACAGGAATGCCGGGCAGCGTGCCTGGCATGAGGCGTCGAACCCCAGCTGGCACCGCCATCACGAGGCCGTTCACGGTCGGAAGAGAGTCCGTGGCTTCAAACGGTGAACCGGTACCGAGCACAATCCACATGGAATGATTCTTGGCGACCAAGGCCACCCAATCAATTTCCGCCTCCTGACCAGCGAGGCCCTCTACCTCCACAGCGCCGACGTCCGGCAGGAAGATCTGGCCGCCCGGGTAGTCAATCTGAACCTCGTCCATGCCGAATAGCGTAGCGAAGCTTTCCGCGCCGTCCAGTCGGACGCTGTTCGACACGGTGTAGTGTTCCCAGAGGGAGGTGAGTTGGCGCGAGTTCATGGGCATGAGAGTAGCTGGTCTTCCGCAGCGTGACTAGACGACTGGAGCGTATCGCCTGAATGTTCAAATGCAAATTGCCTCATAGGAAGCTCGGGTGAGCAGCTGCCCAACTGGGTGGCGGGTTAAGGCGCCATCTGTGGGGCGGGAGTGTCGCCGCTCAATAGGCGTCGCTGGGGAAGCTACGTAAGCAACCTGGGGTCTAATGCGGGCTGCGTGCGCTCAACTGAGCAGAGGCAGCAAGCCCGCTCCCCTTTTGGGCAAGCGGGCTTGTTCTTTCCATTGGGCCAGCTAGCGGCTCACGTTTTCACTCGATGGTCGCGGGCGCACGCACCTGTCCTTCACCGATCGGCTACGCTGAGATCCAATAGAAACCAGTGTCGTCCTGCATCCGTTGGAGCATCGGGACCTCCACCGCCGCCATTAGCGCCGTCCAACCCTTGAAGTAGTATCCCCGGCCGGAGAAGGCCTTGTCGACGTTTCCGAGGAGCCAGACGATTCCCCGAGCATCTTCACGGATATGCCATCCGTCATTCCAGGGGTCCCGCTCCTTCGTAGCAACAGGGCATGACTGGCAGGGCATCTGGCCGTTTGTGCACACGTCATAGGACGTGATGCTCCCATGTCGAGCCATACCACGTAACGTGTCCAGGGCAGCTTGCCTTGTTTTCGGCATCCGGATGCAGCGGTCAGTCGGGCCAAGGACAATGATCGCAAGGCGGTTCCAGCCTTTCCCGTCGGGGCCTCTCGGATCGTGCTTATCGGCCAGGCGGACGCGGTAGTCCACGGGATGGCCAGCGACAAATTTCGCACCGGTGGAGCATGGTGAAGCAGGGGTTTGCGGATTCATGGTTTCTCCTTTCTGCCTGGCGGCTGTGAAAAAGGAGAGAGCGTCGGCTCTGAGGAAAATTGGTCTCTTCAGAGCGTGTCGGAGTTCGTGCAAATGAACTAGGAAGTGCGGCGCCTGGTTAGGGCGCCGCGGGTGATGGTTGCGAGGATCGCGGGTCAGCGCAAAGTCTTGCCAGCTGGCAGGCCAATGCGTTTCGTGCGATCGAAGGTTTCAAGAAGATCGTCCGTGGCGGCGAGCATACGGCGCTCGGCCAAAAGGAACGTTTCGTAGAGGCGTTGGCGCTCGCGGTCGTTCTTCCGCTGTTCCGGTCGCATGAAATCGAATCGAGCCCGGAAATCCGAGTAGATCCAATCCCTGTTGAGCGGAAGTAGGGCGACGTGATCCAGAACGAAGTGACCGACCGGGCCTGGAAGAGCGGAGCCCTTCAGGTTTGCCGAGTCGACACTAAGTACCAGTCCCCGATGCGCGCGCATCAGGTCCTCATCGAGTTTGGACGTCCCATAGGCAACCGCGACGTAATGCTGATCTCCCAATGAAAAAGGGACATCCGCTACGAGGCAGTAGTGGGGTTTCTGGCCAGGCTGATGGGGATCGCTGTCGTAAGGGAAGAGACACTTGAGCACAACCCCTCGCACAATCTGCGAGGCGTCCATGCAGTGTCGTCGTCAGACCGCGGGGCTGGTGCCTGAGTTGCTATCTGCGTCGCCCAGCACATGGGCTAGTTCGCGGCGGTTGCGAGCGCGCGATTCGGCGATCTGCTTACGCCAGGCTGGAAGGACTTCGGCGGGGATGGTCGCGACCATGAAACCCGTTACACCGGACTCGGTGACGGCTTTCAATACTTCATAACCATTCGCTGCGATGAACTTTTCCATGAGGAAATGATACACCCGGTACGCGGGTTCCATTGCCGATTTGACGTTTCGGATTACCTTCGCCACTTGCCGGCGAAGTACTTGCTTTTGCATATGCTCTCCTTGTGCCACAACGGGCGGAAAAAAAAGGAGAGAGCGAGAACGCTCGGGTGGAATGCCTCCACCGGAAAGTATCGCCTACGCAACATTGTAGATGGCGATTGCGTACTGCCGACTCAACGGCCTACCGATTATATGGCAAGTGCTTGGTCATCGGGGAACCCAGTGCGCAGTGCAGCCACCGAGAGACCTTCTCGCCGTCGGGGGTGCCGTGATTGCCCAATTTGCTCGACCAGGTGGCTCGGACGGAGTCGGGTGCTGCGTCGCGGGCGCAAGCGAGCTTCGCCGACATTTCCTTAGATACGACGGGTAGAACTATGTCAACGAACTCTTCGGCCTTGCTGAGGGGTAAAAGATTTCGGTCGGCCGCGACCTCGACCGATAACCCTTGAGGTCCGTTGTTCGCAACTAGGAAAAATCTGGCACGGGCTAGGATCGGTATATCGAGTTCATATGGACTAATGGCGCGATCATCCTCAAAGGGATTTCGACTTCGGACAGGAATACCCCAGCCGATGGCACTCTGACCGACGTCCTTTACTGCGCGTCCTCTGAAAAACACGTTGCAGAAGGCTTCGTCCGAGCCGAGAACTGGTTTCTTAGCCCAGCATTGCAGCTTCTCTACATTTTCTGGAAGGCTCGATACGCGCCGTGCTGTATCGGTCAATTTCTGGTTGAACTCGGTGGCCGGCACGGAGCTTTGCTGCTCGCCGCATGCTGCAAGAAGAGTGGCTAACGCAGTGACCGAAAGGAGCCGAATGGCATGATGGTAGGTCATAGCAATCTTTGCCCGTCTTATACAGTTGTTCAGTCGCGAAGGCGTTGGCATGCACACTTACTCGGTTGCCCGGTGGATGTGGGCGCGCCGTGCCTGCTTGCGGCCAGGCGCGTCCATGGAGCAATCCACCCAAGATAAGGACATCAGCAAGCCTTATAGGCGGCATGTCGATGAGGTTTCTGGCGAGGCGGACGTGGTTTAGCGCGAACCGGTCGCACGCGATGGGTACGTGTTGCGATCAAGGCCAAGGTCTCATTCAGCGCAGCCTTGGCCCAGCGCAGTCCCAGTAGCGCCGCTGGCAGGACAGGTTTGAGAGCGGTGATGGCGTAGGTTCGGATGATCCGATAGTTCGAGTCAATCTCATGTTCCTGCACGGCGCTGAAGCAGCATAGAGCGTGCAGGTTATCACTGAGGATTTTGGCGCCGAAGTCCTGCCTGGCAGCCAACTGCGAGAGGCCGGACAGATGTTCGAGTCCCATGCGGTGCTTGAGGCGTTTGTACGCCTCCTCGAGGCGC
Organism: Cupriavidus necator; assembly: GCA_022041995.1. Lineage (GTDB taxonomy): Bacteria > Pseudomonadota > Gammaproteobacteria > Burkholderiales > Burkholderiaceae > Cupriavidus. The sequence goes on from CP074388.1 coordinate 329,604, forward strand.
CAGCGTTGATGGTAAAGGTCGCGGAAGGTGGCCGCTGGATAGCGGTGCATGTCGAGCAGATTGGTGATGAGCACGCGCACCTTGCCGGCTGGCGAGATCTGCCGGATCAGCCGAACGGTCTGCGGGGTAGCCGCACACTCGTAGTCGCGCGCGTCAATGCGGGCTGGAGCGGGGAGCGTGACGATGGCCTCGTCACGGCCAGAGCGCACGAAGCGCCGTACGGCAGCAAAGCCGCTGCCGTCGGCACGCATGCAGAAAGGGATGTTTCGTTGGTTGAGTACGGCCACCAGCCAGCGGGCGGGGTAGCCGCGGTCGAGCAAGAGCAAGTCGTCGGATTGCAGGCGGTCCAGATGCTCGAACAGGATCTGGCGTTCGTTCTCGTACACGCTGTGTAATGAGGCGGCGAGCATGATCTCGGCCCCAGGCAGGTACAGGCCGAAGGCAAGTTGATCGCGGCTGGCGGCTCGAGGCAGATGGCTGTGGCGAATGGCGAAACGCAGGTGTGAAGCGTCCGCGGCGACCAGCCGAAAGCCATGCCAGCGTGGCAAATGGTTGGAGACGTGCTGAAGTAGCCAGTCATTGAGGTGAGCAAAGACATCGCCGCCGAGCTTGCTGCGAGCCTGGGCGAAGGCTTGTTCACTGACGCAACGGCGCAAGGTGTTTTGGCGGGCGAGCGTGGCGAAGAATTGATCGAGCTCGGCTTGCATGCCCATACGCAAGTTGCCGAGCATGAAGGAGATCAGTGTCGGCAGGGTGAGCTTGCGCTGCCGGGTGAAGGCGGCCGGATGCTCTGGATGACGGGCAAGATCGTGAAAGACCTTGGTGTGCAGATATTGGGCAAGTGCAGCGAACAAATCGGACAGGGGCATGAGAGCCAAGCGAAGATCGAGAAGCGATCCTCTATTGGCCGCCGCCCTGCTTGCGCTAAACATCCAGCGCAAGCAGGGCGGCGGCCCCTCGAACCTCGTCACCTGTCAAGCGTTCCCGGCGCCAATTGCGATTTTATTTGGCGGCTTATCTTGGGTGGATTGGTCCATGGAGGGGGTTCTTTGGTGTTATTCCTGACTGTTGCCACCGAGAGCGCACCAGCAAGGATCAGGAATTACTGCGTCGTGCACTTGGTGCCAAGAACGAGGCTAGTGGTATCTTCGCCCATCATGCCGGGCATCGGCAACGCGGCCATCTCACGCTTGTATGACTTCACGTACTGGCGGCAAAACTGCACGCGGCACCCGACTTCCTCACGTGTGATTGCCACCCGTACTTCCTGATCAGCGACCTTCACAGTTTCGAAGCCCATCATTTGAGGGCCGCTGGTCGCAGCATCTGCCGCCTGCGCCTCCGCACCGAGCGCCGAAGCCAGCAGGAACGACACCATCATCAGTCTTTTCATTGTTTTTTCCGTTGTGTGGTTGCAGAGTCGGACGACTCACAGTTGCCGGCAGCTTCGGCAATGATGAGGCGTCACGGGTTTTATCGATTCCAAGCATCACCCACGTAATAGCATCAACCGTGTAAGCAAGGATCCTGGGAACTGAAGCGCTCCGGCAGTAACCCATTGTGCTCGATTAGGGGTTGCATAAATCGGTGCTTTCAGAGGATGCCGGAGGCCCCTTCGGCGATACCCGATTTACCGCGAGTCACCATTCATCGAATTTATGAGCGGGCCGAATCCGGCGGTGCGAGAATGGAAAAGGGCAGCTAAGGCAATGCTGATCAAGTCCTCCGATTCGTGAGAAGGCGCGTTATTTGAAGAATCACGAGCGCGAAGAGATGAACATGAAGCAGATGACGTTGGCAGCGGGTGCAGATCAATGTGCAGGTTTCGAGCAACACCGCAAGCCAACGCGACGTGAGGAGTTTCTGGCGACGATGGAGCGGATCGTACCGTGGGCGGCATTGTGCGCCGTGATTGAGCCGTACTATCCGAAGGCAGGCAATGGCCGGCGGCCCATTGGTCTGGAGCGGATGCTGCGCATCCACTTTCTGCAGCACTGGTTCAACCTGGCAGATCTGGCTTGCGAGGAGGCCCTGTATGACAGCGCCAGCCTGCGCCGCTTCGTAGGAATTGACCTGGGTCGTGAGCCCGTGCCGGACGCCACCACAGTATTGAAGTTTCGGCGGCTGCTGGAGAAACATCAGCTTGCCGAACGGCTGTTCGCGGAAGTTGGCCGACTCCTGCAAGACAATGGCGTGAAGCTGAAGACCGGCACCATTGTCGATGCCACGATCATTGGTGCGCCCAGCTCGACGAAGAATGAAGAGAAGTCGCGAGACCCCGAGATGCATCAGACCCGCAAAGGCCAGCAGTGGTACTTTGGCATGAAGCTGCACATTGGCGTGGATAGTCAAAGCGGGTTGGCTCATTCCGCGGTGGTGACGCCGGCCAACGTTCACGACAAGCATGCGCTGCCCCAGCTACTGCATGGGGAGGAGCGGCGTGTCTACGGTGATAGCGCATACGCCAGTCAGCAGGAGCTGATCGCATCGAAGGCGCCGCACGCCAAGGACTTCACCAATCAGCGGACCCGCAGGAACGGGGAGATTGACGAAGTGCAACGCGGGAAGAACCGTAACAAATCGAAGATCCGGGCCCGGGTTGAACATGTCTTCGCCGTGGTTAAGCGCCTGTGGGGCTTCACGAAAGTCCGCTACCGTGGCCTGAAGAAGAATGCCGGCCGTGCCTTCACGGCGCTGGCGCTGGCCAATCTCTACTTGAGTCGAGGGCATCTGATGGGAGCAGTCCGCCCGTAAAGGGCGAATGCGGGGCGGGCGCCCCGCCAACACACCCCAATTGGGGGCGCGCGAAGGCAAATTCTCGTCGCCACAGCTATTTTTCCGGCCGAACGGGCTCCTGATCAACCTGCGTCACTCAATTTACCCAGCTTGTTCAGCGTAGCCCTAATCCAAGGCCAACGTTCGCGACGCACGTTTCGCTCGGACGCACTGGTCCGAAGACTCCGTCACGCAGAAAGGGGTTTCCTAGTCATGACCGCAGTGCCGCGGCCTGCCCAAGTAAGCCCCGCAGAAACTCATAGGTACCCGGCAGATCCAGCAGTTGCGACGCATAGTTGATCTGCAGCAGTGGCGGCGGAATCAACGAATCCCACTTTTCGACTGCCAGGTTCTCCGCGTCGCGTAGTAGGTCAGCGGCGTGCAGCTGATCCCCTGCGGCCAGGCGCCTCAACATCTCGTCAACTTCCTTAACCGATGTGCCGCTCAACGCCAGGCACAAGCCCTCATTGGTGGCATCGATGCCGAAGAACTTCAGCATAAGCGCCAAAGTCGTCTGAATCTCGTCCCCCTGCCACAGGAAAAGGCGTAGCGTCCCCTCGTCGTCCGCATGGGATACCTTACTCAGCCCGACCGACTTGAACGTCATGCGGGCCTCATTGAGCAAACGCTGAGCCTCCTCATCGAGGTAGGGCACCGGTGTGTCGGCTGTGAGGATCTGCCGCATTTGCTGGCGCACCCGGGTGTGAACCATGCCTGCGGTACCGCCGAACGACGGTGCGCGGCCGCCGGCGGAGGGCACGACCTCGATTACCTTCTGGCTATTGTCGATCCGCGCGACCTTCCAACGGCGGCCAGCAAACAGCAGGAAGTCACCTTCGGCGAGCGGGGAGGTCATCGGTAGGGATCCCAGCGTACGGCCGCGCGAAACCAGGCGGAATTCATCCGGACTGGAGAATGCCGCGTAAAAGGTGTAATGGCCAGTGATGGCCTCGCCGGCTGGCCCGTGCAGCAGAAGGCCAGAGCTGTCCTGGATCACGATCTCACGCGCGCCCAGGGCGCGAAGTACGGTGACGAATTCCTCTTGCCCGACCGATCGAAACGGACCGCGCACGCAGAGCTGGCGAAACGCGTCTGCCGCGGTGACGCCACCGCGCTGACCGATCAGCGACAGTAGCTGCTGGATCAACGTTGAGAGGTGCATGCCGCCCACTCGCGGCGGTTCAACCCAACGCTGCAGCAGCAGGTCAATCTGCGCGATCAGTTGCACCAGGTCTTCGCGAAGGCGATCGGGCAGGGTGGCACGGGCATCGTGCGGCGCCTCAAGCGCGTAGCCACGTAGGATCGCAGGCGTACCCTTCCGCCGGCCGGATCGGCCAAGGCGCTGCCGCAGGCTGGAGACGGACGGCGCCGGGCCGACCTGCACGACGGACTCCACGGGGCCGATATCGACGCCGAGCTCGAGCGTCGAGGTCGCGACGGCGGACGCCGGCGTGACGGTCTGCTTAAGGGCGCGTTCTGTTTCTTCCCGCAGGTCCTTGGAAAGGTTGCCGTGGTGTGGCCAGAACTCGGGCGGCAGGCAATCACGCTCGCTCATTGCGCGCAGAAGGGCGGTGTATTGTTCGACCTTCTGCCGGCTGTTCGGGAAGATCAGATGGTTGCGGCCCCGGAGGTTGTTGTAGATGTGGCGCCCGATCTGTAGCATGCCTAGCCCGGCCGTTTCCATCGCGGAAACGGGCTGCCCGCTCTTCACGCGCTCTTCGACTTCCTCATCCGATAGTTGCGGCGGGCCGTCCTGATACCCCTTGATCAGGATGCGCAGCGATGACGAAGCCTGTGTGCTCTCGATGATCGTGACCTTGGCGCCTTCGCCTGGCCGGAGGAATTCGGCGGCGAGCTGGATGTCGCCAAGCGTGGCGGAGAGTCCGATGCGCGGAATGCGCCGGCCAAGCGTCATCTCAAGGCGATCGAGCAGGCTCTGTAGCTGCATGCCGCGCTCGCTGCCCATGAAGGCGTGCAGTTCATCGACCACCACATAGTCGAGGCGTTCGAAGAGGCCCGCCACCCCCGAGCCACGGTTATAGAAAAGCGCCTCCAGCGATTCAGGGGTGATCAACACGCACCCGGCCCGCTTTTTGGCGAAGGTTTGTTTGCGGCTGGCGGCGACGTCGCCGTGCCACGGTACTACTGGGATCTCCAGCGTCTCACACAACTGAGTGAGGCGGTCCCACTGGTCGTTAATCAGCGCCTTGAGTGGAGAGACGCACAGCGCGCTGTGGCCGGCGGCATCCGGAGCCAGCAGGCGGCTCAGGATCGGCAGGAACGCAGCTTCTGTCTTGCCGGCGGCGGTTGCGGCAGAGATAATAACGTCCGAATCGCCGGCGATGATTGGCGGAATTGACCGTTCCTGGGCATCGCGCAGTTCTGTCCAGCCGGACTGCCAGATCCACTCCTGGATCAGCGGATGTAGGAGTTCAAAGCTGGACGATTGCGTGGCCATGGGCGCGCGCTGAGAGTTTGAACTCAAACAAGCCTTCATCTACACCGCCGTCCGCGATCACCTCGGCTTCCCTTGCAGCCCCGTTGTCCTTGGCAACCTCCACACGCTGGATCAGCGAATCCCACGGTGTGTCCGGATACTGGTCGAGAAGTGCGAGCAAGTTGATGAACGACGTGATCGTTGTGCGCGGCGTGCGGAAATAGGCTTCACCAATCCTCTTCTCGCAATGCGCCATGAAGTCTGCAATGCCTTCTTCTGGCAGCAAGAGCTTTGCCGGGTCGCCGGAAGCGTACACCTGCTGGATCTTCTCCAGCAGAACAAAGAAGTCCTCGCGCGCTAGCGCGGGTAGGCGGAGCACTGGGTGTCCGTAGTCCACCAGGCCGCCAGAGGAAAACGTGTTCTCGGCAAGTCGCGACTGCAGGGCCGCGTAGCTGTAGATCCCGCGCCGCGTGTCGAGTAGCGAGTCGGGTGTACAGCCGAGCAGGAATCCGAGCCCCTCGACGGTGCCTTGCAGGACGTCGTTGAGGATCCGAAGCAGCTGCTCGTAGTTGGCGTTACGAGACTGGGCGTTCGCGAGCTTGTAGAGGTTCACCAACTCGTCCAGGCCGACAAAGAGGCCTCCGTATCCCGCGAGCCGCACAAACACGGCCATCAGCTTGATATGGTCGTAGACGGAGGAATCATCCACGATCGTCCGGACGCCGAGCGCTTGGCGGGCGTCGGTCTTCGTGGTGAACTCGCCGCGCATCCACCGGATAGCGGCAAGCTTGAGCGATTCGTTGCCGTCATTGTGGCCCCGCCAGTAGGCCGCCACCACCGCGGCGAAGTCGTACCCCGCGACCATCTCGGTGAGCGCGGCGCACTTGCGGAAAATCAGCTGCTCCGGATCCTCGCCGCTCCTGCGGGCCTCGTCTAGAACCGTGCCGATGAACTTCTCCATCACGCTGGCGAGCGCGCCGCCGTCCGGCTTGCTGCGCGTCGACATGTTCGTCATCAGCTCGGCGTGAAGCGAGCGGGCCTGGCCACTGGTGGCGTGCAGGCGTCGGTCTGGGTTCAGATCCGCGCTGATCGTCACAAGCTTCTTCTCGAGGGCGACCGCGCGTACCTGGTTGAGAAAGAAGGTCTTTCCCGAACCGTATGCGCCAACCACGACGCGAAAGGCCGTGCCGCCAGCAGCAACATGCTCGATATCGGCAAGTAGCGCCTGAATTTCCCGGGCCCGGCCAACCTGAATCAGGTATTGGCCCGTGCGCGGGACAACGCCGGCGCGGAGGGCTTGGAGGAGGGCGTCCCGATCGCGCGGGCGGATGGTGGTACTAGAAGTCATCGGCTTCTCAGGTTCACTGGTCCGTGCTGGCAGGAAAGTGCGACATACAGTTGTGCGTCACGGGCTCAGTTGAATATTGGTGCGAGGCGTCCCCGCCTCCGGGTAGTACGCGTAATAGACGTCGACGGCTTCGGCCCAGCAGTCCAGTAGTTCCGCGGAGTGCTGCCGCACCCAGGCGGACAATGCATTGCCATTTGGGTGACTAGTGCCGAACAGGGAGGAGCCGGATACCGCATCGAATGCATAGTCCTCCCCGCCGCCGCGAATCAGCACGAAAGGAGCATCTGTTGGCTTGACGCAAAAGGCGAAAGCCTTCGCCTTCTCAAGGGGGTAGCGGCAAGGTACCAGTGTGCGCAATGACTCAAGGGTGCGGGCGCTAGGAACCACCATTCCGGCATCGCGGAAAGGGCGCCTGCCGTGAACCTCGAAGTCGTAGTCGACGAACCCGGCTGGTGTGTTGAACTCCACGCGTGTAATCTCAGCGGGGGATATCGGCGCGAACGAAAGCCACCATGTGCCTTCCTTGGTGGCAGTCGTTTTCATAAGCTGGCGCCTTTTTGCCAGCGGCAATTGCCACGGGTTCTCGACGTACGCGGAGAGACCCATCAACTTGGCTTCATCAGGCTTTTCGCCGCGACGGGCGTAATAGTCGACGAATGGCATTATCAAACCACTATCATCCGAAATTTCAACCGTCAGGCGCACCCTCGATTTGTGCATGGTGACGCCATTTCGCGGGGCGACGCCATGGACCTTTGTCAGGTATGCCACGCGACTGGCGGTCATTACCTCCTGGCCAGTGGTCAGACCGTGCCCAGTGGGTTCGGGATCGGTCGTCAGCCAAACAACCGAGTTACGAATGCTGCCGTCGCCGTGTTTAACGTGACCGAGAGAAATCCCCTTCGAAAGGATGGATTCGGCGAGCGACACAGCTGTGTAGTGATAGAACTTCATTGGGTATTCGAATGGCTGTCGGGTTTGTCGGTTAGGCTGATATTAAGATAGGGCGGGCCGGAGCCTGAGTTTGAATGTCGCTATTTTTGGCTCCGCAGCAGCGCCAGCGGCCCTGGGTTGAACTCGAACGGGTCGTCGCCTTCAAGCAACGCCTCGTCGAATGCATCGAACGCAGCGTCGTTGATCTTCTCGATCGCGCCAGACGGCATCAACCCATGTTCCGTGCATAGGGCAGCGAAGGCCTCGCTTGCCCAGGCATCCTGATCCACCAGGTCACGAAGTAGATCGCTGTGCCGGGAATCCAACGAGGGAAGGGCGGCGAAGGAGACCGAGCTTGGCGCTGTAGCCACAGGCGTTGTCGGGGTGTCCGAGCAGGAACTGGCGGGCGCTATGGCCATTGCTGGCGCCAGTTCGGCTGCGTTGTCCACCGGTGCGGCGAAAATCGAGATGAGCACGCTGTCGACTTCCGCCGTCTCCTTGCGCAGGGCAACGATCCTCGCCGTGTCGAGCGGACCGCTTTGTTTAGACCCATCTGCAACTGACGACGCAGGAGCATCAGGGTCCATGCCCGTGTGTGCCATCTCATACAGCGACTTCGGGTGGGCCCCAAGCAAAGCAAAGTACTTTTCCAACTGCCGGACTACTGATACCAGTTCGAGAGCGTCGCCCGCGCGGGCAACCGCCACAAGCTCTTGCGTGAGCGGTTCTCGGTCAGGTTGGTCGATGAGATCCAATTGCTTTTTTAATGTGCCCTTTCCTTTGAGGGCAGGTGCCCCCGGTGCTGTCAGGACAATCAGCAAGGCCTGCAGGCGGTCATGCGCAGCGACACTTAGTCCTTCCCATGCCCGCGTGATGGCCGTCGCCTTCATGAGCGCGGCATCCGCATTCGGCAGGCCCATGCGGACCAGGTCCGCGAGGAACACGACACATGCGACGCGCGCGTGATGCTTGGAATGACGCGGCATTAGCTCCGCGCCTTGATTTGGGCGCTTGGCTTCGAGCAAAGGAAGATCTTCCTCCGATCGAAACAATATGATCGGCGTGGTGCCATCTGGTGTGAATGCGCCATGCCTCGGGTCCGGCTCCATCCCGATGCCCATGTAGCCGTTCATCAGACCGATCAGATTCGCAGGTGGCAGTTTTGCGAGAACGTTTCTCGCCTCAAGTGGCGCAAGGAAAGCGGAGAGCGTTGTTGGTTCGGTGAAATCAACGCCGGCATTCAGATCTGCTACCGTCAGGGCGAGACGCTCCCAGACTGGCGCGGGCCAAAGCGGGCACGGTAGCATGAGCCGAGCGACTGGATCGTCGGGGTGCGCACCGCTTCGATTGAGATATCGCGAATACGGGGTTAGCGTATCCGCCGCGGCCTTCGCGATCGTTTCCACGACCTGGCCCAGCCCACTTTCTACTGCAGTCACATCAGGCATGGGCAGAGATTCCTGAACCTCGCGCATCACAGGCGATACAGGCGTGTATGAAAGCTGTAGGCTTCTAGTTGCGAGGGGTGGGGCCCAGTTGGCAAGCTGCTTTCCGAACTGCCGACTGCAGAGGTCTTGGAAGACCGCGGCGAAGATGCGCGGATGGCGTTTCACCACTGGCAACTTCGTAAAGCGGTGGTCGTTCAGATACCAGACCGCTAACCACGCTGCCGGAAGGTCACGACGATTGTGGTAGCACCTTGCCAGCACAATCCGAAAGAGGTCCTTTATCGGCGGCGGGCTCCCGTCGAGCGGTGGCACTGGCAATTCAATATCGTCCTTCCCGTACATGTAGTGGCAAAACGCGAGCAGTTGTCGGGCCCTCCAGTTGAACGTCCCGTTCCTGTAGGTTTCGATCAGCCCCTCCAGCTCGACGCAGATGGCGGGAATCTCATCCCGTGCTGCCGGGTCCGTACGGGCGTCGATGACCGCGCGACGCTCGAGGCCGTAGAAAAACAGGTACACATAGCCGATTGCCGCCTTTGGATGGCGCCGCCCGCTGGCCAGCCAGTTTAGATAGGCCGACCGCGCGTCCGGACTTATCCCCTCGAAGGTTGGGAAGTACGGCAGCCCGCTGGCTATGAAATTGGTCTCTTTGCCGATCTCCAGGCTCTCGTCGATCAGACTTGGCTCGACTCGTTCGAGGCGACCGCGCCCGGCGTTGCCACATAGATACACAAGGCCACAGGACAGAGAATAGTGGTGCACGTTGACCCGCATGCCAGGCGGTACCCAGTGCGCGGCCAGGTCCTGCGGCCGAACGGACTGCGGAGAGGACCTGATGACGAATAGTTCGGGCTTATCCGATGTCAGCTCGGTCTCGAAGAAGTTGTCGGAGGGCATGATTCCGGCTTCAAGCAAAGAGGGTGAGTGTGGCGTTGCTGTGCTCGTTGGCCTTGTACCGCGCCGTGGTGTCGGCGTGGTGCCAAAAAGACCGGCGCCAAACCGACATTCGAGCGCCAGCGGATCAGATGCCTTTGACTACGCGGGACAGCCAGTCGAAGAGGCGTGGCGATCCGCCGTCGGCGACGGCGTCGTCTGCGTCTAGTGCCTTGTCCGCTTCGGTGTCCGGCTCGAATTGGAAGTGAGTGAATTTGCAGTCGGGGCAGGGGTGTGCTTCAGCATTGAGGTCGAGGCGCATCTTTACGCCATCGGCGACACGCAAGCTGATCACCGTCTCCGGTTCGATCTTCGCGCCCTCAAGGACCTGGCGAAACCACTCCCAGACACCCGGATGGCCGAGTATGTTCTCAAGGCCGTAGGTGTCGATCCACTCCCGGCAGACTGGGGGGCGACGCGCGTAGTGTGTGTGTACCTTGCCGTCGAGTTCGAAATAGACGAACACGCGGGGGCGTGGCCACGAGTAGGTTGCGTCGAGGTGCTTTGCCTCCCACGCCCGCAAACCCACCGGATTGAGCTGACGGCCGGCAATGCGCCGCCGTACCTCAATGTCGATGGCCCCACCCTTGTGCTCGAACTCGTCCAAATCAAGCAGCTCGGCGATAACGGGTTGGCCGTCTTCGAAGGCGGTTTCGGCCAATGTCACCGCGCAAACGATGATCTTGTCCCGGGCTGGAACGTAGAGGCCGAGATAGCCCCACTCCGGGTCGGTTTGGCTCAAAAGGACAGCGTTTCCGCCGCGAATGGCGGCCTCAAGATCGGACGGGGACAAGCAGGCGAGGGACTGCGTTTGCTCTCGTGCGAACCTACCCACACGGATATCGCCAATAACATGGCTATAGCGACTCAGCGCCCGGCGGCGCGTATCTTCTCGAATACTCAAACGAAAACCTCAGTTGGACGGGATCAACTTACTCTGTGCGACATCGTTCTTGTCGGCGGAGATTCCCGGATCTTAAGCCGTATAGTGCGGTTGTTGGGTCTCTCCCTTCGCAAGGAGGGCCGGGAGCACGCCCTGACCTTTGCCTGAGCAGCACGAACACGTCAACGCCGGTGCGCTGATGTCGAGCTCGACCGGATGGGTGTCCGCAATGCGGATCGCCACGACGCGCTCGATTGGCAGATCATTCCGCTCCGCCTGCCGGCGGTACCAATCGAGAAAGCCGGGGTGGCCCGCTGCCTGCTCTAGCGAGTGGGTCTCCACAAAGTCCCGGCAGACCGGGGCATTGTGGAATACCATTTGCGCCGGCCGAGCACCCGGCGCATCGTCGTCTCGGCGGAACCAGGTCGTCACGCGGTACCGCGCCGGCGGTAGGACACCTTGGAAGTGGCGCAGCTCCCATGCGCGGAACGAGACGGGGTCGAGGGCCTGGAAGACGGCGGTGCGCAGGCGCGCGACAGCGATCGGGCCAGCATCGTTCTCGAACTGGTGCTGCGTGAGCACAGTCACGATGCAAGGCGATGCATTCGGTGCCGGATGGTGTGCGAGAACCGCGACAAAGAAAGCATCTTGCTCATGGTTGTAGAGCAGGTGGTACGTGCGGATCCGATTACCCATGGCGCTCTGCCACGGCAGGATGACAGCGCCGCCGCCGACGATAAAGCTGCGAAGGCGCTCAGCGTCGAGGCCGGTGCGGGAAAGGGCTCGTTGGCAAGCATGGATGGTGAGGTGCAGGCCTGCCATGCGCGGGTGAAGGTCTTGGCCGATGATCGACGGGTTGGCAATACGCATGATGATCTCCGAGTGATGCCTTTCGGCGGTAGCAAGAGTTTCATGCTCTCGCGTGTTGCCAGGAACGCAACTCGCGCGTGATCGTCGGTACGTCTTGCCGGGCCGCTATCAGCGGGTTTGTCGCTGCAAAAAGGGGGTGTGCTATAGTGCAGCCAGCCGTTTGAACGGCATCCCACCTCAAGGCGCTCGCCGCCCCTTTTCACATATATCCCACCGTCTTGCCGGGTCAATCGACACCGCAGAGCGCAAAATTCTCCCTGCTCTACAGCACGTCCTGACAACAGGAATCTGGCCTGCCGAGCAACTTCTACTAGTACTGGTTCGGCCAGTCCCTCGGACTCGTCGAGCACCTGACTCGCTCCTTATCAGCAGCCCGTGCACGGGCATAAGGAGAGAACCATGAATGGCAATAACAGCGGGAATGTAGAGCAGCGCGGACAGCTTCCGAATAGCGCGGCCACCGCGGCACCATCGGTGAGCCAGCCAAAGTCGTATCGTGTTGCAGTTCATGGTGGCGACTACCTGGAACGAGCGCCCCGGGTTGCAAAGTTCCAGGTAACCGAGACGTATGCGCGCGAGATCGTCAGGCTGGCGGCGCTGGTTGTAGCCAACGACCTGTATCAAGTCGAACGGTTGGACGGCCGCGCCAGTTACATGCAATTCGATCCGGAGACCGACCCTGATGACGCGCAGGAAGCGGGCGAAGATAACTCGGTCCGTACCGAGTGCGACGTGCTCGTAGTTTCCAAGGACGAGTTTCTCTTCGAAGCGTACGTCAAGCACACGGATGATCGTGTCAAGTGTACGGCGCAGCCGATCGTGGAACTTGCGGCTCATTTCGCCATTTCGCTCGACGAGGCAAACCAGCCGGCGCCCGATTCAACTGCCGCATTGTCGCAACCTCAGGGCCCGGACCTAGTCGGTGTACTGTCCGATCTGGTGCAGGCGGTGGAGTTCACTCCTCTGGGCGTGCGGGGAATCACGGCGGTGAAAACTGCGAAGGCCGCGCTGGGGGAGGTTCCCGGTTCTGGATATGCGAAGCTTGCAGTCCAGGGGCGCTTTGCCGCGACGTGGTCGGAAGCATTCACAAATGGTCCGGAGACACGCACCGTCACCGGTGACTTCTTCACCCTAGGTGCCGGTTATGACTGGGAAGACATTGTTGGCCTGGTCGCCCTCGGCGTCGGCCAAACCTGGGAAAACCGTCACTACGGTCCGGCGCACACCGTCATGCGGTTGCCTGACACCGAGTAAGGCCTGAGCAACACCTCCTCATCGCGCCGCCACCGTGGGGCGCGGGGGAATCTTTTCTGGTTCGGCCAGGCACGCGCCTCGCCGAGCAGATGCTCGCTTCTTTTCAACAGCCTCTTTGAGGCACAGGGAGCGAATCATGAATCAACAGACCCACGAAGAGATTTGCAGCGTTCCGATTATCCCGCGCATGTTCTTTCCGTACGTGGTGAAGGTCATTGCATCGGATACCTGTTACCCGATCGACTTCGAGGCCAAAGGCCTTCTCTTTGAGAATGGCGCGGTTGTGATCGAATATCCGTTTAAGGATCCAGAGCGGAAATGATCCGAAGACCGGCGAGGACGGCACCGCCATCGACATCCAGGCAATCATTTTGCCGAACGGCCAGCGCATGGGTGCAGATCACTGGGAAGAAGTGGCGGAGGCGCCGCCCCATAACTGCCGGATGTTGGCGTCCTTGGGCATGCTGTGCGACTCGGGGGGCACTTTCGGTGAAAAAAGGGGCTCGAGTTTGTACGAACAAATTTTGCAGGCCGCAGTGAATACGCGAAGACTGATCGGATTGCCGTACGACGCACTACTTGAGCAACTCGGAGTCCGTGAACCGCAAGCGCATCCGCTTTTCGACGTAGCGCAAAAGGTGCTGTCCGTGATGATGCAGGACGCGGTGGGCGACTACGAAACGCCGGACCAGGTGCCGGAGTGGGCGTGGGTGAAAGCCAATGCCACGTATGTCCATGGCCGAAACGGCAACGACGGTATCTGGGAGTCCATTTTGAACCTCGGTTGCGCGTTCAAAGGCGATCCGGGCCGCCTGGCACCGATTATCGCTGCCGCGCGTACTGAAGGCGCCGCCTATCTCATCATTCACCAGGGAACCTAAACCATAACTGGAAGACCTCGCCCGCGCCGCCAGTACGGATTGCGAGCGAGGTGAGCCAGTTCGGCCGGGCCAAGAGTCCCGCCGAACTCGCACTCGCTCCTTTTTGACCACCCCGTTCTGGGGACAAAGGAGAAGCCAATGAACAGCAATCATCCTACCGAACGCACCGAGCAGCAGGCGACTCAGCAGCCATCGATCTACGTGATACGGCAGCTTGTTCCATCTGGGCATCGCCGCCGAGCTTGCTGCGAGCCTGGGCGAAGGCTTGTTCACTGACGCAACGGCGCAAGGTGTTTTGGCGGGCGAGCGTGGCGAAGAATTGATCGAGCTCGGCTTGCATGCCCATACGCAAGTTGCCGAGCATGAAGGAGATCAGTGTCGGCAGGGTGAGCTTGCGCTGCCGGGTGAAGGCGGCCGGATGCTCTGGATGACGGGCAAGATCGTGAAAGACCTTGGTGTGCAGATATTGGGCAAGTGCAGCGAACAAATCGGACAGGGGCATGAGAGCCAAGCGAAGATCGAAAAGCGATCCTCTATTGGCCGCCGCCCTGCTTGCGCTAAACATCCAGCGCAAGCAGGGCGGCGGCCCCTCGAACCTCGTCACCTGTCAAGCGTTCTCGGCGCCAATTGCGATTTTATTTGGCGGCTTATCTTGGGTGGATTGGGAAGCCAGTCCGGTATTCCACGCTACGCCAGCCGCGCATCGCTGGTCTGCGCTGGAAAGCGGCTGGCGATTCTGTGATGCAAACTCGGTCGTACAGGTGTCATCTTTCACCGGCATGCTCGACTCGAGGTTCCTGTCGACCAGCTGAAATCGGTACACCTCACCTTTTCCCGTTCGTTCCGTTGACACCGGCTGTATCCCCGCGCCAGTAGATTGGCGTGGTTTCCACTGCCCTGCTTGCCACATGGAGGTGCTATGCCTTGCATCGCAAGAACATACGTGTCGCCGACTCTTGTCTTGCTGGCCTTTGACTGGCCGGATGGAGCCGATCTTGAGGATTTTCTTGGCTTTGCCATTGAGCGCAAGCCAGGCTTTGAAGGGAAGGAGAGGAGTTGGCTACCCAATCGCTTGGGCTTTAACGGACCCATTTCCGGTGCTGCAGCCGGCAGCAATCTGGCGCCGATACAGAAATTCTACTGGTGGGATGCTCGGATTAACACTGCGGACCGTGGTCGCTCTTTCACGTATCGTATCGTGCCGGTGACAGGGCAACCCAATAATCCGACGCCCCAAGACGCGCAAGCTGCTACCGTCCAGGTGGCGATACCGGAGGTGAAGGAACACGGTATCACTACGCACTTCAATCGTGCTGTCGTCAGCTCGCAGGCTTTTGCAAAAGAGTTTCCAGACATTTCCACCAAAGTACTCCAGACGACCGCTCGCGCCTGGTTGGCAAACGGTATGGAACACGCAGTGCCGGATTTTTTGGATGGTGCTGTGAACGCGAGCATTGAAGGCGCGATTTACCACCTGACCGACCGCATCTGGATCGTCTCGGCCATGCGTCAATACGGGGGAGCCCTCTCGCTAACGTATAACCAGACAACGACGGACCACACATCTGACGATGCCATCCAGGATCTGACGGAGGCAGGAAGGCCTGCGGATGCCTTCACGGCCCGCACGCAGGCCAATATCATGCACAACAAGTTTCTTGTGCGAGTTGGGCCCAGCGGCCAGGCGGAAGCGGTTCTGGCGGGATCGGCAAATTTCACAAGTGAAGGGCTGTCTGCACAAGCGAATGTCCTGCATGCATTCGAATCCCCCGAGCTGGCCAGTTTGTACCTGGCACGTAAGCGTCTACTCGATGGAGACCCCAGCCTGCACGACACGCAGCAGGCCCAAACTGGCTGGTCTGGCCCCTTGCACGTTGGCGATGCCGTTATTCGGGCCTTCTTCCCGCCCGAGCCAAAAAACAAGCGTGAGTCGCTCGATGCAATAATCGCCGCTATCGAGCAGGCAGAGCACTCGGTCGTGCTATGCGCGTATGATCCGACCGACATGCCGCTATTACACGCGGTCGAGGCAGCTGCTACACGCGGCCTGATGGTTTGGGGACTGGTCAATCGAGTGCCGGCCGAGGAACCCACGGGCGACGCGGAGCGAGGCGATGTGGCGGCCAAACTTGAGCTTTGGCGATGGTCGAACACGGAGAGGAGTGTGGTTGGGTTCGACGCATTCAGGGCCAGCGATACGCCGACCGATTTTTTGCCAGAACTCGTGCTATGGCCGGATGAGAACCCGAAGATTATGGTGCGAGTCCACCACAAATTCGTGGTCGTCGATGCAGAAGGCAAGAGCCCGGTGATCTTCACCGGCTCAGCAAATTTCAGCGGCAACTCACTACATAACAACGACGAGAACTTGCTGGAAATCACCGCCTGCCCGAGACTCGCCGGTGCCTATTTCGCCGAGTTCATGCGTTTGTATGAACACTATCGGGCGCGCTTCTCTTTCGAGCGCAGGCAACATGGAGAAAGCAGTGCCTTCACGCTGACGTCCGACAATAGTTGGAACAGGAAGTACTTTGTGGATGGCTCAGCGTTTGAGCGCGCAAGGATCGCCATGGCGGCGCAGGTCAACAGCTGACCCTTGAGCGGGAATTGGATGGCCATCTCTCTCGGGGAAGATGGCCCCATGAAATACGCCAATGAATAGGCAGCTGGCTCTGCCCGATTCAAGAGCGGTCCTTGATGGCGAATCAATTTACGAGGGAACCTACCCATGATGCGGTCGACCGGGCTCATCTCTATCGTGCTTGCGCTGTGTGCAACAGGTTGCCAGCAGCGGCCTGTTCACGGAACCGCGGACTTGCAATCCAGTGCTGCCACGATTCATGCTGCAGCGACAGGCGAGGAATGTCCAACTGTTGATGGCGTCAAGGCTGCCTATGTTGGAACATACCGAGGGGTCGAGAACGTCCTTTCGGCAACGGATTTGATGCGTGATGTCCGCTGTGCCGAGCGATTCAAGTCCTCAAAGTTTCCCAAGGGATTTGTCACGTTCTTCGGCAGTTCAAGGATTACTCAGGATAACGTCGTCTGCAACCACGCCAACAAAAAGTGCGACCAACGAATGAAGCGTCGGCACGATGCGCTCTATCGTGATGTCAGGGCGTTCTCATCAAGCTGGACCAAACAGTACGGAACGCATTTCCCGATTCTGGCTGGGGCGGGTGGTGGACTAATGGAAGCTGCAAACCGCGGCGCATTTGAAGCGGGTGGTGTGAGCGTTGGGTATACAACCTACTACGACAAACTGACGTCGACGGCTCCCATAGACCATCCTTACGCCGGAGATCCCAGGACGGCGCTGAACTCTTACGTTACAACCGGGCTGATCTTTACAAGCATTGCTGAGCGCGAAGCCGCCATGATCCGCCATTCCGCCGCGATCGTCTTCGCTCCGGGCGGAACCGGTACCGAATGGGAAATATTCCAGGTTCTCGAGATGAGAAAGAGC
Organism: Cupriavidus necator; assembly: GCA_022041995.1. Lineage (GTDB taxonomy): Bacteria > Pseudomonadota > Gammaproteobacteria > Burkholderiales > Burkholderiaceae > Cupriavidus. Next base: position 346,829 of record CP074388.1, read on the forward strand.
AGGCAACTCCTCCAGATCCCGATCTATCTGTTTGGGGAGCGATCTGCCTGGCGCAGCCTAGAACGTCGACTCGACTATCTGGTTTCGGAGCGGGTCGTGGCGCGCGAACAGCTGGACTTCATCCATTATGCATCCAGCCCTGAGGAGTTGGTTTCGTCACTGGCAGGCGATCTCGGACTCCGCAAAGAATAGACGATCTGGCAAACGAGGCATTTGGTCGATAACTTTCGCGATGGGAGGCTTCCATGCATAACTACCGTTGCCTGCAGGTTGGCGTACTGGCGTTTGGACTGACTATCACGGCTGCACAGGTCCACGCGTGGTCCGCGGACGGGCACGAGACGGTCGGGAAGCTCGGCGCGGCGCTCATCGCGGGAACTAACGCGGAGGCCAAGGTCCAGGACATCCTCGGTATGAGCCTGGAGCAGGCCGCAGTCTGGGCCGATTGCGCGAAGGGCGTTAACTACAACAAACAGATTGGCACCTTCGCCTATCAGCGAGCGGGACAATACCCGGAGTGCCAGCCGTTCGAAACAGAGCAGGGCAAACGCGAAATGGTCGCTTTCGTCAGGCGAAACTGGGTCGATTGCCATCCCGGCCAGGGAGAGGAGGTGTGTCACAAGCAATACCACTATACCGACGTCACCCTGCAGCGAGATCAGTACACGCAAGGCTTGACTGGCACCAGCGATCATGATGTCGTCGCTGCCATCAGGGCAGCGATTCTGGTGCTTCAGGGATCGACATCGCCGGCACCGATGCAGTTTGCTAACAAACGGGAAGCCTTGCTTGTGCTGACACACTATGTCGGAGATATTCATCAGCCGCTCCACGTGGCTTCCGTCTATCTCGATGCACAAGGACAGGTTGTCGATCCCGATCGGGTCGGCTTCAATCCAACAACACGAACGATTGGCGGCAACTCAATTCAAGATGGCAGAAAAAACCTGCATCATGAATGGGACACCGTGCCAGCCGCATTGAAGTCCGGAGCGCTTGGCATCTCGGGCGTCGACGAGGCACGGGCGATCCCAGCGTCCGCGGGCGACCTCATATCGTGGCCAGCACAGTGGGCAACGGATACATTGATCAGTGCCGGACCTGCCTTTGCTGGCGCCACCTACAGTGCAGAGGACGGCCAGAAGCACTGGGACATCGCCCCGCCAGCTGGCTACACGGCAACGCGGGAAACCGTGCAGCGCGCGCAACTGCTGAAGGCTGGTGCTCGGCTGGCGCAGCTTCTGAATGCGATCTGGCCCTGAACGCAAGTGGGACGGCTCGACACGGGAGGCATGCGTCCAGGCACGTCCTCTTCGCATCTTGTTTAAGAAATGGCCGCGAGTCGCACTTTATGCTGTGAAGAGCCTAATTGTGAATTCGGGGCGGCGTTGTTGCATAAATCGAGATTGAAAACAGGGGGCTCCTCGGTGACGCTGAACTCAGGCGATACGGACGGATTGCGGGCGAGCGAGCGCGACCATGCGGTTGAGCACGCCCGCACGGATAGCCACTTCGGTGGCCTGCGACCCGATTTCGCGTGCCCACAGACTGTGTCCCGTCAGCGTCTTGAGGCGGTACATCAGGGTCTCGGCCAGCGAGCGCCGGTGATAGCCGCTGGCGGCTTTCCAATCGCGTCGACTGCTCTTCTCGATGACATCGATGGCCTCGTTACGCCAGGCTGCGCCCGGCGTACTTTCGGACCAAGGCTTCGCTCCATCGCGTGGTGGAATCGAGGGCTGTGCACCTCGCGCAGCAATCTCCGCGTGGCACGGCTTGCTGTCGTAAGCGCCATCACCTCCGATGGTATCGATCGGTGTATCAACCGGGATCTGATCGAGCAGGTCGGCCAACACTTCGCCATCGCCAACGTCCTGGTGGGTCATCAGTGCAGCACAGATTTGGCCGGTGTTCGCGTCCATGGCGAGATGGACCTTGCGCCAAGTCCGGCGCTTGGACCAACCGTGCTTGCGAACCTTCCACTCGCCTTCGCCGTAAAGCTTCAGCCCAGTGCTGTCGATCACCAGATGCAGCGGCTCGCCGCTACGCGAGGCGGGCAGCACGACGTTCAGATTCTGCGCGCGGCGGCTCAATGTCGTGTAGTTCGGCACTGGCAACGTTGGGAAAGCCAGGGTGCGCAAGCTCTGCGCGAAGCCTTGCAGCGCGCGCAGCGGCAGGTGGAACACCTGCTTGAGACTGAGCAGACCCTGGATCAGCGCATCCGTATAGACGAGCGGGTGGCCACGCTTGGGCGACTGGGCTTTAGCCGGTGGCACGAGCAAGCTCTCTTCGACCCACATCGTCACGTCTCCTCGGGCTATCAGCCCCTTGTTGTACTGCGCCCAGTTCTTGACGCGGTAGACCCCCTTGGGCTCGGCTTGCTGTCGGTTGTCCTTGCGCATCGTCCCGGAAAAAGTCCAAGACACTACGCCGCTTCGTCAGAAGTTAACAGAGCCAGCGCTCCAGTCGTTGTGCGTAAACGTCAGCCCATCCGACCCCGGATTTATGCAACAACGCCATTCGGGGCCGACTTAGCCAAAGATGCTTTCGGAAGCCCCTGTGATGGACAGAAAACGGCCCTCGCGGTCGACGACGCAGATCGCGTCGAGCAGCAGGTCCATGACGTGCATGGGGGGCAGTGTCGCCATACGTTTATTTGCGTTGTGGGCGCCGGACGCCAGAGGTGCGTGGGATTTCTACCTCGAGGATTTCGGGGGGCAGCCGAGCTTGCACCATCCATGTTGCGGGCGGATGTCGGAGGATGGGAGACCAGCGGAAAGCGTTCCAAAATTTCCTGATTTTTTATAGGGTAGACGTCCTCTTAGTGCATAGAGATTCTTGTGTTTTAGTTTGGATTTTCCTTGCCGATCAATGACTTCCCAAGTCACTAATTCGCGGCTACTGTCCCTTCGCGAAAAATTCTGACGCTCTCACGCTACGGTGCCCGTCATGCCGATCTGGAGAGCCGGGACGACTTCGCCGCTGGTCTTGGCGACACCACAAACGACAAGCTTGAAAAAGGCGTCGTTGCACGACTGTTGAGAAATCGATTGGTATCGAGGCCAGATGGGAGATCGAGAACTTCTTCCATGTGCTGAAAAACGCCTGCAAGGTGGAAGCGTTACAGCTCTCGCACATGGACCGAGTCGAACGTGCGCTGGTGTTGTACATGGTGGTCTCGTGGCGTATTGCGCGACTGATGCGCCTGGGCAGAACCTGTCCCGAACTAGACGCGTCGTTGTTCTTTGATGCCGACGAGATACGGGTGCCTATCTGCTGGCGAAGAAGCCGCGCCCTCCAAAAGCCACCCACTTTCAATCAAATAATTCGCCTGATTGCATCACTGGTTGGCTTCTTGGGCCGCAAGAGCGACGGCGAACCCGGCGCAAAGACGCTCTGGATCGGCTTGCAGCGAACCATGGATGCTGCAGCCACAATTCAGGCTTTACGCAACGAAGGCGCATGATTTCTGTAAAACGAGATGACCACAGCTGGCTCGCAACGCTAATGCAAGAAACGGTGCGTGCAAACTGTGCGAAGAGGCCATATTCAGGGTAATATGTCGCGCTGAACTATCGGGCCGGACGCCGTGTTGGTTGCAGGCAGCGGACTCATAATCCGCCGGAGATATCCCACCGTGGGTTCGAATCCCACCCGGCCCACCAGTTTCGCTCTTTAACCCACTCCTGGCGCTCAACACACGTCCGGCCTTGATGACACGTGCGGTAGAGACATGTCGCCTTGCCACGCAGCCTGCAACATAGGCGTTCTTCTTGGGCGCTTTGGGTCCCCAATGATGTTTGCGCAACGCGCGTGCGTCAACAGTCGGCGCCGAAGATCTCGCGCCGCCCGATCGCACGAGCCACCTTACCGAATACGGCGCATGGCTGCGAGCATGGAATGCCCCTGACTCGTCAGGCGAGGGTAGGCATTACCGGTAGCATGGCCATGCTCCATCGTGAACAGCTTGTGGACCAGCAATCTGTCCAGTTGCTCGGGTTCGAGGTCATCGATCTCCTGCGCATCGCCAAGCAGCTGCAGCGCGGCGATTTCATGCGGACTTAGCATCAGCGGCCTCCTTAGTCGGGGTCTACGGCCGCTGGTCCGTGGAACGATTTCCACGGAGGACGATGGAACGGCAGTGTGTGTAATCGGTGCGAGGACGCTGGGAGCGCAACACCGAGCATCCACCCTAAACCCATTGCATTACACACAAGTTGTGACAACGGGGTTGTAAATCGAGCGAAGAAGGCGTTTACTCGCGGTTTCGAATCGGCGGGTGAGGCAAACAAGTGGTGGCAGCGAGTTGGGCAGAGGCGGAGTTCAGGGACATTGATTTGGGCGATCGGCGCCTCAACAGGCGCGCGGTGCTGTTGGCCGAGAGCCTGGCAAAGAATCCATCGGCGAGCATCCCGAGCGCTTGTGGGGGCTGGGCAGAAACGGCCGCTGCCTATCGCTTTCTGTCCCAGGATCGGCTGGAATGGCACGACATCCTGACGCCGCACTGGCAGTGCGCGGCCGAGCGGATGCGGGCTTGCGAGGTGGTGCTGTGCATTCAGGACACGACGGAGCTGGACTTCGATGGCAAGGCAACCGCCGGCTTGGGGCCGTTGTCGTATGAAGCGCAGCGCGGCATGTATCTCCACCCCACGTACGCAGTGACGCCGGCGCGCGAGCCCTTGGGTGTGCTGGATGCTTGGATGTGGGCGCGTGAGCCGAAAGGGGCTGATGGCAAGCGCGCCGGCCTCAAGGAAAGTACGCGCTGGATAGAAGGCTATGAGCGCGTTGCCGAGCAGGCGTTGGCGATGCCGGCGACGCGGCTGGTGTAGTCGCTGACCGCGAAGCCGATATCCTGGCGTTGATGGTGAAGGCGCGCGATCTGGGTCATCCCGCAGACTGGCTGATCCGCTCGCAACACAATCGCGCGTTGCCCGATGGCGAGCGGTTGTGGCATCAGGTCACGGCGGGCGAGCCCTTGGGCGAGATCCGTTTCACGCAGGCTGCGCGGCAAGGCCAGAAGGCGCGAGAGGTTCGGCAGCGGATATGGGCGCAGCGGGTTGAGCTATCCGATGCCGCGCGGGGTGTGGTGAGTGCCACCTGCATCGTTGCGCGAGAGTTGGCACCGCCACCGGGCGTCAAGCCGATCGAATGGCGGTTGCTGAGCAATCGCGAAGTCGGCGATTTCGAAGCCGCTGTGCAGTTGATCGACTGGTACCGTGCGCGGTGGGAGATAGGTGTGTCCAGATAAGGACACGTTATCCAGTCGGTGTAAGTCCGACCGAGGCAAAAGACTCAAGCCTCGTAGCTTGGGAGGCGTCATGGCGCGAAAGCAAGATGACGGAGCCCTCCGACAGTATGCTCAGAAAGGAGTGTATGCAACGCACCAGGTTGCAACGTGCAGTGAACGCAGATGTAGCCTCGTCACACGAAAACCCGGTGGCTGAGACGGTCGATAACGCGCGAAAGCAGCAAGAGTTGTCCGAAACGAGTCCGATGCGGCAACTCTCACCGGCGGGGTATCAGCGGCGACATGGTGTGAAGGATAACGTGGAAACTGGAGAAGCCCTCGGCACCCGGCGGAGAAAGCCCGTCGAGGAGATGTCCGTTATAACCGCGAGTGGGAAATGCGGGCATAGGTGCAAGGGTGACGGATCGGGTCGTAGTACTGTCGATGGGCGTGCAGCAAAACGCGCCCGGAGGGAAGGGCCCGGACCGGTGAGTACTCCGTTCAACAAGGTGAGGCAGGGATGAAATGACAAAGGCATCCAGTAGTCTGCAGGAACTGAGAAGGCGGATATATCGCAAGGCGAAGTCTGACAAGACCCATCGCTTTTGGGGGCTCTTCGTGCATATTGCGAAGAGTGAAACCCTAGACGAGGCCTACCGTATCGCCAAGAGGAACGGCGGTGCACCGGGAATCGATGGTCTGAGCTTTAATGACATCGAGGCATCCGGACGCACTGTCTTTCTTGCGGAGATTCAGGCAGACCTCAAGACAGGCAGGTATGAACCCAAGCCGAACCGCAAGGTAGAGATCCCGAAAAGTAACGGCAAAGTCCGCGTTCTCCAGGTTCCTTGCATCCGCGACCGCGTGGTGCAGGGTGCGCTGAAACTAATCCTCGAAGCGGTATTCGAGGCGGACTTCTGCCCGAACTCCTACGGGTTTAGACCAAAGCGGTCCCCACACCGCGCGCTGGCGGAAGTCAGACGCAGTGTGCTGCGGCGCATGTCGACGGTGGTTGATGTGGATCTGTCGCGCTACTTGGATCATACATAGCAATGCCCTTTGGTTCATGAAGCGTGCTCGAAGAGGTCAGGTTGTTCGCTGACTGCCTTGATGCGTAAGCCTTTGCGCCGTCCCTGGCAGACCAGGACGGCATCGAGTTCGCCGCGCTTTACACGCTGCAACACAGTTTGGCGGGACACGCCGAGCAGCTTGGTTGCTTCCTGCATGACGACGTAGCCATCTGGGCTGTGCGCGACGAATTGTTGTCGCAGCGCATCGGTGATGCGGATGCGCCAGGGCGCACCGGGCGTGGTCTGTTCGCCGGCGATAAAGCCGTCGTTGACCCAGCGGTGCAGCGTTGACGGCGCGGTACCCAACACGCGAGCGGCTTGGCGGATGCTGAGCAACTCGCCGTCCGGGAGTTCGGTGGGGCGTTCGAAACAAGGGATTTGCCAGTGCCGCCGTAAGTTTCCGACGAGGCTCTGGTTGAAGCGCAAACCGCGCGCAGTTACCCGGCCCTGGGTGTTGAGGATGCCGGCGATGGTGGCATCGGGATAGTGCTCGGCCAGACGGCGGACCAGAGCAATCGTGTCTTCGTCGGTGCGAATGGTCGCGGGTCGTGAGCGTGGCAAGGCGACCTCGCAATCGGTGAGCTTGCCGCCGCGCCAACGCAGCTTCAGATGCGCCCGATATTGTTCGCGATGGACGGTAATACTCACTTCCTCGAGCAGCGTGCGCAGCAATTGCTTCCTGTCGCGCAGTGTGAGGGTCGGCGCGTCCCACAACCGTTTGAGGTCTTTACCGATAGCAAGCAGACTCTTGCGCTGTTCAGTGCTCAGCGTGCATGGACGAAGCTGTTCACGCCGAGCAAGTTCTGCCTGAGCCTGTTCGAGTTCACGCAACTGCTGCTCCCACTGCGTTTCGAGACCGCGTGCCACCAAGCGGTTCTCGGGGTCGACGGCGTGGTACCGCCGTTCGGCGCGCTGTGCCTCGTAGTGGGCACGTTCAACATTCAGTCGCCACTGTGCAAGCGCCGCGTCGTGATCGGCCTCGAGGCGTTCGGCCGCACGCACGGCTGCTGCGATGCCGGCGGGCTCCACGGCTTGCAAGAAGGCCTGCGCAACGGCGGCATCGATTTGCAGGCCCCCGACATTGAGGCAGAAGACGCCGCGGCCATTCTCGATGCCTTTGTTGGAGCAATGGTACCCGGGCGTCTGATTGGTTCCGCGGTAGTGCGTCTTGAGTCGCCGACCGCAGTGACCACAGCAGGCCAGGCCTTGCAGCAAGGCGGCCCCCTCTCTCACGGCGCCTCCGGCCTGATGAGGCCGGGGCTTGGTATTGGCCCCCAGGCGCATTTGATTGGCTTCATAGGTCATCCAATCGAGATATCCTTCGTGGTGGTCCCGGATGAGCACGGCCCATTGCGACTGGGGCAGCCGACGCAATCGGGTCTTGAGCACACCATGTTCATCGACGTAGCGCTCCTGCCGGGTCTTGCCATAGCAGTAGGCGCCAGCATAAACCGGATTGGTGAGGACATTGTAGATGGCGGTATAGGTCGGGGCGACCCAACGGATCTGCGTGGTGTGATTGAGCTGCAGCGGGAACGACAGATTCTCGGCGCGGAACCACAGCCAGACGCGGCGAGCAGAGCCGAATTCGCTAAAACGTTCGAACACGGCGCGCAGCGCACCGACAACGGCTTCGTCCGGATGCAGTCTGACTTCGCCCTCTGCCTCACCCCACACCAGCCCAATTGGCAGGCCGCGGCGCAACTCGCCCCGGGCCGCCTTGTTGCGGATGCCGCCGTCCAGACGCGCGCGCAGGATGTGCAGTTCGGCCTCACTCATGGTGCCCTTCAGGCCGAGCAACAGACGGTCGTTGAACAGCGCCGGGTTATACACGCCGTCAGCATCGCCGATGAGCGTATCGGTCATGCTGCACAGGTCCAGCAGGCGGTACCAGTCGGAATTATTGCGCGCCAGGCGAGAGACCTCCAGTCCGAGAATGATGCCCGCGTGCCCGAGCGCGACTTCGGCGGTCATGCGGGCGAACCCGCCACGGTTCGCGGCGCTGGCGCCCGAGAGGCCCAGATCCTCGTCGATCACGCTGACCTGCTGCGCGGTCCAACCGAGGGCGGTGGCCCGTTGAGCGAGCGCGTACTGACGCTGCGTCGATTCGCGATTGTGCTCGACCTGGCTGGCACTGGACTGGCGGATGTAGACGAAGGCGGTGCGTTGCAAATGGCTGGGGCCGATCTTGTTGGCGGTGTCAGTCATCATTGCTCTCCCGTGGCATCGGGTTGTTGTGGGTCACGAGCTTCGCGATCGCCTGGGCGAGACCGTTGATTACCGCGTCTTGTGTCGCTGGATCGAGTTGTTCCCACAGGCTGTCGTCGCCGGACGGCAGATCCGCGAGGGGTAGGTTCAGTTGCATCATTGCTCTCCTGTTCCGTCTGGCGCAGCAAAGCGTCAATGATGAGGCGAGCGTGGAGCAGGTCGGCAATCGAGCCCAGCGTGTCAGATGCTAGAGCGGGAGTACTTGCCGGAACGCTGCCGGAGCCGGCGGCGAAATCGGTCCAGTCGGCGGGAATGAGTCCGCGTGATTGGTCGGGGAGTGTCAGCAGAAGGTGCAATCGGCCGGCCCGTTGCCGTCGGCTGATGACCTGGAGGCGCCGGCCCTCGAACGGGTGGCCGGATCGTGTGATGACAACAGATTCAGGAACGTGGTGGAGAGGGGTAGTCTGTGGTGGTTTCCTTTGACACAATCCAACATTCGACCCTGTTGGGCAAGATCGCGAAGCGCATTCAGGATCCCCAGGTCATGCACTTGGTCAAGCAGGTTATCAAAGCAGCGGGCAAAGTTGGGGTGCCGCAAGGTGGCCCATTCAGCCCACTCGCCGCGAACATCTACTTGAATGAGATCGACTGGATGTTCGACGAGATTCGCCGTAAGACGGCACAGGGCCCTTACGAGGCAGTGAACTACCACAGGTTTGCTGACGACATCGTCATCACCGTTAGTGGCCACCACACCAAACGCGGCTGGGCTGAACGTGCCCTGCAGCGTTTGCGGGAACAGCTTGTGCCGCTAGGCGTCGAGCTGAACACCGAGAAGACCGTTGTGGTGGATACATTGAAGGAGGACGCCTTTGGGTTCTTGGGGTTCGACCTGCGTCGCGTGCGAAAACGAGAGGGGAACGGCTACTTCCTCCGGATGACCCCCAAGAAGAAGGCTCGCCAAGCCATCAAGGCGAGGATCCGCGACATCATCCGGCATGGAGGCTCGACCCCTGCCGTGAAACTGATCGCGAAACTCAATGCTGCGGTGGCGGGATGGGTCAACTACTTTCGGGTCGGCAACGCTAGTCGCGCCTTCAGTGAGGTGCGCGACTATCTGGAAATGAAAGTCCGAACTCTGCTAACGAGGCGCAAGCGACGCAAGAAGAGGAGCGTTGGGTGGCGACGGTGGAGTAACGAGTACCTCTACGGAGTCCTAGGCTTGTACTGGGAGTGGAAAACGCGCCCGTTATCTGGCGCGGAGAAGTTCGCGTGAAAGCGGCTGCCATACCGACAGGACACATAACCCTTGCGATGAATCTCACTGGGTGAGCTGCTTGAGGGAAAACCTCACGATCAGTTCTTATGGGGAGGGGCTGGAAACGGACCGGGTTCACCGAGCACCGCGCCAGTCCTTTACCCGACAGATGTTTTTCCATGTCCTGAAGACCAGCTGCAAGGTCGAAGCGCTGCAGCTCTCGCACATGGATCGTGTGGAGCGGGCCCTGGCGTTGTATATGGTGGTGGCGTGGCGCATTGCCCGCCTGATGCGGTTGGGCAGAACCTGCCCGGACGCTGGATGCGTCCCTGTTCTTCGACGCCGACGAGATTCGGGGGGCATATGTGCTCGCGAAGAAAGCTCGCCCGAAAACGCCAGTCACACTCAATCAGATGATTCGGTTGGTGGCTTCCCTGGGTGGGTTCCTTGGGCGCAAGAGTGATGGCGAGCCCGGCGCCAAGACAATCTGGACCGGCATGCAGCGAACCATGGACGCCGCGCTCACCATTCAAGCGCTGAGGGAAGAATCATGACTTCTGTATAAGGAGATGCCTTGAAGGGGATGCCCTTCAGGAGCAGTTCGATATGTTCGGCACCGTTGATGCGGCGCCAGGTTTTCTCGGCTTCCTCGATCAGCTTGAAGGCCAAGCCAAGGAAGGTCGCTCGTGACACACAATTTCGCGTGCGCGTCGTGCGGTGACGCACAGTCGCGAAGGTCGACTCAATCGCGTTCGTCGTGCGAATGTGCTGCCAGTGCTCGGCCGGGAAGTCGTAGAACGTCAACAGGGTGTCTCGATCTTTGGTGAGCACGCCGGCGGCCTTGGGGTACTTGGCACCGTAGATCGTCACAAAGCGATCGAAGGCAGCAAAGGCATCTGCGCGGGTGGCCGCCATCCAAATCGCCTGCAGATCTGCCTTGGCGCGGCCGTGCTGGGATTTTGGCAAGGCGTTCAGGACATTGCCCATCTTGTGGAACCAGCAACGCTGGGCGCGCGTGGCTGGGAACACCTCCTCCAGGGCAGCCCAGAATCCCATGGCGCCATCGCCGACCGCCGCCAGCGGGCCAGCCTGCAGGCCGCGGGATTTCAGATCCAACAGTACTTCCGCCCACGATGCCTTCGATTCCCGATAGCCGTCACCGATCGCCACGCGCTCCTTCCTGCCGTCGGGCGTGACGCCGATGATCACCAGCAGGCATTGCCCGTCCGAGCCCTCGCTGCGCAGACCCGTGTGGATGCCGTCCACCCACCAATACACATAGCGCGCCGCCGACAGATCACGCTGATTCCAGCGTGCATGCTCGTCTGCCCACTGCGCCTTCAATCGGCTCACCACGTTGGCCGATAGCCCTTTGGCATCTTCGCCCAGCAGCACCGACAGCGCCTCGCTCATGTCGCCTGTCGAGATTCCCTTCAGATACAGCCAGGGCAGCGCCGCACTCACCCGTGGTGACTTCCTCACATATGGCGGCACGATCGCCGAGTTGAACTTCACGCCAGACCCGGACCGGTCGCGCACCTTGGGCACCTTCACGGCAATCGGTCCGGCACCCGTCAGCACCTCTCGCTCCGGGAGGTAGCCATTGCGAACCACGGCGCGCTGGCCGCTCAAGGTCTTGACGTTACTGAACTGCTCAAGCAGCTCTGCCAGCTCCACTTCAATCGCCTCCTGGATGACCCGCCGGGCCCCGCGCCTGATCAGCTCCTCGAGCCCAAGCCCGATTTCCGATAGACCGACTGCTTCTTTACATTTATCCTTGCTCATGGTGGAGTTTTCTTGTGTGCTGGTTTCCGATCTCGACAATCAGATTCTCAGCGGAAAGCTCCACCGCCCTCTACTCCGCGCCTCAAATTCCCCGCCCGTACACCACTTTCGACTTTAGCTCCCGAACCGTCGCATTCCCGCATGAAACGGCATTGATCCGTTTCGCGTCAGCGCACATTTTTTCGCGGTGATCGAGCGACGTTGACGCTGTAGGTCCGTACAGTCGAGGAAATTCACTACTGGTATTCAATTGTCATGGGCGGCTGCATTTCTAAGCGTGGTGGAGCGCGAGCTTCAAGCGACTATGGTTCCGATGGGTATGAGTCGGACGTTGAGACGGCTGTCGGGTCGAGGCATTGCAACTCGCATCGATGGCACGGCTTGAGCGTGCCTTGGCGCTGTTCATGGTGGTGGCATGGCGCATCGCTCGGTTGATGCGACTGGGCCGAACTTGCCCGGACCTGGATGCAGGGCTGTTGTTCGAGCGCGATGAATGGCGCGCGGCATTCATTCTCAACAAGAAGAAGCCGCCGAAGACGTCACCGCGTCTGAATGAGGTCGTGCGCTTGGTCGCTATGCTCGGCGGCTTCCTGGCGCGCAAAGGCGACGGCGAACCCGGAGTCAAGACCATCTGGCAAGGCCTGCAGCGAGTGGTGGATTTCGCCGCCGGTCTCCGGTATGCCCGTGAACTTGACGACTGAGATGTGTGTAATCAAATGCCCTATACTGGCGACCCTGCCAGACCCCGGGCACGGCAGAGCAAGCGCACGCCTTGCTGAGTTGTTGCAACATAACACGACAAGAGAAGTGCCTGTACAGCGCCGTCGAGGCACTGGTAAAGCGGTCGAATTTTTCACCGAATGATGCTGAAAGTAACATCGAATACGCTCGGCTGTCTCTGAACACTGTGCAGACCCACGATAAAGCCTTGAAGTTGCAGTTCGGTGCGAGCCGGTGCACGCGAGGTGACGGCTTGCTGTGATTCACCCTCAGGTTATCGAGAATCAGGACACCTTCTTGCCTGCGTGCCAAAACGACGTCCACCGATGGCATCTTGCAGCGTCGTCGCGACGCCCTCAGTATGACGCTGGCAAGATGCCAAACACTCCAATGCGATATCCCAGCTGTGCTTGTCCATCTCCGCTCTTGATCGACACCGCCAGCATGAGATGCGCTCGTCTTGTTTCCTCAAGAGTCCGGATTGTCCCCCCGTAATGGCTGTTGAGCAGGAGCTTACTCGTCCTGATTCCACTATCCCGACATAGCCGCTTGTTTCAACGGTCTACCCGCCCGATCCGATGACAACGGCGGAAGCTATTACAACGGCCTGCGAGGTAACTACTGGAGAAGGGGCATAGCTATGAGAATTGGCAGCCCGGCGAGTCCGGACGCTGGTGGCGATCAGAAGATTGACGAGGCTGCACCCGGACAGTCCCCGACTTCGCGGCCCGAACCTGCGTCCCGGAGGACAGACACGGTCCTTGACACGTTGCCGCGGCGGGAAGACCTGGCAGCGCGTCGCCAGCAGCGCAGGATGCAGCCTTATTCCGGACCTCAACGGCAAAGGGCATTCGCTTCACGGCCACAGGGGGACGAGGATACTGCCGGACATCCGTTGCGCGCTTTGCCGAGTAGCGGGAGGCCTGTGTCAGACCGAGCAGCGGACGATGCACCCCGCAGGGCCCAGTCGTCGTGGCCGCCCAGCACGCGCAACCTGCCGGACCAGCAGCTGCGGTCAACCCTTGCTGCAAGCGGGATGGAGAGGTATCAGATCGCCGCGGCGGCGCCATCGCGCAAGCGACCGGCCCGCGATGCGATTGAAGCGCTGGATGAAAGGCACCACTCGAGGATGCGCATCGAGCCGAGCGAACCACAGCGCCGCAGCCGGAATCTGGGGAGAGTCCTGACGTATCCTGAACACGAGTTCGGCCGGCAGCTCAGGAACCAACGGGATGCGCAGCAGCAAGTGCTTTCCGGCAACGCGAAGGATGCCGATTTCCCTGAACTTGCCATCCGGTTGGCAAGGGAGAACGTGCTGGCACAGCGCAACGGCTACGGGCAGGCACTGGTCTTTCTGCGCCCAGACTATGCCGGCGACAACCTGCACTTCCTGGACTTGTATTTGCAGAAACTGCAGGTCAGGAACAAGGTCAGGAACAAGGTCAGGAACATACCGCCTGCGCGGGCCAACGACGTTCGCGAGGCGGTTGAACTGGCGGCGCACTATCTTGTGGACACCGACTGGTGCCGGGGCGCGCCGGCTGCAAGCTACGTGCATTTCGCCAACAAGCTTAGCAAGCATGCCGACAGCGAGATCTGCCGGCTAGCGCTGCGAAGCATCGCGACCGAACTGCTGAGGCCGGGCGCGCTGCACAGGCTGAACGGACGGCAAGCCGCCATGCTGTGCAATGCGCTGTCCAAGGCGCCGGAGCGCCCGGCGTGCTGCGATGCGGTGTCCGGTCTTGTCAGGCATCTTCGATCGCATGGTCTGATCCCGACGCTGAACGCACAGGATATGTCAAATCTGCTCAATGCCCTGAGCAAGTGGTCGGACGATGGCAGGGTCAGGGAGAACGCACTGGAGCTGGCCAGGCTCGTTGCGGCAGACGCGCCGCTGCGCGAGTCGATGAATGCGCTGGGGGTGGCCATCACGGTCAACGCTCTCTCGAAGTGGCCTGACGAAGCCGATGCGCGTCAGGCGGCGCTGCGGCTGGCCGAACGCGTGACATCGGACGCAAAGCTGCGCCAGCGGATGGACGGGCAGCATGTTGCCAACGCGCTCAATGCATTCTCAAAGTGGCCGGCGTCGCATCGGGCCAGCGAGGCGGTACGGTGCCTGGCCCGGCGCCTCACATCGGAACCCCAGCTGTGCCAGTCGATGGAGGCGAAACATGTGTCCAATGCCCTGAACGCGCTCTCGAAGTGGCCGGACAAGGAAGAGGCTCGTAAGGCGGCGCTGCGGCTGGCCGAGCGCGTTAGCTCGGAACCCCAGCTGTGCCAGTCGATGGAGGCGAAACATGTGAATGCCCTGAACGCGCTCTCGAAGTGGCCGGACAAGGAAGAGGCTCGTAAGGCGGCGCTGCGGCTGGCCGAGCGCGTTAGCTCGGAACCCCAGCTGTGCCAGTCGATGGACGGGCAGAACGTGGCCAACGCGCTCAATGCGCTCTCGAAATGGCCGGACCAGGCCAAGGCCCGCGACGCCGCGCTGCGGCTGGCCGAGCGCGTTAGCTCGGAACCCCAGCTGTGCCAGTCGATGGAGGCGAAACATGTGTCCAACGCCCTGAACGCGTTTTCGAAGTGGCCGGACGCGGACGAGGCAAGCGCCGCGGCGCTGGCGCTTGCCGATCGTCTGACCTCGGAGGCTGAGGGCGATGCGCGGCTGCGCGAGTCGATGGATGCGCGGGAGGTGACCACCGCGCTCAATGCGCTCTCGAAGTGGCCGGACCAGGCCAAGGCCCGCGACGCCGCGCTGCGGCTGGCCGAGCGCGTTAGCTCGGAACCCCAGCTGTGCCAGTCGATGGAGGCGAAACATGTGTCCAATGCCCTGAACGCGCTCTCGAAGTGGCCGGACCAGGCCAAGGCCCGCGACGCCGCGCTGCGGCTGGCCGAGCGCGTTAGCTCGGAACCCCAGCTGTGCCAGTCGATGGAGGCGCGGGCCGTGGCCAACGCGCTCAATGCGCTCTCGAAGTGGCCGGAGGAAGACAAGGCCCGAGACGCCGCGCTGCGGCTGGCCGAGCGCGTTAGCTCGGAACCCCAGCTGTGCCAGTCGATGGAGGCGAAACATGTGTCAAACGCCCTGAACGCGTTTTCGAAGTGGCCGGACGCGGACGAGGCCAGCGCCGGGGCGCTGGCGCTTGCCGATCGTCTGACCTCGGAGGCTGAGGGCGATGCGCGGCTGCGCCAGTCGATGGGCGCGCAGGCCGTGGCCAGCACCCTCCACGCACTGTCCCGATGGCCGCAAGAAAGCGGCCTGCATGAAGCGGCGTGGTGTCTGGCGGCACGCCTGGGCTCGGCTCCGCTCGAGTGGAGCACGTTCGAATTCGGCCAGACCGGCCAGATTGCCAACGCGCTGGCGCGGCTCGGCCGGGACGAAGACGGGAACGCCGTTCTCGCACGCGATGTACTGATGGGGGTAGCGGTGCACCTGGAGCTGTACCCGGAACGCTTCGACAGCGCCGAGGGCCGCCATGTGGGTATGCTGCTCAAGGCTTTCGCCCAGCTGCGGCTGCACGACGCGCTGCGGCTGCTCGCAACGCCGGCGCTGGAGCGTGTCATGACGCTGTGTCAAGAAGGACGGCTGCGCGAAGAACCGCTGGAAAGTGTGGGCACCCTGTGCATGGGGCTGCTGCCGCTGGCGCGCAGCCCGCAGTTGCAGCGCCACCGGGTGCGCGCCCTGCAGACGTTCGACGCGCTGAAGCCAGTCGTAGAGCATAAGATCGACGCGTATCTGCGCCAAGCCCCGGGCGGGCAGGCGCTCGTGCCGGGCTGCGCCTGAAGGAGGGTGACGAAGCATGCGGTACGCGCTGTCCGGCCCTGTCACTGTATCAGGTGCTCAAGGCATACAGCGTGGTGGCCCACCAGTGGAAGCCGCGCTACATCAGCGGCGAACGCGAGTCGGTGAAGACGCACCAGGAGACTCTGAAGCAGTGGGTGCGACAGACGCTGGACAGGACGCGCCCGCTCATCGAGACGGATCTGCAGGAAAAGAGCTGGAACTTGATTGCGCAGATCGAGGCGGATGATGCGATCCTGGACGCGCTGGATCTGCGGCTGGCCAGCGCGGCGCATCTGGAGGCCCTCACGACGCGTTACCCTCCTCGCCGGTTCGATCTGGCAGCGCGCCACGAGAGCCTGCGCACAGCGGTGGGAAACGTCGTACCACCCGAACCGAGTGGGGGCGACACCACGCATGTCACGGTCGACTTGCGGGGACGGGAGCTGGAGCCCGCCGCGTCGTCCGACGGGGCGGAGCCTGCGTATTCGTTTTATTCACGCCTGACCGGTCAGCCGCTGGTCGAGGTGCGGCTGCCTGGGGAGTTAAGCGCCTTCATGCTCGCGCGCACGTTCCAGTACAAAGACGAGCCTTGGCGCTTCGACATGTTTGGCGGCAGCCGCCTGACACGGGGGCGGCGGAAGTCAGCCCGGGACATCGCCGCCGGCCGCAGCGCGTCTGCTTCGGTGCTGCCGGCAGTGCGGTATGCCGACAGTGCCCCAGGCAGCGCCTTCATGGAACTGGCGCAGAAGCTGGCGCCGCAGCGCGAGGACTGGTCGCGCATGCAACGCGCGCTCATGGAGATGGTGCCACCTGACCATGTGGTGGAGGGCACGTTGCGGCTGGGCTGGTTTGAGGACGTGCCCGGGCCGCAGCACCCCTTCAGGCTTCAAGGGCCACACCACGAGCGCATCGCGCTCTGTCCAAATGACGGCTGCGGGTTTCTGAGATGGGACGTGGCGATGCGCATTCCGGTGGTGCGCGAACATATCGAGGCATGGGAGGCAGTCAGGGAGGCACGGGGCGACGAGGCACAGCAAAAGCTGGTGGATGGGCAGCAGCCGGGATTTAACACGCTGCCACCGCAGGCCCTGATGCATTTCCCGCGGGATGAGGCGGCGCTTGACGAAGCGCGCGAGGTGATGCAGCGCAGGCTGAACGGGGTGGACCGGCACGCATCGCAGGCGGTGGACTGCCTGACGCTGTACCAACTGGCCGTCAGCGGCGGCTACCAGGGGCGGCGCATCCGCGCGGTCCCCTCGGCTGACGACAGGCTGTATCTGCCGACGATTCCGCTGCCGGGCTTTGCGCAGTTGCAGGGCGATGTGCTGGTGGGCAAACCGCCGTACGATAAGGAGAACCTGTTGCCCATTGCGGCCGCGCAGGTCGTTACGCCCGATCAGGAGGACGTGACGGCCCAGTTTCTGGACCAGTGCTTCGCCATCCAGTACAGCTATACGGGATTCGATGAGGATTCGGGCACGGGCGCCGACATGTTGCACAGCAAGGGCATGCTGATCATCCCGCCGCCGGGCTACTGGTCGCCGGATCCGGACCACCAGGGGCTGCATCTGGCCTGTTCGCGGGAGGACCTGAAGACGCTGTCGCGCTGGAAGAGCCGGCGCGAGCGCGACACGCTGCCGCAGCAGATGTTCAGCACGGGCAGCCTGCGGGTCAAGGACGTGCTGCTGCCTGGGCGGCTTGGGGCAATCCCGATTGCGGAGCTGCGCAAGCGGAGCATGGACACGGACGGGGACGATGCGTTCGTCTATGCGGGCTATCCGGCTCTCGTGGGCCACATCGGTCGCGTCATGCAGTCGCGCCAGGCGCGACGGGGCGAGGAGCGCTCGTTCAAGCCGCCCAAGACTGCGCATCCGGCCATCGATGAACGGGGCCGCTACCAGGCGGGACGGGCGCGCGAAATTATGGCCGAGCAGCGGGGGGGCGCGTTGCTGGGTAAAGCCGCCACGCTCGCCATGCGCTTTCTCGCGCAGCCCGATGAGCTGCGCGAGGCCATGGCGCGAAACATGATGTTCGGCACCTACGACGGCGTGGCGCGTGATTTGCGCAACGGACTGCGCAGGCGGCTGCAGGGGGACAAGGATGCACCAGCGCTGCAGCAGTTGCAGGTGCAGGCGCATGAGGCGATTGACCGAGCCCATGAGCCGCAAGCGTGCGAGGCGGCGAAACTGCTGTATGAGCTGTGTATGCAGCTGGGCAGGGACAGCGTCCAGGCACCGCAGCTTCCGTCCGCGCTGGCGCAGGGGTTCCCCGCACTTGCGAGCGCCTATGAGCAGGCAGACGACACGGCCGGGCGTGTGCACGCGGTGCTGGACAACTACCCGGTGTGCCGTCTGTCGCGTACGGCGTTCCCCGAGGGGCAGCCGGGGCTGGTGCCGGGCGAGCCGGAGCTGTCCATGCGCAACCTGTTTACGATAGCCATAAAGGTGGGCACCGACGCGCTGAAGTCGGACACGGGCACCGATCTCTTTACAAGCGTGATCGAGAGTTGCGAAATGGCTGAACGCCGGTATCCCGACCGTCTGCGTCGGGTACCGTACAGCAAGCCGACGTTGGCGGAAATACGGCACGGGCGCTTCGATCCACAGTGGGCAGACGCTGCGCTGCGGCAGATGCCAACGATGGCAGCGGGTGTCATGCAGGACGCCGTCCGGGCGCTGCAGCAGGCGGAGCTGCTCAGCGTACCGGCTACGCCGGCCGAACGGGCGCAGGAGGTTTCCCGGGAGGCGCTTGAGCAAGAGGCGCTGGCGCTCAATGAACGGGCCCGTTTGGCCGAGCCGGGGATCACGATGAGGCTGCAGGACATCGTGAACGGGTGCAGTGAGCCCGGACACGCGCGGGCGGGTCTGGCGGGCGAACAGAAGAACAGGCTGAAGTCGCCGCGCTCGCTGCAGGACAAGCTGGCCCGGCTGATTGGTGGAGTGCCGCCCCGGACCCTGGCCCAGGCCAGCGCGCTGGTCAACGATGCGCTGCGCTACAGTGTGGTGCTGCCCGCGGATACGTTTATGGGGGACTATCGCCAGATCATGGCGCAGCTCGCGAAGGCGCATACACTGATCCGGCGCACGAATCATTTCCTGCGGGGCCGCAGCCCTTTCCAGGCGGTGAGCGTCACGCTGAAGGAGCCAAACGGCATCGCATGGGAAATCCAGTTTCATACAGAGCAAACGTTCAGATGCAAGGAGAAGTACCACGACCTGTACAAGCAGGCGCAACGACGTGGATTCGATGGCGCCTCCGGCGACGAGATCTGGAAGTTGCTCGGGCCAGCGCGCGAGGCCTTCCGTGCATTACCCGTTCCTGCGGGGGTGGAAGATATCGTGGACTGGGAGCCGGAAACGGTATTGAAGGTGCAGCCGCGGCCCCAGGCGTCAGCCGCGCCGCGCGTGCCTGCCCCCTTGCGCAACTGGCCCAGCAGATCAGAAGCCAGGCTGAACGTCTCGAGGGTGCGGTCTGGCCTGTGCTGCAGCAGGCGCTGGAGCACCACGGCGCGAAGTTGCGCGCGGACATGGACGGTGGCGGCTGGCGCAGGTTTATCTTTAAGAAGAAGAAAAGCATTGAAGAGAAGCTTGCCCGGATACAGCGCGAGCAGGGCCTGCAAACACCGCAGGAGGCCGCCAGGCGGGTACGCGATGGTCTGCGCTATGAGGTGATCCTCGGTGCAGAGAGATTTGCCATGGACGCTCGGAGGATCCTGACCAGTCTGCAAAGGGCCGGCATGACGGTCATGCGCGTGAACAACAGCTTTACCCGGGAGGGCACCGGCTATGCTGGCCTGAATGTGAACGTGCGCACCCGCGTTGAGGGCGAAGACGCCGACTGGGAAATCCAGTTCCACACCCGTGATAGCCTGAAGGCCAAGGAGAAGGGTCACCGGACCTACGAAAGGCTGCGCCAACTGTCGCCTGATGCGGTGCCGCGCGGGACGCTGGAGGAGGACCTGCGCGACGCGGCAGCCCGCGTGGCGCCCCCGCAGGGCATCGAGATGATCCTGTCCTTCGATCTCTATGCGGAACCATCCATTGCCGACGAGAGGCCTGGCGGCCCGATGAACCAGCTGTATCGCGGCGCAGCCGCGGATCAAGCACGCAGCTCCGACCTGGACACCGGGCAACCCTACGGGCCGCACGGTGCCACGCGGAGCGCGCCTGCCGTGACACACCCGGCCCCCGATCCTGGCCATGCTGTTCGCAGCAACTGGGGCCCCCGCCCCCCGCGCGCACCGGACGTGCTGAGCGGCCTGCACGACCCCCCCTGGCGGGTGCCTCGCCGGCTCAGGTGCCCGTTCCCCCATCCTTGGGCGAATTCAATTCGGGGCCCCTGCTCATCAGTCTTGAACAGTTTCTGGCGCAATCAAACGCTGAGATGGGGATCGCCAGCGGGCTGCAGAATAATTGCCTGCTAGGAGACTGTCGGATTTTCGGGATCCCCGGTCGTCCGGCGGGACGGGTTGGGCGTTAATAAATTAACAAGTTTCTGAGAGAGTCCATAGGTGAGTCGCTTCGTGCCCGTTGATCGTCAGACCGACTATCTGTTGCCGCCGTCAGTGGAGGACTGGTTGCCCGAAGGTCATCTGGCGCGGTTCGTGGTGGAAGTCATCGAGCAGATGGACCTGTCGGAGCTGAGCGGGGCGTACGCGGGTCGCGGCATGGCGGCGCATCACCCTGAGGTGCTACTGGGCTTGCTGGTGTACGGGTATGCGACCGGAGTGTCTTCGAGCCGCAAGATTGAGAGAGCGACCTATGACTCGGTGGCGTTCCGCTACGTTGCGGCGAACACGCATCCGGACCATGACACGCTGGCCACCTTTCGCAAGCGGTTTGCGAGCCAGTTAGAGAAGCTGTTCGTGCAGGTGCTGCTGATCGCGAAGGAGATGAAGCTGGTCAAGCTGGGCCGGATTGCGCTGGATGGCACCAAGGTGAAGGCGAATGCGAGCAAGCACCGCGCGCTGTCGCACGGGCACATCGGCCGGATCGAAGCGCAGTTGCATGAAGAAGTGCAGCGGTTGATAGCGATGGCCGAGAACGCCGATCGAGAGAGTCTGCCAGATGGGATGGATGTACCGGCGGAGATCGCACGGCGCGAAGCGCGACTGAAGGCGTTGGCCGAAGCGAAGGCGAAGATCGAGGCGCGGGCGCAGGAACGGTTCGAGCAAGAGCAGCAGGAGTATGAAGCCAAGGTGGCGCGTCGCGAGGCGCAGCGCAAAGACGGCAAGAAGCCGCGGGGCAAGGACCCGAAGCCGCCGCAAGGCGGTGCCAAGGAACGCGACCAGATCAACCTGACGGACGAAGAGTCGCGCATCATGCCGGTGTCCAGCGGCGGCTTCGAGCAAGGCTACAACGCGCAGGCGGCGGTGAATGTCGAGACGATGTTGATCGTGGGCACGACAGTGACCCAGCAAAGCAACGACAAGCGCCAGGTCGCACCGATGATCAACGTGCTGGGGGCGCTGCCCGAGCCATTGGGCCAGCCTGAGGTGTTGCTGGCGGATGCGGGCTACTTCAGTGCGGCCAACGTCGTCACCTGCGAGGCAGCGGACATCACCCCTCTGATCGCGATCCAGCGCGACGCCCATCATCTGCCGCTGATGGAACGCTTTGCCGACGATCCGGCGCCGCCCGAGAGCACCGATCCGGTCGTCAGGATGACACACCGACATAAGACGAAGGCGGGGCGAGCACTGTACGGGCTCCGCAAGAGCACCGTCGAACCGGTGTTCGGCATCATCAAGCATGTGATGGGATTCCGGCAGTTCTCGCTGCGCGGGCTGTCCAACGTCGCGGCGGAATGGTCGCTGGTCGCGCTCGCGTGGAACATCAAGCGGATGAACGTATTACGGGGTGTGTAGGGCCGATCAGCGGGCTCTTTGTGCCGCCTAATCGCCCGATTGCCTTCCTCATCCACTTTCAAATACCTTCATCGCGTTTTGACGACTGAGATGAGCCCGCAATCCGGCCGCGAACCCAGTCATGAACCTGATGTTTTGAATCGCGCTTCACCTCAACTCCGACGAGCTCCTAGACACAGCTCTTCAGCTCAGCCGCAACCTAAAGCGAGAGCCTGCGATGGCAACGGAGCAGACGAGCGAACTCCAGGCGCAGGCGCAGTGGTTGCGGGGCGAGCTATTTCGTAGGGGCCTGGCCGATAGGGATGGCGACATCGACATGTACGAGGCCGGGTGGGGGCTCGCGCGCAGCCTTGGCATACGCATCCAGGCCATTGCGGTCAATGCGAGCGGGCAGCTCACAGTGCATCCGGTTGTTGGTCAGCAAGGCCGGCTTGTGCATATCCTTCATACACCCGGCCACTTTCAGCCATTGTGGCCGCGCCGCTAGGTTGCGGCGGCTGAACAAGATTCTTCGATCGAAATGGGCGTTACTCATGGGTCGGTAAGTTAGTCGACAAGTTGGAACTTCATGGGCCCTGCATCGGTCGGATCGTGCATGAAGCGAGACGGACGGACATTTGATCATCAGACGCTGGAGGCGATTCGCCTCATGGCGATTGAGCGGGTTCGTGAAGGCGAGCGGCCGGCAGACGTGATTGCCTCCTACGGATTCAATCGCACCACGATCTATAAATGGATAAACGCTGCCCTTAAACCGGGCGTGGGTATCAATGCGCTGCGCTCGACGCCGGCCACTGGCCGGCCCCCAACGCTGACGCCAGCCCAGGAGCGGCAGGTTTTTCGCTGGGTCAATGGGCGCGATCCGCGCCAGTACGGGCTTGATTTCGGGTTGTGGACACGCGCAATCGTGGCGCAGTTGATTGAGAAGAAGTTTGGTGTGCGCCTGGGGACGACAGCGGTGGGAGCACTGCTGGCAAAACTTGGGCTGACGCCGCAGAAACCATTGCAACGGGCCTACCAACGCGACCCCGAAGCGATCGAGCGCTGGCAGCACGACACCTATCCAGCAATTGCCCGTCAGGCTAAGGCGCAGGGCGCGGAAGAGTTCTTCTGGGACGAGTCCGGCTTTCGCGCCGACACGGTGCATGGTAAGACCTGGGGTGTACGTGGCCAGACCCCTGTGGTGCAGCGCCCCGGTCAGCGCCAGTCGATCAGCGCGGCGTCGGCGGTCAATGCGAAGGGAGCCTTCTGGTTTTGCACCTACAAGGGAGCGCTCAACGCCGAGTTTTTCGTCGAATTGCTCAAGAAGATGATGCGGCATCGCAAGAAGCCGGTGCATCTGGTGCTCGACAGTCTGCCCGCGCACAAGAAGGCGCTGGTGCGCGAGTACGTTGACTCCACGCGCGGCAAGCTCACACTTCATTTCCTGCCGGGTTACGCCCCGGATCTGAATCCGGACGAATTGGTGTGGAGTCATGTCAAACGTACTGGCGCGGCAAGGCGGCCCCTGCAAAAGGGTGAAAAGCTGCAAGAGCGAATCGAGGCGCAGCTCGCGGATGTCCGGCAAAAGCCGTGTCTCGTTCGATCATTCTTCCAGGCTCCTTCTGTCGCCTATATTTCCGACTGCTGAGTAAGCGGCGGTTGGCACAGAATGACCTTCTGTAGGATGTCGCGAGCGCTCTTGGTCCAGATGAACGGCTTGGGGTTGGTGTTGTGGTGAGCGATGTACTCGTTGATGGCGTCGACCAGTTCCGGCACGCTGGTGAATACGCCGCGGCGAAGTCGCTCGGTTGTGATGTCACGAAAGAACCGCTCGACCATGTTCAGCCATGATGCGGAGGTGGGCGTGAAGTGCATGTTGAATCGCGGATGCTTGGCCAGCCAGTCCTGCACCGCAGGATGCTTGTGGGTGGCGTAGTTGTCTGCGATCAGATGCAGCGTTTTGTCCTTGGGCGTCTCGCGGTCGATCTTGCGCAGGAACTTCAGCCACTCGGTATGGCGGTGGCGCTGCTGGCACTGGGCGATGACCTGGCCATCGAGCACGTTGAGCGCGGCAAACAGCGTGGTCGTGCCGTTGCGCTTGTAGTCGTGCGTCATGGTGGCCGCACGCCCCTTCTTCAACGGCAAGCCGGGCTGCGTGCGATCCAGCGCCTGCACCTGGCTCTTCTCATCGCAGCACAGCACCAGCGCGTGCTCGGGTGGCGACATGTAGAGGCCGACGATGTCTTCGAGCTTCTCGACGAACTTCGGATCGCGCGACACCTTGAAGCCGCGCACGATGTGCGGCTTCAACCCGTGGGCGTGCCAATGGCGCATGACGGTGCTGGCGCTCACGCCCAATTCGGCGGCCATCTTGCGCGTGCTCCAGTGCGTGGCCGCAACGGGCTTGGTTTGAGTGGTCAGCTCCACCAGCCGCGCCGTGTCCACCTTCACCGGCGGCGCACCGCGCGGCAAGTCGCGTTCGATACCGGCCAGCCCCGATTGCGCATACCGCTCACGCCAACGCGAGACCTGCACGCGTCCGACTCCCAACTGCTCGGCGATGTCCTTGTTCTGCATTCCGTTGGCGGCCAGCAGCACAATGCGCGCGCGCTGCGCCAGCCTCACGCTCGTGAGCTTCGACCGAACCAGCCTCGTCAAATTGGTTCGCTCCTCGTCGGTCAACATGATCTCGGGGGCAACTCGCACTCACTCTCTCCACGCTGTGTCGCAGTGTGGGCATTGGAGACGCCGAATTCATATAAGTTCCATCAAGAACAGAACGCTACACTAGCGGCGCGGCCACAATGGCTGAAAGTGGCCGGGTGTATGAAGGATATGCACAAGTCGGCCTTGCTGACCAACAACCGGATGCACTGTGAGCTGCCCGCTCGCATTGACCGCAATGGCCTGGATGCGTATGCCAAGGCTGCGCGCGAGCCCCCACCCGGCCTCGTACATGTCGATGTCGCCATCCCTATCGGCCAGGCCCCTACGAAATAGCTCGCCCCGCAACCACTGCGCCTGCGCCTGGAGTTCGCTCGTCTGCTCCGTTGCCATCGCAGGCTCTCGCCTTAGGTTGCGGCTGAGCTGAAGAGCTGTGTCTAGCAGGCAATTATTCTGCAGCCCGCTGGCGATCCCCATCTCAGCGTTTGATTGCGCCAGAAACTGTTCAAGACTGATGAGCAGGGGCCCCGAATTGAATTCGCCCAAGGATGGGGGAACGGGCACCTGAGCCGGCGAGGCACCCGCCAGGGGGGGTCGTGCAGGCCGCTCAGCACGTCCGGTGCGCGCGGGGGGGGGGCCCCAGTTGCTGCGAACAGCATGGCCAGGATCGGGGGCCGGGTGTGTCACGGCAGGCGCGCTCCGCGTGGCACCGTGCGGCCCGTAGGGTTGCCCGGTGTCCAGGTCGGAGCTGCGTGCTTGATCCGCGGCTGCGCCGCGATACGGCTGGTTCATCGGGCCGCCAGGCCTCTCGTCGGCAATGGATGGTTCCGCATAGAGATCGAAGGACAGGATCATCTCGATGCCCTGCGGGGGCGCCACGCGGGCTGCCGCGTCGCGCAGGTCCTCCTCCAGCGTCCCGCGCGGCACCGCATCAGGCGACAGTTGGCGCAGCCTTTCGTAGGTCCGGTGACCCTTCTCCTTGGCCTTCAGGCTATCACGGGTGTGGAACTGGATTTCCCAGTCGGCGTCTTCGCCCTCAACGCGGGTGCGCACGTTCACATTCAGGCCAGCATAGCCGGTGCCCTCCCGGGTAAAGCTGTTGTTCACGCGCATGACCGTCATGCCGGCCCTTTGCAGACTGGTCAGGATCCTCCGAGCGTCCATGGCAAATCTCTCTGCACCGAGGATCACCTCATAGCGCAGACCATCGCGTACCCGCCTGGCGGCCTCCTGCGGTGTTTGCAGGCCCTGCTCGCGCTGTATCCGGGCAAGCTTCTCTTCAATGCTTTTCTTCTTCTTAAAGATAAACCTGCGCCAGCCGCCACCGTCCATGTCCGCGCGCAACTTCGCGCCGTGGTGCTCCAGCGCCTGCTGCAGCACAGGCCAGACCGCACCCTCGAGACGTTCAGCCTGGCTTCTGATCTGCTGGGCCAGTTGCGCAAGGGGGGCAGGCACGCGCGGCGCGGCTGACGCCTGGGGCCGCGGCTGCACCTTCAATACCGTTTCCGGCTCCCAGTCCACGATATCTTCCACCCCCGCAGGAACGGGTAATGCACGGAAGGCCTCGCGCGCTGGCCCGAGCAACTTCCAGATCTCGTCGCCGGAGGCGCCATCGAATCCACGTCGTTGCGCCTGCTTGTACAGGTCGTGGTACTTCTCCTTGCATCTGAACGTTTGCTCTGTATGAAACTGGATTTCCCATGCGATGCCGTTTGGCTCCTTCAGCGTGACGCTCACCGCCTGGAAAGGGCTGCGGCCCCGCAGGAAATGATTCGTGCGCCGGATCAGTGTATGCGCCTTCGCGAGCTGCGCCATGATCTGGCGATAGTCCCCCATAAACGTATCCGCGGGCAGCACCACACTGTAGCGCAGCGCATCGTTGACCAGCGCGCTGGCCTGGGCCAGGGTCCGGGGCGGCACTCCACCAATCAGCCGGGCCAGCTTGTCCTGCAGCGAGCGCGGCGACTTCAGCCTGTTCTTCTGTTCGCCCGCCAGACCCGCCCGCGCGTGTCCGGGCTCACTGCACCCGTTCACGATGTCCTGCAGCCTCATCGTGATCCCCGGCTCGGCCAAACGGGCCCGTTCATTGAGCGCCAGCGCCTCTTGCTCAAGCGCCTCCCGGGAAACCTCCTGCGCCCGTTCGGCCGGCGTAGCCGGTACGCTGAGCAGCTCCGCCTGCTGCAGCGCCCGGACGGCGTCCTGCATGACACCCGCTGCCATCGTTGGCATCTGCCGCAGCGCAGCGTCTGCCCACTGTGGATCGAAGCGCCCGTGCCGTATTTCCGCCAACGTCGGCTTGCTGTACGGTACCCGACGCAGACGGTCGGGATACCGGCGTTCAGCCATTTCGCAACTCTCGATCACGCTTGTAAAGAGATCGGTGCCCGTGTCCGACTTCAGCGCGTCGGTGCCCACCTTTATGGCTATCGTAAACAGGTTGCGCATGGACAGCTCCGGCTCGCCCGGCACCAGCCCCGGCTGCCCCTCGGGGAACGCCGTACGCGACAGACGGCACACCGGGTAGTTGTCCAGCACCGCGTGCACACGCCCGGCCGTGTCGTCTGCCTGCTCATAGGCGCTCGCAAGTGCGGGGAACCCCTGCGCCAGCGCGGACGGAAGCTGCGGTGCCTGGACGCTGTCCCTGCCCAGCTGCATACACAGCTCATACAGCAGTTTCGCCGCCTCGCACGCTTGCGGCTCATGGGCTCGGTCAATCGCCTCATGCGCCTGCACCTGCAACTGCTGCAGCGCTGGTGCATCCTTGTCCCCCTGCAGCCGCCTGCGCAGTCCGTTGCGCAAATCACGCGCCACGCCGTCGTAGGTGCCGAACATCATGTTTCGCGCCATGGCCTCGCGCAGCTCATCGGGCTGCGCGAGAAAGCGCATGGCGAGCGTGGCGGCTTTACCCAGCAACGCGCCCCCCCGCTGCTCGGCCATAATTTCGCGCGCCCGTCCCGCCTGGTAGCGGCCCCGTTCATCGATGGCCGGATGCGCAGTCTTGGGCGGCTTGAACGAGCGCTCCTCGCCCCGTCGCGCCTGGCGCGACTGCATGACGCGACCGATGTGGCCCACGAGAGCCGGATAGCCCGCATAGACGAACGCATCGTCCCCGTCCGTGTCCATGCTCCGCTTGCGCAGCTCCGCAATCGGGATTGCCCCAAGCCGCCCAGGCAGCAGCACGTCCTTGACCCGCAGGCTGCCCGTGCTGAACATCTGCTGCGGCAGCGTGTCGCGCTCGCGCCGGCTCTTCCAGCGCGACAGCGTCTTCAGGTCCTCCCGCGAACAGGCCAGGTGCAGCCCCTGGTGGTCCGGATCCGGCGACCAGTAGCCCGGCGGCGGGATGATCAGCATGCCCTTGCTGTGCAACATGTCGGCGCCCGTGCCCGAATCCTCATCGAATCCCGTATAGCTGTACTGGATGGCGAAGCACTGGTCCAGAAACTGGGCCGTCACGTCCTCCTGATCGGGCGTAACGACCTGCGCGGCCGCAATGGGCAACAGGTTCTCCTTATCGTACGGCGGTTTGCCCACCAGCACATCGCCCTGCAACTGCGCAAAGCCCGGCAGCGGAATCGTCGGCAGATACAGCCTGTCGTCAGCCGAGGGGACCGCGCGGATGCGCCGCCCCTGGTAGCCGCCGCTGACGGCCAGTTGGTACAGCGTCAGGCAGTCCACCGCCTGCGATGCGTGCCGGTCCACCCCGTTCAGCCTGCGCTGCATCACCTCGCGCGCTTCGTCAAGCGCCGCCTCATCCCGCGGGAAATGCATCAGGGCCTGCGGTGGCAGCGTGTTAAATCCCGGCTGCTGCCCATCCACCAGCTTTTGCTGTGCCTCGTCGCCCCGTGCCTCCCTGACTGCCTCCCATGCCTCGATATGTTCGCGCACCACCGGAATGCGCATCGCCACGTCCCATCTCAGAAACCCGCAGCCGTCATTTGGACAGAGCGCGATGCGCTCGTGGTGTGGCCCTTGAAGCCTGAAGGGGTGCTGCGGCCCGGCCACGTCCTCAAACCAGCCCAGCCGCAACGTGCCCTCCACCACATGGTCAGGTGGCACCATCTCCATGAGCGCGCGTTGCATGCGCGACCAGTCCTCGCGCTGCGGCGCCAGCTTCTGCGCCAGTTCCATGAAGGCGCTGCCTGGGGCACTGTCGGCATACCGCACTGCCGGCAGCACCGAAGCAGACGCGCTGCGGCCGGCGGCGATGTCCCGGGCTGACTTCCGCCGCCCCCGTGTCAGGCGGCTGCCGCCAAACATGTCGAAGCGCCAAGGCTCGTCTTTGTACTGGAACGTGCGCGCGAGCATGAAGGCGCTTAACTCCCCAGGCAGCCGCACCTCGACCAGCGGCTGACCGGTCAGGCGTGAATAAAACGAATACGCAGGCTCCGCCCCGTCGGACGACGCGGCGGGCTCCAGCTCCCGTCCCCGCAAGTCGACCGTGACATGCGTGGTGTCGCCCCCACTCGGTTCGGGTGGTACGACGTTTCCCACCACTGTGCGCAGGCTCTCGTGGCGCGCTGCCAGATCGAACCGGCGAGGAGGGTAACGCGTCGTGAGGGCCTCCAGATGCGCCGCGCTGGCCAGCCGCAGATCCAGCGCGTCCAGGATCGCATCATCCGCCTCGATCTGCGCAATCAAGTTCCAGCTCATTTCCTGCAGATCCGTCTCGATGAGCGGGCGCGTCCTGTCCAGCGTCTGTCGCACCCACTGCTTCAGAGTCTCCTGGTGCGTCTTCACCGACTCGCGTTCGCCGCTGATGTAGCGCGGCTTCCACTGGTGGGCCACCACGCTGTATGCCTTGAGCACCTGATACAGTGACAGGGCCGGACAGCGCGTACCGCATGCTTCGTCACCCTCCTTCAGGCGCAGCCCGGCACGAGCGCCTGCCCCGCCCGGGGCTTGGCGCAGATACGCGTCGATCTTATGCTCTACGACTGGCTTCAGCGCGTCGAACGTCTGCAGGGCGCGCACCCGGTGGCGCGGCAACTGCGGGCTGCGCGCCAGCGGCAGCAGCCCCATGCACAGGGTGCCCACACTCTCCAGCGGTTCTTCGCGCAGCCGTCCTTCTTGACACAGCGTCATGACACGCTCCAGCGCCGGCGTTGCGAGCGGCCGCAGCGCGTCGTGCATCCGCAGCTGGGCGAAAGCCTTGAGCAGCATACCCACGTGGCGGCCCTCGGCGCTGTCGAAGCGTTCCGGGTACAGCTCCAGGTGCACCGCTACCCCATCAGTACATCGCGTGCGAGAACGGCGTTCCCGTCTTCGTCCCGGCCGAGCCGCGCCAGCGCGTTGGCAATCTGGCCGGTCTGGCCGAATTCGAACGTGCTCCACTCGAGCGGAGCCGAGCCCAGGCGTGCCGCCAGACACCACGCCGCTTCATGCAGGCCGCTTTCTTGCGGCCATCGGGACAGTGCGTGGAGGGTGCTGGCCACGGCCTGCGCGCCCATCGACTGGCGCAGCCGCGCATCGCCCTCAGCCTCCGAGATCAGACGATCGGCCAGTACCAGCGCCGCGTCGCGGGCCTCGTCCGCGTCCGGCCACTTCGAGAGCGCGTTCAGGGCGTTGGCCACATGTTTCGCCTCCATCGACTGGCACAGCTGGGGTTCCGAGCTAACGCGCTCGGCCAGCCGCAGCGCCGCCTTACGAGCCTCTTCCTTGTCCGGCCACTTCGAAAGCGCATTGAGCGCGGTGGCCACCTCCCGCGCATCCATCGACTGGCGCAGCCGCGCATTGCCCTCAGCCTCCGAGGTCAGACGATCGGCAAGCGCCAGCGCCGCGGCGCTTGCCTCGTCCGCGTCCGGCCACTTCGAAAACGCGTTCAGGGCGTTGGCCACTGCCTGCGCGTCCATCGACTGGCACAGCTGGGGTTCCGAGCTAACGCGCTCGGCCAGCCGCAGCGCCGCCTTACGAGCCTCTTCCTTGTCCGGCCACTTCGAAAGCGCATTGAGCGCGTTGGTCACCTCCCGCGCATCCATCGACTGGCGCAGCCGCGCATTGCCCTCAGCCTCCGAGGTCAGACGATCGGCAAGCGCCAGCGCCGCGGCGCTTGCCTCGTCCGCGTCCGGCCACTTCGAAAACGCGTTCAGGGCGTTGGCCACTGCCTGCGCCTCCATCGACTGGCACAGCTGGGGTTCCGAGCTAACGCGCTCGGCCAGCCGCAGCGCCGCCTTACGAGCCTCTTCCTTGTCCGGCCACTTCGAGAGCGCGTTCAGGGCATTGGACACATGTTTCGCCTCCATCGACTGGCACAGCTGGGGTTCCGAGCTAACGCGCTCGGCCAGCCGCAGCGCGGCGTCGCGGGCCTTGGCCTGGTCCGGCCACTTCGAGAGCGCATTGAGCGCGGTGGCCACGGCCCACGCCTCCATCGACTGGCACAGCTGGGGTTCCGATGTGAGGCGCCGGGCCAGGCACCGTACCGCCTCGCTGACCCGATGCGACGCCGGCCACTTTGAGAATGCATTGAGCGCGTTGGCAACATGCTGCCCGTCCATCCGCTGGCGCAGCTTTGCGTCCGATGTCACGCGTTCGGCCAGCCGCAGCGCCGCCTGACGCGCATCGGCTTCGTCAGGCCACTTCGAGAGAGCGTTGACCGTGATGGCCACCCCAGCGCATTCATCGACTCGCGCAGCGGCGCGTCTGCCGCAACGCGCCTGGCCAGCTCCAGTGCGTTCTCCCTGACCCTGCCATCGTCCGACCACTTGCTCAGGGCATTGAGCAGATTTGACATATCCTGTGCGTTCAGCCCCGGGATCAGACCATGCGATCGAAGATGCCTGACAAGACCGGACACCGCATCGCAGCACGCCGGGCGCTCCGGCGCCTTGGACAGCGCATTGCACAGCATGGCGGCTTGCCGTCCGTTCAGCCTGTGCAGCGCGCCCGGCCTCAGCAGTTCGGTCGCGATGCTTCGCAGCGCTAGCCGGCAGATCTCGCTGTCGGCATGCTTGCTAAGCTTGTTGGCGAAATGCACGTAGCTTGCAGCCGGCGAGCCCCGGCACCAGTCGGTGTCCACAAGATAGTGCGCCGCCAGTTCAACCGCCTCGCGAACGTCGTTGGCCCGCGCAGGCGGTATGTTCCTGACCTTGTTCCTGACCTGCAGTTTCTGCAAATACCAGTTCAGGAAGTGCAGGTTGTCGCCGGCATAGTCTGGGCGCAGAAAGACCAGTGCCTGCCCGTAGCCGTTGCGCTGTGCCAGCACGTTCTCCCTTGCCATCCGGATGGCAAGTTCAGGGAAATCGGCATCCTTCGCGTTGCCGGAAAGCACTTGCTGCTGCGCATACCGTTGGTTCCTGAGCTGCCGGCCGAACTCGTGTTCAGGATACGTCAGGACTCTCCCCAGATTCCGGCTGCGGCGCTGTGGTTCGCTCGGCTCGATGCGCATCCTCGAGTGGTGCCTTTCATCCAGCGCTTCAATCGCATCGCGGGCCGGTCGCTTGCGCGATGGCGCCGCCGCGGCGATCTGATACCTCTCCATCCCGCTTGCAGCAAGGGGGGACCGCAGCTGCTGGTCCGGCAGGTTGCGCGTGCTGGGCGGCCACGACGACTGGGCCCTGCGGGGTGCATCGTCCGCTGCTCGGTCTGACACAGGCCTCCCGCTACTCGGCAAAGCGCGCAACGGATGTCCGGCAGTATCCTCGTCCCCCTGTGGCCGTGAAGCGAATGCCCTTTGCCGTTGAGGTCCGGAATAAGGCTGCATCCTGCGCTGCTGGCGACGCGCTGCCAGGCCTTCCCGCCGCGGCAACGCGTCAAGGACCGTGTCTGTCCTCCGGGACGCAGGTTCGGGCCGCGAAGTCGGGGACTGTCCGGGTGCAGCCTCGTCAATCTTCTGATCGCCACCAGCGTCCGGACTCGCCGGGCTGCCAATTCTCATAGCTATGCCCCTTCTCCAGTAGTTACCTGGCAGGCTGTTAAAATAGCTCCCGCCGTTGTCATCGGATCGGGCGGGTAGACCGTTGAAACAAGCGGCTATGTCGGGATAGTGGAATCAGGACGAGTAAGCCCCAACTCAACAGCCATTACGGGGGGACAATCCGGACTCTTGAGGAAACAAGACGGGCGCATCTCATGCTGGCGGTGTCGATCAAGAGCGGAGATGGACAAGCACAGCTGGGATATCGCATTGGAGTGTTTGGCATCTTGCCAGCGTCATACTGAGGGCGTCGCGACGACGCTGCAAGATGCCATCGGTGGACGTCGTTTTGGCACGCAGGCAAGAAGGTGTCCTGATTCTCGATAACCTGAGAGTGAATCACAGCAAGCCGTCACCTCGCGTGCACCGGCTCGCACCGAACTGCAACTTCAAGGCTTTGTCGTGGGTCTGCACAGTGTTCAGAGACAGCCGAGCGTATTCGATGTTACTTTCAGCATCATTCGGTGAAAAATTCGACCGCTTTACCAGTGCCTCGACGGCGCTGTACAGGCACTTCTCTTGTCGTGTTATGTTGCAACAACTCAGCAAGGCGTGCGCTTGCTCTGCCGTGCCGGGGTCTGGCAGGGTCGCCAGTATAGGGGTCTTCCTCCAAATGAAAGTTGTTCCCAACGCCGATCGTTCGCACCACCGCCGGCTGGTCAGCGTCGGCAAACATGGCAAACTCCTTCGCCATCTCTCGATCAGATGACAAGTAGTGGTGTTCGCCCGAAGCAGTCACACCAGAGCTACTGAAATTCATCAGGAAATTTGCGCTTCCGCCATCTGTGGCTCCACTCCCTTTACGCTCGTTCACGAAGCCATTTCTGCGAAGAGATGACACGTGTTCGCGCTTGGTTCCATGCCAAAGAACGCTCTCCTGATAGACCCGTTTGGCAAATGGCACCAGACCATTCAAGGTCTCATTTGAATATGGTGATCGCGAAGATCCAGGCTTAGCTCTTTTCGCCTCAACGTCCGACTCATACCCATCGGAACCATAGTCGCTTGAAGCTCGCGCTCCACCACGCTTAGAAATGCAGCCGCCCATGACAATTGAATACCGGTAGTGAATTTCCTCGACTGTACGGACCTACAGCGTCAACGTCGCTCGATCACCGCGAAAAAATGTGCGCTGGCGCGAAACGGATCAATGCCGTTTCATGCGGGAATGCGACGGTTCGAGAGCTAAAGTCGAAAGTGGTGTACGGGCGGGAATTTGAGGCGCGGAGTAGAGGGCGGTGGAGCTTTCCGCTGAGAACTGATTGTCGAGATCGGAAACCAGCACACAAGAAAACTCCACCATGAGCAAGGATAAATGTAAGGAAGCAGTCGGTCTATCGGCGTGGTTCAAAAGCCGGCTTGGGGTATCCATTTAACCGGAGTCCACACGCCTCCATGGCCGATTCTGCCGGGGGCGATCGAGACTGGGAGATGTCCACGCTTCTTGGGTGGCGTCGGACGCACGGCCTTAGGACTCTTTTTGCGCGTCAGGTCTTGGTAGCGCACGGGGTCATGAGCAACAGCCAGTTCCAAGATCCGGTAAAACAACAGCCCGCGGCTACGCGAACGTCGGCGGTTGAAGCGGAACACGAATTCGTTGAGATAGCTGGGCAAGTGCGCAGCGTCCACCGCTCCTTGGTGGGTCCCGAGCAGCCAGCGCTTTGCCAGGGACGCAATTCGATGTACGCCCGGCAAGAGCGCGCCCGGGTCTTCCCTCGCGCGCGGGCTGCCCGCTGGCTGCGACGCTCATGGATGTAGCCCTTCTGCTCCAACCCCCGGTAGGGCGGCCAACCATCGGTGACCACTGTTGCCCCGGGTTCCACGTTGGCTAACACGAATGCCTGCAGTGAATCCGACGAGGCGTCTGCAATGGGTGCCATACGGCAGCGCCCGAATCCGCTGGGCTGCAAGAGTTCGACCGCAATACAGGTCAGCACCTTCTTACCTTGAGCGCGTCCTCCGACCAACCCCGGCTCAATGCCACCGATGTAAGTTTCATCTACCTCTACCCTTCGCGCAGGCGTTCCCGATCGGGACGTACCAACGCTGATCGCAGCCGATGCAGCATAGCCCAGGCTGTCTGATAGGAACCGATCTGCAAAGAGCGCTTCAGACTCAGGGCCGAGATTCCGTCCTTGCCGCTGGCGAAGTTCCAGCAAGCAGCGAACCAAACTGTGAGTGGCGTACGGGTTCGATCGAAGATGGTCCCGCTGTCACGGATGTCCTGTTGTCACAGTGCGTGCACATGTATCGCCCGTCTCCGAGTCGCCATCCGCCAGCTTGGCCGCAAGCCGGACAGACGAATCCGGTCGGCCAGCGCAGCCATTCCAGGTAATCCAGGCAGTCAGCATCGGACTGAAACCATGTCTGGAATTCACCGAAGGAACGAGGGTAGTCAATGTCTGCGGTTGGAAGCTCCATGCTCGAAGTATGGAATAGCTCCGGTTAAATGGATACCCCAGAGCCGGCTTTTTTGCGTTAAACGGACGAGCTGAACCGTCCTGCATAAAAATGCAGAATTGGTAAGGAATGCGATGCAAACTGGAGGCCTGCAACGACCTCCCCGGCATCAGATCTGCCGGGGTTGAAGCGGGCCGAGTCCGAGCAGCGTCAGCCAGTGCGAATGTGCTTCCCCGGTCATCGCTTCGCGCGGACTTTTGCCGACCCGCGCGCTGCAACGGCTGCGTGTGAAGCGACGATGATTGACGAAGAATTTCAGCAGCTCCAGCCAGGCGCGACCGCCGCCCAGATGGTGCCGCAGCGTCAGGCAGTTGCGCAGGCGCGAGTTCAGGTTCTCCACCAGGGAACTGCTACGCGGAGTGTCGTGCAGCGCCTGCGAAACCGCAGTCCAGACTTCGTGGAACCGGCGGCCGATGGCCGCATGCAGCCGGTTCCATGCCTGCCAGAATGCGACGGAGGTTTCCGGCTTGCGGTGCAACAGGCACGTTGCCCGTACGAGATGCCCGGCGACGGCAGTATCGCTTGCGATGGCGTCGAGCTTCTGGTCCAGCACGCCGGCGAAGGCGAGCAGATCGTTGCGCTGGTTTTGCAGGGCCACGCGCATCGTGCCGATGCGTGAGGGATCTTCAGGTTCACGCTGACGAAGTTGCTCGACGATAAAGTCGAACAGCTCCTGGCGGGTCGGCAGATCGGGCCCGGCCAGCGACAGGACATCGCGCTCCAGCCACAGGGCAAGTGTGCGAAGGTCGTCCGCGCGCTGATGTGCCCGCGCCTCGAGCGGGCGAAGTTCGTCAAGCCGGTCAATCAGGAGGCTGTCCTGGCAGCGCCGGCGGGGATTGGCCAGTCGCGCTTCGAGGGCTTTGCGTTCAGTGCGTACGCCGCTGGCCAGACGTGTCCAGATGTTGGCCAGGGTTTCGAACTGCTGGCAGATATGGAAAACATCGCCGTGACAGGGGGTATCGGGCCATGCGAGCTTCTGGCCTGCGCGCAGACCCGTGCCGGCGTCGGCAACAGTAAAGTCGGGATGCAGTCCCTGCCTCTGCAGGTCCAGCAGATGGATGGCCCAGGTATCGCCATCACGGTGGTCTTCGTCAGCCAGCAGATAGCAGTAGGTGGAAGCCGCATCGATGCCGGTAAGAACCGGCCGGGTCCCCTGAAAGATCTCGTCGTGCAGTCCCACCCGGATGGCCGACAGGTCGATGCTGTTGTTGATGGCCATCGCCCGCTGC
Organism: Cupriavidus necator; assembly: GCA_022041995.1. Classification (GTDB taxonomy): domain Bacteria; phylum Pseudomonadota; class Gammaproteobacteria; order Burkholderiales; family Burkholderiaceae; genus Cupriavidus. The sequence goes on from CP074388.1 coordinate 382,979, forward strand.
GCGGCACGCTGGTGAACATTGTGCACGGTGCCCAGGCTGATGGACACGCCCAGCAGGTCGCTCATGAATTCGATGACGCCGCGCATCGAGGCGTGGCCGATCATCGTCAGTGCGAGGATGACCTGCTCCAGCCATCGTCGGGTCACCGGCAGCGAGAACAGGACCTTGTCGGCGTCTCGAAAAGGCTTCATCCAGCGCGGCGCTCGCCTTGCGCATCTGGCGATAGACGAGTGGACGGCTGACACCGTGGCGGGCGGCCACGGCGCTGACGGGTTCAGCGCCCGCCAGGGCGCGAACGGCCATCATCTTGCGGTCGCAGCCAGCCGGTTTTACGGAAACAGGGCAGACGGATGAAGTCATGGGGACGCCGAAATTAAAGTGGGCCACATTATCCCGCACTTTCATTTCTGCCCTGCCTGTGTAACGCCGGGATGAACCACGCCCGCAATCGGGGCGCGTCATATACACCAGTTGCTCTCGCTGCGTAGCGGGAGTCGTCCATCACATCACAACCAGCTCGGGATGCGGCGCGGCTTTTACACATTGAACCGTAGGATCGACGTGCCGTTTCAGCACCGTTGTGCATCCGAACCGTCGCATTCCCGCATGAAACGGCATTGATCCGTTTCGCGTCAGCGCACATTTTTTCGCGGTGATCGAGCGACGTTGACGCTGTATGTCCGTACAGTCGAGGAAATTCACTACTGGTATTCAATTGTCATGGGCGGCTGCATTTCTAAGCGTGGTGGAGCGCGAGCTTCAAGCGACTATGGTTCCGATGGGTATGAGTCGGACGTTGAGGCGAAAAGAGCTAAGCCTGGATCTTCGCGATCACCATATTCAAATGAGACCTTGAATGGACTGGTGCCATTTGCCAAACGGGTCTATCAGGAGAGCGTTCTTTGGCATGGAACCAAGCGCGAACACGTGTCATCTCTTCGCAGAAATGGCTTCGTGAACGAGCGTAAAGGGAGTGGAGCCACAGATGGCGGAAGCGCAAATTTCCTGATGAATTTCAGTAGCTCTGGTGTGACTGCTTCGGGCGAACACCACTACTTGTCATCTGATCGAGAGATGGCGAAGGAGTTTGCCATGTTTGCCGACGCTGACCAGCCGGCGGTGGTGCGAACGATCGGCGTTGGGAACAACTTTCATTTGGAGGAAGACCCCTATACTGGCGACCCTGCCAGACCCCGGGCACGGCAGAGCAAGCGCACGCCTTGCTGAGTTGTTGCAACATAACACGACAAGAGAAGTGCCTGTACAGCGCCGTCGAGGCACTGGTAAAGCGGTCGAATTTTTCACCGAATGATGCTGAAAGTAACATCGAATACGCTCGGCTGTCTCTGAACACTGTGCAGACCCACGACAAAGCCTTGAAGTTGCAGTTCGGTGCGAGCCGGTGCACGCGAGGTGACGGCTTGCTGTGATTCACCCTCAGGTTATCGAGAATCAGGACACCTTCTTGCCTGCGTGCCAAAACGACGTCCACCGATGGCATCTTGCAGCGTCGTCGCGACGCCCTCAGTATGACGCTGGCAAGATGCCAAACACTCCAATGCGATATCCCAGCTGTGCTTGTCCATCTCCGCTCTTGATCGACACCGCCAGCATGAGATGCGCCCGTCTTGTTTCCTCAAGAGTCCGGATTGTCCCCCCGTAATGGCTGTTGAGTTGGGGCTTACTCGTCCTGATTCCACTATCCGACATAGCCGCTTGTTTCAACGGTCTACCCGCCCGATCCGATGACAACGGCGGGAGCTATTTTAACAGCCTGCCAGGTAACTACTGGAGAAGGGGCATAGCTATGAGAATTGGCAGCCCGGCGAGTCCGACGCTGGTGGCAATCAGAAGATTGACGAGGCTGCACCCGGACAGTCCCCGACTTCGCGGCCCGAACCTGCGTCCCGGAGGACAGACACGGTCCTTGACACGTTGCCGCGGCGGGAAGACCTGGCAGCGCGTCGCCAGCAGCGCAGGATGCAGCCTTATTCCGGACCTCAACGGCAAAGGGCATTCGCTTCACGGCTACAGGGGGACGAGGATACTGCCGGACATCCGTTGCGCGCTTTGCGAGTAGCGGGAGGCCTGTGTCAGACCGAGCAGCGGACGATGCACCCCGCAGGGCCCAGTCGTCGTGGCCGCCCAGCACGCGCAACCTGCCGGACCAGCAACTGCGGTCAACCCTTGCTGCAAGCGGGATGGAGAGGTATCAGATCGCCGCGGCGGCGCCATCGCGCAAGCGACCGGCCCGCGATGCGATTGAAGCGCTGGATGAAAGGCACCACTCGAGGATGCGCATCGAGCCGAGCGAACCACAGCGCCGCAGCCGGAATCTGGGGAGAGTCCTGACGTATCCTGAACACGAGTTCGGCCGGCAGCTCAGGAACCAACGGTATGCGCAGCAGCAAGTGCTTTCCGGCAACGCGAAGGATGCCGATTTCCCTGAATTTGCCATCCGGATGGCAAGGGAGAACGTGCTGGCACAGCGCAACGGCTACGGGCAGGCACTGGTCTTTCTGCGCCCAGACTATGCCGGCGACAACCTGCACTTCCTGGACTTGTATTTGCAGAAACTGCAGGTCAGGAACAAGGTCAGGAACATACCGCCTGCGCGGGCAACGACGTTCGCGAGGCGGTTGAAACTGGCGGCGCACTATCTTGTGGACACCGACTGGTGCCGGGGCGCGCCGGCTGCAAGCTATGTGCATCTTGCCAACAAGCTTAGCAAGCATGCCGACAGCGAGATCTGCCGGCTAGCGCTGCGAAGCATCGCGACCGAACTGCTGAGGCCGGCCGCGCTGCACAGGCTGAACGGACGGCAAGCCGCCATGCTGTGCAATGCGCTGTCCAAGGCGCCGGAGCGCCCGGCGTGCTGCGATGCGGTGTCCGGTCTTGTCAGGCATCTTCGATCGCATGGTCTGATCCCGGGGCTGAACGCACAGGATATGTCAAATCTGCTCAATGCCCTGAGCAAGTGGTCGGACGATGGCAGGGTCGGGGAGAACGCACTGGAGCTGGCCAGGCGCGTTGCGGCAGACGCGCCGCTGCGCGAGTCGATGAATGCGCTGGGGTGGCCATCACGGTCAACGCTCTCTCGAAGTGGCCTGACGAAGCCGATGCGCGTCAGGCGGCGCTGCGGCTGGCCGAACGCGTGACATCGGACGCAAAGCTGCGCCAGCGGATGGACGGGCAGCATGTTGCCAACGCGCTCAATGCATTCTCAAAGTGGCCGGCGTCGCATCGGGCCAGCGAGGCGGTACGGTGCCTGGCCCGGCGCCTCACATCGGAACCCCAGCTGTGCCAGTCGATGGAGGCGAAACATGTGTCCAATGCCCTGAACGCGCTCTCGAAGTGGCCGACGCGGACGAGGCAGCGCCGCGCGCTGGCGCTTGCCGATCATCTGACCTCGGAGGCTGAGGGCGATGCGCGGCTGCGCGAGTCGATGGATGCGCGAGAGGTGACCAACGCGCTCAATGCGCTTTCGAAGTGGCCGGACCAGGCCAAGGCCCGCGACCCGCGCTGCGGCTGGCCGAGCGCGTTAGCTCGGAACCCCAGCTGTGCCAGTCGATGGACGCGCAGGCAGTGGCCAACGCCCTGAACGCGTTTTCGAAGTGGCCGGACGCGGACGAGGCAAGCGCCGCGGCGCTGGCGCTTGCCGATCGTCTGACCTCGAGGCTGAGGGCAATGCGCGGCTGCGCGAGTCGATGGATGCGCGGGAGGTGACCAACGCGCTCAATGCGCTTTCGAAGTGGCCGGACAAGGAAGAGGCTCGTAAGGCGGCGCTGCGGCTGGCCGAGCGCGTTAGCTCGGAACCCCAGCTGTGCCAGTCGATGGAGGCGAACATGTGGCCAACGCCCTGAACGCGTTTTCGAAGTGGCCGGACGCGGACGAGGCAAGCGCCGGGCGCTGGCGCTTGCCGATCGTCTGACCTCGGAGGCTGAGGGCAATGCGCGGCTGCGCCAGTCGATGGATGCGCGGGAGGTGGCCACGCGCTCAATGCGCTTTCGAAGTGGCCGACAAGGAAAGAGGCTCGTAAGGCGGCGCTGCGGCTGGCCGAGCGCGTTAGCTCGGAACCCAGCTGTGCCAGTCGATGAGGCGAAACATGTGGCCACGCCCTGAACGCGCTTTCGAAGTGGCCGGACGCGGACGAGGCTCGTAAGGCGGCGCTGCGGCTGGCCGAGCGCGTTAGCTCGGAACCCCAGCTGTGCCAGTCGATGGAGGCGAAACATGTGGCCAACGCCCTGAACGCGCTTTTCGAAGTGGCCGACGCGGACGAGGCAAGCGCCGCGGCGCTGGCGCTTGCCGATCGTCTGATCTCGGAGGCTGAGGGCGATGCGCGGCTGCGCCAGTCGATGGGCGCGCGGGCCGTGGCCAGCACCCTCCACGCACTGTCCCGATGGCCGCAAGAAAGCGGCCTGCATGAAGGGGCGTGGTGTCTGGCGGCACGCCTGGGCTGGGCTCCGCTCGAGTGGAGCGCGTTCGAATTCAGCCAGACCGGCCAGATTGCCAACGCGCTGGCGCGGCTCGGCCGGGACGAAGACGGGAACGCCGTTCTCGCACGCGATGTACTGATGGGGGTAGCGGTGCACCTGGAGCTGTACCCGGAACGCTTCGACAGCGCCGAGGGCCGCACGTGGGTATGCTGCTCAAGGCTTTCGCCCAGCTGCGATGCACGACGCGCTGCGGCCGCTCGCAACGCCGGCGCTGGAGCGTGTCATGACGCTGTGTCAAGAAGGAC
>CP074383.1 GCA_022041995.1 Cupriavidus necator
GACCACTGAGATGGGCATCACCTTCAACCATAGCTCGAATTCCTGCGATTCTGCGAGCTTGCCCTTTTGGATCGGACGCTGGCGGTCATAGAGAACCACAAAGCCATATGTCATCAACGGAGATTCGATGACGATCAGAACGCCGTTGGCCTTTTTTCTTTCCCCTTCTTTGATACGCTCATGAATCTTGCGCCGGCACCAGGGGTCAAGGGTGCTTTGCCACGCCAAGATATCCCCCACTGTTTCAGGAGGCCAATGGCCGGTCAGAGGACGGGGGTGTGCACCCGTCTTTACCCGGTAAGTCAGCACCGTTCTATCGGTAACTTGGTAGCCGAGCGACTTCAGTTTCTGTGTTGTTCGATCTTCGTTGTCGGGATGAACCACAATGGGCTCCCATTGGCCTGCGCGACTAAGCAGTTCTGTCGCCCCAAATTCTCGCCTTGCATGTCCACGAAGCAAAGCCAGCCGTGCCAGTAGGCGAAGAACTCTTCGCGAGATCTTCGATCATCTCCCCCTTCAGAATTTGTCCGAACACAATGGCCGCGCGTTGCAGGCACGCCAGCGACTGCCCGACAGGATCATAGATATCCAGAACGACCGTGCCCTTGGCGAGATAGCAAAGCCCGCCATCTGCGCCAAGATGAGGAACCGCTGCGGGCAGCTTAGGCGGGATTTCCAGCAGCCGGACGCGAGGCAAGTCGAAGAACGTGGGGTCGAGCTGAACCTCGCACGGACAACCCTTGTCCGTACCGGATGGGGTTAAACACCCGTGCAACTTGAACCAGCCGGCATCCGTTTTGCCAACAAACTCGAAGCCTCGCTGCTTGAAGGCCTCAATAACGTTTGCGACCACTTCGGCGCTGCTCATCCAGCTTTCGTTCGCCCAACAAGCTCGCTCGGACCAGCCATGGCGGGTGCCGCGGCAATGGTGGCGGCGACGGATACCACCTTGACCCGATCCGGGTCGTTCGGAAAACGCGGGCCGAACTCGCCCTGCATCCAAATGCAGGCCTGTGAAGGGCTGCCGGCGTCGGTGGCTCCGCGAAGCACCTTTTCAAATTCTTCGAACGCTTTCGCCGCTTCTTCGACCCCCGCTTCGCCGAGCCGCTCCGTGAGCGACTCGGACTCTTCCACGGGGTTGTTCACCCCTGCACGCAACCGGGCCGGCAGTGCCGCGACGACATCCAGCAAGGCAAGGTCGTCGCGCCGATCGCGTTTTTCGAAGAGCGGGGCCGCGGCGGCCATCAGCAGGATCGAAGCAGGCCCGCCGCTGGACCACTTCCAATCGCGGAACGCCTTCAAGTAACGAACAACGCGGCGGAACTGCTCCCCCTTGGCCTCCACTTCGCCCAGGAACCACTCCTTCACAGGCCTGGGGTCAGAGGGCATCCAGTTGCATTCACGATGGGCCAGGAGCACCTCGTCAGCGGGCAGCGCCGTCCAAGCATCCCGCTCCGCCAAGTTCACCGCTTCCGTCAGTGAATCGTAGCCATATCGCTCCATCGAAGCCTTTGCGAGCATGACAAATTCTTCGTCGGGAATGGCGTACAGAGGAATATCAATGTGGGCATACGCGGCAATGACGATGCGGATGCATGTCGGCTTGTCGGTGACAAGCTTCCATTTCTTTTCCTCGACCAGCGGCTTCAAGGCCTCTTCCGCAGCGGCAAAGAACACCGTTGCGGCAGTGCTGGGGCGCTTCGTCTGCGAGACGAAACTCAATGGCAAATAGCAGCCATCATCCACGTCCGCCTGCTGCGGACGTTGCGCCGGCGAGTTCAACGTCTTGTATGCCCACGAACCTTGCGTGAAGAAGCGCGGCTGCGGTACGCCCTCGGTGTAGCCGCTCGCCTTCAGCACGCGGGGATGCCTGTGCGCAGACGGTCCCTGACATCAGTGCGTGCGCTGGCGATCCAGGCGCGTTGCTCAAACGTCAGATCCAGTTCGTCATGCATGCACGACTCGTCATCAGCAGTGGTAAAGAACAGCGGGCTTAGGTTCAGCATGCGGCCTCCGGAACATTCTTGTTGGGGCCGTGATAGAAAATGGGGGCGCTGGCCTGGTGCGCTCGAAACGGTAGAAAAAGAGGATCGCCGAGCGCTCGCTGCGCCGCGTGGTTGCCGCGATCCTTGAGCGTATTCGTGGCACCGATGGAAACCCGATCCAGCGCCTTCACGTCCTTGCTCTGATCAGGCGTCGCCTTGTCATCGATCTGGAAGTAGTTGCTCCCCAGCGTCTGCCGCAGCATGTAGTCCACCGACGACTCCTGGGCGGAAATCACCAGGTCGAAGAGTCCCCGCGCCATTTGCCGAATCCGCGGTCAAGGCTCGCGCCGCCGCGAACGGTCGCACCGATCGTCATCGTGCCAATGGAGAGCACCCGAACCAACGCATTCTGTTTCGGCGCCAGGAACGTATGGACTTCGTGCAACCCGAACAGGCCGGGGGCGTTGCCCACCAGCCCTCCATCCGCGAAGACACCGCGGGCGTTGCGTGCAAGGGGAAAGTAGACAGGCGCGGCGGCGGTCGCCAACGCAACATCGACGATCTTCATGCGGTAATCCAACTCAAAGGAAGGATGGTGAGGCGTCTTGAAGAACTGCCCGCGGCCCGTCGAGTAGTTGACTGCCGGCACGAGAACACGATGCTTCAGGTTGCCGATCGTGGTCCCTTGAAAGCGCTCGGTCAGCACCCCTCGCAATCCTGCTGAGTTGTGCTTTGCGGTCAGCCAGAATCCCAGAAGCCGTCTTGCAAGACTGCGGCACCCAAAAATGCGGCTGCCTTCGTCTTCAAACAGTGCTTTGAGTTCGTTGGCCGGAATTTCCGCAGCCAGCCCCAAAGCCAGCATCCCTCCTGCCGATGTGCCGCAAATCAGATCAAAGTGCGAAGCGATAGGACGGCCCAGCACGGTTTCGAGTTCGGCAAGAACCGTCGCCGTGTACAGGCCGCGATAACCGCCCCCTGACAGGGCGAGCACATGGTAGGTAGGGATGCCAGTCATGGCACTTCAGCCCTTCGGCGGGAAGGAGTCGTTGCCGTGGCTGTCCTTGTCACGGATACGACCATCCGGACGATGGATGACGAGTTCGGATTGCTGGTTGCGCGCGATGTCCCGCGCCGCGTCTATGGCCTGTTGCTGCGTGTCGTGCACGGAGGTTGCCCGCTGATTGCCGGCGCCCTTGACGGCCCAACCGTCCTGGTGAGGAACAACATGCTGATTCTTGCCTGTCATAGTGGATCTCCTAGAGTTGAACCATCGGAACTCCGACCACCCGGCCGGGTTGTCAATGACTGCCCGCTATAGGAAAATATGTTGCTCTTGCAGACAACGGGCGAGTCAGGCCAGATCAACCTGCTGGAAGCATGAAACCTACGGTTGTTGTCTGTCTGGACAACAATGTATCAGAGTTGGTGCCTAGCTGCAAATACCCGACGGGGCGCCATTGAACACAACTGATGCGGGGACGGGAGCCGCGTAGCAGTCTCTCCGCAACCGCAAGGAACAGAACGGATGTCACAAACAGGCCTGGGCGTCGCCCTCAAGACGCTGCGCGAACGCAGAACCCTTTCGCTGCGCGAAATCGGTCAGCTCTCTTCGGTGGATCATGCTTATGTCCACCGCTTGGAGTCAGGCGAGAAGGCGAATCCATCGCCGGTTCTGGTCGAGAAGCTGTTACGGGTTCTCAAACCAGGAGAGAGAGATGCCGCTCTGGTAATGTGGCTTGCTGACCATACGGATACCGACCCGGGTCTCGTCGAGTTTGTGCTACAAGACCCCTCCATTAGCATTGACATCTTTTCGGCTGCGGCGGGAGTGAGGCATCGCGGAAATGCCAGACCTGATCCCGCGACGCTGATCGCCCGAATACAGAGGGCATTCGAGGACGAGGACGACTGAACATGGATGAGGCGGATGTCAGGCAGAAAGCACGAGTCTTTGTTGCGAAGGTCGATGTGTCGGGCATCCGGGTAGATCTGACGCCCTATGTGGTTGCGGCTAACGCCAAGGTCAAGAAGGATGAGCTTGGCGAGGGGGAATCCGGCTACACGATCACCAAGCCGAACGGGAAGCACGTCATCACAGTGAATTCCCTGGAGACGGAAGAACGCCAGCGCTTCACCATATGCCATGAGATAGCGCATATCGTGCTCGATCTGGAGTCTAGTCATGCAGAAGTGCCGTCCTGGTCCTATGCCAAGCGGCACCCCAACGAAATCGCTTGTGACACCTTCGCCGCCGAATTGCTGATGCCGTATCAGCAATGGCTGTCGCTAGTGCCAAAGGAGGAGCCATCGCTGGGCCTTATCCAGCACATGGCTGACTTGTTCGGCACATCGTTCCCTGCAGCGGCGTCAAGGTTTGCCACTCTCAGCGATATGCCGTGCGCATTCGTCACCATGGAGCGCGGTGCGGTGCGGTACGGAGCACGCTCCACTAGCTTGCGACAGGCTGGGGCCTGGATATCTCCCAAATCCGTCATCCCGGTCGGCTCCGTGGCTCACCGCCTCCGTTCTTCAGGCATCAGTGCCGCCGAAACGGATGAGGTTTCACAAGACATCTGGTTCGATAACTGGGAAAGGACTCGACCTCTGGGAGCTTTCCAGGCACTACGCGCGCACCGACACCACTACGTCGCTGTTGTGGTTCGACAGCGACGATTTACCTGAGGTCGAAGTGAATCGCTTCGGTGCGCGCGTCGGGGACGATGGCGGCTTGGCTGAACTTACGGGGCAACTGCCGTGGCCAGGGCGGAGCAGGCGTCGTTAACGAAACCTGACAGTCCCATGTCGAACGCCTGCTATGGGCTGCGCGTGGACGGCTCGCTCAGCCCGATCAACAAGCGGCAAGTGATATCAAGTTCCTTTTGCAGCAACTCGGCATCCGATCGCACTGTCCGATAGTTCGCCGCCGGAAGGGTTGCGGATTGGCCGAAAATTTCACAATGCAAAATTCCGGAATTTTCGGCGGTTCCGGCGTACTCCCCCTTACCGGGCAATATTCTCCGTTTTCTGAAGCCGTCCCAGGCACAGTCGTTTGGCAACTTCGCCAAAAAGGCTCTTTCCGACCTTACGTACAACCGAGCGGTGGTTGTTGAAGGAGCCAAGCACGATCGGTATGGACGGCTCGTAGGCAAGGTGCTTGTGAACGGCCGGGATGTGAACATTGAGATGGTGCGTCGGGGATTGGCGTGGCACTACACGAAATACAAACGCGAGCAGTCGCCAGATGACCGCGTTCAGTACGAGAAGGCGGAAGAGGCGGCTCGCCTGCAGCGAATAGGGCTGTGGCTCGACCCGCACCCTATCGCCCCCTGGGATTTCAGGAGGCGATCGCGAGGCAACACCGTTGCCGCACAACGACAATCCGCTTTGAACCGACGCTGAATGGGCTTGAAGCGGGCTTCATCGGTACGCCATGTGGCAATTTTTTGAGGTGATCGGGGCAATCGGATTCGCCGTGGAGTCCCACCGAAGAGGGGTATAGGGAGAGCCGAGGCAACCCCCTGGTTGCATGCCTCCAAAACACTGAGCTAGTGGGTGTGCCCCTGGCATGTTGCCGTCATCGGCGGTCGGCCGCCTGACTACACCTCCTGCGACGTCCTCACGCGTGGCAACGGCGTGTTTCATTCTTCGTGAAGAGGATGCCATTGCCGCCGACATGCCGACCTCGCGAAGCGCAAGCTACAACGCCTAGGCGGTAGGGGGAAACGGTCGTGATACCGTCGTGTCGCTTGCCACTCGAATCGGTGCGACTATCCGTTCCGGCGCCGGCTGATTTCAGCCGGTCGAGGCCATCGCAATAGCCCTGCGTTTCGCATAGAATTTCGGGTCAGTCGCCGCAGTACCTTTCTGCGGTCGCCATCACCTCGTGGAGGCAGCAACATGCGATTCATTCACGCAGCGGACATTCATCTGGACAGCCCACTTCACGGATTGAGCGCGTATCCGGACGCCCCTGCTGACATGTTGCGCAATGCCACTCGCGATGCCTTCACGGCGTTGGTGACCGCCGCTATCGACGAAGAAGCCGACTTCATGGTGATTGCCGGCGACCTCTATGACGGTACCTGGCGTGACCACAACACCGGAATTTTCTTCTGCAAGGAGATGGGACGCCTGCGCCGGGCCGGAATCCCCGTATACGTGTTGTTTGGTAATCATGACGCCGAAAGCGAAATGACCAAGCAGCTCCAACTGCCGGATAACGTCCACACGTTCTCGACGCGAAAAGCCGAGACATTCCGCATCGATGAGCTCAAGGTCGCCCTGCATGGACATAGCTTCAAGGAGAAGGAAGTCACATCCAACTTGGTGACTGCCTATCCAGCACCGGTCCCTGGTTTCTTCAATATTGGCGTGCTACACACCGCCCTGGAAGGGAACACTGTTCACGCCAATTATGCCCCATGTTCGAGGGTCGAGCTTCATGCGAAGGGTTATCAATATTGGGCCCTCGGTCACGTTCACGAATACGCTATCTGGCGGGAAGCCTCAACCATCGTATTCCCCGGAAATCTGCAGGGTCGCAACATCCGAGAGACCGGCAGACGCGGTGCGGTCACGGTTACCGTTGACGATTCCGGCGACGTTTCTGTTGAGCGGCTACTCATTGATGTCCTGCGTTGGGAGCCTGTGACGGTAGACGCTTCCGAATGCTCGACACTCAACGAAGTTGCACGGGAAGTCGGCCGCCGGCTGGAAGCTCTGGTTGAGTCTGGCTCCGCATCCGTTCCCACGCTGTTCGAGTCACCATAACCGGTGCATCGAAAGCGCATGGTGAACTGTTCGGACTCGAGGCTCAACTCCGCTCCGAGGTACTGGCCCAGATTGCAGTCATCAGTCACGACCGGCTATGGCTTGAGAAAGTAAAGGTCGAAACCGCGTCGATTGGCAGCGCGGAAGACTTGAAAGGCCGAGCAGACGCGATTGCTGACCTTCACGGCCTTTTGGTGGAAGCCGAATCTGACCCCGAATTCCTCAAGATCCTCAAAGAGAGGCTAGTCCCCTTGGTGACACAATCACCGCATGAACTGCTGGAGCTAGTACCGGCGCTTTCCCAAGTGCGCAATGACGAATTGTCCCACCTGGTCCGCGACGTGCGCTCGGGCTTGGTCGCGCAGTTGACAAAGGCGGAGTGATGTTATGCGTATCAAGCAACTGGAACTCATCCGGTACGGGAAGTTCACTGGCGACACAGTGGATTTCCCTCGTTCCGAGCTCGACTTTCACTTCATGGTTGGTCCGAACGAGGCGGGCAAATCGACCATCAAGACTGCCATCTCGGAGCTACTGTTTGGGATGCCGCACAGTTCCTCCTTGGATTTCATCCATCATCAGAGCGAACTGAGGCTTGGCGCAGCACTGGAGAATCGTGAGGGGACTCTTACGTTCCATCGGTCGAAGGCCAGGAAGTCTCCATTAACGACACCGGCCGGTGAGTCGCTACCTGTCGACAGCCTCGCGCCGCTCCTTGGCGTAGCAGATAAAGCATTCTTTGAGCAAATGTTTTGCCTGGACCATACGGCTCTCATCAAGGGGGCCGAAGTATTCTCGACGCATCCAGTGATGTTGGTCAGGTCTTGTTCCAGTCAGCCGCTGGTATCGCAAGTCTTGGACGTGTCCGGGACGAGCTCGCCGAAGAGGCTGACCGTCTCTGGGCCAAGCGGAAGTCGGGCGACCGGGCATATTACGTCGGTCAAAAGCAGTTAGATGAAGCCAATGCAGAACTTAAGGCAGCCATGGTTCGAACCGCCGCTTGGCGGGCTGCACATGGCGCTGTCGAAGAGGCGAAAGAGCGCCAAGAAGTCGAAGAGGAACGTCGCCGCGAGCTGGAGCTCAAGCGCAATCAGCTTGAGCGTGTGCGACGGCTCGCTCCCCATCTCAATGTCTGGCGGGAGAATGCAGGCGAGTTGAGCGCCCTTGGGAAGTCCTTGATCTGCCGGCAGATGCGGAGGCGACGCTCAATAGCGGGCTGACGAAACTGGCGGCGGCAGAGGGTAGGCTCAAGGTGCACAACGAATCGGCCGAGCAGCTGGAAGGCGACCTGAACGGTATTTCCGTAGACCACGCGCTACTCTCGTTGCAGAAGGATATACAGGACCTCGAAGCGACGCGACACCAATGCCGCAACTATGGGCCGGAGATTGCCCAGCTAGAACAACAGGTCGGTCTTCTGCTAGGGGAGATCAGCGACGCATGTACGGAGCTTGGCTGGCCTGAGGACGAAGAGGGCGCGCGGAAGGCGCGGCCCAACTCCATGTCACTTCAAACTGTCTCAAGCCTGATGCGCAGCCGGGGGGCGCTAGAGTTGGCAGCCTCCACAGCAGAGCAATCCGTTAACGACAAGCTTGCCGATATCAACGAACTCACGACACATCTTGAAGCAGCGCCTCACTCTGAGGCCCAATAGGGCTTCAGGCTGCTTTACGGGCGGCACAGAAGTATCGTGACACTCAAGTAACCCAGCGCCGATTGAAGAGCGACCTCGATAACGCCGAATCGGTGCTCAAGGCGAGTCTCGCCATCTTGGGTAAATGGAGTCGGCCGACGCCTGAGCTGAGGTCGATGACGCTACCCTCGACGGAACGCATCTCATCCTTGCGGTCCGAGCGGCAGGAGTTGCTCTCCAGGAAGAAGCTCGCCGAAGAGCGTTTGGAAGAGGCCAACGAGCGCGCCCACTCGACCAACCTCGAAGTCGACAAGTTTGCTCAGGCTCATCAGTTGGTGACAGTCGACCAGGTACGAGATGCTCGTAGCATTCGGGATTCGGCATGGACGGCAATAAAGGCCGGGGAGGTTACGCTGAGCAGTGGCGCACCGGCGTTTGAAGAAGCGATTAGAGCTGCGGATGACCTTTCCGACCAGCACGTGGGCTCAGTCACCGACGCCACGCAGCTTCTAAACCTGAAGCAGCGTCTTATCCGCGAGCAGGAGGCCCTATCTCGTCAAGAGAAGTTGTCCCGTGACGCTGAGGCAGCTGTCGTCAAATTCGACACAGAGTGGGAATCATTGATGGCCGCTCAGGAGCTGCCAGAAATGGCGTTTGACGACATTTCGTCATGGGCTGCGCGCCGGACGACGCGCTGAAGGCCGCAGAGGAGGTCAGGAAGAGCTCCGAGAACCTTCGACGAGAAGTTGAGGATGCTGAGGAGGCCGGAGCAAACCTTGCCAAGAGCCTGACCAAAGCTGGGATAGTAACCGAAGAACAGTGTGACATTGATGCACTTTGCTGCGCAGGGGAGCATTACATCGGGACATTGAGCAAGCAAAAACGCTGCGCAAGCACAGAGAGAGGCAATTGGACACGGTGCAGGTTGACCTCGTCGCCCTTCGCCGGGATGAAAAGCTCGCGAAAGATGCCTATGCTCACTGGGAAAGCGATTGGTCAGACGCGATTGCCAAGGCCGGTCTTGCTACAGCCTCAGGCTCGGAGGCGTCAACCGAGGCCGCCATCGCGATTGTGAATAGGATTAGTGAGCGCTTGGACCGGGTCAAGACAATCCGCACCAGTCAAGTCAATGTAATGCGCTCGGCTCTGGATGCGTTCTCGTCGGAGGCCAGGCGGTTAGCGCAGCATCTCGATGCGTCCCTGGTTGAATTGGATGCCGAGGGTATCTCGATTGAGCTGTCGAGACGACTTAAGGTGGCTAGCGCAGCGCAGTCTGACGTGGACCGGCTCAAGAAGGAACTCGTAGTCGCAAATGACCACGTGAATAAGGCTCGGACGGAAGTTGACGAGGCTACCGCTCAACTCCGGCCGCTTTACCTACTTGCTGCTGTTGGTTCCCCCGACTTGTTGCGTCCACTGATTGCTCGCTCAGACCGTAAGCGGGCGCTGCTCGGAGCCATAGGGACGCCAAGAACAACCTCCTGAGTGGAGGGATGGGCTGGCCCTCGAAGAGCTCGTGGAAGAATTGGACGGCTCGGATATTCAGACCGTCCATACCGAGCTTACCAGAGTTGGGAATGAGCTGGCAGCTTCCGTCAAGGCTCACGGTGATATTGCAACAGAGCTTGGAACCGCCCGTCAGGCGCTGACGGCGATTTCTGGTGCTGCCAATGCGGCTATCGCTGAAGCAAAGAGGCAGGAAGCGCTATCTGCAATGGCAGAGGCGGCTGAGCGCTTCATCAAAGTGGAGACCGCTTACACGCTGCTGCGGTGGGCAATTGACCGATATCGCGAACGCCGGCAGGGCCCGATGCTCTCCCGAGCGAGCGCCATTTTTTCACAGCTGACGCTCGGAGCATTCGCGCGCCTTTCAGTCGACTACGATAAGCAGCCGATGGCCTTGTCTGCTATTCGGGCCAACGGTAATTCCGTGGGAATCTCGGGTATGAGCGAAGGCACACGTGACCAGTTGTATATGGCTCTGCGCCTTGCCGCAGTTGAGCTGCAGCTAGAGCAAGCGTCCGCATTGCCCTTCGTGGCCGACGACCTCTTCATCAACTTCGACGACAAGAGGACTCGCGCGGGGCTGCAGGTGCAGACCTATCCAAGCGCACCCAAGTGATTTTCCTGAGTCACCATGATCACCTACTCTCTATCGTGAGAGAAGTTGTCGGAGAAGGAGTTAACGTTCGCTATCTGAATTCATTCGGCGCAGTCCCTTGAGGAAAGCACGGCGACGATAGCACCACGACTATCAAGAAGATGAAGCAGCTTGCTCTCTAAATTGGCGCAACGGTGTGCCATCGAGTAGCGGCAGGGCACGCCTTAGGGCCACCGCAAGCAGGTCAAAGACGCGGCGGACGGCAACATGTGACTGGCAGAGGACCATGCCATATGGGCAGGCCATGACGCGTGAAGCGGGTACTGGTATTTCGCATAATACTTTTTATGTTAAATCTGCTTTCATGCGTGAAAGTAGTTCTTCGCCTCGCCTTGAAGAAGGCTTTGTGCCTTGTGAGGCGTCGCGGATCGTGGCCACATCACCGATGCCGGCATAAGGACGAGGCAATGAAATTTCACCATCGTGAAATTTCATTGCGCGCCAGAAGGAGCGCCCGGTCAAGCGTTTGCCGTCTACCGCTGGGTGCCGTTAGCGGGCAGCTTAGGAACGAGTGAGAAATAACTTCCCGAAGTGGACCTGGCGTGCGCAAAGCGACGCGGGTAAGATGTGATGCCTCTGGAGGACAAACGATGCAGGCTGGTTACCGGGCTGAGGTTGAAACGCGGATGAAGCGGCTGTACGCGCGCTTGTCGGAGAAGGACCGACGGCGGTATGCGGCTGTGGAGGCGGACAAGCTGGGCCATGGCGGTTTCGAATATATTGCGAAACTGTTTGAAATGGACCCGAAAACAATTAGACAAGGGCTAAAGGACCTGGAAGAAGAGCTGGATCCGGTTGGAGAGCGGATCCGAAAAAAAGGGGCGTAAATCCAGGTTAACGGACCATCCGGAGTGGAACGCGGTATTTCTAGATGTGGTGCGAGAGCATACGGCGGGTAATCCACAACACGGCATCATCTGGACGGATCTGAAGCCACGCGAAATCGCACAGGCGATGACGCAGCAAGTAGGCGAACGGGTGAGCGTGCGAACGGTCCGGCAGCTGCTAAAGCGCAACGGTTTTTCCCGGCGGCAATCACAGAAAAAGAAGTCGTTCAAGTCCCACGCACAACGCGACGTACAATTTCAGCGTATTACGCAACTCAAGGCGGAATATCTCGAAGACGACCAGCCTGTCCTCAGCATCGATACGAAGAAGAAGGAGATGCTGGGCAATTTCTATCGCGACGGCAAGCTCTACACGCGCGAGCAGCTTGAAGTCCTCGACCATGATTTTCCGAGCTACAGCGAAGGCAAGGTCATCCCGCATGGGCTGTACGACATCGGGCTGAACAAGGCACATGTGAACATCGGGGTGAGCCGTGACACGACGCAGTTTGCCTGCGACAGCGTAGCGCACTGGTGGGAAAAACAGGGTCGCGCCGATTATCCCCAAGCCACACGGTTACTGCTACTGTGCGATGGCGGAGGTAGCAACCCAAGTGATTCGTGGCTTTTCAAAGCGGATCTGCAAGATCTGGCAGACCGGCTCGGACTGGAAATCCGGGTGGCCCACTACGCCCCATACTGCTCGAAACATAATCCGATCGAGCACCGCGTGTTTCCACACATTACGCGAGCCTGTGCTGGCGTAGTCTTCAGCAGCGTTAGTCTGGTTCGTGAACTGATCGAAAAAGCCTGCACAAAAACCGGACTGAAAGTTACTGCTGACATTCTTGACGGAGTCTATGAAGCCGGACGGACAGTCACTCGTTGCGTCCGTGCTTCACTGAACATCGAGTACGACTCAACCTTGCCTGCGTGGAACTACAGCATCCGCTCACGGAACGCCGCATAGCGGGAAGTTATTTCGAGCACGTTCCTTAGTCGCTTGAGCCAGCCGCGTAGTTCTGCCGCGCGAAAAGCTTGGAATTTTCCGCAAAGGGCCAAGAGCAGATCCACTTGCGATGCTTCAACGAGGATGGCGGCCTGGCAAACCGTCAGTCCGCGGCCCCGAATCCGTTCGGTGATGTCCCGCACAATGCCCGCCTTAAGCGGGATTTCTTCTGCGTCAGCGAAGCCTAGCTGCGCATAGACATTGCTCGTTCCATACTCGAAGCGAAACACCTGGACTCCTTTCCTTGTAGACAACCACCCCTTTCTGCCACTGCACGGCGGTGGCTGAGGGCGCGATTATTCCGGGAAGGCAATGTAAAGACAACCTCGGGGAAATACCAAGAATGTCACGGCATCCAAGGCCCTGAGCGGCACTTGCACGGACGCGTCGCGACGGCGGATCACATCAAGAGGTGATATAAATCCACTTCGCAATCATGTGAGACCTTGGGCCGCGGGCACCCCTACATTGGGGGATGGAAGCGTAGGAGCGCCCGATGGCAATATCACTGCGCTGGTGGTTGCGACCCGCCAGCAGATCTGCGCCCTCGGCATGGCACGCCGAGGGCTTTCTTTTGTGCGGTTCATCGACGACAAGCAGCTAGCGCGGCAGCAAGCCCGCCGACGGTTTTTGCAGCGCCCAGCCGTTGATGGTTCGTTCTAAGTTCTCGACCCTTGCAAGCACATCGTCGAACGAAGGCGGGTTCTCATCGAACATCATTGGCGCCATCGCCCGGTAGTCATTGCGCAGGTCCTTGATGCGCGTCGCGTCCGGGATGAGCTGCAAGGTGCCGGGCCGTGCGAGGTCGTAACGCGCCCAGCTCGACCGAAAAAACGTTGCTTTGTGCGTGACCACTTGTGCGAGAAGCCCGAAGTCGGTTGCGGCCTGCTTCCCGTCCTCCGTGTCGAGCAGCAAGGCGAGGTCGTAATAGTGGCGCGAAAAATACTGTGGTGTCGGTGTCTCCATTGGGCGGTGTGCCTCCGCATGCAATGCAGTGGCCTTCTCCCAGAAAGTACGCCGTGCTGATAGGACCGTTACTGTACAGGCGGAGTCTTCGAAGAAGCTGGGATAGTCCTCCGCCGCGTAAGGGCGAATCACTCGCTGCTCGGTCGGCCACGGATCACCGCGTGCGCCAAGCTCGAGCTTTACCCGCGGGGTGATGTAAGCCATGCCCTCGTATTTGGAGGTCTGTAGTGCGATCGGATAATGGAAGTTCACCGTCTGCGCGTCGGCAGTGTCGATCTCCAGGGACCACGACTGCCCTTGGCTCGGCTCGCCCAGTTGCTCGACGATCGCGGCTCGAAGCGCAGGTAGCAGCTTCTGGGCGATATGGTCCTCGACATCGCTGATCAGATCTTTGATGAGCTGGTTCGCTTGCTTCCGGCTGATGCCCTCCATTTCGGGATCGCGATCGCCCGTGTAGCCGAGGTCGGCTCGATCGAAGGACAGATCGATATCCTCGGAGAAGCGGCGGATGGCGCCGAACGCCTTGGATAGCGAGGTCCCGCCTTTGAAGACGAGGGCCGCGGCGTCCTGGCGCTGCAAGCCGAACAGCCGCTTTAACGTCCAGCAGACCCAGAAGTCCTTTTCGATGATCGTATTGGCGACGCCTCGGCCGGCGCCAGTTTCGCCAAAGAGAGCGGCTCGATCATCCGCCGGAAGCTTGGCGACGTTATCCATCGATCTCACCCGTTGCCGCGCTAGCAATCGATACGAGGGTCGGTCGCATCCAGGCGGGCGCCTGGATCGCGGTCGATGCGAGCGTCCGCTTGTCGCTGGCCGACAGACGACACGCTGCGACTTGCACAACGTCCGCCGCACGCACCGGCCCCACATGACGAAGCGCCTGAAACACGGTGCCCGCCGCACTGCCCGGAGCTATCAGATGCTTGGGCGAAGCATGCCGTAGATCGACGACGCGCTTGCCGAGCACGACACGGCGCGAGGGGCCGTTGGTCAGATAAGTGGTTTTCGCAGGAACCTGCGTGGTCAGCCCCAAGACATTTGCCGCGCGTGCGCCGGCGATCTGTACTTGAGACCCGGTCTCCCGGGCGAGCGCTTGCGCCACGTCATCAGGCGCCGGCGAAAGCGGGCCAAGCTTCGGGTGAACCTTGGGAAAGTCGTACAGGCCGCGCGCCAAACGACGGAGCTTTCCATCTTTCGTCAACCGTGAAAGGGCCTGGTCAACGGCGGCCCTTCCCCCTACGTCCAGGAAGTCACTGGGCGTGAAAACCCCGCCACGCCCGGCAGCACGGGCGCGACTCATGATCCTGTCAGGAACGGACGGTGTAGTCGCTTTCATATGTCAGAAAATAACGTATTTTTTTCTGACAGACAAGGGCGGCGGGCCCCAGGGGATGATAGTACTGTTTCGCGCATAAAATGGCTCGTTAAAGCGCAGTTTTCTGCATAAGGGCAGGACGGTAGTCAGTGCCCTGCCTGTTTCCCACCTCGGTAAGCGGTGCTCCCAACTGACGGCGCAGACGGCCTCCGATTTGTACAGGTGACAACTGTATAAATATACAGTAGACTGTCAGCAGGAGCCCCCATGCTGACAGTCACCCCCGAAACCATCCATCCATCGCTCTGGCTCGCCTCGCAACTGGCCCGTGGCTACGACCGCGCCGTGTCGACCGGACACCCATCGCTGGACAAGGAATTGCCCGGCGGCGGGTGGCCAATCGGGGGCCTGACGGAACTGCTCCAGCGCCAGCCCGGAATCGGTGAACTGCGCCTGCTGCGCCCTGCCCTGGCCGCCCGGAGCGGTCGCCCGATCGCGCTGCTGACGCCACCGCACGCCCCGCAAACGCTGGCGCTGGCCAATTGGGGCATCCCGCCGGAACAACTGCTCTGGGTCGACGCCCAGCGTACGGCCGACGCTTTGTGGGCCGCCGAACAGATGCTGCGCGCCGGAACCTGTGGCGTCCTGATCCTCTGGCAGTCGCACCTGCGCAATGACGCCCTGCGGCGGCTGCATCTGGCCGCACAAGGATCGGACACGTTGTTCTTCGTCGTGCGCCCGAGCGCCTGCGCACGGGACGCCTCGCCCGCGCCGTTGCGACTGGCGTTGGAGCCGGCCGCCGGCGGCATCCGCGTCCAGTTCGTCAAACGTCGCGGGCCGCAGCAGGAGTCGCCCTTGCTTCTGACGCTGGAACCCTCCCCCATTCTGCTGTACCGCCATGCTGCGTCTCTGGATCTGCCTGCGCCTGCCGTCCCTGCCGCTCGAAGTCTTCCGGCCGAGCTGGTCCACTGAGCTGGCCGTCGCCGTCATCGAGCGCGAACGCGTGCACCTGGCCTCGCCACTGGCGGTCAGCGCCGGCGTCAGACCGCACATGCGCCGCGGCGGCGTGCAGACCATCGCGCCCCAGACCATCCTCTACGAGCGGGACGGCTGCGCCGAAGCCGCGGCGCAGGCGCGCGTCACCATGGCGATGCTGCAGTATTCGCCAAATGTGGTGGCGGCCGACGAGGCCGCGGTCCTGGTCGACGTCAGCACCACGCTTCGGCTCTTTGGCGGACCGCGCAAGCTGCGCGCCCGGATGCGAGCGACCGTACAAGCCATGGGTTTTCGTGCAGCCGCAGGCTGCGCGCCAACGGCGCAGGGGCCTGGCTGCTGGCCCGCGCCGGGGCGGTATTGCGCTACGCATGCCAGCGCTGCAACGGAAGATTGCAAGCCTGCCGGTCGAGGTTCTGCCCGAGGCGCGCCCGTTCACAGAGTGGTTTGATGGTCTCGGCTGCCGCACCTTGGGCGAGCTGCACCGGTTGCCGCGCGCGGGCCTGCAGCGGCGGTGCGGTGGCGACATCGTCGCAGCGCTCGACCGCGCGCACGGCGAAGCCCCGGAAATCTTCGCATGGGCCGAGGCGCCGCCCGCCTTCGATGCCGCGGTGGACCTGCCCGACCGGATGGAGAACGCCGAGGCGGCACTGGCATATGTCCGCGGCCTCTTGGTGCAGATGGTGGGCTGGCTGACCGCCAGGCAGCTGGCGATCCGACGCTTTGGCGTCGAACTGCGCCATGAGCGCGGCCGCGCCGCCATTGCACCGACCAAGCTTGAGATCGCGCTGGCGGAACCCAACTGGCATGAAGAGCATCTCGTTCGCCTGGTGAAAGAGCGGCTGGCACGTCTCACCGTGGAAGCGCCGATGATTGCCGTGGCGGTGTCCGCGCTCGAGACCGAGCCGGTGGCACCGCCCAGCGATTCGCTCTTTCCCGAGCCTGGCGGCACGCCCGCCGACCATGCGCGCTTGCTGGAGCTGCTGGTCGCGCGTCTGGGCGCCGACCACGTGCGCCAGCCCTGCCTTCAGCCCGACTACCGGCCGGAGGTGGCCAATGGCTGGCAACCGGCGACCGAGAAGCCCGTGCGTTCGCCGCTGCCGGCGGCTCTGCCTCGGCCGACCTGGCTGCTCGGCAAGCCGGTCGCACTGCTTGAGCGCGACCACCGGCCGTTCTACGGCTCGCCACTGCGCCTGGTCTCGCCGCCAGAGCGCATCGAAGCGGGCTGGTGGGGCGGGGAACTGGTGACACGCGACTACTACGTGGCCGAGGCGCGCGACCACACCTGCTACTGGATCTTCCAGGAACGCATGGGCAGCCGCGAAGGCGACGCGGCGCGCTGGTATCTGCACGGCCTGTTCGGGTGACGAGATGCCAGCGATCAATGGTGCAGGCCTTCCCGCCTATGCGGAGCTGCATTGCCTGTCGAATTTCACCTTGCTTGCAGGCGCCTCGCGCCCGGAGGAGCTGGCCGAGCGCGCCGCGCAGCTGGGCTACCAGGCGCTGGCCATCACCGATGAATGCTCGCTCGCCGGCATCGTGCGGGCGCACATCGAGGCGAAGAAGGCGGGTGTTCGCCTGGTGGTGGGCGCTTCGTTCCGCCTGCAGAACGCCGATGGGTCGCCCGCCCTGTCCTTCGTGGCGCTGGCCCGCAACCGGGAGGGCTATGGCAATCTGTGCGAGCTGATCACGCTCGCGCGCATGCGGGCAGCCAAGGGCTCGTATGTGCTGACGCCGCGCGACCTGCCCATGCCCGAAGCCCCGCACCAGCATTTGAAGGGCTTGCCAGACTGCCTGGTGGTCTTCACGCCGGACTACACCACCCCCGCCGAAAAGCTCGACGCCCAGGCCGCGTGGGTCAGCGCCACGTTCGCTGGGCGGGCCTGGATGGGGTTGAGCCTGCTCTACCGTCCCATGGACGACATCCATCGCGGCACCGTCGAAGCCGCGGCGGCAACACACCACCTGCGCATCGTCGCCACCGGCTACATCAACCTGCACGTGCGTTCGCGCAAGCCCCTGCATGACGTGCTGACCGCGGTCCGGGTCGGGCGCCCGGTGTCGGCGTGCGGCTACCACCTCGCCCCCAACGCCGAGCAGCACCTGAGATCACGGTTGCGGCTCGCCAACATCTACCCCCACCGCTACCTGACCGAATCGGTCCACATCGCCAACCTGTGCCAGTTCTCGCTGGACGAGCTGCGCTACGAATATCCCGACGAACTGGTGCCGGAGGGGGTCACGCCGGCGGAATACCTGCGTGCGGAGACCTTTGTCGGTGCGCACCGCCGCTTTCCGCAAGGCATCCCGCTCCCCGTGCAGCAGCAGATTGAGCATGAGCTCGCCCTGATCCGCGAAATGTCGTATGAGTTTTATTTCCTGACCGTTTACGACATCGTCACCTTTGCCCGCGTGTTCGCGGAAGGGATTTTCCGGCAAATCCAGGGCTTCGGCGAATATGGCTTCCCGGAGAGCCATGCGGCCAGCTTTGCGTTGCTGGTCTATGCCAGTGCCTGGCTCAAGTGCCATGAGCCGCAAGCCTTCCTCTGTGCGATGCTCAATAGCCAGCCGATGGGCTTCTATACGCCCTCGCAGCTGATCCAGGATGCCAAACGGCATGGCGTGGAAGTGCTGCCCGCCGATGTCGCCATCAGCGGCTGGGATTCATCACTGGAAAGCAGTCTCGGCGGCGCACGCCCGGGCGTTAGGTTGGGCCTCTCTCTGCTGCGGGGCATGCGCAATGAGGCCGCGCAACGCATCGAGGAGGCGCGGGCGATTCGCCCGTTCGCGTCGGTGCGAGACCTGGCCACGCGTGCCGGGCTGGACCGGCATGACATCCAGGTGCTGGCTGGCGCCAATGCGCTGCATTCGCTCACCGGCGGGCGCCGCCAGGCACTGTGGCAGGCGGCCGCCGCAGTGCCTGACAAGGATCTGCTGCGCCCGGCAGATCTGCCAGAGGATGCCACCGTCCTGGCGATGCCCACGGAAGGCGAAGAGATTGTCAGCGACTACCGCGCCATGGGCTTGACGCTGCGCCGCCACCCGCTTGCCCTGCTCCGCCCGATGCTGGCTGTGCGGCGCTTCGTGCCGGCATCTGCCTTGGCGACTTACCGCACCCGCCAGGCTGCGCGCGGCGCCGGCATCGTCACTGTGCGCCAGCGGCCGGGCACCTCGAATGGCGTGGTCTTCATGACGCTGGAGGATGAGACGGGGGTTATCAACGTGATCATCTGGCCCACCGTGCTGGAGCGGTTCCGCAAGGAAATCCTGAGTGCGTCGTTGGTCGGCGTCTATGGGCAGTGGCAGTGCGAGGGCGAGGTACGCCACCTGATCGCGCAACGCGTCGTGGACCTGTCGTGGATGCTTGGCCAGCTCGACACGCGGAGCCGGAACTTTTGCTAACCGCGAGTCGGTGCAACGAACCGCATCCCAGTACTTGCCTTGCAGTGACGGCGCTCATCTCGCCTGGTTCAAGTGAGCCGATCCGCTCGTCTGGAAGCTTGAAATTCCTCAACGTATCGGATCGCCTGCTCGCATTGTTCCAGCGACAAGGCGTGAATGCTCGGCGTCGCGACCTCCAGACCAAGCGCCGCAATGAGCCATTTCATCGCCTTGCCGCGGGCCTCGAAGGCATTGACACCATCGCGCCGCATCTTGGCCGCGACCAACGGCTCGAGCGCATCGTGCAGCTGGCTTTTGCACTCGCGCAACGCCGCGTTGGCCAGCCGACCGAGTGGCGTGTTGTGCTTGCTGCGGGCCCGCACGCCGATCCAGGCCTGACACGCGGCGCAAATCCACACCGGCCCATGGTCTTCGAGATAGGGATACGTTTCCTCGCCGGCGCGGGCCAGACTCGCCTTGGCGTCGCAGTTATCGCAGACGGGCTGGGGAAGCGCGGGAATCGGGCGGCCAACGCGCATCGACGGACCTTCGCAGCACAAGTTGAGGAATAAGGGATTCTACGGGATAGGGCGCCGCTATGCGGCCAGACGGTGCTCGTAGTACGGCTGGTTGCGGTCATCGAGAATGGCGTCGACTGCGGCCAATTTCCTGGCGTCGGGATGCAACCAGGCCGCCACGTGCTCGGGCTTGATCGGGACGATGCAACGGTCATGGCCTGCAGCCGACACTTCTTCAGGCGGCTCGTCGGTAATGGCGGCGAACGAGTAAAGATCGGCCTCTCCCTCTTCCCCTTTGCTGACCGACCACAGGCACGCCACCAGCATGTCCTGCTGCGGTTGCGGCCTGAACTCCAGTACCACATTCTCTTCCTTCTCCCCCGGCGCCAGTTCGCGATGTTCCATCCGATGGCGGGTCACGTTTTCGTAAAAGGCATTGACGATCAGGATGCCGTGCTGGTAGCCATACAGCTGTCGCCAGGCCTTCTTGAGGTTATCTTTTCTTGCGTTGTAAGTTCCAGGCCTTTGCCGTTCCATTGCCGCCGTCCAGCCAGGCAGGCGACACTGGTAGCGCATCGGAATCACCGTGAGTTGGCCTTCGCGGACGACCAGAACTGGCGCGTAGTAGCCCGGGAAGATGCGTGAATCGCGCGCCAACAGCTCGGTGCGATGCAGAGGCCAGATTGCGCTGCGCGCGCTGGATTTTGTCGGTGGCGATGCGCTGGTCGTTCTGTGCCTTCTTGGTCGGCTTGGTGGCGAGCGCCCTTTCGGCGCCGGCCAGCCGCGTCTTCTGTTGGAACAGTTCAGCCTCGAACGCCGTGGCTTGCTCACGCTCCGCCGCCGTGATCAGTTCGGTTGTGCGCTGTTCGGCTTCGCCCTCCGGCGAAGTGAAGGGGGCAAGCATCGCCTTCGGCAGCTTGGACCAGTCGCCGCTTCGGCGCTTTTCCCAAAACAGCTCGACGAACAATTCCAAACTCACCGATGCGCCAAATTGCCTTTGGTACTTTCGAAAGTCTGCGTGGATTTGCGCCGAGTAGCACATACGGGTTCCTCTAACTGTTCCCGCGCCGGGGATGCGCGTCCGCCCATTCTAAGAGCATCCGAAAAGTGCGGGGCCGAAGCGGCGTCTATTGCACTCGGCTTGTCGGACGGCGCCGGATAGCGGGACTGCTGCGACGAGCAGACGCTAACAGCATTACCACGCCAGGAGATGAACATGCCGGGCAAGAACATCCACGTAGTACCCGCCGGCGACGGCTGGGCCATTGAGCACGAAGGCAGCGGCCAGCGCCAGGAATTCGAGCGCCAGGAAGATGCGATCGCGGCCGGTACGGCGAAAGCGCAGCAGGAAAAGGTTGAGTTGCTGATCCACGGCCGCGACGGCCAGATCCGGGAGCGAAATTCCTTTGGCAACGATCCACGCGACATCCCGGGCTGATGTCATGGCCAGCCGGCCGCCTCCTGCGCCAACGCTGGCCCAATTGCACCAACGCAGTGGCATGTGGTCGGAGCTTCTGATCAGAACGGGCACATTCCGTACAAATCGCGAGGCCTCCACTTATGTCACGATCCTCATAACCATCAGTGGAGGCTGATCGTGACTACCGAAACACCTTCTGCCACGCCAACCGCGCCCCGATGCCCAGGGGTTGTAGATTTGAGCTGCCGCATTCGCCAGCTGCCATTGCCACGCGCGCTCGTGCACCGGGCGCGGGAATTCTTCGACGGCACAGAAGGGGCTAGCGCAGGACTCGCTGTAGGCCGGTTGCGTGTCCTACTAGTGTAGCGTTCTGTTCGTGATGGAACTTATATGAATTCGGCGTCTCCAATGCCCACACTGCGACACAGCGTGGAGAGAGTGAGTGCGAGTTGCCCCCGAGATCATGTTGACCGACGAGGAGCGAACCAATTTGACGAGGCTGGTTCGGTCGAAGCTCACGAGCGTGAGGCTGGCGCAGCGCGCGCGCATTGTGCTGCTGGCCGCCAACGGAATGCAGAACAAGGACATCGCCGAGCAGTTGGGAGTCGGACGCGTGCAGGTCTCGCGTTGGCGTGAGCGGTATGCGCAATCGGGGCTGGCCGGTATCGAACGCGACTTGCCGCGCGGTGCGCCGCCGGTGAAGGTGGACACGGCGCGGCTGGTGGAGCTGACCACTCAAACCAAGCCCGTTGCGGCCACGCACTGGAGCACGCGCAAGATGGCCGCCGAATTGGGCGTGAGCGCCAGCACCGTCATGCGCCATTGGCACGCCCACGGGTTGAAGCCGCACATCGTGCGCGGCTTCAAGGTGTCGCGCGATCCGAAGTTCGTCGAGAAGCTCGAAGACATCGTCGGCCTCTACATGTCGCCACCCGAGCACGCGCTGGTGCTGTGCTGCGATGAGAAGAGCCAGGTGCAGGCGCTGGATCGCACGCAGCCCGGCTTGCCGTTGAAGAAGGGGCGTGCGGCCACCATGACGCACGACTACAAGCGCAACGGCACGACCACGCTGTTTGCCGCGCTCAACGTGCTCGATGGCCAGGTCATCGCCCAGTGCCAGCAGCGCCACCGCCATACCGAGTGGCTGAAGTTCCTGCGCAAGATCGACCGCGAGACGCCCAAGGACAAAACGCTGCATCTGATCGCAGACAACTACGCCACCCACAAGCATCCTGCGGTGCAGGACTGGCTGGCCAAGCATCCGCGATTCAACATGCACTTCACGCCCACCTCCGCATCATGGCTGAACATGGTCGAGCGGTTCTTTCGTGACATCACAACCGAGCGACTTCGCCGCGGCGTATTCACCAGCGTGCCGGAACTGGTCGACGCCATCAACGAGTACATCGCTCACCACAACACCAACCCCAAGCCGTTCATCTGGACCAAGAGCGCTCGCGACATCCTACAGAAGGTCATTCGTGCCAACCGCCGCTTAAGTTCCAAACAGAATGGAACATTGCACTAGGACGCCATCGATCTTTTGCCGTGTTGCCTGAATGCGAGTTTCCGGCGTTTCCCGTAGCTCTCGAAGGCTTTTTGGCCAAGCGATTGCTATAGAGCCTGCATACCTATTTACCAGCGCCACAAGACACGTTGATATACGCTCACCAAAAGCCCGCTTCCAAGGTATAGGAACCGGACTTGGAAACCTGAGGCGCCTTCCGGCCTGGCATGCAGCAGATGAGCGGTGGCCAATCTGTAATTTCATGACCTCGAAATTACGTCTGTCGCGGCGGCTACTGTATCGTGCTGTGAATTGGGTCGCAACGGTCGGTCTGCAATGGAGATGCAAGACATAGGGTCGTGAGAGAGCAGCGGTTACCGGGCGCTAGTTCTTGGATGGCCGAGTTCGGTCCGGCAAGCGACGAGCTCTGTTCTGCGCGGCCCCCTATGCCCCACGATGGGGGGATGCTGCTAACCTGGCTAGCGCATAGTATCGCGCGATACAACAATAGACGCGGGAGGGTCAAGTGAGAGCGATGCTTGGGCTGGTGGTCCTTGTAGCCATTTCCATCGTTATCCTGTCGGTACTGAAGTCAGCAGGTGCAGGCGGGACTTCCTCCAAGAATTTCCGTTTTGCCCGCAGATCTCCGTTCTTGCGCCAGGACGAGATACACCTCTACGAACGGCTGACGGCCGTGCTGACGGACACGCACGTCTTTCCCCAGGTCGCGATGTCTGCATTTGTACAACACAAGGGAAAATCACAGGCCGCGAGGAATCTGTTCGCTCAAAAGTATGTCGACTACCTCGTTTGTGAGCGCAAAACGATGCGACCGCTCTATGTCATCGAGCTTGATGGCGCCTCGCACTGTAGCGACAAAGCACAAAAGCGCGATAGCCAAAAGAATGATGTTCTTGCATCGGCCGGTATCCCGATCATGCGCTACAAATCCAAGGACGTCGATACCCGGACCATTCTCAGCGACTACATCGGTGTCGTCTCCCCACAGCCCACAGAAGAAGCTAGCACGTCTGGACCCGCAAACGAGCGAAAGATGCAAGTCGTGCGGGCGCCCGTAGTCTGAAGCATGACCATGCGGAGATATCTGACAATCGCGATGCTAGTCATGGCCACGAATGCAGCGGGACAGACCATCTATCAGTGCCGCAGCACCGCGGGACGTGTCACGTTGCAGGACAGCCCGTGCCCGAGCGACGCAAGGACTGAGGTGGAAAGGAAATCCATCGGTCAACGAAACGCAGAGTATCGCTCCGAACCGACTTCCTTCTTCGATCCGACAAGGCAGGCGAGACTCACATCGAGCATCATTTGTCCCTCGCTGCGACAGTCCTATCAGGCCGCGGTTGCCAGCTCTGAGCGGGCACTGCTCACCCAGTATCCGGGCAGATCCAGCAAGCATCAGAAGCTGTACAACGAGCCGGGGCACAAATATCAAAGTATCGGTGCGAGTGAGCGGATTAACCCACAGCGGGATCGCACCGCGGTTCTACGCGGCCGCTTGCTGCTCGACAGGCGATGGCCGAGGACGACTTATGAGACATCCGCCTGCTTCGAAGTGGGCGGCCGGTTCGGCATGAGAAGCTGACGTCCAAGTCGGGGGCAGACTGAAATTTTCGTTGGGAGGCC
Source organism: Cupriavidus necator (assembly GCA_022041995.1). Classification (GTDB taxonomy): domain Bacteria; phylum Pseudomonadota; class Gammaproteobacteria; order Burkholderiales; family Burkholderiaceae; genus Cupriavidus. Next base: position 24,133 of record CP074383.1, read on the forward strand.
CTATGCGATGAGGGGAACGCTTGGCACGGATAAAACGCGCCCCGACAACCATAAAGCCAACCTTTGGTATCCTTGAGCGACACCCGGTGCTGATTTCTTACAGACGGGGCCAAGCCCAACGAGGCGAAGGCGGACAGAGATGGATGACCGAGACGAATATCTGTTTCGAATAGGCGCATACACGCCCGCAACAATTCCAATGGAGCGGCTAGCGAAGTACATCGCTTCGCTTGCCAAGCTATTCGGAAACGATGCCAGCGTTCACCTTGATCATATCGAGGAAGGCAGCACCATGCCTGTGCTAAAGGTTGACGTTGATGCCGTGTCAAGGGTGTCGGCGCGAATTGTCGGTCTGAGCCAAGGTGAAGCCGCAAACGATGCTGTCGCCGGGTACGATGAACTGAACGCACTTCTGCGAGACGACAATGCTACCGGCGAATTGCGTCAGCGTCAGCCTGGTGCGCATTTGAGTGCCGTCGTCCTCAGATTTCCGGGGCGAGACCTTCCGCGTCCACTCACGTTCGGTCCCTTTACCGAGTCCGCGACCTTCGACGGCGAGTTGGTGAGAGTCGGCGGCCGCGATAAGAGCGCGCACGCCACAATCGTCGACCCCGAAGGCCGCTCGTGGCACGGCGAGATCAGCCGTCAGCTTGCGCAAGAACTTGCGCCTTACCTTTACAAAGGCCCGGTTCTCAGACTGAACGGTGACGCGCGTTGGGAACGGCGCGAAGATGGTGCATGGCATCTTGTTTCGCTAAGAGTCAACGAATTCACCGTCCTCGACGACGAAACGCTTCTCGAGGTGACAGATCGTCTGCGCAAGCTGGAAAGCTCCGGTTGGAGCAAACACGACGACATTGACGGCTACATTACCGCCTTGAGAGGCGAAAGCGACGGGCTGCACTAATGGTAGTCTTTGACACTTCTTTTCTCGCACTCGCTTTCGACGGCGAATACGGCGTGCCGATCGATCCGTCAACCGGTGAACCGTTGACGCGATGTGCAGAGCGCATTAACCACTTAATTCTTACCCTGAGCACATCGAAGCGCCGTATTCTCGTTCCTACACCGGTGCTTGCTGAATATCTCGTGGAAGGCGGACAGGATAAGGACAAGCGATTACAGATCTTCGCAGGCTCTCGAGTTTTCTCGATTGCCGCCTTTGATCAACGCGCAGCGATCGAGTGTGCAATGATTGAAGATGGTGATTCGAAGAGAAATAAGAAGCTAACGCCCGGTGAGACGAAAGCAAAGGTAAAGTTTGATCGTCAAGTCATTGCCATTGCTAAGGCCAATCGGGTTCAAGCTATGTACACCGGCGACACGACCCTTGCGAAACATGCAACCGAGAACGGAATCAACGTAGTCCTGACTTGGGAAGTCCCGCTGCCAGCCACTTCGCCTCAGCTCGAGCTTGACTACGAGACCGAAGCGCAACGTAGCAGATAGGCCATCCGAAGTCGCAAACTACTGCCGGCGCCCTGAATCTTGAGCGCTTTACATTTACTCTATGATTTCCTTCCAGCAGGCCGTCAGCCTCCGCGAGATTGAAGCCGCTTACGATGAGGCTGGCCGCGACCCGATTTTGCGGATTCCTCTCGCACTCCGATATGGTGGAGCTGTAGGCGTCCCCTCGGCGCTGGTGCAATACGTCGCGACGTGGTCTCGCCATCAGACGCATCCCGCACTTCGACTTTACGGAAACGTCGACAGCAACCCGATGGAATCATTGGCACAAGAGCCTCACGGACTCGTGTCGACCTATTTCGCCGGTTCAGTCGAAGTGCCGGGACGTGAAGCCCCATTGTCGACTCGGGAAGCACTGTCTTTTGGTGTCGGAAGAATCCAGGCCATGCAGGAGAGTCAGTTCCGTGACACCATGCGTGGCAGAGGGGTGTTCCTCTGTTGCTTTGCGCGAGCGAAGAACGAATATCTCCTTCCGTTTTATAGCCGACCACATCCGAGTGGGTTACGTTCGCGAGGGGACTTCGTCCGGCTCATCTCTAAGATAATCGGTGCATGCGCGCCTGCGGCGGAATGGAGAGTGTCGGAGCAAGACAATACCGCGATCGGAACGTTGATTTACGAGCTCTTCAAGAACACTGACGAGCACGCAACTGTTGACGAGGAAGGGAAACCGTATGCCAGGAACGTACGGGCGCTCATGGCGAAGTTCATTGCCTATGACAGGGACTCCCATCAGGAGCAGGTGGTCTCCGGCGACCCGGCATTCAGCGGATACCTTGCAGAGAACTCTGCCGCTCATGCTGCTGCGGCTCCTGGCGGGGATTCTCCGCTTCAGCGTACGTCGTTTTTAGAGTTGACAGTGCTCGACACCGGGCCGGGTCTGGTCCGTCGATGGATGTCACGATACGGTACGCCACCGACAGGAAAACTTTCCATAGGCGCCGAAGTTGACATCGTTAAACATTGCTTTGCATTACACGCAACAACTAAGGACACGAATGCGAGTGGTGGTGGACTTACATACGTGCTCAAGACACTGAGCGAACTGAATGCATATCTTAGACTCCGTACAGGAAGGATATGCCTCGTTCAAGATTTCTCGAACACACCGGCTGGGTCATTTGAGCCAACTCATTGGCTTGAAAGCCAGAAAGAATTGAGTCACACCGCAGGCGCGTCGTACTCCATCGTTATTCCTTTGACGGCGGTGCAGCGATGAACGGTTTTTTTGCGTTTGATTGGGCACTCGAGAGTAGTTCGCCGGTTCAAAACTTCCATTTCCTATTCAAGCCACCTGGCACCTTTAACGTGGCGAACCTCGCTGATGCCATTGAAGCCGGTTTGCAAGGCATCAACCCGCCCGACGTAGTTGCAATCATCTGCGAGGCAGCGGAGGCCGTTTCGGTCAAGCAGGCGTTCGAAAAGCCGCTGCTCGTACAGGCCGCAAGCCGTACGTCGAACAAGGTTTGTCTTTGCATTTGCTCGTTTAACCACGGCGGAACTGTAACGCTAGTAGACGAGGTTACCAATCCAGTTGCCGGACTTGGCCGGTTGCTCCGCGGCCAGGCGCCTGCCATCCGTAACGCAGGACTAAAGAGATTATTCTCAGCTAAGCACGTCTCAGTTGTTGCGCCGCCGGGTTTCACGTTCGTCAAACCGTCTCAGAAGCGCTCGACGCATTTCTTGCGTGCCGAGGAGGCGCTTACCGAAGTCGAGGGAGTTCAGTTCCTCGCCTTTTCCCTACTCGAGAAGCTGCGCAATCGTTCGCTGAAAGTTGGAGCGCAGCTTGATGTGATTTTCGTCGACACGATGGGAATTGCCGCCGTGGCCTATGCGCTGCGAGAGATGTACTGCGCGCTCTACGAGGTCCCCAAGCCCCCAATCCACCCAAGATAAGGACATCAGCAAGCCTTATAGGCGGCATGTCGATGAGGTTTCTGGCGAGGCGGACGTGGTTTAGCGCGATCCGGTCGCACGCGATGGGTACGTGTTGCGATCAAGGCCAAGGTCTCATTCAGCGCAGCCTTGGCCCAGCGCAGTCCCAGTAGCGCCGCTGGTAGGACAGGTTTGAGAGCGGTGATGGCGTAGGTTCGGATGATCCGATAGTTCGAGTCAATCTCATGTTCCTGCACGGCGCTGAAGCAGCATAGAGCGTGCAGGTTATCACTGAGGATTTTGGCGCCGAAGTCCTGCCTGGCAGCCAACTGCGAGAGGCCGGACAGATGTTCGAGTCCCATGCGGTGCTTGAGGCGTTTGTACGCCTCCTCGAGGCGCCAGCGTTGATGGTAAAGGTCGCGGAAGGTGGCCGCTGGATAGCGGTGCATGTCGAGCAGATTGGTGATGAGCACGCGCACCTTGCCGGCTGGCGAGATCTGCCGGATCAGCCGAACGGTCTGCGGGGTAGCCGCACACTCGTAGTCGCGCGCGTCAATGCGGGCTGGAGCGGGGAGCGTGACGATGGCCTCGTCACGGCCAGAGCGCACGAAGCGCCGTACGGCAGCAAAGCCGCTGCCGTCGGCACGCATGCAGAAAGGGATGTTTCGTTGGTTGAGTACGGCCACCAGCCAGCGGGCGGGGTAGCCGCGGTCGAGCAAGAGCAAGTCGTCGGATTGCAGGCGGTCCAGATGCTCGAACAGGATCTGGCGTTCGTTCTCGTACACGCTGTGTAATGAGGCGGCGAGCATGATCTCGGCCCCAGGCAGGTACAGGCCGAAGGCAAGTTGATCGCGGCTGGCGGCTCGAGGCAGATGGCTGTGGCGAATGGCGAAACGCAGGTGTGAAGCGTCCGCGGCGACCAGCCGAAAGCCATGCCAGCGTGGCAAATGGTTGGAGACGTGCTGAAGTAGCCAGTCATTGAGTGTGCGTGAGCACGGGATTCGATGGGCGCACGGGCACGGTAAATGATGGGTGGCTGCGGTCTGGTCCATCGCCAATGTTGCAGGTCGTCGGGTGATGCTGATGGACGTGGCGATCAAACGCGGAGGTTCAGATGTGGAGCGACGGCATTGATGGAACAAGGGGCCCGACGGGCCCCTTGTTGCTGGATCAGAAGTCGTTATCGGCGAGATCGCCAAGGCCATCAGGATGCTCCTGCCGATCTTCGGCCAGCCACTCGGCCAAAGCCAATTGATAGTGTGCAAGCAGACGGTCGCGCAGATCGTCGAGCAGTTCGATCACAGCCCAGGCCTGCGCGGGCGTCCAGTTGGCGTCGATGAACAGGGGCAATCCCTGGGTGATGCCGGATGGCTGGTGGAAGGTCATGCTGATGTCTTGGTCGTATTGATGAACGTGGCGGTGATGGCCAACGACGCCACTCACCGCCTGGCACGGCGGCTCTGGGTTGCGCTGTAGATCTCCAGATAGAGCTTCTCGTCGATCTGCGGCAGCTCCCGCTGCGCGGCTTGGGCCAGAAGCTCGCCGGCCAGATTCATCAGGATGCGGTAATTGCCGGCGGCGTGTTCGCACAGGGTCTGGCGTAATGGTGTGGTCATCAGCGTGGCGTTGCCAGCGGCGGCCAGCAGGTGGTCCAGGCAAGCCTGCAGCTCGTCGATGCTTGCGCTCTCCAGCGCCAGGCGGCATCGGATGCGGCTGCCCAGCGGGATCAGGTCCTCGCGGCTGAACTTCTCCGGCAGGCGGGCGTCGCCGGCAAGCACCACGCACAGCAGCAATTGCGAGTCGAAGCGTGCCTGCGCGAGCAGGCGCAGCTCCGAGAGGGCCGGCACAGCCATCTCCTGGGCTTCGTCAATGAGCAGCACGCAGCGACGGCGGCTGGCCTCCATGTGGGCGAGCCAGCGCTCGCGCAGCGCCTTGAAGCCACCCCATCGGTTGTGGGGCTTGAGCGGTACGGTAAAGATGTCGCTGAGCTCGCGGTAGAAGTCCGCCAGATTGCTCTGCGGGTGGGCGATCGAGCCGACCATCAGATCGGGGACGCGCATGAGGCGCTGATGAAGCAGGCGCAGCGTGACGCTCTTGCCGCAGCCAGGGTCGCCATGCACCATGGCGAAGCCGCCTTCGCGGGCCATACCGTTCTCGATGCGCCAGCAGAAGTGATCGAGCTTAGGTGGTACGAACACGGCCTCGACGGGGATGTCCTGGGCGAAGGGGTTGAACTTCAGGCCGTACAAGGCCAGCAGGTTGGGTTGCATCATGGCTTGGTGGGTGCAGCGGGTGGGAGATAGGCCGGCGGCAGGCCGGTGGCAGCGTGTTCGGCAAGCAACTGACGCAGCAGCGGTGCAGTGCCAGTCTGAGCAGGTTGCTCGTTAGCGGGCGCCGCTCCCTTTGACGTGAGCTGCGCGCGCCGTGCGTCGGCATTGGCCGACTTGTCCAGCGGGAACACGGCGGCCAGGATCGCGCCGGTGCGCGCATTGATCAGGTCGACCTGAGAGAGATCCCAGCGCGCGTAGCTCAAGCAGACTTGCTCGAGGTGGCGGTAAGCGCCGGGGAGCTCGAAGCGCACGCTGTCCAGCGTACAGGTGCCATCGGTTCTGCGCTGCATGCGATGCTTGCGGATACGGAAGGCGCGACGCAAGGCCAGCGCCTCGGGACTGGGGCGCGAGACGTCGGCACAGGACAGGTAGCGCTGCAGGGGCGTCGCTTCGAGCTCGGCATGTTCCTTGTGGTGGTATTCCTGCTCGACCCAGGCCTGCGTGGCGAGGTTCAACTGCTCCAGGGTCAGGTGCGATTCGCCTTCGAGCATGGCCATCAGCCGCGATTCGAGCTGCCCCCAGAAGCGCTCCTGCTTGGCATTCTGGTATGGGCTATACGGCAAGGTGGTTTGGTGCAGGATGCCCAGGCTGGCCAGCCCCTCGACGAACTCGTCGGCGATCATGGCCGCGCCGTTGTCGGTCATGATCGCCCGCGGCAGGCCCCGCTTCATGATGGCCTGCGAGACGCCGTGCACCAGCGACGCGGTGGTCTCATCAAGGAACCACTGCAGGTGGCAGACCAGCCGGGAATGGTCGTCCATAATGCAGAGCAGCAGCGGCTTGTGCCATTGCCCATCAGGGGTGAGCACCTTGCGTGAACCATGGTGGAAGTCCAGATGCCAGAGGGCGGCCACGTGGTCGACTTCGTAGCTGCGCACCTCGCGTGCCTCGCGGCGAGCCGCCGCTGCAATGGCGCCATCGGTGCTCGAGCGCGGCGTTGGTTTGCGCACCAGACCATGCGCCTTCAGATACCGACACACCGTGGTGTAGGACGGCAGCGTGTCCGGACCATCCTTGGTCGCGACGCGCAGGTTGTCGTAATGCAACTGCATGGTCCAACCGGGATGCTGCCGGTACTGTTCCACCAGCGCCTCGATGATGGTCGGGCTCAGGCTGACGAAGTGGCCGCAATCGTCGCGCAGGCGGTTCTTGAGCTGATCGACCGGGTCCTGGACATGACGGGCCCGGTAGTACCAGCGTTCGATGGAGGACGCGCCGAACTGAACGTCGGCGCCAGTGATGGGGTGCCGCCAGACCTTGGCGGCCAGAACCTGGAACGCTTGCTGCAATTCGCCTTTGCCGGGCGGCGAAGCCAGCAAAGGGCCAATGACCGAGAAGCGCAAGCGCGCCCATCGGTTGCGATGATCGATCGATAGTGACATGACTCTCCCATTGGGGTGGATAACGGGAGCAGGCTACGGGCAGTGCGAGTGACCCGCCATCGACATGTTCTGCGGGAGAAGCTCCTATCTGGCGCATCCCTCAGCCTGCGTGGTCAGGCCGGGCCCGAGCAGCAAGCGCAATACCGCGGCCAGGCGCTCCTCCTCGCTGTTGTGCTCGACCGATTGCAGCAGGCGGTCGGGATAGATGAACGGCTCGGGCGTTGGCGGGATGAGACCACGCAGCCACCGGCCGGCGGGGTCTTTGGGAAGGTCTCGGTCCACCACTGACGCCAGCGCTTGAGCGTAGTCCAACTGATCGCGGGCAGGCCGTCCAGGCAGGCGCCATGGGCACGACTCGATCGCAGTACCAGGATAATGGTCAGCCAGACGCGCCGGCCGAGGAAACGCACCGAATCGGGCGTCATGCGTTTGCGGCATCCGGCACAGCACAGGCTCAGGCGCGTAGCGCAGTCCGGGTGTGCTGCCGGTGGGCATCCGCGTGGCTTACGCGGATAGTTGGCACTGTGCAGCACAGAGCTGCAATGGCAGCAGCCCCTGTCCCGCGCCACCGTCATCAGGTCTTCGTCGATCCGGCGTAACAGGGCAAAAAACGCCGGCGTTTGTAGCAAGGCATGGCACACTGCTGAGGTCTCCTTCATTGCTCGACACAATAAAGGCGACATCTTCCCTCAGGCGCGTGCGCGCACGCTCCCTGAGGGAACCCCTCTAGCGTCCATCACCGTTCTTGCTCAAATCCCCGCGCTATCGGCATCACGAAAGCTGCTTATGCACAATTGAGGTGAGCAAAGACATCGCCGCCGAGCTTGCTGCGAGCCTGGGCGAAGGCTTGTTCACTGACGCAACGGCGCAAGGTGTTTTGGCGGGCGAGCGTGGCGAAGAATTGATCGAGCTCGGCTTGCATGCCCATACGCAAGTTGCCGAGCATGAAGGAGATCAGTGTCGGCAGGGTGAGCTTGCGCTGCCGGGTGAAGGCGGCCGGATGCTCTGGATGACGGGCAAGATCGTGAAAGACCTTGGTGTGCAGATATTGGGCAAGTGCAGCGAACAAATCGGACAGGGGCATGAGAGCCAAGCGAAGATCGAGAAGCGATCCTCTATTGGCCGCCGCCCTGCTTGCGCTAAACATCCAGCGCAAGCAGGGCGGCGGCCCCTCGAACCTCGTCACCTGTCAAGCGTTCTCGGCGCCAATTGCGATTTTATTTGGCGGCTTTGGGGTATCCATTTAACCGGAGCTATTCCATACTTCGAGCATGGAGCTTCCAACCGCAGACATTGACTACCCTCGTTCCTTCGGTGAATTCCAGACATGGTTTCAGTCCGATGCTGACTGCCTGGATTACCTGGAATGGCTGCGCTGGCCGACCGGATTCGTCTGTCCGGCTTGCGGCCAAGCTGGCGGATGGCGACTCGGAGACGGGCGATACATGTGCACGCACTGTGACAACAGGACATCCGTGACAGCGGGGACCATCTTCGATCGAACCCGTACGCCACTCACAGTTTGGTTCGCTGCTTGCTGGAACTTCGCCAGCGGCAAGGACGGAATCTCGGCCCTGAGTCTGAAGCGCTCTTTGCAGATCGGTTCCTATCAGACAGCCTGGGCTATGCTGCATCGGCTGCGATCAGCGTTGGTACGTCCCGATCGGGAACGCCTGCGCGGAAGGGTAGAGGTAGATGAAACTTACATCGGTGGCATTGAGCCGGGGTTGGTCGGAGGACGCGCTCAAGGTAAGAAGGTGCTGACCTGTATTGCGGTCGAACTCTTGCAGCCCAGCGGATTCGGGCGCTGCCGTATGGCACCCATTGCAGACGCCTCGTCGGATTCACTGCAGGCATTCGTGTTAGCCAACGTGGAACCCGGGGCAACAGTGGTCACCGATGGTTGGCCGCCCTACCGGGGGTTGGAGCAGAAGGGCTACATCCATGAGCGTCGCAGCCAGCGCGCGAGGGGAAGACCCGGGCGCGCTCTTGCCGGGCGTACATCGAATTGCGTCCCTGGCAAAGCGCTGGCTGCTCGGGACCCACCAAGGAGCGGTGGACGCTGCGCACTTGCCCAGCTATCTCAACGAATTCGTGTTCCGCTTCAACCGCCGACGTTCGCGCAGCCGCGGGCTGTTGTTTTACCGGATCTTGGAACTGGCTGTTGCTCATGACCCCGTGCGCTACCAAGACCTGACGCGCAAAAAGAGTCCTAAGGCCGTGCGTCCGACGCCACCCAAGAAGCGTGGACATCCTCCCAGTCTCGATCGCCCCCGGCAGAACCGGCCATGGAGGCGTGTGGACTCCGGTTAAATGGATACCCCAATGGCGGCTTATCTTGGGTGGATTGCGCCAATGCGGCGCTCACGCGCAATGTCTCACTGCCACCGACCTATAGGGTTTAGAGAACATTGGCTCGACTGGCGCTCTGACGCCGATTCCCGGCGCCCGTTTGCCACAGGCAATGTCAATACCGCCGTCGTTATCGTCGAACCCAAACCGTGAGAAAAAGCGGGCCGACGGCCCCTTTCCCCTAGGCGTTTCCTTCAGTGCGAAGGATGCACTCCGCCAAGTGCTCGTCCGAGAAGTCGAGGCATTCTCGCGCCGCCGCAGCGCCTGGCCGAGGCTGCACCATGGTTTGGCCGCCGTAGCCGGGATATTCGATGGTGGGGGGCCAGGCAGCGGCTTCGAGCGCGCGCCGTAGGCGGTCGACTTTGGCTTGAAGTTCAGGGGAGAGGGGCATGCTTGCTCCTGTGAGTTGGACGAGCAGCCATTGTCGGGGGCGAATTCGGCGCGGATGCGGAGGGTTTTCCTAGTGTAGCGTTCTGTTCTTGATGGAACTTATATGAATTCGGCGTCTCCAATGCCCACACTGCGACACAGCGTGGAGAGAGTGAGTGCGAGTTGCCCCCGAGATCATGTTGACCGACGAGGAGCGAACCAATTTGACGAGGCTGGTTCGGTCGAAGCTCACGAGCGTGAGGCTGGCGCAGCGCGCGCGCATTGTGCTGCTGGCCGCCAACGGAATGCAGAACAAGGACATCGCCGAGCAGTTGGGAGTCGGACGCGTGCAGGTCTCGCGTTGGCGTGAGCGGTATGCGCAATCGGGGCTGGCCGGTATCGAACGCGACTTGCCGCGCGGTGCGCCGCCGGTGAAGGTGGACACGGCGCGGCTGGTGGAGCTGACCACTCAAACCAAGCCCGTTGCGGCCACGCACTGGAGCACGCGCAAGATGGCCGCCGAATTGGGCGTGAGCGCCAGCACCGTCATGCGCCATTGGCACGCCCACGGGTTGAAGCCGCACATCGTGCGCGGCTTCAAGGTGTCGCGCGATCCGAAGTTCGTCGAGAAGCTCGAAGACATCGTCGGCCTCTACATGTCGCCACCCGAGCACGCGCTGGTGCTGTGCTGCGATGAGAAGAGCCAGGTGCAGGCGCTGGATCGCACGCAGCCCGGCTTGCCGTTGAAGAAGGGGCGTGCGGCCACCATGACGCACGACTACAAGCGCAACGGCACGACCACGCTGTTTGCCGCGCTCAACGTGCTCGATGGCCAGGTCATCGCCCAGTGCCAGCAGCGCCACCGCCATACCGAGTGGCTGAAGTTCCTGCGCAAGATCGACCGCGAGACGCCCAAGGACAAAACGCTGCATCTGATCGCAGACAACTACGCCACCCACAAGCATCCTGCGGTGCAGGACTGCCTGGCCAAGCATCCGCGATTCAACATGCACTTCACGCCCACCTCCGCATCATGGCTGAACATGGTCGAGCGGTTCTTTCGTGACATCACAACCGAGCGACTTCGCCGCGGCGTATTCACCAGCGTGCCGGAACTGGTCGACGCCATCAACGAGTACATCGCTCACCACAACACCAACCCCAAGCCGTTCATCTGGACCAAGAGCGCTCGCGACATCCTACAGAAGGTCATTCTGTGCCAACCGCCGCTTACTCAGCAGTCGGAAATATAGGCGACAGAAGGAGCCTGGAAGAATGATCGAACGAGACACGGCTTTTGCCGGACATCCGCGAGCTGCGCCTCGATTCGCTCTTGCAGCTTTTCACCCTTTTGCAGGGGCCGCCTTGCCGCGCCAGTACGTTTGACATGACTCCACACCAATTCGTCCGGATTCAGATCCGGGGCGTAACCCGGCAGGAAATGAAGTGTGAGCTTGCCGCGCGTGGAGTTAACGTACTCGCGCACCAGCGCCTTCTTGTGCGCGGGCAGACTGTCGAGCACCAGATGCACCGGCTTCTTGCGATGCCGCATCATCTTCTTGAGCAATTCGACGAAAAACTCGGCGTTGAGCGCTCCCTTGTAGGTGCAAAACCAGAAGGCTCCCTTCGCATTGACCGCCGACGCCGCGCTGATCGACTCGCGCTGACCGGGGCGCTGCACCACAGGGGTCTGGCCACGTACACCCAGGTCTTACCATGCACCGTGTCGGCGCGAAAGCCGGACTCGTCCCAGAAGAACACTTCCGCGCCCTGCGCCTTAGCCTGACGGGCAATTGCTGGAAGGTGTCGTGCTGCCAGCGCTCGATCGCTTCGGGGTCGCGTTGGTAGGCCCGTTGCAATGGTTTCTGCGGAGTCAGCCCAAGTTTTGCCAGCAGTGCTCCCACCGCTGTCGTCCCCAGGCGCACACCAAACTTCTTCTCAATCAACTGCGCCACGATTGCGCGTGTCCACAACCCGAAATCAAGCCCGTACTGGCGCGGATCGCGCCCATTGACCCAGCGAAAAACCTGCCGCTCCTGGGCTGGCGTCAGCGTTGGGGGCCGGCCAGTGGCCGGCGTCGAGCGCAGCGCATTGATACCCACGCCCGGTTTAAGGGCAGCGTTTATCCATTTATAGATCGTGGTGCGATTGAATCCGTAGGAGGCAATCACGTCTGCCGGCCGCTCGCCTTCACGAACCCGCTCAATCGCCATGAGGCGAATCGCCTCCAGCGTCTGATGATCAAATGTCCGTCCGTCTCGCTTCATGCACGATCCGACCGATGCAGGGCCCATGAAGTTCCAACTTGTCGACTAACTTACCGACCCATGAGTAACGCCCATTTCGATCGAAGAATCTTGTTCAGCCGCCGCAACCTAGCGGCGCGGCCACAATGGCTGAAAGTGGCCGGGTGTATGAAGGATATGCACAAGCCGGCCTTGCTGACCAACGACCGGATGCACTGTGAGCTGCCCGCTCGCATTGACCGCAATGGCCTGGATGCGTATGCCAAGGCTGCGCGCGAGCCGCCCCCCGGCCTCGTACATGTCGATGTCGCCATCCCTATCGGCCAGGCCCCTACGAAATAGCTCGCCCCGCAACCACTGCGCCTGTGCCTGGAGTTCGCTCGTCTGCTCCGTTGCCATCGCAGGCTCTCGCCTTATGTTGCGGCTGAGCTGAAGAGCTGTGTCTAGCAGGCAATTATTCTGCAGCCCGCTGGCCATCCCCATCTCAGCGTTTGATTGCGCCAGAAACTGTTCAAGACTGATGAGCAGGGGCCCCGAATTGAATTCGCCCAAGGATGGGGGAACGGGCACCTGAGCCGGCGAGGCACCCGCCAGGGGGGGTCGTGCAGGCCGCTCAGCACGTCCGGTGCGCGCAGGGGGGCGGGGGCCCCAGTTGCTGCGAACAGCATGGCCAGGATCGGGGGCCGGGTGTGTCACGGCAGGCGCGCTCCGCGTGGCACCGTGCGGCCCGTAGGGTTGCCCGGTGTCCAGGTCGGAGCTGCGTGCTTGATCCGCGGCTGCGCCGCGATACGGCTGGTTCATCGGGCCGCCAGGCCTCTCGTCGGCAATGGATGGTTCCGCATAGAGATCGAAGGACAGGATCATCTCGATGCCCTGCGGGGGCGCCACGCGGGCTGCCGCGTCGCGCAGGTCCTGCTCCAGCGTCCCGCGCGGCACCGCATCAGGCGACAGTTGGCGCAGCCTTTCGTAGGTCCGGTGACTCTTCTCCTTGGCCTTCAGGCTATCACGGGTGTGGAACTGGATTTCCCAGTCGGCGTCTTCGCCCTCAACGCGGGTGCGCACGTTCACATTCAGGCCAGCATAGCCGGTGCCCTCCCGGGTAAAGCTGTTGTTCACGCGCATGACCGTCATGCCGGCCCTTTGCAGACTGGTCAGGATCCTCCGGGCGTCCATGGCAAATCTCTCTGCACCGAGGATCACCTCATAGCGCAGACCATCGCGTACCCGCCTGGCGGCCTCCTGCGGTGTTTGCAGGCCCTGCTCGCGCTGTATCCGGGCAAGCTTCTCTTCAATGCTTTTCTTCTTCTTAAAGATAAACCTGCGCCAGCCGCCACCGTCCATGTCCGCGCGCAACTTCGCGCCGTGGTGCTCCAGCGCCTGCTGCAGCACAGGCCAGACCGCACCCTCGAGACGTTCAGCCTGGCTTCTGATCTGCTGGGCCAGTTGCGCAAGGGGGGCAGGCACGCGCGGCGTGGCTGACGCCTGGGGCCGCGGCTGCACCTTCAATACCGTTTCCGGCTCCCAGTCCACGATATCTTCCACCCCCGCAGGAACGGGTAATGCACGGAAGGCCTCGCGCGCTGGCCCGAGCAACTTCCAGATCTCGTCGCCGGAGGCGCCATCGAATCCACGTCGTTGCGCCTGCTTGTACAGGTCGTGGTACTTCTCCTTGCATCTGAACGTTTGCTCTGTATGAAACTGGATTTCCCATGCGATGCCGTTTGGCTCCTTCAGCGTGACGCTCACCGCCTGGAAAGGGCTGCGGCCCCGCAGGAAATGATTCGTGCGCCGGATCAGAGTATGCGCCTTCGCGAGCTGCGCCATGATCTGGCGATAGTCCCCCATAAACGTATCCGCGGGCAGCACCACACTGTAGCGCAGCGCATCGTTGACCAGCGCGCTGGCCTGGGCCAGGGTCCGGGGCGGCACTCCACCAATCAGCCGGGCCAGCTTGTCCTGCAGCGAGCGCGGCGACTTCAGCCTGTTCTTCTGTTCGCCCGCCAGACCCGCCCGCGCGTGTCCGGGCTCACTGCACCCGTTCACGATGTCCTGCAGCCTCATCGTGATCCCCGGCTCGGCCAAACGGGCCCGTTCATTGAGCGCCAGCGCCTCTTGCTCAAGCGCCTCCCGGGAAACCTCCTGCGCCCGTTCGGCCGGCGTAGCCGGTACGCTGAGCAGCTCCGCCTGCTGCAGCGCCCGGACGGCGTCCTGCATGACACCCGCTGCCATCGTTGGCATCTGCCGCAGCGCAGCGTCTGCCCACTGTGGATCGAAGCGCCCGTGCCGTATTTCCGCCAACGTCGGCTTGCTGTACGGTACCCGACGCAGACGGTCGGGATACCGGCGTTCAGCCATTTCGCAACTCTCGATCACGCTTGTAAAGAGATCGGTGCCCGTGTCCGACTTCAGCGCGTCGGTGCCCACCTTTATGGCTATCGTAAACAGGTTGCGCATGGACAGCTCCGGCTCGCCCGGCACCAGCCCCGGCTGCCCCTCGGGGAACGCCGTACGCGACAGACGGCACACCGGGTAGTTGTCCAGCACCGCGTGCACACGCCCGGCCGTGTCGTCTGCCTGCTCATAGGCGCTCGCAAGTGCGGGGAACCCCTGCGCCAGCGCGGACGGAAGCTGCGGTGCCTGGACGCTGTCCCTGCCCAGCTGCATACACAGCTCATACAGCAGTTTCGCCGCCTCGCACGCTTGCGGCTCATGGGCTCGGTCAATCGCCTCATGCGCCTGCACCTGCAACTGCTGCAGCGCTGGTGCATCCTTGTCCCCCTGCAGCCGCCTGCGCAGTCCGTTGCGCAAATCACGCGCCACGCCGTCGTAGGTGCCGAACATCATGTTTCGCGCCATGGCCTCGCGCAGCTCATCGGGCTGCGCGAGAAAGCGCATGGCGAGCGTGGCGGCTTTACCCAGCAACGCGCCCCCCGCTGCTCGGCCATAATTTCGCGCGCCCGTCCCGCCTGGTAGCGGCCCCGTTCATCGATGGCCGGATGCGCAGTCTTGGGCGGCTTGAACGAGCGCTCCTCGCCCCGTCGCGCCTGGCGCGACTGCATGACGCGACCGATGTGGCCCACGAGAGCCGGATAGCCCGCATAGACGAACGCATCGTCCCCGTCCGTGTCCATGCTCCGCTTGCGCAGCTCCGCAATCGGGATTGCCCCAAGCCGCCCAGGCAGCAGCACGTCCTTGACCCGCAGGCTGCCCGTGCTGAACATCTGCTGCGGCAGCGTGTCGCGCTCGCGCCGGCTCTTCCAGCGCGACAGCGTCTTCAGGTCCTCCCGCGAACAGGCCAGGTGCAGCCCCTGGTGGTCCGGATCCGGCGACCAGTAGCCCGGCGGCGGGATGATCAGCATGCCCTTGCTGTGCAGCATGTCGGCGCCCGTGCCCGAATCCTCATCGAATCCCGTATAGCTGTACTGGATGGCGAAGCACTGGTCCAGAAACTGGGCCGTCACGTCCTCCTGATCGGGCGTAACGACCTGCGCGGCCGCAATGGGCAACAGGTTCTCCTTATCGTACGGCGGTTTGCCCACCAGCACATCGCCCTGCAACTGCGCAAAGCCCGGCAGCGGAATCGTCGGCAGATACAGCCTGTCGTCAGCCGAGGGGACCGCGCGGATGCGCCGCCCCTGGTAGCCGCCGCTGACGGCCAGTTGGTACAGCGTCAGGCAGTCCACCGCCTGCGATGCGTGCCGGTCCACCCCGTTCAGCCTGCGCTGCATCACCTCGCGCGCTTCGTCAAGCGCCGCCTCATCCCGCGGGAAATGCATCAGGGCCTGCGGTGGCAGCGTGTTAAATCCCGGCTGCTGCCCATCCACCAGCTTTTGCTGTGCCTCGTCGCCCCGTGCCTCCCTGACTGCCTCCCATGCCTCGATATGTTCGCGCACCACCGGAATGCGCATCGCCACGTCCCATCTCAGAAACCCGCAGCCGTCATTTGGACAGAGCGCGATGCGCTCGTGGTGTGGCCCTTGAAGCCTGAAGGGGTGCTGCGGCCCGGCCACGTCCTCAAACCAGCCCAGCCGCAACGTGCCCTCCACCACATGGTCAGGTGGCACCATCTCCATGAGCGCGCGTTGCATGCGCGACCAGTCCTCGCGCTGCGGCGCCAGCTTCTGCGCCAGTTCCATGAAGGCGCTGCCTGGGGCACTGTCGGCATACCGCACTGCCGGCAGCACCGAAGCAGACGCGCTGCGGCCGGCGGCGATGTCCCGGGCTGACTTCCGCCGCCCCCGTGTCAGGCGGCTGCCGCCAAACATGTCGAAGCGCCAAGGCTCGTCTTTGTACTGGAACGTGCGCGCGAGCATGAAGGCGCTTAACTCCCCAGGCAGCCGCACCTCGACCAGCGGCTGACCGGTCAGGCGTGAATAAAACGAATACGCAGGCTCCGCCCCGTCGGACGACGCGGCGGGCTCCAGCTCCCGTCCCCGCAAGTCGACCGTGACATGCGTGGTGTCGCCCCCACTCGGTTCGGGTGGTACGACGTTTCCCACCGCTGTGCGCAGGCTCTCGTGGCGCGCTGCCAGATCGAACCGGCGAGGAGGGTAACGCGTCGTGAGGGCCTCCAGATGCGCCGCGCTGGCCAGCCGCAGATCCAGCGCGTCCAGGATCGCATCATCCGCCTCGATCTGCGCAATCAAGTTCCAGCTCTTTTCCTGCAGATCCGTCTCGATGAGCGGGCGCGTCCTGTCCAGCGTCTGTCGCACCCACTGCTTCAGAGTCTCCTGGTGCGTCTTCACCGACTCGCGTTCGCCGCTGATGTAGCGCGGCTTCCACTGGTGGGCCACCACGGTGTATGCCTTGAGCACCTGATACAGTGACAGGGCCGGACAGCGCGTACCGCATGCTTCGTCGCCCTCCTTCAGGTGCAGCCCGGCACGAGCGCCTGCCCCGCCCGGGGCTTGGCGCAGATACGCGTCGATCTTGTGTTCTACGACTGGCTTCAGCGCGTCGAACGTCTGCAGGGCGCGCACCCGGTGGCGCTGCAACTGCGGGCTGCGCGCCAGCGGCAGCAGCCCCATGCACAGGGTGCCCACACTTTCCAGCGGTTCTTCGCGCAGCCGTCCTTCGAGACACAGCGTCATGACACGCTCCAGCGCCGGCGTTGCGAGCAGCCGCAGCGCGTCGTGCAGCCGCAGCTGGGCGAAAGCCTTGAGCAGCATACCCACATGGCGGCCCTCGGCGCTGTCGAAGCGTTCCGGATACAACTCCAGGTGCACCGCTACCCCCATCAGTACATCGCGTGCGAGAACGGCGTTCCCGTCTTCGTCCCGGCCGAGCCGCGCCAGCGCGTTGGCAATCTGGCCGGTCTGGCTGAATTCGAACGCGCTCCACTCGAGCGGAGCCCAGCCCAGGCGTGCCGCCAGACACCACGCCGCTTCATGCAGGCCGCTTTCTTGCGGCCATCGGGACAGTGCGTGGAGGGTGCTGGCCACGGCCTGCGCGCCCATCGACTGGCGCAGCCGCGCATCGCCCTCAGCCTCCGAGGTCAGGCGATCGGCCAGTACCAGCGCCGCGTCGCGGGCCTCGTCCGCGTCCGGCCACTTCGAAAACGCGTTCAGGGCGTTGGCCACTGCCTGCGCCTCCATCGACTGGCACAGCTGGGGTTCCGAGCTAACGCGCCCGGCCAGCCGCAGCGCGGCGTCGCGGGCCTTGTCTTCCTCCGGCCACTTCGAGAGCGCATTGAGCGCGTTGGCCACGGCCCGCGCCTCCATCGACTGGCACAGCTGGGGTTCCGAGCTAACGCGCTCGGCCAGCCGCAGCACCGCCTTACGAGCCTCTTCCTTGTCCGACCACTTCGAGAGCGCGTTCAGGGCATTGGACACATGTTTCGCCTCCATCGACTGGCACAGCTGGGGTTCCGAGCTAACGCGCTCGGCCAGCCGCAGCGCGGCGTCGCGGGCCTTGGCCTGGTCCGGCCACTTCGAAAGCGCATTGAGCGCGGTGGCCACTGCCCGCGCCTCCATCGACTGGCGCAGCTGGGGTTCCGAGCTAACGCGCTCGGCCAGCCGCAGCGCCGCCTTACGAGCCTCTTCCTTGTCCGGCCACTTCGAAAGCGCATTGAGCGCGTTGGTCACCTCCCGCGCATCCATCGACTCGCGCAGCCGCGCATCGCCCTCAGCCTCCGAGGTCAGACGATCGGCAAGCGCCAGCGCCGCGGCGCTGGCCTCGTCCGCGTCCGGCCACTTCGAAAACGCGTTCAGGGCATTGGACACATGTTTCGCCTCCATCGACTGGCACAGTTGGGGTTCCGAGCTAACGCGCTCGGCCAGCCGCAGCGCGGCGTCGCGGGCCTTGGCCTGGTCCGGCCACTTCGAGAGCGCGTTCAGGGCATTGGACACATGTTTCGCCTCCATCGACTGGCACAGCTGGGGTTCCGAGCTAACGCGCTCGGCCAGCCGCAGCACCGCCTTACGAGCCTCTTCCTTGTCCGGCCACTTCGAAAGCGCATTGAGCGCGTTGGTCACCTCCCGCGCATCCATCGACTCGCGCAGCCGCGCATTGCCCTCAGCCTCCGAGGTCAGACGATCGGCAAGCGCCAGCGCCGCGGCGCTGGCCTCGTCCGCGTCCGGCCACTTCGAAAACGCGTTCAGGGCGTTGGCCACTGCCTGCGCCTCCATCGACTGGCACAGCTGGGGTTCCGAGCTAACGCGCTCGGCCAACCGCAGCGCGGCGTCGCGGGCCTTGGCCTGGTCCGGCCACTTCGAGAGCGCATTGAGCGCGGTGGCCACGGCCCACGCCTCCATCGACTGGCACAGCTGGGGTTCCGAGCTAACGCGCTCGGCCAGCCGCAGCGCGGCGTCGCGGGCCTTGGCCTGGTCCGGCCACTTCGAGAGCGCATTGAGCGCGGTGGCCACGGCCCACGCCTCCATCGACTGGCACAGCTGGGGTTCCGAGCTAACGCGCTCGGCCAGCCGCAGCGCCGCCTTACGAGCCTCTTCCTTGTCCGGCCACTTCGAGAGCGCGTTCAGGGCATTGGACACATGTTTCGCCTCCATCGACTGGCACAGCTGGGGTTCCGAGCTAACGCGCTCGGCCAGCCGCAGCGCCGCCTTACGAGCCTCTTCCTTGTCCGGCCACTTTGAAAGCGCATTGAGCGCGTTGGTCACCTCCCGCGCATCCATCGACTCGCGCAGCCGCGCATCGCCCTCAGCCTCCGAGGTCAGACGATCGGCAAGCGCCAGCGCCGCGGCGCTGGCCTCGTCCGCGTCCGGCCACTTCGAAAACGCGTTCAGGGCGTTGGCCACTGCCTGCGCCTCCATCGACTGGCACAGCTGGGGTTCCGAGCTAACGCGCTCGGCCAGCTGCAGCGCCGCCTTACGAGCCTCTTCCTTGTCCGGCCACTTCGAGAGCGCGTTCAGGGCATTGGACACATGTTTCGCCTCCATCGACTGGCACAGCTTGGGTTCCGAGCTAACGCGCTCGGCCAGCCGCAGCGCGGCGTCGCGGGCCTTGTCTTCCTCCGGCCACTTCGAGAGCGCATTGAGCGCGTTGGTCACCTCCCACGCCTCCATCGACTGGCACAGCTTGGGTTCCGAGCTAACGCGCTCGGCCAGCCGCAGCGCGGCGTCGCGGGCCTTGTCTTCCTCCGGCCACTTCGAGAGCGCATTGAGCGCGGTGGCCACGGCCCACGCCTCCATCGACTGGCACAGCTGGGGTTCCGAGCTAACGCGCTCGGCCAGCCGCAGCGCCGCCTCACGAGCCTCTTCCTTGTCCGGCCACTTCGAAAGCGCATTGAGCGCGTTGGTCACCTCCCGCGCATCCATCGACTCGCGCAGCCGCGCATCGCCCTCAGCCTCCGAGGTCAGACGATCGGCAAGCGCCAGCGCCGCGGCGCTGGCCTCGTCTTCGCCCGGCCACTTCGAAAGCGCGTTCAGGGCATTGGCCACGGCCAGCGCATCCATCGACTGGCGCAGCCGCGGGTCCGATGCGAGGCGACCGGCCAGCCGCAGCGCCGCGTCGCGGGCCTCGACCTCGCCCGGCCACTTCGATAACGCGTGCAGGGCGTTGGCCACTGCCTGCGCCTCCATCGACTGGCACAGCTGGGGTTCCGAGCTAACGCGCTCGGCCAGCCGCAGCGCGGCGTCGCGGGCCTTGGCCTGGTCCGGCCACTTCGAGAGCGCATTGAGCGCGGTGGCCACGTTCTGCCCGTCCATCGACTGGCACAGCTGGGGTTCCGATGTGAGGCGCCGGGCCAGGCACCGTACCGCCTCGCTGACCCGATGCGACGCCGGCCACTTTGAGAATGCATTGAGCGCGTTGGCAACATGCTGCCCGTCCATCCGCTGGCGCAGCTTTGCGTCCGATGTCACGCGTTCGGCCAGCCGCAGCGCCGCCTGACGCGCATCGGCTTCGTCAGGCCACTTCGAGAGAGCGTTGACCGTGATGGCCACCCCCAGCGCATTCATCGACTCGCGCAGCGGCGCGTCTGCCGCAACGTGCCTGGCCAGCTCCAGTGCGTTCTCCCTGACCCTGCCATCGTCCGACCACTTGCTCAGGGCATTGAGCAGATTTGACATATCCTGTGCGTTCAGCGTCGGGATCAGACCACGCAATCGAAGATGCCTGACAAGACCGGACACCGCATCGCAGCACGCCGGGCGCTCCGGCGCCTTGGACAGCGCATTGCACAGCATGGCGGCTTGCCGTCCGTTCAGCCTGTGCAGCGCGCCCGGCCTCAGCAGTTCGGTCGCGATGCTTCGCAGCGCTAGCCGGCAGATCTCGCTGTCGGCATGCTTGCTAAGCTTGTTGGCGAAATGCACGTAGCTTGCAGCCGGCGCGCCCCGGCACCAGTCGGTGTCCACAAGATAGTGCGCCGCCAGTTCAACCGCCTCGCGAACGTCGTTGGCCCGCGCAGGCGGTATGTTCCTGACCTTGTTCCTGACCTGCAGTTTCTGCAAATACAAGTCCAGGAAGTGCAGGTTGTCGCCGGCATAGTCTGGGCGCAGAAAGACCAGTGCCTGCCCGTAGCCGTTGCGCTGTGCCAGCACGTTCTCCCTTGCCATCCGGATGGCAAGTTCAGGGAAATCGGCATCCTTCGCGTTGCCGGAAAGCACTTGCTGCTGCGCATACCGTTGGTTCCTGAGCTGCCGGCCGAACTCGTGTTCAGGATACGTCAGGACTCTCCCCAGATTCCGGCTGCGGCGCTGTGGTTCGCTCGGCTCGATGCGCATCCTCGAGTGGTGCCTTTCATCCAGCGCTTCAATCGCATCGCGGGCCGGTCCCTTGCGCGATGGCGCCGCCGCGGCGATCTGATACCTCTCCATCCCGCTTGCAGCAAGGGTTGACCGCAGCTGCTGGTCCGGCAGGTTGCGCGTGCTGGGCGGCCACGACGACTGGGCCCTGCGGGGTGCATCGTCCGCTGCTCGGTCTGACACAGGCCTCCCGCTACTCGGCAAAGCGCGCAACGGATGTCCGGCAGGATCCTCGTCCCCCTGTGGCCGTGAAGCGAATGCCCTTTGCCGTTGAGGTCCGGAATAAGGCTGCATCCTGCGCTGCTGGCGACGCGCTGCCAGGTCTTCCCGCCGCGGCAACGTGTCAAGGACCGTGTCTGTCCTCCGGGACGCAGGTTCGGGCCGCGAAGTCGGGGACTGTCCGGGTGCAGCCTCGTCAATCTTCTGATCGCCACCAGCGTCCGGACTCGCCGGGCTGCCAATTCTCATAGCTATGCCCCTTCTCCAGTAGTTACCTCGCAGGCCGTTGTAATAGCTTCCGCCGTTGTCATCGGATCGGGCGGGTAGACCCATTTCTTTATACAGAACGCCAACTGCTCACTCCCGAAGCGCCTGTAAAATTGGCTCGTCGGCGGAATCTGTGGGTGAAAGCGGATGTGCGGCTAGCCGAGTGAAGCCCGATTCAGGTACTGATAGAGCTTGCGACAGGTTGCATCAAAGGAATTTTGTGCGGACTCGGAGATAACTGGCCAGATGAGAGGGCCGCCGTCTTCCTCGATGAGCTTGTCCAGGAGGGTTGCCACAGGGAGGGTAAGGAGATCGGGATCTTCATGGCGTCGTCGGATCATTTCGCCACCGAGCATCCAGATGTGATCGCGGTGCCGAAGCAATGTCTTGCGTGCGTATCCCAAGGTTGGGAGATGCTCAAGGAAAGGCGTGAGTATTGCTACGATTTCCTCTCCAGTCGAGATATCTTCGTCATCGACTCGCCACGAAGCCGGCCAGTTATGCAGGTCTGGAATGTACTGGGTGAGCGTTTGCTGTTCGGTGACAATGGCAGCTTTGCCCTTGCCGGTTTTGAGCTTGCTAACCATGTTGCTGACTCGTCTGCTTAACGCTTGTCATCATTTTCCCGGCTTTGTCTATGAAGGTGCGCGGCTGTGCGAGGCAACCCAGTCCATCGAGATCGACGTTCGGCCGCGCAAGGGTTCGAAGCCGGTCTGCTCATGCTGCAACCAGCCTGCGCGGGGTTACGACTCACTCACGGAGCGCCGCTTCGAGTTTATTCCCGTCTGGGGTTTTGCAGTATTCCTGCTCTATACCATGCGGCGCGTCGACTGTCGTGACTGTGGCGTGAAGGTCGAAGCCCTGCCGTGGGCCAATGGCAAGCACACGCTCACCCGCGCTACATGATCTTCCTGGCGCAGTGGGCACGCAAGCTGTCGTGGAAGCAGACGGCACAAAGCTTCCGCACCAGTTGGGAGAAAGTCTTCAACGCAGTGGAGTGGGTGGTGGACTGGGGCCTGGCCCATCGCGAACTCGGTACGATCCGTGCCTTTGGTGTCGACGAGATCCAGTATGGTCGTGGACACAAGTACCTCACACTGGTCTACCAGATCGAGGCTGGCTGCACGCGTCTACTATGGGTGGGGCAGGAGCGCACGAAAGAAAGCTTCGCGAAGTTCTTTGCCATGATCGGAGAACAGGTATGCGAGAAGGTTGAGTTCGTCTGCTCGGATATGTGGAAGCCCTACCTTGAGATGATAGCGCTGCATTGCCCCAATGCGCTGAACATCCTGGACCGCTTCCACATCGTTGCGAAGATGAATAAGGCTATCGATGAGGTTCGCGCTGAAGAGTCCCGCCGCATGGTCCGCGACGGATACGAGCCGGTGCTCAAGAAGTCCCGCTGGTGCCTGCTCAAACGTCCGGAAAACCTGACCGACAAACAGCGACTGCGCATGCGTGACTTGTTGCAGTACAACCTGCGCACCGTACGCGCCTGGCTGCTCAAAGAGGAATTCCAGCAGCTCTGGGATTACATCTCACCGGACTGGGCCGGAAAATTCCTCGACCAGTGGTGTACGCAGGTGATGCGCTCGCGCATCGAGCCGATGAAGAAGTTCGCCCGCACCGTGCGTGCCCACCGTGAGCTGATCCTCAACTACTTCCGTGCCCGCAAGCAGTTCTCCAGCGGCGTCGTCGAGGGCCTGAACAACAAGGCCAAAGTCACCATGAGAAAATCGTACGGATTCCGAACCTTCAGGGCGACGGAAATCGCGCTATATCATGCACTTGGCAATCTTCCTGAGCCTTCGTCAACCCACACTTTTTCCTGACGAACCATATTTCGGACTGCTGAGTAAACGTTAATCTTCTACGTTTCGGCCGCCGCTCAGACGGGCTTCATGCTCACGTACCCTTTTTCATACGATCGGTCATGAGCGAGCACCGCCCAGATCGTCCGCGCCATCTTGTTCGCCAAAGCAGTCACCACCACGTTGGGTGGTCGCCGTTTTTTCATCTGCTCAACCCACGGACCAGGCTCCTTCACGCGCGTCAGCACGGCCCGCGCGCCGTGGATCAGTAGCGTGCGCAGGTAGGTGTCGCCCCTCTTGCTGATCCCGTGCAGGTTCACCTTGCCGCCCGAACCGGTCTGCTTCGGCACAATTCCGACCCAGGCCGCAAACTCACGCCCCGATCTGAACGCCTTCGGATCTCCGATCATCGCGACCGCAGCCGTCGCCGTCAGCAGGCCCACGCCCGGAATCTCGATGATCGCCTTTACTGCCTTGTCTTCCTTCTTCCACTCGCGCAACCGCCTCTCGATCGTCACGATTTCTTCGTCCATCTTTTCAATCCGCGCCCACTGTTCGCGTAGCGTATCAATCAGGACCTTCGGCAGACACTCTTCGACGCGCGTAAGCGCATCCGGAATTGCCTTGCCCAGCGCGCTGCGGCCTTTGCCCATCGCTTCGCCGAACTCGGCCAGCATCCCGCGCAGCCCGTTGATCTGCATCGTGCGGAACTTCACCAGTTGCTCTCGCTGACGGTGCATCATCAGCACCGCCTGTTGCATCTCCGTCTTTATTGCCACCGCCTTGCACGGCTGCTGTACCGCCAGCCAGATTGCCTTCGCGTCTGCCGCATCACTCTTGTTGCGGATGTTGAAGGCCTTCACGAACTGCGCGGGCATCAGTCTGACCTCGTGGCCCATCTTCGTCAGTTGCCGAGCCCAGTGATGCGCGCTACCGCATGCTTCCATGCCAATCAGGCACGGCGCGCGATTCGCGAAGTGCTCGAGAAACTGAGCACGTTTGATCGGCCTGTTCACGATCTCACCTGTCTGCGCGTCGACGTAGTGCACCTGAAACACATTCTTCGCAATGTCGATTCCAACTGGCGTAGCATTCATCTGTGGATCCTCCGGTTGCCTGGAAATGCGTGCATTTTCCACTTGGGCACATCGATGCCGTTGGCCCGTGAGGATCCACCTTACTTCGCTTTCGTTCACGGGTGGGACGCGTTCATTCCATTGCGGGTTTCTTCCAGCTGGCGGAATCGGTTGAAATGGCCGCCGGGCTTGGGTTCTACCGGACCTGTCCGTATTTTTGTGTGCGAGGCGGTTTTGAATTTTGTTAGCCTCGGGCAGCGGTAAATCGCTCGCCATACAGGATAGCAAACTGGTTCATGGCGGACTTCCAGTCATAAGTCGTGCGAACGGACTTGGTCAGTACGTTGCGCAGTGCCAGCCACAGCAACTTGATCACTAAAGTGGGCCCACGATTTGAGACAGTGATCAGGCGGTAGATTAACAACTGGTTGCGCGTTTCGAGCAGGCTCCGCGCAGCGCGGTTGGACAAGCCAATGGGATGGGAAGGAATCGCGGCTGCCAGGCGTGCGATGCGACGTTGTGTGTCGTTGTGCGAAGTATCCGTCAGCAGAACCCGTGTTGACCTGGTAGTACTGCTGCGGCAGGTCATTGGCGTTGTGGGGGCGGCGGATGCTATGGCATCACGGCGGACGATCTGATGTCAGAACTGATAGCCTCGGTCCTGCCAGTACTGCCAATCGGCAATGGCCTGCTGCGTCATCTCGTCGCTCGCCAGTGGCACGAGTTGCGCTAGTGGGACAGCAAGCTTGCGCTTGTTCCATCGTATCCACACGAAGGCTTCAGACTCGCACACGTCCTCGGGAGCCATTGCGATCACCTGAACCCGGTCGCCGGGGCTGAGCGGCGAGGTTGGCGATCTCTTGCGAACCTCAGCTTCAAACGGAACGGTGAGTTGCTCGTCGAGATAGTAGTACCATGCCATCGACCGCTCCTCTGAACCGTAAGCGTCGACGACTATTTCCATCGTGATTCGCTCTTCACGATCTGGATCGGACTTGGGTCTAGGCATGCTTATCGTGTGAATGGCGAAGCAATCAGAGATCGACGACCTTGCGCAGTAGCGCGAAGGAGACACGCCAGTGACCTTCGTTCGGGTCGCACTCAATGGAGGCGGTCTTCTGGTTGACGCGCACGATGGCGCCGATGCGTTCGCGCAGGTGTTGGTCGGTGAAGCTGACGGTATCGCCGACCAGGAAGTCCGCACGCTGCGCCCGGGGTAGTGGCGGTGAAGCGTGCGGCGGTTGCTGCGCGGCGGTAGTGGGCTCGGCGAGCGCGCCATCGCGCGTGCTCTTCATTCCAAGATGAAAACAACGGAACCTGACACAAAGGAAACTTAATGCCGGATGATTTGACGCAATTGGACTCTGATATTGATACCACCCAGGTCGGTGCCTGCTCTCCCCAGGAACATCTTATCCTCGTCGACGCAGCCAATAACGAAATCGGCTCCGCCCTCAAGCTGCCCGCCCACGAACAAGGATTGTTACACCGGGCATTTTCTGTCTTCATCGTCAATCGTGACGGTGAGATTCTGATGCAGCGTCGTGCGGCCGTGAAATACCATTCGGCCGGCCGCTGGTCGAATACGTGTTGCGGGCATCCTCGACCCGGCGAGCGAGTCGAGGTTGCGGCCCTCCGCCGCCTTGGGGAGGAAATGGGCATCGCCTGCGAATTGAAGCCGGTAGCGGTCTTCCAATATCGCGCCGATGTCGGCCACGGCCTGATTGAAAACGAGATCGACCATCTGTTCATCGGCGTCTGCGATGACGTGCCACTGCCGGCTCCCGAGGAGGTAAGCGAGTGGATGTATATTCCGCCGGACGCGCTGGCCGCGAGTATATCGCAGGCTCCCGACGATTTCTCCGCGTGGCTCCCAATGGCGTTCAACCACGTCCGTCCCCACCTGATTCCCGGCGAGGTCGAATGAAGCGGCTGCATTTCATCGTCGGTCCGACGACGACAGGAAAAACACGGCGATCCGTTGCGCTTGCGGAACAAACCGACGCTCCCGTCATCGTGCTGGATCGCATCCAATGCTTTCCCGACCTCGCCGTGGGAAGCGGCCGCCCTGCCGTGGACGAACTCCGCTCTACCCGGCGGGTATACATTGCGGATCGCAAGGTCGCCGATGGGGAATTGGCCGCCGCGACTGCCAATGCGTTCTTGCATGAGCACGTGGCCCGACTCCTGCAAAAAGAGTCTTTGCTGATTCTTGAAGGCGGGTCGGTCTCGCTGCTTCGGACCATCGCGGCGGATCCGCGCTGGGCAACGTACGAGCAGACGTGGGAAAGGCTGGCTTTGCAGGATGTCGCCGGATATCTTTCGAAAGCCAAATCCCGGATCCGGGAAATGCTGGCGCCGGCGGATGGCTCGCGGTCCATGTTGGACGAGATCGCCGGTTTGTGGCCGGACGCCAGAACCCACGCCGTGTTGAATGGAATTGTCGGCTATCGGAGCATCATTGCGTATGCAGACCGTTACCGTATTCCTGTCGGCCGCTTGCCGCACGCCCTCTCGCCCGGGCAGAGCGATCAGCTCGTGCAGGAAATCGCCGGCGAATATTTCGTTTATGCGCGTTGGCAGGAGCGTGAGTTGCCGGTCATGTCCGGTCGGTCCATTGCCGTACCCAAACTGGAGTACTGAGGGCATTGTCAGGTTGGCGTAGCGCTGTCGTAAGATGCGTGGATGAAGAAGACGAGATCGCTCTATCACGGCCACCGGTTTCCAGCGGTGGTCATCAGTCAGGCAGTGCGCTGGTATTTCCGGCTCAACCTGAGCCTGCGCGACATCGAGGAGCTGCTGTTCGAGCGCGGCGTGGTCGTGAGCTACGAGACGATTCGCCGATGGTGCGACAAGTTCGGCGCCGGCTTTGCCTCTCGCGTCAAGGCAACGCGGCGCAAGCCGGGCAGCACCTGGCATCTGGACGAGATGTTCGTCACTTTGCGCGGCGAGGGCGCTGTCAACTTGGCGGTACCGAGACAAAGCAGTGGCCGGCGCGACCACTGCTCAGAGAGCCATTGAGGGATCTTGGGCGACTTCAGTGAATTCGCGCCAGGCCGTGAATCGGGCGGCGAGGTGCTTGCGATAGAGAGAAGCACGCAACAGGTGCCGTTTCAGGGCGAAGTGCTGCCGGATCGGACCAAAGCTCGACAGGAACGCCTGAGCACGCTGACGATCACGGAATCCGCGCATGCGCCGCTCGCGTTCTCGTGTGGGCTGGTGGCTGTTCTTGGCTCGGTTGTTCACGCGAGCGCTGGCTTTGACGAACACGTGCTTGACGTTCGCCAGTTCCGGGATATCGGCCTTGGCCGCCGGGTAGCTGCGTAACTGGTCGGTGATGATCTTGCGCGGCGCCGGACAGGAACGCAGCACCCGCTGGAAGAAGCGTTTGGCAGCAGCCTTGTCGCGCCGCTTCTGCAGCAGTACGTCCAGTTCGGCGCCGTGCTCGTCGACCGCGCGCCACAGCAGATAGGGCTCGCCGCGCAAAGTGACGAACATCTCGTCCAGATGCCAGGTGCTGCCCGGCTTGCGCCGCGTTGCCTTGACGCGAGAGGCAAAGCCGGCGCCGAACTTGTCGCACCATCGGCGAATCGTCTCGTAGCTCACGACCACGCCGCGCTCGAACAGCAGCTCCTCGATGTCGCGCAGGCTCAGGTTGAACCGGAAATACCAGCGCACTGCCTGCCTGATGACCACCGCTGGAAACCGGTGGCCGTGATAGAGCGATCTCGTCTTCTTCATCCACGCATCTTACGACAGCGCTACGCCAACCTGACAATGCCCTATGGCGCGCTGCCCCAGCAGCCGGATACCCTGTGGCAGCACGATGCCGAACTCACCCAGAAGCCCACGAATCTGATTGGCCAGTGCTGTGCGCGATTTGACCAGCCCGGCGCGTGCGCGATGCAGCGACAGAATTGTCTGTTGCGCCTCCGTCTTGACCGGTACAAAGCGCATGTGAGGTCGTTGTATCGCCTCGCAGATTGCTTCTGCGTCGGCCGCATCAGTCTTGTTACTCTTTACGTAAGGTCGGACGAACTGCGTGGCGATTAGTCGAACGGTGTGTCCGAGCTTCACGAGTTCCCGGCCCCAATAGTGCGAAGAGCCGCATGCTTCCATGCCAATTACACACGGTTCGAGCGTTGCGAAATACCGAAGTACATCCGTGCGTCTCAGCTGTTTGTGTACAACGATGTGGCCTTGCAAATCCACTGCGTGGACCTGCAGCACATTCTTGGCCAGATCCAGTCCAACAGTCGCTATCTTCATGATGAACTCCTATGCCGTGGATATCACGACCTCTCCACTCTGGCACAAACCTCTCGCTGCGTAGCGGGAGTCGTCCATCACATCACAACCAGCTCGGGATGCGGCGCGGCTTTTACACATTGAACCGTAGGATCGACGTGCCGTTTCAGCACCGTTGTGCATCCGAACCGTCGCATTCCCGCATGAAACGGCATTGATCCGTTTCGCGTCAGCGCACGTTTTTTCGCGGTGATCGAGCGACGTTGACGCTGTATGTCCGTACAGTCGAGGAAATTCACTACTGGTATTCAATTGTCATGGGCGGCTGCATTTCTAAGCGTGGTGGAGCGCGAGCTTCAAGCGACTATGGTTCCGATGGGTATGAGTCGGACGTTGAGGCGAAAAGAGCTAAGCCTGGATCTTCGCGATCACCATATTCAAATGAGACCTTGAATGGTCTGGTGCCATTTGCCAAACGGGTCTATCAGGAGAGCGTTCTTTGGCATGGAACCAAGCGCGAACACGTGTCATCTCTTCGCAGAAATGGCTTCGTGAACGAGCGTAAAGGGAGTGGAGCCACAGATGGCGGAAGTGCAAATTTCCTGATGAATTTCAGTAGCTCTGGTGTGACTGCTTCGGGCGAACACCACTACTTGTCATCTGATCGAGAAATGGCGAAGGAGTTTGCCATGTTTGCCGACGCTGACCAGCCGGCGGTGGTGCGAACGATCGGCGTTGGGAACAACTTTCATTTGGAGGAAGACCAGCCTATACTGGCGACCCTGCCAGACCCCGGGCACGGCAGAGCAAGCGCACGCCTTGCTGAGTTGTTGCAACATAACACGACAAGAGAAGTGCCTGTACAGCGCCGTCGAGGCACTGGTAAAGCGGTCGAATTTTTCACCGAATGATGCTGAAAGTAACATCGAATACGCTCGGCTGTCTCTGAACACTGTGCAGACCCACGACAAAGCCTTGAAGTTGCAGTTCGGTGCGAGCCGGTGCACGCGAGGTGACGGCTTGCTGTGATTCACTCTCAGGTTATCGAGAATCAGGACACCTTCTTGCCTGCGTGCCAAAACGACGTCCACCGATGGCATCTTGCAGCGTCGTCGCGACGCCCTCAGTATGATGCTGGCAAGATGCCAAACACTCCAATGCGATATCCCAGCTGTGCTTGTTCATCTCCGCTCTTGATCGACACCGTCAGCATGAGATGCGCCCGTCTTGTTTCCTCAAGAGTCCGGATTGTCCCCCGTAATGGCTGTTGAGCAGGAGCTTACTCGTCCTAATTCCACTATCCCGACATAGGCCTCTTGTTTCAACGGTCTACCCCATGCCCTTATACAAAACGCGGCCGGCCTGCGGCTTGAAAAAACCGTTTACGTTCAATGACATAGCAGAGGGGCTTGTTACTCACCAGTCCGTAAATAAAGCGACAAAAATTGGAACCTCGTGACGACCGTTTAGTCATCATTCAACATGAAACGAGATGGCCGTACACTGGATCGCGCGACGCAAGAGGAATTCCGCCGGCTTGCCTTGCGCCGGGTTCGCGAAGGCGAGAAACCATCGGTGGTGGTGAAGTCGCTGGGCATGAACCGAACGTCAATCTACCGTTGGCTCAAGGCGGCCTCGGGCTCGGGCAAAGGCGCGCGGGCGCTGGCATCGCGTCCAGCGACAGGCCGGCCACGCAAGCTCACGCGAGCGCAACAGGCGCAGGTCTTTCGGTGGATCAACGGGCGGGATCCTCGGCAGTACGGTCTGGACTTCGGGCTATGGACACGACAGATTGTGGCCACGCTCATCGATGAGAAATTTGGTGTGAAGATGGGTGTCACAGCGGTGGGCAGGCTGCTGGCGGGACTGGGCTTGAGCCCGCAAAAGCCATTGCAGCGGGCGTACCAACGAGATCCGCAGGCCGTCGAGCGCTGGCAGCGTGAATCATTTCCTGGCATTGCGGCTGCGGCCAAGCAAAGCGGTGCGGACATCTACTTCTGGGACGAATCAGGATTTCGAGCCGACGCGGTGCATGGCAAGACCTGGGCGGTAAAAGGCGAGATACCGGTGATTGAGCGCCCCGGGCAGCGCCAATCGATTTCCGCCGCGTCCGCGGTGAACGCCGGAGGCGCCTTCTGGTTTGCGACTAAAGTGGACCCCTCGGTCAAGACAGATTTCAACCGAGTTTAAGCTGCATCCATTTCTTCATATGCAGCGGAACAGCGCTGCCCTGATTCTCCCCGCGCACCGCCGAATTTATCGACAATCATTGCCCCGCCGCCCTCGCCGCTGGCATAGACGGCATCCGGCGTTTTGTAGCCCAGCGACTGGTGCGGCCGTTCCTCGTTGTAGAACGAGAAGTACTGCGCCAGCCCGATCATCAGCTCCGCCATGTTGGCGTACCCCTTCAGGTACACGTCCTCGTGCTTCACGTTGCGCCATAGCCGTTCGACGAAGATGTTGTCCAGCGCCCGGCCGCGACCGTCCATGCTGATAGCAATGCCCTCGCGCTTGAGCACGCCCGTGAAGACGTGGCTCGTGAACTGGGAGCCCTGGTCGCTGTTGAACACCCCCGGACTTCCGTGCTCGCGCAGCGCATCCTCCAGGCAGTCCACGCAGAACGACGCGTCCATGCTGTTGCTCAGGCGCCAGGACAGCACCTTGCGGCTGTACCAGTCGATGATCGCCACCAGGTAGGCAAAACCGCGCGCCAGCCGGATGTAGGTCACGTCGGTCGACCACACCTGGTTCGGCCGCGTCACCCCCACGCCGCGCAGCAGGTACGGATAGACCTTGTGCTTCGGATGCTTGGCGCTCGTCGCCGGCCCCGGCGCCATGCCCGCCAACCCCATCTCGCGCATCAGGCGCTGCACGCGCTTGCGGCTCACCACGCAGCCCTGGCCGCGCAGGAACACCGCCATGCGCCGGCTGCCGTAGAACGGCCGGTTCGTATATTCCTCGTCGATCAACCGGCACAGCCGCAGATCCTCGTCGCGCTCTTCCCGCGTCGTCTTGCCCTGCCTCCGATACACCGTTGCGCGCGACACTTCCGCCAGGTCGCACTGCCGGCTCAAAGGCAGTTCCTCCGCGCCATCGATCCACCCCATTCGGGCTTCCCGGCTCACTCCCCCAACTTTTTTTTAAGCCAGTCCACTTCCATCTTTAGCCGCCCGATCTCGCCGTACAGGCGATCCTCGCCGCTCTTGTCCTCGGCCGGCTTGGGGCCACGCTTGGTTTCGAACAGGGCGCCGGCCCGCTCAAGAATTTCCTTCTTCCACTGCCCAACCAACACCGGATGCACGCCGTATGTCTGCGCAATCTCGCTGATCGTCTTCACCCCGCGCACCGCCTCCAGACCAACCTTGGCCTTGAATTCCGCCGTATGCACCTTGCGCTTCTTGCCTTCACTCATTCGCGATCATCCCTTCAAGGACGACAGCTTAAACTACCGCCTGGTCACCGTCTCAAATCGTGGGTCCACTTTAATCGTGTCGTTCGACCAATTCGTCGTGGTACTAAGCGCGCCCAACGGTAGCACGCAGGCCGTGTACAAGAGCGCGATATCGACTATTCAGCTCCACTGGCCGGGGCGTCAGTCGGTCCCCAGAGTGCGTACCGCAAGGGATGAGGCCCCCTACAAAGAAGCTGACGCGGCTCGTGTGGTCACACGAATGCGTCGTCCTGCGAGGACTGGCGGTGAAGGAGAGAAGTAGTTCCTTCGACAAACAGACTGGTGACCGGTTTCGAGATCTCGGAGGTCTTGGGGAATCGGGCGTACGGACTAAGGATTTGCGTCGCACTGAGCCATCGAGAAGAGGCTCTGGTCATACGACGCAGCCTTATAGGGTTCGCTGTTGCCAATGATCAACGACGGAAGTCTTGGTGGTCCCCAGAGGCGGACTAGAGGCTCATCTTGAAAGACCTGGACGCGGCGGAGTGCTTCGAGCCGCCGCCTTCACCTCCGCCACTCTTACCGCCGCCGCCGGTCTGCTGCCTCAACGCGAAAAGCCTGACATGGGATCGTGAAAGTATGTGACGGTGTTGACTGACCGACGGTGCAATTACTCATGGGTCGGTAAGTTAGTCGACAAGTTTGGAACTTCATGGGCCCTGCATCGGTCGGATCGTGCATGAAGCGAGACGGACGGACATTTGATCATCAGACGCTGGAGGCGATTCGCCTCATGGCGATTGAGCGGGTTCGTGAAGGCGAGCGGCCGGCAGACGTGATTGCCTCCTACGGATTCAATCGCACCACGATCTATAAATGGATAAACGCTGCCCTTAAACCGGGCGTGGGTATCAATGCGCTGCGCTCGACGCCGGCCACTGGCCGGCCCCAACGCTGACGCCAGCCCAGGAGCGGCAGGTTTTTCGCTGGGTCAATGGGCGCGATCCGCGCCAGTACGGGCTTGATTTCGGGTTGTGGACACGCGCAATCGTGGCGCAGTTGATTGAGAAGAAGTTTGGTGTGCGCCTGGGGACGACAGCGGTGGGAGCACTGCTGGCAAAACTTAGGCTGACGCCGCAGAAACCATTGCAACGGGCCTACCAACGCGACCCCGAAGCAATCGAGCGCTGGCAGCACGACACCTATCCAGCAATTGCCCGTCAGGCTAAGGCGCAGGGCGCGGAAGTGTTCTTCTGGGACGAGTCCGGCTTTCGCGCCGACACGGTGCATGGTAAGACCTGGGGTGTACGTGGCCAGACCCCTGTGGTGCAGCGCCCCGGTCAGCGCCAGTCGATCAGCGCGGCGTCGGCGGTCAATGCGAAGGGAGCCTTCTGGTTTTGCACCTACAAGGGAGCGCTCAACGCCGAGTTTTTCGTCGAATTGCTCAAGAAGATGATGCGGCATCGCAAGAAGCCGGTGCATCTGGTGCTCGACAGTCTGCCCGCGCACAAGAAGGCGCTGGTGCGCGAGTACGTTGACTCCACGCGCGGCAAGCTCACACTTCATTTCCTGCCGGGTTACGCCCCGGATCTGAATCCGGACGAATTGGTGTGGAGTCATGTCAAACGTACTGGCGCGGCAAGGCGGCCCCTGCAAAAGGGTGAAAAGCTGCAAGAGCGAATCGAGGCGCAGCTCGCGGATGTCCGGCAAAAGCCGTGTCTCGTTCGATCATTCTTCCAGGCTCCTTCTGTCGCCTATATTTCCGACTGCTGAGTAATGTCCCGGTTTGCCGGCAGTTCTTTTGCATAAAGGATCTATTCCCCCAACACACGCTGCGTGGTCACTGTCGACAAATGCTGTCGGTTCGGATTCTTGTAGCGGTTGCTCAGGCTTTGAATTAATGAGTCGACGTCGTGCGAAGCAACATTGAACTCTCCATAGTTTGGATCGAAGAGCACGGTTTGTCCGTTGGACGTTGATGTCGCAACGATGTGCGCGTTGCCAGATGCAAAATACAGGCTGAGTAGATGTGTTGATCCACCTTTCGCGATTTCCTTGCACAAGTTTGACAAACTCATGGGGTCGTTAAATCGATACTTCTTTTCACGCCCCGATGGCTTTAGACCAGCTTCGTTCAGCATGGCATTTTGTGCATCGAGGTCCGCCTGCGAAGCTGACATCCCCCGGCTCCTAAGCGCCGCCTTGTGAGTTTGATACTGTTCCTGCCACTGCGAAGCCAATCCGTGCGCTACCGATCCAGGCATCAAGGCGGCCATCCGATCAGGGGCGCTGTTATTGTTGCGATTGAGGAGCCATGCTGCTGTGAGGCCGACACAGATCCCATTGGCATTTGCGTTGCTCAACTCGGCCGTCCGATAATCGGAAAACGATGTGCTCAGCCTTGTGGGAGAGGAAGTGCTGGAGCTGCCCACGCTGGAGCTCCTAGAGTTCGAGACATGCGGAGTGCATGCACAATTCCCCTTTTTGTGAGGCAAGTCTTCTAGACTGATCCCTCCAAAGGGCGAGGGGCCATTTGGAAGGCCATTTTGCAAAAAATCGGAGACCCTTTCGGCAGGGATCCCACTCAGCCCGTGAGGTATTTGGGGTGCTGTGGAAGTTCTAGTTACAGGAAATTGACCGCTACTTGGGCTTCGGGGTTGCCCATCTTCCACATTGCCAGCATAGCCGCCTTCAATGACATTGTTCAGATTCATGACTTCGTCCTTGATCCATTGAGTAAACGGTCAGTACCGAGACGGAGTAATGGTGATTGAGGAACTAATGCGCCCATCTTCATATAGCCATTTGGAAATAATGGAGTGTAATCTCATACACAAAGCGAACGATGCACCGTTTCCTTATTGTTACCGGAGGGCATCCGCTGAGGACGTCTGCACGACCAACCTCGTTGCCGAGAACACGCCCGCGCGAGCTTCATTCGGGCCAACGTGGACTTGCACATCCGGAGCACTGCTTCTTCTTCCGCGGACCATAAGAGAAATTTCATAGGCATTTTTTCCACTCTACCGGCGATTCCCTAGCTTCGAAAATATTTTTAGACACGGAAATTCCGACTAGAGGCAGCCCCACTGTATCAAGACGGGAATCCTGAATGTCTGA
Source organism: Cupriavidus necator (assembly GCA_022041995.1). Taxonomy (GTDB): domain Bacteria; phylum Pseudomonadota; class Gammaproteobacteria; order Burkholderiales; family Burkholderiaceae; genus Cupriavidus. The sequence continues at coordinate 59,486 of CP074383.1, forward strand.
AAGAGACGCATATTTTTGCACAACTTCCGAGTGCGACGAACTGGATGTGTTGAAAGGGGTTTACGACACGGATATTGGATCCGACCACTGTGATACAAACTGGCACTGGCATCGGCCGCAATAGCGAAATTGCGACACTCCTGGCGAAGTTAGCATGCTTGCCAGTACTATAATGGCTGCTGCTTACCCACAGAGTGCCCGTTTGCTGTGGTCAGCCGAAAGTAGTGCTTACTTACGTGGGGCCGACGCCGCCCTTCACTTCAAGTGTGGGGGACGGGCGCGGGGAAGCCGCGCCGTCGTGGATCGACGGAGGCGGCGGCTGTGAAGCCTTTATCGCCGCGAAGACGGTAAGCAGGACATCGTATGGCGCTCCGCCAATACCCCGATATCTGCGCCGGCAAGGCGGCTGAATTTGTCACCCGAATGCGCTCTAAGGGAATTCAGTGCTCTGTGCGATAAGACTGGCGTTAATGAGATGGACGCCCCCTCCCCGTAACGGGATATGCATGCCAAAGTTGGGGGGCACTGCAACCCTCGAACAGGGGCATCCATCATGACGATCACGACGGTAGGTATCGACTTGGCGAAAAATATCTTCCAGGTTCACGGCGTGGATGAGCGCGGCAAGGCGACGTTGAAGAAGCAACTGAAGCGTGCCCAGGTGGCCGAATTCTTTGCGACTCTGCCGCCAAGCGTCGTTGGGATGGAAGCCTGTGGCAGTGCTCACCACTGGGCCCGTAAGCTGCAAAGCTTTGGGCACACGGTGCGGCTGATGGCGCCGCAATTCGTCAAGCCGTACGTCAAGACCAACAAGAACGATGCGGCCGATGCCGAGGCGATCTGCGAAGCGGTGGCGCGGCCGAACATGAGATTTGCGCCGACAAGAACCTTGAGCAGCAGGCGGTGCTGGCGCTGCATCGAGCGCGACAAGGCTTCGTAAAGGCGCGGACATCGCAGGCCAACCAGATTCGTGGATTGCTGGCCGAGTTTGGATTGGTTGTCCCTCAGGGGATCGGGAACATTGCCAGGCAGGTGCCGGAGCTGATCGAGGTTGCGACCAACGAATTGCCAGGTTCGTTCCGTCTGCTCATACAGCGGTTGCTGGACCATCTGAAAGAGTTGGACCGTCAGGCCGATGAAATTGGCGCCCAGATCGAGTCGTGGCACCGGGATAACGAGATGAGTCGCAGGCTGGCGAAAATTCCCGGAATCGGCCCGATTACCGCCAGTGCACTGGCGGCGACCGTAGGTAATGCACGGAACTTCACCAGCGGCCGCCAATTGGCGGCGTGGCTTGGTCTTGTGCCTCGACAGAATTCCAGTGGAGGCAAAAGCGTCTTGCTCGGCATCAGCAAGCGGGGAGATACGTATTTGCGAACGCTGCTCATCCATGGCGCTCGCGCGGTGATCTACAGAGCCAAGCTCAAGGGCGCGACGAGCAGTTGGCTCCAAACATTACTCATGCGACGCAATGTCAATGTGGCTGCGGTGGGGCTCGCGAACAAGAATGCAAGAATCGTCTGGGCGCTGCTGACGCAGAACCGGGACTTCTGTCCTGACCATGTGCCTACCGCAGCGCGCCCGGCTTCGCCGGTCTGAACTCAACGATACAATCGCACGCAAGAGAAATCTCCAGACCACCGATTGCTCAGGCGATCAAACAGTGATGGCAAGACGGTCAGACCGTGGTCGGCAGAAGCCTGATATGCAACATGAGCACGAGGCTCGCAGCGTTGATAAGGCGCCGACCAGCGGATTCCATCAGGGACGGCAGGCACAAGCCTGACATCAAGTCCGGATACATGACTGCAATCTCGACCTTCCATCCATTGCTGAATGCATCGTTTGACAAACCGGCCCCATGCGGCACGTAGACCGTTATCATGCCTTTTCGTCCCATCCTAGGCGATGCCAGCGCCTTCGCCATCCCACTCCGGCGCGTCTCGACTAAGACTAATCGTGACCCGCCAGAAATAGCCGAAGTGCAGCGCCAGAGGTGGCACCGTTTGTTCGGACAGGGATCCGGAGTTTTTAAGTGGAAGCGCTGGGGCAGTCAGGCTGCCGATTTGATCGCTGGCAGCGTGGCGAAGTATGCCTCATCCGGGGTCTGGTCCGCCAGACTGGAATGGGGCCGTCGTTGGTTGTACCAGGTTAGGTAGTTAGCGATAGAGCGGCGCGCATGGCTGACCGAGTCGTAGGCTTTCAGGTAGACCTCCTCGTATTTGACGCTGCGCCAAAGGCGTTCGACGAACACGTTATCGCGCCAACTGCCCTTGCCGTCCATCGACAGTTGGATGCCGCGGTCCAGCACGGCGTCTGTGAACTCCGTGGCGGTGAACTGGCTGCCCTGGTCGGTGTTGACGATCTCCGGCGCGCCGTACTTGGCAAAGGCCTCCTCGATTGCCTCGACGGCATGACAGCTCTCCAGCGTGATCGCCACCCGGTAGGCCAGCACCCGGCGGCTGGCCCAGTCCACCACTGCCGTCAGGTACACAAAGCCCCGTGCCATCGGAATGTAGGTCGTGTCCAGAGCCCACACCTGGTTGGCCCGGTCGATCTTCCGGTCGCGCAGCAGGTACGGCCAGATCTTGTGCGCCGCGTGCTTGCGGCTCGTGTTCGGCCGGCGATACAGCGCCTCAATGCCCATGCGCTTCATCAGCGTGCCCACGTGCCGGCGACCGACCTGGATGCCTTCCCGGCGCAGCAGGCGAGCCAGCATGCGAGCCCCCGCGAAGGGATGCTCCAGATGCAGTTCGTCGATGCGGCGCATCAGCTTCAGATCTGCCTCGCTGACCGGTTGCGGCTGGTAGTACGCGCTGGACCGGGCGATGCCCACCAGCTTGACCTGCCGGCTCACCGGCAGCGCGTGCTCGCGGTCGATCATCGCTTTGCGCTCAGCAGGCCGGCCTTGCTGAGCGCGCCGGACAAAAAATCGTTCTCCAGCGCCAACTGGCCGATCTTGGCGTGCAGCACCTTCAAATCCACCGGCGGCTCGCCCCCACTTTCCTTGCCACCGCCGAACAGGTCCGCGGCATGCTCCACCAACTGCTGCTTCCACGCTGTGATCTGGCTGGGGTGCACGTCGTACTGCTGGGCCAGCTCCGCCAGCGTCTTTTCGCCCTTGAGGGCCGCCAGGGCTACCTTCGCCTTCAACCCCGCCGAGTGGGTTCGCCTGCTTCGTTTCGTCATCTTCTGAGGTCCTTTCTGCCCGCCATTATGGCCGGCTCAGACCCCAGCTCTTCCATTTATCCGACTGTCCGAATTTCCGGCGCCACCTCTCATTGTTGCAGCCCCGTACGGGAGAAAGCGTCGGCGAGAATCAGGTTCCTAGCTGATTCCGTTTCTTGTTTGATCTGCAAACGGAGTTGCTGGTCAAGCAGTTCACGTTTGAAGTTTGCTAGACGCTGAACCCCTCGGGGCATGGACCTTCGTCGGATGCACCGCCGCGCAGGGCTTGACGTCGCGAAGCGGCCTGGCAGGCGGGTTCGGTGTTTTCCGCATCAATTCGGCTGACGGACTTTCAATCCGGTCCAGTGCGCGGCGAACGCCCACTGGTCGGCGAGTTCCTCGATGGCCTTGTCCGTTGAGCCGGAACAACGCGGTCATCCCGTATCGGCGGTGGTGACGAGGATGGCCGGATAGGTCGTTCCGGATCGGATGTTGTGCAGCGGCGAGTAGGCGAGAAGGTTGCGGAAATCTGCCTCGACGTCCGGAAGGGCGGCGGTGAACAGATCCGGCCGCTGGTTGACGACAGCGCCGATCAGGAGGCCACCGTTGGATTCGCCATGGATGACCAGCCCCTCCGACGACGTGATCCCTTCACCTTCAGGAATTCCCCGGCAGCGCTGAAATCGTCGAAGGTATTCTGCTTGTTCCGGAGGCGGCCCGCATCGTGCCAGGCCTTGCCGTATTCGCCCCCGCCGCGGATGTTGGCGACGGCATAAACGCCCCCTGCTCGACCCACGCCATCGCGGCCGGCGAATACAAGGGAACCGTGGGAATGCTGAAGCCGCCATAACCGGTGAGCATGGTCGGCGAGGGACCCGTCACATCGACACGACGGACGATGAAGATCGGCACCTGCGTGCCGTCCCTGGGAGAATAGAAGCGCTGCTCCACCACGATGCGGTCGAGATCGACGGGAACCTTGGGCGCGGCCCAGACCGTGCTCGTGTTCGCAGCCACATCGTAGCGGTAGATGCTGGTGGGCGCTTCGTGGCTGGTGAAGACGAAGAAGGCCTCGTCATCTCCCGGGCGGCCAACGAACGGGCTGGTGCTCCCGATGCCGGACAGCTCGACCACGCCGTCAGGGGTTCCATCAAGCTTGTAGCGTTTCACTCCGGCTTTCGCGTCGACCATGTTGATGACGATGATGACGATGATGACGACGAGCCGTCCGCCGACGAGCGCACCGACGCGGAGCACGGCGTCGTCCCTTTCCGGGATCAGCTCGGTGAACACCGGTTCGGGATCGGCGAGGTCGACCGTCACGAACTTGCCGCGCCCCGCTCCATTCTGGGTCGACAGGAAGAGCTTCGTGCCAATGTTGCCGGCAAGCAGCCATGCGTCGTCAAAGGTATCGACGAGCGTCCGGACAGGCCAGTCCGGATCGGTCAGGTCGACCATCGCGAGCCGTTACCGCCCTGCAGCGCCGTCGAAGCGATCACTGTGTATCGTCCGTTCGCGTTGACGTCGACCGTATGAGCAGGGGGTACGCCGCCTCCGGCGCATGAACGAGCCGATCTTCGGCCTGCGGCGTTCCTAGTGCAATGTTCCATTCTGTTTGGAACTTAAGCGGCGGTTGGCACGAATGACCTTCTGTAGGATGTCGCGAGCGCTCTTGGTCCAGATGAACGGCTTGGGGTTGGTGTTGTGGTGAGCGATGTACTCGTTGATGGCGTCGACCAGTTCCGGCACGCTGGTGAATACGCCGCGGCGAAGTCGCTCGGTTGTGATGTCACGAAAGAACCGCTCGACCATGTTCAGCCATGATGCGGAGGTGGGCGTGAAGTGCATGTTGAATCGCGGATGCTTGGCCAGCCAGTCCTGCACCGCAGGATGCTTGTGGGTGGCGTAGTTGTCTGCGATCAGATGCAGCGTTTTGTCCTTGGGCGTCTCGCGGTCGATCTTGCGCAGGAACTTCAGCCACTCGGTATGGCGGTGGCGCTGCTGGCACTGGGCGATGACCTGGCCATCGAGCACGTTGAGCGCGGCAAACAGCGTGGTCGTGCCGTTGCGCTTGTAGTCGTGCGTCATGGTGGCCGCACGCCCCTTCTTCAACGGCAAGCCGGGCTGCGTGCGATCCAGCGCCTGCACCTGGCTCTTCTCATCGCAGCACAGCACCAGCGCGTGCTCGGGTGGCGACATGTAGAGGCCGACGATGTCTTCGAGCTTCTCGACGAACTTCGGATCGCGCGACACCTTGAAGCCGCGCACGATGTGCGGCTTCAACCCGTGGGCGTGCCAATGGCGCATGACGGTGCTGGCGCTCACGCCCAATTCGGCGGCCATCTTGCGCGTGCTCCAGTGCGTGGCCGCAACGGGCTTGGTTTGAGTGGTCAGCTCCACCAGCCGCGCCGTGTCCACCTTCACCGGCGGCGCACCGCGCGGCAAGTCGCGTTCGATACCGGCCAGCCCCGATTGCGCATACCGCTCACGCCAACGCGAGACCTGCACGCGTCCGACTCCCAACTGCTCGGCGATGTCCTTGTTCTGCATTCCGTTGGCGGCCAGCAGCACAATGCGCGCGCGCTGCGCCAGCCTCACGCTCGTGAGCTTCGACCGAACCAGCCTCGTCAAATTGGTTCGCTCCTCGTCGGTCAACATGATCTCGGGGGCAACTCGCACTCACTCTCTCCACGCTGTGTCGCAGTGTGGGCATTGGAGACGCCGAATTCATATAAGTTCCATCAAGAACAGAACGCTACACTAGCTTGTGGAAATAGACCGCGTGTCCCAAAGCAGGCGCCACTAATTCGGCGTCCTTCTCTGGCTCGGGGTCGCACGAGTAGAAGAAGCCCGAGTCGTCCTTCGCCCAGGCGATGTTGGTGAAGCGGGCCCATTTGATCTCGTCGTCGAGAATTTCGCCGCTGCCGATGTCGAGGATGCGGATCATGCGCCAGTCCGTGCCCCCATTCCTGAATGGCGTAGGCAATGTGCGCTCCGTTTTCAGACGGCGCCCATTCCGCCAGAGCTGTGGCGCCATCCTCCGACCACTTGTTCGGATCGATGATGACGCGATCCGCGCCGCTCACGCCCTCGCGGAAGAAGAGGACGGTCTGGTTGTCGAGCCCGGAACTGCGCGTGAAGAAGTATCGCCCGCCCCGCTTCTCCGGCATGGTCAGTCGCTCGTAGTCAAACAGCGCAGTCAGGCGCTTGTGGTATATGTCTCGTCCCGCGAATCCAGCCAGATAAGGGGCGGAGATGGCGTTCTGCCCATCGACCCAGGCGCGAATATCCGGATCGCGCCGAATATCGTTCTCCAGCCAGCGATAGGGATCGACGATCTTCTGGCCAAAATACTCGTCGATCGTATCTACCTGTTTGGTTTCGGGATATGTACGTTACGTCGAATCGGAGACGGTGTACGCTGGCTACGCCGTAGACACGCGCGCCGATCAGGACCGCTTGCTCAAGATGCTGCTCGAACCGGAACTGGTTGTGCTCGACGACTTGTTCCTGGCAAAACGCATCCCGGATGCCGCCGCCGAACTGCTGCGGACGTTGGTCCACCAGCGCTACAAATTGCGTCGCAGCATCATCGTCACATCCAACCGCGTCGTGCAGGACTGGGGCGATACCTCGGCGACAACACCTGGCCACCACCATCCTCGACTGTCTGATGCACCCCCTTCAGTGCGACGCCCGAGGCGCTATAGCATGCGTTGGCATCAGTCATATAACATCTTGTCCAGCGCCGTACGAATCTTAGTTGCTCGCGATGTCTCAATAGAGGCGCTGTACGGCTTTTTTCCTTCTCTGTGAACCGCAAATGCGTCAAGACGCTCGCTTAACGACTCCGATTTTTGGGCACGCCTGCTTGAACTCATATCTTTGTCTTTGATGCCCGACTGGTGATCCGCCACCTCGTCGACTACGCCTTTTGAGTGTGAGTGCTTATAAAAAAGCGCTGGCAGGAACTGTTCGCCGTGGAACAGGTTGATCTGCGCAAACTCCAGCATTGCGTCGGGCGATGGCATGAATTGGCCGGAGTCATTCCCTTTATCGGCAATTGTTCCGTGCTGATGCAAGTTCTCATGCCAGTCGTCAAACGTGGATGACCGGTGGTGAGCTGCCAACGCGAAATTCATACCGAACATCACGCAGTCTGCTTCGGATTTCTGAGCACCTACACCGATGAACGCCCATTTCGGCTCTGGTCCGAGCCTCTGCAACGACTGTCGGCGAAGGTTCGTATAAGCGGTCACGAAAGTGTAAAGGCTGGCGGCTTCCATTACGATTACGCTGGGAGGTTCTCCGGCGCGCGTTCGAACGTCAGCGACGAAGTGATGCTTTCCCCCATCTTCAAGCCGGACGACCGCTCGCCATGAGATGTCCGATGAGCAATCGGCCAACGCGTTGAGAAACGCGGCAGGTGAGTCCATATGGCTGAGGTTGAGGCCGGGATAGCGGCTGTTATAGCCACCAGCCAAACGAGGAAAATTGTCGATATCAAGTGACAGAGTGTCTTCGTTTGGCTGCACGTTGTTCGCCAAGTCGTTCGCGATATGCTGACCATACTGCACCAAAGCAGGCGAAATCTCAGCTCGCCTCGCGCGTTGCAGGGCCTGCGTAAGCAGCTGGAGTTTCTCGGTCACGCGTACGGAGGGGGAAGGCCACGATGTGCTTCCGCTTGCAGCACGGCGGGGCGATTTCGGAAACTGCTGCCATTGGCTTTCAGATCCCGGACTTGATTGGCGGGACTCGGCCGCTGTGGACTCCGCATCTTGCGTGTATCCATAGCTGTGGTGGGTATCATGCTGTACGCTCGGGCGGGAGATGCAACACCCCATTTTTCGACTCCTGATTTCTGTAAAGGTACGGAGCAGTTGCGGACGACGTTCAATACTCGACCGAGGCGACAAAGGGGTCGAAGAGTCCGCGGGGCTCGACGCAGGCTGCTCGCTTGAAATCTCACGGCTTTTGAGATTAGCGCGTGTTTGGGCCATCTGTTTGCGGCCTGACGAAAGTTTGGCGTCAAACGCGAATACGATCCAAGACTTGGGGTGCAACGCCAATCTGTATTCGCTGATTGAGACCTACAAGGGGTAATAGCTGGCGCGACTTCACGTCGCACGCTTACGATTTCCGAATCCTGAAGCCACCTGGCTCGGGCCGCAAGGGCTAGTGCAATGTTCCATTCTGTTTGGAACTTAAGCGGCGGTTGGCACGAATGACCTTCTGTAGGATGTCGCGAGCGCTCTTGGTCCAGATGAACGGCTTGGGGTTGGTGTTGTGGTGAGCGATGTACTCGTTGATGGCGTCGACCAGTTCCGGCACGCTGGTGAATACGCCGCGGCGAAGTCGCTCGGTTGTGATGTCACGAAAGAACCGCTCGACCATGTTCAGCCATGATGCGGAGGTGGGCGTGAAGTGCATGTTGAATCGCGGATGCTTGGCCAGCCAGTCCTGCACCGCAGGATGCTTGTGGGTGGCGTAGTTGTCTGCGATCAGATGCAGCGTTTTGTCCTTGGGCGTCTCGCGGTCGATCTTGCGCAGGAACTTCAGCCACTCGGTATGGCGGTGGCGCTGCTGGCACTGGGCGATGACCTGGCCATCGAGCACGTTGAGCGCGGCAAACAGCGTGGTCGTGCCGTTGCGCTTGTAGTCGTGCGTCATGGTGGCCGCACGCCCCTTCTTCAACGGCAAGCCGGGCTGCGTGCGATCCAGCGCCTGCACCTGGCTCTTCTCATCGCAGCACAGCACCAGCGCGTGCTCGGGTGGCGACATGTAGAGGCCGACGATGTCTTCGAGCTTCTCGACGAACTTCGGATCGCGCGACACCTTGAAGCCGCGCACGATGTGCGGCTTCAACCCGTGGGCGTGCCAATGGCGCATGACGGTGCTGGCGCTCACGCCCAATTCGGCGGCCATCTTGCGCGTGCTCCAGTGCGTGGCCGCAACGGGCTTGGTTTGAGTGGTCAGCTCCACCAGCCGCGCCGTGTCCACCTTCACCGGCGGCGCACCGCGCGGCAAGTCGCGTTCGATACCGGCCAGCCCCGATTGCGCATACCGCTCACGCCAACGCGAGACCTGCACGCGTCCGACTCCCAACTGCTCGGCGATGTCCTTGTTCTGCATTCCGTTGGCGGCCAGCAGCACAATGCGCGCGCGCTGCGCCAGCCTCACGCTCGTGAGCTTCGACCGAACCAGCCTCGTCAAATTGGTTCGCTCCTCGTCGGTCAACATGATCTCGGGGGCAACTCGCACTCACTCTCTCCACGCTGTGTCGCAGTGTGGGCATTGGAGACGCCGAATTCATATACGTTCCATCAAGAACAGAACGCTACACTAGCGGCGCGGCCACAATGGCTGAAAGTGGCCGGGTGTATGAAGGATATGCACAAGCCGGCCTTGCTGACCAACAACCGGATGCACTGTGAGCTGCCCGCTCGCATTGACCGCAATGGCCTGGATGCGTATGCCAAGGCTGCGCGCGAGCCCCCACCCGGCCTCGTACATGTCGATGTCGCCATCCCTATCGGCCAGGCCCCTACGAAATAGCTCGCCCCGCAACCACTGCGCCTGTGCCTGGAGTTCGCTCGTCTGCTCCGTTGCCATCGCAGGCTCTCGCCTTATGTTGCGGCTGAGCTGAAGAGCTGTGTCTAGCAGGCAATTATTCTGCAGCCCGCTGGCCATCCCCATCTCAGCGTTTGATTGCGCCAGAAACTGTTCAAGACTGATGAGCAGGGGCCCGAATTGAATTCGCCCAAGGATGGGGGAACGGGCACCTGAGCCGGCGAGGCACCCGCCAGGGGGGGTCGTGCAGGCCGCTCAGCACGTCCGGTGCGCGCAGGGGGGCGGGGGCCCAGTTGCTGCGAACAGCATGGCCAGGATCGGGGGCCGGGTGTGTCACGGCAGGCGCGCTCCGCGTGGCACCGTGCGGCCCGTAGGGTTGCCCGGTGTCCAGGTCGGAGCTGCGTGCTTGATCCGCGGCTGCGCCGCGATACGGCTGGTTCATCGGGCCGCCAGGCCTCTCGTCGGCAATGGATGGTTCCGCATAGAGATCGAAGGACAGGATCATCTCGATGCCCTGCGGGGGCGCCACGCGGGCTGCCGCGTCGCGCAGGTCCTGCTCCAGCGTCCCGCGCGGCACCGCATCAGGCGACAGTTGGCGCAGCCTTTCGTAGGTCCGGTGACCCTTCTCCTTGGCCTTCAGGCTATCACGGGTGTGGAACTGGATTTCCCAGTCGGCGTCTTCGCCCTCAACGCGGGTGCGCACGTTCACATTCAGGCCAGCATAGCCGGTGCCCTCCCGGGTAAAGCTGTTGTTCACGCGCATGACCGTCATGCCGGCCCTTTGCAGACTGGTCAGGATCCTCCGGGCGTCCATGGCAAATCTCTCTGCACCGAGGATCACCTCATAGCGCAGACCATCGCGTACCCGCCTGGCGGCCTCCTGCGGTGTTTGCAGGCCCTGCTCGCGCTGTATCCGGGCAAGCTTCTCTTCAATGCTTTTCTTCTTCTTAAAGATAAACCTGCGCCAGCCGCCACCGTCCATGTCCGCGCGCAACTTCGCGCCGTGGTGCTCCAGCGCCTGCTGCAGCACAGGCCAGACCGCACCCTCGAGACGTTCAGCCTGGCTTCTGATCTGCTGGGCCAGTTGCGCAAGGGGGGCAGGCACGCGCGGCGTGGCTGACGCCTGGGGCCGCGGCTGCACCTTCAATACCGTTTCCGGCTCCCAGTCCACGATATCTTCCACCCCCGCAGGAACGGGTAATGCACGGAAGGCCTCGCGCGCTGGCCCGAGCAACTTCCAGATCTCGTCGCCGGAGGCGCCATCGAATCCACGTCGTTGCGCCTGCTTGTACAGGTCGTGGTACTTCTCCTTGCATCTGAACGTTTGCTCTGTATGAAACTGGATTTCCCATGCGATGCCGTTTGGCTCCTTCAGCGTGACGCTCACCGCCTGGAAAGGGCTGCGGCCCCGCAGGAAGTGATTCGTGCGCCGGATCAGAGTATGCGCCTTCGCGAGCTGCGCCATGATCTGGCGATAGTCCCCCATAAACGTATCCGCGGGCAGCACCACACTGTAGCGCAGCGCATCGTTGACCAGCGCGCTGGCCTGGGCCAGGGTCCGGGGCGGCACTCCACCAATCAGCCGGGCCAGCTTGTCCTGCAGCGAGCGCGGCGACTTCAGCCTGTTCTTCTGTTCGCCCGCCAGACCCGCCCGCGCGTGTCCGGGCTCACTGCACCCGTTCACGATGTCCTGCAGCCTCATCGTGATCCCCGGCTCGGCCAAACGGGCCCGTTCATTGAGCGCCAGCGCCTCTTGCTCAAGCGCCTCCCGGGAAACCTCCTGCGCCCGTTCGGCCGGCGTAGCCGGTACGCTGAGCAGCTCCGCCTGCTGCAGCGCCCGGACGGCGTCCTGCATGACACCCGCTGCCATCGTTGGCATCTGCCGCAGCGCAGCGTCTGCCCACTGTGGATCGAAGCGCCCGTGCCGTATTTCCGCCAACGTCGGCTTGCTGTACGGTACCCGACGCAGACGGTCGGGATACCGGCGTTCAGCCATTTCGCAACTCTCGATCACGCTTGTAAAGAGATCGGTGCCCGTGTCCGACTTCAGCGCGTCGGTGCCCACCTTTATGGCTATCGTAAACAGGTTGCGCATGGACAGCTCCGGCTCGCCCGGCACCAGCCCCGGCTGCCCCTCGGGGAACGCCGTACGCGACAGACGGCACACCGGGTAGTTGTCCAGCACCGCGTGCACACGCCCGGCCGTGTCGTCTGCCTGCTCATAGGCGCTCGCAAGTGCGGGGAACCCCTGCGCCAGCGCGGACGGAAGCTGCGGTGCCTGGACGCTGTCCCTGCCCAGCTGCATACACAGCTCATACAGCAGTTTCGCCGCCTCGCACGCTTGCGGCTCATGGGCTCGGTCAATCGCCTCATGCGCCTGCACCTGCAACTGCTGCAGCGCTGGTGCATCCTTGTCCCCCTGCAGCCGCCTGCGCAGTCCGTTGCGCAAATCACGCGCCACGCCGTCGTAGGTGCCGAACATCATGTTTCGCGCCATGGCCTCGCGCAGCTCATCTGGCTGCGCGAGAAAGCGCATGGCGAGCGTGGCGGCTTTACCCAGCAACGCGCCCCCCGCTGCTCGGCCATAATTTCGCGCGCCCGTCCCGCCTGGTAGCGGCCCCGTTCATCGATGGCCGGATGCGCAGTCTTGGGCGGCTTGAACGAGCGCTCCTCGCCCCGTCGCGCCTGGCGCGACTGCATGACGCGACCGATGTGGCCCACGAGAGCCGGATAGCCCGCATAGACGAACGCATCGTCCCCGTCCGTGTCCATGCTCCGCTTGCGCAGCTCCGCAATCGGGATTGCCCCAAGCCGCCCAGGCAGCAGCACGTCCTTGACCCGCAGGCTGCCCGTGCTGAACATCTGCTGCGGCAGCGTGTCGCGCTCGCGCCGGCTCTTCCAGCGCGACAGCGTCTTCAGGTCCTCCCGCGAACAGGCCAGGTGCAGCCCCTGGTGGTCCGGATCCGGCGACCAGTAGCCCGGCGGCGGGATGATCAGCATGCCCTTGCTGTGCAGCATGTCGGCGCCCGTGCCCGAATCCTCATCGAATCCCGTATAGCTGTACTGGATGGCGAAGCACTGGTCCAGAAACTGGGCCGTCACGTCCTCCTGATCGGGCGTAACGACCTGCGCGGCCGCAATGGGCAACAGGTTCTCCTTATCGTACGGCGGTTTGCCCACCAGCACATCGCCCTGCAACTGCGCAAAGCCCGGCAGCGGAATCGTCGGCAGATACAGCCTGTCGTCAGCCGAGGGGACCGCGCGGATGCGCCGCCCCTGGTAGCCGCCGCTGACGGCCAGTTGGTACAGCGTCAGGCAGTCCACCGCCTGCGATGCGTGCCGGTCCACCCCGTTCAGCCTGCGCTGCATCACCTCGCGCGCTTCGTCAAGCGCCGCCTCATCCCGCGGGAAATGCATCAGGGCCTGCGGTGGCAGCGTGTTAAATCCCGGCTGCTGCCCATCCACCAGCTTTTGCTGTGCCTCGTCGCCCCGTGCCTCCCTGACTGCCTCCCATGCCTCGATATGTTCGCGCACCACCGGAATGCGCATCGCCACGTCCCATCTCAGAAACCCGCAGCCGTCATTTGGACAGAGCGCGATGCGCTCGTGGTGTGGCCCTTGAAGCCTGAAGGGGTGCTGCGGCCCGGCCACGTCCTCAAACCAGCCCAGCCGCAACGTGCCCTCCACCACATGGTCAGGTGGCACCATCTCCATGAGCGCGCGTTGCATGCGCGACCAGTCCTCGCGCTGCGGCGCCAGCTTCTGCGCCAGTTCCATGAAGGCGCTGCCTGGGGCACTGTCGGCATACCGCACTGCCGGCAGCACCGAAGCAGACGCGCTGCGGCCGGCGGCGATGTCCCGGGCTGACTTCCGCCGCCCCCGTGTCAGGCGGCTGCCGCCAAACATGTCGAAGCGCCAAGGCTCGTCTTTGTACTGGAACGTGCGCGCGAGCATGAAGGCGCTTAACTCCCCAGGCAGCCGCACCTCGACCAGCGGCTGACCGGTCAGGCGTGAATAAAACGAATACGCAGGCTCCGCCCCGTCGGACGACGCGGCGGGCTCCAGCTCCCGTCCCCGCAAGTCGACCGTGACATGCGTGGTGTCGCCCCCACTCGGTTCGGGTGGTACGACGTTTCCCACCGCTGTGCGCAGGCTCTCGTGGCGCGCTGCCAGATCGAACCGGCGAGGAGGGTAACGCGTCGTGAGGGCCTCCAGATGCGCCGCGCTGGCCAGCCGCAGATCCAGCGCGTCCAGGATCGCATCATCCGCCTCGATCTGCGCAATCAAGTTCCAGCTCTTTTCCTGCAGATCCGTCTCGATGAGCGGGCGCGTCCTGTCCAGCGTCTGTCGCACCCACTGCTTCAGAGTCTCCTGGTGCGTCTTCACCGACTCACGCCCGCCGCTGATGTAGCGCGGCTTCCACTGGTGGGCCACCACGCTGTATGCCTTGAGCACCTGATACAGTGACAGGGCCGGACAGCGCGTACCGCATGCTTCGTCACCCTCCTTCAGTCGCAGCCCGGCACGAGCGCCTGCCCCGCCCGGGGCTTGGCGCAGATACGCGTCGATCTTGTGCTCTACGACTGGCTTCAGCGCGTCGAACGTCTGCAGGGCGCGCACCCGGTGGCGCTGCAACTGCGGGCTGCGCGCCAGCGGCAGCAGCCCCATGCACAGGGTGCCCACACTCTCCAGCGGTTCTTCGCGCAGCCGTCCTTCTTGACACAGCGTCATGACACGCTCCAGCGCCGGCGTTGCGAGCAGCCGCAGCGCGTCGTGCATCCGCAGCTGGGCGAAAGCCTTGAGCAGCATACCCACGTGGCGGCCCTCGGCGCTGTCGAAGCGTTCCGGGTACAGCTCCAGGTGCACCGCTACCCCCATCAGTACATCGCGTGCGAGAACGGCGTTCCCGTCTTCGTCCCGGCCGAGCCGCGCCAGCGCGTTGGCAATCTGGCCGGTCTGGCTGAATTCGAACGCGCTCCACTCGAGCGGAGCCCAGCCCAGGCGTGCCGCCAGACACCACGCCGCTTCATGCAGGCCGCTTTCTTGCGGCCATCGGGACAGTGCGTGGAGGGTGCTGGCCACGGCCTGCGCGCCCATCGACTGGCGCAGCCGCGCATCGCCCTCAGCCTCCGAGATCAGACGATCGGCAAGCGCCAGCGCCGCGGCGCTTGCCTCGTCCGCGTCCGGCCACTTCGAAAGCGCGTTCAGGGCGTTGGACACATGTTTCGCCTCCATCGACTGGCACAGCTGGGGTTCCGAGCTAACGCGCTCGGCCAGCCGCAGCGCCGCCTTACGAGCCTCTTCCTTGTCCGGCCACTTCGAAAGCGCATTGAGCGCGTTGGTCACCTCCCGCGCATCCATCGACTCGCGCAGCCGCGCATTGCCCTCAGCCTCCGAGGTCAGACGATCGGCAAGCGCCAGCGCCGCGGCGCTTGCCTCGTCCGCGTCCGGCCACTTCGAAAACGCGTTCAGGGCGTTGGACACATGTTTCGCCTCCATCGACTGGCACAGCTGGGGTTCCGAGCTAACGCGCTCGGCCAGCCGCAGCGCGGCGTCGCGGGCCTTGGCCTGGTCCGGCCACTTCGAAAGCGCATTGAGCGCGGTGGCCACTGCCCGCGCCTCCATCGACTGGCGCAGCCGCGCATTGCCCTCAGCCTCCGAGGTCAGACGATCGGCCAGCGCCAGCGCCGCGGCGCTTGCCTCGTCCGCGTCCGGCCACTTCGAAAACGCGTTCAGGGCGTTGGCCACTGCCAGCGCCTCCATCGACTGGCACAGCTGGGGTTCCGAGCTAACGCGCCCGGCCAGCCGCAGCGCGGCGTCGCGGGCCTTGGCCTGGTCCGGCCACTTCGAGAGCGCATTGAGCGCGGTGGCCACGGCCCACGCCTCCATCGACTGGCACAGCTGGGGTTCCGAGCTAACGCGCTCGGCCAGCCGCAGCGCCGCCTCACGAGCCTCTTCCTTGTCCGGCCACTTCGAAAGCGCATTGAGCGCGTTGGTCACCTCCCGCGCATCCATCGACTGGCGCAGCCGCGCATCGCCCTCAGCCTCCGAGGTCAGACGATCGGCAAGCGCCAGCGCCGCGGCGCTTGCCTCGTCCGCGTCCGGCCACTTCGAAAACGCGTTCAGGGCGTTGGACACATGTTTCGCCTCCATCGACTGGCACAGCTGGGGTTCCGAGCTAACGCGCTCGGCCAGCCGCAGCGCGGCGTCGCGGGCCTTGGCCTGGTCCGGCCACTTCGAGAGCGCATTGAGCGCGGTGGCCACGGCCCACGCCTCCATCGACTGGCACAGCTGGGGTTCCGAGCTAACGCGCTCGGCCAGCCGCAGCGCGGCGTCGCGGGCCTTGGCCTGGTCCGGCCACTTCGAGAGCGCATTGAGCGCGGTGGCCACGGCCCGCGCCTCCATCGACTGGCACAGCTGGGGTTCCGAGCTAACGCGCCCGGCCAGCCGCAGCGCCGCCTTACGAGCCTCTTCCTTGTCCGACCACTTCGAGAGCGCGTTCAGGGCATTGGACACATGTTTCGCCTCCATCGACTGGCACAGCTGGGGTTCCGAGCTAACGCGCTCGGCCAGCCGCAGCGCGGCGTCGCGGGCCTTGGCCTGGTCCGGCCACTTCGAGAGCGCATTGAGCGCGGTGGCCACCTCCCACGCATCCATCGACTGGCACAGCTGGGGTTCCGAACTAACGCGCTCGGCCAGCCGCAGCGCGGCGTCGCGGGCCTTGGCCTGGTCCGGCCACTTCGAGAGCGCATTGAGCGCGGTGGTCACCTCCCGCGCCTCCATCGACTGGCACAGCTGGGGTTCCGATGTGAGGCGCCGGGCCAGGCACCGTACCGCCTCGCTGGCCCGATGCGACGCCGGCCACTTTGAAAATGCATTGAGCGCGTTGGCAACATGCTGCCCGTCCATCCGCTGGCGCAGCTTTGCGTCCGATGTCACGCGTTCGGCCAGCCGCAGCGCCGCCTGACGCGCATCGGCTTCGTCAGGCCACTTCGAGAGAGCGTTGACCGTGATGGCCACCCCCAGCGCATTCATCGACTCGCGCAGCGGCGCGTCTGCCGCAACGCGCCTGGCCAGCTCCAGTGCGTTCTCCCTGACCCTGCCATCGTCCGACCACTTGCTCAGGGCATTGAGCAGATTTGACATATCCTGTGCGTTCAGCCCCGGGATCAGACCATGCGATCGAAGATGCCTGACAAGACCGGACACCGCATCGCAGCACGCCGGGCGCTCCGGCGCCTTGGACAGCGCATTGCACAGCATGGCGGCTTGCCGTCCGTTCAGCCTGTGCAGCGCGCCCGGCCTCAGCAGTTCGGTCGCGATGCTTCGCAGCGCTAGCCGGCAGATCTCGCTGTCGGCATGCTTGCTAAGCTTGTTGGCAAGATGCACATAGCTTGCAGCCGGCGCGCCCCGGCACCAGTCGGTGTCCACAAGATAGTGCGCCGCCAGTTCAACCGCCTCGCGAACGTCGTTGGCCCGCGCAGGCGGTATGTTCCTGACCTTGTTCCTGACCTGCAGTTTCTGCAAATACAAGTCCAGGAAGTGCAGGTTGTCGCCGGCATAGTCTGGGCGCAGAAAGACCAGTGCCTGCCCGTAGCCGTTGCGCTGTGCCAGCACGTTCTCCCTTGCCATCCGGATGGCAAGTTCAGGGAAATCGGCATCCTTCGCGTTGCCGGAAAGCACTTGCTGCTGCGCATACCGTTGGTTCCTGAGCTGCCGGCCGAACTCGTGTTCAGGATACGTCAGGACTCTCCCCAGATTCCGGCTGCGGCGCTGTGGTTCGCTCGGCTCGATGCGCATCCTCGAGTGGTGCCTTTCATCCAGCGCTTCAATCGCATCGCGGGCCGGTCGCTTGCGCGATGGCGCCGCCGCGGCGATCTGATACCTCTCCATCCCGCTTGCAGCAAGGGTTGACCGCAGCTGCTGGTCCGGCAGGTTGCGCGTGCTGGGCGGCCACGACGACTGGGCCCTGCGGGGTGCATCGTCCGCTGCTCGGTCTGACACAGGCCTCCCGCTACTCGGCAAAGCGCGCAACGGATGTCCGGCAGTATCCTCGTCCCCCTGTGGCCGTGAAGCGAATGCCCTTTGCCGTTGAGGTCCGGAATAAGGCTGCATCCTGCGCTGCTGGCGACGCGCTGCCAGGCCTTCCCGCCGCGGCAACGCGTCAAGGACCGTGTCTGTCCTCCGGGACGCAGGTTCGGGCCGCGAAGTCGGGGACTGTCCGGGCGCAGCCTCGTCAATCTTCTGATTGCCACCAGCGTCCGGACTCGCCGGGCTGCCAATTCTCATAGCTATGCCCCTTCTCCAGTAGTTACCTCGCAGGCCGTTAAAATAGCTCCCGCCGTTGTCATCGGATCGGGCGGGTAGACCGTTGAAACAAGAGGCCTATGTCGGGATAGTGGAATTAGGACGAGTAAGCTCCTGCTCAACAGCCATTACGGGGGGACAATCCGGACTCTTGAGGAAACAAGACGAGCGCATCTCATGCTGGCGGTGTCGATCAAGAGCGGAGATGGACAAGCACAGCTGGGATATCGCATTGGAGTGTTTGGCATCTTGCCAGCGTCATACTGAGGGCGTCGCGACGACGCTGCAAGATGCCATCGGTGGACGTCGTTTTGGCACGCAGGCAAGAAGGTGTCCTGATTCTCGATAACCTGAGGGTGAATCACAGCAAGCCGTCACCTCGCGTGCACCGGCTCGCACCGAACTGCAACTTCAAGGCTTTATCGTGGGTCTGCACAGTGTTCAGAGACAGCCGAGCGTATTCGATGTTACTTTCAGCATCATTCGGTGAAAAATTCGACCGCTTTACCAGTGCCTCGACGGCGCTGTACAGGCACTTCTCTTGTCGTGTTATGTTGCAACAACTCAGCAAGGCGTGCGCTTGCTCTGCCGTGCCCGGGGTCTGGCAGGGTCGCCAGTATAGGGGTCTTCCTCCAAATGAAAGTTGTTCCCAACGCCGATCGTTCGCACCACCGCCGGCTGGTCAGCGTCGGCAAACATGGCAAACTCCTTCGCCATCTCTCGATCAGATGACAAGTAGTGGTGTTCGCCCGAAGCAGTCACACCAGAGCTACTGAAATTCATCAGGAAATTTGCGCTTCCGCCATCTGTGGCTCCACTCCCTTTACGCTCGTTCACGAAGCCATTTCTGCGAAGAGATGACACGTGTTCGCGCTTGGTTCCATGCCAAAGAACGCTCTCCTGATAGACCCGTTTGGCAAATGGCACCAGACCATTCAAGGTCTCATTTGAATATGGTGATCGCGAAGATCCAGGCTTAGCTCTTTTCGCCTCAACGTCCGACTCATACCCATCGGAACCATAGTCGCTTGAAGCTCGCGCTCCACCACGCTTAAAAATGCAGCCGCCCATGACAATTGAATACCGGTAGTGAATTTCCTCGACTGTACGGACCTACAGCGTCAACGTCGCTCGATCACCGCGAAAAAATGTGCACTGACGCGAAACGGATCAAT
Source organism: Cupriavidus necator (assembly GCA_022041995.1). GTDB lineage: Bacteria > Pseudomonadota > Gammaproteobacteria > Burkholderiales > Burkholderiaceae > Cupriavidus. The sequence continues at coordinate 78,706 of CP074383.1, forward strand.
GCCGTTTCATGCGGGAATGCGACGGTTCGGATGCACAACGGTGCTGAAACGGCACGTCGATCCTACGGTTCAATGTGTAAAAGCCGCGCCGCATCCCGAGCTGGTTGTGATGTGATGGACGACTCCCGCTACGCAGCGAGAGGTTTGTGCCAGAGTGGAGAGGTCTAAAGTGGACCCACGATTTGAGACAGTGCCCAGGCGGTAGTTTAAGCTGTCGTCCTTGAAGGGATGATGGCAAATGAGTGAAGGCAAGAGCGCAAGGTGCATACGGCGGAATTCAAGGCCAAGGTTGGTCTGGAGGCGGTGCGCGGGGTGAAGATGATTAGCGAGATTGCGCAGACATACGGCGTGCATCCGGTGTTGGTTGGGCAGTGGAAGAAGGAAATTCTTGAGCGGGCCGGCGCCCTGTTCGAAACCAAGCGTGGCCCCAAGCCGGCCGAGGACAAGAGCGGCGAGGATCGCCTGTACGGCGAGATCGGGCGGCTAAAGATGGAAGTGGACTGGCTTAAAAAATCGGTTCGTCAGGAAAAAGTGTGGGTTGACGAAGGCTCAGGAAGATTGCCAAGTGCATGATATAGCGCGATTTCCGTCGCCCTGAAGGTTCGGAATCCGTACGATTTTCTCATGGTGACTTTGGCCTTGTTGTTCAGGCCCTCGACGACGCCGCTGGAGAACTGCTTGCGGGCACGGAAGTAGTTGAGGATCAGCTCACGGTGGGCACGCACGGTGCGGGCGAACTTCTTCATCGGCTCGATGCGCGAGCGCATCACCTGCGTACACCACTGGTCGAGGAATTTTCCGGCCCAGTCCGGTGAGATGTAATCCCAGAGCTGCTGGAATTCCTCTTTGAGCAGCCAGGCGCGTACGGTGCGCAGGTTGTACTGTAACAAGTCACGCATGCGCAGTCGCTGTTTGTCGGTCAGGTTTTCCGGACGTTTGAGCAGGCACCAGCGGGACTTCTTGAGCACCGGCTCGTATCCGTCGCGGACCATGCGGCGGGACTCTTCAGCGCGAACCTCATCGATAGCCTTATTCATCTTCGCAACGATGTGGAAGCGGTCCAGGATGTTCAGCGCATTGGGGCAATGCAGCGCTATCATCTCAAGGTAGGGCTTCCACATATGGGCCGCACGCCCCTTCTTCAACGGCAAGCCGGGCTGCGTGCGATCCAGCGCCTGCACCTGGCTCTTCTCATCGCAGCACAGCACCAGCGCGTGCTCGGGTGGCGACATGTAGAGGCCGACGATGTCTTCGAGCTTCTCGACGAACTTCGGATCGCGCGACACCTTGAAGCCGCGCACGATGTGCGGCTTCAACCCGTTGGCGTGCCAATGGCGCATGACGGTGCTGGCGCTCACGCCCAATTCGGCGGCCATCTTGCGCGTGTCCAGTGCGTGGCCGCAACGGGCTTGGTTTGAGTGGTCAGCTCCACCAGCCGCGCCGTGTCCACCTTCACCGGCGGCGCACCGCGCGGCAAGTCGCGTTCGATACCGGCCAGCCCCGATTGCGCATACCGCTCACGCCAACGCGAGACCTGCACGCGTCCGACTCCCAACTGCTCGGCGATGTCCTTGTTCTGCATTCCGTTGGCGGCCAGCAGCACAATGCGCGCGCGCTGCGCCAGCCTCACGCTCGTGAGCTTCGACCGAACCAGCCTCGTCAAATTGGTTCGCTCCTCGTCGGTCAACATGATCTCGGGGGCAACTCGCACTCACTCTCTCCACGCTGTGTCGCAGTGTGGGCATTGGAGACGCCGAATTCATATACGTTCCATCAAGAACAGAACGCTACACTAGCATATGAGACGTCAGCTCCTGCGCTCTCAACCACTATTGCGCAGTCCAGCCGCCACTCCGTTTATAGTCAAGTGTATCCCGCGCGATACACGCACGTCGCCAGCGTCCTTCTTGGTGCGATACCGCTTGAGCAGTTCCACCTGGAGATGATTCAGCGGATCAAGATACGCGGATCGGTCTTGAATCGAACGCGCAAGTAGCGGGTTGTCGGCCAGACGCTCGGCGCGCTCCGTGATCAGCGATAGCATTTCGCATGTCAGGTGCCATTCAGCATGGATGCGCGCGAACACCGACTTGCGCAGCGCCGCGTCCTCGCAAAGTTCGGCGTAGCGCGAGGCCACGGCGAGGTCGGTTTTGGCCAACACCATGTCCATGTTAGACAGCAGGGTGTGGAAGAATGACCAAGTCTTGACCATACGCTTGAGTGTGGCCACACAGGCGTTACGTGCAGTATCGTCCGGTTGTTCGTCCAGTATTGCCTTGACCGCGCTGCCGAAGCCGAACCAGCCCGGCAGCAGGAGGCGACATTGGCCCCATGAGAAGCCCCATGGAATTGCACGCAGATCCTCAATCTTGCGGTGCTTCTCGTCCATCAGCTTGCGCGAGGCTGGACGCGAACCGAGGTTGAGGTCGGCAATCTCGGTGATAGGCGTGGTAGAGAAGAAGTAGTCCTTGAAGCCCGGGGTCTCGTAGACCAAGTTCCGATACGCGCCGTATGCATGGTCAGACAGTTGCTGCATGGTGCCCTCGAACGTGCTCAGTTCGGCTGGGGCATTCTGCGTTGGCAGCAGCGACGCGACAAGCGTGGCCGCGATCACGGCTTCCAAGTTGCGCCGCCCAATTTCCGGGTTGGCGAACTTGCTATTGATGATCTCGCCTTGCTCAGTTAAGCGTATCTGGCCGTTCACTGCGCCTGTCGGCTGCGACAGGAGGGCCTCATAGGTCGGGCCACCACCGCGACCCACGGTGCCGCCTCGGCCATGGAACAGCCGCAACCTGACGCGACGGTTCTCGAACAGCTTCACTAGCGCCGATTCGGCTTTGTAGAGTTCCCAATTGGACGTTAAGAAGCCGCCGTCCTTGTTGGAGTCCGAATAGCCAAGCATCACTTCCTGCTCCATGCCATGCTGCTCAATAACTGCATCGAACCCCATGAGATCCAGCAGCGACTCCATGATGCCAGCGGCATTGCGCAAGTCCTCGATGGTCTCGAACAACGGAATGACCATCAGCTCCATGCGGGCTGGATCGATCTTGCTGCCAAGCGTCCCGCGCAGCATGCCACATTCCTTTTGCAGCAGCATCACTTCCACCAGATCAGAAAGTGTCTCCGTATGCGAGATTATGTAGTTGCGCGCGATGCGACCCCCAAAGCGCGCGCGCAGCTCGCGAGCCATCTTGAAGATGGCCAGTTCGCTGCGAGTCTGCTCCGAGTAATGGTGATATGGTAGCGACAGCATGCGTGGCTGGCGTAGTTCGGCCAGCAGAAGCTTCAGCTTGCGTTCTTCGGACAACGCAGCGTAATCCGTCTCGATGCCCGCCACCTTGAACAGTTCGCCCACCACGGCTTCGTGTATGTCAGATACCTGGCGCATGTCCACTGACGCGAGGTGGAAGCCGAATATGGAGATAGCGCGCGCCAGTGCATCGATGCGGCCATGAGCCAGCGCGTTGCCGTGATGCCGACGCAACGAATCAATCACAATCTGCACGTCGGCAGCCAATCCTTGGGCGCAATCGTACGGAGTCGCGTCGGCCGACGGAAAGCGCTGCGCAGCATGGCCGATCAATCGTGCTGCAGTGGCGACCAAGCGGGCATAGATACCGATCAGTGCGCGACGATAGGGTTCGTCCGCTCGGTGCTCGGAATGCTCCGGAGATGCCTCTGCTAGTGCAAGCAGCTCGGTGCTTGCGTCGACCATCAGGGAAGACAGAGGCAGCTCGGCGGCCAGGGCATGCACTTCGTCCAGGTACCACTGCAGAATGACTTTGGATTGCTGCTGGGCGGCATGCTCCAGCGTCTCGGCTGTCACGTTCGGATTCCCGTCGCGATCGCCACCAATCCACGATCCCATCTGCAGGAACGGGGCTAACGAAGCGGGCGTGCCACCGGATTTGCTCTTGAAAACTTCTGCAATGTCATCTTCCATGTCGGCCATCAGTCGCGGGATACCCCGTAGGAACGTGGCCCGATAATAGGACAGCGCGTTCTCGATCTCATCCACTACTGTCAGCCGGGTGTTGCGTAACATGCGGGTCTGCCACAGCGTGAACACCCGTGCGCGCAGTTCAGCGGTGTTGCGGTCGAGCTCGCGCGTCGTCATCGGAAGGTCGCGTTGCGCCAACAGGCTGGCAATCTCGCGCTCGGCATCGAGGATAGCCTTGCGCTTCACCTCGGTCGGATGAGCGGTCAGCACCGGCATGATCAATGCGTTGTCAAGGAAGGCGCGCAACTGCTCGTCAGTCACGCCGGCGACGTCGATGTCCTGCAACGCACGGGTCACGCTGCCCGGCTCCGGCGGTGAACCGGCCAACGCCTGTACCCGGCAGAGGCGATTGTGGTGCTTGTCCTCGGCGATGTTGGCCAGGTGCGAGAAATAGCTGAAGGCACGTACCACTGCAATGGTCTGATCGTGCGACAGCCCGTTGAGCAGGCAATCCAACTCCGCGCCAGCGACGCAGTCGCCGTCACGGCGGAACCGCACCGCGGTCTGCCGGATCGCTTCCACCAATTTGTACGCAGCATCGCCTTCCTGCTCACGCACGCAGTCCCCCAGCAGTCGACCTAGGAAGCGGATGTCATCGCGCCAGCCGTCGTTCATCGCCACGATAGACCTGCCGACTTGTCTGTGGCCTTGTTTGACACGGCTTGATTCAATGCTGATGTCTGCATCCTTCGCAATCGACTCGACGGTGGCTCGCTCGGTCATAAGCATGGGGTGTTCGATATTCTGTGTTGATCATTCGCCGTGGTCAGCCGCTTCCGCATTCGGACGCACGGGCATTCGTCTCTTCCGCGTCATACGATGGCAGATCGCCGATCCGCACTTGGCAGGGGATACATCTATTTACGAGACACTGCTCACTGCATACATACGCACGAAACCTGGAACCGTCTTGAATCGCTCCACCCACTCCGATACGTTCCTGTATTCCTTCAGATCAAACACCCCGGCTTCCTCGCATAGAGCGATATGAGGAAAGCACGCGACATCAGCAATAGTCGGACGGCCGAGTTCAAGCCACTTCCGATTTTCCAGATGGCCATCCAAGAACCTTAGCACCCTGTGCGAAAGGGCGAGAAGGTGTCCAAGATTTGCGGGCAAGTGGAACACCTTCACAGACGTCGCGCGCGCGAGATGCATGAGATCACCGCTGGCTGTGGCGAGCCATTGGTGAATACGGGCCGCTCCATCCGCATCAGAGGGGTACCAGGTCCCAAATTTGTCGTACTTGCGTGCTACATAAGTGAGGATTGCCTCGGCATTGCGCAGTCGCAATGACCCGTCTTCAAGAATCGGCTGCTCGCCGAACGGATTCAGATCAAGATAGGTCGGTGACTCCTGTTGTTGATTAACAAGGTCGACGTTCACCTTCTCATAGGGAACGCTCAACATGTTTAGGAGAAGCCGAATTTCGTAGCAACTTCCCGACAACTCAAAATCATGTAAGCGAATCATGAAATCTCCCGACAAAAAAAAGCGTTCCGGAGCCACGGAGCCCACCGGAACGCCGCAAGGAGCAGCGTGAGACGCGCTGCAAGGATCAAATCGTCATGAGCCCAGGGCTAAGGCGTGATGCCTCAGATGGTCCTCGATATGCGAAGCGATGAAGTAGTAACCGTGGTCATAGCCCGGATGCATGCGCAACCTTAGTGGTTGCCCCGCAACCTCGCACGCCGTGCGAAGCGCCTCGGGATATAGCTGCTCCTCGAGGAACTTGTCGTCGAGCCCTTGATCAATCAGTATTCCGCCCGGAAACACTGCGCGCCCGCCACGCTTAATCAGTTCAGTCGCATCGTAGTCTCGCCAGGCACCTTGATCGGTGCCAAGGTATCTCGTGAAAGCCCTGATGCCCCACGGGCAAACCATAGGGTTAGAGATCGGCGCGAAGGCTGATACGGATCGGAACTGGTCCGGATTGCGCAAGGCAATAACCAGTGCACCATGGCCGCCCATCGAATGACCAAAGATGCCCACTCGCTGGCGATCCACAGGAAAATTCTGAATGATCTCGTCGAACAGTTCACGCACGATGTAGCTGTACATGCGATAGTTCGCCGCCCATGGGACATCAGTGGCGTCGACATAAAAGCCTGCGGCAACACCGAAGTCCCAGCTATCCCGGTCTCCCGGAATGTCAATGCCCCGGGGCTGGTGTCTGGACCTACTAACACCAACCCCAACTCGGCGGCGAGTCGTTGGGCACCGGCTTTCGCTGCGAACGTCTCCTCTGTGCAAGTCAGCCCAGCCAGATAGAAGAGCGTAGCGCACTGCTCCCCCCTCATGGCTTTCGGCGGCAGGTAAACCGAGAACCGCATGTTTGTCCCTGTTTCCTTGGACGCATGCTCATAGAATCTTTGCAAGCCGCCGAAGCAGGCATGCTCAGACACGGACCTGAGATTGCTCATCTTCGCGCTTAATAAAGGACCACCGAACGGATCGACTCCCCGCTCTTCATCAGATCGAATGCATCATTGATCTTTTCCAGCGGAAGCCTGTGCGTAATGAGGTCGTCAATGTTCAGCTTGCCTTCCATGTACCAGTCTACAATCTTCGGCACATCAGTGCGCCCGCGAGCCCCCCAAAGGCAGAGCCTTTCCACTCACGGCCAGTCACCAATTGGAACGGTCGCGTTGAAATTTCCGCACCGGCCTCGGCAACGCCGATGACGATCGACTTGCCCCAGCCCTTGTGGCAACACTCCAGTGCCTGACGCATCACCTTCGTGTTACCGATGCATTCGAAGGAATAGTCTGCACCGCCATCCGTCAATTGAATGATGTGATCCACCACGTTTTCCACGTCCTTCGGGTTGACGAAGTGGGTCATTCCAAATTTTCTGGCCATCGCTTCGCGCGCCGGGTTCAGGTCCACACCGATGATCTTGTTCGCACCGACCATCTTTGCCGCCTGAATGACGTTGAGGCCGATGCCGCCCAGGCCAAAGACAACAACATTCGCCCCGGCTTCAACTTTCGCGGTGAACAGTACGGCTCCCACGCCTGTCGTCACGCCACAACCGATGTAGCAAACCTTGTCGAACGGCGCGTCCGGACGGATCTTGGCGAGGGCGATCTCCGGCACAACGATGTGGTTGGCAAACGTCGACGTGCCCATGTAGTGGAAGATTGGCTGCCCATCGATCGAGAATCGAGCCGTGCCGTCCGGCATCAGACCCTTGCCCTGGGTGGCACGAATGGACTGACAGAGGTTGGTCTTCTGCGACAAGCAGAACTTACATTGGCGGCACTCCGGCGTATAGAGAGGGATCACGTGATCCCCGGGCCGGAGCGATGTAACGCCAGCGCCCACTTCCGTGACAATCCCTGCACCCTCGTGTCCGAGGATCGCGGGGAAAATACCTTCCGGATCCGCGCCGGAAAGCGTGTAGTAGTCGGTGTGGCAGACCCCTGTGGCCTTGACTTCGACAAGAACTTCCCCTGCGCGCGGGCCTGCCAGGTCCACTTCCTCAACGCTGAGAGGGGCGCCAGCTTTCCACGCGATGGCAGCTTTCGTTTTCATCTTTACATGTACCTTTTTCGGTTGAGATATCGAGAAATGACCAGTCCGCACTGGATGTCACGTCATCCCAATTTCAGTGGCGACGCCATAGCGAACTGGTCGTGCGTTTAACGCATCGAGGCCACAGCTGTCGCGGGCTCTTCAACTTGGCGCGACGCAGGGAATACCCCTGACATCACGATGAAGCCGGGAACGCGCTTGACCTGATCCGTCCAGCGCCGTACAGCGGGATAGTCTCCCAGCGACACGCCGCCTTCGTCGGAGAGCGCGATATAGGGAAAGCACGCGATATCGGCAATCGTAGGATGCGCTGCATCGCAGAGGAATCTTCCGCCTGCCTGTTCTCGCTGCCAGAGATGCTCGTCAAGAATTCGCAGCAGCTCATGAGATCGTCTCCGGCATGATTCGGCATCGAAGTCGAAGAAGAAGAGATCGTGCAACCGTGCTGCCGAAATGGATCCGGTCAAGCTATCGGCAAAGGACAACCACATCTGCACTTCGCCAGATAGACGCGCGTCGCCACTCGGGTACCAGAGGCCGGACTTGTCGTAGCGCTTGGCGAGATACACCAAGATGGCCTGTGCGTCGCGGATCGCGAAGTCACCGTCGGTCAACGCGGGTAGTTGCCCCAGCGGATTGATTCGCAAAAATGCATCGGATTTGTGCTGCCTGCTTGGATAGAACTCGACCGGCTCGTTCTGGTACTCCACGCCCAGGATGTTCAGCAGCAAACGAACCTTGTAGCAGTTGCCTGACAGTTCGTAGTCGTAAAGGGTAATCATCGGGGTTCTCATCAAAGGTCCAGAACGATCTTGCCGTTCTTGCAGCGCGATACGCAGGGCATGATCCACTTGCCGCTGTCCCGCTCCTGCTTGGAGAGATAGGTGTCATGGTGCTCCGGGTCGCCGCTCAGGACACCAGTCATGCAGGTGCCACAGACGCCCTGCTCACATGACGCTTCGATGTTCACACCGTTTTCCCAGCACGCCTTAAGTAGGCTCTTGTCTGATGAAACCGTGAAAGACTTTCCGGACTTGGCCAGCTCCACTTCGAACGCGGCACCGCCAGTGGGCGCGTCCTCGTTCTTGAACAGTTCGAAGCGGATAGACTCCTCTGCGATGCCTCGCGCGGCAGCCACGTCGCTTACACAATTGATCATGGCCGCAGGTCCGCATGTGTAGACCTCTGTTTGGGAAGGGTCGACGGCCGCGAATGCAAATTGAAGTTTCGCGCGCGTGGCTTCCCCATCCAGACCGGCATACACATGGAGGTTCACTCCGAGCGCTCGGAGGCGCTCTCCGAATGGGATATGTTCAGCCCCCCTAGCGAAGTAGTGCATCTCAAAGGCTTCACCATTGGCGTGCAAAGCCTGCGCCATCGCCAGAATGGGCGTGATCCCAATGCCGCCGGCAATAAGGACGGGGCGCTTCCCATTCCGGAGAAGAGGAAATGCATTGCGTGGCACAGTGATCGCGAGCTCTGTCCCTTCTGCGACTTGCTCATGCATAGATTGCGAGCCACCACGAGATGCCGGCTCACGCTTGATACCGATGATGAATGCCTCACGTTCGTCCGGACTGTTGACAACGGAGTACTGTCGAACAGGACCCGCCGGTGTGGTGACGCTGATATGCATACCCGGTGAAAGCTGCGGCAGTGCTCGGCCCACAGGCTTCAGCCATAACGAAATGATGTCTTCTGTTTCCTGCAAGCGCGTCGTGACAACACACTTGAACTCCGTCGAGGCAGCGCGTGGGAACGGAACAACGACGGCAGGCACGTCTGTCGCGGGCGTCAATGCCGTGCGGATCTGTTCGATTTTCGGCGCACTGACATGGCTCGCTTCAATTGATCGACGGAACTCCGTGAACACCTGCGAGAACTGCGTTTTGAATGCCAGCGTTGCTGTTCCTGCAGCAAACACCATTGTGTGAACGACAGCTTTATGGCTCGAGTACGGTTGCAGGAAGAATATGATTACCTTTTGATCCTGTCCCCCTTGCATCTTGATGATGCCATCTGCCGCAACTTCAGCTCGTAGTTCGCCACCACCGACGCATTCGGCGAATTTGTTGACCTGGGAAAGCAGTGCGTCGCTGATCTCTTCCTGTGGGACGTTGAATGGAAGACTACGAAGTAGCGTTCTGACGTGGGCGCTGTTGCCCCCTTGCAGGGCTTCTGGTTCGACAAGTGGCGTGCCGAGCGAGGCCCAAACCAGACCGTCCTTCTCACGAACCGCAAAGGTTGGGACACATGCCGAACTCGGCTCGGTGGCCTCACGATGTGCGGGAACGAAAGTGCAACCACCGCTGCCGGTCTCATAGGTCCAGCCGTGGTATTGACAACGGAGTTCGTGTCCCAAATTCACGCCCAGCGTCAGCCGAAGTCCGCGATGGGGACAGCGGTTTTCCCAAGCGTTCACGATGCCATTGTCGTCTCGCCAGACGGCAAGTTCCTGACCCGCTAAGCTGGTCTGGTAGACGTGGCGCGACGGGAGATCCGAAGCGCTGGCAACCGGATACCAGCGATTGGTGTCGAATGATTTCATTTTGGAGACCTGAGTTTTGTTGGCTTAGTCGCGGATTGCGCCATAGTGCAGATCGCTTTCGCGGAGCCAGCGACGGTACGCGGTGGCAAGCACGTCGGCGCGTACCGGGTTCTCCCTGCTCGCCGCCAGAGGCAAACGCTTCGGAACCTGATTGATCAGGATCATCAGATCCTGGCCGAAGATAGTCTGCTGAAATCGACGAAGCTGCTCATCCGAATTAATGTCATCCACATAGCACATGATCGTGTGTGCGATGCACCAGTCTTCATCGACTGGCTGGACGAAGAGACACAAGACGTCCCAACGCTCGGGCGCCGGCGGGCAGGTCTTGTAGAGGATCGCGATGTTTGGCCGCGTCACACGATAGGTGTATTGCGTCTCAATCGGCTCCACAGCGGTAGCCGACGCCTTCGGTTGAGCGAAGCGACATTCGGTAGCGATGACTTCGTCGAGTTCCTCATTAATGACGACGTTGTATGGCAGCACTTCTGTCATCGGTTCGGCACCGAGGATGTCCGTATGAACAAACGGGAAGTGCGCCATATCAAGGAAGTTCTCGATGGCCCGTAGACCCGACACGTTCACCCGTGTTGAACCAGCACTGACGATTCGGCGATCCGATTCCGCAAATTCTGGAACCGGGAAAAGGTCGCGGGGCGCCGCTGCGAACGATAGCCACAGTGCGCCATATTTCCGTCTAGCTAGCATCGGCCGGTCGATGCCTTCATCGGTCCAGGCGGCTTCAATGTCGCCGTCGGGCCGCACGTTGTATTTGACTGGGCGGCCAAGAAGCCGCGTTTGGTATTGCCGGCTTGGAAGAACGTCTTCCAGCGCCGCAACGGGATGCCAATCCTCGAACAGCAACTGATCTGCTTTCACTCCGCCTCCTGCTATGGCTTGTTAGTTTACTTAACTGGTATACCAGAATGTATAACAGAAGAACCGAAAGCGCAAAGCAGTTTGCACTCGGGGAAAATACCTAGCTGTGAAAAGTGCCGGAACCGGCGGAGAGAAGGCCGAAGCCGCGACGAGCGCGGCCTGGAGGCAAAGGTGGGGGCTTAGGCGGCCAAAACAGCTTTGAGATCAATCTCGGGGGGCGCGGACGCGTCGAAGCGATAGCCCCGAATGACCAGATTGTAATGAGACGCCAAAAGCTCCTTCGCAGCGGCAGCATCCTTCTTCTCAAGACACTCCACCAGCTTACCGTGCTCGTCCCGCAACTGACAGTAGTCGAAACCGACCCGGAACATCGCGTTAATCAGTGACTCGCGCCGTCGCAGTTGAGAGTGAATCTGGTTTAGTGTCGCGTTGTTCAGGAATGATAGAAGCAGCGAATGGAAATCCCGGCCAAGCTGGTCCCCTAGATCGTGTTTGTGCTTCTCAAACGCCACCCGCTCCTTTCCCGTATGAGCACGCAGCGCCTTGAGCTGATCTGGGGTGATTGTCTTGATCAGTTGGTCGATCACCCCGCTCTCAAGCACCAGCAGCATTTGGTAGAGCTCGAAGGCATCGTCGAAGGTCGGCCGCCAAACGGACGAGGACCGTTTCGGGGAGATCTCGACTAGCCCATCTTGAGACAAGCGGATCAGTGCTTGGCGGACCACTGTGCGGCTTACACCAAAGAGTTCGGCGATGTCCCGCTCGTTGAGTTTCGTGCCCGGCGGGAGACGACGGTGATAGATAGCATCGGAGATGGTGCCTACAATCTTTTGGGTGAGCATGATTTATCGTCGCTAGGGTGCAGCGCGGCGCCGCATTGTGGTTTGGTCGACCAGATTTCCAGAATGGTACCTCAAGCGCATCGTTTGGCACTAAATAAGGGCGCTATCCATATTCGTCCTGCTCAAATTTCGCGTGCAAGGGGCGCGTTTCGTACCCGTCCGGGAGCCTCTATTGCGGCACATGCAAGAAATTAGAGCCGTCGCTTGATCCTATAGCTCGGCTTCCATTCACGGTACCAACGGGTTATCCCTGATTGTCGGCCTCCGTTACGCTCTATAGTCTGGTATACCAGTTGATCTATTTGGCTTCCCAGACTGTAATTTTGGCCTCACACACCCGACCGCACTGGAGACACTTAAAATGAATGAGCAGTACAGGCCTCTCCTCGAGGATAAGACTTACCTTCGCCACTTCTGGCATCCGGTTTGTACCCTGGCAGAGTTCGAACGCGCCAACGCCTCTGGCCATGGTCCGATGGCCGTGACCCTGCTCGGCGAACCGATCGTGCTGGCCCGCCTTAATGGAAAGATCGTCGCAGCCAGCGATCGATGCGCCCACCGCTCGGCAAAGCTCTCGCTTGGTCGCGTGAGCAAGCGAGATGGCCAAGACTTCCTGGCGTGTCCGTATCACGGCTGGCAGTACGACAACGAGGGGATTTGCAAACTCGTACCGGCTTGCCCGGACAAAGCCATTCCGCCGCGCGCGAAGCTGAATGCCTATGACTGCGAAGTGAAGTATTCCATTGTGTGGGTACGCTTGGATAACAGCTTCGACTGCACAGAAATTCCCTATTTCAGCGACTGGGAAAAGCCCGGCATGCAAGTCATTGTGGCCGACTCCTACCTCTGGAACACCGTCGCAGAGCGACGTTGGGAAAATTTCACAGACTTCTCTCACTTTGCTTTCGTACACCCTGGCACTTTGTACGACCCGTTCTTTGCCAGCCACCCAGCCGTCCAGGTCAATCGGATTGACGGCGAGTTGCAGTTCAAGCTATCGCCGCCGCGGGAAATGGAAGGAATTCCGGAAGAGGCGCCGATGGGAGATTTCGACTACCGTTGCACGATGCCATATGCAATCAATCTGGAAATTAAGCTCTGGAAGGACAATTCCCGCTTCGTCCTGTGGACAACGGCATGCCCAGTTGATGACAAGACGTGTCGCAATTTCATGATCATCGCGCGGGAGACGGACGGCCAGCCGGATCACATGCACCTGGCATTCCAAAAGCGTGTGCTGGAAGAAGACCAACCGGTCATCCAATCCCAGTGGCCAGCCGAGGTATCGTCGGGGAGATTTCTGTCGCCACAGACAAGGTCTCCATCCAATACCGCAAGTGGCATCGTGAACTCTGCCAGGCGGCGCTTCGTGGGCACGAAGAATTTAGGTCAGCTCTGCGCTCCAACGTCATCGACGAGTCAACGACTCTGTAATACGCACAAATAAGAGGAATTCCCTATGAAGCCAATGTTTCTTCTCGGTTGTGCAGGCCGAGGCGTGCAACCCTCCTCCTTGCAAGCACCCGTCTCAGAAAGCGAACTGCCCATCATGGAGCAGTTCCGGCTCCAAAAGGAAAGCGGGCTGTGGGACTTCGTCGACCGTATTCCAGCGAGCGATAAGGAGCTGGACGAGTACATCAAGGCCAGCCAACATTTCAATTTTCCGGTCTTGACCGGAAGCTGGACATACACCCTTGGCGTCGACGAGCCAACGATTAAGGCAAACATTGAGCGCACCCGCGAAGTGAATGCGAAGTACCACAACTTGATGGTTTGGGCGAAGCATGCTGACGGCCACTACGTCACTGATGAAGAGGTCGCAGCCTCGTACCTGGAAACGTACGACTACGCGCAAGCCCGCGGCATCACGATAACCTACGAAAGCCACGTGGACATGTGGTCGGAAGACTTCCGGCGCGTCCTGAAAGTTGCTGCGCTTGTCGAGAAGCGAGGCGTGCCCTTCAACTTCTGCATGGATTACAGCCACTGCATCTTCAAAATCGAGAATGAAGTCGAGCATGCAGTCTCGCAAATGCGGGGCGATGCAGACGCGATCCGCAAACTGGATCCCTTCAACGATGACAGCTTCGCAGACGACTGGCTCCAACGCAACATGGTGCATTGGACGCAGGTCCGCCCTGCTGCACCGAATGGTCCAGTGAACTGGTGGGCGTTTGAATCTGGTCCATGGGACGGGTTGGGCTATGACCGCCCCGGTCGCTCGATTCAATATCCTTTCAGCTTGCCGAAGCCGGCAGAGTGGCATACCGACGTCTGGCACGCACATAAGCTAGCCTGCACCAAGGAATTGGTTCGCAAAGTTATTGATCAATACTTGGCTACCGAGGACTCGAACATGCGGGTCATGACTATCGACAACATCAACTTGGGTGCCTACGGCCTTGGGTGGAAGTACAACATGTTCGCCGATAGCTGCCTGGTAGCGAAGTTCGTTCGCGAACTCTACGCTGAGCGTGCAGCAATTGCGGAAGCGAAGAAGGGAAAGACTAACAAGGAGTTTGTCGAGCAATACCGCGGCACCGTGTCACACTGATTTGCGCGCCGGACAATACCGGCCGCTTACCTCTCCGTGAAGCTGGGATTTGCGAGGGCGCATCGCCCTCGCCCTTTTTCCTTGCTTGATCGCTAAAGTGGACCCACGATTTGAGACAGTGATCAGGCGGTAGATTAAGCTGTCGTCCTTGAAGGGGTGATGGCGAATGAGTGAAGGCAAGAAGCGCAAGGTACACACGGCGGAATTCAAGGCCAAGGTTGGTCTGGAGGCGGTGCGCGGGGTGAAGACGATCAGCGAGATTGCGCAGACATACGGCGTGCATCCGGTGTTGGTCGGGCAATGGAAGAAAGAGATTCTTGAGCGGGCCGGCGCCCTGTTCGAAACCAAGCGTGGCCCGAAGCCGGCCGAGGACAAGAGCGGCGAGGATCGCCTGTACGGCGAGATCGGGCGGCTGAAGATGGAAGTGGACTGGCTTAAAAAAAAGTTGGGGGAGTGAGCCGGGAAGCCCGAATGGGGTGGATCGATGGTGCGGAGGAACTGCCTTTGAGCCGGCAGTGCGACCTGGCGGAAGTGTCGCGCGCAACGGTGTATCGGAGGCAGGGCAAGACGACGCGGGAAGAGCGCGACGAGGATCTGCGGCTGTGCCGGTTGATCGACGAGGAATATACGAACCGGCCGTTCTACGGCAGCCGGCGCATGGCGGTGTTCCTGCGTGGCCAGGGCTGCGTGGTGAGCCGCAAGCGCGTGCAGCGCCTGATGCGCGAGATGGGGTTGGCGGGCATGGCGCCGGGGCCGGCGACGAGCGTCAAGCATTCGAAGCACAAGGTCTATCCGTACCTGCTGCGCGGCGTGAGAGTGACGCGGCCGAACCAGGTGTGGTCGATCGATGTGACCTACATCCGGCTGGCGCGCGGTTTTGCCTACTTGGTGGCGATCATCGACTGGTACAGCCGCAAGGTGCTGTCCTGGCGCCTGAGCAACAGCATGGACGCGTCGTTCTGCGTGGACTGCCTGGAGGATGCGCTGCGCGAGCACGGAAGGCCGGAGGTGTTCAACAGCGACCAGGGCTCCCAGTTCACGAGCCATGTCTTCACGGGCGTGCTCAAGCGCGAGGGCATCGCCATCAGCATGGACGGTCGCGGCCGGGCGCTGGACAACATCTTCGTCGAACGGCTATGGCGCAACGTGAAGCACGAGGACGTGTACCTGAAGGGGTACGCCAACATGGCGGAGCTGATGATCGGGCTGGCGCAGTACTTCTCGTTCTACAACGAGGAACGGCCCCACCAGTCGCTGGGCTACAAAACGCCGGATGCCGTCTATGCCAGTGGCGAGGGCGGCGGGGCAATGATTGTCGATAAGTTCGGCGGTGCTGTTCTGCTGCGTGTGAAGAAATAGATGCAGCTTAAATTCGGTTGAAAGCTGTCTTGACAGAGGGGTCCACTTTACACCGACCTTGGACTCGGGAGGCTGAGAAAGCGCCTGACCTGTCGTATGTACACATGAGCGAAGCGCGACGCCATGCAGTGTCGGCCTCCCTGAGATAGCGGCTAACCCCGCCTTGCCCCTTGGTGAGCGAATCATCGCCGAGCTTCAAACTTGCCGCATGGCTTGCCCGAGATCTGGTTCAAAGCAAAATCGGTTACGGTCACTACGCCGGTGCCATAACGCGTCCCACCATCCGCCACGTTGTTCTCGTTTCCGATTGCAAAGGCCTTGACGGCCTTGCCCGACATCAGCCAAACCTAGCTCGGCTCGGCATCTAAATCCACCTACGAACGTCAACGCTGTGCGCCACCTCACTCCTCAAATATGGCGCCCAAAGGGCTGTGCCGCCGGTCGTACCATTCCAGCCCCCATCGCCGCGGCGCCGTAGCGCCGCATGGTCAAACACCAGGAACGACGCAATCATAGGACCTTCTGCCGAGCATTCGGCCATCTTTCGAACTTTATTCGAAGACAGTGACATGCGAACTCGGCAAGCGCCGCCAGCCCCGGGTGCAGCGCCAGACTGGCGGCGCAGGGGAACCTCAGTTGCCGATAGATGCCACGCTATAGCTGCGCAGTTTGTTGATCCGCTCTTGCGTGTCACTGGTATAACTCAGGAATCGCTGGCGCGTTTGTCCCGTCAGCGTGACCGGATCCATCAGCATGACGCTCAGTGGGTTCTGCGCCACGTCATTGAAGCGAAACTCGTAATGCAGATGCGGCCCGGTTGCCCTGCCGGTTTGCCCGACGTATCCGATCACTTGCCCTTGCGTGACATGCTGCCCGGGGCGGATGTCGGCGAATCCCGACAAGTGGGCGTAGTAGGTCGAGTAGCCGCCGTCATGTTTGAGGATGACGATACTGCCGTAGCCGGTCTGTTGGCCGACAAAGTCGACTGTCCCATCGCTCGTGGCGAAGACCTTGGTGCCGATGGGGGCAGCAAAGTCGATCCCCTTGTGAACAACCCACTGATGGTGCAGAGGGTGATTGCGCCAGCCGAAACCCGACGACACACGCGAGAAGTCCACGGGCGAGCGGAGAAACGGGCGCTTCATGCTGCGGCCGTCAAAGGTGTAGTAGTCCCCGGCCTTAGTGTCGTCGGCCGAATACCACAGAGCCTGATATAGCTGGCTGCGGTTGACGAGTTCGACCGCGACCGCGCGACCATTGCGCACCAAGGCGCCCACGCGGAACCCGGCTTCATAGACAATGCGAAAGCGATCGTCGGCGACAATATCGTGGTGGAAATCAATTACACCAGAGAAGATGGAAACCATCTGCTGGACAATCTCCTCGGGCACATTCTCAGCGTCCATGGTCTTGAAGAACCCATTCGCTGTGATGGTGCCTGAACGCATCTCATAGCGCAGTTCATTCCTGACCGTATGCAGGTGCGCCTTGAAAAACGGCTCGTCAAGGTCGCCGGCCCGCTCGATTACCAGTTCGTGTGAGGCGGATACGTCGCCGTCAAGAGTGGCATGCAACGAGACCAGCAGGTTGTCCTGGTCGGACTCAGCCTGTACGATCTGGCCCGGCTCGAGGTCAAGGAGTTGGCGGGCGGCAGTGCTGCCGCGGATGAATGCCTGCGCGTCGGGATCGTCCACACCGAGCCGTTTGAGCAGCGAGGCGATGGTGTCGCCGCGTTGCAGGGGCTCCTCCCGGATATAGGTGGCACGGGCGTCAGTCAGTCTTGTGAGTTGAGCATTCAGGTCGGGCAGGCGCAGGCTTGCCTGCAGGCGAGGTGCCTCGGGGCCATCGTAGGCGCTGTGCGGAGTCATTGCCATGGCGGCCGCCATGCAGAGCATGAGGACGGTCGCCACGCACGCCACCAACCGGGTGAGATGCTCCCAATGCCGTGAATGAGCCGAATCGTTGTATGCCACCGGCTTACGCGCGAAACTTTCGCGGAGTCGGCGCCATGCCGGTTGCGCACCGCGGATGCCTTCCCTAATTCGCCGATTGCGGCTCAAGCCGGCATTTTGCCAACTCGCCCTACCATCCTTGGGCTCTCTCATTGCGCCTCTCCTCTGCCCGGAGTCCTACTCTCCAGATTGAGATGCCTGCTGTCAGAGGGGCTAGTGCCGGAACTCACCTCTTCCAGCAAAAAAACCCCAACTTGCGGTGGGGGTCGGCCATTTGCAGCACCTAGTGGAGATCTCACCTCTACTACTTCACTGCTACTACCGCTGACTGAGCACAACGTAACGTAACTCTGTTCAATCGTGCCAGTCGGTCCCTCACCAAAGCCAGAAAACATCGGGGTCAAGGTCTCGCTTTCCATGGGAGCGAACACGGACCACCCGTCGTGGCAGAACTTCACTCTCGTTGTCCATCATGCTTGCGTCCGCAAATAGTGGTTGCGGACGCAAGCCTGCCAACTCTCGGCCGCAAAAGCTAGATGCGCTTAATTTCGCGCCTATGGTCAAGCCTCCCTGCTACTGGTGCTAGAAGCGGTGGCGGATGCCAATACCGGCCGTATCTCCATGGGCTTGACCACTTAGCTTGTCGTAGTAGTAAGCTGCATACAAGTCGGTGCGCTTGGACAAGTTGTAGTCATATGCGATCGACGCAGTATTGCGACGGAATGACGCAACGTCGTTTTCAGATTTTCCATATGCGTAAGTCAGCAGCAAATTACCTGCACCGATCGGAACAGAGACTCCTGCAAGTCCATCGATGTGTTTGAGGTCACCCGACGGCCCATTGATATCGGACTTGATGTATTGCCCCTGGGCGTAGACCTTAACCACACTAAAGTCGTAGCTAATACCGGCTTGAACCGCATTCTGCTTTCGGAACCCGACGAGCGAAGCTGGCGACGTCACATCGCCGGGGCTGGTATTGAACTTGACCTGCTGAAAGGCAACCGTCGCCGCGAACGGGCCTCGGAAGTACGTCACGTTGCCGCCCCATTTGTTCTGCCCATTGGAGCCAGGCTGTTCGCCAAACGCGTAAATCGCGTTGACGGTAAGGCCATTGAAGTTCGGAGTAGAGTAGACGATGGAGTTGACCCAACCGGTGTCGCCTAGCACGCCGGGGTCGAAAAGCGTTCCATTATTGGCAGAGAGATATGTGTGGCTGATTGCGGGCCCGAAGACGTAGGAGTCGAGGATCGGGTTGAAGAGGATGGTTGAGACGAAATACGGGGTTGTATTCCTGCCCAGACGAACTTGTCCGTAGCTCGAATGCTCCAGCCCCACAAACGCATTGCGAGCGAAGAATGGCTCGCCATCGTAGCTTCCGCCTTTCCCAGTATCTACGCGGTAGAAGGCATTGAGATCAAAGATGGTCTTCAATCCGCCTCCGAGATCCTCGGTGCCCTTGATACCCCAATACGAGGTCTGCATGCCACCCCCACCCAGGATGAATGACCTGTCGCTGCCGGGTGTCCGAGTTGTGCCAATATAGCTGTCCACCTGACCGTACAGGGTGACGCTCGACTGAGCGACAGCACTACCGGTGAGCAATGCGCCTGCGAAGAACGTCAAAGTTGCGACGTGGGTGGTTCTAAAACGAAACTGTGTTTTCATGGCTGGGTAGAGAATAAAACGCGTTTTCCGTTGCGAAGTCAAAGACTCCCCCTTGCGGCCGGCTTTACAGCGGCCACAATACGAGAGCGCCCACCGCTCCTTTTCGGGCGATGGTGGAGGCAAGAAGTGTTAGAGGTCGGCTTCTTTTGCGGTCGCCATCAGAGTAGCTCGCGCTTCCTTGGCGTCGCCGAGACCATTGAAGAAAATGTTGAGAAGGATCGCTGAAATTGCCGTCAGGAGAATCGGACTCTCGAGGATAGGTGCAAGCTCGTGGGGCAGCTTCGAGAAAATCTTGGGCGAGACGACAGGCAACATCCCTAAGGCGATGCTGATTGCGACGATATAAAGATTCCTGACGTTGTGAAAGTCAACGCGAGCGAGCACCTTGATGCCGCTTGCTGTCACCATACCAAACATCACGATACCTGCTCCGCCGAGCACAAATGGCGGGATGGACGCCACAAAAACTGCAATTTTCGGGAACAGGCCCAACACCATCAGGATTACACCTGCCATCGCACACACCCATCGACTCTTGACGCCAGTAACGCTCACCAGGCCCACGTTCTGAGC
Organism: Cupriavidus necator; assembly: GCA_022041995.1. Classification (GTDB taxonomy): domain Bacteria; phylum Pseudomonadota; class Gammaproteobacteria; order Burkholderiales; family Burkholderiaceae; genus Cupriavidus. The sequence goes on from CP074383.1 coordinate 98,621, forward strand.
GTATGAGGTGTAAGGAAAGGTATTGAAGACTCCGCCGATCATTGTGCCGATGCCATCAGCGCGGAAGCCGCGAATTAGGTCCTTCTCTGATACGGGCTTTTCGACAATCTCGCCGAGTGCGAGAAACATGCCTGTCGACTCGATGAAGGTCACGAGCATGACAATGCACATCGCAGCGATGGGCCAAAAGCTGAACTTTGGCGCACCGAAGTGAAACGGCAGAATGAATCCGAACCATGGAGCTTCGTGTATTTCACCAATCGACACTTGGCCTGCGGCACCGGCGATCAGAAAGCCGATAGCAAGGCCCAACAAGATGGAGATGTTGTTGATAAAGCCGCGCGTGTACCGGACAAGGAAAAGAATGGAGACGACAACCGTCGCTGCGATTCCAAGATAAAGCGGATTTCCAAAATCTGGATTGCCAAATCCTCCCGCAGACCAAGCGGCTGCGACAACCATGAGGGACAGTCCGACGGCAAGGATCTCGGTACCGGTCACTACGGGCGGAAAGAATCTCAGTAGTTTGCCGACCAGGGGTGCCACCAGAACCCCAAACAACCCAGCCCCAATCGTTGCCCCAAAAATGCCGAGCAGGCCGGCGTTCGGGTCGGTGCCAATGGCGATCATTGGACCGATGGCAGTAAACGTCACCCCCATCATGACTGGTAGGCGAATACCAAACCGTCCCACACCGATGGACTGAATGATCGTCGCCAGGCCACACGCGAACAAATCCGCATTGATTAAGAATGCAATCTGCTCTTTGGGAAGGCTTAGCGCCGCCCCAAGCACCAGCGGGATCGCGATTGCGCCCGCATACATCACCATCACATGCTGACAGCCGAGAATCAGGAGCGGAAAGCCTCCCAATTTTTGATCAACGCTACTCGGTTGCATTTCATTTCTCCAAAGTAAAAGAAACAGTTCGACGACTCCGGAAAATAGGGAGGCGTCCCAGTCCCGTGTGCTGGAGAGGGGGTAGGAATCTTTGGCCTGATTTTTGGGGCTCTGTTTTGCGTCCTTCTTCGGGCCTCGTGCGGCACGAAGAGCGTCGGTTGCTCAACGGGCATCTTCGACGAATGCCTCGTCAAGCGAGACCGCTTCCTAGTCCAGTGCTGGCATCATGCTCACTCCTTTTGGCTTTCCAAGCGTTGCTTTAGGTATACCAGAGTAGCAGATCTAAAGTGCCGGAGGGGAAGAAGGCGCTAGGTGTTTTCCCGACGGGCGGCCATGGTGCGAGATAACCATAAGACGCACAAGAATGATGCTTTGGGCCCTGGTGCAGTGCGGAATGGTGAGCGGCTGCCAGAGAAAAACTGCCGTGTTGCAGGGACGGTGTGGCCGAAATACTGATTGGCGTCCCCAGCATTGGTTTTCAACTCCATGGCCCCATTGCCTTTGCCGCCTCCGTTCGCCATCTCTCATTGTTGTCGAATGTACACGCAACAACGTTAACAGAATGGCTCTCTCGTTAACAGAGACAATCGACCAAATTTTTGTGGGTAATCGCAAGGTTCACCGGGCATTCACCTACGGTTGACGCGTCTATAAGGATAAAAAGTATTTCCTTATGCACATTCGACTCCTAAGTAGTTGAGCTGCCAAGGAGAAATGCACCCGCTTCTCGGTGAGGCTGAACTCCGGCGATACGGACGGATTGCGAGCGAGCGCCACCATGCGGTTGAACACGCCCGCACGGATGGCCATTTCGGTGGCCTGCGACCCGATTTCGCGTGCCCGCAGGCTGTGTCCTGTCAGCGTCTTGAGGCGGTACATCAGGGTCTCGGCCAGCGAACGCCGGTGATAGCCGCTGGCGGCTTTCCATTCGCGTCGACTGCTCTTCTCGATGACATCGCGTGGTGGAATCGAGGGCTGTGCCCCTCGCGCGGCAATCTCCGCGTGGCACGGCTTGCTGTCGTAAGTAAGCGCCGTCGCCTCCGATGGTATCGATCGGTGTATCAGCCGGGATCTGGTCGAGCAGGTCGGCCAACACTTCGCCATCGCCAGCGTCCTGGTGGGTCATCAGTGCAGCACAGATGCCGGTGTTCGCATCCATGGCGAGATGGACCTTGCGCCAAGCCCGCCGCTTGGACCAACCGTGCTTGCGAACCGGAGCGAAGCCTTGGTCCGAAAGTACGCCGGGTGCAGCTTGGCGTAACGAGGCCATTGATTTCCTGAGCCGCCGCGCGCAGAATCTGAACGTCGTGCTGCCCGCCTCGCGTACTGGCGAGCCGCTGCATCTGGTGATCGACAGCACTGGGCTGAAGCGCAATGTCGTGTAGTTCGGCACTGGCAACGTTGGGAAGGCCAGGGCGTGCAAGCTCTGCGCGAAGCCTTGCAGCGCGCGCAGCGGCAGGTGGAACACCCGCTTGAGACCGAGCAGCCCTTGCATCAGCGCATCCGTATAGACGAGCGGGTGGCCACGCTTGGGCGACTGGGCTTTAGCCGGCGGCACGAGCAAGCTCTCTTCGACCCACATCGTCACATCTCCTCGGGCTATCAGTCCCTGTTGTACTGCGCCCCAGTTCTTGACGCGGTGTTGCCTCCGATTGGGAAACAACGACGTTACCCAGCTTTGCGCCTAACGGTGATCCATGCTATTGAACGAGGCGCACCTGCAGGAAGAAAGCGCATAGAGTGGAAGCTGATCACAAATTTGCCGGTGACCACCCGCGGGCAAGCTGTCGAGAAGCTGGAATGGTACGCGCTACGATGGAAAATTGAAGTGTTCCACAAGATCCTGAAGTCCGGCTGCAAGGCAGAGGACTCCATGTTGCGTACCGTCGATCGCCTGGCCAATCTGGTCGCCGTATTCTGTGTTGTGAGTTGGCGTACCTTCTGGCTGAAGATGGTGCATCGAGCGACCCCACGTCTACCCGCAGAAATCGGATTAACGCTGCCAAAAATGGAGAGGCTCGATCAGTTGGTCAAAGATACCGCGAAGACAGCAACTGCCGAGCCTCTTACCCGGTACATCATCCAACGCGCCCAATTGGGCGGCTATCTGGCACGCGCTAACGATCCCCCACCAGGCAATACCGTGATCTGGCGAGGCTTACGAAGACTCATCGATATTCAACTCGAGTTCGAGTTTGCCAAAAATTGTGGGTAATCGCAAGTCTGTCAGGCCCTCCTCGTGAGGGCCTTTTTTTATGGTTCGTCAGGAAAAAGTGTGGGTTGACGAAGGCTCAGGAAGATTGCCAAGTGCATGATATAGCGCGATTTCCGTCGCCCTGAAGGTTCGGAATCCGTACGATTTTCTCATGGTGACTTTGGCCTTGTTGTTCAGGCCCTCGACGACGCCGCTGGAGAACTGCTTGCGGGCACGGAAGTAGTTGAGGATCAGCTCACGGTGGGCACGCACGGTGCGGGCGAACTTCTTCATCGGCTCGATGCGCGAGCGCATCACCTGCGTACACCACTGGTCGAGGAATTTTCCGGCCCAGTCCGGTGAGATGTAATCCCAGAGCTGCTGGAATTCCTCTTTGAGCAGCCAGGCGCGTACGGTGCGCAGGTTGTACTGTAACAAGTCACGCATGCGCAGTCGCTGTTTGTCGGTCAGGTTTTCCGGACGTTTGAGCAGGCACCAGCGGGACTTCTTGAGCACCGGCTCGTATCCGTCGCGGACCATGCGGCGGGACTCTTCAGCGCGAACCTCATCGATAGCCTTATTCATCTTCGCAACGATGTGGAAGCGGTCCAGGATGTTCAGCGCATTGGGGCAATGCAGCGCTATCATCTCAAGGTAGGGCTTCCACATATCCGAGCAGACGAACTCAACCTTCTCGCATACCTGTTCTCCGATCATGGCAAAGAACTTCGCGAAGCTTTCTTTCGTGCGCTCCTGCCCCACCCATAGTAGACGCGTGCAGCCAGCCTCGATCTGGTAGACCAGTGTGAGGTACTTGTGTCCACGACCATACTGGATCTCGTCGACACCAAAGGCACGGATCGTACCGAGTTCGCGATGGGCCAGGCCCCAGTCCACCACCCACTCCACTGCGTTGAAGACTTTCTCCCAACTGGTGCGGAAGCTTGAGATAAAGTCAAATCTGGTGTACGAAGGTTGATCGTGGCCGGTCGTCAGGCGACGAGTTTCTGCTGATCCGGCGGATTGTCTTGCGCCGGCGCACCGTCCTTGAAGGGGATGCCCTTCAGGAGCAGTTCGATATGTTCGGCACCGTTGATGCGGCGCCAGGTTTTCTCGGCTTCCTCGATCAGCTTGAAGGCCAAGCCAAGGAAGGTCGCTCGTGACACACAATTTCGCGTGCGCGTCGTGCGGTGACGCACAGTCGCGAAGGTCGACTCAATCGCGTTCGTCGTGCGAATGTGCTGCCAGTGCTCGGCCGGGAAGTCGTAGAACGTCAACAGGGTGTCTCGATCTTTGGTGAGCACGCCGGCGGCCTTGGGGTACTTGGCACCGTAGATCGTCACAAAGCGATCGAAGGCAGCAAAGGCATCTGCGCGGGTGGCCGCCATCCAAATCGCCTGCAGATCTGCCTTGGCGCGGCCGTGCTGGGATTTTGGCAAGGCGTTCAGGACATTGCCCATCTTGTGGAACCAGCAACGCTGGGCGCGCGTGGCTGGGAACACCTCCTCCAGGGCAGCCCAGAATCCCATGGCGCCATCGCCGACCGCCGCCAGCGGGCCAGCCTGCAGGCCGCGGGATTTCAGATCCAACAGTACTTCCGCCCACGATGCCTTCGATTCCCGATAGCCGTCACCGATCGCCACGCGCTCCTTCCTGCCGTCGGGCGTGACGCCGATGATCACCAGCAGGCATTGCCCGTCCGAGCCCTCGCTGCGCAGACCCGTGTGGATGCCGTCCACCCACCAATACACATAGCGCGCCGCCGACAGATCACGCTGATTCCAGCGTGCATGCTCGTCTGCCCACTGCGCCTTCAATCGGCTCACCACGTTGGCCGATAGCCCTTTGGCATCTTCGCCCAGCAGCACCGACAGCGCCTCGCTCATGTCGCCTGTCGAGATTCCCTTCAGATACAGCCAGGGCAGCGCCGCACTCACCCGTGGTGACTTCCTCACATATGGCGGCACGATCGCCGAGTTGAACTTCACGCCAGACCCGGACCGGTCGCGCACCTTGGGCACCTTCACGGCAATCGGTCCGGCACCCGTCAGCACCTCTCGCTCCGGGAGGTAGCCATTGCGAACCACGGCGCGCTGGCCGCTCAAGGTCTTGACGTTACTGAACTGCTCAAGCAGCTCTGCCAGCTCCACTTCAATCGCCTCCTGGATGACCCGCCGGGCCCCGCGCCTGATCAGCTCCTCGAGCCCAAGCCCGATTTCCGATAGACCGACTGCTTCTTTACATTTATCCTTGCTCATGGTGGAGTTTTCTTGTGTGCTGGTTTCCGATCTCGACAATCAGATTCTCAGCGGAAAGCTCCACCGCCCTCTACTCCGCACCTCAAATTCCCCGCCCGTACACCACTTTCGACTTTAGCTCCGGAAGCTTTGTACCGTCTCCTTCCACGACAACTTGCGTGCCCACTGCGCCAGGAAGATCATGTAAGCGCGGGTGAGCGTGTGCTTGCCATTGGCCCACGGCAGGGCTTCGACCTTCACGCCACAGTCACGACAGTCGACGCGCCGCATGGTATAGAGCAGGAATACTGCAAAACCCCAGACGGGAATAAACTCGAAGCGGCGCTCCGTGAGTGAGTCGTAACCCCGCGCAGGCTGGTTGCAGCATGAGCAGACCGGCTTCGAACCCTTGCGCGGCCGAACGTCGATCTCGATGGACTGGGTTGCCTCGCACAGCCGCGCACCTTCATAGACAAAGCCGGGAAAATGATGACAAGCGTTAAGCAGACGAGTCAGCAACATGGTTAGCATGCTCAAAACCAGCAAGGGCAAAGCTGCCATTGTCACCGAACAGCAAACGCTCACCCAGTACATTCCAGACCTGCATAACTGGCCGGCTTCGTGGCGAGTCGATGACGAAGATATCTCGACTGGAGAGGAAATCGTAGCAATACTCACGCCTTTCTTTGAGCATCTCCCAACCTTGGGATACGCACGCAAGACATTGCTTCGGCACCGCGATCACATCTGGATGCTCGGTGGCGAAATGATCCGACGACGCCATGAAGATCCCGATCTCCTTACCCTCCCTGTGGCAACCCTCCTGGACAAGCTCATCGAGGAAGACGGCGGCCCTCTCATCTGGCCAGTTATCTCCGAGTCCGCACAAAATTCCTTTGATGCAACCTGTCGCAAGCTCTATCAGTACCTGAATCGGGCTTCACTCGGCTAGCAGCACATCCGCTTTCACCCACAGATTCCGCCGACGAGCCTTTTTTTAATGCACCGGTACCGTCAGGATGAACTTTCACCGCCGTGCTATCCAGCGAGACCGCCTCGAGTTTGATGCGAACGATTTGCGCACGCTGCAATTCCGTAAACACGCGGTCCAGCACACCGCTCTTGGACCATCGGTTCATCCGCGTGTAGACCGTGTGCTACCGGCCGAAGCGCTTTGGCAAACCGCGCCACTTGCAGCCATGTTCAGCAACATAAAGAATCGCGTTCAAAATCTGTAGGTTAGACATGCTCACGTTGCCACGCTGGCGGGGCAAACAGTGTTCAATCTGTCGATATTGGGCTTCGGTGATCTCCATCACCGAAGGATACAACTAAATCTAGTTAGTGTGAACACGCCCTAGTCTTACTGTGTCACAAGAGAAGTCGTTTGTTTGGCCTCCGACAGCACGGACACATGGCGAGTCTACCAATCAAGAGAATGCTGAGTTGGTGGCGGATCGTGGTGATTGAATCAGCCACGTGTCGCTGGGCGCGCTGGGCTGCCCCGCGGGATGTAATCTGCGGAAAGCGCAGGCGTTTGGCGTGCAATGAAGTTTTTTTTGGCGCCGACTAAATCGCCGGTGGTAATACGTTCAGAGACCAGGAATCCATAGGCGGCTATGCTCAGCGCGGCATGGTGGTGAAAGCCCCGCCACCCTCGGCCTTCGTAATGGCCGAGACCCAACTCCTGCTTCAAGTCCTGGTAGTCGCGCTCGATGCGCCAACACATGTGCGCCTGGGCGACCAATTCATCCAGCGCAATATCGGCCGGGAGGGTGGATAGGAAGTACTTCAATGGGTCAGTGTCCCCAGTGGGCCACTCGATTAGCAGCCACTGCTCGGGGCGCAGACGCGCCTTGCCACTATTACCGCCTGCGTGACGCACACGTACGGCGGCAAAGCGCCCACTGAGCGTTTCGTTTGAGCCTTCGCGCCAGCTAATCGTCTGGAATGCGGTAGGCGGCAGGGAATGCGCCAGTTCCTTGACGCTTATCGGCTGTCGATTGCGAGTGCGCCGCGGCATCACCGGCGGGCGGCCGATGCCGCTATATGGCTTCGGCGGCAACGGCTCCACCCCGGTGGCCAGACCACGACCGCCGACGTGATACCCACCACATACCGCATGCCCAGATCACTCAGACGCTGGCGAAATGCGTTGTCCACCCCGTAGCCGGCATCCGCCAACACGCAATACTTTGGCGCGCCGGCGGCCAACAGCGATTCGAGCTGTTGCAGAGCAATCTCGGTCTTCGTTGTGAACCTCACCTCGTCGGGAATTCCAGCCTTCTCACGCCGCTCAGTATCTTCCGCCCATTCCCGCGGTAGATAGAGCTGGTAGGCTACAGGCACACTCGCCTGCTCACAGGCCAGAGACACACTGACCGCAACTTGGCAGTTGTCCTGCTTACCCAGCACCCCACAATACTGACGCGCGACCCCAACCGAATGTTTGCCCTTCTTTGGGAAGCCTGTGTCGTCAATGATCCAGAAGCCACCGGTCGAGAGATCCATCTTGGGCACTACCCACTGACTGACCCGGCGCAGCATCTCCTCATCGGACCAGTCGGCCTTGGCGACAAAGTGGTGCAGTGCCTGGTGCCGGGCGCTAGCGTGCAGCGGATCGACTCCAGCTGCCATCGGCTCCACACTCTTACGCGATAGCGGCAGCATCAGACCTGTGCAGTAGCCCTTGAGCCCAGCATGGCGGTCCGCATGCCCCAGTCCCGCCGCTAAATGTTCCATGTATTGCTCAAATCGCTCGCTCGCGCTCATCGCTCTTCATGAACTGTGCCAAGAAGTTTATAGTATGGCACATTTATGACACAGTAAGACTAGGGAATCGCTGAACAAAGCGTCAGCGCGCAGCGTTGCCAGTGTGATGCCGATTTTTTTTGTCAACCAACAGCAGATTTGACGGCTTGCCAGTTGGAAATTTTCATTTTTTGGGGCTTTTGCCCCGGGTTTCACGCCTTATGCCGCCTTGCAGACGGAATTGTCCATTGATTGCAGCAACGCTTTCTTTGCAATCACCAGATTGGCCAGCGCAAACAAGGTGTCGCACTGCGCACCGTTTTTGGCCAATCCCCTGTAGCGAGCCTTCTTGTGCTTGAACAGATTCTTCACCACATGAAACGGATGTTCAACCCGGGCACGAATTTGCGCCTTGACCTTCTCCAAGGCCTGCGTCAATTGCTTCAGCGGCCCTTCGGTCATGCCCTTGAGCCTGGAGCGCTTCATAGCCACCGACCACCGAACATCCGCCTTGATGGCGCCCTCTGCTTGCGCCTTCAAGATCTCGTCGCGCCTGTGCACGCCGGTGTAGCCCGCATCAAGAATGACGTCATCCTCTTGCCCGTGCAGCACCTCATGGGTGTGCGCCACGTCAGACTCGTTGGCCGCGGTGTAGTGAGTGCTGTGCACCAAGCCCGATTCAGCATCGGCACCCACGTCGGGTAGCGGTGGCGCATTTCTGCGCCACCGCCCCCTCTCAAGAAACCATTTCAATTACCTGATTTGATTGGTGTTTTTCAAGAGGATTGTCCTTGTGCCTGGATTGGGACGAGTTCGAGACCCATGGCTGCGGCTTTTCTCCTGAGGTGGTAGATCACGCGCTGCTGGTAGCGTTCTTCGTAGTAGGCCTGCCCCTGATCGACATAGGCAGTGCCTTTGGTCAGCATGGCGTAGACCAAGCGGGCGAGCTTGTGTGCAACCGCCGTCACGGCCTTGCCCTTATCCAACCGCCCACACATTCGACGATAGTAGGCGCCCAGAGCCGACTGGCTGGGGCGGAGTGCAGCGGCAGCCAGCTTCAGAGCTTGAGCAGCGCGATTAGCGTTGCCCTTGGTGGCCCCTGATAGGCGTTTGCCTCCGGAGATCTTCGTGCCCGGAGACAAGCCCAGCCATGAGGCGAAGTGTTTGGCGTTCCGAAAGCGCGACAGATCTGGGCCGATCTCGGCGACTACCTTGAGTGCGGTCGTGATGTCGATGCCGTCAATCGCAGTTAGGTCAACGCCGCAGATGCGGAAGAGATAGGTGCGTGCATCAAACTTGGGGGCATTTTTTGCCTTGCCGACGCGGCGCTTGGACGGACCGGGCTCAGCTTCGCTCCGGCTCAACGCCTTAAGCATGCTCTCCAGTTGGACGTCGCAGCGCTGTAGCGCTTTGGAATAAGCATCAAATAGCTCAACCGCCTGGGTCAAGGCGAACAGGTGTTCTTCCCGCCAGTTACCCTGCAACGACTTGGCAATCTCTTCTTTGCTCGCCTCGATCCGGCCGTTTTTGAGATCTGCCAGCTTCAGTGGGTCGCGCTCGCCAGCGATGATCGCGCGCAGAATCTTCTGGCCAGTCTCACCGACAACGTCAGAAATTACATTGGCCAACTGTACATTCATGAGCGCTAGAGCTTTTTGCATATGCTGCACATGCCGCGACTGGTAGGACAGCAGCATTGCGCGCTGACGCATCACTGAGCGCAATGCGCAAATCTCGTCCTTGGGACGAAACGCTCCAGACAGTAGTCCGTAGCTCATCAGTTGCTGTAGCCACTGGCAGTCGAGCACGTCGGACTTGCGGCCCGAGACGTTTTTCACGTGACGGGCATTGACCAGAAATACATTCAGGCCTCGCGACTCCAGCAACTCGAACAGGGTAATCCAGTACACTCCGGTTGACTCCATCGCCACCGTGTCAATGCCGCACGAAACCAGCCAATCGGCCAAGTGCTCCAGGTCTTCGGTGAAGCTCCTGAATTCCCGAACTGGCTCATCGTCGCGGTCTGGCGGTACGGCGACAAAGTGACTCGCCGAGCCAACATCGATCCCCGCTGCATTGGGGTTGGCAATTTCCATCCTCTTTAACTGGCTGCGCGGGGCCCGGCGGCTGGCCCAGTCCACCACTGCCGTCAGGTACACAAAGCCCCGTGCCATCGGAATGTAGGTCGTGTCCAGAGCCCACACCTGGTTGGCCCGGTCGATCTTCCGGTCGCGCAGCAGGTACGGCCAGATCTTGTGCGCCGCGTGCTTGCGGCTCGTGTTCGGCCGGCGATACAGCGCCTCAATGCCCATGCGCTTCATCAGCGTGCCCACGTGCCGGCGACCGACCTGGATGCCTTCCCGGCGCAGCAGGCGCGCCAGCATGCGAGCCCCCGCGAAGGGATGCTCCAGATGCAGTTCGTCGATGCGGCGCATCAGCTTCAGATCTGCCTCGCTGACCGGTTGCGGCTGGTAGTACGCGCTGGACCGGGCGATGCCCACCAGCTTGACCTGCCGGCTCACCGGCAGCGCGTGCTCGCGGTCGATCATCGCTTTGCGCTCAGCAGGCCGGCCTTGCTGAGCGCGCCGGACAAAAAATCGTTCTCCAGCGCCAACTGGCCGATCTTGGCGTGCAGCACCTTCAAATCCACCGGCGGCTCGCCCCCACTTTCCTTGCCACCGCCGAACAGGTCCGCGGCATGCTCCACCAACTGCTGCTTCCACGCTGTGATCTGGCTGGGGTGCACGTCGTACTGCTGGGCCAGCTCCGCCAGCGTCTTTTCGCCCTTGAGGGCCGCCAGGGCTACCTTCGCCTTCAACCCCGCCGAGTGGGTTCGCCTGCTTCGTTTCGTCATCTTCTGAGGTCCTTTCTGCCCGCCATTATGGCCGGCTCAGACCCCAGCTCTTCCATTTATCCGACTGTCCGAATTTCCGGCGCCACCTCTATCAATCAGAAACGTCCACGGCGCGACGGTGCGCGAAGTACGACGACCATCGAGGATCGAAGGCGTTTGCCATGCCACGTACCTTGACATGCCGAACGATGGGAATCGTCGCAGCCCGGAAGAGCCGGAGTCGCTGGACTTGGCCGTTGACTTGGATCTCCGAGGCAAATACCCAGGTACGATTGCCTTCCGTTCGGAAGTAGCGCCTCCGTACCCAGCCCATGCCTTTCGTGGGGTGCCGACGCACAGCCCATTTCCATAAGAGGCGCCAGATGTGAGCATCTATCGCTGTGAATCGTGATTTGGAGACCGCGTGCCGGTGATACATGCCCCAACCCCGGATGACGGGGTTAAGTTGCAGGATCAGATTCTCCTGCGTGGCGCTCCAGTTCTTCACGACGATTTCCCGGACCTTGGCCAAGAGCGACTGTTCACTCTTTCTGGCCGGCTTGATGAGCAGCTTGCCACCGTACTTGCGCACGTTTTGCCCTAGGAAATCGAACCCCTCAGTGACATGAACGACTTTGGTCTTTTCTTCCGACAGCTCCAGTCCCCGCAAAGCCAGGAACTGTTTGATCGCCGGAAGGACCTGGTGCTCCAGAACCTCCCTGGATACTCCGGTCACCACGAAGTCGTCAGCATACCGGTTGACGTTTACCTTGAACTTTCGGCGTGCGCGCTCCGTCGGTGCCACGCTTGCTTCCACCGCCGCCTCAAGTCCATCTAGCGTCATGTTTGCGATCACCGGTGAGATGATGCCCCCTGTGGGGTACCAGCGTCGGTCGCAAACAGAGTTCCCTCCTCGGTAAATCCAGCTCGAAGCCATCGACGCAGGATCGCTTTATCCATCGGTATGTTCTCGAGAATCCAGTCATGGCTGAAGTTGTCGAAGCAGCCACGAATGTCGCCCTCAAGAATCCACTCCGGTGACTTGCGTTTCGCGAGAGTGGTAAAACCATACTCAATGGCGTCAGCGCTCGAGCGCCCGGGCCGGAACCCGTACGAGTTGTGGTCCGCCAGAGTCTCTGCGACTGGTTCCAAAGCGAGCTTCCATAACGCTTGCATCGCTCGGCACCGCATACAGGGAATTCCCAGCGGACGCTTCTTGCCGTTGCTCTTGGGAATATAGATGCGTCGCAGCGGCAGTGCTCGATATCCGCGATGTTGCAGCGACTCCATTCCCTTCCATTTAGCCGCTGGGGATCGCCATATCCTGCCGTCGACCCCCGGCGTACTCTTGCCGCGGTTTTCTGTCACCCGCTTCACGGCCAGCATCTTGCCGCTGTGCGAGCGGGTCAGCAGACGTTGCAAGGCTTGCACCTTGCCCCATCGGCCTTCCATTGTTGCCTTGGCGATACGCACCTGAAGTCGCTTCACGTCCTCCTTGATGCGGAACCAGTCAGCCTGGCCCCACATCCGTTCGGCGTGCGAGGGCGCACCAGCACCTGTCGCTTTCGCCCCAGCCGCCGTCATCTGCTTTCCCTCGTATAACGATTTGTCAAAGTTCTCTCGCCATGAATGACCGCACGGAAGTCTGCCCGCTTTCGCGTCCGACAATGTTCCAGCCGGTATCCTTCCCATTACAGAAAGGCCTTCGCTTTTTCCGTGTTCCTCTACCCGCAACACCAACAGCGTTCCTTGCGGTTCGCCTGCCTTGGGAGGCAGGCGTTACGGGCTTACCCTGTTCCACATAAGTTTCAGAGCGGGTCGGATCCTTCCTATTCGCCGGCGGCGTCTTGTCCATGATGGCCCAGCACATAAAGACCATGCCTTGCCGCTTGCCTTTTGGCTCAAGCCTGTCAGCACATTTGGCTTGTTCAATGATGACGACGTTTAACGGAAGTTCACATGTGTTGATCGTTACCGCTCGTCCCTAGCCCCTCACCGCCTCTGTGCTGGCAGTTTCCACGGTCCCTCGCGGGACCGAGTACCGGCTAAACCGGCGGGTACGTTGTCCCCGGAGCTTCACACCGAGCGGTTGCCTGCTCCGCATGTCCGGGTAGGGAACGGTTGATGGAACAACCGGTTTCATCAATACCTTACCTCGTGAAACAGAAACTTATGCGACTTTCAGGTCGCACATGCGCCTTCATGCCGTGGTACCACTGATTGCGCTTCTTCGTTTGATGCATTTCAGGGTCACGCGCCTTGTCTCGGTTCTTTGTCGAAGTCGGCGCATTGATGATGGTGGCGTCCACCATCGTGCCCTCGCGCATCATCAGGCCTCGCTCGCGCAGGTGGGCGTTGATCTGCTCAAACAGCACGGCGGTAAGCTTGTGCTTCTCGAGCAGGCGGCGAAACTTGAGCACCGTGGTGGCGTCCGGCGCTTCCTCATGTCCCAAGTCAACACCGACAAAATTGCGGATGGCCGCGCTGTCGCTGACGGCATCTTCAAGGGCCTCGTCGGACAAGCCATACCACTGCTGCACAAAGTACAGCCGCAGCATGCGTTCCAGGCCAATGGGCGGGCGCCCTCGTTTGCCCTTGGGGTAGTACGGCTCCAGTGCCTCCAGCAATCGAGCCCAGGGCACCACCTGCTCCATCTCACCCAGAAATTTCTCGCGCCGCGTAACGCGCTTCTTTCCCAGATACTCGGCACTAGCAAAACTGATTTGTTGCATCGGCGTAGCTCGCTGGTCGTCCTTAGTCTATCAACGCTTCACAGCTGCTCAACGTCGACACTCTCGTCGATTAAATCAGCCTTTCCCAAGCTCACGCGAGCGCAACAGGCGCAGGTCTTTCGGTGGATCAACGGGCGGGATCCTCGGCAGTACGGTCTGGACTTCGGGCTATGGACACGACAGATTGTGGCCACGCTCATCGATGAGAAATTTGGTGTGAAGATGGGTGTCACAGCGGTGGGCAGGCTGCTGGCGGGACTGGGCTTGAGCCCGCAAAAGCCATTGCAGCGGGCGTACCAACGAGATCCGCAGGCCGTCGAGCGCTGGCAGCGTGAATCATTTCCTGGCATTGCGGCTGCGGCCAAGCAAAGCGGTGCGGACATCTACTTCTGGGACGAATCAGGATTTCGAGCCGACGCGGTGCATGGCAAGACCTGGGCGGTAAAAGGCGAGACACCGGTGATTGAGCGCCCCGGGCAGCGCCAATCGATTTCCGCCGCGTCCGCGGTGAACGCCAGAGGCGCCTTCTGGTTTGCGACCTACAAAGGGGCCTTAACCGCGGAGCTATTCATCGAATTGCTCAAGAAGATGATGAAGGGCCGCAACCGCCCAGTGCATCTGATCGTTGACGGACTGCCAGCACACAAGAAGGCCAATGTGCGCGAGTACATCGAATCGACCAAGGGAAAGCTCACGATGCATGTGCTGCCGGGTTACGCGCCCGACCTGAATCCCGACGAGTTCGTGTGGAGTCATCTCAAGCGAACTGGTGTGGCGCGCAATCCGTTGCGAGCGGGCGAGAAACTGGAAATCCGCGTTGAGCAGCACCTGCACGAGGTGAAGGAGAACCGCCGGCTTGTGCGCTCATTCTTCGACGCCCCATCTGTCGCCTATATTTCGGACTGCTGAGTAACTGCGTCGCAAAGGCGTTTACTAGCGCGTTTTCAGTGGACGCATGAAGGCAAAGTCAGCGGGTTGGGGCCATGAAGAGTTGGAGGGACTGGACTTGGGGGATGCGAGACGCAATGAACGTGCGAAGACGCTGGTGACGCGATTTGCTGCGAACCCGACAGCGAGCATTCCTGGCGCGTGCAATGGCTGGGCTGAGACCATGGGCGCTTATCGATTTCTCGAGAATGAGGAGATCGAGTGGCGCGGGATTCTGGAGCCCCACTGGCAGCGCACGCAGCAGCGCATGGGCGAGCACGAAGTGGTGCTGTGCCTGCAGGACTCTACAGAGTTGGATTTCAACGGTCAGGAAATAGAAGGCCTGGGCGAGCTGAACTATGAGGCGCGGCGGGGGATCTACTTGCATCCGACGTATGCGGTGACGCCCAATCGCGAGCCGCTGGGTGTGCTCGATGCCTGGATGTGGGCTCGGTCCGAGCGAGATGAAGCGGGACGAAGGGCGGGGCCGAAGGAAAGTCTGCGCTGGATAGAAGGTTACGAGCGGATCGCGGAAATTGCACCGCACTTGCCACATACTCGTCTGGTGTATGTGGCGGACCGGGAGGCCGATATCCTGGCCTTGATGCGATGCGCTCACGAACTTGGCACACCGGCGGATTGGCTGATTCGTGCCAAACACGACCGCAGTCTTGCTGGCGGCGAGAAGCTCTGGCAAACGGTAGCCGCTGGGGAGGTGGTAGGCGAGATCCAGTTCACCTTGGCCGCTCGTCCGGGACAGAAGGCACGGCCGGTAATGCAGGAGATCCGTGCGCAGCGCGTGGACTTGCCGGCTGGTAAGGCTGGCGCGATCGGCGTGACGTGCCTGATGGCCCGGGAGATCGACGCACCCAAAGGTGTGAAGCCGGTAGAGTGGCGGTTGCTGACCAACCGGCAGGCAACAGAGCTGCCGCAGCTACTTACTTTGATTGACTGGTATCGTGCGCGATGGGAGATCGAAATCTTCTTCAACGTGCTCAAGAATGGGTGCCGAGTCGAAGCACTGCAACTGTCTGTCGTCGATCGTCTTGAGCGTGCGCTGGCGCTGTTCATGATCGTGGCTTGGCGCATTGCACACTTGATGCGGATGGGAAGGACCTGTCCGGATCTTGATGCTGCTTTGTTCTTCGATCCAGACGAAATCCGCGGCGCTTACTTGCTGACGAAAAAGCGCGTTCCCGATCGGCCTCCACGGCTCAATGAGGTACTGCGCTTGATTGCACAACTTGGCGGCTTCTTAGGCCGCAAGGGCGATGGCGAACCGGGGGTAAAAACCATCTGGACTGGCTTGCAGCAGATCACGATCGCCGCTCAAATTTTACAGGCGCTTCGGGAGTGAGCAGTTGGCGTTCTGTATAAAGAAATGGGTTCACGCGGATGACCATGCGCTTGCTGTCGATATCGGTGACCTTCAGGTGTGCAACTTCTGAAATTCGCAGGCCGGCGGCATACGCGGTCATTAGCGTGGCCCGGTGCTTCAGGCTGGGAATGGCATCGAAGAAGGCTTTAACCTCGTCGAAGCTCAGGATGACCGGTAGTCTCACCGGCTTCTTCGGCAGGGGAAAATCCTCGTCGCTCCAGTCGCGCTTGAGCGTCACGCGGTAGAGAAAGCGCAGTGCACCGATCGTTGCGCCGAGACTGGCGGGTGCCAGCTTGCGCTCTTCGAGGAGGTAGACGAGCCAGGTCCGGATCTCGTCGGGACCCAGCAGTTCGGGCGAGCGGTGGAAGTGCCGGGCGAAACTGCGTACCTGAATCAGATAGGACTTCTGTGTGTTCTCGGCGAGATTACGGATCTCCATGTCGTTCAACATGCGTTGGCGCAGCGGCGTCATGACTAACCTCCTGGAAGCAGTGGTGGAGCCCGGTTGGGCATCCACATACTGCTCCTGGAGGTATCTGCGTCCCCTCGTTGGAATCCTGCGTCAACTCACCACTGCCGGTGAACGCCAGCCATGGGCGCTCGCTCACCTCCCACTCCCGCGTCAGCGGGTTAGTACTTAGGCATATCCCGGTCGACCCTCTTTATCTTCGTGATAGCGGAGGCACGCCCCCCTCGTGAAAAACCGGGTTACGCGTTCGGTCGTAACAACGCCCCAATCTTCGCCCGCAGGAACTCAAATGTCGTTGCACTGGCGCGGGCTATGGTTTCGGGTTCGACGCCAGCGCCATGACCGCCATCGCGCTGTTCTAGGTAGCAGACCTCGCCATGTCCGAGTGCCTGCATTTTCGCCACCATCTTGCGTGCATGGCCTGGATGCACGCGATCGTCAGTGGACGATGATGTGAATAGAACCGGCGGATAGGAGACGTCGGGCTTTACGTTGTGATAGGGCGAGTAAGCCATCAGCATCCGGCGATCGTCGGCATCGTCGGGATTGCCGTACTCGTCGACCCACAAAGCGCCCTGCAACAACAGGTGAAAGCGTGACATGTCGAGGACTGGCACATGCGAGATAACGGCACCGAACAAATCCGGGCGCTGGATCATGCACGCTGCGGTTAACAACCCGCCGTTGCTCGCCCCTTGGATCGCGAGTTGCTCCGGGGTGGTAACACTGGAGCCGATCAATGCCTCAGCGACGGCAATGAAATCACCAAATGCGACCGGACGTTTTTCTCGTTGCGCGGCTTGATGCCAGCCAGGCCCGAACTCACCTCCCCCCGGATGCTTGCGATTGCGTACACACCGCCCGGTTCGAGCCAGGAGAATCCCAAAGTGTCCATATAGGCGGGTGTATCGAGCGGGATTTCGAATCCGCCGTATCCATAGAGCAGGCAAGGTCGAGGGGTACCCTGAAGATCTGCCTCGCGGCCGATCACCCAATACGGAATCTGCACGCCATCGGGCGCCATGGCATGCCGGCGCAACGCGACGAATCCGGTTGAATCGAAGCGTGCGGGAAGCTGCCCGAGTTGGTGCCAAGGTGTGTCACTGGAGAGATCGGCATGGTACAGCGCTGGTGGTGTCAGGAAGTGATCGACGTAGATCAGTACAGTGTCATCGCGTGCTCTATCGACGGCGGTCACAGATGCTTCGCATCCGGCCGGCAACGGATACGCTCGAGATTGCCACGTGTCGTCGACCGAGTCTGGCGGATGCCAAAGCGTCACGCGGGTAACGCTTTCGCTCTTGTCAGAGACGATTAGCCAGTGCTTCGTATAACCCACCCCCGACAGTACGTTCTCGTCAGTTGGCGTGAAAAGTACGGTGAAGTGGCGATCACCGTCGAGAAATGCGTCACGTCGAATGGCCAGTAAAGAACCGCCCCGATAAATCGTCTCGTTGACGTGCCAATTGGTGCGCGGCGTGACGAATAGCCATTCGTTCCACTCAAACAAAGCAGCCGTATTACGCGGCACATCGTACAACCGCCATTCACCAGCCTTTTCGTCGAGCCAGAATTGCTCCCTTTCGTAGAATGTTGTGCTGCGCCTTGCAATATGACGTGCTTGGATTGGGTCGTAATTCGCTGACGCACCCAAGTCGTCAGGCTCGCATTCGAACACCACCGGCGCATCTGCAACTGGCGTTCCGCGCTTCCATCTGCGCACCTGTCGCGGGTGACCGGAAACAGTGACAGCGGGGGCCGCGTTTACTGCGCTGTCATCCCAGCTCACATAAACCGTATCTCGATCGATCCATGCAACGCTGTGGTGACCGGAATCTGGTAGTTCGAATCCGTTCTCAACAAACGCACGCGCTTCCACGTCGAATTCCCGCACGATACAAGTATCGGAACCGCCGGGCGAAAGGAAGACCAGTGCGCGATCAGCAGTGGGATAAATAAGATGAAAGTCGGCCAGAGCCCAGCGCGTGCCGTCCCCGTTTCGGTTGTTCAAGTCAAGCGCATCGACCTCCAGTACCACTTCCCATTGTGGGTTGCCCTCGATCCAGGCATTCCAGGGCGTACGCCGTACGAAACCGAGCGGATGCGCTCCGTCAAGCCAAGTATTGTAAGCCCAGTTACCCCAGCGCGAGCATATGACGATGCGATCTTGGGCCATCATGGTCTCGACGAGCCGCTTAGTTAGCACGTCGGCGGCTGACGTGCGTCCGTACATTTCCATAGTACGGGCTGTCTGAGCGAAAACCCATGAATTGACAGTGGGACTATCGAGTTCTTCGAGACCGATATACGGATCGGCAGCGTTACGTGTCGGCGGCCAAATAATTTTTGATTGCGAATTTATCATAACTCAACTTTAGACACTCGCATGCCCTCCGCGACCGCGCGTAGCAGAGCGATCGTGGAGTGACAAACGAGACGGTGATTGCGATGAAGCGTACGAGCAAGGCCGCAGAAGCGGCGTTACCCGGTTGCTGCTGGAGCTTGCCTCGGTTCTGGCCGGCGGAATTTCCAGCACTTGGCCAATTCGGCCAGCCCGAGTGCAAGTCCGGTAAATTCGCGGCGCAGCCACTGGGCCACCAGCCCGGCAGTGACGGGCTGGCCGACACGCCACGGTGCGATCGTGTCCATCGGGAACGCGTCGGCGATCGCCAGGCTGAGCAATTGCGTGAGCGTCCACGCGCACGATCGGATCTGCATCCACAACTCCAGCACGGTACGCGTCTGCTGCCAGAGATTGTTGAAGCCAAACCAGCGTTTGAGGTTGTGGAACAGCGGTTCTATCGCCCAGCGTCGCGCATACAGCAGCACGACCGTTTGAGCGTCCAGTTCGGTTTCGGAGGCCAGCATCAATCGTGCCTTCGTCCAGCACTGTCGCTTTTCGTCGTAGAACTGACACCAGACGGCACGCATTGGCTTGCCCTTGAGGAAGCGGACCACGGCAATAATCGAGCGCAAGCGAACGCGTTGCTCCTTGCCGTAGATCGGCAGGCTCAATTCGGTAGCCGGCAGCGCTTCGATGGCTTGCTTGCTCAGTCGTTCGCCATAGGTACGCGGCCGGCCACGCCCCGGCCTCTTGGGCATCACGGGCAACTGGAACAAGGCGGTATCGATACGAGCCTGGCCAATTACATGCATGTTCCGGCGCAACAGCGGCAAGACCAGGCGTGCGCGCATGAACCACGAGTCGAACAGCACGCGGATGGGCTTGTCGGTCACGCCGGAGATCGCTCGCACGAGTGCCAGCGCGATCTTGAGCTTGTTGGTGTTGCCCCTCTGGGGAACCAGACGCGAGACGATCGGCAGCGCCATACCGATGCCGCTGCTGCCCGACACGCTCACCGCCAAGGTCACGATGCATTGTGCCCAGACATTTCGGGGGCGATTGGTCTTGCCGCTGTGCTCGCGCCGCCAGGCAACACCGGGGGCCTTCTCCGAGCAGCGCATCACCAGCGTGTCGTCGAGGACCAACGTGAGCATATCGCAGGGCAATACCGCAATCACCAACCGCAGCAGTGCCCGTGCGAGCCGTACCGTGCGCAGGCTGCCGCGTTCCAGCAACTTGTAGTACGTCGTCCAGTGCTTCTTGCTGTCGATCGCCGAGATCGCTCGCGTCACCCAACCCTCCGGCGAAACCATGCAGCCGCACAGCAGTTCCACGAAGCTGGCCTGCGAGCGAAACGGGACGGCGATGAGGAGAATTTTGATCCATTCGGACAGGTAAAACCGTGTACGTTCAGTCAGGGGCATCGACGGGCAAACAAGGGTCGAAAACGATCCTCATTGGCCGCTGCGCTGCTTGCGCTAAAAACCCGCGCAAGCAGCGCAGCGGCCTCACGATTGCCCATCCATGTCAAGCGTTTTTTCGATTTCCAACTACTTTCTCGCCCCCGATTCGGGGCGCTGAATGTCTAAAGTCCAGTTATCATAATGCATCTA
Organism: Cupriavidus necator; assembly: GCA_022041995.1. Taxonomy (GTDB): domain Bacteria; phylum Pseudomonadota; class Gammaproteobacteria; order Burkholderiales; family Burkholderiaceae; genus Cupriavidus. The sequence goes on from CP074383.1 coordinate 118,999, forward strand.
GTAAATTAACATCCATTAAAGTACTTTCAGAAGGAACAGCTTCAGGCTTTCAAATCGCCCGATTCGGTTCAACTAATCGTGATTTCGACATGGTTGAGGTAGGCGGGTTCCATGATGATTTGCGCGCTGCGCGGGACATCGATTGGCTACCACTCGCCACACGTGACCTGCGCGTCCAACTCGATCGAGCCAGAGGTTTTCGACTTGCCCCGAAACCAGCATCGCAAGCAAGCTCTTGCGAAGCTAGTTACGTCCGACCACGCAGCTCAGCGTATTGTCGCTGGCAAGGTCGAGCGAATCGAATGGTGTGCCGCCGTTGCCGAAGCGAAACGAAAAGTGAAGGATCCTGTGCAACGTGCTGCGGATGTTACGCAAGCCAAAAGAGGCTCAGGAGAACTGGTAGAGATATTGTCAATTGTGGTGTATGAAGGCTGATCGTGGCCGGCATCAGGCGGCGAGTTTCTGCTGAACCGGCGGATTGCCTTGCGCCGGGGTTCCGTCCTTGAAGGGAACGCCCTTCAAGAGCAGTTCGATGTGTTCGGCGCCATTGATGGGGCGCCATGTTTTCTCGGCTTCCTCGATCAGCTTGAAGGCCAGGCCAAGGAAGGTTGCTCGTGACACACAATTGCGCGTGCGCGTCGTGCGGTGACGCACGGTCGCGAAGGTCGACTCAATCGCGTTCGTCGTGCGGATGTGCTGCCAGTGCTCGGCCGGGAAGTCGTAGAACGTCAGCAGGCTGTCTCGATCTTTGGTGAGCACGCCGGTGGCCTTGGGGTACTTGGCGCCGTAGATCGTCACAAAGCGATCGAAGGCGGCATAGGCATCTGCCCTGGTGGCTGCCATCCAAATCGCCTGCAGATCTGCCTTGGCGCGGCCATGCTGGGATTTTGGGGTTCTGTCGCGATAAGGAATTAAGGGCGACCGAGGGTGGCGAGAGCGCCGCGGTCATATGGCCAAGGAATAGAACTGCTCGGCGGCCGACGGACTGCTCCCCTTGGGGATAACCATCTGCCCTTTGCGGATCATGCGCATGGTCTCGATGCCACCGAGGATGATGCGAGCGCAGCGAAAATTCTGGAACCCCAACATCGGCCTGACCCGGCGTTTGATGCCACGGTGGTCCTGCTCAACGAGGTTATTCAGATACTTGTTCTGCCTGATCTTGATCGGCGTTTCCCGCTCAGCATTGATCGCCTGCAGGGCCACGAGGTTAGCGCCACTCTTGTCCACCGTGACGGTCTTTGGCGCACCGTTCTGGGCGATGGCCTTTTCGAAGAAGCGCCGGGCAGCGGCAGTGTCTCGGCGCGCGCGCAACAGGAAGCCAATGGTCTTGCCGGCCTTGTCCACGGCCCGGTAGAGATACTTCCACTGGCCCTTGACGAGGATGTAGGTCTCGTCCATGCGCCAGCTGTTGCCTACCGGGCGCTGGCGCCGACGAAAGGCCTTCTCGAGCACCGGCAGCAGCTTGATCACCCAGCGATGCACCGTGGAATGATCCACCTCGATGCCGCGCTCGGCCATCATCTCTTCCAGATCCCGCAAGCTTAGCGAGTACGCCACGTACCAGCGCACGCACAGCAGAATCACGTCCACCGGATGGTGCAGGCGCTTGAGGACATTGGCAATGCCGCCTGGCAGGCTCGTGCGCGGCGTCTTCGCTGGCTTATTCATCTGCTGACTTGCGGTTTCCAAAACCGGCCATTCTACTTCCCGTTATCGCGACAGAACCCATCTGCTGCCCATCGCGGCCGTAGCCGCATCATGATGACCAGCACGACCATCTGCAGAATCGGCACAGTTCGCAAGCAGAGGCTGACGAGGGGACGCGCGCTCATTGTCGGAAGTCCTCAACTCAGGGGACCTAGTACAACATCCCGTAAATAGGTTGAATAATTAATCGCCTCGGATATCATGGTGGGATGAGCCGAGGCCGCCAAGCAACGCCAGTGAAGCTGGCGAAGAAAGAACAACAGGAATTGTTATCGCTGATCGAACGCAAGACGGCTGCGCAGCGAGATGTCATGCGCGCACGAATCGCGTTGTGGGCCCATGAGGGCCACTCCAATACCGTCATTGCGCGGGAATTGGATGTATCGGTACAAACGGTCTGCCTATGGCGTAAGCGCATTGCCAAGCACGGTGCCCAAGGCATTCGCGAGGGCGAGCGCAGTGGCCGTCCGCTACGCATCACGCATGAGGCGCGGCTACAGTTGATCGCGCTGGCGTGTGAAACGCAGGAACCTGAGGGACGAGTTACGCCGACGCTCGACGAGATTGTGGCGCGCGCCCTGGAGCGCGGTGTCGTCGGGCAGATCAGCCGCAGCCAGGTGCAGCGCATTCTGCAGGCCGGCGACGTACGTCCGCACCGGATCCAGCAATGGCTACACAGCCCGGATCAGGTCTTTCGCGAGAAGATCAACGGAATTTGCAAGCTGTACCGTAAGGCGCCTCGAAACGCGGTGGTGCTCAGTATCGACGAGAAGACTGGCATCCAGGCCATCGAGCGCAAGTACCCCGGACGCGCGCCCGCGCCGGGGCGGCTGCGTCGTCGTGAATTTGAATATATTCGTCACGGCACCCAGGCGTTGATTGCTGCGCTGGACGTCCATACTGGACAGGTGCTGGCAGAATGCCGCGACCGGCGCACCCAGGATGATCTGGTCGCCTTCATGGAGCGCGTGGCAAGCGCGTACCCGGGCAAACAGGTGCACGTCGTCTGGGATAACCTGAACACGCATCGCGCCGAAGCCGTCTGGCAGGCGTTCAACGCGCGGCACGATGGGCGGTTTCACTTCCACTTCACGCCATTGCACGCGAGTTGGGTCAATCAGATCGAGCTCTGGTTTGCCTGCTACACGCGCCGAGTGCTTCGCCATGCGAGCCACACCAGCATCGTGCACCTGCGCGAACGCACCGAGCAGTTTGTCGGCGCGCACAATCAGGTGGCGCGGCCGTTCAAATGGAGCTTCCGGGGGCGTTGTTGCATAAATCCGGGGTCGGATGGGCTGACGTTTACGCACAACGACTGGAGCGCTGGCTCTGTTAACTTCTGACGAAGCGGCGTAGTGTCTTGGACTTTTTCCGGGACGATGCGCAAGGACAACCGACAGCAAGCCGAGCCCAAGGGGGTCTACCGCGTCAAGAACTGGGCGCAGTACAACAAGGGGCTGATAGCCCGAGGAGACGTGACGATGTGGGTCGAAGAGAGCTTGCTCGTGCCACCGGCTAAAGCCCAGTCGCCCAAGCGTGGCCACCCGCTCGTCTATACGGATGCGCTGATCCAGGGTCTGCTCAGTCTCAAGCAGGTGTTCCACCTGCCGCTGCGCGCGCTGCAAGGCTTCGCGCAGAGCTTGCGCACCCTGGCTTTCCCAACGTTGCCAGTGCCGAACTACACGACATTGAGCCGCCGCGCGCAGAATCTGAACGTCGTGCTGCCCGCCTCGCGTAGCGGCGAGCCGCTGCATCTGGTGATCGACAGCACTGGGCTGAAGCTTTACGGCGAAGGCGAGTGGAAGGTTCGCAAGCACGGTTGGTCCAAGCGCCGGACTTGGCGCAAGGTCCATCTCGCCATGGACGCGAACACCGGCCAAATCTGTGCTGCACTGATGACCCACCAGGACGTTGGCGATGGCGAAGTGTTGGCCGACCTGCTCGATCAGATCCCGGTTGATACACCGATCGATACCATCGGAGGTGATGGCGCTTACGACAGCAAGCCGTGCCACGCGGAGATTGCTGCGCGAGGTGCACAGCCCTCGATTCCACCACGCGATGGAGCGAAGCCTTGGTCCGAAAGTACGCCGGGCGCAGCCTGGCGTAACGAGGCCATCGATGTCATCGAGAAGAGCAGTCGACGCGATTGGAAAGCCGCCAGCGGCTATCACCGGCGCTCGCTGGCCGAGACCCTGATGTACCGCCTCAAGACGCTGACGGGACACAGTCTGTGGGCACGCGAAATCGGGTCGCAGGCCACCGAAGTGGCTATCCGTGCGGGCGTGCTCAACCGCATGGTCGCGCTCGCTCGCCCGCAATCCGTCCGTATCGCCTGAGTTCAGCGTCACCGAGGAGCCCCTGTTTTCAATCTCGATTTATGCAACAACGCCCTTCCGGGGCTATCCGCTACAAACCGGCGCATCGTAATCGAGATCGACATGCCAGCCTTACCCGCCAAACACTACGCTGCTGAATTGCAGGGGCAACTGCGCAGCCTGCTCGGCCACGAGCAGATCATCACGCAAGCCTACGGTCGTCACCTGCTGATCAAACGTCTGGACGACGCGGAGCCGACCGTGGTGGCTCGACTGACCGAGCTTGGCCGCAATCGTTATGGCGCCGCATTTCGCACCCATAGTGGGCGCTGGGAGCCGTTGCCGGGCGCAGGCTCGCTCGACGAGATGGCCCAGTTGGTCGTCACGCTCCTGCAGCCGTATCTGCAACCCGATCATTATTAAACCTATTTAGGGGATGTTGTACTAGCTCAAAGCCGGTAACTCACCACCGGTCGGTTTGACGACGGCAGGCTGCCCAGTTCCGAAAAACGGAGGATTTTATGCCCGCCCCCTTCAAGGTGATTAAACGACATGACAGGGGCCGGTAGAAGCCGTGCTGCGCATCCGGCCACATAGCCTCTTCCTCGGCGCTTTCGGTCCCCGGAGGCGCTGCGCGGCTGGCACATCTCAGCCATACGACCATCCAAGACCATCGGCAATGGTCCGCAACGGGCCAAGGACTAGCCGAGGCCACGGAGGTTGCTCCCCACGTTCATCCCCACTGGGGCGTCGCGAGCTTGCTCAGCTACCGCTCGCCGGCGGCAGTCCGAGGAATTTCGCCGCCTCTTGCATAGCGCTCTCAGCCAGTTCACGGGCTTCCTCGCCTCCGCCGGGCGTCATGATGCCGACCAGGGCTGCGTATACCAAGTGGATCAGGTCCACGGCACAGTGATACTGTTCGTCGCTCATATTCTTCAATCTACGTAGCTATCGAGCCCCGTTTCGTCAGTTCAGGTTTGCGCAACATTCCTCATCTCAGTCCTGGCTTGCCGGGCTTCCGTTTTCTCTTTCGCGACCCGCTTGGCGGTATCCCTCAAATCTCCCAGCCGCATCGTGGCGCGGACTTCCATGCACCCACTGTTGCTGCAGCGCTCGCACTTCAGGCGCCCATCTCGTCAGGCGGGCGCGAATCGCAGGGTTCCCGGCCGCCAACGCTTTCATCCAATCAAGATTCACTGCTTGATCTCTGAATAGCTCTAGAAAAACTTCACGCGGTTCCAACAGTGGGGCGGCCAGCGATTCAGCCCGCATCGGAGGCGGGCGCGTCACCGTTGCGCGCCGGCATCTTGCGTGCGCCTTCGGGCCGCATGTGCCGGCTGGCCTGCTGGTGCGCCCACGCGGCCTCTTGCTCGGTGACCGTACCGGCGGCGGCGCCCGTGAGATCGACCCGCGCGGCGCCCGCGGCAAGACCGGCCCAGTAGCGCTGCCCCCGGCACCAGGTGCCGAGCGCGGCGCGCAGCTGATCCTCGGTCAGGCCTAGTGCGCCAGCCTGTGCGGCCAGGTCGGCCAGGATGCCGACCTTCAGCGGCAGCTTTGGCGCGGGCTTGCGCGGAAACGCCTCAGGGAAGCGCTGTTGCAGCCGGCCGATGACGGCGCCCACGGACAATGCCGGCGCCGGCGGGCGCGGCGCGCGGGGTGGGCGTCGCGAAGGCGGGCCCATCCCGACGGTGAGGGAGGGCGCCGGAGGCGTGGCCGGCTCGGCGGCCGCCTTGGCGCTGGCCAGTTGCGCGCGCAGCGCGGCGAGTTGTTCGAAGCCCATGGCGGGGAATTCCTGACAGTGCAAACAGCCATTGTCGCCCAAAGTGCGCAGGTCTAGGTCGTCCAGGGCCGGGGCCACGACGAACTGCGGGGCGAAACGCGGTGTCTGTTCCGCGGGCCAACGCGACGTGTCCTGGCCATTGCCATGGCCGCAGATCCTCTGCCGTCGCACTTCACGGCTGACGTGAAACGACTATCTACAGCCCCGCGGGGCTCGCGTTGACACCTACGGTGCCGACAGGCGCAATGTTCTCGACTGAAAGCGACGTTGATGCCTTGGTCGGTGCGTGCTCGTCCCAGGTGGTTCAAAGCTACCACCGTGTCAGAATTGCCCCCAACGAGCTCACCAAATCACGTACGCTCATTTGCCAATTATCCACCGATGGCAACTCGAGACTTTACTCGACTCGGATCTCAACCGGTACCTCGTTCGCTAACGCGCATAGCCACGCATTCGATTGGCGTTGACACAGATCAAGGCCGGTGCCGTTTCATTGGCCAGAATGGACCCCGCTATCCCGCGAACGCAGTAAATTCCGACGTTATCCAACTGCCGCTGATAGAACCATGCAAGACAGCACGCACGGCGGGCTGACGATCAATACCTCGGGACTTTGTCGAGCCCACCTTTACCGAGCCGCCGTCGGCAAGAACATAGCCGCAGGGGCAAGCGGACTGAAATCATCGGCATTTCAATCAGATGTGCAGACAAAGAAGCGTCGATGACGGCGTCAAACTATCGCGTCGCTTGTAATATCACTGCACTCGCCGCTGGCATCAGCCTTAGTGGCCGGTGCTGGAAGGGGGTAGGTTCGTAAAGTCGTGTAGCCTCAAAGGCACCTGCACGAACCCACGTCACACACGGGAGAATACCGATGAGCGCAAGCGCAGCACTCGAAGAACCCGGATCGATGATCCGCGCCGTGACCAAAGCGTATGCGTCCTGTTTGATCGTTGCCTTCGCCCTGCTTCCGGCACGTCACGCCGATCGCGCCAGCCTTACCAGCCGGCAAGTCCACGCGCTGCGCACGGATTCCTGCATTACCGGCCGTGCCTTCTGTCCCGGACGAGCGGCCAAGGTGAACTGGATCTCGCCTACCACCTCCCCAGCGGCTACCGTTTGCCAGAGCTTCTCGCCGCCAGCAAGACTGCGGTCGTGTTTGGCACGAATCAGCCAATCCGCCGGTGTGCCAAGTTCGTGAGCGCATCGCATCAAGGCCAGGATATCGGCCTCCCGGTCCGCCACATACACCAGACGAGTATGTGGCAAGTGCGGTGCAATTTCCGCGATCCGCTCGTAACCTTCTATCCAGCGCAGACTTTCCTTCGGCCCCGCCCTTCGTCCCGCTTCATCTCGCTCGGACCGAGCCCACATCCAGGCATCGAGCACACCCAGCGGCTCGCGATTGGGCGTCACCGCATACGTCGGATGCAAGTAGATCCCCCGCCGCGCCTCATAGTTCAGCTCGCCCAGGCCTTCTATTTCCTGACCGTTGAAATCCAACTCTGTAGAGTCCTGCAGGCACAGCACCACTTCGTGCTCGCCCATGCGCTGCTGCGTGCGCTGCCAGTGGGGCTCCAGAATCCCGCGCCACTCGATCTCCTCATTCTCGAGAAATCGATAAGCGCCCATGGTCTCAGCCCAGCCATTGCACGCGCCAGGAATGCTCGCTGTCGGGTTCGCAGCAAATCGCGTCACCAGCGTCTTCGCACGTTCATTGCGTCTCGCATCCCCCAAGTCCAGTCCCTCCAACTCTTCATGGCCCCAACCCGCTGACTTTGCCTTCATGCGTCCACTGAAAACGCGCTAGTAAACGCCTTTGCGACGCAGTTAACAAGCCCCTCTGCTATGTCATTGAACGTAAACGGTTTTTTCAAGCCGCAGGCCGGCCGCGTTTTGTATAAGGGCATGGCTTGAGGTCCTTGTCGGGGTCCTATGGGAGGAAACCGTCAGCTACGTTTACGGGCTTGATCATGAAGATCCGGTCGCAAAGGTTACGGTTACTACTAATGGAAGTTTCGGAGACTTGCTTTGGCGAAGGACGGGCGGCTGGGTGACATTTCTCAGCATGCAGCCCAATGGGCGAACAGAGGTAAGACGCCGCGGGTATTCCACGGAGGTAGAGACCGGGTACTATCTCAATGTCTCGCAATTGGCCACACATGAGCCTGCAATTGACAATGCGCTGCGAGCCGAGGGCTCTGACACGGGCAGTGCCATCGCCAGATGGGGTGGAGCGGCTGCGAGGGAAAAGCTGGACCCAATGGGGGGTGATGGTGCTTTCGGTGCTTATTGACACGGTTTCAGCAAGAAAACGGTTCTGTATCAACGAGTTGTGCAAAGAGCTTTTCGTGGAAAAGTCGAGTGTACAAATTATTGATTTCAAAAAGGATTTCGCCCTCCGGCGTATTATTTTGCGGAGAAAGCACGATCACCCCGTCTACGCTTCCCTTCGTCGTTCGAACCGTTGCCCACCTTTGGCGCCAGGAGTATCAGAGCAGAAACGCCCAGGATATTGCGAAACGTGGCGCCGAGCTGTACGACAAGCTATGCGGATTCGTTGGCGATCTGCAAAAAGTTGGGGAGAAACTGGGGCAGGCAAAGGCAGCGTACGACGATGCTCATAGCAAGCTGGCCACCGGTAAGGGAAATGCGATCCGACAAGCAGAGATGTTACGTGCATTGGGAGTGAAGCCGGGAAAAAACTTGCCGGCTGCGTTGGTTGAGAGCGCTCGCTCCGACGAGGAAATCATTGTGCCGCCTCTCGCGGGACTTCCTTTGGCCATCGACGGGTGAGCCTGATGAATTGGCGGGGAACGGCTAGTTTCAACGCCTCAGAATTTTAGCCAACAAGTTCTGATTGCTGCGCGACGGGGTGTGATCGCCCCGCAGCTATCCCAGCAAATCGAATATTTGCGAATTAACAACTCGCTCAAACCAGAGTTAATGAGTCGGCTCGAATTTATAGAATTGGCGGCCCTAGTTGATCATCGTCCGCCTTGAGCGTCATGTATTCGAGCCGCCACTGAGTCAATGTCCTGGCACGACTCACGGGGAGATCGTCCTCCGAAATCGAAAAGCAAGCCTTCAACACAATGAATTTCCCGTCTTGCAGACGCAGACGAACGGCATCTTCGATCTCAGTCGCTAGACGGTCCGCAGCCTCAGCCGAAGCATCCACATCTTCACCAGGAGCGAAGACTAGTACGATGCCTAGTTGATACGGGTCTCCTTCCTTGCGTTCGATGCTCTTGCCGGCGTCAACGTCGAAGTAGACGAAGGATATAAGCTCACTGGACTTCTCTAGCGCTTTGGACAACTTTGAGTCCGCCTTGGTACTCGCCATGCGCTTGACAAAGGCATCGGGAAAGGCAGCTCGATTGTAACGCGAGCCCAGCCAACTGCGTAGGACTGCAAGGGACTTTCCATCAAGCCCGAATGTCTCGTCAGGTTCGAATCGAGCCAACTCGCTCTTGGCAATCGACTGCTTTCTAGTGCTGACAAGCTCTATATGCACTGGCTCTCCGCCGCGAGTGGCGGCATAGTGGAGTGTTCGTGGTGCCTTGCCCCACGTGAAATTACCGTCGACTTTCTGGACAATTCGACCCACGATGACTTCGACGTCCGGTTCGACGGTGAGATTATCGTTAGCTAGATCGCAATCATGGGAGACGACCACAACGCAATGGGCATCTGCGCCGCCCGGGTAGCTCAAGAGGAAATGCTCCATGGCAGCTAACGGCAGCACATTTCCTTGCCGCCATTTTGTATCGCGATTCCACTGCTTCGCTTCTTGTCCTGCCATACGGTATTAGTTGCTCTCGTCTAAGGACGGACTTCCGATGTCAAAAGCGTCAAGTTTAGACTTTCGGCCGGCTAGCAAAGCGTCGAGTTTGTCACGGGACCCCGCGCCGCGCTGAACGATTCGAATCAACTTCTTGGCAGTCTCTTTGCCGTCGGCGCCTTCGGACAGCAATTGCAGAAAAGACTTACCGTCTGCCACGGACCGGTCGAGCATCACACCAGAGGGTTTAATCCCTAACTCCGAGAATACACTTGCTGCCTGTGCAAGCTCTCTGAGTCGTTCTTGATAAATAGCCTTCGGTGTTTCACCCTCGAGCCAATTATATAGAGTCTGGCGTGAGACCCCAAACACCTGCGGCAATCGCGATAGGGTTCGTCCAAAACCAGATTTTACCTGCTGCATCAACTTCGCGAACGGCGCATTCTCCGCCGTTGGCGTAGGTATGAGCACCTCGAAGGGCTGGTAGCCATAGGGTTGACTCACAAACGCAGCGAGCGCTAGGCCGCCCGTTCCGACTTCCAGATTGGGCCAAGGGCGCTCTGTGACCTTAACCCGCAGGTGAATTCCTGCTTGCGGCCGGTAGTTTGCAACATCGAAATCCGAGGTTGCAGCGAAAGGAAAGAAGGCAGAGATCATCACTCATCCCAAACGGCAAGAGCATGAGGCGTTATGATCCTTCGGAACGCGGCGCCGATGACATCATGTATTGCACCCAAACTATTGCCCACACCTTCAAGTGAGAATAATTTGCGCCCTTCGATAAATCCATCCGTATCCAGAATAGCGTGTTTGCCCCTAGCTTGGGAAAATCGAGGTTGTACGATCATGCCATGGGGCAGTAGGTCCGGCGGAAAGGCTAGGCTTCCATCTTGAGTGAGAACGCGTGCGCGGAGGCGAGTATCGCCCACGGCGTTAAACATCTCGACAAAAGTGTGCAAAGCCTGTCCGCCTAGACTGTCACCTAGACCTTGTACCTGTGGTGCTAAGTAGCGCTCTAGTGGATCGCCATGTTTCGGAAAAACGTGGTCCAGGTACCTTAACCCTACTCGCTCTGTGAAATCAAGGTTAACCAAATCATGCACTAGGCTGAGCCCTTTCAGAAAAGCTCCTGAAAACGACTCGTAAGTTCCATAGTTGGTCGACTGAAATGTCAGCGATTCAGGACTCAGCACGAAACTATGCGTCTGCTCGACGTTCGCAAATAGATACTGGACTTGCGGCACGGGCTGAGGAACAGCTTGCCCTTCTTGAACCGAAAACTGCAGAACAACGTTGCTGTGCGTCGAAAATGCAGGAAAGCCAGTCCGGCGCAGGCCATCTTGAATTGACGGCAGGTATTCTGAAAGCTTTAAAAGTGCATTAAACCGCACTTGTGCCAACGTGAAGTAAACCGGAGGATTCTTCAGCGGCTTTCCCATTATCAACTCCTGTGTAGGGGGCCTACTTTACACTTCGGTTTACAATGTGGCAACAGGTTTTACTTCGAGACGTGCCCAGTACTGACTACAAGGGACGGCTTCAGAAAACGGAGAATATTGCCCGGTAAGGGGGAGTACGCCGGAACCGCCGAAAATTCCGGAATTTTGCATTGTGAAATTTTCGGCCAATCCGCAACCCTTCCGGCGGCGAACTATCGGACAGTGCGATCGGATGCCGAGTTGCTGCAAAAGGAACTTGATATCACTTGCCGCTTGTTGATCGGGCTGAGCGAGCCGTCCACGCGCAGCCCATAGCAGGCGTTCGACATGGGACTGTCAGGTTTCGTTAACGACGCCTGCTCCGCCCTGGCCACGGCAGTTGCCCCGTAAGTTCAGCCAAGCCGCCATCGTCCCCGACGCGCGCACCGAAGCGATTCACTTCGACCTCAGGTAAATCGTCGCTGTCGAACCACAACAGCGACGTAGTGGTGTCGGTGCGCGCGTAGTGCCTGGAAAGCTCCCAGAGGTCGAGTCCCTTTTCCCAGTTATCGAACCAGATGTCTTGTGAAACCTCATCCGTTTCGGCGGCACTGATGCCTGAAGAACGGAGGCGGTGAGCCACGGAGCCGACCGGGATGACGGATTTGGGAGATATCCAGGCCCCAGCCTGTCGCAAGCTAGTGGAGCGTGCTCCGTACCGCACCGCACCGCGCTCCATGGTGACGAATGCGCACGGCATATCGCTGAGAGTGGCAAACCTTGACGCCGCTGCAGGGAACGATGTGCCGAACAAGTCAGCCATGTGCTGGATAAGGCCCAGCGATGGCTCCTCCTTTGGCACTAGCGACAGCCATTGCTGATACGGCATCAGCAATTCGGCGGCGAAGGTGTCACAAGCGATTTCGTTGGGGTGCCGCTTGGCATAGGACCAGGACGGCACTTCTGCATGACTAGACTCCAGATCGAGCACGATATGCGCTATCTCATGGCATATGGTGAAGCGCTGGCGTTCTTCCGTCTCCAGGGAATTCACTGTGATGACGTGCTTCCCGTTCGGCTTGGTGATCGTGTAGCCGGATTCCCCCTCGCCAAGCTCATCCTTCTTGACCTTGGCGTTAGCCGCAACCACATAGGGCGTCAGATCTACCCGGATGCCCGACACATCGACCTTCGCAACAAAGACTCGTGCTTTCTGCCTGACATCCGCCTCATCCATGTTCAGTCGTCCTCGTCCTCGAATGCCCTCTGTATTCGGGCGATCAGCGTCGCGGGATCAGGTCTGGCATTTCCGCGATGCCTCACTCCCGCCGCAGCCGAAAAGATGTCAATGCTAATGGAGGGGTCTTGTAGCACAAACTCGACGAGACCCGGGTCGGTATCCGTATGGTCAGCAAGCCACATTACCAGAGCGGCATCTCTCTCTCCTGGTTTGAGAACCCGTAACAGCTTCTCGACCAGAACCGGCGATGGATTCGCCTTCTCGCCTGACTCCAAGCGGTGGACATAAGCATGATCCACCGAAGAGAGCTGACCGATTTCGCGCAGCGAAAGGGTTCTGCGTTCGCGCAGCGTCTTGAGGGCGACGCCCAGGCCTGTTTGTGACATCCGTTCTGTTCCTTGCGGTTGCGGAGAGACTGCTACGCGGCTCCCGTCCCCGCATCAGTTGTGTTCAATGGCGCCCCGTCGGGTATTTGCAGCTAGGCACCAACTCTGATACATTGTTGTCCAGACAGACAACAACCGTAGGTTTCATGCTTCCAGCAGGTTGATCTGGCCTGACTCGCCCGTTGTCTGCAAGAGCAACATATTTTCCTATAGCGGGCAACCAACCAGTTCGCTGGCGCGCAGACCCGTCGCATAGCCGAAGTCGAGTAGAAAGCGCAGGCGTTGCGCCGCCGACTCGGACCAGCCGTAGGACCACTCCAGACCGTCCGCGATGGCCCGTAGCAGTAGCCATTCCCCTTCGGTAAAGCCCCGTGCCGTATCTAGCGCTGGCCGCGAGGCGTGACCACGTACCTTGATGCCGGCAAACGGGTTGGCCAGCACATAGCGCTGCTCAATGAGCCACCGGAACAGGGCCGACAGCACCGTGAGGGCATAGGCGGCCGATCGGGCCGAGAGGCTTCCCGAGAAGGGGCGCCACTCCACCGAGTCGCGCGGCCGCGGAGGTCCGACCCAGCGCTCGCGTGGCGTCGGGCGTCGAACAAAGGCGCGGTACGCGATGGCGTCGTCAGTCGTCAGGGACGACAGTGCTCGACCGCGCTCAATGATCGCCCACAAGATCAGCCGCTCTGCTTCCTTGCGATAGGCGCGCTGCGTGGCGGCCGTCTCGTGCAACGATAGCCAAGCCTGAACCGCTTCGTAATCGTTCGTTGCGTTCAGCGTGCAAGCTTCCCGCGGTGCACGAAAACTGCCCCGAGAGCCGTCGACCTCGCGCGGTAGGCACAACTGCTCCCACGGCACGATGCCGTGTGGCTGTGCAATCGTAATCAGGGCTCGGGCACGTTCGGTCAGGTGCGGATACTCGGCGAAGAAGGCTTCCACTTGCCTAGCACCGGTCATACCAAGTCCATCGATGACTTTCCACCAGCCGCGCCGGCGTGGGATCCGGACTGTCAGCTCCGAGAGGGTGCGGATGCCATGCTTCTGCAACGCCCTAACGGTTCTGGGCGTCAACCACTGATCAACGCTGTCACTGATCTCGGGCAGCGGCACGGGCAGCGTTGGCAACAGCCTAATCGCTTGTCCGGCGACACCGGCCCATTCAAGCCGCTCTTCAGGGGCATGCTGGAACGCTTCAGCCAGATCTGGTCGGTGGCGGCTGCGAGCGAAGTCGATGAGTTGCTGGCGGATATGCCCCAATATCCCGCGTGCGGATTGGCCAGCTGCCTTGCGGGCGGTCAAATACTGCTCGACGGCCGCGCGGGAACTTAGCCCTGCGTACCAGCCACGCAATGCAGCCAGCGAGTCGGCATCCGGGAACTCTGTCGAGGTAGAAGCCGTGCTCTGGCCCGTTTTCATGTGGATCAGTTACGTTGAATAAAACGCATCACGCGATAATACCCATCTGGGGTATCCATTTAACCGGAGCTATTCCATACTTCGAGCATGGAGCTTCCAACCGCAGACATTGACTACCCTCGTTCCTTCGGTGAATTCCAGACATGGTTTCAGTCCGATGCTGACTGCCTGGATTACCTGGAATGGCTGCGCTGGCCGACCGGATTCGTCTGTCCGGCTTGCGGCCAAGCTGGCGGATGGCGACTCGGAGACGGGCGATACATGTGCACGCACTGTGACAACAGGACATCCGTGACAGCGGGGACCATCTTCGATCGAACCCGTACGCCACTCACAGTTTGGTTCGCTGCTTGCTGGAACTTCGCCAGCGGCAAGGACGGAATCTCGGCCCTGAGTCTGAAGCGCTCTTTGCAGATCGGTTCCTATCAGACAGCCTGGGCTATGCTGCATCGGCTGCGATCAGCGTTGGTACGTCCCGATCGGGAACGCCTGCGCGGAAGGGTAGAGGTAGATGAAACTTACATCGGTGGCATTGAGCCGGGGTTGGTCGGAGGACGCGCTCAAGGTAAGAAGGTGCTGACCTGTATTGCGGTCGAACTCTTGCAGCCCAGCGGATTCGGGCGCTGCCGTATGGCACCCATTGCAGACGCCTCGTCGGATTCACTGCAGGCATTCGTGTTAGCCAACGTGGAACCCGGGGCAACAGTGGTCACCGATGGTTGGCCGCCCTACCGGGGGTTGGAGCAGAAGGGCTACATCCATGAGCGTCGCAGCCAGCGCGCGAGGGGAAGACCCGGGCGCGCTCTTGCCGGGCGTACATCGAATTGCGTCCCTGGCAAAGCGCTGGCTGCTCGGGACCCACCAAGGAGCGGTGGACGCTGCGCACTTGCCCAGCTATCTCAACGAATTCGTGTTCCGCTTCAACCGCCGACGTTCGCGCAGCCGCGGGCTGTTGTTTTACCGGATCTTGGAACTGGCTGTTGCTCATGACCCCGTGCGCTACCAAGACCTGACGCGCAAAAAGAGTCCTAAGGCCGTGCGTCCGACGCCACCCAAGAAGCGTGGACATCCTCCCAGTCTCGATCGCCCCCGGCAGAACCGGCCATGGAGGCGTGTGGACTCCGGTTAAATGGATACCCCAAATACCCATTATCTCTGTACCAACGAAGAAAACCATTCTCATTGACTTGTGTCGATACACTGATTGGTCAGAGGGCCGGCAAGACCTTGCTGACGAAGTCGGTCTGCGGAGAAATCCTGGTAGCCAACTGACGGATTTGTTCCCGAACGGCTTCGGGATCGACGCCAGCATGGCCGGCGGCCTGCAGGGTAGCTCGGCTTGCATCGAGCACATCAATTCCCGTGATTTCGTAGCCGTAGCCCTGCGAAATCCAGTGCAACGCCGCCATCCCAGCGGCCATGGCGAACGCTGGCTGCTTCTGCGCAAAATCCCTGGCCGCGCGCGTCAGCGTGCGTGGATCGGTCGGACTGGTGTTGGCCAACTCGATGGCAAGGTCGAACAAACCAGCATCCTTGGCCGCGGCAAACCACTTGCCCGGCGCTTCGGGCGACTGGGCGATCAGATCACGCAGGATTGTTTCTTGCCCCTTGTGCGGATACTTCCTGGCGATCGCCCGGAAGGTCGCCAAGTAGGTTGTGCCCCGGTTGGCTTCATGCGCATAGCGCTGGTAGGCCTCGTCGGCAAGACCCGATGACAGCAGGATTTCTTCGCAGGCCTTGGCAATCAGCCCGTCCGGGCTGTTCAGACCGCGCGATGCCTCCGCGTAGGCGATGGCTTCGGCTTTCCTGCCCATCGCAATTAGCGCCTTGACGGCCCACTGCCGGTCATGCCACCCCTTGAAGGGGGCGCTGTCCACCAGCGCGATCAACTGCGCATGCCGATCTGCTGCATACAGCGAAGCCAGGCAGATCGAGGTTCCCGCGAAATAGCCGCCGGCACGCTCGCTCCAGATATGCTCCACCAGAGGCAGAAACCGGTCCGCCCACGTGTTTGCGATCTCTGGGGTCACGCAAAGCCGGTCCCAGTCTTCGCCCAATGCCTCGATATAGGGAACGCCTTGATCCTGGATCGCTTCCCAGAGACGCTCGAGCCAACGCTCACGGGTTTTGGTATCGACCGGCGCGGCGGCAATGACCGGTACCAGCACCTCAATGGCTCGGTTCACCGCGGTGCCGAGCGCCCCGGAAGAGCTATCGACGTGTTCCAGCGCGGGCGAAACCTTCTCCAGGAACATGACAGCCCCTTCGGCCGCGAGGACCGCATCGGTACGCGCGACCTGCTTGATTTCAGCGAGAGCTTCCTTGATGCGCTGGATGGGCGCATCCGAGCGCCAGCCGAACGCATGGCGACGAAAGCGTGGAAAGAATTGCCACTTGTGGGCGCCTTGCTTCATATTGAATCGTCGTAATCGTCGTCTGTTTTGGACCGCAAATCCTGCAGGGGACGCAGCGCGACGATCATCCGGTCGAGCATCATCACCCAGTCTTCCAGTTCCTCAATGACACAATCGGCTTGTTCCACCAGTGTCAGATCGTCGGTCGAATACGACAGGCTCGCGCCATTGATCACGGTATGCGCCATGCCATGCAAGCGCAGCAGATCGTCGCGCAGCCCATCCGGTCCGCAGCGAGCTCGAAGCGAGTCGAATTGATCCACCGCTTGTTGGATGACTAGGGTATCGTAGCGCTGCTGCAACGACTGCAACGCGTCGGCATCGACGACGCCGTAGGGGGTCTCGATATCAGGCATGGCGTTTGGGCCTCCGGATAGAATGGGCCGGCCCCGCGAACAGGCTGTCGCGAATCCAGCTCTCGATACGTTCGAAGTCAAGCTCGTATTTGCCAAAGCGCTCAGGTTGCTGGTGAGATAGGGGCTCAGGAAGGCGATATCGGGCGGATTGACCGGGATGCCTTCCTTCACCATCGCCCGCAACGCCTGCATCATGTCGACCGTGTTCTGTAGGATCGCGGCCGAGGCCATCAGGTCGTTGTAGCGCAGGCGCTTCTGTTGTTCGTCCGGATCGTTAACCGGCAGCACGTCACCGCCAAACGAGAACCATTTGGCAAAACCATTATAGGACTCGACCTTGTTGGTGGTTGCGGTAATCTCCTGACGAAGTTCACCGCTGCCGATCCACTCGAGCAGGAAGATGGTGCGTATGACCTTGCCCAGTTCCTCCGCAGCCAAAGACAGCCGATTCTTCGGGCTGGCCGCACCGAACCGGCGCAGCAGCAAGGGCGAAGACAGCGCGCCAGTCTGGATCGACAGCGTCAGTTGCATCAGATCCTGCCAATGCCGCTCGATGAGATCCCAGTCGACCGTTTCCGAAAACAGCGCGTCAATGTGCTGGTATTTCGTATCGGTATCCACCCGGTACAGCTTGAGATCCTGCCAGTTCCGAATGCGCGGCATCAACTTGATGCCCAGCAGGTGTGTGAAGGCGAAGACCGCCGCCGACTGAACCTGGGTGTCGGCATGAACGGTATCCGCCTCGACGCTCAGGCCTGCCTTGAGAAGGCCCTCGATGACGTAGATCGCCTCCCAGATGCCTGGCGGGATGAAATGCCGAAAAACCGCAATGTAGTTGTCGGCCACATGCCGGTATGCCACCGCGCCCATCTTGCGGTACCGGAAGTGGTAACCGGCCAGCAGATTGTTGTCGTAGAAATCGTACTGGGTGCCGTCGGCCGCCACTGTCTTGCCGTCGCCCCAGTGCTTGGGCAGATCCAATCGCAAATAAAGCTCGATCAGCTCGCGCTGCGCCGTTTCCAGCCGCTCCAGGCTCAGATGTCGCCGGTTGACGAACGACATCATGTGCGGCGTGATCTTGTCGCCCATGTGACGGGCCGCCTGGGTGGGCCCCAGATTACAGCCCATCGCGAAAATGGTCAGCAGGTACCGCTCGGCAGCATTGCGGATCTTGGGATCGCTGCCGCTGAGCGGGCCGAAGTGCCGGGTGAATTGCGTCCAGTGCTCAATATTGGCCAGCACATCCAGCAGGTTACGCACCGGCATGCGTTTCATCAGCGCTTTTTGCAGGGCGACCGCGCTCTCTGGGACGGCCGTAGCCGCAGTACGACGCACCACCAACTCGCCCGCCCTGTTGATGATCACATGCTCGGACTTCTCCGGGAAGCGTTCGTCCAGTTGGCGGGCCGTGTCCGTCAGCCACTGACGCAGTTGGGCCACGAAGCCGGCGCCGCTGTCGGGCATGCCGAACTTCTCGCAGTAGCTTGGCAGACGCTGTTCACACTCGCTCCAGGGCAGCAGGTGATCCCGGTAGTCGGCGAAGGCGTCCGATCCAGCTACGCAAAGATCGCCGCTGCGCAGTTCCTTGGCCATATAGGACAGCACGCAGAGCTCCAGATAACGCCGGTTGGTCGGGGCACCCCCATCGATCGGGCGGCGCACCAGCTTGCGCCAGCGTTCCGAGGCAAAGCTGATGTCAACGTCGACGGCAATCCATTCCCGGTGCAGCGACTCGCTCTCGAACACCGCGTCCAATGCCGTCAGCAAGGTTTGGGATTGCGTGGTCGATCCCCATGCCAGGGCTCGCGCCAGGCGTAACAGCACCGATCGATGCGCCTTGAAATGCCGCCACAGCAACGGAAGGTAGTTCTTGCCGCTGTAGGCCCGCACCTCGGCGCAGCTCTCGCGCAAGGGCTCGAGACTGCCTGTCGGCGCCAGATACTTGCGTACCTGTGCGCCCAGCGCAGCG
This sequence comes from Cupriavidus necator, assembly GCA_022041995.1. GTDB lineage: Bacteria > Pseudomonadota > Gammaproteobacteria > Burkholderiales > Burkholderiaceae > Cupriavidus. The sequence goes on from CP074383.1 coordinate 137,790, forward strand.
TCGTCCCCGTGATCGTCAACGATGTTGACAACCCCGTCGAGCAGGTCCACGAGGCTTTCCATCTGTTCACGCTGCCGCGCCTGGATGAGCGCGAGCTCTTCCTTGGCCCGCTTGTGGATAGCACCCACCCGGCGGATGAACATCTCGGCCAGATCGTCGCGGGCACGCACACGCATTTGATGCAGCAGCGCTACGATCAGTGTATAGCGACGCTCGGGCAGCATCTCCTTCAGATTGGCCGCATCCAGGCTCATCGATTGCGATGACAGGGAGCGCAGCTTTGTGGCTGGCACGCCTTCCAGCGCACGACCGTAGTCCCCAAAGCCTTCGAGCCAGGTGAGATGTTCGATCAGCAAGGAGATGTGCTTGCGCGACGGCCGCAACGCGTAGCGCTTGATGGTGTTGTACGCGGTCTGGCGCTGACTGAATTCCCGCTTGAGGAGGCGGTCCAGTTGGGCCTTGTCGTCGTCCGTCAGGCGTCGCGCGACGCGCCGGAATAGCGCTGTTTGCGTGCGCGCATGGACTTGTTCCGCAATCGCGTCCAGCGTCGAGAACGCCGGCAGTTCGACCTGCTGCTGGATCAGGCTGTCGATGGTGGCATTGATGATGTCCACCGACTGGTCCATGGCCTCGGCCGCTTCCCGTGCCGCACGCACGGCGACTTCATTGGCATCGGTGCCATAGTAGGACTGGATGCCGAGAAACTCCCGAATCGCAGCGTAGTGGCGAAACAACGCGACCGACCGGGCCCTGTCGTAGCCAAACTCGACCTCCGCACCGATGTCTGCGCTGGCTCGGACGTGATCAATGACAGCGACAGGAATGGAATCGAGGTTGGGGAAGTGGCGCATCTGCTGAAAGACCTTCAGCAGGACCAGCAGGCCCAGCCGCGAGGACTGCCCCCGCGCGTTTCGTCGCCCCCACTCCAGTTCTTCGATGTCGGGCGTATAGCAGGCCTGCAATTCCCCCGTCGAAAAGACCCTGGGAAAGCGCGGATAGGCGGTACGTTCGACGGTGGCCATGCCGGACTGAGATCTCCAATGGGCCGGCCAGTGTAGCGGAAGAGTCGCTCGATAGAGGGCTCAGTCTTTTATAACAATCAGATCTATAGATTCGAATATATATAACTGGAAGGCTTATGATAGGAAATCGGCCTTATCTTGGTCAGACCCGTGCGACACGTGTCGCCGTCAACCGCGCGTTAAGCGGTAAGTAGTGGGCGGTAAAGTTCGTTTCTGCCTTGTCACGCGCCGCCCTGGAGTTGCCTGTGCGGTGTCGTGACCTGCTGTACGACCAGCAGTTGCCTATCTGGACATGCGTTCCTGGTAACGGGAGGGTATGAAGCTCTGGAGACAACGTGCCTATCGACCGATGGATCATTCCGGTGATGGGATGGTCGACACTGCCAGCCGCAAGGCGGTGTGGGTGCCAGGCAAGTTCCGCATGCGCAACAGATGTGAACTGTTGATAAACCCCGTAACCAAGAATGGGCCAAAGCGGCTGCTAGGCCCAGACCAAAAGGTATGTAGCCGGTTGTTCATCTGGGTCAAATGGACACGTCGTCATCGGCGCTACCGGGGGAGAGACAGGCGCTAACCGGACAGGCCCAACACATCGGGTCGGCAGGAGCGGGAACGTGGTAAGCCCGATTCCTCGCCACTGATTCAGCGTATCGAGTCGGCGGCAGGCGACCCGCGAGGGAAGCTTTTGGGGAAGCGGGTAAGAGAACGCGGAGAAAGCGAATGGCATGCTGTAATGGCGTGCATAGGGGTTCAAACTTTGCCCTGGCCCGAAAGGGCGCAGACTTCCGCGAGGTGTGGCTGTCGCAGGCCAGTATTTGAGGTTCGACGGAGGGAGGCTTGGAAGAGGCTGCCTTGCTGCAGCTCAGCGCCCTCGTCTCAGCAATGGGATGAATCAACGATATGACGTTTGCGAAGGGCTTGCGCAGTCCGGCAAGACCGGTATCGACGGTGATACTTTGGCCGTGCCTGAGCCGTATGCGGTGAAAGTCGCTCGTGCGGTTCTTTGGGGAGGGAGCAGCGGTAACGCTGCTCTCTTACCCGCTGAACTTCGGATCGCGCGACACCTTGAAGCCGCGCACGATGTGCGGCTTCAACCCGTGGGCGTGCCAATGGCGCATGACGGTGCTGGCGCTCACGCCCAACTCGGCGGCCATCTTGCGCGTGCTCCAGTGCGTGGCCGCAACGGGCTTGGTTTGAGTGGTCAACTCCACCAGTTGCACCGTGTCCACCTTCACCGGCGGCGCACCGCGCGGCAAGTCGCGTTCGATACCGGCCAGCCCCGATTGCGCATACCGCTCACGCCAACGCGAGACCTGCACGCGTCCGACTCCCAACTGCTCGGCGATGTCCTTGTTCTGCATTCCGTTGGCGGCCAGCAGCACAATGCGCGCGCGCTGCGCCAGCCTCACGCTCGTGAGCTTCGACCGAACCAGCCTCGTCAAATTGGTTCGCTCCTCGTCGGTCAACATGATCTCGGGGGCAACTCGCACTCACTCTCTCCACGCTGTGTCGCAGTGTGGGCATTGGAGACGCCGAATTCATATAAGTTCCATCAAGAACAAAACGCTACACTAGCGGCGCGGCCACAATGGCTGAAAGTGGCTGGGTGTATGAAGGATATGCACAAGTCGGCCTTGCTGACCAACGACCGGATGCACTGTGAGCTGCCCGCTCGCATTGACCGCAATGGCCTGGATGCGTATGCCAAGGCTGCGCGCGAGCCCCCACCCGGCCTCGTACATGTCGATGTCGCCATCCCTATCGGCCAGGCCCCCACGAAATAGCTCGCCCCGCAACCACTGCGCCTGTGCCTGGAGTTCGCTCGTCTGCTCCGTTGCCATCGCAGGCTCTCGCCTTATGTTGCGGCTGAGCTGAAGAGCTGTGTCTAGCAGGCAATTATTCTGCAGCCCGCTGGCCATCCCCATCTCAGCGTTTGATTGCGCCAGAAACTGTTCAAGACTGATGAGCAGGGGCCCCGAATTGAATTCGCCCAAGGATGGGGGAACGGGCACCTGAGCCGGCGAGGCACCCGCCAGGGGGGGTCGTGCAGGCCGCTCAGCACGTCCGGTGCGCGCAGGGGGCGGGGGCCCCAGTTGCTGCGAACAGCATGGCCAGGATCGGGGGCCGGGTGTGTCACGGCAGGCGCGCTCCGCGTGGCACCGTGCGGCCCGTAGGGTTGCCCGGTGTCCAGGTCGGAGCTGCGTGCTTGATCCGCGGCTGCGCCGCGATACGGCTGGTTCATCGGGCCGCCAGGCCTCTCGTCGGCAATGGATGGTTCCGCATAGAGATCGAAGGACAGGATCATCTCGATGCCCTGCGGGGGCGCCACGCGGGCTGCCGCGTCGCGCAGGTCCTGCTCCAGCGTCCCGCGCGGCACCGCATCAGGCGACAGTTGGCGCAGCCTTTCGTAGGTCCGGTGACCCTTCTCCTTGGCCTTCAGGCTATCACGGGTGTGGAACTGGATTTCCCAGTCGGCGTCTTCGCCCTCAACGCGGGTGCGCACGTTCACATTCAGGCCAGCATAGCCGGTGCCCTCCCGGGTAAAGCTGTTGTTCACGCGCATGACCGTCATGCCGGCCCTTTGCAGACTGGTCAGGATCCTCCGGGCGTCCATGGCAAATCTCTCTGCACCGAGGATCACCTCATAGCGCAGACCATCGCGTACCCGCCTGGCGGCCTCCTGCGGTGTTTGCAGGCCCTGCTCGCGCTGTATCCGGGCAAGCTTCTCTTCAATGCTTTTCTTCTTCTTAAAGATAAACCTGCGCCAGCCGCCACCGTCCATGTCCGCGCGCAACTTCGCGCCGTGGTGCTCCAGCGCCTGCTGCAGCACAGGCCAGACCGCACCCTCGAGACGTTCAGCCTGGCTTCTGATCTGCTGGGCCAGTTGCGCAAGGGGGGCAGGCACGCGCGGCGTGGCTGACGCCTGGGGCCGCGGCTGCACCTTCAATACCGTTTCCGGCTCCCAGTCCACGATATCTTCCACCCCCGCAGGAACGGGTAATGCACGGAAGGCCTCGCGCGCTGGCCCGAGCAACTTCCAGATCTCGTCGCCGGAGGCGCCATCGAATCCACGTCGTTGCGCCTGCTTGTACAGGTCGTGGTACTTCTCCTTGCATCTGAACGTTTGCTCTGTATGAAACTGGATTTCCCATGCGATGCCGTTTGGCTCCTTCAGCGTGACGCTCACCGCCTGGAAAGGGCTGCGGCCCCGCAGGAAATGATTCGTGCGCCGGATCAGAGTATGCGCCTTCGCGAGCTGCGCCATGATCTGGCGATAGTCCCCCATAAACGTATCCGCGGGCAGCACCACACTGTAGCGCAGCGCATCGTTGACCAGCGCGCTGGCCTGGGCCAGGGTCCGGGGCGGCACTCCACCAATCAGCCGGGCCAGCTTGTCCTGCAGCGAGCGCGGCGACTTCAGCCTGTTCTTCTGTTCGCCCGCCAGACCCGCCCGCGCGTGTCCGGCACTGCACCCGTTCACGATGTCCTGCAGCCTCATCGTGATCCCCGGCTCGGCCAAACGGGCGCGTTCATTGAGCGCCAGCGCCTCTTGCTCAAGCGCCTCCCGGGAAACCTCCTGCGCCCGTTCGGCCGGCGTAGCCGGTACGCTGAGCAGCTCCGCCTGCTGCAGCGCCCGGACGGCGTCCTGCATGACACCCGCTGCCATCGTTGGCATCTGCCGCAGCGCAGCGTCTGCCCACTGTGGATCGAAGCGCCCGTGCCGTATTTCCGCCAACGTCGGCTTGCTGTACGGTACCCGACGCAGACGGTCGGGATACCGGCGTTCAGCCATTTCGCAACTCTCGATCACGCTTGTAAAGAGATCGGTGCCCGTGTCCGACTTCAGCGCGTCGGTGCCCACCTTTATGGCTATCGTAAACAGGTTGCGCATGGACAGCTCCGGCTCGCCCGGCACCAGCCCCGGCTGCCCCTCGGGGAACGCCGTACGCGACAGACGGCACACCGGGTAGTTGTCCAGCACCGCGTGCACACGCCCGGCCGTGTCGTCTGCCTGCTCATAGGCGCTCGCAAGTGCGGGGAACCCCTGCGCCAGCGCGGACGGAAGCTGCGGTGCCTGGACGCTGTCCCTGCCCAGCTGCATACACAGCTCATACAGCAGTTTCGCCGCCTCGCACGCTTGCGGCTCATGGGCTCGGTCAATCGCCTCATGCGCCTGCACCTGCAACTGCTGCAGCGCTGGTGCATCCTTGTCCCCCTGCAGCCGCCTGCGCAGTCCGTTGCGCAAATCACGCGCCACGCCGTCGTAGGTGCCGAACATCATGTTTCGCGCCATGGCCTCGCGCAGCTCATCGGGCTGCGCGAGAAAGCGCATGGCGAGCGTGGCGGCTTTACCCAGCAACGCGCCCCCCGCTGCTCGGCCATAATTTCGCGCGCCCGTCCCGCCTGGTAGCGGCCCCGTTCATCGATGGCCGGATGCGCAGTCTTGGGCGGCTTGAACGAGCGCTCCTCGCCCCGTCGCGCCTGGCGCGACTGCATGACGCGACCGATGTGGCCCACGAGAGCCGGATAGCCCGCATAGACGAACGCATCGTCCCCGTCCGTGTCCATGCTCCGCTTGCGCAGCTCCGCAATCGGGATTGCCCCAAGCCGCCCAGGCAGCAGCACGTCCTTGACTCGCAGGCTGCCCGTGCTGAACATCTGCTGCGGCAGCGTGTCGCGCTCGCGCCGGCTCTTCCAGCGCGACAGCGTCTTCAGGTCCTCCCGCGAACAGGCCAGGTGCAGCCCCTGGTGGTCCGGATCCGGCGACCAGTAGCCCGGCGGCGGGATGATCAGCATGCCCTTGCTGTGCAACATGTCGGCGCCCGTGCCCGAATCCTCATCGAATCCCGTATAGCTGTACTGGATGGCGAAGCACTGGTCCAGAAACTGGGCCGTCACGTCCTCCTGATCGGGCGTAACGACCTGCGCGGCCGCAATGGGCAACAGGTTCTCCTTATCGTACGGCGGTTTGCCCACCAGCACATCGCCCTGCAACTGCGCAAAGCCCGGCAGCGGAATCGTCGGCAGATACAGCCTGTCGTCAGCCGAGGGGACCGCGCGGATGCGCCGCCCCTGGTAGCCGCCGCTGACGGCCAGTTGGTACAGCGTCAGGCAGTCCACCGCCTGCGATGCGTGCCGGTCCACCCCGTTCAGCCTGCGCTGCATCACCTCGCGCGCTTCGTCAAGCGCCGCCTCATCCCGCGGGAAATGCATCAGGGCCTGCGGTGGCAGCGTGTTAAATCCCGGCTGCTGCCCATCCACCAGCTTTTGCTGTGCCTCGTCGCCCCGTGCCTCCCTGACTGCCTCCCATGCCTCGATATGTTCGCGCACCACCGGAATGCGCATCGCCACGTCCCATCTCAGAAACCCGCAGCCGTCATTTGGACAGAGCGCGATGCGCTCGTGGTGTGGCCCTTGAAGCCTGAAGGGGTGCTGCGGCCCGGCCACGTCCTCAAACCAGCCCAGCCGCAACGTGCCCTCCACCACATGGTCAGGTGGCACCATCTCCATGAGCGCGCGTTGCATGCGCGACCAGTCCTCGCGCTGCGGCGCCAGCTTCTGCGCCAGTTCCATGAAGGCGCTGCCTGGGGCACTGTCGGCATACCGCACTGCCGGCAGCACCGAAGCAGACGCGCTGCGGCCGGCGGCGATGTCCCGGGCTGACTTCCGCCGCCCCCGTGTCAGGCGGCTGCCGCCAAACATGTCGAAGCGCCAAGGCTCGTCTTTGTACTGGAACGTGCGCGCGAGCATGAAGGCGCTTAACTCCCCAGGCAGCCGCACCTCGACCAGCGGCTGACCGGTCAGGCGTGAATAAAACGAATACGCAGGCTCCGCCCCGTCGGACGACGCGGCGGGCTCCAGCTCCCGTCCCCGCAAGTCGACCGTGACATGCGTGGTGTCGCCCCCACTCGGTTCGGGTGGTACGACGTTTCCCACCGCTGTGCGCAGGCTCTCGTGGCGCGCTGCCAGATCGAACCGGCGAGGAGGGTAACGCGTCGTGAGGGCCTCCAGATGCGCCGCGCTGGCCAGCCGCAGATCCAGCGCGTCCAGGATCGCATCATCCGCCTCGATCTGCGCAATCAAGTTCCAGCTCTTTTCCTGCAGATCCGTCTCGATGAGCGGGCGCGTCCTGTCCAGCGTCTGTCGCACCCACTGCTTCAGAGTCTCCTGGTGCGTCTTCACCGACTCGCGTTCGCCGCTGATGTAGCGCGGCTTCCACTGGTGGGCCACCACGCTGTATGCCTTGAGCACCTGATACAGTGACAGGGCCGGACAGCGCGTACCGCATGCTTCGTCACCCTCCTTCAGGCGCAGCCCGGCACGAGCGCCTGCCCCGCCCGGGGCTTGGCGCAGATACGCGTCGATCTTGTGTTCTACGACTGGCTTCAGCGCGTCGAACGTCTGCAGGGCGCGCACCCGGTGGCGCGGCAACTGCGGGCTGCGCGCCAGCGGCAGCAGCCCCATGCACAGGGTGCCCACACTTTCCAGCGGTTCTTCGCGCAGCCGTCCTTCTTGACACAGCGTCATGACACGCTCCAGCGCCGGCGTTGCGAGCGGCCGCAGCGCGTCGTGCATCCGCAGCTGGGCGAAAGCCTTGAGCAGCATACCCACGTGGCGGCCCTCGGCGCTGTCGAAGCGTTCCGGATACAACTCCAGGTGCACCGCTACCCCCATCAGTACATCGCGTGCGAGAACGGCGTTCCCGTCTTCGTCCCGGCCGAGCCGCGCCAGCGCGTTGGCAATCTGGCCGGTCTGGCCGAATTCGAACGTGCTCCACTCGAGCGGAGCCGAGCCCAGGCGTGCCGCCAGACACCACGCCGCTTCATGCAGGCCGCTTCCTTGCGGCCATCGGGACAGTGCGTGGAGGGTGCTGGCCACGGCCTGCGCGCCCATCGACTGGCGCAGCCGCGCATCGCCCTCAGCCTCCGAGGTCAGACGATCGGCAAGCGCCAGCGCCGCGGCGCTTGCCTCGTCCGCGTCCGGCCACTTCGAAAGCGCGTTCAGGGCGTTGGACACATGTTTCGCCTCCATCGACTGGCACAGCTGGGGTTCCGAGCTAACGCGCTCGGCCAGCCGCAGCACCGCCTTACGAGCCTCTTCCTTGTCCGGCCACTTCGAAAGCGCATTGAGCGCGTTGGTCACCTCCCGCGCATCCATCGACTCGCGCAGCCGCGCATTGCCCTCAGCCTCCGAGGTCAGACGATCGGCAAGCGCCAGCGCCGCGGCGCTTGCCTCGTCCGCGTCCGGCCACTTCGAAAACGCGTTCAGGGCGTTGGCCACTGCCTGCGCCTCCATCGACTGGCACAGCTGGGGTTCCGAGCTAACGCGCTCGGCCAGCCGCAGCGCGGCGTCGCGGGCCTTGGCCTGGTCCGGCCACTTCGAAAGCGCATTGAGCGCGGTGGCCACGGCCCGCGCCTCCATCGACTGGCACAGCTGGGGTTCCGAGCTAACGCGCCCGGCCAGCCGCAGCGCGGCGTCGCGGGCCTTGGCCTGGTCCGGCCACTTCGAAAGCGCATTGAGCGCGGTGGCCACCTCCCGCGCATCCATCGACTGGCGCAGCCGCGCATCGCCCTCAGCCTCCGAGGTCAGACGATCGGCAAGCGCCAGCGCCGCGGCGCTTGCCTCGTCTTCGCCCGGCCACTTCGAGAGCGCATTGAGCGCGGTGGCCACGGCCTGCGCCTCCATCGACTGGCACAGCTGGGGTTCCGAGCTAACGCGCTCGGCCAGCCGCAGCGCGGCGTCGCGGGCCTCGTCTTCGCCCGGCCACTTCGAGAGCGCGTTCAGGGCATTGGCCACATGTTTCGCCTCCATCGACTGGCACAGCTGGGGTTCCGAGCTAACGCGCTCGGCCAGCCGCAGCGCCGCCTCACGAGCCTCTTCCTTGTCCGGCCACTTTGAAAGCGCATTGAGCGCGTTGGTCACCTCCCGCGCATCCATCGACTCGCGCAGCCGCGCATCGCCCTCAGCCTCCGAGGTCAGACGATCGGCAAGCGCCAGCGCCGCGGCGCTTGCCTCGTCCGCGTCCGGCCACTTCGAAAACGCGTTCAGGGCGTTGGCCACTGCCTGCGCGTCCATCGACTGGCACAGCTGGGGTTCCGAGCTAACGCGCTCGGCCAGCCGCAGCGCGGCGTCGCGGGCCTCGTCTTCGCCCGGCCACTTCGAGAGCGCATTGAGCGCGTTGGCCACGGCCCGCGCCTCCATCGACTGGCACAGCTGGGGTTCCGAGCTAACGCGCTCGGCCAGCCGCAGCGCGGCGTCGCGGGCCTCGTCTTCGCCCGGCCACTTCGAGAGCGCATTGAGCGCGTTGGCCACGGCCCGCGCGTCCATCGACTGGCACAGCTGGGGTTCCGAGCTAACGCGCCCGGCCAGCCGCAGCGCCGCCTCACGAGCCTCTTCCTTGTCCGGCCACTTCGAAAGCGCATTGAGCGCGGTGGTCACCTCCCGCGCCTCCATCGACTCGCGCAGCCGCGCATCGCCCTCAGCCTCCGAGGTCAGACGATCGGCAAGCGCCAGCGCCGCGTCGCGGGCCTCGTCCGCGTCCGGCCACTTCGAAAAAGCGTTCAGGGCGTTGGACACATGTTTCGCCTCCATCGACTGGCACAGCTTGGGTTCCGAGCTAACGCGCTCGGCCAGCCGCAGCGCCGCCTTACGAGCCTCTTCCTTGTCCGGCCACTTCGAGAGCGCGTTCAGGGCATTGGCCACATGTTTCGCCTCCATCGACTGGCACAGCTTGGGTTCCGAGCTAACGCGCTCGGCCAGCCGCAGCGCCGCCTCACGAGCCTCTTCCTTGTCCGGCCACTTCGAAAGCGCATTGAGCGCGTTGGTCACCTCCCGCGCATCCATCGACTCGCGCAGCCGAGCATCGCCCTCAGCCTCCGAGGTCAGACGATCGGCAAGCGCCAGCGCCGCGGCGCTTGCCTCGTCCGCGTCCGGCCACTTCGAAAACGCGTTCAGGGCGTTGGCCACTGCCTGCGCCTCCATCGACTGGCACAGCTTGGGTTCCGAGCTAACGCGCTCGGCCAGCCGCAGCGCGGCGTCGCGGGCCTTGGCCTGGTCCGGCCACTTCGAGAGCGCATTGAGCGCGTTGGCCACGGCCCACGCATCCATCGACTGGCACAGCTTGGGTTCCGAGCTAACGCGCTCGGCCAGCCGCAGCGCGGCGTCGCGGGCCTTGTCTTCCTCCGGCCACTTCGAGAGCGCATTGAGCGCGGTGGCCACGGCCCACGCCTCCATCGACTGGCACAGCTGGGGTTCCGAGCTAACGCGCTCGGCCAGCCGCAGCGCCGCCTCACGAGCCTCTTCCTTGTCCGGCCACTTCGAAAGCGCATTGAGCGCGTTGGTCACCTCCCGCGCATCCATCGACTCGCGCAGCCGCGCATCGCCCTCAGCCTCCGAGGTCAGACGATCGGCAAGCGCCAGCGCCGCGGCGCTGGCCTCGTCTTCGCCCGGCCACTTCGAAAGCGCGTTCAGGGCATTGGCCACGGCCAGCGCATCCATCGACTGGCGCAGCCGCGGGTCCGATGCGAGGCGACCGGCCAGCCGCAGCGCCGCGTCGCGGGCCTCGACCTCGCCCGGCCACTTCGATAACGCGTGCAGGGCGTTGGCCACTGCCTGCGCCTCCATCGACTGGCACAGCTGGGGTTCCGAGCTAACGCGCTCGGCCAGCCGCAGCGCGGCGTCGCGGGCCTTGGCCTGGTCCGGCCACTTCGAGAGCGCATTGAGCGCGGTGGCCACGTTCTGCCCGTCCATCGACTGGCACAGCTGGGGTTCCGATGTGAGGCGCCGGGCCAGGCACCGTACCGCCTCGCTGACCCGATGCGACGCCGGCCACTTTGAGAATGCATTGAGCGCGTTGGCAACATGCTGCCCGTCCATCCGCTGGCGCAGCTTTGCGTCCGATGTCACGCGTTCGGCCAGCCGCAGCGCCGCCTGACGCGCATCGGCTTCGTCAGGCCACTTCGAGAGAGCGTTGACCGTGATGGCCACCCCCAGCGCATTCATCGACTCGCGCAGCGGCGCGTCTGCCGCAACGTGCCTGGCCAGCTCCAGTGCGTTCTCCCTGACCCTGCCATCGTCCGACCACTTGCTCAGGGCATTGAGCAGATTTGACATATCCTGTGCGTTCAGCGTCGGGATCAGACCACGCAATCGAAGATGCCTGACAAGACCGGACACCGCATCGCAGCACGCCGGGCGCTCCGGCGCCTTGGACAGCGCATTGCACAGCATGGCGGCTTGCCGTCCGTTCAGCCTGTGCAGCGCGCCCGGCCTCAGCAGTTCGGTCGCGATGCTTCGCAGCGCTAGCCGGCAGATCTCGCTGTCGGCATGCTTGCTAAGCTTGTTGGCGAAATGCACGTAGCTTGCAGCCGGCGCGCCCCGGCACCAGTCGGTGTCCACAAGATAGTGCGCCGCCAGTTCAACCGCCTCGCGAACGTCGTTGGCCCGCGCAGGCGGTATGTTCCTGACCTTGTTCCTGACCTGCAGTTTCTGCAAATACAAGTCCAGGAAGTGCAGGTTGTCGCCGGCATAGTCTGGGCGCAGAAAGACCAGTGCCTGCCCGTAGCCGTTGCGCTGTGCCAGCACGTTCTCCCTTGCCATCCGGATGGCAAGTTCAGGGAAATCGGCATCCTTCGCGTTGCCGGAAAGCACTTGCTGCTGCGCATACCGTTGGTTCCTGAGCTGCCGGCCGAACTCGTGTTCAGGATACGTCAGGACTCTCCCCAGATTCCGGCTGCGGCGCTGTGGTTCGCTCGGCTCGATGCGCATCCTCGAGTGGTGCCTTTCATCCAGCGCTTCAATCGCATCGCGGGCCGGTCCCTTGCGCGATGGCGCCGCCGCGGCGATCTGATACCTCTCCATCCCGCTTGCAGCAAGGGTTGACCGCAGCTGCTGGTCCGGCAGGTTGCGCGTGCTGGGCGGCCACGACGACTGGGCCCTGCGGGGTGCATCGTCCGCTGCTCGGTCTGACACAGGCCTCCCGCTACTCGGCAAAGCGCGCAACGGATGTCCGGCAGTATCCTCGTCCCCCTGTAGCCGTGAAGCGAATGCCCTTTGCCGTTGAGGTCCGGAATAAGGCGGCATCCTGCGCTGCTGGCGACGCGCTGCCAGGCCTTCCCGCCGCGGCAACGCGTCAAGGACCGTGTCTGTCCTCCGGGACGCAGGTTCGGGCCGCGAAGTCGGGGACTGTCCGGGTGCAGCCTCGTCAATCTTCTGATCGCCACCAGCGTCCGGACTCGCCGGGCTGCCAATTCTCATAGCTATGCCCCTTCTCCAGTAGTTACCTGGCAGGCTGTTAAAATAGCTCCGGCCGTTGTCATCGGATCGGGCGGGTAGACCGTTGAAACAAGCGGCTATGTCGGGATAGTGGAATCAGGACGAGTAAGCCCCAACTCAACAGCCATTACGGGGGACAATCCGGACTCTTGAGGAAACAAGACGGGCGCATCTCATGCTGGCGGTGTCGATCAAGAGCGGAGATGGACAAGCACAGTTGGGATATCGCATTGGAGTGTTTGGCATCTTGCCAGCGTCATACTGAGGGCGTCGCGACGACGCTGCAAGATGCCATCGGTGGACGTCGTTTTGGCACGCAGGCAAGAAGGTGTCCTGATTCTCGATAACCTGAGGGTGAATCACAGCAAGCCGTCACCTCGCATGCACCGGCTCGCACCGAACTGCAACTTCAAGGCTTTGTCGTGGGTCTGCACAGTGTTCAGAGACAGCCGAGCGTATTCGATGTTACTTTCAGCATCATTCGGTGAAAAATTCGACCGCTTTACCAGTGCCTCGACGGCGCTGTACAGGCACTTCTCTTGTCGTGTTATGTTGCAACAACTCAGCAAGGCGTGCGCTTGCTCTGCCGTGCCCGGGGTCTGGCAGGGTCGCCAGTATAGGGGTCTTCCTCCAAATGAAAGTTGTTCCCAACGCCGATCGTTCGCACCACCGCCGGCTGGTCAGCGTCGGCAAACATGGCAAACTCCTTCGCCATCTCTCGATCAGATGACAAGTAGTGGTGTTCGCCCGAAGCAGTCACACCAGAGCTACTGAAATTCATCAGGAAATTTGCGCTTCCGCCATCTGTGGCTCCACTCCCTTTACGCTCGTTCACGAAGCCATTTCTGCGAAGAGATGACACGTGTTCGCGCTTGGTTCCATGCCAAAGAACGCTCTCCTGATAGACCCGTTTGGCAAATGGCACCAGACCATTCAAGGTCTCATTTGAATATGGTGATCGCGAAGATCCAGGCTTAGCTCTTTTCGCCTCAACGTCCGACTCATACCCATCGGAACCATAGTCGCTTGAAGCTCGCGCTCCACCACGCTTAAAAATGCAGCCGCCCATGACAATTGAATACCGGTAGTGAATTTCCTCGACTGTACGGACCTACAGCGTCAACGTCGCTCGATCACTGCGAAAAAATGTGCGCTGACGCGAAGCGGATCAATGCCGTTTCATGCGGGAATGCGACGGCTCGCGGAGCTAAAGTCGAAAGTGGTGTACGGGCGGGGAATTTGAGGCGCGGAGTAGAGGGCGGTGGAGCTTTCCGCTGAGAATCTGATTGTCGAGATCGGAAACCAGCACACAAGAAAACTCCACCATGAGCAAGGATAAATGGGTTCGTCAGGAAAAAGTGTGGGTTGACGAAGGCTCAGGAAGATTGCCAAGTGCATGATATAGCGCGATTTCCGTCGCCCTGAAGGTTCGGAATCCGTACGATTTTCTCATGGTGACTTTGGCCTTGTTGTTCAGGCCCTCGACGACGCCGCTGGAGAACTGCTTGCGGGCACGGAAGTAGTTGAGGATCAGCTCACGGTGGGCACGCACGGTGCGGGCGAACTTCTTCATCGGCTCGATGCGCGAGCGCATCACCTGCGTACACCACTGGTCGAGGAATTTTCCGGCCCAGTCCGGTGAGATGTAATCCCAGAGCTGCTGGATTCCTCTTTGAGCAGCCAGGCGCGTACGGTGCGCAGGTTGTACTGCAACAAGTCACGCATGCGCAGTCGCTGTTTGTCGGTCAGGTTTTCCGGACGTTTGAGCAGGCACCAGCGGGACTTCTTGAGCACCGGCTCGTATCCGTCGCGGACCATGCGGCGGGACTCTTCAGCGCGAACCTCATCGATAGCCTTATTCATCTTCGCAACGATGTGGAAGCGGTCCAGGATGTTCAGCGCATTGGGGCAATGCAGCGCTATCATCTCAAAGGTAGGGCTTCCACATATCCGAGCAGACGAACTCAACCTTCTCGCATACCTGTTCTCCGATCATGGCAAAGAACTTCGCGAAGCTTTCTTTCGTGCGCTCCTGCCCCACCCATAGTAGACGCGTGCAGCCAGCCTCGATCTGGTAGACCAGTGTGAGGTACTTGTGTCCACGACCATACTGGATCTCGTCGACACCAAAGGCACGGATCGTACCGAGTTCGCGATGGGCCAGGCCCCAGTCCACCACCCACTCCACTGCGTTGAAGACTTTCTCCCAACTGGTGCGGAAGCTTTGTGCCGTCTCCTTCCACGACAGCTTGCGTGCCCACTGCGCCAGGAAGATCATGTAAGCGCGGGTGAGCGTGTGCTTGCCATTGGCCCACGGCAGGGCTTCGACCTTCACGCCACAGTCACGACAGTCGACGCGCCGCATGGTATAGAGCAGGAATACTGCAAAACCCCAGACGGGAATAAACTCGAAGCGGCGCTCCGTGAGTGAGTCGTAACCCCGCGCAGGCTGGTTGCAGCATGAGCAGACCGGCTTCGAACCCTTGCGCGGCCGAACGTCGATCTCGATGGACTGGGTTGCCTCGCACAGCCGCGCACCTTCATAGACAAAGCCGGGAAAATGATGACAAGCGTTAAGCAGACGAGTCAGCAACATGGTTAGCAAGCTCAAAACCGGCAAGGGCAAAGCTGCCATTGTCACCGAACAGCAAACGCTCACCCAGTACATTCCAGACCTGCATAACTGGCCGGCTTCGTGGCGAGTCGATGACGAAGATATCTCGACTGGAGAGGAAATCGTAGCAATACTCACGCCTTTCCTTGAGCATCTCCCAACCTTGGGATACGCACGCAAGACATTGCTTCGGCACCGCGATCACATCTGGATGCTCGGTGGCGAAATGATCCGACGACGCCATGAAGATCCCGATCTCCTTACCCTCCCTGTGGCAACCCTCCTGGACAAGCTCATCGAGGAAGACGGCGGCCCTCTCATCTGGCCAGTTATCTCCGAGTCCGCACAAAATTCCTTTGATGCAACCTGTCGCAAGCTCTATCAGTACCTGAATCGGGCTTCACTCGGCTAGCCGCACATCCGCTTTCACCCACAGATTCCGCCGACGAGCCGATAAATGTAAAGAAGCAGTCGGTCTATCGGAAATCGGGCTTGGGCTCGAGGAGCTGATCAGGCGCGGGGCCCGGCGGCGTGGTTCAAAACACGCGATTTTTGCGTTACAGGGACGAGCTTAAGCAGCCTGCGTGAAACGCAGGAATGTTAAGGATTCCGATGCATAATAGAGGCCGGTGACAACCCGGCCGATGTCAGATGCGCTGAGGCTGGAGGCGGCCGAGTCCGAGCAGCGTAAGCCAGTGATCGTGAGGCTTGCCGCTCATCAATTCCCTCGGGCTCTTTCCAGTGCGCTCAGGGCATCGGCTACGGGCAAAGCGGCGATGATTGAAGACGAACTGCAGCAGACCAAGCCAGACCCGCCCGCCCTTCAGATGACGCCGGTTAGTCAGGCATACGCGCAGTCGCGAGTTGAGATTTTCGACCAGCGAGCTGCTGCGTGGTGTGCTGCGCAGCGCCGCGGATACGGCGGCGTAGACGTCGTGAAACGGGCGACCGATGCGGCTAAGCAGGCGATTCCATCCTTTCCAGAACGCGCTCGACGTTTCGGACTTGCGATGGAGGATGAAGACCTCGCGCACGAGATCGCGCGCCACGTTGTGCGTTTGCGCAATGGCGTCGAGTTTTTCGTCGAGCAGGCCCGCGAAAGCGAGCAGCCCGTCGCGCTGGTTCTGCAGTGCACGCCGGTATGCGCCCGTGCGTGAGAGGTCCTGGGCCTCACGTTGCCGCAGTTCGGCAACCACGAAATCGAACAGCAGTTGACGCGTCGCGAGGTCCGGCCCTGCCAGTGACAGGATGTCACGTTCGAGCCACTGAACCAGGGTGCGCAGATCGGCGGCCAGCTCGTGCGCATGGGCTTCATTGCGACGAAGCGTTTCCAGCGTGGCAGCGAGGAGGCTATCGTCGCAACGTCGACGGGGATTGGCCAGACGCGTTTCGAGCCGCTCGGGTTCGGTGCGCGCACCGCCGGCGACACGATGCCAGAGCGTCGCCAGTGATTTGCCCTGCTCAATGATGTGGAAGACGTCGCCGTGACACGGCGTATCGGGCCAGGCAATTTTTTGCCCGGCACGCAGCCCGGTTCCCGCATCGGCGATCGTGTGCTCAGGATCGAGTCCCCGTGATTGCAGGTCCAGCAGATGGATGGCCCAGGTGTCGCCGTCGCGATGAGCTTCGGTGGCGAGCAGATAGCAATAGGTCGAGGCAACATCGATACCGGCGAGCACGGGTTGGGAACCCTGAAAGAGTTCGTCGTGCAGGCCGACCCGGATGGCTGAGAGGTCCACGCCGGCGTTAATGGCCATGGCCTGCTGCGCAGCCTGCTGGAGAACGGTGTGAATCGTGCCCAGGCTGGTCGATACGCCGAGCAGGTCGTGCATGAGCTCAAGGGTAGCGCGAAACGAAACGTGACCCACCATCGTGAGCGCCACGATGACCTGATCGAGCCATTGGCGGGTGACCGGCAGCATGAAAAGCACCTGATCTGCGTCGGCTGCCCGCGTGGTATCAAAGGCTTCATCGAGCGCTGCACTGGCCGTGCCGATCTGTCGGTAGACCGTCGGGCGGCTCACGCCGTTACGCTCAGCCAGCACACTGATTGGTTCGGTGCGCGCGAGGGCCTGAAGTGCGATCGCTTTGCGTTTGTCGGCGCTCAGTCTGCCCACGCCAGATCGGGTGTTTTGAGTCATGGATGCCGCAGATGAAAAAGGGGCACCATTATCGCCTGGCGCTCCAGGTGCCTCCTCATGTGTAACGCGCCTTTGAACCTCGCCCGTTTATCCATTTATAGATCGTGGTGCGATTGAATCCGTAGGAGGCAATCACGTCTGCCGGCCGCTCGCCTTCACGAACCCGCTCAATCGCCATGAGGCGAATCGCCTCCAGCGTCTGATGATCAAATGCCCGTCCGTCTCGCTTCATGCACGATCCGTGCCGATGCAGGGCCCATGAAGTTCCAAACTTGTCGACTAACTTACCGACCCATGAGTAATTCCTTATCGCGACAGAACCGTCGTCCATCACATCACAACCAGCTCGGGATGCGGCGCGGCTTTTACACATTGAACCGTAGGATCGACGTGCCGTTTCAGCACCGTTGTGCATCCGAACCGTCGCATTCCCGCATGAAACGGCATTGATCCGTTTCGCGTCAGTGCACATTTTTTCGCGGTGATCGAGCGACGTTGACGCTGTAGGTCCGTACAGTCGAGGAAATTCACTACCGGTATTCAATTGTCATGGGCGGCTGCATTTTTAAGCGTGGTGGAGCGCGAGCTTCAAGCGACTATGGTTCCGATGGGTATGAGTCGGACGTTGAGGCGAAAAGAGCTAAGCCTGGATCTTCGCGACCACCATATTCAAATGAGACCTTGAATGGCGTTGTTGCATAAATCCGGGGTCGGATGGGCTGACGTTTACGCACAACGACTGGAGCGCTGGCTCTGTTAACTTCTGACGAAGCGGCGTAGTGTCTTGGACTTTTTCCGGGACGATGCGCAAGGACAACCGACAGCAAGCCGAGCCCAAGGGGGTCTACCGCGTCAAGAACTGGGCGCAGTACAACAAGGGGCTGATAGCCCGAGGAGACGTGACGATGTGGGTCGAAGAGAGCTTGCTCGTGCCACCGGCTAAAGCCCAGTCGCCCAAGCGTGGCCACCCGCTCGTCTATACGGATGCGCTGATCCAGGGTCTGCTCAGTCTCAAGCAGGTGTTCCACCTGCCGCTGCGCGCGCTGCAAGGCTTCGCGCAGAGCTTGCGCACCCTGGCTTTCCCAACGTTGCCAGTGCCGAACTACACGACATTGAGCCGCCGCGCGCAGAATCTGAACGTCGTGCTGCCCGCCTCGCGTAGCGGCGAGCCGCTGCATCTGGTGATCGACAGCACTGGGCTGAAGCTTTACGGCGAAGGCGAGTGGAAGGTTCGCAAGCACGGTTGGTCCAAGCGCCGGACTTGGCGCAAGGTCCATCTCGCCATGGACGCGAACACCGGCCAAATCTGTGCTGCACTGATGACCCACCAGGACGTTGGCGATGGCGAAGTGTTGGCCGACCTGCTCGATCAGATCCCGGTTGATACACCGATCGATACCATCGGAGGTGATGGCGCTTACGACAGCAAGCCGTGCCACGCGGAGATTGCTGCGCGAGGTGCACAGCCCTCGATTCCACCACGCGATGGAGCGAAGCCTTGGTCCGAAAGTACGCCGGGCGCAGCCTGGCGTAACGAGGCCATCGATGTCATCGAGAAGAGCAGTCGACGCGATTGGAAAGCCGCCAGCGGCTATCACCGGCGCTCGCTGGCCGAGACCCTGATGTACCGCCTCAAGACGCTGACGGGACACAGTCTGTGGGCACGCGAAATCGGGTCGCAGGCCACCGAAGTGGCTATCCGTGCGGGCGTGCTCAACCGCATGGTCGCGCTCGCTCGCCCGCAATCCGTCCGTATAGCCTGAGTTCAGCGTCACCGAGGAGCCCCTGTTTTCAATCTCGATTTATGCAACAACGCCCCTTGAATGGTCTGGTGCCATTTGCCAAACGGGTCTATCAGGAGAGCGTTCTTTGGCATGGAACCAAGCGCGAACACGTGTCATCTCTTCGCAGAAATGGCTTCGTGAACGAGCGTAAAGGGAGTGGAGCCACAGATGGCGGAAGCGCAAATTTCCTGATGAATTTCAGTAGCTCTGGTGTGACTGCTTCGGGCGAACACCACTACTTGTCATCTGATCGAGAGATGGCGAAGGAGTTTGCCATGTTTGCCGACGCTGACCAGCCGGCGGTGGTGCGAACGATCGGCGTTGGGAACAACTTTCATTTGGAGGAAGACCCCTATACTGGCGACCCTGCCAGACCCCGGGCACGGCAGAGCAAGCGCACGCCTTGCTGAGTTGTTGCAACATAACACGACAAGAGAAGTGCCTGTACAGCGCCGTCGAGGCACTGGTAAAGCGGTCGAATTTTTCACCGAATGATGCTGAAAGTAACATCGAATACGCTCGGCTGTCTCTGAACACTGTGCAGACCCACGACAAAGCCTTGAAGTTGCAGTTCGGTGCGAGCCGGTGCACGCGAGGTGACGGCTTGCTGTGATTCACCCTCAGGTTATCGAGAATCAGGACACCTTCTTGCCTGCGTGCCAAAACGACGTCCACCGATGGCATCTTGCAGCGTCGTCGCGACGCCCTCAGTATGGCGCTGGCAAGATACCAAACACGCCCGTGCGATATCCAGGTGGGCGTGTCCCTCTCCTGCTCTTGATTCGGCACCGCCAGCTTGAGATGCGCCCGCCTTGCTTCCTCAAGATTGCGGATTTATCCCTTCCACCCGTAATGGCTGTTGAGCTGGGGCTTACTCGTCCTGATTCCACTATCCCGACATAGCCGCTTGTTTCAACGGTCTACCCGCCCGATCCGATGACAACGGCCGGAGCTATTTTAACAGCCTGCCAGGTAACTACTGGAGAAGGGGCATAGCTATGAGAATTGGCAGCCCGGCGAGTCCGGACGCTGGTGGCGATCAGAAGATTGACGAGGCTGCACCCGGACAGTCCCCGACTTCGCGGCCCGAACCTGCGTCCCGGAGGACAGACACGGTCCTTGACGCGTTGCCGCGGCGGGAAGGCCTGGCAGCGCGTCGCCAGCAGCGCAGGATGCAGCCTTATTCCGGACCTCAACGGCAAAGGGCATTCGCTTCACGGCCACAGGGGGACGAGGATACTGCCGGACATCCGTTGCGCGCTTTGCCGAGTAGCGGGAGGCCTGTGTCAGACCGAGCAGCGGACGATGCACCCCGCAGGGCCCAGTCGTCGTGGCCGCCCAGCACGCGCAACCTGTCGGACCAGCAGCTGCGGTCAACCCTTGCTGCAAGCGGGATGGAGAGGTATCAGATCGCCGCGGCGGCGCCATCGCGCAAGCGACCGGCCCGCGATGCGATTGAAGCGCTGGATGAAAGGCACCACTCGAGGATGCGCATCGAGCCGAGCGAACCACAGCGCCGCAGCCGGAATCTGGGGAGATTCCTGACGTATCCTGAACACGAATTCGGCCGGCAGCTCAGGAACCAACGGTATGCGCAGCAGCAAGTGCTTTCCGGCAACGCGAAGGATGCCGATTTCCCTGAACTTGCCATCCGGATGGCAAGGGAGAACGTGCTGGCACAGCGCAACGGCTACGGGCAGGCACTGGTCTTTCTGCGCCCAGACTATGCCGGCGACAACCTGCACTTCCTGAACTGGTATTTGCAGAAACTGCAGGTCAGGAACAAGGTCAGGAACATACCGCCTGCGCGGGCCAACGACGTTCGCGAGGCGGTTGAACTGGCGGCGCACTATCTTGTGGACACCGACTGGTGCCGGGGCGCGCCGGCTGCAAGCTACGTGCATTTCGCCAACAAGCTTAGCAAGCATGCCGACAGCGAGATCTGCCGGCTAGCGCTGCGAAGCATCGCGACCGAACTGCTGAGGCCGGGCGCGCTGCACAGGCTGAACGGACGGCAAGCCGCCATGCTGTGCAATGCGCTGTCCAAGGCGCCGGAGCGCCCGGCGTGCTGCGATGCGGTGTCCGGTCTTGTCAGGCATCTTCGATTGCGTGGTCTGATCCCGGGGCTGAACGCACAGGATATGTCAAATCTGCTCAATGCCCTGAGCAAGTGGTCGGACGATGGCAGGGTCAGGGAGAACGCACTGGAGCTGGCCAGGCGCGTTGCGGCAGACGCGCCGCTGCGCGAGTCGATGAATGCGCTGGGGGTGGCCATCACGGTCAACGCTCTCTCGAAGTGGCCTGACGAAGCCGATGCGCGTCAGGCGGCGCTGCCGCTGGCCGGACGCGTGGCATCGGACGCAAAGCTGCGCCAGCGGATGGACGGGCAGCATGTTGCCAACGCGCTCAATGCATTCTCAAAGTGGCCGGCGTCGCATCGGGTCAGCGAGGCGGTACGGTGCCTGGCCCGGCGCCTCACATCGGAACCCCAGCTGTGCCAGTCGATGGACGGGCAGAACGTGGCCAACGCGCTCAATGCGCTCTCGAAGTGGCCGGACCAGGCCAAGGCCCGCGACGCCGCGCTGCGGCTGGCCGAGCGCGTTAGCTCGGAACCCCAGCTGTGCCAGTCGATGGAGGCGAAACATGTGTCCAACGCCCTGAACGCGTTTTCGAAGTGGCCGGACGCGGACGAGGCAAGCGCCGCGGCGCTGGCGCTTGCCGATCGTCTGACCTCGGAGGCTGAGGGCGATGCGCGGCTGCGCGAGTCGATGGAGGCGCGGGAGGTGACCACCGCGCTCAATGCGCTCTCGAAGTGGCCGGACCAGGCCAAGGCCCGCGACGCCGCGCTACGGCTGGCCGAGCGCGTTAGCTCGGAACCCCAGCTGTGCCAGTCGATGGACGGGCAGAACGTGGCCAACGCGCTCAATGCGCTCTCGAAGTGGCCGGGCGAAGACGAGGCCCGCGACGCCGCGCTGCGGCTGGCCGAGCGCGTTAGCTCGGAACCCCAGCTGTGCCAGTCGATGGAGGCGCGGGCCGTGGCCAACGCGCTCAATGCGCTCTCGAAGTGGCCGGGCGAAGACGAGGCCCGCGACGCCGCGCTGCGGCTGGCCGAGCGCGTTAGCTCGGAACCCCAGCTGTGCCAGTCGATGGACGGGCAGGCAGTGGCCAACGCCCTGAACGCGTTTTCGAAGTGGCCGGACGCGGACGAGGCAAGCGCCGCGGCGCTGGCGCTTGCCGATCGTCTGACCTCGGAGGCTGAGGGCGATGCGCGGCTGCGCCAGTCGATGGGCGCGCAGGCCGTGGCCAGCACCCTCCACGCACTGTCCCGATGGCCGCAAGAAAGCGGCCTGCATGAAGCGGCGTGGTGTCTGGCGGCACGCCTGGGCTCGGCTCCGCTCGAGTGGAGCACGTTCGAATTCGGCCAGACCGGCCAGATTGCCAACGCGCTGGCGCGGCTCGGCCGGGACGAAGACGGGAACGCCGTTCTCGCACGCGATGTACTGATGGGGGTAGCGGTGCACCTGGAGCTGTACCCGGAACGCTTCGACAGCGCCGAGGGCCGCCACGTGGGTATGCTGCTCAAGGCTTTCGCCCAGCTGCGGATGCACGACGCGCTGCGGCTGCTCGCAACGCCGGCGCTGGAGCGTGTCATGACGCTGTGTCAAGAAGGACGGCTGCGCGAAGAACCGCTGGAAAGTGTGGGCACCCTGTGCATGGGGCTGCTGCCGCTGGCGCGCAGCCCGGAGTTGCCGCGCCACCGGGTGCGCGCCCTGCAGACGTTCGACGCGCTGAAGCCAGTCGTAGAACACAAGATCGACGCGTATCTGCGCCAAGCCCGGGGGGGGCAGGCACCCGTGCCGGGCTGCGCCTGAAGGACGGCGACGAAGCATGCGGCACGCGCTGTCCGGCCCTGTCACTGTATCAGGTGCTCAAGGCATACAGCGTGGTGGCCCACCAGTGGAAGCCGCGCTACATCAGCGGCGAACGCGAGTCGGTGAAGACGCACCAGGAGACTCTGAAGCAGTGGGTGCGACAGACGCTGGACAGGACGCGCCCGCTCATCGAGACGGATCTGCAGGAAAAGAGCTGGAACTTGATTGCGCAGATCGAGGCGGATGATGCGATCCTGGACGCGCTGGATCTGCGGCTGGCCAGCGCGGCGCATCTGGAGGCCCTCACGACGCGTTACCCTCCTCGCCGGTTCGATCTGGCAGCGCGCCACGAGAGCCTGCGCACAGCGGTGGGAAACGTCGTACCACCCGAACCGAGTGGGGGCGACACCACGCATGTCACGGTCGACTTGCGGGGACGGGAGCTGGAGCCCGCCGCGTCGTCCGACGGGGCGGAGCCTGCGTATTCGTTTTATTCACGTCTGACCGGTCAGCCGCTGGTCGAGGTGCGGCTGCCTGGGGAGTTAAGCGCCTTCATGCTCGCGCGCACGTTCCAGTACAAAGACGAGCCTTGGCGCTTCGACATGTTTGGCGGCAGCCGCCTGACACGGGGGCGGCGGAAGTCAGCCCGGGACATCGCCGCCGGCCGCAGCGCGTCTGCTTCGGTGCTGCCGGCAGTGCGGTATGCCGACAGTGCCCCAGGCAGCGCCTTCATGGAACTGGCGCAGAAGCTGGCGCCGCAGCGCGAGGACTGGTCGCGCATGCAACGCGCGCTCATGGAGATGGTGCCACCTGACCATGTGGTGGAGGGCACGTTGCGGCTGGGCTGGTTTGAGGACGTGCCCGGGCCGCAGCACCCCTTCAGGCTTCAAGGGCCACACCACGAGCGCATCGCGCTCTGTCCAAATGACGGCTGCGGGTTTCTGAGATGGGACGTGGCGATGCGCATTCCGGTGGTGCGCGAACATATCGAGGCATGGGAGGCAGTCAGGGAGGCACGGGGCGACGAGGCACAGCAAAAGCTGGTGGATGGGCAGCAGCCGGGATTTAACACGCTGCCACCGCAGGCCCTGATGCATTTCCCGCGGGATGAGGCGGCGCTTGACGAAGCGCGCGAGGTGATGCAGCGCAGGCTGAACGGGGTGGACCGGCACGCATCGCAGGCGGTGGACTGCCTGACGCTGTACCAACTGGCCGTCAGCGGCGGCTACCAGGGGCGGCGCATCCGCGCGGTCCCCTCGGCTGACGACAGGCTGTATCTGCCGACGATTCCGCTGCCGGGCTTTGCGCAGTTGCAGGGCGATGTGCTGGTGGGCAAACCGCCGTACGATAAGGAGAACCTGTTGCCCATTGCGGCCGCGCAGGTCGTTACGCCCGATCAGGAGGACGTGACGGCCCAGTTTCTGGACCAGTGCTTCGCCATCCAGTACAGCTATACGGGATTCGATGAGGATTCGGGCACGGGCGCCGACATGTTGCACAGCAAGGGCATGCTGATCATCCCGCCGCCGGGCTACTGGTCGCCGGATCCGGACCACCAGGGGCTGCATCTGGCCTGTTCGCGGGAGGACCTGAAGACGCTGTCGCGCTGGAAGAGCCGGCGCGAGCGCGACACGCTGCCGCAGCAGATGTTCAGCACGGGCAGCCTGCGGGTCAAGGACGTGCTGCTGCCTGGGCGGCTTGGGGCAATCCCGATTGCGGAGCTGCGCAAGCGGAGCATGGACACGGACGGGGACGATGCGTTCGTCTATGCGGGCTATCCGGCTCTCGTGGGCCACATCGGTCGCGTCATGCAGTCGCGCCAGGCGCGACGGGGCGAGGAGCGCTCGTTCAAGCCGCCCAAGACTGCGCATCCGGCCATCGATGAACGGGGCCGCTACCAGGCGGGACGGGCGCGCGAAATTATGGCCGAGCAGCGGGGGGGCGCGTTGCTGGGTAAAGCCGCCACGCTCGCCATGCGCTTTCTCGCGCAGCCAGATGAGCTGCGCGAGGCCATGGCGCGAAACATGATGTTCGGCACCTACGACGGCGTGGCGCGTGATTTGCGCAACGGACTGCGCAGGCGGCTGCAGGGGGACAAGGATGCACCAGCGCTGCAGCAGTTGCAGGTGCAGGCGCATGAGGCGATTGACCGAGCCCATGAGCCGCAAGCGTGCGAGGCGGCGAAACTGCTGTATGAGCTGTGTATGCAGCTGGGCAGGGACAGCGTCCAGGCACCGCAGCTTCCGTCCGCGCTGGCGCAGGGGTTCCCCGCACTTGCGAGCGCCTATGAGCAGGCAGACGACACGGCCGGGCGTGTGCACGCGGTGCTGGACAACTACCCGGTGTGCCGTCTGTCGCGTACGGCGTTCCCCGAGGGGCAGCCGGGGCTGGTGCCGGGCGAGCCGGAGCTGTCCATGCGCAACCTGTTTACGATAGCCATAAAGGTGGGCACCGACGCGCTGAAGTCGGACACGGGCACCGATCTCTTTACAAGCGTGATCGAGAGTTGCGAAATGGCTGAACGCCGGTATCCCGACCGTCTGCGTCGGGTACCGTACAGCAAGCCGACGTTGGCGGAAATACGGCACGGGCGCTTCGATCCACAGTGGGCAGACGCTGCGCTGCGGCAGATGCCAACGATGGCAGCGGGTGTCATGCAGGACGCCGTCCGGGCGCTGCAGCAGGCGGAGCTGCTCAGCGTACCGGCTACGCCGGCCGAACGGGCGCAGGAGGTTTCCCGGGAGGCGCTTGAGCAAGAGGCGCTGGCGCTCAATGAACGGGCCCGTTTGGCCGAGCCGGGGATCACGATGAGGCTGCAGGACATCGTGAACGGGTGCAGTGAGCCCGGACACGCGCGGGCGGGTCTGGCGGGCGAACAGAAGAACAGGCTGAAGTCGCCGCGCTCGCTGCAGGACAAGCTGGCCCGGCTGATTGGTGGAGTGCCGCCCCGGACCCTGGCCCAGGCCAGCGCGCTGGTCAACGATGCGCTGCGCTACAGTGTGGTGCTGCCCGCGGATACGTTTATGGGGGACTATCGCCAGATCATGGCGCAGCTCGCGAAGGCGCATACTCTGATCCGGCGCACGAATCACTTCCTGCGGGGCCGCAGCCCTTTCCAGGCGGTGAGCGTCACGCTGAAGGAGCCAAACGGCATCGCATGGGAAATCCAGTTTCATACAGAGCAAACGTTCAGATGCAAGGAGAAGTACCACGACCTGTACAAGCAGGCGCAACGACGTGGATTCGATGGCGCCTCCGGCGACGAGATCTGGAAGTTGCTCGGGCCAGCGCGCGAGGCCTTCCGTGCATTACCCGTTCCTGCGGGGGTGGAAGATATCGTGGACTGGGAGCCGGAAACGGTATTGAAGGTGCAGCCGCGGCCCCAGGCGTCAGCCACGCCGCGCGTGCCTGCCCCCCTTGCGCAACTGGCCCAGCAGATCAGAAGCCAGGCTGAACGTCTCGAGGGTGCGGTCTGGCCTGTGCTGCAGCAGGCGCTGGAGCACCACGGCGCGAAGTTGCGCGCGGACATGGACGGTGGCGGCTGGCGCAGGTTTATCTTTAAGAAGAAGAAAAGCATTGAAGAGAAGCTTGCCCGGATACAGCGCGAGCAGGGCCTGCAAACACCGCAGGAGGCCGCCAGGCGGGTACGCGATGGTCTGCGCTATGAGGTGATCCTCGGTGCAGAGAGATTTGCCATGGACGCCCGGAGGATCCTGACCAGTCTGCAAAGGGCCGGCATGACGGTCATGCGCGTGAACAACAGCTTTACCCGGGAGGGCACCGGCTATGCTGGCCTGAATGTGAACGTGCGCACCCGCGTTGAGGGCGAAGACGCCGACTGGGAAATCCAGTTCCACACCCGTGATAGCCTGAAGGCCAAGGAGAAGAGTCACCGGACCTACGAAAGGCTGCGCCAACTGTCGCCTGATGCGGTGCCGCGCGGGACGCTGGAGCAGGACCTGCGCGACGCGGCAGCCCGCGTGGCGCCCCCGCAGGGCATCGAGATGATCCTGTCCTTCGATCTCTATGCGGAACCATCCATTGCCGACGAGAGGCCTGGCGGCCCGATGAACCAGCCGTATCGCGGCGCAGCCGCGGATCAAGCACGCAGCTCCGACCTGGACACCGGGCAACCCTACGGGCCGCACGGTGCCACGCGGAGCGCGCCTGCCGTGACACACCCGGCCCCCGATCCTGGCCATGCTGTTCGCAGCAACTGGGGCCCCCGCCCCCCTGCGCGCACCGGACGTGCTGAGCGGCCTGCACGACCCCCCCTGGCGGGTGCCTCGCCGGCTCAGGTGCCCGTTCCCCCATCCTTGGGCGAATTCAATTCGGGGCCCCTGCTCATCAGTCTTGAACAGTTTCTGGCGCAATCAAACGCTGAGATGGGGATGGCCAGCGGGCTGCAGAATAATTGCCTGCTAGACACAGCTCTTCAGCTCAGCCGCAACATAAGGCGAGAGCCTGCGATGGCAACGGAGCAGACGAGCGAACTCCAGGCACAGGCGCAGTGGTTGCGGGGCGAGCTATTTCGTGGGGGCCTGGCCGATAGGGATGGCGACATCGACATGTACGAGGCCGGGTGGGGGCTCGCGCGCAGCCTTGGCATACGCATCCAGGCCATTGCGGTCAATGCGAGCGGGCAGCTCACAGTGCATCCGGTTGTTGGTCAGCAAGGCCGGCTTGTGCATATCCTTCATACACCCGGCCACTTTCAGCCATTGTGGCCGCGCCGCTAGGTTGCGGCGGCTGAACAAGATTCTTCGGTCGAAATGCTCCCGTAATCCTTCCAGTTATGATGTTCGCGAATCCTATTCGCTGGCGGTAAAGAGATACTCAACTTTAGACACTCGAATGCCCTCCGCGACCGCGCGTAGCAGAGCGATCGTGGAGTGTAAGCGCTCAATTGACGACGTCTGGTATTGAAGGCTGAACGTTGGCAGGCTTGCGTCCGCAAAGACTTTGCGGACGCAAACATGATCCAAGAGGAGATTGACCTATTTCCGCTGCAGGCGGTGCGAGTCCGTCCCAATGGGAAGCGCGACTACGAGCCAGCGGCCAAGCGGCGTCTGATTGAGTTCTGTCTTCAATCGGGAGCATCGGTTTCGGGCACGGCCGCTCAAGGCCGGCACAACGCTAATCAGTTGCGCAAATGGATTCGGGAGTACCGAGCTTCAGCGCAGCCGCAAGGTGCGTTGTCGGCATTCGTGCCGGTTGTCCAGCAGGTTATGGATTCGCGGCCAATCGAGACACCTGCAAAGGGTGTGGTGCCTTGCCACAAAGCGGCTTCAACGCCGCGTGATCCAGCACCAGCGGGTCAAGTACGCCTGTCCATGTTGCGACGGCGGCATCAAGACGACGCCGGCACCCGCGCGCATTATTCCCAAGGGACTGCTTATCGAATCAGCGCTGGCCTGGTGCATCACCTCGAAGTATCAGGTGGCCTGCCGCTGTACCGCCAGGCAGCGCTGCTGCATCGCTTCGGCGGGGATCTCTCTCGCGGCACCCTGGCTGCAAGCGTGGTGCGGGTAGGCCAAGCGGTGCAGCCAATCATCAACCTGCTGCGCGACCATCTGCTGGAAGCCGACGTCGTGTACGGTAACGAGACAATGGTACAGGTGCTCAAGGAGCCCGGCAGGCCTGCCCAGAGAAAGAGCGTAACCGTCCGACGGTCAGCGTTCTTGACGAGGAGGTTACTTTCAGGCGGTGTTCGAGCGGATCTGCTCAGCCATGGCCCATGGCAGCAGTTCGCTGACGCGATTGACGGGGTGGTCGGGGATGCGAGCAATGACGTGTCGCAGGTAGGCCTCGGGGTCGAGACCGTTCAGCTTGGCTGAGGCCACCAGCGAATAGATAGCGGCGCCGCGTTCGCCGCCACTGTCGGAGCCGAAGTGCAAGTAGTTCTTTCGATCATGCAAATATGTGCATGATCGAAAATCTTGGTCAGGGGCCATACACACCCTGCGAAGCCATGTCTGACAAGGGCTGGCGGAAGATTTTCAGTTCTCGGGGGATGGGCAGAAATAGCCTATCTGCAGGAGCGCGGCTTACCGATCAGCCGCGCCCGCTGGGAGCCGTCCACGCCACTGGTCGGTAGCGTGGACGGAAGCGAGACCGGCATCACGGCGCTACGGCTTTGGGAGGTCATGCGCCGATTTTTCCGGTTGGCCGCAGACAGCTTGGCCAGCGACCACCCACCGCTGACCGAGAAGCTCCGCCGTGCCACGCCGCATTGGATGCGGCATACCCATGCAACGCACGCGCTGGCCAAGGGCGTCGAGCTGAGCGCCGTGCGCGATAACTTGCGCCATGCGTCGATTTCGACCACGTCGATCTATCTCCACAGCGACGAC
The DNA here is from genome assembly GCA_022041995.1 of Cupriavidus necator. GTDB lineage: Bacteria > Pseudomonadota > Gammaproteobacteria > Burkholderiales > Burkholderiaceae > Cupriavidus. The sequence goes on from CP074383.1 coordinate 166,850, forward strand.
GTCAAGCGGGCAAGGCAGTTTGGGCAGGCGTCCACGCCGCGGTAGCCGAGGTCGACGATGGCCATATGCGGCCGGGGAGCACCGGGCAGGTCCTGCAGCAGGATGTTGGTTTGCTCAAGCTGCGCGTGCAGGGTGTGGCCGTCGTAGGGATTGCCTGGAAAGCTTCGGGCTCCGACTGAATCGCCCCGCTTCTGTGCAGCGGTTCACCGGATGTTGCGTGTCCGACTAAGCGGCCACCACGCGGTTGCGGCCTTCTTCCTTCGCCTTGTATAGGCGCTCATCGGCCGCCCGCAGGATGGTGTCTATCGTATATCCATCGCGCCCGAATTCTGCGACACCGATGCTGACGGTCATCGGAACTTTGCGACCAGCGGAGCTCTCAAACACGGAGCTTTCTATCGCCGTTCTCAGGCGTTCACCGATGGAAGAAGCCAATTCTCGCGCCGATCTCGGCAGCAGAACCATAAATTCCTCACCACCGACGCGTGCGACGCCGTCATAAGGACGGATTGCGTCGAAACATCGCCGCACAAAATCTTGCAATACTTCATCGCCCACCTGATGCCCATAGTGGTCATTGACCACTTTGAAGTTGTCCAAATCAAGCGCCAACAGAGAAAACGCCTCGCCTTCCCGCTTCGCGCGCGTAATCTCGGCTTCGATGCGTTGCATGAAGGTGCGGCGGTTGGCTGCGCCGGTCAAGGGGTCGGTCGCAGCGAGGTGTTCGAGCTTCTGGTTGGTCCGTTTCAGCGCCTGAAGCGCACTTTCGGTGCGCCCCATGGCCGCCGCCAGACGGGCCATCCACTCTTCCTGACTGTAAATGGTCGCAAACGAACGGGTTGTGTGAAACGCCTGGACAACGCCGTAGCTCAGGAGAAAGAAGCCTCCGGCAAAAATAGCATGCGCCAGCCACCACATATGGTTCCAAGGACGCCCGAGCATAAATGCAACGGAGGACAGGGCGAACGCGGCTACGGAGATGCCAAAGATCAGCATCAGGGGTGAACGGATGCGGCGCATCACCATTGCCGTGACGTTCAAGGTGGAGAACAATAAAGCACCACCTTCCAGCGAGAGGCGAACGCCAGGGTGCCCCGCGAAGGGCGAGTAGGCGATCGCCGCCACTGCAATATCAATGAGTAGGAAAACCCCTATCCAGCCCCACCAGCGCGACGTTTTTTTCCTTTCCTTGGCGTCGTCAGGCTTTTTGTCAAACGAGAGCAGCCCGACAAACAGCAGCACCGCCATCACAAGGCGCGAAGCCGGGCCATACAGCAGGAACAGCCAGATATTGTGATGCGCCATGCCGGTAAACGCCCCATGCAGCGCGTAGATCAGGACGAAGCCAAGAAACCCCAAGGTCAGCCAGCGTAGCAGCGGTTCCCCAGACGACTGGTAGCAACGCCAGGTGACATACGTGATGAACAGCCCTTCAATAGTGGCGGCGGCAATCGCAATTTCGTGGAAGGGATGGTTCTCAAACTTCAGGGCGGGGTCCTGAAAGTAGAAGAGGTACGCAATGAGATAGGCCGGAAGCAGGGCGAAGGCAACGATCAAACAGGACGCATACGCTTTGGTCACGGCGCGGATCATCGATCTAGGGAATCGCTGAACAAAGCGTCAGCGCGCAGCGTTGCCAGTGTGATGCCGATTTTTTTTGTCAACCAACAGCAGATTTGACGGCTTGCCAGTTGGAAATTTTCATTTTTTGGGGCTTTTGCCCCGGGTTTCACGCCTTATGCCGCCTTGCAGACGGAATTGTCCATTGATTGCAGCAACGCTTTCTTTGCAATCACCAGATTGGCCAGCGCAAACAAGGTGTCGCACTGCGCACCGTTTTTGGCCAATCCCCTGTAGCGAGCCTTCTTGTGCTTGAACAGATTCTTCACCACATGAAACGGATGTTCAACCCGGGCACGAATTTGCGCCTTGACCTTCTCCAAGGCCTGCGTCAATTGCTTCAGCGGCCCTTCGGTCATGCCCTTGAGCCTGGAGCGCTTCATAGCCACCGACCACCGAACATCCGCCTTGATGGCGCCCTCTGCTTGCGCCTTCAAGATCTCGTCGCGCCTGTGCACGCCGGTGTAGCCCGCATCAAGAATGACGTCATCCTCTTGCCCGTGCAGCACCTCATGGGTGTGCGCCACGTCAGACTCGTTGGCCGCGGTGTAGTGAGTGCTGTGCACCAAGCCCGATTCAGCATCGGCACCCACATGCGCCTTCATGCCGTGGTACCACTGATTGCGCTTCTTCGTTTGATGCATTTCAGGGTCACGCGCCTTGTCTCGGTTCTTTGTCGAAGTCGGCGCATTGATGATGGTGGCGTCCACCATCGTGCCCTCGCGCATCATCAGGCCTCGCTCGCGCAGGTGGGCGTTGATCTGCTCAAACAGCACGGCGGTAAGCTTGTGCTTCTCGAGCAGGCGGCGAAACTTGAGCACCGTGGTGGCGTCCGGCGCTTCCTCATGTCCCAAGTCAACACCGACAAAATTGCGGATGGCCGCGCTGTCGCTGACGGCATCTTCAAGGGCCTCGTCGGACAAGCCATACCACTGCTGCACAAAGTACAGCCGCAGCATGCGTTCCAGGCCAATGGGCGGGCGCCCTCGTTTGCCCTTGGGGTAGTACGGCTCCAGTGCCTCCAGCAATCGAGCCCAGGGCACCACCTGCTCCATCTCACCCAGAAATTTCTCGCGCCGCGTAACGCGCTTCTTTCCCAGATACTCGGCACTAGCAAAACTGATTTGTTGCATCGGCGTAGCTCGCTGGTCGTCCTTAGTCTATCAACGCTTCACAGCTGCTCAACGTCGACACTCTCGTCGATTAAATCAGATGGTATGGACGCCTCCCCCCGGCAACGGGCGCGCACTTACCTGCTGCAAGGATTCCTCGCGGCCGTGGCAGCCCTATGCCAAAGTGGAGATGTCGATTGCGACGACCCTGATCGGGAGGATCCAAAATGAAGCTTACCGTCATCGGCATGGATATTGCCAAGCATGTCTTCCAACTTCATGCGGTGAATGCCAACACCGGCGAAATCGAGCGCATCAAGTTGAAGCGCAGCCAGGTCACTGACTTCTTTGCTCAGCGGGAGCGTTCACTTATTGCCATCGAAGCTTGCGGCAGCGCCCACCATTGGGCACGAGAACTGCAGAAGCTCGGCCACGAAGTGAAGCTCATCTCAGCGCGGTCGGTTCGTCCCTTTGTACTACGCAACAAGACAGATGCTGCGGATGCACGGGCGATCTGGACCGCAATCCAGCAGCCCGAGGCTCGGATGGTTGCGATCAAGAGCGAGAGCCAACAAGCCATTCTGGCACTACACCGCATGCGGGCTCAACTGATGAAGTTCCGGATCATGCAGACAAATGCATTGCGCGGATTGCTCTACGAGTTTGGCGAAGTTCTTCCAGAAGGCTATCGGGAATTTGCTGAAAGAATCTCTGGCGCGCTTGCCAAGATCGCGGATCGCTTGCCAGCCATACTGATCGACAGCCTACGAGAACAATGGGCACGCGCGCAATCAACCGAAAAGGAAATCGCTGCGCTGGAACGCCGGCTCAAGGTTGCACTGCGCGAAAATCAGGAATGCCAGAAGATCGCTGAAATTCCGGGCGTGGGCTTGCTCACTGCCACGGCCGCGGTGGCTGCGATCGGTGATGCCAAAACGTTTCGCTCTGGGCGTGAGTTCGCCGCCTGGCTAGGCCTGGTACCGAAACAAACCGGCACCGGCGGTCACGTCCGCCAACTCAGTCTCAGCAAGCGAGGTGACACCTATCTACGCACCCTGCTCATGCACGGCGCCAGATCGGTGATCATCAAAGGCTCCCGAACCGCCTGGCTCGACGGATTGCTCCAGCGACGTCCTTTCAATGTCGTGGTGGCTGCCGTGGCCAACAAACTAGCCCGGACCATCTGGGCGGTACTAGCAAGGGATAGCAGATACACGCCACCTGTCGTGGCTTTATAGTCCAGGCGCGTGCACTGCTGCCAATCGGTCGAACGAACCTCTTCTCAAGGAGCGCAAGCATAGATCGCATGATGGCTAACAGGTTGGACCGGGGCGAGGAAAACCCGATAGGGAATGTGAGCCACAGCGCTCGATGATCAGATGAGGACCTCGCCAGCGAATTCCATATGGGCCAGCAGGCTGAGCGGCCTGCACAAACGGGCCGGACATAAGCGTGCTGCCTTCACCTGTCGACCACCATGTTAATCAGCTTGCAATCCGGGGGGCGTCCACATAAGCCTTTCCCTAGGTTCTTCCAGAGCTGCGCTTTCGCTCATCGGTATTCTCCCGTGTGTGACGTGGGTTCGTGCAGGTGCCTTTGAGGCTACACGATTTTACGAACCTACCCTCTTCCAGCACCGGCCACTAAGGCTGATGCCAGCGGCGAGTGCAGTGATATTACAAGCGACGCGATAGTCTGACGCCGTCATCGACGCTTCTTTGTCTGCACATCTGATTGAAATGCCGATGATTTCAGTCCGCTTGCCCCTGCGGCTATGTTCTCGCCGACGGCGGCTCGGTAAAGGTGGGCTCGACAAAGTCCCGAGGTATTGATCGTCAGCCCGCCGTGCGTGCTGTCTTGCATGGTTGTATCAGCGGCAGTTGGATAACGTTGGAATTTACTGCGTTCGCGGGATAGCGGGGTCCATTCTGGCCAATGAAACGGCACCGGCCTTGATCTGTGTCAACGCCAATCGAATGTGTGGCTATGCGCGTTAGCGAACGAGGTACCGGTTGAGATCCGAGTCGAGTAAAGTCTCGAATTGCCATCGGTGGATAATTGGCAAATGAGCGTGCGTGATTCGGTGAGCGACGTGGTCACAATTCTGACACGATGGTAGCTTTGCCCCGAACCACCTGGGACGAGCACGCACCGACCAAGGCATCATTGTCGCCTTCCGTCGAGAACATTGCGCCTGTCGGCACCGTAGGTGTCAACGCGTAGCCCCGGTGGTGTAGATGCCAGGACGCGTCGCGTTGGCCCGCGGAACAGACACCGCGTTTCGCCCCGCAGTTCGTCGTGGCCCCGGCCCTGGACGACCTAGACCTGCGCACTTTGGGCGACAATGGCTGTTTGCACTGTCAGGAATTCCCCGCCATGGGCTTCGAACAACTCGCCGCGCTGCGCGCGCAACTGGCCAGCGCCAAGGCGGCCGCCGAGCCGGCCACGCCTCCGGCGCCCTCCCTCACCGTCGGGATGGGCCCGCCTTCGCGACGCCCACCCCGCGCGCCGCGCCCGCCGGCGCCGGCATTGTCCGTGGGCGCCTTCATCGGCCGGCTGCAACAGCGCTTCCCTGAGGCGTTTCCGCGCAAGCCCGCGCCAAAGCTGCCGCTGAAGGTCGGCATCCTGGCCGACCTGGCCGCACAGGCTGGCGTACTAGGCCTGACCGAGGATCAGCTGCGCGCCGCGCTCGGCGCCTGGTGCCGGGGGCAGCGCTACTGGGCCAGTCTTGCCGCGGGCGCCGCGCGGGTCGATCTCACGGGCGCCGCCGCCGGCACGGTCACCGAGCAAGAGGCCGCGTGGGCGCACCAGCAGGCCAGCCGGCACATGCGGCCCGAAGGAGCACGCAAGATGCCGGCGGGCAACGGTGACGCGCCCGCCTCCGATGCGGGTGGCCGCCCCACTGTTGGAACCGCGTGAAGTTTTTCTAGAGCTACTCAGAAATCAAGCAGTGAATCTTGATTGGATGAAAGCGTTGGCGGCCGAGAACCCTGCGATTCGCGCCCGCATGACGAGATGGGCGCCTGAAGTGCGAGCGCTTCAGCAACAGTTGGGGGCCATGGAAGTCCACGCCACGATGCGGCCGGGAGATTTGAGGGATACCGCCAAGCGGGTCGCAAAAGAGAAAACGAAAGCCCGGCAAGCCAGGACTGGGATGAGGAACGTTGCGCAAACCTGAACTGACGAAACGGGGCTCGATAGCTACGTAGATTGAAGAATATGAGCGACGAACAGTATCACTGTGCCGTGGACCTGATCCACTTGGTATACGCAGCCCTGGTCGGCGTCATGACGCCCGGCGGAGGCGAGGAAGCCCGTGAACTGGCTGAGAGCGCTATGCAAGAGGCGGCGAAATTCCTCGGACTGCCGCCGGCGAGCGGTAGCTGAGCAAGCTCGCGACGCCCCAGTGGGGATGAACGTGGGGAGCAACCTCCGTGGCCTCGGCTAGTCCTTGGCCCGTTGCGGACCATTGCCGATGGTCTTGGATGGTCGTATGGCTGAGATGTGCCAGCCGCGCAGCGCCTCCGGGGACCGAAAGCGCCGAGGAAGAGGCTATGTGGCCGGATGCGCAGCACGGCTTCTACCGGCCCCTGTCATGTCGTTTAATCACCTTGAAGGGGGCGGGCATAAAATCCTCCGTTTTTCGGAACTGGGCAGCCTGCCGTCGTCAAACCGACCGGTGGTGAGTTACCGGCTTTGAGCTAGATCCCCTGAGTTGAGGACTTCCGACAATGAGCGCGCGTCCCCCTCGTCAGCCTCTGCTTGCGAACTGTGCCGATTCTGCAGATGGTCGTGCTGGTCATCATCATGCGGCTACGGCCGCGATGGGCAGCAGATGCGAGTCCAGACGCCAAGACCTGAGGCGTCGAGACCTCCTGAGAGGTATCCCTTTTCAGGATTTACCCTGAATTTGGGTTTTGCCGAAATCGTACAGTAGGCAAGAAGACTGCGTCGCGGTATCGTGGTGCTCGACATCGGATACTAAGTAAGTGTGTTACGAAGAATGCACTTCGTCTTAGAGCAGTAATGATTAGAGCCTTACAGATCCGCTCCGCCACGACTGCGGACCTGCCCGCGATCACCACGGTGCTACACGAATGTGGGTTGACGAACGACGCATCGTTGCTTCCCGGTATGTTCCATATTGCGCTGATGGATGGCCGCATTGTCGCTTGTGCTGGAGGGAAGAGACACGCTGACGTAATGGTTGTCTGTTCAGTAGCGGTGCTGCGCGAGTATCGGAATCGCGGCATTGCGAAGCACTTGGTTTCGGCCGTTCTCATGCGTGCGCGTGCAGAGGGGTGCGAACGCGCGGTACTCGCCACGGCAAAGTGCCCCGGCTTCTTTTCTCGCTACGGCTTTTCCCTCGTATCTGCGATCATCCTCCCTGTAAGTGTACGGACCTCGCATACCTTAACGTCAGCGGGGATGCCGCCAGGGCTCTGCATGCAAAGAGGTGGCGCCGGAAATTCGGACAGTCGGATAAATGGAAGAGCTGGGGTCTGAGCCGGCCATAATGGCGGGCAGAAAGGACCTCAGAAGATGACGAAACGAAGCAGGCGAACCCACTCGGCGGGGTTGAAGGCGAAGGTAGCCCTGGCGGCCCTCAAGGGCGAAAAGACGCTGGCGGAGCTGGCCCAGCAGTACGACGTGCACCCCAGCCAGATCACAGCGTGGAAGCAGCAGTTGGTGGAGCATGCCGCGGACCTGTTCGGCGGTGGCAAGGAAAGTGGGGGCGAGCCGCCGGTGGATTTGAAGGTGCTGCACGCCAAGATCGGCCAGTTGGCGCTGGAGAACGATTTTTTGTCCGGCGCGCTCAGCAAGGCCGGCCTGCTGAGCGCAAAGCGATGATCGACCGCGAGCACGCGCTGCCGGTGAGCCGGCAGGTCAAGCTGGTGGGCATCGCCCGGTCCAGCGCGTACTACCAGCCGCAACCGGTCAGCGAGGCAGATCTGAAGCTGATGCGCCGCATCGACGAACTGCATCTGGAGCATCCCTTCGCGGGGGCTCGCATGCTGGCTCGCCTGCTGCGCCGGGAAGGCATCCAGGTCGGTCGCCGGCACGTGGGCACGCTGATGAAGCGCATGGGCATTGAGGCGCTGTATCGCCGGCCGAACACGAGCCGCAAGCACGCGGCGCACAAGATCTGGCCGTACCTGCTGCGCGACCGGAAGATCGACCGGGCCAACCAGGTGTGGGCTCTGGACACGACCTACATTCCGATGGCACGGGGCTTTGTGTACCTGACGGCAGTGGTGGACTGGGCCAGCCGCCGGGTGCTGGCCTACCGGGTGGCGATCACGCTGGAGAGCTGTCATGCCGTCGAGGCAATCGAGGAGGCCTTTGCCAAGTACGGCGCGCCGGAGATCGTCAACACCGACCAGGGCAGCCAGTTCACCGCCACGGAGTTCACAGACGCCGTGCTGGACCGCGGCATCCAACTGTCGATGGACGGCAAGGGCAGTTGGCGCGATAACGTGTTCGTCGAACGCCTTTGGCGCAGCGTCAAATACGAGGAGGTCTACCTGAAAGCCTACGACTCGGTCAGCCATGCGCGCCGCTCTATCGCTAACTACCTAACCTGGTACAACCAACGACGGCCCCATTCCAGTCTGGCGGACCAGACCCCGGATGAGGCATACTTCGCCACGCTGCCAGCGATCAAATCGGCAGCCTGACTGCCCCAGCGCTTCCACTTAAAAACTCCGGATCCCTGTCCGAACAAACGGTGCCACCTCTCTTTACCCGTCCCGTATGCAGCAGTAGCTCACGGCTTGCTATAGATTTGCATGCCACTGCCGACGGTCCATGTCACAAGCTGTCCAGTGGTGCTTTGCAAGTACGTATTGCCCGCGCCATCCTGAAAGAAGCCTTGTAACGGTTTATTTGCTCCTACAGCCCAACCGTTGGCATCCGGCACCGTGGCCTTCACTTGCCCGTTCACATCAAAGCTGAGCATGCTGGCGGATGGCACGGTGTTGGCTGTAAAGTTGTCACGCTGCCCGAAGAACGTGAAATTGTCTGTGCTGATCGGTTGCTGGCTGGTGTCAAGCTGAACGTCTCGGTAAGAGAATGCGATAGTGCCTCGCGTCGCGGAAACTACTAAACTTTCACCTGAGCTGCCGACGCTCCATGCGTTCGTCGTGGACAGAATGGTGTTGGCAGGGCTCAAGGTCCGAGAAATACCGGGGGTACAGGTGTCCGAATATTCTGCGCCAATGCACAGGCGTAGAGCACCGTTGGAACTGATTCGGGCTGTTGCAGCGACAGAGTTGCACGTCGACGTATCGCTCAAACAGCGTTGACCCAGAACCTTGTAAGTGCCGGCAATGTCGGAAAGTGCGGCCGGACTACCAGTCGCTTCCACGCCTACTCCAGGTGCCGGTCCAAGCGACCCAAGTGCCGGCGCCCACGCCAACAGGAACCCGTCCGATGTTCGGTAATAGCGCACCGCACGCCCAACCGCCGAAACTTCCTGTCCACCGCCGGCAGCACTCTCAGCCACAGGGCCTGTGGCGCCACCTGCTCCACCATTCACGTCGGCATAGCTGAATGAATATCCCCCGCTTCGGGCAGCAAGTTCGATTAAGGTACCGTGAGCAGTGAGGAAAGTTTTCGATGTGTATGAAGTTGTGGGTGTACTCGGCTGGCTCGGCTGGCTGGGACGATGGGGTAATGATTCGCAGGCGATACCGTCCTTGTCCCCATCTAACTGCTTAGCGCCGGCACGGTAGGCTTGCTGGGCATCCTCCTGATACCTAAAGTCTGAACACTTAGCATCGTCGCCCCCTTCGCCCCCGCAACCGGATAGTAAAACTAAGCTAGTCGCAGCTAAACCAACCCATTCGGACTTTAGCATTTGTTTTATCTCTATATTTTCGAAGCAATACCTTCCAGCTTGCAGGCGCCGGAAGTTTTGGAAATCTTGCTGACGTCGCGACGCAGTGGATACCCTACAAAGGCGGGGTGGTTCGCATGCTACGTAGTTTTGCGCAGCAATGTCTGTGTACCAACGAACCGTTCGGTCTGCGATATGACCTGCGTAAAAATCCGGACTTCACGGACGCATAGAGATTTCCGGACATCCATAGTGTCGCCGTGAGGGGCGCAGGCAGTTCTGCGGTTGAGAAAAAACAGGTCTTCAAGAGGTGCAAAAGAAAAAATTCTGCGCCTTGCTGTTTCAAAATCTTTTCGTTTCCCAATCATCGTTCCGTCGCCGGCCAGGAGCGTGGCAACAATATGCGACGACTACAAACAGAATTTGGCAGTGCGAACCATTACCGTTGCTCAAAGTGCCGAATAGGGCGGGTAAAAATGCTGATTGAACATAACGTCCGCACTGCAACTGTTTCCGGGGCGTTATGTTTGATGCGCAGGGGCGGCCAGATGTCTATCGGACCGGCGTTGTTGCATAAATCCGGGGTCGGATGGGCTGACGTTTACGCACAACGACTGGAGCGCTGGCTCTGTAATGAGATGGTCGCCCCCATCCCCCACGAGCGGTTACGCTTAGGGGCGTTTTCTGCCGAGGAGGCCATCATGCAAGACACGACGCTGGTTGGAATCGATCTGGGTAAGCACTCCTTCCACCTTCACGGTCAGGACAGACACGGCAAGGCCGTGTTTCGCAAGAAGGTGAGCCGTAAGCAACTCGTCGAGTTTTTTGCCACATTTCACACATGCACGGTGGTGATGGAGGCCTGCGCTGGCGCGCACCATATGGCTCGCAAGCTCGCTGCATTCGGCCATCAGGCCAAACTCATCTCGCCGCAATTCGTACGGCCTTTCGTCAAGAGTAACAAGAACGACTTTGTGGATGCCGAGGCGATCTGCGAAGCGGCGTCTCGTCCTGCCATGCGATTTGTAACGCCGAAAACGGAAACGCAGCAAACTCTGTCGGCCTTGCATCGCGTGCGTGACTCGCTGGTGCGCGATCGCACCAAGACCAGTAACCAGATACATGGATTCCTGCTGGAATTCGGAATCAGCCTGCCGGTCGGCAAGGCCGTCATCACCCGTCTGCCGGCAGTCCTCGCCGAGCATGCTTTGCCATCTCGGCTGGTGGCGGTCCTCGAACGCCTGCATACCCACTTCAAGTACCTCAGTGAACAGATTGGCGAACTCGACAAGGAGATGACTCACCAGCTTGCCGACGACGATCTCGGCCAGCGTCTGCTGACGATTCCTGGCGTCGGTCCGATCACTGCGAGCGTGCTGGCCACCGAGATGGGCGATGGCAAGCAGTATGGCAGTAGTCGCGACTTCGCCGCATCGATCGGGCTGGTGCCCCGCCAATACAGTACGGGAGGGCGAGCGAACCTGCTTGGCATCAGCAAACGCGGGAACAAAAATATCAGGCGTCTGTTGGTTCAGTGTGCACGGGCTTACATGCAGCGGCTCGAGCGGCAAACCGGTAGGCTCGCGGACTGGGTCCGCGCCATGCTCACACGACGGCACTCCAACGTGGTTGCCTGCGCGTTGGCAAACAAGCTGGCGCGTACCGCGTGGGCGCTGGCCACCCGCGGCACCACATTCAATGCCGGGTCGGTTGCCATGCCTGTCTGAGCGACCGATCCCGCTTCCTGCTTCACTGAAGTCCACCCATCTCGTTTTGCGACTGCTGATATTTGATGACGTGAACGGTACACCGGCCTGGTAGACACCCTGGGAAGTTAACGAGCTTTCGAAGCTGCCTCTGTTATTAGGGCTGTCAGGCGCGATTCTCATCGTGGCGCGAGGAGCAATCCTTACAATGACGCCGGATAGATTTAGGCAAACCAACCACCCATCAACATCGGTGTTGCAAAAACGGGGGCGACCATAGATTAACTTCTGACGAAGCGGCGTAGTGTCTTGGACTTTTTCCGGGACGATGCGCAAGGACAACCGACAGCAAGCCGAGCCCAAGGGGGTCTACCGCGTCAAGAACTGGGGACAGTACAACAAGGGGCTGATAGCCCGAGGAGACGTGACGATGTGGGTCGAAGAGAGCTTGCTCGTGCCACCATCTCGCCATGGACGCGAACACCGGCCAAATCTGTGCTGCACTGATGACCCACCAGGACGGACCTTGCGCCAGGTCCGTCGCTTGGACCAACCGTGCTTGCGAACCTTCCACTCGCCTTCGCCGTAAAGCTTCAGCCCAGTGCTGTCGATCACCAGATGCAGCGGCTCGCCGGTACGCGAGACGGGCAGCACGACGTTCAGATTCTGCGCGCGGCGGCTCAATGTCGTGTAGTTCGGCACTGGCAACGTTGGGAAGGCCAGGGTACGCAAGCTTTGCGCGAAGCCTTGCAGCGCGCGCACCTCGCGCGGCAATCTCCGCGTGGCACGGCTTGCTGTCGTAGGCGTCGTCGCCTCCGATGGTATCGACATCAGGGTCTCGGTCAGCGAGCGCCGATGATAGCCGCTGGCGGCTTTCCATTCGCGTCGACTGCTCTTCTCAAGGATATCACAATGGCCTCGTTACGCCAGACTGCACCCGGTGTACTTTCGGACCAAGGCTTCGCTCCTTCGCGTGGTGGAATCGAGGGCTGTGCAGTACCGCCTCAAGACGCTGACGGGACACAGTCTGTGGGCACGAGAAATCGGGTCGCAGGCCACCGAAGTGGCCATCCGTGCGGGTGTGCTCAACCGCATGGCGTTGGCGATGGCGATGGCGAAGTGTTGGCCGACCTGCTCGATCAGATCCCGGCTGATACGCTGATCGGGTCGCGCTCGCTCGCCCGCAATCCGTCCGTATCGCCTGAGTTCAGCATCACCGAGGAGCCCCTGTTTTCAATCTCGATTTATGCAACAACGCCCTCTTGAGCGCAAAGCTGCCCAACGGTATACACTCAAGCTCGAATGCAGCGAGCGAGACGTCGGGCTCGTAAAGGCAATGATCGAAGCACTGAGTGGAGACCGTTAATGTTCCGGCTCGATGCTGTGGATTTGCCCCCGTGTCCGGGGACACGGGGGCAAATCCAGGTCACTCCCACGGCCAATGCCACCTCGTCTGGTCGCGTGCCAGTCATCGGCATCCCACCAGCTCTCAAGTTCTTCTTCGTTGTACCGTCTAACGGCCACCCCTTTCAAGGTGATCAAACGACACGTCCGGCCTTTATGACACGTGCGGTAGAGACATGCCGTCTTGCCACGCAGCCTGCAACATAGCTTTTCTTCTTGGGCGCTTTGGGTCCCCGCGGATGTTTTCGCAACGCAAGTGCATCAACGTGCGTTGCTATTTTTAGCAGCGTCCGGCTAAGCTGGGCCGGCGTGAGTGGGTCGTATGCCTGCCATACCTCGGCCGGCACAGCGATCATCATGCCGGCATACGTTGCCCGGATTTCGCTGGCGAGGTAATACGGTGAGAGCTCGATATCACTGGTATCCAACTCATGGCGGATTCTCACCGCCGTCGCAATCACGCTCAGCACGTTATACGCCAGCGCCGCCACGCCGAAGGCCAGCAGCGCCGCACGCGGCTGACTCAACGAACGAATCTCGCTATTGAGCACCGATTCGAGTCGCTGAAACAGATTCTCGATGCTCCAGCGGCGTCGGTATAGCTGGGCGACCGCGTCGGCCGTGAGGTGTGCGGCTGGGACATTGGTCAACAAGCGAACGACGGTGTCACCGGCCTCGGTGGCACGATCCAGATGCAACTCGATGCGCCGCAGCACCAGCGGTGTGTTCGATTCATCCAGAATGCTGACCGCCTGCTCGTATACGATGCCGGCTTCGACTCGGCCCACCTCGCGTGCCGGCTCCAACTCGCTGGGGCACGGATTGCGGCCGTGCTCGCGCACAATGAAGGCGCTGCCGCGATGCTGCCAGCCGGTAAGGATCGCCCGGGTGCTGAAGTTGCGATCGGCGATCCACAACTGGGCCGGCTCGGCCGACTCGAGCAGGGTTTCCATGATGGCCCGCTCCTGCGCATGCGCATCCTCACAGGGCACCAGATCGACAATCATCGCCGTATCCGGGTCATAAACCACCAATGACTGCCCTGGCAAGGCCGCGCCCCGAAACCCACGCAATGGTTTCAGGCGCTTTTCGCTCGCCGGCAAGTGGCTGCCATCCACGATGCGCAGGCGATAGCCGTCCACCGAGGGCGGCTGCTTGCGCAACATCGGCTGCACAACCGGCCCCAACCGCCGCGCACTACCTTGCACCAAGGCACGAACCAGTCCCGGCTCGGTCCGGCTGATCTTGTCGTACAGCGCGGTGATGGAAACCGGCAGCGCCGGACTGGCCTTGGCCGCCGCATGCACCGACGGGCGCAGGCCAACGGCAACCAGCGACATGATCTCAACCGTCGTCGAGAACAATAGCTCCCGCGTGTACTGCGTTTCACGCTCCTGCTCGAACAACTCGTCGATCCAGGCCGCATCGAGGGCGCGTTGCAACCCCAGACGCGCCATCACACTGATCGGGCTGTGTTCGATAAAGCGTTCCACCACTGCATCCAGTACCACGCTACTCACTCCGGCTTTCGTTCGAGAACACGGAGGGTGCCCTATTTCTCGGGCTCGTCGGCGGAATCTGTGGGTGAAAGCGGATGTGCGGCTAGCCGAGTGAAGCCCGATTCAGGTACTGATAGAGCTTGCGACAGGTTGCATCAAAGGAATTTTGTGCGGACTCGGAGATAACTGGCCAGATGAGAGGGCCGCCGTCTTCCTCGATGAGCTTGTCCAGGAGGGTTGCCACAGGGAGGGTAAGGAGATCGGGATCTTCATGGCGTCGTCGGATCATTCGCCACCGAGCATCCAGATGTGATCGCGGTGCCGAAGCAATGTCTTGCGTGCGTATCCCAAGGTTGGGAGATGCTCAAGGAAAGGCGTGAGTATTGCTACGATTTCCTCTCCAGTCGAGATATCTTCGTCATCGACTCGCCACGAAGCCGGCCAGTTATGCAGGTCTGGAATGTACTGGGTGAGCGTTTGCTGTTCGGTGACAATGGCAGCTTTGCCCTTGCCGGTTTTGAGCTTGCTAACCATGTTGCTGACTCGTCTGCTTAACGCTTGTCATCATTTTCCCGGCTTTGTCTATGAAGGTGCGCGGCTGTGCGAGGCAACCCAGTCCATCGAGATCGACGTTCGGCCGCGCAAGGGTTCGAAGCCGGTCTGCTCATGCTGCAACCAGCCTGCGCGGGGTTACGACTCACTCACGGAGCGCCGCTTCGAGTTTATTCCCGTCTGGGGTTTTGCAGTATTCCTGCTCTATACCATGCGGCGCGTCGACTGTCGTGACTGTGGCGTGAAGGTCGAAGCCCTGCCGTGGGCCAATGGCAAGCACACGCTCACCCGCGCTTACATGATCTTCCTGGCGCAGTGGGCACGCAAGCTGTCGTGGAAGGAGACGGCACAAAGCTTCCGCACCAGTTGGGAGAAAGTCTTCAACGTAGTGGAGTGGGTGGTGGACTGGGGCCTGGCCCATCGCGAACTCGGTACGATCCGTGCCTTTGGTGTCGACGAGATCCAGTATGGTCGTGGACACAAGTACCTCACACTGGTCTACCAGATCGAGGCTGGCTGCACGCGTCTACTATGGGTGGGGCAGGAGCGCACGAAAGAAAGCTTCGCGAAGTTCTTTGCCATGATCGGAGAACAGGTATGCGAGAAGGTTGAGTTCGTCTGCTCGGATATGTGGAAGCCCTACCTTGAGATGATAGCGCTGCATTGCCCCAATGCGCTGAACATCCTGGACCGCTTCCACATCGTTGCGAAGATGAATAAGGCTATCGATGAGGTTCGCGCTGAAGAGTCCCGCCGCATGGTCCGCGACGGATACGAGCCGGTGCTCAAGAAGTCCCGCTGGTGCCTGCTCAAACGTCCGGAAAACCTGACCGACAAACAGCGACTGCGCATGCGTGACTTGTTGCAGTACAACCTGCGCACCGTACGCGCCTGGCTGCTCAAAGAGGAATTCCAGCAGCTCTGGGATTACATCTCACCGGACTGGGCCGGAAAATTCCTCGACCAGTGGTGTACGCAGGTGATGCGCTCGCGCATCGAGCCGATGAAGAAGTTCGCCCGCACCGTGCGTGCCCACCGTGAGCTGATCCTCAACTACTTCCGTGCCCGCAAGCAGTTCTCCAGCGGCGTCGTCGAGGGCCTGAACAACAAGGCCAAAGTCACCATGAGAAAATCGTACGGATTCCGAACCTTCAGGGCGACGGAAATCGCGCTATATCATGCACTTGGCAATCTTCCTGAGCCTTCGTCAACCCACACTTTTTCCTGACGAACCAAATTTTACAGGCGCTTCGGGAGTGAGCAGTTGGCGTTCTGTATAAAGAAATGGGGCGTGGTTCAAAACACGCGATTTTTGCGTTACAGGGACGAGCTTAAGCAGCCTGCGTGAAACGCAGGAATGTTAAGGATTCCGATGCATAATAGAGGCCGGTGACAACCCGGCCGATGTCAGATGCGCTGAGGCTGGAGGCGGCCGAGTCCGAGCAGCGTAAGCCAGTGATCGTGAGGCTTGCCGCACATCAATTCCCTCGGGCTCTTTCCAGTGCGCTCAGGGCATCGGCTACGGGCAAAGCGGCGATGATTGAAGACGAACTGCAGCAGACCAAGCCAGACCCGCCCGCCCTTCAGATGACGCCGGTTAGTCAGGCATACGCGCAGTCGCGAGTTGAGATTTTCGACCAGCGAGCTGCTGCGTGGTGTGCTGCGCAGCGCCGCGGATACGGCGGCGTAGACGTCGTGAAACGGGCGACCGATGCGGCTAAGCAGGCGATTCCATCCTTTCCAGAACGCGCTCGACGTTTCGGACTTGCGATGGAGGATGCAGACCTCGCGCACGAGATCGCGCGCCACGTTGTGCGTTTGCGCAATGGCGTCGAGTTTTTCGTCGAGCAGGCCCGCGAAAGCGAGCAGCCCCTCGCGCTGGTTCTGCAGTGCACGCCGGTATGCGCCCGTGCGTGAGAGGTCCTGGGCCTCACGTTGCCGCAGTTCGGCAACCACGAAATCGAACAGCAGTTGACGCGTCGCGAGGTCCGGCCCTGCCAGTGACAGGATGTCACGTTCGAGCCACTGAACCAGGGTGCGCAGATCGGCGGCCAGCTCGTGCGCATGGGCTTCATTGCGACGAAGCGTTTCCAGCGTGGCAGCGAGGAGGCTATCGTCGCAACGTCGACGGGGATTGGCCAGACGCGTTTCGAGCTGCTCGCGTTCGGTGCGCGCACCGCCGGCGACACGATGCCAGAGCGTCGCCAGTGATTTGCCCTGCTCAATGATGTGGAAGACGTCGCCGTGACACGGCGTATCGGGCCAGGCAATTTTTTGCCCGGCACGCAGCCCGGTTCCCGCATCGGCGATCGTGTGCTCAGGATCGAGTCCCCGTGATTGCAGGTCCAGCAGATGGATGGCCCAGGTGTCGCCGTCGCGATGAGCTTCGGTGGCGAGCAGATAGCAATAGGTCGAGGCAACATCGATACCGGCGAGCACGGGTTGGGAACCCTGAAAGAGTTCGTCGTGCAGGCCGACCCGGATGGCTGAGAGGTCCACGCCGGCGTTAATGGCCATGGCCTGCTGCGCAGCCTGCTGGAGAACGGTGTGAATCGTGCCCAGGCTGGTCGATACGCCGAGCAGGTCGTGCATGAGCTCAAGGGTAGCGCGAAACGAAACGTGACCCACCATCGTGAGCGCCACGATGACCTGATCGAGCCATTGGCGGGTGACCGGCAGCATGAAAAGCACCTGATCTGCGTCGGCTGCCCGCGTGGTATCAAAGGCTTCATCGAGCGCTGCACTGGCCGTGCCGATCTGTCGGTAGACCGTCGGGCGGCTCACGCCGTTACGCTCAGCCAGCACACTGATTGGTTCGGTGCGCGCGAGGGCCTGAAGTGCGATCGCTTTGCGTTTGTCGGCGCTCAGTCTGCCCACGCCAGATCGGGTGTTTTGAGTCATGGATGCCGCAGATGAAAAAGGGGCACCATTATCGCCTGGCGCTCCAGGTGCCTCCTCATGTGTAACGCGCCTTTGAACCTCGCCAGAAATGGCTTCAGATCTGCCTCGCTGACCGGTTGCGGCTGGTAGTACGCGCTGGACCGGGCGATGCCCACCAGCTTGACCTGCCGGCTCACCGGCAGCGCGTGCTCGCGGTCGATCATCGCTTTGCGCTCAGCAGGCCGGCCTTGCTGAGCGCGCCGGACAAAAAATCGTTCTCCAGCGCCAACTGGCCGATCTTGGCGTGCAGCACCTTCAAATCCACCGGCGGCTCGCCCCCACTTTCCTTGCCACCGCCGAACAGGTCCGCGGCATGCTCCACCAACTGCTGCTTCCACGCTGTGATCTGGCTGGGGTGCACGTCGTACTGCTGGGCCAGCTCCGCCAGCGTCTTTTCGCCCTTGAGGGCCGCCAGGGCTACCTTCGCCTTCAACCCCGCCGAGTGGGTTCGCCTGCTTCGTTTCGTCATCTTCTGAGGTCCTTTCTGCCCGCCATTATGGCCGGCTCAGACCCCAGCTCTTCCATTTATCCGACTGTCCGAATTTCCGGCGCCACCTCTCTGTTCGCGTAGCGTATCAATCAGGACCTTCGGCAGACACTCTTCGACGCGCGTAAGCGCATCCGGAATTGCCTTGCCCAGCGCGCTGCGGCCTTTGCCCATCGCTTCGCCGAACTCGGCCAGCATCCCGCGCAGCCCGTTGATCTGCATCGTGCGGAACTTCACCAGTTGCTCTCGCTGACGGTGCATCATCAGCACCGCCTGTTGCATCTCCGTCTTTATTGCCACCGCCTTGCACGGCTGCTGTACCGCCAGCCAGATTGCCTTCGCGTCTGCCGCATCACTCTTGTTGCGGATGTTGAAGGCCTTCACGAACTGCGCGGGCATCAGTCTGACCTCGTGGCCCATCTTCGTCAGTTGCCGAGCCCAGTGATGCGCGCTACCGCATGCTTCCATGCCAATCAGGCACGGCGCGCGATTCGCGAAGTGCTCGAGAAACTGAGCACGTTTGATCGGCCTGTTCACGATCTCACCTGTCTGCGCGTCGACGTAGTGCACCTGAAACACATTCTTCGCAATGTCGATTCCAACTGGCGTAGCATTCATCTGTGGATCCTCCGGTTGCCTGGAAATGCGTGCATTTTCCACTTGGGCACATCGATGCCGTTGGCCCGTGAGGATCCACCTTACTTCGCTTTCGTTCACGGGTGGGACGCGTTCATTCCATTGCGAGTTTCGGTTGAAGCGATCTGGCGGCGGTCAACGGAATTGGCAAGCGGGCGAGACCAGCCGCGTCGAGATGGGCGACGAGGCAGTTTTGCGTTGTCACGGATGCATTTCGAGGGTCGGCCGCTATTCGTAAATTTCCCGCCACATCTGATTCCGGTAGGGACGATGGTTACCCATCGCCCCCCGGACAGATCCGTACGTGCGGAATTACCGCATACGGCTCCTACCAGAAGTTTTGGCGTGAAACCGCTCCGATGGGAGCGGGTGAACAACCCGGCACGGGGGCAGGTATTTCTTGATCAGGCGTTTGAATCGAGCCCACGGCATCCTGGGGCGCTGACCTCGCCGCATCAGTGCGTGCCGCCATGCGCGGTGCACCTCGCTTAGAAATCCCCCAAGCGGCACATGTTGCCTGGTACCGCGTGGTAGTTGAGGTACCCTCTGAGCACTCTGCATAGCCATCGTCCTTGCACCGGAACCGGATCATGGCGCCGTCGCATCAGAGTTGCGCGAATAGCTGCTAACGTTGCACGCATCCGTTTCTTGATCGTCAGCCTGACGAGCTTGAAACCGCCACTATACTGTCCACAGCAATGCGTGAACCCGAGAAAATCGAAGGTTTCCGGTTTTCCAAGCCCACGCGCCCGACGGTCTTTCGCCGCAAACCGTCCAAACTGGATCAGCCGCGTTTTGTCCGGGTGAAGCTCCAATTCGAATTTGGCAAGGCGCTCTCGCATTTCTGCCAGGAATCGCCTTGCCGTCCCTTCGTGCTGGAACCCCATAACGCTGTCGTCTGCATAGCGCACAAGGATGACATCGCCCACAGCATGTCGTTGTCGCCACTGATGCGCCCATAGGTCCAGCGCATAGTGCAAATAGATGTTCGCCAACAACGGCGAGGCTACGCCGCTTACAATGTTGCATATTTTCCAGTCCCTCGTCTGAGTCGTTCGAATTTTCGCTGCTTGGAGCCGGCGGCTGCGGATCGACGCGGAACACAACGACGATTTCATCCTTGTGGATCTCGACACGTTTGACCAGACCCAGAACGATCTTGCGTTTCGTTTCAAGGTCAATCGTATCCAGCCTCTCGGTGACCGCGGTTGCAAATTCCTCAAGCCGGTTGATGACCAGAAACAGCTCGCTTTGCACTGCTCCGTGGCGCCGTGATTCCAGGATCTGCTGTTCAATCTGCTCAAGCCGGTTCTTCAACTGCTGCATCTTCGGCTCGAAGTCGGCCTTGTCGATGATACCGTCCGCGTAGCTGTCAATCAGTCGTGACTTTCCTTTTTCAAGCTGAAGCCGCTGCTTGTCCAGGCTAGTGGTGTCGAAGCCGTTCTTTTCATTTCGCTCCAACATGTCCAGTCGACGTTCGTATTCTCCCCTCAGTCGATCTGGCTGCCTGAGCAACTCCACAACTTGCTGCCACACAAGATCGTCGAGTTTGTCGGTTCGTACCTGCAGATTGTCACAGATGCGTTCGCCGCCGAATCGATAGGCGTCGGTTCCTACGCAGCGGTAATAGGCGTAATCCCGCTGATGTCCTTTGGCTGCGGCTTTGCTGACTTTCTTCGCGTAATAGGCGTAACGGCACTGTCCGCATACAGTCAGCCCCTGCAGCAAGCGCAGCGGCGCATTATCCCGTCTCTGACGTGCACGCTTTCGGTTCTCGGCAAGTTGCTCCTGGACGGTATGGAACAGCGCTTCACTGATGATGGCCGGCACCGGAATTTCGATCCACTGCTGCGGATCCGCGCGTATCGTCGAATACGGTTTCCTGGGCACATCAGCGCTGTGGCGTTGGGCACGTACGCGTACATGCAGATGATCGCGCACCTGCGTTTTGCCGAACGCGGCCCGTCCCATGTAAGCCGGATTGCGCAATATGCCCCACACCACGCTACGATCCCAGAACGGCTTACCTGAAGCCGTCTCGGTACCGGCCTCGGCAAGCCGGCGTACCACTTCTCCGATGCTCAGGCGCTCCAGACCCACCCATTGGAACATCGCTTTTACCGTTGCGGCTTGGGGCAGTTCGATGACGTAGTGGGCCGGCGTCCCGTCGAGCTGCCTGCGGATATAGCGGTAGCCGTAAGGCGCCCCAGATAGCACATTGACGTTGCCACGTTTGGCACCGTGAAGCTTGCCACGGCGGTTTCGCTCAGCGATCTTGGCCCGCTCGTATTCCGCATTTTGCAGAGAACTGCAAAATGCGGATGATGCGGAGCGCGGAGTTATGCAAAGCTACGCCGCCCAATTGGTGGCATAGCTAGCATCTTGGCAGCACAGCACTCTGCATTATTGCGGTTCAAAAAAGGAGGCGATCAGCGTATCTGATGCCTTGAACGGGCCTCACTCCCGCAAGCTCACAATGCATTAGTCAGCACCGCGAAGTCGGTGGTCTCGCAGCACATCGGCAGCACATACTGGTGCTCCCCTTGTGAACCAAGTGAGGCCATCATGCTGGAAACACACTTGAAGTCACCTGTTACCCGGCGCCGACTCCGCGCCGGCCCCGCCGCAGATCATATCGACGGTTTTGCCGACTGGCTCCAACACTGTGGGTACGCTGCCAGCAGGATCGACTGGATGCTGCGCTGCCTTGCCGGCTGGGCAGATTGGATGCTCGCCAGCGGATTTAGCGCGCAAGAACTGCTGCCTGGGTTCGAGGCGTGCAAGGCGGCACTTCAGAAGAATCCGCACGTCCCCTACAGTCGCGGAGCCAATCGCCAAGCCCTGACGGCAGCCTCGGTGTTCATCCGATTCCTCCAACAGCAGGGTGAGCTTCCGCCCCCTGTGACTCCGCCATCTGCCAGTGACCTTTGGCCTGTGCTTGGAGAATTCCGTTCGTGGATGCAGCAGCATCGTGGGCTGACTGAAACGACGCTCGACATCTATCAGCGGACCCTGGTGGGGCTGTGCACCGCGCTCGGCGATGACGCACACACCTATTCCGCCGAAGTGTTGCGCGCCTTTGTCCTTAAACGCGCGCGTCCTCACGGAATTCAAAGTGCCAAGAGCATCACTGTCGCCGTACGCTCATTCCTTCGCTTTCTCAGTGCCACCGGGCGATGCCCCGAGGGCCTCGAGCAGGCCATTCCTGGTTTCGCATGCTGGCAACGCTCGGCGGTTCCCCGGTTTCTCCTCCCAGACGATGTCGAGCGGGTGATCCACTCTTGTTCCGACGCTCCCAACAGGTTGCGCGATAAAGCAGTGCTCCTGCTCTTGGCACGGCTCGGGCTGCGCGCCAGTGAGGTCGCTCAGCTCAAACTCGCCGACATCGACTGGCGCCGAGGGTGTATCACCGTCTGCGGGAAGGGACGTCGCCAGGAGTTACTGCCTCTAACGCAGGAGGTCGGCGACGCAATTTTGCTTTACCTGAAACAGGGTAGGCCATCGTTGCAAGTACCCGTCGTATTTACGACAGTTTTGGCTCCGCTTCGTGCGTTGACGCGCGCCTCTGTTACCCACATCGTGCGGAGCGCACTTCGCAGGGCGGGGGTCAAGTCGCCAATCAACGGCGCCCATGTTCTGAGGCACTCAGCTGCCACTGCGATGCTCCGTCAGGGGGCGTCCCTGACCGAGGTCGGCGCGGTTCTTCGACATCGCTCTCCTACGACGACAGCGCACTACGCCAAGGTGGACCTGGGCTTGCTGTCGGAAATCGCTCAACCGTGGCCGGAGGTGCGGTCATGCTAATCGCCCATGCTGAACGCTACCTAGGAACGAGTGAGAAATAACTTCCCGAAGTGGACCTGGCGTGCGCAAAGCGACGCGGGTAAGATGTGATGCCTCTGGAGGACAAACGATGCAGGCTGGTTACCGGGCTGAGGTTGAAACGCGGATGAAGCGGCTGTACGCGCGCTTGTCGGAGAAGGACCGACGGCGGTATGCGGCTGTGGAGGCGGACAAGCTGGGCCATGGCGGTTTCGAATATATTGCGAAACTGTTTGAAATGGACCCGAAAACAATTAGACAAGGGCTAAAGGACCTGGAAGAAGAGCTGGATCCGGTTGGAGAGCGGATCCGAAAAAAAGGGGCGTAAATCCAGGTTAACGGACCATCCGGAGTGGAACGCGGTATTTCTAGATGTGGTGCGAGAGCATACGGCGGGTAATCCACAACACGGCATCATCTGGACGGATCTGAAGCCACGCGAAATCGCACAGGCGATGACGCAGCAAGTAGGCGAACGGGTGAGCGTGCGAACGGTCCGGCAGCTGCTAAAGCGCAACGGTTTTTCCCGGCGGCAATCACAGAAAAAGAAGTCGTTCAAGTCCCACGCACAACGCGACGTACAATTTCAGCGTATTACGCAACTCAAGGCGGAATATCTCGAAGACGACCAGCCTGTCCTCAGCATCGATACGAAGAAGAAGGAGATGCTGGGCAATTTCTATCGCGACGGCAAGCTCTACACGCGCGAGCAGCTTGAAGTCCTCGACCATGATTTTCCGAGCTACAGCGAAGGCAAGGTCATCCCGCATGGGCTGTACGACATCGGGCTGAACAAGGCACATGTGAACATCGGGGTGAGCCGTGACACGACGCAGTTTGCCTGCGACAGCGTAGCGCACTGGTGGGAAAAACAGGGTCGCGCCGATTATCCCCAAGCCACACGGTTACTGCTACTGTGCGATGGCGGAGGTAGCAACCCAAGTGATTCGTGGCTTTTCAAAGCGGATCTGCAAGATCTGGCAGACCGGCTCGGACTGGAAATCCGGGTGGCCCACTACGCCCCATACTGCTCGAAACATAATCCGATCGAGCACCGCGTGTTTCCACACATTACGCGAGCCTGTGCTGGCGTAGTCTTCAGCAGCGTTAGTCTGGTTCGTGAACTGATCGAAAAAGCCTGCACAAAAACCGGACTGAAAGTTACTGCTGACATTCTTGACGGAGTCTATGAAGCCGGACGGACAGTCACTCGTTGCGTCCGTGCTTCACTGAACATCGAGTACGACTCAACCTTGCCTGCGTGGAACTACAGCATCCGCTCACGGAACGCCGCATAGCGGGAAGTTATTTCGAGCACGTTCCTAAGCAGGCGATTCCATCCTTTCCAGAACGCGCTCGACGTTTCGGACTTGCGATGGAGGATGCAGACCTCGCGCACGAGATCGCGCGCCACGTTGTGCGTTTGCGCAATGGCGTCGAGTTTTTCGTCGAGCAGGCCCGCGAAAGCGAGCAGCCCCTCGCGCTGGTTCTGCAGTGCACGCCGGTATGCGCCCGTGCGTGAGAGGTCCTGGGCCTCACGTTGCCGCAGTTCGGCAACCACGAAATCGAACAGCAGTTGACGCGTCGCGAGGTCCGGCCCTGCCAGTGACAGGATGTCACGTTCGAGCCACTGAACCAGGGTGCGCAGATCGGCGGCCAGCTCGTGCGCATGGGCTTCATTGCGACGAAGCGTTTCCAGCGTGGCAGCGAGGAGGCTATCGTCGCAACGTCGACGGGGATTGGCCAGACGCGTTTCGAGCTGCTCGGGTTCGGTGCGCGCACCGCCGGCGACACGATGCCAGAGCGTCGCCAGTGATTTGCCCTGCTCAATGATGTGGAAGACGTCGCCGTGACACGGCGTATCGGGCCAGGCAATTTTTTGCCCGGCACGCAGCCCGGTTCCCGCATCGGCGATCGTGTGCTCAGGATCGAGTCCCCGTGATTGCAGGTCCAGCAGATGGATGGCCCAGGTGTCGCCGTCGCGATGAGCTTCGGTGGCGAGCAGATAGCAATAGGTCGAGGCAACATCGATACCGGCGAGCACGGGTTGGGAACCCTGAAAGAGTTCGTCGTGCAGGCCGACCCGGATGGCTGAGAGGTCCACGCCGGCGTTAATGGCCATGGCCTGCTGCGCAGCCTGCTGGAGAACGGTGTGAATCGTGCCCAGGCTGGTCGATACGCCGAGCAGGTCGTGCATGAGCTCAAGGGTAGCGCGAAACGAAACGTGACCCACCATCGTGAGCGCCACGATGACCTGATCGAGCCATTGGCGGGTGACCGGCAGCATGAAAAGCACCTGATCTGCGTCGGCTGCCCGCGTGGTATCAAAGGCTTCATCGAGCGCTGCACTGGCCGTGCCGATCTGTCGGTAGACCGTCGGGCGGCTCACGCCGTTACGCTCAGCCAGCACACTGATTGGTTCGGTGCGCGCGAGGGCCTGAAGTGCGATCGCTTTGCGTTTGTCGGCGCTCAGTCTGCCCACGCCAGATCGGGTGTTTTGAGTCATGGATGCCGCAGATGAAAAAGGGGCACCATTATCGCCTGGCGCTCCAGGTGCCTCCTCATGTGTAACGCGCCTTTGAACCTCGCCGAAAACTCCCCGCGGAGTACAGGCCGTTCGGCGACGACGGACCGGTGCTGGACCACTCCAACCTGGAGAACCCGGAAGAGGTCAAACTGCGGCGCTGGGACGTCATCAATCGCATGCGAGAAGCAAGCCGACAGCGGCGCGCGCCGGAATAAGCGCAGCGGGGCTTGTCCGTGAGCGTTAATTCGCTGTAACGTCCGCCCGATTCTCCTGGAGTGCGTGGTCTCATTCACCCGCCCGCCGCCCGCCCGCGCATCGCTCTGGGCAGGGACGTTTCCCGAGGTTAAACAACCATGAAAATGTCCCTTGAATTCCACCCTCGCTCACCCGGTGGCACGCGTTGCGTACCCATTTCTGCGTGAGGTGCGCCGATGAGCCGCGCCGCAAACGCAAAGTCGAAGCCAACGCTGGCGAGCCACAAAAAGAACTGCTGTTGCTCTTCATGTATGTGGCGCTTAAGGCGCAAATTTCTGGCGGAAGCAGCCGTGGAACAACTTGGACGCCGCGGCTGGGGTAAGACCTTACCTGGTCGGGTGGTCTTTACTCATGGGTCGGTAAGTTAGTCGACAATTTTGGAACTTCATGGGCCCTGCATCGGTTGGATCGTGCATGAAGCGAGACGGACGGACATTTGATCATCAGACGCTGGAGGCGATTCGCCTCATGGCGATTGAGCGGGTTCGTGAAGGCGAGCGGCCGGCAGACGTGATTGCCTCCTACGGATTCAATCGCACCACGATCTATAAATGGATAAACGCTGCCCTTAAACCGGGCGTGGGTATCAATGCGCTGCGCTCGACGCCGGCCACTGGCCGGCCCCCAACGCTGACGCCAGCCCAGGAGCGGCAGGTTTTTCGCTGGGTCAATGGGCGCGATCCGCGGGCGAGGTTCAAAGGCGCGTTACACATGAGGAGGCACCTGGAGCGCCAGGCGATAATGGTGCCCCTTTTTCATCTGCGGCATCCATGACTCAAAACACCCGATCTGGCGTGGGCAGACTGAGCGCCGACAAACGCAAAGCGATCGCACTTCAGGCCCTCGCGCGCACCGAACCAATCAGTGTGCTGGCTGAGCGTAACGGCGTGAGCCGCCCGACGGTCTACCGACAGATCGGCACGGCCAGTGCAGCGCTCGATGAAGCCTTTGATACCACGCGGGCAGCCGACGCAGATCAGGTGCTTTTCATGCTGCCGGTCACCCGCCAATGGCTCGATCAGGTCATCGTGGCGCTCACGATGGTGGGTCACGTTTCGTTTCGCGCTACCCTTGAGCTCATGCACGACCTGCTCGGCGTATCGACCAGCCTGGGCACGATTCACACCGTTCTCCAGCAGGCTGCGCAGCAGGCCATGGCCATTAACGCCGGCGTGGACCTCTCAGCCATCCGGGTCGGCCTGCACGACGAACTCTTTCAGGGTTCCCAACCCGTGCTCGCCGGTATCGATGTTGCCTCGACCTATTGCTATCTGCTCGCCACCGAAGCTCATCGCGACGGCGACACCTGGGCCATCCATCTGCTGGACCTGCAATCACGGGGACTCGATCCTGAGCACACGATCGCCGATGCGGGAACCGGGCTGCGTGCCGGGCAAAAAATTGCCTGGCCCGATACGCCGTGTCACGGCGACGTCTTCCACATCATTGAGCAGGGCAAATCACTGGCGACGCTCTGGCATCGTGTCGCCGGCGGTGCGCGCACCGAACGCGAGCAGCTCGAAACGCGTCTGGCCAATCCCCGTCGACGTTGCGACGATAGCCTCCTCGCTGCCACGCTGGAAACGCTTCGTCGCAATGAAGCCCATGCGCACGAGCTGGCCGCCGATCTGCGCACCCTGGTTCAGTGGCTCGAACGTGACATCCTGTCACTGGCAGGGCCGGACCTCGCGACGCGTCAACTGCTGTTCGATTTCGTGGTTGCCGAACTGCGGCAACGTGAGGCCCAGGACCTCTCACGCACGGGCGCATACCGGCGTGCACTGCAGAACCAGCGCGAGGGGCTGCTCGCTTTCGCGGGCCTGCTCGACGAAAAACTCGACGCCATTGCGCAAACGCACAACGTGGCGCGCGATCTCGTGCGCGAGGTCTGCATCCTCCATCGCAAGTCCGAAACGTCGAGCGCGTTCTGGAAAGGATGGAATCGCCTGCTTAGCCGCATCGGTCGCCCGTTTCACGACGTCTACGCCGCCGTATCCGCGGCGCTGCGCAGCACACCACGCAGCAGCTCGCTGGTCGAAAATCTCAACTCGCGACTGCGCGTATGCCTGACTAACCGGCGTCATCTGAAGGGCGGGCGGGTCTGGCTTGGTCTGCTGCAGTTCGTCTTCAATCATCGCCGCTTTGCCCGTAGCCGATGCCCTGAGCGCACTGGAAAGAGCCCGAGGGAATTGATGAGCGGCAAGCCTCACGATCACTGGCTTACGCTGCTCGGACTCGGCCGCCTCCAGCCTCAGCGCATCTGACATCGGCCGGGTTGTCACCGGCCTCTATTATGCATCGGAATCCTTAACATTCCTGCGTTTCACGCAGGCTGCTTAAGCTCGTCCCTGTAACGCAAAAATCGCGTGTTTTGAACCACGCCCATATTACGGAGCAGGAGCTGGTGGCCGCCCAGCTGCCGCGCGTAGTGCCGGCAAAGCGAGGCGTCAGCCTGAAGCCGGAGTCCTGGTACGCGCGACCAGATCTGCTAGTGCCAGCCGCGGCCATGGCAACGGAAGTCCGCGGCAGTCGGGGCGCCGCCTACAAGTGGCTCTCGGCCCCAACCAGCACCTGGGGGGAGCGGTGCCGTTGGATCTGCTGGAATCGGACAGCGGGGCCGCGCGAGTCATGGCCTACATGCAGGCCTGGGTGGCTGGCCGCGCTCGAGGGGAGCACTGAATGTCCAGCGAGAATGAGGGTACCAACCCAGCGAAGATCAAGGGCAATCGGGACGTAGCCGAGGGGTGGCCGGGATTCGCAATTATGCGCTGCAGAGCATAATGCAGAGGTGTTTTTGGTTAGCGGTCGCGGCCGCGTGCGTAGGAACAGCACCCAGGGAGAGCAGCCCGCGACCGGTGACTAAAAAACGGCCATCGCGACCCGTCGCGGCCCCATGGATAGAAACGCACCGTGGCATAGACTGAAGTGCGCATGGACAGTGGCCGCTACGATTTTGGAGGCTGTTGACCCCGTCAAAAAACCTGGCCCAGGGGGAAGCTGCGGACCCGTTTGTGGTGGCGCCCCAGTGCGACCCCGTTTAGGAATGTGATCTTATCCGAGTCCTCCGTCCTGCGTGCCCACAACCTGCAGGAGGAGCGATCATGCGTAAACCACGCGGCAAGTTGTCAGGCCTGCCTGTCATCAATGACAAGGCGGCGGCCATCGACATCGGATCCCGATTCCATGTCGTTGCCGTACCGCCCGAACTGTGCGACCAACCCGTCCAGACCTTCCAGGCGTTCACTCGTGACCTCGAGCGCATGGCGGACTGGCTCGTATCGCTTGGGATCAAAACCGTGGCGATGGAATCGACTGGCGTGTACTGGATTCCCGCATACGAAATCCTCGAAGGCCGTGGCCTCGAGGTCATCGTGGCCAACGCACGGGAGTCCCGCGCCGTGCCAGGCCGCAAAAGCGATGTCAACGATGCACAATGGCTGCAGCGACTCCATGCCTGCGGCCTGTTGCGCCCAAGTTTCAGGCCCAGCGGCGATATCGCAGCCCTTCGCGCCTATCTACGGCTTCGGGAGCGACATCTGGACTATGCGGCCGCGCATATCCAGCATATGCAGAAGGCGTTGACCTTCATGAATCTTCAACTGCACCACGTCGTCAGCGACGTGACGGGCGCCACGGGAATGCGGATCATCCGCGCCATCGTCGGCGGTGAGCGTGATCCCGACGTGCTGGCTACCATGCGTGATCGCAACTGCAGGTCCAGCGTCGAGACCATCCGGGCCGCTCTGGTGGGCAACTACCAGCCCGAACACGTCTTCGCACTGCAACAGGCGCTGGCGCTGTACGACTTCTACCAAACTCGCATCGACGAGTGTGACGTTGAGATCGAACGCACGCTGGCCATGCTTGCGTCCGACAAGCCCGTACCGCAAGAACCGCTGGCCAAGGCGCGCAGCCGGGCCCAACAGCCCAACGCATTGAGTTTCGACGCGCGTATTCTCATGTGCCAGCTCGCTGGCGTCGACCTCACGCAGATCCACGGGATCGGTTCCTACCTAGCTGTGCGTCTCGTCGCAGAATGCGGCACCGATCTGAGCCGATGGCCGACTGCCAAGCACTTCACGTCATGGCTGACGCTCTCGCCTGGATGCAAGGTGAGCGGCGGCAAGGTCCTGTCGTCACACACGCGCAAGACAACCAATCGTGTCGCCGCCTTGCTGCGGCTGGCCGCCGTCACGGTGGGGAAGACTAGCACGGCGCTGGGTGCGTTCTACCGCCGGCTGGCGGCCCGCATCGGGAAGGCCAAGGCCGTCACGGCCACCGCGCGCAAGATCGCCGTACTGTTCTACAACGCCATGCGCTTTGGCATGCAGTATGCTGACCCCGGGGCTGACCACTACGAACAGCGCTATAAGGAGCGCGTCATCAAGCAGCTGCACCGCAGGGCGGCCGAATTTGGCTTTTCCCTCCAACCGACGGAGGGCGTTTCTTAGGAACCGTTTGTGCTAAACCGCTCCACGGGCGGTAGCGTCTATGGGTATTGAATGGTTGCCGCGCTGACCTGGCGCGCTCCACACGCATAAGCCGGGTGCCAGGGTTCGATGAAGTGACGAGACCGGCATCACGACATTGAGAGCGTCAATCGGCTTGTTTGCTTGGGGCGTGACGCGCGCCAAAAGCCTGCCGCATCTGTCTGGCGCTGGATTTCATCGCCGTGCAGGTACATCGGACGGACCATCACGCGGGCCGCAGTTCGATGAGATTGTCGAACAGATCGAGCCCATCCTGACAGTCTCGACAGACCCAATGTAGCATCGGCCCGACCGGATCCGGATGGTCGCTGAAGGCCGTCAGCGCCGCATCGTACTGGGCATCGGTCGTGGTCGAGCGCATGATGCGCTCGAGATTGGACACGATACCGTCCTGGCTGCACTCGCCGATGTCAGCCTTGAATGCCGTCACGCCACCCGACGGATTGACCGCAAAGAAGAAAAACGCCTTCGTCTCGATCATGGGCGACAGGATCGTCCTGGCGATCGCATTGCCCGGATTGATCAGGGCGTTGAAGCTTCGATAGCCGTAAAACTCAAAGCCGAAATGCACGACCTCGAAGTCGTCGGTACCGCGTACCGAATGCCCGAAGTTGAAGCCACCGCGCGTGAGGTCTTGTGGAATATCGTCGACGGGACGCAGTGCCAGGCAGACATAGCGCGTTTGGCCCTCGGCCACGAGCCCCATGGCAAAGCAAGGCGCTCGCTCGGCCAGCAGGGCCTCGACAAAATTCCGGTTCATGCGTAGCGTGGGCAGCATCAGGATTCCTTCGTCGTGAGGATAAAAATTCGCCGCTCCTGCTGCTCATCGGCGTCGAACATCAATGGCTACTCGTCGTCGAGATCGAACAGCGCGCGATCTGCCGGACGGAACAGGAACTCGTCCATCATCCCGCGGAAATCCGCAACATCCCACTCGCCGCGGTCGACACGGCGCAGCAACGCCTCGCCGGCCAGCATGATCTTTCGCTCGCGATCCGCGCGCGTTTGCTTGACCTGCTGGCGCTGTGCCTTGGCGGCTGCCTTGCGGGCTGTCTTGATCTCCTGCAGCTTGTCGTCTGTCGCGGCGAGGCGACGTTTCAGCATGTTCATCCTGAAGTCCTGTGCGATGAATCAGTTTGCGCTGACAGCCGCCATGTCGGCGGGCGCCGGATCGGGGGCGAAAGTACGCCAGGATCGGCGAAGACCTTGTGGGGTGGGCGTTTGCGGAGCGCAGTATTTGTGGTTCGACGAGACTCCACCCGTTACCTCCTGTCGTAATCAATGCACGGCGTCTGGCCTCAGGGAGGCCAAGCTCGCCAAGGCGTCAGCCAGCCACCTGGATCGTTCGCACGGGGCCGTCGTCGCTTCCGTTGCCCGGTTGCGTTGCATGATAACGTACGCTTCCAGAAGAGGGTCGGCCGGAATTCGTGAAATTTTCGCCAAAGTTTGCTTAAGTATTTGATCCGTAAAGAAAACTCGTCCTCTGCGCCGAGCCAACCACGATTGTATGGGCAATGCCGGGCGTGACGCCGCTATCGCGTATGGATGTAGGCACTGAAGAGCCCTGGGTGCAGGTCGCGCAAGGTCTTTCGTCGTTCGAGAAGTTCATGCTGCCGGCCTTCGCGTTCAAGGCTCAACATTTCGAGCATGATCCGCATCCCCTGTTCGGGCAACGAGCGCGTCGAGGATTCGGCCGCGCGCAGAAATGTGGCAAGCCCAGGCTTTTCCGTCAATGCCCACGCCGGGAACCAGGCGAGATCATCGAGCGTCCCGTCACCATCGAAATTTGCGTCAAATACCCGGCGCAGCGCCAGCAACGACGAATCACCGAGCCCTTGCATCAACCCGCCAAGCCGCTTCGGCGACAGCCAGGCGAGCTCGGCCAGCAGCGGCCACGCCGATTCAAGCCCCTGAAGCCGGTAGACCGTTTCCGCCATCCAGGCGAGCGTCGTGGGGATGCGTCGCCACGACTCGATCCGTGCGATGCTCTCGCGTGCCGAAGGCCACGCCGCCGCACGGATCCATAGTGGCACGGTATGCGATTCCGGCATGTCGCGGCGAAACGGCAGATGGGAGGCGGCTTGCGCGAGGGCACGCCACAGCGGCACGCACCAGGCCGTGCCGCCGGCATCGCCAAATGCACGGCGCGCCGCCGGCACGATCCGCGAAGACCATGCCTCGCACGTGTCGCGCAGTACCGCATGATTTGTCATGGCCCCCCGAACAGGACGCTCAAGAACCTCGACCAGTATCTCGAGGGTCGGCGCGAGCGCGTCGATCGGATATTCCGAGGTCAGCCGAAGCAGCGCCTCACGTCCGGCGGTGGCATTGCGTTGCTCAAGCGCCGCCAGCACGTCATTGCGTAGCATGACGTCGCGGCTGTGTTCGAAGAGGTCGAGCTGATTCGTCACGGTGTTCAGGCCGGTGGTTTTCCAAGAGTCTGCATCAGTTGCCCGCTTACAGGAGCGGACCACGACTGGTAAGCCTTCGACATGCGTCGATGGCGCTGTCTCGCACGTCGTCTCGCGCCGGATGCGCGCCGCGCTCGCCGAAGTCGCGGGCATTCTTGCCAACTTCCCACTACGCCGCCGATCCGAAAATGAAATCGATCGACGCATGCTTATCCGGTTGTCTCCCAAGCCCTCTACCGATAGTATGTTGGTCATCTGTGCCACCCCGGGGCAACCATGGTTATTGACGTGCTTGACCGAGGCGATCTGCCGTTTCCGGGCTCGCTGCCGGAGTTTCAGCGGATGTTTCCAGACGAAGCGGCATGCATGGCCTACCTTGAGCGCGCTCGATGGAGCGATGGGTTCATTTGTGACCACTGTGGCTTGCTTGGTGAGCCGTACCGCTTTGCCAATCGCCCCGGCGTTTTCCGTTGTCGCCATTGCACACGCGACACGAGCCTCACTGCTGGCACCGTCATGGAGCGCACGCACACACCGCTGTCGGTTTGGTTCTGGGCGGCGTAACTGGTCGCCAGTCAGACACCTGGCATGTCGGCCGTTCAGTTCCAGCGCCAACTCGGCCTGTCGCGTTACGAGACCGCCTTCCAGATACTCCACAAGTTGCGCGCCGGCATGGTGCGCCCCGACCAGGATCGGATCGGTGGCAAGCCTGAGGAACACGTCGAGGCCGATAAGACCTACGTCGGTGGGCGTACTCGCGGCAAAGGCAGGGGCGTGCACGACATGGTTCTTGTGGCCGGCGCTGTCGAGGTTCGGCAACGCAAACTTGCCGGCAGCCGCAACAAACGCAAGAGCGGACGGTATGCCGGACGAGTTCGGCTCGCTCTGGTTCCTGACCGAAGTGCCCGGTCGCTGGGCGGATTCATCGAGCGTACCGTTGCACCCGGCGCAACCATCATCACCGACGACTGGAACGGTTATGCCAAGCTGGGCGAGCGCGGCTATGGCCATATCGCCATCGCGCAGCGCGGTGAGATGCAAGTGACCGAATCCTTCCTGCCGATCATTCACCTTGTGTTCTCCAATCTCAAGACCTGGCTGCGCGGAATTCATCACGGTGTCAGCCCGCGGCACCTGCAAGCCTATCTCAACGAATTCACCTTCCGCTTCAACCGTCGTTTCTATCCCTTCAATGCATTGTGTGCCAAGAACGTGAACATCAACGGACCGATGTTTGCGATGCTTTACCGAAGATGAGGGATGGCCCCTCGAAGTCGGCTTGCAGGAGCAGGCTTCAAACCGCCACAAGCTGCGTGGGTAAAGAGCCCTCGTGGTGAGCGTTGTTGGAAAAGTCGGGGATGACCCTGGCAGGTGGGAGTCAAAGAGACGAACGTGAGTGAACCGCTGATGACGTGTCGTAAAAAGTTTAAATGGCTCGTCGGCGGAATCTGTGGGTGAAAGCGGATGTGCGGCTAGCCGAGTGAAGCCCGATTCAGGTACTGATAGAGCTTGCGACAGGTTGCATCAAAGGAATTTTGTGCGGACTCGGAGATAACTGGCCAGATGAGAGGGCCGCCGTCTTCCTCGATGAGCTTGTCCAGGAGGGTTGCCACAGGGAGGGTAAGGAGATCGGGATCTTCATGGCGTCGTCGGATCATTTCGCCACCGAGCATCCAGATGTGATCGCGGTGCCGAAGCAATGTCTTGCGTGCGTATCCCAAGGTTGGGAGATGCTCAAGGAAAGGCGTGAGTATTGCTACGATTTCCTCTCCAGTCGAGATATCTTCGTCATCGACTCGCCACGAAGCCGGCCAGTTATGCAGGTCTGGAATGTACTGGGTGAGTGTTTGCTGTTCGGTGACAATGGCAGCTTTGCCCTTGCCGGTTTTGAGCTTGCTAACCATGTTGCTGACTCGTCTGCTTAACGCTTGTCATCATTTTCCCGGCTTTGTCTATGAAGGTGCGCGGCTGTGCGAGGCAACCCAGTCCATCGAGATCGACGTTCGGCCGCGCAAGGGTTCGAAGCCGGTCTGCTCATGCTGCAACCAGCCTGCGCGGGGTTACGACTCACTCACGGAGCGCCGCTTCGAGTTTATTCCCGTCTGGGGTTTTGCAGTATTCCTGCTCTATACCATGCGGCGCGTCGACTGTCGTGACTGTGGCGTGAAGGTCGAAGCCCTGCCGTGGGCCAATGGCAAGCACACGCTCACCCGCGCTTACATGATCTTCCTGGCGCAGTGGGCACGCAAGTTGTCGTGGAAGGAGACGGTACAAAGCTTCCGGAGCTAAAGTCGAAAGTGGTGTACGGGCGGGGAATTTGAGGCGCGGAGTAGAGGGCGGTGGAGCTTTCCGCTGAGAATCTGATTGTCGAGATCGGAAACCAGCACACAAGAAAACTCCACCATGAGCAAGGATAAATGTAAAGAAGCAGTCGGTCTATCGGAAATCGGGCTTGGGCTCGAGGAGCTGATCAGGCGCGGGGCCCGGCGGGTCATCCAGGAGGCGATTGAAGTGGAGCTGGCAGAGCTGCTTGAGCAGTTCAGTAACGTCAAGACCTTGAGCGGCCAGCGCGCCGTGGTTCGCAATGGCTACCTCCCGGAGCGAGGGTGCTGACGGGTGCCGGACCGATTGCCGTGAAGGTGCCCAAGGTGCGCGACCGGTCCGGGTCTGGCGTGAAGTTCAACTCGGCGATCGTGCCGCCATATGTGAGGAAGTCACCACGGGTGAGTGCGGCGCTGCCCTGGCTGTATCTGAAGGGAATCTCGACAGGCGACATGAGCGAGGCGCTGTCGGTGCTGCTGGGCGAAGATGCCAAAGGGCTATCGGCCAACGTGGTGAGCCGATTGAAGGCGCAGTGGGCAGACGAGCATGCACGCTGGAATCAGCGTGATCTGTCGGCGGCGCGCTATGTGTATTGGTGGGTGGACGGCATCCACACGGGTCTGCGCAGCGAGGGCTCGGACGGGCAATGCCTGCTGGTGATCATCGGCGTCACGCCCGACGGCAGGAAGGAGCGCGTGGCGATCGGTGACGGCTATCGGGAATCGAAGGCATCGTGGGCGGAAGTACTGTTGGATCTGAAATCCCGCGGCCTGCAGGCTGGCCCGCTGGCGGCGGTCGGCGATGGCGCCATGGGATTCTGGGCTGCCCTGGAGGAGGTGTTCCCAGCCACGCGCGCCCAGCGTTGCTGGTTCCACAAGATGGGCAATGTCCTGAACGCCTTGCCAAAATCCCAGCACGGCCGCGCCAAGGCAGATCTGCAGGCGATTTGGATGGCGGCCACCCGCGCAGATGCCTTTGCTGCCTTCGATCGCTTTGTGACGATCTACGGTGCCAAGTACCCCAAGGCCGCCGGCGTGCTCACCAAAGATCGAGACACCCTGTTGACGTTCTACGACTTCCCGGCCGAGCACTGGCAGCACATTCGCACGACGAACGCGATTGAGTCGACCTTCGCGACTGTGCGTCACCGCACGACGCGCACGCGAAATTGTGTGTCACGAGCGACCTTCCTTGGCTTGGCCTTCAAGCTGATCGAGGAAGCCGAGAAAACCTGGCGCCGCATCAACGGTGCCGAACATATCGAACAGCTCCTGAAGGGCATCCCCTTCAAGGACGGTGCGCCGGCGCAAGACAATCCGCCGGATCAGCAGAAACTCGCTGCCTGACGACCGGCCACGATCAACCTTCGTACACCAGATTTGACTTTATCTCTCGAAGCCCTGCCGTGGGCCAATGGCAAGCACACGCTCACCCGCGCTTACATGATCTTCCTGGCGCAGTGGGCACGCAAGCTGTCGTGGAAGGAGACGGCACAAAGCTTCCGCACCAGTTGGGAGAAAGTCTTCAACGCAGTGGAGTGGGTGGTGGACTGGGGCCTGGCCCATCGCGAACTCGGTACGATCCGTGCCTTTGGTGTCGACGAGATCCAGTATGGTCGTGGACACAAGTACCTCACACTGGTCTACCAGATCGAGGCTGGCTGCACGCGTCTACTATGGGTGGGGCAGGAGCGCACGAAAGAAAGCTTCGCGAAGTTCTTTGCCATGATCGGAGAACAGGTATGCGAGAAGGTTGAGTTCGTCTGCTCGGATATGTGGAAGCCCTACCTTGAGATGATAGCGCTGCATTGCCCCAATGCGCTGAACATCCTGGACCGCTTCCACATCGTTGCGAAGATGAATAAGGCTATCGATGAGGTTCGCGCTGAAGAGTCCCGCCGCATGGTCCGCGACGGATACGAGCCGGTGCTCAAGAAGTCCCGCTGGTGCCTGCTCAAACGTCCGGAAAACCTGACCGACAAACAGCGACTGCGCATGCGTGACTTGTTGCAGTACAACCTGCGCACCGTACGCGCCTGGCTGCTCAAAGAGGAATTCCAGCAGCTCTGGGATTACATCTCACCGGACTGGGCCGGAAAATTCCTCGACCAGTGGTGTACGCAGGTGATGCGCTCGCGCATCGAGCCGATGAAGAAGTTCGCCCGCACCGTGCGTGCCCACCGTGAGCTGATTCTCAACTACTTCCGTGCCCGCAAGCAGTTCTCCAGCGGCGTCGTCGAGGGCCTGAACAACAAGGCCAAAGTCACCATGAGAAAATCGTACGGATTCCGAACCTTCAGGGCGACGGAAATCGCGCTATATCATGCACTTGGCAATCTTCCTGAGCCTTCGTCAACCCACACTTTTTCCTGACGAACCATATCTAAACTATGCCCGCGAGCACTGGGTGAAACCTGGTGAGAATCCGCCGGTGGGCCTGATATTGTGCGCGGAAAAAGGCGCGGCCGAAGCTCACTACGCGCTGGAGGGCTTACCCAACAAAGTGCTGGCCGCCGAATACCAAACCGTGCTGCCCGATGAAAAACTGTTGGCAGAGGAGCTCGCTAAGACGCGACTTGAGCTGGATGCGCGAAATGTGTGACGGTCTGCCGATGCGGCCGGCAACGAATAAAAGCAGGCTTGAAGTCGCCCTTGTGGGATGATATTGTCGACGCAGACGGTCGCTGGGCAGTCCAATCTGCGGTCATCGCCATCGCGGCGAAGAGAGCATTTCGGGATCGAACTGCTCGCATAGCTTGCGTTGGCGTTCAGTATCGCTATTCGGCCCGGATACCGCCTTGCTTGATGACCTTGGCCCACTTTGCCGTCTCGCCCTCGACGAATTTGCGGAAGTCCTCGGGTCGCGAGCCGGCCGGATCTGCGCCAATGGCAGCCAATCGTTGGGAAATCTCCGGCGAATTGAGCACTTCGCGCGTCAGCGCGCTGAGCCGGTCGACGATCGCTTGTGGCGTACCGGCCGGCGCGAAGAGTCCGTTCCATTCATAGACCTGATAGCCCGGCAAACCGGATTCGGCAATGGTGGGCGTGTCTGGCAACGCGGCAGACCGCTTCGTGCCTGTCGTGGCCAGCACCTTGAGCTTCTTGCCCGCGACCAGCGGGTATGACGCCGCCATATTGCTGAACATCATGTCCACCTGGCCACCCATCAGGTCACTCAGTGCAGGCGCGCCGCCCTTGTAGGGAACATGCAGCAGGTCCAGCCCCGACTGCTGCCGGAACAACTCCGCCGCCAGATGCTGTGCCGTGCCCGGTCCCGCCGAAGCATAAGTCAGCTTGCCCGGCTTGGCCTTGGCCGCGGCAACAATATCCTTAGGCGACTTGAATGGAGAATTGGGCGGCACCACCAGCAGGTTCGGCACAAGCACCACCAGTGAGATGGGAGCGAAGTCCTTAGCCGTGTCGTATGGCAAGCGCGCCTGCAAGCTAGGATTGACGGAATGCGCAGTGGCATCGAGCAGCAGCGTGTAGCCGTCAGGGGCGGCCTTTGCCACAGCGCCCGCGCCAATCACGCCGCTTGCCCCGGGCCGGTTGTCGACCACGATGGTCTGTCCGAGCTTGACACCGAGCGGCGCGGCCAGGGTGCGGGCCACCGTGTCGGCGGCGCCGCCCGCGGGATAGGGTACAACCAGACGGATGGGCCGGTCGGGATAGGCAGCGGAGGCGGCGTTGGCGAAAATGCCGAGGCCAAGCAATGCGAACGAAAGCAGCCGGGCTGTGATGGGCTTGAACATGTCTCTACTCCAGTTCTTATGTGCTGAAATTCAGACGGTAGCGATGGGAGTTGCCGGGGAACCGACGGCGCCCGGCAGGCGCAGCGGCGGTGCGGTCAACAGGAAGCGGCTGCGCTGATGTGCCCGCAGCCACCGCGCCAACGGCGTGAGGTGCCACAGTTCGCCCAGATGAATGCCGTTCTTGAACAGGCAATGCTCGTGCAGCGGTAGCCGGGGGCCACGGATCGGCGATGGCGTCAGCGGCTTGGGAACGACAAGCTCGACGGCCGGGTTGTCTGCCAGCAGGCAAGCGAGCTGCACGTCGGTGATCCAGTTCAGCAGCTTCTTGTCGTGCCCGTCCAGCCCAGTCCCGGTTTGGTGCAACACCCGCAGGTCGGGCATCTGGTTCATCGACAGCAGCGTGTCCGCAAACCCGGTATGCAGGCACACCATGTCGCCCGGTTCGACCGCAATCTTGTCGGCATCGAGGATGCGCATCAGCGCGTCATAGCCGACAGCGTTGCGCTTGCGGCCGATGTGGTGCTCAAGGTCAATCATGACGCCGCGCCCCTGCGCACCATGCTCGGCCAGCACCGCAATGCTGAGCACCCGGGCTTCGGGATTCTCGTAGCGCGCCCACGGCTCCGTGGCCTGCGTCTCGGTACCCGCGATGATATCCTCGCCGCCCCGGTAGCCGTTATAGAAGACCGGCTCTTCCTGGCCATCGCCATCTGCGTCGAAGTGGCTGCCGACGTGCGCAAGGCTGTCCCATTGCGTTGAGTACTGCAGGCTCATCAACACCACGTCGTCGTTGACGACATCGGTCAGGTCGGGGTCTTCCGACTGATACGACCAGCAGAAGCCCTGCTGCCCGGCGCTCTTGCCATCGCGCAGCACGGCAAAGCGACGCGGGGGCTGGCGGCGGACATTCATCGTTTGCCCGCCCGGATAGTCAAGCGGCAGCGACAGGCAGAACGTGAGGCCCTCGCGCACTTCCGCGACACCTTGCAGCACCTTGGCACGGTCGACGAGGTTCATCCGGCCGCGCTGGTCATCGGGGCCGAATTCGCCCCAATGACTGCCTTCGGGCTGCCGCTTCCAGCGAAGTTGTGTTGACTCCATGCCCGCTCCTCAGGGTTGCACGCTCAGCACCGCCAGCGCGTTCGTCGCGGCCGCTACGCCCATGTTGACGTAGGCCGCGCTGGTCACGCCGCCGATATGGGGGCTGAGCACGAACTTCGGCTGACGGAAGAACGGATGGTCCGGAGGAGGAGGCTCCTGTGCCAGCGAATCCAGCCCGGCTGCTGCAACCTTGCCGCTCTCCACCGACGCCAGCAGTGCCGCCTCGTCGATCAGGCCGCCACGCGCGGTATTGATCACGATGACGCCGTCCTTGCAGGCGGCCAATGCCTCTGCACCGAGCAAGCCTTTGTTGTCGGCGGTGAGCGGGCAATGGAACGACACGACATCGGACTCGCGCCAGATCGTGTCCAGGCTGACCGCACGGATATCGCCCGGTACCTCTGTGGCGAAAGGGTCGTAACCCAGCACGTGCATGTCCGTGGCGGTTGCCATGCGCGCAAAGCGGCGGCCGATGGCGCCCAGACCGATCAGGCCCAGCGTTCGTCCTTTCAATTCGAGGCTCTGGTGCGTCGCCTTGTCCCAATGCCCCGAGCGCGTGCGCTGGTCCAGGTGCACCACGGATTTCGCACAGGCAAGCAGCAGCGCCATGGCTTGCTCGGCCACGGCCGCTGCGTTGGCGCCGGCGGCCGCCACCACCTTCACGCCACGCGCCTGCGCGGCTTGCTGGTCGATGTTGTCGATACCGCTGCCGTGCTTAGACAACACCCGGATGGACGGCGCCGCGTCGAGCGCCATCGCACCCACCTTGCTGGTGCGCACGATGATCGCCACCGGTGCATGGCGGCGACACAATTCGGCCGTTTCTACTTCGCTGACGGCCTTGCCGGCATAGATCAGTTCGTAGTCGGATAGCAAGGCGACGGCTTGCGGGGCGAGATTTGCCGCAGTCACGACAATGACAGGCTTGCTGTTGGTGCTCACAGCGCCTCTCCCGCCTTCAGCACGCCTGCAGCGCGCAGCGCGTCGTCCAGCCATGCCGGGCGCAAGGCATTGCCCGACTTGATTCCGTCGATGCGCTTGCGCTCGCCGGCCACTTTTTCGGCTGCGGCGGCGATCAGGGAAGCCGCCTTATCGCGTTCGATGACGACGACACCATCGGCATCCCCGATCACCAAGTCGCCGGGGCATACGCTGACGCCTCCACATTGGATCGGGTGGTTAACCCGGCCCGGCACGAACTTGGTCGGGCCATTGGGGTTGGTGCCTACGGAATACATCGGGAACCCGGCCTCCCGGATTTCGTCGGCGTCCCGCGACGCAGCATCCAGCACGACGGCGGTCACGCCAAGCGCAATGCACTGCTGGATCATGATGATGCCCATCAGCGCGCTGTTCTGGTCGCCTTTGCCATCGACCACGATGACGTCGCCCGGGCGGGCCAGCGCCATGGCCGCGTGGATCATCAGGTTGTCGCCCGGTCGCACTTCCACCGTCAGCGCGGTGCCACAAAAGCGGCTCGTGGGGCTGAGCGGCGCAATGCGGCCGTGCATGCCGCCGCGGCGTCCCGCCACGTCAGCGAAGATGGACGAGGCGAACTCCGAAGCCTGGCGAACGATCTCGGCCGGCACGCGTTCAAAATCACGGATGACATCAGGGAGGGTCGGTTGCGCGGACATGGTTGCTCCTGGAAAAGTGCGAACGCATCCCACCGCCCGCCCAGCTACCCATGGCGGGAGGTCTTGCAGTGATGCGAAGTGATTGGGGAGTGCTTGGTGACTAAAGCGCGCCGACGCTCAGTCGATGGTGGCCCCGGAATCCTTGACCACTACGCGCCAGCGGGCGAGGTCTTTCTGCATCAGCGACGTGAATTCAGTGCTGCTGCCGCCAAGGATGCGACCGCCTTCGGCTTCGATCTTCGTCTTGACGTCAGGCGTCTTCAGCGCGCGGTTCAGCTCGGCGTTGAGCTTTTCCAAGATCGGCGCAGGCGTGCCGGCAGGCGCGAGCAGGCCGAACCAGGTATCGGCTTCAAACTGCTTCACGCCGGCTTCCGTGACGGTAGGCGTCGACGGAAGCTGCGCGGAGCGGTTGGTCGAGGTCACGGCCAGGCCGCGCAGCTTGCCATTCTTGATCTGCCCCATGACGGTCGGCACGGAACCAATATAGATCGCAACCTGCCCGCTCAGCACATCGGTCAGCGCCTGCGAAGCGCCCTTGTAGGGGATGTGCTGCAGCTTCACGCCGGCCTGCTTCTGCAGCAATTCCATGGCGAGGTGAGCCACGGTGCCGTTGCCCGGCGTGCCAAAGGTGACGGTCCCCGGCTTGGCCTTGGCTGCCGCCAGCACTTCGCCGAGGTTGCGGTACGGGGAATTGCCCGCCACCACGAGCGCAAGCGGCGCAGACGCGATCAGCCCGATTGGAGCAAGGTCCTTGCCCGGATCATACGGAAGTTTTTTGTACAGCGAGGGGTTGATCGCCAGGTTGCTGGTCTGGCCGAACACAAGCGTATAGCCGTCTGGCGTCGCCTTGGCTGCCGCTTCAATGCCTAGATTGCCGCCAGCGCCGGGCTTGTTCTCGATGACTACCGTCCACTTCAGGTCTCGGCTCATCTGGTTGCCGATGGCGCGGGAGAAGGCGTCAGGCGCACCACCCGGCGGGAACGGCACGATCAGGCGAATAGGCTTGGAGGGATAGCTGTCGGCCATCGCAGACAGGGGCAGCAGAGCGAAAATCGCGCAGGCGGCCAGAAAGTGGGTACTCCGTTTCAAGGTTGTCTCCGTGTTGCCTTGTTCTGCCCGCACTATAGGTAACCGTTGCGACGTGTACAATAGCGTTGCCTTGTACGGAACGTATGCCATGAGACGGAACGAGCCCCCACCGCAAATCAGGACGGCAACGAAAGTGGAGATAAGGCCACGATCATCGCCGTGACGCGCGCTTTGCAGATTCTGGAAGCGTTTTCGGCCGATGACACGTCGCTGACGCTGGCCGAGCTCAGTCGCCGCGTCGGCATGGGTAAATCGACCGTCCTGCGCACCGCGCGAACGCTCGCACAATCCGAATTTCTGGTGCAACGGGAAGACGGCCAATGGCGGCTAGGCGCCGCGGCCGGCTGGCTCGGCGCACGCTACCAGGCGGCATTCCGAGTCAGCGATAGCGTCGAACCGGTGTTGCGGCGCATCTCATATGAGACGCGCGAGAGTGCCGCGTTCTACGTCAGAGAGGGCGACACCCGGGCCTGCCTGGTGCGCGTGGAAGGGCCTGGCGCGGTGAGGCACCACGTGCGCGTAGGCGAAAGGCTGCCACTGATCGGCGCACCGGGGCGCGTCCTGCGAGCTTTTGCCGGAGACATGGGCGAGCCCTACGAATCAATCCGCAAAGACGGGTATTTCATCTCGATGGGGGAACGCGAGCCCGAAGTTTCCAGCATTGCAGTCCCCGTGTTTGGCATAAATTGGGCGCTTGCAGGCTCGCTTTGCATCTCTGGCCCGATCAGCCGCCTGACCCGCGACAAGCTTGGCGAGTATGTCGAACTGATGCTGGCCGCGGGCCGCGAAATGTCGTATCTGATCTCCGGCTCCCGCGGGCAGACCGTCAGGCCATCGACTTGGCATCCATAATCGCTGTGCGGCTGCAGCGCCTCCTCCTTAGCTACACCGTACCGCTCGCCGCCGACTAGCGGTCATTGAATCTGATTTATTACTCAGCAGTCGGAAATATAGGCGACAGAAGGAGCCTGGAAGAATGATCGAACGAGACACGGCTTTTGCCGGACATCCGCGAGCTGCGCCTCGATTCGCTCTTGCAGCTTTTCACCCTTTTGCAGGGGCCGCCTTGCCGCGCCAGTACGTTTGACATGACTCCACACCAATTCGTCCGGATTCAGATCCGGGGCGTAACCCGGCAGGAAATGAAGTGTGAGCTTGCCGCGCGTGGAGTCAACGTACTCGCGCACCAGCGCCTTCTTGTGCGCGGGCAGACTGTCGAGCACCAGATGCACCGGCTTCTTGCGATGCCGCATCATCTTCTTGAGCAATTCGACGAAAAACTCGGCGTTGAGCGCTCCCTTGTAGGTGCAAAACCAGAAGGCTCCCTTCGCATTGACCGCCGACGCCGCGCTGATCGACTGGCGCTGACCGGGGCGCTGCACCACAGGGGTCTGGCCACGTACACCCCAGGTCTTACCATGCACCGTGTCGGCGCGAAAGCCGGACTCGTCCCAGAAGAACACTTCCGCACCCTGCGCCTTAGCCTGACGGGCAATTGCTGGATAGGTGTCGTGCTGCCAGCGCTCGATCGCTTCGGGGTCGCGTTGGTAGGCCCGTTGCAATGGTTTCTGCGGCGTCAGCCCAAGTTTTGCCAGCAGTGCTCCCACCGCTGTCGTCCCTAGGCGCACACCAAACTTCTTCTCAATCAACTGCGCCACGATTGCGCGTGTCCACAACCCGAAATCAAGCCCGTACTGGCGCGGATCGCGCCCATTGACCCAGCGAAAAACCTGCCGCTCCTGGGCTGGCGTCAGCGTTGGGGGCCGGCCAGTGGCCGGCGTCGAGCGCAGCGCATTGATACCCACGCCCGGTTTAAGGGCAGCGTTTATCCATTTATAGATCGTGGTGCGATTGAATCCGTAGGAGGCAATCACGTCTGCCGGCCGCTCGCCTTCACGAACCCGCTCAATCGCCATGAGGCGAATCGCCTCCAGCGTCTGATGATCAAATGTCCGTCCGTCTCGCTTCATGCACGATCCAA
The DNA here is from genome assembly GCA_022041995.1 of Cupriavidus necator. GTDB lineage: Bacteria > Pseudomonadota > Gammaproteobacteria > Burkholderiales > Burkholderiaceae > Cupriavidus. The sequence goes on from CP074383.1 coordinate 211,030, forward strand.
CCGATGCAGGGCCCATGAAGTTCCAAACTTGTCGACTAACTTACCGACCAATGAGTAAAATGGCCAGATCGAAGAGCGCCTTGCGACCTCGCTTAGTGCGTTTCCTGCCGCGCGGGTTCGGGTTGATGTTGGGCACCATCCCGCGGTTGAAGATCGCCTTGCGGTTGGAGCGACAATCGTAGACGCCGTCCAGGCTGACCACGGTGTCGCGCAGATCCAGCCTTGCTTCACCGGCAATCCGTATCACCTGCGGCAGCGCGTCACGCAGCAGCGGCGATTCGTTGCGATTGCCTAGTGCCGACACGAACGGGGCGATCACATTGCAGTTCCGGTCACAGAAGGCAACGACCTTGTCACCCTTCATGTTCTTGTGGCCGCTGAAGCCAATGTTGTCGCCGCCTTTTTTTGCCGCCGTCGTGGTGCCGTCGCCATGGATGACGCTGGTGTCCAACAACTGGTCGTGGCTAAGCCGCACCACCGACGCGAGGAAGACGGCGTCGAAACATTCGCATGCCTGCCAGCGGCGAAAGGCCCGATAGATACTCGTGTAGTGGATCTCCGGCCTGCCGTGCCGATCCATTGCAATCGGCAGCGCCTTCCATTGGCAACCGAGGTAAAGCAGTTTCAGGATGTAGTTGAAGATCGCGTGCGCGGTCAGTTTGGATGCCGGTCCCCGGCTTCCTGCCGTGAGGTGCGGCAAGACAAATTGTTCGAACTGCCCGCGGCTCAATTCCGTTGGAATCCGTTGCCATTGCTGGCTGTGCGCCATTATCGACCGCCAAAGATCGGGAATTCTAGCGGATCACGGCGGAAATCGGCGAAAGTCATACCCACAAAGGACTTCAGGCAAATTTGGCAGCCTTGAGAAACCCGCAATGGAATGAACGCGTCCCACCCGTGAACGAAAGCGAAGTAAGGTGGATCCTCACGGGCCAACGGCATCGATGTGCCCAAGTGGAAAATGCACGCATTTCCAGGCAACCGGAGGATCCACAGATGAATGCTACGCCAGTTGGAATCGACATTGCGAAGAATGTGTTTCAGGTGCACTACGTCGACGCGCAGACAGGTGAGATCGTGAACAGGCCGATCAAACGTGCTCAGTTTCTCGAGCACTTCGCGAATCGCGCGCCGTGCCTGATTGGCATGGAAGCATGCGGTAGCGCGCATCACTGGGCTCGGCAACTGACGAAGATGGGCCACGAGGTCAGACTGATGCCCGCGCAGTTCGTGAAGGCCTTCAACATCCGCAACAAGAGTGATGCGGCAGACGCGAAGGCAATCTGGCGGTACAGCAGCCGTGCAAGGCGGTGGCAATAAAGACGGAGATGCAACAGGCGGTGCTGATGATGCACCGTCAGCGAGAGCAACTGGTGAAGTTCCGCACGATGCAGATCAACGGGCTGCGCGGGATGCTGGCCGAGTTCGGCGAAGCGATGGGCAAAGGCCGCAGCGCGCTGGGCAAGGCAATTCCGGATGCGCTTACGCGCGTCGAAGAGTGTCTGCCGAAGGTCCTGATTGATACGCTACGCGAACAGTGGGCGCGGATTGAAAAGATGGACGAAGAAATCGTGACGATCGAGAGGCGGTTGCGCGAGTGGAAGAAGGAAGACAAGGCAGTAAAGGCGATCATCGAGATTCCGGGCGTGGGCCTGCTGACGGCGACGGCTGCGGTCGCGATGATCGGAGATCCGAAGGCGTTCAGATCGGGGCGTGAGTTTGCGGCCTGGGTCGGAATTGTGCCGAAGCAGACCGGTTCGGGCGGCAAGGTGAACCTGCACGGGATCAGCAAGAGGGGCGACACCTACCTGCGCACGCTACTGATCCACGGCGCGCGGGCCGTGCTGACGCGCGTGAAGGAGCCTGGTCCGTGGGTTGAGCAGATGAAAAAACGGCGACCACCCAACGTGGTGGTGACTGCTTTGGCGAACAAGATGGCGCGGACGATCTGGGCGGTGCTCGCTCATGTCCGATCGTATGAAAAAGGGTACGTGAGCATGAAGCCCGTCTGAGCGGCGGCCGAAACGTAGAAGATTAACGTTTAACACAGGGGTGGATGTCGAAAAGTTGCGTTGGCAATCGCGTGAGATGACAAGACAGGTTGGACCGGGACTCACTAAACCTGAACTGGTTGCCGAGCTTCGAGCTCGTACCCGCAATGAGGTGTGAGTCAGCGGATTTCATCGGGGCCCGCAGCGGCAATATCAGCTGCAACAAGGCTGATGGTATGGACTCCCGCCCTCTCCGGGGCCACACTGAAAGGGTCAACTCTTGGGAGAACAACAATGCCCGCCCTGACCATTGGCTTGGATATCGCGAAGAACGTCTTCGTGCGACCTGCAAGTCGCCTGAATTTCTGTTTCACAGGAGAACGTATGGCCTGACGAAACCGGTTGTTCCATCAACCGTTCCCTACCCAGACATGCGGAGCCGGTAACAGCTCGGTGTGAAGCTCTGGGGACAACGTAGCCGCCGGATAACCGGTACGCCCAGCCGCGAGGCGAAGCGGAATCTGCCAGCACGAAGGCGGAGAGGAGCAAGGGATGAGTGGGTACGACCAACATATGTGAACTTCTGATAAACGTCGTGATCTTTGACAAGCCAAACGTGCTGACAGGCTTGAACCAAAACGGTATGCGGTGAGGAGTGGTCTTCGAAGACTGGACCACCATGGACAACCAGCCGCCGGCGAAGAGGAAGGGTCCGCCCCGCTCGGAGATTCATGCGGAACAGGGTAAGCCCATCATGCTGCCGGTGACGGCAGGCGAACCGTAAGGAACGCTGTTGGCACGGTGGGTAAAGGAATGCGGAGAAAGCGAACGCCCGGCTGTAATGGCCGGGATACGGGCTGCAACATTGCCCGACACGAAAGTGGGCAGACTTCCGCAGGGTCATTCATGGCGAGAGAACTTTGACCAACCGTTATACGAGGGAAAGCAGATGACGGCGTACGATGCGAAAGTGTCGGGAGCTGGTGCGTCCTCGCACGCTGCACAGATGTGGGATCAGGCGAACTGGCCGCACATTGAGGCAGAGGTGAAACGGCTTCAGGTGCGTATCGCCAAGGTGGTCCGGGAAGGCCGATGGGGCAAGGTGAAAGCCTTGCAACGTCTGCTGACCCGCTCGCATAGCGGCAAGATGTTGGCCGTGAAGCGTGTGACGGAAAATCGCGGTAAGAGGACGCCGGGGGTGGATGGCAGGATATGGCCGTCCCCGGCGGCCAGATGGAACGGAATGGTGTCGCTACGTCATCGCGGCTATCGGGCGATGCCGCTGCGGCGGGTTTACATTCCCAAGAGTAACGGCAAGAAGCGTCCGTTAGGAATTCCTTGTATGCGGTGCCGGGCGATGCAGGCTTTATGGAAGCTCGCTCTGGAACCCGTCGCGGAGACTCTGGCGGATGCCAATTCCTACGGCTTTCGGTCCGGACGCTCGACCGCCGATGCCATCGAGCAGTGCTTCAACGTTCTGGCTAAGCGTGCCTCGCCAGAATGGGTTCTGGAGGGTGACATTCGAGGCTGTTTCGACAACTTCAGTCATTCCTGGTTCCTGGAGAACGTACCGATGGATAAGGGGGTTCTGCGAAAGTGGCTTCAGGCCGGATATATCGATGAGGGAACTCTGTTCGAGTCGCGGGCGGGTACACCCCAAGGGGGAGTTATCTCGCCCGTCATCGCGAATATGGCGCTGGATGGGCTTGAAGCGGCAGTCCATGCAAGTGTGGGAACATCCAAACTTGCTCGCAGCAAGGCTCAGCTCAACGTCGTCCGTTATGCCGATGACTTTGTGGTGACTGGCGTGTCGAGAGATGTGCTGGAATCCCGGGTGCTTCCCGCGGTCAGGCAGTTTATGGCCGCCCGAGGTCTGGAACTCTCGGAAGAGAAGACCAGGATCACCAACATAGCGGAGGGTTTCGATTTCCTTGGCCAAAACGTGCGCAAGTACGGCGGCAAACTGCTGATCAAGCCAGCGAAGAAAAGTATCAAATCGCTGCTCGACAAGGTCAGGGAAGTCATCAAGGGCAACGCGAGTGTCACCCAAGAGGCGTTGATCCGTAGGCTGAACCCGATCATTCGGGGTTGGACTATGTATCATCGCCACGTCGTGGCAAAAGCGACCTTCTCAACGATCGACTCGCACATCTGGCACCTGCTCTGGAAGTGGGCAAGACGTAGGCACCCCACGAAAGGAGCCCGGTGGGTCAGGAAACGTTACTTCCGGTGTGACGGACATCGGTCCTGGGATTTTGCAACGAAGGGTTCGACCGAGGATGACACCTGCGGCCTGCAACTCTTCCGCGCAGCGACGGCCGCCATCCAGCGCCACGTCAAAATCCGGGGACTGGCTAATCCGTTTGATCCGGCATGGGACATCTACCTTGCCCGCCGTCGAACCGCGAAACGTTCCGCCGGGCTGTCCGGTGCCACCCAGTGGCGCTGAAGGAATGGCTTGAGCCGGATGCGGGGCGACCTGCACGTCCGGTTCTGAGGGGGCGGCGGCGCAGTAATGCGTCGCTGCTACCCGACCAGATCCACGGCGTTGATCGCCATGGAAATGCAGTTCTGCAGCGGAAACTTCGTCGAGTTGAGATGCTGAAGTATTTTGCGAACCTCGAACCGAGCCTGGTTGGTATCGAAGCCTGCCACGGTTCTCATTACTGGGCACGGGAGTTGACCGCGTTGGGGCACACTGTGCGCCTGCTGCCGACGCAGTACGTAAAGCCATTTCTGGTCGGTGGCAAAAATGATGCAAATGATGCTGCGGCGATCTGCGCCGCCGTGACAAGGAAAGACATTCACTTCGTTTCAATCAAGAGCGCCGAGCAGCAGTCTCTGCAGTCAGTGCACCGGATGCGGGAGCGCCTTGTCCAGGATCGCACGGCGAAATCGAATCAGATCCGAAGCATGTTTGCCGAAGAAGGTTTTGTCTTTCCGATTGGGCTGCACCAATTGCGCAAGGGCATCGTTGAGCTTCTTGGCAACCCGAATGCCAGGGTCACCCCAGTGCTCAGGAGACTCGGGGCGATGTACCTTGAACAAATGAACGCTCTGCAGCAGTGGATCGACGAGCTCGGCAAGGAGATTGCCGAAATATTCAAATGCAGTGAGGTCTGTCAACGGCTAGCGACTATCCCGGGTATCGGGCCTGTCATCGCAACCGCGCTCGTTAGCAGCGTCGGCGATCCATCGCAATTCAGGAACGGTCGACAATTTGCGGCATGGCTTGGGCTGACGCCGCGACAACGATCCAGCGGCGGCAAGACAAAGCTGGGCGGCATCACGAAACGAGGCGATACCTATCTGCGAACGCTGCTTGTGCAAGGCGCTCACGCTGTGATTCACTTTGTTAATCGTCGTGATGATCCGCACAGCCGATGGATCAAGACCCTATTGCAACGTCGTCACTCGAGCATCGCAACTGTCGCTCTTGCAAACAAGACGGCGCGCATCGCGTGGACAATCTTGACGCGCAAAGAGGTTTTCAAAGTAGCGTAGCACGGTGGATTGTTATAACACCTCACTTCCTTAGCGATTGCGCAAGAAGTGGCAAGCATGGCGAACCGGTCGGACCGGCGCTTGCAGATCCTGATATATCCGACGGCTGCATTCCGAATGCCAGAAGGCCGATGAGGGGGCAAGCGCGCAAATTTCCATGATGGCTCGTGTCCACAGGACACATGAGAAGCCGAATGTACGGACGCAGTCGTGACCTTCAGAATGCAAACCACCCTTGCTCATAAGCGGGAGTCCATGTACGGATATACAGCTGCAACCCATCCTGTCGATGTCGGAACACACGAAACACTGGCGCAATCGGGGCGCGTTCATATACAACCAGTTGTGCAACAGAACCTTGTGACCGAAGGCGAGGCATCGATACTCGCCCTGATTCCACTTTCGCGACACAGCCTTTGTGATCAGAGTGGGCGCGGCCACAATGGCTGAAAGTGATTAGGCGTGTGGAGGATATGCACAAGCCGGCCTTGCTGACCAACAACCGGATGCGCTGTGACCTGCCCGCTCCCCTCGACCTCAATGGTCTGGATACGGATGTCAAGGCTGCGCGCGAGTCTCGCCCCGCCCGGGTACATGTCGATGAAGTCATGCTCATCGGCCAGGTCATTCGCAATCAGCTCGCTCCGCAATGCCTGCGCCTGCGCCTCGAGTTCCCTCGTCTGCTCCGTGTCCACCCCGGGCTGTCGCCTGATGTTGCGCACGAACTGAAGCACTGTGTCCAGCAGGCAGTTGTTTCCCACCCCGCTGGCCACCCCCATCTCAGCGTTCGATTGCCCCAGAAACTCTTCAAGACTGCCATAGTGGCGAGCAGACTCGAACTCCTGCAGGGATCGGCGGACGGGCGCCTGGGCCGGCAAGGCACCCGCCAGGGGGGGCGGGCAGGCGGCTGGGCACGTGCGGTGCGCGCAGGGTGGCGGGGGCCCCAGCTACTGCGAACCGCATGGCCGGGATCCGCCCGGGGCGCTACCACAGGCGCGCTCCGCGTGGCATGGTGCGGCCCGGACGGCTGCCAGGTGTGCCGCTCGGAGCTGCGTGCCTGATCCGGGGCGGCGCCGCGATACGGCGGGTTCATCGGGCCACCAGGCCCCTCACCGGCGGTGGCCGGTTCCGCATAGATGAACTTGCGCCAGCCACCACCGTCCAGGTCCGTGCGCAACTTCGCGCCGTGGCCCTCCAGCGCCGGCTGCAGCACAGGCCAGACCGTATCCTCCAGACGTTCAGCCTGGCTACTGATCTGACGGGCCAGCCCCGCAAGGGGGACGGCATGTCCCGTGCGGCTGGCGCCTGGGGCTGGGGCCGCGGCGGAACCGTCAATACCGGCTCCGGCTCCGGCTCCGGCTCCCAGTCCACGATATCTTCCACCCCCGCAGGAACGGCTAATGCACGGAAGTCCTTGCGCGCCGGCTCGAGCAACTTCCAGATCTCGTCCCTGTGAGCGCCATCCGATTGGCGTCGTTGCGCCTGCTTGTACAGATCGTGGTACTTCTCCTTGCATCCGAACGTTTGCTCTGTATGAAACTGGATTTCCCATGGAAAGCCTTCCGGATCCTCCAGCGTGACGCTCACCGCCCGGAAAGCGCTGCGTTCCCGGCTGAAGTGATTGTGACACCGCATCATGGCATGCGCCTTCCCATCGAGCTGCAGAAGGATCCGGCGATAGTCCGCCACAAACGTATCCGCGGGCAGCACCGCACTGTAGCGCAGCGCATCGTTGACCCGCGCGCTGGCCTGGGCCAGATCCAGCGGCGGCATTCCGCCAATCAGCCGGGCCAGCTTGTCCTGCAGCGATTGCGGCGATTTCAGCCGGTGCTGCTCACCCGCCAGATACTGCCGTACCTCTTCACGCCCCGGCACACCGCCATGGCTCAGGATGTCCTTCAGCAGCGGCGTGATCTGTGGCTCGGCCTGTCGGGCGCGCTCGTGCAACGCCTGCGCCTGCCGCTGCTGCGCCTCCCGGGAAACCGCCTGCGCCCGCGTGGCCGGCGTGACTGGCAGGCTGAGCCATCCGCCCTGCTGCAGCGCGTGGACCGCGTCCTGCATGACTCCCGCTGCCATCGTGGGCATGTGCGGCAGCACCGTCTGCGCCCACTGTGGATCGAAGCGCCCATCGCGTATTTCTGCCGCCGTCTGCTTGCTGTACGGAACCCGCCGCAGACGCTCCGGGTAGAAGCTTTCCGCCCGCTCGCAGCACTCGATTACACCCGTAAACAGATCGGTGCCCGTGTCCGACTTCAGCGCGTCCGTGCCCGCCTTGATCGCTATCGTAAAAAGATTGCGCATGGACAGCTCCGGCTCGCCCGGCACCAGCCCCGGCTGCCCGCCGGGGAACGCCGTACGCGACAGCCGGCACACCGGATAGTTGTCCAGCACCGCGTGCACACGCGCAGCGGTGTCGTCTGCCTGCCCGTAGGCGCTCGCCAGTGCCGGGAACAACTGCGCCAGCGCGGGCGGAAGCGGCGCAGCCTGGACGCTGTCCCCGCCCAGCTGCATGCCCAGCTCATACAGCAGCTGCGCGGCCTCGCGCGCCTGCGGCTCATGGGCCCGCTCCATCGCTTCACCTGCCTGCGCCTGCAACTGCTGCAGCGCGGGTGCATCCTCGTCCCTCGTCAACCACCTGCGCAGCCCGTTGCGCAGCTCGCGCTCCACCCCGTCGTAGGTGCCGAACATCATGCGTCGCGCCATGGCCTCGCGCTGCTCGTCCGGTTGTGCAAGAAAGCGCATCGCCAGCGTGGCGGCTTTACCCAGCAACATCCCCCGCGCTGCTCGGCCAGGATTTCGCGCGCCCGTCCTGCGTGGTAACGGCCCCGTTCATCGGTGGCCGGATGGGCAGTCTTGGGTGGCTTGAGCGAGCGCTCCTCGCCCCGTCGCGCCTGGCGCGCCTCTATGACGCGACGGATGTGGCCCGCGAGAGCCGGATAGCCCGCGTAGACGAACGCATCGTCCCCGTCCGTGTCCATGTTCCGCTTGTGCAGCTCCGCAATCGGCATCGCTCCAAGCCGCCCCGGCAGCAGCACATCCTTGACCCGCAGGCTGCCCGTGCTGAGCATCTGCGGCGGCAGCGCGTCGCGCTCGCGCCGGCTCTTCCAGCGCGACAGCGTCTTCAGGTCCTCCCGCGAACAGGCCAGGTGCAGCCCCTGGTGGGCGGGATCCGGCGACCAGTAGCCCGGTGGCGGAATGATCAGCATGCCCTTGCTGTGCAGCATGTCGGCGCCCGTGCCCGAATCCTCATCGAATCCCGTATAGCTGTACTGAATGGCGAAGCACTGGTCCAGAAATCGAGCTGTCACGTCCTCCTGACCGGGCGTAACGACCTGCTCGGCCGCCATGGGCAACAGGTTCTCCTTATCGTACGGCGGTTTGCCCACCAGCACATCGCCCTGCAACTTCGCAAAGCCCGGCAGGGGAATCGTCGGCAGATACAGCCTGTCGTCAGCCGAGGGGACCGCGCGGATACGCCGTCCCTGGTAACCCCCGCTGACGGCCAGCTGGTACAGCGTCAGGTGGCCCACCTCCTGCGAGGCCTGCCTGTCCAACCCGTCCAGCCTGCGCTGCATCACCTCGCGCGCTTCCCCAAGCGCCGCCTCGTCCCGCGGGAAATGCATCAGCGCCTGCGGCGGCATCGTGTTGAACCCGGGCTCCTGGCCCTCCACCAGCCTGCGCTGTGCCTCGCTGCCCGTCCCTCCCGGACTGCCTGCCATGCCTCGATATGTTCGCGCACCACCGGAATGCGCATCGCCACGTCCCATCCCAGAAACCCGCAGCCGTCATTCGGACAGAGCGCGATGCGCTCTCCGTCCGGCCCCCGCAGTCTGAACGGGTGCTGCGCCCCGGGCACGTCCTCAAACCAGCCCAGCCGCAGCGTGCCCTCCACCACATGGTCACGCGGCACCATCTCCATGAGCGCCCGTTGCATGCGCGACCAGTCCTCGCGCTGCGGCGCCAGTTTCTGCGCCAGGTCCATGAAGTCGCTGCCGGAACGCTGTCGGCATACCGCACCGCCGGCAGCACCGAGGCGGACGCGCTGCGGCCCTCGGCGATGTCCCGGGCTGACTGCCGCCGCCCGCGCGTCAGGCGGCTGCCGCCGAACATGTCAAAGCGCCAGGGCTCGTCTTTGTACTGGAACGTGCGCGCCAGCATGAAGCCGCTTAACGCGCCCGGCAGCCGCACCTCCACCAGCGGCTGGCCAGTCAGACGGGCATAAAAGGAGTAGTCACGCTGCTCCCCGCCGGACGACGCAGCGGGCTCCAGCTCCCGTCCCTGCAGGTCGACCGTGACATGCCGGGTGTCGCCCGTCCCCGGTCCGGGTGGCACCACGTTTCCCACCGCTGTGCGCAGGCTCGCGTGGCACGCTGCCAGATCGAACCGGCGAGGGGGGGAACGCGTCGTGAGGTCCTCCAGATGCGCCTGGCTGGCCAGCCGCAGATCCAGTGCGTCCAGGATCGCCTCATCCGCCTCGATCTGCGCAATCAGGTTCCAGCTCTTTTCCTGCAGGTCCGCCTCGATAAGCTCGCGCGTTCTATCCAGCGTCTGGCGCACCCACTGCTTCAGAGTCTCCTGTCGCGTCTTCACCGACTCGCGTTCGCCGCTGATGTAGCGCGGCTTCCACTGGTGGGCCACCAGACTGTATGCCTTGAGCACCTGATACAGTGACAGGGCCGCCCAGCGCGTGCCGCAGGCTTCGTCACCGTCCTTCAGGCGCAGCCCGGCACGCGCGCCTGCCCCCCCGGGGGCCTGGCGCAGATACGCGTCGATCTTGCGTGCCACGACCGGCTGCAGCGCCTCCAACGTCTGCAGGGCGCCCACCCGGTGGCGCTTCAGCTGCGGGCTGCGCGCCAGCGGCAGCAGCCCCATGCAGAGGTTGCCCACGCTCTCCAGCGGTTCATCGCGCAGGCCCCCAGCGCCGCACAGCGCCCGGACACGTCCCAGCGCTGCCGCGCCGAGCGGGCGCAGCGCGTCGTGCATCCGCAACTGGGCGAACGCCTTGAGCAGCAAACCCACGCCGCGGCCATCGGCGCTTTCGAAGCGTTCCGGGCGCAGCGCCAGGTGCACCGCTACCCCCATCAGTACACCACGTGCGAGCCTGGCGTCCCCGTCTTCGTTCCCGTCTTCGTCCCCACCCAGCCGCGCCAGCGCGTTAGCAATCTGCGCGAGATGGCCGAAATCGAACGCACTCCACGGCAGCGGGGGGCGGCCCAGGTGTGCGGCCAGCAACCTGGCTGCCTCACGCAGGCCGGCCTCCTCCGGCCACTTCGACAGCCCATTCAGCGCCATCGCCACTGCCTGTGGGTTCAACGACCTGCACAGCGCCTCGTCGGTGGCGACCCGTTGTGCCAGGGCCCGCACCGCGTCCCGCGCTTCGGGCTCCTCCGGCCACTTTGACAGCCCATTCACCGCCATCGCCACTTCCTGTGGGTTCAACGACTGGCACAGCGTCTCGTCGGTGGCGACCCGCTGCGCCAGCACCCGCACCGCGTCCCGCGCTTCGGGCTCCTCCGGCCACTTTGACAGCCCATTCACGGCCATCGCCACTGCCTGTGGGTTCAACGACTGGCACAGCGCCTCGTCGGTGGCGACCCGCCTGGCCAGGGCCCGCACCGCAGCCCACGCTTCGGGCTCGCCCGGCCATCTGGACAGCCCATTCAGCACCTCGGCCACATCCTGTGCGTTCAACGACCTGCACAGCACCTCGTCGATGGCGACCCGTCGCGCCAGCACCAGCACCGCGTCCCGCGCTTCGGGCTCGTCTGGCCATCTGGACAGCCCATTCAGCGCCATCGCCACTGCCTGCGGGTTCAACGACTGGCACAGCGTCTCGTCGGTGGCGACCCGTTGTGCCAGGGCCAGCACCGCGTCCCGCGCTTCGGGCTCCTCCGGCCATCTGGACAGCCCATTCAGCGCCATCCCCACTTCCTGTGGGTTCAACGACTGGCACAGCGTCTCGTCGGTGGCGACCCGTTGTGCCAGGGCCAGCACCGCGTCCCGCGCTTCGGGCTCCTCCGGCCATCTGGACAGCCCATTAAGCGCCATCCCTACTGCCTGTGCGTTCATCGACCTGCGCAGCGCCTCGTCGGTGGCAACCCGCCTGGCCAGGGCCCGCACCGCGGCCCACGCTTCGGGCTCCTCCGGCCATCTGGACAGCGCATTCAGGGCCTCGGTCACATGCTGCGCGCTCAACGCCCTGCGCAGCACCTCGTCGGTGGCGACCCGTTGCGCCAGGGCCAGCACCGCGCCCCGTGCTTCGGACTCGCCCGGCCATCTGGACAGTCCATTCAGGGCCATCGCCACTTCCTGCGCGGTCATCGACCTGCGCAGCGCCTCGTCGGTGGCGACCCGACTGGCCAGGGCCCGCACCGCGGCCCACGCTTCGGCCTCCTGCGGCCACTTTGACGGCGCATTCAGGGCCATCGCCACTTCCTGCGCGGTCATTGACCTGCGCAGCGCCTCGTCGGTGGCGACTCGACTGGCCAGGGCCCGCACCGCGGCCCACGCTTCGGCCTCCTGCGGCCACTTTGACGGCCCATTCAGGGCCTGCGCCACGTCCTGTGCGTTCATCGACCTGCACAGCGCCTCGTCGGTGGCGACCCGCCTGGCCAGGGCCCGCACCGCGGCCCACGCTTCGGGCTCCTCCGGCCACTTGGACAGCGCATTCAGGACCTCGGCCACATGCTGCGCGCTCATCGCCTTGCGCAGCGCCTCGTCGGTGGTGACCCGCCTGGCCAGGGGCCGCACCGCGGCCCACGCTTCGGGCTCCTCCGGCCACTTGGACAGCGCATTCAGGGCCATCCCCACTGCCTGTTCGTTCATCGACCTGCGCAGCGCCTCGTCGGTGGCGACCCGCCTGGCCAGGGCCCGCACCGCAGCCCACGCTTCGGGCTCGTCCGGCCATCTGGACAGCGCATTCAGGGCCATCGCCACGTCCTGCGCGTTCATCGGCCCGCGCAGCGCCTCGTCGGTGGCAACCCGCCTGGCCAGGGGCCGCACCGCGGCCCACGCTTCGGGCGCCTCCGGCCATCTGGACAGCGCATTCAGGGCCAGCGCCACTGCCTGTGCGTTCATCGACCTGCGCAGCGCCTCGTCGGTGGCGACCCGCCCGGCCAGGGCCCGCACCGCGACCCACGCTTCGGGCGCCTCCGGCCATCTGGACAGCGCATTCAGGGCCTCGGCCACGTCGTGTGCGTTCATCGACTTGCACAGCTTTTCATCGGAGGCAACCCCCCGGCCAGGGCCCGCACCGCGACCCACGCTTCGGCCTCCTGCGGCCACTTGGACAGCGCATTCAGGGCCTCGGTCACGTCCTGTGCGTTCATCGACTTGCACAGCTTTTTGTCGATGGCGACCCGCCCGGCCAGGGGCCGCGCACCGTCGCGCGCGGCCGCCTCCTCCGGCCACTTCGAGAGGGCATTAAGCAGGCTTGAGATGTCCCGGCTGTTCAGCCTATCGATCTGGCCGTCCGTCCGAAGATGCCCGACAAGACGCACCACCGCTTCGAGGCACTTCCCGTGTTGCGCCGCCTTGGACAGCGCATTGCCCAGAATGGCCGCCTCCTTGGCTCGGAGCCCTTTCGCCGCGCCCCGCCTCAGCACTTGCGCTGCGATACGTTCCAGCGCCAGCCGGCAGATCTCACTGTCAGCATGCTTGCTCAGCTTGTTGGCGAGATAGGCGTAATGTGCAGCCGGCAGGTCCTCGCACCAGTCGGTGTCCACTACATAGTGCGCCGCCAGCTCCACAGCCTCACGAACTTTTCCGCCGCCTCCAAACCGGCCTTGCGGTATCTGCAGTTTCTGCAGATACCGATCCAGAAAACGCACGTTCTCGTCGGCGTACTCCGGGCACAGAAAGACCAGCGCGCGCCCGTAGCCATTACGCCGCGCCAGCACGTTATCCGCTGCCATGAGGAAACATCGTTGCGGAAAGCCATCATCCCGCCTTTCCCGTAAAAGCAGCTGTTGCTGCTCGCGCCGTTGCTCCACGACCTGCTGGCCCAACCCGTGTGGATATGTCAGGTATTCCGCCAGACACGGGCTGCGGCGCCGTATTTCATCCGGGCCGATGCGTGCCGTTGTACGCTCCCTGTCATCCAGCGCATCCTCCGGATCTCGCACCGTTCGCTGGCGCGATGGCCCCCCTGTCTGAGCCCGGGACTCCCACACACCGATTCCCGTCAGGACCGGCCGATCCTGATAACCGGGCTGGTTGTGCGTGCCCTGACGCGATGACGACGGCCCCGGCTGGCTCTGGCCGCCGGCCATCTTCCGCTCCTTGTCCTCATCGGGCCTCTCGCGCCGGGGCAAGTCGCGCAGGGGATACCCGGCGTTCTGTTCCCCTCCATGAAGCCTGGAGGAGAACGCCCGCTGCCGCTGAGCGCCCGGGTCAGGCTGCATCCTGCGCGCCTCACGACGTACTGCCAGCGGCGCCAACAGCATGTCAGGGGCCGTACCTGTGTGCCGACCCGCGGGTCCCTCTCGCCACGCCAGGGATCGTCTGGGTGCCGACTCCTCAACCCTTTCATTGCCACCGCCATCATCTGGACTTACCGGCCTGTCGATTTTCATTGCGGCATATCCAGGGATTTGCAGGGCGTTGTCACGTTATAAGAGCAATCGTCAATACGGGGTATGCGTGCGGGACGGCATGATCAGGCGGCCAGCGCTTGAGGAGCCGGAATGCTTTCAATCACCAGCATGGAGAATCGCCTCTTCCAACGGGAGCGTTGCCTGCATTCTTTGCATCCGGCTCAGAAAAGTTTAGGTTCGAGGGCACCGATCGCCGCATCCGCTGCGGGCAACTGGCCGCCAATAGCTCCATTGAGAGTGACGCCGTATCTTGCCGCCGATGTAAGGCGACGCGAAGTATTGCGCAACAATGCGAATCGTCGCCATTGAGGCGTCTAGCAGTAGCGACGGTGTCATCGGCAACTTGAAAGTCGTCGAGAGCTTGTAACGGACCGGGCTAGCAACCAGTTGTAAATTTCATTGTTGAGCCGAGATTTTTTTCGGAGAACCTTCGCAACGCCAGGCGACAACGTCTTTCGCAAAATTCGTTCCTTCTCCACTGGTTCTTCGGGCGAATTCTTCATGCCATCGCATCCGCAGTTGGAAGGATCTGAAGTGGTTTCGCCCGTCGCCCGACGACATGTATCAGCACATCGATTCGCTGTTCACCAAGGAAGCCGTGGACTGGGATCTGATCGCCTGCCACTTGCCGGACATGCTGCAGGTCGCACAGTCGATCCGCGCGGGGCGGATCTCGGCGTCGACCATCCTGCGCAAACTGGGCACCGCCAGCCGAAAGAACAAGCTCTACTTCGCGTTCAGGGAACTCGGTCGCGTCGTGCGCACCATGTTCCTGCTGGAATACATCGGCGACGAGGATCTGCGCAGGATCATCCAGGCCGCGCAGAACAAGTGCGAGGGCTTCAACAAGTTCGCGCAGTGGGCGTATTTCGGCGCTGACACCATCGCAGAGAATGTGCGCGACGATCAGGTTAAGGTCATCAAATACAACCATCTGATCGCCAATCTGGTCATCTTCCACAACTGCCACACGATCACGCAGGCGTTGAAGGACTTGGAGGCTGATGGCTGGAAATTGACCCCCGAGCAGCTCACAATGTTCAGTCCGTTTCGGACCCATCACCTCAACCGGTTCGGGCTGTACGACCTGAAGGATCGTGAGCCACCACCAGTGGACTACGGCATTCGGTTCGGCTCCGAGAAGGGGGGAACGGTGCCACCAAGCTCGGCCCGCTGACGCTGTTACTCATTTACGCACGAATCCTTACCCCTACCCTGGATGTCACGCAAGCTCAAGGAATTGCAGAAAAAGGGGGCTCCCGATCGATGCCGACGTGCTACGGGTGCTGTCGCCCTACCGGCGCGAGCACATCAATCGCCTGGGCGACTACCTGCTGGACGTCGAAAGACAGGCTCCGCCGCTCGACCCAACGATCGAATTTCAATTCAAATCATCGGCTTAGCGGAGATGTGGGATTCCGGTAGGGACGATGGTTACCCATCGCCCCCGGACAGATCCGTACGTGCGGAATTACCGCATACGGCTCCTACCAGAAGTTTTGGCGTGAAACCGCTCCGATGGGAGCGGGTGAACAACCCGGCACGGGGCAGGTATTTCTTGATCAGGCGTTTGAATCGAGCCCACGGCATCCTGGGGCGCTGACCTCGCCGCATCAGTGCGTGCCGCCATGCGCGGTGCACCTCGCTTAGAAATCCCCCCAAGCGGCACATGTTGCCTGGTACCGCGTGGTAGTTGAGGTACCCTCTGAGCACTCTGCATAGCCATCGTCCTTGCACCGGAACCGGATCATGGCGCCGTCGCATCAGAGTTGCGCGAATAGCTGCTAACGTTGCACGCATCCGTTTCTTGATCGTCAGCCTGACGAGCTTGAAACCGCCACTATACTGTCCACAGCAATGCGTGAACCCGAGAAAATCGAAGGTTTCCGGTTTTCCAAGCCCACGCGCCCGACGGTCTTTCGCCGCAAACCGTCCAAACTGGATCAGCCGCGTTTTGTCCGGGTGAAGCCCCAATTCGAATTTGGCAAGGCGCTCTCGCATTTCTGCCAGGAATCGCCTTGCCGTCCCTTCGTGCTGGAACCCCATAACGCTGTCGTCTGCATAGCGCACAAGGATGACATCGCCCACAGCATGTCGTTGTCGCCACTGATGCGCCCATAGGTCCAGCGCATAGTGCAAATAGATGTTCGCCAACAACGGCGAGATAACCCCGGCAACAACATAGCAAACTCGCGAGTAAGATGTGGCCTTCGCATATCAAGGGAGTGCCTGGCGCCATGGTCCAGAGGATGTCTTGCCATTGATACGGTTCTCGTGCTTGAGGCCGTTGCTCCCGCTGACTGGGAGCCGCATCGATGACACGGGGACGACGCAAGCACTGGCGAGTGCGTCTTGCTTTCGAGCCTAGCCGATACTCCGGCGAGCAATTGCAGAAGGCCTACGAACAGCTCAGTCCAGTGGACGCGCGCAGCACTGCGCGACCATCGGATGCCAAGCCCAAAGTGGCGGCACAACTGGCTATGAAGCGAGGGAAGCGATGAGCAACGCTGCCATGGTCGCGCTTTACGCGCGCGTGTCATCAGAGCAACAAAGCAAACGCGGCACGATTGACAGCCAGATCGCAGCATTGAAGGAGCGGATTCAGGCCGACGGTGCGCAGATTGTGGAGGACATGTGCTTCATTGATGCCGGGGTGAGCGGTGCAACGCTGGTTAGGCCGCAACTTGAGCGCCTACGGGACGCCGCCGCACTCGGCGCAATCGATCGGCTGTACATCTTGGCGCCAGACCGACTGGCACGCAAATACGCGCATCAGGCGCTGCTGATGGAAGAGTTGTCCGCGTGCGGCGTACAGGTGGTGTTCCTCAACCACGCAATTGGCACGACGCCGGAAGAGTCACTGCTCTTGCAGATGCAGGGCATGATTGCGGATGATGCGGAGCGCGGAATTATGCAAAGCTACACCTCCCAAGTGGCGGTGCAGCTTGCATCTCAGCAGCACGGCACTTTGCATTATTGCGGTTCAAACAAGGAGGCGATCAACGCGTCCGGCGCCTTGAATCGGCCACGACGCAAACCAAGAGGCAATACCGCCTCCATAGCCTCGAGCTTCTCCAACGGATCCACGCGCAGGTAAATCTCGGTCGTGCGAATATCAGAATGGCCAAGCCACAAGGCTACCTTGCGGATGTCTCGTGTGGCCTGAAGCATGGTGACAGCGCAGCCATGCCGAAGCTGGTGGGGAGACACCGAGCGCCCCTTCAAAGAAGCACACCGCTTCGCAGCGGTGCAGGCGTGTTTGTCGAGGACATACTCGAATCCTGCTCGCGTCATTGCCTGTCCTTGCGCATTCACGAATAGCTCGGGGACCGGAACCTGGCCCCGCACTGCGAGCCAGGCCCGGAGATCCGCGGCAGTCGCCTTCCACAGTGGAAGGCATCGTTCCCTGCGCCCTTTCCCGAGAACGCGGATGCTCGGCATTCGCTGCAGGGACAAGTTCTCTAAAGGTAGCCCTACCAATTCGGAAACACGCAGACCGCAGGCGAAGCAGAGGTGCAACATCGCACGGTCCCGGATTCCGAGGCGTGTTGTGATGTCTGGAGCGTCAATGATGGCGCAAACTTCGTCCCTCGTGAGGTGCTGGATTAGCGCCTTGTCGCACCGCTTTCCTGGGATGGCGTGAATCTGCCTCGTCTGTGCCAGAGCGGAGGGCACACGGAACTCAACGTAGCGGAAGAAGGCTTTGATTGCGGCCAGCCGTCCATTGCGCGTGGCCGCCGAGTTGCCACGTTGCTCCTCGATGTGGGCAAGGAAGGCAAGAATCAACGCGGCGTCGATCTGCTCGATGCACAGCTGTGAGGGGCGGATCCGAAGGCGCTGGCTGGCAAAGATGAACAGAAGGCGAAAGGCGTGGGCGTAGGTGCCACATGTGTGAGGGCTGTAGCCGCGCTCGATCGGCATGTGCTCGCGCAGGAAACTGGTGATCAACGGTGCGACGGGTGTCATATATCCTCCCTGGCGATCAGCGCTTCGGCCGCAGCGGCGATATCGGTCAACAACTCCGGGGTGGCCTCCAGGTACCAGTAGGTATTCGCGATGTCCGTGTGTCCCATATAGGTTGTCAGCGCAACGAAGTGACGGGCGACCGCCTCACGTTGCGTCGAGCACTGCTCCAGAGCTCGTGTTGCGAAGCTGTGTCGCAGATCAACGAGGCGCGGCTGGCGCGTTCGTGCCGAGGCAATCCCGGCAAGTCGCGTTACCTGATGAAAGGTACTCCCCATAGTGCTGGAGGCAATCCGCCGTCCTCCCGCCGACAGGAATACGTGGTCGTCCGTCATCGCCAGCTGGCAGCGCGCTTCGAGGAATCGGTTGAGGGCGGTCGCCGCCGTGGGATGCAAGGGGACCAGGCGGCTTTTTCCAAGCTTGGCATGCCGGATCCGCAGGATGCCATCGGGCATTACGTCACCCAGCCTGAGGTCGAGTGCTTCCGAAACACGGAGCCCGGTCGCAGCAATAAGTCCGAACATCGTCGCGTACCCCTCGCGTCGAAGCGGGTACGTCGGACGCAGATGGTTGGCCGCCTCGATCAGTTGCGCTAGTTCCTCTGGTGCGTAGATATAGGGCAAGCGCCGCCGCTTGGTGAAATGGAACAGGTTGGCTGGGACCTCATGAGCCGGATCCTCGGCATGCAGGAAGCGGCCAAAGTGCGCAACGTCTCGCAACCGGATATACCGAACATTCGGTGAGGAGCCCTCGGTAGCCCAGTCCACCGCAGTGGAAACGCGGACGTGAGTGTCGCCCCGGGCAGTCGCGAACCTGGCGAACGCCCGAATGTTCATTGATACCTCACGAAGCTTGAAGCCGAGTGCTTGGCGAAGCGCTAGGGAACGTGCTCGAAATAACTTCCCGCTATGCGGCGTTCCGTGAGCGGATGCTGTAGTTCCACGCAGGCAAGGTTGAGTCGTACTCGATGTTCAGTGAAGCACGGACGCAACGAGTGACTGTCCGTCCGGCTTCATAGACTCCGTCAAGAATGTCAGCAGTAACTTTCAGTCCGGTTTTTGTGCAGGCTTTTTCGATCAGTTCACGAACCAGACTAACGCTGCTGAAGACTACGCCAGCACAGGCTCGCGTAATGTGTGGAAACACGCGGTGCTCGATCGGATTATGTTTCGAGCAGTATGGGGCGTAGTGGGCCACCCGGATTTCCAGTCCGAGCCGGTCTGCCAGATCTTGCAGATCCGCTTTGAAAAGCCACGAATCACTTGGGTTGCTACCTCCGCCATCGCACAGTAGCAGTAACCGTGTGGCTTGGGGATAATCGGCGCGACCCTGTTTTTCCCACCAGTGCGCTACGCTGTCGCAGGCAAACTGCGTCGTGTCACGGCTCACCCCGATGTTCACATGTGCCTTGTTCAGCCCGATGTCGTACAGCCCATGCGGGATGACCTTGCCTTCGCTGTAGCTCGGAAAATCATGGTCGAGGACTTCAAGCTGCTCGCGCGTGTAGAGCTTGCCGTCGCGATAGAAATTGCCCAGCATCTCCTTCTTCTTCGTATCGATGCTGAGGACAGGCTGGTCGTCTTCGAGATATTCCGCCTTGAGTTGCGTAATACGCTGAAATTGTACGTCGCGTTGTGCGTGGGACTTGAACGACTTCTTTTTCTGTGATTGCCGCCGGGAAAAACCGTTGCGCTTTAGCAGCTGCCGGACCGTTCGCACGCTCACCCGTTCGCCTACTTGCTGCGTCATCGCCTGTGCGATTTCGCGTGGCTTCAGATCCGTCCAGATGATGCCGTGTTGTGGATTACCCGCCGTATGCTCTCGCACCACATCTAGAAATACCGCGTTCCACTCCGGATGGTCCGTTAACCTGGATTTACGCCCCTTTTTTTCGGATCCGCTCTCCAACCGGATCCAGCTCTTCTTCCAGGTCCTTTAGCCCTTGTCTAATTGTTTTCGGGTCCATTTCAAACAGTTTCGCAATATATTCGAAACCGCCATGGCCCAGCTTGTCCGCCTCCACAGCCGCATACCGCCGTCGGTCCTTCTCCGACAAGCGCGCGTACAGCCGCTTCATCCGCGTTTCAACCTCAGCCCGGTAACCAGCCTGCATCGTTTGTCCTCCAGAGGCATCACATCTTACCCGCGTCGCTTTGCGCACGCCAGGTCCACTTCGGGAAGTTATTTCTCACTCGTTCCTTAGCCGCATCGGTCGCCCGTTTCACGACGTCTACGCCGCCGTATCCGCGGCGCTGCGCAGCACACCACGCAGCAGCTCGCTGGTCGAAAATCTCAACTCGCGACTGCGCGTATGCCTGACTAACCGGCGTCATCTGAAGGGCGGGCGGGTCTGGCTTGGTCTGCTGCAGTTCGTCTTCAATCATCGCCGCTTTGCCCGTAGCCGATGCCCTGAGCGCACTGGAAAGAGCCCGAGGGAATTGATGAGCGGCAAGCCTCACGATCACTGGCTTACGCTGCTCGGACTCGGCCGCCTCCAGCCTCAGCGCATCTGACATCGGCCGGGTTGTCACCGGCCTCTATTATGCATCGGAATCCTTAACATTCCTGCGTTTCACGCAGGCTGCTTAAGCTCGTCCCTGTAACGCAAAAATCGCGTGTTTTGAACCACGCCCGATATGGCCATAGCCGCGCTCGCCCAGCTTGGCATAACCGTTCCAGTCGTCGGTGATGATGGTTGCGCCGGGTGCAACGGTACGCTCGATGAATCCGCCCAGCGACCGGGCACTTCGGTCAGGAACCAGAGCGAGCCGAACTCGTCCGGCATACCGTCCGCTCTTGCGTTTGTTGCGGCTGCCGGCAAGTTTGCGTTGCCGAACCTCGACAGCGCCGGCCACAAGAACCATGTCGTGCACGCCCCGGCCTTTGCCGCGAGTACGCCCACCGACGTGGGCCTCATCGGCCTCGACGTGTTCCTCAGGCTTGCCACCGATCCGATCCTGGTCGGGGCGCACCATGCCGGCGCGCAACTTGTGGAGTATCTGGAAGGCGGTCTCGTAACGCGACAGGCCGAGTTGGCGCTGGAACTGAACGGCCGACATGCCAGGTGTCTGACTGGCGACCAGATACGCCGCCCAGAACCAAACCGACAGCGGTGTGTGCGTGCGCTCCATGACGGTGCCAGCAGTGAGGCTCGTGTCGCGTGTGCAATGGCGACAACGGAAAACGCCGGGGCGATTGGCAAAGCGGTACGGCTCACCAAGCAAGCCACAGTGGTCACAAATGAACCCATCGCTCCATCGAGCGCGCTCAAGGTAGGCCTGCATGCCGCTTCGTCTGGAAACATCCGCTGAAACTCCGGCAGCGAGCCCGGAAACGGCAGATCGCCTCGGTCAAGCACGTCAATAACCATGGTTGCCCCGGGGTGGCACAGATGACCAACATACTATCGGTAGAGGGCTTGGGAGACAACCGGATAAGCATGGTTCGTTTCATCGCACGCAGCTGCGCACATCGTGCGCAGCTGCGTGGCTGGCCAATTAAGATACGTAGACCGTTTGGTGTTCGCTACTACTGTTCGCTACTACTGTTCGCTCTACTACTGTTCGCTCTACTACTGTTCGCTCTACTACTGTTCGCTCTACTACTGTTCGCTCTACTACTGTTCGCTCTACTACTGTTCGCTCTACTACTGTTCGCTCTACTACTGTTCGCTCTACTACTGTTCGCTACTACTGTTCGCTACTACTGTTCGCTACTACTGTTCGCTACTACTGTTCGCTACTACTGTTCGCTACTACTGTTCGCTACTACTGTTCGCTACTACTGTTCGCTACTACTGTTCGCTACTACTGTTCGCTACTACTGTAAGGTAAGGCAGGTAAAGGAGAATAGAATTGGACGGCAATTCCTTCGCTCAGGCAAAGCGCGATGTGGCTGGGACCAAAGCCGTTTCCAGCAAGAAACCACCGAAGGCAATCACGCCGCGTGGCGAGTCCCATATGGCTGCTTTGTAATTGAAAGTAGTTATTAACCTCAATATTTGAATCGTAGGAAGTCTCATCCTAACAAATCCAGTTCGTTGCGCTTCTCAGTCGTGCAGGAGCGTGTGCCATTTTAGCCATTAAGGACATCCCCCTCTTGATGCTGCGGTAGATGCCTGACAGTCGAATTCCCGCGCCAAAGAAGACCCTCGAAGCCATGGAAATTGCCAACTGCGTGGTTAAAGAACCGACGACGAAACTCTTGCTGACGAGGCATCCAACTAAGAAGCCAGCGATCGGGAACTCGAAGCTGGACACGGATAGCTTCGCGTGAGACGTGCATTCGCGCGCACCGCCTCAACTGAGGCAAGCAATATATGGTGCCAAATCACTAGTCCACTGCGTCATTGAAATGGCATCGGACGAATTCGTCGCGATGGATCGTCGTACCTCCACTTGATTGGCTTGGGATCCTTGTTGTGTTGACGGATATAGCGCATGAGCTTGCGAGCCAGATCCTTCACCGAGGTGAAGGTCCCACGTGCGATGACATCGCGCTGAATGCGCGCGAACCAGTTCTCTACTTGATTGAGCCAAGACGTGTAAGTCGGCGTGTAGTGCAACCGGACGTTGGGATGCTCACTGAGGAAGGTACGTACGAGATCCGTCTTGTGGCTGCTGACGTTGTCGCAGATCAAGTGGATTTCCTGCTCCGGCCCTTGACTGGCGACAACGTCAGTCAGGAACGCCACGAATTGCTCGCTGGTATGGCGTGGTGCGGTCTTGCCGATCACCTGCCCGTTTGTTGTATTGAGTGCGGCGAACAGGCTGAGCGTGCCGTTACGTTTGTATTCAAAGCCATGACTCTCGGCGCGCCCAGGCGACAGCGGCAACATCCGGTCCTTGCGATCCAGGGCCTGAATTGCGGTCTTCTCGTCCACGCAGAACACCACTGCATGCGCCGGCGGGTTCAGATACAGGCCGATGACGTCCGCGGCCTTGATCTCGAAGTCCGGATCGTTGGAGATCATGTGTTTGTCCAATCGATGCGGACGCACGCCATGTTTGCGCCAGATGCGCTGCACGGCCGTGACGGACACACCCCCCAATTCCGCCGCAAGCTTGTAGCTACTCCAATGCGTGGACCCATCCGCAGGCTTGCGTTTGAGCGTGTAGTTCAGCACGCGCGCTTCAAGTTTCTCGGGCGGCTGCAGCGGCGCTCGTCCAGGGTGGCGCGCGTACAAGCCGGACAGTCGCTCGGCCAAAAACCGACTCGACCATCGCGAGATGAAGCGCGAGTCGCAACCGAGCCGTTGCATGATCGGCTCACGCGTTGCACCTTCATCAAGCAGCAGAATCAGCTTGGCTCGGCGCGCATCTGCCGCACGTACGGTTCAGCTTCGAGTCGCCGCCTGCAACTGTTCACGCTCAGACTCGGTCAAGTTCATCTTTTCCATGCACCTAATTCAATCACAAACGGGTGCTTTTTCAATGACGCAATGGACTAGTGTCCGGTTAAATTTCGAACAAGTTCAACGGTTCGCGGCGCCGGGAACTTTTGACAGGGAAGAGTCGGGCCAGAAAGGCCTGTAAAATAGGGTTTTTCTCGAAAACCGAGACGGACAAAATCTCTAGCAAAGTGT
The DNA here is from genome assembly GCA_022041995.1 of Cupriavidus necator. Classification (GTDB taxonomy): domain Bacteria; phylum Pseudomonadota; class Gammaproteobacteria; order Burkholderiales; family Burkholderiaceae; genus Cupriavidus. Next base: position 234,666 of record CP074383.1, read on the forward strand.
AGGGCGAGGCATTGAGTTGAAGCTCCTTCTTGATGATGGCGATGAGCACGTAGGTGGACACGGCGCACCGGATTTGCGTCTTCACCGCGTTCTCGCTCGTGCCGAGGAATTTCTTGATACGCAGATACTGCTTGATCCATTTGAAAAACAGTTCCACCTGCCAGCGGTTCTTGTACAGCGCGGCGATGGTGATAGCCGGCGGCGTCGTGTTGTTGGTCAGAAAGATCAAGGTCTTGCCGGACTCCGGGTCCTTGAAGCGGATGCGGCGCAAGTGCTCGGGATAGTCTTGGGCAGAGTAAAAGCCGTTCAGGGCGATGGTCTGATCGCAGATGACACCGGTGTTGCGGCAGGGTGGACGCGGCGGGCATTCATGTTGCTCTTGGTCCGCGTGACGAAGAAAGCGCCGGCTTGATGAACGAAGTAGAGCCGAGCGAAATCCAGATAGCCGCGATCCATCACGTAGAACGCGCCTGCCTCGATGGGCAGGAAGTCGAGTACGTTTACCTCATGCAGTTTGCCGTCGGAAATGTGGAGGAAGGCGGGAATGGCGCCGCGCAAATCGAGCAGCGTGTGCATCTTGATCGCTGCCTTGGTCTTGCGAAACGGCGCCCACTCGAACAACGACAGGCACAGGTCGATGGTAGTGGCGTCCAGGGCGTAAATGGTCGCATCGAGATCGATGTCCAGCGACTCGCTCGCATACAGCGCCCGAGCGCGCGTGATAAGGCGCATCGCCAGTTCGTGGTAGATGCGCCAATCCCGCAGGTTCAGCACATCCGACAGCGTCGAGCGCACCGGGACGTTCCTCGATCCGATGTGAAAGAGCTTGCTGCGGTCGGCCGCCACGCAGACCTGTATGTCGCACAGCGACTCGCTCCAGGTCAATTGGGCGAACGACATGATGCGGAACAGATCGGCGCAGCCCAAGGTGCGCACGCCCGCATCTCCGCGATGCTTCTCGATAATGCGACCGAAGGTCTTCCATGGCACGAATTCCATGACCTGCGCGAACAGCGTCTTGCCCACATTCATGCGTCGGTCCGGGTCGTGAAACCCGAGAGGATCGCAAATTCGCCGTTCGAAATTCAAATCTTGGACACCCATGGAGTACTCAGAACTTGCGTCAGCATTGGCTTCCAAGCCAATGACTCTCCAATTAAACGGACACGAGTTACAAATGAAGAAAATGCAGCGAAATCAACCACAACAAGGCCTCTCTACGCTAAATCGCTTTAAGCGAGCGCTGGAAGCGAGGAAGGTCGTGCGGCAGCAAGCCCAACTTGTCCGGAACGGGAAGAAATGGGGCAAGATCGCCGGTGAGGCAATAGCGTCGTGCACGCTTCTCACAAAGCTCGATGAAGTAATCATTCCGCCTGATCAGGCAGCCGTTCTATGTGGCTTCGTGTATGGGTTCTCAGACGTTTGTTGTCAGCACGCCGGGTTGGAGCGAGGGGGCCCCGCCTCACGGTACGCTGCCGAAACAGGATTAAACATTGTCCTCAACGATCACAGTAAAGCCACCCAGATGATCAAGCTTTTCTTGGTGGCGCGCGAGAAACGCGCTGAGTTCGAGCGAGGAGCGCTCATCGGTGAAGCCGGGGCGAGGGGATTTTTGAACAAGGCGCCATGGACTGAAGAGTTAATCAGCATCGTGCGGACGCTAATAGAGCAAAGCGAGCTTTCCCCTGCTTCACGAATCCATAGCCGATGCCGTTAGGCCGCTTGCTCTTGCTGGGAGGCGGCCCAATTCTTCTCGAACGTCATGGGGCTTATCGCACCACGCCGCGTCGCGAAGTGGCGACTGTGCAGTCGTGCGAGATTCAGCGAACTCCACAGGCTTTGGGTCGGCGCATTATCCCAACAATCGCCGCGCCGGCTCATCGATGAACGCATGCCGTACGCCTTGAGCGTGTCCTGGAAGAGCCTGCCGCAGTGAACTGCACCCCCACCCGGTGACGGCATCGATGTGCCAGAGTGGAAGTGTCGCTAGCCACTCAAACCGGAAGGAGCATCCATCATGCAGATTACGACAGTTGGGATCGACCTGGTCAAGAATGTGTTTGTGCGACCTGCAAGTCGCGTGAGTTTCTGTTTCACTGGAGCATTTATGACCTGATGAAACCGGTTATTCCATCAAGCGTCCCTACCCGGACCCGCGGAGCCGGCAACAGCTCGGAGTGAAGCTCTGGGGATAACGTAGCCGCCGGATACCGGTACGCCCAGCCGCGAGGTGAAGCGGAATCTGCCAGCACGAAGGCAGAGAGGAGCAAGGGATGAGTGGGTACGACCAACATATGTGAACTTCGGTTTAACGTCGTGAGCTTGAACAAGCCAAACGTGCTGAGAGGCTTGAACCAAAATGGTATGCGGTGAGGAATGGTCTCTGAAGATTGGGCCATCATGGACAGCACACCGCTGGCGAAGACGAAGGGTCCGTCCCACTCGGAGATTCATGTGGAACATGGGTAAGTCCATGCCGCCGGCGACGGCAGGCGAACCGCAAGGAACGCTGCGGTGGGTACAGGAATGCGGAAAAAGCGAACGCCCGGCTGTAATGGACGGGATACGGGCTGCAACATTGCCCGACGCGAAAGCGGGCAGACTTCCGCGCGGTCATTCATGGCGAGAAAATTTGAGCAATCGCGATCCCTGTCATCTGCTCTCCCGCGTACAACGGTTGCACGAGGATATTCGCGTAAGGCAAGACGAGGTCACGTGCTCAGGCTGCGTCAGGCACTGGAGCGTAATGGGACGCATGGCTTGAGCAAGGATTTACTCGAAGGCAGGTGGACGAGTTATTCGCTTTTCCCACGCGCCCGGAGAATTACCGGGCCACCGGGCGGAATTTTTTGCGCTACTTGATTTCGAGTGGTCAGGGTTGCTTGCAGTCCGAGCCAGGATTTGGTCGCTATACATCTTTCCTGACCGAGTACCGGGAGTACCTGCTTGAAGTGCGCGGCCTGGCCGTGGAAACAACCGGACATCATCTGGACACTGCGTTTGCCTTTCTCAATTATTCTCTCAGGCCGACGTCCCCGATCAGCATGATTTCCGCGCACGCAGTCGAATCATTTGTTAACGCGTGCGGACAACGGATGAAGCGTACTGCCCTGGTGCAGTCGATTACCCACCTACGCAGTTTTCTTCGATATTGCTACGACCGCGGTGAAGTTCCTGTGCGTCTTGATGGCATCGCCTGTACCGGAGCTACCTTGTAGTGCTCTGCGAGCCACTTATACCCCATCCATTCTGTGCTCAACGTGGACTCCATCGTTTAATTTGGCTTGCGGACGTTTAAAAATCCCGCGATTTCTTGATTGTCGTTTAAACAACACTTTGTTGTTGGGCCGCTTTTTGGAACGCATGCTTGGCGAAAGCGTGCGCCTTGGCTTTGGCAAGCGGCAACGCATGCGACCAAGCTTGCGGGGAGGTGAAAAAGGGCGCGCCGCGATCGGGCCGGGTGTCAATCTGAATTGCCTTACACGATCGATGCAAAGGGCCATTCGCCTGGGGCGAGGGTCGTGCCTTATGTCTTGCTGGTCCAGTCGATGCGATGCCGCGCCTGCGTGGCCTCGTGCCGCGCATCCTCCTCGCTATGCAGGTAGCCGCTCGTCGTCGAGATCGACGCATGCCCAAAGTTGTCGCGCACGTACCGCAGATCCACCTGCTGGTCGGTCATGTGCGAGCCGGCAGTATGGCGCAGCCAGTGGGCCGAGGCGCTGGCCAGCACCGCCGCCTGGGCTTCCCACTTCGCCCCGCGTGCGCGCAGGCGCGCGGCCGCCAGACCGAACACTTCTTTCAGGATCAGGTGCAGCGCGCCGCGTGACAGGCCTTTGTCACGGTTCTCCCGGCCGATCACCGGCAGAAGCAAGGGGCGGGTCTCGCCCGGCTGCGGCGTCGGCGCCAGGCCGTGGGCGCGGCGATAGCGCGCCAGTTCGGCAATCAGCTCGTCGGTGGCTGGCACCAGCCGGGTCTTGTTGCCCTTGCCGGTGACCTCCAGCCACCAGCGCTCGATGCTCTGCGCGTCGCGCCGGCAGAAGAACGCCCCCATTGCCGTGCCGGTGACTTCGACCGCGCGCAAGCCCACGGTCAGGAGCCAGCGGCAGCGCGCCGCATGCAGGCGCTCGCGCTCAGTCGCCGCCGGCATCGCCTCGATGGTCTCCTTGACCGTGCCCCACAAGTCGTGGCTCAGGTAGCGAGCGCGAGCGGGTTGCCGGCGAGGTAGCCGGCCTCGGTCAGCCAGGCGAATAGCGCGTTCAGAATCACCAGCGCCTGGCGCACGCTGGCCGGCGACAGTGGCCTGGCAAAGGGGCGCCAGTCGGTGTGGCCGCGCGCGAGCTTCCTGCTGCCGGCCAGCACCCAGCGCGCGGCCGGTTGTGGGTCGGCGAGGAAGCGCTCGACCTCGCGCCGGTAGGTGGCCGGTGTCGCCGCGCTGTCGGCATAGCGTGCGAGCCAGGCGGTGACGGCGGCGAGGTCGTCGGCCGCGGCGATGCGGGCGGCGGCGGCCTGCTGTTCTTCCGCTACGGCATCACGCCTACCGCCAACAAGCTCTATCAGCTGGTGCGCAAGGGCAGCATGGGCACGCCCGCCGAGGTGCTGCAGGGGTTCTGGCAGGAGCTGCGCGGGCGCACCCGCGTCACCATCGACCATCCGGATCTGCCCCACGCGTTGAAGGAGATCGCGGCCGGGGCGGTGCAGACCATCTGGCAGGCGGCCAACGAGGCCGCCACCGGCGCGCGCCGAGGCCCGCGCCCCGCTCGAAGCCCAGGCCACGGCGCTCACGGAGCGGCTTACCGAGCGGCTCGCGGCCGCAGAAGCGGCGCAGCGCCAGGCCGCCGACGACGGAGACGCGGTGCAGACGGAACTGGCGGCGGCCCAGCGCCGGGCCGAGCGCGCCGAGGCGGAAGCGGTGCTGGCGCGCCTGCTGCTGGTAGAATTGCGCTTGCCGCGCGAGCGGGAGGGCGCCGGCGGCGGAGGATAAACCGGGCAAAGACCAGGACAAAACTCAAGACGACGGGCAGGAGGCACCGGCGCTGCCCGGAGGCAATCAGAAAGACAGCAGCAACGATAGCGACGGCAACGATGACCACGAAAAGTGAGCGGGCGGCGGCGATCCGCTGGATCCGGGCCGAGATGGCCGATTACGGGCTGACCATGGACGAACTGGAAGCGGGGGGTGCTTCGATCCGCCGCCTCCTCCGCCACCGCCGCCCCCACCCGCGCCGCCTCCGGTGGTCTGCTACCGCAACGCCGCGGGGCAAAGTTGGAACGGGCAGGGCGAGATGCCCGACTGGTTGCGGCGGGTCGGGACTGGCTGCGATGATCCGTATTATCCGTATTGACGCGCTGCGGTTGGCCGTTGATTCCATCGACATGCGTGCCGGAAGCGAGCGGCTGCTGGCGCGCGTGGTACAGGTCTTCGGCGCAGCCCAGTCTCATCATGCCTACCTGTTTGCGAACGCCCGTCACACCCGAGTCAAGCTATTGGTGCATGATGGCTTTGGCGTGTGGTGCGCCGCTCGCCGCCTCAATCAGGGGCGCTTTGTCTGGCCTCCGGTACAGGCCGGTACAGGCCGGTGCCACCGGCGGACACTGACGCAGGCACAGTTCGACGCCCTGATCCTCGGCCTGCCTTGGCAGCACCTCGAGGACCTGCGCACCATTACGCGGATATGACGATGATCACGGCGCGTTGACAGCATAAATCCGGATGGTGGTAGTGCCCGGTGGCTGGCACGATGGTTCCATGCTGAACCTGCGCCAACTACAAGACCAAGGCCTTCAGGACCTCGCGCCCGAGGACGTCCTGGCACTGGCGCAGCAGATGCTCGCACACATCCAGCAGCAGGAACGCGAGATCAAGCTCAAGGACGTCAAGATCGAGAAGATCACCTTCGAGCTGGCGCGACTCAAGGCCTGGAAGTTCGGGGCCAAGACCGAGGCGATGAGCGCCGAGCAGCGCCGCCTGTTCGAGGAGACCCTGGCCAAGGACGAGGCCAGTCTGCAAGCGCAGTTGCAGCAGGCCACGGTGACGGCTCGCAACCGAACACTATCACATGGTGATGGGCGAGCGCGGCATGACCGAGATGGGTGGAGGGGTTCGACTGAACCATTTACTCATTGGTCGGTAAGTTAGTCGACAAGTTTGGAACTTCATGGGCCCTGCATCGGTCGGATCGTGCATGAAGCGAGACGGACGGACATTTGATCATCAGACGCTGGAGGCGATTCGCCTCATGGCGATTGAGCGGGTTCGTGAAGGCGAGCGGCCGGCAGACGTGATTGCCTCCTACGGATTCAATCGCACCACGATCTATAAATGGATAAACGCTGCCCTTAAACCGGGCGTGGGTATCAATGCGCTGCGCTCGACGCCGGCCACTGGCCGGCCCCAACGCTGACGCCAGCCCAGGAGCGGCAGGTTTTTCGCTGGGTCAATGGGCGCGATCCGCGCCAGTACGGGCTTGATTTCGGGTTGTGGACACGCGCAATCGTGGCGCAGTTGATTGAGAAGAAGTTTGGTGTGCGCCTGGGGACGACAGCGGTGGGAGCACTGCTGGCAAAACTTGGGCTGACGCCGCAGAAACCATTGCAACGGGCCTACCAACGCGACCCCGAAGCGATCGAGCGCTGGCAGCACGACACCTATCCAGCAATTGCCCGTCAGGCTAAGGCGCAGGGCGCGGAAGTGTTCTTCTGGGACGAGTCCGGCTTTCGCGCCGACACGGTGCATGGTAAGACCTGGGGTGTACGTGGCCAGACCCCTGTGGTGCAGCGCCCCGGTCAGCGCCAGTCGATCAGCGCGGCGTCGGCGGTCAATGCGAAGGGAGCCTTCTGGTTTTGCACCTACAAGGGAGCGCTCAACGCCGAGTTTTTCGTCGAATTGCTCAAGAAGATGATGCGGCATCGCAAGAAGCCGGTGCATCTGGTGCTCGACAGTCTGCCCGCGCACAAGAAGGCGCTGGTGCGCGAGTACGTTGACTCCACGCGCGGCAAGCTCACACTTCATTTCCTGCCGGGTTACGCCCCGGATCTGAATCCGGACGAATTGGTGTGGAGTCATGTCAAACGTACTGGCGCGGCAAGGCGCAATCCACCCAAGATAAGCCGCCAAATAAAATCGCAATTGGCGCCGAGAACGCTTGACAGGTGACGAGGTTCGAGGGGCCGCCGCCCTGCTTGCGCTGGATGTTTAGCGCAAGCAGGGCGGCGGCCAATAGAGGATCGCTTCTCGATCTTCGCTTGGCTCTCATGCCCCTGTCCGATTTGTTCGCTGCACTTGCCCAATATCTGCACACCAAGGTCTTTCACGATCTTGCCCGTCATCCAGAGCATCCGGCCGCCTTCACCCGGCAGCGCAAGCTCACCCTGCCGACACTGATCTCCTTCATGCTCGGCAACTTGCGTATGGGCATGCAAGCCGAGCTCGATCAATTCTTCGCCACGCTCGCCCGCCAAAACACCTTGCGCCGTTGCGTCAGTGAACAAGCCTTCGCCCAGGCTCGCAGCAAGCTCGGCGGCGATGTCTTTGCTCACCTCAATGACTGGCTACTTCAGCACGTCTCCAACCATTTGCCACGCTGGCATGGCTTTCGGCTGGTCGCCGCGGACGCTTCACACCTGCGTTTCGCCATTCGCCACAGCCATCTGCCTCGAGCCGCCAGCCGCGATCAACTTGCCTTCGGCCTGTACCTGCCTGGGGCCGAGATCATGCTCGCCGCCTCATTACACAGCGTGTACGAGAACGAACGCCAGATCCTGTTCGAGCATCTGGACCGCCTGCAATCCGACGACTTGCTCTTGCTCGACCGCGGCTACCCCGCCCGCTGGCTGGTGGCCGTACTCAACCAACGAAACATCCCTTTCTGCATGCGTGCCGACGGCAGCGGCTTTGCTGCCGTACGGCGCTTCGTGCGCTCTGGCCGTGACGAGGCCATCGTCACGCTCCCCGCTCCAGCCCGCATTGACGCGCGCGACTACGAGTGTGCGGCTACCCCGCAGACCGTTCGGCTGATCCGGCAGATCTCGCCAGCCGGCAAGGTGCGCGTGCTCATCACCAATCTGCTCGACATGCACCGCTATCCAGCGGCCACCTTCCGCGACCTTTACCATCAACGCTGGCGCCTCGAGGAGGCGTACAAACGCCTCAAGCACCGCATGGGACTCGAACATCTGTCCGGCCTCTCGCAGTTGGCTGCCAGGCAGGACTTCGGCGCCAAAATCCTCAGTGATAACCTGCACGCTCTATGCTGCTTCAGCGCCGTGCAGGAACATGAGATTGACTCGAACTATCGGATCATCCGAACCTACGCCATCACCGCTCTCAAACCTGTCCTGCCAGCGGCGCTACTGGGACTGCGCTGGGCCAAGGCTGCGCTGAATGAGACCTTGGCCTTGATCGCAACACGTACCCATCGCGTGCGACCGGATCGCGCTAAACCACCTCCGCCTCGCCAGAAACCTCATCGACATGCCGCCTATAAGGCTTGCTGATGTCCTTATCTTGGGTGGATTGCGGCAAGGCGGCCCCTGCAAAAGGGTGAAAAGCTGCAAGAGCGAATCGAGGCGCAGCTCGCGGATGTCCGGCAAAAGCCGTGTCTCGTTCGATCATTCTTCCAGGCTCCTTCTGTCGCCTATATTTCCGACTGCTGAGTAATGCGGCGTAGTTCACTGAAGAAGATGTAAATGGGGTTCTCTCAACGCTGATCGGGTATCGCGTTCGTTCGGTATTGCTCTGCATAATATTGACGTCTTTCTGGCCACTCGACTGGAGACTTCTGCTCAAGGAGGACGTCATGCTTAGTCAGCACTTCAAATCCCCGTCGCACGTTCAGCTGCTTCTCTCTCGCCCAGGCGGTCCGCTGCTTGAAGGCTTTTCTCAATACCTGGAGCAGCTCGGTTACGCGAATAGTTCTATCTGCACCCGTATTACCGCAGCATCGCACTTCCTGTTTTGGGCGAATCGGGAGGGCATGTCGCTTCCATTTAACGAATTGACTCTTGAACGTTTCGCAGAACATTTGAGTCGATGCCAATGCAAGGGCTTTGGGCATCAGCGTAGCATCGCAACGTTAAGGGGTGCGCGCATGTTCCTGACGCACCAAGGGAGAATTGGCACCCGGGCAACCGGCTTTACTGCACTTGCAGCGGAGCTGGAATCATTTCAGTTCTTGTCATTCTGCCAATGGATGCGCCAACAGCGTGGAATCTGTGATGCCACCTTGTACAACCACGGTATTGCGCTTCGAGATCTATTCAGACGGGGGGATGACCTCGGCAAACTGAATGCAAGGGACCTGCGCCAGTTCATCCTTGAGCAAAGTATGATGCATGCTTATCCGGTTGTCTCCCAAGCCCTCTACCGATAGTATGTTGGTCATCTGTGCCACCCCGGGCAACCATGGTTATTGACGTGCTTGACCGAGGCGATCTGCCGTTTCCGGGCTCGCTGCCGGAGTTTCAGCGGATGTTTCCAGACGAAGCGGCATGCATGGCCTACCTTGAGCGCGCTCGATGGAGCGATGGGTTCATTTGTGACCACTGTGGCTTGCTTGGTGAGCCGTACCGCTTTGCCAATCGCCCCGGCGTTTTCCGTTGTCGCCATTGCACACGCGACACGAGCCTCACTGCTGGCACCGTCATGGAGCGCACGCACACACCGCTGTCGGTTTGGTTCTGGGCGGCGTAACTGGTCGCCAGTCAGACACCTGGCATGTCGGCCGTTCAGTTCCAGCGCCAACTCGGCCTGTCGCGTTACGAGACCGCCTTCCAGATACTCCACAAGTTGCGCGCCGGCATGGTGCGCCCCGACCAGGATCGGATCGGTGGCAAGCCTGAGGAACACGTCGAGGCCGATGAGGCCTACGTCGGTGGGCGTACTCGCGGCAAAGGCAGGGGCGTGCACGACATGGTTCTTGTGGCCGGCGCTGTCGAGGTTCGGCAACGCAAACTTGCCGGCAGCCGCAACAAACGCAAGAGCGAACGGTATGCCGGACGAGTTCGGCTCGCTCTGGTTCCTGACCGAAGTGCCCGGTCGCTGGGCGGATTCATCGAGCGTACCGTTGCACCCGGCGCAACCATCATCACCGACGACTGGAACGGTTATGCCAAGCTGGGCGAGCGCGGCTATGGCCATATCGCCATCGCGCAGCGCGGTGAGATGCAAGTGACCGAATCCTTCCTGCCGATCATTCACCTTGTGTTCTCCAATCTCAAGACCTGGCTGCGCGGAATTCATCACGGTGTCAGCCCGCGGCACCTGCAAGCCTATCTCAACGAATTCACCTTCCGCTTCAACCGTCGTTTCTATCCCTTCAATGCATTTCGCTCCCTGCTCGGCATCGCTGGTGACGTCACCGCGCCGACCTATGCCGAGCTCTATGCCAAAAAATCGCTACCCACTACATCTAGTGTAGCGTTCTGTTCTTGATGGAGCTTATATGAATTCGGCGTCTCCAATGCCCACACTGCGACACAGCGTGGAGAGAGTGAGTGCGAGTTGCCCCCGAGATCATGTTGACCGACGAGGAGCGAACCAATTTGACGAGGCTGGTTCGGTCGAAGCTCACGAGCGTGAGGCTGGCGCAGCGCGCGCGCATTGTGCTGCTGGCCGCCAACGGAATGCAGAACAAGGACATCGCCGAGCAGTTGGGAGTCGGACGCGTGCAGGTCTCGCGTTGGCGTGAGCGGTATGCGCAATCGGGGCTGGCCGGTATCGAACGCGACTTGCCGCGCGGTGCGCCGCCGGTGAAGGTGGACACGGCGCGGCTGGTGGAGCTGACCACTCAAACCAAGCCCGTTGCGGCCACGCACTGGAGCACGCGCAAGATGGCCGCCGAATTGGGCGTGAGCGCCAGCACCGTCATGCGCCATTGGCACGCCCACGGGTTGAAGCCGCACATCGTGCGCGGCTTCAAGGTGTCGCGCGATCCGAAGTTCGTCGAGAAGCTCGAAGACATCGTCGGCCTCTACATGTCGCCACCCGAGCACGCGCTGGTGCTGTGCTGCGATGAGAAGAGCCAGGTGCAGGCGCTGGATCGCACGCAGCCCGGCTTGCCGTTGAAGAAGGGGCGTGCGGCCACCATGACGCACGACTACAAGCGCAACGGCACGACCACGCTGTTTGCCGCGCTCAACGTGCTCGATGGCCAGGTCATCGCCCAGTGCCAGCAGCGCCACCGCCATACCGAGTGGCTGAAGTTCCTGCGCAAGATCGACCGCGAGACGCCCAAGGACAAAACGCTGCATCTGATCGCAGACAACTACGCCACCCACAAGCATCCTGCGGTGCAGGACTGGCTGGCCAAGCATCCGCGATTCAACATGCACTTCACGCCCACCTCCGCATCATGGCTGAACATGGTCGAGCGGTTCTTTCGTGACATCACAACCGAGCGACTTCGCCGCGGCGTATTCACCAGCGTGCCGGAACTGGTCGACGCCATCAACGAGTACATCGCTCACCACAACACCAACCCCAAGCCGTTCATCTGGACCAAGAGCGCTCGCGACATCCTACAGAAGGTCATTCGTGCCAACCGCCGCTTAAGTTCCAAACAGAATGGAACATTGCACTAGTAGGTTTGGGAGCTAACCGGATAAGCACGGTTCGATCATTCTTCCAGGCTCCTTCTGTCGCCTATATTTCCGACTGCTGAGTAACGTTGCGCATAACGTCAATTGACGAAGCGCAGGACCTCACCTTCCAAGAGTGGAAGGGCTGGTCGGCCTGCAGAACGAGCTGGACTACGAGGGCTATCTGCTCAGCGTCTTTTCCGTCGGTTCTCACCAGTTGAACTATCGGCACGAGTATATGGCCAGCACTGGCAACGCGCATATTGCCGCCCGATTCATGGCAGCGCACGCGCGATTCCACGGGCTACGCTCCGCCAAGGAAGTCGAGTACGTTCTGAACGGTTACGACATCGATTCGGAGTGGCCGCCAGGCAGTCAGGTGTCACACCTGGCGTACTTCGCCCCGGACGAATTCGCGGCAGGCCGACGCCTGGCCGACCGCAGCGAACAACTGTGGGCGGCACTGGTGGCACTGTCGCCTGAGATTCCGCGCAAGCACCTTGAATTTCCCATGCAGCACGTCGCCACGGCGACCGAGGCAATCTTATTCCAACTGGCCAGCGGTCAGGACTGGGACGCCGTGACGCACCACGAAAGCTGGTTGCGGGAGCTGGCGAAAACCAACTTCTCCGACCATATGCGGATCATCTCGACTGGAAGCTGACATGGTGCCCTTGCGCTCGGTCAACTGGTGGCCGGAAAACCTGCGCCTGTATGAATCGAGGCTGTCATTCTTAGCGCGATTCTGCGCGTTGAATGGTCTCAACGCCCGCAGCAGCATGAAGTTCCTGAATGTGAACCCGGAAGACGACACGCCACTTTCGGAGGAGGCGCTCGTGCGCCTGTCTTCGGTGCCGCACGAACCCTTATTGCATGTCCAGCGCGTCTTCTCGCAGTCCGCAAGCTTTGTGGGTTGTGGGCGGTACGCTCCGCCGCCGGCCATGCCAGATCCGCATCGGATTCGCTATTGCAAGGCCTGTTCACGACATGGCTATCACAGCTATCTACATGAAACCAACTGGCTTTCGAGGTGCCCGTTCCACTTGACCCCGCTGGAGACGGCAGAGATCGCGCCGCGCAGCGGCACGACTGCGGCGCTGAAAGTGGAGACGTGGCAGCGCCTGATCCAGGCAAGCCGCGAGACCTGGCCTCATTACCGGGACGATGGATTTCCGACCCAGGAACACGGGCAGATGGCATCCCTGACCGCCTGGCTGACGCGTGCCGGCCAGGCCGCGGCCCGCCTGGCACAGGCCGAGAGATGGCGATCCCGAGATCGCCCGTTTTTTGGGACACCGAGTCTCGCGCAAGTCTTTGGTCAGTTGCGCACGCTGGAAGCGATGCCGGCGCAGATCGAACCGCTTTTCACCGAGCTGGGTAGCAACTGGTGCGTGGAGCGCCGTGCGTTTCCCTGGTCGACACGGTGCGAGCTCGACCGCCTGCAGCAGCGTGGGCTCGGTCTTGACCACCTTCTCGACTTCTACCGGCGCGTCGAGTCGCCTTCCGCCCTTTCCCCGCTCGCCCGAATCCGGGCCGCGCAGGACCGTCTCAAGGCCACGACGGCGCATGGGAGTCGTCTGGCTGGATCAGCGTTCAGGCGGAGCAAGGGATGCGCCGCGGTTTCGCCTGTCCGTTCGAGGTCGCACTCGCCGAGCTCGAATGCGGCCGGGAGCAGCCTGGCCCAGACTTATCCCGAAACCAGTCCGAGCGGGAATGGCGGCGCTTCCTGATCTTGTCGCAGGCATTGCAGGAGGCCGGTCTGATCCGCCCTCGGCAAGGCGCACGGGCCATGCCGGGCGAGGGCTTGATAGCACCCATGACGCCTGGCGAGACTATCATCGGATGTACGACTCCCCGCTGACCGGGCTGCTGGACACGATGATCGAATGGGAAATCGAGTCAGCCATGAACGCGTTGACGAGCTGGCTCGATGCGATTGATCGGGGCACCCACCCGTTCGCACGTGGCCATCCCCAGCCCAGCATTCGTCTGGGCGAAACCGAGGACGGGCTGTCGCGGGTTCGTTGGCGACCATTGAGCCCGACAGGGCGAGCCGTCGGTACCGTGACACCATGCGCCTGGCACCCGCTCCATGGCACCAGTCAGCGGGGAGGGGCCAGGAACAAATTTATGCAAACCAACGGCCGCAAGAGTAACTTTATTGGTTCGCCGCCTGACTTACCTGATAGGCGACATTATCAGGTTTGAATTTTTCCACAATATAGGGGGTTTAGCAGGCTGCACTTGGGGAAATTGGGGACGGCGGAGGTGGCGGAACCGGCGCCAGGAGGCTGGCAGGAGCGGCGTAGCGACCGCTTATCGGCGGCAACAGATCTGCGCCGACGCCAACAGTGTAGCCGAAAATGGCGGGTCTGCCACCTTGGCGTCCCCGGTCCGTCACCGGTCGCATGGGTCCTGCTCTCCCCCGACAAGCGGCCTCGTCCCGCCCTCCGGGATATGGGTCGATGCAATATTATCAGGTAAGATACGGCACTCGCCGATCTCGACCTGCCATGGCCCAACATAACCTCGTCGCTGCCGACACCCCCGTTACACGCGCGCCGATTTCACGGCGTCAACCGCATCCCGACCGAGCAGATCCTGACGCGCGTCTATGACGAAGATGCGCTGCACGCCGCCGGCATCGAGACGGCGGCGCAACTCGAAGCCCGGCTCGACGCCCTGCGCGACCACCTGGTCGAGCGCGTCTGTCTCAGCAATCCGTATCTGTCGGTCAGCCTGGCGGACTCGCGCCGCTTCAATCGCTGGCCACCGACTACCTGGTGCGCGCCGCCGACCAGGATTTCTCGGCACCGCAACCGGACGATCCGGTGTCGGCCTGGCTGCGCCCGATCGTGTTCCGGGCGCTGCGGCACGAGCACATCCTGACGCTGGCCCAGTTGCACGCCTATATTGCGCTGCGGGGCCGGCGCTGGTACCTGCCCGTGCCGCGGCTGGGTGCCGGCAAGGCGCGTGCGATCGAGCGCTGGCTGCAGACCCATGCGGCCACACTCGGCCCGCTGGCGGTGGTCGACGACACGCCTCAGACGGCATCGGTGGAGCTGGGCTCGGACGCCGAGCGCATCCTGGTGCCACTGGAGCAGGTCGGGCGGATCGTGGCGGCGCTCGACGGTAGTGCGGGCCGCAACCGGGCGCCGGGCTTTTGCCTCATTGCCGCGCGCCATGACCTCGAGGCCATCCACGCCTACCTGTACCGGTTCCGCGACCGGGACAAGACCGCACGTTCCTACCAGAAGGAGTTGGAGCGCTTCCTGCTCTGGTGCGTGGGCGTGCGCCGCACCGCGCTGTCCAACGTGGACGCCGACGATTGCGAGCGCTACAAGGATTTCCTGGCACAACCGGATCGGCCCCAAGGTGCCGCGCACGTCGGCACGCTGGCGCCCCTTCGCGGGCGTGCTCCAGGCGGAATCGCAGCGCTATGCGGTGATGGTCCTGCGAGGTTTTTTTACCTGGCTGGTGGGCGTGCGCTACCTCGGCGGCAACCTGTGGCTGCTGGTCCCGGATCCGGTGACGGCGCGCCGGGAAGTGCCAATCGCGGTCGAGAAGGCCTTGCCCGAGCAGCTGTGGAAAACACTCATGGTGCCCGATGGCATCCTCGACCAGCTTTGCGCGAAGTGGCCGGTGTCGTCGCTGGGGGCGCCACTGACCGCGAAGGACGCCGACGCGCCGGGCGCGCAGTACCGCCTGGCGCGCGCGGCGGTGCTGCTGTTGGGGTGTAGCGGCGCGCGCCGCGAGGAGGCGGCCCGCGCGCTGCGCTGCCACCTCAAGACGGTCCCGGAGCAGGCCGGCGTGCCCGCCGGCCTGTGGGAGCTGGCGCTGCTCGGTAAGCGCAACCAATGGCGCACCGTGTTCCTGCCGCCGCGGGTCATCGCGGCGTTGCGCGTGCATTGGGCCGACCGAGGCCACGATTTCGAGAACGCCGATCAGAAGCTGGCGCTACTCTCGCCGGTGGTGGTGCCATCCACACGCACGGCCCAGGCGAAGCACCTCAGCCTGAAGGACGACGGCGCAGCTGTGCTGACGGGCATGGGCTTCTCGCCGGATGGCCTGTACCAGCTGCTGACGACGACGCTGCTGCGCATCGCAGACGATGCCACGCTGCCCCTGGCCGTGGCCGAGCGGGACCTGCTGCGTCACGTCACGCCGCATGCGTTGCGGCATACCTTTGCCACGCATGCGGTGGCCAACGAGATGCCCGCGGATGTCCTGCAACGGCTGCTGGGCCACGCCTCGCTGCAAACGACGTCGCTGTATGTCCGCGCGGAGCGCGCGCGCCTCACCGCCGTGGCGAAGCTCTATCCCGACCCCAGTTAGCGCGCGGTCCGGCCGTTGACTTGTAGGTGGCGCGGGCTGTTAGTTTCCGCCAGTAGAAATGAGCGGGATCGCTGTTGCCTGCCGTTGCGCGTGGCTCACTCGCGTACAAAAGACTTTCCACGCAGTTGTCGATCAGGCCGGCCTGTCCCTCTCAAGAAACCATTTCAATTACCTGATTTGATTGGTGTTTTTCAAGAGGATTGTCCTTGTGGCTGGATTGGGACGAGTTCGAGACCCATGGCTGCGGCTTTTCTCCTGAGGTGGTAGATCACGCGCTGCTGGTAGCGTTCTTCGTAGTAGGCCTGCCCCTGATCGACATAGGCAGTGCCTTTGGTCAGCATGGCGTAGACCAAGCGGGCGAGCTTGTGTGCAACCGCCGTCACGGCCTTGCCCTTATCCAACCGCCCACACATTCGACGATAGTAGGCGCCCAGAGCCGACTGGCTGGGGCGGAGTGCAGCGGCAGCCAGCTTCAGAGCTTGAGCAGCGCGATTAGCGTTGCCCTTGGTGGCCCCTGATAGGCGTTTGCCTCCGGAGATCTTCGTGCCCGGAGACAAGCCCAGCCATGAGGCGAAGTGTTTGGCGTTCCGAAAGCGCGACAGATCTGGGCCGATCTCGGCGACTACCTTGAGTGCGGTCGTGATGTCGATGCCGTCAATCGCAGTTAGGTCAACGCCGCAGATGCGGAAGAGATAGGTGCGTGCATCAAACTTGGGGGCATTTTTTGCCTTGCCGACGCGGCGCTTGGACGGACCGGGCTCAGCTTCGCTCCGGCTCAACGCCTTAAGCATGCTCTCCAGTTGGACGTCGCAGCGCTGTAGCGCTTTGGAATAAGCATCAAATAGCTCAACCGCCTGGGTCAAGGCGAACAGGTGTTCTTCCCGCCAGTTACCCTGCAACGACTTGGCAATCTCTTCTTTGCTCGCCTCGATCCGGCCGTTTTTGAGATCTGCCAGCTTCAGTGGGTCGCGCTCGCCAGCGATGATCGCGCGCAGAATCTTCTGGCCAGTCTCACCGACAACGTCAGAAATTACATTGGCCAACTGTACATTCATGAGCGCTAGAGCTTTTTGCATATGCTGCACATGCCGCGACTGGTAGGACAGCAGCATTGCGCGCTGACGCATCACTGAGCGTAATGCGCAAATCTCGTCCTTGGGACGAAACGCTCCAGACAGTAGTCCGTAGCTCATCAGTTGCTGTAGCCACTGGCAGTCGAGCACGTCGGACTTGCGGCCCGAGACGTTTTTCACGTGACGGGCATTGACCAGAAATACATTCAGGCCTCGCGACTCCAGCAACTCGAACAGGGTAATCCAGTACACTCCGGTTGACTCCATCGCCACCGTGTCAATGCCGCACGAAACCAGCCAATCGGCCAAGTGCTCCAGGTCTTCGGTGAAGCTCCTGAATTCCCGAACTGGCTCATCGTCGCGGTCTGGCGGTACGGCGACAAAGTGACTCGCCGAGCCAACATCGATCCCCGCTGCATTGGGGTTGGCAATTTCCATCCTCTTTAACTGGCTGCGCGGGGCCATCGACTACTCCATCATAAGTGGAAGGGTGCCGCGCCGCCAACGGTACGTCGTCATTGCTCAACCTCTCAAGCGGGATGTTCGTTCGCACGAACTCACCAATGTCGCCGACGTGACCTTGGACCACGCTAAGAAACGGGCGTTGATAGCACCAATGGGGAGTCGGTCTTCAGTGGCGCGACGCCTCAGCTAAGAATGAAGCATGCCTTGCGCTCGGTGCGTTGCGCACGGGGTAGGATGGCACTTGGTGTTGGCAACGAGGTCGGCTTGCGCTCCGATGTGATCGGACACAGCGGCCGTGCCATCCCTAAGGCCATAGTTACTCATGGGTCGGTAAGTTAGTCGACAAGTTTGGAACTTCATGGGCCCTGCATCGGTCGGATCGTGCATGAAGCGAGACGGACGGACATTTGATCATCAGACGCTGGAGGCGATTCGCCTCATGGCGATTGAGCGGGTTCGTGAAGGCGAGCGGCCGGCAGACGTGATTGCCTCCTACGGATTCAATCGCACCACGATCTATAAATGGATAAACGCTGCCCTTAAACCGGGCGTGGGTATCAATGCGCTGCGCTCGACGCCGGCCACTGGCCGGCCCCCAACGCTGACGCCAGCCCAGGAGCGGCAGGTTTTTCGCTGGGTCAATGGGCGCGATCCGCGCCAGTACGGGCTTGATTTCGGGTTGTGGACACGCGCAATCGTGGCGCAGTTGATTGAGAAGAAGTTTGGTGTGCGCCTGGGGACGACAGCGGTGGGAGCACTGCTGGCAAAACTTGGGCTGACGCCGCAGAAACCATTGCAACGGGCCTACCAACGCGACCCCGAAGCGATCGAGCGCTGGCAGCACGACACCTATCCAGCAATTGCCCGTCAGGCTAAGGCGCAGGGCGCGGAAGTGTTCTTCTGGGACGAGTCCGGCTTTCGCGCCGACACGGTGCATGGTAAGACCTGGGGTGTACGTGGCCAGACCCCTGTGGTGCAGCGCCCCGGTCAGCGCCAGTCGATCAGCGCGGCGTCGGCGGTCAATGCGAAGGGAGCCTTCTGGTTTTGCACCTACAAGGGAGCGCTCAACGCCGAGTTTTTCGTCGAATTGCTCAAGAAGATGATGCGGCATCGCAAGAAGCCGGTGCATCTGGTGCTCGACAGTCTGCCCGCGCACAAGAAGGCGCTGGTGCGCGAGTACGTTGACTCCACGCGCGGCAAGCTCACACTTCATTTCCTGCCGGGTTACGCCCCGGATCTGAATCCGGACGAATTGGTGTGGAGTCATGTCAAACGTATTGGCGCGGCAAGGCGGCCCCTGCAAAAGGGTGAAAAGCTGCAAGAGCGAATCGAGGCGCAGCTCGCGGATGTCCGGCAAAAGCCGTGTCTCGTTCGATCATTCTTCCAGGCTCCTTCTGTCGCCTATATTTCCGACTGCTGAGTAATTGCGAGGTGGCGACACTCTTGGAGGCCGCCTCCATGCACACCGTCACCTAGCACATGTGCCATGAGTAAGCCGTCCCGATTATTCATGGCTTCATGTCGGGATACGATCAGTCAGAAATAGATACAGTGGCTGGGCGCGAGTGGGAGAAAATTCTCTTTCTTTGAGTTTCTCTAGTAGGGAAATCTGGCAAGCCGGGACGGTCATCGGCGCGCGCGAGGGGCGATGGTCCTTTCCGGCTGCGAATTTTCCGATTAGGGGGAACGACCTACTCGAAGCGGTCAACCGCGATTGATTTCCCCTGGCAGGGAGCCGTCCCGACAGGCCATAGGGGCAGCTAGTCTCGGGGGCGGCCAACTCTCTCCCGTAAGTTTCCCTACTAGGGAGATTTCCGATGCGACCCTTGCGCGGAAAATAGAAAGCTGACTGAGTACTCCCCGCTGAATCTCCATACTGGGGGCATCGGGTCTGCGTTGCCATATGCACCAGCCGAGCTCGATGTCCTCGAGACTTCCTTCGACACTCCGAACGTTTCCGCTCGCTCGTAAAGGGAAGTCCATGTTCAAGGACGCATGGCTGGTAGCAACGGGAAGAGTGAGGGCATGTGGCGCGCACGAGCGAAGCACGATGCCCACCGCGCCATTGTCAAGGCGGATGTCTGACCTTTCGGCGAGGGTCCGGTGCGGAGCCCTGCACCGGTCTTTTTAATCCCGCTCCTTCCGGTTGCAAACTCGGCAGGGCTAGTTGCGATGAGACAAAGCTCTGATACCCGTGTCCGCCTCGAGCTGCTGCCAGCAAGCACCCCTAGCTCCCGGCTACATGCTCAGCCGAGTACGAGGAGCAACTATCTATAGCCACTCTCAATGTAGGCGCCCACCACCTTGGCTAGCGGCTGGATACTTCCTGCGGAAGCCTCCTCGACGGCTCGGCACTAGCCGGTCTTCCAGATTCACTGCGGGAGGACCCCGTCAGCCCTCTTGCACTACGGATTGGATGGCCGATCCAGCAGCGGTTGAGTTTCAGCGTCAGCCAAGTCCTGAGACAGTTGAGGGTTGCGGGAACATTCGCAACGGGCCCAGTGGTCGCTCCTCTCATTGAGCCGAGTCTCGAGTTGCGCCAGCAGGGTGTTCAACGTCAGTGGGGATGTGCGCGTCGGAATCGAATCTGCTCGAAGCGATCAACCGGTGTTGATTTCCCTAGTAGGGAAACGTAGCCGCCGAAGACGGCGGGATTGGCGTCCTCGCTATATCCGGGCTGACCTCGCTGGCCATCGATTTCCGAAAAAATCGTCGTCTCCCACACAGGGTGAAACTTCGCAGGGGGAAGGACCCATGCCTCTCCGGTGCGAGCCCATAAGATTGCCAGAATTCCCTATTAGGGAAACCTGCGACCAACAGTCCTGAAGGCGGCCAGGCGAAAAAAAAGCCCGCGCGAGGCGGACCATTGATATACCAGCAGGTTACTTGGGCTGATTGTGGAACGCTTGGCTTAGCACCTCGCGAATCTGAGTCTCCAACACATCGGTCCACGCGCCGGCCCTAATCTTCAACGTGAAGCCGTTGATGTCTTTCGTGAAGGAACCTGCCTGTTCCTTGCCGGAAAAATACTTGTCGATGCTGCGCTCCCGCGCAGAGCTGACCGAAGCTGCTCGTCGCGTGGCTATGGCCTTGATTGCAGCCGCGACCTTACCCTGGTCCAGGTTGCCCGAGGTAACAAGTGGCCAAATCTCCTTTGCCGCCGTAACTCCGGCCTCACCATGCTTTCGGAGCGTGGTGACAATTGCTTCTGCCGCGTTCCCTCCAAGGAGACGAGGTTGCAGATCCAAATCCTTCAAAATGAAATCCGGCAGTTCGCTGAAGCTCATGAACCGGTAGATACCCGTCTTAGACATCCCAAGCGCCTCCGCTAAGCGCAGACGAGACGGAAACTCCTTCTCGGTCTGTCGCAGCGAAAGACTGATCTCATAGTCGGACAGGTCGTCACGACTGATGTTCTCAACCATGGCGAGAACGGCCATGTCGGCATCCGAGCAGTCGACAACCACTGCCTTGATGTCGTCGAGACTCAGCATCTTGTGTGCGCGCCACCGCCGCTCACCGGCAACGAGCTGATAGCCCGATTCGACACGGCGTACAACGATGGGCTGCAAGAGGCCGACCTCCCGGATTGACTCTGCTAGTTCCGACAGCTTAAGTTCATTAAAGACGCGTCGCGGTTGCCATGGGTTCGGCACGATCTCCGTAACCAGCAACTGCGACTGCAAGCCGCTTGCCTCAAGTTCTTGTACTCGCAGTTGCGCGGTGGCCAACGCTCCAGCCATGCCCGGCGCTGTTTCCGTGCGATTGGCTCGGCGAGTTGCGTCGGGCTTCCGGTCCGCGGTCGAGCGGATGCCCGCCGTCTTGGCAAGCATTTGTTCGCGAATATTGCTCACAGTGCTGACCTCCACTGCTTCACAAACATGTCGTCAATCCACCGGCAGTAGTCGACGAGTGGTTGGCGAACCCGCTGCAAGGACTTCGCTTGGCTATGCGAGCTGCTGATGTCGAAGACTGTCGTAAACGCAAGCGCCCCCGAACTCATCACTGAACTTGCAGGCACTTCAAACGGCGCGAGCCAATGACGATAGGCGCCCTGCGCCCACGTACGTACCACCGGCGCAGCCGAAGTGGGACCATAGCTTACGCGCGTCAATAACACCGAGACAAAGTCGTATTTCTTATCGGCTTCGTACTTCATGAAAGACTTGGCGACGTCTGAAAAGAGCCGCCAAAACGAAAGCGAACTGAAGAAGTCTAGGTTCTCCGGCACCATGGGCATGACCATCGCGTCGGCCGCCATCAACGCATTCAAGTTGAGGTAGGACAGGGACGGTGAGGTGTCCAGAAGGATGTAGTCATAATGCTTTCGTAGAGGCATGAGCCCCTCTCGCAGGACTTGCCAGAACTTGAAACCGGGCAGCTTCATCTGCATCGCAGGCAGGTGATATTCGGCACCCACTAGTTCGGTATGCGCCGGAATAAGGTCCAGACCATCCCAATAAGTCGACTGAACCTTATCGGCCAGGCCACCCTCCACCTTCTGGTCGTAGATGAATGGCAGCACGGTGTCTTCCGGAAACACTTCCTTCTCCGCATAAAGTCCGCACAGTTCTGACAGCGATGCCTGTGGGTCCAGGTCGACGACAAGCACCTTCCGCCCACGTAAGCTAAGGCCCTGTGCCAGACACATCGTAGTCGTGGTCTTGGCAGACCCACCCTTCAATTGGGAAGTGATAATGATTTTCCCCTCGAAGTCGGTTGGCCCGGCAACCAGCGGAGTCTGATAAATGTCAGAAACTTGCTGTACCCAGTTCCTCGCCTCGGCCAAGGTAAAGGTCCGACCACGCCCTGCCGAAGTCATTTGACCTTCTGGAAGGACGCCATCACCGTTCTTTGCCATGTGGAGAACCTGTTGGCGACTCAGGCCACACAGTTCAGCTATTTCGGACGTAGTAAACACCGGGGCGGTCTTACGCGGACGTGGCGCAAGAATCTGATTGCGCAATTCGCCCGCGTAGTCAGTCACGACATCAGCAAAGTCGCTGATTTCTGCAAGAGTGACCGTTGGGTCTATTGGCATCGGTTGACTGAGGTTTGCCATCGCTGCTCTTTTTCCGAAAATTGGACAAGCGCAGAATACAGCAAATACACGAAAACTTCCTCTTTATTGTGTCATTCAGTCCACAAGTTGCGTTGTCCCGGATATCTATCCGATAGTAAGCAAGTCACTGATTTAAATGAAAATTTAGGGGTTGCCGCGCCAATCTGAGTGCCGACATGCTATGGTCATTTGAGGCCAAGGAAGAGCCCACAAAAGTGAGATAGAACGCGCGAGCCATCTCACCTTTGTGCAATTCTTCGGACAAAATCTCTCACCTTTGAGCCGCACAGACACCCTAGAAGAGTACATGGCGCGCCGAATAGGGAGATGGGTAGCTAGTTCAAGGTGAGAGTTTTTGCACGAACGTGGCACTAAAGTGCCTCTTCGTACTCATGCCGTGTACGCAATATCTCACCTTCTCAACCCCAAGTGACTCCAATACCGCGTTACCTAACGAGGGTGAGAGATTTTGTCCCCTTTTTGCAGCCTAGAGCACTAGGAACGGCTCACACGGCCGCTGGCTAGGCTCATTGATGTGTCTAGCAAAAGCCTCTGGTACAAAATGTCTCACCTCAAGAGCGGGAAAAACTGGCGGAGAAGTTGAACCGTAGCCCATGCCACCTCAATTGATGCAACGGGCCGGACCAAATGCCTTGCTGACAGCCGTAGATTAGTTCACCTCTGGGATGCTAGGGGCCAGCCAACACCCAATCCGGTACAAAATCTCTCACCTTTTGTAGTCGCGACAAGAACTGCCATCAGGTTTGACTCCCTTCCGATCACCTGGAGATGTGCTGCACAGTCTAGGAACTCACGGTCTCGGTGCTTGAATGTTGCCGTCCAAAATCTCTCACCTTCAAGGGTAGATGACGAGATCGCAAATCTAAGGAGAACGGCTGGAACAACATGGTAAGGAGGCATCGCGATTCTTCTCGCTCGGGGTGTTTGTATGTTGGTTGTTGTAAACATATAAAAACCGAACAAACCAACAAACAGAAAGGATAAAATTCCTTATAAAACAATTGGTTAGAATCAAAAGGTGAGGGATGAAGAAAGATCAGGTGAGAGATTTTGTTCCCGAGGGTGATAGTTCAGGCTAACTAAAGGGAGAGGTCAGAATGACTAGGGTGAGAACATCCAGCGTTTGTCGCGCCAAGGTGAGAGATGTGGTGGTGAAAGTGTTGATAAGCTTAATATCTTCTTGATTATCAAGGGCTAAATGATGTCCACCGAAATCTCGGTGGTGAGAGATTTTGTACTTTGGTGAGAGATTTTGTACCAGTGTTCGTTGTCGGAAAGTATCCGAGGTGAGACCAATATCCATTGACATCTCACCTCCATCTGCTAAAGTCTGGCGCAATTCAGAATGTAAACAAGCTGCTCACTCAGGAACTCGGCATGCCAAGCAGCGTAGAGAGGCGGGTGACCCCACTGCAGTACGCGCTCGATCTGTTTGTCGAGATGGCGCCCGTCCAAAAATCTATTGATGAGGTCGCCAGCGACAAAGACATCGGCTACCACAAGAACAAGGTCTTTGCACGCATCATCGGTCTGGGCATGTCGGCACGCCGATTCGTTGACGCCGCCTATTTCATTGTCGCGCAGGAAGCTGAAGTCAAGGAGAGCTATGAGGTCACGCTCAGCTTCTTCAAATGGCTGATGCGCTATGACAGCAAAAACAGGAAGCATTTCTCGAGCGTTGTTCGCAGCGTAAAGTCGTCCATGCTCGAAGTCACGAGTGCCCCTGTTGTATCTGTCGATTCGAATGGGCGCCTGCTCGAAGATGCGAGCGCTCGACAAGACGGCGACGAAGAGGAGAGCGACCCCGACGATTCCGAAATCGACCGGGTGCGGGTTTCAGACGAGGAGGGCGACTGGCTAGAGTTAATTGGGCGCGTCAGCGTGAGGGATGGCCGGATTCGATTTCGTGTGCCTGTCGAGCTTCAGCGACTCATCAAGGACCCAGAAAATTCATACTGGACCAGTCTCCTTGTTACCTCGAAGTTCACGCTCATTTACGCGCGAGCGATCTATGATCATATCCTGCCAAACGTGTCCGACGAGAGGACGGATTGGTTACCGCTTGACCTCGTTCGTAATTTGCCCGGCAAGTCCTGGGCAAACAACGCCGAGTTCAAATACTTCAAGCGCGACTACCTCGAGCCAGCGGTAAACCAAATCAATGAGTTGTCCGACATTGAAATTTCGTATGAAACGCGGGCAGGAACGCCTGGTTCGCGAAAGAAGGACCAGATTCGGTTCAGCATGAAGCGCAAGGCCAGCGCATTGGCGTCAAAAGCGGCCATGCTCAATTCCGTTGCGCTCTACAAGATGCTTGAGAAAGAATTCGGCCTCTCCGACGCCCAATTCGAACGCATCGCCGAGAACCGTAACATTTGGACTGACGCTCGGATTGAGCAAGCTATCGAGTACACGCGCTGGCGCATCCGGGAGGGTGACAAAATCAGGCGAGTATCGGGCTATCTGCTGAAAGCCATGGCTGGCAATTATCGCGTCTCGGAGGCGGACAAGGAGATCGAGCGAGTTCAGGCCCAATTGGCAAGTAACTCGGCTGCAGAGACAGAAGCCAAGGAGGCGGCGCAAACGGCAGTGGCGGCGAGTCTTGCAGCCGCAGACGCAGCAGCTGAGCAACGCAGAATGGCGGAAATGCGCTCGGCCCGTGAATTCTTCGCTAGTTCTGAGAAGAAGGTTCGGGAAGAGCTTGTCCGCAAATTTGTCACCTCGAACACCATTGGCATTCGAACCATTGAGCGCCAGGGGCTCAAACCGACTGATGTCAGCGAAGCGAACATCATGGAGCGACCGAATATCGCCAATACGTTCTGTTCGTTTGTTGCAGGTGAGCTCAGGAAAGCCGCACGAGCTCGCACGAAGAACCAGGAAAGCCTGCTTTAGTAGCAGCCTGTAGCCCGCCCTACGTACCCTGCTCACGGTAAGTCTCGCGGCCCACGCTATTAGACCTTTGGAACCCTTGCCGCGGCGGGTTGTGCACGGCTTCGTATATGCCATCATCAGATAGCCCCTGATCAAAGCGGTTCACGCGGGTCACCAGCACGCGATCGCGGCCCAAATCGTTCCACCTTCAATTTGGCGGACTTCCATGCCCTCCTGAACGGTCAGACGCGGAAATGGAGGACCGTCGCAGGGCGCTTCAAGTGCGACGGGTGCGCCCCGAGGCATCCCTTTGCAAAACATACCGAGACGCCTATCTGCCACGCACCAAGCTGCGAATATATTCAATGGCCACGTGTGCCACTACTGACGACGGCTGTCTCGCTTGCGCCGGCTGGGCGACGGCAGGGGCCAGCCCGCACGCTACTCTGTCCATCTCGATGAGCCAAGCACAAGCGAGCGCTTGGTCGTGCCCCAAAGAACTGCGGCGGCCGTTAGCGTCGGTGATCACGATGGACGCTGAATTGACCTCATAGGTCGACCCATCGGGTGCTGAAACCCGTCTACCCTGGTACCTCTCTACGAGTTTGGCAACCTGCTGCCGGTCTTGCGCGGCCCGAACCTCGGCTGCCGGCTCTTCATCTTCACGAACCTTCCGGGTCCGGATTACATGCCCATAGTCAATGGGCTTGTCGAGGAGCGACTTGAGGTACGCGAACAGTTCTCGTCCCCGGAGAGGCCTCAGCGCATTGCCAGCCGTCGAAACCACGTCCGACAATCGGTGGCCTGCCGTTCGCGCGAGCCTCATTAGAAGGAACCGTGCTTATCCGGTTAGCTCCCAAACCTACTAGATGTAGTGGGTAGCGATTTTTGGCATAGAGCTCGGCATAGGTCGGCGCGGTGACGTCACCAGCGATGCCGAGCAGGGAGCGAGTCGAGTAGCGCACGGGAATCACACCCCCACGCCCTCACAGATCCGGACATGAACCTCTCGATTCATCCGGCTCTTATCGTCCACCGCGGTCTACATGGCCCAGTGCGCGAACAGGCGCGGCTGTCGAGACTTGACGTCCTTCAGCCATGCCGCCGCACGCACCTTGCGACCATGGAGATGTTTGTATTTCCGCTGGGCCCAACGGACCAGCGCAGCGTCAACCGAACGCAGCACCTGCACCAGTGCAGACCGATAGAACCGACCGTAGTACTGAATCCACCCAAGCAAAGTCGGACGAGTTCGGTCCGCCAACTCGTTCAGACTCAGGTCATAACGGTGCAACACACTGCGACGACGCATCTCCTGCCGCATCGCCTTGGCGGCCTTGTTGCTGACCGCCGGCACAAAACCAACAGACAGCCGACCGGCCCGATTCCTGACACTTCGCGGTCTGAACGTGTAGCCCAGAAAGTCGAACTGGCATATCGGATAGTCAGCGTGCCTGCCAGCCTGCTTGCAGTACACGATCTTGGTCTTCTCTGGATGCAGATCCAGCTTGCATTCCGCCAGTCGCGCCTCCAGTCCCTGCTTGAGCAGCCGGGCCTGCGCTTCGCTCTTGCAGTGACAGATGGCGTCGTCAGCGTAACGCTCGAATGGTACGTCCGGATGATGCTTCTGCATCCACCGGTCAAACGCATAGTGGAGAAACAGGTTAGCCAGCACCGGACTGGCTACGCCGCTTACAATGTTGCATATTTTCCAGTCCCTCGTCTGAGTCGTTCGAATTTTCGCTGCTTGGAGCCGGCGGCTGCGGATCGACGCGGAACACAACGACGATTTCATCCTTGTGGATCTCGACACGTTTGACCAGACCCAGAACGATCTTGCGTTTCGTTTCAAGGTCAATCGTATCCAGCCTCTCGGTGACCGCGGTTGCAAATTCCTCAAGCCGGTTGATGACCAGAAACAGCTCGCTTTGCACTGCTCCGTGGCGCCGTGATTCCAGGATCTGCTGTTCAATCTGCTCAAGCCGGTTCTTCAACTGCTGCATCTTCGGCTCGAAGTCGGCCTTGTCGATGATACCGTCCGCGTAGCTGTCAATCAGTCGTGACTTTCCTTTTTCAAGCTGAAGCCGCTGCTTGTCCAGGCTAGTGGTGTCGAAGCCGTTCTTTTCATTTCGCTCCAACACGTCCAGTCGACGTTCGTATTCTCCCCTCAGTCGATCTGGCTGCCTGAGCAACTCCACAACTTGCTGCCACACAAGATCGTCGAGTTTGTCGGTTCGTACCTGCAGATTGTCACAGATGCGTTCGCCGCCGAATCGATAGGCGTCGGTTCCTACGCAGCGGTAATAGGCGTAATCCCGCTGATGTCCTTTGGCTGCGGCTTTGCTGACTTTCTTCGCGTAATAGGCGTAACGGCACTGTCCGCATACAGTCAGCCCCTGCAGCAAGCGCAGCGGCGCATTATCCCGTCTCTGACGTGCACGCTTTCGGTTCTCGGCAAGTTGCTCCTGGACGGTATGGAACAGCGCTTCACTGATGATGGCCGGCACCGGAATTTCGATCCACTGCTGCGGATCCGCGCGTATCGTCGAATACGGTTTCCTGGGCACATCAGCGCTGTGGCGTTGGGCACGTACGCGTACATGCAGATGATCGCGCACCTGCGTTTTGCCGAACGCGGCCCGTCCCATGTAAGCCGGATTGCGCAATATGCCCCACACCACGCTACGATCCCAGAACGGCTTACCTGAAGCCGTCTCGGTACCGGCCTCGGCAAGCCGGCGTACCACTTCTCCGATGCTCAGGCGCTCCAGACCCACCCATTGGAACATCGCTTTTACCGTTGCGGCTTGGGGCAGTTCGATGACGTAGTGGGCCGGCGTCCCGTCGAGCTGCCTGCGGATATAGCGGTAGCCGTAAGGCGCCCCAGATAGCATATTGACGTTGCCACGTTTGGCACCGTGAAGCTTGCCACGGCGGTTTCGCTCAGCGATCTTGGCCCGCTCGTATTCCGCATTTTGCAGAGAACTGCAAAATGCGGATGATGCGGAGCGCGGAATTAGGCAAAGCTACACCTCCCAAGTGGCGGTGCAGCTTGCATCTCAGCAGCACGGCACTTTGCATTATTGCGGTTCAAACAAGGAGGCGATCAACGCGTCCGGCGCCTTGAATCGGCCACGACGCAAACCAAGAGGCAATACCGCCTCCATAGCCTCGAGCTTCTCCAACGGATCCACGCGCAGGTAAATCTCGGTCGTGCGAATATCAGAATGGCCAAGCCACAAGGCTACCTTGCGGATGTCTCGTGTGGCCTGAAGCATGGTGACAGCGCAGCCATGCCGAAGCTGGTGGGGAGACACCGAGCGCCCCTTCAAAGAAGCACACCGCTTCGCAGCGGTGCAGGCGTGTTTGTCGAGGACATACTCGAATCCTGCTCGCGTCATTGCCTGTCCTTGCGCATTCACGAATAGCTCGGGGACCGGAACCTGGCCCCGCACTGCGAGCCAGGCCCGGAGATCCGCGGCAGTCGCCTTCCACAGTGGAAGGCATCGTTCCCTGCGCCCTTTCCCGA
Source organism: Cupriavidus necator (assembly GCA_022041995.1). Taxonomy (GTDB): domain Bacteria; phylum Pseudomonadota; class Gammaproteobacteria; order Burkholderiales; family Burkholderiaceae; genus Cupriavidus. The sequence goes on from CP074383.1 coordinate 263,599, forward strand.
GAACGCGGATGCTCGGCATTCGCTGCAGGGACAAGTTCTCTAAAGGTAGCCCTACCAATTCGGAAACACGCAGACCGCAGGCGAAGCAGAGGTGCAACATCGCACGGTCCCGGATTCCGAGGCGTGTTGTGATGTCTGGAGCGTCAATGATGGCGCAAACTTCGTCCCTCGTGAGGTGCTGGATTAGCGCCTTGTCGCACCGCTTTCCTGGGATGGCGTGAATCTGCCTCGTCTGTGCCAGAGCGGAGGGCACACGGAACTCAACGTAGCGGAAGAAGGCTTTGATTGCGGCCAGCCGTCCATTGCGCGTGGCCGCCGAGTTGCCACGTTGCTCCTCGATGTGGGCAAGGAAGGCAAGAATCAACGCGGCGTCGATCTGCTCGATGCACAGCTGTGAGGGGCGGATCCGAAGGCGCTGGCTGGCAAAGATGAACAGAAGGCGAAAGGCGTGGGCGTAGGTGCCACATGTGTGAGGGCTGTAGCCGCGCTCGATCGGCATGTGCTCGCGCAGGAAACTGGTGATCAACGGTGCGACGGGTGTCATATATCCTCCCTGGCGATCAGCGCTTCGGCCGCAGCGGCGATATCGGTCAACAACTCCGGGGTGGCCTCCAGGTACCAGTAGGTATTCGCGATGTCCGTGTGTCCCATATAGGTTGCCAGCGCAACGAAGTGACGGGCGACCGCCTCACGTTGCGTCGAGCACTGCTCCAGAGCTCGTGTTGCGAAGCTGTGTCGCAGATCAACGAGGCGCGGCTGGCGCGTTCGTGCCGAGGCAATCCCGGCAAGTCGCGTTACCTGATGAAAGGTACTCCCCATAGTGCTGGAGGCAATCCGCCGTCCTCCCGCCGACAGGAATACGTGGTCGTCCGTCATCGCCAGCTGGCAGCGCGCTTCGAGGAATCGGTTGAGGGCGGTCGCCGCCGTGGGATGCAAGGGGACCAGGCGGCTTTTTCCAAGCTTGGCATGCCGGATCCGCAGGATGCCATCGGGCATTACGTCACCCAGCCTGAGGTCGAGTGCTTCCGAAACACGGAGCCCGGTCGCAGCAATAAGTCCGAACATCGTCGCGTACCCCTCGCGTCGAAGCGGGTACGTCGGACGCAGCTGGTTGGCCGCCTCGATCAGTTGCGCTAGTTCCTCTGGTGCGTAGATATAGGGCAAGCGCCGCCGCTTGGTGAAATGGAACAGGTTGGCTGGGACCTCATGAGCCGGATCCTCGGCATGCAGGAAGCGGCCAAAGTGCGCAACGTCTCGCAACCGGATATACCGAACATTCGGTGAGGAGCCCTCGGTAGCCCAGTCCACCGCAGTGGAAACGCGGACGTGAGTGTCGCCCCGGGCAGTCGCGAACCTGGCGAACGCCCGAATGTTCATTGATACCTCACGAAGCTTGAAGCCGAGTGCTTGGCGAAGCGCTAGGTAGCGTTCAGCATGGGCGATTAGCATGACCGCACCTCCGGCCACGGTTGAGCGATTTCCGACAGCAAGCCCAGGTCCACCTTGGCGTAGTGAGCTGTCGTCGTAGGAGAGCGATGTCGAAGAACCGCGCCGACCTCGGTCAGGGACGCCCCCTGACGGAGCATCGCAGTGGCAGCTGAGTGCCTCAGAACATGGGCGCCGTTGATTGGCGACTTGACCCCCGCCCTGCGAAGTGCGCTCCGCACGATGTGGGTAACAGAGGCGCGCGTCAACGCACGAAGCGGAGCCAAAACTGTCGTAAATACGACGGGTACTTGCAACGATGGCCTACCCTGTTTCAGGTAAAGCAAAATTGCGTCGCCGACCTCCTGCGTTAGAGGCAGTAACTCCTGGCGACGTCCCTTCCCGCAGACGGTGATACACCCTCGGCGCCAGTCGATGTCGGCGAGTTTGAGCTGAGCGACCTCACTGGCGCGCAGCCCGAGCCGTGCCAAGAGCAGGAGCACTGCTTTATCGCGCAACCTGTTGGGAGCGTCGGAACAAGAGTGGATCACCCGCTCGACATCCTCTGGGAGGAGAAACCGGGGAACCGCCGAGCGTTGCCAGCATGCGAAACCAGGAATGGCCTGCTCGAGGCCCTCGGGCATCGCCCGGTGGCACTGAGAAAGCGAAGGAATGAGCGTACGGCGACAGTGATGCTCTTGGCACTTTGAATTCCGTGAGGACGCGCGCGTTTAAGGACAAAGGCGCGCAACACTTCGGCGGAATAGGTGTGTGCGTCATCGCCGAGCGCGGTGCACAGCCCCACCAGGGTCCGCTGATAGATGTCGAGCGTCGTTTCAGTCAGCCCACGATGCTGCTGCATCCACGAACGGAATTCTCCAAGCACAGGCCAAAGGTCACTGGCAGATGGCGGAGTCACAGGGGGCGGAAGCTCACCCTGCTGTTGGAGGAATCGGATGAACACCGAGGCCGCCGTCAGGGCTTGGCGATTGGCTCCGCGACTGTAGGGGACGTGCGGATTCTTCTGAAGTGCCGCCTTGCACGCCTCGAACCCAGGCAGCAGTTCTTGCGCGCTAAATCCGCTGGCGAGCATCCAATCTGCCCAGCCAGCAAGGCAGCGCAGCATCCAGTCGATCCTGCTGGCAGCGTACCCACAGTGTTGGAGCCAGTCGGCAAAACCGTCGATATGATCTGCGGCGGGGCCGGCGCGGAGTCGGCGCCGGGTAACAGGTGACTTCAAGTGTGTTTCCAGCATGATGGCCTCACTTGGTTCACAAGGGGAGCACCAGTATGTGCTGCCGATGTGCTGCGAGACCACCGACTTCGCGGTGCTGACTAATGCATTGTGAGCTTGCGGGAGTGAGGCCCGTTCAAGGCATCAGATACGCTGATCGCCTCCTTTTTTGAACCGCAATAATGCAGAGTGCTGTGCTGCCAAGATGCTAGCTATGCCACCAATTGGGCGGCGTAGCTTTGCATAACTCCGCGCTCCGCATCATCCGCAATCATGCCCTGCATCTGCAAGAGCAGTGACTCTTCCGGCGTCGTGCCAATTGCGTGGTTGAGGAACACCACCTGTACGCCGCACGCGGACAACTCTTCCATCAGCAGCGCCTGATGCGCGTATTTGCGTGCCAGTCGGTCTGGCGCCAAGATGTACAGCCGATCGATTGCGCCGAGTGCGGCGGCGTCCCGTAGGCGCTCAAGTTGCGGCCTAACCAGCGTTGCACCGCTCACCCCGGCATCAATGAAGCACATGTCCTCCACAATCTGCGCACCGTCGGCCTGAATCCGCTCCTTCAATGCTGCGATCTGGCTGTCAATCGTGCCGCGTTTGCTTTGTTGCTCTGATGACACGCGCGCGTAAAGCGCGACCATGGCAGCGTTGCTCATCGCTTCCCTCGCTTCATAGCCAGTTGTGCCGCCACTTTGGGCTTGGCATCCGATGGTCGCGCAGTGCTGCGCGCGTCCACTGGACTGAGCTGTTCGTAGGCCTTCTGCAATTGCTCGCCGGAGTATCGGCTAGGCTCGAAAGCAAGACGCACTCGCCAGTGCTTGCGTCGTCCCCGTGTCATCGATGCGGCTCCCAGTCAGCGGGAGCAACGGCCTCAAGCACGAGAACCGTATCAATGGCAAGACATCCTCTGGACCATGGCGCCAGGCACTCCCTTGATATGCGAAGGCCACATCTTACTCGCGAGTTTGCTATGTTGTTGCCGGGGTTACGACACCGCCTTGCGGCGTGCCCTTGTCCGGGTGCACCACGGTCCCGTCAGGCATTTGCACAGGTGCCTGCAGCCAGCGCTCAATATACAGCAGCACCCACGCGCAGTCCGTATGACAGCGCACCGCGCGCATCATGAGTTCCCAGTCGATACTACCGAAGAAATTCTTGATGTCGAGGTCGAGCACCCACTCGTAGTCCCAGCATCGCTGCCGAGCCACGTTGAGCGCCTGATGCGCCGATCGTCCGGGACGATACCCGTATGAGTCGCGGTGAAACACCGGTTCCACGAGCGGTTCCAGATATCGCTTGACCACCGTCTGAGCGATGCGATCTGAGATTGTGGGTATTCCCAACGGCCTCGTTCCCGCACCCCCGTCCTTTGGTATGTCAACCCGTAAGACTGGCGGTGGCATGTAGCTGCCAGAAGACATCCGATTCCAAATCCGATACAGATTGTTCTTCAAATCCGCCTCGAACTCCCTCATCGACTGCCCATCCACGCCCGCCGCCCCACGGTTGGCCTTCACCTGCTGATACGCTTCCCACACCTCACGTTTGGAAATACAAAACGGTTTTGCCTTATCCACGCGGGTCCTCCCCTGGCGGGTTGCCCACAGCATAAAGCCAGACGATGACGCCCCTTCGGTCCAGCCCCATTACAGGACCTTCAACCCTACTACGGACGTCTCCGCCCCTGTGCCCCGCATCGGTACTCTCATCCTTGCGGAGGCCTTCCGCTTGGACTTCTCCCTTCGCATCGGGACGACAGGTTCCCAAGTTCCTTACCGAAGCCTGAATCAAAGTCACGCCGCCTTTATGCCGGATGCCGGTTGGGCCGTCAGCAGGCATCGCCCAACCTTGTCCCGGAGCATGCATTCCCCCCGGTTTCGACATCGATTTAAACTTTTTACGACACGTCATCAGCGGTTCACTCACGTTCGTCTCTTTGACTCCCACCTGCCAGGGTCATCCCCCGACTTTTCCAACAACGCTCACCACGAGGGCTCTTTACCCACGCAGCTTGTGGCGGTTTGAAGCCTGCTCCTGCAAGCCGACTTCGAGGGGCCATCCCTCATCTTCGGTAAAGCATCGCAAACATCGGTCCGTTGATGTTCACGTTCTTGGCACACAATGCATTGAAGGGATAGAAACGACGGTTGAAGCGGAAGGTGAATTCGTTGAGATAGGCTTGCAGGTGCTGCGGGCTGACTGTGCATAAGCAGCTTTCGTGATGCCGATAGCGCGGGGATTTGAGCAAGAACGGTGATGGACGCTAGAGGGGTTCCCTCAGGGAGCGTGCGCGCACGCGCCTGAGGGAAGATGTCGCCTTTATTGTGTCGAGCAATGAAGGAGACCTCAGCAGTGTGCCATGCCTTGCTACAAACGCCGGCGTTTTTTGCCCTGTTACGCCGGATCGACGAAGACCTGATGACGGTGGCGCGGGACAGGGGCTGCTGCCATTGCAGCTCTGTGCTGCACAGTGCCAACTATCCGCGTAAGCCACGCGGATGCCCACCGGCAGCACACCCGGACTGCGCTACGCGCCTGAGCCTGTGCTGTGCCGGATGCCGCAAACGCATGACGCCCGATTCGGTGCGTTTCCTCGGCCGGCGCGTCTGGCTGACCATTATCCTGGTACTGCGATCGAGTCGTGCCCATGGCGCCTGCCTGGACGGCCTGCCCGCGATCAGTTGGACTACGCTCAAGCGCTGGCGTCAGTGGTGGACCGAGACCTTCCCAAAGACCCCCGCCGGCCGGTGGCTGCGTGGTCTCATCCCGCCAACGCCCGAGCCGTTCATCTATCCCGACCGCCTGCTGCAATCGGTCGAGCACAACAGCGAGGAGGAGCGCCTGGCCGCGGTATTGCGCTTGCTGCTCGGGCCCGGCCTGACCACGCAGGCTGAGGGATGCGCCAGATAGGAGCTTCTCCCGCAGAACATGTCGATGGCGGGTCACTCGCACTGCCCGTAGCCTGCTCCCGTTATCCACCCCAATGGGAGAGTCATGTCACTATCGATCGATCATCGCAACCGATGGGCGCGCTTGCGCTTCTCGGTCATTGGCCCTTTGCTGGCTTCGCCGCCCGGCAAAGGCGAATTGCAGCAAGCGTTCCAGGTTCTGGCCGCCAAGGTCTGGCGGCACCCCATCACTGGCGCCGACGTTCAGTTCGGCGCGTCCTCCATCGAACGCTGGTACTACCGGGCCCGTCATGTCCAGGACCCGGTCGATCAGCTCAAGAACCGCCTGCGCGACGATTGCGGCCACTTCGTCAGCCTGAGCCCGACCATCATCGAGGCGCTGGTGGAACAGTACCGGCAGCATCCCGGTTGGACCATGCAGTTGCATTACGACAACCTGCGCGTCGCGACCAAGGATGGTCCGGACACGCTGCCGTCCTACACCACGGTGTGTCGGTATCTGAAGGCGCATGGTCTGGTGCGCAAACCAACGCCGCGCTCGAGCACCGATGGCGCCATTGCAGCGGCGGCTCGCCGCGAGGCACGCGAGGTGCGCAGCTACGAAGTCGACCACGTGGCCGCCCTCTGGCATCTGGACTTCCACCATGGTTCACGCAAGGTGCTCACCCCTGATGGGCAATGGCACAAGCCGCTGCTGCTCTGCATTATGGACGACCATTCCCGGCTGGTCTGCCACCTGCAGTGGTTCCTTGATGAGACCACCGCGTCGCTGGTGCACGGCGTCTCGCAGGCCATCATGAAGCGGGGCCTGCCGCGGGCGATCATGACCGACAACGGCGCGGCCATGATCGCCGACGAGTTCGTCGAGGGGCTGGCCAGCCTGGGCATCCTGCACCAAACCACCTTGCCGTATAGCCCATACCAGAATGCCAAGCAGGAGCGCTTCTGGGGGCAGCTCGAATCGCGGCTGATGGCCATGCTCGAAGGCGAATCGCACCTGACCCTGGAGCAGTTGAACCTCGCCACGCAGGCCTGGGTCGAGCAGGAATACCACCACAAGGAACATGCCGAGCTCGAAGCGACGCCCCTGCAGCGCTACCTGTCCTGTGCCGACGTCTCGCGCCCCAGTCCCGAGGCGCTGGCCTTGCGTCGCGCCTTCCGTATCCGCAAGCATCGCATGCAGCGCAGAACCGATGGCACCTGTACGCTGGACAGCGTGCGCTTCGAGCTCCCCGGCGCTTACCGCCACCTCGAGCAAGTCTGCTTGAGCTACGCGCGCTGGGATCTCTCTCAGGTCGACCTGATCAATGCGCGCACCGGCGCGATCCTGGCCGCCGTGTTCCCGCTGGACAAGTCGGCCAATGCCGACGCACGGCGCGCGCAGCTCACGTCAAAGGGAGCGGCGCCCGCTAACGAGCAACCTGCTCAGACTGGCACTGCACCGCTGCTGCGTCAGTTGCTTGCCGAACACGCTGCCACCGGCCTGCCGCCGGCCTATCTCCCACCCGCTGCACCCACCAAGCCATGATGCAACCCAACCTGCTGGCCTTGTACGGCCTGAAGTTCAACCCCTTCGCCCAGGACATCCCCGTCGAGGCCGTGTTCGTACCACCTAAGCTCGATCACTTCTGCTGGCGCATCGAGAACGGTATGGCCCGCGAAGGCGGCTTCGCCATGGTGCATGGCGACCCTGGCTGCGGCAAGAGCGTCACGCTGCGCCTGCTTCATCAGCGCCTCATGCGCGTCCCCGATCTGATGGTCGGCTCGATCGCCCACCCGCAGAGCAATCTGGCGGACTTCTACCGCGAGCTCAGCGACATCTTTACCGTACCGCTCAAGCCCCACAACCGATGGGGTGGCTTCAAGGCGCTGCGCGAGCGCTGGCTCGCCCACATGGAGGCCAGCCGCCGTCGCTGCGTGCTGCTCATTGACTAATGTGAAGCACTCCGATATGTGAAGCTACGAAGCTCGAGTCCAGTGGAGATTGGGATCAGCCGCTTCGCGCTTCACATAACAAAATCCTCAAAGACGACGCAGCCATCCGAGGAGATCGGCAGATCCGAGCACAAGACGTCCCGGTGCCTGCTCTGCCAGGACATCCGGAAAAACCTGCGTCAACGCTTGTCGCTTGAGGTCGAGGTCGGCCCGCGCGTACACCATGGTAGTGTTCAGGCTCGCATGCCCGAGCCATTGGCTGATGGTGGCAAAGTCAACGCCAGCCTTCAGAAGCGCGACAGCAGTACTATGCCGCACCGAATGAGGATGAATGTGCTTGCTGGGCAAGGTGCCAACAGTCGTGGCTGCTCTCGCGACATACTTGCGGAGAAGATATCGGACTCCAAAGCGCGTCAGTTTTGCTCCTCGTTCATTGCGAAACAGCGTGGCCTGGCTGTCCTGGATATCCGGCAGTGCCTGCGACAGATTGCGCAATAGCGAGGCGGTGTTAGCCCAGATCGGGCAGATTCTGACTTTTCCGCCCTTGCCCAGCAGCCTCACCTGATACGGTGGTTCCGTCCGGACATCGCATCGGCGCAGATCTAGCACTTCCTGGACGCGTGCGCCGGTGTTGAACATCAATGCGAATAACGCGTAGTCGCGTTGGCCCGAGCGCGTTGAACGGTCGATCTGGCTCAATAGCGCCTTGACCTCGTTGGCCTCCAGATACTCGATCATATGTTGCGTTGCGCCGCGTTTGAACGGAACACCGAGAACGCGTTGTAACTCACCGAAGCGTTCCGGATGCTCACCGGCGAGGAAATGGGCCAGGCAGTGCAGTGCCGCGAGGCGGGCGTTGCGAGTCGAGATGCCATTACCGCGTTCGCGTTCCAGGAAGTCGAGAAATGCGATCACCTGGTCGGCATTGAAATCCGCCATATCCAGGTTCTCCACAGGCCGCCCGGCCTGTTCGGAAGCGAAGCGCAAGAATAGAACAATGGCATCGCGATAGCCGTGTATCGTGTGAAGGCTCATTCCCCGCAGGTTCGGCAGATACTCCTGGAAGAACCGAAGGAGCGCCTTGCCAAGTGTATTGGGCCGATCGCGCTTCATGATGTACCTCCATCGATCAGACTGCCAAAACCGACTTCGAACTGTTCGCTGGCGGCTTGCGCGAGCGCGGGCGTCCACCGAAGATAGTGGGCAGTTGAAAGGATTGATACGTGGCCCATGTACATCGAAAGCTTGGGTAGCTTGACCTGAACGTCCGCGCCGTCTTTATACCAGCGCAGCAAAGCGCCAATGGCGAAGCTGTGCCGAAGATCCAGGATGCGAGGTTGGCGCCCGTCAGCACCCTGAATCTGGGCCGAGCTCATCACCTGCGTGAACAAGTGCTGAAATCCGCCGCCGCTATAGCCGTGGAACCCTGCCACGCAGTGGCATAACAGCGGCGCATCGAGCCCGCAGTCGAACTGCGCCTGCAGTCGCTTGCGCAAATAACGGCGAACTTCTGCGCGCGCATCCTCCGACAATGGCAAAAAGCGTGATTTATGACACTTCGACTCACGGATATGCAGCACTCCTTGCGCCTCGTTCACATCGGCCAGGGTCAACCGTACGAGTTCGCCACGGCGGAGCCCGGCGCTATACAGCAAAACCACCGCCACTCGACATAGTGCTGGTCGAAGCGGGGATTGCCATGTGGCGCGAAGTCGATCGCAAGCATCCAGCATGCGGGCGATCTCCGTTCCGGAGACGATAACAGGAGGATCATGGGGACTGCTACGCCTAAACCGGCGTCGATCCGGTACGAAACAGTCTGGCTCGGTGCGCTGCCGGAAGCGACACAGCTTACACACAATCAGTTGCTGGTTCCGTTGCGTGATACCTCGCAAGGAGGAGAATGCCTGGCACCACGTCTCGAAGCCGTGCTGGGTTAGATCGCTGAAACCATGCTCGTTAAGGAATCGACTCAACGACCTGAGGGTGTGCTCTTCCCTGACGTAGCGGCGGCCCAGCGCTCGCCAGTGCAGAAGATAGCGCTCGATAGCAAGATCGAGCGGGGTCTGAGGTTGGTTCATGACAACCTCCGCGGCAGAGTGTTCGTGATTGCTGGCGGTAGCGAAAGGCCGACCTCTCTTAAAACCTCCGTTTGCAGACGAAGATAAACGCATGTGCTTTCCAGGGATCGATGGCCCAGCAGGTCGCCTATTGCCTTGAGGCCGACGCCACGGTTCAATAGCCGCATTGCGAAGGCGTGGCGCAGGCTATAGGCGGAGCTTCCTTGTAGAGGCAGTCCGCTCGCGCGCGTGCAACTCTGATATATCTCGTTGACCGCCGTGGGGCACAATGCAGTTGCTGGCCGATGCGCCCGCAGAAACAAATCCGTTCGACCGCGGGCAACTGGCCTGCCGACCTTCAGATAACGTTTGAGTACGCGGGTGGCCTGAATGGACAACGGAAGGAGAAGCTCCGAACGAGTCTTGCGTTGCTGCACGCGCAAAGTCCTTTGCGTCCAGTCGATCGAGTCCAGCTGCAATGCGGCGATCTCCACAGGCCGCAAGCCGTAGTGCGCCATCAGATAGAGAATCGCATGGTCGCGGCAGCCAATCATGCTTGACCGATCGATGGAACGAAGTAGCGCGAGAACGTCGTTCCAAGGGAGTGCGCGTGGTGGCAATTCGTCGCGATACGCACGCGGGGTGTCGATCGTTCCGATGCGCTCGTGGATATAGCCACGGGTGTACAAGAACAAGAGGAACGACCGTAGATGCGCGACCACATGTTGCAAGCTCTGCCTGCTCATGTGCTCACCCGAAACCGCCACAAAGCGATCCACGGTTTGCATCGACATTCCCGCAAGAGGAGTCTCCGGGGCAACCGCGTCGTGCAAAAAGGCCATGGCCGTACGCATGTGGTTGCGGACGGTCGAAGCCGACATGCCGCGTTGATCGACCAGCGAGTCGCGGTATGAATCACCCCGGGAATCGAGGAGGCTGTTTTGTTTAAGTTGATGCCGGGGCCGCAGCGGTATCGCTGAGTTGCCGATAGTAGTTTGCCTCAGCTTCAGCCGGCGGGATATAGCCGAGGTATTCCATCAGGCGGTGGTTGTTGAACCAGGCCACCCATTCCAAGGTTGCAAGCTCCACGGCCTCGCGGGATTTCCAGGGGCCACGCCTGTGGATCAGTTCGGCCTTGTACAGGCCATTGATGGTCTCAGCCAGTGCGTTGTCGTAGGAGTCACCGCGGCTGCCCACCGACGGCTCAATGCCGGCTTCAGAAAGCCTCTCGGTATAGCGAATGCTGACGTATTGCGATCCCCTGTCAGAATGGTGAATGAGCGTCCCGTCGTTGTCGGGATGGCGCGCGTAGAGCGCCTGCTCCAAGGCATCCAGAACGAAGTCCGTGGTCATCGAAGTGCTGACGCGCCAGCCAACAATACAGCGGGCGAACACGTCGATCACGAAGGCCACGTACAGCCAGCCCTGCCAAGTCGAAACGTAGGTGAAATCACTCACCCACAGTTGGTTGGGCCGTGTGGCGTGGAACTGGCGCTTGACGCGATCCAGAGGGCACGGCACCGAGTCGTCGGCCACTGTGGTGCGCTTCTTCTTGCCCCGGCGCACCCCCGCCAGGCCAAGCTGCTTCATCAGCCGTTCGACCGTGCAGCGCGCCACCGCCATGCCTTCCCGATTCATCTGTTTCCAGACTTTGTCCGCACCATAGACCTGCATATTGTCCTCCCAGACCCGCTTGATCGCAGGCCGCAGACGCTCATCGCGAATTGCACGGGCGCTACGTCGCGACGGATCACGAAGCCGTGCGGCATGGCGTCGGTAACACGACGGGGCAATCTGCAAGACTTGGCAGATCGGCTCGACCCCGAAGGCATCTCGATGCTCATCGACGAAGGCCTTCAGGACTTGAGCCGGCGGTCGAGCTCCGCCTGGGCGAAAAACGCACTGGCCAGCTTCAAAATCTCATTGGCCCGGCGCAATTCCTTGACTTCACGCTCCAGCGCCTTGATGCGCTCTCGCTCTGCCGTCGTGACGCCGTCGCGTTCGCCGCTATCCACCTGGTCACGCTTGACCCATTTCAACAATGTATGGGCCGAGCACCCAATCTTTGGGGCGATGGCCTGGACCGCCGCCCATAGCGAAGGATGCTCGCCGAGTTGCTCTCGCACCAGGCGAACAGCCCGATCTTGGACTTCGGGGAATGCTTGATCTGCTTGTTCATGGCTCCATTCTCGCAAGAGTTGGAGCCTCCTCAAAACCCGGGGCGATTCAGTATGCATCGAGTACTGTGTCGAAGCGCCCAGTGCGAGAAGAGGGCAACAAGTCACCTCGCATCAAAAGGAAACGCTCGAAGCGGTGCTGCGTGTGTCGGTATGGCTTCTGTACCCGCAGTTCTGCGGATGGCATTGCGAACAACGCGCCAAGGTCCGCAGCCGAGAACTTCGATTCTGCAGTTATGTTCCCAGCACCCTCAAGTGTCTGCTTCAGACGAAAAAGATGGCCGTGAAGTGTCCTGCCCATATAGCCCTCGTCGACAAGCCATCGGGCGAAGTCCTCAAGCAGGTTGGCGACGGGTGACTGGAGGTAAGACCGGTGACCTCTGGGAAAGATTTGCTCTAGCATCATGGCCTCCATCAAGGTCTAAATGGAGATCCCACCATACGCCGTATGGCCGAGTTATGTTGAGTAGGGGCCGTGCAATCGCTTCCAACTGCGGGACAGAATCAGGACACTCCACATATCGGAGTGCTCCACATTAGTCAATTAACGTTATGCGCAACGTTAATTGACGAAGCCCAGGAGATGGCTGTGCCGGCCCTCTCGGAGCTGCGCCTGCTCGCGCAGGCACGCTTCGACTCGCAATTGCTGCTGTGCGTGGTGCTTGCCGGCGACGCCCGCCTGCCGGAGAAGTTCAGCCGCGAGGACCTGATCCCGCTGGGCAGCCGCATCCGATGCCGCCTGGCGCTGGAGAGCGCAAGCATCGACGAGCTGCAGGCTTGCCTGGACCACCTGCTGGCCGCCGCTGGCAACGCCACGCTGATGACCACACCATTACGCCAGACCCTGTGCGAACACGCCGCCGGCAATTACCGCATCCTGATGAATCTGGCCGGCGAGCTTCTGGCCCAAGCCGCGCAGCGGGAGCTGCCGCAGATCGACGAGAAGCTCTATCTGGAGATCTACAGCGCAACCCAGAGCCGCCGTGCCAGGCGGTGAGTGGCGTCGTTGGCCATCACCGCCACGTTCATCAATACGACCAAGACATCAGCATGACCTTCCACCAGCCATCCGGCATCACCCAGGGATTGCCCCTGTTCATCGACGCCAACTGGACGCCCGCGCAGGCCTGGGCTGTGATCGAACTGCTCGACGATCTGCGCGACCGTCTGCTTGCACACTATCAATTGGCTTTGGCCGAGTGGCTGGCCGAAGATCGGCAGGAGCGTCCTGATGGCCTTGGCGATCTCGCCGATAACGACTTCTGATCCAGCAACAAGGGGCCCGTCGGGCCCCTTGTTCCATCAATGCCGTCGCTCCACATCTGAACCTCCGCGTTTGATCGCCACGTCCATCAGCATCACCCGACGACCTGCAACATTGGCGATGGACCAGACCGCAGCCACCCATCATTTACCGTGCCCGTGCGCCCATCGAATCCCGTGCTCACGCACAGCTGACACCGGATGAATTCCGCGCAGCCAGGTCTTGAGATTGGAGAACACAAGGTGAATGATCGGCAGGAAGGATTCGGTCACTTGCATCTCACCGCGCTGCGCGATGGCGATATGGCCATCGCCGCGCTCGCCCAGCTTGGCATAACCGTTCCAGTCGTCGGTGATGATGGTTGCGCCGGGTGCAACGGTACGCTCGATGAATCCGCCCAGCGACCGGGCACTTCGGTTAGGAACCAGAGCGAGCCGAACTCGTCCGGCATACCGTCCGCTCTTGCGTTTGTTGCGGCTGCCGGCAAGTTTGCGTTGCCGAACCTCGACAGCGCCGGCCACAAGAACCATGTCGTGCACGCCCCTGCCTTTGCCGCGAGTACGCCCACCGACGTGGGCCTCATCGGCCTCGACGTGTTCCTCAGGCTTGCCACCGATCCGATCCTGGTCGGGGCGCACCATGCCGGCGCGCAACTTGTGGAGTATCTGGAAGGCGGTCTCGTAACGCGACAGGCCGAGTTGGCGCTGGAACTGAACGGCCGACATGCCAGGTGTCTGACTGGCGACCAGTTACGCCGCCCAGAACCAAACCGACAGCGGTGTGTGCGTGCGCTCCATGACGGTGCCAGCAGTGAGGCTCGTGTCGCGTGTGCAATGGCGACAACGGAAAACGCCGGGGCGATTGGCAAAGCGGTACGGCTCACCAAGCAAGCCACAGTGGTCACAAATGAACCCATCGCTCCATCGAGCGCGCTCAAGGTAGGCCATGCATGCCGCTTCGTCTGGAAACATCCGCTGAAACTCCGGCAGCGAGCCCGGAAACGGCAGATCGCCTCGGTCAAGCACGTCAATAACCATGGTTGCCCCGGGGTGGCACAGATGACCAACATACTATCGGTAGAGGGCTTGGGAGACAACCGGATAAGCATGAATCAAAGTAAGTAGCTGCGGCAGCTCTGTTGCCTGCCGGTTGGTCAGCAACCGCCACTCTACCGGCTTCACACCTTTGGGTGCGTCGATCTCCCGGGCCATCAGGCACGTCACGCCGATCGCGCCAGCCTTACCAGCCGGCAAGTCCACGCGCTGCGCACGGATCTCCTGCATTACCGGCCGTGCCTTCTGTCCCGGACGAGCGGCCAAGGTGAACTGGATCTCGCCTACCACCTCCCCAACGGCTACCGTTTGCCAGAGCTTCTCGCCGCCAGCAAGACTGCGGTCGTGTTTGGCACGAATCTGCCAATCCGCCGGTGTGCCAAGTTCGTGAGCGCATCGCATCAAGGCCAGGATATCGGCCTCCCGGTCCGCCACATACACCAGACGAGTATGTGGCAAGTGCGGTGCAATTTCCGAGATCCGCTCGTAACCTTCTATCCAGCGCAGACTTTCCTTCGGCCCCGCCCTTCGTCCCGCTTCATCTCGCTCGGACCGAGCCCACATCCAGGCATCGAGCACACCCAGCGGCTCGCGATTGGGCGTCACCGCATACGTCGGATGCAAGTAGATCCCCCGCCGCGCCTCATAGTTCAGCTCGCCCAGGCCTTCTATTTCCTGACCGTTGAAATCCAACTCTGTAGAGTCCTGCAGGCACAGCACCACTTCGTGCTCGCCCATGCGCTGCTGCGTGCGCTGCCAGTGGGGCTCCAGAATCCCGCGCCACTCGATCTCCTCATTCTCGAGAAATCGATAAGCGCCCATGGTCTCAGCCCAGCCATTGCACGCGCCAGGAATGCTCGCTGTCGGGTTCGCAGCAAATCGCGTCACCAGCGTCTTCGCACGTTCATTGCGTCTCGCATCCCCCAAGTCCAGTCCCTCCAACTCTTCATGGCCCCAACCCGCTGACTTTGCCTTCATGCGTCCACTGAAAACGCGCTAGTAAACGCCTTTGCGACGCAGTTAACAAAGAGGTGGCACCGTTTGTTCGGACAGGGATCCGGAGTTTTTAAGTGGAAGCGCTGGGGCAGTCAGGCTGCCGATTTGATCGCTGGCAGCGTGGCGAAGTATGCCTCATCCGGGGTCTGGTCCGCCAGACTGGAATGGGGCCGTCGTTGGTTGTACCAGGTTAGGTAGTTAGCGATAGAGCGGCGCGCATGGCTGACCGAGTCGTAGGCTTTCAGGTAGACCTCCTCGTATTTGACGCTGCGCCAAAGGCGTTCGACGAACACGTTATCGCGCCAACTGCCCTTGCCGTCCATCGACAGTTGGATGCCGCGGTCCAGCACGGCGTCTGTGAACTCCGTGGCGGTGAACTGGCTGCCCTGGTCGGTGTTGACGATCTCCGGCGCGCCGTACTTGGCAAAGGCCTCCTCGATTGCCTCGACGGCATGACAGCTCTCCAGCGTGATCGCCACCCGGTAGGCCAGCACCCGGCGGCTGGCCCAGTCCACCACTGCCGTCAGGTACACAAAGCCCCGTGCCATCGGAATGTAGGTCGTGTCCAGAGCCCACACCTGGTTGGCCCGGTCGATCTTCCGGTCGCGCAGCAGGTACGGCCAGATCTTGTGCGCCGCGTGCTTGCGGCTCGTGTTCGGCCGGCGATACAGCGCCTCAATGCCCATGCGCTTCATCAGCGTGCCCACGTGCCGGCGACCGACCTGGATGCCTTCCCGGCGCAGCAGGCGCGCCAGCATGCGAGCCCCCGCGAAGGGATGCTCCAGATGCAGTTCGTCGATGCGGCGCATCAGCTTCAGATCTGCCTCGCTGACCGGTTGCGGCTGGTAGTACGCGCTGGACCGGGCGATGCCCACCAGCTTGACCTGCCGGCTCACCGGCAGCGCGTGCTCGCGGTCGATCATCGCTTTGCGCTCAGCAGGCCGGCCTTGCTGAGCGCGCCGGACAAAAAATCGTTCTCCAGCGCCAACTGGCCGATCTTGGCGTGCAGCACCTTCAAATCCACCGGCGGCTCGCCCCCACTTTCCTTGCCACCGCCGAACAGGTCCGCGGCATGCTCCACCAACTGCTGCTTCCACGCTGTGATCTGGCTGGGGTGCACGTCGTACTGCTGGGCCAGCTCCGCCAGCGTCTTTTCGCCCTTGAGGGCCGCCAGGGCTACCTTCGCCTTCAACCCCGCCGAGTGGGTTCGCCTGCTTCGTTTCGTCATCTTCTGAGGTCCTTTCTGCCCGCCATTATGGCCGGCTCAGACCCCAGCTCTTCCATTTATCCGACTGTCCGAATTTCCGGCGCCACCTCTCAAGCCCCTCTGCTATGTCATTGAACGTAAACGGTTTTTTCAAGCCGCAGGCCGGCCGCGTTTTGTATAAGGGCATGACTACATCTAGTAGGTTTGGGAGCTAACCGGATAAGCACGGGTCAATCTCCTCTTGGATCATGTTTGCGTCCGCAAAGACTTTGCGGACGCAAGTCTGCCAACGTTCAGCCTTCAATACCAGACGTCGTCAATTGAGCGCTTACACTCCACGATCGCTCTGCTACGCGCGGTCGCGGAGGGCATTCGAGTGTCTAAAGTTGAGTATCTCTTTACCGCCAGAGAATAGGATTCGCGAACATCATAACTGGAAGGATTACGGGAGCATTTCGACCGAAGAATCTTGTTCAGCCGCCGCAACCTAGTGCAATGTTCCATTCTGTTTGGAACTTAAGCGGCGGTTGGCACGAATGACCTTCTGTAGGATGTCGCGAGCGCTCTTGGTCCAGATGAACGGCTTGGGGTTGGTGTTGTGGTGAGCGATGTACTCGTTGATGGCGTCGACCAGTTCCGGCACGCTGGTGAATACGCCGCGGCGAAGTCGCTCGGTTGTGATGTCACGAAAGAACCGCTCGACCATGTTCAGCCATGATGCGGAGGTGGGCGTGAAGTGCATGTTGAATCGCGGATGCTTGGCCAGCCAGTCCTGCACCGCAGGATGCTTGTGGGTGGCGTAGTTGTCTGCGATCAGATGCAGCGTTTTGTCCTTGGGCGTCTCGCGGTCGATCTTGCGCAGGAACTTCAGCCACTCGGTATGGCGGTGGCGCTGCTGGCACTGGGCGATGACCTGGCCATCGAGCACGTTGAGCGCGGCAAACAGCGTGGTCGTGCCGTTGCGCTTGTAGTCGTGCGTCATGGTGGCCGCACGCCCCTTCTTCAACGGCAAGCCGGGCTGCGTGCGATCCAGCGCCTGCACCTGGCTCTTCTCATCGCAGCACAGCACCAGCGCGTGCTCGGGTGGCGACATGTAGAGGCCGACGATGTCTTCGAGCTTCTCGACGAACTTCGGATCGCGCGACACCTTGAAGCCGCGCACGATGTGCGGCTTCAACCCGTGGGCGTGCCAATGGCGCATGACGGTGCTGGCGCTCACGCCCAATTCGGCGGCCATCTTGCGCGTGCTCCAGTGCGTGGCCGCAACGGGCTTGGTTTGAGTGGTCAGCTCCACCAGCCGCGCCGTGTCCACCTTCACCGGCGGCGCACCGCGCGGCAAGTCGCGTTCGATACCGGCCAGCCCCGATTGCGCATACCGCTCACGCCAACGCGAGACCTGCACGCGTCCGACTCCCAACTGCTCGGCGATGTCCTTGTTCTGCATTCCGTTGGCGGCCAGCAGCACAATGCGCGCGCGCTGCGCCAGCCTCACGCTCGTGAGCTTCGACCGAACCAGCCTCGTCAAATTGGTTCGCTCCTCGTCGGTCAACATGATCTCGGGGGCAACTCGCACTCACTCTCTCCACGCTGTGTCGCAGTGTGGGCATTGGAGACGCCGAATTCATATAAGTTCCATCAAGAACAGAACGCTACACTAGCGGCGCGGCCACAATGGCTGAAAGTGGCCGGGTGTATGAAGGATATGCACAAGCCGGCCTTGCTGACCAACAACCGGATGCACTGTGAGCTGCCCGCTCGCATTGACCGCAATGGCCTGGATGCGTATGCCAAGGCTGCGCGCGAGCCCCCACCCGGCCTCGTACATGTCGATGTCGCCATCCCTATCGGCCAGGCCCCTACGAAATAGCTCGCCCCGCAACCACTGCGCCTGTGCCTGGAGTTCGCTCGTCTGCTCCGTTGCCATCGCAGGCTCTCGCCTTATGTTGCGGCTGAGCTGAAGAGCTGTGTCTAGCAGGCAATTATTCTGCAGCCCGCTGGCCATCCCCATCTCAGCGTTTGATTGCGCCAGAAACTGTTCAAGACTGATGAGCAGGGGCCCCGAATTGAATTCGCCCAAGGATGGGGGAACGGGCACCTGAGCCGGCGAGGCACCCGCCAGGGGGGGTCGTGCAGGCCGCTCAGCACGTCCGGTGCGCGCAGGGGGGCGGGGGCCCCAGTTGCTGCGAACAGCATGGCCAGGATCGGGGCCGGGTGTGTCACGGCAGGCGCGCTCCGCGTGGCACCGTGCGGCCCGTAGGGTTGCCCGGTGTCCAGGTCGGAGCTGCGTGCTTGATCCGCGGCTGCGCCGCGATACGGCTGGTTCATCGGGCCGCCAGGCCTCTCGTCGGCAATGGATGGTTCCGCATAGAGATCGAAGGACAGGATCATCTCGATGCCCTGCGGGGGCGCCACGCGGGCTGCCGCGTCGCGCAGGTCCTGCTCCAGCGTCCCGCGCGGCACCGCATCAGGCGACAGTTGGCGCAGCCTTTCGTAGGTCCGGTGACCCTTCTCCTTGGCCTTCAGGCTATCACGGGTGTGGAACTGGATTTCCCAGTCGGCGTCTTCGCCCTCAACGCGGGTGCGCACGTTCACATTCAGGCCAGCATAGCCGGTGCCCTCCCGGGTAAAGCTGTTGTTCACGCGCATGACCGTCATGCCGGCCCTTTGCAGACTGGTCAGGATCCTCCGGGCGTCCATGGCAAATCTCTCTGCACCGAGGATCACCTCATAGCGCAGACCATCGCGTACCCGCCTGGCGGCCTCCTGCGGTGTTTGCAGGCCCTGCTCGCGCTGTATCCGGGCAAGCTTCTCTTCAATGCTTTTCTTCTTCTTAAAGATAAACCTGCGCCAGCCGCCACCGTCCATGTCCGCGCGCAACTTCGCGCCGTGGTGCTCCAGCGCCTGCTGCAGCACAGGCCAGACCGCACCCTCGAGACGTTCAGCCTGGCTTCTGATCTGCTGGGCCAGTTGCGCAAGGGGGCAGGCACGCGCGGCGTGGCTGACGCCTGGGGCCGCGGCTGCACCTTCAATACCGTTTCCGGCTCCCAGTCCACGATATCTTCCACCCCCGCAGGAACGGGTAATGCACGGAAGGCCTCGCGCGCTGGCCCGAGCAACTTCCAGATCTCGTCGCCGGAGGCGCCATCGAATCCACGTCGTTGCGCCTGCTTGTACAGGTCGTGGTACTTCTCCTTGCATCTGAACGTTTGCTCTGTATGAAACTGGATTTCCCATGCGATGCCGTTTGGCTCCTTCAGCGTGACGCTCACCGCCTGGAAAGGGCTGCGGCCCCGCAGGAAGTGATTCGTGCGCCGGATCAGAGTATGCGCCTTCGCGAGCTGCGCCATGATCTGGCGATAGTCCCCCATAAACGTATCCGCGGGCAGCACCACACTGTAGCGCAGCGCATCGTTGACCAGCGCGCTGGCCTGGGCCAGGGTCCGGGGCGGCACTCCACCAATCAGCCGGGCCAGCTTGTCCTGCAGCGAGCGCGGCGACTTCAGCCTGTTCTTCTGTTCGCCCGCCAGACCCGCCCGCGCGTGTCCGGGCTCACTGCACCCGTTCACGATGTCCTGCAGCCTCATCGTGATCCCCGGCTCGGCCAAACGGGCCCGTTCATTGAGCGCCAGCGCCTCTTGCTCAAGCGCCTCCCGGGAAACCTCCTGCGCCCGTTCGGCCGGCGTAGCCGGTACGCTGAGCAGCTCCGCCTGCTGCAGCGCCCGGACGGCGTCCTGCATGACACCCGCTGCCATCGTTGGCATCTGCCGCAGCGCAGCGTCTGCCCACTGTGGATCGAAGCGCCCGTGCCGTATTTCCGCCAACGTCGGCTTGCTGTACGGTACCCGACGCAGACGGTCGGGATACCGGCGTTCAGCCATTTCGCAACTCTCGATCACGCTTGTAAAGAGATCGGTGCCCGTGTCCGACTTCAGCGCGTCGGTGCCCACCTTTATGGCTATCGTAAACAGGTTGCGCATGGACAGCTCCGGCTCGCCCGGCACCAGCCCCGGCTGCCCCTCGGGGAACGCCGTACGCGACAGACGGCACACCGGGTAGTTGTCCAGCACCGCGTGCACACGCCCGGCCGTGTCGTCTGCCTGCTCATAGGCGCTCGCAAGTGCGGGGAACCCCTGCGCCAGCGCGGACGGAAGCTGCGGTGCCTGGACGCTGTCCCTGCCCAGCTGCATACACAGCTCATACAGCAGTTTCGCCGCCTCGCACGCTTGCGGCTCATGGGCTCGGTCAATCGCCTCATGCGCCTGCACCTGCAACTGCTGCAGCGCTGGTGCATCCTTGTCCCCCTGCAGCCGCCTGCGCAGTCCGTTGCGCAAATCACGCGCCACGCCGTCGTAGGTGCCGAACATCATGTTTCGCGCCATGGCCTCGCGCAGCTCATCTGGCTGCGCGAGAAAGCGCATGGCGAGCGTGGCGGCTTTACCCAGCAACGCGCCCCCCCGCTGCTCGGCCATAATTTCGCGCGCCCGTCCCGCCTGGTAGCGGCCCCGTTCATCGATGGCCGGATGCGCAGTCTTGGGCGGCTTGAACGAGCGCTCCTCGCCCCGTCGCGCCTGGCGCGACTGCATGACGCGACCGATGTGGCCCACGAGAGCCGGATAGCCCGCATAGACGAACGCATCGTCCCCGTCCGTGTCCATGCTCCGCTTGCGCAGCTCCGCAATCGGGATTGCCCCAAGCCGCCCAGGCAGCAGCACGTCCTTGACCCGCAGGCTGCCCGTGCTGAACATCTGCTGCGGCAGCGTGTCGCGCTCGCGCCGGCTCTTCCAGCGCGACAGCGTCTTCAGGTCCTCCCGCGAACAGGCCAGGTGCAGCCCCTGGTGGTCCGGATCCGGCGACCAGTAGCCCGGCGGCGGGATGATCAGCATGCCCTTGCTGTGCAGCATGTCGGCGCCCGTGCCCGAATCCTCATCGAATCCCGTATAGCTGTACTGGATGGCGAAGCACTGGTCCAGAAACTGGGCCGTCACGTCCTCCTGATCGGGCGTAACGACCTGCGCGGCCGCAATGGGCAACAGGTTCTCCTTATCGTACGGCGGTTTGCCCACCAGCACATCGCCCTGCAACTGCGCAAAGCCCGGCAGCGGAATCGTCGGCAGATACAGCCTGTCGTCAGCCGAGGGGACCGCGCGGATGCGCCGCCCCTGGTAGCCGCCGCTGACGGCCAGTTGGTACAGCGTCAGGCAGTCCACCGCCTGCGATGCGTGCCGGTCCACCCCGTTCAGCCTGCGCTGCATCACCTCGCGCGCTTCGTCAAGCGCCGCCTCATCCCGCGGGAAATGCATCAGGGCCTGCGGTGGCAGCGTGTTAAATCCCGGCTGCTGCCCATCCACCAGCTTTTGCTGTGCCTCGTCGCCCCGTGCCTCCCTGACTGCCTCCCATGCCTCGATATGTTCGCGCACCACCGGAATGCGCATCGCCACGTCCCATCTCAGAAACCCGCAGCCGTCATTTGGACAGAGCGCGATGCGCTCGTGGTGTGGCCCTTGAAGCCTGAAGGGGTGCTGCGGCCCGGCCACGTCCTCAAACCAGCCCAGCCGCAACGTGCCCTCCACCACATGGTCAGGTGGCACCATCTCCATGAGCGCGCGTTGCATGCGCGACCAGTCCTCGCGCTGCGGCGCCAGCTTCTGCGCCAGTTCCATGAAGGCGCTGCCTGGGGCACTGTCGGCATACCGCACTGCCGGCAGCACCGAAGCAGACGCGCTGCGGCCGGCGGCGATGTCCCGGGCTGACTTCCGCCGCCCCCGTGTCAGGCGGCTGCCGCCAAACATGTCGAAGCGCCAAGGCTCGTCTTTGTACTGGAACGTGCGCGCGAGCATGAAGGCGCTTAACTCCCCAGGCAGCCGCACCTCGACCAGCGGCTGACCGGTCAGGCGTGAATAAAACGAATACGCAGGCTCCGCCCCGTCGGACGACGCGGCGGGCTCCAGCTCCCGTCCCCGCAAGTCGACCGTGACATGCGTGGTGTCGCCCCCACTCGGTTCGGGTGGTACGACGTTTCCCACCGCTGTGCGCAGGCTCTCGTGGCGCGCTGCCAGATCGAACCGGCGAGGAGGGTAACGCGTCGTGAGGGCCTCCAGATGCGCCGCGCTGGCCAGCCGCAGATCCAGCGCGTCCAGGATCGCATCATCCGCCTCGATCTGCGCAATCAAGTTCCAGCTCTTTTCCTGCAGATCCGTCTCGATGAGCGGGCGCGTCCTGTCCAGCGTCTGTCGCACCCACTGCTTCAGAGTCTCCTGGTGCGTCTTCACCGACTCACGCCCGCCGCTGATGTAGCGCGGCTTCCACTGGTGGGCCACCACGCTGTATGCCTTGAGCACCTGATACAGTGACAGGGCCGGACAGCGCGTACCGCATGCTTCGTCACCCTCCTTCAGTCGCAGCCCGGCACGAGCGCCTGCCCCGCCCGGGGCTTGGCGCAGATACGCGTCGATCTTGTGTTCTACGACTGGCTTCAGCGCGTCGAACGTCTGCAGGGCGCGCACCCGGTGGCGCGGCAACTGCGGGCTGCGCGCCAGCGGCAGCAGCCCCATGCACAGGGTGCCCACACTTTCCAGCGGTTCTTCGCGCAGCCGTCCTTCTTGACACAGCGTCATGACACGCTCCAGCGCCGGCGTTGCGAGCAGCCGCAGCGCGTCGTGCATCCGCAGCTGGGCGAAAGCCTTGAGCAGCATACCCACGTGGCGGCCATCGGCGCTGTCGAAGCGTTCCGGATACAACTCCAGGTGCACCGCTACCCCCATCAGTACATCGCGTGCGAGAACGGCGTTCCCGTCTTCGTCCCGGCCGAGCCGCGCCAGCGCGTTGGCAATCTGGCCGGTCTGTCTGAATTCGAACGCGCTCCACTCGAGCGGAGCCCAGCCCAGGCGTGCCGCCAGACACCACGCCGCTTCATGCAGGCCGCTTTCTTGCGGCCATCGGGACAGTGCGTGGAGGGTGCTGGCCACGGCCTGCGCGCCCATCGACTGGCGCAGCCGCGCATCGCCCTCAGCCTCCGAGGTCAGACGATCGGCAAGCGCCAGCGCCGCCGCGCTTGCCTCGTCCGCGTCCGGCCACTTCGAAAACGCGTTCAGGGCGTTGGACACATGTATCGCCTCCATCGACTGGCACAGCTGGGGTTCCGAGCTAACGCGCTCGGCCAGCCGCAGCGCGGCGTCTCGGGCCTTGTCTTCCTCCGGCCACTTCGAGAGCGCATTGAGCGCGTTGGCCACTGCCTGCGCCTCCATCGACTGGCACAGCTGGGGTTCCGAGCTAACGCGCTCGGCCAGCCGCAGCGCCGCCTTACGAGCCTCTTCCTTGTCCGGCCACTTCGAGAGCGCGTTCAGGGCATTGGCCACGGCCAGCGCATCCATCGACTGGCGCAGCCGCGGGTCCGATGCGAGGCGACCGGCCAGCCGCAGCGCCGCGTCGCGGGCCTCGACCTCGCCCGGCCACTTCGATAACGCGTTCAGGGCGTTGGCCACTGCCTGCGCCTCCATCGACTGGCACAGCTGGGGTTCCGAGCTAACGCGCTCGGCCAGCCGCAGCGCGGCGTCGCGGGCCTTGGCCTGGTCCGGCCACTTCGAGAGCGCATTGAGCGCGTTGGCCACGGCCCACGCCTCCATCGACTGGCACAGCTGGGGTTCCGATGTGAGGCGCCGGGCCAGGCACCGTACCGCCTCGCTGACCCGATGCGACGCCGGCCACTTTGAGAATGCATTGAGCGCGTTGGCAACATGCTGCCCGTCCATCCGCTGGCGCAGCTTTGCGTCCGATGTCACGCGTTCGGCCAGCCGCAGCGCCGCCTGACGCGCATCGGCTTCGTCAGGCCACTTCGAGAGAGCGTTGACCGTGATGGCCACCCCCAGCGCATTCATCGACTCGCGCAGCGGCGCGTCTGCCGCAACGAGCCTGGCCAGCTCCAGTGCGTTCTCCCTGACCCTGCCATCGTCCGACCACTTGCTCAGGGCATTGAGCAGATTTGACATATCCTGTGCGTTCAGCCCCGGGATCAGACCATGCGATCGAAGATGCCTGACAAGACCGGACACCGCATCGCAGCACGCCGGGCGCTCCGGCGCCTTGGACAGCGCATTGCACAGCATGGCGGCTTGCCGTCCGTTCAGCCTGTGCAGCGCGCCCGGCCTCAGCAGTTCGGTCGCGATGCTTCGCAGCGCTAGCCGGCAGATCTCGCTGTCGGCATGCTTGCTAAGCTTGTTGGCGAAATGCACGTAGCTTGCAGCCGGCGCGCCCCGGCACCAGTCGGTGTCCACAAGATAGTGCGCCGCCAGTTCAACCGCCTCGCGAACGTCGTTGGCCCGCGCAGGCGGTATGTTCCTGACCTTGTTCCTGACCTGCAGTTTCTGCAAATACAAGTCCAGGAAGTGCAGGTTGTCGCCGGCATAGTCTGGGCGCAGAAAGACCAGTGCCTGCCCGTAGCCGTTGCGCTGTGCCAGCACGTTCTCCCTTGCCATCCGGATGGCAAGTTCAGGGAAATCGGCATCCTTCGCGTTGCCGGAAAGCACTCGCTGCTGCGCATCCCGTTGGTTCCTGAGCTGCCGGCCGAACTCGTGTTCAGGATACGTCAGGACTCTCCCCAGATTCCGGCTGCGGCGCTGTGGTTCGCTCGGCTCGATGCGCATCCTCGAGTGGTGCCTTTCATCCAGCGCTTCAATCGCATCGCGGGCCGGTCCCTTGTGCGATGGCGCCGCCGCGGCGATCTGATACCTCTCCATCCCGCTTGCAGCAAGGGTTGACCGCAGTTGCTGGTCCGGCAGGTTGCGCGTGCTGGGCGGCCACGACGACTGGGCCCTGCGGGGTGCATCGTCCGCTGCTCGGTCTGACACAGGCCTCCCGCTACTCGGCAAAGCGCGCAACGGATGTCCGGCAGTATCCTCGTCCCCCTGTAGCCGTGAAGCGAATGCCCTTTGCCGTTGAGGTCCGGAATAAGGCTGCATCCTGCGCTGCTGGCGACGCGCTGCCAGGTCTTCCCGCCGCGGCAACGTGTCAAGGACCGTGTCTGTCCTCCGGGACGCAGGTTCGGGCCGCGAAGTCGGGGACTGTCCGGGTGCAGCCTCGTCAATCTTCTGATCGCCACCAGCGTCCGGACTCGCCGGGCTGCCAATTCTCATAGCTATGCCCCTTCTCCAGTAGTTACCTCGCAGGCCGTTAAAATAGCTCCGGCCGTTGTCATCGGATCGGGCGGGTAGACCGTTGAAACAAGCGGCTATGTCGGGATAGTGGAATCAGGACGAGTAAGCCCCAACTCAACAGCCATTACGGGGGGACAATCCGGACTCTTGAGGAAACAAGACGAGCGCATCTCATGCTGGCGGTGTCGATCAAGAGCGGAGATGGACAAGCACAGCTGGGATATCGCATTGGAGTGTTTGGCATCTTGCCAGCGTCATACTGAGGGCATCGCGACGACGCTGCAAGATGCCATCGGTGGACGTCGTTTTGGCACGCAGGCAAGAAGGTGTCCTGATTCTCGATAACCTGAGAGAGAATCACAGCAAGCCGTCACCTCGCGTGCACCGGCTCGCACCGAACTGCAACTTCAAGGCTTTGTCGTGGGTCTGCACAGTGTTCAGAGACAGCCGAGCGTATTCGATGTTACTTTCAGCATCATTCGGTGAAAAATTCGACCGCTTTACCAGTGCCTCGACGGCGCTGTACAGGCACTTCTCTTGTCGTGTTATGTTGCAACAACTCAGCAAGGCGTGCGCTTGCTCTGCCGTGCCCGGGTCTGGCAGGGTCGCCAGTATAGGGGTCTTCCTCCAAATGAAAGTTGTTCCCAACGCCGATCGTTCGCACCACCGCCGGCTGGTCAGCGTCGGCAAACATGGCAAACTCCTTCGCCATCTCTCGATCAGATGACAAGTAGTGGTGTTCGCCCGAAGCAGTCACACCAGAGCTACTGAAATTCATCAGGAAATTTGCACTTCCGCCATCTGTGGCTCCACTCCCTTTACGCTCGTTCACGAAGCCATTTCTGCGAAGAGATGACACGTGTTCGCGCTTGGTTCCATGCCAAAGAACGCTCTCCTGATAGACCCGTTTGGCAAATGGCACCAGACCATTCAAGGTCTCATTTGAATATGGTGATCGCGAAGATCCAGGCTTAGCTCTTTTCGCCTCAACGTCCGACTCATACCCATCGGAACCATAGTCGCTTGAAGCTCGCGCTCCACCACGCTTAAAAATGCAGCCGCCCATGACAATTGAATACCGGTAGTGAATTTCCTCGACTGTACGGACCTACAGCGTCAACGTCGCTCGATCACCGCGAAAAAATGTGCGCTGACGCGAAACGGATCAATGCCGTTTCATGCGGGAATGCGACGGTTCGGGAGCTAAAGTCGAAAGTGGTGTACGGGCGGGGAATTTGAGGCGCGGAGTAGAGGGCGGTGGAGCTTTCCGCTGAGAATCTGATTGTCGAGATCGGAAACCAGCACACAAGAAAACTCCACCATGAGCAAGGATAAATGTAAAGAAGCAGTCGGTCTATCGGAAATCGGGCTTGGGCTCGAGGAGCTGATCAGGCGCGGGGCCCGGCGGGTCATCCAGGAGGCGATTGAAGTGGAGCTGGCAGAGCTGCTTGAGCAGTTCAGTAACGTCAAGACCTTGAGCGGCCAGCGCGCCGTGGTTCGCAATGGCTACCTCCCGGAGCGAGAGGTGCTGACGGGTGCCGGACCGATTGCCGTGAAGGTGCCCAAGGTGCGCGACCGGTCCGGGTCTGGCGTGAAGTTCAACTCGGCGATCGTGCCGCCATATGTGAGGAAGTCACCACGGGTGAGTGCGGCGCTGCCCTGGCTGTATCTGAAGGGAATCTCGACAGGCGACATGAGCGAGGCGCTGTCGGTGCTGCTGGGCGAAGATGCCAAAGGGCTATCGGCCAACGTGGTGAGCCGATTGAAGGCGCAGTGGGCAGACGAGCATGCACGCTGGAATCAGCGTGATCTGTCGGCGGCGCGCTATGTGTATTGGTGGGTGGACGGCATCCACACGGGTCTGCGCAGCGAGGGCTCGGACGGGCAATGCCTGCTGGTGATCATCGGCGTCACGCCCGACGGCAGGAAGGAGCGCGTGGCGATCGGTGACGGCTATCGGGAATCGAAGGCATCGTGGGCGGAAGTACTGTTGGATCTGAAATCCCGCGGCCTGCAGGCTGGCCCGCTGGCGGCGGTCGGCGATGGCGCCATGGGATTCTGGGCTGCCCTGGAGGAGGTGTTCCCAGCCACGCGCGCCCAGCGTTGCTGGTTCCACAAGATGGGCAATGTCCTGAACGCCTTGCCAAAATCCCAGCACGGCCGCGCCAAGGCAGATCTGCAGGCGATTTGGATGGCGGCCACCCGCGCAGATGCCTTTGCTGCCTTCGATCGCTTTGTGACGATCTACGGTGCCAAGTACCCCAAGGCCGCCGGCGTGCTCACCAAAGATCGAGACACCCTGTTGACGTTCTACGACTTCCCGGCCGAGCACTGGCAGCACATTCGCACGACGAACGCGATTGAGTCGACCTTCGCGACTGTGCGTCACCGCACGACGCGCACGCGAAATTGTGTGTCACGAGCGACCTTCCTTGGCTTGGCCTTCAAGCTGATCGAGGAAGCCGAGAAAACCTGGCGCCGCATCAACGGTGCCGAACATATCGAACTGCTCCTGAAGGGCATCCCCTTCAAGGACGGTGCGCCGGCGCAAGACAATCCGCCGGATCAGCAGAAACTCGTCGCCTGACGACCGGCCACGATCAACCTTCGTACACCAGATTTGACTTTATCTCCAGACCCGACCGTTGCGACCCAATTCACAGCACGATACAGTAGCCGCCGCGACAGACGTAATTTCGAGGTCATGAAATTACAGATTGGCCACCGCTCATCTGCTGCTGTCGCATGCCAGGCCGGAAGGCGCCTCAGGTTTCCAAGTCCGGTTCCTATACCTTGGAAGCGGGCTTTTGGTGAGCGTATATCAACGCGTTCGCTTCGTGTCGGGGAAAAATGGCTGGCAGACCGCTCCCCCGCCACAAGCAGGGTCTGCAAGAGTTTTCATAAGGGTTTATACTACGTCCGTCTCCTCCCTTTCTCCTCAAGGGATTCGTGCCCGCCATTGCAGCGGGCTTTCTTTTGCTTGCGCTCCAAGGCGCCGTGGGGCCTGGCGCTGCCTGGCCGCCTACATGCACAGGCGCATTGCGCTCGCTGTCGGCAGGAAGGCTTTTTCCAGCGTGGAAGCAAGGCGGTAGGTAACGTTTGCGCCCAGGCGAGTCCAGGTCGTCAAAACGGAAACGAACCAAGTCCATCTGCCTCAGCGCTTGCCTCCGGAAGTGGACAGCCCGCCAGCTTCACGCAGGCAGCGTGAGCTGCTGGACTGATCAGACGCTCTCCGACTCAAGACTCCCTACAACGAGCGCGTGGCGCGCTCGTCAGCATCCGCCGTGTCCGCGGGCCTGTGCCGATTCTGCAGGCGGTGATGCATCGTCTCGCAGCGGATCAACATCATCGCCGCAGGTTCCTCATCCGCGCCGGCTAAGTCAGCTTCCGCTGCGACTTGCAGATAGATTTGCCATGAGACGGCGGCGATGATCACAATGATGGCGCCGACGCCGAGCGCTCGCACGGCGATGCAGAGGTATTGCGCCATGGCGAAATTACACTGTATAAGCAAGAGGCATGGGCAGTGAGCCTACACGAGGCTGTCTCGCGACGATGTCACGCCTTTGCAGGAACGATCCGTTTTGCAGCGGCGGTGAGCTTGTGCGTTACGTGACACCGCATGGCGGTGCTGAAAAGTATGTCCCGAAAATCGATCGAAGCCTTACCGAGCGGCCACTACTGGGCCGTGCCTCATGCGCCCTTCCCGCTGGACGCTGGCAATGGTCATGATGAGGTGTTTCCCGGCGCCCATTGCATCAGCGACGGCAAGTGGGTCACCTTTTACAAGAACGGCGAGGAAGTCTGGGCGTGCAATGCCCTGTATGCCGCCGCGCATTTCGATTTTTCTGCCGTGTCTAACGCCTGCGCGTCGCCTCTCAGCTGAGGGTGCCAGCGGTCCGATAGGCGTTGTTGCATAAATCGAGATTGAAAACAGGGGCTCCTCGGTGACGCTGAACTCAGGCGATACGGACGGATTGCGGGCGAGCGAGCGCGACCATGCGGTTGAGCACGCCCGCACGGATAGCCACTTCGGTGGCCTGCGACCCGATTTCGCGTGCCCACAGACTGTGTCCCGTCAGCGTCTTGAGGCGGTACATCAGGGTCTCGGCCAGCGAGCGCCAGTGATAGCCGCTGGCGGCTTTCCAATCGCGTCGACTGCTCTTCTCGATGACATCGATGGCCTCGTTACGCCAGGCTGCGCCCGGCGTACTTTCGGACCAAGGCTTCGCTCCATCGCGTGGTGGAATCGAGGGC
The DNA here is from genome assembly GCA_022041995.1 of Cupriavidus necator. Lineage (GTDB taxonomy): Bacteria > Pseudomonadota > Gammaproteobacteria > Burkholderiales > Burkholderiaceae > Cupriavidus. The sequence goes on from CP074383.1 coordinate 293,267, forward strand.
TGTGCACCTCGCGCAGCAATCTCCGCGTGGCACGGCTTGCTGTCGTAAGCGCCATCACCTCCGATGGTATCGATCGGTGTATCAACCGGGATCTGATCGAGCAGGTCGGCCAACACTTCGCCATCGCCAACGTCCTGGTGGGTCATCAGTGCAGCACAGATTTGGCCGGTGTTCGCGTCCATGGCGAGATGGACCTTGCGCCAAGTCCGGCGCTTGGACCAACCGTGCTTGCGAACCTTCCACTCGCCTTCGCCGTAAAGCTTCAGCCCAGTGCTGTCGATCACCAGATGCAGCGGCTCGCCGCTACGCGAGGCGGGCAGCACGACGTTCAGATTCTGCGCGCGGCGGCTCAATGTCGTGTAGTTCGGCACTGGCAACGTTGGGAAAGCCAGGGTGCGCAAGCTCTGCGCGAAGCCTTGCAGCGCGCGCAGCGGCAGGTGGAACACCTGCTTGAGACTGAGCAGACCCTGGATCAGCGCATCCGTATAGACGAGCGGGTGGCCACGCTTGGGCGACTGGGCTTTAGCCGGTGGCACGAGCAAGCTCTCTTCGACCCACATCGTCACGTCTCCTCGGGCTATCAGCCCCTTGTTGTACTGCGCCCAGTTCTTGACGCGGTAGACCCCCTTGGGCTCGGCTTGCTGTCGGTTGTCCTTGCGCATCGTCCCGGAAAAAGTCCAAGACACTACGCCGCTTCGTCAGAAGTTAATCTATGGTCGCCCCCGTTTTTGCAACACCGATGTTGATGGGTGGTTGGTTTGCCTAAATCTATCCGGCGTCATTGTAAGGATTGCTCCTCGCGCCACGATGAGAATCGCGCCTGACAGCCCTAATAACAGAGGCAGCTTCGAAAGCTCGTTAACTTCCCAGGGTGTCTACCAGGCCGGTGTACCGTTCACGTCATCAAATATCAGCAGTCGCAAAACGAGATGGGTGGACTTCAGTGAAGCAGGAAGCGGGATCGGTCGCTCAGACAGGCATGGCAACCGACCCGGCATTGAATGTGGTGCCGCGGGTGGCCAGCGCCCACGCGGTACGCGCCAGCTTGTTTGCCAACGCGCAGGCAACCACGTTGGAGTGCCGTCGTGTGAGCATGGCGCGGACCCAGTCCGCGAGCCTACCGGTTTGCCGCTCGAGCCGCTGCATGTAAGCCCGTGCACACTGAACCAACAGACGCCTGATATTTTTGTTCCCGCGTTTGCTGATGCCAAGCAGGTTCGCTCGCCCTCCCGTACTGTATTGGCGGGGCACCAGCCCGATCGATGCGGCGAAGTCGCGACTACTGCCATACTGCTTGCCATCGCCCATCTCGGTGGCCAGCACGCTCGCAGTGATCGGACCGACGCCAGGAATCGTCAGCAGACGCTGGCCGAGATCGTCGTCGGCAAGCTGGTGAGTCATCTCCTTGTCGAGTTCGCCAATCTGTTCACTGAGGTACTTGAAGTGGGTATGCAGGCGTTCGAGGACCGCCACCAGCCGAGATGGCAAAGCATGCTCGGCGAGGACTGCCGGCAGACGGGTGATGACGGCCTTGCCGACCGGCAGGCTGATTCCGAATTCCAGCAGGAATCCATGTATCTGGTTACTGGTCTTGGTGCGATCGCGCACCAGCGAGTCACGCACGCGATGCAAGGCCGACAGAGTTTGCTGCGTTTCCGTTTTCGGCGTTACAAATCGCATGGCAGGACGAGACGCCGCTTCGCAGATCGCCTCGGCATCCACAAAGTCGTTCTTGTTACTCTTGACGAAAGGCCGTACGAATTGCGGCGAGATGAGTTTGGCCTGATGGCCGAATGCAGCGAGCTTGCGAGCCATATGGTGCGCGCCAGCGCAGGCCTCCATCACCACCGTGCATGTGTGAAATGTGGCAAAAAACTCGACGAGTTGCTTACGGCTCACCTTCTTGCGAAACACGGCCTTGCCGTGTCTGTCCTGACCGTGAAGGTGGAAGGAGTGCTTACCCAGATCGATTCCAACCAGCGTCGTGTCTTGCATGATGGCCTCCTCGGCAGAAAACGCCCCCTAAGCGTAACCGCTCGTGGGGGATGGGGGCGACCATCTCATTACAGAGCCAGCGTTCCAGCCGTTGCGCGTAAACGTCAGCCGCCCAACCGAACCCGGATTTATGCAACAACGCCGATCAAGAGCGCCAGCGGTTGCGCTTGCTGCGGTGGCGGATCGCCAGTCGCTGATGCTGCTTCATGACACGGCACCACAACCTTTGCAGGTGTCTCGATTGGCCGCGACTCCTGAAGCTCCCGGACAACCGGCACGAATGCCGGCAACGCACTTCGCGCCTGCGCTGAATCTCGGTACTCCGAATCCATTTGCGCAACTGGTTAGCGTTGATACCAGCCTTGAGTGCCGTGTCCGAAACCGATGCTCCCGATGGAAGACAAAACTCAATCAGACGCCGCTTGGCCGCAGGTTCGTAGTCGCGCTTCCCATTGGAGCGGACTCTCACCGCCTGCAGCGGAAATAGGTCAATCTCGTCTTGGATCATGTTTGCGTCAGCAAAGTCTTTGCGGACGCAAGCCTGCTAACGTTCGGCCTTCAATACCGGACGTCGTCAATTGAGCGCTTACGATTCATCACCGCACTGCCTGGAAGACGCGCGAATCCGTTGAGCTGGCCACGCTGGAATGGGTGGCTTGGTTCAATCACCACCGGCTGATGGAATCCCTTGGCTATATCCCGCCCGCGGAAGCTGAGGCAAACTACTATCGATCGGCAGCTTCAAATGCCTGTCGCTCAACCGCTATTAACTTAAACCAACCAGCCTCCACGGGTCCCGGGGTGGTTCAATTTGAAAATAGAGCGTTAGCGCGATTCGGTCCCCTCGTCGCGCCCCAATAACCGACGCATAGCGTTTCGCACAAAAGGGTCAGCACTATCTGCTTTCGACTCTGCATAGCTATGCCAAATCGGATCATTCAACAGATTAAGGCATAGGGCTTTCAGCTCTGGACATCGTTCTTCGGGTAATCCATTGAGATAGCGTAGTGCATCAAGAGCGTGACCGCGCTGGATTGCAATCACCACTGGAAATACTAGTAAGTCTTTGGCCGGCTCATAAATTTCACACAAATTCTTATACAGTTCCTCCGCCTCATCAACAGAACCTTCGCGAATTTTTGTGACTAAATGCTCGGCGAGCTTTTTGGCGTCCGACGAAGCGGTCGGCAGACAAGTCGGCTTCTCGGTTTGTCGTCCGCCACCTGAATTTGAATCGATTACCATCGAGCAGTGAACTGTTTGCCAAACCGAGGTCGTTAGCATGGGACGTCCAGAGATTAGGATCCTGAAAAACTCCATTGGAATTGAACCTGAAGTCGGTGTCATCATTGATATTTTAACGAAATCGCAAAAGCTTTTCGCCACTTCATCGATGGTGTGAAAAAAATATCCTGCGAAGAATTCCGACATACTTCCCATGAGACTTCCCATATCAGCAATAAAGTTGACCTGCCTATCTAGGGGCGTGCATGCACTAGACTCGCTATCGTGTTTCATCAACGTTGAGCGCCTTGACAGCATCAAGCTGAATCCCACGTTTGTGTGAAGGGGCGCATAGTCTTGTACATTTTGAGAGGCGCGGCGACTGTATCTATTGATAGGCACACGTTATACTCAGCTACTTGATCTGACTATCATAGAGAAATCCGGCGGTGAAATTGGCTATAATAACGAAATTGCTGCGCAAGTAGCGAAGTTAGCATGCTTGCCGTTCCTTGTAAGCTGTTTCAAACAGAGTTACTCGGTATTGTTAACTTCAAGGCGAACCTGCTAAGGAATCGCTGAACAAAGCGTCAGCGCGCAGCGTTGCCAGTGTGATGCCGATTTTTTTTGTCAACCAACAGCAGATTTGACGGCTTGCCAGTTGGAAATTTTCATTTTTTGGGGCTTTTGCCCCGGGTTTCACGCCTTATGCCGCCTTGCAGACGGAATTGTCCATTGATTGCAGCAACGCTTTCTTTGCAATCACCAGATTGGCCAGCGCAAACAAGGTGTCGCACTGCGCACCGTTTTTGGCCAATCCCCTGTAGCGAGCCTTCTTGTGCTTGAACAGATTCTTCACCACATGAAACGGATGTTCAACCCGGGCACGAATTTGCGCCTTGACCTTCTCCAAGGCCTGCGTCAATTGCTTCAGCGGCCCTTCGGTCATGCCCTTGAGCCTGGAGCGCTTCATAGCCACCGACCACCGAACATCCGCCTTGATGGCGCCCTCTGCTTGCGCCTTCAAGATCTCGTCGCGCCTGTGCACGCCGGTGTAGCCCGCATCAAGAATGACGTCATCCTCTTGCCCGTGCAGCACCTCATGGGTGTGCGCCACGTCAGACTCGTTGGCCGCGGTGTAGTGAGTGCTGTGCACCAAGCCCGATTCAGCATCGGCACCCACATGCGCCTTCATGCCGTGGTACCACTGATTGCGCTTCTTCGTTTGATGCATTTCAGGGTCACGCGCCTTGTCTCGGTTCTTTGTCGAAGTCGGCGCATTGATGATGGTGGCGTCCACCATCGTGCCCTCGCGCATCATCAGGCCTCGCTCGCGCAGGTGGGCGTTGATCTGCTCAAACAGCACGGCGGTAAGCTTGTGCTTCTCGAGCAGGCGGCGAAACTTGAGCACCGTGGTGGCGTCCGGCGCTTCCTCATGTCCCAAGTCAACACCGACAAAATTGCGGATGGCCGCGCTGTCGCTGACGGCATCTTCAAGGGCCTCGTCGGACAAGCCATACCACTGCTGCACAAAGTACAGCCGCAGCATGCGTTCCAGGCCAATGGGCGGGCGCCCTCGTTTGCCCTTGGGGTAGTACGGCTCCAGTGCCTCCAGCAATCGAGCCCAGGGCACCACCTGCTCCATCTCACCCAGAAATTTCTCGCGCCGCGTAACGCGCTTCTTTCCCAGATACTCGGCACTAGCAAAACTGATTTGTTGCATCGGCGTAGCTCGCTGGTCGTCCTTAGTCTATCAACGCTTCACAGCTGCTCAACGTCGACACTCTCGTCGATTAAATCAGCCTTTCCCTAATCTTACTGTGTCATAAATGTGCCATACTATAAACTTCTTGGCACAGTTCATGAAGAGCGATGAGCGCGAGCGAGCGATTTGAGCAATACATGGAACATTTAGCGGCGGGACTGGGGCATGCGGACCGCCATGCTGGGCTCAAGGGCTACTGCACAGGTCTGATGCTGCCGCTATCGCGTAAGAGTGTGGAGCCGATGGCAGCTGGAGTCGATCCGCTGCACGCTAGCGCCCGGCACCAGGCACTGCACCACTTTGTCGCCAAGGCCGACTGGTCCGATGAGGAGATGCTGCGCCGGGTCAGTCAGTGGGTAGTGCCCAAGATGGATCTCTCGACCGGTGGCTTCTGGATCATTGACGACACAGGCTTCCCAAAGAAGGGCAAACATTCGGTTGGGTCGCGCGTCAGTATTGTGGGGTGCTGGGTAAGCAGGACAACTGCCAAGTTGCGGTCAGTGTGTCTCTGGCCTGTGAGCAGGCGAGTGTGCCTGTAGCCTACCAGCTCTATCTACCGCGGGAATGGGCGGAAGATACTGAGCGGCGTGAGAAGGCTGGAATTCCCGACGAGGTGAGGTTCACAACGAAGACCGAGATTGCTCTGCAACAGCTCGAATCGCTGTTGGCCGCCGGCGCGCCAAAGTATTGCGTGTTGGCGGATGCCGGCTACGGGGTGGACAACGCATTTCGCCAGCGTCTGAGTGATCTGGGCATGCGGTATGTGGTGGGTATCACGTCGGCGGTCGTGGTCTGGCCACCGGGGGTGGAGCCGTTGCCGCCGAAGCCATATAGCGGCATCGGCCGCCCGCCGGTGATGCCGCGGCGCACTCGCAATCGACAGCCGATAAGCGTCAAGGAACTGGCGCATTCCCTGCCGCCTACCGCATTCCAGACGATTAGCTGGCGCGAAGGCTCAAACGAAACGCTCAGTGGGCGCTTTGCCGCCGTACGTGTGCGTCACGCAGGCGGTAATAGTGGCAAGGCGCGTCTGCGCCCCGAGCAGTGGCTGCTAATCGAGTGGCCCACTGGGGACACTGACCCATTGAAGTACTTCCTATCCACCCTCCCGGCCGATATTGCGCTGGATGAATTGGTCGCCCAGGCGCACATGCGTTGGCGCATCGAGCGCGACTACCAGGACTTGAAGCAGGAGTTGGGTCTCGGCCATTACGAAGGCCGAGGGTGGCGGGGCTTTCACCACCATGCCGCGCTGAGCATAGCCGCCTATGGATTCCTGGTCTCTGAACGTATTACCACCGGCGATTTAGTCGGCGCCAAAAAAAACTTCATTGCACGCCAAACGCCTGCGCTTTCCGCAGATTACATCCCGCGGGGCAGCCCAGCGCGCCCAGCGACACGTGGCTGATTCAATCACCACGATCCGCCACCAACTCAGCATTCTCTTGATTGGTAGACTCGCCATGTGTCCGTGCTGTCGGAGGCCAAACAAACGACTTCTCTTGTGACACAGTAAGACTAACTCGTCCGTTGTGACAACTCGACGGAGGGATGTTGGCAAGCAAATCATTGAGCCCCGATGGTCGGCCAAATTCCCCCACGTGTGGTCACCTCAAACTCCCCCACCTGAAGGGGCGCTGGAAGTGATGTAAGCGCCTGGCAGGACGTTACCTTGTTCCCCTCGCATGAAGAGGGGTTGCCGGAGTGAACGTCTTGAAGCCGCATCTACAAACCACCATTGCTACGTTGGTCGCCGCAGGCAAGGGCCAGCGGGAGATCGGCCGGATTACCGGGATCGATCGCAAGACGATTCGGGTTATCAAGAGCGCTTTGCCGCTGCCCAGGCAAACTCCCCCACGGTGACCACCGGCTCTGAGTCGCAAATTCCCCCACCCCGACCACCGGCAACTGGTGCACACCAGTTGTCGGCCTGTGCGCCGTACCAGGAGTTTGTGGAAGCCCAAGTACGGCTGCATCGCAACGCCACGGCCATCTACCAGGACCTGGTGGACCAATTCGGCTTTACCGCCAGCTACGAAAGCGTCAAGCGCTTCGTCAGGAATTCACGTCACCACGCGCCGGCGCAATTCGATCGGTTGGAATTCTTGCCCGGCGAGTAATCGAAAGCTTGCGATTACTCGCCTCGTACTAAACCGCTGACGCGCTAGTGGGAGGGACGCGGACGTCAGTGCCTGCGTTCGATCAGGACGGTTATCTGGTGCCGAGCCATCGAGAAGGGATGGGCAGGCGGCTGGGAGCAGGATGGAGGTGCCCGACCGGGCATTCCATTCCCTGTTCCCAGGAGGTCCGTCATGACCCCGCTCCGCCAACGGATGCTGCACGACATGCAGATCCGCAACCTCGCAGACAACACGCAGCAGTCCTATCTGCTGCAAGTTTCCCATTTCGCCCGACACTTCCGACGCTCTCCAGAGGTGCTCGGCCCCGAGGAGATTCGTGCCTGGCTCATCTATCTTCGTGAAGAGCGCAAACTGGCGCCTGGCAGCCTCGGTCCGACTATCGGCGCCCTGCGATTCCTCTATCGCGTGACGCTCAAACGCGACTGGAGCGATGAGGACTTCCCTCTCCCGAAGAGACCGGTGAGGCTGCCGGTCATCCTGAGCCAGGACGAGATCACGGCCTTCTTCGAGTCGGTAGCCAGCCTCAAGCAGCGCACCATCCTGATGACCGCCTACGCGGCCGGCCTGCGGGTGTCGGAAGTCGTCCATCTGAAGGTCACCGACATCGACAGCCAGCGGATGGTCATCCGCGTGAACCAGGGGAAGAACAGAAAAGACCGCTATGTAATGCTGTCGCCGCGGCTGCTCGAGATCCTGCGACTGTACTGGCATGAGGTTCATCCCCGGGACTGGCTTTTCCCCGGAGAGATGCCCGGGCACCCCATCACCCGTTCCGCGGTAGGGCTGGCATGCCGGATCGCGCGCCAGCGCAGCGGGATCCAGAAGCCCATCACGCCCCACTCGCTGCGTCACGCCTTTGCCACGCATCTACTCGAGACCGGCACCGACGTGCGCAGGATTCAGTTGCTGATGGGACATCGTGCCCTTTCGACCACGGCACGCTACTTGAGGGTCGCCACCAGCACCGTGTGTGCCACCACCAGTCCCTTCGATCTGCTACCACATCCCGAACCGATCCCACCTGCGCCTGCTGCGCCTGAGTACTTCTGAGCACGGCCATGCGCGCGCCACTGGAAGTGGCCGACATCTTCCGCCACTGCGGCCCGCAGTATCGGCAGACCCATGCCGACGGGCTTAGCCGTGCGCAGCGGCGCGCGATGCGCGCGATCGAGCTGTGTCGTACCATCGCACTTGGCGGACATGTCGAGCAGTGCGATGCCTGTGGCCATCAGCGCATCGCGTTCAACTCGTGTCGGCATCGCTGCTGTCCGAAATGCCAGTCGCTCGCCCGTGCGCAGTGGCTTGAACGCCGGCAGGCTGAACTGCTGCCCAAGGTCGAGTACTTCCACGTGGTCTTCACGCTCCCCGAGCCCATCGCGGCGCTCGCGTACCAGAACAAACGTCTTCTTTACGACATGCTGTTTCGCACCAGCGCCGAGACGCTGCGCATGATCGCCGCCGATCCGAAGCACCTGGGCGCCGCCATCGGCTTCATCACCATCCTGCATACCTGGGGGCAGAACCTACAGCATCATCCGCACGTCCACTGCGTGGTCCCTGGCGGCGGCATCGCGCCCGATGGCGAGCACTGGACCGCCTGCCGTCCCGGCTTCTTCCTGCCCGTGCGCGTGCTCTCGCGCCTGTTCCGGCGCCTCTTTCTCGAACAACTGCGCCGCGCCTTCAATAGTGGAGCATTGCACTTCTATGGCCCGCTCGAACCACTCAGTGAGGCGCGCGCCTTCGCCGCCTGGCTCGCCCCCACGGCACAGGCCGAATGGATCGTCTACGCCAAACCGCCGTTCGGCGGCGCCCGGCAGGTGCTCGACTATCTGGGCCGCTACACTCATCGCGTCGCCATCTGCAACCATCGGCTGCAGCGCTTCGACGGCGACGCGGTCACCTTCCAGTGGAAAGACTACAAACATGGGGCCGCGAGCAAGGCCATGACGCTCGCGGCCGACGAATTCATCCGTCGCTTCCTGCTGCACGTGCTGCCTGACGGCTTCAAGCACATCCGCAGCTACGGCCTGCTGGCCAATCGCCACCGCGCCGCCAAGCTAGCCACCTGCCGCCGGCTGCTCGGCGTCGTTGCCCCTACGCAAGAAACGTCCGGCGTCATGGACGACTACCGTGACCGTTACCAGCGACTCACTGGCACGTCGTTACGTGATTGCCCGGTCTGCGGCAGGGGCCACATGGTATGCATCGACACGTTCCTGCCGGGTGCACTTCCGCGCGCACCGCCCCCTCATCATGTTCACTGATCCGTTGGCATTGCCCTCAACCACGTTTCCCTTGCTTCCTGCCGGCAACACGCCCGGACTTGTGCCATCCAGTCCCCTGCGCGTACCAATGTTCCGGAAGCTGCCAATTCTTCTCGCTATGTCGACGCTCGCACCATCGTCGCGCAATCGGTCTCGTCACTTCATCGAACCCTGGCACCCGGCTTATGCGTGTGGAGCGCGCCAGGTCAGCGCGGCAACCATTCAATACCCATAGACGCTACCGCCCGTGGAGCGGTTTAGCACAAACGGTTCCTAAGAAACGCCCTCCGTCGGTTGGAGGGAAAAGCCAAATTCGGCCGCCCTGCGGTGCAGCTGCTTGATGACGCGCTCCTTATAGCGCTGTTCGTAGTGGTCAGCCCCGGGGTCAGCATACTGCATGCCAAAGCGCATGGCGTTGTAGAACAGTACGGCGATCTTGCGCGCGGTGGCCGTGACGGCCTTGGCCTTCCCGATGCGGGCCGCCAGCCGGCGGTAGAACGCACCCAGCGCCGTGCTAGTCTTCCCCACCGTGACGGCGGCCAGCCGCAGCAAGGCGGCGACACGATTGGTTGTCTTGCGCGTGTGTGACGACAGGACCTTGCCGCCGCTCACCTTGCATCCAGGCGAGAGCGTCAGCCATGACGTGAAGTGCTTGGCAGTCGGCCATCGGCTCAGATCGGTGCCGCATTCTGCGACGAGACGCACAGCTAGGTAGGAACCGATCCCGTGGATCTGCGTGAGGTCGACGCCAGCGAGCTGGCACATGAGAATACGCGCGTCGAAACTCAATGCGTTGGGCTGTTGGGCCCGGCTGCGCGCCTTGGCCAGCGGTTCTTGCGGTACGGGCTTGTCGGACGCAAGCGTGGCCAGCGTGCGTTCGATCTCAACGTCACACTCGTCGATGCGAGTTTGGTAGAAGTCGTACAGCGCCAGCGCCTGTTGCAGTGCGAAGACGTGTTCGGGCTGGTAGTTGCCCACCAGAGCGGCCCGGATGGTCTCGACGCTGGACCTGCAGTTGCGATCACGCATGGTAGCCAGCACGTCGGGATCACGCTCACCGCCGACGATGGCGCGGATGATCCGCATTCCCGTGGCGCCCGTCACGTCGCTGACGACGTGGTGCAGTTGAAGATTCATGAAGGTCAACGCCTTCTGCATATGCTGGATATGCGCGGCCGCATAGTCCAGATGTCGCTCCCGAAGCCGTAGATAGGCGCGAAGGGCTGCGATATCGCCGCTGGGCCTGAAACTTGGGCGCAACAGGCCGCAGGCATGGAGTCGCTGCAGCCATTGTGCATCGTTGACATCGCTTTTGCGGCCTGGCACGGCGCGGGACTCCCGTGCGTTGGCCACGATGACCTCGAGGCCACGGCCTTCGAGGATTTCGTATGCGGGAATCCAGTACACGCCAGTCGATTCCATCGCCACGGTTTTGATCCCAAGCGATACGAGCCAGTCCGCCATGCGCTCGAGGTCACGAGTGAACGCCTGGAAGGTCTGGACGGGTTGGTCGCACAGTTCGGGCGGTACGGCAACGACATGGAATCGGGATCCGATGTCGATGGCCGCCGCCTTGTCATTGATGACAGGCAGGCCTGACAACTTGCCGCGTGGTTTACGCATGATCGCTCCTCCTGCAGGTTGTGGGCACGCAGGACGGAGGACTCGGATAAGATCACATTCCTAAACGGGGTCGCACTGGGGCGCCACCACAAACGGGTCCGCAGCTTCCCCCTGGGCCAGGTTTTTTGACGGGGTCAACAGCCTCCAAAATCGTAGCGGCCACTGTCCATGCGCACTTCAGTCTATGCCACGGTGCGTTTCTATCCATGGGGCCGCGACGGGTCGCGATGGCCGTTTTTTAGTCACCGGTCGCGGGCTGCTCTCCCTGGGTGCTGTTCCTACGCACGCGGCCGCGACCGCTAACCAAAAACACCTCTGCGTAATCGGAAGCACGTGGTAATAAGAAGGAAATGGCCTGCCTCCCAGAGTTTTCAGGGCGGCAGGCAGTACGACCTTCTCATTATGGCACGTGCTTTTCACAGAGATTCGAGCCACGCTACCAACTCAGGGTTCCGCTTCCATCGCAGCGGGCGACCAGGCTTCGTTGATGGTTCGACCTGTTCTAGCGCTTTTCGCTTGGTGTCGAGATTGGCGCGCGCGTAGTGGTTGGTCGTATCCAGTCGCGCGTGCCCGAGCCAGCTACGGATTACTGTCACGTCGACACCAGCGGCGACGAGCTGAACTCCGACGCTGTGACGCCACGTGTGCGGAGTGATTCGTTTTTTCGCAAGCGATGGCACCTGCAGGGAGGCTGACTGAACGTACTGTTTGAGCTTGAAGCGAATCCCGGCTGCACTGAGTGGCTGGCCATATCGATTGACGAAGATAGGCTCGTTATCCGCACGCGGTTGTCGCCTGAGCAGCGCCTTGATTATGGCGACCGTCTCCGGCCATAAAGGGCAGATTCGAGTCTTGCGTCCCTTGCCAAACAGCTCTACTTGCGCGGGAGATTCAAAGCGGATGGCCCGTGGGCAAACATCCAGTGCCTCCTGGATTCGCGCTCCCGTGTTATACAGAAACGCGAGCAACGCATGATCCCTCTGTCCTTCTAGGCTCGATCGGTCAGGTTCTCGAAGGACCGCCGCAATTTCCTCGGCGTCCATGTAGCACATGGCTGGCCGGGGCCCCTTTTTGACCGGGATACGTGCGATCTCTGCGCACTGAGCGATCGCCAGCGGTTCTCGATGGGCAACGAAGGTAAAGAAGCTATGGATGGCGGCAAGTCGACAGTTGCGCGTGCCGATCGAGACCTTTCTGTCTTTCTCCAAATAGTCGAGGAACGGGCGAGGTTCAAAGGCGCGTTACACATGAGGAGGCACCTGGAGCGCCAGGCGATAATGGTGCCCCTTTTTCATCTGCGGCATCCATGACTCAAAACACCCGATCTGGCGTGGGCAGACTGAGCGCCGACAAACGCAAAGCGATCGCACTTCAGGCCCTCGCGCGCACCGAACCAATCAGTGTGCTGGCTGAGCGTAACGGCGTGAGCCGCCCGACGGTCTACCGACAGATCGGCACGGCCAGTGCAGCGCTCGATGAAGCCTTTGATACCACGCGGGCAGCCGACGCAGATCAGGTGCTTTTCATGCTGCCGGTCACCCGCCAATGGCTCGATCAGGTCATCGTGGCGCTCACGATGGTGGGTCACGTTTCGTTTCGCGCTACCCTTGAGCTCATGCACGACCTGCTCGGCGTATCGACCAGCCTGGGCACGATTCACACCGTTCTCCAGCAGGCTGCGCAGCAGGCCATGGCCATTAACGCCGGCGTGGACCTCTCAGCCATCCGGGTCGGCCTGCACGACGAACTCTTTCAGGGTTCCCAACCCGTGCTCGCCGGTATCGATGTTGCCTCGACCTATTGCTATCTGCTCGCCACCGAAGCTCATCGCGACGGCGACACCTGGGCCATCCATCTGCTGGACCTGCAATCACGGGGACTCGATCCTGAGCACACGATCGCCGATGCGGGAACCGGGCTGCGTGCCGGGCAAAAAATTGCCTGGCCCGATACGCCGTGTCACGGCGACGTCTTCCACATCATTGAGCAGGGCAAATCACTGGCGACGCTCTGGCATCGTGTCGCCGGCGGTGCGCGCACCGAACCCGAGCAGCTCGAAACGCGTCTGGCCAATCCCCGTCGACGTTGCGACGATAGCCTCCTCGCTGCCACGCTGGAAACGCTTCGTCGCAATGAAGCCCATGCGCACGAGCTGGCCGCCGATCTGCGCACCCTGGTTCAGTGGCTCGAACGTGACATCCTGTCACTGGCAGGGCCGGACCTCGCGACGCGTCAACTGCTGTTCGATTTCGTGGTTGCCGAACTGCGGCAACGTGAGGCCCAGGACCTCTCACGCACGGGCGCATACCGGCGTGCACTGCAGAACCAGCGCGAGGGGCTGCTCGCTTTCGCGGGCCTGCTCGACGAAAAACTCGACGCCATTGCGCAAACGCACAACGTGGCGCGCGATCTCGTGCGCGAGGTCTGCATCCTCCATCGCAAGTCCGAAACGTCGAGCGCGTTCTGGAAAGGATGGAATCGCCTGCTTAGCCGCATCGGTCGCCCGTTTCACGACGTCTACGCCGCCGTATCCGCGGCGCTGCGCAGCACACCACGCAGCAGCTCGCTGGTCGAAAATCTCAACTCGCGACTGCGCGTATGCCTGACTAACCGGCGTCATCTGAAGGGCGGGCGGGTCTGGCTTGGTCTGCTGCAGTTCGTCTTCAATCATCGCCGCTTTGCCCGTAGCCGATGCCCTGAGCGCACTGGAAAGAGCCCGAGGGAATTGATGAGCGGCAAGCCTCACGATCACTGGCTTACGCTGCTCGGACTCGGCCGCCTCCAGCCTCAGCGCATCTGACATCGGCCGGGTTGTCACCGGCCTCTATTATGCATCGGAATCCTTAACATTCCTGCGTTTCACGCAGGCTGCTTAAGCTCGTCCCTGTAACGCAAAAATCGCGTGTTTTGAACCACGCCGCTGCAACCCATCCTGTCGATGTCGGAACACACGAAACACTGGCGCAATCGGGGCGCGTTCATATACAGACCGCCTATTTGCAGCAGAGCCCATCTTCTCCGCCATCGCCCTGACCACCCGCCTCAAGTTGACAACGCCCTCAGTGGCAATTGCGAGCGTGGCCGGACGCTTGCCCGCTTCGCTTCATTAAGCGGCGGCTCGGTGATGAAAAGACCAGCTATCCGGCTTTGATGGATGATGTCGCTTAAACTACCACTTCTTGGCACAACGGGATTTGTGGGCGGCGCAAGGAGCTTCGCTAAAGCCCAAACTCTGACCGGGCCGCCATAGTTGTGTCAGCGCCGCCGCCGCTGACAGGCGGGGCACTGCTCGTTCTCCACCTAAAAAAGCTTTCGACGGATGTGGCAGATCGCCGCACGGGAACAACCCACTTGCGCAGACCTTGCTTACCAGGAGCGAATGAATTGGATCGCGATCTATGTAATCCATGGGACACGGAAAGTTTCAGCCGGCAGTATGCGATGCTGCAGGAGCAGCAGGCGGCCTACCAGGCAGAAAACGCCGATTTTCCGCCCGGTTCGCCAGCACACGGATCCGGACAACTGTCGGAGGCTATTCAGGGCTTGAACGACTTGCGGTTGAACCGGGGAAGTAAGGTCAGGCAAGAGGCCGGGCCTGTGCGTCGAACGTTTTTTGCAATCGGAAAAGAGAGGGAACAGGCGCTCAATGAAACAGATAAAGACTTTATTGATGCGTTCGAGCAGACTGCTCTCGCCACGACGGACGCTGCGCCCAGAACGATCCGGAACCATGCTCTCGGCCTGACACGTCTGAGTAATGCGCTCACCGCGGACAACCGTCCCGGCATCGCGGACAGAATTAATGATCCTGAACTGGATGACCTAGCGTCGAAACTCGACACTGGAAAGCCGAATAGGCTTTCGGTCCGTGGTCTACAATTCGCTCGCAACTGGCACAGCGGTCGTGTCAAGGGCAACAAAGCGAGGGAACAGGCGCTCAATAAAACAGATAAGGAGTTTATTGGTGCGTTCGAGCAGACTGCACTCGCCACGACGGACGCCGCGCCCAGAACGATCCGGAACCATGCTATCGGACTGACACGTCTGAGTAATGCGCTCACCGCGGACAACCGTCCCGGCATCGCGGACAGAATTAATGATCCTGAACTGGATGACCTAGCGTTGAAACTCGACGCTGGAAAGGAGCATAAACATTCCGTCCTCGGTCTACGATCCGCTCGCAACACGCACAGTGGTCGTGACATTGGGGTTCATAAGCGGACAGTTATCAAGCCATACGATCAAGACAGGGATCTTATTGAATCATTAGCGGACCGGGCGCCGGTGTATAACCATACGGAGAGAACTGTTGAATCGTATTCATATGGTCTCGGCGCTTTCAGTACCTGGCTACGCCAGAATAAGTTGCCGGCAATGAACGGGCGCCTTGGACCGGATCAAATTGATGCATTGGATGCGGACATCGACCGCGCCCTCGCAGAGCCGGAAAAAATTGGAGAGGAAACAGTGAAGTTGGCAAGGCGAGGAATTCGTGCGCTACTGAATATGGGTCTCGGACAGGTTGCGCCCGAACGGCATCCAGGAAGCTCCTGGTCCTTCCATACACCGAATGAGCCTTGGCCTGAGTGGCAGGAAGCGCTGGGGGCGTTTGCGAATGAACAGCATGCTCAACCAGATTCCAGTCACAGTTCCTTTTTTCGCGGCCTGAGCCCATGGGAGGGGTATAACCGCCCCCAGGAGTCGGGTTCCACCTTTGCCGGTCTCTCGTCGCTCGGCTATGGGATGCCTTATGGAAGCCGTGAGTTCGATCCGAATACCCCGCAGTCGGTCATCGGGCCGGCAGGGGAAGCTCCCTGCCCCCAGGAGTCGGGTTCCACGTTTGCCGGTCTCTCGTCGCTCGGCTACGGGATACCTTACGGCAGCCGCGAGTTCGATCCGAATACCCCGCAGTCGGTCGTCGGGCCCTCGCACCCAGCGGGTCCGGAGATTGTGGACGTGGATAGCTATACCCGGCAGGCTGCCAGCGTCAGGGTCGCCCAGCGGTTGGCGGACGATCCGTGGTTGTGGGACCACGACCTCGTCACTTATACCAATGTGCTTGCCCAGCAATTGCTCGGGCAACCCGGTGCGCAGTGGCTCAATTTTGTCGACCCGCAGCAGGTCCGTCTGTTGACCGACGGGACTCCTCAGCAGCAAAGCGAAGTCCTGACCCACATTGCTGGCCCCGACTCCCCGCCTATTCTGTTTCTGCCCGTGAACGTGGGCAATCGCCACTGGTCACTGCTCGTTGTGAACCGGCACACCGCGCAGTCCTTCCACTACGATTCCGCGATCTCACCGGATGATGCCCCATTTGTCACCAATACGGCCCAATTCCAGCGGGCAGCGCAGGTGGCTGCGGTCCTGGGCGCAGGGGCGCCTGCGGGCATGCCAATCCCGCAGCAGGCGGACGGCTATTCCTGTGGTGACCATGTGCTGGGGGAATCGAGGCGCTCGCGCACAGGGTGATCAGTGGCGAGTATTTTCAGCCTGACGGCATGGATCTACGCAATATCCGGCCGGACCGGCAACGTATCCTCGCCGTATTGACGCAGGCCGAGCAGTTCGGAGCCGCAATTGCGCAGCCCCAACCTCCGCGCGAACGACGCACCAGACGGACCAAGAAATCGTGACCTATTGAGCTTCCCAAGCCCATGCCTGCGCCCGGCGTTCGCGAAGAAACGGTTCTGCCCTATAACGGGAACAGCAGCGCCGAGATGACCGACCATCCATTGATGCGAGCTCGCAGCGATTGTCCTCGCTGCTGGGTGAGCCCGCTATTGAGTCGGTCCTGCAGAATGTCACGAAGCCAAGCGTGGCGAGGCCGTGACGAGAATCGCGGTGATGGAGAACTCCCAGAAGGAATATGAATCTGATTTCTGGGAGTTTTCGACTTGCCGATGAGCACGCCCGATTTTTTCCGTAGCCGCCTTGACGCCATGATCGACCTGCGCCATCCGCTGGCGGTGCTGGCCACGCGTATGCCGTGGGCGCAGATCGAGGCGACGTTGGCGCCAGTGTTCGCACGCCGGGCGCGGGACGGACAGTCGGAGATGGGTGCCGGTATCAGTGCCGCGGGTAGGCCGCGGTTGCCGATCCGTCTGATGGTCGCATTGCTGTACCTCAAGCATGCGTACAACGAGAGCGACGAGTCGGTGTGCGAGCGGTGGGCGCAAGACGTCTACTACCAGTATTTCAGCGGCCAGGAATACTTCGAGCCCCGTCTGCCATGTGACCCGACCAATCTGGTGCGCTTCCGGCAGGCATTGGGCGAGGCCGGCATCGAGGAGTTGCTGGCGACCACGATTGCCGCTGCCGTGCAGATGGGCGCGATCAAGCCGGCTGAGTTCGAGCGCGTGATCGTCGATACCACGGCCCAGGAAAAGGCCATCGCCTATCCGACCGACAGCCGATTGCTGGATGTGCTGGCCAATCGTGCAAGCCTGAACCTGAAGCCATACCTTTATACACTAGTGTCCGGTTTATTTGAGGGTCATTGGCTTGGAAGCCAATGCTGACGCGGGTTGTGAGGATTCCATGGGTGTCCACGATTTGAATTTCGAACGGAAAATTTGCGATCCTTTCGGGTTTCAACGACCAGGATCGACCCATGAATGTGGGCAAGACGCTGTTCGCGCAGGTCATGGAATTCGTGCCATGGAAGACCTTCGGTCGCATTATCGAGAAGCATCGCGGAGATGCGGGCGTGCGCACCTTGGGCTGCGCCGATCTGTTCCGCATCATGTCGTTCGCCCAGTTGACCTGGCGCGAGTCGCTGCGCGACATAGAGGTCTGCCTGGCGGCCAACCGCAGCAAGCTCTTTCACATGGGATTGAAGAACGTGCCGGCGCGCTCGACGCTGTCGGATGCGCTGAACCTGCGGGACTGGCGCATCTATCACGAGCTGGCGATGCGCCTTATCACGCGCGCTCGGGCGCTGTATGCGAGCGAGTCGCTGGATATCGATCTCGATGCAACCATCTACGCCCTGGACGCCACTACCATCGACCTGTGCCTGTCGTTGTTCGACTGGGCGCCGTTTCGCAAGACCAAGGCAGCGATCAAGATGCACACGCTGCTCGATTTGCGCGGCACCATTCCCGCCTTCATCCACATTTCCGACGGCAAACTGCACGAAGTGAACGTACTCGACTTCCTGCCCATCGAGGCAGGCGCGTTCTACGTGATGGATCGCGGCTATCTGGATTTCGCTCGGCTCTACCTGGTTCATCAAAGCGGCGCATTCTTCGTCACGCGGGCCAAGAGCAACATGAATGCCCGCCGCTTCTACTCTGCCGCAACAGACCGCAGCACCGGTGTCATCTGCGATCAGACCATCGCCCTGAACGGCTTTTACTCTGCACAAGACTATCCTGAGCACTTGCGCCGCATCCGCTTCAAGGACCCGGAGTCCGGCAAGACCTTGATCTTCCTGACCAACAACACAACGCTGCCGCCTATCACCATCGCCGCGCTGTACAAGAACCGCTGGCAGGTGGAATTGTTTTTCAAATGGATCAAGCAGCATCTGCGTATCAAGAAATTCCTCGGCACGAGCGAGAACGCGGTGAAGACGCAAATCTGGTGCGCCGTGTCCATCTACGTGCTCATCGCCATCGTCAAGAAGGAGCTTCAACTCAATGCCTCGCTCTACACTTTGCTACAGATTTTGTCCGTCTCGGTTTTCGAGAAAACCCCTATTTCACAGGCCTTTCAGCCCGACTCTTCACTGTCAGAAGTTCCCGACGCCGCTAACCAATTGAATTTGTTCGAAATTTAACCGGACACTAGTGACCTTTATACATAAGTCAGCCGAGCCCCTCACGTAGCGCGCGCAGGGTTTCAGCAGCGGAGAGCACGCGATCGAGTCCGCGCCAGATTGTCTTGGCGCCGGGTTCGCCGTCGCCCTTTCGAGCAAGGAAGCCGCCGATTTGCGCAATCAGCCGCACGACCTCGTTCACGGTCGGTGGTGTCGCCGGCAACTTCTTTTTGGCCAGCAGATACGCACCACGAATTTCGTCCGGATCGAAGAACAAGGAGGCGTCCAGCTCGGGGCAGGTCCGGCCTTTGCGCATCAGATAAGTCACGCGCCAGGCAACCACCAGGAACAAGGCCAGGGCGCGCTCAATCCGGTCAACGGCGGCCAATTGCAAGGACTCCACTTCGCAACCGTTCTTGAGCACATGGAAATAGATTTGTCGGGTAAAGGACTGGCGCGGTGCTCGGTGAACCCGGTCCGTTTCCAGCCCCTCCCCATAAGAACTGATCGTGAGGTTTTCCCTCAAGCAGCTCACCCAGTGAGATTCATCGCAAGGGTTATGTGTCCTGTCGGTATGGCAGCCGCTTTCACGCGAACTTCTCCGCGCCAGATAACGGGCGCGTTTTCCAGTCCCAGTACAAGCCTAGGACTCCGTAGAGGTACTCGTTACTCCACCGTCGCCACCCAACGCTCCTCTTCTTGCGTCGCTTGCGCCTCGTTAGCAGAGTTCGGACTTTCATTTCCAGATAGTCGCGCACCTCACTGAAGGCGCGACTAGCGTTGCCGACCCGAAAGTAGTTGACCCATCCCGCCACCGCAGCATTGAGTTTCGCGATCAGTTTCACGGCAGGGGTCGAGCCTCCATGCCGGATGATGTCGCGGATCCTCGCCTTGATGGCTTGGCGAGCCTTCTTCTTGGGGGTCATCCGGAGGAAGTAGCCGTTCCCCTCTCGTTTTCGCACGCGACGCAGGTCGAACCCCAAGAACCCAAAGGCGTCCTCCTTCAATGTATCCACCACAACGGTCTTCTCGGTGTTCAGCTCGACGCCTAGCGGCACAAGCTGTTCCCGCAAACGCTGCAGGGCACGTTCAGCCCAGCCGCGTTTGGTGTGGTGGCCACTAACGGTGATGACGATGTCGTCAGCAAACCTGTGGTAGTTCACTGCCTCGTAAGGGCCCTGTGCCGTCTTACGGCGAATCTCGTCGAACATCCAGTCGATCTCATTCAAGTAGATGTTCGCGGCGAGTGGGCTGAATGGGCCACCTTGCGGCACCCCAACTTTGCCCGCTGCTTTGATAACCTGCTTGACCAAGTGCATGACCTGGGGATCCTGAATGCGCTTCGCGATCTTGCCCAACAGGGTCGAATGTTGGATTGTGTCAAAGTAGCGCGACAGATCCACATCAACCACCGTCGACATGCGCCGCAGCACACTGCGTCTGACTTCCGCCAGCGCGCGGTGTGGGGACCGCTTTGGTCTAAACCCGTAGGAGTTCGGGCAGAAGTCCGCCTCGAATACCGCTTCGAGGATTAGTTTCAGCGCACCCTGCACCACGCGGTCGCGGATGCAAGGAACCTGGAGAACGCGGACTTTGCCGTTACTTTTCGGGATCTCTACCTTGCGGTTCGGCTTGGGTTCATACCTGCCTGTCTTGAGGTCTGCCTGAATCTCCGCAAGAAAGACAGTGCGTCCGGATGCCTCGATGTCATTAAAGCTCAGACCATCGATTCCCGGTGCACCGCCGTTCCTCTTGGCGATACGGTAGGCCTCGTCTAGGGTTTCACTCTTCGCAATATGCACGAAGAGCCCCCAAAAGCGATGGGTCTTGTCAGACTTCGCCTTGCGATATATCCGCCTTCTCAGTTCCTGCAGACTACTGGATGCCTTTGTCATTTCATCCCTGCCTCACCTTGTTGAACGGAGTACTCACCGGTCCGGGCCCTTCCCTCCGGGCGCGTTTTGCTGCACGCCCATCGACAGTACTACGACCCGATCCGTCACCCTTGCACCTATGCCCGCATTTCCCACTCGCGGTTATAACGGACATCTCCTCGACGGGCTTTCTCCGCCGGGTGCCGAGGGCTTCTCCAGTTTCCACGTTATCCTTCACACCATGTCGCCGCTGATACCTCGCCGGTGAGAGCTGCCGCATCGGACTCGTTTCGGACAACTCTTGCTGCTTTCGCGCGTTATAGACCGTCTCAGCCACCGGGTTTTCGTGTGACGAGGCTACATCTGCGTTCACTGCACGTTGCAACCTGGTGCGTTGCATATACTCCTTTCTGAGCATACTGTCGGAGGGCTCCGTCATCTTGCTTTCGCGCCATGACGCCTCCCGAGCTACGAGGCTTGAGTCTTTTGCCTCGGTCGGACTTTCACCGACTGGACAACGTGTCATTATCTGGACACACCCACCTCCCAACGCGCGCGGTACCAGTCAATAAGCTGCGCCGCTGCGTCAAGGTCGTCCACCTCGCGATTACTCAGCAGTCGCCATTCAATCGGCTTGACGCCGGCCGGCGGGTCGACCTCCCGGGCGACGATACAAGTGGCACTCACCACGCCGCCTGCAGCATCAGGCAACGCAACACGTTGCGCCCACACCTGCTGCCGTACCGCGCGCGCTGGCTGAGCCTGACGGGCTGCCAGCGTAAAGTGAATCCTGCCCACTGGCTTGCCCGCAGTTACTTGGTCCCACAGCTTGCCGCCGCCAGGCAAGGTGCGATTGTGCTGCGAGCGCAGTAGCCAATCCGCCGGGTGGCCCAACTCCTTTGCCTTGACCATCAGCGCCATGATGTCCGACTCTCGGTCAGCCACATAGACGAGTCGCGTGGCAGGCAGTGCGGCCGCCTGTTCGGCGACCCGCTCATATCCTTCAGTCCAGCGGGTGCTTTCCTTGATGCCGGGGCGCACGCCATCCGCACCCTTGGGCTCGCGCGCCCACATGTAGGCGTCGAGCACGCCCAGCGGTTCGCGCGCTGGCGTTACCGCGTAAGTCGGGTGCAGATATAGCCCGCGTTGCGCCTCATACGACAGCGGTCCCAGGCCTGCGATGGCCTGGCCGTTAAAGTCCAGCTCCGTGGTGTCTTGGATGCATAGCACCACTTCGCAAGCTCGCATCCGCTCGGCTGAGCTCTGCCAATGGGGCGCCAGAATATCGCGCCAGTCCAATTCATCCTGAGCCAGGAAGCGGTACGCAGCAGCCGTTTCCGCCCAGCCGCCGCACGCACTCGGTATGCTTGCCGTCGGCTTCTCTGCGAGTCGCTCCGCTAGCAGCACCGCCCGCTTATTCAGACGCTGGTCGCCCAAGTCAATGTCCTTGAATTCTGCCGCTGCCCAACTCGTTGCCTCTCGCTGCATGTGCCGTCCAAAATGCAAGAGTGAACGACAATCCGAAAGAGTTTACAACCCCACCCGCTATGTCATTGACCGTAAACGACTTTCTGCGGCGCACCAGCCGCCAGGAGTTGTGTGTAATGAGGTGCCTTTAACCAGTTCCGACGCATGCCGTGATCCGCTTTGACATGGCCGATGACAGGCTCGACCGCCTGGCGACGTTTGAGCATTCTGCGCTGGCGACGATTCATGGTTTTGATCCTGCCGCGGTGAATCACTTTCACCGGCGTCACTTCGGCATCGACCCCGCGATAACCGAGGTCAACGATAGCTGTTTCGGGCTTGGGCGATCCCGGCAGGTCCTGCAGCAGGATAGCGGTTTGCTCCAGTTGGGCGTGTAGCCAGCGATGGTCGCGTTGAGATCGACAATAACGCCGCGGAGCGGGCGTTGCGGGCTGTTGCTCCAATCCACCCAAGATAAGCCGCCAAATAAAATCGCAATTGGCGCCGAGAACGCTTGACAGGTGACGAGGTTCGAGGGGCCGCCGCCCTGCTTGCGCTGGATGTTTAGCGCAAGCAGGGCGGCGGCCAATAGAGGATCGCTTCTCGATCTTCGCTTGGCTCTCATGCCCCTGTCCGATTTGTTCGCTGCACTTGCCCAATATCTGCACACCAAGGTCTTTCACGATCTTGCCCGTCATCCAGAGCATCCGGCCGCCTTCACCCGGCAGCGCAAGCTCACCCTGCCGACACTGATCTCCTTCATGCTCGGCAACTTGCGTATGGGCATGCAAGCCGAGCTCGATCAATTCTTCGCCACGCTCGCCCGCCAAAACACCTTGCGCCGTTGCGTCAGTGAACAAGCCTTCGCCCAGGCTCGCAGCAAGCTCGGCGGCGATGTCTTTGCTCACCTCAATGACTGGCTACTTCAGCACGTCTCCAACCATTTGCCACGCTGGCATGGCTTTCGGCTGGTCGCCGCGGACGCTTCACACCTGCGTTTCGCCATTCGCCACAGCCATCTGCCTCGAGCCGCCAGCCGCGATCAACTTGCCTTCGGCCTGTACCTGCCTGGGGCCGAGATCATGCTCGCCGCCTCATTACACAGCGTGTACGAGAACGAACGCCAGATCCTGTTCGAGCATCTGGACCGCCTGCAATCCGACGACTTGCTCTTGCTCGACCGCGGCTACCCCGCCCGCTGGCTGGTGGCCGTACTCAACCAACGAAACATCCCTTTCTGCATGCGTGCCGACGGCAGCGGCTTTGCTGCCGTACGGCGCTTCGTGCGCTCTGGCCGTGACGAGGCCATCGTCACGCTCCCCGCTCCAGCCCGCATTGACGCGCGCGACTACGAGTGTGCGGCTACCCCGCAGACCGTTCGGCTGATCCGGCAGATCTCGCCAGCCGGCAAGGTGCGCGTGCTCATCACCAATCTGCTCGACATGCACCGCTATCCAGCGGCCACCTTCCGCGACCTTTACCATCAACGCTGGCGCCTCGAGGAGGCGTACAAACGCCTCAAGCACCGCATGGGACTCGAACATCTGTCCGGCCTCTCGCAGTTGGCTGCCAGGCAGGACTTCGGCGCCAAAATCCTCAGTGATAACCTGCACGCTCTATGCTGCTTCAGCGCCGTGCAGGAACATGAGATTGACTCGAACTATCGGATCATCCGAACCTACGCCATCACCGCTCTCAAACCTGTCCTGCCAGCGGCGCTACTGGGACTGCGCTGGGCCAAGGCTGCGCTGAATGAGACCTTGGCCTTGATCGCAACACGTACCCATCGCGTGCGACCGGATCGCGCTAAACCACGTCCGCCTCGCCAGAAACCTCATCGACATGCCGCCTATAAGGCTTGCTGATGTCCTTATCTTGGGTGGATTGGCTGTTGCTCTCGGTCGAAATTATGCGCAGCCGCGAATTATGCTGAGGTCCGTTCGAGCAACTTGCTAATTGGTGCCGGAGCAGCGGGATTGCGCAATGCTGGCCGTTCCGCCAAACTGCACATAAAAAATGGTTCGTCAGGAAAAAGTGTGGGTTGACGAAGGCTCAGGAAGATTGCCAAGTGCATGATATAGCGCGATTTCCGTCGCCCTGAAGGTTCGGAATCCGTACGATTTTCTCATGGTGACTTTGGCCTTGTTGTTCAGGCCCTCGACGACGCCGCTGGAGAACTGCTTGCGGGCACGGAAGTAGTTGAGGATCAGCTCACGGTGGGCACGCACGGTGCGGGCGAACTTCTTCATCGGCTCGATGCGCGAGCGCATCACCTGCGTACACCACTGGTCGAGGAATTTTCCGGCCCAGTCCGGTGAGATGTAATCCCAGAGCTGCTGGAATTCCTCTTTGAGCAGCCAGGCGCGTACGGTGCGCAGGTTGTACTGCAACAAGTCACGCATGCGCAGTCGCTGTTTGTCGGTCAGGTTTTCCGGACGTTTGAGCAGGCACCAGCGGGACTTCTTGAGCACCGGCTCGTATCCGTCGCGGACCATGCGGCGGGACTCTTCAGCGCGAACCTCATCGATAGCCTTATTCATCTTCGCAACGATGTGGAAGCGGTCCAGGATGTTCAGCGCATTGGGGCAATGCAGCGCTATCATCTCAAGTAGGGGGACCTGTCAGAAATTTTGTGTTTAGGGCATAACATGTCACCAAGGAGCATGTATGCCACGCAAGACGAAGACCAGCCAAGCCGCCGACCGCGCGCTGCCGAGCATTCCCGAGGACCTGATCGCCCATTTGGTAAAGGGTCCCATGACCGCGGAAGCCGTCGAGGAGGCCTCGATGGCGTTCAAGAAGGCCCTGATCGAGCGGGCCCTGGGAGCTGAGCTTGGCCATCATCTGGGCTATGCACCGGGCGCCGAGCGCCCGGCTGGCACGGCCAATCAGCGCAATGGCAAGAGCGCCAAGACGGTGTTGACCAAGGACGGGCCGCTGCGAGTGGACATCCCACGCGACCGCGACGGCAGCTTCGAGCCGATCCTGATCCCCAAGCACGAGCGGCGCTTCACCGGCTTCGATGACAAGATCATCGCCATGTACGCCCGTGGCATGACCGTGCGCGAGATCCAGGCGTTTCTGGCCGAACAGTACGGCACCGAGGTCTCGCCTGAGTTCATCAGCTCGGTGACCGATGCGGTCATGGACGAAGTCATCGCCTGGCAGGCGCGCCCGCTTGAGGCGATGTACCCGGTGGTGTTCTTCGACGCGCTGCGCGTCAAGATGCGCGAAGACGGGGTGGTGCGCAACAAGGCGGTCTACCTGGCCCTGGGTGTGTTGCCTGACGGCACGCGCGACATTCTGGGCCTGTGGATCGAGAACACCGAAGGCGCCAAGTTCTGGATGAAGGTGTTCAACGACCTGAAGACGCGCGGCACGCAGGACATCTTGATTGCGGTGACCGATGGCCTCAAAGGGATGGAGCAGGCCCTGAATGCGGTGTTCCCGGAGACGACCCTGCAGACCTGCATCGTGCATCTGATCCGCAACAGCCTGGGGTACGTCAGCTGGAAGGAGCGCCGGGCCGTGGCGGCCGCGCTCAAGCCCGTGTACACGGCCCCCACGGTCGAGGCTGCGCTGGCCGAGCTGGAGGCCTTCGAGCAAGGGGAATGGGGCCGGCAGTACACGCCGATCGCCGCCTCCTGGCGTCGCGCCTGGGATCAGGTGATTCCGTTCTTTACGTTCCCGCCGGCGATCCGCAAGATCCTCTACACGACCAACGCGATCGAGAGCATCAACGCGCAACTGCGCAAGATCATTACTCAGCAGTCAGAAATATATGCGACAGAAGGATGGCGGAAGAATGAGCGTACAAGCGCCGGATTTTCCGCCACGGTTTGAAGCTGTTCGTTGACCTTTTGTTGCAGGTCCTCACCTTTACGAAGAGGCCTGCGTGCCACACCTGTGCGCTTGGTATGACTCCACACCAACTCGTCTGGATTGAGGTCGGGCGAGTAGCCAGGCAAGAAGTGCAATGTGAGCTTGCCCTTTGTCGATTGAACGTAGCGCTTCACGCATGCCTTCTTATGTGCGGGCAGTCCATCGACCACCATGTGCACGCTGTTTTTTCGCCCGCGCATCAATTTCTTGAGGAGTTCGACGAACAGCTCTCCAGTCAGACCGCCTTTGTAGGTGGCGAACCAGAAGGCCCCCTTGGAGTTGACTGCCGACGCGGCACTGATGCTCTGGCGCTGCCCCGGCCGATCGACCACCGGGGTCTTGCCACGCGCACCCCATGTCTTGCCATGCACGGTGTCGGCACGAAAGCCTGACTCGTCCCAGAAGAAAATGTCAGCCTTCTGTGCCTTTGCCGCTTTCGCAATGGCAGGAAAGGTCTCCTTGCGCCATGCCTCAACGGCCAATGGATCGCGTTGATAAGCGCACTGCAGTGGCTTTTGCGGCGTCAGTCCCCTGCGCGCCAGAAGCGCACCGATGCTAGCCAAGGACAGATCCACTCCGAATTTTTCTTCCACCACCAACTGAACAATCTGGCGCGTCCACAAACCAAAGTCAAAACCGTATTGCGTCGGATTCTTGCCATTGATCCAGCGAAACACCTGGGCTTCTTGGCTGTTCGTGAGTTTGCGTGGCCTGCCACTACCTTTGGTTGAGCGCAAAGCCTGCAAGCCCTTGCCGCGCCCCATGGTCATAGCGCGACATCGGAAGGCCCAGGAACGATGCATGCCAAAGGATTTGGCTACGTCCTCAGGATGCTCACCCTCCCTCATCCGTTGCACGGCCAGTACGCGCATTTCCTCAAGGGTGTTATGCGCCAAGGTTCGTCCGTCTCGTTTCATAAACGTCGGATTTCGACAGATTATGGAAGTTCAATTTTTGTCGCATATATTTCTGACTACTGAGTAAGACCCGAGGTGACTTCCCCAGCGATGAGGCGGCGACCAAGCTGCTGTGGCTGGCGCTGCGCAATATTACGGGAAGGTGGGGCAGCTCAACCCATGACTGGAAAGCAGCCATGAACCAGTTTGCGATCCTGTACGAAGAACGCTTCACCCACCCCCATCGCTGAGATAATGCTGGCTCACCGGTCCAATCGCCGGTGAGCCTTTACCTGCCCTGCACACAAAAAAACTGACAGGCCCAGGTAGGGCTTCCACATATCCGAGCAGACGAACTCAACCTTCTCGCATACCTGTTCTCCGATCATGGCAAAGAACTTCGCGAAGCTTTCTTTCGTGCGCTCCTGCCCCACCCATAGTAGACGCGTGCAGCCAGCCTCGATCTGGTAGACCAGTGTGAGGTACTTGTGTCCACGACCATACTGGATCTCGTCGACACCAAAGGCACGGATCGTACCGAGTTCGCGATGGGCCAGGCCCCAGTCCACCACCCACTCCACTGCGTTGAAGACTTTCTCCCAACTGGTGCGGAAGCTTTGTGCCGTCTCCTTCCACGACAGCTTGCGTGCCCACTGCGCCAGGAAGATCATGTAAGCGCGGGTGAGCGTGTGCTTGCCATTGGCCCACGGCAGGGCTTCGACCTTCACGCCACAGTCACGACAGTCGACGCGCCGCATGGTATAGAGCAGGAATACTGCAAAACCCCAGACGGGAATAAACTCGAAGCGGCGCTCCGTGAGTGAGTGCTGCCAGGCGATGTGGTGACACTGGCCATCGACGATACGCTGGTGCCGCGATCCTCGGAGCAGGCCCCCGCTTGCGCGTATCGCCACCACCACAGCCGCAAGATCAATCGGCCGCAATTCATGCGGGCCCAGTGCTGGGTCACGCTGGGCGTGAGCGCGCTGGGCAACGGCGGGGTCAACCTGGTACTGCCAATTCTCTCGCGCCTGGTGCCAAACACCGGCAACCGCAACAAGCTGAAAATCGCGCTGGTGCTGGTCCGCGCTCTAGTGCAATGTTCCATTCTGTTTGGAACTTAAGCGGCGGTTGGCACGAATGACCTTCTGTAGGATGTCGCGGCGCTCTTGGTCCAGATGAACGGCTTGGGGTTGGTGTTGTGGTGAGCGATGTACTCGTTGATGGCGTCGACCAGTTCCGGCACGCTGGTGAATACGCCGCGGCGAAGTCGCTCGGTTGTGATGTCACGAAAGAACCGCTCGACCATGTTCAGCCATGATGCGGAGGTGGGCGTGAAGTGCATGTTGAATCGCGGATGCTTGGCCAGCCAGTCCTGCACCGCAGGATGCTTGTGGGTGGCGTAGTTGTCTGCGATCAGATGCAGCGTTTTGTCCTTGGGCGTCTCGCGGTCGATCTTGCGCAGGAACTTCAGCCACTCGGTATGGCGGTGGCGCTGCTGGCACTGGGCGATGACCTGGCCATCGAGCACGTTGAGCGCGGCAAACAGCGTGGTCGTGCCGTTGCGCTTGTAGTCGTGCGTCATGGTGGCCGCACGCCCCTTCTTCAACGGCAAGCCGGGCTGCGTGCGATCCAGCGCCTGCACCTGGCTCTTCTCATCGCAGCACAGCACCAGCGCGTGCTCGGGTGGCGACATGTAGAGGCCGACGATGTCTTCGAGCTTCTCGACGAACTTCGGATCGCGCGACACCTTGAAGCCGCGCACGATGTGCGGCTTCAACCCGTGGGCGTGCCAATGGCGCATGACGGTGCTGGCGCTCACGCCCAATTCGGCGGCCATCTTGCGCGTGCTCCAGTGCGTGGCCGCAACGGGCTTGGTTTGAGTGGTCAGCTCCACCAGCCGCGCCGTGTCCACCTTCACCGGCGGCGCACCGCGCGGCAAGTCGCGTTCGATACCGGCCAGCCCCGATTGCGCATACCGCTCACGCTAACGCGAGACCTGCACGCGTCCGACTCCCAACTGCTCGGCGATGTCCTTGTTCTGCATTCCGTTGGCGGCCAGCAGCACAATGCGCGCGCGCTGCGCCAGCCTCACGCTCGTGAGCTTCGACCGAACCAGCCTCGTCAAATTGGTTCGCTCCTCGTCGGTCAACATGATCTCGGGGGCAACTCGCACTCACTCTCTCCACGCTGTGTCGCAGTGTGGGCATTGGAGACGCCGAATTCATATAAGTTCCATCAAGAACAGAACGCTACACTAGCGGGCGTGGCCAACAAGCCAGTGCGCGGACTGTTCGATTCGTGGTTCATGCGCGCCCGCCTGGTATTGCCTTTGCTGCGCAGAAAAATGCACGTGATTGGACAGGCGCGCATCGACACCGCGCTGTTTCTCGTGCCGCCACCGCCAACCACACCCAGACGTTGGATTCTGTCGTACGATTCTTGTGCTTCTTGGGTAACCTCACTTCGGTAAAGGCAGATAAGCAGTGGTCTTTGCCTCGCGAGTCGCGGGAGAGGGCGGCGTTGCAGGGATGTCCTCCACTGGCTGCCTTACGATGGGCGCGCGCGCCAATTCGTTAGCGGTATTATCAACATTTGATCCACTCAGCGCACTCGCGTCATTCAGCGCCGAAGCCACAGGAACTTCCGGCCGCGCGTAGATATGCTTAACCCCGTCCGGTGTCAACGCGTAACGCACGTCATCGGAGGACATCAGGAACGAGAATGAAGGCATGGAGGACTGCGAGTCTTCTGCCTGCGCGACGCGCACTCGCACGTTCTTCACGTTGTCGCTCAGATCGTGGCGCATACGCGCAACCGCCGATTCGACGTCGCGCGGATTAGCGGCAGCGCCGCTCACCTCGAATTCGCCGTGTCCTGCATAGACTACTTTGAGCCCCTGGGTGCCCAGTGACTCAGCGATATTGCGCACGTCGTTCTGCGAGATATCGTAGTGCCGCACGATTCCGCTTGAGGAAACCCGCATAAGCAATTTTCGCACTTGTGAGTCTTCCGCGGGCGTTCCAACCATCCCGGTCACCGTGACAGTCGAGCCGCGCGCCTGCGCGTGCAATTCCTTCATATGCGCAGCGGCAAGCGTGAGATTCACGCGTTGCGCGATGTCGCCGGCGTCGTGCTGCAATGCGTCGCGACTCACTGCGCTCGTCAGCATCCCCGAACCAATTACAAGCACCGCGCTGAGCATCGCGCACGCAAAGACGACGCCTTCCATCCCGCGACGCGAACGTTCGCTGGCGCAGCGCGTTTCGTCGGGCCTCACGAGCAGCGTAGATAGCAGCTCGAGATCGCTCGGCCACGGAGCTGCGGCCGGGCCGATGCAAATCACCGTGCAGCCGAACTGCATAGGTACGAAGTCTAGCAGGATTACCGTGCCGGGCTGATTTTTCTGCGCCGCTTTGCTGGCTTCATGCGCGCCGGACGAATCGCTGCCTATGACGGCAACGTGCACCATGCCGGGGGCGTGCTCATGGACGGCTAAAGAGACATAGTTACCGCACCAGTCGGAGATGTGGATGTCAGCATCATCGTCCGCGCCGATTCGGTGAGTGCCGACAGCAAGGCGCAATTCTGCGCCGGCATGTACGCCAGTCAGAATACGCAGCAGCTTCGTCATGGAATGTCCTGTTGGAGAAATGTTGCGGCGCGCACCCACACGACTTTGAGATTTGCTCTAGCCACCGCCGCTTCTGTACACAATGCGAAGCCGACACAGGGACAGCGAGCGACAGCGAAACGCTTGTGTCGCGATATGCAAGCGGGGGGCGACCGGGCCGCGCTTCGATTTGGAGTCGTTACATAGCTTGCGAGTAGGATTCCGCGGCAAACATTCGAGTGGTGCCGAGGATGGGTTTCAAGAATTGTTGGCGTGCATACGTCATCCTTGCCGGCATTGAAATCATGTACTTGATCCGCCAAGCGCTGATGAAAAGCACTTGTTCGCATTGACTTGCTTGTCGCGACACACAACCCGCTTGAGCACCACCTTTGCACCGCGGCGTTCAGGATTTGTTCATCGAACATGGCGTTTCACTTTGCGTTGCGCACATAACAGTTTCCACCGTGCTGCTTCACCGATCGCGCAGCATGTTCCAGTGGCGCAGGATCGCCGCTATCTGCCGGGCATACTCGTCGCGCAGCACGGGTGTCGCCGAATGGTAGGCACCCACCGCCGCCCAAGTATTGCCGTATTTCATGATCTGGCGCCGTAATTGCCAGGCAGCGATGTAGATGTTTTTGCAGGGCGCCATGAGCTCATCGCGCGTGATTCCGTAACGCGACAGCGCGCCAAGATGAATAGAGTTGATCTGCATAACGCCGTAATCCGTCGAGCCGTTGGTGTTCATATGCACCGCGCCAGGTTGATTGTGCGACTCCCGCCATGCGATTGCGCGCAAGATCAGCGGATTGACATGCTGATATGCAGCGGCATCATCGAAACAGTTTGCATGCGCTGGCGATGCTGCGCTCGCGGTGTAACCAATGGCCACGCCAATAGCATATGCACGCGCGCACGACAGAGCATGACGGCGCGCAGCTTGCCGGTCACCGCTGCCACTGTGGCGGGATTCGGTCCTAAATGGCGTCATGGTGAACAACGGCGTTCCAACGCGTAAGTGTGAGTGAGCAGATTTTTTCATATTGCGACATGGCAACGTGTGGGAATGCCTCTGCGGCGAACCGGCGCACTTACATGCGAAGCTCGCCGGAAAGACCATTCTTCGACCTGCCGAGTCTCGCGCAGGTATTTGGTGTTGCGCAAGCGTCGAAGCGATGCCCGCGCAGATCGAGCCGCTTTTCACCGAGCCTGGAGGTAGCCGGTGCGTTGAGATGCGTCCGTTTCTTACAGGGATCGAACTCGACCACCTGCAGCGGCGTGGCCTCGGTTTTGACCGCCTCCTTGACGTCTACCGACGTGTCGAACTGCGTTGCGCCCGTTCCCCACTCGCCCGAATCCGGGCAGCTCAGGGCCGTCTCAGGGCAAGACATGCGGTATGTCGATGTCGCTGGAAACTGGTCAACCGTAGAACAAAGGGAAGTTGTCACCGTCCCCGAAGTCATGTCGTTAATCCGCGTGACAACGGCGCCACAACCGGACGTACCATAAAAAATGGTTCGTCAGGAAAAAGTGTGGGTTGACGAAGGCTCAGGAAGATTGCCAAGTGCATGATATAGCGCGATTTCCGTCGCCCTGAAGGTTCGGAATCCGTACGATTTTCTCATGGTGACTTTGGCCTTGTTGTTCAGGCCCTCGACGACGCCGCTGGAGAACTGCTTGCGGGCACGGAAGTAGTTGAGGATCAGCTCACGGTGGGCACGCACGGTGCGGGCGAACTTCTTCATCGGCTCGATGCGCGAGCGCATCACCTGCGTACACCACTGGTCGAGGAATTTTCCGGCCCAGTCCGGTGAGATGTAATCCCAGAGCTGCTGGAATTCCTCTTTGAGCAGCCAGGCGCGTACGGTGCGCAGGTTGTACTGCAACAAGTCACGCATGCGCAGTCGCTGTTTGTCGGTCAGGTTTTCCGGACGTTTGAGCAGGCACCAGCGGGACTTCTTGAGCACCGGCTCGTATCCGTCGCGGACCATGCGGCGGGACTCTTCAGCGCGAACCTCATCGATAGCCTTATTCATCTTCGCAACGATGTGGAAGCGGTCCAGGATGTTCAGCGCATTGGGGCAATGCAGCGCTATCATCTCAAGGTAGGGCTTCCACATATCCGAGCAGACGAACTCAACCTTCTCGCATACCTGTTCTCCGATCATGGCAAAGAACTTCGCGAAGCTTTCTTTCGTGCGCTCCTGCCCCACCCATAGTAGACGCGTGCAGCCAGCCTCGATCTGGTAGACCAGTGTGAGGTACTTGTGTCCACGACCATACTGGATCTCGTCGACACCAAAGGCACGGATCGTACCGAGTTCGCGATGGGCCAGGCCCCAGTCCACCACCCACTCCACTGCGTTGAAGACTTTCTCCCAACTGGTGCGGAAGCTTTGTGCCGTCTCCTTCCACGACAGCTTGCGTGCCCACTGCGCCAGGAAGATCATGTAAGCGCGGGTGAGCGTGTGCTTGCCATTGGCCCACGGCAGGGCTTCGACCTTCACGCCACAGTCACGACAGTCGACGCGCCGCATGGTATAGAGCAGGAATACTGCAAAACCCCAGACGGGAATAAACTCGAAGCGGCGCTCCGTGAGTGAGTCGTAACCCCGCGCAGGCTGGTTGCAGCATGAGCAGACCGGCTTCGAACCCTTGCGCGGCCGAACGTCGATCTCGATGGACTGGGTTGCCTCGCACAGCCGCGCACCTTCATAGACAAAGCCGGGAAAATGATGACAAGCCACTAGTGTCCGGTTTATTTGAGGGTCATTGGCTTGGAAGCCAATGCTGACGCGGGTTGTGAGGATTCCATGGGTGTCCACGATTTGAATTTCGAACGGAAAATTTGCGATCCTTTCGGGTTTCAACGACCAGGATCGACCCATGAATGTGGGCAAGACGCTGTTCGCGCAGGTCATGGAATTCGTGCCATGGAAGACCTTCGGTCGCATTATCGAGAAGCATCGCGGAGATGCGGGCGTGCGCACCTTGGGCTGCGCCGATCTGTTCCGCATCATGTCGTTCGCCCAGTTGACCTGGCGCGAGTCGCTGCGCGACATAGAGGTCTGCCTGGCGGCCAACCGCAGCAAGCTCTTTCACATGGGATTGAAGAACGTGCCGGCGCGCTCGACGCTGTCGGATGCGCTGAACCTGCGGGACTGGCGCATCTATCACGAGCTGGCGATGCGCCTTATCACGCGCGCTCGGGCGCTGTATGCGAGCGAGTCGCTGGATATCGATCTCGATGCAACCATCTACGCCCTGGACGCCACTACCATCGACCTGTGCCTGTCGTTGTTCGACTGGGCGCCGTTTCGCAAGACCAAGGCAGCGATCAAGATGCACACGCTGCTCGATTTGCGCGGCGCCATTCCCGCCTTCATCCACATTTCCGACGGCAAACTGCACGAAGTGAACGTACTCGACTTCCTGCCCATCGAGGCAGGCGCGTTCTACGTGATGGATCGCGGCTATCTGGATTTCGCTCGGCTCTACCTGGTTCATCAAAGCGGCGCATTCTTCGTCACGCGGGCCAAGAGCAACATGAATGCCCGCCGCTTCTACTCTGCCGCAACAGACCGCAGCACCGGTGTCATCTGCGATCAGACCATCGCCCTGAACGGCTTTTACTCTGCACAAGACTATCCTGAGCACTTGCGCCGCATCCGCTTCAAGGACCCGGAGTCCGGCAAGACCTTGATCTTCCTGACCAACAACACAACGCTGCCGCCTATCACCATCGCCGCGCTGTACAAGAACCGCTGGCAGGTGGAATTGTTTTTCAAATGGATCAAGCAGCATCAGAGGTGGCGCCGGAAATTCGGACAGTCGGATAAATGGAAGAGCTGGGGTCTGAGCCGGCCATAATGGCGGGCAGAAAGGACCTCAGAAGATGACGAAACGAAGCAGGCGAACCCACTCGGCGGGGTTGAAGGCGAAGGTAGCCCTGGCGGCCCTCAAGGGCGAAAAGACGCTGGCGGAGCTGGCCCAGCAGTACGACGTGCACCCCAGCCAGATCACAGCGTGGAA
Organism: Cupriavidus necator; assembly: GCA_022041995.1. Taxonomy (GTDB): domain Bacteria; phylum Pseudomonadota; class Gammaproteobacteria; order Burkholderiales; family Burkholderiaceae; genus Cupriavidus. Next base: position 327,805 of record CP074383.1, read on the forward strand.
GCAGCAGTTGGTGGAGCATGCCGCGGACCTGTTCGGCGGTGGCAAGGAAAGTGGGGGCGAGCCGCCGGTGGATTTGAAGGTGCTGCACGCCAAGATCGGCCAGTTGGCGCTGGAGAACGATTTTTTGTCCGGCGCGCTCAGCAAGGCCGGCCTGCTGAGCGCAAAGCGATGATCGACCGCGAGCACGCGCTGCCGGTGAGCCGGCAGGTCAAGCTGGTGGGCATCGCCCGGTCCAGCGCGTACTACCAGCCGCAACCGGTCAGCGAGGCAGATCTGAAGCTGATGCGCCGCATCGACGAACTGCATCTGGAGCATCCCTTCGCGGGGGCTCGCATGCTGGCTCGCCTGCTGCGCCGGGAAGGCATCCAGGTCGGTCGCCGGCACGTGGGCACGCTGATGAAGCGCATGGGCATTGAGGCGCTGTATCGCCGGCCGAACACGAGCCGCAAGCACGCGGCGCACAAGATCTGGCCGTACCTGCTGCGCGACCGGAAGATCGACCGGGCCAACCAGGTGTGGGCTCTGGACACGACCTACATTCCGATGGCACGGGGCTTTGTGTACCTGACGGCAGTGGTGGACTGGGCCAGCCGCCGGGTGCTGGCCTACCGGGTGGCGATCACGCTGGAGAGCTGTCATGCCGTCGAGGCAATCGAGGAGGCCTTTGCCAAGTACGGCGCGCCGGAGATCGTCAACACCGACCAGGGCAGCCAGTTCACCGCCACGGAGTTCACAGACGCCGTGCTGGACCGCGGCATCCAACTGTCGATGGACGGCAAGGGCAGTTGGCGCGATAACGTGTTCGTCGAACGCCTTTGGCGCAGCGTCAAATACGAGGAGGTCTACCTGAAAGCCTACGACTCGGTCAGCCATGCGCGCCGCTCTATCGCTAACTACCTAACCTGGTACAACCAACGACGGCCCCATTCCAGTCTGGCGGACCAGACCCCGGATGAGGCATACTTCGCCACGCTGCCAGCGATCAAATCGGCAGCCTGACTGCCCCAGCGCTTCCACTTAAAAACTCCGGATCCCTGTCCGAACAAACGGTGCCACCTCTATCTGCGTATCAAGAAATTCCTCGGCACGAGCGAGAACGCGGTGAAGACGCAAATCTGGTGCGCCGTGTCCATCTACGTGCTCATCGCCATCGTCAAGAAGGAGCTTCAACTCAATGCCTCGCTTTACACTTTGCTACAGATTTTGTCCGTCTCGGTTTTCGAGAAAACCCCTATTTCACAGGCCTTTCAGCCCGACTCTTCACTGTCAGAAGTTCCCGACGCCGCTAACCAATTGAATTTGTTCGAAATTTAACCGGACACTAGTGATGACAAGCGTTAAGCAGACGAGTCAGCAACATGGTTAGCAAGCTCAAAACCGGCAAGGGCAAAGCTGCCATTGTCACCGAACAGCAAACGCCCACCCAGTACATTCCAGACCTGCATAACTGGCCGGCTTCGTGGCGAGTCGATGACGAAGATATCTCGACTGGAGAGGAAATCGTAGCAATACTCACGCCTTTCCTTGAGCATCTCCCAACCTTGGGATACGCACGCATGACATTGCTTCGGCACCGCGATCACATCTGGATGCTCGGTGGCGAAATGATCCGACGACGCCATGAAGATCCCGATCTCCTTACCCTCCCTGTGGCAACCCTCCTGGACAAGCTCATCGAGGAAGACGGCGGCCCTCTCATCTGGCCAGTTATCTCCGAGTCCGCACAAAATTCCTTTGATGCAACCTGTCGCAAGCTCTATCAGTACCTGAATCGGGCTTCACTCGGCTAGCCGCACATCCGCTTTCACCCACAGATTCCGCCGACGAGCCTAAAAAATCAAGGACTTACGCCAAACGAACTGAAATTGTCACCGACAGAGGGTCGCGAAGCGTCAATCGAGCGCGTGCAACGCACAAACACTGCCCTGAAACGCTGCGCCGACGCTTATCTGGCGACGGCGATCGGAGGCAGGAACACGAACGCAACGACAACCCTGGCCAACGCCCTACGACGGATGCCTGGGATCGCGGTATTCAGATGAAGCCGTGCCTGGAGATGCCTGGCCAAGGCTTTTGCATCCCATGCCAGACCGCATCAACGCCTTGCGGTACTTCGGCTCATGGGCCGAACACCGCCAGGTCGGCACCTCTGCCCACCCTAGCGGGCCCGGCAATGCGCGCAACGATATGGTGCCTCGATAAGTTGCACATTCAAGCAAAACGGTGTTGCGTGCCCGCACCGCAGAAGGTGCAGAGTGCATGGAGTAACGATGAGCAGGACATCGAGTCGTGCTCTCCATTTGATGCAAGAGGCAGTGGTAGCCGCGTCCCATGCAACAGCGGCAGTAGCGGAGACTTCGCAATAGCGTCGCTGCTCGGCTTTCTCGATGAGCGCCATGTGCAGCATCCTTTTCGGCAAGCCCAAGGCCTCGTTCAGCCGAACAGTATTCACCACTCCGAACTGAAGCGTTCCGGATGCCATAAAAGGGCAATTCCTCGACCATCAACGGCGCGACGATCTGCGTCTTCCCTGCAGATAGGTTCTTGAGCGAGTAGTTCCTGCTGGCCGACGAGGAACGTGAACAGCTTAATCTGCTGGCGATCCACGGCATCGTGGGCATCACGCAGCCATTCGTATTCATTGTCGTTGTGGCGCTGTGTTAGGTAACTGCATCTGTCTGCTGCGCGCTTGGGTTCAGGCTGCTAGGGCGGATTCAACCGGTCGTCGCAACACCAGATTGTTGAACAGATTTTAAGTATTCGTCCAGGGCTTCAACGGGTGTCTTCCAATCAAGCATTTTCCGGGGCCTGGTATTCAGTGCATTCGCAACGGCCTGTATCTCTTGAGCGCTCCACCGAGACAGGTCTTTGCCCTTTGGAAAGTATTGCCGCAGAGGACCGTTCGTGTTCTCTGACGGAGGTGGAGTGGGCGGCAATAGAAGCTCTGCTGCCCAAGCCCGCCCAGCGAGGGCGACGCAGGAAGGGAGATCTTCGCGAGGTCATCAACGCCTTGCGATACCTGGTGCTGGCTGCGGCCGGTGCATGTTGCCCAAGGATTTCCCGGCCTGGCAAACGGTGTATTGGTGGTTTCGCCGACTGATGCGCCGGTTCCTGTTCCAGACCATTCACGACATAGATGTTCTTGGCGAGGTCAATTCCAACGGTGACAATAGGCATGGACTTCCCCTCTTGCTGGTGTTGATGAAGGCCGAAACCTCATCATGGCACGTTGATGCCGATTCGCGGCTTCCGCAGCAGCCTCGGGACGGGGAAGTCCCTTTCATTCTTTAGTTGTGTGAGCGAAATGCGCTCGTTGGTTTGCATAAATTTGTTCCTGCTGGTCCCGCCAGCTAACCGTTTCCGAGCCGCCGGGAGCAAATTTGCTTCAACTAATTTTGCAGAATATTTATATGGACGCCTCCCGTTTTGCCAAGAGAGATTGGGCGTATTGGCGGACAGTAAGGCCATTTGATTACACACATCTCAGTCGTCAAGTTCACGGGCGTACCGGAGGCCTGCGGCGAAATCCACCACTCGCTGCAGGCCTTGCCAGATGGTCTTGACTCCGGGTTCGCCGTCTCCTTTGCGCGCCAGGAAGCCGCCGAGCATAGCGACCAAGCGCACGACCTCATTCAGACGCGGTGACGTCTTCGGCGGCTTCTTCTTGTTGAGAATGAATGCCGCGCGCCATTCATCGCGCTCGAACAACAGCCCTGCATCCAGGTCCGGGCAAGTTCGGCCCAGTCGCATCAACCGAGCGATGCGCCATGCCACCACCATGAACAGCGCCAAGGCACGCTCAAGCCGTGCCATCGATGCGAGTTGCAATGCCTCGACCCGACAGCCGTTCTTGAGCACATGAAAGAACAATTGTCGGGTAAAGGACTGGCGCGGTGCTCGGTGAACCCGGTCCGTTTCCAGCCCCTCCCCATAAGAACTGATCGTGAGGTTTTCCCTCAAGCAGCTCACCCTGTGAGATTCATCGCAAGGGTTATGTGTCCTGTCGGTATGGCAGCCGCTTTCACGCGAACTTCTCCGCGCCAGATAACGGGCGCGTTTTCCAGTCCCAGTACAAGCCTAGGACTCCGTAGAGGTACTCGTTACTCCACCGTCGCCACCCAACGCTCCTCTTCTTGCGTCGCTTGCGCCTCGTTAGCAGAGTTCGGACTTTCATTTCCAGATAGTCGCGCACCTCACTGAAGGCGCGACTAGCGTTGCCGACCCGAAAGTAGTTGACCCATCCCGCCACCGCAGCATTGAGTTTCGCGATCAGTTTCACGGCAGGGGTCGAGCCTCCATGCCGGATGATGTCGCGGATCCTCGCCTTGATGGCTTGGCGAGCCTTCTTCTTGGGGGTCATCCGGAGGAAGTAGCCGTTCCCCTCTCGTTTTCGCACGCGACGCAGGTCGAACCCCAAGAACCCAAAGGCGTCCTCCTTCAATGTATCCACCACAACGGTCTTCTCGGTGTTCAGCTCGACGCCTAGCGGCACAAGCTGTTCCCGCAAACGCTGCAGGGCACGTTCAGCCCAGCCGCGTTTGGTGTGGTGGCCACTAACGGTGATGACGATGTCGTCAGCAAACCTGTGGTAGTTCACTGCCTCGTAAGGGCCCTGTGCCGTCTTACGGCGAATCTCGTCGAACATCCAGTCGATCTCATTCAAGTAGATGTTCGCGGCGAGTGGGCTGAATGGGCCACCTTGCGGCACCCCAACTTTGCCCGCTGCTTTGATAACCTGCTTGACCAAGTGCATGACCTGGGGATCCTGAATGCGCTTCGCGATCTTGCCCAACAGGGTCGAATGTTGGATTGTGTCAAAGTAGCGCGACAGATCCACATCAACCACCGTCGACATGCGCCGCAGCACACTGCGTCTGACTTCCGCCAGCGCGCGGTGTGGGGACCGCTTTGGTCTAAACCCGTAGGAGTTCGGGCAGAAGTCCGCCTCGAATACCGCTTCGAGGATTAGTTTCAGCGCACCCTGCACCACGCGGTCGCGGATGCAAGGAACCTGGAGAACGCGGACTTTGCCGTTACTTTTTGGGATCTCTACCTTGCGGTTCGGCTTGGGTTCATACCTGCCTGTCTTGAGGTCTGCCTGAATCTCCGCAAGAAAGACAGTGCGTCCGGATGCCTCGATGTCATTAAAGCTCAGACCATCGATTCCCGGTGCACCGCCGTTCCTCTTGGCGATACGGTAGGCCTCGTCTAGGGTTTCACTCTTCGCAATATGCACGAAGAGCCCCCAAAAGCGATGGGTCTTGTCAGACTTCGCCTTGCGATATATCCGCCTTCTCAGTTCCTGCAGACTACTGGATGCCTTTGTCATTTCATCCCTGCCTCACCTTGTTGAACGGAGTACTCACCGGTCCGGGCCCTTCCCTCCGGGCGCGTTTGCTGCACGCCCATCGACAGTACTACGACCCGATCCGTCACCCTTGCACCTATGCCCGCATTTCCCACTCGCGGTTATAACGGACATCTCCTCGACGGGCTTTCTCCGCCGGGTGCCGAGGGCTTCTCCAGTTTCCACGTTATCCTTCACACCATGTCGCCGCTGATACCCCGCCGGTGAGAGCTGCCGCATCGGACTCGTTTCGGACAACTCTTGCTGCTTTCGCGCGTTATAGACCGTCTCAGCCACCGGGTTTTCGTGTGACGAGGCTACATCTGCGTTCACTGCACGTTGCAACCTGGTGCGTTGCATATACTCCTTTCTGAGCATACTGTCGGAGGGCTCCGTCATCTTGCTTTCGCGCCATGACGCCTCCCGAGCTACGAGGCTTGAGTCTTTTGCCTCGGTCGGACTTTCACCGACTGGACAACGTGTCATTATCTGGACACACCGATTTCCCAGCGCGCCCGGTACCAATTGATCAGTTCGACAGCTTGTTCTTGCGTCGCGACCACGCGGTTGGTCAGCAAGCGCCACTCAATCGGCTTGACGCCTGCCGGCGCGCCCACTTCACGCGCGATCACGCAGTGAACCTTGATCTTGCCCCGTCTGCCATCCGCGATCTCGACCTCGACCTCGCGGGCCCACAGTTGCTGGCGCACGGTGCGGCTCTTCTGGCCCTCGCGCGCGCCGCTCACGAAGGTGATCTCACCCAAGGGCTCCGTGCTCGTGGTGCTGGCCCACAACCTGACGCCCTCGCTGTCAGGCAGCGGTCATGTTTGGCGCGCACCAGCCAGTCCGCCGGCGTGCCCAATTCGTCGGCTCGGCGCATCATCTCCACCATGTCCGCCTCGCGGTCGGCCACGTACACCAGCCGCGTGCCCGGCATGTCGAGCGCCATTTCAGCCACGCGCTCGTACCCTTCAACCCAGCGGGTGCTTTCTTTCTGGCCGGGGCGCACACCGTCGGCACCGCGCTCTTCACGTGCCCACATCCACGCGTCGAGCACGCCCAGCGGTTCCCGTTCAGTCGTCACCGCATAAGTCGGGTGCAGATACAGGCCGCGCCGCGCTTCATAGTTCAATGGTCCCAGTCCGTCGATGTCCTGAGCATTGAAATCCAGTTCGGTTGTGTCCTGAATGCACAGCACGACCGACTGGCTGCGCATGCGTTCCTGCGTGCTCGCCCAATGCGGTTCCAGTATGGCGTCCCAGGCCACATCCGTATTGCGCAAAAAACGGTAGGCCGCGCACGTCTCGCTCCAGCTATCGCACGCCTCTGGGATACTGGCCTTCGGTTTGGCCGCAAGTCGTTCTATCAATTTCTTCGCCCTTCTGTTGAGGCGGGCATCGCCAAGATTCAGCCCCGCAAACTCCTGCTCGATCCACTGCTTTGCTGCCTTTGCCACGCGCGTACCCAAAGCCAGAAAGTAAACGCGATCTCAACAAGGTTTACAAGCGAATCTCGCGAGTCATTGAAGGCATACGCTTCGTTGGGGGCCGCCGTGTGCGCTGAGATGTGTATAACGCTATGACCTGAAGCAGACCTTTGAGCGTGAGGGCAAGAAGCTGCGCCGGAGTGCGGGCGGCTACGCACACGCCAAACAGTTCAAGCGTCTGCGTCGGGTGCTCAAACGCCAGCGCACCATTCTCGGCCGGCTCCTGCGGGATATCGAGCGCAAGTTGCCCGGAGCATCGGACGGCACAGGCCCAGCCACGAGCAGAAGTGCTTGACGTTGGCGAAGCGGCTCAGGTCTGGACCGATCTCGCTGAGAACCTTCAGGACCGCGGTCGCGCCCAACCCATTGATGCGCGTGAGGTCCACACCGACCCAGTTGGCCATGGTCTGGCGGATGTCGAATTCGACACGCAGCTTGCTGCCAGCTCGGGGGGCTTTGCCCAGGTCGACCTCGCGTTGTCCCAACTCGCCTAGTGTAGCGTTCTGTTCTTGGTGGAACTTATATGAATTCGGCGTCTCCAATGCCCACACTGCGACACAGCGTGGAGAGAGTGAGTGCGAGTTGCCCCGAGATCATGTTGACCGACGAGGAGCGAACCAATTTGACGAGGCTGGTTCGGTCGAAGCTCACGAGCGTGAGGCTGGCGCAGCGCGCGCGCATTGTGCTGCTGGCCGCCAACGGAATGCAGAACAAGGACATCGCCGAGCAGTTGGGAGTCGGACGCGTGCAGGTCTCGCGTTGGCGTGAGCGGTATGCGCAATCGGGGCTGGCCGGTATCGAACGCGACTTGCCGCGCGGTGCGCCGCCGGTGAAGGTGGACACGGCGCGGCTGGTGGAGCTGACCACTCAAACCAAGCCCGTTGCGGCCACGCACTGGAGCACGCGCAAGATGGCCGCCGAATTGGGCGTGAGCGCCAGCACCGTCATGCGCCATTGGCACGCCCACGGGTTGAAGCCGCACATCGTGCGCGGCTTCAAGGTGTCGCGCGATCCGAAGTTCGTCGAGAAGCTCGAAGACATCGTCGGCCTCTACATGTCGCCACCCGAGCACGCGCTGGTGCTGTGCTGCGATGAGAAGAGCCAGGTGCAGGCGCTGGATCGCACGCAGCCCGGCTTGCCGTTGAAGAAGGGGCGTGCGGCCATCATGACGCACGACTACAAGCGCAACGGCACGACCACGCTGTTTGCCGCGCTCAACGTGCTCGATGGCCAGGTCATCGCCCAGTGCCAGCAGCGCCACCGCCATACCGAGTGGCTGAAGTTCCTGCGCAAGATCGACCGCGAGACGCCCAAGGACAAAACGCTGCATCTGATCGCAGACAACTACGCCACCCACAAGCATCCTGCGGTGCAGGACTGGCTGGCCAAGCATCCGCGATTCAACATGCACTTCACGCCCACCTCCGCATCATGGCTGAACATGGTCGAGCGGTTCTTTCGTGACATCACAACCGAGCGACTTCGCCGCGGCGTATTCACCAGCGTGCCGGAACTGGTCGACGCCATCAACGAGTACATCGCTCACCACAACACCAACCCCAAGCCGTTCATCTGGACCAAGAGCGCCGCGACATCCTACAGAAGGTCATTCGTGCCAACCGCCGCTTAAGTTCCAAACAGAATGGAACATTGCACTAGCTGCCCTGACTTCGTTGCGTCGATGTTGTTCATACCACGCTCGATTGTTACGTATGTTGAGCGTAAATGTACATGAACAAATGACCTTGCTCAACGCGCGTCAGTCCATTCCATAAGTCCAATACCTCCGTACCAGATGTGAAGTGCGGCGCAGACAGAATAAAGGCGCCAGAACTCGACCATTGGTCAGCCATGGTTCTGCCTACAGCCCGCCAGCGATCTGCCAACGATTTCCGGCACGGACTACAGAACGGTAGAGGGCAGGATGCCAGATAGCTATCTCACGATAGCTATCCGATCCTGGTCCGCTAGGTCGCTTCGCGCCCGTCGCAGACACTCAGGGCTTCGCCCCGAGACCCCGTACTGGCTGTTGCTGGATTGGATGGTTGTGCTGGGCTGTTGTTTGAAGCCACCGTGCCGATTTGGCGGGGCACGGCGGCCTCATCGCCAGCTCGGATTGGCCCTGTGGCCTTAGCGGCGCGCTAGCGCCTAGATCCTATGAGACAGGGGCCGTCGACAAGCGCCGATGCTTAAAATCAGCGTGTCGTGCTTGGCTCACAGGAGAGCATCATGCGTACAGATCAGGCATACACGGGTATCGAGGAGCGGGTGTTGGCGGTGTCGCTCGAACTGGCGGCCGCGAAGTGGAAAGTCGCGTTACACGACGGGCACCGCGAGCAGCCTGCGGTACATACCGTCGCGCAGCCGCAAGCCTCAGCGCGTCTGCAGGCGGTGCTGGACCTGATCGAACAGCACAAAGAGAAGTGGTCGCTGCCAGCAGGTGTGCGCGTCGTCGTAAGCTACGAGGCCGGCCAGGACGGGTTTTGGATCTGTCGCGCGCTTCAGGCGCGCGGCATCGAGTGCTACGTCATCGATCCGGCCAGCATTCCGGTCGAACGCCACAAGCGGCGCGCGAAGACCGACCGGCTCGATGCCATCAAGCTCGTGATCAACCTGCGCGCATGGCTACGCGGCGAGCGCGACCGCATGCACGTGGTGCACGTGCCATCATCGCAGGACGAAGCGTCGCGGCACCTGATGCGCGATCGCGGGCAACTGCAGAAGGAAGTGCTGCAACACTGCGACCGCATGCGCAAACTACTGGCCACGCTCGGCTGCTGGGATGAGGTGGATCACAAGCACTTCGCCGGCCGGCTCGCCCGTGATGAGGTGAAGTGTCACGACGGCGCGCCGTTGCCGCCCGAAATGCGCGAGCGGCTGCTGCGCGAGTGCGAACGGCTGGCGCTGGCGCAGCAGCAACTCGCGGCGCTGGAGAAGACGCGGCAGGCAAGCCTGCCCGCACCCGCGCGCCAGCGACGCGATGACCTGGTGTTACGTCGCGCTCAATTTGAGGTCCAACAGGGTGAGTTTGTCTCGCGTACGTTGAGAACGATTTCACGAACATCCCCGCGAACATCGCGAGACGCCGCGGGCATGAGATAGGCCGGTACTCCTCTGCTATCGTGAGACGGTTACCACACCCTCCACGAACACAGAACAGCCCGGCCTATGCTTCGGATCGTACATGCCTTTGTCTCGCTCGAACAGCATCTTCGCGCCATCGTCACCACGCCTAAGTCCTATCATCCCGGCCGCTGCCCACATTGCGGTCGCACCTGCCTGTGGGCACACGGCTTCTATGCACGCAAGGCTGATCGCAGTGAGGGCGGTACCCTCAATTCCGTGCCCGTGCCACGCTATTGTTGTGCCGCTTGCCGGCGTACCTGTTCTCGCTTGCCGCTGTGCATCTGTCCGCTGCGCTGGTACGGCTGGGCGCTGCAGCAGCTCGTGTTTGCCCTGATCTTCGTCGGGATGTCGCTGCGCTTCACCGCCGCCGTGGCCGGCGTCGATCGCCGCACCGTCCGGCGCTGGTGGGGCTGGCTCCTGCGTCGCAGTGACAACTTTGCCTTTGCCCTGCGAAGCCGCTTCCCAGAACTGGGCCGCACCGCCGATACCGCCGCATTTTGGTGCGCCTGCCTCGCCCTCATGCCGCTATGCCAAGCGATGGCCTGGCTCGACCTGGACGGCCTTGATGTCCCGTGATCGCATGATGGCAACACTGCGCGCGACACCCCTTCCGGCACGGTAACGGGCACCCCACACAGTCTGCCCACTGCCGCCGGCCCGATATTGGTCGTTTCATGACGTCTCGTTCAACTTCAACGTAGACTTCATGAACAACATCGATCCCGTGGCCCTGTTCCGGTTGTCCGTGCTCGGTCCCATCGTGAGCCGTGAGCGGCTCGAGCGCGGCGAGCTGCAGCTGCTGCTGCGTCAGCTCGCCCTTCAGGAGTACGCCATCCCCGGCTCGCGCCGCCGCCACATCGGCGAGCGCACCCTGCAGACCTGGTACTACGCCTGGCGGCGCGAGGGTGTCGCGGGCCTGGCCAGCCGGCCCCGTGCCGACACCGGCCGCTCGAAGCTGCCCGAGGCCGTGCAGGCCGCCGTACTGGCTGCCAAACGCGAGAACCCGCAACGCTCCATACGCCAGATCCGGCTGCTGCTCGAGTCCGCCGGGGTGGTGGCGCGCGGAACGCTCTCGCGTTGCGCCGTGCATCGCCTGCTCAAGGTTCACGGCCTCTCGCGCATCGTCGGCCCCGCCGTCGTTCCCCAGGAGAAGCGCAGCTTCGTGGCCGAGTATGCCGGCTCCATCTGGTACGGCGATGTCATGCATGGCCCAATGTTCTCGTTCGGCGGGGCACGCCGCAAGACCTATCTCGTATCGCTGTTCGATGATGCCTCGCGCCTGGTTGCGCACAGCGCATTCTGCCTGTCCGAGACGGCGTTGGAGATCGAAGGCGTTCTCAAGCAGGCACTGCTGCGCCGGGGTATCCCGCGCATGATCGTCGTCGACAACGGTTCGGCCTATCGCGCCGCAAGCCTGCAGACCATCTGCGCAGACCTGGACATTCGCCTGGTGCACTGTCAGCCGTACCAGCCCACGAGTAAGGGCAAGCTCGAACGCTGGCACCGCACCGTGCGCGATCAGTTCCTCGCGGAGCTCGATGCCACCCACATCCGCGACCTGGCCGACCTCAACTCCCGGCTGTGGGCCTGGGTCGAGCAGGTCTATCATCGCGAGCCCCACAGCTCGCTGGGCAAGGATGTCTCGCCGCTCGCGCGCTACCAGCAGGACCTGCCGCGCATCCGCGCACTCGGCTCTCTTGCCCCGAAGCTCGATGAACTGTTCCTGCATCGCGTCGAACGCCATGTGCGCCGTGATGGCACCGTCTCGTACGATGGCCGCGTCTTCGAGGTCCCCTACGAACTCAGCGGCCAGCGGGTCGTGCTCGTCGTCGATCCCCACGCCGGCACCGTGCTCCGCGTCCAGAACAGCGCCGGCCAACCGCTGGGCGCCGCCACCCCGCTCGATGCCGTCGCCAACAGCCGACGACGACGCAGCAAGCCGCCAATTGAACCCACGACCGCTGCCCCTGTGCCCGGCCCCAACCTCATCGAACTCACCCATCAACATCACTACCGCCAGGAGGGTTGACCTATGTACCGTCAACACTTCGGCCTGCGCTGCGCCCCGCTGGACACCGACTGTATCGAACTGTGGGACGACGGCGCGCTCGCCAGTCTGTCCGAACGCTTCCAGTGGCTGCTCGACAGCCCTGGCATCGGCCTCTTGACCGGTGAGCCCGGCGTAGGCAAGACCGCCGTACTACGCCATCTCACGCGCAACCTCAACCCGCATCGCTACCAGACCATCTACCTGGCCGAGACCGAGTTCGGCCGCGTTGACCTGTACCGGTCACTGGCCCGCTCGCTCGGGCTCGAACCCAGCCATCGCCGCGCCGATCTCTGGCGCGACATCAAGGCGCGCATCACCGAACTTGCTAATGGCAAACAGGTTCTGCCCCTATGGATAATCGATGAGGCGCAGAACCTGCCTCCCGAGTTTTTCCGCGACTTCCCCTCATTCCTGAACTTCGCCTTCGACGCCCGTCATCTCATCACCGTCTGGCTCGTTGGCCACCCGGAGCTGGCCTCAATGCTTGAACGCAACGTCTACGCCGCACTTTACAGCCGCATCCAGACCCGCGCGCAACTTCAACCCGTCACCGAGCATGCCCGCTTCGCCCAGCTCATCTCGCACGCACTCAAGACCGCCGGCTGCAACCACACGCTGCTCTCAGAGACCGGGCTCGAGCTGTTGCGCCAAGCCTCGCGTGGCTTGCCCCGCAACGCCGGACGCATCCTGCGCACCGCCATGCAGCTGGCCGTGCCCAAGGGGCTGAACCATCTGCCTGACGAACTGCTGCAGCAGGCCATCGGGGAAATGCGATGAGAACCCCGCACGCCTCAATCCGCGAATCCATCATGTACATGTTCACTCGCAGCACCGGCGCTGCCGATCCGAAACTCTCCGACGAAACCGCCTTCGTCATCCAGCTTATCCTCGACGACCTATGGCTGTGGTTCAACACCGTCTATGGCGAACAGGCCCGTCGCTACCGCCCGCCGCCCGATCTCCAAGAGCCCGACGGCGGCGATCTGCCTGACGATCCATTCTGAACATCGGCCCCGGCTTCCACCGGGGCCGCTTCGCTTGGGCCGCACCGATACCGGCTTCCAGGCGATCCAACATGTCTCGCGCTCTACGGCAGTGAATCTCTTGTGCAAAAAGCGCGAGACATCCGCCCCTGTCTCATGCCAAATATCTCGCGACGCCAACTCTCATTCAGCCCGCAACGGAACACCTGGCGCGCCTGAAAGGAATTGACGAAGTGGGCGCGTCGCGCCTCGCGCTCGAATTGTTCTGGAGGGAGTTCAGCAACCGGCGCGAGGTGGGTGCCTGTACGGGGCTGGTGGCCCAGCCCTACGACAGCGGCGAGAGCCAGGTCGACCAGGGCATCAGCAAACAGGGCAACCGACGCGTGCGCGCGTTACTGGTCGAGATGGCATGGTGCTGGCTGCGCTACCAGCCCGACAGTGCACTCACGCGCTGGTTCAACGAGCGCACCCAGAGCACGGGACCAAACCGGCGGGCCCGGCGCATCGCGATCGTTGCAGTCGCACGGCGACTCGCCATTGCGCTGTGGCGTTACCTGAAAGACGGTGAGATTCCCGAAGGCGCACGGCTGAAGTCGGCGTAGGCGCCTGAAAGTTTTGCAGGAAGGAGGTAACGGTCAGTCAGGTCAACTACGCAAGCACAAACGGTCTGAGGTGAACATGCCCGTTCTCCTCCTGGGTTGCTGATGCAACCGATTTATCTAGATGGGGCATGTTTCCTGGTTGATGATTCCGGCGTAATGCGCATGCAGGATGAGGCCGGCCAAGCGCCGGCGGATAGAAGGTGGTCGTTGCGACATGAAGTCGCTTGCAGGAGCTGTTCCTGCTTCAACATGAGGGAACCGCCCGTGTCACCGGGCGCGTCTAGGAGTCTGAATAAAGAGCGACTCTGACAACGTAACGAAGCATCGCAAGATGCGGGGTATCAATCGCGAGAGGCGTACCCTTCTGGCAGCCACACGCCGGATGAGTGCTAGACAGTCGGCATGGCGAACACATGTGAATCTGCGATAAAGGTCGTTATTCTAAACAAGCGGAAGTGGCTATTACGCTTGAGCCAAAATGGCAATGGAGGTGGGAAGAGCGTCTTGAATATACGCTCTCGTGACCCATACGCTTCCCGATCGACAGCAGGCGCCTAACCCGACATGCTTTCGCAAGCGGAACGTGGAAATCCCGTATCGCTCCCCTCGGGGACAGCAAGCCGCAAGGCTTGCCCATGGCAATGCGGGCGAAGGATTGAGGACAAAGCGAACGCCATCCTGTAATCGGATGGATAGGGGTTGCAACATCATCCCACGCGAAAGCGGGCAGACTTCCTCATGGTCTCTCGTCACAAGAGAGTAGGTAGAACCATCTTAACGGAGGGGAAGCAAATGGACGCAGCAACACCAGCGTGTGCGCCTTCCGGCGTGGCCTGGGACGGCATCAATTGGGCCGATGTCCAACGTCAGGTAAGACCACCTCATTACACACAACTCCTGGCGGCTGGTGCGCCGCAGAAAGTCGTTTACGGTCAATGACATAGCGGGTGGGGTTGTAAACTCTTTCGGATTGTCGTTCACTCTTGCATTTTGGACGGCACATGCAGCGAGAGGCAACGAGTTGGGCAGCGGCAGAATTCAAGGACATTGACTTGGGCGACCAGCGCCTGAATAAGCGGGCGGTGCTGCTAGTCTTACTGTGTCATAAATGTGCCATACTATAAACTTCTTGGCACAGTTCATGAAGAGCGATGAGCGCGAGCGAGCGATTTGAGCAATACATGGAACATTTAGCGGCGGGACTGGGGCATGCGGACCGCCATGCTGGGCTCAAGGGCTACTGCACAGGTCTGATGCTGCCGCTATCGCGTAAGAGTGTGGAGCCGATGGCAGCTGGAGTCGATCCGCTGCACGCTAGCGCCCGGCACCAGGCACTGCACCACTTTGTCGCCAAGGCCGACTGGTCCGATGAGGAGATGCTGCGCCGGGTCAGTCAGTGGGTAGTGCCCAAGATGGATCTCTCGACCGGTGGCTTCTGGATCATTGACGACACAGGCTTCCCAAAGAAGGGCAAACATTCGGTTGGGGTCGCGCGTCAGTATTGTGGGGTGCTGGGTAAGCAGGACAACTGCCAAGTTGCGGTCAGTGTGTCTCTGGCCTGTGAGCAGGCGAGTGTGCCTGTAGCCTACCAGCTCTATCTACCGCGGGAATGGGCGGAAGATACTGAGCGGCGTGAGAAGGCTGGAATTCCCGACGAGGTGAGGTTCACAACGAAGACCGAGATTGCTCTGCAACAGCTCGAATCGCTGTTGGCCGCCGGCGCGCCAAAGTATTGCGTGTTGGCGGATGCCGGCTACGGGGTGGACAACGCATTTCGCCAGCGTCTGAGTGATCTGGGCATGCGGTATGTGGTGGGTATCACGTCGGCGGTCGTGGTCTGGCCACCGGGGGTGGAGCCGTTGCCGCCGAAGCCATATAGCGGCATCGGCCGCCCGCCGGTGATGCCGCGGCGCACTCGCAATCGACAGCCGATAAGCGTCAAGGAACTGGCGCATTCCCTGCCGCCTACCGCATTCCAGACGATTAGCTGGCGCGAAGGCTCAAACGAAACGCTCAGTGGGCGCTTTGCCGCCGTACGTGTGCGTCACGCAGGCGGTAATAGTGGCAAGGCGCGTCTGCGCCCCGAGCAGTGGCTGCTAATCGAGTGGCCCACTGGGGACACTGACCCATTGAAGTACTTCCTATCCACCCTCCCGGCCGATATTGCGCTGGATGAATTGGTCGCCCAGGCGCACATGCGTTGGCGCATCGAGCGCGACTACCAGGACTTGAAGCAGGAGTTGGGTCTCGGCCATTACGAAGGCCGAGGGTGGCGGGGCTTTCACCACCATGCCGCGCTGAGCATAGCCGCCTATGGATTCCTGGTCTCTGAACGTATTACCACCGGCGATTTAGTCGGCGCCAAAAAAAACTTCATTGCACGCCAAACGCCTGCGCTTTCCGCAGATTACATCCCGCGGGGCAGCCCAGCGCGCCCAGCGACACGTGGCTGATTCAATCACCACGATCCGCCACCAACTCAGCATTCTCTTGATTGGTAGACTCGCCATGTGTCCGTGCTGTCGGAGGCCAAACAAACGACTTCTCTTGTGACACAGTAAGACTAGGGAATCGCTGAACAAAGCGTCAGCGCGCAGCGTTGCCAGTGTGATGCCGATTTTTTTTGTCAACCAACAGCAGATTTGACGGCTTGCCAGTTGGAAATTTTCATTTTTTGGGGCTTTTGCCCCGGGTTTCACGCCTTATGCCGCCTTGCAGACGGAATTGTCCATTGATTGCAGCAACGCTTTCTTTGCAATCACCAGATTGGCCAGCGCAAACAAGGTGTCGCACTGCGCACCGTTTTTGGCCAATCCCCTGTAGCGAGCCTTCTTGTGCTTGAACAGATTCTTCACCACATGAAACGGATGTTCAACCCGGGCACGAATTTGCGCCTTGACCTTCTCCAAGGCCTGCGTCAATTGCTTCAGCGGCCCTTCGGTCATGCCCTTGAGCCTGGAGCGCTTCATAGCCACCGACCACCGAACATCCGCCTTGATGGCGCCCTCTGCTTGCGCCTTCAAGATCTCGTCGCGCCTGTGCACGCCGGTGTAGCCCGCATCAAGAATGACGTCATCCTCTTGCCCATGCAGCACCTCATGGGTGTGCGCCACGTCAGACTCGTTGGCCGCGGTGTAGTGAGTGCTGTGCACCAAGCCCGATTCAGCATCGGCACCCACATGCGCCTTCATGCCGTGGTACCACTGATTGCGCTTCTTCGTTTGATGCATTTCAGGGTCACGCGCCTTGTCTCGGTTCTTTGTCGAAGTCGGCGCATTGATGATGGTGGCGTCCACCATCGTGCCCTCGCGCATCATCAGGCCTCGCTCGCGCAGGTGGGCGTTGATCTGCTCAAACAGCACGGCGGTAAGCTTGTGCTTCTCGAGCAGGCGGCGAAACTTGAGCACCGTGGTGGCGTCCGGCGCTTCCTCATGTCCCAAGTCAACACCGACAAAATTGCGGATGGCCGCGCTGTCGCTGACGGCATCTTCAAGGGCCTCGTCGGACAAGCCATACCACTGCTGCACAAAGTACAGCCGCAGCATGCGTTCCAGGCCAATGGGCGGGCGCCCTCGTTTGCCCTTGGGGTAGTACGGCTCCAGTGCCTCCAGCAATCGAGCCCAGGGCACCACCTGCTCCATCTCACCCAGAAATTTCTCGCGCCGCGTAACGCGCTTCTTTCCCAGATACTCGGCACTAGCAAAACTGATTTGTTGCATCGGCGTAGCTCGCTGGTCGTCCTTAGTCTATCAACGCTTCACAGCTGCTCAACGTCGACACTCTCGTCGATTAAATCAGCCTTTCCCTAGCGGAGCGACTCGCAGAGAAGCCGACGGCAAGCATACCGAGTGCGTGCGGCGGCTGGGCGGAAACGGCTGCTGCGTACCGCTTCCTGGCTCAGGATGAATTGGACTGGCGCGATATTCTGGCGCCCCATTGGCAGAGCTCAGCCGAGCGGATGCGAGCTTGCGAAGTGGTGCTATGCATCCAAGACACCACGGAGCTGGACTTTAACGGCCAGGCCATCGCAGGCCTGGGACCGCTGTCGTATGAGGCGCAACGCGGGCTATATCTGCACCCGACTTACGCGGTAACGCCAGCGCGCGAACCGCTGGGCGTGCTCGACGCCTACATGTGGGCGCGCGAGCCCAAGGGTGCGGATGGCGTGCGCCCCGGCATCAAGGAAAGCACCCGCTGGACTGAAGGATATGAGCGGGTCGCCGAACAGGCGGCCGCACTGCCTGCCACGCGACTCGTCTATGTGGCTGACCGAGAGTCGGACATCATGGCGCTGATGGTCAAGGCAAAGGAGTTGGGCCACCCGGCGGATTGGCTACTGCGCTCGCAGCACAATCGCACCTTGCCTGGCGGCGGCAAGCTGTGGGACCAAGTAACTGCGGGCAAGCCAGTGGGCAGGATTCACTTTACGCTGGCAGCCCGTCAGGCTCAGCCAGCGCGCGCGGTACGGCAGCAGGTGTGGGCGCAACGTGTTGCGTTGCCTGATGCTGCAGGCGGCGTGGTGAGTGCCACTTGTATCGTCGCCCGGGAGGTCGACCCGCCGGCCGGCGTCAAGCCGATTGAATGGCGACTGCTGAGTAATCGCGAGGTGGACGACCTTGACGCAGCGGCGCAGCTTATTGACTGGTACCGCGCGCGTTGGGAGGTGGGTGTGTCCAGATAATGACACGTTGTCCAGTCGGTGAAAGTCCGACCGAGGCAAAAGACTCAAGCCTCGTAGCTCGGGAGGCGTCATGGCGCGAAAGCAAGATGACGGAGCCCTCCGACAGTATGCTCAGAAAGGAGTATATGCAACGCACCAGGTTGCAACGTGCAGTGAACGCAGATGTAGCCTCGTCACACGAAAACCCGGTGGCTGAGACGGTCTATAACGCGCGAAAGCAGCAAGAGTTGTCCGAAACGAGTCCGATGCGGCAGCTCTCACCGGCGAGGTATCAGCGGCGACATGGTGTGAAGGATAACGTGGAAACTGGAGAAGCCCTCGGCACCCGGCGGAGAAAGCCCGTCGAGGAGATGTCCGTTATAACCGCGAGTGGGAAATGCGGGCATAGGTGCAAGGGTGACGGATCGGGTCGTAGTACTGTCGATGGGCGTGCAGCAAAACGCGCCCGGAGGGAAGGGCCCGGACCGGTGAGTACTCCGTTCAACAAGGTGAGGCAGGGATGAAATGACAAAGGCATCCAGTAGTCTGCAGGAACTGAGAAGGCGGATATATCGCAAGGCGAAGTCTGACAAGACCCATCGCTTTTGGGGGCTCTTCGTGCATATTGCGAAGAGTGAAACCCTAGACGAGGCCTACCGTATCGCCAAGAGGAACGGCGGTGCACCGGGAATCGATGGTCTGAGCTTTAATGACATCGAGGCATCCGGACGCACTGTCTTTCTTGCGGAGATTCAGGCAGACCTCAAGACAGGCAGGTATGAACCCAAGCCGAACCGCAAGGTAGAGATCCCGAAAAGTAACGGCAAAGTCCGCGTTCTCCAGGTTCCTTGCATCCGCGACCGCGTGGTGCAGGGTGCGCTGAAACTAATCCTCGAAGCGGTATTCGAGGCGGACTTCTGCCCGAACTCCTACGGGTTTAGACCAAAGCGGTCCCCACACCGCGCGCTGGCGGAAGTCAGACGCAGTGTGCTGCGGCGCATGTCGACGGTGGTTGATGTGGATCTGTCGCGCTACTTTGACACAATCCAACATTCGACCCTGTTGGGCAAGATCGCGAAGCGCATTCAGGATCCCCAGGTCATGCACTTGGTCAAGCAGGTTATCAAAGCAGCGGGCAAAGTTGGGGTGCCGCAAGGTGGCCCATTCAGCCCACTCGCCGCGAACATCTACTTGAATGAGATCGACTGGATGTTCGACGAGATTCGCCGTAAGACGGCACAGGGCCCTTACGAGGCAGTGAACTACCACAGGTTTGCTGACGACATCGTCATCACCGTTAGTGGCCACCACACCAAACGCGGCTGGGCTGAACGTGCCCTGCAGCGTTTGCGGGAACAGCTTGTGCCGCTAGGCGTCGAGCTGAACACCGAGAAGACCGTTGTGGTGGATACATTGAAGGAGGACGCCTTTGGGTTCTTGGGGTTCGACCTGCGTCGCGTGCGAAAACGAGAGGGGAACGGCTACTTCCTCCGGATGACCCCCAAGAAGAAGGCTCGCCAAGCCATCAAGGCGAGGATCCGCGACATCATCCGGCATGGAGGCTCGACCCCTGCCGTGAAACTGATCGCGAAACTCAATGCTGCGGTGGCGGGATGGGTCAACTACTTTCGGGTCGGCAACGCTAGTCGCGCCTTCAGTGAGGTGCGCGACTATCTGGAAATGAAAGTCCGAACTCTGCTAACGAGGCGCAAGCGACGCAAGAAGAGGAGCGTTGGGTGGCGACGGTGGAGTAACGAGTACCTCTACGGAGTCCTAGGCTTGTACTGGGACTGGAAAACGCGCCCGTTATCTGGCGCGGAGAAGTTCGCGTGAAAGCGGCTGCCATACCGACAGGACACATAACCCTTGCGATGAATCTCACTGGGTGAGCTGCTTGAGGGAAAACCTCACGATCAGTTCTTATGGGAGGGGCTGGAAACGGACCGGGTTCACCGAGCACCGCGCCAGTCCTTTACCCGACAATTGTTCTTTCATGTGCTCAAGAACGGCTGTCGGGTCGAGGCATTGCAACTCGCATCGATGGCACGGCTTGAGCGTGCCTTGGCGCTGTTCATGGTGGTGGCATGGCGCATCGCTCGGTTGATGCGACTGGGCCGAACTTGCCCGGACCTGGATGCAGGGCTGTTGTTCGAGCGCGATGAATGGCGCGCGGCATTCATTCTCAACAAGAAGAAGCCGCCGAAGACGTCACCGCGTCTGAATGAGGTCGTGCGCTTGGTCGCTATGCTCGGCGGCTTCCTGGCGCGCAAAGGAGACGGCGAACCCGGAGTCAAGACCATCTGGCAAGGCCTGCAGCGAGTGGTGGATTTCGCCGCCGGTCTCCGGTATGCCCGTGAACTTGACGACTGAGATGTGTGTAATCAAATGGGTTAAAGGGCGAAATCGGTGACGCCGTCCATCCGATCCTCTGTGCCGCAGGTTTCAATCTCCGTTGGCTGCTGCGAGCAATTGCCCGCCTGGGCATCCGCGGGCTTTTTTTCGTCTTGACTCTGCTCACAGGTATGGCTCGATCCGCCAGGGATGCAGCCAATCGACTTTGCCCGCATGCCGCAGTCAACTGATGGGGGCGACCAGAATCATCCACCCTCCAGCCACGCTGAGCCCTCAGACTGATTTTTCAGGTCCGACTACGTAGCAATGAGATTGTACGACTACGAGTCGGCTGCGTGCGTGAAGAACTATCGATAGCTCAACCAAGTACGCAATGCCGGATGCTCGACGTCCCGGTTCACAAGACTGGAACTGCATATAAACACAGCATCTTAAATAATGCAGCATAGTCGTCGCAGTACCTCGTTTGGTCTCTTCCATTGCTGGAAGCAGGCGTCGACTGCCGAGAGAACTTCTGGGAGCGTGGCGAAGTACCGGTTATGTAACGCTAGGCGGCGTGTTCGGTAACGCTGTAGTTGCCACTGCGATCCTGGACCGCATGCTGCACCACAGCCATGTCGTCACCATCCGGGGAGAACGCTATCGACTGAAAGAGAAGCGACGCTCCGGACTGATTCAGTCCGCCAATGCCGTCGGCGGTACGGCGACAATCTAAACCACTGATGTCGCCAGCGGACTACTTCACCATGTCGTCACCGGCCCAGTTTTAGATGTCGCACCGGCCCAGTTCTTCGTGTCGCTTGACATGGAGCAGATGAAGAATTCAGCCGTTACCTTGCGCGTCCACCATTCCTCTACTTCCGGACGCACACGCAATTCTCCAGCGGTATTGGTGGCGGCCTGAATAACAAGTCCAAAGATGATCATGAGTAAAGCCTATTGCTTCAACACCTTCAAAAGGCGGAGCAATCGCGGTAAATCATGCAAATCAGCCAAATCACCGCTCCATCGTTATGCACATGTGTCCTTTTTTGCTATGATGGGGTAATCGTGCAGTTTTGCCAAAAAACCCTTTCAGGACTACCAAGTGCCAATCAAAAGAAATAAGTACCGCTTGGCTGACATCGTGCCTATGCTCGACGTGAGCGAGGCAACGGTCCGCCGGATGATCGAAGAGAATGGCATCGTTCCTGAACGGATTCCGGCCGGCAGCACCACGCGCCCTGTGTATTCGCTAGAGCAAGTCCTCCAACTTGCAAAAGCCAAGCGGCAACGAGCGAAGGCCAAATTCAAGCGGCCTTTGGTCGTTGCCGTGTATGTACCCAAAGGAGGCGTAGGCATGAGCACGGTTTCCAACGAGCTTACGGCGGAGCTCACATTGCAAGGCTACAACATGCTTGCGGTTGACTTAGATGATCAGGCGTCGCTCACTGTGATGAATGGATTTCAGCCTGATGAAGTGCCCGACCCAGGCAAGTCCGGTGATTGGTTGGTCAAGCATACGTTCTTGAATGCTTTGTACCCCACACGCGATGAAAAGTTAACGGTTCCGCTGTCCGAGATCGTCGTCAAGCCGTATGGTGAATACGGGCCGAGACTTGTTCCTGCTGACATCACACTGGGCGAGCTAGGTTACCGGTTGGCTATGCAACCCAACCGCGAGCAGTTCTTGCGCAATTGGATTGCGGCGCACGCGGATAGCGATCTAAAGGATATCGACATCATCCTCATTGACAACGCACCGTCGACGTCAGTTGTTTCACGCGCATCCCTTGTAGCCGCGGATTTACTTCTCATCCCTGTCCGCCTGGATGCTCTTACTGTGAAGTCCCTGAGATTTCTCGCTAACGAGCTGACGTCGCTTGCGGAATCGCAACTATCAATTCCGCAGGTTATTGCTGTGCCCAACTTCTTCAAGGCGAACACTACTGCTAGTACACGAATCACGAGCGCCCTTCAACGCTCTTTCGGCGACAATGTTCCGATCGCACCACATATCGCCGAATCGGAACGGTTCCCTCGATCGCTCATACACGATAACGGCCACGAGCTTGAGGAAGTATTGCCGTTCACGTTCGAGGCCCGGAATCGCTCACTGGAAAGTCAGCACGAAGCAATTCGGGGTGTTTGCAAGTTCGTGATGAACATTGCCGAAGAAGCATGCCCGAGAGGACACCCCGAGACTGTTCGATAATGCCCCGATGCGAGGAGGACTACTAGCTAATGACTGAGAGAAAGCATTCGTTCCAGCCACCGCCGGTTGCAAAAGGCTCTGCAGCAGGCGGTGAAGTTTCCTTCGCAACCCCCATGCCGGGCGGAGACTTCAAAATTGCCTCCTTCCCAAGACGTTCCGCTGATGCCCCTGCGCTAGCGATGGCCACCGCCACGTCGACTCCCGCCGTCGCCAGTGTGTCGATCAGTAACGAAGCGGCCGCGCCAGTAGCAGTTGCACCCGCGACGGCTACCGATGTTGCTAATATCACCAGCACCGGTTTCATGGTGCCGATCGATAAGATCGATGCCCACCCCTGGAATGCCCGCATTCATCGGTCCTCTGCGCGCATTAAGGAACTCAGCCTCCAGATGTCAAAGAACGGTCAGGAGTCGCCTATTATCGTCACGAAAAACCCGGCTAAGCTAGGCTATTGGTTCGTGGTCGACGGGGAGACTCGTTGGAAGAGTGGGCAGAAGCTGGGATGGAATCAGCTTTGGGCACTAGAACGCGCGGTCGACCCGAATGATCCGAAGGAGTTCTATGCTGTTTCTTTTGAGCGGACGGACTCCACTGAGCCGATTTCGCAGATCGATCAAGGCCTGCGTTGGGCTGAACTGGTCAGCCAAGGTCACGCCACGCTGGACTGGTTGGCTGAACGGCTCGAAAGGAGCAAGCCCACGATCAGCATGATGCTCTCTTATGGGAAGTTCCCGGCCAAGGTAACCGACCTGATGGCTGAGCACAGCGATGCGTTCCCCTACTCGGTGGCTGCTGAACTTGCCCGCCAGATCGGGGACATGTCGACGTTGAACGAAGAGCAACTGCTGTCGCTGGTGAACAAGGTTATCGAGGGCAATGTGTCGCGTCGAGGCATTGAGGCCCTTGTCCGGCAATATGTACGCCCTGGCGATAAGCGGCTGCGCAAAGCGGCCATGACCAACAAGGCAATCAAACGCGGCGCAGCACAGTTGGGATCCCTTCGCGAGTACGGCAATGGTGGCATCGAATTGAAACTGCAGCCTTCCGCAGCGTTACCGGGTAAAGCCAAAGAGGAATTGCTGAAGATCCTGGAGGCGGCAGTGGACGTGATCAACAGCGGTGCAGCCGACATCACGAAAGTGTTTCTTGAACGCCTTCACGCGTCTAAAAGTCGCTAGAAACGTACATTGTCGTGTCGAATACTTCTGTTGCGCACATCCGCACGTCTAATTCCCTACACGGGTTTAACTGGTTAGGCTATGCCGCTGGTATGAATAGTCGCTCGGCATTTAACCGGCCAAATGGGGTGCATCAGCGTGACCACCCCACTAAATTTAACCGGTTAAAACTCCCTCAAAATTCAGAGCACTAAAGCAAATGCCCCAACAGCCTTGGGGCATTTGCTTTTTTGTGCCTTTCCAACGAATAGGATCGGCAATGAGACTCTAAATCAAAAACAAAAGAAAAAGCCGGAGCGGCAACTCCAGCTTTCTCGATGATGCACTGACTCGGGCAGTACTTCCAATCTTAGTCACGAAATTGAAGTGTAGGAAGGTCGGGTCGTGGTGTCAATGCTCTTCACAAACAAAGCCAAATGAGGCGAACGATGACGACCCATATTCCTGTCGGCGGAGAGCTTGTTGTCGCAAAAAAATATACAACACAATTTGAAGGGCACTCTGCGGCTAGGGGGCTTGCATCGCCGACAGAACCAGATCCAGTTAATAGCGAAGCTTCTAATAGCTTCGAGGATCCTGATTTCCTTCCAGCGCGAATCATGAAGGCTATCGCGCTCGCCTATGAATCCCGGTTCTTTGTTGATCTGTCAATAACGACGCGTCAGGTATTAGCAGCGTTGATTCGCTTTTCGCTCAGTGACAAATGCACGCATCAGTTGGCATTCGTAAAAAAGGAAACGCTGGCCCGCCATGTTGGAGTAAGCGAAGCCACCATTTATCGCGCCTTGTCGACCCTAGAAGGGCAGGGCCTTATCGAGCGCGAGAAGCAGTTGCGTACCAGGTTGAAGCTCCAAAACATTGGAAGGATTCGTTTCACACCAAAACTATTGGTAGCGTTGGGAATTCTTCGGACCACCAAAGAAGCAAGTGCGCTTGCCGCAAGATGTGATGGGCCAAAAAAAAATGAGCCTACTCGCTCAGGGACTTACTGTACTCACCTCACATCGGTGACAGACGTTAACCCAGGTGTAAACAAGCAGTCTTCTACGAAGAAACAATCCTCGCGGGGATTTGCGTTCAAGATAATCAACGGCAAACCAGTGCCCGCCGATTTGGCGTGGTTGGCCGAGAGCAACGCACTCGCGATCACTGGCATTTTCAAGCTCATGAAAGTTGCGCGAGACACCGGCAAACGGCTGTCGGATGTTGTCGCCGTCTCTAAGCACCCCCTCGGAAAGCTGCGTGGCAGAGAGCTATTTGCTTATTTGAGTGTTTTACTGACCAAGGAGGTAGATTTCACGTTCGTCTCAAAAGTGCAGGCTGAGGCCGGCCTATTACAACGGCAACAAGCGGAGCAAGACGCTAAGAAGAAGGCTCGTATTAACGAGCTCGCGACCTTATTACGAGGCAAAACCTTTGATATGCAAGACGGCTCTGCGATTACTGTCGACGAGGCGTCCGTCGTTATCTGCCGTGGGGCATACACCTCCTCCACACCGATTCACCTGGCGTTGCAGCAGCTTGAGGCACTGGCTTCTGGGAAGGGGAAGTCTTGGGCTGGACAGACTAAACCAGACAGGACTGCGCGGCGACCAGCGGCCGTGACAGCCCAGCTCGCGGAAAACTTGGCTCTGTTGCGCCAACGCCGCCACTGGTAGGCCGTCAAGATGTCGGATTTAAAGACTCATTGGGTGCTTGGGGAAATGAAATCTGACTAAGCGTGCGCAGTTACTGTCGGTCACGCGAGCCGAACCATTCGGGCAACCGACGCGCGTCGGGCCAAGTTGATCCTGATGCTTGAAGCCGGGCGGACTCAAATCTGAAGTGCAACACCTTGCCATCCGGTAAGGTGCAGTGAATGACAAGAACGAAGTACCAACAACTACAACCCGAAGAGCGCGTGCGCATCGAGATTTGGAAGAACATCGTATGGCCCGCAGGCTAGACCACGCGCCTTCGACACTGGTGCGTGAGCTTCGCCGCAATACCACCGCCCGTGGCCGCTATGGCGCAATGAGCGCACAAGCCTGCCGTGCGCTAGGCCAGTCGTCCATCCCCCAAGCTTCCTCCCGACAGTATGCTGTGGGGCGTGGTGCGCCACTCCTCGATCAGAAGTGGTCGCCCGAGGAAATCTCCGCTACGCGCAAACGCGCCTTCCCTGACGAGCGCGCGACTGCCAATGTCCCACGAAACCATCTACAACGCCATTTACGCCTATCCGCGAGGTGAACTGCGCTGCCAGCTTATCGCCTGCCTGCGTCAAGGCTGCGCCAAGTGCCTGCCGCGCTCGCGTGGCACTGACCGGCGCGGCAGGTTCCCGACATGGTCAGCATCCATGTGCGCCGGCCCGAGGTCAAGGACCGGCTGATGCCAGGGCACTGGGAGGGCGACCTCATCAAGGGCGCGGGCAACCAATCGGCCGTGGGCGTGCTGGTCGAGCGCATGAGCCGCGCCGTACTGCTGGTCAAGATGCCCGTCGCTACTGCTGCTTCGGCCTTGGCGGGCTTCACCGCCAAGCTGCAACCCCTGGTCGCGCCGCTGCGCCAGACGCTGACCTACGACCAGGGCCGTGAGATGGCTCGAGAACGCCGTAGGTGTTCCTGCAACTCTCTTTTACTCAGCAGTCAGAAATATATGCGACAGAAGGATGGCGGAAGAATGAGCGTACAAGCGCCGGATTTTCCGCCACGGTTTGAAGCTGTTCGTTGACCTTTTGTTGCAGGTCCTCACCTTTACGAAGAGGCCTGCGTGCCACACCTGTGCGCTTGGTATGACTCCACACCAACTCGTCTGGATTGAGGTCGGGCGAGTAGCCAGGCAAGAAGTGCAATGTGAGCTTGCCCTTTGTCGATTGAACGTAGCGCTTCACGCATGCCTTCTTATGTGCGGGCAGTCCATCGACCACCATGTGCACGCTGTTTTTTCGCCCGCGCATCAATTTCTTGAGGAGTTCGACGAACAGCTCTCCAGTCAGACCGCCTTTGTAGGTGGCGAACCAGAAGGCCCCCTTGGAGTTGACTGCCGACGCGGCACTGATGCTCTGGCGCTGCCCCGGCCGATCGACCACCGGGGTCTTGCCACGCGCACCCCATGTCTTGCCATGCACGGTGTCGGCACGAAAGCCTGACTCGTCCCAGAAGAAAATGTCAGCCTTCTGTGCCTTTGCCGCTTTCGCAATGGCAGGAAAGGTCTCCTTGCGCCATGCCTCAACGGCCAATGGATCGCGTTGATAAGCGCACTGCAGTGGCTTTTGCGGCGTCAGTCCCCTGCGCGCCAGAAGCGCACCGATGCTAGCCAAGGACAGATCCACTCCGAATTTTTCTTCCACCACCAACTGAACAATCTGGCGCGTCCACAAACCAAAGTCAAAACCGTATTGCGTCGGATTCTTGCCATTGATCCAGCGAAACACCTGGGCTTCTTGGCTGTTCGTGAGTTTGCGTGGCCTGCCACTACCTTTGGTTGAGCGCAAAGCCTGCAAGCCCTTGCCGCGCCCCATGGTCATAGCGCGACATCGGAAGGCCCAGGAACGATGCATGCCAAAGGATTTGGCTACGTCCTCAGGATGCTCACCCTCCCTCATCCGTTGCACGGCCAGTACGCGCATTTCCTCAAGGGTGTTATGCGCCAAGGTTCGTCCGTCTCGTTTCATAAACGTCGGATTTCGACAGATTATGGAAGTTCAATTTTTGTCGCATATATTTCTGACTACTGAGTAAGCGCACTACGGGCCCGGTGTAGAGGCTCCGATAGATGGTCTCGTGCGACACCTGTAGTCCTTGTTGACCGCGTACAGGTGCTTAAGCCAACCCGCAATCTGCTCTGGCGACCACTGCAATCGAAGCTTGCTTGCCACACAGAAAAGGCGCGGCTAGTGCTTGAACTGAGACAACACTACGATTTGGCAGTGCTGCTGAAGGTTGCAGGACTGTCACGTAGCACGTTCTATTACCAGGCCAAGTCCTTAAGCAGGCGATAGGCATGCGGGCCTGAAGGCGCGCATCGGGCAAATCTACGAGCGCCACAAGGCGCGCTATGGCTACCGGCGGGGAACCGATCAACCACACGGCCGCTGCGGCACTCCGACCAGGGATTGCTGTCATTGATTTTCTTCTCGGCGAGCCTGCCTTCAACGAGCGCCCCACGCGTGTGCATACCTAGGCGCCAAAGGGAAAATGTTCATCACCCGGCTTCATTTCAACTGGAACCATTGTCGGTCGATTGTCGGCCATAGTCGCACCAACTACTGTTTCCACCGTTCGAAGGCAGCGTCGAGAAAGAGCAGGTGGGCAAGTTTTCCAAGGTGCTAAAAGTACATCTGAAACAGGCGTCGCTGATCATTTGGGATGGGACGAATTCCATATGGGGCAGGAGGCTGTACGGTCTGCACAAAATAGGCGTGGAGCTAAAGTCGAAAGTGGTGTACGGGCGGGGAATTTGAGGCGCGGAGTAGAGGGCGGTGGAGCTTTCCGCTGAGAATCTGATTGTCGAGATCGGAAACCAGCACACAAGAAAACTCCACCATGAGCAAGGATAAATGTAAAGAAGCAGTCGGTCTATCGGAAATCGGGCTTGGGCTCGAGGAGCTGATCAGGCGCGGGGCCCGGCGGGTCATCCAGGAGGCGATTGAAGTGGAGCTGGCAGAGCTGCTTGAGCAGTTCAGTAACGTCAAGACCTTGAGCGGCCAGCGCGCCGTGGTTCGCAATGGCTACCTCCCGGAGCGAGAGGTGCTGACGGGTGCCGGACCGATTGCCGTGAAGGTGCCCAAGGTGCGCGACCGGTCCGGGTCTGGCGTGAAGTTCAACTCGGCGATCGTGCCGCCATATGTGAGGAAGTCACCACGGGTGAGTGCGGCGCTGCCCTGGCTGTATCTGAAGGGAATCTCGACAGGCGACATGAGCGAGGCGCTGTCGGTGCTGCTGGGCGAAGATGCCAAAGGGCTATCGGCCAACGTGGTGAGCCGATTGAAGGCGCAGTGGGCAGACGAGCATGCACGCTGGAATCAGCGTGATCTGTCGGCGGCGCGCTATGTGTATTGGTGGGTGGACGGCATCCACACGGGTCTGCGCAGCGAGGGCTCGGACGGGCAATGCCTGCTGGTGATCATCGGCGTCACGCCCGACGGCAGGAAGGAGCGCGTGGCGATCGGTGACGGCTATCGGGAATCGAAGGCATCGTGGGCGGAAGTACTGTTGGATCTGAAATCCCGCGGCCTGCAGGCTGGCCCGCTGGCGGCGGTCGGCGATGGCGCCATGGGATTCTGGGCTGCCCTGGAGGAGGTGTTCCCAGCCACGCGCGCCCAGCGTTGCTGGTTCCACAAGATGGGCAATGTCCTGAACGCCTTGCCAAAATCCCAGCACGGCCGCGCCAAGGCAGATCTGCAGGCGATTTGGATGGCGGCCACCCGCGCAGATGCCTTTGCTGCCTTCGATCGCTTTGTGACGATCTACGGTGCCAAGTACCCAAGGCCGCCGGCGTGCTCACCAAAGATCGAGACACCCTGTTGACGTTCTACGACTTCCCGGCCGAGCACTGGCAGCACATTCGCACGACGAACGCGATTGAGTCGACCTTCGCGACTGTGCGTCACCGCACGACGCGCACGCGAAATTGTGTGTCACGAGCGACCTTCCTTGGCTTGGCCTTCAAGCTGATCGAGGAAGCCGAGAAAACCTGGCGCCGCATCAACGGTGCCGAACATATCGAACTGCTCCTGAAGGGCATCCCCTTCAAGGACGGTGCGCCGGCGCAAGACAATCCGCCGGATCAGCAGAAACTCGCTGCCTGACGACCGGCCACGATCAACCTTCGTACACCAGATTTGACTTCATCTCATAGGCGTGCCGCCTGCACTTGTCTTCTCCGTCATGCTATCCGGGAGGCGTCCGCATAAGCTATTTTAGCTTCGTAAGACGATTACTCTTTCTGCGCTCCAACACGCATTACCGCTTCAGCGTGTCTGAGGGCGCCTCGTGAAACTGCTCGCGATAACCGCTCACGAGCGTCGAACGACTCTCCACGCCCCATTTCTTGGCCGCGCCCAACACCGTGCGGTCGCTGCTGAAAGAATCGTCGAGAAGATCCGCGCGGATGCGCTCCATCCGCAGTTGCCGAATCAGCTCGGTCGGCGAAAGGCCGAGCGAATTCTTGAACGCGCTTTGCAACGCGCGCTCGGTCACGTCGATTTCCGTCGCCACCTCGCGCACCGAAAGATCGCGCCTACTTAGATTTTCCTGCAAGTACCGATACGCGCGCCGGTAACGCGCCGGCAGGCGCGCGGCGACATCGTCGAGTTGCGGCGCCTGCCGTGCGGCCTTGCCCGCGTATGACACGAGCGCCTGCGAATCGTCGCGAAGGGACTGCGCGACGATCAGCGCGTAACGGCTGAAATACAACATGGCTTCTCGGTTACGTCCGAGCTCCTGATGCGTTTTCGCTACCGCATACAGGTACTCGATCTGCCGATGCCCAGCCGACGCAGAATGCTCGATCCGATGCAGCGGTTCAAGCATCATCTCGGCCAACTGCGGCGCTTCGGACGCGATCGCGGCAAGCACGACTTCGAGCCGTGTGGTGCGCAGATAATCACCGAAACCGTGGTGCTGTGCCCAGTTTAGGTGTGCTGTAATGCCGTCGAGCGCTGCGCGTTCGCCACGCGCTATCGCGCGCAGATGCCGCAAATGTTCGACACGTTGACGTAACAGCGGCGCACGCACATTCAATGCTACTACTTCGTGAAGATCGGCCTCGTCGCCCGCCGATTTCATCACGAATCCGCCGGCAACACCCACGCTGCGCACCGTATGATCGCCGAGACCCGACCGCCAGTACGCGTGATCGCTGAACTGCGTCGCGCTGCGTAATTCACGCTGCACAGCGATGTCATAGCGCAAGGTGGCGACGATCTCGCACCAGTGACCGAGCGACGGGTCCGAAGTAGCGGCCGCGAGTTCATCGAGCGCGTCGCTCGAATGGCGCAATTGGCCGAGCTGGTGCAGCGTGCCGACGATGCCAAGCCGCGCTTCGACCTGCTGCCCCGCATCGATTTCCGGCTCGTCGACGAGCCGCGAGAAGCATGACAGCGCCATCGCCAGCCGATGACGAAACAATGCTTGCCAGGCCGCGTTTCGGCACGACGCCGCGCGGATCGCATGGCGCGGCGAGCGCATCGCTTTCTGCGTACGGCGATAGTGTTCCTCGGCCTCGTCGCAGATGCCGAGCGTCATCTGCATGTCGGCGTGCAGCCGCAGCAGTTCGACTGACACGGCGGGGCCCGAGATGTCCAGCCAGCGGCTCGCCTGCGCGGCTGCGGAATGCAGATTACCGTCGCGGACTTTGTTGAGAAAGTCGTCCGGCTGATCCTTCACGGACAACGACGCTGCCAGTGGAAAGTAAAGCGTAAGAAACATGCGTCGTTTCTCCTTGATGCGCGCGCGCGCTTGATGTAGGCGGAAAGAAGTTAATGAGATTTATGAGAACGGGTGGCTGACGTGTTTTGACTGCTAGCGGGTTGATTAGAGATACGCGCTGTGGCAGTCTAGTTTGTTAGACGATGCAACGGCGAAGAGCTTGCGATCTGGTTGGATGCTGTTGGCTGAGAAGCCAACAAACGGTGTGTAGTCGAAAGCTCCGCTCGATGAAAGCGGAGTTGTGCGCGATGGGCTGTGTGCTAGGGGCCGTCCAGCCGAACTCGAGCCG
Source organism: Cupriavidus necator (assembly GCA_022041995.1). Taxonomy (GTDB): domain Bacteria; phylum Pseudomonadota; class Gammaproteobacteria; order Burkholderiales; family Burkholderiaceae; genus Cupriavidus. Next base: position 359,481 of record CP074383.1, read on the forward strand.
CAGCAATTGACCGAATGGCGCGGCCTTTGCCGTAAGGCCAAAACTGCGCATGGCTTTGATACCGAGCTATGGTCAGCCAAGCGCGTTGGTTCGCTCATCAAGCGGACGTATGTTGAATTCAGCCAAACACAAATCTGGCGTATTCGACTTTGCGACCGATTGGAAAACGGCGTTGTCGTATGTATGCGTTGAAAGGTGGCGCGCCAAGAATTTAGACAGCGGCGCGGGTGGAGCGACGAGTGTGGCTGAGGGGATTCTGAAGGCATGTTGAGCGAGGCGAATATGAACGGCGGCGCATAGGGGCCAGCAGCATCGTGGCTAGCACGATTCTAACTCTACCAAGTCTGTACTCTTTGAGCGACGCATAATTTGGCATTGTTGCGCCTCCCTAAGCCGCAGCGCCTATCAATAGTCGAGCGCCATGTGTTCAAGGAGCCAGAGCGTCGCTGGAGTGTATTTCGGTGTGTCCAGTGAACGCGTCATCGCGTAAAGGTAGCTGTCGGCAGCGGGCAGCCCGAGATTCGGCCGGCATTCGAAATTGGTCAACCTTCCTTCGAACGTGAAGCCGAGCCTTTCCATGGCGCTGTGCGCGTCACCGTCGACAGCGCAGTGTGCATAGATGCGCAGAATTGGCGGCTGCGCGAGCGTCCACTGGAGCAGCTTGCGTAGCGCATAGAGAGGGGCACGCAGGCGCCGCGCGCCATCTCGTCTGGTGATAATGAAACCGACCTCGACGCGCGGCGGATGGGGTTGCAACTCGATCAGGCCTGTGAGTCGACCGCTCGCGCGGAGCTCCAGAACCCATCGTATCAGCGTTCCACTACGCCAGCCTGCCGCCGACTCTTCGATGAACGCGAGCGTCTCATCAAGCTGCGTATGACGTTTGAAGCTCAGATCGCGCGTGGTAGTAGGATCGCCGAGCATTTCGTTGAAGAGCATGTGTGCGTCGCCCACTTCGGGCGGGCGCATCAGCAGGTCGTCGGATTCGATCAGGGCGGGAAAGCGGAATTCAGACATTACGGATTCACGCGTGGAAGACAAGCTTATTGTCAGCGGCCTAGCGCAAACGCGTAGCCATCACCCCGTAGGCGCAACTGCGTAAGCGAATGTGCGTACTGCATATTGCTTGCGTTGCGCCACAAGCTTCGTGCTGTCTGCCCGTGTTTCGCGAGGCACATGCATAACTTGGACACGAGCGCTACCATGTAAGATACAGCGGCACAGGTGGGTTGCCGCGCCAAATCCAGGAGTCCTCGTATGAGCAACTCAGTCATCGTCGCATTGCCTGTGGCAAGTACAAGCAACATAGGCAGCATAAACAACGGTTCGAGGCCGCAGACCGTGTCCGAGTCCGCAGTGACCGTACCGATGCGCATCAGGTTGCCTGGCGTGATCGCAGGCCTTATCGACATTCCCGTGCCGAATCGTCCCTTAGCGGTCCGTCCGTCGCGCAACTTGAGGCTGTTGGTGCCGCCCGAATTATCCGCAGGACTGACCCCGCCAAGCGCCGCGCGCAACGGTCATGGTGACGCGTCGTCATGGGCGAAAACGTCAGCGTCGGCCCCGGTGGCAGGCCTTACCGAAGAGCGGCGCGTTGACTATGAGGCAGCCGATACCGACGCGGTCAACACGATGCTTGCAGAATCGGCAGCATTCGTCGAACTAATCAAGCACATGGGCCACGTCATACGCGAAGCGACATGAGCTGCAGTATGTATGAGCCGTGATCGACTGAGTGTGTCGCTTTTTACGAGCGTAGCCATGTGAATTCTCCAGCCACGATCCCCTCGAACATCTCATCAGTCGATTCGATGATGCTCTTGCGCCAGTAGCGCCCGTGTTCGGCGTAGTGCGCAAGGAGGTCGGCGAGCGCAGCGCCATCGACTTCATAGGTCATAGGCAGGCGCAGAACGAGTACGATTCCACCGGTATCCGTGTCGAGCCCGAGTTGCGCCTGATCCTGCGCGTAGATCAGTAGGTTCGCCTCTAACATCAGTCGAAACACGACGAGCGTGCGGCCGGCTGTCACTGTGCCGAAATGAAAATTGACGTAAAGTGCGTCCAGATCGTTCTGAAAGTGTTCGAGGCGCACGTCGAAGCCTTCGACCTCGATCGAACGTGTACGCAGCACGTACTCAGCGTCTGCAAAACCGACGGCTGCGCACAGGTCGCGCACGAGCGCCGCATAACGCTTTGAACTTTCGTTGGTGTCCAAATAAGGGCCTGCGCAACTCGGGAAAGGCAAGCCGGCCACGTAAGTAGCCGGCGCGTATGGTGAGCCGCGAGCCGATAGGACAACGGTACGTGCCGGCCCGGCGTCGCCCGTCCGCGACCGACCGTACCGATCGTTCGCTTAGTGCCCTGTAGCACCCTGGATCGTTTGACCCGCGGTTTTCATGGTATTCGCCAGCGCACCCGTCAGCGACATCAGCATTGTTGCCTTCGCGGAAGCGAGCGCTGCCGCGCTGGCTTCGCTGGCAGCTCCGACGATTGAACCTGCTGTTCCTAGTGCAGTCATAGGACCTCCTAATTGAAGTTAATAAGAAAATGCCGCCCGTTGTGATGTCCTGCCGCATCTACACCGGACCAGCCTCGTGCCCGGCGTGTTCGCCGCCGGTGGCGTGCTTACGACGCGCCGCGTTTTCCGCGAGGTCATCGACGATGCGGCCCGCAGCGAGCAGGCCGCGATAGAGCGTCGCGAGTTCGTCGCGCTCGACCGCCGTCGCGCTGCGCGCTTCGCTCACGTTCTGTGCGGCCGCTTCCAGGGCAACGCGAATCGCAGCTATGCGCGGTCCGCCATCAGGATCGGTGAGCGCCTGTTGTAGATCGTTGAAGGCGGCGGCACAGGTTTCGAGTGGTGCGTATAGGCTTGATGCTTCCGTCATCTATTGGCCTCATGATTGTGGCAGAAGGACGTTGTTTTCGCGGGCGGAAGGCCCCGACAGAGGCCGGGTCATGAGAACTTCCTCGAAGGGAAGCACACGCTTGGCCGCCCGCTGCGCCCGGTACATCTTCGCTGTGGCGCGGTATCCGCTACCTGATGGCCGTGGTTACCATTATTTGCGTCGCTGCTTTCGTGCTTGGCGGGCGCGTTGTCCTCCACTGCCGTGACCGGCATCACCCGACAGCGACGCGGGCTCATACAACCAGTTGGAAGAATGTACCGTGCGCGCCTGCACATTTTGATATCCTAGCAGTCGCCGATGGTCGCTTGGGCTCGCGATGCGAAGCGGATACAGGAAAACCGAAACTGGCGCGCGATATGTGGCATTTCGTAGGCGAAGTCATGGGTTGGCTGCGCGCTGTAAAGTGCGCACGTTCATTGCGTGAGCGCGCAACGAGGGGGTGAAGGGCTTGCTGTACATCAGCAGAAGGAGCGGCATGAGCAGATTTAGGCGTTCAGCGCGGCAGAGGCTTCCCGATGATCCTTCGTCTTTTGCAGGCGCCCCGCTCGACACTGTTTGCCGCGCCGCGGATGCTATGATCAGACGCTGCCGCCAAGCGCTCATGCTGGCCCCAGCGGGTGCGTCCCTTTGTTGCTGTATCACCATAAGCTCAAAAAAAAGTTCGTGTATTCGACTATCGATCAGGGCGCCGGGATACGCGGACGCTTCGTCGCGCAGGGCAAGCAGCGCCTCGCACCATAGGCGCGGCAGGGTCTCCGAAAGACCAGCACCAAGCGCTTGCGCGGCGAGGCATTTGTGCAACACGCCACGTGCGGGGGCGTAATACCTTTCTTTTCGCTGCGCATGTGGAGTTCTGCACGCGGCGACCGCTCATCACCGTCGCGGCCATCATGTTGCTGCCCCCCGCTGCCACGTTCACCGCCATCACGTGTGGCGCGGTCGATACCGACGCCATCCGACGCAGACTCGTTCGCATCGTTGTCCGTTATAACGATGGGCCACCGTCTCCCCGCGCGACGTAACACATGGCGCTTGCGCTCGTTGAGCGCCGCGAGCTTGCGCGCGAGTAGCGAACCGCGTGTTGAGGCCTCTTGCGTGCGTGCGTAGCTAAACGTAATTGTGCCGCGATACAGCACCGCGAAGCGTGCGACGGCAACTTGACTGGAGCTCTCTTTAGCCATATTAGCCTGCACCGCGACCGTAGGTGTCGATGTGCCGATGCGCATCATTGCGGCACCGCCGTGTGCATGATTTCGTTCGCGAAGTTCAGCAGCGCAGCGGCTGATAACGGCGCTGCCATAACGATTGTTACCGTCACCGCAATGAGCTTTACGCCATGTGAAAGTGTTTGGTCCTGCATTGATGTGATCGCCTGCAGGAACGACACGCCGAGTCCGACGAGCGCGGCCACGATAACGATCGGCAACGAGATGTACATGCACAACAGCATGCCCTGAGTTGTGAAACGAACGAACGTGTCGATATCCATGTTTTTTTCCCGTGCCGGGGCACCGCTAGCGATAGGTCATCACAAGTCCGTGGATTAGCGTAGACCAGCCGTCCATCACGACGAACAGCAACAGTTTGAACGGAATGGCGACGTTGGTCGGCGTTACCTGGTTCAGGCCCATCGCGAGTAGCACGTTGGCAATGATCAGGTCGATCACGATGAAGCAGATGAACAACAGAAAGCCGATCTTGAATGCGTCGGTCAACTCGGTCAGCGTGAAAGAGGGCGCAAGGACGATGAGGTCATTTTCATCCAGGCTCGACGCAGCGTCTTTGGGCCATACAATATTCGCCGAGTGGATGAAGAAGCGCTTTTCGCGTTCGTTTGTATGCTTTTTCAGAAAGGTGCGCAGCGGCTCGCGCGCGGCGCTGAAGACCTGGATCAGTGTCTGGGTCGGTTGCCCGGCTATCAACTGACCCTGCATCGACTGCATGGCCTGCATGCCGACCGGCGCCATAACGTAAAGCGACACGAGAATTGCGACTCCGTTAAGCACCATATTGGGCGGAACCTGCTGTACGCCTAGCGCATTGCGCAGGAGGCCGAGAACGATGACGATCTTCGCGTACGAGGTGACGACCATCGCGACGAAAGGGGCGAGGCTGATCGCAACGATGATGATCAGCAGTCCGGCGATGTCACCGAACTGGATCATCGCCGTGCGCCATGCGGAGAATCCGGATGCCAAGGTGATCGCCGACGGTGACGAGTTCGCCAAAGCCGATGGTCTGGCCATGCGTGACAAGCTTGAGCTGTGCTGAGGCAACCGGCTTGGGCAGTTCGAGCACGTAGCCGGGGCCCAGCGCGCACAGCTGTGAAAACGGCAACGCGACTGTGTCGAGTTCGAATTGGACCGGCAGCTCCAACTTGCCGATGTCGATTGGCTTCGATTGTTGATCGGGCGCGAGAAAATCATCCGGTTGAATCGAATCCAGCTGGTTGGTCATGATCGGCTCCTTCGTGAGTATAAGCTTGCGGCATTCGATGTTGACTTGCGCGTGAATGCGCATCAGCCCTGGAGAGCCCCAGGCCACGGTAGCGCTCGGTGGCTGCGCGAGATCCGTGACGCGGCCGTCCGGGCCGCCGGTGACGGAGGGCCCCTCTGCTGCCGAACTATTGTGTGCATGCAGCACTGCGCGCAGATGTCCCGGGAGCGAACGCAACAGGACGTCGCCGGGTGCAAGCGCTCGCAGTGTCTCTACGGGCAGGCGCCGTGAGCCGAGTATCACACGCCCTGGCAGGACGCAGTCGCCAAACGGCGCCGCATTCTGTGAGAGGGAGGAACCGTGATGCCTTGGAACGGCCGCGCCGGAACGGCCCGGGCACAGGGCGTGCAACGTTTCGATCGCCTCGACCACGGACGCCGCAAGCAGCACGCGCACACGATGGCGTCTCCCGTCGAGCGAGAAGGTTGCGTCGAAGGCTGCGTAATCGCGCTGATCAGGCTCACACGCCACGCCGCGTGCGAGTTGGGTAATATGCGTGTCGCGAAGGCCGAGCGTCGCGAGCCGCTGGAGCAGCGGTTCGAGTAGCACACCGGCGGTCGCTATACGCAACGCACAAGCGGTGTCGTCGGGCACGGGCGCGCAGAACCCGTCGGGTAGCGTCACGAAGTCGAGTACGGGGTAGACCGTGAGATCGAATATCGCGCGAATCTCGCCGGCCGGATGCGTGAGCTCAAGCACGCCCGGCCGCTCGAAGGGTGCGGTTAGGCCACCAGTCGCGGCCTCGAGCGTCGCTTGCCATTCGACGATAGCGGCGTCTTGCTGAAGGCGTTTCGCAGTGCCCGCATGGCATAGGAGCCGCGCCACACGGGCCGCAAGCGGCGGCACGGCGCTAAGCTGCAGTGCGTCATGTACGGTTACCTTGCTAGGTGTCTGCACAGTGCCGCAGTGTTTGGAGGCATCGGCAGCCTGCTTTCCTAATTTTCCGGCGGAAACCATCACCCGTTGCATTTCGGCTGTCGGATTAGTCATGCAGTGTTGCTTAAAAGGTGCGGCCTGCGTCGGGCAGAATAATCAATGGACGACTGGCTCACCACACTATCAACTCGATGTCGCGAGGCGTCCCCCACGCGTTCAGCAGCGAAGCCAGCTCGCATTCGAGCATCGTACTGTGGTCGTAGAGTAACTGACTTGTCTCGATGGCCCGGGTGTCGAACCGAAGCGATACCCGGAAACGCGAAAATGTGAGATATAGCGTCGTATCCGGGAGGATGTGCTCGTGGAGCGGAATGCACGCCTCCCAGTTTCCAGCCTCGTTGATCGAGGGGTCGCCGCAGAAAGCCGCGACTTCCCGCGCGAGAAAGCAAGCGAGTATTTGAAAATTTCCTTGAGCGTGAAAGAGGGCGCCGACGGCGGGCCTCCTCGCGGAGGGAAGGTGCTGTAGCAACGCCTCGGGCGCGGCAATCGTGCCTCCCGATGCGCGAGTGCCTTCCACGGCGGCATAGGCTTCAGTGATAGCGCTTGAATTGTTGGCTTGATTGTCCTCGACGCGAATTGCGTCCGGGCCGCTCGTCGCGTTTCGAGGGGTAGAGTCCGTTTGTACAACGGCCGTCTCGTCGTCGACCGAGACCGCGGGTCGCAGGGAGCGCGTGCGGCGCGCGAGCGCCGCGTAATCAAAACGCCGGGCCCGCGGCGGGCTGGCTGCGAGACGCTGGTCGGTATCGGACGAGATGATCCGCAGCAGACGTGGTTCGAGGATCGTCATGGTGCAGGTGTCCGTAACCCTACGTGATACTAGATCATGACGCGCCCGAGCGGGCGCAGTTCGACATGCTCGCCAAGTTCCTGATACGAGTAGACCGCGAGCCAGCCGAGCCGCGCCTCGATCATGCGGCGCACGTAGCGCCGAATATCCATCGAAGTAACGAGCGCGACGTCGTCACGCGGCGTATCGCCGACGAAAGACTGGATCCGGTCAAGTAGGGAGCCCACTTCGTCGGGCGGCAGCGCGAGGAAGTTGCCAGTTGGCGTTTGCTTGATCGCCTGGCGGATATGCTGCTCCACCGGTAGATCGAATAGCACCGCGGGAAGCTGGCGACCGGCCCCCGCCGCGCGATGTGCGAGAAAGCGAGCGAGATCACCGCGCACATACTCGGTCAGCATCAGAGTGTCCTTTTCCTTCGCACCCCATACAACAAGGCTCTCCAGAATGCTGCGCAAGTTGCGAATCGGGATCTGCTCCTCCAGTAGCCGCCGCAGTACATCGGCGATGCGCTGCGGCGGCAGCACCTTCTGCACTTCCGCGACCAAGCCCGGATACTCAGCGTTCAGCTGGTCCAGTATCCACTGCACTTCCTGAATACCGAGAAAAAGCGAAGCGTGCTTGCGCAGCATCGCCACCGAGGCGTGCGCGATTACCTGTTCCGGACGCCAGGCCAGCTGTTTCGACGGCAAGCTCTTTTCGTCGATCCACCACGTTGGCCCAGGGCCGCCGTCGAGTCCGCGCCGCTCTTCTCCACGGCCGTCAGCGGAAAGCAGGGCGGACCCATCGGTGAGCGTCGGCTCAGGCAGCATCACCTTGCCGGGCGGTAGTTCGATCGTGCAATACGGAACGTCATGCATCAGCAGTTCGCAGCTTGAGGCGGGCAACTCGTTGCATGTCCACATCGTGATGCCGGGAAACGGTAAGCCGAGATACTCTTGCAGACGCGCGCGCTCCGCTTCAAATGAGCGGTCCAGCGCGGCGGTCGAAAGGCGCGCGACAAGTTCGTGGGAAATGCGTACGCCGAGCGGGCACGTGAACTGCGGAGCACGCGTTAGGATCGCAGGCGTCTCGACTTTAGACCCTGCACGCTGCATCGCGTTGACCGTTTCGCCCGCGTGAGTGGTCGCTTCCGGGGTGCCCTTGCCGAGCCGGTAGCCACAGAGGGCGACGATCCCTGCGATTAGCAGAAACAGCGAAGTCGGAAAGCCTGGAACCACAGCGAAGCCGAGGAGCAGCAGGCTCGCGAAGAAAAGCGGACGAGCGCTTGCCGAGAGCTGGCGGCCGATCTCTTCGCCGAGCGAAAGCGGCCGTGCGTCGCGTTCATCGGAAACGCGGGTGATCACCACACCCGCGGCGACCGAAAGAAGCAGCGATGGAATCTGGGAAACCATCGCGTCACCGACCGACAGAATCGAAAAGCGGTTCGCCGCTTGGCCCACTGACATCTCGAAATACGCCATCCCCACCCCGATCCCCGCAGTGATGTTGATCAGCGTGATAATGAGACCGGCCACCGCATCGCCCTTGACGAACTTCATCGCGCCGTCCATCCCCCCGTGCAGTTGACTTTCGACGGAAAGCGTCGCGCGTTTGCGGCGCGCTTCTTCGGGCGTGATCAGATTGGCGCGCAGATCGGCGTCGATGCTCATCTGCTTGCCGGGCAAAGCGTCGAGCGTGAAGCGCGCACCGACTTCCGCCACGCGTTCCGAGCCTTTTGCAATCACGACAAACTGTACGGTCGTGATGATCACAAACACCACCATGCCGACGACTAGGTTACCGCCTAACACGAGCGCACCGAAGCCTTCGATGATGTTGCCAGCATCCGCGTGCAGCAGAATCGATTTGGTCGACGCAATGTTCAGCGACAGCCGGTACAACGTGGTAAATAGCAGCAGCGATGGAAATACCGAGAGCGACACCACGTTCGGTACATACATGGTCACCATCAGCAACGTCACGCTGATCGTGATGTTGATGGCAAGCAGGAAGTCGATTAGAAGGGGCGGCAGCGGTAGAATCATCAGCGAGATGATCGCGACCATGAGTATCGCGATGCCGATTTCGCCGACGGCGGGCGGCTTAAGCATTTTGAACATTGCGGCTCTCGTGGTCGTTTTGTTTCTGCTGATCTTCGACAACCCGTGCTCCAATTGCGTCGACCCAGCGCAGGATAGCGGCGACAGTTTCGAACAATTCTTCCGGAATCGGCTCGTCGATTCCTACTTTGTAGAGCGCGCGTGCGACCGGCGGGTTGCCGAGGATCGGCACGTTCCAGTCGCGCGCGATTCGCCGCAATTGCGCCGCACTCTCGTCCACGCCGCGTGCGACCACAAGCGGCAGCGGATGTTCGCTCGGCGCATAGCGGATTGCAACCGCATAGTGCGTGGGATTGACAATGAGCGCATTTGCGAAGCCGACGCGGTGCGTGGGCGCAGCCGACGTTGCGAGCTCCCGTGCGAGTTTCTTGCGCTCCTTCTTGATCTTTGGGTCGCCCTCCATCTGCTTGTGCTCGCGCTTGACTTCGTATTTCGACATTTTCAGCTTGCGCAGAAAGAGCACGCGTTGCACCTTCATGTCTACCAAGCCGATCACGATGAACACGACCGCCGCGACCGCAAAGAGCTTAATCAGCAGAGACCAGAAGAGCTTCGACAATTCCGGTAGCGGTTGATACAGCGAGCCGACCATCAACGGAAGAGTCCGCTTGATCGTGAACCACATGACCGCGCCGATAATCGTTGACTTGATCACCATCTTCAGGAGGTCGATCACAGTGCGCCACGAGAAAATCCGCTTTGCGCCGTCGATGGGGCTCACATGTTTGAGGTCGGGCAAGACGGGCTTAGTTGCGATCTGAAAGCCAACTTGCGGAAACAGCGCGGCCACCGCAGCGAGCGCCGCGGCGCCTACGCACGGAGCGATCACGATTAGTGCTTGCGTGCCGAGGTCGAACAGCTTGCCGAACATGAGTGGCTGATCGTGGTTGCCTGACGCAAACTCAAGCGCGATACTTACGATCGAGTGCAACGCCCCACCTAAGCTTGCTGTCGAGAACGAGAGCAAGCCGACGACGGCAGCGATCGTAGCCGCATCGACGAGATCTGCGCTCTTCGACGTCTCGCCGTCCTTACGGGTGTCGCGCAGCCGTTTTTTGGTGGGCCGTTCTGTCTTGTCTTCGCTCATGACATTCCGGTCGAGGTTGTCGAGTGGCTCGCACCCGATGCCGCTGACTATGGAAGCCAGACGGTAGCCGGACACTCGCCACTAGATGTTGGCGATGCGAATCCCGCCCAGAATAAACGAAGCGACTGACCTATCGTGCTCATGCTTCGCGTGGATCGCGCAGGCTTCGTATTGCGCATGCCGCGTTCTACGCCAGGGGGTATTCTGATGTATCGCTGCGCGCCACACTTGGGCTGTGACCGGCGCTCACGCAGCAGCGCTACTTCGATAAGTCCATCAGTAGGAGTTCCAAGCCATGAGTGCCGCCACGCCGGATTACCTCAACTGCAGTCAGCCAATTGTGGCCGGTCTGATAAACACGCTATCCTGCGCGCTTCTCAACAATTTTCCGACGCTCGAGGCGGATCCTTACGATATCGAGTTGACCCTCGACGCAGTGCGTCTTCTGCGCCCCCGAATGGCCGAGCTCGACACGATGAAGGCCGCGCTCTCTATGCAGCGCGGTCACTGGGACGACGCGATCCATGTGTTCTCGCGCGTAATCGAGGGGGCGCCGGATTTCTCATATGCGAAGGCGCTGCTTGCTTTCTGCCTTTCAATGAAGGGCGATGCCGGCTGGCAGCAATGGGCGACCGCGGCTATTGCGCAGAATCCGGACCGCGACTCGCGTCAGCTCGTCCGCGCACTTGAAGCCTATGAAGAGCTGCTCGAAGCGATTCGCTTGTATGAAAATGGCGGCCCCTTTGAAGTGCCGTTCTCGATCACTGCGCTAAACGACGAACTGCCAAGAAAGCCGGCGGCGATAGTGCCACCGGCTGCGCATAAGCAAAGCGAGACCGCCGCGCGGCAAGGTTACTTGCGCATCTAAGCGTGCCGGGTGGCGCTACTGCGTCGTCTGAAATCCTACACGGCAAGAGAACCATGGCACTTTCTGTCACGAATTACCAGATCGCGGCATCGCCAGCAGCCGACATTGGGGCGGGCGCATCGCTGCAACAGGCAGGCGACCGCTTCAAAGTGTTGATGCAGAACGCCCGTATGGAGCCGCCCAATCACGGTGACGACGGGGGCACCAACGTCATCGCGAAGATGGCGGCTTTGCAGGATGCGGCAATCCAAAAGTCGGTGGACGACGTAATAGCGCTGTCCAGCGATGCCACAAGAATGTCCATGCAGGAGATGACCGCCGCTGCGATGAAGGCGACGCTTGAGCTCGCCAGCACGCAACTTGACATGGAGGCCAAGATGGGGGTGGTCAACTCGTCGAAGTCGTCAATCGAAACGTTGATGAAGAATCAATAGGCCATGTTTCATCCCATGAGAGTTGCCATGCAAGCGAGGAGCGCCGCAGCTCTGACTAGCCCCCGACCCATATTGCGCACGCTCTTCGTTGCGCTCGCCGGCTGTATCATGCTCGCCGGCTGCCACAAGGAGCTCTATCGAAATCTGACCGAGCAGGACGCGAATGAGATGGTGTTGGCGCTGCTGGAGCATGGCGTCGAAGCATCGAAGAGCACTATCGACAATGGCAAGACCTGGACGCTCGAGGTCGACGACAAGCACCTAGTTCACGCGATGCAGATGCTGCGCGAACAAGGGCTGCCGCATAGCCGTTACGACGATCTCGGCAGCCTCTTCAAGAAGGACGGCCTTGTGTCGACGCCAACGGAGGAGCGTGTTCGCTTTATTTATGGATTGTCGCAGGAACTCTCGGCGACGTTATCGAAGATCGACGGCGTGATCGTCGCGCGTGTGCATATCGTACTTCCGAACAATGATCCGCTTGCGCAGAAGATGAAGCCGTCGTCGGCCTCGGTGTTTATCAAGTACCGGCCCGATTCCGACGCGAGCGCGCTTGTGCCACAGATCAAGGCGCTCGTGGTCCACAGCGTCGAAGGCTTGAACTACGACGCGGTCAGCGTGAGCGCCGTGGCCGCCGACCCTGTCGATCTGCCGGCGCGCGAGCCAATACGCGCGTCGCCGCTGCCGACGCTGATTGCCGCGGCGCTGGTGTTCGTAGGCAGTGCGGCAAGCCTGTTCCTGTGGCTGCGGCGCGCCATTCCGGCGCAGGGTCCAGCCGGTCGGCTTTATCAACGGATTCATGCGCGAATCATTGCGTTCGTTGGCAAGTGGTGGCGCACGAAGCCGTCGTCAGCTGGATGATGGGCGGCATTCATGGTGCCCAGTCAGCCATGCCAGCGGCGTCCTCGATGCCTTTGCCAACGACCTTTTCCGTTGCGCGTCTCGCTGCCGCGCTCGCCGCGTGGGAGCGCAATGCAAGAGAGGCCGCGCGCTGGGCGCATCCGTCGTGGTGGGCACCGGCGCTCGATGTGCCGCCCCCTGCTGTATTCGCTTCATTCGACGCACTGCGCGAAGCGCTCGCGAGCGCGCACAACGGCACCATTTCGATCTGTTCGCTGGCGCTGCTGCGCGCGTTGCAAGTGGCCATGCCTGACTTCAACAGCCTGCGTGCACCGGACCCGAAAGTGCTCGACGCTTTGCCTGTCGACGACGGCCTGCGGGTGCTGCGCATGCGCGCACTGCTGTTGCGCCGGACGGAGGTGCGCCGGTTGATCGACAAGCAGAGCCGCCGTCGCATCGCGCAATGGGTGGGCGTGCCGCTCGAGCGATTGACTCTGGCAATGGGGCATGCGATGGACCAACCAGTGCCTGCAAATGTCCGCTCGCCCGTCATAGAGCTCGGTCATCGTCCGGCGCTTGACACGATTGACGAGGAGAGGCTCGCCTATGAGGGCTACGCACTGATCGCGCATGACATGCAAGGGGAGTCAGATTCCGCGATACCCGTCGGGAGGCAAGTCAGAGCGCGGCTTGATGAAGAAGGCACTCCGCGCCCTTGTCCGCTCCTGCGCCTCGCATTGCCGCGCGACGTACCGCCGCCGTGGTTCAACCCCAGCGTGCGTGAACTCGACGCCAGCGGGACAGCGCTTCTTTTCGCCCAACTTCCCGAACTGCTTCCGGAGTGGGGATGGCTATTTGGTTGAGATCGGATCGCCTACTGCCTTCCGCCCATACTGCTCACTGTGGCATGCGGGGCAACGCACATGTGGGCGCGCATTCGGACGTGGTGCCGCGCGCCACGTTCGGCGTGCTGATGGAAATCGATACGGCCTACGCGCAGCTCGCGGCAGACCGGGACGCCACGATGGCCGCCGCACGCGACGAATCCGCTACCATCATCTCCGCTGCACACGCAGAGGCTCAAACGATCCTCCAGGCAGCGCGCTGTGAATACGAGAATGCCGCTACGCGCGGTCACCGTGATGGCGAAGAACGTGCCCTTAGTGAGTGGGTCGAGCGGCTCGCGGATGCAGGCGATCGGCAGCGTCTTGTGCAATTGAAAATGCGCGAGCGGATCGCGAGCATCGTGACGTTGCTCGTCGAGCAGATCGTTCAAGTAGAGCAGGCCGACAAGCTATTCGAGCGGGCGCTGTCGTCGGTGGACCGCATCGTTGAGGAGGCTGCTTGGCTGCGCGTCGCGGTGAGTCCAGTCGATTACGACAAGGCTTGCGTTGCGTTCAAAAGGTTATCAGCACGCTGGCGTGATCTGGGTCGGCCATTTCCGCTGTCCGTCATCGCGGACAAGCGGCTTGCGCCGCGCAGTTGTTTGTGCGAGTCGGATTTAGGTGTGATCGACGCGAGTCTCGCTACGCAAATGCGAGCGATACGGCTGGCGGTCTCGCGGGCGGTCAAGCAGTCGGGGAGCGAGTTGGGCACAATCGCAAAACTGAGGCTCGATCCGTGTGCCGAAGCAGCGGATCGCCACGATGCAGCGCTCGCCGATGCAAGGGAGGAATAGCGATGACGCTGCCACTCGCGGCCGACATGCCGTCCATGAGCCAAGCCAACGAAGCGGACGACGCACTTTTCCTCCTGTTGGAAGGGGAACGGCTAGCGGATTCGATCGAACACGAAATTCTCTCGACGGCGAGTATCGCGCGGACCGGAAAGGTGCTCGATGTCATCGGCACGATGGTCAAGGTAGCCGGTCTCGACGTGACGCTCGGCGAGCTGTGCGAGCTGCGCGCGGCCAACGGCGAATTGCTTCAGTACGCGGAAGTGATTGGCTTCACGCGCGATGTCGCGCTGCTTTCGCCGTTCTCGCGCCTCGTCGATATCTCGCGCTCTACGCGTGTCGTGGGTCTGGGCCGGCCTATGACGGTGCGGGTCGGCGACGGGCTGCTCGGTCGCGTGATCGATTGTCTTGGAGAGCCGCTGGATGGACGCGGCCCGCTCGACACATTCGACGAGCGCCCGATTTTCGCTAACCCACCTTCGCCAATGAGCCGACGCATGATCGAGACGCCGCTTGCCACTGGGGTACGCGTCGTCGACGGCATGATGACGATTGGGGAAGGCCAACGTATGGGAATCTTCGCGCCGGCGGGCGTCGGGAAGAGCACGCTGCTCGGGATGTTCGCGCGCGGCGTGCAATGCGACGTGACCGTGATCGCGCTGATCGGCGAGCGGGGCCGCGAAGTGCGAGAGTTCGTTGAACTGATTCTCGGGCCAGAGGGCATAACGCGATCCATTGTCGTGTGCGCGACGTCGGATAGATCGTCGATCGAGCGTGCAAAAGCGGCCTATGTAGCGACCGCGATCGCAGAACACTTTCGCGACCGCGGACAGCGTGTGCTGCTGATGATGGATTCGCTGACCCGCTTTGCGCGCGCGCAGCGCGAAATCGGGCTTTCCGCCGGCGAGCCGGCCGTGCGGCGTGGCTTTCCGCCGTCGACCTTCGCCGAGTTGCCGCGTCTTCTGGAACGCGCCGGTATGGGCAAGAGCGGCTCGATCACGGCCATCTACACTGTGCTCGCGGAGGACGAATCGGGCAACGATCCGATCGCCGAGGAAGTGCGCGGGATCATCGACGGGCACATGATTCTTTCGCGCGAAATCGCCGCAAAAAACCAGTATCCCGCGATCGACGTGCTCGCGAGTCTCTCGCGCGTGATGCCCCAAGTCATGTCCCCAGACTACGTGCGAGCGGCGACTCGGCTGCGCGAGTTGCTGGCGAAGCATCGCGAGATCGAGATGCTGCTACAGATCGGTGAGTATCAGCCAGGCGGCAATCCGCTTGCGGACGAGGCCATCCGCAAGATCGATGCGATCCACGCCTTCTTTAACCAAGCCACTGACGAACTGGCGGCCCCTCAGGACATCGAGGCGCGGCTTTTTCAGCTAGCGAACGGCTGACAAACGCATGACACAAAGCAGCGAAACGACGCAGCGACGCGTGGCCGCGCTTGAGTTGACACGAGGTCGTCGCGAGCGGCTCGAACGGCGTCTGCAAGCACGCCTCATCGGCGCGCGTGAAGCGCATGCTGAGGCGCTCGCGCATCGCGACGAGCGCCTCGGGCGCACACAAGCGGAAAGGGAGCAATTGCGCGGCTTACACGCCCGGGTCGCTCACATGATGACGGGCGGTGGCGCATTCCAACTGGCCGAACATAATGCAACAATGCGCTATGCCGACGTAGTCGCTGCGCGTTTGCAGCAGATGGAAAGCGAACTGGCATCGTTCGAAACGGCGTTGCGGAGTCAGGCCGACGAGCTCGCGGCGGCCACGCGCGCGCTGGCGCTAAACTGCGGCCGCATCGATGTGTGCAACGAGCGCATTACCGAGTTGAGTCGAACATTGGAGCGCCATGTAGCGGATCGCGACGACGAGGAAACCGAGGAAGCGGCGCTGGCGCGTCTGCGCCAATCGCCGCACCTCGTGAATTTCAGATAGGATTAACCATCCATAGTGACCGAAACCCTTACTACGCTGCCGCAATTCGGAGCTATGTTGATCCGCTCGCTGACGGTGCTTGGCCTATGTTCAGTGCGGCTATTCGTGACGCTCTACCTATTTCCGCCCACCGCGGAAGGCATTCTGCAAGGCGTGATGCGCAATGGCATCGTGGTGCTGTTCAGCTCGTTCATCGCCTATGGGCAGCCCGTATCGCTCTACACGTCGCTGACGGGCACAGCGCTGGTTGTGATCGGTCTGCGCGAGGGGGCCATTGGGTTGCTGCTCGGCTTCGCGGCATCGACGGTGTTCTGGGTCGCGGAAGGGGCCGGCATCTACGTTGATGAACTCACCGGCTACAACAATGCGCAGGTCACTAACCCGCTGCGCGATGATCAGTCGACTCCGACAGGGACGCTGCTCTCGCAGATAGCGAGCGTCGCGTTCTGGACCTTTGGTGGCATGACGTTCCTGCTCGGCGCGCTCTACGAGTCGTATCACTGGTGGCCGCTGACTGCCGCGACACCGGTGCCTGCAAACGTGCTTGAGAGTTTCGCGCTGCATCAGACGGATTCAGTGATGCAGACCACCGCCAAGCTCGCTGCGCCGATGATGCTGATGCTGCTGCTCATCGATTTCGCGTTCGGCTTCGTGGCGAAGTCGGCGCAAAAGCTCGAGATGATGACGCTCAGTCAACCAGTGAAGGGCGCGCTCACGGTGATCATGCTCGCACTTTTTGTCGGTATTTTTGTCGATCAGGTTCGCGACCAGCTCGTGCTAGCTGAGTTCGGTGAGCAATTGCGCGCGCTTGCCGGCGCGGTCCGTAAATAAGGGCTTGCCTCCATGTTAAATCTCAACACTCCTGCGCGTGTATGGTTTAAATCGTCGAGATTTGTACTTCGCACG
The DNA here is from genome assembly GCA_022041995.1 of Cupriavidus necator. Taxonomy (GTDB): domain Bacteria; phylum Pseudomonadota; class Gammaproteobacteria; order Burkholderiales; family Burkholderiaceae; genus Cupriavidus. The sequence continues at coordinate 376,453 of CP074383.1, forward strand.
ATTAGATACATCGGGCATGGCCGATCGCGTTGCGTGACAAGCGCTCAATCCTTCGACCATATTGGACATCTTCGAACTCATGAAGAACAAATGGCTTATGCTTGCAGCCAGGCTGGCTTCGTTTCTCGCCTTCGCGTCATCTGCGCTTTTTGCGGCGCCCGCCGAAGCCGAGGACATCCGCTGGCGTAGCGCCGTCGTTCATGTTACCGCTGAAGGGCGGGATGTGAAAGACGTGTTGCGCGATTTCATGGCAGGAGAAGGTGTGCCCACAACCATATCCGACGACGTGCACGGCCGGGTGAGCGGCCGCTTCGACATGCCCCCGCAGCGCTTTCTCGAAATGCTCGCGTCGAGCTTCGGCTTCGTGTGGTTTCACGACGGCAGTGTGCTCTCGATTAGCGACGAGAACACCGTCACGAGGCGCGTTATCAAGCTCGATCATGCCAGCGCCGCTGATCTCCACTCAGCGCTCTCGCAACTGCACCTCGAGAATTCGCGCTTTCCGATCACTTACAACGAAAGCCAAGGGAGCGCGCTCGTCAGCGGCCCGCAAGCGTATGTGCAACTCGTGTCCGAGATCTTGCGCCGTGTCGACGACATCGCCGCACAGCGCTCGGGCTCGATGATCCGCGTGTTCCAGTTGCATCATGCGTGGGCCGCTGATCACAACGTTGAGATCGACGGCAAGACAGTGACGGTGTCCGGTGTCGCGAACGTGCTGTCGGCCATGTACCATTCTCGCGATCAACGCAGCCTCAACGACGCGGACGGCTATGGGCAGTCCGGGGAGCGTGCAGCGCGCGAGGCAACCATGCGCCGAGTGCAACCTATGCGGGACGTCACGGGCCGCACCGATGGTGGAGGCTACGAAGGTGGCGTGAATCCGCCACTGCCGGCAGGTATTGCCGCGAATGGCGGCGTCGCACCGGGCATCGGCGGATTGCGGAACGGCATGGTCGCGGGAGGTGGAGCGGGCATGCAGTCAATCGAGCCGTCCGATAATCCCGGTAGCGGCGGCGGCACGTCGATGAGCGGCAGCCAGACGCTACCCGTTATCGAGGCCGATCCGCGCACGAACTCCGTGCTGATTCGCGACGTACCACAACGCCTCTCGCAGTATCAGACCCTGATCGACAAGCTCGACGTGCGCCCGCGCCTGATTGAGATTGAGGCGCACATCATCGAGATCGATGATAACGCGCTCAAGCAGATCGGCGTCGACTGGCGTGCGCACAGCAGCAAAATCGACATCCAGACCGGCAATGGCAAGACGATGTTCGGCACACAGGCGCTCTCGGATGGCACGTCCGTGATCAACACGGCGCCACTCGGCGGGTCGCTCACAGCCGTACTCGGCAACGCGGGACGTTATCTGCTAGAGCGCGTTAACGCGCTGCAGCAGACAAATCTGGCGAAAATTGACTCGAGTCCAAAGGTCGCGACGCTCAACAACGTCGAAGCCGTGATGGCGCAGAAAAAGCGCTTCTTCGTCCGAGTATCCGGCTACACGTCGGCCGATCTGTACAGCGTGTCAACAGGCGTGTCGCTGCGCGTGCTGCCGCTCGTTGTCGAGGAAAACGGCAGGACAGATATCAAGCTGAACGTTCACATCGAGGATGGGACGTTCACCTCCCAGAAGGTTGACGACCTGCCGGTGATAATGACCAGCACTATCAATACCGAGTCGTTTGTGGGGCAGGAAGAGAGTCTTCTGATTGCCGGTTATCGTGCCGATTCATCGACCAACGGTGAAACGGGCGTGCCAGGTCTCTCGAAGATCCCGCTCATCGGCGCGCTGTTCCGCTATCGCGACGCCCATCGCGACCATATGGAACGACTCTTCTTACTTTCGCCGAGGATCATAGATTTTTGATGATCGTGTCCCATTGGGGCTGAGTAGACTGTGTCAGATCGGAATGGGACACAAGCATAGCGAAGGCGAAGACGCCAGCTGCTTGGTGTGATCTGGTCCACGGTTCCAATTGCGCAGACCGCGACACCTTTTCGCATCGCCAGGGTCCGGATGGCAGGCGGCGAGTAAGCTACATTATCCGTAGTGGATAGGGTCCGAGAACGTTTTTCAACGTAAGGAGATTCTCTTGAGTATCATTCCGGCAGTTTTTACATGGGGCGACCAAGCCGTAGACGGGAGGAGTGGCCTTGGTAGTGTCGGTAAAGGAGCGCTGACTCTCAGTCCTGACAAGATACTCAACGGCGTGGTGGGGACGGCGCATGGTTCGGACCCTAGTGCCGCAGCCAACTCACTGCTTGATGGCGGGGTCAACAAAGTCTTGTATCCCGAAAATGTTGATGATCACCGGTGCCGCTTCGGGCAATCAAATGGGGGCCCGAATCGGGCGCAGATTGCAGGAGACATCCAACGGTTGTTGGATGATCTCGGTGCAGGCGGCATGCCGTCGCCGTACTCAAGCAGCGCGGGATCGGCGCTGGAGGGGGCGCAAAACGCGTCAGGCACGCTCGCCGCCTATATGAATTCCCGCTGCCCCAGCCTACTAGGCCTCAAAGCCACACTGACGGTGAAGGATCTATATCTGCTCGCGCAGAACGCCGATGGTAAAACCCCGGCCGCCGTCTCACAGGCGGCGAATTACATGCTACAGAACCCCGACGTCTATCGACAAATTGAGACTCACGACGTGGCTGGCGCCGATGGCAAGACGAACGTTGGGAACTTCCAATGGGCGGCACAGGGTGGGCTGAACATGGCAGGTGCTCCGAATCGGACAGGGGTCTACATGCCGTCGCCGTACTCAAGCAGCGCGGGATCGGCGCTGGAGGGGGCGCAAAACGCGTCAGGCACGCTCGCCGCCTATATGAATTCCCGCTGCCCCAGCCTACTAGGCCTCAAAGCCACACTGACGGTGAAGGATCTATATCTGCTCGCGCAGAACGCCGATGGTAAAACCCCGGCCGCCGTCTCACAGGCGGCGAATTACATGCTACAGAACCCCGACGTCTATCGACAAATTGAGACTCACGACGTGGCTGGCGCCGATGGCAAGACGAACGTTGGGAACTTCCAATGGGCGGCACAGGGTGGGCTGAACATGGCAGGTGCTCCGAATCGGACAGGGGTCTACATGCCGTCGCCGTACTCAAGCAGCGCGGGATCGGCGCTGGAGGGGGCGCAAAACGCGTCAGGCACGCTCGCCGCCTATATGAATTCCCGCTGCCCCAGCCTACTAGGCCTCAAAGCCACACTGACGGTGAAGGATCTATATCTGCTCGCGCAGAACGCCGATGGTAAAACCCCGGCCGCCGTCTCACAGGCGGCGAATTACATGCTACAGAACCCCGACGTCTATCGACAAATTGAGACTCACGACGTGGCTGGCGCCGATGGCAAGACGAACGTTGGGAACTTCCAATGGGCGGCACAGGGTGGGCTGAACATGGCAGGTGCTCCGAATCGGACAGGGGTCTAGCGGGAGACCACCCCGCCTCTGGCACGATAGGAACAGGTGCCCCTCTCCGCACTGAGCAAGTTGGTGTAGGTTCGACCGTCCGGGACAGGGGTACCGGGGAGCACTTCGGGTGGGCAGGCAGTTCATATACGCGTTGAGCTGCGAACTCGTGTTAGTAGTTGGCCGGCCCTGCGACCCGCCGGTTGCGCTGCGAGCGCGAATCCGTAGTTGTCGTGCTGTCTCACCGGCTCCCATTTGCGATGTTTCTCATAGGAGACGCCATTGCGAATGATTGGACTAGATGTATCGCGATCCGTAGCCGAGACGCCTATTTGGAGAACGGCCTGCTACGTGCCGGCGGGCGCGTCGGACTGCGACGCGACGAGCTGGAACGCTTTGCCGCCAAGCGAAGCCGCGACGATTGCGGCTTGCGTGAAGATGGACAAGATCGATGCGGCAATCCTTGCGCAACTCTATGCCAGTGGCTTCCTGCCCGAGGTCTGGATTCCAGACGAGGCGAAGATCACCGCCCGCCGGATATCGGGCGGAAACACGAAGAACGGTATGACGTGCTCCCAGGCGCGTCCACGACAGCACGATCTTGGGTACTTGGCGCCCCACGGGCCGTCGGCGAAGGCCTCCAGCGCCTGTGCCAGCACCTGCGCTCCTTGTAGCTGGCGTAGTCCATGCTGTTGCGGATCCAATGCACAATGCAGGCTTGTACCATGCGGGGATAGGCCGTGGCTACGGCTTCGGTCAACTTCTTGAGGCCGTCGACCACCGTGATCAGGATGTCCTGACAGCCTCGGCTCTTGAGTTCGTTGAAGACTTGAGCCAGAACTTGCTATCAGACGCTGGCCGAGATCATCGTCGGCGAGCTGCTGGATGATTTCCTTCTCGATCCCGGCGATCTGTTCGCTGAGATACTTGAAGTGTTCATGCAAGCGCTCGAGCGCCGTAACCAGGCGTGGTGGCAAGGAGTGTTCTCCTAGTGCAATGTTCCATTCTGTTTGGAACTTAAGCGGCGGTTGGCACGAATGACCTTCTGTAGGATGTCGCGAGCGCTCTTGGTCCAGATGAACGGCTTGGGGTTGGTGTTGTGGTGAGCGATGTACTCGTTGATGGCGTCGACCAGTTCCGGCACGCTGGTGAATACGCCGCGGCGAAGTCGCTCGGTTGTGATGTCACGAAAGAACCGCTCGACCATGTTCAGCCATGATGCGGAGGTGGGCGTGAAGTGCATGTTGAATCGCGGATGCTTGGCCAGCCAGTCCTGCACCGCAGGATGCTTGTGGGTGGCGTAGTTGTCTGCGATCAGATGCAGCGTTTTGTCCTTGGGCGTCTCGCGGTCGATCTTGCGCAGGAACTTCAGCCACTCGGTATGGCGGTGGCGCTGCTGGCACTGGGCGATGACCTGGCCATCGAGCACGTTGAGCGCGGCAAACAGCGTGGTCGTGCCGTTGCGCTTGTAGTCGTGCGTCATGGTGGCCGCACGCCCCTTCTTCAACGGCAAGCCGGGCTGCGTGCGATCCAGCGCCTGCACCTGGCTCTTCTCATCGCAGCACAGCACCAGCGCGTGCTCGGGTGGCGACATGTAGAGGCCGACGATGTCTTCGAGCTTCTCGACGAACTTCGGATCGCGCGACACCTTGAAGCCGCGCACGATGTGCGGCTTCAACCCGTGGGCGTGCCAATGGCGCATGACGGTGCTGGCGCTCACGCCCAATTCGGCGGCCATCTTGCGCGTGCTCCAGTGCGTGGCCGCAACGGGCTTGGTTTGAGTGGTCAGCTCCACCAGCCGCGCCGTGTCCACCTTCACCGGCGGCGCACCGCGCGGCAAGTCGCGTTCGATACCGGCCAGCCCCGATTGCGCATACCGCTCACGCCAACGCGAGACCTGCACGCGTCCGACTCCCAACTGCTCGGCGATGTCCTTGTTCTGCATTCCGTTGGCGGCCAGCAGCACAATGCGCGCGCGCTGCGCCAGCCTCACGCTCGTGAGCTTCGACCGAACCAGCCTCGTCAAATTGGTTCGCTCCTCGTCGGTCAACATGATCTCGGGAGCAACTCGCACTCACTCTCTCCACGCTGTGTCGCAGTGTGGGCATTGGAGACGCCGAATTCATATAAGTTCAATCAAGAACAGAACGCTACACTAGCGCAACTCGTGCCACTGGCGAGCGACGAGCTGACGCAGCAGGCCATTGCCGATTGGCAGTACTGGCAGGACCGAGGCTATCAGTTCTGACATCAGATCGTCCGCCGTGATGCCATAGCATCCGCCGCCGCCCACAACGCCAATGACCTGCCGCAGCAGTACTACCAGGTCAACACGGGTTCTGCTGACGGATACAGCAAAGCCCTTGCCAAACTTGTCGCACCAGCATCGGATCGTCTCATATGTCACGGCAACGCCGCGCTCGAAAAGCAGTTCCTCGATGTCGCGCAAGCTCAACTGGAAGCGAAAGTACCAGCGCACGGCGCAACTGATGACGCCGGCTGGGAAGCGGTGACCGCGATAGAGCGACTTCGATTTCTTCATCGCATCATCTTACGTGACCGACCCAACAACCTGACAATGCCCTTTAATGACCTCCCCAGCTTTCTGGTTTCTATTGGGGGTGGGTTGTTGGCATGGTTTTCGCTTGCAATTTGGTTGTTGCTGGAATATTAATTAAATGGTGAGAAAAAGTATAAGGTGTAAATTGATCTTCAGGGAGTAAGTGTTATGCGTAAAGTTATGAACTCGATGTTAGCCTAATCCTCGTACCTGGATACCGGGCAACATCTTCCAGGATGAGCGCCGACAGGCGATGTGGTTCAATCCGCTTCAGCGTCGTCGTTGCCGTAAAGTCGAGGTTCCGCAGCAAGTGCGGTGCGGCACCAGTTTTTATTGGAATCTAGAGCACTCCCTGTGGATAACCTTCGCAATCCTAAGCGAAATCAAGCCCTTACTGCTCGGCACAATGCTACGAGCATCCTTGAAGGACATCCGCGTGACAGGCGCACACCAAAAGCCCACCTTTGGTGATGGGTTGTCGAATCGGCAACGGTTGCTGATTCAGCAACTCCAAAAGCAAACGGCCCATCAAGGGCCGTTTCTGCAGGGCGATACATTAGCGATTAGCGCCGTGATGGCTCAGGTCGAGCAACGTCGTCAATCAGCTTTGCTGACGTCGTCGGGTCAAATGTAAGCCGGCCATCTGCAGCGAGACGGGTCTCCTCGGATCGCTCCTCGGGCAGGGCGGGTAGCCGGACTGCAGCGAGACGGGATGAACGCCGCAGATGGGCGGGTGGCCGGCCAACTACAGCGAGACGCGATGATGGCTCAGGTCGAGCAACGTCGTCAATCAGCTTTGCTGACGTCGTCGGGTCAAATGTAAGCCGGCCATCTGCAGCGAGACGGGAGGATCGCTCGGGCAGGGCGTAGCGATCGTGTATGGCCGTCCAGTGATGGGGCCGGTCAAGGTGATTCGACGGTAGAAGATCGCGGAGGCCGGCGAGTTCGCCTTGCAACGTGACGCTGGTGGGCTCAAGTACCGAGGGCGCAGTCGTCTGGATCGCGGCGGCCGGAGTACTTTCGATGCGGCTGGCACTGTCGGCAGCCAATGCAGTAACGGTTTCTCTGGTCAAGGTTGGACCTCTTTAAGTAGGGGCTAAGGAAGGTCTGCAGAAGTCGCTTTCGTAGCGGTGATTTTCCACACTGGAGTCTGGACAGTAGTGACAAACACTCCCTGTGCAGAAATAACCCGGTACGGTCACCTGTCAGTGACTGTGCCGGTGCACCGCCCCGATCTTAAGCGTTTAGCAAAGCTCTGCGTATCCACAAGTTGCTCGAAGCGAACAACGTGGTGATGTGGGCAGCAGTTTTCATCAAACCACGATAGCGGGACTTCGCATAGCCGAACTGCCGTTTGATAACGCGAAACGGGCGGCACTGTCAATTCCGTGGCTATCAACTGGTTGTATATGAACGCGCCCCGATTGCGCCAGTGTTTCGTGTGTTCCGACATCGACAGGATGGGTTGCAGCTGTATATCCGTACATGGACTCCCGCTTATGAGCAAGGGTGGTTTGCAATTTGAAGGTCACGACTGCGTCCGTACATTCGGCTTCTCGTGTGTCCTGTGGACACGAGCCGTCATGGAAATTTGCGCGCTTGCCCCTCATCGGCCTTCTGGCTTCGGAATGCAGCCGTCGGATATATCAGGATCTGCAAGCGCCGGTCCGACCGGTTCGCCATGCTTGCCACTTCTTGCGCAATCGCTAAGGAAGTGATTTATAACAATCCACCGTGCTACGCTACTTTGAAAACCTCTTTGCGCGTCAAGATTGTCCACGCGATGCGCGCCGTCTTGTTTGCAAGAGCGACGGTTGCGATGCTCGAGTGACGACGTTGCAATAGGGTCTTGATCCATCGGCTGTGCGGATCATCACGACGATTGACGAAGTGAATCACAGCGTGAGCGCCCTGCACAAGCAGCGTTCGCAGATAGGTATCACCTCGTTTCGTGATGCCGCCCAGCTTTGTCTTGCCGCCGCTGGATCGTTGTCGCGGCGTCAGCCCAAGCCATGCCGCAAATTGTCGACCGTTCCTGAATTGCGATGGATCGCCGACGCTGCTAACGAGGGCGGTTGCGATGACAGGCCCGATACCCGGGATAGTCGCTAGCCGTTGACAGACCTCACTGCATTTGAATATTTCGGCAATCTCCTTGCCGAGCTCGTCGATCCACTGCTGCAGAGCGTTCATTTGTTCAAGGTACATCGCCCCGAGTCTCCTGAGCACTGGGGTGACCCTGGCATTCGGGTTGCCAAGAAGCTCAACGATGCCCTTGCGCAATTGGTGCAGCCCAATCGGAAAGACAAAACCTTCTTCGGCAAACATGCTTCGGATCTGATTCGATTTCGCCGTGCGATCCTGAACAAGGCGCTCCCGCATCCGGTGCACTGACTGCAGAGACTGCTGCTCGGCGCTCTTGATTGAAACGAAGTGAATGTCTTTCCTTGTCACGGCGGCGCAGATCGCCGCAGCATCATTTGCATCATTCTTGCCACCGACCAGAAATGGCTTTACGTACTGCGTCGGCAGCAGGCGCACGGTGTGCCCCAACGCGGTCAACTCCCGTGCCCAGTAATGGGAACCGTGGCAGGCTTCGATACCAACCAGGCTCGGTTTGAGGTTCGCAAAATACTTCAGCATCTCAACTCGACGAAGTTTCCGCTGCAGAACTGCATTTCCATGGCGATCAACGCCGTGAAGCTGGTCGGGTAGCAGCGACGCATTACTGCGCCGCCGCCCCCTCAGAACCGGACGTGCAGGTCGCCCCGCATCCGGCTCAAGCCATTCCTTCAGCGCCACTGGGTGGCACCGGACAGCCCGGCGGAACGTTTCGCGGTTCGACGGCGGGCAAGGTAGATGTCCCATGCCGGATCAAACGGATTAGCCAGTCCCCGGATTTTGACGTGGCGCTGGATGGCGGCCGTCGCTGCGCGGAAGAGTTGCAGGCCGCAGGTGTCATCCTCGGTCGAACCCTTCGTTGCAAAATCCCAGGACCGATGTCCGTCACACCGGAAGTAACGTTTCCTGACCCACCGGGCTCCTTTCGTGGGGTGCCTACGTCTTGCCCACTTCCAGAGCAGGTGCCAGATGTGCGAGTCGATCGTTGAGAAGGTCGCTTTTGCCACGACGTGGCGATGATACATAGTCCAACCCCGAATGATCGGGTTCAGCCTACGGATCAACGCCTCTTGGGTGACACTCGCGTTGCCCTTGATGACTTCCCTGACCTTGTCGAGCAGCGATTTGATACTTTTCTTCGCTGGCTTGATCAGCAGTTTGCCGCCGTACTTGCGCACGTTTTGGCCAAGGAAATCGAAACCCTCCGCTATGTTGGTGATCCTGGTCTTCTCTTCCGAGAGTTCCAGACCTCGGGCGGCCATAAACTGCCTGACCGCGGGAAGCACCCGGGATTCCAGCACATCTCTCGACACGCCAGTCACCACAAAGTCATCGGCATAACGGACGACGTTGAGCTGAGCCTTGCTGCGAGCAAGTTTGGATGTTCCCACACTTGCATGGACTGCCGCTTCAAGCCCATCCAGCGCCATATTCGCGATGACGGGCGAGATAACTCCCCCTTGGGGTGTACCCGCCCGCGACTCGAACAGAGTTCCCTCATCGATATATCCGGCCTGAAGCCACTTTCGCAGAACCCCCTTATCCATCGGTACGTTCTCCAGGAACCAGGAATGACTGAAGTTGTCGAAACAGCCTCGAATGTCACCCTCCAGAACCCATTCTGGCGAGGCACGCTTAGCCAGAACGTTGAAGCACTGCTCGATGGCATCGGCGGTCGAGCGTCCGGACCGAAAGCCGTAGGAATTGGCATCCGCCAGAGTCTCCGCGACGGGTTCCAGAGCGAGCTTCCATAAAGCCTGCATCGCCCGGCACCGCATACAAGGAATTCCTAACGGACGCTTCTTGCCGTTACTCTTGGGAATGTAAACCCGCCGCAGCGGCATCGCCCGATAGCCGCGATGACGTAGCGACACCATTCCGTTCCATCTGGCCGCCGGGGACGGCCATATCCTGCCATCCACCCCGGCGTCCTCTTACCGCGATTTTCCGTCACACGCTTCACGGCCAACATCTTGCCGCTATGCGAGCGGGTCAGCAGACGTTGCAAGGCTTTCACCTTGCCCCATCGGCCTTCCCGGACCACCTTGGCGATACGCACCTGAAGCCGTTTCACCTCTGCCTCAATGTGCGGCCAGTTCGCCTGATCCCACATCTGTGCAGCGTGCGAGGACGCACCAGCTCCCGACACTTTCGCATCGTACGCCGTCATCTGCTTTCCCTCGTATAACGGTTGGTCAAAGTTCTCTCGCCATGAATGACCCTGCGGAAGTCTGCCCACTTTCGTGTCGGGCAATGTTGCAGCCCGTATCCCGGCCATTACAGCCGGGCGTTCGCTTTCTCCGCATTCCTTTACCCACCGTGCCAACAGCGTTCCTTACGGTTCGCCTGCCGTCACCGGCAGCATGATGGGCTTACCCTGTTCCGCATGAATCTCCGAGCGGGGCGGACCCTTCCTCTTCGCCGGCGGCTGGTTGTCCATGGTGGTCCAGTCTTCGAAGACCACTCCTCACCGCATACCGTTTTGGTTCAAGCCTGTCAGCACGTTTGGCTTGTCAAAGATCACGACGTTTATCAGAAGTTCACATATGTTGGTCGTACCCACTCATCCCTTGCTCCTCTCCGCCTTCGTGCTGGCAGATTCCGCTTCGCCTCGCGGCTGGGCGTACCGGTTATCCGGCGGCTACGTTGTCCCCAGAGCTTCACACCGAGCTGTTACCGGCTCCGCATGTCTGGGTAGGGAACGGTTGATGGAACAACCGGTTTCGTCAGGCCATACGTTCTCCTGTGAAACAGAAATTCAGGCGACTTGCAGGTCGCACGAAGACGTTCTTCGCGATATCCAAGCCAATGGTCAGGGCGGGCATTGTTGTTCTCCCAAGAGTTGACCCTTTCAGTGTGGCCCCGGAGGGGGCGGGAGTCCATACCATCAGCCTTGTTGCAGCTGATATTGCCGCTGCGGGCCCCGATGAAATCCGCTGACTCACACCTCATTGCGGGTACGAGCTCGAAGCTCGGCAACCAGTTCAGGTTTAGTGAGTCCCGGTCCAACCTGTCTTGTCATCTCACGCGATTGCCAACGCAACTTTTCGACATCCACCCCTGTGTTACTCACCAGTCCGTAAATAAAGCGACAAAGATCGGAACCTCGTGACGACCGTTTAGTCTCATTCGACATGAAACGAGATGGCCGTACACTGGATCGCGCGACGCAGGAGGAATTCCGCCGGCTTGCCTTGCGCCGGGTTCGCGATGGCGAGAAACCTTCGGTGGTGGTGAAGTCGCTGGGCATGAACCGGACGTCAATCTACCGTTGGCTTAAGGCGGCCTCGGGCCGGGGCAATGGCGAGCGGGCGCTTGAATCGCCCCGGGTTTTGAGGAGGCTCCAACTCTTGCGAGAATGGAGCCATGAACAAGCAGATCAAGCATTCCCCCGAAGTCCAAGATCGGGCTGTTCGCCTGGTGCGAGAGCAACTCGGCGAGCATCCTTCGCTATGGGCGGCGGTCCAGGCCATCGCCCCAAAGATTGGGTGCTCGGCCCATACATTGTTGAAATGGGTCAAGCGTGACCAGGTGGATAGCGGCGAACGCGACGGCGTCACGACGGCAGAGCGAGAGCGCATCAAGGCGCTGGAGCGTGAAGTCAAGGAATTGCGCCGGGCCAATGAGATTTTGAAGCTGGCCAGTGCGTTTTTCGCCCAGGCGGAGCTCGACCGCCGGCTCAAGTCCTGAAGGCCTTCGTCGATGAGCATCGAGATGCCTTCGGGGTCGAGCCGATCTGCAAAGTCTTGCAGATTGCCCCGTCGTGTTACCGACGCCATGCCGCACGGCTTCGTGATCCGTCGCGACGTAGCGCCCGTGCAATTCGCGAGAGCGTCTGCGGCCTGCGATCAAGCGGGTCTGGGAGGACAATATGCAGGTCTATGGTGCGGACAAAGTCTGGAAACAGATGAATCGGGAAGGCATGGCGGTGGCGCGCTGCACGGTCGAACGGCTGATGAAGCAGCTTGGCCTGGCGGGGGTGCGCCGGGGCAAGAAGAAGCGCACCACAGTGGCCGACGACTCGGTGCCGTGCCCTCTGGATCGCGTCAAGCGCCAGTTCCACGCCACACGGCCCAACCAACTGTGGGTGAGTGATTTCACCTACGTTTCGACTTGGCAGGGCTGGCTGTACGTGGCCTTCGTGATCGACGTGTTCGCCCGCTGTATTGTTGGCTGGCGCGTCAGCACTTCGATGACCACGGACTTCGTTCTGGATGCCTTGGAGCAGGCGCTCTACGCGCGCCATCCCGACAACGACGGGACGCTCATTCACCATTCTGACAGGGGATCGCAATACGTCAGCATTCGCTATACCGAGAGGCTTTCTGAAGCCGGCATTGAGCCGTCGGTGGGCAGCCGCGGTGACTCCTACGACAACGCACTGGCTGAGACCATCAATGGCCTGTACAAGGCCGAACTGATCCACAGGCGTGGCCCCTGGAAATCCCGCGAGGCCGTGGAGCTTGCAACCTTGGAATGGGTGGCCTGGTTCAACAACCACCGCCTGATGGAATACCTCGGCTATATCCCGCCGGCTGAAGCTGAGGCAAACTACTATCGGCAACTCAGCGATACCGCTGCGGCCCCGGCATCAACTTAAACAAAACAGCCTCCTCGATTCCCGGGGTGATTCAAAGAGACAGGTGTGGCGAGCGCACTATACGCCCAAGTTGAAGAAACGGACGGCGTTACTGCGCAAGCTCAAGGAGGTGTTCAGGCGATACCAGTCACAGCCGGTGGATCGGGTAGTGCAACTGATCAATCCGGTACTTCGCGGCTGGGTGAACTACTTCGCCGTCGGACACTCCAGTGAGTGCTTTGGCTTCATCCAGGACTGGGTAGAAAAGAAGGTCAGGCGCCATCTTGGGCGATCCCGGAATCGTCAGGGCTTCGGCTGGAAGAGGTGGAGTAGGCGATGGCTCTATGACGAACTGAAGCTGTTCAATGGCTATCGGGTTCGTCGTGGCCCATCGACGAAAGCGTCGCCAGCATGATGAGTCCCATAAATCTTGACATGAAGCAAACAGGAGAGCGTAGTGCCGGAAATCGGCACGCTGCGTTCGACGTGGCGGGAACTGGAAACGTGACTATGGTTGCCGGATTGCGGGCCATCGCGAAAGCGGTGGAATCACCACCGGCGCCTGCAGGTGCGCGCGCCAGTTCTCGACCCTACCGATGAGCGGGGTGTGGAAACGGAGTTACGGAGAGGTTACTAGTGCAATGTTCCATTCTGTTTGGAACTTAAGCGGCGGTTGGCACGAATGACCTTCTGTAGGATGTCGCGAGCGCTCTTGGTCCAGATGAACGGCTTGGGGTTGGTGTTGTGGTGAGCGATGTACTCGTTGATGGCGTCGACCAGTTCCGGCACGCTGGTGAATACGCCGCGGCGAAGTCGCTCGGTTGTGATGTCACGAAAGAACCGCTCGACCATGTTCAGCCATGATGCGGAGGTGGGCGTGAAGTGCATGTTGAATCGCGGATGCTTGGCCAGCCAGTCCTGCACCGCAGGATGCTTGTGGGTGGCGTAGTTGTCTGCGATCAGATGCAGCGTTTTGTCCTTGGGCGTCTCGCGGTCGATCTTGCGCAGGAACTTCAGCCACTCGGTATGGCGGTGGCGCTGCTGGCACTGGGCGATGACCTGGCCATCGAGCACGTTGAGCGCGGCAAACAGCGTGGTCGTGCCGTTGCGCTTGTAGTCGTGCGTCATGGTGGCCGCACGCCCCTTCTTCAACGGCAAGCCGGGCTGCGTGCGATCCAGCGCCTGCACCTGGCTCTTCTCATCGCAGCACAGCACCAGCGCGTGCTCGGGTGGCGACATGTAGAGGCCGACGATGTCTTCGAGCTTCTCGACGAACTTCGGATCGCGCGACACCTTGAAGCCGCGCACGATGTGCGGCTTCAACCCGTGGGCGTGCCAATGGCGCATGACGGTGCTGGCGCTCACGCCCAATTCGGCGGCCATCTTGCGCGTGCTCCAGTGCGTGGCCGCAACGGGCTTGGTTTGAGTGGTCAGCTCCACCAGCCGCGCCGTGTCCACCTTCACCGGCGGCGCACCGCGCGGCAAGTCGCGTTCGATACCGGCCAGCCCCGATTGCGCATACCGCTCACGCCAACGCGAGACCTGCACGCGTCCGACTCCCAACTGCTCGGCGATGTCCTTGTTCTGCATTCCGTTGGCGGCCAGCAGCACAATGCGCGCGCGCTGCGCCAGCCTCACGCTCGTGAGCTTCGACCGAACCAGCCTCGTCAAATTGGTTCGCTCCTCGTCGGTCAACATGATCTCGGGGGCAACTCGCACTCACTCTCTCCACGCTGTGTCGCAGTGTGGGCATTGGAGACGCCGAATTCATATAAGTTCCATCAAGAACAGAACGCTACACTAGGGCACCGCCAGACGAAAGGGGCGGCAACAGACAAATCAAACCTACTGCCACCGCGCCACATCTCGACTCTACCGAGGTTACGTCGGCTCCGGATCGACAATCGGTCATTGGGCTCCGAAAGGCGAGCGTTTTATGCTCGGCCATTCGCCTCGCTTGGGCCAATCCTGACTTTGCGAGTTTTCGAGCTTGCCGTCGGTCACCGTATCAAGGCCGCGTTGGCCATGAGCACGATTTTTCCGGCCACCCCTTTCTCGCCGAGCAACTCGTGCGCAAGTCTTGCCTCGCCAAGAGGAAATTTCCGAGCAATCAGCGGCTTGATTCTTTTTTGCTGAAGTAGGCCCAGTAGAACACTCAAGTCCTGCCGAAACAATGCCGGTTTCATCCGTTTGAGCCATTGGATGCTGTAGGGGGCCACCCGCTTCCGGCCAGGGAGGAGCCAACCTCCAACAATACACAAACCGAAAATCGCGAGTCGCTGGAAGCGATTACGGCGCCCCGAGCGACCTGACGCCAAGCGTCCCCCACGTAGCGAGGCAGTAAGACCATAGGCTACGACTTTCCCGCCGGGACGGAGAGTGTGGCGGGAACGCCAGATGTGGCTACCGCCGATCCCGTCGAAGACGACGTCTACGCCATCACCCGTCAGGCGGCGTATCTCTTCCACGAAATCAAGCCTTTGATAGTCAATGGGTATGCCGCCCAGGCCGGAAACCGCGATGGCATCTTGCGATGAACAGGTCCCGTACATTTGCAGCCCGGCGAGGCGCCCAAGCTGCATTAGTGCCGAGCCGACCCCGCCCGCCGCGCCGTGAATTAGGACGTGCTGACCCGGCTCGACTTTGGCGCAGCGATGCAACATCTGGTACGCAGTGACGTAGTTCAGTACGAGGCTGACAGCCTCGGCCACGTCCACTCCAGGAGGCACGGGAACCAGTTCGCGCTGAGCCAGACAAATGAACTCAGCATATGCGCCGCTGATCGGCAGGGCTGCAATGATCTGACCCGGTTTAACCCCTGAGACTCCACTGCCGAGTTTATCCACCATGCCGACCAGATCCCAACCTGGCGTGAAAGGCAGCGGGGGCGTTTCGGGGTGAAAGCCCTCGCGCATCATCAGGTCAGGTTGGCCCACACCTGCTGCCAGCACCCTCACCCGTACTTCGCCGACCTTGGGTTCGGGGCATTCTTCCTCCACTACGTGAAGCGCATCGGGCCCGCCGTAGTTGGTGACTATGATGCGCCTGTATTTCATAGCGTTGGAGAGTATCCGCCTCGTTCCAAAACAACGTCCCAACGTCGCAGCCTCTGCTTTTAAACTAGGTGCTATCTCGCTGGCGCGCTTGACCTAAGTCAACGGAGGCTGCAGATGTAGCCAGATATCTAGCGCGGCCTGCCCGCGCCCTCTGCTCGATTGGCTTCAACGGAAAGTCCTTTCCGTACTAGGGGTGATCGTACTTTTGGTGCGAAATCTGGCGGTTAGCTCCAAAAGTCCATGTGATTCAAGGACTTGCCACAACGCCTGCGGTGCAAAGTGCGGGTAGCCACCAAGCCTTCCTGCAGGTGGCTCTCCGGCCGGCTAGCGCCAGATTTTGCGCAAAAAGTACGACTACCCCAAAGAACAAGCTCTACTTCGCGTTCAGGAAACTCGGTCGCGTCGTGCGCACCATGTTCCTGCTGGAATACATCGGCGACGAGGATCTGCGCAGGATCATCCAGGCCGCGCAGAACAAGTGCGAGGGCTTCAACAAGTTCGCGCAGTGGGCGTATTTCGGCGCTGACACCATCGCAGAGAATGTGCGCGACGATCAGGTCAAGGTCATCAAATACAACCATCTGATCGCCAATCTGGTCATCTTCCACAACTGCCACACGATCACGCAGGCGTTGAAGGACTTGAAGGACTTGAAGGACTTGAAGGACTTGGAGGCTGATGGCTGGAAATTGACCCCCGAGCAGCTCACAATGTTCAGTCCGTTTCGGACCCATCACCTCAACCGGTTCGGGCTGTACGACCTGAAGGATCGTGAGCCACCACCAGTGGACTACGGCATTCGGTTCGGCTCCGAGAAGGGGGAACGGTGCCACCAAGCTCGGCCCGCTGACGCTGTTACTCATTTACGCACGAATCCTTACCCCTACCCAAGACGGCAGGGAGCGGCGGCTACGCGATCAACCTCGGGGGCGACGCCGCCACGTTGCGCGTGCGCGGGCGCAAGCACCTGGGCGTCTATCACGCGGTGCTGCGCGGCCGGGCAAGCGCGCGCGGCGCTCACCGGCGCAGCGGCATTTCTGCGTCAAATGCGGCAGTGCGCTGTGGCTGTGGGATCCGCGCTGGCCGCACCTGGTCCATCCGCATGCGTCGGCCATCGACACGCCACTGCCGCGCCCGCCGGAGGTGGTGGAGGCGGCGCTGGATTCTGTCGCGCCCTGGGTGGATGTGCCCAAGGGCAAAGGCCATGTGCACTGCCGCACTTGGCCGAATGAATCGCTGGCGGACTGGCACAAGCGGCACCGCCTGTTGTCGCGCTGAAAATCTGCTGTTCGCGATTCGAGGCGCAGGTGGAATACCGGCTGCATATCGCCGGCCGGCAGGGCATGGTGTTCTGGGCCGGCACCGGCGCCATCGCGTCCAAGCCGGGCGACCTGGCCTCGGCACACTGGCTGCCCAATGCGGGCATCGGCTACCGCTTCGAGTTCAAGCCGCGCGTCAATGTGCGGCTCGATGCCGGCTTCGGGCGGCGCACGCGCGGGGTCTACTTCCAGATCAACGAAGCGTTCTGAGCGCCCGGGCCGCAAGGCCCGGGCGCTCAAGCCTGCTTAGGCGGGCAGGAACCCTTCGACGGTCAGGTAGCGCTCGCCGGTGTCGTAGTTGAAGCCCAGCACGCGCGCATTGGCCGGCAACTCGGGCAGCTTCTGCGCGATCGCGGCCAGCGTGGCGCCGGACGAGATGCCAACCAGGATGCCTTCCTCGCGCGCGCAGCGGCGTGCCATGTCGCGCGCTGGCTCGGCGTCGACCTGGATCACGCCGTCGAGCAACGACGTATCGAGATTCTTCGGGATAAAGCCCGCGCCGATGCCCTGGATCGGGTGCGGCGCCGGCGCGCCGCCGGAGATCACGGGCGAGGCCACCGGCTCGACGCCGAACACCTTGAGCTGCGGCCACTTGTCCTTCAGCACGCGGGCGCAGCCCGTCAGGTGGCCGCCGGTGCCGACGCCGGTGATCAGCACATCCAGCCCCTCGGGGAAGTCATTCAGGATTTCCTGCGCGGTGGTGCGCACGTGCACGTCGACATTGGCCGGGTTCTCGAACTGCTGCGGCATCCATGCGCCCGGCGTAGCGGCGACCAGTTCCTCGGCGCGCGCGATCGAGCCTTTCATGCCCTGCTCACGCGGGGTCAGGTCAAAGCTGGCGCCATAAGCCAGCATCAGGCGGCGGCGTTCCACCGACATGCTGTCCGGCATCACCAGCACCAGCTTGTAGCCCTTGACCGCGGCCACCATGGCCAGGCCGATGCCGGTATTGCCCGAGGTCGGCTCGATGATGGTGCCGCCCGGCTTGAGCACACCGCGGCGTTCGGCGTCTTCCACCATCGACAGCGCGATGCGGTCCTTGATCGAGGCGCCGGGATTGCTGCGCTCTGACTTGATCCAGACCTCATGGCCGTTGCCGAACAGCCGGTTGATGCGGATATGCGGGGTATTGCCGATCGTCTGCAGGATATTCTGGACCTTCATGGTGTTCTCCGTAGCGGGCGCGATGCGGCAAGCCTGGAAGGCCCCCGGCACCGCAGGATCGAATGACGGGAAGATTCTAGTGCAAAGCGCCGGCTGCCGCTTACTTGCGGAACACCAGGCTGAAGCGTCCGCTATGACGGTGACAAGTACGAAAACAGCCTAAATACAGTGCATTTCAGTGTGTGCAGATGGATTCGAAGTGCCCCAAGACGACGATTTGCGGCACTGTGGGGCTAGTATGTCCGTGCCCTGGTTCGCATGAAGGGGCAGCGCGTCAGCGCTACTTTCGACAGCGAAAAAGCAGCGCGCGAGTGGGCGCGGCAGACCGCGAAGCGCATCAGCGACGGCGAGACCATCCGCAAGTTTGACGACACCGCCGACCCGTCTGTCGCTTACATCCTTGAGAAGTACGGGCGCGAGTCCGAGATCAGGAACCTTATCGGCGCGCTGGCGGAAGCCGAAGGCTGGACCGAAAGCCAACGCGTACATGTGCTGGATGTCCTGAAGAGGCAACCAATCTTCTCTCTACCCGACGACTTAGCGCACTTCCAGCATCGGCTTGATACGGTGCGTGGCGCTAAGGAAGGCGCTGATGCAATTGCGCGCGCCTGTGGCACTCATAGCGAGAGGCGGCTTGCTCCAGTGCGAAACGAGAGTCGGCGCTGGCCCGGTTCCAATGAGGGGTGCGGCATATTCCGACTCGTATCGGGGCATGCGGATGCTGTGTTGCATTGGCCAGCTCGGCGTTCCTGGACAGCACCCCAACAAAGTAAGCCACTTGAAGACCCACCTGGTGTGCGGGGGGGCATCCCCTGGCGCGCGGGGATTGCGCGTTGGGCCAGGCCAGTACGCCGCGAATTCCGTCGACACCGTCTTGCCGAGCACCACTGCGCCAGCAGATTTCGCGAGCGCCACCGCCGCGGCATGCATGCGAGGTCTGAAGTCCTCGTAGATCGGCGAGCCGTATGTCGTGGGCATGGTTGCGGTGTCCATGAGGTCCTTCACGCCGATGGGAAGACCCTTGAGCGCGCCATTGCTGTGCGCATCGACTTGGCGCGCGTTGGCCAAGGCGCCTTTCGCGTCAACATGCTGCCACGCACGGAGTCACCCTCACCAATGCGAACGAGGCTCGCACGTACCAGGGCTTCTGCGTTGGTTTGCCCGTTGGACGCCGCTGCGACGAGGGCACGGATTGGCAAGTCCAGAAAATTTTCCATTTGTCGGGCCGTTGAAGGACTGCTTAGGGCCACCCCTTTCAAGGTGATCAAACGACACGTCCGGCCTTTATGACACGTGCGGTAGAGACATGCCGTCTTGCCACGCAGCCTGCAACATAGCTTTTCTTCTTGGGCGCTTTGGGTCCCCGCGGATGTTTTCGCAACGCAAGTGCATCAACGTGCGTTGCTATTTTTAGCAGCGTCCGGCTAAGCTGGGCCGGCGTGAGTGGGTCGTATGCCTGCCATACCTCGGCCGGCACAGCGATCATCATGCCGGCATACGTTGCCCGGATTTCGCTGGCGAGGTAATACGGTGAGAGCTCGATATCACTGGTATCCAACTCATGGCGGATTCTCACCGCCGTCGCAATCACGCTCAGCACGTTATACGCCAGCGCCGCCACGCCGAAGGCCAGCAGCGCCGCACGCGGCTGACTCAACGAACGAATCTCGCTATTGAGCACCGATTCGAGTCGCTGAAACAGATTCTCGATGCTCCAGCGGCGTCGGTATAGCTGGGCGACCGCGTCGGCCGTGAGGTGTGCGGCTGGGACATTGGTCAACAAGCGAACGACGGTGTCACCGGCCTCGGTGGCACGATCCAGATGCAACTCGATGCGCCGCAGCACCAGCGGTGTGTTCGATTCATCCAGAATGCTGACCGCCTGCTCGTATACGATGCCGGCTTCGACTCGGCCCACCTCGCGTGCCGGCTCCAACTCGCTGGGGCACGGATTGCGGCCGTGCTCGCGCACAATGAAGGCGCTGCCGCGATGCTGCCAGCCGGTAAGGATCGCCCGGGTGCTGAAGTTGCGATCGGCGATCCACAACTGGGCCGGCTCGGCCGACTCGAGCAGGGTTTCCATGATGGCCCGCTCCTGCGCATGCGCATCCTCACAGGGCACCAGATCGACAATCATCGCCGTATCCGGGTCATAAACCACCAATGACTGCCCTGGCAAGGCCGCGCCCCGAAACCCACGCAATGGTTTCAGGCGCTTTTCGCTCGCCGGCAAGTGGCTGCCATCCACGATGCGCAGGCGATAGCCGTCCACCGAGGGCGGCTGCTTGCGCAACATCGGCTGCACAACCGGCCCCAACCGCCGCGCACTACCTTGCACCAAGGCACGAACCAGTCCCGGCTCGGTCCGGCTGATCTTGTCGTACAGCGCGGTGATGGAAACCGGCAGCGCCGGACTGGCCTTGGCCGCCGCATGCACCGACGGGCGCAGGCCAACGGCAACCAGCGACATGATCTCAACCGTCGTCGAGAACAATAGCTCCCGCGTGTACTGCGTTTCACGCTCCTGCTCGAACAACTCGTCGATCCAGGCCGCATCGAGGGCGCGTTGCAAGCCCAGACGCGCCATCACACTGATCGGGCTGTGTTCGATAAAGCGTTCCACCACTGCATCCAGTACCACGCTACTCACTCCGGCTTTCGTTCGAGAACACGGAGGGTGCCCTATTTCTCGTCACCTTGAAAGGGGTGACTCTAAGGGGTGAATGATACGCCCCGGGCCGCGTTCGTCGTCGATCAACAGGGCCGAACTCAGCCGGACGGGCCGATCCCCGAACTATACGGTCATCCTGTTGGCGGCTGCCCCGGTAGCTTCGGCGGCATGTCGACCGATGGATGAATGACCGAAATCAGCAGCCGGCTGCCGACGCTGACGGCAGTCAGGCAGTCTCTGTCGCCAGCTGCTATGTCGGAATGCCGTCCTCGAAACTATCGAACCACTCCCGGATCGCGTCGGCCACAAAGCTTGGATCACAAGTAGCGACATCCGGGACGCATGCGCGAATGAGCCCTTCGACGTCAAGACGTCGTTCCGCCTGAGCCCGCCAGGCATCGCGGTCGCGGGCAAGTATAGCGAGGTGCTGGTCTTGGATCGGGGTGTAACGCATGGCTCAGACGGGAAATGGAGTTGCCCGGTATTGACGGCCACCTCGCCGATTTCTTGACCCACTCGCTGCTACGTCAACCAAAGGGCGCGGGTGAAGCGGAACCGTCAGGTCCTGGCTCAGCATCACGGGATTCACGCCAGTCCGGCTAATTCCGGATTTCCAGTCCGGCAAATGTGCACATAGTGTGAGGGCCTGGAATTCGTGCGACTGAGTTTCCCGAAGAATCAAGCACTTACCCATTAATTCCGTCGCTACTCGACCATCTAAGAATCGGAATTGGTGAGACTACCCTGACGAGAAGCACCAATTGGTGCGACTGCTCTGTCAGGCGCCCTTTCGCTCACCTTTCTTCACTTTCCGCTCCACCAATCGCGCAAATCGGTCTACCCCTAACTCGATTTTTGCAGGAAGCGCGTCCGGACAGCCTGGGAGAACCTCAAAGTAGACCGCGCCGCATAACGTAAGTATCTGGCTAACTAAAAGGCTGTGTCCGGCGAACGCTCGCGATGCCTGTCGTCTCTTTCCGTTTGACGTCGGCGGGGAGTGCCGTTGAAGATCGTCAGGGAGTGGCAGGCGTGCGGACTCGTGGCCGAATTTACGCCTTTCCTCGAGCAGTTTGAACCTTGCGAACGCAAACGCTGCTTCGGCCGCTATCGCCTCTAGATTCTCGGCGGCGAAAGGATTCGGCGACGCCACGAGGATCCGGCGGGGTCATTCCTTCAATCTGCCTTCTCCCACACCTTCCACTGCTGATGTGCGCCGTTGATGTTGAAGCGCTTGGTCCCATCCAGTTGGGGCCTTGGACCCCAGATATCCGGGTTCATGTTGGTCACGCCGTTGGTCGTCTCGGCCAGGCCGGAACCGGTCGTGAACAAATAGTAACCAGGAAAAGATTCTTCTTGCAATTGCTGCTGAATAACCCTGACCTTGAACATTTCCCTGGGTTTGACGCGGATCACGATAAAGTCCATCAGGCCATCGCCAATCGACCATAATAGTGGTGGCAACCACCTTTTCCCCTTGAGAGCCCCATTTGACTTCGAGCTTGCCAGCAAGGTGTAGTTTTTGCCGCCGTCCTTGGACAGGTAAAGCTCCAAACCGTAATCGTTAAGGGCGTTGATCGGCACCACGTTGATCGACACGAACTGGTCGTAGTTGGAGGTAAAAAGATAGTCGTCCCCGTTGGATGCCGGTGCCTGCATGAACGAGTCAACGCCAAAAGAGGTGTCATTGACCTCGCAGTCGCGACAGGTGCCCATAGTCTGCGCATACGATTTGGAATACATCTCGAACAGCTCGTATGTCCTGAAGACGGTGGCGTCATGGCGGTAGCGCACCGGCTTAGTTTGCCGCACGGTTTTACAATCGGTTTCACAACCGACTTTGTACACGCCATTGGCGGTCGTGGTCATGCCGGCCTTGAGCGAAATGCCCAGCGGCCCCAAGGCCCCGAGGGCGCCAAGGGCCCCGGTGGGACCGAGCGGCCCTTGAATGCCCCAGACGCCGGCCGAATCCAGGTTGTGCGTATAGTTGCCCCACCAAGCGTTCTCTTCCTGAAGATGATACATATCCTTGAAGTATCCCGTAGGGTTGAGTGGTGCTTGCACATGTGCAGGAAAATATAAACCTAGGGAACAAGCTAATAAACCGAAGGGATCAAATGAACCTAAGGGGCAATATTGATCTGAGCAATTACCCCCTAAGGGACAACCTAAGCCATAGGAATAATCTGAACCTAAGGGGCCATGTGAACCATAGACGCACTTGTCGTCATCTTCGGAGACGGATACAGGGCACCAGTTGTTGTCGTAGGACTCGTGAGGATCGGTTGATTGGGTTCGGGTGCTTCGTCCCACCAGTAATGGTCCCAATGGTCCGATATAACCGAGTGGTCCAAAAGCTCCTAGCGGCCCGTAGCTACCGAGCGGTCCCGGGCTTGGGTCATGTCGTGTGCGGTCTTTGAGAAGGCGTCCCTACCCTGGTACCACAGCGACGGCGACTCGGCCTTGTCCTTGTTCTCCTCCGTCAGGTCGAAGCGCATCACGATCGAATTCGCATTTTTCGAATCCATGTTGTCTTCGCTTAGAGCGTAAACCTGCTCCGCCGTCACCACCATGCGACATCGCGCGGGATCGTGGCCTTTACAGGCGAATTCCGCTGCGGGGCTGGGTGCCATAGAAACGCGATGACTCGGAACGGTGGCGCAGCCCCCGATCAGAAAAGCAACGATGAGCAATGCGAGATTTCTCATACTGCCTCCTTCTCGTTATTACAAAAAAGTTAAAGATATGCGGGAAAGTATTGCGAAAAATGGAGCGCTGTTGCCAAACATTAACAGGTGTGGTCAAAAAGAATTGATATTTATCAAGGGTTACTGCTTTCCGGAAAAAAGAAAGCCGGTATGTCATGAGATGTTCACACATCGTGACCGGGAATCCCCGACCGCGAAAGGACACGTTCGCTTTAAACGACATAGGGTAGCGCTTGTAAATGCCGACGGCTCATTGCTCGTCTCCGTCTTTGTCATGATCAGCCGACATGGTCGACGAGACGCTGAACCGCACTGAACACGCACTCGCGAGTGTCGTGTTTCACGTCTTACGACTGCTTCCCGATAACGGAACAATTACAGAGGTGGCGCCGGAAATTCGGACAGTCGGATAAATGGAAGAGCTGGGGTCTGAGCCGGCCATAATGGCGGGCAGAAAGGACCTCAGAAGATGACGAAACGAAGCAGGCGAACCCACTCGGCGGGGTTGAAGGCGAAGGTAGCCCTGGCGGCCCTCAAGGGCGAAAAGACGCTGGCGGAGCTGGCCCAGCAGTACGACGTGCACCCCAGCCAGATCACAGCGTGGAAGCAGCAGTTGGTGGAGCATGCCGCGGACCTGTTCGGCGGTGGCAAGGAAAGTGGGGGCGAGCCGCCGGTGGATTTGAAGGTGCTGCACGCCAAGATCGGCCAGTTGGCGCTGGAGAACGATTTTTTGTCCGGCGCGCTCAGCAAGGCCGGCCTGCTGAGCGCAAAGCGATGATCGACCGCGAGCACGCGCTGCCGGTGAGCCGGCAGGTCAAGCTGGTGGGCATCGCCCGGTCCAGCGCGTACTACCAGCCGCAACCGGTCAGCGAGGCAGATCTGAAGCTGATGCGCCGCATCGACGAACTGCATCTGGAGCATCCCTTCGCGGGGGCTCGCATGCTGGCGCGCCTGCTGCGCCGGGAAGGCATCCAGGTCGGTCGCCGGCACGTGGGCACGCTGATGAAGCGCATGGGCATTGAGGCGCTGTATCGCCGGCCGAACACGAGCCGCAAGCACGCGGCGCACAAGATCTGGCCGTACCTGCTGCGCGACCGGAAGATCGACCGGGCCAACCAGGTGTGGGCTCTGGACACGACCTACATTCCGATGGCACGGGGCTTTGTGTACCTGACGGCAGTGGTGGACTGGGCCAGCCGCCGGGTGCTGGCCTACCGGGTGGCGATCACGCTGGAGAGCTGTCATGCCGTCGAGGCAATCGAGGAGGCCTTTGCCAAGTACGGCGCGCCGGAGATCGTCAACACCGACCAGGGCAGCCAGTTCACCGCCACGGAGTTCACAGACGCCGTGCTGGACCGCGGCATCCAACTGTCGATGGACGGCAAGGGCAGTTGGCGCGATAACGTGTTCGTCGAACGCCTTTGGCGCAGCGTCAAATACGAGGAGGTCTACCTGAAAGCCTACGACTCGGTCAGCCATGCGCGCCGCTCTATCGCTAACTACCTAACCTGGTACAACCAACGACGGCCCCATTCCAGTCTGGCGGACCAGACCCCGGATGAGGCATACTTCGCCACGCTGCCAGCGATCAAATCGGCAGCCTGACTGCCCCAGCGCTTCCACTTAAAAACTCCGGATCCCTGTCCGAACAAACGGTGCCACCTCTCAGGAACCAGATGTCTGCGGCGCAGTCCGGCTAACTCGTGCCTTGTAGTGCTCGCAAAACTGCATATAGCGGTAGGTTTACCGGTCCGCGAATTCGGCCTGGTACTCCTCCCACAGCAGTGGTGAGTATCACGCCCTTGCGGCGCAGTTCCCGATGGATCCGCCCATAGCCGGGCTGGACGTAGGCGGCTGGCCCCGTGGGCTTGCCGAGTAAGCGCCGCTCAAGCTCTCCCTCGGCCATGTCGCTGGCGCTCGCCCAGTCAAGCCCCGCGCCCCGGCCAGTCCGACTTACTTCGTGGCCACGCCCTTGGAAATGCCCAGCGACGCGGCGATCCGATCGTGCGAGAAGCCGCCGTCGAATTTAAGTCTCAAAACGTCCTTGATCATGCGCATGTTCATCCGGTGCGCGGGCATGTTCTCGCCGGCAAAAGCCGGCGAGCATAGCCCGTGCGGTTGATGTCATGCGCAACGCCGATCCTGCCTTCCGGTCCGGTCGGTCACGTTCCCGAAATCGCCGGCCACGATCCCGAAACGGCCGGTCACGTTCGTCCGAAATACGCAATAAAAGCTGAGTCCGGGTAGTCTCATTATTTTTGCATCCCCAGTCTCACAGAATGTGCCCTAGTCTCACGAATTCCGTTTCCCCGCACTTCCCAGAAGGCTTTCACTGCGGGGGGATTTGGTCGCGCATCGACCCACAGCGCGAGGTGATTTGGTCGCGCCCCGCTCCCAGCGCGAGGTGAAATGGTCGCGCTGCAAAAGTATGGGGTGGAATGGTCGCGCCCCAGTGTGGGGTGAAATGGCCGCGCTCTATTATGTGGTGTGAGGAACCGAAATTCGGGAGACTGACTTCTCCAAAAAATCAAAGACTTATCCATTAACTCCGTCGCTGCCCGGACATCCAAGAACCGGAATTAGTGCGACTACCCTGACGAAAAGCACGAATTCGTTGGACTGCTCCGCACGGCGAGGTTCAAAGGCGCGTTACACATGAGGAGGCACCTGGAGCGCCAGGCGATAATGGTGCCCCTTTTTCATCTGCGGCATCCATGACTCAAAACACCCGATCTGGCGTGGGCAGACTGAGCGCCGACAAACGCAAAGCGATCGCACTTCAGGCCCTCGCGCGCACCGAACCAATCAGTGTGCTGGCTGAGCGTAACGGCGTGAGCCGCCCGACGGTCTACCGACAGATCGGCACGGCCAGTGCAGCGCTCGATGAAGCCTTTGATACCACGCGGGCAGCCGACGCAGATCAGGTGCTTTTCATGCTGCCGGTCACCCGCCAATGGCTCGATCAGGTCATCGTGGCGCTCACGATGGTGGGTCACGTTTCGTTTCGCGCTACCCTTGAGCTCATGCACGACCTGCTCGGCGTATCGACCAGCCTGGGCACGATTCACACCGTTCTCCAGCAGGCTGCGCAGCAGGCCATGGCCATTAACGCCGGCGTGGACCTCTCAGCCATCCGGGTCGGCCTGCACGACGAACTCTTTCAGGGTTCCCAACCCGTGCTCGCCGGTATCGATGTTGCCTCGACCTATTGCTATCTGCTCGCCACCGAAGCTCATCGCGACGGCGACACCTGGGCCATCCATCTGCTGGACCTGCAATCACGGGGACTCGATCCTGAGCACACGATCGCCGATGCGGGAACCGGGCTGCGTGCCGGGCAAAAAATTGCCTGGCCCGATACGCCGTGTCACGGCGACGTCTTCCACATCATTGAGCAGGGCAAATCACTGGCGACGCTCTGGCATCGTGTCGCCGGCGGTGCGCGCACCGAACGCGAGCAGCTCGAAACGCGTCTGGCCAATCCCCGTCGACGTTGCGACGATAGCCTCCTCGCTGCCACGCTGGAAACGCTTCGTCGCAATGAAGCCCATGCGCACGAGCTGGCCGCCGATCTGCGCACCCTGGTTCAGTGGCTCGAACGTGACATCCTGTCACTGGCAGGGCCGGACCTCGCGACGCGTCAACTGCTGTTCGATTTCGTGGTTGCCGAACTGCGGCAACGTGAGGCCCAGGACCTCTCACGCACGGGCGCATACCGGCGTGCACTGCAGAACCAGCGCGAGGGGCTGCTCGCTTTCGCGGGCCTGCTCGACGAAAAACTCGACGCCATTGCGCAAACGCACAACGTGGCGCGCGATCTCGTGCGCGAGGTCTGCATCCTCCATCGCAAGTCCGAAACGTCGAGCGCGTTCTGGAAAGGATGGAATCGCCTGCTTAGCCGCATCGGTCGCCCGTTTCACGACGTCTACGCCGCCGTATCCGCGGCGCTGCGCAGCACACCACGCAGCAGCTCGCTGGTCGAAAATCTCAACTCGCGACTGCGCGTATGCCTGACTAAGGAACGAGTGAGAAATAACTTCCCGAAGTGGACCTGGCGTGCGCAAAGCGACGCGGGTAAGATGTGATGCCTCTGGAGGACAAACGATGCAGGCTGGTTACCGGGCTGAGGTTGAAACGCGGATGAAGCGGCTGTACGCGCGCTTGTCGGAGAAGGACCGACGGCGGTATGCGGCTGTGGAGGCGGACAAGCTGGGCCATGGCGGTTTCGAATATATTGCGAAACTGTTTGAAATGGACCCGAAAACAATTAGACAAGGGCTAAAGGACCTGGAAGAAGAGCTGGATCCGGTTGGAGAGCGGATCCGAAAAAAAGGGGCGTAAATCCAGGTTAACGGACCATCCGGAGTGGAACGCGGTATTTCTAGATGTGGTGCGAGAGCATACGGCGGGTAATCCACAACACGGCATCATCTGGACGGATCTGAAGCCACGCGAAATCGCACAGGCGATGACGCAGCAAGTAGGCGAACGGGTGAGCGTGCGAACGGTCCGGCAGCTGCTAAAGCGCAACGGTTTTTCCCGGCGGCAATCACAGAAAAAGAAGTCGTTCAAGTCCCACGCACAACGCGACGTACAATTTCAGCGTATTACGCAACTCAAGGCGGAATATCTCGAAGACGACCAGCCTGTCCTCAGCATCGATACGAAGAAGAAGGAGATGCTGGGCAATTTCTATCGCGACGGCAAGCTCTACACGCGCGAGCAGCTTGAAGTCCTCGACCATGATTTTCCGAGCTACAGCGAAGGCAAGGTCATCCCGCATGGGCTGTACGACATCGGGCTGAACAAGGCACATGTGAACATCGGGGTGAGCCGTGACACGACGCAGTTTGCCTGCGACAGCGTAGCGCACTGGTGGGAAAAACAGGGTCGCGCCGATTATCCCCAAGCCACACGGTTACTGCTACTGTGCGATGGCGGAGGTAGCAACCCAAGTGATTCGTGGCTTTTCAAAGCGGATCTGCAAGATCTGGCAGACCGGCTCGGACTGGAAATCCGGGTGGCCCACTACGCCCCATACTGCTCGAAACATAATCCGATCGAGCACCGCGTGTTTCCACACATTACGCGAGCCTGTGCTGGCGTAGTCTTCAGCAGCGTTAGTCTGGTTCGTGAACTGATCGAAAAAGCCTGCACAAAAACCGGACTGAAAGTTACTGCTGACATTCTTGACGGAGTCTATGAAGCCGGACGGACAGTCACTCGTTGCGTCCGTGCTTCACTGAACATCGAGTACGACTCAACCTTGCCTGCGTGGAACTACAGCATCCGCTCACGGAACGCCGCATAGCGGGAAGTTATTTCGAGCACGTTCCTAACCGGCGTCATCTGAAGGGCGGGCGGGTCTGGCTTGGTCTGCTGCAGTTCGTCTTCAATCATCGCCGCTTTGCCCGTAGCCGATGCCCTGAGCGCACTGGAAAGAGCCCGAGGGAATTGATGAGCGGCAAGCCTCACGATCACTGGCTTACGCTGCTCGGACTCGGCCGCCTCCAGCCTCAGCGCATCTGACATCGGCCGGGTTGTCACCGGCCTCTATTATGCATCGGAATCCTTAACATTCCTGCGTTTCACGCAGGCTGCTTAAGCTCGTCCCTGTAACGCAAAAATCGCGTGTTTTGAACCACGCCGCGAAAACTCAGCTCGGCCGCCTCAGGTTGAGCCACCTCAGCTTTGCCGAAGTTCTTCACTTCTATATACGCATCAACGCCGCTTCGGCGAATCCGTCTTCGTTTGTCACGCGCCTGCATGCCATGCAGGACCGGCAGACTCGCCATGGCACCTGTCGCTGTCGGTGGAGGCTGACTAAGGCGGGATGGCTCTCCCGCTGGGTCAGCGTGCACCCAGAGGAGGGGCCCCGCTGGGGCCTGATCTGCCCATACGATATCGCGCTCAACGAACTTCAACTCGGCTGGGGCCGTTCCGACCTGGCGCTCTCCAATCGGCAGGCGGAGCAGGAACGGCAGCGCTTCTGCAGCGTTTCTCACGCGATGCGCGACTTGGGCCTCATCCGCTATACACGGGATGCAGCCGTAGCGCCGGCGGGTTACCTATATGCCGATCAGGACGTCTGGACCTGCTGCGAATGGATCCGGGAGTCGACGCTAACCGCAGTGCTCGAGATGGCGGTCGCGTGGGAAATCGAGCTGACCTTCGACGCGTTGACCACTTGGCTAGATGACATCGATCGGGGTGTCGATCCGCTTGAGCGCGACGATTCCAAGTCTTGCGTCCGCCTGTGCGAAACCGACGACGGGCTGTCGCTGATCAGGTGGACGCGGGCAGAAGGGTCCGCGTCGCAGACGACTCCGTTCTGAGCGCGACGTTGGGCACGAGTTCGGCACGGATCGGGCCGTCATGGGTAATCGGGCGCCGCGCACGAAAGCGGCGGTGCACCCCCTGGTGGGCGCGGCAGCACGACGATTTTGCTCCAGAGGGCCAGGAACAAAATTAGTTTAAAAATGGATACAAAGTTAGTTTAACCAACGGGGCACATGCCACTTGCATCAGGATAGCAGATAGCTAGACATAATCAAACTTATGTCTAAAGTATGCCGTAATAAATTAGATATATGACGTATTACGTAGTAATATAATTACTATCCAACACCAGATTTTTCGCTGATGCCCGCTCCCGACCTCGATCTGAGCGACGCCGCGCTGCAGGCCGCTTTGGCCAACGACATTGCCGAGCTGCGCGGCCGCTTTCCCGAGACCCGCGCGCTGTACCGCGAGGTCTGCGGCCTGCTGTTCTTCCGCTACGGCGTCACGCCCACCGCCAACAAGCTCTATCAGCTGGTGCGCAAGGGCAGCATGGGCACGCCCGCCGAGGTGCTGCAGGCGTTCTGGCAGGAGCTGCGCGGGCGCACGCGCGTCACCATCGACCACCCCGATCTACCAGAGGCCTTGAAGGACATTGCGGCCGGGGCAGTGCAGACCATCTGGCAGGCCGCCAACGAGGCCGCCACCGGCGAGCTGGCCACGCTGCGCGCCGAGGCGCGCGCCGCCGCCAGCGCGGCCGAGGCCGAGCGCGATGCAGCGCGCGCCGAGACCGCGCTCGCACGCGAGGAAGCGGCAGCGATTGCGGCCCAGCTGGCGGAAGCGCGGCAGGCCCACGACACCGTGCAGGCGGACCTGGCCTCGGAGCGGCAGGCGCACGCTGCCACGCAGGCCCGGCTCGAGGCGGGCCGGACGGAACTGGAGGCGGGCCGACGCCATCTGGACGCCTTGCGCACCCAATTCTCGACCGAGCTGGGGCGGGCCCGCGAACAGGTCGTTATCGCCCAGGAACGGGCCGAGGCCAGCGAGCGCCGCGCCTTGCGCGAACTGGACGCGGAGCGCACCGCGCGCCAGAAGAGCGAGCGTGCCAGCGAGGAGTTGCGCACGGAATTGGCGGCGGCGCGCGCCGAGGCCCGCGACGCGGCGGTGGCGCAGGCCGAGGCTCGGGCCCGGCTCGAGGCCCAGGCCGCGGCGCTCTCGGAGCGGCTCACCGAGCGACTCGCGGCCGCCGAGGCGGCGCAGCGCCACGCCGCCGCCGAGCGGGACACGGTGCAGATGGAATTGGCAGCGGCCCAGCGCCGGGCCGAGCGCGCCGAGGCGGAAGCGGTGCTGGCGCGCCAGCTGCTGGCAGAATTGCGCCTGCCGCGCGAGCGGGAGGGCGCCGGTGGAGGGCGTCGGCGCAAGCCCGCCCGCCCGGCGCCGGCGGCGCAGGATGACCAGGGCGAAGACCAGGACAAAATTCAGGACCACGAGCAGGACGCACCGGCGCTGCCCGGCGGCCAGGAAGACAACAACGATAGCAGCAACAGTCCCGATAGCAACGATGACCACGAAAACTGAGCGGGCAGCCGCGATCCGCTGGATCCAGGACCAGATGGCCGATTACGACCTGACCATGGAGGAACTGCGGGCGGCGGGGTGCTTTGATCCGCCGCCCCCACCGCCACCCCCACCAGCGCCACCGCCGGTGGTCTGCTCCCGCAACGCCGCGGGCCAGAGCTGGGACGGAACCGGCGAGATGCCGGACTGGCTGCGGCGGGCGGTCAATGCGGGGCAGACCGTGGAGTTTTACCGGGTCGGATAAGAAAATTCGACGATGCAGTTCGCCGGAGAATGTGGCGGAATTTTCGGATCCCGAGCCAGTCTCAACTTGCGCATCCAAAGTGGCGTTATAGACGCATTCATCGTTCCATGCGGCGTGCGGCTCCGGCGTGCCAGCTGACAGTCAGGAGCAATTCAAGAGACCGTCGGCCCATGCAGGGTCGCGTGTGGTCTTATTGCTACATTGCTGTTGTAGAGTAGCCTCAACTCCTTAGTGACCTATCGAATACAATTCAGGCATTGCTGAAAGGGTGACATGACGTTATCTGCGAAGGACCTTCAACATCTCCGACAGCTGGTGAAGCAGCGCGTTGAATGCTATCCCGATCTAGAGGGGATGGTTGCAGCCGGCAAGCTTTCGTATCGTGCTGGCTGGTATCAGGCTGACACGAAGGACGCCTATGATGCGATCATCCAATATGCGACCTCCGTTCGTGTCAGCAAAGACGGAAAGGCCCAGATCAAGGTAGCGAAGCCAAGCAAGAGACTGGCTGGCATCGCTGCGAAGCTTTGACCCAATTGTGTCCGTTCGGCAGCGCTCGTCAACGAGCGATTCGGTAGCGTGCCCTGATGGTATGGCAGAATGCAGTATCACACGTGTCACTTTAACTAGCGATGACTGACCCTTCTTGGGAAGCCGACAACTTAGTCAAGGTCCAGTCGGAGAACACTGATCGATACAAGCGCAACTTGCTGCAGCAAGCTGTGTGCGAGTTTCGATTCCCAACCTTACTGGAGTTGGGGGGAACCCGCCCAATCCACCCAAGATAAGCCGCCAAATAAAATCGCAATTGGCGCCGAGAACGCTTGACAGGTGACGAGGTTCGAGGGGCCGCCGCCCTGCTTGCGCTGGATGTTTAGCGCAAGCAGGGCGGCGGCCAATAGAGGATCGCTTCTCGATCTTCGCTTGGCTCTCATGCCCCTGTCCGATTTGTTCGCTGCACTTGCCCAATATCTGCACACCAAGGTCTTTCACGATCTTGCCCGTCATCCAGAGCATCCGGCCGCCTTCACCCGGCAGCGCAAGCTCACCCTGCCGACACTGATCTCCTTCATGCTCGGCAACTTGCGTATGGGCATGCAAGCCGAGCTCGATCAATTCTTCGCCACGCTCGCCCGCCAAAACACCTTGCGCCGTTGCGTCAGTGAACAAGCCTTCGCCCAGGCTCGCAGCAAGCTCGGCGGCGATGTCTTTGCTCACCTCAATGACTGGCTACTTCAGCACGTCTCCAACCATTTGCCACGCTGGCATGGCTTTCGGCTGGTCGCCGCGGACGCTTCACACCTGCGTTTCGCCATTCGCCACAGCCATCTGCCTCGAGCCGCCAGCCGCGATCAACTTGCCTTCGGCCTGTACCTGCCTGGGGCCGAGATCATGCTCGCCGCCTCATTACACAGCGTGTACGAGAACGAACGCCAGATCCTGTTCGAGCATCTGGACCGCCTGCAATCCGACGACTTGCTCTTGCTCGACCGCGGCTACCCCGCCCGCTGGCTGGTGGCCGTACTCAACCAACGAAACATCCCTTTCTGCATGCGTGCCGACGGCAGCGGCTTTGCTGCCGTACGGCGCTTCGTGCGCTCTGGCCGTGACGAGGCCATCGTCACGCTCCCCGCTCCAGCCCGCATTGACGCGCGCGACTACGAGTGTGCGGCTACCCCGCAGACCGTTCGGCTGATCCGGCAGATCTCGCCAGCCGGCAAGGTGCGCGTGCTCATCACCAATCTGCTCGACATGCACCGCTATCCAGCGGCCACCTTCCGCGACCTTTACCATCAACGCTGGCGCCTCGAGGAGGCGTACAAACGCCTCAAGCACCGCATGGGACTCGAACATCTGTCCGGCCTCTCGCAGTTGGCTGCCAGGCAGGACTTCGGCGCCAAAATCCTCAGTGATAACCTGCACGCTCTATGCTGCTTCAGCGCCGTGCAGGAACATGAGATTGACTCGAACTATCGGATCATCCGAACCTACGCCATCACCGCTCTCAAACCTGTCCTGCCAGCGGCGCTACTGGGACTGCGCTGGGCCAAGGCTGCGCTGAATGAGACCTTGGCCTTGATCGCAACACGTACCCATCGCGTGCGACCGGATCGCGCTAAACCACCTCCGCCTCGCCAGAAACCTCATCGACATGCCGCCTATAAGGCTTGCTGATGTCCTTATCTTGGGTGGATTGGGAACCCGCCCCCCAGCAGCCTTTGTTGCCGCTCTAAGGAAAGCCTACCCTCACCTCGATCTTGGAAACGAGGTGACTCTCAATATTGGCGGGGAAAGTGGCTACAACCACACCCACATATTTCGCTCGTCCAAGTTGACCTGGACCATATCCCTGAAGCAGAACACCTTCTCGATCGAAACAACTAAGGAACGAGTGAGAAATAACTTCCCGAAGTGGACCTGGCGTGCGCAAAGCGACGCGGGTAAGATGTGATGCCTCTGGAGGACAAACGATGCAGGCTGGTTACCGGGCTGAGGTTGAAACGCGGATGAAGCGGCTGTACGCGCGCTTGTCGGAGAAGGACCGACGGCGGTATGCGGCTGTGGAGGCGGACAAGCTGGGCCATGGCGGTTTCGAATATATTGCGAAACTGTTTGAAATGGACCCGAAAACAATTAGACAAGGGCTAAAGGACCTGGAAGAAGAGCTGGATCCGGTTGGAGAGCGGATCCGAAAAAAAGGGGCGTAAATCCAGGTTAACGGACCATCCGGAGTGGAACGCGGTATTTCTAGATGTGGTGCGAGAGCATACGGCGGGTAATCCACAACACGGCATCATCTGGACGGATCTGAAGCCACGCGAAATCGCACAGGCGATGACGCAGCAAGTAGGCGAACGGGTGAGCGTGCGAACGGTCCGGCAGCTGCTAAAGCGCAACGGTTTTTCCCGGCGGCAATCACAGAAAAAGAAGTCGTTCAAGTCCCACGCACAACGCGACGTACAATTTCAGCGTATTACGCAACTCAAGGCGGAATATCTCGAAGACGACCAGCCTGTCCTCAGCATCGATACGAAGAAGAAGGAGATGCTGGGCAATTTCTATCGCGACGGCAAGCTCTACACGCGCGAGCAGCTTGAAGTCCTCGACCATGATTTTCCGAGCTACAGCGAAGGCAAGGTCATCCCGCATGGGCTGTACGACATCGGGCTGAACAAGGCACATGTGAACATCGGGGTGAGCCGTGACACGACGCAGTTTGCCTGCGACAGCGTAGCGCACTGGTGGGAAAAACAGGGTCGCGCCGATTATCCCCAAGCCACACGGTTACTGCTACTGTGCGATGGCGGAGGTAGCAACCCAAGTGATTCGTGGCTTTTCAAAGCGGATCTGCAAGATCTGGCAGACCGGCTCGGACTGGAAATCCGGGTGGCCCACTACGCCCCATACTGCTCGAAACATAATCCGATCGAGCACCGCGTGTTTCCACACATTAC
Organism: Cupriavidus necator; assembly: GCA_022041995.1. GTDB lineage: Bacteria > Pseudomonadota > Gammaproteobacteria > Burkholderiales > Burkholderiaceae > Cupriavidus. Next base: position 411,609 of record CP074383.1, read on the forward strand.
GCGAGCCTGTGCTGGCGTAGTCTTCAGCAGCGTTAGTCTGGTTCGTGAACTGATCGAAAAAGCCTGCACAAAAACCGGACTGAAAGTTACTGCTGACATTCTTGACGGAGTCTATGAAGCCGGACGGACAGTCACTCGTTGCGTCCGTGCTTCACTGAACATCGAGTACGACTCAACCTTGCCTGCGTGGAACTACAGCATCCGCTCACGGAACGCCGCATAGCGGGAAGTTATTTCGAGCACGTTCCTAAGTACACCACTTACGAGGAAATGAAGGAGCGCACGCTTCATGTGGTTGAGGCGGCTTCTCAGGTGATCGATTCTGACTTCTTCACGCGAGTGGGGCTGCGATATATCAATGTAGTAACGAGCGATACGGAGGATCCTGTTGATGAGTGGGTGAATCCAGAGTTGACGGCGCCATTGCTCTCCCAACGCTTTCAGGGCGTTCAGGACTACAGTGGCAAGCTTCAGCTGGCGGCAGCAGACGGTGGTTGTCTTCTGCAGCACGGAATCCGGCTCAAGACACTTCCGCCTACGACCGGTGAAGCTGGGAAGACAGTTCCCAGCTACTATATCGACGTAGACGCGTACCGCACGGAGGTACTAATAAAGGATGCATCCGCTGCACTGGACGCAATGCACAAGCAGGCTTTCGAGATGTTTGACTGGGCCATAGGTGACAAGGCCCGCGAATATCTCTCGGCAGAACGCACTTCTGCGAAGCGATAATTGACCTATGCGCTATTACGACCCCAACGTTCCGTCAGCTGAGTCCTATTCAAACTGGCACAACGCATCAGCTTTTCTTACGGATGAAAGGCCGCGCCCGCGCACCTCGCATCGTACAGAGTTCGTGACTTTTTCTCGGCGGAAGCGCGTTGAGGAGCAGCTCCTATGGGATCCAGATCGCCCGACGGCTCCGACGCATACGACCGAGTTGTATGCGAAATCCGAGCCAAGCAAAACGCAAACGCTGAACGAAGGTGTGCCGTCCCGGCAGTTCAACGCTGACGATGCGAAGGTTCGTAGCACGAACGTTGAACGTATAGCAAAGGACCGGGTTGTTCTGCTTGCAGCGAAGTACGCTGGGGCCAGCGCACAAGCGGAAGTCGTGGCACGCCTTGAGATCCTAAACAATCGATTGCTAGAGCAGGCGCCGCGAGTATCGCAAGATCAGGTACGGGCCCTAGAAGCAGCGGCGAACCATGTTGCGAAGTCAAATGCCCGACGTGAGGAACGGGCGCGTCGCCTAGGCCTAGGTTGAGATGGGGCTGTTCCAATATCCAAAGTCGCGACACAACCGCACGCTAGCTCCACGGCAGTTCAAGCGCTACCAGACGTACAAGCGGTATCTGCAAACTGAATTTGCGAGGGTCTGCGTATATTGCCGTCAGAGGTGGCACCGTTTGTTCGGATAGGGATCCGGAGTTTTTAAGTGGAAGTGTGCGTGAGCACGGGATTCGATGGGCGCACGGGCACGGTAAATGATGGGTGGCTGCGGTCTGGTCCATCGCCAATGTTGCAGGTCGTCGGGTGATGCTGATGGACGTGGCGATCAAACGCGGAGGTTCAGATGTGGAGCGACGGCATTGATGGAACAAGGGGCCCGACGGGCCCCTTGTTGCTGGATCAGAAGTCGTTATCGGCGAGATCGCCAAGGCCATCAGGACGCTCCTGCCGATCTTCGGCCAGCCACTCGGCCAAAGCCAATTGATAGTGTGCAAGCAGACGGTCGCGCAGATCGTCGAGCAGTTCGATCACAGCCCAGGCCTGCGCGGGCGTCCAGTTGGCGTCGATGAACAGGGGCAATCCCTGGGTGATGCCGGATGGCTGGTGGAAGGTCATGCTGATGTCTTGGTCGTATTGATGAACGTGGCGGTGATGGCCAACGACGCCACTCACCGCCTGGCACGGCGGCTCTGGGTTGCGCTGTAGATCTCCAGATAGAGCTTCTCGTCGATCTGCGGCAGCTCCCGCTGCGCGGCTTGGGCCAGAAGCTCGCCGGCCAGATTCATCAGGATGCGGTAATTGCCGGCGGCGTGTTCGCACAGGGTCTGGCGTAATGGTGTGGTCATCAGCGTGGCGTTGCCAGCGGCGGCCAGCAGGTGGTCCAGGCAAGCCTGCAGCTCGTCGATGCTTGCGCTCTCCAGCGCCAGGCGGCATCGGATGCGGCTGCCCAGCGGGATCAGGTCCTCGCGGCTGAACTTCTCCGGCAGGCGGGCGTCGCCGGCAAGCACCACGCACAGCAGCAATTGCGAGTCGAAGCGTGCCTGCGCGAGCAGGCGCAGCTCCGAGAGGGCCGGCACAGCCATCTCCTGGGCTTCGTCAATTAACGTTATGCGCAACGTTAATTGACTAATGTGAAGCACTCCGATATGTGAAGCTACGAAGCTCGAGTCCAGTGGAGATTGGGATCAGCCGCTTCGCGCTTCACATAACAAAATCCTCAAAGACGACGCAGCCATCCGAGGAGATCGGCAGATCCGAGCACAAGACGTCCCGGTGCCTGCTCTGCCAGGACATCCGGAAAAACCTGCGTCAACGCTTGTCGCTTGAGGTTGAGGTCGGCCCGCGCGTACACCATGGTAGTGTTCAGGCTCGCATGCCCGAGCCATTGGCTGATGGTGGCAAAGTCAACGCCAGCCTTCAGAAGCGCGACAGCAGTACTATGCCGCACCGAATGAGGATGAATGTGCTTGCTGGGCAAGGTGCCAACAGTCGTGGCTGCTCTCGCGACATACTTGCGGAGAAGATATCGGACTCCAAAGCGCGTCAGTTTTGCTCCTCGTTCATTGCGAAACAGCGTGGCCTGGCTGTCCTGGATATCCGGCAGTGCCTGCGACAGATTGCGCAATAGCGAGGCGGTGTTAGCCCAGATCGGGCAGATTCTGACTTTTCCGCCCTTGCCCAGCAGCCTCACCTGATACGGTGGTTCCGTCCGGACATCGCATCGGCGCAGATCTAGCACTTCCTGGACGCGTGCGCCGGTGTTGAACATCAATGCGAATAACGCGTAGTCGCGTTGGCCCGAGCGCGTTGAACGGTCGATCTGGCTCAATAGCGCCTTGACCTCGTTGGCCTCCAGATACTCGATCATATGTTGCGTTGCGCCGCGTTTGAACGGAACACCGAGAACGCGTTGTAACTCACCGAAGCGTTCCGGATGCTCACCGGCGAGGAAATGGGCCAGGCAGTGCAGTGCCGCGAGGCGGGCGTTGCGAGTCGAGATGCCATTACCGCGTTCGCGTTCCAGGAAGTCGAGAAATGCGATCACCTGGTCGGCATTGAAATCCGCCATATCCAGGTTCTCCACAGGCCGCCCGGCCTGTTCGGAAGCGAAGCGCAAGAATAGAACAATGGCATCGCGATAGCCGTGTATCGTGTGAAGGCTCATTCCCCGCAGGTTCGGCAGATACTCCTGGAAGAACCGAAGGAGCGCCTTGCCAAGTGTATTGGGCCGATCGCGCTTCATGATGTACCTCCATCGATCAGACTGCCAAAACCGACTTCGAACTGTTCGCTGGCGGCTTGCGCGAGCGCGGGCGTCCACCGAAGATAGTGGGCAGTTGAAAGGATTGATACGTGGCCCATGTACATCGAAAGCTTGGGTAGCTTGACCTGAACGTCCGCGCCGTCTTTATACCAGCGCAGCAAAGCGCCAATGGCGAAGTGAATCGCCCCGGGTTTTGAGGAGGCTCCAACTCTTGCGAGAATGGAGCCATGAACAAGCAGATCAAGCATTCCCCGAAGTCCAAGATCGGGCTGTTCGCCTGGTGCGAGAGCAACTCGGCGAGCATCCTTCGCTATGGGCGGCGGTCCAGGCCATCGCCCCAAAGATTGGGTGCTCGGCCCATACATTGTTGAAATGGGTCAAGCGTGACCAGGTGGATAGCGGCGAACGCGACGGCGTCACGACGGCAGAGCGAGAGCGCATCAAGGCGCTGGAGCGTGAAGTCAAGGAATTGCGCCGGGCCAATGAGATTTTGAAGCTGGCCAGTGCGTTTTTCGCCCAGGCGGAGCTCGACCGCCGGCTCAAGTCCTGAAGGCCTTCGTCGATGAGCATCGAGATGCCTTCGGGGTCGAGCCGATCTGCAAAGTCTTGCAGATTGCCCCGTCGTGTTACCGACGCCATGCCGCACGGCTTCGTGATCCGTCGCGACGTAGCGCCCGTGCAATTCGCGATGAGCGTCTGCGGCCTGCGATCAAGCGGGTCTGGGAGGACAATATGCAGGTCTATGGTGCGGACAAAGTCTGGAAACAGATGAATCGGGAAGGCATGGCGGTGGCGCGCTGCACGGTCGAACGGCTGATGAAGCAGCTTGGCCTGGCGGGGGTGCGCCGGGGCAAGAAGAAGCGCACCACAGTGGCCGACGACTCGGTGCCGTGCCCTCTGGATCGCGTCAAGCGCCAGTTCCACGCCACACGGCCCAACCAACTGTGGGTGAGTGATTTCACCTACGTTTCGACTTGGCAGGGCTGGCTGTACGTGGCCTTCGTGATCGACGTGTTCGCCCGCTGTATTGTTGGCTGGCGCGTCAGCACTTCGATGACCACGGACTTCGTTCTGGATGCCTTGGAGCAGGCGCTCTACGCGCGCCATCCCGACAACGACGGGACGCTCATTCACCATTCTGACAGGGGATCGCAATACGTCAGCATTCGCTATACCGAGAGGCTTTCTGAAGCCGGCATTGAGCCGTCGGTGGGCAGCCGCGGTGACTCCTACGACAACGCACTGGCTGAGACCATCAATGGCCTGTACAAGGCCGAACTGATCCACAGGCGTGGCCCCTGGAAATCCCGCGAGGCCGTGGAGCTTGCAACCTTGGAATGGGTGGCCTGGTTCAACAACCACCGCCTGATGGAATACCTCGGCTATATCCCGCCGGCTGAAGCTGAGGCAAACTACTATCGGCAACTCAGCGATACCGCTGCGGCCCCGGCATCAACTTAAACAAAACAGCCTCCTCGATTCCCGGGGTGATTCAGAATGCCTGGCACCACGTCTCGAAGCCGTGCTGGGTTAGATCGCTGAAACCATGCTCGTTAAGGAATCGACTCAACGACCTGAGGGTGTGCTCTTCCCTGACGTAGCGGCGGCCCAGCGCTCGCCAGTGCAGAAGATAGCGCTCGATAGCAAGATCGAGCGGGGTCTGAGGTTGGTTCATGACAACCTCCGCGGCAGAGTGTTCGTGATTGCTGGCGGTAGCGAAAGGCCGACCTCTCTTAAAACCTCCGTTTGCAGACGAAGATAAACGCATGTGCTTTCCAGGGATCGATGGCCCAGCAGGTCGCCTATTGCCTTGAGGCCGACGCCACGGTTCAATAGCCGCATTGCGAAGGCGTGGCGCAGGCTATAGGCGGAGCTTCCTTGTAGAGGCAGTCCGCTCGCGCGCGTGCAACTCTGATATATCTCGTTGACCGCCGTGGGGCACAATGCAGTTGCTGGCCGATGCGCCCGCAGAAACAAATCCGTTCGACCGCGGGCAACTGGCCTGCCGACCTTCAGATAACGTTTGAGTACGCGGGTGGCCTGAATGGACAACGGAAGGAGAAGCTCCGAACGAGTCTTGCGTTGCTGCACGCGCAAAGTCCTTTGCGTCCAGTCGATCGAGTCCAGCTGCAATGCGGCGATCTCCACAGGCCGCAAGCCGTAGTGCGCCATCAGATAGAGAATCGCATGGTCGCGGCAGCCAATCATGCTTGACCGATCGATGGAACGAAGTAGCGCGAGAACGTCGTTCCAAGGGAGTGCGCGTGGTGGCAATTCGTCGCGATACGCACGCGGGGTGTCGATCGTTCCGATGCGCTCGTGGATATAGCCACGGGTGTACAAGAACAAGAGGAACGACCGTAGATGCGCGACCACATGTTGCAAGCTCTGCCTGCTCATGTGCTCACCCGAAACCGCCACAAAGCGATCCACGGTTTGCATCGACATTCCCGCAAGAGGAGTCTCCGGGGCAACCGCGTCGTGCAAAAAGGCCATGGCCGTACGCATGTGGTTGCGGACGGTCGAAGCCGACATGCCGCGTTGATCGACCAGCGAGTCGCGGTATGCATCGAGTACTGTGTCGAAGCGCCCAGTGCGAGAAGAGGGCAACAAGTCACCTCGCATCAAAAGGAAACGCTCGAAGCGGTGCTGCGTGTGTCGGTATGGCTTCTGTACCCGCAGTTCTGCGGATGGCATTGCGAACAACGCGCCAAGGTCCGCAGCCGAGAACTTCGATTCTGCAGTTATGTTCCCAGCACCCTCAAGTGTCTGCTTCAGACGAAAAAGATGGCCGTGAAGTGTCCTGCCCATATAGCCCTCGTCGACAAGCCATCGGGCGAAGTCCTCAAGCAGGTTGGCGACGGGTGACTGGAGGTAAGACCGGTGACCTCTGGGAAAGATTTGCTCTAGCATCATGGCCTCCATCAAGGTCTAAATGGAGATCCCACCATACGCCGTATGGCCGAGTTATGTTGAGTAGGGGCCGTGCAATCGCTTCCAACTGCGGGACAGAATCAGGACACTCCACATATCGGAGTGCTCCACATTAGTCAATGAGCAGCACGCAGCGACGGCGGCTGGCCTCCATGTGGGCGAGCCAGCGCTCGCGCAGCGCCTTGAAGCCACCCCATCGGTTGTGGGGCTTGAGCGGTACGGTAAAGATGTCGCTGAGCTCGCGGTAGAAGTCCGCCAGATTGCTCTGCGGGTGGGCGATCGAGCCGACCATCAGATCGGGGACGCGCATGAGGCGCTGATGAAGCAGGCGCAGCGTGACGCTCTTGCCGCAGCCAGGGTCGCCATGCACCATGGCGAAGCCGCCTTCGCGGGCCATACCGTTCTCGATGCGCCAGCAGAAGTGATCGAGCTTAGGTGGTACGAACACGGCCTCGACGGGGATGTCCTGGGCGAAGGGGTTGAACTTCAGGCCGTACAAGGCCAGCAGGTTGGGTTGCATCATGGCTTGGTGGGTGCAGCGGGTGGGAGATAGGCCGGCGGCAGGCCGGTGGCAGCGTGTTCGGCAAGCAACTGACGCAGCAGCGGTGCAGTGCCAGTCTGAGCAGGTTGCTCGTTAGCGGGCGCCGCTCCCTTTGACGTGAGCTGCGCGCGCCGTGCGTCGGCATTGGCCGACTTGTCCAGCGGGAACACGGCGGCCAGGATCGCGCCGGTGCGCGCATTGATCAGGTCGACCTGAGAGAGATCCCAGCGCGCGTAGCTCAAGCAGACTTGCTCGAGGTGGCGGTAAGCGCCGGGGAGCTCGAAGCGCACGCTGTCCAGCGTACAGGTGCCATCGGTTCTGCGCTGCATGCGATGCTTGCGGATACGGAAGGCGCGACGCAAGGCCAGCGCCTCGGGACTGGGGCGCGAGACGTCGGCACAGGACAGGTAGCGCTGCAGGGGCGTCGCTTCGAGCTCGGCATGTTCCTTGTGGTGGTATTCCTGCTCGACCCAGGCCTGCGTGGCGAGGTTCAACTGCTCCAGGGTCAGGTGCGATTCGCCTTCGAGCATGGCCATCAGCCGCGATTCGAGCTGCCCCCAGAAGCGCTCCTGCTTGGCATTCTGGTATGGGCTATACGGCAAGGTGGTTTGGTGCAGGATGCCCAGGCTGGCCAGCCCCTCGACGAACTCGTCGGCGATCATGGCCGCGCCGTTGTCGGTCATGATCGCCCGCGGCAGGCCCCGCTTCATGATGGCCTGCGAGACGCCGTGCACCAGCGACGCGGTGGTCTCATCAAGGAACCACTGCAGGTGGCAGACCAGCCGGGAATGGTCGTCCATAATGCAGAGCAGCAGCGGCTTGTGCCATTGCCCATCAGGGGTGAGCACCTTGCGTGAACCATGGTGGAAGTCCAGATGCCAGAGGGCGGCCACGTGGTCGACTTCGTAGCTGCGCACCTCGCGTGCCTCGCGGCGAGCCGCCGCTGCAATGGCGCCATCGGTGCTCGAGCGCGGCGTTGGTTTGCGCACCAGACCATGCGCCTTCAGATACCGACACACCGTGGTGTAGGACGGCAGCGTGTCCGGACCATCCTTGGTCGCGACGCGCAGGTTGTCGTAATGCAACTGCATGGTCCAACCGGGATGCTGCCGGTACTGTTCCACCAGCGCCTCGATGATGGTCGGGCTCAGGCTGACGAAGTGGCCGCAATCGTCGCGCAGGCGGTTCTTGAGCTGATCGACCGGGTCCTGGACATGACGGGCCCGGTAGTACCAGCGTTCGATGGAGGACGCGCCGAACTGAACGTCGGCGCCAGTGATGGGGTGCCGCCAGACCTTGGCGGCCAGAACCTGGAACGCTTGCTGCAATTCGCCTTTGCCGGGCGGCGAAGCCAGCAAAGGGCCAATGACCGAGAAGCGCAAGCGCGCCCATCGGTTGCGATGATCGATCGATAGTGACATGACTCTCCCATTGGGGTGGATAACGGGAGCAGGCTACGGGCAGTGCGAGTGACCCGCCATCGACATGTTCTGCGGGAGAAGCTCCTATCTGGCGCATCCCTCAGCCTGCGTGGTCAGGCCGGGCCCGAGCAGCAAGCGCAATACCGCGGCCAGGCGCTCCTCCTCGCTGTTGTGCTCGACCGATTGCAGCAGGCGGTCGGGATAGATGAACGGCTCGGGCGTTGGCGGGATGAGACCACGCAGCCACCGGCCGGCGGGGGTCTTTGGGAAGGTCTCGGTCCACCACTGACGCCAGCGCTTGAGCGTAGTCCAACTGATCGCGGGCAGGCCGTCCAGGCAGGCGCCATGGGCACGACTCGATCGCAGTACCAGGATAATGGTCAGCCAGACGCGCCGGCCGAGGAAACGCACCGAATCGGGCGTCATGCGTTTGCGGCATCCGGCACAGCACAGGCTCAGGCGCGTAGCGCAGTCCGGGTGTGCTGCCGGTGGGCATCCGCGTGGCTTACGCGGATAGTTGGCACTGTGCAGCACAGAGCTGCAATGGCAGCAGCCCCTGTCCCGCGCCACCGTCATCAGGTCTTCGTCGATCCGGCGTAACAGGGCAAAAAACGCCGGCGTTTGTAGCAAGGCATGGCACACTGCTGAGGTCTCCTTCATTGCTCGACACAATAAAGGCGACATCTTCCCTCAGGCGCGTGCGCGCACGCTCCCTGAGGGAACCCCTCTAGCGTCCATCACCGTTCTTGCTCAAATCCCCGCGCTATCGGCATCACGAAAGCTGCTTATGCACAGGAAGCGCTGGGGCAGTCAGGCTGCCGATTTGATCGCTGGCAGCGTGGCGAAGTATGCCTCATCCGGGGTCTGGTCCGCCAGACTGGAATGGGGCCGTCGTTGGTTGTACCAGGTTAGGTAGTTAGCGATAGAGCGGGGCGCATGGCTGACCGAGTCGTAGGCTTTCAGGTAGACCTCCTCGTATTTGACGCTGCGCCAAAGGCGTTCGACGAACACGTTATCGCGCCAACTGCCCTTGCCGTCCATCGACAGTTGGATGCCGCGGTCCAGCACGGCGTCTGTGAACTCCGTGGCGGTGAACTGGCTGCCCTGGTCGGTGTTGACGATCTCCGGCGCGCCGTACTTGGCAAAGGCCTCCTCGATTGCCTCGACGGCATGACAGCTCTCCAGCGTGATCGCCACCCGGTAGGCCAGCACCCGGCGGCTGGCCCAGTCCACCACTGCCGTCAGGTACACAAAGCCCCGTGCCATCGGAATGTAGGTCGTGTCCAGAGCCCACACCTGGTTGGCCCGGTCGATCTTCCGGTCGCGCAGCAGGTACGGCCAGATCTTGTGCGCCGCGTGCTTGCGGCTCGTGTTCGGCCGGCGATACAGCGCCTCAATGCCCATGCGCTTCATCAGCGTGCCCACGTGCCGGCGACCGACCTGGATGCCTTCCCGGCGCAGCAGGCGCGCCAGCATGCGAGCCCCCGCGAAGGGATGCTCCAGATGCAGTTCGTCGATGCGGCGCATCAGCTTCAGATCTGCCTCGCTGACCGGTTGCGGCTGGTAGTACGCGCTGGACCGGGCGATGCCCACCAGCTTGACCTGCCGGCTCACCGGCAGCGCGTGCTCGCGGTCGATCATCGCTTTGCGCTCAGCAGGCCGGCCTTGCTGAGCGCGCCGGACAAAAAATCGTTCTCCAGCGCCAACTGGCCGATCTTGGCGTGCAGCACCTTCAAATCCACCGGCGGCTCGCCCCCACTTTCCTTGCCACCGCCGAACAGGTCCGCGGCATGCTCCACCAACTGCTGCTTCCACGCTGTGATCTGGCTGGGGTGCACGTCGTACTGCTGGGCCAGCTCCGCCAGCGTCTTTTCGCCCTTGAGGGCCGCCAGGGCTACCTTCGCCTTCAACCCCGCCGAGTGGGTTCGCCTGCTTCGTTTCGTCATCTTCTGAGGTCCTTTCTGCCCGCCATTATGGCCGGCTCAGACCCCAGCTCTTCCATTTATCCGACTGTCCGAATTTCCGGCGCCACCTCTCCGCGACGCAGTCTTCTTGCCTACTGTACGATTTCGGCAAAACCCAAATTCAGGGTAAATCCTGAAAAGGGATACCTCTCAGGAGGTCTCGACGCCTCAGGTCTTGGCGTCTGGACTCGCATCTGCTGCCCATCGCGGCCGTAGCCGCATGATGATGACCAGCACGACCATCTGCAGAATCGGCACAGTTCGCAAGCAGAGGCTGACGAGGGGGACGCGCGCTCATTGTCGGAAGTCCTCAACTCAGGGGATCTAGCTCAAAGCCGGTAACTCACCACCGGTCGGTTTGACGACGGCAGGCTGCCCAGTTCCGAAAAACGGAGGATTTTATGCCCGCCCCCTTCAAGGTGATTAAACGACATGACAGGGGCCGGTAGAAGCCGTGCTGCGCATCCGGCCACATAGCCTCTTCCTCGGCGCTTTCGGTCCCCGGAGGCGCTGCGCGGCTGGCACATCTCAGCCATACGACCATCCAAGACCATCGGCAATGGTCCGCAACGGGCCAAGGACTAGCCGAGGCCACGGAGGTTGCTCCCCACGTTCATCCCCACTGGGGCGTCGCGAGCTTGCTCAGCTACCGCTCGCCGGCGGCAGTCCGAGGAATTTCGCCGCCTCTTGCATAGCGCTCTCAGCCAGTTCACGGGCTTCCTCGCCTCCGCCGGGCGTCATGACGCCGACCAGGGCTGCGTATACCAAGTGGATCAGGTCCACGGCACAGTGATACTGTTCGTCGCTCATATTCCGCATTTTGCGGTTCTCTGCAAAATGCGGATGATGCGGAGCGCGGAGTTATGCAAAGCTACGCCGTCCAATTGGTGGCATAGCTAGCATCTTGGCAGCACAGCACTCTGCATTATTGCGGTTCAAAAAAGGAGGCGATCAGAGTATCTGATGCCTTGAATGGGCCTCACTCCCGCAAGCTCACAATGCATTAGTCAGCACCGCGAAGTCGGTGGTCTCGCAGCACATCGGCAGCACATACTGGTGCTCCCCTTGTGAACCAAGTGAGGCCATCATGCTGGAAACACACTTGAAGTCACCTGTTATCCGGCGCCGACTCCGCGCCGGCCCCGCCGCAGATCATATCGACGGTTTTGCCGACTGGCTCCAACACTGTGGGTACGCTGCCAGCAGGATCGACTGGATGCTGCGCTGCCTTGCCGGCTGGGCAGATTGGATGCTCGCCAGCGGATTTAGCGCGCAAGAACTGCTGCCTGGGTTCGAGGCGTGCAAGGCGGCACTTCAGAAGAATCCGCACGTCCCCTACAGTCGCGGAGCCAATCGCCAAGCCCTGACGGCAGCCTCGGTGTTCATCCGATTCCTCCAACAGCAGGGTGAGCTTCCGCCCCCTGTGACTCCGCCATCTGCCAGTGACCTTTGGCCTGTGCTTGGAGAATTCCGTTCGTGGATGCAGCAGCATCGTGGGCTGACTGAAACGACGCTCGACATCTATCAGCGGACCCTGGTGGGGCTGTGCACCGCGCTCGGCGATGACGCACACACCTATTCCGCCGAAGTGTTGCGCGCCTTTGTCCTTAAACGCGCGCGTCCTCACGGAATTCAAAGTGCCAAGAGCATCACTGTCGCCGTACGCTCATTCCTTCGCTTTCTCAGTGCCACCGGGCGATGCCCCGATGGCCTCGAGCAGGCCATTCCTGGTTTCGCATGCTGGCAACGCTCGGCGGTTCCCCGGTTTCTCCTCCCAGACGATGTCGAGCGGGTGATCCACTCTTGTTCCGACGCTCCCAACAGGTTGCGCGATAAAGCAGTGCTCCTGCTCTTGGCACGGCTCGGGCTGCGCGCCAGTGAGGTCGCTCAGCTCAAACTCGCCGACATCGACTGGCGCCGAGGGTGTATCACCGTCTGCGGGAAGGGACGTCGCCAGGAGTTACTGCCTCTAACGCAGGAGGTCGGCGACGCAATTTTGCTTTACCTGAAACAGGGTAGGCCATCGTTGCAAGTACCCGTCGTATTTACGACAGTTTTGGCTCCGCTTCGTGCGTTGACGCGCGCCTCTGTTACCCACATCGTGCGGAGCGCACTTCGCAGGGCGGGGGTCAAGTCGCCAATCAACGGCGCCCATGTTCTGAGGCACTCAGCTGCCACTGCGATGCTCCGTCAGGGGGCGTCCCTGACCGAGGTCGGCGCGGTTCTTCGACATCGCTCTCCTACGACGACAGCGCACTACGCCAAGGTGGACCTGGGCTTGCTGTCGGAAATCGCTCAACCGTGGCCGGAGGTGCGGTCATGCTAATCGCCCATGCTGAACGCTACCTAGCGCTTCGCCAAGCACTCGGCTTCAAGCTTCGTGAGGTATCAATGAACATTCGGGCGTTCGCCAGGTTCGCGACTGCCCGGGGCGACACTCACGTCCGCGTTTCCACTGCGGTGGACTGGGCTACCGAGGGCTCCTCACCGAATGTTCGGTATATCCGGTTGCGAGACGTTGCGCACTTTGGCCGCTTCCTGCATGCCGAGGATCCGGCTCATGAGGTCCCAGCCAACCTGTTCCATTTCACCAAGCGGCGGCGCTTGCCCTATATCTACGCACCAGAGGAACTAGCGCAACTGATCGAGGCGGCCAACCATCTGCGTCCGACGTACCCGCTTCGACGCGAGGGGTACGCGACGATGTTCGGACTTATTGCTGCGACCGGGCTCCGTGTTTCGGAAGCACTCGACCTCAGGCTGGGTGACGTAATGCCCGATGGCATCCTGCGGATCCGGCATGCCAAGCTTGGAAAAAGCCGCCTGGTCCCCTTGCATCCCACGGCGGCGACCGCCCTCAACCGATTCCTCGAAGCGCGCTGCCAGCTGGCGATGACGGACGACCACGTATTCCTGTCGGCGGGAGGACGGCGGATTGCCTCCAGCACTATGGGGAGTACCTTTCATCAGGTAACGCGACTTGCCGGGATTGCCTCGGCACGAACGCGCCAGCCGCGCCTCGTTGATCTGCGACACAGCTTCGCAACACGAGCTCTGGAGCAGTGCTCGACGCAACGTGAGGCGGTCGCCCGTCACTTCGTTGCGCTGACAACCTATATGGGACACACGGACATCGCGAATACCTACTGGTACCTGGAGGCCACCCCGGAGTTGTTGACCGATATCGCCGCTGCGGCCGAAGCGCTGATCGCCAGGGAGGATATATGACACCCGTCGCACCGTTGATCACCAGTTTCCTGCGCGAGCACATGCCGATCGAGCGCGGCTACAGCCCTCACACATGTGGCACCTACGCCCACGCCTTTCGCCTTCTGTTCATCTTTGCCAGCCAGCGCCTTCGGATCCGCCCCTCACAGCTGTGCATCGAGCAGATCGATGCCGCGTTGATTCTTGCCTTCCTTGCCCACATCGAGGAGCAACGTGGCAACTCGGCGGCCACGCGCAACGGACGGCTGGCCGCAATCAAAGCCTTCTTCCGCTACGTTGAGTTCCGTGTGCCCTCCGCCCTGGCACAGGCGGGGCAGATTCACGCCATCCCAGGAAAGCGGTGCGACAAGGCGCTAATCCAGCACCTCACGAGGGACGAAGTTTGCGCCATCATCGACGCTCCAGACATCACAACGCGCCTCGGAATCCGGGACCGTGCGATGTTGCACCTCTGCTTCGCCTGCGGTCTGCGTGTTTCCGAATTGGTAGGGCTACCTTTAGAGAACTTGTCCCTGCAGCGAATGCCGAGCATCCGCGTTCTCGGGAAGGGGCGCAGGGAACGATGCCTTCCACTCTGGAAGGCGACTGCCGTGGATCTCCGGGCCTGGCTCGCAGTGCGGGGCCAGGTTCCGGTCCCCGAGCTATTCGTGAATGCGCAAGGACAGGCAATGACGCGAGCAGGATTCGAGTATGTCCTCGACAAACACGCCCGCACCGCTGCGAAGCGGTGTGCTTCTTTGAAGGGGCGCTCGGTGTCTCCCCACCAGCTTCGGCATGGCTGCGCTATCACCATGCTTCAGGCCACACGAGACCTCCGCAAGGTAGCCTTGTGGCTTGGCCATTCTGATATTCGCACGACCGAGATTTACCTGCGCGTGGATCCGTTGGAGAAGCTCGAGGCTATGGAGGCGGTATTGCCTCTTGGTTTGCGTCGTGGCCGATTCAAGGCGCCGGACGCGTTGATCGCCTCCTTGTTTGAACCGCAATAATGCACAGTGCCGTGCTGCTGAGATGCAAGCTGCACCGCCACTTGGGAGGTGTAGCTCTGCATAACTCCGCGCTCCGCATCATCTTCAATCTACGTAGCTATCGAGCCCCGTTTCGTCAGTTCAGGTTTGCGCAACGTTCCTCATCCCAGTCCTGGCTTGCCGGGCTTTCGTTTTCTCTTTTGCGACCCGCTTGGCGGTATCCCTCAAATCTCCCGGCCGCATCGTGGCGTGGACTTCCATGGCCCCCAACTGTTGCTGAAGCGCTCGCACTTCAGGCGCCCATCTCGTCATGCGGGCGCGAATCGCAGGGTTCTCGGCCGCCAACGCTTTCATCCAATCAAGATTCACTGCTTGATTTCTGAGTAGCTCTAGAAAAACTTCACGCGGTTCCAACAGTGGGGCGGCCACCCGCATCGGAGGCGGGCGCGTCACCGTTGCCCGCCGGCATCTTGCGTGCTCCTTCGGGCCGCATGTGCCGGCTGGCCTGCTGGTGCGGCCAGGTCGGCCAGGATGCCGACCTTCAGCGGCAGCTTTGGCGCGGGCTTGCGCGGAAACGCCTCAGGGAAGCGCTGTTGCAGCCGGCCGATGAAGGCGCCCACGGACAATGCCGGCGCCGGCGGGCGCGGCGCGCGGGGTGGGCGTCGCGAAGGCGGGCCCATCCCGACGGTGAGGGAGGGCGCCGGAGGCGTGGCCGGCTCGGCGGCCGCCTTGGCGCTGGCCAGTTGCGCGCGCAGCGCGGCGAGTTGTTCGAAGCCCATGGCGGGGAATTCCTGACAGTGCAAACAGCCATTGTCGCCCAAAGTGCGCAGGTCTAGGTCGTCCAGGGCCGGGGCCACGACGAACTGCGGGGCGAAACGCGGTGTCTGTTCCGCGGGCCAACGCGACGCGTCCTGGCATCTACACCACCGGGGCTACGCGTTGACACCTACGGTGCCGACAGGCGCAATGTTCTCGACGGAAGGCGACAATGATGCCTTGGTCGGTGCGTGCTCGTCCCAGGTGGTTCGGGGCAAAGCTACCATCGTGTCAGAATTGTGACCACGTCGCTCACCGAATCACGCACGCTCATTTGCCAATTATCCACCGATGGCAATTCGAGACTTTACTCGACTCGGATCTCAACCGGTACCTCGTTCGCTAACGCGCATAGCCACACATTCGATTGGCGTTGACACAGATCAAGGCCGGTGCCGTTTCATTGGCCAGAATGGACCCCGCTATCCCGCGAACGCAGTAAATTCCAACGTTATCCAACTGCCGCTGATACAACCATGCAAGACAGCACGCACGGCGGGCTGACGATCAATACCTCGGGACTTTGTCGAGCCCACCTTTACCGAGCCGCCGTCGGCGAGAACATAGCCGCAGGGGCAAGCGGACTGAAATCATCGGCATTTCAATCAGATGTGCAGACAAAGAAGCGTCGATGACGGCGTCAGACTATCGCGTCGCTTGTAATATCACTGCACTCGCCGCTGGCATCAGCCTTAGTGGCCGGTGCTGGAAGAGGGTAGGTTCGTAAAATCGTGTAGCCTCAAAGGCACCTGCACGAACCCACGTCACACACGGGAGAATACCGATGAGCGAAAGCGCAGCTCTGGAAGAACCTAGATCGATGATCCGCGCCGTGACCAAAGCGTATGCGTCCTGTTTGATCGTTGCCTTCGCCCTGCTTCCGGCCTATCTCATTGCGTACCTCTTCTACTTTCAGGACCCCGCCCTGAAGTTTGAGAACCATCCCTTCCACGAAATTGCGATTGCCGCCGCCACTATTGAAGGGCTGTTCATCACGTATGTCACCTGGCGTTGCTACCAGTCGTCTGGGGAACCGCTGCTACGCTGGCTGACCTTGGGGTTTCTTGGCTTCGTCCTGATCTACGCGCTGCATGGGGCGTTTACCGGCATGGCGCATCACAATATCTGGCTGTTCCTGCTGTATGGCCCGGCTTCGCGCCTTGTGATGGCGGTGCTGCTGTTTGTCGGGCTGCTCTCGTTTGACAAAAAGCCTGACGACGCCAAGGAAAGGAAAAAAACGTCGCGCTGGTGGGGCTGGATAGGGGTTTTCCTACTCATTGATATTGCAGTGGCGGCGATCGCCTACTCGCCCTTCGCGGGGCACCCTGGCGTTCGCCTCTCGCTGGAAGGTGGTGCTTTATTGTTCTCCACCTTGAACGTCACGGCAATGGTGATGCGCCGCATCCGTTCACCCCTGATGCTGATCTTTGGCATCTCCGTAGCCGCGTTCGCCCTGTCCTCCGTTGCATTTATGCTCGGGCGTCCTTGGAACCATATGTGGTGGCTGGCGCATGCTATTTTTGCCGGAGGCTTCTTTCTCCTGAGCTACGGCGTTGTCCAGGCGTTTCACACAACCCGTTCGTTTGCGACCATTTACAGTCAGGAAGAGTGGATGGCCCGTCTGGCGGCGGCCATGGGGCGCACCGAAAGTGCGCTTCAGGCGCTGAAACGGACCAACCAGAAGCTCGAACACCTCGCTGCGACCGACCCCTTGACCGGCGCAGCCAACCGCCGCACCTTCATGCAACGCATCGAAGCCGAGATTACGCGCGCGAAGCGGGAAGGCGAGGCGTTTTCTCTGTTGGCGCTTGATTTGGACAACTTCAAAGTGGTCAATGACCACTATGGGCATCAGGTGGGCGATGAAGTATTGCAAGATTTTGTGCGGCGATGTTTCGACGCAATCCGTCCTTATGACGGCGTCGCACGCGTCGGTGGTGAGGAATTTATGGTTCTGCTGCCGAGATCGGCGCGAGAATTGGCTTCTTCCATCGGTGAACGCCTGAGAACGGCGATAGAAAGCTCCGTGTTTGAGAGCTCCGCTGGTCGCAAAGTTCCGATGACCGTCAGCATCGGTGTCGCAGAATTCGGGCGCGATGGATATACGATAGACACCATCCTGCGGGCGGCCGATGAGCGCCTATACAAGGCGAAGGAAGAAGGCCGCAACCGCGTGGTGGCCGCTTAGTCGGACACGCAACATCCGGTGAACCGCTGCACAGAAGCGGGGCGATTCAGTCGGAGCCCGAAGCTTTCCAGGCAATCCCTACGACGGCCACACCCTGCACGCGCAGCTTGAGCAAACCAACATCCTGCTGCAGGACCTGCCCGGTGCTCCCCGGCCGCATATGGCCATCGTCGACCTCGGCTACCGCGGCGTGGACGCCTGCCCAAACTGCCTTGCCCGCTTGACGTCGTCGCTGTGGAGATAGATCGACGTGGTCGAAATCGACGCATGGCGCAAGTTATCGCGCACGGCGCTCAGCTCGACGCCCTTGGCCAGCGCGTGCGTTGCATGGGTATGCCGCATCCAATGCGGCGTGGCACGGCGGAGCTTCTCGGTCAGCGGTGGGTGGTCGCTGGCCAAGCTGTCTGCGGCCAACCGGAAAAATCGGCGCATGACCTCCCAAAGCCGTAGCGCCGTGATGCCGGTCTCGCTTCCGTCCACGCTACCGACCAGTGGCGTGGACGGCTCCCAGCGGGCGCGGCTGATCGGTAAGCCGCGCTCCTGCAGATAGGCTATTTCTGCCCATCCCCCGAGAACTGAAAATCTTCCGCCAGCCCTTGTCAGACATGGCTTCGCAGGGTGTGTATGGCCCCTGACCAAGATTTTCGATCATGCACATATTTGCATGATCGAAAGAACTACTTGCACTTCGGCTCCGACAGTGGCGGCGAACGCGGCGCCGCTATCTATTCGCTGGTGGCCTCAGCCAAGCTGAACGGTCTCGACCCCGAGGCCTACCTGCGACACGTCATTGCTCGCATCCCCGACCACCCCGTCAATCGCGTCAGCGAACTGCTGCCATGGGCCATGGCTGAGCAGATCCGCTCGAACACCGCCTGAAAGTAACCTCCTCGTCAAGAACGCTGACCGTCGGACGGTTACGCTCTTTCTCTGGGCAGGCCTGCCGGGCTCCTTGAGCACCTGTACCATTGTCTCGTTACCGTACACGACGTCGGCTTCCAGCAGATGGTCGCGCAGCAGGTTGATGATTGGCTGCACCGCTTGGCCTACCCGCACCACGCTTGCAGCCAGGGTGCCGCGAGAGAGATCCCCGCCGAAGCGATGCAGCAGCGCTGCCTGGCGGTACAGCGGCAGGCCACCTGATACTTCGAGGTGATGCACCAGGCCAGCGCTGATTCGATAAGCAGTCCCTTGGGAATAATGCGCGCGGGTGCCGGCGTCGTCTTGATGCCGCCGTCGCAACATGGACAGGCGTACTTGACCCGCTGGTGCTGGATCACGCGGCGTTGAAGCCGCTTTGTGGCAAGGCACCACACCCTTTGCAGGTGTCTCGATTGGCCGCGAATCCATAACCTGCTGGACAACCGGCACGAATGCCGACAACGCACCTTGCGGCTGCGCTGAAGCTCGGTACTCCCGAATCCATTTGCGCAACTGATTAGCGTTGTGCCGGCCTTGAGCGGCCGTGCCCGAAACCGATGCTCCCGATTGAAGACAGAACTCAATCAGACGCCGCTTGGCCGCTGGCTCGTAGTCGCGCTTCCCATTGGGACGGACTCGCACCGCCTGCAGCGGAAATAGGTCAATCTCCTCTTGGATCATGTTTGCGTCCGCAAAGTCTTTGCGGACGCAAGCCTGCCAACGTTCAGCCTTCAATACCAGACGTCGTCAATTGAGCGCTTACACTCCACGATCGCTCTGCTACGCGCGGTCGCGGAGGGCATTCGAGTGTCTAAAGTTGAGTATCTCTTTACCGCCAGCGAATAGGATTCGCGAACATCATAACTGGAAGGATTACGGGAGCATTTCGACCGAAGAATCTTGTTCAGCCGCCGCAACCTAGCGGCGCGGCCACAATGGCTGAAAGTGGCCGGGTGTATGAAGGATATGCACAAGCCGGCCTTGCTGACCAACAACCGGATGCACTGTGAGCTGCCCGCTCGCATTGACCGCAATGGCCTGGATGCGTATGCCAAGGCTGCGCGCGAGCCCCCACCCGGCCTCGTACATGTCGATGTCGCCATCCCTATCGGCCAGGCCCCCACGAAATAGCTCGCCCCGCAACCACTGCGCCTGTGCCTGGAGTTCGCTCGTCTGCTCCGTTGCCATCGCAGGCTCTCGCCTTATGTTGCGGCTGAGCTGAAGAGCTGTGTCTAGCAGGCAATTATTCTGCAGCCCGCTGGCCATCCCCATCTCAGCGTTTGATTGCGCCAGAAACTGTTCAAGACTGATGAGCAGGGGCCCCGAATTGAATTCGCCCAAGGATGGGGGAACGGGCACCTGAGCCGGCGAGGCACCCGCCAGGGGGGGTCGTGCAGGCCGCTCAGCACGTCCGGTGCGCGCAGGGGGCGGGGGCCCCAGTTGCTGCGAACAGCATGGCCAGGATCGGGGGCCGGGTGTGTCACGGCAGGCGCGCTCCGCGTGGCACCGTGCGGCCCGTAGGGTTGCCCGGTGTCCAGGTCGGAGCTGCGTGCTTGATCCGCGGCTGCGCCGCGATACGGCTGGTTCATCGGGCCGCCAGGCCTCTCGTCGGCAATGGATGGTTCCGCATAGAGATCGAAGGACAGGATCATCTCGATGCCCTGCGGGGGCGCCACGCGGGCTGCCGCGTCGCGCAGGTCCTGCTCCAGCGTCCCGCGCGGCACCGCATCAGGCGACAGTTGGCGCAGCCTTTCGTAGGTCCGGTGACTCTTCTCCTTGGCCTTCAGGCTATCACGGGTGTGGAACTGGATTTCCCAGTCGGCGTCTTCGCCCTCAACGCGGGTGCGCACGTTCACATTCAGGCCAGCATAGCCGGTGCCCTCCCGGGTAAAGCTGTTGTTCACGCGCATGACCGTCATGCCGGCCCTTTGCAGACTGGTCAGGATCCTCCGGGCGTCCATGGCAAATCTCTCTGCACCGAGGATCACCTCATAGCGCAGACCATCGCGTACCCGCCTGGCGGCCTCCTGCGGTGTTTGCAGGCCCTGCTCGCGCTGTATCCGGGCAAGCTTCTCTTCAATGCTTTTCTTCTTCTTAAAGATAAACCTGCGCCAGCCGCCACCGTCCATGTCCGCGCGCAACTTCGCGCCGTGGTGCTCCAGCGCCTGCTGCAGCACAGGCCAGACCGCACCCTCGAGACGTTCAGCCTGGCTTCTGATCTGCTGGGCCAGTTGCGCAAGGGGGGCAGGCACGCGCGGCGTGGCTGACGCCTGGGGCCGCGGCTGCACCTTCAATACCGTTTCCGGCTCCCAGTCCACGATATCTTCCACCCCCGCAGGAACGGGTAATGCACGGAAGGCCTCGCGCGCTGGCCCGAGCAACTTCCAGATCTCGTCGCCGGAGGCGCCATCGAATCCACGTCGTTGCGCCTGCTTGTACAGGTCGTGGTACTTCTCCTTGCATCTGAACGTTTGCTCTGTATGAAACTGGATTTCCCATGCGATGCCGTTTGGCTCCTTCAGCGTGACGCTCACCGCCTGGAAAGGGCTGCGGCCCCGCAGGAAGTGATTCGTGCGCCGGATCAGAGTATGCGCCTTCGCGAGCTGCGCCATGATCTGGCGATAGTCCCCCATAAACGTATCCGCGGGCAGCACCACACTGTAGCGCAGCGCATCGTTGACCAGCGCGCTGGCCTGGGCCAGGGTCCGGGGCGGCACTCCACCAATCAGCCGGGCCAGCTTGTCCTGCAGCGAGCGCGGCGACTTCAGCCTGTTCTTCTGTTCGCCCGCCAGACCCGCCCGCGCGTGTCCGGGCTCACTGCACCCGTTCACGATGTCCTGCAGCCTCATCGTGATCCCCGGCTCGGCCAAACGGGCCCGTTCATTGAGCGCCAGCGCCTCTTGCTCAAGCGCCTCCCGGGAAACCTCCTGCGCCCGTTCGGCCGGCGTAGCCGGTACGCTGAGCAGCTCCGCCTGCTGCAGCGCCCGGACGGCGTCCTGCATGACACCCGCTGCCATCGTTGGCATCTGCCGCAGCGCAGCGTCTGCCCACTGTGGATCGAAGCGCCCGTGCCGTATTTCCGCCAACGTCGGCTTGCTGTACGGTACCCGACGCAGACGGTCGGGATACCGGCGTTCAGCCATTTCGCAACTCTCGATCACGCTTGTAAAGAGATCGGTGCCCGTGTCCGACTTCAGCGCGTCGGTGCCCACCTTTATGGCTATCGTAAACAGGTTGCGCATGGACAGCTCCGGCTCGCCCGGCACCAGCCCCGGCTGCCCCTCGGGGAACGCCGTACGCGACAGACGGCACACCGGGTAGTTGTCCAGCACCGCGTGCACACGCCCGGCCGTGTCGTCTGCCTGCTCATAGGCGCTCGCAAGTGCGGGGAACCCCTGCGCCAGCGCGGACGGAAGCTGCGGTGCCTGGACGCTGTCCCTGCCCAGCTGCATACACAGCTCATACAGCAGTTTCGCCGCCTCGCACGCTTGCGGCTCATGGGCTCGGTCAATCGCCTCATGCGCCTGCACCTGCAACTGCTGCAGCGCTGGTGCATCCTTGTCCCCCTGCAGCCGCCTGCGCAGTCCGTTGCGCAAATCACGCGCCACGCCGTCGTAGGTGCCGAACATCATGTTTCGCGCCATGGCCTCGCGCAGCTCATCTGGCTGCGCGAGAAAGCGCATGGCGAGCGTGGCGGCTTTACCCAGCAACGCGCCCCCCCGCTGCTCGGCCATAATTTCGCGCGCCCGTCCCGCCTGGTAGCGGCCCCGTTCATCGATGGCCGGATGCGCAGTCTTGGGCGGCTTGAACGAGCGCTCCTCGCCCCGTCGCGCCTGGCGCGACTGCATGACGCGACCGATGTGGCCCACGAGAGCCGGATAGCCCGCATAGACGAACGCATCGTCCCCGTCCGTGTCCATGCTCCGCTTGCGCAGCTCCGCAATCGGGATTGCCCCAAGCCGCCCAGGCAGCAGCACGTCCTTGACCCGCAGGCTGCCCGTGCTGAACATCTGCTGCGGCAGCGTGTCGCGCTCGCGCCGGCTCTTCCAGCGCGACAGCGTCTTCAGGTCCTCCCGCGAACAGGCCAGATGCAGCCCCTGGTGGTCCGGATCCGGCGACCAGTAGCCCGGCGGCGGGATGATCAGCATGCCCTTGCTGTGCAACATGTCGGCGCCCGTGCCCGAATCCTCATCGAATCCCGTATAGCTGTACTGGATGGCGAAGCACTGGTCCAGAAACTGGGCCGTCACGTCCTCCTGATCGGGCGTAACGACCTGCGCGGCCGCAATGGGCAACAGGTTCTCCTTATCGTACGGCGGTTTGCCCACCAGCACATCGCCCTGCAACTGCGCAAAGCCCGGCAGCGGAATCGTCGGCAGATACAGCCTGTCGTCAGCCGAGGGGACCGCGCGGATGCGCCGCCCCTGGTAGCCGCCGCTGACGGCCAGTTGGTACAGCGTCAGGCAGTCCACCGCCTGCGATGCGTGCCGGTCCACCCCGTTCAGCCTGCGCTGCATCACCTCGCGCGCTTCGTCAAGCGCCGCCTCATCCCGCGGGAAATGCATCAGGGCCTGCGGTGGCAGCGTGTTAAATCCCGGCTGCTGCCCATCCACCAGCTTTTGCTGTGCCTCGTCGCCCCGTGCCTCCCTGACTGCCTCCCATGCCTCGATATGTTCGCGCACCACCGGAATGCGCATCGCCACGTCCCATCTCAGAAACCCGCAGCCGTCATTTGGACAGAGCGCGATGCGCTCGTGGTGTGGCCCTTGAAGCCTGAAGGGGTGCTGCGGCCCGGGCACGTCCTCAAACCAGCCCAGCCGCAACGTGCCCTCCACCACATGGTCAGGTGGCACCATCTCCATGAGCGCGCGTTGCATGCGCGACCAGTCCTCGCGCTGCGGCGCCAGCTTCTGCGCCAGTTCCATGAAGGCGCTGCCTGGGGCACTGTCGGCATACCGCACTGCCGGCAGCACCGAAGCAGACGCGCTGCGGCCGGCGGCGATGTCCCGGGCTGACTTCCGCCGCCCCCGTGTCAGGCGGCTGCCGCCAAACATGTCGAAGCGCCAAGGCTCGTCTTTGTACTGGAACGTGCGCGCGAGCATGAAGGCGCTTAACTCCCCAGGCAGCCGCACCTCGACCAGCGGCTGACCGGTCAGACGTGAATAAAACGAATACGCAGGCTCCGCCCCGTCGGACGACGCGGCGGGCTCCAGCTCCCGTCCCCGCAAGTCGACCGTGACATGCGTGGTGTCGCCCCCACTCGGTTCGGGTGGTACGACGTTTCCCACCGCTGTGCGCAGGCTCTCGTGGCGCGCTGCCAGATCGAACCGGCGAGGAGGGTAACGCGTCGTGAGGGCCTCCAGATGCGCCGCGCTGGCCAGCCGCAGATCCAGCGCGTCCAGGATCGCATCATCCGCCTCGATCTGCGCAATCAAGTTCCAGCTCTTTTCCTGCAGATCCGTCTCGATGAGCGGGCGCGTCCTGTCCAGCGTCTGTCGCACCCACTGCTTCAGAGTCTCCTGGTGCGTCTTCACCGACTCACGCCCGCCGCTGATGTAGCGCGGCTTCCACTGGTTGGCCACCACGGTGTATGCCTTGAGCACCTGATACAGTGACAGGGCCGGACAGCGCGTACCGCATGCTTCGTCACCCTCCTTCAGGTGCAGCCCGGCACGAGCGCCTGCCCCGCCCGGGGCTTGGCGCAGATACGCGTCGATCTTGTGTTCTACGACTGGCTTCAGCGCGTCGAACGTCTGCAGGGCGCGCACCCGGTAGCGCGGCAACTGCGGGCTGCGCGCCAGCGGCAGCAGCCCCATGCACAGGGTGCCCACACTCTCCAGCGGTTCTTCGCGCAGCCGTCCTTCTTGACACAGCGTCATGACACGCTCCAGCGCCGGCGTTGCGAGCAGCCGCAGCGCGTCGTGCAGCCGCAGCTGGGCGAAAGCCTTGAGCAGCATACCCACGTGGCGGCCCTCGGCGCTGTCGAAGCGTTCCGGGTACAGCTCCAGGTGCACCGCTACCCCCATCAGTACATCGCGTGCGAGAACGGCGTTCCCGTCTTCGTCCCGGCCGAGCCGCGCCAGCGCGTTGGCAATCTGGCCGGTCTGGCTGAATTCGAACGCGCTCCACTCGAGCGGAGCCCAGCCCAGGCGTGCCGCCAGACACCACGCCGCTTCATGCAGGCCGCTTTCTTGCGGCCATCGGGACAGTGCGTGGAGGGTGCTGGCCACGGCCTGCGCGTCCATCGACTGGCGCAGCCGCGCATCGCCCTCAGCCTCCGAGGTCAGACGATCGGCAAGCGCCAGCGCCGCGGCGCTGGCCTCGTCCGCGTCCGGCCACTTCGAAAACGCGTTCAGGGCGTTGGCCACTGCCTGCGCCTCCATCGACTGGCACAGCTGGGGTTCCGAGCTAACGCGCTCGGCCAGCCGCAGCGCCGCCTTACGAGCCTCTTCCTTGTCCGGCCACTTTGAAAGCGCATTGAGCGCGTTGGTCACCTCCCGCGCATCCATCGACTCGCGCAGCCGCGCATCGCCCTCAGCCTCCGAGGTCAGACGATCGGCAAGCGCCAGCGCCGCGGCGCTGGCCTCGTCCGCGTCCGGCCACTTCGAAAACGCGTTCAGGGCGTTGGCCACTGCCTGCGCCTCCATCGACTGGCACAGCTGGGGTTCCGAGCTAACGCGCTCGGCCAGATGCAGCGCCGCCTTACGAGCCTCTTCCTTGTCCGGCCACTTCGAGAGCGCGTTCAGGGCATTGGACACATGTTTCGCCTCCATCGACTGGCACAGCTTGGGTTCCGAGCTAACGCGCTCGGCCAGCCGCAGCGCGGCGTCGCGGGCCTTGTCTTCCTCCGGCCACTTCGAGAGCGCATTGAGCGCGTTGGTCACCTCCCACGCCTCCATCGACTGGCACAGCTTGGGTTCCGAGCTAACGCGCTCGGCCAGCCGCAGCGCGGCGTCGCGGGCCTTGTCTTCCTCCGGCCACTTCGAGAGCGCATTGAGCGCGGTGGCCACGGCCCACGCCTCCATCGACTGGCACAGCTGGGGTTCCGAGCTAACGCGCTCGTCCAGCCGCAGCGCCGCCTCACGAGCCTCTTCCTTGTCCGGCCACTTCGAAAGCGCATTGAGCGCGTTGGTCACCTCCCGCGCATCCATCGACTCGCGCAGCCGTGCATCGCCCTCAGCCTCCGAGGTCAGACGATCGGCAAGCGCCAGCGCCGCGGCGCTGGCCTCGTCCGCGCCCGGCCACTTCGAAAGCGCGTTCAGGGCATTGGCCACGGCCAGCGCATCCATCGACTGGCGCAGCCGCGGGTCCGATGCGAGGCGACCGGCCAGCCGCAGCGCCGCGTCGCGGGCCTCGACCTCGCCCGGCCACTTCGATAACGCGTTCAGGGCGTTGGCCACTGCCTGCGCCTCCATCGACTGGCACAGCTGAGGTTCCGAGCTAACGCGCTCGGCCAGCCGCAGCGCGGCGTCGCGGGCCTTGGCCTGGTCCGGCCACTTCGAGAGCGCATTGAGCGCGTTGGCCACGGCCCACGCCTCCATCGACTGGCACAGCTGGGGTTCCGATGTGAGGCGCCGGGCCAGGCACCGTACCGCCTCGCTGACCCGATGCGACGCCGGCCACTTTGAGAATGCATTGAGCGCGTTGGCAACATGCTGCCCGTCCATCCGCTGGCGCAGCTTTGCGTCCGATGTCACGCGTTCGGCCAGCCGCAGCGCCGCCTGACGCGCATCGGCTTCGTCAGGCCACTTCGAGAGAGCGTTGACCGTGATGGCCACCCCCAGCGCATTCATCGACTCGCGCAGCGGCGCGTCTGCCGCAACGCGCCTGGCCAGCTCCAGTGCGTTCTCCCCGACCCTGCCATCGTAGGGCCACTTGCTCAGGGCATTGAGCAGATTTGACATATCCTGTGCGTTCAGCCCCGGGATCAGACCATGCGATCGAAGATGCCTGACAAGACCGGACACCGCATCGCAGCACGCCGGGCGCTCCGGCGCCTTGGACAGCGCATTGCACAGCATGGCGGCTTGCCGTCCGTTCGGCCTGTGCAGCGCGCCCGGCCTCAGCAGTTCGGTCGCGATGCTTCGCAGCGCTAGCCGGCAGATCTCGCTGTCGGCATGCTTGCTAAGCTTGTTGGCGAAATGCACGTAGCTTGCAGCCGGCTCGCCCCGGCACCAGTCGGTGTCCACAAGATAGTGCGCCGCCAGTTCAACCGCCTCGCGAACGTCGTTGGCCCGCGCAGGCGGTATGTTCCTGACCTTGTTCCTGACCTGCAGTTTCTGCAAATACAAGTCCAGGAAGTGCAGGTTGTCGCCGGCATAGTCTGGGCGCAGAAAGACCAGTGCCTGCCCGTAGCCGTTGCGCTGTGCCAGCACGTTCTCCCTTGCCATCCGGATGGCAAGTTCAGGGAAATCGGCATCCTTCGCGTTGCCGGAAAGCACTTGCTGCTGCGCATACCGTTGGTTCCTGAGCTGCCGGCCGAACTCGTGTTCAGGATACGTCAGGACTCTCCCCAGATTCCGGCTGCGGCGCTGTGGTTCGCTCGGCTCGATGCGCATCCTCGAGTGGTGCCTTTCATCCAGCGCTTCAATCGCATCGCGGGCCGGTCGCTTGCGCGATGGCGCCGCCGCGGCGATCTGATACCTCTCCATCCCGCTTGCAGCAAGGGGTGACCGCAGCTGCTGGTCCGGCAGGTTGCGCGTGCTGGGCGGCCACGACGACTGGGCCCTGCGGGGTGCATCGTCCGCTGCTCGGTCTGACACAGGCCTCCCGCTACTCGGCAAAGCGCGCAACGGATGTCCGGCAGTATCCTCGTCCCCCTGTGGCCGTGAAGCGAATGCCCTTTGCCGTTGAGGTCCGGAATAAGGCTGCATCCTGCGCTGCTGGCGACGCGCTGCCAGGCCTTCCCGCCGCGGCAACGCGTCAAGGACCGTGTCTGTCCTCCGGGACGCAGGTTCGGGCCGCGAAGTCGGGGACTGTCCGGGTGCAGCCTCGTCAATCTTCTGATTGCCACCAGCGTCCGGACTCGCCGGGCTGCCAATTCTCATAGCTATGCCCTTTCTCCAGTAGTTACCTGGCAGGCTGTTAAAATAGCTCCCGCCGTTGTCATCGGATCGGGCGGGTAGACCGTTGAAACAAGCGGCTATGTCGGGATAGTGGAATCAGGACGAGTAAGCTCCTGCTCAACAGCCATTACGGGGGGACAATCCGGACTCTTGAGGAAACAAGACGAGCGCATCTCATGCTGGCGGTGTCGATCAAGAGCGGAGATGGACAAGCACAGCTGGGATATCGCATTGGAGTGTTTGGCATCTTGCCAGCGTCATACTGAGGGCGTCGCGACGACGCTGCAAGATGCCATCGGTGGACGTCGTTTTGGCACGCAGGCAAGAAGGCGTCCTGATTCTCGATAACCTGAGAGTGAATCACAGCAAGCCGTCACCTCGCGTGCACCGGCTCGCACCGAACTGCAACTTCAAGGCTTTGTCGTGGGTCTGCACAGTGTTCAGAGACAGCCGAGCGTATTCGATGTTACTTTCAGCATCATTCGGTGAAAAATTCGACCGCTTTACCAGTGCCTCGACGGCGCTGTACAGGCACTTCTCTTGTCGTGTTATGTTGCAACAACTCAGCAAGGCGTGCGCTTGCTCTGCCGTGCCCGGGGTCTGGCAGGGTCGCCAGTATAGGGGTCTTCCTCCAAATGAAAGTTGTTCCCAACGCCGATCGTTCGCACCACCGCCGGCTGGTCAGCGTCGGCAAACATGGCAAACTCCTTCGCCATCTCTCGATCAGATGACAAGTAGTGGTGTTCGCCCGAAGCAGTCACACCAGAGCTACTGAAATTCATCAGGAAATTTGCACTTCCGCCATCTGTGGCTCCACTCCCTTTACGCTCGTTCACGAAGCCATTTCTGCGAAGAGATGACACGTGTTCGCGCTTGGTTCCATGCCAAAGAACGCTCTCCTGATAGACCCGTTTGGCAAATGGCACCAGACCATTCAAGGTCTCATTTGAATATGGTGATCGCGAAGATCCAGGCTTAGCTCTTTTCGCCTCAACGTCCGACTCATACCCATCGGAACCATAGTCGCTTGAAGCTCGCGCTCCACCACGCTTAAAAATGCAGCCGCCCATGACAATTGAATACCGGTAGTGAATTTCCTCGACTGTACGGACCTACAGCGTCAACGTCGCTCGATCACCGCGAAAAAATGTGCGCTGACGCGAAACGGATCAATGCCGTTTCATGCGGGAATGCGACGGTTCGGGAGCTAAAGTCGAAAGTGGTGTACGGGCGGGGAATTTGAGGCGCGGAGTAGAGGGCGGTGGAGTTTTCCGCTGAGAATCTGATTGTCGAGATCGGAAACCAGCACACAAGAAAACTCCACCATGAGCAAGGATAAATGTACAACTGGTTGCGAGTTTCGGTTGAAGCGATCTGGCGGCGGTCAACGGAATTGGCAAGCAGGCGAGACCAGCCGCGTCGAGATGGGCGACGAGGCAGTTTTGCGTTGTCACGGATGCATTTCCGCAGGGGGAGGACGAACGGGACCACGGCGCGCTGCGCCGTACTGAAGCATGGACCTTAACTGCCAGCTCAACTACCGCAATAGTGCCGTAGATTTATCATGGTGTAGGCCATGGTCTTGAATGCGTAGTGCAACTGACTGATGCGATCGAAGCGAAGTAGCAAGCGACGAAACTTATCTTCCCATGCGAACACGCGCTCGATGGTACGAAACCGCTCTTTAAAAATGGTCAGATCGAACAGCGCCTTGCGACCTCGCTTAGTGCGTTTCCTGCCGCGCGGGTTCGGGTTGATGTTGGGCACCATCCCGCGGTTGAAGATCGCCTTGCGGTTGGAGCGACAATCGTAGACGCCGTCCAGGCTGACCACGGTGTCGCGCAGATCCAGCCTTGCTTCACCGGCAATCCGTATTACCTGCGGCAGCGCGTCACGCAGCAGCGGCGATTCGTTGCGATTGCCTGGTGCCGACACGAACGGGGCGATCACATTGCAGTTCCGGTCACAGAAGGCAACGACCTTGTCACCCTTCATGTTCTTGTGGCCGCTGACGCCAATGTTGTCGCCGCCTTTTTTTGCCGCCGTCGTGGTGCCGTCGCCATGGATGAGGCTAGAGGACCCGCAGGACGAAGCGTCGAGCTTGCTCGCAGTGCTTCGGCTGTTGGATCGTGGGCTCAGCTTCTGGATCTCCGCCAGCGTCTGACCGCTGACCCACGCCTTCAGAGCTGCGATCACGACATTGACGGCGAACTCGCCTCGCTCCTCGTCATCCTTGAGCGACTTGAACGGCTCGCCCATGTACCCATCCAAGCTCTCCCGCCTGGTCATCTGCGATATGAGAATGGGACGCTCGATCAGCCAGGCTGCCGTCCATGTGAACCAATCCAACGTCGTGCGCCCGACAGGGGGTGACGTCTCGAGGCGAACCTTCAGTTCGCGTAGCACGTCCGACGGCGCCCCGTAGTTGGCGGCCATCTTGTCGGCCCAATCGGGCTCCTCATCCAGCTCTTGAAGCTCCCTGCGCGCGCGCAGCGCATGGGTGATGCGGTTGTTCAGTTGGTCTTCCTGCGCTTGCTTCCTCAGCTTGAAGGCCGCGAACGACTTCTTCAGTAGCGTCATGGCCGGGCCATCGACGTCTGCGGCCTGTGTCGAGATGGGAAGCCGGCGCAGAAGGTATTCGGCATCGCCTCCGGCATGCTCGCCAAGTCCTTGGATACGGTCGAGGATGGCCTCCAGCGGGTCTTCGATGGCCAAGCACTGGTCGCTCTGCGAGAAGATGCCTTGAAGGTCCTTCCAGTGCTTGCCAATCCGATTGTTGGAGTCGTCGATGTCCACGACGTTACTGGGAATGACCAGCACCATACCGTACGAGCTCTGCCCAGCCCGCCCAGCGCGGCCGGCAGCGTTGAGCAGGTCGTGCGCCTTCATCTGCGCGAGCTGCTTGTTCTCCTCATCGAACTTGCTGTCGCCCGCGATAATGACCACGTGGCTCGGCAGGTTCATTCCCTGCGCCAGCGTCGACGTGGCAACCAGCACGGAGACGCCTTCCGGACGCTTGAAGAGCGACTCGTGCAGTTGCCGCTCAGTCGGCAGGAGAAGCCCATGGTGGCAGAGGCTCGGCCACCGCGCGAACTTGCCTTCGACGGCGTCGATGTAGAGCGCCGACTCGTCGCCCAGTTCATCGAGCGTCAGATTGTACAGACGCTGCTCATCGTCCGTGAAGGCGATGTTTGCCTCCCCAAGATGCGCGCCCGCGGTCTCCTGAGCGCTCATTACGTACGGGACGGTCTGTGCGAAGATGAGTGATTTGATGCCCTCGTTGCGGGACGCGAGCGACGCGAGCTCAGCGGCCACACTGTTCACATTCGGCGTTAGCTTCCACGTCGTCGCATTCACCGAAAGGAGCATCTCGCTATCGGAGAGCGGGAGCAACGCGTAGTCATCGCGGCGCATCGAGTCCCACCGGAACTTCAGCCCAAGAAGCCCCAGCGGCCGTGCCTTGAGTTCACGCTTCAGCGCGGCCGGCGGCCCGGGCTTGCGCTTGCTCGCAGCCAACAACTCTTGGCGCTTCGCCGCCAGCCTGTGGCGTAGGTCCGCGATTTGGTCGTTCGGAAAGACGGCGGAGCCACGCACTTGCCGCGTCGGCTTCCACGCCATGTTTAGCGGCAAGCACTTGCGACCGGTGAGCTCAGCCAACCAAGCCGCGACCTCCTCGGTGTTGCTCATCATGGCAGAGAGCAACAAGTAGTCCGCCTCAGGCGCATCCTTGAAGAGCTCTGGCTGAAATCCCATCAACGCCAAGCAGCGCTCCGGTGTCATCACTGACATCGGCGGCAGTCGAGTGACCAGGTCGAAGTCAAGCGGGTTGTCGTTGGCCCGTTCACGACTCAGCCGCGCGTAAGGGAATGTCTTCTGGAGAGCGCGCGCGGTCTGGTCGACCAGCGCCAGCGCCGGCGCCGGCGCCAGAAAGATAGTGCCCTGTCCTTGACACAGGTTCGAAAGAATCTTTAGCTCGGACAGCGTCGACTTCCCCGCACCGGTGGGGAAGCTGATGGCAGCCGAAACCCCAGGGGTCAGGTAGCCCTGCGCCACGGCATCCCGGTGATTTGTCCAAAGATACGGCCGAGTCTTCGCAATGAGCGCCAAGCCTGAATTCCAAAGCGATGCGTCGACACCAGGCGGCGCCGGCAGGCGGGCCAAGCTGTCGCCCGGCAGCTCCCGGCCCACGGCCTTCAACAAAGACGCCAAGTGACGAGGTCCGGGGAAGGCGCTGTCAACGTTCGACGACTTGGAAGATCGGCCATTTGACTTACCCCACATGAAGGGTAGCCGATGAAGTTTCCGTCCGTAACAATTCGTATCGCGACTTGCAATACAAGGGGCACATTACGAATGAGTTCCGAGAAGACAGTAGGAATCAGCTTTAGGGTCACGCCGGAGTTCAAAGAACTCCTGGAAACCGTTGCTTCACTCGAGCGGCGTAGTCTCACCAACATGATGGAAGTGGCGCTCGAGGAATATTGCGAGCGCAAAGGGCTGCTGTTGCCGCTGCCCCGTCGCAGGAAGCGTTTGAGCAACTGACACGCGGCCAAGAACGAAAACGCAGCAAGAGCTCGCACGCCGTGTAGAACCTTGCTCCTTTAGAGAGGGCGGTTTTCATGACCATTCACCCACCCCCGAGTCTGCTGGCTCGCGCCGTAGCTCAGCTGAAGAACTGGCTTTTCCGTGCACCACGGCGCTCGCACCAGCGCGCCCATCCGGACCTCAACCCGATCAATATCGACGAGATCGCAACTGAACTGCGCCTTCTCGAAGAGGGGGGAGCGTCTTGGTCAGCACGGGATCCCAATACCTTCCTCAACCGTGCTCAGCGCGCCGGAGCAGGCGGTCATTCATCGGTTGGAGAAGAAGCGGGCCGAATACATGGAGTGGTCCGCGATAAGGCTTGGGACGCTGAACACGCAGATCCACTCCTATAACCTGATTCAGCGAATCAATGAAGCTCTGGCTGCCGACCAGACATTCGAAACCGGTGTGAACGCGCTGCTTACCGACCGTCATGCGAACCTCGACCGCCTATCGGAAGCGCACAAGAGCAAGCAGAAGGTGTTGCGTGAGTTCAAGGAACAAAACCGTCTGAGCCGCGATGCAAATGTGAGCACCGCCTCGGATAAGGTTTTGGCCGTTCTACTGATGGCCGCCTGCGTGATCGGCGATGGCTTGATAAACGCCTACTTCTTCGCGCAAGGCGACGACAATGGCTTGATTGGCGGCTTCATGCAAGCGCTAATCTGCGCAGGCATCAACGTTGTCCTCGCATTCGCTTTCTGGCGATACGGCATCCCCCATATTCTTCGAGTTCATCGAGGGTGGAAGGCCTTTGGCGGACTCATGTTGCTCGTATTTTTCGTCGCGGCCTTTCTCATAGCGATCGCAACCGCGCATTACCGCGAGGCGCTGTTGGTGGATGCGAGCGAGCCATCCGCG
Organism: Cupriavidus necator; assembly: GCA_022041995.1. Classification (GTDB taxonomy): domain Bacteria; phylum Pseudomonadota; class Gammaproteobacteria; order Burkholderiales; family Burkholderiaceae; genus Cupriavidus. Next base: position 444,599 of record CP074383.1, read on the forward strand.
CATGCGTTGCGCACACTGCAAGAGACTCCCTTCGGACTCCACGAAATGTCTTCTTGGGGGTTGGTATTGCTTTGTCTGATTGTCGCAGCAATTGCATCTAAAAAAGGATACACATACGACGACCCTTATCCCGGCTATTCTGCCCACGCCAGGGCGGCCGAGGAGGCTGCCGCCGACTACGAAGAGGAACTGGCCGGGGTTCGTGAAGAACTTGACGCAAAGCGCAACGAAGCGGTTGCGTCTGCCAAGAATTCTCTCGAAGAGGGGCAGCAAGCGGTTCGCCTTATTGAGATGGCCATCCGCAACAAGGAAGAGGCACGCATCAAGTTCGAGCACGTGATGCAGGAGGCTGAACGTGCGGCCCCGCCACTCCTCATGAAGTTTCGCGAAGCGAACATGATCGCGGCAGGGCCAACACGACCACGGCCCGCCTACTTCGATACGATGCCCGACTTGAAAGTGTTGCCTCTACCTGACTTCTCGGTGGAAGCCGATAGAGAGGTCGCTGCCAGGCAAGGCGCACTGGTGGCCGACTTGGTCGAAAGAGAGCGAGGGATTTGCTTCAAGATTAACAGCGCCCTCAATCAGCAGTACCAACTTCTGATGCCACTAACGGCGCAGTTCCCATCGGCATCGTCCTCGCGTATTGAGCAGGCCGGCGCGGCGAGCGAAACATTGAAGGAGGCGTAAATGGCGCGCGGGAGCATTCGAGCCAAGCGAAGGCAACGGAATCAATTCTTTGCCATTGCCGCAGTCGCAATATTTCTGGCTACTGTCGGTAGCGCAATTGGGTACTACCTTTTTCACAAGGAACCCAAACCGGACAAGGATACGCTCTGCCCAGCCGCCGGACCGACCGGACACGTTGTGCTGCTCGTGGATCGAACCGATCCGATGACATTCATTCAGAAGAACGCCTTCGAGACGGAGTTCCGCGACATCGTTGAGCACCGCACCCCCAAGGGGGCATTGCTCTCGGTCTTCGTGCTTGGCGAGGATTTCACGGAGACGGCCAAGCCCATTCTGGAGATCTGCAACCCAGGCTCAGGGGAAGATAAGTCTGAGTTCAACGCAAACCTCAAGCGCCTTCGTACTCAGTATGAGACGAAGTTTGTGAAGCCGGTGCTCAAACAAACGGACAGCCTCATCTCCATCAAAGGATCGAACAAGTCCCCGATCTTCGAGATGATTCAACTCGTCGGCATCAACGGCTTTCGCAGTCACGCCATCGATGGTGAGCGCCGCCTGATTATCGTCTCCGACATGCTTCACAACACCCCAGAATTCAGTATGTACAAGCAACTGCCTGACTTCGAGACGTTCGCTCAGACGCCTTACGGTCGCAAGGTCCAGGCGGACCTTCAGGGTGTCGAGGTGGAACTGGAGTACCTCATGAACGACCCACAAAGGCAGACCCGGCGCAACGCGAAATTTTGGGAAGACTATTTCAACAAGGCGCACGCCCGCTTGGTGAGCGCTCGCCCGATGGAAGGATAGCCACATGAATTATATCCGTACCGAGCGCCTCTTTGTCATTGCGGTTGTCCTGAAATTCAGTCTCGCCTTTGCGAGCGTTTATTTCGGCAGCCCCTGGATGTTCGGCTTCTACCTCCCGCTGTCGGTGATGATCGTCTACATCCTGCTGGGCAAGTACCGCTCGGACACGAAGAATGTGTCAGATGAGAAGTTTGCCGACAGTTGTTACTACCTCGGCTTTATCTTCACGATCACCTCCATCTGCGCCTGCCTTATCGATATCAACAGCATCGGCACGGATATCACGAATATCGCCATTCGCTTCGGCGCAGCAATGGTTAGCACAGTCCTCGGCCTTGCCGTGCGGGTGTGGCTCGTGACATTTCGTAAGGAGTCGTTCGAGGCCGTTGAGGACGCTGGTGCGGCCATCATCAAGGCATCCTATGCACTAGTCGACCAACTCTCCATTTCGAAGGAGCGTTTTCGAAAGTTTGACGAGGACGTCTTCATTGCCGCGCAGCAGGCTACCGACCGAGTGAACCTGCAAATCGAGGCGATCGCGAAAAACTACGCCGCCGCGCTTGATGGCCTCTTCAAGGACATCAACGAAAAGCACCAGACCCAATTGGAAAGCGCCATCGCTAGTACGGACGAATCGGTGCAAAAGCTTGAGGCCCTCGTCACACGCGTCGGACAGGCGGTCGGGCAGATTGTCATCAACATGCAAAAAAGCGCGGTCGATCTTGTAGATGGCATTCAGGAGCGCATGCGCAGCAGTGAGTTTCCCGGCGACTACTTCGTGAGGATGCTCACTGCCCCGATGCGCGACATGCAAGAAGCCGCCGGGCAGATCAGCTCCAATGTGAAGGATGTCGCATCGGGCATCTCGTCGTCGACCAATACGATTTCCAATGCATTCAAACGCCTTGAGAAACGCTCCGCCGAGATCGACACCGCCATGGAGTCGGTGCTCAGCCTTGCAAAGAGCCAGGAACACGTCCTTCAGGCCACCTCCGGGCAGCTCGATTCCCTGACTGGCTTGAGCAATCAGATCGGAGAGGCGGCGCGACTCCTGAATGAGGTTTCCAAGTCGGTGGATTCGTCCGACGCTCAAACCCGACAGATCGCCACCGCGTTGGAGGGAATGGCCCGACAGATGGCCGAGAGCGCGCGAAGCGCACAGGACACAGTTGTTGCACTGAGGCAGACCGTACAGTCCAATACCCAGACCGCCGAAGTCATACAGTCCACGGCGGCGGCCCAAGAGCGTCTCTCCGACAACATCCAGTTGTCCTCGACGGCGCAAGCGGCGCTGATCGATGAACTGCGCGCGGCCGGCGGTCAGTCCATCGCCATGGCCGAAAAACTGGCTGCACTGATCACGAACCTCGACCGTCTCACCTTCTTGCCGCCGGCTCCGCCCGCTCCGCCCGCGCCGGTGGAGATGCAGGATCCGAGCGTACTAACATTGCACGTTGCGCCGCACCAGACGGTCGCGTTCCCGCAGCACGATGGGGCCAACATTGCGCCGGTCCGGAGCGTGTAGGGCAGGGATGGGGCGTCGGTAAGGAGGGCGAATGTCGAAAAAGAGCCAAGATCAGATCTTCCAGGTCTCGCTGACGGAGGTGGCTTTCACCGTCACCTTTATCCTGTTGCTCTTGTTGGGCTACAAGGTAATGCTGCTGCAGCGTGAGCGCGACGAGGCTCGGCGTAACGTCGAAGCGGTCCCTGCGATGCAGACTCTCAAGCAGGGATTGGAGAGCATGAAGGATCAGATCGGCCGCATGCTGTCAGGCGCTGGGGTACGCAACCCGGACGAGGTGATCTCCAAACTTGTCGAAGGAGAAAAGGCAAAGGTCGAGCGAGTGAGGCTCCAAGATCGGATCAAAGAACTGGACAAGCAGTTGACGGCCCTGTCCGCCATCAAGGCGAATGTCGAGAAGGCTGGAAAGGACCAGCAGCCTCAGGCCACCGCCGACCAGGTGATCAATGCCATCAACACCAAGGCTGACTTGTACCGCGAGGTGAAAGTAAAGCTAGGCGTGGACATCCAGCCCGGCAAGGAAGCGGAGATCATCAGGAAGGTTATCGAGGACGCCGGAAAGTACGCGGCGCTTCCAAAGGAAGTGGTCGAGAACACTGACGGGCTCAAGAAGGAGACCACCGACCTCAAGAAGGACAACGCCGGCCTGCGCGGGCAGATTGCCTTCCTGCAAAAGCGGCTGAACGCCAATGGTGGGCGCGACTACCCGCCGTGCTGGCTTACCATGGCTGGCAAGATCGAGTACCTCTTTGCGATGGAACTGCGCGCGGATGGGATTGTCATCAGCCCGGCCTGGCCATCCAACCGTGAGCAAGAGGCGCGGGCCCTGTCTGGCATGGCAGAGATGCTGTCTGGCCCCATGAGCGAAGCACAGTTTTCCTCGCGCGTTCGCGGGATCTTCGACTGGAGTAACCGGCAGAGTCCGGCGTGCCGTCACTACGTGCAAATTAAGAGCCTGATTTCGGACGCAGTCCAGTCGGATCGTACGCGCTTGACGGTGGAGAACTTCTTCTACAAGACCGAAATTCGTCGATAGGGGGTCATCGTACTTTTGGTGCGAAATCTAGCGTTAGCAAGCCGGAGAGCCGCTTGCAGCAAGGCTTTGTGGCTTGCCCGAACTTTGTGCGGCAGGCGGCTTTGCAAGCCATTGATTCGTATGGATTTTTGGAGCCAAACCGCCAGTTTTCGCACCAAAAGTACGATGACCTCAGTGCACGCGACTCGTTTTGTCGCGTCCGCTATTGACTCGCCTTTTTGGGGTGCGACGATGAGCAGAGCCTTTCGATTATTCGCGTTGTGCATCCTGCTGGCTTTCGGGAGCAACTGCCTTGCCATCACCCAAGGACGCATCATTGGAGTCTTGGACGGGGATACGGTGGAACTCCTTACCGATTCCAAGGAACTGATACGCATTCGCCTTGCGGGAATCGACGCCCCAGAGAAGGCAGGGGCGGCTTCAGAATTCGGAAAATATTGCCCTTTAAGACCCCCCTCGCCGGGTTAGAGCTCTGCCAGACGCCGCAAGGGGCGGAACTTTCCCGCCTCCGGTTTATGGCTCATGCGCCACACGTAGTCGCCGGTAAGGTTGATGTGCTCCCATGGACTATTGCTTGATAGTCTGCCATTATGTTCATGAAGTTCATGAACATAAGAGGTACCATGGAAGCCAAGCGTCTTACGAAGTCGAAGCCTAGGAAGCGGAGCCTCGGGGTGCTCTCAAAAGGGGTCCCACCCGGAAGCCATCCCGATCTCGTGAATTTCTCCGTAAGGCTTCATACGGAGGGTGGGAATGCCTTGCGGTTCACAGGCATTGATCCGCAATTCATCGCGGAGCCTCGGCATAGCCCCATTGTTCCCGTTCAAGTCACGGACAGGCTCCACGGAATCTTGGATGTGCCACCGGTGGAGGGCTTGCTTGCCCTGACTTACGTATTCCCGTATGGGAGTGGTGGACGCTGCGCGTTAGCGGATACCGAGGACAAGCTAAAAAGGGCTGTGACCGCTGCACTGAGTGGCAAGCCTCGGCATGAACCTCTTTCGCACAAGGTTCAGGGCAAGCACGACAACCTCGTTGTCCTGGTTCTAGACAACGCCTTCAATCGAGTGCGCGAAGATCCAACCCCCGCTCAGCCGACGTGGGACATTAGCGCGGCACTCCTTGCACGCGTAAAGGAACTGGTGAGCCCTGCGGAGCTAGTGGCCGCGCGCGTTCTGGCGGAACCCCAGGCGCGGATAGACCAGTTGCTCTTGGCGGCCGCGAAGGCGTTGGGGCAGGAGGATGCACCTGCGTCGGCCTCTGCCAGAGTGACAGCTCCGAGTGAAGATGATCCTTTGCGAGCGGCAAGGGAGCGCGGCCGCCAGTTTGCACTCGACGAATGGGCGAAACCCGAAAATTTGCCGCTGCGAGAGGCTGCCGCATATGCAAGCCGGTCGGACCGAGCCATCAACGAGGCGCGCCTGAAAGGTCGTCTCTACGCGCTGGTACCGCCCGGCAAGCAGCGCGGCCTGCGTTATCCGCAGTGGCAGTTTGACGCGGAGCCCGACCGGCTCGCCGAGGTCCTTGCGCCATTCGTCCAGAACCACGCAAGCTGCTGGGTGGTGCACAACTTCATGCAGCGCCCGCTTGAGGCAATCAGCGATAGTCGGCCGATGGACTGGATTCTTGATGGCTCCAAGCCGATAGCCCTGCTTGCCGCGGCGGCGATGAGCCGGTTTGCTGGCGACCAAGGGGCAGCGTGATGCCCGCCTTGACTGCTGAGGAAGTAGGTTGTCCGCTGCCCCCGGACGATCTGGCCGAGCGCCACATGCCGGTGAAGGAACTGGACCTTGCTGTGACGCCGGTGTGGCGGATTCACCGGTCCACATATGGGCCGATTCATTACAACAGGACGTCGACGGGCGGAACGCCCTATCGATTCGACGCGCCGAACGACGCGTTCGGCGTCCTGTATGCATCGCCCAGCTTTGACGCCTGCATGGCTGAAGCTGTGATTCGCGATAGGTTCCACGGAAAATCGCGCCCGCTGCTGCTCGACGAGGAGGAGTTGACCCGACGCTGCATCAGCGACCTCGGGACGAACCTTGGTCGCCCGCTGCGGCTGGCCGACTTGACACAACCGCACCTGCACCTGGGGATGGACAATCGGGTTCTGACGACGACCGACTACCGCGGTCCAAATCTGTGGAGTGCCGCCATTTTTGACGCCTACCCGGACATTGATGGCATCTACTTCACGTCGCGGTTCGCCAATGAGCCGAGTGTGGCCATCTTCGAACGGGCGCCACTCATCCCAAGGGGTGCCCCGATCCCGCTGGCCCGCTTTCACTTGCTTCCTGACTTCCTGGCGCGGTACGACGTTGGCATTGCGCCGCCCACGGACCCGTGGAATGCCTGACGGAAAAGGATGCCCCCGCGTATGAGCGGGGGCATGCTATGCCTTTGATTCAAGCGTCCAGCACTGCCGCAACGGCGGCTGCGACGGTGGCGGTTCCCGCGAGGCACAGCCGGAACAGCGGTGTCAGATTGCCGGCGTCTGGCAGGACAATCGTCACGCTAGCGACGCTGAGCGTGACGGCGATGAACAGTCGAACCCACGACCATTCGCGACGGCAAGCGCTGTGGACCGTGACGAACGGCATCAGGCCGTTCAGGAAGAAAACTGCCCACGCGAGCTGGGCGGTCGGGGACAGGTGCAACAGGTTTTCGATGGCCATCAAGGCTCCTTTGGTTGGGCCGCCCCAGTGGGCGGTTCACCAATCTAGCCATCCGGTTTTAGCCATCCCCCGGGAGGCTAGTTGTCGCCGGGGCCGTTGCTGCCGACCGGCGCCGCGGCCGCAGATGGCGCGGCGCCTGGCAGCTTCCCGGCCACCGCACGGGCGACGTCTTCGAGGGCCTCATGGGTGTAGCGCCGTGTCGTATTGATGTCGCGATGACGTAGCGAGCGTTGCACGTCCGTAACCGAAACCCCGAGCGCAGCAGGTGTGTCGCATGGGCATGGCGTAGCCAGTGTGTCGACGCCACGCGCAGGCTGGCCGCATCGTCGGCGCAACCGGCCGCTTCCAGCCTCGCCGCGGCCTCGCCAAACGCGTCGCGCACGATCGTGTAGATCCCGCGCCAGTTTTCGTTGCAGCGCAAGCGGGTCGGTCAGCGGCGCCGCGCGCTGCCGGCCGCCGGCGATCGCCGGGATGACGGCCATCGTGTCGGTCGGCTTCGGCTCGGGCGACAGGCCCACCAGTAGCCGGAAGCGCGCGAGTTCGCCCATCACGTTGTCGCATGGCACCAGTTGGTCGTCGCCGCCCTTGGCGTGGCGGATGCGCACGGTCCAGAAGCCCCCGGCCTTGCCGCGTTGGCGCGCGAAGTCCGGCCACGTCAGCGCGGCGACTTCCGAGGCGCGCAAGCCCGTCTGGAACAGCAGGGCCAGCAGGACACGGTCGCGGGCTTTGTGCAACTGGGCCCAGAGCGTCGGCGCCGGGCGGGCCTCGATCGCGTCGAAGACGGCCGCCACCTATTCGGAAAATATTGCCCTTTAAGACCCCCCTCGCCGGGTTAGAGCTCTGCCAGACGCCGCAAGGGGCGGAACTTTCCCGCCTCCGGTTTATGGCTCATGCGCCACACGTAGTCGCCGGTAAGGTTGATGTGCTCCCACCCCAAGGGCGACAAGTAGGGAAACAGCGCCGGATCGACCGGTATGCCGCGGTTCTCCATTGCCAGCACAGCGCGCTCAAGATAGACGGTGTTCCAGAGAACGATCGCCGCGGTCACCAGGTTTAGTCCGCTGGCGCGGTACCGTTGCTGCTCGAAACTGCGATCGCGTATTTCACCGAGACGATAGAAGAAGATGGATCGTGCAAGCGCATTGCGGGCCTCCCCCTTGTTCAAGCCAGCATGAGTGCGGCGGCGCAGTTCGAGATCCTGAAGCCAGTCGAGGGTGAACAACGTCCGCTCGATACGGCCGAGTTCGCGAAGCGCGACGGCCAAGCCATTCTGCCGAGGATAGCTGCCAAGCTTGCGTAGCATGAGTGAGGCTGTGACCGTGCCCTGCCGGATAGATGTAGCGAGGCGGAGAATCTCGTCCCAGTGAGACCGGATCAGGTTTTCCCGATACGTACCGCCAATCATCGGCGCCACGGCCGGATAGTCATCGGGGCTACCAGGGACATACAACTTTGTTTCCGCAAGATCGCGAATACGCGGCGCGAATCGAAACCCGAGCAGGTGCATCAGGGCAAAGACGTGGTCGGTGAAGCCGTTGGTATCCGTGTAATGCTCCTTGATTCGCAGGTCCGATTCGTGATGAAGCAGGCCGTCGAGTACGTAGGTCGAATCGCGAACGCCGACGTTCACCAGCTTGGTGTGATATGGCCCATACTGGTCCGAGATGTGCGTGTAGATCATCCGACCGGGTTCGGAGCCATACTTCGGGTTGACGTGGCCGGTGCTCTCGGCCCGCCCGCCGGCCTTGAAACGCTGGCCGTCTGACGACGAGGTAGAGCCATCACCCCAATGCGCGGCAAATAAATGCGCCGACTGCGCGTTGATCAGCTCCGCCAGACTTTGTGAGTATGTGTCGTCCCGGATATGCCAGGCTTGCAGCCACGCCAGCTTGGCATAGGTGGTACCAGGGCAGGATTCTGCCATTTTGGTCAACCCGAGATTGATGGCGTCGGCAAGAATCGTCGTCAGCAGCAACGTTTTATCGGAGGCTGGCTCGTCGGTTTTCAGGTGCGTGAAATGGCGAGTGAATCCGGTCCATGCATCCATCTCCATCAGGAGTTCGGTAATCTTGATGCGCGGCAACATGAGGGACGTCTGGTCGATCAATGTCTGTGCCTCCATTGGGACAGAGGCGTCGAGCGGCGATATCTTCAAGCCAGATTCGGTGATGATCGCGTCCGGCAGCTTTTTTGCTGCGGCCAGCCGGTTGACGGTGGCCAGCTTCATTTCCAGTAGCCGGCTCCGCTCCTCCAGGAAGCGATCGCAATCGGTAGTTACAGGTAGTGGCAGCAAGCGGCTCTCCCTGAGCGCACCGAACTTTTCAGTCGGCAGCAGGTATTCCTCGAAGTCCTTGAATTGCCGCGATCCTTCAACCCAGATATCACCGGAACGCAGGCGGTTCCTCAGTTCGGACAGTGCGCACATTTCATAGAACCGTCGGTCGATGCCGTTCTTGGTCTGTACCAGAGGCTCCCAACGCTTCTTGATAAAGGAGGTTGGTGCGTCGGCCGGAACCTTACGGGCGTCGTTGGCGTTCATTGTCCGGATTGTTTCGATCGCCGCCAGTAAGTCCTTGGCTGCTGGCGCTGCACGCAGTTTCAATATGTCGAGGAACTCTGGTACATAGCGACGCAGCGTGGAGAAGTAATCGCCAACCAGATGTAGGAAATCGAAGGTTTCTGGCTGCGCAAGCTGTTCGGCCTCCGAAACGCTCTTCGTGAAGACGTGCCAAGGCATCACAGCTTCGATCGCCTCGAATGGGTCGCCGCCGCTCTCTTTGGCCTTCAGAAGGGCTCGGCCGATCTTCGAGTACTGGTGGATCTTGTCGTTGATCGCCTTGCCTGACAGGTGAAACTGCTCGCGGTGCTTCTTCTTTGCCAGATTGAACAGCCGTCCAAGAATACGGTCATGGAGGTCGACGATTTCGTCGGTCACCGTTGCACGAGCCTCAACGACGATCGCAGTCAGCGTTGCGTGGCGGCGTTGATGCTCGAATTTCGCAAGGTCATAGGGAGTCATCTGGGCGCCCTCGCGGGCGATCTTGAGCAACCGGTTCTGGTGAACCAGTCGTTCGATTCCATCTGGCAGGTTGATCGCTCGTAGCATCTTCAAGCGATTGATGTGCTGTAACATCTGGCGGGAACTGGCCTTGCCCGGAGGCAAACGCAGCCAAGCGAGCCAGGTTAGGCGCCCGTCAGGCCGGCGCTGCAGAAGTTGATCCAGTTGATGTCGGTGGTGGTCCGTGAGCGGTTCGGTCAGGACCTGGTATATGCGGCGGGTTGCTCGCGTCACGGCTTCCGCACAGATGCGCTCCATGACGTTGACATTGGGCAGCAGCAACGCCTGCTGCCTTAGGGAATCGATCAGTGCCGTGGCCAAGATGATTCCCTTGTCGGTTTGCTGTGCTAGCTCGACAAGTGCCTGCACTGCTGCGCGATAGTCGGCCATTGTGAAGGCTCGCATCTGGAGCAGGGCTTGAAGTTCTGCCTGGTGCTCTCTTCGGGTCTTATCACGTCGTCCGTAGTCTGCCCAATGCGATGGCGAGATGCGAAGCTGACGAGCGACCATTTCGAGCAATGCTTGGGGTGGTTCCTCGCCGGCGGACAGCATGATGCCGGGATAGCGCACGTAGCAGAGCTGCACGGCGAACCCGAGCCGGTTTTCAGCGCCGCGGCGTTGCCGGATTAGTGCAAGATCTGTTTCATTGAATGTGTAGTAGCGAATGAGCTCGTCCTCACCGTCCGGGAAAGAAAGCAGCTTTTCCCGCTCGGTGTTGGAGAGTACGGTACGACGTGGCATGCCATTCCTTGAAAAATCGGATCCCAGCGGGGGGCGCTACGCCGATTTCCGGGGTAAGGTTTGTGAAAATTTTGGCAGTCTATATCGTGATGCTGAGATAATGGGTATCTGGGGTATCCATTTAACCGGAGCTATTCCATACTTCGAGCATGGAGCTTCCAACCGCAGACATTGACTACCCTCGTTCCTTCGGTGAATTCCAGACATGGTTTCAGTCCGATGCTGACTGCCTGGATTACCTGGAATGGCTGCGCTGGCCGACCGGATTCGTCTGTCCGGCTTGCGGCCAAGCTGGCGGATGGCGACTCGGAGACGGGCGATACATGTGCACGCACTGTGACAACAGGACATCCGTGACAGCGGGGACCATCTTCGATCGAACCCGTACGCCACTCACAGTTTGGTTCGCTGCTTGCTGGAACTTCGCCAGCGGCAAGGACGGAATCTCGGCCCTGAGTCTGAAGCGCTCTTTGCAGATCGGTTCCTATCAGACAGCCTGGGCTATGCTGCATCGGCTGCGATCAGCGTTGGTACGTCCCGATCGGGAACGCCTGCGCGGAAGGGTAGAGGTAGATGAAACTTACATCGGTGGCATTGAGCCGGGGTTGGTCGGAGGACGCGCTCAAGGTAAGAAGGTGCTGACCTGTATTGCGGTCGAACTCTTGCAGCCCAGCGGATTCGGGCGCTGCCGTATGGCACCCATTGCAGACGCCTCGTCGGATTCACTGCAGGCATTCGTGTTAGCCAACGTGGAACCCGGGGCAACAGTGGTCACCGATGGTTGGCCGCCCTACCGGGGGTTGGAGCAGAAGGGCTACATCCATGAGCGTCGCAGCCAGCGCGCGAGGGGAAGACCCGGGCGCGCTCTTGCCGGGCGTACATCGAATTGCGTCCCTGGCAAAGCGCTGGCTGCTCGGGACCCACCAAGGAGCGGTGGACGCTGCGCACTTGCCCAGCTATCTCAACGAATTCGTGTTCCGCTTCAACCGCCGACGTTCGCGCAGCCGCGGGCTGTTGTTTTACCGGATCTTGGAACTGGCTGTTGCTCATGACCCCGTGCGCTACCAAGACCTGACGCGCAAAAAGAGTCCTAAGGCCGTGCGTCCGACGCCACCCAAGAAGCGTGGACATCCTCCCAGTCTCGATCGCCCCCGGCAGAACCGGCCATGGAGGCGTGTGGACTCCGGTTAAATGGATACCCCAAATGGGTATTATCGCGTGATGCGTTTTATTCAACGTAACTGATCCACATGAAAACGGGCCAGAGCACGGCTTCTACCTCGACAGAGTTCCCGGATGCCGACTCGCTGGCTGCATTGCGTGGCTGGTACGCAGGGCTAAGTTCCCGCGCGGCCGTCGAGCAGTATTTGACCGCCCGCAAGGCAGCTGGCCAATCCGCACGCGGGATATTGGGGCATATCCGCCAGCAACTCATCGACTTCGCTCGCAGCCGCCACCGACCAGATCTGGCTGAAGCGTTCCAGCATGCCCCTGAAGAGCGGCTTGAATGGGCCGGTGTCGCCGGACAAGCGATTAGGCTGTTGCCAACGCTGCCCGTGCCGCTGCCCGAGATCAGTGACAGCGTTGATCAGTGGTTGACGCCCAGAACCGTTAGGGCGTTGCAGAAGCATGGCATCCGCACCCTCTCGGAGCTGACAGTCCGGATCCCACGCCGGCGCGGCTGGTGGAAAGTCATCGATGGACTTGGTATGACCGGTGCTAGGCAAGTGGAAGCCTTCTTCGCCGAGTATCCGCACCTGACCGAACGTGCCCGAGCCCTGATTACGATTGCACAGCCACACGGCATCGTGCCGTGGGAGCAGTTGTGCCTACCGCGCGAGGTCGACGGCTCTCGGGGCAGTTTTCGTGCACCGCGGGAAGCTTGCACGCTGAACGCAACGAACGATTACGAAGCGGTTCAGGCTTGGCTATCGTTGCACGAGACGGCCGCCACGCAGCGCGCCTATCGCAAGGAAGCAGAGCGGCTGATCTTGTGGGCGATCATTGAGCGCGGTCGAGCACTGTCGTCCCTGACGACTGACGACGCCATCGCGTACCGCGCCTTTGTTCGACGCCCGACGCCACGCGAGCGCTGGGTCGGACCTCCGCGGCCGCGCGACTCGGTGGAGTGGCGCCCCTTCTCGGGAAGCCTCTCGGCCCGATCGGCCGCCTATGCCCTCACGGTGCTGTCGGCCCTGTTCCGGTGGCTCATTGAGCAGCGCTATGTGCTGGCCAACCCGTTTGCCGGCATCAAGGTACGTGGTCACGCCTCGCGGCCAGCGCTAGATACGGCACGGGGCTTTACCGAAGGGGAATGGCTACTGCTACGGGCCATCGCGGACGGTCTGGAGTGGTCCTACGGCTGGTCCGAGTCGGCGGCGCAACGCCTGCGCTTTCTACTCGACTTCGGCTATGCGACGGGTCTGCGCGCCAGCGAACTGGTTGGAGCCACACTTGTTAACGTCCGGCTCGACGAGCACGGCGATCACTGGCTGCACCTGGTCGGCAAAGGTGGAAAGCCCGGCAAGGTTGCGGTGCCGCCTCTCGCGTCGACGGCGCTCGACCACTACCTGGCGCAACGTCAATTGCCTGTTAGCCGGGAGCGGTGGAACCCGAAGACACCCGTCGTGGGCAGCCTGGGCGAGGATGGAACCGTTGGTATTACTGGTGCTCATCTCTGGCGCTTGCTGAGGCGGTTCTTCGTGCAAGCCGCGGAAGCAATCGAGACCGCCCACCCAGTGGCTGCGGAGAAGCTGCGCCGCGCAACCCCTCACTGGATGAGGCACAGTCACGCTAGCCACGCACTGGCCCGCGGAGCTGAGCTCACCGCCGTGCGCGACAACCTGCGCCATGCATCGATTGCCACAACTTCGATGTACCTGCACGGCGATGAACTGGAGCGAGCCAGGCAGATGCGACAGGCTTTTGGTGCTCGTCACACCAAGCTGTAAGCCGACTGAATTCCACTACACGGAATAACGGAATTTTCTGGGGTTCCCGCTTGGAACCCCATGTTCCAAAGGCAAGCGCAGCGCGCAGGCCCGGATCAAAACCGGATGGCCGCGATTTGAGACTAAGCGCGAGGCGCAGTCCGCGAGCCCGACGGCGGAACGCCGGAACGGCTTTGGTTTGATTGGCCGCTATTCCACCGGGGTAAGCACCGAACCGCAGCCAGAACTCGGCACCAACTCGACATACAGAGATTTTCGCCCGACGACGACAGCAAGTATTGGCCGCTTGTCCCGGCGCTTCGCTGATAAGCAGTTCCATTCCGATCTATCGAGACCAGAAGGATAAGGATGGTCTTCCGGATGGGTGTGCCATTCGCCCAGATAGCGGACGGTTCCCTGGCTCGCCGTCCATCGAGACAGGGCGATGGTTTCGTGGCCAAACGGCATCCGCTCGAACAGGTAGCGAAACCGCTTGTCCCATGCCGTAGGAATCGTCGCTTGCTCAATGAGCATATGGGCTCCATGAACCGAACCGAGTAGAAGCCCACCAGCTTCGCAGTCGGTGCCGTTGGCCTGAACATGCTGACAGAAAGTCTCCAGTGTGGGCTTCGAGAAATGGAGCAGCGTTCTTTTGTCGTTGGTCGCCCAGGAACTCAGGAATTGCATAAAGGACACTCCCGATCCGGGATCGGATCGCAATCGGGTGTGGCGAGCTGATGGGCACGGTCGATCAGTCTGGTACGCAACGCAGGGGAATAGATGCCATTGACCCAGTCAAGTGCCGCCTCCGCGCCCAAGCTGGCAGCGTGCACCGACACCGAAGCAGGGAATGGCACGTACAAGCCCTCGCATCCATGCCCCGCCAAGATGGCAGGAAGAGGATCAAGGGTAGAGCGGAGTTCGCCTCTTCTGTTGCTATGCCAGAGACATCGATAGCACGCGCCAGATGCATTCGTCCTCAGAAGCGCACGGACAGCCGTTCCCGGCCCCTCGATCCAGACCGAAAGCATGGACGTCGGCGGCGGATAGTGGCCGCACAGCCAATGCCCGAGGGATTCTTCGCCGGTGGCGTCGATGAGCAGGTCCAGTGCTCCTAATTGGGCCTGCCTGACATCCACGGGGAGTGCACGAATCTCGGCGCCTGGCGCCAAGCGCTTGAGTTCCTTCGACATGGCCTCGGCTTTGTTCGACAGCAGGTCCGGGAATCCCAGGCGATGACGCCCGATGTTTTGCGGGAAAAGGTAGTCGAAATCTACCAACGTGAGTTTTCCGCCGCATGTCCCCGCACCGGCCTTGATCAGCATGTCCGACAGATATCCACCGATCGTGCCACATCCCACGACGGCCAGGTTTTTACCTGCAAGCGTCTTTGACTTGGGCATGTTCCGCTGGGCAAGGTAGCGATCATCGATTCTGACCACTGAGATGGGCATCACCTTCAACCCATAGCTCGAATTCCTGCGATCTGCGAGCTTGCCCTTTTGGATCGGACGCTGGCGGTCATAGAGAACCACAAAGCCATATGTCATCAACGGAGATTCGATGACGATCAGAACGCCGTTGGCCTTTTTTCTTTCCCCTTCCTTGATACGCTCATGAATCTTGCGCCGGCACCGAGGGTCAAGGGTGCTTTGCCACGCCAAGATATCCCCCACTGTTTCAGGAGGCCAATGGCCGGTCAGAGGACGGGGGTGTGCACCCGTCTTTACCCGGTAAGTCAGCACCGTTCTATCGGTAACTTGGTAGCCGAGCGACTTCAGTTTCTGTGTTGTTCGATCTTCGTTGTCGGTGATGAACCACAATGGGCTCCCATTGGCCTGCGCGACTAAGCAGTTCTGTCGCCCCAAATTCTCGCCTTGCATGTCCACGAAGCAAAGCCAGCCGTGCCAGTAGGCGAAGAACTCTTCCGCGAGATCTTCGATCATCTCCCCCTTCAGAATTTGTCCGAACACAATGGCCGCGCGTTGCAGGCACGCCAGCGACTGCCCGACAGGATCATAGATATCCAGAACGACCGTGCCCTTGGCGAGATAGCAAAGCCCGCCATCTGCGCCAAGATGAGGAACCGCTGCGGGCAGCTTAGGCGGGATTTCCAGCAGCCGGACGCGAGGCAAGTCGAAGAACGTGGGGTCGAGCTGAACCTCGCACGGACAACCCTTGTCCGTACCGGATGGGGTTAAACACCCGTGCAACTTGAACCAGCCGGCATCCGTTTTGCCAACAAACTCGAAGCCTCGCTGCTTGAAGGCCTCAATAACGTTTGCGACCACTTCGGCGCTGCTCATCCAGCTTTCGTTCGCCCAACAAGCTCGCTCGGACCAGCCATGGCGGGTGCCGCGGCAATGGTGGCGGCGACGGATACCACCTTGACCCGATCCGGGTCGTTCGGAAAACGCGGGCCGAACTCGCCCTGCATCCAAATGCAGGCCTGTGAAGGGCTGCCGGCGTCGGTGGCTCCGCGAAGCACCTTTTCAAATTCTTCGAACGCTTTCGCCGCTTCTTCGACCCCCGCTTCGCCGAGCCGCTCCGTGAGCGACTCGGACTCTTCCACGGGGTTGTTCACCCCTGCACGCAACCGGGCCGGCAGTGCCGCGACGACATCCAGCAAGGCAAGGTCGTCGCGCCGATCGCGTTTTTCGAAGAGCGGGGCCGCGGCGGCCATCAGCAGGATCGAAGCAGGCCCGCCGCTGGACCACTTCCAATCGCGGAACGCCTTCAAGTAACGAACAACGCGGCGGAACTGCTCCCCCTTGGCCTCCACTTCGCCCAGGAACCACTCCTTCACAGGCCTGGGGTCAGAGGGCATCCAGTTGCATTCACGATGGGCCAGGAGCACCTCGTCAGCGGGCAGCGCCGTCCAAGCATCCCGCTCCGCCAAGTTCACCGCTTCCGTCAGTGAATCGTAGCCATATCGCTCCATCGAAGCCTTTGCGAGCATGACAAATTCTTCGTCGGGAATGGCGTACAGAGGAATATCAATGTGGGCATACGCGGCAATGACGATGCGGATGCATGTCGGCTTGTCGGTGACAAGCTTCCATTTCTTTTCCTCGACCAGCGGCTTCAAGGCCTCTTCCGCAGCGGCAAAGAACACCGTTGCGGCAGTGCTGGGGCGCTTCGTCTGCGAGACGAAACTCAATGGCAAATAGCAGCCATCATCCACGTCCGCCTGCTGCGGACGTTGCGCCGGCGAGTTCAACGTCTTGTATGCCCACGAACCTTGCGTGAAGAAGCGCGGCTGCGGTACGCCCTCGGTGTAGCCGCTCGCCTTCAGCACGCGGGGGATGCCTGTGCGCAGACGGTCCCTGACATCAGTGCGTGCGCTGGCGATCCAGGCGCGTTGCTCAAACGTCAGATCCAGTTCGTCATGCATGCACGACTCGTCATCAGCAGTGGTAAAGAACAGCGGGCTTAGGTTCAGCATGCGGCCTCCGGAACATTCTTGTTGGGGCCGTGATAGAAAATGGGGGCGCTGGCCTGGTGCGCTCGAAACGGTAGAAAAAGAGGATCGCCGAGCGCTCGCTGCGCCGCGTGGTTGCCGCGATCCTTGAGCGTATTCGTGGCACCGATGGAAACCCGATCCAGCGCCTTCACGTCCTTGCTCTGATCAGGCGTCGCCTTGTCATCGATCTGGAAGTAGTTGCTCCCCAGCGTCTGCCGCAGCATGTAGTCCACCGACGACTCCTGGGCGGAAATCACCAGGTCGAAGAGTCCCCCGCGCCATTTGCCGAATCCGCGGTCAAGGCTCGCGCCGCCGCGAACGGTCGCACCGATCGTCATCGTGCCAATGGAGAGCACCCGAACCAACGCATTCTGTTTCGGCGCCAGGAACGTATGGACTTCGTGCAACCCGAACAGGCCGGGGGCGTTGCCCACCAGCCCTCCATCCGCGAAGACACCGCGGGCGTTGCGTGCAAGGGGAAAGTAGACAGGCGCGGCGGCGGTCGCCAACGCAACATCGACGATCTTCATGCGGTAATCCAACTCAAAGGAAGGATGGTGAGGCGTCTTGAAGAACTGCCCGCGGCCCGTCGAGTAGTTGACTGCCGGCACGAGAACACGATGCTTCAGGTTGCCGATCGTGGTCCCTTGAAAGCGCTCGGTCAGCACCCCTCGCAATCCTGCTGAGTTGTGCTTTGCGGTCAGCCAGAATCCCAGAAGCCGTCTTGCAAGACTGCGGCACCCAAAAATGCGGCTGCCTTCGTCTTCAAACAGTGCTTTGAGTTCGTTGGCCGGAATTTCCGCAGCCAGCCCCAAAGCCAGCATCCCTCCTGCCGATGTGCCGCAAATCAGATCAAAGTGCGAAGCGATAGGACGGCCCAGCACGGTTTCGAGTTCGGCAAGAACCGTCGCCGTGTACAGGCCGCGATAACCGCCCCCTGACAGGGCGAGCACATGGTAGGTAGGGATGCCAGTCATGGCACTTCAGCCCTTCGGCGGGAAGGAGTCGTTGCCGTGGCTGTCCTTGTCACGGATACGACCATCCGGACGATGGATGACGAGTTCGGATTGCTGGTTGCGCGCGATGTCCCGCGCCGCGTCTATGGCCTGTTGCTGCGTGTCGTGCACGGAGGTTGCCCGCTGATTGCCGGCGCCCTTGACGGCCCAACCGTCCTGGTGAGGAACAACATGCTGATTCTTGCCTGTCATAGTGGATCTCCTAGAGTTGAACCATCGGAACTCCGACCACCCGGCCGGGTTGTCAATGACTGCCCGCTATAGGAAAATATGTTGCTCTTGCAGACAACGGGCGAGTCAGGCCAGATCAACCTGCTGGAAGCATGAAACCTACGGTTGTTGTCTGTCTGGACAACAATGTATCAGAGTTGGTGCCTAGCTGCAAATACCCGACGGGGCGCCATTGAACACAACTGATGCGGGGACGGGAGCCGCGTAGCAGTCTCTCCGCAACCGCAAGGAACAGAACGGATGTCACAAACAGGCCTGGGCGTCGCCCTCAAGACGCTGCGCGAACGCAGAACCCTTTCGCTGCGCGAAATCGGTCAGCTCTCTTCGGTGGATCATGCTTATGTCCACCGCTTGGAGTCAGGCGAGAAGGCGAATCCATCGCCGGTTCTGGTCGAGAAGCTGTTACGGGTTCTCAAACCAGGAGAGAGAGATGCCGCTCTGGTAATGTGGCTTGCTGACCATACGGATACCGACCCGGGTCTCGTCGAGTTTGTGCTACAAGACCCCTCCATTAGCATTGACATCTTTTCGGCTGCGGCGGGAGTGAGGCATCGCGGAAATGCCAGACCTGATCCCGCGACGCTGATCGCCCGAATACAGAGGGCATTCGAGGACGAGGACGACTGAACATGGATGAGGCGGATGTCAGGCAGAAAGCACGAGTCTTTGTTGCGAAGGTCGATGTGTCGGGCATCCGGGTAGATCTGACGCCCTATGTGGTTGCGGCTAACGCCAAGGTCAAGAAGGATGAGCTTGGCGAGGGGGAATCCGGCTACACGATCACCAAGCCGAACGGGAAGCACGTCATCACAGTGAATTCCCTGGAGACGGAAGAACGCCAGCGCTTCACCATATGCCATGAGATAGCGCATATCGTGCTCGATCTGGAGTCTAGTCATGCAGAAGTGCCGTCCTGGTCCTATGCCAAGCGGCACCCCAACGAAATCGCTTGTGACACCTTCGCCGCCGAATTGCTGATGCCGTATCAGCAATGGCTGTCGCTAGTGCCAAAGGAGGAGCCATCGCTGGGCCTTATCCAGCACATGGCTGACTTGTTCGGCACATCGTTCCCTGCAGCGGCGTCAAGGTTTGCCACTCTCAGCGATATGCCGTGCGCATTCGTCACCATGGAGCGCGGTGCGGTGCGGTACGGAGCACGCTCCACTAGCTTGCGACAGGCTGGGCCTGGATATCTCCCAAATCCGTCATCCCGGTCGGCTCCGTGGCTCACCGCCTCCGTTCTTCAGGCATCAGTGCCGCCGAAACGGATGAGGTTTCACAAGACATCTGGTTCGATAACTGGGAAAAGGGACTCGACCTCTGGGAGCTTTCCAGGCACTACGCGCGCACCGACACCACTACGTCGCTGTTGTGGTTCGACAGCGACGATTTACCTGAGGTCGAAGTGAATCGCTTCGGTGCGCGCGTCGGGGACGATGGCGGCTTGGCTGAACTTACGGGGCAACTGCCGTGGCCAGGGCGGAGCAGGCGTCGTTAACGAAACCTGACAGTCCCATGTCGAACGCCTGCTATGGGCTGCGCGTGGACGGCTCGCTCAGCCCGATCAACAAGCGGCAAGTGATATCAAGTTCCTTTTGCAGCAACTCGGCATCCGATCGCACTGTCCGATAGTTCGCCGCCGGAAGGGTTGCGGATTGGCCGAAAATTTCACAATGCAAAATTCCGGAATTTTCGGCGGTTCCGGCGTACTCCCCCTTACCGGGCAATATTCTCCGTTTTCTGAAGCCGTCCCAGGCACAGTCGTTTGGCAACTTCGCCAAAAAGGCTCTTTCCGACCTTACGTACAACCGAGCGGTGGTTGTTGAAGGAGCCAAGCACGATCGGTATGGACGGCTCGTAGGCAAGGTGCTTGTGAACGGCCGGGATGTGAACATTGAGATGGTGCGTCGGGGATTGGCGTGGCACTACACGAAATACAAACGCGAGCAGTCGCCAGATGACCGCGTTCAGTACGAGAAGGCGGAAGAGGCGGCTCGCCTGCAGCGAATAGGGCTGTGGCTCGACCCGCACCCTATCGCCCCCTGGGATTTCAGGAGGCGATCGCGAGGCAACACCGTTGCCGCACAACGACAATCCGCTTTGAACCGACGCTGAATGGGCTTGAAGCGGGCTTCATCGGTACGCCATGTGGCAATTTTTTGAGGTGATCGGGGGCAATCGGATTCGCCGTGGAGTCCCACCGAAGAGGGGTATAGGGAGAGCCGAGGCAACCCCCTGGTTGCATGCCTCCAAAACACTGAGCTAGTGGGTGTGCCCCTGGCATGTTGCCGTCATCGGCGGTCGGCCGCCTGACTACACCTCCTGCGACGTCCTCACGCGTGGCAACGGCGTGTTTCATTCTTCGTGAAGAGGATGCCATTGCCGCCGACATGCCGACCTCGCGAAGCGCAAGCTACAACGCCTAGGCGGTAGGGGGAGAACGGTCGTGATACCGTCGTGTCGCTTGCCACTCGAATCGGTGCGACTATCCGTTCCGGCGCCGGCTGATTTCAGCCGGTCGAGGCCATCGCAATAGCCCTGCGTTTCGCATAGAATTTCGGGTCAGTCGCCGCAGTACCTTTCTGCGGTCGCCATCACCTCGTGGAGGCAGCAACATGCGATTCATTCACGCAGCGGACATTCATCTGGACAGCCCACTTCACGGATTGAGCGCGTATCCGGACGCCCCTGCTGACATGTTGCGCAATGCCACTCGCGATGCCTTCACGGCGTTGGTGACCGCCGCTATCGACGAAGAAGCCGACTTCATGGTGATTGCCGGCGACCTCTATGACGGTACCTGGCGTGACCACAACACCGGAATTTTCTTCTGCAAGGAGATGGGACGCCTGCGCCGGGCCGGAATCCCCGTATACGTGTTGTTTGGTAATCATGACGCCGAAAGCGAAATGACCAAGCAGCTCCAACTGCCGGATAACGTCCACACGTTCTCGACGCGAAAAGCCGAGACATTCCGCATCGATGAGCTCAAGGTCGCCCTGCATGGACATAGCTTCAAGGAGAAGGAAGTCACATCCAACTTGGTGACTGCCTATCCAGCACCGGTCCCTGGTTTCTTCAATATTGGCGTGCTACACACCGCCCTGGAAGGGAACACTGTTCACGCCAATTATGCCCCATGTTCGAGGGTCGAGCTTCATGCGAAGGGTTATCAATATTGGGCCCTCGGTCACGTTCACGAATACGCTATCTGGCGGGAAGCCTCAACCATCGTATTCCCCGGAAATCTGCAGGGTCGCAACATCCGAGAGACCGGCAGACGCGGTGCGGTCACGGTTACCGTTGACGATTCCGGCGACGTTTCTGTTGAGCGGCTACTCATTGATGTCCTGCGTTGGGAGCCTGTGACGGTAGACGCTTCCGAATGCTCGACACTCAACGAAGTTGCACGGGAAGTCGGCCGCCGGCTGGAAGCTCTGGTTGAGTCTGGCTCCGCATCCGTTCCCCACGCTGTTCGAGTCACCATAACCGGTGCATCGAAAGCGCATGGTGAACTGTTCGGACTCGAGGCTCAACTCCGCTCCGAGGTACTGGCCCAGATTGCAGTCATCAGTCACGACCGGCTATGGCTTGAGAAAGTAAAGGTCGAAACCGCGTCGATTGGCAGCGCGGAAGACTTGAAAGGCCGAGCAGACGCGATTGCTGACCTTCACGGCCTTTTGGTGGAAGCCGAATCTGACCCCGAATTCCTCAAGATCCTCAAAGAGAGGCTAGTCCCCTTGGTGACACAATCACCGCATGAACTGCTGGAGCTAGTACCGGCGCTTTCCCAAGTGCGCAATGACGAATTGTCCCACCTGGTCCGCGACGTGCGCTCGGGCTTGGTCGCGCAGTTGACAAAGGCGGAGTGATGTTATGCGTATCAAGCAACTGGAACTCATCCGGTACGGGAAGTTCACTGGCGACACAGTGGATTTCCCTCGTTCCGAGCTCGACTTTCACTTCATGGTTGGTCCGAACGAGGCGGGCAAATCGACCATCAAGACTGCCATCTCGGAGCTACTGTTTGGGATGCCGCACAGTTCCTCCTTGGATTTCATCCATCATCAGAGCGAACTGAGGCTTGGCGCAGCACTGGAGAATCGTGAGGGGACTCTTACGTTCCATCGGTCGAAGGCCAGGAAGTCTCCATTAACGACACCGGCCGGTGAGTCGCTACCTGTCGACAGCCTCGCGCCGCTCCTTGGCGTAGCAGATAAAGCATTCTTTGAGCAAATGTTTTGCCTGGACCATACGGCTCTCATCAAGGGGGGCCGAAGTATTCTCGACGCATCCAGTGATGTTGGTCAGGTCTTGTTCCAGTCAGCCGCTGGTATCGCAAGTCTTGGACGTGTCCGGGACGAGCTCGCCGAAGAGGCTGACCGTCTCTGGGCCAAGCGGAAGTCGGGCGACCGGGCATATTACGTCGGTCAAAAGCAGTTAGATGAAGCCAATGCAGAACTTAAGGCAGCCATGGTTCGAACCGCCGCTTGGCGGGCTGCACATGGCGCTGTCGAAGAGGCGAAAGAGCGCCAAGAAGTCGAAGAGGAACGTCGCCGCGAGCTGGAGCTCAAGCGCAATCAGCTTGAGCGTGTGCGACGGCTCGCTCCCCATCTCAATGTCTGGCGGGAGAATGCAGGCGAGTTGAGCGCCCTTGGGGAAGTCCTTGATCTGCCGGCAGATGCGGAGGCGACGCTCAATAGCGGGCTGACGAAACTGGCGGCGGCAGAGGGTAGGCTCAAGGTGCACAACGAATCGGCCGAGCAGCTGGAAGGCGACCTGAACGGTATTTCCGTAGACCACGCGCTACTCTCGTTGCAGAAGGATATACAGGACCTCGAAGCGACGCGACACCAATGCCGCAACTATGGGCCGGAGATTGCCCAGCTAGAACAACAGGTCGGTCTTCTGCTAGGGGAGATCAGCGACGCATGTACGGAGCTTGGCTGGCCTGAGGACGAAGAGGGCGCGCGGAAGGCGCGGCCCAACTCCATGTCACTTCAAACTGTCTCAAGCCTGATGCGCAGCCGGGGGGCGCTAGAGTTGGCAGCCTCCACAGCAGAGCAATCCGTTAACGACAAGCTTGCCGATATCAACGAACTCACGACACATCTTGAAGCAGCGCCTCACTCTGAGGCCCCAATAGGGCTTCAGGCTGCTTTACGGGCGGCACAGAAGTATCGTGACACTCAAGTAACCCAGCGCCGATTGAAGAGCGACCTCGATAACGCCGAATCGGTGCTCAAGGCGAGTCTCGCCATCTTGGGTAAATGGAGTCGGCCGACGCCTGAGCTGAGGTCGATGACGCTACCCTCGACGGAACGCATCTCATCCTTGCGGTCCGAGCGGCAGGAGTTGCTCTCCAGGAAGAAGCTCGCCGAAGAGCGTTTGGAAGAGGCCAACGAGCGCGCCCACTCGACCAACCTCGAAGTCGACAAGTTTGCTCAGGCTCATCAGTTGGTGACAGTCGACCAGGTACGAGATGCTCGTAGCATTCGGGATTCGGCATGGACGGCAATAAAGGCCGGGGAGGTTACGCTGAGCAGTGGCGCACCGGCGTTTGAAGAAGCGATTAGAGCTGCGGATGACCTTTCCGACCAGCACGTGGGCTCAGTCACCGACGCCACGCAGCTTCTAAACCTGAAGCAGCGTCTTATCCGCGAGCAGGAGGCCCTATCTCGTCAAGAGAAGTTGTCCCGTGACGCTGAGGCAGCTGTCGTCAAATTCGACACAGAGTGGGAATCATTGATGGCCGCTCAGGAGCTGCCAGAAATGGCGTTTGACGACATTTCGTCATGGGCTGCGCGCCGGGACGACGCGCTGAAGGCCGCAGAGGAGGTCAGGAAGAGCTCCGAGAACCTTCGACGAGAAGTTGAGGATGCTGAGGAGGCCGGAGCAAACCTTGCCAAGAGCCTGACCAAAGCTGGGATAGTAACCGAAGAACAGTGTGACATTGATGCACTTTGCTGCGCAGGGGAGCATTACATCGGGGACATTGAGCAAGCAAAAACGCTGCGCAAGCACAGAGAGAGGCAATTGGACACGGTGCAGGTTGACCTCGTCGCCCTTCGCCGGGATGAAAAGCTCGCGAAAGATGCCTATGCTCACTGGGAAAGCGATTGGTCAGACGCGATTGCCAAGGCCGGTCTTGCTACAGCCTCAGGCTCGGAGGCGTCAACCGAGGCCGCCATCGCGATTGTGAATAGGATTAGTGAGCGCTTGGACCGGGTCAAGACAATCCGCACCAGTCAAGTCAATGTAATGCGCTCGGCTCTGGATGCGTTCTCGTCGGAGGCCAGGCGGTTAGCGCAGCATCTCGATGCGTCCCTGGTTGAATTGGATGCCGAGGGTATCTCGATTGAGCTGTCGAGACGACTTAAGGCTACGCTGAACAAGCTGGTAAATTGAGTGACGCAGGTTGATCAGGAGCCCGTTCGGAAAAATAGCTGTGGCGACGAGAATTGCCTTCGCGCGCCCAATTGGGGTGCGCCCGCCCGCATTCGCCCTTTACGGGCGGACTGCTCCCATCAGATGCCCTCGACTCAAGTAGAGATTGGCCAGCGCCAGCGCCGTGAAGGCACGGCCGGCATTCTTCTTCAGGCCACGGTAGCGGACTTTCGTGAAGCCCCACAGGCGCTTAACCACGCGAAGACATGTTCAACCGGGCCCGGATCTTCGATTTGTTACGGTTCTTCCCGCGTTGCACTTCGTCAATCTCCCCGTTCCTGCGGGTCGCTGATGGTGAAGTCCTTGGCGTGCGGCGCCTTCGATGCGATCAGCTCCTGCTGACTGGCGTATGCGCTATCACCGTAGACACGCCGCTCCTCCCATGCAGTAGCTGGGCGCAGCGCATGCTTGTCGTGAACGTTGGCCGGCGTCACCACCGCGAATGAGCCAACCCGCTTTGACTATCCACGCCAATGTGCAGCTCATGCCAAAGTACCACTGCTGGCTTTGCGGGTCTGATGCATCTCGGGGTCTCGCGACTTCTCTTCATTCTTCGTCGAGCTGGGCGCACCAATGATCGTGGCATCGACAATGGTGCCGGTCTTCAGCTTCACGCCATTGTCTTGCAGGAGTCGGCCAACTTCCGCGAACAGCGTTCGGCAGCTGATGTTTCTCCAGCAGCCGCCGAAACTTCAATACTGTGGTGGCGTCCGGCACGGGCTCACGACCAGGTCAATTCCTACGAAGCGGCGCAGGCTGCGCTGTCATACAGGGCCTCCTCGCAAGCCAGATCTGCCAGGTGAACCAGTGCTGCAGAAAGTGGATGCGCAGCATCCGCTCCAGACCAATGGCCGCCGGCCATGCCTGCCTTCGGATAGTACGGCTCAATCACGGCGCACAATGCCGCCCACGGTACGATCCGCTCCATCGTCGCCAGAAACTCCTCACGTCGCGTTGGCTTGCGTGTTGCTCGAAACCTGCACATTGATCTGCACCCGCTGCCAACGTCATCTGCTTCATGTTCATCTCTTCGCGCTCGTGATTCTTCAAATAACGCGCCTTCTCACGAATCGGAGGACTTGATCAGCATTGCCTTAAGGTGGCTAGCGCAGCGCAGTCTGACGTGGACCGGCTCAAGAAGGAACTCGTAGTCGCAAATGACCACGTGAATAAGGCTCGGACGGAAGTTGACGAGGCTACCGCTCAACTCCGGCCGCTTTACCTACTTGCTGCTGTTGGTTCCCCCGACTTGTTGCGTCCACTGATTGCTCGCTCAGACCGTAAGCGGGCGCTGCTCGGAGCCATAGGGGACGCCAAGAACAACCTCCTGAGTGGAGGGGATGGGCTGGCCCTCGAAGAGCTCGTGGAAGAATTGGACGGCTCGGATATTCAGACCGTCCATACCGAGCTTACCAGAGTTGGGAATGAGCTGGCAGCTTCCGTCAAGGCTCACGGTGATATTGCAACAGAGCTTGGAACCGCCCGTCAGGCGCTGACGGCGATTTCTGGTGCTGCCAATGCGGCTATCGCTGAAGCAAAGAGGCAGGAAGCGCTATCTGCAATGGCAGAGGCGGCTGAGCGCTTCATCAAAGTGGAGACCGCTTACACGCTGCTGCGGTGGGCAATTGACCGATATCGCGAACGCCGGCAGGGCCCGATGCTCTCCCGAGCGAGCGCCATTTTTTCACAGCTGACGCTCGGAGCATTCGCGCGCCTTTCAGTCGACTACGATAAGCAGCCGATGGCCTTGTCTGCTATTCGGGCCAACGGTAATTCCGTGGGAATCTCGGGTATGAGCGAAGGCACACGTGACCAGTTGTATATGGCTCTGCGCCTTGCCGCAGTTGAGCTGCAGCTAGAGCAAGCGTCCGCATTGCCCTTCGTGGCCGACGACCTCTTCATCAACTTCGACGACAAGAGGACTCGCGCGGGGCTGCAGGTGCAGACCTATCCAAGCGCACCCAAGTGATTTTCCTGAGTCACCATGATCACCTACTCTCTATCGTGAGAGAAGTTGTCGGAGAAGGAGTTAACGTTCGCTATCTGAATTCATTCGGCGCAGTCCCTTGAGGAAAGCACGGCGACGATAGCACCACGACTATCAAGAAGATGAAGCAGCTTGCTCTCTAAATTGGCGCAACGGTGTGCCATCGAGTAGCGGCAGGGCACGCCTTAGGGCCACCGCAAGCAGGTCAAAGACGCGGCGGACGGCAACATGTGACTGGCAGAGGACCATGCCATATGGGCAGGCCATGACGCGTGAAGCGGGTACTGGTATTTCGCATAATACTTTTTATGTTAAATCTGCTTTCATGCGTGAAAGTAGTTCTTCGCCTCGCCTTGAAGAAGGCTTTGTGCCTTGTGAGGCGTCGCGGATCGTGGCCACATCACCGATGCCGGCATAAGGACGAGGCAATGAAATTTCACCATCGTGAAATTTCATTGCGCGCCAGAAGGAGCGCCCGGTCAAGCGTTTGCCGTCTACCGCTGGGTGCCGTTAGCGGGCAGCTTAGGAACGAGTGAGAAATAACTTCCCGAAGTGGACCTGGCGTGCGCAAAGCGACGCGGGTAAGATGTGATGCCTCTGGAGGACAAACGATGCAGGCTGGTTACCGGGCTGAGGTTGAAACGCGGATGAAGCGGCTGTACGCGCGCTTGTCGGAGAAGGACCGACGGCGGTATGCGGCTGTGGAGGCGGACAAGCTGGGCCATGGCGGTTTCGAATATATTGCGAAACTGTTTGAAATGGACCCGAAAACAATTAGACAAGGGCTAAAGGACCTGGAAGAAGAGCTGGATCCGGTTGGAGAGCGGATCCGAAAAAAAGGGGCGTAAATCCAGGTTAACGGACCATCCGGAGTGGAACGCGGTATTTCTAGATGTGGTGCGAGAGCATACGGCGGGTAATCCACAACACGGCATCATCTGGACGGATCTGAAGCCACGCGAAATCGCACAGGCGATGACGCAGCAAGTAGGCGAACGGGTGAGCGTGCGAACGGTCCGGCAGCTGCTAAAGCGCAACGGTTTTTCCCGGCGGCAATCACAGAAAAAGAAGTCGTTCAAGTCCCACGCACAACGCGACGTACAATTTCAGCGTATTACGCAACTCAAGGCGGAATATCTCGAAGACGACCAGCCTGTCCTCAGCATCGATACGAAGAAGAAGGAGATGCTGGGCAATTTCTATCGCGACGGCAAGCTCTACACGCGCGAGCAGCTTGAAGTCCTCGACCATGATTTTCCGAGCTACAGCGAAGGCAAGGTCATCCCGCATGGGCTGTACGACATCGGGCTGAACAAGGCACATGTGAACATCGGGGTGAGCCGTGACACGACGCAGTTTGCCTGCGACAGCGTAGCGCACTGGTGGGAAAAACAGGGTCGCGCCGATTATCCCCAAGCCACACGGTTACTGCTACTGTGCGATGGCGGAGGTAGCAACCCAAGTGATTCGTGGCTTTTCAAAGCGGATCTGCAAGATCTGGCAGACCGGCTCGGACTGGAAATCCGGGTGGCCCACTACGCCCCATACTGCTCGAAACATAATCCGATCGAGCACCGCGTGTTTCCACACATTACGCGAGCCTGTGCTGGCGTAGTCTTCAGCAGCGTTAGTCTGGTTCGTGAACTGATCGAAAAAGCCTGCACAAAAACCGGACTGAAAGTTACTGCTGACATTCTTGACGGAGTCTATGAAGCCGGACGGACAGTCACTCGTTGCGTCCGTGCTTCACTGAACATCGAGTACGACTCAACCTTGCCTGCGTGGAACTACAGCATCCGCTCACGGAACGCCGCATAGCGGGAAGTTATTTCGAGCACGTTCCTTAGTCGCTTGAGCCAGCCGCGTAGTTCTGCCGCGCGAAAAGCTTGGAATTTTCCGCAAAGGGCCAAGAGCAGATCCACTTGCGATGCTTCAACGAGGATGGCGGCCTGGCAAACCGTCAGTCCGCGGCCCCGAATCCGTTCGGTGATGTCCCGCACAATGCCCGCCTTAAGCGGGATTTCTTCTGCGTCAGCGAAGCCTAGCTGCGCATAGACATTGCTCGTTCCATACTCGAAGCGAAACACCTGGACTCCTTTCCTTGTAGACAACCACCCCTTTCTGCCACTGCACGGCGGTGGCTGAGGGCGCGATTATTCCGGGAGGCAATGTAAAGACAACCTCGGGGAAATACCAAGAATGTCACGGCATCCAAGGCCCTGAGCGGCACTTGCACGGACGCGTCGCGACGGCGGATCACATCAAGAGGTGATATAAATCCACTTCGCAATCATGTGAGACCTTGGGCCGCGGGCACCCCTACATTGGGGGATGGAAGCGTAGGAGCGCCCGATGGCAATATCACTGCGCTGGTGGTTGCGACCCGCCAGCAGATCTGCGCCCTCGGCATGGCACGCCGAGGGCTTTCTTTTGTGCGGTTCATCGACGACAAGCAGCTAGCGCGGCAGCAAGCCCGCCGACGGTTTTTGCAGCGCCCAGCCGTTGATGGTTCGTTCTAAGTTCTCGACCCTTGCAAGCACATCGTCGAACGAAGGCGGGTTCTCATCGAACATCATTGGCGCCATCGCCCGGTAGTCATTGCGCAGGTCCTTGATGCGCGTCGCGTCCGGGATGAGCTGCAAGGTGCCGGGCCGTGCGAGGTCGTAACGCGCCCAGCTCGACCGAAAAAACGTTGCTTTGTGCGTGACCACTTGTGCGAGAAGCCCGAAGTCGGTTGCGGCCTGCTTCCCGTCCTCCGTGTCGAGCAGCAAGGCGAGGTCGTAATAGTGGCGCGAAAAATACTGTGGTGTCGGTGTCTCCATTGGGCGGTGTGCCTCCGCATGCAATGCAGTGGCCTTCTCCCAGAAAGTACGCCGTGCTGATAGGACCGTTACTGTACAGGCGGAGTCTTCGAAGAAGCTGGGATAGTCCTCCGCCGCGTAAGGGCGAATCACTCGCTGCTCGGTCGGCCACGGATCACCGCGTGCGCCAAGCTCGAGCTTTACCCGCGGGGTGATGTAAGCCATGCCCTCGTATTTGGAGGTCTGTAGTGCGATCGGATAATGGAAGTTCACCGTCTGCGCGTCGGCAGTGTCGATCTCCAGGGACCACGACTGCCCTTGGCTCGGCTCGCCCAGTTGCTCGACGATCGCGGCTCGAAGCGCAGGTAGCAGCTTCTGGGCGATATGGTCCTCGACATCGCTGATCAGATCTTTGATGAGCTGGTTCGCTTGCTTCCGGCTGATGCCCTCCATTTCGGGATCGCGATCGCCCGTGTAGCCGAGGTCGGCTCGATCGAAGGACAGATCGATATCCTCGGAGAAGCGGCGGATGGCGCCGAACGCCTTGGATAGCGAGGTCCCGCCTTTGAAGACGAGGGCCGCGGCGTCCTGGCGCTGCAAGCCGAACAGCCGCTTTAACGTCCAGCAGACCCAGAAGTCCTTTTCGATGATCGTATTGGCGACGCCTCGGCCGGCGCCAGTTTCGCCAAAGAGAGCGGCTCGATCATCCGCCGGAAGCTTGGCGACGTTATCCATCGATCTCACCCGTTGCCGCGCTAGCAATCGATACGAGGGTCGGTCGCATCCAGGCGGGCGCCTGGATCGCGGTCGATGCGAGCGTCCGCTTGTCGCTGGCCGACAGACGACACGCTGCGACTTGCACAACGTCCGCCGCACGCACCGGCCCCACATGACGAAGCGCCTGAAACACGGTGCCCGCCGCACTGCCCGGAGCTATCAGATGCTTGGGCGAAGCATGCCGTAGATCGACGACGCGCTTGCCGAGCACGACACGGCGCGAGGGGCCGTTGGTCAGATAAGTGGTTTTCGCAGGAACCTGCGTGGTCAGCCCCAAGACATTTGCCGCGCGTGCGCCGGCGATCTGTACTTGAGACCCGGTCTCCCGGGCGAGCGCTTGCGCCACGTCATCAGGCGCCGGCGAAAGCGGGCCAAGCTTCGGGTGAACCTTGGGAAAGTCGTACAGGCCGCGCGCCAAACGACGGAGCTTTCCATCTTTCGTCAACCGTGAAAGGGCCTGGTCAACGGCGGCCCTTCCCCCTACGTCCAGGAAGTCACTGGGCGTGAAAACCCCGCCACGCCCGGCAGCACGGGCGCGACTCATGATCCTGTCAGGAACGGACGGTGTAGTCGCTTTCATATGTCAGAAAATAACGTATTTTTTTCTGACAGACAAGGGCGGCGGGCCCCAGGGGATGATAGTACTGTTTCGCGCATAAAATGGCTCGTTAAAGCGCAGTTTTCTGCATAAGGGCAGGACGGTAGTCAGTGCCCTGCCTGTTTCCCACCTCGGTAAGCGGTGCTCCCAACTGACGGCGCAGACGGCCTCCGATTTGTACAGGTGACAACTGTATAAATATACAGTAGACTGTCAGCAGGAGCCCCCATGCTGACAGTCACCCCCGAAACCATCCATCCATCGCTCTGGCTCGCCTCGCAACTGGCCCGTGGCTACGACCGCGCCGTGTCGACCGGACACCCATCGCTGGACAAGGAATTGCCCGGCGGCGGGTGGCCAATCGGGGGCCTGACGGAACTGCTCCAGCGCCAGCCCGGAATCGGTGAACTGCGCCTGCTGCGCCCTGCCCTGGCCGCCCGGAGCGGTCGCCCGATCGCGCTGCTGACGCCACCGCACGCCCCGCAAACGCTGGCGCTGGCCAATTGGGGCATCCCGCCGGAACAACTGCTCTGGGTCGACGCCCAGCGTACGGCCGACGCTTTGTGGGCCGCCGAACAGATGCTGCGCGCCGGAACCTGTGGCGTCCTGATCCTCTGGCAGTCGCACCTGCGCAATGACGCCCTGCGGCGGCTGCATCTGGCCGCACAAGGATCGGACACGTTGTTCTTCGTCGTGCGCCCGAGCGCCTGCGCACGGGACGCCTCGCCCGCGCCGTTGCGACTGGCGTTGGAGCCGGCCGCCGGCGGCATCCGCGTCCAGTTCGTCAAACGTCGCGGGCCGCAGCAGGAGTCGCCCTTGCTTCTGACGCTGGAACCCTCCCCCATTCTGCTGTACCGCCATGCTGCGTCTCTGGATCTGCCTGCGCCTGCCGTCCCTGCCGCTCGAAGTCTTCCGGCCGAGCTGGTCCACTGAGCTGGCCGTCGCCGTCATCGAGCGCGAACGCGTGCACCTGGCCTCGCCACTGGCGGTCAGCGCCGGCGTCAGACCGCACATGCGCCGCGGCGGCGTGCAGACCATCGCGCCCCAGACCATCCTCTACGAGCGGGACGGCTGCGCCGAAGCCGCGGCGCAGGCGCGCGTCACCATGGCGATGCTGCAGTATTCGCCAAATGTGGTGGCGGCCGACGAGGCCGCGGTCCTGGTCGACGTCAGCACCACGCTTCGGCTCTTTGGCGGACCGCGCAAGCTGCGCGCCCGGATGCGAGCGACCGTACAAGCCATGGGTTTTCGTGCAGCCGCAGGCTGCGCGCCAACGGCGCAGGGGGCCTGGCTGCTGGCCCGCGCCGGGGGCGGTATTGCGCTACGCATGCCAGCGCTGCAACGGAAGATTGCAAGCCTGCCGGTCGAGGTTCTGCCCGAGGCGCGCCCGTTCACAGAGTGGTTTGATGGTCTCGGCTGCCGCACCTTGGGCGAGCTGCACCGGTTGCCGCGCGCGGGCCTGCAGCGGCGTGCGGTGGCGACATCGTCGCAGCGCTCGACCGCGCGCACGGCGAAGCCCCGGAAATCTTCGCATGGGCCGAGGCGCCGCCCGCCTTCGATGCCGCGGTGGACCTGCCCGACCGGATGGAGAACGCCGAGGCGGCACTGGCATATGTCCGCGGCCTCTTGGTGCAGATGGTGGGCTGGCTGACCGCCAGGCAGCTGGCGATCCGACGCTTTGGCGTCGAACTGCGCCATGAGCGCGGCCGCGCCGCCATTGCACCGACCAAGCTTGAGATCGCGCTGGCGGAACCCAACTGGCATGAAGAGCATCTCGTTCGCCTGGTGAAAGAGCGGCTGGCACGTCTCACCGTGGAAGCGCCGATGATTGCCGTGGCGGTGTCCGCGCTCGAGACCGAGCCGGTGGCACCGCCCAGCGATTCGCTCTTTCCCGAGCCTGGCGGCACGCCCGCCGACCATGCGCGCTTGCTGGAGCTGCTGGTCGCGCGTCTGGGCGCCGACCACGTGCGCCAGCCCTGCCTTCAGCCCGACTACCGGCCGGAGGTGGCCAATGGCTGGCAACCGGCGACCGAGAAGCCCGTGCGTTCGCCGCTGCCGGCGGCTCTGCCTCGGCCGACCTGGCTGCTCGGCAAGCCGGTCGCACTGCTTGAGCGCGACCACCGGCCGTTCTACGGCTCGCCACTGCGCCTGGTCTCGCCGCCAGAGCGCATCGAAGCGGGCTGGTGGGGCGGGGAACTGGTGACACGCGACTACTACGTGGCCGAGGCGCGCGACCACACCTGCTACTGGATCTTCCAGGAACGCATGGGCAGCCGCGAAGGCGACGCGGCGCGCTGGTATCTGCACGGCCTGTTCGGGTGACGAGATGCCAGCGATCAATGGTGCAGGCCTTCCCGCCTATGCGGAGCTGCATTGCCTGTCGAATTTCACCTTGCTTGCAGGCGCCTCGCGCCCGGAGGAGCTGGCCGAGCGCGCCGCGCAGCTGGGCTACCAGGCGCTGGCCATCACCGATGAATGCTCGCTCGCCGGCATCGTGCGGGCGCACATCGAGGCGAAGAAGGCGGGTGTTCGCCTGGTGGTGGGCGCTTCGTTCCGCCTGCAGAACGCCGATGGGTCGCCCGCCCTGTCCTTCGTGGCGCTGGCCCGCAACCGGGAGGGCTATGGCAATCTGTGCGAGCTGATCACGCTCGCGCGCATGCGGGCAGCCAAGGGCTCGTATGTGCTGACGCCGCGCGACCTGCCCATGCCCGAAGCCCCGCACCAGCATTTGAAGGGCTTGCCAGACTGCCTGGTGGTCTTCACGCCGGACTACACCACCCCCGCCGAAAAGCTCGACGCCCAGGCCGCGTGGGTCAGCGCCACGTTCGCTGGGCGGGCCTGGATGGGGTTGAGCCTGCTCTACCGTCCCATGGACGACATCCATCGCGGCACCGTCGAAGCCGCGGCGGCAACACACCACCTGCGCATCGTCGCCACCGGCTACATCAACCTGCACGTGCGTTCGCGCAAGCCCCTGCATGACGTGCTGACCGCGGTCCGGGTCGGGCGCCCGGTGTCGGCGTGCGGCTACCACCTCGCCCCAACGCCGAGCAGCACCTGAGATCACGGTTGCGGCTCGCCAACATCTACCCCCACCGCTACCTGACCGAATCGGTCCACATCGCCAACCTGTGCCAGTTCTCGCTGGACGAGCTGCGCTACGAATATCCCGACGAACTGGTGCCGGAGGGGGTCACGCCGGCGGAATACCTGCGTGCGGAGACCTTTGTCGGTGCGCACCGCCGCTTTCCGCAAGGCATCCCGCTCCCCGTGCAGCAGCAGATTGAGCATGAGCTCGCCCTGATCCGCGAAATGTCGTATGAGTTTTATTTCCTGACCGTTTACGACATCGTCACCTTTGCCCGCGTGTTCGCGGAAGGGATTTTCCGGCAAATCCAGGGCTTCGGCGAATATGGCTTCCCGGAGAGCCATGCGGCCAGCTTTGCGTTGCTGGTCTATGCCAGTGCCTGGCTCAAGTGCCATGAGCCGCAAGCCTTCCTCTGTGCGATGCTCAATAGCCAGCCGATGGGCTTCTATACGCCCTCGCAGCTGATCCAGGATGCCAAACGGCATGGCGTGGAAGTGCTGCCCGCCGATGTCGCCATCAGCGGCTGGGATTCATCACTGGAAAGCAGTCTCGGCGGCGCACGCCCGGGCGTTAGGTTGGGCCTCTCTCTGCTGCGGGGCATGCGCAATGAGGCCGCGCAACGCATCGAGGAGGCGCGGGCGATTCGCCCGTTCGCGTCGGTGCGAGACCTGGCCACGCGTGCCGGGCTGGACCGGCATGACATCCAGGTGCTGGCTGGCGCCAATGCGCTGCATTCGCTCACCGGCGGGCGCCGCCAGGCACTGTGGCAGGCGGCCGCCGCAGTGCCTGACAAGGATCTGCTGCGCCCGGCAGATCTGCCAGAGGATGCCACCGTCCTGGCGATGCCCACGGAAGGCGAAGAGATTGTCAGCGACTACCGCGCCATGGGCTTGACGCTGCGCCGCCACCCGCTTGCCCTGCTCCGCCCGATGCTGGCTGTGCGGCGCTTCGTGCCGGCATCTGCCTTGGCGACTTACCGCACCCGCCAGGCTGCGCGCGGCGCCGGCATCGTCACTGTGCGCCAGCGGCCGGGCACCTCGAATGGCGTGGTCTTCATGACGCTGGAGGATGAGACGGGGGTTATCAACGTGATCATCTGGCCCACCGTGCTGGAGCGGTTCCGCAAGGAAATCCTGAGTGCGTCGTTGGTCGGCGTCTATGGGCAGTGGCAGTGCGAGGGCGAGGTACGCCACCTGATCGCGCAACGCGTCGTGGACCTGTCGTGGATGCTTGGCCAGCTCGACACGCGGAGCCGGAACTTTTGCTAACCGCGAGTCGGTGCAACGAACCGCATCCCAGTACTTGCCTTGCAGTGACGGCGCTCATCTCGCCTGGTTCAAGTGAGCCGATCCGCTCGTCTGGAAGCTTGAAATTCCTCAACGTATCGGATCGCCTGCTCGCATTGTTCCAGCGACAAGGCGTGAATGCTCGGCGTCGCGACCTCCAGACCAAGCGCCGCAATGAGCCATTTCATCGCCTTGCCGCGGGCCTCGAAGGCATTGACACCATCGCGCCGCATCTTGGCCGCGACCAACGGCTCGAGCGCATCGTGCAGCTGGCTTTTGCACTCGCGCAACGCCGCGTTGGCCAGCCGACCGAGTGGCGTGTTGTGCTTGCTGCGGGCCCGCACGCCGATCCAGGCCTGACACGCGGCGCAAATCCACACCGGCCCATGGTCTTCGAGATAGGGATACGTTTCCTCGCCGGCGCGGGCCAGACTCGCCTTGGCGTCGCAGTTATCGCAGACGGGCTGGGGAAGCGCGGGAATCGGGCGGCCAACGCGCATCGACGGACCTTCGCAGCACAAGTTGAGGAATAAGGGATTCTACGGGATAGGGCGCCGCTATGCGGCCAGACGGTGCTCGTAGTACGGCTGGTTGCGGTCATCGAGAATGGCGTCGACTGCGGCCAATTTCCTGGCGTCGGGATGCAACCAGGCCGCCACGTGCTCGGGCTTGATCGGGACGATGCAACGGTCATGGCCTGCAGCCGACACTTCTTCAGGCGGCTCGTCGGTAATGGCGGCGAACGAGTAAAGATCGGCCTCTCCCTCTTCCCCTTTGCTGACCGACCACAGGCACGCCACCAGCATGTCCTGCTGCGGTTGCGGCCTGAACTCCAGTACCACATTCTCTTCCTTCTCCCCCGGCGCCAGTTCGCGATGTTCCATCCGATGGCGGGTCACGTTTTCGTAAAAGGCATTGACGATCAGGATGCCGTGCTGGTAGCCATACAGCTGTCGCCAGGCCTTCTTGAGGTTATCTTTTCTTGCGTTGTAAGTTCCAGGCCTTTGCCGTTCCATTGCCGCCGTCCAGCCAGGCAGGCGACACTGGTAGCGCATCGGAATCACCGTGAGTTGGCCTTCGCGGACGACCAGAACTGGCGCGTAGTAGCCCGGGAAGATGCGTGAATCGCGCGCCAACAGCTCGGTGCGATGCAGAGGCCAGATTGCGCTGCGCGCGCTGGATTTTGTCGGTGGCGATGCGCTGGTCGTTCTGTGCCTTCTTGGTCGGCTTGGTGGCGAGCGCCCTTTCGGCGCCGGCCAGCCGCGTCTTCTGTTGGAACAGTTCAGCCTCGAACGCCGTGGCTTGCTCACGCTCCGCCGCCGTGATCAGTTCGGTTGTGCGCTGTTCGGCTTCGCCCTCCGGCGAAGTGAAGGGGGCAAGCATCGCCTTCGGCAGCTTGGACCAGTCGCCGCTTCGGCGCTTTTCCCAAAACAGCTCGACGAACAATTCCAAACTCACCGATGCGCCAAATTGCCTTTGGTACTTTCGAAAGTCTGCGTGGATTTGCGCCGAGTAGCACATACGGGTTCCTCTAACTGTTCCCGCGCCGGGGATGCGCGTCCGCCCATTCTAAGAGCATCCGAAAAGTGCGGGGCCGAAGCGGCGTCTATTGCACTCGGCTTGTCGGACGGCGCCGGATAGCGGGACTGCTGCGACGAGCAGACGCTAACAGCATTACCACGCCAGGAGATGAACATGCCGGGCAAGAACATCCACGTAGTACCCGCCGGCGACGGCTGGGCCATTGAGCACGAAGGCAGCGGCCAGCGCCAGGAATTCGAGCGCCAGGAAGATGCGATCGCGGCCGGTACGGCGAAAGCGCAGCAGGAAAAGGTTGAGTTGCTGATCCACGGCCGCGACGGCCAGATCCGGGAGCGAAATTCCTTTGGCAACGATCCACGCGACATCCCGGGCTGATGTCATGGCCAGCCGGCCGCCTCCTGCGCCAACGCTGGCCCAATTGCACCAACGCAGTGGCATGTGGTCGGAGCTTCTGATCAGAACGGGCACATTCCGTACAAATCGCGAGGCCTCCACTTATGTCACGATCCTCATAACCATCAGTGGAGGCTGATCGTGACTACCGAAACACCTTCTGCCACGCCAACCGCGCCCCGATGCCCAGGGGTTGTAGATTTGAGCTGCCGCATTCGCCAGCTGCCATTGCCACCACGCGCGCCGCGTGCACCGGGCGCGGGAATTCTTCGACGGCACAGAAGGGGCTAGCGCAGGACTCGCTGTAGGCCGGTTGCGTGTCCTACTAGTGTAGCGTTCTGTTCGTGATGGAACTTATATGAATTCGGCGTCTCCAATGCCCACACTGCGACACAGCGTGGAGAGAGTGAGTGCGAGTTGCCCCCGAGATCATGTTGACCGACGAGGAGCGAACCATTTGACGAGGCTGGTTCGGTCGAAGCTCACGAGCGTGAGGCTGGCGCAGCGCGCGCGCATTGTGCTGCTGGCCGCCAACGGAATGCAGAACAAGGACATCGCCGAGCAGTTGGGAGTCGGACGCGTGCAGGTCTCGCGTTGAGCGGTATGCGCAATCGGGGCTGGCCGGTATCGAACGCGACTTGCCGCGCGGTGCGCCGCCGGTGAAGGTGGACACGGCGCGGCTGGTGGAGCTGACCACTCAAACCAAGCCCGTTGCGGCCACGCACTGGAGCACGCGCAAGATGGCCGCCGAATTGGGCGTGAGCGCCAGCACCGTCATGCGCCATTGGCACGCCCACGGGTTGAAGCCGCACATCGTGCGCGGCTTCAAGGTGTCGCGCGATCCGAAGTTCGTCGAGAAGCTCGAAGACATCGTCGGCCTCTACATGTCGCCACCCGAGCACGCGCTGGCTGGTGCTGTGCTGCGATGAGAAGAGCCAGGTGCAGGCGCTGGATCGCACGCAGCCCGGCTTGCCGTTGAAGAAGGGGCGTGCGGCCACCATGACGCACGACTACAAGCGCAACGGCACGACCACGCTGTTTGCCGCGCTCAACGTGCTCGATGGCCAGGTCATCGCCCAGTGCCAGCAGCGCCACCGCCATACCGAGTGGCTGAAGTTCCTGCGCAAGATCGACCGCGAGACGCCCAAGGACAAAACGCTGCATCTGATCGCAGACAACTACGCCACCCACAAGCATCCTGCGGTGCAGGACTGGCTGGCCAAGCATCCGCGATTCAACATGCACTTCACGCCCACCTCCGCATCATGGCTGAACATGGTCGAGCGGTTCTTTCGTGACATCACAACCGAGCGACTTCGCCGCGGCGTATTCACCAGCGTGCCGGAACTGGTCGACGCCATCAACGAGTACATCGCTCACCACAACACCAACCCCAAGCCGTTCATCTGGACCAAGAGCGCTCGCGACATCCTACAGAAGGTCATTCGTGCCAACCGCCGCTTAAGTTAAACAGAATGGAACATTGCACTAGGACGCCATCGATCTTTTGCCGTGTTGCCTGAATGCGAGTTTCCGGCGTTTCCCGTAGCTCTCGAAGGCTTTTTGGCCAAGCGATTGCTATAGAGCCTGCATACCTATTTACCAGCGCCACAAGACACGTTGATATACGCTCACCAAAAGCCCGCTTCCAAGGTATAGGAACCGGACTTGAAACCTGAGGCGCCTTCCGGCCTGGCATGCAGCAGATGAGCGGTGGCCAATCTGTAATTTCATGACCTCGAAATTACGTCTGTCGCGGCGGCTACTGTATCGTGCTGTGAATTGGGTCGCAACGGTCGGTCTGCAATGGAGATGCAAGACATAGGGTCGTGAGAGAGCAGCGGTTACCGGGCGCTAGTTCTTGGATGGCCGAGTTCGGTCCGGCAAGCGACGAGCTCTGTTC
This sequence comes from Cupriavidus necator, assembly GCA_022041995.1. Taxonomy (GTDB): domain Bacteria; phylum Pseudomonadota; class Gammaproteobacteria; order Burkholderiales; family Burkholderiaceae; genus Cupriavidus. The sequence goes on from CP074383.1 coordinate 483,593, forward strand.
TGCGCGGCCCCCTATGCCCCACGATGGGGGATGCTGCTAACCTGGCTAGCGCATAGTATCGCGCGATACAACAATAGACGCGGGAGGGTCAAGTGAGAGCGATGCTTGGGCTGGTGGTCCTTGTAGCCATTTCCATCGTTATCCTGTCGGTACTGAAGTCAGCAGGTGCAGGCGGGACTTCCTCCAAGAATTTCCGTTTTGCCCGCAGATCTCCGTTCTTGCGCCAGGACGAGATACACCTCTACGAACGGCTGACGGCCGTGCTGACGGACACGCACGTCTTTCCCCAGGTCGCGATGTCTGCATTTGTACAACACAAGGGAAAATCACAGGCCGCGAGGAATCTGTTCGCTCAAAAGTATGTCGACTACCTCGTTTGTGAGCGCAAAACGATGCGACCGCTCTATGTCATCGAGCTTGATGGCGCCTCGCACTGTAGCGACAAAGCACAAAAGCGCGATAGCCAAAATGATGATGTTCTTGCATCGGCCGGTATCCCGATCATGCGCTACAAATCCAAGGACGTCGATACCCGGACCATTCTCAGCGACTACATCGGGTGTCTCCCCACAGCCCACAGAAGAAGCTAGCACGTCTGGACCCGCAAACGAGCGAAAGATGCAAGTCGTGCGGGCGCCCGTAGTCTGAAGCATGACCATGCGGAGATATCTGACAATCGCGATGCTAGTCATGGCCACGAATGCAGCGGGACAGACCATCTATCAGTGCCGCAGCACCGCGGGACGTGTCACGTTGCAGGACAGCCCGTGCCCGAGCGACGCAAGGACTGAGGTGGAAAGGAAATCCATCGGTCAACGAAACGCAGAGTATCGCTCCGAACCGACTTCCTTCTTCGATCCGACAAGGCAGGCGAGACTCACATCGAGCATCATTTGTCCCTCGCTGCGACAGTCCTATCAGGCCGCGGTTGCCAGCTCTGAGCGGGCACTGCTCACCCAGTATCCGGGGCAGATCCAGCAAGCATCAGAAGCTGTACAACGAGCCGGGGCACAAATATCAAAGTATCGGTGCGAGTGAGCGGATTAACCCACAGCGGGATCGCACCGCGGTTCTACGCGGCCGCTTGCTGCTCGACAGGCGATGGCCGAGGACGACTTATGAGACATCCGCCTGCTTCGAAGTGGGGGCCGGTTCGGCATGAGAAGCTGACGTCCAAGTCGGGGGCAGACTGAAATTTTTTGGGAGGCCCTATGCGATGAGGGGAACGCTTGGCACGGATAAAACGCGCCCCGACAACCATAAAGCCAACCTTTGGTATCCTTGAGCGACACCCGGTGCTGATTTCTTACAGACGGGGCCAAGCCCAACGAGGCGAAGGCGGACAGAGATGGATGACCGAGACGAATATCTGTTTTCGAATAGGCGCATACACGCCCGCAACAATTCCAATGGAGCGGCTAGCGAAGTACATCGCTTCGCTTGCCAAGCTATTCGGAAACGATGCCAGCGTTCACCTTGATCATATCGAGGAAGGCAGCACCATGCCTGTGCTAAAGGTTGACGTTGATGCCGTGTCAAGGGTGTCGGCGCGAATTGTCGGTCTGAGCCAAGGTGAAGCCGCAAACGATGCTGTCGCCGGGTACGATGAACTGAACGCACTTCTGCGAGACGACAATGCTACCGGCGAATTGCGTCAGCGTCAGCCTGGTGCGCATTTGAGTGCCGTCGTCCTCAGATTTCGGGGCGAGACCTTCCGCGTCCACTCACGTTCGGTCCCTTTACCGAGTCCGCGACCTTCGACGGCGAGTTGGTGAGAGTCGGCGGCCGCGATAAGAGCGCGCACGCCACAATCGTCGACCCCGAAGGCCGCTCGTGGCACGGCGAGATCAGCCGTCAGCTTGCGCAAGAACTTGCGCCTTACCTTTACAAAGGCCCGGTTCTCAGACTGAACGGTGACGCGCGTTGGAAACGGCGCGAAGATGGTGCATGCATCTTGTTTCGCTAAGAGTCAACGAATTCACCGTCCTCGACGACGAAACGCTTCTCGAGGTGACAGATCGTCTGCGCAAGCTGGAAAGCTCCGGTTGGAGCAAACACGACGACATTGACGGCTACATTACCGCCTTGAGAGGCGAAAGCGACGGGCTGCACTAATGGTAGTCTTTGACACTTCTTTTCTCGCACTCGCTTTCGACGGCGAATACGGGCGTGCCGATCGATCCGTCAACCGGTGAACCGTTGACGCGATGTGCAGAGCGCATTAACCACTTAATTCTTACCCTGAGCACATCGAAGCGCCGTATTCTCGTTCCTACACCGGTGCTTGCTGAATATCTCGTGGAAGGCGGACAGGATAAGGACAAGCGATTACAGATCTTCGCAGGCTCTCGAGTTTTCTCGATTGCCGCCTTTGATCAACGCGCAGCGATCGAGTGTGCAATGATTGAAGATGGTGATTCGAAGAGAAATAAGAAGCTAACGCCCGGTGAGACGAAAGCAAAGGTAAAGTTTGATCGTCAAGTCATTGCCATTGCTAAGGCCAATCGGGTTCAAGCTATGTACACCGGCGACACGACCCTTGCGAAACATGCAACCGAGAACGGAATCAACGTAGTCCTGACTTGGGAAGTCCCGCTGCCAGCCACTTCGCCTCAGCTCGAGCTTGACTACGAGACCGAAGCGCAACGTAGCAGATAGGCCATCCGAAGTCGCAAACTACTGCCGGCGCCCTGAATCTTGAGCGCTTTACATTTACTCTATGATTTCCTTCCAGCAGGCCGTCAGCCTCCGCGAGATTGAAGCCGCTTACGATGAGGCTGGCCGCGACCCGATTTTGCGGATTCCTCTCGCACTCCGATATGGTGGAGCTGTAGGCGTCCCCTCGGCGCTGGTGCAATACGTCGCGACGTGGTCTCGCCATCAGAACGCATCCCGCACTTCGACTTTACGGAAACGTCGACAGCAACCCGATGGAATCATTGGCACAAGAGCCTCACGGACTCGTGTCGACCTATTTCGCCGGTTCAGTCGAAGTGCCGGGACGTGAAGCCCCATTGTCGACCGGGAAGCACTGTCTTTTGGTGTCGGAAGAATCCCAGGCCATGCAGGAGAGTCAGTTCCGTGACACCATGCGTGGCAGAGGGTGTTCCTCTGTTTGCTTTGCGCGAGCGAAGAACGAATATCTCCTTCCTTTTATAGCCGACCACATCCGAGTGGG
>CP074384.1 GCA_022041995.1 Cupriavidus necator
TGGGAAGGTTGGAATCACCTTTCGAAACTAGGTATTGATCTGTTGGCGGGTAAGACTGCACAGATCAGCCAATTCACTGATGGTATTATAGGTGCAAGCTTGCGCGGCCGAGGCGCAAGAATTTGCTCGCGAAGGTTATCCGCGAACGGCCGAGATTGTCAGCGAAGTCCGCAACTTCGCGCAGGGTGACCTTGCGGTCTTCCATCGGTAGGGCGCCTACGTTAGCCATTCCGCGCTTTCTCCATACTGTGACGTTGAAGCGCAGAATACACGAATACGCGTAAACAAGCTTGTATTGAGGCTACTTTTTGGCCCCCACATGAAGAAAACTCCGCAAATACTGGGGCATCGGTGTGCATTTACATTCTCAGCACCAGTCAGTCAGCCCTTTCACACTTCTTGGCCAGCCGCCCTCGACTAGCCACCTATAAAGACGCCCAAACCTAGCTCGCACAAAAACCACCCTGGGTCGGTTTTTGTGCAGCCCGATCTGGTTGGGAATTTTTCCTTATTTTTCAAACGCTTAGCGGCCAACTTCACAAATGCCGAATTTTTGGATACCTGGGTTGGTTTGTGTTTTTTGAAAGACAAAACCCGCAAACGAACAAACACCGCGAAAAAACGTTATTAATCAAGGCTACACCCTGTGGATAGGTACGGTTTTTGGGCAGAGTGGGATGATTTTTGTGCCACCCAGGCTGGAAATTGGTCGGTCGCAGACGAAACTTGTGGGTACAGGGGCGGTTTTTGGGCAAACCTACCGAGTAGAACGGGGCGGTTTTTGTGTTGACATGCCAATCTGCGCTGATAGAGTGCCGAGGATTGGAGTCACAAGAACGCATGGAAAACCAAGCTCTCACCGTCACGCCGCATCAGCTCGCCTTGGACATCTTTGAAGACATGTCCGGACAAGGTCGGCCGATTCACCAGTCGACGCGAGAAATTGGCTTCATCCGAAACAATATCTTCACGAGGGTGGGCGGCTTGGGTATTGCCGCACGTCGCATTCTGGACGCCGCGTACTTTATCGTTGCAACCAAAGCACCCGAGGAGTTGCTCGACGATAAGGTCTACACGTTTACCGCGGAGGTAAAACTACTTCAAGTGGCTTATGCGTTACGAAGGAAGTCGTAACCATGCCCACCTTGTTTCGCAGATGCGGTCGGCCGCAAATGCTCGCGTTGACATCATGACCGCGCCGTCTATCGAGGAGATAACGGAAAAGGATTCGTGGGGCACGATTGGTCTACTTGGCGACTGCTACATTGAGCGCAATGTCGTCTTTATCCTCTTGTCTGGTCGGGTTATCAAATATGTCATCAACCCGTACAAGGCACATTGGCTGAGCTTGCGAGCCTCTACGTCGTTCTCGTTATCACTTGCGCGAGCCATCTACGACCGCCTTATTCCATGCGAGGGGCCCGGCATAACTGAGTGGTTTGCATACAGCGAGCTTCTCGAATGGCCGGGTAAGGTTGGCGAGTCGCGCAAAGAGGTCAAGGAGTTCAAGAAACACTTCCTGGTTCCAGCTATCCAGCAACTCAATCAGGTTTCAGATTTTGACGTGAGCTGGGAGCCCAACGCAGAACGTGTCCCACCCGAGAAGTTGAAAATCCGGTTTCGATTCACTAAAAAGCAAGGGGCAGATGCGGCGAGGGCAGGCATTGACGATTCGATGTATCTCACTCTCCACAACGAGTTTGCATTTGATGCGCCCGAGTTTGACCGGATTGCTAAGAATCGCGCGGATTGGACCGACGAGGTCATCGAACGCGCTATCGAATATACCCGTGCCAAGGTGAATGAAGGAAAGGTCACCAGCAGTCCAAAGGGATACTTATTAAGAGCCATCGAAGGCAAGTTCCGGCTTGGCGACGCTGACCGTCGCATGGCAGAGGTCAAGGCGAAGCAGCTCGAGGATTCCAGGAATGAAAGGCGTGGGCGGGAAGATGCGCGTGCTAAGGTGGAAGCCAGTCTCCAAGCTCAGAACGACCTAGCTATGGCCAAACTGAGCGACGAAATCAACATTGGGAAGCAGCTTTTCGAGGCTGCCGATGACAACGTGAGGAAAGACCTAGTCCAATCCTTCGTGTCTCAATTGTTGCCACAGCGGCTTATTGACAGGCAAGGGGTCGCCCGTGAGAGGTTGACTCCCGCAACCATCCTTACTGTCAATCGTGTAGTCGCAGAAGCCTTCTGTACTCACGTCTATGCGCGGTCGAAAAAAGCCCGCGCAAAAGACTAGGCGCCTTTATACCTCCTCCCGCGGGCAGCGAAATACGAATCCCGGCTCCATCGCGGGCATGTTGTGACTGCGGCTTTTTCCTATCACGCCGCGCAGACGTTCAATAGCTGCGCGCGCCGTCGCTGACGGCAACCCCCTACCTTGAGCCTGCAGGGCAGGGCCAAAGGCCAGCCCGGACGCGACTCGGTCCATCTCGACAAGCCAGACGCGCGCCTGGCCATGCGCCAAAGAGCTTCGGCAGTAACACGATGGAGGCTGAATCGACTTCATAGGTCGATCCGTCAGGTGCGGAAACCCATCTACCCCGGTACCTCTCTACGAGTTCGGCAATCTGCTGCCGCTCTTGCGCGGCCCGAGCCTCGGCTGTCCGGTCTTCGTCTTCACGAAGCTTCCGCGTCCGGACTACGTGCCCGAAGTCAATCGGCTTTTCGAGGAGCGACTTGAGGTACGCGAACAGTTCTCGCCCCCGGAGCGGCCTGAGCGCATTGCCAGCCGTCGAGACGACGTCCGACAATCGGTGGCCCGCCGTTCGCGCGAGCCTCATCAGTAGGAACAGCGCGGACATCTTTAGCGCTTGATCGCGCACCAGGGGCGCCAGGTCCATAGGCACCGCCCGACCGCCAATCAGCAAAAAGGATCCCGGCCCCGGATGTTTCTTCCGTGCTTATCCGGTTAGCTCCCAAACCGGCTCTGGTGCAAATAGGCGGTCTGTACGAGATTGTTGTTATATAGAGGATACCTCATCAAGCAGACAGGACGGCCTCCCAGACTGCGGGCGCAGTGGTATCTTTGAGGCCGAGCTTCGCGAGGCCGAATTGGCCCTTGCGAATGCGATGTACCAACTCAATACCAGAGAGAGTGATCGCTGCGTTCCTGAAACGTTTGAAGCCGAGCATGACTTTCGTCCGGGACTTGATGTTGCGGTGGTCCTGCTCGACCAGATTATTGAGATATTTCGAGGATCGGACCTTCGTGTCCTCAGGCAGCAAGCCATCGGCCTTCATCTCGCGCACGGCGCGGTGCGAGGCCGCATAGCCGTCAAGCGTGATGATCTTCGGTGGCTGGCCCTGATGTTTGATCGCCTTCCTGAAAAAGGCTTTTGCCGCCTCCACGTCGCGCTTTGCACGGAGCATGAAGTCAACCGTCTGGCCCACCCGATCCACCGCCCGATAAAGATAGACCCACTTTCCGCGCAGCTTGACATAAGTCTCGTCAACACGCCAGGACTGGCCGGTGGGGCTGCCGAAGCGATTCCACCGTTTGACGAACTCCGGCGCAAAGCGCCGCACCCAGCGCAGGATCGTCGTGTGGGCCAGCGCCAGACCCCGTTCCGCCATCATTTCGACTAGATCGCGCAAGCTAAGCTTGTAGCGCAGGTACCAGCGAACACACAGAATGATCACATCACGGTCAAAGTGACGGCCTGCAAACAGTTCGTCCAGGCTCTTCAGCTTGCTCATCGTCGGTTCTCAATTCGTTCAGCCCGACACCTTAACCGATTCGCCCCCGCGCTATTTGCACCAGAGCCCTATGCCGCGTGTACACGATTCCCCGAATTACTCCATGCTATATCTTCACTGTACGCAGAAGCTGCTCAATCGTCTGAAACCCGAAGTGGTCGACGTCGGAAGCAGCACCACGAAGCTTGGCAGTTGGTACGCAACTGTTTTGCAATGGAGGCCGCAGATTGCGATGCTTGTGAATGAGCGAACGCTATTGCCGGTTCTGATGCCTTTGGCACCAGCGGCCACCCTTGCGGCCAGGTTTCCTGAGACTCTGGCAGAGATATTGACTGCCCTCGCGGTTCCGCATTCATTCATCGAATCGGAAGTGTCCCAAATGCAGATCGTCAAGTACGCCAAGACGCAGAACCGCAGCGTTGTCGGCATCATGACGCAGTTCGCATATCTCGCATATCTCGCATATCTCGCCGAAGGGTATCGTGGCTACGACAAGATAACCGAGCTCATTGCACGGTCGCTAAAACTGGCGCACACACCATGTAGCCCGCTTTACAAGGGGCCGGTGTTCCCGGACAAAGCATTGCAGGAGCTGACGAGCGATGGGTGAGCGGTCGCTTGATCGCGAGCTACCGCGGCGCATTCCGGTTCAAGCGGACTGCCCTTGGCTTGGCCGACCGCTGCCCGATGCGGTCGGCGGCAGACGACCCGTTTCGGTCGCACATACAAGATTCAAGAATGCCTGCTCCCAGGGTGAAAGCGGACCGTGACTACAAAGAGACAAGGATCCACGGGTTCTCGACTGCCTTCAGTCCGGTACGAGGCGCAGAAATGACCCATCCCCATATCTTCATCGTTAATGTGCGCTGCAGGCTTTCGAAATTCGCGTCAGCGAAAACGGCTCATACTGAAAGCCCACTCGCTAGAGTACCCCAATATAGACTATCAGCAAGGGTCGACACGAAAATGGTCTGGTATATCTCGGTTCTGCAAGTGGCGTTCACGAGCGACATGGACGGGTCTGTAGCCTGCCTTGCAGGCAGCTTCCTTTGCTTCTTTCTGAGTCTTATAGGTTGCAATCTCCTTGCCGCCGACTACTACCACATGATGCGTGGTAGTTGCATTCGTGTCGGAACTTAGCGGTCTATGTTCGATATATGCTGCAGCCATAATTCCCCCCCCCCAATATGCCACCAAGATTAGTAGGTCAATGAATACTAGGAAAGATTGAAAAGGTTGTCAATCGCATTTCAGTGTTCGATTTCGCCATTCGATGCGCGAGCGCCTTTGTAGTGGCGATCCGTTGCCGCGATCGCCATTCCGGGCGACCGTTGATGACTCACTACTCCGGCTGCAACCGGCATTCCGTTTACACCGCGTGCCAATTTCGTCAATGTCTCATTAGGTTCGAGCTACAGCCATTCGAACGAGAGTGGTGACTGTCTCTTCGTGGCCGTCTGCTGCCCCACATGCCTGACGCGTGCCGACACACACCAAGAAGCCAGACCTCAAGGCCGGCATGCTCCCGCCTGGGCGTTAGCTGAATGTCTTCGTCAGAGAATCCGGAGATACCGGATTTTCCCGATCTGCGACGAACGCTTCAGGATCAGGTCGGCTATGTATTCCGGCAGGAGCGCGCGCGGCACGTTAGCCGGTATATCTCCCACGAGCTGCGATGGGACGTGGACGATAAATTCGTCCGGCGCATTCTTCAGGCTGTGCTCGTAGCTGACACGATAATCCATGACTTTCCCGTCCCTGGAGGATGATCCTTCTGCGCCGGATTTTATCAGTGCGCTACTCCGGGACGCCGCGTAACCATTCCCCGAGCTTCGAGCAGCGACGTTCCGTTTGCCTGCCTTTGACGGCCATCGCCAGTGCACGCTTTTGCCCGACGAGGACAACGAGGCGCTTGCCGCGGGTGATGCCGGTGTAGATCAGGTTCCGCTTGAGCATCATGTAGTGCTGCGTCGAGACCGGTATCACCACAACCGGATATTCCGATCCCTGGGATTTGTGAATCGTCGTCGCGTAACACAGCACCAGTTCGTCGAGTTCGCCGAATGCGTAGGTGACGATGTGCTCATCAAAGGTCGCGGTGAGCTCCTGCTCTTCAGCGTCGATGTGGGTCACAAATCCGATGTCGCCGTTATAGACGTCCTTGTCGTAGTTGTTTTCGATCTGCATGACCTTGTCGGCTACGCTAAAGCGATAGCCAAACTTCTCGATGCTGTGGTCGCCCGGCGGGTTCAGCGCCTCCTGCAACAATTGATTGATGCCGCGAGCCCCGGTGAGGCTGCGGTTCATCGGGCACAGCACCTGAATGTCGCGCACCGGGTCGAGCTGGAATTTTCGCGGTAGCCGGGTCTTGACCAGGTCGACGACCGTTTCGGCAATCGCCTCCGGTTCCTCGGCCGGCACGAAATAGAAGTCCGACTCTTCGCCTTTTCCCGGCAGCGACGGAAATAGCCCCTGATTGATCTGGTGGGCACTTCGGACAATGCGCGAGGTAGCCGCCTGACGAAATACCTCGGTCAGGCGCACGACCGGCATCGCGCCCGACTCGATCAGATCATCGAGAACCTGTCCCGGGCCGACCGAGGGCAGTTGATCCACGTCCCCGACGAAGATTACTGCCGTCTCGCTTGCCACCGCTTTGAGCAGCTGGTTCGCCAGCGGCACGTCGACCATTGAGCACTCATCGAGCACCAACAGGTCGCATTCAAGCGGCGAGTCCTCATTGCGCTTGAATTGGCCATTGGCGGGATTGACTTCGAGCAGCCGGTGGATCGTCTTCGCCTCAAGTCCGGTCGATTCCGACAAGCGCTTGGCCGCGCGGCCGGTTGGCGCACACAGGAGCGCCTTGACCCGCTTGGCCCGCAGGATCGTCAGGATCGAATTGACCAGCGTGGTCTTGCCCACGCCGGGGCCTCCGGTGATGACCAGCAGCTTTGACGAGAGCGCCAGATGGATCGCCTGCTTCTGGCTTTCCGCGAGCTCGATCGTGAGTTTCTGCTCGACCCACGGGATCGCCCGCGCGGCGTCAATCGAACCCCACGACGGCGCGCCCGTTCGAAGGCGACAAATCTGCGAGACAATCGAGCGTTCCGCGTTATAAAGCGGCGCGAGAAAAACACTGGGCACATCATCAAGCGTGTCGGCGACGACCACGCCCTCGGACAGTTCCTCGTCGATTGCCACCTCAATGATGGCTTCGGGAATGTCGAGCAGTTTGACTGCGAGCGACACCAGATGCGTCCGGGGCAGACCGCAATGCCCTTCTCCGGCGGCCTCTGACAGCGCGTACGATACGCCGGCTCGCGCCCGAATCGGCGCGTCGCGCGCGATACCAATTTTCTGGGCAATGGTATCGGCCGTCAGGAAGCCGATGCCACGGATGTCCTGTGCCAACCGGTAAGGATTTTCGCTGACGACGGCAATCGCGTCCTGACCGTAGGTCTTGAAGATGCGCACCGCCCGCGACGTGGAGACCCCGTTGCCATGCAGGAAGACCATGATTTCGCGGATGATCTTCTGGTCGGCCCAGCCGGAGGTAATCTTTTTCGCGCGAACCTCGCCAATGCCGTCAACTTCGCGCAGACGTGCCGGCGTTTGTTCAATCACGTCGAACACGGCGGCGCCGAACGCCTTGACCAGCCGGCTGGCGTACACCGGACCGATACCCTTGACCATCCCGGAGCCGAGGTAGCGCTCGATGCCGGTCAGCGTGTTCGGCGGCGAAATCTTGACGAAAACCGCCTTGAACTGCCGACCGTGCTCGCGATCGGTCACCCACGTGCCCGACGCTGACGCGTACTCTCCTGGCGACACAGTGGGGGCATGTCCGATCAGAGTGATGAGGTCACGCTCGCCCTTGACCTTCAGGCGCAGGACGCAAAATCCGTTATCGGCGTTGTGGAACGTGACGCGCTCAACCAGTCCCGCGAGGCGATCAGGCTCGGGCTTGGGAGTGACGTTGGGTGGGCTTGCTGACATGAACGAGGCGCGGCTTGTTGTATTGCTACTGAAACGCTGACAGGACGGCATCCTATCGCGTAACTGTCGCTTCATGGCCGGCTACGTCAGTTCCAGCGCCTTCAATGTCATCGACTTTGCTCGTCTCATCCAACTCCATCCGTGCCACATAACGCTGATATTCAGTGCCAAATAGCGCTCAAAGTCACAGGCGGCTGTCACGCCGCGATTGCCGAATCCTTCGCCGCATCCGTCTCCCCCGAGTCCGATGAGCAAACAACGCATGATGGTGGACCTGCTGCCCGAGTTCGACGCTGCCCCCTATCTGGACAGCGAGGCAGCGCCGCGCCAAGGCGTGGCGGCGGCGCAACGATTGACGTCCGCCGAGCGCTTGTGGCGGCACTTTCTCGGCCGGATTTTACAGAATTCCCTCCCAACGCGTTGACACCCATCAGCGGGCCGATGTCAAGTGAGAAAAGTACACCCAACGACTTGCGCTGGCAGTCGATTTCCTTTCCTGCAAGCCGATTTTGCTGTTTGCTGAGCGCTCCCGTTTCTTCAATTCCTGGCTGCGACGGATCGCGCCAGACACCCATCGGGATCAAGCGATCGGCTTACAACGGTTGCCTGTCGCCCTGGTGGTTTCACCACCCCAGAAGAACGTTGGTGCCGCAACGTGTCCATGGGTTTCGCACAGAGCTGGGGTTGCCGAACTACCGGCACCAATCCACGGCTGGCTCACGTTGCAGGCGATCCGCTTTACAGCACATCGGAGACGGCGGCACGGCATCCTATTCAGAGGACATGGTTAGTGGCCAGTCAACGCTCGAGGCTTGCTGGTCGCCGTCGTAACTTTTACGAGAAGCAGCGTGCTACATCGAACGGTTTTCGCTCCTTCAGCATATGGAAACACGCACGGGCTAGCTTGTGCGCCAGAGCTTTGCGCGCCAAGATCGGGTTACTCTTGGCTTTCTTTCGCTCATAGAAGCGCTTGGCTTCTGCACAATGGCGCAGCGCAAAGTTGGCTGCTTCAATGAACGCCCAGGAGAGGTACGGGTTTCCGTTCTTGGTGTTGCCTTCGCCCTTTTTCTTGCCGTTGCTCGTGTGCTGGCTGTCCACACAACGAGCGTACGATGCAAAGTTGCCGACGCTGGCGAAACGCTCGATGGTTCCGGTTTCCAGTAGGATGACGGTTGCAAGAATTTGGCCGATACCGGGCACCGTAGTCAGCAATGCATAGTCGTGGTTCGGTGCAACCTTCTCTTGAAGACGCCTTTCCAGAATATGGATCTGAGCGGAGAGAGTCGTGATGACCGCGACGTTCGCTCGAACAGCGAGCGCTACGTCGTCCGGCAGGGGCATTTGATCGACAGCCGCCTCGTCCAGTCGCTTGACCTGATTGCTCGTGATTCGCGTGCCGGACTGACGCGCTGTAATGCTCTCGACAGCGAGAATGTGGTTGGTGCGGCTGCGTACCAGTTGCATGCGTTTCCTGGCCAGATCTCGCACGGCACGGTGCTTCGCTGGCAGGATGGTGCCCGTAGGAAGGATGCCTAGCCGCAGCAGGTGCGCAAGGTAGCGCGCATCGGTCTCATCGCCGCTGTGCTTGAGCCCATCATATTTCTTGATTGCGGTGGTGTTAGCCAGGTGCACTTGGAAGCTCGCCTCCTGCAGGCCGTCAACAAGCCAGTACCAGTTGTAAGTCGATTCGACTACGACGCCAGCCAGTTCGAGTTGCCACGGAGCAAGGAACGCCAGAATCGTCTTCAAGTCGTTGGGTAGCCGCTTCTCTGCGACCCCGCGGTCCGTTTCGTCAATCACGCTTACTACGCTGTTGTTCGAGTGCAGGTCTATGCCGCTATATTTCATATGGGCCTCCGTATGGTTAAAGCGGTTTGGCAAACTCACTTTAACCCTCGTCGCCCGCCAAGGGCGGCGGTGGGGGCCCGCTAGATGATTTTCAGGTAATACCGGCCCGCGCGCCGCTATGCTGCGCGTTTTCACACGCGGAGCGAATCGCATGAAGGTGAGGGTGGAGGGGCCGATCACGGCCGAACGGTTGGCCGAGGCGGTGGCACAGGCCGCCACGTTGCACGAGGGCGGGGCGGTGGCCTTCGCGGGGTTCTACGGGGCCACGCTGTATCTGCACGCCTATACCGACGAGGGCGAGCCGATGGCCGTCGATCAGGACGGCAAGGAGATGGCCCTCACGGTGCGCGCACCAGCGGGCACTGTGCTGCGGCCCCCCGCTCAGCGAGCGGGCCGCGCAGGCGCGCGCAGCGCGTCGCTGACGCGAGGCAGGCGCGGGACACACAGCGCGAGCGCGTACAGCAGTGGCACGCGGAACAGCAGCGACGCGTGGAAGCGGACCGGGCGCGTCGGGCGCGCTTGCAAACCGAACTGCGCCAGCACCAAGCGACCTTTGACCGTGTCCTCACGGCGTACGGCGCCGACGTGATGGTCCAGTGCAACGCGGCGATCGGCGCGGTCTGGGACAAGTGGCGGCCTCTGGTGACCTCCGGGCCCACCAAGGGCCAACGCCGCGACCAGCCGGTGCTCGCCGTGGAGGACGGACGGCTGACGCTGCGCATCGGCGCCGGGCGGCCTCCCCGGGGTATCCACACCCCGTTGCGGCGGTTGGCCAGCGATGGAACGCGGCTGGAGCCGCACTGGAAGCATGACGCATGGGTGCATGGGGCCGTCCCGGCCTTGCGTGCGGTGATCGACGGCTTCCTTCAGCAACTGCCCCCCGGGGTGGGCCCGGCGGCATGAACCGAGGCGCCCATCGGGTAGCTTCTTCCCGTACGGTAAGAAATTGTCTCGTGATGGCGACGCGGCCGCTAGAACTTCCCGTACGGTAAGATTCGGTTGCGCGCCATGTCATTCGCGTAGTAATCTTCCCGTACGGTAAGATTACAAGGAGTGATCATGGCGTTGTTTCCGCCCACACCGGTGCCGACGCCGCGCGGCGCGGTGCTGGGCACGATCAGCACGGTGGCCGAGCTCGGCGCCTTGGTGAAGTGCCTGCGGGCGCAGCAGCACGTCACGCAACAGGCCCTCGCCGCCTTCGCGGGGACTGGTGAACGCTTTGTGGTCGATCTGGAGCGGGGCAAGCCCACCGTGCAGCTCGACAAGGTGCTGCTGGTGCTGGACAGCTTGGGCCTGCAGCTGGCCGTGACGGAGCGCTGACCATGCAGCTCTTGCACGTGTATCGCGAACGGGCGCTGGTGGGCACACTGACCGACCCGGACGGAAGCATTACGTTCCAGTACGACCCGGCGTGGATCGCCGCGCAGGGGCAGGCGTTGTCGCCGCACCTGCCGGTGCCCGAAGTGGGCGCGGACAATGTCCTGTACGAGGGCGCCCCGGTGCAGGCCTTCTTTGAGAACCTGCTGCCCGAGGGCACGATCCGCGAATTCCTTGGCAAGGCCCTGCACGTCTCGCCCGAAAACGTGGTGGGCCTGCTGGCCCAGCTCGGGGGCGATACCGCCGGTGCGTTTTCGATCCTGCCGGCGGGGGTCACGCCGGGCATGCAGGCGCGCTACGTGCCGGTCACGCGCGCGGACATCCGGGGCTGGTTCACCGAGTCCCGGGGCCTGCCCCTGTCGCTCAAGGGCGCGCAGCTGTCGGCGCTCTCCGGCGTGCAGGACAAGATGGCGGTGTACATCGACGACGCGGGTCAGTTTTTCATCCCGATCGGCGACGCACCGTCCACACACATCGTGAAGCCGGCGGTGACGCACCGCCCGGACGTGCCCGATACGGCCGTCAACGAGGCCTTCACCATGCAGCTGGCCCGGGCCGTCGGGCTCGACGTGCCCGTGGTGAGCTACGATGCGGAGCTCGACGCGGCGATCATTGCGCGCTACGACCGGTGCTTCTCGGCACAAGGTGTGACGCAGCGCCTGCATCAGTACGACCTGTGTCAGGCCTTGGGCATTGCCTCCGGCAAGAAGTACGAGGGGGAGGGCGGGCCTTCCTTTGCCGATTGCTTTGCCTATGTGCGACGCCATAGTGCCACCCCCATCCCGGACGGCACGCGCCTCCTGCAATGGCTGGCCTTCAACCTGATCGCCGGCAACATGGACAGTCATGCCAAGAACCTGTCGATGCTGGTTGACCCGACCGATCAGCGGCCCCGACTCGCGCCGTTTTACGACCTGCTCAACACCCGGCGGTACCGGCACCTGAGCCAGAAGTTCGCCTTCAAGGTCGGGGGCGAGGCCCGCCCTGAGTGGATCCGCTCGCGACACTGGGAGCGCTTCTGCGAGGACCTCCGCGTCCTGCCGAAACATATCCGACGGGTCATGACGGCACTGGTGGATACGGTCGAGGCGACCTTGCCGGCCGTGTTGGCCGACCTGCAGGCGCAGGCGCCCGGACACGGCCGGCTGCTGCAGTCGCTGGCCGACGATGCACGACGCGAGGCTACCCGACTGCGCCAGCGGATCACGCCGTCGCCCGCGAGCGCCACGCCGCCCGCGCCCGGCGCCGACGAGGAGATGAGATGACGGCAGACAGCCTGAGCCAATTGGCCGCCCCGTGCGGGGCATGCCCGTGGCTCTGGTGCAAATAGCGCGGGGGCGAATCGGTTAAGGTGTCGGGCTGAACGAATTGAGAACCGACGATGAGCAAGCTGAAGAGCCTGGACGAACTGTTTGCAGGCCGTCACTTTGACCGTGATGTGATCATTCTGTGTGTTCGCTGGTACCTGCGCTACAAGCTTAGCTTGCGCGATCTAGTCGAAATGATGGCGGAACGGGGTCTGGCGCTGGCCCACACGACGATCCTGCGCTGGGTGCGGCGCTTTGCGCCGGAGTTCGTCAAACGGTGGAATCGCTTCGGCAGCCCCACCGGCCAGTCCTGGCGTGTTGACGAGACTTATGTCAAGCTGCGCGGAAAGTGGGTCTATCTTTATCGGGCGGTGGATCGGGTGGGCCAGACGGTTGACTTCATGCTCCGTGCAAAGCGCGACGTGGAGGCGGCAAAAGCCTTTTTCAGGAAGGCGATCAAACATCAGGGCCAGCCACCGAAGATCATCACGCTTGACGGCTATGCGGCCTCGCACCGCGCCGTGCGCGAGATGAAGGCCGATGGCTTGCTGCCTGAGGACACGAAGGTCCGATCCTCGAAATATCTCAATAATCTGGTCGAGCAGGACCACCGCAACATCAAGTCCCGGACGAAAGTCATGCTCGGCTTCAAACGTTTCAGGAACGCAGCGATCACTCTCTCTGGTATTGAGTTGGTACATCGCATTCGCAAGGGCCAATTCGGCCTCGCGAAGCTCGGCCTCAAAGATACCACTGCGCCCGCAGTCTGGGAGGCCGTCCTGTCTGCTTGATGAGGTATCCTCTATATAACAACAATCTCGTACAGACCGCCTATTTGCACCAGAGCCATCGTCGGAGGCTTCTGCTTCCACTTGAACTTCGTCGGACTCTTGCGTTATTTCGCTTTCGTTCAAGTCGTCGCTGATGCCATCGACCAGTTCGTCGATACGCAGCTCGCCGGCAACGATGCGGCCCACATCGGCAAGAATCGCGGACACGACTGACGGACACGCGGCGATCGCCTGAATCATGTCCTGCAAGCCGCCTTCGATGCGTTTTGCGATTTCGATTTCGCCGGCGCGGGTCAGCAGTTCACGGGCACCCATTTCGCGCATGTACAGTCGGACCGGATCAGTTGTGCGGCCGAATTCGGAATCGACGGTCGACAGTGCAGCTTCCGCTTCCTCGTCCGCCTGATCGTCGGATGCCGCGGCATGCGCGGCGTCGCTTAACAGGAGCGTCTCCACGTCCGGCGCCTGCTCGTACACGGTCACCCCCATGTCGCTGAATGTGCTGACGATCGTCTCCATCGCCGCAGTTTGCGTAAAGTTGTCCGGCAGGTGATCGTTGATGTCCGCGTGGGTGAGATAACCGCGCTCGCGGCCAAGCGCGATCAGCGCGCGCATCTGGCGTTGACGCTCCTCGTCCTGGCGCGCCATGGACGCGATCTCCAGCGGTGTTGCGACTGCTTGAATCTTTCCTTTTGGAGAGCGGTGGCCGGTCTTTGATGTGACCGCGATCGTGCGAGATGCTGAATCGTCGCGAACTGAATTTGCCAATACACTCTCCTCGACAGATTGGCCGACGATCGTCGCGGACATGACGCTGGTTAAGCCCGTCGGGGTGCGAACGAAATCGTGGAATCACGCACGGACATTTGAGGCCGGAATGCCTCCCGTGGAGTCCAGTGTGCGCAGAATGGGGGATTTTTAATAATACCAGATGTCGTTGTGCGGTGCAATATGCGATTACCACCGGTCTTGCCAGCAGTCATCGGACAGGACCTGCTGTCTGCCACCAGGTTAGCCCGCTCGAATTAATCCCTGGGTAAGAATGAGGGCTGACCGGGTTCGCGATGGTGAGCTGTGGCGCACATTTCGGATCCCGCTCAACCTTTCCCAATGTGTCCGATAATCGCATGCGGCATGTTGCGAAGCAGCAAATTTCCGCGATGGGAGATCTGTAAGGCTTCCCGCCACGCTACGAACAGTTCTTCAAAGAAGTGGGCGGCTCGTCATTGGCTGCCGTCATGCTGGTCCAGGCGACATCGAAGCCCACCAATCGCTTAGGAACGTGCTCGAAATAACTTCCCGCTATGCGGCGTTCCGTGAGCGGATGCTGTAGTTCCACGCAGGCAAGGTTGAGTCGTACTCGATGTTCAGTGAAGCACGGACGCAACGAGTGACTGTCCGTCCGGCTTCATAGACTCCGTCAAGAATGTCAGCAGTAACTTTCAGTCCGGTTTTTGTGCAGGCTTTTTCGATCAGTTCACGAACCAGACTAACGCTGCTGAAGACTACGCCAGCACAGGCTCGCGTAATGTGTGGAAACACGCGGTGCTCGATCGGATTATGTTTCGAGCAGTATGGGGCGTAGTGGGCCACCCGGATTTCCAGTCCGAGCCGGTCTGCCAGATCTTGCAGATCCGCTTTGAAAAGCCACGAATCACTTGGGTTGCTACCTCCGCCATCGCACAGTAGCAGTAACCGTGTGGCTTGGGGATAATCGGCGCGACCCTGTTTTTCCCACCAGTGCGCTACGCTGTCGCAGGCAAACTGCGTCGTGTCACGGCTCACCCCGATGTTCACATGTGCCTTGTTCAGCCCGATGTCGTACAGCCCATGCGGGATGACCTTGCCTTCGCTGTAGCTCGGAAAATCATGGTCGAGGACTTCAAGCTGCTCGCGCGTGTAGAGCTTGCCGTCGCGATAGAAATTGCCCAGCATCTCCTTCTTCTTCGTATCGATGCTGAGGACAGGCTGGTCGTCTTCGAGATATTCCGCCTTGAGTTGCGTAATACGCTGAAATTGTACGTCGCGTTGTGCGTGGGACTTGAACGACTTCTTTTTCTGTGATTGCCGCCGGGAAAAACCGTTGCGCTTTAGCAGCTGCCGGACCGTTCGCACGCTCACCCGTTCGCCTACTTGCTGCGTCATCGCCTGTGCGATTTCGCGTGGCTTCAGATCCGTCCAGATGATGCCGTGTTGTGGATTACCCGCCGTATGCTCTCGCACCACATCTAGAAATACCGCATTCCACTCCGGATGGTCCGTTAACCTGGATTTACGCCCCTTTTTTTCGGATCCGCTCTCCAACCGGATCCAGCTCTTCTTCCAGGTCCTTTAGCCCTTGTCTAATTGTTTTCGGGTCCATTTCAAACAGTTTCGCAATATATTCGAAACCGCCATGGCCCAGCTTGTCCGCCTCCACAGCCGCATACCGCCGTCGGTCCTTCTCCGACAAGCGCGCGTACAGCCGCTTCATCCGCGTTTCAACCTCAGCCCGGTAACCAGCCTGCATCGTTTGTCCTCCAGAGGCATCACATCTTACCCGCGTCGCTTTGCGCACGCCAGGTCCACTTCGGGAAGTTATTTCTCACTCGTTCCTTAGCAGGGTACTCTTGCGCCGCCGGCACCCCTGGGCTTGCTCCCGCAGCCCGTCGCGCTTGGCAGGAGCCGGTTGGCGTGAAGAGCCTTCGGAAACTCGAAGGTTCCCCGAAGATTGATGCCATCGCGATAAGGCACGACACGAACTGCCTATCGCCCCGAAAAGGCGGCCGAATCGGCCGACATCTTAACTTTGTGTCGCCTAAACGCCATATAAGCCCGCATTCAAACCGCGTGGAGTAACCAATGAAGCACTTAGATGGGCCCGCTCGTTTCGAATATTGCGAATTCGATTGTTTCGAATTACTATGGACTCTCAGGGTACGATCCGGGGACTTCCATGCACGCAACCATCACCAATACCGCGCTGCCATCAGCAGACGAAAGTGCCATCGCTCGGGAATCGAGCCGCAGCCTGGCGGTGGCCTTGGACAGCCGATCCGATACGCAGCAGTTCGATTTCAAGACTGACAATGGCGAGTTGCATAGCGTCACCTTGCCCACCTCTGCGCTGAGGCTTCTCGTTGAGGTTCTAGCGGAAATCGGCCAAGGGAACGCCGTCTCTATTATTCCAATTCACGCCGAGTTGACGACGCAAGAGGCGGCGGACCTGCTTAACGTCTCTCGGCCATACTTGGTCCAGCTTCTGGAGAAGGGCGACATTCCGTTCCGCAAAGTCAACACGCATCGGCGCGTCCTCTACCAGGACGTTGTCAGCTACAAGCAGCGCATTGATAGCGAGCGACGCAAGGCACTAGACGAACTCGCAGCCCAGGCCCAAGAGCTGGACATGGGCTATTGAGCATGGCTTCCAACTTCGCTGTAGTCTACGATGCCTGCGTTCTCTATCCTGCTCCGCTGCGCGATCTGCTGATGCGGCTCGCGCTGACCGACCTGTACCGTGCCAAGTGGACGAATCAAATCCATGACGAGTGGATTCGCAACCTCCTCGCGCGGCGGCCGGAGCTTTCCGCAAATCGCCTTGCTAACACGCGCGAACTGATGAACCGAAGTGTTCGCGATTCGCTCGTTAGCGGTTATGAGCACCTTATTGAGTCCATTACGTTGCCGGACCCTGACGATCGACATGTGGTTGCGGCTGCAATTCATGGGTGCGGGAGACCGCCGATGAATGGGCCGGCGGGTTCCAACCGGAGGCAGGCGCGCGCTTAGGAACGAGTGAGAAATAACTTCCCGAAGTGGACCTGGCGTGCGCAAAGCGACGCGGGTAAGATGTGATGCCTCTGGAGGACAAACGATGCAGGCTGGTTACCGGGCTGAGGTTGAAACGCGGATGAAGCGGCTGTACGCGCGCTTGTCGGAGAAGGACCGACGGCGGTATGCGGCTGTGGAGGCGGACAAGCTGGGCCATGGCGGTTTCGAATATATTGCGAAACTGTTTGAAATGGACCCGAAAACAATTAGACAAGGGCTAAAGGACCTGGAAGAAGAGCTGGATCCGGTTGGAGAGCGGATCCGAAAAAAAGGGGCGTAAATCCAGGTTAACGGACCATCCGGAGTGGAACGCGGTATTTCTAGATGTGGTGCGAGAGCATACGGCGGGTAATCCACAACACGGCATCATCTGGACGGATCTGAAGCCACGCGAAATCGCACAGGCGATGACGCAGCAAGTAGGCGAACGGGTGAGCGTGCGAACGGTCCGGCAGCTGCTAAGTGTCTTGAGTAAACCAATTTCACGAATGAAAGTCAGATGCCAGTCACATGAAGAACGAGCTGGCATCGCCGATGAAGTGCACCATCGAACTGAACGACGTGGAGAAACGAACCTTGGAAGAGCTTGCGCTGCGGCATCCGTATGAAGACTTCAGGGTTAGAGGACAAGGCTTGTTGCTGCTCGGTGCAGGTCAACGAGTGCACGAGATCGCGACGCAGTTGGATGTGAGCAAGAAGACTGTGTACAACTGGACGAACGCCTGGCGCGAGAAAGGGCTGTGCGGCTTGCTCAATGGTCATAAGGGAGGCCGCCCCCATTCGCTCTGCGAAGACATGGTTGCCACGGCTGTAGCCGCGGCGCGAGCGCAGTCCATGACGCTCAGACAGATTGCGCAGTGCATCGAGGCCGCCAATGGCATGCCGTTGCCCTGCCGCCTTGAAACGTTGGCCGGGGAACTGAAACGGGCAGGCTTTTCGTACAAGCGCGGCCGATACTCGCTCAAAAAAAACGCGACGAGCAGGAGTTTGCCGTGAAGGCTGCCACGCTCGAGAAATTGCAGCAAGCTGCTCGTGATGGTGCATGTCGTCTCGTCTATCTTGATGAGGCCGGATTTTCGGCCTCGCCGCCGGTGCAGCGTGGCTGGTCGCCAATTGGCCGACCTCACTGCACGGTTCCCCAACCGCACTGCAGGCGTTCAGTCTTGGGGGCATTGGATTACGGAGCCAACCGGCTTGTCCACCAGACCAGCAAAGGCAGCATCAAGCGTCCCTTCGTTATTGAGTTCCTGGAAGAGATTGCTCAAAGTGCCACGCCCGGTCAGCTCACGGTCGTCGTGCTCGACAACGCGAAGATCCATCACGCCATCGAGCAGGATATCCTGGACCGCTGGCTCTTCGAGCACCGTATGGTTCTCTTTCATCTGCCGCCTTACAGCCCCGAACTCAACCTGATTGAAATCGTCTGGAAACATGCCAAGTACCACTGGCGACGCTTCGTCACATGGACCAAAGAAACCATCGATACCGAGATCGAAATTCTCCTCTCCGGCTACGGCTCAAAGTTTGAAATCCGTTTCTCGTGAATACTTAAAGCGCAACGGTTTTTCCCGGCGGCAATCACAGAAAAAGAAGTCGTTCAAGTCCCACGCACAACGCGACGTACAATTTCAGCGTATTACGCAACTCAAGGCGGAATATCTCGAAGACGACCAGCCTGTCCTCAGCATCGATACGAAGAAGAAGGAGATGCTGGGCAATTTCTATCGCGACGGCAAGCTCTACACGCGCGAGCAGCTTGAAGTCCTCGACCATGATTTTCCGAGCTACAGCGAAGGCAAGGTCATCCCGCATGGGCTGTACGACATCGGGCTGAACAAGGCACATGTGAACATCGGGGTGAGCCGTGACACGACGCAGTTTGCCTGCGACAGCGTAGCGCACTGGTGGGAAAAACAGGGTCGCGCCGATTATCCCCAAGCCACACGGTTACTGCTACTGTGCGATGGCGGAGGTAGCAACCCAAGTGATTCGTGGCTTTTCAAAGCGGATCTGCAAGATCTGGCAGACCGGCTCGGACTGGAAATCCGGGTGGCCCACTACGCCCCATACTGCTCGAAACATAATCCGATCGAGCACCGCGTGTTTCCACACATTACGCGAGCCTGTGCTGGCGTAGTCTTCAGCAGCGTTAGTCTGGTTCGTGAACTGATCGAAAAAGCCTGCACAAAAACCGGACTGAAAGTTACTGCTGACATTCTTGACGGAGTCTATGAAGCCGGACGGACAGTCACTCGTTGCGTCCG
The DNA here is from genome assembly GCA_022041995.1 of Cupriavidus necator. Classification (GTDB taxonomy): domain Bacteria; phylum Pseudomonadota; class Gammaproteobacteria; order Burkholderiales; family Burkholderiaceae; genus Cupriavidus. The sequence goes on from CP074384.1 coordinate 19,099, forward strand.
TGCTTCACTGAACATCGAGTACGACTCAACCTTGCCTGCGTGGAACTACAGCATCCGCTCACGGAACGCCGCATAGCGGGAAGTTATTTCGAGCACGTTCCTTAGTCAAATTCATGCGTGCCGAGGCCGACACGATGTTCGATCCGCGGCACTGGCCGCTGCCGGATGCGCGCATGATCTGGCAGTTCTGCGATGTGCTGGCCAGAGCACTGGTCATCCACGCGGGCGCGCTGCCGACTGTGCCTCAGTATCTCTATATGCCGCAATCGGGACAGCTGGATCTGCTTTACAATAGGCTTGGCAGGCGGTTTGCGTCTGGACTCTATGGTCTGCGTTTCCGCTGCGTGACCCAACCGACCCGGGACACAGGAGGTTTCTATGGCTTTGAACGCGCGTAATCCGCTGCCGGCCCGTCTGGCCAAAGGCAGCAAGGCGAGCAAACAACTGCGCCCCGAGGTCGTCGCGAGGCAGAAGCGAGGCGTGCAGGTCCTGCTGGCGCACGCGGACACGGCCGCGCAAAAGGGGCAGTCCCATCCGCCGGTGCGCAGCGCCTACACCGGCACGCTGCGCGTGCGCGCCGTGGTCGCAGGCAAGCTGCCCGTGACGGTCAAGTAGCGCAGTGCAACGCCCAGCACGTGCCTCCCGACCGGGAGGCCTCACATTGCTGAAAAAGCCTCCCCATCGCGGGAGGCTTTGTTCATAATGGCGCGACGCTAAGACGCCTGCCCCTTACCAGCATGAGCTGGAGCTGGTGACACTGGCATCGTTGGTGCGAGCCGATCACCTGCTGCGCAAGATTGATGCGAGTTCGTTGGACGAAGGTCGCGCGCCTGTACTGGGCCGACAATGTTCGCCCGGCGCTTGATCCGGTGACGGTGTTCAAACCGGCCGAAAGGTGTCCTTAAAAATTTAGCGGGCATGCACCTCGCCAATAAGCCCGCCGATTTGACCACCACGCTCATGGCAAAGCCCCGAATTGACAACAAGCGCGAACAGCGCATCTCGATGGAGATCGTTGTCGACGCATACACCGAAGAAGAATGCGCGATGGCGTGGTACTGCCATCTCGAAGAAAGCCTGAGCTTTCCATTCGAAGCGCGGGTACGTCAAACCATGGCCGCTTCTCCGCTTCGTACCAGCGAACAAGTTTGCGTCACCGGACTCGCTCATGACCAGCTGTGCCGCTTTGCCATCTTTGTGCGAGCGCAGTACCGCCAGCGTGAGATCGTCGTCCCCCTTGCCCAACTTGTGCCGCTTCGCGCCAATCAGAGCACTCGGCTTGCTGTCTCCGATTGGCACTACTGGTGCGACCAAGGCTATAGCTTTTGAGCATTTTAAGCCCATGCGCAGCCGGCCACATCCTCCAACTGAGTCCTCCAGTAGGGGCTTTCATGTCTCACTGCTGCGGGGAAAGGTGGAAACGAATGCGAGGAACTATCCCCTGCAGAAGCCCGATTCCTGATTGTACGGACTATCATCACGTTTGCTGATTTCTGGCCCCTGCTACTAGGCCGGAAGTGTTCTGAAGAATTGCCCAGATTGCCTATGCCCATAATTTCTCTCACTGAAGCGCTGAACAATCTCACGGTAGACAATCTGAAATCGCTGATGCGCTGGCTTCCGGAAGCCTCACGCATCGGAAAGAAGAGTGGGCTGGTTGAAGAGATCCTGCGCAACCTTGCCGGCGACAGGCTGCAAGCGCTGTGGGAAGGGCTGGACGAGACTCAACGTCTGGCGGTAGCAGAGGCCACCTATGCGGGGGATGGCTGCTTTAATGCCACGCGGTTTCGAGCCAAGTATGGGCGTTTGCCGAATTTTTCGGTCCGGGACGATCGGCGCCGACACGAGCACCATGGGCCGCCCACGGCGTTGTGCCTGTTTTTGTACTATCAGAATGGATGGCGCTACGTGCCTGCCGATCTGAACGAGCGGCTCATGGCATTCGTGCCGGCGCCAGAGCCTGTCCGGCTGGACACGGTCGATACGCTTCCCGGCATGTACGGTGAAAGCCCATTGTCGGTGCGGCTGTGTGAGCGCGATGCCCTGGCGGATCTACCGCTGCTACTGCGTCTGGTGGATCAGGGAAAGCTTAAGGTCAGCGAGAAGACAGCGCTGCCGGGCACGGCGACGTTGCAATTGTTGTGCGGGCAACTGTCCGGTAGCGACTACTACGCCGAGCACGTGCCGGGACCCACCGATCAGGAGATAGGGCCGATCAAGGCATTTTCTTGGCCGATGCTGCTTCAGGCAGCGGGGCTTGTGCAACGTAACGGGAGCAAGCTGGTGCTAAGCAAGGCCGGACTGACAGCCCTGACGACGCCAACGGCTGACGTGCTTGGCAAAATCTGGCGGAAATGGCTGAGAGCGACGTCGCTGGATGAATTTAGCCGAATAGATGTCATCAAGGGGCAAAAAGCCAAGGGCGGTGCGATGGGTGCAGTGGCGCCGCGCCGCGCGGCGATCGCCGAGATGCTGCAGCGTTGTCCGGCCGGGGAGTGGATCAGCATCGACGCGTTTTCCCGTCTCATGGTGGCAACTGGGCATACTTTCGACGTGGCCCGCGACCCTTGGAGTCTTTACATTTGTGAGGCGGATTACGGCAGCCTGGGGCACAGCGGCTACCATGACTGGGACATTCTTCAGTTGCGGTATATGCTCTGCTTCCTGTTCGAGTATGCGGCGCCACTTGGCATCCTTGATATCGCATACACCGAACCGGCGGGGGCTCGGCCTAATTTTCACGATATGTGGGGAACGGACGAACTCCAATTCCTCAGTCGCTACGATGGCCTGGCCTATTTTCGCGTGACCTCGTTGGGCGCCTATTGCCTTGGCGCCAGCGGCCACTACACGCCGGCGCGGTCCAGTCTAGCGTAAGGCTATCCATCATGCCCGGCATGCAGGTCAAGGTCATCGCGGGCCGTCTGTCGGCAGAAGAGTCTCTGGTTCTGGACATGTGGGCAACCGAAGAGGCGGACAGACTCTGGCGGCTCGACCTTCAGAAGGCCATCGTAGCGGTCGAGAGGGGCATGACATCGCCGAACTTCGCGAATTCCTGCAGGCCTGGGACGACCAGCCGGTGCCAGACACGGTGGAATCCTTCATCAAGCGGGCTGGCAAGCAGGGCAAGGCGCTGAAAGTCGCGGGGACCACGCTGCTGATTGATTGCAATGACGCGCAAATGGCAGCCATGCTGGCCACGCGCAAGGAGACCGCCCATCTGTGTCTGCGCGCCGGTGATAAGCATGTGGTAGTGCGGCTCGAGGACGAAGATAAGTTCCGGACACATGTTCGCGCGTTGGGCTATGGGATGACGGCCTGAGGTTTGCGCCGGTCGGTGGTGCCATGCCAGGGGCGAGCGCTATGCGACGCGAAGATAGATGGGTGACAGCCCGGCCACAGACGCAGGCCGTGGTGCTGGCGGGTGGCTCGATGCCGCCGAGCGGGTCCCGGTGAGGTTCCGTCCCCCAATCGTATTTGGGCCAAGTCCAACTGCCGTACCCATTCCGGCTCGTAAGGCACCTACCGGGTCGCCAGGGCGCGGCCCCGCACAGGGTGCGCCGGCGCCAGGCGATCCCTGAAGCAGTCGCGCGGCGGGGCAGGGCAGGGTGGTATCGTACGATTTTGTTCGCTGCGTCGATGGTACGCAGGTGCAATGCCAGAGTGAAGGGGGACATCAGCCGCCATGGTGGATTCGGGGTATCCGCAGTTCTTTCGTCCGTTGACACTGAAGAGGCGAAGGCTGATCGCTGCCTGCATCCGCGCATTCTATGCGCGGCTGTATGGTTCCCATGCCGACTACCGCTCCATCCTTGGGCGCGAGGACTTGCGTGACCTCTTTGTCCAGACCATGCAGTCCGCCACGCTGCCGGCCGATCCTGCCGGTGAAGATGGCGAAGACGGATTCGCTGCCAGTGACCTGGCCGACGACCAGAAGTTGGCAAGTGCCATCGTGCGCCTCCTTGTCGCGGACGGCTGGCTCGAAACCGCCGAGGATCGCGTCCGGCTGGTTACCGCCTATCGCTTCACCCGCGCCGGCAAGATCTTCGCTCAGGCGCTGACGCTGGCCGACCGCCCACGCGAACGGACCCGTCAGCGCAACATGCGCTCCTGCAAGAATGCACTGAGTGCCTTCATCGAGCGCCGCGACGTGGAGGACCTGCTCGACGCCTACGAGTATGCCGATCGGGTCATTGCCGACCTCTCTGAAGATATCGAGCTCTTCTACGACCTGGCCCGCAAGATACTGCTCGATGCGCATGTACAGGGCAATTGGGATGGGTTCATCGAATTCGTAGAGCGACGTTTTCGTGATGAGTTCTCGCCCCGCCTGGTCTATGACAATGCCGAGCGCCACCGGCTGGACATCGGGGCGCTGATCGAACGTCTGAACGAGTTGACCGCGGTCGAGATGCAGGCCATTGACGATGAGCTGGCCAACCACGCGGCATGGGCCGCGCAGGCCGCGCCGGACGGGGCTATCTTGAGATGGATGCTTGATCGGATCGACGAGATGGTGACCGCGGCCTGCCGAACGAAGCAGCCGGAATTGTTCCGGGCTATGGAAAGCTATGTCCGCCGCCATGTGGTCTTGTTGTCGCAGAGTCTGTTCATGGGGCATCGGGCAGCGGGGCGGCATTGTCCACCCTGATCCGCCGCCTGGGGGAGATGCCGGAGCGGGATCAGCGCGCGTGGCTGGAGCGGCAGGGAGCGGCGCTCGCACCGGTCAGCGTGGCGCTGTATGATCCTGCCGCGGTGCAGCCGAGAAAGGCCGCCGAGCGTAACCGGGCACAGGCCGTGAGCATTGTTCCGGAGATCACGCGGGAAGAGCGTTTGCGTCAATTCTTACGGCAAGCGGAGGAGCGAGCCTTCTCCCTGTCGCATCACGATGTCGTGGATTACCTGCTCGGTTCCATGCGTGGCACGGGTGCGCTGCGCCTGTCCGAGTTGCCGGTCGACGATGCCATCCAGGCGTTATCGTTGTTGCGGGCAGTCGAGGCAGCACGAGACCATGAGGGACTGGACGTGGAGCGGCTAGATGCCGAGCCGCTGGACAATGCCATCATGTCGGGCACCGACTATGCAATCAGGAGGCGCCACATCGGCCATGGATGAAATTACGATTGGGCAACTGGTGGAAGCGGAACTGAAGGCGGGGGGCGTCAGACCGGAGGCGTTCCGGCAGATTCTCGGCCGCCTGTTCGGGCTGTCCATCCTGCACCGGGAGGACAGCGCCATCGAGCGTCAGCTCTACGACGACGCCGTGCGTATCGAGGGCCTGCTCAATGCGTACTTCGACGTGGGCGGGTTCCGGCTGCTGCACGAGCGGCATCAGAGTTATTTTCGGCTTTACCCGCCGGGGGCGCGCGTGCCGGGACTTCCCGCCGAGGACGATGCTATCGCGGTGGACGCCGTGCGGGCGAAGCTCTCCGCCGATTTCGTGGCATGCTGCCTGGTGCTGCGCTTGCTGTACAACGAAAGCCTGCGCCAAGGCTCGATCAACGAGCGCAACGAAGCGCTTGTCACCGTGGAATACCTGAATGCCACGCTGACTGCGCAGGCGCGCCGCTCACTGCCGGCCAAGACTGCGCGGGAGAAGCTCTTCGCCGACCTGAAGCGTGCCCGCCTGATCGATTACCGGGCGGATTCCGAGGTGGAAGATGCTGACGCTCTGGTCGCCATTCGTGGGACGATCCTGCAGTTCGTGGCGGATTCCGCCATTGATGCCCTGCTGGCCGAAACACGAACGCCCGTGTCGGCCGTCACGTCGCCAGAGCCTGACGATGAAGCTTGAGAAGCTCATCCTGGTCAACTGGGGCTTCGTGGTGTCCCGGGAATACCCCTTTGGCCACACCACCTTGCTGTCGGGTTCGACCGGAGTGGGGAAGTCCTCTTTCCAGGACGCGATCCAGCTGGTTATGACCGGCGGCAAGCAGCACATCAACGTGTTCAACTCGGCGCAGGACGAGAGCGGCGCCTCGCGCGCCGGCGGCAAGGTGAGGCGGACGCTCGCGTCCTACGCGGTAGGCATGCGCGACAACCTCTGCGTCCGGCCGTATGGGTCGCACACCTATGTCGTCGCCGTCTTCGCACCCGATGCCGGGGAGTCCGCCGAGCCATTCAGCGCCGTGGTGGCCGTGGAAGCCGCCGTGTCCGGTACACGCGAGCAAGGCCGCAGCGTCGATGTGGCGCGCAAGCTTTACTTTGTGCTGCCGGGCAGCCGCGTGATGGAGGCGGATTTCATCGAATCGCGCAAGGGCAATTCGATTACGGCGGTAAAGGTCGAGGATATCTACCATCGGCTGCGCCAGCGCTATCCGCGCGTCCTGCCGTTCGAGAACAGCATCGAAGACTATCTGTGCAAGCTCTATGCCGAGTTTCGCGGCGGCGGCAAGACGCTGGTCGGGCCGCGCGAGGCGGAAGGGGCGGCGCGGGCTTTCGTCCAGTCCATTGCCCGCAAGACCGTCGGCTCGGTGGACGAGCTGATCCGGGAGCAGGTGCTGGCCGAGCCTGATTTCTCCGATCAGATCGGGCATATCGCGTCGCTCATGCAGAACGTTCAACGTCTGCGCAAGATCGCCACCGAATTACTGGCGTGCCGGGAGCGGCTGGCAGTGCTGAAGGCACACGCGGATGCGTTCCTTACCGCGTTCGAAGAGGCCATGGAGGCCGAACTGGGCGAAGCGCTGCGCCGACAGCAGGATGTCGAGGAGGAGATCCAAAGACTGGAGGCCTGCCGGCGCCTCGCCTTGGCCGATGTCGAAAAGCAGCAGGCGCTTGCCGACCGACACGCGCAGGCGCTAAAGCGCGCCACGGAATTGCACGGCACTGCCAAGGGGCGGCTCAATGGCAATCCGGTGGCGCAGGATCGTGAGCGGCTCAGCCGCGAGATAGCCGCGGCCACCGATGGTCGATCCCGTATCGCGCTGGACGTCCTGGCCGCCCTGACGGGCTTGCGCGGGTACTGGACGAACTGGCTGCCCTGGCCAAACTGCCTGCAGGGCCGGCGTCTGCCTACGCACCCCATGTGGAGCGGCTGGTCGTCGATGCCGCGGCAATCGATGCCGCCGACGGCCAGGCCGCCGCGCGTGAACTCGCGGCGATGCTGACAGGCGCGCAGATCGACCCGGCGAGCCTGCGGCGCGACCGGTTCGCCAGACTGGATGCCGCCCTGGCTCCCATTGCGCAGCGGCTGCACGGCGCCGACGGGCTGTATGGGGCAGTGGTCCAGCAGCAAGCGCGGGAGTCGGATCGCGCTGCCGCCCTGCAAGGGGAAATCGATGACCTGAAGCGGCGCCGGCAAGGGCTGGAAGATGGCCACTTTGACTTGCCGGCGCATGTGGAGGCCGCAGTCCGCTATCTCGAAGCCAAGATGCCGGGCGCCCATCCCAGGGTGCTTTGCAACCTTGTCCAGCCGCGGGAGGGGTCGCGCTGGCAGAACGCCATCGAAGGGCTCTTGGGCGGTAACCGCTTCGTGATCCTGGTGGCCGCGCAGTACGAGGCGAGCGCCATCCGGGCGCTGCGACACGAGCTGCCGGCGGCTAGGCAAGGGCGGGAGGCTTCCGTGGTGCAGGGGGAACTGGCCAAACGGCGGGCGGAAAACCAGGCGCTGTCGCCCGATGCCGTGTTGCAGGAGTTGGTGATCGCCGATGAGACCGCGCGGGCCTATCTGGTTGCGAGCTACGGCCGTTATGTCAAGGTAGCGGATGCGCAGGCACTGCGAGGCGCGCAACAGGCACTGACCGTGGACGGCATGGCCAGCGGCGGATTCAAGATGTTTTCGTCATGGGTGGAGGACGGCGAACTTGCCTTCGGTGCAGAGGCGCGGCGCAAGCGCGTGGTGAGGCTTGCCCGGCAGATCGACGAAAAGACGCGGGAAAGGGACGCACATCGCGCAAGCGGCGCAGAGTTGGCCGCATGGGGCGCGCGTCTGCTCGGCCTGAAGCTTGTGCCTGTCGCGCCAATGCTGGACGAGCTGGGTGAAACGCAGCGCGGGCTGAGTAGTCTCGCGGCGCAGCTCGCCAGTCTGGATGACTCCGATCTCATTGTCCTGGAGCGCCGCGTGGCGCGTGCGGAGCAGCTATTGGACGGCCACCACCGCCTCTCCAATGCCGCGTCACGCTTAGCGGGCGAAGCGGCGGGGCAGGCGCGTGGCTTCGAAGGGAACATCGCTGACGCCGAAGCTAAGCTTGTCGAGTGCCGGGACGACGTGAGACAGGTAAACGCCCGCGTGGCTGAGCTGATCCGGCTCAATCCGCACTTCGATCCGGTCCGGCTTGACCAGCGCGCCCGGCAAGCGGCCACGGAGCAGACTTCAGCGTCCTTCGATGGACGGCGGCGCCAGCAAGCCGGTCTCTACCGTCAGGAGCGCGAGGCATTCGAGCGGAAACTGGAGGCACATAATCTCTTGTCTTCCTCGTTCGATGAGCGGGTCGACTTTCAGCCTTGTCACTCAACGCAGGGGGAGTATGAGTGGCAAGCCTATGGCGGCATACCCGCTGCCCGGCGGCAAATCTCGGCCATGTTAGAACGGCTCGACCAAGTGCGCATCCTCAACAACACCAGCGAGCTGGGGGGCGCCGAGAAGAGTTTCAACAATACCTTCAGTACGCATTTCGCGCTGGCCGTACGCACCGCGGTGGAGCAGGGCATCGATCCGCTCAAGCGGCTCAATGAGAAGCTCAAGCGCCTGGCATTCGGCGAAGACCGTTTCGAGATCGAATACGGGCAGATGGTCAAGGAGTACAAAAAGTACTTCGACCTGTTCCAGGAACTGAACCGGCTGGCCGAGACACAAACGCCGGTGGACTTGTTCTCGGCCGCCGAAGGCGTGCTGTCCGCCGACAGCGTCGTGGCGCTGGATGACATCAAGCTGCTATTGCTCGACACCAACCGCGACCACGCGTTGCGGCGACTGAAGGACATAGCGGACTACCGCAACTATCGCCAATATGACATCCGCAAGTACTCGGAGGACGGACGCGAGGCGTCCTTGGCAAGAATGGCGACGTTCTCGGGAGGCGAGCTAATGACGCCGGCCTATCTGGTACGGGCCGCGGTGCTGGCCCAGGCATTTCGCCAGTTCGAGAAGACGCCGAGCCTGAAGCTCATGATGATTGACGAGGCCTTCGACAAGATGGATGAGGGCCGCACCGCTGCCGTGATGCGCTATCTCAATGAGAACCTTGGCCTGCAACTGGTGGTTGCCATGCCATCCCGCGCGTCCGGCCCTCTGCTCGAGTTGTTCAGTTTCGAGCATCGTTTTTCCCTGATGAAGGTGGAGGGTCTGGCAGGCGAACTCGATAAGATTACCGAGGTGGACAGCTCTTTGTTGAAGGCCGACCGGCTACATGCCCTCTGGACTGAACGCCGGGAGGCGGTGCGGCGTGAAGCGGCAGGGCAGTTCGACTTGCAAGAGGCACGCAAGCAGTTGGTCTCGGACATGGGGACATGAGCGGCGATTGCATTCCGGGGCACCGGCCGACCGCCCTCACCGCGTTGCTGAATGCGCTGGTGGACCGTATCGAGGCAAAGCCGTTTGTCGAGAGGCGCCGCGATATCAGCTTCCATTTGAGTGCCGGGACGTGGCCGGAGTTTTTCTCGATCGCCCTCCATGGCGAACGTATGTTCGTGTGGGGCGCACTGGAAGCGCTGCAGACGCAGCCCGGATTCGCGCTGGTGCTGGACCAGCGCCGCGGCCAGCGGGATCTTGATATCTGGGAGCGCTCACCGAAGCTCGTCATTGCCGCGCAAGCGGAAGCGTTCCTTCGCGACGAGACGGGACGCCAGCCCAGTGCCGTGGTCGCCTGGATGGCTCAGTGGCGGCAGGCTGTGCCCGCGCGCTTCAGCAACGCGGCGCTGTGCGAGCGGCTGCTGTCCCGCCCGATCCTCATCCTGCAGCGTTCACCGGAGCAGGTGCTGGAGCGTCTCGCGGGCATCCCGGCCCTTGCCAGCGAGAACCTCATGCTCCATGAGGTAGCAGGCCGGCAGTTCTGGGGCTTGTCTAAAGTTCTCAACGGCCAGCAGGAGGCCATTGCTCTGTTGCTTGACACGGAAGCCTGCCCCTTTCCAGACAAGCCAGTGCAACTGCTGGTAGCTGTGCGTACAGCCGATCCTGCCGCCCCGATCCTGTTTGTGGAAAACGCCGCAACGTTCGAAGCGATGGCGGCAGGCAGGCTGAGCGCCGCCGAAGGCTTTGTCCTGATATATGCATCAGGCTACAAGGCGAGCGCGAGGCGCCTGCGCCAGCCGGTTGGCAGTTCAGTTTATTTTGCGCCGGGCGTGTTTGAGCGGAATGCGGCGTTGGAGCTTAGCATTCTTGCATGGCTGCATGGGACCAACGTCACGCGCCCCGTTTATTTCTGGGGCGACCTGGACTTTTCCGGGATGGATATTCTCAAGGAGTTGCGCGTGGTATTTCCAGGCGCGCAAGCGTGGAAGGCTGGCTACGAAGCGCTGCTTGCACGCCTTCTCGCCGAAGAGTCCCACGCGCCGGATGAAGCGAGGAAGTCGGGCCAGACCGATCCGGGCCTTACCGGCTGCCCTTATGCGGATGAAGTGCTGCTGCCAGCACTACGTATGCTAGGCCGATTTGTCGACCAGGAAAGTCTGTAGCGTTTTGGCGCGGTCTCCTCCATCGCCGGAGAAGACGATCGCCGCCTTTCGGCATAGGCAGCCCCCGATTTGGCGCGGTCTCTGTGTGAAGGGGTCCCTTTGATTTCCGTGCAATTTACCGGGGTAGCCAGTCCTACAACTGGTTGTATATGAACGCGCCCCGATTGCGCCAGTGTTTCGTGTGTTCCGACATCGACAGGATGGGTTGCAGCTGTATATCCGTACATGGACTCCCGCTTATGAGCAAGGGTGGTTTGCATTCTGAAGGTCACGACTGCGTCCGTACATTCGGCTTCTCATGTGTCCTGTGGACACGAGCCATCATGGAAATTTGCGCGCTTGCCCCTCATCGGCCTTCTGGCTTCGGAATGCAGCCGTCGGATATATCAGGATCTGCAAGCGCCGGTCCGACCGGTTCGCCATGCTTGCCACTTCTTGCGCAATCGCTAAGGAAGTGAGGTGTTATAACAAAGAGGTGGCGCCGGAAATTCGGACAGTCGGATAAATGGAAGAGCTGGGGTCTGAGCCGGCCATAATGGCGGGCAGAAAGGACCTCAGAAGATGACGAAACGAAGCAGGCGAACCCACTCGGCGGGGTTGAAGGCGAAGGTAGCCCTGGCGGCCCTCAAGGGCGAAAAGACGCTGGCGGAGCTGGCCCAGCAGTACGACGTGCACCCCAGCCAGATCACAGCGTGGAAGCAGCAGTTGGTGGAGCATGCCGCGGACCTGTTCGGCGGTGGCAAGGAAAGTGGGGGCGAGCCGCCGGTGGATTTGAAGGTGCTGCACGCCAAGATCGGCCAGTTGGCGCTGGAGAACGATTTTTTTGTCCGGCGCGCTCAGCAAGGCCGGCCTGCTGAGCGCAAAGCGATGATCGACCGCGAGCACGCGCTGCCGGTGAGCCGGCAGGTCAAGCTGGTGGGCATCGCCCGGTCCAGCGCGTACTACCAGCCGCAACCGGTCAGCGAGGCAGATCTGAAGCTGATGCGCCGCATCGACGAACTGCATCTGGAGCATCCCTTCGCGGGGGCTCGCATGCTGGCTCGCCTGCTGCGCCGGGAAGGCATCCAGGTCGGTCGCCGGCACGTGGGCACGCTGATGAAGCGCATGGGCATTGAGGCGCTGTATCGCCGGCCGAACACGAGCCGCAAGCACGCGGCGCACAAGATCTGGCCGTACCTGCTGCGCGACCGGAAGATCGACCGGGCCAACCAGGTGTGGGCTCTGGACACGACCTACATTCCGATGGCACGGGGCTTTGTGTACCTGACGGCAGTGGTGGACTGGGCCAGCCGCCGGGTGCTGGCCTACCGGGTGGCGATCACGCTGGAGAGCTGTCATGCCGTCGAGGCAATCGAGGAGGCCTTTGCCAAGTACGGCGCGCCGGAGATCGTCAACACCGACCAGGGCAGCCAGTTCACCGCCACGGAGTTCACAGACGCCGTGCTGGACCGCGGCATCCAACTGTCGATGGACGGCAAGGGCAGTTGGCGCGATAACGTGTTCGTCGAACGCCTTTGGCGCAGCGTCAAATACGAGGAGGTCTACCTGAAAGCCTACGACTCGGTCAGCCATGCGCGCCGCTCTATCGCTAACTACCTAACCTGGTACAACCAACGACGGCCCCATTCCAGTCTGGCGGACCAGACCCCGGATGAGGCATACTTCGCCACGCTGCCAGCGATCAAATCGGCAGCCTGACTGCCCCAGCGCTTCCACTTAAAAACTCCGGATCCCTGTCCGAACAAACGGTGCCACCTCTCAATCCACCGTGCTACGCTACTTTGAAAACCTCTTTGCGCGTCAAGATTGTCCACGCGATGCGCGCCGTCTTGTTTGCAAGAGCGACAGTTGCGATGCTCGAGTGACGACGTTGCAATAGGGTCTTGATCCATCGGCTGTGCGGATCATCACGACGATTAACAAAGTGAATCACAGCGTGAGTGCCTTGCACAAGCAGCGTTCGCAGATAGGTATCGCCTCGTTTCGTGATGCCGCCCAGCTTTGTCTTGCCGCCGCTGGATCGTTGTCGCGGCGTCAGCCCAAGCCATGCCGCAAATTGTCGACCGTTCCTGAATTGCGATGGATCGCCGACGCTGCTAACGAGCGCGGTTGCGATGACAGGCCCGATACCCGGGATAGTCGCTAGCCGTTGACAGACCTCACTGCATTTGAATATTTCGGCAATCTCCTTGCCGAGCTCGTCGATCCTCTGCTGCAGAGCGTTCATTTGTTCAAGGTACATCGCCCCGAGTCTCCTGAGCACTGGGGTGACCCTGGCATTCGGGTTGCCAAGAAGCTCAACGATGCCCTTGCGCAATTGGTGCAGCCCAATCGGAAAGACAAAACCTTCTTCGGCAAACATGCTTCGGATCTGATTCGATTTCGCCGTGCGATCCTGGACAAGGCGCTCCCGCATCCGGTGCACTGACTGCAGAGACTGCTGCTCGGCGCTCTTGATTGAAACGAAGTGAATGTCTTTCCTTGTCACGGCGGCGCAGATCGCCGCAGCATCATTTGCATCATTTTTGCCACCGACCAGAAATGGCTTTACGTACTGCGTCGGCAGCAGGCGCACAGTGTGCCCCAACGCGGTCAACTCCCGTGCCCAGTAATGAGAACCGTGGCAGGCTTCGATACCAACCAGGCTCGGTTCGAGGTTCGCAAAATACTTCAGCATCTCAACTCGACGAAGTTTCCGCTGCAGAACTGCATTTCCATGGCGATCAACGCCGTGGATCTGGTCGGGTAGCAGCGACGCATTACTGCGCCGCCGCCCCCTCAGAACCGGACGTGCAGGTCGCCCCGCATCCGGCTCAAGCCATTCCTTCAGCGCCACTGGGTGGCACCGGACAGCCCGGCGGAACGTTTCGCGGTTCGACGGCGGGCAAGGTAGATGTCCCATGCCGGATCAAACGGATTAGCCAGTCCCCGGATTTTGACGTGGCGCTGGATGGCGGCCGTCGCTGCGCGGAAGAGTTGCAGGCCGCAGGTGTCATCCTCGGTCGAACCCTTCGTTGCAAAATCCCAGGACCGATGTCCGTCACACCGGAAGTAACGTTTCCTGACCCACCGGGCTCCTTTCGTGGGGTGCCTACGTCTTGCCCACTTCCAGAGCAGGTGCCAGATGTGCGAGTCGATCGTTGAGAAGGTCGCTTTTGCCACGACGTGGCGATGATACATAGTCCAACCCCGAATGATCGGGTTCAGCCTACGGATCAACGCCTCTTGGGTGACACTCGCGTTGCCCTTGATGACTTCCCTGACCTTGTCGAGCAGCGATTTGATACTTTTCTTCGCTGGCTTGATCAGCAGTTTGCCGCCGTACTTGCGCACGTTTTGGCCAAGGAAATCGAAACCCTCCGCTATGTTGGTGATCCTGGTCTTCTCTTCCGAGAGTTCCAGACCTCGGGCGGCCATAAACTGCCTGACCGCGGGAAGCACCCGGGATTCCAGCACATCTCTCGACACGCCAGTCACCACAAAGTCATCGGCATAACGGACGACGTTGAGCTGAGCCTTGCTGCGAGCAAGTTTGGATGTTCCCACACTTGCATGGACTGCCGCTTCAAGCCCATCCAGCGCCATATTCGCGATGACGGGCGAGATAACTCCCCCTTGGGGTGTACCCGCCCGCGACTCGAACAGAGTTCCCTCATCGATATATCCGGCCTGAAGCCACTTTCGCAGAACCCCCTTATCCATCGGTACGTTCTCCAGGAACCAGGAATGACTGAAGTTGTCGAAACAGCCTCGAATGTCACCCTCCAGAACCCATTCTGGCGAGGCACGCTTAGCCAGAACGTTGAAGCACTGCTCGATGGCATCGGCGGTCGAGCGTCCGGACCGAAAGCCGTAGGAATTGGCATCCGCCAGAGTCTCCGCGACGGGTTCCAGAGCGAGCTTCCATAAAGCCTGCATCGCCCGGCACCGCATACAAGGAATTCCTAACGGACGCTTCTTGCCGTTACTCTTGGGAATGTAAACCCGCCGCAGCGGCATCGCCCGATAGCCGCGATGACGTAGCGACACCATTCCGTTCCATCTGGCCGCCGGGACGGCCATATCCTGCCATCCACCCCCGGCGTCCTCTTACCGCGATTTTCCGTCACACGCTTCACGGCCAACATCTTGCCGCTATGCGAGCGGGTCAGCAGACGTTGCAAGGCTTTCACCTTGCCCCATCGGCCTTCCCGGACCACCTTGGCGATACGCACCTGAAGCCGTTTCACCTCTGCCTCAATGTGCGGCCAGTTCGCCTGATCCCACATCTGTGCAGCGTGCGAGGACGCACCAGCTCCCGACACTTTCGCATCGTACGCCGTCATCTGCTTTCCCTCGTATAACGGTTGGTCAAAGTTCTCTCGCCATGAATGACCCTGCGGAAGTCTGCCCACTTTCGTGTCGGGCAATGTTGCAGCCCGTATCCCGGCCATTACAGCCGGGCGTTCGCTTTCTCCGCATTCCTTTACCCACCGTGCCAACAGCGTTCCTTACGGTTCGCCTGCCGTCACCGGCAGCATGATGGGCTTACCCTGTTCCGCATGAATCTCCGAGCGGGGCGGACCCTTCCTCTTCGCCGGCGGCTGGTTGTCCATGGTGGTCCAGTCTTCGAAGACCACTCCTCACCGCATACCGTTTTGGTTCAAGCCTGTCAGCACGTTTGGCTTGTCAAAGATCACGACGTTTATCAGAAGTTCACATATGTTGGTCGTACCCACTCATCCCTTGCTCCTCTCCGCCTTCGTGCTGGCAGATTCCGCTTCGCCTCGCGGCTGGGCGTACCGGTTATCCGGCGGCTACGTTGTCCCCAGAGCTTCACACCGAGCTGTTACCGGCTCCGCATGTCTGGGTAGGGAACGGTTGATGGAACAACCGGTTTCGTCAGGCCATACGTTCTCCTGTGAAACAGAAATTCAGGCGACTTGCAGGTCGCACGAAGACGTTCTTCGCGATATCCAAGCCAATGGTCAGGGCGGGCATTGTTGTTCTCCCAAGAGTTGACCCTTTCAGGGTGGCCCCGGAGGGGGCGGGAGTCCATACCATCAGCCTTGTTGCAGCTGATATTGCCGCTGCGGGCCCGATGAAATCCGCTGACTCACACCTCATTGCGGGTACGAGCTCGAAGCTCGGCAACCAGTTCAGGTTTAGTGAGTCCCGGTCCAACCTGTCTTGTCATCTCACGCGATTGCCAACGCAACTTTTCGACATCCACCCCTGTGTTAAACGTTAATCTTTTACGTTTCGGCCGCCGCTCAGACGGGCTTCATGCTCACGTACCCTTTTTCATACGATCGGTCATGAGCGAGCACCGCCCAGATCGTCCGCGCCATCTTGCTCGCCAAAGCAGTCACCACCACGTTGGGTGGTCGCCGTTTTTTCATCTGCTCAACCCACGGACCAGGCTCCTTCGCGCGCGTCAGCACGGCCCGCGCGCCGTGGATCAGTAGCGTGCGCAGGTAGGTGTCGCCCCTCTTGCTGATCCCGTGCAGGTTCACCTTGCCGCCCGAACCGGTCTGCTTCGGCACAATTCCGACCCAGGCCGCAAACTCACGCCCCGATCTGAACGCCTTCGGATCTCCGATCATCGCGACCGCAGCCGTCGCCGTCAGCAGGCCCACGCCCGGAATCTCGATGATCGCCTTTACTGCCTTGTCTTCCTTCTTCCACTCGCGCAACCGCCTCTCGATCGTCACGATTTCTTCGTCCATCTTTTCAATCCGCGCCCACTGTTCGCGTAGCGTATCAATCAGGACCTTCGGCAGACACTCTTCGACGCGCGTAAGCGCATCCGGAATTGCCTTGCCCAGCGCGCTGCGGCCTTTGCCCATCGCTTCGCCGAACTCGACCAGCATCCCGCGCAGCCCGTTGATCTGCATCGTGCGGAACTTTACCAGTTGCTCTCGCTGACGGTGCATCATCAGCAACGCCTGTTGCATCTCCGTCTTTATTGCCACCGCCTTGCACGGCTGCTGTACCGCCAGCCAGATTGCCTTCGCGTCTGCCGCATCACTCTTGTTGCGGATGTTGAAGGCCTTCACGAACTGCGCGGGCATCAGTCTGACCTCGTGGCCCATCTTCGTCAGTTGCCGAGCCCAGTGATGCGCGCTACCGCATGCTTCCATGCCAATCAGGCACGGCGCGCGATTCGCGAAGTGCTCGAGAAACTGAGCACGTTTGATCGGCCTGTTCACGATCTCACCTGTCTGCGCGTCGACGTAGTGCACCTGAAACACATTCTTCGCAATGTCGATTCCAACTGGCGTAGCATTCATCTGTGGATCCTCCGGTTGCCTGGTGTTGACGGCGGTGTAAAAGCGACAGTAAATGGCGGCGTTTGGTTGGGGTAAGCAAGGGGCCGCATGCGGCCCCTTGCAGTTCGGGTTGGACGGTGTTGGTTAGAACGGATCGTCCAGGCCTTTCTCGGGGGGCGAGCGCTGCTCACTCAGCAGGTCATGCAGAGCGAGCTGGTAGTGCGCGCAGATCCGTTCGCGTAGATCGTCGATGAGTTCGACGACGGCGAGGGCCTGCTCAGCGGACCAGTTGTCTGGGATCAGGAAGTCGAGCCCGTGGGTGATGCCTGAGGGCAGATGCAGACGCGTCATGATGGCTTTCTCTCCGCCCGGGCCGCGCTGCGTTTCTTTGCTCGCTGATCGGCCCGCTCACGCGCTTCCTTGACGCGATACGACTCGCCCTCGATTGCGATGACTTCGGCACGATGCACGAGCCGGTCAACCAGCGAGACGACACAGGCGGCGTTCGGGAACACCTCGGACCACTCGGCGAACGGCCGGTTCGTCGTGACCACCGTACTGGTGGCGCCATACCGGCGACTGACGAGTTCGAACAGCAGATCGGCATGCCGGTTTGAGTACGACAGGTAGCCGACCTCGTCGATGAGCAGCACGTCCGGCGAGGCATAGCGGTGGAGGCGCCGCCGCAAGGCCGAATCGCTGTCGAGGGCGGCCAGCTCGCCGAGCATCTGGCCGGCGGTGGTGAACAGCGCCGTGTGCCCTTGGACGAGCGCCTGATAGGCCAGATTCAGCGCCAGGGTCGATTTGCCGACGCCGTTCGGGCCGATCAGCACGACGTTGGCCGAGTCCTTGACGAACTCCAGCGACATCAATTCTTCGACGGCGGCCCGGTCGCAGCGCGTCGGCCAGTTCCAGTCGAAGTCGCACAAGGGCTTGAAGTTGCCCAGGCGGGCATCCCGGATGCGGCGCTCCAGCGAGCGGCGCGAGCGCTCCTCTTCTTCCCATTGCAGCAGCGGCGCCACCCACCCGGCGTCGGCGACCTCCGGCCAGTGCGCGAGTAGCCCGTGCAGACGCAAGGCATTCGCACGGCTTTGCAGGTTCTCAGGCGTGTTCATTGGCATCTCCAGCGATCTGATCGTAGATGTCGAGCCGGTGGGGTATGACCAGCTTGTCCTTGTGCCGGACGTGTTCAGGCAGATGGATGCCCACCGGCGGGGGCGCCTGGCGCGCCTCGCGTCGGCGCTCCAGCGCCAGGCGCACCGGATTCTGGTGAGGCGCCGCATCGCTGGCGAGGATTTCCTCGATCGCCGCTTGCAGTTCTGCTGCGCCATAACGGTCGAGCAGGCGCAGCAGGTGCGTGGTGATGTTGCCCAGATTGCCGCCCCGTTCCGCCGCGCGCAGCAGCAGCGCCTGGCTGGCCGGCGCCGCCCGAGCCAGATGGTCAAGTCCGCGATGGTGGCGGGCTTCGCGTTTGCGCTCGACCAAGGCGTTGATGTGCGCGGCAATCTCTATCTGCGCGCCGCGATCGTAACTGCGCTCATGAGTGGCGAGCAGTTCCGTGCCATCGAGGATGCGTACCTGCCGGGGGCTGGCCCGCACCGTGAGCGTGCGTCGCACATGGGTATGCGGGATCGTGTAGTCATTCAGGTCGAAGCGCACGTACGGTGTCTTGCCGACCTTGACGGTCAGTTGCAGCTCGCACGGATAGGGATTCTCCGGCAAGGCGAGCAGGCTGGGCTGCTCGCGGGAGAACGCCTCGCGTACGCTGATCGTCGGTTCTTCCCGGCAGGGGCGATCGGCCGCACGTCCGGCGCACCAGTGGGCGGCCTGGGCATTGAGCTCGTCGAGATCGGTCACGGTGCGGGCGGCGAAGAAGTTCTCGCGCACGTAGCGGATGGCACGCTCGACACGCCCCTTCTCGTTGCCCCGGGCGACTGCGACCGGCCGGGGCTCGTAGCGATGATGCGCCGCGAACGCGAGCAGCGTCGGATGGAAACGGATTGCATCGCCCTGGCGTTCCAGCACGGCGCTCTTCAGGTTGTCGTAGAGCAGGACCCTGGGCAGGCCGGACCAGGCTTCGAAGGCGCCGGCATGGCCGGCCAGGAAGCTGTCCATGCGCGCATCGAGGAAGAAGCGCAGATAGATCTGCCGCGACCACGACAGCACCATCACGAAGGCCATCAGCGGCCGGCGTGCGCGGCCGATCTGCAGATGGCCGAAGTGACCCCGATCGACTTGCCCTTGTTCGCCGGGCAGGGTACGCAGACGCAGATAGGCTTCCGGCTGTGGGCGCGGCCGGTGCAGCGCGATCATGTGCCGGAAGTGGTGCTGGCTCCCGCGGTAGCCACGCTCGGTCACCATCGCATGCAGGCGGCTGGCCGTGAGCGACGGGAACTTCTTCAGCGTCTCATGGATGAATGGCAGGTAGGCGTCGATCTGCGAGGGCCGCTGCACGGTGCCAATCCTGGGCAGGCCGGCCTGGGCCAGCACACGATGAACGGTGTCGCGGTGCACATGCAACTGGCGAGCAATGGTGCCGGCGCGCCATTTCTCGACGTGGTAGTAACGCAGAATCTGGGCTTCAAGTTCTACTCCAATGGTCATGGGTCGTGTCCTGTGCGGTCAGTCGTACGAACATCACGGAAGACCCGACGACGCAGTGGTCCGAGGCGGACGAAGCCGGAGTATGCGCAACGGCAGAAGTGGCAATGCTCAGACACAGGTGTTGAGGCGCCAGCGGACGCCGGTGCTCTGGCCGGCGTCGTCAAGGTCAGCGGCAGTAGAGCATTGGCGGCCTGCGCGGCGGAACCCTGATGCGTCACTTTCTTTTGGCGGCAGCGGTAGCGGCGCATGCGCTCCGCGTGCGCCAGGCGGCCGCGACGGCTGAGTTGGTAGCGCTGGGCGGCCTCGCGCAGGCTTGCGCGGCGCGCTGCTTGCGAGCAGCCGCCATTGCAGTAGATCTGGCCGCGGTCGCAGCGGCGGCAAACAATGGCCTGCGCCCGGCAATGGGCACAGACAAAGAGGCGGCCCGTGGCCGGCATCGGCAATCTCCCAGTCATGCCGAAACGGCCTCGACGGGATGGGTGAGCCGTGCCATACTGGCCCGGCACGCGCGCCCTTGGCACGAGTGGGGCATGACATCGGGATGAACTTGGCGGTTTGGAGCGGTGTCGTGCCTGTTTCTTTTCGGCGGTAAATCCGACCTTTTTACCGCATCCCAACTCCGACGTCACCACCTTGCGGAATGCCCGTCACCGGGCGCGTCTGCACTCGCCCTGCGGGCTCGTTCCGACGCGCCCGGTGACAACCTTCAATATCGAATCAGAAGACCTCGGGACAGTCCTGCAATACAGGAGTTGCTCCGCATCTTTAAGCTACGCCGCCGTTTAGTGCCGGTTTTAGACAGCCGTTCACACCTGGAAATGCGTGCATTTTCCACTTGGGCACATCGATGCCGTTGGCCCGTGAGGATCCACCTTACTTCGCTTTCGTTCACGGGTGGGACGCGTTCATTCCATTGCGGGTTTCTCAAGGCTGCCAAATTTGCCTGAAGTCCTTTGTGGGTATGACTTTCGCCGATTTCCGCCGTGATCCGCTAGAATTCCCGATCTTTGGCGGTCGATAATGGCGCACAGCCAGCAATGGCAACGGATTCCAACGGAATTGAGCCGCGGGCAGTTCGAACAATTTGTCTTGCCGCACCTCACGGCAGGAAGCCGGGGACCGGCATCCAAACTGACCGCGCACGCGATCTTCAACTACATCCTGAAACTGCTTTACCTCGGTTGCCAATGGAAGGCGCTGCCGATTGCAATGGATCGGCACGGCAGGCCGGAGATCCACTACACGAGTATCTATCGGGCCTTTCGCCGCTGGCAGGCATGCGAATGTTTCGACGCCGTCTTCCTCGCGTCGGTGGTGCGGCTTAGCCACGACCAGTTGTTGGACACCAGCGTCATCCATGGCGACGGCACCACGACGGCGGCAAAAAAAGGCGGCGACAACATTGGCTTCAGCGGCCACAAGAACATGAAGGGTGACAAGGTCGTTGCCTTCTGTGACCGGAACTGCAATGTGATCGCCCCGTTCGTGTCGGCACCAGGCAATCGCAACGAATCGCCGCTGCTGCGTGACGCGCTGCCGCAGGTGATACGGATTGCCGGTGAAGCAAGGCTGGATCTGCGCGACACCGTGGTCAGCCTGGACGGCGTCTACGATTGTCGCTCCAACCGCAAGGCGATCTTCAACCGCGGGATGGTGCCCAACATCAACCCGAACCCGCGCGGCAAGAAACGCACTAAGCGAGGTCGCAAGGCGCTGTTCGATCTGGCCATTTTTAAAGAGCGGTTTCGTACCATCGAGCGCGTGTTCGCATGGGAAGATAAGTTTCGTCGCTTGCTACTTCGCTTCGATCGCATCAGTCAGTT
Source organism: Cupriavidus necator (assembly GCA_022041995.1). Lineage (GTDB taxonomy): Bacteria > Pseudomonadota > Gammaproteobacteria > Burkholderiales > Burkholderiaceae > Cupriavidus. Next base: position 40,391 of record CP074384.1, read on the forward strand.
GCACTACGCATTCAAGACCATGGCCTACACCATGATAAATCTACGGCACTATTGCGGTAGTTGAGCTGGCAGTTAAGGTCCATGCTTCAGTACGGCGCAGCGCGCCGTGGTCCCGTTCGTCCTCCCCCTGCGGAAATGCATCCGTGACAACGCAAAACTGCCTCGTCGCCCATCTCGACGCGGCTGGTCTCGCCCGCTTGCCAATTCCGTTGACCGCCGCCAGATCGCTTCAACCGAAACTCGTAACCAGTTGACCGTGATGAATTCCGCGCAGCCAGGTCTTGAGATTGGAGAACACAAGGTGAATGATCGGCAGGAAGGATTCGGTCACTTGCATCTCACCGCGCTGCGCGATGGCGATATGGCCATAGCCGCGCTCGCCCAGCTTGGCATAACCGTTCCAGTCGTCGGTGATGATGGTTGCGCCGGGTGCAACGGTACGCTCGATGAATCCGCCCAGCGACCGGGCACTTCGGTCAGGAACCAGAGCGAGCCGAACTCGTCCGGCATACCGTCCGCTCTTGCGTTTGTTGCGGCTGCCGGCAAGTTTGCGTTGCCGAACCTCGACAGCGCCGGCCACAAGAACCATGTCGTGCACGCCCCTGCCTTTGCCGCGAGTACGCCCACCGACGTGGGCCTCATCGGGGCTCTGGTGCAAATAGGCGGTCTGTACGAGATTGTTGTTATATAGAGGATACCTCATCAAGCAGACAGGACGGCCTCCCAGACTGCGGGCGCAGTGGTATCTTTGAGGCCGAGCTTCGCGAGGCCGAATTGGCCCTTGCGAATGCGATGTACCAACTCAATACCAGAGAGAGTGATCGCTGCGTTCCTGAAACGTTTGAAGCCGAGCATGACTTTCGTCCGGGACTTGATGTTGCGGTGGTCCTGCTCGACCAGATTATTGAGATATTTCGAGGATCGGACCTTCGTGTCCTCAGGCAGCAAGCCATCGGCCTTCATCTCGCGCACGGCGCGGTGCGAGGCCGCATAGCCGTCAAGCGTGATGATCTTCGGTGGCTGGCCCTGATGTTTGATCGCCTTCCTGAAAAAGGCTTTTGCCGCCTCCACGTCGCGCTTTGCACGGAGCATGAAGTCAACCGTCTGGCCCACCCGATCCACCGCCCGATAAAGATAGACCCACTTTCCGCGCAGCTTGACATAAGTCTCGTCAACACGCCAGGACTGGCCGGTGGGGCTGCCGAAGCGATTCCACCGTTTGACGAACTCCGGCGCAAAGCGCCGCACCCAGCGCAGGATCGTCGTGTGGGCCAGCGCCAGACCCCGTTCCGCCATCATTTCGACTAGATCGCGCAAGCTAAGCTTGTAGCGCAGGTACCAGCGAACACACAGAATGATCACATCACGGTCAAAGTGACGGCCTGCAAACAGTTCGTCCAGGCTCTTCAGCTTGCTCATCGTCGGTTCTCAATTCGTTCAGCCCGACACCTTAACCGATTCGCCCCCGCGCTATTTGCACCAGAGCCATATCATGCACTTGGCAATCTTCCTGAGCCTTCGTCAACCCACACTTTTTCCTGACGAACCAAAGTTTTTGAGGTCCGGGCGTAGACCCGCGATTTGGATTTTTTGGGGGAGCGACAGGAATAGCCAGCTTCGTATATCCGAATGAAACTTCGCGCAACCGGAGTCAGCTTTGCAATATTGGCGTAACACTCAAACCAACATGCACAGCTTAGGGAAACGCTTATGTGGACGCCCCCGGTGGATCGGGTGGTAGATTCGATTCGACTCATCGGTATGATTAACGGCAGCTACCCTGTCGAGCGAAGATTTTGAAAATAAGGAATTCAGATGAATATTTTACAAATACAGGATGAGAATCTGGAATAGCGAATCGTAGTTGCAAAATTGCCCAACTACAAATAAATATCTGCATCTGGAGGTGGCGTCCACAGGGCGCTTCTTCGAACCCGGAATCCAAAGCTCTCCGCTTGTTGCAGCGCCCCCGGGTGTCGTCGTGCGGATGCGCCTTGTTCGTGGGGAGTGTTGATGAATTATAAAATTTCTTTATGACGTGTTCTCGCAATCATCCGAAGAGTTCGCAGCATGCCGATTGCTTAGAATATTCTATAGCGAAGATGAGTAATATTATTTTAGTAAAAATTTCCTCCATCTGACATGAAAATAAACCACCTCACATCTGATACTTCGGAGCAAAGAAAAGATTGCTTGAGAGGTGGTGTAAGCGTGTTTGTTGGAGGTGGTACTTTAGCTATCAGGTGCGCCCAGCTCGCACTGCAAGCCGGATGTGAGATTTGTGCCGTGCTGAGTACAGACGATGTGTTCTCTAACTGGACTTTGCGGGAAGGAATACCACGTCTGAGCAGTATAGATGGGCTTACGGAACTGATCGGACAGAGGGACGTAGATCTTCTGTTCTCCATTGCGAATCCGTTGTTGTTGCCCATAGACTTGGTCCGCAAATTGCGCCGAGGAGCTTACAACTATCATGATGGCCCGTTACCAAGGTATGCAGGAGTGCACGCGACATCTTGGGCACTACTGGCTCATGAAAGGGAATTTGCAATTTCGTGGCACCTTGTGGAGGAGGGCATCGATACGGGTGATTTGGTCGTTCAAAAAGAAGTGTCGATTGAAACTTCCGATACGGCTTTGACACTCAACCTAAGATGCTATGAGTCTGCCATTGTTGGATTTATGGAGCTTCTTTCCATATTAAAAATGGGAAAGAGGGGTGGCATTCGTCAGAAATCAGAGGATAGGAGCTATTTCCCTAGATGGCGTCGGCCGGATGCTGCAGGTTGTTTGCGATGGGATAGACCTGCGCGAGATATTTCAGCAATGGCTCGAGCGCTAAGTTTCGGGGCATATCATGCAAATCCGCTTGGCTCGGCAAAAATCCTCACGGCTGATGGTTTTCTTACTGTTGAGTCAGCAAGAGTTCTTAATCAATGTTCCGAATTGCAATCGGGATCATTGATAGAAATCGATAGAGATTCTTGGCGTGTATCGACGAAAACGGAGGACATAGATGTATTTTTCGGAGATGTAGCTGGAAAGCGCGCGAACGCCATAGATATTGCCAAGCACTACCGCCTTAGCATCGGTGATCGTTTGCCTGTGATAGACGATGCTGCTGCGGCGGCGATTAGAGCGCAGATGGAGCGACTCGCACCCCGGGAAGAGTTCTGGAGGTGTAGGCTCGAGAAATTCAGAGCACCGGATATCAGCTGTTTTACTTCTTCGCGCAAGGAATCTGTACCGGAATGGCGAACCAGTCCGAAGTTCATCTTGGATGCGCTGAAATATTTCCCGTCGACCGAGCGTGTTGAGTCATTGATGACAGCTTGGCTGATCTATGTCGCTCGCGTAACGGGGGCATAGATCTCCAGCTAGGTTGGGCGCCGATCACCAATGAGAAGCGAGGTGGTCCAGAAGGCATGAAGTCCCTCGTTAGCTCAGTTGTGCCGATGGAAGTTACGATTGATCCCGATAGCGAATTCGCGGATGTTCGTAAAGCAGTGGAGGATGAGTGCATTCGGTTGCAGAAGCACGATAGTTTTCCGCGAGATCTTGTCGCGCGCCATCCCACGCTCCAACAGGTTAAAGAGCTTGGGTTGGAGCAGCCTTGGCCGATCGGTATCGCGACCACTGGGGATTGCAGCGAAGATACACCGAGCATCCCGGCTGGTAATCGAGTTCGGCCCGGCAGAGTCCTGTCATTGGAGATTTGCACTCAGGATGCGAGCTTGTGCTGGCACTTTGATGCCAGTCGCATCGGAAATGAGCAAATTGAACGTATCACAAGGCATATAGAAAGTTTGCTTTCCGCTGCATTGGCCAACGCGCGGCAACCGGTGGGGAAATTTGAGCTGCTGTCGGCTAACGAGCGGTCATATCTGCTGGAGGAGTTGAACCGGACGCAGGCGGCGTATCCGTCGCAGCAGTGCATCCACACGTTGTTCGAGGCGCAGGTGCGCCGGGCACCGGACGCGGTGGCGGTGATCCACGAGGTCGCGTCTCTGAGCTATGGGGAGCTCAACGCAAGCGCGAACCGTCTGGCGCATCACCTGATCGGGCTGGGAGTGGGGCCGGACCAGCCGGTGGCGATCTGCCTGGAGCGCAGTCCCGCGATGGTGGTGGGGCTGCTGGCGATCCTCAAGGCCGGTGGTGCCTATGTGCCGCTGGACCCGGCGTATCCGTCGCAGCGCCTGCGGCAGGTGCTGGCCGATGCGGCGCCCAGGCTGCTGCTCGCCGATGCGGCGGGGTGCGCCGCGCTGGGACCTGAGGGGCTGGCCGGCGTGACGGTGGTGGAGCTCGATGCGCAGGCTCCGGCCTGGGCGGCGCAGCCGGCCACGGACCCGGACCCGCAGGCCCTGGGCCTGCACGCACACCATCTAGCCTACATCATTTACACCTCCGGCTCCACCGGCACGCCCAAGGGCGTCATGATTGAACACAGAAGTCTTGTGAACTATCTACAGTGGTCGGGGCAGAGCTATTACGAAGAAGCTCTCAATGGTTCACCCATACTGCATTCGTTGAGCTTCGATGGCGTCATAACTACGTTATTCGGACCACTGCTGGCAGGCGCCAAGCTCCATCTTCTAAGGTCCGAACACCAGATTGATCTGCTTTTCTCCAAAGATTCTTACCCGCCATATGACCTAATTAAGCTAACGCCGTGTCATCTAAAAGTTCTTAATCAGAAACTTGAGAATCGTGAGAAAAGCGCTCTCACAAAAACTCTCATGATCGGAGGGGAAGCGCTAGTTCCAGAAGATGTCAGCTTCTGGTCTAGGTTCTTCCCCTCGGTACGCTTGATAAATCATTTTGGCCCAACGGAAGCCACGGTTGGATGCGCCACATTCGAGATATCAGGCATAGTCGACGAGCTTAATTCGATCCCGATCGGCCGCCCGATCGCCAACACGAGGCTGTACGTGCTGGATGAGCACGGTGCACCGGTGCCCTTCGGGGCGGTCGGGGAGCTGTACATCGGGGGCGCGGGGGTTGCACGCGGCTACCTGAAGCGGCCGGAGCTGACGGCGCAGCGCTTCCTGGCCGATCCGTTCAGCAGCAAGGCCAGGGCACGGATGTACCGCAGCGGCGACCTGGTGCGCTACCTGCCGGACGGCAACCTGGAGTACCTGGGGCGCAGCGACGACCAGATCAAGATCCGCGGCTTCCGGATCGAGCCGGGCGAGATCGCGGCGCGGCTGAACGAGCACGCCTGGGTACGCGATGCGGTGGTGGTGGCGCGCGAGGATCGGGCCGGCGAGCCGCGCCTGGTGGCCTACGTGGTGGGCGTGCCGGGGGAGGCGGCGAGCGAACCTGGGGAGCTTGCGGCCACGTTGCGTGCGCACCTGAGCGCGCGGCTGCCCGAGTACATGGTGCCGTCGGCGTTCGTGTGTCTGGAGGTGCTGCCGCTGACGCCCAACGGTAAGCTCGATCGCAAGGCGCTGCCGGTGCCGGAGGACGACGCCTATGCGCGGCGTACCTATGAGGCTCCGCGGGGCGAGATCGAGACGGTGCTGGCCGGGCTGTGGGCGGAGCTGCTGGGGCTGGAGCGCGTTGGCCGCCGCGATCACTTCTTTGAGCTCGGTGGGCACTCGCTGCTGGCCGTGCAGTTGATGGAGCGCCTGCGGCGGCTCTCGCTCGGGATCGAGGTGCGGGCGGTGTTTGCCACACCGGTGCTGGCAGACCTTGCCGCGTGCCTGGGCAACCACCAGGACGTGCGGGTTCCGGCCAACCTGATCACGCAGCAGAGCCAGGCGATCACACCGCAGATGCTGCCGCTCATTGCACTGACGCAGCCGGAGATCGATCGGATCGTGGCTACGGTGCCCGGTGGGGTGGGCAACATCCAGGATATTTACGCGCTGTCCCCGCTGCAGGACGGCATCCTGTTCCACCATCTGCTGGCCAGCCAGGGCGATCCGTACCTGCTGCTCTCGCAGATGGTGTTTGCCGACCGAGGTGTGCTGGAGCGCTATCTTGCTGCGCTTCAGCACGTGGTGGATCGGCACGACATGCTGCGCACGGCGTTCGTCTGGGCGGGGCTGTCCAGCCCCGCCCAGGTGGTCTGGCGTCGGGCGCCCCTGGACGTGACCGAGGTTGCGTTGGAGGATGGGGATGACCCCGGCCATGAGCAGCTCAAGCGCCGGTTCGATCCGCGCAGGCATCGCATCGATCTGAGCCAGGCGCCACTGATACGGTTGGTGACGGCACGCGAGCCTGGCAGCGAACGCTGGCTGCTGCTGAGCTTGCAGCACCATCTGATCGGGGACCACACGACGTCGGAGGTGATGCATGCCGAGGTGCGGGCCGTGCTGGGTGGGCGTGCCCACGAACTGGGGACCCCTCAGCCGTTCCGCAATCTGATCGCGCAGGTGCGCTTGGGGGCTGGCCCCCAAGCGCATGAGCCGTTCTTCCGGGCCATGCTGGCCGACATTGATGAGCCCACCACGCCGTTTGGGCTGAGCGAGGTGCGCGGTGACGGCAGCCTGGCCCAGGAAGCCCAGCGGGTTCTGCCGCAGGCGTTGCACGACCGGCTGCGCAGCCACGCAAGACGGCTGGGGGTAAGCGTGGCCAGTCTGTGCCATCTGGCCTGGGGGCAGGTGGTGGCGCGCAGCAGCGGCCGCGAGCAGGTGGTGTTCGGCACGGTGCTGTTTGGCCGCATGCATGGCGGCGCGGGCGCCGACCGTGCCATGGGCCTGTTCATGAACACCCTGCCCGTGCGGCTGGACCTGGATGGGACCGGGGTTGAGGACAGCGTGCGGGCCACGCATGCCCGGCTGGCGGAGCTGCTGGCGCACGAACATGCGTCCCTGGCGCTGGCACAGCGCTGCAGTGGTGTGGTCGCGCCGGCGCCACTGTTCAGCGCGCTGTTGAACTACCGGCACAACACCTCAATGGCGGCAAGCGAGGCTGGGGGGAGGATGCGCTGTCTGGCGTGCAGTGGTTGGAGGGGGAGGAGCGCACCAACTATCCGCTGACCCTGTCGGTAGACGACTCCGGGCACACACTCGGCTTGGTGGCGGAGGCGATGCAGCCCATCGCACCGGAGCGGATCTGCGGCTACATGCAGTGTGCCCTCGAGTGCCTGGTGGAGGCGCTCGAGCGTGCCCCGGACATGCCCGTGCGGGAGTTGGACATCCTGCCGACCGACGAGCGGTCGTACCTGCTGGAGGAGTTGAACCGGACGCAGGCGGCGTATCCGTCGCCGCAGTGCATCCACACGTTGTTCGAGGCGCAGGTGCGCCGGGCACCGGATGCGGTGGCGGTGATCCACGAGGGCGCGTCTCTGAGCTATGGGGAGCTCAACGCAAGCGCGAACCGTCTGGCGCATCACCTGATCGGGCTGGGAGTGGGGCCGGACCAGCCGGTGGCGATCTGCCTGGAGCGCAGTCCCGCGATGGTGGTGGGGCTGCTGGCGATCCTCAAGGCCGGTGGTGCCTATGTGCCGCTGGACCCGGCGTATCCGTCGCAGCGCCTGCGGCAGGTGCTGGCCGATGCGGCGCCCAGGCTGCTGCTCGCCGATGCGGCGGGGTGCGCCGCGCTGGGACCTGAGGGGCTGGCCGGCGTGACGGTGGTGGAGCTCGATGCGCAGGCCCCGGCCTGGGCGGCGCAGCCGGCCACGGACCCGGACCCGCAGGCCCTGGGCCTGCACGCGCACCACCTGGCCTACATCATCTACACCTCCGGCTCCACCGGCATGCCCAAGGGCGTCATGATCGAGCACCGGGGGATGGTCAACTATCTGACGTGGGCTTGTGAAGCTTACGCGCCCACAGCCGCCTCCGTGGTCTCCTCCCCTCTGGTCTTCGATGCAACAGTCAACAGCCTGTTTGCACCGCTGCTCTGTGGTGGCCACGCCCTGCTTGTAAAGGCAGGCGATGAAGTCGCTGGACTCAGAGCTACGGTGGGCTCGTCGTGTGGGCTGGTCAACATTACCCCGAGTCATCTGGAGGCATTGGGCCAACAGGTCCTGGCGGATTCGATTGCCAGCCAGGTGGGCGCCTTCGTCATCGGCGGTGAGGCACTGTCGTATCCAACCGTCGAGTTGTGGCGCAAGATTCAGCCCACGGCCAGGATGGTCAATGAGTATGGCCCCACCGAAACGGTGGTGGGCTGTGCTGTCTACGACGTTCCGTCAGGCCCCGCCGTCTCGCCGAACGTTCCGATCGGCCGCCCGATCGCCAACACGAGGCTGTACGTGCTGGATGAGCACGGTGCACCGGTGCCCTTCGGGGCGGTCGGGGAGCTGTACATCGGGGGCGCGGGGTTGCACGCGGCTACCTGAAGCGGCCGGAGCTGACGGCGCAGCGCTTCCTGGCCGATCCGTTCAGCAGCAAGGCCAGGGCACGGATGTACCGCAGCGGCGACCTGGTGCGCTACCTGCCGGACGGCAACCTGGAGTACCTGGGGCGCAGCGACGACCAGATCAAGATCCGCGGCTTCCGGATCGAGCCGGGCGAGATCGCGGCGCGGCTGAACGAGCACGCCTGGGTACGCGATGCGGTGGTGGTGGCGCGCGAGGATCGGGCCGGCGAGCCGCGCCTGGTGGCCTACGTGGTGGGCGTGCCGGGGGAGGCGGCGAGCGAACCTGGGGAGCTTGCGGCCACGTTGCGTGCGCACCTGAGCGCGCGGCTGCCCGAGTACATGGTGCCGTCGGCGTTCGTGTGTCTGGAGGTGCTGCCGCTGACGCCCAACGGTAAGCTCGATCGCAAGGCGCTGCCGGTGCCGGAGGACGACGCCTATGCGCGGCGTACCTATGAGGCTCCGCGGGGCGAGATCGAGACGGTGCTGGCCGGGCTGTGGGCGGAGCTGCTGGGGCTGGAGCGCGTTGGCCGCCGCGATCACTTCTTTGAGCTCGGTGGGCACTCGCTGCTGGCCGTGCAGTTGATGGAGCGCCTGCGGCGGCTCTCGCTCGGGATCGAGGTGCGGGCGGTGTTTGCCACACCGGTGCTGGCAGACCTTGCCGCGTGCCTGGGCAACCACCAGGACGTGCGGGTTCCGGCCAACCTGATCACGCAGCAGAGCCAGGCGATCACACCGCAGATGCTGCCGCTCATTGCACTGACGCAGCCGGAGATCGATCGGATCGTGGCTACGGTGCCCGGTGGGGTGGGCAACATCCAGGATATTTACGCGCTGTCCCCGCTGCAGGACGGCATCCTGTTCCACCATCTGCTGGCCAGCCAGGGCGATCCGTACCTGCTGCTCTCGCAGATGGTGTTTGCCGACCGAGGTGTGCTGGAGCGCTATCTTGCTGCGCTTCAGCACGTGGTGGATCGGCACGACATGCTGCGCACGGCGTTCGTCTGGGCGGGGCTGTCCAGCCCCGCCCAGGTGGTCTGGCGTCGGGCGCCCCTGGACGTGACCGAGGTTGCGTTGGAGGATGGGGATGACCCCGGCCATGAGCAGCTCAAGCGCCGGTTCGATCCGCGCAGGCATCGCATCGATCTGAGCCAGGCGCCACTGATACGGTTGGTGACGGCACGCGAGCCTGGCAGCGAACGCTGGCTGCTGCTGAGCTTGCAGCACCATCTGATCAGGGACCAAACGACGTCGGAGGTGATGCATGCCGAGGTGCGGGCCGTGCTGGGTGGGCGTGCCCACGAACTGGGGACCCCTCAGCCGTTCCGCAATCTGATCGCGCAGGTGCGCTTGGGGGCTGGCCCCCAAGCGCATGAGCCGTTCTTCCGGGCCATGCTGGCCGACATTGATGAGCCCACCACGCCGTTTGGGCTGAGCGAGGTGCGCGGTGACGGCAGCCTGGCCCAGGAAGCCCAGCGGGTTCTGCCGCAGGCGTTGCACGACCGGCTGCGCAGCCACGCAAGACGGCTGGGGGTAAGCGTGGCCAGTCTGTGCCATCTGGCCTGGGGACAGGTGGTGGCGCGCAGCAGCGGCCGCGAGCAGGTGGTGTTCGGCACGGTGCTGTTTGGCCGCATGCATGGCGGCGCGGGCGCCGACCGTGCCATGGGCCTGTTCATGAACACCCTGCCCGTGCGGCTGGACCTGGATGGGACCGGGGTCGAGGACAGTGTGCGGGCCACGCATGCCCGGCTGGCGGAGCTGCTGGCGCACGAACATGCGTCCCTGGCGCTGGCACAGCGCTGCAGTGGTGTGGTCGCGCCGGCGCCACTGTTCAGCGCGCTGTTGAACTACCGGCACAACACCTCAATGGCGGCAAGCGAGGCTGGGGGGAGGATGCGCTGTCTGGCGTGCAGTGGTTGGAGGGGGAGGGGCGCACCAACTATCCGCTGACCCTGTCGGTAGACGACTCCGGGCACACACTCGGCTTGGTGGCGGAGGCGATGCAGCCCATCGCACCGGAGCGGATCTGCGGCTACATGCAGTGTGCCCTCGAGTGCCTGGTGGAGGCGCTCGAGCGTGCCCCGGACATGCCCGTGCGGGAGTTGGACATCCTGCCGACCGACGAGCGGTCGTACCTGCTGGAGGAGTTGAACCGGACGCAGGCGGCGTATCCGTCGCCGCAGTGCATCCACACGTTGTTCGAGGCGCAGGTGCGCCGGGCACCGGATGCGGTGGCGGTGATCCACGAGGGCGCGTCTCTGAGCTATGGGGAGCTCAACGCAAGCGCGAACCGTCTGGCGCATCACCTGATCGGGCTGGGAGTGGGGCCGGACCAGCCGGTGGCGATCTGCCTGGAGCGCAGTCCCGCGATGGTGGTGGGACTGCTGGCGATCCTCAAGGCCGGTGGTGCCTACGTGCCGCTGGACCCGGCGTATCCGTCGCAGCGCCTGCGGCAGGTGCTGGCCGATGCGGTGCCCAGGCTGCTGCTCGCCGATGCGGCGGGGTGCGCCGCGCTGGGACCTGAGGGGCTGGCCGGCGTGACGGTGGTGGAGCTCGATGCGCAGGCCCCGGCCTGGGCGGCGCAGTCGGCCACGGACCCGGACCCGCAGGCCCTGGGCCTGCACGCGCACCACCTGGCCTACATCATCTACACCTCCGGCTCCACCGGCATGCCCAAGGGCGTCATGATCGAGCACCGGGGGATGGTCAACTATCTGACGTGGGCTTGTGAAGCTTACGCGCCCACAGCCGCCTCCGTGGTCTCCTCCCCTCTGGTCTTCGATGCAACAGTCAACAGCCTGTTTGCACCGCTGCTCTGTGGTGGCCACGCCCTGCTTGTAAAGGCAGGCGATGAAGTCGCTGGACTCAGAGCTACGGTGGGCTCGTCGTGTGGGCTGGTCAACATTACCCCGAGTCATCTGGAGGCATTGGGCCAACAGGTCCTGGCGGATTCGATTGCCAGCCAGGTGGGCGCCTTCGTCATCGGCGGTGAGGCACTGTCGTATCCAACCGTCGAGTTGTGGCGCAAGATTCAGCCCACGGCCAGGATGGTCAATGAGTATGGCCCCACCGAAACGGTGGTGGGCTGTGCTGTCTACGACGTTCCGTCAGGCCCCGCCGTCTCGCCGAACGTTCCGATCGGCCGCCCGATCGCCAACACGAGGCTGTACGTGCTGGATGAGCACGGTGCACCGGTGCCCTTCGGGGCGGTCGGGGAGCTGTACATCGGGGGCGCGGGGGTTGCACGCGGCTACCTGAAGCGGCCGGAGCTGACGGCGCAGCGCTTCCTGGCCGATCCGTTCAGCAGCAAGGCCAGGGCACGGATGTACCGCAGCGGCGACCTGGTGCGCTACCTGCCGGACGGCAACCTGGAGTACCTGGGGCGCAGCGACGACCAGATCAAGATCCGCGGCTTCCGGATCGAGCCGGGCGAGATCGCGGCGCGGCTGAACGAGCACGCCTGGGTACGCGATGCGGTGGTGGTGGCGCGCGAGGATCGGGCCGGCGAGCCGCGCCTGGTGGCCTACGTGGTGGGCGTGCCGGGGGAGGCGGCGAGCGAACCTGGGGAGCTTGCGGCCACGTTGCGTGCGCACCTGAGCGCGCGGCTGCCCGAGTACATGGTGCCGTCGGCGTTCGTGTGTCTGGAGGTGCTGCCGCTGACGCCCAACGGTAAGCTCGATCGCAAGGCGCTGCCGGTGCCGGAGGACGACGCCTATGCGCGGCGTACCTATGAGGCTCCGCGGGGCGAGATCGAGACGGTGCTGGCCGGGCTGTGGGCGGAGCTGCTGGGGCTGGAGCGCGTTGGCCGCCGCGATCACTTCTTTGAGCTCGGTGGGCACTCGCTGCTGGCCGTGCAGTTGATGGAGCGCCTGCGGCGGCTCTCGCTCGGGATCGAGGTGCGGGCGGTGTTTGCCACACCGGTGCTGGCAGACCTTGCCGCGTGCCTGGGCAACCACCAGGACGTGCGGGTTCCGGCCAACCTGATCACGCAGCAGAGCCAGGCGATCACACCGCAGATGCTGCCGCTCATTGCACTGACGCAGCCGGAGATCGATCGGATCGTGGCTACGGTGCCCGGTGGGGTGGGCAACATCCAGGATATTTACGCGCTGTCCCCGCTGCAGGACGGCATCCTGTTCCACCATCTGCTGGCCAGCCAGGGCGATCCGTACCTGCTGCTCTCGCAGATGGTGTTTGCCGACCGAGGTGTGCTGGAGCGCTATCTTGCTGCGCTTCAGCACGTGGTGGATCGGCACGACATGCTGCGCACGGCGTTCGTCTGGGCGGGGCTGTCCAGCCCCGCCCAGGTGGTCTGGCGTCGGGCGCCCCTGGACGTGACCGAGGTTGCGTTGGAGGATGGGGATGACCCCGGCCATGAGCAGCTCAAGCGCCGGTTCGATCCGCGCAGGCATCGCATCGATCTGAGCCAGGCGCCACTGATACGGTTGGTGACGGCACGCGAGCCTGGCAGCGAACGCTGGCTGCTGCTGAGCTTGCAGCACCATCTGATCGGGGACCACACGACGTCGGAGGTGATGCATGCCGAGGTGCGGGCCGTGCTGGGTGGGCGTGCCCACGAACTGGGGACCCCTCAGCCGTTCCGCAATCTGATCGCGCAGGTGCGCTTGGGGGCTGGCCCCAAGCGCATGAGCCGTTCTTCCGGGCCATGCTGGCCGACATTGATGAGCCCACCACGCCGTTTGGGCTGAGCGAGGTGCGCGGTGACGGCAGCCTGGCCCAGGAAGCCCAGCGGGTTCTGCCGCAGGCGTTGCACGACCGGCTGCGCAGCCACGCAAGACGGCTGGGGGTAAGCGTGGCCAGTCTGTGCCATCTGGCCTGGGGGCAGGTGGTGGCGCGCAGCAGCGGCCGCGAGCAGGTGGTGTTCGGCACGGTGCTGTTTGGCCGCATGCATGGCGGCGCGGGCGCCGACCGTGCCATGGGCCTGTTCATGAACACCCTGCCCGTGCGGCTGGACTTGGATGGGACCGGGGTCGAGGACAGTGTGCGGGCCACGCATGCCCGGCTGGCGGAGCTGCTGGCGCACGAACATGCGTCCCTGGCGCTGGCACAGCGCTGCAGTGGTGTGGTCGCGCCGGCGCCACTGTTCAGCGCGCTGTTGAACTACCGGCACAACACCTCAATGGCGGCAAGCGAGGCTGGGGGGGAGGATGCGCTGTCTGGCGTGCAGTGGTTGGAGGGGGAGGAGCGCACCAACTATCCGCTGACCCTGTCGGTAGACGACTCCGGGCACACACTCGGCTTGGTGGCGGAGGCGATGCAGCCCATCGCACCGGAGCGGATCTGCGGCTACATGCAGTGTGCCCTCGAGTGCCTGGTGGAGGCGCTCGAGCGTGCCCCGGACATGCCCGTGCGGGAGTTGGACATCCTGCCGACCGACGAGCGGTCGTACCTGCTGGAGGAGTTGAACCGGACGCAGGCGGCGTATCCGTCGCCGCAGTGCATCCACACGTTGTTCGAGGCGCAGGTGCGCCGGGCACCGGATGCGGTGGCGGTGATCCACGAGGGCGCGTCTCTGAGCTATGGGGAGCTCAACGCAAGCGCGAACCGTCTGGCGCATCACCTGATCGGGCTGGGAGTGGGGCCGGACCAGCCGGTGGCGATCTGCCTGGAGCGCAGTCCCGCGATGGTGGTGGGGCTGCTGGCGATCCTCAAGGCCGGTGGTGCCTACGTGCCGCTGGACCCGGCGTATCCGTCGCAGCGCCTGCGGCAGGTGCTGGCCGATGCGGCGCCCAGGCTGCTGCTCGCCGATGCGGCGGGGTGCGCCGCGCTGGGACCTGAGGGGCTGGCCGGCGTGACGGTGGTGGAGCTCGATGCGCAGGCCCCGGCCTGGGCGGCGCAGTCGGCCACGGACCCGGACCCGCAGGCCCTGGGCCTGCACGCGCACCACCTGGCCTACATCATCTACACCTCCGGCTCCACCGGCATGCCCAAGGGCGTCATGGTCGAGCATGCGAACACTGTGAATCTGCTGCACTGGAGCGGCAGTGTTCTGACGGAATCCGAGATCAACCGCGTGTTGTTCTCCACATCGATCAGTTTCGATCTATCGGTCTACGAGTGCTTCGTTCCGCTGTCGCAAGGGGGCACGCTGCACCTCGTTGAGAACGCGTTGGCGTTGTCGCGAACGTCCCTGGATGTCTCCTTAATCAACACGGTGCCCTCGGCGATCACCACTTTGCTCAATGAGAGGGCCATACCAGCCTCAGCAAGCGTGATCAATTTGGCCGGTGAGCCGCTGCCATTCGTCTTGATCGAGAGGATCTTACAAAACACTCACGTAGAGAAGATCTGCAATCTGTATGCACCTACGGAAACAACGACGTACTCGACCTGGGCGAGCATCCCGAGGGGAAGCGCCGTCATTGAGACGATCGGTCGCCCGATCGCCAACACGAGGCTGTACGTGCTGGATGAGCACGGTGCACCGGTGCCCTTCGGGGCGGTCGGGGAGCTGTACATCGGGGGCGCGGGGGTTGCACGCGGCTACCTGAAGCGGCCGGAGCTGACGGCGCAGCGCTTCCTGGCCGATCCGTTCAGCAGCAAGGCCAGGGCACGGATGTACCGCAGCGGCGACCTGGTGCGCTACCTGCCGGACGGCAACCTGGAGTACCTGGGGCGCAGCGACGACCAGATCAAGATCCGCGGCTTCCGGATCGAGCCGGGCGAGATCGCGGCGCGGCTGAACGAGCACGCCTGGGTACGCGATGCGGTGGTGGTGGCGCGCGAGGATCGGGCCGGCGAGCCGCGCCTGGTGGCCTACGTGGTGGGCGTGCCGGGGGAGGCGGCGAGCGAACCTGGGGAGCTTGCGGCCACGTTGCGTGCGCACCTGAGCGCGCGGCTGCCCGAGTACATGGTGCCGTCGGCGTTCGTGTGTCTGGAGGTGCTGCCGCTGACGCCCAACGGTAAGCTCGATCGCAAGGCGCTGCCGGTGCCGGAGGACGACGCCTATGCGCGGCGTACCTATGAGGCTCCGCGGGGCGAGATCGAGACGGTGCTGGCCGGGCTGTGGGCGGAGCTGCTGGGGCTGGAGCGCGTTGGCCGCCGCGATCACTTCTTTGAGCTCGGTGGGCACTCGCTGCTGGCCGTGCGACTGATGAGCCGGCTATCGCAGGCACTCGGTGTTGAACTGCCTTTGCGGACACTGTTCGCCCAACCAAGATTGGCTGCGCTTGCTCGCGAAACATCCATTACGTTGATCAAACAAGAATTTGATCGTGATGAGCTTCAAAAACTGCTCTCCCTTGGGAACTCGAAATGACAGATCTGACTGATATTGAGTGGGAAAGACTGGATGTAGATAGCGTAACTGAACTTGCTCTACTCGCAAAAAATAAAAGCCAGCGCGGCAACCAACAACCTGCTTTTATTCCCAGGGTCGAACGAGAAGGCATCTTGGCGCCATCGTTTGCCCAGCAGCGGCTGTGGTTCCTGGCGCAGTTGAATGAGGACAGCACGAACTACCACATCCCGTTGGGGTTGCGGCTGCGGGGCGAGCTTGATCGTTCAGCCTGGCAACGCAGCCTTGATCATCTGTTTGCACGCCATGAGGCCTTGCGCAGCATCTTTGTGGCCTCGGGGGAGGACCCTGAGGTCGATATCCTGCCGCCGGATACAGGACTACCCGTGCGCGAGCACGATCTGCGGGGCAGGCCAGATGCAGAAGCAGCGCTCTCGGCGCTGTGTCGTGAGGAGACCTGCACGCCGTTTGATCTCGCACGAGGTCCCCTGATCAGAGGGCGACTGATCCGGATGTCTGAGCAGGAGCACGTCTTCCTGCTGACCCAGCACCATATCGTGTCAGACGGTTGGTCCATGGGCGTGTTGGTGCGTGAGCTCAGCGCGTTGTATCGGGCATTCCGTGCCGGGCAAGAGAACCCGTTACCACCGCTGGCAATCCAATACCCGGACTATGCGGCCTGGCAACGGCAGTGGCTGGCAGGCGAGCGGCTGCAGCGTCAGACGGAGTATTGGCGCAGCAACCTGTCCGGTGCACCGGTGCTGCTTGCATTGCCGACGGACCGGCCGCGACCGGCAGAACAATCGTTTGCCGGAGCCACCGTACCGATCGTCATTGATGCGCAGATGACCCGGGCGTTGAAGCAACTGAGCCAACAGCACGGCGTGACGCTGTTCATGACGGTACTGGCGGCCTGGTCTGCGGTGCTCTCCCGCCTGTCGGGGCAGGACGACATCGTGATCGGTGTGCCGACGGCCAACCGTGGCCGCCACGAGATCGAGGAGTTGATTGGCTTCTTCGTGAACACCCTGGCGATGCGGATCGATCTGTCAGGGCAACCCAGCGTGGCTCAGCTTCTGGAGCGGGCCAAGCGCACGGCATTGGCTGCGCAGGAGCATCAGGATCTGCCGTTTGAGCAAGTGGTTGAGATTGTGCAGCCGCCGCGGCGGCTGGACCACACCCCGGTGTTCCAGGTGGGCTTGGCCTGGAACAACGCGACGGAGCCATTCGATCTGCCCGGACTGGATGTGGAGGCTGCGGGGGAGGAGCTTGGCCAAGTCAAGTTCGATCTGGAATTAAATATCGGTGAACATGGTGAGCTCGTCACCGGAACATTGGGCTATGCGACGGCGCTGTTCGATCAAGGCACGATTGAGCGTCAGCGTGGTTACCTGCTGGCGCTCCTGGGCGCCATGGTTGCGGATGCACAGCAACCTGTGGGGCACATTGAGTTGCTGTCGACCGATGAGCGGTCGTACCTGCTGGAGGAGTTGAACCGGACGCAGGCGGCGTATCCGTTGCCGCAGTGCATCCACACGTTGTTCGAGGCGCAGGTGCGCCGGGCACCGGACGCGGTGGCGGTGATCCACGAGGGCGCGTCTCTGAGCTATGGGGAGCTCAACGCAAGCGCGAACCGTCTGGCGCATCACCTGATCGGGCTGGGAGTGGGGCCGGACCAGCCGGTGGCGATCTGCCTGGAGCGCAGTCCCGCGATGGTGGTGGGACTGCTGGCGATCCTCAAGGCCGGTGGTGCCTACGTGCCGCTGGACCCGGCGTATCCGTCGCAGCGCCTGCGGCAGGTGCTGGCCGATGCGGTGCCCAGGCTGTTGCTCGCCGATGCGGCGGGGTGCGCCGCGCTGGGACCTGAGGGGCTGGCCGGCGTGACGGTGGTGGAGCTCGATGCGCAGGCCCCGGCCTGGGCGGCGCAGTCGGCCACGGACCCGGACCCGCAGGCCCTGGGCCTGCACGCGCACCACCTGGCCTACATCATCTACACCTCCGGCTCCACCGGCATGCCCAAGGGCGTCATGATCGAGCATCACCAAATTGTACGTTTGTTCGAAGCGACCCAGAACTGGTATGGCTTCACAGAACAGGACGTGTGGTGCTTGACCCATTCTTTTTCATTCGATTTCTCAGTTTGGGAATTGTGGGGGCCCTACGCCACGGTGGCCGGTTGGTCATTCCATCCAGTCATACGGTCCGTTCAGCCCCTGATCTCCACCATCTCATCTGCACGCATGGTGTCACTGTTCTCAATCAGACACCTTCCGCATTTAAAGCACTGATGGATGTGGAAGCTGAACGCAGAACCAAAAATCATCTTCGATATTTGATCTTTGGTGGAGAGGCACTTGAACCGGCAGTCCTGAGACCTTGGTTTGCGAGGTGCTCCGCTTCTGCGCCGCAGTTGATCAACATGTACGGCATCACGGAAACAACTGTGCATGCAACGTATCGGCCGATCCATCAATCCGACACCGTCGCTTCAAGAAGTCCCATTGGGAAACGTATCCCTGATCTCCGGCTGTACGTGCTGGATGCGCACGGCGCACCGGTGCCCTTCGGGGCGGTCGGGGAGTTGTACATTGGGGGCGCGGGGGTTGCACGCGGCTACCTGAAGCGGCCGGAGCTGACGGCGCAGCGCTTCCTAGCCGATCCGTTCAGCAGGGAGGCCAGGGCACGGATGTACCGCAGCGGCGACCTGGTGCGCTACCTGCCGGACGGCAACCTGGAGTACCTGGGGCGCAGCGACGACCAGATCAAGATCCGCGGCTTCCGGATCGAGCCGGGCGAGATCGCGGCGCGGCTGAACGAGCACGCCTGGGTACGCGATGCGGTGGTGGTGGCGCGCGAGGATCGGGCCGGCGAGCCGCGCCTGGTGGCCTACGTGGTGGGCGTGCCGGGGGAGGCGGCGAGCGAACCTGGGGAGCTTGCGGCCACGTTGCGTGCGCACCTGAGCGCGCGGCTGCCCGAGTACATGGTGCCGTCGGCGTTCGTGTGTCTGGAGGTGCTGCCGCTGACGCCCAACGGTAAGCTCGATCGCAAGGCGCTGCCGGTGCCGGAGGACGACGCCTATGCGCGGCGTACCTATGAGGCTCCGCGGGGCGAGATCGAGACGGTGCTGGCCGGGCTGTGGGCGGAGCTGCTGGGGCTGGAGCGCGTTGGCCGCCACGATCACTTCTTTGAGCTCGGTGGGCACTCGCTGCTGGCCATGCGGCTGATGAGCCGGCTGTCTCAGGCACTCGGCGTCGAACTGCCGTTGCGGACACTGTTCAGCAAGCCGCTGCTGAGCGATCTGGCACTGGCCATTGCGGACGCACTGCACCACTCCGATCTGCAGGAACAGATGGCCATCGTGCCTGCGGGACGTGACATGCCGCTGGCGCCATCGTTTGCCCAGCAGCGGCTGTGGTTCCTGGCGCAGTTGAATGAGGACAGCACGAACTACCACATCCCGTTGGGGTTGCGGCTGCGGGGCGAGCTTGATCGTTCAGCCTGGCAACGCAGCCTTGATCATCTGTTTGCACGCCATGAGGCCTTGCGCAGCATCTTTGTGGCCTCGGGGGAGGACCCTGAGGTCGATATCCTGCCGCCGGATACAGGACTACCCGTGCGCGAGCACGATCTGCGGGGCAGGCCAGATGCAGAAGCAGCGCTCTCGGCGCTGTGTCGTGAGGAGACCTGCACGCCGTTTGATCTCGCACGAGGTCCCCTGATCAGAGGGCGACTGATCCGGATGTCTGAGCAGGAGCACGTCTTCCTGCTGACCCAGCACCATATCGTGTCAGACGGTTGGTCCATGGGCGTGTTGGTGCGTGAGCTCAGCGCGTTGTATCGGGCATTCCGTGCCGGGCAAGAGAACCCGTTACCACCGCTGGCAATCCAATACCCGGACTATGCGGCCTGGCAACGGCAGTGGCTGGCAGGCGAGCGGCTGCAGCGTCAGACGGAGTATTGGCGCAGCAACCTGTCCGGTGCACCGGTGCTGCTTGCATTGCCGACGGACCGGCCGCGACCGGGAGAACAATCGTTTGCCGGAGCCACCGTACCGATCGTCATTGATGCGCAGATGACCCGGGCGTTGAAGCAACTGAGCCAACAGCACGGCGTGACGCTGTTCATGACGGTACTGGCGGCCTGGTCTGCGGTGCTCTCCCGCCTGTCGGGGCAGGACGACATCGTGATCGGTGTGCCGACGGCCAACCGTGGCCGCCACGAGATCGAGGAGTTGATTGGCTTCTTCGTGAACACCCTGGCGATGCGGATCGATCTGTCAGGGCAACCCAGCGTGGCTCAGCTTCTGGAGCGGGCCAAGCGCACGGCATTGGCTGCGCAGGAGCATCAGGATCTGCCGTTTGAGCAAGTGGTTGAGATTGTGCAGCCGCCGCGGCGGCTGGACCACACCCCGGTGTTCCAGGTGGGCTTGGCCTGGAACAACGCGACGGAGCCATTCGATCTGCCCGGACTGGATGTGGAGGCTGCGGGGGAGGAGCTTGGCCAAGTCAAGTTCGATCTGGAATTAAATATCGGTGAACATGGTGAGCTCGTCACCGGAACATTGGGCTATGCGACGGCGCTGTTCGATCAAGGCACGATTGAGCGTCAGCGTGGTTACCTGCTGGCGCTCCTGGGCGCCATGGTTGCGGATGCACAGCAACCTGTGGGGCACATTGAGTTGCTGTCGACCGATGAGCGGTCGTACCTGCTGGAGGAGTTGAACCGGACGCAGGCGGCGTATCCGTTGCCGCAGTGCATCCACACGTTGTTCGAGGCGCAGGTGCGCCGGGCACCGGACGCGGTGGCGGTGATCCACGAGGGCGCGTCTCTGAGCTATGGGGAGCTCAACGCAAGCGCGAACCGTCTGGCGCATCACCTGATCGGGCTGGGAGTGGGGCCGGACCAGCCGGTGGCGATCTGCCTGGAGCGCAGTCCCGCGATGGTGGTGGGGCTGCTGGCGATCCTCAAGGCCGGTGGTGCCTACGTGCCGCTGGACCCGGCGTATCCGTCGCAGCGCCTGCGGCAGGTGCTGGCCGATGCGGCGCCCAGGCTGCTGCTCGCCGATGCGGCGGGGTGCGCCGCGCTGGGACCTGAGGGGCTGGCCGGCGTGACGGTGGTGGAGCTCGATGCGCAGGCCCCGGCCTGGGCGGCGCAGTCGGCCACGGACCCGGACCCGCAGGCCCTGGGCCTGCACGCGCACCACCTGGCCTACATCATCTACACCTCCGGCTCCACCGGCATGCCCAAGGGCGTCATGGTCGAGCATGCGAACACTGTGAATCTGCTGCACTGGAGCGGCAGTGTTCTGACGGAATCCGAGATCAACCGCGTGTTGTTCTCCACATCGATCAGTTTCGATCTATCGGTCTACGAGTGCTTCGTTCCGCTGTCGCAAGGGGGCACGCTGCACCTCGTTGAGAACGCGTTGGCGTTGTCGCGAACGTCCCTGGATGTCTCCTTAATCAACACGGTGCCCTCGGCGATCACCACTTTGCTCAATGAGAGGGCCATACCAGCCTCAGCAAGCGTGATCAATTTGGCCGGTGAGCCGCTGCCATTCGTCTTGATCGAGAGGATCTTACAAAACACTCACGTAGAGAAGATCTGCAATCTGTATGCACCTACGGAAACAACGACGTACTCGACCTGGGCGAGCATCCCGAGGGGAAGCGCCGTCATTGAGACGATCGGTCGCCCGATCGCCAACACGAGGCTGTACGTGCTGGATGAGCACGGTGCACCGGTGCCCTTCGGGGCGGTCGGGGAGCTGTACATCGGGGGCGCGGGGGTTGCACGCGGCTACCTGAAGCGGCCGGAGCTGACGGCGCAGCGCTTCCTGGCCGATCCGTTCAGCAGCAAGGCCAGGGCACGGATGTACCGCAGCGGCGACCTGGTGCGCTACCTGCCGGACGGCAACCTGGAGTACCTGGGGCGCAGCGACGACCAGATCAAGATCCGCGGCTTCCGGATCGAGCCGGGCGAGATCGCGGCGCGGCTGAACGAGTACGCCTGGGTACGCGATGCGGTGGTGGTGGCGCGCGAGGATCGGGCCGGCGAGCCGCGCCTGGTGGCCTACGTGGTGGGCGTGCCGGGGGAGGCGGCGAGCGAACCTGGGGAGCTTGCGGCCACGTTGCGTGCGCACCTGAGCGCGCGGCTGCCCGAGTACATGGTGCCGTCGGCGTTCGTGTGTCTGGAGGTGCTGCCGCTGACGCCCAACGGTAAGCTCGATCGCAAGGCGCTGCCGGTGCCGGAGGACGACGCCTATGCGCGGCGTACCTATGAGGCTCCGCGGGGCGAGATCGAGACGGTGCTGGCCGGGCTGTGGGCGGAGCTGCTGGGGCTGGAGCGCGTTGGCCGCCACGATCACTTCTTTGAGCTCGGTGGGCACTCGCTGCTGGCCATGCGGCTGATGAGCCGGCTGTCTCAGGCACTCGGCGTCGAACTGCCGTTGCGGACACTGTTCAGCAAGCCGCTGCTGAGCGATCTGGCACTGGCCATTGCGGACGCACTGCACCACTCCGATCTGCAGGAACAGATGGCCATCGTGCCTGCGGGACGTGACATGCCGCTGGCGCCATCGTTTGCCCAGCAGCGGCTGTGGTTCCTGGCGCAGTTGAATGAGGACAGCACGAACTACCACATCCCGTTGGGGTTGCGGCTGCGGGGCGAGCTTGATCGTTCAGCCTGGCAACGCAGCCTTGATCATCTGTTTGCACGCCATGAGGCCTTGCGCAGCATCTTTGTGGCCTCGGGGGAGGACCCTGAGGTCGATATCCTGCCGCCGGATACAGGACTACCCGTGCGCGAGCACGATCTGCGGGGCAGGCCAGATGCAGAAGCAGCGCTCTCGGCGCTGTGTCGTGAGGAGACCTGCACGCCGTTTGATCTCGCACGAGGTCCCCTGATCAGAGGGCGACTGATCCGGATGTCTGAGCAGGAGCACGTCTTCCTGCTGACCCAGCACCATATCGTGTCAGACGGTTGGTCCATGGGCGTGTTGGTGCGTGAGCTCAGCGCGTTGTATCGGGCATTCCGTGCCGGGCAAGAGAACCCGTTACCACCGCTGGCAATCCAATACCCGGACTATGCGGCCTGGCAACGGCAGTGGCTGGCAGGCGAGCGGCTGCAGCGTCAGACGGAGTATTGGCGCAGCAACCTGTCCGGTGCACCGGTGCTGCTTGCATTGCCGACGGACCGGCCGCGACCGGGAGAACAATCGTTTGCCGGAGCCACCGTACCGATCGTCATTGATGCGCAGATGACCCGGGCGTTGAAGCAACTGAGCCAACAGCACGGCGTGACGCTGTTCATGACGGTACTGGCGGCCTGGTCTGCGGTGCTCTCCCGCCTGTCGGGGCAGGACGACATCGTGATCGGTGTGCCGACGGCCAACCGTGGCCGCCACGAGATCGAGGAGTTGATTGGCTTCTTCGTGAACACCCTGGCGATGCGGATCGATCTGTCAGGGCAACCCAGCGTGGCTCAGCTTCTGGAGCGGGCCAAGCGCACGGCATTGGCTGCGCAGGAGCATCAGGATCTGCCGTTTGAGCAAGTGGTTGAGATTGTGCAGCCGCCGCGGCGGCTGGACCACACCCCGGTGTTCCAGGTGGGCTTGGCCTGGAACAACGCGACGGAGCCATTCGATCTGCCCGGACTGGATGTGGAGGCTGCGGGGGAGGAGCTTGGCCAAGTCAAGTTCGATCTGGAATTAAATATCGGTGAACATGGTGAGCTCGTCACCGGAACATTGGGCTATGCGACGGCGCTGTTCGATCAAGGCACGATTGAGCGTCAGCGTGGTTACCTGCTGGCGCTCCTGGGCGCCATGGTTGCGGATGCACAGCAACCTGTGGGGCACATTGAGTTGCTGTCGACCGATGAGCGGTCGTACCTGCTGGAGGAGTTGAACCGGACGCAGGCGGCGTATCCGTTGCCGCAGTGCATCCACACGTTGTTCGAGGCGCAGGTGCGCCGGGCACCGGACGCGGTGGCGGTGATCCACGAGGGCGCGTCTCTGAGCTATGGGGAGCTCAACGCAAGCGCGAACCGTCTGGCGCATCACCTGATCGGGCTGGGAGTGGGGCCGGACCAGCCGGTGGCGATCTGCCTGGAGCGCAGTCCCGCGATGGTGGTGGGACTGCTGGCGATCCTCAAGGCCGGTGGTGCCTACGTGCCGCTGGACCCGGCGTATCCGTCGCAGCGCCTGCGGCAGGTGCTGGCCGATGCGGTGCCCAGGCTGTTGCTCGCCGATGCGGCGGGGTGCGCCGCGCTGGGACCTGAGGGGCTGGCCGGCGTGACGGTGGTGGAGCTCGATGCGCAGGCCCCGGCCTGGGCGGCGCAGTCGGCCACGGACCCGGACCCGCAGGCCCTGGGCCTGCACGCGCACCACCTGGCCTACATCATCTACACCTCCGGCTCCACCGGCATGCCCAAGGGCGTCATGATCGAGCACCGGGGGATGGTCAACTATCTGACGTGGGCTTGTGAAGCTTACGCGCCCACAGCCGCCTCCGTGGTCTCCTCCCCTCTGGTCTTCGATGCAACGATTACCAGTCTGTTTGCACCGCTGCTCTGTGGTGGTCACATCCTCCTAATAAAGGAGGGTGATGAGGTCGCAGAACTACATGCCAAACTCCATTCGGCATGCGGGCTGATAAAAATTACCCCAAGCCACTTGGAATCGCTTGGCCAACAGGTCCTGGCGGATTCGATTGCCAGCCAGGTGGGCGCCTTCGTCATCGGCGGTGAGGCACTGTCGTATCCAACCGTCGAGTTGTGGCGCAAGATTCAGCCCACGGTCAGGATGGTCAATGAGTATGGCCCCACCGAAACGGTGGTGGGCTGTGCTGTCTACGACGTTCCGTCAGGCCCCGCCGTCTCGCCGAACGTTCCGATCGGCCGCCCGATCGCCAACACGAGGCTGTACGTGCTGGATGAGCACGGTGCACCGGTGCCCTTCGGGGCGGTCGGGGAGCTGTACATCGGGGGCGCGGGGGTTGCACGCGGCTACCTGAAGCGGCCGGAGCTGACGGCGCAGCGCTTCCTGGCCGATCCGTTCAGCAGCAAGGCCAGGGCACGGATGTACCGCAGCGGCGACCTGGTGCGCTACCTGCCGGACGGCAACCTGGAGTACCTGGGGCGCAGCGACGACCAGATCAAGATCCGCGGCTTCCGGATCGAGCCGGGCGAGATCGCGGCGCGGCTGAACGAGCACGCCTGGGTACGCGATGCGGTGGTGGTGGCGCGCGAGGATCGGGCCGGCGAGCCGCGCCTGGTGGCCTACGTGGTGGGCGTGCCGGGGGAGGCGGCGAGCGAACCTGGGGAGCTTGCGGCCACGTTGCGTGCGCACCTGAGCGCGCGGCTGCCCGAGTACATGGTGCCGTCGGCGTTCGTGTGTCTGGAGGTGCTGCCGCTGACGCCCAACGGTAAGCTCGATCGCAAGGCGCTGCCGGTGCCGGAGGACGACGCCTATGCGCGGCGTACCTATGAGGCTCCGCGGGGCGAGATCGAGACGGTGCTGGCCGGGCTGTGGGCGGAGCTGCTGGGGCTGGAGCGCGTTGGCCGCCACGATCACTTCTTTGAGCTCGGTGGGCACTCGCTGCTGGCCATGCGGCTGATGAGCCGGCTGTCTCAGGCACTCGGCGTCGAACTGCCGTTGCGGACACTGTTCAGCAAGCCGCTGCTGAGCGATCTGGCACTGGCCATTGCGGACGCACTGCACCACTCCGATCTGCAGGAACAGATGGCCATCGTGCCTGCGGGACGTGACATGCCGCTGGCGCCATCGTTTGCCCAGCAGCGGCTGTGGTTCCTGGCGCAGTTGAATGAGGACAGCACGAACTACCACATCCCGTTGGGGTTGCGGCTGCGGGGCGAGCTTGATCGTTCAGCCTGGCAACGCAGCCTTGATCATCTGTTTGCACGCCATGAGGCCTTGCGCAGCATCTTTGTGGCCTCGGGGGAGGACCCTGAGGTCGATATCCTGCCGCCGGATACAGGACTACCCGTGCGCGAGCACGATCTGCGGGGCAGGCCAGATGCAGAAGCAGCGCTCTCGGCGCTGTGTCGTGAGGAGACCTGCACGCCGTTTGATCTCGCACGAGGTCCCCTGATCAGAGGGCGACTGATCCGGATGTCTGAGCAGGAGCACGTCTTCCTGCTGACCCAGCACCATATCGTGTCAGACGGTTGGTCCATGGGCGTGTTGGTGCGTGAGCTCAGCGCGTTGTATCGGGCATTCCGTGCCGGGCAAGAGAACCCGTTACCACCGCTGGCAATCCAATACCCGGACTATGCGGCCTGGCAACGGCAGTGGCTGGCAGGCGAGCGGCTGCAGCGTCAGACGGAGTATTGGCGCAGCAACCTGTCCGGTGCACCGGTGCTGCTTGCATTGCCGACGGACCGGCCGCGACCGGGAGAACAATCGTTTGCCGGAGCCACCGTACCGATCGTCATTGATGCGCAGATGACCCGGGCGTTGAAGCAACTGAGCCAACAGCACGGCGTGACGCTGTTCATGACGGTACTGGCGGCCTGGTCTGCGGTGCTCTCCCGCCTGTCGGGGCAGGACGACATCGTGATCGGTGTGCCGACGGCCAACCGTGGCCGCCACGAGATCGAGGAGTTGATTGGCTTCTTCGTGAACACCCTGGCGATGCGGATCGATCTGTCAGGGCAACCCAGCGTGGCTCAGCTTCTGGAGCGGGCCAAGCGCACGGCATTGGCTGCGCAGGAGCATCAGGATCTGCCGTTTGAGCAAGTGGTTGAGATTGTGCAGCCGCCGCGGCGGCTGGACCACACCCCGGTGTTCCAGGTGGGCTTGGCCTGGAACAACGCGACGGAGCCATTCGATCTGCCCGGACTGGATGTGGAGGCTGCGGGGGAGGAGCTTGGCCAAGTCAAGTTCGATCTGGAATTAAATATCGGTGAACATGGTGAGCTCGTCACCGGAACATTGGGCTATGCGACGGCGCTGTTCGATCAAGGCACGATTGAGCGTCAGCGTGGTTACCTGCTGGCGCTCCTGGGCGCCATGGTTGCGGATGCACAGCAACCTGTGGGGCACATTGAGTTGCTGTCGACCGATGAGCGGTCGTACCTGCTGGAGGAGTTGAACCGGACGCAGGCGGCGTATCCGTTGCCGCAGTGCATCCACACGTTGTTCGAGGCGCAGGTGCGCCGGGCACCGGACGCGGTGGCGGTGATCCACGAGGGCGCGTCTCTGAGCTATGGGGAGCTCAACGCAAGCGCGAACCGTCTGGCGCATCACCTGATCGGGCTGGGAGTGGGGCCGGACCAGCCGGTGGCGATCTGCCTGGAGCGCAGTCCCGCGATGGTGGTGGGACTGCTGGCGATCCTCAAGGCCGGTGGTGCCTACGTGCCGCTGGACCCGGCGTATCCGTCGCAGCGCCTGCGGCAGGTGCTGGCCGATGCGGTGCCCAGGCTGTTGCTCGCCGATGCGGCGGGGTGCGCCGCGCTGGGACCTGAGGGGCTGGCCGGCGTGACGGTGGTGGAGCTCGATGCGCAGGCCCCGGCCTGGGCGGCGCAGTCGGCCACGGACCCGGACCCGCAGGCCCTGGGCCTGCACGCGCACCACCTGGCCTACATCATCTACACCTCCGGCTCCACCGGCATGCCCAAGGGCGTCATGATCGAGCACCGGGGGATGGTCAACTATCTGACGTGGGCTTGTGAAGCTTACGCGCCCACAGCCGCCTCCGTGGTCTCCTCCCCTCTGGTCTTCGATGCAACAGTCAACAGCCTGTTTGCACCGCTGCTCTGTGGTGGCCACGCCCTGCTTGTAAAGGCAGGCGATGAAGTCGCTGGACTCAGAGCTACGGTGGGCTCGTCGTGTGGGCTGGTCAACATTACCCCGAGTCATCTGGAGGCATTGGGCCAACAGGTCCTGGCGGATTCGATTGCCAGCCAGGTGGGCGCCTTCGTCATCGGCGGTGAGGCACTGTCGTATCCAACCGTCGAGTTGTGGCGCAAGATTCAGCCCACGGCCAGGATGGTCAATGAGTATGGCCCCACCGAAACGGTGGTGGGCTGTGCTGTCTACGACGTTCCGTCAGGCCCCGCCGTCTCGCCGAACGTTCCGATCGGCCGCCCGATCGCCAACACGAGGCTGTACGTGCTGGATGAGCACGGTGCACCGGTGCCCTTCGGGGCGGTCGGGGAGCTGTACATCGGGGGCGCGGGGGTTGCACGCGGCTACCTGAAGCGGCCGGAGCTGACGGCGCAGCGCTTCCTGGCCGATCCGTTCAGCAGCAAGGCCAGGGCACGGATGTACCGCAGCGGCGACCTGGTGCGCTACCTGCCGGACGGCAACCTGGAGTACCTGGGGCGCAGCGACGACCAGATCAAGATCCGCGGCTTCCGGATCGAGCCGGGCGAGATCGCGGCGCGGCTGAACGAGCACGCCTGGGTACGCGATGCGGTGGTGGTGGCGCGCGAGGATCGGGCCGGCGAGCCGCGCCTGGTGGCCTACGTGGTGGGCGTGCCGGGGGAGGCGGCGAGCGAACCTGGGGAGCTTGCGGCCACGTTGCGTGCGCACCTGAGCGCGCGGCTGCCCGAGTACATGGTGCCGTCGGCGTTCGTGTGTCTGGAGGTGCTGCCGCTGACGCCCAACGGTAAGCTCGATCGCAAGGCGCTGCCGGTGCCGGAGGACGACGCCTATGCGCGGCGTACCTATGAGGCTCCGCGGGGCGAGATCGAGACGGTGCTGGCCGGGCTGTGGGCGGAGCTGCTGGGGCTGGAGCGCGTTGGCCGCCGCGATCACTTCTTCGAGCTCGGTGGGCACTCGCTGCTGGCCGTGCAGTTGATGGAGCGCCTGCGGCGGCTCTCGCTCGGGATCGAGGTGCGGGCGGTGTTTGCCACACCGGTGCTGGCAGACCTTGCCGCGTGCCTGGGCAACCACCAGGACGTGCGGGTTCCGGCCAACCTGATCACGCAGCAGAGCCAGGCGATCACACCGCAGATGCTGCCGCTCATTGCACTGACGCAGCCGGAGATCGATCGGATCGTGGCTACGGTGCCCGGTGGGGTGGGCAACATCCAGGATATTTACGCGCTGTCCCCGCTGCAGGACGGCATCCTGTTCCACCATCTGCTGGCCAGCCAGGGCGATCCGTACCTGCTGCTCTCGCAGATGGTGTTTGCCGACCGAGGTGTGCTGGAGCGCTATCTTGCTGCGCTTCAGCACGTGGTGGATCGGCACGACATGCTGCGCACGGCGTTCGTCTGGGCGGGGCTGTCCAGCCCCGCCCAGGTGGTCTGGCGTCGGGCGCCCCTGGACGTGACCGAGGTTGCGTTGGAGGATGGGGATGACCCCGGCCATGAGCAGCTCAAGCGCCGGTTCGATCCGCGCAGGCATCGCATCGATCTGAGCCAGGCGCCACTGATACGGTTGGTGACGGCACGCGAGCCTGGCAGCGAACGCTGGCTGCTGCTGAGCTTGCAGCACCATCTGATCGGGGACCACACGACGTCGGAGGTGATGCATGCCGAGGTGCGGGCCGTGCTGGGTGGGCGTGCCCACGAACTGGGGACCCCTCAGCCGTTCCGCAATCTGATCGCGCAGGTGCGCTTGGGGGCTGGCCCCCAAGCGCATGAGCCGTTCTTCCGGGCCATGCTGGCCGACATTGATGAGCCCACCACGCCGTTTGGGCTGAGCGAGGTGCGCGGTGACGGCAGCCTGGCCCAGGAAGCCCAGCGGGTTCTGCCGCAGGCGTTGCACGACCGGCTGCGCAGCCACGCAAGACGGCTGGGGGTAAGCGTGGCCAGTCTGTGCCATCTGGCCTGGGGGCAGGTGGTGGCGCGCAGCAGCGGCCGCGAGCAGGTGGTGTTCGGCACGGTGCTGTTTGGCCGCATGCATGGCGGCGCGGGCGCCGACCGTGCCATGGGCCTGTTCATGAACACCCTGCCCGTGCGGCTGGACCTGGATGGGACCGGGGTTGAGGACAGCGTGCGGGCCACGCATGCCCGGCTGGCGGAGCTGCTGGCGCACGAACATGCGTCCCTGGCGCTGGCACAGCGCTGCAGTGGTGTGGTCGCGCCGGCGCCACTGTTCAGCGCGCTGTTGAACTACCGGCACAACACCTCAATGGCGGCAAGCGAGGCTGGGGGGAGGATGCGCTGTCTGGCGTGCAGTGGTTGGAGGGGGAGGAGCGCACCAACTATCCGCTGACCCTGTCGGTAGACGACTCCGGGCACACACTCGGCTTGGTGGCGGAGGCGATGCAGCCCATCGCACCGGAGCGGATCTGCGGCTACATGCAGTGTGCCCTCGAGTGCCTGGTGGAGGCGCTCGAGCGTGCCCCGGACATGCCCGTGCGGGAGTTGGACATCCTGCCGACCGACGAGCGGTCGTACCTGCTGGAGGAGTTGAACCGGACGCAGGCGGCGTATCCGTCGCCGCAGTGCATCCACACGTTGTTCGAGGCGCAGGTGCGCCGGGCACCGGATGCGGTGGCGGTGATCCACGAGGGCGCGTCTCTGAGCTATGGGGAGCTCAACGCAAGCGCGAACCGTCTGGCGCATCACCTGATCGGGCTGGGAGTGGGGCCGGACCAGCCGGTGGCGATCTGCCTGGAGCGCAGTCCCGCGATGGTGGTGGGGCTGCTGGCGATCCTCAAGGCCGGTGGTGCCTATGTGCCGCTGGACCCGGCGTATCCGTCGCAGCGCCTGCGGCAGGTGCTGGCCGATGCGGCGCCCAGGCTGCTGCTCGCCGATGCGGCGGGGTGCGCCGCGCTGGGACCTGAGGGGCTGGCCGGCGTGACGGTGGTGGAGCTCGATGCGCAGGCCCCGGCCTGGGCGGCGCAGCCGGCCACGGACCCGGACCCGCAGGCCCTGGGCCTGCACGCGCACCACCTGGCCTACATCATCTACACCTCCGGCTCCACCGGCATGCCCAAGGGCGTCATGATCGAGCACCGGGGGATGGTCAACTATCTGACGTGGGCTTGTGAAGCTTACGCGCCCACAGCCGCCTCCGTGGTCTCCTCCCCTCTGGTCTTCGATGCAACAGTCAACAGCCTGTTTGCACCGCTGCTCTGTGGTGGCCACGCCCTGCTTGTAAAGGCAGGCGATGAAGTCGCTGGACTCAGAGCTACGGTGGGCTCGTCGTGTGGGCTGGTCAACATTACCCCGAGTCATCTGGAGGCATTGGGCCAACAGGTCCTGGCGGATTCGATTGCCAGCCAGGTGGGCGCCTTCGTCATCGGCGGTGAGGCACTGTCGTATCCAACCGTCGAGTTGTGGCGCAAGATTCAGCCCACGGCCAGGATGGTCAATGAGTATGGCCCCACCGAAACGGTGGTGGGCTGTGCTGTCTACGACGTTCCGTCAGGCCCCGCCGTCTCGCCGAACGTTCCGATCGGCCGCCCGATCGCCAACACGAGGCTGTACGTGCTGGATGAGCACGGTGCACCGGTGCCCTTCGGGGCGGTCGGGGAGCTGTACATCGGGGGCGCGGGGGTTGCACGCGGCTACCTGAAGCGGCCGGAGCTGACGGCGCAGCGCTTCCTGGCCGATCCGTTCAGCAGCAAGGCCAGGGCACGGATGTACCGCAGCGGCGACCTGGTGCGCTACCTGCCGGACGGCAACCTGGAGTACCTGGGGCGCAGCGACGACCAGATCAAGATCCGCGGCTTCCGGATCGAGCCGGGCGAGATCGCGGCGCGGCTGAACGAGCACGCCTGGGTACGCGATGCGGTGGTGGTGGCGCGCGAGGATCGGGCCGGCGAGCCGCGCCTGGTGGCCTACGTGGTGGGCGTGCCGGGGGAGGCGGCGAGCGAACCTGGGGAGCTTGCGGCCACGTTGCGTGCGCACCTGAGCGCGCGGCTGCCCGAGTACATGGTGCCGTCGGCGTTCGTGTGTCTGGAGGTGCTGCCGCTGACGCCCAACGGTAAGCTCGATCGCAAGGCGCTGCCGGTGCCGGAGGACGACGCCTATGCGCGGCGTACCTATGAGGCTCCGCGGGGCGAGATCGAGACGGTGCTGGCCGGGCTGTGGGCGGAGCTGCTGGGGCTGGAGCGCGTTGGCCGCCGCGATCACTTCTTTGAGCTCGGTGGGCACTCGCTGCTGGCCGTGCAGTTGATGGAGCGCCTGCGGCGGCTCTCGCTCGGGATCGAGGTGCGGGCGGTGTTTGCCACACCGGTGCTGGCAGACCTTGCCGCGTGCCTGGGCAACCACCAGGACGTGCGGGTTCCGGCCAACCTGATCACGCAGCAGAGCCAGGCGATCACACCGCAGATGCTGCCGCTCATTGCACTGACGCAGCCGGAGATCGATCGGATCGTGGCTACGGTGCCCGGTGGGGTGGGCAACATCCAGGATATTTACGCGCTGTCCCCGCTGCAGGACGGCATCCTGTTCCACCATCTGCTGGCCAGCCAGGGCGATCCGTACCTGCTGCTCTCGCAGATGGTGTTTGCCGACCGAGGTGTGCTGGAGCGCTATCTTGCTGCGCTTCAGCACGTGGTGGATCGGCACGACATGCTGCGCACGGCGTTCGTCTGGGCGGGGCTGTCCAGCCCCGCCCAGGTGGTCTGGCGTCGGGCGCCCCTGGACGTGACCGAGGTTGCGTTGGAGGATGGGGATGACCCCGGCCATGAGCAGCTCAAGCGCCGGTTCGATCCGCGCAGGCATCGCATCGATCTGAGCCAGGCGCCACTGATACGGTTGGTGACGGCACGCGAGCCTGGCAGCGAACGCTGGCTGCTGCTGAGCTTGCAGCACCATCTGATCGGGGACCACACGACGTCGGAGGTGATGCATGCCGAGGTGCGGGCCGTGCTGGGTGGGCGTGCCCACGAACTGGGGACCCCTCAGCCGTTCCGCAATCTGATCGCGCAGGTGCGCTTGGGGGCTGGCCCCCAAGCGCATGAGCCGTTCTTCCGGGCCATGCTGGCCGACATTGATGAGCCCACCACGCCGTTTGGGCTGAGCGAGGTGCGCGGTGACGGCAGCCTGGCCCAGGAAGCCCAGCGGGTTCTGCCGCAGGCGTTGCACGACCGGCTGCGCAGCCACGCAAGACGGCTGGGGGTAAGCGTGGCCAGTCTGTGCCATCTGGCCTGGGGGCAGGTGGTGGCGCGCAGCAGCGGCCGCGAGCAGGTGGTGTTCGGCACGGTGCTGTTTGGCCGCATGCATGGCGGCGCGGGCGCCGACCGTGCCATGGGCCTGTTCATGAACACCCTGCCCGTGCGGCTGGACCTGGATGGGACCGGGGTTGAGGACAGCGTGCGGGCCACGCATGCCCGGCTGGCGGAGCTGCTGGCGCACGAACATGCGTCCCTGGCGCTGGCACAGCGCTGCAGTGGTGTGGTCGCGCCGGCGCCACTGTTCAGCGCGCTGTTGAACTACCGGCACAACACCTCAATGGCGGCAAGCGAGGCTGGGGGGAGGATGCGCTGTCTGGCGTGCAGTGGTTGGAGGGGGAGGAGCGCACCAACTATCCGCTGACCCTGTCGGTAGACGACTCCGGGCACACACTCGGCTTGGTGGCGGAGGCGATGCAGCCCATCGCACCGGAGCGGATCTGCGGCTACATGCAGTGTGCCCTCGAGTGCCTGGTGGAGGCGCTCGAGCGTGCCCCGGACATGCCCGTGCGGGAGTTGGACATCCTGCCGACCGACGAGCGGTCGTACCTGCTGGAGGTGTTGAACCGGACGCAGGCGGCGTATCCGTCGCCGCAGTGCATCCACACGTTGTTCGAGGCGCAGGTGCGCCGGGCACCGGACGCGGTGGCGGTGATCCACGAGGGCGCGTCTCTGAGCTATGGGGAGCTCAACGCAAGCGCGAACCGTCTGGCGCATCACCTGATCGGGCTGGGAGTGGGGCCGGACCAGCCGGTGGCGATCTGCCTGGAGCGCAGTCCCGCGATGGTGGTGGGGCTGCTGGCGATCCTCAAGGCCGGTGGTGCCTACGTGCCGCTGGACCCGGCGTATCCGTCGCAGCGCCTGCGGCAGGTGCTGGCCGATGCGGCGCCCAGGCTGCTGCTCGCCGATGCGGCGGGGTGCGCCGCGCTGGGACCTGAGGGGCTGGCCGGCGTGACGGTGGTGGAGCTCGATGCGCAGGCCCCGGCCTGGGCGGCGCAGTCGGCCACGGACCCGGACCCGCAGGCCCTGGGCCTGCACGCGCACCACCTGGCCTACATCATCTACACCTCCGGCTCCACCGGAATGCCCAAGGGCGTCATGGTCGAACACCGGAATGTGTTGAATTTCCTATCCGCTCTTTCAGCAGTATCGGAAATCTCTGATGAAGACACATTTCTCGCGATCACGACCATCTCATTCGATATCGCCGCGCTGGAGCTGTATCTTCCCCTAAGCACAGGAGCTGGCATTGTCGTAGCGAACAGCAGCGACACGATGGACGCCACAGCACTACAGAAGCAGCTACTCCAACACAAGATTTCGGTGATGCAAGCCACTCCGGCAACGTGGCGCATGCTGCTAGATGCCGGCTGGCAAGGAACACCAAATCTACGTGCGATGTGTGGCGGCGAGGCTCTATCCAAAAATCTGTCTTCTCGCCTTATCGACAGAGTGGATTCCTTCAGAAATCTCTATGGCCCGACCGAAACAACAATCTGGTCATCAAGTTTTGCCATTGAAGAGAGGCGGACGGCGACACACCCTCAAAATGTTCCGATCGGTCGCCCGATCGCCAACACGAGACTGTACGTGCTGGATGCGCACGGCGCACCGGTGCCCTTCGGGGCGGTCGGGGAGTTGTACATTGGGGGCGCGGGGGTTGCACGCGGCTACCTGAAGCGGCCGGAGCTGACGGCGCAGCGCTTCCTAGCCGATCCGTTCAGCAGGGAGGCCAGGGCACGGATGTACCGCAGCGGCGACCTGGTGCGCTACCTGCCGGACGGCAACCTGGAGTACCTGGGGCGCAGCGACGACCAGATCAAGATCCGCGGCTTCCGGATCGAGCCGGGCGAGATCGCGGCGCGGCTGAACGAGCACGCCTGGGTACGCGATGCGGTGGTGGTGGCGCGCGAGGATCGGGCCGGCGAGCCGCGCCTGGTGGCCTACGTGGTGGGCGTGCCGGGGGAGGCGGCGAGCGAACTTGGGGAGCTTGCGGCCACGCTGCGTGCGCACCTGAGCGCGCGGCTGCCCGAGTACATGGTGCCGTCCGCGTTCGTGCGCCTGGAGGCGCTGCCGCTGACGCCCAACGGTAAGCTCGATCGCAAGGCGCTGCCGGCGCCGGACGCCTATGCGCGGCATACCTATGAGGCCCCGCGGGGCGAGATCGAGACGGTGCTGGCTGGGCTGTGGGCGGAGCTGTTGGGCCTGGAGCGCGTTGGCCGCCACGACCACTTCTTTGAGCTGGGTGGGCATTCGCTGCTGGCCGTACGACTCCTCAGCCGAGCGCAAAACCTCGGAATGAAATTTAGCGCGACCGATCTTTTCCAGACCCCGATCTTAAGAGAATTCTCGCAAACCGTTAAGTTCACCCCGAGCAGTTACTCTGTTGGGGCACTTCCAGTTCGGCAATCTGGTTCCCAATCTCCCATCTTCTTTGTCCCTACCGGATATGGGGACTATTCGTACGTGCTCCCTTTGTCAAAAGAAATGGAAATAGATTGCCCGATCTATGCCATCCCATGGCCCATCTTCGATGACTTCGAACAGTTAACAATCGAGAAAATCTCTGATCATGTAGTTTCAGTCATAAAGAATATACAGCCAAAAGGACCATATAGACTCGCTGGATACTCATCCGGGGCGATCCTTGCCTACGCGATATCGCACCGCTTTTTCGATATCAATGAAGAGGTATCCTTCCTAGCCCTCATCGACAGCATTTTGCCAAGAAATCCTATGGTAATGTCTGGTGCTGAAATCATCACGAAACTGATGTTTGAGCCCATGGAATCCATAGATGACGTCACACTTGACTATCTTGATTCCATTTCCACGCGTAGCTCTATCAGCGAAATCCTCCAAGAAGCTCACGACATCGGAGCAATAAAAATTGAACAAGACACACATAACAATGCTCTGATGTACGTTCGCTTCCATACAGCACTACAGATCTACACCCCTCCCTCATTCCCGATAGAAATTCACCAATTCTACGCTATCGAGAACCCTATTGGCCGCCGCACATCCGAGAAGTGGAACAAGATAGACGATGAAGAGCTATCTCCCATGCGAGGATGGGATAGAGTTTCAGAGGCCAACTCCATCCATACCATACCAATCAACGGCGATCATGTGAGCATAATGAGCGATCGAGAAAATCGACGCGCCCTTGCAAAATCAATCTCCTTACACCTGAATAAATCAACAAATAACCGACAAAATTGCGAAAATGATTGATCCAGATATGAATTCCATCCCCTCTGAGGAAACGTATCCACATAGAGAAAACGTATCCAGACTATTGACATACGGAGGCGACTATAGAATCAGTCTTGATCCGCTAACCCTCAGAAATAAATATGGATGCGCCCCCGAACCTGACAGCAGCCTATTGCCTTTCGGCTCGGCCACCGCATCCACGATTTCAGAAATCGGTTTTCTCGCCGCCGGGGATGCACATCACCGAATCAATCGGTGCTTGATGAGAGAAACTCCACATAATGTCTATCTCGGAGAAATAGCCAGGCTAAGAAATCAGATCATCGATATTTTCAATCTTGAAAGTTATCAAGGGACTGAGGTTGTATTTTCCCCATCTGGAACGGACTCACACATCTTGGCTTCAAAATTAATCGTAGGAAGTTCAAAGAAAAGGGTGCTGTCGGTGATGGTTCAACCTTCTGAAACGGGGAGTGGCATAAAATCAGCCTTGATGGGTGGAGAATGCCAAATGCCTTTTCAAACCAACCTAGAAAACAATCCTTTCGGAAAGATTGACGTCGAGTCAATATCATTACGCGCCTCTGACTGTAGCGCTAGGACTACTCAATCAATCGATGATGACTTGGAGTCACTGGTATCGAGCGCAATCCAAAAATACGATCGAATCCTAATAACACTCACCGACGTCTCAAAAACTGGCCTATTGTCTCCGAGTCCAGCTCTAGCCCTCGCTCTGAAAATCAGGTGGCCTCATGTCATTGAGATCCTCGTGGATGCATCTCAATTCAGAATATCCATCACAACTCTCAACAATTACATCAAGACGGACTTCATGGTGATTGTTACCGGGTCAAAATTCCTGAGCGGCCCGACATTTTCCTCGGTCTTACTTATACCCGAATCAAGTACGAGTAGATTAATCAAAAGACCACTTACCTCAATGGGCGGCATCAACAGCTCCCGCGCAGAATGGCCTCAACATTGGGCTGGAGTCCAATCGCTCCCTAATTCTTGCAACTTTGGACTCATCTTAAGATGGGCTGCTGCGCTTGCGGAGCTGCGCGCATTTCTTCGCATTCCAGAAGACCAAGTAACTTACATCGCTAGAACTTTCGAACATGCTGTGTCAACTTGGTTAGATGAATCTCAACATTTTCTTTTCCTAAAGAACCCCGCGTTGCGGCGCGATCCATCTGGGACCTGCGAATCATGGGATCATATTCAAACAATATTCCCTTTCATCATGCTTGAAAAGCATCGAGGGAGGAAAGCAAAACCGCTATCACTGGAGTCAACTCGATTAATTTATAACCAGATGAACAAACGGATAGCGAAAAACACTGGTGACAGAACGCAGAAAATTATTGCGGCACGTTGCGAAATAGGGCAGCCGGTGGTTTGCGGCGAAACTCAAGGAGATCAAGTAGCAGCCCTACGCCTCTGCCTCAGCTCGCGGCTAATCAGGCAGGCAGCGGAAGACAAAGAATCTGGCATGAGAAATCTAATCGATCGAGGGATAACAACCTTGGAAAAGTCAGAATTTCTGGTTCGAAGAATACGCTCGGCAACATCACACTAGCTTCCGAAATTTGGCGATAGATATAATCATGCGAAGCAAGATATTTTTTCCAATTATCACCTGAACGATAACCCCATTGGAGGAGAGTTTTGATGGAAATAATCCCCCTAAATCGCCGGCCGGATTTGATTCCTCACGTCCTATCCGAGGATTTGAATTGTGTTTGGCCGAATTTCATGCGACACGATCCCGTAGCCAAACTATATTTCGGGGAGGCCGTATTCCTAGGCTATTTGGATTACGCTTTTGCCGGAGTGATAGACGGAAATGTGGTTGGTCGCGCATTCGGTATACCATTTTTCTTTGGAAGAAACGGCCGTACGGAGTTACCTGATGGTGGATGGGACCAAATGATTCGCTGGGCCCACGAAGACAAGCTGATAGGGCGAGCACCGACAACAATGGGAGCACTTGAAGT
The DNA here is from genome assembly GCA_022041995.1 of Cupriavidus necator. Classification (GTDB taxonomy): domain Bacteria; phylum Pseudomonadota; class Gammaproteobacteria; order Burkholderiales; family Burkholderiaceae; genus Cupriavidus. The sequence continues at coordinate 78,274 of CP074384.1, forward strand.
TACCTTACGGCCAGAAGCACGGGGTATTGGGAATGCACTGAAGATGTTGGGTGCGCTCAAGACATGCGCAAGAAATCTTGGATTCTTCGACATCTTTATTCCAGTCAGGCCAAGTCAAAAGCATTTGAACAAGACGATATCAATGCGAGACTACATTAATTTAAAAAGAAGTGACGGAGCACCTGCGGATTCGTGGCTGAGAACACATATCAATTCTGGAGGAAAAATAGTGAAGGTGGCCCCGTACTCGATGACCATCGTTGGATCGATATCGGAATGGTCACAATGGACAGGCATTCCATTTGAGCAATCAGGAATGATTGAGGTAGATGGGGCGCTAGCGCCGGTTTCCGTATCCATCGAGCAGGATTACGCAGTCTACGTCGAGCCTAACATATGGGTGCAATATTCCATGTGACAACAACAAGTAACCCCATGCTTATCCAGCTCAACCGATATTCGCTTCTGGACAAGCACCTCATGGACGCTCCCGAACCCATGTTGAGAATTCTCCGTCTGAGCTTCGAGTACTGGCAGCGCCATCCGCTATCGATCGCATTTATACTAGTTAGCATGCTAGGGATTACGGCGATAGAGGTCATGCTGCCGGTCTTTACTGGCAACATGATCAATGCCATCACAACAACTTCTCATGAACATAGCTCCCCATTCAATATCCTATTAGCTATTGTTGCTCTAGGTGTCATTCATCTGACGATCCGCGATCTAATCCTTAGAACGGTGAATCGGCTAACCTCCTCTGTCATCCAGGATATGACTCAGCGTGCTTTCTGGCATGTACAAAGACTTTCTACCGACTGGCACAGTAGCAATCTGCTCGGCGAGACTATTCGTAAGATCACTCGAGGTACATGGGCGATTGATAGTATAAACGAAATAATTCTCGTTGAAGCCACACCTACCTTCATGGTGTTACTCATTGCCACAGTGTTACTAAGTATCAATTGGCCAATTATTGGACTAATAACAATGATTGGAGTTTTTCTATTCGTATCAGTCAGCCTATATTTAACTTCGTGCTATGTCATTCCTGCAGCCCAGCAAGCGAGCACAGTAGACTCCGAACTTAGTGGGCGCATCGCAGATGCTATCGCCGGCAATGCGATCGTGAAATCGTTCGGGGCCGAACTGCGAGAGGATACCTCCATCGCGCAAGCTACTGAGCTATGGAGGCAACGAACCGTTGAGGCGTGGGATCGTAGCGTCAATTCTGGCTCGATCCAGAATCTAATAGTGGTGGCCTTGAATGCCGTTGTGCTCTATGTGAGCCTATCGCAGTGGCAACGTGGTCTCGTAACTGTTGGCGGCTTGGCCTATGTGATGACCACCCATGCGCTGATTCATAGCCATCTGCGCGATATCGGTTTGCACGCTCGTATCCTGCAACGTGCAGTCGGTGAGATGGAAGAATTCGCTGGCCTCGTGAGCTCGCCGCTGGATCCCAAAGATTCGCTTGACGCGCCATCGATTTCTATCTCTCGTGGCCAAATTGATTTTAAAGCAGTGAGTTTCCGCTATCCCGGTCAACCACGATCAATCTATGATCGGATCTCACTAACCATCCATGCTGGCGAACGCGTCGGCATCGTTGGCCGCTCTGGCAGCGGGAAAAGTACGTTCATCAAACTGCTCCAACGCCATTATGATTTAGAAGATGGAAATATTCTAATTGACGATCAAGACATCTCCAAAGTCACACAAGAGAGCCTTCGGCATCAAATCGCACTAGTCCCACAGGAACCGATGCTTTTCCATCGTACACTGGCGGAAAATATCGCCTATGGTAAGCCAAACGCAACAATGACCCAAATCATCCATGCGGCGAAGCAAGCTTACGCGCACGACTTCATTTCCCAGCTACCTAATGCTTACAACACGCCTGTCGGCGAACGCGGGGTGAGGCTATCAGGCGGAGAGCGACAACGCATTGCCCTAGCACGCGCCATTTTGACCAACGCTCCGATTCTTGTCCTAGATGAGGCAACGTCCAACCTCGATGGCGTGTCTGAATCACTCATTCAGAATGCAATAGAAGAGCTGATTTCCGATCGAACCACAATCATCGTAGCGCACCGATTGTCGATCATGCAAAAAGTCGATCGAATCTTGGTCTTCGATCACGGTAAACTCGTTGAACAAGGAGCCCACGCGGAACTATCCATGAAGAAAGATGGACACTATTACCACTTGCTGCAAAGTCAAGCCATGGAGCCGGTTGGCGACCAGCAAGGGGATGCCATACAGTATTGAAACTCGGCCAGCCCGGTCAGCCTCCTGTCACTTGCACCCGGGGGCAGTAGCCGATGTACTTTTGATACCGTTTACACGCTGTAGTTGATCCTTTTCGCGAAGCATTGAGTCCTCTCATCAAGAATCGTCGGCACAATCTCTAACTGGCTCGAAACCAGCTGCCGGAGGTGGTCTACTGATATCGACACAGGCAGTTCACAGCGAGGCTCGATGAGCTCAGATGCTCCAATCTTGATTCTTACCTCGCGAACATGGAGACCCTGTTAAACCGACTATTTCAGTGGCTCGGAAGATTGGGAATCTCGCATCTCCCCCTAAGAGACAGTCAAGGTAAATCACTATGACCATACTCAAAACGAGAATTGCAGCCACCAACAAGAAGCTTGAAGAACTGAAGGAGGCGCGACGAACTGCGGAGAAAACACGAAGGCAAGCCTACAAACAAAGTCGCGCTGACCGCCAGCGGAAAATCTTGCTGATTGGGGAAGCAGTATTGCATCGCGTCGAGCGAGGCGAATGGGATGAGACAGAGTTTCGACGGATGATGGATGAAGCCCTTACGCGGGCGGCCGATCGATTACTGTTCGACTTGGATTAAGAGTGGCCATGTTTCGTCGTCGAGGGGGAGGCAGATGCTACTTGTCTGGGTAGTAAGAACTATAGAGTACACAGACACGATACCCCGCCTCCTGGACGGGTTGTCTGCCAGCGAGCGCCAGCGGGCCTCGGCCCTCCATTTCGATCGAGATCGCGCGTCCTACGTTGTGAGTCACTATGCGCTCCGACGAATCCTTGCGCACCATTTGAAGATGAACCGGTTTGAACACGAATATGAAATTGGAACGCACGGTAAGCCATCGTTACCTCCTCAGTTTTCAGCCAGCAATCTCGAGTTCAGCTTAGCCCATGCCGACGAAATAGCATTAATTGCTGTCTCGAATCTTGGTGCGGTGGGGATCGATGTCGAACGGGAGGTCGATTCGTTCAATGTTCACGAGCTCGCAGTGTCGGTATTCGATCGGCAGGAGTGTCAACTGCTGGCTAACTTCAGTGCGGGCGCCGCGAAACGCGGTTTCTTCCGTATGTGGGTCAGAAAGGAAGCTTATGCGAAAGCATGCGGCCTTGGGCTTAGCGCGGGACTCAAGGTGCCTGTTCTTGATCCAACCGCATTGGACGATGTTGGAAGAGTACAGATCAGGCATGCAGGTGGAAAGACATGGCTGGAATGGGCTGTCACCTCACAGCCCGGATACAGTGCCGCGTTGTATCAACGTGTAGACGACATGGCCCGCACTGCTCATGTAGTACCGGAGATTCGCGAATGGCGTCTATCACACCTGGAGCGGACTTGAGCTAACGTCATCACCGGCAAGGGTGTTGCGCATGATACGGTGGCTAGACGCACCTCATTACACACAAGTCGTGACCCATGGCGTGCCGCGAAAAGTCGTTTACGGTCAATGACATAGCGGGTGGGGTTGTAAACTCTTTCGGATTGTCGTTAGAGGTGGCTTCATTTGTTCGGACAGGGGGCCGAAGGTTTTACTCATGGGTCGGTAAGTTAGTCGACAATTTTGGAACTTCATGGGCCCTGCATCGGTCGGATCGTGCATGAAGCGAGACGGACGGACATTTGATCATCAGACGCTGGAGGCGATTCGCCTCATGGCGATTGAGCGGGTTCGTGAAGGCGAGCGGCCGGCAGACGTGATTGCCTCCTACGGATTCAATCGCACCACGATCTATAAATGGATAAACGCTGCCCTTAAACCGGGCGTGGGTATCAATACGCTGCGCTCGACGCCGGCCACTGGCCGGCCCAACGCTGACGCCAGCCCAGGAGCGGCAGGTTTTTCGCTGGGTCAATGGGCGCGATCCGCGCCAGTACGGGCTTGATTTCGGGTTGTGGACACGCGCAATCGTGGCGCAGTTGATTGAGAAGAAGTTTGGTGTGCGCCTGGGGACGACAGCGGTGGGAGCACTGCTGGCAAAACTTGGGCTGACGCCGCAGAAACCATTGCAACGGGCCTACCAACGCGACCCCGAAGCGATCGAGCGCTGGCAGCACGACACCTATCCAGCAATTGCCCGTCAGGCTAAGGCGCAGGGCGCGGAAGTGTTCTTCTGGGACGAGTCCGGCTTTCGCGCCGACACGGTGCATGGTAAGACCTGGGGTGTACGTGGCCAGACCCCTGTGGTGCAGCGCCCCGGTCAGCGCCAGTCGATCAGCGCGGCGTCGGCGGTCAATGCGAAGGGAGCCTTCTGGTTTTGCACCTACAAGGGAGCGCTCAACGCCGAGTTTTTCGTCGAATTGCTCAAGAAGATGATGCGGCATCGCAAGAAGCCGGTGCATCTGGTGCTCGACAGTCTGCCCGCGCACAAGAAGGCGCTGGTGCGCGAGTACGTTGACTCCACGCGCGGCAAGCTCACACTTCATTTCCTGCCGGGTTACGCCCCGGATCTGAATCCGGACGAATTGGTGTGGAGTCATGTCAAACGTACTGGCGCGGCAAGGCGGCCCCTGCAAAAGGGTGAAAAGCTGCAAGAGCGAATCGAGGCGCAGCTCGCGGATGTCCGGCAAAAGCCGTGTCTCGTTCGATCATTCTTCCAGGCTCCTTCTGTCGCCTATATTTCCGACTGCTGAGTAAAGATTCGGACCTGTCAGAAATTTTGTGTTTAGGGCATAACATGTCGCCAAGGAGCATGTATGCCACGCAAAACCAAGACGAGCCAGGCCGCCGACCGTGAGCTGCCGACTATCCCCGAGGACCTAATCGCCCATTTCGTAAAGGGCCCGATGACCGCCGAGGCGGTTCAGGACGCCTCGATGGCGTTCAAGAAGGCCCTGATCGAGCGGGCTCTGGGCGCTGAGCTCGGCCATCATCTGGGCTACCCGGCTGGCGCTGAGCGCCCAGCCGGCACGGCCAACCAGCGCAATGGCAAGAGCGCCAAGACGGTCTTGACCGATGACGGCCCGCTGCGGGTGGACATCCCGCGCGACCGCGATGGCAGCGATCCTGATTCCCAAGCACGAGCGGCGCTTCACGGGGTTCGACGACAAGATCATCGCCATGTACGCCCGCGGCATGACCGTGCGCGAGATCCAGGCGTTTCTGGCCGAGCAGTACGGCACCGAGGTCTCGCCCGAGTTCATCAGTTCGGTGACCGATGCGGTGATGGACGAAGTGACCGCCTGGCAGGCCCGTCCGCTGGAGGCGATGTATCCGGTGGTGTTCTTCGACGCGCTGCGGGTCAAGATGCGCGAGGACGGCGTGGTGCGCAACAAGGCCGTCTACCTGGCTTTGGGCGTGCTGCCGGACGGCACACGCGACATCCTGGGCCTGTGGATCGAGACCACCGAAGGCGCCAAGTTCTGGATGAAAGTATTCAATGACTTGAGGACCCGCGGCACGCAGGACATCCTGATCGCGGTCACCGATGGCCTCCGGGGCATGGAACAGGCATTGAACGCGGTGTTCCCCACACGACGCTGCAGACCTGCATCGTGCACCTGATCCGCAATAGCCTGGAGTACGCCAGTTGGAAGGAGCGCCGAGCCGTGGCAGCGGCGCTCAAGCCCGTGTACACAGCGCCCACCGTGGAGGCGGCGTTGGCCGAGTTGGCGGCCTTCGAGCAAGGGCAATGGGGTCAGCGGTACGCACCGATCGTCGCATCCTGGCGGCGCGCCTGGGATCAGGTGATTCCGTTCTTTGCGTTCCCGCCGGCGATCCGCAAGATCATCTACACGACAAACGCCATTGAGAGCATCAACGCCCAATTGCGCAAGATCATCAAGACTCGGGGTCACTTCCCCAGCGACGAGGCGGCAACCAAACTGCTGTGGCTGGCGCTGCGCAACATCACCGGCAAGTGGGGCAGCTCGACCCATGACTGGAAGGCTGCCATGAACCAGTTTGCGATCCTCTATGAGGAGCGCTTCACCCAACCGCATCATTGAGATAATGCTGGCTCACCGATCAAATTAACGGTGAGCCTTTACCTGCCCTGCACACAAAAAAATGGTTCGTCAGGAAAAAGTGTGGGTTGACGAAGGCTCAGGAAGATTGCCAAGTGCATGATATAGCGCGATTTCCGTCGCCCTGAAGGTTCGGAATCCGTACGATTTTCTCATGGTGACTTTGGCCTTGTTGTTCAGGCCCTCGACGCCGCCGCTGGAGAACTGCTTGCGGGCACGGAAGTAGTTGAGGATCAGCTCACGGTGGGCACGCACGGTGCGGGCGAACTTCTTCATCGGCTCGATGCGCGAGCGCATCACCTGCGTACACCACTGGTCGAGGAATTTTCCGGCCCAGTCCGGTGAGATGTAATCCCAGAGCTGCTGGAATTCCTCTTTGAGCAGCCAGGCGCGTACGGTGCGCAGGTTGTACTGCAACAAGTCACGCATGCGCAGTCGCTGTTTGTCGGTCAGGTTTTCCGGACGTTTGAGCAGGCACCAGCGGGACTTCTTGAGCACCGGCTCGTATCCGTCGCGGACCATGCGGCGGGACTCTTCAGCGCGAACCTCATCGATAGCCTTATTCATCTTCGCAACGATGTGGAAGCGGTCCAGGATGTTCAGCGCATTGGGGCAATGCAGCGCTATCATCTCAAGGTAGGGCTTCCACATATCCGAGCAGACGAACTCAACCTTCTCGCATACCTGTTCTCCGATCATGGCAAAGAACTTCGCGAAGCTTTCTTTCGTGCGCTCCTGCCCCACCCATAGTAGACGCGTGCAGCCAGCCTCGATCTGGTAGACCAGTGTGAGGTACTTGTGTCCACGACCATACTGGATCTCGTCGACACCAAAGGCACGGATCGTACCGAGTTCGCGATGGGCCAGGCCCCAGTCCACCACCCACTCCACTGCGTTGAAGACTTTCTCCCAACTGGTGCGGAAGCTTTGTGCCGTCTCCTTCCACGACAGCTTGCGTGCCCACTGCGCCAGGAAGATCATGTAAGCGCGGGTGAGCGTGTGCTTGCCATTGGCCCACGGCAGGGCTTCGACCTTCACGCCACAGTCACGACAGTCGACGCGCCGCATGGTATAGAGCAGGAATACTGCAAAACCCCAGACGGGAATAAACTCGAAGCGGCGCTCCGTGAGTGAGTCGTAACCCCGCGCAGGCTGGTTGCAGCATGAGCAGACCGGCTTCGAACCCTTGCGCGGCCGAACGTCGATCTCGATGGACTGGGTTGCCTCGCACAGCCGCGCACCTTCATAGACAAAGCCGGGAAAATGATGACAAGCGTTAAGCAGACGAGTCAGCAACATGGTTAGCATGCTCAAAACCAGCAAGGGCAAAGCTGCCATTGTCACCGAACAGCAAACGCTCACCCAGTACATTCCAGACCTGCATAACTGGCCGGCTTCGTGGCGAGTCGATGACGAAGATATCTCGACTGGAGAGGAAATCGTAGCAATACTCACGCCTTTCCTTGAGCATCTCCCAACCTTGGGATACGCACGCAAGACATTGCTTCGGCACCGCGATCACATCTGGATGCTCGGTGGCGAAATGATCCGACGACGCCATGAAGATCCCGATCTCCTTACCCTCCCTGTGGCAACCCTCCTGGACAAGCTCATCGAGGAAGACGGCGGCCCTCTCATCTGGCCAGTTATCTCCGAGTCCGCACAAAATTCCTTTGATGCAACCTGTCGCAAGCTCTATCAGTACCTGAATCGGGCTTCACTCGGCTAGCCGCACATCCGCTTTCACCCACAGATTCCGCCGACGAGCCCTTTTTTTAAGCCAGTCCACTTCCATCTTCAGCCGCCCGATCTCGCCGTACAGGCGATCCTCGCCGCTCTTGTCCTCGGCCGGCTTCGGGCCACGCTTGGTTTCGAACAGGGCGCCGGCCCGCTCAAGAATCTCTTTCTTCCATTGCCCGACCAACACCGGATGCACGCCGTATGTCTGCGCAATCTCGCTGATCGTCTTCACCCCGCGCACCGCCTCCAGACCAACCTTGGCCTTGAATTCCGCCGTGTGTACCTTGCGCTTCTTACCTTCACTCATTCGCCATCACCCCTTCAAGGACGACAGCTTAATCTACCGCCTGATCACTGTCTCAAATCGTGGGTCCACTTTAAACAGTCGATCCGCTGCAACGAGGCCCCCGACGTTGGCCCCTGCCGTCTCCTTGTTGAGCCGATCTGCGGCCTCGAAGACACGTTTTGCCGGGCTGGTATCTATGACTCCGAGGCTTTGCATTACAAGCTTCGCCAGCGTATTGAAATCGGGCAGATTTGCTGACGCTCTTGAGACGCCGGCACCGCAGAAGAATAGGACTTTGCCCGCATCTCTTGCAACTAGGAGTTCGTCGGGTATCGAAGGACCGACAGCGGTGAAACGCATGGAGTAAGGGAGACCGTGTGGGAAGGTTAAATGCGGATGGCTAACATAACCTTCACACAGTTACGCTTCGCTATCGACGGTTGAATATCCTGTAGTGCTATAATACAGAGGCGCTACGCAGGCGCATGCTACCCGTCATTGCAAAGCTGGAAACGGCACTGCAGTCATCATGAATTTTCTATCCATGGCTATCTTTTGGCCCTGGGCTGAGCGGCTGAGCGGTTGACGGGTGACGCTTGAATCCGGGCTGGAGATCGTCATGAGTCGTCGTTTTACCCCTCCCTCTACGATTGCTGGAATCAAGCGCTTGGGCATCGAGATCAAGCGCGAGCACGAGATTTCCCATAGCTTGGCTCTGAACCTGGCCGCCAAGGAAGCCGGCTTCCAGAACTTCCGCCATGCCTTATCTGTGCTGTCAGCACCCGTGGTGACCGCCACAAGCCATACGGCCTACCTAACGGCCATGCCCTTATACAAAACGCGGCCGGCCTGCGGCTTGAAAAAACCGTTTACGTTCAATGACATAGCAGAGGGGCTTGTTAACTGCGTCGCAAAGGCGTTTACTAGCGCGTTTTCAGTGGACGCATGAAGGCAAAGTCAGCGGGTTGGGGCCATGAAGAGTTGGAGGGACTGGACTTGGGGGATGCGAGACGCAATGAACGTGCGAAGACGCTGGTGACGCGATTTGCTGCGAACCCGACAGCGAGCATTCCTGGCGCGTGCAATGGCTGGGCTGAGACCATGCGCGCTTATCGATTTCTCGAGAATGAGGAGATCGAGTGGCGCGGGATTCTAGAGCCCCACTGGCAGCGCACGCAGCAGCGCATGGGCGAGCACGAAGTGGTGCTGTGCCTGCAGGACTCTACAGAGTTGGATTTCAACGGTCAGGAAATAGAAGGCCTGGGCGAGCTGAACTATGAGGCGCGGCGGGGGATCTACTTGCATCCGACGTATGCGGTGACGCCCAATCGCGAGCCGCTGGGTGTGCTCGATGCCTGGATGTGGGCTCGGTCCGAGCGAGATGAAGCGGGACGAAGGGCGGGGCCGAAGGAAAGTCTGCGCTGGATAGAAGGTTACGAGCGGATCTCGGAAATTGCACCGCACTTGCCACATACTCGTCTGGTGTATGTGGCGGACCGGGAGGCCGATATCCTGGCCTTGATGCGATGCGCTCACGAACTTGGCACACCGGCGGATTGGCTGATTCGTGCCAAACACGACCGCAGTCTTGCTGGCGGCGAGAAGCTCTGGCAAACGGTAGCCGCTGGGGAGGTGGTAGGCGAGATCCAGTTCACCTTGGCCGCTCGTCCGGGACAGAAGGCACGGCCGGTAATGCAGGAGATCTGTGCGCAGCGCGTGGACTTGCCGGCTGGTAAGGCTGGCGCGATCGGCGTGACGTGCCTGATGGCCCGGGAGATCGACGCACCCAAAGGTGTGAAGCCGGTAGAGTGGCGGTTGCTGACCAACCGGCAGGCAACAGAGCTGCCGCAGCTACTTACTTTGATTGACTGGTATCGTGCACGATGGGAGATCGAAATCTTCTTCAACGTGCTCAAGAATGGGTGCCGAGTCGAAGCACTGCAACTGTCTGTCGTCGATCGTCTTGAGCGTGCGCTGGCGCTGTTCATGATCGTGGCTTGGCGCATTGCACACTTGATGCGGATGGGAAGGACCTGTCCGGATCTTGATGCTGCTTTGTTCTTCGATCCAGACGAAATCCGCGGCGCTTACTTGCTGACGAAAAAGCGCGTTCCCGATCGGCCTCCACGGCTCAATGAGGTACTGCGCTTGATTGCACAACTTGGCGGCTTCTTAGGCCGCAAGGGCGATGGCGAACCGGGGGTAAAAACCATCTGGACTGGCTTGCAGCAGGTCACGATCGCCGCTCAAATTTTACAGGCGCTTCGGGAGTGAGCAGTTGGCGTTCTGTATAAAGAAATGAGCTAAGCCTGGATCTTCGCGATCACCATATTCAAATGAGACCTTGAATGGTCTGGTGCCATTTGCCAAACGGGTCTATCAGGAGAGCGTTCTTTGGCATGGAACCAAGCGCGAACACGTGTCATCTCTTCGCAGAAATGGCTTCGTGAACGAGCGTAAAGGGAGTGGAGCCACAGATGGCGGAAGCGCAAATTTCCTGATGAATTTCAGTAGCTCTGGTGTGACTGCTTCGGGCGAACACCACTACTTGTCATCTGATCGAGAGATGGCGAAGGAGTTTGCCATGTTTGCCGACGCTGACCAGCCGGCGGTGGTGCGAACGATCGGCGTTGGGAACAACTTTCATTTGGAGGAAGACCCCTATACTGGCGACCCTGCCAGACCCCGGGCACGGCAGAGCAAGCGCACGCCTTGCTGAGTTGTTGCAACATAACACGACAAGAGAAGTGCCTGTACAGCGCCGTCGAGGCACTGGTAAAGCGGTCGAATTTTTCACCGAATGATGCTGAAAGTAACATCGAATACGCTCGGCTGTCTCTGAACACTGTGCAGACCCACGACAAAGCCTTGAAGTTGCAGTTCGGTGCGAGCCGGTGCATGCGAGGTGACGGCTTGCTGTGATTCACCCTCAGGTTATCGAGAATCAGGACACCTTCTTGCCTGCGTGCCAAAACGACGTCCACCGATGGCATCTTGCAGCGTCGTCGCGATGCCCTCAGTATGACGCTGGCAAGATGCCAAACACTCCAATGCGATATCCCAGCTGTGCTTGTCCATCTCCGCTCTTGATCGACACCGCCAGCATGAGATGCGCCCGTCTTGTTTCCTCAAGAGTCCGGATTGTCCCCCCGTAATGGCTGTTGAGTTGGGGCTTACTCGTCCTGATTCCACTATCCCGACATAGGCCTCTTGTTTCAACGGTCTACCCGCCCGATCCGATGACAACGGCCGGAGCTATTTTAACAGCCTGCCAGGTAACTACTGGAGAAGGGGCATAGCTATGAGAATTGGCAGCCCGGCGAGTCCGGACGCTGGTGGCGATCAGAAGATTGACGAGGCTGCACCCGGACAGTCCCCGACTTCGCGGCCCGAACCTGCGTCCCGGAGGACAGACACGGTCCTTGACACGTTGCCGCGGCGGGAAGACCTGGCAGCGCGTCGCCAGCAGCGCAGGATGCAGCCTTATTCCGGACCTCAATGGCAAAGGGCATTCGCTTCACGGCCACAGGGGGACGAGGATACTGCCGGACATCCGTTGCGCGCTTTGCCGAGTAGCGGGAGGCCTGTGTCAGACCGAGCAGCGGACGATGCACCCCGCAGGGCCCAGTCGTCGTGGCCGCCCAGCACGCGCAACCTGCCGGACCAGCAGCTGCGGTCAACCCTTGCTGCAAGCGGGATGGAGAGGTATCAGATCGCCGCGGCGGCGCCATCGCGCAAGCGACCGGCCCGCGATGCGATTGAAGCGCTGGATGAAAGGCACCACTCGAGGATGCGCATCGAGCCGAGCGAACCACAGCGCCGCAGCCGGAATCTGGGGAGAGTCCTGACGTATCCTGAACACGAGTTCGGCCGGCAGCTCAGGAACCAACGGTATGCGCAGCAGCAAGTGCTTTCCGGCAACGCGAAGGATGCCGATTTCCCTGAACTTGCCATCCGGATGGCAAGGGAGAACGTGCTGGCACAGCGCAACGGCTACGGGCAGGCACTGGTCTTTCTGCGCCCAGACTATGCCGGCGACAACCTGCACTTCCTGGACTTGTATTTGCAGAAACTGCAGGTCAGGAACAAGGTCAGGAACATACCGCCTGCGGGGGCCAACGACGTTCGCGAGGCGGTTGAACTGGCGGCGCACTATCTTGTGGACACCGACTGGTGCCGGGGCGCGCCGGCTGCAAGCTACGTGCATTTCGCCAACAAGCTTAGCAAGCATGCCGACAGCGAGATCTGCCGGCTAGCGCTGCGAAGCATCGCGACCGAACTGCTGAGGCCGGGCGCGCTGCACAGGCTGAACGGACGGCAAGCCGCCATGCTGTGCAATGCGCTGTCCAAGGCGCCGGAGCGCCCGGCGTGCTGCGATGCGGTGTCCGGTCTTGTCAGGCATCTTCGATTGCGTGGTCTGATCCCGACGCTGAACGCACAGGATATGTCAAATCTGCTCAATGCCCTGAGCAAGTGGTCGGACGATGGCAGGGTCGGGGAGAACGCACTGGAGCTGGCCAGGCACGTTGCGGCAGACGCGCCGCTGCGCGAGTCGATGAATGCGCAGGCGGTGGCCAACGCGCTCAACGCTCTCTCGAAGTGGCCTGACGAAGCCGATGCGCGTCAGGCGGCGCTGCGGCTGGCCGAACGCGTGACATCGGACGCAAAGCTGCGCCAGCGGATGGACGGGCAGCATGTTGCCAACGCGCTCAATGCATTCTCAAAGTGGCCGGCGTCGCATCGGGCCAGCGAGGCGGTACGGTGCCTGGCCCGGCGCCTCACATCGGAACCCCAGCTGTGCCAGTCGATGGAGGCGCGGGCCGTGGCCAACGCGCTCAATGCGCTCTCGAAGTGGCCGGACCAGGCCAAGGCCCGCGACGCCGCGCTGCGGCTGGCCGAGCGCGTTAGCTCGGAACCCAAGCTGTGCCAGTCGATGGAGGCGAAACATGTGTCCAATGCCCTGAACGCGCTCTCGAAGTGGCCGGACAAGGAAGAGGCTCGTAAGGCGGCGCTGCGGCTGGCCGAGCGCGTTAGCTCGGAACCCCAGCTGTGCCAGTCGATGGAGGCGCAGGCAGTGGCCAACGCGCTCAATGCGCTCTCGAAGTGGTCGGACCAGGAAGAGGCTCGTAAGGCGGCGCTGCGGCTGGCCGAGCGCGTTAGCTCGGAACCCCAGCTGTGCCAGTCGATGGAGGCGAAACATGTGTCCAATGCCCTGAACGCGCTCTCGAAGTGGCCGGACCAGGCCAAGGCCCGCGACGCCGCGCTGCGGCTGGCCGAGCGCGTTAGCTCGGAACCCCAGCTGTGCCAGTCGATGGAGGCGCAGGCAGTGGCCAACGCCCTGAACGCGTTTTCGAAGTGGCCGGACGCGGACGAGGCCAGCGCCGCGGCGCTGGCGCTTGCCGATCGTCTGACCTCGGAGGCTGAGGGCGATGCGCGGCTGCGCCAGTCGATGGAGGCGCGGGAGGTGACCAACGCGCTCAATGCGCTTTCGAAGTGGCCGGACCAGGAAGAGGCTCGTAAGGCGGCGCTGCGGCTGGCCGAGCGCGTTAGCTCGGAACCCCAGCTGTGCCAGTCGATGGAGGCGCGGGCCGTGGCCAACGCGCTCAATGCGCTCTCGAAGTGGCCGGACCAGGCCAAGGCCCGCGACGCCGCGCTGCGGCTGGCCGAGCGCGTTAGCTCGGAACCCAAGCTGTGCCAGTCGATGGAGGCGAAACATGTGTCCAATGCCCTGAACGCGCTCTCGAAGTGGCCGGACAAGGAAGAGGCTCGTAAGGCGGCGCTGCGGCTGGCCGAGCGCGTTAGCTCGGAACCCCAGCTGTGCCAGTCGATGGAGGCGAAACATGTGTCCAATGCCCTGAACGCGCTCTCGAAGTGGTCGGACAAGGAAGAGGCTCGTAAGGCGGCGCTGCGGCTGGCCGAGCGCGTTAGCTCGGAACCCCAGCTGTGCCAGTCGATGGAGGCGCAGGCAGTGGCCAACGCCCTGAACGCGCTCTCGAAGTGGCCGGACCAGGCCAAGGCCCGCGACGCCGCGCTGCGGCTGGCCGAGCGCGTTAGCTCGGAACCCAAGCTGTGCCAGTCGATGAAGATGCAACATGTGGCCAACGCCCTGAACGCGCTTTCGAAGTGGCCGGGCGAGGTCGAGGCCCGCGACGCGGCGCTGCGGCTGGCCGGTCGCCTCGCATCGGACCCGCGGCTGCGCCAGTCGATGGAGGCGCTGGCCGTGGCCAATGCCCTGAACGCGTTTTCGAAGTGGCCGGACGCGGACGAGGCCAGCGCCGCGGCGCTGGCGCTTGCCGATCGTCTGACCTCGGAGGCTGAGGGCAATGCGCGGCTGCGCCAGTCGATGGATGCGCGGGAGGTGGCCACCGCGCTCAATGCGCTTTCGAAGTGGCCGGACAAGGAAGAGGCTCGTAAGGCGGCGCTGCGGCTGGCCGAGCGCGTTAGCTCGGAACCCCAGCTGTGCCAGTCGATGGAGGCGAAACATGTGTCCAACGCCCTGAACGCGCTTTCGAAGTGGCCGGACGCGGACGAGGCAAGCGCCGCGGCGCTGGCGCTTGCCGATCGTCTGACCTCGGAGGCTGAGGGCGATGCGCGGCTGCGCCAGTCGATGGACGCGCAGGAGGTGGCCAGCACCCTCCACGCACTGTCCCGATGGCCGCAAGAAAGCGGCCTGCATGAAGCGGCGTGGTGTCTGGCGGCACGCCTGGGCTGGGCTCCGCTCGAGTGGAGCGCGTTCGAATTCAGCCAGACCGGCCAGATTGCCAACGCGCTGGCGCGGCTCGGCCGGGACGAAGACGGGGACGCCATTCTCGCACGCGATGTACTGACGGGGGTAGCGGTGCACCTGGAGTTGTATCCGGAACGCTTCGACAGCGCCGAGGGCCGCCATGTGGGTATGCTGCTCAAGGCTTTCGCCCAGCTGCGGATGCACGACGCGCTGCGGCTGCTCGCAACGCCGGCGCTGGAGCGTGTCATGACGCTGTGTCTCGAAGGACGGCTGCGCGAAGAACCGCTGGAAAGTGTAGGCACCCTGTGCATGGGGCTGCTGCCGCTGGCGCGCAGCCCGCAGTTGCCGCGCCACCGGGTGCGCGCCCTGCAGACGTTCGACGCGCTGAAGCCAGTCGTAGAACACAAGATCGACGCGTATCTGCGCCAAGCCCGGGGGGGGCAGGCACCCGTGCCGGGCTGCGCCTGAAGGACGGCGACGAAGCATGCGGCACGCGCTGTCCGGCCCTGTCACTGTATCAGGTGCTCAAGGCATACAGCGTGGTGGCCCACCAGTGGAAGCCGCGCTACATCAGCGGCGAACGCGAGTCGGTGAAGACGCACCAGGAGACTCTGAAGCAGTGGGTGCGACAGACGCTGGACAGGACGCGCCCGCTCATCGAGACGGATCTGCAGGAAAAGAGCTGGAACTTGATTGCGCAGATCGAGGCGGATGATGCGATCCTGGACGCGCTGGATCTGCGGCTGGCCAGCGCGGCGCATCTGGAGGCCCTCACGACGCGTTACCCTCCTCGCCGGTTCGATCTGGCAGCGCGCCACGAGAGCCTGCGCACAGTGGTGGGAAACGTCGTACCACCCGAACCGAGTGGGGGCGACACCACGCATGTCACGGTCGACTTGCGGGGACGGGAGCTGGAGCCCGCCGCGTCGTCCGACGGGGCGGAGCCTGCGTATTCGTTTTATTCACGCCTGACCGGTCAGCCGCTGGTCGAGGTGCGGCTGCCTGGGGAGTTAAGCGCCTTCATGCTCGCGCGCACGTTCCAGTACAAAGACGAGCCTTGGCGCTTCGACATGTTTGGCGGCAGCCGCCTGACACGGGGGCGGCGGAAGTCAGCCCGGGACATCGCCGCCGGCCGCAGCGCGTCTGCTTCGGTGCTGCCGGCAGTGCGGTATGCCGACAGTGCCCCAGGCAGCGCCTTCATGGAACTGGCGCAGAAGCTGGCGCCGCAGCGCGAGGACTGGTCGCGCATGCAACGCGCGCTCATGGAGATGGTGCCACCTGACCATGTGGTGGAGGGCACGTTGCGGCTGGGCTGGTTTGAGGACGTGGCCGGGCCGCAGCACCCCTTCAGGCTTCAAGGGCCACACCACGAGCGCATCGCGCTCTGTCCAAATGACGGCTGCGGGTTTCTGAGATGGGACGTGGCGATGCGCATTCCGGTGGTGCGCGAACATATCGAGGCATGGGAGGCAGTCAGGGAGGCACGGGGCGACGAGGCACAGCAAAAGCTGGTGGATGGGCAGCAGCCGGGATTTAACACGCTGCCACCGCAGGCCCTGATGCATTTCCCGCGGGATGAGGCGGCGCTTGACGAAGCGCGCGAGGTGATGCAGCGCAGGCTGAACGGGGTGGACCGGCACGCATCGCAGGCGGTGGACTGCCTGACGCTGTACCAACTGGCCGTCAGCGGCGGCTACCAGGGGCGGCGCATCCGCGCGGTCCCCTCGGCTGACGACAGGCTGTATCTGCCGACGATTCCGCTGCCGGGCTTTGCGCAGTTGCAGGGCGATGTGCTGGTGGGCAAACCGCCGTACGATAAGGAGAACCTGTTGCCCATTGCGGCCGCGCAGGTCGTTACGCCCGATCAGGAGGACGTGACGGCCCAGTTTCTGGACCAGTGCTTCGCCATCCAGTACAGCTATACGGGATTCGATGAGGATTCGGGCACTGGCGCCGACATGTTGCACAGCAAGGGCATGCTGATCATCCCGCCGCCGGGCTACTGGTCGCCGGATCCGGACCACCAGGGGCTGCACCTGGCCTGTTCGCGGGAGGACCTGAAGACGCTGTCGCGCTGGAAGAGCCGGCGCGAGCGCGACACGCTGCCGCAGCAGATGTTCAGCACGGGCAGCCTGCGAGTCAAGGACGTGCTGCTGCCTGGGCGGCTTGGGGCAATCCCGATTGCGGAGCTGCGCAAGCGGAGCATGGACACGGACGGGGACGATGCGTTCGTCTATGCGGGCTATCCGGCTCTCGTGGGCCACATCGGTCGCGTCATGCAGTCGCGCCAGGCGCGACGGGGCGAGGAGCGCTCGTTCAAGCCGCCCAAGACTGCGCATCCGGCCATCGATGAACGGGGCCGCTACCAGGCGGGACGGGCGCGCGAAATTATGGCCGAGCAGCGGGGGGGCGCGTTGCTGGGTAAAGCCGCCACGCTCGCCATGCGCTTTCTCGCGCAGCCCGATGAGCTGCGCGAGGCCATGGCGCGAAACATGATGTTCGGCACCTACGACGGCGTGGCGCGTGATTTGCGCAACGGACTGCGCAGGCGGCTGCAGGGGGACAAGGATGCACCAGCGCTGCAGCAGTTGCAGGTGCAGGCGCATGAGGCGATTGACCGAGCCCATGAGCCGCAAGCGTGCGAGGCGGCGAAACTGCTGTATGAGCTGTGTATGCAGCTGGGCAGGGACAGCGTCCAGGCACCGCAGCTTCCGTCCGCGCTGGCGCAGGGGTTCCCCGCACTTGCGAGCGCCTATGAGCAGGCAGACGACACGGCCGGGCGTGTGCACGCGGTGCTGGACAACTACCCGGTGTGCCGTCTGTCGCGTACGGCGTTCCCCGAGGGGCAGCCGGGGCTGGTGCCGGGCGAGCCGGAGCTGTCCATGCGCAACCTGTTTACGATAGCCATAAAGGTGGGCACCGACGCGCTGAAGTCGGACACGGGCACCGATCTCTTTACAAGCGTGATCGAGAGTTGCGAAATGGCTGAACGCCGGTATCCCGACCGTCTGCGTCGGGTACCGTACAGCAAGCCGACGTTGGCGGAAATACGGCACGGGCGCTTCGATCCACAGTGGGCAGACGCTGCGCTGCGGCAGATGCCAACGATGGCAGCGGGTGTCATGCAGGACGCCGTCCGGGCGCTGCAGCAGGCGGAGCTGCTCAGCGTACCGGCTACGCCGGCCGAACGGGCGCAGGAGGTTTCCCGGGAGGCGCTTGAGCAAGAGGCGCTGGCGCTCAATGAACGGGCCCGTTTGGCCGAGCCGGGGATCACGATGAGGCTGCAGGACATCGTGAACGGGTGCAGTGCCGGACACGCGCGGGCGGGTCTGGCGGGCGAACAGAAGAACAGGCTGAAGTCGCCGCGCTCGCTGCAGGACAAGCTGGCCCGGCTGATTGGTGGAGTGCCGCCCCGGACCCTGGCCCAGGCCAGCGCGCTGGTCAACGATGCGCTGCGCTACAGTGTGGTGCTGCCCGCGGATACGTTTATGGGGGACTATCGCCAGATCATGGCGCAGCTCGCGAAGGCGCATACTCTGATCCGGCGCACGAATCACTTCCTGCGGGGCCGCAGCCCTTTCCAGGCGGTGAGCGTCACGCTGAAGGAGCCAAACGGCATCGCATGGGAAATCCAGTTTCATACAGAGCAAACGTTCAGATGCAAGGAGAAGTACCACGACCTGTACAAGCAGGCGCAACGACGTGGATTCGATGGCGCCTCCGGCGACGAGATCTGGAAGTTGCTCGGGCCAGCGCGCGAGGCCTTCCGTGCATTACCCGTTCCTGCGGGGGTGGAAGATATCGTGGACTGGGAGCCGGAAACGGTATTGAAGGTGCAGCCGCGGCCCCAGGCGTCAGCCACGCCGCGCGTGCCTGCCCCCCTTGCGCAACTGGCCCAGCAGATCAGAAGCCAGGCTGAACGTCTCGAGGGTGCGGTCTGGCCTGTGCTGCAGCAGGCGCTGGAGCACCACGGCGCGAAGTTGCGCGCGGACATGGACGGTGGCGGCTGGCGCAGGTTTATCTTTAAGAAGAAGAAAAGCATTGAAGAGAAGCTTGCCCGGATACAGCGCGAGCAGGGCCTGCAAACACCGCAGGAGGCCGCCAGGCGGGTACGCGATGGTCTGCGCTATGAGGTGATCCTCGGTGCAGAGAGATTTGCCATGGACGCCCGGAGGATCCTGACCAGTCTGCAAAGGGCCGGCATGACGGTCATGCGCGTGAACAACAGCTTTACCCGGGAGGGCACCGGCTATGCTGGCCTGAATGTGAACGTGCGCACCCGCGTTGAGGGCGAAGACGCCGACTGGGAAATCCAGTTCCACACCCGTGATAGCCTGAAGGCCAAGGAGAAGAGTCACCGGACCTACGAAAGGCTGCGCCAACTGTCGCCTGATGCGGTGCCGCGCGGGACGCTGGAGCAGGACCTGCGCGACGCGGCAGCCCGCGTGGCGCCCCCGCAGGGCATCGAGATGATCCTGTCCTTCGATCTCTATGCGGAACCATCCATTGCCGACGAGAGGCCTGGCGGCCCGATGAACCAGCCGTATCGCGGCGCAGCCGCGGATCAAGCACGCAGCTCCGACCTGGACACCGGGCAACCCTACGGGCCGCACGGTGCCACGCGGAGCGCGCCTGCCGTGACACACCCGGCCCCCGATCCTGGCCATGCTGTTCGCAGCAACTGGGCCCCCCTCCCCCCGCGCGCACCGGACGTGCTGAGCGGCCTGCACGACCCCCCCTGGCGGGTGCCTCGCCGGCTCAGGTGCCCGTTCCCCATCCTTGGGCGAATTCAATTCGGGGCCCCTGCTCATCAGTCTTGAACAGTTTCTGGCGCAATCAAACGCTGAGATGGGGATGGCCAGCGGGCTGCAGAATAATTGCCTGCTAGACACAGCTCTTCAGCTCAGCCGCAACATAAGGCGAGAGCCTGCGATGGCAACGGAGCAGACGAGCGAACTCCAGGCACAGGCGCAGTGGTTGCGGGGCGAGCTATTTCGTAGGGGCCTGGCCGATAGGGATGGCGACATCGACATGTACGAGGCCGGGTGGGGGCTCGCGCGCAGCCTTGGCATACGCATCCAGGCCATTGCGGTCAATGCGAGCGGGCAGCTCACAGTGCATCCGGTTGTTGGTCAGCAAGGCCGGCTTGTGCATATCCTTCATACACCCGGCCACTTTCAGCCATTGTGGCCGCGCCGCTAGGTTGCGGCGGCTGAACAAGATTCTTCGGTCGAAATGCTCCCGTAATCCTTCCAGTTATGATGTTCGCGAATCCTATTCGCTGGCGGAGAGGTGGCGCCGGAAATTCGGACAGTCGGATAAATGGAAGAGCTGGGGTCTGAGCCGGCCATAATGGCGGGCAGAAAGGACCTCAGAAGATGACGAAACGAAGCAGGCGAACCCACTCGGCGGGGTTGAAGGCGAAGGTAGCCCTGGCGGCCCTCAAGGGCGAAAAGACGCTGGCGGAGCTGGCCCAGCAGTACGACGTGCACCCCAGCCAGATCACAGCGTGGAAGCAGCAGTTGGTGGAGCATGCCGCGGGCCTGTTCGGCGGTGGCAAGGAAAGTGGGGGCGAGCCGCCGGTGGATTTGAAGGTGCTGCACGCCAAGATCGGCCAGTTGGCGCTGGAGAACGATTTTTTGTCCGGCGCGCTCAGCAAGGCCGGCCTGCTGAGCGCAAAGCGATGATCGACCGCGAGCACGCGCTGCCGGTGAGCCGGCAGGTCAAGCTGGTGGGCATCGCCCGGTCCAGCGCGTACTACCAGCCGCAACCGGTCAGCGAGGCAGATCTGAAGCTGATGCGCCGCATCGACGAACTGCATCTGGAACATCCCTTCGCGGGGGCTCGCATGCTGGCGCGCCTGCTGCGCCGGGAAGGCATCCAGGTCGGTCGCCGGCACGTGGGCACGCTGATGAAGCGCATGGGCATTGAGGCGCTGTATCGCCGGCCGAACACGAGCCGCAAGCACGCGGCGCACAAGATCTGGCCGTACCTGCTGCGCGACCGGAAGATCGACCGGGCCAACCAGGTGTGGGCTCTGGACACGACCTACATTCCGATGGCACGGGGCTTTGTGTACCTGACGGCAGTGGTGGACTGGGCCAGCCGCCGGGTGCTGGCCTACCGGGTGGCGATCACGCTGGAGAGCTGTCATGCCGTCGAGGCAATCGAGGAGGCCTTTGCCAAGTACGGCGCGCCGGAGATCGTCAACACCGACCAGGGCAGCCAGTTCACCGCCACGGAGTTCACAGACGCCGTGCTGGACCGCGGCATCCAACTGTCGATGGACGGCAAGGGCAGTTGGCGCGATAACGTGTTCGTCGAACGCCTTTGGCGCAGCGTCAAATACGAGGAGGTCTACCTGAAAGCCTACGACTCGGTCAGCCATGCGCGCCGCTCTATCGCTAAGGAACGTGCTCGAAATAACTTCCCGCTATGCGGCGTTCCGTGAGCGGATGCTGTAGTTCCACGCAGGCAAGGTTGAGTCGTACTCGATGTTCAGTGAAGCACGGACGCAACGAGTGACTGTCCGTCCGGCTTCATAGACTCCGTCAAGAATGTCAGCAGTAACTTTCAGTCCGGTTTTTGTGCAGGCTTTTTCGATCAGTTCACGAACCAGACTAACGCTGCTGAAGACTACGCCAGCACAGGCTCGCGTAATGTGTGGAAACACGCGGTGCTCGATCGGATTATGTTTCGAGCAGTATGGGGCGTAGTGGGCCACCCGGATTTCCAGTCCGAGCCGGTCTGCCAGATCTTGCAGATCCGCTTTGAAAAGCCACGAATCACTTGGGTTGCTACCTCCGCCATCGCACAGTAGCAGTAACCGTGTGGCTTGGGGATAATCGGCGCGACCCTGTTTTTCCCACCAGTGCGCTACGCTGTCGCAGGCAAACTGCGTCGTGTCACGGCTCACCCCGATGTTCACATGTGCCTTGTTCAGCCCGATGTCGTACAGCCCATGCGGGATGACCTTGCCTTCGCTGTAGCTCGGAAAATCATGGTCGAGGACTTCAAGCTGCTCGCGCGTGTAGAGCTTGCCGTCGCGATAGAAATTGCCCAGCATCTCCTTCTTCTTCGTATCGATGCTGAGGACAGGCTGGTCGTCTTCGAGATATTCCGCCTTGAGTTGCGTAATACGCTGAAATTGTACGTCGCGTTGTGCGTGGGACTTGAACGACTTCTTTTTCTGTGATTGCCGCCGGGAAAAACCGTTGCGCTTTAGCAGCTGCCGGACCGTTCGCACGCTCACCCGTTCGCCTACTTGCTGCGTCATCGCCTGTGCGATTTCGCGTGGCTTCAGATCCGTCCAGATGATGCCGTGTTGTGGATTACCCGCCGTATGCTCTCGCACCACATCTAGAAATACCGCGTTCCACTCCGGATGGTCCGTTAACCTGGATTTACGCCCCTTTTTTTCGGATCCGCTCTCCAACCGGATCCAGCTCTTCTTCCAGGTCCTTTAGCCCTTGTCTAATTGTTTTCGGGTCCATTTCAAACAGTTTCGCAATATATTCGAAACCGCCATGGCCCAGCTTGTCCGCCTCCACAGCCGCATACCGCCGTCGGTCCTTCTCCGACAAGCGCGCGTACAGCCGCTTCATCCGCGTTTCAACCTCAGCCCGGTAACCAGCCTGCATCGTTTGTCCTCCAGAGGCATCACATCTTACCCGCGTCGCTTTGCGCACGCCAGGTCCACTTCGGGAAGTTATTTCTCACTCGTTCCTAACTACCTAACCTGGTACAACCAACGACGGCCCCATTCCAGTCTGGCGGACCAGACCCCGGATGAGGCATACTTCGCCACGCTGCCAGCGATCAAATCGGCAGCCTGACTGCCCCAGCGCTTCCACTTAAAAACTCCGGATCCCTGTCCGAACAAACGGTGCCACCTCTCTCCGACGCACACAAAGACCCCACACCGGTGATGCGGTTTATCAAGTTTTGGAGCTGTATCGAAGCCTTCTTTTCACAAGGCAGTGACATTACAAAAGCTGTCTCTATTGTGCGTGAGCACGGGATTCGATGGGCGCACGGGCACGGTAAATGATGGGTGGCTGCGGTCTGGTCCATCGCCAATGTTGCAGGTCGTCGGGTGATGCTGATGGACGTGGCGATCAAACGCGGAGGTTCAGATGTGGAGCGACGGCATTGATGGAACAAGGGGCCCGACGGGCCCCTTGTTGCTGGATCAGAAGTCGTTATCGGCGAGATCGCCAAGGCCATCAGGATGCTCCTGCCGATCTTCGGCCAGCCACTCGGCCAAAGCCAATTGATAGTGTGCAAGCAGACGGTCGCGCAGATCGTCGAGCAGTTCGATCACAGCCCAGGCCTGCGCGGGCGTCCAGTTGGCGTCGATGAACAGGGGCAATCCCTGGGTGATGCCGGATGGCTGGTGGAAGGTCATGCTGATGTCTTGGTCGTATTGATGAACGTGGCGGTGATGGCCAACGACGCCACTCACCGCCTGGCACGGCGGCTCTGGGTTGCGCTGTAGATCTCCAGATAGAGCTTCTCGTCGATCTGCGGCAGCTCCCGCTGCGCGGCTTGGGCCAGAAGCTCGCCGGCCAGATTCATCAGGATGCGGTAATTGCCGGCGGCGTGTTCGCACAGGGTCTGGCGTAATGGTGTGGTCATCAGCGTGGCGTTGCCAGCGGCGGCCAGCAGGTGGTCCAGGCAAGCCTGCAGCTCGTCGATGCTTGCGCTCTCCAGCGCCAGGCGGCATCGGATGCGGCTGCCCAGCGGGATCAGGTCCTCGCGGCTGAACTTCTCCGGCAGGCGGGCGTCGCCGGCAAGCACCACGCACAGCAGCAATTGCGAGTCGAAGCGTGCCTGCGCGAGCAGGCGCAGCTCCGAGAGGGCCGGCACAGCCATCTCCTGGGCTTCGTCAATTAACGTTGCGCATAACGTTAATTGACTAATGTGGAGCACTCCGATATGTGGAGTGTCCTGATTCTGTCCCGCAGTTGGAAGCGATTGCACGGCCCCTACTCAACATAACTCGGCCATACGGCGTATGGTGGGATCTCCATTTAGACCTTGATGGAGGCCATGATGCTAGAGCAAATCTTTCCCAGAGGTCACCGGTCTTACCTCCAGTCACCCGTCGCCAACCTGCTTGAGGACTTCGCCCGATGGCTTGTCGACGAGGGCTATATGGGCAGGACACTTCACGGCCATCTTTTTCGTCTGAAGCAGACACTTGAGGGTGCTGGGAACATAACTGCAGAATCGAAGTTCTCGGCTGCGGACCTTGGCGCGTTGTTCGCAATGCCATCCGCAGAACTGCGGGTACAGAAGCCATACCGACACACGCAGCACCGCTTCGAGCGTTTCCTTTTGATGCGAGGTGACTTGTTGCCCTCTTCTCGCACTGGGCGCTTCGACACAGTACTCGATGCATACCGCGACTCGCTGGTCGATCAACGCGGCATGTCGGCTTCGACCGTCCGCAACCACATGCGTACGGCCATGGCCTTTTTGCACGACGCGGTTGCCCCGGAGACTCCTCTTGCGGGAATGTCGATGCAAACCGTGGATCGCTTTGTGGCGGTTTCGGGTGAGCACATGAGCAGGCAGAGCTTGCAACATGTGGTCGCGCATCTACGGTCGTTCCTCTTGTTCTTGTACACCCGTGGCTATATCCACGAGCGCATCGGAACGATCGACACCCCGCGTGCGTATCGCGACGAATTGCCACCACGCGCACTCCCTTGGAACGACGTTCTCGCGCTACTTCGTTCCATCGATCGGTCAAGCATGATTGGCTGCCGCGACCATGCGATTCTCTATCTGATGGCGCACTACGGCTTGCGGCCTGTGGAGATCGCCGCATTGCAGCTGGACTCGATCGACTGGACGCAAAGGACTTTGCGCGTGCAGCAACGCAAGACTCGTTCGGAGCTTCTCCTTCCGTTGTCCATTCAGGCCACCCGCGTACTCAAACGTTATCTGAAGGTCGGCAGGCCAGTTGCCCGCGGTCGAACGGATTTGTTTCTGCGGGCGCATCGGCCAGCAACTGCATTGTGCCCCACGGCGGTCAACGAGATATATCAGAGTTGCACGCGCGCGAGCGGACTGCCTCTACAAGGAAGCTCCGCCTATAGCCTGCGCCACGCCTTCGCAATGCGGCTATTGAACCGTGGCGTCGGCCTCAAGGCAATAGGCGACCTGCTGGGCCATCGATCCCTGGAAAGCACATGCGTTTATCTTCGTCTGCAAACGGAGGTTTTAAGAGAGGTCGGCCTTTCGCTACCGCCAGCAATCACGAACACTCTGCCGCGGAGGTTGTCATGAACCAACCTCAGACCCCGCTCGATCTTGCTATCGAGCGCTATCTTCTGCACTGGCGAGCGCTGGGCCGCCGCTACGTCAGGGAAGAGCACACCCTCAGGTCGTTGAGTCGATTCCTTAACGAGCATGGTTTCAGCGATCTAACCCAGCACGGCTTCGAGACGTGGTGCCAGGCATTCTCCTCCTTGCGAGGTATCACGCAACGGAACCAGCAACTGATTGTGTGTAAGCTGTGTCGCTTCCGGCAGCGCACCGAGCCAGACTGTTTCGTACCGGATCGACGCCGGTTTAGGCGTAGCAGTCCCCATGATCCTCCTGTTATCGTCTCCGGAACGGAGATCGCCCGCATGCTGGATGCTTGCGATCGACTTCGCGCCACATGGCAATCCCCGCTTCGACCAGCACTATGTCGAGTGGCGGTGGTTTTGCTGTATAGCGCCGGGCTCCGCCGTGGCGAACTCGTACGGTTGACCCTGGCCGATGTGAACGAGGCGCAAGGAGTGCTGCATATCCGTGAGTCGAAGTGTCATAAATCACGCTTTTTGCCATTGTCGGAGGATGCGCGCGCAGAAGTTCGCCGTTATTTGCGCAAGCGACTGCAGGCGCAGTTCGACTGCGGGCTCGATGCGCCGCTGTTATGCCACTGCGTGGCAGGGTTCCACGGCTATAGCGGCGGCGGATTTCAGCACTTGTTCACGCAGGTGATGAGCTCGGCCCAGATTCAGGGTGCTGACGGGCGCCAACCTCGCATCCTGGATCTTCGGCACAGCTTCGCCATTGGCGCTTTGCTGCGCTGGTATAAAGACGGCGCGGACGTTCAGGTCAAGCTACCCAAGCTTTCGATGTACATGGGCCACGTATCAATCCTTTCAACTGCCCACTATCTTCGGTGGACGCCCGCGCTCGCGCAAGCCGCCAGCGAACAGTTCGAAGTCGGTTTTGGCAGTCTGATCGATGGAGGTACATCATGAAGCGCGATCGGCCCAATACACTTGGCAAGGCGCTCCTTCGGTTCTTCCAGGAGTATCTGCCGAACCTGCGGGGAATGAGCCTTCACACGATACACGGCTATCGCGATGCCATTGTTCTATTCTTGCGCTTCGCTTCCGAACAGGCCGGGCGGCCTGTGGAGAACCTGGATATGGCGGATTTCAATGCCGACCAGGTGATCGCATTTCTCGACTTCCTGGAACGCGAACGCGGTAATGGCATCTCGACTCGCAACGCCCGCCTCGCGGCACTGCACTGCCTGGCCCATTTCCTCGCCGGTGAGCATCCGGAACGCTTCGGTGAGTTACAACGCGTTCTCGGTGTTCCGTTCAAACGCGGCGCAACGCAACATATGATCGAGTATCTGGAGGCCAACGAGGTCAAGGCGCTATTGAGCCAGATCGACCGTTCAACGCGCTCGGGCCAACGCGACTACGCGTTATTCGCATTGATGTTCAACACCGGCGCACGCGTCCAGGAAGTGCTAGATCTGCGCCGATGCGATGTCCGGACGGAACCACCGTATCAGGTGAGGCTGCTGGGCAAGGGCGGAAAAGTCAGAATCTGCCCGATCTGGGCTAACACCGCCTCGCTATTGCGCAATCTGTCGCAGGCACTGCCGGATATCCAGGACAGCCAGGCCACGCTGTTTCGCAATGAACGAGGAGCAAAACTGACGCGCTTTGGAGTCCGATATCTTCTCCGCAAGTATGTCGCGAGAGCAGCCACGACTGTTGGCACCTTGCCCAGCAAGCACATTCATCCTCATTCGGTGCGGCATAGTACTGCTGTCGCGCTTCTGAAGGCTGGCGTTGACTTTGCCACCATCAGCCAATGGCTCGGGCATGCGAGCCTGAACACTACCATGGTGTACGCGCGGGCCGACCTCGACCTCAAGCGACAAGCGTTGACGCAGGTTTTTCCGGATGTCCTGGCAGAGCAGGCACCGGGACGTCTTGTGCTCGGATCTGCCGATCTCCTCGGATGGCTGCGTCGTCTTTGAGGATTTTGTTATGTGAAGCGCGAAGCGGCTGATCCCAATCTCCACTGGACTCGAGCTTCGTAGCTTCACATATCGGAGTGCTTCACATTAGTCAATGAGCAGCACGCAGCGACGGCGGCTGGCCTCCATGTGGGCGAGCCAGCGCTCGCGCAGCGCCTTGAAGCCACCCCATCGGTTGTGGGGCTTGAGCGGTACGGTAAAGATGTCGCTGAGCTCGCGGTAGAAGTCCGCCAGATTGCTCTGCGGGTGGGCGATCGAGCCGACCATCAGATCGGGGACGCGCATGAGGCGCTGATGAAGCAGGCGCAGCGTGACGCTCTTGCCGCAGCCAGGGTCGCCATGCACCATGGCGAAGCCGCCTTCGCGGGCCATACCGTTCTCGATGCGCCAGCAGAAGTGATCGAGCTTAGGTGGTACGAACACGGCCTCGACGGGGATGTCCTGGGCGAAGGGGTTGAACTTCAGGCCGTACAAGGCCAGCAGGTTGGGTTGCATCATGGCTTGGTGGGTGCAGCGGGTGGGAGATAGGCCGGCGGCAGGCCGGTGGCAGCGTGTTCGGCAAGCAACTGACGCAGCAGCGGTGCAGTGCCAGTCTGAGCAGGTTGCTCGTTAGCGGGCGCCGCTCCCTTTGACGTGAGCTGCGCGCGCCGTGCGTCGGCATTGGCCGACTTGTCCAGCGGGAACACGGCGGCCAGGATCGCGCCGGTGCGCGCATTGATCAGGTCGACCTGAGAGAGATCCCAGCGCGCGTAGCTCAAGCAGACTTGCTCGAGGTGGCGGTAAGCGCCGGGGAGCTCGAAGCGCACGCTGTCCAGCGTACAGGTGCCATCGGTTCTGCGCTGCATGCGATGCTTGCGGATACGGAAGGCGCGACGCAAGGCCAGCGCCTCGGGACTGGGGCGCGAGACGTCGGCACAGGACAGGTAGCGCTGCAGGGGCGTCGCTTCGAGCTCGGCATGTTCCTTGTGGTGGTATTCCTGCTCGACCCAGGCCTGCGTGGCGAGGTTCAACTGCTCCAGGGTCAGGTGCGATTCGCCTTCGAGCATGGCCATCAGCCGCGATTCGAGCTGCCCCCAGAAGCGCTCCTGCTTGGCATTCTGGTATGGGCTATACGGCAAGGTGGTTTGGTGCAGGATGCCCAGGCTGGCCAGCCCCTCGACGAACTCGTCGGCGATCATGGCCGCGCCGTTGTCGGTCATGATCGCCCGCGGCAGGCCCCGCTTCATGATGGCCTGCGAGACGCCGTGCACCAGCGACGCGGTGGTCTCATCAAGGAACCACTGCAGGTGGCAGACCAGCCGGGAATGGTCGTCCATAATGCAGAGCAGCAGCGGCTTGTGCCATTGCCCATCAGGGGTGAGCACCTTGCGTGAACCATGGTGGAAGTCCAGATGCCAGAGGGCGGCCACGTGGTCGACTTCGTAGCTGCGCACCTCGCGTGCCTCGCGGCGAGCCGCCGCTGCAATGGCGCCATCGGTGCTCGAGCGCGGCGTTGGTTTGCGCACCAGACCATGCGCCTTCAGATACCGACACACCGTGGTGTAGGACGGCAGCGTGTCCGGACCATCCTTGGTCGCGACGCGCAGGTTGTCGTAATGCAACTGCATGGTCCAACCGGGATGCTGCCGGTACTGTTCCACCAGCGCCTCGATGATGGTCGGGCTCAGGCTGACGAAGTGGCCGCAATCGTCGCGCAGGCGGTTCTTGAGCTGATCGACCGGGTCCTGGACATGACGGGCCCGGTAGTACCAGCGTTCGATGGAGGACGCGCCGAACTGAACGTCGGCGCCAGTGATGGGGTGCCGCCAGACCTTGGCGGCCAGAACCTGGAACGCTTGCTGCAATTCGCCTTTGCCGGGCGGCGAAGCCAGCAAAGGGCCAATGACCGAGAAGCGCAAGCGCGCCCATCGGTTGCGATGATCGATCGATAGTGACATGACTCTCCCATTGGGGTGGATAACGGGAGCAGGCTACGGGCAGTGCGAGTGACCCGCCATCGACATGTTCTGCGGGAGAAGCTCCTATCTGGCGCATCCCTCAGCCTGCGTGGTCAGGCCGGGCCCGAGCAGCAAGCGCAATACCGCGGCCAGGCGCTCCTCCTCGCTGTTGTGCTCGACCGATTGCAGCAGGCGGTCGGGATAGATGAACGGCTCGGGCGTTGGCGGGATGAGACCACGCAGCCACCGGCCGGCGGGGGTCTTTGGGAAGGTCTCGGTCCACCACTGACGCCAGCGCTTGAGCGTAGTCCAACTGATCGCGGGCAGGCCGTCCAGGCAGGCGCCATGGGCACGACTCGATCGCAGTACCAGGATAATGGTCAGCCAGACGCGCCGGCCGAGGAAACGCACCGAATCGGGCGTCATGCGTTTGCGGCATCCGGCACAGCACAGGCTCAGGCGCGTAGCGCAGTCCGGGTGTGCTGCCGGTGGGCATCCGCGTGGCTTACGCGGATAGTTGGCACTGTGCAGCACAGAGCTGCAATGGCAGCAGCCCCTGTCCCGCGCCACCGTCATCAGGTCTTCGTCGATCCGGCGTAACAGGGCAAAAAACGCCGGCGTTTGTAGCAAGGCATGGCACACTGCTGAGGTCTCCTTCATTGCTCGACACAATAAAGGCGACATCTTCCCTCAGGCGCGTGCGCGCACGCTCCCTGAGGGAACCCCTCTAGCGTCCATCACCGTTCTTGCTCAAATCCCCGCGCTATCGGCATCACGAAAGCTGCTTATGCACACTATAGGAACCGCAGCGGTGCTTTCATTCGGCGCGTTTCGTTTTGTCCCTGAGAGCAGTTACGCGGCAACCCGCAAGCGGTTGGCTGCGCTCTACGCGAAGCGCTCGAAAGCCCTCCACAATGGTATGTATGACCATGTTGAGGCACGCGACCTGGCAGACCTAAGGCAATGGGCCGCTTGGCTCATTCTGACCATGGCTGACATGAGTGAGCGCTATACCGCATTGCATTACACACAAGTCACTCGTGACCAATTTCCCGGGCGTACTTGATACCGGCGGCGAAGTCCATTACGCGCTGCAGGCCTTGCCAGATTGTCTTGACCCCCGGATCGCCATCGCCCTTGCGCGCCAGGAAGCCGCCGAGTCTAGCGACTAGACGAACTACTTCGTTGAGGCTTGGCGGCATCGCAGGCGGCTCCTTCCTGTTGAGAATGTACGCCGCTTGCCATTCATCCGGTTCAAACAGCAATTGCGCGTCGAGCTCGGGGCAGGTTCGCCCCAGCCGCATTAGCCGCGCGATGCGCCAGGCCACCACCATGAACAATGCCAGCGCTCGTTCGAGCCGCTCCATCGAGGCGAGTTGCAGCGCTTCGACCCGGCAGCCGTTCTTCAGTACATGAAAGAACATCTGTCGGGTAAAGGACTGGCGCGGTGCTCGGTGAACCCGGTCCGTTTCCAGCCCCTCCCCATAAGAACTGATCGTGAGGTTTTCCCTCAAGCAGCTCACCCAGTGAGATTCATCGCAAGGGTTATGTGTCCTGTCGGTATGGCAGCCGCTTTCACGCGAACTTCTCCGCGCCAGATAACGGGCGCGTTTTCCAGTCCCAGTACAAGCCTAGGACTCCGTAGAGGTACTCGTTACTCCACCGTCGCCACCCAACGCTCCTCTTCTTGCGTCGCTTGCGCCTCGTTAGCAGAGTTCGGACTTTCATTTCCAGATAGTCGCGCACCTCACTGAAGGCGCGACTAGCGTTGCCGACCCGAAAGTAGTTGACCCATCCCGCCACCGCAGCATTGAGTTTCGCGATCAGTTTCACGGCAGGGGTCGAGCCTCCATGCCGGATGATGTCGCGGATCCTCGCCTTGATGGCTTGGCGAGCCTTCTTCTTGGGGGTCATCCGGAGGAAGTAGCCGTTCCCCTCTCGTTTTCGCACGCGACGCAGGTCGAACCCCAAGAACCCAAAGGCGTCCTCCTTCAATGTATCCACCACAACGGTCTTCTCGGTGTTCAGCTCGACGCCTAGCGGCACAAGCTGTTCCCGCAAACGCTGCAGGGCACGTTCAGCCCAGCCGCGTTTGGTGTGGTGGCCACTAACGGTGATGACGATGTCGTCAGCAAACCTGTGGTAGTTCACTGCCTCGTAAGGGCCCTGTGCCGTCTTACGGCGAATCTCGTCGAACATCCAGTCGATCTCATTCAAGTAGATGTTCGCGGCGAGTGGGCTGAATGGGCCACCTTGCGGCACCCCAACTTTGCCCGCTGCTTTGATAACCTGCTTGACCAAGTGCATGACCTGGGGATCCTGAATGCGCTTCGCGATCTTGCCCAACAGGGTCGAATGTTGGATTGTGTCAAAGTAGCGCGACAGATCCACATCAACCACCGTCGACATGCGCCGCAGCACACTGCGTCTGACTTCCGCCAGCGCGCGGTGTGGGGACCGCTTTGGTCTAAACCCGTAGGAGTTCGGGTAGAAGTCCGCCTCGAATACCGCTTCGAGGATTAGTTTCAGCGCACCCTGCACCACGCGGTCGCGGATGCAAGGAACCTGGAGAACGCGGACTTTGCCGTTACTTTTCGGGATCTCTACCTTGCGGTTCGGCTTGGGTTCATACCTGCCTGTCTTGAGGTCTGCCTGAATCTCCGCAAGAAAGACAGTGCGTCCGGATGCCTCGATGTCATTAAAGCTCAGACCATCGATTCCCGGTGCACCGCCGTTCCTCTTGGCGATACGGTAGGCCTCGTCTAGGGTTTCACTCTTCGCAATATGCACGAAGAGCCCCCAAAAGCGATGGGTCTTGTCAGACTTCGCCTTGCGATATATCCGCCTTCTCAGTTCCTGCAGACTACTGGATGCCTTTGTCATTTCATCCCTGCCTCACCTTGTTGAACGGAGTACTCACCGGTCCGGGCCCTTCCCTCCGGGCGCGTTTTGCTGCACGCCCATCGACAGTACTACGACCCGATCCGTCACCCTTGCACCTATGCCCGCATTTCCCACTCGCGGTTATAACGGACATCTCCTCGACGGGCTTTCTCCGCCGGGTGCCGAGGGCTTCTCCAGTTTCCACGTTATCCTTCACACCATGTCGCCGCTGATACCCCGCCGGTGAGAGCTGCCGCATCGGACTCGTTTCGGACAACTCTTGCTGCTTTCGCGCGTTATAGACCGTCTCAGCCACCGGGTTTTCGTGTGACGAGGCTACATCTGCGTTCACTGCACGTTGCAACCTGGTGCGTTGCATATACTCCTTTCTGAGCATACTGTCGGAGGGCTCCGTCATCTTGCTTTCGCGCCATGACGCCTCCCGAGCTACGAGGCTTGAGTCTTTTGCCTCGGTCGGACTTTCACCGACTGGACAACGTGTCATTATCTGGACACACCTATCTCCCACCGCGCACGGTACCAGTCGATCAACTGCACAGCGGCTTCGAAATCGCCGACTTCGCGATTGCTCAGCAACCGCCATTCGATCGGCTTGACGCCCGGTGGCGGTGCCAACTCTCGCGCAACGATGCAGGTGGCACTCACCACACCCCGCGCGGCATCGGATAGCTCAACCCGCTGCGCCCATATCCGCTGCCGAACCTCTCGCGCCTTCTGGCCTTGCCGCGCAGCCTGCGTGAAACGGATCTCGCCCAAGGGCTCGCCCGCCGTGACCTGATGCCACAACCGCTCGCCATCGGGCAACGCGCGATTGTGTTGCGAGCGGATCAGCCAGTCTGCGGGATGACCCAGATCGCGCGCCTTCACCATCAACGCCAGGATATCGGCTTCGCGGTCAGCGACATACACCAGCCGCGTCGCCGGCATCGCCAACGCCTGCTCGGCAACGCGCTCATAGCCTTCTATCCAGCGCGTACTTTCCTTGAGGCCGGCGCGCTTGCCATCAGCCCCTTTCGGTTCACGCGCCCACATCCAAGCATCCAGCACACCCAAGGGCTCGCGCGCCGGCGTCACTGCGTACGTGGGGTGGAGATACATGCCGCGCTGCGCTTCATACGACAACGGCCCCAAGCCGGCGGTTGCCTTGCCATCGAAGTCCAGCTCCGTCGTGTCCTGAATGCACAGCACCACCTCGCAAGCCCGCATCCGCTCGGCCGCGCACTGCCAGTGCGGCGTCAGGATGTCGTGCCATTCCAGCCGATCCTGGGACAGAAAGCGATAGGCAGCGGCCGTTTCTGCCCAGCCCCCACAAGCGCTCGGGATGCTCGCCGATGGATTCTTTGCCAGGCTCTCGGCCAACAGCACCGCGCGCCTGTTGAGGCGCCGATCGCCCAAATCAATGTCCCTGAACTCCGCCTCTGCCCAACTCGCTGCCACCACTTGTTTGCCTCACCCGCCGATTCGAAACCGCGAGTAAACGCCTTCTTCGCTCGGTTTACAACCCCGTTGTCACAACTTGTGTGTAATGCAATGCCTCTAAGCCCGTCTGAGCGGCGGCCGAAACGTAGAAGATTAACGTTTAACACAGCGGTGGATGTCGAAAAGTTGCGTTGGCAATCGCGTGAGATGACAAGACAGGTTGGACCGGGACTCACTAAACCTGAACTGGTTGCCGAGCTTCGAGCTCGTACCCGCAATGAGGTGTGAGTCAGCGGATTTCATCGGGGCCCGCAGCGGCAATATCAGCTGCAACAAGGCCGGATATACAGCTGCAACCCATCCTGTCGATGTCGGAACACACGAAACACTGGCGCAATCGGGGGGCGTTGTTGCATAAATCCGGGGTCGGATGGGCTGACGTTTACGCACAACGACTGGAGCGCTGGCTCTGTTAACTTCTGACGAAGCGGCGTAGTGTCTTGGACTTTTTCCGGGACGATGCGCAAGGACAACCGACAGCAAGCCGAGCCCAAGGGGGTCTACCGCGTCAAGAACTGGGCGCAGTACAACAAGGGGCTGATAGCCCGAGGAGACGTGACGATGTGGGTCGAAGAGAGCTTGCTCGTGCCACCGGCTAAAGCCCAGTCGCCCAAGCGTGGCCACCCGCTCGTCTATACGGATGCGCTGATCCAGGGTCTGCTCAGTCTCAAGCAGGTGTTCCACCTGCCGCTGCGCGCGCTGCAAGGCTTCGCGCAGAGCTTGCGCACCCTGGCTTTCCCAACGTTGCCAGTGCCGAACTACACGACATTGAGCCGCCGCGCGCAGAATCTGAACGTCGTGCTGCCCGCCTCGCGTAGCGGCGAGCCGCTGCATCTGGTGATCGACAGCACTGGGCTGAAGCTTTACGGCGAAGGCGAGTGGAAGGTTCGCAAGCACGGTTGGTCCAAGCGCCGGACTTGGCGCAAGGTCCATCTCGCCATGGACGCGAACACCGGCCAAATCTGTGCTGCACTGATGACCCACCAGGACGTTGGCGATGGCGAAGTGTTGGCCGACCTGCTCGATCAGATCCCGGTTGATACACCGATCGATACCATCGGAGGTGATGGCGCTTACGACAGCAAGCCGTGCCACGCGGAGATTGCTGCGCGAGGTGCACAGCCCTCGATTCCACCACGCGATGGAGCGAAGCCTTGGTCCGAAAGTACGCCGGGCGCAGCCTGGCGTAACGAGGCCATCGATGTCATCGAGAAGAGCAGTCGACGCGATTGGAAAGCCGCCAGCGGCTATCACCGGCGCTCGCTGGCCGAGACCCTGATGTACCGCCTCAAGACGCTGACGGGACACAGTCTGTGGGCACGCGAAATCGGGTCGCAGGCCACCGAAGTGGCTATCCGTGCGGGCGTGCTCAACCGCATGGTCGCGCTCGCTCGCCCGCAATCCGTCCGTATCGCCTGAGTTCAGCGTCACCGAGGAGCCCCTGTTTTCAATCTCGATTTATGCAACAACGCCCAATCGGGGCGCGTTCATATACAACCAGTTGATATCCCGTTACGGGGAGGGGCGTCCCAATCCACCCAAGATAAGCCGCCAAATAAAATCGCAATTGGCGCCGAGAACGCTTGACAGGTGACGAGGTTCGAGGGGCCGCCGCCCTGCTTGCGCTGGATGTTTAGCGCAAGCAGGGCGGCGGCCAATAGAGGATCGCTTCTCGATCTTCGCTTGGCTCTCATGCCCCTGTCCGATTTGTTCGCTGCACTTGCCCAATATCTGCACACCAAGGTCTTTCACGATCTTGCCCGTCATCCAGAGCATCCGGCCGCCTTCACCCGGCAGCGCAAGCTCACCCTGCCGACACTGATCTCCTTCATGCTCGGCAACTTGCGTATGGGCATGCAAGCCGAGCTCGATCAATTCTTCGCCACGCTCGCCCGCCAAAACACCTTGCGCCGTTGCGTCAGTGAACAAGCCTTCGCCCAGGCTCGCAGCAAGCTCGGCGGCGATGTCTTTGCTCACCTCAATGACTGGCTACTTCAGCACGTCTCCAACCATTTGCCACGCTGGCATGGCTTTCGGCTGGTCGCCGCGGACGCTTCACACCTGCGTTTCGCCATTCGCCACAGCCATCTGCCTCGAGCCGCCAGCCGCGATCAACTTGCCTTCGGCCTGTACCTGCCTGGGGCCGAGATCATGCTCGCCGCCTCATTACACAGCGTGTACGAGAACGAACGCCAGATCCTGTTCGAGCATCTGGACCGCCTGCAATCCGACGACTTGCTCTTGCTCGACCGCGGCTACCCCGCCCGCTGGCTGGTGGCCGTACTCAACCAACGAAACATCCCTTTCTGCATGCGTGCCGACGGCAGCGGCTTTGCTGCCGTACGGCGCTTCGTGCGCTCTGGCCGTGACGAGGCCATCGTCACGCTCCCCGCTCCAGCCCGCATTGACGCGCGCGACTACGAGTGTGCGGCTACCCCGCAGACCGTTCGGCTGATCCGGCAGATCTCGCCAGCCGGCAAGGTGCGCGTGCTCATCACCAATCTGCTCGACATGCACCGCTATCCAGCGGCCACCTTCCGCGACCTTTACCATCAACGCTGGCGCCTCGAGGAGGCGTACAAACGCCTCAAGCACCGCATGGGACTCGAACATCTGTCCGGCCTCTCGCAGTTGGCTGCCAGGCAGGACTTCGGCGCCAAAATCCTCAGTGATAACCTGCACGCTCTATGCTGCTTCAGCGCCGTGCAGGAACATGAGATTGACTCGAACTATCGGATCATCCGAACCTACGCCATCACCGCTCTCAAACCTGTCCTGCCAGCGGCGCTACTGGGACTGCGCTGGGCCAAGGCTGCGCTGAATGAGACCTTGGCCTTGATCGCAACACGTACCCATCGCGTGCGACCGGATCGCGCTAAACCACGTCCGCCTCGCCAGAAACCTCATCGACATGCCGCCTATAAGGCTTGCTGATGTCCTTATCTTGGGTGGATTGGGGGGCGTCCATCCCATTAACGCCTCTTGAAACCGCCAAATTTCGCCGCTGAGGAATAAATTTCGCAAGGCATCGGAAAAAATTATAAAGAATACATTATGGTTTTACCTCCTCTTACTCAACAGCATGCCAGCTTCGATTGTTAGCCAGAAGATCGATGCACATGCCTGCTTCATGGAAAAGATCTCCGATCCGTTTTATGATGTTTCCGGGTTCATTGCTGACTACGACCGCCTCACGCAAGCTGGGCATACGGCCAACTCATTGACCGATGTTTCACCAGAGCATCACGGACCCTCCCGCCCTGTCAGTTCCCCACGTGATTCCAGGCGAAACTTGTCGGAAGCGTTGCAAGGGCTGAGCGATCTTGGGATCAGTTCCGTTGGTGCACCTGCACGCATTTCAAATCAATATGGACAGGAACAGGCGGTGCCAGGATACAGTTTCCGTATCGACAGAAGCCAAACACCTGGCTCTTCTCAGGGCCCTGCGGTCACGGGTGCCACGGAAGAGTCCCCTGGCGAAGCGGGCGATCGACATGGCTTGGTTCAGGCTGATGAATTGCACGGCGGCGGGTCGGAACAACCTTCGCGCCGTCGAGGCTTGTTATCACGTGTTGGCCGTGCCATCGGCTTGCGGGAACGAAGTGAGCCCGTATCCGCGGCGATCACAAGCGAACGCAACCGATCCGAGCGGACTCCCGAGACCGTCCCGACGGATGTCGGAGAGGCTGCTGGACTCGTCCTGCCATCTGGCACGACAACGCAACGATTTCTGGCTGGCCTGCCGCCGTATGCAGCAGGCAACAGCTTAGCCGAATGCACACGCGTGTCTGGCCTCAGGGATTTCAAGGCGTATCTGACCGACAAAGGAGAGCTGAGAAAAAGAGGCGAGGCGATTTATCGGAAGCTTTCGCCAGAGCAACAAGACGAAGTGGACAGATCGTGTCGATTGAGAAATAGGGCGAATTTTGGATCAACGGAGTCTCGGCTACTAGCCGTACTCGATTTATATGCGAATGGCGCAAGCCTAGCCGAGTGCGGGCGACAGGCTAAGATAAAAGGATTCGATACCTACCTGACCAAAACGGGTAGTTTGGGCAAAAATGGGCGCGTCATTTTCAGCAAGCTTCCGCCAGAACAGAAGCACGAGATAGAAAAAGCTATCCATCTTCGCATGGAAAAAAATCTAGATTCTGTCTCGCCTTTAGAGAGTTTTTTCTTAGCACTCGACCCCTACTCCAGAGGGGCTTCCTTATCCGATTGCGCAAAAATATCTGGCGTTAAAAATATGAGCATTTATTTCACTAAAGACGGCTATTTGGCGCCGATTGGGCTATCGCTGTATCAAAAACTCTCGGAAGAGCAACAACGTGAAGTTGATGCGTCGCTTGCGGCGCGGCGCGAGACGGTTTGCACTCCATTTCTTGATAGATTTATGGCGGCCGTTGATCTCTACTCTCATGGAGTAAGCCTGAAAGAATGTGAACAACGTTCCGGACTTAAAAACATCAGCAACTACTTTTCTTCAAAAGGGAAACTTATGGTGCAGGGTGAGTTTGCCTACCGTCGACTGTCAGACGACCAGCGCCGCAAAGTTGATGCGTCCCTGCTAGCGAGAGTGAAACAAACGATGCTGTCTGAGAGTGTACCCGAGCGATTTGTGGCGGCACTTGAGCCGTATGCCCTCAACAAAAGCGTGACAGAGTGTGGTCAAATTTCGGGACTACAAAATGCAAGTGCATACTTCTTCAAAGACGGTAGTCTCAAGAAGGACGGTGAGTCGATATACCGACGACTGCCCCCGGAACTGCAGCAAACCGTGAATGAGGCAATAGAGCGCCGGAGGGCGGCTCGTACTCAGCAACCTGTTACAGACCATGCTTCATTTCAAGGGGGCCCGTCCCAGCCGTATGCCTATGAAGGTTATGGTAAGGATCTTCCTTGGGGCCAGGCAGATGCCGCTCGCAGTCCTCCGGGTTCCTCCTTTTTTCGCGGCCTGAGTCCGTGGGAGGGGGACAACCGCCCGCAGGAGTCGGGTTCCACGTTTGCCGATCTCTCGTCGCTCGGTTACGGGGTGCCTTACGGCAGCCGCGAGTTCGATCCGAATACCCCGCAGTCGGTCGTCGGGCCCTCGCACCCAGCGGGTCCGGAGATTGTGGACGTGGATAGCTATACTCGGCAGGCTGCCAGCGTCAGGGTCGCCCAGCGGTTGGCGGACGATCCGTGGTTGTGGGACCACGACCTCGTCACTTATACCAATGTGCTTGCCCAGCAATTGTTCGGGCAACCCGGTGCGCAGTGGCTCAATTTTGTCGACCCGCAGCAGGTCCGTCTGTTGACCGACGGGACTCCTCAGCAGCAAAGCGAAGTCCTGACCCACATTGCTGGCCCCGACTCCCCGCCTATTCTGTTTCTGCCCGTGAA
The DNA here is from genome assembly GCA_022041995.1 of Cupriavidus necator. GTDB lineage: Bacteria > Pseudomonadota > Gammaproteobacteria > Burkholderiales > Burkholderiaceae > Cupriavidus. The sequence continues at coordinate 117,262 of CP074384.1, forward strand.
CGTGGGCGATCGCCACTGGTCACTGCTCGTTGTGAACCGGCACACCGCGCAGTCCTTCCACTACGATTCCGCGATCTCACCGGATGATGCCCCATTTGTCACCAATACGGCCCAATTCCAGCGGGCAGCGCAGGTGGCTGCGGTCCTGGGCGCAGGGGCACCTGCGGGCATGCCAATCCCGCAGCAGGCGGACGGCTATTCCTGTGGTGACCATGTGCTGGGGGGAATCGAGGCGCTCGCGCACAGGGTGATCAGTGGCGAGTATTTTCAGCCTGACGGCATGGATCTACGCAATATCCGGCCGGACCGGCAACGTATCCTCGCCGTATTGACGCAGGCCGAGCAGTTCGGAGCCGCAATTGCGCAGCCCCAACCTCCGCGCGAACGACGCACCAGACGGACCAAAAAATCGTGACCTATTGAGCTTCCCAAGCCCATGCCTGTGCCCGGCGTTCGTGAAGAAACGACTTTGCGCTATAACGCAACTGGTTGCGAGAGAGGTGGCACCGTTTGTTCGGACAGGGATCCGGAGTTTTTAAGTGGAAGCGCTGGGGCAGTCAGGCTGCCGATTTGATCGCTGGCAGCGTGGCGAAGTATGCCTCATCCGGGGTCTGGTCCGCCAGACTGGAATGGGGCCGTCGTTGGTTGTACCAGGTTAGGTAGTTAGCGATAGAGCGGCGCGCATGGCTGACCGAGTCGTAGGCTTTCAGGTAGACCTCCTCGTATTTGACGCTGCGCCAAAGGCGTTCGACGAACACGTTATCGCGCCAACTGCCCTTGCCGTCCATCGACAGTTGGATGCCGCGGTCCAGCACGGCGTCTGTGAACTCCGTGGCGGTGAACTGGCTGCCCTGGTCGGTGTTGACGATCTCCGGCGCGCCGTACTTGGCAAAGGCCTCCTCGATTGCCTCGACGGCATGACAGCTCTCCAGCGTGATCGCCACCCGGTAGGCCAGCACCCGGCGGCTGGCCCAGTCCACCACTGCCGTCAGGTACACAAAGCCCCGTGCCATCGGAATGTAGGTCGTGTCCAGCGCCCACACCTGGTTGGCCCGGTCGATCTTCCGGTCGCGCAGCAGGTACGGCCAGATCTTGTGCGCCGCGTGCTTGCGGCTCGTGTTCGGCCGGCGATACAGCGCCTCAATGCCCATGCGCTTCATCAGCGTGCCCACGTGCCGGCGACCGACCTGGATGCCTTCCCGGCGCAGCAGGCGCGCCAGCATGCGAGCCCCCGCGAAGGGATGCTCCAGATGCAGTTCGTCGATGCGGCGCATCAGCTTCAGATCTGCCTCGCTGACCGGTTGCGGCTGGTAGTACGCGCTGGACCGGGCGATGCCCACCAGCTTGACCTGCCGGCTCACCGGCAGCGCGTGCTCGCGGTCGATCATCGCTTTGCGCTCAGCAGGCCGGCCTTGCTGAGCGCGCCGGACAAAAAATCGTTCTCCAGCGCCAACTGGCCGATCTTGGCGTGCAGCACCTTCAAATCCACCGGCGGCTCGCCCCCACTTTCCTTGCCACCGCCGAACAGGTCCGCGGCATGCTCCACCAACTGCTGCTTCCACGCTGTGATCTGGCTGGGGTGCACGTCGTACTGCTGGGCCAGCTCCGCCAGCGTCTTTTCGCCCTTGAGGGCCGCCAGGGCTACCTTCGCCTTCAACCCCGCCGAGTGGGTTCGCCTGCTTCGTTTCGTCATCTTCTGAGGTCCTTTCTGCCCGCCATTATGGCCGGCTCAGACCCCAGCTCTTCCATTTATCCGACTGTCCGAATTTCCGGCGCCACCTCTGCAGTCCGAAATATAGGCGACAGATGGGGCGTCGAAGAATGAGCGCACAAGCCGGCGGTTCTCCTTCACCTCGTGCAGGTGCTGCTCAACGCGGATTTCCAGTTTCTCGCCCGCTCGCAACGGATTGCGTGCCACACCAGTTCGCTTGAGATGACTCCACACGAACTCGTCGGGATTCAGGTCGGGCGCGTAACCCGGCAGCACATGCATCGTGAGCTTTCCCTTGGTCGATTCGATGTACTCGCGCACATTGTGCTGGCAGTCCGTCAACGATCAGATGCACTGGGCGGTTGCGGCCCTTCATCATCTTCTTGAGCAATTCGATGAATAGCTCCGCGGTTAAGGCCCCGTTGTAGGTCGCAAACCAGAAGGCGCCTCTGGCGTTCACCGCGGACGCGGCGGAAATCGATTGGCGCTGCCCGGGGCGCTCAATCACCGGTGTCTCGCCTTTTACCGCCCAGGTCTTGCCATGCACCGCGTCGGCTCGAAATCCTGATTCGTCCCAGAAGTAGATGTCCGCACCGCTTTGCTTGGCCGCAGCCGCAATGCCAGGAAATGATTCACGCTGCCAGCGCTCGACGGCCTGCGGATCTCGTTGGTACGCCCGCTGCAATGGCTTTTGCGGGCTCAAGCCCAGTCCCGCCAGCAGCCTGCCCACCGCTGTGACACCCATCTTCACACCAAATTTCTCATCGATGAGCGTGGCCACAATCTGTCGTGTCCATAGCCCGAAGTCCAGACCGTACTGCCGAGGATCCCGCCCGTTGATCCACCGAAAGACCTGCGCCTGTTGCGCTCGCGTGAGCTTGCGTGGCCGGCCTGTCGCTGGACGCGATGCCAGCGCCCGCGCGCCTTTGCCCGAGCCCGAGGCCGCCTTGAGCCAACGGTAGATTGACGTTCGGTTCATGCCCAGCGACTTCACCACCACCGATGGTTTCTCGCCTTCGCGAACCCGGCGCAAGCAAGCCGGCGGAATTCCTCTTGCGTCGCGCGATCCAGTGTACGGCCATCTCGTTTCATGTTGAATGAGACTAAACGGTCGTCACGAGGTTCCAATTTTTGTCGCTTTATTTACGGACTGGTGAGTAATTCCTTATCGCGACAGAACCGTCGTCCATCACATCACAACCAGCTCGGGATGCGGCGCGGCTTTTACACATTGAACCGTAGGATCGACGTGCCGTTTCAGCACCGTTGTGCATCCGAACCGTCGCATTCCCGCATGAAACGGCATTGATCCGTTTCGCGTCAGCGCACATTTTTTCGCGGTGATCGAGCGACGTTGACGCTGTAGGTCCGTACAGTCGAGGAAATTCACTACCGGTATTCCATTGTCATGGGCGGCTGCATTTCTAAGCGTGGTGGAGCGCGAGCTTCAAGCGACTATGGTTCCGATGGGTATGAGTCGGACGTTGAGGCGAAAAGAGCTAAGCCTGGATCTTCGCGATCACCATATTCAAATGAGACCTTGAATGGTCTGGTGCCATTTGCCAAACGGGTCTATCAGGAGAGCGTTCTTTGGCATGGAACCAAGCGCGAACACGTGTCATCTCTTCGCAGAAATGGCTTCGTGAACGAGCGTAAAGGGAGTGGAGCCACAGATGGCGGAAGCGCAAATTTCCTGATGAATTTCAGTAGCTCTGGTGTGACTGCTTCGGGCGAACACCACTACTTGTCATCTGATCGAGAGATGGCGAAGGAGTTTGCCATGTTTGCCGACGCTGACCAGCCGGCGGTGGTGCGAACGATCGGCGTTGGGAACAACTTTCATTTGGAGGAAGACCCCTATACTGGCGACCCTGCCAGACCCCGGGCACGGCAGAGCAAGCGCACGCCTTGCTGAGTTGTTGCAACATAACACGACAAGAGAAGTGCCTGTACAGCGCCGTCGAGGCACTGGTAAAGCGGTCGAATTTTTCACCGAATGATGCTGAAAGTAACATCGAATACGCTCGGCTGTCTCTGAACACTGTGCAGACCCACGACAAAGCCTTGAAGTTGCAGTTCGGTGCGAGCCGGTGCACGCGAGGTGACGGCTTGCTGTGATTCTCTCTCAGGTTATCGAGAATCAGGACACCTTCTTGCCTGCGTGCCAAAACGACGTCCACCGATGGCATCTTGCAGCGTCGTCGCGATGCCCTCAGTATGACGCTGGCAAGATGCCAAACACTCCAATGCGATATCCCAGCTGTGCTTGTCCATCTCCGCTCTTGATCGACACCGCCAGCATGAGATGCGCCCGTCTTGTTTCCTCAAGAGTCCGGATTGTCCCCCCGTAATGGCTGTTGAGCTGGGGCTTACTCGTCCTAATTCCACTATCCCGACATAGGCCTCTTGTTTCAACGGTCTACCCGCCCGATCCGATGACAACGGCGGAAGCTATTACAACGGCCTGCGAGGTAACTACTGGAGAAGGGGCATAGCTATGAGAATTGGCAGCCCGGCGAGTCCGGACGCTGGTGGCGATCAGAAGATTGACGAGGCTGCACCCGGACAGTCCCCGACTTCGCGGCCCGAACCTGCGTCCCGGAGGACAGACACGGTCCTTGACGCGTTGCCGCGGCGGGAAGGCCTGGCAGCGCGTCGCCAGCAGCGCAGGATGCCGCCTTATTCCGGACCTCAACGGCAAAGGGCATTCGCTTCACGGCCACAGGGGGACGAGGATCCTGCCGGACATCCGTTGCGCGCTTTGCCGAGTAGCGGGAGGCCTGTGTCAGACCGAGCAGCGGACGATGCACCCCGCAGGGCCCAGTCGTCGTGGCCGCCCAGCACGCGCAACCTGCCGGACCAGCAGCTGCGGTCAACCCTTGCTGCAAGCGGGATGGAGAGGTATCAGATCGCCGCGGCGGCGCCATCGCGCAAGCGACCGGCCCGCGATGCGATTGAAGCGCTGGATGAAAGGCACCACTCGAGGATGCGCATCGAGCCGAGCGAACCACAGCGCCGCAGCCGGAATCTGGGGAGAGTCCTGACGTATCCTGAACACGAGTTCGGCCGGCAGCTCAGGAACCAACGGTATGCGCAGCAGCAAGTGCTTTCCGGCAACGCGAAGGATGCCGATTTCCCTGAACTTGCCATCCGGATGGCAAGGGAGAACGTGCTGGCACAGCGCAACGGCTACGGGCAGGCACTGGTCTTTCTGCGCCCAGACTATGCCGGCGACAACCTGCACTTCCTGGACTTGTATTTGCAGAAACTGCAGGTCAGGAACAAGGTCAGGAACATACCGCCTGCGCGGGCCAACGACGTTCGCGAGGCGGTTGAACTGGCGGCGCACTATCTTGTGGACACCGACTGGTGCCGGGGCGCGCCGGCTGCAAGCTACGTGCATTTCGCCAACAAGCTTAGCAAGCATGCCGACAGCGAGATCTGCCGGCTAGCGCTGCGAAGCATCGCGACCGAACTGCAGAGGCCGGGCGCGCTGCACAGGCTGAACGGACGGCAAGCCGCCATGCTGTGCAATGCGCTGTCCAAGGCGCCGGAGCGCCCGGCGTGCTGCGATGCGGTGTCCGGTCTTGTCAGGCATCTTCGATTGCGTGGTCTGATCCCGGGCTGAACGCACAGGATATGTCAAATCTGCTCAATGCCCTGAGCAAGTGGTCGGACGATGGCAGGGTCAGGGAGAACGCACTGGAGCTGGCCAGGCGCGTTGCGGCAGACGCGCCGCTGCGCGAGTCGATGAATGCGCAGGCGGTGGCCAACGCGCTCAACGCTCTCTCGAAGTGGCCTGACGAAGCCGATGCGCGTCAGGCGGTGCTGCCGCTGGCCGGACGCGTGGCATCGGATGCGGGGCTGCGCCAGCGGATGGACGGGCAGCATGTTGCCAACGCGCTCAATGCATTCTCAAAGTGGCCGGCGTCGCATCGGGCCAGCGAGGCGGTACGGTGCCTGGCCCGGCACCTCACATCGGAACCCCAGCTGTGCCAGTCGATGGAGGCGAAACATGTGGCCAATGCCCTGAACGCGCTCTCGAAGTGGCCGGACAAGGAAGAGGCTCGTAAGGCGGCGCTGCGGCTGGCCGAGCGCGTTAGCTCGGAACCCCAGCTGTGCCAGTCGATGGAGGCGAAACATGTGTCCAACGCCCTGAACGCGTTTTCGAAGTGGCCGGACGCGGACGAGGCCCGCGACGCGGCGCTGGCGCTTGCCGATCGTCTGACCTCGGAGGCTGAGGGCGATGCGCGGCTGCGCGAGTCGATGGAGGCGCGGGAGGTGACCACCGCGCTCAATGCGCTCTCGAAGTGGCCGGACCAGGCCAAGGCCCGCGACGCCGCGCTACGGCTGGCCGAGCGCGTTAGCTCGGAACCCCAGCTGTGCCAGTCGATGGACGCGCGGGCCGTGGCCAACGCGCTCAATGCGCTCTCGAAGTGGCCGGGCGAAGACGAGGCCCGCGACGCCGCGCTGCGGCTGGCCGAGCGCGTTAGCTCGGAACCCCAGCTGTGCCAGTCGATGGACGCGCGGGCCGTGGCCAACGCGCTCAATGCGCTCTCGAAGTGGCCGGGCGAAGACGAGGCCCGCGACGCCGCGCTGCGGCTGGCCGAGCGCGTTAGCTCGGAACCCCAGCTGTGCCAGTCGATGGACGCGCAGGCAGTGGCCAACGCCCTGAACGCGTTTTCGAAGTGGCCGGACGCGGACGAGGCAAGCGCCGCGGCGCTGGCGCTTGCCGATCGTCTGACCTCGGAGGCTGAGGGCGATGCGCGGCTGCGCCAGTCGATGGGCGCGCAGGCCGTGGCCAGCACCCTCCACGCACTGTCCCGATGGCCGCAAGGAAGCGGCCTGCATGAAGCGGCGTGGTGTCTGGCGGCACGCCTGGGCTCGGCTCCGCTCGAGTGGAGCACGTTCGAATTCGGCCAGACCGGCCAGATTGCCAACGCGCTGGCGCGGCTCGGCCGGGACGAAGACGGGAACGCCGTTCTCGCACGCGATGTACTGATGGGGGTAGCGGTGCACCTGGAGCTGTACCCGGAACGCTTCGACAGCGCCGAGGGCCGCCATGTGGGTATGCTGCTCAAGGCTTTCGCCCAGCTGCGGATGCACGACGCGCTGCGGCTGCTCGCAACGCCGGCGCTGGATCGTGTCATGACGCTGTGTCTCGAAGGACGGCTGCGCGAAGAACCGCTGGAAAGTGTAGGCACCCTGTGCATGGGGCTGCTGCCGCTGGCGCGCAGCCCGCAGTTGCAGCGCCACCGGGTGCGCGCCCTGCAGACGTTCGACGCGCTGAAGCCAGTCGTAGAACACAAGATCGACGCGTATCTGCGCCAAGCCCGGGGGGGGCAGGCACCCGTGCCGGGCTGCGCCTGAAGGACGGCGACGAAGCATGCGGCACGCGCTGTCCGGCCCTGTCACTGTATCAGGTGCTCAAGGCATACAGCGTGGTGGCCCACCAGTGGAAGCCGCGCTACATCAGCGGCGAACGCGAGTCGGTGAAGACGCACCAGGAGACTCTGAAGCAGTGGGTGCGACAGACGCTGGACAGGACGCGCCCGCTCATCGAGACGGATCTGCAGGAAAAGAGCTGGAACTTGATTGCGCAGATCGAGGCGGATGATGCGATCCTGGACGCGCTGGATCTGCGGCTGGCCAGCGCGGCGCATCTGGAGGCCCTCACGACGCGTTACCCTCCTCGCCGGTTCGATCTGGCAGCGCGCCACGAGAGCCTGCGCACAGTGGTGGGAAACGTCGTACCACCCGAACCGAGTGGGGGCGACACCACGCATGTCACGGTCGACTTGCGGGGACGGGAGCTGGAGCCCGCCGCGTCGTCCGACGGGGCGGAGCCTGCGTATTCGTTTTATTCACGCCTGACCGGTCAGCCGCTGGTCGAGGTGCGGCTGCCTGGGGAGTTAAGCGCCTTCATGCTCGCGCGCACGTTCCAGTACAAAGACGAGCCTTGGCGCTTCGACATGTTTGGCGGCAGCCGCCTGACACGGGGGCGGCGGAAGTCAGCCCGGGACATCGCCGCCGGCCGCAGCGCGTCTGCTTCGGTGCTGCCGGCAGTGCGGTATGCCGACAGTGCCCCAGGCAGCGCCTTCATGGAACTGGCGCAGAAGCTGGCGCCGCAGCGCGAGGACTGGTCGCGCATGCAACGCGCGCTCATGGAGATGGTGCCACCTGACCATGTGGTGGAGGGCACGTTGCGGCTGGGCTGGTTTGAGGACGTGCCCGGGCCGCAGCACCCCTTCAGGCTTCAAGGGCCACACCACGAGCGCATCGCGCTCTGTCCAAATGACGGCTGCGGGTTTCTGAGATGGGACGTGGCGATGCGCATTCCGGTGGTGCGCGAACATATCGAGGCATGGGAGGCAGTCAGGGAGGCACGGGGCGACGAGGCACAGCAAAAGCTGGTGGATGGGCAGCAGCCGGGATTTAACACGCTGCCACCGCAGGCCCTGATGCATTTCCCGCGGGATGAGGCGGCGCTTGACGAAGCGCGCGAGGTGATGCAGCGCAGGCTGAACGGGGTGGACCGGCACGCATCGCAGGCGGTGGACTGCCTGACGCTGTACCAACTGGCCGTCAGCGGCGGCTACCAGGGGCGGCGCATCCGCGCGGTCCCCTCGGCTGACGACAGGCTGTATCTGCCGACGATTCCGCTGCCGGGCTTTGCGCAGTTGCAGGGCGATGTGCTGGTGGGCAAACCGCCGTACGATAAGGAGAACCTGTTGCCCATTGCGGCCGCGCAGGTCGTTACGCCCGATCAGGAGGACGTGACGGCCCAGTTTCTGGACCAGTGCTTCGCCATCCAGTACAGCTATACGGGATTCGATGAGGATTCGGGCACTGGCGCCGACATGTTGCACAGCAAGGGCATGCTGATCATCCCGCCGCCGGGCTACTGGTCGCCGGATCCGGACCACCAGGGGCTGCACCTGGCCTGTTCGCGGGAGGACCTGAAGACGCTGTCGCGCTGGAAGAGCCGGCGCGAGCGCGACACGCTGCCGCAGCAGATGTTCAGCACGGGCAGCCTGCGGGTCAAGGACGTGCTGCTGCCTGGGCGGCTTGGGGCAATCCCGATTGCGGAGCTGCGCAAGCGGAGCATGGACACGGACGGGGACGATGCGTTCGTCTATGCGGGCTATCCGGCTCTCGTGGGCCACATCGGTCGCGTCATGCAGTCGCGCCAGGCGCGACGGGGCGAGGAGCGCTCGTTCAAGCCGCCCAAGACTGCGCATCCGGCCATCGATGAACGGGGCCGCTACCAGGCGGGACGGGCGCGCGAAATTATGGCCGAGCAGCGGGGGGGCGCGTTGCTGGGTAAAGCCGCCACGCTCGCCATGCGCTTTCTCGCGCAGCCCGATGAGCTGCGCGAGGCCATGGCGCGAAACATGATGTTCGGCACCTACGACGGCGTGGCGCGTGATTTGCGCAACGGACTGCGCAGGCGGCTGCAGGGGGACAAGGATGCACCAGCGCTGCAGCAGTTGCAGGTGCAGGCGCATGAGGCGATTGACCGAGCCCATGAGCCGCAAGCGTGCGAGGCGGCGAAACTGCTGTATGAGCTGTGTATGCAGCTGGGCAGGGACAGCGTCCAGGCACCGCAGCTTCCGTCCGCGCTGGCGCAGGGGTTCCCCGCACTTGCGAGCGCCTATGAGCAGGCAGACGACACGGCCGGGCGTGTGCACGCGGTGCTGGACAACTACCCGGTGTGCCGTCTGTCGCGTACGGCGTTCCCCGAGGGGCAGCCGGGGCTGGTGCCGGGCGAGCCGGAGCTGTCCATGCGCAACCTGTTTACGATAGCCATAAAGGTGGGCACCGACGCGCTGAAGTCGGACACGGGCACCGATCTCTTTACAAGCGTGATCGAGAGTTGCGAAATGGCTGAACGCCGGTATCCCGACCGTCTGCGTCGGGTACCGTACAGCAAGCCGACGTTGGCGGAAATACGGCACGGGCGCTTCGATCCACAGTGGGCAGACGCTGCGCTGCGGCAGATGCCAACGATGGCAGCGGGTGTCATGCAGGACGCCGTCCGGGCGCTGCAGCAGGCGGAGCTGCTCAGCGTACCGGCTACGCCGGCCGAACGGGCGCAGGAGGTTTCCCGGGAGGCGCTTGAGCAAGAGGCGCTGGCGCTCAATGAACGGGCCCGTTTGGCCGAGCCGGGGATCACGATGAGGCTGCAGGACATCGTGAACGGGTGCAGTGAGCCCGGACACGCGCGGGCGGGTCTGGCGGGCGAACAGAAGAACAGGCTGAAGTCGCCGCGCTCGCTGCAGGACAAGCTGGCCCGGCTGATTGGTGGAGTGCCGCCCCGGACCCTGGCCCAGGCCAGCGCGCTGGTCAACGATGCGCTGCGCTACAGTGTGGTGCTGCCCGCGGATACGTTTATGGGGGACTATCGCCAGATCATGGCGCAGCTCGCGAAGGCGCATACTCTGATCCGGCGCACGAATCACTTCCTGCGGGGCCGCAGCCCTTTCCAGGCGGTGAGCGTCACGCTGAAGGAGCCAAACGGCATCGCATGGGAAATCCAGTTTCATACAGAGCAAACGTTCAGATGCAAGGAGAAGTACCACGACCTGTACAAGCAGGCGCAACGACGTGGATTCGATGGCGCCTCCGGCGACGAGATCTGGAAGTTGCTCGGGCCAGCGCGCGAGGCCTTCCGTGCATTACCCGTTCCTGCGGGGGTGGAAGATATCGTGGACTGGGAGCCGGAAACGGTATTGAAGGTGCAGCCGCGGCCCCAGGCGTCAGCCACGCCGCGCGTGCCTGCCCCCCTTGCGCAACTGGCCCAGCAGATCAGAAGCCAGGCTGAACGTCTCGAGGGTGCGGTCTGGCCTGTGCTGCAGCAGGCGCTGGAGCACCACGGCGCGAAGTTGCGCGCGGACATGGACGGTGGCGGCTGGCGCAGGTTTATCTTTAAGAAGAAGAAAAGCATTGAAGAGAAGCTTGCCCGGATACAGCGCGAGCAGGGCCTGCAAACACCGCAGGAGGCCGCCAGGCGGGTACGCGATGGTCTGCGCTATGAGGTGATCCTCGGTGCAGAGAGATTTGCCATGGACGCCCGGAGGATCCTGACCAGTCTGCAAAGGGCCGGCATGACGGTCATGCGCGTGAACAACAGCTTTACCCGGGAGGGCACCGGCTATGCTGGCCTGAATGTGAACGTGCGCACCCGCGTTGAGGGCGAAGACGCCGACTGGGAAATCCAGTTCCACACCCGTGATAGCCTGAAGGCCAAGGAGAAGGGTCACCGGACCTACGAAAGGCTGCGCCAACTGTCGCCTGATGCGGTGCCGCGCGGGACGCTGGAGCAGGACCTGCGCGACGCGGCAGCCCGCGTGGCGCCCCCGCAGGGCATCGAGATGATCCTGTCCTTCGATCTCTATGCGGAACCATCCATTGCCGACGAGAGGCCTGGCGGCCCGATGAACCAGCCGTATCGCGGCGCAGCCGCGGATCAAGCACGCAGCTCCGACCTGGACACCGGGCAACCCTACGGGCCGCACGGTGCCACGCGGAGCGCGCCTGCCGTGACACACCCGGCCCCCGATCCTGGCCATGCTGTTCGCAGCAACTGGGCCCCCTCCCCCCGCGCGCACCGGACGTGCTGAGCGGCCTGCACGACCCCCCTGGCGGGTGCCTCGCCGGCTCAGGTGCCCGTTCCCCCATCCTTGGGCGAATTCAATTCGGGGCCCCTGCTCATCAGTCTTGAACAGTTTCTGGCGCAATCAAACGCTGAGATGGGGATGGCCAGCGGGCTGCAGAATAATTGCCTGCTAGACACAGTTCTTCAGCTCAGCCGCAACCTAAGGCGAGAGCCTGCGATGGCAACGGAGCAGACGAGCGAACTCCAGGCGCAGGCGCAGTGGTTGCGGGGCGAGCTATTTCGTGGGGGCCTGGCCGATAGGGATGGCGACATCGACATGTACGAGGCCGGGTGGGGGCTCGCGCGCAGCCTTGGCATACGCATCCAGGCCATTGCGGTCAATGCGAGCGGGCAGCTCACAGTGCATCCGGTTGTTGGTCAGCAAGGCCGGCTTGTGCATATCCTTCATACACCCGGCCACTTTCAGCCATTGTGGCCGCGCCGCTAGGTTGCGGCGGCTGAACAAGATTCTTCGGTCGAAATGCTCCCGTAATCCTTCCAGTTATGATGTTCGCGAATCCTATTCGCTGGCGGTAAAGAGATACTCAACTTTAGACACTCGAATGCCCTCCGCGACCGCGCGTAGCAGAGCGATCGTGGAGTGTAAGCGCTCAATTGACGACGTCTGGTATTGAAGGCTGAACGTTGGCAGGCTTGCGGACGCAAACAGGTTCTGTCGCGATAAGGAATTAAGGGCGACCGAGGGTGGCGAGAGCGCCGCGGTCATATGGCCAAGGAATAGAACTGCTCGGCGGCGGACGGACTGCTCCCCTTGGGGATAACCATCTGCCCTTTGCGGATCATCCGCATGGTCTCGATACCACCGAGGATGATGCGAGCGCAGCGAAAATTCTGGAACCCCAACATCGGCCTGACCCGGCGTTTGATGCCACGGTGGTCCTGCTCAACGAGGTTATTCAGATACTTGTTCTGCCTGATCTTGAGCGGCGTTTCCCGCTCAGCATTGATCGCCTGCAGGGCCGCGAGGTTCGCGCCACTCTTGTCCACCGTGACGGTCTTTGGCGCACCGTTCTGGGCGATGGCCTTTTCGAAGAAGCGCCGGGCAGCGGCAGTGTCTCGGCGCGCGCGCAACAGGAAGTCAATGGTCTTGCCGGCCTTTTCCACGGCCCTGTAGAGATACTTCCACTGGCCCTTGACAGAGGTGGCGCCGGAAATTCGGACAGTCGGATAAATGGAAGAGCTGGGGTCTGAGCCGGCCATAATGGCGGGCAGAAAGGACCTCAGAAGATGACGAAACGAAGCAGGCGAACCCACTCGGCGGGGTTGAAGGCGAAGGTAGCCCTGGCGGCCCTCAAGGGCGAAAAGACGCTGGCGGAGCTGGCCCAGCAGTACGACGTGCACCCCAGCCAGATCACAGCGTGGAAGCAGCAGTTGGTGGAGCATGCCGCGGACCTGTTCGGCGGTGGCAAGGAAAGTGGGGGCGAGCCGCCGGTGGATTTGAAGGTGCTGCACGCCAAGATCGGCCAGTTGGCGCTGGAGAACGATTTTTTGTCCGGCGCGCTCAGCAAGGCCGGCCTGCTGAGCGCAAAGCGATGATCGACCGCGAGCACACGCGCTGCCGGTGAGCCGGCAGGTCAAGCTGGTGGGCATCGCCCGGTCCAGCGCGTACTACCAGCCGCAACCGGTCAGCGAGGCAGATCTGAAGCTGATGCGCCGCATCGACGAACTGCATCTGGAGCATCCCTTCGCGGGGGCTCGCATGCTGGCTCGCCTGCTGCGCCGGGAAGGCATCCAGGTCGGTCGCCGGCACGTGGGCACGCTGATGAAGCGCATGGGCATTGAGGCGCTGTATCGCCGGCCGAACACGAGCCGCAAGCACGCGGCGCACAAGATCTGGCCGTACCTGCTGCGCGACCGGAAGATCGACCGGGCCAACCAGGTGTGGGCTCTGGACACGACCTACATTCCGATGGCACGGGGCTTTGTGTACCTGACGGCAGTGGTGGACTGGGCCAGCCGCCGGGTGCTGGCCTACCGGGTGGCGATCACGCTGGAGAGCTGTCATGCCGTCGAGGCAATCGAGGAGGCCTTTGCCAAGTACGGCGCGCCGGAGATCGTCAACACCGACCAGGGCAGCCAGTTCACCGCCACGGAGTTCACAGACGCCGTGCTGGACCGCGGCATCCAACTGTCGATGGACGGCAAGGGCAGTTGGCGCGATAACGTGTTCGTCGAACGCCTTTGGCGCAGCGTCAAATACGAGGAGGTCTACCTGAAAGCCTACGACTCGGTCAGCCATGCGCGCCGCTCTATCGCTAACTACCTAACCTGGTACAACCAACGACGGCCCCATTCCAGTCTGGCGGACCAGACCCCGGATGAGGCATACTTCGCCACGCTGCCAGCGATCAAATCGGCAGCCTGACTGCCCCAGCGCTTCCACTTAAAAACTCCGGATCCCTGTCCGAACAAACGGTGCCACCTCTGAATCCGCGCATGCGCCGCTCGCGTTCTCGTGTGGGCTGGTGGCTGTTCTCGGCTCGGTTGTTCACGCGAGCGCTGGCTTTGACGAACACGTGCTTGACGTTCGCCAGTTCCGGGATATCGGCCTTGGCCGCCGGGTAGCTGCGTAACTGGTCGGTGATGATCTTGCGCGGCGCCGGACAGGAACGCAGCACCCGCTGGAAGAAGCGTTTGGCAGCAGCCTTGTCGCGCCGCTTCTGCAGCAGTACGTCCAGTTCGGCGCCGTGCTCGTCGACCGCGCGCCACAGCAGATAGGGCTCGCCGCGCAAAGAGACGAACATCTCGTCCAGATGCCAGGTGCTGCCCGGCTTGCGCCGCGTTGCCTTGACGCGAGAGGCAAAGCCGGCGCCGAACTTGTCGCACCATCGGCGAATCGTCTCGTAGCTCACGACCACGCCGCGCTCGAACAGCAGCTCCTCGATGTCGCGCAGGCTCAGGTTGAACCGGAAATACCAGCGCACTGCCTGACCGATGACCACCGCTGGAAACCGGTGGCCGTGATAGAGCGATCTCGTCTTCTTCATCCACGCATCTTACGACAGCGCTACGCCAACCTGACAATGCCCTATGGCGCGCTGCCCCAGCAGCCGGATACCCTGTGGCAGCACGATGCCGAACTCACCCAGAAGCCCACGAATCTGATTGGCCAGTGCTGTGCGCGATTTGACCAGCCCGGCGCGTGCGCGATGCAGCGACAGAATTGTCTGTTGCGCCTCCGTCTTGACCGGTACAAAGCGCATGTGAGGTCGTTGTATCGCCTCGCAGATTGCTTCTGCGTCGGCCGCATCAGTCTTGTTACTCTTTACGTAAGGTCGGACGAACTGCGTGGCGATTAGTCGAACGGTGTGTCCGAGCTTCACGAGTTCCCGGCCCCAATAGTGCGAAGAGCCGCATGCTTCCATGCCAATCACACACGGTTCGAGCGTTGCGAAATACCGAAGTACATCCGTGCGTCTCAGCTGTTTGTGTACAACGATGTGGCCTTGCAAATCCACTGCGTGGACCTGCAGCACATTCTTGGCCAGATCCAGTCCAACAGTCGCTATCTTCATGATGAACTCCTATGCCGTGGATATCACGACCTCTCCACTCTGGCACAAACCTCTCGCTGCGTAGCGGGAGTCGTCCATCACATCACAACCAGCTCGGGATGCGGCGCGGCTTTTACACATTGAACCGTAGGATCGACGTGCCGTTTCAGCACCGTTGTGCATCCGAACCGTCGCATTCCCGCATGAAACGGCATTGATCCGTTTCGCGTCAGCGCACGTTTTTTCGCGGTGATCGAGCGACGTTGACGCTGTAGGTCCGTACAGTCGAGGAAATTCACTACCGGTATTCCATTGTCATGGGCGGCTGCATTTCTAAGCGTGGTGGAGCGCGAGCTTCAAGCGACTATGGTTCCGATGGGTATGAGTCGGACGTTGAGGCGAAAAGAGCTAAGCCTGGATCTTCGCGATCACCATATTCAAATGAGACCTTGAATGGACTGGTGCCATTTGCCAAACGGGTCTATCAGGAGAGCGTTCTTTGGCATGGAACCAAGCGCGAACACGTGTCATCTCTTCGCAGAAATGGCTTCGTGAACGAGCGTAAAGGGAGTGGAGCCACAGATGGCGGAAGCGCAAATTTCCTGATGAATTTCAGTAGCTCTGGTGTGACTGCTTCGGGCGAACACCACTACTTGTCATCTGATCGAGAGATGGCGAAGGAGTTTGCCATGTTTGCCGACGCTGACCAGCCGGCGGTGGTGCGAACGATCGGCGTTGGGAACAACTTTCATTTGGAGGAAGCCCCTATACTGGCGACCCTGCCAGACCCCGGGCACGGCAGAGCAAGCGCACGCCTTGCTGAGTTGTTGCAACATAACACGACAAGAGAAGTGCCTGTACAGCGCCGTCGAGGCACTGATAAAGCGGTCGAATTTTTCACCGAATGATGCTGAAAGTAACATCGAATACGCTCGGCTGTCTCTGAACACTGTGCAGACCCACGATAAAGCCTTGAAGTTGCAGTTCGGTGCGAGCCGGTGCACGCGAGGTGACGGCTTGCTGTGATTCACTCTCAGGTTATCGAGAATCAGGACGCCTTCTTGCCTGCGTGCCAAAACGACGTCCACCGATGGCATCTTGCAGCGTCGTCGCGACGCCCTCAGTATGACGCTGGCAAGATGCCAAACACTCCAATGCGATATCCCAGCTGTGCTTGTTCATCTCCGCTCTTGATCGACACCGCCAGCATGAGATGCGCCCGTCTTGTTTCCTCAAGAGTCCGGATTGTCCCCCCGTAATGGCTGTTGAGCAGGAGCTTACTCGTCCTAATTCCACTATCCCGACATAGGCCTCTTGTTTCAACGGTCTACCCGCCCGATCCGATGACAACGGCGGAAGCTATTACAACGGCCTGCGAGGTAACTACTGGAGAAGGGGCATAGCTATGAGAATTGGCAGCCCGGCGAGTCCGGACGCTGGTGGCGATCAGAAGATTGACGAGGCTGCACCCGGACAGTCCCCGACTTCGCGGCCCGAACCTGCGTCCCGGAGGACAGACACGGTCCTTGACGCGTTGCCGCGGCGGGAAGGCCTGGCAGCGCGTCGCCAGCAGCGCAGGATGCAGCCTTATTCCGGACCTCAACGGCAAAGGGCATTCGCTTCACGGCCACAGGGGGACGAGGATACTGCCGGACATCCGTTGCGCGCTTTGCCGAGTAGCGGGAGGCCTGTGTCAGACCGAGCAGCGGACGATGCACCCCGCAGGGCCCAGTCGTCGTGGCCGCCCAGCACGCGCAACCTGCCGGACCAGCAGCTGCGGTCAACCCTTGCTGCAAGCGGGATGGAGAGGTATCAGATCGCCGCGGCGGCGCCATCGCGCAAGCGACCGGCCCGCGATGCGATTGAAGCGCTGGATGAAAGGCACCACTCGAGGATGCGCATCGAGCCGAGCGAACCACAGCGCCGCAGCCGGAATCTGGGGAGAGTCCTGACGTATCCTGAACACGAGTTCGGCCGGCAGCTCAGGAACCAACGGTATGCGCAGCAGCAAGTGCTTTCCGGCAACGCGAAGGATGCCGATTTCCCTGAACTTGCCATCCGGATGGCAAGGGAGAACGTGCTGGCACAGCGCAACGGCTACGGGCAGGCACTGGTCTTTCTGCGCCCAGACTATGCCGGCGACAACCTGCACTTCCTGGACTTGTATTTGCAGAAACTGCAGGTCAGGAACAAGGTCAGGAACATACCGCCTGCGCGGGCCAACGACGTTCGCGAGGCGGTTGAACTGGCGGCGCACTATCTTGTGGACACCGACTGGTGCCGGGGCGCGCCGGCTGCAAGCTACGTGCATTTCGCCAACAAGCTTAGCAAGCATGCCGACAGCGAGATCTGCCGGCTAGCGCTGCGAAGCATCGCGACCGAACTGCAGAGGCCGGGCGCGCTGCACAGGCTGAACGGACGGCAAGCCGCCATGCTGTGCAATGCGTTGTCCAAGGCGCCGGAGCGCCCGGCGTGCTGCGATGCGGTGTCCGGTCTTGTCAGGCATCTTCGATTGCGTGGTCTGATCCCGGGGCTGAACGCACAGGATATGTCAAATCTGCTCAATGCCCTGAGCAAGTGGTCGGACGATGGCAGGGTCAGGGAGAACGCACTGGAGCTGGCCAGGCGCGTTGCGGCAGACGCGCCGCTGCGCGAGTCGATGAATGCGCAGGCGGTGGCCAACGCGCTCAACGCTCTCTCGAAGTGGCCTGACGAAGCCGATGCGCGTCAGGCGGTGCTGCCGCTGGCCGGACGCGTGGCATCGGATGCGGGGCTGCGCCAGCGGATGGACGGGCAGCATGTTGCCAACGCGCTCAATGCATTCTCAAAGTGGCCGGCGTCGCATCGGTCCGGTGAGGCGGTACGGTGCCTGGCCGGGAGCGTGGCATCGGATGCGAGGCTGCGCCAGCAGATGGACGGGCAGAACGTGGCCAACGCGCTCAACGCATTCTCAAAGTGGCCGGCGTCGCATCGGACCGGTGAGGCGGTACGGTGCCTGGCCCGGCGCCTCGCATCGGAACTCCGGCTGTGCCAGTCGATGAACGCGCAGGAGGTGGCCAACGCGCTCAATGCGCTCTCGAAGTGGCCGGGCGAGGCCGAGGCCCGCGACGCGGCGCTGCGGCTGGCCGGGCGCCTAAGCTCGGACGCGCGGCTGCGCCAGTCGATGGACATGCAACATGTGGCCAACGCGCTCAATGCGCTTTCGAAGTGGCCGGACGAGGACGAGGCCCGTGACGCGGCGCTGCGCCTGGCCAGTCGTCTGACCTCGGAGGCTGAGAGGGGGAGTCGATGAACGCGCAGGCCGTGGCCAATGCCCTGAACGCGCTTTCGAAGTGGCCGGACAAGGTCGGGCCCGAGACGCGGCACTGCGGTTGGCCGGGCGCCTGGCATCGGAGGGGGGCGCACGGCTGCGCCAGTCGATGGACGCGCAACATGTGGCCAACGCCCTGAACGCGCTCTCGAAGTGGCCGGACGAGGTCGAGGCCCGAGACGCGGCGCTGCGGCTGGCCGGGCGCCTAAGCTCGGACGCGCGGCTGCGCCAGTCAATGGACATGCAACATGTGGCCAACGCCCTGCACGCGCTTTCGAAGTGGCCGGACGAGGACGAGGCCCGAGACGCGGCGCTGCGGCTGGCCGGGCGCCTAAGCTCGGACGCGCGGCTGCGCCAGCCGATGGACGCGCAGGCCGTGGCCAACGCGCTCAATGCGCTCTCGAAGTGGCCGGGCGAGGCCGAGGCCCGCGCCGCGGCGCTGCGGCTGGCCGGGCGCCTAAGCTCGGACGCGCGGCTGCGCCAGTCAATGGACATGCAACATGTGGCCAACGCCCTGAACGCGCTTTCGAAGTGGCCGGACGAGGCCGAGGCCCGCGCCGCGGCGCTGCGGCTGGCCAGTCGTCTGACCTCGGAGGCTGAGGGGGGCGCGCGGCAGCGCCAGTCGATGAACGCGCAACATGTGGCCAACGCCCTGAACGCGCTCTCGAAGTGGCCGGACGAGGTCGAGGCCCGAGACGCGGCGCTGCGGCTGGCCGGTCGCCTGGCATCGGAGGCGGACGCGCGGCTGCGCCAGTCGATGGACGCGCAGGCCGTGGCCAACGCCCTGAACGCGCTTTCGAAGTGGCCGGACGAGGACGAGGCCCGAGACGCGGCGCTGTGGCTGGCCGGTCGCCTGGCATCGGAGGCGGACGCGGACGCGCGGCTGCGCCAGTCGATGGACGCGCAGGCCGTGGCCAACGCGCTCAATGCCCTCTCGAAGTGGCCGGGCGAGAACGAGGCCCGAGACGCGGCGCTGCGGCTGGCCGATCTTCTGACCTCGGAGGCTGAGGGGGGCGCGCGGCTGCGCCAGTCGATGAACGCGCAGGCCGTGGCCAACGCCCTGAACGCGCTCTCGAAGTGGCCGGGCGAGGCCGAGGCCCGCGCCGCGACGCTGCGGCTGGCCGGCGCCTAAGCTCGGACGCGCGGCTGCGCCAGTCGATGGAAGCGCAGGCCGTGGCCAACGCCCTGAACGCGCTTTCGAAGTGGCCGGACGAGGCCGAGGCCCGCG
This sequence comes from Cupriavidus necator, assembly GCA_022041995.1. Taxonomy (GTDB): domain Bacteria; phylum Pseudomonadota; class Gammaproteobacteria; order Burkholderiales; family Burkholderiaceae; genus Cupriavidus. The sequence continues at coordinate 136,684 of CP074384.1, forward strand.
CCGCGGCGCTGGTGCTGGCCGATCGCCTGACCTCGGAGGCTGAGGGAGATGCGCGGCTGCGCCAGTCGATGGACGCGCAGGCCGTGGCCAGCACCCTCCACGCACTGTCCCGATGGCCGCAAGAAAGCGGCCTGCATGAAGCGGCGTGGTGTCTGGCGGCACGCCTGGGCTCGGCTCCGCTCGAGTGGAGCACGTTCGAATTCGGCCAGACCGGCCAGATTGCCAACGCGCTGGCGCGGCTCGGCCGGGACGAAGACGGGAACGCCGTTCTCGCACGCGATGTACTGATGGGGGTAGCGGTGCACCTGGAGTTGTATCCGGAACGCTTCGACAGCGCCGAGGGCCGCCACGTGGGTATGCTGCTCAAGGCTTTCGCCCAGCTGCGGCTGCACGACGCGCTGCGGCTGCTCGCAACGCCGGCGCTGGAGCGTGTCATGACGCTGTGTCAAGAAGGACGGCTGCGCGAAGAACCGCTGGAAAGTGTGGGCACCCTGTGCATGGGGCTGCTGCCGCTGGCGCGCAGCCCGGAGTTGCCGCGCCACCGGGTGCGCGCCCTGCAGACGTTCGACGCGCTGAAGCCAGTCGTAGAACACAAGATCGACGCGTATCTGCGCCAAGCCCGGGCGGGGCAGGCGCTCGTGCCGGGCTGCACCTGAAGGAGGGCGACGAAGCATGCGGTACGCGCTGTCCGGCCCTGTCACTGTATCAGGTGCTCAAGGCATACACCGTGGTGGCCCACCAGTGGAAGCCGCGCTACATCAGCGGCGGGCGTGAGTCGGTGAAGACGCACCAGGAGACTCTGAAGCAGTGGGTGCGACAGACGCTGGACAGGACGCGCCCGCTCATCGAGACGGATCTGCAGGAAAAGAGCTGGAACTTGATTGCGCAGATCGAGGCGGATGATGCGATCCTGGACGCGCTGGATCTGCGGCTGGCCAGCGCGGCGCATCTGGAGGCCCTCACGACGCGTTACCCTCCTCGCCGGTTCGATCTGGCAGCGCGCCACGAGAGCCTGCGCACAGTGGTGGGAAACGTCGTACCACCCGAACCGAGTGGGGGCGACACCACGCATGTCACGGTCGACTTGCGGGGACGGGAGCTGGAGCCCGCCGCGTCGTCCGACGGGGCGGAGCCTGCGTATTCGTTTTATTCACGCCTGACCGGTCAGCCGCTGGTCGAGGTGCGGCTGCCTGGGGAGTTAAGCGCCTTCATGCTCGCGCGCACGTTCCAGTACAAAGACGAGCCTTGGCGCTTCGACATGTTTGGCGGCAGCCGCCTGACACGGGGGCGGCGGAAGTCAGCCCGGGACATCGCCGCCGGCCGCAGCGCGTCTGCTTCGGTGCTGCCGGCAGTGCGGTATGCCGACAGTGCCCCAGGCAGCGCCTTCATGGAACTGGCGCAGAAGCTGGCGCCGCAGCGCGAGGACTGGTCGCGCATGCAACGCGCGCTCATGGAGATGGTGCCACCTGACCATGTGGTGGAGGGCACGTTGCGGCTGGGCTGGTTTGAGGACGTGCCCGGGCCGCAGCACCCCTTCAGGCTTCAAGGGCCACACCACGAGCGCATCGCGCTCTGTCCAAATGACGGCTGCGGGTTTCTGAGATGGGACGTGGCGATGCGCATTCCGGTGGTGCGCGAACATATCGAGGCATGGGAGGCAGTCAGGGAGGCACGGGGCGACGAGGCACAGCAAAAGCTGGTGGATGGGCAGCAGCCGGGATTTAACACGCTGCCACCGCAGGCCCTGATGCATTTCCCGCGGGATGAGGCGGCGCTTGACGAAGCGCGCGAGGTGATGCAGCGCAGGCTGAACGGGGTGGACCGGCACGCATCGCAGGCGGTGGACTGCCTGACGCTGTACCAACTGGCCGTCAGCGGCGGCTACCAGGGGCGGCGCATCCGCGCGGTCCCCTCGGCTGACGACAGGCTGTATCTGCCGACGATTCCGCTGCCGGGCTTTGCGCAGTTGCAGGGCGATGTGCTGGTGGGCAAACCGCCGTACGATAAGGAGAACCTGTTGCCCATTGCGGCCGCGCAGGTCGTTACGCCCGATCAGGAGGACGTGACGGCCCAGTTTCTGGACCAGTGCTTCGCCATCCAGTACAGCTATACGGGATTCGATGAGGATTCGGGCACGGGCGCCGACATGTTGCACAGCAAGGGCATGCTGATCATCCCGCCGCCGGGCTACTGGTCGCCGGATCCGGACCACCAGGGGCTGCACCTGGCCTGTTCGCGGGAGGACCTGAAGACGCTGTCGCGCTGGAAGAGCCGGCGCGAGCGCGACACGCTGCCGCAGCAGATGTTCAGCACGGGCAGCCTGCGAGTCAAGGACGTGCTGCTGCCTGGGCGGCTTGGGGCAATCCCGATTGCGGAGCTGCGCAAGCGGAGCATGGACACGGACGGGGACGATGCGTTCGTCTATGCGGGCTATCCGGCTCTCGTGGGCCACATCGGTCGCGTCATGCAGTCGCGCCAGGCGCGACGGGGCGAGGAGCGCTCGTTCAAGCCGCCCAAGACTGCGCATCCGGCCATCGATGAACGGGGCCGCTACCAGGCGGGACGGGCGCGCGAAATTATGGCCGAGCAGCGGGGGGCGCGTTGCTGGGTAAAGCCGCCACGCTCGCCATGCGCTTTCTCGCGCAGCCCGATGAGCTGCGCGAGGCCATGGCGCGAAACATGATGTTCGGCACCTACGACGGCGTGGCGCGTGATTTGCGCAACGGACTGCGCAGGCGGCTGCAGGGGGACAAGGATGCACCAGCGCTGCAGCAGTTGCAGGTGCAGGCGCATGAGGCGATTGACCGAGCCCATGAGCCGCAAGCGTGCGAGGCGGCGAAACTGCTGTATGAGCTGTGTATGCAGCTGGGCAGGGACAGCGTCCAGGCACCGCAGCTTCCGTCCGCGCTGGCGCAGGGGTTCCCCGCACTTGCGAGCGCCTATGAGCAGGCAGACGACACGGCCGGGCGTGTGCACGCGGTGCTGGACAACTACCCGGTGTGCCGTCTGTCGCGTACGGCGTTCCCCGAGGGGCAGCCGGGGCTGGTGCCGGGCGAGCCGGAGCTGTCCATGCGCAACCTGTTTACGATAGCCATAAAGGTGGGCACCGACGCGCTGAAGTCGGACACGGGCACCGATCTCTTTACAAGCGTGATCGAGAGTTGCGAAATGGCTGAACGCCGGTATCCCGACCGTCTGCGTCGGGTACCGTACAGCAAGCCGACGTTGGCGGAAATACGGCACGGGCGCTTCGATCCACAGTGGGCAGACGCTGCGCTGCGGCAGATGCCAACGATGGCAGCGGGTGTCATGCAGGACGCCGTCCGGGCGCTGCAGCAGGCGGAGCTGCTCAGCGTACCGGCTACGCCGGCCGAACGGGCGCAGGAGGTTTCCCGGGAGGCGCTTGAGCAAGAGGCGCTGGCGCTCAATGAACGGGCCCGTTTGGCCGAGCCGGGGATCACGATGAGGCTGCAGGACATCGTGAACGGGTGCAGTGAGCCCGGACACGCGCGGGCGGGTCTGGCGGGCGAACAGAAGAACAGGCTGAAGTCGCCGCGCTCGCTGCAGGACAAGCTGGCCCGGCTGATTGGTGGAGTGCCGCCCCGGACCCTGGCCCAGGCCAGCGCGCTGGTCAACGATGCGCTGCGCTACAGTGTGGTGCTGCCCGCGGATACGTTTATGGGGGACTATCGCCAGATCATGGCGCAGCTCGCGAAGGCGCATACTCTGATCCGGCGCACGAATCACTTCCTGCGGGGCCGCAGCCCTTTCCAGGCGGTGAGCGTCACGCTGAAGGAGCCAAACGGCATCGCATGGGAAATCCAGTTTCATACAGAGCAAACGTTCAGATGCAAGGAGAAGTACCACGACCTGTACAAGCAGGCGCAACGACGTGGATTCGATGGCGCCTCCGGCGACGAGATCTGGAAGTTGCTCGGGCCAGCGCGCGAGGCCTTCCGTGCATTACCCGTTCCTGCGGGGGTGGAAGATATCGTGGACTGGGAGCCGGAAACGGTATTGAAGGTGCAGCCGCGGCCCCAGGCGTCAGCCACGCCGCGCGTGCCTGCCCCCCTTGCGCAACTGGCCCAGCAGATCAGAAGCCAGGCTGAACGTCTCGAGGGTGCGGTCTGGCCTGTGCTGCAGCAGGCGCTGGAGCACCACGGCGCGAAGTTGCGCGCGGACATGGACGGTGGCGGCTGGCGCAGGTTTATCTTTAAGAAGAAGAAAAGCATTGAAGAGAAGCTTGCCCGGATACAGCGCGAGCAGGGCCTGCAAACACCGCAGGAGGCCGCCAGGCGGGTACGCGATGGTCTGCGCTATGAGGTGATCCTCGGTGCAGAGAGATTTGCCATGGACGCCCGGAGGATCCTGACCAGTCTGCAAAGGGCCGGCATGACGGTCATGCGCGTGAACAACAGCTTTACCCGGGAGGGCACCGGCTATGCTGGCCTGAATGTGAACGTGCGCACCCGCGTTGAGGGCGAAGACGCCGACTGGGAAATCCAGTTCCACACCCGTGATAGCCTGAAGGCCAAGGAGAAGGGTCACCGGACCTACGAAAGGCTGCGCCAACTGTCGCCTGATGCGGTGCCGCGCGAGACGCTGGAGCAGGACCTGCGCGACGCGGCAGCCCGCGTGGCGCCCCCGCAGGGCATCGAGATGATCCTGTCCTTCGATCTCTATGCGGAACCATCCATTGCCGACGAGAGGCCTGGCGGCCCGATGAACCAGCCGTATCGCGGCGCAGCCGCGGATCAAGCACGCAGCTCCGACCTGGACACCGGGCAACCCTACGGGCCGCACGGTGCCACGCGGAGCGCGCCTGCCGTGACACACCCGGCCCCCGATCCTGGCCATGCTGTTCGCAGCAACTGGGGCCCCCGCCCCGCGCGCACCGGACGTGCTGAGCGGCCTGCACGACCCCCCCTGGCGGGTGCCTCGCCGGCTCAGGTGCCCGTTCCCCCATCCTTGGGCGAATTCAATTCGGGGCCCCTGCTCATCAGTCTTGAACAGTTTCTGGCGCAATCAAACGCTGAGATGGGGATGGCCAGCGGGCTGCAGAATAATTGCCTGCTAGACACAGCTCTTCAGCTCAGCCGCAACCTAAGGCGAGAGCCTGCGATGGCAACGGAGCAGACGAGCGAACTCCAGGCGCAGGCGCAGTGGTTGCGGGGCGAGCTATTTCGTGGGGCCTGGCCGATAGGGATGGCGACATCGACATGTACGAGGCCGGGTGGGGGCTCGCGCGCAGCCTTGGCATACGCATCCAGGCCATTGCGGTCAATGCGAGCGGGCAGCTCACAGTGCATCCGGTTGTTGGTCAGCAAGGCCGGCTTGTGCATATCCTTCATACACCCGGCCACTTTCAGCCATTGTGGCCGCGCCGCTAGGTTGCGGCGGCTGAACAAGATTCTTCGGTCGAAATGCTCCCGTAATCCTTCCAGTTATGATGTTCGCGAATCCTATTCGCTGGCGGTAAAGAGATACTCAACTTTAGACACTCGAATGCCCTCCGCGACCGCGCGTAGCAGAGCGATCGTGGAGTGTAAGCGCTCAATTGACGACGTCTGGTATTGAAGGCTGAACGTTGGCAGGCTTGCGTCCGCAAAGACTTTGCGGACGCAAACATGATCCAAGAGGAGATTGACCTATTTCCGCTGCAGGCGGTGCGAGTCCGTCCCAATGGGAAGCGCGACTACGAGCCAGCGGCCAAGCGGCGTCTGATTGAGTTCTGTCTTCAATCGGGAGCTCGGTTTCGGGCACGGCCGCTCAAGGCCGGCACAACGCTAATCAGTTGCGCAAATGGATTCGGGAGTACCGAGCTCCAGCGCAGCCGCAAGGTGCGTTGTCGGCATTCGTGCCGGTTGTCCAGCAGGTTATGGATTCGCGGCCAATCGAGACACCTGCAAAGCAGAACCTGTTTGCGTCCGCAAAGACTTTGCGGACGCAAGTCTGCCAACGTTCAGCCTTCAATACCAGACGTCGTCAATTGAGCGCTTACACTCCACGATCGCTCTGCTACGCGCGGTCGCGGAGGGCATTCGAGTGTCTAAAGTTGAGTATCTCTTTACCGCCAGAGAATAGGATTCGCGAACATCATAACTGGAAGGATTACGGGAGCATTTCGACCGAAGAATCTTGTTCAGCCGCCGCAACCTAGCGGCGCGGCCACAATGGCTGAAAGTGGCCGGGTGTATGAAGGATATGCACAAGCCGGCCTTGCTGACCAACAACCGGATGCACTGTGAGCTGCCCGCTCGCATTGACCGCAATGGCCTGGATGCGTATGCCAAGGCTGCGCGCGAGCCCCCACCCGGCCTCGTACATGTCGATGTCGCCATCCCTATCGGCCAGGCCCCCACGAAATAGCTCGCCCCGCAACCACTGCGCCTGTGCCTGGAGTTCGCTCGTCTGCTCCGTTGCCATCGCAGGCTCTCGCCTTAGGTTGCGGCTGAGCTGAAGAGCTGTGTCTAGCAGGCAATTATTCTGCAGCCCGCTGGCCATCCCCATCTCAGCGTTTGATTGCGCCAGAAACTGTTCAAGACTGATGAGCAGGGGCCCCGAATTGAATTCGCCCAAGGATGGGGGAACGGGCACCTGAGCCGGCGAGGCACCCGCCAGGGGGGGTCGTGCAGGCCGCTCAGCACGTCCGGTGCGCGCGGGGGGAGGGGGCCCAGTTGCTGCGAACAGCATGGCCAGGATCGGGGGCCGGGTGTGTCACGGCAGGCGCGCTCCGCGTGGCACCGTGCGGCCCGTAGGGTTGCCCGGTGTCCAGGTCGGAGCTGCGTGCTTGATCCGCGGCTGCGCCGCGATACGGCTGGTTCATCGGGCCGCCAGGCCTCTCGTCGGCAATGGATGGTTCCGCATAGAGATCGAAGGACAGGATCATCTCGATGCCCTGCGGGGGCGCCACGCGGGCTGCCGCGTCGCGCAGGTCCTGCTCCAGCGTCCCGCGCGGCACCGCATCAGGCGACAGTTGGCGCAGCCTTTCGTAGGTCCGGTGACCCTTCTCCTTGGCCTTCAGGCTATCACGGGTGTGGAACTGGATTTCCCAGTCGGCGTCTTCGCCCTCAACGCGGGTGCGCACGTTCACATTCAGGCCAGCATAGCCGGTGCCCTCCCGGGTAAAGCTGTTGTTCACGCGCATGACCGTCATGCCGGCCCTTTGCAGACTGGTCAGGATCCTCCGGGCGTCCATGGCAAATCTCTCTGCACCGAGGATCACCTCATAGCGCAGACCATCGCGTACCCGCCTGGCGGCCTCCTGCGGTGTTTGCAGGCCCTGCTCGCGCTGTATCCGGGCAAGCTTCTCTTCAATGCTTTTCTTCTTCTTAAAGATAAACCTGCGCCAGCCGCCACCGTCCATGTCCGCGCGCAACTTCGCGCCGTGGTGCTCCAGCGCCTGCTGCAGCACAGGCCAGACCGCACCCTCGAGACGTTCAGCCTGGCTTCTGATCTGCTGGGCCAGTTGCGCAAGGGGGGCAGGCACGCGCGGCGTGGCTGACGCCTGGGGCCGCGGCTGCACCTTCAATACCGTTTCCGGCTCCCAGTCCACGATATCTTCCACCCCCGCAGGAACGGGTAATGCACGGAAGGCCTCGCGCGCTGGCCCGAGCAACTTCCAGATCTCGTCGCCGGAGGCGCCATCGAATCCACGTCGTTGCGCCTGCTTGTACAGGTCGTGGTACTTCTCCTTGCATCTGAACGTTTGCTCTGTATGAAACTGGATTTCCCATGCGATGCCGTTTGGCTCCTTCAGCGTGACGCTCACCGCCTGGAAAGGGCTGCGGCCCCGCAGGAAGTGATTCGTGCGCCGGATCAGAGTATGCGCCTTCGCGAGCTGCGCCATGATCTGGCGATAGTCCCCCATAAACGTATCCGCGGGCAGCACCACACTGTAGCGCAGCGCATCGTTGACCAGCGCGCTGGCCTGGGCCAGGGTCCGGGGCGGCACTCCACCAATCAGCCGGGCCAGCTTGTCCTGCAGCGAGCGCGGCGACTTCAGCCTGTTCTTCTGTTCGCCCGCCAGACCCGCCCGCGCGTGTCCGGCACTGCACCCGTTCACGATGTCCTGCAGCCTCATCGTGATCCCCGGCTCGGCCAAACGGGCCCGTTCATTGAGCGCCAGCGCCTCTTGCTCAAGCGCCTCCCGGGAAACCTCCTGCGCCCGTTCGGCCGGCGTAGCCGGTACGCTGAGCAGCTCCGCCTGCTGCAGCGCCCGGACGGCGTCCTGCATGACACCCGCTGCCATCGTTGGCATCTGCCGCAGCGCAGCGTCTGCCCACTGTGGATCGAAGCGCCCGTGCCGTATTTCCGCCAACGTCGGCTTGCTGTACGGTACCCGACGCAGACGGTCGGGATACCGGCGTTCAGCCATTTCGCAACTCTCGATCACGCTTGTAAAGAGATCGGTGCCCGTGTCCGACTTCAGCGCGTCGGTGCCCACCTTTATGGCTATCGTAAACAGGTTGCGCATGGACAGCTCCGGCTCGCCCGGCACCAGCCCCGGCTGCCCCTCGGGGAACGCCGTACGCGACAGACGGCACACCGGGTAGTTGTCCAGCACCGCGTGCACACGCCCGGCCGTGTCGTCTGCCTGCTCATAGGCGCTCGCAAGTGCGGGGAACCCCTGCGCCAGCGCGGACGGAAGCTGCGGTGCCTGGACGCTGTCCCTGCCCAGCTGCATACACAGCTCATACAGCAGTTTCGCCGCCTCGCACGCTTGCGGCTCATGGGCTCGGTCAATCGCCTCATGCGCCTGCACCTGCAACTGCTGCAGCGCTGGTGCATCCTTGTCCCCCTGCAGCCGCCTGCGCAGTCCGTTGCGCAAATCACGCGCCACGCCGTCGTAGGTGCCGAACATCATGTTTCGCGCCATGGCCTCGCGCAGCTCATCGGGCTGCGCGAGAAAGCGCATGGCGAGCGTGGCGGCTTTACCCAGCAACGCGCCCCCCCGCTGCTCGGCCATAATTTCGCGCGCCCGTCCCGCCTGGTAGCGGCCCCGTTCATCGATGGCCGGATGCGCAGTCTTGGGCGGCTTGAACGAGCGCTCCTCGCCCCGTCGCGCCTGGCGCGACTGCATGACGCGACCGATGTGGCCCACGAGAGCCGGATAGCCCGCATAGACGAACGCATCGTCCCCGTCCGTGTCCATGCTCCGCTTGCGCAGCTCCGCAATCGGGATTGCCCCAAGCCGCCCAGGCAGCAGCACGTCCTTGACTCGCAGGCTGCCCGTGCTGAACATCTGCTGCGGCAGCGTGTCGCGCTCGCGCCGGCTCTTCCAGCGCGACAGCGTCTTCAGGTCCTCCCGCGAACAGGCCAGGTGCAGCCCCTGGTGGTCCGGATCCGGCGACCAGTAGCCCGGCGGCGGGATGATCAGCATGCCCTTGCTGTGCAACATGTCGGCGCCCGTGCCCGAATCCTCATCGAATCCCGTATAGCTGTACTGGATGGCGAAGCACTGGTCCAGAAACTGGGCCGTCACGTCCTCCTGATCGGGCGTAACGACCTGCGCGGCCGCAATGGGCAACAGGTTCTCCTTATCGTACGGCGGTTTGCCCACCAGCACATCGCCCTGCAACTGCGCAAAGCCCGGCAGCGGAATCGTCGGCAGATACAGCCTGTCGTCAGCCGAGGGGACCGCGCGGATGCGCCGCCCCTGGTAGCCGCCGCTGACGGCCAGTTGGTACAGCGTCAGGCAGTCCACCGCCTGCGATGCGTGCCGGTCCACCCCGTTCAGCCTGCGCTGCATCACCTCGCGCGCTTCGTCAAGCGCCGCCTCATCCCGCGGGAAATGCATCAGGGCCTGCGGTGGCAGCGTGTTAAATCCCGGCTGCTGCCCATCCACCAGCTTTTGCTGTGCCTCGTCGCCCCGTGCCTCCCTGACTGCCTCCCATGCCTCGATATGTTCGCGCACCACCGGAATGCGCATCGCCACGTCCCATCTCAGAAACCCGCAGCCGTCATTTGGACAGAGCGCGATGCGCTCGTGGTGTGGCCCTTGAAGCCTGAAGGGGTGCTGCGGCCGGGCACGTCCTCAAACCAGCCCAGCCGCAACGTGCCCTCCACCACATGGTCAGGTGGCACCATCTCCATGAGCGCGCGTTGCATGCGCGACCAGTCCTCGCGCTGCGGCGCCAGCTTCTGCGCCAGTTCCATGAAGGCGCTGCCTGGGGCACTGTCGGCATACCGCACTGCCGGCAGCACCGAAGCAGACGCGCTGCGGCCGGCGGCGATGTCCCGGGCTGACTTCCGCCGCCCCCGTGTCAGGCGGCTGCCGCCAAACATGTCGAAGCGCCAAGGCTCGTCTTTGTACTGGAACGTGCGCGCGAGCATGAAGGCGCTTAACTCCCAGGCAGCCGCACCTCGACCAGCGGCTGACCGGTCAGACGTGAATAAAACGAATACGCAGGCTCCGCCCCGTCGGACGACGCGGCGGGCTCCAGCTCCCGTCCCCGCAAGTCGACCGTGACATGCGTGGTGTCGCCCCCACTCGGTTCGGGTGGTACGACGTTTCCCACCGCTGTGCGCAGGCTCTCGTGGCGCGCTGCCAGATCGAACCGGCGAGGAGGGTAACGCGTCGTGAGGGCCTCCAGATGCGCCGCGCTGGCCAGCCGCAGATCCAGCGCGTCCAGGATCGCATCATCCGCCTCGATCTGCGCAATCAAGTTCCAGCTCTTTTCCTGCAGATCCGTCTCGATGAGCGGGCGCGTCCTGTCCAGCGTCTGTCGCACCCACTGCTTCAGAGTCTCCTGGTGCGTCTTCACCGACTCGCGTTCGCCGCTGATGTAGCGCGGCTTCCACTGGTGGGCCACCACGGTGTATGCCTTGAGCACCTGATACAGTGACAGGGCCGGACAGCGCGTGCCGCATGCTTCGTCGCCGTCCTTCAGGCGCAGCCCGGCACGAGCGCCTGCCCCGCCCGGGGCTTGGCGCAGATACGCGTCGATCTTGTGTTCTACGACTGGCTTCAGCGCGTCGAACGTCTGCAGGGCGCGCACCCGGTGGCGCTGCAACTGCGGGCTGCGCGCCAGCGGCAGCAGCCCCATGCACAGGGTGCCTACACTTTCCAGCGGTTCTTCGCGCAGCCGTCCTTCTTGACACAGCGTCATGACACGCTCCAGCGCCGGCGTTGCGAGCGGCCGCAGCGCGTCGTGCATCCGCAGCTGGGCGAAAGCCTTGAGCAGCATACCCACGTGGCGGCCCTCGGCGCTGTCGAAGCGTTCCGGGTACAGCTCCAGGTGCACCGCTACCCCCATCAGTACATCGCGTGCGAGAACGGCGTTCCCGTCTTCGTCCCGGCCGAGCCGCGCCAGCGCGTTGGCAATCTGGCCGGTCTGGCTGAATTCGAACGCGCTCCACTCGAGCGGAGCCCAGCCCAGGCGTGCCGCCAGACACCACGCCGCTTCATGCAGGCCGCTTTCTTGCGGCCATCGGGACAGTGCGTGGAGGGTGCTGGCCACGGCCTGCGCGCCCATCGACTGGCGCAGCCGCGCATCGCCCTCAGCCTCCGAGATCAGACGATCGGCAAGCGCCAGCGCCGCGGCGCTTGCCTCGTCCGCGTCCGGCCACTTCGAAAGCGCGTTCAGGGCGTTGGCCACATGTTTCGCCTCCATCGACTGGCACAGCTGGGGTTCCGAGCTAACGCGCTCGGCCAGCCGCAGCGCCGCCTTACGAGCCTCTTCCTTGTCCGGCCACTTCGAAAGCGCATTGAGCGCGGTGGCCACCTCCCGCGCATCCATCGACTGGCGCAGCCGCGCATTGCCCTCAGCCTCCGAGGTCAGACGATCGGCAAGCGCCAGCGCCGCGGCGCTTGCCTCGTCCGCGTCCGGCCACTTCGAAAAAGCGTTCAGGGCGTTGGCCACGGCCTGCGCCTCCATCGACTGGCACAGCTGGGGTTCCGAGCTAACGCGCTCGGCCAGCCGCAGCGCCGCCTTACGAGCCTCTTCCTTGTCCGGCCACTTCGAAAGCGCATTGAGCGCGTTGGTCACCTCCCGCGCATCCATCGACTCGCGCAGCCGCGCATTGCCCTCAGCCTCCGAGGTCAGACGATCGGCAAGCGCCAGCGCCGCGGCGCTTGCCTCGTCCGCGTCCGGCCACTTCGAAAACGCGTTCAGGGCGTTGGCCACTGCCTGCGCGTCCATCGACTGGCACAGCTGGGGTTCCGAGCTAACGCGCTCGGCCAGCCGCAGCGCGGCGTCTCGGGCCTTGTCTTCCTCCGGCCACTTCGAGAGCGCATTGAGCGCGTTGGCCACGGCCCGCGCCTCCATCGACTGGCACAGCTGGGGTTCCGAGCTAACGCGCTCGGCCAGCCGCAGCGCGGCGTCGCGGGCCTTGGCCTGGTCCGGCCACTTCGAAAGCGCATTGAGCGCGTTGGTCACCTCTCGCGCATCCATCGACTCGCGCAGCCGCGCATCGCCCTCAGCCTCCGAGGTCAGATGATCGGCAAGCGCCAGCGCCGCGGCGCTGGCCTCGTCCGCGTCCGGCCACTTCGAGAGCGCGTTCAGGGCATTGGACACATGTTTCGCCTCCATCGACTGGCACAGCTGGGGTTCCGATGTGAGGCGCCGGGCCAGGCACCGTACCGCCTCGCTGGCCCGATGCGACGCCGGCCACTTTGAGAATGCATTGAGCGCGTTGGCAACATGCTGCCCGTCCATCCGCTGGCGCAGCTTTGCGTCCGATGTCACGCGTTCGGCCAGCCGCAGCGCCGCCTGACGCGCATCGGCTTCGTCAGGCCACTTCGAGAGAGCGTTGACCGTGATGGCCACCCCCAGCGCATTCATCGACTCGCGCAGCGGCGCGTCTGCCGCAACGCGCCTGGCCAGCTCCAGTGCGTTCTCCCCGACCCTGCCATCGTCCGACCACTTGCTCAGGGCATTGAGCAGATTTGACATATCCTGTGCGTTCAGCCCCGGGATCAGACCATGCGATCGAAGATGCCTGACAAGACCGGACACCGCATCGCAGCACGCCGGGCGCTCCGGCGCCTTGGACAGCGCATTGCACAGCATGGCGGCTTGCCGTCCGTTCAGCCTGTGCAGCGCGCCCGGCCTCAGCAGTTCGGTCGCGATGCTTCGCAGCGCTAGCCGGCAGATCTCGCTGTCGGCATGCTTGCTAAGCTTGTTGGCAAGATGCACATAGCTTGCAGCCGGCGCGCCCCGGCACCAGTCGGTGTCCACAAGATAGTGCGCCGCCAGTTCAACCGCCTCGCGAACGTCGTTGGCCCGCGCAGGCGGTATGTTCCTGACCTTGTTCCTGACCTGCAGTTTCTGCAAATACAAGTCCAGGAAGTGCAGGTTGTCGCCGGCATAGTCTGGGCGCAGAAAGACCAGTGCCTGCCCGTAGCCGTTGCGCTGTGCCAGCACGTTCTCCCTTGCCATCCGGATGGCAAGTTCAGGGAAATCGGCATCCTTCGCGTTGCCGGAAAGCACTTGCTGCTGCGCATACCGTTGGTTCCTGAGCTGCCGGCCGAACTCGTGTTCAGGATACGTCAGGACTCTCCCCAGATTCCGGCTGCGGCGCTGTGGTTCGCTCGGCTCGATGCGCATCCTCGAGTGGTGCCTTTCATCCAGCGCTTCAATCGCATCGCGGGCCGGTCGCTTGCGCGATGGCGCCGCCGCGGCGATCTGATACCTCTCCATCCCGCTTGCAGCAAGGGTTGACCGCAGCTGCTGGTCCGGCAGGTTGCGCGTGCTGGGCGGCCACGACGACTGGGCCCTGCGGGGTGCATCGTCCGCTGCTCGGTCTGACACAGGCCTCCCGCTACTCGGCAAAGCGCGCAACGGATGTCCGGCAGTATCCTCGTCCCCCTGTGGCCGTGAAGCGAATGCCCTTTGCCGTTGAGGTCCGGAATAAGGCTGCATCCTGCGCTGCTGGCGACGCGCTGCCAGGTCTTCCCGCCGCGGCAACGTGTCAAGGACCGTGTCTGTCCTCCGGGACGCAGGTTCGGGCCGCGAAGTCGGGGACTGTCCGGGTGCAGCCTCGTCAATCTTCTGATCGCCACCAGCGTCCGGACTCGCCGGGCTGCCAATTCTCATAGCTATGCCCCTTCTCCAGTAGTTACCTGGCAGGCTGTTAAAATAGCTCCGGCCGTTGTCATCGGATCGGGCGGGTAGACCGTTGAAACAAGAGGCCTATGTCGGGATAGTGGAATCAGGACGAGTAAGCCCCAACTCAACAGCCATTACGGGGGGACAATCCGGACTCTTGAGGAAACAAGACGGGCGCATCTCATGCTGGCGGTGTCGATCAAGAGCGGAGATGGACAAGCACAGCTGGGATATCGCATTGGAGTGTTTGGCATCTTGCCAGCGTCATACTGAGGGCATCGCGACGACGCTGCAAGATGCCATCGGTGGACGTCGTTTTGGCACGCAGGCAAGAAGGCGTCCTGATTCTCGATAACCTGAGGGTGAATCACAGCAAGCCGTCACCTCGCATGCACCGGCTCGCACCGAACTGCAACTTCAAGGCTTTGTCGTGGGTCTGCACAGTGTTCAGAGACAGCCGAGCGTATTCGATGTTACTTTCAGCATCATTCGGTGAAAAATTCGACCGCTTTACCAGTGCCTCGACGGCGCTGTACAGGCACTTCTCTTGTCGTGTTATGTTGCAACAACTCAGCAAGGCGTGCGCTTGCTCTGCCGTGCCCGGGGTCTGGCAGGGTCGCCAGTATAGGGGTCTTCCTCCAAATGAAAGTTGTTCCCAACGCCGATCGTTCGCACCACCGCCGGCTGGTCAGCGTCGGCAAACATGGCAAACTCCTTCGCCATCTCTCGATCAGATGACAAGTAGTGGTGTTCGCCCGAAGCAGTCACACCAGAGCTACTGAAATTCATCAGGAAATTTGCGCTTCCGCCATCTGTGGCTCCACTCCCTTTACGCTCGTTCACGAAGCCATTTCTGCGAAGAGATGACACGTGTTCGCGCTTGGTTCCATGCCAAAGAACGCTCTCCTGATAGACCCGTTTGGCAAATGGCACCAGACCATTCAAGGTCTCATTTGAATATGGTGATCGCGAAGATCCAGGCTTAGCTCTTTTCGCCTCAACGTCCGACTCATACCCATCGGAACCATAGTCGCTTGAAGCTCGCGCTCCACCACGCTTAGAAATGCAGCCGCCCATGACAATTGAATACCGGTAGTGAATTTCCTCGACTGTACGGACCTACAGCGTCAACGTCGCTCGATCACCGCGAAAAAATGTGCACTGACGCGAAACGGATCAATGCCGTTTCATGCGGGAATGCGACGGTTCGGATGCACAACGGTGCTGAAACGGCACGTCGATCCTACGGTTCAATGTGTAAAAGCCGCGCCGCATCCCGAGCTGGTTGTGATGTGATGGACGACTCCCGCTACGCAGCGAGAGCAACTGGTTGTATATGAACGCGCCCCGATTGCGCCAGTGTTTCGTGTGTTCCGACATCGACAGGATGGGTTGCAGCTGTATATCCGGCCTTGTTGCAGCTGATATTGCCGCTGCGGGCCCCGATGAAATCCGCTGACTCACACCTCATTGCGGGTACGAGCTCGAAGCTCGGCAACCAGTTCAGGTTTAGTGAGTCCCGGTCCAACCTGTCTTGTCATCTCTCGCGATTGCCAACGCAACTTTTCGACATCCACCCCTGTGTTAAACGTTAATCTTTTACGTTTCGGCCGCCGCTCAGACGGGCTTCATGCTCACGTACCCTTTTTCATACGATCGGTCATGAGCGAGCACCGCCCAGATCGTCCGCGCCATCTTGCTCGCCAAAGCAGTCACCACCACGTTGGGTGGTCGCCGTTTTTTCATCTGCTCAACCCACGGACCAGGCTCCTTCGCGCGCGTCAGCACGGCCCGCGCGCCGTGGATCAGTAGCGTGCGCAGGTAGGTGCGCCCCTCTTGCTGATCCCGTGCAGGTTCACCTTGCCGCCCGAACCGGTCTGCTTCGGCACAATTCCGACCCAGGCCGCAAACTCACGCCCCGATCTGAACGCCTTCGGATCTCCGATCATCGCGACCGCAGCCGTCGCCGTCAGCAGGCCCACGCCCGGAATCTCGATGATCGCCTTTACTGCCTTGTCTTCCTTCTTCCACTCGCGCAACCGCCTCTCGATCGTCACGATTTCTTCGTCCATCTTTTCAATCCGCGCCCACTGTTCGCGTAGCGTATCAATCAGGACCTTCGGCAGACACTCTTCGACGCGCGTAAGCGCATCCGGAATTGCCTTGCCCAGCGCGCTGCGGCCTTTGCCCATCGCTTCGCCGAACTCGACCAGCATCCCGCGCAGCCCGTTGATCTGCATCGTGCGGAACTTTACCAGTTGCTCTCGCTGACGGTGCATCATCAGCACCGCCTGTTGCATCTCCGTCTTTATTGCCACCGCCTTGCACGGCTGCTGTACCGCCAGCCAGATTGCCTTCGCGTCTGCCGCATCACTCTTGTTGCGGATGTTGAAGGCCTTCACGAACTGCGCGGGCATCAGTCTGACCTCGTGGCCCATCTTCGTCAGTTGCCGAGCCCAGTGATGCGCGCTACCGCATGCTTCCATGCCAATCAGGCACGGCGCGCGATTCGCGAAGTGTCGAGAAACTGAGCACGTTTGATCGGCCTGTTCACGATCTCACCTGTCTGCGCGTCGACGTAGTGCACCTGAAACACATTCTTCGCAATGTCGATTCCAACTGGCGTAGCATTCATCTGTGGATCCTCCGGTTGCCTGGAAATGCGTGCATTTTCCACTTGGGCACATCGATGCCGTTGGCCCGTGAGGATCCACCTTACTTCGCTTTCGTTCACGGGTGGGACGCGTTCATTCCATTGCGGGTTTCTCAAGGCTGCCAAATTTGCCTGAAGTCCTTTGTGGGTATGACTTTCGCCGATTTCCGCCGTGATCCGCTAGAATTCCCGATCTTTGGCGGTCGATAATGGCGCACAGCCAGCAATGGCAACGGATTCCAACGGAATTGAGCCGCGGGCAGTTCGAACAATTTGTCTTGCCGCACCTCACGGCAGGAAGCCGGGGACCGGCATCCAAACTGACCGCCGCGATCTTCAACTACATCCTGAAACTGCTTTACCTCGGTTGCCAATGGAAGCCGCTGCCGATTGCAATGGATCGGCACGGCAGGCCGGAGATCCACTACACGAGTATCTATCGGGCCTTTCGCCGCTGGCAGGCATGCGAATGTTTCGACGCCGTCTTCCTCGCGTCGGTGGTGCGGCTTAGCCACGACCAGTTGTTGGACACCAGCGTCATCCATGGCGACGGCACCACGACGGCGGCAAAAAAAGGCGGCGACAACATTGGCTTCAGCGGCCACAAGAACATGAAGGGTGACAAGGTCGTTGCCTTCTGTGACCGGAACTGCAATGTGATCGCCCCGTTCGTGTCGGCACTAGGCAATCGCAACGAATCGCCGCTGCTGCGTGACGCGCTGCCGCAGGTGATACGGATTGCCGGTGAAGCAGGCTGGATCTGCGCGACACCGTGGTCAGCCTGGACGGCGTCTACGATTGTCGCTCCAACCGCAAGGCGATCTTCAACCGCGGGATGGTGCCCAACATCAACCCGAACCCGCGCGGCAGGAAACGCACTAAGCGAGGTCGCAAGGCGCTGTTCGATCTGGCCATTTTTAAAGAGCGGTTTCGCACCATCGAGCGCGTGTTCGCATGGGAAGATAAGTTTCGTCGCTTGCTACTTCGCTTCGATCGCATCAGTCAGTTGCACTACGCATTCAAGACCATGGCCTACACCATGATAAATCTACGGCACTATTGCGGTAGTTGAGCTGGCAGTTAAGGTCCATGCTTCAGTACGGCGCAGCGCGCCGTGGTCCCGTTCGTCCTCCCCTGCGGAAATGCCTCCGACGCGAAACTGCCTCGTCGCCCATCTCGACGCGGCTGGTCTCGCCTGCTTGCCAATTCCGTTGACCGCCGCCAGTCGCTTCAACCGAAACTCGCAACCAGTTGCCCGACACGCTCGGCGTACGGATCTTTGCGTTGATAAGCTGCGCCTTCAGATCGCCGCCCGGCACATACAGGCTGATCATGCCGCGCTTTCTCAGGCTCTGGTTATACGCCCGCGCGTTCGTCACCCGGTACCCCGGCTTCTTGCGCTTGCGCGGTTCACCCGTCTTTAGTCTGGCTTTATTCAATGCTGGCCTTCATGATGTTGCGCTTTTACACAACCCGCACCATCTTTGCAATACCCGTCCGGACAAAGCCCATCACATCAGAGCTCCGACTACCTACCGCAGGTGGTTGAGTGAGTCTGAAAGTCTCTGTTCGTAATCCTGAGTGTGACCACTTTGCTGCTGGTACGCCAAGTATTCTTCGAACGTCGAATACAGCGGCTGCAACGACGCGTTGTGTGGATCGTGGTGTAGAAACCAACGCTCCGGATGGCCAGCTTCGCCAAAAGCGCGAAGGGCGTCACGGGCCTCCCGAAATATCTGTCCGCAAGTCTCGCTGCTGCTGTATTCGATCCGCTCCAGTTCCTGAGCGCAGATTGCCGCACTAGATGTGTCGTACTGGACCCGATCGAGTATGGCATTGAATTCGTTGGCCCGGGCAAGGTTGTTCATCTCAAAGACCAACGCACTCACAAGAGAGGGGCCCGGTGCTGTTCCGAAGTTCGAGAGGGTCTGCGGTGAAACGAGAATGGCGCGGCGGGTTGCATCCGTTGCGGCGATGGCGATGCCTCCATCGTCCGCTTGAAGCGTTACACCGCCTTCATCCCAAATTTTCTCGGCTAGTCGCCTGAACGTCGGAGAACTGCTGTAGATCGCACCTAACGCAGCAACTGCGCGTGTGAAGCGTCTATCGCTCGGATTAGCTCGGCGGATGCTTCTCTTAACCGAAGACCACTGCGAAGGTGAGGCTGGTCGGGAAAGCGCTCCTTGGGCAAGCCCGGATAACGTTGGCGACACGGCGCGCGCTCTGATGCCCCCGGGGTGGATGTGCTTGCAGACTCGTCAACCGAAGATGTTCCTAGTGTCTCGCAATATGCTTCTCTCGACACGCTTTTTGAACCACAGATTCCCATGGCGATTGGTACTCCTGTTATAGGTCCATCATAGGCATTGGGCTCGCCAGATTCAGCGAGGGTTTCGCGTACAGCTGGTTGTATATGAACGCGCCCCGATTGCGCCAGTGTTTCGTGTGTTCCGACATCGACAGGATGGGTTGCAGCTGTATATCCGGCCTTGTTGCAGCTGATATTGCCGCTGCGGGCCCCGATGAAATCCGCTGACTCACACCTCATTGCGGGTACGAGCTCGAAGC
Organism: Cupriavidus necator; assembly: GCA_022041995.1. Lineage (GTDB taxonomy): Bacteria > Pseudomonadota > Gammaproteobacteria > Burkholderiales > Burkholderiaceae > Cupriavidus. The sequence goes on from CP074384.1 coordinate 155,956, forward strand.
TCGGCAACCAGTTCAGGTTTAGTGAGTCCCGGTCCAACCTGTCTTGTCATCTCACGCGATTGCCAACGCAACTTTTCGACATCCACCCCTGTGTTAAACGTTAATCTTTTACGTTTCGGCCGCCGCTCAGACGGGCTTCATGCTCACGTACCCTTTTTCATACGATCGGTCATGAGCGAGCACCGCCCAGATCGTCCGCGCCATCTTGCTCGCCAAAGCAGTCACCACCACGTTGGGTGGTCGCCGTTTTTTCATCTGCTCAACCCACGGACCAGGCTCCTTCGCGCGCGTCAGCACGGCCCGCGCGCCGTGGATCAGTAGCGTGCGCAGGTAGGTGCGCCCCTCTTGCTGATCCCGTGCAGGTTCACCTTGCCGCCCGAACCGGTCTGCTTCGGCACAATTCCGACCCAGGCCGCAAACTCACGCCCCGATCTGAACGCCTTCGGATCTCCGATCATCGCGACCGCAGCCGTCGCCGTCAGCAGGCCCACGCCCGGAATCTCGATGATCGCCTTTACTGCCTTGTCTTCCTTCTTCCACTCGCGCAACCGCCTCTCGATCGTCACGATTTCTTCGTCCATCTTTTCAATCCGCGCCCACTGTTCGCGTAGCGTATCAATCAGGACCTTCGGCAGACACTCTTCGACGCGCGTAAGCGCATCCGGAATTGCCTTGCCCAGCGCGCTGCGGCCTTTGCCCATCGCTTCGCCGAACTCGACCAGCATCCCGCGCAGCCCGTTGATCTGCATCGTGCGGAACTTTACCAGTTGCTCTCGCTGACGGTGCATCATCAGCACCGCCTGTTGCATCTCCGTCTTTATTGCCACCGCCTTGCACGGCTGCTGTACCGCCAGCCAGATTGCCTTCGCGTCTGCCGCATCACTCTTGTTGCGGATGTTGAAGGCCTTCACGAACTGCGCGGGCATCAGTCTGACCTCGTGGCCCATCTTCGTCAGTTGCCGAGCCCAGTGATGCGCGCTACCGCATGCTTCCATGCCAATCAGGCACGGCGCGCGATTCGCGAAGTGCTCGAGAAACTGAGCACGTTTGATCGGCCTGTTCACGATCTCACCTGTCTGCGCGTCGACGTAGTGCACCTGAAACACATTCTTCGCAATGTCGATTCCAACTGGCGTAGCATTCATCTGTGGATCCTCCGGTTGCCTGGAAATGCGTGCATTTTCCACTTGGGCACATCGATGCCGTTGGCCCGTGAGGATCCACCTTACTTCGCTTTCGCTCACGGGTGGGACGCGTTCATTCCATTGCGGGTTTTTGAAGGGGATCGAGTGGTTGAGTGCGCAACGAACTGATGATGCATGAAGTGCCCGACATGGTAAGTGTGCGCTGCGAGGTGATGAGTTGAAGGGCGAAGCAATTGGGCCTGATGTGGGCAGGCGAGAGCGTAGCGCATTGCGCTGGACACCAGTGCCGCACTGGGCGCAAGAACCCCGATCAGTTGCGGCAGTAATGCCTCAGGTTGATCATCGTGTACGTGAGCGTCTTGAGCGCGTAGTGCTGGGTCACTGATGCGCTCAAGCACAGCAGGCGGCGGAAAGCATCTTCCCTCGCGAACACGCGCTCGATGGTCCTGAAGCGTTCCGCGAAGATGGCCGCATCGAAATGGCTTTGTCCGGATGGGTACGAGATCCCGTGCTATGGACGCGACGGTTGTGGTGCAAATAGCGCTCAAGGATCGGTTAGAGTGTCGCCCTGACCGATTTGAGAAGCCGCGATGAACAAGCTGAAGAGTCTGGACGGGCTATTCGCCGGCCGTCATGTTGACCGTGAGGTGATCATTCTTTCAACTGGTTGCGAGTTTCGGTTGAAGCGATCTGGCGGCGGTCAACGGAATTGGCAAGCAGGCGAGACCAGCCGCGTCGAGATGGGCGACGAGGCAGTTTTGCGTTGTCACGGATGCATTTCCGCAGGGGAGGACGAACGGGACCACGGCGCGCTGCGCCGTACTGAAGCATGGACCTTAACTGCCAGCTCAACTACCGCAATAGTGCCGTAGATTTATCATGGTGTAGGCCATGGTCTTGAATGCGTAGTGCAACTGACTGATGCGATCGAAGCGAAGTAGCAAGCGACGAAACTTATCTTTCCATGCGAACACGCGCTCGATGGTACGAAACCGCTCTTTAAAAATGGCCAGATCGAACAGCGCCTTGCGACCTCGCTTAGTGCGTTTCCTGCCGCGCGGGTTCGGGTTGATGTTGGGCACCATCCCGCGGTTGAAGATCGCCTTGCGGTTGGAGCGACAATCGTAGACGCCGTCCAGGCTGACCACGGCGTCGCGCAGATCCAGCCTGCTTCACCGGCAATCCGTATCACCTGCGGCAGCGCGTCACGCAGCAGCGGCGATTCGTTGCGATTGCCTGGTGCCGACACGAACGGGGCGATCACATTGCAGTTCCGGTCACAGAAGGCAACGACCTTGTCACCCTTCATGTTCTTGTGGCCGCTAAAGCCAATGTTGTCGCCGCCTTTTTTTGCCGCCGTCGTGGTGCCGTCGCCATGGATGACGCTGGTGTCCAACAACTGGTCGTGGCTAAGCCGCACCACCGACGCGAGGAAGACGGCGTCGAAACATTCGCATGCCTGCCAGCGGCGAAAGGCCCGATAGATACTCGTGTAGTGGATCTCCGGCCTGCCGTGCCGATCCATTGCAATCGGCAGCGCCTTCCATTGGCAACTGAGGTAAAGCAGTTTCAGGATGTAGTTGAAGATCGCGTGCGCGGTCAGTTTGGATGCCGGTCCCCGGCTTCCTGCCGTGAGGTGCGGCAAGACAAATTGTTCGAACTGCCCGCGGCTCAATTCCGTTGGAATCCGTTGCCATTGCTGGCTGTGCGCCATTATCGACCGCCAAAGATCGGGAATTCTAGCGGATCACGGCGGAAATCGGCGAAAGTCATACCCACAAAGGACTTCAGGCAAATTTGGCAGCCTTGAGAAACCCGCAACCAGTTGCAAAGCTCGACAGGAACGCCTGAGCACGCTGACGATCACGGAATCCGCGCATGCGCCGCTCGCGTTCTCGTGTGGGCTGGTGGCTGTTCTCGGCTCGGTTGTTCACGCGAGCGCTGGCTTTGACGAACACGTGCTTGACGTTCGCCAGTTCCGGGATATCGGCCTTGGCCGCCGGGTAGCTGCGTAACTGGTCGGTGATGATCTTGCGCGGCGCCGGACAGGAACGCAGCACCCGCTGGAAGAAGCGTTTGGCAGCAGCCTTGTCGCGCCGCTTCTGCAGCAGTACGTCCAGTTCGGCGCCGTGCTCGTCGACCGCGCGCCACAGCAGATAGGGCTCGCCGCGCAAAGTGACGAACATCTCGTCCAGATGCCAGGTGCTGCCCGGCTTGCGCCGCGTTGCCTTGACGCGAGAGGCAAAGCCGGCGCCGAACTTGTCGCACCATCGGCGAATCGTCTCGTAGCTCACGACCACGCCGCGCTCGAACAGCAGCTCCTCGATGTCGCGCAGGCTCAGGTTGAACCGGAAATACCAGCGCACTGCCTGCCTGATGACCACCGCTGGAAACCGGTGGCCGTGATAGAGCGATCTCGTCTTCTTCATCCACGCATCTTACGACAGCGCTACGCCAACCTGACAATGCCCCGTTGTGCATCCGAACCGTCGCATTCCCGCATGAAACGGCATTGATCCGTTTCGCGTCAGTATACATTTTTTCGCAGTGATCGAGCGACGTTGACGCTGTAGGTCAGTACAGTCGAGGAAATTCACTACCGGTATTCAATTGTCATGGGCGGCTGCATTTCTAAGAGTGGTGGAGCGCGAGCTTCAAGCGACTATGGTTCCGATGGGTATGAGTCGGACGTTGAGGCGAAAAGAGCTAAGCCTGGATCTTCGCGATCACCATATTCAAATGAGACCTTGAATGGACTGGTGCCATTTGCCAAACGGGTCTATCAGGAGAGCGTTCTTTGGCATGGAACCAAGCGCGAACACGTGTCATCTCTTCGCAGAAATGGCTTCGTGAACGAGCGTAAAGGGAGTGGAGCCACAGATGGCGGAAGCGCAAATTTCCTGATGAATTTCAGTAGCTCTGGTGTGACTGCTTCGGGCGAACACCACTACTTGTCATCTGATCGAGAGATGGCGAAGGAGTTTGCCATGTTTGCCGACGCTGACCAGCCGGCGGTGGTGCGAACGATCGGCGTTGGGAACAACTTTCATTTGGAGGAAGACCCCTATACTGGCGACCCTGCCAGACCCCGGGCACGGCAGAGCAAGCGCACGCCTTGCTGAGTTGTTGCAACATAACACGACAAGAGAAGTGCCTGTACAGCGCCGTCGAGGCACTGGTAAAGCGGTCGAATTTTTCACCGAATGATGCTGAAAGTAACATCGAATACGCTCGGCTGTCTCTGAACACTGTGCAGACCCACGACAAAGCCTTGAAGTTGCAGTTCGGTGCGAGCCGGTGCACGCGAGGTGACGGCTTGCTGTGATTCACTCTCAGGTTATCGAGAATCAGGACACCTTCTTGCCTGCGTGCCAAAACGACGTCCACCGATGGCATCTTGCAGCGTCGTCGCGATGCCCTCAGTATGACGCTGGCAAGATGCCAAACACTCCAATGCGATATCCCAGCTGTGCTTGTCCATCTCCGCTCTTGATCGACACCGCCAGCATGAGATGCGCCCGTCTTGTTTCCTCAAGAGTCCGGATTGTCCCCCGTAATGGCTGTTGAGCTGGGGCTTACTCGTCCTACTCAGCAGTCGGAAATATAGGCGACAGAAGGAGCCTGGAAGAATGATCGAACGAGACACGGCTTTTGCCGGACATCCGCGAGCTGCGCCTCGATTCGCTCTTGCAGCTTTTCACCCTTTTGCAGGGCCGCCTTGCCGCGCCAGTACGTTTGACATGACTCCACACCAATTCGTCCGGATTCAGATCCGGGGCGTAACCCGGCAGGAAATGAAGTGTGAGCTTGCCGCGCGTGGAGTCAACGTACTCGCGCACCAGCGCCTTCTTGTGCGCGGGCAGACTGTCGAGCACCAGATGCACCGGCTTCTTGCGATGCCGCATCATCTTCTTGAGCAATTCGACGAAAAACTCGGCGTTGAGCGCTCCCTTGTAGGTGCAAAACCAGAAGGCTCCCTTCGCATTGACCGCCGACGCCGCGCTGATCGACTGGCGCTGACCGGGGCGCTGCACCACAGGGGTCTGGCCACGTACACCCCAGGTCTTACCATGCACCGTGTCGGCGCGAAAGCCGGACTCGTCCCAGAAGAACACTTCCGCGCCCTGCGCCTTAGCCTGACGGGCAATTGCTGGATAGGTGTCGTGCTGCCAGCGCTCGATCGCTTCGGGGTCGCGTTGGTAGGCCCGTTGCAATGGTTTCTGCGGCGTCAGCCCAAGTTTTGCCAGCAGTGCTCCCACCGCTGTCGTCCCCAGGCGCACACCAAACTTCTTCTCAATCAACTGCGCCACGATTGCGCGTGTCCACAACCCGAAATCAAGCCCGTACTGGCGCGGATCGCGCCCATTGACCCAGCGAAAAACCTGCCGCTCCTGGGCTGGCGTCAGCGTTGGGGGCCGGCCAGTGGCCGGCGTCGAGCGCAGCGCATTGATACCCACGCCCGGTTTAAGGGCAGCGTTTATCCATTTATAGATCGTGGTGCGATTGAATCCGTAGGAGGCAATCACGTCTGCCGGCCGCTCGCCTTCACGAACCCGCTCAATCGCCATGAGGCGAATCGCCTCCAGCGTTTGATGATCAAATGTCCGTCCGTCTCGCTTCATGCACGATCCGACCGATGCAGGGCCCATGAAGTTCCAAAATTGTCGACTAACTTACCGATCCATGAGTAATTCCACTATCCCGACATAGGCCTCTTGTTTCAACGGTCTACCCGCCCGATCCGATGACAACGGCCGGAGCTATTTTAACAGCCTGCCAGGTAACTACTGGAGAAGGGGCATAGCTATGAGAATTGGCAGCCCGGCGAGTCCGGACGCTGGTGGCGATCAGAAGATTGACGAGGCTGCACCCGGACAGTCCCCGACTTCGCGGCCCGAACCTGCGTCCCGGAGGACAGACACGGTCCTTGACACGTTGCCGCGGCGGGAAGACCTGGCAGCGCGTCGCCAGCAGCGCAGGATGCAGCCTTATTCCGGACCTCAACGGCAAAGGGCATTCGCTTCACGGCCACAGGGGGACGAGGATCCTGCCGGACATCCGTTGCGCGCTTTGCCGAGTAGCGGGAGGCCTGTGTCAGACCGAGCAGCGGACGATGCACCCGCAGGGCCCAGTCGTCGTGGCCGCCCAGCACGCGCAACCTGCCGGACCAGCAGCTGCGGTCAACCCTTGCTGCAAGCGGGATGGAGAGGTATCAGATCGCCGCGGCGGCGCCATCGCGCAAGCGACCGGCCCGCGATGCGATTGAAGCGCTGGATGAAAGGCACCACTCGAGGATGCGCATCGAGCCGAGCGAACCACAGCGCCGCAGCCGGAATCTGGGGAGAGTCCTGACGTATCCTGAACACGAGTTCGGCCGGCAGCTCAGGAACCAACGGTATGCGCAGCAGCAAGTGCTTTCCGGCAACGCGAAGGATGCCGATTTCCCTGAACTTGCCATCCGGATGGCAAGGGAGAACATGCTGGCACAGCGCAACGGCTACGGGCAGGCACTGGTCTTTCTACGCCCAGACTATGCCGGCGACAACCTGCACTTCCTGGACTTGTATTTGCAGAAACTGCAGGTCAGGAACAAGGTCAGGAACATACCGCCTGCGCGGGCCAACGACGTTCGCGAGGCGGTTGAACTGGCGGCGCACTATCTTGTGGACACCGACTGGTGCCGGGGCGCGCCGGCTGCAAGCTACGTGCATTTCGCCAACAAGCTTAGCAAGCATGCCGACAGCGAGATCTGCCGGCTAGCGCTGCGAAGCATCGCGACCGAACTGCTGAGGCCGGGCGCGCTGCACAGGCTGAACGGACGGCAAGCCGCCATGCTGTGCAATGCGCTGTCCAAGGCGCCGGAGCGCCCGGCGTGCTGCGATGCGGTGTCCGGTCTTGTCAGGCATCTTCGATCGCATGGTCTGATCCCGACGCTGAACGCACAGGATATGTCAAATCTGCTCAATGCCCTGAGCAAGTGGTCGGACGATGGCAGGGTCAGGGAGAACGCACTGGAGCTGGCCAGGCTCGTTGCGGCAGACGCGCCGCTGCGCGAGTCGATGAATGCGCTGGGGGTGGCCATCACGGTCAACGCTCTCTCGAAGTGGCCTGACGAAGCCAATGCGCGTCAGGCGGCGCTGCGGCTGGCCGAACGCGTGACATCGGACGCAAAGCTGCGCCAGCGGATGGACGGGCAGCATGTTGCCAACGCGCTCAATGCATTCTCAAAGTGGCCGGCGTCGCATCGGGCCAGCGAGGCGGTACGGTGCCTGGCCCGGCGCCTCACATCGGAACCCCAGCTGTGCCAGTCGATGGATGCGCGGGAGGTGACCAACGCGCTCAATGCGCTTTCGAAGTGGCCGGACCAGGCCAAGGCCCGCGACGCCGCGCTGCGGCTGGCCGAGCGCGTTAGCTCGGAACCCCAGCTGTGCCAGTCGATGGAGGCGCAGGCAGTGGCCAACGCCCTGAACGCGTTTTCGAAGTGGCCGGACGCGGACGAGGCCAGCGCCGCGGCGCTGGCGCTGGCCGATCGTCTGACCTCGGAGGCTGAGGGCGATGCGCGGCTGCGCGAGTCGATGGATGCGCGGGAGGTGACCAACGCGCTCAATGCGCTTTCGAAGTGGCCGGACCAGGCCAAGGCCCGCGACGCCGCGCTGCGGCTGGCCGGCGCGTTAGCTCGGAACCCCAGCTGTGCCAGTCGATGGAGGCGCGGGAGGTGGCCACCGCGCTCAATGCGCTCTCGAAGTGGCCGGGCGAAGACGAGGCCCGCGACGCCGCGCTGCGGCTGGCCGAGCGCGTTAGCTCGGAACCCCAGCTGTGCCAGTCGATGGATGCGTGGGAGGTGGCCAACGCGCTCAATGCGCTCTCGAAGTGGCCGGACCAGGCCAAGGCCCGCGACGCCGCGCTGCGGCTGGCCGAGCGCGTTAGCTCGGAACCCCAGCTGTGCCAGTCGATGGAGGCGAAACATGTGTCCAATGCCCTGAACGCGCTCTCGAAGTGGCCGGGCGAAGACGAGGCCCGCGACGCCGCGCTGCGGCTGGCCGGGCGCGTTAGCTCGGAACCCCAGCTGTGCCAGTCGATGGAGGCGGGAGGTGGCCACCGCGCTCAATGCGCTCTCGAAGTGGCCGGGCGAAGACGAGGCCCGCGACGCCGCGCTGCGGCTGGCCGGGCGCGTTAGCTCGGAACCCCAGCTGTGCCAGTCGATGGAGGCGAAACATGTGTCCAATGCCCTGAACGCGCTCTCGAAGTGGCCGGACAAGGAAGAGGCTCGTAAGGCGGCGCTGCGGCTGGCCGAGCGCGTTAGCTCGGAACCCCAGCTGTGCCAGTCGATGGACGCGCGGGCCGTGGCCACCGCGCTCAATGCGCTCTCGAAGTGGCCGGGCGAAGACAAGGCCCGAGACGCCGCGCTGCGGCTGGCCGAGCGCGTTAGCTCGGAACCCCAGCTGTGCCAGTCGATGGATGCGTGGGAGGTGACCACCGCGCTCAATGCGCTCTCGAAGTGGCCGGACGCGGACGAGGCAAGCGCCGCGGCGCTGGCGCTTGCCGATCGTCTGACCTCGGAGGCTGAGGGCAATGCGCGGCTGCGCCAGTCGATGGAGGCGCGGGCCGTGGCCACCGCGCTCAATGCGCTTTCGAAGTGGCCGGACCAGGCCAAGGCCCGCGACGCCGCGCTGCGGCTGGCCGAGCGCGTTAGCTCGGAACCCCAGCTGTGCCAGTCGATGGAGGCGCAGGCAGTGGCCAACGCCCTGAACGCGTTTTCGAAGTGGCCGGACGCGGACGAGGCAAGCGCCGCGGCGCTGGCGCTTGCCGATCGTCTGACCTCGGAGGCTGAGGGCAATGCGCGGCTGCGCCAGTCGATGGAGGCGCAGGCCGTGGCCAACGTCCTGAACGCGTTTTCGAAGTGGCCGGAGGAAGACAAGGCCCGAGACGCCGCGCTGCGGCTGGCCGAGCGCGTTAGCTCGGAACCCCAGCTGTGCCAGTCGATGGACGCGCAGGCCGTAGCCAACGCGCTCAATGCGCTCTCGAAGTGGCCGGACGCGGACGAGGCCCGCGCCGCGGCGCTGGTGCTGGCCGATCGCCTGACCTCGGAGGCTGAGGGCGATGCGCGGCTGCGCCAGTCGATGGACGCGCAGGAGGTGGCCAGCACCCTCCACGCACTGTCCCGATGGCCGCAAGAAAGCGGCCTGCATGAAGCGGCGTGGTGTCTGGCGGCACGCCTGGGCTGGGCTCCGCTCGAGTGGAGCGCGTTCGAATTCAGCCAGACCGGCCAGATTGCCAACGCGCTGGCGCGGCTCGGCCGGGACGAAGACGGGGACGCCATTCTCGCACGCGATGTACTGACGGGGGTAGCGGTGCACCTGGAGTTGTATCCGGAACGCTTCGACAGCGCCGAGGGCCGCCATGTGGGTATGCTGCTCAAGGCTTTCGCCCAGCTGCGGATGCACGACGCGCTGCGGCTGCTCGCAACGCCGGCGCTGGAGCGTGTCATGACGCTGTGTCTCGAAGGACGGCTGCGCGAAGAACCGCTGGAAAGTGTAGGCACCCTGTGCATGGGGCTGCTGCCGCTGGCGCGCAGCCCGCAGTTGCAGCGCCACCGGGTGCGCGCCCTGCAGACGTTCGACGCGCTGAAGCCAGTCGTAGAACACAAGATCGACGCGTATCTGCGCCAAGCCCCGGGCGGGGCAGGCGCTCGTGCCGGGCTGCACCTGAAGGAGGGCGACGAAGCATGCGGTACGCGCTGTCCGGCCCTGTCACTGTATCAGGTGCTCAAGGCATACACCGTGGTGGCCCACCAGTGGAAGCCGCGCTACATCAGCGGCGGGCGTGAGTCGGTGAAGACGCACCAGGAGACTCTGAAGCAGTGGGTGCGACAGACGCTGGACAGGACGCGCCCGCTCATCGAGACGGATCTGCAGGAAAAGAGCTGGAACTTGATTGCGCAGATCGAGGCGGATGATGCGATCCTGGACGCGCTGGATCTGCGGCTGGCCAGCGCGGCGCATCTGGAGGCCCTCACGACGCGTTACCCTCCTCGCCGGTTCGATCTGGCAGCGCGCCACGAGAGCCTGCGCACAGTGGTGGGAAACGTCGTACCACCCGAACCGAGTGGGGGCGACACCACGCATGTCACGGTCGACTTGCGGGGACGGGAGCTGGAGCCCGCCGCGTCGTCCGACGGGGCGGAGCCTGCGTATTCGTTTTATTCACGCCTGACCGGTCAGCCGCTGGTCGAGGTGCGGCTGCCTGGGGAGTTAAGCGCCTTCATGCTCGCGCGCACGTTCCAGTACAAAGACGAGCCTTGGCGCTTCGACATGTTTGGCGGCAGCCGCCTGACACGGGGGCGGCGGAAGTCAGCCCGGGACATCGCCGCCGGCCGCAGCGCGTCTGCTTCGGTGCTGCCGGCAGTGCGGTATGCCGACAGTGCCCCAGGCAGCGCCTTCATGGAACTGGCGCAGAAGCTGGCGCCGCAGCGCGAGGACTGGTCGCGCATGCAACGCGCGCTCATGGAGATGGTGCCACCTGACCATGTGGTGGAGGGCACGTTGCGGCTGGGCTGGTTTGAGGACGTGCCCGGGCCGCAGCACCCCTTCAGGCTTCAAGGGCCACACCACGAGCGCATCGCGCTCTGTCCAAATGACGGCTGCGGGTTTCTGAGATGGGACGTGGCGATGCGCATTCCGGTGGTGCGCGAACATATCGAGGCATGGGAGGCAGTCAGGGAGGCACGGGGCGACGAGGCACAGCAAAAGCTGGTGGATGGGCAGCAGCCGGGATTTAACACGCTGCCACCGCAGGCCCTGATGCATTTCCCGCGGGATGAGGCGGCGCTTGACGAAGCGCGCGAGGTGATGCAGCGCAGGCTGAACGGGGTGGACCGGCACGCATCGCAGGCGGTGGACTGCCTGACGCTGTACCAACTGGCCGTCAGCGGCGGCTACCAGGGGCGGCGCATCCGCGCGGTCCCCTCGGCTGACGACAGGCTGTATCTGCCGACGATTCCGCTGCCGGGCTTTGCGCAGTTGCAGGGCGATGTGCTGGTGGGCAAACCGCCGTACGATAAGGAGAACCTGTTGCCCATTGCGGCCGCGCAGGTCGTTACGCCCGATCAGGAGGACGTGACGGCCCAGTTTCTGGACCAGTGCTTCGCCATCCAGTACAGCTATACGGGATTCGATGAGGATTCGGGCACGGGCGCCGACATGCTGCACAGCAAGGGCATGCTGATCATCCCGCCGCCGGGCTACTGGTCGCCGGATCCGGACCACCAGGGGCTGCACCTGGCCTGTTCGCGGGAGGACCTGAAGACGCTGTCGCGCTGGAAGAGCCGGCGCGAGCGCGACACGCTGCCGCAGCAGATGTTCAGCACGGGCAGCCTGCGGGTCAAGGACGTGCTGCTGCCTGGGCGGCTTGGGGCAATCCCGATTGCGGAGCTGCGCAAGCGGAGCATGGACACGGACGGGGACGATGCGTTCGTCTATGCGGGCTATCCGGCTCTCGTGGGCCACATCGGTCGCGTCATGCAGTCGCGCCAGGCGCGACGGGGCGAGGAGCGCTCGTTCAAGCCGCCCAAGACTGCGCATCCGGCCATCGATGAACGGGGCCGCTACCAGGCGGGACGGGCGCGCGAAATTATGGCCGAGCAGCGGGGGGGCGCGTTGCTGGGTAAAGCCGCCACGCTCGCCATGCGCTTTCTCGCGCAGCCCGATGAGCTGCGCGAGGCCATGGCGCGAAACATGATGTTCGGCACCTACGACGGCGTGGCGCGTGATTTGCGCAACGGACTGCGCAGGCGGCTGCAGGGGGACAAGGATGCACCAGCGCTGCAGCAGTTGCAGGTGCAGGCGCATGAGGCGATTGACCGAGCCCATGAGCCGCAAGCGTGCGAGGCGGCGAAACTGCTGTATGAGCTGTGTATGCAGCTGGGCAGGGACAGCGTCCAGGCACCGCAGCTTCCGTCCGCGCTGGCGCAGGGGTTCCCCGCACTTGCGAGCGCCTATGAGCAGGCAGACGACACGGCCGGGCGTGTGCACGCGGTGCTGGACAACTACCCGGTGTGCCGTCTGTCGCGTACGGCGTTCCCCGAGGGGCAGCCGGGGCTGGTGCCGGGCGAGCCGGAGCTGTCCATGCGCAACCTGTTTACGATAGCCATAAAGGTGGGCACCGACGCGCTGAAGTCGGACACGGGCACCGATCTCTTTACAAGCGTGATCGAGAGTTGCGAAATGGCTGAACGCCGGTATCCCGACCGTCTGCGTCGGGTACCGTACAGCAAGCCGACGTTGGCGGAAATACGGCACGGGCGCTTCGATCCACAGTGGGCAGACGCTGCGCTGCGGCAGATGCCAACGATGGCAGCGGGTGTCATGCAGGACGCCGTCCGGGCGCTGCAGCAGGCGGAGCTGCTCAGCGTACCGGCTACGCCGGCCGAACGGGCGCAGGAGGTTTCCCGGGAGGCGCTTGAGCAAGAGGCGCTGGCGCTCAATGAACGCGCCCGTTTGGCCGAGCCGGGGATCACGATGAGGCTGCAGGACATCGTGAACGGGTGCAGTGCCGGACACGCGCGGGCGGGTCTGGCGGGCGAACAGAAGAACAGGCTGAAGTCGCCGCGCTCGCTGCAGGACAAGCTGGCCCGGCTGATTGGTGGAGTGCCGCCCCGGACCCTGGCCCAGGCCAGCGCGCTGGTCAACGATGCGCTGCGCTACAGTGTGGTGCTGCCCGCGGATACGTTTATGGGGGACTATCGCCAGATCATGGCGCAGCTCGCGAAGGCGCATACTCTGATCCGGCGCACGAATCACTTCCTGCGGGGCCGCAGCCCTTTCCAGGCGGTGAGCGTCACGCTGAAGGAGCCAAACGGCATCGCATGGGAAATCCAGTTTCATACAGAGCAAACGTTCAGATGCAAGGAGAAGTACCACGACCTGTACAAGCAGGCGCAACGACGTGGATTCGATGGCGCCTCCGGCGACGAGATCTGGAAGTTGCTCGGGCCAGCGCGCGAGGCCTTCCGTGCATTACCCGTTCCTGCGGGGGTGGAAGATATCGTGGACTGGGAGCCGGAAACGGTATTGAAGGTGCAGCCGCGGCCCCAGGCGTCAGCCACGCCGCGCGTGCCTGCCCCCCTTGCGCAACTGGCCCAGCAGATCAGAAGCCAGGCTGAACGTCTCGAGGGTGCGGTCTGGCCTGTGCTGCAGCAGGCGCTGGAGCACCACGGCGCGAAGTTGCGCGCGGACATGGACGGTGGCGGCTGGCGCAGGTTTATCTTTAAGAAGAAGAAAAGCATTGAAGAGAAGCTTGCCCGGATACAGCGCGAGCAGGGCCTGCAAACACCGCAGGAGGCCGCCAGGCGGGTACGCGATGGTCTGCGCTATGAGGTGATCCTCGGTGCAGAGAGATTTGCCATGGACGCCCGGAGGATCCTGACCAGTCTGCAAAGGGCCGGCATGACGGTCATGCGCGTGAACAACAGCTTTACCCGGGAGGGCACCGGCTATGCTGGCCTGAATGTGAACGTGCGCACCCGCGTTGAGGGCGAAGACGCCGACTGGGAAATCCAGTTCCACACCCGTGATAGCCTGAAGGCCAAGGAGAAGGGTCACCGGACCTACGAAAGGCTGCGCCAACTGTCGCCTGATGCGGTGCCGCGCGGGACGCTGGAGCAGGACCTGCGCGACGCGGCAGCCCGCGTGGCGCCCCCGCAGGGCATCGAGATGATCCTGTCCTTCGATCTCTATGCGGAACCATCCATTGCCGACGAGAGGCCTGGCGGCCCGATGAACCAGCCGTATCGCGGCGCAGCCGCGGATCAAGCACGCAGCTCCGACCTGGACACCGGGCAACCCTACGGGCCGCACGGTGCCACGCGGAGCGCGCCTGCCGTGACACACCCGGCCCCCGATCCTGGCCATGCTGTTCGCAGCAACTGGGGCCCCCGCCCCCCTGCGCGCACCGGACGTGCTGAGCGGCCTGCACGACCCCCCTGGCGGGTGCCTCGCCGGCTCAGGTGCCCGTTCCCCCATCCTTGGGCGAATTCAATTCGGGGCCCCTGCTCATCAGTCTTGAACAGTTTCTGGCGCAATCAAACGCTGAGATGGGGATGGCCAGCGGGCTGCAGAATAATTGCCTGCTAGACACAGCTCTTCAGCTCAGCCGCAACATAAGGCGAGAGCCTGCGATGGCAACGGAGCAGACGAGCGAACTCCAGGCACAGGCGCAGTGGTTGCGGGGCGAGCTATTTCGTGGGGCCTGGCCGATAGGGATGGCGACATCGACATGTACGAGGCCGGGTGGGGGCTCGCGCGCAGCCTTGGCATACGCATCCAGGCCATTGCGGTCAATGCGAGCGGGCAGCTCACAGTGCATCCGGTTGTTGGTCAGCAAGGCCGGCTTGTGCATATCCTTCATACACCCGGCCACTTTCAGCCATTGTGGCCGCGCCGCTAGTGTAGCGTTCTGTTCTTGATTGAACTTATATGAATTCGGCGTCTCCAATGCCCACACTGCGACACAGCGTGGAGAGAGTGAGTGCGAGTTGCCCCCGAGATCATGTTGACCGACGAGGAGCGAACCAATTTGACGAGGCTGGTTCGGTCGAAGCTCACGAGCGTGAGGCTGGCGCAGCGCGCGCGCATTGTGCTGCTGGCCGCCAACGGAATGCAGAACAAGGACATCGCCGAGCAGTTGGGAGTCGGACGCGTGCAGGTCTCGCGTTGGCGTGAGCGGTATGCGCAATCGGGGCTGGCCGGTATCGAACGCGACTTGCCGCGCGGTGCGCCGCCGGTGAAGGTGGACACGGCGCGGCTGGTGGAGCTGACCACTCAAACCAAGCCCGTTGCGGCCACGCACTGGAGCACGCGCAAGATGGCCGCCGAATTGGGCGTGAGCGCCAGCACCGTCATGCGCCATTGGCACGCCCACGGGTTGAAGCCGCACATCGTGCGCGGCTTCAAGGTGTCGCGCGATCCGAAGTTCGTCGAGAAGCTCGAAGACATCGTCGGCCTCTACATGTCGCCACCCGAGCACGCGCTGGTGCTGTGCTGCGATGAGAAGAGCCAGGTGCAGGCGCTGGATCGCACGCAGCCCGGCTTGCCGTTGAAGAAGGGGCGTGCGGCCACCATGACGCACGACTACAAGCGCAACGGCACGACCACGCTGTTTGCCGCGCTCAACGTGCTCGATGGCCAGGTCATCGCCCAGTGCCAGCAGCGCCACCGCCATACCGAGTGGCTGAAGTTCCTGCGCAAGATCGACCGCGAGACGCCCAAGGACAAAACGCTGCATCTGATCGCAGACAACTACGCCACCCACAAGCATCCTGCGGTGCAGGACTGCCTGGCCAAGCATCCGCGATTCAACATGCACTTCACGCCCACCTCCGCATCATGGCTGAACATGGTCAAGCGGTTCTTTCGTGACATCACAACCGAGCGACTTCGCCGCGGCGTATTCACCAGCGTGCCGGAACTGGTCGACGCCATCAACGAGTACATCGCTCACCACAACACCAACCCCAAGCCGTTCATCTGGACCAAGAGCGCTCGCGACATCCTACAGAAGGTCATTCTGTGCCAACCGCCGCTTACTCAGCAGTCGGAAATATAGGCGACAGAAGGAGCCTGGAAGAATGATCGAACGAGACACGGCTTTTGCCGGACATCCGCGAGCTGCGCCTCGATTCGCTCTTGCAGCTTTTCACCCTTTTGCAGGGGCCGCCTTGCCGCGCCAGTACGTTTGACATGACTCCACACCAATTCGTCCGGATTCAGATCCGGGGCGTAACCCGGCAGGAAATGAAGTGTGAGCTTGCCGCGCGTGGAGTCAACGTACTCGCGCACCAGCGCCTTCTTGTGCGCGGGCAGACTGTCGAGCACCAGATGCACCGGCTTCTTGCGATGCCGCATCATCTTCTTGAGCAATTCGACGAAAAACTCGGCGTTGAGCGCTCCCTTGTAGGTGCAAAACCAGAAGGCTCCCTTCGCATTGACCGCCGACGCCGCGCTGATCGACTGGCGCTGACCGGGGCGCTGCACCACAGGGGTCTGGCCACGTACACCCCAGGTCTTACCATGCACCGTGTCGGCGCGAAAGCCGGACTCGTCCCAGAAGAACTCTTCCGCGCCCTGCGCCTTAGCCTGACGGGCAATTGCTGGATAGGTGTCGTGCTGCCAGCGCTCGATCGCTTCGGGGTCGCGTTGGTAGGCCCGTTGCAATGGTTTCTGCGGCGTCAGCCCAAGTTTTGCCAGCAGTGCTCCCACCGCTGTCGTCCCCAGGCGCACACCAAACTTCTTCTCAATCAACTGCGCCACGATTGCGCGTGTCCACAACCCGAAATCAAGCCCGTACTGGCGCGGATCGCGCCCATTGACCCAGCGAAAACCTGCCGCTCCTGGGCTGGCGTCAGCGTTGGGGGCCGGCCAGTGGCCGGCGTCGAGCGCAGCGCATTGATACCCACGCCCGGTTTAAGGGCAGCGTTTATCCATTTATAGATCGTGGTGCGATTGAATCCGTAGGAGGCAATCACGTCTGCCGGCCGCTCGCCTTCACGAACCCGCTCAATCGCCATGAGGCGAATCGCCTCCAGCGTCTGATGATCAAATGTCCGTCCGTCTCGCTTCATGCACGATCCGACCGATGCAGGGCCCATGAAGTTCCAACTTGTCGACTAACTTACCGACCCATGAGTAACGCCCATTTCGATCGAAGAATCTTGTTCAGCCGCCGCAACCTAGCGGCGCGGCCACAATGGCTGAAAGTGGCCGGGTGTATGAAGGATATGCACAAGCCGGCCTTGCTGACCAACAACCGGATGCACTGTGAGCTGCCCGCTCGCATTGACCGCAATGGCCTGGATGCGTATGCCAAGGCTGCGCGCGAGCCCCCACCCGGCCTCGTACATGTCGATGTCGCCATCCCTATCGGCCAGGCCCCTACGAAATAGCTCGCCCCGCAACCACTGCGCCTGTGCCTGGAGTTCGCTCGTCTGCTCCGTTGCCATCGCAGGCTCTCGCCTTATGTTGCGGCTGAGCTGAAGAGCTGTGTCTAGCAGGCAATTATTCTGCAGCCCGCTGGCCATCCCCATCTCAGCGTTTGATTGCGCCAGAAACTGTTCAAGACTGATGAGCAGGGGCCCCGAATTGAATTCGCCCAAGGATGGGGGAACGGGCACCTGAGCCGGCGAGGCACCCGCCAGGGGGGTCGTGCAGGCCGCTCAGCACGTCCGGTGCGCGCGGGGGGGAGGGGGGCCCAGTTGCTGCGAACAGCATGGCCAGGATCGGGGGCCGGGTGTGTCACGGCAGGCGCGCTCCGCGTGGCACCGTGCGGCCCGTAGGGTTGCCCGGTGTCCAGGTCGGAGCTGCGTGCTTGATCCGCGGCTGCGCCGCGATACGGCTGGTTCATCGGGCCGCCAGGCCTCTCGTCGGCAATGGATGGTTCCGCATAGAGATCGAAGGACAGGATCATCTCGATGCCCTGCGGGGGCGCCACGCGGGCTGCCGCGTCGCGCAGGTCCTGCTCCAGCGTCCCGCGCGGCACCGCATCAGGCGACAGTTGGCGCAGCCTTTCGTAGGTCCGGTGACCCTTCTCCTTGGCCTTCAGGCTATCACGGGTGTGGAACTGGATTTCCCAGTCGGCGTCTTCGCCCTCAACGCGGGTGCGCACGTTCACATTCAGGCCAGCATAGCCGGTGCCCTCCCGGGTAAAGCTGTTGTTCACGCGCATGACCGTCATGCCGGCCCTTTGCAGACTGGTCAGGATCCTCCGGGCGTCCATGGCAAATCTCTCTGCACCGAGGATCACCTCATAGCGCAGACCATCGCGTACCCGCCTGGCGGCCTCCTGCGGTGTTTGCAGGCCCTGCTCGCGCTGTATCCGGGCAAGCTTCTCTTCAATGCTTTTCTTCTTCTTAAAGATAAACCTGCGCCAGCCGCCACCGTCCATGTCCGCGCGCAACTTCGCGCCGTGGTGCTCCAGCGCCTGCTGCAGCACAGGCCAGACCGCACCCTCGAGACGTTCAGCCTGGCTTCTGATCTGCTGGGCCAGTTGCGCAAGGGGGGCAGGCACGCGCGGCGTGGCTGACGCCTGGGGCCGCGGCTGCACCTTCAATACCGTTTCCGGCTCCCAGTCCACGATATCTTCCACCCCCGCAGGAACGGGTAATGCACGGAAGGCCTCGCGCGCTGGCCCGAGCAACTTCCAGATCTCGTCGCCGGAGGCGCCATCGAATCCACGTCGTTGCGCCTGCTTGTACAGGTCGTGGTACTTCTCCTTGCATCTGAACGTTTGCTCTGTATGAAACTGGATTTCCCATGCGATGCCGTTTGGCTCCTTCAGCGTGACGCTCACCGCCTGGAAAGGGCTGCGGCCCCGCAGGAAGTGATTCGTGCGCCGGATCAGAGTATGCGCCTTCGCGAGCTGCGCCATGATCTGGCGATAGTCCCCCATAAACGTATCCGCGGGCAGCACCACACTGTAGCGCAGCGCATCGTTGACCAGCGCGCTGGCCTGGGCCAGGGTCCGGGGCGGCACTCCACCAATCAGCCGGGCCAGCTTGTCCTGCAGCGAGCGCGGCGACTTCAGCCTGTTCTTCTGTTCGCCCGCCAGACCCGCCCGCGCGTGTCCGGGCTCACTGCACCCGTTCACGATGTCCTGCAGCCTCATCGTGATCCCCGGCTCGGCCAAACGGGCCCGTTCATTGAGCGCCAGCGCCTCTTGCTCAAGCGCCTCCCGGGAAACCTCCTGCGCCCGTTCGGCCGGCGTAGCCGGTACGCTGAGCAGCTCCGCCTGCTGCAGCGCCCGGACGGCGTCCTGCATGACACCCGCTGCCATCGTTGGCATCTGCCGCAGCGCAGCGTCTGCCCACTGTGGATCGAAGCGCCCGTGCCGTATTTCCGCCAACGTCGGCTTGCTGTACGGTACCCGACGCAGACGGTCGGGATACCGGCGTTCAGCCATTTCGCAACTCTCGATCACGCTTGTAAAGAGATCGGTGCCCGTGTCCGACTTCAGCGCGTCGGTGCCCACCTTTATGGCTATCGTAAACAGGTTGCGCATGGACAGCTCCGGCTCGCCCGGCACCAGCCCCGGCTGCCCCTCGGGGAACGCCGTACGCGACAGACGGCACACCGGGTAGTTGTCCAGCACCGCGTGCACACGCCCGGCCGTGTCGTCTGCCTGCTCATAGGCGCTCGCAAGTGCGGGGAACCCCTGCGCCAGCGCGGACGGAAGCTGCGGTGCCTGGACGCTGTCCCTGCCCAGCTGCATACACAGCTCATACAGCAGTTTCGCCGCCTCGCACGCTTGCGGCTCATGGGCTCGGTCAATCGCCTCATGCGCCTGCACCTGCAACTGCTGCAGCGCTGGTGCATCCTTGTCCCCCTGCAGCCGCCTGCGCAGTCCGTTGCGCAAATCACGCGCCACGCCGTCGTAGGTGCCGAACATCATGTTTCGCGCCATGGCCTCGCGCAGCTCATCGGGCTGCGCGAGAAAGCGCATGGCGAGCGTGGCGGCTTTACCCAGCAACGCGCCCCCCGCTGCTCGGCCATAATTTCGCGCGCCCGTCCCGCCTGGTAGCGGCCCCGTTCATCGATGGCCGGATGCGCAGTCTTGGGCGGCTTGAACGAGCGCTCCTCGCCCCGTCGCGCCTGGCGCGACTGCATGACGCGACCGATGTGGCCCACGAGAGCCGGATAGCCCGCATAGACGAACGCATCGTCCCCGTCCGTGTCCATGCTCCGCTTGCGCAGCTCCGCAATCGGGATTGCCCCAAGCCGCCCAGGCAGCAGCACGTCCTTGACCCGCAGGCTGCCCGTGCTGAACATCTGCTGCGGCAGCGTGTCGCGCTCGCGCCGGCTCTTCCAGCGCGACAGCGTCTTCAGGTCCTCCCGCGAACAGGCCAGGTGCAGCCCCTGGTGGTCCGGATCCGGTGACCAGTAGCCCGGCGGCGGGATGATCAGCATGCCCTTGCTGTGCAGCATGTCGGCGCCCGTGCCCGAATCCTCATCGAATCCCGTATAGCTGTACTGGATGGCGAAGCACTGGTCCAGAAACTGGGCCGTCACGTCCTCCTGATCGGGCGTAACGACCTGCGCGGCCGCAATGGGCAACAGGTTCTCCTTATCGTACGGCGGTTTGCCCACCAGCACATCGCCCTGCAACTGCGCAAAGCCCGGCAGCGGAATCGTCGGCAGATACAGCCTGTCGTCAGCCGAGGGGACCGCGCGGATGCGCCGCCCCTGGTAGCCGCCGCTGACGGCCAGTTGGTACAGCGTCAGGCAGTCCACCGCCTGCGATGCGTGCCGGTCCACCCCGTTCAGCCTGCGCTGCATCACCTCGCGCGCTTCGTCAAGCGCCGCCTCATCCCGCGGGAAATGCATCAGGGCCTGCGGTGGCAGCGTGTTAAATCCCGGCTGCTGCCCATCCACCAGCTTTTGCTGTGCCTCGTCGCCCCGTGCCTCCCTGACTGCCTCCCATGCCTCGATATGTTCGCGCACCACCGGAATGCGCATCGCCACGTCCCATCTCAGAAACCCGCAGCCGTCATTTGGACAGAGCGCGATGCGCTCGTGGTGTGGCCCTTGAAGCCTGAAGGGGTGCTGCGGCCCGGGCACGTCCTCAAACCAGCCCAGCCGCAACGTGCCCTCCACCACATGGTCAGGTGGCACCATCTCCATGAGCGCGCGTTGCATGCGCGACCAGTCCTCGCGCTGCGGCGCCAGCTTCTGCGCCAGTTCCATGAAGGCGCTGCCTGGGGCACTGTCGGCATACCGCACTGCCGGCAGCACCGAAGCAGACGCGCTGCGGCCGGCGGCGATGTCCCGGGCTGACTTCCGCCGCCCCCGTGTCAGGCGGCTGCCGCCAAACATGTCGAAGCGCCAAGGCTCGTCTTTGTACTGGAACGTGCGCGCGAGCATGAAGGCGCTTAACTCCCCAGGCAGCCGCACCTCGACCAGCGGCTGACCGGTCAGGCGTGAATAAAACGAATACGCAGGCTCCGCCCCGTCGGACGACGCGGCGGGCTCCAGCTCCCGTCCCTGCAAGTCGACCGTGACATGCGTGGTGTCGCCCCCACTCGGTTCGGGTGGTACGACGTTTCCCACCACTGTGCGCAGGCTCTCGTGGCGCGCTGCCAGATCGAACCGGCGAGGAGGGTAACGCGTCGTGAGGGCCTCCAGATGCGCCGCGCTGGCCAGCCGCAGATCCAGCGCGTCCAGGATCGCATCATCCGCCTCGATCTGCGCAATCAAGTTCCAGCTCTTTTCCTGCAGATCCGTCTCGATGAGCGGGCGCGTCCTGTCCAGCGTCTGTCGCACCCACTGCTTCAGAGTCTCCTGGTGCGTCTTCACCGACTCGCGTTCGCCGCTGATGTAGCGCGGCTTCCACTGGTGGGCCACCACGCTGTATGCCTTGAGCACCTGATACAGTGACAGGGCCGGACAGCGCGTGCCGCATGCTTCGTCGCCGTCCTTCAGGCGCAGCCCGGCACGAGCGCCTGCCCCGCCCGGGGCTTGGCGCAGATACGCGTCGATCTTGTGTTCTACGACTGGCTTCAGCGCGTCGAACGTCTGCAGGGCGCGCACCCGGTGGCGCTGCAACTGCGGGCTGCGCGCCAGCGGCAGCAGCCCCATGCACAGGGTGCCCACACTTTCCAGCGGTTCTTCGCGCAGCCGTCCTTCGAGACACAGCGTCATGACACGATCCAGCGCCGGCGTTGCGAGCAGCCGCAGCGCGTCGTGCATCCGCAGCTGGGCGAAAGCCTTGAGCAGCATACCCACATGGCGGCCCTCGGCGCTGTCGAAGCGTTCCGGGTACAGCTCCAGGTGCACCGCTACCCCCATCAGTACATCGCGTGCGAGAATGGCGTTCCCGTCTTCGTCCCGGCCGAGCCGCGCCAGCGCGTTGGCAATCTGGCCGGTCTGGCCGAATTCGAACGCGCTCCACTCGAGCGGAGCCCAGCCCAGGCGTGCCGCCAGACACCACGCCGCTTCATGCAGGCCGCTTTCTTGCGGCCATCGGGACAGTGCGTGGAGGGTGCTGGCCACGGCCTGCGCATCCATCGACTCGCGCAGCCGCGCATTGCCCTCAGCCTCCGAGGTCAGACGATCGGCCAGCGCCAGCGCCGCGGCGCTGGCCTCGTCCGCGTCCGGCCACTTCGAAAACGCGTTCAGGGCATTGGACACATGTTTCGCCTCCATCGACTGGCACAGCTGGGGTTCCGAGCTAACGCGCTCGGCCAGCCGCAGCGCGGCGTCGCGGGCCTCGTCTTCGCCCGGCCACTTCGAGAGCGCATTGAGCGCGTTGGCCACGGCCCGCGCCTCCATCGACTGGCACAGCTGGGGTTCCGAGCTAACGCGCTCGGCCAGCCGTAGCGCGGCGTCGCGGGCCTTGGCCTGGTCCGGCCACTTCGAGAGCGCATTGAGCGCGGTGGTCACCTCCCGCGCCTCCATCGACTCGCGCAGCCGCGCATCGCCCTCAGCCTCCGAGGTCAGACGATCGGCAAGCGCCAGCGCCGCGGCGCTGGCCTCGTCCGCGTCCGGCCACTTCGAGAGCGCGTTCAGGGCGTTGGCCACATGTTTCGCCTCCATCGACTGGCACAGCTGGGGTTCCGAGCTAACGCGCTCGGCCAGCCGCAGCGCGGCGTCGCGGGCCTCGTCTTCGCCCGGCCACTTCGAGAGCGCATTGAGCGCGTTGGCCACGGCCCGCGCCTCCATCGACTGGCACAGCTGGGGTTCCGAGCTAACGCGCTCGGCCAGCCGTAGCGCGGCGTCGCGGGCCTTGGCCTGGTCCGGCCACTTCGAGAGCGCATTGAGCGCGGTGGTCACCTCCCGCGCCTCCATCGACTCGCGCAGCCGCGCATCGCCCTCAGCCTCCGAGGTCAGACGATCGGCAAGCGCCAGCGCCGCGGCGCTGGCCTCGTCCGCGTCCGGCCACTTCGAAAACGCGTTCAGGGCGTTGGCCACATGTTTCGCCTCCATCGACTGGCACAGCTGGGGTTCCGAGCTAACGCGCTCGGCCAGCCGCAGCGCGGCGTCGCGGGCCTTGGCCTGGTCCGGCCACTTCGAGAGCGCATTGAGCGCGTTGGCCACGTTCTGCCCGTCCATCGACTGGCACAGCTGGGGTTCCGAGCTAACGCGCTCGGCCAGCCGCAGCGCCGCCTTACGAGCCTCTTCCTTGTCCGGCCACTTCGAAAGCGCATTGAGCGCGGTGGCCACGGCCCGCGCATCCATCGACTGGCGCAGCCGCGCATTGCCCTCAGCCTCCGAGGTCAGACGATCGGCAAGCGCCAGCGCCGCGGCGCTGGCCTCGTCCGCGTCCGGCCACTTCGAAAACGCGTTCAGGGCGTTGGCCACGGCCAGCGCATCCATCGACTGGCGCAGCCGCGGGTCCGATGCGAGGCGACCGGCCAGCCGCAGCGCCGCGGCGCTTGCCTCGTCCGCGTCCGGCCACTTCGAAAACGCGTTCAGGGCGTTGGCCACTGCCTGCGCCTCCATCGACTGGCACAGCTGGGGTTCCGAGCTAACGCGCTCGGCCAGCCGCAGCGCCGCCTTACGAGCCTCTTCCTTGTCCGGCCACTTCGAGAGCGCGTTCAGGGCATTGGACACATGTTTCGCCTCCATCGACTGGCACAGCTTGGGTTCCGAGCTAACGCGCTCGGCCAGCCGCAGCGCCGCCTTACGAGCCTCTTCCTTGTCCGGCCACTTCGAGAGCGCATTGAGCGCGTTGGCCACGGCCCGCGCCTCCATCGACTGGCACAGCTTGGGTTCCGAGCTAACGCGCTCGGCCAGCCGCAGCGCCGCCTCACGAGCCTCTTCCTTGTCCGGCCACTTCGAGAGCGCATTGAGCGCGTTGGCCACGGCCCGCGCCTCCATCGACTGGCACAGCTTGGGTTCCGAGCTAACGCGCTCGGCCAGCCGCAGCGCGGCGTCGCGGGCCTTGGCCTGGTCCGGCCACTTCGAGAGCGCATTGAGCGCGTTGGTCACCTCCCGCGCCTCCATCGACTCGCGCAGCCGCGCATCGCCCTCAGCCTCCGAGGTCAGACGATCGGCAAGCGCCAGCGCCGCGTCGCGGGCCTCGTCCGCGTCCGGCCACTTCGAAAACGCGTTCAGGGCGTTGGACACATGTTTCGCCTCCATCGACTGGCACAGCTGGGGTTCCGAGCTAACGCGCTCGGCCAGCCGCAGCGCCGCCTTACGAGCCTCTTCCTTGTCCGGCCACTTCGAGAGCGCGTTCAGGGCATTGGACACATGTTTCGCCTCCATCGACTGGCACAGCTGGGGTTCCGAGCTAACGCGCTCGGCCAGCCGCAGCGCGGCGTCGCGGGCCTCTTCCTTGTCCGGCCACTTCGAGAGCGCGTTCAGGGCATTGGACACATGTTTCGCCTCCATCGACTGGCACAGCTGGGGTTCCGATGTGAGGCGCCGGGCCAGGCACCGTACCGCCTCGCTGGCCCGATGCGACGCCGGCCACTTTGAGAATGCATTGAGCGCGTTGGCAACATGCTGCCCGTCCATCCGCTGGCGCAGCTTTGCGTCCGATGTCACGCGTTCGGCCAGCCGCAGCGCCGCCTGACGCGCATCGGCTTCGTCAGGCCACTTCGAGAGAGCGTTGACCGTGATGGCCACCCCAGCGCATTCATCGACTCGCGCAGCGGCGCGTCTGCCGCAACGCGCCTGGCCAGCTCCAGTGCGTTCTCCCTGACCCTGCCATCGTCCGACCACTTGCTCAGGGCATTGAGCAGATTTGACATATCCTGTGCGTTCAGCCCCGGGATCAGACCATGCGATCGAAGATGCCTGACAAGACCGGACACCGCATCGCAGCACGCCGGGCGCTCCGGCGCCTTGGACAGCGCATTGCACAGCATGGCGGCTTGCCGTCCGTTCAGCCTGTGCAGCGCGCCCGGCCTCAGCAGTTCGGTCGCGATGCTTCGCAGCGCTAGCCGGCAGATCTCGCTGTCGGCATGCTTGCTAAGCTTGTTGGCGAAATGCACGTAGCTTGCAGCCGGCGCGCCCCGGCACCAGTCGGTGTCCACAAGATAGTGCGCCGCCAGTTCAACCGCCTCGCGAACGTCGTTGGCCCGCGCAGGCGGTATGTTCCTGACCTTGTTCCTGACCTGCAGTTTCTGCAAATACAAGCCCAGGAAGTGCAGGTTGTCGCCGGCATAGTCTGGGCGCAGAAAGACCAGTGCCTGCCCGTAGCCGTTGCGCTGTGCCAGCACGTTCTCCCTTGCCATCCGGATGGCAAGTTCAGGGAAATCGGCATCCTTCGCGTTGCCGGAAAGCACTTGCTGCTGCGCATACCGTTGGTTCCTGAGCTGCCGGCCGAACTCGTGTTCAGGATACGTCAGGACTCTCCCCAGATTCCGGCTGCGGCGCTGTGGTTCGCTCGGCTCGATGCGCATCCTCGAGTGGTGCCTTTCATCCAGCGCTTCAATCGCATCGCGGGCCGGTCGCTTGCGCGATGGCGCCGCCGCGGCGATCTGATACCTCTCCATCCCGCTTGCAGCAAGGGTTGACCGCAGCTGCTGGTCCGGCAGGTTGCGCGTGCTGGGCGGCCACGACGACTGGGCCCTGCGGGGTGCATCGTCCGCTGCTCGGTCTGACACAGGCCTCCCGCTACTCGGCAAAGCGCGCAACGGATGTCCGGCAGTATCCTCGTCCCCTGTGGCCGTGAAGCGAATGCCCTTTGCCGTTGAGGTCCGGAATAAGGCTGCATCCTGCGCTGCTGGCGACGCGCTGCCAGGCCTTCCCGCCGCGGCAACGCGTCAAGGACCGTGTCTGTCCTCCGGGACGCAGGTTCGGGCCGCGAAGTCGGGGACTGTCCGGGTGCAGCCTCGTCAATCTTCTGATCGCCACCAGCGTCCGGACTCGCCGGGCTGCCAATTCTCATAGCTATGCCCCTTCTCCAGTAGTTACCTCGCAGGCCGTTGTAATAGCTTCCGCCGTTGTCATCGGATCGGGCGGGTAGACCGTTGAAACAAGAGGCCTATGTCGGGATAGTGGAATTAGGACGAGTAAGCTCCTGCTCAACAGCCATTACGGGGGACAATCCGGACTCTTGAGGAAACAAGACGGGCGCATCTCATGCTGGCGGTGTCGATCAAGAGCGGAGATGAACAAGCACAGCTGGGATATCGCATTGGAGTGTTTGGCATCTTGCCAGCATCATACTGAGGGCGTCGCGACGACGCTGCAAGATGCCATCGGTGGACGTCGTTTTGGCACGCAGGCAAGAAGGTGTCCTGATTCTCGATAACCTGAGGGTGAATCACAGCAAGCCGTCACCTCGCGTGCACCGGCTCGCACCGAACTGCAACTTCAAGGCTTTATCGTGGGTCTGCACAGTGTTCAGAGACAGCCGAGCGTATTCGATGTTACTTTCAGCATCATTCGGTGAAAAATTCGACCGCTTTATCAGTGCCTCGACGGCGCTGTACAGGCACTTCTCTTGTCGTGTTATGTTGCAACAACTCAGCAAGGCGTGCGCTTGCTCTGCCGTGCCCGGGGTCTGGCAGGGTCGCCAGTATAGGGGGCTTCCTCCAAATGAAAGTTGTTCCCAACGCCGATCGTTCGCACCACCGCCGGCTGGTCAGCGTCGGCAAACATGGCAAACTCCTTCGCCATCTCTCGATCAGATGACAAGTAGTGGTGTTCGCCGAAGCAGTCACACCAGAGCTACTGAAATTCATCAGGAAATTTGCGCTTCCGCCATCTGTGGCTCCACTCCCTTTACGCTCGTTCACGAAGCCATTTCTGCGAAGAGATGACACGTGTTCGCGCTTGGTTCCATGCCAAAGAACGCTCTCCTGATAGACCCGTTTGGCAAATGGCACCAGACCATTCAAGGTCTCATTTGAATATGGTGATCGCGAAGATCCAGGCTTAGCTCTTTTCGCCTCAACGTCCGACTCATACCCATCGGAACCATAGTCGCTTGAAGCTCGCGCTCCACCACGCTTAGAAATGCAGCCGCCCATGACAATGGAATACCGGTAGTGAATTTCCTCGACTGTACGGACCTACAGCGTCAACGTCGCTCGATCACCGCGAAAAAATGTGCACTGACGCGAAACGGATCAATGCCGTTTCATGCGGGAATGCGACGGTTCGGATGCACAACGGTGCTGAAACGGCACGTCGATCCTACGGTTCAATGTGTAAAAGCCGCGCCGCATCCCGAGCTGGTTGTGATGTGATGGACGACGGTTCTGTCGCGATAAGGAATTACTCATGGGTCGGTAAGTTAGTCGACAAGTTTGGAACTTCATGGGCCCTGCATCGGCACGGATCGTGCATGAAGCGAGACGGACGGGCATTTGATCATCAGACGCTGGAGGCGATTCGCCTCATGGCGATTGAGCGGGTTCGTGAAGGCGAGCGGCCGGCAGACGTGATTGCCTCCTACGGATTCAATCGCACCACGATCTATAAATGGATAAACGGGCGAGGTTCAAAGGCGCGTTACACATGAGGAGGCACCTGGAGCGCCAGGCGATAATGGTGCCCCTTTTTCATCTGCGGCATCCATGACTCAAAACACCCGATCTGGCGTGGGCAGACTGAGCGCCGACAAACGCAAAGCGATCGCACTTCAGGCCCTCGCGCGCACCGAACCAATCAGTGTGCTGGCTGAGCGTAACGGCGTGAGCCGCCCGACGGTCTACCGACAGATCGGCACGGCCAGTGCAGCGCTCGATGAAGCCTTTGATGCCACGCGGGCAGCCGACGCAGATCAGGTGCTTTTCATGCTGCCGGTCACCCGCCAATGGCTCGATCAGGTCATCGTGGCGTTCACGATGGTGGGTCACGTTTCGTTTCGCGCTACCCTTGAGCTCATGCACGACCTGCTCGACCAGCCTGGGCACGATTCACACCGTTCTCCAGCAGGCTGCGCAGCAGGCCATGGCCATTAACGCCGGCGTGGACCTCTCAGCCATCCGGGTCGGCCTGCACGACGAACTCTTTCAGGGTTCCCAACCCGTGCTCGCCGGTATCGATGTTGCCTCGACCTATTGCTATCTGCTCGCCACCGAAGCTCATCGCGACGGCGACACCTGGGCCATCCATCTGCTGGACCTGCAATCACGGGGACTCGATCCTGAGCACACGATCGCCGATGCGGGAACCGGGCTGCGTGCCGGGCAAAAAATTGCCTGGCCCGATACGCCGTGTCACGGCGACGTCTTCCACATCATTGAGCAGGGCAAATCACTGGCGACGCTCTGGCATCGTGTCGCCGGCGGTGCGCGCACCGAACGCGAGCAGCTCGAAGCGCGTCTGGCCAATCCCCGTCGACGTTGCGACGATAGCCTCCTCGCTGCCACGCTGGAAACGCTTCGTCGCAATGAAGCCCATGCGCACGAGCTGGCCGCCGATCTGCGCACCCTGGTTCAGTGGCTCGAACGTGACATCCTGTCACTGGCAGGGCCGGACCTCGCGACGCGTCAACTGCTGTTCGATTTCGTGGTTGCCGAACTGCGGCAACGTGAGGCCCAGGACCTCTCACGCACGGGCGCATACCGGCGTGCACTGCAGAACCAGCGCGACGGGCTGCTCGCTTTCGCGGGCCTGCTCGACGAAAAACTCGACGCCATTGCGCAAACGCACAACGTGGCGCGCGATCTCGTGCGCGAGGTCTTCATCCTCCATCGCAAGTCCGAAACGTCGAGCGCGTTCTGGAAAGGATGGAATCGCCTGCTTAGCCGCATCGGTCGCCCGTTTCACGACGTCTACGCCGCCGTATCCGCGGCGCTGCGCAGCACACCACGCAGCAGCTCGCTGGTCGAAAATCTCAACTCGCGACTGCGCGTATGCCTGACTAACCGGCGTCATCTGAAGGGCGGGCGGGTCTGGCTTGGTCTGCTGCAGTTCGTCTTCAATCATCGCCGCTTTGCCCGTAGCCGATGCCCTGAGCGCACTGGAAAGAGCCCGAGGGAATTGAT
This sequence comes from Cupriavidus necator, assembly GCA_022041995.1. Taxonomy (GTDB): domain Bacteria; phylum Pseudomonadota; class Gammaproteobacteria; order Burkholderiales; family Burkholderiaceae; genus Cupriavidus. The sequence goes on from CP074384.1 coordinate 185,035, forward strand.
GAGCGGCAAGCCTCACGATCACTGGCTTACGCTGCTCGGACTCGGCCGCCTCCAGCCTCAGCGCATCTGACATCGGCCGGGTTGTCACCAGCCTCTATTATGCATCGGAATCCTTAACATTCCTGCGTTTCACGCAGGCTGCTTAAGCTCGTCCCTGTAACGCAAAAATCGCGTGTTTTGAACCACGCCGCCAATGCGGCGCTCACGCGCAATGTCTCACTGCCACCGACCTATAGGGTTTAGAGAACATTGGCTCGACTGGCGCTCTGACGCCGATTCCCGGCGCCCGTTTGCCACAGGCAATGTCAATACCGCCGTCGTTATCGTCGAACCCAAACCGTGAGAAAAAGCGGGCCGACGGCCCCTTTCCCCTAGGCGTTTCCTTCAGTGCGAAGGATGCACTCCGCCAAGTGCTCGTCCGAGAAGTCGAGGCATTCTCGCGCCGCCGCAGCGCCTGGCCGAGGCTGCACCATGGTTTGGCCGCCGTAGCCGGGATATTCGATGGTGGGGCCAGGCAGCGGCTTCGAGCGCGCGCCGTAGGCGGTCGACTTTGGCTTGAAGTTCAGGGGAGAGGGGCATGCTTGCTCCTGTGAGTTGGACGAGCAGCCATTGTCGGGGGCGAATTCGGCGCGGATGCGGAGGGTTTTCCTAGCGGGATTGCATGCCCGAGCGCGGCACTTGTCCCAAATACAAGAGTGAAGTGTTGTCAACTTGCAACCCTGAGAGGCTGGGTACGACCTAAAATTGTCGGCCCTTCAATTGGCAAGGGCATTCGCGCACACAAGGGAGACAAATGTCGGCGAGGTATGAGGCCCGGAAGAGGTTCAATGAGCAGGTGCAGAATGCGGTCAATGAGGCACAGGAGACGGTGCGAGGACTGTTGGAGGACCCTTCAGCTCAAATTGAAATTGTCCATACATTAGAAGTGCTGGACATCATTCGTGGCTGGGGAGCGACTGCGCAACTAAACTGGGAGCTGGCTCGCCGGAAATGCAGCTCGACGACGAAGAGCTGCTTCATCGGGATTCGCACTAGGGATGTAGTCTGTATTCTCAGTCTCTTACGGGTGAGCCGTGCAGGGGAACTTACGACACTGCTTTTCCTGGAGCGGGACTCGGCCAATACCGAGATCGCCGGCTTGGGCTTTATTGCAATCGATGTCGTACTCGATGCCGTGGCGCGGTACTTTGAATCCGATCTTATTGTGATTGATAAGCCACTAAAAGTGGTGGTCCCATTCTACGAGGCGAACGGTTATACGAAGGCTCGAATGATCGGCAAGACGGTGAGTACGATGACGCGCCCCGCCAAAAAGCAGTAGAATACTCCTAACGAACTTTCCGATTGATCAGATGTGATCCCCGAGCATTCGGGCACGAGAAATCAAGAGGACCTCACTATGGACCTGAAAACTGGCCGTCTGGCACCAAAGGTGCGTCGCACTAAAGACGCTGCAGATGCTGCAGCGGTGGACCGCGTGCGTGCTCTATTTGCTCGACCGGAAATGAGCGTTGAGGCGTTGAAGAAGCGCGCTGAGATCGCTAAGAATTGGGAACAGGCGAATGGCATGGGCGGCGCGTACGCCGGCGTTCGGCGCTAAAGCCGTCTCCCCAGCAGCAGCACAGAAAAAACCCTGCGTTGCAGGGTTTTTTTTCGTCCGCTTTGTGCGGACGCAGCGCACGAGCTATCAGCTGGCTGGGGATGCATGACCAAACAGGCCGCGCAGAGCTAAAGGCGATATTTTGCTCTCCGGCGCAGTTCGGCAAGCGTCTCATGCTCCGGCGCGGAGGGCTCGACTTCGAGGCGCTGAATCAGGTTCTCGATACCGTCACCCCAGAGCGTCGAACTATTGGGCAATATCCTCCAGAGGAGATCAACCAATGCCGGGCAATGGTCTGCAACGATTCGTTCGTCGATCTGATAGAAGAGTGATCCTGGCACGCGATCCGAAGCTTGGACGAGTCGACGCTGCAAAAGCGTTACGGCTTCAGTGAACCGAGCAGGAATGGCCAGAGCAAGTCCGACGAGCCGTGCCGTCATTTCGGTAGTTCTCACAATGCTCTGCAGCGGCCAGACCTTGTCAATAAACCTCAACGCCTGATCGTCCATGGTCCCCGCAGCCTTCTTGCTCCACATCGCCAGGTGCCGAATGACAAGCTCGCGGAAGACGTTATCAGATCTGACAAGAATCTCTCGCAACTGAAGATCGGAAACCTTCTCCTTCTGAGCGGGGCCGTCTTTTTCCAGCCAGCAGTTGAGCAATGTGGCTGCGAGCACGCCAACGGCACCCTTTGGGAGTTGCTGCTCATAAAGCCGTTCGAGCATGTGTGGTCGAAGCTCTTGGACCAGACCCAATGGCAAAGTCTTAGTTGCGAGCGTGCCTTGAAAGAACGGGTCCGAGCTCTCGGGCGATGGCGCAAGTGTCAATAGATGAGCTCGCACCCACTCGGGATCGTGAGCGTACAACCATTCCAATCGCGTTGCGATCATAAAGATCGCACGTTGCCGATGTGGTGTGCGTGAGCACGGGATTCGATGGGCGCACGGGCACGGTAAATGATGGGTGGCTGCGGTCTGGTCCATCGCCAATGTTGCAGGTCGTCGGGTGATGCTGATGGACGTGGCGATCAAACGCGGAGGTTCAGATGTGGAGCGACGGCATTGATGGAACAAGGGGCCCGACGGGCCCCTTGTTGCTGGATCAGAAGTCGTTATCGGCGAGATCGCCAAGGCCATCAGGATGCTCCTGCCGATCTTCGGCCAGCCACTCGGCCAAAGCCAATTGATAGTGTGCAAGCAGACGGTCGCGCAGATCGTCGAGCAGTTCGATCACAGCCCAGGCCTGCGCGGGCGTCCAGTTGGCGTCGATGAACAGGGGCAATCCCTGGGTGATGCCGGATGGCTGGTGGAAGGTCATGCTGATGTCTTGGTCGTATTGATGAACGTGGCGGTGATGGCCAACGACGCCACTCACCGCCTGGCACGGCGGCTCTGGGTTGCGCTGTAGATCTCCAGATAGAGCTTCTCGTCGATCTGCGGCAGCTCCCGCTGCGCGGCTTGGGCCAGAAGCTCGCCGGCCAGATTCATCAGGATGCGGTAATTGCCGGCGGCGTGTTCGCACAGGGTCTGGCGTAATGGTGTGGTCATCAGCGTGGCGTTGCCAGCGGCGGCCAGCAGGTGGTCCAGGCAAGCCTGCAGCTCGTCGATGCTTGCGCTCTCCAGCGCCAGGCGGCATCGGATGCGGCTGCCCAGCGGGATCAGGTCCTCGCGGCTGAACTTCTCCGGCAGGCGGGCGTCGCCGGCAAGCACCACGCACAGCAGCAATTGCGAGTCGAAGCGTGCCTGCGCGAGCAGGCGCAGCTCCGAGAGGGCCGGCACAGCCATCTCCTGGGCTTCGTCAATTAACGTTATGCGCAACGTTAATTGACTAATGTGAAGCACTCCGATATGTGAAGCTACGAAGCTCGAGTCCAGTGGAGATTGGGATCAGCCGCTTCGCGCTTCACATAACAAAATCCTCAAAGACGACGCAGCCATCCGAGGAGATCGGCAGATCCGAGCACAAGACGTCCCGGTGCCTGCTCTGCCAGGACATCCGGAAAAACCTGCGTCAACGCTTGTCGCTTGAGGTTGAGGTCGGCCCGCGCGTACACCATGGTAGTGTTCAGGCTCGCATGCCCGAGCCATTGGCTGATGGTGGCAAAGTCAACGCCAGCCTTCAGAAGCGCGACAGCAGTACTATGCCGCACCGAATGAGGATGAATGTGCTTGCTGGGCAAGGTGCCAACAGTCGTGGCTGCTCTCGCGACATACTTGCGGAGAAGATATCGGACTCCAAAGCGCGTCAGTTTTGCTCCTCGTTCATTGCGAAACAGCGTGGCCTGGCTGTCCTGGATATCCGGCAGTGCCTGCGACAGATTGCGCAATAGCGAGGCGGTGTTAGCCCAGATCGGGCAGATTCTGACTTTTCCGCCCTTGCCCAGCAGCCTCACCTGATACGGTGGTTCCGTCCGGACATCGCATCGGCGCAGATCTAGCACTTCCTGGACGCGTGCGCCGGTGTTGAACATCAATGCGAATAACGCGTAGTCGCGTTGGCCCGAGCGCGTTGAACGGTCGATCTGGCTCAATAGCGCCTTGACCTCGTTGGCCTCCAGATACTCGATCATATGTTGCGTTGCGCCGCGTTTGAACGGAACACCGAGAACGCGTTGTAACTCACCGAAGCGTTCCGGATGCTCACCGGCGAGGAAATGGGCCAGGCAGTGCAGTGCCGCGAGGCGGGCGTTGCGAGTCGAGATGCCATTACCGCGTTCGCGTTCCAGGAAGTCGAGAAATGCGATCACCTGGTCGGCATTGAAATCCGCCATATCCAGGTTCTCCACAGGCCGCCCGGCCTGTTCGGAAGCGAAGCGCAAGAATAGAACAATGGCATCGCGATAGCCGTGTATCGTGTGAAGGCTCATTCCCCGCAGGTTCGGCAGATACTCCTGGAAGAACCGAAGGAGCGCCTTGCCAAGTGTATTGGGCCGATCGCGCTTCATGATGTACCTCCATCGATCAGACTGCCAAAACCGACTTCGAACTGTTCGCTGGCGGCTTGCGCGAGCGCGGGCGTCCACCGAAGATAGTGGGCAGTTGAAAGGATTGATACGTGGCCCATGTACATCGAAAGCTTGGGTAGCTTGACCTGAACGTCCGCGCCGTCTTTATACCAGCGCAGCAAAGCGCCAATGGCGAAGCTGTGCCGAAGATCCAGGATGCGAGGTTGGCGCCCGTCAGCACCCTGAATCTGGGCCGAGCTCATCACCTGCGTGAACAAGTGCTGAAATCCGCCGCCGCTATAGCCGTGGAACCCTGCCACGCAGTGGCATAACAGCGGCGCATCGAGCCCGCAGTCGAACTGCGCCTGCAGTCGCTTGCGCAAATAACGGCGAACTTCTGCGCGCGCATCCTCCGACAATGGCAAAAAGCGTGATTTATGACACTTCGACTCACGGATATGCAGCACTCCTTGCGCCTCGTTCACATCGGCCAGGGTCAACCGTACGAGTTCGCCACGGCGGAGCCCGGCGCTATACAGCAAAACCACCGCCACTCGACATAGTGCTGGTCGAAGCGGGGATTGCCATGTGGCGCGAAGTCGATCGCAAGCATCCAGCATGCGGGCGATCTCCGTTCCGGAGACGATAACAGGAGGATCATGGGGACTGCTACGCCTAAACCGGCGTCGATCCGGTACGAAACAGTCTGGCTCGGTGCGCTGCCGGAAGCGACACAGCTTACACACAATCAGTTGCTGGTTCCGTTGCGTGATACCTCGCAAGGAGGAGAATGCCTGGCACCACGTCTCGAAGCCGTGCTGGGTTAGATCGCTGAAACCATGCTCGTTAAGGAATCGACTCAACGACCTGAGGGTGTGCTCTTCCCTGACGTAGCGGCGGCCCAGCGCTCGCCAGTGCAGAAGATAGCGCTCGATAGCAAGATCGAGCGGGGTCTGAGGTTGGTTCATGACAACCTCCGCGGCAGAGTGTTCGTGATTGCTGGCGGTAGCGAAAGGCCGACCTCTCTTAAAACCTCCGTTTGCAGACGAAGATAAACGCATGTGCTTTCCAGGGATCGATGGCCCAGCAGGTCGCCTATTGCCTTGAGGCCGACGCCACGGTTCAATAGCCGCATTGCGAAGGCGTGGCGCAGGCTATAGGCGGAGCTTCCTTGTAGAGGCAGTCCGCTCGCGCGCGTGCAACTCTGATATATCTCGTTGACCGCCGTGGGGCACAATGCAGTTGCTGGCCGATGCGCCCGCAGAAACAAATCCGTTCGACCGCGGGCAACTGGCCTGCCGACCTTCAGATAACGTTTGAGTACGCGGGTGGCCTGAATGGACAACGGAAGGAGAAGCTCCGAACGAGTCTTGCGTTGCTGCACGCGCAAAGTCCTTTGCGTCCAGTCGATCGAGTCCAGCTGCAATGCGGCGATCTCCACAGGCCGCAAGCCGTAGTGCGCCATCAGATAGAGAATCGCATGGTCGCGGCAGCCAATCATGCTTGACCGATCGATGGAACGAAGTAGCGCGAGAACGTCGTTCCAAGGGAGTGCGCGTGGTGGCAATTCGTCGCGATACGCACGCGGGGTGTCGATCGTTCCGATGCGCTCGTGGATATAGCCACGGGTGTACAAGAACAAGAGGAACGACCGTAGATGCGCGACCACATGTTGCAAGCTCTGCCTGCTCATGTGCTCACCCGAAACCGCCACAAAGCGATCCACGGTTTGCATCGACATTCCCGCAAGAGGAGTCTCCGGGGCAACCGCGTCGTGCAAAAAGGCCATGGCCGTACGCATGTGGTTGCGGACGGTCGAAGCCGACATGCCGCGTTGATCGACCAGCGAGTCGCGGTATGCATCGAGTACTGTGTCGAAGCGCCCAGTGCGAGAAGAGGGCAACAAGTCACCTCGCATCAAAAGGAAACGCTCGAAGCGGTGCTGCGTGTGTCGGTATGGCTTCTGTACCCGCAGTTCTGCGGATGGCATTGCGAACAACGCGCCAAGGTCCGCAGCCGAGAACTTCGATTCTGCAGTTATGTTCCCAGCACCCTCAAGTGTCTGCTTCAGACGAAAAAGATGGCCGTGAAGTGTCCTGCCCATATAGCCCTCGTCGACAAGCCATCGGGCGAAGTCCTCAAGCAGGTTGGCGACGGGTGACTGGAGGTAAGACCGGTGACCTCTGGGAAAGATTTGCTCTAGCATCATGGCCTCCATCAAGGTCTAAATGGAGATCCCACCATACGCCGTATGGCCGAGTTATGTTGAGTAGGGGCCGTGCAATCGCTTCCAACTGCGGGACAGAATCAGGACACTCCACATATCGGAGTGCTCCACATTAGTCAATGAGCAGCACGCAGCGACGGCGGCTGGCCTCCATGTGGGCGAGCCAGCGCTCGCGCAGCGCCTTGAAGCCACCCCATCGGTTGTGGGGCTTGAGCGGTACGGTAAAGATGTCGCTGAGCTCGCGGTAGAAGTCCGCCAGATTGCTCTGCGGGTGGGCGATCGAGCCGACCATCAGATCGGGGACGCGCATGAGGCGCTGATGAAGCAGGCGCAGCGTGACGCTCTTGCCGCAGCCAGGGTCGCCATGCACCATGGCGAAGCCGCCTTCGCGGGCCATACCGTTCTCGATGCGCCAGCAGAAGTGATCGAGCTTAGGTGGTACGAACACGGCCTCGACGGGGATGTCCTGGGCGAAGGGGTTGAACTTCAGGCCGTACAAGGCCAGCAGGTTGGGTTGCATCATGGCTTGGTGGGTGCAGCGGGTGGGAGATAGGCCGGCGGCAGGCCGGTGGCAGCGTGTTCGGCAAGCAACTGACGCAGCAGCGGTGCAGTGCCAGTCTGAGCAGGTTGCTCGTTAGCGGGCGCCGCTCCCTTTGACGTGAGCTGCGCGCGCCGTGCGTCGGCATTGGCCGACTTGTCCAGCGGGAACACGGCGGCCAGGATCGCGCCGGTGCGCGCATTGATCAGGTCGACCTGAGAGAGATCCCAGCGCGCGTAGCTCAAGCAGACTTGCTCGAGGTGGCGGTAAGCGCCGGGGAGCTCGAAGCGCACGCTGTCCAGCGTACAGGTGCCATCGGTTCTGCGCTGCATGCGATGCTTGCGGATACGGAAGGCGCGACGCAAGGCCAGCGCCTCGGGACTGGGGCGCGAGACGTCGGCACAGGACAGGTAGCGCTGCAGGGGCGTCGCTTCGAGCTCGGCATGTTCCTTGTGGTGGTATTCCTGCTCGACCCAGGCCTGCGTGGCGAGGTTCAACTGCTCCAGGGTCAGGTGCGATTCGCCTTCGAGCATGGCCATCAGCCGCGATTCGAGCTGCCCCCAGAAGCGCTCCTGCTTGGCATTCTGGTATGGGCTATACGGCAAGGTGGTTTGGTGCAGGATGCCCAGGCTGGCCAGCCCCTCGACGAACTCGTCGGCGATCATGGCCGCGCCGTTGTCGGTCATGATCGCCCGCGGCAGGCCCCGCTTCATGATGGCCTGCGAGACGCCGTGCACCAGCGACGCGGTGGTCTCATCAAGGAACCACTGCAGGTGGCAGACCAGCCGGGAATGGTCGTCCATAATGCAGAGCAGCAGCGGCTTGTGCCATTGCCCATCAGGGGTGAGCACCTTGCGTGAACCATGGTGGAAGTCCAGATGCCAGAGGGCGGCCACGTGGTCGACTTCGTAGCTGCGCACCTCGCGTGCCTCGCGGCGAGCCGCCGCTGCAATGGCGCCATCGGTGCTCGAGCGCGGCGTTGGTTTGCGCACCAGACCATGCGCCTTCAGATACCGACACACCGTGGTGTAGGACGGCAGCGTGTCCGGACCATCCTTGGTCGCGACGCGCAGGTTGTCGTAATGCAACTGCATGGTCCAACCGGGATGCTGCCGGTACTGTTCCACCAGCGCCTCGATGATGGTCGGGCTCAGGCTGACGAAGTGGCCGCAATCGTCGCGCAGGCGGTTCTTGAGCTGATCGACCGGGTCCTGGACATGACGGGCCCGGTAGTACCAGCGTTCGATGGAGGACGCGCCGAACTGAACGTCGGCGCCAGTGATGGGGTGCCGCCAGACCTTGGCGGCCAGAACCTGGAACGCTTGCTGCAATTCGCCTTTGCCGGGCGGCGAAGCCAGCAAAGGGCCAATGACCGAGAAGCGCAAGCGCGCCCATCGGTTGCGATGATCGATCGATAGTGACATGACTCTCCCATTGAGGTGGATAACGGGAGCAGGCTACGGGCAGTGCGAGTGACCCGCCATCGACATGTTCTGCGGGAGAAGCTCCTATCTGGCGCATCCCTCAGCCTGCGTGGTCAGGCCGGGCCCGAGCAGCAAGCGCAATACCGCGGCCAGGCGCTCCTCCTCGCTGTTGTGCTCGACCGATTGCAGCAGGCGGTCGGGATAGATGAACGGCTCGGGCGTTGGCGGGATGAGACCACGCAGCCACCGGCCGGCGGGGGTCTTTGGGAAGGTCTCGGTCCACCACTGACGCCAGCGCTTGAGCGTAGTCCAACTGATCGCGGGCAGGCCGTCCAGGCAGGCGCCATGGGCACGACTCGATCGCAGTACCAGGATAATGGTCAGCCAGACGCGCCGGCCGAGGAAACGCACCGAATCGGGCGTCATGCGTTTGCGGCATCCGGCACAGCACAGGCTCAGGCGCGTAGCGCAGTCCGGGTGTGCTGCCGGTGGGCATCCGCGTGGCTTACGCGGATAGTTGGCACTGTGCAGCACAGAGCTGCAATGGCAGCAGCCCCTGTCCCGCGCCACCGTCATCAGGTCTTCGTCGATCCGGCGTAACAGGGCAAAAAACGCCGGCGTTTGTAGCAAGGCATGGCACACTGCTGAGGTCTCCTTCATTGCTCGACACAATAAAGGCGACATCTTCCCTCAGGCGCGTGCGCGCACGCTCCCTGAGGGAACCCCTCCAGCGTCCATCACCGTTCTTGCTCAAATCCCCGCGCTATCGGCATCACGAAAGCTGCTTATGCACAGTGGAGGAGGGAGGTTTAGCAGCTGCGCAATGCGTTTTTTAAGGCTGGCATCAAGCCCGGCTTTCATAGTTGCAGAACTCTCAGCGAGCGTGGCAAAGAGAGCACCAACGAGTTGGCCAGCAGTGCTGTTCAGGCTTTCGTTCACCCACCGGCGAGACGCCGATCTGGTCGCTTCGGTTTGATTCGCGAGTAATGTCCCAAGTAGGGCGTTCCAGAGGTCCGTGAACGCCTGCGGGTCCACTTGCCACACGTCCAGCGCGTGTTCATGGAGCCACCTAGCGGCTTGTCGTCGAATCTCTGAGAGAGATTCAGCAGGCAACTTCACCATTCGGCGAGCGGCCATGGTTGCAATCCGGCCAGACAAGGATACCTGACCACTCAAGAGCGTTTGCCAAAGCTCGGCGGAGAACTCTTTCCTTCGTGACGCAAGATCCAGTGCGCGGAGGGCGCGGCCAGGCTGGTCCCGCGCCAAGCCGAGGAAAGGTGCTGACTCCACGTCGCGACGCGCGCGCTTGCCATGATGTTCTCGGGCAACATCCACGATATTGTTGAGCGGGACGCCACAGAAAACACTTGAGTCAGTGTCCAGAGAAACGCTAAACACCCCCGTCCGAGGTCTCTCCTGCCACGCTGATTCTGTCCAACTCGGTACTTCGGCACGTAATGCGCTCAATTCGGATGCATACTGCGTGGTCAGATCAATGCCAGCCTCCTTAAGTGCGTACAGGCGGCTAAGGCGCACGTAGGCCTGATTTTCCTCAGATGCTGAAGCGGGCCCATACGATGGAATCGGTCCACGAACAATACGCTGTTCGATTTCTCGTCTTGTTGCTTCGGGCAGCTCGGACCATCTCAGGCCTAGTGCGGTCGATACATCTTGTTCCGCGCTTGAATCCCAAAAGTTCTCGTCGCTCATTTCCACGAAGGCGTCGCGGACTTCCATCGGACTGAAGAATCCACTAGCGGCTGCCCCCGCAATGCTGAGTCTTTCCGCGATCGCCGTGCCCCTTGGCCAGCGCGCCAGTTCAGCTTTGGCGATGTTCCGGTCAGTCTCGGACAGCTGCACGAGCATTTCGATGTACGCGAGAAGGGTGACGGTTATTCCATAGGCAAACTCATTCTTGGCTTGGCCATTCCGGACCAGTCCAGACTCTAACCAGGGCTGGAAGTCCGGATGCAATGCCGTCTCCAACTGTATTGCGCTCTCGATCTCCTGTCGAAGCAATGACAGTGCGTCAGGAAGAACCGAAGCAGGGAAGCAAAAGTTCTGATGGGGATGAACGTAGTCGACGCTTGCGTGAACAAGTTGATGCTTGCCGAACAAAAGGAGACGCATAGAGGTGGCGCCGGAAATTCGGACAGTCGGATAAATGGAAGAGCTGGGGTCTGAGCCGGCCATAATGGCGGGCAGAAAGGACCTCAGAAGATGACGAAACGAAGCAGGCGAACCCACTCGGCGGGGTTGAAGGCGAAGGTAGCCCTGGCGGCCCTCAAGGGCGAAAAGACGCTGGCGGAGCTGGCCCAGCAGTACGACGTGCACCCCAGCCAGATCACAGCGTGGAAGCAGCAGTTGGTGGAGCATGCCGCGGACCTGTTCGGCGGTGGCAAGGAAAGTGGGGGCGAGCCGCCGGTGGATTTGAAGGTGCTGCACGCCAAGATCGGCCAGTTGGCGCTGGAGAACGATTTTTTGTCCGGCGCGCTCAGCAAGGCCGGCCTGCTGAGCGCAAAGCGATGATCGACCGCGAGCACGCGCTGCCGGTGAGCCGGCAGGTCAAGCTGGTGGGCATCGCCCGGTCCAGCGCGTACTACCAGCCGCAACCGGTCAGCGAGGCAGATCTGAAGCTGATGCGCCGCATCGACGAACTGCATCTGGAGCATCCCTTCGCGGGGGCTCGCATGCTGGCGCGCCTGCTGCGCCGGGAAGGCATCCAGGTCGGTCGCCGGCACGTGGGCACGCTGATGAAGCGCATGGGCATTGAGGCGCTGTATCGCCGGCCGAACACGAGCCGCAAGCACGCGGCGCACAAGATCTGGCCGTACCTGCTGCGCGACCGGAAGATCGACCGGGCCAACCAGGTGTGGGCTCTGGACACGACCTACATTCCGATGGCACGGGGCTTTGTGTACCTGACGGCAGTGGTGGACTGGGCCAGCCGCCGGGTGCTGGCCTACCGGGTGGCGATCACGCTGGAGAGCTGTCATGCCGTCGAGGCAATCGAGGAGGCCTTTGCCAAGTACGGCGCGCCGGAGATCGTCAACACCGACCAGGGCAGCCAGTTCACCGCCACGGAGTTCACAGACGCCGTGCTGGACCGCGGCATCCAACTGTCGATGGACGGCAAGGGCAGTTGGCGCGATAACGTGTTCGTCGAACGCCTTTGGCGCAGCGTCAAATACGAGGAGGTCTACCTGAAAGCCTACGACTCGGTCAGCCATGCGCGCCGCTCTATCGCTAACTACCTAACCTGGTACAACCAACGACGGCCCCATTCCAGTCTGGCGGACCAGACCCCGGATGAGGCATACTTCGCCACGCTGCCAGCGATCAAATCGGCAGCCTGACTGCCCCAGCGCTTCCACTTAAAAACTCCGGATCCCTGTCCGAACAAACGGTGCCACCTCTCATCGAAGGCTGGTTTAACGTTTAGCCTGGCGCGGTAAAGTTGTATAGCGGCACGCAGGAGCGCCGGCGTCCAACCGTCGATCTCCACCTGCCTCTTAACAATGTGGAACTGATTATCGACGTCGTACTGATCGGAGTTCCAGCTTGCCAGGATCCATTGCCACTGTTTCCGAATCAGTTCGGAATACCTAGCCGTGTCAAATCGCATCGCGTTAGTAAGACGCTCGCGTAAGTCTGGATGTAGGGAAGTCTCTCCGGCCGCCCAAATCAGTGCTGCAGGCTCATGAGCGACCTTTCCAAACCAGCGTCCGAGGTTGGCAAGACGGCGGGGCAGCGGTGGTACCGCGCGGCGCTCAACTCTGGAGAGCGATTCCGGCCGAGCTGTCACAACATCAATATCGGTGGGCGAGAAGGCATCCCAGGCAGACCCAGGCAATTCAACTGGATCCGGCGCCATGGTGTCCAGTGAAAACTCTGGTGCCGCATCTGAATCCAGCCCAACCTTCTTGAAGAACTCTATGCCCTCTTTAAACGGAGTTGCGTGTTCCTGAGCTGGGCCGCGCAACCGTGCGCATTTATCAAACACGAACAGCCACTCCGCGGGAATCGGCGACTCTGCAATTGCCAGTCTGTGCGAGCCCTCTTCGGTAGCGGCCATATGGGCGACCATTCCTCGTTCGTGTGGCTGCATTGAGGCTGGGCCTGCGCTGGCCATTTTAATCAGATCATCGTGCCACTTGTCTACGCCGCGGGCGCGGGCCGCCCATGCCGACAATGTTTCCCAGAGGTGTGAAAATTCTTGGAACGCCAATGGCGTGACGGCCTTATGGCTCCACTGCGCAATTGCTTGACGCTCGTCGCCCCAGTGAAATGCGTACATCGCGTTACGCTGCGATGGCCCGAAGCGCTTTAACGCCTCGAGCAAATACTGAACGGGCGGATCGTCGGCCGAGTAGCCAACGAACACGATCTGGAACTGCTGCAGCAGCAAATTGATATACCGTGTGGCCCATCCCTCCGCTAGTGCAATGTTCCATTCTGTTTGGAACTTAAGCGGCGGTTGGCACGAATGACCTTCTGTAGGATGTCGCGAGCGCTCTTGGTCCAGATGAACGGCTTGGGGTTGGTGTTGTGGTGAGCGATGTACTCGTTGATGGCGTCGACCAGTTCCGGCACGCTGGTGAATACGCCGCGGCGAAGTCGCTCGGTTGTGATGTCACGAAAGAACCGCTCGACCGTGTTCAGCCATGATGCGGAGGTGGGCGTGAAGTGCATGTTGAATCGCGGATGCTTGGCCAGGCAGTCCTGCACCGCAGGATGCTTGTGGGTGGCGTAGTTGTCTGCGATCAGATGCAGCGTTTTGTCCTTGGGCGTCTCGCGGTCGATCTTGCGCAGGAACTTCAGCCACTCGGTATGGCGGTGGCGCTGCTGGCACTGGGCGATGACCTGGCCATCGAGCACGTTGAGCGCGGCAAACAGCGTGGTCGTGCCGTTGCGCTTGTAGTCGTGCGTCATGGTGGCCGCACGCCCCTTCTTCAACGGCAAGCCGGGCTGCGTGCGATCCAGCGCCTGCACCTGGCTCTTCTCATCGCAGCACAGCACCAGCGCGTGCTCGGGTGGCGACATGTAGAGGCCGACGATGTCTTCGAGCTTCTCGACGAACTTCGGATCGCGCGACACCTTGAAGCCGCGCACGATGTGCGGCTTCAACCCGTGGGCGTGCCAATGGCGCATGACGGTGCTGGCGCTCACGCCCAATTCGGCGGCCATCTTGCGCGTGCTCCAGTGCGTGGCCGCAACGGGCTTGGTTTGAGTGGTCAGCTCCACCAGCCGCGCCGTGTCCACCTTCACCGGCGGCGCACCGCGCGGCAAGTCGCGTTCGATACCGGCCAGCCCCGATTGCGCATACCGCTCACGCCAACGCGAGACCTGCACGCGTCCGACTCCCAACTGCTCGGCGATGTCCTTGTTCTGCATTCCGTTGGCGGCCAGCAGCACAATGCGCGCGCGCTGCGCCAGCCTCACGCTCGTGAGCTTCGACCGAACCAGCCTCGTCAAATTGGTTCGCTCCTCGTCGGTCAACATGATCTCGGGGGCAACTCGCACTCACTCTCTCCACGCTGTGTCGCAGTGTGGGCATTGGAGACGCCGAATTCATATAAGTTCCATCAAGAACAGAACGCTACACTAGGTACGCGTGGCCAAAATCAGCGCTGGAGAGAACTAGCTCGTCGCCGTATGCCGCGTCATACGAGTCGGTCACTCTTCCGTGCAGATGGATGATGCCCTGAAAGTCATGTTCCCGCCTGGGATCAGGCAAACTCGACGGTCCTGAACGTGCCAGAGATTCATCGCAGGCCTCGAAAAGCAAGTCGAAGTTGGTGGTGACGAGGCGCGGGACTCCAGTGCGTCCTTTGGAGAGATCCAGAAGCGTTCGGTGGGGAGCTAGATCGCGACCGGCCAAGTCAACAGGACGCAAGGCTTCTGCGACAGCCGTGCGTACGTCCGCGACATCGAATTCGCGTTCAAGCAAGGCGAACTAAAGTGGACCCCTCTGTCAAGACAGCTTTCAACCGAATTTAAGCTGCATCTATTTCTTCACACGCAGCAGAACAGCACCGCCGAACTTATCGACAATCATTGCCCCGCCGCCCTCGCCACTGGCATAGACGGCATCCGGCGTTTTGTAGCCCAGCGACTGGTGGGGCCGTTCCTCGTTGTAGAACGAGAAGTACTGCGCCAGCCCGATCATCAGCTCCGCCATGTTGGCGTACCCCTTCAGGTACACGTCCTCGTGCTTCACGTTGCGCCATAGCCGTTCGACGAAGATGTTGTCCAGCGCCCGGCCGCGACCGTCCATGCTGATGGCGATGCCCTCGCGCTTGAGCACGCCCGTGAAGACATGGCTCGTGAACTGGGAGCCCTGGTCGCTGTTGAACACCTCCGGCCTTCCGTGCTCGCGCAGCGCATCCTCCAGGCAGTCCGACGCGTCCATGCTGTTGCTCAGGCGCCAGGACAGCACCTTGCGGCTGTACCAGTCGATGATCGCCACCAAGTAGGCAAAACCGCGCGCCAGCCGGATGTAGGTCACATCGATCAACCACACCTGGTTCGGCCGCGTCACTCTCACGCCGCGCAGCAGGTACGGATAGACCTTGTGCTTCGAATGCTTGACGCTCGTCGCCGGCCCCGGCGCCATGCCCGCCAACCCCATCTCGCGCATCAGGCGCTGCACGCGCTTGCGGCTCACCACGCAGCCCTGGCCACGCAGGAACACCGCCATGCGCCGGCTGCCGTAGAACGGCCGGTTCGTATATTCCTCGTCGATCAACCGGCACAGCCGCAGATCCTCGTCGCGCTCTTCCCGCGTCGTCTTGCCCTGCCTCCGATACACCGTTGCGCGCGACACTTCCGCCAGGTCGCACTGCCGGCTCAAAGGCAGTTCCTCCGCACCATCGATCCACCCCATTCGGGCTTCCCGGCTCACTCCCCAACTTTTTTTGGTTCGTCAGGAAAAAGTGTGGGTTGACGAAGGCTCAGGAAGATTGCCAAGTGCATGATATAGCGCGATTTCCGTCGCCCTGAAGGTTCGGAATCCGTACGATTTTCTCATGGTGACTTTGGCCTTGTTGTTCAGGCCCTCGACGACGCCGCTGGAGAACTGCTTGCGGGCACGGAAGTAGTTGAGGATCAGCTCACGGTGGGCACGCACGGTGCGGGCGAACTTCTTCATCGGCTCGATGCGCGAGCGCATCACCTGCGTACACCACTGGTCGAGGAATTTTCCGGCCCAGTCCGGTGAGATGTAATCCCAGAGCTGCTGGAATTCCTCTTTGAGCAGCCAGGCGCGTACGGTGCGCAGGTTGTACTGCAACAAGTCACGCATGCGCAGTCGCTGTTTGTCGGTCAGGTTTTCCGGACGTTTGAGCAGGCACCAGCGGGACTTCTTGAGCACCGGCTCGTATCCGTCGCGGACCATGCGGCGGGACTCTTCAGCGCGAACCTCATCGATAGCCTTATTCATCTTCGCAACGATGTGGAAGCGGTCCAGGATGTTCAGCGCATTGGGGCAATGCAGCGCTATCATCTCAAGGTAGGGCTTCCACATATCCGAGCAGACGAACTCAACCTTCTCGCATACCTGTTCTCCGATCATGGCAAAGAACTTCGCGAAGCTTTCTTTCGTGCGCTCCTGCCCCACCCATAGTAGACGCGTGCAGCCAGCCTCGATCTGGTAGACCAGTGTGAGGTACTTGTGTCCACGACCATACTGGATCTCGTCGACACCAAAGGCACGGATCGTACCGAGTTCGCGATGGGCCAGGCCCCAGTCCACCACCCACTCCACTGCGTTGAAGACTTTCTCCCAACTGGTGCGGAAGCTTTGTGCCGTCTCCTTCCACGACAGCTTGCGTGCCCACTGCGCCAGGAAGATCATGTAAGCGCGGGTGAGCGTGTGCTTGCCATTGGCCCACGGCAGGGCTTCGACCTTCACGCCACAGTCACGACAGTCGACGCGCCGCATGGTATAGAGCAGGAATACTGCAAAACCCCAGACGGGAATAAACTCGAAGCGGCGCTCCGTGAGTGAGTCGTAACCCCGCGCAGGCTGGTTGCAGCATGAGCAGACCGGCTTCGAACCCTTGCGCGGCCGAACGTCGATCTCGATGGACTGGGTTGCCTCGCACAGCCGCGCACCTTCATAGACAAAGCCGGGAAAATGATGACAAGCGTTAAGCAGACGAGTCAGCAACATGGTTAGCAAGCTCAAAACCGGCAAGGGCAAAGCTGCCATTGTCACCGAACAGCAAACGCTCACCCAGTACATTCCAGACCTGCATAACTGGCCGGCTTCGTGGCGAGTCGATGACGAAGATATCTCGACTGGAGAGGAAATCGTAGCAATACTCACGCCTTTCCTTGAGCATCTCCCAACCTTGGGATACGCACGCAAGACATTGCTTCGGCACCGCGATCACATCTGGATGCTCGGTGGCGAATGATCCGACGACGCCATGAAGATCCCGATCTCCTTACCCTCCCTGTGGCAACCCTCCTGGACAAGCTCATCGAGGAAGACGGCGGCCCTCTCATCTGGCCAGTTATCTCCGAGTCCGCACAAAATTCCTTTGATGCAACCTGTCGCAAGCTCTATCAGTACCTGAATCGGGCTTCACTCGGCTAGCCGCACATCCGCTTTCACCCACAGATTCCGCCGACGAGCCAAAAAAACTGACAGGCCCTACTGGATCGAGGGTCGGCCGCTATTCGCAAATATCTTAGGCTTCACATATTTACGAATAGCGGGCGACCCTCATCCTGTTTCAGGCCACCGCCGACACCCTGCGGACCGTCGCCGCGGATTCCCGCCACCTAGGTGCCACGCTCGGCTTCGTCGCGATCCTGCACACCTGGGGACAGACGCTGGTACATCATCCACACCTACACTGCGTCGTCCCCGGCGGTGGCCTCTCGCTAGACGGTAAGCGCTGGGTCGCCTGCCGACCCGGGTTCTTCCTGCCTGTGCAGGTGCTCTCGCGCCTGTTCCGGCGACTGTTTCTCGCGCGCCTGCAACATGCCTTCGACGCTGGAAAGCTGCGATTCTTCTCAACGCTAGCGCACTTGGCCAAGCGCGACTCCTTCCTCAGCCATCTTGTCGGCCCGCGCCACACAGAGTGGGTCGTCTATGCTAAGGAGCCATTCGTCGGCCCCCGGCAGGTCCTGGACTATCTGGGCTGCTACACGCATCGCGTAGCCATCTCCAACAACCGGCTACTTGAGCTTACCGACGAGCACGTCACGTTCCGCTGGAAGGACTATCGCCACCCCGGCGAGCCGCACGCGATGTCCTTACCGGCCCACGAATTCATTCGACGCTTCCTGCTACACGTGCTGCCGCGAGGATTCCAGCGGATCCGCCACTACGGCCAGCTCAGCAATCGCTCACGCGAGCGTGGGCTGGCCGATTGTCGCCGGTTACTCGAGGCCCCGCCCTTGCGCGAGGTTCGCCTTCTCCCGCAGGCTGACTACCGCGACCGCTACGAGAAGCTGACCGGCCGGTCGTTGTACGACTGTCCCGTCTGCGCGCGGGGGCGCATGTTTTGTATCGAGCGCCTGTTGCCAACCGCTTTGCCACGCGCACCGCCGAGGAGGGTTGCATGACCCCCACGCGCGTGCCGTCAATCACTGCGTTCGCTCCCTTTGGCGCGACACAGCAGACAGGTTCGTGCCACAGGCTTCCAAGCGTCCCCGACTCCGCCTCGAGTCAGCCGCCGATCCCATGCAATGGCATCCATTGCCCACCCAAGTGCGAAGCGAAACTCCCAATCCGCACTGTAGCTGGCACCTGACCCGCAGGCGCAACAATTCAATGCCCATAGCCCCCACCGCCCGTGGAGCGGTTTAGCTCAAGTATTTTTTTACACAGCGAAGACGGGACGCGCAACCGTGCCCATGCCGACCATTGCGCCGTCTTCGCTGTGTAAAAAACTCTTTGGCTTATCATCCACAGAAAAAATAATGGAAGAGTGCACATCGCACACATCGCACACACCCGCTCTATCATGTGAGAATTCACGCGAAAGCCGCGCCGGCGTGGGGCTGGCGGGCTGCGCGAGCCCGCAACGTGGAGACCTCATGGCCAATGACCGCGACCCGCAATCCCTCCAACTTCTGACCCGAGAGCACCTGATCGCTGCGGCCCGCGCCTGGCACCCGGACATCCAGGTCTCGGATCTCCGGACCCGGGCCGACCGCCAGGTCACGATCGAAGGCAGCCAATATCCCACCAAGGTGATCATCGCGCTGGCCCACGAACTCGCCGGCCAGGGCACGCTGACCGCGGCGATGCTGGCCGGGACGGCGGCTCGGCGCCGGCTGACCGCGCTCGACTTTCCGGTCAGCCCGCCGAAACCGCGTGGCATCGCGGCGCCATCCGGTTTGGGCGACGGCGAGCGCGTGGTGCCCGCGCAGCTGCTCCGGACCGACGTCCTCGCCGCCCTTCGCGAGCTCGATGCCGACGGCGATGCTCGTCGCATCGGCGAGGATCTGCATGAGACCGCCTGGCGCATTCCGGCCAATGGCCGCTGGTATTCCATGCTGACAGTGCTGCAGATTTCCCTGCGCCGGCACGGCATTGATTCGCGGGCCGAGTTGAAAGCACTACTGCGGCCAAGGGGGGAATGAACCTTGGCCATTGGCGTGATCGGCTCGCTGCTCTAGGTTTTCCACCCGCGCGCGGGCTCGGCGACGCGCGCAATGCACCTGCCGGTCCGGCCGATGGCCCATGGCCACCCCCGATGAACTGACCGCAGCGCGCATCATCGCCGCCGCCCAGGCATGGGGCGACCAGACCGACGCGTTTCGCACGGCGCATGCCGCGCGCGACTGGGAAGTCTGGATCGCGGGAGCGGCCTACCCGGTCAAGGCGATCTGCCGCCTTGCCTACCTCGCGCTCGGTTACGACCCGCAGTCCATCCAGGCGTGGAAAAAGGGCGACCGCTACAGCCCATGGGACAAACAGATCGAGGCTTTGGGCTTCGAAATCCACGCCAAGGCCGATCCCGAGGAGTTCGAGCTGGAGCGCTTTCTGGAGCGCGAGGACATGCCCACGGAGATTCGGCGCGAGGGCATTGTCCGCTTGACCCAAGGCCGCTTCCGCCGCGATCTGATCGCCGCGCGCCGAGGCGCCGAACGATGCGATGTCACCGGCATTGCCATTCCCGAGATCCTGCGAGCCAGTCACATCCACCGCTGGACCGACTGCAAGGACACGCCGATGATGCGGAAGGACCCGGCCAATGGCCTGCTGCTGGCCGCTCACCTGGATGCGCTCTTCGAGCACGGGTTGATTGCCTTTGCCAACGATGGCCGAATGCTGGTGTCGGGCAGGCTCGATACAGTGGAGCGCAAACGCCTGCATATCGACGAACCGTGGCAACTGCGGTTCACGCCGTCGCCACAGCAGTGCAAATACCTGGCCATCCATCGGAAACGCACCCGCGCAGCGCGAGGGGAAGACCAGGAATGACCGAATCCGTCATCGGACCGGTTCCTCTCAATTCGCCAGCACGCGGTCGGCGCCGATCAGGGACATGTCGGTCACGTGCAACTGGTTGCGAGTTTCGGTTGAAGCGATCTGGCGGCGGTCAACGGAATTGGCAAGCGGGCGAGACCAGCCGCGTCGAGATGGGCGACGAGGCAGTTTTGCGTTGTCACGGATGCATTTCCGCAGGGGGAGGACGAACGGGACCACGGCGCGCTGCGCCGTACTGAAGCATGGACCTTAAACTACCGCAATAGTGCCGTAGATTCATCATGGTGTAGGCCATGGTCTTGAATGCGTAGTGCAACTGACTGATGCGATCGAAGCGAAGTAGCAAGCGACGAAACTTATCTTCCCATGCGAACACGCGCTCGATGGTACGAAACCGCTCTTTAAAAATGGCCAGATCGAACAGCGCCTTGCGACCTCGCTTAGTGCGTTTCCTGCCGCGCGGGTTCGGGTTGATGTTGGGCACCATCCCGCGGTTGAAGATCGCCTTGCGGTTGGAGCGACAATCGTAGACGCCGTCCAGGCTGACCACGGTGTCGCGCAGATCCAGCCTGCTTCACCGGCAATCCGTATCACCTGCGGCAGCGCGTCACGCAGCAGCGGCGATTCGTTGCGATTGCCTGGTGCCGACACGAACGGGGCGATCACATTGCAGTTCCGGTCACAGAAGGCAACGACCTTGTCACCCTTCATGTTCTTGTGGCCGCTGACGCCAATGTTGTCGCCGCCTTTTTTTGCCGCCGTCGTGGTGCCGTCGCCATGGATGACGCTGGTGTCCAACAACTGGTCGTGGCTAAGCCGCACCACCGGCGCGAGGAAGACGGCGTCGAAACATTCGCATGCCTGCCAGCGGCGAAAGGCCCGATAGATACTCGTGTAGTGGATCTCCGGCACTGCCGTGCCGATCCATTGCAATCGGCAGCGCCTTCCATTGGCAACCGAGGTAAAGCAGTTTCAGGATGTAGTTGAAGATCGCGTGCGCGGTCAGTTTGGATGCCGGTCCCCGGCTTCCTGCCGTGAGGTGCGGCAAGACAAATTGTTCGAACTGCCCGCGGCTCAATTCCGTTGGAATCCGTTGCCATTGCTGGCTGTGCGCCATTATCGACCGCCAAAGATCGGGAATTCTAGCGGATCACGGCGGAAATCGGCGAAAGTCATACCCACAAAGGACTTCAGGCAAATTTGGCAGCCTTGAGAAACCCGCAACCAGTTGAAAGCTACGTGGGGTGGCTCGATGCACCATCGTCAGCCAGAAGATACGCCAACTCACAACACAGAATACGGCGATCAGATTGGCCAGGCGGTCGGCGGTACGCAACATGGAGTCCTCTGCCTTGCAGCCGGACTTCAGGATCCTGTGGAACACTTCCGTAGCGCGTACCATTCCAGCTTCTCGACAGCTTGCCTGCGGGTGGTCACCGGCAAATTTGTGATCAGCTTCCACTCTATGCGCTTTCTTCCTGCAGGTGCGCCTCGTTCAATAGCAAGGGATGATGCGCGCGGGTGCCGGTGTTGTCTTGATGCCGCCATCGCAGCACGGACAGGCGTATTTGACGCGTTGGTGCTGGAGAACACGGATCTGCTGCGGCACGATGTCGAGTTGCTCGCTGATCTCGACACCGATCTCGACCAGCGCCTGGCCGTCGAGCGGGCAGACGCGCTCGGACTCGGGCAGCTCGTGGCGGACTTCCACACGCGGCAGCGCCGGATCAAGCGGCTTGCGCCCGTGCTTCTTTCGCGCGTGGCCCGCCACCTCGATCCCTGGCGTACCTTCCGCTTCCTGCGCCGGCGTCGTTGCAGCGCTCGGCGCCAGTGCCTCAGCTTCGTTGAGGAACAGGTCCTTCTGCTCTGAGCCACGGGCTTCGCTCTTGGCGGCGAACAGCTTGCGCTGGAAGGCCTTCAGTTGTTCCTTCAACAGATCTCGCTCGACCGTCACCACGCGCAACGCAGCCAGGCTGGCCTGCAGGGCTTCGTACTCCTCGGCGGTGATGGTGACGGTGGTCGACATGGCGGGTTAGACCGCCGCTGTAATGCGGCGTTCACGCCGCCCGATGATACGCGCGCTCCGGATGCCGACGCACCGCCTCGATGTCGATACCTTCGCGCAGCCAGTGGAGTTGCTCGACTGTCAGCGTCGCCACCGGCGCCTGACGCGGCCATACGAAGCGGTCCTTCTCGAGACGCTTCAACAGCAACCAGAAGCCGTTGCGGTCCCAGAGCAGCATCTTGATGCGATCGGCCCGCCGGTTGCGGAACACGTACACCGCGGCCGCGAACGGATCGAGCCCCAGCGTCTGCTCGACCAGCGCGGCGAGGCCGTTGATGGATTGACGGAAGTCCACCGCCTCGCGGTGCAGGTACACCTTCAACCCTGCGTCAAAGCGGAACATCAGCGCTGACCTCCAAGCGCCTCGATCATGACCTTGACGAGTTCGGCGTCCTGGACGCCACAGGACAGTTCCAGCGACGTGCCGTTGGGAAGCTTGGCACTAAGCAGCGCCGATCGCTGGCAAGTTTGCGCGGCCACACTCGCTGGACTCAAGTGCACAGGGGCCACGACCGGTACAAATGCCGACAGTGGTCCCTCGCCGGACTGCATTGCCTGCCGGTTCTGCCCAATCCATTTGCGTAACTGGTTGGCGTTGATGCCAGCCTTGAGTGCCATGCTCGAAACCGACGCCCCCGAGTTCAGGCACAACTGAACCAGTCGCCGCTTGGCTACCGGATCGTAGTCGCGCTTGCCATTGGAGCGCACCCGCACCGCCTGCAGCGGTAAGAAATCAATCTGTTCCTCTACCATGCTTGCGTCCGCAAAAGTCGTTGCGGACGCAAGCTTGACCCCTCATGCTCTACCAAGATAGGGCGTCCTTCACTAGCCGCTTACGCGAATTCATCGAGGATCGCTATCTTCTCTTTTCTTGATGCCCCGCGGTAGCGCGAGCTCACCGCTGCGACAAGTTCCTTGCGTGTTGCCATGCTGACCTTCCCCTTCACGTTGTTCTGCTCCCACGGCACTATGCCGTGGGTAGCAAATTACGTGAGGCAACGGGTCAGCTCTGGTAGCAGAACCGATGAGTCAATGCGCCGGACAAAATGATTGTCGCCGCCCAATCAAGGGCCGCGCGCCAAGCGCGCTGAAATCCTCGCCCGTTCCTGCTCGCTGCGCTGCGCGGGCTGCGGCCTCCGGTTTCACCCTTGACAGCCGTAGCGGGCCGGCTGAATCCGTCGCGGGGCGGCGAACTCAGGGAAAACGGCGGCAAGGCAATCATCACTCACAGCCTCGCTGAACCCGTCACGCAGGGGACGGGAATCTTGGGAGCCGGTCAGCAGTAAAAGCGAACCCATTTTCGATGGAGGTCGAAATGCCCGCACTTCGGTTAAATCATTGGTTGGTAATCCTTACGAATGCGTACATGGAATACACGTACACGCCTTGGAATGACCGCAACGTGTATCGCCGCACCGTTGATTACCGCCATGTCGTTTGGTGTTAAGCGCAGCAGCCCAACCAAGGCGGGCGAGCGAGCGCGCCGCACCTGACAGGAGCAAGACGATGAACAAGTACGAAGCGAAGCAGGAAGCCCGCCGCGCCCGTCTGGCCGCCCGTGCAGCGCACGCGCGCTCGGCAGCAACGATGCAGTACACACCCGCGCTAAAACGATGGCTTCGGTCATTCCGTTCGGTCAGCCGATCTTGACGGGCCACCACTCCGAGGGCCGCGACCGCCGCTATCGAGCACGTGTACACGCAACGTTTGGCCGAGCCTTCGAACTGCACGACACGGCGAACGCGCTCGACCGGCGCGCGGAAGCAGTCGGCAAGGGCGGCGTATCTGGCGACGACCCCGAAGCCATTCCGAAGCTCACCAGCGAAGCTGGCCGAGCTGGAGGCACGGCACGACAAGATGAAGCGCACGAACGCCCTGATTCGCCGCGAGGATCGCGCAGGGCTTGAGCGCATGGGCTACACGGCAGCAGCCATCGACGCGCTTTCTCGTCCTGACTTCGCCGGCCGGGTTGGCTTCGCTTCGTATGAAATCACCAATAGCGGCGCGAATATCCGCCGCGTGCGCGACCGCATCGAGGCATTGAAGAAGATCGCAGAGCGCACCGACCGCGAGGAAGAAGGGCACGGCTACACGTACCGCGAGGACACGGAAGATAACCGCGCCGTGTTCCTGTTCGACGCTAAGCCTGCCAAGGACGTGCGCGATCTGATGAAGCGCAACGGCTTTGTGTTCAGCCCGACGCGTTCGCCAGTCGGCCAGTCGGCCTATGTGCGCAAGCTCACGGCCAACGCCATCAACACCGCGAAATGGCTTCGCCCGCAGCTCGATGAGCTGCTGACCGGCGAGTAATCGCCGCGCCTATCCGGCCCGCTACGGCGGGCCGCAACCGACAGGACGAAGCCATGCAGATGCATTTGATCTTTTCCGATGAGGCCGACGTAATCGCCTTTTGGCGGGCAAGGAATGGAAATCATGGGCCGTGGACGTAGCAGCGGGGCCGGAGAAGCGGCCGACCTACCGCCACACGTAGTATGCGCGCGCACGCGAGGGCGAGGGCGAGGGCGAGGGCGCCATAGCGTGCGTGAAACGCGATATGCCGTGCAAGGTCGCACGCGCAGGGTTCGCCGCTCGCCTCGCTGGGCCTCGCGAGCTGGGTTATGTTCGCACGGAGGGTTGAGCCATGCCGAAAAAACGCTCGAGCGCGACCGCCACGAATGCGGCCGACGCACGCAACCTGAAAGCGGCCGAGCTGGCCGCGAAGATGCCGGACGCGCGAGACGGCCTGCTGGCCGCCGCGCTCGCTGCCGTCTGCGACGGGCACGCGGCCGTGCTCGAAGGCAACCAGAAAGCGGCCGACGCCGCGGCTGCCGACAAGGCGTTTATCAGTGAAACCCGCTACATGTAGCGGCCCGATAACATCCGGCGCAGGACCCGATTACATCGGAGCTTATTAGCTGAGAATATCGGCGCGGGCGGGACCACATTCCATGAAAATGGGCCCACTTTAGTTGAGAACAGCTCGATAACATCGGCTAGGATCCACATTGAGCGAGAACGCAGACGGTTATCTTGTGGGAAGGCTTTCAGGCCTTGCCCGCCCAAAGCTCAATCCCGTGCTGTCGACGATGAGACTGATCGTCTCGCCGCGCGCGAGACGCCGGGCCAGCTGTTCGCAACGCTTAGTGACGCTCACCTCCAGTGAAGCGAACCGTTCGCCCAGCTGACTGGCGCTGGGCACCGGGATGTCCAGCCCGCGAGTCTCCCAGAAGTCCTCCATATAGCCGGTGATCTACCACATCCCCCAGCCGAACAGCCGGTAGAAGGTAAAGATCAGCTCGATGTACGCCGTGGTGTAGGTCGGCTCACGCCCCGACACGCCCGGCGTACGGATCTTTGCGTTGATAAGCTGCGCCTTCAGATCGCCGCCCGGCACATACAGGCTGATCATGACCGTGCCTCGATTTCGCGTACAGCAGGAATTTTGTTAATTTCCTGTATGTACGGAGGGTTGCATGTCAGAAAGGTCAGTGCCGAAACGGCAATATACGGACGAATTCAAGGTCGAGGCCGTCAGGCTTGCCGAATCAGTCGGGCAGCATGAGGCTGCGCGCAGGCCTGGGGTGCCAGTGGCGACGTTAGGGAACTGGATGCGGCGTGGGCGCCGAGCCGACGACGTTGGCCCGGCGAGTGGTCGCGAAGCGCTCGCGGTACGAACAACTCGCCCGATCAGTGAGCTGGAAGCGGAGAACAGCCGACTGCGCAAGGAATTGGCCAGTGCGAAGCTGGACATCGAAATTCTGTCAAAAGCGACGGCGTACTTCGCGAAGGGGTTGCGGTGAAGTACGCCTGGATCGAGACCTACCGCGACCAGTACAGTGTCAGTCGCCTGTGCCGAATGCTTGATGTATCACGCAGCGGCTATTGCCAGTGGCGTCACCGTGGATCAAGCAGACGCGCTCAATCCAATGCAGCGCTGGACACCGCGGTCGCTACCATCCACAGGGCGAGTCGCGGCAGCTACGGCCGTCCTCGTATCGTGCTGACCCTGCCTCGCTTTCACGTACAGCAACTCATGCAGCCATGCGCAGGGCTTCGTAGTCGACCGGCGTAAGGAAGTCGATCGAAGTGTGCAGGCGCTGCCGATTGTAATAGCCTTCGATCCAGTCGACGATATCCAGGCGCGCTTGTGCCCTGGTTTCGTAGCGTGTTTGATGGATTCGCTCGACCTTCAGAGTCTTGAAGAAGCTTTCCATTGGCGCGTTGTCCCAGGCATTGGCACGCCGACTCATGGAGACGATCATGCCCCATGACGCGGCCAGCGTTCGGTGGGCTCGACTGGCATATTGGCTGCCCCTATCCGAATGCAGGATCAGGCCCGGGGCGGCTTGCGTTGCCAGTAGGCGCTGCGCAAAGCCTGGCAGACCAGGTCAGCCTGCATCCGCTCGGACATTGACCAGCCGACGATACGCCGGCTGGACAGGTCCAGGATCGCCGCCAGGAACAGCCAGCCTTCGTCGGTGGCGACGAACGTGATGTCGCTGACCCAGGCCTGATTGGGCTGCCAGCCACCAAAGCGTCGATCCAGCAGATTCGGCGCCACCGGCAGGTTATGCGCCGAATCTGTGGTGACCCGATACGGACGCTTGTAGACCGGGCGCAAGCGTTGGCGTTGCAGGCTGCGCCGCACGCGTTCGGCGCCCACCGACAAGCCCTGGGCACGCAACTGCCGCACAATGCGCGGACGGCCATAGCTGCCACGGCTGGCGCGGTGAATCGCTGCCACTTCGGCATCCAGGGCAGCATTGGCTTGTGTCCGAGGACTCGGCGGGCGGGTGCGCCACTGGCAATAGCCGCTGCGCGACACCGCCAACACCCGGCATAGCCGGTTCACGCTGAACTGGTCGCGGTGTGCGTCGATCCAGGCGTATTCACCGCGACCCCTTCGCAAAGTACGCCGTCGCTTTTCGAAGGATCTCAATATCCAGCTTCGCGCTGGCCAGCTTCTTGCGCAGGCGACTGACCTCGGCTTCCAGATCGCTCACAGGACGCCGGCTTGGAGGCGTGCCCGGGGACGCAGCGGCCGTCGGCTTGGCGCCTTCCTCGCGCTGGCGCCGGCACCAGTTCCCCATCGTGGCCACTGGCACGCCCAGCCTGCGGGCTCCATCATGCCGGCGATTCACACCCGTGTAGGAGCCGCGAAAAACCGGGGTTACCACAACCAGCACGTCAGCTTGCTCGACCGCTGCAAGTTCCTGCTCCACCGTGTCGGATAGTTGGGACCTCCAGACCGCGCCAGGAAGCAGAGGTGCAATCTTTCCCATTTCGATCAGGCGCTGTTGGCATGGGACTTCGTCGGCGATCAGGTCCAGCAGGTGCTCTGCCAGTAATGCGGACTTGTGGGGGCGTTGCAGTCCACCGGAAACCGCTACTACACGGAGTGGATGTGTCATTTTTGCTTTCATGGATTGATCTGCGCGGCGCCGCGACCTCGCAATTTGCGCGCGCGCAGCAGTATGGTTTCGTGAGCTGGGTCGGTATGTTGTTTGCTGTCTTCTGCCATTCGGCGCTCGAGGGTCACGCAAACCACCTGCAGCAGTTGCAGATGCTTGGCCCATGCGCCAATGGGGAGGATGCTATCGACGGCAATCCATGATGTAAAATGGTTTTATTTCATAAATCCATGAATATGAGTCATCCAAATGCTTGAGCGTATTCACCTCAGCATCATTCAGCAGGTCGAGAAACAAGGGTCGTTGACGGCTGCCGCTGGCGTGCTGAATCTGACCCAATCGGCTCTAAGCCACAGCATGAAAAAGCTGGAGCAGCAACTGGGCACCGACGTCTGGCTACGCGAAGGGCGAAGTCTGCGACTGACACAGGCCGGTCAGTACCTACTGGCGGTGGCGAACCGGGTGCTGCCGCAACTGGACCTGGCCGAAGAGCGCCTGGGCCAATTTGCGCAGGGCGAACGCGGAGCGCTGCGCATCGGTATGGAATGCCACCCTTGCTACCAGTGGCTGCTCAAAGTGGTTTCTCCCTATCTGGCTGCATGGCCCGAGGTGGAGGTGGACGTCAAGCAGAAGTTCCAGTTTGGAGGGATCGGCGCGCTCTTCGGCTACGAGATCGACCTGCTGGTCACGCCTGACCCACTGTTCAAGCCGGGGCTGAAGTTCGAACCAGTGTTCGACTACGAGCAGGTGCTTGTCGTGCCCAGAGGCCATGCGCTGGCTTCGGCGACCTATGTGAAGCCCCAGCAACTGACCCAGGAGGTGCTCATCAGCTACGTGGACATCGAGCGCCTGGACATCTACAACCAGTTCCTGTTGCCAGCCGGTGTCACACCCAGGCGCCATAAAGCCATCGAAACCACCGACATCATGCTGCAAATGGTGGCCAGCGGGCGGGGTGTGGCCGCGCTACCGCGCTGGCTGGTCGAGGAATACGCAGCCAAAATGGACGTGGTGCCCGTGCGGCTGGGCGCGCGCGGTATCGCCAAGCAGATCTTCCTGGGGGCACGCGAGGCAGATACTGGCATCGACTACGTACGGGCCTTCATCGAGCTGGCACGCCAGCCTGCCCCCGCCATTACCCTTGCACAAGGAGCCAACTGATGAGCACCACCGTCGAACGCGAACCGCTTCCATTGCCCGGTGGCCACCACAAGGTGTTGCTGCACTCCTGTTGCGCACCCTGCTCGGGTGAAGTCATGGAGGCCATGCTCGCTTCGGGTATCGACTACACGATTTTCTTCTACAACCCCAACATTCACCCACTCAAGGAATACGAGCTGCGCAAGAACGAGAACATCCGCTTTGCCGAGCAGTTCGGCGTGCTCTTCATCGATGCGGATTACGATCGGGACAACTGGTTCGAACGGGCCCGGGGCATGGAGCACGAGCCCGAGCGCGGCGTGCGCTGCACCATGTGCTTTGACATGCGCTTTGAACGCACTGCGCTGTACGCTCACGAGCACGGCTTTCCGGTGATTACCAGCTCGCTGGGCATCTCGCGCTGGAAGAACATGCAGCAGATCAATGACTGCGGCATGCGTGCTGCAGCGAAGTACCCTAACCTGACTTACTGGGAATACAACTGGCGCAAAGGCGGTGGCTCCGCGCGCATGATCGAGATCAGCAAACGCGAGAACTTCTACCAGCAGGAGTATTGCGGATGCGTCTACTCGCTGCGCGACACGAACCGGCACAGGGTGGAAAGTGGCCGCGAGCGCATCCAACTGGGCGTGATGTTCTACGGCGACGAGACGCCAGCAAAAGACTGATGTGCCTTGTCGCGGAGTGCACCCTCGGGGGCATTCAAAATTGTTCAATGGCTTCTAGGAGACTGTCGGATTTTCGGGATCCCCGGTCGTCCGGCGGGACGGGTTGGGCGTTAATAAATTAACAAGTTTCTGAGAGAGTCCATAGGTGAGTCGCTTCGTGCCCGTTGATCGTCAGACCGACTATCTGTTGCCGCCGTCAGTGGAGGACTGGTTGCCCGAAGGTCATCTGGCGCGGTTCGTGGTGGAAGTCATCGAGCAGATGGACCTGTCGGAGCTGAGCGGGGCGTACGCGGGTCGCGGCATGGCGGCGCATCACCCTGAGGTGCTACTGGGCTTGCTGGTGTACGGGTATGCGACCGGAGTGTCTTCGAGCCGCAAGATTGAGAGAGCGACCTATGACTCGGTGGCGTTCCGCTACGTTGCGGCGAACACGCATCCGGACCATGACACGCTGGCCACCTTTCGCAAGCGGTTTGCGAGCCAGTTAGAGAAGCTGTTCGTGCAGGTGCTGCTGATCGCGAAGGAGATGAAGCTGGTCAAGCTGGGCCGGATTGCGCTGGATGGCACCAAGGTGAAGGCGAATGCGAGCAAGCACCGCGCGCTGTCGCACGGGCACATCGGCCGGATCGAAGCGCAGTTGCATGAAGAAGTGCAGCGGTTGATAGCGATGGCCGAGAACGCCGATCGAGAGAGTCTGCCAGATGGGATGGATGTACCGGCGGAGATCGCACGGCGCGAAGCGCGACTGAAGGCGTTGGCCGAAGCGAAGGCGAAGATCGAGGCGCGGGCGCAGGAACGGTTCGAGCAAGAGCAGCAGGAGTATGAAGCCAAGGTGGCGCGTCGCGAGGCGCAGCGCAAAGACGGCAAGAAGCCGCGGGGCAAGGACCCGAAGCCGCCGCAAGGCGGTGCCAAGGAACGCGACCAGATCAACCTGACGGACGAAGAGTCGCGCATCATGCCGGTGTCCAGCGGCGGCTTCGAGCAAGGCTACAACGCGCAGGCGGCGGTGAATGTCGAGACGATGTTGATCGTGGGCACGACAGTGACCCAGCAAAGCAACGACAAGCGCCAGGTCGCACCGATGATCAACGTGCTGGGGGCGCTGCCCGAGCCATTGGGCCAGCCTGAGGTGTTGCTGGCGGATGCGGGCTACTTCAGTGCGGCCAACGTCGTCACCTGCGAGGCAGCGGACATCACCCCTCTGATCGCGATCCAGCGCGACGCCCATCATCTGCCGCTGATGGAACGCTTTGCCGACGATCCGGCGCCGCCCGAGAGCACCGATCCGGTCGTCAGGATGACACACCGACATAAGACGAAGGCGGGGCGAGCACTGTACGGGCTCCGCAAGAGCACCGTCGAACCGGTGTTCGGCATCATCAAGCATGTGATGGGATTCCGGCAGTTCTCGCTGCGCGGGCTGTCCAACGTCGCGGCGGAATGGTCGCTGGTCGCGCTCGCGTGGAACATCAAGCGGATGAACGTATTACGGGGTGTGTAGGGCCGATCAGCGGGCTCTTTGTGCCGCCTAATCGCCCGATTGCCTTCCTCATCCACTTTCAAATACCTTCATCGCGTTTTGACGACTGAGATGAGCCCGCAATCCGGCCGCGAACCCAGTCATGAACCTGATGTTTTGAATCGCGCTTCACCTCAACTCCGACGAGCTCCTAGACAGAATGTATTGACCTGCCGCACCTCAAGCGACGTGGATTAGGCTGAGGTGAGGTAAACCAGCGGCCCAGAGCCACAATTGAGGGGGCAGGTCATGAACAAGTCTAGCAAGTACGTGGGCTTGGATGTCCACCAGGAAACGATCGCCGTCGCGGTAGCGCAGGCGAGCGGCGAAGTCCGGTACGTGGGAGAGATTGTGAATACCCCGGAAGCCGTCAAGAAGCTGGTCACCCAGCTCAAGCGGGACGGGTCTCGGCTGTCGTTTTGCTACGAAGCTGGGCCAGGCGGGTATGTGCTGTATCGACAACTGAACGAGCTGAAGCAAGACTGTCAGGTAGTGGCTCCCTCGCTGATTCCGAGGAAGCCTGGCGAACGCGTCAAGACTGACCGTCGCGACAGCCTGAGCCTGGCCCGCTTGCATCGAGCGGGAGAGCTGACTGCGGTCTGGATACCCGGCGAAGCGCAAGAGGCATTGCGCGACCTCACCCGTGCACGCGAGGACATGAAGCATCTGCAGCGGCAGGCCAAGCAACGATTGTTGTCGTTCCTATCGCGGCATGGCCATCGCTATAGCGGCAAGTGTCGCTGGACCCAGGCGCATTGGCGTTGGCTCGAAGGGGTGAAGTTTGCGCAACCGGTGCAGCAGATCGTATTGCAGGAATACATGGATACGGTCATGGCTTGCAGCCAACGTGTAGCAAGCCTCGAACAGGAAATCGAACGCGCGGTGCAAGACTGCCCCGTCTGGACGGTGATCGAGGCATTGATGGCCTTGCGGGGTATCAGCCTGATTGCTGCGGTAACCGTAGTCGCCGAGCTTGGCGATCTGCGACGCTTCTCCGATGCGCCGCAACTGATGGCGTACCTTGGCCTGGTGCCAAGCGAGCATTCCAGCGGCAAACGAGAGCGACGAGGCGGCATCACCAAGACCGGTAACAGCCATGTGCGACGGGTGTTGGTCGAGGCGGCCTGGACTTATCGTCATCCGGCGCGTAAGACCGCCATTCTCCAACGGCGCGCAGAGCGCACCACCGAGCAGGTGCAGGAGATTGCATGGAGTGCGCAGAAACGCTTGTGCCAGCGCTTTCGTCATCTGACTGCCCGCGGGAAATTGCCGGTGCAGGTCTGCACGGCGATCGCGCGCGAACTGACGGGATTTATTTGGGCGATCGGCCAGCAGGCAGAGATCGGCGGGACCTAAGCAAACCGATACAGCGCCCAGTGTGTTTGGGCCAGGTCCGGCAGCGGTGGAGAACCCTCGCGCACACTAGGAGGCAACTGGAAACAGCACAACCCTCGAAACTAGACGGAGGCAGCTCCTCGACGAATCGTTTGTCATGCGGTAGCCAACCCGCGCATATCAGAATGATCAACCGTCGAAGAACCGCCGGACCTGGCCCAAACACACTGGATTCAACAACCATGAACAAGGAACAGAGCACTTGACACGGTCAATACATATCAGTGTTCTGTCCCGTAAGAAACTTTATAAAAAAGGTTCGTCAGGAAAAAGTGTGGGTTGACGAAGGCTCAGGAAGATTGCCAAGTGCATGATATAGCGCGATTTCCGTCGCCCTGAAGGTTCGGAATCCGTACGATTTTCTCATGGTGACTTTGGCCTTGTTGTTCAGGCCCTCGACGACGCCGCTGGAGAACTGCTTGCGGGCACGGAAGTAGTTGAGGATCAGCTCACGGTGGGCACGCACGGTGCGGGCGAACTTCTTCATCGGCTCGATGCGCGAGCGCATCACCTGCGTACACCACTGGTCGAGGAATTTTCCGGCCCAGTCCGGTGAGATGTAATCCCAGAGCTGCTGGAATTCCTCTTTGAGCAGCCAGGCGCGTACGGTGCGCAGGTTGTACTGCAACAAGTCACGCATGCGCAGTCGCTGTTTGTCGGTCAGGTTTTCCGGACGTTTGAGCAGGCACCAGCGGGACTTCTTGAGCACCGGCTCGTATCCGTCGCGGACCATGCGGCGGGACTCTTCAGCGCGAACCTCATCGATAGCCTTATTCATCTTCGCAACGATGTGGAAGCGGTCCAGGATGTTCAGCGCATTGGGGCAATGCAGCGCTATCATCTCAAGGTAGGGCTTCCACATATCCGAGCAGACGAACTCAACCTTCTCGCATACCTGTTCTCCGATCATGGCAAAGAACTTCGCGAAGCTTTCTTTCGTGCGCTCCTGCCCCACCCATAGCAGACGCGTGCAGCCAGCCTCGATCTGGTAGACCAGTGTGAGGTACTTGTGTCCACGACCATACTGGATCTCGTCGACACCAAAGGCACGGATCGTACCGAGTTCGCGATGGGCCAGGCCCCAGTCCACCACCCACTCCACTGCGTTGAAGACTTTCTCCCAACAGATGAATCGGGAAGGCATGGCGGTGGCGCGCTGCACGGTCGAACGGCTGATGAAGCAGCTTGGCCTGGCGGGGGTGCGCCGGGGCAAGAAGAAGCGCACCACAGTGGCCGACGACTCGGTGCCGTGCCCTCTGGATCGCGTCAAGCGCCAGTTCCACGCCACACGGCCCAACCAACTGTGGGTGAGTGATTTCACCTACGTTTCGACTTGGCAGGGCTGGCTGTACGTGGCCTTCGTGATCGACGTGTTCGCCCGCTGTATTGTTGGCTGGCGCGTCAGCACTTCGATGACCACGGACTTCGTTCTGGATGCCTTGGAGCAGGCGCTCTACGCGCGCCATCCCGACAACGACGGGACGCTCATTCACCATTCTGACAGGGGATCGCAATACGTCAGCATTCGCTATACCGAGAGGCTTTCTGAAGCCGGCATTGAGCCGTCGGTGGGCAGCCGCGGTGACTCCTACGACAACGCACTGGCTGAGACCATCAATGGCCTGTACAAGGCCGAACTGATCCACAGGCGTGGCCCCTGGAAATCCCGCGAGGCCGTGGAGCTTGCAACCTTGGAATGGGTGGCCTGGTTCAACAACCACCGCCTGATGGAATACCTCGGCTATATCCCGCCGGCTGAAGCTGAGGCAAACTACTATCGGCAACTCAGCGATACCGCTGCGGCCCCGGCATCAACTTAAACAAAACAGCCTCCTCGATTCCCGGGGTGATTCACACCGCCTTACCTTGCACGGTAGCAGAAGGCTTGGAAGGGGAATCGCCGCCGCCCCCGCAAGCTACCAATGTTGCGGCTGTGGCCGCGATGATGCCGAATGTGAGGATGTTCCGGGTCTTGGTTTGCACGTTTCTCTCCTGAGATCGAACTTCAGTACGTCAATACATGGAGACTTCCTAGCGCTATACGCTTGGGTCGCACAGCACTGGGATGCCGGATGCAAAGCTGCGGCAGCAGCTTGCAGTTCTCGCCAGCACACAGATAAGCAAAACCTTCTATCGGGGTCACGCCCATGGCAGCAGTTCGCTGACGCGATTGACGGGGTGGTCGGGGATGCGAGCAATGACGTGCGCAGGTAGGCCTCGGGGTCGAGACCGTTCAGGGAGCTTGTACGCGAAATCCATACCAACAAGCCAGCGCCAATAGAAACCAGAGACCATCAAAAGCCCTTAAAGCCATTCACCGATAGCACAAACAGACAAACCAGACAATTTATGTCGCTACCGTAACAAAATCGCTTCATCCCTGCTAAGAGTCGCTAACACAACCTGGACATGACGCCTTGGGCACCATACGCTGGCGCAATGGCTGGGCGACAAATCAGTAACGAGTTATGAGCGACGCTGCACGGTCGATGACCGCGCAGCATTGATCGGTATCCTGTAGAGGGTCGGCCGCTATTCGTAAATATGTGAAGCTTACTCAGCAGTCAGAAATATATGCGACAGAAGGATGGCGGAAGAATGAGCGTACAAGCGCCGGATTTTCCGCCACGGTTTGAAGCTGTTCGTTGACCTTTTGTTGCAGGTCCTCACCTTTACGAAGAGGCCTGCGTGCCACACCTGTGCGCTTGGTATGACTCCACACCAACTCGTCTGGATTGAGGTCGGGCGAGTAGCCAGGCAAGAAGTGCAATGTGAGCTTGCCCTTTGTCGATTGAACGTAGCGCTTCACGCATGCCTTCTTATGTGCGGGCAGTCCATCGACCACCATGTGCACGCTGTTTTTTCGCCCGCGCATCAATTTCTTGAGGAGTTCGACGAACAGCTCTCCAGTCAGACCGCCTTTGTAGGTGGCGAACCAGAAGGCCCCTTGGAGTTGACTGCCGACGCGGCACTGATGCTCTGGCGCTGCCCCGGCCGATCGACCACCGGGGTCTTGCCACGCGCACCCCATGTCTTGCCATGCACGGTGTCGGCACGAAAGCCTGACTCGTCCCAGAAGAAAATGTCAGCCTTCTGTGCCTTTGCCGCTTTCGCAATGGCAGGAAAGGTCTCCTTGCGCCATGCCTCAACGGCCAATGGATCGCGTTGATAAGCGCACTGCAGTGGCTTTTGCGGCGTCAGTCCCCTGCGCGCCAGAAGCGCACCGATGCTAGCCAAGGACAGATCCACTCCGAATTTTTCTTCCACCAACAACTGAACAATCTGGCGCGTCCACAAACCAAAGTCAAAACCGTATTGCGTCGGATTCTTGCCATTGATCCAGCGAAACACCTGGGCTTCTTGGCTGTTCGTGAGTTTGCGTGGCCTGCCACTACCTTTGGTTGAGCGCAAAGCCTGCAAGCCCTTGCCGCGCCAATCCACCCAAGATAAGCCGCCAAATAAAATCGCAATTGGCGCCGAGAACGCTTGACAGGTGACGAGGTTCGAGGGGCCGCCGCCCTGCTTGCGCTGGATGTTTAGCGCAAGCAGGGCGGCGGCCAATAGAGGATCGCTTCTCGATCTTCGCTTGGCTCTCATGCCCCTGTCCGATTTGTTCGCTGCACTTGCCCAATATCTGCACACCAAGGTCTTTCACGATCTTGCCCGTCATCCAGAGCATCCGGCCGCCTTCACCCGGCAGCGCAAGCTCACCCTGCCGACACTGATCTCCTTCATGCTCGGCAACTTGCGTATGGGCATGCAAGCCGAGCTCGATCAATTCTTCGCCACGCTCGCCCGCCAAAACACCTTGCGCCGTTGCGTCAGTGAACAAGCCTTCGCCCAGGCTCGCAGCAAGCTCGGCGGCGATGTCTTTGCTCACCTCAATGACTGGCTACTTCAGCACGTCTCCAACCATTTGCCACGCTGGCATGGCTTTCGGCTGGTCGCCGCGGACGCTTCACACCTGCGTTTCGCCATTCGCCACAGCCATCTGCCTCGAGCCGCCAGCCGCGATCAACTTGCCTTCGGCCTGTACCTGCCTGGGGCCGAGATCATGCTCGCCGCCTCATTACACAGCGTGTACGAGAACGAACGCCAGATCCTGTTCGAGCATCTGGACCGCCTGCAATCCGACGACTTGCTCTTGCTCGACCGCGGCTACCCGCCCGCTGGCTGGTGGCCGTACTCAACCAACGAAACATCCCTTTCTGCATGCGTGCCGACGGCAGCGGCTTTGCTGCCGTACGGCGCTTCGTGCGCTCTGGCCGTGACGAGGCCATCGTCACGCTCCCCGCTCCAGCCCGCATTGACGCGCGCGACTACGAGTGTGCGGCTACCCCGCAGACCGTTCGGCTGATCCGGCAGATCTCGCCAGCCGGCAAGGTGCGCGTGCTCATCACCAATCTGCTCGACATGCACCGCTATCCAGCGGCCACCTTCCGCGACCTTTACCATCAACGCTGGCGCCTCGAGGAGGCGTACAAACGCCTCAAGCACCGCATGGGACTCGAACATCTGTCCGGCCTCTCGCAGTTGGCTGCCAGGCAGGACTTCGGCGCCAAAATCCTCAGTGATAACCTGCACGCTCTATGCTGCTTCAGCGCCGTGCAGGAACATGAGATTGACTCGAACTATCGGATCATCCGAACCTACGCCATCACCGCTCTCAAACCTGTCCTGCCAGCGGCGCTACTGGGACTGCGCTGGGCCAAGGCTGCGCTGAATGAGACCTTGGCCTTGATCGCAACACGTACCCATCGCGTGCGACCGGATCGCGCTAAACCACGTCCGCCTCGCCAGAAACCTCATCGACATGCCGCCTATAAGGCTTGCTGATGTCCTTATCTTGGGTGGATTGCTTGCCGCGCCCCATGGTCATAGCGCGACATCGGAAGGCCCAGGAACGATGCATGCCAAAGGATTTGGCTACGTCCTCAGGATGCTCACCCTCCCTCATCCGTTGCACGGCCAGTACGCGCATTTCCTCAAGGGTGTTATGCGCCAAGGTTCGTCCGTCTCGTTTCATAAACGTCGGATTTCGACAGATTATGGAAGTTCAATTTTTGTCGCATATATTTCTGACTACTGAGTAAGATATGGCAGAGGATTTTTTGGTTAGCGATCGCGGCCGCAGAGGCATAACGGAGCCGATCAAGATCAGCTCGCGAGCGGTAACTAAAAAACCATTTGTACTGAGCCGCTCCGCAGGCGGTGAGCGCTATGGGCGTTGAATGGGTTTTGTCGCGATAACGGGAAGTAGAATGGCCGGTTTTGGAAACCGCAAGTCAGCAGATGAATAAGCCAGCGAAGACGCCGCGCACGAGCTTGCCAGGCGGCATTGCCAATGTCCTCAAGTGCCTGCACCATCCGGTGGACGTGATTCTGCTGTGCGTGCGCTGGTACGTGGCGTACTCGCTGAGCTTGCGGGATCTGGACGAGATGATGGCCGAGCGCGGCATCGAGGTGGATCATTCCACGGTGCATCGCTGGGTGATCAAGCTGCTGCCGGTGCTCGAGAAGGCCTTTCGTCGGCGCCAGCGCCCGGTAGGCAACAGCTGGCGCATGGACGAGATCTACATCCTCGTCAAGGGCCAGTGGAAGTATCTCTACCGGGCCGTGGACAAGGCCGGCAAGACCATTGACTTCCTGTTGCGCGCGCGCCGAGACACTGCCGCTGCCCGGCGCTTCTTCGAAAAGGCCATCGCCCAGAACGGTGCGCCAAAGACCGTCACGGTGGACAAGAGTGGCGCGAACCTCGCGGCCCTGCAGGCGATCAATGCTGAGCGGGAAACGCCGATCAAGATCAGGCAGAACAAGTATCTGAATAACCTCGTTGAGCAGGACCACCGTGGCATCAAACGCCGGGTCAGGTCGATGTTGGGGTTCCAGAATTTTCGCTGCGCTCGCATCATCCTCGGTGGCATCGAGACCATGCGGATGATCCGCAAAGGGCAGATGGTTATCCCCAGGGGGAGCAGTCCGTCGGCCGCCGAGCAGTTCTATTCCTTGGCCATATGACCGCGGCGCTCTCGCCACCCTCGGTCGCCCTTAATCCCTTATCGCGACAGAACCAGTTCGCGTGCGTCGCGCCCGGCCACGGGCAGCGCCGACTGCTGGCCGACATCGACCCCGGCTGCAAAACCGTGGCGCGCGTTCGCGTAAAGACGCACGCTCTTCGGACCGATCAGCGCAAGATCGGACAGGCCCGCGCCCATGAGATCGGCCAGCATCGACTGCGCGTTGAAAAACTCGACCGGCAGCGCAGCGAACGGCGTAAAGCTGGACCATGTCCCGTCTGGCGCCAGACTGAACCAGCCGGCGAGACCCGGTTGCGTGACCAGCCAGTCGAGCCTGCCGTCGCCGTCGATATCCATCAGCGCCACCGGCGGCGGCTGCATCGACGGGACCGCTGGCAGCGGCTGCCACGTGCCGTAGGCGACGCTGTCGCCCCCTTCACTGCCCCGTTCCGGCGCCCGGTAATACCACAGGGAACCCACGCGGTACAGCACACCGGCAATCCCCTCGCCGTACAGGTCGACCATCTGGTAGGGGTACGCATCGTCCCGGCCGGGGAAGATGTCGAACGACTGCCAGGAGCCCGAGGACAACGAATAGTCGAACGGTGCGTAGCCCAGATCCAGCGGCGGCAGCTGCTGCAGCGTGCCGTCCGCCTCATAGGCCAGCTGCTGCGCACCGGTCAGCCGGGTCAGCACCGGATTCTCGTCGTACTCAAGCAGCAGCCTTGCCACCAGCGTATCGGGTG
The DNA here is from genome assembly GCA_022041995.1 of Cupriavidus necator. Taxonomy (GTDB): domain Bacteria; phylum Pseudomonadota; class Gammaproteobacteria; order Burkholderiales; family Burkholderiaceae; genus Cupriavidus. Next base: position 224,202 of record CP074384.1, read on the forward strand.
CGCGAAGTTCGTCCGGAAAATGGTGGAACATAAGGACCTGACGGCACAGCCGGTGACTACGGACCTCGAAACCGTAGTCGTACCGCGAAAACGGGTCACGCCGGGAGGGCCAGGCCCCGGAAGCCGCATACGGCGGTGGCATGTCAGGATCGACGCCACGCTCGCCGTAATCGGGCATGAGCGAGAAGAGCCACGTCTGGGCCTGCGGCCCGGTCGCCGTGAAGAGGTAGAGGTGCTCCGCCGCCGATGCATTGCCGTATCGCACTTCAGCCAGATAGCGGTTGGCCGCATGGTCGCGTTGCACCTCGTTGCCACGCAGGTCGATGCCGGCATTGTCTTCGGCGCGATACCGGTACCAGATGTGGTGCCCAGTGGGCGAAACCGATTCTTCGGGCAGCCAGACGGCGATGTGCGACGGCTCAGCCGGGTCCGCAATGCGGGCCGCCGCCGTCCTGCCGAAGCAGTGCAGCTCGCCGCTTGCGTCATGCACCAGCCAGAAGTCGCCGCCCTTCGTCGTGCCACGCCAGTGCTCGATCCGCGCAAAACTGCCCTCGATGCGGGGAAGATAACGCCCGACCCGATAGGTATCATCCAACTGGTTGCGAGTTTCGGTTGAAGCGATCTGGCGGGGGTCAACGGAATTGGCAAGCAGGCGAGACCAGCCGCGTCGAGATGGGCGACGAGGCAGTTTTGCGTTGTCACGGATGCATTTCCGCAGGGGGAGGACGAACGGGACCACGGCGCGCTGCGCCGTACTGAAGCATGGACCTTAACTGCCAGCTCAACTACCGCAATAGTGCCGTAGATTTATCATGGTGTAGGCCATGGTCTTGAATGCGTAGTGCAACTGACTGATGCGATCGAAGCGAAGTAGCAAGCGACGAAACTTATCTTCCCATGCGAACACGCGCTCGATGGTACGAAACCGCTCTTTAAAAATGGTCAGATCGAACAGCGCCTTGCGACCTCGCTTAGGAACGTGCTCGAAATAACTTCCCGCTATGCGGCGTTCCGTGAGCGGATGCTGTAGTTCCACGCAGGCAAGGTTGAGTCGTACTCGATGTTCAGTGAAGCACGGACGCAACGAGTGACTGTCCGTCCGGCTTCATAGACTCCGTCAAGAATGTCAGCAGTAACTTTCAGTCCGGTTTTTGTGCAGGCTTTTTCGATCAGTTCACGAACCAGACTAACGCTGCTGAAGACTACGCCAGCACAGGCTCGCGTAATGTGTGGAAACACGCGGTGCTCGATCGGATTATGTTTCGAGCAGTATGGGGCGTAGTGGGCCACCCGGATTTCCAGTCCGAGCCGGTCTGCCAGATCTTGCAGATCCGCTTTGAAAAGCCACGAATCACTTGGGTTGCTACCTCCGCCATCGCACAGTAGCAGTAACCGTGTGGCTTGGGGATAATCGGCGCGACCCTGTTTTTCCCACCAGTGCGCTACGCTGTCGCAGGCAAACTGCGTCGTGTCACGGCTCACCCCGATGTTCACATGTGCCTTGTTCAGCCCGATGTCGTACAGCCCATGCGGGATGACCTTGCCTTCGCTGTAGCTCGGAAAATCATGGTCGAGGACTTCAAGCTGCTCGCGCGTGTAGAGCTTGCCGTCGCGATAGAAATTGCCCAGCATCTCCTTCTTCTTCGTATCGATGCTGAGGACAGGCTGGTCGTCTTCGAGATATTCCGCCTTGAGTTGCGTAATACGCTGAAATTGTACGTCGCGTTGTGCGTGGGACTTGAACGACTTCTTTTTCTGTGATTGCCGCCGGGAAAAACCGTTGCGCTTTAGCAGCTGCCGGACCGTTCGCACGCTCACCCGTTCGCCTACTTGCTGCGTCATCGCCTGTGCGATTTCGCGTGGCTTCAGATCCGTCCAGATGATGCCGTGTTGTGGATTACCCGCCGTATGCTCTCGCACCACATCTAGAAATACCGCGTTCCACTCCGGATGGTCCGTTAACCTGGATTTACGCCCCTTTTTTTCGGATCCGCTCTCCAACCGGATCCAGCTCTTCTTCCAGGTCCTTTAGCCCTTGTCTAATTGTTTTCGGGTCCATTTCAAACAGTTTCGCAATATATTCGAAACCGCCATGGCCCAGCTTGTCCGCCTCCACAGCCGCATACCGCCGTCGGTCCTTCTCCGACAAGCGCGCGTACAGCCGCTTCATCCGCGTTTCAACCTCAGCCCGGTAACCAGCCTGCATCGTTTGTCCTCCAGAGGCATCACATCTTACCCGCGTCGCTTTGCGCACGCCAGGTCCACTTCGGGAAGTTATTTCTCACTCGTTCCTTAGTGCGTTTCCTGCCGCGCGGGTTCGGGTTGATGTTGGGCACCATCCCGCGGTTGAAGATCGCCTTGCGGTTGGAGCGACAATCGTAGACGCCGTCCAGGCTGACCACGGTGTCGCGCAGATCCAGCCTTGCTTCACCGGCAATCCGTATCACCTGCGGCAGCGCGTCACGCAGCAGCGGCGATTCGTTGCGATTGCCTGGTGCCGACACGAACGGGGCGATCACATTGCAGTTCCGGTCACAGAAGGCAACGACCTTGTCACCTTTCATGTTCTTGTGGCCGCTGACGCCAATGTTGTCGCCGCCTTTTTTTGCCGCCGTCGTGGTGCCGTCGCCATGGATGACGCTGGTGTCCAACAACTGGTCGTGGCTAAGCCGCACCACCGACGCGAGGAAGACGGCGTCGAAACATTCGCATGCCTGCCAGCGGCGAAAGGCCCGATAGATACTCGTGTAGTGGATCTCCGGCCTGCCGTGCCGATCCATTGCAATCGGCAGCGCCTTCCATTGGCAACCGAGGTAAAGCAGTTTCAGGATGTAGTTGAAGATCGCGTGCGCGGTCAGTTTGGATGCCGGTCCCCGGCTTCCTGCCGTGAGGTGCGGCAAGACAAATTGTTCGAACTGCCCGCGGCTCAATTCCGTTGGAATCCGTTGCCATTGCTGGCTGTGCGCCATTATCGACCGCCAAAGATCGGGAATTCTAGCGGATCACGGCGGAAATCGGCGAAAGTCATACCCACAAAGGACTTCAGGCAAATTTGGCAGCCTTGAGAAACCCGCAACCAGTTGAGCGTATCAATCAGGACCTTCGGCAGACACTCTTCGACGCGCGTAAGCGCATCCGGAATTGCCTTGCCCAGCGCGCTGCGGCCTTTGCCCATCGCTTCGCCGAACTCGGCCAGCATCCCGCGCAGCCCGTTGATCTGCATCGTGCGGAACTTCACCAGTTGCTCTCGCTGACGGTGCATCATCAGCACCGCCTGTTGCATCTCCGTCTTTATTGCCACCGCCTTGCACGGCTGCTGTACCGCCAGCCAGATTGCCTTCGCGTCTGCCGCATCACTCTTGTTGCGGATGTTGAAGGCCTTCACGAACTGCGCGGGCATCAGTCTGACCTCGTGGCCCATCTTCGTCAGTTGCCGAGCCCAGTGATGCGCGCTACCGCATGCTTCCATGCCAATCAGGCACGGCGCGCGATTCGCGAAGTGCTCGAGAAACTGAGCACGTTTGATCGGCCTGTTCACGATCTCACCTGTCTGCGCGTCGACGTAGTGCACCTGAAACACATTCTTCGCAATGTCGATTCCAACTGGCGTAGCATTCATCTGTGGATCCTCCGGTTGCCTGGAAATGCGTGCATTTTCCACTTGGGCACATCGATGCCGTTGGCCCGTGAGGATCCACCTTACTTCGCTTTCGTTCACGGGTGGGACGCGTTCATTCCATTGCGGGTTTCTCAAGGCTGCCAAATTTGCCTGAAGTCCTTTGTGGGTATGACTTTCGCCGACTTCCGCCGTGATCCGCTAGAATTCCCGATCTTTGGCGGTCGATAATGGCGCACAGCCAGCAATGGCAACGGATTCCAACGGAATTGAGCCGCGGGCAGTTCGAACAATTTGTCTTGCCGCACCTCACGGCAGGAAGCCGGGGACCGGCATCCAAACTGACCGCGCACGCGATCTTCAACTACATCCTGAAACTGCTTTACCTCGGTTGCCAATGGAAGGCGCTGCCGATTGCAATGGATCGGCACGGCAGGCCGGAGATCCACTACACGAGTATCTATCGGGCCTTTCGCCGCTGGCAGGCATGCGAATGTTTCGACGCCGTCTTCCTCGCGTCGGTGGTGCGGCTTAGCCACGACCAGTTGTTGGACACCAGCGTCATCCATGGCGACGGCACCACGACGGCGGCAAAAAAAGGCGGCGACAACATTGGCTTCAGCGGCCACAAGAACATGAAGGGTGACAAGGTCGTTGCCTTCTGTGACCGGAACTGCAATGTGATCGCCCCGTTCGTGTCGGCACCAGGCAATCGCAACGAATCGCCGCTGCTGCGTGACGCGCTGCCGCAGGTGATACGGATTGCCGGTGAAGCAAGGCTGGATCTGCGCGACACCGTGGTCAGCCTGGACGGCGTCTACGATTGTCGCTCCAACCGCAAGGCGATCTTCAACCGCGGGATGGTGCCCAACATCAACCCGAACCCGCGCGGCAGGAAACGCACTAAGCGAGGTCGCAAGGCGCTGTTCGATCTGACCATTTTTAAAGAGCGGTTTCGTACCATCGAGCGCGTGTTCGCATGGGAAGATAAGTTTCGTCGCTTGCTACTTCGCTTCGATCGCATCAGTCAGTTGCACTACGCATTCAAGACCATGGCCTACACCATGATAAATCTACGGCACTATTGCGGTAGTTGAGCTGGCAGTTAAGGTCCATGCTTCAGTACGGCGCAGCGCGCCGTGGTCCCGTTCGTCCTCCCCCTGCGGAAATGCATCCGTGACAACGCAAAACTGCCTCGTCGCCCATCTCGACGCGGCTGGTCTCGCCTGCTTGCCAATTCCGTTGACCCCCGCCAGATCGCTTCAACCGAAACTCGCAACCAGTTGGTTCACTTCCGCGGGGGCTGCTTGGTTGACGCCTCGGCAACCTGGTCGCGCAGGATCTGCAGGATGCGCGCGTCGATGACGACCGGGGTGGCGTCAGGCTTCTCCGGATTGGAAGCTCGCCAACTCTTCAAGTGCGCCAGCACCGTATTCGGCGAACCGCCGCCCAACTCGTTGATGACGGCGCGCACGCTGACCTTGCGGCCCGTGCTGGCCAGCGCTTCGGCCGCGTCCCGAACATTTTCCGCGGTCACGAGCGGCGTCTTGGTCATTCGCGCTTGATTGTATCTCAATTGAGATGCATAATGGGGGCTAAAAGCACGTACGGGAGAATTTCATGGCACATACCTCGATGCTGCACATCCGGGTGGACGACGACCTCAAGGCACGGGCAGCGCAAAGCCTGGCGAACGTCGGCCTGACGGTGTCCGACGCGGTCCGCATCCTGTTGGCCCGCATCGCCCGCGAGGGCGGCCTGCCGGCCGGCCTGGCCACTGACCCCGCCAGCTACGACGCCTGGTTTCGCGCCAAGGTGCAGGAAGCATTGGCCGACCCGGGCGCGTCGATCCCGCATGACCAGGTGATCGAAGACGCCCAGGCGCTGATCGACCGGAAGCGTCGTGAGCGCGGTTGAATGGACGGCCCCGGCCCGCGCCGATCTGCTGGCCATCGTTGACTATATTTCGGACGACAATCCGGACGCGGCCCAGCGCCTGGTGGACGAGCTGCAGGCGAAAGCCGCGCACCTGCCCGAGCATCCATTGCTGTACCGGGCAGGGCGCGTCGCGGGCACGCGCGAGATGGTGGTGGCGGCGAACTACCTGGTCGTCTACACGGCTGGCGCCAACGCCATCCGCATCCTGCGGGTACTTCATGCCGCGCAGCAATGGCCGTCGCCAAGCGAGCCCAATCACGACACGTGAGATCGCACAGCCGGTGGCCTGCGGGCGGTTTTTTTGCGATGCGCGTCAATGCCGCTAAGTCGTATTGGCGGCATGGCCTCGGGCGATCCTTTGGTGGCTAGCTTTCTCCATGGCGGAGTAGTGCGGGGAAGCCCTTTTGCCGAAGAATCCCTGGCGGTCGCCCGCACGGCGACGGTTTGGCACCAATCCACCCAACAACTGGTTGCGGGTTTCTCAAGGCTGCCAAATTTGCCTGAAGTCCTTTGTGGGTATGACTTTCGCCGATTTCCGCCGTGATCCGCTAGAATTCCCGATCTTTGGCGGTCGATAATGGCGCACAGCCAGCAATGGCAACGGATTCCAACGGAATTGAGCCGCGGGCAGTTCGAACAATTTGTCTTGCCGCACCTCACGGCAGGAAGCCGGGGACCGGCATCCAAACTGACCGCGCACGCGATCTTCAACTACATCCTGAAACTGCTTTACCTCGGTTGCCAATGGAAGGCGCTGCCGATTGCAATGGATCGGCACGGCAGGCCGGAGATCCACTACACGAGTATCTATCGGGCCTTTCGCCGCTGGCAGGCATGCGAATGTTTCGACGCCGTCTTCCTCGCGTCGGTGGTGCGGCTTAGCCACGACCAGTTGTTGGACACCAGCGTCATCCATGGCGACGGCACCACGACGGCGGCAAAAAAAGGCGGCGACAACATTGGCGTCAGCGGCCACAAGAACATGAAAGGTGACAAGGTCGTTGCCTTCTGTGACCGGAACTGCAATGTGATCGCCCCGTTCGTGTCGGCACCAGGCAATCGCAACGAATCGCCGCTGCTGCGTGACGCGCTGCCGCAGGTGATACGGATTGCCGGTGAAGCAAGGCTGGATCTGCGCGACACCGTGGTCAGCCTGGACGGCGTCTACGATTGTCGCTCCAACCGCAAGGCGATCTTCAACCGCGGGATGGTGCCCAACATCAACCCGAACCCGCGCGGCAGGAAACGCACTAAGGAACGAGTGAGAAATAACTTCCCGAAGTGGACCTGGCGTGCGCAAAGCGACGCGGGTAAGATGTGATGCCTCTGGAGGACAAACGATGCAGGCTGGTTACCGGGCTGAGGTTGAAACGCGGATGAAGCGGCTGTACGCGCGCTTGTCGGAGAAGGACCGACGGCGGTATGCGGCTGTGGAGGCGGACAAGCTGGGCCATGGCGGTTTCGAATATATTGCGAAACTGTTTGAAATGGACCCGAAAACAATTAGACAAGGGCTAAAGGACCTGGAAGAAGAGCTGGATCCGGTTGGAGAGCGGATCCGAAAAAAAGGGGCGTAAATCCAGGTTAACGGACCATCCGGAGTGGAACGCGGTATTTCTAGATGTGGTGCGAGAGCATACGGCGGGTAATCCACAACACGGCATCATCTGGACGGATCTGAAGCCACGCGAAATCGCACAGGCGATGACGCAGCAAGTAGGCGAACGGGTGAGCGTGCGAACGGTCCGGCAGCTGCTAAAGCGCAACGGTTTTTCCCGGCGGCAATCACAGAAAAAGAAGTCGTTCAAGTCCCACGCACAACGCGACGTACAATTTCAGCGTATTACGCAACTCAAGGCGGAATATCTCGAAGACGACCAGCCTGTCCTCAGCATCGATACGAAGAAGAAGGAGATGCTGGGCAATTTCTATCGCGACGGCAAGCTCTACACGCGCGAGCAGCTTGAAGTCCTCGACCATGATTTTCCGAGCTACAGCGAAGGCAAGGTCATCCCGCATGGGCTGTACGACATCGGGCTGAACAAGGCACATGTGAACATCGGGGTGAGCCGTGACACGACGCAGTTTGCCTGCGACAGCGTAGCGCACTGGTGGGAAAAACAGGGTCGCGCCGATTATCCCCAAGCCACACGGTTACTGCTACTGTGCGATGGCGGAGGTAGCAACCCAAGTGATTCGTGGCTTTTCAAAGCGGATCTGCAAGATCTGGCAGACCGGCTCGGACTGGAAATCCGGGTGGCCCACTACGCCCCATACTGCTCGAAACATAATCCGATCGAGCACCGCGTGTTTCCACACATTACGCGAGCCTGTGCTGGCGTAGTCTTCAGCAGCGTTAGTCTGGTTCGTGAACTGATCGAAAAAGCCTGCACAAAAACCGGACTGAAAGTTACTGCTGACATTCTTGACGGAGTCTATGAAGCCGGACGGACAGTCACTCGTTGCGTCCGTGCTTCACTGAACATCGAGTACGACTCAACCTTGCCTGCGTGGAACTACAGCATCCGCTCACGGAACGCCGCATAGCGGGAAGTTATTTCGAGCACGTTCCTAAGCGAGGTCGCAAGGCGCTGTTCGATCTGACCATTTTTAAAGAGCGGTTTCGTACCATCGAGCGCGTGTTCGCATGGGAAGATAAGTTTCGTCGCTTGCTACTTCGCTTCGATCGCATCAGTCAGTTGCACTACGCATTCAAGACCATGGCCTACACCATGATAAATCTACGGCACTATTGCGGTAGTTGAGCTGGCAGTTAAGGTCCATGCTTCAGTACGGCGCAGCGCGCCGTGGTCCCGTTCGTCCTCCCCCTGCGGAAATGCATCCGTGACAACGCAAAACTGCCTCGTCGCCCATCTCGACGCGGCTGGTCTCGCCTGCTTGCCAATTCCGTTGACCCCCGCCAGATCGCTTCAACCGAAACTCGCAACCAGTTGGCTACGCGAACAGTGGGCGCGGATTGAAAAGATGGACGAAGAAATCGTGACGATCGAGAGGCGGTTGCGCGAGTGGAAGAAGGAAGACAAGGCAGTAACGGCGATCATCGAGATTCCGGGCGTGGGCCTGCTGACGGCGACGGCTGCGGTCGCGATGATCGGAGATCCGAAGGCGTTCAGATCGGGGCGTGAGTTTGCGGCCTGGGTCGGAATTGTGCCGAAGCAGACCGGTTCGGGCGGCAAGGTGAACCTGCACGGGATCAGCAAGAGGGGCGACACCTACCTGCGCACGCTACTGATCCACGGCGCGCGGGCCGTGCTGACGCGCGCGAAGGAGCCTGGTCCGTGGGTTGAGCAGATGAAAAAACGGCGACCACCCAACGTGGTGGTGACTGCTTTGGCGAACAAGATGGCGCGGACGATCTGGGCGGTGCTCGCTCATGACCGATCGTATGAAAAAGGGTACGTGAGCATGAAGCCCGTCTGAGCGGCGGCCGAAACGTAGAAGATTAACGTTTAACACAGGGGTGGATGTCGAAAAGTTGCGTTGGCAATCGCGTGAGATGACAAGACAGGTTGGACCGGGACTCACTAAACCTGAACTGGTTGCCGAGCTTCGAGCTCGTACCCGCAATGAGGTGTGAGTCAGCGGATTTCATCGGGGCCCGCAGCGGCAATATCAGCTGCAACAAGGCTGATGGTATGGACTCCCGCCCCCTCCGGGGCCACACTGAAAGGGTCAACTCTTGGGAGAACAACAATGCCCGCCCTGACCATTGGCTTGGATATCGCGAAGAACGTCTTCGTGCGACCTGCAAGTCGCCTGAATTTCTGTTTCACAGGAGAACGTATGGCCTGACGAAACCGGTTGTTCCATCAACCGTTCCCTACCCAGACATGCGGAGCCGGTAACAGCTCGGTGTGAAGCTCTGGGGACAACGTAGCCGCCGGATAACCGGTACGCCCAGCCGCGAGGCGAAGCGGAATCTGCCAGCACGAAGGCGGAGAGGAGCAAGGGATGAGTGGGTACGACCAACATATGTGAACTTCTGATAAACGTCGTGATCTTTGACAAGCCAAACGTGCTGACAGGCTTGAACCAAAACGGTATGCGGTGAGGAGTGGTCTTCGAAGACTGGACCACCATGGACAACCAGCCGCCGGCGAAGAGGAAGGGTCCGCCCCGCTCGGAGATTCATGCGGAACAGGGTAAGCCCATCATGCTGCCGGTGACGGCAGGCGAACCGTAAGGAACGCTGTTGGCACGGTGGGTAAAGGAATGCGGAGAAAGCGAACGCCCGGCTGTAATGGCCGGGATACGGGCTGCAACATTGCCCGACACGAAAGTGGGCAGACTTCCGCAGGGTCATTCATGGCGAGAGAACTTTGACCAACCGTTATACGAGGGAAAGCAGATGACGGCGTACGATGCGAAAGTGTCGGGAGCTGGTGCGTCCTCGCACGCTGCACAGATGTGGGATCAGGCGAACTGGCCGCACATTGAGGCAGAGGTGAAACGGCTTCAGGTGCGTATCGCCAAGGTGGTCCGGGAAGGCCGATGGGGCAAGGTGAAAGCCTTGCAACGTCTGCTGACCCGCTCGCATAGCGGCAAGATGTTGGCCGTGAAGCGTGTGACGGAAAATCGCGGTAAGAGGACGCCGGGGGTGGATGGCAGGATATGGCCGTCCCCGGCGGCCAGATGGAACGGAATGGTGTCGCTACGTCATCGCGGCTATCGGGCGATGCCGCTGCGGCGGGTTTACATTCCCAAGAGTAACGGCAAGAAGCGTCCGTTAGGAATTCCTTGTATGCGGTGCCGGGCGATGCAGGCTTTATGGAAGCTCGCTCTGGAACCCGTCGCGGAGACTCTGGCGGATGCCAATTCCTACGGCTTTCGGTCCGGACGCTCGACCGCCGATGCCATCGAGCAGTGCTTCAACGTTCTGGCTAAGCGTGCCTCGCCAGAATGGGTTCTGGAGGGTGACATTCGAGGCTGTTTCGACAACTTCAGTCATTCCTGGTTCCTGGAGAACGTACCGATGGATAAGGGGGTTCTGCGAAAGTGGCTTCAGGCCGGATATATCGATGAGGGAACTCTGTTCGAGTCGCGGGCGGGTACACCCCAAGGGGAGTTATCTCGCCCGTCATCGCGAATATGGCGCTGGATGGGCTTGAAGCGGCAGTCCATGCAAGTGTGGGAACATCCAAACTTGCTCGCAGCAAGGCTCAGCTCAACGTCGTCCGTTATGCCGATGACTTTGTGGTGACTGGCGTGTCGAGAGATGTGCTGGAATCCCGGGTGCTTCCCGCGGTCAGGCAGTTTATGGCCGCCCGAGGTCTGGAACTCTCGGAAGAGAAGACCAGGATCACCAACATAGCGGAGGGTTTCGATTTCCTTGGCCAAAACGTGCGCAAGTACGGCGGCAAACTGCTGATCAAGCCAGCGAAGAAAAGTATCAAATCGCTGCTCGACAAGGTCAGGGAAGTCATCAAGGGCAACGCGAGTGTCACCCAAGAGGCGTTGATCCGTAGGCTGAACCCGATCATTCGGGGTTGGACTATGTATCATCGCCACGTCGTGGCAAAAGCGACCTTCTCAACGATCGACTCGCACATCTGGCACCTGCTCTGGAAGTGGGCAAGACGTAGGCACCCCACGAAAGGAGCCCGGTGGGTCAGGAAACGTTACTTCCGGTGTGACGGACATCGGTCCTGGGATTTTGCAACGAAGGGTTCGACCGAGGATGACACCTGCGGCCTGCAACTCTTCCGCGCAGCGACGGCCGCCATCCAGCGCCACGTCAAAATCCGGGGACTGGCTAATCCGTTTGATCCGGCATGGGACATCTACCTTGCCCGCCGTCGAACCGCGAAACGTTCCGCCGGGCTGTCCGGTGCCACCCAGTGGCGCTGAAGGAATGGCTTGAGCCGGATGCGGGGCGACCTGCACGTCCGGTTCTGAGGGGGCGGCGGCGCAGTAATGCGTCGCTGCTACCCGACCAGATCCACGGCGTTGATCGCCATGGAAATGCAGTTCTGCAGCGGAAACTTCGTCGAGTTGAGATGCTGAAGTATTTTGCGAACCTCAAACCGAGCCTGGTTGGTATCGAAGCCTGCCACGGTTCCCATTACTGGGCACGGGAGTTGACCGCGTTGGGGCACACCGTGCGCCTGCTGCCGACGCAGTACGTAAAGCCATTTCTGGTCGGTGGCAAGAATGATGCAAATGATGCTGCGGCGATCTGCGCCGCCGTGACAAGGAAAGACATTCACTTCGTTTCAATCAAGAGCGCCGAGCAGCAGTCTCTGCAGTCAGTGCACCGGATGCGGGAGCGCCTTGTCCAGGATCGCACGGCGAAATCGAATCAGATCCGAAGCATGTTTGCCGAAGAAGGTTTTGTCTTTCCGATTGGGCTGCACCAATTGCGCAAGGGCATCGTTGAGCTTCTTGGCAACCCGAATGCCAGGGTCACCCCAGTGCTCAGGAGACTCGGGGCGATGTACCTTGAACAAATGAACGCTCTGCAGCAGTGGATCGACGAGCTCGGCAAGGAGATTGCCGAAATATTCAAATGCAGTGAAGTCTGTCAACGGCTAGCGACTATCCCGGGTATCGGGCCTGTCATCGCAACCGCCCTCGTTAGCAGCGTCGGCGATCCATCGCAATTCAGGAACGGTCGACAATTTGCGGCATGGCTTGGGCTGACGCCGCGACAACGATCCAGCGGCGGCAAGACAAAGCTGGGCGGCATCACGAAACGAGGTGATACCTATCTGCGAACGCTGCTTGTGCAGGGCGCTCACGCTGTGATTCACTTCGTCAATCGTCGTGATGATCCGCACAGCCGATGGATCAAGACCCTATTGCAACGTCGTCACTCGAGCATCGCAACCGTCGCTCTTGCAAACAAGACGGCGCGCATCGCGTGGACAATCTTGACGCGCAAAGAGGTTTTCAAAGTAGCGTAGCACGGTGGATTGTTATAACACCTCACTTCCTTAGGAACGTGCTCGAAATAACTTCCCGCTATGCGGCGTTCCGTGAGCGGATGCTGTAGTTCCACGCAGGCAAGGTTGAGTCGTACTCGATGTTCAGTGAAGCACGGACGCAACGAGTGACTGTCCGTCCGGCTTCATAGACTCCGTCAAGAATGTCAGCAGTAACTTTCAGTCCGGTTTTTGTGCAGGCTTTTTCGATCAGTTCACGAACCAGACTAACGCTGCTGAAGACTACGCCAGCACAGGCTCGCGTAATGTGTGGAAACACGCGGTGCTCGATCGGATTATGTTTCGAGCAGTATGGGGCGTAGTGGGCCACCCGGATTTCCAGTCCGAGCCGGTCTGCCAGATCTTGCAGATCCGCTTTGAAAAGCCACGAATCACTTGGGTTGCTACCTCCGCCATCGCACAGTAGCAGTAACCGTGTGGCTTGGGGATAATCGGCGCGACCCTGTTTTTCCCACCAGTGCGCTACGCTGTCGCAGGCAAACTGCGTCGTGTCACGGCTCACCCCGATGTTCACATGTGCCTTGTTCAGCCCGATGTCGTACAGCCCATGCGGGATGACCTTGCCTTCGCTGTAGCTCGGAAAATCATGGTCGAGGACTTCAAGCTGCTCGCGCGTGTAGAGCTTGCCGTCGCGATAGAAATTGCCCAGCATCTCCTTCTTCTTCGTATCGATGCTGAGGACAGGCTGGTCGTCTTCGAGATATTCCGCCTTGAGTTGCGTAATACGCTGAAATTGTACGTCGCGTTGTGCGTGGGACTTGAACGACTTCTTTTTCTGTGATTGCCGCCGGGAAAAACCGTTGCGCTTTAGCAGCTGCCGGACCGTTCGCACGCTCACCCGTTCGCCTACTTGCTGCGTCATCGCCTGTGCGATTTCGCGTGGCTTCAGATCCGTCCAGATGATGCCGTGTTGTGGATTACCCGCCGTATGCTCTCGCACCACATCTAGAAATACCGCGTTCCACTCCGGATGGTCCGTTAACCTGGATTTACGCCCCTTTTTTTCGGATCCGCTCTCCAACCGGATCCAGCTCTTCTTCCAGGTCCTTTAGCCCTTGTCTAATTGTTTTCGGGTCCTCCATTTCAAACAGTTTCGCAATATATGGACGCAGTCGTGACCTTCAGAATGCAAACCACCCTTGCTCATAAGCGGGAGTCCATGTACGGATATACAGCTGCAACCCATCCTGTCGATGTCGGAACACACGAAACACTGGCGCAATCGGGGCGCGTTCATATACAACCAGTTGTCAGTCCGGTGCGCGCCGGTTGGCAGAAAGAAGCAGGGCGGTCAGCCCGCTTGGCTGACCGTACCATCGGCGCGAAGCCAGGTTACGCTAGTGCAATGTTCCATTCTGTTTGGAACTTAAGCGGCGGTTGGCACGAATGACCTTCTGTAGGATGTCGCGAGCGCTCTTGGTCCAGATGAACGGCTTGGGGTTGGTGTTGTGGTGAGCGATGTACTCGTTGATGGCGTCGACCAGTTCCGGCACGCTGGTGAATACGCCGCGGCGAAGTCGCTCGGTTGTGATGTCACGAAAGAACCGCTCGACCATGTTCAGCCATGATGCGGAGGTGGGCGTGAAGTGCATGTTGAATCGCGGATGCTTGGCCAGCCAGTCCTGCACCGCAGGATGCTTGTGGGTGGCGTAGTTGTCTGCGATCAGATGCAGCGTTTTGTCCTTGGGCGTCTCGCGGTCGATCTTGCGCAGGAACTTCAGCCACTCGGTATGGCGGTGGCGCTGCTGGCACTGGGCGATGACCTGGCCATCGAGCACGTTGAGCGCGGCAAACAGCGTGGTCGTGCCGTTGCGCTTGTAGTCGTGCGTCATGGTGGCCGCACGCCCCTTCTTCAACGGCAAGCCGGGCTGCGTGCGATCCAGCGCCTGCACCTGGCTCTTCTCATCGCAGCACAGCACCAGCGCGTGCTCGGGTGGCGACATGTAGAGGCCGACGATGTCTTCGAGCTTCTCGACGAACTTCGGATCGCGCGACACCTTGAAGCCGCGCACGATGTGCGGCTTCAACCCGTGGGCGTGCCAATGGCGCATGACGGTGCTGGCGCTCACGCCCAATTCGGCGGCCATCTTGCGCGTGCTCCAGTGCGTGGCCGCAACGGGCTTGGTTTGAGTGGTCAGTTCCACCAGCCGCGCCGTGTCCACCTTCACCGGCGGCGCACCGCGCGGCAAGTCGCGTTCGATACCGGCCAGCCCCGATTGCGCATACCGCTCACGCCAACGCGAGACCTGCACGCGTCCGACTCCCAACTGCTCGGCGATGTCCTTGTTCTGCATTCCGTTGGCGGCCAGCAGCACAATGCGCGCGCGCTGCGCCAGCCTCACGCTCGTGAGCTTCGACCGAACCAGCCTCGTCAAATTGGTTCGCTCCTCGTCGGTCAACATGATCTCGGGGGCAACTCGCACTCACTCTCTCCACGCTGTGTCGCAGTGTGGGCATTGGAGACGCCGAATTCATATAAGTTCAATCAAGAACAGAACGCTACACTAGCGGGGTGGAAATAAGGTCCGATAACGCACCCTTTTATGGCGAGTTGCTGCGCACCGGCCTGCTGCTTTTTTGGGGCGCGGCCATAGGCCTCATCATTTAGACATCCGAACGGCTGCAATGGCACCAATGAGCGGCCTTTTGCATCAAAGGGATGGAAGCCGAAGCCGGACTCAATTGCCCGGTCCGCGAGGTGTTGCTCAGGCCGCATGGCCGCTGACAGGGACTTACGCCGGAGGCAATTGTAGCCAGCATTGTCGGACGACAGGCTCACCTCGAAGTCGGGGGTGATGATTCCAGCGACGGAAGGGAGCCAAGTAATCCCTCTATGCATTTGGCTGTCGGGGTTGTATCATAACTTCTCAACAATTTTGAGAATTCTCGACATTGATGAGAACCGACGAGAACCTCCCTGATCCTTGGCACTTTGCCCGCCCTGAACTGGCAGAGGCATATCTGCACGCATTTGACTTGAAGCTCTCCGCAGCGCGCGGCCTATTCGCGCGACGGCGCATGGGCAAGACCGAGTTCCTGCGGCGGGATCTGATGCCAGCGGCTGTTGCCAAGGGCTACCTGACAGCGTACACGAACCTCTGGGATAACCGTACCTCGCCTGAAACGGCCCTGGTGACCGCACTTTCTGAAGCGCTGGAACCCAAAGGAGCCGCTGCGCTTTTCTCCAAACTACGCACACCGGTTAAAAAGGTGAAGGCCAGTGCGAAGCTAGCTGGGGCGATAGAGGGGTCGTTGGAGGCCGAGCTAGGAAAGCCAGGCGTGGACAGGACTGCGGCACTCCATGAGGTATTAAAACAGATCGATCGCGCCAAGAGACCGCTCCTTCTGGTAATTGACGAAGCTCAGGTTCTGGCCGGGGCGGACCACGGCGATTTCGCCCACGCGCTCCGCGCAGCGCTAGATATCCGCAAAGATCGCGTCAAAGTTATCTTTGCCGGCAGCTCTGAGACCACCCTTCGCGCGATGTTCGCCCGGGCATCAGAGCCCTTCTACAACTGGGCGCCTCTGGAGCCTTTCCCGTTGTTAGGAGATGAATTCGTTGCCTTTACTATCGAGCTTCTGAACAGCATGGCTCGCCGGAAGCTGACACTCGAGCAGGGCAGGCGCGCCTTCGACGAACTTCATCGCACCCCGGAGTTCTTCAAGCGGTTCATCGAAAGGTACATGCTCTATCAACCGCAGGGCGACGCCGCCGCGCTGGCTTACACTAAGTCCTCGGTGTTCTCAGACGAGCATTCCCTTGCCCAGTGGCGCGAAATGAAACCTGCGGATCGTGCGATTTTGTACCTGCTGGCGCGAGGTGAGTCGGACTTGCACTCCAGTGCCACGTTGGGAAAGCTTGGCACCATGCTAGGTAAGCCCGCCACCCGGAACACAACGGGCCACGCCCTGCGACGGTTGCTGGGCGCGAACGTTATTACCCGACTGGCAATGGGAGACTACCGCATCGAAGATGAGGCATTTGCCGAATGGATTCGCAAACGCCCGGAGCCCGCGTCGGACTCTTGAGTACCGATGCCTCGTCGCGGCAGCGAGGCATCGATGCCGAGTGCTGGCACTAGAGGTTGATTCCACCATTTCCTCTCGAGCGCGCACAGCCGTGAGATCTGCCTGATCGCGCTCCTGATCTTGCGTCAAGCCCGCATATCACGTCTGGCACGAATTAGCGACCGGCTTGTGCCACGGTCCTGCCTGCATAATTTGACGCATGCTTATCCGGTTGTCTCCCAAGCCCTCTACCGATAGTATGTTGGTCATCTGTGCCACCCCGGGCAACCATGGTTATTGACGTGCTTGACCGAGGCGATCTGCCGTTTCCGGGCTCGCTGCCGGAGTTTCAGCGGATGTTTCCAGACGAAGCGGCATGCATGGCCTACCTTGAGCGCGCTCGATGGAGCGATGGGTTCATTTGTGACCACTGTGGCTTGCTTGGTGAGCCGTACCGCTTTGCCAATCGCCCCGGCGTTTTCCGTTGTCGCCATTGCACACGCGACACGAGCCTCACTGCTGGCACCGTCATGGAGCGCACGCACACACCGCTGTCGGTTTGGTTCTGGGCGGCGTAACTGGTCGCCAGTCAGACACCTGGCATGTCGGCCGTTCAGTTCCAGCGCCAACTCGGCCTGTCGCGTTACGAGACCGCCTTCCAGATACTCCACAAGTTGCGCGCCGGCATGGTGCGCCCCGACCAGGATCGGATCGGTGGCGTACCGTTGCACCCGGCGCAACCATCATCACCGACGACTGGAACGGTTATGCCAAGCTGGGCGAGCGCGGCTATGGCCATATCGCCATCGCGCAGCGCGGTGAGATGCAAGTGACCGAATCCTTCCTGCCGATCATTCACCTTGTGTTCTCCAATCTCAAGACCTGGCTGCGCGGAATTCATCACGGTGTCAGCCCGCAGCACCTGCAAGCCTATCTCAACGAATTTACCTTCCGCTTCAACCGTCGTTTCTATCCCTTCAATGCATTTCGCTCCCTGCTCGGCATCGCTGGTGACGTCACCGCGCCGACCTATGCCGAGCTCTATGCCAAAAAATCGCTACCCACTACATCTAGTAGGTTTGGGAGCTAACCGGATAAGCACGGACCGACTGCTTCTTTACATTTATCCTTGCTCATGGTGGAGTTTTCTTGTGTGCTGGTTTCCGATCTCGACAATCAGATTCTCAGCGGAAAGCTCCACCGCCCTCTACTCCGCGCCTCAAATTCCCCGCCCGTACACCACTTTCGACTTTAGCTCCCGAGCCGTCGCATTCCCGCATGAAACGGCATTGATCCGTTTCGCGTCAGCGCACATTTTTTCGCGGTGATCGAGCGACGTTGACGCTGTAGGTCCGTACAGTCGAGGAAATTCACTACCGGTATTCCATTGCCATGGGCGGCTGCATTTCTAAGCGTGGTGGAGCGCGAGCTTCAAGCGACTATGGTTCCGATGGGTATGAGTCGGACGTTGAGGCGAAAAGAGCTAAGCCTGGATCTTCGCGATCACCATATTCAAATGAGACCTTGAATGGTCTGGTGCCATTTGCCAAACGGGTCTATCAGGAGAGCGTTCTTTGGCATGGAACCAAGCGCGAACACGTGTCATCTCTTCGCAGAAATGGCTTCGTGAACGAGCGTAAAGGGAGTGGAGCCACAGATGGCGGAAGTGCAAATTTCCTGATGAATTTCAGTAGCTCTGGTGTGACTGCTTCGGGCGAACACCACTACTTGTCATCTGATCGAGAGATGGCGAAGGAGTTTGCCATGTTTGCCGACGCTGACCAGCCGGCGGTGGTGCGAACGATCGGCGTTGGGAACAACTTTCATTTGGAGGAAGACCCCTATACTGGCGACCCTGCCAGACCCCGGGCACGGCAGAGCAAGCGCACGCCTTGCTGAGTTGTTGCAACATAACACGACAAAAGAAGTGCCTGTACAGCGCCGTCGAGGCACTGGTAAAGCGGTCGAATTTTTCACCGAATGATGCTGAAAGTAACATCGAATACGCTCGGCTGTCTCTGAACACTGTGCAGACCCACGACAAAGCCTTGAAGTTGCAGTTCGGTGCGAGCCGGTGCACGCGAGGTGACGGCTTGCTGTGATTCACCCTCAGGTTATCGAGAATCAGGACGCCTTCTTGCCTGCGTGCCAAAACGACGTCCACCGATGGCATCTTGCAGCGTCGTCGCGACGCCCTCAGTATGACGCTGGCAAGATGCCAAACACTCCAATGCGATATCCCAGCTGTGCTTGTCCATCTCCGCTCTTGATCGACACCGCCAGCATGAGATGCGCTCGTCTTGTTTCCTCAAGAGTCCGGATTGTCCCCCCGTAATGGCTGTTGAGTTGGGGCTTACTCGTCCTGATTCCACTATCCCGACATAGCCGCTTGTTTCAACGGTCTACCCGCCCGATCCGATGACAACGGCCGGAGCTATTTTAACGGCCTGCGAGGTAACTACTGGAGAAGGGGCATAGCTATGAGAATTGGCAGCCCGGCGAGTCCGGACGCTGGTGGCGATCAGAAGATTGACGAGGCTGCACCCGGACAGTCCCCGACTTCGCGGCCCGAACCTGCGTCCCGGAGGACAGACACGGTCCTTGACACGTTGCCGCGGCGGGAAGACCTGGCAGCGCGTCGCCAGCAGCGCAGGATGCCGCCTTATTCCGGACCTCAACGGCAAAGGGCATTCGCTTCACGGCCACAGGGGGACGAGGATACTGCCGGACATCCGTTGCGCGCTTTGCCGAGTAGCGGGAGGCCTGTGTCAGACCGAGCAGCGGACGATGCACCCCGCAGGGCCCAGTCGTCGTGGCCGCCCAGCACGCGCAACCTGCCGGACCAGCAGCTGCGGTCAACCCTTGCTGCAAGCGGGATGGAGAGGTATCAGATCGCCGCGGCGGCGCCATCGCGCAAGGGACCGGCCCGCGATGCGATTGAAGCGCTGGATGAAAGGCACCACTCGAGGATGCGCATCGAGCCGAGCGAACCACAGCGCCGCAGCCGGAATCTGGGGAGAGTCCTGACGTATCCTGAACACGAGTTCGGCCGGCAGCTCAGGAACCAACGGGATGCGCAGCAGCAAGTGCTTTCCGGCAACGCGAAGGATGCCGATTTCCCTGAACTTGCCATCCGGTTGGCAAGGGAGAACGTGCTGGCACAGCGCAACGGCTACGGGCAGGCACTGGTCTTTCTGCGCCCAGACTATGCCGGCGACAACCTGCACTTCCTGGACTTGTATTTGCAGAAACTGCAGGTCAGGAACATACCGCCTGCGCGGGCCAACGACGTTCGCGAGGCGGTTGAACTGGCGGCGCACTATCTTGTGGACACCGACTGGTGCCGGGGCGCGCCGGCTGCAAGCTACGTGCATTTCGCCAACAAGCTTAGCAAGCATGCCGACAGCGAGATCTGCCGGCTAGCGCTGCGAAGCATCGCGACCGAACTGCTGAGGCCGGGCGCGCTGCACAGGCTGAACGGACGGCAAGCCGCCATGCTGTGCAATGCGCTGTCCAAGGCGCCGGAGCGCCCGGCGTGCTGCGATGCGGTGTCCGGTCTTGTCAGGCATCTTCGATCGCATGGTCTGATCCCGACGCTGAACGCACAGGATATGTCAAATCTGCTCAATGCCCTGAGCAAGTGGTCGGACGATGGCAGGGTCAGGGAGAACGCACTGGAGCTGGCCAGGCTCGTTGCGGCAGACGCGCCGCTGCGCGAGTCGATGAATGCGCTGGGGTGGCCATCACGGTCAACGCTCTCTCGAAGTGGCCTGACGAAGCCGATGCGCGTCAGGCGGCGCTGCGGCTGGCCGAACGCGTGACATCGGACGCAAAGCTGCGCCAGCGGATGGACGGGCAGCATGTTGCCAACGCGCTCAATGCATTCTCAAAGTGGCCGGCGTCGCATCGGGTCAGCGAGGCGGTACGGTGCCTGGCCCGGCGCCTCACATCGGAACCCCAGCTGTGCCAGTCGATGGACGGGCAGAACGTGGCCACCGCGCTCAATGCGCTCTCGAAGTGGCCGGAGGAAGACAAGGCCCGCGACGCCGCGCTGCGGCTGGCCGAGCGCGTTAGCTCGGAACCCAGCTGTGCCAGTCGATGGAGGCGAAACATGTGTCCAATGCCCTGAACGCGCTCTCGAAGTGGCCGGACAAGGAAGAGGCTCGTAAGGCGGCGCTGCGGCTGGCCGAGCGCGTTAGCTCGGAACCCAAGCTGTGCCAGTCGATGGAGGCGAAACATGTGTCCAATGCCCTGAACGCGCTCTCGAAGTGGCCGGACAAGGAAGAGGCTCGTAAGGCGGCGCTGCGGCTGGCCGAGCGCGTTAGCTCGGAACCCCAGCTGTGCCAGTCGATGGAGGCGCAGGCAGTGGCCAACGCCCTGAACGCGTTTTCGAAGTGGCCGGACGCGGACGAGGCAAGCGCCGCGGCGCTGGCGCTTGCCGATCGTCTGACCTCGGAGGCTGAGGGCGATGCGCGGCTGCGCGAGTCGATGGATGCGCGGGAGGTGACCAACGCGCTCAATGCGCTTTCGAAGTGGCCGGACCAGGCCAAGGCCCGCGACGCCGCGCTGCGGCTGGCCGAGCGCGTTAGCTCGGAACCCCAGCTGTGCCAGTCGATGGAGGCGCAGGCAGTGGCCAACGCCCTGAACGCGTTTTCGAAGTGGCCGGACGCGGACGAGGCAAGCGCCGCGGCGCTGGCGCTTGCCGATCGTCTGACCTCGGAGGCTGAGGGCGATGCGCGGCTGCGCGAGTCGATGGATGCGCGGGAGGTGACCAACGCGCTCAATGCGCTTTCGAAGTGGCCGGACCAGGCCAAGGCCCGCGACGCCGCGCTACGGCTGGCCGAGCGCGTTAGCTCGGAACCCCAGCTGTGCCAGTCGATGGAGGCGAAACATGTGTCCAATGCCCTGAACGCGTTTTCGAAGTGGCCGGACGCGGACGAGGCCCGCGCCGCGGCGCTGGCGCTTGCCGATCGTCTGACCTCGGAGGCTGAGGGCGATGCGCGGCTGCGCGAGTCGATGGATGCGCGGGAGGTGACCACCGCGCTCAATGCGCTCTCGAAGTGGCCGGACCAGGCCAAGGCCCGCGACGCCGCGCTACGGCTGGCCGAGCGCGTTAGCTCGGAACCCCAGCTGTGCCAGTCGATGGAGGCGCGGGCCGTGGCCAACGCGCTCAATGCGCTCTCGAAGTGGCCGGGCGAAGACGAGGCCCGCGACGCCGCGCTGCGGCTGGCCGAGCGCGTTAGCTCGGAACCCCAGCTGTGCCAGTCGATGGACGCGCGGGCCGTGGCCAACGCGCTCAATGCGCTCTCGAAGTGGCCGGGCGAAGACGAGGCCCGCGACGCCGCGCTGCGGCTGGCCGAGCGCGTTAGCTCGGAACCCCAGCTGTGCCAGTCGATGGACGCGCAGGCCGTAACCAACGCGCTCAATGCGCTCTCGAAGTGGCCGGACGAGGCCGAGGCCCGCGCCGCGGCGCTGGTGCTGGCCGATCGCCTGACCTCGGAGGCTGAGGGCGATGCGCGGCTGCGCCAGTCGATGGGCGCGCAGGCCGTGGCCAGCACCCTCCACGCACTGTCCCGATGGCCGCAAGGAAGCGGCCTGCATGAAGCGGCGTGGTGTCTGGCGGCACGCCTGGGCTCGGCTCCGCTCGAGTGGAGCACGTTCGAATTCGGCCAGACCGGCCAGATTGCCAACGCGCTGGCGCGGCTCGGCCGGGACGAAGACGGGAACGCCGTTCTCGCACGCGATGTACTGATGGGGGTAGCGGTGCACCTGGAGCTGTACCCGGAACGCTTCGACAGCGCCGAGGGCCGCCATGTGGGTATGCTGCTCAAGGCTTTCGCCCAGCTGCGGCTGCACGACGCGCTGCGGCTGCTCGCAACGCCGGCGCTGGAGCGTGTCATGACGCTGTGTCAAGAAGGACGGCTGCGCGAAGAACCGCTGGAAAGTGTGGGCACCCTGTGCATGGGGCTGCTGCCGCTGGCGCGCAGCCCGCAGTTGCAGCGCCACCGGGTGCGCGCCCTGCAGACGTTCGACGCGCTGAAGCCAGTCGTAGAACACAAGATCGACGCGTATCTGCGCCAAGCCCCGGGCGGGGCAGGCGCTCGTGCCGGGCTGCGCCTGAAGGACGGCGACGAAGCATGCGGCACGCGCTGTCCGGCCCTGTCACTGTATCAGGTGCTCAAGGCATACACCGTGGTGGCCCACCAGTGGAAGCCGCGCTACATCAGCGGCGGGCGTGAGTCGGTGAAGACGCACCAGGAGACTCTGAAGCAGTGGGTGCGACAGACGCTGGACAGGACGCGCCCGCTCATCGAGACGGATCTGCAGGAAAAGAGCTGGAACTTGATTGCGCAGATCGAGGCGGATGATGCGATCCTGGACGCGCTGGATCTGCGGCTGGCCAGCGCGGCGCATCTGGAGGCCCTCACGACGCGTTACCCTCCTCGCCGGTTCGATCTGGCAGCGCGCCACGAGAGCCTGCGCACAGTGGTGGGAAACGTCGTACCACCCGAACCGAGTGGGGGCGACACCACGCATGTCACGGTCGACTTGCGGGGACGGGAGCTGGAGCCCGCCGCGTCGTCCGACGGGGCGGAGCCTGCGTATTCGTTTTATTCACGCCTGACCGGTCAGCCGCTGGTCGAGGTGCGGCTGCCTGGGGAGTTAAGCGCCTTCATGCTCGCGCGCACGTTCCAGTACAAAGACGAGCCTTGGCGCTTCGACATGTTTGGCGGCAGCCGCCTGACACGGGGGCGGCGGAAGTCAGCCCGGGACATCGCCGCCGGCCGCAGCGCGTCTGCTTCGGTGCTGCCGGCAGTGCGGTATGCCGACAGTGCCCCAGGCAGCGCCTTCATGGAACTGGCGCAGAAGCTGGCGCCGCAGCGCGAGGACTGGTCGCGCATGCAACGCGCGCTCATGGAGATGGTGCCACCTGACCATGTGGTGGAGGGCACGTTGCGGCTGGGCTGGTTTGAGGACGTGGCCGGGCCGCAGCACCCCTTCAGGCTTCAAGGGCCACACCACGAGCGCATCGCGCTCTGTCCAAATGACGGCTGCGGGTTTCTGAGATGGGACGTGGCGATGCGCATTCCGGTGGTGCGCGAACATATCGAGGCATGGGAGGCAGTCAGGGAGGCACGGGGCGACGAGGCACAGCAAAAGCTGGTGGATGGGCAGCAGCCGGGATTTAACACGCTGCCACCGCAGGCCCTGATGCATTTCCCGCGGGATGAGGCGGCGCTTGACGAAGCGCGCGAGGTGATGCAGCGCAGGCTGAACGGGGTGGACCGGCACGCATCGCAGGCGGTGGACTGCCTGACGCTGTACCAACTGGCCGTCAGCGGCGGCTACCAGGGGCGGCGCATCCGCGCGGTCCCCTCGGCTGACGACAGGCTGTATCTGCCGACGATTCCGCTGCCGGGCTTTGCGCAGTTGCAGGGCGATGTGCTGGTGGGCAAACCGCCGTACGATAAGGAGAACCTGTTGCCCATTGCGGCCGCGCAGGTCGTTACGCCCGATCAGGAGGACGTGACGGCCCAGTTTCTGGACCAGTGCTTCGCCATCCAGTACAGCTATACGGGATTCGATGAGGATTCGGGCACGGGCGCCGACATGCTGCACAGCAAGGGCATGCTGATCATCCCGCCGCCGGGCTACTGGTCGCCGGATCCGGACCACCAGGGGCTGCACCTGGCCTGTTCGCGGGAGGACCTGAAGACGCTGTCGCGCTGGAAGAGCCGGCGCGAGCGCGACACGCTGCCGCAGCAGATGTTCAGCACGGGCAGCCTGCGGGTCAAGGACGTGCTGCTGCCTGGGCGGCTTGGGGCAATCCCGATTGCGGAGCTGCGCAAGCGGAGCATGGACACGGACGGGGACGATGCGTTCGTCTATGCGGGCTATCCGGCTCTCGTGGGCCACATCGGTCGCGTCATGCAGTCGCGCCAGGCGCGACGGGGCGAGGAGCGCTCGTTCAAGCCGCCCAAGACTGCGCATCCGGCCATCGATGAACGGGGCCGCTACCAGGCGGGACGGGCGCGCGAAATTATGGCCGAGCAGCGGGGGGGCGCGTTGCTGGGTAAAGCCGCCACGCTCGCCATGCGCTTTCTCGCGCAGCCAGATGAGCTGCGCGAGGCCATGGCGCGAAACATGATGTTCGGCACCTACGACGGCGTGGCGCGTGATTTGCGCAACGGACTGCGCAGGCGGCTGCAGGGGGACAAGGATGCACCAGCGCTGCAGCAGTTGCAGGTGCAGGCGCATGAGGCGATTGACCGAGCCCATGAGCCGCAAGCGTGCGAGGCGGCGAAACTGCTGTATGAGCTGTGTATGCAGCTGGGCAGGGACAGCGTCCAGGCACCGCAGCTTCCGTCCGCGCTGGCGCAGGGGTTCCCCGCACTTGCGAGCGCCTATGAGCAGGCAGACGACACGGCCGGGCGTGTGCACGCGGTGCTGGACAACTACCCGGTGTGCCGTCTGTCGCGTACGGCGTTCCCCGAGGGGCAGCCGGGGCTGGTGCCGGGCGAGCCGGAGCTGTCCATGCGCAACCTGTTTACGATAGCCATAAAGGTGGGCACCGACGCGCTGAAGTCGGACACGGGCACCGATCTCTTTACAAGCGTGATCGAGAGTTGCGAAATGGCTGAACGCCGGTATCCCGACCGTCTGCGTCGGGTACCGTACAGCAAGCCGACGTTGGCGGAAATACGGCACGGGCGCTTCGATCCACAGTGGGCAGACGCTGCGCTGCGGCAGATGCCAACGATGGCAGCGGGTGTCATGCAGGACGCCGTCCGGGCGCTGCAGCAGGCGGAGCTGCTCAGCGTACCGGCTACGCCGGCCGAACGGGCGCAGGAGGTTTCCCGGGAGGCGCTTGAGCAAGAGGCGCTGGCGCTCAATGAACGGGCCCGTTTGGCCGAGCCGGGGATCACGATGAGGCTGCAGGACATCGTGAACGGGTGCAGTGAGCCCGGACACGCGCGGGCGGGTCTGGCGGGCGAACAGAAGAACAGGCTGAAGTCGCCGCGCTCGCTGCAGGACAAGCTGGCCCGGCTGATTGGTGGAGTGCCGCCCCGGACCCTGGCCCAGGCCAGCGCGCTGGTCAACGATGCGCTGCGCTACAGTGTGGTGCTGCCCGCGGATACGTTTATGGGGGACTATCGCCAGATCATGGCGCAGCTCGCGAAGGCGCATACTCTGATCCGGCGCACGAATCACTTCCTGCGGGGCCGCAGCCCTTTCCAGGCGGTGAGCGTCACGCTGAAGGAGCCAAACGGCATCGCATGGGAAATCCAGTTTCATACAGAGCAAACGTTCAGATGCAAGGAGAAGTACCACGACCTGTACAAGCAGGCGCAACGACGTGGATTCGATGGCGCCTCCGGCGACGAGATCTGGAAGTTGCTCGGGCCAGCGCGCGAGGCCTTCCGTGCATTACCCGTTCCTGCGGGGGTGGAAGATATCGTGGACTGGGAGCCGGAAACGGTATTGAAGGTGCAGCCGCGGCCCCAGGCGTCAGCCACGCCGCGCGTGCCTGCCCCCCTTGCGCAACTGGCCCAGCAGATCAGAAGCCAGGCTGAACGTCTCGAGGGTGCGGTCTGGCCTGTGCTGCAGCAGGCGCTGGAGCACCACGGCGCGAAGTTGCGCGCGGACATGGACGGTGGCGGCTGGCGCAGGTTTATCTTTAAGAAGAAGAAAAGCATTGAAGAGAAGCTTGCCCGGATACAGCGCGAGCAGGGCCTGCAAACACCGCAGGAGGCCGCCAGGCGGGTACGCGATGGTCTGCGCTATGAGGTGATCCTCGGTGCAGAGAGATTTGCCATGGACGCCCGGAGGATCCTGACCAGTCTGCAAAGGGCCGGCATGACGGTCATGCGCGTGAACAACAGCTTTACCCGGGAGGGCACCGGCTATGCTGGCCTGAATGTGAACGTGCGCACCCGCGTTGAGGGCGAAGACGCCGACTGGGAAATCCAGTTCCACACCCGTGATAGCCTGAAGGCCAAGGAGAAGGGTCACCGGACCTACGAAAGGCTGCGCCAACTGTCGCCTGATGCGGTGCCGCGCGGGACGCTGGAGCAGGACCTGCGCGACGCGGCAGCCCGCGTGGCGCCCCCGCAGGGCATCGAGATGATCCTGTCCTTCGATCTCTATGCGGAACCATCCATTGCCGACGAGAGGCCTGGCGGCCCGATGAACCAGCCGTATCGCGGCGCAGCCGCGGATCAAGCACGCAGCTCCGACCTGGACACCGGGCAACCCTACGGGCCGCACGGTGCCACGCGGAGCGCGCCTGCCGTGACACACCCGGCCCCCGATCCTGGCCATGCTGTTCGCAGCAACTGGGCCCCCCTCCCCCCCGCGCGCACCGGACGTGCTGAGCGGCCTGCACGACCCCCCCTGGCGGGTGCCTCGCCGGCTCAGGTGCCCGTTCCCCCATCCTTGGGCGAATTCAATTCGGGGCCCCTGCTCATCAGTCTTGAACAGTTTCTGGCGCAATCAAACGCTGAGATGGGGATGGCCAGCGGGCTGCAGAATAATTGCCTGCTAGACACAGCTCTTCAGCTCAGCCGCAACCTAAGGCGAGAGCCTGCGATGGCAACGGAGCAGACGAGCGAACTCCAGGCACAGGCGCAGTGGTTGCGGGGCGAGCTATTTCGTAGGGGCCTGGCCGATAGGGATGGCGACATCGACATGTACGAGGCCGGGTGGGGGCTCGCGCGCAGCCTTGGCATACGCATCCAGGCCATTGCGGTCAATGCGAGCGGGCAGCTCACAGTGCATCCGGTTGTTGGTCAGCAAGGCCGGCTTGTGCATATCCTTCATACACCCGGCCACTTTCAGCCATTGTGGCCGCGCCGCTAGGTTGCGGCGGCTGAACAAGATTCTTCGGTCGAAATGCTCCCGTAATCCTTCCAGTTATGATGTTCGCGAATCCTATTCGCTGGCGGTAAAGAGATACTCAACTTTAGACACTCGAATGCCCTCCGCGACCGCGCGTAGCAGAGCGATCGTGGAGTGTAAGCGCTCAATTGACGACGTCTGGTATTGAAGGCTGAACCATGCTTATCCGGTTAGCTCCCAAACCTACTAGATGTAGTGGGTAGCGATTTTTTGGCATAGAGCTCGGCATAGGTCGGCGCGGTGACGTCACCAGCGATGCCGAGCAGGGAGCGAAATGCATTGAAGGGATAGAAACGACGGTTGAAGCGGAAGGTAAATTCGTTGAGATAGGCTTGCAGGTGCTGCGGGCTGACACCGTGATGAATTCCGCGCAGCCAGGTCTTGAGATTGGAGAACACAAGGTAAATGATCGGCAGGAAGGATTCGGTCACTTGCATCTCACCGCGCTGCGCGATGGCGATATGGCCATAGCCGCGCTCGCCCAGCTTGGCATAACCGTTCCAGTCGTCGGTGATGATGGTTGCGCCGGGTGCAACGGTACGCTCGATGAATCCGCCCAGCGACCGGGCACTTCGGTCAGGAACCAGAGCGAGCCGAACTCGTCCGGCATACCGTCCGCTCTTGCGTTTGTTGCGGCTGCCGGCAAGTTTGCGTTGCCGAACCTCGACAGCGCCGGCCACAAGAACCATGTCGTGGCCCCTGCCTTTGCCGCGAGTACGCCCACCGACGTAGGTCTTATCGGCCTCGACGTGTTCCTCAGGCTTGCCACCGATCCGATCCTGGTCGGGGCGCACCATGCCGGCGCGCAACTTGTGGAGTATCTGGAAGGCGGTCTCGTAACGCGACAGGTCGAGTTGGCGCTGGAACTGAACGGCCGACATGCCAGGTGTCTGACTGGCGACCAGTTACGCCGCCCAGAACCAAACCGACAGCGGTGTGTGCGTGCGCTCCATGACGGTGCCAGCAGTGAGGCTCGTGTCGCGTGTGCAATGGCGACAACGGAAAACGCCGGGGCGATTGGCAAAGCGGTACGGCTCACCAAGCAAGCCACAGTGGTCACAAATGAACCCATCGCTCCATCGAGCGCGCTCAAAGTAGCGCCATGCATGCCGCTTCGTCTGGAAACATCCGCTGAAACTCCGGCAGCGAGCCCGGAAACGGCAGATCGCCTCGGTCAAGCACGTCAATAACCATGGTTGCCCCGGGGTGGCACAGATGACCAACATACTATCGGTAGAGGGCTTGGGAGACAACCGGATAAGCATGGCATTTCGCTCCCTGCTCGGCATCGCTGGTGACGTCACCGCGCCGACCTATGCCGAGCTCTATGCCAAAAAATCGCTACCCACTACATCTAGTAGGTTTGGGAGCTAACCGGATAAGCATGGTTCAGCCTTCAATACCAGACGTCGTCAATTGAGCGCTTACACTCCACGATCGCTCTGCTACGCGCGGTCGCGGAGGGCATTCGAGTGTCTAAAGTTGAGTATCTCTTTACCGCCAGCGAATAGGATTCGCGAACATCATAACTGGAAGGATTACGGGAGCATTTCGACCGAAGAATCTTGTTCAGCCGCCGCAACCTAGCGGCGCGGCCACAATGGCTGAAAGTGGCCGGGTGTATGAAGGATATGCACAAGCCGGCCTTGCTGACCAACAACCGGATGCACTGTGAGCTGCCCGCTCGCATTGACCGCAATGGCCTGGATGCGTATGCCAAGGCTGCGCGCGAGCCCCCACCCGGCCTCGTACATGTCGATGTCGCCATCCCTATCGGCCAGGCCCCTACGAAATAGCTCGCCCCGCAACCACTGCGCCTGTGCCTGGAGTTCGCTCGTCTGCTCCGTTGCCATCGCAGGCTCTCGCCTTAGGTTGCGGCTGAGCTGAAGAGCTGTGTCTAGCAGGCAATTATTCTGCAGCCCGCTGGCCATCCCCATCTCAGCGTTTGATTGCGCCAGAAACTGTTCAAGACTGATGAGCAGGGGCCCCGAATTGAATTCGCCCAAGGATGGGGGAACGGGCACCTGAGCCGGCGAGGCACCCGCCAGGGGGGGTCGTGCAGGCCGCTCAGCACGTCCGGTGCGCGCGGGGGGAGGGGGCCCAGTTGCTGCGAACAGCATGGCCAGGATCGGGGGCCGGGTGTGTCACGGCAGGCGCGCTCCGCGTGGCACCGTGCGGCCCGTAGGGTTGCCCGGTGTCCAGGTCGGAGCTGCGTGCTTGATCCGCGGCTGCGCCGCGATACGGCTGGTTCATCGGGCCGCCAGGCCTCTCGTCGGCAATGGATGGTTCCGCATAGAGATCGAAGGACAGGATCATCTCGATGCCCTGCGGGGGCGCCACGCGGGCTGCCGCGTCGCGCAGGTCCTGCTCCAGCGTCCCGCGCGGCACCGCATCAGGCGACAGTTGGCGCAGCCTTTCGTAGGTCCGGTGACCCTTCTCCTTGGCCTTCAGGCTATCACGGGTGTGGAACTGGATTTCCCAGTCGGCGTCTTCGCCCTCAACGCGGGTGCGCACGTTCACATTCAGGCCAGCATAGCCGGTGCCCTCCCGGGTAAAGCTGTTGTTCACGCGCATGACCGTCATGCCGGCCCTTTGCAGACTGGTCAGGATCCTCCGGGCGTCCATGGCAAATCTCTCTGCACCGAGGATCACCTCATAGCGCAGACCATCGCGTACCCGCCTGGCGGCCTCCTGCGGTGTTTGCAGGCCCTGCTCGCGCTGTATCCGGGCAAGCTTCTCTTCAATGCTTTTCTTCTTCTTAAAGATAAACCTGCGCCAGCCGCCACCGTCCATGTCCGCGCGCAACTTCGCGCCGTGGTGCTCCAGCGCCTGCTGCAGCACAGGCCAGACCGCACCCTCGAGACGTTCAGCCTGGCTTCTGATCTGCTGGGCCAGTTGCGCAAGGGGGGCAGGCACGCGCGGCGTGGCTGACGCCTGGGGCCGCGGCTGCACCTTCAATACCGTTTCCGGCTCCCAGTCCACGATATCTTCCACCCCCGCAGGAACGGGTAATGCACGGAAGGCCTCGCGCGCTGGCCCGAGCAACTTCCAGATCTCGTCGCCGGAGGCGCCATCGAATCCACGTCGTTGCGCCTGCTTGTACAGGTCGTGGTACTTCTCCTTGCATCTGAACGTTTGCTCTGTATGAAACTGGATTTCCCATGCGATGCCGTTTGGCTCCTTCAGCGTGACGCTCACCGCCTGGAAAGGGCTGCGGCCCCGCAGGAAGTGATTCGTGCGCCGGATCAGAGTATGCGCCTTCGCGAGCTGCGCCATGATCTGGCGATAGTCCCCCATAAACGTATCCGCGGGCAGCACCACACTGTAGCGCAGCGCATCGTTGACCAGCGCGCTGGCCTGGGCCAGGGTCCGGGGCGGCACTCCACCAATCAGCCGGGCCAGCTTGTCCTGCAGCGAGCGCGGCGACTTCAGCCTGTTCTTCTGTTCGCCCGCCAGACCCGCCCGCGCGTGTCCGGGCTCACTGCACCCGTTCACGATGTCCTGCAGCCTCATCGTGATCCCCGGCTCGGCCAAACGGGCCCGTTCATTGAGCGCCAGCGCCTCTTGCTCAAGCGCCTCCCGGGAAACCTCCTGCGCCCGTTCGGCCGGCGTAGCCGGTACGCTGAGCAGCTCCGCCTGCTGCAGCGCCCGGACGGCGTCCTGCATGACACCCGCTGCCATCGTTGGCATCTGCCGCAGCGCAGCGTCTGCCCACTGTGGATCGAAGCGCCCGTGCCGTATTTCCGCCAACGTCGGCTTGCTGTACGGTACCCGACGCAGACGGTCGGGATACCGGCGTTCAGCCATTTCGCAACTCTCGATCACGCTTGTAAAGAGATCGGTGCCCGTGTCCGACTTCAGCGCGTCGGTGCCCACCTTTATGGCTATCGTAAACAGGTTGCGCATGGACAGCTCCGGCTCGCCCGGCACCAGCCCCGGCTGCCCCTCGGGGAACGCCGTACGCGACAGACGGCACACCGGGTAGTTGTCCAGCACCGCGTGCACACGCCCGGCCGTGTCGTCTGCCTGCTCATAGGCGCTCGCAAGTGCGGGGAACCCCTGCGCCAGCGCGGACGGAAGCTGCGGTGCCTGGACGCTGTCCCTGCCCAGCTGCATACACAGCTCATACAGCAGTTTCGCCGCCTCGCACGCTTGCGGCTCATGGGCTCGGTCAATCGCCTCATGCGCCTGCACCTGCAACTGCTGCAGCGCTGGTGCATCCTTGTCCCCCTGCAGCCGCCTGCGCAGTCCGTTGCGCAAATCACGCGCCACGCCGTCGTAGGTGCCGAACATCATGTTTCGCGCCATGGCCTCGCGCAGCTCATCTGGCTGCGCGAGAAAGCGCATGGCGAGCGTGGCGGCTTTACCCAGCAACGCGCCCCCCCGCTGCTCGGCCATAATTTCGCGCGCCCGTCCCGCCTGGTAGCGGCCCCGTTCATCGATGGCCGGATGCGCAGTCTTGGGCGGCTTGAACGAGCGCTCCTCGCCCCGTCGCGCCTGGCGCGACTGCATGACGCGACCGATGTGGCCCACGAGAGCCGGATAGCCCGCATAGACGAACGCATCGTCCCCGTCCGTGTCCATGCTCCGCTTGCGCAGCTCCGCAATCGGGATTGCCCCAAGCCGCCCAGGCAGCAGCACGTCCTTGACTCGCAGGCTGCCCGTGCTGAACATCTGCTGCGGCAGCGTGTCGCGCTCGCGCCGGCTCTTCCAGCGCGACAGCGTCTTCAGGTCCTCCCGCGAACAGGCCAGGTGCAGCCCCTGGTGGTCCGGATCCGGCGACCAGTAGCCCGGCGGCGGGATGATCAGCATGCCCTTGCTGTGCAACATGTCGGCGCCCGTGCCCGAATCCTCATCGAATCCCGTATAGCTGTACTGGATGGCGAAGCACTGGTCCAGAAACTGGGCCGTCACGTCCTCCTGATCGGGCGTAACGACCTGCGCGGCCGCAATGGGCAACAGGTTCTCCTTATCGTACGGCGGTTTGCCCACCAGCACATCGCCCTGCAACTGCGCAAAGCCCGGCAGCGGAATCGTCGGCAGATACAGCCTGTCGTCAGCCGAGGGGACCGCGCGGATGCGCCGCCCCTGGTAGCCGCCGCTGACGGCCAGTTGGTACAGCGTCAGGCAGTCCACCGCCTGCGATGCGTGCCGGTCCACCCCGTTCAGCCTGCGCTGCATCACCTCGCGCGCTTCGTCAAGCGCCGCCTCATCCCGCGGGAAATGCATCAGGGCCTGCGGTGGCAGCGTGTTAAATCCCGGCTGCTGCCCATCCACCAGCTTTTGCTGTGCCTCGTCGCCCCGTGCCTCCCTGACTGCCTCCCATGCCTCGATATGTTCGCGCACCACCGGAATGCGCATCGCCACGTCCCATCTCAGAAACCCGCAGCCGTCATTTGGACAGAGCGCGATGCGCTCGTGGTGTGGCCCTTGAAGCCTGAAGGGGTGCTGCGGCCCGGCCACGTCCTCAAACCAGCCCAGCCGCAACGTGCCCTCCACCACATGGTCAGGTGGCACCATCTCCATGAGCGCGCGTTGCATGCGCGACCAGTCCTCGCGCTGCGGCGCCAGCTTCTGCGCCAGTTCCATGAAGGCGCTGCCTGGGGCACTGTCGGCATACCGCACTGCCGGCAGCACCGAAGCAGACGCGCTGCGGCCGGCGGCGATGTCCCGGGCTGACTTCCGCCGCCCCCGTGTCAGGCGGCTGCCGCCAAACATGTCGAAGCGCCAAGGCTCGTCTTTGTACTGGAACGTGCGCGCGAGCATGAAGGCGCTTAACTCCCCAGGCAGCCGCACCTCGACCAGCGGCTGACCGGTCAGGCGTGAATAAAACGAATACGCAGGCTCCGCCCCGTCGGACGACGCGGCGGGCTCCAGCTCCCGTCCCCGCAAGTCGACCGTGACATGCGTGGTGTCGCCCCCACTCGGTTCGGGTGGTACGACGTTTCCCACCGCTGTGCGCAGGCTCTCGTGGCGCGCTGCCAGATCGAACCGGCGAGGAGGGTAACGCGTCGTGAGGGCCTCCAGATGCGCCGCGCTGGCCAGCCGCAGATCCAGCGCGTCCAGGATCGCATCATCCGCCTCGATCTGCGCAATCAAGTTCCAGCTCTTTTCCTGCAGATCCGTCTCGATGAGCGGGCGCGTCCTGTCCAGCGTCTGTCGCACCCACTGCTTCAGAGTCTCCTGGTGCGTCTTCACCGACTCGCGTTCGCCGCTGATGTAGCGCGGCTTCCACTGGTGGGCCACCACGCTGTATGCCTTGAGCACCTGATACAGTGACAGGGCCGGACAGCGCGTGCCGCATGCTTCGTCACCCTCCTTCAGGCGCAGCCCGGCACGAGCGCCTGCCCCGCCCGGGGCTTGGCGCAGATACGCGTCGATCTTGTGTTCTACGACTGGCTTCAGCGCGTCGAACGTCTGCAGGGCGCGCACCCGGTGGCGCTGCAACTGCGGGCTGCGCGCCAGCGGCAGCAGCCCCATGCACAGGGTGCCCACACTCTCCAGCGGTTCTTCGCGCAGCCGTCCTTCTTGACACAGCGTCATGACACGCTCCAGCGCCGGCGTTGCGAGCAGCCGCAGCGCGTCGTGCATCCGCAGCTGGGCGAAAGCCTTGAGCAGCATACCCACGTGGCGGCCCTCGGCGCTGTCGAAGCGTTCCGGGTACAGCTCCAGGTGCACCGCTACCCCCATCAGTACATCGCGTGCGAGAACGGCGTTCCCGTCTTCGTCCCGGCCGAGCCGCGCCAGCGCGTTGGCAATCTGCCCGGTCTGGCCGAATTCGAACGTGCTCCACTCGAGCGGAGCCCAGCCCAGGCGTGCCGCCAGACACCACGCCGCTTCATGCAGGCCGCTTTCTTGCGGCCATCGGGACAGTGCGTGGAGGGTGCTGGCCACGGCCTGCGCGCCCATCGACTGGCGCAGCCGCGCATTGCCCTCAGCCTCCGAGGTCAGGCGATCGGCCAGTACCAGCGCCGCGTCGCGGGCCTCGTCCGCGTCCGGCCACTTCGAGAGCGCGTTCAGGGCGTTGGCCACATGTTTCGCCTCCATCGACTGGCACAGCTGGGGTTCCGAGCTAACGCGCTCGGCCAGCCGCAGCGCCGCCTTACGAGCCTCTTCCTTGTCCGGCCACTTCGAAAGCGCATTGAGCGCGGTGGCCACCTCCCGCGCATCCATCGACTGGCGCAGCCGCGCATTGCCCTCAGCCTCCGAGGTCAGACGATCGGCAAGCGCCAGCGCCGCGGCGCTGGCCTCGTCCGCGTCCGGCCACTTCGAAAACGCGTTCAGGGCGTTGGACACATGTTTCGCCTCCATCGACTGGCACAGCTGGGGTTCCGAGCTAACGCGCTCGGCCAGCCGCAGCGCGGCGTCGCGGGCCTTGGCCTGGTCCGGCCACTTCGAAAGCGCATTGAGCGCGTTGGTCACCTCCCGCGCATCCATCGACTCGCGCAGCCGCGCATTGCCCTCAGCCTCCGAGGTCAGACGATCGGCAAGCGCCAGCGCCGCGGCGCTGGCCTCGTCCGCGTCCGGCCACTTCGAGAGCGCGTTCAGGGCATTGGACACATGTTTCGCCTCCATCGACTGGCACAGCTGGGGTTCCGAGCTAACGCGCTCGGCCAGCCGCAGCGCGGCGTCGCGGGCCTTGGCCTGGTCCGGCCACTTCGAAAGCGCATTGAGCGCGGTGGTCACCTCCCGCGCCTCCATCGACTGGCACAGCTGGGGTTCCGATGTGAGGCGCCGGGCCAGGCACCGTACCGCCTCGCTGGCCCGATGCGACGCCGGCCACTTTGAGAATGCATTGAGCGCGTTGGCAACATGCGGTGCGTCCATCCGCTGGCGCAGCTTTGCGTCCGATGTCACGCGTTCGGCCAGCCGCAGCGCCGCCTGACGCGCATCGGCTTCGTCAGGCCACTTCGAGAGAGCGTTGACCGTGATGGCCACCCCCAGCGCATTCATCGACTCGCGCAGCGGCGCGTCTGCCGCAACGCGCCTGGCCAGCTCCAGTGCGTTCTCCCCGACCCTGCCATCGTCCGACCACTTGCTCAGGGCATTGAGCAGATTTGACATATCCTGTGCGTTCAGCGTCGGGATCAGACCACGCAATCGAAGATGCCTGACAAGACCGGACACCGCATCGCAGCACGCCGGGCGCTCCGGCGCCTTGGACAGCGCATTGCACAGCATGGCGGCTTGCCGTCCGTTCAGCCTGTGCAGCGCGCCCGGCCTCAGCAGTTCGGTCGCGATGCTTCGCAGCGCTAGCCGGCAGATCTCGCTGTCGGCATGCTTGCTAAGCTTGTTGGCGAAATGCACGTAGCTTGCAGCCGGCGCGCCCCGGCACCAGTCGGTGTCCACAAGATAGTGCGCCGCCAGTTCAACCGCCTCGCGAACGTCGTTGGCCCGCGCAGGCGGTATGTTCCTGACCTTGTTCCTGACCTGCAGTTTCTGCAAATACCAGTTCAGGAAGTGCAGGTTGTCGCCGGCATAGTCTGGGCGCAGAAAGACCAGTGCCTGCCCGTAGCCGTTGCGCTGTGCCAGCACGTTCTCCCTTGCCATCCGGATGGCAAGTTCAGGGAAATCGGCATCCTTCGCGTTGCCGGAAAGCACTTGCTGCTGCGCATACCGTTGGTTCCTGAGCTGCCGGCCGAACTCACGTTCAGGATACGTCAGGACTCTCCCCAGATTCCGGCTGCGGCGCTGTGGTTCGCTCGGCTCGATGCGCATCCTCGAGTGGTGCCTTTCATCCAGCGCTTCAATCGCATCGCGGGCCGGTCGCTTGCGCGATGGCGCCGCCGCGGCGATCTGATACCTCTCCATCCCGCTTGCAGCAAGGGTTGACCGCAGCTGCTGGTCCGGCAGGTTGCGCGTGCTGGGCGGCCACGACGACTGGGCCCTGCGGGGTGCATCGTCCGCTGCTCGGTCTGACACAGGCCTCCCGCTACTCGGCAAAGCGCGCAACGGATGTCCGGCAGTATCCTCGTCCCCCTGTGGCCGTGAAGCGAATGCCCTTTGCCGTTGAGGTCCGGAATAAGGCTGCATCCTGCGCTGCTGGCGACGCGCTGCCAGGCCTTCCCGCCGCGGCAACGCGTCAAGGACCGTGTCTGTCCTCCGGGACGCAGGTTCGGGCCGCGAAGTCGGGGACTGTCCGGGTGCAGCCTCGTCAATCTTCTGATCGCCACCAGCGTCCGGACTCGCCGGGCTGCCAATTCTCATAGCTATGCCCCTTCTCCAGTAGTTACCTCGCAGGCCGTTGTAATAGCTTCCGCCGTTGTCATCGGATCGGGCGGGTAGACCGTTGAAACAAGAGGCCTATGTCGGGATAGTGGAATTAGGACGAGTAAGCCCCAGCTCAACAGCCATTACGGGGGGACAATCCGGACTCTTGAGGAAACAAGACGGGCGCATCTCATGCTGGCGGTGTCGATCAAGAGCGGAGATGGACAAGCACAGCTGGGATATCGCATTGGAGTGTTTGGCATCTTGCCAGCGTCATACTGAGGGCGTCGCGACGACGCTGCAAGATGCCATCGGTGGACGTCGTTTTGGCACGCAGGCAAGAAGGTGTCCTGATTCTCGATAACCTGAGGGTGAATCACAGCAAGCCGTCACCTCGCATGCACCGGCTCGCACCGAACTGCAACTTCAAGGCTTTGTCGTGGGTCTGCACAGTGTTCAGAGACAGCCGAGCGTATTCGATGTTACTTTCAGCATCATTCGGTGAAAAATTCGACCGCTTTACCAGTGCCTCGACGGCGCTGTACAGGCACTTCTCTTGTCGTGTTATGTTGCAACAACTCAGCAAGGCGTGCGCTTGCTCTGCCGTGCCCGGGGTCTGGCAGGGTCGCCAGTATAGGGGTCTTCCTCCAAATGAAAGTTGTTCCCAACGCCGATCGTTCGCACCACCGCCGGCTGGTCAGCGTCGGCAAACATGGCAAACTCCTTCGCCATCTCTCGATCAGATGACAAGTAGTGGTGTTCGCCCGAAGCAGTCACACCAGAGCTACTGAAATTCATCAGGAAATTTGCGCTTCCGCCATCTGTGGCTCCACTCCCTTTACGCTCGTTCACGAAGCCATTTCTGCGAAGAGATGACACGTGTTCGCGCTTGGTTCCATGCCAAAGAACGCTCTCCTGATAGACCCGTTTGGCAAATGGCACCAGACCATTCAAGGTCTCATTTGAATATGGTGATCGCGAAGATCCAGGCTTAGCTCTTTTCGCCTCAACGTCCGACTCATACCCATCGGAACCATAGTCACTTGAAGCTCGCGCTCCACCACGCTTAGAAATGCAGCCGCCCATGACAATTGAATACCGGTAGTGAATTTCCTCGACTGTACGGACCTACAGCGTCAACGTCGCTCGATCACCGCGAAAAAATGTGCGCTGACGCGAAACGGATCAATGCCGTTTCATGCGGGAATGCGACGGCTCGGCGAGCTTCAACCAATCGTTCGGCGTCTTGCAGTCCTTGTCCCTTGCCAAGCCGAGTACATCTGGGTTGTAGTGGAAGCCAGTTCTATCGGGGTCGCTTCAGAAAACGGAAAATAAAGCACGTTTAGGCACCCGGAGAATAATGTTGCTATCTGTAGACTCTTCGTTCCGTCATCCAGTACGCCAGCACCAATAGCGGTAAAGTGAATCCAAGCCCGGAGATCCACGCCCAGCCGCCGCGCACGTAAGCCCAGCCGCCTACTGCTGAACCCAACGCACCGCCGATGAAGAAGATCGTCATGTAGAGGCTGTTGAGCCTGGCGCGGACATCCGGTCCGAGTGCGAAGATGGCGCGCTGACCTAGTGTAGCGTTCTGTTCTTGATCGAACTTATATGAATTCGGCGTCTCCAATGCCCACACTGCGACACAGCGTGGAGAGAGTGAGTGCGAGTTGCCCCCGAGATCATGTTGACCGACGAGGAGCGAACCAATTTGACGAGGCTGGTTCGGTCGAAGCTCACGAGCGTGAGGCTGGCGCAGCGCGCGCGCATTGTGCTGCTGGCCGCCAACGGAATGCAGAACAAGGACATCGCCGAGCAGTTGGGAGTCGGACGCGTGCAGGTCTCGCGTTGGCGTGAGCGGTATGCGCAATCGGGGCTGGCCGGTATCGAACGCGACTTGCCGCGCGGTGCGCCGCCGGTGAAGGTGGACACGGCGCGGCTGGTGGAGCTGACCACTCAAACCAAGCCCGTTGCGGCCACGCACTGGAGCACGCGCAAGATGGCCGCCGAATTGGGCGTGAGCGCCAGCACCGTCATGCGCCATTGGCACGCCCACGGGTTGAAGCCGCACATCGTGCGCGGCTTCAAGGTGTCGCGCGATCCGAAGTTCGTCGAGAAGCTCGAAGACATCGTCGGCCTCTACATGTCGCCACCCGAGCACGCGCTGGTGCTGTGCTGCGATGAGAAGAGCCAGGTGCAGGCGCTGGATCGCACGCAGCCCGGCTTGCCGTTGAAGAAGGGGCGTGCGGCCACCATGACGCACGACTACAAGCGCAACGGCACGACCACGCTGTTTGCCGCGCTCAACGTGCTCGATGGCCAGGTCATCGCCCAGTGCCAGCAGCGCCACCGCCATACCGAGTGGCTGAAGTTCCTGCGCAAGATCGACCGCGAGACGCCCAAGGACAAAACGCTGCATCTGATCGCAGACAACTACGCCACCCACAAGCATCCTGCGGTGCAGGACTGCCTGGCCAAGCATCCGCGATTCAACATGCACTTCACGCCCACCTCCGCATCATGGCTGAACACGGTCGAGCGGTTCTTTCGTGACATCACAACCGAGCGACTTCGCCGCGGCGTATTCACCAGCGTGCCGGAACTGGTCGACGCCATCAACGAGTACATCGCTCACCACAACACCAACCCCAAGCCGTTCATCTGGACCAAGAGCGCTCGCGACATCCTACAGAAGGTCATTCGTGCCAACCGCCGCTTAAGTTCCAAACAGAATGGAACATTGCACTAGGTGCCCGACCACCCGGGAAGAAGTAACGCGAAATGCAGCCTGCCTGATGGAGGATGTTCTGTAGTTGCTCAAACAGAACGCTCCGACGAAGTTCCAGCGTCCGCTCACCGTCATTCTTGACCTGTTCCAGCCACTCACTGACGACGTTGATAGAGCGTTGAGCCGATCTGCAAAGCGACGGCTCTAAGCCCTAGCCGTGACTATCATGCTGGTACTGAACATAACGCCCGCACTGCAGCTGTTGCCGGGGCGTTATGTTTGATGCGCAGGGGCGGCCAGATGTCTATCGGACCGCTGGCGCCCTCAGCTGAGAGGCGACGCGCAGGCGTTAGACACGGCAGAAAAATCGAAATGCGCGGCAGCATACAGGGCATTGCACGCCCAGACTTCCTCGCCGTTCTTGTAAAAGGTGACCCACTTGCCGTCGCTGATGCAATGGGCGCCGGGAAACACCTCATCATGACCATTGCCAGCGTCCAGCGGGAAGGGCGCATGAGGCACGGCCCAGTAGTGGCCGCTCGGTAAGGCTTCGATCGATTTTCGGGACATACTTTTCAGCACCGCCATGCGGTGTCACGTAACGCACAAGCTCACCGCCGCTGCAAAACGGACGTTCCTGCAAAGGCGTGACATCGTCGCGAGACAGCCTCGTGTAGGCTCACTGCCCATGCCTCTTGCTTATACAGTGTAATTTCGCCATGGCGCAATACCTCTGCATCGCCGTGCGAGCGCTCGGCGTCGGCGCCATCATTGTGATCATCGCCGCCGTCTCACGGCAAATCTATCTGCAAGTCGCCGCGGAAGCTGACTTAGCCGGCGCGGATGAGGAACCTGCGGCGATGATGTTGATCCGCTGCGAGACGATGCATCACCGCCTGCAGAATCGGCACAGGCCCGCGGACACGGCGGATGCTGACGAGCGCGCCACGCGCTCGTTGTAGGGTGTCTTGAGTCGGAGAGCGTCTGATCAGTCCAGCAGCTCACGCTGCCTGCGTGAAGCTGGCGGGCTGTCCACTTCCGGAGGCAAGCGCTGAGGCAGATGGACTTGGTTCGTTTCCGTTTTGACGACCTGGACTCGCCTGGGCGCAAACGTTACCTACCGCCTTGCTTCCACGCTGGAAAAAGCCTTCCTGCCGACAGCGAGCGCAATGCGCCTGTGCATGTAGGCGGCCAGGCAGCGCCAGGCCCCACGGCGCCTTGGAGCGCAAGCAAAAGAAAGCCCGCTGCAATGGCGGGCACGAATCCCTTGAGGAGAAAGGGAGGAGACGGACGTAGTATAAACCCTTATGAAAACTCTTGCAGACCCTGCTTGTGGCGGGGAGCGGTCTGCCAGCCATTTTTCCCCGACACGAAGCGAACGCGTTGATATACGCTCACCAAAAGCCCGCTTCCAAGGTATAGGAACCGGACTTGGAAACCTGAGGCGCCTTCCGGCCTGGCATGCGACAGCAGCAGATGAGCGGTGGCCAATCTGTAATTTCATGACCTCGAAATTACGTCTGTCGCGGCGGCTACTGTATCGTGCTGTGAATTGGGTCGCAACGGTCGGGTCTGGAGATAAAGTCAAATCTGGTGTACGAAGGTTGATCGTGGCCGGTCGTCAGGCGACGAGTTTCTGCTGATCCGGCGGATTGTCTTGCGCCGGCGCACCGTCCTTGAAGGGGATGCCCTTCAGGAGCTGTTCGATATGTTCGGCACCGTTGATGCGGCGCCAGGTTTTCTCGGCTTCCTCGATCAGCTTGAAGGCCAAGCCAAGGAAGGTCGCTC
Organism: Cupriavidus necator; assembly: GCA_022041995.1. GTDB lineage: Bacteria > Pseudomonadota > Gammaproteobacteria > Burkholderiales > Burkholderiaceae > Cupriavidus. The sequence goes on from CP074384.1 coordinate 265,351, forward strand.
GTGACACACAATTTCGCGTGCGCGTCGTGCGGTGACGCACAGTCGCGAAGGTCGACTCAATCGCGTTCGTCGTGCGAATGTGCTGCCAGTGCTCGGCCGGGAAGTCGTAGAACGTCAACAGGGTGTCTCGATCTTTGGTGAGCACGCCGGCGGCCTTGGGGTACTTGGCACCGTAGATCGTCACAAAGCGATCGAAGGCAGCAAAGGCATCTGCGCGGGTGGCCGCCATCCAAATCGCCTGCAGATCTGCCTTGGCGCGGCCGTGCTGGGATTTTGGCAAGGCGTTCAGGACATTGCCCATCTTGTGGAACCAGCAACGCTGGGCGCGCGTGGCTGGGAACACCTCCTCCAGGGCAGCCCAGAATCCCATGGCGCCATCGCCGACCGCCGCCAGCGGGCCAGCCTGCAGGCCGCGGGATTTCAGATCCAACAGTACTTCCGCCCACGATGCCTTCGATTCCCGATAGCCGTCACCGATCGCCACGCGCTCCTTCCTGCCGTCGGGCGTGACGCCGATGATCACCAGCAGGCATTGCCCGTCCGAGCCCTCGCTGCGCAGACCCGTGTGGATGCCGTCCACCCACCAATACACATAGGAACGAGTGAGAAATAACTTCCCGAAGTGGACCTGGCGTGCGCAAAGCGACGCGGGTAAGATGTGATGCCTCTGGAGGACAAACGATGCAGGCTGGTTACCGGGCTGAGGTTGAAACGCGGATGAAGCGGCTGTACGCGCGCTTGTCGGAGAAGGACCGACGGCGGTATGCGGCTGTGGAGGCGGACAAGCTGGGCCATGGCGGTTTCGAATATATTGCGAAACTGTTTGAAATGGACCCGAAAACAATTAGACAAGGGCTAAAGGACCTGGAAGAAGAGCTGGATCCGGTTGGAGAGCGGATCCGAAAAAAAGGGGCGTAAATCCAGGTTAACGGACCATCCGGAGTGGAACGCGGTATTTCTAGGGAATCGCTGAACAAAGCGTCAGCGCGCAGCGTTGCCAGTGTGATGCCGATTTTTTGTCAACCAACAGCAGATTTGACGGCTTGCCAGTTGGAAATTTTCATTTTTTGGGGCTTTTGCCCCGGGTTTCACGCCTTATGCCGCCTTGCAGACGGAATTGTCCATTGATTGCAGCAACGCTTTCTTTGCAATCACCAGATTGGCCAGCGCAAACAAGGTGTCGCACTGCGCACCGTTTTTGGCCAATCCCCTGTAGCGAGCCTTCTTGTGCTTGAACAGATTCTTCACCACATGAAACGGATGTTCAACCCGGGCACGAATTTGCGCCTTGACCTTCTCCAAGGCCTGCGTCAATTGCTTCAGCGGCCCTTCGGTCATGCCCTTGAGCCTGGAGCGCTTCATAGCCACCGACCACCGAACATCCGCCTTGATGGCGCCCTCTGCTTGCGCCTTCAAGATCTCGTCGCGCCTGTGCACGCCGGTGTAGCCCGCATCAAGAATGACGTCATCCTCTTGCCCGTGCAGCACCTCATGGGTGTGCGCCACGTCAGACTCGTTGGCCGCGGTGTAGTGAGTGCTGTGCACCAAGCCCGATTCAGCATCGGCACCCACATGCGCCTTCATGCCGTGGTACCACTGATTGCGCTTCTTCGTTTGATGCATTTCAGGGTCACGCGCCTTGTCTCGGTTCTTTGTCGAAGTCGGCGCATTGATGATGGTGGCGTCCACCATCGTGCCCTCGCGCATCATCAGGCCTCGCTCGCGCAGGTGGGCGTTGATCTGCTCAAACAGCACGGCGGTAAGCTTGTGCTTCTCGAGCAGGCGGCGAAACTTGAGCACCGTGGTGGCGTCCGGCGCTTCCTCATGTCCCAAGTCAACACCGACAAAATTGCGGATGGCCGCGCTGTCGCTGACGGCATCTTCAAGGGCCTCGTCGGACAAGCCATACCACTGCTGCACAAAGTACAGCCGCAGCATGCGTTCCAGGCCAATGGGCGGGCGCCCTCGTTTGCCCTTGGGGTAGTACGGCTCCAGTGCCTCCAGCAATCGAGCCCAGGGCACCACCTGCTCCATCTCACCCAGAAATTTCTCGCGCCGCGTAACGCGCTTCTTTCCCAGATACTCGGCACTAGCAAAACTGATTTGTTGCATCGGCGTAGCTCGCTGGTCGTCCTTAGTCTATCAACGCTTCACAGCTGCTCAACGTCGACACTCTCGTCGATTAAATCAGCCTTTCCCTAGATGTGGTGCGAGAGCATACGGCGGGTAATCCACAACACGGCATCATCTGGACGGATCTGAAGCCACGCGAAATCGCACAGGCGATGACGCAGCAAGTAGGCGAACGGGTGAGCGTGCGAACGGTCCGGCAGCTGCTAAAGCGCAACGGTTTTTCCCGGCGGCAATCACAGAAAAAGAAGTCGTTCAAGTCCCACGCACAACGCGACGTACAATTTCAGCGTATTACGCAACTCAAGGCGGAATATCTCGAAGACGACCAGCCTGTCCTCAGCATCGATACGAAGAAGAAGGAGATGCTGGGCAATTTCTATCGCGACGGCAAGCTCTACACGCGCGAGCAGCTTGAAGTCCTCGACCATGATTTTCCGAGCTACAGCGAAGGCAAGGTCATCCCGCATGGGCTGTACGACATCGGGCTGAACAAGGCACATGTGAACATCGGGGTGAGCCGTGACACGACGCAGTTTGCCTGCGACAGCGTAGCGCACTGGTGGGAAAAACAGGGTCGCGCCGATTATCCCCAAGCCACACGGTTACTGCTACTGTGCGATGGCGGAGGTAGCAACCCAAGTGATTCGTGGCTTTTCAAAGCGGATCTGCAAGATCTGGCAGACCGGCTCGGACTGGAAATCCGGGTGGCCCACTACGCCCCATACTGCTCGAAACATAATCCGATCGAGCACCGCGTGTTTCCACACATTACGCGAGCCTGTGCTGGCGTAGTCTTCAGCAGCGTTAGTCTGGTTCGTGAACTGATCGAAAAAGCCTGCACAAAAACCGGACTGAAAGTTACTGCTGACATTCTTGACGGAGTCTATGAAGCCGGACGGACAGTCACTCGTTGCGTCCGTGCTTCACTGAACATCGAGTACGACTCAACCTTGCCTGCGTGGAACTACAGCATCCGCTCACGGAACGCCGCATAGCGGGAAGTTATTTCGAGCACGTTCCATAGCGCGCCGCCGACAGATCACGCTGATTCCAGCGTGCATGCTCGTCTGCCCACTGCGCCTTCAATCGGCTCACCACGTTGGCCGATAGCCCTTTGGCATCTTCGCCCAGCAGCACCGACAGCGCCTCGCTCATGTCGCCTGTCGAGATTCCCTTCAGATACAGCCAGGGCAGCGCCGCACTCACCCGTGGTGACTTCCTCACATATGGCGGCACGATCGCCGAGTTGAACTTCACGCCAGACCCGGACCGGTCGCGCACCTTGGGCACCTTCACGGCAATCGGTCCGGCACCCGTCAGCACCTCTCGCTCCGGGAGGTAGCCATTGCGAACCACGGCGCGCTGGCCGCTCAAGGTCTTGACGTTACTGAACTGCTCAAGCAGCTCTGCCAGCTCCACTTCAATCGCCTCCTGGATGACCCGCCGGGCCCCGCGCCTGATCAGCTCCTCGAGCCCAAGCCCGATTTCCGATAGACCGACTGCTTCTTTACATTTATCCTTGCTCATGGTGGAGTTTTCTTGTGTGCTGGTTTCCGATCTCGACAATCAGATTCTCAGCGGAAAGCTCCACCGCCCTCTACTCCGCGCCTCAAATTCCCCGCCCGTACACCACTTTCGACTTTAGCTCCCGAACCGTCGCATTCCCGCATGAAACGGCATTGATCCGTTTCGCGTCAGCGCACATTTTTTCGCGGTGATCGAGCGACGTTGACGCTGTAGGTCCGTACAGTCGAGGAAATTCACTACCGGTATTCAATTGTCATGGGCGGCTGCATTTTTAAGCGTGGTGGAGCGCGAGCTTCAAGCGACTATGGTTCCGATGGGTATGAGTCGGACGTTGAGGCGAAAAGAGCTAAGCCTGGATCTTCGCGATCACCATATTCAAATGAGACCTTGAATGGTCTGGTGCCATTTGCCAAACGGGTCTATCAGGAGAGCGTTCTTTGGCATGGAACCAAGCGCGAACACGTGTCATCTCTTCGCAGAAATGGCTTCGTGAACGAGCGTAAAGGGAGTGGAGCCACAGATGGCGGAAGCGCAAATTTCCTGATGAATTTCAGTAGCTCTGGTGTGACTGCTTCGGGCGAACACCACTACTTGTCATCTGATCGAGAGATGGCGAAGGAGTTTGCCATGTTTGCCGACGCTGACCAGCCGGCGGTGGTGCGAACGATCGGCGTTGGGAACAACTTTCATTTGGAGGAAGACCCCTATACTGGCGACCCTGCCAGACCCCGGGCACGGCAGAGCAAGCGCACGCCTTGCTGAGTTGTTGCAACATAACACGACAAGAGAAGTGCCTGTACAGCGCCGTCGAGGCACTGGTAAAGCGGTCGAATTTTTCACCGAATGATGCTGAAAGTAACATCGAATACGCTCGGCTGTCTCTGAACACTGTGCAGACCCACGACAAAGCCTTGAAGTTGCAGTTCGGTGCGAGCCGGTGCACGCGAGGTGACGGCTTGCTGTGATTCTCTCTCAGGTTATCGAGAATCAGGACACCTTCTTGCCTGCGTGCCAAAACGACGTCCACCGATGGCATCTTGCAGCGTCGTCGCGACGCCCTCAGTATGACGCTGGCAAGATGCCAAACACTCCAATGCGATATCCCAGCTGTGCTTGTCCATCTCCGCTCTTGATCGACACCGCCAGCATGAGATGCGCCCGTCTTGTTTCCTCAAGAGTCCGGATTGTCCCCCGTAATGGCTGTTGAGCTGGGGCTTACTCGTCCTGATTCCACTATCCCGACATAGCCGCTTGTTTCAACGGTCTACCCGCCCGATCCGATGACAACGGCCGGAGCTATTTTAACAGCCTGCCAGGTAACTACTGGAGAAGGGGCATAGCTATGAGAATTGGCAGCCCGGCGAGTCCGGACGCTGGTGGCGATCAGAAGATTGACGAGGCTGCGCCCGGACAGTCCCCGACTTCGCGGCCCGAACCTGCGTCCCGGAGGACAGACACGGTCCTTGACACGTTGCCGCGGCGGGAAGACCTGGCAGCGCGTCGCCAGCAGCGCAGGATGCAGCCTTATTCCGGACCTCAACGGCAAAGGGCATTCGCTTCACGGCCACAGGGGGACGAGGATACTGCCGGACATCCGTTGCGCGCTTTGCCGAGTAGCGGGAGGCCTGTGTCAGACCGAGCAGCGGACGATGCACCCCGCAGGGCCCAGTCGTCGTGGCCGCCCAGCACGCGCAACCTGCCGGACCAGCAGCTGCGGTCAACCCTTGCTGCAAGCGGGATGGAGAGGTATCAGATCGCCGCGGCGGCGCCATCGCGCAAGCGACCGGCCCGCGATGCGATTGAAGCGCTGGATGAAAGGCACCACTCGAGGATGCGCATCGAGCCGAGCGAACCACAGCGCCGCAGCCGGAATCTGGGGAGAGTCCTGACGTATCCTGAACGTGAGTTCGGCCGGCAGCTCAGGAACCAACGGTATGCGCAGCAGCAAGTGCTTTCCGGCAACGCGAAGGATGCCGATTTCCCTGAACTTGCCATCCGGATGGCAAGGGAGAACGTGCTGGCACAGCGCAACGGCTACGGGCAGGCACTGGTCTTTCTGCGCCCAGACTATGCCGGCGACAACCTGCACTTCCTGGACTTGTATTTGCAGAAACTGCAGGTCAGGAACAAGGTCAGGAACATACCGCCTGCGCGGGCCAACGACGTTCGCGAGGCGGTTGAACTGGCGGCGCACTATCTTGTGGACACCGACTGGTGCCGGGGCGCGCCGGCTGCAAGCTATGTGCATCTTGCCAACAAGCTTAGCAAGCATGCCGACAGCGAGATCTGCCGGCTAGCGCTGCGAAGCATCGCGACCGAACTGCTGAGGCCGGGCGCGCTGCACAGGCTGAACGGACGGCAAGCCGCCATGCTGTGCAATGCGCTGTCCAAGGCGCCGGAGCGCCCGGCGTGCTGCGATGCGGTGTCCGGTCTTGTCAGGCATCTTCGATTGCGTGGTCTGATCCCGGGGCTGAACGCACAGGATATGTCAAATCTGCTCAATGCCCTGAGCAAGTGGTCGGACGATGGCAGGGTCAGGGAGAACGCACTGGAGCTGGCCAGGCGCGTTGCGGCAGACGCGCCGCTGCGCGAGTCGATGAATGCGCAGGCGGTGGCCAACGCGCTCAACGCTCTCTCGAAGTGGCCTGACGAAGCCGATGCGCGTCAGGCGGCGCTGCGGCTGGCCGAACGCGTGACATCGGACGCAAAGCTGCGCCAGCGGATGGACGCACCGCATGTTGCCAACGCGCTCAATGCATTCTCAAAGTGGCCGGCGTCGCATCGGGCCAGCGAGGCGGTACGGTGCCTGGCCCGGCGCCTCACATCGGAACCCCAGCTGTGCCAGTCGATGGAGGCGCGGGCCGTGGCCACCGCGCTCAATGCGCTCTCGAAGTGGCCGGACCAGGCCAAGGCCCGCGACGCCGCGCTGCGGCTGGCCGAGCGCGTTAGCTCGGAACCCAAGCTGTGCCAGTCGATGGAGGCGTGGGCCGTGGCCAACGCGCTCAATGCGCTCTCGAAGTGGCCGGACCAGGCCAAGGCCCGCGACGCCGCGCTGCGGCTGGCCGAGCGCGTTAGCTCGGAACCCAAGCTGTGCCAGTCGATGGAGGCGAAACATGTGTCCAATGCCCTGAACGCGCTCTCGAAGTGGCCGGACCAGGCCAAGGCCCGCGACGCCGCGCTGCGGCTGGCCGAGCGCGTTAGCTCGGAACCCCAGCTGTGCCAGTCGATGGAGGCGCAGGCAGTGGCCAACGCCCTGAACGCGTTTTCGAAGTGGCCGGACGCGGACGAGGCAAGCGCCGCGGCGCTGGCGCTTGCCGATCGTCTGACCTCGGAGGCTGAGGGCGATGCGCGGCTGCGCGAGTCGATGGATGCGCGGGAGGTGACCAACGCGCTCAATGCGCTTTCGAAGTGGCCGGACAAGGAAGAGGCTCGTGAGGCGGCGCTGCGGCTGGCCGAGCGCGTTAGCTCGGAACCCCAGCTGTGCCAGTCGATGGAGGCGAAACATGTGGCCAATGCCCTGAACGCGCTCTCGAAGTGGCCGGACAAGGAAGAGGCTCGTAAGGCGGCGCTGCGGCTGGCCGAGCGCGTTAGCTCGGAACCCCAGCTGTGCCAGTCGATGGAGGCGCAGGCAGTGGCCAACGCCCTGAACGCTTTATCGAAGTGGCCGGGCGAGGTCGAGGCCCGCGACGCGGCGCTGCGGCTGGCCGGTCGCCTCGCATCGGACCCGCGGCTGCGCCAGTCGATGGATGCGCTGGCAGTGGCCAACGCCCTGAACGCGTTTTCGAAGTGGCCGGACGCGGACGAGGCCCGCGACGCGGCGCTGGCGCTTGCCGATCGTCTGACCTCGGAGGCTGAGGGCGATGCGCGGCTGCGCGAGTCGATGGATGCGCGGGAGGTGACCAACGCGCTCAATGCGCTTTCGAAGTGGCCGGACAAGGAAGAGGCTCGTGAGGCGGCGCTGCGGCTGGCCGAGCGCGTTAGCTCGGAACCCCAGCTGTGCCAGTCGATGGACGGGCAGAACGTGGCCAACGCGCTCAATGCGCTCTCGAAGTGGCCGGACCAGGCCAAGGCCCGCGACGCCGCGCTGCGGCTGGCCGAGCGCGTTAGCTCGGAACCCCAGCTGTGCCAGTCGATGGAGGCGAAACATGTGTCCAACGCCCTGAACGCGTTTTCGAAGTGGCCGGACGCGGACGAGGCCCGCGACGCGGCGCTGGCGCTTGCCGATCGTCTGACCTCGGAGGCTGAGGGCGATGCGCGGCTGCGCGAGTCGATGGAGGCGCGGGAGGTGACCACCGCGCTCAATGCGCTCTCGAAGTGGCCGGACCAGGCCAAGGCCCGCGACGCCGCGCTGCGGCTGGCCGGGCGCGTTAGCTCGGAACCCCAGCTGTGCCAGTCGATGGAGGCGCGGGCCGTGGCCAACGCGCTCAATGCGCTCTCGAAGTGGCCGGGCGAAGACGAGGCCCGCGACGCCGCGCTGCGGCTGGCCGAGCGCGTTAGCTCGGAACCCCAGCTGTGCCAGTCGATGGAGGCGCGGGCCGTGACCAACGCGCTCAATGCGCTCTCGAAGTGGCCGGGCGAAGACGAGGCCCGCGACGCCGCGCTGCGGCTGGCCGAGCGCGTTAGCTCGGAACCCCAGCTGTGCCAGTCGATGGACGCGCAGGCAGTGGCCAACGCCCTGAACGCGTTTTCGAAGTGGCCGGACGCGGACGAGGCCAGCGCCGCGGCGCTGGCGCTTGCCGATCGTCTGACCTCGGAGGCTGAGGGCGATGCGCGGCTGCGCGAGTCGATGGATGCGCGGGAGGTGACCAACGCGCTCAATGCGCTTTCGAAGTGGCCGGACAAGGAAGAGGCTCGTGAGGCGGCGCTGCGGCTGGCCGAGCGCGTTAGCTCGGAACCCCAGCTGTGCCAGTCGATGGAGGCGAAACATGTGTCCAATGCCCTGAACGCGCTCTCGAAGTGGCCGGGCGAAGACGAGGCAAGCGCCGCGGCGCTGGCGCTTGCCGATCGTCTGACCTCGGAGGCTGAGGGCAATGCGCGGCTGCGCCAGTCGATGGATGCGCGGGAGGTGGCCACCGCGCTCAATGCGCTTTCGAAGTGGCCGGACCAGGCCAAGGCCCGCGACGCCGCGCTGCGGCTGGCCGGGCGCGTTAGCTCGGAACCCCAGCTGTGCCAGTCGATGGAGGCGCGGGCCGTGGCCACCGCGCTCAATGCGCTTTCGAAGTGGCCGGACAAGGAAGAGGCTCGTGAGGCGGCGCTGCGGCTGGCCGAGCGCGTTAGCTCGGAACCCCAGCTGTGCCAGTCGATGGAGGCGAAACATGTGTCCAATGCCCTGAACGCGCTCTCGAAGTGGCCGGGCGAAGACGAGGCCGCGACGCGGCGCTGGCGCTTGCCGATCGTCTGACCTCGGAGGCTGAGGGCAATGCGCGGCTGCGCCAGTCGATGGATGCGCGGGCCGTGGCCACCGCGCTCAATGCGCTTTCGAAGTGGCCGGACAAGGAAGAGGCTCGTAAGGCGGCGCTGCGGCTGGCCGAGCGCGTTAGCTCGGAACCCCAGCTGTGCCAGTCGATGGACGCGCAGGCCGTAACCAACGCGCTCAATGCGCTCTCGAAGTGGCCGGACGAGGCCGAGGCCCGCGCCGCGGCGCTGGTGCTGGCCGATCGCCTGACCTCGGAGGCTGAGGGGATGCGCGGCTGCGCCAGTCGATGGACGCGCAGGCCGTGGCCAGCACCCTCCACGCACTGTCCCGATGGCCGCAAGAAAGCGGCCTGCATGAAGCGGCGTGGTGTCTGGCGGCACGCCTGGGCTCGGCTCCGCTCGAGTGGAGCACGTTCGAATTCGGCCAGACCGGGCAGATTGCCAACGCGCTGGCGCGGCTCGGCCGGGACGAAGACGGGAACGCCGTTCTCGCACGCGATGTACTGATGGGGGTAGCGGTGCACCTGGAGTTGTATCCGGAACGCTTCGACAGCGCCGAGGGCCGCCACGTGGGTATGCTGCTCAAGGCTTTCGCCCAGCTGCGGATGCACGACGCGCTGCGGCCGCTCGCAACGCCGGCGCTGGAGCGTGTCATGACGCTGTGTCAAGAAGGACGGCTGCGCGAAGAACCGCTGGAGAGTGTGGGCACCCTGTGCATGGGGCTGCTGCCGCTGGCGCGCAGCCCGCAGTTGCAGCGCCACCGGGTGCGCGCCCTGCAGACGTTCGACGCGCTGAAGCCAGTCGTAGAACACAAGATCGACGCGTATCTGCGCCAAGCCCCGGGCGGGGCAGGCGCTCGTGCCGGGCTGCGCCTGAAGGAGGGTGACGAAGCATGCGGTACGCGCTGTCCGGCCCTGTCACTGTATCAGGTGCTCAAGGCATACAGCGTGGTGGCCCACCAGTGGAAGCCGCGCTACATCAGCGGCGAACGCGAGTCGGTGAAGACGCACCAGGAGACTCTGAAGCAGTGGGTGCGACAGACGCTGGACAGGACGCGCCCGCTCATCGAGACGGATCTGCAGGAAAAGAGCTGGAACTTGATTGCGCAGATCGAGGCGGATGATGCGATCCTGGACGCGCTGGATCTGCGGCTGGCCAGCGCGGCGCATCTGGAGGCCCTCACGACGCGTTACCCTCCTCGCCGGTTCGATCTGGCAGCGCGCCACGAGAGCCTGCGCACAGTGGTGGGAAACGTCGTACCACCCGAACCGAGTGGGGGCGACACCACGCATGTCACGGTCGACTTGCGGGACGGGAGCTGGAGCCCGCCGCGTCGTCCGACGGGGCGGAGCCTGCGTATTCGTTTTATTCACGCCTGACCGGTCAGCCGCTGGTCGAGGTGCGGCTGCCTGGGGAGTTAAGCGCCTTCATGCTCGCGCGCACGTTCCAGTACAAAGACGAGCCTTGGCGCTTCGACATGTTTGGCGGCAGCCGCCTGACACGGGGGCGGCGGAAGTCAGCCCGGGACATCGCCGCCGGCCGCAGCGCGTCTGCTTCGGTGCTGCCGGCAGTGCGGTATGCCGACAGTGCCCCAGGCAGCGCCTTCATGGAACTGGCGCAGAAGCTGGCGCCGCAGCGCGAGGACTGGTCGCGCATGCAACGCGCGCTCATGGAGATGGTGCCACCTGACCATGTGGTGGAGGGCACGTTGCGGCTGGGCTGGTTTGAGGACGTGCCCGGGCCGCAGCACCCCTTCAGGCTTCAAGGGCCACACCACGAGCGCATCGCGCTCTGTCCAAATGACGGCTGCGGGTTTCTGAGATGGGACGTGGCGATGCGCATTCCGGTGGTGCGCGAACATATCGAGGCATGGGAGGCAGTCAGGGAGGCACGGGGCGACGAGGCACAGCAAAAGCTGGTGGATGGGCAGCAGCCGGGATTTAACACGCTGCCACCGCAGGCCCTGATGCATTTCCCGCGGGATGAGGCGGCGCTTGACGAAGCGCGCGAGGTGATGCAGCGCAGGCTGAACGGGGTGGACCGGCACGCATCGCAGGCGGTGGACTGCCTGACGCTGTACCAACTGGCCGTCAGCGGCGGCTACCAGGGGCGGCGCATCCGCGCGGTCCCCTCGGCTGACGACAGGCTGTATCTGCCGACGATTCCGCTGCCGGGCTTTGCGCAGTTGCAGGGCGATGTGCTGGTGGGCAAACCGCCGTACGATAAGGAGAACCTGTTGCCCATTGCGGCCGCGCAGGTCGTTACGCCCGATCAGGAGGACGTGACGGCCCAGTTTCTGGACCAGTGCTTCGCCATCCAGTACAGCTATACGGGATTCGATGAGGATTCGGGCACGGGCGCCGACATGCTGCACAGCAAGGGCATGCTGATCATCCCGCCGCCGGGCTACTGGTCGCCGGATCCGGACCACCAGGGGCTGCACCTGGCCTGTTCGCGGGAGGACCTGAAGACGCTGTCGCGCTGGAAGAGCCGGCGCGAGCGCGACACGCTGCCGCAGCAGATGTTCAGCACGGGCAGCCTGCGGGTCAAGGACGTGCTGCTGCCTGGGCGGCTTGGGGCAATCCCGATTGCGGAGCTGCGCAAGCGGAGCATGGACACGGACGGGGACGATGCGTTCGTCTATGCGGGCTATCCGGCTCTCGTGGGCCACATCGGTCGCGTCATGCAGTCGCGCCAGGCGCGACGGGGCGAGGAGCGCTCGTTCAAGCCGCCCAAGACTGCGCATCCGGCCATCGATGAACGGGGCCGCTACCAGGCGGGACGGGCGCGCGAAATTATGGCCGAGCAGCGGGGGGCGCGTTGCTGGGTAAAGCCGCCACGCTCGCCATGCGCTTTCTCGCGCAGCCAGATGAGCTGCGCGAGGCCATGGCGCGAAACATGATGTTCGGCACCTACGACGGCGTGGCGCGTGATTTGCGCAACGGACTGCGCAGGCGGCTGCAGGGGGACAAGGATGCACCAGCGCTGCAGCAGTTGCAGGTGCAGGCGCATGAGGCGATTGACCGAGCCCATGAGCCGCAAGCGTGCGAGGCGGCGAAACTGCTGTATGAGCTGTGTATGCAGCTGGGCAGGGACAGCGTCCAGGCACCGCAGCTTCCGTCCGCGCTGGCGCAGGGGTTCCCCGCACTTGCGAGCGCCTATGAGCAGGCAGACGACACGGCCGGGCGTGTGCACGCGGTGCTGGACAACTACCCGGTGTGCCGTCTGTCGCGTACGGCGTTCCCCGAGGGGCAGCCGGGGCTGGTGCCGGGCGAGCCGGAGCTGTCCATGCGCAACCTGTTTACGATAGCCATAAAGGTGGGCACCGACGCGCTGAAGTCGGACACGGGCACCGATCTCTTTACAAGCGTGATCGAGAGTTGCGAAATGGCTGAACGCCGGTATCCCGACCGTCTGCGTCGGGTACCGTACAGCAAGCCGACGTTGGCGGAAATACGGCACGGGCGCTTCGATCCACAGTGGGCAGACGCTGCGCTGCGGCAGATGCCAACGATGGCAGCGGGTGTCATGCAGGACGCCGTCCGGGCGCTGCAGCAGGCGGAGCTGCTCAGCGTACCGGCTACGCCGGCCGAACGGGCGCAGGAGGTTTCCCGGGAGGCGCTTGAGCAAGAGGCGCTGGCGCTCAATGAACGGGCCCGTTTGGCCGAGCCGGGGATCACGATGAGGCTGCAGGACATCGTGAACGGGTGCAGTGAGCCCGGACACGCGCGGGCGGGTCTGGCGGGCGAACAGAAGAACAGGCTGAAGTCGCCGCGCTCGCTGCAGGACAAGCTGGCCCGGCTGATTGGTGGAGTGCCGCCCCGGACCCTGGCCCAGGCCAGCGCGCTGGTCAACGATGCGCTGCGCTACAGTGTGGTGCTGCCCGCGGATACGTTTATGGGGGACTATCGCCAGATCATGGCGCAGCTCGCGAAGGCGCATACTCTGATCCGGCGCACGAATCACTTCCTGCGGGGCCGCAGCCCTTTCCAGGCGGTGAGCGTCACGCTGAAGGAGCCAAACGGCATCGCATGGGAAATCCAGTTTCATACAGAGCAAACGTTCAGATGCAAGGAGAAGTACCACGACCTGTACAAGCAGGCGCAACGACGTGGATTCGATGGCGCCTCCGGCGACGAGATCTGGAAGTTGCTCGGGCCAGCGCGCGAGGCCTTCCGTGCATTACCCGTTCCTGCGGGGGTGGAAGATATCGTGGACTGGGAGCCGGAAACGGTATTGAAGGTGCAGCCGCGGCCCCAGGCGTCAGCCACGCCGCGCGTGCCTGCCCCCCTTGCGCAACTGGCCCAGCAGATCAGAAGCCAGGCTGAACGTCTCGAGGGTGCGGTCTGGCCTGTGCTGCAGCAGGCGCTGGAGCACCACGGCGCGAAGTTGCGCGCGGACATGGACGGTGGCGGCTGGCGCAGGTTTATCTTTAAGAAGAAGAAAAGCATTGAAGAGAAGCTTGCCCGGATACAGCGCGAGCAGGGCCTGCAAACACCGCAGGAGGCCGCCAGGCGGGTACGCGATGGTCTGCGCTATGAGGTGATCCTCGGTGCAGAGAGATTTGCCATGGACGCCCGGAGGATCCTGACCAGTCTGCAAAGGGCCGGCATGACGGTCATGCGCGTGAACAACAGCTTTACCCGGGAGGGCACCGGCTATGCTGGCCTGAATGTGAACGTGCGCACCCGCGTTGAGGGCGAAGACGCCGACTGGGAAATCCAGTTCCACACCCGTGATAGCCTGAAGGCCAAGGAGAAGGGTCACCGGACCTACGAAAGGCTGCGCCAACTGTCGCCTGATGCGGTGCCGCGCGGGACGCTGGAGCAGGACCTGCGCGACGCGGCAGCCCGCGTGGCGCCCCCGCAGGGCATCGAGATGATCCTGTCCTTCGATCTCTATGCGGAACCATCCATTGCCGACGAGAGGCCTGGCGGCCCGATGAACCAGCCGTATCGCGGCGCAGCCGCGGATCAAGCACGCAGCTCCGACCTGGACACCGGGCAACCCTACGGGCCGCACGGTGCCACGCGGAGCGCGCCTGCCGTGACACACCCGGCCCCCGATCCTGGCCATGCTGTTCGCAGCAACTGGGGCCCCGCCCCCCCGCGCGCACCGGACGTGCTGAGCGGCCTGCACGACCCCCCTGGCGGGTGCCTCGCCGGCTCAGGTGCCCGTTCCCCCATCCTTGGGCGAATTCAATTCGGGGCCCCTGCTCATCAGTCTTGAACAGTTTCTGGCGCAATCAAACGCTGAGATGGGGATCGCCAGCGGGCTGCAGAATAATTGCCTGCTAGACACAGCTCTTCAGCTCAGCCGCAACATAAGGCGAGAGCCTGCGATGGCAACGGAGCAGACGAGCGAACTCCAGGCGCAGGCGCAGTGGTTGCGGGGCGAGCTATTTCGTAGGGGCCTGGCCGATAGGGATGGCGACATCGACATGTACGAGGCCGGGTGGGGGCTCGCGCGCAGCCTTGGCATACGCATCCAGGCCATTGCGGTCAATGCGAGCGGGCAGCTCACAGTGCATCCGGTTGTTGGTCAGCAAGGCCGGCTTGTGCATATCCTTCATACACCCGGCCACTTTCAGCCATTGTGGCCGCGCCGCTAGTGTAGCGTTCTGTTCTTGATTGAACTTATATGAATTCGGCGTCTCCAATGCCCACACTGCGACACAGCGTGGAGAGAGTGAGTGCGAGTTGCCCCCGAGATCATGTTGACCGACGAGGAGCGAACCAATTTGACGAGGCTGGTTCGGTCGAAGCTCACGAGCGTGAGGCTGGCGCAGCGCGCGCGCATTGTGCTGCTGGCCGCCAACGGAATGCAGAACAAGGACATCGCCGAGCAGTTGGGAGTCGGACGCGTGCAGGTCTCGCGTTGGCGTGAGCGGTATGCGCAATCGGGGCTGGCCGGTATCGAACGCGACTTGCCGCGCGGTGCGCCGCCGGTGAAGGTGGACACGGCGCGGCTGGTGGAGCTGACCACTCAAACCAAGCCCGTTGCGGCCACGCACTGGAGCACGCGCAAGATGGCCGCCGAATTGGGCGTGAGCGCCAGCACCGTCATGCGCCATTGGCACGCCCACGGGTTGAAGCCGCACATCGTGCGCGGCTTCAAGGTGTCGCGCGATCCGAAGTTCGTCGAGAAGCTCGAAGACATCGTCGGCCTCTACATGTCGCCACCCGAGCACGCGCTGGTGCTGTGCTGCGATGAGAAGAGCCAGGTGCAGGCGCTGGATCGCACGCAGCCCGGCTTGCCGTTGAAGAAGGGGCGTGCGGCCACCATGACGCACGACTACAAGCGCAACGGCACGACCACGCTGTTTGCCGCGCTCAACGTGCTCGATGGCCAGGTCATCGCCCAGTGCCAGCAGCGCCACCGCCATACCGAGTGGCTGAAGTTCCTGCGCAAGATCGACCGCGAGACGCCCAAGGACAAAACGCTGCATCTGATCGCAGACAACTACGCCACCCACAAGCATCCTGCGGTGCAGGACTGCCTGGCCAAGCATCCGCGATTCAACATGCACTTCACGCCCACCTCCGCATCATGGCTGAACATGGTCAAGCGGTTCTTTCGTGACATCACAACCGAGCGACTTCGCCGCGGCGTATTCACCAGCGTGCCGGAACTGGTCGACGCCATCAACGAGTACATCGCTCACCACAACACCAACCCCAAGCCGTTCATCTGGACCAAGAGCGCTCGCGACATCCTACAGAAGGTCATTCTGTGCCAACCGCCGCTTACTCAGCAGTCGGAAATATAGGCGACAGAAGGAGCCTGGAAGAATGATCGAACGAGACACGGCTTTTGCCGGACATCCGCGAGCTGCGCCTCGATTCGCTCTTGCAGCTTTTCACCCTTTTGCAGGGGCCGCCTTGCCGCGCCAGTACGTTTGACATGACTCCACACCAATTCGTCCGGATTCAGATCCGGGGCGTAACCCGGCAGGAAATGAAGTGTGAGCTTGCCGCGCGTGGAGTCAACGTACTCGCGCACCAGCGCCTTCTTGTGCGCGGGCAGACTGTCGAGCACCAGATGCACCGGCTTCTTGCGATGCCGCATCATCTTCTTGAGCAATTCGACGAAAAACTCGGCGTTGAGCGCTCCCTTGTAGGTGCAAAACCAGAAGGCTCCCTTCGCATTGACCGCCGACGCCGCGCTGATCGACTGGCGCTGACCGGGGCGCTGCACCACAGGGGTCTGGCCACGTACACCCCAGGTCTTACCATGCACCGTGTCGGCGCGAAAGCCGGACTCGTCCCAGAAGAACTCTTCCGCGCCCTGCGCCTTAGCCTGACGGGCAATTGCTGGATAGGTGTCGTGCTGCCAGCGCTCGATCGCTTCGGGGTCGCGTTGGTAGGCCCGTTGCAATGGTTTCTGCGGCGTCAGCCCAAGTTTTGCCAGCAGTGCTCCCACCGCTGTCGTCCCCAGGCGCACACCAAACTTCTTCTCAATCAACTGCGCCACGATTGCGCGTGTCCACAACCCGAAATCAAGCCCGTACTGGCGCGGATCGCGCCCATTGACCCAGCGAAAACCTGCCGCTCCTGGGCTGGCGTCAGCGTTGGGGGCCGGCCAGTGGCCGGCGTCGAGCGCAGCGCATTGATACCCACGCCCGGTTTAAGGGCAGCGTTTATCCATTTATAGATCGTGGTGCGATTGAATCCGTAGGAGGCAATCACGTCTGCCGGCCGCTCGCCTTCACGAACCCGCTCAATCGCCATGAGGCGAATCGCCTCCAGCGTCTGATGATCAAATGTCCGTCCGTCTCGCTTCATGCACGATCCGACCGATGCAGGGCCCATGAAGTTCCAACTTGTCGACTAACTTACCGACCCATGAGTAACGCCCATTTCGATCGAAGAATCTTGTTCAGCCGCCGCAACCTAGCGGCGCGGCCACAATGGCTGAAAGTGGCCGGGTGTATGAAGGATATGCACAAGCCGGCCTTGCTGACCAACAACCGGATGCACTGTGAGCTGCCCGCTCGCATTGACCGCAATGGCCTGGATGCGTATGCCAAGGCTGCGCGCGAGCCCCCACCCGGCCTCGTACATGTCGATGTCGCCATCCCTATCGGCCAGGCCCCTACGAAATAGCTCGCCCCGCAACCACTGCGCCTGTGCCTGGAGTTCGCTCGTCTGCTCCGTTGCCATCGCAGGCTCTCGCCTTAGGTTGCGGCTGAGCTGAAGAGCTGTGTCTAGCAGGCAATTATTCTGCAGCCCGCTGGCCATCCCCATCTCAGCGTTTGATTGCGCCAGAAACTGTTCAAGACTGATGAGCAGGGGCCCCGAATTGAATTCGCCCAAGGATGGGGGAACGGGCACCTGAGCCGGCGAGGCACCCGCCAGGGGGGGTCGTGCAGGCCGCTCAGCACGTCCGGTGCGCGCGGGGGGAGGGGGGCCCAGTTGCTGCGAACAGCATGGCCAGGATCGGGGGCCGGGTGTGTCACGGCAGGCGCGCTCCGCGTGGCACCGTGCGGCCCGTAGGGTTGCCCGGTGTCCAGGTCGGAGCTGCGTGCTTGATCCGCGGCTGCGCCGCGATACGGCTGGTTCATCGGGCCGCCAGGCCTCTCGTCGGCAATGGATGGTTCCGCATAGAGATCGAAGGACAGGATCATCTCGATGCCCTGCGGGGGCGCCACGCGGGCTGCCGCGTCGCGCAGGTCCTGCTCCAGCGTCCCGCGCGGCACCGCATCAGGCGACAGTTGGCGCAGCCTTTCGTAGGTCCGGTGACCCTTCTCCTTGGCCTTCAGGCTATCACGGGTGTGGAACTGGATTTCCCAGTCGGCGTCTTCGCCCTCAACGCGGGTGCGCACGTTCACATTCAGGCCAGCATAGCCGGTGCCCTCCCGGGTAAAGCTGTTGTTCACGCGCATGACCGTCATGCCGGCCCTTTGCAGACTGGTCAGGATCCTCCGGGCGTCCATGGCAAATCTCTCTGCACCGAGGATCACCTCATAGCGCAGACCATCGCGTACCCGCCTGGCGGCCTCCTGCGGTGTTTGCAGGCCCTGCTCGCGCTGTATCCGGGCAAGCTTCTCTTCAATGCTTTTCTTCTTCTTAAAGATAAACCTGCGCCAGCCGCCACCGTCCATGTCCGCGCGCAACTTCGCGCCGTGGTGCTCCAGCGCCTGCTGCAGCACAGGCCAGACCGCACCCTCGAGACGTTCAGCCTGGCTTCTGATCTGCTGGGCCAGTTGCGCAAGGGGGGCAGGCACGCGCGGCGTGGCTGACGCCTGGGGCCGCGGCTGCACCTTCAATACCGTTTCCGGCTCCCAGTCCACGATATCTTCCACCCCCGCAGGAACGGGTAATGCACGGAAGGCCTCGCGCGCTGGCCCGAGCAACTTCCAGATCTCGTCGCCGGAGGCGCCATCGAATCCACGTCGTTGCGCCTGCTTGTACAGGTCGTGGTACTTCTCCTTGCATCTGAACGTTTGCTCTGTATGAAACTGGATTTCCCATGCGATGCCGTTTGGCTCCTTCAGCGTGACGCTCACCGCCTGGAAAGGGCTGCGGCCCCGCAGGAAGTGATTCGTGCGCCGGATCAGAGTATGCGCCTTCGCGAGCTGCGCCATGATCTGGCGATAGTCCCCCATAAACGTATCCGCGGGCAGCACCACACTGTAGCGCAGCGCATCGTTGACCAGCGCGCTGGCCTGGGCCAGGGTCCGGGGCGGCACTCCACCAATCAGCCGGGCCAGCTTGTCCTGCAGCGAGCGCGGCGACTTCAGCCTGTTCTTCTGTTCGCCCGCCAGACCCGCCCGCGCGTGTCCGGGCTCACTGCACCCGTTCACGATGTCCTGCAGCCTCATCGTGATCCCCGGCTCGGCCAAACGGGCCCGTTCATTGAGCGCCAGCGCCTCTTGCTCAAGCGCCTCCCGGGAAACCTCCTGCGCCCGTTCGGCCGGCGTAGCCGGTACGCTGAGCAGCTCCGCCTGCTGCAGCGCCCGGACGGCGTCCTGCATGACACCCGCTGCCATCGTTGGCATCTGCCGCAGCGCAGCGTCTGCCCACTGTGGATCGAAGCGCCCGTGCCGTATTTCCGCCAACGTCGGCTTGCTGTACGGTACCCGACGCAGACGGTCGGGATACCGGCGTTCAGCCATTTCGCAACTCTCGATCACGCTTGTAAAGAGATCGGTGCCCGTGTCCGACTTCAGCGCGTCGGTGCCCACCTTTATGGCTATCGTAAACAGGTTGCGCATGGACAGCTCCGGCTCGCCCGGCACCAGCCCCGGCTGCCCCTCGGGGAACGCCGTACGCGACAGACGGCACACCGGGTAGTTGTCCAGCACCGCGTGCACACGCCCGGCCGTGTCGTCTGCCTGCTCATAGGCGCTCGCAAGTGCGGGGAACCCCTGCGCCAGCGCGGACGGAAGCTGCGGTGCCTGGACGCTGTCCCTGCCCAGCTGCATACACAGCTCATACAGCAGTTTCGCCGCCTCGCACGCTTGCGGCTCATGGGCTCGGTCAATCGCCTCATGCGCCTGCACCTGCAACTGCTGCAGCGCTGGTGCATCCTTGTCCCCCTGCAGCCGCCTGCGCAGTCCGTTGCGCAAATCACGCGCCACGCCGTCGTAGGTGCCGAACATCATGTTTCGCGCCATGGCCTCGCGCAGCTCATCTGGCTGCGCGAGAAAGCGCATGGCGAGCGTGGCGGCTTTACCCAGCAACGCGCCCCCCGCTGCTCGGCCATAATTTCGCGCGCCCGTCCCGCCTGGTAGCGGCCCCGTTCATCGATGGCCGGATGCGCAGTCTTGGGCGGCTTGAACGAGCGCTCCTCGCCCCGTCGCGCCTGGCGCGACTGCATGACGCGACCGATGTGGCCCACGAGAGCCGGATAGCCCGCATAGACGAACGCATCGTCCCCGTCCGTGTCCATGCTCCGCTTGCGCAGCTCCGCAATCGGGATTGCCCCAAGCCGCCCAGGCAGCAGCACGTCCTTGACCCGCAGGCTGCCCGTGCTGAACATCTGCTGCGGCAGCGTGTCGCGCTCGCGCCGGCTCTTCCAGCGCGACAGCGTCTTCAGGTCCTCCCGCGAACAGGCCAGGTGCAGCCCCTGGTGGTCCGGATCCGGTGACCAGTAGCCCGGCGGCGGGATGATCAGCATGCCCTTGCTGTGCAGCATGTCGGCGCCCGTGCCCGAATCCTCATCGAATCCCGTATAGCTGTACTGGATGGCGAAGCACTGGTCCAGAAACTGGGCCGTCACGTCCTCCTGATCGGGCGTAACGACCTGCGCGGCCGCAATGGGCAACAGGTTCTCCTTATCGTACGGCGGTTTGCCCACCAGCACATCGCCCTGCAACTGCGCAAAGCCCGGCAGCGGAATCGTCGGCAGATACAGCCTGTCGTCAGCCGAGGGGACCGCGCGGATGCGCCGCCCCTGGTAGCCGCCGCTGACGGCCAGTTGGTACAGCGTCAGGCAGTCCACCGCCTGCGATGCGTGCCGGTCCACCCCGTTCAGCCTGCGCTGCATCACCTCGCGCGCTTCGTCAAGCGCCGCCTCATCCCGCGGGAAATGCATCAGGGCCTGCGGTGGCAGCGTGTTAAATCCCGGCTGCTGCCCATCCACCAGCTTTTGCTGTGCCTCGTCGCCCCGTGCCTCCCTGACTGCCTCCCATGCCTCGATATGTTCGCGCACCACCGGAATGCGCATCGCCACGTCCCATCTCAGAAACCCGCAGCCGTCATTTGGACAGAGCGCGATGCGCTCGTGGTGTGGCCCTTGAAGCCTGAAGGGGTGCTGCGGCCCGGCCACGTCCTCAAACCAGCCCAGCCGCAACGTGCCCTCCACCACATGGTCAGGTGGCACCATCTCCATGAGCGCGCGTTGCATGCGCGACCAGTCCTCGCGCTGCGGCGCCAGCTTCTGCGCCAGTTCCATGAAGGCGCTGCCTGGGGCACTGTCGGCATACCGCACTGCCGGCAGCACCGAAGCAGACGCGCTGCGGCCGGCGGCGATGTCCCGGGCTGACTTCCGCCGCCCCCGTGTCAGGCGGCTGCCGCCAAACATGTCGAAGCGCCAAGGCTCGTCTTTGTACTGGAACGTGCGCGCGAGCATGAAGGCGCTTAACTCCCCAGGCAGCCGCACCTCGACCAGCGGCTGACCGGTCAGGCGTGAATAAAACGAATACGCAGGCTCCGCCCCGTCGGACGACGCGGCGGGCTCCAGCTCCCGTCCCCGCAAGTCGACCGTGACATGCGTGGTGTCGCCCCCACTCGGTTCGGGTGGTACGACGTTTCCCACCACTGTGCGCAGGCTCTCGTGGCGCGCTGCCAGATCGAACCGGCGAGGAGGGTAACGCGTCGTGAGGGCCTCCAGATGCGCCGCGCTGGCCAGCCGCAGATCCAGCGCGTCCAGGATCGCATCATCCGCCTCGATCTGCGCAATCAAGTTCCAGCTCTTTTCCTGCAGATCCGTCTCGATGAGCGGGCGCGTCCTGTCCAGCGTCTGTCGCACCCACTGCTTCAGAGTCTCCTGGTGCGTCTTCACCGACTCACGCCCGCCGCTGATGTAGCGCGGCTTCCACTGGTGGGCCACCACGGTGTATGCCTTGAGCACCTGATACAGTGACAGGGCCGGACAGCGCGTGCCGCATGCTTCGTCGCCGTCCTTCAGGCGCAGCCCGGCACGAGCGCCTGCCCCGCCCGGGGCTTGGCGCAGATACGCGTCGATCTTGTGTTCTACGACTGGCTTCAGCGCGTCGAACGTCTGCAGGGCGCGCACCCGGTGGCGCTGCAACTGCGGGCTGCGCGCCAGCGGCAGCAGCCCCATGCACAGGGTGCCCACACTTTCCAGCGGTTCTTCGCGCAGCCGTCCTTCTTGACACAGCGTCATGACACGCTCCAGCGCCGGCGTTGCGAGCAGCCGCAGCGCGTCGTGCAGCCGCAGCTGGGCGAAAGCCTTGAGCAGCATACCCACATGGCGGCCCTCGGCGCTGTCGAAGCGTTCCGGGTACAGCTCCAGGTGCACCGCTACCCCCATCAGTACATCGCGTGCGAGAACGGCGTTCCCGTCTTCGTCCCGGCCGAGCCGCGCCAGCGCGTTGGCAATCTGGCCGGTCTGGCCGAATTCGAACGTGCTCCACTCGAGCGGAGCCGAGCCCAGGCGTGCCGCCAGACACCACGCCGCTTCATGCAGGCCGCTTTCTTGCGGCCATCGGGACAGTGCGTGGAGGGTGCTGGCCACGGCCTGCGCGCCCATCGACTGGCGCAGCCGCGCATCGCCCTCAGCCTCCGAGGTCAGGCGATCGGCCAATACCAGCGCCGCGTCGCGGGCCTCGTCCGCGTCCGGCCACTTCGAGAGCGCGTTCAGGGCGTTGGACACATGTTTCGCCTCCATCGACTGGCACAACTGGGGTTCCGAGCTAACGCGCTCGGCCAGCCGCAGCGCCGCCTTACGAGCCTCTTCCTTGTCCGGCCACTTCGAAAGCGCATTGAGCGCGTTGGCCACCTCCCGCGCATCCATCGACTCGCGCAGCCGCGCATTGCCCTCAGCCTCCGAGGTCAGACGATCGGCAAGCGCCAGCGCCGCGGCGCTTGCCTCGTCCGCGTCCGGCCACTTCGAAAACGCGTTCAGGGCGTTGGCCACATGTTTCGCCTCCATCGACTGGCACAGCTGGGGTTCCGAGCTAACGCGCTCGGCCAGCCGTAGCGCCGCCTCACGAGCCTCTTCCTTGTCCGGCCACTTCGAAAGCGCATTGAGCGCGTTGGTCACCTCCCGCGCCTCCATCGACTCGCGCAGCCGCGCATTGCCCTCAGCCTCCGAGGTCAGACGATCGGCAAGCGCCAGCGCCGCGGCGCTGGCCTCGTCCGCGTCCGGCCACTTCGAAAAAGCGTTCAGGGCGTTGGCCACTGCCTGCGCCTCCATCGACTGGCACAGCTGGGGTTTCGAGCTAACGCGCTCGGCCAGCCGCAGCGCCGCCTTACGAGCCTCTTCCTTGTCCGGCCACTTCGAGAGCGCGTTCAAGGCATTGGACACATGTTTCGCCTCCATCGACTGGCACAGCTTGGGTTCCGAGCTAACGCGCTCGGCCAGCCGCAGCGCGGCGTCGCGGGCCTTGGCCTGGTCCGGCCACTTCGAGAGCGCATTGAGCGCGGTGGCCACCTCCCACGCCTCCATCGACTGGCACAGCTGGGGTTCCGAGCTAACGCGCTCGGCCAGCCGCAGCGCGGCGTCGCGGGCCTTGGCCTGGTCCGGCCATTTCGAGAGCGCATTGAGCGCGGTGGCCACCTCCCACGCCTCCATCGACTGGCACAGCTGGGGTTCCGATGTGAGGCGCCGGGCCAGGCACCGTACCGCCTCACCGGACCGATGCGACGCCGGCCACTTTGAGAATGCATTGAGCGCGTTGGCAACATGCGGTGCGTCCATCCGCTGGCGCAGTTTTGCGTCCGATGTCACGCGTTCGGCCAGCCGCAGCGCCGCCTGACGCGCATCGGCTTCGTCAGGCCACTTCGAGAGAGCGTTGACCGTGATGGCCACCCCCAGCGCATTCATCGACTCGCGCAGCGGCGCGTCTGCCGCAACGTGCCTGGCCAGCTCCAGTGCGTTCTCCCTGACCCTGCCATCGTCCGACCACTTGCTCAGGGCATTGAGCAGATTTGACATATCCTGTGCGTTCAGCGTCGGGATCAGACCACGCAATCGAAGATGCCTGACAAGACCGGACACCGCATCGCAGCACGCCGGGCGCTCCGGCGCCTTGGACAGCGCATTGCACAGCATGGCGGCTTGCCGTCCGTTCAGCCTGTGCAGCGCGCCCGGCCTCAGCAGTTCGGTCGCGATGCTTCGCAGCGCTAGCCGGCAGATCTCGCTGTCGGCATGCTTGCTAAGCTTGTTGGCAAGATGCACATAGCTTGCAGCCGGCTCGCCCCGGCACCAGTCGGTGTCCACAAGATAGTGCGCCGCCAGTTCAACCGTCTCGCGAACGTCGTTGGCCCGCGCAGGCGGTATGTTCCTGACCTTGTTCCTGACCTGCAGTTTCTGCAAATACAAGTCCAGGAAGTGCAGGTTGTCGCCGGCATAGTCTGGGCGCAGAAAGACCAGTGCCTGCCCGTAGCCGTTGCGCTGTGCCAGCACGTTCTCCCTTGCCATCCGGATGGCAAATTCAGGGAAATCGGCATCCTTCGCGTTGCCGGAAAGCACTTGCTGCTGCGCATACCGTTGGTTCCTGAGCTGCCGGCCGAACTCGTGTTCAGGATACGTCAGGACTCTCCCCAGATTCCGGCTGCGGCGCTGTGGTTCGCTCGGCTCGATGCGCATCCTCGAGTGGTGCCTTTCATCCAGCGCTTCAATCGCATCGCGGGCCGGTCGCTTGCGCGATGGCGCCGCCGCGGCGATCTGATACCTCTCCATCCCGCTTGCAGCAAGGGTTGACCGCAGCTGCTGGTCCGGCAGGTTGCGCGTGCTGGGCGGCCACGACGACTGGGCCCTGCGGGGTGCATCGTCCGCTGCTCGGTCTGACACAGGCCTCCCGCTACTCGGCAAAGCGCGCAACGGATGTCCGGCAGTATCCTCGTCCCCCTGTGGCCGTGAAGCGAATGCCCTTTGCCGTTGAGGTCCGGAATAAGGCTGCATCCTGCGCTGCTGGCGACGCGCTGCCAGGTCTTCCCGCCGCGGCAACGTGTCAAGGACCGTGTCTGTCCTCCGGGACGCAGGTTCGGGCCGCGAAGTCGGGGACTGTCCGGGTGCAGCCTCGTCAATCTTCTGATCGCCACCAGCGTCCGGACTCGCCGGGCTGCCAATTCTCATAGCTATGCCCCTTCTCCAGTAGTTACCTGGCAGGCTGTTAAAATAGCTCCGGCCGTTGTCATCGGATCGGGCGGGTAGACCGTTGAAACAAGCGGCTATGTCGGGATAGTGGAATCAGGACGAGTAAGCTCCTGCTCAACAGCCATTACGGGGGGACAATCCGGACTCTTGAGGAAACAAGACGAGCGCATCTCATGCTGGCGGTGTCGATCAAGAGCGGAGATGGACAAGCACAGCTGAGATATCGCATTGGAGTGTTTGGCATCTTGCCAGCGTCATACTGAGGGCATCGCGACGACGCTGCAAGATGCCATCGGTGGACGTCGTTTTGGCACGCAGGCAAGAAGGCGTCCTGATTCTCGATAACCTGAGGGTGAATCACAGCAAGCCGTCACCTCGCGTGCACCGGCTCGCACCGAACTGCAACTTCAAGGCTTTATCGTGGGTCTGCACAGTGTTCAGAGACAGCCGAGCGTATTCGATGTTACTTTCAGCATCATTCGGTGAAAAATTCGACCGCTTTACCAGTGCCTCGACGGCGCTGTACAGGCACTTCTCTTGTCGTGTTATGTTGCAACAACTCAGCAAGGCGTGCGCTTGCTCTGCCGTGCCCGGGGTCTGGCAGGGTCGCCAGTATAGGGGTCTTCCTCCAAATGAAAGTTGTTCCCAACGCCGATCGTTCGCACCACCGCCGGCTGGTCAGCGTCGGCAAACATGGCAAACTCCTTCGCCATCTCTCGATCAGATGACAAGTAGTGGTGTTCGCCCGAAGCAGTCACACCAGAGCTACTGAAATTCATCAGGAAATTTGCGCTTCCGCCATCTGTGGCTCCACTCCCTTTACGCTCGTTCACGAAGCCATTTCTGCGAAGAGATGACACGTGTTCGCGCTTGGTTCCATGCCAAAGAACGCTCTCCTGATAGACCCGTTTGGCAAATGGCACCAGACCATTCAAGGTCTCATTTGAATATGGTGATCGCGAAGATCCAGGCTTAGCTCTTTTCGCCTCAACGTCCGACTCATACCCATCGGAACCATAGTCGCTTGAAGCTCGCGCTCCACCACGCTTAGAAATGCAGCCGCCCATGACAATTGAATACCGGTAGTGAATTTCCTCGACTGTACGGACCTACAGCGTCAACGTCGCTCGATCACCGCGAAAAAATGTGCACTGGCGCGAAACGGATCAATGCCGTTTCATGCGGGAATGCGACGGTTCGGATGCACAACGGTGCTGAAACGGCACGTCGATCCTACGGTTCAATGTGTAAAAGCCGCGCCGCATCCCGAGCTGGTTGTGATGTGATGGACGACTCCCGCTACGCAGCGAGAGGTTTGTGCCAGAGTGGAGAGGTCTAAAGTGGACCCACGATTTGAGACAGTGCCCAGGCGGTAGTTTAAGCTGTCGTCCTTGAAGGGATGATGGCAAATGAGTGAAGGCAAGAAGCGCAAGGTGCATACGGCGGAATTCAAGGCCAAGGTTGGTCTGGAGGCGGTGCGCGGGGTGAAGATGATTAGCGAGATTGCGCAGACATACGGCGTGCATCCGGTGTTGGTTGGGCAATGATCCATCGGTCGATAGGCACGTTGTCTCCAGAGCTTCATACCCTCCCGTTACCAGGAACGCATGTCCAGATAGGCAACTGCTGGTCGTACAGCAGGTCACGACACCGCACAGGCAACTCCAGGGCGGCGCGTGACAAGGCAGAAACGAACTTTACCGCCCACTACTTACCGCTTAACGCGCGGTTGACGGCGACACGTGTCGCACGGGTCTGACCAAGATAAGGCCGATTTCCTATCATAAGCCTTCCAGTTATATATATTCGAATCTATAGATCTGATTGTTATAAAAGACTGAGCCCTCTATCGAGCGACTCTTCCGCTACACTGGCCGGCCCATTGGAGATCTCAGTCCGGCATGGCCACCGTCGAACGTACCGCCTATCCGCGCTTTCCCAGGGTCTTTTCGACGGGGGAATTGCAGGCCTGCTATACGCCCGACATCGAAGAACTGGAGTGGGGGCGACGAAACGCGCGGGGGCAGTCCTCGCGGCTGGGCCTGCTGGTCCTGCTGAAGGTCTTTCAGCAGATGCGCCACTTCCCCAACCTCGATTCCATTCCTGTCGCTGTCATTGATCACGTCCGAGCCAGCGCAGACATCGGTGCGGAGGTCGAGTTTGGCTACGACAGGGCCCGGTCGGTCGCGTTGTTTCGCCACTACGCTGGGATTCGGGAGTTTCTCGGCATCCAGTCCTACTATGGCACCGATGCCAATGAAGTCGCCGTGCGTGCGGCACGGGAAGCGGCCGAGGCCATGGACCAGTCGGTGGACATCATCAATGCCACCATCGACAGCCTGATCCAGCAGCAGGTCGAACTGCCGGCGTTCTCGACGCTGGACGCGATTGCGGAACAAGTCCATGCGCGCACGCAAACAGCGCTATTCCGGCGCGTCGCGCGACGCCTGACGGACGACGACAAGGCCCAACTGGACCGCCTCCTCAAGCGGGAATTCAGTCAGCGCCAGACCGCGTACAACACCATCAAGCGCTACGCGTTGCGGCCGTCGCGCAAGCACATCTCCTTGCTGATCGAACATCTCACCTGGCTCGAAGGCTTTGGGGACTACGGTCGTGCGCTGGAAGGCGTGCCAGCCACAAAGCTGCGCTCCCTGTCATCGCAATCGATGAGCCTGGATGCGGCCAATCTGAAGGAGATGCTGCCCGAGCGTCGCTATACACTGATCGTAGCGCTGCTGCATCAAATGCGTGTGCGTGCCCGCGACGATCTGGCCGAGATGTTCATCCGCCGGGTGGGTGCTATCCACAAGCGGGCCAAGGAAGAGCTCGCGCTCATCCAGGCGCGGCAGCGTGAACAGATGGAAAGCCTCGTGGACCTGCTCGACGGGGTTGTCAACATCGTTGACGATCACGGGGACGACGCTGCGCTGGGCGCACAGGTACGCAAGTATCTGGCGCCGACAGGCAGTCTCGAGCCCTTGCGCGAGAGCTGCGCCGAGGTGCGGGCCTACAGCGGCAAGAACTACCTTCCGTTGCTGTGGCGGCATTTCAAGGCGCATCGATCGGTGCTGTTACGCCTGGCGCGAGCCCTGGCATGGGGATCGACCACGCAATCCCAAACCTTGCTGACGGCATTGGACGCGGTGTTCGAGAGCGAGTCGCTGCACCGGGAATGGATTGCCGTCGACGTTGACATCAGCTTTGCCTCGGAACGCTGGCGCAAGCTGGTGCGCCGCCCGATCGATGGGGGTGCCCCGACCAACCGGCGTTATCTGGAGCTCTGCGTGCTGTCCTATATGGCCAAGGAACTGCGCAGCGGCGATCTTTGCGTAGCTGGATCGGACGCCTTCGCCGACTACCGGGATCACCTGCTGCCCTGGAGCGAGTGTGAACAGCGTCTGCCAAGCTACTGCGAGAAGTTCGGCATGCCCGACAGCGGCGCCGGCTTCGTGGCCCAACTGCGTCAGTGGCTGACGGACACGGCCCGCCAACTGGACGAACGCTTCCCGGAGAAGTCCGAGCATGTGATCATCAACAGGGCGGGCGAGTTGGTGGTGCGTCGTACTGCGGCTACGGCCGTCCCAGAGAGCGCGGTCGCCCTGCAAAAAGCGCTGATGAAACGCATGCCGGTGCGTAACCTGCTGGATGTGCTGGCCAATATTGAGCACTGGACGCAATTCACCCGGCACTTCGGCCCGCTCAGCGGCAGCGATCCCAAGATCCGCAATGCTGCCGAGCGGTACCTGCTGACCATTTTCGCGATGGGCTGTAATCTGGGGCCCACCCAGGCGGCCCGTCACATGGGCGACAAGATCACGCCGCACATGATGTCGTTCGTCAACCGGCGACATCTGAGCCTGGAGCGGCTGGAAACGGCGCAGCGCGAGCTGATCGAGCTTTATTTGCGATTGGATCTGCCCAAGCACTGGGGCGACGGCAAGACAGTGGCGGCCGACGGCACCCAGTACGATTTCTACGACAACAATCTGCTGGCCGGTTACCACTTCCGGTACCGCAAGATGGGCGCGGTGGCATACCGGCATGTGGCCGACAACTACATTGCGGTTTTTCGGCATTTCATCCCGCCAGGCATCTGGGAGGCGATCTACGTCATCGAGGGCCTTCTCAAGGCAGGCCTGAGCGTCGAGGCGGATACCGTTCATGCCGACACCCAGGTTCAGTCGGCGGCGGTCTTCGCCTTCACACACCTGCTGGGCATCAAGTTGATGCCGCGCATTCGGAACTGGCAGGATCTCAAGCTGTACCGGGTGGATACCGATACGAAATACCAGCACATTGACGCGCTGTTTTCGGAAACGGTCGACTGGGATCTCATCGAGCGGCATTGGCAGGATCTGATGCAACTGACGCTGTCGATCCAGACTGGCGCGCTGTCTTCGCCCTTGCTGCTGCGCCGGTTCGGTGCGGCCAGCCCGAAGAATCGGCTGTCTTTGGCTGCGGAGGAACTGGGCAAGGTCATACGCACCATCTTCCTGCTCGAGTGGATCGGCAGCGGTGAACTTCGTCAGGAGATTACCGCAACCACCAACAAGGTCGAGTCCTATAATGGTTTTGCCAAATGGTTCTCGTTTGGCGGTGACGTGCTGCCGGTTAACGATCCGGACGAACAACAGAAGCGCCTGCGCTACAACGACCTGATGGCCTCGGCCGCGATCCTACAGAACACGGTCGACATGATGCAGGCGTTGCGGGCGATGGTGAAGGAAGGCATCCCGGTCAATCCGCCCG
Source organism: Cupriavidus necator (assembly GCA_022041995.1). Taxonomy (GTDB): domain Bacteria; phylum Pseudomonadota; class Gammaproteobacteria; order Burkholderiales; family Burkholderiaceae; genus Cupriavidus. The sequence goes on from CP074384.1 coordinate 294,967, forward strand.
ATATCGCCTTCCTGAGCCCCTATCTCACCAGCAACCTGAGCGCTTTGGCAAATACGAGCTTGACTTCGAACGTATCGAGAGCTGGATTCGCGACAGCCTGTTCGCGGGGCCGGCCCATTCTATCCGGAGGCCCAAACGCCATGCCTGATATCGAGACCCCCTACGGCGTCGTCGATGCCGACGCGTTGCAGTCGTTGCAGCAGCGCTACGATACCCTAGTCATCCAACAAGCGGTGGATCAATTCGACTCGCTTCGAGCTCGCTGCGGACCGGATGGGCTGCGCGACGATCTGCTGCGCTTGCATGGCATGGCGCATACCGTGATCAATGGCGCGAGCCTGTCGTATTCGACCGACGATCTGACACTGGTGGAACAAGCCGATTGTGTCATTGAGGAACTGGAAGACTGGGTGATGATGCTCGACCGGATGATCGTCGCGCTGCGTCCCCTGCAGGATTTGCGGTCCAAAACAGACGACGATTACGACGATTCAATATGAAGCAAGGCGCCCACAAGTGGCAATTCTTTCCACGCTTTCGTCGCCATGCGTTCGGCTGGCGCTCGGATGCGCCCATCCAGCGCATCAAGGAAGCTCTCGCTGAAATCAAGCAGGTCGCGCGTACCGATGCGGTCCTCGCGGCCGAAGGGGCTGTCATGTTCCTGGAGAAGGTTTCGCCCGCGCTGGAACACGTCGATAGCTCTTCCGGGGCGCTCGGCACCGCGGTGAACCGAGCCATTGAGGTGCTGGTACCGGTCATTGCCGCCGCGCCGGTCGATACCAAAACCCGTGAGCGTTGGCTCGAGCGTCTCTGGGAAGCGATCCAGGATCAAGGCGTTCCCTATATCGAGGCATTGGGCGAAGACTGGGACCGGCTTTGCGTGACCCCAGAGATCGCAAACACGTGGGCGGACCGGTTTCTGCCTCTGGTGGAGCATATCTGGAGCGAGCGTGCCGGCGGCTATTTCGCGGGAACCTCGATCTGCCTGGCTTCGCTGTATGCAGCAGATCGGCATGCGCAGTTGATCGCGCTGGTGGACAGCGCCCCCTTCAAGGGGTGGCATGACCGGCAGTGGGCCGTCAAGGCGCTAATTGCGATGGGCAGGAAAGCCGAAGCCATCGCCTACGCGGAGGCATCGCGCGGTCTGAACAGCCCGGACGGGCTGATTGCCAAGGCCTGCGAAGAAATCCTGCTGTCATCGGGTCTTGCCGACGAGGCCTACCAGCGCTATGCGCATGAAGCCAACCGGGGCACAACCTACTTGGCGACCTTCCGGGCGATCGCCAGGAAGTATCCGCACAAGGGGCAAGAAACAATCCTGCGTGATCTGATCGCCCAGTCGCCCGAAGCGCCGGGCAAGTGGTTTGCCGCGGCCAAGGATGCTGGTTTGTTCGACCTTGCCATCGAGTTGGCCAACACCAGTCCGACCGATCCACGCACGCTGACGCGCGCGGCCAGGGATTTTGCGCAGAAGCAGCCAGCGTTCGCCATGGCCGCTGGGATGGCGGCGTTGCACTGGATTTCGCAGGGCTACGGCTACGAAATCACGGGAATTGATGTGCTCGATGCAAGCCGAGCTACCCTGCAGGCCGCCGGCCATGCTGGCGTCGATCCCGAAGCCGTTCGGGAACAAATCCGTCAGTTGGCTACCAGGATTTCTCCGCAGACCGACTTCGTCAGCAAGGTCTTGCCGGCCCTCTGACCAATCAGTGTATCGACACAAGTCAATGAGAATGGTTTTCTTCGTTGGTACAGAGATAAGCATTATCTGGGGTATCCATTTAACCGGAGCTATTCCATACTTCGAGCATGGAGCTTCCAACCGCAGACATTGACTACCCTCGTTCCTTCGGTGAATTCCAGACATGGTTTCAGTCCGATGCTGACTGCCTGGATTACCTGGAATGGCTGCGCTGGCCGACCGGATTCGTCTGTCCGGCTTGCGGCCAAGCTGGCGGATGGCGACTCGGAGACGGGCGATACATGTGCACGCACTGTGACAACAGGACATCCGTGACAGCGGGGACCATCTTCGATCGAACCCGTACGCCACTCACAGTTTGGTTCGCTGCTTGCTGGAACTTCGCCAGCGGCAAGGACGGAATCTCGGCCCTGAGTCTGAAGCGCTCTTTGCAGATCGGTTCCTATCAGACAGCCTGGGCTATGCTGCATCGGCTGCGATCAGCGTTGGTACGTCCCGATCGGGAACGCCTGCGCGGAAGGGTAGAGGTAGATGAAACTTACATCGGTGGCATTGAGCCGGGGTTGGTCGGAGGACGCGCTCAAGGTAAGAAGGTGCTGACCTGTATTGCGGTCGAACTCTTGCAGCCCAGCGGATTCGGGCGCTGCCGTATGGCACCCATTGCAGACGCCTCGTCGGATTCACTGCAGGCATTCGTGTTAGCCAACGTGGAACCCGGGGCAACAGTGGTCACCGATGGTTGGCCGCCCTACCGGGGTTGGAGCAGAAGGGCTACATCCATGAGCGTCGCAGCCAGCGCGCGAGGGGAAGACCCGGGCGCGCTCTTGCCGGGCGTACATCGAATTGCGTCCCTGGCAAAGCGCTGGCTGCTCGGGACCCACCAAGGAGCGGTGGACGCTGCGCACTTGCCCAGCTATCTCAACGAATTCGTGTTCCGCTTCAACCGCCGACGTTCGCGCAGCCGCGGGCTGTTGTTTTACCGGATCTTGGAACTGGCTGTTGCTCATGACCCCGTGCGCTACCAAGACCTGACGCGCAAAAAGAGTCCTAAGGCCGTGCGTCCGACGCCACCCAAGAAGCGTGGACATCCTCCCAGTCTCGATCGCCCCCGGCAGAACCGGCCATGGAGGCGTGTGGACTCCGGTTAAATGGATACCCCTGAGCATTATTATCTTTATACTATCATTTGTGTACCAAACTCTCTTCTGTCGAAATGCCCCGACACCTGCCCACCCTCGACGGCTTCCCGGACATCGCGGCACTGGCCGCCCTGCGCGCCTGGTACGAGGGGCATCCTCTCGACAGGCTGCCGCGCGCTTTCTTGCAGATCGTCTCGAGCCCGGCCAGTCTGCCCGTGGCCTCATCGGGCAGATCCGGCGGCAACTCGCCCAGTACGCCCGCCAACGCCAGCGGCCCGATCTGGCGACGCTGTTCGAATGCCCGACTGCTCAACGTCAGCACCATGCCAAGGCCGCGACGCAGGCGGTCGAGCAACTGCGCACACTGCCCCGTCCCACGCCGCAGATCAGCGACGAGCTCACTCGCTGGCTGCCGGCACGCGCGGTCGATGCCTTGCACGCTGCAGGGATCCATACCCTAGCCGATCTTACTGTGCGGATACCGCGCCGGCGGCAGTGGTGGGCCGCGATCCCGGGGCTCGGCCCAGCCAGTGCCCGGCGCATCGAGGCTTTCTTCGCCGCGCACCCGGCACTCACGGAACGGGCCCGCGCGCTGGTCGTTGCCGGGCAGCGGTCGGATGTCGCCCCGTGGGAGATCCTGCGCGTGCCGCAGGACGTTGATGGTTCCGCCGGGGCGTACCGCGCGCCCGCTTCCAGTTGCATCCTGGGCGCGGACAACGACTACGATGCCATCCAGGCCTGGCTCGCCCTGCACGAAACCCCGGCTACCCAACGCGCCTACCGCAAGGAGGCGGAACGGCTGATCCTGTGGGCCATTGTCGCGCGAGGCAAGGCACTGTCCTCGCTGACCACCAAGGATGCGACGGACTACCGCGCCTTCCTGCGCAAGCCGTCGCCGCGTGAGCGCTGGGTCGGGCCGCCGCGGCCGCGCACGGCGCCGGACTGGCGGCCGTTTGCGGGTAATCTGTCGGCCCGTTCGGTGGCGCAGGCGCTCGCCGTGCTCAGCGCCATGTTCCGCTGGCTCGTCGAGCAGCGCTATGTCATGGCCAATCCCTTTGCCGGCATCAAAGTGCGAGGCAGCCAGCACGCAAAGGCGGTGGCCACGACCCACGCCTTCACCGAAGGGGAATGGCTGCTGGTGCGGGCCATCGCGAACGGGCTCGAATGGTCGTACGGATGGGAAGCACCGGCGGCGCAACGGTTGCGCTTCCTGCTGGACTTCGGCTATGCCACAGGACTGCGGATCAGCGAACTGACCCAGGCGATGTTGCGCAATGTCGAGGTGGATGCCGCCGGCGATCACTGGCTGCATGTCGTTGGCAAGGGCGGCAAGCCAGCCAAGGTTACCCTGACGCCGCTGGCGCGCGTCGCGCTCGATCGCTATCTGCAGGAGCGCGGCTTACCGATCAGCCGCGCCCGCTGGGAGCCGTCCACGCCACTGGTCGGTAGCGTGGACGGAAGCGAGACCGGCATCACGGCGCTACGGCTTTGGGAGGTCATGCGCCGATTTTTCCGGTTGGCCGCAGACAGCTTGGCCAGCGACCACCCACCGCTGACCGAGAAGCTCCGCCGTGCCACGCCGCATTGGATGCGGCATACCCATGCAACGCACGCGCTGGCCAAGGGCGTCGAGCTGAGCGCCGTGCGCGATAACTTGCGCCATGCGTCGATTTGGCGTCGATCTATCTCCACAGCGACGACGTCAAGCGGGCAAGGCAGTTTGGGCAGGCGTTCACGGCCTGAACTGCTTATTCTCAATCCGAATAAGGCGAAGCGTTTTCATAACCACAAGGCTTATGATAGCAATTCGGCCTTATCTTGGTCAGAGGCCAAGTATTCGCCTGAGGTTCAAGAACGAGCAGTCCGTCTGGTGCGAGAACAGCTTGGCGAGCATCCGTCGCTGTGGGCGGCAGTTCAGGCCATTGCCCCCAAAATCGGGGGTTCGAGCCATACATTGCTGAAATGGGTCAAGCGTGACCAGGTTGATAGCGGAGAGCGCGGTGGCGTAACGACAGCCGAACGAGAACGCCTGAAGGCGCTGGAGCGGGAGAATAAGGAATTGCGCCGCGCAAACGAGATCCTGAAGCTGGCCAGCGCGTTTTTCGCCCAGGCGGAGCTCGACCGCCGTCTCAAGTCCTGAACTCCTTTGTGGATCAGCATCGCGAATCCTTCGGGGTCGAGCCGATCTGCCAAGTCTTGCAGATTGCCCCGTCATGCTATCGGCGCCATGCCGCACGGCTTCGCGATCCGTCGCGACGCAGCGCCCGTGCAATTCGTGATGAACGTCTGCGGCCCGAAATCAAGCGGGTCTGGGAGGGCAACATGCAGGTCTATGGTGCGGACAAAGTCTGGAAACAGATGAACCGGGAAGGTATTGCGGTGGCGCGCTGCACGGTCGAACGGTTGATGAAACAGATTGGCCTGGAGGGGGTGCGTCGAGGCAAGAAGAAGCGCACCACGGTGGCAGACGACTCGGCGCCGTGCCCGTTGGATCGCGTCAAGCGCCAGTTCCACGCAGCACAGCCCAACCAGTTGTGGGTCAGCGATTTCACGTACGTTTCGACTTGGCCGGGCTGGCTGTACGTGGCCTTCGTGATCGATGTGTTCGCCCGCAACATTGTTGGCTGGCGCGTCAGCACTTCGATGACCACGGACTTCGTTCTGGACGCTCTGGAACAAGCGCTTTACGCACGTCAGCCAAATGATGACAGGACGCTCATTCATCATTCTGACAGGGGGGCGCAATACGTCAGTATTCGCTATACCGAGCGTCTTTCGGAAGCCGGCATCGAACCGTCCGTCGGCAGCCGTGGCGACTCCTACGACAACGCCCTGGCTGAGACCATCAATGGCCTGTACAAGGCCGAACTGATCCACAAGCGTGGCCCTTGGAAAACCCGTGAGGCCGTGGAGCTTGCGACCTTGGAATGGGTGGCCTGGTTCAACAACCACCGCCTGATGGAAAGCCTCGGCTATATCCCACCGGCTGAAGCTGAGGCAAACTACTACCGGCAACTCAGCAGCACCGCTGTCGTGCCAGCATCAACTTAAACTACACAGCCTCCTCGAAACCCGGGGCGATTCAATCCACGCTATGCCCTGACGCGGGCGCGCGTGTCTGCACGGCGTAATACCCGGGGGCGGCCTCGCCTCTGCCCCCGCTTCTGGCAGCAAAACCGCCTCAACGAGGCGGCCTTGATGTTGGGGAAAGCCAAATTCAGTATATAACAATGGCATGACTGGAATGGATACCCTCTGGCTCTCGAATCCCACCCTTGCCTACCGCGACTGGCAGGCCCGCGAGGCAGCGGGCGCCGACAAGCGGCCCTTCTCCGCGCGTTCCATCGTGCAGCACCAGGGGATGTTCGAGCACTTCCGGCGCCATCTGCTGGCCAAGGGCACGTCGGTCGTTGCCTTTGGCGCCGACGACATCGAGGCGTTTTGGCGCACTCCCGAGGCGATAACCTACTCCCAGGCCACCCGCATGCGGTACGTGAAGCTGCTGGATCGATTGTGTCGGCACCTGGTCTTCGCCGGCGTGCGCAAGGACAATCCCGCGGCAAGCCTGCTCGCATCGGTGCGCTGGCCAGACGAGGAGCCGACCCCACAATACCTGGATGCGGCCTCCGACAAGCAGCTACAGGCCTACCTCCAATCGGCGGTTGATGACCTGGCCAGCCTGCGCAGCTGTGCCATCGTGGCCACCTTTCTCGGGACAGGCATCACCGCGGCCGAGGGTCGTTCAGCCCGCATGGGCAATCTCCAAGCCGACGCGGCACCGCCCTACCTTCTCGTCCCAGCGCATAAACGGCGAGACGCGCGCACCGTGCATCTTTCTGACTTTGCCGTGCCACTCCTGCATGATTGGCTGGCGCGCCGAAAGACACTGCCCATCGAGGGCGATCGACTTTTTACCCTGCGGCCCAATGGCCAACCGATCACCGACATGAGCTTCGGCCGCATCGTGTCCGAGATCCTCGACGCCATCGGCGTCACGGACGTCGAAATGAGCCCGCGCACGCTGCGCAATACGTTCTGTCGGCGCCAGCTGCTGGCGGGCCACTCGCGCGACGAAGTCAGCCAGATGCTCGGTCTTGCCAGCAATCGCACCTGTGACCGCATCGCAGCCACAATCCCGCTGAACCAAGCGTTGCGGCCGCGCCGCAATGAGTGAAAAACAGGTGTTTACGGGCCTTGCAGAGATTGCCGCATTTGCTATGCTTCGGCGGTGCGCTGCAGGCTAAATCCGGCCTGCAGGCGTGCATTTTCAACCAGACACGACTATGGCCACGAAAGCAAAACCTGTAGCAAAGACTGCAACGAAGACCGCTGCGAAGAAAGCTGCCCCTGCAAAGGCCGCTCCGGCCAAGAAGGCGGCTGCCGCTGCCCCGGTCGCCAAGCCGCTGAAGGAGACCTTCAATAAGTCCAGCCTGCTGGCACACCTGATTGACCAGACTGAACTGGACAAGAAGACCGTTCAGACTGTGCTGGCTCACCTTGAGAATACGGTCCTGAGCGCGGTCCATAAAAAGGGGGCTGGCGAGTTCACCCTGCCGGGCCTCTTCAAGGTGTCGGCCATTCAGGTGCCGGCCACCAAGAAGCGCTTTGGGAAGAACCCCTTCACCGGCCAGGACCAATGGTTCGCCGCGAAGCCGGCCAGCGTGAAGGTGAAGGTGCGCCCGCTCAAGAAGCTGAAGGACGCCGCAGCTTGATCGCCCAAAAGCGCAAACGGAAAAGGCCCGACATCTTGCGATGTCGGGCCTTTTCCCATGTAAAGACAACTCGGTTTCAAGAAGAAGCGGGCCCGCAGCCCTCAGTGTAACGGGCCGCCTCACGTCGATAGCTTAGCGAGTGAGCTTTTCGAGAGAGACTCGCACCATGTCTGGAAAGGCTCGAACAAAGAATACGTCGACCACATAGTAGCAGGCGATGAATTCCGCGACTTCATCGATTACCGATTCTGGGTCTTGGTCACCAATCCAGAAGCAAAAGATTGAGTCATCGTCGGATTCCGGTTTTTCGCTTATAGGCATCGTTCCAGCCATGTGCGTTGGACAAGAATCTGCCCATTCCGCTGCGCTGCTTTCCCGGAAAGGAATCAAAGTCAGCGCTGGCGCATAGGGAACTTTGAGCCGTGCTCTTGGCGTCGATCGCTGCTTAGCCGACCGACCAGCGCGCGGGCCGGCATGTTGTTGTCCGGAATCCCCAGATGCTGTCCAGTCGCTGGCGTTATGGGCCGCTGAGAGCGCGGCAGAGAGGTTCTTATTAATCATGATTGGTTCGAAAGAGAAAATGCCCTAGCCCCTTCGGGCCACCGGGCAACGATTGAGGCAGGATTAGGCGCCCACTGCAGCGCTAGCACTACGACATCGATGTCTGCCTCGTCTGCGAGGTGAAGAATTCCCGCTCGTAACCGCCGACCCACAATATCTCGCTAGCCAGTTGGCGAAGCCGGGGCGCGACCTCCGCAGGGCCACCAGAGCCATCGAACTCCGGGTCATGCAGCCCGATATTGACAATCGGGTTCATTGACACTGCTCCAGTGTCAGGCAGCAGCAACCTGCAGATGCAGTCTGCGAAGCGCCTTCGGGTTGGTGTTGATGTATGTGCGCATCCCGTCCATCTCAACAACGAGTTGGTGGTGCAGGCAAGCGGCATCCGGCGATACCTTGACCTCCTGGGCCGATTCGAAGGACAGCGCCAGCGACAACATCGCCACCACAGCAAGGACAGCAGTGCCAGAGACGCGAGAGTGGATAAACATGGACAGGCTCCTACTCATTGGTCGGTAAGTTAGTCGACAAGTTGGAACTTCATGGGCCCTGCATCGGTCGGATCGTGCATGAAGCGAGACGGACGGACATTTGATCATCAGACGCTGGAGGCGATTCGCCTCATGGCGATTGAGCGGGTTCGTGAAGGCGAGCGGCCGGCAGACGTGATTGCCTCCTACGGATTCAATCGCACCACGATCTATAAATGGATAAACGCTGCCCTTAAACCGGGCGTGGGTATCAATGCGCTGCGCTCGACGCCGGCCACTGGCCGGCCCCAACGCTGACGCCAGCCCAGGAGCGGCAGGTTTTTCGCTGGGTCAATGGGCGCGATCCGCGCCAGTACGGGCTTGATTTCGGGTTGTGGACACGCGCAATCGTGGCGCAGTTGATTGAGAAGAAGTTTGGTGTGCGCCTGGGGACGACAGCGGTGGGAGCACTGCTGGCAAAACTTGGGCTGACGCCGCAGAAACCATTGCAACGGGCCTACCAACGCGACCCCGAAGCGATCGAGCGCTGGCAGCACGACACCTATCCAGCAATTGCCCGTCAGGCTAAGGCGCAGGGCGCGGAAGTGTTCTTCTGGGACGAGTCCGGCTTTCGCGCCGACACGGTGCATGGTAAGACCTGGGGTGTACGTGGCCAGACCCCTGTGGTGCAGCGCCCCGGTCAGCGCCAGTCGATCAGCGCGGCGGCGGCGGTCAATGCGAAGGGAGCCTTCTGGTTTTGCACCTACAAGGGAGCGCTCAACGCCGAGTTTTTCGTCGAATTGCTCAAGAAGATGATGCGGCATCGCAAGAAGCCGGTGCATCTGGTGCTCGACAGTCTGCCCGCGCACAAGAAGGCGCTGGTGCGCGAGTACGTTGACTCCACGCGCGGCAAGCTCACACTTCATTTCCTGCCGGGTTACGCCCCGGATCTGAATCCGGACGAATTGGTGTGGAGTCATGTCAAACGTACTGGCGCGGCAAGGCGGCCCCTGCAAAAGGGTGAAAAGCTGCAAGAGCGAATCGAGGCGCAGCTCGCGGATGTCCGGCAAAAGCCGTGTCTCGTTCGATCATTCTTCCAGGCTCCTTCTGTCGCCTATATTTCCGACTGCTGAGTAACAGCCTGCGAGGTAACTACTGGAGAAGGGGCATAGCTATGAGAATTGGCAGCCCGGCGAGTCCGGACGCTGGTGGCGATCAGAAGATTGACGAGGCTGCACCCGGACAGTCCCCGACTTCGCGGCCCGAACCTGCGTCCCGGAGGACAGACACGGTCCTTGACACGTTGCCGCGGCGGGAAGACCTGGCAGCGCGTCGCCAGCAGCGCAGGATGCCGCTTTATTCCGGACCTCAACGGCAAAGGGCATTCGCTTCACGGCCACAGGGGACGAGGATACTGCCGGACATCCGTTGCGCGCTTTGCCGAGTAGCGGGAGGCCTGTGTCAGACCGAGCAGCGGACGATGCACCCCGCAGGGTCCAGTCGTCGTGGCCGCCCAGCACGCGCAACCTGCCGGACCAGCAGCTGCGGTCAACCCTTGCTGCAAGCGGGATGGAGAGGTATCAGATCGCCGCGGCGGCGCCATCGCGCAAGCGACCGGCCCGCGATGCGATTGAAGCGCTGGATGAAAGGCACCACTCGAGGATGCGCATCGAGCCGAGCGAACCACAGCGCCGCAGCCGGAATCTGGGGAGAGTCCTGACGTATCCTGAACACGAGTTCGGCCGGCAGCTCAGGAACCAACGGTATGCGCAGCAGCAAGTGCTTTCCGGCAACGCGAAGGATGCCGATTTCCCTGAACTTGCCATCCGGATGGCAAGGGAGAACGTGCTGGCACAGCGCAACGGCTACGGGCAGGCACTGGTCTTTCTGCGCCCAGACTATGCCGGCGACAACGTGCGCTTCCTGAACTGGTATTTGCAGAAACTGCAGGTCAGGAACAAGGTCAGGAACATACCGCCTGCGCGGGCCAACGACGTTCGCGAGGCGGTTGAACTGGCGGCGCACTATCTTGTGGACACCGACTGGTGCCGGGGCTCGCCGGCTGCAAGCTACGTGCATTTCGCCAACAAGCTTAGCAAGCATGCCGACAGCGAGATCTGCCGGCTAGCGCTGCGAAGCATCGCGACCGAACTGCTGAGGCCGGGCGCGCTGCACAGGCTGAACGGACGGCAAGCCGCCATGCTGTGCAATGCGCTGTCCAAGGCGCCGGAGCGCCCGGCGTGCTGCGATGCGGTGTCCGGTCTTGTCAGGCATCTTCGATCGCATGGTCTGATCCCGGGGCTGAACGCACAGGATATGTCAAATCTGCTCAATGCCCTGAGCAAGTGGTCGGACGATGGCAGGGTCAGGGAGAACGCACTGGAGCTGGCCAGGCGCGTTGCGGCAGACGCGCCGCTGCGCGAGTCGATGAATGCGCTGGGGGTGGCCATCACGGTCAACGCTCTCTCGAAGTGGCCTGACGAAGCCGATGCGCGTCAGGCGGCGCTGCGGCTGGCCGAACGCGTGACATCGGACGCAAAGCTGCGCCAGCGGATGGACGCACCGCATGTTGCCAACGCGCTCAATGCATTCTCAAAGTGGCCGGCGTCGCATCGGGCCAGCGAGGCGGTACGGTGCCTGGCCCGGCGCCTCACATCGGAACCCCAGCTGTGCCAGTCGATGGAGGCGCGGGAGGTGACCACCGCGCTCAATGCGCTCTCGAAGTGGCCGGACCAGGCCAAGGCCCGCGACGCCGCGCTGCGGCTGGCCGAGCGCGTTAGTTCGGAACCCCAGCTGTGCCAGTCGATGGAGGCGCGGGCCGTGGCCAACGCGCTCAATGCGCTCTCGAAGTGGCCGGGCGAAGACGAGGCCAGCGCCGCGGCGCTGGCGCTTGCCGATCGTCTGACCTCGGAGGCTGAGGGCGATGCGCGGCTGCGCGAGTCGATGGAGGTGCGGGAGGTGACCACCGCGCTCAATGCGCTCTCGAAGTGGCCGGACCAGGCCAAGGCCCGCGACGCCGCGCTGCGGCTGGCCGAGCGCGTTAGCTCGGAACCCCAGCTGTGCCAGTCGATGGAGGCGTGGGCCGTGGCCACCGCGCTCAATGCGCTCTCGAAGTGGCCGGACCAGGCCAAGGCCCGCGACGCCGCGCTGCGGCTGGCCGAGCGCGTTAGCTCGGAACCCCAGCTGTGCCAGTCGATGGAGGCGAAACATGTGGCCAACGCCCTGAACGCGTTTTCGAAGTGGCCGGACGCGGACGAGGCAAGCGCCGCGGCGCTGGCGCTTGCCGATCGTCTGACCTCGGAGGCTGAGGGCGATGCGCGGCTGCGCCAGTCGATGGATGCGCGGGAGGTGACCAACGCGCTCAATGCGCTTTCGAAGTGGCCGGACCAGGCCAAGGCCCGCGACGCCGCGCTGCGGCTGGCCGAGCGCGTTAGCTCGGAACCCCAGCTGTGCCAGTCGATGGAGGCGTGGGCCGTGGCCACCGCGCTCAATGCGCTCTCGAAGTGGCCGGACCAGGCCAAGGCCCGCGACGCCGCGCTGCGGCTGGCCGAGCGCGTTAGCTCGGAACCCCAGCTGTGCCAGTCGATGGAGGCGAAACATGTGGCCAACGCCCTGAACGCGCTCTCGAAGTGGCTGGACGCGGACGAGGCCAGCGCCGCGGCGCTGGCGCTTGCCGATCGTCTGACCTCGGAGGCTGAGGGCGATGCGCGGCTGCGCCAGTCGATGGACGCGCAGGCCGTGGCCAGCACCCTCCACGCACTGTCCCGATGGCCGCAAGAAAGCGGCCTGCATGAAGCGGCGTGGTGTCTGGCGGCACACCTGGGCTCGGCTCCGCTCGAGTGGAGCACGTTCGAATTCGGCCAGACCGGCCAGATTGCCAACGCGCTGGCGCGGCTCGGCCGGGACGAAGACGGGAACGCCGTTCTCGCACGCGATGTACTGATGGGGGTAGCGGTGCACCTGGAGCTGTACCCGGAACGCTTCGACAGCGCCGAGGGCCGCCACGTGGGTATGCTGCTCAAGGCTTTCGCCCAGCTGCGGCTGCACGACGCGCTGCGGCTGCTCGCAACGCCGGCGCTGGAGCGTGTCATGACGCTGTGTCTCGAAGGACGGCTGCGCGAAGAACCGCTGGAAAGTGTAGGCACCCTGTGCATGGGGCTGCTGCCGCTGGCGCGCAGCCCGCAGTTGCAGCGCCACCGGGTGCGCGCCCTGCAGACGTTCGACGCGCTGAAGCCAGTCGTAGAACACAAGATCGACGCGTATCTGCGCCAAGCCCCGGGCGGGGCAGGCGCTCGTGCCGGGCTGCACCTGAAGGAGGGCGACGAAGCATGCGGTACGCGCTGTCCGGCCCTGTCACTGTATCAGGTGCTCAAGGCATACACCGTGGTGGCCCACCAGTGGAAGCCGCGCTACATCAGCGGCGGGCGTGAGTCGGTGAAGACGCACCAGGAGACTCTGAAGCAGTGGGTGCGACAGACGCTGGACAGGACGCGCCCGCTCATCGAGACGGATCTGCAGGAAAAGAGCTGGAACTTGATTGCGCAGATCGAGGCGGATGATGCGATCCTGGACGCGCTGGATCTGCGGCTGGCCAGCGCGGCGCATCTGGAGGCCCTCACGACGCGTTACCCTCCTCGCCGGTTCGATCTGGCAGCGCGCCACGAGAGCCTGCGCACAGCGGTGGGAAACGTCGTACCACCCGAACCGAGTGGGGGCGACACCACGCATGTCACGGTCGACTTGCGGGGACGGGAGCTGGAGCCCGCCGCGTCGTCCGACGGGGCGGAGCCTGCGTATTCGTTTTATTCACGCCTGACCGGTCAGCCGCTGGTCGAGGTGCGGCTGCCTGGGGAGTTAAGCGCCTTCATGCTCGCGCGCACGTTCCAGTACAAAGACGAGCCTTGGCGCTTCGACATGTTTGGCGGCAGCCGCCTGACACGGGGGCGGCGGAAGTCAGCCCGGGACATCGCCGCCGGCCGCAGCGCGTCTGCTTCGGTGCTGCCGGCAGTGCGGTATGCCGACAGTGCCCCAGGCAGCGCCTTCATGGAACTGGCGCAGAAGCTGGCGCCGCAGCGCGAGGACTGGTCGCGCATGCAACGCGCGCTCATGGAGATGGTGCCACCTGACCATGTGGTGGAGGGCACGTTGCGGCTGGGCTGGTTTGAGGACGTGGCCGGGCCGCAGCACCCCTTCAGGCTTCAAGGGCCACACCACGAGCGCATCGCGCTCTGTCCAAATGACGGCTGCGGGTTTCTGAGATGGGACGTGGCGATGCGCATTCCGGTGGTGCGCGAACATATCGAGGCATGGGAGGCAGTCAGGGAGGCACGGGGCGACGAGGCACAGCAAAAGCTGGTGGATGGGCAGCAGCCGGGATTTAACACGCTGCCACCGCAGGCCCTGATGCATTTCCCGCGGGATGAGGCGGCGCTTGACGAAGCGCGCGAGGTGATGCAGCGCAGGCTGAACGGGGTGGACCGGCACGCATCGCAGGCGGTGGACTGCCTGACGCTGTACCAACTGGCCGTCAGCGGCGGCTACCAGGGGCGGCGCATCCGCGCGGTCCCCTCGGCTGACGACAGGCTGTATCTGCCGACGATTCCGCTGCCGGGCTTTGCGCAGTTGCAGGGCGATGTGCTGGTGGGCAAACCGCCGTACGATAAGGAGAACCTGTTGCCCATTGCGGCCGCGCAGGTCGTTACGCCCGATCAGGAGGACGTGACGGCCCAGTTTCTGGACCAGTGCTTCGCCATCCAGTACAGCTATACGGGATTCGATGAGGATTCGGGCACTGGCGCCGACATGTTGCACAGCAAGGGCATGCTGATCATCCCGCCGCCGGGCTACTGGTCGCCGGATCCGGACCACCAGGGGCTGCACCTGGCCTGTTCGCGGGAGGACCTGAAGACGCTGTCGCGCTGGAAGAGCCGGCGCGAGCGCGACACGCTGCCGCAGCAGATGTTCAGCACGGGCAGCCTGCGAGTCAAGGACGTGCTGCTGCCTGGGCGGCTTGGGGCAATCCCGATTGCGGAGCTGCGCAAGCGGAGCATGGACACGGACGGGGACGATGCGTTCGTCTATGCGGGCTATCCGGCTCTCGTGGGCCACATCGGTCGCGTCATGCAGTCGCGCCAGGCGCGACGGGGCGAGGAGCGCTCGTTCAAGCCGCCCAAGACTGCGCATCCGGCCATCGATGAACGGGGCCGCTACCAGGCGGGACGGGCGCGCGAAATTATGGCCGAGCAGCGGGGGGGCGCGTTGCTGGGTAAAGCCGCCACGCTCGCCATGCGCTTTCTCGCGCAGCCCGATGAGCTGCGCGAGGCCATGGCGCGAAACATGATGTTCGGCACCTACGACGGCGTGGCGCGTGATTTGCGCAACGGACTGCGCAGGCGGCTGCAGGGGGACAAGGATGCACCAGCGCTGCAGCAGTTGCAGGTGCAGGCGCATGAGGCGATTGACCGAGCCCATGAGCCGCAAGCGTGCGAGGCGGCGAAACTGCTGTATGAGCTGTGTATGCAGCTGGGCAGGGACAGCGTCCAGGCACCGCAGCTTCCGTCCGCGCTGGCGCAGGGGTTCCCCGCACTTGCGAGCGCCTATGAGCAGGCAGACGACACGGCCGGGCGTGTGCACGCGGTGCTGGACAACTACCCGGTGTGCCGTCTGTCGCGTACGGCGTTCCCCGAGGGGCAGCCGGGGCTGGTGCCGGGCGAGCCGGAGCTGTCCATGCGCAACCTGTTTACGATAGCCATAAAGGTGGGCACCGACGCGCTGAAGTCGGACACGGGCACCGATCTCTTTACAAGCGTGATCGAGAGTTGCGAAATGGCTGAACGCCGGTATCCCGACCGTCTGCGTCGGGTACCGTACAGCAAGCCGACGTTGGCGGAAATACGGCACGGGCGCTTCGATCCACAGTGGGCAGACGCTGCGCTGCGGCAGATGCCAACGATGGCAGCGGGTGTCATGCAGGACGCCGTCCGGGCGCTGCAGCAGGCGGAGCTGCTCAGCGTACCGGCTACGCCGGCCGAACGGGCGCAGGAGGTTTCCCGGGAGGCGCTTGAGCAAGAGGCGCTGGCGCTCAATGAACGCGCCCGTTTGGCCGAGCCGGGGATCACGATGAGGCTGCAGGACATCGTGAACGGGTGCAGTGAGCCCGGACACGCGCGGGCGGGTCTGGCGGGCGAACAGAAGAACAGGCTGAAGTCGCCGCGCTCGCTGCAGGACAAGCTGGCCCGGCTGATTGGTGGAGTGCCGCCCCGGACCCTGGCCCAGGCCAGCGCGCTGGTCAACGATGCGCTGCGCTACAGTGTGGTGCTGCCCGCGGATACGTTTATGGGGGACTATCGCCAGATCATGGCGCAGCTCGCGAAGGCGCATACTCTGATCCGGCGCACGAATCACTTCCTGCGGGGCCGCAGCCCTTTCCAGGCGGTGAGCGTCACGCTGAAGGAGCCAAACGGCATCGCATGGGAAATCCAGTTTCATACAGAGCAAACGTTCAGATGCAAGGAGAAGTACCACGACCTGTACAAGCAGGCGCAACGACGTGGATTCGATGGCGCCTCCGGCGACGAGATCTGGAAGTTGCTCGGGCCAGCGCGCGAGGCCTTCCGTGCATTACCCGTTCCTGCGGGGGTGGAAGATATCGTGGACTGGGAGCCGGAAACGGTATTGAAGGTGCAGCCGCGGCCCCAGGCGTCAGCCACGCCGCGCGTGCCTGCCCCCCTTGCGCAACTGGCCCAGCAGATCAGAAGCCAGGCTGAACGTCTCGAGGGTGCGGTCTGGCCTGTGCTGCAGCAGGCGCTGGAGCACCACGGCGCGAAGTTGCGCGCGGACATGGACGGTGGCGGCTGGCGCAGGTTTATCTTTAAGAAGAAGAAAAGCATTGAAGAGAAGCTTGCCCGGATACAGCGCGAGCAGGGCCTGCAAACACCGCAGGAGGCCGCCAGGCGGGTACGCGATGGTCTGCGCTATGAGGTGATCCTCGGTGCAGAGAGATTTGCCATGGACGCCCGGAGGATCCTGACCAGTCTGCAAAGGGCCGGCATGACGGTCATGCGCGTGAACAACAGCTTTACCCGGGAGGGCACCGGCTATGCTGGCCTGAATGTGAACGTGCGCACCCGCGTTGAGGGCGAAGACGCCGACTGGGAAATCCAGTTCCACACCCGTGATAGCCTGAAGGCCAAGGAGAAGGGTCACCGGACCTACGAAAGGCTGCGCCAACTGTCGCCTGATGCGGTGCCGCGCGGGACGCTGGAGCAGGACCTGCGCGACGCGGCAGCCCGCGTGGCGCCCCCGCAGGGCATCGAGATGATCCTGTCCTTCGATCTCTATGCGGAACCATCCATTGCCGACGAGAGGCCTGGCGGCCCGATGAACCAGCCGTATCGCGGCGCAGCCGCGGATCAAGCACGCAGCTCCGACCTGGACATCGGGCAACCCTACGGGCCGCACGGTGCCACGCGGAGCGCGCCTGCCGTGACACACCCGGCCCCCGATCCTGGCCATGCTGTTCGCAGCAACTGGGGCCCCGCCCCCCTGCGCGCACCGGACGTGCTGAGCGGCCTGCACGACCCCCCCTGGCGGGTGCCTCGCCGGCTCAGGTGCCCGTTCCCCCATCCTTGGGCGAATTCAATTCGGGGCCCCTGCTCATCAGTCTTGAACAGTTTCTGGCGCAATCAAACGCTGAGATGGGGATCGCCAGCTCGTCGCAGAATAATTGCCTGCTAGACACAGCTCTTCAGCTCAGCCGCAACATAAGGCGAGAGCCTGCGATGGCAACGGAGCAGACGAGCGAACTCCAGGCGCAGGCGCAGTGGTTGCGGGCCGAGCTATTTCGTGGGGGCCTGGCCGATAGGGATGGCGACATCGACATGTACGAGGCCGGGTGGGGGCTCGCGCGCAGCCTTGGCATACGCATCCAGGCCATTGCGGTCAATGCGAGCGGGCAGCTCACAGTGCATCCGGTTGTTGGTCAGCAAGGCCGGCTTGTGCATATCCTTCATACACCCGGCCACTTTCAGCCATTGTGGCCGCGCCGCTAGGTTGCGGCGGCCGAACAAGATTCTTCGGTCGAAATGCTCCCGTAATCCTTCCAGTTATGATGTTCGCGAATCCTATTCTCTGGCGGTAAAGAGATACTCAACTTGGTTCGTCAGGAAAAAGTGTGGGTTGACGAAGGCTCAGGAAGATTGCCAAATGCATGATATAGCGCGATTTCCGTCGCCCTGAAGGTTCGGAATCCGTACGATTTTCTCATGGTGACTTTGGCCTTGTTGTTCAGGCCCTCGACGACGCCGCTGGAGAACTGCTTGCGGGCACGGAAGTAGTTGAGGATCAGCTCACGGTGGGCACGCACGGTGCGGGCGAACTTCTTCATCGGCTCGATGCGCGAGCGCATCACCTGCGTACACCACTGGTCGAGGAATTTTCCGGCCCAGTCCGGTGAGATGTAATCCCAGAGCTGCTGGAATTCCTCTTTGAGCAGCCAGGCGCGTACGGTGCGCAGGTTGTACTGCAACAAGTCACGCATGCGCAGTCGCTGTTTGTCGGTCAGGTTTTCCGGACGTTTGAGCAGGCACCAGCGGGACTTCTTGAGCACCGGCTCGTTGAGCGTAAATGTACATGAACAAATGACCTTGCTCAACGCGCGTCAGTCCATTCCATAAGTCCAATACCTCCGCACCAGATGTGAAGTGCGGCGCAGACAGAATAAAGGCGCCAGAACTCGACCATTGGTCAGCCATGGTTCTGCCTACAGCCCGCCAGCGATCTGCCAACGATTTCCGGCACGGACTACAGAACGGCAGAGGGCAGGATGCCAGATAGCTATCTCACGATAGCTATCCGATCCTGGTCCGCTAGGTCGCTTCGCGCCCGTCGCAGACACTCAGGGCTTCGCCCCGAGACCCCGTACTGGCTGTTGCTGGAGTGGATGGTTGTGCTGGGCTGTTGTTGTTTGAAGCCACCGTGCCGATTTGGCGGGGCACGGCGGCCTCATCGCCAGCTCGGATTGGCCCTGTGGCCTTAGCGGCGCGCTAGCGCCTAGTGCAATGTTCCATTCTGTTTGGAACTTAAGCGGCGGTTGGCACGAATGACCTTCTGTAGGATGTCGCGAGCGCTCTTGGTCCAGATGAACGGCTTGGGGTTGGTGTTGTGGTGAGCGATGTACTCGTTGATGGCGTCGACCAGTTCCGGCACGCTGGTGAATACGCCGCGGCGAAGTCGCTCGGTTGTGATGTCACGAAAGAACCGCTCGACCATGTTCAGCCATGATGCGGAGGTGGGCGTGAAGTGCATGTTGAATCGCGGATGCTTGGCCAGCCAGTCCTGCACCGCAGGATGCTTGTGGGTGGCGTAGTTGTCTGCGATCAGATGCAGCGTTTTGTCCTTGGGCGTCTCGCGGTCGATCTTGCGCAGGAACTTCAGCCACTCGGTATGGCGGTGGCGCTGCTGGCACTGGGCGATGACCTGGCCATCGAGCACGTTGAGCGCGGCAAACAGCGTGGTCGTGCCGTTGCGCTTGTAGTCGTGCGTCATGGTGGCCGCACGCCCCTTCTTCAAGGCTGCGTGCGATCCAGCGCCTGCACCTGGCGGCGAGGTTCAAAGGCGCGTTACACATGAGGAGGCACCTGGAGCGCCAGGCGATAATGGTGCCCTTTTTCATCTGCGGCATCCATGACTCAAAACACCCGATCTGGCGTGGGCAGACTGAGCGCCGACAAACGCAAAGCGATCGCACTTCAGGCCCTCGCGCGCACCGAACCAATCAGTGTGCTGGCTGAGCGTAACGGCGTGAGCCGCCCGACGGTCTACCGACAGATCGGCACGGCCAGTGCAGCGCTCGATGAAGCCTTTGATACCACGCGGGCAGCCGACGCAGATCAGGTGCTTTTCATGCTGCCGGTCACCCGCCAATGGCTCGATCAGGTCATCGTGGCGCTCACGATGGTGGGTCACGTTTCGTTTCGCGCTACCCTTGAGCTCATGCACGACCTGCTCGACCAGCCTGGGCACGATTCACACCGTTCTCCAGCAGGCTGCGCAGCAGGCCATGGCCATTAACGCCGGCGTGGACCTCTCAGCCATCCGGGTCGGCCTGCACGACGAACTCTTTCAGGGTTCCCAACCCGTGCTCGCCGGTATCGATGTTGCCTCGACCTATTGCTATCTGCTCGCCACCGAAGCTCATCGCGACGGCGACACCTGGGCCATCCATCTGCTGGACCTGCAATCACGGGGACTCGATCCTGAGCACACGATCGCCGATGCGGGAACCGGGCTGCGTGCCGGGCAAAAAATTGCCTGGCCCGATACGCCGTGTCACGGCGACGTCTTCCACATCATTGAGCAGGGCAAATCACTGGCGACGCTCTGGCATCGTGTCGCCGGCGGTGCGCGCACCGAACGCGAGCAGCTCGAAGCGCGTCTGGCCAATCCCCGTCGACGTTGCGACGATAGCCTCCTCGCTGCCACGCTGGAAACGCTTCGTCGCAATGAAGCCCATGCGCACGAGCTGGCCGCCGATCTGCGCACCCTGGTTCAGTGGCTCGAACGTGACATCCTGTCACTGGCAGGGCCGGACCTCGCGACGCGTCAACTGCTGTTCGATTTCGTGGTTGCCGAACTGCGGCAACGTGAGGCCCAGGACCTCTCACGCACGGGCGCATACCGGCGTGCACTGCAGAACCAGCGCGACGGGCTGCTCGCTTTCGCGGGCCTGCTCGACGAAAAACTCGACGCCATTGCGCAAACGCACAACGTGGCGCGCGATCTCGTGCGCGAGGTCTTCATCCTCCATCGCAAGTCCGAAACGTCGAGCGCGTTCTGGAAAGGATGGAATCGCCTGCTTAGGAACGTGCTCGAAATAACTTCCCGCTATGCGGCGTTCCGTGAGCGGATGCTGTAGTTCCACGCAGGCAAGGTTGAGTCGTACTCGATGTTCAGTGAAGCACGGACGCAACGAGTGACTGTCCGTCCGGCTTCATAGACTCCGTCAAGAATGTCAGCAGTAACTTTCAGTCCGGTTTTTGTGCAGGCTTTTTCGATCAGTTCACGAACCAGACTAACGCTGCTGAAGACTACGCCAGCACAGGCTCGCGTAATGTGTGGAAACACGCGGTGCTCGATCGGATTATGTTTCGAGCAGTATGGGGCGTAGTGGGCCACCCGGATTTCCAGTCCGAGCCGGTCTGCCAGATCTTGCAGATCCGCTTTGAAAAGCCACGAATCACTTGGGTTGCTACCTCCGCCATCGCACAGTAGCAGTAACCGTGTGGCTTGGGGATAATCGGCGCGACCCTGTTTTTCCCACCAGTGCGCTACGCTGTCGCAGGCAAACTGCGTCGTGTCACGGCTCACCCCGATGTTCACATGTGCCTTGTTCAGCCCGATGTCGTACAGCCCATGCGGGATGACCTTGCCTTCGCTGTAGCTCGGAAAATCATGGTCGAGGACTTCAAGCTGCTCGCGCGTGTAGAGCTTGCCGTCGCGATAGAAATTGCCCAGCATCTCCTTCTTCTTCGTATCGATGCTGAGGACAGGCTGGTCGTCTTCGAGATATTCCGCCTTGAGTTGCGTAATACGCTGAAATTGTACGTCGCGTTGTGCGTGGGACTTGAACGACTTCTTTTTCTGTGATTGCCGCCGGGAAAAACCGTTGCGCTTTAGCAGCTGCCGGACCGTTCGCACGCTCACCCGTTCGCCTACTTGCTGCGTCATCGCCTGTGCGATTTCGCGTGGCTTCAGATCCGTCCAGATGATGCCGTGTTGTGGATTACCCGCCGTATGCTCTCGCACCACATCTAGAAATACCGCGTTCCACTCCGGATGGTCCGTTAACCTGGATTTACGCCCCTTTTTTTCGGATCCGCTCTCCAACCGGATCCAGCTCTTCTTCCAGGTCCTTTAGCCCTTGTCTAATTGTTTTCGGGTCCATTTCAAACAGTTTCGCAATATATTCGAAACCGCCATGGCCCAGCTTGTCCGCCTCCACAGCCGCATACCGCCGTCGGTCCTTCTCCGACAAGCGCGCGTACAGCCGCTTCATCCGCGTTTCAACCTCAGCCCGGTAACCAGCCTGCATCGTTTGTCCTCCAGAGGCATCACATCTTACCCGCGTCGCTTTGCGCACGCCAGGTCCACTTCGGGAAGTTATTTCTCACTCGTTCCTTAGCCGCATCGGTCGCCCGTTTCACGACGTCTACGCCGCCGTATCCGCGGCGCTGCGCAGCACACCACGCAGCAGCTCGCTGGTCGAAAATCTCAACTCGCGACTGCGCGTATGCCTGACTAACCGGCGTCATCTGAAGGGCGGGCGGGTCTGGCTTGGTCTGCTGCAGTTCGTCTTCAATCATCGCCGCTTTGCCCGTAGCCGATGCCCTGAGCGCACTGGAAAGAGCCCGAGGGAATTGATGAGCGGCAAGCCTCACGATCACTGGCTTACGCTGCTCGGACTCGGCCGCCTCCAGCCTCAGCGCATCTGACATCGGCCGGGTTGTCACCGGCCTCTATTATGCATCGGAATCCTTAACATTCCTGCGTTTCACGCAGGCTGCTTAAGCTCGTCCCTGTAACGCAAAAATCGCGTGTTTTGAACCACGCCGCTGGTAGTACGCGCTGGACCGGGCGATGCCCACCAGCTTGACCTGCCGGCTCACCGGCAGCGCGTGCTCGCGGTCGATCATCGCTTTGCGCTCAGCAGGCCGGCCTTGCTGAGCGCGCCGGACAAAAAATCGTTCTCCAGCGCCAACTGGCCGATCTTGGCGTGCAGCACCTTCAAATCCACCGGCGGCTCGCCCCCACTTTCCTTGCCACCGCCGAACAGGTCCGCGGCATGCTCCACCAACTGCTGCTTCCACGCTGTGATCTGGCTGGGGTGCACGTCGTACTGCTGGGCCAGCTCCGCCAGCGTCTTTTCGCCCTTGAGGGCCGCCAGGGCTACCTTCGCCTTCAACCCCGCCGAGTGGGTTCGCCTGCTTCGTTTCGTCATCTTCTGAGGTCCTTTCTGCCCGCCATTATGGCCGGCTCAGACCCCAGCTCTTCCATTTATCCGACTGTCCGAATTTCCGGCGCCACCTCTCACGGTTCCTGGGAGGTCGCTCTAATTATAGATGGGGCGTTTCCTAGCGTCGACTTTGACCAATTCCTGTGGCGGCTCAACGCGAACAACCCCGACTACACCGGCTGGCCAGTGTGGCTGGATAGCCGTCAGTTTTCCGATGAAGAGTCTCGTCCTTACGTTCTGAATGGCGCCTGTGAAACACTCATTTTGAGGATAACGCCCACGTACTTTAATCACATCGACTTCATGCGAATGGACCCGAGCGGGCGCTTTTATAGTTACCGCGCGCTAGAAGATGACATCACCAACAGCAACAATGCACCCACTCCGGTGACTAGCTTGGACGTTGGTCTTCCGGTGCTGCGGGTCGTCGAGTCCATCGCGGTGGGTCTTGCCTTTGCAAAAGCTTTGCAGGTGGACGAGCAGGCGACACTCAGGTTTGCTTTCCGTTGGTCTGGACTGAAAGACAGAGAGTTGTCTTCCTGGGCAGACCCTTTGCGCTATGTCTCGCCGCGTAAAACCCGGCAGGATGTTGTCACTTCAACCGTTTCAGTTTCCGTGGATACTCCGCTGTCAGCGCTAGTGTAGCGTTCTGTTCTTGATGGAACGTATATGAATTCGGCGTCTCCAATGCCCACACTGCGACACAGCGTGGAGAGAGTGAGTGCGAGTTGCCCCGAGATCATGTTGACCGACGAGGAGCGAACCAATTTGACGAGGCTGGTTCGGTCGAAGCTCACGAGCGTGAGGCTGGCGCAGCGCGCGCGCATTGTGCTGCTGGCCGCCAACGGAATGCAGAACAAGGACATCGCCGAGCAGTTGGGAGTCGGACGCGTGCAGGTCTCGCGTTGGCGTGAGCGGTATGCGCAATCGGGGCTGGCCGGTATCGAACGCGACTTGCCGCGCGGTGCGCCGCCGGTGAAGGTGGACACGGCGCGGCTGGTGGAGCTGACCACTCAAACCAAGCCCGTTGCGGCCACGCACTGGAGCACGCGCAAGATGGCCGCCGAATTGGGCGTGAGCGCCAGCACCGTCATGCGCCATTGGCACGCCCACGGGTTGAAGCCGCACATCGTGCGCGGCTTCAAGGTGTCGCGCGATCCGAAGTTCGTCGAGAAGCTCGAAGACATCGTCGGCCTCTACATGTCGCCACCCGAGCACGCGCTGGTGCTGTGCTGCGATGAGAAGAGCCAGGTGCAGGCGCTGGATCGCACGCAGCCCGGCTTGCCGTTGAAGAAGGGGCGTGCGGCCACCATGACGCACGACTACAAGCGCAACGGCACGACCACGCTGTTTGCCGCGCTCAACGTGCTCGATGGCCAGGTCATCGCCCAGTGCCAGCAGCGCCACCGCCATACCGAGTGGCTGAAGTTCCTGCGCAAGATCGACCGCGAGACGCCCAAGGACAAAACGCTGCATCTGATCGCAGACAACTACGCCACCCACAAGCATCCTGCGGTGCAGGACTGGCTGGCCAAGCATCCGCGATTCAACATGCACTTCACGCCCACCTCCGCATCATGGCTGAACATGGTCGAGCGGTTCTTTCGTGACATCACAACCGAGCGACTTCGCCGCGGCGTATTCACCAGCGTGCCGGAACTGGTCGACGCCATCAACGAGTACATCGCTCACCACAACACCAACCCCAAGCCGTTCATCTGGACCAAGAGCGCTCGCGACATCCTACAGAAGGTCATTCGTGCCAACCGCCGCTTAAGTTCCAAACAGAATGGAACATTGCACTAGGTCAGTACGTGAAAACGGCTGTGGAGCCTCTATATCAGGTTTTCAACGGCTTCTCGTTATCCGGGACTGTCGTGGAAGAGTTGACAGAAAAGTTGCTCGCAAGGCGACTGTAGTGCGCGTCGCCAAACGGTAGATTGTGTACTCCATGGTTCGGCGCCGACGGGAGGTCACCCACGAGCCGCTTCTCAATTGAGTCGAGTGCCGCTCGCACAGTCGAAATATCATCCTTCAGATTTCGTTTAAGAGTCACCCCTTTCAAGGTGATCAAACGACACGTCCGGCCTTTATGACACGTGCGGTAGAGACATGCCGTCTTGCCACGCAGCCTGCAACATAGCTTTTCTTCTTGGGCGCTTTGGGTCCCCGCGGATGTTTTCGCAACGCAAGTGCATCAACGTGCGTTGCTATTTTTAGCAGCGTCCGGCTAAGCTGGGCCGGCGTGAGTGGGTCGTATGCCTGCCATACCTCGGCCGGCACAGCGATCATCATGCCGGCATACGTTGCCCGGATTTCGCTGGCGAGGTAATACGGTGAGAGCTCGATATCACTGGTATCCAACTCATGGCGGATTCTCACCGCCGTCGCAATCACGCTCAGCACGTTATACGCCAGCGCCGCCACGCCGAAGGCCAGCAGCGCCGCACGCGGCTGACTCAACGAACGAATCTCGCTATTGAGCACCGATTCGAGTCGCTGAAACAGATTCTCGATGCTCCAGCGGCGTCGGTATAGCTGGGCGACCGCGTCGGCCGTGAGGTGTGCGGCTGGGACATTGGTCAACAAGCGAACGACGGTGTCACCGGCCTCGGTGGCACGATCCAGATGCAACTCGATGCGCCGCAGCACCAGCGGTGTGTTCGATTCATCCAGAATGCTGACCGCCTGCTCGTATACGATGCCGGCTTCGACTCGGCCCACCTCGCGTGCCGGCTCCAACTCGCTGGGGCACGGATTGCGGCCGTGCTCGCGCACAATGAAGGCGCTGCCGCGATGCTGCCAGCCGGTAAGGATCGCCCGGGTGCTGAAGTTGCGATCGGCGATCCACAACTGGGCCGGCTCGGCCGACTCGAGCAGGGTTTCCATGATGGCCCGCTCCTGCGCATGCGCATCCTCACAGGGCACCAGATCGACAATCATCGCCGTATCCGGGTCATAAACCACCAATGACTGCCCTGGCAAGGCCGCGCCCCGAAACCCACGCAATGGTTTCAGGCGCTTTTCGCTCGCCGGCAAGTGGCTGCCATCCACGATGCGCAGGCGATAGCCGTCCACCGAGGGCGGCTGCTTGCGCAACATCGGCTGCACAACCGGCCCCAACCGCCGCGCACTACCTTGCACCAAGGCACGAACCAGTCCCGGCTCGGTCCGGCTGATCTTGTCGTACAGCGCGGTGATGGAAACCGGCAGCGCCGGACTGGCCTTGGCCGCCGCATGCACCGACGGGCGCAGGCCAACGGCAACCAGCGACATGATCTCAACCGTCGTCGAGAACAATAGCTCCCGCGTGTACTGCGTTTCACGCTCCTGCTCGAACAACTCGTCGATCCAGGCCGCATCGAGGGCGCGTTGCAAGCCCAGACGCGCCATCACACTGATCGGGCTGTGTTCGATAAAGCGTTCC
This sequence comes from Cupriavidus necator, assembly GCA_022041995.1. Classification (GTDB taxonomy): domain Bacteria; phylum Pseudomonadota; class Gammaproteobacteria; order Burkholderiales; family Burkholderiaceae; genus Cupriavidus. The sequence goes on from CP074384.1 coordinate 320,989, forward strand.
ACCACTGCATCCAGTACCACGCTACTCACTCCGGCTTTCGTTCGAGAACACGGAGGGTGCCCTATTTCTCGTCACCTTGAAAGGGGTGCGTTTAAGAGTCTGTTCCTTCCTCCCTGTGCCTCACGATTTAAGTTGTCTATTGCGGATCGCGGGGCAACGAGCCGCCAGGAAAATGGAAGGCCCGCCGCATGGACGCGCACCCCATCCGCCAGGGGCGTGCGCAGCGCCGGATCCAGCGTGCGGATCGTCGGATGGCCCGCGACGCGGGGTGGCGCCGAACTGGCGCACGGGCGTGGCGGAAGGACACGCTGCGACGATGGCCGTCGTCGTCGGACGCACGCTCGGCTGAGGGTCGGATCACCGGCCCGCGTCCATCCTGCGCGCGCATGCTGGCCACGGCCTGCTCCAACCGCGTGCGCCGGCGCTCAGCCTCGGGTTGAACTGACGGTCTCCGGTCGGACACCAACAGAAGGTCGCGTTCGACTGACCCCCGCGTTTGGTTCAGGGCCGGTGTGCGAGAATACGCCGCGGCCAAAAGCGGAACTCGCTCCGGTCGCGACAACACAACGCGGAGACGAGATTGGCCAAGAATCTACTGGTCGGCCTGGCAACGATAATACTGGCAGCCTCGGCGTTTGCCGGCGAGCGCTACATAGAAGTCTGGAACCCGCCGGAGGCGCTCAGTTCGGCCGCGAAACCCCCAAAGCCATCGGCACACAAACCGAAGAAAAGTCGTGTGGGTGCTCCTGCAATCAGCCGGGCGCGTCGTGTGGCGGCGGTATCCACGTTACGGCCTGCCACAACGGCAAGGCCGAGCCGACCGACATTCAACGACCTTCCGCGGCAGATGACGCCAGAGGGCAACGTGCTTCGTGTGGCAGGCGGCCCGTCTCGAATTGACGTTGAGCGCTGATGCCGGCCAAGCGCGACAAGGGGTGATTGTCTTAGTGCTGCAATTGGATACGGTCGCGCCTCCAAATTCTTTGTGAGTCAATGACCCGAGGAAAGGGGCGACATTTGCGAGAGAAGGGACCTCGGAAGCCTTGGTGCGAGCGGCGGGCCGGCCACCGTATCAATCTGCAGCCAAAAGACCCGAGTACGAGACGGCCAATGACGTGGTCGGGGATGCTCCATGAACTATTCGTGACCTTACTTCCGCCAACGCTCAAAGTGGCTGCCAGGGTAGCTGATGTAAGATGGCTTGAGCTCGATTCTTAGTTCTGTCGCGGCATCAATTATGGCTTGACGTTGGGTTTTCCCGCTGTTTCTAATCGCAATCGCGCGCATCTTGATTTCGCCTGAATCAGTGCCGAGTTCTGATGGTCGACTACGTTCGCCTCCGAGCGCTGGCGGAAGCTGGTGCGCGATGCCGCGCGCGCGGAGACGGCAATGGCGCGCGAGGACGCGTTGGCGCTGTCCGCGCAGCTGGGCGAGGCCCGGCAGGCGCACGACGCCGTGCAGGCCGAACTGGCGGCCGAGCGCCAGGCGCACGCCGCGACGCGGGCGCGATGGGAAGCGGGGCGGGGGGAGCTGGAGGCTGCGGGGCGCTAGCTGGCGGAACTGCGCACCCAATTCTCGACCGAACTCGAGCGCGCGCGAGCAGGTGGTCATCGCCCAGGAACGGGCCGAGGCGAGCGAGCGGCGCGCGCTGCGCGAACTCGACCAGGAGCGCACCGCACGGCAGAAGAGCGAGCGCACCGCCGAGGAGTTGCGCGGCGAACTGGCTGCGGCGCGCAGCGAGGCGCGTGACGCCGCGGTGGCGCAGGCCGAGGTCCGCGCCCGGCTCGAGGCCCGGGCCGGAGCGCTTGTGGACCGGCTCGCGGCCGCCGAGCAGGCCCAAGGGCGGCGCGCGCTCGAGCTCGAGCGCGTGGGCACCGAGCTGGCTTCGGCGCAACGACGCGCCGAGCGCGCCGAAGCCGAGGCGGCGCTCGCGCGTCAGCTGCTGGCAGAATTGCGCGGGGCGAAGCGCAGGGCGAAGAACAGCTCGGATCGGCCCCGACCCTCTCCCCAGAAGACGGCCGCAGCAACAGCGACAGTACCAATAGCAGCGATGACCACGAACACTGAGCGGGCGGCGGCGATCCGCTGGATCCAGGACCAGATGGCCGACTATGGCCTGACCATGGAGGAGCTGCACGCGGCGGAGTGCTTTGATCCGCCACCACCCCGCCGCCACCGCCACCTCCTCCTCCTGCGCTCTCCTACCGCAACGCCGAGGGGCTGACCTGGGATGGCCAGGGGGAGATGCCGACCTGGCTGCGGCGGGCGGTCAATGCGGGGCAGAGTGTGGAATTTTATCGGGTCGGATAACGCCAGTGCTCCCGGCTTCAACAGCGGATCGGTCTGGCAACGCATCGCTTGTGATAGCGGTTGGCGCGGGTGTCAGATCTCAATGCCACTCTTCAGCGGCATCAACCTACTGGGGCACAATATTGCAATTGCCAGTGCCGGGGCCTCGAGCCACCGCGCGACTTCGTTCTAGATCTAAGTGATTACGCCAAATGACCGAACCAACGACTTGCTCTCTGTGCACGACGAACTCTTACCGCACCACACTGCGAGGCGGCAATGGCTACCTTTACGACTGCACCGCCTGTGGCGGGATGTATGAAATCGGCACTGGTGCCCAGGCGCGCGCCGATCGGGGCGAGATGCACCCCGATGTCATCCAAACTGTGCGCAAACTGCTTACCGAGGGTCGACGCCCTCGGGTCGAATGGGACGGACCGAACGGCAACTTTGTGGTTCGGGCGGTCTGAGAAATCATCCGGGCTCGAAACATTCAAGCTCCGTGCGAAGCCGTTGCGGGGCCAACCCTTTTTTGATATGGCGCTTCCTACCACACCATTTTTTGAAAGTGATCTTCGCGCGGTCTATGAGGTGCTGTGCGCGTCGTCGATGGCGCAAGAATTCCTTAGCGGTGCCTTTCGCTGGGATGGCGTGGAGGTTGAAGAGGGCGATCTTCTCTCGCTCGACGGTCGTGAGCTGGAGAGCCGTGAAATGGCCCAACTGATGATGATCTTCAACGGCTCCCGCGTACACGAGCAAGCCGAACGTGGGCATGGGCCAGACGACAGGCCACCCGGCACTTACTACACAACGATCAACCCTGTCGTCGTGCATGAGGGTCACAAGAATCGGGTGGGCATCTACCTCGAGGAGGATGGTCCCTCGCTGTATATTGAGGATGCCGCGAACGATGAAGGGCCGGGCGATGGCGATCCGGTCGCCGCTGCCGTTCACGTCGATCACTTCTATCTGAAAAAAGGTGCTCCTGATGGACTGGGCACGATCGCCTTCGCGTTGTGCGCGATGATGGCTCACCGGATGGGCTACAGGCACATTTCTTTGATCGCCGGTGGGGGAGTGGGGCACGATCCGAAGATGATCGGATTTAAATTCTGGCCTAAGGTTGGTTTCGATGCCGAACTTGAACCGGGTGAGACGCAGGCTGCACCCCATCTTGCTTTGTGCCGGACCGTCCAGGACGTGGTTGGGCTCGATCAAGCGTGGTGGGAGCGATGTGGCTCCCAACGACTGATGGAGTTCGATCTCGCTGCCGAAAGCCCGTCCTGGCGAAAGCTGTTAGACTACTTACACGGCAAGGAGATGATATGACTCAAGCGCTCAAGACGAATCAAGCTCGTATGACACAAAAGTCACCGAAAGTGGTCGTGCGCGCCGTCACGGCTGCGAAGACCGTTGTCGTCACTTCTGCCATGAAGACGAAGCTGAAGGAAGCAGCCAAGCGCTCTACGCGAAGTAACTTCCCTGAGTTGCCCGAGTGGCGGTCGGGTACGACGCGATGAAGAACGGGCCGGCTGGCCCGTTTTCTTATTGGTCCGGGCCGAAAGAGAAGGGGTTAGTCTGTGAAGCCGCCGCAGCTTCGGCTTCGGCGCGCAATTTCAGCTATGCCACGGCCTGACGGATCGCCATAGCTCGACATTGGCCCGGGTCGATGTTCTGCATGAAATAGTAGCCATACTCCATCATCAGGCGTGCACCCGCAGGGCGAGACCATGTTGCGGCATGTGTCCATCGCCGCGAAATCTGTTTTGGCGCTCGACCGCGATCACGGCAGTTCATAATGCTTTGGACTTGTCCTCGTTGCCCACGAGCGGCGACGAGAAGAGGATCTTGCAATTGTCGGCAATCCCCTCAGCGAACGACCACCCGTAGCTGCTGTGTTCCGCCATCTCCCGATACCGGTCGAGGAACTGCGACAACAACCCAGGTTGCAGCGGAACGGCCACGAAAGCTTCGAAGACTTCCTTTCTTAGATCCAGGCAGATCGTTTCCCAGCGACGACATTGAGCGCCTGGATGAAGGCGCCAATTTCTGTCGGATCTGCGTGGTGTGACGCCGTCCATCGATCGACGATGCGCTGCTTAAGTTCAAGCGCACCGGATGTCCCATGGAACCGGCTCAAGATGACATCGAACGCTGACTTCAGGCTGTACCGCGAGGTCTGCGGCCTGCTGTTCTTCCGTTACGGCGTCACGCCCACCGCCAACAAGCTCTACAGCCTGGTGCGCAAGGGAAGCATGGGGACGCCCGCCGAAGGCCGAGGTCCGCGCCCGGCTCGAGGCCCAGGCTGCGGCATTGACGGACCGGCTCGCGGCCGCCGAACAGGCGCAAGGCCGGCATGCTTGAGCTGGAGCGGGTGAATGGCCGAGCTAGCGGCGGCGCAGCGACGCGCCGAGCGCGCCGAAGCCGAGGCGGCGCTCGCACGTCAGCTGCTGGCAGAATTGCGCGTGGCACTGTACGAGCGGGACGGCAGCAGTCGACGGCGGGGCAAGGCCCGCCCGGCGCCAGCGGGGAACGAGGCCCGCACCCACAGCAGTCAGCGCCGGGCGCCCCGGTCGCGTCCCGCGATCCGGATGACGGCCACGACAGCAGTAACAGTACCGACAGCAGCGATGACCAAGAACATTGAGCAGGCGGCGATCCGCTGGATCCAGGAGCAGATGGCCGACTACGGGCTGACGGTGGACGAGCTCAAGGCGGCGGGATGTTTTGATACGCCGCCACCCCCACCGCCACCATCGGTGGTCTGCTACCGCAATACCGAGGCGCTGACCTGGGACGGGCAGGGGAGATGCGCGCCTGGCTGCGGCGGGCGGTCAATGCGGGGCAATCGGTGGAGTTTTTTCAGGTCGGATAAGCGCCTTCAACCACAAGGTTGGGTACCGGAGTACCGAATATTCCAGCTAAATCAGAGGCTTGCCGGGGGATGTGGCGGATTTTGCGAATCCCGGTCGACCCTTGGTACCGGCGATAATGGGGCACGTCCATCGATCGAGCCCTCCGCGTGAAAGCCCATTCCTTGCCGTCCGTGAGCGGTTGCAGCGCTATTCGCTGCGCCACTGCCTGCCACAGCTCGGGCGCATTGCCTTGCACGTGCACGGCGATGCCCCATCGCCCTATCCGGGGCGGTGGCTCAAGGACAAAATCCCGGCGTTTCATCTACCACTACTCGCGCGCGAGCTCGTTCTCCATGCGCAGCCCGAACGAGGCCGCAGCTTCGCGAAGCTAGTGCAATGTTCCATTCTGTTTGGAACTTAAGCGGCGGTTGGCACGAATGACCTTCTGTAGGATGTCGCGAGCGCTCTTGGTCCAGATGAACGGCTTGGGGTTGGTGTTGTGGTGAGCGATGTACTCGTTGATGGCGTCGACCAGTTCCGGCACGCTGGTGAATACGCCGCGGCGAAGTCGCTCGGTTGTGATGTCACGAAAGAACCGCTCGACCATGTTCAGCCATGATGCGGAGGTGGGCGTGAAGTGCATGTTGAATCGCGGATGCTTGGCCAGCCAGTCCTGCACCGCAGGATGCTTGTGGGTGGCGTAGTTGTCTGCGATCAGATGCAGCGTTTTGTCCTTGGGCGTCTCGCGGTCGATCTTGCGCAGGAACTTCAGCCACTCGGTATGGCGGTGGCGCTGCTGGCACTGGGCGATGACCTGGCCATCGAGCACGTTGAGCGCGGCAAACAGCGTGGTCGTGCCGTTGCGCTTGTAGTCGTGCGTCATGGTGGCCGCACGCCCCTTCTTCAACGGCAAGCCGGGCTGCGTGCGATCCAGCGCCTGCACCTGGCTCTTCTCATCGCAGCACAGCACCAGCGCGTGCTCGGGTGGCGACATGTAGAGGCCGACGATGTCTTCGAGCTTCTCGACGAACTTCGGATCGCGCGACACCTTGAAGCCGCGCACGATGTGCGGCTTCAACCCGTGGGCGTGCCAATGGCGCATGACGGTGCTGGCGCTCACGCCCAATTCGGCGGCCATCTTGCGCGTGCTCCAGTGCGTGGCCGCAACGGGCTTGGTTTGAGTGGTCAGCTCCACCAGCCGCGCCGTGTCCACCTTCACCGGCGGCGCACCGCGCGGCAAGTCGCGTTCGATACCGGCCAGCCCCGATTGCGCATACCGCTCACGCCAACGCGAGACCTGCACGCGTCCGACTCCCAACTGCTCGGCGATGTCCTTGTTCTGCATTCCGTTGGCGGCCAGCAGCACAATGCGCGCGCGCTGCGCCAGCCTCACGCTCGTGAGCTTCGACCGAACCAGCCTCGTCAAATTGGTTCGCTCCTCGTCGGTCAACATGATCTCGGGGGCAACTCGCACTCACTCTCTCCACGCTGTGTCGCAGTGTGGGCATTGGAGACGCCGAATTCATATAAGTTCAATCAAGAACAGAACGTTACACTAGGAGACCTGTACAAGGCCTTGGGCGTCATCAACCAGACGTGGGACAAAAGCTTCAGTGCCGGCATGACGCCGGACATCGCTTTGCGCGATCTCACGGCAATGGCGCATCAACAGTTCCCTTGGCAGGTCCACAAGTCCTTGCTGACGCTGATGCGCTACTACCGGCTCCTGCGGCATCCGGCACTAGCTCCCATCGTGGAGGCCGAAGTCGGGATGGAAGTGCGGACGTATTTTCTGTTGGGTGTCATCGCCGGCGGCGAGCTGCTCAATCGGCCGTGGATCGCACGGCAACGCGCACTCGACGTAGTAGGCATCACGCCACATCAAGTGCGCCGCTTCTACGAGCCGTTGACGGTCCGCGTCGGCAGCCTGCGTGCGCAGATTGTGGTGCAGCAGCGGTTGGACCGCCGCTGGGGCTTCACGTGGAATCCGCTGGAGGGTACGCCACTCGTGCGGCTAGACCGTAATGCCGCGCACGCCATCGCTCCCATCTCGGAGTACTTCTATCGCGCGATCACCAACGGCCTGTACTACCGGCTCGTCAACCGGGCCGGCTTTTCTACAGGTCTCGGGGCTTCCTTCGAAGCGTATATCGGTGACGTGCTGCGCGAAGCGTTTCCCGCGCCGCGCTACGGCGTCGCAGGCGAAACACAGTACACCGTGGGCAAACAAGCGAAGCTCGGTACCGACTGGATCGTCACTGATGGCTCGGCCAATCTGTTTATCGAGTGCAAGACCAAGCGGCTGCGGCTCGACGCCAAGATGCCCGACGCGGTCGAGGAATTCGAGGCCCAGCTAGATGTGCTAGCTGGCATCGTAGTCCAACTCTACAAGAACATCCGCGATGCCCAAGACGGCCACACGCCGGCGTGGCGTCCCAATACGCAGCAGATCTACCCGCTGGTCATCACCCTCGACGAGTGGCATCTGTTGGGGCCCAACGTGCTGGATGCGCTTGACCTCAGGGTCAAGGCCCGGCTGAGGCGCGAGAACCTACCCTTGTCAGTCCTGCAGGAGATGCCGTACACGACGTGCTCGGCGCAGGACTTCGAGAGCGCGGTGCTGATCATGGCGGAACTGGGTCTCGACCCGTATCTGCGCGAGAAGACGCAGCCAGACTGTCGCGTCTGGTCGTTGAAAGATTTCACCATGACGCGACATGCCGAGCTTGCCAAGCGGGTCCATCGGCCGATGTTCTGGGATGACTTGAGAGAGATCGCTCCGTTCGAGGCAGTGGCCGTTCCCGCATTGGCCTAAAGAGAAATCCCGCTCAATGAGTGGTCCCCATGCTGAGGGGGACACGCGAAAGCCGCCTTCACGACAGGTGCTGGACTCTCCCGAGCTGGCTCCAGACATGCTCACGTTGCATCGCATTGAGGGTCGCCGCAGCCAGTGGCAGCTCATTCTGGTACGACTCCGCGCTGACGGGGGGTAGCCTTGATTTCGGTGCAATTTAGGACGGTTCTCTAACCTAACTGCGGTCTGGGTCATCGATCGTAAGTTATTGGACACTATGAGATTTGCTGTTCGCCTTTGCTTGACGTATCGTGTTTGACCCACCGCACTGGAGGCGCACGAGAGGCAAGGCTGGCAGAGCATGTACTTGGCGCTTTATGCTCGCGGCCGAACGTTATCCGACCACAGCTGTTAGCGGCCAGAGGCTCGGATTTCGCTGGATGGTGGCGCACCAACGCCCGGCCCTTGTGCGGGCGCTGCGGCGACGAAGTACTGCGTTGTGGAGATCGGGAATGACTGCTGTCGTATGCTCGTCAGTGGCTGTATCAGCACCGATTGATCATCTTCCCCGAGCGCGCCCTTCGAAGTCTTGTCGCGTCGGCATTGGCCGGGTTGAGACGAGCGCCGCTGCCTCGATACACTCGACTGTCCCGGCCACTACTTGGCGGCGATGGGTACCCGCCATTCATTTCAGGCTGGAGCCTTAGGCAGTTTGCGTAACCGCGCGCATTAGACGAGTTTTCAAAAGTTCAGTGTTTAATGAATCCGACTTTCGTGGCCATCGAGCTCCCGGGGCGGCGGCTTCATCGCACCTCTGCGGCGAGCTAGAATGCTCGGGCACATGGCCCCAAGAAGATCAAATATTCGCAGCCGAAGCTCGGCACCTTCGAGTTTGGGCTGCCGATAATGGAGCATACGTACCGTGGCGACTAGAAACCGAGACGACTTCACACAGAAGACCGTGCTGGAGATAGCAAAACGTGCGGGATGGCTTTGCTCATTTCCAAATTGTCGAAGAGCCACCGTTGGCGCTACCGCCGACGACAACAACAAGGCCATCAACGTCGGAACAGCCTCGCATATTTGCGCAGCTGCACGAGGCGGACCGCGCTATGACAAAAAGATGTCGTCTGCCGAGCGCTCCGCCACAACAAACGGCATCTGGATGTGTCGCGATCACGGCACCGCTATTGACTCTACAGACTCGAAGTTCACGGTTAACGAGCTACGCATGTGGAAGCGCGAAGCCGAGGATGACGCGAGGTGGCGTGTTCTCTATGGAGAAGGTACTCCACAAGGTGCGGCGACGAAGACAGACGCGGGCGAACGGCTGAGAGTTGCGGCAGTTGCAGACCTGGAGGTGTTCAGGCGAACGGCGAAGTGGCCGTCCACCTCGGTCCCGCTGACGTTGGAAGTCCAGGGCTTCGAGGAATCTGTGACAACAAGGGCGCTGGCCAGCGCTGTCACTTCGCTGGAAGACCTCATTCTTGTAGCGCCGCCTGGAATGGGGAAGACCAGCACGCTGTTTCAGCTCGCGGAGAGCATGCTGGCCGATGGGAGAGGGACGCCAGTTTTTGTATCCCTCGGCGACTGGGCGATGGAGGACTTGGACTTCCTTAGCTCCATCCTCAGACGCCCGACGTTCCATGGAATCTCGGAAGCAGATTTCAGGCAGGTAGCCCGGCAGCCAGGGGTGGCCTTGTTTCTCGATGGCTGGAACGAATTGGATTCGAACGCACGGAAGCGGGCGCGTGTGCAGCTAGTGTAGCGTTCTGTTCGTGATGGAACTTATATGAATTCGGCGTCTCCAATGCCCACACTGCGACACAGCGTGGAGAGAGTGAGTGCGAGTTGCCCCCGAGATCATGTTGACCGACGAGGAGCGAACCAATTTGACGAGGCTGGTTCGGTCGAAGCTCACGAGCGTGAGGCTGGCGCAGCGCGCGCGCATTGTGCTGCTGGCCGCCAACGGAATGCAGAACAAGGACATCGCCGAGCAGTTGGGAGTCGGACGCGTGCAGGTCTCGCGTTGGCGTGAGCGGTATGCGCAATCGGGGCTGGCCGGTATCGAACGCGACTTGCCGCGCGGTGCGCCGCCGGTGAAGGTGGACACGGCGCGGCTGGTGGAGCTGACCACTCAAACCAAGCCCGTTGCGGCCACGCACTGGAGCACGCGCAAGATGGCCGCCGAATTGGGCGTGAGCGCCAGCACCGTCATGCGCCATTGGCACGCCCACGGGTTGAAGCCGCACATCGTGCGCGGCTTCAAGGTGTCGCGCGATCCGAAGTTCGTCGAGAAGCTCGAAGACATCGTCGGCCTCTACATGTCGCCACCCGAGCACGCGCTGGTGCTGTGCTGCGATGAGAAGAGCCAGGTGCAGGCGCTGGATCGCACGCAGCCCGGCTTGCCGTTGAAGAAGGGGCGTGCGGCCACCATGACGCACGACTACAAGCGCAACGGCACGACCACGCTGTTTGCCGCGCTCAACGTGCTCGATGGCCAGGTCATCGCCCAGTGCCAGCAGCGCCACCGCCATACCGAGTGGCTGAAGTTCCTGCGCAAGATCGACCGCGAGACGCCCAAGGACAAAACGCTGCATCTGATCGCAGACAACTACGCCACCCACAAGCATCCTGCGGTGCAGGACTGGCTGGTCAAGCATCCGCGATTCAACATGCACTTCACGCCCACCTCCGCATCATGGCTGAACATGGTCGAGCGGTTCTTTCGTGACATCACAACCGAGCGACTTCGCCGCGGCGTATTCACCAGCGTGCCGGAACTGGTCGACGCCATCAACGAGTACATCGCTCACCACAACACCAACCCCAAGCCGTTCATCTGGACCAAGAGCGCTCGCGACATCCTACAGAAGGTCATTCGTGCCAACCGCCGCTTAAGTTCCAAACAGAATGGAACATTGCACTAGTTTCTCGCGTACATCCCTGGAGACATGCTCGGTACCCCCACAATCGCCACGCTGATGTGCAGACTGTCCTTGAAGTCGGTGTGAATCACCCCGGGAATCGAGGAGGCTGTTTTGTTTAAGTTGATGCCGGGGCCGCAGCGGTATCGCTGAGTTGCCGATAGTAGTTTGCCTCAGCTTCAGCCGGCGGGATATAGCCGAGGTATTCCATCAGGCGGTGGTTGTTGAACCAGGCCACCCATTCCAAGGTTGCAAGCTCCACGGCCTCGCGGGATTTCCAGGGGCCACGCCTGTGGATCAGTTCGGCCTTGTACAGGCCATTGATGGTCTCAGCCAGTGCGTTGTCGTAGGAGTCACCGCGGCTGCCCACCGACGGCTCAATGCCGGCTTCAGAAAGCCTCTCGGTATAGCGAATGCTGACGTATTGCGATCCCCTGTCAGAATGGTGAATGAGCGTCCCGTCGTTGTCGGGATGGCGCGCGTAGAGCGCCTGCTCCAAGGCATCCAGAACGAAGTCCGTGGTCATCGAAGTGCTGACGCGCCAGCCAACAATACAGCGGGCGAACACGTCGATCACGAAGGCCACGTACAGCCAGCCCTGCCAAGTCGAAACGTAGGTGAAATCACTCACCCACAGTTGGTTGGGCCGTCTAGGCGTCGGGATGCCGCCATGCGGCGATGTGATAGCCGGAAGGGTAGAGGAATGCTCCGAGGCTGAGTTGTCCCGTGCGTTGTGGCATGGCTGTGCGAGAGGATTGGTGTGAAACAACTCTCTCAGCGTAACCATTCGTGGCTGCATTGCTAAGCACGAATACTGCAGGTCGATAGCGCCGCGGCCTTCCGATTGATATGCGAAATCGATCGGACGGCTCAGTCGCCCGGGTTCCACAACGCCGTCATCGCGCGGCCGGTATCCGATCCGCCTTCCTGTGTTCGCCCATTTTCTTGTAGAACGCTGCTCGACTGATGCCAATGCCGGCGGCGGCATGGGCTACATGGCCCGAATGTGCCGCAAGTGCCTGAAGCAGATAGTTAGCTTCGAACCGGGCCATGGCATCGGCGTAGCCAAGCTGCGGGAGAGGCGGCATGGCGGCCTCGGGCCGCATGGGTTGCACTGGCGTTGACGCTGTCAGTGGCGCATCTCGCATTCCGAGCACGGCGGCAAGCATGCTTTCATCCACATCGCCTGAGTCATGCATCATCACTAGGCGTTCGAGAATATTGCGCAACTGGCGGACGTTGCCGGGCCAATCATATTGGCCGAGCAGCTTCAGTGCGCCCTGCGTCAGCACCGGAGTGTCTCGCTCTGCCCGACTGCAGATCTCTTCCAGCATTGAATACGTCAGTGGCAACAAGTCAGCCTGACGCTGCCGCAGCGGTGGCAGACAGATCGGCAGCACATTGAGCCGGTAGTAGAGGTCCGCGCGGAACTTTCCCGCTTCCACCAAGGCGCGCAAATCGGCCGAGGTGGCGGCAATGATGCGTACGTCCGAGCGGATGATGCGGTTTGAGCCGATGGGCTCGATCTCCTTCTCCTGCAAGGCTCGCAAGAGCTTGCTTTGCAGCATGAATGGCATGTCGCCGATCTCGTCCAGGAATAGCGTGCCACCGTCTGCCAGCTCGAACTTGCCTATACGGCCCTTGCGCTCGGCACCGGTGTAAGCGCCTGACGCAGCGCCGAAGAACTCGACCTCCAGCAATGTATCGGGAATCGCGGCCATGTTAAGGGTGACCAGGGGTTGTCCCGCTCGCTCGGAGGCCGCGTGAATGGCATGGGCCAGGAGTTCCTTGCCGGTGCCGGTCTCGCCTAGCAGTAACACCGGCGCATCAGCCTGTGCCGCACGACGTGCGAGTTGCTTGACCTCCAGCGTGGCGGCGGAGTTGCCGACGAAACTGGCAAACGTGTACTTGGCACGCCGCGTCTGTTCCAGGGTACGGCGGGCAGCCACCAACTCCTCGCGGACGCGTGTGAAATGCGCGAACAACGGAGTGAGCGACTTGAGTTCGTCGAAGAGGGCAAAGCCGACGGCTCCCACGGTGTTGCCGTCGTTGTCCTTGATCGGCATGCGCATCACGATCATCGGATCGTGCCGCGTTTCGAGGATATCGAGCAGGATCGGCTTGCCCGTTTCGACCACCTGGCGCATCAGGCTATTCGGAATGACCTGTTCGCACTCCAGGCCGATAGCCATCTGCGGGTCCTCGAAGCCGAATCGCGCGGCATACCGCTTGTTGATCCATACCACCCGCGCCTGCGCGTCTACGACGATCGTCCCCTCGCTGAAGTTCTCGAACGTCCGGAACAACGAATCCATCGCGCGCCGTGCGACGGAATCGTAGTTGACCAGCATGTTGCTGCCTTCGGTCTCGCGCAATCTGTTCATTGCTTCTGTCTCCTCTTTTGGATGGATTCTCGCACGATGGATTGCTCATTGTCATTTTTTTCCATAAATCGAGAATCCATGTGAATTTTGATGGATATGGATGCCTAATAGGGCACATTTATGGCTGGCACGATCGATGCGAAGGATCCGAACCCTCGGCTGTTGAACTGGCTCAGGGGAGTACGTGTGCAGGCGTTTGACAGCCCCCGCCGTGACACGTGAAGCACAGAAAAAAATCTTCGGAGACTTCATGTCATTTGTTGTTGTCGTTGCAGCTCTTGCTTTCCTGATGTTCGCCGCCTATCGCGGCTACAGCGTGATCCTGTTTGCCCCGCTCGCGGCGCTTGGCGCGGTGCTGCTGACCGACCCGTCGGCCGTCGCCCCCGTGTTTTCCGGCATCTTCATGGAGAAGATGGTCGGCTTCGTGAAGCTCTATTTCCCGGTGTTCATGCTCGGCGCGGTGTTCGGCAAGGTCATCGAGCTTTCGGGCTTCTCCGAGTCGATCGTCGCCGCGGCGATCCGCTATATCGGCCGCTCGCGCGCCAACGCCGTGATCGTGGCCGTCTGCGCGCTGCTGACCTACGGCGGCGTGTCGCTGTTCGTGGTGGTGTTCGCGGTCTACCCGTTCGCCGCCGAGCTCTATCGCCAGAGCAACATCCCCAAGCGCCTGATGCCGGGCGCCATCGCGCTGGGCGCATTCTCGTTCACGATGGATTCGCTGCCGGGCACGCCGCAGATCCAGAACATCATCCCGACCACGTTCTTCAAGACCACCTCGTGGGCCGCGCCCGCGCTGGGCGTGGCGGGCTCGCTGTTCATCATCATCGTCGGCCTGTCCTATCTGGAATGGCGCCGCCGCGCAGATGTGGCGAAGGGCGAGGGTTACGGCACCAGCCTGCTGAACGAACCGCAGCGCGTGGAAAGCGGCAAGCTGCCGCCGCCGCTGCTGGCGATCCTGCCGCTGATCGTGGTGGGCGTGTCCAACTTCTGGCTCACGCGCATGATTCCGCTCTGGTACGGCCCAGCCAACAGCGTGTCGCTGCCGGGCCTGGCCAAACCGGTCGAAACCAAGATCGCCAGCGTGACCGCGATCTGGGCCGTGGAAGCCGCGCTGCTGCTCGGCATCGTGGTGGTGCTGGTGACGGCATTCGGCGCGGTGCGCGCACGTTTTGCCGAAGGCACCAAGAGCGCCGTGTCCGGCGCGCTGCTGGCGTCGATGAACACGGCATCGGAATATGGCTTCGGCGGCGTCATCGCTGCGCTGCCGGGCTTCCTGATGGTGAGCGATGCGCTGCACAGTATTCCCAATCCGCTGGTCAACGCAGCCGTGTCCGTCAGCACGCTGGCCGGTATCACCGGGTCGGCATCGGGAGGCATGAGCATCGCGCTGGCCGCCATGTCGGACGTTTTCATCCAGGGTGCAAACGCCGCGCAAATTCCGCTGGACGTGCTGCACCGCGTGGTGTCGATGGCCAGCGGCGGCATGGATACGCTGCCGCACAACGGCGCCGTGATCACGCTGCTGGCGGTCACCGGGCTGACGCACCGCGAGTCGTATCGCGACATCTTCGCGATCACGATGATCAAGACGATGGCGGTGTTCTTCGTGATCTTCGTGTTCTACGCGACCGGAATTGTTTGATCTAGCAACAGCGTATGTGCGAGGGTAATCGCGCATGCAGCGCCAATCTATTACAGCTGATTTTATGACGACTCTGAACGGAAAGACCGCGCTTGTGACCGGCTCAACCAGCGGCATCGGTCTGGGCATCGCACAGGTGCTGGCGCAAGCCGGCGCCAATCTCGTGCTGAACGGCTTTGGTGATGCGGATGCCGCCGTCGCCGCCATCGAGACGCTAGGCGTACAGGCAATCCACCATCCGGCTGATATGCGCAGCCCGCAAGAGATCGAAGCCATGTTCGCCATGGCTCACGTCCGATTCGGCGCCGTGGATGTCCTGGTGAACAATGCCGGCATCCAGCACGTATCACCCATCGAGAGCTTTGATCCGCGGAAATGGGACGACATCATTGCCATCAACCTGAGCTCTGGCTTCCACACGACCCGGCATGCCTTGCATGGCATGCGCGCTCGCAATTGGGGCCGGATCATCAATATTGCTTCGGTGCACGGCCTGGTCGGATCCGCTGGCAAATCGGCTTACGTCGCTGCCAAGCATGGACTGGTGGGGCTGACCAAGGTCACCGCTTTGGAAACGGCCCAAACCGGAGTGACGTGCAATGCCATCTGCCCGGGCTTCGTACTCACGCCGCTGGTGCAGAAGCAGATCAATGACCTCGCCGAAAGGGAAGGACTCTCCGAGGACGATGCGCGGGCCCGCCTGCTCGGCGAGAAGCAGCCGTCCGGTCGATTCGTTACACCCGAAGAGCTCGGAAACTTTGCACTGATGCTCTGCTCGCCGCTGGCGGCAGAGGTTCGTGGCGCCACGTGGGTGGCTGACGGTGGTTGGACTGCACAGTAGGACCGTCCCAATTCAAACCAGCATTTTCGAAAGCAGCAAATCATGACCAGCAAGGAAAACAAGTTCTCTCACGTCAAGCCAGGCGACACCGAATTCACCAGCGGCGGCCTGCGTGACTTCTTCGTATATCGCGATCTTGGTATCGCAGAGGCAACCGGCGGCAAGGTCATTGCCCATCTGGTACGCGCCAACAATGCCCCGGAGGAGGGTACTGGCTGGCACGTCCATGGCGCCGATTTTCATATCGTTTACATGCTGAAGGGTTGGGCCAGGTTCATGTACGAAGACAAGGAGACGCTGGTCGAAGCAGGGGATTGCGTGCATCAGCGACCTGGCATTCGCCACTTCCTGTTCGATTACTCGCCGGACATGGAGTATCTGGAGGTCGTCGGGCCGGCTGACTTTACCAGTGTCGGCGTGGAGGGGCCATGCGCCGTGCCGGCACCTGGCAAATGGTGACGCACACGTTGTTCGTGGACTAGGGCGGCGAGCCGGTGCGCTGCAACGCGCAGATCCTTGTTGTGTGCCTGAAGCAGTAACGCGTGGACAAGGAACTGGCAGGAGCGAGCGCACCCCATTTAAAAATGGCGCGACCCGTCGAAGAAAATGAGAGCCCGGAGATCCGGCTTCGGATTCAGGGCAGGCAGGAGACAATGAATCAAAACGAAACCATCCTGGAAACGCGGACCCTCACGAAGGAATTCAAGGGGTTCACCGCGGTGAGCGACGTCAATCTGCGGGTGCGGCGCGGCTCGATCCACGCGTTGATCGGCCCCAATGGCGCCGGCAAGACCACCTGCTTCAACCTGCTCACGAAGTTCCTGGAGCCGACCACCGGCACCATTCTGTTCAACGGCATCGACATCACGCGTGAGAAGCCCGCGCAGATTGCGCGCCGTGGCGTGATCCGGTCGTTCCAGATTTCCGCCGTGTTCCCGCACCTGACCGTGCGCGAGAACGTACGTATCGGCCTGCAGCGCCAGCTTGGTACTGCGTTCCAGTTCTGGCGCAGCGAGCGTTCGCTCGACGTGCTCAATGCGCGCGCGATGGAGCTGCTCGACCAGGTTGGCCTGACCGAATTCGCCGAGACCGTCACCGTCAATCTTCCCTATGGCCGCAAGCGCGCGCTGGAGATCGCCACCACGCTGGCGATGGAGCCGGAGCTGATGCTGCTGGACGAGCCGACGCAGGGCATGGGCCATGAGGACGTGGACCGCGTGACGCAACTGATCAAGAAAGTCTCCGCCGGCCGCACGATCCTGATGGTCGAGCACAACATGAACGTGGTCTCGTCGATTGCCGACAAGATCACGGTGCTGCAGCGCGGCGCCATCCTGGCCGAAGGCCTGTACGCCGAGGTGTCGAAGGACCCGCGCGTGATGGAAGCGTACATGGGCACGGCCGACGCCGAGCTGCAGGGCGCGCACTGACGAGGAGCGGAGACGTGGCGAACGACAACACACCCGCCCTCGAGATCAAGGACCTGCACGCGTGGTACGGCGAGTCGCACATCCTGCACGGGGTGGACCTGACCGTGATGCGTGGCGAGGTGGTGACGCTGCTGGGCCGCAACGGGGCGGGGCGCACCACGACCATGCGCGCGATCATGGGCCTGACCGGCACGCGCAAGGGATCGATCAAGGTCAACGGGCACGAGACGATCGGCCTGCCCACGCACAAGATCGCGCACTACGGCATTGGCTACTGCCCAGAGGAGCGGGCGATTTTCTCGAGCCTGTCGTGCGAGGAGAACCTGCTCCTGCCGCCGATGCTCAAGGGCGCCAACGCAGGCAAGGGCATGAGCGAGGCCGAGATCTACGAGATGTTCCCGAACCTCAAGGAGCGGCGCCAGAGCCAGGGCACGCGCCTGTCGGGCGGCGAGCAGCAGATGCTGGCAGTGGGCCGCATCCTGCGCACCGGGGCGAACCTGCTGCTGCTCGACGAGATTTCCGAAGGCCTGGCGCCGGTGATCGTGCAGGCGCTGGCGCGCATGATCCTGATGCTCAAGAAAAAGGGCTACACGGTGGTGATGGTGGAGCAGAACTTCCGCTTTGCCGCGCCGCTGGCGGACCGCTTCTACGTGATGGAACACGGCACGATCGTCGAACGCTTTGCCGCCGCCGAGCTGCAGGCCAAGATGCCGGTGCTCAATGAACTACTTGGGGTCTGAGCTGCCGCTATACCCACAGGCATGAACAGGCGGCATGGATGCCGCCGCAACGACGCAACGAAATTTAGGAGACAAGACCATGAAGAAGACCACGCTCGCTGTAGCAACGATGGCCCTGGCAACGGGCATGGCGGCTACCGCCGCAATGGCCCAGGTATCCAACGACAAGATCAAGGTTGGTTTTATCACCGACATGTCGAGCCTCTACTCCGACATCGACGGAAAGGGCGGACTGGATGCTGTGAAGATGGCCATCGAGGTCCACGGTGGCAAGGTGCTCGGCAAGCCGATCGAACTGATTTCGGCGGATCACCAGAACAAGGCTGACATCGCCGCGTCGAAGGCGCGCGAGTGGATGGATCAGGAAGGTGTGGACCTGTTGCTGGGCGGCACCAACTCGGGTACAGCGCTTGCGATGAACAAGATTGCGCTGGAGAAGAAACGCGTCTATTTCAACGTGGGCGCCGGCACGGCCCGTCTGACCAACGAAGAGTGCTCGCCGTACACGGTGCACTACGCGTATGACACGGTGGCACTGGCCAAGGGCACCGGCAGCGCGGTGGTGAAGCAGGGCGGCAAATCATGGTTCTTCCTGACCGCAGACTACGCGTTCGGGCATTCGCTCGAGAACGACACCACGGCCGTGGTGAAGGCCAATGGCGGCACCGTGGCGGGGCAAGTGCGCCATCCGCTATCCGCGTCTGACTTCTCGTCGTTCCTGCTGCAGGCGCAGGCGTCGAAGGCGCAGATCCTGGGCCTGGCCAACGCCGGCGGCGACACGATCAACTCGATCAAGGCCGCCAAGGAATTCGGCATCACGAAGAACATGAAGATCGCCGGCCTGCTGATGTTCCTCAACGACATCCATTCGCTGGGCCTGAAGAACACCGAGGGCCTGCTGATGACGGACAGCTGGTACTGGGACATGAACGACGAGACGCGCACTTTCGCCAATCGATTCTTCCTCCGGAACAAGAAGATGCCGAGCAGCCTGCAGGCCGCCGACTACTCCGCGGTCAGCACGTACCTGAAGGCTGTGGAAGCCGCCAAGACGGATGACGCCGACAAGGTGATGGCCGAGTTGAAGAAGTTGAAGATCAACGATTTCTACAACAAGGGCTACATCCGCGCTGACGGCCGCAACATCCATGACATGTACCTGATGCAGGTGAAGGCGCCGGCCGATTCGAGGATGCCGTGGGACTACCTGAAGGTCGTGGCGACGATTCCGGGCGACCAGGCGTTCACGACGCCGACCGAGTCGAAGTGCTCGCTGTTGAAGAAGTAAGGCGTGGTGTTTGGCTCCCCCTCTCCCGCTGTGCGGGAGAGGGGAGAAACGGAGACACGAATAAACAATCGACGCCCATGAAAATCTTCGGAATACCGCTACCAGCCATGCTGTCCCAGCTTTTGCTAGGGCTAGTCAATGGCGCTTTCTACGCG
Organism: Cupriavidus necator; assembly: GCA_022041995.1. Classification (GTDB taxonomy): domain Bacteria; phylum Pseudomonadota; class Gammaproteobacteria; order Burkholderiales; family Burkholderiaceae; genus Cupriavidus. The sequence goes on from CP074384.1 coordinate 340,334, forward strand.
ATGCTGAGTCTCGGGCTGGCCGTGATCTTCGGCTTGCTCAACGTGATCAACTTCGCGCACGGCGCGCTCTTCATGCTCGGCGCGCTGCTGGCCTGGGCGGGCATGGAATACGCCGGACTCAACTACTGGGTGATGCTGATCCTGTCGCCGCTCGTGGTCGGCGTGCTGGGCGTGATCATCGAAAAGACGATGCTGCGCTGGATCTACAAGCTCGACCACATCTACGGCCTGCTGCTCACGCTGGGTATCACGCTGGTGATCGAAGGCGTGTTCCGCTCGATCTATGGCGTGTCCGGGCTGCCTTACTCGCCGCCCGATGCGCTGCAGGACGCCACCGACCTCGGTTTCATGGTCCTGCCGAACTATCGCGCATGGGTGGTGGCCGCCTCAGTCATGGTGTGCCTGGCCACGTGGTTCGTGATCGAGAAGACCAAGCTGGGCGCGTACCTGCGCGCCGGCACCGAGAACCCCAAGGTCGTCGAAGCCTTCGGCATCAACGTGCCGCTGATGGTCACGCTAACCTATGGCTTCGGCGTGGCGCTGGCCGCGTTTGCCGGTGTGCTGGCCGCGCCAGTGATCCAGGTGTCGCCGCTGATGGGGCAGCACCTGATCATCGTCGTGTTCGCGGTGGTGGTGATCGGCGGCATGGGCTCGATCATGGGGTCGATCATCACGGGCCTGGGGCTGGGCGTGATCGAGGGCCTGACCAAGGTGTTCTATCCAGAGGCATCGTCGACCGTGGTGTTCTTCATCATGGTGATCGTGCTGATGCTGCGCCCGGCTGGGCTATTCGGAAAGGAAAAGTGATGACCGCATCCACATCGTCGGCGCACGGCGGTATCGCCAGCAAAGCGGGCGGAGCCCGAAATGGGCAAAGAGTGCAGAAGAAGCTGCTGTACGGATTTCTGTTGCTGGCATTGGTCGTCGCTCCGTTAGGAGGCCTGTATCCGGTGTTCGTGCTAAAGGTGCTGTGCTTCGCGCTGTTCGCGAGTGCCTTCAACCTGCTGATCGGCTTTACAGGGCTGCTGTCGTTCGGCCATGCCGCGTTCTTCGGTGGCGCGGGCTATGCGGCGGGGCACGCGATGAAGGTCTGGGGCGTGACGCCCGAGCTTGGCCTGATCTTCGGCACGCTGAGCGGAGCACTGATCGGCTATGTGGTGGGTTCGCTGGCGATTCGTCGGCAGGGCATCTACTTCTCGATGATCACGCTGGCGCTGGCGCAGATGCTGTTCTTCTTCTGCCTGCAGGCGCCGTTCACGGGCGGCGAGGACGGTCTGCAAGGCATTCCGCGCGGCAAGCTGTTCGGCGTGCTGTCGCTCTCCGATGACCTGACGCTCTACTACGTGGCGCTGGCGATCATCGTGGGCGCCTTCGCGCTGATCGTGCGCACCGTGCATTCGCCGTTCGGCCAGATCCTCAAGGCGATCCGCGAGAACGAGCCGCGCGCGATCTCCTTGGGCTATGACGTGGACCGCTTCAAGCTGACTGCTTTCGTGCTGTCGGCGGCGCTCTCGGGCCTGGCCGGGTCGATCAAGGCACTGGTGCTCGGCTTCGAGACGCTGACCGACGTGCACTGGTCCATGTCGGGCTCGGTGATCCTGATGACGCTGGTGGGCGGGCTGGGCACGTTGTCCGGCCCGATTGTCGGCGCGTTCGTGGTGGTGGCGCTGGAGAACAAGCTGGGGATATCGGCACGTTCCTGGCGTCGGTGACCGGCCTGGACTGGTTCAATTCGCTCGGCGAGTCCGTGACGATGGTGACCGGTGTGATCTTCGTGATCTGCGTGCTGACCTTCCGGCGCGGGATCATGGGAGAGTTGGATGCTCTCTTCTCACGCAAGCGTGACTGACGTCGAGGGCTTGATCCGGAGCGTTTGAAGTCGGCTGGCGTCGTGACGCCTGTCCCGTGGGCCACGTATCTATTGGCGCTTCAGTGCAATTTGTTTCGCCTCGTATGAGGCGAGATCAACTATGCAACCAGTCAACAAACAACAAGGAGACATTTTCATGCTGAACCACGTCACGAGTCCATCCTCGCGCAGACGCCGTAGTGCATGGCGTTTCGCCGCCATTCCCGTGATCGCTACGACAGTCCTCATTGCCGGCTGTGGTGGTGGTGAAGACTCCTCTCAGGCAGATGCCAGGGCGCCTGCCGCGGTAGCAGCCAATATCAAGTCGTCAATTGTTGCAGGAGCTGTTGGCGCCAATAGCAACTCGCCACGTATGGGGCGAGGTTAAGACTCCAAAACTAGTCAAGAAACAACGAGGAGACATTCTCATGCTGAGCCATGTTACGAGTTCATCCATGCGCAGGCGGCGTTATGTGTGGCGTTTGGCTGCCATTCCCGCTGCCGCAATGGCAGTTTTCATCTCGGCCTGCGGCGGCGATGGATCCGCTCAGGCGGATACCGGGGCGCCTGCCACGGTAACGCCGAATGCCAAGCCGTCTTTTATCACAGGATCCGTTGGAGTCAAAAGCTACGATGGCAACACGGACGATCTGTTGACTGCCGGTCTGGGCAAGGACGGTCTTGCGGCAGCAGCCCCCGCGTTTGCCAACCCCGGCGCCCCAACTGCCGCGGAGTTGCGACGCAATGCGATCTGGACCAATTACCGCGCTATTGTGGATGTACAAGCAGTGGGCGGCTATGGCTCACTCTATGGGCCGAACGTTGATGCGCAGGGGCAGACGACTACAGGTCAAGGCAAGATCGCGGGAAGCGAGTATCTGGCCTTTGCGGACGATGGCACCGGAAGGCGGAACGTGACGGTGATGGCTCAGGTTCCTGATACGTTCGACACGAAGAACCCTTGCATCATTTCCGCAACCTCGTCTGGCTCTCGTGGCATCTACGGCGGCATTGCGGTTGGCGAGTGGGGGCTTAAACACAATTGCGCCGTGGCATATACGGACAAGGGCACTGGCGCCGCGCCCCATGATCTGGATTCGGACACGGTCGCGCTGATCGACGGCACGCGGCAATCCCGTGCCACCGCCGGAAATCTTGCGCATTTTGCCGCTCAGCCTGGCAGTTCCCAGACGCTTGCCAGCTTCACCGGCACCTTCCCGCACCGCCTGGCGTTCAAGCATGCGCATTCACAGCAGAACCCCGAGGCAAGCTGGGGCAAGAACACGTTGCAGGCGATTCAGTTCACGTTGTGGGCGATCAATGACAAATTCGGCACGGGCAGTGCCGACGGTACGCGCCAGGCGACGTTTACGCCGGCGAACGTGCTGGTAATTGCATCGGCCATTTCCAACGGAGGCGGAGCCGCGATCGCCGCGGCGGAGCAGGACACAGGTAGGCTGATCGATGGCGTGGCGGTTGGTGAGCCGAACGTAAACATTCCCCCGGCCAGCGGCATTGTTGTCCAGCGTGGGGGGGTGCCGGTGGCGGCATCCGGCAAGCATCTGTACGACTACACGACGATCGCGAATGTCTACCAGCTTTGCGCAAGCCAGGATGCCTCGCTCCAGAATGCGCCCTATGCCGCTGTTCCGGGGCAGGCCGCGGTGAATCGATGTGCGTCTCTGGCCAGCAAGAACAAGGTGACGGGCGCAGTGCTGGCCGACCGGGCCTCCGCGGCGTTGCTTGCCATGCACAACGCCGGTTGGGAGTCGGAGTCTGACGACCTTTCGGCGTCGCTTTCCGCGCTTGAAGTCAGTAGCTCGATTTCCGTGACCTACGCCAATGCGTACTCGCGCGCCGCTGTGACCGACAGGCTGTGCAACTACAGCTTCGCGTCTCCGGGCACAGGCACGAATGTCCCGGCACCCATGCCGGCAAACTCTCTGGCTGGTCTTTTCTCCACCGGCAACGGCGTTCCTCCGACCACGTCCGTGACACTGATGAACGATGCCAATCCGAGCGGTCCGCTCAAGGATTTTGCTTCGACATCGCCGTCGACGAACGCGGCCGATGCCAACGTTGATGGTGCGCTCTGCCTGCGAGCGCTGTTTGAAAACAGCAATCAGGCGTTGATGACGGGCATTGGCGAAACTTACCGTACGGGCAACCTGGGTGGGAAGCCGGCGATGATCGTTCACGGGCGTAGCGATGGCCTGTTGCCGGTGAACCACACGTCCCGCCCGTATCTGGGTCTCAACAGGAAGGCGGAAGGCAATGCCAGCAAGCTGTCGTATATCGAAGTGACCAATGGCCAGCACTTTGACGGATTCATCGATGTGGTACCAGGCTATGCCGCGCGCTATGTCCCGATGCATGTGTATCTGAACAGGGCTCTCGACGCCGTGTACGCCAACTTGCGCAACAGCACACCACTGCCTCCGTCACAAGTGGTCCGAACCACGCCGCGAGGCGGCAGCAATACCGCGCTGCTGGGTCCGCAGATCCTGCCGTCGAACTTGCCGCCGATCGCGGGCACGCCGGCGCCAGGCGACGTTATTGCCGTCACGGGAAATTCCGTAAACGTTCCGAACTAGGCCAGCGCCTGGTCGCCATGAGCTACCGCGGGTGCATGGCGAACACATGGTGGGTTCATGGTGGTCTCGAGCATTAAACATGAACCCACCGCATTTGTTTGTCGCGGTGCCATATGACGGTGGTGGAGAGCAAGGCCATCGGCTGCAAAGTTCCGGGGCCACCACCACACGATGTGGAAAATCAAATCCTAACAAGAGCAAGGAGACATCATGATGAACCATCGGTGGCGATACATTGCGACCATATTGGTGTTTTTCGCGTCGCTTTCCGCGGCGTTTTCACTGCATGCGGCGACGGCCGGTCCCGGGGCGTGGAGCAGTCAGCAGACCTGGGCCTCGGATTCGGTCAACGGCGGCAACCTTACGGGTTATTTTTACTGGCCGTCGACGCAGCCAACGACGCCCAACGGCAAGCGGGCCCTCGTCCTGGTCCTGCACGGATGTCTTCAGACCGCCTCCGGTGACGTGGTGGACAACTCCAGCGGTGGCGGGTTCAACTGGAAAACGGTTGCCGACCAGTATGGCGCGGTCATTCTCGCGCCCAACGCCACCGGGAATGTCTACAGCAATCATTGCTGGGATTATGCAAATACATCGCCGAGCCGTACCACTGGCCACGTCGGCATCCTGATGGATCTGATCAACCGGTTTGTTTCCAATGCGCAGTATGCGATCGATCCCAACCAGGTGTATGTGACCGGCCTGTCCTCCGGCGGCGGCATGACCATGGTGCTGGGTTGTATTGCGCCGGATGTTTTCGCCGGCATCGGCATCAACGCGGGCCCTCCTCCGGGCACAACGACCTCGCAGATCGGGTACGTGCCCTCCGGCTATACCGCGACAACAGCGGCCAACAATTGCAAGCAATGGGCGGGCTCCAATGCGAGCAAGTTTTCCAGTCAGATTGCAGGCGCCGTTTGGGGCACGTCTGACTACACCGTCGCGCAGGCATATGGTCCTATGGATACTGCGGCCTTTCGGTTGATTTACGGCGGCAGCTTTACGCAGGGGGCGACGGCCTCGATTTCTGGTGGAGGCACAAATACCCCCTATACCGACAGCAATGGAAAGTTGCGTACCCACGAAATCTCGGTATCTGGCATGGCGCACGCCTGGCCCGCTGGAACTGGCGGCAACAATACCAACTATGTTGACGCAACCCATATCAACTACCCAGTCTTCGTCATGGACTTCTGGGTCAAGAACAACCTGCGTGCAGGGAGCAGCGCGGGGCAGGCGGGCACGGCGCCGACAGGGCTGACGGTCTCCGGTACGACGGCAACTTCGGTATCGCTGTCGTGGAACGCAGTGACGAACGCCAACAGCTACAACATCTATCGAAATGGCACCAACGTAGGTTCCAGTACCTCGACCGGATACACCGATTCGGGCCTGATTGCCGGCACGACGTACAGCTACACCGTGACGGCAGTTGATGCAACGGCGGGGGAAAGCCAGCAGTCCCCAGCCGTGTCGGCAACGACGAAGAGCAGTTTCTCGTGTACCGCTACCACCGCCAGCAACTACGCGCATGTGCAAGCCGGTCGCGCGCATGATTCCGGGGGGACTGCCTACGCAAATGGTTCCAACCAGAACATGGGTCTGGACAATCTCTTTTATACCAACACGCTGGCGCAAACTGCCGCCGGATACTATGTCATTGGCAATTGCCCCTAACAGGCACCCCTTTCAAGGTGACGAGAAATAGGGCACCCTCCGTGTTCTCGAACGAAAGCCGGAGTGAGTAGCGTGGTACTGGATGCAGTGGTGGAACGCTTTATCGAACACAGCCCGATCAGTGTGATGGCGCGTCTGGGCTTGCAACGCGCCCTCGATGCGGCCTGGATCGACGAGTTGTTCGAGCAGGAGCGTGAAACGCAGTACACGCGGGAGCTATTGTTCTCGACGACGGTTGAGATCATGTCGCTGGTTGCCGTTGGCCTGCGCCCGTCGGTGCATGCGGCGGCCAAGGCCAGTCCGGCGCTGCCGGTTTCCATCACCGCGCTGTACGACAAGATCAGCCGGACCGAGCCGGGACTGGTTCGTGCCTTGGTGCAAGGTAGTGCGCGGCGGTTGGGGCCGGTTGTGCAGCCGATGTTGCGCAAGCAGCCGCCCTCGGTGGACGGCTATCGCCTGCGCATCGTGGATGGCAGCCACTTGCCGGCGAGCGAAAAGCGCCTGAAACCATTGCGTGGGTTTCGGGGCGCGGCCTTGCCAGGGCAGTCATTGGTGGTTTATGACCCGGATACGGCGATGATTGTCGATCTGGTGCCCTGTGAGGATGCGCATGCGCAGGAGCGGGCCATCATGGAAACCCTGCTCGAGTCGGCCGAGCCGGCCCAGTTGTGGATCGCCGATCGCAACTTCAGCACCCGGGCGATCCTTACCGGCTGGCAGCATCGCGGCAGCGCCTTCATTGTGCGCGAGCACGGCCGCAATCCGTGCCCCAGCGAGTTGGAGCCGGCACGCGAGGTGGGCCGAGTCGAAGCCGGCATCGTATACGAGCAGGCGGTCAGCATTCTGGATGAATCGAACACACCGCTGGTGCTGCGGCGCATCGAGTTGCATCTGGATCGTGCCACCGAGGCCGGTGACACCGTCGTTCGCTTGTTGACCAATGTCCCAGCCGCACACCTCACGGCCGACGCGGTCGCCCAGCTATACCGACGCCGCTGGAGCATCGAGAATCTGTTTCAGCGACTCGAATCGGTGCTCAATAGCGAGATTCGTTCGTTGAGTCAGCCGCGTGCGGCGCTGCTGGCCTTCGGCGTGGCGGCGCTGGCGTATAACGTGCTGAGCGTGATTGCGACGGCGGTGAGAATCCGCCATGAGTTGGATACCAGTGATATCGAGCTCTCACCGTATTACCTCGCCAGCGAAATCCGGGCAACGTATGCCGGCATGATGATCGCTGTGCCGGCCGAGGTATGGCAGGCATACGACCCACTCACGCCGGCCCAGCTTAGCCGGACGCTGCTAAAAATAGCAACGCACGTTGATGCACTTGCGTTGCGAAAACATCCGCGGGGACCCAAAGCGCCCAAGAAGAAAAGCTATGTTGCAGGCTGCGTGGCAAGACGGCATGTCTCTACCGCACGTGTCATAAAGGCCGGACGTGTCGTTTGATCACCTTGAAAGGGGTGCCCCTAACAGGCTGCTGAAGTACCTCGGCTCGGTGTCAGCGCCTGTACGGGCTGAAACGTTAATCTGAGACCTCGACACGATTCCCCTCCTCACCTCCCATGCGCGGCGCCGACACCTTCACCGAAAGCCTGTTCACGATGCAGCGACTCGAGGATTTCGTCCCCAAGTCGCATCCGCTGCGCGCGATCCGTACCATGGCCAATCAGGCCCTGGCGAAGATGGATCGGCGGTTTGCAGGGATGTATGAGGCAGACATCAAGGGCGGTCGACCGAGCATCGCGCCGGAGAAGCTGTTGCGGGCAATGCTGGTGCAGGTGCTGTACAGCATCCGGTCCGAGCGCCAGCTGATGGAGCAAACGCAATACAACCTTTTGTTTCGCTGGTTCATCGGCTTGTCGATGGACGATACGGTCTGGGTGCCGACGGTCTTCACGAAGAATCGTGCGCGTCTGATCCAGCACGATGCGGTGATCGAGTTCTTCAACGAGGTACTGGCGATTGCCCAGAAGAAGGGCTGGCTATCAGGCGAGCACTTCAGCGTGGACGGCACGCTGATTCAGGCGTAGGCGGGCCACAAGAGCTTGGCGCGTAAGGATGGAAGCGACGGCGACGATGATCGCGGTGACTTCAAGGGGCAGAAGCGCTGCAACGACACGCATCAGTCGACGAGCGATCCCGATGCAAAGCTATATCGCAAGGGCAAGACCGGCAGTGAACTGCATTACATGGGACACACCTTGAGCGATAACCGGCATGGTCTGGTGGTCAACGCCCGAGTGAGCCAGGCAGATGGCTACGCCGAACGCGAGGCTGCGAAGGTCATGCTCAACGATGCCCGGCAGGCAACGATCGACCCGGACACCGAAGTCACCGTGGGCGCAGACAAGGGCTACGACGCGCAGGAGTTCATTGAGACATGTCTGGCGATGAAGGTGACGCCGCACGTCGCGCAAAACAAATCGGGCCGGCGCTCGGCTGTTCCTGAGGCTATTGCGAGCAGCGAGGGATTGCGATCTCGCAGCAAAAGCGCAAGCTCATTGAGCAAGGCTTTGGCTGGGTCAAAACAGTCGGGCGCATGCGTCAAGTCATGGTGCGCGGACTGAAGCGAGTGGACCAGATGTTCGTGCTGAGCATCGCCGCGTACAACCTCGTGCGCATGCGCTCACTGGCACAGATCCGTCCACAGTTGCGGTAATCGAGGAAATGGAAGCGGAAACAGGCCTCCCGCCGCCGAAAAACTCAATACGAGGGCCTGCGGCTTCCGGATTATGAAATCCGGGCACGCCTGCCCGCCCCAGCGAAAGGCTCTCCGTTTGTGCGGGGAGTACTTCCGCAGCCTGTTAGGCGTCAATCCTTCTCGCGGGATGTCTGGCAGTGTCAATGTCTTGGAAATGCTCATCAGCGGGCAACCTCGCTTGGTGTTAGCGGCGCCGCGAAAGTTAAGGAAAGGCTGATTTAATCGACGAGAGTGTCGACGTTGAGCAGCTGTGAAGCGTTGATAGACTAAGGACGACCAGCGAGCTACGCCGATGCAACAAATCAGTTTTGCTAGTGCCGAGTATCTGGGAAAGAAGCGCGTTACGCGGCGCGAGAAATTTCTGGGTGAGATGGAGCAGGTGGTGCCCTGGGCTCGATTGCTGGAGGCACTGGAGCCGTACTACCCCAAGGGCAAACGAGGGCGCCCGCCCATTGGCCTGGAACGCATGCTGCGGCTGTACTTTGTGCAGCAGTGGTATGGCTTGTCCGACGAGGCCCTTGAAGATGCCGTCAGCGACAGCGCGGCCATCCGCAATTTTGTCGGTGTTGACTTGGGACATGAGGAAGCGCCGGACGCCACCACGGTGCTCAAGTTTCGCCGCCTGCTCGAGAAGCACAAGCTTACCGCCGTGCTGTTTGAGCAGATCAACGCCCACCTGCGCGAGCGAGGCCTGATGATGCGCGAGGGCACGATGGTGGACGCCACCATCATCAATGCGCCGACTTCGACAAAGAACCGAGACAAGGCGCGTGACCCTGAAATGCATCAAACGAAGAAGCGCAATCAGTGGTACCACGGCATGAAGGCGCATGTGGGTGCCGATGCTGAATCGGGCTTGGTGCACAGCACTCACTACACCGCGGCCAACGAGTCTGACGTGGCGCACACCCATGAGGTGCTGCACGGGCAAGAGGATGACGTCATTCTTGATGCGGGCTACACCGGCGTGCACAGGCGCGACGAGATCTTGAAGGCGCAAGCAGAGGGCGCCATCAAGGCGGATGTTCGGTGGTCGGTGGCTATGAAGCGCTCCAGGCTCAAGGGCATGACCGAAGGGCCGCTGAAGCAATTGACGCAGGCCTTGGAGAAGGTCAAGGCGCAAATTCGTGCCCGGGTTGAACATCCGTTTCATGTGGTGAAGAATCTGTTCAAGCACAAGAAGGCTCGCTACAGGGGATTGGCCAAAAACGGTGCGCAGTGCGACACCTTGTTTGCGCTGGCCAATCTGGTGATTGCAAAGAAAGCGTTGCTGCAATCAATGGACAATTCCGTCTGCAAGGCGGCATAAGGCGTGAAACCCGGGGCAAAAGCCCCAAAAAATGAAAATTTCCAACTGGCAAGCCGTCAAATCTGCTGTTGGTTGACAAAAAAAATCGGCATCACACTGGCAACGCTGCGCGCTGACGCTTTGTTCAGCGATTCCTTAACATCTCCACCCAGCGTTTACAAGCGAAACTCGCTGCAGCTTGCCACGACGTCGTTCCGCACCCATCCCGACTGACCCAGTCTGTGTTGCCCCGGGTTATTGAGCAGTTAGTGCGGCTGCAAAGCCGATGAAAGATAGTCGATGAAAGTTCGATACAGAGAAGAAATGGCGAATCACTCTGACCCCGAGTCATGCGTCATGTACCGCGAGGTGCATGGCGAAGCGTTGGCAGGGGAAACCGACAGGCCAGCCATTGAGCCGCGAAATCAAAATTCTGGGATGCCGACGCGGTTAACTGACGCGGAAGGCTATATGGCGCACGACGTTAATCGCAAGTCATGTGCTGATCCCACGCGGTCGGAGACCCTGCGCATGTCGGGAAGTCTTTCATACGGAAGCAGCGAGATCTCATCGGTGTCCGGAGCGGTCAGGCCGGACAGGGCTGGGAAGGTCAATGACCGCAAGCCAGCCATTCACGCCGATGAGAAGTCAGATACACCCATAGTCACTAGTGTCCGGTTAAATTTCGAACAAATTCAATTGGTTAGCGGCGTCGGGAACTTCTGACAGTGAAGAGTCGGGCTGAAAGGCCTGTGAAATAGGGGTTTTCTCGAAAACCGAGACGGACAAAATCTGTAGCAAAGTGTAAAGCGAGGCATTGAGTTGAAGCTCCTTCTTGACGATGGCGATGAGCACGTAGATGGACACGGCGCACCAGATTTGCGTCTTCACCGCGTTCTCGCTCGTGCCGAGGAATTTCTTGATACGCAGATGCTGCTTGATCCATTTGAAAAACAATTCCACCTGCCAGCGGTTCTTGTACAGCGCGGCGATGGTGATAGGCGGCAGCGTTGTGTTGTTGGTCAGGAAGATCAAGGTCTTGCCGGACTCCGGGTCCTTGAAGCGGATGCGGCGCAAGTGCTCAGGATAGTCTTGTGCAGAGTAAAAGCCGTTCAGGGCGATGGTCTGATCGCAGATGACACCGGTGCTGCGGTCTGTTGCGGCAGAGTAGAAGCGGCGGGCATTCATGTTGCTCTTGGCCCGCGTGACGAAGAATGCGCCGCTTTGATGAACCAGGTAGAGCCGAGCGAAATCCAGATAGCCGCGATCCATCACGTAGAACGCGCCTGCCTCGATGGGCAGGAAGTCGAGTACGTTCACTTCGTGCAGTTTGCCGTCGGAAATGTGGATGAAGGCGGGAATGGCGCCGCGCAAATCGAGCAGCGTGTGCATCTTGATCGCTGCCTTGGTCTTGCGAAACGGCGCCCAGTCGAACAACGACAGGCACAGGTCGATGGTAGTGGCGTCCAGGGCGTAGATGGTTGCATCGAGATCGATATCCAGCGACTCGCTCGCATACAGCGCCCGAGCGCGCGTGATAAGGCGCATCGCCAGCTCGTGATAGATGCGCCAGTCCCGCAGGTTCAGCGCATCCGACAGCGTCGAGCGCGCCGGCACGTTCTTCAATCCCATGTGAAAGAGCTTGCTGCGGTTGGCCGCCAGGCAGACCTCTATGTCGCGCAGCGACTCGCGCCAGGTCAACTGGGCGAACGACATGATGCGGAACAGATCGGCGCAGCCCAAGGTGCGCACGCCCGCATCTCCGCGATGCTTCTCGATAATGCGACCGAAGGTCTTCCATGGCACGAATTCCATGACCTGCGCGAACAGCGTCTTGCCCACATTCATGGGTCGATCCTGGTCGTTGAAACCCGAAAGGATCGCAAATTTTCCGTTCGAAATTCAAATCGTGGACACCCATGGAATCCTCACAACCCGCGTCAGCATTGGCTTCCAAGCCAATGACCCTCAAATAAACCGGACACTAGTGACCCATAGTACCTGTGAAGTTGCCGAACGAAGGAGATAATCTGGAGGAGGTGATGGAGGAAAGGGGTGTAACCAGAAGGAACGCCGACGAATCCCCCGCGCCACGGACCCAGAGCCGGAATAAAAGCGCGTCGACGGGGCTCGAAGGCGTGCGTGAAGCGGCGCGACGGAACCGCAGGTTGCGCTTCACGGCACTGCTGCACCACGTGACCCCATCACTGCTGGTAGAGAGCTTCTATGCGCTCCGCAAGCAGGCGGCGGCAGGCGTGGACGGCGTGACGTGGCATGACTATGAGAGCCAGCTCCATGGGCGCGTGCACGATCTGCACCGGGAGATACATACCGGGGCGTATCGTGCGCAGCCGTCCAGACGGGTTCACATTCCGAAGGCGGACGGCAAGATGCGTCCGCTAGGGATTGCCGCGCTGGAAGACAAGATCGTGCAACAGGCCATAGCAACGGTACTGGGAGCGATCTACGAGCAGGACTTCCTCGGGTTCTCATATGGTTTCCGTCAGGGACGCAGTCAACATGATGCGCTCGATGCCTTATCGGAGGGAATAACCGGTCGAAAAGTGAACTGGATTCTAGATGCGGACATCCGCTCATTCTTTGACGAAATTAGTCACGAGTGGATGCTCCGCTTTCTGGAACACCGGATTGCTGATCGACGGGTCATTCGATTGATCCGAAAATGGATGAAGGCAGGGACTATTGAGAACGGCCGCCGCACCGCATCTGTGCGAGGGGTCCCCCAGGGTTCTGTGATCTCGCCGTTGTTGGCGAACATCTATTTGCACTATGCGCTGGACCTATGGGCGCATCAGTGGCGACAACGACATGCTGTGGGCGATGTCATCCTTGTGCGCTATGCAGACGACAGCGTTATGGGGTTCCAGCACGAAGGGACGGCAAGGCGATTCCTGGCAGAAATGCGAGAGCGCCTTGCCAAATTCGAATTGGGGCTTCACCCGGACAAAACGCGGCTGATCCAGTTTGGACGGTTTGCGGCGAAAGACCGTCGGGCGCGTGGGCTTGGAAAACCGGAAACCTTCGATTTTCTCGGGTTCACGCATTGCTGTGGACAGTATAGTGGCGGTTTCAAGCTCGTCAGGCTGACGATCAAGAAACGGATGCGTGCAACGTTAGCAGCTATTCGCGCAACTCTGATGCGACGGCGCCATGATCCGGTTCCGGTGCAAGGACGATGGCTATGCAGAGTGCTCAGAGGGTACCTCAACTACCACGCGGTACCAGGCAACATGTGCCGCTTGGGGGGATTTCTAAGCGAGGTGCACCGCGCATGGCGGCACGCACTGATGCGGCGAGGTCAGCGCCCCAGGATGCCGTGGGCTCGATTCAAACGCCTGATCAAGAAATACCTGCCCCCGTGCCGGGTTGTTCACCCGCTCCCATCGGAGCGGTTTCACGCCAAAACTTCTGGTAGGAGCCGTATGCGGTAATTCCGCACGTACGGATCTGTCCGGGGGGCGATGGGTAACCATCGTCCCTACCGGAATCTCGTTAGCACAGCTGCTCGAACCAGTGTTGTTCGCTAATGATTGCTAGTGGAGTTCGCTGGGCCCAGTGGGTACACGAACTATTTTCAATCTCAGCGGCCATGGCTTGGACGCGAGAATCCAGATGCATGCGAGTGGTCCAATGATTGGGATCAGAGAGACGTAGGCGTAGGGATCACTGAAGTGCGCGTTTTTGAAAACAGTGCGGAATGGGATGAACCACGCCGCCTCAAAGACGACGAACGCAAGCAAGTAGACCATTGCGATTTACCGGTGAGGTGCTGACCCTGAGCGTGGCGCAATCATATTTATTGTGCGCCGCAACCTGATTTTACCCGCGCGCTGACTCTCGGCAGAGCCCTTCGAAATAGGGGATACCAGACGAGCAACCACCGGTTCCCGCGCTGCCCGCATAGACAAACCGACTCAGCCGATGGAGCCTCCGCAGCCACGACGGGTGGCTTTTTCATGTCAGCTCGCCGGACTCGATTTGCTCCCAATGGCACTTTCCCGAGATTCAGAGCGCATCAGGATCGCGGAATTCGAAGGGGGAGTCGATGTGCAAGCGGGCGTCGCCTGACGCCAGGAAGCGGGGATTGTGATGACCTAAGAGACCGGCTTCACCATCCCCCTGTGACTGCGCGCCATCAAGCCGCCGGGGCAGCGGCGTCGGGCGGTGCGAGCGAAGCGTATGAAGTCGCGAAGGTCGGCCTGATGAGGAGTGTCGCCACGCTCGATGGCTGACATTGGCCAACGGCTCGATTTCGGACGAGGCTGTGGTGAGTCGGCTGAGTGCCCGGTGCGCAGTCATCTAGAATGGCGGTCATCGATGGCTCTGTGGCTATGGTTCGCTTTATCTTACCGAGTCGTCCTAGCCATTCAAGCAATGGGCTACGCGGGCTTGATGGCTTTTCTGTCTCCGTCGTCAATAAGGAGAGCACATGTTAACGTCCTATCCCCCTAAAGGACGGGATTCAGATTTGAAAAGCCTCGCGCGTGGTCATAGGTTAGGCCGCCCGACTCAGTGTACGGGCGCGGCAACCTGGCAGTTGACGAGGACCGTCACGCGCGTGGCGTGCTGCCAGATAAGCGTCGGATCTTTGCGCTCCCATTTATCCCAGGCGCTGTAGGACAGCTTCTTTCTGTTGGCGAAGTGGACGAGGGCGTTATTGTTGTAGGCGTAGATCCATTTGTCCCCATAGCCCGTGGCTTTCATCTTGTCGTAGCTTGTGATCGGGTCAACCGAACCGGCGAATACTATTCCAATCAACAGGCCGGCGTAGTCGAACACTGCGGAGCCCGAAGCGCCGGGGTAGGCGTCCATGCGCATCCGATTAACAAAAGGAAATGCATTCGGGTCACGCCACGGTTGTATCTGACCCCACTTCCGCTGGATAGTAAAGTCGTTCGCCTTGGGATTTGAAAAGCCGGCGTAGAACGCATCCTCGATCTCTTCCGGCACGGACACCGATTTCGATCCAGGGAATAGGCGGAACGACGCAAAGGCTGGGACCTTCTGGTCAATCGAAAGGGCCGCGAGATCGAAGGACGCGTCCTTCGCGAGAACACGGGCACGGTGCCAGGCTTGATCGTAGGTGCGAACCATGATGGTCCCGGGTGTGCAGGGAGCGATCACGTGTGCATTCGTGAAGAGGTGGCCAGAATCATTGTAGAAGAACCCTGTCCCGCTGCTGATTTGTGCGGCGTTGGCCATGACACCATTTAGGCATAGCGCGGCGGTGAATAGATGGCGCCTCATCATTCTTTTGGCCTGCGTGGTCGTGTGGAGTCGTGAATTGTGCCATGCCGCCCACACGCTGAGCGAGCCTCCTGCAATGAAGGCGACATTCAGGCCGATCCGTGGTCATTCGTCGCTTTGCCATGACGTTAAAGGCCGTGCGGCGTCATTCCATACTCGACCGGGGGGACATGCAGGCGCCGGTCGCGCAGGTGAGGGATTCGCGGACAGAGGTCGAAGCCCAATCAATTCCGGATGCCGAAGCCCTGACGGTGGCCCCAGGCCGAAAGCGAGCGCGGCGGTCCATCGGTCTGATTATCGCCGGCCGTCATCAATCTGTCTTGTGCCCGTGCTGGGATTGGTACCCAAGAGAAAAGATGCCTGTCATTTGACGACGGAAAGGGAGGAGAGACATGTCAGTGCTGGATCTGCAATACAACTTCGCCAGCTTGTCACTGCGCGAACTGCTCGAGGCCCGCGACGCCTATCACTTCCATTTGCTGAGCAAAGCAAATGTCGTCGGTACGGCTGTTGGCTACTACCTCATTCGCAAGGAGGAGCCGTGGCCAACCAAGACCGGCGAAGGGAAGAAGCCCAAGACGAAGCTGAAGACACCACGCACGCTCTTCAACTCGGAAGTCAGAGATTACTCCTGGCCCTGCGTGCTCGCTTTTGTCCGCAAGTGGGCCACCGACGAGGAGTTCGGCCCGAACGGGCAATACGATCCTTCTCTTATTCTTCCCAAGACCTTGTACATGCCGGACGGCCGGGCAATTCCCGTCTGCACGGTGGAAGTGGGCGACTTTCACCACTCGCTCATTGACCCCTTCGTGGAAGGGCCGCGGCCCTCTTTTCCATTGGGGGGCGGCTGCCCCATCATCGTCGAGCGGCAGGGTGAGCGCCGCATTGCGACGGCCGGCTGCCTGGTCACCGACGGCAATACCACGTTCGCGCTGACGGCGCGGCACGTGAGCGGAGAGCCGGGCCAAGAAGTTCGGAGTATGCTTCGCGAGGGCGAGACGCGCGTCGGTGTCAGCTCCGGCCGTAGCCTGACGCGCCTCCCATTCAGCGAGGTCTATCCGGAGTATCCGGGCCGGCGCTCCTACGCCGCCCTCGACGTCGGCCTGATTGAAATCGATGAGCTTTCGGACTGGACCAGCAATACCTACGCGCTGCCGCCGCTCGGGCAACTGGCTGACGTCCACGAGGGCAATCTTTCGCTGCGGCTGATCGACCAGCCGGTGGTGGGATACGGTGCGGCCTCCGGCCTCATACGCGGATCGCTGAAGGCGCTGTTCTATCGACATCGTTCGGTCGGCGGCTTCGACTACATAGCGGACTTTCTCATCGCACCGGGCGAGGGGGCTCAGACGCGCCCTGGCGATTCAGGCATGGTCTGGCATCTGGATGGCATCCCGAACGCGCGAGAGAACGGGGACATCCCGCTATCCCAGCGGGATCTGCGGCCGCTCGCGGTGGAGTGGGGCGGCCAGATTCTCGGGGACGCGACCAGGAGCGCGACCTTTGCGGTGGCCACGAGCCTGAGCACGGTGTGCCGTCAACTCGGCGTCGAACTGGTCACGGACGTGGGGCGAGGCGTATCCGGGTATTGGGGACGCACCGGCCACTACAGCATCGCGGCGCTCGCCATTGGCCATATTCGTCACCCGAAGCTCAAGAAGCTGATGGAGGCCAATGCCTCCATCCTGAGCTTCGACCTGAAAGAAATCGAAAAGAAGGGTTTCGATGCATCGGTGGGTAAACTGAGCGCGGCGGACAAGTTCGTGCCGCTGGCCGACGTCCCGGACGAGATCTGGAAGAAGCTCCCCAAGAAGTCGGGGGGCGCGCCGGCGGGCGCGACACGTCCGGTGGCGTCAGTCGCAGCGACGGACCGGAGCATCCCACGCACTACGCCGACATCGACGTCGCCTACGCACCGCACAGCAAGAACCTGCGCGATTTGTGCCGCGCTCAACCGGCGACGTTCCTGACAGTGGCGGCCTGGCAAAAATACTACGATGACATGGCCGCCGCAGCGCGTGAAGCGGGCAACGAGAGCGAAGCCCGACAGTATTCCAGCAAGCTGAAACAAGGGCTGCTGCCATTCCGGCTCTGGCAGTTCTATGACGCCATGGCTGGCTTTGTCACGAACGGCGACATCGAGGGATTCGTGACTGCCGCTGGCATCGCGGCGCACTACATGGGGGACGCCTCCCAGCCGCTGCATGGTTCGGTGCTGGCGGACGGCGACAAGAACAGGCTAGGCCCCGCACGGACCCGAAGACCGGAGAAGCGCTGCCTTACGGAGAAGGCGTCCACAGTGCCTACGAAACGAAAATGGTCTCCCGCTTCGCTTCGGATCTTCTGCCGGCAGCCGCTGCCGCGCTTGCCGGATTCGACAAGCAGTTGCCACTCTGCAAGAGCGGCGCCCAGGTCGCGCGCGCGACCATCGAACTCATGCACGATGCGGCCCGCACGCTGCCGCCCAGGAAATTCTGGATGCCTACGAGGATGCTGGTGGCGGTACGGTAGTTGCTACCCTTGAAGCCATGAACGAGACACTGGCGGAACCGACGGCCAAGCTGCTTGCCGAAGGTGCCCGCTATCTGGCTCTTCTCTGGGATTCAGCGTGGGCCGACGGCGAAGGCGAGGAATTCGCGGAGAGCGACCTTGTCGCACTGGAACGAAGGCGGTGCGCGCCAGGTACATCAAGTCAAACTTCCTTCCGTCTCTCATGCTGGAGGAGATCGCCGAGGCGCTGAAGCAGTCTGAGTTGGGTCCGGAAACCTGGGAACCGTAGTCGCGGGCTGTACGCTCGATAGTGGCTATCGCCGGAACACGTTCGCATTCTGGCGATAGCCGTCAACAACACGCGCCCGAACCACCGCAACGACAACAGGCCCGCACACACCACCAACAGCGCGCGCAGGACTAGCGTCGGCGACAGGTATCCCATCACTTTGACAGGCATGGCTGACCTCACGACTGACTCAGTCGGGTGAGTTGTAGCAATGCCCTGTGACACTTCGCGGAAGGGCGGTGAGGTTCTGGGCAACCGGAGTTCGCCGAATGTGATGTCTAGAGTGCTCACGGCTCTGGCGAACAGCGGCATCAGATGCGCAACCGCATGTTGTGTGCCGTTTTCGCCGAAGGCGTCCAGGCGATTGTTCCCGATCGCGCGCCGATAGTTTGGGCACTGTGGATTTGCAACCTGCAGAGGCAACCAGCTGGTCTGCGTATGAGGCGGCTCATGTTCGAGTACTCACCGCGAGTGACCGTTCGTCTCGCGCATCTGGGGCCACTGTCGCCATGACTCAGCCATGGAACCCTTGGAACTTAGACGATAAAGAGAATTTCGGTAGCCCAACCGGAAGACCGAGTGTAAGTATCGGCGTCGCCGTTTTTGATGGAAATGCCATGCCTGGTGACACGGCGGGCCAGCTCGTACATTGTGCGTGAGCACGAGAATCGATGGACGCGCGAGCACGGTAAATGATGGTCGGCTGAGGTACGGTCCATAGCCAATGTTGCAGGTCGTCGTCGGTTGATGCTGATGGACGTGGCGATCAAGCGCGGGCGGTCCGGATGCGGAGGTGGAGCGGCTACGCTGATGGAACAAGGGGCCCGGCGGGCCCCTTGTGGTTTGGCCACGCACCGACATTCCCACGGTCCGGCGCTTCGGCGAGCGCGTGGCTGATAGCTTCCTGCGCAACCCGCGCGAGTGGAAGGTAAGGGGCGGGCCGCGCTCGATGGGGATTGAGGGGGCGGCACTGGATGTGCTGCGGCAGATCGATGCGCTGGTGGCCTATCACGCCCCATCGAAGAGATCACGGAGCGACCAGTCCGGGCCGCTGGGGTCCGGATTACGGCATGCGAGATAGAAGCTCCGTGCAGGTACAATTGCGAATCTTGGTCGCAGGCCTTTACGACATTGGCACTTCAGACGTGACTAGGTGATACGGCCCATTCTCTGAGCCATCGAAAACTACCCAGTGCCAGCGATGAAGCCCGCTCGCAGTTGTTTGATGCCGTACCGCCGCCAACGCCTGAACTGATCGTTTGGTGAGATAAGACCAAGAATCGCACTCAACTTTGCGCCCGAGCCGAATACCATTGGACGGCTAGTACCTTTCGCAAATCCGACGCATAGGTACGATGGTCACCGTCGTTGCTGAATTGGATGGCATTTCTCGCATGACTCAGAGGCATGCCAGTGAGCATTGCTACACAAGCGGCACCGCACTCGGTCCTATGTCGCTGTTTGATTTTTCGAAGCGAAAGCATGAACGGTATTAGAAAAAAATAGGGGGAGAAGAGTGTCGCGACGTTCGATCATACCTGTTACAGGTCGCGCCCAATCGTGCCGTCATGTGGGGTGTATTTGGCAGCTCCTGCATTTGCTTATGAGACCAAGTCGCGCTGCAGTTGCGCTCAAGCAGGCCGCCGCTCGGCGGCTTTAACATAACGCCCGCACTGCAGCTGTTGCCGGGGCGTTATGTTTGATGCGCAGGGGCGGCCAGATGTCTATCGGACCGCTGGCGCCCTCAGCTGAGAGGCGACGCGCAGGCGTTAGACACGGCAGAAAAATCGAAATGCGCGGCGGCATACAGGGCATTGCACGCCCAGACTTCCTCGCCGTTCTTGTAAAAGGTGACCCACTTGCCGTCGCTGATGCAATGGGCGCCGGGAAACACCTCATCATGACCATTGCCAGCGTCCAGCGGGAAGGGCGCATGAGGCACGGCCCAGTAGTGGCCGCTCGGTAAGGCTTCGATCGATTTTCGGGACATACTTTTCAGCACCGCCATGCGGTGTCACGTAACGCACAAGCTCACCGCCGCTGCAAAACGGACGTTCCTGCAAAGGCGTGACATCGTCGCGAGACAGCCTCGTGTAGGCTCACTGCCCATGCCTCTTGCTTATACAGTGTAATTTCGCCATGGCGCAATACCTCTGCATCGCCGTGCGAGCGCTCGGCGTCGGCGCCATCATTGTGATCATCGCCGCCGTCTCACGGCAAATCTATCTGCAAGTCGCCGCGGAAGCTGACTTAGCCGGCGCGGATGAGGAACCTGCGGCGATGATGTTGATCCGCTGCGAGACGATGCATCACCGCCTGCAGAATCGGCACAGGCCCGCGGACACGGCGGATGCTGACGAGCGCGCCACGCGCTCGTTGTAGGGAGTCTTGAGTCGGAGAGCGTCTGATCAGTCCAGCAGCTCACGCTGCCTGCGTGAAGCTGGCGGGCTGTCCACTTCCGGAGGCAAGCGCTGAGGCAGATGGACTTGGTTCGTTTCCGTTTTGACGACCTGGACTCGCCTGGGCGCAAACGTTACCTACCGCCTTGCTTCCACGCTGGAAAAGCCTTCCTGCCGACAGCGAGCGCAATGCGCCTGTGCATGTAGGCGGCCAGGCAGCGCCAGGCCCCACGGCGCCTTGGAGCGCAAGCAAAAGAAAGCCCGCTGCAATGGCGGGCACGAATCCCTTGAGGAGAAAGGGAGGAGACGGACGTAGTATAAACCCTTATGAAAACTCTTGCAGACCCTGCTTGTGGCGGGGGAGCGGTCTGCCAGCCATTTTTCCCCGACACGAAGCGAACGCGTTGATATACGCTCACCAAAAGCCCGCTTCCAAGGTATAGGAACCGGACTTGGAAACCTGAGGCGCCTTCCGGCCTGGCATGCGACAGCAGCAGATGAGCGGTGGCCAATCTGTAATTTCATGACCTCGAAATTACGTCTGTCGCGGCGGCTACTGTATCGTGCTGTGAATTGGGTCGCAACGGTCGGGTCAAATCGTGGGTCCACTTTAGACCTCTCCACTCTGGCACAAACCTCTCGCTGCGTAGCGGGAGTCGTCCATCACATCACAACCAGCTCGGGATGCGGCGCGGCTTTTACACATTGAACCGTAGGATCGACGTGCCGTTTCAGCACCGTTGTGCATCCGAACCGTCGCATTCCCGCATGAAACGGCATTGATCCGTTTCGCGTCAGCGCACATTTTTTCGCGGTGATCGAGCGACGTTGACGCTGTAGGTCCGTACAGTCGAGGAAATTCACTACCGGTATTCCATTGTCATGGGCGGCTGCATTTCTAAGCGTGGTGGAGCGCGAGCTTCAAGCGACTATGGTTCCGATGGGTATGAGTCGGACGTTGAGGCGAAAAGAGCTAAGCCTGGATCTTCGCGATCACCATATTCAAATGAGACCTTGAATGGTCTGGTGCCATTTGCCAAACGGGTCTATCAGGAGAGCGTTCTTTGGCATGGAACCAAGCGCGAACACGTGTCATCTCTTCGCAGAAATGGCTTCGTGAACGAGCGTAAAGGGAGTGGAGCCACAGATGGCGGAAGCGCAAATTTCCTGATGAATTTCAGTAGCTCTGGTGTGACTGCTTCGGGCGAACACCACTACTTGTCATCTGATCGAGAGATGGCGAAGGAGTTTGCCATGTTTGCCGACGCTGACCAGCCGGCGGTGGTGCGAACGATCGGCGTTGGGAACAACTTTCATTTGGAGGAAGACCCCTATACTGGCGACCCTGCCAGACCCCGGGCACGGCAGAGCAAGCGCACGCCTTGCTGAGTTGTTGCAACATAACACGACAAGAGAAGTGCCTGTACAGCGCCGTCGAGGCACTGGTAAAGCGGTCGAATTTTTCACCGAATGATGCTGAAAGTAACATCGAATACGCTCGGCTGTCTCTGAACACTGTGCAGACCCACGACAAAGCCTTGAAGTTGCAGTTCGGTGCGAGCCGGTGCACGCGAGGTGACGGCTTGCTGTGATTCACTCTCAGGTTATCGAGAATCAGGACACCTTCTTGCCTGCGTGCCAAAACGACGTCCACCGATGGCATCTTGCAGCGTCGTCGCGACGCCCTCAGTATGACGCTGGCAAGATGCCAAACACTCCAATGCGATATCCCAGCTGTGCTTGTCCATCTCCGCTCTTGATCGACACCGCCAGCATGAGATGCGCTCGTCTTGTTTCCTCAAGAGTCCGGATTGTCCCCCCGTAATGGCTGTTGAGCAGGAGCTTACTCGTCCTGATTCCACTATCCCGACATAGCCGCTTGTTTCAACGGTCTACCCGCCCGATCCGATGACAACGGCCGGAGCTATTTTAACAGCCTGCCAGGTAACTACTGGAGAAGGGGCATAGCTATGAGAATTGGCAGCCCGGCGAGTCCGGACGCTGGTGGCGATCAGAAGATTGACGAGGCTGCACCCGGACAGTCCCCGACTTCGCGGCCCGAACCTGCGTCCCGGAGGACAGACACGGTCCTTGACACGTTGCCGCGGCGGGAAGACCTGGCAGCGCGTCGCCAGCAGCGCAGGATGCCGCCTTATTCCGGACCTCAACGGCAAAGGGCATTCGCTTCACGGCCACAGGGGGACGAGGATACTGCCGGACATCCGTTGCGCGCTTTGCCGAGTAGCGGGAGGCCTGTGTCAGACCGAGCAGCGGACGATGCACCCCGCAGGGCCCAGTCGTCGTGGCCGCCCAGCACGCGCAACCTGCCGGACCAGCAGCTGCGGTCAACCCTTGCTGCAAGCGGGATGGAGAGGTATCAGATCGCCGCGGCGGCGCCATCGCGCAAGGGACCGGCCCGCGATGCGATTGAAGCGCTGGATGAAAGGCACCACTCGAGGATGCGCATCGAGCCGAGCGAACCACAGCGCCGCAGCCGGAATCTGGGGAGAGTCCTGACGTATCCTGAACACGAGTTCGGCCGGCAGCTCAGGAACCAACGGGATGCGCAGCAGCAAGTGCTTTCCGGCAACGCGAAGGATGCCGATTTCCCTGAACTTGCCATCCGGTTGGCAAGGGAGAACGTGCTGGCACAGCGCAACGGCTACGGGCAGGCACTGGTCTTTCTGCGCCCAGACTATGCCGGCGACAACCTGCACTTCCTGGACTTGTATTTGCAGAAACTGCAGGTCAGGAACATACCGCCTGCGCGGGCCAACGACGTTCGCGAGGCGGTTGAACTGGCGGCGCACTATCTTGTGGACACCGACTGGTGCCGGGGCGCGCCGGCTGCAAGCTACGTGCATTTCGCCAACAAGCTTAGCAAGCATGCCGACAGCGAGATCTGCCGGCTAGCGCTGCGAAGCATCGCGACCGAACTGCTGAGGCCGGGCGCGCTGCACAGGCTGAACGGACGGCAAGCCGCCATGCTGTGCAATGCGCTGTCCAAGGCGCCGGAGCGCCCGGCGTGCTGCGATGCGGTGTCCGGTCTTGTCAGGCATCTTCGATCGCATGGTCTGATCCCGACGCTGAACGCACAGGATATGTCAAATCTGCTCAATGCCCTGAGCAAGTGGTCGGACGATGGCAGGGTCAGGGAGAACGCACTGGAGCTGGCCAGGCGCGTTGCGGCAGACGCGCCGCTGCGCGAGTCGATGAATGCGCTGGGGTGGCCATCACGGTCAACGCTCTCTCGAAGTGGCCTGACGAAGCCGATGCGCGTCAGGCGGCGCTGCGGCTGGCCGAACGCGTGACATCGGACGCAAAGCTGCGCCAGCGGATGGACGGGCAGCATGTTGCCAACGCGCTCAATGCATTCTCAAAGTGGCCGGCGTCGCATCGGGTCAGCGAGGCGGTACGGTGCCTGGCCCGGCGCCTCACATCGGAACCCCAGCTGTGCCAGTCGATGGAGGCGTGGGCCGTGGCCAACGCGCTCAATGCGCTCTCGAAGTGGCCGGACCAGGCCAAGGCCCGCGACGCCGCGCTGCGGCTGGCCGAGCGCGTTAGCTCGGAACCCAAGCTGTGCCAGTCGATGGAGGCGAAACATGTGTCCAATGCCCTGAACGCGCTCTCGAAGTGGCCGGACAAGGAAGAGGCTCGTAAGGCGGCGCTGCGGCTGGCCGAGCGCGTTAGCTCGGAACCCAAGCTGTGCCAGTCGATGGAGGCGAAACATGTGTCCAATGCCCTGAACGCGCTCTCGAAGTGGCCGGACAAGGAAGAGGCTCGTAAGGCGGCGCTGCGGCTGGCCGAGCGCGTTAGCTCGGAACCCCAGCTGTGCCAGTCGATGGAGGCGAAACATGTATCCAATGCCCTGAACGCGTTTTCGAAGTGGCCGGACGCGGACGAGGCCCGCGCCGCCGCGCTGGCGCTTGCCGATCGTCTGACCTCGGAGGCTGAGGGCGATGCGCGGCTGCGCGAGTCGATGGATGCGCGGGAGGTGACCAACGCGCTCAATGCGCTCTCGAAGTGGCCGGACCAGGCCAAGGCCCGCGACGCCGCGCTACGGCTGGCCGAGCGCGTTAGCTCGGAACCCCAGCTGTGCCAGTCGATGGAGGCGCGGGCCGTGGCCAACGCGCTCAATGCGCTCTCGAAGTGGCCGGGCGAAGACGAGGCCCGCGACGCCGCGCTGCGGCTGGCCGAGCGCGTTAGCTCGGAACCCCAGCTGTGCCAGTCGATGGAGGCGCGGGCCGTGGCCAACGCGCTCAATGCGCTCTCGAAGTGGCCGGGCGAAGACGAGGCCCGCGACGCCGCGCTGCGGCTGGCCGAGCGCGTTAGCTCGGAACCCCAGCTGTGCCAGTCGATGGACGCGCAGGCCGTAACCAACGCGCTCAATGCGCTCTCGAAGTGGCCGGACGAGGCCGAGGCCCGCGCCGCGGCGCTGGTGCTGGCCGATCGCCTGACCTCGGAGGCTGAGGGCGATGCGCGGCTGCGCCAGTCGATGGGCGCGCAGGCCGTGGCCAGCACCCTCCACGCACTGTCCCGATGGCCGCAAGAAAGCGGCCTGCATGAAGCGGCGTGGTGTCTGGCGGCACGCCTGGGCTCGGCTCCGCTCGAGTGGAGCACGTTCGAATTCGGCCAGACCGGCCAGATTGCCAACGCGCTGGCGCGGCTCGGCCGGGACGAAGACGGGAACGCCGTTCTCGCACGCGATGTACTGATGGGGGTAGCGGTGCACCTGGAGCTGTACCCGGAACGCTTCGACAGCGCCGAGGGCCGCCATGTGGGTATGCTGCTCAAGGCTTTCGCCCAGCTGCGGCTGCACGACGCGCTGCGGCTGCTCGCAACGCCGGCGCTGGAGCGTGTCATGACGCTGTGTCAAGAAGGACGGCTGCGCGAAGAACCGCTGGAAAGTGTGGGCACCCTGTGCATGGGGCTGCTGCCGCTGGCGCGCAGCCCGCAGTTGCCGCGCCACCGGGTGCGCGCCCTGCAGACGTTCGACGCGCTGAAGCCAGTCGTAGAACACAAGATCGACGCGTATCTGCGCCAAGCCCCGGGCGGGGCAGGCGCTCGTGCCGGGCTGCGCCTGAAGGAGGGTGACGAAGCATGCGGTACGCGCTGTCCGGCCCTGTCACTGTATCAGGTGCTCAAGGCATACAGCGTGGTGGCCCACCAGTGGAAGCCGCGCTACATCAGCGGCGAACGCGAGTCGGTGAAGACGCACCAGGAGACTCTGAAGCAGTGGGTGCGACAGACGCTGGACAGGACGCGCCCGCTCATCGAGACGGATCTGCAGGAAAAGAGCTGGAACTTGATTGCGCAGATCGAGGCGGATGATGCGATCCTGGACGCGCTGGATCTGCGGCTGGCCAGCGCGGCGCATCTGGAGGCCCTCACGACGCGTTACCCTCCTCGCCGGTTCGATCTGGCAGCGCGCCACGAGAGCCTGCGCACAGCGGTGGGAAACGTCGTACCACCCGAACCGAGTGGGGGCGACACCACGCATGTCACGGTCGACTTGCGGGGACGGGAGCTGGAGCCCGCCGCGTCGTCCGACGGGGCGGAGCCTGCGTATTCGTTTTATTCACGCCTGACCGGTCAGCCGCTGGTCGAGGTGCGGCTGCCTGGGGAGTTAAGCGCCTTCATGCTCGCGCGCACGTTCCAGTACAAAGACGAGCCTTGGCGCTTCGACATGTTTGGCGGCAGCCGCCTGACACGGGGGCGGCGGAAGTCAGCCCGGGACATCGCCGCCGGCCGCAGCGCGTCTGCTTCGGTGCTGCCGGCAGTGCGGTATGCCGACAGTGCCCCAGGCAGCGCCTTCATGGAACTGGCGCAGAAGCTGGCGCCGCAGCGCGAGGACTGGTCGCGCATGCAACGCGCGCTCATGGAGATGGTGCCACCTGACCATGTGGTGGAGGGCACGTTGCGGCTGGGCTGGTTTGAGGACGTGGCCGGGCCGCAGCACCCCTTCAGGCTTCAAGGGCCACACCACGAGCGCATCGCGCTCTGTCCAAATGACGGCTGCGGGTTTCTGAGATGGGACGTGGCGATGCGCATTCCGGTGGTGCGCGAACATATCGAGGCATGGGAGGCAGTCAGGGAGGCACGGGGCGACGAGGCACAGCAAAAGCTGGTGGATGGGCAGCAGCCGGGATTTAACACGCTGCCACCGCAGGCCCTGATGCATTTCCCGCGGGATGAGGCGGCGCTTGACGAAGCGCGCGAGGTGATGCAGCGCAGGCTGAACGGGGTGGACCGGCACGCATCGCAGGCGGTGGACTGCCTGACGCTGTACCAACTGGCCGTCAGCGGCGGCTACCAGGGGCGGCGCATCCGCGCGGTCCCCTCGGCTGACGACAGGCTGTATCTGCCGACGATTCCGCTGCCGGGCTTTGCGCAGTTGCAGGGCGATGTGCTGGTGGGCAAACCGCCGTACGATAAGGAGAACCTGTTGCCCATTGCGGCCGCGCAGGTCGTTACGCCCGATCAGGAGGACGTGACGGCCCAGTTTCTGGACCAGTGCTTCGCCATCCAGTACAGCTATACGGGATTCGATGAGGATTCGGGCACGGGCGCCGACATGTTGCACAGCAAGGGCATGCTGATCATCCCGCCGCCGGGCTACTGGTCGCCGGATCCGGACCACCAGGGGCTGCACCTGGCCTGTTCGCGGGAGGACCTGAAGACGCTGTCGCGCTGGAAGAGCCGGCGCGAGCGCGACACGCTGCCGCAGCAGATGTTCAGCACGGGCAGCCTGCGGGTCAAGGACGTGCTGCTGCCTGGGCGGCTTGGGGCAATCCCGATTGCGGAGCTGCGCAAGCGGAGCATGGACACGGACGGGGACGATGCGTTCGTCTATGCGGGCTATCCGGCTCTCGTGGGCCACATCGGTCGCGTCATGCAGTCGCGCCAGGCGCGACGGGGCGAGGAGCGCTCGTTCAAGCCGCCCAAGACTGCGCATCCGGCCATCGATGAACGGGGCCGCTACCAGGCGGGACGGGCGCGCGAAATTATGGCCGAGCAGCGGGGGGGCGCGTTGCTGGGTAAAGCCGCCACGCTCGCCATGCGCTTTCTCGCGCAGCCCGATGAGCTGCGCGAGGCCATGGCGCGAAACATGATGTTCGGCACCTACGACGGCGTGGCGCGTGATTTGCGCAACGGACTGCGCAGGCGGCTGCAGGGGACAAGGATGCACCAGCGCTGCAGCAGTTGCAGGTGCAGGCGCATGAGGCGATTGACCGAGCCCATGAGCCGCAAGCGTGCGAGGCGGCGAAACTGCTGTATGAGCTGTGTATGCAGCTGGGCAGGGACAGCGTCCAGGCACCGCAGCTTCCGTCCGCGCTGGCGCAGGGGTTCCCCGCACTTGCGAGCGCCTATGAGCAGGCAGACGACACGGCCGGGCGTGTGCACGCGGTGCTGGACAACTACCCGGTGTGCCGTCTGTCGCGTACGGCGTTCCCCGAGGGGCAGCCGGGGCTGGTGCCGGGCGAGCCGGAGCTGTCCATGCGCAACCTGTTTACGATAGCCATAAAGGTGGGCACCGACGCGCTGAAGTCGGACACGGGCACCGATCTCTTTACAAGCGTGATCGAGAGTTGCGAAATGGCTGAACGCCGGTATCCCGACCGTCTGCGTCGGGTACCGTACAGCAAGCCGACGTTGGCGGAAATACGGCACGGGCGCTTCGATCCACAGTGGGCAGACGCTGCGCTGCGGCAGATGCCAACGATGGCAGCGGGTGTCATGCAGGACGCCGTCCGGGCGCTGCAGCAGGCGGAGCTGCTCAGCGTACCGGCTACGCCGGCCGAACGGGCGCAGGAGGTTTCCCGGGAGGCGCTTGAGCAAGAGGCGCTGGCGCTCAATGAACGGGCCCGTTTGGCCGAGCCGGGGATCACGATGAGGCTGCAGGACATCGTGAACGGGTGCAGTGAGCCCGGACACGCGCGGGCGGGTCTGGCGGGCGAACAGAAGAACAGGCTGAAGTCGCCGCGCTCGCTGCAGGACAAGCTGGCCCGGCTGATTGGTGGAGTGCCGCCCCGGACCCTGGCCCAGGCCAGCGCGCTGGTCAACGATGCGCTGCGCTACAGTGTGGTGCTGCCCGCGGATACGTTTATGGGGGACTATCGCCAGATCATGGCGCAGCTCGCGAAGGCGCATACTCTGATCCGGCGCACGAATCACTTCCTGCGGGGCCGCAGCCCTTTCCAGGCGGTGAGCGTCACGCTGAAGGAGCCAAACGGCATCGCATGGGAAATCCAGTTTCATACAGAGCAAACGTTCAGATGCAAGGAGAAGTACCACGACCTGTACAAGCAGGCGCAACGACGTGGATTCGATGGCGCCTCCGGCGACGAGATCTGGAAGTTGCTCGGGCCAGCGCGCGAGGCCTTCCGTGCATTACCCGTTCCTGCGGGGGTGGAAGATATCGTGGACTGGGAGCCGGAAACGGTATTGAAGGTGCAGCCGCGGCCCCAGGCGTCAGCCACGCCGCGCGTGCCTGCCCCCCTTGCGCAACTGGCCCAGCAGATCAGAAGCCAGGCTGAACGTCTCGAGGGTGCGGTCTGGCCTGTGCTGCAGCAGGCGCTGGAGCACCACGGCGCGAAGTTGCGCGCGGACATGGACGGTGGCGGCTGGCGCAGGTTTATCTTTAAGAAGAAGAAAAGCATTGAAGAGAAGCTTGCCCGGATACAGCGCGAGCAGGGCCTGCAAACACCGCAGGAGGCCGCCAGGCGGGTACGCGATGGTCTGCGCTATGAGGTGATCCTCGGTGCAGAGAGATTTGCCATGGACGCCCGGAGGATCCTGACCAGTCTGCAAAGGGCCGGCATGACGGTCATGCGCGTGAACAACAGCTTTACCCGGGAGGGCACCGGCTATGCTGGCCTGAATGTGAACGTGCGCACCCGCGTTGAGGGCGAAGACGCCGACTGGGAAATCCAGTTCCACACCCGTGATAGCCTGAAGGCCAAGGAGAAGGGTCACCGGACCTACGAAAGGCTGCGCCAACTGTCGCCTGATGCGGTGCCGCGCGGGACGCTGGAGCAGGACCTGCGCGACGCGGCAGCCCGCGTGGCGCCCCCGCAGGGCATCGAGATGATCCTGTCCTTCGATCTCTATGCGGAACCATCCATTGCCGACGAGAGGCCTGGCGGCCCGATGAACCAGCCGTATCGCGGCGCAGCCGCGGATCAAGCACGCAGCTCCGACCTGGACACCGGGCAACCCTACGGGCCGCACGGTGCCACGCGGAGCGCGCCTGCCGTGACACACCCGGCCCCCGATCCTGGCCATGCTGTTCGCAGCAACTGGGGCCCCGCCCCCCCGCGCGCACCGGACGTGCTGAGCGGCCTGCACGACCCCCCTGGCGGGTGCCTCGCCGGCTCAGGTGCCCGTTCCCCCATCCTTGGGCGAATTCAATTCGGGGCCCCTGCTCATCAGTCTTGAACAGTTTCTGGCGCAATCAAACGCTGAGATGGGGATCGCCAGCGGGCTGCAGAATAATTGCCTGCTAGACACAGCTCTTCAGCTCAGCCGCAACCTAAGGCGAGAGCCTGCGATGGCAACGGAGCAGACGAGCGAACTCCAGGCGCAGGCGCAGTGGTTGCGGGGCGAGCTATTTCGTAGGGGCCTGGCCGATAGGGATGGCGACATCGACATGTACGAGGCCGGGTGGGGGCTCGCGCGCAGCCTTGGCATACGCATCCAGGCCATTGCGGTCAATGCGAGCGGGCAGCTCACAGTGCATCCGGTTGTTGGTCAGCAAGGCCGGCTTGTGCATATCCTTCATACACCCGGCCACTTTCAGCCATTGTGGCCGCGCCGCTAGTGTAGCGTTCTGTTCTTGATGGAACTTATATGAATTCGGCGTCTCCAATGCCCACACTGCGACACAGCGTGGAGAGAGTGAGTGCGAGTTGCCCCCGAGATCATGTTGACCGACGAGGAGCGAACCAATTTGACGAGGCTGGTTCGGTCGAAGCTCACGAGCGTGAGGCTGGCGCAGCGCGCGCGCATTGTGCTGCTGGCCGCCAACGGAATGCAGAACAAGGACATCGCCGAGCAGTTGGGAGTCGGACGCGTGCAGGTCTCGCGTTGGCGTGAGCGGTATGCGCAATCGGGGCTGGCCGGTATCGAACGCGACTTGCCGCGCGGTGCGCCGCCGGTGAAGGTGGACACGGCGCGGCTGGTGGAGCTGACCACTCAAACCAAGCCCGTTGCGGCCACGCACTGGAGCACGCGCAAGATGGCCGCCGAATTGGGCGTGAGCGCCAGCACCGTCATGCGCCATTGGCACGCCCACGGGTTGAAGCCGCACATCGTGCGCGGCTTCAAGGTGTCGCGCGATCCGAAGTTCGTCGAGAAGCTCGAAGACATCGTCGGCCTCTACATGTCGCCACCCGAGCACGCGCTGGTGCTGTGCTGCGATGAGAAGAGCCAGGTGCAGGCGCTGGATCGCACGCAGCCCGGCTTGCCGTTGAAGAAGGGGCGTGCGGCCACCATGACGCACGACTACAAGCGCAACGGCACGACCACGCTGTTTGCCGCGCTCAACGTGCTCGATGGCCAGGTCATCGCCCAGTGCCAGCAGCGCCACCGCCATACCGAGTGGCTGAAGTTCCTGCGCAAGATCGACCGCGAGACGCCCAAGGACAAAACGCTGCATCTGATCGCAGACAACTACGCCACCCACAAGCATCCTGCGGTGCAGGACTGGCTGGCCAAGCATCCGCGATTCAACATGCACTTCACGCCCACCTCCGCATCATGGCTGAACATGGTCAAGCGGTTCTTTCGTGACATCACAACCGAGCGACTTCGCCGCGGCGTATTCACCAGCGTGCCGGAACTGGTCGACGCCATCAACGAGTACATCGCTCACCACAACACCAACCCCAAGCCGTTCATCTGGACCAAGAGCGCTCGCGACATCCTACAGAAGGTCATTCTGTGCCAACCGCCGCTTACTCAGCAGTCGGAAATATAGGCGACAGAAGGAGCCTGGAAGAATGATCGAACGAGACACGGCTTTTGCCGGACATCCGCGAGCTGCGCCTCGATTCGCTCTTGCAGCTTTTCACCCTTTTGCAGGGGCCGCCTTGCCGCGCCAGTACGTTTGACATGACTCCACACCAATTCGTCCGGATTCAGATCCGGGGCGTAACCCGCAGGAAATGAAGTGTGAGCTTGCCGCGCGTGGAGTCAACGTACTCGCGCACCAGCGCCTTCTTGTGCGCGGGCAGACTGTCGAGCACCAGATGCACCGGCTTCTTGCGATGCCGCATCATCTTCTTGAGCAATTCGACGAAAAACTCGGCGTTGAGCGCTCCCTTGTAGGTGCAAAACCAGAAGGCTCCCTTCGCATTGACCGCCGACGCCGCGCTGATCGACTGGCGCTGACCGGGGCGCTGCACCACAGGGGTCTGGCCACGTACACCCCAGGTCTTACCATGCACCGTGTCGGCGCGAAAGCCGGACTCGTCCCAGAAGAACACTTCCGCGCCCTGCGCCTTAGCCTGACGGGCAATTGCTGGATAGGTGTCGTGCTGCCAGCGCTCGATCGCTTCGGGGTCGCGTTGGTAGGCCCGTTGCAATGGTTTCTGCGGCGTCAGCCCAAGTTTTGCCAGCAGTGCTCCCACCGCTGTCGTCCCCAGGCGCACACCAAACTTCTTCTCAATCAACTGCGCCACGATTGCGCGTGTCCACAACCCGAAATCAAGCCCGTACTGGCGCGGATCGCGCCCATTGACCCAGCGAAAAACCTGCCGCTCCTGGGCTGGCGTCAGCGTTGGGGGCCGGCCAGTGGCCGGCGTCGAGCGCAGCGCATTGATACCCACGCCCGGTTTAAGGGCAGCGTTTATCCATTTATAGATCGTGGTGCGATTGAATCCGTAGGAGGCAATCACGTCTGCCGGCCGCTCGCCTTCACGAACCCGCTCAATCGCCATGAGGCGAATCGCCTCCAGCGTCTGATGATCAAATGTCCGTCCGTCTCGCTTCATGCACGATCCGACGATGCAGGGCCATGAAGTTCCAACTTGTCGACTAACTTACCGACCCATGAGTAACGCCCATTTCGATCGAAGAATCTTGTTCAGCCGCCGCAACCTAGCGGCGCGGCCACAATGGCTGAAAGTGGCCGGGTGTATGAAGGATATGCACAAGCCGGCCTTGCTGACCAACAACCGGATGCACTGTGAGCTGCCCGCTCGCATTGACCGCAATGGCCTGGATGCGTATGCCAAGGCTGCGCGCGAGCCCCCACCCGGCCTCGTACATGTCGATGTCGCCATCCCTATCGGCCAGGCCCCACGAAATAGCTCGCCCCGCAACCACTGCGCCTGCGCCTGGAGTTCGCTCGTCTGCTCCGTTGCCATCGCAGGCTCTCGCCTTAGGTTGCGGCTGAGCTGAAGAGCTGTGTCTAGCAGGCAATTATTCTGCAGCCCGCTGGCGATCCCCATCTCAGCGTTTGATTGCGCCAGAAACTGTTCAAGACTGATGAGCAGGGGCCCCGAATTGAATTCGCCCAAGGATGGGGGAACGGGCACCTGAGCCGGCGAGGCACCCGCCAGGGGGGGTCGTGCAGGCCGCTCAGCACGTCCGGTGCGCGCGGGGGGAGGGGGCCCAGTTGCTGCGAACAGCATGGCCAGGATCGGGGGCCGGGTGTGTCACGGCAGGCGCGCTCCGCGTGGCACCGTGCGGCCCGTAGGGTTGCCCGGTGTCCAGGTCGGAGCTGCGTGCTTGATCCGCGGCTGCGCCGCGATACGGCTGGTTCATCGGGCCGCCAGGCCTCTCGTCGGCAATGGATGGTTCCGCATAGAGATCGAAGGACAGGATCATCTCGATGCCCTGCGGGGGCGCCACGCGGGCTGCCGCGTCGCGCAGGTCCTGCTCCAGCGTCCCGCGCGGCACCGCATCAGGCGACAGTTGGCGCAGCCTTTCGTAGGTCCGGTGACCCTTCTCCTTGGCCTTCAGGCTATCACGGGTGTGGAACTGGATTTCCCAGTCGGCGTCTTCGCCCTCAACGCGGGTGCGCACGTTCACATTCAGGCCAGCATAGCCGGTGCCCTCCCGGGTAAAGCTGTTGTTCACGCGCATGACCGTCATGCCGGCCCTTTGCAGACTGGTCAGGATCCTCCGGGCGTCCATGGCAAATCTCTCTGCACCGAGGATCACCTCATAGCGCAGACCATCGCGTACCCGCCTGGCGGCCTCCTGCGGTGTTTGCAGGCCCTGCTCGCGCTGTATCCGGGCAAGCTTCTCTTCAATGCTTTTCTTCTTCTTAAAGATAAACCTGCGCCAGCCGCCACCGTCCATGTCCGCGCGCAACTTCGCGCCGTGGTGCTCCAGCGCCTGCTGCAGCACAGGCCAGACCGCACCCTCGAGACGTTCAGCCTGGCTTCTGATCTGCTGGGCCAGTTGCGCAAGGGGGCAGGCACGCGCGGCGTGGCTGACGCCTGGGGCCGCGGCTGCACCTTCAATACCGTTTCCGGCTCCCAGTCCACGATATCTTCCACCCCCGCAGGAACGGGTAATGCACGGAAGGCCTCGCGCGCTGGCCCGAGCAACTTCCAGATCTCGTCGCCGGAGGCGCCATCGAATCCACGTCGTTGCGCCTGCTTGTACAGGTCGTGGTACTTCTCCTTGCATCTGAACGTTTGCTCTGTATGAAACTGGATTTCCCATGCGATGCCGTTTGGCTCCTTCAGCGTGACGCTCACCGCCTGGAAAGGGCTGCGGCCCCGCAGGAAGTGATTCGTGCGCCGGATCAGAGTATGCGCCTTCGCGAGCTGCGCCATGATCTGGCGATAGTCCCCCATAAACGTATCCGCGGGCAGCACCACACTGTAGCGCAGCGCATCGTTGACCAGCGCGCTGGCCTGGGCCAGGGTCCGGGGCGGCACTCCACCAATCAGCCGGGCCAGCTTGTCCTGCAGCGAGCGCGGCGACTTCAGCCTGTTCTTCTGTTCGCCCGCCAGACCCGCCCGCGCGTGTCCGGGCTCACTGCACCCGTTCACGATGTCCTGCAGCCTCATCGTGATCCCCGGCTCGGCCAAACGGGCCCGTTCATTGAGCGCCAGCGCCTCTTGCTCAAGCGCCTCCCGGGAAACCTCCTGCGCCCGTTCGGCCGGCGTAGCCGGTACGCTGAGCAGCTCCGCCTGCTGCAGCGCCCGGACGGCGTCCTGCATGACACCCGCTGCCATCGTTGGCATCTGCCGCAGCGCAGCGTCTGCCCACTGTGGATCGAAGCGCCCGTGCCGTATTTCCGCCAACGTCGGCTTGCTGTACGGTACCCGACGCAGACGGTCGGGATACCGGCGTTCAGCCATTTCGCAACTCTCGATCACGCTTGTAAAGAGATCGGTGCCCGTGTCCGACTTCAGCGCGTCGGTGCCCACCTTTATGGCTATCGTAAACAGGTTGCGCATGGACAGCTCCGGCTCGCCCGGCACCAGCCCGGCTGCCCCTCGGGGAACGCCGTACGCGACAGACGGCACACCGGGTAGTTGTCCAGCACCGCGTGCACACGCCCGGCCGTGTCGTCTGCCTGCTCATAGGCGCTCGCAAGTGCGGGGAACCCCTGCGCCAGCGCGGACGGAAGCTGCGGTGCCTGGACGCTGTCCCTGCCCAGCTGCATACACAGCTCATACAGCAGTTTCGCCGCCTCGCACGCTTGCGGCTCATGGGCTCGGTCAATCGCCTCATGCGCCTGCACCTGCAACTGCTGCAGCGCTGGTGCATCCTTGTCCCCCTGCAGCCGCCTGCGCAGTCCGTTGCGCAAATCACGCGCCACGCCGTCGTAGGTGCCGAACATCATGTTTCGCGCCATGGCCTCGCGCAGCTCATCGGGCTGCGCGAGAAAGCGCATGGCGAGCGTGGCGGCTTTACCCAGCAACGCGCCCCCCCGCTGCTCGGCCATAATTTCGCGCGCCCGTCCCGCCTGGTAGCGGCCCCGTTCATCGATGGCCGGATGCGCAGTCTTGGGCGGCTTGAACGAGCGCTCCTCGCCCCGTCGCGCCTGGCGCGACTGCATGACGCGACCGATGTGGCCCACGAGAGCCGGATAGCCCGCATAGACGAACGCATCGTCCCCGTCCGTGTCCATGCTCCGCTTGCGCAGCTCCGCAATCGGGATTGCCCCAAGCCGCCCAGGCAGCAGCACGTCCTTGACCCGCAGGCTGCCCGTGCTGAACATCTGCTGCGGCAGCGTGTCGCGCTCGCGCCGGCTCTTCCAGCGCGACAGCGTCTTCAGGTCCTCCCGCGAACAGGCCAGGTGCAGCCCCTGGTGGTCCGGATCCGGTGACCAGTAGCCCGGCGGCGGGATGATCAGCATGCCCTTGCTGTGCAGCATGTCGGCGCCCGTGCCCGAATCCTCATCGAATCCCGTATAGCTGTACTGGATGGCGAAGCACTGGTCCAGAAACTGGGCCGTCACGTCCTCCTGATCGGGCGTAACGACCTGCGCGGCCGCAATGGGCAACAGGTTCTCCTTATCGTACGGCGGTTTGCCCACCAGCACATCGCCCTGCAACTGCGCAAAGCCCGGCAGCGGAATCGTCGGCAGATACAGCCTGTCGTCAGCCGAGGGGACCGCGCGGATGCGCCGCCCCTGGTAGCCGCCGCTGACGGCCAGTTGGTACAGCGTCAGGCAGTCCACCGCCTGCGATGCGTGCCGGTCCACCCCGTTCAGCCTGCGCTGCATCACCTCGCGCGCTTCGTCAAGCGCCGCCTCATCCCGCGGGAAATGCATCAGGGCCTGCGGTGGCAGCGTGTTAAATCCCGGCTGCTGCCCATCCACCAGCTTTTGCTGTGCCTCGTCGCCCCGTGCCTCCCTGACTGCCTCCCATGCCTCGATATGTTCGCGCACCACCGGAATGCGCATCGCCACGTCCCATCTCAGAAACCCGCAGCCGTCATTTGGACAGAGCGCGATGCGCTCGTGGTGTGGCCCTTGAAGCCTGAAGGGGTGCTGCGGCCCGGCACGTCCTCAAACCAGCCCAGCCGCAACGTGCCCTCCACCACATGGTCAGGTGGCACCATCTCCATGAGCGCGCGTTGCATGCGCGACCAGTCCTCGCGCTGCGGCGCCAGCTTCTGCGCCAGTTCCATGAAGGCGCTGCCTGGGGCACTGTCGGCATACCGCACTGCCGGCAGCACCGAAGCAGACGCGCTGCGGCCGGCGGCGATGTCCCGGGCTGACTTCCGCCGCCCCCGTGTCAGGCGGCTGCCGCCAAACATGTCGAAGCGCCAAGGCTCGTCTTTGTACTGGAACGTGCGCGCGAGCATGAAGGCGCTTAACTCCCCAGGCAGCCGCACCTCGACCAGCGGCTGACCGGTCAGGCGTGAATAAAACGAATACGCAGGCTCCGCCCCGTCGGACGACGCGGCGGGCTCCAGCTCCCGTCCCCGCAAGTCGACCGTGACATGCGTGGTGTCGCCCCCACTCGGTTCGGGTGGTACGACGTTTCCCACCGCTGTGCGCAGGCTCTCGTGGCGCGCTGCCAGATCGAACCGGCGAGGAGGGTAACGCGTCGTGAGGGCCTCCAGATGCGCCGCGCTGGCCAGCCGCAGATCCAGCGCGTCCAGGATCGCATCATCCGCCTCGATCTGCGCAATCAAGTTCCAGCTCTTTTCCTGCAGATCCGTCTCGATGAGCGGGCGCGTCCTGTCCAGCGTCTGTCGCACCCACTGCTTCAGAGTCTCCTGGTGCGTCTTCACCGACTCGCGTTCGCCGCTGATGTAGCGCGGCTTCCACTGGTGGGCCACCACGCTGTATGCCTTGAGCACCTGATACAGTGACAGGGCCGGACAGCGCGTGCCGCATGCTTCGTCGCCCTCCTTCAGGCGCAGCCCGGCACGAGCGCCTGCCCCGCCCGGGGCTTGGCGCAGATACGCGTCGATCTTGTGTTCTACGACTGGCTTCAGCGCGTCGAACGTCTGCAGGGCGCGCACCCGGTGGCGCTGCAACTGCGGGCTGCGCGCCAGCGGCAGCAGCCCCATGCACAGGGTGCCCACACTCTCCAGCGGTTCTTCGCGCAGCCGTCCTTCTTGACACAGCGTCATGACACGCTCCAGCGCCGGCGTTGCGAGCAGCCGCAGCGCGTCGTGCATCCGCAGCTGGGCGAAAGCCTTGAGCAGCATACCCACGTGGCGGCCCTCGGCGCTGTCGAAGCGTTCCGGGTACAGCTCCAGGTGCACCGCTACCCCCATCAGTACATCGCGTGCGAGAACGGCGTTCCCGTCTTCGTCCCGGCCGAGCCGCGCCAGCGCGTTGGCAATCTGGCCGGTCTGGCGGTCTGAATTCGAACGTGCTCCACTCGAGCGGAGCCAGCCCAGGCGTGCCGCCAGACACCACGCCGCTTCATGCAGGCCGCTTTCTTGCGGCCATCGGGACAGTGCGTGGAGGGTGCTGGCCACGGCCTGCGCGCCATCGACTGGCGCAGCCGCGCATCGCCCTCAGCCTCCGAGGTCAGGCGATCGGCCAGCACCAGCGCCGCGGCGCGGGCCTCGGCCGCGTCCGGCCACTTCGAGAGCGCGTTCAGCGCGTTGGCCACGGCCTGCGCGTCCATCGACTGGCACAGCTGGGGTTCCGAGCTAACGCGCTCGGCCAGCCGCAGCGCGGCGTCGCGGGCCTCGTCCTCGTCCGGCCACTTCGAGAGCGCATTGAGCGCGTGGCCACGGCCCGCGCCTCCATCGACTGGCACAGCTGGGGTTCCGAGCTAACGCGCTCGGCCAGCCGCAGCGCGGCGTCGCGGGCCTCGTCTTCGCCGGCCACTTCGAGAGCGCATTGAGCGCGTTGGCCACGGCCCGCGCCTCCATCGACTGGCACAGCTGGGGTTCCGAGCTAACGCGCTCGGCCAGCCGTAGCGCGGCGTCGCGGGCCTTGGCCTTGTCCGGCCACTTCGAAAGCGCATTGAGCGCGTTGGCCACGCCCGCGCATCCATCGACTGGCGCAGCCGCGCATTGCCCTCAGCCTCCGAGTCAGACGATCGGCAAGCGCCAGCGCCGCGTCGCGGGCCTCGTCCGCGTCCGGCCACTTCGAAACGCGTTCAGGGCGTTGGCCACGCCTGCGCCTCCATCGACTGGCACAGCTGGGGTTCCGAGCTAACGCGCTCGGCCAGCCGCAGCGCGGCGTCGCGGCCTTGGCCTGGTCCGGCCACTTCGAGAGCGCATTGAGCGCGTTGGCCACGGCCCGCGCCTCCATCGACTGGCACAGCTGGGGTTCCGAGCTAACGCGCTCGGCCAGCCGCAGCGCCGCCTTGGCCTCGTCCTTGTCCGGCCACTTCGAGAGCGCGTTCAGGGCATTGGCACATGTTTCGCCTCCATCGACTGGCACAGCTGGGTTCCGAGCTAACGCGCTCGGCCAGCCGCAGCGCGGCGTCGCGGGCCTTGGCCTGGTCCGGCCACTTCGAGAGCGCATTGAGCGCGTGGCCACGCCCACGCCTCCATCGACTGGCACAGCTGGGGTTCCGATGTGAGGCGCCGGGCCAGGCACCGTACCGCCTCGCTGGCCCGATGCGACGCCGGCCACTTGAGAATGCATTGAGCGCGTTGGCAACATGCTGCCCGTCCATCCGCTGGCGCAGCTTTGCGTCCGATGTCACGCGTTCGGCCAGCCGCAGCGCCGCCTGACGCGCATCGGCTTCGTCAGGCCACTTCGAGAGAGCGTTGACCGTGATGGCCACCCCCAGCGCATTCATCGACTCGCGCAGCGGCGCGTCTGCCGCAACGCGCCTGGCCAGCTCCAGTGCGTTCTCCCTGACCCTGCCATCGTCGACCACTTGCTCAGGGCATTGAGCAGATTTGACATATCCTGTGCGTTCAGCCCGGATCAGACCATGCGATCGAAGATGCCTGACAAGACCGGACACCGCATCGCAGCACGCCGGGCGCTCCGGCGCCTTGGACAGCGCATTGCACAGCATGGCGGCTTGCCGTCCGTTCAGCCTGTGCAGCGCGCCCGGCCTCAGCAGTTCGGTCGCGATGCTTCGCAG
Organism: Cupriavidus necator; assembly: GCA_022041995.1. Taxonomy (GTDB): domain Bacteria; phylum Pseudomonadota; class Gammaproteobacteria; order Burkholderiales; family Burkholderiaceae; genus Cupriavidus. Next base: position 379,878 of record CP074384.1, read on the forward strand.
CGCTAGCCGGCAGATCTCGCTGTCGGCATGCTTGCTAAGCTTGTTGGCGAAATGCACGTAGCTTGCAGCCGGCGCGCCCCGGCACCAGTCGGTGTCCACAAGATAGTGCGCCGCCAGTTCAACCGCCTCGCGAACGTCGTTGGCCCGCGCAGGCGTATGTTCCTGACCTTGTTCCTGACCTGCAGTTTCTGCAAATACAAGTCCAGGAAGTGCAGGTTGTCGCCGGCATAGTCTGGGCGCAGAAAGACCAGTGCCTGCCCGTAGCCGTTGCGCTGTGCCAGCACGTTCTCCCTTGCCATCCGGATGGCAAGTTCAGGGAAATCGGCATCCTTCGCGTTGCCGGAAAGCACTTGCTGCTGCGCATACCGTTGGTTCCTGAGCTGCCGGCCGAACTCACGGTTCAGGATACGTCAGGACTCTCCCCAGATTCCGGCTGCGGCGCTGTGGTTCGCTCGGCTCGATGCGCATCCTCGAGTGGTGCCTTTCATCCAGCGCTTCAATCGCATCGCGGGCCGGTCGCTTGCGCGATGGCGCCGCCGCGGCGATCTGATACCTCTCCATCCCGCTTGCAGCAAGGGTTGACCGCAGCTGCTGGTCCGGCAGGTTGCGCGTGCTGGGCGGCCACGACGACTGGGCCCTGCGGGTGCATCGTCCGCTGCTCGGTCTGACACAGGCCTCCCGCTACTCGGCAAAGCGCGCAACGGATGTCCGGCAGTATCCTCGTCCCCTGTGGCCGTGAAGCGAATGCCCTTTGCCGTTGAGGTCCGGAATAAGGCTGCATCCTGCGCTGCTGGCGACGCGCTGCCAGGTCTTCCCGCCGCGGCAACGTGTCAAGGACCGTGTCTGTCCTCCGGGACGCAGGTTCGGGCCGCGAAGTCGGGGACTGTCCGGGTGCAGCCTCGTCAATCTTCTGATCGCCACCAGCGTCCGACTCGCCGGGCTGCCAATTCTCATAGCTATGCCCCTTCTCCAGTAGTTACCTCGCAGGCCGTTGTAATAGCTTCCGCCGTTGTCATCGGATCGGGCGGGGTAGACCGTTGAAACAAGAGGCCTATGTCGGGGATAGTGGAATTAGGGACGAGTAAGCGCCTGCTCAACAGCCATTACGGGGGACAA